>NZ_CP011132.1 GCF_000981805.1 Citrobacter amalonaticus Y19 | reverse complement strand
CTCTTGAAATTAGCACCTATCACTACAAATCAAACTAAAGGCAAATTATTATTTTGTGATATTTTTTTCGATATCATGGACTAACCGGTGCAACATTGCGGTGTCTCGCTGCCCTAATCGTCCCAGACGCTGTTGCAGCCAGTCGACCAGTTTGACGTCATCCGCGACCTCCAGAGAGGTCAGTAGTGTCATTATCCGCGATCGTAATGCCTGTAACTGAAATTCATCAGAAGCATCGACTTCTTTAGCAGGTTGTTGCATTAAATTTGCTAATTGATAGCAGTAGACCATCACCGCCTGCCCCAGATTCAGTGAAGGATAATCTGAAACCATCGGCACTCCGGTCAGAACATCTGCCAGCGCCAGTTCGTCGTTGGTCAGTCCGGAATCTTCACGACCAAAAACCAGCGCGGCGTGATTCATCCAGGCCGATTTTTCTTCCAGCAGCGGAACCAGTTCCGCTGGCGTTGCGTAGTAATGAAATTTTGCCCGGCTGCGCGCCGTGGTGGCGACGGTAAAATCAACATCGGTAAGCGCATCCGCGAGGGTCGGGAAAACGGCAATATTATCAATAATATCGCCGGAGCCATGCGCTACCCAGCGCGTGGCGGGTTCAAGATGAGCCTGACTGTCAACGATACGCAGTTGAGTAAACCCCATGGTCTTCATGGCGCGCGCTGCCGCGCCGATATTTTCCGCTCTGGCGGGAGCGACAAGGATAATAGTGATGCGCATTTTTCTTCTCTATCTGTTTGTCCGCAGACAATTGTGTGACCAGTGTCAAGATATTACGCGGAGCGAATTTACAAAATTTTAACGGAAATCCGTGAAAAAGCGTTTCATCGTTGATAAAAGACGCTAAACTATTTCCTTACTTTACTAATGTTTTTTATGTTAACAGAAACAGTATATCCTTCTGTTTATCAGAGATAATTTGATTTAAAATGAATCTCATTCATAGGATTCGCCGTGTTAATTAGTTATCTTGTGCAACTAGTTGGATTATTGCAATTTTGTGATGAAAGCTAGCATTTGGATACGATGATTTCATCAAACTGTTAACGTGCTACAATTGAACTTGATATATGTCAACGAAGCGTAGTTTTATTGGGTGTCCGGTGCGTCTTAGCCTGTTATGTTGCTGTTAAAATGGTTAGGATGACAGCCGTTTTTGACACTGTCGGGTCCAGAGGGAAACTACCCACGACCAAGCTAATGATGTTGTTGACGTTGATGGAAAGTGCATCAAGAACGCAATTACGTACTTTAGTCATGTTACGCCGATCATGTTAATTTGCGACATGCATCAGGCAGGTCAGGGACTTTTGTACTTCCTGTTTCGATTTAGTTGGCAATTTAGGTAGCAAACATGCAGACCCCGCACATTCTTATCGTTGAAGACGAGTTGGTAACACGCAACACGTTAAAAAGTATTTTCGAAGCGGAAGGCTATGATGTATTCGAAGCGACAGATGGCGCGGAAATGCATCAAATCCTCTCTGAATATGACATCAACCTGGTGATCATGGATATCAACCTGCCAGGCAAAAACGGTCTTCTGCTGGCGCGTGAACTGCGCGAGCAGGCTAACGTTGCGCTGATGTTCCTGACGGGTCGCGATAACGAAGTTGACAAAATCCTCGGCCTCGAAATCGGTGCAGATGATTACATCACCAAACCGTTTAACCCGCGCGAACTGACTATCCGTGCCCGTAACCTTCTGTCCCGTACCATGAATCTGGGTACCGTCAGTGAAGAACGTCGTAGCGTTGAAAGCTACAAGTTCAACGGTTGGGAACTGGACATCAACAGCCGTTCTCTGATCGGGCCTGATGGTGAACAGTACAAACTGCCGCGTAGCGAGTTCCGTGCCATGCTTCACTTCTGCGAGAACCCGGGTAAGATCCAGTCTCGTGCTGAGCTGCTGAAGAAAATGACCGGTCGTGAGCTGAAGCCGCATGACCGTACCGTTGACGTGACCATCCGTCGTATTCGTAAGCATTTCGAATCGACGCCGGACACGCCGGAAATTATCGCGACGATTCACGGTGAAGGTTACCGTTTCTGTGGCGATCTGCAGGATTAATCGGGTTATTACCGTCAAAAAAACGGCGCTCAATGCGCCGTTTTTCTTATCTGCTGTTAACTGAATTTACTTCCACACGCGTAACGCATCGTCCACCGGTGCTGTCGGTTTCGGCGCTGTCGGTGTCGGTTTCGTTCGCGAGAACGCATACCAGTCCAGATGCCGCGTCAGGAACATCACGCTCCCCAGGGCCAGCAGCAGTACGCTCGTTCCCAGCAGCAGCGCGCTGTCTTCCGAGCGCAGCAGAACCCACATCACGCCATCCAGCACCAGCAATGCCAGAGTGAAGATCACGCTACTACGCCAACCCTGCAATACCGCCTGGAGATAAACCCCGTTCATCAGCGCGCCGACCAGACTGGCGACAACCCACGCCAGGGTGAAGCCAATGTGTTCTGAGAGCGCCAGCAGCAGCAGATAAAACATCACCAGCGACAGCCCCACCAGCAGATACTGCATTGGGTGTAGCCTTTTGCCCGTTAACGTTTCGAACACAAAGAAAGCCATGAATGTCAGCGTAATCAACAAAATGGCATACTTAGTCGCCCGATCCGTCAGTTGGTACTGATCGGCAGGAGTAGCAACCGCAACGCTAAATGACGGCAGGTTATACCACCCGTTTTTTTGCGCATCCACAAACCGATCGCCCAGGTTATTGGCAAACCAGCTGCTTTGCCACTGCGCCTGAAATCCTGACTCACTGATTTCGCGCTTATCGGGCAGGAAATCACCGAGGAAGTTGGGGTGCGGCCAGTTACTGGTGAGCGTCATTTGACTGCTGCGCCCCACCGGGACTACTGAGAACGATCCGGTTCCGCTTAAGTTGAGTGACATCGCCAGGTTCACATCGCGCATCGCCCATTGTTCGTCGGGAAGCGGGATGTGGAGCCCCTCTCCACGTCCCGTTAATCCAGTCCCCGGCTCGACGGCAAGCGCCACGCCATTCGCCTTCGGCGCTTTCACTACGCCAATGCCCCGCGCATCACCCACGCCAACCACAATAAACGGTTTTCCGAGGGTCACATTGGGCCGGTTCAGTTCACTCAGTCGGGCGACATCAAACTCCGCTTTCAGCGTGACATCGGTATGCCAGACCTGCCCCTCGTAGATGCCCACTTTTCTCGGCTCAACATTCTGGTTACCTTCCACCATGAGTGACTCCGGCAGCCAGAAGTGGATAAAGCTGCGCTTGTGCTGTACCTCTTTCTCGTTTTCCAGCACCGTGTATAACTCGGTCACGGGCACGGCAATCAGTGGGCCGACCACTTTTTGCGATCCGCTGGTACTCTGCCGGATGGCATCCTCCACCGCATCGCGATAATCAGCACGTTCCACAATAATCTGCCGGACCATCATCAGTGGGATCAGCAGCAACATAATCGCGCCACCTAAGGTGACGATTTTCCAGAACAGGGGGGATTTCAACATAGCGTTCTCCTTATGCAATACCGGCAGAGTACGCACGCTATGTGGGGGGAATTTGAAGCTATGTGAAGTGACGGTGAAGTGTGAGCATGGCTTCGACGCCGCCTTCCGGCCGGTTACGCAATTCCACACTCCCCTTCAGCAGTCGCGCGACTTCGCGCACGAACGCCAGGCCCAGGCCACTGCTTTTGAGGCCATTTTCACGCGGCAATGAGTAAAAACGCTCGAATATCCGCGGTAAGGCAAAATCGGGAATGCCTGCGCCGGTATCGGCCACCGTCAGTGTCACCTTCTCTGCATGCGCCTGCGCACTGAGGGTAATCGTCCCACCTGCCGGGGTGAAATCAATGGCATTGTCCAGCAGGTTGCCCAGTGCCTGCTCCAGCAGCGCCGGCTCTGCACAGACGCTTAACGCAGAGGGAACTATCTCCAGCGATATTGCCTTCGACGCCAGTTGAATGGCGCGCGCATCGCTGATTTGCGCAAACAGTTCATCGACGGCAACCGCAGAGAGCGCAATATCCTGACGGTTCTCCAGCCGCGCCTGACGCAGCAGGGTTTCAACCAGCGCCTGCATTCGCGCGTTTTGGCTGAGAATATTGTCGGTAAAGCGCTTAACAATGTCCGGAGGCGGATTTTCTCGCAGGATTTCCGCCGCGCCGCGAATGGCCGCCAGCGGACTCTTCAGTTCATGGGTAAGCGCGTACACGTACTGTTCGATGTAATTCTTGCCTTCCAGCTTCAGGCGCATGCTCTCCAGCGCCTGCGCCAGCTTGCGCAATTCGCTGCTGCCCAGTTCAGGCAGCGGCATCGGCTGGTTTTCAGTCACTGAATCCGCATAACGCGTCAGACGGGCGATCGAGCGGTTAATCCACCAGACCATCCCGGCACCAATCACCAGCGCAATCCCAAGCAGAATCGCGCTGGCCCAGAGGATCCGTCGCTCGCTGCGTTTAATCACCGGTGCCATCGCGGCATTCGGTTTCCCCACGCTGAGCACGCCGATGATCTTTCCATTGTCGACAATCGGCGCAGCAACGTACATGACCGAGCTTTCCGGATCTGCGGGGTTCTGTGGCGTACTGCGTGCGCCATACTGCCCACGTAGCGTTAGCCAGACATCGTTCCAGCGGGAGTAATCCTGCCCAACCGCTTTATTGATGGAATCAAACACCACGTTGCCCTGCGCGTCCGTCATGTAGACATGGTACTCGTTGCGGACTTTATTGATTCCGTTGATATTGGCGCGAAAGGGACGGTTATGCAGTTGCGTAAACGCCTGCGCCAGTTGGCCATGCTCCGGGTTACCGGACAGCAGATCGTCACGGGCCAGCGCCGCCAGCAGCGTGGCGGTATCGATCAGCGTCCCTTCCGTTGCGCGCCGTACGCCAGGTTTAATCTCCTGCACAAAAATAGAGAGAACAAACCACGCGGCAACGGCGACAATCAGGAAATAGCCCAACAGCAAACGCATGCCAATGCGCATCAAAGGCTCCTCAGGCTGTAGCCCATCCCGCGATGCGTGTTGATTGGCGAGAGCGTCGGATTGACGGCACGCAGTTTGGCGCGCAGCGTTTTGATGTGTGTATCGACCGTCCGGTCGAAAGTATCCTGCGCGTCAGCCCAGACAATATCCATCAGTTGCTGACGCGAATAGACACGACCTGGAGATAACAGCAGCGTTTTCAGCAGCAAAAACTCATAGCGCGTGAGTGACAGAGGCGTACCGAACCAGGCTACTTCGGCAGCGAGCTCATTCAGCTCAAAATGGCCGGTTTTGACGATGGGCGACGGCGTGGAAAACTTCTTCACCCGGCGTAACAGCGTGCGAACCCTCGCGCACACTTCCCGGGGTGAAAACGGTTTAGCGACGTAATCGTCAGCGCCAATTTCCAGCCCCAGCAGGCGATCCACCTCGTCACTGCGCGCCGTCAGAAAGAGGATCGGTAACGCCGGATGGTGCTCCAGCAAGCGTCGGCACAGTTCAAAGCCGCTGATATCCGGCAACCCGACATCGAGAATCGCCACATCCGGGCACTGATGACGCGCTTTATCCAGCGCAGGCAGGCCGCGCTCAAAGGCTTCCACGCTAAACCCTTCCTGCTGGAGCATATAAATCAGGGTATCCGCGATACCCTGCTCATCTTCCACCAGCCAGACCGACACCTGCTGCATAATGCTTCCCTGTTATTCGCGCCACGGCATGATAGGTACTGCGCTAATGGCATTTTTCGGCGACCCGTCGACAACCTTGTCGGAATAGGCCAGATAGGCCAGCGCGTTGCGTTTAGCATCATAAAAACGCACGACCTGTAAGGATTTGAACACCAGCGAGGTGCGTTTCTTAAAGACCACTTCACCCTGCGCTTTGCCGTTCTTGATTCTGTCACTCAGTTCTACCGGTCCCACCTGCTGACAAGAGATGGCGGCATCGGAGGTGTCTTCGGCCAGCCCCAGACCGCCTTTGATGCCCCCGGTCTTGGCACGGCTGACGTAGCAGGTCACGTTTTTGACATCGGGATCGTCAAACGCCTCCACGACAATCTTATGATCCGGTCCAAAAATTTTGAACACCGTATCGACGGAACCAATCTGCTCGGCAGACGCCAGCGGCGCCAGCATGAATAACAGGGCGGAAAGAACTAAACTCTTGTATTTCATATTGTTACCATTCTTTAAAATTACGCTGGGCAATTATTCGACATTGTAAAAGAAACTGTTTACAGATCACAGGATTACAATAATCACGTTTTATTTGATCCAAAAAAAGCATTAATGCGCAAAAAAAACACTGAATGCTAAAACAACAAAAAATGCTATTATCCAATAATCTGATGTCAGGTGTTTGTAGTTGAAAGGATGAGGATATTTTATGGATCAGGCCGGCATTATTCGCGACCTATTAATCTGGCTGGAAGGTCATCTGGATCAGCCCCTGTCGCTTGACAATGTGGCGGCAAAAGCGGGTTATTCCAAGTGGCATCTGCAGAGAATGTTTAAGGACGTGACGGGCCACGCGATTGGCGCGTATATTCGCGCACGCCGCTTATCGAAATCCGCTGTTGCTCTTCGCCTGACGGCTCGTCCGATTCTGGATATCGCCCTGCAATACCGCTTTGACTCTCAACAAACGTTCACCCGCGCCTTTAAGAAACAGTTTTCCCAAACGCCTGCGCTGTATCGTCGTTCACCGGAATGGAGCGCGTTCGGTATTCGCCCGCCTCTGCGTCTGGGGGAATTTGCGATACCTGAGCATAAGTTTGTCACCCTGGAAGATACGCCACTGCTTGGCGTCACCCAGAGCTACTCCTGTTCGCTGGAGCAAATCTCCGATTTCCGCCACGAAATGCGTATCCAGTTCTGGCACAATTTTCTCGGCCATGCGCCCGCAATCCCGCCCGTGCTGTATGGCCTGAACGAAACGCGCCCAAGCCTTGAGAAAGATGACGAGCAGGAAGTGTTTTACACCACTGCTTTGCCTCAGGAGCAAGCCAATGGCTATGTGCAATCGGCACAGCCAGTGCTGTTACAGGGCGGCGAATATGTCATGTTTACCTACGATGGGCTGGGAACGGGCGTTCAGGAGTTTATTCTGACCGTTTATGGCACCTGCATGCCGATGCTGAACCTGACGCGCCGCAAAGGGCAGGATATCGAACGGTACTACCCGGCTGAAGATGCCAAAGCCGGTGACCGCCCGATTAACCTGCGCTGCGAATTCCTGATACCAATTCGCCGTTAACGCTGTAGCTCATCCAGCGCAGGGGCGTCCAGATGCGAGATGTCCCCTGCCGTTTCCACTACCCATCCCGGCGCCAGCCACAGGCTTTCCTGATAATCCACCCGCGAAATCGAGCAGTTACGCAGGCGTAAGCGGCGTTCCGCATACGCAGGAAGACCCAGAATCGTACTGACCAGACAGCCCAGCGCGATACCGTGGCTGACCAACAGCGGACGACTCCCCTGCGGTAAATCCAGGCACGCGGCGAGCGCACCATGGACACGATCGTTCAACTCCTGCATCGATTCCCCTTCGGGGATACGCCCGTCGACGGTGCCGTTGACTAACTGGCGACGCCAGTTTTCTTCTTCGGCGGTCAGGGTATCAATATGACGTTTTTCCAGCACTCCCATGTGCAGCTCGCGCAGGCGGGCGTCTAAGGTGATATCACAATCACACGCCTGGGCGATGATTTCAGCAGTACGCCGGGTACGTCCCAAATCACTACTGATGACGTGGGTGATACCGAGGCTTTTCGCACGTTCACCTACCTGCACTGCTTGTTGCTCACCTTTAGCGGTCAGCGGACTGTCGGACTGGCCTTGAATACGTCGCTCGGCGTTCCACTGCGTTTCACCGTGGCGAACAAGGTATACCTGTAACATGCTATTTTTCCGTATACTGCGATGAGTTTCTTTAAAATCGAGCTTAATTATGCACCATGTTGTCTCAGCGACCACCAATCCCGCCAAAATTCAGGCAATTCTGCAGGCATTTAACGAGATCTTCGGTGAAGGATCCTGCCATATTGAGTCTGTAGACGTCGATAGTGGCGTACCGGAACAACCCTTCGGAAGTTCTGAAACGCGTGCTGGCGCACGGAATCGGGTCGAAAATGCCCGTCGTGCACGGCCAGATGCCGACTTCTGGGTGGCCATCGAAGCGGGTATTGATGAAGACGCGACCTTCAGTTGGGTGGTTGTCGAGAATGCAACCCAGCGCGGTGAAGCGCGTTCCGCCACGCTGCCGCTGCCTGCGGTGATCCTTGAAAAAGTGCGCGAGGGCGAAGCGCTTGGCCCGGTGATGTCACGCTACACGGGCATTGATAAGATTGGCCGAAAAGAAGGCGCAATTGGCGTGTTTACCGCCGGGAAACTGACGCGCGCCAGCGTTTACCACCAGGCGGTGATTCTGGCGCTTAGCCCGTTTCATAACGCGATTTATCAGTGAGATTGTAGGCCGGATAAAACGACGTCGTCATCCGGCGATGGTGCGGTTGCGAGCCTGATGGCGCTACGCTTATCAGGCCTACGAAAACGCTTTTCAGGCGTTTTTCAACAATACGGCTTCAAGCCACTGACGCAGTTCGACAGGGGCAGATTTCAGGCTGTTAGAGCCGCGGGTGATGGTAGCAATCCCCGCACCCAGTTCGTTTTTAAGCTCGCGCTGGCTCATTTCGCCGCGTAATAACTCTTCGATAATGCGTACACGCGTCCCCAACGCTTCGCGCTCATCCGGGGTCAGCATCAACTGCAACAGCGGTAAGTGCAGATCCTCTGCATAAGACTGGCGGAGCAACTCCACAAAACGAAGCCACTCCTGATTACGTTGTTCGGCCATCGCCGATGAATAAGGGGAATGCTGGGTCATGTTATGTCGCCCTGTTGTACTCATACACGAGTACAAATCATAACATAACCCATCGGATTAATAACGTCTCTGCCACTCAGAATCGCTCATCAGGGTGTCTTTCTGTCCCATGAAATAACGATAGTAAGCATCGTAGGCCAGCACGTTCTTCACGTAGCCGCGCGTTTCCGAGAAGGGAATACTCTCGACAAACGCCACGGCATCAATCCGTCCCGCGCTGTTGCCAAGCCAGGTACGCACGCGGCCCGGTCCGGCGTTGTAGGCTGCAGATGAGAAGATCCGGTTATTACCGAACTGCTGATAGACGTACTGCAGGTAACTGGTACCGATGTTGATATTCATTTCCGGATCCAGTAACTGATTCTGGCTGCTGTAACCCGGAATAGAGAACATCTTCACCGTGTGCGTTGCCGTGCCTGGCATAATCTGCATCAGCCCACTGGCGCCGACCGGAGATTTCACCTTCGGGTTCCAGGCGCTCTCCTGACGCGCTATCGCCATCGCGTAGCTTTGCGGAATGTCTTTGCCGCGGGTATAGCGGGTAAAGATATCCTGATACGCCAGCGGGAAACGCTCCTCCAGATGATCCCAGAGTTTACCGGCGATCGTCGCCTGCACGCTCAGATCCCACCATTGATTGTTGAAGGCATAACGCGCCAGTTGAGCCTGTTCCGTCATCGTACGACTGGTGACCAGGTTCGCCCATTCGCTGCGGGCGGTGTTATCCAGATTCCAGTACATCAGTTCGCGAACACGGGCCATTTCCGGCCCCTGAGTTAGTGCGTTATCCACATTGCCCGGCGCTTTATCAATTTTCAGGACATACTCTTCCCCCAGACGCTGCGCCGCCACCATCGGGTAGAAACCGCGCTGCTGCATCAGCGCATGCAAAATCTCTTTTGCTTCGTTTTCGCGTCCCCGCTCCAGCAGCAGATCGGCCTGCCAGTAACGCCATTCGTCCTTCTCTTTCGCTTCCATCGGCAGACGCGCCAGCCAGGTGTTCAGGCCACGGCGATCGCCGGTCCCGAGCGCCATCCGCACCCGACGCTCCACAAGCGTTGTGGATTGCGAGCGCATAATCGCATCATCGCGCCATTTCGCCTGCTCGTCGGTAACGTCGTTACCCATTAATCGCCAGGCGACGATATCGCGCAGTTCCTGGGTTTGATCCTCATTCAGTTGCTGCGCCTGCACCAGTGACGGGATCATCAGACGCGCGTTTTCCGCATCCTGACGAGCGACGCTGGCAAAAGCCACAGCGGCCATCTGACGGGTAAAATCGGTAGCGCCGGTGGTGCGCGCAAAGGTCATAACGCTGTTCGGATCGTTTGCCAGTGTGATAATCGCTGACGCGATAGTCTGGTACTCCGCGGGCATCTGCCCGGCCAGTACCGTCACCAGTCCGGTATTCCCCGCTTTCATCGCCAGGCGGATGCGCTCCAGGTAAGAGAGCGGATCCTGTGTGCCGGACGCACGCCAGACGCTAAACAGTTTGTCACAGGCATTGGGCTGACTTTTACCGGTCAACCACAGCTCTTTCGCCCCCTGCCAGGCCTCTTCCGCTTGTCCGGTATTCCACTTCGCGTAGTAGTAATTGCACTGCGCCTCGGTGGTTCTCGGTTTCTGTGGACTAAACGCTAATAACCCGCGCCAGTCTTCACGCCGCGCCAGTTCATTCACAAAACGCGATTCCAGCGTGCGTGCTGGCGGCAGGGTCGGGTTGGCACGGACAAAGTTGGTCACCGTGACAGTCGGCTGATTCATCAGGTCATCGGTGATTTGCCGATATTCCAGGTAGGGGTACAGGGGGTAATTCTTCAGGCCCGGCATCATCTGTTCCACGACATCCATCTGTCGGTTATCCCAGGCCTGCTTAATTTGTGCGTAACGGTTACGCTGTTCATCCAGTGAATCGGCTCGCGCAGCCTGGCTTAGGGTCAGCAGGCACACACCGGCGACAATAAGACGCCAGGTAAATCGTTGGGCTTTGTCCACAAGCTCTTCCTCTAAATATGATACGTCGTTGCAGCCTCATGCCGCCTAATGATTTCATGCTAACCAGTCATTGGCATTTACGCCACGTCGCGGACACTTTTTTACTTTTACTGCGAGTGAGATCTGCTGGCTGGGATTGAGAGGGGAAAAAGGCTACACTTCGCCTTTGAAAATACTTATTCATCACGATAAATACAGAGGCGAGTCCAACGTGGCCCAATTCGTTTATACCATGCATCGTGTCGGCAAAGTCGTTCCGCCGAAACGTCATATTCTTAAAAACATCTCGCTGAGCTTCTTCCCTGGCGCAAAAATCGGCGTACTGGGCCTTAACGGTGCCGGTAAGTCAACCCTGCTGCGCATCATGGCGGGCATCGATACCGATATCGAAGGCGAAGCCCGCCCGCAGCCTGGCATCAAAATTGGTTACCTGCCGCAGGAACCTAAGCTCAATCCTGAACATACCGTTCGCGAATCTGTCGAAGAAGCCGTAGCGGAAGTGGTCAACGCGCTGAAAGGTCTGGATGAGGTTTACGCGAAATACGCCGAGCCGGATGCCGATTTCGATAAACTGGCCGCCCAGCAGGGCAAGTTTGAAGAGATCATTCAGGCGCACGACGGTCATAACCTGAATGTGCAACTTGAGCGCGCTGCCGACGCCCTGCGTCTGCCGGACTGGGATGCCAAAGTCGCGACCCTTTCCGGGGGGGAACGTCGCCGTGTCGCACTGTGCCGTCTGCTGTTAGAAAAACCAGACATGCTGCTGCTCGACGAACCCACCAACCACCTGGATGCGGAATCCGTGGCCTGGCTGGAACGCTTCCTGCACGACTTCGAAGGCACCGTGGTGGCGATTACCCACGACCGTTACTTCCTCGACAACGTCGCGGGCTGGATCCTCGAACTTGACCGCGGCGAAGGGATTCCGTGGGAAGGTAACTACTCCTCCTGGCTGGAGCAGAAAGATCAGCGTCTGGCGCAGGAAGCTTCTCAGGAAGCGGCGCGTCGTAAATCTATCGAGAAAGAGCTGGAGTGGGTTCGTCAGGGCGCGAAAGGCCGTCAGTCTAAGGGCAAAGCCCGTCTGGCGCGTTTTGAAGAACTGAACAGCACCGAATACCAGAAGCGTAACGAAACCAACGAACTGTTTATTCCACCTGGACCGCGTCTGGGCGATAAAGTCGTTGAAGTCAGCCACCTGCGTAAATCCTACGGTGACCGCGTACTGATTGACGATCTGAGCTTCTCCGTACCGAAAGGCGCGATCGTGGGTATCATCGGTCCGAACGGCGCGGGTAAATCAACCCTGTTCCGCATGATGTCCGGTCAGGAACAGCCCGACAGCGGCACCATCACGCTGGGTGAAACCGTCAAGCTGGCCTCTGTTGATCAGTTCCGTGATGCCATGGATAACAGCAAAACCGTGTGGGAAGAAGTGTCCGGCGGGCTGGATATCATGAAGATCGGCAACACCGAAATGCCAAGCCGCGCCTACGTTGGCCGCTTTAACTTCAAGGGTGTTGACCAGGGCAAACGCGTGGGCGAACTGTCCGGCGGTGAGCGGGGTCGTCTGCATCTGGCGAAACTGTTACAGGTTGGCGGCAACATGCTGCTGCTCGATGAACCGACCAACGACCTGGATATCGAAACCCTGCGTGCGCTGGAAAACGCCCTGTTGGAGTTCCCGGGTTGCGCGATGGTTATCTCGCACGACCGTTGGTTCCTCGACCGTATCGCCACTCACATTCTGGACTACCAGGATGAAGGCAAAGTGGAGTTTTTTGAAGGTAACTTCACCGAATACGAAGAGTACAAGAAACGTACGCTGGGCGCAGACGCGCTGGAGCCGAAGCGTATCAAGTACAAACGTATTGCGAAGTAATTGTGAGTCATGCCGGATGGCGGCGAAAACGCCTTATCCGGCCTACAGGACGCGTATCTGTAGGCTGGATAAGCGCAGCGCCATCCGGCATTTTCAATTATTGCGCTTTAGCAGCCGTTGCCGGTTGCTGGCCTACAGGACGCGTATTTGTAGGCCGGATAAGCGCAGCGCCATCCGGCATTTTCGATTATTGCGCTTTAGCCGCCGTTGCCGGTTGCTGGCCTGCCGCAGGTTCCAGTTGGAACACTACATCGACCTGATCATCAAACTGAATCGCCGCCTGCTCGTAGGTTTCCTGAGCCGATACCGGTGCCGCATCCGCTTTCATCATCCGCACCATCGGGCTTGGCTGATAGTTCGAGACATGGTAGCGCACGCTGTAAACCGGACCCAGCTTGCTGTTAAAGCCCGCAGCCAGTTCCTGCGCCTGATGTATCGCATTATCAATCGCCGCTTTACGCGCTTTGTCTTTGTAAGCATCCGGTTGCGCCACGCCTAACGACACGGAACGAATTTCGTTCAGCCCCGCCTTCAACGCGCCATCCAGCAGCGGATTGAGTTTATCTAACTGACGCAGCGTCACTTCGACAGTGCGCACCGCCCGATACCCTTTCAGAATGCTTTTCCCATTCTGATAGTCGTAATCCGGTTGGGTACGCAGGTTGGCAGAGCTGATGTCTTTCTTCGCGACCTGATTTTGCTCAAGGAAGGAAAGATATTGCGCAACGCGCTCGTCGGCCTGTTTCTTCGCGGTCGCTGCGTCCTTCGCTGCCACGTTAACCTCAATGGCCAGCGTGGCAATATCAGGCACAGCGTCCACGCTTGCCGTTCCGGAGGTCACAATGTGCGGTCCATCAGGCAATTCGCCTGCCTGCACCGACATTGCACTGAATCCCACTAATGCCGCCAGGGCCATCACTTTGAACTTCACTGTTGCTCCTCCATGTTACGTGAGTTGCCCCAAATTTCAGGGCGCATGCAGGCAAGCTTAGCGCGAAATGATACGTTGTCCATCAGACAACGCTTAGTTGAGCAAGGCGTGAACATGCGCAACGCCTTCTTTTGCCAGTTGAAAAGCGATAAACCACATCACTAGGCCAACCAGCGTATTGATGATCCGCTGCGCTTTTGCGGTACGCAGTCGCGGCGCGAGCCAAGCTGCCAGAAGCGCCAGACCGAAGAACCACAGGAAGGACGCGCTGACGGTGCCGAGCGCGAACCAGCGTTTCGGCTCCACGTCCAGTTGTCCGCCCAGGCTACCCAGCACCACGAACGTATCCAGATAAACGTGTGGATTCAGCCATGTCACCGCCAGCATCGTGGCGATAATCTTCCAGCGCCCTTGTTTCATCACTTCCGCGCTGGCCAGTTCCAGATTGCTGCTCATCGCCGTCTTCAACGCGCCAAAGCCGTACCACAGCAAAAAGGCTACTCCACCCCAGGTGACCAGCGCCAATAACCAGGGCGATTGCATCAGTAATGCGCTGCCGCCAAAAATTCCGGCGCAAATCAGCAACAGATCGCTGACGGCGCACAGCAGCGCAATCATGATGTGATACTGGCGGCGTATCCCCTGATTCATCACAAACGCGTTTTGAGGGCCGAGCGGAAGTATCATGGCCGCGCCGAGTGCAAGACCTTGAAAATAATACGATATCACGGTAATTATCCTGAGCGTTGTCTCTATAGCGCAGACTATAGCGCGGGATAATCATTAGCGGAAATGGATAATATTAATCGCAGATAAGGGAAATTAATGTAGAGGGGATTTTGCCGGATGGCGTGATGCTCATCCGGCCTGGCATTACTCTGCTGCGCCTGCTTTCACGCGCTTGAAATTGACGTCCATTTGCGGATACGGGAAGCGAATACCCGCGGCATCAAACTCACGCTTAATCCGTTCCAGCACGTCCCAGTACACATTTTGCAGATCGCCGCTGTTGCTCCAGACGCGCACCACGAAATTAAGCGATGACGCGCCCAGTTCATTCAGACGCACCGTCATTTCGCGATCTTTGAGAATACGGTCATCTGACTCGATGATCCCGGTGAGGATCTGTTTCACCTTATCGATGTCAGCGTCGTAGGCGACGCTGACAGTGAATTCATTACGGCGTACCGGCTCGCGGGAAAAGTTAATGATATTGCCGGCAATGATTTTGCCGTTCGGGATCACGACAATTTTACCGTCCACGGTACGCATGGTGGTGGAGAAAATCTGCACATTCAGCACCGTCCCGGCGACACCGCCCAAATCAACATATTCACCGGCACGGAACGGACGAAACATCACCAGCAACACGCCTGCAGCAAGGTTAGAGAGTGACCCCTGCAACGCCAGACCGACGGCTAAACCGGCCGCACCGAGAACAGCGATGACAGACGCCGTCTGCACGCCCACGCGCCCCAGCGCGGCTATCAGTGTGAAAGCCACAATCCCGTAGCGCACCAGCGCGGAGAGGAAGTCGGCCACAGTGGCATCAATATGACGCGCCACCATCAGACGGTTAACCGTGTTCGATACCAGACGCGCCACAATCATCCCGACAATAACAATGGCAACGGCCGCCACGATGTTGACGGCATAGCTCAACAGCAATTCCTGGTTGCGGACCAGCCAGGTCCCCGCACCGTTGATGCTGTCGACAACATTCAAATCTTCCATTACATGTTCCTTGGTCATAACAAATCAGAGCAAATGAGATCAATCTCACGAAAACACCCTGTTAAAGGTAAACAATAATGGGTGAATAAGCCATTTTCGTTACGTTCCAGTTCTGGACGGCGCTATTTTTTCTGTTCTACGGGACTATCAACCATTCGTAAAAACCCGCTCACCAGCGAATGCTTTTGCTTAAAGATTTCGGCAATTTCGCTGACCACTTTTCCGCTTCCGGCATTCTTCCATGCGATAGATAACGGCGACGGTTGCCGAGGGTTGGCAACCGAACGAGCGACCAGCGCACCGGACTCCACATAAGGGCGACAGAGACGCTCGGGTAAGAAGCCAACGCCCAGGCCGCTTAAGTGACAAGCCAGCTTGGTACTTAGATCCGGAACCTTAATTTCCTTTTGTCCGCTCAGCAGCCAGGCCACGCGACGGGTGAGCGTGCGCGAAGTATCTTCAATATTGATGGCGGGGTAGCGACGCAGCATGTCGTCCGATAACACCGTTGCCGGGTGGCTGGCCAACGGATGATTCTGCGCCACCACAAACTGCCAGCTAATGTCCCCGAGCGGCAGCAGCGAAATGTTGTTCGACAATGATTCCGAGCCGGTTACGCCAATCGCCAGTTGATAGTCGTCATACAGCAAAGAGTCCCACACTCCCATATAGACCTGGCGGGAAATCTGAAAGCGGGTGAAGGGAAATTGCTGATGTAACCACGTCAGGAGATCGGCCGTCGTCTGCGGCTGATACAGTAAATTGTTAACCACGATATTGACCTGGCGTTCCACACCCGCATTTATCTGCTGCAACTCATCCGGCATGGCGTCCAGCCAGTTGAGCCATTGTCGGCAATGTTCGAGCAGATGCTGCCCGGCCAGCGTCAGGCTGACAGAACGCGTGGTGCGTAAAAAAAGCTGCGTCCCCACCTGTTCTTCCAGCGTTTTAATCCGGTAACTTATCGCCGCGGGCGTTTTATGTAACGAGTTGGCCGCACGGGAAAAACTCTCCGTTTCAGCCACCCAAATAAAGGTACGTATTGTTTCCTGATCGAGCATGCATTCCCCTTGAGTCAGCCATCTGTAACCAGTGTTGCGCCAACGCGATACCCAATACCGTGTCGGTGCCGGAAGTATGTCCTACCGCAAGCAGACGGCCAAGCGCACGGTCTGTATGACGTCCGGTTTGTAAACTGCGCATAACGCCCAGCACGGGGGTCGAAAATTCGCCCAGCCTGGCGCTATTAAGATAGCTACAGCTTACCGACGTTGTCAGCAATGCCAGTTGATCAATCGAGGGTAAAAAAAGGTGAATGGGTTTCTCTGCCGCAATAAAAACCGCCAGCATCCCTGTCAGCATATCATCACCGCTGGGCGTGAGTCCGGGGCCACGTCCGATAAGCCAGCGCCAGTCCGGTTCCCCTCCGTGATGCCAGCACGCAAGTGCCTCCATGATTTCTGAATAAAATGGCATGCTATTAAGGGGTTGATTCAAGGCCCCACACAGGCCACTTTGTTGCCTACAACGGGAGAGCCCGACAGGGGCGCTATCAGCAGGATTGAGTTGCAATCTGAGCTGGCGACGAGCACGAAGCGTTATCCCCTGCCCGCTCAGTTGACTCCCCGACTTATACAATTGCGCAACCGTAGCTAAATAAGAAAACGGCGCACGACCCAGCAACACGCCCGTCGGCCCCATCCCTTTACCGTAGCGATATAGCGTCAGTAACTCGCCGCTGGCGTGGATAAAATTGATCGCCTGTGAAAAACGACTGTGTAGCGTCCATTCACCGTCTGGCAGTCGATTAAGCCCGGTACAGGCCAAAGCATTAAAGGTGTTCATTGATGCGCTCCGGGGCGGCATTGCCGCCCCCCTTGAGGCTTAAGCCGTGATGTGATGCTCCTGCGCCAGTGCTTCCAGCGCTTTTTCAAAACAGAGCAGCGGTGCACGCACGGTTCCCGCACCAACCTGACCGATCCCCGCGTCACGATGCGCGATACCGGTGTTGATCAGCGGCGTGATCCCCGTTTCGACAACACGACGGATATCCAGTCCCAGGCATGCGCCTTTGAAATCCCATGAGGGGATCTGGAACAGAGGGTTGCTGGCAAGATAGATCTCTGCCATCTCTTCCGACGTTTCCAGTGCTGCGCCCATGCCGCCTGTACCGACAAAACGCGTCACCCCCGGTGCGGCGATCATTGCCGCGCCGCCGATACCCAGCGTTTCCGTGATGGCGCTATCGCCGATATCCGGGTTGGCATCAGCCTGGCTGTAGCCAGTAAAAAACAACCCCTGCGGCGTATTCACTGGCGCGGTAAACCAACGATCGCCCGTGCCGCTAACGCGGATACCAAATTCTCGACCATTACGCGTCATCGCCGTCACGACTGAGCCTGCTTTTATCTCAGCCGCCGCATCCATGACTGCTTTACTGTAGGCCATCGCCAGGTTAAGGAAGAATTGATCGGTCACGCTCAGGAATTGCAGCACCTCAGTGATTTCGGCTTTCGGGCGATCCAGACCCGCAATCACAGGAGATAACGTACGCAGCAACAGCGAAGAGGCCGCGATGTTACGCTGATGGAACTCATCACCCATCGTGATCGCCTGCGCCATCAGCGCCGTGAGATCTATTCCGTTTTCCATGTTGCTCAGCGCATCCTGCAACACAGGCGCTAAGGTATCGCGCATCCAGCGCAGACGCGTTTGCACGTCCTCGCCATAAGCGCCGAAACGCATGACCTTACCAATACCTTCGTTCAGATTGCAGCAGGACTGATTGCCATGTATCACATCACGGACAATCAGCACCGGCATGTTGGCGGACGTGATGCCCCCCATCGGGCCGACTGCGCCTACGTGATGACAGGGAATAAATTCGACCTCACCCCGGCTCAACAACCCTACTGCCTCTTCTTCACTGGCGGCCCAGCCTTCGAACAGCGATGCGCCGATACACGCGCCGCGCATTGGCCCCGTCATCTCTTCCCAACCAATCGGCGGGCCAGCATGCAGCAACTTACGTCCTGAGGACAATTCCGCCACCGCCTCTTTCGCAGGGCGGACAGCAACCCAGTGTGGTCGCGCGGCTTTAATTCGTTCAATAATGGCATCGTTGGCCTGTGCAATTGATGAATACATATCGGTACCTCTGAATTAATGTAACTGCTTAAGTAAACTGGCGAGACGCGCATTGCCACCGGCAATCGGCGCCCACTGATAATGCACAACCGGCGTGCCGCTGCTTTGCAGATCCAGCGCGAAGCTGCGCAGCCCGGCATTGATAACCTGTATGCCATCCAGCAAAGCGTTATGCTCGACTGAAGGGGTGGCATCCTGATGGCGCGTCAGGCTGATAGCCAGCAGTACGGCCTCTTCGAGGGTTTCCACCACGGCGATACCCGCTTCGCGCAGGATGTCAATTTGTCCACTGCGCCCCTGTGGGTCGGCATCGGTTCCGGTCATGGTGGCGATGGTCACCAGCGGCGCTGCGCGCTGCGCGCGAACCTTTTCAACCGCCTCGACAACCGCGCCAGCCGGGTCGGCGCAGGCGCCATAGCCCAGCACCACATCCAGCAACAGCACGCCGACGTCCGGCATCGCGGCCAGTTTTTCGATTTCAATGCTGCGGGTGGTTGGGTCGATCATCGGATGCGGCCGGCCCAGCGTGTAACTGTCATCCCCCAGATCGACAATGCGATGACCCTGCGCATCCAGCATGACGCCAGCATCGTGGCTTTCGCTCACCGGAACCCCAAGCCCGGCTGAGAGCAGCATCGCCGCTTCTGCCGCGAGGGTGCCGCCGGCATACAGACCGTAAATACCTTTGCCTGCGACTTCAGGTTGAATCACACGCTGCTGCGCCACGCGCATCAACAGCACCGCCAGTTGCGCGGCATCCGACAACGAATTTGCCAGCCAGACATTCCCCTCACGTCGCTGCTCCGGCTTACTCCCCAGAAAGAGCGCAACCACCGGTTTGCCAACCTTCTGCATCGCGTCAATAATTCGGGTTCTCACCTGCGGCGACGGCGGCTTAGAGACGAACGCAATCACCTGCGTGGCATCATCGGCAGCCAGCATCTCCAGCGCCGTCAGGGCGCTGATCCCCCCCACATCGGCACTCAGATCGCGGCCTCCCAGACCAATCGCATGGCTGATCCCCTGTTGGTGCAGTGCAATCTGCGAAGTGATCTCCTGAATACCGGTACCAGACGCGCCAACCACGCCGATCCCGCCATCCGGTAAAACATTAGCGAACGCCAGCGGGCTACCGGCAATCATCGCCGTGCCGCAGTCCGGCCCCATCACGATAAGCCCCTTCTCACGCGCCAGCGTTTTCAGTTCCACTTCCTGCGCCAGCGGCACGTTATCGGAGAACATCATCACATTCTTACCGGCCAACAGCCCTTCTTTGGCGACGGAGGCTGCATATTCTCCGGCCACCGAAACCAGCAAAAGATTGGCCTGCGGCAGTTTCTGGCAGGCGCTCTCCCAGCGACGCGCTTTCAGCAATTGCTGTGAACTGCCCGACGCGCTGGCAATCGCGTTCAGCTCTTTTTCCAGTTGTTCACGAATGACATCGAGGATCCCAGACTGTTCATCATGGGTGCGTACCGCCACGCATATATCGTTTGGTGTGGCCTCGGCAAAGTCGTCATGCCAGAACCCGGTAGAATTCAGCATCGCTTTATTTGCTGGCGTTCCCATCATGACGGAGACCTGATCGACTTCCGGCCGTTCACTTAATTTCCGGGAAATAATCATCAGGCTGACGGAGTCCTGAAAACTTCCCTTTTTAATAAAGGCGTAAATCATTACCGCTACCTCTTATGTGCGTTTTTCTTTTAAAAACATCATTGCCACCAGACCGATACCGAGCAGAGTGGCGGAGACATAAAAACTGGATGCCAGGCTACCGGTGATATCACGCGCCGCGCCGGCAATAATGGGAGCAAGAATGGAGGAACTCATGCCGATAAAGTTAAATAAGCCAAACGCGGTGCTGTAGTTATTTTCATCGACGCTATCGGCAACCAGCGCAACCAGCACGGGATCTAACGCCAGTTTGCCGACGAGTCCGTAGACACACAGGGCGACAATCACACCTGTCATATTCGGCATCCAGATAATGGACAGCATGCTGATGATCGCCACCGGCACGAGGAACATGATTAACGGTTTACGCTTACCTAATTTGTCAGACAGGCTGGAGAATAACAGCGCGCCAGGAATTGAAATCCACGCCACCAGCGAAGAGATAAATCCGGTTTCGCTTCCGGCAATACCGCGCTCACTTTGCAGATAATAGGGAAGCCAAGTGAGGATCACGAAGAAACCAAACAGGCTGCAGAACACCATAATATAAGTCAGAATGAGGTTACGGTTTTTCAGGAGATCGCTGAACTTTCCTTTTTTAACCTGAACGCCATCAACCTCGACGGGGCGTTTTTTCTCTTTAACAAACAGCCAGATGGCCACGCCAATCAATACGGAAGGAACCGCCATCGCATAAAACGGCATGCGCCAGGAATGGCCCTGATCGTAAACCAGCCAGCTTGAAGACATGAGACCCAGTGCGATACCAAAGGCCATACCGCTGTTGATAATCGCACTGCCCAGAGAACGGTATTTTTTAGGGATTTGCTCAGAAGACAAACCGTATTGTGGGCCGTAATAAGTGCCTTCTCCTGCACCTGTCACCACGCGGGCAAACAATAACGTGTACCAGGTTTTCGCCCAACCAGTCACCGCGGTGAAAACGCCAAAGAGAATAAATCCTGGCACCAGCACTTTTTTCTTACCGATTTTGTCGCCTAAAATTCCGGCCGGAACCTGTAATAACGCATAAGAAAAATAGAATACTGAATTAAGAATACCTAATTGAGTACCACTTAATCCAAACTCTTTTTCCAGCTCCCCCATTACCGGATTTAATATTGTCCGGTCGGCATACATAAAAATCCACCCCAGCCAGAACAGGAAAATGGTGACCCACCAGGCCGGTATTCCTTTTTTCTTTGTGACCTCAGTCACTTCACATGATTCAGACATAATCATTCTCCCGGCGATATTTACCGTGTAATACCTCAGCTTAACTGACGATTGATGAGGCTTTATGTTTTAACTACCCTCACCATATCGGGCCACGAAGCCATTTCATTTGAGCAAAGTCACACAAAATCCATTGTTATAAATTCCTGGTAACTAACCTCGATATTATAAAAAAAATCTAACAATCATTGTTTAAATAATTTAAACAAAGCATTTAAAAAACATCAGAATTAACGAGTTATTTTTGCTGGTAAATAAGTTGTCGAATAAGTCACATCATAAAAAACCTGTAGCGTTATGTTGGCCGCGAGATATTTTGCAAATTGAGGTCATAATGAAAAAGAAACTGGTTATTGCGCTGGGCGGTAATGCGTTATTACAGCGTGGAGAAGTACTGAGCGCGGAAAACCAACAGCGAAGCATTCAGGTTTTTGCACAAATGGTGACGACGCTGGCCCATGATTATCAACTGGTGATTGTGCATGGCAATGGACCTCAGGTGGGGTTACTGGCGTTACAGAACGCGGCGTACACGGAAGCACCTGCCTGGCCGCTGGATATTCTGGTCGCGGAAAGCCAGGGAATGATTGGCGTCGCCATCGCCCAGGCGCTGACGCAAAACGCAGGCGCCGCGCCGGTGACAACCCTGATGACACGTGTGGAAGTGGATCCACAGGATGAAGCATTTTGTACACCGGGCAAATACATCGGGCCGGTGTATCAACCAGAACAACAGGCTGAGCTGGAAAAACGTTACGGCTGGACGATGAAGGCGGATGGGCAGTACATTCGCCGGGTAGTTCCCTCCCCAATGCCGCAAGCTATCCTCGACAGCGAGGCGATTCAGGCGCTAATGGCAGCAGGACACACCGTGATTTGCTGTGGCGGCGGCGGCGTTCCGGTCGTGGCGCAGGGGAGCGGCTACCAGGGAACTGAAGCGGTGATCGATAAAGATCTGACGGCGGCAGTGCTGGCCCATGCCATCAACGCCGATCACCTGCTGATCCTGACCGATGCCGATGCCGTTTATGAACACTGGGGCACTGCGCAGGCGCGTGCATTGCGGCATGTCACGACAGAAGAGCTGGCGCCATTCGCTGCACCAGACGGCGCGATGGGTCCAAAGGCGGCGGCAGTGATCCAGTTTGTCAAACAAACCGGACGCAAGGCATTTATTGGCGCACTAAAAGATGCCCCGCAGATACTCGCTGGCGAAAAAGGGACGCTAGTGCATTGTTAATCAATCAAAACGGGCGCGTGCGCCCGTTTCTTTGATTCTCATAACCCTGCATATTCTGAAAACAGTGAATAATAAAGCCGGCGCTTTCATGCCGGCGTTGGTGGAGAGATCAATCAGAAGAAAACAGACTTATGGCATGTCGCTGTCGCCACCACATTTCCTCGTTTTAACACCATTAATCTTGTTGGCCGATCGAGAATAACGTCAGCCACTGTCTGGGTATCCAGCAGCACTAAATCCGCATCTTTACCCACTTCAAGACCATAACTTTTTAACCCCAGTGCCCTGGCAGGATTCGTTGTGAGCATAGAGATAACGGTTGACTGATCGTCAGCGCCGCCCAAATGGCAGGCCGGTAACGCCAGTTGGGCAATATCCAACAGATCGCCTGACCCATAAGGGGTAAAGGCATTGCGGATATTATTCGTCGCCAGGCACACGTTAACGCCACCGTCGCGCAACGCCCTGAGCGGGGTCACCGCACGACGCACATTATGAGTATCATTGCGGGCACCCATATGAAGATCGGTGGCAGGCAGGCACATTACGCTAATACCGGCGCTGCGAATTAACTCAATAATCTCATCACGTTTTGTCGGATCGACCGCCGCCAGGCTGGTTAAATGTCCAACGCTGACTCTTCCCTGATACCCTTCCTGAATGGTTTTATGCGCCAGATATTCGATGGTCATATTATCGGCGTTGTCGGCAAAATCCTGGTGAAAATCGAGATCTTTATCGAATTCTTTCGCAAGTTTAAAAACGTAGTCAATATGCTCATTCGCGGGCAAATCGTTATAAGGGATCCCTCCCACAACATCAGCCCCTTTCTTCATGGCCTCGACCATCATTTCCTTCATGCCATCAAGTTTTAAAATCCCTTCCTGAGGAAAGGCGACAACCTGAATATCAATAATATCTTTAAACTTATCCCGCAGCTCTAACACCACGTCAAAACCGGTGAATCCCTGAGAAGGATCAAATTCCGCATGCGCTCTGACATGCGTGCTGCCTGCCTGAACCAGCGCACGCAACACCTGAGTTGAACGTTCGAGAATATCTTCACGCGTAAAGGTTGGTTTCAGCGCCGCCGTGACGGCAATGGCTTCTTTCAACGTTCCGGAGCGATTGGCCTTACGGTTCATAATAAAAGCCTTTTCAAGATGCAAATGGCTTTCTACAAATCCGGGAAGCAGCACGTTTCCATTCCCCTGTACCTCCTGTTTTGCCGGAGCAGAAATTGACGGCGCAATTTCCGCAATCTTGCCATTTTTAATCGCAACATCAACGCGTGGTGAGCCATCTTTAATATTGACCTGACGAAAAATTAAGTCCATGACGTGTTCCTTCTAAACAAAGAATGAGAGAAGCAGGAGTAAAATGGTGCAACTACCCACGTACGGCAGGTTACCGCGTGAAACGTTAATAATGGGGATCTGGAACCCATAGGAGAGCGCTTGCATCGTGATATTGACCAGACTTAACTGGCTACCGAAACCCACCCCGATGGCGACCATACCAATCTGAATGGGGGTGAAGCCCAACGCAACCGTCACGGGGAGAACGAGAGTCAAAATAGATCCAACATAGGCGCCTGCCGGAACACCGATTAAAAAACCGGCAAGAACGGCAACCGGTACAACAATACCTGATGGCGCACTTTGTACTACACCCGCAATCGTCGTAAATGCACCTGTTTCACCGATGATATTGATAAATGTCAGGAACAAACCGACAGAGAATAAACGCGTCAGAATATATTGTGAACCATCAACCATCGCAGCAACAGATTTATTCAGGTCAAGACTGCTGCAAAAGTAAATCAGCGCAATCGTCACAATGGTATACAGTAAAGGACCAAACAGCGGCGTACCGATAAGTTCATTAACCATTGGCCCGGCAATAACCGCAAACAGCAAGAAAATAGCAGGAATAGTCAGACGCCATAACTGAGCATTACTCATGCTCTTCATTTCATCAGACTCTTCAGTGGTAAACAGCGCTTTACGACGACGTGTGCCAATAAACGCAATGATGATGCCAATCACGCAAAACAGCAGCCAGTATGGGCGCATGACTGCCACGTATTCGCCTACTGGTGTACCCGATAAACTGGAGACAATACTCGATTCCAGAGAAGCCGGAGAGGTTGTGAACGACGCAGCCGTCGCAATAGACATCCCTGCGATAACCTGAGGAATTACGCCCACTGCAGCAAATGCTAAAGGCGCAACGACCATTGCGCTACCGCCGCCAATACCAGACATATATGTCGCGGCAGCCTGCAGTATCACGATGAACGCGCCGATGAACTCAATGCGTCCACCGATTTTACGCCGAACCAAAGTCAATGCCGCGGTATATCCCCCGGCTTTAAACACCGCCGTCGCGACCGCGGAATTTAGAATAGGTACGGTGATAGCTAACATTTTTGGCACGGTATCCAGCATCATTTTACTGGTACCCGCAAGGCCGATTTGCCCTAATATCATTGCCGCCACGCCACCGGCTAAAGCGGCAACCAACATATCAACCTGTAAAAATAATAAACCCAGAATAAGAAACAGTGGAATAACTGTTACTACTTTGTAAAACCCTGTACCGGGCTGACCTTGTGCAATCCAGGATAAAAGACAGCACAAGGCAATGGCAATAAAAATGCCAACCGTTTTTCTGCTCATACAATCTCCGATCAAACAATAAACATTTGCGATATACGAAGAACTCGCTGTGGTTTTATATCGTGTTGAACACCCTACATTCTGTCTATCTTGCAGCGGGGATATTCCTGTATTAACGCGACGTTGATATTGATGATTATCACAAATGGGTATTACGTAAAAAATTCACACAATCAACCGGTGATTAATTAAAAATATTAACAAGCAAACCATGACAACGGACGGAATTCTGGGCATGATAATTTAATTATTTTCATGCCTGAAGAATCCCATAGAATAATAATAACGTGAAAATTTATTGTTTTATTAAGAATAACGACATGGGGAAAATATATGATATCAGACAGGGAATTATTGAGGTTCTTGTGGAAAGACGGGACGATGAAATTGATAAAAAAAGCCCCGGTCGAATTGACCAGGGCTTTAGTGACAGAAATAAATTACAGAACGTCGATCGCGTTCAGTTCTTTGAAAGCCTGCTCCAGACGGGTGATCATCGTTGCCTGACCAGCACGCAGCCATACGCGCGGATCGTAGTATTTCTTGTTCGGCTGATCTTCACCTTTCGGGTTGCCCAACTGACCCTGCAGATACGCTTCATTCGCTTTGTAGTAGTTCAGAACACCTTCCCAGGTCGCCCATTGGGTATCGGTATCGATGTTCATTTTCACTACGCCGTAGCTTACGGAGTCTTTGATTTCCTGAGCGGTAGAACCGGAACCACCGTGGAAGACGAAGTTCAGGCTGTTGTGCGGCAGATTGTGTTTCTTAGAAACATAGTCCTGAGAGTCGCGCAGAATGGTCGGGGTCAGAACCACGTTACCCGGCTTGTAAACGCCATGCACGTTACCGAAGGAAGCGGCGATGGTGAAACGCGGGCTGATTTTGCTCAGCTCGGTGTACGCGTAATCAACGTCTTCCGGCTGGGTGTACAGGGCAGAAGCATCCATGTGGCTGTTGTCCACACCATCTTCTTCACCACCGGTGCAACCCAGTTCGATTTCCAGGGTCATGCCAATTTTGGACATGCGCGCCAGGTATTTAGAGCAGATTTCGATGTTTTCGTGCAGTGACTCTTCAGACAGGTCGATCATGTGAGAAGAGAACAGTGGTTTACCGGTTGCAGCGAAGTGTTTTTCGCCCGCGTCCAGCAGACCGTCGATCCACGGCAGCAGTTTCTTCGCGCAGTGGTCAGTGTGCAGGATAACCGGAACACCGTAGTGCTCAGCCATCTGATGTACGTGATGCGCACCAGAGATCGCGCCCAGGATTGCCGCGCCCTGAGGAACGTCAGTTTTCACGCCTTTACCCGCGATGAACGCAGCGCCACCGTTAGAGAACTGCACGATGACCGGCGCTTTAACTTTTGCAGCGGTTTCCAGAACGGCGTTGATAGAGTCGGTACCGACACAGTTAACGGCTGGCAGAGCGAAGTTGTTTTCTTTTGCTACCTGGAAAACTTTCTGTACGTCATCACCGGTGATAACGCCAGGTTTTACGAAATCAAAAATTTTAGACATGTTACGAGTCCTGTATCTTCGGCCTTGGAAAGGGGTGCGTGCCACTAAAGCGCGCTGAAAATTGGGCAGGTTTCCCTGCCCATGAGTGTCTTACTTCTTAGCGCGCTCTTCGAGCATCGCTACTGCAGGCAGAACTTTACCTTCCACGAATTCGAGGAATGCGCCGCCGCCAGTGGAGATGTAGGAGATTTTGTCAGCAATACCGAACAGGTCGATAGCTGCCAGAGTGTCGCCGCCGCCTGCGATAGAGAACGCGTCGCTGTCTGCAATC
Organism: Citrobacter amalonaticus Y19; assembly: GCF_000981805.1. Classification (NCBI taxonomy): domain Bacteria; kingdom Pseudomonadati; phylum Pseudomonadota; class Gammaproteobacteria; order Enterobacterales; family Enterobacteriaceae; genus Citrobacter; species Citrobacter amalonaticus. The sequence goes on along the minus strand of NZ_CP011132.1, from coordinate 5,557,165 downwards.
GCGTTAGCCACGATTTCAGTCCCTTTACGGAAGTTCGGGAATTCAAACACGCCAACCGGGCCGTTCCACAGAATGGTTTTTGCATTCTTCAGAATTTCAGCGAGTTGATGTGCAGAAGCGTCGCCGATATCCAGGATCTGCTCGTCTTCTTTTACGTCATTTACAGATTTCAGCGTGGCTGCAGCGCTTTCAGAGAACTCGGTCGCGACGCGAACGTCAGTCGGAACCGGGATATCGCAAGTGGTCAGCAGACGTTTGGCTTCATCAACCAGATCGGCTTCGTACAGGGATTTGCCCACATTGTGGCCCTGAGCGGCAACGAAGGTGTTCGCGATGCCGCCGCCAACGATCAGCTGGTCAGCGATTTTGGACAGAGAGTCCAGAACGGTCAGTTTGGTAGAAACTTTAGAACCGCCCACGATAGCCACCATCGGACGAGCCGGCTCTTTCAGCGCTTTACCCAGCGCGTCCAGTTCTTCTGCCAGCAGCGGACCGGCGCACGCGACGTCAGCAAATTTGCCGATACCATGGGTGGAAGCCTGCGCACGGTGAGCCGTACCAAAGGCGTCCATCACGAACACGTCGCACAGCGCGGCGTATTTTTTGGACAGCGCTTCGTCGTCTTTCTTCTCGCCTTTGTTAAAGCGAACGTTTTCCAGAACCACCAGTTCACCGGCAGCCACTTCAACGCCGTCGAGGTAATCTTTTACCAGGCGAACCGGGTTAGACAGTTTGTCTTTCAGGTAATTAACAACCGGCAGCAGAGAGAATTCTTCGTTGTACTCGCCTTCGGTAGGACGACCCAGGTGGGAAGTTACCATGACTTTAGCACCCTGTTTCAGGGCCAGTTCGATGGTCGGCAGAGAAGCACGGATACGTGCATCACTGGTCACTTTCCCTTCTTTAACTGGTACGTTCAGATCCGCACGGATAAAAACACGTTTACCAGCAAGATCCAAATCGGTCATCTTGATTACAGACATGGTGAATCCTCTCGTTGATTCTTGATAAAGTTTTGCAGACGCCTTCGCGCCCTACCTGAAACCTTTTGCAGCCATCGCTAACGTGGTGTCGAGCATTCTGTTAGCGAAGCCCCATTCATTGTCACACCAGACCAGTGTCTTAATAAGGTGCGCGCCACTGACCCGGGTTTGTGTGCCATCGACAATGGCGCTATGCGGGTCATGATTAAAATCGACTGAGACCAACGGTAATTCCGTATAGTCAACTATATCATGAAATGCACCTTGTGCCGCTTTTTGCAGCAACTGGTTGACTTCATTAGCTTTTACGGGCTTCATCACCGTCACGCTTAAGTCGATTGCCGTGACGTTTATCGTCGGTACCCGCACCGCAATCGCTTCAAAACGATCGTTAAACTGCGGGAAAATACGGGTGATGCCAGCCGCCAGTTTGGTATCCACCGGAATGATCGACTGACTCGCCGCGCGCGTACGACGCAGGTCAGGATGGTATGCATCAATAACCTGCTGATCGTGCATCGCGGAGTGAATGGTCGTCACCGTACCGGATTCAATGCCATAGGCATCATCCAATAATTTGATAATGGGAATAATACAATTCGTGGTGCAGGAAGCATTGGAGACGATACGGTGCTCCGCACGCAGTTGATCCTGATTGACACCAAATACCACGGTGGCGTCGAGATCGTTACTGCCAGGATGTGAAAAGAGCACTTTCTTCGCGCCAGCGGCGATATGCGCCTCGCCGTGTTCGCGGTTCCCGTAGACGCCCGTACAGTCCAGCACGATATCAACGCCCAGCTCGCGCCAGGGTAGCGCGTCAAGCGAGGACTCATGCAGAATGCGAATCGCGTCGTCGCCAACCATGAGCTGCTCGCGCTCCTGGCGAACGTCCCATGCAAAACGTCCATGGCTGGTGTCATATTTCAACAAATGCGCCATGCCCGAGGCATCCGCCAGTTCATTGATTGCCACCACGGTGATTTCCGCCCGACGTCCGGATTCATATAAAGCACGAACCACATTACGTCCGATGCGACCGAAGCCATTAATCGCTACGCGTACGGTCATAGATCTCCTGCAAGGCTATCCCGATTCAGATGTGGCTGACAGAGTAATCCAGCGCATCCTTCAGGGAAACCTTACCTGTCGCAAACTGCGACTGATTGATTATTTGTCGAACATTTAATCGACTGAAACGCTTCAGCTAGAATAAGCGAAACGGGGAATAAAAGGAATGATTGTCCAGTCGAAGAAGACAGTTATCTGACATACATCACATTTCAGGGCTCACTGCCGTGGAATTTATTCCAGAATCGCGAATAAGCATCGCAAGATCTTTTCGGTGCCGTGTTTGAACACTGGCTTGCCGTTTGTCGTAACAGAGGCACCAGCGTAGTTGCAATCAGTCATGACGCTGCTTTTATCCAGCGTCACTTCTCACGGGTTGTTCGACTCCATAATAAAACGCTCACGCAATCCGATACGCTCCCGACGCCGTCATCTCCAGAGTAAGATCGGCTGGTCGACTGTTCTCCAGAACACGCTCCACATTCGGTCCGTCTGTACGCGTGTAAAACGCCTCGGCGTCGGCGGTCGATAATCCTCCGGCCAGTTTGCGCCCCACCAGCCGCGCACGCAGAGCCTCCGCTGGCGCGCGAATGAACAGGGAATAATCACAGAACGCCGCCAGCGCCCGCCATCTTTCATCATCCCGTAGCAGCCAGTTGCCTTCCACAATGACAATCGGCGCGCTCACCACAATCGCGTCTTCGACCGGATCGTGCTTTTGCCGGTCATATTGCGGCCAGGTCCCTTCGCCTTCTCTAATCTGGTGCAGATTCTGCGCCAGTTTTTCAACGTCGAACGTCTCTGGCGCCCCTTTGTACGCACGCAGATGGTGAGTGTCCAGCCAGTCATTGTAATGATGGAAACCATCCATCGGCAGCGTCTGGATCTCCGGCAAAGAGGGATCCTGATGAGAAAGCCATTCCCAGAACGTGGTCAGTGTGGATTTCCCGGTCCCTGGCGGCGCGCTCAGAAACACAATCGTGCGTAGCCTGGCGTTCACGGAATGGACGTTTGCCAGTCGTTGTAATAACGGTTTATGAACGTTCTCTATCTCATCATCATGATAATGGGCTTCAACCCGCAACCCGTTGACCATCAGTCCGATTTTCACGGTGTTAATTCCTTCAAAATTGTCGTCACCGCCAGCGTCATTGCCGTCTTGACCATTGCGGTAAAACGCACCTCAGACCACGCCGCAAAGTCAGCAAATTTCATCGACTCCAGCGCGCTATATAAGGTCGTATTCCGGGTGATACTGTTGACGTTGCTGATGAAATCCCAGGTGATGTCATCAGCAAATTCCGGGCTTTCATCCTGTTCGCTGACATACTGATAAAACTGAGAAAAATGCGTAATGTCGGCATAAAGCCATTTGTCCATTTTTCCCAGCGCATAAATCAGGCGTAGCGCAACATCAATATCATCAAGCGGCCCACTCTGGGCAAGTAACGGCTTTACTGCATATTCCACAATCTCTTCATCGTTATCGACAAATAGCGACGGCAGAAAGCGCTTAATACCCTGTAGCAAAATGGAATGTGCCGTCGTCATAAACGAAAGTAAGTTATGTTGAGCATCCAGTTGCTCCAGCACATCGTCTTCTGTCAGCGTCGTCATTTGTTTCCCGATCAATCACCATGAATGCAGAGAGTCTATTATATTACACGTTCGATCCGCGCCGCCGATCAGTAAAGTTTGCGTGCGCACTCCCTTCGCGACCTGCTGGATCCCATTTACAAGATCGCCGCGGGTCACCCCCGTCGCGCTAAAGAGGACGTTATTCCCCGCCACCAGCTCATCAAGCGTATAGACCCGATTGACCTCGACGCCCATTTCCGCGCAGCGCTGGCGCTCCCGGGCGGCAATCAGACGATGCTCTGCGGTGTCTCCTTTTGCTTCACAAAAATCGATCAGCTCGGCCTGCATATCGCCCCCCAACGCTTTCACCGCGCAGGCAGATATCACGCCTTCTGGCGCACCGCCAATGGTATACATCAGGTCATAAGGGTTATCCTGCAAACAGGCCAGAACACTGGCCGCCACATCGCCATCAGGCAGAGCAAAGACTTTCACCCCTAACTGCGTGGCTTCGGCAATCGCCGGCTGAAGTCGCGGTTTATCAAGCGTGGCCATGCGCAGTCGATCCAGCGGTTTGCCCAGCGCTTTCGCCACATGACGCAGATTGTCCGCCAGTGGCCGCGCCAGATTAATCACCCCTTTCGCCTGCCGGTTAACAACCAGCTTTTTCATGTACATATCAGGGGCATGTAACAAACTTCCCCGCGGCGCAAACGCCATGACCGCCAGCGCATTGCTCTGCCCCATCGCAACCATCCGGGTACCTTCAATGGGATCGACGGCGATATCAACCTCCGGTCCGCTGCCGCAGCCAACTTCTTCGCCAATCCACAACATCGGCGCGTGATCAATCTCGCCCTCACCAATGACGATGCGCCCGCGAATGGCAATATCATTCAGGGCCGAGCGCATCGCGCTGACCGCCAGGTCATCGATTTTGTTCTTGTCGCCGCAGCCGGTTTGCGGCCAGGCAGCCAGCGCTGCCTGCTCCGTGATGCGAAATAGCGGCCATGCCAACGACTTCATGCCGCCGCCTCCCCAATATCCACGCCAAACTGCGCCAGCAGGTATCTTTCCGCCTTTTCGTTCCAGATACCGTGCGTCTGGGCAACCAACAGCGCCAGTTCCCTGAACAACGGATCGGTTTTGCCTTTCTCGGCGAAATCAGCAATGGCCGTCAGCGGCATCGTCACACCGTTATAGATAAGCTTCTTGCCGCCCGGAATATCCGGCAAGTTCAACACGGTATCAGGCACCGCATCGAGACCGCCAATATGGGTCACCATAAACGACGGCTGAAGCTGGCCCGTTGCGCTCAGCGCAATCGCCTCTTTCATATCATCAGTAGAACCGCCGGAGGTTCCGACCACGTGTGTACTGTTGTAATGCACGTTGTAAAAATTAAAGGGGACTTTAAAGCGACTCTCTGTCGGACCGGCGAAGAAGTTCAGGCAACCGTCTTCTGCCAGAATATCGTCAGCCATCTCCACGACGGCCGGCACGGCGGCATAGACAAAAACATCATCGAACCCGACTCCGCCCGTTAATTCACGCAGTTGCGTTGCAGGGTCAGCCATTCCAGACGAATTTACATAGATGAGTTCGATTCCCTTACCCGCGGCCAGTTCGACCGGGAGCAGCTTTTTAGCCTGATCCAGACGCGTCTCATCGATATCCACGACCACTACGCGCGACGGTTGGATCCCGCCGTTAATGGCATAATCAATCGCCCCTATCCCCATTGGCCCGGCGCAGGCTAAAAGGGCAACATTGCCACCAGGCTTAATTCCCATGCGATGCTCATAAACATAAGGCGTTGTATGATAATTCGCCTTATAGGCGCCAATAATGCAGCACATCGGTTCTGCCAGCGACGCGGCCGCAAAATAAGAACCGTGGTACGGCAATACACACCCCAGATTTACCGCGACTTCAGGAATAATCATATACGTGGCATTACCACCGAAATATTCGTAGCTGTATCCCGCAGAATAACCACTCGGCAATCCCATTGCGGGTTGTAAAACAAAACGCTGCCCTTTCTTATATTTCCCAGTCAGGTTTTTTCCCACTTCGACAATGATCCCGGCGCATTCATGACCGGTAATCACCGGGTGATTTTCCAGGTCATCAGGAACACGCTTATGTTCACTGGCTAATTTTGCGGCCTTCCAGGTGGATAAGCATACGCTGTCGGAAATCACGCTGACTAACAGTTCATTTTCCGTAATTTCAGGTAATTCAAACTCACGGATACGGACATCCTGTTTGCCATATATTGCAGCAACTTTCGTTTTCATATTTACTCCAGGAACCAGAAATGCTAATTCGACGTTAAGTGATTAAATAAATCGTCAAGGAGCGGGTCGCCAATATAATTTTTTATCAACACCAGGGGCTTATTACTGACTCGCTTAACGCGCCCCTCAAGGCTGGCGTGAGTCACGATAATATCGGCATCATCAGGAACATTTTCGATGGCGTAATGTTTGACATCGATAGACAACCCGGCTTTTTCCAGACGCTTACGAAACGTCGTTGCCCCCATCGCACTGGACCCCATGCCTGCATCACAGACAAAGGCGATACGTTTGACATTGCGATATGAAAAGTTGCCTTCCTGCTTCATGGCTTTGACGGCGTCAGCGGATTCGCTGAAGGCATCTTTGCTTTCGACTTCGCTATTTTTCTCCATTTTCAGAATGAAGGAGGTAATGACAAAGGTCACCACTGTTCCCGCCGTGACACCCGCAATCGTGGCAAGGAAAGCGCCTTTTGGCGTCAATGCCAGATAAGCGAAAATCGATCCAGGACTGGGCCCCGCAACCAGGCCGCCACCTAACAGATTAAAGACCCATGTTCCGCTCATTCCCCCGGCAATCATGCCGATCAGGGTCAGGGGCTTCATCAGCACATACGGGAAGTAGAGTTCGTGGATACCCCCCAGAAAATGGATAATCATAGCGCCGGGGGCAGATTTCTTCGCCATCCCTTTACCAAAGAAGGCAAACGCCAGCAGTAAACCTAAACCGGGGCCAGGGTTCGACGCCACCATGAAGAAGATGGATTTTCCCGTCTCCGAGGCCTGCTGCATGCCCAGCGGATAATAAACGCCCTGGTCGATCGCATTATTCAGAAAAAGAATTTTCGCGGGTTCGTTAATCAATGAGAGCAGTGGCAGATAACCCGCATGCACCAGTGATTCAATGCACTCTTTGACAAAGTTATTGGCAATGAGTACCGCCGGGCCAATGACTTCAAACCCCAGCAGGCACAACAACATCCCGGCGATGCCTAAAGAGAAGTTATTAATCACCATCTCAAAACCTGCGGGAATACGCTGGTCCAGCAGGCGATCGATGTATTTAATCACCAGACCACCCAATGGCCCCATGATCATTGAACCGAGGAACATCGGGATATCCGCGCCAATAATCACGCCGATAGTACCGATTCCCCCCATCACCGCCCCACGCTTCCCGCCCACCAGATGTCCGCCGGTGGAGCCAATCATCACGGGTAGCAAATAGGTAATCATCGGGCCGACTATTTTGGCGAAATGCTCATTGGGCATCCATCCGGTCGGAATAAATAAGGCAGTAATTAAACCCCAGGCAATAAAAGCACCGATATTAGGGATGACCATTGCAGTCAAAAATCCCCCAAAAGCCTGGACCTTTGCACGAGCAGACTTGTGTTCCATGATAATATCCTGTCGAGGAGAAAATGATTATGCGCTGGCGATAATATCCGCCAGCTGTTTTTCTGATTTAGCAGCAAATAATGCTGCCAGGTTTTCCTCTTCACATAATAGTTCGCTTAAAGCCTGGATAGCGCCGATATGTGAATCGGCATTCGCCGCTGATAACCCGATGAGTAATTTTATGGGTTCGTCATCTTCGGCAAACTGCACTTCTTGTTTAAGTAACGTTAATGACATGCCTGTTTTTAAAGCACCACATTCCGGGCGAGCATGAGGCATAGCCACACCGGGAGCCAGAATATAATAAGGACCATTGTTTATCGTCGAATCTTTTATAGCCTGAATATAGTTCGCATTGACATAATGATTCGCCAGCAATGATGACATGGAAAAATCAATGGCTTCCTGCCAGTTCTTTGCCACCGGTTTTATTGAAATAGAAGCTTCAGGAAAATAGTCAATCAACCGCATAAATTATCCTTATTTTATTTTTAGGGTACAACTTATCGCTAAAAACAAAATACGCGTGCGGCAAAATGAAATCAATCAAGGGGAAAACAGAGGCAGAGAAAAGGGGCAATAATGCAAATCATTAAAAAACAGATCGTTATGATTAAAAATAAAAATAGCAAGAGCAGTTATGTGATGCACATTGCAAATAACCAAACTCACTAAATATCAATTTTGTGAAGCATATCTACAATAAGCACTTGCCTGAGTGAAAATAATTTTCTTTTTAGATGATAACGGGCCGCCGAAGCGACCCGTTAGAGGCTGTTGAAATGATTACAGCAGCGCTTTTGCCTTCGCAACCACGTTGTCGACGGTGAAGCCAAACTCTTCGAACAGCAGCTCTGCCGGCGCAGACTCACCGAAGGTGGTCATGCCAACAATCGCGCCGTTCAGGCCCACATATTTGAACCAGTAGTCAGCGATACCGGCTTCCACTGCCACGCGAGCGGTAACCGCTTTCGGCAGAACGGATTCACGGTAAGCGGCATCCTGCTTGTCGAACGCGTCGGTAGACGGCATGGAGACCACGCGCGCTTTCACGCCTTCTGCGGTCAGTTTGTCCCATGCGGCAACCGCCAGTTCAACTTCAGAACCGGTCGCGATGAAGATAAGCTCTGGCTGGCCTGCGCAATCTTTCAGTACGTAGCCACCGCGCGCGATGTTCGCCAGTTGCTCTGCAGTACGCTCCTGCTGCGCTAGGTTCTGACGGGAGAGGATCAGCGCGGTCGGACCGTCCTGACGCTCAACACCGTACTTCCACGCCACCGCGGATTCAACCTGGTCACACGGACGCCATGTGCTCATGTTCGGCGTGACGCGCAGAGAAGCCACCTGCTCTACCGGCTGGTGAGTCGGGCCATCTTCGCCCAGACCGATGGAGTCGTGGGTGTAAACCATCACCTGACGCTGTTTCATCAGCGCAGCCATACGCACCGCGTTACGGGCATATTCCACGAACATCAGGAAGGTGGAGGTGTACGGCAGGAAACCGCCGTGCAGCGCGATACCGTTGGCAATCGCGGTCATACCGAATTCACGCACACCATAATGGATGTAGTTACCGGCGGTATCTTCGTTAATGGCTTTCGAACCAGACCAGATAGTCAGGTTAGACGGCGCGAGGTCAGCGGAGCCGCCGAGGAACTCAGGAAGCAGCGGGCCGAAGGCTTCGATCGCATTCTGAGAGGCTTTACGGCTGGCGATTTTCGCCGGGTTGGCCTGCAGCTTCGCGATGAATTCGTTCGCTTTCGCGTCGAAATCAGACGGCATTTCGCCTTTCATACGACGGGTAAATTCAGCGGCTTCCTGCGGGAAGACTTTCGCATAGGCAGCGAACTTCTCGTTCCACGCGGATTCTTTCGCCTGGCCTGCTTCTTTCGCATCCCACTGAGCATAGATTTCAGACGGGATTTCGAACGGCGCGTATTTCCAGCCCAGCTGTTCGCGGGTCAGTGCGATTTCGGCGTCGCCCAGCGGCGCACCGTGGGAGTCGTGGGTGCCGGCTTTGTTCGGGGAACCGAAACCGATGATGGTTTTGCACATCAGCAGGGACGGTTTGTCGGTCACTTTACGCGCTTCTTCTACCGCACGTTTGATAGCGTCAGCATCATGACCGTCAACGCCGCGAACGACGTGCCAGCCGTAGGCTTCGAAACGCTTCGCGGTATCGTCAGTGAACCAGCCTTCAACGTGACCATCGATGGAGATACCGTTGTCATCATAGAACGCCACCAGCTTGCCCAGTTTCAGGGTACCGGCCAGAGAACATACCTCGTGAGAGATACCTTCCATCATGCAGCCGTCGCCCATGAACGCATAGGTGTAATGGTCAACGATGTCATGGCCCGGACGGTTGAACTGTGCCGCCAGTGTTTTTTCAGCGATAGCCATACCGACTGCGTTAGCAATCCCCTGACCCAGCGGACCCGTGGTGGTTTCAACACCGGCGGTGTAACCCACTTCCGGGTGACCCGGGGTTTTGGAATGCAACTGACGGAAGTTTTGCAGCTCAGACATCGGCAGATCGTAACCGGTGAGGTGCAGCAGGCTGTAAATCAACATGGAGCCGTGACCGTTGGACAGGACGAAGCGGTCACGATCGGCCCAGGACGGGTTGCTTGGGTTGTGGTTCAGGAAATCACGCCACAGGACTTCGGCAATGTCAGCCATACCCATCGGGGCACCCGGGTGACCGGATTTGGCTTTCTGTACTGCGTCCATGCTCAGCGCACGAATAGCATTGGCAAGCTCTTTACGTGAGGACATTTTGACTCCAGATCGGATGATGAAGGCCATACCCGCAACGACTTGACGACAGCGCGTTTTGGGCTACGCCGGAAAAAAGTGCCAACAATGTAACCCAAGCCGCCTGTCATGTACATGGAGCATCCTTTTGCCGCTTCAGAAATCTCCGGATCACACTCGCATGTTGCGCAATCTGCTCGCCCGCTTGTTGTTCTTTTCTTTATACTTAGCGTGAGCGCTGATTCATCTGCAAATAGCGCACTTTTAGAACAATCCTCATTTCGTGTGGAAGAAAAATCATGAAGATTCGCGCGTTACTGCTTGCTATGGGCATGGCGACGGTGCTGACCGGCTGCCAGAATATGAACTCTAATGGACTGCTCTCCTCGGGAGCCGAGGCGTTTCAGGCCTACAGCCTGAGCGACGCGCAGGTTATCGCGTTAAGCAATCAGGCCTGTACGGAAATGGATAGTAAAGCGACCATCGCGCCTGCCGGCAGCGAGTACGCGAAGCGCCTGAGTAAAATCGCCACGGCGCTCGGCGATAACATCAACGGACAAGCGGTCAATTACAAGGTCTACATGGCGAAAGACGTAAACGCCTTCGCGATGGCGAATGGCTGTATTCGCGTGTATAGCGGCCTGATGGACATGATGACGGATAACGAAGTCGAAGCGGTAATTGGCCATGAAATGGGACACGTTGCGCTCGGACACGTGAAGAAAGGCATGCAGGTGGCGCTGGGCACCAACGCCGTTCGCGCCGCCGCGGCCTCTGCGGGTGGGATCGTCGGTAGCCTGTCGCAATCACAGCTCGGCGATCTGGGGGAAAAACTGGTGAACTCGCAGTTCTCCCAGCGTCAGGAATCGGAAGCGGACGACTACTCGTACGATTTGTTGCGCAAACGTGGTATCAATCCGGCGGGTCTTGCCACCAGCTTTGAAAAGCTGGCAAAACTGGAAGCGGGTCGTCAGAGTTCCATGTTTGACGATCACCCGGCATCGGCAGAACGTGCGCAGCATATTCGCGATCGCATGAGCGCAGACGGGATCAAGTAACCATTGAACAGCGCCGGATGGCGGCGTAAACGCCTTATCCGGCCTACAGAACAACAAATTTAGTCCGGTGATCGGGCGTTATTGGCGAAGCCAGTGTGGTAGGCCGGATAAGATGCGTTAGCATCACCATCCGGCACTTAGCCCGTTACTCGCCTTTCTTCGCCGCCTGGATGTACAGCATCTCCAGCGCCAGCGTGGCCGCCGCCAGGGCGGTAATTTCGGACTGGTCGTAAGCCGGTGCCACTTCCACCACGTCCATCCCCACGATGTTCAGATCTTTCAGACCACGTACCAGCTTGATAGCGCGATCGGAGGTCAGACCGCCAATCACCGGCGTACCGGTCCCCGGCGCGAATGCCGGATCCAGGCAGTCGATATCAAAGGTCAGATAGACCGGCATGTCACCGACAATCTGCTTCACCTGAGCGATGATGTCATCAACACCGCGATCGTTCACCTGGCACGCGTCCAGCACGGTAAAGCCGTTGTCTTTGTCAAACTCCGTACGAATACCGATCTGCACAGAGTGATTCGGGTCGATCAGACCTTCGTTCGGCGCGGTGTAGAACATCGTGCCGTGGTCGAACTCACAGCCGTTCGCATAGGTGTCGGTGTGGGCATCGAAATGCACCAGCGCCATTTTGCCAAAGTGTTTTGCGTGCGCACGCAGCAGCGGCAGCGTTACAAAGTGGTCACCACCAAAAGAGAGCATACGTTTACCGGCCGCCAGCAGTTTCTCTGCGTGCGCCTGCAGTTTTTCGCTCATTTCACGCGCGTCGCCAAAGGCGTAAACCAGATCGCCGCAGTCCACAACGTTCAGACGCTCACGCATGTCGAAGTTCCACGGGAAGCGGTTGTGTTCCCAGGCCAGATTCGTTGACACCTGACGGATTGCCGCTGGGCCGTGACGTCCACCCGCGCGACCGGACGTCGCCATGTCAAACGGCACGCCAGTGATCACCCAGTCAGCGTCGCTGTCGTACGGCTGGAAGTTCATCGGAAGACGTAAAAAACCAAACGCGTTAGAAACCAGAGAGTTATCGTACTGATGACCTAAGGTGCTCATGGCAAAAACCTCATATTCGTCGATATAAAAAAACCCTCCCGCGTCGTTAGGCCCGACGAGAAAGGGTTTGATTCGTAAACACAGTAATTAGCTAAATTATCGCTGCTTAATTGCCCAGGTTCAAGTCACCCGGGCATCAGCCATTATTCATCTTCGAGATACGTATAGCCGTACAGACCCGCCTCGAACTCTTCGAGGAACTGCTGCTGCAACGCATCATCCAGATCGGTCTGTTTCACCTGATCGCGGAAGTGCGTCAGCAACGTTTTCGGATCCAACTGCACGTATTGCAGCATGTCCGCCACGGTATCCCCTTCATCCGACAGCTCAACTTCCACGCTGCCGTCCGGGAAGACAAACACGTCAACCGCTTCTGTATCACCGAACAGGTTGTGCATATTACCGAGGATCTCCTGATACGCACCGACCATGAAGAAACCGAGCATTGGCGGGTTATCCGGATCGTACTCCGGCATCGGCATGGTGGTCGCAATGCCGTCGCCGTCGATGTAGTGATCGATAGCGCCGTCGGAATCACAGGTGATGTCCAGCAGCACCGCACGACGTTCAGGCACCTGATCCAGCCCTTCCAGCGGCAAGACCGGGAACAGTTGATCGATACCCCACGCATCCGGCATCGACTGGAACAGCGAGAAGTTGACGTACATTTTGTCCGCCATGCGCTCCTGCAGTTCATCGATGATCGGACGGTGCGCGCGGTTTTGCGGATCCAGTTGTTTCTGCACTTCGTGACACATGCTTAAGTAAAGCTGTTCCGCCCACGCACGCTCCTGCAGGCTGAAGGTGCCGGAAGAGTAGCCGATGTGGATATCGTGCAGATCCATCTGGCTGTCGTGCAACCATTCACGCAGCGAGCGACGGGTGCCCGGTTCGTGCATCTCCTGCCAGGTTTCCCACATGCTTTGCAGCGCACGTGGCGCATCGTCAGCCGGGGCGACAGGCACGGTATATTCGTTACGCTCAACGCCGATGATGTTGGACACCAGCACCGTGTGGTGCGCGGTAACCGCACGACCAGACTCGGTGATCACCGTCGGATGCGGCAGGCCATTTTCCTCACAGGCATCGCCAATCGCCCAGATGATGTTGTTGGCGTACTCATTCAGGCCGTAGTTCACCGAGCAGTCAGACTGCGAGCGGGTACCTTCGTAGTCCACGCCCAGACCGCCGCCGACGTCGAAACACTGAATATCGACGCCCAGCTTATGCAGCTCAACATAGAACCGCGCGGACTCACGCACGCCGGTGGCGATGTCGCGAATATTCGCCATCTGCGAACCGAGATGGAAATGCAGCAGTTGCAGGCTATCGAGACGCCCGGCTTCGCGCAGGGTTTCCACCAGTTGTAGTACCTGCGTTGCCGCCAGACCGAATTTGGATTTTTCGCCGCCGGAGGACTGCCATTTACCGGAGCCCTGCGATGCCAGACGCGCACGCACGCCCAGACGCGGAATGACATTCAGACGTTCGGCTTCATCCAGCACAATCGCGATTTCAGACATCTTCTCGATGACCAGATAGACCTTGTGGCCCATCTTCTCGCCGATCAGCGCCAGACGGATGTATTCACGGTCCTTATAGCCGTTACACACGATCACGGAACGGGTCATCCCGGCATGCGCCAGGACCGCCATCAGTTCAGCTTTGGAACCGGCTTCCAGCCCCAGCGGTTCGCCAGAGTGGATGAGGGATTCGATTACACGACGATGCTGGTTAACCTTGATCGGATAGACCAGGAAATAGTCACCGTTGTAGCCGTACGACTCGCGCGCGCGTTTGAACGCGGCGTTAATGGAGCGCAGGCGGTGTTGCAGGATCTGTGGGAAGCAAAACAGTGCAGGCAGGCGTTGCCCCTGCGCTTCGCGCGCTTTCACCAGCTTAGCGAGATCGACGCACGCGTGCGGTACGTCCGGGTCCGGGCACACGCTAATGTGACCCAACTCATTGACGTCATAGTAGTTATTGCCCCACCAGGCAATATTGTAAGTACGCAGCATCTTGCTGGCTTCCTGGGAGCTCATTGCAACCTCCTGCATGGAGCGTAGTACACCCTGTCCGCCTGCTGACGAAGGCGAACCCAAAGACATGTCGTCAGACATAGCGAACCTCAAATTTTAGTAACAAGTGTAAAACAGTTGACTACTATCGCAATCCGAAGAGGCGATAACAACCCATAAACAGTCGGATTTCCCAGCATAACGTGCTGGTACTCCGCCTGAGCGACCGGTTTCTTTTTCATATCATTGTAAAACACGTAACCGAACTTACGTATGACAGTTCGGCGAAACCACGAGAAAACTCTTGTTTACACAAGAGCGCCCTTGTTCAGTCCTTAGTGCCTGTTACCGGCTCTGGAGTCCTGAGAAGCGCCGAGATGGGTATAACATCGGCAGGTATGCAAAGCAGAGATGCAAATTGCGGGGGACAGACACACACCAGAACGGTGCGACAGATTCAGCAGAATACAACGGTTCATTATCTCTTATCACCTCCACGGTCGCTCCATCAGGAACGAACCCACAAGCCAAAGCTACGTTTTAACCCGGCTGGAAGTGGCGACACGAAGAAAACGTCGTGTGCTTTTTGTCTATCCAAAATAATTCGAGTTGCAGGAAGGCGGCAACGCAGTGAGTCCCCGGGAGCTTACATGAGTAAGTGACTGGGGCGAACGAGGAAGCCAACGCACATGCAACTTGAAGTATGACGGATATGAGCCGCGCGCCGCGTTTTATACCGACAACACGGTAAAAAAGCAAAACATAAATGCGCACATTGCCAGCAGTGTCTGCAAAAATTTCCACCAGCGTTTTCAACACAGTGAGACCTGATTCAAAAAATAGTGGAAATCGGGTGAAGAAGTGACCTAAAATAGCCATCCAGATGTTAATCCATCCATACTGATTAACACTCAGACTGCCAGTGTCACTAACCTGCAGGCCTTGGTAGAATCTTCTGCTTTGGCTTTTCCACACAACAGTTTGAGCTAACCAAATTCTCCTTAGGTGAAATAAAACATGGCAAAACACCTTTTTACGTCCGAGTCCGTATCAGAAGGGCATCCTGACAAAATCGCTGACCAAATCTCTGATGCCGTGCTGGATGCTATTCTGGAACAGGATCCGAAAGCGCGCGTCGCGTGTGAGACCTACGTAAAAACCGGCATGGTTTTAGTCGGCGGTGAAATCACCACCAGCGCATGGGTTGATATCGAAGAGATCACACGTAACACCGTGCGCGAAATTGGCTATGTGCATTCCGACATGGGCTTTGATGCCAACTCGTGTGCTGTCCTGAGCGCCATTGGTAAGCAGTCCCCGGATATCAACCAGGGCGTTGACCGTGCCGATCCGCTGGAACAGGGCGCAGGCGACCAGGGCCTGATGTTTGGCTATGCCACCAACGAAACCGAGGTACTGATGCCCGCGCCGATCACCTACGCACACCGTCTGGTGCAGCGTCAGGCTGAAGTGCGTAAGAACGGTACCCTGCCGTGGCTGCGTCCGGATGCGAAAAGCCAGGTCACGTTCCAGTACGACGACGGCAAAATTGTCGGCATCGATGCTGTAGTGCTCTCCACCCAGCATGCGGAAGATATCGATCAGGCCTCACTGAAAGAAGCGGTGATGGAAGAGATCATCAAGCCGGTTCTGCCGACCGAATGGCTGAACTCTGCCACCAAATTCTTCATCAACCCGACCGGCCGTTTTGTTATCGGCGGGCCAATGGGTGACTGCGGTCTGACCGGTCGTAAGATCATCGTTGATACCTACGGCGGCATGGCGCGTCACGGCGGCGGCGCATTCTCCGGTAAAGATCCATCGAAAGTTGACCGCTCTGCGGCCTACGCTGGACGCTATGTCGCGAAAAACATCGTTGCCGCAGGTCTGGCCGATCGCTGTGAAATTCAGGTTTCCTACGCGATCGGCGTGGCAGAACCAACGTCCATCATGGTGGAAACCTTCGGTACCGAGAAAGTGCCTACTGAGCAACTGACGCTGCTGGTTCGCGAGTTCTTCGACCTGCGTCCGTACGGCCTGATTCAGATGCTGGATCTGCTGCACCCGATCTACAAAGAGACCGCCGCTTACGGTCACTTTGGTCGCGAACATTTCCCGTGGGAAAAAACCGACAAAGCGCAGGTACTGCGCGAGGCTGCCGGTCTGAAATAAGCGACCGACATCCGTAACTTAAGGCCAGCCTCGTGCTGGCCTTTTGCATTTCTGCGCGAGGCATCTGTCGGGTGGCGGTTGCGCCTTACCCGACCTACAACCCCTGGACTCATAGGCCGGGTAAGGCGCAACCGCCACCCGGCAAAAAACGACAAACCGTAGTCCCATTGATCCGTAGGCCGGATAAGCGCAGCGCCATCCGGCAAAACCCGCCAAATGAAACCGCTTACACCAACCTAGAAAAGCCTCGCTTTCAGATTAATCCCTTTTCATGTTCTGCATTCATCTGCTGTTACATTTTATTTCAGTTAAGTCTGAAACTGCGCCAAACGGGATGCACATCAACAGAATTAACACTATATTTTCAGAGCGTTAATAAAACTGACAGTCCACACTCAGTGTAACCGATTACACTAACGTGATAACAGTCACATATTTTTACGTCGTACTCACCTACCCTAATTATCAACAAAACTGATAACCCAACCGGAGGGCATAATGCCTGACAATAAAAAACAGGGGCGTTCCAATAAGGCGATGACTTTTTTTGTCTGCTTCCTTGCAGCCCTGGCAGGATTACTTTTTGGCCTGGATATCGGCGTTATCGCTGGCGCATTACCGTTTATCACGGATGAATTCCAGATCTCCGCCCACACCCAGGAGTGGGTCGTTAGCTCCATGATGTTTGGCGCAGCGGTCGGTGCCGTCGGCAGCGGCTGGCTCTCCTTCAGGCTCGGGCGTAAGAAAAGCCTGATGATCGGCGCGATTCTGTTTGTTGCCGGGTCCCTGTTCTCCGCTGCGGCGCCGAACGTTGAAGTGCTGATCCTCTCCCGCGTTCTGCTGGGGCTGGCCGTCGGCGTAGCCTCGTACACCGCCCCGCTGTACCTGTCTGAGATCGCACCGGAAAAAATTCGCGGCAGCATGATCTCTATGTACCAGTTGATGATCACCATCGGGATCCTCGGCGCCTATCTGTCAGATACCGCCTTCAGCTACAGCGGCGCATGGCGCTGGATGCTGGGCGTGATTATCATCCCGGCAATTCTGCTGCTGATCGGCGTCTTCTTCCTGCCGGACAGCCCGCGCTGGTTTGCCGCGAAACGTCGCTTTGTCGATGCCGAACGCGTGCTGCTACGTCTGCGTGATACCAGCGCGGAAGCCAAACGCGAGTTAGATGAGATCCGCGAAAGTTTGCAGGTGAAACAAAGCGGTTGGGCGCTGTTCAAAGAGAACAGCAACTTCCGTCGTGCAGTGTTCCTTGGCGTGCTGTTGCAGGTGATGCAGCAGTTCACCGGGATGAACGTCATCATGTATTACGCGCCAAAAATCTTTGAAATGGCGGGTTACACCAATACGTCCGAGCAGATGTGGGGCACCGTGATTGTCGGTCTGACCAACGTGCTGGCCACCTTTATCGCGATTGGCCTGGTTGACCGCTGGGGTCGTAAACCGACGCTGACGCTGGGCTTCCTGGTGATGGCGGCCGGAATGGGGATCCTCGGGACGATGATGCATGTCGGCATCCACTCGCCGTCCGCGCAGTACTTTGCTATCGCGATGCTGCTGATGTTCATCATTGGTTTCGCCATGAGTGCCGGTCCGCTGATTTGGGTGTTGTGTTCTGAAATCCAGCCGCTGAAAGGCCGCGACTTCGGTATCACCTGCTCGACCGCCACCAACTGGATTGCCAACATGATTGTCGGCGCGACGTTCCTGACCATGCTGCAAAACCTCGGTAACGCGAATACCTTCTGGGTCTACGCGGGTCTGAATGTGCTGTTTATCCTGCTGACGCTGTGGCTGGTTCCGGAAACCAAACACGTCTCGCTGGAACACATCGAACGTAACCTGATGAAAGGTCGTAAGCTGCGCGAAATCGGCGCGCACGATTAATCCGCCCTTTGCGTCCTCCCCACGGGAGGACGTCTTCCTCTTGCAGTCCCGTCCCTGTCGCACTATTCTCTGCCGTTATGAAAACCGCCCGTCTCCCTATCGCCGTCCAGCAAGCCGTTATGCGCAGCCTGCGGGAAAATCTCGCTCAGGCTAACCTGAAGCTTGGCCGCAGTTATCCCGAACCAAAGCTGGTGTATCAGCAGCGCGGCACCTCTGCCGGCACCGCCTGGCTGGAGAGTTACGAAATTCGCCTCAATCCGGTGCTATTGATGGAAAACGTCGAGGCGTTTATCGAGGAAGTGGTACCGCACGAACTGGCGCATTTACTGGTGTGGAAGCGATTTGGCCGGGTTGCGCCGCACGGTAAAGAGTGGAAGTGGATGATGGAAAGCGTGCTCGGCGTCCCCGCACGCCGCACGCACCAGTTCGAACTCGAATCGGTACGCCGCAACACTTTCCCTTACCGCTGTCGGTGTCAGGAGCATCAGTTAACTATCCGTCGCCATAATCGTGTTGTGCGTGGCGAAGCCACCTACCGCTGCGTTCACTGCGGCGAACCCTTAGTGCCGCTTAAATAATCAGAACTATCAGGAACTTTCCTGATCTGGCTGATTGCATCACATATCAACTTTCGTTACGTTGCGGGCTCGTTTTGATACGGAGTTCATGATGTACCGTCATCTTTCTTTGGCTGCCGCCCTTTTTACGGTAGCTCTTTCAGGCCAGACGTTGGCCGCTGGCATTAACAGTTTTTCACAGGCAAAGACCGCAGGCGTCAAGGTTAACGCCGATGTTCCTGGTGACTTCTATTGTGGATGCAAAATCAACTGGCAGGGCAAGAAAGGGGTCGTCGATCTCGACTCCTGTGGCTATAAAGTGCGAAAGAACGAGAACCGCGCCAGCCGAATCGAATGGGAACACGTGGTTCCGGCATGGCAGTTTGGTCATCAACGCCAGTGCTGGCAGGACGGTGGGCGTAAAAACTGCGCCAAAGATCCGGTTTATCGCAAAATGGAAAGCGACATGCACAACCTACAACCCGCCGTGGGTGAGGTGAATGGCGATCGCGGTAACTTCATGTACAGCCAGTGGAACGGCGGCGAAGGTCAGTACGGGCAGTGCGCCATGAAAGTCGATTTCAAAGAAAAGATCGCCGAGCCGCCAGCCCGCGCGCGCGGCGCGATTGCGCGGACCTATTTTTATATGCGCGACCAGTACAACCTGACGCTTTCCCGCCAGCAAACCCAGCTTTTCAACGCCTGGAACAAGAGGTATCCGGTTACCGACTGGGAATGTGAGCGCGACGACCGGATTGCGAAGATTCAGGGAAACCACAACCCTTACGTGCAACGCGCTTGCCAGGCGCAAAAGAGCTAACCTACACTAGCGGGATAATTGATTAACCCCTTACCCCGCGCGGCGAGCCTGCGTGGGGAGATGACGCGGATTTTTAACTATGCGCATTCCCCGCATTTATCACCCAGAGCCCATCACCGCCGGCAGCCAGATTTCCCTGTGCGAAGATGCCGCCAACCATATCGGACGCGTCCTGCGGATGGGGCCGGGCCAGGAACTGCAACTGTTTGATGGCAGCAATCAGGTTTTCGCTGCTGAAATCACCCACGCCAGCAAGAAAAGCGTGGACGTGAAAGTACTCAGTGGCGAGATTGACGATCGTGAATCACCGCTGCACATCCATCTTGGTCAGGTCATGTCGCGCGGCGAGAAGATGGAGTTCACTATCCAGAAATCGATCGAACTGGGTGTAAGCCTCATTACGCCACTTTTTTCTGAGCGCTGCGGCGTTAAACTGGACAGTGAACGTCTGAACAAGAAGCTCCAGCAGTGGCAGAAAATCGCCATTGCCGCCTGCGAACAGTGTGGTCGCAACCGGGTGCCGGAGATTCGTCCGGCCATGAGTCTGGAAGACTGGTGTGCCGAACAGGACGAGGGGTTGAAGCTAAACCTCCATCCCCGCGCCAGCGACAGCATAAACACATTGCCGCTGCCGGTTGAGCGCGTTCGTCTGTTGATTGGCCCGGAAGGTGGGCTGTCGGCAGAGGAAATTGCCATGACCGCACGCTATCAGTTTACTGATATTCTGTTAGGACCTCGCGTTCTGCGTACTGAGACAACTGCGCTCACCGCCATTACCGCGCTTCAGGTGCGATTTGGCGATCTGGGCTAACGGAGAAGAATAATGATCAAGCTCGGCATCGTGATGGACCCCATCGCAAGCATCAATATCAAGAAAGATTCCAGCTTCGCTATGCTGCTGGAAGCGCAACGTCGTGGTTACGAACTTCATTATATGGAGATGGCCGATCTTTATCTGATTAACGGTGAAGCCCGCGCCCGCACGCGTACTCTGAGCGTCGAACAGAACTACGACAAATGGTATGAGTTTACCGGCGAGCAGGATCTGCCGCTGGACGCCCTCGACGTCATTTTGATGCGTAAAGATCCGCCATTTGATACCGAGTTCATCTACGCCACCTATATTCTGGAACGCGCGGAAGAGAAAGGAACGCTTATCGTCAACAAACCGCAGAGCCTGCGCGACTGTAACGAAAAACTGTTCACCGCCTGGTTCTCAGACCTGACGCCGGAAACGCTGGTCACCCGCAACAAAGCACAGTTGAAGGCGTTCTGGCACAAGCACAGCGATATTATTCTCAAGCCGCTGGACGGTATGGGCGGCGCGTCAATCTTCCGCGTTAAAGAAGGCGACCCGAACCTCGGCGTGATTACGGAAACCCTGACCGAACATGGCACCCGCTACTGCATGGCGCAGAACTATCTGCCCGCCATTAAAGATGGTGACAAGCGCGTGCTGGTCGTCGATGGCGAACCGGTGCCGTACTGCCTGGCGCGTATTCCGCAGGGTGGTGAAACCCGTGGCAATCTGGCCGCTGGCGGTCGTGGCGAACCGCGTCCGTTAACCGACAGCGACTGGGAAATCGCGCGCCGTATCGGACCCACGCTGAAAGCCAAAGGGCTGATTTTTGTCGGTCTGGACATCATTGGCGATCGTCTGACCGAGATTAACGTCACCAGCCCGACCTGCATCCGCGAGATTGAAGCCGAATTCCCTGTCTCCATCACCGGGATGCTGATGGACGCCATCGAATCACGTTTGCAGAAATAATCCCTGTAGGCCTGATAAGCGCAGCGCCATCAGGCATTAAAACATCGATGCCGGATGGCGACGCGAGCGTCTTATCCGGCCTACGGTAGTGACATCCGTGCGCTTTACCGGGACGCTTTCGAAGCGCGTTTGCGGCCCTGTAGGCCTGATTAGCGCCGCGCCATCAGGCATTAAGACATCGATGCCGGATGGCGACGCGAGCGTCTTATCCGGCCTACGATAGTGACATCCGTGCGCTTTACCGGGACGCTGATGGACGCTTTCGAAGCGCGTTTGCGGCCCTGTAGGCCTGATAAGCGCAGCGCCATCAGGCATTAAGGCACCGATGCCGGATGGCGACGCGAGCGTCTTATCCGGCCTACCGTAGTGACATCCGTGCACTTTACCGGGACGCTTTCGAAGCGCGTTTGCGGCCCTGTAGGCCTGATAAGCGCAGCGCCATCAGGAATTAAGACACCGATGCCGGATGGCGACGCGAACGTCTTATCCGACCTACGGTAGTGACATCCGTGCGCTTTACAGGGACGCTGATGGACGCTTTCGAAGCCCTGTAGGCCTGATAAGCGCCGCGCCATCAGGCATTAAGACACCGATGCCGGATGGCGACGCGAGCGTCTTATCCGGCCTACGGTAGTGACATCCGTGCGCTTTACCGGGACGCTTTCGAAGCACATTTGCAGCCCTGTAGGCCTGATAAGCGCAGCGCCATCAGGCATTAAGACACCGATGCCGGATGGCGACGCGAGCGTCTTATCCGGCCTACGGTAGTGACATCCGTGCGCTTTACCCACATACTGACCCCTGTTGCTTTTTTGAACCAGGAAACAGAACCTCTGACAATGAATTTACAGCACCACTTTCTTATTGCCATGCCTGCTCTCCAGGATCCGATTTTCCGCCGTTCAGTGGTGTACATTTGCGAACATAACGAAGATGGCGCAATGGGGATCATTGTGAATAAGCCTCTGGAAAATCTCCAGATTGAAGGGATTCTGGAAAAACTGAAAATCGCGCCGGAACCGCGCGATCCGGCGATCCGTCTGGATAAAGCAGTGATGCTTGGCGGCCCGTTAGCGGAAGATCGCGGGTTTATCCTGCACACGCCGCCGTCGCGCTTTGCCTCCAGTATCCGCATCTCGGATAACACCGTGATCACCACTTCACGCGACGTGCTCGAAACCTTAGGCACGAGCGAACAGCCTGCCGAGGTGCTGGTCGCGCTCGGTTACTCCTCCTGGGAGAAAGGCCAGCTTGAACAAGAGCTGCTGGATAACGCCTGGCTGACCGCCCCTGCCGATCTCAATATTCTGTTCAAAACACCGATTGCCGATCGCTGGCGTGACGCGGCCCGGCTGATTGGCATCGACATCCTGACGATGCCCGGCGTGGCAGGGCATGCCTGATGAGCGAAACATTACTGGCCTTTGATTTTGGCACCAAAAGTATCGGCGTGGCGATTGGTCAGCGGGTAACCGGTACGGCGCGCGCGCTGCCCGCGATTAAAGCGCAGGACGGTACGCCGGACTGGAACCTGATCGAACGTCTGCTCAAAGAGTGGCAACCGAATGAGGTAATCGTTGGTCTGCCGCTGAATATGGACGGCACAGAGCAACCGCTCACCGCCCGCGCGCGCAAATTCGCCAACCGCATTCACGGTCGTTTCGGCGTCACGGTCACCTTGCACGATGAACGACTCAGCACCGTGGAGGCGCGCTCTGGCCTGTTCGAGCAGGGCGGCTATCGCGCGTTGAACAAAGGTAAGATTGACTCCGCCTCCGCCGTCATCATTCTCGAAAGTTACTTCGAGCAGGGCTACTGAAGCCACGCGTTTCTCAAAGCCGTCCCTGCGCCTGTCGCTGTTGCAGACTCTGGGAAAAGGTCATCATCCCCACCTGCTGCCCGGTCTGAATGACGTGGGGCAACTGGTGGGACTTCCCTTCGCGAATCAAATTCCCCGCCGCCGGGGTGTTAATCAGCAGTTCAAATAACGCAACGCGCCCCTCCTGCTTGTCGGACTCCAGTTTTTGCGACAGCACGGCGCGCAGGCTACCGGCCAGTTGGCTGCGCACCGGGTCTTTTTCCTGCGCCGGGAAAGTGTCGATCAACCGCTCGATCGCCTGCGCGGCTCCGCGCGTATGCAGTGTCGCCAGCACCAGATGCCCCGTTTCCGCCGCCGTCAGCGCCAGACGAATGGTTTCGCTGTCACGTAACTCCCCCAGCAGGATCACATCCGGATCTTCACGCAGCGCCGCGCGCAACCCCGCGGCAAACGAAGTGCAGTGTAATCCCACTTCACGCTGTTGGATCAGACAGCGCTGGCTGGTGTAGACATACTCTATGGGATCTTCCAGCGTCAGAATGTGCCCATCGACATGCTGATTCAGCCACGCCACCATCGCCGCCAGGGTGGTTGATTTCCCGCTGCCCGTCGCCCCCGTCACCAGAATCAAACCGTTCTCGCTGCGAAGCAGTTCCGGCAGCACGGAGGGTGTCTCCAGCCTTTCCAGCGTTGGGCATTGCGTCGGCAACAGTCGCAGCGCCAGCGACGTTCCCTGCCGCTGCTGAAATGCACTGGCCCGCAACCGCAGGTTTCCCACAAGCGTTACGGCGAAATCCAGTTGCCCGTTTTTCTGTAACGCCGCCTGTTGCCCTTCATCCAGCCAGTCCGCCAGCAGTCCGGTAATGTCGGCGGAGGTGAAGGGCGCGCATTCCATGTGCCCCCGTTTTCGCCAGCGTGCAGGCCACGCATTGCTTAGGTGTAGATCCGAGACGTTATGCTTTACACTAAGGGCCACAATTTCTTCCATATTCATACACAGATCCTCGGAAAATGAACGATATCGCGCATAACCTGGCACAGGTCCGGGACAAAATCTCAGCCGCCGCATCGCGTTGCGGGCGCGCTTCAGAGGAAGTTACGTTACTTGCAGTGAGTAAAACCAAACCTGCGAGCGCCATCGAAGAAGCCATCGCTGCCGGTCAGCAGGCCTTTGGTGAGAATTACGTGCAGGAAGGGGTAGAGAAAATTCGCCACTTTCGCGAAAAAGGGATCGCCGGCCTGCAATGGCACTTTATTGGCCCGTTACAGTCCAACAAAAGCCGTCTGGTGGCTGAGCACTTTGACTGGTGCCATACCCTCGATCGCCTGCGTATTGCGACCCGTCTGAGTGAACAGCGCCCGGCGGAAATGACGCCGCTGAATGTGCTGATTCAAATCAACATCAGCGATGAGAACAGCAAGTCCGGCATTCCGCTGGAGGAGCTGGATGCGCTTGCCGCAGAGGTCGCCGAATTACCGAATCTCCGTCTGCGTGGTCTGATGGCGATCCCTGCCCCAGAGTCAGATTATGTAAGGCAGTTTGAAGTTGCCCGCCAAATGGCTGTAGCATTTGCCGGGCTGAAAACGCGCTATCCTGACGTCGATACCCTGTCGCTGGGTATGTCGGATGATATGGAAGCCGCTATTGCGGCAGGTAGCACGATGGTTCGTATCGGCACCGCCATTTTTGGTGCACGTGATTACACAAAAAATTAAGGAAATCTGAGGAACGCCATGAATACGTTGACCTTCTTGCTCTCAACGGTAATTGAGCTGTACACCATGGTGCTGTTATTGCGCGTGTGGATGCAATGGGCTCGCTGTGACTTTTACAATCCTTTCTCCCAGTTTGTGGTGAAAGTGACGCAACCGATTATTGGGCCGCTGCGCCGTATTATTCCCCCGATGGGGCCAGTCGACAGCGCATCGCTGCTGGTTGCGTTTATCCTCAGCTTTATCAAAGCGATAGTGCTGTTTAAAGTGGTGACCTTCCTGCCGATCGTCTGGATCGCCGCTGTACTGATCGTGCTCAAAACCATTGGCCTGCTGATCTTCTGGGTGCTGCTGGTGATGGCCATTATGAGCTGGGTAAGCCAGGGGCGTAGCCCGATTGAGTATGTGCTGATTCAACTGGCCGATCCGCTGCTGCGCCCGATTCGTCGTATTCTCCCGGGGATGGGCGGCATCGATTTCTCGCCAATGGTTCTCGTCCTGCTGTTGTATGTCATCAACATGGGGATTGGTGAGGTTCTGCAGGCAACCGGTAACATGTTGCTACCAGGGCTGTGGATGGCGCTATGAGTGCGGTGACACGCTGTGATGATGGACTGGTTTTGCGGCTCTATATTCAGCCGAAAGCCAGCCGTGACAGCATTGTCGGTTTACATGGCGACGAACTGAAAGTCGCCATTACCGCCCCGCCGGTGGACGGCCAGGCGAACAGTCACCTGGTGAAGTTTCTCGGCAAGCAGTTCCGCGTGGCAAAGAGCCAGGTCGTCATTGAAAAGGGCGAACTTGGCCGCCACAAACAGGTTAAAATCATTCATCCGCAACAGATCCCGCCAGAAGTCGCGGCGTTAACTGATTAGGTATCCTATGCAAAAAGTTGTTCTCGCAACCGGCAATGCCGGTAAAGTGCGTGAGCTCGCGTCGCTGCTCAGCGATTTCGGGCTTGATGTGGTAGCGCAAACCGATCTCGGCGTCGATTCGGCCGAAGAGACCGGGCTGACCTTTATTGAAAATGCGATCCTGAAAGCGCGCCATGCCGCGCAAATCACCGGATTACCGGCGATTGCCGACGACTCAGGTCTGGCCGTTGACGCGCTGGGCGGCGCGCCGGGCATTTACTCCGCGCGCTATGCCGGCGAAGACGCGACCGACCAGCAGAACCTGGAAAAGCTGCTGCTTACCCTGAAAGATGTACCGGACGACCGCCGTCAGGCTCGCTTTCACTGCGTGCTGGTCTATCTGCACCACGCCGACGATCCCACACCGCTGGTGTGCCACGGCAGTTGGCCGGGCACGATCGCCCGTACGGCAGCAGGCAACGGCGGCTTTGGCTATGATCCTGTCTTCTTCGTGCCTTCAGAAGGCAAAACCGCCGCCGAACTGACGCGTGAAGAGAAAAGCGCGATCTCCCACCGTGGGCAAGCGCTGAAACTGCTGCTGGAAGCCTTACGTAATGGTTAAGTTGCCACCGCTGAGTCTTTACATTCACATCCCGTGGTGCGTGCAAAAATGCCCGTACTGCGATTTCAATTCGCATGCGTTAAAAGGTGAAGTCCCGCACGATGATTACGTCCGGCATCTGCTGAACGATCTCGATGCGGACGTTGCGTATGCGCAGGGCCGTGAAGTGAAGACGATTTTTATCGGTGGCGGTACGCCGAGCCTGCTTTCCGGCCCGGCGATGCAAACGCTGCTGGATGGCGTGCGTGCGCGCCTGAACCTGGCAGCGGATGCGGAAATTACGATGGAAGCGAATCCGGGCACGGTCGAAGCCGATCGCTTTATTGATTACCAGCATGCCGGGGTGAACCGCATTTCCATCGGCGTGCAGAGCTTTAGTGAACCGAAACTGAAGCGTCTGGGACGCATTCACGGTCCACAGGAAGCCTGCCGTGCGGCGAATCTCGCCAGCGGGTTAGGCCTGCGCAGCTTTAACCTCGACCTGATGCACGGCCTGCCGGATCAGTCGCTCGACGACGCGCTGGATGACCTGCGCCAGGCGATTGCGCTGAATCCGCCGCACCTCTCGTGGTATCAGCTGACGATTGAACCGAACACGCTGTTTGGTTCTCGCCCACCGGTATTACCGGATGATGATGCGCTGTGGGACATCTTCGAGCAGGGCCACCAGCTGTTAACTGCCGCAGGTTATCAGCAGTATGAAACCTCAGCCTATGCCAGGCCGGGCTACCAGTGTCAGCACAACCTGAACTACTGGCGCTTTGGTGATTATCTGGGTATTGGTTGCGGTGCACACGGTAAAGTTACGTTCCCTGACGGGCGCATTCTGCGCACCACCAAAACGCGCCATCCGCGCGGTTATATGCAGGGGCGTTATCTCGAAAGCCAGCGCGACGTGGAGCAGGTGGATAAGCCGTTTGAGTTCTTTATGAACCGCTTCCGTCTGCTGGAAGCCGCGCCTCGCGTTGAGTTTACGCAGTATACGGGGCTGTCTGAAGCGGTGATTCGTCAGCCGCTTGATGAGGCCATTGCCCAGGGGTATCTGACTGAGAGCGAGACGTACTGGCAAATCACCCAGCACGGCAAGCTGTTTTTAAATTCGCTGCTTGAGCTTTTTCTCGCCGAATGATTCAGGATGCGCCCGTGGGCGCATCCTCCCCGCTACTTAATGATGCCTTTGCGGCGCAATTCATCAGTCTCTTTCTTCCAGCGATCGTAACCTTCATTGATATCGTCAATTTTAATGTGAAGCTCCGTCTGCTGCATGCCCAGTGTTGCTGCGGCCATAGACAGCGGATACTGCCCTTTTTCAAACGCGATCCAGTCGTTTTGCGCTTTACGGCTAAGCTCCTGGGATTTCAGAAATACCTGTCGTCTCTGCTCCTCAATATCAAAATTTCTTTTCTGCACAATAGGGGTTTCATAACACTTGTCCCCTTCTTTGTGACACGCGTCGATCGCGGGCTGATAAACCTCTTTTTCATATTTATCCGCGAACGCCGCGCTATCATTGTTTTTTACAAAGTCATCGCGCGTTTTAAACATTTGATGGAACGCCTCTTCGCGGTTTAAATTTTTACCGTCAGGACCTTTTCCCCAATAAGCATCAGCCGCTTTTTTCGCAGCAGCAATTTGTTTATCCAGCGTTTTTATCTGTTCCTCGAGAGAGGCAATCGACTTTTTCTGCGCAAGGTATGAAGCCTCAATTTGACTGAACCGATAGTTAAAATCATCGCCATTGACGACAAGATATTTATCGTTGGTTTTGATATCAGAAATGACCCGCCCCTCATTACTGGCCGCCGCCTGGAAAGAGTAATAGTTCACCGTCCAGCCGGAAGCTGGCGTTCCTTTGCTGGTCAACATCGCGGAAAATTTAACCGGGTTATCTTTCGTCCAGGTTCTTTCAACAAAATAATAATCCGCAGCCATCCCGAGGCCGGTATAGAGATCGTCACTGGAAGAGACATCGCCTTCAGCAGACCAGGTGGCCTGATTGCCCGTGGAATCAAGATTTTTTAACGTAACAGAGTTCAGTTTAAGTACGCCATGGTACTGCTTACTAAACTGTTCTTTTAAGATTTGATCGGTGGGTTGGGCAACGTCCGCCCAGCAACAACCCGAAACCAGTGTAAAAAGTGCAACACCTGCTATCCATTGTCGAAACACTGCGGACCTCCCGTCCAGAAACGCTACCTGCAATCATCATAATCCCGCAGATAATGAGCAGATTAATAAAATAACGTATTGGGAGGTATTTCAGAAAACTGCCCCAGCCGGCAGGCCGGGGCATCAGCGATTAATACTGATTAAACATCGTCTGGATCTGTTTCGGATCTTTGGTCTGGGTCAACGCCAGTTGCAGCAGTACGCGGGCCTTCTGCGGGTTCAGAGAACCAGAGGCAACGAAACCGTACTTCGCATCATCGATTTCAGCATCCTGAGTGGTTGAGCCGGTCGGTACGCGGGAAGAGCGCACCACAACCGTCCCTTTATGCGCAGCGGTCGCCAGCGTATCGAAGACGGTTTTGTACAGGTTGCCGTTACCCACACCGGCGCTCACAATCCCATCATAACCCGCATCCACCAGCGCTTTTGCCGGAAGATCTGACGCATTCGCGTAGTTATAGATGATACCGACTTTCGGCAGCGCGTTCAGTTTAGAAACGTCGAATGGCGTGGAGGTGGTGTGCTTACGCGCAGGCATACGCTGATAGTCGATTTTGCCGTTATGAATGTAGCCCAGCGGTCCGTAGTTTACGGATTTGAAGGTCGCCACATCCGTCGTGTTGGTTTTGGTCACGTCGCGACCGTCAAGCACGGTGTCGTTCATCACCACCAGCACGCCACGATTGGCAGAGGCTTTATCCGCCGCCGTTACCACGGCGTTATAGAGGTTGAACGGACCGTCCGCGCTCATTCCTGTGGACGGACGCATCGCGCCGACCAACACCACCGGCTTGTTGCATTTAACGGTCAGGTCAAGGAAGTAAGCGGTCTCTTCCATCGTGTCAGTACCGTGGGTAATCACGAAACCGTCGGTGCTGTCACACTCGGTATTGATCTTCTTCGCGAGAGTGAGCCAGACGTCGTCGTTCATATCCTGTGAACCAATATTGACGACCTGCTCGCCTTTAACGTTAGCGATATCCTTAAGCTGCGGTACGGCTCTGACCAGATTCTCTACGCCGACCTTACCCGCCGTATAGTTGGATTTGGTTGCAGAGTCACCGCCGCCAGCAATGGTCCCGCCGGTCGCTAAAATAGTAACGTTCGGTAAGGCGAGCGCAGCACCGCTGAAACCCATAACCAGTGCAGCAAGTACCGTTTTCCTGAAAAACTCCATGTTATTTCTCCAGTTACGTGAATTTGCCGCATTATCCCAATGCCAGAGACGAATAATGTGATTTCATCCAATTAACCAGATAAATGTATCTGGCAGATTGTTAAATTTAGAGGTGGATATCAAAACGAAGCAGAAAGGCAAAAGAAAATGGTACAGAGACGATCTGTACCATTGTTTTATATAAAAAAATTATTTAAGGGTGCTGACCAGCGCCTTGCGGTTATCTTCCAGAGTCACCACGCGGCTGCACACGTCTTTACCGAACTGCTGGAAATCTTTTTCCTGATTCTTCCATTCGTCCTGAATCGCCGTCTGGAGTCCGCCGAGGCTGCCAAGCACGCCCTGCAGCGGATTGCCGCCGCCTTTCAGGACGGCTTTCGCACCCATTTCATTGATGCTGTCCTGTAAAATGCCGCCCATCGCCTGGTTCACCAACTGCTGACCGTCAGCACGAACCTGATCGATAGCCTTGTAGTGGAAGGTCAGGCCGTCGGTGCGATGCTCGATAATCCGGTTCATTTGCGCTTTCAACTGGGCATCCAGCTTCGTCAGACGCCCCCGCATGTTGCTGCTCTCGCCGACTTCTTTGGCGATAATTTTATCCAGCGCCACGCGCCCTTTTTCGACTCGATTTCTGGCGCCTTCGTCAATCCACGGCAGCGCGCTGCGCAGTTCAGCCTGGTAATCTTTCGCCTGCTCGCGCTGTGCGGCGGTCAGCGTGTATTGCTTGCCGTTGAACATCACGTTGCCATCCGGCGTGATCACCAGGTTGCCATTTTCACCCGTCACCTGCACCGTTTGTGGGCTCAGAATCACATCGTCACGCGGTGTGACGCTGCACTGGTAGTCTGCATGAGCGGTCATCGCCGTTACAGAAAGGGCTGCCGCCAGCAGCGTTTTGCGCATCATAACTTTCCCTCAAGACAAATCGGGCCAGCAAATGCTGGCCCCGTATGCGTTGTTAGTCCCACCAAACGTCGAAAAGTTCGCTGGTACGCACTTCTTCAAGTTTCTGCTCTTCCAGCCACTTACGCACAATCGCCTGATGCTCTTCGGTGCATTTGCCGATTTCCTGCATGCAGATCAGACCTTCCCAGGCCAGATAACCGCTGCCGTCAAAGGCCAGCTTGTTCGGTTCAATAACGTCATTGATAAAGTCATCAACGATTTTATCAACCTGCTCTTCAGATGTGCCTTCCGGAAAACGCCATGCAACCGAAAACCCTAATTCCTGGAATTCGTCGATGTGCATTTTTTTACGCAGACGACGGCTACGGTTCTTTGCCATTATTTCACCCTCTCGAACATTAAGTCCCATACGCCGTGGCCAAGACGATGGCCACGTTGTTCAAATTTGGTTACCGGGCGCGATGGTGGGCGCGGTACATAATCGTTGCTCTCTGACAGGTTTTTATACCCGTCAATGGAGGACATCACTTCAAGCATGTGCTCCGCATAAGCTTCCCAGTCGGTCGCCATGTGGAACACGCCGCCCAGCTTCAGTTTGCTTTTGACAAGCTCAGCAAACGGCACCTGAACGATACGGCGTTTATTATGACGCGCTTTGTGCCACGGGTCAGGGAAAAAGAGCTGAACCATCGATAAAGAATTGTCAGGAATCATTTTATGCAGCACTTCGACCGCGTCATGGCACATCACGCGCAGGTTCTCAACGCCCTCTTCATGGGCCGACGCCAGACAAGCGCCTACACCCGGCGAGTGAACTTCAATGCCGAGGAAATTTTGCTCTGCACGTGCTTTCGCCATTGCCACCAGAGAGGCTCCCATACCGAAGCCAATCTCAAGCGTGACCGGCGCTTCACGGCCAAACAACGTCGCGAAATCCACAGGTTCTTCGCTGAACTCAACGCCCATCACCGGCCAGTAGTTTTCCAGCGCGTGCTCCTGCCCTTTGGTCAGTCGCCCCTGGCGACGAACAAAACTACGAATCCGGCGCAGTGGACGGCCGTTTTCATCAAATTCCGGTGAGATGACGTCGTTTTTCATAAAAGTTAAGTCTGCTTGTGATTAAAGTCTGAAAACGGGCATTATCCAAAGTTAGTTGCCGGATGCAAGTAAAGGAAGCGGTCACGCTGCGGAAAGTTCCGGTTTACACCCTGTTGCCTCTGTGCTGCAATCTTGCCCCCAACCATAATGAATTCGGTGACCATGCAAGCGTCTCAATTTTCAGCCCAGGTTCTGGACTGGTACGATAAATACGGGCGAAAAACCCTGCCCTGGCAAATTGATAAGACGCCTTACAAAGTATGGCTCTCAGAAGTGATGCTGCAACAGACCCAGGTTACGACGGTTATCCCTTACTTTGAACGGTTTATGGCCCATTTTCCGACAGTAGTCGACCTCGCCAACGCGCCGCTGGACGAAGTACTCCACCTGTGGACGGGGCTCGGCTACTACGCCCGGGCGCGCAACCTGCACAAGGCGGCGCAACAGGTTGCCACACGGCATAAGGGCGTTTTCCCGGAAACCTTTGAAGAGGTGGCGGCGCTTCCCGGCGTCGGACGTTCAACCGCAGGCGCCGTGCTGTCACTCTCGCTGGGTAAACCTTTTCCGATTCTTGACGGTAACGTTAAACGCGTGCTGGCGCGCTGCTATGCTGTTAGCGGCTGGCCAGGCAAAAAAGAGGTCGAGAAAAAGCTCTGGGATCTGAGCGAGCAGGTTACGCCAGTGAAAGGTGTGGAGCGTTTTAACCAGGCAATGATGGATTTAGGCGCGATGGTGTGTACGCGCTCAAAACCGAAATGCTCGCTGTGCCCGTTGCAAAACGGTTGTATCGCCTTTGCGAACGACAGTTGGTCGCTTTACCCCGGCAAGAAGCCAAAGCAGACGCTGCCAGAGCGGACAGGCTATTTTCTGCTGCTGCAACATCTGGATGACGTCCTGCTGGCACAGCGCCCGCCGAGCGGACTCTGGGGCGGCTTATTTTGCTTTCCGCAGTTTGCCAGTGAAGAGGAATTACGGGAATGGCTGGCGCAACGGCATGTTAACGCTGATAATTTGACCCAACTTAACGCGTTTCGCCATACCTTCAGCCATTTCCATCTGGATATTGTGCCTATGTGGCTTACTGTGTCCTCATGCGGTTCATGCATGGATGAAGGCAACGCGCTCTGGTATAACTTAGCGCAACCGCCATCCGTTGGCCTGGCGGCTCCGGTGGAGCGTTTATTACAGCAGTTACGTACCGGTGCCCCCGTTTAACGCACCGGACGATAAAGAGGATGAGTTATGAGCAGAACGATTTTTTGCACTTTCCTGCAGCGTGAAGCAGAGGGACAGGATTTCCAGCTTTACCCGGGCGACCTGGGGAAACGCATTTATAACGAGATTTCAAAAGAAGCGTGGGCGCAGTGGCAGCATAAGCAGACCATGCTGATCAATGAAAAGAAACTCAATATGATGAACGTCGAGCACCGCAAACTGCTGGAACAGGAGATGATCAACTTCCTGTTTGAAGGTAAAGACGTGCATATCGAAGGTTATACGCCGGAAGGTAAATAACACCTATAGCGCTAATTTTGTAGGCCCGATAAGCGCAGCTCCATCGGGCAATGCAAAGAAGCCGGAGGCGGCGTACGCGGGCACGATTCGTAGGTCGCTCAATGATGACGCTATCCGGCAAAATGGCACAACGACAAACACAACACGCACTCCCGGAATGATGAAAAAATTTCTCGCGCTTGCCGTTATTGCGCCGTTGCTCATCTCCTGTTCCAGCTCGACCAAAAAAGGCGATTCTTATAACGAAGCCTGGGTCAAGGATACCAACGGTTTTGACATTCTCATGGGGCAGTTTGCCCACAACATTGAAAATCTGTGGGGTTATCAGGAAGTGCTGATCGCCGGTCCGAAAGACTACGTGAAGTACACCGATCAGTATCAGACCCGCAGCCATATCAACTTTGACGACGGGACCATTACCGTTGAGACCATCGCCGGGACGGAGCCTGCGGCGCATTTACGTCGCGCCATCATTAAAACGCTGCTGATGGGTGATGATCCCACCACCGTCGACCTCTACTCTGACGTCGATGACATTCAGATCTCCAGAGAACCGTTCCTGTACGGCCAGGTGCTCGATCACACGGGGCAACCGATCCGCTGGGAAGGCCGGGCGACGAACTTCGCCGATTACCTGCTGCAAACGCGGATGAAAAGCCGCAGTAACGGGATCCGCATGATTTTCAGCGTGACCATTAACCTGGTGCCGAACCACCTGGATAAACGTGCGCATAAATACCTCGGCATGGTGCGCAAGGCGTCCCATAAATATGGCATTGATGAGTCGTTGATTCTGGCGATTATGCAGACGGAATCGTCATTCAACCCGTACGCCGTGAGTCGTTCCGATGCGCTGGGTCTGATGCAGGTCGTTCAGCATACCGCTGGCAAAGACGTTTATCGTTCGCAGGGCCGCTCCGGTACGCCGAGCCGCAGTGAACTGTTCGATCCGGCCAGCAATATTGATACAGGCACCGCGTATCTGGCGATGCTCAATAATGTCTATCTGGGCGGAATCGATAACCCCACCTCGCGACGCTATGCGGTAATTACCGCTTACAACGGCGGGGCGGGCAGCGTACTGCGCGTCTTCTCCAGTGATAAAGTGCAGGCCGCGAATATCATCAACAGCATGACGCCAGGGGATGTGTACCAGACGTTAACTACGCGTCACCCCTCTTCTGAATCGCGCCGCTACCTGTATAAAGTCAATTCCGCACAAAAGACCTACCGCCGGAACTGATCCCCTCTCTTCCCCGCTCCCGGTAAAACGGCGAGCGGGTGAGTTAAAAAATCGTGACAACCATCACTCTTTTGCATTGCAAAATGGAATTGTTTTGCAATTATTTGCCACAGGTAACAAAAAATCATCCGCAGTCATTGATAGAATCACATCATACAGCAACGGCATTTGTGCCAATCGAAACATCCATTCGCCTTCTGGTGTGAGGAAATTAACATGAATCTTAAGCTGCAGCTGAAAATACTCTCTTTTCTGCAGTTCTGCCTGTGGGGAAGTTGGCTGACAACCCTCGGATCCTATATGTTTGTCACCCTCAAATTTGACGGTGCTTCCATTGGTGCAGTCTACAGTTCACTGGGGATCGCGGCGGTACTGATGCCGACGCTGTTGGGAATTGTGGCGGACAAATGGCTCAGTGCAAAATGGGTCTACGCCATCTGTCACGTGGTGGGCGCGATAACGCTGTTCATCGCCGCTGAGGTCACGACGCCGGGAGCGATGTTCTTCGTGATCCTGCTTAACTCGCTGGCGTATATGCCAACGCTTGGGCTTATCAACACTATTTCCTATTATCGCTTGCAGAACGCAGGCATGGACATTATCACCGACTTCCCGCCGATTCGTATCTGGGGCACCATCGGTTTCATCGTCGCCATGTGGGCCGTGAGCTTCTCCGGTTTCGAACTGAGCCATATGCAATTGTATATTGGCGCGGCGCTCTCTGTGGTACTGGTGCTGTTTACGTTGACCCTGCCGCACATTCCGGTGGCGAATCAGCAGAAGAATCAAAGCTGGACCTCTATGCTGGGTCTGGATGCCTTCGCGCTGTTTAAGAACAAGCGTATGGCTATCTTCTTCATCTTCTCGATGATGCTCGGCGCGGAACTGCAAATCACCAACATGTTCGGGAACACCTTCCTGCACAGCTTCGATAACAACCCACTGTTCTCTGGAAGTTTTATCGTTGAACACGCATCGGTGATGATGTCGATCTCGCAGATTTCCGAAACCCTGTTCATCCTGACCATTCCGTTCTTCCTGAGCCGTTACGGGATCAAGAACGTGATGCTTATCAGTATCGTAGCGTGGATGTTGCGCTTCGGCCTGTTCGCCTACGGCGACCCAAGCCCGTTTGGTACTGTACTGCTGGTTCTGTCGATGATTGTTTACGGCTGCGCCTTCGACTTCTTCAACATCTCCGGTTCGGTGTTCGTTGAGAAAGAAGTTCGCCCGGAAATTCGCGCCAGTGCGCAGGGTATGTTCCTGATGATGACCAACGGCTTCGGCTGTATCCTCGGCGGCGTGGTGAGCGGGAAAGTGGTGGAGTATTACACTCTGAACGGCATTACCGACTGGCAGACCGTGTGGCTGATTTTTGCCGGCTACTCACTGGTTCTGGCCTTTGCCTTCGTGGCGCTGTTCAAGTACAAACACGTTCGCGTACCGACTGGCACGCAGACCGTCGCACATTAATCTCTCTGCCGGATAAGACGCTTTCGCGTCTTATCCGGCCTACACCGAGCACCAGGCCGGATGAGCGCAAGCGCCATCCGGCATTCGCCTTCGATTACTTCAAAACATACCCGTACAACCGCTTAATGCCGTCAGCATCGGTTTCACTGTAAACACCCTGCAACTCCGGTGAGAACCCCGGCAGCATGTTGACCCCTTCTTCCAGCGCCAGGAAATAACGCTGTACCGCACCGCCCCAGACTTCGCCCGGCACCACGCAGAGCACACCAGGAGGATACGGCAGCGCCCCTTCCGCCGCGATACGGCCTTCGGCATCACGAATGCGCACCAGTTCAACATCACCACGAATAAAGGCGCTGTGGGCATCCTGCGGGTTCATCACCACCGCCGGGAAACTCTCCTGACGGAACATCGCTTTTTGCAGGTCCTTCACGTCAAAGCTGACGTACAGATCGTGCATCTCCTGGCACAGTTCGCGCAGGGTGTAATCGCGATAGCGCACCGGATATTTATTGAAGATGGTCGGGAGCACCTGCGCAAGCGGAGTATCGTCTTCGATATGCTGTTCGAACTGCGCCAGCATCGCCGTCAGATGCGCCATCTTTTCCGGGCTCTCGGCGGGCGTCAGCAGGAACAGAATCGAGTTGAGATCGCATTTCTCCGGCACAATACCGTTTTCGCGCAGGTAGTGGGCCAGAATGGTCGCCGGAATACCAAAATCGGTATAACGCCTTGTCTGCGCATCAATGCCCGGCGTGGTGAGCAACAACTTGCACGGATCGACAAAATACTGATCGTCGGCATACCCTTCAAAGCCGTGCCATTTTGCGCCCGGCGCAAAGCTGAAGAAGCGCCGTTCGCGGGCAATCACCTCGGTGGGATACGACTGCCACGCTTGACCGTCAACAACCGGTGGAATGAACGGTTGAAGCAGCTTACAACGGCCAAGGATCGCTTTACGTGCCTCAATCCCCAACGTCACACATTCTGCCCACAGGCGTCGGCCACTTTCCCCTTCGTGGATTTTGGCATTGACGTCCAGCGCGGCAAACAGCGGGTAAAACGGACTGGTTGAGGCATGCAGCATGAACGCATTGTTCAGCCGCTTATGCGGGCAGAAACGCGCCTGGCCGCGAATGTGATTATCTTTCTTGTGGATCTGCGAAGTCTGCGAAAACCCGGCCTGCTGCTTATGCACCGACTGGGTGACGAAAATACCCGGATCGTTTTCATTCAGTTCCAGCAGCAGCGGCGAACCGTCTGCCATCATCGGGATAAACTGCTCGTAACCAACCCAGGCAGAATCAAACAGGATGTAGTCACAGAGATGACCAATTTTGTCGATCACCTGACGCGCGTTGTAGATTGTTCCGTCGTAGGTTCCCAACTGGATGATTGCCAGTCTGAAGGGGCGCGGCAGCTCCGCCTTTTCCGCTGCCACTTCGCGGATCTGTTCGCGCAGATACGCTTCATCGAAGCAGCGCTCATCGATCCCGCCAATAAAACCAAACGGGTTGCGAGCGGCCTCCAGATAGACCGGGGTCGCTCCTGCCTGAATCAGCGCACCGTGATGATTCGATTTGTGGTTGTTGCGATCGAACAGCACCAGATCGCCACGCGTCAGTAGCGCATTGGTGACTACTTTATTCGCTGCCGACGTGCCGTTCAGAACGAAATAGGTTTTATCGGCGTGAAAGACTTTTGCGGCAAACTTCTGCGCATGTTTGGCCGAACCTTCGTGAATCAGCAGATCGCCGAGCTTCACGTCGGCATTGCACATATCCGCGCGAAAGACATTTTCGCCAAAGAAATCATAGAAGTGGCGTCCGGCCGGGTGCTTTTTAAAGAACGCGCCGTGCTGATGCCCTGGACAAGCGAACGTGCTGTTCTTCATTTCCACATACTGCGTCAGCGTGTCGTAAAACGGCGGCAGAAGGTCTTCCTCATACAGACAGGCGGCTGATTCCAGCTCCAGCCACTCCTGTGCATTTCCGCTAATGAGCGCCGTCGCGCCTGAAGGTAGATCCATTATCTCTTCAGTAAGAATAAAGACCGGCAGATGAAAGCCCGTACGTTTGAGCAGAGCAAGAATGCCGCTACGGCTATCGGCAACGGTCATGACGACCGCCGCGACATCGGTAAAATCGGTACTGTCCAACGCCACAACGCCGCGATGAGTAGATAAACGAGAGACCAGCTCACGACTGGCGGCAATGTTCATTGATTTCATAAGCGCAAAAACCCGTTTCGGGAGAATAAGAGTCCCGGACAAGGCTCAATGCCCTGCCCCACGAGATGCTTGGGTCAAACTGGTCACCAGCTCCGACCGCCAGACATCAGTAAAAGCAGACCGCTTCTGATTTTACTGTTGTCCTGCAGTGAGCATACGTTGCCCTCACCGCATGGTGAGTAGAAGGGAAGGAATAACGAGAAAGGGCAACCATCGCGCTAAACGGCGATGCGAAAGGCGATGTGAAGGTGTAGCGTTCATCCCATGCTGCCCCAAACGGACTGGAGAAAATTCGCGCAATCATGGCACCTTTGACCAGGAGGGGCAAGATTTAATTCTTATGCACACTTGTTGCGGTTAAACAACACTGAAAATGAGAATCAGGTCATAATAATGCAATCTGACAAAATAATTAGCAGGAGCTAACGTGGTAATCGGACCTTTTATTAACGCCAGCGCCGTTTTGGTGGGTGGCGTTATTGGTGCTCTTCTTAGCCAACGTTTACCGGAACGGATTCGTGTCTCAATGACCTCTATTTTCGGTCTTGCGTCACTTGGCATTGGTATCTTACTGGTGGTCAAATGTGCCAACCTTCCGGTTATGGTGCTGGCAACGCTGGTCGGTGCGTTAATTGGTGAGTTTTGCTATCTGGAAAAGGGGATCAACAACGCCGTCGCGAAAGCGCAAACGCTCTTTATGCGGCCGGGTAAAAAGCAGCCCCATGAATCGTTTATCCAGAACTATGTCGCCATTATTGTTCTTTTCTGCGCCAGTGGTACGGGGATTTTTGGGGCGATGCGCGAAGGGATGACCGGCGATCCGAGTATCCTGATTGCTAAATCCTTCCTCGATTTCTTTACCGCCATGATTTTCGCCTGCTCGCTCGGTATCGCCGTTTCGGCTATCTCGGCCCCGATGCTGCTCATCCAGCTTTCACTGGCCACCTGCGCGGCGCTCATTTTGCCGCTCACCACCCCCGCGATGATGGCCGATTTCAGTTCGGTCGGGGGATTGCTGCTGGTCGCCACCGGTTTACGCATCTGCGGAATCAAAATGTTTGCCGTGGTCAATATGCTCCCGGCGCTGATCCTCGCCATGCCGCTTTCCGCCGCCTGGACTATGTATTTCGCTTGAGAATGTGTGCAATAACAGCAAAGTGGTGATAGATTGTTCAGTCTGCGTCGAATTGAAGAAATTTCGTTGACGAAACGAGGCGGATCGGTTTTAATTCGCCCCGTTGCCCGGATAGCTCAGTCGGTAGAGCAGGGGATTGAAAATCCCCGTGTCCTTGGTTCGATTCCGAGTCCGGGCACCACTTCTTCAGAGCCTGTTCGTTAAGAGATGAGATCCTTAACGGGCAAGACAGTAGTCCCCAGACGGCATGATGATGGTACTTGTGTTACCGCATCAGTTGAACACGGGACTTAAATCCAGAGGATGTTCGAACCATCCTCTGGATTTCTCACGTCCACAATTTACTTCACGAACGTATTTACCCTCAGATCTTCCCTGTGTCAATCTTTTGTAAAGCAAACATCCCTTTTTTTTCCATTTTTAATTTCATCAACTTAGATTTAACTTAAGATTAGTCTTATGCCGCATCCAGCTCCTCCAGCATGTCCCGGACCTTATCCAGGTCACTTTCAACATACTCCAGCGTGACCGCCGGCGTTGAATGACCCAGCAGGTCCTGTGCCATCTTCAGATTACGATCCGGCAAACGCATCAGGTTAGTCGCGATGGTGTGTCGGAATCTGTGCGGGCTGACTGTAAAACCGCATTCTCGTGAAAGTCGTCTGAAAAACGCGCGCAACGGCGGATAATCCATGTTGCTGCTGATTTCATTCTTCCGGCCATCAAAGCGAGAAAGATTAAACAACTGATCCTGCATCTTCGCGCCACGCTCAAGGGAAAGGTTATAGAGCCTTTCAAGTCTGGGTCGTAGGTTTTCAGTAATCGGAACCCGGTGTTCCTTATGGTTCTTGGAACCCTCAGGCCGGAGATTAATCCATCGGTGCTCAAAATTTACATCCTCCAGGCGAATGTGCAGCAGCTGGTTCTGGCGCATCCCTGTTCTCCGCAATGCATCCAGTACCGTTAACCAGAACCATGCTGGCCGTAAGGCGCTTTTTCTTAACTCCATCATACCAGTCCGTTCATCCTCTTCCCTCGCCTGCATGTGCAGATAAATTTTATTCATCTGCACATCAGTCAGTGTTTTTTTGCGTTTGACATCGGGTCGGGTAATTACCCCGTTGAAAGGATTTTCCCTCATCGTTACAAGCCCATTAACGATGGCGTGATTAAATATAGCGCGCATATGAGTCACTTTATTATTCCAGGTCGTTCTGCTCAGTCCTTCCTCATGGATAATTTTTCGGCGCCACGTTAAAACCAGCGTTTTATCAACCTGCTCAGGTGAAATACCTTCACCGCTAAAGGAAATGAATGATCTGACTACCTTCCTGTAGCTCCACTCCGTAGCCGGGCGCAAAGATTTACTGAAAAAATAATCATCCAGCACTTGTTCAAATGCATTGTTCATATTCACCTCGTATATTGTTATTCTGACTTAAGCAATAGTATTAATTTCTTCGTGCAAGCCATACGCTGTCCGGTGGACAGGTTCCTTTTCTGTAAATAATGTCAGCGCTCAGCATGTATCCTGACATTTTGGTGTAACGACCGCTTTTGTCCGGCGTATCGTATTTATGGTAATGCCAGAGGCCTTTACCATTTCGTGAATAATGAACGTTCAGAGCTTCAAAGCTTTTTTGTAACGCTGATTTATCCAGTGACTCGTTTGTATTCAGCGATAAATATTTAAAAAAACACTCAGGTGAAACAATGAATACAAACTGAGCAAGAATATGTGCAAAACTCTCGCCCTCATTGACACTAACCGTACCGTCATGGATTGAGGATTTCAGCCAGTCCAGAAACTTTTCTCCTGGAGTGCCAGATTCCATCCCGACTAGCGAAAACTCTTCAGAAGAAGTAGTTTCAACCTTCGCTTCAACAACAGGTGCACCAGAGCCCGACATCTGGTCAAGCACGCTAAGAAGTTCTGCGGTTGATACCGACTCATCCGGGACAGTGTCATCACCTGTTCGTTCATCGGATGACTGCGTATCATGATTATCAAATGCCGAAAGCAACGTAACCTGACCGGTAACATCCTTGGCAGCATAATCACCTGTCTGGTTAGTATCGTAACCTATTGATGCATTGTTAATTGGCTCTGGAACCGGTGTTATATTTTTGTGACTGGACGTTTGATGCATATCGTCGTCTATTAAATTTGGGATATTGTTTGTTCTGGATTCTTCCTCCCCTTCCTCCCCTGTGGTGATCACCTTATCGCTTTCAGAGGGGCTTGCTGTACCAGAAACGGTTCCTGATTTATTGGCAACGCTGGCAAGCGCATCGCTGATGATGCTGTTGAGAATTCCAGACTGAGCTTTTTGTCCGCTGAGGTACAAAAATAGCGCACCTGAAATCGCCGGCCAGCGTTGAAGCCAGATAGCCGCAGCATCCGGGATGAGTTTACTGGCAATGTACATTCCGTTCATTGAAGCCGTTCTCCCCTGCCGGGGACGCACCCGCCAGTTTGCACCGGGTATTTCCATCCCCGGACACCAGGCTTTTCCGTTCGCCAGGCTCCCTTCAATCTGCGACAACCAGTCAAGATGATGAAAAAGCCCAGCCCAGAACACTGCGCATATCCAGGCTGGCCCC
Source organism: Citrobacter amalonaticus Y19 (assembly GCF_000981805.1). Classification (NCBI taxonomy): domain Bacteria; kingdom Pseudomonadati; phylum Pseudomonadota; class Gammaproteobacteria; order Enterobacterales; family Enterobacteriaceae; genus Citrobacter; species Citrobacter amalonaticus. Next base: position 5,515,157 of record NZ_CP011132.1, on the reverse strand, counting down.
TGCTCTGCCTGCTCCTCAGGCGTCGCTCCCGGAGGTAACATCATACCGCGTACCAGCCTCACGGCACTTGCGGCCACGGATAAACTGAGGTCAGTAAAGCCCCCTGGAGTGGCGAACGGCCCCGCCCAGGCTGCCGGTACTTCCTGAACGCGAGCGGCCATTTGCTCTAAGGGTTTTAGCCAGAATTCGTCAAAGGCAGACTGTGACAGTGGGCAATTTTCCCGCAACATCCGGACGAACTTCTGTCGCTCCGCAGTTCCCAGTAACAACTGACCGGACAGTACGTTCCGGAACCCTCCCGCTTGCGCCGGCTGCACGGATGGCCTTACTGAGTGTTCCGTTCCGACTGCCAGCCCAAGGCCTGTTAACCATTTCAGTCCACGCATAACCACCCCATAACCAGATTCCGAATTGACGCTACGCTATGGAGACGGTTGTATTTTGCAAGTCAAAAGCCTTAGTTCCTGATTAAACAAAACGAACTTGCATTAATCCTTAAAGGCCGGTTCACAGTTTTCAGATGAAGAGAATTAATCAGCATGCTTCCTTAAGCGCCATCAGAAATCTGAGGGAAGCGACAGAAATGCAAAGATTAGTAGTCTCTGGAATTATCCTCTGCTGGGGTCTTGTGAGTTACGGGCTCATCGCTCTGATTACGGGGTATCAGGATGGGATGGTGTATCTCTGGGGGCTTGTTTTGCTATCCCCTTTTTCTCTGAGAGTGGTGAACTGGATGCAGCGCAGACTCATCAACCAGCCCTGCATCCTGAGCTACCATAAGCGCAGCTCAAGGATATTCGTGCATCTGTCGCCAAACCAGCCAACCGTCAGTATTTCATCCGAACGTGTGGCCTGGTTCTGGAATGGAGTGCTAACCAGTATAGAGGACGCTCTCAGTGGCAGAGAAAACACCATCGTGATTGCCTCCCATCTCCTCACCTCTTATCGAATTAAACGTATCAGAAGGCATCTTCAGATTCAGGCCGGACATTACCGAAGCCATGTCATACATGTCCCCTTCACACCCGCTGCGCGTGCAGTTATGCAACTGGAAATTCTTCTTGCACAGTGGCGCTGGCGTGTACCGTCCAGAACGTTATGGCCCGTTCTTGTCATACGAAAAACTTTCAATCCGGAAAAATAATTTCCCCTGTTTTGATTTTTCACCTGTTGTCACACTGGCTACATCAATGTAGTCGATCTGAACGATCGATTTTCATCGTTATACATCCACTCTGGTGCGCGGTAACGTATCCACAGTGGATACAATAATTAATAACTTAAGTCGAATTAATGTATTAGCCAACACCGGGAAATGATATGAACCGTCTGAACATCACCTCCATCCTTGCCAGTATCATCACTGAACGGGATGAAAATATGCAGCAGCTGGTAGCCCAGCTTTCGGACGGAAAGAAAACGTCTGGCAGCCCTATTGCAATACGTTTTAAACCAGCTGTCAGGGATTTCGTCACACTGGTATCAGGACGCCTGGGTATTTCATCAGCTGAACTGGTCAATATTCTCGTCGAGGGTATCATGCGCGAGACGCTTATCCCCCGACAGGCTGTGATCACACATATCCACGAACGGTTCTGGCTGCTGATGGATGAGCACCGCCTGTCGGTACTGGACGTGGCTCGCCTGCTCTCGGACTGGAATATCGGTCTGAGCGTTCTGGAAAGCCGTGAAAGAACGATGGATTACTTAACTGCACCTTTGCTGAAACAGCTATCTGACTGGTTCTGTGTAAGTACCAGATGGCTGGAAGGAAGTGATCCCCGGCCAGTGTACCTGACCGCTTTCAGCGAATGGATGCAGGTTGCCATGATAATTAAAAAAAGAATTCAGGAATATACATCTGACGACAACCTGACCCGTCCTGACATATTCCTGGTCAGAGAGAATCAATACACCTCAGGAGATATCAAAGACGAATCCGGACATGTTTTCATTTTTATTCGGCGCTATAAAACCGTTAATAACACAACAATTCGTGTAGTTGAATGTATCGGGCACTGTCCATCTTCAGGTGCTTATAAAACACAACTTAATTCATTTCTGAGCATGAGCAACATTCTCTTCAGAGCGCATATTCTCAACAGTTTCGACACATTTTATGCATCCGGTTATTTACTGGATGCGCTGAGAGAAGGAAAGATACTTCCGGCCGCTGCACTGTGGGAGATTCAGAAACTTCAACGAACAGAGTCAGGTAAGTTTTCTCAAAATATTTGGACCGAAGAGGAAAGAGAACCTTTTCTTTTCCCTGAGGAATTTATAACACCAGAATGGAGTAAATTTGTTAGCCAAATAACAGCCCTCAATATTAAGTGAAATAACCAGTCAGACACATTGTTTTATTGGTGCGCCAGCGCCAGGGGTTTTTTTTGCCTTAAACACCATAAACGACAAAGGATATAAATGATGAAAGCTTCAATTTCAATGATTACACGCTGCGTTTCCCTTGCTCTTCTGGTTTCCGCAGTGCCATCGGTTAATGCTGCGACGAACTGGATGGAGGCACGCGGTGATGCTATGGGTGGCACCGGCGTGGCATCCGCGCACTACGGTACAGCTGCTCTGTCTAACCCTGCTCTGTTAACTACGTCCGGACCAACCGATGATTTCAGCCTGGTGCTGCCATCGATGGGCGCCCAGGTCTCTGACCCGGATAAAACCGTGGATAAAGCGGATGATGTTAAGGACCTCTGGGATCGTTTCGACAGCGCCGTCGCTAATCAGTCCGGTGTCAGCGAAAGCGCCGCGGCACTCAAGAGTAAGCTTCAGGATTTGAAAAACACACATGCGAACGGCCAGGTCGGGGCTTCAGTTATTGCAACTGTGCCGAACCAGACACTACCGTTTGCCGTTGTGGTGAAATCATGGGGTACTGTCTCTGTCGATGGTAAGGTCAGCGATCACGACCTGGAATACCTCGACAAGGTCGCCGATGGCACAATCCCCCCTTCTGCAGTGGATACTGACTCACTTACGTCAAGAGCCTACGGTCGTGCGGCTGTGATCACCGATGTCGGCGTGGCCATGGCGCATGAGTTCGAAACTGCAGGACATGCCTGGTCCTTTGGTATCACACCAAAATACCAGCGCGTTGACCTGTTTAACTACAACGTTTCCGTCAGTAATTTTGACAAAAACGACATTGACTCCAGCGAGTACCGCAATACCAAAACCGGTTTTAACGCCGACGTCGGTCTGTCCACAAACCTGAACGATAACTGGACTCTCGGTCTGGCCGTACAAAATATCATCCCCCGCTCAATCGATACCAAAGAAGTAAATGGTGAAAAGGGAACGTTCAAGATTAAACCGCAGGCCACTGCCGGCGCCTCATGGCACAACAGCTTCATCACAACCGCGCTCGATGTCGACCTGACTGAAGCGAGTGGTTTCACCAGTGATAATAAGCGTCAGTTTGCAAGTCTGGGTGCCGAGATTAATGCCTGGAACTGGATGCAGGTGCGTGCGGGTTACCGCCAGAACATGGCTTCCGGAGAAGGCAATGCTTTCACTGCCGGCCTGGGGTTCTCTCCGTTTGATGTGGTTCACCTGGATATCACGGGCATCGCAGGCACTGATCGTACCTACGGGGCGGTTGCACAACTTCAATTCACTTTCTGATCCAGCAAAATGAAGGGGCTGTTTACTGACAGCCCTGGAAGTCCTCAGGAGAACACTATGAAAAAACTCATTCTTTGCTCAGGTATCTCTTTTGTACTTATGGCTCTTGCGGGGTGTAGCCAGAACCAGCTCAATCAGTTTCAGCAGCAACTGTCAGATGTCAGCACAATGATATCACCTGGAGAGCAGCATACTTCTGACAAACAGGCTGAACGTAATGAGATTACCCAGGCATTCAGCCTGCCAGTCGGCGTAGATACTGCTGCACTACGCCTGAAGCAACATTATGGTTTTCCCTCAGATGAAGATGTTTCAGCAGCAAGAAACAATGGCCAGGGAAATGCTGGCTGGTCAGCATCGGCAATTTCAGAAGGTGCCAGTTGGTCAGCCCAACCTGGGTCTTATTATCGCATGAGCCGGAACTGGGCAGCTAATGATCGCCTGACAATAGAAGTCACAGGCGATGCTAAACGCAGCAACGTGACCGCAATTTATCGTTCCTCCAATCCGGAGCATCTTAAACCTGAATGGACCGCGCGCCTGTGGAAACAAATTCCGGAAGTCGCACGCGGTACGAAGGTTAGTCGGGAGGTCGGGCAATGAGCAAGTCACCTTCTCCACGGCCGCAGGAGACTGATATGTCCAGTTTACCAACTGGTGAAAATATCAAAGCCATTGAAAAGCTAATTAGCGATGCCTCAGAGGTTATTGCAAAACGCGAGCGCTCAGTCAGACGTGCAGAACGAAATCTGGAAATAGCCGAAGACCACCTTGCAGACCTGGAAAATCAGAGAGATGAACTCGTCATAGCGAGCTGGGGAGATGTTCCTAATTGGCATGGAATATTTAGTATGAGTGAGGATGCCTCAACTACCATGCGAGCATACCGTGATAAATGGGTCGGTACGATCGCAGGTCTGCGTCTAACTGCCTTCGGCAATATTTATACCGGACAGTCAGTTTACGGGATCGGTTTCACAACAAAGTCTGAAGAAGAACTGGAGCAAACAGTCCAGATGGTGGAGTTTGTTCTGCCGTACCTTATTGCTGATGAGCGAAAAGAAAAATCATTAATGATTTATAACTACCCCGCGGTGGACTGCTACCACAGCTTCGTTTTTAATATCGAAACAGGTACATATGGCATCGCCACAGATCGCTTTATGTCACGTCAGGAAACGATGGAGTTTCCCTCACTGGAATTCGCACTTCGTCATCTCCAGGCAAACACCTTAATAGACGATGTAGATAAACGGAAAAGCCTGAACGATGAGGTGACGGAATGAAAGATGTGTACTGGGTAGTCGAAGCCAACGGGAAGGAAATTGGCGCTATGACACTGGATGAGTTTGAAGACATCCAAAAGTCCGTGAAGGCAAACTGGTTGAACAGGATCGTTGCCGTTATCAGGTTTTTCTTTTTCCCTGCATATAAGAAAACAGGCCTGTATTTGCCTGAAATTGAAGAGGAAGTAAAAGCACTTTTGCAGGTCAGAACTGATGCTCCGCTAACCATTAAATTCGTTCGCGGAGAAATGCCATCTCAGATAAGACTACTATAACGGCCAGTAGCAAGATGCTGCCTCATCAACCATTCAATCTCTATACCCAATAAAAAAGCCCCCGGGAGGGAGCTTTTTATTATTCAGGCGGCCTGATTCAGGACATGACGTAAACGACCGGGCCAGTTGCCCTGGTAATGCGCAAACGTATGCAACACACGACGGCGTTCATCGCAAAGAGAGTTGCCAATAACCACTTCACCTGGCACTCCACACAGCGTTAACTGAATATAAGCCATCCCCGCAGCCAGCGGATCGATATCAGTAGCTGAAACCCACAAATACCGGTGTGGTGAATAACCGGCATCGCGCAGCACAGTGGCAAATGCGAGCACCATACATCCTGCGCCACAGGCTGGCTCCGCCAGGGTAATAAAAGGCTTGTCCGCAAAATTATCAGCAACGTTGCCGAGTTGCATGCGCGCCATCATGATGCCCACATCCCATGGGGTAAAAAACTGACCACGATATTTATCACCCAGTTCGAGCTGCATGAAAACCTGTCCAAGAAAATCCCCCGGTGAATCATCCAGCCCATTGACAACATGGGCCAGCAATTCTGCCATACGGACTACATCCTTCTTTTCATAACGTGCAACTATGTGTAGATATTTCTGCTCCCGCTTTTCGCAGAAACTGAGGGCATTCTGAAGAGCAATAACGCTGCAACTGATGAAGTCTTCAAAAACCTGATGTCGATGGTGATAACGAGCAGTCTGGTTGAAAAGCGAAATGAACGCCTTTTCATGGTTTATAAGATTTTTCATGCATGTCTCCTTTAACGGGAAACACGCCCCTGACGGGGAAACAGTGTTTCCCGTCAGGGTGAAAAAAAGCCACAACAAGTGTTGTGGCCAGTATGTTGAACCGGTTAGCCCGGGTTATCCTGGTTTAGTGTCAGGCCCGAATGCTCCCGTATTGTGCCGCTGGCGCCGCATATGGCGTTACCGCTGTGGTTTCCGTAGAGACAAGGTACATTCTTGCTGTTTCACCGTTGCTCAGTTGCTGCATTTCTTCCGGCCAGGGGCCACTGTCAACGTGATCACCGCGGTCAAAACAGTTATATCCGGAAAAACCTTCATCCACTGATTTCCAGTAATGACGGATCTCACAGTCAAACAGCTCTGACATCTCACCCATAACCTCTCCAGATGGCGGGTACCAGGGGGTATCGAACGTCAGTAATATCGTGCCCAGTGATTCACGGCTCCAGTTGGCTTTATGACCAGCCGGGAACTCCACACCATACAGCTGCGTGTAAAGATCTGCAGTTGTGTTAAGCCCCCGGAACAAACCACTGTTACCGTTCAGCTCAGTTGCAAGACGTGACGGCATTATCATCAGCATATCGCAGGGACAACTCGCGGCCGGCATTATACTGAGCCATTCCCAACGCTCCTGCGGATCGAACTGTTCCCCGAAGCTGGCAACACCAAACCAGTCAGCATAGTGAACAGCCATCAACTGGGACATTATCTGGCGCGATGAAACTGGAATACTCTCCCATTTAAGTGTTTCCAGGCCGGACTGAACCCAGATCTTCTCCATACGTGCAATAGTAGCGCTGTCGAGCCACGCATCCTTTTCCATTAATTCCAGGAAATGCTGGAACGCCTGGTTTGCCGAAGTAGAAGCCCCCGTACCGGCGGCCGTAAGCATCGGATAAGCAGTAAACTCTGTCGCTTTTGTTGGCTTAAGTATCCCGGCACATCCAGCAAGAAACAGCTTTATGGCCTGCCGTATGGCATGTCGATAACGCGGAGTTTCAGTGCCGGCAATCCAGGACTGCATCACGTCAATACAAACAGATTTCGCAGTGATTTCCAGACGGTTTTTGCACCATGAAAACATAGTTATTACTCCTCTTTAGTTTAGACAGAGGGCATCTCCCTGAGGAGATACCCTCAGGGGATGCTGATGACCAGAGCCATCAAGTTTATTGTTAAGCAGCCTTGTTCTGTTCCGGTTGTCGGTTCAGTGGCTGCAGTAAAAAATCCGACGCTTCCCGGGCAAACCGGCAGGCGCGGAAAAAGGCTTTTTTATCGTCACGAAGTACCTTCAACCAACTGGCCAGATAGCTTTCATGTTGAACATCACCGTAAATACCCAGCTCTGCACAAAGAAAAGCACTGCCGGTTTCGGCAATAAGCTCCTCAAAGGCGTAAACTGGATCACCGAATTTTCGCGAAGAAGATGTTATCCCTTCACGGCTCAGACGGCGGCTGTGGCCGGTTGCATGAACCAGTTCATGCAGTAGTGTGGACCAGTAATCAGCTTCAGAATTAAACTGTGAAGTCGTAGGCATCACAATTCGATCGGTTGATGGCTGATAATACGCCCGGTTTTGTCGGTACGATGTGCAAACCACACCGGTTGCATTCAGTACTGACAGTACCTGCCCCTGTTGTTGTTCACTGAGTATGGAATGCCGCTCCTCTTCTGCCTCTATTGGCGGCATGCCGGCAACAGCATCCGGCAGTCCATCACACTGGGCGACATTGAAAAGTTGCAGCGGCTTCAGCATTGCAAGCGACTCCATGACGGGATTACCGTCTTTATCGAACAGCTTGTTATCGTTGCCATCCGTCGCCTGTTTCTCAAACGGTTTGTAGATGATGGCCATCGAGCTGGTTTCACCCTTGCGCACCTGACCACCCACGGCTTTCGCCTGCTGGTATGTCAGCCATCGATCGGATGAAAATCCCCGCTCTTCAGCAGACATCCACAGCAAGGGTATATTCACTCCGCTGTAATGGCGGCCGGTTGTGGCATTCACCGGTAACGCGCTGCCATGTACGTTCTGTGCAGAACGCCACGGCCGGCGCCACGGTGGAACCCCTTTTTCCAGGGCGGCAATGATTTTGTCGGTGACCTGCTGGTAAAGATCGGCTTTCTGAGCCGGCGCGGCCTTACGGCCGCGAATGGATTTGTTCATAAGGATGCAACCTGTAAAAAAGGGCGCATCCTCCCCGGGGCGGAAGAATGCGCCACCGGGAGTGGAAAAAAGTCAGAGATAGTCAGTAATACAACCTAGCGGCGGGTTCCCGCGTAACGGAAAGAGCCATCAGACATCACCTCGCTGACGCTGCTGCGTACGCTGCGAACCGCACTCTCAAACATCGTGCGATCAGCCGGTTTTGCCCGTTTACAGTCGAGACGGATTACCCTGTCAAGCACAGACAGCGCCTGTGAGCGCCAGCTCAGACGTTCCGCATTCCCTACACAGGCAGGTAAATGCCGGAGAGACTGATCGTAGAGCCAGCGAATATTGCTGCGATATTCCTCCACCAGGACATACACCTTTTCTGGCGGGCAGGTCTCCTTACGAATTGTCATACCAGTCCCCAGTGGACCGGCCGATGGCATCATAAAAAGATCGTGGTGTTCGTTCAGAACGGCGTCGAATTTGCTCTGCTCCATAAAGGTCTGAAAAGCGTATTCCTTCCCGGGAATTAACAGGTCTGCATTTTCCGACCAGTTTGCATCTTTCGAGGGATTACAACCTTCCGCCCATGCCCTGAGCCATTCGCCGGGGTTTCGGTCATCCGGAACCCGGATGTATATACCAAGGTTCTTTTCAAGCAGCAGTGGCCTTTGCATACCGCCCTGCTGTGATAAAAGAGGGCGTAATTCGGTTGAGGTAAAGCGAATCATCAGGACTCCTTAAATTAATAAGGAGGAGACCTCCCCTGGAGGGAAGGTCCCTCCGGGAAGTGTTAATCAGTCAGAACTGATTCAGTCGAAACGGTAACGCAGCCAGGCCATCTGCTGCGCCATCTGCCGTCCCGCCCGTAAAGCCTTACGTGCGGAGGCAAACTGACCGGCGCTGGCCAGTTGCTGATACTGCCAGTCACGCGAACTGTAGCCCGTTCTGCGTGAAATGATGGCGGTAAAACCCCCTTCAGACTGAACGACCTCGGCGCGGAAACTGCTGTGACCGCTACGGTTGGTGAACCATTCGGCCTGCTGCTGCCGCATTGCTTCTGAAATGCGGCTGAGGACGCGCGTGGTATGGGTGATAAACAACAGTATTATACTGCTCATGGTTTTCTCCTTAGTTAATGCGGAGAAAACCATCACCGCAGATGCAGGGAGGTTGTCCCCGCATGGGTTGGTACATCAGTTATAAGCTGGCTTCATTCAGAAAACACAACCACCTCCGTATGGAGAAAGTCCCCATAGGGTTCAGTGCATCACGTCAGAAATCAGCATCGCTGCGTTCCATAGACAGAAAGGCCTCTTCGTCTTTGACTGCGCTTTTGTAGAAATATGTCCAGGCTTCTTTATCAATACCTTCTGCCATGCGGCAGAGGTCGTTAAAGAATGCCTCCCATGATCCCGGTATAAGTTTTCGAACATACAGTTCAGCCAGTTCCCGGGCAACAGAAGCCATATCCCAGACGTAATACGGAAAGCCGTCTTCATCTGTCCCGGTATTTAGGTCAAGGCGGCGAAGCGCTGCGATACTCAGCAGTTCGCCTTCCGCTTTAGCCAGTGCAACTTTGTGAGCATTACGCTCGCTGGCACGGATGTGAAAATCTTCGGTGAGAATTAACTCGTTCATAAAGGATTCCTTAAAGAGTTGTGGAATCCTGTCCCTGACCGGGACAGAAGTCCCGTTAGGGTGAGAAAATCTTCGACTAATAAGGCCGTCAGGCGATGTCTGAGAAATGGGCGCTCTGATAAAACATTTCGCGCAATTGCTCTGTAGCTTCGTCCAGCTCTTTTTCCTCGCGAGACCTGGTAACGCCCTGAAGAAAAGCTGTACTCCAGTGAAAACTGTGAACATCTGTCCCCAGAAGCGTAAGCTCGCTCACTGCTTCTTCGACAAAGGTATGTTTTATGAAGCCATGCTCAGTTGCAAAACCAACTGTATACGCGACATGTCTGAGAAAAGTCAGGTAATCAGGAAGGCCGTCAGCAGGAACCTGAGGATCTGCGTCGACTATGAGTTTGTTATCCAGACGAACGTTAAGCTGAGTTTTTACGTAATCCACAATGATTTTTGCAGAAGCGGGTGAGTCACAACTCAGTAACGCGAGCGGATTGATCATGCTGGTGTAATGCATGGGTACGATTCCTTATGAAAAAAGGGAACCGTCCCAAAGGGAAAGTATCCCTTAGGGTGAGAATCAGGCCAAAAATGCCGGATGAGTAAATCAGGTGTTTGGTAGTGTGAAGTTAAGTAGAAAAGGACCTTAACCTGTAATCAGGTTCCTGTTTGCAAAGGTTAAACAGGTTTGAACCGCCCGAAAGCACCATCTCTCAGGTTATGATGGCATTGGCATGTGATTACCCGAAGGCGCCTGTCTCAAATCACTCAGGCATTGGCAGTTGTCAGAGACAACGTTAGCAAATTAAGCGTACACAATTCCCGCACCTCAGGCAATAGTGTCAACGCAAAGATCTTCCCACATTGTGGTTTGAACCAGGACGATGAAGCCCTTAACGGGAAAGTCACTACTGCTGAGAATATCCTGAGAAAATGTGTCATGTTTAAATTGATCAGAAAAAAGGATCATATTTTTACATTTTATGAGCGTTTTCTTTTTCTCTCAGTGATTTCCTGAAAGTTTCAGACAGTGCGCCATGGATGAAATACAGACAGGCATCAGTTGTATTAGCTCAGATATGACCTGACACATCTATGGCACAGAGCCAAACCTAATCTGACAGACAGCTCTGTGCCAAAAATGGAAGCTAGGAAATATTGAAATATTTCAGACAAAACGAGACTCAAAACAGCTATTGAAATCAGGCCAGCATAGCGGATACATTACGCACGTTGTTACCTTGTATCATCAGGATGCCGTTGACTGTGTTTATCAGCCGTGAAGTCATTTCCAGAATCGTGCTTATCATCATGGCTGTTGCCGTGCTGAGCAGTTCGCTTATGGCAAAACCACAGGCTGTCTACAACGTCCAGGATACAACGTCCATCAGTGACCATCAGCACGACAGCGATGAACCGCTGAATGAGCACGATCCGTTGCTGTTCCACTCGCACGGTAACGTGCATCACCTCAATGCCGATCATTCCCACGATCTGAACAAACTCTTCACACTGACTGCTTTGCAGGCCTGGAACGCAGGCATGCGGGCGATGTTTGCGCTGAGTTCAGAACAAATCCTGCGGATGCCCCTGGCCGCCCCCGAACGCCCTCCGAGATCCCTGATTGCCTAATAACTTCCTTTAATTCGTTATTATTCAAACTGTAAGGGTTTTTATGAATACCAGCCTTGATATGCAGGGCCGGTTGAGCGGTGGCCTGCTTTCTGCTCAGGCGCGTTCAGCTTGTCTGTTTTTTTTGTTGTTATTGCTGTTCTACAGCCAGGGCGCGTCTGCCCACGGCGTGGCGGAGGGCGACAAAGGGTACATCCAGGAAATCACCGGGATTAACATCATTCCGTTTATCTATCTTGGCGCGAAGCACATGGTGACCGGTTACGATCACCTGCTGTTTCTGTTTGGCGTGATTTTCTTTCTCTACAAAATGCGCGATATCGGGCTGTACGTCAGCCTGTTTGCTGTCGGGCACTCAACGACGCTGCTTATCGGCACGTTCTTCAATATCAGCGTCAGCGCTTATCTTATTGATGCCATTATCGGTCTGTCAGTGGTCTACAAAGCACTTGATAACCTTGGAGCTTTCCAGCGCTGGTTTGGTTTTCAGCCAAACACGAAGCTGGCCACGCTCATCTTTGGTTTCTTCCACGGCTTTGGTCTGGCGACCAAAATCAAGGAGTTCGAAATCTCTCCCGATGGCCTTTTCGTCAACCTGATTGCCTTCAATGTCGGGGTGGAGATAGGCCAGCTGCTGGCGCTCAGCGCCATCCTGATCATCATGAGCTACTGGCGGCAGACGGCGGGCTTTTTCCGCCATGCCTACACCGCCAACGTCGTCATGATGAGCGCCGGTTTCCTGTTAATGAGTTACCAGATTTGTGGCTACATTTTAGCCTGAGGGAGAAAAGAGAATGTATAACACTGATTTACCTACCCGTGCAGAATTGCCGTCGGCATTCAAACTGATGCAATCAACCATCCTGGCGGCGATTGTTGCGCTGACACTGCTGATCACTATCGTCATGCCTTCCGAATATGGTATCGATCCGACAGGCGTAGGACGTTTGCTGGGTCTCAAGCAAATGGGAGAGATAAAAACACAACTGGCTGCTGAAGCCGTTGCAGATAAACAAGCAAGTATAGGTCAATGGGGGCAGTCAACGACCCCGGAAAATGAACGCCCGGTGCCGGATAATCCGCCGACGATCACACAAAACAACTACCCGGAACTTAGCGCACCAGTGACAACCCGTTCGCCGGAAGTATCAACAACCGGTTCTCAACGCAATCAGTTGCTGATTACGCTGAAACCGAATGAAGCGGCTGAAGTGAAGATGGAAATGCGTAAGGACGCCCGGGTGGCTTTTCAGTGGATGAGTTCCGGCCCTGTAAACGTTGATGCGCACGGCGATCCGGTTAACGCACCGAAAGGGTTTTACCACGGCTATGGCAAGGACCGGCAGATAACCTCCGGAGATGGGGTATTGCAGGCCGCCTTTGACGGGAAGCACGGCTGGTTCTGGCGAAATCGAGGTTCGCAGACGATCACGATCCAACTGGATACCAACGGGGAGTACATGAGTATCAAGCGCGTCATCTGATTGATCGGGCCCGCATGATGCGGGCCCATTTTATTCATCCCGGCAATACAAGACTTTACACTCCAGCCCTTACATCCTCCCCGGGGGGATGCTAATCTTTTTAAACCATTGTCATTGTCCATTGAGAGAAGCATTGAGCGATGTACCTGATGTTTAAGCGTTCACCCCGTTATGTTCTGATGATTGTCATCATGGCCTTTGGCATGATGATGTCGTCGATGGGGACGTTTGCGTCGCACGGTACAAACGGCCTGACAGGCTACGAGATGAATCTGCACGATGCAGAAGTCACCATGACAATGCAGGATCACTCTCACGATTCGGATATCCCTCAGTCTGGTCACGCAGGTCATCATCAGACAGACCATTTCCATGAAACCCCTGAACAGCCGCCCTCTGTGGAGATTTCCCTCTCCCCTGTAGCAGACAGATGGTTGCCACTTGCCGATCTCCGTAGCCCGGTTAAAGCCACGGACATCATCTACCGTCCTCCCAGCACCCGCCAGATCTGATCGCTGTTACCGGCAGCTGTTTCCTGCCCGGCTTTAATCAACTTCAGATTTAGCGGAGAGGCTATGTATAAAGACTCTATCCAGGCGCGTCGCGAGATTGCGCGGAATTTCACTGCACTCAATTATCGTATTGATCCCCTGCACTGGCAGACGCTCTGCATGGGCGTTAATCGCGACCTTCAGGCCAAAAAATTGCGTCCGAATGTTCCGGTTCCTTCACGGCGGAAGGTCATTCCGTTCCTGAAAATGATGCATCAGGAAACGGGCTCGATGCTTAAAGCGATCCTCGCCTTTGGCTTTGACGGCCCCTGGACCTCCAGCGGCGGTTCGTTTCGTCTGGCGCGGGAAATTGGGTTCGATATCGTTCACTACGCGAAGAACATTCACCACAAAAATGGCACCGTCACCTTCCTCGAAATTGGTGCTGCCTGGGCGGGTTTTCGTGCAGAAGAAGCGGCCAGCCATCAGGCGACAATTTCCGGGCTTGCTGAGGGCTTCAGAGAGCAACTCGGGGAGAGTGCATTCCTGCACTTCACCAATCTCACGCCATGGCATGAATCGCTACCAAAAGGCGTGACTGAGCACCCTTACGTGACGGCTGCCGGGCTGTGTGCCCTGGAGAACCGGGGCGTTCAGGCCGGTGAGGTCGATATTATCTACTCCCAGGCAGCGGCCTATTTCGAGCAGGATTACGCGGCATTCCTTCGCAGCGCAGCACGCCTGCTGAAAGGGGATGGCGTCTTAATCTTCAACCATGATCCTGTCCTGGCAAGTGCGATGGATGAAGTCGCCTGGGAGCACGGGCTGCGGCTGGTCAGACGCAAGCAAATGGGCGGCATGAATGGCGCGATTGCCCGCTATCACCGGCTTCGTTCGTCCCCGATGAGCCAGATGGTCTTCCCTGGCGTGAATCGGGCGCAGGATGAAGAAGTGGTCTGTGAATCACTGGTTATGTCGGCGCTTCGTCGCAGCGTGGAGGTGTAACGCCCGATATGTTGACGCGTAGACATTTCCTCACCACCACAGGAGCATTGCTGATGACAACATTACTGCCGGGGGAAACCCTGGCAGCCTCTCTGGCGGAAAGAGTCAGTAATACATGGCAAAAAATAATCACTCGTCGCTCTGCTCAGGAGACGATAACACCGGGCTGGATCTTGCAGTCTCTCGGGCTTCAGAGTGGCTCAACGGAATTGCGGAGAGCCATTTTTGAACTGGTCAGGCGAATGCCCTATCAGCTCGGTTCATGGAATGACCAAAGCATGAGCCTGTTTGAGCAGGGTTTTGGCGATTGTCGTCATAAAGCCGCCGCGGCCGAACGACTGCTGGTTGCCGGTGGTATTACGGCAAGGCGAAAACTGGTGCAGTTTGACTGGGCTGATTTACCCATTCCTCCGGAAATACTGGCCATTTTGCCGCAAACACAGGGGTTTCATGACACCGTGACTTTTGAGTTAGACGGGAAAACATTCCTGTTTGATGCCACCTGGGATATCGCTTTGCGCGGTGCGGGCTTCCCTGTGATGCCTTCCTGGGATGGTAACTCTGATACCTGGTCAGTGACTTCCCGGATGTCGACACAGCAAACTGTACAGATGCCGCAGCCCGGGCAGGACATTTACAGCGCGAACCAGATGAGCTGGCCGCAGCGCGAGAAAACCATGGCATTCAATCAGGCCCTGAACAGCTGGCTGGAGGATATTCGGGCTAACCGTGACGACTGGTGCACCATCATCCACAGCGATGTTGAAGCCACCCGTTTGAGCCTGAAAACCTGCCTTGGGCAATTGAGTTAATACCATTCTGGTCAGGAGGGACTGCGCAGGGAAGCGGTGATAACACCTCCGACACTCTTTATGCTGCTTCAGGTATAACGCTGGGATACCTGAAGCTTTTTTACGCCATGTACGATTCCAGTGAGTGCCGGCAATCAGCGAATCCGGCATAAATGGTTTCAGGGGGCGTTAACAGGCAAAACCTGACAGTTTTTTCTCTTGCCTTATCGTTTACAGACTAAAGAACACTCAGGGTCCTGTACCGAGTAGATGAAGAACAATCCCGGCGGCGCAACAAGTGGCCAGTGTCGTCATCATTCCCAGCTTCAGGCGGAACAGCGCCAGCATGGCAACACAGGATAGCGCAAGTGACCAGGGTTCCAGGCTGGACAGTACCGGTACCTGCAGGACCATGCCAAAAGTGCGAACAACATTAATTTGCGCAAACAACGTATGCAGGGCAAACCAGACGGACAGGTTGAGTATCACTCCCACGACAGCGGCGGTGATGGTAGACAGTACGGCATTGAGTGCCTTGTTGTTACGCAATGCCTCGATATAGGGCGCACCGATAAAAATAAACAGAAACGAAGGGGTAAAGGTCACCCATTTGGCTAAAATACCGCCCAGCGTCCCGGCCAGCACCGGGCTGAATACTCCCGGATCGCGGAATGCCGCCATAAATCCTACAAACTGCACAACGCTAATCAGCGGACCCGGAGTGGTTTCAGCCATCCCCAGTCCGATTAACATTTCCCCCGGGGTAAGCCAGTGAAAATGTTCAACAGCCTGTTGCGCCACATAAGACAGTATCGCGTAAGCCCCGCCGAACGTGAGCACGGACATCTTACTGAAAAATACCGCAATATGGGTATAGACGTTATCAACCCCCATCGTGACCACAAAAGCCATCAGCGGTCCCAGCCATATCAGTAAACCCAGGAGCGTCACTTTTATGGCTCTTCTGTGAGAAGGTCGCACGTGTTCAGGGATTTCCTGAGCAAACGCGACATCAATCGCTGCCCCGGAATCATCCGCCGCATCGGGTTTGTCAGAGCCTGAACGGGGCTGAAAAGCGCTGATCCCGGTTTTACTCCCGATAAATCCGATCAGCGCAGCTGCCGCAATAATGAACGGAAAAGGGATGGCAAACACAAATATCGCGATAAATGACAAGACGGCAACACCCACCATGGCCTGGCTTTTTAGTGCCCGCCGGCCGACCCGCATTACGGCTTCCAGCACTACGGCAAGCACCGCAGCCTTGAGGCCAAAAAAGAGCGCCTGGACAATGCCAATCTGGCCATAGCTGGCATAAATCCAGCTCAGTGTTCCCAGGGCCAGCAGGCCAGGCAGAATAAATAATATCCCGGCAGCAAGCCCTCCCCGGGTGCGATGCAGTAACCAGCCGATATAGACGGCCAGTTTGTGTGCTTCCGGACCAGGAACAAGAGTGCAATAGTTGAGGGCGTGCAGGAAACGGGTTTCACTGATCCAGTTTTTTTCTTCCACCAGTATCCTGTGCATCACGGCTATCTGGCCTGCCGGTCCGCCAAAACTCAGCGCGGCAACCCGCACCCATACCAGCAACGCTTCTCGAAAAGACACACCGTGCCGTTCATATGCCGGTGTTTGCTGAGAGGGAAATACCGGGTCTGAAGAACTGCTGTTATTGATGTCCATGACTATGATGACCTGTGTTGATGGATCCACACCGGAGGCTTAATGACCCGGCTTATCGTCGCTGGAGGCGCTTTTGCTGTAGGTCAGCAGAAGGCTGTCAAAAATGGGACAGGCCGCATTCAGCAGTTGCTCATCGTCGGTAAAGGTTTCACGTAATCCCGCCAGAATACTTTCCACCCCGGCAGCCTCCGGGGGCTGGGCACCGCCGACATCAAGGTAATGCACGAGTATCCCGGTGCGTGAAAGCCCCTCCTGTTCCAGAGAAAAACCAGCCAGCAGCACTTCAAAAGTTACCCTGTTATCCACATGACTGAATGTGGCCCCATCGAAGTCAAACCCGATAGCTCCGGCCGGACATTCCGCCGGATTGCTCATCCAGAGAAATTTTGCCCGGGGATCAATAAAGCGCCGGATTAACCACGCACAGGCCAGTCTGTCCACCCAGGGACGCCGTCGTGTTGCCCAGACTCGCTGTTGATAGTCACTTATGCGTAACTTCGGGATGGTACCGATCACCATATGAGGTTCATCAGGTGACAATATCCGCGAGCAGGCCATCTCCAGTTCCTGTAGTGCATTGTCCGCCTGGCGCTGCGCCTCTCCCGGAAAGAAGTCGATGTCAGCAAGACCGGTAAACGATTTTCGCAGTTTGCGAACCAGCCTGAGTGTTTCCTGGACATTCCCCCCGGTCAGGGCTCCCTGTGCACGTGAGATCTCTACAAGCAGTACCGCAAAATCTTCACCACGATCGAAAAGATTGGCGAAACAGGAACCTTCAGGCTCTTCAGTATTGAGTACCAAAGCCATCCCTCCAGCATCACAGACATCCTTTGCCTGAGCATCCAGAGTCATCCTGCATAATTCTGTTTCAGGCATCAGATAGACACCATCCCGCAATACTGCCGCTCCGGACGCTTTGAGTGCACGCCAGATCCGCATCCGGACGGCGGCGTTTTCTGTCGGAAGCGACAGGATGAGAAGGAGATATTTCATTTTCACTCACCACTCTCTGTTTATTGTCTCCCCTCCTTCGAGGGATTTTGTTAATGATATAACAGAATGAAGAATATGCTACATATTTACAATGAATGCGAATAGAGTGGACTCGCTGATGAAGACTTAATGAGCTTAAAAACTGAAGTTAATTACTGACGAATGTCTCTTTAATCCTCCCCACCAGGATAAAGCTTGTCATTTTTTTCAGCTCCCTCTATGCTTTCAACATCCCCCTGGGGGGGATGTAAATTCAAGCCAAGAGATTTCCTGATGCTCAATATTCTTTCTAATCGTACCTACCGCCACCTGTTTATGGCACAGGTTATCGCCCTTATCGGCACCGGTCTGGCGACCGTTGCCCTGGGGCTGTTAGCCTACGATCTTGCCGGAGACAGGGCCGGGGCGGTTCTGGGTACCGCACTGGCTATCAAGATGAGCGCCTACATTCTGGTTGCGCCTGTGGCAGCGGCCTTTGCCGACAAATTCCCGCGTCGAACCATGCTGGTGACGCTGGATCTGGTTCGCGCCCTCGTGGCTGTCGCGTTGCCTTTTGTCACCCAGATTTGGGAAATCTATATCCTGATCTTCATTCTTCAGTCTGCCTCGGCGGCGTTTACGCCAACCTTCCAGGCGACAATCCCGGATATTCTTCCTGACGAACGCGAATATACCCGGGCGCTGTCTCTGTCACGTCTGGCCTACGATCTGGAAAGTGTAATCAGCCCCATGCTGGCGGCGGCGCTGCTGACGGTCATGAACTTCCACAACCTGTTTGCCGGTACGGCGGTCGGGTTCCTCGCCTCAGCGACTCTGGTTGTTTCCGTGACGTTGCCAAAGATGAAAGCGTTAACGGTCAACCGCAGCATCTATGACAAAACCACACGGGGCATGCGCATCTTCCTGAAAACCCCAAGACTGCGCGGCCTGCTGGCACTCAACATGGCCGTGGCCGCAGCAAGTGCGATGGTTATCGTCAACACCGTGGTTCTGGTTCAGGCGGACTTTGGTCTCTCGCAGCGCTCCACCGCCATTGCGCTGACCTTCTTCGGTGTCGGATCCATGATATCGGCTCTGATTCTCCCCAGACTTCTCGACAAAATGAGTGACCGCATGCCGATGCTTGTGGGCACCGTACTCTTAGTCGTTGGCCTGGGGCTGGGCATTTTCCTCAAGGATTACATCACGCTGGTTGTGCTCTGGACGCTGCTGGGCGTGGGCTATTCGCTTTCTCAGACGCCGAGTGGTCGCCTGCTGCGCCGTTCTTCTACGGCTGAAGACAGACCGGCACTGTTCGCCGCCCAGTTTGCACTGTCGCATTCATGCTGGCTGGTGACTTATCCGCTGGCCGGGTGGGTCGGTGCAACATGGGGGACACAGGCTTCGTTCATCGCCCTGACCATTGTGGCCGCACTGTCACTGATTACTGCCGTTCTTATCTGGCGGCCTGAGCATGAAGTTTACGCCCAGGTTCACAGCCACACCGATCCAGAAACAAACAACGAATCGACCCATGAGCATGATTTCGTCATTGATGATGAACACCCTTCATGGCCGAAGAAAGAGAAGTAATTTCCGTAAAACAGACAAACGGGCAGGAGAGGATAAGCCGATAAAACGTGTGACCATGGCGTTGATACACATTATCTTATCCCCTCCACCTGGAGAGGATAAATCATGACCGTTCACGCATCACACCCTGACATTATTAAAAGACTTAAGCGTGCCGCAGGGCACCTGAAAAGTACCATCCAGATGCTCGAAGATGAAAAAGCGTGTCTGGATATCGCCCAGCAGCTGCACGCTGTGGAAAAGGCGATAACGAATGCGAAGCGTACCTTAATTCATGACCATCTGGATCACTGCCTGGAGGACGCCCTTCATGCCGACTACACTGAGTCTGATAACACGCTTAGCGAATTTAAAGAGATAACCAAGTATCTTTAAGGCAAGCGAAATATGACTGATTTTTCTGCTCTTTTACAGCAAGGCGTGGCGAATGCCTGGCTGTTCATCCCCAGCGCGATCCTGCTGGGTGCGCTTCACGGCCTGGAGCCCGGGCACTCCAAAACAATGATGGCCGCCTTTATTGTGGCTATCCGGGGAACGGTCAAACAAGCCGTATTATTAGGGCTTGCTGCGACCATTTCGCACACGTCAGTTGTCTGGCTGATTGCCATGGGCGGAATGTATGTCAGTCAGAAATTCACCGCCGAATCGGCTGAACCCTGGTTCCAGCTGATTTCAGCGATCATCATTCTTGCCACGGCGGCATGGATGTTCTGGCGCACCTGGCGCGGCGAAAAACTGTGGAAGATGGAGCAGGAAGAGGAACACGGCCACGGTCATCACGATCACGACGAAACCCGCATCATCGATACCGGTCATGGCAGCATTGAACTCTCAATTTTCGAGGAAGGCCAGCCGCCTCACTGGCGTTTACGCACGCTCAGCGGCAAGAAATGGGAAGCCCGCGATATCTCGCTGGTCACTAACCGGGGCACAGGAACATTTTCACAGGCCTTTGATTTCATCGAAAAAGACGGGTTTATGGAATCGGCCCTGGCGATCCCGGAGCCGCACAGTTTTGATGTTCGTCTCTCTTTGGGTCATCGCGGCCATGTACACGATTATGATGTGGAATTCCGCGAGCATGAACACGGTCACGATCATGACCACGATCACTCCGCGCTGGAGGGACTGGATGTTAATTCCCCCGAGTATCAGGACGCCCATGAGAAAGCGCACGCGAACGACATCAAAAAACGCTTTGCCAATCGCAGCGTAACCACCGGGCAAATTATCCTGTTCGGCCTGACCGGAGGACTCATTCCTTGCCCGGCAGCCATTACCGTTTTGCTGCTCTGCATCCAGGTGAAAGAATTTACGCTCGGTGCCGCGCTGGTACTGTGTTTCAGCATTGGGTTAGCGATTACGCTGGTTTCAGTGGGCGCAGCAGCGGCTTTCAGCGTTCGTCAGGCAACAAAACGCTGGAGCGGCCTGGATACGCTGGCACGTCGGGCCCCGTACTTCTCAAGCGTACTGATTGCCCTTGTTGGCATCTACATGGGTTATCACGGCTGGATCGGCGTGACCCGCTGATTTCGCCTTACATGACTCTTCTCTGAACCCACCCCCCGGTGGGTTTTTTATCTCTGAAGCCCATCACATTTTTATCCCCCTACCGGGGATAGCAATTGAGCTTTTACAGGCGCTCATTTATCATCAAATCATCCCCCCTGGGAGGATGTAAAATCATAAATGGAACCTGCTATGCAAAAACAATATTTCAGTCAGATTCGTCGTCAGTTCTTCAACGTCACCGGTATGTTACTCACTTCATTCATCGCCATTCCTGCCCTGGCAGCGCAGGGCGGCTTCTCCGCTGAGAAAGAGCCTGTCGTCACTGAGCGCATGTACGCCGGTCATAAAGTTCAGCAGGAGAATGGTCAAAGTCGTATTCAGGCCGTTCCTTCAATGCGCGAAGGGGCGTGGGTAACGCTGGAAGGCAATGTTATCAGTCAGCAACAGGAGGAATGGTACACATTCCGTGATCCTACCGGCACCATCAAAGTGCGCATTCAGCAGAAGGTCTGGAACGGGCAACATTTCGACGCTCAGGATCTGGTGCGTGTTAGTGGCCAGGTAAGCCATGAAAATGGTAGTACAATTTTAGACGTTGCAGTTATCAGCAAACCCTAAAACACAATTCTGGCGAACGGCACTTTTCTGGGCATGTGAAGTTCGTCAGTTGAATTCACAGCTCAAAGCAGACTGTCAGATTTGATTGTGTGCTGCCAGATAAAACTGTCAGGTCAAGTCTGAGCTAATACACATCAGTACGGGTGAATTTGTCGCCGTAATACGCATGTGCCTCCTGTGAACAGGCAATCTCATAATGCCCCCTGTCTATAATACAATACGTAAAACCCGTTCCACCCATCCCAAAAACACACGCCCAATAACCGAATCGTCACCAGAAACAAAAACTCTTTTACTCATTACCCTCTACCATATTATAAACACGAGCCACGTAATGTCCCCTGCCATCGCCATGTCCCAGATCCATTGATGTCAGAGCCTGTGCCTCTTCTTTAGTGAAACCTCTTTTCATATGATAATTCATGACATCAACAGAGTAGGCATAGCGTAAACTATGAGGCGCATATTTTCCTGTTAATCCGGACTCACGGACAACATTGCGATAACGTTCAATCGCTGTATGTAATGATGGCTTATCAATCAACTTTCCATTATTTTCATTCAAATGTTTAAGGGACGCATTGATTGCAGCCAGAGTTGACTCGCGATCTAATACCGTTGTATCTCTTGGTCGTCCTCCTTTTGTCCCAAATACAACACGTATTTTTTCGTTACCATTGAGTAAAGCTTTTTGCCAGGTACGCAACGATTTAGCAGACTGTACTGTTTCTTCTGTTCTTAACCCGAGTAATCTGGATAATCTCATTGCACATGCAACGCCATCATCCTTTTGCTCTACACACGTCAATACCTGCCGAAAATAAGCATCGGGAATAGCAACCTTAGTTCCATCCCGGCTCGTTTCCGAAATACCCAGAGCCTGATTGCTCAGTTTTTCATGAGAAGGATTTGCCATGAATGTTTTCCCCGCAACACGTAACAAAGCCCGGATAGCTGCCATTTCGTTCTGAAGTGTGCGTCTGGAAATATCTTCGGAAAGGCGGCTCTTCATATACAACTCGATATGCCCCGTCTTGATATTTTTAATATCTCTGATTTGAACATTAAGTTTTAATAAACGTTCGGCAAACCTGTCCGCAATTTTCATTCGGTCAGAAACGGTTTTAAAACTTCCCCCTGCCTGCCTGGCAAGTGTTTTAAGATTTTTATTCAGTTTTGCCATAAACAACCCTCCATTTAAACAGGTGTCAGTGCTTTTCCGTCTGCGTGAACGGAAAAGCACTGACACCGGCTGCGCCACAGCTACAGACGATGAATTTCACCCCGACGGCACGGTTTATGGTTGCCCTTCCTGCGTCTCGACAGATATCTGTGCATCGGGGCGGCGAAATGTTGAGTTATTGCGAAGCTCCCCAGGTCTCTGACCTGTTCGCGGTTTACACCGGGCTGAAATTAATCAGTCTGCTTCCACACACCAGTATGTTGACTGGTGTCGCCATCGATATCGTGTCGATTTTCTCCTTTCAGAATGAAGTCCTTACCCGTTTTTACGGGAAAGACGTTTGGTTGATAAATGAACAAACAGTGAATGAAGTACGTTTTTAAGGCCCTTAAACCTTTAAATACGTGTTGGTCAGTTGGTAAAAAAGTTGTCGAAATGGCAGTGCGTCAGCTCTGCCAGTTATGCGCTGCGCGCGTCACTTGGTACTCGTTTCACTCGTGCACAAGTGACGCCGCGCTCCTCTGCTCTCAATGCAGTCGTGGAAGATGCCCAAATGTTCCAAATGGTCATATCCACGCTGCAAAGTTCGCAACGGCCAGCAGCGTCATAAAGAGTGAAAACGATAAGAAAATTGCGACCAGACAACGGCTGCAAGACGTACCTAAAAAACAGATACAGAAGTGAAAGGGACCTTCATCGCCAGATTCAAACTGTATGCGATCTTCGTTTTCAAAGGGTAAACGAAGTTACCGCCCGAAGGCGCCACCTCTCAGGTCACGGTGGCATTGGCATGGCGATCACCCGAAGGCGCCTCTCTCAGATCGCCGAGGCATTGGCATGTTGCATACAACGCAACGGTACAACAGAGTCATATTAGATCAGAGCTCGATCCATTTTCAATGGTTACGACAATAAAAAGCGGAGCTGGTATGCTCCGCATTTAAATCATGAAATAACGGTATATATTCAATTTTGACTTTCTGAAACTATTTTCTCTTGCATATACTCTGTGAAAGACATTATCTCAGGATATATGAATTCTTTAGTGAATCCATATAAATCCAGTTCCTTCCTGATTTCAATAATTTTCTCTTTTGGAATGACTATCTTCAAAAGCCCCGAGTTTGATTGTAAACCGGAAAGACTTTCCTCATCTATTTTCGACACCGTATTACTTGCACCAAACATGGAGGCCGCATAAACTTCTTCATTTATTTTATTTGAAAAAAGCAATACGCCCTGCTGGTTTTTTACCCGTTGATTTATCGGTAGTGGTTTTATTATAGTCTGATGCTTATTAAAAATATCAACGTTATCGTGACTCCTACTGTAATTGTAGTCTAGATCCCCTAAGAATTGTGTCAAACTCCCAAACAAACGGGTGACAAGATTTTGACCAGTAAAACTGAAATTCAGAGTCATTAAATCAAAAAGATGAAGGCTTTGATTCAAATATAATTTAATCCCTGTCCCTGGTTCATAATGAATTAAGAGTGAACTTACATCATCCAGATAATCTTTTATATTTTTCAATAAAACTGGATCAGAAGGGTTCGAAATATAAAGAGCATGGTTAGATTTATAAAACTGAGAACTTCGACGGTAAATTTCCTTGTAAGCATCTTTCTCTGATTTTATTGCAGCGAGAAATTTCGAGCTTTGCACTACATCTAATTTACTATCTGGAGTATCCCAAATCATAAAAACAGAAGCATCAGTTAGCTCATCTGAATTTTTTCTTTTTTCTGTAGCAAAATACAGAGCAACTAATGGGCTTTTTGTCCAGTCGATAACCCTTGTCGATAAACCATAGTGTTGAGCTGTCACATGAAGATCAATTTCGTTCATAGTGTATCCGCTGATTATATTCACATCAGGATACACAACATGATTATCTTTAAAATTCTCATAAAGCTTATGTGCCAACACATACTCTGAAATGTCATCAGTCTGCATTTGTTGAGTAATAAAATTATACTGTGTTATATTAAACGGTTTTAATTTCGTATTATCTAACAAGCGATAAAGGCTGGAATTCACTCCATGAATAGCATTTCCCTGCCCACGATAAAAAACTTTTTCATTTCCCGGTGAGAATCTTTTCACCACCTTAAGAAAATCACCTACGGAGCTTATTACCTCTTCTGCACACATATTTTTTCCTTTTTTCAATGCGTTAGTGCACTAATATTTGTCTAATTATCATTATCTGCTGTTTTACGTAATGATAAGACAATAACATCAAACGATGCTTTATCAACAAGTTAAAAAACAGTACTTGATTCTTTCACCCCCTCAATTAATACTGTATATGCATACAGTTAATCAATGGGTGAGATCATGCGTGTTTTATCCTTCCTTAGTCCAACATCAGAGCCGCCAGAAGTATCGATTCCATTGTTTATCGAGAGCTGTTCCGCAGGTTTTCCCAGCCCGGCACAAGACTATGTAGAAGCCGAACTAGATCTGAACGAATACTGCATTCAGCGACGTGGCTCTACTTACTTTGTACGAGCTATTGGTAATTCAATGACAGACATCGGTCTTCATTCAGGTGATTTAATGGTTGTTGATAAGGCCGAACCAGCACGGCATGGCGATATCATTATCGCGGAGATCGATGGTGAATTTACCGTTAAACGACTGCTGCTCACCCCACGTCCGGGGCTGCAACCAATGAATCCTGCGTATCCAACGCTATGGCCAGAGCCAGAACAGCTACAGATTTTTGGAGTTGTTACCGCTTTTGTTCATAAAACTCGCGGAGCACAGTGATGTTCGCCTTAGCCGACGTGAACAGCTTTTATGCGAGCTGTGAGAAAGTCTTTCGTCCTGACCTGCGTGGCAAACCAGTAGTAGTGCTTAGCAACAATGATGGCTGTGTGATCGCACGCTCAAAGGAAGCCAAGATTCTGGGTATAAAAATGGGCGTACCATGGTTTCAGCTCAAAGCGATGTCATTTCCAGAACCCATCGTCACGTTCTCCAGTAATTATGAGCTCTATGCCAGCATGAGCAACCGTGTAATGTCCCACCTGGAAGAACTGGCACCGCGCGTGGAACAGTACAGCATTGATGAAATGTTCCTCGACATCCGTGGCATCGATAGCTGCATGAATTTTGAGGATTTCGGCCGGCAACTACGCGAGTATGTCCAGAACGGGACCGGGTTAACAATCGGTGTGGGGATGGGGCCAACCAAAACCCTCGCTAAATCTGCGCAGTGGGCATCAAAAGAATGGGCCCAGTTCGGGGGCGTACTGGCCCTGACACCAGGAAACCTGAAGCGAACGGAGAAACTGCTGTCCCTGCAGCCAGTCGAAGAAATCTGGGGTGTTGGCAGTCGCATCGGCAAAAAACTGAATACCTACGGGATCACCACTGCTCTGCAGTTGGCCCGCATGAACCCGACCTTTGTGCGCAAGAATTTCACGGTAGTACTGGAACGCACGGTACGCGAACTGAATGGGGAAGCATGCATATCGCTTGAAGAGGCTCCTCCGTCGAAACAGCAGATTGTCTGTAGCCGCTCCTTTGGGGAAAGGATCACAACCTATGAGGCGCTGCGTCAGGCTGTTTGTCAGTACGCCGAACGGGCAGCTGAGAAATTACGGGGAGAACGACAGTATTGCCGGCACATCTCGGTTTTCGTCAAAACCTCACCATTTGCAGTCAAGGAGACTTATTACGGCAACGTGGCCAGTGAAAAGCTGCTCCTTCCCACACTCGATACACGGGACATCATCACCGCCGCAGTAAAAGCTCTGGATCGTATTTTTATAGATGGCCATCGTTATGCAAAGGCCGGTGTGATGCTGAATGACTTTACACCCACCGGAGTTTCTCAGCTAAACCTGTTTGACGAGATACAGCCGCGCGCAAACAGCGATGAGCTGATGAAAGTGCTGGACGGGATCAACCATTCCGGACTGGGAAAAATATGGTTTGCCGGACGAGGGATAGCGCCGGAGTGGCAAATGAAACGTGAAATGCTCTCACCTTCTTATACAACGAAATGGTCAGATCTCCCTTGCGCTTCGATTAGATAATTCTAGTAGCTCTGTATATGCACCGGTTTACCGCGCATGTTGAGTAATCTGCTTCATCAAACTTACTGCTTCATCTGCAGGCATCTGAAACTGAACCCGGTGCCTGGCAGCGACATCAAGGGCAAACACCTTCGTGTACACCTCCGTCGAGCTTACTGACTTATGGCCCATCAGGCTCTGCAGCACCTTCAGCGGAATACCGGCGTAAAGCATGTGCATGGCATAGGAGTGACGGAACGTGTGCGGCGTCACTGGTACGGAGAATGTAATGTCATCGGCCGCAGCGGCTTCGACCGCTTCATTCAGCCAGGTCCTGACCGTCCGATCGGTGATCTCCCAGATGCGTGCCTTTTCCATTCTGCCGGTATGTTTATTTTTACGTTCCAGCGGAATTTTCAGGGTGGCCACCATCATCTCCAGCTGGCTGACGTACTGGCTGTCGGACAGCGGAACCAGACGGTGCGCCTGACTGCCGGCGGGCGCACGGCCTGCCGTTCTGGCGGCTTTTTCCGCGCGCTGCTTCAGCGTGGCCAGCTGCACGAACGGGTACGGCGGCGCCAGCGAAAAATCCCCCCGCGTCAGCGCCAGTGCCTCGTTAATCCGTGCGCCGGTGTTCCAGAGGGTGGCCAGCAGCATCCTGCGGTGCAGATCCGGCACGTAATGGAGCAGGGCGCTGACTTCCGGTGCCAGCAGGTATTTCGGCAGTTCGTCGTGCACCAGAGCCATCTGGCGCAGCGCAAGCGCGGCCGGGTAGTCGATGGCTACCGGTAACAGCGCTGAAGGTGCCGGATGCTGCCCAGGGGTAACGAGTCCGGTCATCAGGATTCTTCTCCGGCTGGAGGGATGTACAGTGCTGATGAAATGATTTCCCGGTTTTCCTCGGTGCGCCAGTTACCGAAATAATCCAGTTCCAGACGCAGGGACAGATGAGCGGCCTCTATCAGGTCAGATACTTTCTGCAGGGCATTCTGCAGTTGCTGCGCTGATATGACTCGTGGCACATCGTATTCATCCACGCCGTTGCGGTGTACCAGATCGTTTCGCCAGTCTGCAATGATGCCCAGCGGCTTAACAGGCCAGACGGGCGGGATGTGGAGTACGGCACCGAAATAGCGCTCAATAGTTTTAACGTTATGAAACGTCATTCGGGAAACATAATTGCGCGCAGCAGGTCTGAACATATGAAGTTCCATCTCACGAGCTGACTGCTTTTCGTTTTTTTTGACACGTTCGGACTTCAGGTAATACTCCACAAGAAAACGACAAAGTGGCCAGTCATGCTCAAGCAGCGCCCTGGCGCAGTACATCAGGTATGCCTCCATCACTGTAACTGTATGCACGAAAGACATCCTGTACACCAGTTCAGACTGCTCCTTATCGAGCAGGGCATCTAGCTTCTTCAGTTCCTGTTTTGCATGCTGGTAGCGCTCCTGAATATTATTCAGGGAAGCCACAAACAGCCCGTGTTCATGATCCCATTGTGCTTGGTCTGCAAGCGCCTCCTGTTCCCAGTAGTACAGGTTCGCGGCCTGCTCCCATTCTTCAGAATTGGGGACTACATCCGGGTAATTATCCTCAAGCCATTCATCAAATCGTTCAGCTTCAATATCCATCAACTGGTCTTTGAGGCTTCCCATAACGCCATCCTCCTGTGTGTTTTTGTAAATGTGAAATCCCGCCCGCCATTACTCAGCGCCCCTGCACTGTTGTGAAATCCCGTCAATCGTCAGAATCACCACCGTACATCCGATTTATATAATTAACTGCTCCCATATCCAGCTGCATAACTGACTGGCGATTGAGGGGTGGCCAGACTTTATCGCTTTCTTTAATGCACCGGTCGGCAGCATTAAAACGCCATGTTTTGCTCTGGGCATCAAATCCAGCAAGTGAACGCCCACCCGTTATAAGTTCTGGTGTACCGGTGCCAAAATTCAGGATCCACAGCCACTCCAGTTTATAGTGCATGAGTCTCAGTACACTGATTAACTCTTTAAATGTCATCACGCCTCTCACTCATTCCACATAAAATGTTCCCGCCATGAAAACATATCTTCCTGACGCCATCCCTGCCTTTTGTATTATCGCGCTTTGTGATAATCACTCACCTGATAATAACCAGGCATATAACCACGCCATTAAATTACCGGATGCCGGTTCCGGCGGGATCCGATTTTCTTACGTATAACGACTTTCCGGAAGGGTACCACGGTCAGTGAAGAAGCAGGGCGGCCTTTTTCCGCCCTGCTCGCCGGGTCACGAAAGATGGCGAAAATACAGCATATAGCGTGACGGTGGCGGCATTCCCCCCACATGTCGGGTTAAATAGCCGCAGCGCCCCGGAGGGGGGAAGCAGATCCGGGTCAACCTTTTTTCGGATCTCAGGAGCGGGGAAAAGGGATTATTGTATGAATAGCACTAAAAGAGAAGGATTGTTGCGAATTGGTGATTATTCCCTGAGGAGCAAAATTTGTATTGATTGATAACTCTAATTCAATTAAACAGCGACCCCATCAGGGGTCACCGTAATTTTGATCAGCGATGTTCAAACCGCGCCACTGGTGTATCAGTGATTTCCATCTCCATCTCCCAGAGCGTTTTCATTACACCTTCAAGTGGATCGTCGCTGCTGCGGTAGAAGGTGTTGAAAAGGGTTCCATCCGGATACCTGAACAGCCTGAGTTCACCAAAGGATTCCGTGCTGACCATAAGTGAATACTCCTGTTCGGAATTGTGGACAAGGTAAATAATACAGTTATTTACCCTGAAGGGCAGAGAGTGGATACCCCTGGCTGACGCATCAGCATGTATGTCAAAAGCTGCATGTCTTTCCCGCTGATAGGCCAGATCTCTCAATTCTTCACTGAAGCAAGAACCATAGATCACCAGAATGTAATTCTTTTGATCAGCGGACCGTCGCGCGACTTGTTTTAGAAGAACATCCAGGCTTTTAACTTTCATCGTTAGTTTGGCCTGTGATTTCCACAGTAAATAATGCAGTTCGTTGAGAATATTTGACCTTACATCTGATACAGACGGAAAATCTCCGTAGAAATTACGATTTATCTCTCTGGAAACATACTCTTTGGAAACATTGCCTGAGATAAATCTGACCTGCCAGTGGCGATTACACTCTGTATCTTGAGAAAAGCTGAAATGTTTAAGTAGAGCATGTTCAGTCAATATTTCTGGGGATTCTTTTGTAAGACGAATATCGGTATTCCGCAGTCGTTCCTGGTCTACTTCAGCAGCAAGGATATCTGCCATTTTACTACGACTGAAAACATCAATGTATTTATCCAGAACATCATTAAAAAAAACCACATTCGTTACATAATCTGCTTCTGAAATGATATAGCCTTCATAAGGGACTGAAGGGTCTCGCTTCAGTCGTTCAAGAATAGAAATTATTCTGTGTTTACTGAAGTAGGAAAACAACCCTCCCGCCAGGGCTTCATTAACACGCTGTGTAACCTGTTCCGCAGGCCTTGCGAGCTTTATAGCCAGCAAGGCAAACGCCCCGTAGAGACTCCCTAAATCTTCATATACTCCTGTATACATACGCCCAGGAATGTAAGGCCTTTCATTATATGAGTTCATAACCTCAATGGTTTCGGATAACCCACTGTACCAGCTTGTATTCGTATGCAGATTACAGTGCTCAATTCTCAGTATCATGTCAATGATATCGACAGAACATCTGAATGCAGGCGTCAGCGTGTCATGTGTATCTCTATCTTCATATAATTCAGACATAATGAGATGATTCACAAGATCGGCTAAGTCTATATTTTTTTGCGGTTCAAAATGCGCAATAAGATACCCTGCCATTAACAACCGCAAATCAGATAAGGCATTTGAAAATATAATGGACAAGGCCGCATCTTTTTTATACAGGCTGCCCCTGAGTAACATATCCCACTGCGGATCAGTCTCCTTCTGGGACAGATAATCCGGAGTCAGGAAGAAACTGTGCCAGCGGTACTCTTCCTCCCAGTACCGTGTAAACCGGCTCTGATTAAACCAGAGGCAGAGAACGTCGTGAGCATATCGCACGGAAGAGGCATTATCGGCAACCACTGACGGAATAAGAAGCCTGGCGGTATTATGCAGATGATACATCAGGCGGCCAGAAGAATCTTCACTCCCGGGTTTGCCAGTGATCGTGGTCATACTCCAGCCTTCCCACAGTCCGATATACTCGCGGATAAGGGCCTGGTGAGTCAGCTCCTGGCTGGCCGAGAGGGGGCCCCCCAGTCCCGCTTTCCACTCGTTTAACACATGCCACACCCTGAAAAGCGAAAGTAAAAACTGTCTGAAATCGGTAAAACACGTGCTCTGTGTTTTTCTGTACACTTGCAATGGAATGGCCATCGATTCACGGAAATATTCGCCTGAATATTCCGTTGATTTTACGGATTCACGAAAAAACTTTCTCAATTCATAATGGAATGAATCACTGAAAGTATGGCTAAAACCTGATTCTTTTACTTCATCCAGATAATTTTTATCGACCCCGTAATTGTAACTTCTTTTGATAGAGGTATAGGTATCTGTTAATCGTTCAATCCCTGTTCTGAAGACGCTAATATTTTTATCGTTAAGTGCATCGTAAGCCTCACCAAAGAAATCAAAAGTAATATCATCCAGATCCCTTTTGTTCTCAGGGCGCCCTGTTACAATACAACGGCTAAATAACCACCGCCACAATCCTGAAACAGGCTTGATATTTCTCGATGACAATAAAGTCAGTTCACCAGAACGAACACCAAAGGAGGGCAAAATGATAATTTCCGCATCCTGCCCATCTACCGCCTCTAGCCTTCTCAGCAGAAATAAAAATGGCCTAACATAAATATCTGTAACAACATCACCTTTACTGATATTAGATTTAACATGAAGCATGTCGTCTTTCTCAGAGATTGAGTAAGGCAGTGTTTTAATATTACCGAGGTAATTTTCACCTACGTTAGCCCCCGGGTAGCGCAGCCACGCCAGAATATATGCTTTTTGAATGTAGTCATCCACTATCTGAGACAAAAAAAACTTATTCATTAGTCGATCGCGCTTGCTCTCATCCAGGACATTCAGACTGGAGACGAAGAACCAGATAGACAGAATAATATTGAAAAGCATCCACACAAAAGCAGTAACGGCGAAAGCTGTATTAAGGTATCTGTCACCAACAGATAACGTCATACCGCCCAACACAATAAATGCGGCAAGTGACAGTCCACTCAGACCAGCAAACAAATATCCGGAATGAAGTTGATATGCTGATTGGATATGGATCCTTGCTGATTTTTTTTGAAACAGAACACTTATAAGGCCCACGACAAGTGGAAAAACGATACCGATAATAGTCAACTGGCTACCCAGTAAATTAGACATCCAACCTGAAAGCGTGGTAATACCCTTGAAATGCTGCAGAGCGAAAGGTAGTAGTACAGGGCGAAAATATTCGACCACGCCAACAGCCGCGAAGGCTGCGGACCAGAGAACCAGCATAGCCCGGATGTAATGGGTGGTGCAGGCAATAAGTATTCTCTCCACCGGGTTCCAGCGTAGTTTTTTGTAATCCCGGTTCGACTTCAGGCTCCGTCGGAGCTCAGCTCTGACCTGCCATGAGACACTTTTTAGAAGTTTTCCAAACATAGATATCCTGCGTTTTCCATAAGAAATTTCATGAATAATAAGCGGTAGGGAGCTTTTTTTCTCTGGAAAATGTCACCTGATGCCCTTCATGCAAAGTTCGTCACCCTATTATCCGATTTATGCTTTTTTCGGATCGAAGGGAAACAGAACATTGCATAATCAGAGACAAAATCGGAATACAATGCAATTTTAGCAATGATGTAATACTGTGAGCTTTACAACCTGCAATTTCTAGGAGTGCCAAGGTGAAACAAGGATCCCGGACTGCTGAAAAAAAAGCCACCAGTAAGGGTGGCTTTCTGAAGATGAGGCCCTGAGCCTTCCCGGGACTGAGCCACTGACAGAAGGGAGAGCCGTTTTTTTCGGTGACATCCCCCGCATGGCGGCAGATGATTTAAATATGGTATGAATGAATCATAACTCACCGTACAAGAGATTTCCAGACCTATGCGTATCGACCGACGTCTGAACAGGGACGTGCTTACCGAGCGTCAGCTCTATTTTACTGAATGCTGGTCCAACTTCTGCCATAAAAACAGCCCGGATACGGACCGTGTCGGATACAGCAATCCACTCAACACAATCCGCGAACTGCTGTTTCTTTACGAAATGGAAGATCGTTTCAGTGCCGATAAAAAAAGACTCCGGGTGGCCACAGAACTGCTCGAGTTACTCGAGACCGATCAAGTTCTCAGGAGAGAGGCATTTGAGGACATCCCCGCTCAACTGGTGAGTCTTCTGGACAGAGATCTGCTGGTTGACCCCACTCGCAGCCCGGTGGAAAAGCGTCCTCGTCTTATCTGTAGCCTCTGCGTACAACTGGCGGATATCACCGAGGCCAGTTATATCACTGAGGCTCTTGAGATGCTTGAACAGGAGCTGTTTACAGAGCACCCTCTGGATGAAAACTGTGCGCGGGATATTTACGCACTGACGAACGGGGTCATGAGTGTGCTCCTCACCCGGGGAATGACGCTTACGGAATGTTACTTGCTGTACATCAATATTTTCAGAAATGTGAGTACTGAACCGGACGCTTTCCGGACCGCCTTTCACTCGTTCCGGCAGAAACTGGTAACACCTACCCGGGACGTAACAGTCCGGATGTTTATTATCAGTGAGAAACTGCACACCCTGCTTAACACGCAAGGACCCACACTGCAGTTCAACGGATGTGTGTTCCGGCCACTTGATGAAGCCCGACAACGCTTCTCCCTCTCTGTCGATATACCAGTTTGCTCAATGTCTGACACATCTGCCCGTAACATGGCCGGTCAGATGCTTCGTGAATCCCTGGATGTCATTGCCTACATGGTGGGTAAGGGAGATATCACCGTCCAGAAACAGTTCATGATAATCAGGGATGAAGACGAAGCCGAAGTGCCGCGCTTCGATAATGAAATCGAGGCAAACTCGGACCGGTTAACGGACGAGGAGTTTGCGCGCTTTATGGTGGCGATGAACCGGCTATTCACAGATACACCGGATGTGTCCCGTAAAAAAATCAGCTCCGTATTTCGGTTTTTCCGTAACGGTATTGAAAGCCAGGTTCAGGAGAGTCGTTTCACCGCTTACTGGTCGGCACTTGAATCATTAACGCTAGGGGTTGCCCCTGGCACACCATCACATGAACAGCATGTCATCAGCGTTGTGGCTCCCTGCATGGTGCTGGATTATATTGTTAAACAGCTTTTTTCACTAAGAAAAGTGCTTCGCTTCATCCTGCGAGAACCGGGACACCCCTTACGCACACCAGACATTGCCTCACTTCCACTGGGGCAGCTCTATGCCCTTCTTAAAGATGCAGACCGGGCCCGGGAGCTTCAGGCAGATTTACAGCACTTTCCGTATGTCATGTACCGAGTGCGTAAGCTTGCCGGGATCTGTGCGTCACCCGAGAAAATGGCGGATAAACTGCAGCAGCATGCAGAGAAAGTCACCCGGCATCTTCACCGCCTGTATCTGCTGAGAAACACCATCGTGCACAATGCAGGCACCAGCCCGCACATTGACCTGCTGACGGTGAACCTTGAACACTATCTGCGGGCAACCATCAGCGCGTTGTTTAATATTGTGGTGATCCACCCAACCGTCAGTACCGCTGAGGAAGCATTTACCCGGTGCCAGTTTACCAGTGAGTCAGTTTTCAGGGAACTGAACCCCCTTCACGGAATCACTGAAAAAAAACTGTACACAGCCATTGATAATCAGCTGAAAAATGGGACGCTTTCCCGTAGCGATGCACTTCTGATTGCATGGCTCAATGCTCACCACTGACACTCTGGTGACGGCTGTCAGGGGAAAGGGTAACTCACAGGCCTCATCGGCCCCCATCATGCTGCCTCCAACAGCATGATGGGGGCCAATGTTCGGGTTTTCAAACACTCAATGGCACGCAGGTGCTACTCTTCTGACACGTCTGTCTGCCCTAGGGATGGTACAGTTTCTCAGCTTAGTATCCGCTCATAACGGGAACGGAATGCTTTTTCCCCTCCCTCCATTTGTCGGCAAATCAGCGCCTTCACCGGCGTCTCCTGAAGCGCTCCACAAAGCCCCGGGTACAGGCCAGAGCGGTCGTGTTGCATACTGATAACGTATTCCGCATCACCATTGACGACTATTGGGGCAGAATGCGACACGATAATCAGCTGCCGGCGTTTCTTGTTTGCCATGATGGCAGGGATAACGCTCATGCTTAGCATCAGGCAGTCCAGGTCGTCTTCTGGTTGATCCAGCAGAAGTGGATCGGTGCCATACGACAACAGGAACTGCAACATGCTCGCCCCTTTTTGTCCTGGTGAGGCAGAGGAAATGTCTTCCATTCCTCCCCCGGGCGTCTGGTAACGAATGTGGATCCCGTCATCCGGATACCAGCATTGCAGGGCATCCAGTTGCGCTTCATTCAGACCTTTAAGGCGATTTCTGAAAGCACCGTGAAGCTCTGCCCCGGCGCCCGGCTCCTCGCGATTGATAGCAAGATGCAGCGCTTTAAGCTTATCCAGCTCAAGATATTTGCTTTCCGTAGCCGCTGGCATCGGACTGTACGGACGCAGACTGATAAAGCCGTGAAGCAGCCCGCTTCCGTCACCATTATCATAGATACGTTCGGCAAAGTTGCCTATGCCGGTTACCGCCTGATAGCCAGATACAGTGTCTTCATACGGGGCACAGAGCGGCAGAATTTTTATTTCCAGCGCGCTGAGAGACAGGGAGGACAGAAACGCCTTCCGCTTTTCGGTCAGTACCATACGGTGGTTACGCATTTCAGCCAGCAATTCTGCGGACTTCGCTGCGGAGGCAGCAATCGTCCCGTCAAGATCGGCGTAATTTCTCAGCTCCGATTTCAGCGACTCGCAACGTGTCATCAGCTCATCGAGGACATTCGGATTGAGCCCCTGCTCCCGTAACGCAATAGCCTCACGTTGTACGGTTTCCTCCTGGTTGCGGACCACCTCTTCCAGTGCGAGAAGAGAGGGCTCCTGCCTGATGGCATCGAGTTCCGCGGCATAGTCTGACAACAGCGTGTCAAGACGCTGTTCATATTGTTGCTGTACGTCCGAAAGACGCGTCATAAATGCTGTCAGTGGTGCAGACGCCTCCACCTGGAGAACCGGGACTTGTACTGACTCTTCCGCCTGCGCCCTCAGGCCAGCGACACGCTGTTCATGATGCTCCAGAGGAAGAGTCGCCGCAGACAGTTCAGCCCGGGCCGTGGCCAGACGGGTGCAAACTGGATAGTACGCACTGGACCGCAACTGACTGACGGCCCGTTCAGCATCAGACAGCTCCCCCTGCAGTGTGCCCGCGATCGTCTGGCTGGCCAAGTGACCACGCAGCGTGATTTGCTCATTCAGATATTCTCTTTCCAGTTGATCCCAGCGCTCTTTCCAGGCACGTTTGTTGACCACCGGACTCTCGTCACAGACGCGCAGGAATGCCCCTGTGTCCGACGCCAGCTCGTAGAGCATTTTCTGGCTGTATATCGAGAGGGGAAAACGGTCTGCTGACCAGTGATTGTCCTGCACCCACTGACCTTCGCTGAAGATATGCAATTCATGACGACCACCGGGCCGCCAGCTGAGCCTGAAATCGGTGCCTTCTTTGCGGAATACACATTCGATGAAAGAATCCGCCTCCATGCCCATCCCCGTCTGACTGAACTGGCTCAACTTGTTGCTTTGAGACACAGTCAGTCCTTCGGTTTTTCGCATGGCCAGACGGATACTTTCGATAAGCGTGGACTTACCACTGCCCCGGGAGCCGATCACCGCGTTGTAAAACGGACTGAACTCGACGGAGGCCCCATTCTGGTCCGCCGGCCGGCAAAGTCGAGTCCTGAATGTCAGGCTTCGCAAATGTGAAGCTGGTGCCTCCGGAGGGTTATCATCGAACAACACGCAGTTTTCCGGATCGAGTAATGCATGCCTGAGACCGTCAAAATCAGGCGCGGACATCTTCAGCCAGCAAGTGCGCACTCCCGCTTGTTCAGGGTGGTGCGCATCTGATCCCCGGAGCCATGGCAAATCCGCAATCAGACGCCGGTGAGTCCCGTTCGTAATATCCTCCTCCCTGTGTCTGATCTCCACAGCATGAGGGTTTGCCTGAAAAGCGGCAGCCAATTCCCCCTGATTAGTAAGGCTTGTCAGAACGCCTTTCGCTGCATCAATGTGTGCGAGGATACAAATCGCTTCCGGGTTACGACGGATATTACTGATGATGCCCGCAGGTCCCAGCTGGAGCACAAGCTGATGATTGGGGGTTTCACGCGGAATAGGGAAGTTGTTGTTGCACTGGGCCAGGAGCCGTTCCACCTCGGCACTGGTGCTCTGGGTGTGCAACACTGCGAGGATATGGACGTTGCCGGTGGCCGTGAGCTCCACCCCCGGAAACAGAGTCAACGGCCGGAAGTCTGCCAGTTCACCGGAACTGGCGTCCCGGGACATGTTCGCCAGTTCCGCTTTCAAAACGTCAATCCAGGCCCCACTGTTATGGTCACTAATGACAACACAGTCGACCTGCTGTCGCATGTAAGCCAGCAGCCATTCCCGGGGCTGGAGATCCGGTACTCTGTAGTCATCTGAGGCCGGGGTATGGTTATGAAAATCAAATTTAAACCAGCGTGATCCTACCGTCATTGTTTCTTTTCCATGTGATGCCAGAAGTCATCCCACTATAGAAGCATTCACCTAGTAATCCAGAAACATTTCGTCATATATTCTTAGGTTGCGGGCTGGAGCTCGCCGCCAAAGAACGCGCAGGTGAGCCGATACCCTCCCCCAATAGCGCTTTATAATTTGCGTGTAAAGGGGATTTTTAGTAGCTTATTTATTAGACAAAAAGACAAAATGAGGAGTCGTTGCCATGAGCGAAGACGGTTTCAATAAAGATGACCTAAGCAGCACCTTTGCGCGCTTCACCACAAAACGCCGCAATATCGTTTGTGATGAGTCCAAGTTAAAGCGGAAAAAACCTGAGCCAATTGCACTAACCAGTGCAACCAATGCATGTGGAACCTCCGTACTCGATGGTATAGCAAATATTCTGACCATAACTCCCGAACGTAAAAAACGAAATGACGAATGGAGAGCACGTTGGGAAGAAGAAAGGGCTGAATGGGCAGATCAAGATAGGAAATGGACTGATAATAGATGAACTGCGCGTTTCAAATATCGCGCAGTCCTCTATGGGCAGTCCTCTATGGAATGAATACTACTATTTGAAGCTTCCTTTTATAGCTCCCCCGACTTTATCTGTAACAATCTGCTGAGCTCCTCTTCCAGCCTCGGCTCCCGCCTGCTGTGGTTGAGAACCACCTTTTTCTAATCCAGTAGTTATTGCTGTTCCCAAATTAACGCCAATCCAGCTAAGCATTCCTACCCAAAACGCGGGAAATACCAAGTACATCATCCCCAGAACCAGGTTCATAATCCATCCATCAGCCGTTGAACTAAAGAAAGCCGCGAAAGGCACCGAGCTGTTTGCAATCCCCTGCTCAGCCATATTGTCATAGAGGATGGTGATCAATCTGTCATCAAGCCAGCCTGCCAGCTCCCACCAAAACGTGATGAACTGAAGAGCGAATAACGCGAAGGAGATAGTAAAAATAGTTTTCGGATCGTAGGCGCTGAACATCAGTAATGCCGGTATGACCGTGATTACCATCATCAACAATAATGCCTGAATCATTGGCAATGCCTGTTTCAATGCATCAAAACCAGGTAACGCTTCGGCCTGTTTCAGTCCAAGACCAATAGACGAGGTAAGGCGTGTAAGATTACCAACTACTCCGGTGGTTGTATCGCTACTGCCAACAGCATAAGTGGTACCGCCCCCGGACAGATCTGCGTTACGTGGGCTGACAAGCCAGCGTAGGGCGATTTCTTCCCACTGCTGTCCGGGGAACTGGCGTTGCATCTCCTTACGTGTGTTATCACTAAAGCTGGCCAGAACTCTTTTGCGAAGCCCGGAAGTACCATCGGACCACCACGTCTTACATGTTGGATATCCACCTGCGCCAGTATCTGGATAGCCACTGTCCCGGCTGCTGTTGTAAGGCCACTGGCTACGTGGCGTCATAGCCGTGTAGTAGTCATAATATCCGGTAGTATTCAGAAAGTAGCTGCTACCTATCCAGCCCACAGAGTTGATGGTGGCATCACTGAGCTGGCTGTTGCTGTTTTTCAACCTGAAATATGCTCTCGAGTAACATTGATCTGCAAATTCCTGGACCTCCTGCAGCAACACAGGATCACGCAGCTTCGTGTTCTGAACGTCAAAACGCATCTGCCGCAAATTCGTACCGCATGGGATTGATGCAATCATTGCCTGCGTTGTACCCTTCGACATCATATGCAGGAGATACCACCATACTGGAACCTCGGCCGTACGACCGTCAAAATCATTAACGAGTCCCTTGTAGCCGGAATTCTGTGGCGTCGGCACACTGACGCCACACTGTTTAGCGCGCGAGCTGTCGAACTTGATTGTGCTGATATCAACCGGCAACAGCGGAATACAGCAAAAGAGCATCACAAGATAAGACACATACAGTGCATGTTCGATTCGCGGAAGGGCAAGGAGCCCTTTGTTCCCCTCGTCAGCCCCCTCCTCCCTCACTTTCAGCCAGACGCCAAGAACCCTGACCACCAGTGGCAATGCAAAAAGTCCCGTATTGCTGAGAATGCTCCACATGGCATTGTTCATTACCCAGCCAAAGAGAACGAGAAAATATTCCAGAAAACTGTTTGCTGTCATCGTCCTCTCCTTACACAGCGCTTGTCCAGGCCACATATTCTGTGGCTACCAGGAACAACACCCCCATCAGTTCCATACGCACAAGACGTGGACGTCCGTCCGGCCAACGGATTAATGCCTGTGGGCGTACCTTCAGTATCCAGGCGGTAATAAGGCAGCCATAAAGAACCAGTCGCCAGGCAAACAGTCCCCATCGGCTGTCATGCAACCAGCGCCGTGTGATGTGGCCATCAGGGTCGTAAGCCATAAATACCGCTGCGATAGCAAACATGCTGGCCGTCATCAACAGAATGAGCAGCACCATAAGGAGAATGCGGCCAATATGGCCGCTGAGCGGGTTAAGTCTCATATCAGTTTGCTCCGGAAGACTGAGACTGGCCCATCTGGCTGAAGCCCTGGTCCTCGTTACCGGCTTTCTGCTGCAGACGGTTATCCTGATTCCTTGTTCCCTGCCGTTCCAGTGCCGTAAGCAGACTGTTATTGCTGATAGATTTGCGTAACTCCATCTCATTACGCAGCGCCGTCAGCTCGCGATCGAGGGCATCGATGCGGCGATCACCCTCGGCAATAGCTTCCGGCTGCTCTGCAGCATTAGGTTCGGATTCACCGGTGGTGAGCATCCTGCGCATTGTTAGCGCGGTTTCAACGGTATCGGACATCGCCAGTTCGCCGGCAAGCCGTTGAACCAGGGCCGCTTTGTCTGGATCGTCACGTAATGCCTGAATTACCCCGCGGGTGACAACCAGACTGCCGGTTTTCAGTGCGGAAAGGTTATCAGTGGTGGGCTGCAGTTCACCACTAACCAGCTTACTAAGCTGCTCCAGATTCTCTTTCGTGGCATCCTCAAGGATGGGAGAAAAGCCAGTACCAGCGACAGCACTGCCCGGCTGGTTATCGGTTCCACCACTGGTACATTCACTGGTTTCCCGGCAAGTCCTGATGGAGCGATCACCAAGCACTTTAACAACGGCCGCTGCGGCCTCTTCAGAAGATTTATAACGTTGGCATGCGGTACCATTGCAGCTCGAGGAGCCGACGCTGCTGTTACTGGTCACTGGCAAATTATTCATCATGTTATAACCAGCTTTGGCCAGATCCCGAGTGGGTTGAATTGCGGGCTGCCCCTTACCTCCCCTTTTCTGCCCACCGACCCACGTCACGCCTTCCTCTCCGGTTGCTTTTTGCAGTTTCTGGTCGCTGGAAACCGCATCGCCACCACTTGTGGCCACAATATCTTTGTACTCTTCAGAGACGGCTACCTGCTGCCATTTATTGCCGATGGTATAATCAGCCAGCTTCTTCGACATGCTCTGACA
This sequence comes from Citrobacter amalonaticus Y19, assembly GCF_000981805.1. Taxonomy (NCBI): domain Bacteria; kingdom Pseudomonadati; phylum Pseudomonadota; class Gammaproteobacteria; order Enterobacterales; family Enterobacteriaceae; genus Citrobacter; species Citrobacter amalonaticus. Next base: position 5,474,164 of record NZ_CP011132.1, on the reverse strand, counting down.
GTTCAACATCGCTTTATCAAAACTCAAACCGGCCTGCAGAACGCCATTGGTGAGCATTTCATACAGCCCGGGGTTTGCGCGCTGAATAGCCATTGCCGGCATACTCATGACAGCACCGGTCGCCCCCTGAATCACATTCCCCATCAAATCCTTAAACCCGCTGGTAATACCATTCAGCTGGTTGCCAACGGTTGTTTTGATGTCGAAATTGCCACACATCAGATCACTGCTAAGGCCACCATTAATGCCTATCCTGGACATATTGTTACGACTGGGCGGGGGTGAAATAACCGAACCACCACCAATAGAATAAAAGAGCCCATCGCTGATAGCGTTACCGCTAACTGACGCCCCCGATGAAGACAAAGAGATATCAGCTGCCATTGCCGGCAGCGAGGCAAAAATCAGTAAAAGTCCTGCTTTTTTCATGTTCTGAACCTTTATGAGAAATCGGTGCTGGAAAGGAACGTCTGGCCGCGACGTTTGCAGCAGCTGTACGGTTGCCACAATGCCCAGGCATAGTTACCGTCCTGGGCAATCTGGCCATTGGTGTCGGGAAACACTGCACAGGTCTGGGACAACTGAGGCGAAAGTCGCTGCCATTTGTGGTTTTTCGTGCCGGTATTTTCTTTTACCGGCTCGGGTGGCCAGTAACCCGGGGACTTCTGTCCCGTAAGGGGGTTGTAGACATGGAGCTGGCCGGAGCGGGTAATGACGTCAGCGACACGCTGAACTACAACCGCTGCTGATTTGTAACTGTCTGTCTGGGTGACAAACCCGCTACGTGGATAAACGTTCCCCCACATATTGCCGGATGTGGTTTCCCCGATTTCTCGTTGCCCGGGGATGAGTGCTTCGGGATAAAGGGTCTCCGGGACGCCCGTTCGCCAGACCAGAGCATCCAGTGAGCTGTTGAAATAGGGCATGAAAGGAGTAGCAGCGCTGTCGCATGAATAGCCCGGCACCATACCGCCAATGATTTTCGTAGCTGGATGGCCCCAGGCGTCGCCGTAATAGAAATGCAGGTTCTGCTTACGTTCCCCGGGAGCTTTCATCTCCTGACGACCGCCCCCCGTACTCACGCCCGTCACACTTTCCAGCAGGGAACCTTCAGCACCGCTGGCGGCGTCACTAACTGTGGCCATTTCAGTCCAGGGGTTATCTCCGGGATTGAGGTAAGCCGATACCACAGCCTCCGGAATGAAATGCGTCACTTTTACCGAGGTTTTCACCGTGCAACCAAATGGAGTACACAATAACCAGTAGCAGATACCACTGACACGCCAGCTGATACAGTCTGTACTTGCCGCGCTGGCCAGAAGATTCGCTGTATTGACGCTGGCCATGGTGCCGGAACAAACCAGCAATGTGGCGATCGCCAGTCGACGTGGGCGGAAGGAGAAAGATTTCATCGGTTCTTCTCCTTCCAGGCAGCGAGCTGACGGGTCGCCTCGTTGACATCAGTCGTACCGTAGACAACAAAGACGTCATCAAAAACCACAGCCGGGTATTTTTCCAGGCCGAGGGACCAGGCATGAGTGACACCCGCATAAGCTTCCGCCAGTTGTTGTTGCTGCTGCCGGAAATTCGGGGAAGAGATCACTGCCCGGGCACGTTGTTCTGCAAGAACGGGATCGGCAGATAACTGACCGAAAATGTCAGCCTGTGCACGTTCGGGCGCATCGAGCTCAACAACGGAGACATCCGGACCAGGATTTGCTGCTATGGCATGAGAGGAGTCGGTATATATCACTGTGCCGGCACTGGCACCGACGGAAAGGAACAGTGCTGCCAGGCAGCAAAATGGCATTTTCATGAAAAACACTCCCTGAGTGTGAAAAACCTATTCAGGGTGCGTTCTCTTTAAGGAGGGGTCAGTAATTAATTCTGACGTGAAAAATGATAATTAATCTTGCCCTGGTAATTCATCATCTGTACGTCAGCATAAATCTCAGATCGCTGGAAATGTCATTTTTTAAATGCAGGAACTTTAATACACGCGGGCTCTTTGCCGCCCGCACCCGCAGCCTCCCCCCTTACCAGACAGCGGAAAACACACCGCTGTCTGGCAAGGTCGGAGGGTTATAAGTCACATCCGGTGTCACAGGTCACCCTGTCGATTTCCTTAAGAACCCAGAGCATATCGGTTGCATCGGGTACACAGATATTCCATCGGATACCCGACCGGTACTCCTGTTCTGCTGGCCAGAGTGTATTGCCGGTAACAGTTATCAGGATATCCAGGGTTTTCTCATGCACGTCGCTGAGGTGCACTGCAACGCAGCTGCGCCGGCCAACCCGGTGAGGATAGACCGACAGCAATACAGGCTGCTCCAGTCTCTTAACGATCTCCCCTTGCAGATGCTTAATCGACTCACTGTCAGCCACACCGACTGAGGCAGAACCCTGTGGCGGAACGGTAAAAATAACAGAGGCAATAAAAGCCTTGTCCGGTACAACGATCGGCGTCGCCATAATCAGTTTTTTCATATTGTCCCCTGAATAGTACCAATGCCACGTTTCTCATCGAGGCGGCGCGCAACGTGAAATGCGGCCTCAAGCTCCGGGCAATTTAATTCATTCATAATGGCCCGTCTTTCGGCTTTTTCCTCTTTTTCAGTCATTCCCAGCGCCAGGTACAAACTGGGGGGGACCGCACGAAACAACGCCTGTACCTTACGGGACAAAATAACTCCCTCTGTGTATTTTCTCGGAAGTTTTGTCGCGGACAACAGCATCGCCTTCTGCTCTTCTGTGAGCGTCTTAAATCGCGCTATTTGTTCAACTTCATCAGGTGGCATAACGAGGCAGATCCACCACTCCGCCATATTGAGCATTTTTTTCGCAGTGTCAGGGAAATCCTCCAGGTTCTGTGTGAACAACCACAGCCATGATCCGAGCTTACGCCACATTTTGACAATTTTGGTTGCATACGGGCCCAACAGCGGGTTAGCAGTTACAATATGCGCTTCGTCGATTGGCACAATGATATCCCGATCGCTGAACTGTTCCCTTTCTGCGATGTTGTTAATCGTATTAAGCAGCGAGATGACAGCAACGGCCATCTGAGCTTCATAGCCTTCACGCGCCAGCGTACCTAAATCAACAATAGTCACGTCTGCCTCTGGCCATTGCGCGCCCGGACGGTTAAACAACTCCCCTTCAAAACCTTCGGTAAACATGCGTAATGCTTCTGCCATCTCTTCAGCTCGCGCACGTCGCGCTGGCGTGCGTTTCTCGCGGCCGTCTTCTCCCATGCTGACATCGCGGGCAATGTTCTCAAGCGAGAACATTAAATCTTCCGGTAGCATCTGGCGGTTTTCGTCAAACGCTTTACGAGCCGCAATGAGTATCGCCTCACGAATCATACCGCGGTCGGCGCGTGTCATTCGCTCCTCTTCTGCTGCTTCACCACCGGTGATCATCAACCGCGCTGCAATCTCCATTTCACCCAGAATGTCACGTTCTTCGTCCTTGTCCTCATCATCTTCATCAATGTCAGGGAGGGCCTCTTCGCTTGTCACTAGCGTCTCAGGTTTCGCCTGCATGAGCAGATGTGAATCGCCAAACGGAGCAAGTGAAATAACCTTACCAGGCTTGATACTGACACGGTGCACTGAGAGCCCCAGCGAATTACAGTAATCTCCAAACAGACCGAAGCTGTTACCCGCTTCCAGCAAAAATATACGGGGGCGGTAGATTGCCACCATCTGAGCCAGTTTATCGAGCGCAGTGGCAGATTTACCGGCACCTGTCGGCCCGAAAAGCAGCAGGTGCGCATTCTGGGTACGGTCATTTTTATTAAGTGGATCTACGGACAGGGGGCCACCACCACGATTCCAGAACGTAAGCCCCGGGTGACCAGTACCGGTGTCACGACCATAAATAGGGGCGAGACATGCAAAATGCTGTACAAACATAAGGCGCGTGTACCAGTTGTGTTTATCCATTTGAGGGTTAAAGCACATGGGTAACGCACGCATATAACTGCTGAGAGGGCCAATATCGTGTTCTGGATTTATCGGTTCCATCCCACAGTTCAGTAATTTACTGCTGAGATCAAGATACCGTTTATCGAGTGTTTCCTTGTCCTGAGCCTTGATAAGCAGTGTGATGGCCGCACGGTAAAGTTTGTGTTTGTTTCCCAGGAAATTACGCGCTGTAGCAGCGTCTTCACGAGCACGCAGGGAATCAACATTCTCCCCCATTGAATTGCGGCTCAGGCTCGCAAAACTTTCTTCAAGTTTGTCCTGAGGCTGAACCACCAGGGTCATGGCCAGAACTGTCCCTTCCGGAAGCAGATCCATAATGGCATTCACATTATCACCACGTTTTACCTCCCCCGTCAGATGACCAGTGGAAGGTGCAGTACGCAGGCGGGCAACCGGAACAGCTTTATGTGCCACATCATCAAACCACCACACACCGCTTTCGGCATCACTTCGCGGGCGGGTAAACCAGAGGCTTTCGCTGAAATCATTCAGAAGAGGCAGATCGCCCGGTGCATGATCGGAGTGTTTTGCGCAACGATACAATGTTTTCTTATCGACCCACGCCGGCGCCGGGTTGAACCAGCGCAACAGCCAACTATGGATTTGCTCGCCGTTCTGCTTTTCGCACCGGATACCGGCACCGCTCAGAGCTGCTGTCAGGCGATCGCAGACCTGTTTCAGCAGCACCTCCGGTGGCATGGGGTCACGATACGGTGTCTCAACCCAACGGTAAACCACCATGCGCGTTCTGCGAATTTGCCCTCTCCAGGCGGCCCCTGTGACAGCCTCGTCTACAAAAAGCCCCTGTTCCACCGCCACATTTTCAAGGTGGCGCTCCTGTTCAGCCAGCCAGGCTTTAGTGAATGCGGTTCCCTGAGCTCTTGGCCTGACATAGCCTCTGATAGTATCCATATAAGTAGAGAGATCAGAGTCATCCTGGCAGAAAAACTGTACCACCCATTGATGATCATCCAGTTCAGGGAGACTGTCCTGTAGGGCGTTCTCAGCGATATTGCAGATCTCGTCCAGACGTGTTTCCGGGCGCCCTTCAGTGCCCACCGGGATAATCTCATATACGGCCCCAACGGATACACCATCGTCAAGCAGAATGCATTCATGCTCTGGCAAATACTCGCCCCATGGAACATGATCGATAATGGAAGGTGCAGTGGAATACAGACGCGCTTCATCTGAATGAGTCAGTTGCCCTTCCCGGGTAAGCGGTTCATACCCACTGACGGAAAACGGACCGTTACCGTACTGATGAGCATCCTGAGACGCTCGACGTCGGCCAAATAGGGGGAAAGCCATCAGAGATCCTCCGTTCGCTCACCAGGCAACGCATACTGTACCTGGCTGTAGAAAGGAAAGACGGTGCTGTAGCCTGGAACCGGCGTGTTCCCGCCAGCCAGATGCGGGAAAACATACATGACCATGTCAGGATTTGGCAGACGCGGGAACGTCTGCTGAATTTCATTTTCCTGGGTGCGGCTGTAGCTGTTACTGACCTGCTGATTGATCTCACGTTCGCTGTCTGTAACTGGCCGGCGAAGTGTTGTTCTGCTCTCGTTGGTAGCATGAGTTGCCGATGCACCATCGTTCCATAATTCAAGCATGGTGCTGTCGCCAGGCGGCAACATTTCCTCTTTTGACGTACTGCAACCCGAGAGGGCAAGCGGTACAACGACCAACATAATGGTGGCCAGATGATTAAAACTGAGCAACATGCACCTCCGCTTCATCCGAATCACTGATGACAGCTGACAGACGAAACACTCGCCCATCAGGCAGTTGCATCTGCATTCCATTACCCTCGCTCAGAAGCTTCTTTCCGACAGCGAGCAGGGCCTGTTCGGTGACTTCATGCCTGCTACCTTCCCATTTGCCATTATCACACCTGACAAAACCGGCAAAGAGACGGCCACCCAGTGGTATATAGTCCACCCGATATTCGAGGTTTTTATTGTTCTGCATCTTTATCCCCATCAGTCCATGCCCGTGCTGCTACCAGCGAGGCTGAAATTGTCATATTTCACCTTGCGGCCTTTTTCTTCATAATCAATCGCCAGCTGACGAGTGATATGTAAAGCCACTTTTTGTCCAGGCGGTACATAGATCGCGTCAAACGTCTGACCATATCGCGCTTTAACCCAGTCAACGGTCTCACGCATACCGCCGGATAACGCCTTACCCAACACTGCCTGACCGGCATCCCCCGTCAGCGTTGACGTCACACCACCATAGCCATTGGTCTGGCTGGTATTCTGGTTTTCGGCCACGGCATCACCAGCTGCGCTGGCAGCTGCAAGTACGGCAATGGTTGGCAGATAAGTAGAAGCGTTTGATTTTCGGGTACCCGAAATGCATGGAATGCCGTTGTCATCTGACAACCAGCCAATACTGCTGTTATTCCCACCCTGGCTGTTCTGATTACCACCATTACTGCCTTGCCCCTCAGGTGAAGGAAGCGTACGAACAGTGCCATCAGTAAAAACAAAAGTGATGCTGGTTATGGCGCCACGCACGCAGGAAAGCGTCCAGTCCCCCGTAGCGGTTCCCGAAACGATCGCCCCCTGTACATCAGGCAATTCAATGCCATTTGCCGTCAGGTTGTCTTTTCCGATCATCACTTTGAACGGGTAAGGGTCAGTCACCTTGCCATCAATGGGAATACGTCCCAACAGCGCGGTCATGGCCCGACTACCCACAAGCGTGGAGTTTTCCGGAAGGGTATAAACAGGGGCGGCATTTTTTTCAGATCCGGGAATGTTGTTCTGTACCGTTGTACTTACTGCTGACGTAGCCTGCCTGGCTGCATCACCTGCAGCGCCAAAGGAGGTGGCAAAAGAAAAACCAGTCGCGTTATTACTGTTTTTATCTGAGACCGGTCGACCGTTCGCATCCGTGGCAATACCATCTTTCGGTTCAACCCATTGCAACCCGTTTCCATCTGTTTGAGATATATTTCCCGCGCCTCCGGTCAGACCATTGTCATAACCCAGTCCCACAGGAATATCGCTGCCTGCAGCGTTACCTTTATTTCCTGCCGTTAAGCCGGAGGACCCATTTTTGAGTTGATCAAGAAGTTGGTTCACCTGCGAGCTCAGATCAGTAACCTGAGAACTCAGTTGTGCACGTTTTTGGGCCTCTTCGGAACGAACTTGCCCCACAGCCTGGCTGATTTGCTGATCAACATTGGTGCTATTTTTTTTCAGCTCCTTATTTTCATCAGCAAGCGTTTTATTATCGCTTTCAAGGCTGTCAAGCCGCCCCTGAACCTTACGGTAACTACCAACCAGGGTACGCAAAGTATCCTGCGCGGTGTCACCTTCCACACCCAGCGCTTTGAGATCTTCTGGTGTCAGATCCTTAAGGGCGACATTAGAGGTTTTCTGGCCTGCTTCATTTTTATCGTTTTTATCTGTACAGGATTTAACCCCAATCATGATGGCGCCCACCACTACGACGGGAACCGCAATTTTCACAAGCAGGTTTGAAGCAGGCTTTTTCATTTATGCGCTCCTCGGTTACTCCGCTTACTCTCCTTTCCTTCAGATTCGGGTAAACGCTGTTCAGCAATAAAGGCACTTTCGGGACGTCCTGTAGTAACCAGATATAGAACTGTCGTGTCTTCCGGTGTACCGGCACGCCCCAGCCAACGGTGCTGGAAAGTCGCAGTAGTAAACTGACCTTGCAGCGAACGAGGGTCGAGGATGACCTTTACTGCTGATCGGTTACGCACCTGCAGCGCAATTACACTGCTGCCCTGCAGACTCCAGGCAGCCATCGGCGTGACGCTGACGGACTCAGAGGGCATAAGTGTGGTGATCCGGGGGGGAAGCTTCAGTGAAACCGGACTTACTCCCGGTACGGGCTCTACCGTTCTCAACGGTCCATAAATGTTCTGTGCGGCATAACGAGTCAGGACAACGGGCAGCGGCGCATTGAGTTTTGCGGGCCTCCGGCTTTCTGCCTTTGCCTCTGCCGACGACTGACGGCCGGCACTGTCCCCATCACTGCTGACCGTCTGTTTATCGGTCGCCGAAGCGGTAGCCACTTCTCCGTCGTAGACAATTTTGACAGGTTCCCGCGTGGTTTTACCGGGGGCAGCAGAAACATCAAGTAGAAGTATTTCCCCGTTTTCCTTGTTCTGAAGTTCCAGTCTCGTCACCGGAAAGGCTTCTTTCGCATCGAGATAAACTACACCTCCGGAGCTTTGAATACGCAGCTTGTCGTTGAGTGCGGGCGGAAACCCCACTCGCACGTTTTTGTTTACAAAAACGATTCGCTCCTGCCCTACAGTCAGGGGAATCTGCAACGGTATCCGTTCCCATTTCATAAGCTCAACAGCACGAGCTCCGGCTGAGACCAGTACCAGGGTCAGCAGGATCACTGAGAATTTTTTCAATTGAATGCTCCCGACTTTTGTTCTGGCTCAGGCAAGGAGATCGCCTCAAGTCTTTGTGGCGCGCTGTCATAGCAATCCAGTGCCAGTCCAAACGGATTTCGCTCTGGGTCACCTTCCCAGCGAACCACTTTCATTGGATAACGCGCCAGGGCACGCTTAACGGGTTCGGTATGGAAATATTCGTCAGCTACCAGGTCCAGCCGTACCACCCAATGATCTTCATCAATGACGGTCACGCTGCGGTTGCTGTAACCACGACGGGGGATTTCGTATACCACGCGTACACGATCGCGCAGCTCGTCATTATTCTTGCGCATCTCGGCGTCCTTATTGAGAAAATCCTGACAGGACGGCGTCAAATACGGGCTCATTTGGGCAATTTTGGCTGTGTAGTCAGCTTCCCCATTTTTCGGCCAGGAATTCAGTTGCTGAAAAATGTAAAAAGCAAAACTGTAAACCGTAGATGGCGGGACCTCCCACCATTTTCGGGTGCTGCCGGAACGCAGGTCGGGTGGGTTGTGAATTGTCAGTTCCGAGGGCGCTCGCATCCATCCCAGACTGGTGACGAACAGCCCCAGAGCCAGCAAAACACAAGCGATACGTAACGAAATAATATGATTATCGCGGGCGGTTATACCGTTACGAAAACGACTCATACTTTCCCTCCGCGCATCAACGGAACAGGTTTCGTTCGTTTAAGTTCCCACGCCCTGCTATCCAGAATCATGGTTCGGGACATACGTGCACGGCAGCGCAATTCCTCCAGACGTTGCCAGATATAATTTTCTGGCTTACCGCGCTTGTAGCTGGCAATCCAGTTGCCGCCAAAAAAAATAACCAACAGCGGCATCAGCAGCATGCACGTCGGAAAAGCCAGCCATCCGACAAAAGGAACCAGAGCTAACGGTATTGCCAGAGGGATACCGGCAATAACACCGATGACGGCCGCCAGCACAAACTCCCCGGATGTGAACCCTTTCCAGACCACGGGGGGGTTGTTCAGTCTGTCAGGGAGGAAATCAATGACGGCCATATGGGCTCCTTACAGGATATCTGAAGCTTTAGTTGCGAGGTAAATAACCAAAAGGATGAGGATGATGCCGACAACCAGATAGACCAGGAACTGAGTCCATTCCCCCTTACCACGACGGATATCGTGAAATGCGGTAATCACGGCATGCGCTACGGCAAAAAAAGCACCGACACATACGAGAAGCCCTATCGCAAGTGCCCCCATTTTGATGTAGCCCATAACGGTGTTGTAGGTTCCGCCACCGCCTCCAGATGTTGGCTGTTCAACAGCTGGCAAGTCTGCCATAGCCTGACTTGCAGTTAAGAGACCGGTAAGCAACAAATATCCCGCACGGGAATAGGCAGAACGAAAATGCCTGAAGAAAGTGAATTTCATTGAGTCATCCTTTCAGTGGAAAAACAGAAACAGGGTCAGCAGATAAAGCACAATCAGTCGAATTAGCAGCTCATTGAACTGCCTGAACGTCACTGATTTACTGACCAGGCCACGGTAGGCCTGCACCAGTGCCCATGCGCTGAAAAGGAGAACGACGATGGCGAGCGTACCGAGGATCAAGAGGTTCAGTTGCCCGGGCGTGAGGCTGCTTCCGGTGCCCGCACTCCATCCATTTAGCTGAGAGCCATTCATCGCCATGAGGGCTCCTCAGCACGGTACTGCCCGGTGACTAAAGTGGAGGGTGCTGTTGGCTGCGCGCGCGACGGCTCGAGATAAGTGGATATGCCCTGCCTCATCGTTGAGATGTCACGGGTTGCCTGCTGATAGTCGAAATAAAAGCGAGCGTCCTGATTCTGATTGGCTACGACGCGGGCGCGATCAAGGCCAGCCTGAACCTGATCCAGCTGGCGCATCACGAGTGCCAGCTCATCTTTTTCTGACGCCTGGCAGGTCAGCACCGGCAGAACGGGCAATAACATTGCCAGGATGATTGTGGTGTGACGCATTTGCGACTCTCCCTAATAACTTGTCGTCGGGAGATTGACGCAAACAGGACATGCTGGCAGCAGGAAAATATTTATGAAGGTCAGAAAATTAAATGACACAAAGTGAGCTGGTTAATACAGATGGACCTTCAAAAAAAAAGCCCGCGACATCGAGCGGGCTCCGGGGAATTCCCGAAACAGCTACTTCCTGGGCTATAGGTATTTTTTAAAGGACGCCGTGACGATGGCCAGAACACCGCCAAGTAATAATGCTGATGGCAGCAACAGGAGATTTGGCCAGACAGCAGTCGGCCAGGCCAGATACAACATGCAGGGGCCGTAAAGTGCGGGTTTAATAAAACGTTTGGCGTGATGGTAGACAAAGCTCGATTCATATCCAGCTCCGTAACGACGCAAATCTCGACGGACCAGCCCTTCAACTATGCCGGTGATAATCACCAGGCCGAACAGCGGCAGACTCAGAAAAAGGATCATCACCCTGATGAAGAAAATCAGAGTTACCCAGAGCGTAGCTTGCAGGTACTCCCCAAGCCAGCCGATTAGTGAGTCACCGAACCGGTTTATCGTTGGGATAACTCCAGTCCCCTTCTGACCAGTTTCCCTGAATGATTGAAGCCAATGGCTGAATCCGCTATCGACAAACAACCAGTTCCAGGCGGTATGTACCCACCGCGAAATCGTCTCAACCGGCGCTGCCATCAGTAAACTCCGCGTGTACCCTTCCGACAACCAGTGGCTTTCTGCAACCATCACCCGGTAGCTGTGTGAAGCACCTTCGTCAGGCCAGAGTATGGCAATGCAGGCATATTCGATCAGCAGGCTAACCAGAAGCGACCCCAGCAGAATGCCAATTAAACTGACAGGCAAATCCCAGAGCAACATGCCGAATGGTCCGGATTGTTTCTGTCGGGATGGCGAACTGCGATTGGCAGTATCTCTGTCATGCTGAGACATTTTGCCCCCCCGAATATGCCGCATCACCGCCTGTCCACCAGGATACTCCAGTTCGGTAATTCTGCTCCATGTTGTCAGCCAGCTGCTTCAGGCTCGCGGGCATGTAAGGATCGTCGTTATCAGCCGGCAACGGCATCCTGATTTTCCACAGGCGCCCTCCTTCAAGCAGGGCAAATGCCTGCCCTTTCGGCAGGTTGATAACGTCTGAAGGGTTGAGCATCGGGACTTTAACCAGACTGACCTGGTCCTGAACGTTACTGTTAAAATCAGTACCCTCTCCCGGCCGGGATACGTCAGTGACACCCGATGTAAGGGTTTTCTGGTAGACGTCAACTTCCGGTAATTGGTCGGTCAGGAGCATGGCAGTGTTTTTTTCACGCACACGGAGCATTATCAATGAGTTGAAGTTCCCCACTACCTGATTCGCTTTAGCACTGCTGCCTATACGGGCCTCGATGTCCGAAAGAGTCTGCGTATATGCAGTCACCTGGAAGCCCGCACCACCCCCTTTGTTGATGAGAGGAATAAACTCATCACCCATTAACTCGTTAAACTCGTCACAGTGAAGATTTATCGCCACTTTCGAACTTTTTCTGCCATCCTCATCACCGAGACCGAATTTATAGATGTGTCCACCTTCGGAAACGAGATCAGCGAACATGCTGTTGCCGACTGCTGCTGCGACAACAGGGTCGGATAGTGCATCGAGGCCGATATAAACCACGCCGCGCGATTTTATAATGTTATGCCAGTCCAGGATCGGTCTCGGATCGTTCAGGTCCGTATAGTCAGGTGCCAGCAATGCGGCCGTTTTACCAGTTGTAAGCTTTTCAAGCAGCGGCAGCAGTGACGCAACAATTTTGTCGAAATACGTTCGATCATATTGCACAGCGCTACGTAGCCCATCCAGCACCGGGTCCCACAGTTTTTTTCCTTCTTCGCTGGCCAGTACCTGCTCAATAGCCCAGATATTCATGCCATTAGGCCTGCCCTGCATGTGACGCGGCAGATCCTTCTCGCTTATACCGCTACCTAACAGCGCTTCGACTGTACTCAGCAACTGTGGTGCCTTTTCACTCAGCATATTCTCAACATAGGTTTCGTACAGTTCACCTATGTTTGTCACGTAACGCAGTATGAGACCGTAATCAGGACGCTGGCCAAGTGCGACCAGCGCACGGGTAATAATATTGACAAATCGCCAGGCAAATTCCCGAAATGCAGCAGAATTGCCCTCTCCGGAGAGCTGTCCTGCAACACGTGATGCTACTTCCGAGATACGGCTGAACCGTCCAACGGCATTGTAGCGAGCGCTTATATCTGGCCATCCGAGGTGGAACACCCAGAAGTTATCCTGACGACCAGCACGGTGTGCCTCGGCATACATTCGCCTCAACAGATCGGCATCTCCTTTCGGGTCAAACACGATGACAACTTCATGCTCGCCTGCAGCGTTTTTACGGCGAATATCCTGTGTGATAAGTAACTCAGCAAGCCGGGTTTTACCGACTCGTGTGGTGCCGATAACCAGTGTATGCCCTACACGTTCTCCGAGATCATAGGTGACCGTAGTTTCATCCAGTTCCACACCATGGTAAATGGGGCTTCCTCCTACAGGAGGCAACGGGCGAAACGGGTTGAGCGCCGAATCAGTTCGTGTCAGCCTGCACAACCACGGCAAGCTGTACTCCATCTTTTTTTCCAGATCGCGTGCCAGGCGATAAATAACAGAAGGTTGTACGTAGACCTCACACTCCGGACGCCTCGCTTCCAGAAGACGCTGCGTATGGCGGGGAGACCACTGGAAGCCCTTGCCAAGGAACAAGTGCCGCTGGCTGACGGGGATCTGCTCGCTGGTCAGTACATATCGGGGCAAACGGCGAATGTTTTGGCGGTAACGGAGTATTTTCATCCCCTCAGATGTACGCTTCAGCGCCAGTACACCAAACCCCGCGGCGGTCACCCAACTGACCGATGGTGCGAGCGCGACAGCCCAGGGGGCCGTAAGGCAAATAAAGGTTGCGCTACCCGCCGCCGCAGCGGAATACAGTTCAACCGCCGGGCGAAGGAGGGATTCCATCACGTACTTGTCGCTCATATAAAAGCCCTCCCCTGGAACAGAGCAAAAGTTTTATCATTGAGTTTGAGGAATAAATGAGCAGAATCTGTGGCCTTGCGGAATACGGCTAGAAATAAATAAAAGAAAAGAAATAACCCAAACATCAGCAAAGAAATCAATACAGACCGGAATATGAAAATCCGGAAAGAAACCAAAAGCCACACCGAACCAATAAACGGTAATGTTGATGTGGAAAAATTCATCTGTATTACCTCTTTTTTAATGGCCGGAGAACATGTTCAACGGATTCACCAGACAGCAGTAGCAAAAGGGAAGACCCGCTTATGAGCAAAATTTCCGGGTAATCACTGAAATACTTAAAACTGATAAAACCTGTTCGTCCTGTGTGTACAAACAGACCTCTGCATTTTTCTTGTCGGACTAACTCACCAAACTGGCGGACATGTTCAGGACGAACAGCACTGGCAAATCGTTTAGCCTGGACAAGCCACCTTTCCTGACCAATCCAGAACTGACCATCAATACCACCATCACCGCTGTAACTCGGATTACGCCTGACCGGTATTCCTCGCCGCTCTATGGCGGTCAGAATCATCTCCTCGAAAACATAGGGATTAATCTTCCGTAAATATAAAACCTGCTGCCCCGCTTTCAGCTCAGGCAGTTTTAGCAACACCCTGTTAGCCGTCTGTCGATTACGCTGATGTCTGCGGACACGGGCACTTCTTGTATTACACCGCAGCCAAAAAGCTGTGAGTGAAATGAAAGCCAATAATATGAAAACCACTGTGGTCATTGCGCTAATCCATCAGCGGTAATCAGGACAGGGTAATGCGTCAGATTCAATCGCTTTGCCAAATCACCGCCGCGAACAGGGACCATCTCAGTACCTGGCAAGAGTCCTCTAAGCGTGTTGAGCGCACTTTCAGTCGTAACATTCACTACCATTCCTGTGGCGCCCATCCCTTTCAGTTCAGCACCACGCTGCCGCAGCCAGGCTCGGGAAATATCATCATCGCCAATCACAAAAACAGGGGGCAAACCGGGTAACTGCAGAGGGCGAGACGTCACCTTTCCGGGTGTCATTTCCGGTGTATTAACGGGCAACATATCGGAAATAGACAGCGATGACGGTGGTTCAGGCAAGGAAGAAACATCGGACAAATGCGACTCCTCACCTGAATTAATCGCCTCGAATAATGGTCTGGTTGACTCCCCGCCCAGATCCCCGACCACTGTCAGCGAAGCAAAACAACTAAACGCTGCTGTAAGCAGTGATACACAAAAGATGCCATTGAAATATTTATCGATATTTTTTTCATTGAGGTTCAACCCAGGTTAATGAGTGACTGGCCAGAGCAACCGGCCCCCCTTCAGGGACCTTAATATCAGGTGCGATCTGACTTAGCTTGCGGCGTACGATAGCCATATATTTTGCTGCCGGCTTACCACCGGCCGGGTGGTGATAACAGCCAGCAGCTTTAATCCAGCTTCCAGGCTGAGCGTCATAGCAGGCACGGAGAATTCGGGCCGCTGCACGAAGATTTGTGTAGGGATCAAAAGCATCACGAAAGGATGGGAAAAGATGCCCGTTCCACCCAAGATTGACCTGGGCTACACCGACATCGATACGCTTGAGAGGGTAGCGCTGCATAAATCCAAGAAGTGCCGCAAAGGCCTCCTCGCGGGTTTCAAAGTGGTATCCTTTCCCTGCTACATTAATAGTCCAGGGCCATGGTTTAGACCCCCATGCGGTTTTACGGGTGCTTTCGGCCATCGCCAGCGAGTAAAGCGATTCTGCCGGAACGCGCTCGGCAGCAGCAATGACCCGATAAGCCTGCGGAACTACCTGAACACTGCTATTTACATTCACGACCGCCAGGCAACCAGTGCTGACAAACCATAAACAGCAAGCCAGTTTCAGAATGCGGCAATTTGCCATCCCTCTTCTCCCTGCTGCAAAATAACTGGCATCTGACCTTGCCCATAGCGCTGCCACAAACCGCGATCATGATTTAGGGTAATTTGCCGATTACGCACTTTTTCGACTGGTATGCCATGGCTTATTGCCCATGATCTGATTTTTTCGTCGCTCACGTCATTTCCGACAAGGTAAATATCTACCGGTCTGTTGTCGGCGATAACAGCAGCAAGCCGGGCATCACAGCGTGAACATGACTCTTTGACAAATAACGCCAGTCTTCCTTGTGTGTCATGAGCGATACCCGCGGCATTCCCCATATTCACGGCCAATGTTTCAGGATAAAGACGAAGCCAGGCAGTGTTTATTTCTCGTTGAAATGCGAGTTCTTTCTCGGTACGGGCGTATTCGTGTTTTACCCACAATTCAGCCAGCCGACGGCGCTCAGATGAATTATCTGTCTCGACGCCCAGGGCAGTAAGAGGATCAAGACCAGGGGACATAATGCCTCTGGCTCCTTTCATCAACGACTGATAGCGACTCCAGTCCTCATCTGAAAGCCCCCATTGTTGACCCTGTTGCTGCGTCTGAACCTGGTTTGCTGATGATGCCTGCAGGGATGTTTGCTGACTCTGATTCGATTGAGTGGTAACTGTTGATGCCGCCACACACAGCGGCAAGGAAAGTACACCTGCCATCAAAATTCTTCTCATCTGATGCTTCATATGTCTGGTCTCTTATTGAACCTGTAAACTATGTTGGGTACCGTTCACGCTGAAAACAGCAGTACCACTGTCCTGGATAGAACGAAGCGTCCACCCCAGCATCCCGTCTCCCGGTGAAAGCAACCGCATATCTGATATTTGGGAATTTCCACGGGGGATGACGACTGCGAACATCTGCCCGCCGCGCCGCTCAATGCCGGTCAGTACAAACGGTGCTTCAACAGCTGCGCGCCTGACTGACCGCTCAGGCTTTTTTACGATCTGGCCTGTCCCGGATTTTGAAGATGTTTTGCTCTTAGTGACTGGTTGCTGGTTCTGCTTCGATTCTTTCTGAGAAGTGTTGCTTTCAGCTTTGCTCAGCCCGGCAACTCGCGATTCAACCTGTGACAACCGTGAGTGAATGTCATCAATACGTTCAGAGTGTTCGTCTATCGCGGTACGCCGCGCCAGGGCTTCTGAGGAAAGTTTGTTAATGCTTCCTGTTAATTTTGAATGTTCCCCCTGAAAATCAGCTAACTGGTTTTGTACTGATTCAAGCCCTGATGAGACAGACTCGAGCTGCTTCTCGTGTTTCCGGCTTTGAGCTTCGAGCGAAGTAACCGAACCAGACAACTGGCTCATCTGACCGCTGCGAAAAGCGGCATCCAGGGAGTTCACCCGAATACTCAGATCAGAGATTTGCTGTGCCATGATCACAATCGTGGCCACAGAACCAACAAGAGAAACAATGAGGAATCCCAGACCTCCAATCCGGACTATTTTTTTCAGGTTAATGGGAACCAACCGGCGAGCCTCTGGCTCAGCAGGCACAACTTTCGAAGAAGTAACCTCTGGATTTTCAGGTATAACTTCTTCCGGGACGACTTGACTGACTGACATTTCAAAATCCTTATAGCTGCGCAGAACAGCCATAAGGTGCAAAAAACGTCATTCTATGGCGATGATTAACTCATCTGCCATTTCTGAAGTTTTTTTCGGCGGGGAAACCAGGTCGGAGGGGATCATCTGGAAAGGCCACTATCATAATAGCGCTGTCTAAAAACGTCCTTGTTTTAGATGTGTTTGAATCCAGGGGTTCGCAAAATTTCAGAGCGGATTAATGAGCACACGAGTTGGGTCATTAGCTTTGATATTGCCTGGTGGAGGGAGTCGTTCTCCAGAACGAGCAGCAAGAGCCTGAATTCTGAGAAGCTCAAAAGAGGCTTTCTGGATAACGTCTTCCTTTGTTTGCGCTTCAAGTGAAGGATGTTCAAGATCAGAGAAGCGTAAAACAATACCGTTATTGCTGCTCTCAAGTTCAGCAGGATACGGAACAAAGATCGCCGCCAGTTTCTGCGTCTGTCGTTTACGTATATCAAGTTTACTAACCAGCTGCGTCGCACGAAGGTGGGTATAGCGTTTTAGCATCGTCAGGCTCTTGTGTCCTGATATCGCTGCAATTTCCATGACATTCAGTGTTCCGAGCTCAAAAAGACGGCTTATAGCTTCGTGTCGTAGATCATGAAAATGCAAATCGACAATGCCTAAAGCCTGTATAACTTCTCGCCAGGCGCTTTTAAACCCATTGGATGTATAACTGAAAACAGGTCCGGATAGAGGGCCGGAATACTCTCTTAATACCTTTCTTGCTTTAAACGACAACGGAACATCCCGTACGCTCCCATTTTTAGTGAGAGGTAAATGAGCGATGCCAATGTGCAGGTCGATATTCTCCCAGCGAAGTGAGAGGATCTCCCCCTGACGCATAGCCGTTTCAAGGGCCAAATGAAAAATGGCTGCCAACTCGATATTTCGTTTTGCCAGCGCCCTGCCAATCTTTCGCTCCTCCTGAGATGTCAATCTTCGGGTTCGCCCTTTGGAGGCCGGTGGTTTTCGTACATGCTCAACAGGGTTATGAGTACATGTTCCCCATTCAATTCGAGCAAGGTTATAAAGGGCAGATAGCAACGCAAGTTCAAGTCGGACACTTGCAGGGCTATTAGTTCGCCCCGTTTTACTACTTACTTCAGAGAGTCGCTGATCACGGTATTCTGCAATATCAACCGAAGTAATCTCATGCATGTATCGCCTGGCAAGAGCTGAACGCTTTATAACATTTATCCGATAAAACTCCTGCAGATGGCCCCGCTTTTGCACAGATGCACAACCGTAATATTTATCAAGAGCTACACCCAGCTCCATTTTCTTAATTCGCTGTCTGAGTTGCATCGCATATTCCTAAAAAGATTAGAAATATATCACATACCACTGTCAATCCGGTGTGTGGATTAGCCCAGGAAAAGGACGGTCAGGATATTACTGTAGAAGGACTTCCTTCGATAAAGGACGTTCAGATGATTACGTAGGTTATACCCCTCGCACCGATGACAATTGCCCTGTTATTAATCCAGGTCAAACACCAAACGGATATTGCAGTTGTATGAAAATCATACTCGACTACTGAACTGTCAATCCGGTGTGTGGGTATCTGGCGGAAACTACAGCGGGAATTATTCTTCACTTGGCTCATTTGTGTCAGCTTACACAGCTATCAATACCACCGGTAAGCCCATGACAGTATATGCATCTGGGGGAGTATCCACAGTGAACCGGCACGTCGAGGATGGTGACAATTGCAGAAACACATGGGCTTTGTCAGGTAGTGTTGATGGGCGCGTTATCACCGCCGCGGGTACAGCTAATTCAAGCTGGAGTAAGTCGGGTACGATTAATTTTATCGTACCGGCAGGCTCTTCCTTCACTGTTATGTCTAGCCCGTTACCCTCTTATGGATGCTCTCCAGGGAGTTTTAGCCTTGCTATATACTCATAATCTATGGGAGCTATACCGTCAGAATCGTACTGAAGAAATGCGCAGTAGACTGATATTCCATCCGGCGTGTAGTCAGGCACATCAAAGCCCTTGAGTTCACTACACACAGGATTTGGCGTCTAATTAGTGGCGCAGTTTGCTATAGCCTGGAAGCACGCTGCACCTTTTGAATTGTTCGGTAAGACGATGTAGAACCGGTCATTTACAGGATCAAGAGCCATGGAATCGGGTGAGTTATGATTGGAACCATCAGACCAACTTTTTAAAGTGTAAGAACCACCTATAGCCACTGTACCGGACGGACAATAAGCAGACGCAACCGCTTTATTGGCACAGGTGGTTTCGCCAAAAACGGTTTGCATTTTGATTTTTGATGCGGCTGCCCACACACCGGATTGACAGTCAAATTCCGGCACCAGGTAGATTTAAGCAAGTGACAGTGATTGTCCCTCCTGATTCGTAATCACCCCATCGCGTATTGGTAACAAACCAGCGATTTGAACTATCTGCATATACCTTCTGAAATCCACCAAAAGGTGAACCATTTAAGTTCGTCCATGAGCAATAAGCATGGATTCCAATATCACTGTTAGTGACATTTTTCCCCACATCGAAAGCCTGTATCGAGAACTTGTTTTGGAATGATTTCCACACACCGGATTGACAGTCAAATTCCCGCCCCCGGAAGGTTAAGACAAGTAACCGAAACCGAAGAGCCAGTTTGGTATCCATTATAAGGGGTATTGGTGACTCTCCAGCCATTGTTCCCGTCGCTATAGACCTTTTGAGTTCCTCCCAACGGGGCGCTGAAAAGATATGTCCAGGAGCAGTACGCATGTATTCCGATATACTGATCAATAACATTTTGTCCGATGTTATAGGCCTGTGTGGTGAACTTGACTTGGCCCGATCTCCACACACCGGATTGACAGGTTTATTTAATTGCTAATGCACGCCACGCAATGTTGTTGCTGCGGCTTGAATCTTTGTTTTTTACGCAAACGCGAAATTGGCTTCCATTTATGACTGTAAAGTAAGCAGAGGTTACTCCAGCATTAGCCAGAGAACTAAGATCAGATACACTTCCTGTAAGCGATAGAACCTGGCTTACCAGTACCGGAAATCCGCTGTTGACACAGCTATCGTCGCCAATACCGTATATGGTTCCGAACATTTCTACATGTGATCCATAGTCAATATATCCTGGGTAAACAGTAGAAATTTCATTTCCTTGCCACACACCGGATTGACAGTTAGCTAAATGGGCAGCAAAACGCATCGACATGCTCATCATCAACATAGGATGGAATCTGAAACCAACGGACAGATTGAACTATCCATCCCGCAGGGCATGAAGCCGTTTTATAACCGCCAATGTTATCATTGGCATTTGGAGCGGAAACCCATTTACAGGAAGAATTATTGATTTTTCCAGCTCCAGTCCACGCACCGGATTGACAGTCAGTTGTCAGAAACACACGGCAACGCAATTTGCTTGCCCATTACCAACCTTTGGAGCCGACAACGTCCATGTGCCATTTGCGTTTCTAACCAAAACGCACGCTCGGTAATTGTTGTAATCGAATCGCGCCTGAGACAATGCACAATATTTATGTTGCCCAATATTACGTGATTGACCGGAGCTGATATCAGGAGAGAAGAACAAATCACCGATTTCAGCATTGCCTTGCCACACACCGGATTGACAGGAAAGTATGGCTCCAGTGGCGTCGCGGCTTACAAGGCCGTTTGGTGAACAAACTGCGCCAGCAGTATTGACTCCGTCGAGCTGCAAAACTTCTCCTGTAGAAAGTCTTCCATCAGCCCGCACACTTCCACCACGAACCTGACCGCTTGTATAAATATTCTTATTATTTATGACTCTAACCCAGTCATTATCTGACATATAAAAACCGCCGCCATACGTTTCATTTAGCCATCCCTTACTCCCTCGAGTTATGAACCAGCCATTATTTGAACGTATGTCGTTGTTAGCCGTTATTGTATTTCCTGCGGTGACGTTTGAACCGGCAGTAACATTCTGTCCTGTAACAGTTCCATTCGCAGTTATATTTCCAGTGGCCGCCACATCGCCACTGAAATTACCCGTTACGGCATTAATCGTGCCTGCGTTATTAAGATTGTTACCTCCCATATCAATACTGGTATGCATCGTGTTGAGGTCTGGCTTGCCGGTTACCGAAAAACGATAAAGGCGATCATTTTCACCGCGAGCAGCGCCCAGTTCATCTGTGGTCAGTAAAGCCGCAATATGTCCCTGAGTTGTACTTATCCCAAACTGTGAAAGAGGAATAGTCCAGCTGCCCATAGCGCCGGTAGCAGTTCCTGATGTCCATATATAGCCGCCCATACCAGAGGTGATATCCATTGATATCTGGCGCAGTGCGAGAAAAGGCAGTGCCGCGCCGTTTTGAGTGTAAACCAGTGCCTGCAGCTGATCTGTATTAGTGGCATTACGAACAACAGCAGCCAGGTAAGCCTGTCCGTCTACTGTCGTCTCGCTGAACCCCTGCTCCAGAAATCCGGTGTTTTTCAGCATAGCGGGTGTAACCGTAACCGGGGTCGTGGTGGTGGCACTTGAAAGCAAAGTATCGTAATAACGGCCAGTGTAGCTCTTCACAGCTTGTGTGAAGCGAGATACCTGTGACGCGGTATTCAGCCAGGTCCGTTTTTGCATCCAGTCACTGATAAGGGTAAAGCCCCAGACGCTGACCACCAGGAGAATAATCAATGAAGCACCAGTGCTGAGGATAGCCCAGCCCCGGTCAGTCGTTTTATATGTGAACACAGGCATCACCATGTAATAAGCGGTTGATACAATTTAAACAGGGTCACAGAAATCGCGCCGGCGCACAGCCAGGGTCCCATCGGCCCTCCTTCAGTTATGCGACGAACAGATATCTGCCAGAGCACAAAGAGCACCACGCCGATCAGCAGAGCATAAAGCCCCTCTCGCCCTCCCAACCAGGCCGCAATAGCACCGGCCAACCAGACATCGCCAAGCCCCAGACACTCACGGGCATGAATCCTAAAGGTGACATAACGCCAGACGCCAAAAATCACCAGCGCAGTGGTAGCTGTGAGGAAGTGCCCTATAAAGCCGGGAGCGATAAGAGCGGAAACAAGACCGGCAATAAGACACCTTATCGTCAATTCTCGGGGCAGAAATCCTGTGAACGCATCGGTAAGCGTCAACCTGAAAAGAAAGAGGCAGAACAACAGAGACATCAGTCGCTCCAGTAGCGGCACAGGGGACAGCATCATGCCAGTTGCCGCTGTAGCGTAAAGCCAGATGAAGCCGGTGGATGCAGGGGCGAAAAAAACAGCAAACCATTCCTGATCATCATCCAATATCATCAGGCTGAGACGAACCAGGCTCCTCATAAAACTGAATAAGCTGAGGCATAGAGGAAAAATGATAATGACAGTTGGCCAGGGCATACTCAGCGTCAGCAGTGTCACAGTTTTATTCCCCGTTCATTAAGTAAAAGCCGACGATAAATGGCATAAATCCGGTTGGCATAGGACTCGCGAGTTTCATGCCGGTCCTTACGAAAACCTGCGTTATAAGAGCCAAGACAGTTCCAGCTTATGCCGCATACCTGAAAATGCTTCGCCAGTATCCAGGTACCTATCTGAACGTTGAGGCACGGACGGTTCAGGAGGTCCTGTGAGCTGCGAATGTAACCCTGCGCTATCAGCGAAGCGATATGCGATGAATTGACCTGCATCAGTCCATAATCGGTACTGAGTGCCTGCCCGGTCTTTTTGTCACGATTAATATTTGTGACATCCGGTCGCAGGCTGCTTTCACCTATGGCTATTGCCTTAACCAGTAGCGGGTCAATGTGGTATTTAGCGCCCGCCGATTCAAAGCAGAATGCATCCACCCGTGGGCAAACCAAAATCAGCAGCAGAAAAGCGGACAGGCGCAGCATGTCATCAGCCGTTATGGGTGAAGACCAGTGTATTGTTACCTGTCATTCCGCTGTCTGATGAGCAGGTTTTGCCTGCCTCTTCTGCACTGACCAGACCGTCACTGTAATCAGTACTGTTAATGGTGATAGCACTGAATGCTCCACCGGAACCGAGCTGTGTAGTGATAGAGATGCAGTCTGCCTGCGGAACTTTCTGCGTTGTAACTGAAAATCCATTGTTAAATCCATTCGATGCCACAGGAGCCAGAACGACCTGACCACCATAACCGTTCCACATCGTAGCGGTACCGGAACTGGCTGTTCCCTGGATAGTCCAGCCAGCCTTTGGTGCGCCCCCCTGCTGGATAAGCGTTCCCGTCATAGTTGTACCGCTCGTAAAGTTATATCCCCCCTGCGCCTGCTTAAGCGACTGCGCGTTTGTCACGACGGTCTGGAGATTTGAAACCTCAACGGCAACGGACTTTTTCCCCCAAAGACTCCAGACCAGAGCACCAACCAGAGCCAGTACGATAATCGTCCCGATCGCAATGGTACCGTGTTCAAGAATGCCCCAGCCCCGGTCAGGCTGATGTTGGCGATGTGGTAATGTCTGAGCTGACATGGCGGTTCCTTAATGTAAGTTGAAAGTGTTCATGTCCTGAATCTGCATCACCATCATCAGGATGAGTAAGAAGAAACTCATAATCAGAACGAGAGAAAAGAGTTTGGTGGCATTCGCCCGACGCGCGACGCGCGCGAGCGCCTGCTCCAGCCAGCGGTCCGCATAATTGGTGATGAGCGAAGCAGCACCATCCCCCTTATCCAGAAGAGAGAGATAGTTCACAGCCTCACGGCTCGGAAAATCATATCCGCTGTTACGCAGAGCTCTGCCAAGTGAATCGCCTTCACTCATGCACTCCATCGCGGCCTCGATGCGTTCCTGCAGCCAGGGCGGTGCAAAACCGTTAAGGATCTGCAAAGCTTTGAGTTCCTGGACACCCGAACCAAGAAGCGCGCCAATATTCATAAGAAATACAGCTCCCTGCAGGTCTTTATAAACAGACCATGGTAGTAACCAGTCAGCACAGCCCCTGAGACGGCCGCGCCAGCGGGGCAGCGACCAGAAAGACAGCAGCACAAGCCCTGCGGCTGTAGCGGCAGAAGCAACACCCCACTCGGAACTCCACTTCGCTACTCCATTCATAAACCCGAGTGCACCGGTCCAGCGAGCTGGATCGGACATTTTGCTCATGGTGGGAACAAGTGCGAGATTGTTGGCCAGTAGTAGCCCCGTACTCAGGATGGCAAGCGCGGCAGGAAATACTGAGGCAAAAATTACCTGCCCAAGAATTCGCCGACGGGCAACAATCAACTTATCAGCCTGCATCAGCGCGGCAGGAATATTACCGGTTTCCATCCCGGCGCTGATAAGCGCGGCCTCTTCGTAAGGTGCCCAGGCAGCCAGAACATCCTGCAGCGCGCGGCCAGGACGGTTGTCGTTCACACCCTCGATGCAGTCCTGAACAAGTTCATAATAAGGATGCCAGCGCCTGCCAAAATCAGTATGTACATCGCCGATCATGGTCAGCGCGTCTTTCAGGGCCTTACGGTTTTCAAGAAGAAAGCGCAGCGTTTCGTAAAATGGCTGGCGGTATTTCCCAGTAAAAGTGGCTCTGACAAGCCGGTAGCGAATCCTTTCAGGGAACGACATTTCCCGGGATGGATAAAAATGGCTGTCACTTTCCATCAGGCACCTCACAATCCATGATGTCATCCTCATCCAGCGGACAGATGAGATCGCCTTCCAGCGGATCAACAAGACCCTCTGCCAGATAACGCAACAGATGCATGCGGCGAGTAATCCCACCCTGGTTTACCCAGTACTTTCTGGCAACTGAAGGCCCATGTGAAAGCCAAAGTTGCATCAGGCGAGCATCTGTCCGGACAACTTCGGCAATAGCTGTTCGCCCTGTAACGCCACGACTGATAATGCGTCCGGTCAGTGGTACCGTTTTCCGGCAGTGTTCACATCCCTCATAGTTGCGGAAGAAGAGATTTTTCGGTTCGCACAAGCCCGCGACAGAACAATATTTTTCGAGACGCGCGCGGGTTTCTTCATCAAGCTCAGGGACTTTGACTTCCCACGGTACCCGGCAGTGTTCACACAACAGCGGCACCAGACGCTGGCCAATCAGGCCAGTGATGAGTGCAGCATCCGCCAGAAGGTGGCGATCAATACCGAAATGCTCCATACGACGCAGGGAGCCGATAGGGCTCTGGGTGTGCAGGGTCGACAGCACCAGGTGGCCGGTTTCACTGGCGAAAATGGCGGCGAGAAGGGAATACAGGTCACGGATCTCACCGTTCAGGATGGCATCCGGATCGAGACGAAGTGCAGAGGCGTTTCCGTTACTCCAGGCGCGGCTGATGGCCTCCGGTGAATTGTCTTCCGGCATAACGGGGGTCTGAATACCACCCGGAATACGCCCCTCGGGCGGGTTTTCCAGCGTGAGCAGGCGCTTTTTACCGCCGGTCAGTTTCAGCCAGATATCACTGAACACGCGCAACGTGGCGCTCTTCCCTGAACCAGTAGGCCCGGTCAGCAGCGTCATGCCTTCCGGCATACGCAGGATCTGCAGGATGAGCTTAATCTGCTCAGGCAAAAAACCCAGTTGCGGCAGCGTCGGTATATTGTCCCCGTCATCCGGGATCAGACGCATGACCACTATCAGCCCATCCGGAGTAGGACGGTGTTCGTAGCGGGCGCCATAGAGGCCGGCGCGGCGGGCGAACTTTGCATCGATGCGCCCTGACTGCTCACGACCGGCAAAGAATGACTGCTCGCGCACGTCGCACATGGAAAGATAAGATGTGGAGGCCAGCGTCATACCCTCCACATCTTTCACTTCATCCACCACCTCCAGCTCGCCGTGAATACGCAACTGAACGATGCAAATCTTGCGATCACCGCTTATTTCCATATGAATATCAGAGGCATTAAAGTCGTTACCCAGCCTCATATAGCTGATGACCTTATCCTGCGACACACTGACGTCACGGTTACTTAGATCCGCCTCGCTCACACCCTGGTTAAGCCCACGGCCCTGACGTTCTGCCACTTCACGCCGCCGGTTCAGTTCGCTGAGTGTAACAAACTCAGTTTTTGCATCAGCCCATGTCCGGGTGACATCCATAACCCAGCGCTGTATGCCAGGGTCTTTTCGCCGGTTGCCGTCGATGAGTAGCGTAACCCCTCCAGACGGATGCTGCTCGGCAAAGACAAAATCCATGATTTCTTTATCAGAAGACATCATCACCTCAAAATGAAAGTTCAGAATTGTCGCTGAGGCGTACGATCGTGGAGGTAACCTCCGTGACCCGCTTTGAGGTTCCGGGAAGCTGATCGCCTTTTGCTACTTCTGTGACTCCGCCATCCGGCAGAACAATGCGTGCACGCAACTGCGAGCCACGGCCGTAAATCTCCTGAAGGCGCACACCACCGGTCCGCTTTTCACCGACTGCACTGGCAGTCTGTTGTGAAGGAGCTGGCTGCGCCATAAGCGGCATGGCAGGCTGGGCGGCAGTAGACAGATAATTCCTGTCAGTACTCTGTCCGGACTGGCTTTCACGCAGCTGCTGCTCCAGACGCGCCGTCTGCACTTTCTGCTCCAGAATGAGGTTGCGCGCCTGAGCTGCTTCAAGTTCGCCAAGCGTAACGTTCGGCGGAAGCGCATCACTGGTTACGGTTGCCACTGCCTGCCCGCAGAACAGAGCGGACAGCAGCAGGCCCGTTCCCGCGGGATTAATTCTGCGCATAAATGCTCCCCTTCATGGTGTAGTCGAACTGCCCCTGCGGGCTCATGGTGATTGACACGCTGTTCAGGCGGAGCCCGGTCGCATCAAAATCCTGCAGCAGACGTTCAGGCTGCAAACGCGAGCTGACAGTAAAAGTGAATTCGCGCCAGTCCTGTACGGGCATGGTTTTCTCTTGTCCTGGCGCGACCGCTGGCGGTTTCACTTCACTGAACTTGACTTCCAGGTTGCGGCGCTGCAGGTGCGAAATGAAACGTATCAGTTGGGCATCCGCGCCAGGCAAGGCCTCGTCGGTATACTCACTTACGCTGTATTTCCGGAAGGGAATGAATACGTCGCCGTTTTTACCTCCTTCCTGAAGGTTGAAAACAGCAGAATGCCCAAGAAGCACCCTTGCGCGGTGGGAGAAATCCTCCACCGTCGCACCAGGTGTGGCGAGGTAACGCAAGCGCAGGCCTTCAGGGACACATTCACCGTCCGTAAAGCGCCAGCCAGCCACCGAGGCGAAAAGTGGTTCGCGTGTCAGCCAGCAATTACCAAGTAAAAGCGAAACTGGTGGCTGAGAGGCCCACGGATGCGGCGCTCGGGCTGGCGCAGCTGGCTTATCAGCAGACATCGCCATTCGGGCGCGAAACTCTGCCATTGCAGCAGCCTGTTCCGCTTTTTGCTGAACGTCGTCGTACCAGTAAATTCCTGCTGCTGCCACGAGTGTAATAAGCGCAGCAGGCATAATGAGAGACATCGTCGTCAGGCGCTTACCCAGGCGGCAACGCTTCAGTTGCGAACGGTTCAGCCTGTCAGTGAGCGAGGTTGCATCACAATTATCATCTGCGGTTGCAGCACAGCGCAGACCCGGTGTATCAGCATCGTTAAAACGCAGGAAGTTTTCTGCTGCTGATTCTATCTTCGCGCGTGAACCGGTCACATCACCCATGACAGAAAGTTGCCCACCGCTGGCTGCAAAGAAAACCCAGAGATCTTCGTTGTGGCTGAGACGGTATATCCCCCATGTATTTCCCCCTTCAGACAGCAGGAATGCTACTGCAAGAGAGTAAGGGCTCCGTCGCACACGCCCGGGGGAAACGACCCCCATCATTGATGCGTTACGCCTGCCGGCAACTACTACATGCGTGTCAGGTGAGGCTTTTCCCCGGAATCGCGTTAACAGTGCGCTCCGCTGCTGCTCCCAATGAAGTCCTGCCATCCAGTCGCGACGGTGGTGGGTGACTCGAATGCCGCTACGGAGTGAAGATTTTTTCTTTGATGACATGGATTACCTCAGCAGAACAGGGGTGATCATAATCACGAGCGTGTTACGACCGCGCGTACCGTTCTGGCCACCGCCCAGGATAAAGTTGTCGGGTGTGAATGTTCCCTGCTTGTTTGCAGAAAGGTTCTGTTGCTCAGATCCGGTTAATACCAGTGTCTGGCCTGAGCGCAGGTTAACTTTACGTGCCAGCCCCTGTGTCGAGGTATTCGGTATATCGTTACGGGTATTCCCGTCCCTACTGATAAATTTCTCTATCTGCGGTGGACTGGTATAGCTAAAAGCGAACTGCAGTTGCACGTCACCGTTTTCCTGGATGAACGGCAGCATGGTCATGAACAAACCGGTGGTGATTGTGGTTACGGTCTGTGAGGAAGTAACCCCGACGTTAGCTGTTGCAGTTGAACTGGAACTTGTCAGAACGCCCTGTTGGTTTGAGAGCTGATAAGCTACCGGCGTCAGATTTGCTGTTGGGTCGGTCTGGTTCAGCGCCATGCTGACGTTGCCCTGCTCGGAAAGCGCTTTAATCAGCAGGCTGGAGCCGGAAAATTTGGCGGCATTGCCTGTTGCCGTGTCGAGAATCGAAATGCCGGCACTGCCTGCTGAAGTCGAAGCATTGGCCATTGAACCGGTCAGAGTGGCGCCAAAATTGTGCAGGGATTTGTATACGAGCCCCCAGTCAAGACCCAGTTGCTCATTACGCGTCTGGTTGACGCTGACAATCTGTATGTTGAGCTGGACCTGCCTGCTTAGAACCTTATTCTGATACTCAATGTAACGACCAATACGATCCAGAACGTCCGGTGTGTCAGTAACACTCAACGTGCCAGTAGCTGCTGAAAGCCAGAAACGACCAGATTTTGGCGTCAGCATCTGCTCGATGGTTTTACGAATGTCGTCGTACAGGTCGCTGTTCATGCCATAATCGGTCTTCTGATTAGAGCTAATGTCTCCGCTCGTCCCCCCCGATGTGCCGCCACCGCTGCCCAGCTGATTGCCAGAGCCGGAGTTAATTGATGCGCTACTGTTTACTTTCGTATTCAGGATAACGAGCTGAAAAGTGCGGGTATCCTGTCGATAAAAATAAACTCCGTTTCCGTCACTGCGCCATGACAGCCCGTACCCGCTGGCTTCGACATCGAGCAGATCACGAACATCTCCCTGGAATTTAAGGCCACGCATGAGCGCCGGTGATGGCTGAACGGAGACGGGCTGAGCTGACGTAGCCCCCATCTGTGCCAGGGGAACCCGACCATTGTCATCCGGCGCCGGCAGTTGACCACTCATCTGAGAAGTTACCACGCTGCCGGTACTCACGTTGCTCAGCGCAGCAAATGCATCTGGTGTGATGGAGACTCGTATACCACATAGCGCAGTGATGCGCTGTCCCAGCTCAGGCAGTGAAATGCCGTCAGGACGATTAATCGTTATCTGACAGGGAGGCAGATTCTTTTCGTCCGGAGTGGAGACCACCGGCGTGACTGGCTGCAGGTTTACCCAGGGCTTATCCATCCAGACAACAGTTGGTTGTGATATGGACTGACGACTCTGCAACACTCGCTGAGCCGTATCGGCCTGCCCAACGGCTTCCTTGTCTATTTTGCTGATTTCATTCAGCGAACATGATGACAGCACAAACGCAGCGGTAAGTACTGTCAGGCAGAAAGGTATACGCGGCATCCGCAGCTCCCTGATTCTGTTAGTTAAGATAAACAATGCTGCCTTCCGTCACACCGGACGGCAGAGACAGGTTCATATCAGTGCCATCCGCCATCCGCAGATGACCGCCGCTTACGGTCAGGGCAAGCGCAGAAGTCACTGAGCGGGCGCGCAACGCGGCATAAACACCGTCTGTTTCAGGTACCCAGATCCACAGGCGACCGTTCTGAATAATGCTTTTGATGCGACTGTCTGGTAACGGCAGCATTCCAGTCAGTGCGGTTGATACGGGGCCATCTGTTATGGACCGCCCGTGACGCCAATTATTTACGACATCAGCAGTCCGAAGCATGTCTGCTGCAAGCTGTTCAGGCTGAGTCTGCTGCAGCGCAAGCCGTACATGCTCTGATGAGTGGTGCTGTGCATCACCGGCTATCAAGATGATGACAAGACAAAGCGCGAAAACTGGCAGCGCATATCCCATATCATTTCCCGTCCTGAATCGGCTTATCGTCCACGAATACCAGGCACTGAAGACGATTTGGTGCTGCATAGAGGGGTTTTTCTGCAGGGCGATATAACCTAAACAGCTGCACGATAATCGACTCGAAATTACCGCGCAGCGTAAATGGTACATCGATGCGGTAGTTCACAGGCGTTGGCCAGATAACTACCCAGGTAGGACTACTGCCACTCTCACAGCGAACCGATGTAGCCCATTGGATCAGAGTCTCTTTTAACGTAGTGCCTGCCTGCGCGGTCCAGGCCTGTCCGTCTGGTAACGAGGAAAGCAATGCTCCCGGAGTGAAAACAGTTTTTCCGCTGACCGGAGCAGTAGGAGAGATGACAGTGGACGGTGGATTACTGTTCTGAACCGTTCCACCTGGTTTCACTGCACCAGATGGAGTTAAAGGCACACCAAGTGCAGCTTTATTCAGAGGTGTTGACGCAACTGACAATGCTGACGGCGCAGGCGCAGGAGCCAACTCTGTTGATGGTTTTACCTTGCCAGATGTTAACTTAGCTGCGGGACCTGCCTGTGTTTTCTGCACCGGAACCGTAGATTTTTCCCCAGGCTCGCTGGCAGAGAACGGGTTACGAGGTGTTTTTGCTGTCGTTGCAACAGATAAAGGGGAAACAGCTTGAGAGGTAACTTTTGGTGTCCCTGGTGACAAAATGGAACTTTCTGGCCGAGCCGGAGGCAACGGATAGCTATTATTTCCAGTACCAGAAAGTCCCTTAGAACTGTTAAGTAGTGTGCCTGTAGAAGCAGATTTCCCTGTTCCATGACTTGCTACACTCGCCTGCAAGGGACCTGTTGTTGAGAGGGCAAGATGTCGATATTCATCACGCAGAACAAAACAAATTTCTCGATTCAGGTCATCTACGCGCATACGCCAGGCAGGCCCGGCGAGGATTTGTAAAGCATCTCCAAGCTTCACAGGTCCTATTGAACGCTGCACAGCCGGTAATGGTTTAACGAACAATTCAGAGAATACACCCGGTTCGCCTGAACACAGTGAATAACCTGATTCAAGCATCACGTATCGCATACCTTCCCCAATGGTATTCACCATCTGCAAAGGCATCCTGATATCGATAATCTGATTCAGTGGGTCACGCTGAGCATCTACAGGTCGCGTACTCGCAAGTATGTAACGATCGTATCGAACAACTTCAGGGGAACGGTTTTGATAAAGATCCTGAACACGGGGAGAGCCCTGAAGCCTGCTCATGGGTTCAGAGCGAGAACTAAAGTCTGTGCAGCCAGCGGCAAGCAGACAAAGCGTGATGGCCCCAAGCCGATAACGTGTCTGCAGGTTTATTTTTACCATCAGGAATCCCCAGGAGTTGTCCGAAACAAGTCGGATATTCTGGCGGGGATGCCTTTTCGGACAATGCAAAACTATTACTGCGAACTGAAGAAAATTTCCTCGGTGGGGCAACCGCGAAAGACCAGGATATCCAGTTTCAAGGGTTATCACCGTATTCGGGCGCAGGGAAAGGAGCTACACGAGACCGATTTATCCAGCCAGTTGGCAATACCTTAAAAAGAAAAGCGCCGGAAAATCCGGCGCCTTAGTCTGCGACTTTATGATTATCAGGCTACGCGATGTGGAACATGGGTCACGTCACCACGGCCAGCGAGCAAGCCATCGACTGAGATATCCTCATCGAGATTATCCCAGTGAATACCACGTTTACTCAGTTCATAGTCATTACGTTCTTTGTCTGTGGCATTCAGCAGACGAGGAAACCAGGCGATTGGTACGCCCATCACCCTGCCATCGTTTAATTCGACCCACATGGTGGTCTCATCAAATCGTACATTTTTAGCTGAAATAGTCATTCCAGGCCTCCACAAACATCGTCTGGTTATGTTGAACCATCTTAGTCAACTCTTTAAGAGTCCGGGCATCGAAGCCATCGTTCCTGCTCAGTTTAACTTCATTTTCAAGCCAGAATTTCGCTTCACCATCAGCGTTACGGACATGAATATGAGCGGGTTCTAGAGGATTTCCCTCGTTCGAGTAAAAGAAAAATTTGAATCCGTTAATTCTCAGTATAACTGGCATTAAAAAAGTACCCCGCTCCTGCCATGATTATCTTGAATAAAAAAGCGCCAGTCAAACTGGCGCCTCTGTAAAATCCAATCAGGAAATGGCGTAGATCGCTTTTCGGCAGATCCCATAACCATGCCCCAGAAACGGTATGTCATCATCAAAATCCATCGGAGGTTCATTAGCAGGATTGTGTGGCGCAGCTGACTGCTGAGGCTGAGGCTGCTGAGGCTGCCCCCAACCTCCTTGCGCCGACCCAGGCTGCTGAGCATTACCGGTACCTGCTGGAGCATTACGACTACCCAGCATCTGCATCGTACCGTTCACACCAACCACAACTTCTGTTGTCCAGCGTTCAACCCCGCCGTTATCAGTCCATTTGCGGGTCCGCAGATGGCCTTCAATGTATACCTGTGAACCTTTTTTCAGATATTCACCGGCTATTTCGGCGAGTTTGCCAAACAACACAACGCGATGCCACTCAGTGTTTTCCTTCATTTCACCGCTTTGTTTATCACGCCATGACTCCGACGTTGCAATACTGAACCCTGTAACAGCTGTGCTATTGGGCATATAACGTACTTCGGGGTCCTGACCGAGATGGCCAACGAGAATAACTTTGTTAATTCCGCGACTTGCCATGATGTAATCTCCTGTACCTAATCATATTCACGCTGCGTCCATTCCCCTTTTTCAAGAGCAATATCGGCCTGCAGACTGGTTTTGTAGTATTCGACTGACTCACGGGACACGGGTCCCATTTCGTTCGCGGTTCCGATATAAAAACCGCGCTGACTGGACAGAACCTGGATCTGTAATTGATACCCAGCTTCTGAAGCCAGTAAACCGAATGGATTTCCCATGCGAGAGCTCCGTTACGTTATCGAGAGAGGTAAATCTCCCGAAAGAGATTTACCGGATGTAAGAAAAAAGAATTAAAACGAGTTCGGATCGTAGTCTTTAGGAGCCGCAGAACCTTGTTCCGGGGTTTGAGATGCATTTGGCGCTGTGTAAACGACTTCCTGGCCTTTCTTAATGAACTCGACCTTAATCAGGCGAGCCTTCAGAGAAGGTCTGGATTCACCGGAATGTTCACCCGACTGAAGGGTAAACACGTCAGCTTTCAGGCCGCTCAGCACAAACCCCAGCAATACTTTTTCCTCTTCATCCACGGCCTTCTGGCAGCGGTTGATGAGTTTTGTAGCCTCTGGGCCCGCAACAGTGACATCGAAACGAGTGTATGACGCATTGTCGGTAGGACCAGTCAGGGCATTAATGACAGCGCAGGTAAATTCACCGTTTTGGCCCTGTACACGACGAATCGAGCTCAGGTAGCCGATACCGCTTACGTTAAGATTGAAATACTCTTTTTTCTGGCTGGCAGAGGAAGAGGTGGTGGAAGAAGATGCAGTTGTAGTAGCAGTCATGATGTTATCTCCGGAGTAAAAACTAAACTGGTAGCGGAGAAACATCTATCCCTTGCGGGATAACGTTTCCCGCAGGGAAGTCAGCAAATTATTGCCGACTGGCTGTATTTGTGAAATGGACCTCAACTCGCCAGGAGTACCTGTTCTCAGAGGTTAAACAGGTTTACCACCCGAAGGCGCCACTCTCAGGTTTTATGTGGCATTGGCATGTGATTACCCGAAGGCGCCCTTCTCAAATCACCAGGGCATTGGCAGTTGTCGATGACAACGATTAGCCTCTTTATCATTTATTCAGACGCAGCAGATGTCAACGCCGGTGTGCGT
Source organism: Citrobacter amalonaticus Y19 (assembly GCF_000981805.1). Classification (NCBI taxonomy): domain Bacteria; kingdom Pseudomonadati; phylum Pseudomonadota; class Gammaproteobacteria; order Enterobacterales; family Enterobacteriaceae; genus Citrobacter; species Citrobacter amalonaticus. Next base: position 5,440,310 of record NZ_CP011132.1, on the reverse strand, counting down.
AAAAAATCATCAATGCCAAAAAATAAAAAAAGCGGCACCTTTCGGCACCGCCTGTGAGGTCTGCACCATTAGACCTGATGTTGACCTGCTTACGCAGTTGCTCCGGGGGTGTGTTCAGGACCCGGCACGGTTTCACGGAGTTTTGTGCCTTTTTGACTCACGTTCAGGTGTGGACGCGGCCAACAAGACTGTATCCTGCAAGCACTGCATTTGATGCTCACAGGACCCGCAGTCACGAGGTGCGGCTTCAGAGCCGTCGCAACAATAGCAAAGGCATCCTGTCCCCGCAATGAGAGACAAGGAATTAATTATTCTTTGGTTTTACAGCCTTAGAGCTACGCGCGCTTTTACGTTTCTGGGTGTCGTTGTTGATGATTCCTTTGCAATCAGGATAACGAGTACACCCCCAAAACTCTCCTTTCTGTCCTTTTTTTAGGCGAGTTTTCCCCCCACATAAAGGGCACGATGGTGTGGGTGGTATTCTAATGCTCACCCGCTGCTGTCCTCCCATGCTGACAAGGTTACGGGTCCATCCGACCTGTCGCTGCAAAAAATCATTCAGGGTAAGGCGTCCTTCTGCTACTTCATCCAGAGCCTGTTCCCAAAGTGCAGTCATTCCGGGGTCGGTTAACTGCGAGGGCAGAGCATCAATGACATCAGCACCAAGATCAGTCGCGCGAAGCTGCTTACCTTTACGCACAATAAATCTGCGGTTCAGCAGTTGCTCAACGATACCAGCGCGGGTGGCTTCCGTGCCTAATCCGGCGTTGTCCTTCAGTACCTTACGAAGAGCAATATCGGTAACAAACGCTGACGCGTTCATCATAGCGCCGATGAGTGTTGCGAAAGTATAGTGAGCCGGCGGACGAGTCATTTGCTGCACGACCTCTGCACCGTTTACTCCGCAACGGTCACCCTTCCTGAGAGGAGGAAGTTCAATACTGAGATCATCATCCCCTGCACTATCCTCTTCCTCCTTACTGAACAGGACCTTCCAGCCCATTACAATCTCCGTCCTTCCTGTTGTGCGGAACAGTTGCCCGCCAATGTCAAACTGCAGACGAGTAATATCAGATTCGTGCAGGGGAAGAAATTGTGCCAGATAATTTCGGCGGATAAGGGTGTATACCCTTCGCTCTGCCTCACTTAACGCAGAAAACTTAAACGCGTTTCGGGTAGGGATAATGCCATGGTGAGCTGTGATTTTTTTGTCGTTCCATATACGCGAAACAAACGAAGTATTTAGACCTGAAAGAAGAGAACTACACTCTGGATCAGACAGACCAATAGCGGAAAGAACCGAGGGGATTTCCTCACGCATAGACTCAGGAAGGTATCCACAATCAGTTCGTGGATAAGTGGTTGCCTTGTGTTTCTCATAGAGGCTCTGTGCAGTGTCAAGCACCTGCTGGGGTGACATATCCCAGAGCAGGCCACAGGCCTGTTGTAAAGTGCCGAGCGAAAAAGCCAGCGGCGCTGCCGCTTTTTCACGCTTCGTCTCACATTCTGTTACGGTCGCTGCTCCAGCCTGCCGGCAAAGATGCGCTACCTGCTGCGCTATATTTTGGTGTACACAGCGTTTTTCTTCGTCGGTATAAACCTTTGCAGGTACCCATTGCGCCGGAAAAGTTCTCCCTCCCGCACTCAGAAGCGCCTTAACCTGCCAGAAAGGTTTTGGGACGAATGTCGCTATCTCCCGATCACGCCGGACAACCAGTGCCAGGGTGGGAGTCTGCACCCGCCCGACAGAAATCACACAGTCGAATCCTGACTGTACTGCAAGCAGTGTATACAGACGGGACAGATTCATTCCAATGAGCCAGTCGGCACGAGCGCGACCAAGTCCCGCATGATACATTCCAAGAGTTTCGGCACCCGGTCGCAGATCCTGGAGAGCTGCACGGATGCTCATTTCATCAAGGGCAGAAAGCCAAAGCCGCTGTACAGGACCGTCCCAGCGGCAGTATTCCAGCAATTCACGGGCAATTACTTCTCCTTCCCGGTCCGCATCAGTGGAGATAACCACATCATCGACCTGGCGCAGCAGCCGCTCAATAACCTTGAACTGAGACTGCGTCTCCTTTTTTACCACCACCTGCCATGGGGAAGGCAGGATCGGCAGAGCAGAGAGCGACCATGGTTTGCCATACTGTTGACCGTATGCTTCAGGCGGTGCGGTCTCCAGCAAATGCCCTACTGCCCAGGTAACAGTGACGCCAGGGCCAGTTAGAAAACCGTCGCCACGTCGGGTGGCACCCAAAACATTCGCAAGATCTCGCCCCTGTGATGGCTTTTCGCAGATAAACAACCGCATGGTGGTTCCCCGGTCAGGCAGCCCGATATCGCATACGAAGCAGGTTTACGCTCGATTCATTAACCGGCGGTGAGAAAGCTGAGCGCTTTTCACCAAGAAGAACAGACAAATCTGGCTCTCCCGCCACCTCGCATGCTTGTTTCCATGTTTCGTTGTTTTCCACAGCATCAAACCGGGTAGCATCAATACGGCGATAAGATAAAACAGAGCCATAGATCTGACGAATTAATCTGCCACCTTCGCTAAGATGATGATCACGGCGAGAACGTGTAATTAATCCATAATGCGATGCTTGTAGTGCCTTTTTCGCAAACTGATCGAATCCTACTAACAGAAACACACACCTGTAACCCAGAGGGGTTCGTGTAAATACCTGGATATCGAGTGGCTCAACAGATGCAACTTCTGTCAATGTAATACCAGGCGGCAACATTGACATCTCAGCATCAAGTTGCTGTATCAAAGCAGTCATAGAATCTGATGCAACCTTGATCTTTTCTTCCAGGTTAAACATAGCAACATCAGCCCATGGATTATTTCGCAGGGAATCCTGGTTAATCAGAGTCGCACGGTGGAAAAACTGAGGCATACCGATAATTCCATGCCTTGCAGGCTTTTCACCGTCCTGTTTTTCAGGCTGACGCCCCTGCCATAGCCCGATTGCGTAATTCGTATGCAGTGCGATCGTCATTTCAGACTGCAGCGCACCAGTTCTTTTCTCATTTTTTTCTGCCATCGTTGTCACCTGTGCTCAGTTAAGATGAGCAGGCATAGTCCTGAAACACCGGTATCTCCAACAACGCGAAACTCATAATTCCAAGAACGAAATTGTAAGTTGGTTAAAATTTGTACTTGCTGCGCCCCGCAGCAAGCTCGTTTTTTAACCAACAGCAATACTTTCCCGCAAGACCCCAACCACAACACATCGAAACCTGATTCTTTTTTGTACTTGTTGCGCCCCGCAACAAGGTCATTTTTTAACCACTATTGCGCCCAGTAGTTCTGCTCATTTTTTGTACTTGCTGCGCCCCGCAGCAAGCTCACTTTTTAATCAAAAACAGATTTTTGATGCCATAATCATTTCTGGACCTGTTGCCGAATAGCCGCAATCATAGCCCTTACCTGCCCCTGAGACGGGCGTTTCGCAGGTTGAACAGGGACGTTGGCTGTGGGTACAGTACGTGATTCAACCGGGTGGGAAATTGTTCCACCAGAACTGGCAGTCGCCGTATCCTCTGAAATTTTCAGCTCACCACTTCGCGCCCTGCGAAGCATAGAGAACATCCAGCCCACCGGATTGTTGAGCCTTCCAAGGGCCTGTTGCTCACGCAGCATGTCAGCAAGGGCCTTTGCCATTGTCTCCGGAAGCGAAGCCATCTGCGTACTCAGCATCTGCCTGTCTTCACTGTTCAGAGCGTTCAGAAAATCATCTGGCAGGAATTGCTCACCACACGGTACGTACGTTTTTTTATTCACACTGTGTGTGAAAGAACGTACGTTACAGTCCGAATTTCGGACTCCGGCGTAAGTCCTTGATTTTTTACTGAGTCCATTTTCCGGATTCTGTGAATTATCAGGTTTAAGGGAACTGAGTCCGTTTTCCGGACTCAGTGAATTCGGGCTGTTTTTTATGCGTTTTTTACTGAGTCCTGATTTCGGACTCGGTTGCACAGCCTGTCGCTGACGAGCCATTTGTTCTGGTGTGGCAGGTGCACTTAGCCGGCTCTCAATAATGGCCAAGCGGCTGTGACGGTGGCGCATTCCCGGATCATGAAGGATGTCATTGACTACAGCCAGCGCCGTCATACGGACGGCTTTATTCCTGCTCAGGCAACTCTCTTCAACAAGGGTCAGCCAGCCCGGATCAAAAGTCTCAGCATCACGGTAGCCCAGCGGCTCATCATGCTGTGCATAGATATTGCCCCGCACACGACCATGGTCGTCGCGAACACGCTTACACAGGCTGAGCCAGCCTGTAAGACGCAGCATCAGCAGAACGCGGCTGACCGTATCTCTGGAGGCCTTCTCTGAATGTGCCGACGCCAGTTGAACCTGGAGCTCATCATAAGTCGGGAAAACAGCACCTTCATTCTGCTGTGCATACAACCGGATCATCACCCAGGCGGTTTTATCCAGTGGCGAAAGACGGGTATCCAGAAACAGCTGTCGGGGAAACGCATCATGTACATTTCCCATAAAAAGAAGCCCGCTGCGCTCCTGACCGACATCACCAGTGTCTGTACGCCGTTCGAGACTACGCTGCATCCTGGACAGTGTATGAGCAACTATGCTGTCTGCCGGAATGGTCATTTTCTGCTCTCCTCTTCAACCTGAGACAGCACAATGCCGGGACAAACCCGGCACTGTACGGTCAGCAGCGGCATTCCGTTACCGCCGTATTTCACGGTTATAGGTCTCATGATCCATAAGCCACCAGTGTTTACCTCCATCCTTACTGAGGATGCGCCAGAACGGCCCAACATCTATCTTGAGATAGCCGTTCATCGTCAACCGACGGAACACCTTCTCACCGCAGCACACTGCGCTGAACAGCCGTTGCGCCCTGCGACGAACCGAGGGGGAAACGTACTGACGTGAAGAAAAGTCGGTCATCTGCATCATGCTTCCTTGCGCTGTTGTGATTCACTCTTGCGGGATGGAGTTGTCTCCCGGCACCACTGGCAGACCCTGCTCCAGACTGCGGTCAGTGACAGGCCATGCTGCTCAGCGGCAAGCATCATCGCTTCCAGAGCCTGATGAGAGTCCGGGGATGATAGCCCGGCAGCCTTCCACTCGATCCATAGTGCCGAATCCTGTGGCTCCGTCAGAGACTGTGTGCGGCCCTGGCGAGACTCTATCCCCATCAGACGACGCCGTGCGCTAACCTCTGATGGAGACAGGCCGAAGTATTTATCAATCAGTTCCATTGAACCGCCAAGCTCAAGCGCCCGGTCTATCATCAGCATTCGTTTCTGCTCATTACGTGCCTGGTTGAGCATCAGCCAAAAATTTTCGTGATTCAGGCTAACATCAAGCACAGAAACGTGTGACTGGCTCAAATAATGCAGCTCATCAAGGCTCAACTGACTCAGTGCGCGTATCTCCTCGAGTGACATTCCCAGCGACTCACAGCGGCGAATATTGCCGTTTTTAACATCCATCAGCAGTGATGAAAGGATGGCCGTGGTGGCCTGTGAAAGGTTGTGCTGGCTCATAGGGCCCCTCCTGATATCATCTGATCGGCAACAAGCAGAACATCAAAAAGCCAGCCCGACAGGCAGGCACTCCATAAAATAATGTTACTCATGTGTACAGCCTCCCGCCGTAATCTGCTGTTGAGCCTGCGCACCAGTCAGGCCTTGATGAACTTCGGTATCCCGCCCCGCGAGCCAGCCCGCTACGCGTGCTGCTCTGTCGCCACGGCATTTACCGGCCACCCTGACGTTTACAGTCCCCAGGGTGTCGCCGGTGTGACGCTGGGCAAGCCAGCGCTGAAGCATGGAATTCTCACATTCTGAAGGCGCGAATGACTGCAGTACCTGCCAGACGCCAGATACCCACCCTTCACGAAACTGATCGGCTCTGCGACGAAGCGTGTTCTTAAGAATACGGCGCTTCCGGTATCCGGCAATCTGACCGTCAGTGTCTGCACGAAGTTGCCGCTGTAAAACGGTATAGATATAGAGCGCAACTTCGGCTCTCCCGCTGAAACCATAAAAGTGCAGAGATCGGCGAACGCTTTTTACACCACTGCAACTAGTGTGAATATGCCAGCCAAACCAGCAACGGCAGCCCGTGGCCATGCATACCACTGTTGCGAGTGAACTTAGCCAGGCTGGCACTTTTTCTGCATTACTGGTCAGGTTCTGACAGACGGATTCCTGGATATCATGAAGAGAAAGCATGTCAGGGGTCAGGCCATGACGCTGCATCAGCCGTTGAGCCAGAGCCACTGCACGGGCCGCCTCGTGTGGATTACTGTTCCGGGTACCCAGCGCCATCAGTCGCCGGATACGTGCAATCACTTTTGTAGTTTCAGACATGGTGTAGCCCCCTGCAGCCGGCAGCACGGTGAACATCCTGCTTCTCCTTCACATCCTGACAAGCAGCACACAACTCTACGCCCGGCACTGCCAACTGACGGGCAGCGGGAATGTCCGCGCCGCAGCACTCACAAATTTCTTTTGACGGGCGTAACGAGTGCACTTTTGCCCTGATAGCATCGATGCCGCGCTGGGTGAAAATAGCGGTACTGGCCTGAGCCATTTCATCATTCAGGTCCTCAGACATTTTCCCCTCCCTTCACAGCCAGACGCTGCAGCTCACGCAGACGCCGTATAACGCGGATAAGGCGCATTGTTTTTACAACAGTGACATCATCGAAAACGGCAGTATCTGCAGGTTCCTGAGAGCCAAAAAAATTCAGGCAGAACATGAACATATTGAACTGTTTGTTAGGCAGTGAACCTGATAGCCCGGCGAGGAAAAGAGTAAACTCGCTGGCGTTCTCTGAAATGGAGAAACCAGCTGAATGATGGTCTTTATCCTCCCGAACACAGTCCGCGCAGCCCATCGCTTCGGCAATTTCGAAAGTAAGCCGATAAGCCATATCCTGCAGGTGCTCGATGTCGTCCTGTAATGCGGAGATGTGCCAGATATCATTGACCGGTTCCAACCCGGTTGCGGCGAAGGCCACTGAGCTAACTGAAGGTGTGGAAGTTTCATCCTGTTCGCCAAAAGCAGAAACGAGCGCGTTGGCATTAACATCTGACTTAAATTGCCACTCTCCATCGTTATCAGGATTCTCTGTCTGACCGGTAATCACAGGATTTCCGCCAAACAGGTCATTCTGAACTTCACGACGCGGCTCACTTCCAACAGACATACCGCCGGGAAGTGCAGTATTGTCCTGAAGTTCTGGTACAGCTTCCGGACGCCCTGGAGTAGTCAGCGTACCGCTACGCAGACCAGTAACAGGGGGCTGGGATGAAGTATCTGCTGGCAGAGTCGTAACTGGTGGTGTTGTGCGTTCCCGACCACCTGACTGTTCAGACGCGGGTGTAGGTGCTGGCAGTGGAGGCGGCTCGCCAAACTGTTCCCTGCGTTTTTGCTCACGAGGATCAAGTTCAATTAACCAGCGGTCATAATTCAGGCTTGGATGGGGAAGAGCCTTAACCAGTTGACCGATAAACTCATCCCTAAAAATATCAAGGGCATAGCTTTCAGGTTCATCAAAACACCGGCAAACTGCACCAAACACATCATCAAGAGAACATTCTGGGTTTACGTCACCGCTGAAAGATTTCCAGACCTTCATAGCTGAAGAACGAAGGCTCAGGAGTGGTGTTGCCTGACCACGGCTCATGCCACTCTCAAGCAACTGGGGCATATGTGGATACAGGTAATTAAGCGTATCTTCCATCCGGCTTACGCTGGAGTTATCAATAGGATAACCTTCCTTACCCAACAGATCCGAAAGTTCTCGTAAGGTAACACTCCGGCCCAGTTGCTCTTCATAAATTACACGCGCTTTATGAACACCGAATGCCTTTTCTATATAGGTAAGATCCCCCCTGACCTCATTCTCAGCCAGGTGACCAACCAGACATTTTAGACGTCCAGGCCAGGGTTTGAAGATCGTGTGAACGCGATAAAAACGTTCATCACCAGTCTCCTGCCAGAGATCGCAGAGTATCTGATACCGGGTATTTCCCCCGTCACTAAAGATATAAACATCATCACCATCCGGATCACGGGTCACTTTTGGAATCGAATCCAATCCTCGTGCACGGACGGAAGCTTTAATTTCCTCAAAACGAGGATTGCGTCCTTTGCGCGGGTTATCCGGATTCGGGCGAAGCTGGTCAAGGGTAAGAACCATTGCCATTTCGTTTACTGGCTGGGTAACGGTGGGAGTATTATTATCAGCAGCCTGAGCCGGTGATTTTCCACGCTGCAACATGGCGTCGCCAAGGTTAAGACTACGGACGTTGCTCATGCAAACCTCCCGGTATGACCAGGGTTAGCAGAAAAACGCGTATAACGGCCTTCGTATTGCAGTCGGATCGTACCAATCGGTCCCTGACGCTGTTTGCTGACAATAATTTCAGCACCCCCCTTGTCTTCAGTGTTTTCGTGATAGACCTCATCACGATAGATAAAGACAATTACATCAGCATCCTGTTCCAGGGCACCGGAATCACGAAGATCGCCATTGTTCGGCCGTTTATCAGCACGACTCTCTAGTTGACGATTCAACTGCGAAAGGGCAACAACCGGACAACCCATTTCTTTCGCCAGCGCTTTGAGTGACCGCGAGATTTCAGCAATTTCCTGTGTGCGGTTCTCCTGATCCGGACAACGCATCAGTTGCAGGTAATCAAGACCGATGACTGAAGGGTGACCATAACGGCGGGCGTTACGACGGGCGCGAATTCTGAGCATGGCGGGGGTCAATGAGCCAGTGTCATCTATGATGAGGCGGTCTTTAAGGTCACCCATCAATAGTGAAGACGCGTTTGAAACACGCGCCCAGTCCTCATCATCCATCTGGCCATTTTTTAAATGTGTTAAATCTACACTGCCAAGTGAAGCGACCATACGCATGAGGATCTGCTCGGTGGGCTGCTCAAGGCTGTAAAACTGCGCATGTGTATCGGCTTTTTTCAGAAGTGAATTCAAAATCAGGCTGATCAGAAAGGCAGTTTTCCCCATTGAAGGCCTTGCTGCTATAAGTATCAGATCAGCTGCCTGCAGCCCGCTGGTCATGGCATCAAAATCTTCAAATCCCGTAGGCGTACCAGTAATACCATCGGGCACATTGCAACGACGTTCCAGCTCTGTAAGGAGTTTTTCCATGCCGTCAAGCAGCGTCACGGCCTGCTGTGGTTCTGAACGTTCTGCCAGCCGGGTAATTTTTTGCTCTGCGGTTTCCATCACCGCCCCGATATCAGCACCGGATGCCTTAACAGTTTCGGTTATCTCAGCACCAATGGCGACCAACTGTCGCCCCTGGCTGTACCTGGCAACAATGTCACAGTAAGCGACGATATTGGCCGCACTTGGAGTATTTTTTGAAAGTTCGGCCAGATAGGCGAATCCGCCAAGTTGCTCAAGCGCATCCTTACCACGGTTTTCAATGCTCTCAGCAAGTGTGATCAGGTCAATCGGACGCCCTGCTGCAACCAGACGCGCCATTTCATGAAAGATGACCTGGTGAACCTTGAAATAAAAATCATCGGTATCGAGACGGAGCGCCACTTCATCCCAGCAGTCGTTATCCAGCATCAGGCCACCAATGACGCTCTGCTCAGCATCCTGAGAAAACAGCCCCGAAACATTTCTGCGGTTGTTAGAGGTCATTCCTCGCCCCCCGCATTAGCTAACGCATCAAAATTCGTTTTCCACTCTGGGAAAAGTTCACAAGCCAATTGATACATTGACGTAAACGCTGAGTCGCTTTTACGTCGGGTATTTTTTTCAAGACGATGTACCGGTACGCCCTTAACATGCCCAAGAACATAGACAGTCAGGTCATAGATACATGTCTCCAGCAGGTCGATATGAATTTTGTCTGCATGGGCGCTGTAGCGTTTATCTTCAACGATCGCTTTGACTTCAGCGAGGGTCTCAACAGACAGATTGTCGTATTCCATACAGTTGATGAGCAATTTTGTGACTGGAAGCTGAATGCCAAACGCACAATAAGGCAGCAATTCTTCCATCAGCGCGACTGTTCCGCGCATGAACTCCCTGACATCAGGAAGAATCGGTTTGGCAATACCCACCATGGTTCCGGTGGAGGCCAGGATAATTAACTCAGACATCACTGACCGTGAGCCTTGTGAATCGACAATAATCACGCCATATGAATTAAAAAGGGGATGTGAAAGAGCATTTCGGAGGCGAACTCGCCCATCAGGCGCATTCAGCATTGCAGTTGGGAGAAAATTACGAGGATCGTTGGAAACGATAATGTCCAGATTATTGATCGACGTACGGGAGATCAGATTATCGGGATTTGAGAGATCAACTGTCTGCATCAACAGTTCGTACAAACCACCAGGGGCTTCATATTCAAGCGGGAATATACTGCTGGCCGTTGGCTGAGCATGGTCGCCATCAATCAGAAGTGTTTTGATACCTGCATCGGCCAGAAATCCTGCAAGATTAGCTGACTGAGTAGACTTACCCTCGCCCCCCTTAGTGGAAACAACAGGTATAATACGAGGCTTAACACCCAACGTTGGATAATCGATTGATTGTAAATGCATTTTAGCACCTGAAAATTAATCAGGATGCGATTCAACAAATACCGATCATTCTTCTATGGAATTTAACATTTTGTCACAGGGATTGAAAATCCCCGTGTCCTTGGTTCGATTCCGAGTCCGGGCACCACTTCTTCAGGAAACCCAGCCTTATGGCTGGGTTTTTGCTTTTGTGACTCCGTAGATTTTTGGTTGTTTTGACCGCTGGCGTCATTGACCTGCTTCTTCCATACAGCCTGAGAATTTCTCTCAAGCAGTAAGCAATCTTCTGGACACTGTGGCGTTGTTTGCCAGACTTCAATTTGCCGATCAATACTATTCCCATCATGTGTCATGGCTAGTGGATTCTTTACCACAAGAAGGTCATGCCCTGTATCGTGATACTGGTGCATGGTGTGAACGACGTCGGAGAAGCCTATCAGAATCAGGATACCGGAATTTGCAGAGGGCTAAATACGCGACTGGGGCGGAAGGATTTTCAGCCACATACATGGCAACCGGAACAATTTATGATTTCGGATGTGGAGGGCAAAGTCGCCAATTCTCCAGTTATTCCTTTTTACTGGGGATATAAGCCAGTGGATCATTCGGCATGGGTGGAAGATCAGAAACTATACACCCAAGCGGTTAATAACCTCAAAAATGCTGGAAAGAAAAATGACGCGGATCTCCCCTACGATACTTATCAGGAGTTTAAAGAGGAAAATATTGCTGCGCATGCCGGCGAACATATCGACAATCTGAACAACTGGCTGGATAAGCAACATGCAAATGCAAGAGGCGGTGGCACCTTTGCCAATGCCACCACCAGCATTCCGGATATCTTTGGTCCCGGGGCAAACGGCCTGTCTGTGTGGATGGTTGGAGAAGCATCCCGTTCCTGGCTGAACGGTGGCGACTGGACGCATCCTGTATACAGCAACCCCCATCGTATCTATATTGCGTATGCTGCCCGTCGCCTTGCCGACTTGATTCTAAAAATCCGAAGAGATTCGGGTGCAAAAAATGACACCATCAACATCGTGGCCCACAGTCAGGGAACCATCATCACCATGCTGGCGAACATGTGGGTAAAAGCGGAAAAACAAAATCCCGCAGACTGCGTTATCCTGTGCCATTCCCCCTATTCACTGGAAAATCGCTGGCAGGAAAATGGTCAGCCGGGCAATCAGCAGACAGATGACGCACGGCAACAGACTCTGGCACACTTCTGTAATACGATGAAGAAAAATAAATTACATGATGGCGGCACGTCCCATAATGCTGATTATATTAGCCAGTTGCATGATAACAATTGCCTGACGGATGAAGGACAAACCGCCTGGGTGACGGAAACGTACAACCGTAATAATTTTGGGTTGGTCTACAACTATTTCTGCCCGGAAGATCAAGTGGTATCGATGATGCCGATACAGGGAATGGGCTGGCGTGGTATCCCGGATCCGTTATCCAGGAGCATGGGCGATAATATCCGGCAGCGCGTATTTTGCAAGGATGAAGCGGTCGGGGATAAAACAGGGTATCGCTATATTGCGAAGGATATCCGGAAATTAGACAGGAACAGGGTTCCTGTGCCAGAACCCAAAATAAAGGACCCGGATAAACCCGTTCAGGATGTGATCTATTTATATAATGATGTCATTATTAATGCACCATTACTCCCAACTTCATTTAACTTTACACTTAATGGCCAGGATAATAACTATAGGTCAGCGATAGGCGGTAATGATGTAAATATATCCCGTGCAGCCATGATGGCAGAAGCTTTTGTAGAAGAAGTTATCGACATTCCAAATACGCCTGAATTCCATGCACTGCCACTTTACCAGTTCCTGAATAATGAGCAACTGTCTGAAGTAAGCGCTCTCCATAATATAGTGGCGATTAGCGGCCAGAAGGTAGACGTTTATGATGGGGATTATTATGCCCGACATGAAAAACTGAAAATACAGCGCCGGATGAAGGAAGATGAAATTGAGGCGGCACTGCTGAAAGGAACCACCTACAGTCAGCACTCATCCATTGTCAGCAATGACGACGTACCGGAAAAGGCAATGACCTACGATCTGGCTATCGGGCAGTGTAAGGCGTATGAGCAGACAGAGTTCTGGCGAGATTTATTATTACAGGCGGACTGGCGCCGGCCGGATAATCCAGATACATATACGAGGAGATATTATTCAGAAGGTAAATTGCCTGAAGAGTTCAAGAAAATGATGAATAAACCCGAAACAGGTGAAAAACCGATGCCCACCGGGGAAAATGGCGTGGTCAATGATTATGGCCCACGCAGAGAAACAGACTGGCGTAATGGGGAGTGGGTGTCCGTCACTCAGTGGGTTCAGCCAGATCCCGTACCGCCGGAGCTACTATGAAAATAAGAACGTTTTTACTGGCGTGTGGCTGTTTATGTGCCGGCTGCGACCAGCATGATCCCCGCCCGCGTGAATTACCTAAACAGATAGTTTACCGCTTTGACGATCATCGCTATCTGGAACTGGAAGGCTTTCGCTGTGAAGGCGCACTCTGGTATGTCGATACAAAAAGGGCTATTCGTTCCGAAGTGGTGGCACGGGATACGCCCATTTTCAGGATCTCATTTTTTAAATATGTTCATCCCTCGGAGCGATATATTTCTATTCCGTGGGGCGATTTCTCGGGATTTATCGTTTCCAAAGATTATGGACAAACCTGGGGGGATGGTCGATTCAGTCCTGGAGGAGGAGCCGATCCGCATGCTTATGGCAGTAAAGGTAAACGGATCCCTGCAAGGGAGGATGATTATGGAATGACAGCTATACCAGGTGAAGATACCAGTCCGATACGAAAGGACGTAGTGTCCATGACGGTAGTAAATGACCAGGCATTTATTCTTACCCGCTGGGGCGATCTGTATATCAGTTCAAAACCCTTTGACGATCCTCGGCTTAACCCGGGAGGTGAGGGTATCCCCTATACCTATAAGGACTATAAAGGCATATTACGGCATGACCGTCTGGAGCCGGGAAGTTCAGGTATGGACTGGGGCTGGGAATATACCTCCTGGAATTCAGTAGATGGTCCTGATCGCTGGATAACCGATGCGTATAAGCCCAACTGGCAAAATATCCCTAATAAAATTCCGGAAGTGAAGAATTATACCGGCTGGGATCATATGTATTGTGATATGGATGCAGGATTGCCTGAGAAAGAAAAACAGAAACAGTGATGGACCGGATAATGAATCTCTGACGGAGACTGGCGGAACGGAAATAAGCACCACCGGCACGCGCGGGAATATTGCCTCCACCGCTGGACTGGAATTAATCCGGATGTGGATACGAAGAAATATTATGCAGACGGCAAACTGCCTGATAAATTCAAAAAAATGATGAATAAACCCGAAACAGGTGAAAAACCGATGCCCACCGGGGAAAATGGCGTGGTCAATGATTATGTCCCACGCAGAGAAACAGACTGGCATAATGGGGAGTGGGTGTCCGTAACTCAGTGGGATCAGCCAGATCCCGTACCGCCGGAGCTACTATGAAAATGAGAGCGTTTTTACTGGCGTGTGGCTGTTTATGTGCCGGCTGCGACCAGCATGATCCCCGTCCGCGTGAATTACCAAAACAGGTGATTTACCGTTTTGACGATCATCGCTATCTGGAACTGGAAGGCTTTCGCTGTGAAGGCGCACTCTGGTATGTCGATACAAAAAGGGCTATTCGTTCCGAAGTGGTGGCACGGGATACGCCCATTTTCAGGATCTCGTTTTTTAAATATGTTCATCCCTCGGAGCGATATATTTCTATTCCGTGGGGCGATTTCTCGGGATTTATCGTTTCCAAAGATTATGGACAAACCTGGGGGGATGGCAGTTTCAGTCCTGGAGGGGGAGCCGATCCGTACGGTAAATATATTCCTGCCAGAATGATGGATGGCAGGATAAAGATAGTTGCAGGTGAAGATACTCGTCCGATAAAAGAAGATGTGGTGTCCATGACGGTGGTAAATGACCAGGCGTTTATTCTTACCCGCTGGGAGGATCTGTATATCAGTTCAAAACCCTTTGACGATCCTAGGCTTAACCCGGGAGGTGAGGGTATCCCCTATACCTATAAGGATTATAAAGGCATATTACGGCATGACCGTCTGGAGCCGGGAAGTTCAGGTATGGACTGGGGCTGGGAATATACCTCCTGGAATTCGGTCAATGCGTCGAGGCCGTGGAAAACTAACGCATTCAAACCCAACTGGCAAAATATCCCTAATAAAATTCCGGAAGTGAAGAATTATACCGGCTGGGATCATATGTATTGCGATATGGATGCAGGATTGCCTGAGAAGGAAAAACAGAAACGGTGATGGACCGGATAATGAATATCTGGCGGAGACTGGCGGAACTGACAACGCCCTGCCGGAGCTAAAACAGGCACTACCAACATACCCACGAAGCTCGTCAGAAAACACTCGTGCACCGTTGTAAAGAAAAAGGAGTCGCTTTAGCGACTCCTTTTAATCATTGAAAGCGCGCCGTCTGCTACCAGCTGTATTTCACCCCGAGCATTCCCTGGGTGTCGCTGTAGCCCTTATCCCCCACCTGCACACCCACGTTCCCCCAGACGCTCAGCCCATTGCCCAGCTTACCTTCCACGCCGGTGCGGATTTCCCCCAGGTTACGCGCCCCGTCGCGGCTCACCCGTTCTCCATCCATCTTCACGGAGTAAGTTTCGGTGTTGTGCAACCAGTTCACTTCCAGATACGGCTGGAATTCCCGTCCTTTACCATCATCCCGTTGATTGTGGCTATTGAGGTATGTTTTGACTCCCAGTCGGGACTGAATATTTCCGTCGCCTTCTGTTTCGATACGGGTTCCATCGTGTCGGTAATGCGCATTGTCCTTCACGCCCATCCACGTCACCTGCGCCTGTGGCTGGATATACCAGCGGTTTACTGTCCCTTCGCTGCCGCTGAACTCGCCTACCTTCAGCGTATATCCCCCTTCCAGCGAGGCGGTTACCCCGCGTGAGCGATAATCATCATGCCCACGTTCGTCCGCTTCCACGCTGTTTTTAAACCAGTTGTAGAGTACCCAACTGTCGAGATAAGCCCCGGTTTTCTCAGCAGCATTCTGGTACCAGGTGCTGTAAAGCCCGGCACTGTAGCCGTTGATGCGTCCGTCGGAACCATATCCCACCCGATTGCTGCGGGTGTTGCTGTGTTCATTGGCATATCCCCACATCACGCCAAGATGCCAGCGATCCTCCCCGTCAGCGCTCCACTGCGCAATGTCGCCGCCCATCTGCATCATATAGCGATTGCTGCGGGTTTTAAGCTGACCCTCACCGGCCGCAGAACGCATATGCCCACCTACATGGCGCATCCACAGGCTGCCTGCGCCGACACCTTCACCACGCAGCGCGTCAACGTACTGAGGTTCACCCAGCCGATCGTGCAGACGGTGGTTGAACAGCGAACTGGCGACGGCCAGGTTGTTGATATAGCTCCCGGCTTCTGGACGCAACGCTGGCGCGGCACCCGGATCAACAATCGGCGGCGATGCGGGGGTCGGGCCGCTCCATTGGCTGGTCAGATACCAGTTGCTGGCATCGCTGCCCTGCCCTCGCGCCAGTGTATACGCATAGGCGCCAGCTTCAACCGTCCCGGTGGTCAGGGCAAACTCGCCTGCCGATGAGCCGCCGACGTCAATCAACTCAATACCATTTACCGTCTGCGCGCCTGTGCCGCCGACATTATTCACCTGCACACGCGTACTGCCGCTGGTGTTGCCAGAGACGGTCATTTTGTCGGTTGCCGAGTTGTCATCGCCTAACGTGGTGTTAAACACCATCAAGCCATTATTACCGCTGTAGTTTCCGTTAACAGCCAACTGATTACCCGGCCGCGCGCCGGGACGATTCATCATTACCGTGCCACGGTTGTTCAGATCGCCCCCCACCGTGGTATGTGCCACTTGCAGCGTCCCGTCCTGCATAACATTGACATCGCCAGCCGTGCTGCCGAAGCCGGAGAGCACCGCACCGCTGTGAATATTGACCTGAGAACTCGCCATCGCCACTGACGACGTCGCGTCGTCGCCCAGCGCGATTTCGCCAGCGTTAATGTCCGTTACCCCGCTATAGCCTGCAGAATCGGCAGTCAGCGTCAGAATACCGCCTCCCAATTTGCTTAGCCCGCCATCGCCGCTTATCACGTTTGTCAGCGTCCAGTCGGCGTCGGACGATATCGTCAGTTGTCCATTGTCGACGATCTCTGCGCTGCCCAAGTGCCGCAGTTCACTGACGGTCATCACGCTGCTGTCGTCGATGCTGAATAGCCCGCTGAAGCCGCTGTTATCACCGCTGAGGGTGCTGTCAGACACATTACTGACCTGCACTGTCCCCGTCCCGCTCATGCTGTTCGCCACTTCCCCGCTGATGCCGTTCAGTGTCAGTGTCCCGTCGTTCACAATATTGCCGGAACCAGCCCCTGCCGCATCGTTAATACTGACTTCTGCCCCGTTGCTGATGGTGGTGACTACGCTCAGATTGCGGTTGGCACCGTTAACAGCAAAGACCCCACCGGTCACATTCAGCGCGCCGCCCCCGGTCAGAACGCCATGGCTGGTTCCGCCATTTTCAAGCGTCAGGCTGCCGTCGTTAAAGGCGAGCGTAGAGCCGTCCTGCCCGGTGAACAAACCCACCGTCTGCGCCGTACCGTTCAGATCTGCGGTAGCGCCGCTGTGAATAAACAGTTCAGAGGTGTTCCCCAGCGCGCCGCTGGCATCGGTCCGCAGCGTACCGGCCAGTACCCGTGTCGCGCCACTGTAGCTGTTCAGGGCATTCGACAATGAAACCAGACCCGTGCTGTTCACCGCGAGGTCGCCATCACCGCTGATCTTCGCCGACATGTCTGCCGCTGCCCCGCTGGCCCCGGAATGCTCAGCAAGCTCAAGTGTCTTGCCTGCATGGATAGTCAGCGCTTTCAGACCATAGTTCACATACAGCCCGTCATCAGGCGCGGTGGTCAGACGTATGCCATATTCACCGTCGGCCACGACGGTTCCGTTTTGCGCGATAGCCACGGACTCATCTTCACCGATCGCATTACCGTTTTGATCCTGTAATACCAGCGCGCCACCGGAGCCCTGCACCGTTTGTGCCGCAACCAACTGCATGCCGACATGGGTGTCATCCTGCTCCAGCAAATTGAGCGTGGTATCCGGATTCGCCGCGCCAGGATCGTTCCACGGATCGGGCAGCGTCACCCGGACGTTTCCGGTGCCTGCCGTCAGCGTTTGGGTCTGGATCTGGCCGGGAGCCTGACTATCTGCGGGGAGGGAGGCGTTGAAGATCACAGTACCGCCATTGAAGTTCAGCCCGCCGATCTGCTGCACGCCATCGCCCACCGTGGTGGTATTGCCTGCATTGCTTTTCAGCGTTGCCAGCGTCAGCGCCTGGGTATTATCCCCCGAGAGCGCAAAAGTACTTTTGTTCAGCTCTACCACGCCGGTGAATGCGGCTCCCGTCGTGTCGGCAAAATCAAAAGCATTAGTCGTAGAAGCGAGATCAACCCGCAATAGGCCACTGCCGGAAAGAGCGTTAGAGAGGCGATAGTCGCCGGCGCTGTTGCTGGCCCCGAGGATCTCGAGGATCCCCTCTTCAGCGATCGCCACCGAGCTGCTGCCAAGACCGGTACTGCCACTGCTGGAATGCGATGCAACGGTAAGCGTGCCGCCATTAACCTGTGTCTGGCCGCTGTAGGTGTTTTCGCCGGTGAAGACCGTGTGTCCCGCATCCTGAATCACCGTACCCAAATTGCCGCTAATCAACGGGTTGACAACATAACCCACCGCCGAGCTGTTGGTATGGTTAAAGACCAGTGTGCCATCACCGTTACCAAAGATGATGCCGGTCGTACCGGTGATAAAACCGGCGTCGACCGCATTTTCACCATGGGCGGCGCCAATGTTGAGGGTACCGTGGCTTCCGCCGTAGGTGCCGAGGAAAATGTTACCGTTATTCAGCGCCAGCGTACTGCTGCGACTCAACGTCAGCGTACCGGTGCCATTGGATCCAATATCAACATCATTTCCCTGCAACAGAGAACCTGCCCCGTCGACCCTGACGTTACCGACCCCGGATGCACTGTCACCGATGCCAATCGACCCGGCCTTCACCTGACCGGCAGTTTCGATGTTTAGCGCCCCATTCCCGGCCATCCCCACCGTCAGGTCAGAGGTAATATCCCAGAGCCCGTTGGTATTGACGTTCGCGGTTCCGCTGCCACCTGCTTCATCCCCGATGCTGGCGCGCTGCGAACTGCGCACCTCACCGGAATCACTGACGTTCAGCGTACCTTTCCCTTTATCCCCCACGATCGTCTCGCTGGAGCTGAGCAGGGAGCCTGCATGATTTACCGTGACCGTTCCCTCACCGCTCACGCCGTTACCGAGCGTTGTCGTCCCTGCGTTCACGGTCCCCGTCGTGTTGATATTCAGCGTTCCCGCGCTCAGATGCCCCACCACGAGCGAGCGGAGCGATGTGCCGGCGTCATCGCTGAGTTCCCAATGCCCTCCGGTCGTCACGTTGACCTGACCGTTGCTGTTCGCATCGTTGGAAATCGTACCGGCACCCGTGCTTTTCACTTCACCGTTATCGCTGATATTGAGCGTTCCGGCTCCCGCATACCCCACGATCATCCCGCCGGTGAACATTTTTGCATTCAGACCACTAACGTTAATTGTCCCCGACGCAGGCACCCAGCGACCGACCGTCACCAACCCGGCATTCACGGTACCGCCAGAAAGGACATCCAGCGTCCCCAGCCCCTCAACGCCGACGCCAAGCGACTGGAGAACGCCTGCTGCAGAGCTGTTATCCCAGTATCCGCCACTCTCAACGTTGGCGTAGCCAGTGCTTTGATTGACCCGCCCGACCACACTCCCTCCGATACTCTTGACCACGGCGTTGTTCGTGATGCTGAGATCGCCTTTCCCGGAATCGCCGACAATCAGCGAATCCGTGGTCATTTTCGAGTTCGCCCCGTCGACGTTGAGGGTACCGATTGCTCTTGTCCATCCTCCCACCCGCGTTTCACCCGAGGTGACCGTCCCACCCTGAAGAATGTCCAGACTTCCGGTTCCCGCGCCGCCGAGCATCAGTTTCAGGGCGGTGCCGCCAGCATCAGTGATATCCCAGACGGCATTGTTCACCACAACCTGACCCGTACTTTCTTCCACCCGCCCAATCTGACTCTCGCCCGTACTCTTGACTACGGCGGTGTTGGTGATGTTGAGTTTGCCTTGTCCGACATCACCGACGGCCAGCGTGCCTGTGGTCAGGGTTGAGTGGGTTCCGTTAACATTGACGGTCCCCTCTGCCCCCTGGACATTGCCAATCTGGGTTGCGCCAGCGGTCACTGTACTGGCGCTATTGATATTCAGCTCCCCAACACCTCTGTAGCCAACCGACAGCGAGCTGCTGTTCACCATCTCCCAGAGACTGCCGTCGCTTAACGTCACAGTACCGGTACTGCCAGCCGAGCGCGAAATCATGCTGGCATCATCACTGTAAACCGCGCCTGCGTTAGAAATATTCAGCTCACCAAAGCCGTAATCCGCGACCCTCAGCGCGCCTGTATTGAACGATGAACCGCTACCGTCCACATTCACCGTGCCGCGACCATCACCAAAACTGCCCAGCGTAGTGGTTCCCACTATCACCGTACCGCCGGTATTAATGTTCAGAATCGCCTCAGCGTGATAGCCGATATTGAGGCCGCGATAAGTATTGGCATCATCCAGCAGATTCCAGCGTCCGTTGTTGGTGACATTAACTAACCCGGAACTCGCGACATCAAACGCAATCATTGTGTCGCCAGCGGTGTTCACCACGGCGGAATCGCGGATATTCAGGGTGCCCGCGCCGTAATCGCCCACCCTCAAATCGCGGGTATTCAATATCGAGCCCGTTCCCTCTACCGTGACCATACCGCTACTACCGGAATTAGAGCCTATCCTGGTCGAGTTTGCCGATACGCTGCCGCCGCTCAGGACACTCAGCGTTCCGCTGCCGGTGTTACCAATTAATAATGTTGAGTCATTGAGATCCCATTTACCGTTGTTCTCGACAATGACGGTTCCCTGACTCCCATTATTAACACCAATCATACTCGGTGAGCCGCCGCTTCCGGTGACCACGGCACCATCTGTGACGGTCATCTTTCCGACACCCGTCAGCCCAACCTGGTAATACGTGTCATCGAGGTTGGTATCGAACGTAATATCCTGGTTACCGTCGATCACCGTCTGTGCGCGCGTCGATGCGGACAGAGCCGCCATAATCATGAAAGAAAGTAAACTGATTTTCCCGAGCGAAGAGAGGGAAATGAATAGCGGCGATAACGCAGAAGATCGGGATGGGTTGTTGGTTGATAAGGACATATGACTTTTTCTGCCTGAGAGTTCAGAGCAGACCTGAAATACTTTCAATGCACTATTCCAGACAACACGATAGATTTTATTCATTATTAGTACTCCATCACACTGTGCCAGTACTGGCTGCAAATTAAATAACGCCATTCAGGACTTCGGTCATGCTTTATAGCAACTCGGCGCATACTCTATCCCTCAGGGTCTGATGAATTCAGGCTATATAATCTTCGAGCAATGTATTAATAATGCGTCTCGCGCGACTGACGATACGTCTTGTGCCGCATTCGTCAGAGGAAATGAATCTTCTGATATGTTATTTAAACCATCATTTTAAAAATAAAGATGATAAATTTTCTCTTTTAACATTATGACGTTAAAAACGACACCACACACTGCATGAATAATATAAAAAGGAAACCCACAGCATTAACACTGAAGAATAACGTCTTTAAATAATAATTTTTGACCTCTATTTACAATAACTGCGAATTTAGTTTCCCACCCGTCAAAAAACCTGTCAATACGGGGAAAAGAGAAAATAAATGAATTAATCACCCAGCTAAATTATCTTTTTTGGATAAACTCTTAAACGTATTATTTACAAAAAACACACGATTGCCGTTCACCATAAACAACAAATCATTAATCCCAGAAATTTCATCATCCCACCAGGATTATTCTAATTAGAGCGGAAAAAATCCTATTTTTTGTTTAGCACTATTTGCTAAAGGTTAATCCTGACCTTCGGATCCTTTCTTTGAAAGCCTCAACAATAGCAATACGGTAAGCGCAATGGGAATAAAGGTGAGCAAATTGAGGTTTATCCAACCGAGAGAATGATACAACTGTCCGGATATCAGCGAGGCGATGGCTGAGGCACCAAAAACCAGCAGGTCATTCAATGATTGTACTTTACTCCGCTCACTTGCCCGGTAACACTCTGTCACCAACGCGGTCGCACCAATGAAACTGAAATTCCAGCCCAGCCCCAGTAATGCAAATCCGCTCCAAAAAATGAAGACACTGTTACCGATAAAATAACAAATGCTTGAGAGAGCAATAATGAGGAAACCAAGTAGGGTTACCGGCAACTTACCATAGCGGGTCATCAGCTTACCGGTAAAAAAACTGGGGAGATACATGGCTAAAATATGCCACTGCACACCCAACGTGGCATGATTGATTGAGTGGCCGGCATCGACAATTGCCATCGACGTTACTGTCATCATAAACATCATCAAACCATAAGATGTTAATCCCGCGGTCACGGCGACAATAAAGCGGAAACTTTTTATAATCTGTAACATCGTTCTTGGTTGCCAGGGAGTGTTATCTTCCTGTCTTCCGTTTTGTGCCGTGATTTGCTCCTCTTCAGGTACTACAAGCCCTGTCGTCAACCGGCCCACAGATAAAATCAAAATGATGGCGATGAGTGCCAGCACAGACTGACTGAGAAAACTGCCTACCAAAGGAACATCTAAAATATCCTGCCCAAAAATAACCAACTGCGGCCCGACTACCGCAGCAATCAGTCCCCCCTGCATCACCCGGGAAATCGCTTTTGGATGTGCCGATCGGGGAAGATAATCAATAGCGGCAAAACGATAATTTTGCACACAGGCACCGTAGCCTCCCGCCAGGACGGCCCCAATACAGAAGTTCAGAAAAGACGCGCTGTATACGCCGTAGGCCGCAAAAAGCCCGCCAATAGCGGCAATCAGCGCACCCGTCAGGTAAGTAGATTGCCGTCCAAAACGGGCAATTAAGTAGCCAACAGGCAAGGTTGCTAGCGCCATCCCTATGCTATAAAGTGAAACGGGTAATGTCGCTAAAGAAGGTGTGCTTGAAAGCTTTGCGCCAACCATGCCTCCTAAAGAAATGATAATTGGGGAAGAGGATGCGCCAACTATCTGCATCAGGAATATCAGATTGACATAGTGCCACGCGCGTTGATCTATTTTCTCAGTGTTATCCATAACCGTTTACTTAAAGTTAACAACGTTAGACTATTCCTGGTGAAAGTTAACCACAGACAACCGTTTTCAAGAAGTACCAGTTTGAATCGTTTTTAATTGAACCAGTTGGGGTAAACGTACATGCTATACATTGCGTTTGATAGAGTTCATCGTCATTCTTATTCAAAGCAGATTTACAAGGATATACGCGAAAAGATCCTTTCTGGTAACTTAAGTGCTGAAGGAAAGCTGCCATCAACACGTGAGTGTTCTAAAAACCTGTCTGTTTCTCGAAATACAATATTGACGGCTTATGAAATGCTAATTTCAGAAGGTCTTGTCGTAAGTAAGCCTGGGTCTGGTTTTTTTATCAGTTCAGACATTATTGCTCAGAAACTCCCCTTCCAGTGTAGTGATAGTCTTACCGCATCGTTATCGGATACCTCCATACCGAAGAATGCAATTAACTTTGACAGTGGACTCCCTGCCTTAGATTTATTTCCCAGGAGCAAATGGAGTAAAGCGGCAACAAAAGCGCTCAAAGAGGCGCCGATTTCTGCATTGGGTTACGACGATCCCCAGGGCCGGTCAGAGTTCAGAGACGTACTCAGAAAATATCTTCAACACACACGCGGCATCGTCTGTGATGCGGACCAGATTATTGTGACCAACGGAACGAAACAAGGTTTAACATTGGTGGCAAAATGCCTGCTCGATGCACAAAGTGAAGTCTGGATTGAAAATCCAACTAACGATAATGTCAGACAGATATTTTCTTATCACACGAATAAAATCACGCCTTTTGATGTCGATAAGGATGGCATTCAACCTTGCCTCTTTCCCCGGAAGAATAGCCCCGCATTGATATTTATGACGCCATCGCATCAATTTCCGATGGGAGGACGATTGCCCATCAAAAGACGTCTGGACGTGATTAAATTTGCCAGAGAGAATAACTGTTTGATACTAGAAGATGACTATGACAGCGAATTTACGTATGAGGGGTCACCTGCCAACTCATTATTTGAACTTGACCCACAACATGTGATTTACTCTGGCACGTTTAGTAAAGTATTGTTTCCTTCGATACGCCTCGGTTATCTTGTGGTCCCGCGTCATCTTGTCAGCAGGATTCGGGAAATTAAACGACTCGCGGATCATCATTCAAACTCAATAAGCCAACTGACGCTGATGCATTTCATCGAAAGTAAAGAACTTGAACGTCATATCCGACGAATGAAAAGAGAGTATAGAAAACGACGGGAATATTTACTCTCTCTCTTACATCAATATTTTGGAGACAATATTAAAATACACGGCGATCGGGCTGGCATGCATGTTGTTGCTGAATTTAATGGCATTGTTTTTACGCCAGACATTATCCAGCGATTGCAGGAATCAGGTGTCTATGTTGTGCCTGTAGAGAAACACGCTCTGTTAAAAGGGAAACATCACAGTAAAGTTATTTTGGGTTATGCGCATCTTTCCTGTGAGGAAATAAAAACAGGATTGAGCATAATCAAGACAGAATTAACCCTCTGCGAAAGAGCTTGATGTGAACGCCGGTGATGAGTTTCAGGCGATAAAATCGTTGAATGGCTGGCTATGTGCCGACGGCTTGCAGATAATGAGATTGGATGGGTGCCGATAAATATTCTACGGAAAATAGCGTAGCTTATATCAGGTAAAATGTTCCGTGAATCAATCTGCCATCACTGAGTCCTGTCAGACGCCACTGTAAAAAGAAACCGCAACGCTACGCATTGCGGTCTTCCGTTCCTTACGCGTAATGACCGAGGGGATCACCCCTTTAATACAATCAGCGGTTCAATATCGCTCTCTTTTTTGATCACCAGTGATTCATCGCCGCGCAAACAGGTGCCGCCGTAGTTTCCGCCGACGGTAAAGGTGCACACCTGAATATACTTACCGGCAACGTTTGGCAGACACCATAGCTGCTGATATATGTTTTTCTGTTCAGCAAATTTACCGCTGGTTTTATCCAGCAACTCTTCCTGATGGCTGACCAGGTCGATATTGCTACCACAGCGACCGGCAATCGGTTTTACCGCATACCCGGTTTGCGCCAGTTCATCGTTGACGATGAAATCGGTATCCAGCAGGTAGCGATGGTGCGGGAAGAGTTGCCAGAGGATCGGCAGAATCGCTTTGTTACCCGGGATCACCGTCCACAGCGGCTCAAAGACCAGCACTTCCGGGCGCAGCAGCACATCAATCAACCGTACGTCCTGATCGGTATGCCCGGTACGAATCGGCACAGCGGCATACTCGGTTTCGCTGACTTCACGCACCTGCTCAATGGCCGTTTCCCATGCCCAGGTTTTCCAGACGCAGTTCACCAGGCGTCCGTCACCGTCAATCAGTTGACCGGCATCGTCCCAGCGCAGTTCATCCAGCCCACGCAGGATCTTACTTTCAAACCCGGCCTGATGCAGCGCCTGCTGCATAAACTGGGCATGGTAGTTTTCCTCAATATCCTTATCCTGCATGATGTGTACAAAAGGACGCGCGTGGCTGTGTTTCCAGGCTCCTGCCAGCTCGTTAATCAGCCCTTCTGCCGGGTTGTGCCCCGGCCCTTTGTAGCCCTGCTCCGCCCAGCGCTCGAGGATTAGCCCCGCCTCAGTATGACACGACGCGGAATCGGCGTTGTATTCGTACACCTTCAGCCCACGCTCATCCATGCAGAAATCCATACGACCGGTGATCATATGGTGGCGGCGACGCTGCCAGGAGAGACGCAAACGCGGCCAGAGGATTTTGGGAATGTCGAACAGCGCCAGCAGGTTGTCATCTTTCAGCACCTTGTCAGTGGCGTGCAGATACATCAGATGCAGTTCGTTGGTCGCTTTGATCAACTCCTGCTCGGCACTCTCTGTAATCGTGAAATACTGGTACGGATCCTGATTGATCACGTGACCGTTCGCTGTCACATAGGCTTTTTGCAGCGGATCCTGTTCGTTAAGCCACTTGCCGTCAAACTGACCCTTTTCTGCCAGTCTTGCCGCACCAATCGTCAGCGAATCATTGGCGATCTCCGGCTGCGGCAGGCTGTGCCTGCTATCGTCGGTCTGGATCATCCAGCCCAGAATGGTGGTGTCGTCAAAGGTGTCTTTCAGGGTATAGCGGCCATTTTCCACCACCACCTCCAGCTCACGTGTCCACTGCTGTCCAGGAGGAAGCGGGGTGTGAATGACGTTCTGCTCGGCAATGCGGATTTTGTTGTCCAGCAGTTGAGTAATAATCGCGACGTGTCCGGTGTCTTTAAATTCACCGCCTTTCTGCCAGATAAGCAATGCCCCGGCGACCGGCGCACGGGGCGATCCGTTAGGAAACGCCTGCAACGGCAGAATATTGTCGTTTACCACTTCGCGCAGGAAACGCAGCGAGAAGATCTCCCACGCCATGCCGACATCGGTGAACACTGCACCATAATTCAGGAAGAGGAAACGGCGCGCGAATTCAACGCACTGCCATTTGTGGCCCATATATTCATTGTCGATATAGCTGCGGAATGCGGCATCATCATCATAGTCCCGTGGGTCGAGGGAGCTGTAATCTGAAGAGTAGATTGCTACACCACCGGGGGCATAGCCCAATAATGTCCCGAACGGGGCATCCTGACTGGTCGTTCCTTTGCTCATGCACCTTACCTCAAAACTATACCGCTGAGCAGCTTCTGCTTGCCTGCTCTACACCGCCGACCATCATACACCTCAACGCAGCGGGAGCGTGCGCAACAACAAAAAATAGCCAGGCGTAAATGTGCCAATCTGTTAAAGGTAAGAGTGGCGACCTGCTACACTGCTTCAACACAACCACTCAGAAGGCAGGTCAACATGTCAGATAACACTTATCAGCCCGCGAAAGTCTGGACGTGGGAAAAATCCAACGGCGGTGCGTTCGCCAATATCAACCGTCCAGTCTCCGGTCCAACTCACGACAAAACGCTGCCCGTCGGTAAGCACCCGCTTCAGCTCTATTCACTGGGCACACCGAACGGTCAGAAAGTCACCATCATGCTGGAAGAACTGCTGGCGCAGGGAGTGAGTGGCGCAGAGTATGATGCCTGGCTGATCCGCATTGGCGACGGCGATCAGTTCTCCAGCGGCTTTGTGGAGGTTAACCCTAACTCGAAGATCCCGGCATTGCGCGATCATTCGCAGAATCCACCGGTGCGCGTGTTTGAGTCGGGATCGATCCTGTTGTATCTGGCGGAAAAGTTTGGCTATTTCCTGCCGCAGGATCGCGCAAAACGGACAGAAACCCTGAACTGGCTGTTCTGGCTCCAGGGCGCTGCCCCCTTCCTCGGCGGCGGTTTCGGCCACTTCTATCACTATGCGCCGGTGAAGATTGAGTACGCGATCAACCGCTTTACGATGGAAGCCAAACGCCTGCTGGACGTGCTGGATAAGCAACTGGCGAATAACGCGTTCGTGGCGGGTGATGAGTACACCATTGCCGATATGGCCATCTGGCCGTGGTTTGGCAACGTCGTGCTGGGCAATGTGTACGATGCGGCAGAATTCCTTGACGCGGACAGCTACAAAAATGTGCAGCGCTGGGCGAAAGAGATCGCTGAACGTCCGGCCGTTAAACGCGGGCGGATTGTGAATCGGACCAACGGGCCGCTGAATGAGCAGCTTCATGAGCGTCATGAAGCCCGCGATTTTGAAACCCAGACCGAAGATAAACGCCATCCGGCATAATGCTGCCCGATGATGCTACGCTTATCAGGCCTACCCTACTCCAACTGTAGGCCGGATAAGACGTTTACGTCGCCATCCGGCTGGATGCTTGCCCGATGGCGCTACGCTTATCAGGCCTACCCTGTTCCAACCGTAGGCCGGATAAGACGTTTACGTCGCCATCCGGCTGGATGCTTGCCTGATGGCGCTACGCTTATCAGGCCTACCCTATTCCAACCGTAGGCCGGATAAGACGTTTACGTCGCCATCCGGCTGGATGCTTGCCTGATGGCGCTACGCTTATCCGACCTACCCTACTCCAACCGTAGGCCGGATAAGACGTTTACGTCGCCATCCGGCTGGATGCTTGCCCGATGGCGCTACGCTTATCAGGCCTACCCTGCTCCAACCGTAGGCCTGACCATACGCTAATGCCACCCTCTGACAGTCAGGCGAATCCCTGCTGACAAAGAATTAATCTCGCCTCAGGTGATAACAAAAAATCGGCGAACGGCTTTCCCTTGTCACTCAGACAAGCAAATCCATACTCCGCGACCGGATTATAAGGCTCCGGTATTTCCACCACCGTCAGCGTCTCAATCAGTCTGAGCCTGGGCGCATAACTGGCATATCCAATGAAGACATCGGTGTAATCATTGCTGATTAACCACTCGGCAGCCAGACTTCCCGCCGGAAGGGGGAGCGTATCTCTGCCGCCGACCAACGCCACCGCCCGTCCCCGGGCGCGCGTTCCGGCATCGCCCATCCGTGAAAAGAGCTGCTGAGTGTAATCCCCGGACGGATCGCACCCCGCCGTCGACGTGCCAATCCGCAGGTCCGGACGCGTTAGCAGCGATAACCAGTCATCGTCTTCTCGCACTGCATCCGCCCGCACGGTAAGACACAGGCGATTGGTCGCGAAGGGAGCCACTGATTGTGCTCGACCGGCGTCCAGCAGCGCTTGCGGATGCGCCATATTCGCCGAGGCAAAAAAATCACAGGGTTCGCCAGCTTCAATCCGCTCACGCAGCAATCCCGCCGGACCAAAATCGCAGAGCACATCTTTGTCCTGATAACAGGCCATCAGCGACTGCCATACCGCACGCAGACTCCCCGCAGCGAGGATGTGCATCAGTCAACGCCCTGATAGTCGGTGCGATAAAAACGCTGATACCAGTCATTCGCCACGCGACGCATATCAATGTCCGTAAACTTCTGTGGATAGAGCTTTTTCGCCATCCACAGTTCGCCAATCCCCATCGCTTCCGGCATCGGATAACCCCAGGCTTTCGCGTAGTCAGGCATCAGATAGACACGATGATTTTTCACCGCATCAATTACCTGCCACTGCGGGCTTTGCAGGATCTCATCAACCACTTTTGGATAGCGATCCTGCACAAAAATGACCTGCGGATCCCAGGCAATCACCTGTTCCATCGCCACCGGCTTGAAGCCCTTAACGGTTGAGGCCGCAACGTTCAGCGCCCCGGCGTGTGCCATCATCAGGCCGGTATATTTTCCTGAACCGTAGGTCGTCAGATCCGGGTTGGCCATATAAGCGCGAACGCGTTGATCTTCAGGGATCGCCTGTAGACGATCGCTCACCAGCTTGCGTCCCTTATCGGTGGCGTCGATCAGCGCTTTCGCCTCTTGCGGTTTATTAACAATATCGCCGATAAGCGTGATCCCTTCCCGCAAGCCCTGGTCGTAAGCCTGTTCCTCATCCGCCATGGTCGGATTCAGTTTGGCCTGTTCCCCTGCCGCGTCATGGCGCAGAGAGACTGCCACCACCGGAATGCCGAGACTGCTGATCTTGTCGATCATCTCCTGCGGCGCGTAGTTCGTGACAAACACCACCTGCGGGTGCAGCGCCACCAGCTGTTCCGGATCCACGTGGGTTAAATCGCCCAGCGCGGTTTTCTGGGCCAGTTCCGGTGCCAGTCGCGCATAGCCATCACCCAGTTGCTGCTTCCAGTTCGCCATCACGCCGACAATTTTGTCGGTCGCATTCATCTGTACCAGCAGGTTGAGCGTCTGATGCTGGAGCACCACAACGCGATCCACCTTATCCGGCACGGTGACCTGACGGCCAATTTGATCGGTAAAGGTACGGTCGGCTTGCGCCATGAAGGGGAGAGAAAAAAGTAACGCCAGCAGGGGGAGCTGGCGTAAGAATTTAACCATGAGCGTATCCTCGCATTCGATGTATAATTAAGTATACAGCGATGTGAGAACACTTAACAGATTGTCATCTGGAGTTATCAGGCGCTGGTCACGTCGTACTCCATACGGCGTAGCGCATCCAGCGTGGCTTTGGCTTCTTCTTCATCAATAATGCTCATCGCAAAGCCCACATGCACTAACACCCACTGCCCGACCAGTTCAGCAGGACTGCCTTCACAGATTAGCGCTATATTCACATCACGTTTGATGCCGCACACTTCCACCTGCGCAAGCTGGTGAATATCTTCACCGACGGCCAGAACCTGGCCCGGAACGCCTATACACATATCTGACTCCGCCCCATGTCACATCATGGGTTATTCAACTTCAATACTTTTCACTTTCAGCGAATCACCGGTATCAACACGCAGACGGTCGCCATGACAACGCGGACATTGTGCATCGTGCTGAGTGATTTCAACTGCCTGGCTGCAATCCCAGCACCATGCCTGCGCTGGTTTGTAGTCAATGTGCAATTCACAGCCTTGCGCCACCGTCCCCTGGCAGACAATGTCAAAACTAAAACGTACCGCGCTCTCTTCGACACAGGACAGCGCGCCAATCTCCAGCCACACGCCGGTGACGCGCTTTACGCCATGCTGTTCAGCCTGCTGTTGAATGATTTCAACCGCACTCTGACAAAGAGACAGCTCATGCATTCTGTAAGCCCCGACGCCCGAACAGCAACGCGCGACGGCTTGTCTGCGGCGCATCCGGATCGCTGACCGGCAGCGATAGCAGCATCCGCGCGCAGTCATCAGCCAGACGCACACCCTCTTGCGCCGACAGGCTGCGATTAAGCGGCGACATCAGAGAACAGGAAAGGTATTGCGATACGCCATCCAGCTCCCCCACGGTGAACGTCATCGTGCCATACGGTAGACGCAGCCCAAGCTTTTCACTGACTTTGCGTACCGGCCAGAGCTGATCTGGCCCGGGGAAAATCAGCGCGCTCAGCATCCACGGCGTAATCACACATCCCGTCCACTGTCCTTCAAACAGGGTAAAGTCAGAGACATACACCGGCATATCAGGATGCAGGAAAGACAGATCGTGCATTGAACGCTGCGCAATCGCTTCAAACGCGGCCTGAACCTGCGCCTTCGGGGCAGTCTGGAACCCGGAAATCTCCTCAGACATGAGCCGCCTCCCGTGGGATCGCTTCAACGCCCGACTCACGCAGCGCAGCCAGAACCTGCGCAAGCGCAGGTTCAATCATAGCTTCAACCGTTGGCGTTAAGCCAATGTTCGGCTCCAGCGATTCCGGAATGACGCCAATTAGCGTCAGTTTTTTCGGAAATTCGTCGGTGAAGCGAAGGGCCGACAGAACGTCGGCCAGGCCCAGTTGATGCGGGGAGATCTTGTTGGTAAACAGCGCCGGTACTTCATCATCCCGCAGGATCATCAACGTACCCGGGGCGTTTTTTCTCGAGACAATGGCATCCGCGATGATCAGATGATCGCGGTTCGCCATGTCGCCGAGCAACTCCATTCCCGCCGTACCGCCATCGAGGATTTCGACGAAATCCGGTAATTCGTATCGCTGCGCTAAGGCTTCAACGATACGAACGCCGATGGCTTCATCGGTCAGCAAAATATTGCCGACCCCTAATACTAAAATCCGCATTACAGAACCTTCACAGAGACAACTTCGTTCCCGTCAGCGTCAACAACGTGCACTGCACACGCCATGCAAGGATCGAAAGAGTGAATAGTACGTACCACTTCCAGCGGTTTTTCCGGATCGGCAATCGGCGTACCTACCAGCGACTGTTCGTACGGACCCACGTCATCGTTGAAGTTACGCGGACCGGAGTTCCAGGTTGACGGTACCACCGCCTGGTAGTTGCTGATGATGCCGTCTTTAATCACCATCCAGTGAGAGAGCATTCCGCGCGGCGCTTCAAGGAAACCGACGCCTTTAAATTCGCCCGTCGCCGGAATATTCGGTTTCACAAACGTGGTGTGGTCACCTTTACCGATATTGGCGATCAGCGCATTGTACTGGTTCTGCAGGATACCCTGCAGTTCACAGCAGTGAACGGTACGACCAATAATACGACCCAGCGTGGAGTGCAACTGCGCCACTTCCAGTGTTTTACCGGTCAGCGCCTGATAAATCGCAATGATTTCATTCAGCTTCGCCTTCGTGGACTCACGGCCGGAGGCCAGTTTCACCAGCATATTCGCCAGCGGGCCTACTTCGACGGTTTTACCGTAGAATGTCGGGGATTTCACCCAGGAATATTTGCCGTCATCTGACCAGCCGTTATATTCCGGAATGGTCGTCCCTTCCCACGGTGCCTGCGGCGCTTCGTCTTTATACCACGCGTGTTTGGCGCTCTCCTGAATCCCTTTGATCAGGTATTCGTCGGAGTGAGAGGAGATCGGGCGATAGCTCGACAGATCCGCATTTTCGATATAGCCGCCCGGGAACAGGAAGCTGCCGTTCTTACCGTCGGTCGGGAATTCCGGCGCAGCCAGATAGTTGACCGCCCCTTTGCCATGCTCCAGCCAGTCCGGATAGAACGCGGCAATCACCGCCGTGTCCACCTTGTAGACCTGTTCAACGAAGTCGCTCAGTTTATCGATGAAGGACTTGATGTACATCAGGCGTTCCAGGTTCAGTACGCCCAGGCCGTCGAGGTTGATCGGGTTGGCAACGCCGCCCACGGCCAGGTTCTGGATGTGCGGCGTTTTACCGCCCAGCAACGCCACCACGCGGTTGGCATCACGCTGACATTCCAGCGCCTGCAGGTAGTGAGCAACGGCGATCAGGTTCACTTCCGGCGGCAGTTTCATCGCCGGGTGTCCCCAGTAACCGTTGGCGAAAATCCCCAACTGGCCGCTGGCAACCAGGTCCTTGATCTTATTCTGGACCTTCGTGAACTCTTCCGCACTGTTCAGATGCCAGGTCGACACGCCGTTCAGCATCGCTGACGCTTTTGCCGGATCGGCCTTCAGCGCTGAGGTGATGTCCACCCAGTCCAGCGCCGAGAGCTGATAGAAGTGCACAATATGGTCATGGGTGGTATGCGCCGACAGAATGATGTTACGGATATACTGGGCGTTGACCGGAACGTCGATGTTCAGCGCGCTTTCTGCCGCACGTACCGAGGCGATCGCGTGCGTTGTCGTACAAACGCCGCAAATACGCTGCACAATCATCCACGCATCACGCGGATCGCGATTTTTCACGATCTCTTCCATACCGCGCCACATGGTGCCGGAAGCCCACGCTTTTGAAACAACGCCGTTTTCGATTTCGCAATCGATACGTAAGTGCCCCTCAATACGGGTTACAGGATCAATAGTAATTCTCTGGCTCATGCTTTGCTCGCCTCATGACGATTGTGATCGTTTTGTTTTAAAGGAGGAAGTATCGGCAGTAGACGAATGAGTACGATATAAGCGCAAATCTCAATAGCCACAAAACCAATAGAAATCAACAGTTCTTCCCAGGTCGGGAAGTAGTGGTAGCCACCGCCTGGATTGAATGCCACCAGCGAATAGGACAGACGCCATGCCGCACAACCCAGCAGCGCGCTGAGCGCAGACAGGTACAGCATACGAGAGTCATTGCGCAGTTTCGCCACGCGCAGCACCACTATCGGGAAGACCATCAGCACGACTTCAAGCCAGAACATTGCTGAGTAGAAATCACCTGCAAAGGCATACGACAGCTTGTCCCGGTAAATCAGCTCACCAAAGCGCAGCACGACAAAGATCGCCAGCATCACGCTGATGGTGTTCGTCAACTTGATAAACAGGCTTTTCTCATCCGGACCTTTTCCTTTCAGACCGACCTGCACCAACGAGCCTTCAAAGATGACGATTGAGAAGCCCATAATAAAGGCCGTCAACACCGAGAACAGCGGCAACATTTCATAGCTTTGCCACAGCGGATGCACCTTGTAGCCCGCCGAGATCATCAGCGACCCCATTGAGGACTGGTGCATGGTGGGCAGCAGCGCACCGAGGGCAATGATGAAGAACATCAGCTTGTTCAGGCGCTTCAACGACACCTTCCAGCCCATACGTTCAAACAGCGCAGGGGCAAACTCCAGCGCCATCACCCCAATGTAGATAGTCATACAGACCGCCGTCTCGAACAGAACCGAGTTCACGTTGAAGTGACCCGGAATGTAGAAGTACGGCAGGTTCCAGTAACGACCCACGTCAATGGTGATAGACAAGCCACCCAGGGAATAACCAAACAGACTCGCCAGCAGCGCCGGACGTACCAGCGGATGGTATTGTCCCCGGTTGAAGACATACACCGCCCACGCGAGCGCCCAACCGCCACAGGCAAAGCCGGTGCCGATTAACAGGTCAAAGGCAATCCAGACGCCCCACGGGAAACCGCCGTTCAGATCGGAGACAGACCCCAATCCAAATACCAGACGCTTCACGATAAGGAGCATGCAGAGGATGATTAACGGCCCGAAGATGATGACCGGTTTGCTGATAATTTTGCCGCCCAGCGGTTTAGGATCATGACTCATGATCGTCTCCTCCGTCGTGATGGTCGTTTTTGGTATTACGACGAACCAGCACGGTCAAGCCCGCCAGCACGGCCAGTGGTAGCATCATGCCTTTATACAGGGTGTGTTGAACATGTTCGGAACGCGCGCCGGTTGAAATCTCATCCAGCTTTGGCAGATCCAGATTCTCATAAGGCACCCCGGTCAGTACCAGCACCTGAGTTCCGCCGCCCTCTTTCTCACCGTAAAGATGCGGATAGTACTTCGGCACGGTATGCACGTAGGTATCGCCCGTTTTCACGGTTTGACGCGGATAGTGGTATTCGCTGCCAGGCTTCAGCGCCAGACGTTTTTGCGCCTCGGCCATCAACTCTTCGCGGGTACCAAAAATGACCGCACCGGCAGGACAGACCTCAACACAACCCGGCAAGCCGCCCTTATCAAGACGCTCAACGCCTTTCTGGTTACACAGTTCACATTTGTGAAGCGCACCAAACGGGTTGTTGTAGTCGTACTTCGGCACGTTGTACGGACAGGCAACCATGCAGTAACGGCAGCCAGTACAGACGTCTTTGTTGTAATGAACGATGCCGGTTTTCGGATCTTTTTTCAGTGCGGAAACCGGACAGACAGAGACGCAGTTGGGATCGACGCAGTGCATACACTGTTTTTTGATGTATGCATAGCCATTCTCTTCCTGATCTTTATTCACGCCTGTGCCGCTACGCCACACCTGAATGATGTTGTTGGTATACGGCGACAGTTTGTCGTTGTTCGACCAGGTCTGCTCCCCTTCCGGGTTACGCATCGGGAAGTTGATATCCTGACACTTTGTCACACAGGCCTGACAGCCCACGCACAGCGTCGAGTCATACAACATGCCCAGAGAACCGGGAATGGGCGGGCGATTTTCTGCAGCCGCGTGGCTGATAGACGGCGCAGCGCCTAACAGCAACGCCCCGCCGGAGGCTGCTTTGATAAAGTTACGTCTGTTCACGGTTATTCTCCCCGTGAGTCAGCGTTATCTTTCTTTTGCTGACGCCCCAGTTCACGTACTGCCATCACGCTGACGCCAGCCACCAGACCGACAACACCGCCAAGCAACCCGATAGCGCCAGCAGAGATGTTGCCGCCCTCTTTCACGTTCACATCAGGTTTTTCGGAGCGTGGGGTCTGATTTTCCACATGGGCAAGCTGGTGAATGCCCTTATGGAAACCAACGCCTTCTTCGTTACAGCCATAACAAGGGTGACCAATCGCCACTGGCCATACGCCGCCAACGTCGCAGAATTGCAGCGTGGAGCAGTTGCCCCAGGTTTCTGGTCCTTTACAGCCGAGGTGGTAAAGGCACCAGCCTTCACGGTGACCTTCATCGCCGAACTCTTTCGCAAAGCGACCGGCATCGAAGTGCGGGCGTCGTTCGCAGTGTTCGTGAATCAGACGGCCATAGGCGAAGGTTGGACGGTTTTTCGCATCCAGCTTCGGCGGCTTACCCCAGGTGATGATATGGGCGACTGTCGCCAGGAAGTTATGCGGGTTCGGCGGGCAGCCAGGAATGTTGATAATGGTTTTACCTGGCAGAACTTCCTGCAGGCCAACGGCACCGGTCGGGTTCACGCCGGCAGCGGCGACACCGCCCCACGCAGCACAGGAACCGATAGCGATAATCGCTGCCGCGCCTTCTGCCGCTTTGCGGATATGATCCACAATCGGCTCACCGGCAACCATACAGTAAATACCGTTATCTTTTAGTGGGATAGAACCATCAACGACCAACACATACTGCCCTTTGTACTTCTCAAGCGCATTGTGTTTGTTCTCTTCAACCTGGTGGCCGAAGGCGGCGGAAAGCACCTCATGATATTCCAGAGAGATGGTCTCCAGAACGAGGTTTTCTACCGTGGGGTGGGTCGCGCGAAGGAGGGATTCGGTACACCCCGTACACTCCTGAGCACCAATCCAGACAACCGGTGGGCGCTGCGGACGGGATACCGATTCAGCCATTTCGGCGGCGGCTTTGCTACTGAGCCCCATCGTGGCGGCGAGTGCTGCACAAAGCTTCATGAAGTCACGGCGGTTTACGCCATGGGAATTAATGAGAGTGTTATCTCCAGTCATTTTATAGTTATTCCGTTACGAAGACCTGGCTCTTATTTTGCAACAATCACAAATCCGTAACTGCGATCGCTGCGCCATTTACCACACTTTTGTTATGGTTATGTAGCCTATAATACTGCGCGGGAATAATAAAACGAAGGGAGTGGCGGCTAGTGTAATTAATTAAAGCAAGATAATACCCCCTTTGGATCAACCTTCGAGTCGATAGCCAGCCATGAAAAAGCGAATTGTGGTGCTGGATTGATTTTCCCGAAAGAAGTCCATCACCATCTCTTTATCCAGGCCGTAACGGCGCGTCAGGATCCCCGCTTCCCAGGCACTGAGTTGCCTGTCGCCGGTTTTTTCAAACATGCGATGCGAGAATCCTAATACGAAGCCGCGTTTATAATCCGAACAAAAACCCGCCACATTGCGGGCGCTGTCAGCCTGTGTGGCGCTTAATCCGGCCATCAGGCCCTTGCCAAAATGATTATTCATGACCCCTCCTTAATCGCTATATAATAAATTATATAGCGATCTTTTAAGCAAAGGCCAGAGGGTTCAGCGACTTTTTTACTGTTCCTTAGAAGGCCACCCACTCATCGCCTGGCGCAGCGGGTGCCGGACGTCGCTGACCGGCGGGGGCTGCACTTTTGGCCGGTAGATTGGGCGTGTCATTTTGCGATAACCGGAACTGCTGCACAGAACGTTGTAAATCTTCCGTTTGTCTTTCCAGCGCTGCAGCGGCGGCGGAGATCTGCTCCACCAGCGCGGCGTTTTGCTGCGTGACGCCATCCATCTGGGTAATCGCAACACCAACCTGAGAAATCCCTTTGCTCTGTTCTTCCGACGCCGAGGCGATTTGTTTCATGATGGTATTGACCTCCGTCACGCCGCTCAGGATCGCCTCCATCGTTGAACCGGTATCCTTCACCAGTGCCGCGCCGTGGTCGACGCGGCGAGCGGATTCGGCAATCAACGTGTCAATCTCTTTTGCCGCGTTCGCGCTGCGACTCGCCAGATTACGCACCTCGCCAGCGACAACGGCAAACCCACGCCCTTGCTCACCCGCACGCGCGGCTTCGACCGCCGCGTTTAATGCAAGAATGTTGGTCTGGAAGGCAATGCTATTGATGACGGTCGTAATTTCAGCAATCTGCTTCGAGCTGGCGGAAATTCCGTCCATTGTCTCGACCACTTCCGACACCAGCGATCCCCCTTTTCCTGCCGTGCGTGATGCAGACTCAGCCAGAAGGCTAGCCTGACGCGCGTTATCCGCATTCAGCTTCACCGTGGCGGTAAGCTGTTCCATGCTCGCGGCCGTCTCTTCCAGCGCAGCAGCCTGCTCTTCCGTTCGCGATGAAAGATCGTTGTTGCCGCTGGAGATTTCAGTGGCCCCGCGCCAGATATTGTCGCTGCCGGAACGGATCGTGTTTACCGCATCGCGCAGGCTGTCCTGCATCGCGCGTAATAAAGGCACCAGTTGACCGACGCAGTTGCGGCCAATGTCGTCAATCGGCTGACTGAGGTCGCCCTGGGCAATCTGGCGAAACTGTTGACGGATCCGCGCCAGCGGCTTCACCAGCATGGTCACCAGATAGCGATCGGTAAAGAAGAGGATCGCAATGCCCAGGATCACTGCGCCGATGATCAGAGTACGGATGATCGACGTTTTGCTATCCACCATCACGCGGGTTTGATCAAGCATCACCCCCGCGGCTTTATTAAAGCGTTCCGCACTGGCACCAAACGCCCGGCTCAATACCGGCGTCACGTTGTTTGCCTGCTCGCTCCAGGCGCTCTGAGTCCCCTGCTGCGCCAGTTGCATTTGCGGCGTGACGCCTTTGTCGAGGAGATCCTGCCAGCTTGCCAGCACTGCGGCGGAGACCTCGGGATCCATCGGGCCTGGCGAAAGGGTTTTCATCTCTTGCAGATTTTTGCTCATGTTATCCAGCGCCTGCTGTACGGGAGCAAAATCCGGCGTGCCGCCGCTGGCTTTCAACTCCATCGCACGGCTGAGTCGGGTAACAAAGCGGAAATACTGATCGTTGCCCTGGCTGAGCACCGTCATTTGACGAACAAGATGGCGATCGACTTCGTTACCATCAGCGACACGAGAAAGAGACCAGGTGCTGTACAAACCCACACCCATCCACATTAAACAGAAAATACCAAGGATCGCGAGCATGACGACCCGGATGGTGAAATTACGCAGTATGTACATATATGTTCCTTGCCGTTAGGGAGAAGTCGCCCAGAGGCGAGTCTTAATCTCGTTATCGGCAAAGAATGAAGAATATATACTGACTTTTGTTTTTTTACTTTCATAAACAATATCCCCGTTTCTTATATTCCTATAATTAACAATGAAAAATATCGGGAATATTACCTGACTAACGATTATCGTGTTATTTATGACAAATATTTGTCAAACCATGCCAGCGTTCTTTGCCAGGCCAGCTCAGCAGCGGCCTGGTCATATCGCGGCGTAGAGTCATTATGAAAGCCATGATTCACGCCGGGATAAATATAAGCTTCATAAACTTTTTTATTCTCCTTCAACGCAGCTTCATACGCTGGCCAGCCTTCATTGATATTTTTATCCAGCTCCGCGTAATGCAGCAGTATCGGCGCTTTTATCTTCGGCACATCTGCCGCGGCAGGCTGGCGGCCATAAAACGGCACCGCGCACTCGAGTTCAGGATAGGCTACAGCCGCCGCATTCGAGACTCCGCCACCGTAGCAAAATCCGGTGATCCCCACTTTCCCGCTGGCCTCAGGGTGCTGTTTCATAAACTCGACGGCGGCAAAAAAGTCATTCATCAGTTTCGTCGGATCCACTTTCTGCTGTAAGACTTTCCCTTCTTCATCGTTTCCAGGATAGCCGCCCACCGAGCTTAAACCGTCGGGTGCCAGCGCAATGTAGCCCGCTTTCGCGACCCGCCTTGCGACATCTTCAATATAGGGATTCAGCCCCCGGTTCTCATGCACCACCACCACGGCAGGCACATTGCCCGTCACGTTGGCCGGTTTCACCAGATAACCGCGCACGTTGCCATGACCATTTGGCGACGGATAGTGAATATATTCAGGCAAAATATCGGGATCGGTAAATTTTACCTGTTCCGCCAGCGCGTAGTTGGGCTTGAGCATGTTGAACAGCGCCAGCGCCGTCACCCCGCCAACGGCGTACTTTGCCGCGAGATTGAGGAACTCCCGTTTCGAGATTTTCCCGTGTGCGTAGTAGTCGTAATAATCGAGCAATTCTTGCGGAAAATCTTTGGCTGTCAGACGCGTCATCGCATATCTCCGGAATTTGTGATTTTATAAGCATAGAATGAAAACGCTGTTTCGAAAATTCATCACAAGAAAGGAGACATCATGTCCTGGAACGCCTCCCCTGACCGCTATGAGAATATGCAGTACCGCTATTGCGGTAAAAGCGGCCTCCGACTGCCCGCGCTATCGCTCGGTCTGTGGCACAGCTTCGGTCACGTTCAAGCCCTCGACTCACAGCGCGCGCTGCTGCGAAAAGCCTTTGATCTAGGCATCACCCACTTTGACTTAGCCAACAACTACGGGCCGCCTCCGGGTAGCGCGGAAGAAAACTTCGGTCGCCTGCTGCGCGAAGAGTTTGCCGCCTTGCGCGATGAACTGATCATCTCGACCAAAGCCGGTTACGACATGTGGCCAGGCCCCTATGGTTCCGGTGGCTCGCGTAAATATCTGCTCGCCAGTCTCGATCAGAGCCTGAAACGTATGGGACTGGATTACGTCGATATTTTCTATTCTCACCGTGTAGATGAAAACACGCCGATGGAAGAGACGGCCTCCGCGCTGGCTCACGCCGTGCAAAGCGGTAAAGCGCTGTATGTCGGCATTTCGTCTTACTCGCCGGAACGGACGCAAAAAATGGCTGAGCTTTTGCGCGAGTGGAAGATCCCGTTGCTTATCCATCAGCCGTCTTACAATCTGCTGAACCGCTGGGTGGATAAAAGCGGTTTGCTGGATACGTTAAAAGCCAATGGCGTGGGCTGTATCGCCTTTACGCCACTGGCACAGGGGCTGCTCACCGGGAAGTACTTGAACGGTATCCCGGACGGCTCACGGATGCAGCGCGAAGGGAAGAAAGCACGCGGTCTGACAGAGAATATGCTGACGGAAGCTAACCTCAACAGTCTGCGTCTGCTGAATGAGATGGCGCAGCAGCGCGGTCAATCAATGGCGCAAATGGCGCTCAGTTGGCTGTTAAAAGACGATCGCGTCACTTCCGTGCTGATTGGCGCAAGCCGCCCGGAGCAACTGGAAGAAAACGCTCAGGCGCTGAAAAATCTGTCGTTCACTGCTGAAGAGCTTGCGCAGATTGATAAGCATGTCGCTGACGGTGAGCTGAACCTCTGGCAGGCATCGTCCGATAAGTAACGTGCAGTGCCGGGTAGCGACAGCGGCTACCCGGCCTGTTCAGTCAGTGCTTATGGCGGGTTAACCTGTCTAGATAGACCGTTACAAACGCCGACAAGACGAACTCAACATTCCCCTCAAACGTCGTCTGGATTGATCCACGGACGCTGATACTCAGGCCACACCAGCGCCACCAGTGACGGGTACGCCTCAACGCTAAACTCACGGAAGCACTGACGTAAGTTCAGCACGTCGAGATCGGAATGGGGGACTTTTTCACCGTTGAGACAGCGTTTTTTAATCGTGTCGTAGTATTTATACACCGCTGAATTGAGATCGCTGCAACGCCGTTGGGCATCAAACAGCCCTGGGGTGTCATTCAACTGCGCCATCGTCATGCGTTTTATCGTTGCGTGAAGGAAATCAATATATTCGTGATTGACGCGCCAGTACCATACCGGTGTAATAGCATTCATCAACGCAGAAAAATGATCCTCGCCCTCTTCTTTGGTCAGAGGTATTGATTGAGTCGCAGAGGCCAGTTCTTCAGCGTTGCGCGGTTTATTAAACTCACGCATTAATAACAGCACGCCGCCGGTCAGCAATAGCAAGGTAATGACAGAATAAAAAATACTGTTCATAGAATGACTCCATTTTTTTTGATTCTAAAATTACCCCATGTTATTGTCAACGCGACCTGCCAAATAAAAATAACTATATTTTTGATATTAAAGGAAATTATGACATGCTTCCCGAGCATCTTGTGCCACCGCGTTTTCATCTGTCACCCGCAGGTCAGACGGAAGGAACAGCAGAAAACGATGATAATTTAACTAAGGGCAAAACAACCCTTAGCGATTATGAAGCCGATATCTTAATTAGCGCAACCGCCACCGGGCAATCTAAAAATATCCTGCTCGAAGAACATGATCGTCATTTTAAAGAACGTCTTGAGCGGGTGGCAAGAATTGAGACTTTCGCCCGAGTTATTAATGCGTTACAGGCTGAAGGCGATATTGATGCCCAGACCTTAAGTAAAATAATTGCTGAAATGACCGACCATATAAATGAAAACGGCAATGAAATTTGGCTTAATTTAATTACCCGAGAGAAAGACTCGCCCCTTTTCTATTCTCTGGATGACGAACAATGATTAAAGATGTTGAAGATAATAATGTCTATTTAGCGTTGGATAATCATAAAAGCGATAAATTTATCTTAAAGCAGAATCTTGCCGCGCTCATCGCCAATAAAAATGCAGTCCTCGAAAGTGTGGCGCAAGAAGTGACCTCCATCCCGGCGGCGCTGGTTCGTCTGAAATGGCAAAACCGGCGGGAAATTTACGCGTTTCAGGTGAAGGAAGAGATTTATGGCGCAGCGCTCAACGCGATCATCAAACAGAACCCGGAACTACATGACAAAATCATGGCGCGGCTGGAGAGCACCTGGCAGCATTTGCTGGCTCGAGAGACCGCCACATTACGCCTGACGCGCAAACTGGCCGAAGGGAACACCCGCACGATTGACATCACCACCGTCGCGCTCAATGAACGCCTGGCACAGCCCCGCAGCGACAGGCAATAAAAAAGCCGGGTAGCGATAACGCCTTACCCGGCCTTTCTTCTCATCGCACCCGTGGCGACAACGATTATTTCGCTTTCGCGACCTCTTCGCCGACCAGGCCAATCTTCAGATAACCCGCCTGATGCAACGTGTCCATCACCTTCATCAGGGTTTCATAGTCGACGGTTTTATCCGCGCGGAAGAAGATCGTGGTGTCTTTCTTCCCTTCAGTCAGCGCAGTCAGTTCAGCCACCATGGTCTCGTCCGTCACCGGCTCGTTACCAATAAACATGCTGTTGTCTGCTTTGACCGACAGATAAACGGGTTTTTCCGGGCGCGGTTGCGGCGTACTGGAAGACGCTGGCAGGTTTACCTTCACATCCACAGTCGCCAACGGCGCGGCCACCATAAAGATGATCAGCAGTACCAGCATGACGTCGATAAACGGCGTCACGTTGATTTCGTGCATTTCACCGTTATCGTCCAGATTTTCATTAAGACGCATTGCCATGAAACATTACCCTACACGTAATTTCTGCGCGGTACGTACCGGATGGGCGGATGCGCTTGCATCCAGATCCAGGTCGCGGCTTTGCAGTAACAGCACCTGTGCTGCTACATCGCCCAGCATCGCTTTAAGACCGCCAATCTGACGGGCAAAAATGTTATAGATAACCACGGCGGGGATAGCGGCAACCAGACCGATGGCCGTCGCCAGCAGTGCTTCGGCGATACCCGGCGCGACGACGGCGAGGTTAGTGGTCTGCGTTTGCGCAATCCCGATGAAGCTGTTCATGATGCCCCAGACCGTACCGAACAGACCGACAAACGGTGAAATCGCCCCGATGGTCGCCAGGTAGCCATTTCCGCGCCCCATATGACGTCCCGCCGCCGCAACGCGACGCTCCAGACGAAAACCGGTACGCTCTTTAATCCCTTCGTTGTCCTCACTGCCCTGAGACAGTTCCAGTTCGTTCTGCGCTTCATTGAGCAA
Source organism: Citrobacter amalonaticus Y19 (assembly GCF_000981805.1). Lineage (NCBI taxonomy): Bacteria > Pseudomonadati > Pseudomonadota > Gammaproteobacteria > Enterobacterales > Enterobacteriaceae > Citrobacter > Citrobacter amalonaticus. The sequence continues at coordinate 5,396,886 of NZ_CP011132.1, read as the reverse complement.
TAGAGTGCTTAAGCTTTTGGCACCAAAGTTTGCTGCAATATCGCTGGCCTGATCCAGAGAGCGGGCTTCCGCCAACAGCTGCTGTTCGCGCTTAAGCCGACGCTTCTGGGAGAAGAACTCAACACTCTTACTGAAGAAGATAGCCCAGGTGACCACTGACGCCAGAATCAGACCAATCATCACGCACTTAACCACAATGTCGGCGTGCTGATACATACCCCAGACGGAAAGATCCGTCTGCATCAAATTATTACCCACTCTGTATCTCCAGGACGCAAATCACAAATTCTGAGCGTAATAATATCAAAACGACGTCGAATTGATAGTCGTTCTCATTACTATTTACATAGTGCCGCACCTTTGGTTTCTTTTCCTTGCGCTTACGCAGTAAAACGTTACGGGAGGGAATTTTAATAAAATATTGTGCTTTATCCTGTTCCCCAGGATGCGCATTTTGTCATTCGTGGTAGTTTAGACATCCAGACGTATAAAAAAAGGAAACACGACATGGCAGATAAGCAACTGGACACCAGACTGGTCGGCGCGGGGCGCAGTAAAAAATACACGCTGGGTTCGGTGAATAGTGTGATTCAGCGCGCTTCTTCACTGGTTTTTGAAACCGTCGAAGCCAAAAAGCACGCCACCCGCAACCGCGCCAACGGTGAACTTTTTTACGGACGCCGCGGCACGTTGACCCATTTCTCGTTGCAGGAAGCGATGTGCGAGCTTGAAGGCGGTGCCGGCTGCGCGCTCTTCCCCTGCGGCGCCGCGGCTGTCGCCAACACCATTCTGGCCTTTGTCGAACAAGGCGACCACGTGCTGATGACTAACACGGCCTATGAGCCGAGCCAGGATTTCTGTACCAAAATCCTCGGCAAACTGGGGGTGACCACCGGCTGGTTCGATCCGCTGGTCGGCGCTGACATTGTTAAGCATCTTCAGCCCAACACCAAAGTGGTTTTCCTCGAGTCACCCGGTTCCGTGACCATGGAAGTCCATGACGTACCGGCGATTGTCGCCGCCGTCAGACGCGTTGTGCCGGACGCCATCATTATGATCGACAACACCTGGGCGGCGGGCGTGCTGTTTAACGCTCTCGATTTCGGTATTGATATCTCGATTCAGGCGGGGACCAAATACCTGATTGGTCATTCCGATGCGATGGTCGGCACCGCCGTTTCGAACGCCCGCTGCTGGGATCAGTTGCGTGAGAATGCCTATCTGATGGGGCAAATGGTCGATGCTGATACGGCTTATATGACCAGTCGCGGGCTGCGCACTCTGGGCGTGCGTCTGCGTCAGCATCATGAAAGCAGTCTGAAGATCGCCGAATGGCTGGCTGCCCATCCGCAGGTCGCACGAGTAAATCATCCGGCGTTACCGGGCAGTAAAGGACACGAATTCTGGAAACGTGACTTTACGGGGAGCAGTGGGCTGTTTTCATTTGTGCTGAATAAAAAGCTGAATAATGACGAGCTGTCCGCTTATCTGGATCACTTCAGCCTTTTCAGCATGGCCTATTCATGGGGCGGGTTTGAGTCGCTGATTCTGGCCAATCAGCCTGAACAGATTGCGGAAATTCGCCCGGAAGGGGGTGTGGATTTCAGCGGCACCCTGATCCGTCTTCACATTGGTTTAGAAAATGTTGACGATCTGATTGCAGATTTAGCCGCCGGTTTTGCTCGCCTCGTGTAAAATTGACGCTAATGGACAGCTATGCAGACACTCCGAGCGAAATTGTCTGCATTTGTTGCGCCCGGGATCAAGTCATCCGGGCCTGTTCAGGAGTACAATAGGGTCATTAAGGCGTAAACGCTGTTCCACAGGAAAGTCCATGGCTGTCATTCAAGATATTATCGCTGCGCTCTGGCAACATGATTTTGCCGCGCTGGCGGACCCACATGTTGTTAGCGTCGTCTACTTTGTGATGTTTGCCACGCTGTTTTTAGAGAATGGCTTGCTACCGGCCTCATTTTTACCCGGCGATAGTCTGCTGCTATTAGCGGGCGCATTAGTCGCGCAGGGTGTCATGAGTTTTGTCCCTACCCTCTTGATCCTGACGACAGCAGCCAGCCTCGGTTGTTGGCTAAGTTATATTCAGGGACGCTGGCTGGGTAATACGCGAACGGTAAAAGGTTGGCTGGCGCAACTTCCAGTGAAATACCACCAGCGCGCGACCTGCATGTTTGACCGCCACGGTCTGCTGGCACTGCTGGCAGGACGTTTTCTGGCGTTCGTGCGCACCCTGCTACCCACCATGGCGGGTATTTCCGGACTCTCTAACCGTCGCTTCCAGTTCTTCAACTGGCTGAGCGGCCTGCTGTGGGTCGGCGTGGTCACCAGCTTTGGCTATGCCCTCAGCATGATCCCGTTTGTGAAGCGCCATGAAGATCAGGTCATGACCTTCCTGATGATCCTGCCCATTTTCCTGCTGGCGGCGGGTTTGATCGGCACGGTTGTGGTCGTTATCAAGAAGAAATACTGTAGCGCCTGATAGGTTGATTGCCGGATAGCGCTCTGCTTATCCGGCCTGCGCCGTCCGTCAACTCCCCTGCATGGTGCGGATCCGCGCCGCATCCTCTCCCGGTGTTACCCCGAAATAGCGCTTAAATTCACGACTGAACTGCGACGCACTTTCATAGCCCACCTGCATCGCCGCCGCGCTGGCCTTCATGCCGTCATGAATCATCATCATCCGCGCCTTATGTAATCGATACGTTTTCAGATACTGCAACGGCGATGTGCTGGTAACTGACTTAAAATTATGATGGAACGCAGAGACGCTCATGTTCGCTTCGGCCGCCAGTTGCTCGACGTTGAGGTTTTCGGTGTACTTATTTTCAATGCGCTTGAGCACGCGGCTAATCAGGCTGAAGTGGGTCTGACGGCTCACCAGCGCCAGCAGCGCGCCGCCGCGTGGCCCGGTCAGAACGTGATAGAGGATCTCACGGATAATCTGTTTACCGAGGATCCGCGCGTCCAGCGGTCGCTCCATGACGTCGAGCAGACGTTCTGCCGCGCAGAGGATCTCCTCAGAGAGCATCGCGGAGTTGATCCCGCTTGCCGCCATCGACGGCTGAAAGTGCTCGTCCTCGCCAATGTCCATCAACAGCTCCTGCAATTGCAGAATATCGACATTGATGCGAAACCCGGCGAGCGGCACGTCCGGTGTCGCATAGGTTTCACATTCGAAGGGTAAAGGTACTGTCAGCAGCAGGTATTCACTGGCGTCGTAACGGAAAACCCGCTCATTGATATAACCGATTTTATGGCCTGAAAAGAGAAATATGATGCCGGGGTCATACATCACAGGTGTACGCAAACCCGGTTCAGTACCATACAGCAGACGGATGTCCGGTAACAGTTCACCGAGCTTATGTTCATTATTTTTCAACTGCTTAACTTTATCCGTCAGCAGCAAACAGATCTCTTCGCGGTTCATGACAGGAATTTTTCTCAACGGATGACGACGCCTTGATTGTGCGCAAGTTTATCGTTTTTCTCCAGCACTCTGGAGAAATGGGCAAGACATTGGCAGGAATGAGCATTGAGAGGATAGCCGCGCACGACCACAATGTTCTCCATCCGGCAGCCCCGCCTGCCCTCTTTTTTTTACCCACATAAGGGAACGAGCAATGAACAACTTTAATCTGCATACCCCGACTCGCATTCTGTTTGGTAAAGGTGCGATTGCTGAACTGCGCGCACAAATCCCTCAGGACGCACGCGTGCTGATCACTTATGGCGGCGGCAGCGTGAAAAAGACCGGCGTTCTGGCGCAGGTACAGGACGCGCTGAAAGGTCTGGATGTCCGTGAATTTGGCGGTATCGAACCTAACCCGTCGTATGAAACACTGATGAACGCCGTAAAAATTGCCCGTGAAGAGAACATTACTTTCCTGCTGGCCGTCGGCGGGGGTTCTGTCCTCGATGGCACGAAATTCATCGCCGCTGCCGCTCACTATGCGGATGGCGTTGACCCGTGGCACATCCTGCAGACCAGCGGTAGCGACATCAAAAGCGCGATCCCGATGGGTTCCGTGCTGACGCTGCCAGCAACCGGTTCTGAGTCCAACAAAGGCGCGGTCATCTCGCGTAAAACCACAGGCGACAAGCAGGCCTTCCATTCCGCACATGTGCAGCCGGTCTTTGCGGTACTGGATCCGGTTTACACCTACACCCTGCCGCCGCGTCAGGTGGCCAACGGCGTGGTTGATGCGTTTGTGCATACCGTTGAGCAGTACGTCACGTATCCGGTTGATGCCAAAATTCAGGACCGTTTCGCGGAAGGCATTCTGCTGACCCTGGTGGAAGACGGCCCGAAAGCGCTGAAAGATCCGGAAAACTACGATGTTCGCGCAAACGTGATGTGGGCAGCGACCCAGGCGCTGAACGGCCTGATTGGCGCAGGCGTGCCACAGGACTGGGCAACCCATATGCTGGGCCACGAACTGACGGCGATGCACGGTCTGGATCACGCCCAGACGCTGGCGGTGGTTCTGCCTGCGCTGTGGAATGAAAAGCGCGATACCAAACGTGGCAAACTGCTGCAATATGCTGAACGCGTATGGAACATCACCGACGGTTCTGACGATGAGCGTATTGATGCAGCGATTGCTGCCACCCGTAATTTCTTCGAACAGCTGGGCGTCCCGACTCGCCTGTCAGGCTACGGTCTGGATGGCAGTTCAATCCCGGCCCTGCTGGCGAAACTGGAAGAACACGGCATGACACAATTGGGTGAACATAAAGACATTACCCTGGATGTCAGCCGTCGTATTTACGAGGCAGCCCGCTAAGCTTTTTTCACCTCTGGCTTTCGTTTTCGGGCATTTCGTCCAGACTTAAGTCACCCTACATCACCGGAGCGTCCCTCCGGTGATGAGCACATGAAGGAGGAAAAATGGCAAACCAAACCGTAATTAAGCTTCAGGATGGCAACGTAATGCCCCAACTGGGGCTAGGCGTATGGAAAGCCGGTAACGACGAGGTCGTCTCCGCCATTCATAAAGCACTGGAAGTCGGCTATCGGTCCATAGATACCGCCGCCGCATACAAAAATGAAGACGGCGTCGGCAAAGCGTTAGCCAGCGCAGGTCTCCCCCGCGATGAGTTATTCATCACCACCAAGCTGTGGAATGACGATCAGAAACGCCCCCGCGAAGCGTTGATGGAGAGTCTGGAAAAACTCCAGCTCGATTATCTCGATCTGTATCTGATGCACTGGCCGGTTCCGGCAATCGATCACTATGTTGCCGCCTGGCAAGGCATGATCGAGCTGCAAAAAGAGGGGCTGATTAAGAGCATCGGCGTGTGTAACTTCCAGGTCAACCATCTCCAGCGACTGATTGACGAAACGGGCGTCACACCGGTGATTAATCAGATAGAACTGCATCCGCTGATGCAACAGCGTCAGCTGCATGCGTGGAATGCGACGCATAAAATCCAGACGGAATCCTGGAGCCCGCTGGCGCAGGGCGGTGAAGGCGTTTTCGATCAAAAAATTATTCGCGCCCTGGCGGATAAATACGGTAAAACCCCGGCACAGATAGTCATCCGCTGGCATCTGGATAACGGTCTGGTGGTGATCCCGAAATCCGTCACGCCGTCGCGTATTGCCGAGAACTTCGACGTCTGGGATTTCCGTCTCGACAAAGACGAACTGGGCGAGATTGCGAAACTCGATCAGGGCAAACGCCTGGGCCCCGACCCGGATCAGTTCGGCGGTTGATTCCCTTCTTTTCAGCCCGGCTTAGCGTCGGGCTTTCATGTTGTTCGCTACAGGCATGACACCTCGCCGGTTTTGTCCGGCAACGTACACGTCACGTTGAACTTCCTGCCCTCAAGCGCGTACGGCCCACCAAACGCACCGCCCAGATCGGTTTCATAGTCCTTGCCATTGGCACTCACGTGCAGTGCAGAGCGAAAATACCAGTCCACTGGACCGATTGGCACAAAGAAAGTCCATTTATAGGCCGCCGGAAAGGTAAAACGGCCATCGCTATCAGAGTGTGTCTGAGCGGACTTCCCACTGCTCACCAGGGTGAGTTGCGCGTCTTGTACCGGTTTGCCGGTGCTGCCGACAAGCCGTCCCGCCACTTCAGGTTGTATCTGGTGATGCACCACGCAACCGCTTTGCAACAGGGCGATCGTTATCACCCCTGCCATCATCCCTGCTTTCATCTCCGACTCCTGATTCTGATACTCGTCTGCCTGCTGAGGATGAAAAAATGGCTGCATCAGCAGCCACATTTATCAAACCGATGTAATCGACCCGGTAAGTTTGATGTTACCGGGCAACCACTTTATCGTCCGGCGACTTTTACCCGCTTTTTGTTGGCGGCAGGCGTCTGACGCTGATGCGCCACCGGCGTGTGTTTGGTCAATGCCGGACGGGTATTCCGGTTCTGACGACGCGCTTCGCGCATCTCTTCCAGCGTTGGCGACGGCACAAGGCACTCACGGCGTCCACCAATCAGATGCTTTTTACCCATCTCTTCCAGCGCCTGACGGATCATCGGCCAGTTCGCCGGATCGTGGTAACGCAGCAGTGCTTTATGCAGACGACGCTGCTTATCACCCTTCGGCACCACCACCTCTTCACTCTTATAGCCAATCTTACCCAGCGGGTTTTTGCCGGTGTAATACATGGTGGTCGAGTTCGCCAGCGGCGATGGATAGAAGTTTTGTACCTGATCGAGACGGAAACGATGTTTCTTCAGCCACAGCGCCAGATTCACCATATCTTCGTCACGCGTCCCCGGATGCGCGGAGATGAAATACGGGATCAGATACTGCTCTTTCCCTGCCTGCTTCGAGTAGAGATCGAACAGTTCCTTAAAGCGGTCATAGCTGCCCATGCCCGGCTTCATCATCTTCGACAACGGCCCTTCTTCGGTATGCTCAGGCGCAATCTTCAGATAACCCCCGACGTGGTGGCTTGCCAGCTCTTTGATATAGCGCGGGTCTTCGACCGCGATGTCGTAACGCACACCGGAGGCGATCAAGATCTTCTTGATGCCTTTCAGATCGCGCGCACGGCGATAGAGGTTGATCGTCGGCTCATGGTTGGTATCCATATGCGGACAGATATCCGGATAGACGCACGACAGGCGACGGCAGGTCTGCTCCGCACGCGGTGACTTGCAGCGCAGCATGTACATGTTGGCCGTCGGACCACCGAGATCGGAGATCACGCCGGTAAATCCTGGGACGGTATCGCGGATCGCTTCGATCTCATTAATGATCGAATCTTCAGAGCGGCTTTGAATAATGCGCCCTTCGTGCTCGGTGATCGAACAGAAGGAGCAGCCGCCAAAGCAGCCGCGCATGATGTTGACAGAGAAGCGGATCATCTCATAGGCCGGAATACGGCTGCTGCCATATGCCGGGTGCGGCACGCGCTTATATGGCAGGGCAAAGACGCTGTCCATCTCTTCGGTTGATAGCGGGATCGCCGGCGGGTTGATCCAGATGTAGCGATCGCCATGCTTTTGCATCAGCGCACGCGCACAGCCAGGGTTGGTTTCATGGTGCAGGATCCGCGAAGCGTGCGCATACAGCACTTTGTCGCCCTTCACTTTTTCAAAGGACGGCAGCAGAACGTAGGTCTTTTCCCACGGCTTCGGACGCGCTGGCTGCACGGTGACGGCTTTTGCTTCCTGCTTTTTCGGCGCAACAGGTTTGTTGTCGGCACACGGCAAATCTTCACCATACGGATGCGGGATCGGATCGATTTTCCCCGGCGTATCCAGACGGGTAGAATCGACGCCGCTCCAGCCAGGCAGCGCTTCTTTCACCATAATCGCGGTGTTACGCACATCGCGGATCTGGTCGATGGTTTCGCCCATCGCCAGACGGTGCGACACTTCCACCAGCGGACGCTCGCCGTTGCCGAACATCAGCATGTCGGCTTTGGAATCCACCAGCACGGAACGACGCACGGTATCGGACCAGTAATCATAATGCGCAGTACGGCGCAGACTCGCTTCAATGCCGCCAAGGATCACCGGCACATCTTTCCATGCCTCTTTACAGCGCTGGGTATAGACCAGCGTGGCGCGATCCGGGCGCTTGCCCGACACGTTATCCGGGGTATACGCATCGTCATGGCGCAGGCGGCGATCGGCGGTGTAGCGGTTGATCATCGAGTCCATGTTGCCAGCGGTTACACCGAAGTACAGGTTCGGTTTGCCCAGACGCATGAAATCGTCTTTGCTGTTCCAGTCCGGCTGCGCAATGATGCCGACACGGAAGCCCTGCGCTTCCAGCATACGGCCGCAAATCGCCATACCGAAACTCGGGTGATCGACATAGGCGTCACCGGTAACCAAAATAATGTCGCAGCTATCCCAGCCAAGTTGATCCATTTCGTCGCGTGACATCGGCAAAAAAGGAGCGGGACCAAAACAGGCCGCCCAGTACTGAGGCCAGGAGAAGAGATCTCTGTCTGGCTGGATCAGGGATATTGCGCTCATAGTGCTTCCAAAAATGGTAAAAAAATAATCAAAGGCCGGCGATTATATGCCGGAACGAAAGAGAAATCGAAGGATAATCTCTCTCGCATATCGGCGAGAGAGAAGAGGATTACGCCACCGGATTCACCAGAATCTGCCCAATAGAACCGCGGTCCGCCATTTCCAGCGTCTGGCTGTTGAAGTAGAACGGGAAATGCGCCCAGGACGGCTGTCCGTACCAGACCAGCAGCTCGACCTGCCCATCCACCCAGACGGTATCTTTCCAGCCCCTGTCTTCCGGGAACGGCATCGCGCCGTTGACGTTACGCACGAGGAACGACACCCCTTCGATGTGGAACGACTGCGGCATATCGGCACGCACCGTCCAGCGCTCCCAGGAGCCCTGCTGCGCGGTGATATCAATGCGGTTGACGTCCCATAACTGGCCGTTGATGCCCGGATCGTCGCCCAGACTGATATCACGACTGCGAATTGGCGTACCGCTCATGATCTCGGTCGGCAGCAGACGCATCGGCAGGCTGTCGGTCACCAACGGCAGCAGGCCGGTTGGGCGCAGCGTTAACACCAGCGTGGAAACCAGAATGCTCGACGGTTCAAAGAAACCACGGATCCGGTCAACAATGCTCGCCGCCTCACCGCAGGTAATCGACACTTCATCGCCATTGGTCATATCGACCAGAATTTCGCGGCGCTCGCCGGGTGCCAGCGACAGCTGTTTTACCGATACCGGCGCGGGCAAAAATCCCTGATCGCCGGAGATGACATGCAGTGCGCGACCGTCGCTCATCTGCAACTGGTAACGCCGGGAGTTAGAGGCGTTCAGCAGACGCAGGCGCACCCAACCACGGGATACCTCCACATAAGGACTTTGCACCCCATTGACCAACAGCGTATCACCGACAAAACCGCCGCTGCCGGGCTCGCTGTATTCCGGCGTGCCAAAGTTATCCAGTCGCTTGTCCTGAATAATAATGGGGAAGTCATCGACGCCGTAATGGTTCGGGATCGGCAGCGATTTACTCACCTCATCTTCAACCAGCCACATCCCGGCCAGGCCGTTGTAAACCTGCTGAGCGGTACGGTTCGGCGTATTGGCGTGATACCACAGCGTGGCGGCATTCTGACGAATGGGCAGCACGGGCGCCCAGTCGGCGTTTGGCGACATCATGCGCGCCGGACCGCCCATCAGCGGCCCCGGTACCTGTAAACCGGCGATCGTCATAGAGACGTTTTCCGCCAGACGGTTACTGTAGATAAGCTTAACGTCATCCCCTTTCCAGACGCGGATCGTCGGGCCGAGGTAACGCCCGTTAATGCCCCAGACCGGCGCACGCGTGCCCTGGGTAAAGGACCAGTGCGAACGCTGCAGCGTCATAAATAGCGGCTGGCCCCGGCGGGACTCCAGTAGCGGCGGAACGGGCAGCGGCTGTTGCTGACCGGCAGCATTGGCCCTCAGCGGAACAGCACTGGCACATAGCGCGATCCCCGATGCCTGAATGAACTGACGCCGACTGAATGACATATAAGCTCCATGTAAAACTGGCTAAATTACGGGCAGGAACTCGTTTCCTGCTAAAACTCGTCATACTCCAGGCTGCATGTGCGTTGGCTTGCAGCGTGGATGAGTATGCATTTATCGCTGAATCAAACCTTCCCGGCGGCTTCGCGCTCGGCGACTTCTTTATCAAGTTCAGCAATCTTTTGTTCCATCAACGAACGGCAGTGCGCGGCCAGTTCACGAACCTGATCTTTACCATACTGGCTGATATCCACCGGCGGCAGCATCTCCACGATCACCAGACCATTCTTCAGGCGATTGAGGTTAATTTTATTCGAGGTATTGGAAACGCACACCGGAATAATCGGGACGCCAGCCGCAATCGCGGCATGAAAAGCCCCGGTTTTAAACGGCAGCAGGCCACGACCCCGGCTGCGAGTCCCTTCCGGAAACATCCAGATGGAGATACGACGCTTTTTAAAATGGTTCACCACTTCAGCAATCGTGCCGTGCGCTTTTGCACGGTTATTACGGTCGATCAGCAGGTTTCCCGTCAGCCAGTACAGTTGACCAAAAAACGGGATCCACAGCAGGCTTTTCTTCCCAACGGTCACGGTGGGCGGCTGCACGATATTCGCGGCGGTCACCATATCGTAGTTATTCTGATGGTTAGCGATATAGATAGCGTTGCCGTAGCTTTCCGCATCCGCGGGTTTACGGCACTCGACCTTCAGGCCGAACAGCGGCGCCAGGCGACCAAACATACGCCCGAAGGTCGAGACGTGTTTTGGGTTACGCGGGCTGAGTAAGCAGTAAAGAGAACCGAAAACACAAACCAGAATGGAATAGATAACAGTAATAATAAGTCGAAAAATAAATAGCATAACAACCTCTGAAGGCCTAAGAGCCCGGGATTCTACGTCACCTGCTATCAGGTTAGGGTATTGTTAATGTGGCTCTCTGGAAAACTGTATTGTTAATCGCGACTCACGAATAAACAACGGTTTTACGGGAAATTTTACTGTTTATGTCCCCTCCCGGTCGGGAGGGGACTAGAGAAAAGCAAATTACTCTTCGCTGTCACCACTGCCGGCACGACGCGGCGAATCAATCTCAATGTGATCGATGCGCTGCAAGCCGCGCATCAACGTCCCGCGACGACCACGTTCGCCGGCCACTTTCTGCAACTCTTCAGGACGCAGCTTAATTTTGCGTTTCCCGACGTGAATGGTCAGCGTGCTTTGCGGCGGCAGAACATAGAGCAGCGCCAGCGCGTCATCACCACGCGCCGCTTCTGCGGACGGAATGTTGATTATCTTGTTCCCTTTGCCTTTCGACAACTGCGGCAGATCGCTGACCGGGAACATCAGCATACGTCCGGCCTGAGTAATCGCCAGCAGCATGTCCGTTTCATCCTCAATCACCACCGGCGGCATAACGCGAGAATTTTCCGGGAGCGTAATGAGCGTCTTACCGGCCCGGTTCCGCGCCACCAGATCGTTGAACGTACAGACGAAACCGTAACCCGCATTCGATGCCATCAGCAGTTTCTGCTCATCGCCTTCCATCAGCATATGCTCAACGGTAGCACCTGGCGGCAGCGTCAGTTTACCGGTCAACGGCTCACCCTGACCGCGCGCCGACGGCAGCGTGATCGGGTCAACGGCGTAACTGCGCCCGGTGGTATCGATAAACACCACCGGCTGGTTGCTCTTGCCTTTCACTGCCGTTTTAAAGCTGTCACCCGCTTTGTAGTTCAGCCCCTGCGCATCGATGTCGTGACCTTTGGCGCTACGCACCCAGCCCATCTGCGACAGTACGATAGTCACCGGTTCAGACGGCTGCATGTCGTGTTCGCTCATCGCTTTCGCTTCTTCACGCTCGCGCAGCGGTGAACGACGATCGTCGCCATAGGCGTCGGCATCCGCCTGCAACTCTTTCTTCAGCAGGGTATTCATTTTGCGTTCAGAGGCGAGAATTGCCTGCAACTGATCGCGCTCTTTCGCCAACTCGTCCTGCTCACCGCGAATCTTTATCTCTTCCAGTTTGGCGAGATGACGCAATTTCAGTTCGAGGATCGCTTCGGCCTGCGTTTCGGTGATACCAAAACGCGACATCAGCGCCGGCTTCGGCTCATCTTCCGTACGGATGATCTCAATGACTTCATCGATATTGAGAAACGCCACCAGCAAACCTTCCAGGATATGCAGGCGTTTAAGGACTTTCTCCAGACGATAGTTCAGGCGCCGACGCACGGTATCACGACGGAACACCAGCCATTCGGTGAGGATCTCCAGCAGGTTTTTCACCGCCGGACGCCCGTCGAGACCGATCATATTGAGGTTAATGCGATAGCTCTTTTCCAGATCGGTGGTGGCAAACAGATGGTTCATCACCTGATCCATATCCACGCGATTGGAACGCGGCACCACCACCAGACGAGTCGGGTTCTCGTGATCTGACTCATCGCGCAGATCGTCAACCATCGGCAACTTTTTATTGCGCATCTGGGCCGCGATTTGCTCCAGCACGCGCGCGCCGGAAACCTGGTGCGGCAGCGCAGTAATCACCACCGCGCCGTCTTCTTTCTTCCACACCGCGCGCATGCGCACGGAGCCGCGGCCATTTTCATAAATCTTACGAATTTCGGCGCGTGGGGTAATGATTTCCGCTTCGGTCGGGTAGTCCGGGCCGTGGACAATATCCAGCAGCTCGTCCAGCGTCGTTTTCGGCTGTTCAATCAGGGTGATTGCGGCTTTTGCCACTTCACGCAGGTTGTGCGGCGGAATATCCGTCGCCATGCCGACCGCGATACCGGTTGTGCCGTTAAGCAGGATGTTCGGCAGACGCGCGGGCAGCATTTTCGGCTCCTGCATCGTCCCGTCGAAGTTTGGCACCCAGTCTGCGGTTCCCTGTCCGAGTTCGCTCAGCAGCAGTTCAGCGTATTTTGACAGGCGGGATTCGGTATAACGCATCGCCGCGAAGGATTTCGGATCGTCTGGCGCCCCCCAGTTCCCCTGACCATCAACCAGCGGATAACGGTAAGAGAACGGCTGCGCCATCAGCACCATCGCTTCATAGCAGGCGCTGTCTCCGTGCGGGTGGTATTTACCCAACACGTCGCCGACGGTACGGGCGGATTTTTTAAATTTAGCGCTGGCGTTCAACCCCAGCTCTGACATCGCATAGACAATGCGGCGCTGAACGGGTTTCAGACCATCACCAATAAACGGCAACGCCCTGTCCATGATGACGTACATGGAGTAATTCAGATAGGCGTTTTCAGTGAATTCATGCAGCGCAAGGCGCTCTGCCATATCGCTCATTAATCGTGATTCCTCAACTGTAAGCCCGCCAGATACCCGGTATCTTTTCAGGCAATATTGCCGCAGATACTACCTTATCTGACGCGTTGAGTCACAAAGAAAAGGGCCGCGAACGCGGCCCTGACGGGGATTATTTGCTGACTTTACTGATTTGCTTCACGTCAATTTCAACGGAATTCCAGTCTTTGTCCACTTCACCCTGAATTTCAACGGTATCCTGCGGGGTGACCGTCACGCCGTTCCAGCGTTTGTGGTCGATATCGACATTGATGGTGCCTGTCGCGTCTTTAAACAGATAGAGGTCATCGGAAATGCGTTCAACGATGTTGCCACGCAGCGTCACCCAGGTGTCATCACGCAGGGATTTCGCACTTTCTACCGTCGTGCTACTGCCGTTAGGTCCCTGGAAGCCGCCACTCTGCGTTTGTGTCGCGGACGGGCCAGAAAAACCACCCTGCTGCGCGGCCAGAACCGGTGCGGAACAGAGCGCCATAACGGCAACAATTGCAGCCAGTTTTTTCATGATCATTTCTCCCTTTGATGTCATTTGATAGCCATTAAACACGCTAATCCTTAACGAGTTCTTAAGGTAAAAAAAAGTCTCATTTTTGCTGTACATCACAGGCGACATCAGGCTTTATTTGCCTTTATTACAGCGGATGCAGGGATGAAACATGCGAATTTTACTGGTTGAAGATGATGCGTTGATTGGCGACGGTCTCAAAACAGGGTTGAGTAAAATGGGCTTTAGCGTCGACTGGTTTACTGAAGGTCGTCTGGGAAAAGAAGCGCTCTACAGCGCGCCTTACGATGCGGTGATCCTCGATCTCACGCTGCCGGGGATGGACGGACGCGATATCCTGCGCGACTGGCGTGAACAAGGAAAGCGCGAACCGGTGCTGATCCTCACCGCACGCGATGCGCTGTCCGATCGCGTGGAAGGACTTCGCCTCGGGGCAGATGATTATCTGTGTAAGCCCTTTGCGCTCATTGAAGTCGCCGCCAGGCTGGAAGCGCTGATGCGTCGCGCCAGCGGTCAGGCCAGCAGCGAACTGCGCCACGGGCAGGTGACCTTAACGCCCGTCGATCGGGTCGCGACGCTGGCGGGTGAGCCGCTGATACTCAAGCCAAAGGAGTTCGCGCTGCTGGAGTTACTGATGCGCAATGCCGGGCGCGTGCTGCCACGCAAGCTCATCGAAGAGAAGCTGTATAACTGGGACGAAGAGGTCACCAGCAATGCCGTTGAAGTGCATGTTCACCATCTGCGGCGCAAACTGGGCAGCGATTTCATTCGCACCGTTCACGGCATTGGCTATACGCTTGGCGAGGCATCATCGTGACCCGGCAACTCAGCCTGCGCGTCAGGCTTACCCTCATCTTTCTGATTCTGGCAGCCATGACCTGGGCGATATCGAGTTTTGTCGCCTGGAAGAAGACGACCGATAACGTCGATGAACTGTTTGATACTCAGCTGATGCTCTTCGCCAAACGCCTGGTTACGCTCGATATCAATGAACTGCATGCCACCGAACGGATGGCGCATACGCCGAAGAAATTCAAGCACGGTCATGTTGATGATGACGTGCTGACCTTTGCCATCTATACCACGGACGGCAAGATGGTGCTGCACGATGGCGACAATGGCCAGAACATCCCCTATAGCTACCGCCGGGAAGGGTTTGATGACGGCCAGCTCAACGGCGATGACGATAAATGGCGTTTCATCTGGCTGACCTCCGCCGATGGTAAGTACCGCATCGTGGTCGGTCAGGAGTGGGAATACCGTGAAGATATGGCGCTGGAGATTGTGACGGCGCAACTGGTTCCCTGGCTTATCGCCCTGCCGCTGATGCTGCTGTTGCTGATTATGTTACTGCATCGGGAACTCATGCCGCTGAAAAAGCTGGCACAGGCGTTGCGCCTGCGCTATCCGGAGTCCAGCGAACCGCTCAGTTTGCACGGCGTTCCGAGTGAGGTGCGCCCGCTGGTCGAATCGCTCAACCAGCTTTTTACCCGCACCCACAATATGATGGTGCGCGAACGACGCTTTACATCAGACGCCGCACACGAACTGCGCAGCCCGTTAGCGGCGCTGAAGGTCCAGACGGAGGTGGCACAACTTTCTGATGATGATCCGCTGGCGCGGGAGAAAGCACTGATGCAACTTCATACGGGCATCGATCGCGCCACGCGCCTGGTCGATCAGCTCCTGACGCTTTCCCGTCTCGACTCGCTGGATAATCTGCAGGATGTCGCCACGCTCTCTTTTGAGGAACTCCTTCAGTCTGCGGTGATGGACATCTGGCAACCCGCGCAGCAGGCGCATATCGATGTGCGTTTGCAGATCAATGCCCACGATGTGACACGCACCGGGCAACCGCTGCTGCTCAGTCTACTGGTTCGCAATCTGCTGGATAACGCCATCCGCTACAGCCCAAAAGGCAGCGTGGTTGATGTCACGCTCGATGCCAGACAGTTTACCGTCAGAGACAACGGCCCCGGCATCACGGCGGACGCCCTGCCCCACATTGGTGAACGCTTTTATCGCCCGCCCGGACAGCACGTTACCGGCAGCGGGCTGGGCCTGTCGATTGTCCGCCGTATTGCTGCCCTGCACGGAATGACGGTGTCATTCGGCAATGCGCCAGACGGCGGTTTTATCGCGACAGTGAAGTGGTAATTGTCGATTATTGCGCCTGATGCAAAAGACTTTGCACATTTTGCTAATTTCACCGTGCCGCCTGTTGACGTAAAATTAGCCTCAAACGCTTTCTGAGAGAGATTAAAAATGAGCAACATCCTGATTATCAACGGCGCGAAAAAATTCGCACACTCTAATGGTCAACTGAATGACACCCTGACGGAAGTCGCTGACGGCACCCTGCGTGACCTCGGGCATAGCGTCAAAATCGTCCGCGCTGACGGCGATTACGACGTGAAAGAAGAAGTGCAGAACTTCGTCTGGGCTGACGTGGTTATCTGGCAGATGCCGGGTTGGTGGATGGGTGCGCCATGGACCGTGAAAAAATACATTGATGATGTGTTCACCGAAGGTCACGGCACACTGTATGCCAGCGATGGTCGTACCCGCTCAGATGCCTCGAAAAAATACGGTTCCGGCGGCCTGATTCAGGGCAAAAAATACATGCTCTCCCTGACCTGGAACGCGCCGATGGAAGCCTTCACCGATAAAGATCAGTTCTTCCACGGCGTGGGCGTCGATGGTGTTTATCTGCCATTCCATAAGGCGAATCAATTCCTTGGGATGGAAGCGCTGCCGACCTTTATTACCAATGACGTCATTAAAATGCCGGATGTACCACGTTCTGTTGCAGAATATCGCGAGCATCTGCAGACGATTTTTGGTTAACTAGTAACCTGGAATTAGAAGGAGTTAACCATGCTTACAGTCATTGCTGAAATCCGTACCCGTCCGGGACAACATCACCGTCAGGCCGTTCTGGATCAGTTTGCGAAAATCGTTCCTGTCGTACTGAAGGAAGAGGGCTGCCACGGCTACGCGCCGATGGTAGATCATGCGGCAAACGTGAGTTTCCAGACCACGGCGCCTGACTCAATCATCATGATAGAGCAGTGGGAAAGCATCGCGCATCTTGAAGCGCACCTGCAGACCCCGCACATGAAAGCCTACAGCGAAGCCGTTAAAGGTGACGTGCTGGATATGAATATTCGTATTCTGGAATCCGGTATCTAAACATACCGCATTGCGCCGGGTCAGCCATCAATGTCAGACCCGGCAAAAGCGGCCTCAGGGCAGCGCTTTTTTCAGTCTCCGCACCGCCTCTTCCAGCTCATCCGCCGTTGACGTAGCAAAAGACATACGTAGCGTACGTTTGTCCGGATTATCGCAGAAGAAAAACTCTCCCGGCACGAACACGACTTTTTCCTGCAATGTGCGGGAAAGCCAGGCCGTGGTATCGAAATCGTAACGGAACGTCCCCCACAGGAACATCCCCCCCTGCGGCATATGGAATGAAATATGCTCATCCAGTTCGCGGCGCATCGCATCCGCCAGCACATGGCACTTCTCACGATACGCCTGACGAATAACCTGGATTTGATCGTCCAGACGGCCTAACGTCAAATAGCTTGCCGCCATCGCCTGCGAATGCGCGCTGGTATGCAGATCGGTCGCCTGTTTAACAATGGTCGCTTTTTGTCTGATCCATTCCGGCAGCACCACCCAACCTACCCGCAGGCCAGGGGCCAGAATCTTGGAAAAGGTCGAGGTATAAATCACCTGCTCAGCGCATCCGCTCTCCCGGGCATGCTGGAACAGCGTTTTATAGGTCTCATCGGTGAAATTGATTTCGCCATAGGGATCATCCTCGATGATGGCAAAGTCATGCTGTTTCGCCAGTTGCACCAACTTCTGACGACGGGAATCACTCAGGACCACGCCGCCGGGGTTACCGAACGTCGGCACGATATACACGAACTTGATCGTGTTGCTCTGTAGTAACACTTCCAGCTCGTCGACGATCATGCCGTCTTTATCGGTGCCAACAGACAGCATATCCGCCTGAGACAGTTGCAGAACCTGCAATGCAGCAAGATACGTTGGGCGTTCGAGCACCACTTTATCGCCCGGATTGATCAGCGTTCTCGCCAGAATATCCAGCGACTGCTGTGAACCATTGGTCACCAGAATCGCTTCAGGCGTCGCCTGAATACCGCGCTTCTGGCACAACTGAGCAATCGCCTCCCGCAGCGGCGGAAAACCTTCGCTCAGACCGTACTGGAACGCATTCAGAAACTGATTTTCCATCATGTTGCGGGTGGCTATTTCCAGCCCTGTTTTATCAAACAGTTCCGGGCTGGGAATGCCGCCGCCTAGCGAGATCAGGCCTGGCATTTTGCTATGTTTGAGTAACTCCCTGATAGCGGAGGGTTTAAGGGCGTCGACGCTCTTAGACAGATGTGTGTTGTTCATCCTGTTTCCTTATTATGTATTTTTGGCGTCCATCCCCGGTCATTGCCTTATCCTAAATCCGCGTTCTCGCCTCGATTGAGCCTAATAGACCTCTCTGGCAAGATCAATCAGATATCATAATGACAAAAGGGTAAGCTTTCGTGGCTTACCCTTTTGATTAACAGTGAAACTCTCGCTTACCAGTACGGCTTCCAGCACTGGGTAAATCGCACCAGCGCCTCCACGTAGAAGTAATCCCCCCAACTGGCGCACTCATCCACCCCTTTATCGCTCGAGAGGTGATAGACCGAGTGTTTCAGCAACCCGTTACCCTTTTCCTCTTTCGCCATCAAATAGTGTTTTGTCAGCGACGACATGATTGCCATCGCCCACTGCTGATAACGTTCGCGATCCGGATCGGTGACGGGCAGATGTTTACTCAATTCCAGCAAGCCACAGACCGCAATGGCCGCCGAGGAGGAGTCACGCAGCGCATCGGTACCGACCAGTGCCAGATCCCAATGGCAGACGGCGTCTTCCGGCAGGCGGTTGAGGAAGTAGTTGGCCAGCTTTTTCGACAGCGCCACCATCTGTGGGTCGCCGGTGTAGATATAGCTCAACAGGAAGCCATAAATGCCCCACGCCTGACCGCGCGACCAGCACGAGTCGTCGGCATAGCCTTGCTGCGTGTTTCCGTAGCGCGGCGCACCGCTGTGCACATCCATGTAATAGGTATGGAAGGTGGACGCGTCTTCACGAATTAAATACGTCGCCGCCTGCGCAACGTGCGCCTTCGCCGCATCAGCAAACCGCGGATCGCCGGTCTGCTCGCTCGCCCAGAACAACAGGGGCAAATTCATATTGCAATCAATGATCATCCGCCCGGCCTGTTCCGGGTTGCTCAGATCGCCCCACGCCTGAATGATCCGCGCTTTCTCGTGAAAACGCTCCAGTAACGCTTCTGCTGCCAGCAGCGAAAACCCGCGCGCCTGGCGATTTCCCGTCAACCGCCAGGCCGCCACGCAGGAAAGGGTGTACAGGAAACCCAGGTCGTGGGTATTGGTGTCGTGACGTCCGGCAATCCGCAGACCAAAAGAGCGGACGTGCTTTTCCGCCATATCGCGAAATGCCGCTTCGCCGCTCATCTCCCAGGCCAGCCATAGCTGCCCGGTCCAGAAGCTGGTCGTCCACTCGACATTATCCGTTAACGGGTAATACCCCTTCACACAGGTTTCGGCAGGAAAATGTTCACCGAATTCCGTTAAATGACGACGAATCAGTTCGAGGACATGTTCACGTGCGCTGCGCATTTCATCCTGAAATATCCCGGCATCGATCGGGCGACCAGGAAAAGCGCGCAGGCGTTCCTCAACGATATGATTTAACATATTTCGGTTCCTTATGACGTAAATTATCTTGCCGCGTTATTTTCAGCGATATCAGGGACAATATTATTTTTTCGTTTACTCTGGCAGGCCGATAAGGTAAATGCCGAAATAAGCGTAAAGACCAGGGCGATAATCCCCATGATGATATAGGTTTTCTCAAAACCAATACGGTCATACATTAATCCGGCAGGTGAGGAGACCACCACATTGCCGACATACAGCATCGCCTGATATCCCAGTAAATACATGGTGGCATTGACCCGTTTATCAAAATGCTCAGCGATGTATTTAAAGACAGAGACCAGTAGTAAACAGATCTCCAGACCATATAACGGTTTGAGCACAGAAATTAACAGGTGAGAATCGCAGAGACCGGAAATGACCAGTCGCGCCCCTACCAGTACGCCGACAATCAGCAGTCCGCGTTTGGCGCCAATCGCATTAACAAATAAAGGGATCACCATGTACATGACAAATTCCATGCCCGACTGCACGGTGCCCAGATAGCCAAAGACCGCATTGCCTTTGTGGATGTCAGAAAAGAAAGTCACAAAGTAGCGGGAGAACTGCTGCTCGGCGATAAACATCATCCACGCGACGCCCGCCACATACAGGCAGAATGCCCAGAACTTACGGTTTCGCAGCAGGGCGTAAACATCTGCCGGGACGATTTTCTCTTTGGTCAGCACGTCAGCGGCATTGGCGGCGTTGACGTTCACCTTCAGACTCAGCAAAACCATCAGCATCACCACCGACGTCACGCTGCCCATGATGAAGTTATAGGCTGGAGAAAGGTTAAACAGCAGTCCCGAGAACGATGATGCCACCGCCCACCCGAGCGAACCCCACATCCGAATCTGACCAAACTCCATGCCGTTAAGGCGACTGTAGCGATCGGAATACGACTCACAGGCCGCCACACCGGCATACCAGGCAAAACTCAGGTAAATCGCGCCAACAATAATCCCCAGCAGGGTTTGAGAAAGTAATAATGGCTGGTAAACATAAATAAAGAAGGGTGCCATTAATGCCGACATGCCCACGACAAAATAGAGCAGATATTTACTCATCCCTATTTTATCGAGAATATAGCCATAAATTGGTTTCAGAATGACCGAGAAAATACCATTTACGGCAAAGACCGTTCCTATTACCGTACCGCTAAGCTGTGCTTTCTGCCCCAGCCAGATCGCTAATAAACCGATGCTGGCTGACCAGGTGAAGAAATAGAGAAAGATAAAACTGCTGATTTTATAGTATTCCGTTCTGTAACCCGGAGAACGTATATTCATACCACCCTCGCTATAAAGAGAACGACAACTGGCGTGTAGATTCAGGTTCACGAATAACGACCTGATGAGTATTTATGTGCAACTGGGGAATGACGGTGTAGTCCTTGTATTGTCCGCACGCGCTGACCGCGCAGCAGAGCCAACTTTCCCCTGGCGCTATCTCTGTTGAGAGCACCGGGATCGCGGCACATTCGGCAAACATAATGCTGCTGTTCGGCGGCGTGATAATGCTATCCGGGTGGCGAGAAATTACCGGAGACAGGTCCGCAATCGTGCTGCTGCCGTTGCTGGCGGCAACCACGCATCCACGCCCGTTCAACTGGTGCTCCGCTTTCATCACCGCAAAGCCCCCTTCCACCGTTTGCAGTACCCGCGCGCTGTTGACGCGGTGCAAACGGATGTGCCATTCGCCGAACGGCACCAGCCAGGTCTCAATATGCACGTCATGCCACGGTGACCAGCGCGAGAAAATGAAGCTCTCATCGACGCGGACCTCGTCGCAGTCACGGCGCCCGCGAAAATAGTTATCACCGTCAGAAAGCAGCAGCATCGAGTCGCAGGCGGCGTGTTTTAGACCGTAACGCCCGCGTTCAATGGTGAAACCAAAACGGCTGGAATAGGCAAACTTCGTGTATTTCGCCTCGGTATTAACGTAGTTATTCAGCTCCAGTTGGCCGGATGTCAGCATTGTGACATGGTCGGAATGCTCACTGTGCTGAAGAATTTGTCCGGCATGAGGGATCGCGCGCATTTGCGCCAGTTGTGGCAGGGGTTGCTCTTCAGCCAGCCAGAACGGGTGATTTTCCGGTAGCGCGAGGATCAGAAAAACCTTCAGCGCCCAGTAAGGAGAACCAGGCGAATTGTAGTCCTCGCACATCGCCAGATTCGGGTAAGCGAAGCCTAACGTCAGGATCCCGTCGCGATCAAAAATGGGCTGCTGCTGCCACCAGCGCAAATGGCGCAGGATCACCCCTTTAATGATGCCCGGCGTGAACACATCCAGCTCAGCAAACGCCACTGCGCTCCAGAACGCGACCATCGCAAATCGATAGGTCAGGCTGCGACCGAACGGCACCGAAGCTCCGTCGGCCGCCGACATATAGATAAAGTCTTCAACAAACCGCCGGGCACGTTCGCGCAACGTTGCAGCGCGAGCGGCATCTTCCGGATTCAGCGTGGCATACAACAGGCCATAAAAATGGAAGGCCATCGAAATGTAGTAATCCTGAGGTCGTCCGGGACCATCGGAATACCAGCCGTCACCCAGATAGTAGGCCTCCATCAGCGCAAAGCGACGATCGATAGCCGCCTGATCGAACGGCAATCCGGCACGCTTAAAACCGAGCTGAACGATGATGGCAAAGTAGTTCCAGTTGCTGTCCGGCATTTGCGCATCGGTTATCTGATTCAGCCAGCGATGCAGGTTTTCTTGTTCCGACGGGCTGAACGCCGCCGTTAACCGGGTTTGTAATAGCGCCAGACCCAGCCCATACGCCGCCATCTCCACCAGACGCTGATCGTAAGGCCCGGTGTCGCCCCAGTAGTGTGGACTCTGCGGATCGGTCCCCAATCTGATCGCCTGAATGTACTTGTCGGCAAACGGAACCTCAGCACCTCCTGCCATCAGTGGGAATAGCCCCCACAGCGCTCTCGAAAGCCCTTCCATACAGGCAATATCCACACTGTAATGCGCGCAGGTATTACCCAGTGAAAACTGAGCTTGTCCTGCGGGAAACTGCGTATCCAGCGCCCCCAGAATAGCGTTAACCGCACGCGTTACATCTTCACGGGATGACAATGGATTTGATTTTTCTTCAGTCGCCGACCACATACTCTGCCCCTCTGAATAAAGTGGCTAAAGCATAGTGAATCGCGTATCGGCAGAAATGTTACCTCAATCACACCAGACACATTCTTTTAAAACAGGGATTGAGAAAATTTAAAAATAGAGTTTATTAATGTAATCAGCCCGGTAAAAATTTAATTCTATTGCACTATGAGCGCACCGCTTTATTCAGAACGTCTGGAACTTATCACCCTGAACGATGCTATTGCGTCGTTCAGTCGCCTGTTTGCCAACACGGTCCGCTACCACCACTGGCATCAATGTCTGGAAATGCTGTACGTGGAAGACGGCTTCGGTGTGGTTACGGTCGATCATAAGCAGTACACCATGCGGCCAGGGCGGATGTTCTTTTTTCCACCGTTTACCCTGCACAAAATCATGGTCGATGAGCAAGCGCAGCACAGCTACCGACGTACCATTATTCATCTCGACCCACATGCGGTATTGAAGGTGCTGCGTGATTTCCCGCTCAATCAGCAACGCCTGAAAAACCTGACGGTGCGCGGCGGTGAAGCCTGGGTGATCGACGCCTGTGAGATCCATGCACACATCGATTTTCTCTTTAGTCGTTACGAGAAAATCGCGGCGCTAAAGCCACTCAACACCGAGCACATTGCCTGCCTGTTGTTAAGCTTATTCAGCCTGTTACCCGAAGATAAAAGCAGTATGCAGGAAATCGCCACCGGCATCGCCAGCCAGGTGATGTTCTGGCTCGATGAAAATTACACGCACAAATTCAACCTGAGCGCGCTGGCAGATGAACTGGGAAAATCGAAAAGCTACGTGTCGCGGCGCTTCCATGCGGAAACGGGAGAGAATATTCATGACTATCTCAATACAATACGTCTGAGGAAAGCCTGCGAAGCGCTACTTCACAGCGACGCAAGCGTGCGGGAGATTGCTAACAAAGTGGGATTTTCTGAAGTGACGTACTTTATCAGCACGTTTGGCAAGGGAATCGGCGAAACGCCGTTGCAGTACCGTAAACGGCATAAATGATCGTACCGGAGGGCGCGCGAATGACGCCACCCGGCACAACGACACAATTACCCGTCAAGTTCCGCGAGGTCGCCTTTTTCCTGCAACCAGTTACGACGATCTTCGGAGCGTTTCTTCGCCAACAGCATATCCATCATGGCGTTGGTACGCTGATCGTCCTCATCATCAATGATGAGCTGGACCAGACGACGAGTGTTGGGATCCAGCGTGGTTTCGCGCAACTGCATCGGGTTCATTTCACCCAACCCTTTAAAGCGCTGTACGTTCGGCTTGCCTTTCTTGCGCTTCAACTGTTCCAGCACGCCCGCTTTCTCTTCTTCCGTCAGCGCGTAATAGACCTCTTTGCCGAGGTCGATACGGTACAACGGCGGCAGGGCGACATAAACGTGGCCGTGTTTTACCAGCGTACGGAAATGCCGCACAAACAGCGCGCAGAGCAGCGTGGCGATGTGCAGACCATCGGAGTCCGCATCCGCCAGGATACAGATCTTGCCGTAACGTAACTGGCTCAGATCGTCGCTGTCCGGATCGATACCGATCGCGACAGAAATATCGTGTACTTCCTGCGAGGCCAGCACTTCATCAGAAGAGACTTCCCAGGTGTTCAGGATCTTACCCTTAAGCGGCATGATCGCCTGATATTCACGATCGCGCGCCTGTTTGGCAGAGCCGCCCGCCGAATCCCCTTCCACCAGGAACAGTTCGGTACGATTCAGATCCTGCGCGGTGCAGTCCGCCAGCTTCCCCGGCAGTGCCGGACCACTGGTCAGTTTTTTACGCACCACTTTCTTCGCCGCACGCAGTCGACGCTGGGCGCTGGAGATAACCATCTCCGCCAGCAGTTCGGCCGACTGGACGTTCTGGTTCAGCCACAGGCTGAAGGCATCTTTCACTACGCCGGAAACAAATGCCGCACACTGACGTGACGACAGACGCTCTTTGGTCTGTCCGGCAAACTGCGGATCCTGCATTTTCACCGACAGCACATAGGCGCAGCGATCCCAGATATCTTCTGCCGAAAGCTTCACGCCGCGCGGCAGAATGTTGCGGTATTCGCAGAACTCACGCATCGCATCGAGCAACCCCTGACGCAGACCGTTCACGTGCGTGCCGCCCTGCATGGTCGGGATCAGGTTCACGTAGCTTTCGGTCAGCAGTTCACCGCCTTCCGGTAGCCACAGCAGCGCCCAGTCGACCGTTTCGGTGTCACCGGAGAAATTGCCGATGAACGGTTTTTCCGGCAGCGTAGGCAGGCCGTTTACCGCTTCGCCCAGATAGTCGTTCAGACCATCCTGATAGCACCAGCGCTGTTCGCTGTTATTGACTTCATCTTTAAAGGTGATTTCAACGCCAGGACACAGCACGGCTTTGGCTTTCAGCACGTGCGTTAAGCGAGAGACGGAAAAGCGCGGACTATCAAAAAAGGTTTCGTCAGGCCAGAAATGAACGCTGGTGCCGGTATTGCGTTTACCGCAGGTGCCAACAACCTGCAAATCCTGAACCTTATCACCGTTCTCAAACGCAATGTTATACACCTGACCATCACGACGCACGTTCACTTCCACGCGCTTCGACAGGGCGTTAACCACGGAGATCCCTACGCCGTGCAGGCCGCCGGAGAACTGATAGTTCTTGTTCGAGAACTTCCCACCCGCGTGCAGTCGACAGAGGATCAGTTCAACCGCCGGAACGCCCTCTTCCGGGTGAATGTCCACGGGCATGCCGCGACCGTCATCGATAACTTCCAGAGATTGATCGGCATGTAAAATCACATCCACGCGTTTTGCGTGGCCCGCCAGTGCTTCATCCACACTGTTATCAATCACTTCCTGCCCAAGATGGTTGGGGCGGGTCGTATCGGTATACATCCCTGGGCGGCGGCGTACCGGCTCAAGCCCAGTGAGTACCTCAATGGCATCAGCGTTATAAGTTTGCGTCATGGTTTTAATAGCAATTCGAAATGATTGTCAGCAACTGTGCAGTCCAAGGAAATCGACAATCGGGTTGAAATAATCTTCGAAGCCCGTGAATGCATGGTTTCCACCTTCAATAACAGTCTGGCGGCAAGAGGCGTAATACGCCACCGCCTGGCGGTAGTCCAGCACTTCATCTCCCGTCTGTTGCAGCAGCCAGATTAAATCCGACGCTTCCAGCGGGTCGATCTGCATGACTTTAAGATCGTAAATATGGCGTGACTCTAGCACATATTGCTGCCCCGTGTAGGGGTTCTCGTTCTGACCGAGGTAGTCGATCAACAGTTCAAATGGCCGGACTGCCGGGTTGACAACAACCGCGGGCAGCATAAAGCACTGCGACAACCAGGTGGCGTAATAGCCGCCTAACGACGATCCCACCACGCCGAATGCTTCACCGCCATGTTCCAGCACGATAGACTCCAGCATCTCTGCGGCATCGGCCGGATACGGCGGCAACTGAGGCACAATCATCTCAACATGGGGATACTGTTCTCGCAGCCAGTTTTTCAGCAGGCAGGCCTTCGCGGACCGGGGCGAGCTATTGAAGCCGTGCAAATAAAGAAGCGTAGACATCAGTAGCCTTCAGAAGCGGTATCAGGTCGGAACTCAGTACCCTGCAAACGACAGACGTCCGTATTCAACGTACCGTCGGCAAACAGCTCCAGCGTACGCCAGCCCGGAGCGATGTTATCAAGGGTAAAGTTCGCGCAGTGAGGTTTAAACTGGACGCAGGTTGAGGGCGTCGCCAGCAGACGGCGGCCATTCCAGTCGAGATCCAGTTCCTGATGAATATGCCCACAAAGCAGATACTTCACGCGCGGGTAATTCACCAGCACGTTGTCCAGTTCTGCCGCGTTACGCAGGCTGTGTTGATCCAGCCAACTGCATCCCGAAGGCATGGGGTGATGATGCAGAAGCAGCAGAGTGTTGCGTTCAGGCGCCTCAGCCAGTTTGCGCTCCAGCCACTCGAGCTGAAATTCACTCAGTTCGCCGTGAGGCACGCCGAAGACCTGACTGTCCAGCAGCAGGATCTGCCACTGGTCGCCAATCATGACGCACTTTGCCGGGGAGATCCCCGCTTCCTGTAACGCACTGTACATCGCGGGCTGAAAGTCATGGTTACCGGGCAACCAAACGCAAGGCGCGCGAAAGCTTGCGATGCCTTCAGCAAAATGCTGATAGGCCGCAGCGGTTTGATCCTGAGCTAAATCACCTGTCGCCACGATCAGATCGTATTCTTGCCCATCGGCATGAATGGCATCCAACACGGCCTGGTAGCTTTCCCAGGTGTTTACGCCCAACAGCGTTTCGTGCTTTTCGGCAAACAGGTGAGTATCAGTAATTTGTAAGATCCTGACCCTGGCCTCACCAGCCAGAGAAAGGTTTAACAGGCTTTCCAAATGGTGTCCTTAGGTTTCACGACGCTAGTAAACCGGAATCGCCATCGCTCCATGTGCTAAACAGTATCGCAGCCAGTCGGCCAGAAACTGATTAATTTGATGCTTTTCGTCGCGTTGATGCAACTTTTTATTTGGATAATCATACCGTGCTTTGAAGCGAAAGATCTGCTGACTTGAACACACTTCGGCGACCATGGCGTCATGGTAGAGCCGCACGGTCAGTGACGGCAGGCTCCAGTAAGTGATGGTCGGCGCCGTCTGCTCGACCGTCACCAGCGTCGTGTATCGGGTCGATTCAACAATCGTTAACCGATATTGTGCGTTGCCCACCTGGTAACTTACCGTTTCGCCAGGCGCATCATTGCGCGGCAGCAGGCGTCGCAGCTGCGAAAAGTTCGTTTCGCAAAGACGCATCATTTCAGGGAAGTCAGGTGTATAGCGCTTCAT
Organism: Citrobacter amalonaticus Y19; assembly: GCF_000981805.1. Classification (NCBI taxonomy): domain Bacteria; kingdom Pseudomonadati; phylum Pseudomonadota; class Gammaproteobacteria; order Enterobacterales; family Enterobacteriaceae; genus Citrobacter; species Citrobacter amalonaticus. The sequence continues at coordinate 5,369,304 of NZ_CP011132.1, read as the reverse complement.
TTTTTCCACTCGTTTATTAACTCTTTATAGTGCAGTTGCAGCCATTGCAGGGCGATGACCGCAGACGCGTTATCAATTTTCCCCTCTTCAACCCAACGGTAGGCCTGTTCCCGGCTTACCACATGAACCCGAATATCTTCGTTTTCATCAGCCAGACCGTGAATCCCGTTTGCGGTCGTGGCGTCCACTTCACCCACTATAATTGACGAGCGCTCACTGGTGCCACCCGGGCTTGCCAGAAAACTGAGTACCGGTTTCGTCCGTTTCACCTCGATGCCGGCCTCTTCCATCGCTTCACGGCGGGCCACATCATCGACGCTTTCCCCCTCTTCGATCATCCCTGCCACCATTTCCAGTAGCCACGGGGTTTCACTGGTGTCATACGCCGCGATGCGCACCTGTTCGACCAGCACCACTTCGTCCCGCTCAGGGTCAAAGGGTAGCAAGACTGCCGCATGACCGCGCTCAAAAATTTCTCTACGCACCTCCTGACTCATTTCACCGTTGAACAAACGGTGGCGGAAGCGATAAAGATCCAACGAAAAAAAACCGCGATATAGCGTTTCTCGTGCAATAATTTCTACATCGTTTTTGGAGAAAGTTACTGGCGAGTTGCCTGATTTGCGCATTGTGCCGTCCTGTACCAATAATGATTTAAATGTGAATATCATAGGCGTTTGACTGCCGTTTCATCGACCTTGTGGTAAATTGGTGCAAATTAACGCCTGATGGCACAGAACGCCAACTTTTTGCAGTGGCGGATTCTGCTAGAATCAGCAATTATTTTTTAAAATTTGATCAGCGCTAAATACTGCTTCACAACAAGGAATGCAAATGAAGAAATTGCTCCCCATCCTTATCGGCCTGAGCCTGTCGGGGTTCAGCACACTGAGCCAGGCAGAGAACCTGATGCAAGTTTATCAGCAAGCACGCCTGAGCAACCCGGAATTGCGTAAGTCCGCCGCCGATCGCGATGCTGCATTCGAAAAAATTAACGAAGCACGTAGTCCTTTACTGCCTCAACTGGGCTTAGGTGCCGATTACACCTACAGCAATGGCTACCGCGATGCGAACGGCGTGAACTCGAACGCCACCAGCGCGTCCCTGCAATTAACGCAGACCCTTTTCGATATGTCGAAATGGCGTGCGCTGACCTTGCAGGAAAAATCTGCGGGTATTCAGGACGTGACCTTCCAGACGGACCAGCAGACGCTGATCCTCAACACCGCGAGCGCCTATTTTAAAGTGCTGAACGCCATTGACGTTCTCTCTTACACCCAGGCGCAGAAAGAGGCGATTTATCGTCAGTTGGATCAAACCACCCAGCGTTTCAACGTCGGTCTGGTGGCAATCACTGACGTGCAAAACGCCCGTTCACAATACGATACCGTGCTGGCGAACGAAGTGACGGCTCGTAACGATCTCGACAATGCGGTAGAAGAACTGCGTCAGGTCACCGGCAACTACTACCCGGAACTGGCGTCGCTGAACGTTGACAGCTTCAAAACTGACAAACCGCAGGCGGTGAACGCCCTGCTGAAAGAAGCCGAAAACCGTAACCTGACCCTGTTGCAGGCCCGTCTGAGCCAGGATTTGGCACGTGAGCAAATCCGCCAGGCGCAAGATGGTCATCTGCCAACGCTGGATTTAACCGCCTCTACCGGTGTTTCTGACACCTCGTACAGCGGTTCTAAAACACGTGGCGCAACAGGCTCCCAGTATGACGACAGCAACATGGGCCAGAACAAAATCGGCCTGAGCTTCTCGCTGCCAATTTATCAGGGCGGGATGGTTAACTCGCAGGTGAAACAGGCGCAATACAACTTTGTTGGCGCCAGCGAACAACTGGAAAGCGCCCACCGCAGCGTGGTGCAGACCGTACGTTCATCCTTCAACAACATCAATGCGTCAATCAGCAGCATTAACGCGTACAAACAAGCCGTGGTTTCCGCCCAGAGCTCATTAGATGCGATGGAAGCGGGCTACTCCGTGGGTACGCGTACCATCGTTGATGTGCTGGATGCGACCACCACGCTGTACAACGCCAAGCAACAACTGGCGAATGCGCGTTATAACTACTTGATCAACCAACTGAATATTAAGTCAGCACTGGGGACGTTGAACGAGCAGGATCTGGTGGCGCTGAACAACACGCTGGGCAAACCGATTTCCACCTCTCCGGAACACGTCGCGCCTGAAACCCCGCAGATGGACGCTAACGCCGATGGCTATACCGCCAACACGGCAGCGCCCGCCGCGCAGCCGGCATCAGCACGTTCTTCCAGCAGCAACGGTAACAATCCGTTCCGTCATTAAACGTGATGACGGGGCTTCGGCCCCGTCTGAACGTAAGGCAACGTAAAGATCGGGCCATTGGGCCGCATTCCAGCCTCTTCTCGCTTCATTTTCAACCACTCATCCTCTATCCTGAGCAGTAATAACCACTGGGTCCAGGAAAGACAAAAATGAAACGGACAAAATCCATCCATCACGCATCGTTCCGCAAAAGCTGGAGCGCGCGCCATCTGACGCCTGTCGCGTTAGCCGTTACCGCTGTGTTTATGCTGGCGGGCTGTGAGAAAAGCGATGAAACCGTGTCGCTGTATCAGAATGCGGATGACTGCTCGGCAGCCAATCCGGGCAAAAGCGCGGAATGTACCACGGCGTTCAATAACGCGTTGAAAGAAGCGGAACGTACTGCCCCGAAATATGCCACTCGCGAAGATTGTGTCGCCGAGTTCGGTGAAGGCCAGTGCCAGCAAGCCCCTGCACAGGCAGGCATGGCGCCAGAAGCGCAGGCCCAGCAGTCCAGCGGCAGTTTCTGGATGCCGCTGATGGCGGGTTATATGATGGGCCGCATGATGGGCGGCGGCGCGGGCTTTGCACAGCAGCCGCTGTTCAGTTCGAAAAACCCGGCCAGCCCGGCTTACGGTAAATACACCGATGCGGGCGGTAAAAACTACGGCGCAGCGCAGCCTGGCCGCACGATGACGGTTCCGAAAACCGCCATGGCGCCGAAACCTGCGACCACCTCTACCGTGACGCGCGGCGGCTTCGGCGAATCTGTTGCCAAACAGAGCACCATGCAGCGTAGCGCAAGCGGCACCTCCACGCGTTCAATGGGCGGCTGATACGCATGGAAAGAGTCAGCATTACCGAGCGTCCGGACTGGCGCGATAAAGCCACCGAATACGGTTTCAATTTTCACACCATGTACGGCGAACCGTACTGGTGTGAAGACGCCTATTACAAACTCACGCTAGCCCAGGTTGAAAAGCTGGAAGATGTGACCGCCGAGTTGCATCAGATGTGCCTCAAGGTGGTCGAGAAAGTGATCGCCAGCGACGAGCTGATGACCAAATTCCGTATTCCTAAGCACACCTGGGGCTTTGTGCGTCAGTCCTGGCAGACGCATCAGCCGTCGCTCTATTCGCGTCTTGATCTGGCGTGGGATGGCACCGGTGAACCGAAGCTGCTGGAGAACAACGCCGATACTCCGACCTCGCTGTATGAAGCGGCGTTCTTCCAGTGGATCTGGCTTGAAGATCAGATCAACGCGGGCAATCTGCCGGAAGGCAGCGACCAGTTTAACAGCCTGCAAGAAAAGCTCATCGAACGTTTCGCCGAGTTGCGTGAGCAGTATGGTTTCCAGCTTCTGCATTTAACCTGCTGTCGCGATACCGTTGAAGATCGCGGAACCATTCAGTATCTACAAGATTGCGCAGCAGAGGCGGAGATCGCCACCGAATTTCTCTATATCGAAGATATTGGGCTCGGTGAAAAAGGTCAGTTCACGGATCTACAGGATCAGGTGATTGCCAACCTGTTCAAGCTCTATCCGTGGGAGTTTATGCTGCGCGAGATGTTCTCCACCAAGCTGGAAGACGCTGGCGTGCGCTGGCTGGAGCCGGCCTGGAAGAGCATTATCTCCAATAAGGCGCTGTTGCCCCTGCTGTGGGAGATGTTCCCGAACCATCCGAACCTGCTTCCCGCGTATTTCGCCGAAGACGACTATCCGCAGATGGAAAAATTCGTCGTGAAACCGATCTTCTCGCGTGAAGGCGCGAACGTCTCCATTATTGAGAACGGTAAAACGATCGAAGCGGTGGAAGGACCGTATGGCGAAGAAGGCATGATCGTGCAGCAGTTCTATCAACTGCCGAAGTTTGGCGACAGCTATATGCTGATCGGCAGTTGGTTGATCAACGATCAACCTGCCGGGATCGGCATTCGCGAAGACAGAGCGCTGATCACCCAGGATCTGTCCCGCTTCTACCCGCATATTTTTGTTGAGTAGTTCCTTGTGCCGGGTGGCGACTCCGCCTCACCCGGCCCAGGACACAAATTGTAGGCCCGATAAGCGTTGCGCCATCGGGCATTCATCATCCTACCTGCACTGACAACATACTCAGACTTCCCATCTCAATCCCGTCGACCGGGATCGTCACCGGCTCTTTGCCATCCCACGCGCCTAACATGTACAGCAGCGGCAGATAGTGATCCGGCGTCGGGTTCGACAGTGAACCGCCTTCGTGATCGAGGTAATTCACCAGCGGATGCTGTTCAACCGGTCCCTGCCAGCTCAGGTTCGCTTTGACAAAATCATTGAACGAGGTTGCCCACGGATACGGCGTATTATCGCCGTGCCAGCGCGCCGTGCGCAGGTTATGCACCACGTTACCACTGGCCACCAGCATGATGCCTTCATCACGCAGCGTCGCCAGTTTGCATCCAATCTCAAAGTGCCAGGCCGCCGGTTTCGTGCTGTCGATGCTCAACTGCACCATCGGAATATCGGCATCCGGGTACATCTTGATCAGCACGCCCCAGGAACCGTGATCAAACCCCCAGGCCTCTTTGTCGAGCGCGACCGGCACCGGTGAAAGCAAATCAACCAGGTGCTGCGCCAGTTCAGGGGAGCCAGGCGCCGGGTAGTGCGTGTCGTACAACGCCTGCGGGAAACCGCCAAAATCATGAATAGTCTTTGGCGCTTCCATCGCAGTGACGCCGGTACCTCGGGTGTACCAGTGGGCAGACACCACCACAATCGCTTTTGGACGTGGCAAAGTCTCCCCAAGCTGCTGCCAGGCACGGGTATACAGATTATCTTCCAGAACGTTCATCGGGCTGCCGTGTCCCAAAAACAATGCTGGCATACGAATTGAAGACATGATGATATCCTTACTCAGGGAGTCATTTTGATGGTCTTACCATACCCTCTTTCGGTGAATGAAGAACTCTGATAACCATGATGATGATCATCAGTTATTTTGAAGGTCAGTGAGATGTATAAGGAGTCATTGATGTCAGTACCTTTAATTCTGACCTTACTGGCGGGGGCTGCCACGTTTATTGGCGCGTTTCTTGGCGTGCTGGGGCAAAAACCCTCCAATCGCCTGCTGGCGTTTTCGCTCGGGTTTGCCGCCGGGATCATGTTGCTGATCTCCTTAATGGAGATGCTGCCCGCCGCCCTGGGGACAACCGGAATGCCGCCCGTTCTGGGCTACGGCATGTTTATCATCGGCTTGCTGGGTTACTTTGGTCTGGATCGTCTTCTTCCGCACGCCCACCCGCAGGATCTGGTGCAAAAAAGAACGCAGCCAATTCCCGGCTCAATCAAACGCACTGCCATTCTGCTCACGCTGGGGATCAGTTTGCACAACTTCCCGGAAGGGATTGCCACCTACGTGACCGCAAGCAGCAACCTGGAGTTGGGATTCGGCATCGCGCTGGCAGTTGCCCTGCATAATATTCCGGAAGGTCTGGCCGTCGCCGGGCCCGTTTACGCGGCTACCGGTTCTAAACGCACCGCGATTTTCTGGGCAGGCATTTCCGGGATGGCGGAAATACTGGGCGGCGTGCTGGCATGGCTGATTCTTGGCAACCTGGTCTCACCCGTCGTCATGGCCGCCATTATGGCCGCTGTCGCCGGCATTATGGTTGCGTTGTCGGTGGATGAACTGATGCCGCTGGCAAAAGAGATCGATCCCAATAACAACCCCAGCTATGGCGTTCTGTGTGGAATGTCCGTGATGGGGCTGAGTCTGGTGGTACTTCAGGCGATGGGGATAGGATAACGGAGAGGGCAGGAAGCGATTATTCCTGCTCTTTCGTCATAACGCGTTGTTCATCATCACGACGCAGTAATTTATTGCGGATTTCCAGTAGCGCATCGCGGTCCTGCCGAAACGCTTTACAGTAGCGCTTCATGTGGCAAAAATACCCCACGACCACCAGAACAATTAAGACAATCCAGTACCAGGCGATAAACATCCTTTTACCCTTTAAATTTAACATTAACAGATATTTAGCGTTTAAATTTAACATACCTATTAGTAGGTAGGATTATATACTGGCACAGTATCAAATCGAAAAGATGATTTCGATCATAGAGAAAAAGATTGGATGTTTATTAACCGACAGGATGTTTGAAAAAGCGGAATTTGCCGGATAAGGTGCTTGCACCGCTATCCGGCAAGGCAGGATTAGCTGGCCTTACGTTCGTGAGCCTGACGGTAAGCCACCAGGTCTTCGATCGTTACTACAGCCATATTGTGTTTGCCCGCAAATTCGATGCACTCCGGCGCGCGCGCCATGCTGCCATCATCATTGGTCAGTTCACACAATACACCTGCAGGTTTGTACCCGGCCAGCGTCACCAGATCGATGGTCGCTTCGGTGTGGCCACCGCGGGTCAATACACCACCCGGCTGAGCGCGCAGCGGGAAGACGTGTCCCGGACGGTTCAGATCGGAAGGTTTTGCGCCGTCAGCAATTGCCGCACGAACGGTGGTCACGCGATCGGCAGCAGAAACGCCGGTTGTGACACCTGTCGCGGCTTCAATGGTCACGGTAAAACCGGTGCCATAAGCGCTGGTGTTATTTTCCACCATCATCGGCAGATCGAGTTGTTTACGACGATCTTCGGTGATGCACAGGCACACAATACCGCTACCGTGACGGATGGTCAGCGCCATCTGCTCAACGGTCATGGTCTCTGCCGGGAAAATCATATCGCCTTCGTTTTCACGATCTTCGTCGTCCAGCACCATCACACCGCGGCCTTCGCGCAGCGCAGACAGAGCGTGTTCGACACGTTCAAAAGGCGTACCAAAAGAGGAAAGTAGCGTCTGATTCATGGTAAAAAAACCTCACTAAAATTATGGTTACCAGAATCAGGGCAGTCTTAGGAGTACCGACAAGCGGCAAAAAAATAACGTGAGCGGGTCCATGCCCGACTGGATCGTTACTCTCTCCCATCCGGACTCTAACCGTCGGCCCCGGAATTACACCGGATCTGCTGACCTTTGGGTTTGCACCCAAAGCGCTCGCGGGCTTTCAACCTGAGTTGATTTACCGCCGGTGGGGAATTTCGCCCCGCCCTGAGAATAAGCGGGTTAACTATAACGCTATTGATTACCTTCATCAACGCCTTTACCCGCATTAACATCACACAATTCTGGTTTATGCCTTACGCAGATCGCACTACAATGGACGCTAACACTTACCAGTTCAGGGAAACCACTATGATTGACCCGAAAAAAATTGAGCAGATCGCTCGCCAGGTTCACGAGTCGATGCCGAAAGGGATCCGGGAGTTCGGGGACGATGTCGAGAAGAAGATCCGTCAAACGCTGCAATCTCAGCTGACGCGTCTCGATCTGGTGAGCCGCGAAGAGTTTGATGTTCAGACCCAGGTGCTGCTGCGCACCCGTGAAAAGCTGGCGCTGCTGGAGCAACGTTTGAGTGAGCTGGAAGCGCGTCAGACCACGGAAGAAGTCAAACCTGCGCCCGCCATCCCGCCGGTAGAACCGCAAGCGTAAAAACAGCAACGGGCCGCAAGGCCCGTTGACATATCAATGTTCCACTTCTAACTTTCTGGCGTTCATGGCCTGTTGACAGTAGTGCGCGTAGCGTTTGCAAAACCAGCTGCGGTGCTCCTCATCCATATTGCCGGTAACGGCCTGGATATCAACAGGGCGACCTTCAGCCTGCATTCTGGCAAAACTCCGCGCCAGGAAATCGAAATTGTTCATCGAATAAACACTGTTGTTCATTAGCATATCCTCCAGTCGGTGAATCTCTGTTAAGGTCATATGCTTTTTTCTGATACCAGTATTTACCGGGAGACGTAGCAGGTTTGTACATATTGTGCGCAAATCAGCTGCCTGAGTTCACACTTTAGGAACACAGGTGATGCCCGATTTCCAGGCATCACCTGCAGCGGTTATTTATCGCTGTCTTTCTGGATTTTCTTGATGATATTGGTGGTTGAGCAACCGTCTTCAAAGTTAAGCACCAGCACTTCACCGCCGTTGGCCCACACCTCTTTACTGCCCGCAATGTCTTCCGGCTTATAGTCACCGCCTTTGACCAGCAGATCCGGCAATACGCCCGAGATCAGGCGCTGTGGCGTGTCTTCTTCAAAAGAGACCACCCAGTCAACGGCTTCCAGCGCCCCCAGCACGATCATCCGCTGCTCAAGCGGATTCACCGGACGTGTTTCTCCTTTCAGGCGTTTCGTCGAGGCATCGCTATTGACCGCGACGATCAAGCGATCGCCCAGCTTACGCGCGTTTGCGAGATAGGAGACGTGACCGGCATGCAGAATGTCAAACACCCCGTTCGTCATCACTACTTTCTCACCGCGCTTACGTGCGCTGGCAACGGCCTGTTTCAGCTCGTCTTCGGTCATCACGCCAAAGCCTGTTTCCGCACGGCCACGTACCGCGTTTTCCAGTTCGATAGGCGAAACCGTGGACGTACCCAGCTTGCCAACCACTACACCCGCTGCCGCATTGGCAAAGAAGCAGGCTTCTTCCAGCGAATTGCCCGCCGCTAGCGTCGCCGCCAACACGCCAATGACCGTATCGCCCGCACCGGTCACGTCATACACTTCCTGCGCCTGCGTCGGCATATGCAGCGGGGCTTTTCCTGGTTGCAGCAGCGTCATCCCCTGCTCGGAACGGGTGACCAGCAGAGCGGAAAGCTCGAAATCGGCAATCAGCTTCATGCCGCGTTCAACAATCTCTTCTTCGCTTTTGCATTTTCCCGCTACCGCCTCAAATTCAGACAAGTTTGGCGTCAGCAGCGTCGCACCGCGATAACGCGCAAAATCGGTCCCTTTCGGGTCGATCAGCACCGGCACACCGGCTTTACGCGCCAGGGCAATCATCTGCTGGACGCTGGCCAGCGCGCCTTTCGCGTAGTCAGACAGCACCAACGCCCCAATCGAGCTCAGTGCCTGGTTGATGCGCTCATGCAGCGGCTGCGGATCCACGCCTTCGAAGCCTTCTTCGAAGTCCAGACGAATCAACTGCTGGTTACGTGAAAGCACACGCAGTTTGGTGATGGTCGGATGGGTCGGCACAGAAACGAAGTCGCATTTCACGTTCACGTCCGCCAGCGTTTTACTGAGCGCTCGCGCGGCATCGTCAATACCGGTCAGTCCAACCAGACGCGAATTCGCTCCCAGAGAGGCAATGTTCATCGCCACGTTCGCCGCACCGCCCGGACGTTCTTCGATGGTATCCACTTTCACCACCGGGACCGGCGCTTCGGGTGAAATACGGCTGGTGGGTCCGTACCAGTAGCGATCCAGCATCACATCACCGACAACCAAGACTCCTGCACGTTCAAACTCTGGCAGCGTTACTTTCATTCCTGTCTCCTGAGAGATTCAAAATTTTGCGCGCGATAATAGCACACTTCATCAGTCAACCAGCCACTTCTGCCAGCTTGCCCCGACCTGCGTACGTTCCGCCTCAAAACATGTTTGCGCCACATGGCCCGGCTGTTCCTGCAACGCCAGGTGATGCAGTTCATCGCGCAGCGTGGTATAGGCGTGGGTCAATGCCATCGCCTCTTGCTCGTCCATAATGTCGTTTTGCGCTAACAGTTCCAGAATGCGCACATTATCCGACCAGCGGGTCAGTTTGGGTTTGTCATGGGCATAACGTAGCACCAGATATTGCGTGATAAATTCGATATCCGTAATACCGCCTTCGTCGGCTTTAATATCAAAGCGATCGCGATGCTTATTGCCCAGATGGGCGCGCATTTTTTCGCGCATTTCACGCACCTCGGTCTGCAACGTTTTGCCGTCACGAGGCTGCGTGATGATATCGCGGCGCACCGTATCAAACTGCAAGGTCAGCTGCGGGTCGCCGTAAACGACGCGTGCGCGCACCAGCGCCTGATGCTCCCACGTCCAGGCCTCATTTTTCTGATAATCCGCAAAGGATTCGATAGAGGTCACCAGCATCCCCGCCGCGCCTGACGGACGCAGTCGGGCATCCACTTCATACAGAATGCCTGAGGAGGTGCGGGTACTGAAGAGATGCATAATGCGCTGCGCCAGCCGCAGGTAGAACTGCCGCCCGTCAATTTCGCGCTCGCCGTCGGTCATCACGTCAATGGGGCAGTCATGCAGGAAGATCAAATCGAGATCGGAGCTGTAGCCCAGCTCCCAGCCGCCCAGTTTGCCGTAGCCCACCACCGCAAAGCCGCGCCCTTCCCGCTCGGCGAGATGCGTCGGCTGCCCGTAGCGCGCCACCATTTGCAGCCACGCCTGCTGCACAACGGCATCAATCATCGCTTCCGCAAGCCAGGTCAGGTGATCGCTGACTTTCATCACCGGCAGCGTGCCGGCGATATCCGCAGCGGCAATACGCAGCAGTTGCGTTTGCTTAAACTGACGCAGCGCTTCCAGTTGTTGCTCTTCGTCATCTTCCGGTACGCGCAGTAAATACTGACGCAGCTCGTCGCGATAAGCGTCGGTTGCCGTTGGCTGATAGAGCGTGTTCGGGTCGAGCAGTTCATCGAGCAGCAGCGGATAACGCGCAAGCTGGCTGGCGACCATCGGCGACGCCGCACAGAGCGAAATCAGATGCTTCAGGGCACCGGGAAATTCACTCAGCAACTCAAGATAGGTGGTGCGGGTGACAATCCCCACCAGTAGCGGCGTAATGCGCGACAGCGGGAGAGAAGCATCCTGGCGCGTACAGACATCGCTGAGCAGGTGCGGCATCAGGTGGTCGAGCACCTGACGCCCTCGCGGACCGATGGTGCGTTTATCCAGCTCTTTACGGAAATCGGCAATCAACGCCAGCACGCGCATACGATCGTCATCCGTGAGATGCGACAGCACCGGCGGCGTATCATCCTCCTGCAAGGCGTCCTGCCACAGCTCGCGCCACTGTTCCGAAAGCGCATCTTCCTGCGTGTCGGTTTCGTCATCGCCGATCAGCTCGTTAAACACGCGGCGGACGTTCGCCATGTGCCCCTCAAGCGTTTCGGTCAGTTGCTGCCAGTCATCAGCATTCATTCCCCAGGCCAGTCGCGCCCGGTTAAGTTCATCGCCCGGCAGCGTCTGGGTTTGTTCATCGTTAATGCTTTGCAGCAGGTTTTCCAGACGACGCAGGAAGAGATAGGCCTGTCGCAGCTGATCTGCATCGTTCTCTGGCAGCAGATGCAGTGCGGCGATCGCGCTTAAAGTCGGCAGCAATGAACGGGATTGCAGCGACGGCTCGCGCCCGCCGCGAATCAGTTGAAACACCTGCACGATAAACTCGATTTCGCGAATACCGCCCGCCCCGAGCTTGATGTTATCTTTCAACCCCCGGCGACGCACTTCACGCGCGATCATCCCCTTCATATTGCGCAGCGACTGGATCACGCTGAAGTCGATGTAGCGACGAAAGACGAACGGGCGCAGCATGGCGCGCAGTTCCTCGACATAGCGACCGTCGGTATCGCCCATAATCCGCGCCTTGACCATCGCGTAGCGCTCCCAGTCGCGCCCCTGCTCCTGGTAGTAATCCTCCAGCGCCGCAAAGCTCAATACCAGCGGGCCGCTGTCGCCAAACGGACGCAGACGCATATCCACCCGATAAACAAAGCCATCCTGGGTGGGCTGATCCAGCACCTTGATCAGCCGTTGCCCCATGCGGGTAAAAAACTGCGCGTTATCCAGTTCGCGACGCCCGCCCTGGGTGGAACCGTGTTCCGGCCAGGCAAAGATCAGATCGATATCCGAGGAAAAGTTCAGCTCGCCGCCGCCCAGTTTGCCCATGCCTAAAATCAACAGCGGTTGTGGGATGCCTTCCTGACTGCATGGCGTTCCCCATTCGCGACAGCAAGCGTCGTACAGCCAGTCACGCGCACCAACAATCAGCGTTTCGGCCAGATGGCTTAACTGTTGCAGAATGTCGGTATCGTCCACCAGCGACAGCGCCTGCGCCCAGGCAATGCGTACCATCACGCGGCGGCGAAACAGACGCAGTTCATGCATCAGTGCCGCTTCATCGTTCACCGTTGCCAATGCCGCCTGTAACCATTCGCCGTACTGTTGCCATTCATCGGCCTGCGGTGGGGCGCTTTCCAGTTCCGCCAGCCAGTGTGGATGCGCAATCACGCTGTCCTGCACAAAATCACTGAATGTAAGTACTGACTTCGCTTGTACGCCAGATGGTGATTCAGGCAACTGCTCTGCTATGGTTTGCCAGTGCTGCTGTAACAGTGAAGAGAGCGGCTTCATTAAAAGATTCCTTGTAACGTTGCCGGATGGCGGCATTCCGCCTTATCCGGCCTACAAAACATGTCGATCCGTAGGCCTGATAAGCGCAGCGCCATCAGGCACTCCAGTTATCGTTTCCCGCTGTGCAGCCAGAACGGTTCCTGGTTGTTCGCCTCATTGCGGAAATGTTCAATTTCAATATGTTGACCGGTGGCAATAGCGTGAAGCAGTCCTTGCCAGTTCTCCAGCCAGGCCTGAACCACTGCCGCATCGTAATACCCCGCCAGCAGCAAAACGGTATCAATATCGCGGCGTAAACGCGGCAGTTGATCGCGATACTGGTCGCCCAGCGGCTGCCCAAATACGCTTTTCAGCTCAGCGGCGGTACGCGAAAGATGGATGTCGGCGAAGCGCTTGAAAGAGTCTGCCATTTTGGCCTGCGCCTTTGCGTCCAGAAACGGCTGCCAGGCTTTGGTCACCAGCCACTCGGTCAGCGCCAGTTTCGCCATTGCCGTTTGGGTGGTGTAAACCGCCGTCACGGCAGAAACCGCCGACGCGATGGTGGCTTCCGACTGGGTTAACAGATCACGTAAGTGAGCGCTCGCTTTACGTGGAACAATACCGCCAAAGAGCATCAGCGTGTGACGCACCAGGCCCATTGCGGCCAACACATCCGCCTTTGCCGCCTTATTGCCGCGAACCCAGAGTTCTTCATGGTACTGCCACTGTGCCAGCGCCAGCTCCAGAGCGGCTTCCAGCCCGTGTTCCACGCTGGCTTTCGCGGGCGCTTTCAGCACTGCGGTCGGTTTACTCTCGCGTGGAGGATTCCCCTGCGCCAGATGATAGCCGCGCGCCGCTTTACTCAGGCTGCCCTGGCGCAGACCCGCCTGGTTCACCAGCTGATTTGCCAGCTTCAGCACCGCCTGGGTGTCGCCGCTCAGCAGTTCAAGCTCCAGCTCGCAAATCGGCTCCGCCAGTTCGCCCGCTTTTACTTCGCCTAAATCAAGGGCTATCTCAATCTGGCTGCCATCCACCGTCAGCAGCCATTTTTCACGTTCAAAATCGGTGCTGAACAGCGGCTGTACGCGGGAGACGAGATCGACAGGTAGCTCGCCGTTTGGCCACACTTGTGGCGGAAATTGCGTTAAATCCAGCACAGGTTCGTTCAGGGGAACATTGTATTCCGGTCGCTGGTGTAAACCGCCGGTCACTCGCCCGGCAATTTTCATGGTCATCTCGTAGCGTCCCTTCTCCCCACGAATACGCAACCCCATGTCGTGACCACGCAGCCACTTGTCCTCGGTCTCGTAGTAAATATTCAACAACGGGCTGGGCGCATGATGCTCGCCTCCGAGCGTATTCAGATGGTCACGCAGCGCGTTCACCGCCTCGTGATTAACGATAAATTTTAATTCAATTTCCTGAGCCATGGCCTTGTACTTACCGGTTATGTCACATAAGAGAGAATCACGACGAACTTACAGTGATCTTTTTTGTCAGTAGATAGTATTTTGCGCCAAATTGCCATGCAACGAGCAATTTGACGGGCGTAAAAGTTTTGAAGTAGCGGTAAAGCGGACACAGATGATTCCGATTGATGTCGAATGCTTTGCGTAGAGACACTGATACCACTACTATCGTTCCACTTTCTATGACAATAACGACAGCCTGATGCCAAAATTACGCCTGATTGGATTTATGTTACTCGCACTTAGCGCTACTGCCGTGTCACACGCCGAAGAAAAGCGCTATGTCTCTGATGAACTGAACACCTGGGTCCGCAGCGGTCCGGGGGATAATTATCGCCTCGTCGGCACGGTCAACGCGGGCGAAGAAGTCATACTGTTACAAACTGACGCCAGCACGAACTATGCGCAGGTCAAAGACAGCACCGGGCGGACAGCCTGGATCCCGATGAAAGAGCTGAACAGCACGCCAAGCCTGCGTACCCGCGTGCCGGATCTGGAAAATCAGGTCAAAACGCTGACCGATAAGCTCAACAATATCGACACCACCTGGAATCAACGTACCGCTGAAATGCAGCAGAAGGTGTCGCAGAGCGACAGCGTGATCAACGGGCTGAAAGAAGAGAACCAGAAGCTGAAGAACGAGCTGATTGTGGCGCAGAAAAAGGTCAGCGCCGCAAATCTGCAGCTTGATGATAAGCAACGCACCATCATCATGCAGTGGTTTATGTATGGCGGCGGCGTGCTGGGCCTCGGCCTGCTTCTTGGTTTGATCCTGCCGCACATGATCCCAAGCCGGAAACGCAAAGACCGCTGGATGAACTAAATCGCCTTCTCCGCCGCACTGTCATATGATTAAGGGATTGTATTTCCCTGGAGAGGTGGTGTGGCGTGAAGATTTATCTGGTCGGTGGTGCGGTTCGGGATACGCTGTTAGGGCTACCGGTTAAAGATAAAGATTGGGTGGTGGTTGGCGCTACACCGCAACAAATGCTCGACGCGGGCTACCAGCAGGTAGGTCGCGATTTTCCTGTTTTTCTCCATCCGCAAACCCATGAAGAGTATGCCCTTGCGCGTACCGAACGTAAGTCCGGGTTGGGGTATACCGGATTCACCTGCTATGCCGCACCGGACGTTACGCTGGAAGACGATCTCCAGCGCCGTGACCTGACCATTAACGCTCTGGCGCAAGATGATGACGGTCAGATTGTCGATCCGTATCAGGGACGCCGCGATCTGGACAAACGCCTGTTGCGCCATGTTTCACCTGCCTTTAATGAAGATCCGTTGCGCGTACTGCGCGTGGCGCGCTTTGCTGCGCGCTATGCGCATCTGAGCTTCCGTATTGCTGACGAAACCATGGCGCTGATGCGCGAAATGACGCACGCCGGTGAGCTGGAGCATCTGACGGCAGAACGCGTCTGGAAAGAGACCGAGAACGCGTTAACCACGCGCAACCCGCAGGTCTATTTCCAGGTCTTACGCGACTGCGGCGCGCTACGCGTGTTGTTCCCGGAGGTCGATGCGCTGTTTGGCGTCCCGGCCCCGGCGAAATGGCACCCGGAAATCGATACCGGGATTCATACCCTGATGACGCTGTCGATGGCGGCGCTGCTCAGCCCCGCGGTTGACGTGCGTTTCGCCACGCTGTGTCACGACCTCGGCAAAGGCCTGACGCCGCCGGAGCTCTGGCCGCGCCACCACGGGCACGGCCCGGCGGGCGTCAGGCTGGTTGAGCAGTTGTGCCAGCGCCTGCGCGTACCGAATGAAATTCGCGACTTAGCCAAACTGGTGGCGGAGTTCCACGATCTCATCCACACCTTCCCGATACTGCAACCTAAAACCATCGTGAAACTGTTTGATTCGATCGACGCCTGGCGTAAACCGCAGCGTGTGGAGCAGATTGCGCTCACCAGCGAAGCCGACGTACGCGGACGGACGGGGTTTGAAGCCGCGGATTATCCGCAGGGACGTTTACTGCGCGAAGCGTGGGAAGTCGCACAGTCTGTCCCCACCAAAGACGTTGTCGAGGCCGGATTTAAAGGCATTGAGATTCGTGAAGAGCTGACCCGGCGTCGGATTGCGGCGCTGGCCCACTGGAAAGAGACCCGTTTCCCGAAGGCGATCAGTTAAGGTGTGAATGCCGGATGGCGCTGCGCTTATCCGGCCTACGGTATCGCATCTCAACGCGTAGGCCGGATAAGGTGTTTACGCCACCATCCGGCATGAGAGATCGGTCAGAAGAACACCACGTAAACCGCCGCGGCGACGATAAAGCGATAGATTGCGAACGGAATGAACGAGATCCGCTTAATCAACTGCAGGAAGGTTTTGATGGCAACCAGCGCGACCACGAAGGCAGTGACAAAACCGACGGCAAACATCGGGATATCCGCCACCGTCAGGAACGACCAGCTTTTGTAGAGATCCAGCGCGGTAGCCCCCATCATCATCGGTACTGCCAGCAGGAATGAAAATTCAGACGCCGCGTAACGGCTCACGCCCATCAGCATCCCACCGGAAATAGTCGCCCCGGAGCGGGAGAAACCCGGCCACAGCGCCAGACACTGGAAGCAACCAATCATGAACGCCTGACGGTAAGTCATGTCATCCAGACCCGGTGCGCGCGGTTCTTTCGGCTTCAGACACTCTGCGGCGATCAGCAGTAACCCCCCTACCACCAGCGCATACATCACATTAATCGGGTTAAACAGCGATTTAATCGTATCGTGGAAGACCAGTCCCAGTACCACGGCCGGGATCATCCCCAGCAGAATGTGGATCAGCGTTAGACGACCTTTACTTTCCCCTTCGCGCTGTAGCGGACGACCAAAGTGAATGCCGATCAGGCCAAACAGACGCCGCCAGAACATCACCACCACCGCAAGAATGGATCCCAACTGGATCACCACTTCAAACGTCTTTGCCGTATCCCCCTCAAATCCCAGCAGATGGCCCACAATGATCATGTGCCCGGTACTGGAAACTGGCAAAAACTCCGTCAATCCTTCGACCACACCCAAAATTGCCGCAATCAGCAGCGAGTGCATATCGCTCATCAATAAACCCCTAAATAGAAAAATCTACTGCACAAAAAGATCCAGTCTTATACCTTAAATAATTCAAGTTGCAGGACAAAGCCCAAAGGGCTTTGAACAGCAATCCCCGGGAGCTTCCCTGAGTAAGCACTGGGATGAACGCGAGCAGCCAACGCACATACAACCTGAAGTATGACGGGTATAGGACTCTTTTATATCCGTTTGGTTTAACAAATATGAAGACAATTATTTTTCTTTCAGATTATTGCTACGCTCAATGATTACGCCCACATTGGCCGCGCGCGCCACCGCGCCAGGCTTACTGAGCTTGATGCGCACCCACGGCGAGTTAAAGCGCGTAAGCAATAGCTCGGCCACCTCTTCGGCAACACGTTCCACCAGCGCAAAACGCCCACCTTCAACATGGCTCACGATCGTCTCAGCGATATCCGCGTAGCTCAGGCAGTCGGCGACATCGTCACTTTTTGCTGATTTTCGGTTATCCCACGCCATTTCGATATCGAACACCAGCTTCTGTTCAATCGTCTGTTCCCAGTCGTAAACACCAATAGTGGTGATTACCGAAAGTTGCTCTATAAATACAATATCCATCACGACCTGCCTGCTTTTTGGCTAACCCGGATACCACTTCCGGCGAAATATGCGTATTATCCACAGAAGTAGCGTTTTACACGACATTTTCAAAACGGAACAGCTTATGAGTGCAATCGCGCCTGGAATGATCCTCTTCGCGTACCTCTGCGGCTCCATTTCCAGTGCCATTCTGGTCTGCCGCATTGCTGGCTTGCCCGACCCGCGTAGCAGCGGCTCCGGTAACCCAGGCGCGACCAACGTGTTACGAATCGGTGGCAAGGGAGCAGCCGTAGCGGTCCTGATTTTCGACGTCCTGAAAGGGATGTTGCCCGTCTGGGGCGCGTATGCGCTGGGTGTCAGCCCGTTCTGGCTGGGTCTTATCGCCATCGCCGCCTGTCTGGGGCATATCTGGCCAGTATTCTTCGGTTTCAAAGGTGGGAAAGGTGTGGCGACGGCCTTTGGCGCTATCGCCCCTATCGGCTGGGATCTCACCGGCGTGATGGCGGGCACCTGGTTGCTCACCGTTCTGTTGAGCGGTTATTCATCGCTGGGGGCGATTGTCAGCGCACTGATTGCGCCGTTCTATGTCTGGTGGTTCAAACCGCAGTTCACCTTCCCGGTCTCCATGCTGTCGTGCCTGATTTTGCTGCGTCATCATGACAACATCCAGCGTCTGTGGCGCCGCCAGGAGACAAAAATCTGGACCAAACTGCGCAAGAGACGCGAGAAAGATCCCGAATAAGGTTGGCCGGAAAATGGCATTGTCCAGCCCGGCCTACAGCACCTGATAACCTTCGTCCGGTTTGCCTAATCGCTGCTGACACCATGCTGCCAGAAACTCCACGCAGACTCTGAGCTTCACGCTGCGATACAGCGGCTCCTGATAAACCGCCCAGATGTTGGCGCTCTGCGCGTACTCCGGCAACACTCGCACCAGTTTGCCGCTCGCCAGAAACGGTTGCACATCCCACTCTGAACGCAACATGATGCCTTTCCCTTCCAGCGCCCATTGCAGAACGACCTCACCGCTGTTGGAAGAGAGATGCCCGCTCACTTTGACCGATTTTTTCGTCGTGCCATTTCCCAGTTCCCATATTCCGTGAGTCATGTCACGCTCTTTTGTCACCAGACAATCGTGGTGAATTAATTCCTGCAAGGTTTTTGGCTCAGGATATTTTTGTAAATATCCGGGGGAGGCACACAATATTCTTTTATTCTTTGTTAACAAATGCGCAATATAATAATCCGGAATTTCATCGTTAATACGAATATCAAGATCGATATTATCCTGAACCAAATCAATTTGCCGATCGAAGAGTTCAAAATGAACCTGTAACTCAGGATAATTGCGCATCAGTTCGGTAATCGCGGGCGCAATGTGACTGCGGCCAAACCCGAAGCTACAGCCGATACGAATCATCCCTTCCGGACGCGTTTTGATTTGCGTCACCTCGTCAATCAGGCGTTGATATTGCGTGAGGATCGCCAGCGCCTGTTCGTAACAGCGCTGACCACTTTCCGTCAGCGCCACACCGCGCGCCGAGCGGTTAAGCAGCGTGGTGTCGAGCGTGGTTTCCAGGATCTGAATCCGCTTCGTCACAAAGGCAGGCGTTTGTCCGAGGGCGCATGCCGCTGCGCTAAAGCTACCCGTATGGACAATTTCCACCAGCACCTGAAGGTCTTTGGCTAAGGGCCAGTTTTTAAGCATTTTCGGGTTATCCATGAAATTGATACCTGAAGTGTAATTCGCAATCTACGGTTAATCTCTGCCTTTGCTCAATTTTCATCATCTTTCTTCAGCATCATTCACGAACTGTTAATTGCATATACACAGTGGCAAATAATATAAAACCACACATTTAATGGTAGTTTGTGAAGGAGAATTTATTTCCAGAAAAATAAAAGAACTGGAGTTGACATGATGAGCAATCAAAATAATCAAAATGCGGTTAATACGCTGACGGAAATAGTCGCCAACTTTACCGCCATGATTTCCACTCGTATGCCCGACGATGTGGTGGACAAATTAAAACAGCTACGGGATGCCGAAACATCAAAGATGGGGCAAATCATCTACCACACGATGTTCGACAACATGCAAAAGGCGATTGATCTTAACCGTCCGGCCTGCCAGGACACCGGTGAGATCATGTTCTTCGTGAAGGTTGGTTCCCGTTTCCCGCTGCTGGGTGAGTTACAAAGCATTCTCAAGCAAGCGGTGGAAGATGCCACAGTGAAAGCGCCGCTGCGCCACAACGCCGTAGAAATTTTTGACGAAGTGAATACCGGTAAAAACACCGGTAGCGGCGTACCGTGGGTAACCTGGGATATTGTGCCCGACGGCGATGACGCGGAAATTGAAGTCTACATGGCCGGTGGCGGTTGCACGCTGCCGGGGCGCTCCAAAGTACTGATGCCTTCCGAAGGTTATGAAGGCGTAGTGAAATTCGTCTTTGAAAACATCTCGACGCTGGCCGTCAACGCCTGCCCGCCAGTGCTGGTCGGCGTGGGTATCGCCACCTCCGTTGAAACCGCCGCCGTACTGTCGCGCAAAGCAGTATTGCGCCCGATTGGCTCTCGCCATCCAAATCCAAAAGCGGCAGAGCTTGAGTTGCGTCTGGAAGAGGGACTAAACCGGCTGGGCATTGGTCCGCAAGGGCTCACCGGCAACAGTTCCGTGATGGGCGTGCATATCGAATCCGCCGCGCGTCACCCGTCAACCATTGGCGTCGCCGTCTCCACCGGCTGCTGGGCGCACCGTCGCGGTACGCTGCTGGTCCATTCTGACCTCTCCTTCGAAAACCTGTCTCACACCCGGAGCGCGTTATGAAAAAGATCCTCACAACCCCGATCAAAGCCGAAGACCTGGAAGACATCCGCGTTGGCGATGTGATCTATCTGACCGGTACGCTGGTGACCTGCCGCGACGTCTGCCACCGCCGACTGATCGAACTGAAGCGCCCGATCCCCTACGACCTCAATGGCAAAGCGATTTTCCATGCCGGCCCCATTGTGCGTAAGAACGGTGAAAAATGGGAAATGGTCTCCGTCGGTCCGACCACCAGTATGCGTATGGAAGCCTTTGAAAAAGAGTTCATTGAGCAGACGGGCGTCAAACTGGTGGTAGGTAAAGGCGGCATGGGGCCGCTGACGGAAGAAGGCTGCCAGAAATTTAAAGCGCTACATGTGATCTTCCCGGCGGGCTGCGCAGTTGTTGCTGCGACCCAGGTCGAAGAGATTGAAGAAGTGCACTGGATGGAACTCGGCATGCCGGAATCCCTCTGGGTTTGCCGGGTGAAAGAGTTCGGTCCGCTGATTGTCTCTATCGACACCCACGGCAACAACCTGATCGCCGAAAACAAAAAACAGTTCGCCGAACGTCGCGGTCCCATCGTCGACGAAATCTGCGAACACGTGCATTACATCAAATAACCCTTCCGGAGAGGCCTGTGCCTCTCCCTTTTTCGCAGGGATACGACAATGGCACCTTTATCTGGTTGGTGGCGATATCTGGCTCCGCTGGTGGTCATCGCCATTATTGCTGTTTTGCCCGTCCCCACCGGTCTTGAGAGCCACACCTGGCTCTACTTTGCGGTCTTTACCGGCGTCATCGTGGGACTCATTCTGGAACCTGTACCCGGCGCAGTTGTGGCAATGATTGGGATATCGATCATCGCAGTCCTCTCGCCGTGGCTGTTGTTCAGCCCGGAACAGCTCGCCCAGGACGGCTTCAAATTTACCTCTAAAGCACTTTCGTGGGCGGTTTCTGGTTTTTCTAACTCGGTTATCTGGCTGATTTTCGCCGCCTTTATGTTTGGCACCGGGTATGAAAAAACCGGCCTTGGTCGGCGTATCGCGCTGATGCTGGTGAAAAAAATGGGGCATCGCACGCTGTTTCTCGGCTACGCGGTGATGTTCTCCGAACTGATCCTCGCCCCTGTTACACCGTCTAACTCCGCACGCGGCGCTGGGATCATCTACCCGATTATCCGCAACCTGCCGCCGCTCTATAACTCACAACCCAACGATCCCAGCGCCCGTTCCATCGGCTCTTACATTATGTGGATGGGGATCACCGCCGACTGTGTGACCAGCGCTATTTTCCTGACGGCAATGGCACCAAACCTGCTGCTGATTGGCCTGATGAAGACCGCCTCCCATACGGCGCTCAGCTGGGGCGACTGGTTCTTAGGCATGCTGCCGCTAAGCATTTTGCTGGTTCTGCTGGTGCCGTGGCTCGCCTATGTGCTGTATCCACCCGTGCTGAAGTCGGGCGATCAGGTGCCGCGCTGGGCGGAGTCGGAACTGAAGGAGATGGGGCCGCTCTGTTCGCGTGAGAAAAAGATGCTGGTGCTGATGGTCGGCGCACTGGTGCTGTGGATCTTCGGCGGAGACTATATCGACGCGGCCATGGTCGGTTACAGCGTCGTCGCCCTGATGCTGGTACTGCGCATCATCACCTGGGATGACATCGTCAGTAATAAATCGGCGTGGAACGTCTTCTTCTGGCTGGCCTCGCTCATCACCCTCGCAACCGGACTGAACAACACCGGCTTTATCACCTGGTTTGGCAAACTGCTGGCCAGCGGGTTAAGCGGCTACTCACCGGTGATGGTGATGATCGCGCTGATCGTCGTGTTCTGGCTGTTACGTTACTTCTTTGCCAGTGCAACCGCCTACACTTCCGCGCTGGCACCCATGATGATCGCTGCCGCGCTGGCGATGCCGGAAATTCCATTACCGGTATTCTGCCTGATGGTCGGTGCGGCTATTGGTCTGGGCAGCATTCTCACCCCGTATGCGACCGGTCCAAGCCCTATCTACTATGGTAGCGGTTATCTGCCGACAGTGGACTACTGGCGGCTGGGGGCAATTTTCGGCCTGATTTTCCTGGTGCTGCTGCTGGCGACCGGGCTTATCTGGATGCCTCTCGTTTTGCTTTAACCTCGTTGGGGCGGCAGGGCTGTCGCCCCCTTTTTCCATAAGCGTCTCATATGACCGTTTTCCCGCCGTGCTGAGGCATACTTTTTGTTATGCAAACACCCTCACGCTGAGAAGGGAAACGCTCTGGATACCGTTGCGCACAAGACACCGACACGGGGCTGGCAGGCCGAACTCGACCTGCGGTTTAGCCATACCGCGCACAAAACGGTGCTCACCCGCGCACACCACGTCGGTCCCCTGACGGTTCAACGGCCGTTTTATCCACAAGACGATGTTTGCCACCTCTATTTACTCCATCCACCCGGCGGCATTGTCGGCGGCGATGAGCTACAAATTTCCGTCACGCTGGACGAAAACAGCCACGTGTTAATCACCATGCCCGGCGCGGGCAAGTTTTATCGCAGCGCAGGGCCGCAGGCGCGCCTGTACCAGACGTTTACGCTGGCCCCGCACGCGACGCTGGAATGGCTACCGCAGGATACGATCCTGTTCCCTGGCGCTAACGCCAGCCTCCGCTCCGTATTTCATCTCACCGCCGAAAGCCGCCTGCTGGGCTGGGATCTGCTCTGCTTCGGGCGACCGGTCATGCATGAGAGGTTCAGCCACGGCGCACTACACAACCGCCTGGAAGTCTGGCGTGACGGGCAGCCACTGCTCATTGAACGCCTGACGCTGCGTGATGGGGATCTCGCGGTCATCGCCAGTCAACCGTGGTGCGGCACCCTGCTCTGTTATCCGGGCACGGAACAGATGCTGGAGGGCGTGCGTGAGCGTCTGGCTCCGCTCGGTGATTACGCCGGGGCGACGCTCGTCGATTCGCTGCTGACCGTCCGTTTTCTGGCAGACGACAATCTGATCGTTCAGCGCGTCATGCGCGAAATCTGGCAGTTTTTGCGCCCGCTGTTAACCCAAAAGCCACCGCACCTGCCGCGCATCTGGCAAACCTAAGAGACTCCCTATGGAACTGACTCCCAGAGAAAAAGACAAGCTGTTGCTCTTTACCGCCGCGCTGGTCGCGGAGCGCCGACTGGCGCGCGGGCTGAAGCTGAATTACCCGGAATCGGTGGCGCTCATCAGCGCCTTCATTATGGAAGGGGCGCGCGACGGCAAAAGCGTCGCCGCACTGATGGAAGAGGGTCGCCATGTTCTGAACCGTGAGCAGGTGATGGAAGGCGTTCCGGAGATGATCCCGGACATCCAGGTCGAAGCGACCTTTCCGGACGGTTCGAAGCTGGTCACCGTCCACAGTCCGATCGTTTAAGGAGACACCATGATTCCAGGTGAATACCGGATCGCGACGGGAAATATCCCGATCAACGCAGGGCGCGAAACGTGCACGATCGTGGTGGAGAACCATGGCGATCGCCCCATTCAGGTGGGATCGCACTACCACTTTTACGAGGTCAACCCGGCGCTCCGCTTTGCCCGCGAATCCGCGCTGGGTTTTCGTCTGAATATTCCGGCAGGAACGGCGGTACGCTTTGAGCCGGGACAAAAGCGGGAGGTCGAGCTGGTACGCGTGGCGGGCGCACAGCGTATTTTTGGCTTTCGCGGCGACGTCATGGGTGCACTGGAGGTGAAGCATGGCTGAAATCTCCCGGCAGGCTTACGCCGACATGTTCGGCCCGACCACCGGCGATAAAGTGCGTCTGGCGGACACCGATCTGTGGATCGAAGTGGAAAACGATCTCACCACCTATGGCGAAGAGGTGAAATTCGGCGGTGGCAAAGTGATCCGCGACGGCATGGGCCAGGGGCAGATGCCGTCTCAGGAATGCGTGGATCTGGTGATCACCAATGCGCTGATCGTCGATCACTGGGGGATCGTCAAAGCGGATATCGGCATTAAGGACGGCAGGATCTTTGCGATTGGTAAAGCCGGGAATCCGGATATTCAGCCTGACATAACGATCCCAATCGGCGTCGCCACTGAAGCGATCGCTGGTGAAGGCAAGATCGTGACGGCGGGCGGCGTGGATACCCACATTCACTGGATCTGTCCGCAGCAGGCGGAAGAGGCGCTGGTCTCCGGCGTGACGACCATGATTGGCGGCGGTACCGGACCGGCTGCCGGTACTAACGCCACCACCTGCACGCCGGGGCCGTGGTATATCGCCCGGATGCTACAGGCGGCGGATACGCTGCCCGTCAATATCGGCCTGCTGGGCAAAGGCAATGGTTCCCGTCCCGATGCGCTGCGCGAGCAGGTTACCGCTGGCGCCATCGGCCTGAAAATCCACGAAGACTGGGGCGCGACGCCCGCGGCTATCGACTGCGCGCTGACCGTGGCCGATGAGATGGACATTCAGGTAGCACTGCACAGCGATACCCTGAACGAATCGGGCTTTGTCGAAGATACGCTGGCAGCAATTGGCGATCGCACCATCCACACGTTTCACACCGAAGGAGCTGGTGGCGGGCATGCACCGGATATCATCACCGCCTGCGCGCATGCCAATATTCTCCCCTCTTCCACCAACCCGACGCTGCCCTATACCGTCAACACCATTGATGAGCATCTCGACATGCTGATGGTCTGCCACCATCTGGATCCGGATATTGCCGAGGATGTCGCCTTTGCCGAATCCCGGATCCGTCGGGAGACCATCGCCGCCGAAGACGTGTTGCATGACATTGGCGCGTTTTCCCTGACCTCGTCGGATTCTCAGGCGATGGGTCGCGTGGGGGAAGTGATCCTGCGCACCTGGCAGGTGGCGCACCGGATGAAGGTGCAACGTGGCCCGTTAGCGGAAGAAACGGGTGAGAACGATAACCTGCGCGTGAAGCGTTACATCGCCAAGTACACCATTAACCCGGCGCTGACTCACGGCATCGCCCACGAAGTGGGGTCGATTGAGGCCGGAAAACTGGCGGACCTGGTGCTCTGGTCACCCGCCTTTTTCGGCGTGAAACCGGCCACAGTGGTGAAAGGCGGCATGATCGCCTGCGCGCCGATGGGAGACATCAATGCCTCCATTCCCACGCCGCAGCCGGTGCATTACCGCATGATGTTTGGCGCGCTCGGCGCAGCACGTCATCATTCCCGGCTGACCTTTCTGTCGCAGGCGGCAGTGGAAAACGGCGTCGCGCAGCAACTTAATTTGCAAAGCCAAACCGCCGTGGTGAAAGGCTGCCGGACGGTGAAAAAAGCCGACATGATCCACAACAGCCTGCAACCCAATATCACCGTGGATGCCCAGACCTATGAGGTCCGCATCGACGGCGAACTCATCACCAGCGAACCCGCTGACATTCTGCCGATGGCGCAGCGTTACTTTTTATTTTGAGGAGCCGAGATGCTGTTATTGACGCAACGCGTTGACACCCCAGCGCACATCACCGCCACGCTGACGCTACCGATTGATATCCGCGTAAAAAGCCGGGCGAAAGTACAACTCAATGACGGTCGCGAGGCGGGGCTGATGCTGCCCCGTGGTCTGCTGCTGCGCGGCGGCGATTGCCTGAGCACTGAGGACGGCGCTGAAGTGGTGGAAATTATCGCCGCCAGCGAGGCGGTGTCGGTGGTGCGCTGTGCCGATCCTTTTCTGCTTGCGAAAGCCTGCTATCACCTTGGCAACCGCCACGTCCCACTGCAAATCCTGCCGGATGAACTGCGCTATCACCACGATCACGTGCTGGATACGATGCTGCACCAGTTCGATTTGCAGGTGACGTTTGCACATCTGCCGTTTGAACCTGAGGCCGGGGCGTATGCCAGTGAATCCCACGCTCATCACCACAGCCATGCGCACTGATGCGTGATGCCCAACAGCAGTTGCGTTTACTGCAACTCGCCAGCAGCAGCCTGCCGGTGGGATCGTTTACCTGGTCCCAGGGGCTGGAGTGGGTAGTTGAAACCGGCTGGGTGAACGGCGTGGACACCTTCGCGCGCTGGCAAACCCGGCAGATGGAAAATAACGTTTTTACCGTCGATCTGCCGCTGTTCGCCCGGCTGTATCACGCCTGCGAGCAGGATGACATTGACGCCGCGCGCCGCTGGACGGCGTATCTGCTGGCCTGTCGGGAAACCCGTGAGCTGCGGGAAGAAGAGCGCAGCCGGGGCGCGGCGTTCACCCGACTGGTGGTCGACTGGCAGCCTGAATGCCCGCCGCCATGGCGCACGCTTTTTGCCGACAGCCAGCTCTGCGGTATGGCCTGGCTGGGCGTGCAGTGGCGTATTCCGCTACACGACCTGGCCTTAACACTCGGATACAGCTGGATTGAGAGCGCGGTAATGGCCGGGGTCAAGCTGGTGCCGTTTGGTCAGCAGGCGGCCCAGCGGCTGATTATTGCGCTTTGTTCGCAATATGCCGAAGGAATGGCGCAGGCGCTGGCATGTCCGGACGACGGTCTGGGTTCCGCCACGCCGCTGGCAGCGATCGCCTCTGCACGCCATGAAACGCAATATTGCCGTTTATTTCGCTCCTGAGGAGAGACAATGAGTGAGTACAAACATCCCCTGCGCGTTGGCGTAGGCGGCCCGGTCGGTTCCGGTAAAACCGCCCTGCTGGAAGCGCTGTGCAAAGCGATGCGCGACCGCTGGCAGCTGGCGGTGGTCACCAACGATATTTACACCAAAGAGGACCAGCGTATTCTCACCGAAGCGGGCGCTCTGGCGCCGGAACGCATTGTCGGTGTGGAAACCGGCGGCTGTCCGCACACCGCCATCCGCGAAGATGCGTCGATGAATCTGGCCGCGGTGGAAGCGTTAAGCGAAAAATTCGGCAATCTGGATCTGATTTTTGTTGAGAGCGGCGGCGACAACCTGAGCGCCACCTTCAGCCCGGAGCTGGCGGATCTGACTATCTACGTGATCGACGTGGCCGAAGGGGAAAAGATCCCGCGAAAAGGCGGACCGGGGATCACCAAATCCGATTTTCTGGTGATCAACAAAACCGATCTCGCCCCCTATGTCGGCGCATCGCTGGAGGTCATGGAACGCGACACGCTGCGCATGCGCGGCGAACGCCCGTGGACGTTTACCAATTTAAAATCGGGTGACGGTCTGGCGACCATTATCGCGTTTCTGGAAGACAGAGGAATGTTGCGGGTGTAGTGCGGGTGTATTGCCGGGTGGTGGCTTCGCCTGACCCGGCCTACGGTCTTGTCGATCAGGTAAACGCAGAGAATAGATTCGTAGGCCCGGTAAGCGCAGCGCCACCGGGCAGGACAGAAAGCGCTTATGCTGCGGGCAGCTCCGCCAACGGCCAGCGCGGACGTACGGTCACGCCGAGATCTGCCGTGGCACCCGCTTTGAAGCACACCATACCGGCATAGGCAATCATCGCCCCGTTATCGGTACAAAACTCCGGACGGGCATAGAACACGTCGCCACGGCGTTTTTGCATCATCTCCGCCAGCTTCGCCCGCAGCGTGCGGTTGGCGCTGACGCCGCCCGCCATCACCAGACGCGTAAAGCCGGTCTGATCCAGCGCGCGCTTGCATTTGATCATTAGCGTATCCACCACCGCGTCTTCAAACGCCCGGGCGATATCGGCACGAGTTTGATCATCGTCGCCATTATTACGGATAGTATTCGCCGCAAAGGTTTTCAGTCCGGAGAAACTGAAATCCAGCCCCGGACGATCGGTCATGGGGCGCGGAAAGACAAAACGCCCGGCGGTGCCCTGCGACGCCATTTTCGACAGCATCGGGCCGCCAGGATAATCGAGCCCCAGCAGCTTGGCGGTTTTATCGAACGCTTCACCGGCAGCGTCGTCAATCGATTCGCCCAACAGTTCGTACTTGCCGACCCCCGTCACGCTGATAAGTTGGGTATGTCCCCCCGAGACCAACAGCGCCACAAAGGGGAATTCTGGCGGGTTATCTTCCAGCATCGGCGCCAGCAGATGGCCTTCCATATGGTGTACAGGGATAGCGGGCACGTTCCACGCAAACGCCAGCGAACGGCCGACGGTGGCGCCGACCAGCAGCGCGCCAACCAGACCCGGTCCTGCGGTATACGCCACCGCATCAATCTCTTTTGCACTCAGTCCTGCTTCTTTCAGCGCCGCCTGGATCAACGGCACCGTTTTGCGGACATGATCGCGGGAGGCCAGTTCAGGCACGACTCCGCCGTAGTCAGCATGTAATTTCACCTGACTATACAATTGGTTGGCTAACAGACCTTTTTCGTCGTCGTAAATGGCGATGCCGGTTTCATCGCAGGATGTTTCAATTCCCAGTACACGCATGACTTGTTTCTACCTCACTTTATTACCGCGCAGTGTAGGTCGAATGCGGGTAGATGTATACCCTCACTCCCGATTTCGTGTATACTCTTCCCCCTTATAAAAGTCCCTTTCAAAATCGCATCGGTGCTTTACAAAGCAGCAGCAATTGCAGTAAAATTCCGCACCATTTTGAAATAAGCTGGCGCTGATGCCAGCGGCAAACCGAATTTATCAAAGGTGAGAGTTACATGCCGGTAATTAAAGTACGTGAAAACGAGCCGTTCGACGTAGCACTGCGTCGCTTCAAGCGTTCCTGCGAGAAAGCAGGCGTTCTGGCGGAAGTTCGTCGTCGTGAGTTCTATGAAAAACCGACTACCGAACGCAAACGCGCTAAAGCTTCTGCTGTGAAACGTCACGCGAAGAAACTGGCTCGCGAAAACGCACGCCGCACTCGTCTGTACTAATCTCTGTCGGGGGCCAAGGCTCTCGATTCAGACCGAGTTGTAGTTGTAAGGCCGTGCTTCCGAAAGGAAAGCGCGGCTTATTTTCGTTTATGCATTAGCATATACACAAAATCATTCATGATGCGGCAAGGGAGTGAATCCCCGGAGCTTACTTAAGTAAGTGACAGGGGTGAACGAGCGTAGCCAACGCCGAGGCAGCTTGAAGGATGACGTGTATAAAAGGGGCATATGGCTGGACGAATCCCACGTGTATTTATCAATGACCTGCTGGCAAGAACCGACATCGTCGATCTCATCGACGCGCGGGTAAAGCTGAAAAAACAGGGCAAGAATTATCACGCGTGTTGTCCGTTCCATAACGAAAAAACCCCCTCTTTCACCGTAAACGGTGAGAAACAGTTTTATCACTGCTTTGGATGCGGCGCGCACGGCAACGCTATCGACTTCCTGATGAACTACGACAAGCTCGAGTTCGTGGAAACCGTCGAAGAACTGGCGGCTATGCATAACCTTGACGTCCCGTTTGAAGCAGGCACAGGCCCCAGTCAGATAGAGCGCCATCAACGGCAAAGCCTGTATCAACTGATGGATGGCCTGAACACGTTTTATCAGCAATCTCTGATGCAACCCGCCGCTACCCCTGCGCGCCAGTATCTGGAAAAGCGAGGACTCAGTAGTGAAGTGATCGCGCGTTTTGCTATTGGCTTTGCGCCCCCCGGTTGGGACAACGTCCTGAAACGGTTTGGCGGCAATAGCGAAAATCGCCAGTCACTGGTGGATGCAGGCATGTTGGTCACCAGCGATCAGGGACGCAGTTACGATCGCTTCCGCGAACGGGTGATGTTCCCCATCCGCGATAAGCGTGGCCGGGTGATGGGTTTTGGTGGACGCGTTCTGGGTGATGCGCTACCGAAGTACCTCAACTCCCCGGAAACCGATATTTTCCATAAGGGCCGCCAGCTGTATGGCCTTTATGAAGCGCAGCAGGATAACGCCGATCCGCAGCGGCTGTTAGTGGTGGAAGGTTATATGGATGTGGTGGCGCTGGCGCAGTATGGCATTAACTATGCCGTGGCTTCGCTGGGCACCTCGACCACAGCCGATCACATCCAGCTCCTGTTCCGCGCCACGAACAACGTCATTTGCTGTTATGACGGTGACCGTGCAGGACGAGACGCCGCCTGGCGCGCGCTGGAAACCGCACTGCCGTACATGACGGATGGTCGTCAGCTACGCTTTATGTTTTTACCTGATGGCGAAGACCCCGATACGCTGGTGCGTAAAGAGGGGAAAGAGGCATTCGAAGCCCGGATGGAGCAGGCCCTGCCGCTCTCCGCGTTTTTGTTTAATAGCCTGCTGCCGCAGGTGGACCTGAGCACGCCTGACGGGCGCGCGCAGCTGAGTACGCTGGCGCTACCGCTTATCACTCAGGTACCGGGTGAAACGTTGCGCATTTATCTGCGACAGGAATTGGGTAATAAGCTTGGCATTCTGGATGACAGCCAGCTTGAACGATTAATGCCAAAATTGTCCGAAAGTGGGACTTCCCGACCCGCCCCGCAGCTAAAACGCACGACCATGCGTATACTGATAGGACTGCTGGTGCAAAATCCGGAACTGGCGCCGCTGGTGCCACCGTTAAACGGTCTGGATCAGAATAAGCTACCCGGACTTGGCTTATTCGCAGAACTGGTCAACACTTGTTTGTCCCAGCCAGGGCTAACTACCGGACAGCTTTTAGAACACTATCGTGGCACAAATGATGCGGCCACCCTTGAAAAATTGTCGATGTGGGACGATATAGCAGATAAGGATATTGCTGAAAAAACCTTCACCGACTCACTCAACCATATGTTTGATTCGATGCTTGAGCTGCGCCAGGAAGAGCTAATTGCCCGCGAGCGCACACACGGTTTAAGCAGCGAAGAACGCCGGGAGCTCTGGACACTGAACCAGGAACTGGCGAAGAAATAAACGAAAGACAAAAGAATTTAACGGCTTAAGTGCCGAATAGCGATCGGGAAGCCCCCGACAGCCGCACTGAGAGGCAGCGGCCACTAATATAAGTACGCCCTCGCTTTAAATGTTGGCAGCAACGGCTTGCTGACTCAAATCAAACGAATTAAGTGTGGATACCGTCTTATGGAGCAAAACCCGCAGTCACAGCTGAAGCTTCTTGTCACCCGTGGTAAGGAGCAAGGCTATCTGACCTATGCCGAGGTCAATGACCATCTGCCGGAAGATATCGTCGATTCAGATCAAATTGAAGATATCATCCAAATGATCAACGACATGGGTATTCAGGTGATGGAAGAAGCACCGGATGCCGATGATCTGCTGCTTGCTGAAAACACCACCAGTACCGACGAAGACGCGGAAGAAGCGGCTGCGCAAGTTCTGTCCAGCGTAGAGTCTGAAATCGGTCGTACCACTGACCCGGTTCGCATGTACATGCGTGAAATGGGTACCGTTGAACTGTTGACCCGCGAAGGCGAAATCGATATTGCGAAACGCATCGAAGACGGGATCAACCAGGTTCAGTGCTCCGTTGCTGAATATCCAGAAGCCATTACCTATCTGCTTGAGCAATACGATCGCGTTGAAGCTGAAGAAGCCCGTCTGTCCGATCTGATCACCGGTTTTGTCGATCCGAACGCGGAAGAAGATCTGGCCCCTACCGCCACTCACGTCGGCTCTGAGTTATCTCAGGAAGACATGGATGACGATGAGGACGAAGACGAAGAAGATAGCGACGACGACAGCAGCGATGACGACAACAGCATCGATCCTGAGCTGGCACGCGAGAAGTTCGGCGAACTGCGTACGCAGTACGAAGTGACGCGTGACACCATCAAAGCGAAGGGTCGTAGCCATGCCGATGCCCAGACTGAGATCCTGAAGCTGTCTGAAGTTTTCAAGCAGTTCCGTCTGGTACCGAAGCAGTTTGACTACCTCGTGAACAGCATGCGCGTCATGATGGACAGGGTTCGTACCCAGGAACGTCTGATCATGAAGCTCTGCGTCGAGCAGTGCAAAATGCCGAAGAAGAACTTCATCACCCTGTTCACCGGCAATGAAACCAGCGAAACCTGGTTCAACGCGGCTATCGCGATGAACAAGCCATGGTCCGAAAAACTGCACGATGTGGCCGATGACGTTCATCGTGGTCTGCAGAAACTGCGTCAGATTGAAGAAGAAACCGGTCTGACCATCGAACAGGTCAAAGACATCAACCGTCGCATGTCCATCGGCGAAGCGAAAGCGCGTCGTGCGAAGAAAGAGATGGTTGAAGCAAACTTACGTCTGGTTATCTCTATCGCCAAGAAATACACCAACCGTGGTCTGCAGTTCCTGGATCTGATTCAGGAAGGCAACATCGGTTTGATGAAAGCGGTTGATAAGTTTGAATACCGTCGTGGTTACAAGTTCTCCACCTACGCTACCTGGTGGATCCGTCAGGCGATCACCCGCTCTATCGCGGATCAGGCGCGCACCATCCGTATTCCGGTGCATATGATTGAGACGATCAACAAACTCAACCGTATCTCCCGCCAGATGCTGCAAGAGATGGGCCGCGAGCCGACGCCGGAAGAACTGGCTGAGCGCATGCTGATGCCGGAAGACAAGATCCGTAAAGTGCTGAAGATCGCCAAAGAGCCGATCTCCATGGAAACCCCGATCGGTGACGATGAAGATTCGCATCTGGGTGATTTCATCGAGGATACCACCCTCGAGCTGCCGCTGGATTCTGCCACAACGGAAAGCCTGCGTGCGGCAACGCACGACGTGCTGGCGGGCCTGACCGCGCGTGAAGCGAAAGTCCTGCGTATGCGTTTCGGTATCGACATGAACACCGACCACACGCTGGAAGAAGTGGGTAAACAGTTTGACGTTACCCGCGAACGTATCCGTCAGATCGAAGCGAAGGCGCTGCGTAAACTGCGTCACCCGAGCCGTTCTGAAGTACTGCGTAGCTTCCTGGACGATTAATCGCTCATCGCACTGGATTAAGATTTAAGGCCACAGCTTGCTGTGGCCTTTTTTATTCCCTGAATTCCAACGTGTGAAAATCATCCCAACAGTAATAAACCCGCATTGCTATTGTTCTGTTTCCTCTTATAATCAACGCTTAAGATAATTCTCAAGCAAATAAATGAGTATGCCCTACTCTTCTGCAGGAACTGATAATAAAATGAAAAAAACATGGCTTCTGATGGTATGCATCGTGCTGGCTGGTTGTGTCAATAAACAGCAAAACGCGCCTAAATCGCTGGTCACTCCCGCAGCAGAGCCGGTTGTACAACAACCTCAGGCTACGGCGAATGAAGACGGGATGAAAAACCGTTCTCTGACTGCCAACGAAACCTGCGTACGCTCATTAAACGCCCTTCGCTCCTACAGCCCGAAAAACTGGGATAAATACAGAGGCGCGATGGCGGAGCTGAATAAGAAAAATAGTCTGTTCCTTTCAGTGAAGGAGGATCTGAACCCTCAGTTGAACGATCTTGTCATTAACGCCTACGAATCCAGAATGAAAACATTGTGCTACCGCATTGAGAGCGCGCTGGGTCAGGCGATGATTGCTCAGGTTGACCCGATGTAATGGAATAGATGATCCGGACAGCCACTGTCGGGATCATCTCCCCCGCACGATCAGTGCCTCATCCAGTTCCCTGAATGCGTCCACCAGTTTATCCAGCGTAATGCGGCTCAACCCGCTGGTATTCGGCAACACCCACACCTGCGTTGCGCCAATCGTTATGCTCTGTTTTCCCCACTGCACGCCGCGTTGGCTGAAACCCTGCTCAAATGCCTGCTTACCCAGAATCGCCAGAGCATGCGGTTGGTATTGCTCAATTTTAGCAATCAGACTACGTCCGCCCTCGTGCAACTCCTGACGCGAGACTTCATTGGCCTGCACCGTAGGTCTGTCGACCAGTTTGGTGACGCCGCAGCGAAAATCCAGCAGGTGTTCAGCCTCTTCGGGTTTGAGCTGGCGGTCGGTAAAACCGGCCTGATGAATCACCTTCCAGAAACGGTTCGCTGGATGTGCAAACGGAAACCCCGTCCCGGCAGAAGAAAGCCCAGGATTGATGCCACAGAACACGACCCGCAACCCCGGCGCTAAAATGTCCTTAACCATAACGACTCCACTACATAACATCGTAAGAAAAGTATAACGGATTGAAAATACGTTGTTTAATAAAACAGCATACGTACGGTTATGGCTGGATTGCACGCCAGAGTTACTTTATAATTCACCGCCACGGCCCCTTAGCTCAGTGGTTAGAGCAGGCGACTCATAATCGCTTGGTCGCTGGTTCAAGTCCAGCAGGGGCCACCAGACACAGCAAGGGCTGGCGAGAAATCGCCGGCCTTTTTGCTTTTCTTGGGGGTGCCATGGGGGTGCCATCTATAGGTATGGCTAGGTATAAGTCGCCTGGTCACTATGGCAACACCATGGAACCTAAACCAAAAAAAGCCGCAAACGCGGCTTAAATAAATCTGACGATTTTAGAGACCAAGACTTCTTTTCACTAACTCGCCAACGATCGGCCACATAACCGGTTGTACTGATTCCCATACGGGGCCACAAACCTTAGCCAGCAAAGATTTGGCTTCTTTGCCATCACCATCGTTAGCAGCTGCGACAGCTGCTTCAATATCAGAGCGCTGATCGCTGTTAACTACTTGCCCCTGTTCTTCAAGGATGGAAATCAGCTTAGTAACTATTTCAGAATCGGAACTACTTGTGATGTTTTGGGCTTGGGAAACAACCTCTCCCTGCCCTAATTGCGTATTGCTGAAATGACCGCCGGTGATCGTTAGATTATTGACAATGCGCTGAACACGTTGTGGGCGATTTGGTACTTTCCTGGACTCCTTGTATCCAGCCTCCGTCAAATAAACATATTCACGTAGACTATAAGAGCCAATAATGACCACAGAGCTATTGTGATCATTATCGAACATTTTCATTGGGCCCGTTTTGATGAGTTTGCTTTTTTCGAGATCGCCAAAGGCAACTTCAAAATCTACAGATGTAAAATCAGCGACGTTGCATACTGCAGTCGCTAGCGCATTGATATTCGGACCTTCATAACCATTTTTTAAATCCTGAGCGGTCAATCCCCTATCTGAAAAATCTGCCAGTAAGGTACCCAAAATCTGTTTTGCTGCTTCATCTAATTGTCCGGCCATTTATTATTTCCCCATGAGGTTCCCGTAGTGTATTTGGGGATAAATCCTTCAGTTTCAACCCGAGCTAGCCCGTAAAATTACTGCTGATCCTCGACATAAATCCCGGCGGAAATAATCGCTCCACCGATACGGCGCTTTCCGTATAAGAGAGGAACGGGATAACCCTGTGCAGCGGTATTCGTCACACCACCGAAAGCGTAGCTGGCCTGATTGGCTGCATCCTGCTTACTGGATAGTCCAGCCGGTTGTGGAGAAAGCATCTGGGCCACACCTCCTAATGTCATTGCTGCACCGGCCGAAAACATTAGGTTACTGGCTGCTATGCTCAATCCCGGCATCCAGATAGAAGCAATCACCAGCACCGCCCCCAGGATTGTCTGTACCAGACCCGCTTTCTTACTCCCAATCACAACAGGAACAATTCGAATCTCTCTCCCTATATTCGGGAAACTGAGATCCTGCTCTCCGATGTTCCGCTCCCCTACATAAAGCGCATAGGTGAGTCCTCTGGATTTGCTACTGTTAAGGTATTTTTCGAACCCCGGGAGGGTGGCATTTAAAGCTCTGATAGCTTCTCTCGTATCCCGAATGACTCGATGGTGTATTTTCCCAAACTGTTTTCCAAGAGCGCCTCCCAGCCTGATGGTTGTCATTACTTCTTCACATGGATTCATAGCCGCCTCAGTAAATTATGGAGAAAGGAAACGGTTAAGCTGTTTTTAGCTCAAAATAGCGCTTACCATTTCCTTTCTTTTTGGGTGGTGTTTTCATTAAAAACAAATAGTTACAACGAAGAAGAACAGAAACGGCAAATCGCAGAAAATTGTCATAAATAGCAAGAATCTGCGAGGTCGCCGCCCCGTAGCAGGCCGAATTGCCCGAAAGGACCCGCGCCGATCCGCCGGGTCATTCGGGCCTGTCGGTCAGCCAATCAACGTGCCTTTCCCGCCGCGAGCCTGCTGACGCACACGCTCGGCCTTAAGGCAAAGAGATGCTTCAGGCTTAGCAGGTACAGGGACATGGCAGGTTTCAGAGGTCCGGGGAATGTTATTGATCCATTCAATAACTTCACTCAGATACCACGCCTTGCGCCCCTCAGTGACCTGGACGCGTACTGGAAACTCACCTCGCGCTTCGAGATTCAGCAATGTACGGCGGCTCAGCGTGGTGAGTTCTATGACCTGATTCATATCAACCAGGCGCTCACTGACGTTCATTTTGTCTGCCATCTCCAGCAGTTCACCCACCACTGGATCCGGATAGAGAGCATTGGCGGTGGCCATCAGGCTGTTATTTTTATCTTGCATCATAATCTCCTTACACCAGTGCCAGTGGCTGAACAGAAATACCAGAGCCAACGAACGCTGCTACTTTTGCAGAAAGCGTGGTTACATCATCAGGCCAGTTAAGGGCATCAACATTCAGCACGCCAGCTTTGTAGACCTGAGCATGTGTCTGGCTTGCGGTATCAACAGCAAAGCAAGATACATAGACAGCCTGCCCGGCATGCGCCCCATCCCAGACCACCAAAGCCCCATTGGTAGCATCCTGCATAAGTGGAGTCAGCGCGGGAATAACGCCCTTTGCTCCAGCGAAGATACCCAGAGTTGTCACCAGCGCCTCAGTACCGGCCGCCAGTTCAGTGTAATGCGTCGTCATGATTACTCCTTAGGCCACGCGAACGGTGACAAAACGGTTGATACGGGCCGGGATAGGCTGCGGTGCGGAGTGGGTCTGAACGTACTCAATAGCTGGGTCGCCAGGAACAATGTAGTTCTTTGGCGCCAGCTCAGCTTTGGTAATACCCATACGGATGAGCTCTGGATCCTGAATTCCGCCGTAGGCCACAATGCCCTGCAGGGCGGTGTTTCCCAGCACCATCAAATCAGGATCGAGGAAGTGCTTTTCGGTGCCGTCTTCGTCGGTATAGCGACCGCTATAAACCACAATAGCCACATCGCCCATATAGCCTTTAAAGCTCACTGAATCGCCCAGGTCTTTAAGTGCTGTTTCAAGCTGTGCGTTGGAGCCGCGGCGCGTGTCGAGTACATCTTTAATCGCTTTGAAAGAACGATATTTTTTCCAGACGTTCCCGCCCATAATGATGATATTGGTTACGCCTTCACTCAGCTCTGAATAGGTTTCAATATCGTCATTTGGATCAAACGTCGTTTTATCTTTACCTGACCAGGCAGCGCCACCAGCCTGAGTGATTATATTCTGGGATTTGATATTCCAGTCCAGCTCATAACGCTCGATCCCTTCCCCCTCAATAATATTTTTCCCGGTAGTGACAGCCTGAACAGCCAGCCATTCAATACGCGCACGAATAGCAATAGACTGTTTGAGGATTGACTGTTTTACCTTGATATTGCGGGTATCAAGCGTGCTGTATTGCTCAGGAGTAACACCAGCAGGACGAACAGCCAGTTTGTTAGGGTCAATGCTGCTCTTTGGTTTCATGTAGCCAGGACGGATAGACTTGGACTCATAGCCCTCATCACGCGCCACCTTACTGCCAACCATTGGCGAACAGAACGCCGCGATCGGAATATTTGGGTCGTCGATAGTGTCCAGGATGATATCGCGCGTTTCAAAAGTAACTGCGCGGGTAAAGAATAAATCAGTGAACAGGGTTTTTAGTTGCTTCTGAATATCCTCAGCGCTAACAACCCGAACCAGCGCCGCAGGTGAATATAAATCTGGCATATATTACCTCAGTAAAATAAATAGAGCGTTCATCACAAAAATAATGTTAACACTGACAAACACAGAATGATTGAATGCAATGATGTGCAATAGAGTGCAATAATGTATAAAGTTAATTCACGGTGATATGGCCCACTAAATATCTGTTAATGTCCTCACTGTTATTTCCTCCAAATAACATCGTTCGTTAAAAATCCATGTTTTCCCAAGCGGGTCTGGTTGCAGCCCGCTTTTTTTTCGCCTTTCGCAACATTGCAGCCCATCGCATAAATATAAAATTAAAAAATATGCTTTTAAGTGTTCACCCCTTCACCTTTGCAATTTTATTAATTAAATTCAGTCAGTTAGATGGTGAACACTACTCTTTCAGGTATTCACTAGTGTTCACCCTACCCTTCACCCTTTAGGGCAAAAAACAATCAAAAGGTGAACAGGTGAATACTTGGTGAATACTTAATAAATAAGTGTTCACCCCTTAACGCTCTGTTATTAATAGAATTTTAAACAGGGTGAATACTGGTGAACACTTTATCTATAACTTTACTCTACCCCTTCATTCTCAGTAGTGGTTGCACATGATGGCATCCAGTCGCCAGAATCATCATGCAGGGTTACGTTAGAGCGTATGCCATGTTTGGTTTTCCGCTTCTGGTATTCCTTCCCATACTCAGCCATTGCGCCAGGCATATCTGTGCCGAACCGCATCAATGAGACAGGCTTACTCAGGCCATTGGCTCGCATGTATGCCAGGTAGGCGTGATACAGGTACTTGCGCGGGCTGAATGGCACTATCTCGGCATTGCCGATAAACATCCCGTCACACACTACCGACGCCATCAGGTAGCCGCAGAAGTCCACCAGCGAATCACCTTCACGTTTGATTGCCAGAGCCTCTTCTGATTTCTGCTGTTCATACAATAGGCGTCTGGCTTCGTCCTGGTCTGCAAAACGTGTAAGCAGATGACGGATAACTACAGCCAGCTCCCCTTCTATTTTCTCTGCCAGCATCGAGTCGCGTTCGTTTTCTGGCACTACCTCCGAGAAGTTGAATATCACCCGCCGGCGTGAGATACCGCCGCTACGGTCGCTGAACGTCATGGCGTTGTTATTGACGGCCAGCACGACAGCCTGTATCCGGGTCGAATACGGCGCTTTGTGTTTTGGGTCGATAGAAACCTTATCACCGCCGGTAATAGCCTTTATCCCGGCACCATCGCCAGCGTACCGGGTCATATCAGGCATAATGATCAACGAGTAACCAACCACCAGCGCCCTGTCCCTTGCATCCTCCAGCGCTTTCATACTGGCTGATACCGTGTTCGCCTTACCTGCCAGCATCGTGCAGATTTCCGCCATAACACTTTTACCACTTCCACCCGGCCCCGTTACCTCAAGAAAAAGCTGCCAGTCGTACCGGTTCGCAAGCACCATAAACAGCGCTGCCAGTACACGATCTGTCTTGCGGTCGTTATTGGCCACGGAACGACGAAGCCATTTCCAGAAGTTCGGCGCGTGGCTGGCCAGCGTCTCGCCTTCTGCTGGTGGGCTGAATGGTAATTCACTGGCGATCAGTAACCAGTCTGTTTTACTGTGCTGCCTGAATTGCCCCGTTCTGGTATCAAATACCCCATTACTAAAGCCAATCAGGTTACGGGCTGTAACACCCATGACTGGAAGGCTCAGTTTCATGGTTTCCACCGCCGATTTAATGGCGTTCTGCGAATAGGCCACTTCTGCATCAATGTAGATTTGCGCCATTTCGCGCTGCAGTTCTTTGTCAGGGAGCGGGTTCCACACCACGCCGTTATAGTGGTGCACCGTGTCCGAGTCGGCATGAATTGCCAGGTCGCCATCATAATGAGCCAGTAACACTTCTCCGCGCTGGCTGGCCCCCATCTGATTCAATGCCGGTGCTACTCCGCTATGGGCTGGTTCGCGTTTCGTGACCGGGAGATCGACAACAACACTATCCGCCCTGATTCTCTCCAGATAATCATGCCAGTCCTCTGGCTGGCGATCGGGAATGCCCTTATACAATTTGGCATCCTGCACTCCGGCCCGCGCCAGCTTCTCACCAATGACGTTAATCAGTATCGGCTCGATGTTTCCGGCCAGATACACACGGGCACTACGGCGCCCTTTATCAACAATTTGCAGGTTATCCAGCTCTGCCAGTTGCTTTGGCCCAAGATAGATAGGGGGCGTTGTATCTTCGGCAATTTGTTTACCCATACCTTCTTCCCATCCCTTTGCATGAGCATAGGCATCAGTCCCGGCAAAAATGATTGCCTCAGTAAATTTTTCCTTTGGCAGATGTTTAAGGTTCGGAGCGTTCTTCATTTTGGGATCCCTCCGCTCATCTGAAATTTGCCTATCAGCGGGTGATACCAGTACGCCGATCCGTATTTACGTTTTGCACTACGCAGCACCAGCCGTGCCGTCTCCCTGAATTTCTCATCAGGAGCAACGAACCCGCCTGACTTTAGCCGTACCAGCATTACCCCCGTATTTTTCGCCAGTTCTTCGGCCTTCTTGGTTGAAATGCCAAACTCCGCCGCCAGCGTAGTAACCGGACTCATACCCGGGGGTATTTCACCCCCCTGGCTATCTGTGAGTGATTTGATCTGCAGCTCGAGGTTCAGTACCTTTTCCACCAGCAAATCGAGGCGCTTTTCCAGATCGTTAAATTTTACGTTACTGATCATTTGAACACCCCCTGACGCTGCCTGAGCACGAAATTGGCCGTGCAACTGTTCTGCTCCAGAGCCTCAGCTAACCGGGGAAGATTTCGCAGCGTGTCACCCAACAACATCATGTCGCGGCGTGCGTTTTCGTTGCTGTATTCCTCACTCAGCGATGCCTCAAGCATCAGGTTTCCAATCAGGGTAAGGGTATTGCTGACAGCGCGTGCTGCCTCGCCACAGACGTCAGAAACCTCAGATAAATCATCATCAGAATGTCTTCTGAAATCTGGCGCGTGCTTTACAAGTTGATGGTAGATATCACACATGCTTCACCCCCGGTAAATCCACCTGCTGACGCAATTCACGGCAACGCTGGAGAGCAATATCAATCAACTCAACGGCGATATCGCTCTCATCGTCTTTACTCCAGTTCATTTCCAGCGCCGCAGCTAACAGGACTTCCAGAGAGCGAAATTTGTCGCCCATATCCAGCATGCTCAGATTAGGCATGGCGTACCTCCAGCCCTGACACGGTTAATTCGAAAGCACCGTTGCGGTACTGGTACAAAGAACATTCAGAGCGAATCTTCGCGGCGAACGTCAAATCCCAGCGCGGATACCATGCGCGGGCTTCTTCTTCCGTGTCGGCGGTAGTGCGGATAACTACCGGCGAACAGTCTGGATGGCTCTTAGGGGTTGCCAGAAAGAGCCATGTAAATTTAGGGTGAGTTTGGGTATGCTGTTGATCAGCCATAACTGTTACTCCAATTAACGGTTTGGTTAGACGCCCCAGACTGTTGTAGCAGTGCTGGGGCGTTGTCTTTTTTATGCCCGACGTGTTAACGTACGTACATAATAAAATCCATGTTAAGAGGTTACGTACGTACGTGTCAACTATAAAGCGAGATAAAACGCCTAAAGGTGAGGGTTGGTCTCCAACTTTCCAGATAAGAATAAACCCGGAGCTACGCCAGCAACTAAACGATGCAGCAGAACGGGAAGGCGTAAGTTTAGGGAACTGGTTGAAGGAATTAGCTAGGGCTGAATTGCGTCGGCAAGGAATCGAACCAAAAGGCTGAGCAAACGCCAGATCTGGAGTTTGACCTGCATTTTTTGTGTAGGTCAGCTCCCCAAAAAGTTGAGTAGGCTCTATTACGAAACTTTCGCAGTACCCAAAATATTGGTTTCCCCAACTCTGGGGGGATGTACCGAGTTGCATTTGTGCAACTCTAAATGAGGTGCGCAAAATCAATGTACCCGCTACCGGCTCACACTCCCCCCATTGGGGGAAGTATTGGGTATGCTGCAATGCAGTACCCCCAACACTGAGAATACAACCGACTATCTTTAAGCTAACCAGACTCAAATTTGAGCTTTGCTTGGATATCAGTATGTTGTGATTTAACTGCGCCGTTGGCGCGGTTCCCGATGCAATAAAAATTGCATTGCCCGACCTTTGACCACCAGCAACTGGCCTGGTATGCTGATTCTGTTCTCTGTTTTCGGTACTACACTGGCGGCCCGGCATGGTCGCCTTTGTTTTATGTGTCATATCCCCCCCTAAACTGTCTGCGTTCTGCGGGTGGATTCGAGATAAGCATCAAGATCTGACTTGAAGTAAATGACCTTGCGACCGACCTTGTGAAAGGGGATTTTTACCCGGCCAGTGTGCGCCCAGTTCGCCAGCGTCTGCGGAAGCACGCCGAGGTGATCAGCAGCTTCGCCGCGGGTTAGTTTTTTATCAGAGCTGGTATCGATTAAATTCATAAATATCACCTTACTTGCTTAATAATGGTGATAACTTATGATTGTTGGATATTCTTATGTAGATAGAGGAACCAGATACAAATACTTATATCTGGTTGAGCGTGCAGTCATCAAGATTTACATAGGTAAAACTGGATTTACTACCCCTTAATAACTAATTTAAATTTTCTGTTCCTGTCTTTTGGTTTAACAGAAGGTGCCATGTCAGAATCTTTCAACCATTTCTTTATCGTCCCAGCGACTGGCAAATCATTCCATTTTTGGCGTAGATGCGCATATATTTCTTCTGACAATCCCTCCAAACTCGCTTTAGGATATTCCTCCCATGTATCCTTCGCTATCATTAATACTGCTTGGTGGTGCTTATTGGTTTTACCTTTTTTAGCTTTGCTTCTGTCTTCGCTAATAACCTTTTTAGCATGTGCCTCGTCTCTTACTGATGACATTAGGGTTTCAACAAATAACTCAGCATAGCGTCTTCTGATTTGAGTTGAAAGGCGTTCAAACCCCATAACCTCAAGGATAGCTGCGGCTTTCAGTAAGTCTGACAAACCATACTCTTTATAACCGATTTCCTGCGCTACTTCTTCGCTCTCAAGAACGATATTTGATGCCACTACAATTTTTTCATTCTCAATATCAGAAGCGAAAGACAGACGCTCCTCTAGCGACATTTTTGATGGAGTAATACCGAGTAATTCACTCACGGTTTTTTTAATAAATGAATCAGAAACCTTGTCTCTTATAAGGTCAACAAGTTTATTTAAATCCTTTATGTGCTCTACATCAAACTCAATGCCAACTTCCAATTTTCTATTTGACATTTACATCACCATGAGAATTAGAAATACTGAATAAAAGTGCTCTTTTCTCTGAATCACTCAACGTATCAAGCATGGCAAGAAGGTAAGCATCAATACTTTTTTTACTCTCCACCAGCCCGGCCTTTTCCAGTAAGTAGCGCTCCACCTTCTCAGCATGCTCCTGCAACTCGTCAGCGCCGAAATGCAAATACCCCTCAGTAACGTCAGCACTGCGCAACGTTCTGTGGTTCAGCAGGCGCTTAATCAGATCATGGCCTAACCCGGAAAGAGCTGCAGCCGAGCCGAACGTGCGGCGAGCATCGTGGTATTTGAAACTAACTGGCGGCAAAGCATCAGGGTTAGGTACAGGAACAGTTGCAGCGACAATCCTGTTTATAACTTTTCTCGACTCACGGATAACACCACCATCTTTTCCGGGGAATACATATGGCTCATCACCTTTTCGGAGTGATAACCGGCGACGGAACATTTTCAATAACGATGGGATAATTGGAAGTTCCAGCGGATCGCCGTTCTTCGTCTTATCAATCCAGAAATAAAGGGCCGGAATATTAACCCGACTCCACTCAAGTTGAAGAATTTCAGACTTACGCAGCCCCGTAAACATCGCCATATAGATAGCATCACACGCTGCTTGTGCGAAGTCATCGCGATTTTCAGCGGCCTGCACGCGCACCTGTTCAATAGCTGCGAACCAGCGCCCCAGATCGGTATTCCTGACACGCTCAGTTTTACGCACCAGTCCGTGCCAATGCCCTTTAGTGCTCAGCACCATAGTCGGCGGTTCAGGTAACAGACTACGGCCCTCATCGTCCCGATAATGATCCCATGCAAAACGGAATACAGCCCGGATAGCTCGTCCCCAGGCATCGGCCTGTGATTTGCTTCCCATTCCGACACCTGCGCGAAACTTTGAACGATCCTCACCAAACCACACAGTACCTTCCGAAATGGCTTTGTGTCGCTTCTCAACTCGTTCACGGGTGATATGCAGCATTGGCTGATTCATCCAGTCACCGGAATAATTGGTGAGTAGCCCTCGGTATTGATCAGCTGTGGTCTGGC
Organism: Citrobacter amalonaticus Y19; assembly: GCF_000981805.1. NCBI lineage: Bacteria > Pseudomonadati > Pseudomonadota > Gammaproteobacteria > Enterobacterales > Enterobacteriaceae > Citrobacter > Citrobacter amalonaticus. The sequence goes on along the minus strand of NZ_CP011132.1, from coordinate 5,324,858 downwards.
TAATCCGGTGCCCTCTCACCTTCAGGCGCTCTTCGAAAGCATCCAGCAACGTTATCAGGCGTTTTTCATCCTGCTTCCGCAGGTCGTTTGGGTTCTTCCGTGTCATGCTCATTTCACCCAGCGACCTTATGGCCATCACTCTGGCATTTTCGACGCTTAGATCCGGGAACCGTCCCAGCGTCACCCGAAAGTGCTCACCGTGCTTTTTACGCGAGACACTGAACGTCTTCACGCCACCAGCGGTAACGCGCAGGATAAGACCGGGCACCTCAGTATCACGGTATTCCACCCGGAAACCTTTCAGTGCCGGAGGCAACCCCTCGATTTTCGATTTGGTAAATCTGAACGTTTTTTCAGTCATACTCGTTGCGCAAAAAAGATCGTTTGGTCACGGGGGTTCTATCCTGGGGGTCCCGTGGGGGTGCTATAAACAGGTAAAATAGAGTATTTCTGGTTATTTATACAGTGTCAATAAGTTTGTTAACATATTGATTTATTATGACAAAGTATCTTAAGGTAGGTGGTTTACATCATTCTCATAATCGCTTGGTCGCTGGTTCAAGTCCAGCAGGGGCCACCAAATAAAACAAGGAGTTAGATGAGAAATCATCTGACTCCTTTTTCGTTTTATACGAATCGGGTCAGGTAATGGGTCAGGTAAGGAATTGCCTCCCTGCCCTCTTCATCTCGCTGCCAGCATCCCCGGATAGTGCTTCGCCACGATATCATTCATCTTTTCTGTCAGGTCGATACGTTTAAAAGTGATGTGCGCGGTTCCTTTCTGGAAGTAACGTATACTGAAAAAATCATCTTCGTAAATATCCTTCGAAGGGTTATCCCGAATATGTTCCATCAATCGAGTAGTAACATCGCCACGGTTATCGGGTATCGGTTTACCATCCAGCAGAAATAACATTCGTTCCAGGTCCGCTAATTGATCCCGCCGCCATCCCCAGTTCAAACTAAATCCCCAGCGGCTATGCGTCACCAGATTGTTGACGATGATCTTTTTACCAAAGCTGCAGGGACTATTGGTTTTGTAATCCCACGACAGCCCTTTGAAGACATTGATAATGCCACGCTCAAACACATCCATTTTGTTCAGATGTAGCTGCTCAAAAGTACTGAGGATATTTGCCTCGCTGATGGCGGGCAGATCCCCCTCCTCCAGGTTCTTATGCCACTGGTCACGGGCCTGAGCATCCATCAAGGCCATCATGCCAGACTTCAACATCAAGTCTCGCCAGATACTACGGTCAATATTGCGGGTAACGGAAGGCAGCGCTTTGTCTACCTTTTCGGTCATCCAGCTATCGTAACGGTGCCCGGCCTTCATCGCCCAGTCTTGCGCTGTGCCACCGCCAATTTCTGAGGTTAGCCGTGAAATGGCATCAAGCTGCTGAATGAGTTGTTCTATCTGTTTCAGTGCGGCATCGCGGCCAGTCACTATGCGTTCAATACTGGTCGAGCAAATCAGCTCGCTATGATCGGTTAATACTTCAGCTTTAGTTTGCATGACATTTTGTCCTTAAAAAGCAAACGCGCCCGCCGGGTAATGGCAGGCGCATTATGCAATATGTAAACAAGGGAGAAAGCTCAGAAATTTAAATCAGGAAGGTTGTACGCAATATTCACCGTACTACGTTGTTACGGCTTTGCCGCAACAAGCCAGTTGCCTGCCGTGCTCGCAGAATATCTGCTGCCCGAAGATAAGGTGATTGTTCCTGCCAACTAAACCTTCTGCGATCGATACGAACAAGCTCGTATTTTTCCACCAGAAAGTTAACGGCATTGGCCAGCGTGATACCTGCATCGATATGTTCCTGTATAACGGATTCATCCCTGAACGGCGTGTCGTTCAGGGTCAGGCCGTAGTGTTGTTCCAGCAGGCGTGTCAGTAGAATTTGCCAGATAGCCACGGGTGACAGGCAGGGTTTTACCGCCCGCGAAGTTGCTGCAGATTGAGGTTTCATGCTTGCTCTCGTGAAAGTAATTAGCGCTTAGTGGGGTAAATGGCGATGTATACGTAGCCGCAACTGCCGAGGGTGTCGGCTTCGCAGGTAAAACCGGTGTGGTACAGGGTGACGCAATGAACGTGTAGGGGATTCAGTTCACCGGAGGTCAGCATCGATTCCATCTGGCTGATAAAGTGCGGGAATGTTTCATCCAGCTTCTGGCATTCGGCGTCACTGAACTTACCGGTGATACTGGCCCGGTCAGCTAGGTAGTGCAGCCGGTTGCCCTCCTGCACCAGACGTGTTCCCAGGCGCGGCGTGATATCGCGCTGCAAGCCCCAAGTGATGTTGCTCATTACAGTTCTCCACTATTGTCAGTTTAGGGTGATGCTCATCAGGCAGGCATAAGGCCCGTTGCGGTCCTGGCGGCGTTCGGCGTACACAGCCAGGACTCCTGTGATATCCGGAACGTCCCTGCCGGTGTAATGGCAGACGCTACCGTGCCACTGATATTTTCCGGTGCAGTAGCGAAAGATTCGGGACTCAGGATGCTGGCGGTATATCGTCATTGCCCGGCGTTTACTGATAATTTTCATGTCATACCTCACAGCAGACCGTGTTCTGCGAACGAATAGATTTGCCTGCCGCCGACAATCAAGTGGTCAGGGACGCGGATATCCACCAGCTGAAGCACCTGCACCAGTCGCTGCGTGAGGGTTTTGTCAGCCTGGCTGGGTGTTGTCTCACCAGAGGGATGGTTGTGCGCGAGTATCACCGCCGCCGCGTTGAAGTATAGGGCACGTTTTACCACTTCCCGGGGATGCACCTCGGTACGGTTAATCGTGCCTGTGAAGAGCGTCTCATGGGCAATCAACTGATTCTGGTTGTCCAGATACAACACACGGAACTCTTCCCGCTCAAGCGCGGCCATATGCAGTCGCAGCCATTCACGTACGGCGTGGGTAGAGGTGAAGGCCACGCCGGGCTCATGCAGGTGGCGGTCCAGAGCCCTGAGCGCCCGCTGAATGAGACGCCGGTCCTGTGGCGTCATCTCGCCGGGTAAAAAGGAAAGCTGTTTCATCTGTTGCTCCTTCGGTCAGTCGATAATACGCAGAATGGCGTGGGCCTCTGGATGCTGCAGGGCGTAGTCCCGCAGGCGGTAATAGTGTTCAGTCATGGCATCGCATTGGGTGCGACAGGCGTGATGGCTGTACGCAATCAGGCAGACAGCAATACCTGCGGCTTCTGCACTCATTTGGGCATCGTTGCCGTTCAGGCAATTAAACAGACGCCATATCTCATCATTGTCAGACTCGGGAGCCATAAACGCCCCGCCATTGCTGAGGGTGTAAAAGGACCAGATACCACCGCTGTAGGTCGAACAGAAGCGATCCATCCAGGCGAAAATACGGGGTTCCAGCGTTATCCACTGCGGGATAGCGCCAAAGTGCAGTGGCCAGAAGCGGATGCGTTGTTCGTCAGGTACTGGTGTTGCAGTAAGGTCTAATTGAGGTTCATTAGCGGATATCAATTCGCATTGAGTTTCTGTCGTCATGGATATTCTCCGTCAATAAAAAACGCCAGCGACGATGGCTGGCGTATGGGGGTATGCAGGAATGATGAATGGGTGTGGTCAGCAGGAGGATGCTCTGAGGATGCCATACTGCCGGATATAGCGGTTAAGTCCTTCACCGGCATCAGGTTCAAAACACCACGCCCGCCAGACCATTCGACCTTCAGCGTCACGAACCACCAGGCGGAAGTGACTGCGCTGGTCATCTTCAATAGAGATGTTTTGATACCGGCTGGTAACAGCTTCGGCCTGCTGTCGGGTGAAAGGTCCCGTTGGCAGTAATTGAAGTTCAGACATTCTGATAACCTTTAAAGACAAAGCCCCTGACGCAGACGCGTCAGGGGCTTTGAGAGAGTGTTGTTGTGCGGATTCAGTCAGAAACCCGTTTGCACCTTATACAAGCGCAAAGTTTTGCTGCCCCGGACAATCTTTACATACAGGGCATTATCTTTTGTGCCACGCACAAACCCGGCCTTCACATCCCCTTTGCAGTCGCCGCCGTCAAAAGGGATGTTAAGTCCGGTGTTAAATACCAGGTCAATAAGCCCGAAACTTAAATCTTCACAGGCTGGACCGGGCATGTCCTGAATCAGGGCAAACTTACGGTCATCACTGACATCGGCCATTGAGCAGACTGTAGTGTTGATGTCATTACCCTGGCACCAGTATTCCTGGCCGGGATTGTCTTTATCCATCAGACTTTCCGGAAGTTGCGCGGCACCGGCGCTGAAAGCCGCGAGCGAGAGAATTAAAGCCGGGATAACAGAGGTCACTATTTTTAGCATGGTCTTCTTCCTGAATAAATGCGAACCGGATTGCGCCAGATATACCTGCAAGCCATCTGGCGCGGTTAAAACATCTGTAACCAGATCCTCAACAGTTACCGGTTCGGCGGCAGAGTTCAGCCATACTCTGCTTTGCCACCCATTGCTGCAGCTCCCTATCTTTTTGAGAACGCTTAGCCTCCAGCGCGGCCTGTTGTTTGGGATTGACGCAGTTATCAGGCACGACCATCAGGGTGTTTGGTTTAAATTTTGTCCGGGCTAGTCGCACTGTCTCTGCCGGGTCATCAGTTCCACTCGCTCGCTGCTGCGCCTCGTCAAGCAATGCAGCCTGTGTATCAATCAGAACGAAACCACATGCCTTTCCCTCACCCTGGTAGACAGATGTCAAATCGGAGGAAGAACCACTGGCTGTTTTGAGCGCCAGTTTGCGTACCGTTTTAGTATTTTTATCGGCCAGAAAATAGCCTCCATTGTATCCCTGACGTAGCAGGAATTGCCGGGTCCAGGGATAATTATCGATCACTCTGGCACCATACAGCGCGTTGCTAAGGGTATGGTTGTCCAGACCATCAGCTGATTTCCAGCCATCTGCCTGCATGTACTGCCAGGCCTTAACCGTACCCACGATATTTTCAGCGGCTACTGGTAAAACTGTTCCGACGCACAGGCTGAGCGCCAGCGTGGTGGCAGTGAGTAATTTCATTTTTGCTCCTTAAAGGGTGAAAAACCGTCGTCACCGACAACGAAAAGTGAATGGAAAGTTTGAAAGTGAGGTAAAACCCGAAGAAAATCTGGGTGTGACAACAGGTTACGTACCTGTGTATCCGGGACAAAAAGCGCAGGGTTGAATGTGACCGTGTGAATATCACCCAGCGTGAAAACCGTTATATGTCCCTCATGTTCACCGGTCAGGTACCAGCAGCCGTCGCTGCACACCAGTCGATAGGGAGCCAGACCAGTGCAACGATGACCCTCTGCCAGTAGCGTTACCCGACGGTGTTCTGTGATGGCGCGAATAAGTCGCGTAAACACTTCAGGCCGTGCTTGCGTCCTGACGTTGGTGCTGTGCCAGATAAGGCAAGGAGACTCGCTGGCGCTCAACAGAGAGTTGACCAGTTGGTTGTCTATATCCGGAAAAAGCGCCTCCACACCGGACTGACGGACAAAGGTCTGCACCGTCAGCTCCCTCTGACGGCTGCCGGACAGCAGACGACATTGCCCGTTACGGAATTCCAGATCGAGATAGGCCAGACGCTCGCGAAAATCCCGACGCAATGTGCGCACTGACACGCCAAATTCGGCGGCCAGTGTCTGTATGATCAGCGTTTCTCCCGCCACAAGACGGCTGATAATCAGCGACAGCCGGACCGCGAGGCGCTCATGGCGGCGCTCAGACTGAGACATGAGAGGCGTTCTCCACCCTGTTAATGGACTGAAAATTAAGTGATTAGTGTAACGAGAGGGTCGGACAGGATACGGACAGCGGAAGCGGTATTTTTTCTGCAGGATGAATGCAATCAGAATGCGGCTTCATCGTCTTTTTGAGGAAAAAATGCCTGGAAATCGATCAACGAACGGACAGGAGGTGTCCGTATGCTGCCGGAGCTAACATCCGTTTGCCTCAAATCTGGAGAGCATAGCTTCCGCCATCACCCATAGCGCCCGGTTGAGCTTAACGTCGCCGTCAATGCCGCGCACGGCACGGGTATGCGTTCGCCCGCCTTTTGCACTCCGGCCACTGAGCCCACCCTTAATCAGGTTCTCCTGAATACGCTGGTATGTAGTCCACAGGTCATTGCTCTCATCCTGCCAGCGCCGGGGGGAAAGCACCTGAGGTGCTGTCACCGGCTGGTGGTCCTCACCGAAACGGTACGTCAGTGCAGCCTGAGCCAGAGCCTGTTGTGCCGGTGGCGACAGCATCAGAGACTGCATGGCATCCCGCTTCTCTTCCACACGGTCAAAAATCCCCAGGACTTCATAAGCCCCCTCAATCACCTGACTCACCACATCCCCTTTGTGCGGCACCCGCACCTCGCCAAACGACTCACCGCAGACGAGTCCGTTCTGGCATACCGCACGAAATAATCCCGGCAGCATCTGATACGAGCTGGTGCCATCATGGGAGTTGAGCAGAATAATTTCCGGGACCTGCTTGCCGGTAATTTGCCCCTCCCTACGCAGGCGCAGCATATGCTTTGTATGCTCGCGACGCCCAGGGTCGCGCACCCGGGTCTGACAGGCAAAGAAAGGCTGAAAGCCTTCGCGCTGCAGTTTTTCAAGTACAGTAATTGTTGGTATCCAGGTATACCGTGCGCTTCGTGACTCATGCTTCTCCTCACTGAAGACACTGGGCACCACACGAAAAAGTTCTTCGCGGGTTAGCGGACGGTCACGACGAATAAGATTTGCTGCGCCAAAGCGCGAAGCCAGACGGGTCATAAACAGACTCCTCATTACGGGAAAAACAAATAAAAGAAAGCCCTGCCGCAAAATCGCGACAGGGCTGAGGAAACTATGGATCAGGAGAGTTAAGTTTTCAGAAGAAGAAATTCCAGACGGCACGGGCGACCGATACCACGGTATCGCGTACAGCCTGGATTACTGTCCGCACCGGGGCCGGTATCAGGGGCAGGGAACTTACTGCGTCCAGTGCCGAGCCGACCGTTTCACCAAAATCGTCACGGGCTTTTTTATTAACGGCATCGGTACGAAGTGGAGCACTAAGTTGTACAGCCACTGGACTACTGGCCTCTCGTGGCAGGCAACGAATCATCCGTTCAGCCATCACCCGCAGCCCCCACTGCAAACGTACCGATACCGCGCAGACAGGGTTTACAGGTTGGAACAGCTCATGCAGCAGACAGATTTTACGGCTGATATTCTGCTTCTGCGCCGTGGACAATTGACCACTACCGCTGGTGGGTTCAGTCTTATCTGACTGGCTGATAATAAACAGCACCTTATGGCGGTAAGCCTCCCCAATAACCTGATGATAAAAGAGCTCATCCACTGCCAGCGCCCGGTCATCAGCCTTAATCAGCCACAACACCAGGTCAAGTCGGGGAAGTTGTTCACGGTACAGCGCAGCATACTCGGTATCGCGAGCGCCGCTTTCGCCCACGCCGGGCAGGTCCACGATGGTCATAAACCGCTCACCGACTTGCAGACGAAATTGCAAAGGTTCACGGGTACAGGCTGCCACATCGCTGACCGGCGATACTTCGCCGACAAATAAGGCATTGCAAAGGCTACTCTTTCCCGCCCCAGTTTTACCCAGAATACCGATCACTGGCTCGTAGTCTGTTAACTGGTTTATTTGCTGTAGAATACGCTCTGATGCCCATTGTGGCAGACCAGAAAGCGGTTGCTGAAACGACTTCAAACCTTCAGAATTGTTCATTACTACTCCTCTGAAAAATAATACAAAAACGGCAGAGTCGTGAGATTCTGCCGTCAATAGGGTATGTTCAGAAGAATGATATATATCTGAAAATAATTTGAATTAAAGTAAGTAACGAGCCACTGCCGCTAGTGATCCCGGCCCCTGAGTCGTTAGGTTGTTCTGGTATCCCTTATCCCCAGACCAGTACAGTGGATAAGGGCAAATCGCCTGAGGCGGCTATAGGGCATTGGGCAGCAAGGTTTTATAGTTGGATGGCGTAAATATAACGATATAGAAGCATCAGCCTATACAATAACTATTTACACTAGCACCAAGCTATAGCGCCACTAAGAAGGCTGACTATTAATGGAACTGATCGACAATATCAACCGCCTGCTCGGAGACGACCTAAAGCAGACGCTCAAACCAGGTACCCGCCTGAAGATCGCTGCCTCCTGCTTTTCGATGTACGCCTTCGAAGCGCTCAAAGCAGAGCTGGAAAAAATCGACGAGCTGCAATTCATCTTTACCTCGCCGACGTTCACCGCCAACGAGGTTACCGATAAGATTCGTAAGGTACGTAAAGAATTCCACATACCGAAGGTTGACCGCGAACAGAGTCTGTACGGAAGTGAGTTCGAAATTCAGCTACGCAATAAACTGACCCAGCGCGCAATTGCAAAAGAGTGCGCGGACTGGATGCGACGCAAGGCAACATTCAAGTCCAATCGCAGTAAGGCACCGATGCAGCAGTTTGCTTGTGTTCAGGCCGCCGCCGCAGAGGCTGCCTATATGCCATTGCACGGTTTTACCGCCGTCGATCTCGGCTATCAGCAGGGCAACGCTGTCTCCAACTTTGTCAACAAGATGGACGAACCGACGTTTACGGCGACCTACCTCAGTCTGTTTAACCAGATCTGGCACGACCCCGAGAAGCTGGAGGATGTAACGGCGCAGATCTGCGACCACATTGCATCCGTCTACCAGGAAAACTCACCCGAGAGCATCTACTTCCTGATGCTCTACAATATCTTCAATGAGTTTCTGGACGACATCAACGAGGATGTCCTGCCGAATGACCGCACTGGCTATCAAGACACGCTCATCTGGAACAAACTCTTCAATTACCAGAAAGATGCTGCCACTGGGATCATCAACAAACTTGAGAGCTACAGCGGCTGCATCCTGGCCGACAGCGTGGGTTTGGGCAAGACTTTTACCGCGCTGGCCGTGGTAAAGTATTACGAACTGCGCAACAAGTCAGTTTTGGTGTTATGCCCTAAGAAGCTGGCGGACAACTGGTTGAACTACAGCCGCAACCTCAAGACCAACATATTTGCTCGCGACCGGTTCAACTACGACGTGCTTTGCCATACCGACCTCAGCCGTACAAGCGGTGAGTCGTTCGGTACACCGCTGAACCGCATCAACTGGGGCAACTACGACCTCGTCGTCATCGACGAGTCGCACAACTTCCGCAACAATGACGTCTACAAGGACAAGGAAACCCGCTACCAGAAGCTGATGAACAACGTTATCAAGGAGGGCGTGAAAACCAAGGTGCTGATGCTTTCGGCCACCCCGGTGAACAACCGCTTCAATGACCTACGCAACCAACTGGCACTGGCCTACGAAGGTGATTCCGAAAACCTCAGCAAGAAGCTGCGTACCGGCAAGACGGTAGAGGAGATTTTCCGTGGTGCACAGGCCAGCTTCAATGCATGGGCAAAGCTTCCATCCGAAGAGCGCACAGCGCGGGCCATCCTGGATTCGCTGGACTTTGACTTTTTCGAATTGCTCGACAGCGTCACCATCGCACGTTCGCGCAAGCATATTCAAACCTTCTACGATACCAAGGAAATCGGCCAATTCCCTGAGCGCCGCAAACCCTTGTCGTTCCATAGCCCGCTCACGCAGCGAACGGATGTGATGAGCTTCAACGAAATTTTCGAGCAGCTGTCTTTACTCAAGCTCGCTGTTTACGCGCCGATCAGCTACATCCTGCCCAGTCGGCTCAAGAAGTACGAGGAGATGTATGACACTCAGGTTGCAGGCAAAGGCAAGCTTAAGCAAGTCGACCGCGAAAAGAGCCTGCAGGCATTGATGACGACCAACCTGCTCAAGCGCCTAGAAAGCTCGATTGAGTCTTTCCGCTTGACGCTCCAGTCCCTGCGCGCGAACCACTCGAATACGCTAGGCAAGATCAGCACTTTCAATCAGACTGGCGACCTCAGTGGCATTGACAGCAGAATAAATGACCTGACCGACCAGTTAGAAAACCTCGATGCGGACGACGACTTGCCTGATATTGGCGACAGCGAGATTGGCGGCAAGGTCAAGATCAGCCTCGCCGATATGGACTTACCTTCATGGGAGCACGAACTGAAGGTCGATCTGGAAATCATTGATGCCTTGCTGACGTCGATGAACAAGATCACGGCTGCCGATGATGCCAAACTACAGCATCTCAAGACACTGGTTCTGGAGAAGATCGCCGCACCGCTGAATCCCGGCAACAAGAAGGTGCTGATCTTCACCGCCTTCGCCGACACCGCTGACTATCTGTATGCCAATTTGGCTCAGGAATTGCTGGCTACACAGGCCTTGCACAGTGCAAAAGTCACCGGCAAAGGGGTACCGAAGAGCACGCTCAAGAAGAGCTATGACTTCCAGGAACTGCTCACCCTCTTCTCTCCGCACTCGAAGGAGAAAGCCATCGTGCTGCCAAATGAGGAGGCAGAGATAGATGTGTTGATCGGCACCGATTGTATCTCTGAAGGCCAGAACCTGCAGGACTGCGACTACCTCATCAACTACGATATCCACTGGAACCCCGTGCGCATCATCCAGCGCTTCGGCCGTGTGGATCGCATCGGCTCACCCAACAGCTGCATCCAACTGGTTAACTACTGGCCAGACATCTCTCTCGACGAATACATCAACCTGAAGGAACGGGTTGAGAGCCGAATGATGATTGCCGATGTTACAGCCACTGGTGATGACAATGTGCTGAGCGCCCAAGCCAACGATGTGTCTTATCGCAAAGAGCAATTGCGACGTTTGCAAGAGGAAGTGATTGAGCTGGAAGACCTGAAAACCGGAGTGTCGATTACTGATCTCGGGCTCAATGACTTCCGAATGGACTTGCTCAACTATGTGAAGGTCAATGGCGAATTGAGCAACGTGCCAAGCGGGATGCACGCCGTAGTGCCTGCCAAGCCGGAGATGGGCCTACGCCCGGGTGTGATCTTCACGCTACGCAACCGGAATCCAAGCGTCAACGTCAGTCAACACAACCGCCTGCACCCTTATTACCTCGTCTACATTAATCGCGAGGGGGAAGTCATTCACGATCACACCGAAGTCAAACGTTTGCTGGATCTGGTTCGCACATGCTGTAAGGGACAAGCCCAGCCTATTACAGATGCCTGTCTCTTGTTCAATAAGGAAACGGCCGATGGCCGCAAGATGCATATGTATTCGGACCTGCTTGGCAAGGCCATCCGCTCAATGATCGAGGTGAAGGAAGAGAAGGATCTGGACAGCCTCTTCTGCAGCGGAAAGACCACCGCGTTGGTCAATACTATCGTCGGACTGGACGACTTCGAACTGATTACCTTCCTCGTGATTCAGGAGGCCGGATGAGTCAGTCTGCGCGATTTGAGTCGAATACCGCCTTCATTAACTATCCGAAGCAGGCTGTCTTTGGTCGTACCCTGCCAAAGAATAAGATCTACGAACACAGCGGCGCTAATACAAGGCTGAAGGACTTGTTCGTCGAGCAGGTGGAGCAAATCGTCTGGCAATACAAGTTGGCTCCGGAAACGATCAACCTGCCCGCCAGGCCGGGAGTACCAGAGCTTCAGATTTTCTCAATTCAGCTCAAGACATTGGAGCTGAATATGGACGTTTTACGTTGCATCGATGGTGCGGTGCAGTTTCCCATCATCTTCGAGCTGAGCTTTGATGGCCGAACAAAGGTGATCGCTGCATACAAACGACCGAATGAGTCAGACGGCAGCCGTTGGGTCTTGAGTGACTACTTTGCGACAGCCTGGTTGCCGAGTGACTATGAGCGCGCCGCCATGCCCCTGGCTCTCGACTTGGGCGGTTTGTATGAACATATGCTTCACCGCCTGATCCCCCCCCTGTGCGCCCACAAGAAAGTCTCGCGGACTTGGTCGCACGTGTCGAACTGATTGCAGCCAAGCAGCGTGAGGTTGAAAAAGCCGCCAGCAGACTTGCCAAAGAAAAACAATTCAACCGCAAGGTAGAGATCAACGCCAAACTGCGGATATTGAAAATTGAACTGGAAGAGCTCAAACATTGATAGATCACAACAGGTGTAAGGGAATAAAACTGAAATGAAAATTCAATCCGTTCGCATCAAGAACTTCCGTGCACTCAAAGACGTCACGATCCCCTTCGACTCCGTCACGACATTCATTGGGCCGAACGGAGCTGGCAAGTCGACAGTGCTACGGGCACTCGATTGGTTCTTCAACGGCAAGCCCGGTTCGCTTACAGAAAAAGACTGCTTTTTTGGAGAGACTGACGAAGACATCGAGGTGCAAGTCACGTTCGCAGATCTCACCGAAAAGGATCGGGAGGCGCTTGGTAAGTACACTCCAGAGGGTGCCACCAAATTCACTGCGTGGAGGCGCCATTCACCTGACGGGACTGATGTGCTTTCTGCAAACGCAAAGGGATTCCCAGAGTTCAACGCCATCAAAACTGCAAATAGCGTAGCCGCAAAGAGGGAGCTTTATGCCAATCTTAGAGCTAGTCGCCCAGAGCTGGAACTCCCGACAGCCACAACCGGCACTGCTATTGAACATGCAATGACTACTTGGGAAGCGGCACATACAGAACAACTTGTAGACGCCCCCGAATCACTTCAGACCAACTTTTTCGGTTTCAACAGCAGCGGCAAGATGAGCGGCCTTTTCGATTTTGTGTTGGTGACTGCAGACCTTCGCGCAAGTGAAGAATCAATCGACGGAAAGTCGAGCATCATTGGACGTATTCTTGAGCGTTCGGTTGATCGTGCTTCGGCTGATGAAGAGATTGCGAAGATCGTCGAGGAATCACGAACACAGCAGCAAAAAGTGTACGACGAGAAATTCAAAGCGCAACTTGATGTTATGACGACTCAGCTTAATGCCGTCGTTGCGTCCTACTCACCGGGTCGGGCAGTCACTGTTTCCCCGGCAGATGTGGAGCTCAAAGCCCCCAAAACCACGTTCGAAGTAGCCGTGCTCGATGGCACAACCGAAACTGCGGTAGAACGACAGGGGCATGGTTTTCAACGGACGATTTTGATCTCGGCGCTCCAGCTCTTGGCACAGTCCGGCTCTGCATCAGCCGACGGAGTCATCTGCTTAGCAATCGAGGAGCCAGAACTCTTTCAGCACCCGATTCAGGCACAGGCGTTTGCAAAAGTGCTCCGCTCACTTGTCGAAGACCCCGACAAGTGCATCCAGGTGACGTATGCGACACATAGCCCTTATTTCCTTGAGGCCCGCCATTTTGATCAAGTTAGGCGATTGACACGATCATCTGGAGAGACTCCAACTGTGACTATCCACTTTGCCTCCGTTGATGATGTGAAGACCAGACTGCTCCAGATAGTGAACGCTGATGTTGTCGAACGTCAGTTAGATGGCATCGTTTCAGATCAACTGGCTGTAGCGCTCTTTGCCCATCGCGCTTTTCTGGTGGAGGGTACCACCGAGTCATCGGTGTTCCACGGTATAGGCGACAAAATATCTTTTGGTGCGCTTGAAGCCGCTGGCATTTCCATTGTCCCCGTTGGAGGCAAGACGTCGATCCCTCTTGTCCATGCCATCCTGTCCGCGCTCGGCATCCCGGTTTATGCGCTTTTCGATGCTGACAGAGCATGTGAGGCACGAGCAAAAGCCAAAGGAAAACAGCAAAACAAGATCGATGAAGAAATTGCAAAAAACGCCCGAGAAAACCGGACAACATTGAGATACTTCGGCATTGCTGAAGAGGATTTTCCAGACGCTGTCGTCGGCGACACAGTCGCCATTTTTGAAGACCATCTGGAATCATTTCTCGTAGCCAACTGGACTGAGTGGCTAACCGCCTGCAGTGAAATCGAGGCTGCCACAGGTATCAGTCTCTCGAAGAATCAACTAGCATACCGCACGGCGACACTCAAAGCCGCAGGGGCGGTGCCAGAGATGCTCCAGCAAATCTTAGCCAAGGCAAAAGGAGAATGACCATGCATGAAATCATCTGCCCCCATTGCGGCAAGGCTTTCAAGATTGATGAAACTGGTTACGCAGACATTCTGAAACAGGTTCGCGATGCTGACTTTGAGAAGCAGCTACATGAACGCCTTGAGCTGGCCGAGACGGACAAGCAAAATGCGGTCGAGCTGGCTCAAGCCAAGATTACCAGTGAATTGCAGAAGGCTGCTTCTGCAAAGGATGCCGAAATCCAGGCATTAAAGGCTAGGCTGGATGCAGGAGAGGTGGCGCAAAAGCTTGCTGTCAGTGAGGCGCTGAGCGCGGTAGAAAAAGATCGCGATGCGCTGGCGAACGCGCTGGAAAAAGCAAAGCAAGAGAATGAAACTAAAGCTCAACTGGCCGAGGCGAAGCGATTAAGTGAGCTACAGCAAGCCGAGGCCACCAAGGATGCGGAGATTCAGCGTCTGCAGGCCAAGCTTGCAGCAGGCGAAGTAGCGCAAAAGCTCGCGCTCACCGAAGCTGTCAGCGTGGTTACTAAGGAACGTGACGAACTCAAAAGCGGACTAGATCGAGCGGCTCTGGAGAAGCAACTTGCCGAGACTGCGCTCAAGGATAAATACGAAACACAGCTCAAGGATCGCGATGGTGAGATCGTACGTCTGCGGGACATGAAGGCACGGCTGTCGACCAAGATGATTGGGGAAACCCTGGAGCAGCATTGCGAGATTGAGTTTAACCGTCTCCGGGCCACCGCATTCCCAAAGGCCTACTTCGAAAAAGACAACGACGTGCGCACCGGCAGCAAGGGCGACTATATCTTCCGGGACATGGATGATACAGGCACCGAGATCGTCTCGATCATGTTCGAGATGAAGAACGAAGGTGACGAAACAGCCACCAAGAAGAAAAACGAAGACTTCTTCAAGGAGCTCGACAAGGACCGCACCGAAAAAGGTTGCGAATACGCCGTGCTGGTATCCCTGCTGGAGCCCGACAGTGAGCTTTACAACGCTGGGATCGTTGACGTGTTTCACCGCTACCCGAAGATGTACGTCGTCCGGCCGCAGTTCTTCATCCCCATCATCACGCTGCTACGCAATGCGGCGATGAAGTCACTTCAATACAAGTCCGAGTTGGCGCTGGTGAAGGCGCAGAACATCGACATCACCCAATTTGAAACCCAGCTCGATGACTTCAAGACCGCATTCGGTCGCAACTGGCGTTTGGCTTCAGATGGGTTTGAAGAAGCGGTCAAACGCATCGACGAAGCCATTAAGGATCTTGAAAAGACCAAAGAAGCCCTGCACAAGTCTGCCAACAATCTACGGCTTGCCAACGACAAAGCTGAAGACCTGACGGTCAAGCGGCTCACCCGCGGCAACCCAACAATGGCCGCCAAATTTGCCGAGCTCAAACACCAAAACAATTCTGACGCCGAATAAAACCAGCCCAGAAAGAATTAGGACGCCGCGCAACAGTGCGACGTCCAGAGGAAAAGAACATGGAAAAGCTAAAAATGCATTCACCCAATCTCACGCAGGACAACATCGTCCACATTCGCGATCTGTTTCCTGGCTGCGTCACCGAAGCCAAGGGCAAGGACGGCAGCGTGAAGCTGGCGGTGGATTTCGACCAGTTGCGGCAAGAGCTTGCCGAATCGATTGTAGAAGGGCCGCAGGAACGCTACCACCTGAACTGGCCAGGAAAGCGCGAAGCCTTGCTTGCGGCCAACGCGCCGATTGCCAAGACGCTGCGTCCTTGCCGCGAAGAAAGCGTGGATTTCGATGATACCAAGAACATCTTCATTGAGGGTGACAACCTTGATGCATTGAAGCTGCTGCAGGAGAACTACCTTGGCAAGGTCAAGATGATTTACATCGACCCGCCGTACAACACGGGGAATGATTTTATCTACGAAGATGATTTTTCCGAGTCTGCGGAGGACTTTCTGCGTCGCTCAAATCAAAAGGATGCAGAGGGAAACAAGCTAGTCGCCAATCCTGCATCTAACGGCCGATTTCATTCAGATTGGTTGTCGATGATCTACTCCCGACTGCGCCTTGCGAGAACTCTTCTCAGGGAAGATGGCGTCATTTTTGCCAGCATTGATGACTGCGAATCACAAAACATCAGGAAAGTACTGGACGAAATATTTGGGGAAAGTAATTTCGTTGCCCAGTTAGGGAAGGTGCGAATAAGCGGGGAAATTCTTCTCGGCTGACTCAGTCATTTCATTTCTTCATGTTTGAGCCGATTTTTTCTCCCGTAAATGCCTTGAATCAGCCTATTTAGACCGTTTCTTCGCCATTTAAGGCGTTATCCCCAGTTTTTAGTGAGATCTCTCCCACTGACGTATCATTTGGTCCGCCCGAAACAGGTTGGCCAGCGTGAATAACATCGCCAGTTGGTTATCGTTTTTCAGCAACCCCTTGTATCTGGCTTTCACGAAGCCGAACTGTCGCTTGATGATGCGAAATGGGTGCTCCACCTTGGCCCGGATGCTGGCTTTCATGTATTCGATGTTGATGGCCGTTTTGTTCTTGCGTGGATGCTGTTTCAAGGTTCTTACCTTGCCGGGGCGCTCGGCGATCAGCCAGTCCACATCCACCTCGGCCAGCTCCTCGCGCTGTGGCGCCCCTTGGTAGCCGGCATCGGCTGAGACAAATTGCTCCTCTCCATGCAGCAGATTACCCAGCTGATTGAGGTCATGCTCGTTGGCCGCGGTGGTGACTAGGCTGTGGGTCAGGCCACTCTTGGCATCGACACCAATGTGGGCCTTCATGCCAAAGTGCCACTGATTGCCTTTCTTGGTCTGATGCATCTCCGGATCGCGTTGCTGCTCTTTGTTCTTGGTCGAGCTGGGTGCCTCAATGATGGTGGCATCGACCAAGGTGCCTTGGGTCATCATGACGCCTGCTTCGGCCAGCCAGCGATTGATGGTCTTGAACAATTGGCGGGCCAGTTGATGCTGCTCCAGCAGGTGGCGGAAATTCATGATGGTGGTGCGGTCCGGCAGGGCGCTATCCAGGGATAACCGGGCAAACAGACGCATGGAGGCGATTTCGTACAGAGCATCTTCCATCGCGCCATCGCTCAGGTTGTACCAATGCTGCATGCAGTGAATGCGTAGCATGGTTTCCAGCGGATAAGGTCGCCGGCCATTACCAGCCTTGGGGTAAAACGGCTCGATGACTTCCACCATGTTTTGCCATGGCAGAATCTGCTCCATGCGGGACAAGAAAATCTCTTTTCTGGTCTGACGGCGCTTACTGCTGAATTCACTGTCGGCGAAGGTGAGTTGATGACTCATGATGAACCCTGTTCCATGGCTCCAGATGACAAACATGATCTCATATCAGGGACTTGTTCGCACCTTCCCTTAAGAATGGCGATCAGGCGGTTGATTTCCGCATGGCTGCACTCGCCGTTAAACCGTTCCGCATGGCAGCTAATATTGTGGCTATGCAGGCCGTTCAATACTTTGTCGCCCGCCAACTTCATCACGAAGTCATCGGCGATAACAAAAAAGCTGTCGGCCAGGTTTTTAGCGTATTCGCCAAACAGCATGGCGGCATCAGGTCCCTGGAGATATTTGGCTGGAGATTGAATAACTTTTAGCATTCCTTTCACCCTCAAATAAGTGCGTATGTTGACACGTGAGCCCAGGCCGTCATGCCGCGGCGCCTGATATCAATGGCGCTTACAGCCACGCTGCCGGAGCGATGCATCCACTTTAGGGCGAGCCGCGGCGAAAAAAATTTTTCCCTTTTTTGTTCTGTTCTGAAACAGATAAAAAAATAATGCGTTTCACATTGAAACAATGTGACTGAGAAAGCGATGGGATTGCGATCGCGATCGGATCATTTTGGCAAAAAAGCCGCTATCGTCTCCCCTCTTTAACGCAGAAAATTGCCTCAATGCGGCACAATGGCGAAAAAAATCATCCTTGCCCCATTTCTGATAGCAGAAAAAAACGGACAAATTATTAGCGCTGGCTCGCATTTCTCCTGTTTATCGGCAATTAATGTTCCATAAAGGAACAAAAATTCTTTTCTACGTTCCGTTATGGAATCAATTTTGACGGCATTTTATTTTGCGCCCGCTCAGCCAGAATCACTACATCGCCGGGCTACCCTTATAGACAGGCGACCTCCCCCTACCCTACGGAGCATAAACAATGAAAAAACTGATTAACCGTGTGGAAGATGTACTGAGTGAACAGCTTATCGGCCTGGCGAAGGCGCATCCTGAACTGACGCTGCACCAGGACCCGGTCTATGTCACCCGCGCTGATGCACCGGTCGCCGGCAAAGTGGCGCTGCTCTCCGGCGGCGGCAGCGGACACGAACCGATGCACTGCGGCTACATCGGCCAGGGCATGCTCTCCGGCGCCTGTCCGGGGGAAATTTTCACCTCGCCGACGCCGGACAAAATGTTCGAATGCGCGATGCAGATTGACGGCGGCGAAGGCGTCCTGCTGATTATCAAAAACTATACCGGCGACATCCTGAATTTTGAGACCGCCACCGAGCTGCTGCACGAAAGTGGCGTTAAGGTTACCACCGTCGTGGTGGATGACGACGTGGCGGTAAAAGACAGCCTCTATACCGCCGGACGCCGCGGCGTCGCCAATACCGTGCTGATTGAAAAACTGGTCGGCGCCGCCGCCGAACGCGGCGACTCGCTGGAAGCCTGCGCTGAACTGGGCCGCCGTTTAAATAACCTTGGTCACTCGATTGGCATCGCGCTGGGCGCCTGCACCGTACCGGCCGCCGGACAGCCCTCCTTTACCCTGAAAGATGATGAGATGGAGTTCGGCGTCGGCATCCATGGCGAGCCGGGTATCGACCGCCGCCGCTTCAGCTCGCTCGACCAAACCGTCGATGAGATGTTCGATACCCTGCTGGAAAACGGCGCATACAGCCGCACGCTGCGCCAGTGGGATAACGTCAAGGGAGCGTGGCAGGAAGTGAAACAGAGCAAAACCGCGCTGCAAAACGGCGATCGGGTTATCGCGCTGGTCAATAACCTCGGCGCCACCCCGCTTTCCGAACTGTACGGCGTTTACAACCGCCTTGCCCAGCGCTGCGAAGCGTCCGGCATTGTGATTGAACGCAACCTCATCGGCAGCTACTGCACCTCGCTGGATATGGCGGGTTTCTCCATCACCCTGCTGAAAGCGGATGATGACACGCTGGCGTTATGGGACGCCCCGGTCCATACCCCAGCGCTGAACTGGGGAAAATAAGGAGCACGACATGTCACTGAACAGAACGCAAATCGTCGACTGGCTGTACCGCTGTGGCGACATTTTCACCAAACAGAGCGATTTTCTCACCGGCCTTGATAAAGAGATCGGCGACGCCGACCACGGCCTCAATATGCATCGCGGCTTCAGCAAAGTGGTCGAAAAGCTGCCGTCGATCGCCGATAAAGACATCGGTTTTATTCTCAAGAATACCGGGATGACGCTGCTTTCCAACGTCGGCGGCGCCAGCGGCCCGCTGTTCGGCACCTTCTTTATCCGCGCCGCCCAGGTCACCCAGGCGCATCAGAGCCTGACCCTCGACGAGCTTTATCAGATGATCCGCGAAGGCGCGGACGGCGTCGTCAACCGTGGTAAAGCGGAGCCGGGCGATAAGACGATGTGCGACGTCTGGCTGCCGGTGGTGGAATCCCTGCGTCATTCCAGCGAGCAACATCTGTCTATCCCTGCCGCGCTGGATGCCGCCTGCGAAGTGGCCGAGCGCGCCGCCCACGCCACCATCACCATGCAGGCGCGTAAAGGCCGCGCCAGCTATCTCGGCGAGCGCAGCATCGGGCATCAGGATCCCGGCGCGACCTCGGTGCTGTTTATGGTTCAGATGCTGGCTGCCGCCGCCAAAGAGTAAGGAAATCGCGATGGTAAACCTGGTTATTGTTTCTCATAGCGCCCGGCTGGGCGAAGGTGTCGGAGAACTGGCCCGGCAGATGTTAATGAACGATGGCTGTAAGCTGGCGATCGCCGCCGGGATCGACGATCCCGACAGCCCGATCGGCACCGATCCGATTAAAGTCATGGAGGCGATCGAATCCGTCGCCGATACCGACCATGTTCTGGTGATGATGGATATCGGCAGCGCCCTGCTCAGCGCCGAAACCGCCCTCGATCTGCTCGATCCGGCGATGGCGGCAAAGGTGCGGCTGTGCGCCGCGCCGCTGGTCGAAGGGACGCTGGCGGCCACCGTCAGCGCCGCCTCCGGCGCCGGGATCGACAAAGTTATCGCCGATGCCATGAACGCCCTGGAAGCCAAGCGGGTTCAGCTGGGTTTACCTTCGCACACGCCTGACGCCGCCGCCCCAACGCTTGCTGACGACGGCGATGCTAAATCGGTTTCAGTCATTATTAACAATCACAACGGCCTGCACGTGCGTCCGGCATCAAAGCTGGTCGCCGCGCTGGCGGGTTTTAACGCCGACCTGGTGCTGGAGAAAAACGGCAAATGCGTCACCCCGGACAGTCTGAATCAAATCGCTCTGCTACAGGTGCGCCGCCACGATAAGCTGCGCCTGCTGGCCCGCGGTCCGGACGCCGATGCGGCGCTGGCGGCGTTTCAGGCGCTGGCCGCCGATAACTTCGGCGAGTCGCCGGAGGCGCAGCCGACAGCGGAACCCGCCATACCTGCGCGTGTTGAAGGCGCCGCGATGCTTTATCCGCAGGCGCCGATCCAACCGGCGCTCCCCGCCGCCGCCGACATCGCCCGCGAGCAGCAGCGCCTGCGCCAGGCGATCGACCAGACGCTGGCCGATCTCAATGCGCTCACCGAGCTGGCGGAACACAAATTTAACGCCGATATCGCGGCGATCTTCGCCGGTCATCACACCTTGCTCGACGATGAAGATCTGTTTGATGCCGCCAACGATCGCCTGCTCACCGAACAGTGCTCGGCGGAATGGGCGTGGCATCAAGTGCTGATGGAGCTCAGCCAGCAGTATCGTCAGCTGGATGACGCCTATCTGCAGGCCCGTTATATCGATGTCGACGATATTCTGCAGCGCACGCTGCGCCATCTGCAGGGTATTAAGGAGACGCTGCCATTCGCCAGTGAGCCGACGATTATTATCGCCGACAATATTTATCCCTCGACTGTACTCCAACTGGATGCCAGCAAGGTCACCGGCCTGTGCCTGCGCGACGGCAGCGAACAGGCCCACGGCGCGATTATCGCCCGCGCGGCGGGGATCGCCTGGCTATGCCAGCAGGGCGAAGCGCTGAATGATATTCAGCCTGGCGAAGCCATCACGCTCGATATGCGTCTGCAACGTCTTATTCGTCGCTAAATCCACTTTGACCGTTACCACTCCGGGGGCCCGCCTCCGGAGGGTGAGTTTTCGCTTACTGATCAGGAACCACTATGTCTCAATTCTTTTTTAACCAGCGCGCCAGCCTCGTTAACGACGTGATCGAGGGAACCATTATTGCCAGCCCGTGGAACAACCTCGCCCGCCTGGAGAGCGACCCGGCGATCCGTGTAGTGGTACGCCGCGATCTGAATAAAAACAACGTGGCGGTGATTTCCGGCGGCGGTTCAGGACACGAACCGGCGCACGTCGGCTTTATTGGTAAAGGCATGCTGACCGCCGCGGTCTGCGGCGATCTGTTCGCCTCGCCGAGCGTCGATGCGGTACTCACCGCGATTCAGGCGGTGACCGGCGAGGCGGGCTGTCTGCTGATCGTTAAAAACTACACCGGCGATCGGCTTAACTTCGGCCTCGCGGCGGAGAAAGCGCGCCGTCTTGGCTATAACGTAGAGATGCTGATCGTCGGCGACGATATTTCGCTGCCGGATAACAAACAGCCGCGCGGTATCGCCGGGACTATTCTTGTGCATAAGGTGGCGGGCTATTTCGCCGAGCGCGGCTTCAACCTCGCCACCGTCCTGCGTGAAGCGCAATACGCCGCCAACCATACCGCCAGCATCGGGGTGGCGCTGGCCAGCTGTCACCTGCCGCAGGAAGCGGAAAGCGCGCCGCGCCATCAGCCCGGCCACGCCGAGCTGGGGATGGGCATCCACGGCGAACCGGGAGCCTCGACGATCGCGACCCATAACAGCGCGGAAATCATGCAGATTATGGTAGAGAAGCTGACCGCCGCCCTACCTGAAACCGGCCGCCTGGCGGTGATGCTCAATAATCTCGGCGGCGTGTCGGTGGCCGAGATGGCGATTCTGACCCGCGAGCTGGCCAACACCCCACTCCATGCGCGCGTTGACTGGTTGATTGGCCCGGCTTCGCTGGTAACGGCGCTGGATATGAAAGGCTTCTCGCTGACCACTATCGTGCTGGAAGAGAGCATTGAAAAGGCGCTGCTGTCGGATGTCGAAACCGCCAGTTGGCAGAAGCCGGTGCAGCCGCGGGCTGTTAATATCATGCCGTCCGCGCTCGCCAGCGCACGCGTCGCCTTTACGCCATCGGCCAACCCGCAGGTGGGCGATTACGTGGCGCAGGTGACCAGCACCCTCTCCGGCCTCGAAACCCATCTCAACGCGCTTGACGCCAAAGTGGGCGACGGCGATACCGGCTCCACTTTCGCCGCTGGCGCGCGTGAGATTGCCGCTCTATTGCAACGCCAGCAACTGCCGCTCAATGATTTACCCACGCTGTTCGCGCTAATTGGCGAACGCCTGACGGTGGTGATGGGCGGCTCCAGCGGCGTATTGATGTCGATTTTCTTCACCGCCGCCGGGCAGAAGCTGGAGCAAGGCGCCAGCATGGCGGAAGCGCTGAACGCCGGTCTGGGGCAGATGAAATTTTACGGCGGCGCCGATGAGGGCGACCGGACGATGATTGACGCTCTACAGCCGGCGCTGGCGGCGCTGCTGGCCGAACCGGATAATCTGCAGGCCGCTTTCGCCGCGGCGCAGGCCGGCGCGGATCGCACCTGCCAGTCGAGCAAAGCCGGCGCCGGACGCGCCTCCTATCTCAATAGCGAGAGCCTGCTCGGCAATATGGACCCCGGCGCCCACGCGGTGGCGATGGTGTTTAAGGCGCTGGCGGAACGCTAAGCCTCACCCGGTGGCGCTGCGCTTACCGGGGCGACATAACACCATTGAAAGGTAGCCCGGAGAAGGCGCAACGCGCCGCCATCCGGGTTTACCACACTGCCGATTATTTGCTATGCCAGTACGCCTGCGAACGCACCAGTTGCTGATCGATACTCGGCTCCTCAAAGCGCGCCAGCAGCGATTTCACCACGCCGCCTTCTCCGGTCAGCCAGATAAAATAATCTTCTGACGGCACCTTGACCTGAGCCAGCCGCTCGGCGACGAACGCCGGGTTGTGGCCTACCACCCATTCGATATTAAAGCCGTCGAGATCCGCCAGATAATCTTTATACGAAGCATCCGCGACGGTGACGATGGCCGTCACCTGCGGCGTCACCGGCAGCTGACGTAATCCCAGCAGGCTACGGCGCAGCGCCGGCATGCCCGACTCGTCACAGACATAAAGCTGCCAGGCGTAATCTTCCGGCACCACCAGCGAGCCGCGCGGCCCGCCGATCACCAGCTTATCGCCGATGTTGGCTTCCAGCGCCCAGCGGCTGGCAATACCGCCATCGTGGATATAAAAATCGTAAGCCAGCTCGTGGCGTTCGGCATCGTACAGCGGCGTGTAGTCGCGGGTCGCCGGGCGCACGCCCTCGCCCCAGTTAATGCCTTCGTCGGTCACTTCCGGCGGCGTAAATACGCTGCCCGCCTGCGGGAAAAACAGTTTGGTGTGGTCGTCAAAACCTTGTGAAACAAAGCCATCCAGCGCCTCGCCCCCCAGCACGATCCGCTGGAACGCCTGGCCGATACGCTCAACGCGCAGCACGGTTAATTCGCGAAAACGTAGTTCGTTACGCACGCGCTGTGGGTAGCGTGAGGTGTTTTTTGTCATTTTTTCGCCTTCGTGAAGATAATACGATATATCTAAATTTATTTTTAAATGATAATGATTGCTAATCAAAAAGATTGCAAGCACTTTTTTGATATAGTCAGCTTGAGATTAAACAGCTATCAGCAATCCATAAAAACCATTAATAATCATCAAATTAAACAAAAATTATTTTATAGACTTGCAAGTCGATAAACTTTAGATATAAATTAGATATATCTAAATAACATCAGGAGACGATGATGCAAAACCATCATGAAGGTTGCTGTAAACATACAGAGCACCAACACGAAGGCTGCTGCAAGGGTGAAGGACATCACCACGAAAGCCGCCACAGTGAGCACCATGCAGGCTGCTGCAAAAGTGAAGAGCATCGCCACGCAGGCTGTCACCAGGAACATCACCACGAACAGGGTGCGGACGCCGCCACGGTCGCGGCGGAGGTGGTGGTCGTCGCCAGTGCATCTCCGTCACTAACAACGAAGTCGCTGCCGACGAACAGAAAAAATTGCGCGAACAGGGCTTAAGGCCTGGAGATCCTGATTGGGAAAAGTGGGGGATCTGTGATTATATCACCAAACCACGTGTACAAGCTGCTATCACAGGCAAAACGCCGAATGAACAACCGATTAAGGGCAATTATAGGTTTACAGACGAGTTCCCAATGTCTGACGGTTTTGAGGAAAATGCCGAGTTTTTCACTCTGACCTACGAAGCTGAGAAGTCGGTTAGCCACAACTTGGCCTTTGTTCGCATTGCGCCGTTGCTATGGCTACGCGCGGGTGCGCGCGGCGAACGTATTGAAAAAATACCTACTAAAGGATGGGAAGTGACCGATGCCTGGGCAGAGTACGCAAGACAGCAGGAAACCGTGCGCGAAGTAGTGCCGCTAATGGTATTCCAGGTACCTAATACGCCTGACCCGAATGAGGTGGGGCGTTGGCTGGATACGTTATTCTCCCGTTATCCTGAATTTTCCATTGACAGTGTTGCTCATGTCTTCGGTGAACACACCACACAACGTTTCGGCCAACATCAGGTGCCTTATATTGAACCGCAGCGGGTGCAGGAATCAACCTGGATGCGAGTACTGATTGCTAAAGATGCCATCAGCACTGGCTGGGATTGCCCACGTGCCGAAGTGATGGTTTCCTTCCGCGCAGCCAGCCACAGGACGCATATTACGCAATTGTTGGGGCGTATGGTGCGTACCCCATTGGCGAGACGTATTCCGGGTAATGAGCGTTTAAACTCTGTAGAATGCCTGTTGCCCAAGTTTAATACCAATACCGTGAGAGATGTCGTCAATACCTTGTTTAAGGGCGATGATACCTCTCCTCCAAGCGGACGCATCCTGGTTAACCCTGTGGAGATGAAACCTAACCCGGCTGCTTCAACTGCCGTATGGGAAGCATTTGAAGCGCTACCTTCGCAAACCCGACCACAGAAAGGAGCCAGACCCGCCAGACGTCTGACCGCGCTGGCACAGGAACTGGTTGATGACGGCATTCTTGATGGGGCAGTCAGGAAAGCCCATGCTGCTTTGCACGCTGTTCTGGACAAGTTCCAGATAGAAAATGCCGAGAAAATCAAAAACAAACGCAATGCAGTGCTCGTCGTAGATGGTAAGGCTGTGGTTGCCAGCCTCAAGAACAAAGCAATGACCTTCAACGAATTCTGGGAGGAGGCGGACGTAACGGTGATTGATGACGCCTACCGGCGTGCAGCCCGAATTTTCAGCCCGGATGTTTCACGTACCTATGTCGAATATCTGGCCGATAAGGTCGCGGATCGAGAAGAGGATGCTGAGGAGTATTTGGAAGCAATCATGGAAGCTCGTGTGACCGTTGCTGGCATGGGGCTGGTGATGGAGGTGCAGGATTACTTCGATGGCGAGGCCGATAGACTGGCGAAGGCGTGGCTGGCCGAGTACACACCGCAAATCAAGTCGTTGAAAGATGAGCGTAAAGAGGCCTATCGTCAAATCGTCGAAATGAGTACCGAACCGCAGGATGTGGATCTGGTCAGGCCGGCGAACAAGTTTGAAATGACCAGGGTGCGTGAAGGTGAAAAGGAAGCTGACCTTCCAGTCTGGAAACACCATTTGTTGTGTGACGAAAACGGGATCTATCCGGCTCTGTTGAACCATTGGGAAACCAAGGTTTTTGAGATCGAAACCAAACGTGAAGGATTTGCTTTCTGGTATCGTAATCCACAGTACACAGGGCAGTCGTCACTGGGAATCGCTTATGTTGAAGCTGAACAGTACAAGATTGTTCGTCCCGATTTCCTATTCTTTGCCGAACAGGATGGCGAAATGATTGTGGACCTGGTAGATCCACATGGCCTGCATCTGGCTGATGCCTTGCCTAAACTGAAAGGACTGGCGCTATATGCCGAACACCATCCTGATGCTTACAGGCGAATCGAATCCGTCGCCGAAGTAAAAGGTAAATTACGGGTGTTAGATTTGAAACGGCAGGATGTGCAGGATGCTGTTGCTAATGCTGAAAATGCAGAAACGTTATTTAGTAGCGGACTTGCTGATGACTATCAGTAATCTATAGAAAATTGCGTAACGAAACTGCATTTCAGTAATTAGTTGAGGCAATACAAATATGGCCTTCTCACTGAGAAGGCCATTGCCGACTTACAGATCGATTTGGCTACAGCCGAAGTTACGATCCCCTTCACCAAACACTTTAGACTCAACTTTGGTCAGGTAGTCCAGCCGGGTTAGCAGTGCCTGGTAATGATCCTCAAAGTCAGGGTCTTCGTTATCTAGTACGTAACGACAGTTATCAGGGAATGTCACCAGGTCAGGGCAATCATCCCGTTGCAACGCTAGAGCGCTGTACCATGCACCTGTAATCATCCCTCTCAGGTTGTCTTCTCGTTCGTAATCCCCAAGGTGGTAGTAAGCGTCTTTGTTGAACAGCAGACAAATGTGGTAGTGGCATTTACCCGATTCGGAATATTCTTTAGCCCACATAATAAATAATGGACAACGGTAAATACGCTTACCTTCACGCTTCTTACGGATGCGATCAGCATCCAGCTTAGCTTTAAGGGACTCACGCATTCGGGATATCACACCTGGTTCAAGATTAGGGAAACAGCAGATATTGTCTCCGTTATCGACTATCTTTGGATAATGGAGATCAACTCGTACTGCCGTTAGCCTGGGATAACAGTCAGTCAAGCGACAGATTAATTGGTTAATCTTGACCCAATACTGCAGAACATGATCCCCATGTGAGCCTTTATACGTTTTCATCTTCATATTCCTATGCGTTTAGTCCTACGGTCTTTTCCAGACCGTATTGATTATTGCCACACAGGCAGTGCTATCCTCACTCAGTGAGGAAGATATATACTGGTATCAGATCTTAGTACGGACATACTGATCTGATTACTACTCTTACTGGTTAATACAGTAGTAAGGGGATGTAATGCCATTATAATACCTATCCAACATCTAAAATTGAGACGAAGGCAGCCCCAGCCTGTGATGACTGATTAAAAGTTACTCTGTAATTAGTTACAGTAATGACTCTTTAATAAAGTGATTATTCCGTCTTGTCTTTTCTCTGTTCGTTATATAAAACCATCGACAGGTTGTATGAAAATAGTTTTCCCTCTTTTCTCTGCCCGTATTTTGTTTTGCGAATAAAGTGTACTGAGCAGTTCATTCACTTTACTCCGGTTCCTGAACCGGTTCGGACCATATTGCAGGATGGTTGTCTTCCTGATATACGGCACCACACACCTGTAGCAATAATCTTTTATCCACGAGTAAAGCTCGTCTGCTTCTGAACTTACCAGCAGTAACGTCTGGGGTTTAGAGAAAATTCTCACATACTCATCCACATACCAGGCGATTATATCTACTGCGGCTTCCACGGCAGTAAGGGATATATCTCCTTCATCACCGTTAAAGTAATGCAGCAGTGCAGCGATCCTCGCCATATTCTCCGCCATTTTAGAAGCATAATCCTTAAAATCAGACAGGAGGCCAATCAGCCCCATTTCTGACTCGACTTTGTTATAAAATTCGAGCCAGCGTTTTTCTGCTTCGGGAGAGAAACGCAGACACTGACGCTCATTTTCCTCATTTCTGGCAATGCTCTCGTTAACAATGTCTATAAGTCGTTGATGAAATACCGGTAGATGCTCACTTGAGACAACCGGACTGGTAATTTGCCTGTAGCCCTGTGTTGAACCAGGTTGACATATCAGACATCGGGCGAAGAATCCGATCCCTTTCGCGGCATCGCCTTTTCGTTCCAAATACCCTTTTTTAAACACATCAGGCTGAATCATCAGCCCCAGCGTCATTCTGGCATCTTTGATTAATTTACCTGGCTCGCTTTTTCTTTCCACGGGAAACATTGCACCATCCCACATTTTATTGATGAAAGGCAGTTCATTTAGCGCGTAGCCGTTAAAAATGGTGCCAGCTTCATCAGACATAAGCCCGATGGACCGCCAGCGTCCACAGAGAGAGTCTTTCATCGCCGCAGGTGTGGCATCGTTGTATATCTGCCTGAACCTGACCGGTGCTTTCGGGGACGCCACCAGTAGCGCTTTCAGACGTTCGCTCGTTGCAGAGTGATCTTTATTACGACGAATATCTGATTTCAGTTTCGACATCAGGGCTTTCTTTTCAACATTAAAAGCCATTTCCTCATTCCGCCAGATAATCATGTCCTGGGTATATTTTTCAAACCATTCTTCTTCCAGTTGATATAATGGTTTCATCAGCAGTTTGTCCACCGTGCTTTTGCGTTCTCCAGATTCCGCCAGTGTCAGTAAAAAAAGTGATACCGGGCTGCGCAGATTATTCAGTCGGCACACATCAATCCGGTTCTGGCAGGCTAGCGAAATAACCCCCAATACCGATGCAGCAATCAAAGCCTGGGGAGCCTGCGTATGCTGTTCCACTTCATAAACCGCATTTCTGATGATCTGCGGGAACACATGTACAGGGAAAGGACGACCACACAGCATAGATACCTCTTATTCATTAACGTTTAAAATGATTCCCCTCACATCGCTATGCCGCTATTAATGGCAGAAATAGCAGGATGAACACGGGGCACTCAAAAAAAACAAAAAAATAAATGTAAAAAACACATCGATACTAACGCTCATTGATCCAATAGAGCAGGTCACTAAGCAACCACCCACAGGATTTCAGACCAATGGACTTACGCGGTGGAAACTTACCAGACTGTTCCAGTTTCCACGCTGTTGAGCGAGAAATAGAGGTAATATATTGCCGTTCTTTTTCTCGTACTAATCGATCGCAAGTTTCACCATAATCTCTTAAGACTTTGATACGTTGTTCATTAGTTAACTTAAAAGGCATCATTTGAGTTTCCTTGTTGATAGCGTGAAATTATCATGCTCGTGCCAGGAAGCATGCGCAACATCCACGATGCTCATTAAGGATTGCGGTCAAAAAACACATAATCATCAGCTACTTAATAAATTATTACTTTTCCCTTATTAAGGGATATCTTGCTATGACTGAGGGAGTGTGTACTCAGAAAACCATATATTACAAAAGTGATATTTGAGGGATTCATGCTGGAGAATAAGAGAATCATTGAAGGGGGATAGCTTAAAACACCCTTCATAAAATAAAACTCTCACATATGATCTGAGAATTACGAGTATATAAATAACTCTCAGATAAAAAGAGTTTACTGTTTAGTATCCATTTTTTTGAATTCTGTACACCAGCCCTCAACAGTCTTTAACTGGAAGGAGTAGACAATATCATGTGACTTTGCGAGAGAGTCTAATTTTTTAACAAAATCCTTTGCAGTAAATTTGTATTCTGGATAACACTCTTTGCTAAGAAGATAAATTGCATTTAATGCTGGCGATCTGATTTTAGTATCACCATTGTTATTTTTAAATTTTTTTTCATTATTTGATAACTCTTTTTTTAGTTCGTTATTTTCGGTTCTAAACATTTCAATGTCTTTGATAAAATTTTCTTTATCAACAAGGAAGTTTTCCTTATCTTTATGATAATTTTTTATATCACCTAAAAGATTATTGTTTTCCCTTCTTAAATCATTATTTATCCTCAGTAGCTCTTCAAAATTTTCTCTTGTAAAATCAGGCTTATCAAACATTTTTTATCCTTATAGAATCAATAAATAGCTTACCACCAAAATAAATTACGATACACAATGTGAAATTAACTGGACTAATCTATCCCCAAACACCTACAATTCTAGCAGCAGCTATAAGGAAATTTTTCATGAGAAAACATACATCATCTCAAGTGACCAAAGCAAAAATCCTCCGCGCCGTTGCCAGCTCGACCGCGATAGAAACCGGTGTTTCTGTGCAAAAAATTGAGCAGCAACTCAAAAAAAATCAGGCACAGGCGAAGGCCGTTGGCCTCGCCCGTTAATCTGGCAAGATGTCGCTCACCAGTTGCATCATAGGGCTGTAGTTCCCTGATACGCCTGCCTGTATTGCCTTGAAGTAAAACGTCTTGTGTTCATCCCATAAGCTGTAATCCAGCAAGCCTTTTCCCGCAAGAACCGAGAGCACATCGCAAAGCAGCCGCGACAGACGCCCGTTACCTTCTCTGAATGGGTGGATCAAAATAAATTCCACGTGGCATTCAGCCAGATAACTAACCAGCCCCGAACGAGCCAGAGATTTAAGCTCACCCGACCGAGCGAGAAACTGCTTCTCAAAACCATCAAGAAGAAGCGGAATCCTGTCGGCAGCCGCAAACTGAAAGCCATCCTTAGTCAGGTTGGCATTACGCAGCCTCCCCGCCCAGTCATACACATTCCCCAGCCATTGGCGATGCCACCCACTGATGTGCTCAAAAGCCAGCGCCGCAGGCGGCTGGCCTTCGATAAATAGCTGTTCATACAGCATCAGCAGCAGGCCAGACTCCAGCGCATCCATTTCCTGCTCATCAATAATCCCCAGCTTATTGGCAAGTACCAGGTCACCAGAACCAGGCTGATAGCGCTCTTCTGCAGAATTAAGCTCATATTTTGACAAGCTATTACCTCCGCCCAAACAAGTTCACAACGTTGTTTTCCTGCTGCCGCTGATAGTTGTTAACCCTATCCTCCCAGATTTCAAGCGCCCTGCGCTTTTCAGTCAGGTAATCATAACGATCATAGTGTTTCGAGCTGACGTCATTTAAAGCGTGATTCTGGATACGGTCGCGGATCTCTTTGCTGATCCCCGCCTCCCCCATCAGCGTTTTACAAGTGCGACGTAAATCTCGCGCTGTGAAAACTTTAAACTCAGGATTAAAAGCCCGAAAATACATGATCGAACGCGCCAGGCTATCAGTACGCACCGGGCGCTCACCGTTGGTTGATAGCGGGAATATATAGGGACTGTTACTTTCCTTAGTCAGTTCTTTCACTGAGGCTAATTCCTGTTGTGCCGATTCAGTCAGCGGGATCAGGTGCTCACGCTTGTTTTTCGATACATCGGCAATGACCAGCAACGTCTTTTGCTGCCAGTCAATCGCGCTCCACTGGCTGGCAATCATTTCAAACGGACGCTGCCCGCCAGCATAAACACAGAAGCGAATAAGATGCTGCATCAACGGCCCAACGTTGGTGGCCTCGGCAAACTGTTCCATGACAAAACGTAGCTCCGCCAGCGTTAACCATGTATCACCCACTTTCTCCGCCGAGGACTGCTTCGGTATGGCCGATACCGGGTTAACTTCAAGCCCGAAAGTAATGCCCACGCTGGTATTCATCGGATCGTTATCGGCTTTCAGGCCGTAGTTGAATGCCGCCATCAGATAAGAACGAACTCGGTTCGCATGGACCACTGCATTACGCTGGATAATACCCGAGAGGATGGTTTTGATCTGCAGAGGCGTCACGTCCTTCGCTTTAGTATCACGAGGAATGACGGTGTAGCACTCTCGCTCCATGCGCTTCAATACATCAGCCCAGGTACGCTTATTATCGAGCTTCATCTTGTTAACGTAGCCATGCACTAACTCTTCAAACGATCCCTGAGAACGATGGAGCTGCATGATGTGCTGTTCGGCCAGGCGCTGTTGCTCAAGCTCTTGCTGGGGCTCTTTTCCTTCGACAAGCCAGGCTCCGTACTTTTTCGCCAGTTCATTGGCCGTCACCAGTTTCATCTCAGGCCAGATACCCAACTGGATGAACTTTTCTTTCTTCCCTTTCTCAACGTAATAACGGAAATAAAAAACTTTGCTGCCTGAAGGCTGAACCTTAACGCCAAGCCTGCCAGTACCACGTTGAGCGCTGTTGCTCCACACGTAGTACGACGTACTTTTTGTCTTCAATCCACGTATAGCAGTCTCGGTAAGATTAGCGGCCATGAGGTTACCTTTCTGAGGATAAGCGTTACCTGACCCAATGCCCATTTTGGGTCAGGTAATGGGTCAGGTAAGGATGATACAATGAGGATATCAGGCAACCAAACAGAAACAAAATTAACATCATAACTGATTGATTATAGACAATTAAAAATACAAACAGAGCCAAATCCGAACGATTAAAAACATGCCAATTTTATGACTCATAATCGCTTGGTCGCTGGTTCAAGTCCAGCAGGGGCCACCAAATAAAACAAGGGTTTAGCCTGGAAACTGGCTAGACCCTTTTGTTTTCCTGCAATCCAAGCGACTGTAACCCCCTTCATCGAAATCGAGGTCATGTCCGTCACAGTACGGGGGTGGATAAGGTTGTGGATCGCGCGCGCGATATCCTGAAGGGAATTTAACGTATTCATGCGAAAAAACTGCCGCCGGGCAAGGCCAGCGGCAATAAAGCGGCGTGTTATAAGGGGTGAAACGACAATTTACCGGCGAAACGTGTAATAAATACTTTCTGAGAATAACGATTGTATCTATGTAGAAAAATCATACTGCCTTGCGATTAGATCAACGTAACGAAAGCTGAAAAATAATAAGTAACATCAGCCGTAACCACTTAAATATAACAACGTAGCTAATTTATATAATATTAAAGGCGTTCAATTTGAATCGTTAAAGAACCTGCTACAGTACCCGCAACAGGCGCCTGACCAGTCAATTGTACCAGGCCAACCCCCAGGTTCCCACCATCAGTATTGGCAAGAATCATGCCGCTATTAATAGGCACCATGCTACCCCCTGACTGATATAAGGCGATGCCTACCCCTTTTGCCGCGCCGTCACGCGTATCACTGTTCTCAAGTGAAGTACCATCTGCGTTATCAGCAGTTCCCAGGAATTTGTAGGCTATTCTGCCCGCCATGTTGCAATCCTCGCCCCCCGTCACACTCAGATGAACGAAATTCGTAACAATTTCACTCGCACTCTGGGCTGGCAGATGAGAAATCTTGGAGTACAACTCAATAGAATCCCGGCTCAGATGGACGGTGCAAGCCGATGCCTGTGACGATACTGTACCGGTTACCGCTAAGTTAGCAGACACATCATTTGAATTTGCCTCTGCATGAACTGTAGCAGCACCAAACATCATAGACATCGTAAAACCTAACAAAAGTGTATTTCTCATAAACCCTTCTCTTGCAAAAATGATATTAATCGATAAGTGAAACCCGTCAATTGTATAGCAAAGCATAATATTCGCTTCTCAATATCAGTCCAAAACCGGATGTGACACATCATTAAAATCATTACCAACACCTAATAATGATAATTCTGGATTATATAATAATGAAAAAAAACGTCCTTTCTTAGTCGAGGTGCCAGGTAGTAGAAATATTAGGGAACTCAACCTGCGAATGACTTACAAGGCATAGATAGTGCTTTCGTGCTCACCGTTATTCTGATATCGAATCCATATTGCCTAATAAACAAAGTCACTATTAGCTCCTTTCCTACACGATCATCTAATCATTCTCTCTAACCCGAGCAACGTTCTTCGTTTATACGTCTTCGTTTGCCATGCAGCCACCAGCGCGAAAATCAAATCAGGGTCGCCAACAAAATCATAGACGAACGCATTCAGGAGGCATGGAAAAGGCAAGGTTGCGAGGGGCGTGATGCATGATCACGTTGGACCAGAGATTGTTTTCACCGAAGGAACAGGTAAGAAATTTAATGCTGAGACGGGCTGTTTTCGACATCTTTTATAACAGAGACAGATGCTCCCGCATCGGAGGCGAGAGCACCGGGGAAAGTAGATCTATTGAAGTATGTTCAGTCTACACCAGCTCCTGAAGCTGCTCACGCATATACATCGAAAAATACTCAGGGTTTTTAATCAATACCCGCTCTCCGGACTCAAACTTTTCAGCCCATCCGGCTAGTTTCTGCGTAAAACCAGGGTTCCACCCCTCCTGTTCCCCCCGGGCCGTGACGTCTGCTGCGCTAGCCGGGAATCCCAGTTCTTTCAGATACTTTAAAATTCCTTTCGCCGTGCTTTCATCCATAGGTTCAGGTGAAGAGGCCGAGGTGTTCATACCGTTAATGAAATCTAATGCTTTATCAATGACTGCAGGCATACTTTTATCCTTAAAATTTACCATGTAAAACACAAGACTACCCTATGACCTTAAACCGATTTTAGCGTCAAAGAAATCATTAAATTTCATTGTCCCGACGGCGCTCACTTTACTTGTTGTGCCAGTAAGCCGCTGCACGGACTAACTGCTGATCAAACGGTTCCTGTTCAAAGCGCTGGCTGAGTTTTTTCACCACTTTCCCTTCCCCGGTTATCCAGATGAAGTAATCGTCTTCCGGCACTTCAATCTGCGCCAGTCGCGCGGCAACCGCCTGCTCATCGTGCCCCAGCCATTCAATGGCAAACGCATCCAGGTGCGCGAGGTAATCCTGATATGCCGGATCGGCGACACTCACCAGCGCGGTCACCGTCGGTTTTACCGGTAAGCGACTCAGCGCCTCAAGACGACGACGCAACGCCGGCATGCCTGACTCATCACAGACATAGACCTGGTACGCGTAATCTTCCGGCACCACCAGCGAACCGCGTGGCCCGCCGATCGTCAACGTATCGCCTGCGCGCGCCTGCAACGCCCAGGAACTTGCCACACCACCGTCGTGAATAAAGAAATCCAACGCCAGTTCATGACGGGCTTCATCGTACAGCGGCGTATAGTCGCGAGAAGCTGGACGTACGCCCTCACCCCAGACAATGCCCTCTTCCGTCACGGTTGGCGGAACAAAATGGCTGCCGGGTTGCGGGAAAAATACCTTGCTGTGATCGTCAAAACCGCGCGAGCTAAAGCCTTCCAGCGCATCGCCGCCGAGAACAATGCGCTGAAAACCCGTGCCGATACGTTCTACGCGTAAAACAGTAAGTTCGCGAAAGCGCAGTTCATTGCGCACGCGCTGAGGGTAACGTGAAGTTTTATCCATCATCTTTTGGCCTTCGTGTGATAATCCGATATATCTAAATAAATTTTCAAATGATAATGATTGTTAATCCCCAGGATTGCAAGTCATTTTTTGATAGCTTGCTGAAAATCACATCATAAAATATTTATCTTTAAAATTCATATTGTTAATGAAAATATCAACATTGAACTTGTCAAAAATTATTATTTAGATATAAATTAGATATATCTAAAACGCATCAGGAGATTATCATGCGACATCATCATGAAGGTTGTTGTAAAGGCGAGGGGCATCATCACGACGGTTGCGAGCATCGTCACGGTAGAGGCGGCGGCGGTGGACGGCGTCAGCGCTTTTTTGGTCACGGGGAGCTGCGTCTGGTGATTCTGGACATTCTCTCCCGCGAGGCCAGTCACGGCTATGAGCTGATCAAAGCCATCGAGAATCTGACGCAGGGCAACTATACGCCAAGCCCTGGCGTAATCTATCCAACGCTGGATTTTCTCCAGGATCAGGCCTTTATTACGATCAGCGAAGAAGATGGCGGGCGTAAAAAAATCACTCTCACTGACACCGGCGCACAGTGGCTGGAGGAGAATCGTGAACATCTCGACCACATCCAGGAACGCGTTAACGCGCGCAATGTCGGCTTTGAATTGCGTAAGAACCCGCAGATGAAGCGAGCACTGGAAAACTTCAAGGCGGTGCTGGATCTGAGGGTAAATCAGGGTGACATCAGCGACGCACAGCTTAAAAAGATCATTGGCGTGATCGACCGCGCGGCGCTGGAAATCACTCAGCTTGATTAAGCAGGCAAGGCGTCACCTTCACGAACGCGGAACACTTTCACCATCTCTTTTAAGTGCAACGCCTGCTCGTTCAGTGACGCCGCCGCCGCAACGGATTCCTCGACCAGACAGGAGTTCTGTTGCGTGGTGGCGTCAATCAGGCCAATCGCACTGTTGATCTGCGAAATTCCCTCGGTCTGTTCACGACTGGCCTCGCCTATCTCTCGCAGGATCACATCCATCTCCTCAACGTTGTTTACCATGCCGTTAATCAGGGCGTTAGCCTTCTCGACCAGTTGCATCCCTTCCTGGGTCTGACCGGTAGAATCCTCAATCAGATGACGGATCTCGCTGGCAGAAGACGCGCTCTTCTGCGCCAGTTGGCGAACCTCGCCTGCCACCACGGCAAATCCGCGGCCATGCTCACCGGCTCGCGCCGCTTCAACCGCCGCATTCAGCGCCAGAATATTGGTCTGGAAGGCAATCGAGTCAATCAGGTTGATGATGTCTGACATCCGGTTAGACGTTTCATTAATCACGCGCATTTTCTGCGTCACCTGATTCATCATCTCGCCATTGTTCTTCACGACGGTCGCCGCCCCCGCAGAGAGTTTCGTCGCTTCGCCGGTATGTTCAGCCGTGTTTTTGACCGTGGCAGTGATCTGTTCCATCGACGCAGCGGTCTCCTCGACGGAGCTCGCCTGTTCTTCGGTACGCGCAGCCAAATCCTGGTTTCCGGCGACAATCTGCGCCGCCGCGCTGGAGATATTCTCCGAGCCGTTCTGAACTTCCTGGACAATCTCCAGCAGGCGAGTTTTCATGACCATTAGCGCGTGCAGCAGTTCGCCGGTCTCATCTTTCTGCGTGGTCATAATATTGCGGGTCAGGTCACCCTCAGCAATCGCTTCAGCAAACTGCACCGCTTCATTCAGCGGTCGGGTGATGGACCGCACGATATACCAACCCATGATACAGCCCGCGGCAATACCGATGAGCGCCAGTGCGCTAAGCAGCGCCCGGTTGGTGTTGAAGTCGCTTTCCACCTGTGTGCCAGCGTGCAGCATCTGCCTGTCTTCAATGGCGATCAGCGCCTGAACTTTCTCTTTATAGGCCTGCTGTATATTGACCGTCGTGGTCATCATCTCCTGCATCGCCGCCTGTCGGTTATTATTTTGCAATTCCTGCAGGATGCGGAATCGGGAGGCGAGATACTGCTCGCGCACGTCGCGGATCCCAGCGATGACATTTTTCGCTTCGGCATTCAACGGCGCGGCGCTCAGTTCATCCAGTAGCACCGTAACCTGCTGGCTTATGGTGTCGAGTTTTTTCTGTGACGTCTGGGCCCATCGCCCCTCTTCGTCCATCAGCATCAGTTGCTGCGTGCTGACAAACTCCTGGAAATGATCGATGAGCGTGTTGGCTTTTACCGTGATGGGATAATTATTGGTAATGATGTTTTGCATACCGCTGTTGGCGCGGTCCAGGCTAAATAATGAAAGGCCCGAACTCACCATCATCAGTACAATAAACAATCCAAACGCGATAAGTAATTTTGAGCGAATCTTCATGTTACGAAAAAACATATATTCTCCCTGGAGATAGTTTTCTTCAGACAGATTCCTTTATCGGTAACAATCTCACTAACTTTATGATATTGATCGCTTTTTATTATCAACAATTTCCCGTAAATAGTTTTTGACGATGAATAGAGGCAGACCGATCGTTATATAAACGATTTTTTATCGTGCCTAAATAGACTAAAGAGGAAAACTGAAAGAGGTTAATTAAATAGAAAAATAACCCGCAGGTGGTAATATTTAATATGTTATTAACATTATTATTACAATAACGCTTACCGTTACAGGTAAGCGTTGATGAGGATGAAGGAAAGGATTAGTGCAGCACCGTCACGGCATCTTCCAGACGGCTGGCGCGGTGTTTAACCATGGCGGATACCTGGGCGCTCTCTTCAACCAGTTCGGCGTTCTTCTGTGTAATGTGGTTAAGTTCGTCCACCGCACGCGTCAGGCTGGTCAAGCCATCGGACTGCTCCAGTGTGGAATGGCTGATCTGCGCAATCAACTGGGTGACATTTTGCACCTGAGAGACAATATCATCCATCGTGCGCCCCGCTGCATGGACCTGCTGGGAACCCGACTGCACTTTATCCGCGCTGGCATCGATAAGCTTGCGAATATCGTTCGCGGCGCTGGCGCTGCGACTGGCCAGATGACGCACTTCACCCGCCACGACGGCAAACCCTTTCCCCTGCTCACCCGCCCTTGCCGCTTCAACCGCGGCGTTCAGCGCAAGGATATTCGTCTGGAAAGCGATGTCGTTGATAAGCGTGGTGATAGTACCGATGCGCTGCGTGCTGTTGGCGATGTCATCCATGGTTTTAATCACCGTGTCCATCGCCTCGCCGCCCTGCGTCGCCGCGTTACTGGCAGCAATCGACAGCTTATCGGCAGCGGACGCGGTTTCTGAGTTTTGTTTAACCGACGCCGCCATTTGATTCATGGTGGTCACCGTCTGCTGCACGTTATCGACCGTCTGGCGGGTGTGTTTATTCAGATCGTCATTCCCTTTTGCCAGCGTTTCGCTGCCGTTTCTGACGCTCGACACCTGGCTCGACACATCGTTGATGAGCCAGCGACACATCAGACCAAGCTGCCCGACGGCGCGTAGCATCAATCCCAGTTCGTCGCTGCGGTTCAGATGCGACACGCTGTTTCGCTCACCGGTCGCCACCTTCAGCGCCTGTTTCGCTACGTTCTCAATTGGACGCACAATCTGCCACTCAAATGCCGCCGACCCCAGCAGCATCACCAGCGCACACATCAGTTGCGCGAGCCATAGCGCACCGGACAGTTGCAGCGTCGCCGCCAGCACGCCATAAATGAGCACCATCACACTACGAACCCGCCAACGCACCGGCATTGCCGGCAGTTTCCCGAGCCATCCTTTACGCACCACCAGTCCCTTGTGGATCCGACGCGAACAACGGCCTTCATTGAGTGCCTGATATAAAGGCTCAACGGCGGCGATCTCTGCGTCTGTCGCGCGGGTACGGATCGACATGTATCCCGTCACGTTCCCCTCACGTACCATCGGTACCGCGTTCGCCCGAACCCAGTAATGATCGCCATTTTTACGGCGGTTCTTGACGATGCCACTCCACGGCTCGCCCTGCTTCAGGGTGTACCACATGTCGGCAAAGGCCGCTTTCGGCATATCCGGGTGACGCACCAGGTTGTGAGGTTGCGCCAACAATTCATTGATCGAGTAACCGCTGATATTAACGAAGGTATCGTTGGCGTGCGTGATGTAACTGTGGAGATCGGTAGTCGACATGAGGGTCGTATCGTCATCCAGCGGTGTATTTTGCTGGGTGACGTAGAGCTGAGAAGACATAGTCGCGTCCTGTGCTAGTTATCTGGTTGTTAACTTTTTGTCAGATGTTATTTCGGCGCTAACAGATTTATCTTTAGATGTTAAATTTGATTTAGAT
Organism: Citrobacter amalonaticus Y19; assembly: GCF_000981805.1. NCBI lineage: Bacteria > Pseudomonadati > Pseudomonadota > Gammaproteobacteria > Enterobacterales > Enterobacteriaceae > Citrobacter > Citrobacter amalonaticus. The sequence goes on along the minus strand of NZ_CP011132.1, from coordinate 5,285,381 downwards.
CGCAATTTGCGATTAAACCTCACGATTTGTACGAATTCTAATTGATTGATTTAAAATACTTTCAGTTTGAAACTATAAAATCGCCCTGAGGGATACGCACTGTTACTGCACAATTTTTGCACTATTTCCGCGCAACCGCCCCTTCTCAAGCCACTCTCGCACGGTCTTCACTCTGCACAAAAACGCAGCAATTGTTAACAAATGAGATTAAATGTTGCGCAACAACTCTTCTCCCTGGTGTTTATCCCGATTTTCGTCAGCGCCGCCGGGATGGCGCAATCCCTGCAATACTTAAATCGGTATCATGTGATACGCGAGCCCCGGGAGCATATTTTGAACAGGTTACCTTCCAGCGCATCGGCTTTGGCCTGTAGCGCGCACGCACTGAATCTCATTGAGAAGCGAACGCTTGATCATGAGGAGATGAAAGCACTTAACCGAGAGGTGATTGATTACTTCAAAGAGCATGTCAATCCGGGATTTTTAGAGTATCGCAAATCTGTTACCGCCGGCGGGGATTACGGAGCCGTAGAGTGGCAAGCGGGAGGTCTGAATACGCTTGTCGACACCCAGGGACAGGAGTTTGTCGACTGCCTGGGAGGTTTTGGAATTTTCAACGTGGGGCACCGTAATCCAGTTGTGGTTTCCGCCGTACAGAATCAACTCGCGAAACAACCTCTGCATAGCCAGGAGCTGCTTGACCCACTGCGGGCCATGCTGGCAAAAACCCTTGCCGCCCTGGCACCCGGAAAACTGAAATACAGCTTCTTTTGCAACAGTGGTACGGAATCGGTCGAAGCGGCGCTGAAACTGGCGAAAGCTTACCAGTCGCCACGCGGCAAATTCACCTTTATCGCCACCAGCGGCGCGTTCCACGGTAAGTCGCTGGGCGCACTGTCCGCTACCGCCAAATCCACATTTCGCAAGCCGTTTATGCCGTTGCTGCCGGGCTTCCGTCATGTGCCGTTCGGTAATGTTGAGGCTATGCGTACCGCGCTCAGCGAGTGCAAAAAAACCGGAGATGATGTGGCGGCGGTGATTCTGGAACCTATCCAGGGTGAAGGCGGCGTGATCCTGCCACCGCAGGGCTATCTCACCGCCGTGCGTAAACTCTGCGATGAGTTTGGCGCGCTGATGATCCTCGATGAGGTCCAGACCGGCATGGGGCGAACCGGCAAGATGTTTGCCTGCGAGCATGAGAACGTGCAGCCTGACATTCTCTGCCTGGCAAAAGCGCTGGGAGGCGGCGTGATGCCGATTGGCGCAACGATCGCCACCGAAGAGGTCTTTTCGGTACTGTTCGATAATCCGTTCCTGCATACCACCACCTTTGGCGGTAACCCGCTGGCCTGTGCGGCCGCGCTGGCGACCATCAATGTCCTGCTGGAGCAGAACCTGCCGGCACAAGCGGAACAGAAAGGCGATATCCTGCTGGACGGTTTCCGCCAACTGGCGCGGGAGTACCCCGATCTGGTGCAGGATGCGCGCGGGAAAGGGATGCTGATGGCAATCGAGTTTGTCGACAATGAAACGGGCTACCGTTTCGCCAGCGAGATGTTCCGCCAGCGAGTACTGGTTGCCGGAACGCTCAATAACTCGAAAACGATCCGCATCGAACCACCGTTAACGCTGACCATTGAGCAGTGTGAGCTGGTATTGAAAGCCGCACATAAAGCGCTGGCGGCACTGCGGGTGAGCATAGAAGCAGTCTAAGCTGAGTGCCGGGTAAATCGTAAGATGCCGGGAGGCAGTTGCGCGTTACCCGGCATTATTTTTCTTTGCTGGCAGTACTATACGATTCGCACGCCTGCAGGCATCGCGCGCTCTGGAGTCAGCAGTACGCTCTCGTTACCGTCATCGGTTTCCGCACACAGCAACATGCACTCGGAGGTTTCCCCGCGCATTTTCGCTTTTTGTAGATTACACAGTACAACCACCGTTTTCCCCAGCAGCGCAGACTCTGTGTAATAAGGCACCAGACTGGTGACGGTTTGCAGCGTCTTTTCACCTACATCCACCTGCACGATATACAACTTGTCGGCATTTTCATGTCGCCTGACTTCAATAATCTTCCCGACCCGAATCTCCATTCGGGCGAACTCTGCAAACGCGACCGTCTCCATGCTTCCTCCATCAAGTAAAACTTTACTAAATCATAGCAAAATTTTTTCCTGTCGCAGCACGAGAAAAGAAGAAAATGGTGTACAGATCACATTCAGCGCACCTGGTTTTACCCTGAATACGTCAAATAATCGCGCGTTATTTACTGAAAAAAGATGCAGAGAAAAGCGCTTCCTTTACAATAAGAAAGCATCTCAGGACAACGTCGAAATAAGGTAACCATGGCCACACTTAAAGATATTGCAGCTGAAGCGCGTGTTTCCCTGGCGACAGTATCCCGGGTCCTGAACGACGATCCCACGCTGAACGTCAAGGAAGAGACCAAACACCGCATCCTGGAGATCGCGGAAAAACTCGAATACAGGACCAGTAGCGCGCGTAAAATCCAGACTAGCTCGGTCAGCCTGCAACATATTCTCGCTATCTACAGCTACCAGCAGGATCTGGAAATCAACGATCCTTACTATCTGGCAATTCGCCACGGCATTGAAACACAGTGTGAGAAGCTGGGAATTGAGTTGACCAACTGCTATGGGCACAACGGACTGCCGGAACTCAAAAACATCACCGGGATTTTAATCGTCGGAAAACCCTCACCGGGCCTGCGCGCCAGCGCAGCCGCGTTAACCGATAATATCTGTTTTATCGACTTTCACGAGCCAGGCAGCGACTATGATGCTGTCGATATCGACCTGGTGCGCATCAGCAAAGAGATTATTGATTTCTATCTCACCCAGGGCGTGACGCGAATCGGCTTTATTGGTGGCGAAGATGAACCGGGAAAAGCCGATATCCGTGAAGCGGCCTTTGTGGAATATGGTCGCCTGAAGCAGGTCGTCCGTGAGGAAGATATCTGGCGCGGCGGTTTTTCCAGCTCCTCAGGTTACGAACTGGCAAAACAGATGCTGGCAACAACGGATTACCCCCAAGCGCTGTTTGTGGCGTCAGACTCCATCGCCATTGGCGTTTTACGTGCGATCCACGAACGTGGCCTGACCATTCCCGACGATATCTCGCTGATAAGCGTAAACGACATTCCCACGGCGCGCTTTACCTTTCCTCCGCTCTCAACCGTGCGCATTCATTCTGAAATGATGGGCAGCCAGGGGGTGAACCTGCTGTTTGAAAAAGCCCGCGACGGGCGAGCGCTTCCGCTGCTTGTCTTCGTTCCCAGTAAGCTGAAACTGCGCGGTACGACTCGCTAATTTTCCCGCCTATCCGGCTTTGCGCCGGATTCGCAATCTGATACCTCGATTCTCTCCCTGCCACGGTTTTTCGTGATCCAGTTAAAGTAAATCACTTTACCCCCTATATTTTAGTAAAACTTTTACTAAAATGCTTTGCAATACGCTTACTCACCATTGTCCTGAATGGTTCCGATTTTTCTCCACCGGGAGGCCTTATGAATCGCTGGGAAAATATTCAGCTCACCCACGAAAATAGACTGGCGCCACGAGCCTATTTTTTCTCTTATGACTCGGTAGCCCAGGCTCGCACGTTTGCCCGTGAAACCAGCAGCGATTTTATGCTGTTGAGCGGTCAATGGAACTTCCAGTTCTTTGAGCACCCTTTGCGCGTCCCCGAGGCCTTTATCTCTGAATATATGCCGGACTGGGAAACGATCGCGGTGCCGGCCATGTGGCAGATGGAGGGCTATGGCAAGCTGCAATACACCGATGAAGGCTTCCCATTCCCTATCGATGTGCCGTATGTCCCCAGTGATAACCCGACCGGCGCCTATCAGCGCATTTTCTCCCTGAGTGAAGGCTGGCAGGATAAACAGACGCTGATTAAATTTGATGGGGTTGAAACCTATTTTGAAGTGTATGTAAACGGTCACTATGTTGGCTTCAGCAAAGGCAGTCGTCTGACGGCAGAGTTTGATATCAGCGCGGTCGTCAAAACGGGTGACAACCTGCTTTGTGTGCGGGTAATGCAGTGGGCGGATTCCACCTATGTTGAAGATCAGGATATGTGGTGGACGGCTGGAATATTCCGTGACGTCTACCTTGTGGGTAAACATAAGACGCATATTCAGGATATTACCGTTCGTACCGATTTCGATAGCGACTATCGTGACGCCACCCTTTCCTGCACGGTTGATCTGGAAAACCTCGCCGCTTCCCCGGCGCTCATCGCTCTGGAGTACACGCTATTTGACGGAGAATCCGTCGTCCATCACGGTGGGGTCGACAATCTGACTCTCCATCAGCGCGACAATACGCATTTTGCTTTTCCGGTCACCGCGCCACAGCAGTGGTCTGCCGAATCACCGTATCTCTATCACCTGGTCATCACCCTCAAAGATGCGGAGGGAAACATTCTGGAAGTTGTGCCGCAGCGTGTGGGCTTTCGCGATATCAAGGTGCGTAATGGTCTGTTTTATATCAACAATCGATATGTGATGCTGCATGGCGTGAACCGCCACGATAACGACCATCTGAAAGGTCGTGCGGTCGGAATGGATCGCGTAGAAAAAGATCTGCAATTGATGAAGCAGCACAATATCAATTCGGTACGTACCGCACATTACCCTAACGATCCTCGCTTCTACGAACTGTGCGATATCTACGGCCTGTTTGTCATGGCGGAAACCGACGTTGAATCACACGGCTTCGCCAACGTTGGCGACATCAGTCGGATAACGGACGACCCGCAATGGGAACCGGTTTATGTGGAGCGCATTGTGCGCCATATCCATGCACAGAAAAACCATCCTTCTATCATCATCTGGTCACTCGGCAATGAGTCTGGCTACGGGTGTAACATTCGCGCAATGTGCCATGCCGCCAAAGCACTGGATGACACGCGTCTGATTCACTACGAGGAAGACCGCGATGCGGAGGTGGTGGATATCATTTCCACGATGTACACCCGCGTACCGCTGATGAATGAATTCGGCGAATATCCGCATCCGAAACCGCGCATTATCTGCGAGTACGCTCATGCGATGGGCAATGGCCCAGGCGGGCTGACGGAGTATCAGAATGTCTTTTACCAGCATGATTGTCTTCAGGGGCATTATGTCTGGGAGTGGTGCGATCACGGGGTTCAGGCGAAAGATGACAACGGCAACGTCTGGTATAACTACGGTGGCGACTACGGCGATTACCCGAATAACTACAACTTCTGCCTCGACGGGCTGATTTACTCTGACCAGACGCCAGGACCGGGGCTGAAAGAGTACAAACAGGTTATTGCGCCAGTAAAAGTGTACGCGCAGGATCTGGCGCGTGGCGAACTACGCGTTGAAAATAAGCTGTGGTTCACCTCTCTCGATGACTACACCCTGCACGTTGAAGTCCGCGCCGAAGGGGAAACGCTCAGCACCCAGCAGATCAAACTGCGCGATGTCGCCCCCAACAGTGAAACCCTGGTACGCTGCGCGCTACCGGAACTGGATACACGGGAAGCCTTCCTCAACGTGAGAGTCACCAAAGATTCGCGCACGTTGTACAGCGAGGCGGGGCATCCTGTCGCGACATATCAGTTCTCACTAAAATCCTGTACGGCTACACCGCGCCCATTCTGTCAGCCACAGGCGTATCCGCTGACGCTGGAAGTCGATCGCCTGAACTGCACGGTACGCGGCGCCAACTTCCATCTCACTTTCTCTAAACTGAGCGGCAAGCCGACCGACTGGCAGGTCGATGGCGAAGCGCTGCTCACACGTGAGCCGAAGATCAACTTCTTCAAGCCGACGATTGATAACCACAAGCAGGAATTTGAAGGGCTCTGGCAACCTAATCATCTGCACATTATGCAGGAGCATTTACGCGAGTTTAGCGTCGAACAGACCGATGATGCGGTCCTGATTACCAGTCGCACAATTATCGCTCCACCGGTGTTTGATTTTGGCATGCGTTGCACCTACCGCTGGCGAATTGCGCAGGATGGACAGGTTAATGTCGCGCTTTCCGGTGAACGTTATGGTGACTATCCGCATATGATTCCGTGCGTGGGTTTCACTATGGGGATCAATGGCGAGCTTGACCAGGTCGCCTATTACGGGCGTGGTCCTGGTGAAAACTACCCCGACAGCCAGCAGGCCAACATCATCGATCTGTGGCAGAGCAACGTGGATGCGATGTTCGAGAATTACCCTTTCCCGCAAAACAACGGCAATCGCCAGCATGTGCGCTGGGCGGCACTAACCAACCGTCACGGCAACGGTCTGCTGGTTGTACCGCAGCAACCGATCAACCTGAGCGCATGGCGCTATACCCCCGAAAACCTGTTCGCCGCACAGCACAGCAACGAACTGCAACGCAGCGATGACATTACCCTCAATCTGGATCATCAGTTATCAGGGCTGGGCTCCAATTCCTGGGGAAGTGAAGTACTGGATAGCTGGCGCGTCTGGTTTCGTGCATTCGACTACGGCTTCACCTTATTGCCGGTTTCTGGTGGTGCGACTACCGCCCAGACAGTCGCTCGTCACGCCTTTGGCGCGGATTTCTTTTCCACGAGTTTGCACAGCGAGAATCAAAAATGAGAGTCCTCAATAATCTGGAACAATTCCGCGAAATCTATTCGTCAGGCAAGAAATGGCAGCGGTGTATCGAAGCAATTGAAAATATCGACAACATCCAGCCCGGCATCGCCCACTCCATCGGCGATTCATTAACTTATCGTGTGGCGGTCGATTCCGCCACGGATGCGCTGTTTACCGGTCATCGCCGCTATTTCGAGGTGCATTACTACCTGCAAGGTCAGCAAAAAATTGAGTTTGCGGCCAAAGAGAACCTACAAGTCGTGGAGTTTTATCGTGATGAAACCGACCGCGAATACCTGAAAGGTTGTGGTGAGACCGTTGAAGTCCATGAAGGACAAATGGTTATTTGCGATAACCACGAAGCTTACCGTTTTATTAGTCAACAAGCCGTTAAAAAAGTCGTACTCAAAGTCACCATCGAAGATGGTTATTTTCATAACAAATAAAAACACAGGCGACGCCAATAGTGCGTCGCCAGTACCCTATATTCATCCGGAGACGGAGATGTGTTATGTCTGATACTAAACGCAATACCATCGGAAAATTCGGCTTACTCTCGCTGACCTTTGCCGCCGTATACAGTTTTAATAACGTCATCAATAACAATATCGAACTTGGGCTGGCCTCAGCGCCCATGTTTTTCCTCGCCACCCTTTTTTATTTTATTCCCTTCTGCTTAATTATCGCAGAATTTGTATCATTAAATAAAAATTCTGAAGCTGGCGTTTATGCGTGGGTCAAAAGCTCACTTGGTGGGCGCTGGGCATTTATCACCGCCTATACCTACTGGTTCGTGAACCTGTTCTTTTTTACCTCTCTGCTGCCGCGCGTTATCGCTTACGCCTCTTATGCCTTCCTTGGCTACGAATATATGCTGACGCCGGTTGCGACAACAATACTGAGCATGGTGCTGTTCGCTTTCTCAACGTGGGTTTCGACCAACGGGGCGAAGATGCTGGGACCCATCACGTCGGTGACCTCAACATTGATGCTGCTGTTGACGCTTTCCTATATTCTGCTGGCCGGTACTGCGCTGCTGGGTGGCGTGCAACCTGCGGATCCCATTTCTGTTGAGGCGATGATCCCGAATTTTAACTGGGCGTTCCTCGGTATCACCACCTGGATCTTTATGGCCGCAGGGGGCGCCGAATCGGTCGCAGTTTATGTTAACGACGTGAAGGGCGGTTCAAAATCATTTGTTAAAGTGATTATCCTGGCGGGGATCTTTATCGGCGTGCTCTATTCCATCTCGTCGGTGCTGATTAACGTTTTTGTCAGCAGTAAAGAGCTGAAGTTTACCGGCGGTTCAGTCCAGGTTTTCCACGGTCTGGCGGCGTATTTCGGTCTGCCTGAGGTGCTCATGAATCGCTTTGTCGGTCTGGTCTCCTTCACCGCGATGTTTGGTTCCCTGTTAATGTGGACAGCCACGCCGGTGAAAATCTTCTTCTCTGAAATTCCGGAAGGTATTTTCGGTAAGAAAACCGTTGAGCTGAATGAAAATGGCGTACCGGCCCGTGCGGCATGGTTCCAGTTTCTCATTGTCATTCCGCTGATGATTATCCCTATGCTGGGCTCCAGTACCGTGCAGGATCTGATGAATACCATCATCAATATGACTGCCGCAGCCTCAATGTTGCCGCCGCTCTTCATCATGCTGGCCTATCTCAATCTGCGTATAAAACTGGATCATTTGCCTCGTGATTTCCGAATGGGTTCACAGCGTACCGGTATTACTGTTGTCTCCATGCTGATTACGATTTTTACCATCGGCTTCATTGCCTCAACGTTCCCCACTGGCGGCAATATTATGACGATTATATTTTATAACGTCGGCGGGATTGTTATTTTCCTCGGTTTTGCCTGGTGGAAATACAGCAAATATCTGAAAGGGTTAACGCAACAAGAAAAAGATATTGAAGCGTCTCCGGCTTCACATATTCAATAATAATAAGACAATAAAAATTTGTTTACTTTTTAACGCAGGGAAAATTTTAATGGAACAACCCATACCGTATTGCAGGGCATTCATTGCCCTGCTCTTCTGCTGCGCCTTCTCCGTACTGGCAGAAGATATTCGCCCAGCCGAACATGATGATACCCGAACGCCCGCAGTCTCTTCTCCGTCATTTCGTTTTTATGGCGAACTGGGCGTAGGTGGATATATGGATCTGCAGGGAGAGAATAAACATAAATACAGCGATGGCACCTATATTGAAGGTGGGCTGGAGATGAAGTATGGCCACTGGTTCGGCCTGATCTATGGTGAAGGCTGGACGGTCCAGGCCGATCATGAGGGTAACGCATGGGTACCCGATCACAGTTGGGGCGGATTTGAAGGCGGCATCAACCGTTTTTACGGTGGTTATCGTACCGACAGCGGGACAGAACTGATGCTCAGCCTGCGCCAGGACTCCTCGCTGGACGATCTGCAATGGTGGGGAGACTTTACGCCGGACCTTGGCTACGTCATACCGAATACCCGCGACATTATGACGGCAGTGAAGGTACAGAATCTGACTGGCGCGCTACGCTATAGCGTCACCGCCACTCCAGCGGGTCATCATGACGAAAGTAAAGCCTTGCTGCACTTCGGCAAGTACGATCGCTATGACGATAAATACACCTATCCGGCGATGATGAACGGCTACGTTCAGTACGACCTTGCCAAAGGCGTCACCTGGATGAACGGCCTGGAGTTGACGGAAGGGACGGGTCAGCTCTTTTTGACCGGTATTCTGACGCCAAACTTTGCCGCACGCGCCTGGCATCATACGGGACGCGCCAACGGCCTGGACGAACCGGGCAGTGAAACGGGCACCATGGTCAGCGCCATGTATGAGGCGCTAAAAGGCGTCTACCTCTCCACGGCGTATACCTGGGCTAAGCATCGCCCGGACCACGCCGATGATGAAACAACCTCCTTTATGCAGTTCGGTATCTGGTACGAATACGGCGGAGGACGTTTTGCCACTGCATTCGACAGTCGCCTCTACATGCAGAACGCCTCTGGCGATCCGAGCGACCAGATCTTCCTGATGCAATATTTCTACTGGTAATAAGGACAGCGATACCATGAAAATCACGACACGACTCACCCCGTTGGCCTGTACGCTGTTGCTGAGTTTTTCTGCCTGCGCCACTCCTGCGGATGCGTTTAAAAATGTCATTAACCGCAGCGGCACACCGGGCTATATGCACGATTATGACGCTGACGACCATCAGCGATTCAACCCCTTTTTCGACATGGGCGCCTGGCACGGACATCTGTTGCCGGAGGGGCCTGCGACAATGGGAGGGTTTCCTGGCGTCGCCCTGCTGACAGAAGAGTACATCAATTTTATGGCGGCGAATTTCGATCGCCTGAGCGTGTACCAGAACGGTAAAAAAGTCAGTTTCACCCTTGAGGCGTACAGCATTCCTGGCGCTCTGGTGCAGAAATTGTCGGCTAAGGACATTCAGATAGAGATGACCCTGCGCTTTGCCACACCGCGAACGTCGCTGCTGGAAACCCGAATCATCAGCGCGAAGCCGTTGGATCTGGTGTGGGACGGCCAGCTGCTGGAAAAACTGGAGGCGAAAGCAGGAAAAGCGCGCTCGGATAAGACTATCGAGAGTGAATACCCGGATTATCAGCGCAAAATCAGCGCAACGCGTGACGGCCTGAAGGTCACCTTCGGCAAAGTGCGTTCGACATGGGATCTGCTGACCTCAGGTGAATCGGAATATCAGGTACATCGTTCATTACCCACCCATACCGTTGTCGACGGACACCGATTTACCAGTAAAGCGCATATCAGCGGTTCAACAACGATTTACACCACCTATTCCCATCTGCTCACCGCCGGGGAAGTGACGAAGGAGCAGATGCAGATCCGCGATATTCTGGCACGTCCGGCATTCTACCTGACCGCCTCAGAAAAACGCTGGGAAGGGTATCTGCAAAAAGGATTAACCAATCCGCACGCCACACCAGAGCAAACGCGCGTAGCGGTGAAGGCGATTGAGACACTGAACGGCAACTGGCGATCGCCGGGGGGCGCGGTGAAATACCATACCGTCACCCCGTCGGTGACGGGCCGCTGGTTTTCCGGTAATCAAACCTGGCCCTGGGATACCTGGAAGCAAGCCTTCGCCATGGCGCATTTCAACCCGGAAATCGCCAAAGAAAATATTCGCGCCGTCTTTTCGTGGCAGATTCAACCTGACGATAAGGTGCGCCCACAGGATGCCGGCTTTATTCCCGACTTAATTGCCTGGAACCTCAGCCCCGAGCGCGGCGGTGATGGCGGCAACTGGAACGAACGTAACACCAAGCCGAGTCTGGCTGCCTGGTCAGTGATGGAAGTCTACAATGTCACCAAAGATAAAGCCTGGCTTGAAGAGATGTATCCCAAACTGGTGGCCTATCACGACTGGTGGTTACGTAATCGCGACCATAACGGCAACGGCGTGCCGGAATATGGCGCTACGCGCGATAAAGCCCACAATACCCCCAGCGGCGAGATGCTGTTTACAGTGAAAAAGAACGGCAAAGAAGAGACGCTCTCCGGCCTGAAAAACTATACCCGCGAAGTTGAGAAAGGCCAGTATGAGAGTCTGGATATTCCGGCACAGGTCGCCGCATCATGGGAATCGGGTCGCGACGATGCAGCCGTATTCGGTTTCATCGATAAAGATCAACTGGATAAATATGTTGCTAAGGGCGGAAAACGCAGTGACTGGGCGGTGAAATTCGCGGAAAACCGGAATCAGGACGGCACGTTATTAGGCTACTCGCTGTTGCAGGAGTCGGTCGATCAGGCCAGTTATATGTACAGCGACAACCATTACCTGGCAGAAATGGCTACTCTTCTCGGCAAAACCGACGATGCTAAACGCTACCAGACGCTGGCAAAAAAACTGGCCGATTACATCAACACCTGTATGTTTGATCCCGCCAACGGTTTCTACTATGACGTGCGCATCGAAGAAACGCCGTTGGCAAACGGCTGCGCCGGAAAGCCCATTGTCGAGCGCGGTAAAGGTCCGGAAGGCTGGTCGCCCTTATTTAACGGCGCGGCGACTCAGGCCTACGCCGATGAGGTGGTGAAAGTGATGCTGGATCCGAATGAGTTCAATACCTTTGTTCCGCTCGGAACCGCTGCGCTCACCAATCCGGCATTCGGGGCAGATATCTATTGGCGCGGCCGAGTCTGGGTAGATCAGTTCTGGTTTGGTCTGAAAGGAATGGAGCGCTACGGATATCGTGAGGAGGCGCTCAAACTGGCGGATACGTTCTTTAAACACGCCAAAGGGCTGACGACCGACGGGCCGATTCAGGAAAACTATAATCCACTGACTGGCGCACAGCAGGGCGCGCCAAACTTCTCCTGGAGCGCAGCACACTTGTATATGTTGTATAACGACTTTTTCAAAAAGCAGTAATCAGCACTTTTTTCTGATGATCCTGCAAACAAAAGCCCCTCCGGTTGGAGGGGCTCGATATCATGATTTACGCATCATTAGCCAGAGGCTGATTAAGAAGAACGAGCCGCTCGGCAGCAGCGCGCCGATAATTGGCGGGATACCGTACACCAGCGTCAGCGGGCCGAAGATCTGGTCCAGCACGTAGAAGACAAAACCAAAGCTTATCCCCGTCACCACACGCACACCCATCGGCACGCTACGCAGCGGACCAAAGATGAACGACAGCGCCATCAGCATCATCACCGCAACGGACAGCGGCTGGAAGACTTTGCTCCACATATTAAGCTGGTAGCGTCCGGCCTCCTGTCCGCTCGACTTCAGGTACTTCACGTAATTATGCAAACCGCTGATGGAGAGCGCATCCGGGTCCAGCGCCACCACACCCAGCTTGTCCGGCGTGAGATTGGTTTTCCAGGTACTGCTCACGATTTGCGAACCGGTTACCTGCTTCGGGTCGGTCAAATTTGACTCATCCACCTGCGACAAACGCCAGACCTTCTGTTCCGGATCAAACTTCGCAGACGCGGCATAGCGCACGGACTGCAGACGACGCTGATCGTTAAAAGCATAAATACTGATCCCCCCTAACTCTTCATCGCCTTTCACCCGTTCGATGTAAACAAAGTTATTGCCATCTTTCGCCCACAGCCCCTGCTGGGTGGAAAGCAGCGAACCGCCATACATCGCCTGCGCACGGTAGTTACGCGCCATTTGCTCGCCCTGCGGCGCAACCCACTCGCCGATGGCCATGGTCAGCAGCACCAGTGGGATCGCGGTTTTCATCACCGAGAGCGCCACCTGCATACGGGTAAAACCCGACGCCTGCATCACGACCAGTTCGCTGCGCTGAGCCAGCATCCCAAGCCCCAACAGCGCGCCAAGCAGCGCCGCCATCGGGAAGAAAATCTGCACATCTTTCGGCACGCTGAGCAGGGTGTACATCCCCGCCCCCAGCGCATCGTAGCTTCCCTGCCCGGCTTTTTTCAGCTGGTCAACGAACTTGATGATGCCGGAAAGCGACACCAGCATGAACAACGTCATCATGATGGTGGTGAAAATGGTTTTACCGATATAGCGGTCAAGGACACCAAATGGCTGCATCACACCGCTCCTTTACGCGAAAAACGGGCGCGCAGACGGCGCACCGGCACTGTATCCCACAGGTTCAGTCCCACCGCCAGTGCCAGGTACAGCAGGTTGACGACCCACATCCAGATAACCGGATCCAGCTTGCCTTTTCCGCCGTTGGATTTCAGGGAGGTCTGGATCAGGAAGAACATCAGATACAACAGCATCGCGGGCAGCATCGACAGCACGCGACCCTGACGTGGGTTCACCACGCTCAACGGCACGACCATCAGCGCCATCATAAATACGGTGAAGATCAGCGTGATACGCCAGTGCAGTTCCGCACGGGCCCGATCGGTATCGGTGGACCACAGCGTGCGCATGTCCATCTGGTCGGTATCGTTCGGATCCAGCGCCACCGCCTGGTGACCGATAATCGCCTGATAGTCCTGGAAGTCAGTGATGCGGAAATCACGCAGCAGTGCGGTGCCTTCAAAGCGGGTGCCTTTGTTCAGCGTAACCACCTGCGTACCGTCGCGCAGTTGCGATAAATGTCCGGAATCGGCGACCACCACGGAAGGACGGGCGTTACCTTTCGGGCGAATCTGCGCGAGGAACACATCTTTAAAATCGCTACCGTCAACGCTTTCAATGAACAGTACCGAGCCGCCGTTGGTGGCCTGCTGGAACTGCCCCTGCGCCAGTGCGGCCATACCGGGGTTGGCTTTCGCCTCGGCGAGGACCTCATCCTGATGCTTTGACGACCACGGTCCCGCCCACATGACGTTAACGGCGGCAATGATGCCGGTGAACAGCGCCAGGATCATGGCGGCTTTCACCAGCACGGACTTGCTCAGACCGCAGGCATGCATCACCGTAATTTCACTTTCGGTATACAGTTTGCCCAGTGTCATCAACAGTCCGAGGAACAGGCTGAGCGGCAGGATGAGCTGCGCCATTTCAGGCACGCCGAGGCCCAGCAGCGAGAGCACCAGATTTGCCGGAATATCACCGTCAACCGCCGCGCCGAGGATCCTCACTAACTTTTGACAAAAGAAGATCAAAAGCAGGATGAAGAGGATGGCAAGCTGGCTTTTGAGCGTCTCCCGCACCAGATATCTTATGATTATCACTTTAAATACGCCCGTAAAAACTCGTCTTTTGCAGGAATTTAGCTTGTTTCATGGCTTAAACGTCATTTATTCTCTTGAGTCGTCGAAATCGTCGCTAAAATTATTATACTCAGCGGATTCGCTACTCAGAACGCGTTCTGATGTGCCAATGCCGTAATAACGTTAAGATTAACACGAAGTCACCGCAACTGCGGACATGAGTTACGAAAGCTTGCAATTCTAACCGCAGGCGCCGCCGTTGTCTTTAAGATTCAGGAGCGTAGTGCATGGAGTTTAGTGTAAAAAGCGGTAGCCCGGAGAAACAGCGGAGTGCCTGCATCGTCGTGGGCGTCTTTGAACCACGCCGCCTTTCTCCGATTGCAGAACAGCTCGATAAAATTAGCGACGGGTACATCAGTGCCCTGCTGCGCCGTGGCGAACTGGAAGGCAAACCAGGTCAGACCTTGTTGCTGCACCATGTTCCTAACGTGCTGTCCGAGCGTATCCTCCTCATCGGGTGTGGCAAAGAGCGCGAGCTGGATGAACGTCAGTATAAGCAGGTAATTCAGAAAACGATCAACACTCTGAATGATACCGGCTCGATGGAAGCCGTCTGCTTCCTGACTGAACTGCACGTCAAAGGCCGCAACAACTACTGGAAAGTACGTCAGGCTGTTGAGACGGCCAAAGAGACGCTGTACAGCTTCGATCAGTTGAAGACCACCAAAAGCGAGCCGCGTCGCCCGCTGCGTAAAATGGTCTTTAACGTGCCAACGCGCCGTGAACTGACCAGCGGCGAGCGTGCGATCCAGCACGGTCTGGCCATTGCCGCCGGAATTAAGGCCGCGAAAGATCTCGGCAACATGCCGCCGAACATCTGTAACGCCGCGTATCTGGCCTCTCAGGCGCGCCAGTTGGCTGACAGCTACAGTCAGAATGTGGTCACCCGCGTCATCGGCGAACAGCAGATGAAAGAGCTGGGAATGCACTCTTACCTCGCCGTCGGTCACGGTTCGCAGAACGAATCGCTGATGTCGGTGATCGAGTACAAAGGCAACCCGTCCGAAGATGTCCGTCCGATCGTGCTGGTCGGTAAAGGGCTCACCTTTGACTCCGGCGGTATCTCCATCAAACCTGCCGAAGGCATGGACGAGATGAAGTACGACATGTGCGGTGCAGCGGCCGTTTACGGCGTGATGCGCATGGTGGCGGAGCTTCAGTTGCCGATCAACGTCATCGGCGTGCTGGCGGGCTGTGAAAACATGCCTGGCGGTCGCGCCTATCGTCCGGGCGATGTGCTGACGACGATGTCCGGCCAGACCGTTGAAGTACTGAACACCGATGCCGAAGGCCGTCTGGTGCTCTGCGACGTCTTAACTTACGTTGAGCGTTTTGAGCCGGAAGCGGTGATCGACGTGGCGACCCTGACGGGTGCCTGCGTGATTGCGCTGGGCCATCACATCACCGGTCTGATGTCGAACCATAACCCGCTGGCGCACGAGCTGATCGGCGCGTCCGAACAGGCGGGTGACCGCGCATGGCGTCTGCCGCTCGGTGATGAGTATCAGGAACAGCTGGAGTCCAACTTCGCGGATATGGCGAATATTGGCGGCCGTCCTGGCGGTGCGATCACCGCAGGCTGCTTCCTGTCGCGCTTTACCCGCAAGTACAACTGGGCGCACCTCGATATCGCCGGCACCGCCTGGCGCTCCGGGAAAGCCAAAGGCGCAACCGGTCGTCCGGTGGCGCTGCTGTCACAGTTCCTGCTCAATCGTGCGGGTTTTTCCGGCGAAGAGTAAGTTTGAGATTGCCCCGTAGGCCTGATAAGGCGCATTAGCGCCGTCATCAGGCATTTTGCCGGATGGCGCTACGCTTATCCGGCCTACGGTGTGCAACATGGCCTTGCGTTTAAATCCACCACAAGAAGCCCCATATATGAAGAATGCAACGTTCTACCTTCTGGACAACGAAAACACCGTCGATGGCTTAAGCGCTGTCGAGCAACTGGTGTGTGAGATTGCCGCAGAACGTTGGCGCAGTGGTAAACGCGTGTTGATTGCCTGCGAAGACGAAAAACAGGCCATTCGCCTGGATGAAGCACTGTGGGCCAGACCGGCTGACAGTTTCGTCCCACACAATCTGGCGGGTGAAGGACCGCGTGGCGGTTCGCCGGTGGAAATCGCCTGGCCGGAAAAACGCAACAGCAGCCCGCGCGATCTGCTCATCAGTCTGCGCGTTGGCTTTGCAGATTTTGCCACCGCTTTCACAGAAGTGATAGACTTCGTTCCTTACGAAGATTCTCTGAAACAATCGGCGCGTGAACGCTACAAAGCCTACCGCGTGGCTGGTTTTAACCTGAATACGGCAACCTGGAAATAATGGAAAAGACATACAACCCCCAAGATATCGAACAGCCGCTTTACGAGCACTGGGAAAAGCAGGGCTATTTCAAGCCTAACGGCGATGAAAGCAAAGAGTCCTTCTGCATCATGATCCCGCCGCCGAACGTCACCGGCAGTTTGCATATGGGTCATGCTTTCCAGCAAACCATCATGGACACGCTGATCCGCTACCAGCGCATGCAGGGGAAAAATACCCTGTGGCAGGTCGGTACCGACCACGCCGGTATCGCGACCCAGATGGTGGTGGAGCGTAAAATTGCCGCTGAAGAAGGGAAAACCCGTCACGACTATGGTCGCGATGCCTTCATCGACAAAATCTGGCAGTGGAAAGCGGAATCCGGCGGCACCATTACCCGTCAGATGCGCCGTCTCGGTAACTCCGTTGACTGGGAGCGCGAGCGCTTCACCATGGACGAAGGCCTTTCCAATGCCGTGAAAGAAGTGTTCGTCCGCCTGTACAAAGAAGACTTGATTTACCGTGGCAAACGCCTGGTGAACTGGGATCCCAAACTGCGCACCGCTATTTCTGACCTGGAAGTGGAAAACCGCGAGTCGAAAGGCTCGATGTGGCACATCCGCTATCCGTTGGCCGACGGTGCAAAAACGGCTGACGGTAAAGATTATCTTGTCGTCGCCACTACCCGTCCGGAAACCCTGCTGGGCGATACCGGCGTGGCCGTCAACCCGGAAGATCCACGCTATAAAGATCTGATTGGTAAATTCGTGGTGCTGCCGCTGGTAAACCGCCGCATTCCGATTGTCGGTGACGAGCATGCCGACATGGAAAAAGGCACCGGCTGCGTAAAAATCACCCCGGCGCACGACTTTAACGACTATGAAGTCGGTCGTCGTCATGCCCTGCCAATGATCAACATCTTCACCTTTGATGGCGATATCCGCGAAACAGCGGAAGTGTATGACACCAAAGGCGAAGAGTCTGACGTTTACTCAAGCGAGATCCCGGCACAGTTCCAGAAACTGGAGCGCTTTGCCGCACGTAAAGCGGTGGTTGCCGCCATCGACGCGCTCGGACTGCTGGAAGAAATCAAACCGCACGACCTGACCGTCCCGTACGGCGACCGTGGCGGCGTGGTTATCGAACCGATGCTGACCGACCAGTGGTACGTCCGTGCCGACGTGCTGGCAAAACCCGCCGTTGAAGCGGTTGAGAATGGCGACATTCAGTTCGTACCGAAGCAGTACGAAAACATGTACTTCTCCTGGATGCGTGATATTCAGGACTGGTGTATCTCCCGTCAGCTGTGGTGGGGTCACCGTATTCCGGCATGGTACGACAACGACGGCAACGTCTATGTGGGCCGCAACGAACACGACGTGCGCAAGGAAAACAACCTGGGCGCGGACGTTGCGCTTCGTCAGGATGAAGACGTGCTCGACACCTGGTTCTCCTCCGCGCTGTGGACGTTCTCTACGCTCGGCTGGCCGGAAAACACCGACGCGCTGCGTCAGTTCCACCCCACCAGCGTGATGGTCTCCGGCTTCGACATCATCTTCTTCTGGATTGCCCGCATGATCATGATGACCATGCACTTCATCAAAGATGAAAACGGCAAGCCGCAGGTGCCGTTCCACACCGTCTACATGACCGGTCTGATTCGCGATGATGAAGGCCAGAAGATGTCCAAATCCAAGGGCAACGTGATTGACCCGCTGGATATGGTCGATGGTATTTCGTTACCAGAACTGCTGGAAAAACGTACCGGCAACATGATGCAGCCGCAGCTGGCAGAGAAGATTGCCAAACGTACCGAGAAACAGTTCCCGGAAGGTATCGAACCGCACGGCACCGACGCCCTGCGCTTCACCCTGGCGGCACTCGCGTCTACCGGTCGCGACATCAACTGGGATATGAAGCGTCTGGAAGGTTACCGTAACTTCTGTAACAAGCTGTGGAACGCCAGCCGCTTTGTACTGATGAACACGGAAGACCAGGATTGCGGCTTCAACGGCGGCGAAATGACCCTGTCGCTGGCAGACCGCTGGATCCTCGCCGAATTCAACCAGACCGTGAAAGCGTACCGTGAAGCGCTGGACAACTTCCGCTTCGATATCGCCGCAGGCATTCTGTACGAGTTCACCTGGAACCAGTTCTGCGACTGGTATCTGGAACTGACGAAGCCGGTGATGAACGGTGGAACGGAAGCCGAACTGCGCGGCACTCGCCACACGCTGGTTACCGTTCTGGAAGGTTTGCTGCGCCTGGCGCACCCGATCATTCCGTTTATTACCGAAACCATCTGGCAGCGTGTGAAAGTGATTTGTGGAATTACCGCTGACACCATCATGTTGCAGCCGTTCCCGGTCTATGACGCGTCTCAGGTTGATGAAGCCGCCCTTGCCGATACCGAATGGCTGAAGCAGGCGATCACCGCTGTGCGTAATATCCGTGCGGAAATGAACATCGCGCCGGGTAAACCGCTGGAGCTGTTGCTGCGTGGTTGCAGCGATGACGCGATTCGTCGTGTGAACGACAACCGCAGCTTCCTGCTGAATCTGGCGCGTCTGGAAAGCATCACCGTGCTGCCTGCCGATGACAAGGGGCCGGTCTCGGTCGCCAAAATCATCGATGGTGCCGAACTGCTGATCCCGATGGCCGGTCTCATCAACAAAGAAGATGAGCTGGCGCGTCTGGCGAAAGAAGTGGCAAAAATCGAGGGTGAAATCAGCCGCATCGAAAACAAACTGTCTAATGAAGGTTTCGTGGCGCGCGCGCCGGAAGCGGTGATCGCCAAAGAGCGTGAGAAGCTGGAAGGCTACGCCGAAGCGAAAGCGAAGCTGATTGAGCAACAGGCGGTCATCGCCGCGCTGTAATCGAATAATCGGATGGCAGTTATGTAATAAGGCCGGAGCATGCTCCGGCCTTATTGTGTCAGCCTCTTTGTATCAGACAAAGGGTATCTGCGGCATCATACCGCGAGAAAGCACCGCAATCGGCCCTGTCTCGGGTTGTTCATCATGGTCAGTCAGTTCCAGGGTATCCAGATCGCCATCAACCCAGGTATTCGCCGCCAGGAAACGCAGATAGCGCATCTTCATTAACGGATAGGCCAGCCCCAGCGTAATGGACGATACCACGGCAATCAGCACCCACTGCACCACCAGCGCATGAAATGCAATACCGGAATGAAAACGGATACCGCCGTTCGCGAGCGTCAGATTGTTCATGAAATGATTACGCAAGCCCATCCACATATACCCGGAGGAAAGCAGAATGGCCGCGAAATAGAGCAGGTAGCAGGCGATGATTTGTCCCTGGTTCTCAAGGATCAGTGCAAGCTGCGCTTCCTCACTCATCCCGCCCATCATGCTGGCCATCATAATGGCGCTGAAAATGCCGGAAAAGAGCCAGGCAATCATCGCCAAAAAAGGCACAACGATCAGCATCGACAGGAAACACACTTTGATGCACTGTTTTACGCTTACAGCGACAGCGAAACGATGAATACCGAACTGACCGCCCTCACCAAGCAGCGTAATCCATTTCGCATACACGACACCGGCAATAACGCCGGCACCCGCCAGGAAAATAACGAATGCTAACAGGACTTTTGTAATAATAGCCGTAACGCCATCACCAGGAATATTCACCACTAAGAGAATGATCACCGTCAGCAGAATATAAAGCACAACGGGTAAACCCATCATTATCCACCATGCGCGTCCCAATGAGCTGTGAAAGTTAAAGCGTACATTATTCAGCGTGGTCATCATGGCATTATATTTTATGCTTTTGACCATAAAGATGGGTAATGCCAGGAAAAATACCAACAGCAACACCAGTTCAAGCGCGGGCATGAATGCCAGGAAAGAGATCACAATAAAAACACAAACCAGGAACAACCAGCTTAAGAAAATTGCCAGCCCTGTCGCATGATAACCAAACCGTGCACCATTCAGTTCCATATTTTCATAAACATAACGGCGACTGCGCACCATCGCCCACGGCATATAGATACCAAGAGTAATGATACATAGAATGACATTAGTCAGGCAGATTATAAAATATTGTCCGGCGCGGCCATGAAAGTCAAACTGCCAACGAGACTTCTGCCCGTTTTTTACTACTGATTCCATAACAATTCCTTTGTTTGCAAAATATAAAAATGAAAATCATTAAATAATATCAATATCAGCAAACGCAGAATAACCTGTCCAGTGAAGAAACGCTTGTTTTTTTACGTACTGCTTGCATGCTTTCACAGACAGTGATATCAATTACAATTATATATATGTAGAATTAATTAAACGAAAATATGAGTAATCAACAACATCAGCCCCTCACCCTCCGTCCCCTTTGCGCGCAGGATAATCCTGTCATCGCGGCGGTTATCCGCCAGGTGTCCGCCGAATATGGTCTCACCGCTGACAAAGGCTATACCGTTGCCGATCCGAATCTGGACGAACTGTATCAGCTCTACTCTCAGCCTGGACATGCGTATTGGGTGGTGGAGCGTAATGGGGAAATTGTGGGTGGCGGCGGAATTGCCCCTTTATCGTGTAGCGAACCCGATATTTGCGAACTGCAAAAAATGTACTTTTTGCCCACGGCACGCGGACAAGGCATGGCGAAAAAGCTGGCGCTGATAGCGATGGACCACGCCCGCGCGCAGGGGTTTAAACACTGCTATCTGGAAACCACCGCCTTTTTACGCGAGGCGATTGGCCTGTACGAACATTTAGGGTTTGAGCATATCAGCGAACCGCTGGGCTGCACCGGGCACGTCGATTGCGAAGTGCGCATGCTCAAACCCCTGTAAGACCGGTCATTGCATCTCAGGCGATACCGAAAGTCGAATCACGCCAGCGGCCTGTGCGGCTGGCAATTTCAGCACTTCCACCCACATATCCTGCACCAGATCGCAGACAACCTTCTCTTTCCCAACCCCCTTCTGCGGCTCAGCCATAAGCTGTACATCCTCTCCGTAGCGCTGCACCAGTACCGGTACGACGTTTTGCAGATCCTGCATGGCCTGCTGTTTCTCAGCGTCTGTCACCGTATGTTTATTGACACCGTACGCCGCGCGCATCATCGTGGCATCGCCCTCCATACGCCGTTTCAGAATATCCTGCGAGATCAAACGCGTCGGGTTAATACCACCTTTGACCTGTGGGAAGAGAAAGCGGAAACACTCGTCGTCGCCTTTTTTCTGCACCGCGGCAATCTGTTCGAGATTGATCTTCATGTAGTCAACGACATTGCTGTCAGGCGCCTGCTGTAAACGCGACATCTGAATTTGCAGCACCTGCGGTTGAATGGTATCGATAATTTGCTGCTCGGTTTTGCCTTCATTTTTCAGTTGCAGCGCCTGCGTACGGAGATGGATCCAGAATGTCGGCTCCTGTTCTTTCAGTACCTGAAACGTCGGCATTTGCAGTAGCGCGGCATCAAACTTCTGCTCCTCCGTTTGACCGGACGCCGCTTTTTCTCGCGGGATCAGGTAGTGCACGTCAAAGAGATTCCACGCGACGATCGCCACAATCATCAGCACCGCGCCGGAGACTTTTCCCACCCAGCCTTTTTTACGCATCAGCCCAATCACGGCGGCGATAACCGCGCCGACGTAGCCGGCGAGAAGTACATGTGTCCAGTTCATCGGTTTTCCTTGCCCTGAAAAGGACACATTTTTCACTGCTCGCGACGGGATGTCACCTTACTGCTGGCAGAACTACCGAAATTAAGAGGCGACGGGGACACCGCTGTGAAAGCGAAACTCGTTGTCCGGCGAGGTAATCAGTGCGGCTTCCACTTCGCCAAAATGACGGACGCGGGGAGAAATATCGTCTTGCGAGACCTGTTGCGCCAGCGCCAGATAGTCCTGGAAGTGACGCGCTTCAGAGCGCAACAGCGACAGATAAAATTTTTGCAGATCGTCATCGAGAAACGGAGCCAGTACAGCAAAGCGTTCGCAGGAGCGTGCTTCGATGTAAGCCCCACAAATCAGCTTATCAATCAGCGTCAGCGGTTCGTGCGTACGCACCGCTTTCAGCATCCCTTTTGCGTAGCGACTGGCGGTGATCTTCACGTAAGGAATATTTCTGGCCTGCATCGCTTCGCGCACCTGCCAGAAGTGGTGCAGTTCTTCTTTTATCAACAGCACCATGCTGTCGATAAGCTGGCGGCCCCACGGATCGTCCGTTTCCGGCATCACGCTTTTACCAATCTGTTTATGGAGCGCGACAAAGTCCGGTTCCGGCCCTTCCCGGAAGGCAAAGGCTTCATACGGCTGTAGCCAGGCGAGCAGCGCATCCGCACCCGGTTTATCCGCCACGTACTTACGCACCAGCAGCATCGCCGTTTGCGCCGCCTTAAGTTCGCAAATCAGATGATCGGTGAGCAGCAGAGGAAGGTTTTGCGGATCGCGCGCCTGGTCAATCCAGGCCTGCGGGGTAGGACAGTGCAGAAACTGGCGTACCGGGGAGAGAATTTGCGGATAGTCCATGTGTAACCTGTCGAAAGAGTACGGCAGAAAACTGCCGTACTTTTTAACGCGCGGGGATCTTAGTGACGCACGCCGTCGTCATCTTCGTCGACGTAGTCTTCGTCGTCGCCCTCTTCACCTTCTTCACCGTTCGGATCTTCAAAGTAGGTGCCCCAGCCGTCGTATTCGACGTCATACTTCTCGGCCAGGTTCATCAGTTGTTCAACCTGCGCGTCGATAAGATCGGCTTTCAGCGCACATTCACTGAGGATATCGCAGCAAATGACGGTGTCGCCTTCTTCCACTTCCAGCTCTTCCGGCTCGGTCACTTCGTAGCCAAGCTTAAACGCTTCAACCGCAGCTTTTTCCAGGGTTTCGAAATCGTCTGCGGAAAGGTGGTGCTCGATGGTATACAGCGCGTCCGGGTCGCTGCCATCATCCAGTAATTCTTCAATAATCAGGCGCGTTTCTTCACGCTGCTCTTCCAGTTGTTCCGGGTTTGCCATGGCTCGTTCCTCATAATGTCCTGCCGATACTCTTATTGTCACATACCACCGTCGTTGCCTCCACCTTTCCAGAAAAGATTTGTTAAACGGGGTTGCAAATGCATAATCATCCATATAAATTGAATTTTAATTCAATAAAATGGCATTGGCCATGGGAGGGAACTATGTCAGGTTTTTATCAGAAGCATTTTTTAAAGTTACTCGATTTCACCTCTGCTGAACTTACCGCGCTCATCCAGCTTGCCGCAAAACTGAAAGCCGATAAGAAAAACGGCATAGAAGAACAAAAGCTTACAGGAAAAAATATCGCGCTCATCTTCGAAAAAGACTCGACCCGTACACGATGCTCTTTCGAAGTTGCCGCTTACGACCAGGGGGCTCGCGTCACTTATCTCGGTTCCAGCGGGAGCCAGATTGGGCATAAAGAGTCAATTAAGGACACCGCGCGCGTGCTGGGCAGGATGTATGACGGCATTCAGTATCGTGGCTACGGTCAGGAAGTGGTTGAAACGCTGGCCGACTATGCCGGTGTACCGGTATGGAATGGGTTGACCAATGAGTTTCATCCCACCCAGTTGCTGGCCGACCTGCTGACAATGCAGGAACATTTACCGGGCAAGGCGTTTAACGACATGACGCTGGTTTACGCCGGTGATGCGCGCAATAACATGGGTAACTCAATGCTGGAAGCCGCCGCACTCACCGGGCTGGATCTGCGTCTGGTAGCGCCAAAAGCCTGCTGGCCAGACGCCTCGCTGGTCGCTGAATGTAGCGCCATGGCGAAGAAAAACGGCGGCAACATCACGCTCACCGAAGATATCGCGGCTGGCGTAAAAGGCGCGGACTTTATCTACACCGACGTCTGGGTATCGATGGGCGAACCAAAAGAGAAATGGGCGGAGCGTATCGCCATGCTGCGTGACTATCAGGTCAACAGCCAGATGATGGCGCTTTCCGGGAATCCACAGGTGAAGTTCCTGCACTGCCTGCCCGCGTTTCATGACGACCAGACCACGCTCGGTAAAAAGATGGCAGAGGAATTTGGTCTGCATGGCGGGATGGAAGTCACCGATGAGGTGTTTGAATCCCCGGCCAGCATTGTGTTCGACCAGGCCGAGAACCGGATGCACACCATTAAAGCCGTGATGGTGGCGACACTGGCGCAATAATATTATCCGCAAAGAAAAACCCCACATAAAAATGTGGGGTTCATCAGCAACCTGAGACGAAAATCACCGTTTCCGCCCAGTATTACAACCGTGAGTTACGCGCCCATGGGTGGCGTAAACGCGGTGAGTTCCAGCGCCGGTCCGGTGTATTTTTCTGCCATCACCAGTGCGGTATTGGCGGAACAGCCATTCGCCAGACTTGAGGTCGGAATATCTTTGGTGAGCACGTTCGCCCCGCCATTTTTACAAATCCCGGTGCCTGCATAGTCCAGATCCGGCCATGCGCCTTCATGAATACACACCACGCCCTGCTTGATGCCATCGGTCACTTTCGCGCCGGTCAGTACCTGGCCGCGCGCGTTCCAGACGCGCACCAAATCACCGTCGGCAATGCCGCGTTTTTTCGCGTCTTCCGGATGGATGTAGAACGGCTCGCGGTTGGCCACCGCATACTGTTTACGCAGCGACGCATAGTTAAGCTGGCTGTGTAAACGATGCGCCGGGTGCGCGGTCAGCAGTTGCAGCTCACCCTCTTTGGCGTTACCAGCCCATTCGTCAGGTTCCAGCCAGGTCGGATGCGCCGGACAATCCTTATAGTTGAAGCCTTCGATGGTTTTCGAGTAAATCTCGATTTTACCGCTCGGCGTACCCAGCGGGTTCATCACCGGGTCCTTACGGAAATCGGCATAGCGCACAAACGCTTCTTCTTTCGGGTTCTTACGCATTTCGATCAGCTTGTTCGCGTCCCAGAAGGCGGTGAACTGCGGCATATTGACGCGCTGCTGACGCGCGCCTTTCTGCGCCACGTCGTAGAACTCGCGCAGCCAGTCCATTTCGCTCTTGCCCTCGGTATAAGCGGCTTTACCGCCTGGCTTGAGCAACTCAGCCATATCGGCGAATACGTCAAAATCGTTGCGGGCTTCGAATTGCGGTGGGATGGCTTGTTTCATCGGCACCAGATGCTGGTTGCTGTAGTCGCCGGTCATGGTCAGATCGTTACGTTCAAACGAGGTGGTGATCGGCAGAACAATATCAGCGTGCTTGGCGGCTGCCGTCCAGTAGCACTCGGAGATCACCACCAGCTCCGGTTTTTGCCAGGCTTTCACCAGGCGGTTTGTGTCCTGATGCTGAGTGAAGTTGCCACCACCGGCCCACCAGATCATGCGCAAATCAGGGAAGGTTTGTTCTTTGCCATTATGTTGATATTTGCCGCCGGGGTTTTCCAGAGCTTCAACAATACGTGCAACCGGGAACGCTGCAACCGCATCGGACGTCGCCCAGTCGTTGCCCGCAGAAGAACCGCCTGCGATTGTCGCAGAAATCGCCGACAGCACACCGCCGCTACGGGTTGGGTTGCCGCC
This sequence comes from Citrobacter amalonaticus Y19, assembly GCF_000981805.1. NCBI lineage: Bacteria > Pseudomonadati > Pseudomonadota > Gammaproteobacteria > Enterobacterales > Enterobacteriaceae > Citrobacter > Citrobacter amalonaticus. The sequence continues at coordinate 5,259,241 of NZ_CP011132.1, read as the reverse complement.
GTTTGAGTAATGGTAAGAGAAGCCGAAACCGCCGCCCTCGGTACCAATCTGGCCAAGCATCGCCGCCAGGGTAACCAGCATCCAGTGGCGCTGTTCACCGTACTGCTGACGTTGAATCCCCCAGCCCGCCATCAGCATGGTTTTATTCTTCGCAAAGATTTCCGCGAGGATTTCCATTTGCTTCGCCGGAACGCCGCAAATCTTCTCGGCCCAGGCTGGATTTTTCGGCGTGTTGTCGTTCTTACCCGTTAGATAAGCTTCAAATTCGCCATAGCCGGTGGTGTATTTATCGAGGAAGGCTTTGTCATGCAGCCCTTTTTCGACCAGCGCGGACGCAATACCCAACATCATCGCCACGTCGGTACCCATATTCGGTGCAATCCACTGCGCTTTATCACCGAAGAAATCGATAGTTTCTGAACGCTGTGGATCGATGGCGATAACGGTTTTGCCGGAGGCTTTCAGTTTATTGAAGTACTCCAGGCCTTGCTCATCAGTACTGGTCCAGGCAATTTTCAGGGTGTTCAGCGGGTTAAGGCCCCACAGGACCACTACCTGACTATGTTCGAGGATCAGCGGCCATGCCGTCTGTTGTTCGTAAACTTCTACCGAACCGACTACGTGCGGCATGATCACCTGCGCCGCGCCTGTGGAGTAGTCACCGGTATGCCCGGTGTAGCCGCCCGCCATGCTCATGTAGCGCTGAAGCAGCGTCTGAGCTTTGTGCAGCACGCCACTGGAGCGCCAGCCATAAGAACCCGCAAACACGGAAGATGGGCCATGCTCGGCACGGATACGGGCGTGCTGCTCGTGGATGAGCTTCATGGCGTCTTCCCATGACACTTTGACGAATTCGTCTTTACCACGGTTGCCGTCCGGCTTGCCCGGCGCATTCAGGAAGCCTTTACGTACCATCGGAGATTGAATACGGCATGGGGTATGCGCCTGATCCGGTGCGGTCGTTTGCAGATCGTTGGGAATCGTTTTCGCCAGCGCGCCGCGAGACGACACAATTTTGCCGTCTTTAACCTCGATGTACATCGCCCCCCAACGACCCGCGGTCAGGATGGCGTTACCCGGCGCGTCGGCGGCCCACGCTGGCATCGGGATTGCCGAGGTAATGATCATCGCGCCAGCGGAACCGCCGGCATATTTTATAAAGTTACGTCGTGTAAGGTTCATAGGTTTTCCTTTAATCGTAATTATCAGTTATTCCTTAGAGGTAAAATCTTTGGCGTGATACTGGAACCAGCGAGTCAGGATGTCTAAATCCTCGGCGCTGATGTCCGTTCTCGCGCCCATCCCTTTTGCAACGGAAGGCCAGGCATTTAAGGTGTAATGTTCGGAAGAAATCGGCGCATGGCATCCGGAGCAATACGTCTTGTCGAGTGTTTTGGCGTAGTCCCAGATTACGTCGGGTTTACCCAGTGCGGGTTCAGCCAGAGGTGCGCGTAGAGAAACAGTGCGCCACGCGTTTCCGTAGGGATCTTTTTCCCAGTCGCTGGAGATTTTGAGTGCTTTTTGACCTTCATCGGTAAGCGTGGCAAGGACTAAACGCTGGCCCGCCGCGAAGTAAATCACCTGCTCGGCTCCCTGCATTTGGCTACCGGTAATCTCCACTTCACGCGCATCGCCGGAGCGACCCACCACGTTCAGTTTGGTGGCCGGATAAACCGTGCCCAGATTGCCCAGCGCGGCAGGTGCGACGGGGTACACTTCTTTTGCATCCACCGGCGTCTGGCGCGCGTTTTCCATCAGCGCATCATGGGCTTTGGAGTCAATCGTGATTTCGGGCGGGAAGTGCGCAATACCTTTATGACAGTCAATACAGGTTTGTTTTTCTTTGATGCCCAGCGCATGCATTTTCTGCGCGTCAGCGCTCTGCTTTTGCAGATCCATGGCATCAAACTGGTGGCATGAACGGCAGGTCGCCGAATCGTTGGCCTTCATCTGATCCCAGACGGTCTCCGCCATCTCAAGGCGATGCGCCTCATATTTTTCCGGTGTATCAATTTTGCCGGTGACAAACTCATGCCAGACATCCTTGCTGGCCCGAACTTTCGTGATCAGGTAATCCATACCCGATTGCGGAATGTGGCAATCCTGGCACTCGGCGCGGATACCTTTTTGGTTCATAAAGTGCGCAGACCCCTGGTACTCTTCATAGGGCGCTTGCATCGTGTGGCAGGAGAGACAAAACGAGGTCTCTGACGTTTTATGCATCATCCACATGGATGACAGCGCGAGTGTTCCCCCCAGTAGAATGCCCACGAAAACAAGACCCGCTATCCACTTCCATTTTTTATTCATACCTTGCCCTGAAATTAATTCAAAAGTTAATATTTAATTTTGTGGGATATATTTTGCGGGATGATTTTTAAACAAGAATTGATGTAACACAAAAGTGTTATTAACCAGAAAGAGTTAAACGTGCTATTGATCGAGTTTTTGGAAGTTAACCGAAAAGGTTGCCGCTAACTGTATGTTGTAACTGAAGTTATGGCGATAGCGATATAAAATTAAATATACAACGACTAACTAAAATCAAGCCACCGTTATATATTTAAATACATAAGGAAATAATCCTATCGCGGTGCGCTATTAATGGCTGAAATAAACCATCTTTTACCGTTCGGTTAAGTTTTTAATGAATGCAGATGTCGTTTACTATTTTTATCGCTTTCGCAGGCGCGAGGGGCTTTACGGCAGAATTCAGGATAAGTGATAAAAGGGACAGCCACTCCGGATCAGGGAGCGGCTGCTCAGCCAGGTCTTTGCTATTTTAAGCAACCAGCAGTTTAACCACCGCTTTACGCACCGGCGCGGGCGCGCCGACGGCACACAGCGGTTTGTGTACTTCTTGCGGGTAAAAAACGACAAAGTCGCCTTCATTCAGGATCAGCGTTTTCTCTTGCTCGCCTTCCGCTAAAAACGCGATGTCTTTATCAGCCAGCCAGTCGGTATCCGGCTTACCGGCAGGCAGCACGCTGAAGGTCATCCCTTCCTGCCCTTTCAACACGATCTGAATATCCAGATAGCGCGCGTGATACTCCGCCCGACGCTTCTCGAACGGCTCGGTCATATCTTCAGAAATCAGATAGAACAGACGGCTACCGTCGATCTCATGTTTTCCCTTCTCCGTCGTTTCAGTGACGTTTGCCTTAATGTACTCAATCGCCTGGCGAAGTTCTTCAGGAAGCCAGGATTGCAGATGGTGAATATTACCAACGATCATCTCATACCCCTCATTCAAAACAGCGTTTCAATTTTAGTTGTTATACGAAAAAAAGCCTGGTCGTGCCATCGCTATCTTGCAAAGTTTTGCGTCAGCGCATGTTTATCGCTGAAGTTGTTGACTGTCTGTTAACAGCAAACAGTGATCTATGCATATTTAATGCATAAAATGCAAACACACCAAACTGAAAAAATTCACAACATATTGTTATAACAAGAGTTACAGGAAAAACCGTTAGTCGATCACAATTCATTTCCACTGATTAATCAATGATAATCGCCATAGTTATTGCACAATTTACTTTATGGTAAAAATAATATAATTCACAATACGCATATCTATGCATCAAATTATTATTACTCTATGTAAATCATGGTGTTACATTGCATTCATTATTTACCGCCGCCAACAAATAATTAACACTAAAGAATAATCTGACGTATAACTGCGTAGTAATTCAGGTTAAGAGTTTTTATTTTTGTTATTTCTCAGACCTCTGTCATATATTAATTAAGAAAAAACAAATAACCGATTGGATGTGAAACTCATCACATTTCCGACCGCTAAATAATTCAATGATGCCTCTCGAAAAATATCGGAACAATTATGACTGCGAGCATTTTCATTATTCGCAGCCACCCCCTTTTTATTCCTGAAATAGAGTGAAAGGTATCGTAATGGAAAAACATTATGTCGGTTCTGAAATCGGCCAACTACGCAGTGTGATGTTGCATCGCCCTAATCTCAGCCTGAAACGCCTCACGCCGTCTAACTGCCAGGAGCTGCTGTTTGATGACGTACTGTCAGTCGAACGCGCAGGTGAAGAGCATGATATTTTCGCCAACACGTTGCGCGAGCAGGGTATCGAAGTTCTGTTACTGACTGATTTACTGACACAAACGCTGGACATCGCGGATGCCAAAAGCTGGCTGCTGGAAACGCAAATCTCGGATTACCGCCTTGGCCCGACTTTCGCCACCGACATCCGCGCCTGGCTTGCCGATATGTCGCATCGGGAACTGGCCCGTCATTTAAGTGGCGGACTCACCTATGGTGAAATTCCCGCCTCAATTAAAAATATGGTGGTCGATACCCACGATATTAATGACTTTATTATGAAGCCATTGCCGAACCATTTATTTACCCGTGATACCTCCTGCTGGATATATAACGGCGTCTCTATTAACCCAATGGCTAAACCGGCTCGCCAGCGCGAAACCAATAATTTGCGAGCCATCTATCGTTGGCATCCACAATTTGCCGACGGCGATTTTATTAAATATTTCGGCGACGAGAATATCAATTACGACCATGCCACCTTAGAAGGCGGCGATGTGCTGGTGATCGGGCGCGGTGCCGTGCTGATCGGGATGTCTGAACGCACAACTCCGCAGGGGATCGAGTTTCTTGCCCAGTCGCTGTTTAAACATCGTCAGGCCGAACGGGTGATCGCCGTTGAGCTTCCCAAACACCGCTCTTGTATGCATCTCGATACCGTCATGACCCACATCGATATCGACACCTTCTCCGTTTACCCGGAAGTGGTGCGCCAGGACGTGCAGTGCTGGACCCTGACGCCAGACGGCCGCGGCGGCCTGAAGCGTACCGAAGAACGCACGCTGGTTAACGCCATTGAGAAAGCGCTCGGCATCGATCACGTGCGCTTAATTACCACCGGCGGCGACGCCTTTGAAGCCGAACGCGAACAGTGGAATGACGCCAACAACGTCCTCACGCTGCGCCCCGGCGTGGTCGTGGGCTACGAGCGCAACATCTGGACCAACGAGAAATACGACAAAGCCGGCATCACCGTGCTGCCTATCCCCGGCGACGAACTGGGGCGTGGACGCGGCGGCGCGCGCTGCATGAGTTGCCCACTGGAACGCGATGGCATTTAAGGAACCCACCATGCAAAACAAACCGACTCTGGTTGTCGCCCTGGGCGGCAATGCGTTGCTCAAGCGCGGCGAACCGCTGGAAGCCGATATCCAGCGCAAGAACATCATCCTGGCGGCGAAAACGATCGCCCAACTCACACAGCAGTGGCGGGTGGTGCTGGTTCACGGCAACGGGCCGCAGGTGGGCCTGCTGGCATTGCAAAACAGCGCCTATGACCGCGTCACCCCCTACCCGCTGGACATTCTCGGGGCGGAAAGCCAGGGGATGATCGGCTACATGTTGCAACAGGCGCTGAAGAATCAACTGCCGCAGCGGGAAATTAGCGTTCTGCTCACGCAGGTGGAAGTGGACGCAAACGATCCGGCCTTTCGCAACCCCACCAAGTATATCGGTCCGGTTTATGACCGCGCGCAGGCCGATGCGTTACAGACGGAAAAAGGCTGGGTTTTCAAAGCAGACGGCAAAGCCTTCCGCCGCGTAGTGCCCTCACCACAGCCGAAACGCATTGTTGAGAGTGACGCCATCCAGGCGCTGATCGCCCGCGATCACCTGGTCATCTGTAACGGTGGCGGCGGTGTGCCGGTCGTCGAGAAAGCGGACGGTTACCACGGCCTCGAAGCGGTGATCGACAAAGACCTCTCCGCCGCACTGCTCGCCAGCCAGATCCACGCCGACGCACTGCTGATCCTGACCGATGCCGACGCGGTGTATCTCGACTGGGGCAAACCCACCCAACGTCCGCTGGCGCAGGTAACCCCCGAGCTTTTGAGCGACATGGCGTTTGATGCCGGTTCGATGGGGCCAAAAGTCAGCGCCTGCGCCGACTTTGTCAGCCGCTGCCACGGCATTGCGGGCATCGGTTCGCTGGCCGATGGCCCGGCCATTCTCGCCGGAGATAAAGGCACCCTGATTCGGCGCGAAACCGCCGATGTTGACGCGTAAGGCTTTTTTGCCGGATGGCGGCCTCGCCTTATCCGGCCTACACCGATTCACGTCCGTAGGCCTGATAAGCGCAGCGTCATCAGGCAGTACATTTTAACAAGGATATATTGATGGCTATTTCACTGAAAAATCGCAATTTTTTGAAACTTCTCGACTTTACCCCGGCGGAGATCCAGTTCCTGATCGATCTGGCGATTGAACTGAAAGCGGCGAAGAAAGCCGGACGCGAAAAGCAAACGCTGACCGGGAAAAACATCGCGCTGATATTCGAAAAAACCTCTACCCGCACCCGCTGTGCCTTTGAAGTCGGGGCATTCGACCAGGGCGCGCAGGTCACTTACCTCGGCCCAAGCGGCTCGCAGATTGGGCATAAAGAGTCGATGAAAGATACCGCTCGTGTACTGGGCCGGATGTATGACGGCATCGAATACCGCGGGTTCGGCCAACCGATCGTTGAGGAACTGGGGCAATACGCTGGGGTGCCGGTGTGGAACGGCCTGACCGACGAATTCCATCCCACGCAGATCCTCGCGGATCTGATGACCATGCTGGAGCACGCGCCAGGGAAAACGCTGCCCGAACTGAGCTTCGCTTACCTTGGCGATGCGCGCAACAACATGGGCAATTCACTGATGGTTGGCGCTGCAAAGATGGGCATGGATATTCGCCTCGTCGCGCCAAAATCCTTCTGGCCAGATGAAGCACTGGTCGCCCAGTGCCGCGACATCGCCAGCACCACCGGGGCGCGCATTACGCTGACGGACGATGTGGAAGAAGGCGTCTATGACGTCGATTTTCTCTACACCGACGTCTGGGTCTCCATGGGTGAGCCGAAAGACGCCTGGGCAGAGCGCGTCAGCCTGATGACGCCGTACCAGATCAACCAAAAGGTTATCGACGCCACCGGCAATCCCGACGTGAAGTTCATGCACTGCCTGCCCGCCTTTCATAACGAACAGACCAAAGTGGGACGTGAAATCGAAGCGGCCTACGGCCTGAAAGGGCTGGAAGTCACGGAAGAGGTTTTCGAATCCGCTCACTCCATCGTGTTCGACGAAGCGGAAAACCGCATGCACACCATCAAAGCAGTGATGGTGGCGACGCTCGGCGACTAACCCACTCGGAAAGCGCCGTCCGGGACGGCGTCTTCCTCCACGGTAGCTACTGGACCGAACGAACCGGGCGCGGGTGCCCCCTGACCCGCGTCTCACGTAAGGAGACCCATTATGCGAAACCAGGATTTTCCATGCCTCTTCGTTAATCTTTCGGTCATTCGTGACAACACCCGCACGCTGATCGCGCTGTGCCGCCAGCACGGCGTAGAGCCTGTCGGCGTCAATAAGCTGAGCTGCGAAGCTGCGAATGTCGCCAGAGCCATGATTGATGCGGGTATCAGCACGATTGCGGATTCCCGGATCCAGAATCTCAAAAAAATAGCCGACCTGCCCGTCGACAAACTGCTGTTACGTCTGCCGCAGATAAGCCTGGCGCACGACATAGTCGCCTATGCGGATATCTCGCTGAATTCCGAAGAACATACGTTGCAGGCGCTCTCTGCGGCAGCTATCGCGCAGAACAAAACGCATCGGGTCATTTTGATGCATGACCTGGGCGATCTGCGCGAAGGCTGCGTGGATCCGCAGGAGACACGACGCCTTGCGCGCCTGGTGCACAGGGAACTGCCGGGACTAACGCTGGAAGGCCTTGGCGCCAATCTCGCCTGCTACGGCGGGGTGGAGCCGACTACCGAAAACCAGCAGGCGCTGGTCGATCTCGCCCATGAGATAGAAGACGAGCTGGGTATTGAACTGCGCACCATTTCCGGCGCCAGTTCCTCTGCCCTGTTCCTGCTGATCAACGGGGGACTACCGACGGGCGTTAACCAGTTGCGGCTTGGCGCATCGCTGATTATGGGATTCGGCCTGAATGACGAGCCGATCCCTGATACCCGCCAGGATGCCATCAAGCTCGGCGTGGAGATCATCGAGCTGAAAGATAAGCCCTCCGTTCCGCGACACTCCACGGCGCTGGATGCCATGGGGAGAAAGCCGGTATTCGAAGATCTTGGCGTACACCACCGGGCGCTCGCCGCCCTCGGCGAACAGGATGTCTCCTTCTCCCAGCTCCGGCCATTTGACCCCGGCGTCAAAGTGCTCGGCGCCAGTTCCGATCACCTGATCCTCGATGTCACCCACACCGCATCGGGATATCAGGTGGGCGACATCGTCTATTTCTCCCTGGGATACAGCGGCGTCTTGCAGTGCATGACCTCCGAATACGTCGGCAAACAATACAGCTACTTCTAAAAAATCACTCTCTGTCAGATTGAGGACTCTCTTCATGACTACTCTTGATACCAGCAAACCGGCTGCGGATGCTTCGGCCTCCCTGTCCGAAGGTAAGCTCAAACTCCCGGCGCTGACGGCGCTTGTGGTCAGTGCGCTGATCGCCGCCGGGGTATTTTCCCTGCCGCAGAACATGGCGGCCAAAGCAGGTGCAGGCGCGATCCTGATCGGCTGGGGGATCACCTTTATTGGGATGTTAACCCTCGCCTTTGTTTTCCAGACCCTGGCGCATCGTAAAAGCGACGTTGAAGGCGGTGTGTATGGCTATGCCCGCGCGGGCTTTGGCGAGTACATCGGTTTTAACTCCGCCTGGGGTTACTGGATCTCGGCATGGATCGGCAACGTTTCGTACTATGTGGTGATCTGCTCCGCCCTCGGCTCATTCAGCGCGCTCGGCTTCTTTGGCGATGGCACCACCCTTTCTGCATTGATTGTGGGTTCAATTCTGCTCTGGGGCCTGCATTTCCTGATCTGTCGCGGTGTGCAGGGTGCTGCCCTGCTCAATCTGATCGGCACGGTCGCGAAAGTGGTTCCTCTGATCATGTTTGTCGTACTGGTCAGCGTCGCCTTTCAGGTTCGCACCTTTAAGATCGAATTCTGGGGTAATGAACAGCTCGGCTCCGTTATGGACCAGGTGAAAAACATCATGCTGGTCACCACCTGGGTTTTCATCGGCATTGAAGGCGCGGCCATGTACTCGGGGCGGGCGATGAAAAAATCAGACGTGGGTAAAGCCACCATGATTGGATTTTTCATCTCGATCCTGCTGTTCGTCGCCGTTTCGGTTCTGTCGCTGGGCGTTCTTTCCCAGCCGGAGCTCGCGCAACTGAAGAACCCTTCTACCGCAGGCGTTCTGGCGGCGGCAGTAGGACCGTGGGGTGCCGCCCTGATGAATATCGGCCTTATCGTTTCCGTCGGTGCCGCGCTGCTGGCCTGGACGTTATTGTCTGCGGAAACGGCGTACATGGCCGGTAAAGACGGCACCATGCCTAAATTTTTGGGTAAGGAAAACGCCAACAAAGCGCCGGTCAACGCGCTGCTGCTGACCAATGGTCTGACGCAACTGTTCCTGATCATCGCCCATTTCCAACAGGCGGGTTATCTTGCGCTGCTGTTGCTTGCCACCTCAATGATCCTGATCCCCTATTTTCTCAGCGGTCTGTATGCCCTGAAAGTGGCGTGGCAGCGGGACGGTTACAACAGTGATGAACAGCGTTCCATTACCCGCGACATCATCATCGGCGCGCTGGCAACGCTCTATGGCGCCTGGCTGGTCTACGCCGCCGGGATGGAATATCTGTTGATGTCGATGATCCTCTACGCCCTTGGCATCATTTTTTATGTCTGGGCGCGGAAAGAGAAAAATGGAAGACTTTTCAATCCAATAGAGATCGTTCTGGCTATTATGGTGGTGGCGGCGGGGATCTACGCGGTTTACCTGTTGGCGACAGGCGTGCTCACGCTCAGTTGATGCACGTCAACACAGGGAAGACGAAGCGGCAAAACTCCGTCTTCCCTTAGACGACTAAGTGGAATATTTTCTCATGAAGATGCCATCCGTCAGGATGCTGAAGCGCGCTCCAGTAAAATTTCAATAAGCCGATCAAACACATCCCGGTTGAAATGGAGAACGTTTGCTTAGTGCGTCATCAATTAAAAATAGAAACATTGGGCAGATCTATTGGTTGTTATCTTCGGCTGATTACACTGGACTAACTGATGATGAAACTTTACCAACCCGCTTCAGAAAAAGAAGAACTGCAGCTCTCTGTTTGTCAGCGCCTGATTGGCGAAAAAAGTTATCTCTCGCAGGAGGAGATCCGCCGCGATCTGCAAAACTACGGCTTTGAAACCATCAGCCAGTCGACGGTTTCCCGCCTGCTGAAAATTCTTGGCGTCATAAAAATTAGAAATACGAAAGGACAAAAAATTTATTCCGTAAATCCGCAATTGCGCCCTGCCCCCGATGCCGCCCGTTCGATTGCTGAAATGGTGGTGAGCGTGGAGCACAACAGCGAATTTATCCTTATCCATACCGCCGCCGGTTATGGTCGCGCCGTTGCCAGGATCCTCGATTATCATGCCCTGCCGGAGATCCTGGGAGTGATCGCGGGTAGCAGTATTGTCTGGGTTGCCCCACGGGTTGTGCAGCGGACAGGCCTTGTCCACAAACAGATTAACTACTTACTAAAAATGAATTAATATTCATTAAAACCGTTTGCGTTGAATAAAAATGGCATTATTTGCTTGATCCGCAAACGGAGCTGAGTATAATCGCGGACAATTTGCCGGGAGGAAGTATGGTCCAGTGTGTACGACATTCTGTCTTACCGCGTCTGAAAACAGACGCTGGCCTGCCGTTTTTCTTTCCGTTGCTAACCTATTCCCAGCCCCTCAAATGAGGGGCTTTTTTTTTGCCCGGGCGTCAGGAGATAAACATGGCTAACCCGCTATATCAAAAACACATCATTTCCATAAACGACCTCAGTCGCGACGACCTCAATCTGGTGCTGGCGACCGCGGCGAAATTAAAAGCTAACCCACAACCGGAACTGCTCAAGCACAAGGTGATTGCCAGTTGCTTCTTTGAAGCCTCTACCCGTACCCGCTTGTCGTTTGAAACCTCAATGCACCGCCTGGGCGCCAGCGTGGTCGGCTTCTCCGACAGCGCCAACACGTCGCTGGGCAAGAAAGGCGAGACGCTGGCGGATACCATCTCGGTTATCAGCACCTACGTTGACGCGATCGTGATGCGCCACCCACAGGAAGGCGCGGCACGTCTGGCGACGGAATTCTCCGGCAAGGTGCCGGTACTGAACGCGGGCGACGGCTCGAACCAGCATCCGACCCAGACGCTGCTGGATCTGTTCACCATTCAGGAAACGCAGGGTCGTCTGAACAATCTGCATGTGGCGATGGTCGGCGACCTGAAATATGGCCGTACCGTACACTCGCTGACGCAGGCGCTGGCGAAGTTTGACGGCAACCGCTTCTACTTCATCGCCCCGGATGCGCTGGCGATGCCGCAGTACATTCTCGATATGCTCGACGATAAAGGCATTGCCTGGAGCCTGCACTCCTCTATCGAAGAGGTGATGGCGGAGGTGGACATTCTGTACATGACCCGCGTGCAGAAAGAACGTCTGGACCCTTCAGAATACGCCAACGTGAAGGCCCAGTTTGTTCTGCGCGCCAGCGACCTGGCGGGTGCACGGGAAAACATGAAGGTACTGCATCCGCTGCCGCGTATTGATGAAATCGCCACGGACGTGGATAAAACGCCACACGCCTGGTATTTCCAGCAGGCAGGCAACGGGATTTTCGCGCGCCAGGCGTTACTGGCACTGGTTCTGACTAGCGATCTGGCACTGTAAGGGGAGATAACGAGATGACACACGATAATAAACTGCAGGTTGAAGCGATCAAATGCGGCACCGTAATCGACCATATTCCCGCGCAGGTTGGCTTTAAATTGCTGACCCTGTTTAAGTTGACCGAAACCGATCAGCGCATCACCATCGGTCTTAACCTGCCTTCTGGTGAAATGGGGCGTAAAGACCTGATAAAAATCGAGAATACCTTCCTGACCGCCGAACAGGTTAACCAACTGTCACTGTACGCGCCGCAGGCCACCGTTAACCGTATCGACAACTACGAAGTGGTAGGGAAATCTCGCCCAAGCCTGCCGGATCGCATCGACAGCGTGCTGGTCTGCCCGAACAGTAACTGCATCAGCCACGCCGAGCCGGTTTCATCCAGCTTCGCAGTGAAAAAACGCGTAGATGACATTGCTCTCAAATGCAAATACTGTGAAAAAGAGTTTTCTCATTATGTGGTGCTGGCCAACTAATTGGGGTTGGTTATAAATTCCTGGCTACCTATAATACCTGGGAAAATTCTTTTACCGCTGTACTTCAGGAGAAATCATGAGCAAAACTATCGCGACGGAAAATGCACCCGCAGCAATCGGTCCATATGTTCAGGGCGTTGATCTGGGCAGCATGATCATCACTTCCGGTCAGATCCCGGTTGATCCGAAAACCGGCAGCGTGGCGGACGACGTCTCTGCACAGGCGCGTCAGTCACTGGAAAACGTGAAAGCTATCGTTGAAGCCGCTGGCCTGAAAGTGGGCGACATCGTGAAAACGACCGTGTTTGTCAAAGATCTGAACGATTTCGCGACCGTCAACGCCACCTACGAAGCGTTCTTCACCGAGCACAACGCCACCTTCCCGGCACGTTCCTGCGTGGAAGTCGCGCGTCTGCCAAAAGACGTGAAGATCGAGATCGAAGCGATCGCCGTTCGTCGCTAAGCGATAAACAAAAATCCGGGCATAAATGCCCGGATTTTTGTCACTGCCGTCCCCTCACATCACGCCAAAGAATTTCGGCAGGAACAGCGAAATCGCCGGGATATAGGTCACCAGCATCAGCACCAGGAAAAGCACCGCATAGAACGGTAGCATCGCCTTCACCACCTGCTCTATCTTCTGTTTACTCACCGCACTGGCGACAAACAGCACCGAGCCCACCGGCGGCGTGATCAGGCCAATCCCCAGGTTCACCAGCATAATCATCCCGAAGTGTACCGGATCAATGCCGAGAGCGTTGGTGACCGGCAGCAGCACGGGCGTCAGGATCAGGATCAGCGGCGCCATGTCCATCAGCGTACCGATCAGCAGCAGCATGATGTTAATGCACATCAGGATGACATACTTGTTATCCGAGATGCTGGTGAAGGCTTCGGTAATGCGCATCGGCAACTGCATGTACGTCATAATGGCGCCAAATGCCGCGGCGAAACCAATCAGGATCATCACGATGGTTACGGTCTTCACCGTGCGATACATCAGCTTCGGCAGTTCAGACCATTTGTAGTCGCGGTAGATAAACATGGTCACGAAGAACGCCCACAGGCAGGCGATCGCCGCCGATTCCGTTGCGGTAAAGATACCGGAAAGGATCCCGCCCATGATGATGACGACCGTCATCAGTCCCCACAGCGTATCGAGAAAGATCTTCAGCGCCTGTCGGAACGGTACGCGCTCCCCTTTCGGGTAGCCGCGCTTATGGGCAAAGCCCACGCACATCACCATCAGGGCAAAGCTCAGCAACAGCCCCGGCAGGATCCCGGCAATGAACAGCGCGGCAATCGACACCGTACCGCCCGTCGCCAGCGAGTAGATAACCGAGTTATGGCTGGGCGGCGTCAGGATTGCCTGCACCGAACCGCTGGCGGTAACCGCTGCGGCGAAGTCGCGCGGATACCCTTTCTTATCCATTTCAGGGATCATCACCGAACCGATGGACGCGGTATCCGCCACCGACGATCCTGAGATCGCGCCAAAGAAGGTCGACGCCACAATGTTCACCAGCGACAGACCGCCACGGATGAAGCCAACAAAGATGTAGGCGAAGTTCACTAACCGCCGCGCGATCCCCCCTTCCGCCATAATCGCACCGGCCAGAATAAAGAATGGGATCGCCAGCAGCGAGAATTTGTTCACGCCGTTGGTCAACTGGATCATCACCGCTTCCAGCGGGATATCGATATACCACGCCCCGACGATCGCGCTGATCCCCACCGCGTACGCCACCGGCACCCCAATCGCCAGCATGATGCCGAGCGTAAAAACGAGAATAAATGCATCCATTTGCTTTCCCCTATGAAGTCGGTTCGGTCATCAACTGGTTGAACCCAGCATGACGACGGGACGTTGATACTGATCGCCACGACAGATCTTTTCGATGATGAAAAGCAGCGTGATCGCAGAACCGATAGGGAGCGGAAGATAGTTTTCCCCGGCAGTCAAAATGGGAAATTCCGCCACGGGTTGTTGCCACAACTCGTAACAGAGCGTCGAACCGTACCAAAGAATAAAAATACTGATCGCCAGCAGCATCAGATCGGCACCGATAAAGCAGATCCGGCGTCCCATTTCGCCAAGACGATCGGTCACCATGCTGACAGCAATATGCGAACCCGCACGGTAACTGACCGCCGCACCGACAAAGGTGAATGTCACCATGCATAATATGGCGACCGGTTCAGGCCAGGACAGCGCGCTATTCATCACATAGCGCGCGAATATTCCTACAGGAATAACCGCGACCATTACCAATAAAGCCAGCCCGGCAATCCACATTGAAATTCGATACAGCACATCCATTACCGATGAATAACATTCACCCATAATCATCACCTCGAACGAATAACCGATTCAGGCGGATGACCTCCGTCACCCGCCTGATGAATTACTTCACATCCTGAATTCGCTTGATCAAATCCTGGTGGTCTTTACCATATTGCTCCCGGACGGGCTGTGTGGCTTTATAGAAATAGTTCGTATCGATATCATGAAAATTCACACCATTCGCTTTCATCGTTTCCAGCGATTTCGCGTTATATGCTTCCCAGAGTTGGCGCTGCTCCATTTGTGCTTCTCTCGCCAGTTTAATAATTAAATCCTGATCTTCTTTTTTCAACTTATCCCACTTGGCTTTTGAAAACAGGAACAGCTCAGGAATAATGAAATGCTTACTCCAGGTGTAATTTTTGGCAACCGGCAGATAGTTATGCGCGACAAAGGTTGGTGGGTTATTTTCTGTGCCATCAATGACCCCGGTCTGCATCCCGCTGAACACCTCGCTGGTCCCCATGGCGATCGCATTCGCGCCCATCGCTTTTAAGGTATCGAGCGATACCGGGCTGGTCTGAACGCGGATTTTCATCCCCTTCAGGTCTTCCGGTTTCACGACCGGATCCTTGGTAATCAGGTTACGCGTACCTGCATCCATCCAGCCAAGAAACACCAGTCGGGACTGGCTGTTGGCGGTGAGTCTGTCGCCAATTTCCTGACCAATCGCCCCGTCCAGCACTTTGTGCAGGTGATCTTCATCACGGAAGATATAGGGCAGCGTAAAGACGTTAATCTCTGGCAATATGGCGGCAACCGGAGACATCGACACGCGGATAATATCAATCGCGCCCAGTTGCGCCTGTTCAATCATCTGCTTTTCATCGCCCAGCACACCGCCCGGGAAGGTTTTAATATCCAGACGCCCGTCGGTAGCGGCGCTGAGTTTTTCACCCATATGCTTCACAGCGACCACGTTCGGATAATCCGCCGGATGGACATCTGCCGCACGCAACGTTTGTGCAGACGCCGCCTGAGCGGCCAGCAGCAAGGCAGACCCCATACACAGGTTCAACAAGGTTTTGGTCAGTTTCATTTTTCCATCTCCAGAGGTTTATAATTTTCATAAATACAAACGACTTGCAGGATAGAGGGCCGCCTTAATTAAAAGGGACAGTAAGGAATGACATTGCCCACGCAGACGAGTCGGTGTAACAAATTATTACGATGATTATGTTCATAAAATGACGCAGGATGGAATTTTTTTTAGCACGCTGTTTCATTTTTGCAATGAAGGTCTTTTTCCTGGAAAAAAGATGTTCTGAAGAGGGCTTAAATTGTGATCAACCACACCACTTTTGTTTTTCAAAAAAAATAAAACACGACGGAGGGAAAGAATATATTCTTGCACGGTAAAAAAAAGAGAATGGCTGCCGAAGCAGCCATTATTTTTGTTTACTGCCAGCCGTAGCGGCGGCTATAGAAGCCTTTCACCAGTTGCGTTAACGTCATATAACCCACCAGGATCGCCACCAGCCAGGGGAAATAACTGAGCGGTAACGCCTGCAATTGCAGATAACCTGCCAGCGGCGAAAATGGCAGCGCAATTCCCACGACCATCACCACCAGCGTCATCAACAGCAGCGGCCAGGCAGCGCGACTTTGAATGAATGGCACACGGCGCGTACGAATCATATGCACAATCAGCGTTTGCGACAGCAGTCCCACCACAAACCAGCCTGACTGGAACAGCGTTTGCGCTTCCGGCACGTTGGCGTGGAATACCCACCACATCAGGCAAAACGTCAGAATGTCGAAGATGGAGCTGATCGGGCCAAAGAAGAGCATGAAGCGACCCAAATCCGCCGGATTCCAGCGCTGTGGTTTCTGGATCTGCTCATCGTCAACGTTATCAAACGGGATCGCCACCTGGGAGACATCGTACAGCAGGTTCTGAATCAGCAAGTGTAGCGGCAGCATAGGCAAGAACGGCAAAAAGGCGCTCGCCACCAGCACGCTAAAGACGTTGCCAAAGTTAGAACTGGCGGTCATCTTGATGTACTTCAGCATATTGGAGAACGTACGGCGCCCTTCAATCACTCCTTCTTCCAGTACCATCAGGCTCTTTTCCAGCAGGATGATATCGGCCGCTTCACGGGCGATATCGACCGCACCGTCAACCGAGATGCCGATATCCGCCGCACGCAGCGCTGGCGCGTCGTTGATGCCGTCGCCCATAAAACCCACCACGTGCCCTTCGCGTTTGAGCAACCGGACAATCCGTTCTTTATGCATCGGCGTCAGGCGTGCAAACAGCGTGGTACGCTGGGCCAATGCGGCGAGCGCATCGTCACTCATGCTTTCAATCTCGTTTCCGACAATCACCTCTCCGGCGTCCAGGCCCACCTCACGGCACACCTTCGCAGCCACCAGTTCGCTGTCGCCAGTCAGGATCTTCACGGTGATACCACTGGCGTTAAGCGCCTTCAGGGCGGGGGCGGTAGTTTCCTTCGGCGGATCGAGGAAGGCAATGTAGCCTTCAAGGATCAGATCGGCTTCATCAATGCGCTGATAATCTCCTTCCCGTGCCGGCAAATATTTCGTTGCCACGGCAACGACGCGCAGCCCCTGACGGTTCAACGTGTCGGTCACGCGTTTCACCCGGCGCAGCATGTTGTCATCCAGCGGGACAATTTCGCCGTTATGACGCACCTGCGTACAGACGCTGAGGATCTCCTGCAACGCGCCTTTACACACCAGTTGATGTACCTCCGTCTCTTCTGCTACCACCACCGACATCCGACGGCGCTCAAAATCAAACGGGATCTCATCAATTTTCTGCCAGCGGGTAGACAACGCGCGCGCGGCCCCTTCATCAACACCTTCCAGCACGGCGGTATCCAGCAGGTTTTTCAGCCCGGTCTGGTAATGGCTGTTCAGCCACGCGGCATGCAGGACGCGTTCACTGGGCTTGCCGGAGATATCCGTATGATTCTCCAGCACTATTTTGTCCTGGGTCAGCGTGCCGGTTTTATCGGTACACAGAACGTCCATCGCGCCGAAGTTCTGAATCGCATCCAGATGCTTGACGATCACTTTTTGCTTCGACAGTTTCACCGCGCCGCGCGCCAGCGTCGAGGTGACAATCATCGGCAACATTTCCGGCGTCAGTCCCACGGCGACAGAGAGCGCAAACAGCGCCGCTTCCCACCAGTCGCCTTTGGTATAACCATTAATGAGCAATACCACCGGCGCCATCACCAGCATAAAGCGAATCAACAACATACTGACGCGGCTGATCCCTTTCTGAAAGGCGTTCTGCTCGCTTTCCTGTTCGCTGACGCGCCCTGCCAGTTGACCAAACCAGGTATGGGCGCCGGTGGCGATCACCATCGCCTGCGCCGTGCCGCTCACCACGTTGGTCCCCATAAAGCAGAGGGTGTCGCACTCAAGCGGGTTGCTTTGAGCGACGTCGCGAGTGCGCGCCACTTTCTCCACCGGCAACGATTCGCCGGTTAGCGACGCCTGGGCGACAAACAGATCCCGCGCCTGAATCACCCGCAGATCGGCCGGGATCATATCCCCCGCCGACAGCTTGATGATGTCACCTGGCACCAGTTGATCGATAGGCAGCTCAACCCAGCCGTTTTCCCCTTTATCATTGATGACCCGCAGCACCGTCGCGGTATTGCTGACCATCGCTTTCAGCGCATCTGCCGCTTTGGTGGAACGCGCTTCCTGGACAAAGTTAAGCAGCGTGGAGATTGCCACCATCAGGGCGATCACCCCGGCGGCGAATAGATCCTCGGTGGCATACGAGATAGCCCCCAGAAGGGTCAGTAAGATATTGAACGGATTACGATAACAGACCCACAGATGCTTCCACCACGGCGACGGTTTCTGGGTGGGCAGAAGGTTTTCTCCGTGTTGTTCGCGGGCGGCGTTCACCTCAGTCGCAGTGAGTCCTTCCGGATGCGCATTAAACGTCTTCCACAACGTCTTTTCATCCATCACGGCCACTTTCAGGCAGTGTTCACTCAGTGAAGACGGAATCGGGGTGCTGGCAATTGACTGTGCATTCGGTAACGGATCGCGATGCACCAGGCGATCGGGCAGATGGCGGCCAAGCCGGGCAAACAGCTGGCGAGTGATATTTTTAAACATAGGCAGTCCCTCCGCGCCAACAAGACGGGCGCAGAAATATCCTTCAGGCGTGGCAAAGCCTTACCTGACAGGTAACATGATTTTCTTAACAGGGACGTTAACGCGTCACTGTCTTACATCACCGGTAAGACAGCGAAGGGCAGACTTACCGGAAAGCGCGTGTTCTCCATGTCGGGAGAGGGGTGGGATCGGGATCCATAAAGCCTCCGGTAAGTGAATGATTTAGCCCGCAGATTATAAGTTGTAGATCATAATATTTGTGGCATCTATGGCGTTATAATAACCCCCGGCAATTAAACAAAACGTATACACAAAATCATTCGGGTGCATCCTGAGGCAAGTGAATGAACGACGCCAGGACTGAGGCAGCGTGAAGGATGACGTGTATAAACCAGACTTTGCCCATTGAGGTTTCTACGAGTAAAGTTACCCTCTTATCATCTTTTGCAGCGTACCACGGGAAAACAGGATGCAAAATCGGCTGACTATCAAAGACATCGCCCGCTTAAGCGGTGTGGGGAAATCCACCGTTTCCCGTGTGCTGAACAACGAAAGTGGCGTCAGTGAACGGACTCGCGAGCGTGTCGAAGCCGTGATGAATCAGCACGGATTTTCCCCTTCTCGTTCTGCCCGCGCCATGCGTGGTCAAAGCGATAAAGTGGTCGCCATCATTGTGACTCGTCTCGATTCACTGTCGGAAAATCTTGCCGTACAGACGATGCTGCCGGTGTTTTATGAGCAGGGTTACGATCCTATTATGATGGAAAGCCAGTTTTCCCCGGAGAAAGTGGAAGAGCACCTGGGAATGCTGAAACGCCGCAACATCGACGGCGTGGTGCTGTTTGGCTTTACCGGCATCACCGACGCGATGATCGCCCCGTGGCAGGCATCACTGGTATTGCTGGCTCGTGATGCAAAAGGCTTTGCTTCCGTCTGCTACGACGACGACGGGGCGATTAAAATCCTGATGCAGCGCCTGTACGATCAGGGACATCGCAACATCAGTTTCCTCGGCGTTCCGCACAGTGACGTCACCACCGGACAGCGCCGCCATGACGCCTATCTCGCCTTTTGCAAACAACATAAGTTACATCCCGTTGCTGCCCTGCCAGGTCTGGCGATGAAGCAAGGCTATGAGCATGCCGCGAGCGTCATTACGCCGGACACTTCCGCGCTGGTATGCGCCACGGATACCCTCGCGCTCGGCGCCAGTAAGTATTTGCAGGAACAGCGAGTCGATAACCTGCAACTGGCGAGCGTTGGTAATACGCCGCTGATGAAATTCCTGCATCCGGAGATCGTCACGGTCGATCCCGGTTATGCCGAAGCCGGGCGCCAGGCGGCTGCCCAACTGGTAGAGCAGATCAACGGACGCAGCGATCTGCGCCAGATAGTCATTCCTTCCACCCTTTCCTGAATCATTGCTGATCGCTTTCTGAACGATAATTTGTGATCTTCGCTGCGTTTCGGGAACGTTCCCATTTTTAATTTTTTATCCCGGATATACTCTGAGCCCATCGCATAACAACCCCCTTTTCACAGTCATCGCCACGAGGCTTCATGATGAGCAAAGTTAAACAAGCGGATATTGACCGGCTGATAGCGCTGGTAGGCGGGCGAGAGAATATCGCCACAGTGAGTCACTGTATTACGCGCCTGCGCTTTGTGCTGAATCAGCCAGCAAACGCCAGACCGAAGGAAATCGAAGAGTTGCCGATGGTCAAAGGCTGCTTTACCAACGCCGGTCAGTTCCAGGTGGTGATTGGCACCGAGGTCGGCGATTACTACAAGGCGCTGCTGGCGACCACCGGACAGGCGCACGCCGATAAAGAGCAGGCGAAAAAAGCGGCTCGCCAGAACATGAAATGGCATGAACAGCTCATTTCCCACTTCGCTGAAATCTTCTTCCCGCTGCTGCCGGCGCTGATCAGCGGGGGCTTGATTTTAGGTTTTCGTAACGTCATTGGCGACCTGCCGATGAGCAACGGCCAGACGCTGGCGCAGATGTATCCGGCGCTGAAAACGATTTATGACTTCCTGTGGCTAATTGGCGAAGCCATCTTCTTCTATCTGCCGGTGGGCATCTGCTGGTCAGCGGTGAAAAAAATGGGCGGCACGCCGATCCTCGGCATCGTGCTTGGCGTCACGCTGGTATCGCCACAGTTGATGAACGCGTATCTGCTGGGGCAACAGGTACCGGAGGTGTGGAACTTCGGCCTGTTCACCATCGCGAAAGTGGGCTATCAGGCACAGGTCATTCCGGCACTGCTGGCCGGTCTGGCGCTGGGCATGATTGAAACGCGCCTGAAACGCATGGTGCCGGATTACCTCTACCTCGTTGTGGTGCCGGTCTGTTCATTGATCCTCGCGGTCTTCCTCGCTCATGCGCTGATCGGCCCGTTTGGCCGCTTGATTGGCGACGGCGTGGCGTTTGCGGTTCGCCATCTGATGACCGGCAGCTTCGCCCCGATTGGCGCGGCGCTGTTCGGCTTCCTGTACGCCCCGTTGGTGATTACCGGCGTGCATCAGACCACGCTCGCCATTGATATGCAGATGATCCAGAGCATGGGGGGAACCCCGGTATGGCCGCTGATTGCCCTTTCCAACATCGCGCAGGCTTCTGCGGTGGTGGGCATTATTATCGCCAGCCGTAAACAGAACGAACGCGAGATCTCCGTTCCTGCCGCGATCTCCGCCTATCTGGGGGTCACCGAGCCGGCAATGTACGGTATCAACCTGAAATACCGCTTCCCGATGCTCTGCGCGATGATCGGCTCCGGCCTTGCCGGGCTGCTCTGTGGTCTGTACGGGGTGATGGCCAACGGCATCGGCGTCGGCGGCTTACCGGGCATCCTCTCCATCCAACCGACTTACTGGCAGGTTTACGCCGTCGCGATGGCGATCGCCATTGTCATCCCGATCGTGCTGACCTCCGTGGTCTACCAGCGTAAATACCGTCAGGGCACGTTACAGATTGTCTGATTTTATTCGGGGCGCACTTGCGCCCCTCGCATAACCAGGAAATGACTATGAATACCCTTCCCCACTGGTGGCAAAACGGCGTCATCTACCAGATTTATCCCAGGAGCTTTCAGGATACGACCGGCAGCGGCACTGGCGATTTACGTGGCGTGACCCAGCGCCTCGACTATCTGCATAAACTGGGCGTGGATGCCATCTGGCTGACGCCGTTCTATATCTCGCCGCAGGTGGATAATGGCTACGATGTCGCCAACTACACGGCAATCGATCCCGCCTACGGTACGCTGGATGATTTCGACGAACTGGTCGCCCAGGCAAAAGCGCGCGGTATCCGCATCATTCTCGATATGGTGTTTAATCACACCTCCACGCAGCACGCCTGGTTTCGTGAGGCGCTCGACAAGGACAGCCCGTATCGCGAGTTTTACATCTGGCGCGACGGCACGCCCGATACGCTCCCCAACAACTGGCGTTCTAAGTTTGGCGGCAACGCCTGGCAATGGCATGCGCAGAGCGAACAGTATTACCTGCACCTCTTCGCCCCGGAACAGGCGGACCTGAACTGGGAAAACCCTGCCGTTCGCGCCGAGCTGAAAAAAGTCTGCGAATTCTGGGCCGATCGCGGCGTGGATGGCCTGCGCCTGGACGTCGTCAATCTGATTTCTAAAGATCAGAGCTTCCCCAACGACCTTGACGGAGACGGTCGCCGCTTTTACACCGATGGGCCGCGGGCGCATGAATTTCTGCATGAGATGAACCGTGACGTCTTTACGCCGCGCAAGCTGATGACGGTCGGCGAGATGTCCTCCACCACGCTGGAACATTGCCAGCGCTATGCCGCGCTGGACGGTAGCGAACTGTCGATGACCTTCAATTTTCATCACCTGAAGGTTGATTATCCTGATGGAGAGAAATGGACACTGGCGAAGCCCGATTTTGTCGCGTTGAAAACCCTGTTCCGCCACTGGCAGCAAGGGATGCATAACGTCGCATGGAATGCGCTGTTCTGGTGTAACCACGATCAGCCGCGCATCGTGTCACGTTTCGGCGACGAAGGTGAATATCGGGTGCCAGCGGCAAAAATGCTGGCGATGGTGCTGCACGGCATGCAGGGGACGCCGTATATCTACCAGGGTGAAGAGATCGGCATGACCAATCCGCACTTCACCCGAATCACCGACTACCGTGATGTGGAAAGCCATAACATGTTCGCTGAGTTGCGGGCTGAAGGTCGTGATGCCAATGAGCTTCTGGCAATCCTGGCCAGTAAATCCCGCGACAACAGTCGTACGCCAATGCAATGGGATGGCCGAAAAAACGCAGGTTTCAGCCAGGGCGAACCGTGGATCCCTCTGTGCGATAACTACGCGGACATCAACGTGGAGCGCGCGCTCGGCGATAACGCGTCAGTGTTTTACACCTACCAACGGCTGATTGCGTTACGCAAATCTGAACCGGTACTCGCCTGGGGCGACTATCAGGATCTGTTGCCGGACAGCCCGTATCTCTGGTGCTATCGCCGCGAATGGCAGGGGCAAACGCTGCTGGTCATTGCCAACCTGAGCGGTGAATGTCAGGCCTGGCGACCGGAATCGTGCCGGGGTAGCTGGCAGGTACTGATGCACAACTATGATGAAGTTTCACCACAGCCGACGGCAATGACGCTGCGTCCTTTCGAAGCCATCTGGTGGCTTCAGAAGTAACCGGCTGACCCCCTCATGCCCGGAGAAGGACGTCTTTCCGGGCAGAATTCCTGGTTTGCCTTAGCTAACTGTTTTTGCTGAATAAATAATCAGATTTTTCTCTATCACAATTTACAATCGCTATAACGCGCGCCAACTGTACGCTCTGCTTTTTACCTTGCGCTATATCAAAAAAATCGCAAACACTTTTGATGCAAATCACTATATATAGAACTTAGAATGCAATCCGCCCCAACATGTTGTATTAATCAACTACATTTACAACAACGATGATGTCCACAGTCAGGGTGACATTGTGGATAACATGGGACTGGATTGCGGGAAGTGATTGGATAGAGAGATGAATAATCATATCAATGCTTCCCGAGCCTCTGTGGATAACCTGTTCTTACAAATTATGGAGTGATCATGACACCGCATGTGATGAAACGAGATGGCTGTAAAGTGCCGTTTAAATCAGAGCGCATCAAAGAAGCCATTCTGCGTGCAGCTAAAGCAGCGGGAGTCGATGACGCAGATTACTGCGCCACCGTCGCAGAAGTCGTAAGCAGCCAGATGGATGCGCGTAGCCAGGTCGATATTAATGAGATCCAGACCGCGGTTGAGAACCAACTGATGTCGGGTCCTTACAAGCAACTCGCGCGCGCCTACATTGAATATCGTCATGACCGTGATATTCAGCGTGAGAAACGCGGTCGCCTGAACCAGGAAATTCGCGGCCTGGTGGAGCAAACCAACTCTGCGTTGCTCAATGAGAACGCCAACAAAGACAGTAAAGTCATCCCGACCCAGCGCGACCTGCTGGCCGGTATCGTGGCCAAACACTACGCTCGTCAGCATCTGCTGCCGCGTGATGTGGTGCAGGCGCACGAGCGCGGTGACATTCACTATCACGATCTCGACTATTCCCCGTTCTTCCCGATGTTCAACTGTATGTTGATCGATCTGAAAGGGATGCTGACGCAGGGCTTTAAGATGGGGAATGCGGAGATCGAACCGCCAAAATCGATCTCTACCGCCACCGCCGTGACCGCGCAAATCATCGCTCAGGTTGCCAGCCATATTTACGGCGGCACCACCATTAACCGTATTGATGAAGTGCTCGCGCCGTTCGTGACCGCCAGCTTCAAAAAGCACCGTAAAACGGCGGAAGAGTGGCAAATTCCGGATGCCGACGGCTACGCGCATTCCCGTACCGAGAAAGAGTGCTACGACGCATTCCAGTCTCTGGAGTATGAGGTCAATACGCTGCATACCGCCAACGGCCAGACGCCGTTCGTCACCTTTGGTTTCGGTCTGGGCACCAGTTGGGAATCGCGCCTGATTCAGCAGTCCATTCTGCGTAACCGTATCGCTGGTCTGGGTAAAAATCGCAAAACCGCCGTGTTCCCGAAACTGGTGTTTGCAATTCGTGACGGCCTGAACCACAAGTTTGGCGACCCGAACTACGACATCAAACAACTGGCGCTGGAGTGTGCCAGCAAACGTATGTATCCGGACATCCTGAACTACGATCAGGTGGTGAAAGTCACCGGTTCGTTCAAAACCCCGATGGGCTGCCGCAGCTTCCTCGGCGTGTGGGAAAACGAAAAGGGCGAACAGGTTCACGATGGGCGTAATAACCTCGGCGTGATCAGCCTCAACCTGCCGCGAATCGCACTGGAAGCGGGTGGTGATGAGCAGACGTTCTGGAAGTTGCTGGACGATCGTTTGACGCTGGCGCGTAAAGCGCTGATGACCCGTATCGCCCGTCTGGAAGGCGTTAAAGCCCGCGTCGCACCGATCCTGTATATGGAAGGGGCCTGTGGCGTACGTCTGAAAGCCGATGATGACATTGCGGAAATCTTTAAAAACGGTCGCGCATCGATTTCACTAGGCTACATCGGTATCCACGAAACCATCAACGCCCTGTTTGGCGATACGCATCTGTATGACAGCGACGTACTGCGCGCGAAAGCTGTTGCCATTGTTGAGCATCTGCGTCAGGCCGTCGATAAGTGGAAGGAAGAGACGGGCTACGGTTTCAGCCTGTACAGCACGCCGAGTGAAAACCTGTGTGACCGCTTCTGCCGTCTGGATACCGCCGAGTTTGGCGTTGTGCCGGGCGTCACCGATAAAGGCTACTACACCAACAGTTTCCACCTCGACGTAGAGAAGAAGGTGAATCCGTACGACAAAATCGATTTCGAAGCGCCTTACCCGCCGCTGGCGAGCGGTGGCTTCATTTGCTACGGCGAGTACCCGAACATCCAGCACAACCTGAAAGCGCTGGAAGACGTCTGGGATTACAGCTATCAGCATGTGCCGTATTACGGCACCAACACACCAATCGATGAATGCTACGAGTGCGGCTTTACCGGCGAGTTCGAGTGCACCAGTAAAGGCTTCACCTGTCCGAAGTGCGGTAACCACGACGCCGCACGCGTGTCGGTTACCCGCCGCGTATGTGGTTATTTAGGTAGCCCGGACGCGCGTCCGTTTAACGCCGGTAAACAGGAAGAAGTGAAGCGTCGCGTTAAGCATTTAGGAAATGGACAGATCGGGTAATTTTCGTTTGCAAAGGCCGTAGGCCTGATAAGACGCAATCGCGTCGCCATCAGGTATCACAATGTTGCCGGATGGCGGTGCAAGCACCTTATCCGGCCTACTACCGCTCGCTATAGTTCCAATGTCGTGGTTTTCCTCTAAGCAGTTGGTGTTGTAGCAAGGCGGCAAACGAACGAATCCAGGGGAGCTTACATAAGTAAGTGACCCGGGAGAGTGAGAGCGGCCAGCACCGCTACAGCGCCAAATGCAACGAGGAAAAATGAATTACCATCAATATTATCCTGTCGACATCGTTAATGGCCCCGGAACTCGCTGCACCCTGTTTGTTTCAGGGTGCGTGCACGAATGTCCTGGCTGCTACAACAAAAGCACCTGGCGACTCAATTCAGGCCAACCGTTCACGAAAGAAATGGAAGACCAGATCATTAACGATCTGAACGATACACGGATCCACCGCCAGGGGATCTCCCTTTCCGGCGGCGATCCGCTTCATCCGCAGAACGTACCGGATATTCTGAAACTGGTGCAACGCATTCACGCTGAATGTGCGGGCAAAGATATCTGGGTGTGGACCGGCTATAAGCTAGATGAACTCAATGCCGCGCAAATGCAGGTTGTGGATCTCATCAACGTGCTGGTCGACGGTAAGTATGTGCAGGATCTGAAAGACCCGGCGCTGATCTGGCGCGGCAGCAGCAACCAGGTTGTGCACCATTTGCGGTAACGTCCCCGTCAAAGCCGTTTGTCAGCTTCCTGATAAACGGCCGATTTTTCCCGTTTACCGATTACCGATCGCAATCACCAATACCAGAATCTGTGCGTCCTTCACCTGATAAACCAGCCTGAAGCCTGACGCCTTGAGTTTTATCTTGTAGCAATCAGGAAAGTCATGAAGCCGGGCGGAGGGGAGCCGTGGATGTAAAAGCACCTCAGCCAGTTTCTTCCTGAACTGGTTTTTCACCGTTTCACCCAACTTTTGCCATTCCTTCAGCGCTCGCGGATCAAACGCCAGTTCATAGCGCATCCAGTCTGACCTTAATGGCCTCTTGCGGATCGGCCAGTCGCTCCCTGACAGTACGCAATAACGCTTCTTCGCTATCACTGACAGTGAGTGTCTTTATCGGCATGCGTCCATTTTCAGCCACATACTGAAACAGCAGTCTTACCGCTTCAGTAGGCGTAATATTGAGTTTTTCCAGCACGGCATACGCCTCGTTTTTGAGTTTGTCATCCAGACGGACGTTAAGTGTGGCCATTATGCCTCCAGAGAAAAAAGAAATGTAATGCATTATAGCATTACATCTGCATTACATTCATATCTGGATAATGGCTCTCAAAAACGACTCACGCACTCCATCGCTACCGCTTTAAACTCGGCGAAGTTTTGGCTACCGCACAGTCGCGTCATCGCGCGTTCACGCAGGAAAGTGACGAAGATATCGTAGATAGCCATTGCCTCTTCGTACTCGCTTTTACTGATCGCGAGTAAAAAGATCACGTGTGCGGTTTCGTCACCCCAGGCGATGCCCTGTGGGGCGAGCACCGTATAGACCACCGTTTTTTTCGCCAGCAGTCCGAGGGCGTGCGGCAGCGCAATGCTGTCACCGAGCATTGTGCTGACGATCGCCTCACGCTCGACCACCGAGTCGAGGAATTCCGCATCGACAAACCCTTCACTCTGCAACTGATCGCACAAGGTTTTAAACAGCGTCTGCTGGTCCATTTCGCCGTCGATAATACGAAAATGCGCGGCATCAAAGTATTTGTTCAGCATCCACGGACGGGTTCTGTCCACCAGCACCAATTTACCAATCTGTTCCAGCTGATAATCGGTGGGGAACGGGGCTATTTGCACGACCGGTTTGTCTTTCTCACCGATCCGCGCAGTGGCGATCACAAAGTCCTCCGCGATACTCTCGCGCTGTTCATAATCGCGCAGCGTCAGCGTATGCACAATTTCAATCTGCGGATATTTACGCGCCAGTACCGCTTCAATCATCCGCACCATCGCATTTCCCGCGTCACAAACCAGCAGGACTTTTGGCTGCCGTTGGTAACCGATGTTGTAACTACGTTCAAGCCCAACGCCGATGTGCAACACCAGAAAGCCGATCTCATTTTCGCTGATGGCGTAAGGGGTGTATTTGCCCCAACTGGAAACCGCCGCCAGGGTCATATCCCATGCCATTGGATAGTGCTGCTTGATGTTCTCCAGCAGCGGGTTCGGGATCATTATCTGATAGCGCACCCGGGTGATCATCGTTTTGATGTGAGTGAGTAAATCCGCATGAAGCTGTTTATCATTCAACAGGTTATAGTTGTACTGGCTGTTGATAAACCGCAGGATGTAATTGACCAGCGCTTCCTCGTCGTCGGCATTGATCGCGCTGGGGGCAATCTCCTGCACCTGCCGCGCCGCGATATGCACCTTCAGCCAGTTCTCTTCTGACACCGAAAGCGGATGATTTGCCAGATGCTGCACCACAGCAGCAATCTCACGCGCCGCCAGGCACACGTTCTCTTCCACCTCTTCGGTGGTGAACTCCGACAGCGGATACCCTTCGCTGATGCGGCGTACCGCGACCGCGCAGTACAGACGCAAAAACAGCTCGCCTTCGTCGGTAAGGCGAATATGGAAGCGGTTGAAGATCTCCTCAAGGAGAGGTTGAAGCTGCGACGGCACACCGGCATACAGCGCCTCTTCGGTCACCAGCGGATTAGCAGGATCCTGCTGCGCCAGGGTCCAGAGCAGATCGGTCAGACAGGCGCGGATCGCCATCTCGCTGCCGAACAGTTTCATACCGTGGCGCGGGCGCGTTTCCAGCGTCAGATGATAGCGTTGCAGCCATTCGCGCACTTCCGCCATGTCGTTCTGTAACGTCGCCCGACTGACAAACCATTCATCAGCTAAATCTTCGAGTTTGAGAGAAAAGGCGGATGTCAGAAAGCGCACCATCAGATAGTGCACGCGTTCATGACTGGTTCGCGGAATTCGCAGCGCGCTGGGCTGCTGCGATTGCAGGGACTGATAGCTTGCCGGGTCATCGATCCTGAGCTGATAACCGTTGCCCCGGCTGAGGATAAACTGCGCGCCGTGCTGAGTCAGCAGGGCGTTGAGCGCAGTAATATCGGCACGAACAGTACGTGTGGAAACCGACAACCGCTGCGCCAGCTCATCCTGTGGCAGCGTCTCGTTTTGCAACATAGTAAACAGTTGCGCCAAACGTTGGTTGGGGAATCGCACATCACTCTCCTCGTTTTTTTAACCTACACACGCCCGGGTCAGCGCAAGCAGCTGGCGCACATCATCCGGACGGGTGTTCCCATTTACCTTATCAATAATAGAACTATAAATGTGAGGAATGATTTTACTGACGCCCGCGTCGAGGGCAATTTGCAAAATCTCAGCATAGTTTTCCAGATCGATCCCACCGGTCGGTTCCAGCCAGAAATCATGACGCGCACAGGCCTCAGCCACCGCTTTATATTCGTCACGGCATTTCAGACCGCCCATCGGGAAGTATTTGATCGAACTACCGCCCATATCTTTCAGCAATGCGATAGCCGTTTCGACCGGGACAATGCCGTCCGCCGCTTTGCAGCTCAACGGTCCGGTGGAAATTTTCACCAGACCCGGCGTACCGGTTGGCGATACCAGACCGTTAACCACCGTCTCACTCTGCCCGAGCAGGGCGCGACTGGTTGCCACGCCGGTGAACACCTGGTTGACGTGCTGCGGCTGAACCTGGCGGGAGATTTCACTGACCATCGCCGACTGGTTCGGATCGCCCGCGCCCAGCCCGACAGAGAGCGCGTTGTTGATAAGCGTCGCGTAGTCACGCATATCCGCCACGGCGCTTTCGACATCCGGGTAATTTTTGGAGAGCACGCCGACCAGCACATGACCTTCCGCCGCGTCGTAAATATCACGAGCGTTCTCTTTCGAGCCGGCCAGTACATTCAGGCAGACGCGATCGCGGTAAAAGTTCGGGGTCAGTTTCATGCTTGTTTCTCCTGATTAATCACGTCACCGATACGGCGCGCCACAATGTCCAGCTGTGCGCGGTCTACGCTGCGCACATCCGCTTCAATAATCCCTTCGTTGGCTTTGTAGCCACGGAAGTAAATTGCGTATTCGCCCTGCTTGAGCGCGTCCACCAGTTCACCCGTCGCGATGCCGGTAACGGCTTCATCGAACTTAATTTCTGCACGGGCGATATCCCGTCCGGCGCTGTCCCACACCACGCGAGCGGTCACCCCGTTGAGCGCATTCAGCGCGTCAATAAACGGCGTCATTTTTTCCACCATCTCCGCGCCGCTCTCTTTCTGCGCATGCAGATAGAGTTCAATGGCGCAGGTCAGGCCAAGAATCCCCTCTTTGCCGACCTTCATCGCCCGGCCAATGCCCGCAGTCTGGCGTTTCACCCACTCGACATACTGCGTTTTACCGATGACCAGTCCGCTGGTTGGCCCTTCAATGGCCTTCGCACCGCTGTAGATCACCAGATCCGCGCCGGAACGGTAGTAGCACTGCAGATCTTCTTCCGCTGCCGCATCGACAATCAGCGGCAGATTATGTTTACGCGCCACCACGACAGCCTGCTCAACGCTGAGCATGCTTTTCTGCACGCAGTGGTGGGATTTGATGTACAGGATCGCCGCCGTACGCGGGGTGATCGCCGCAGCCAGCTGTGCAGCAGAACATTCATTGGCATAACCCGCTTCCACCAGCTTGCCGCCGCCCAGCGCCACCATCGTGCCGACCGGCGCACCAAAGTTGACGTTATGGCCTCTCGGCAGCACGATTTCGTTATTTTCAATCGGCGTGACGTGCAGGTTTTCCAACAGCCAGTCGCTGTCCTGAACCAGCACGGCAGCCACCGACTGGGCGATACCCGCCGACGCACAGGAGACCACTGTCGCCCCTTCCACATCCAGCAGCGTCGCGATGTATTCCCCGGTTTTATTCACCAGATCTTTCATTTCAAAGTACTGGTTCATGCCGGCCATCGCCGCTTCCACCACTTCCGGGCGCGGCGTAGAAACGCCCAGCGCCGTCATACGTCCGGAGGTATTAATAACCTGCTTTAAATGGTATTTCTCAAAAATCGAAGGCATGTTCCGCGCTCCCTTGTTCGGTCATATAGCCCTTGCCCGCACGTATTGCGGCAAGCGGCACCAGCAGATTCTCAGCCTGCAAACTGTCATTTTCGGCATCCATCAGCACGGTTGGCTGACGCTTTAGCGTAAAGAGGGTTAAGTCAGCGTCCAGACCTGGCTGGAGGCGACCTTTGGATTTCAGACGCAAGCCATCGGCGGCATTGGCGGTCACGCAGTCGATGACCTGCGGCAGCGACATTCCGATGGCGAGGAATTTCGACATCACGTTCGCCAGTGAATACACCGGGCCGCTGATGCGGTTGCGGCAATAGATATCAGAGCTGATGGTCTGCGGCAGAATGCCTAAGCTGATGGCGCGTTTCGCCACCGCGAAACTCAGGCTGGCAGTGCCGTGCCCAACATCCAGACGCACACCGCGTTGAATCGCCCGGGTGACCGAGGCGCGCAGTTCGCCTTCCGGCGTCAGGATACGATTGGGTTTTCCGTTGTAGCAGTGGGTGATGATATCGCCCGCCGTCAGGCGCTCCGCAATCTCATCCAAATCCGGCGGGTTATTGCCGATGTGGACCATCAGGGGAAAATCACCGTTCTCTTGCTGCATCGCTTTCGCGCGATCCAGCGGTGTAATGCCATTTTCACCCACCACGCTGCTGCTCATTCGCGCCTTCAGGCCAACGATAAAATCGGGGTAACGTTTTACCGCCTGCTTCACCGCGTCGGCGTCGATGTTGGCCATGTTCGCCAGCTCGTTTTGTGCAATCAATCCGACACGGGAGATATTCAGTAGCGCATAGACTTCCGTCGCAGCTTCGCGCGTAAGGGTATAGAAATCATCAATATCGTCGGCACCGGTGCTGCCCGCATCCACAACGGTGGTCACGCCGGTGGCAATGCCTACGCTGTCCGGTTCGTCGTGATAAATCGGGGAGTTTGGATAGCAGTGAACGTGGGAATCAATCCATCCGGCGCTGACGTAACACTCGCCGTTGAGCTCAACGGTTTTCACCGCCGGGTCGTTTATCTCGCCTAACGCGGCGATTTTGCCGTCCTTCAGGGCGATGTCACAAACCGTATCGTCAACCAGACGCGCACGGCGCAGGAGTAAATCAAACATGTCTCTCTCCTGTTAGTGCGGGCGTTTTCACGCCCGCCGGGGGGTTAGCTAATGGCAATCGGGAAGATTGAACCTAAAATCATTGCGCCAAGGATCGCGCCGCCGGTGATCGGTTTCTGCCAGATGTAAAACAGCAGTGCGCCAACCAAAGAACCCACACCGATAGGGATCGACGCCGTCATCGCACTGAGGATGATCAATGGGCCAAGGAAACGCCCCGAGGCGTTACCGGCCCCCATCATCACGTCCGCCCCGTAGGTCGAATCACTTTGATTGATGGTGAACTTACGCGCCAGAATGATGACGTAACCGATCGCCAGACCAATCGCCAGCCCCGTAGCCAGAGAAGCGATAAAGTTCTCAACCGGGAACATAATGCCCGCGCCCAGCAGCAGCGCCGGAACCCCCAGACCCACGCCGGTCTGAATCGCGCCGCCGATATCCAGAATCCCCACCAGAGAACCTTCGAT
Organism: Citrobacter amalonaticus Y19; assembly: GCF_000981805.1. Classification (NCBI taxonomy): domain Bacteria; kingdom Pseudomonadati; phylum Pseudomonadota; class Gammaproteobacteria; order Enterobacterales; family Enterobacteriaceae; genus Citrobacter; species Citrobacter amalonaticus. Next base: position 5,226,582 of record NZ_CP011132.1, on the reverse strand, counting down.
AATACGGGCGAACAGGAAGCTGGCGCCAAACGCCGCCACCGCGCCGTACGATCCGGTATCAATTCCCGCTTTCAGCATGGCCACGAAAGCCACTTCGTTGAACGCGCCAATCCCGTACAGGTAGTACATGTGCGTCCCGGCAAACACGCCGGAGGAGAGCAAGCCAACGAAGATCGGGAACGACCAGTCGGCAAACCAAAAACCTTTATTCTGTTCCATTGTGGCCTCCGTTATTTGCCGCTAAGCGAGTTGTGGATCAGTTCGAGCCAGTTCGGCACGGTCATGTGGAAGGATTCGATCATCTTCATGTCGAAGCCACGGAAGAAGCCGCTCAGGACGAACAGCAGAACAATCGCCGCCATCATCACTTTGGTCACATGGTTCCAGCCGCTCTCTTCAACGCCTTTACCGATCAGGATGCCCAGCACCAGACCCGGTACGGCGTTACCCATGATCAACTGCGCCGCGCCGCCGAAAACGGTTGCCCAGAAGCCCGATTTCTTACCGGCGTCGATTGCCGCCAGCCAGAAGATCACCGGCATCACGGTGTTGACCAGCAGGTTTGCCGCAGGAACCAGTACCTTAACGGCGGTCACCTGCAACGCTTCCGGTACGGAAGAGGCGGTGAGGTTCAGGAAGGTCACGACGATCATGCCGATGATGCCGCAGGCAATCGCCATCTTTTTCGGGTCATGCAGCGTTTCACCGACGTTGCGGTTTTTGATCATCAGCGCTGCCGCGCCCCAGTTAGGAATAATGCGGTGATCCACGTCCTGTGTGAACGAGCCCGCCGCAACGGATGAGGCCCAGGCGTTAAAGAAAAAGCCCAGACCAAACGAGAAGTGAGAAGCCGGATCCCCTTCGCAGGAGTTCAGTTCCCCCAGAGTTCGAAATGCCCCCATCCCCTGTGTAGTAGGCGCATGAAACATGCGTGCAGCCCCGGCCCCCACACCCACGCCGACGAGGGCACCGATGATGAGCGATTTTATTAAAATTATCAGGAACATAATTATGCCTTCTTAACAAGAATCAGCGTTGCGAGACAAAATCCACCTTGTCCAGATTGATGGCTGTCACGTTGACGGTCACATCCAGCTCCACGCTGTAAGTGCGTCGTTCCCGGCGCAGAAAGAAGAACAAAAACGCTTCTTTGCGCACCGCTTCCCGCGCTTGAACAACCTGCACATCCTGTGGCTCAATACGCAGTAAAATATGCGGCGATGCCTTCATGACCGCGGCCTGAACGTGGTTCAGGGCATCGGCAAAGGCGCGCGTTTTGGCTTCGCCTTTACCGGTGACTCTCACCGTTGTGGTGAATTGTTCTTTCATACTTACGCGCCGTATTTTTTCTGCCAGGCCTGAACCAGACGCTCACCGAGCTCTTCTTTATCCATAAAGCCGAAGCCCAGCACGTTGCAGCCTTCGTTAATCGCCGTTACGCCTTCATCCACAGAGCGCATCCCGTATTTGGCTTTGTAGCCGTATTTGTTCTGTGCGGTGATAGCGCCCGCGCCGCCGCTGCCGCAAAAAGAGATGCCGAACGTGGCGTTTTCCGCTTTCATCACGTCCCCCAGTTTCATATCCGCGGCGACGCCCGGTACTACCACTGCACGACCACCGGCTTTCTCGACGCCTGCCGCCACTTTCTGGCCTTTCCCCAGACGATCGCCAATCACGACTGTAATCTGTTCCATGTTGTTACTCCTTAAAGGTTGTCTTTCGCGACTTCAAAGTGGACGGACAGCAGCCAGGCCTCTTCCTCGGGAAGGTTGCCAAACGCTGCGACCACGTCGCGGGCAAGCGCCATTGAATCGGCTGAAATTTCATCAAACAAACTGGCTTCCACTTCCGGCAAAGGCTCTCCGGTCACTGACCGGTGCGCCATGGCGCGAACGTGAGACGTCAGCATTTGTTCCTGTACGGCGTTGGGAATGATGTGATGTTCACGCAGCAAGGCATACACTTGCGCCAGCATGCGATCGGCCAGTTCACCAATCTGCGCCACCTGGTCCCCCATGTCGTTCATTACTGCTCCGTTATTCACTCGTCTTACCCCGTTAATGGCTCTGAGTTAAAACTAGCGGTGGGGGTAAAAAGTTTGTAGCGAGTTGTTTTCCACTTCGAAGTGGAAAGGCGAGTGGCAATAGTGATCTGTTCCACAGAAAAGGCGGTTTTGATGATTTATCGCTGGGAAAGTGTGATTTCTTTCACAGATATCGAGGGTGTTTCATTGCGACTCCAGCAGAGAAGAAAGTCTGAAACTGTGAGCAAAGAACGATTTTCGACGGTAGTATCCAAAAGACTTATGACGAATCTCTGCGAGGTACTACGCAGGGGCTAAGCCTTACTCTGGCGCGGAAGTCGTCATTACAGGAAGATACGGTGATTGTTATACCTCCCCTTTATAAAGAGGAAACACCTAAATTAGCATAAAAGCTAATTTAGCTTTTATGCTAATATTTAATCAGGGAGAGATGCCGTGTTTACCATCCTGTTGCATGTCGACGTTGCCAGCGAACTGACCGGTTTGCCGCCCACCGTCAGGGCAAAAATGATTCGCTTAATTGATAAGTTACAAATCAATGCAACAGCACTACGGGAACCCGACAGCAAACCTCTCGGTGCAGGTCTGTTTGAGATTCGCACAATGGGAACCGAGATAGGTCGTGGTCTGTATGTCTATCAGAAAGGCAAAACCATCTATCTGTTACGCGTGTTCATTAAGAAAACGCAGAAAACGCCCAAGCAAGAAATGATGTTAGCCTTCAAAAGGCTGGAGGAGATGCTCAATGACCAAGAAAACTAAAAGTGTCGCCTGGGACGACGTCAGAGCAGACCTGATGTCCGATCCTGAAGTACAAGCCGCAATGGAAGCGGAAGAGCGGAAAGTCCGTCTACAAGCTATGCTCGCAGAGTGGCGTAAGCATGCAGGATTAACTCGTGCCCAGGTTGCAGAAAGAATGGGAGTAACGCCGCCGACCGTATCCAGAATGGAAGCAAATATTATCAAGGCCAGTCTGGAAACGATTGTCCGTTACGCCAGAGCCTGCGGAATTAAACATCCGCAAATTATCCTGTGATGATTCACCTGATGTCCACATGAGACATCAGGTGAGCAAGACGATTAACGATACTTCTTGTGGTAGGCGTTGCGGGTGGTTTTGAACGCTTCCGCCGCGGCCTGTGCCTCTTTAACTTTCCCTTCGTTCGCCAGCTTCAGCGCGCCGTCGATCTGACCGACCAGGACGTCAAAACCATGACGAAAATCTTTCATTTCCGGGCTGTCGGAGGCTTTGCTTTCCAGCTTTGGCGGTGTGGCTTTCTGGGCATCCAGCGCGGCGACGCGCATTTTGGTTAACGCATCAGTCACTTGTGTCGCGTTATCCGCCTTTTCAATCACCTTCAGGTTATCGTTAAGGGTTTCCATATTGTCTTCGAGTTCAGCGGCGAACGCCGTTGCCGAACTCAATACCAGAGTGGAGACCGCCAGCATCGCCAGTAGTTTTTTTCGCATTGCTCACTTCCTCTTTTTTATTGTTTTAGCGCGGCAGGTCGCGCCATTAGGGATTATTGTCCGGCGATTTTCATCTCCGGCAACAGAACTGAACCACACTGTATATTGCTACGTGTTTCAATATCGTTACCGACGGTGACAATATTGCGCCACATCTCTTTTAAATTTCCGGCGATGGTAATTTCGCTTACAGGGTATTGAATTTCCCCGTTTTCGACCCAGAAACCCGCCGCGCCACGGGAGTAATCCCCGGTAATGCCGCTCACGCCCTGGCCCATCAGTTCGGTGACCACCAGTCCAGTGCCCATCTCTTTAAGCATCTGCTCAAAGCTCAGCCCCTGTCCGGCAATGCGCCAGTTATGAATGCCGCCTGCATGACCGGTGCTTTTCAGCCCCAGCTTACGTGCGGAATAGTTGGTTAGCAGCCACTGGGTCAGCACACCGTCTTTCACGATATCGCGACGTTCCGTACGCACGCCTTCGCTGTCGAACGGTGAGGAGGCCAGTCCTTTTAGCAGATGCGGATGCTCCTCAATGGTTAACCATTCGGGCAGAATTTGTTTTCCCAGCGAATCCAGCAGGAAAGTGGATTTGCGATACACCGAGCCCCCTGCAATCGCGCCGACCAGGTGACCAAACAGCCCGGTCGCCACTTCGTTGGCAAAAATGACCGGTGCTTTCATCGTCGAGAGTTTACGCGGCGACAGGCGGGATAACGTGCGGCGAGCACAGTCTGCGCCAACCCATTCCGGCGTTTGCAGATCGCCCATCGCACGGCCAATCGTGTAGGCGTAATCGCGCTCCATATCGCCGTTTTCTTCGGCAATCACGCAGCTGGAAAGCGAATGACGGGTGGAACAATAGCCCTGCAACATGCCGTGGCTGTTGCCGAACACTTTAATGCCATAGTGGCTGTTAAAGCTGCCACCTTCCGTATTGGTGATACGTTTATCGGCCTGCAAAGAAGCTTGCTCGGCACGCGCTGCCAGTTCGATGGCTTCATCCGGAGAAACCTCAGCCGGGTGAAACAGGTCCAGATCCGGCGCGTCAAAGGCCAGCAATTCTTTATCGGCCACGCCAGCACACGGGTCCGGCGAGGTGTAGCGCGCGATATCCAGCGCCGCCTGAACGGTGCGGGCAATCGCCTGCGGACTTAAATCAGTCGATGAAGCACTGCCTTTACGGTTTTGATGGTAGACGGTAATCCCCAGCGCGCCATCGCTATTGAATTCGACATTCTCCACTTCACCATAACGGGTGCTGACACTGATGCCGGTCGTTTTGCTTACGGCGACTTCCGCCCCGTCCGATTTGCCTGAGGCTAACTCCAGCGCCGTCGAGACCGCTTCTTCCAGAATCTTACGCTGCGCTTCAACTTGTGAGATTACTTTCATCGCAAATGCCATAATGTAGAGAGTTTCTCTGAAGTCTAACAGAGAACCGTTTTTCAGTGCGCATCTTAACTGGTAACATTAGCCTCTTTTTTTAAGGAGCCTGACATGACTAAGCAGCCCGAAGACTGGCTCGACGACGTTCCCGGTGATGACATCGAAGACGAAGACGATGAAATTATCTGGGTCAGTAAAAGTGAAATTAAACGCGACGCCGAGGAGCTCAAACGCCTGGGCGCGGAACTGGTGGATCTGGGGAAAAACGCGCTGGATAAAATCCCGCTTGATGCGGACCTGCGCGCCGCCATTGAGCTGGCCCAGCGGATCAAAATGGAAGGTCGCCGCCGCCAGTTGCAGTTGATTGGTAAAATGCTGCGCCAACGTGAGGTTGATCCTATTCGCCAGGCGCTGGACAAGCTGAAAAACCGCCACAACCAGCAGGTGGTGCTGTTTCACAAGCTTGAGCATCTGCGCGATCGTCTGATTGACGAAGGGGATGACGCGGTAGAGGAAGTGCTGAACCTGTGGCCAAATGCCGACCGCCAGCAGCTTCGCTCGCTGATCCGCAATGCGAAGAAAGAGAAAGAAGGGAATAAACCGCCGAAATCCGCGCGTCAGATCTTCCAGTATCTGCGCGAACTGGCAGAAAACGACGCGTAATTTAACCCGGCGTGCATGCCGGATAGCGACGCGAACGTCTTATCCGGCCTACAAGCTCGTAGGCCCGGTAAGCGTCAGCGCCACCGGGCATTTTTCTTACTCTTCGGCCTGCGCTTCGGCTTTTTTCGCCAGACCATCCAGCAGTTTTTGGTGAATACCACCAAACCCGCCGTTACTCATCACCAGAATGTGATCGCCAGGTTGCGCCGTTTTCACGATCATCTCTGCCAGCGTATCCACATCACCACTCCAGTGAGCTGGCTGGACGCAGGCTTCCGCCACTTCCGCTACCTGCCACGGAATATGCGGCGGCTGTAGCAGATACACTTCATCCGCACGACCTAATGACGGTGCAAGATCGTCTTTGGACAGCCCCATCTTCATGGTGTTAGAACGCGGCTCCAGTACGGCGATAATGCGTGCCGTGCCGCCTACTTTGCCGCGCAGCGCCGCAAGCGTTGCCAGAATCGCCGTCGGGTGATGTGCGAAATCATCATAGACCGTGACGCCGTTCGCTTCGCCGCGCAGTTCAAGACGACGACGGGCGTTGATGAACGATCCCAGCGCATTGGCCGCATCGCCCGGCTGCACGCCAACGTGACGGGCCGCGGCAATGGCCATCAGACCGTTGTGCATGTTGTGTTCGCCAACCAGCGACCACTTCACTTCACCGACCTTCTCACCGTCCAGCCACACTTCCCATTCCGAGGCATCGACGTTCAGCTTTTTCGCCTGCCAGTGGCCCTGATCGCCCACCAGTTCCTGTTCGCTCCAGCATCCCATCGCCATCGTCTGTTTCAGATTGATGTCGTGTTCCGGGTAGATGATCCGTCCCTGACCCGGCACGATACGGACCAGGTGGTGGAACTGCTTCTGGATCGCTTTCAGATCGTCAAAGATATCCGCATGATCAAACTCAAGGTTGTTGAGGATCAGCGTGCGCGGGCAGTAATGTACGAATTTAGAGCGTTTATCGAAGAAGGCGCAGTCGTACTCATCCGCTTCAATCACGAAGAAGTCGCTTTCGCCCAGACGCGCAGAAACGTCAAAATTCCCCGGCACACCGCCAATCACAAAACCTGGCTTATAACCGCAGACGTCCAGAATCCAGGTCGCCATGCCCGCGGTGGTGGTTTTACCGTGCGTTCCCGCGACGGCCAGCACCCAACGATCGCGCAACACAAAGTCATGCAGCCACTGCGGACCGGACATGAACGGAATGTTTTTTTCCAGCACCGCCTCAACGCACGGATTTCCACGGGTCATGGCATTGCCAATGATCACCAGGTCCGGTTGCGGAACAAGCTGACTGGGGTCATAACCCTGAATCAGGGAGATGCCCTGGTTCTCAAGTAAGGTGCTCATCGGCGGATACACATTGGCGTCCGAACCCGTTACTTCATGACCGAGCGAGCGCGCCAGCATCGCCAGACCGCCCATGAACGTGCCACAAATTCCCAAAATATGAATGCGCATACGTCACTATCCTAAATTAACCCAGGGGGCATTTTACGCATATGTCAGGCAAGTGAGAAACGCATTTCAGGATAATCCGTAGTTTGCTGGCGCGATTCACCTGAGCGCAGCCACTGAAATATTTGTTAAGATTGTTACGGTCGCTTTACTCCATATTAATTGCAGGGAAAGTGTTATGAAAACGTTAGGTGAATTTATTGTCGAGAAGCAGCACGAGTTCTCTCATGCTACAGGTGAGCTCACTGCGTTGTTGTCGGCAATAAAGCTGGGCGCCAAGATCATCCACCGCGATATCAACAAGGCCGGTCTGGTCGATATCCTGGGTGCCAGCGGTGCTGAGAACGTACAGGGCGAGGTTCAGCAGAAACTCGACCTGTTCGCGAACGAAAAACTGAAAGCTGCACTCAAGGCGCGTGATATCGTCGCGGGTATTGCCTCTGAAGAAGAAGATGAAATCGTCGTTTTCGAAGGCTGTGAACACGCGAAATACGTGGTGCTGATGGATCCGCTGGATGGATCGTCCAACATCGATGTTAACGTCTCTGTGGGGACCATTTTCTCTATCTACCGCCGCGTGACGCCTGTCGGCACACCGGTCACAGAAGAAGATTTCCTGCAACCGGGCAACAAACAGGTTGCTGCGGGTTACGTGGTTTACGGCTCCTCCACCATGCTGGTTTACACTACCGGCTGCGGTGTTCACGCTTTTACCTACGATCCGTCGCTGGGCGTGTTCTGCCTGTGTCAGGAGCGTATGCGCTTCCCGGAGAAAGGCAACACCTACTCCATCAACGAAGGCAACTACATTAAATTCCCGAACGGTGTGAAGAAGTACATCAAATTCTGCCAGGAAGAGGATAAATCCACACAGCGCCCGTACACCTCGCGCTACATCGGCTCACTGGTTGCTGACTTCCACCGTAACCTGCTGAAAGGCGGGATTTATCTCTACCCAAGCACCGCCAGCCACCCGGAAGGAAAACTGCGTCTGCTGTATGAGTGCAACCCGATGGCATTCCTCGCAGAGCAAGCCGGCGGTAAAGCGAGCGACGGAAAAGAGCGTATTCTGGATATTACCCCGGAAAGCCTGCACCAGCGCCGTTCGTTCTTCGTTGGCAACAACCATATGGTTGAAGATGTGGAACGCTTTATCCGGGAGTTCCCGGACGCGTAAAACCCTTGCCGGATGGCGCTAGCGCTTATCCGGCCTACAATAGCTGCATAGGCCGGATAAGACGTGTCAACGTCGTCATCCGGCATTTCACATCAGGCGGTCTGCAATTTAAACGACACCATCGCTTCAATAAGCGCGTGCGACTGCTCTTCGGATGGCGCTAGCGCTTATCCGGCCTACAATAGCTGCGTAGGCCGGATAAGACGTGTCAACGTCGTCATCCGGCATTTCACATCAGGCGGTCTGCAATTTAAACGACGCCATCGCTTCAATAAGCGCGTGCGACTGCTCTTCAAGCGATCGCGTTGCCGCCGAGGATTGTTGCACCAGGGCCGCATTCTGCTGCGCCGTTTCATCCATCTGGCTCACCGCAATATTCACCTGTTCGATACCGCGACTCTGCTCCTGCGACGCGCTGGCAATTTCCCGCATCAGTTTGGTCATCCGCATCACTTCGCTGGCAATCTCATCCATTGTTTCACCCGCCTGCATCGCCAGATCGCTGCCCTCACCGACCTGCGACTGCGAATCGCCGATGAGCGTGCGGATCTCTTTCGCGGCCTCTGCGCTGCGGCTGGCCAGATTGCGCACTTCGCCTGCCACCACGGCAAAACCGCGTCCCTGCTCTCCCGCGCGCGCCGCTTCCACCGAGGCGTTCAGCGCCAGAATATTAGTCTGGAACGCAATCCCGTCGATCACGCCAAGAATATCGGCAATACGGTTAGAACTGCCGGAGATGTCGCGCATTTTTTCAATGACATAGCACACCATTTCACTGCCGCGATCGGCGGTATCAGAGACCGATTTCGCCAGTTGATGCGCCTGATCGGCGTTTTCCGCATTCTGTTTCACCGTCGCGGTGAGCTCTTCCATGCTGGCGGCGGTTTGTTCCAGCGAGGTCGCGGTCGATTCGGTGCGTGTCGCCAGATGAATGTTGCCCGCCGTCAGTTCACGACTGCCGGTATCGATCTGCGAACTGGCATCGCGTACGCGTTTGACGGACTCGCTCAGCGCCACGCGCATCCCTTCGAGCGCGGCCTGCAGGCGATTAAACTCGGCACTGGCATAGCGGCTTTCCGCCGCCGACAAATCCCCTGTCGCCAGGCGTTCGAGTTGTTCAACCACATTATCGAGCGGTTTCAGGAGCTTATTGCGCAGTAACAGCCAGACCACCGCCAACAGGGCGATGGCCGTCAGCGTCGTCGCGGTCATCACCCCGTAATAGATCCATGAGGTAATGATACGCGTTGAGGCGTAAATCCCCATGCCGCCTGTTAGCAGTAGTAACAGGGTAATAAGCGACAATAAAACCAACAGGGTATTTCGTAGGGAGAGGGATTTTGGCATCGTTATTTTCCGGTTGTAAGATATACAGAAACTATCGACAACAACCGGAAAAAGTTTAGGTGTTTAAGTAAAATCTGCGTCTCACTTCGGCGTCGCCGTCGGGGCGACCCGCGTCACCGGCGAACTCTGTCGATTTTCCCAGAGCACCGTCAGGCCACGCTGCAACGCAATGAAAATAAATAACAAAACGCCAATGGCAATTTTCGTCCACCATGAACTGAGCGTGCCATCGAAGTTAATGTAGGTCTGGATCAGTCCCTGAATCGCCACGCCAAACAGCGTTCCAAGAACCGTACCCACCCCACCACTCAGCAACGTGCCGCCGATCACCACCGACGCGATGGCGTCCAGCTCCACGCCGACCCCCGCCAGCGCGTAGCCGGCCTGGGTGTAGATTGAAAAGACAATCCCGGCCAGCGTCGCCAGCCCGGTCGACAGCATATAGATGCGAATCGTCGTGCTGCGGGTGGAAATCCCCATCAGGTTCGCCGATATCGCATTCCCGCCAATGGCATACACCTGATTGCCAAACCGGGTGCGGTGCGCAAGGAAAATACCTATCACGACCACCGCCAGCATCAGCAGCCCCATCGCGCTCAGGCGACCGCCGCCGGGGATTTTCCACGCCAGACTGGAAAGCGTGTCGTAAATGGGATGGTTAATCGGGATCGACTCTTCCGACACCAGGTAACTGACCCCGCGCAGGAAGAACATACCGGCAAGCGTGATGATAAAGGCCGGGATCTTTAGCGCATCAATCAATAACCCCATGAACGCGCCAAACGCACAGCCCATCGCCAGTACCAGCGGAAACGCCAGCAGCGGCGAGATCCCCCAATAGCCGATGGCCTTCGCCAGGAATACGCCGGTGAAGGCGATAACCGATCCAACGGAGAGATCGATCCCGCCGGAGAGGATCACGAAGGTCATCCCCACGGCGATGATCCCCAGAAAGGCGTTATCGGTCAGGATGTTGCAGATAACCCGCGTGGAGGCAAAGCCGGGAAACTGGGTCAGGCAGTAGAGATAGCCCAGCACGAAAACCCCGAGGGTGATCATTAACGGTAAATTACGTTTTATCACGACCACGCACTCCTTTTAGCAGACTGATAAAGCGCTGTGACTGCACGATCAGTACGCACAGCACCACGATGGCTTTGACCACCTGGTTCATCTCCGGCGGGAATCCGGACAACAGGATCCCGGTGTTCATCCCCTGGATGATCAGCGCGCCCACGACCGACAGCAGCAAATTAAAACGCCCGCCCATCAGGGAACCGCCGCCGATCACCACCGCCAGAATGGCGTCCAGCTCCAGCCACAATCCGGCGTTGTTGGCATCGGCACCGCGAATATCCGCCGTGACGATAATCCCGGCAATCGCCGCGCACAGTCCGCTCAGCACGTAGGTGAGCATGACGATCACCCGCGTGTTCACCCCGGCATTTTTCGCCGCCCGGATGTTAATCCCCACCGCTTCAATAAACATCCCGAGCGCCGTTCGCCGGGTCAGCAGCCAGAACAGCACCAGCGTGATCAGCGCGATAATGACCGGCGTGGGAAACAGCAGCAGCGAACCGCTACCGAACCAGGAGAGCATGGGCGAATCGAAGGTGACAATCTGTCCGGAGGTGATCAGTTGCGCCACGCCGCGACCAGCCACCATCAGGATCAGCGTGGCGACAAACGGCTGGATTTTGAGGATAGCGACCAGGACGCCGTTCCACAGGCCAGCCAGCACGCCAGTCCCCAGTGCGGCGAGCAGCACCACCGGCAAACTATGCCCCGCGACGGTCATCGCGGCGGTCGTGGCTCCGGCAATCGCCATCACCGCGCCAACGGAAAGGTCAATGCCGCCCGTGGCAATCACCAGCGTCATCCCTATTGCCAGCAAGGCGACGGGGGCGGCACGATTCAGGATATCGATGGGACTGCCGAACAGACGCCCATCCTGCAACACAATCTGATAAAAATGAGGGGCGACCAGACTGTCCACCAGCAGCACCAGCAGCAGCGCAATCAGTTGCGGCATGCCGGTCGGCCAGCGAAAGCGTCGCTTCGGCGGTGTGGTCTGCGGGAGAGATTGGGGCATCACAAAAGTCTCCTTACGCCGCGATGGCGTTCATGATCGCCGGAACGGACAGTTCAGCCAGCGGGATCTCCGCCACCTGTTTGCGGTCACGCATGATGATCACCCGATCCGCATAGCCCACCAGTTCCTCCAGTTCCGAGGAGATCACCAGTAGCGCCAGACCATCAGCGCACAGGGTTTCGATCAGGCGGATGATCTCGGCATGCGCCCCTACGTCAATCCCGCGCGTCGGCTCATCGAGGATCAGAAACTGCGGTTTGGTCAGCAGCCAGCGCGACAGCAGCACTTTTTGCTGGTTGCCGCCGGAGAGAAACTCGATCGGCTGTTCTGCGCTGGGGGTGCGAATGCCAAGCTGGCGGATAAACCGCTCGGCAATGTCGTTTTGTTCTTTGCGCGCAATCGGCCGTAGCCAGCCCCGCTGGGCCTGTAGCGCCAGGATAATGTTTTCCCGCACCGAGGCAGCGGCAATAATACCGTCCGTTTTCCTGTCCTCCGGGCAAAAACCGATCCCCAGACATGACGCCTGATGAGGAGATCGCAGCGTCTGCGTTTTGCCTTTGATCTGCGCGCTGCCGCTGTCCGCCGGTTTGATGCCGAAGATCACCTCAGCCGTTTCGGTACGTCCGGAACCGAGCAGTCCAGCCAGACCGACTATCTCACCGGGACGGACGTCGAGATCGAACGGGGAGATAATCCCCTTCTTGCCGAAATTTTTGAACGCGGCAACCGGTTTGTCGCTCAGCAAGGTGCGTCCCGCGCGCTGTAGCGCATGGGTGTCCAGCTCGCGTCCCAGCATCATTTTGACCAGTTCTATCTGCGGCAGCTCACGGGTTTCACGGCAGCCGACAAAACCACCGTTACGCAGGACGGTGATCCGATCGCTGACCTGGTAGACCTGATCGAGAAAATGGGTAACGAAGATCAGACTCACGCCGCGATCGCGCAGATGACGCATCAGGCCGAACAGCATCTCAACCTCTTGTGTATCGAGGCTGGCGGTGGGTTCATCGAGGATCAGGACTTTGGCGGAAAGATCGATCGCCCGGCAGATCGCCACGATCTGCTGCATCGCCACCGAATAGCGGTTCAGCGGTTCGCGCACATCGAGGGAAAAACCGTAAGACGCCATCAGTTCCGTGGCGCGCTTTTCCATCTCTTTGCGCCGCAGCAGGCCAAAACGACGCGGCTCACGACCAATAAACAGATTATCCGCCACCGACATATTTGGCAGCAGGTTCACTTCCTGGTACACCGTGCCAATGCCCAGTTGTTGAGCATGAGCAGTATTTCTGGGGGAGATGGCACTGCCTTCCAGCCAGATGGTACCGCGATCGGCGTGATAGACGCCGGTCAGTGCTTTGATGAGCGTGGATTTTCCGGCGCCGTTCTCGCCGAGCAGCGCCATGATTTCCCCGCGACGCAGGCTGAAATCGACATTATCCAGCGCCTTGACGCCAGGAAAGAATTTACTTAATCCCTCTGTACGGAGGATCTCCTGGTGTTGTTCCGCGATCATAATTGCCCTCCGCGACAAGAGTGTGGCCCCGTAGATCCGTAGGCCGGATAAGGCGGTTACGCCGCCATCCGGCAGAACATTGCCTGATGGCGCTTCGCTTATCAGGCCTACGGTATAAGGTACGCCGCCCGTGCTAGCCCGGACTTAGTAACCCATGTTTTTCTTCTTCTCTAACTCTTCTTTCGCGGTATCCGGCAGGTACAGCGTCGATTTGGTGATAGTGACCTTCTCAGGCATCGTGCCATCTTTCTTGAATTTCTCGAGTGCGTCGAAGGCTGGGCCTGCCATGTTCGGCGTCAGTTCAACGCTGGCGTTCGCTTCACCGTCAATCATCGCTTTATAGATGTCCGGTACGCCGTCGATAGAACCGGTCAGAATATCTTTGCCCGGTTTCAGCCCCGCTTCTTTGATAGCCTGGATAGCCCCGATCACCATGTCATCGTTATGGGCATAAACCATGCAGATGTTCTTGCCGTTGTTCTCCGCTTTGATAAAGCTTTCCATGACCTCTTTACCTTTACTGCGGGTGAAGTCACCGGACTGGGAACGGATGATTTTGATGTTTGGCGCTTTGGCGATGGCCTCAGCAAACCCTTTCTTACGGTCAATGGCCACGCTGGCGCCGACGGTGCCCTGCAACTCAACCACATTACACGGCTTGCCATTCACCTCTTTGATCAGCCAGTCACCGATCAGTTGGCCTTCCAGCACGTTGTTGGCGGTAACGGTGGTCATATAGAGAGATTTGTCTTTTACATCGATGGAACGGTCAAGCAGGAAGACCGGGATCTCGGCATCTTTCGCTTCCTTCAGCACTGGCTCCCATCCTGTCGCGACCACCGGCGCAATGAAGATGGCATCAACGCCCTGAGCGACAAATGAACGCACGGCTTTAATCTGGTTTTCCTGCTTTTGCTGACCGTCAGCGATTTTCAGCGTAATGCCGCGCTTCTCGGCCTCGCTTTTCGCCACGTTGGTCTCTGCGGCGCGCCAGCCGGACTCAGAGCCGACCTGCGAAAATCCTACGGTTAATGGGGCGGCCATGGCCATAGACGACATGGCTGCCGAAACTGCTGTGACGATAAGTAAGCGCTTCCACATAACTGTGTCCTCGTAGGGTAGGTTATTGTTGGTTAAGAAACAGTCGCGAAAAAACTATAGACAATCGAGCATGTAACGGATTGCGTTACATCACACTTCAAAAAAGTAAATAGAACGTTAATCACAAGTTTGTAATCGCTTCCATTTACCTATGAAAAATGCGGCTGTGGTTATGGATATTCCTGTCATGCGAGTGGTCTGAAAAGACCGGTACGAGGCGAGTGAAAACAAAATCAGGCGAAGACATTCGGCGCGAGATCGCTATAATACTCGCCACTTGTTTACGACACAGTTAAAGGAAACAGACATGAGCTTACTCAACGTCCCGGCCGGTAAAGACCTGCCGGAAGATATCTACGTTGTTATCGAGATCCCGGCTAACGCAGATCCGATCAAATACGAAGTCGACAAAGAGAGCGGCGCACTGTTCGTTGACCGCTTCATGTCCACTGCGATGTTCTATCCGTGCAACTACGGTTACATCAACCACACCCTGTCTCTGGACGGTGACCCGGTTGACGTTCTGGTCCCGACCCCGTATCCGCTGGAACCGGGCTCCGTGATCCGCTGCCGTCCGGTTGGCGTACTGAAAATGACCGACGAATCCGGTGAAGATGCGAAACTGGTTGCCGTGCCGCACACCAAACTGAGCAAAGAGTACGATCACATTAACGATGTGAACGACCTGCCGGAACTGCTGAAAGCACAGATCACGCACTTCTTCGAGCACTACAAAGATCTCGAAAAAGGCAAGTGGGTGAAAGTGGACGGTTGGGACAACGCAGAAGCCGCTAAAGCTGAAATCATTGCCTCCTTCGAGCGCGCCGCGAAGAAATAAGTTCGCTGAACGCTGAAAACCCTGAACGCCGGGTTCCGGTCAGTAAGGGTTTTTTTATGCCTGCGTTTTGGCAAAAGGGCGGGAAAGAACACCGAAAGGCTGGCAATCGGGAATGCGAGCGACCTCGCAAAAAACAACGCCACCCGAAGGTGGCGTGGGGTATCAGTACTGGTCTCGGTCTAACCAGTTACCGCTGTCGATCAGCGTTAATCCGTCCACCGGGCGCTGGTACACGTACATCCATGCACTGCCGTACGGCGTCTGGATCAACTGGCGTGCGTATTCACCGCCGCGGGTGCGCAAAGCATCCAGCTCGGCCAGAGTCGCATTATCAATACGATAAACCTCACCGTGTACCGTTCCGTCTCCCGGAACTGCGCCTGGATAGTGGCCCAGACTGTACAACTGGTAGTTATCGATACTGTAATTTCCCAGCAACTGGGCGTTGGTCATCCAGTGGCTGTTGCCTTGTTTGGTTCGTAAACTGCCGTAGACAAATATTCGCATTGCTAAAACTCAAACTGATAGAGCAAATCCAGTGCCTGATCTACGCCAGACACAGCTTCCAGATATAGCTTAGGCATCAGGCGATAACGTAACGTGAGTGTCGCCAGCGAGTCAAATATACCCACACCATATTTCACCTGCAGACCAGGCAGTACGTATCCGCTGACCACGACCTGGGAGGAGTCGCCCACCCCCTGCGTGTCCAGTGCCAGATTGCTTACGCCAAATGTCTCCCCGATTTTACCCACAACCTGACCACTTTGTGCAACCCCCAGGCCAATAAGCATTGAGGTCATTGCCGCACTGTCGCTCTGATCGCTGCTCAACCCCTGGCCGCGCAGCAGATAAGAGAGCGCTTCCTGCTGCGACATCGCCGGGTCAGAGAAGATCTCAGCCTTCGGTTCATCAGCCGTTCCGGTGACGCGAACGCCGGCGATCACCTCATCCTCTGTCGCCTCCGGGTTACGAATAGCCTCAATATTCAGCAACGGTTGGTCCGGCGGCCCCGAGAACAACAGTTCGCCTTTACGCACAATCAGATCCTGACCGTAGGCGTGGAAGCGACCGTCCGGAATGTTGATCTGTCCGTTAAGTCCCAGCCCTTGCTTATCCTGCACCACATTCAGATCGCCCGTCAGACGGGCTTTCAGACCAAACGCATCCATCCGCACGTTGTTACCGACGTGGACAATCAGATTGCTGTTGATAGGGATCCCGGCACTCTGCGGCTTCTCAGGCTGCAGGTCATTATTGAGCATCACTTCGTCGCTCGAAACGCCCACGGCGCTCTCTGGCAGGTCGTGTACCACAATACGCGCCCACGGCACGTCCACCCGTCCGTCCAGCGTAAACAGATTCGGCGTCGCCTCGAATACCACATCCGGAGACACATCGAGGCGCACCATCGGCGGCACGGTGATGCGTACCCGGCTACCTTTCGCCGCCACGCGCGCGCGCCAGTTATCGATCTGGCTCCAGTCGGCGTCGCCGCTCAGGTTGATCTGCCCCTGCTGGGTTCGTATCACTCCGGCAAGCGTCGATCGCGTACCGTTGAAGTTCATCGCCAGTTGGCTCGGCTGCATATCAAACGGCATAAAGTTGCCGTCGATATCCAACCCGCTCAGTTGCAATTGCCCAAACATCTGCGGGCTCTGCACATCACCGCCCAGACGCAGATTGGCGCTCAGCATACCTGCGGCCTTCTCACCACGCGCGAAGATCGGGTTTACCATCGCAAGATTGACGTTGCGAATATTGACGTTGCCGCCCAGATTGCGACGCCCCTGCGGATCGGTTACCTGCACCTGGCCATCAAGCTGACCGTTATTGGTCAGGCGAATCAACCAGCCCAGTTCCGCACGATTGTTGCGCAAGTCGGCCGTCACGTTCAGGGTATCGAACGCCAGCGGCAGCGGCGCGTCGTTGACCGTCTGCGTCACCTTCACGTTACGCCCGGAGAGCGTGACGTTGCCCTGCGGCAACCCTTCTTTGGTAGTGTCCCACGACACGTCCGCTTTGCCGGTGAATACGCCGCTGGCCTGAGTCGCCTCCGGCATAAACGGTTTCAGCATCGCCAGGTCAAAGCGGTTGAGATTCACCACCGCCCGCCCTTCGGCACCGGCATCAATAGTTTGCGGCACGCACAGTTCAGCATTCGGGTTTGTCCAGCAGTGTGGCCCGATGCTGATTTTCTGCTCCTGGTTACGGTAGTCGAGCGCGATGGCGCGGGTCAGGGTTAATGGCCCAACCGGCGTCTGGAAGCGCGTATTGCTCAACGAGCCTTTCCAGCGTTCTTCTTTACGATCAAAGCTCCCGGTCAGATCAAGCTGACCGGAGACCGGCTCGCCCTGAACGCGCAGTTGCAGTTCATGTTGCTTCTCGCTCCCTTTGGCGTTCAGCGTCACGAGGCTGATGTTTATGTCAGGCTGCGAAATGCGTTCAACCCGCACGTTGAGGTTACCGGCAATCTGGTCGGTCGATTTAATGTCGCCTTCCACGCGCACCTGGGCAACGGACAGTTCCTGCCAGCGCAGCCCACGGGCAGTGATATCCGCCAGCAGTTGCGGAGCGTCAACCGTACCACGGACGTTGACCAGCCCTTTTGCCGTACCGCCGAGTCCCGGCAATGCGTTGTCCAGTCCCGGCGCGTCGATGGTCGCATCCAGATTGAGATCTTTCACGCCCAGCTCGCCTTTCACGTCGGCGCTGTTTGGCCCCAGTTCCAGATGCAGCCCCGGAATGGTCCACTGCATATAGCTGTTGCCTTTCAGCGACCCATTAACGTTAACCTTGTTCTGCTTAACGTTACCGGTCAGCTTGAGTTCTGGCACGTCCATCTGCCAGGTTCCGCCGTACAGACTGCCCCGGGTTTTAATCAACCCATTGAGCTTCGACGGCCAGTCGGGCACCTCTTTCGCCGTATTGATACCGTCCAGCGTCAATTCGCCTCGCCAGCTGATCGCCTGCTGCCAGTCCACCAGCGCCTTCAGTTCGGTTTTCCCTTCCAGCGCAGCCACGCTGAGCTTGTCGAGATTAATCTGCTGTTCGTTGCCCTTCGCATCGAGCGTGATGGTCGCTGGCGGGATATCCTGTCCTTTCACCGCCGCACGCATCGACAACGTATAGTCCGTCATCTTGCCGGTGAGCTTGAGTTTGATATCGTCGGCCTGGAACTGCTTGTCGCCGGTAAACGGCCAGTAAACCTGCTGACTGACCACCTCCAGATTCAGCGGCAGCCCGGCTTCCGCCAGACGCGTCTGGGCACGCAGATCCAACGCCACCGGCCCGGAGAGGTTCACGCCCACTTCCAGTTGTTCACGTAGCGCCCCGCCCACTTTCAGCTTCACCTTCTCGCCTTTCAGCGGGTCCATGTTCAGCGTGCTGTTCAGGGTGATGTCTACCGGCCAGTTGTCGGTTAACTGGGCCGTCCCGCTGGCGTTCACCGTGCCCTGGTTAGAGTCAACGTCCAACGCATCGAGCTTCATGTTGCCATCAATGCTACTCACCTTCAGCAGCAGGTTATGCACCGTCAGGTCAGTATCACCGGTGATGCGCAGTTGCTCGCCTTTGAACGTTTCAATATTGAGATTGAGCGGCAGGTGCACGTCCGTCATCTCCGGCAGAACCGGCTTCGAGAACAGATCTTTCAGCGTTTCGCCGAGCGGTTTTTCATCCGGCTGCGGGTTCTGGATCTTCGGCTCGACCACTTCTTCCTGAGCGACCTCCGCCACTTTCGGCAGCGCTATCAGCAATCCCTGTAACGACGTGGGCTTCAGGGTCAGGTCCTTCTCCTGCCAGTGCAGACCGGAGGTAAACGCCATCACCGACACGGTTGTGTCATCAATTTTAATATTGACGTTATTCAGCGCCACACGGGAAAGCGTGACCGGATACGGCGTGGAGAGATTCAGCGGCCCGCTCTCTTCTTCTTCGACCGGCGCGGACGGCGGCATTTTTTTACTGTCGATTGCCACATTGATGTCTTTGAGCGACAAATCGTTCACACACAAACTGCTGTTCCACAGGCAATCCAGTCCCACGGCCAGATGCACTTCACCCGCATTAACCGCCACGCCGGGCTGGTCAAAACGGATATTTTTCAGTGACAAATCGCGCCAGCCGCCGGTGACCTGGCCGATTTCCAGCCCCGGCACCCAGCGATTCGCCGCATTGAAGATCAGATGCAGGCCGGTTGTTGTTCCAACCAGAAACGCCACCGTGCCCAGCAACAGCAGGATAAAAATCAGTACGCCGAGGCTTATCTTCTTCCATAAACTCATAATTCAGGCCCCAGACCGATGTAAAACTGTAAACCGTGTTCATCTTTGTCGCCGACCGGAACGGCAAAATCGAGCTTAATTGGCCCGACCGGAGACTGCCAGCGTACGCCCACCCCGGCGCCGGTTTTGAAATCACTCTTACGGATATCGCTGACCGCTTCACCGCTATCGACAAACATCGCCCCCCACCATTTTCCGGTGACGTTGTACTGGTACTCCAGCGACCCGGTCGCCAGTTTCGAGGCCCCTTTCAGGTCACCATTGCTGTATTCTGGCGAAATGGATTTGTATTTATAGCCGCGAATACTGCGGTCGCCCCCGGCGAAGAAACGCAGGTCTGGCGGCACTTTGTCGAAATCGCCGGTTTCAATCCAGCCTAGGTTGCCGCGCATCACGAAACGATGGCGATCGTACAGGGAACGGATCCAGACGTTTTGCGCCTGAAAGACCGAGAAGTCGACGTCAGAGCCCCAGGCGGTGTTGGAGTAATCAATGGAGTAACGCTGGGAGTCGCCCCAGGTGGGCATCAGGCCGCCGCGCGAGCGGGTACGGCTGATCATCACGCCGGGATAAAGCAGCATGGTGGTGTTCGTCACCTCCCCCTGCGTAAAGTGGTCGAGACTCCAGCGCAGGTTAATGGCGCGCTGCCAGCCGCTGGAAAGATCCCAGTAGCGGGAAACCGCAAGCGTGGTGGAGTCCTGTTCGGTATCGTTAAGATCGGTACGCTTAAAACCGCCCTGCACCAGATAGTATTGCTCCAGCGGGTTCTTCAGCAGCGGCATTTTATAGCTGAAATCCAGCTGCTGTTCAGGTGACGAGATACTGGCGCTGGTCGTCAGGCTGTGGCCGTAAGCGTTCATCCACGGCTTTTTCCACGTAGTCTTCACACGCGGCCCCACGTCGGTGGAATAGCCCCCCCCGGTCTCAATGGTGTTTTCCGTTCGCGGCGACACCACCCCCTTCAGCGGCAACACTTTGGTTTTCCGCGCTTTATCGAATTCGGGCGCGACAACCACGGAGTTAAACCAGCCGGTCGCCGAGAGTCGGCGGTTCAGTTCGCCGAGATCTTTCGACTCGTACGCATCCCCTTCTTTAAACGGCACCAGGTTTTGCAGGTACTCCTCGCGGATCTGCGAGCCTTCAAAGGAGACGTGACCAAAGCGATAACGTTCGCCGCTGTTGTAATCGATATCCCAGAACGCCTGATGGCGATCGAGCGCAATACCCAACTGGCTCTTATTAAATTCGCTGTCGAAATACCCTTTACGTAGCGCCACGCTGGTTAATGACTTTTTGAAGCTGTCATAGTCCCCATGATCGAGCACCGTACCGATCGCCGGACGCGTTTTCAGCAGATCCAGATAATCTCTGTCGGTACGCGCGCCGCCGCGTAAAATGACTTCTGTTCCGCCAATGCGCACCGGTTCACCGGGCGTCACTTTGGCCACCAGCACCTGACGCCCTTTCGCCGGAGGCGGACGCAGATCGAAATCAATGGTTGGTTCGTAATAGCCGAGTGCCTTTAACCCTTCGCGGATGGCGTCATCCACGCGCGCACGAAAACGTCGGTCCGGCGTGACTTCATCACCCTGGATGGTTGAGAGTTGTGCCCGGACGTTTTTCTCCAGTTCTCCCGATAGCCCTTCGACCTGTAGACGGACGTTCGCGGCAAAGGCAGAACTGCTTAAACACAACAGGCTCACCCAGCATAACTGACGAATATGTGGCACTTTTTCTCCTGAATATCCCTTATTTCCACCCCTGGAAAAAATCATAACGCCGATCCACGGCTTAACAAAAACCCAACAACTGGGATTGAAAAACAGACGACTACCCAAATATTTCTTATGTTTACTGTAGACGCATTCCTAACGGTTATTGTGTGCAAATACGCGTCTTGTTACAACCTTAACCCCAATTACTGATTTTCGGGAGAACCGCACCATGAGTCTATTTGATAAAAAGCACCTGATTTCACCGTCGGATGCATTACCTGGGCGCAATACCCCGATGCCCGTGGCGACGCTGCATGCCGTCAACGAACATTCGATGACGAACGTCCCCGAAGGGATGGAAATCGCGATTTTCGCGATGGGCTGTTTCTGGGGCGTAGAACGGTTGTTCTGGCAGTTGCCCGGCGTTTACAGCACGGCAGCGGGGTACACCGGCGGCTACACGCCGAATCCCACCTACCGGGAAGTCTGTTCCGGCGAAACGGGCCACGCCGAAGCGGTGCGCGTGGTGTACGATCCGGCGGTCATCAGCTACGAACAGTTGCTACAGGTTTTCTGGGAAAACCACGATCCGGCACAGGGCATGCAACAGGGTAACGACCACGGCACCCAGTATCGTTCGGCCATTTATCCGCTGACACCGGAGCAGGACAGCGCCGCTCGCGCCAGCGTTGAGCGCTTCCAGGCCGCCATGCACGCGGCAGGCGACGAGCGCCACATCACCACCGAAATCAGCAACGCGACACCGTTTTATTACGCTGAAGACGACCACCAGCAGTATCTGCACAAAAATCCGTACGGCTACTGCGGGATCGGCGGGATTGGCGTCTGTTTACCCCCTGACGCGTAAGATTAGCGTTCCACCGTCACGCGGGCCGCATGCCGCGTGGCGCTGGCAACAGTCCCTTTCTGTGAAAGCATCCCTTTCAGCAACAGATTAAACACCGGCGCACCGGGTCGGTTCAGGCGGTGTTGCAGCAGATGCACTGCCTCCACGCCCAGCGCCCGGCAGGGAATGGTCATGCTGCTCACTGTCGCCACGATGCGGGCATCCAGTTCCTGTACGCCCGTGGTCATCAGCGACATCTCTTGCGGAACGCGCACCCCGTGGGCGTTCAATACGCGCAGGATGCCGGTGGACATCGACGCGCCAGCGCAGAAAATCACTTCCGGCCAGTCGTGACGCGGCGTATCGCGCAGCCATTCGCCCATCGCCTGCTCCGACTCCTCCGCACTGAACCCTTCCGTCACCAGCAGATCGCAATGGGTATCAAATGGGATCTGGTACTGACGATAGACTTCCTTGATACCTTCCAGCCGCCAGTACATCGTCTCCCGCCGCAGACTGGTGACGTTGAGAATGCGCCGGTGCCCTTGATCGAACAGATACTGCGTCGCCCGGTTGCCAATCGCCCGATGGTCCGGCGACACCGAATCCAGCAGTCCCTCCCTGTCCTGCGTGTTGATCAACACACAGGGCTTCTCCAGCGACAGTGCCAGCTTGTGGATTGTCGGATCATCAATGCCAATCAAAATGATGGCATTGATGTTCTTATGGTTAGCCTTTTCCAGAAAAGCTTTGATATCCGCACGCTGCTCATCCAGCCCGCAATAGCTCACCCAGACATCGTGTGCAGCGACTGCCTCAGCAATACCGCGCGTCACTTCAAGGTAGAAAGCGTCACCCTGCGCCGTGAACGTGCGCTGCGGGGCAAAGACGGCGATACCGTTAATCAACAGTCGTCCGCTGGCGAGTGAGTCGAGGACACCCAGTTGTCGCGCACATTTCACTATTGCCTCACGCGCCTTGTCGCTGGTGTAGGACTTCCCGCTTAGCACCCGCGAAACGGTACTCACTGAGAAGCCCGTTAAGGCGGCAATTTCATCCATTTTCAGCTTGCCCGGCATTCTGTGACCTCGCTCGCAATGTATCTTTGCAAATTTTTGCAGACATACTTCGTTGATTCTAAAACACCTTTTTAATTAGCTCGCTAACTTCTTTTGCGTCCTGCAAGCGCTCTCACAAAATCCCGTTGTCGACCTTCCAGGCGTTTCTTATGTTCCGCTTATCCCTCCTTGTTCCTGAATAAGGCATGACATGAAAAAAGTACGTTTTGGCATTATTGGCGTGGGCAACATCGGTACCGTCCATGCCCGTTATCTGCTGGCGGGAACCGTGAATGACGCCTGCCTGACCGCCGTGTGCGACAACAACGCCGCTAAGCATGCCGCCATCCGCCAGTTGGTGGGCGATTCCGTGACGCTGTTCAGCGACGCGCGCGACATGCTGGAGAGCGGACTGATCGACGCCGTCATTGTCGCGACGCCGCACTACGATCATCCAGGGCTGTCCATCATGGCCATGCGTCAGGGGATCCACACGCTCTGTGAGAAACCCGCCGGCGTCTACACCGCTCAGGTTAAGGAGATGAACGCCTGCGCCCGCGAGTGCGACGTGGTCTTCAGCATGATGTACAACCAGCGCCCTAACCCGCTGTATCAGAAGGTGAAAGACCTGATCGACAGCGGTGAACTGGGCGAACTGCGCCGCTCCAACTGGATAATCACCAACTGGTATCGCTCGCAGAGTTACTACAACTCCGGCGGCTGGCGCGCCACCTGGAAGGGTGAAGGGGGCGGCGTGTTGCTAAACCAGGATCCGCACCAGCTCGATCTCTGGCAGTGGCTGGTCGGTATGCCCGTGCGGATGCGCGCTTTCTGCAAGTTCGGTAAACATCGGCAGATTGAAGTCGAAAACGAGGTGACGGCGTATGCCGAGTACGCGAATGGAGCAACGGGGGTCTTCATCACCACGACCGCCGAAGCGCCGGGCACCAACCGCCTGGAGATTGTCGGCGATCGCGGCAAAGTGGTCGTCGAAGAGGGCCGCCTGCGCTTCTGGCGGTTACGCGAATCCGAAACGGAATTTAACGCCCGCTGGCAAAACGGCTTCGGCGAGCCGGAGTGCTGGGAAGTCTCCATCCCCACCGCCCCGGAGTGTAGCGAACACGTTGTGATTACCCGCAATTTCACCGCCGCCATCCTGCATGGCGAACCGCTCATCGCCCCCGGTCAGGAGGGCATTCACGGCCTGACGCTTTCCAATGCGATGCACCTCTCCACCTGGACGGACGACTGGGTCACGCTGCCCATTGACGAGCAGCGCTACTACCAGCTGTTGCAGGAACATATTGCGTCATCGGTCGAAAAAACGGTTGCCAGCCGCACGCTGGACGCCTCCGGAACCTGGTAACGGCGGGGAGTGATTATGCTGAACATCGCGATTGTCGGAACGGGGAATATCTCGCATCAGCACATTCAGGGCTATCTGACGTTTCCTGAGCGCTGTCGAATTGTCGCCCTGGTGGATATTTTTCCCGAAAAGGCCGAAGAGAAAAAAGCGCGTTACGGACTGCACGACGCACGAGTTTACGCCAGCCATCAGGCAATGCTGGAAGCTGGGACGGCGGTTGACCTGGTGGATGTCTGCACACCGCCCTACGTCCATGCGGAAATCGCCATCAATGCCCTGAGTCGCGGCAAACATGTCCTCTGCGAAAAACCGATGGCGGCGTCGCTGGAAGAGTGCGACGCGATGATTGCCGCACAACGGGCGAGCGGCAAAACCCTGTCGGTCATCGCGCAAAACCGTTTTACCGACGCCTTCTGGCGTTTGAAAACGGCGGTGGATTCCGGCCTTGCGGGCAAGATTTGTCACGCTCAGGTGGATTCCTTCTGGTGGCGCGGACACTGCTACTACGACCTGTGGTGGCGCGGTACGTGGGAGAAAGAAGGCGGTGGCTGCACGCTCAACCACGCAGTGCACCATATTGACGCCATCCAGTGGATGCTCGGCTTTCCCAGCGAAGTGGTGGCGATGATGGCCAACGTCGCCCACGACAATGCGGAAGTGGAAGATCTCAGCGCCGCCATCTTCCGCTATCCCAATGGCGCGCTGACCCAACTGACTGCTTCGGTGGTGCATCACGGTGAAGACCAGAAAATTGTGATTCAGGGCGAGAAGGCGCGCATTTCCGCGCCGTGGAAAGTGTTCGCCAGCCAGTCCGCAGACAATGGTTTCCCGCAGGCTGAAAACGATTCTGCACGAGAAGACAGCCTGACGACGCGGTTTCACGCCACCCCGGCCCTGAAATGGACGCTGCATACCGGGCAAATTGACAACGTGTTAACCGCCATTGAAAAGGAGATCGAACCGCTGGTGGATGGCGAACAGGGCAAACGCTCGCTGGAACTGATCACCGCTATCTATAAATCGGCGATCGTCCGTTCGGTGGTGACCCTGCCTGTTCAACGCGACGACGCGTTTTATCGCACGGGCGGCCTGCTCCAAAAGGCTCCACATTTTTATGAGAAATCCGCCTCGGTGAGCAATTTTGCCGAGGTAGGCGCGATCCCGCTGGGTAAAGACTTAGATTCAGGAGTGGAAGAATGAATAAGCATGACGGAATGAACTATGCCCCAACCGGCAAACCACAGCCGGTCGTCAAGCCCGGCGAATTTATCATTGCCGCAGCGGCCCTCGATCACGGCCATATCTATGGCATGTGCAACGGGTTGATTGAGGCGGGTGCGACGCTGAAATGGGTATACGACCCGGACCCGGCAAAAGTGGCGAGCTTTTTACAGCAGTACCCACAGGCGCAGGTCGCGGATTCGCTGGCAACGATCCTTAACGACGCCACGGTAAACCTGGTCGCTGGCGCGGCGATCCCTTCCGAACGCTGCCCGCTAGGGCTGAAGGTGATGGCCGCAGGGAAAGACTATTTCACCGACAAAGCGCCGTTGACTACGCTGGAGCAACTGGAAGACGCCAAAGCGATGGTGGCAAAAACCGGACGTAAATACGCCGTCTACTACAGCGAACGTCTGCATGTGGAAAGCGCTGTCTTTGTAGGTGATCTGATCAAACAGGGGGCGATTGGCCGGGTTATCCAAACTCTCGGCACCGGCCCACACCGTGAAGGCAGCGGTCGCCCGGACTGGTTTTATGAGCGTCGCTATTTCGGCGGCATTCTCTGCGACATCGGCAGCCATCAGATAGAACAGTTTCTGTTCTATACCGGCAACCGCGACGCGCATATTGTGGCAAGCCAGGTACGCAACGTGAATCACCCGCAGTATCCACAGTTTGAAGATTTTGGCGACGCCATGCTGGCGGGCGACAACGGCGCAACGGGCTACTTTCGCTGCGACTGGTTCACACCAGGCGGCCTCTCGACCTGGGGCGATGGCCGCCTGACGCTGCTCGGCACCGAGGGCTATATCGAAATCCGCAAATATGTCGATCTCACTCGCGGCGAGCAGGATGTGGTTTATCTGGTCAACAAAGAGGGGGAATTTCGTTATCCCGTAGCCGGCAAGGTGGGCTTTCCGTACTTTGGCCAGCTTATCCTCGACTGTATCCGGCGTACTGAAAACGCCATGACGCAGGAACATGCCTTTAAAGCGGCGGAGCTGTGCGTTAAGGCACAGATGCGGGCAAACGCGAGCGCATGACGGGAGGCACCATGAACACAGTGAATGCCGCCATTATCGGCGGTGGCGCTATCCATGCCGTCCACGCTGAGGCGCTACAACAGTTGCCCAACGTCAGGCTGCGCGCGATTGCCGAAACGGACATCAACAAAGGACGACAGCTGGCAGCGCTTTATGATTGCCATTTTTATCATGACTACCGCGAAATGCTCTGGGATGACGCGATCGACGTTGTGCATATTTGCACCCCGCACTATCTGCATAAACCGATGATCATCGCCGCGCTGGCGGCAGGGAAACATGTGTTTTGCGAAAAGCCGGTCGTGATGCGCGCGCTGGACGTGGCTGAAGTCGAGACGGCCCTCGCCCATGCGCGGGGCATGCTTGGGATCTGTTATCAGAACCGGCTCAATCCCACCAGTCTCGCCATTAAACAGCAATTGCAGGAGGGCGCGATCGGCAAGATGCTCGCGATTAAAGCAGTGCTAACCTGGTCGCGTGACGGCAGTTATTACACCGCCAGTCCCTGGCGTGGAAAAGCGGACACCGAAGGTGGCTGCCTGCTGATCAACCAGGCTATCCACACGCTCGATCTGATGCAATGGTTTGCCGAGGGCGTGACGCGGGTCAAGGGGGTGGTCGACAGCACCTGGCTTGCCAGTACCATCGACGGTGAAGACAGCGCCATGGCGACCTTTGCCTTTCGCAACGGCGCGCGTGGACTGTTTTATGCCAGCAACTGCCACACCACCAACTCACCGCTCCAGTTGGAAATACACGGCGAAAAAGGCACGTTGCTCCTTGAGGGGAGCGAGTTGTGGCATATCAACGGGGAGACGCGGCAAAAGCGGGCAACCGACGCAGCCCCTGACGGCAGCGGCAAAAGCTACTGGGGCATCGGCCATCGTGAAGCGATCCGTCAGTTCTATTACGCCCTACACCATCCCACCACCGGAAGCGTATGCAGCATTCACGAAGCGGCTAAGTCATTGCAAATCGTTGATGCCATTTATCGTTCGTCGCAATTACGCACCTGGATAAACCTGGAGAAATAAATCCGCAGAAAGTGAATTCAGGCCGGATAAGGCTCGTCCGGCAATCAAGTCATACTACAGGAATAATCATATGGCGAAACCTACTGAACGTAGAGTAGGTTACGGCGTAGCAATTGGCTACGGCGTAACCGATTTATTTGGTGGCGGTGCATTCGCAGTTATTGGCACCTGGCTGTTATTTTTTTACACCACCTATTGTGGACTGTCTGTACTGGAAGCCGGATCTATATTCGCAATTGCACGTATCATTGATGCAATATTAAGTCCGGTGATGGGTTATATTACCGACAACTTTGGCAATACCTGGGCTGGCAAAAAATTTGGCCGCCGTCGTTTCTTTTTATTGATAAGTGCTCCGCTCATGTTTCTCTACGCGCTGGTGTGGATTACCGACATGAGTTACTGGTATTACCTGGGAACCTATCTTTCCATCGAACTGCTCTCGGCGATGGTGCTGGTGCCCTGGGAGACGCTGTCGGCAGAGATGACCAACCGCTTCAGCGAACGTACTCGCCTCTCTGGCGTGCGCATGATGTGTTCACAACTGGGCGGCTTTTTAGCGGTTTCCGTACCTGGCATTATTATGCAATATACAGGTAAAGATAATTCATTGACCTATACTCTGACCGGGATCGTATTTGCGATTATTTATTGTGTCGCCGTATTCACAACCTGGGCGACGACCTGGGAAGCAAAAGATGTGCGGGAAGAATATGAATTCACACCGGACACCCAGCGTAGTACAGGATTATTTAACCATCTGAAGTATTTGGTTGTGGATCTTTTTTCCGCCTTTAAGCTGCGTATTTTTCGCCAGCATATTCTTATCTATATTTGTTCATTTACCGCCCTGGATGTCTTTGGTTCCGTTTTCACTTATTACGTGATCTATGGATTAAAACAGGATGCGGCCACGGTTTCCGGACTGTTAAGTATCGCAGCGTTTGTTTCGGTCCCCGGTACGTTCGGCTTTATGCTGCTGATGAATAAGCTCAACATGACGCCTTCTGCGGCACTGCGCCTCTCCTATGGCAGCATTTTCTTCGTCCTTGCCTGTCTTTTTACCCTTTACCTGGGCGATATCCATCTCCCGGCCCTGCTCTTTTCCGCAATATTTGTCCTGTTCGGCCTGGCAAAAGCCGGGTTGTATTACATCCCGTGGAATATCTACAGTTTTATTCCGGATGTGGATGAGATAGTCACCCGCCAGCGTCGGGAAGGTATTTTTGCCGGGGTGATGGTGCTGACCCGCAAAAGCACCGTTGCGCTGGCGATTATGTTGATTGGCGTGGTGCTGGAAGAGAGCGGTTTTGTCAAAGGCGGTGGTTCGCAGCCCATCGGCGCACTACACGCCATTATTGGTCTGATGATATTTGCGACCGCCGCCCTGCTGGCCGTCAGCTTTTACACCACGTTCCGGTTTAAGCTGACGCAAAAGACGCACAAAATCCTGATCAAAGAGGTGGCGCGCCGCAAGCTCGGCGGTAAATGTGAAGACTGCGACGAAGAGACCCGCGCTGTCATTAAGTCACTCACCGGCTTCGCCTACGATGAAATATGGGATGCCGCGCCAGACGCAAGAAATAAGAGCCGAACGGCTACCGCTGAAAATTAACCCTCTGGCGGCTTTACAGTCCCTTACGCTATACTAGCCCCTGAACTTACCGGCTCACCTCTACGAGCCGGTTTTCAATAAGCATTACCACATGGATTTATCAATTTCCCTTCCGAGGATCTGACCTGAACGGTTAGATAAAATATGTTAAACAGCCATTTTGAATCTACTTTACTGGAGCAGAATGTCAGTGTTAGTGCGGGTTTGATGGTGATTAAGAGTATTGGACCATACGACAGAGAACAGAAGGGATCAAGTTGGTAGGTTTTGTTTAGCTTAAGTAATGTCTTTTAATATGATTAAACTGATCGTGATAATTGAAGTTAATTTATAGTATCACCTGAACATTAGTACCTGTATCTTCCGAAAGAATTGAACAAACATGTTCTCTTTAAAATCAATCGCTTAGCATTTCACCCACAAATGAAATTATATATGTTTTAGCAGGTTACCCCCCATAGTATGATGCACTTATCCTCATCGAAATGCTGTAGTACGATTCGATAGTTAAAAATGCTTTACCTGTATAAAAACACAGCTATAATAGATATAAATTTGCGAGTGTCCTTAAATGAAGTATATTGCCTTAACTCAGTGAAAAAGGGTTTTGAAATGGCAGATACCTTTGGAATTAGAATTGATTACAAAATTGGTAGGAATAGGCCAGAGAAAGTATTTGAAGCAATGGCAATGTACATTAGTGCCTATGAAGATCTCATACAATTATTGTCACAAACAGTAGGCTGTAAAAATGAATTCAATTTCGTCCTTGATACAGTTGAAAAAGGTTCATTAATCACTTTTTTGAAAAAAAGACATGATCAAGCTATCGATTTAGTTACTGCTAAACTTTTGAAAGAGGCAAGTGAAACAACCAAAGTATTAAAGGGAATTTCAAATATTGAGAATGAAGAACAAATAGATGAAATTGCCGAAAAAGTTGATGAGAACCTAACAGAGTCTTTTCCTGAGATATTTACAATAGCTCAGCCTCAAATTGAGAAAAAAACTTTAGCAAAAATATTAAAGCGTTTGGCTGATGCCAATTTAAACTTAAGGCAGGATGAAACTGTAGATTTAATTTTAAAAAAAGAAGATGCAGTGAAAGTAAACACTCATTTTAAATTCTCAGCAAACTTGGATGATTTATACATTGACGATAAAATTATTAAAAATGGCATTACAGACAAGTTATTCATAGTCAAACCAGTTAATGACGGAAATTCACGTTGGGATTGTAAAAGTTTAAATATGAACCAAAGATTTGATGCTGTAATGATGGATAAAATTTGGCTGGAACGTTACCAATCAGGATTAGTGCCGCCAATTGGGCCAAGTGATATAATGCTTGCAAGAATGAATTTAGTTATAAAGAATAAAAAAGACAACAAATTTAACAAGGTAATGCATGCAGAAATATCTGAGGTGATTGACATAATTGAATATAATAAGGAAATGAAAAATGAACCGCTTCATTTCTAATTTAGCCAAAGGTGATACCGATAAAACAATTTTTTTGAAAAGGCTTGTTTCCGCGTGGTACTTTATATTATTACCTTTTGCCGTTCTTATATTCATAAAGCTTTATTCTATGAGTCTTATTGACGTACTTTTGGTGTCTGATTGGTCAATAGCTTCATTTATAATTTATGGCCAATTAATTAGTCAAATAACCGCAAATAGTATCAGTTTAAAAAAAGTTGCAGATCATGGATTAGAATACTATGTTACCAAAAGAATTGTTTTTGGACTTACTTCAAACATAGTAATTTATATTTTAATGGCACTAAAACCAAACATATACCTTGGGGTACTACAAATACTTTTGTTTATTTTTGCTAATATAAGATATTTTAGTGACAATTTATCAATTTATGATTTGAAAAAAGCCAACCTTAATTAATAATTAAAGGGGTAGTGTGTCCTCTATAAAAAACATCAACTAAAATCAAAATAGGATATCAAGTTTTGCTTGCTATTTGTCACTTCATTTAAATTCTCTCTGAGAAGATTTATCTTTTTCATTAATGCTTTTGTATTTTGTGATAATGACATCAAATATACCATAAATTCACTGCTATTCTCTGGGTAAAGAATATCTTTATTTTCATAAGAAGATAAGAACTCACCGCCATAGAAGTGAGAGAGAAACTGCCTGAGCTCATATATAAGGCTTTCCAACCCAATTGTTAATTCTTTATGAGTTTCAAAGTGCCCTGACAATAACGCCCCATACCTATTCTCGCTAAAATTTATGCCCGTATTTCTCATTCTAAAAATATTAAACTGAATCTCTTGATTATAAGGAAAAAGCGTTTGATATAAAATATCATTAAGATCATCATGAAGTTTCGAAAGTTCCGTTACAAAGCTTAATTCTTTTTGCTTCCGAAAATCATTAGGCGTTTTTTCCAAATTTTGAATTACATTTATATACCCTCTAAAAAATGCTTCCATTTTTGAAATTGGAATTCCCAGCTTATGAGAAAGCGTAGATTGAAGTAAGCTATCATTTAATAATTTTAACGCAATATGATGCCCTTCCTGCTTTGTCTTATCCAACCAAAACTGTTGTGCTTTGATTAAAGCCGAAAATGCAATTATCACAACAAACGTATCCATCACGGCTGAAACAAATGATGCATCAATTCCTTTTGTAACATTTACATCGATAAACATCCAAACAAAACCACCTAAAAAAAATGCCACCATGTATTTTAAAATGACATTGATAATTCTCTTGTATTGTCTTATATTTTTTGTTTTACCATTTTTCACAATAAGATCTCCTTATCAGTCTGTCAGAATGTTAACCCGTTTTGGACATAAAAATCATTAAGTATTTTATCAAGCAACATTACTAATGTGACAAATATAAGAAATTTACCATGCTGTTTACATCATAGATGCCTAAAAAAGACACAGTAATTATGAGAGTATTGTGAGCATGGTTTTCTAACACACAAACGATCTCAAATAAGTATACACAAAGCGAACCTACCTTTTTCCATTGTGTACTGATTCATTAAATCGATTTTACGACTTAAAAAGGACTAAATAAAAAGAGCCATGTAAAATGGACTTTATTATTACAGTCAAAATATAGTTTTATATAAAACACATAAATCAACACAAGTTATGCAATAAATGTTAAAAATCCAGACATTCTTAGATCTTATGTAAGCACCGATATGCTGCATTATAAATCTTCACCAAATGAATAATCACTATCAATATTTCTCAACCCCAATTTCTTTTCAAAAATAGTGGCTATTTGTTTCTGTAGTTTAATTACTTTTGATTCAGCTTTCTTTACCTCATCACACTCTATAAAATCTATATTTTTTGCAAGTAATAATAAGTATTCATAATGTGAATTTAAATAATCACTACGCAATGATAATATTTCCGTAATCACCTTATTAAAGGTATCATTTACTGTGACATTAAACCGCCCTAAGAGGGTTCTGTCATTATATATCTCACTTAACTCAGTAAGGTCAGAAGTAGTAATCCTGGCGATCTCAGAGATTATTTTTTCATTTATATCCACATTTGACATTTTATTAACAATGTCATTGACTATCTTTTTTCGAAACAATACATCAGCATAAAGGCGATTATTTATAGACCACAACTTCTTATCAAATTGAATTGCAATTTGATGTGCTGAGTCAAGGGTATTCATTCTTTTCTTCTGTTTTAACCAATTATTTGTTATATTCCCGGCCCAAGTGGCAGCACATAAAAGCCCTATATTGCATATAGCACTAACCCAATCACTAATTGATCCCCACTCTATTTCTCTTTCACCTATAAACAGTACCTTCAACAATACTAATCCGGCCAAAGATAAGATGGCTACAGTTAACCCTAACAAACCACGATTCCAATACTTTAATTCCATATCATAATCTCTTTTAGAATAATGAAAGTAAAAAATCGACGTTAAAAATCTTGTTACCAAAATTATAATACATAATGCTTAAGAATATTATTAAACCGTAAGTAGAGATGAAGAAGGAAATAACGAGAAATTTATTTATGAATTTATTGAGAGAACCACTTAAATTGTCTTTATGTATTATACGAACAAAATAAGATGTAACAAACACATCTTGAGTTTTATTTTTAGAGAAAGTAAAAATCACTATATATACTACGGATGCCACCAAAATAATGAACAATGGGATGATAAAGTTTTCATTTTCTTTTAGCACAAAACCTAGAATAACTAACCAGCATACATATATAGCCATGAAGAAAAGAAGTAACATTCTTGAAATGGATGTTCTATTTTCGGATGAGACCAGATGTGTAGAATATATTCTTCCTGAAAAAAGTGGTTCCAGCATTGAGATATGAAGTTCCCAATTTCTTTTCCAATACTCACCACTAACCGTCATTAAATGTGACATTATAGTAAAAACCACACCAAGGAAAGATATAAAAGCTATGAGTAACAGAAGATTGTGATCACGTTCACTTATATCTGGTTTAAAATATGTTGATGCAAGTACACCGCAAAGTGTTATTAACGCCGCAATTATAGTGAAGCAATAACTTGCCCTCTTCCAAAAGAGTTCTATTTCAAAGTTTCTTATCGAATGAGCTTTATCATACGCTTCCTTAAGAATGGTAATATCAGATAACGTTACTCTTGATTTTCCACTTAATCGGGAACCTAATAGTTTGTTAAAGTAGATTCTATTCTGGTCAATATATTCTTGATGGTAGGGGTCAACATCACTGGTCTCTTGATAGGTAGAGCTTGTTGTCTGGACAGAATGAGGCTTAATACATTTCCACAAAAACATGCGACTTCCTATTTGATAGTTATGTTTCGAATACTTTACTACTGTGTCCGATAAAACTCACTAAAAACAAGTCACTAATCAGTAACATCATACTATGGGGATTATTACATCCAAGATGATTAAACTTTTAATTATAAAAGTTAAAATAAAGATATTGCGTTATGGAAATCACATTTTTAAAGGAAATATCCGTATTTGATGTGTAGCGGTATATTTTAATGTAAGCATCGCGAATAATTTTATCGTACTGGAGCCAAAGTATCGAAAGGATTCCAAGAAAAATGATTTGTACACATACTACTGTCACTATATCAGTGTTCAACATCATTGGTACTGGAGAGCATTTCTTTCTTCACGCGAAACACTGTAGCCCTGCCACAATCGCACAGCTTTGCGATCTCGTCTGGTGTGTTCTTCCCGGCTTGAAGCATATCAATGATTTTATTGTGTAATTCCTTATTCTTTTGCTTACCCTTGTACTTCTTCGCCTCTTTAGCAAGAGCTATCCCCTCGTTGCGTCGTGATGCGATCATACCTCGCTCAAATTCTGCAACTGCTCCCATCATAGTTAAGATCAGGCGGGATTGCGGGGAGTTATCAAAACTCATAGAGTTTGCAAGGAACTGAACAGTGATCCCTCGAGCCACGAGGTTATCAATCATCTCAAGCAAATCGCGGGTATTACGTGCAAGGCGATCAATAGAATGGGTAATGAGGGTATCACCTTCGCGGAGGTGAGAAAGGAGGTTCAACAATTCAGGCCGTTCGCTGGTGGACTTTCCTGATTCTTTTTCTGTAATAATTTTATCGCAAACAGGTTCCAGTACTGCCAACTGACGCTCAAGATTCTGATCCTTCGTTGAGACTCTTGCATAACCAAAAATCATTTTCCTGCCCTCACTACCGATTGTATCATTTGAATTAATTGAATGATACAGTATCATTTAAATTCATTCAACATCTAAATGATACTAAACGAGACGCAAAAGAGGAGTATCACAAGGGAGTACTCAAAAGAGATTTTAGATCGTTCATCTTTTAGCCAATACAGGATTAGTGAAAAGTTCGGTACTGAGATCTGAGTACAAGGCATTTGGTCGGGGGGATTGAACCTGATCAGACGAACGAGATTTCAAATCGTGCAGAAAAAAACTGACTGTACTTTTATCTAAGTAAACGATCCCTTTAACTTTTTTGTCAGAAATCGGGATGCCTGGGATTTAATTATTTTGCGAACTAAAGACCAGTACTTTAGTTGTGCTTAAAAAAAGTTAAAAACTACTACAAATCGAGATAACAATACCACTCGTGCTTAGCTAAATGGATTAACTCAGTTTCAACAATGAATAATTTGCATTAAATTCATTAGTACAAAAGTTCAAGTGGATTTTTTTAAAATAAAGCATATCATGTATATCTGATGCATCATAACATCTATATATCAAAAATGTAAGCTACAATACTTGGAGAGGTTATGGATAATATTTTATTTGTAAATTTCAGTGATGTACATCTTTCTATAAAAAACAAAGCAAATATCGAGAAAAAAATCAAATCACTTATAGAAATCATAGATATTCAAAAAATATTAAAAAGAAAAGAATATGTTATTATATTGATTTCTGGAGATATAGCATTCAGTGGTAAAAAAGAGGAATATGACTCTATTTCATCGTTGTTCAAAGTGATGAAAGAAAAATATTATCTTATAATGTGTCCTGGCAATCATGATCATAACTTTGGAGATTATTCCGAAATTGCACGGAATACTATGCTGTCAATCCCAATTGATAAAATAGACGATGCAGCAATCTCTTTTGTTAGCTCCGGGATGCAAGATTACAATAAATTCGAAGAAGAATTTAGTAGTTTTGAACCTGTTGAAAAAACCAATCTCAGTAAGCTTTATGAAATAAATTTGTCATCTGAAAAATTCTCAGTTCTGACGTTAAACACTGCCTGGTGCTCAAAAATACATGAGCGTGGTGGCGATATAACTTACCCGGAGAGTAAAGTACTAAAATGTCCTGAGCCTTACAATAGCATAATAATGTTTCACCACCCCTTATCATGGTTTGAGCCGAACAATGGGAAAGCCATTAGAAATATAATAAGGAATAATTACTCAATCGCTCTTACCGGACATGAACATGTTAGTGACTCTTTTAAAATAGACACCGAGTCCTCTACTACATTAATGATAGAGTCTCTGCCCATTGATGATTATCACGTTTTAGAAAATGGTTTTATGACTTTTGAAATCGAGGGTAGTGATATACTGGTAAGTACATATATTTGGGATGGCAGCACTTATAATGAAGGTCAAAACTTCCTTAAAAGTGATGTTATTGAGTCAAAAAAAGGACTCGTATCCAACAATTTCGAAGTTAGTAAGCAATTTCATGGTTTTTTGCAAACCCTTGGTGCTGAGTACATCCATCCAACCGCCAAAAAATTAACATTGGATGATGTTTTTGTTTATCCGAACATTAGGGATCTCTCGGATGAGAAAGAACAAACACGAAAAATATCTTCGAGAAAATTACTTAATAATAATGAAAGCCGAATAATTCTAATTGGAGATGAGTTTTGTGGAAAGACAACGATTCTAAAGAAATACTATTTAGACACGATAAAGAAAGAAAAGCTCGTGTTATTTTTAGATGGGAATACAATTAAAAAATCCAGTAAAACCATACAGAAAGTACTCACTGATGCAGTGACTTCACAATACAACAATAGATCATTAGCTGAATTCGCTACGTATGGAGCTGAAAAAACATTACTAATTGATGACTTCCAAGATATAAAGGGTAGCTCCAATTCCCTTAGAGCGTTTTTGTCCCCTTTAGAAAAAATATTTGATAAAATAATCATTACACTTAGTGATAGCTGCAAATTTGCTGGTGCCGATATAATCGAATCAAGTCCGTTCACCTCAGATTACAAGCAATATCAGATGTTGAAATTTGGCTTTAGACTCAGGTATGAATTAGCAAATCGCTGGAATACACTAAAATCGACTTGTGCCGAAGAGAGGTCTACTCTCATTCATGCCAATGATTCCTCAACCAAGATGATTAATACTATTATTGGAAAGAATTACATACCCTCAACACCTTTCTTCCTATTAACTATGCTTCAGTCTATTGATAATGAGCAATCAACAGATTTAAAGACAAGTTCATATGGATATTATTACCAATTCTTGATCACCAGCAGTTTGGCAAGTGCGTACGTCCGTAAAGAGCAGCTGGATGAAGTTTTTAATTATATAACAGAGTTATCATATTATTTCTACAAAAAAATAAACCCGAGGAAAGTAAAGAGCATCTTTGGAATTTCAATAATTCATTTTGTTCTGAGTACGGTGTTCAACTAGATTTTGGAGACCGTTTCGATCTTTTGGAAAAAGCCAAAGTGATAGAGGTTATTGAGCCAGACTATTATAGATTTAAATATAACTATGTTTACTATTTCTTCATAGCCAAGTATTTCTCAGATCATCTTAGAGATGCTGAAGTAGTTGATGAAATTAAGAAATTAGCATCATCCCTACATCTCAAGCAAAGTATGAATATTTTAATGTTCCTTACTCATCATTCTAAGGACCAGTTTATTTTAGATCTTATTACGGAGCAAACCAAGCTATTATTCAATCAATTTGAACCTGCTACAATTGATTTAGATACAGATTTCATTAATAGCATTGTGGATAATCTTCCAGAAGTATCATTTATTCAAAAAGACAGACTTGAATTCAGAAGAGAAGTTGAAGACTCAAAAGATATTAGGGATGGGAGCGATGAAGCTGAAGATGCTGAAGATGCTGATGAAAATCTTACTAAAGATGAGCATAATGATAAAAAGCAATTGTATAAAGGTATTGATTTAAATCTTGAGTTGAATTTAACTGTAAAATCTTTAGAATTATTAGGGCAGCTCTCAAGGAATTATTATGGGTCACTGAAAATTTCCCAAAAAGAATTGCTCTTAGATGAAGCAATAAATGCTCCATTGAGATCCTTGAATTTTTTGTTAAGCTCTGCTCGTGATGAGCCAGAGAAGACAATTGATACTCTTGAACAAAAAATAAATGAGGTCCTTTCTGGCAATAAGAATCTAGCATCGATAGATATTCGAGCATTAGCTCGTAAAATCCTTTTCAAAATGTTGTTCACGGTAACTTATTCGATTGTATCAAAAATTGCATCTTCAATAGGTAGTACCCATTTACAGCCAGTTATTGATAAAGTTTGTGAGAGCAAAAACAGTGACGCGGGGAAATTAATTAAACTTGCAAGTGTTTTAGAAGTTGGTCAGACAATTCCAACTGAAGAGCTAAGACAACTTAATTTAAGTTTAAGTAAAAACAATCTATCAAAATTGTTGGTTAAAGCTTTCGTCGTTAATTACTTGTATATGTTTGAACGCCCAGAAAATCAAGTACAAAAAATTTGTGCAGCCGTGGGTATAAAGTACGATACAATTTCTAAAGAAATTGGTTTTCAAAAAATCAACAAATAAGAAGTTATGGTTTCCACTACTCGCGATAGTTTTAAGAACAAATCGCGAGTAGTGGAAGACTATTACCAATCGCGGTTAAGTACCATGTACGCTGGCTGACACATGCTTCCACGTTCCTGTAACCAGTAGTAATCAAGATCGGCTACACGCACATTCAGCCCCGAATCCACTCGGTTGATCTGTAACCGTAGACCTATCATATCGTTATATGACAGACCTGATTTAACAACGTACTTGTATTTAACCCCCTTTTCTTGCTCAAACTGTTTAAAGAAAGGTGTCATTTTCTGCTGTATCTCATTTAAACAAATAACTTCACTATTAATGATGAATGCATTCTGTTCTTTACTACCTGAAACTGTTGCCCATGAATAAAATGAAAAAATTAGCAAGAACAATCCTATGACTAAAACATATTTCATTTAGATAACCTTATATCAATAACACATATCTACATTACCACCATTTTCTCTGACACATTTAATTTTAGCGGGAATAACTTCAGATACAATATTGGGTCTTGCGTTAGGGCGAGAAAGTTGTGGTATTGTTTTTAAAAGATTAAATACACAAGCATTAAATTTTTCTTTTATTGGTGCTTGCTCTTTTAAATATGCCAAAGTGAGACGTTCCCCGTCATAGAGAAATTTCTTCCTTTCAATAGGCGGCATCATATCCCAGTTAGTGTTTATATACATTTCCTCTCTCATTTTACGTTGTGTTTTATAATATTCATCAATAGAAAACATTGAATTACTATAATTTATACGACAATCTGAGTGTTCAATCGCTGACATGTATTGTCTATGACTGACGCCATATTTAATATAATCCAATTTCGATACTGTTCGGTCTACTGAATCAGTGTATGATGTGATTTCTTTGAGTATCTGCTGCGTTAATTCTGGATTTTCTTTTAAATCTTTCTTGATTAACTCTGGTACTTTTTCATCAGAATCAGAAAATATGACTGCATACTCTGCGACCATCTTAGAAATCTTATCCTGTTCATCCTTTTCGGCTACTTTAATACGTTGTTCTTCGGCAAATTTGGCGTAATCAATAACATTCGAAATATTATTTTCGCGAGCGATAGTAAACTCTTTGCCGTCTTTAAAACCAAGTTTATGTGCTCTGGCTTCATCGCTTGAAGAGCGGGCAGCATTTGCCATTAAAGCAAGCATAATGACCAGTACTGGCACGGTATAATTATTCACGAACTTATAGGGCAAGTATTTAGCTCTGAGATTACCGGTACCATAAAATGCCCATACGATCGAGGCAATACTTGCCAGTAGCTGGCACAATCCAGCGACGAAAAGCATAACGACCGACCAGAAGCCAGTACCAGCAGTGAAGAAATCACCAAACTTTCCCATTGCAGCAACGAAAAGACAGATACCCCAGAATCCATAAATTACCAGTTGTACAACTCTCATAGTTTTGTAACCCCGTTAGCTTCCTTCAGACCAAAAAGTACGGACTTGAAACCATCCGTGTTCAGGTACTTAAGAATAACATGAACACCCAACAACGATCGATATAAACGATCGATAGTACATGTATCGATCGTTATAAACTATCAATATCTATTAATTCAATACAAATCGATAGGCGAAATCGATCAAGTGGATTCCTAATCCGGGAGTGGGTTATCTATCTGATTTCAATACTATGACTACTCGCGATTCCATCACGCAGACGCTCTTAAAGCGTCTCTAAGGCGTTTTACGGGACTTTGTAGGTTCAGATGTGTTAGTGATGCAAATCGCGTTAAGGGGCTTCCTGTGCGTTTTGTCCGAAACACCATCATGAATGGGGATTGATAGGATCGGGGTCGCTTCGCTCTGAGCAGTACGGATAGTGCTTCTCCAGTACCTGAAACAGCAGATACCCCACCAAGTACACAAAGGAATTATTTGTAAAATAAGTAATGAAATAACAGGTAGTTATGTGCTTACTGACAGAACAAAAAAACGCGATTGGGTTCGCTCTGCCAGTGACCGAAGGGAACGCAGCAGTAGAACCGAATCCAGCGAACAGTACACGCAACGCGGGTGCTGTTTAATTGTTTTACCTATATAAACAATGGGATAGCTATCAAGTACTCACTGCGTGAGCACTCTCACTAACTACCCGAAACAGTTCGCTTGCTCTCGCCGCTCCTGATTTCAGGCAGTTAACTCGCTTTCGCTCCTTGATGGATGTCCGTTTTTTCTCTTAAGTATATATTATAAGGGGTTATTTTTGGACAAACTGTTGCTTTTCATGTCGGTGTTTCGGACTGAGTTTACGTCTCTTTTTTGTACAGCCTTTTCGAATCGCCTCAACATGGCTGCTTTATCTTCAGTACTGAGATCGCGGTTAGTATCACTGTTCAGAAATTCACGGAACGAATCCATTTCAAGCCCCGGATTATCCATTTTCCAGCGGCTGAAACGTTTTGATTTTTTACCGTCCAGTGCAGGCAGTCTGTTAACGTTTTTGGCTCCCTTCGGTCTGCCGGGTACACCAGCAGCAGCACTATCTAGCACCCCTGGAACATGCTCAATATTCGTACTCAATGATTCAGCCTGCCATTTATCGAACACATAGACAATCTGAGTTTCGGTACTATTAAACTGACGTGATATCCCTCTCAAAACGAACTGATGAAGGCTCTCGTATTCTCTCGCCTGATGGATATCTTCACCTGTAATCTTTAATAGCAACTCACACAGCTTCGCTTCTGTGTCGTCAGGACGCATACAGGCTAACCAGACGCATGTATGTCGATCTTTGTAGTCGTTATGCCCCCTCGCATCAGGGCTAATTCTGTAAGCCTCATGCAGCTTCTGTTTATCGGTATTGTTGTTCGTCCAGTAGTAGTTCTGACCGTCGAGTACTTCAGAGAGGTAATCATAAACACGCTGGAGTTGGTCGGGGTTCCTATCCTTCCATGTCTTTGATAATTTTATATTTTCTGAAAAATAGTATACTTTGAGGCGTTCATTTAAAGATACTTTTCGTTGTTGTAGATCATCCAGACTGATTTGTTCAAATAATTTAGGTCTTGCCTTATAAATCAATGAATTTTCGAAGTTTGCTCCCATAAAGGTTACTGGCAACCCAATATACTTTCGAAGCTCTTTCCATCCAAGAATACTTAACTGAACTTTCTCAGGGTCATTAAAGTAATCACTATTCATAATGAAAATATCGTTCTCACTGACAACCGAAAGATCCTGTGTAATTTTGTTTATTAAACTTCCTTTGACTGCTTTCTTTTTCGCCGTTAAGTACTCTTTATTTTCTTCATCGACAATCTCATGTTCTTGCATAATATCATGATATATAATATCTTTGATTCTCTGATTACCATCATTAACATTTTTGAATGAATGGAAATTAGTCACATCATCAAGCCAGATTTGCCACCCATCTAACATATCTGTAGGAATTCTAAAAAATGTTTTATCACTAATAATGAGAACTCGCTCAACAGGTGTTTTGAGGAAATCAAGAACTTCATTAATGACATTTTTACTCCTGGGCATTAAATCGCTAATCAGTAATTTGCAGTTATTAAAGTTTTTAGCTGTATCTGTAGCGAGTTTCTGTGTATTTTGTACGATAATAAACTTTTCAGTACTGCCTTTAGTGTTAAGCACTTTATTGATATTCTTACATAATTGATATGTTTTACCTGAACCACACTCAGCAGATACATACTTAAACTTGTTATAAATAGATGTAGAATTAATCATTTGTACACGCTCCATATTGATTAATTTAGAAAGGCCGATTCGTTACAGTGAGTCGGCCTTTCGTCGTTTTAGTTATTAGTATTTAGGTGTTGTAGTTTTAATTATAATGAAGTTTATGCTTTTCATTAGCCATTACAATACTCATATTTTCAGTCTAATACACTTTATCAATAGTCTACTATTTTAGTGAACTATACTATGAATGCATTGAACTATTATTTTTTATAAACATATTGCATATATAACTCCACCAGTAATACCAAAATATAAATCCTAAAATAGTTATCTTTCGGAACTGGCATTGTAGTAATAGCCATAACTTGAATAAGTTATTATTAAACATTACTATTACTTAGCTATAAAAAACATCACCACCGCTTCGGAGATATGAAACGGTGTGATTAAACACTCAAGATTTGAACTTAAACTATATCATATAGATTTCATTTGTCCCGTATTTTAATCACCATCATATAAATTTTGTTGGTTAGACACGATCAATGACTTGTTTCATTTGCCAAAGTGGTTGTTTACTCCTGTATGTTCTATCCGTCATTGTTTGATGAGCATGTCCAAGTATTGAGCATCTTATATGATCTGGAACTTCCTGAAGGTCTCGCAATCGATCTGATAAGCCATATCTATAGTCATGTGCCGTATGCTTCATACCTATTTTTTTGAACGCCTTGCTTATGGCATTGCTTGCAGATGAATTATTAACCCAATGATATATTGGTTTCTCTTCCCATATACCAGCTTTTAGAAGATTATCACTTAAAGGTATATCACGAATAGATTCGCAGTTCTTAACGGTTTTAGTACCAATATCATTAATACTGATGCATTTGATTAGCTTTCCTTGATCTTCTTTCTCAATATAATCGTTTGAAGTGATTTGGATCGCCTCACCAATACGAACGCCTGTGTAATAAAGTAGGTTTAGCAACCACCATAAGGTTCTGGAATCTGCAACATGTTGAGATGCAATAATTTTTTGATGTTCCATTAGGGAAACCCCCGTTTTAATACTCACATTTTCAACATTTTTATAATTCATCCCCAAAAAAGGATTCTTCTCGATGTAATCACGTTGTTTCATAGCGAAATTGAACATCGCAGAAACCTTAATGATGGCATCTTGTCTGGACCGAGGTGACTTACCCGAATTATCCAGAAACTTTTTATAAGTGCTCACTGTCTTCTTCGTAACTGAACCTACTGGTATATCCCCGCACCATTCCAGAAAACCATTTACCGTTCTCTCATTAAGTACTTTGGTACTTTTCGCCCAATCAGAACTCATCTCGTCAAGCCACTCTTTAAGTACTGAAGATAATAGCGGTGCAAAGTTTTTTTCTTGCATTGTCGAGTAAGGCAAGACATGACATGTTGTGACGGCAGATAAAAAATCATCCTCTATTTGCTTATCTCTGGCCTTAAGAAGAGTTTCACGAATCAAGTGTAGATTTGAATGCCCCATTAGCTGAGAGAGCCTTATAAATGCTTCTGTGAGCTTTATGGCACGGTACTGAGCCACCGTTTTGTCCTGCGTCCGCAGGCTGACCCGCAGAAGTTTCCCTGCTAATCGACGCTGCCATATAAAGGAGCGTTCAGAGGAAGCTGTTCTGTCTAAAAAATGCACATTTTGCTGTATAAAGATTGGATAAAGATCCGGTAAAGATTGCATGAAAACCCTCTTTAAATGAGAATAGTTCCCATCAAATCCCAAACACAA
The DNA here is from genome assembly GCF_000981805.1 of Citrobacter amalonaticus Y19. Lineage (NCBI taxonomy): Bacteria > Pseudomonadati > Pseudomonadota > Gammaproteobacteria > Enterobacterales > Enterobacteriaceae > Citrobacter > Citrobacter amalonaticus. The sequence continues at coordinate 5,182,463 of NZ_CP011132.1, read as the reverse complement.
CACTAATCGATACATTGTCGCTCAACATTAACCCTCTGGCGGCTTTACAGTCCCTTACGCTATACTAGCCCCTGAACTTACCGGCTCACCTCTACGAGCCGGTTTTCAATAAGCATTACCACATGGATTTATCAATTTCCCTTCCGAGGATCTGACCTGAACGGTTAGATAAAATATGTTAAACAGTATTTTCATTATTCTTTGCCTGATAGCCGTGAGTGCGTTCTTCTCGATATCCGAGATCTCACTTGCCGCTTCACGTAAAATTAAACTCAAACTGCTTGCCGACGAAGGCAATCTCAATGCGCAACGCGTGTTGAAAATGCAGGAAAACCCTGGGATGTTCTTCACGGTGGTGCAAATCGGTCTGAACGCGGTCGCTATTCTTGGCGGTATCGTGGGCGACGCCGCATTTTCCCCCGCCTTCAACGCCTTATTCTCTCGCTACATATCGCCAGAGCTCTCTGAGCAGTTGAGTTTTATTCTCTCCTTCTCGCTGGTCACCGGTATGTTTATCCTCTTCGCGGACTTAACCCCGAAACGCATCGGTATGATTGCGCCAGAAGCTGTGGCTTTGCGTATCATCAACCCGATGCGCTTCTGTCTGTTTGTTTTCACACCGCTGGTGTGGTTCTTCAACGGGTTAGCAAACGTGATCTTCCGCATCTTCAAGCTACCGATGGTGCGCAAAGATGACATCACGTCTGATGATATCTATGCCGTGGTGGAAGCTGGCGCGCTCGCAGGCGTGTTGCGTAAACAGGAACATGAGCTGATTGAAAACGTGTTCGAGCTGGAATCGCGTACCGTGCCGTCATCCATGACGTCGCGTGAAAACGTGATCTGGTTCGATCTGCATGAAGACGAGCAAAGCCTGAAGAACAAAGTGGCGGAGCATCCGCACTCCAAGTTCCTCGTCTGTAACGAAGATATTGACCACATCATTGGTTATGTCGACTCGAAAGATTTACTGAATCGCGTCCTGGCGAATCAGAGCATGGCGCTGAACAGCGGCGTGCAGATCCGTAACACCCTGATTGTTCCGGATACGCTGACCCTTTCAGAAGCGCTGGAAAGCTTCAAAACCGCCGGTGAAGACTTCGCGGTGATCATGAACGAATACGCGCTGGTCGTGGGTATCATCACCCTGAATGACGTGATGACGACGCTGATGGGCGATCTGGTCGGCCAGGGTCTGGAAGAGCAGATTGTGGCGCGCGACGAGAACTCCTGGCTGATTGACGGCGGTACGCCGATCGATGATGTGATGCGCGTACTGGATATTGACGAATTCCCGCAGTCGGGCAACTACGAGACGATTGGCGGCTTTATGATGTTCATGCTGCGTAAAATCCCCAAACGTACCGATTCCGTGAAGTTCTCGGGCTACAAATTCGAAGTGGTGGACATTGATAACTACCGTATCGATCAGTTGCTGGTGACCCGTCTTGACAGTAAACCGAGCGTGCTGGTGCCGAAACTGCCGGACGCGCAGGAAGACGTTAAAGCGTAGTTTGCGCCTGTCAGGCCTGCGTCAGAAACATCAACGGCTCCCAATGGGAGCCGTTTTTTAAACTACTGCATAGCACTTTGGTTAAGCCATCTCAGTTTGCAGACGCAAAACCTGACGGTTGACTTCGGACATCACAGACAAATGCTGTTTATCCTTCACTTTTGGGATAAGAATCTTGCCCTTATCAAACTCAAAAGCGCCAACATCCTTGATATATAACCGTCCACGGAACAGGATCTTCACGTACTTCGCCACTTGCAGTGGGTTGTACCGTTGGAAAATTTTCATTGTTATCTCCTGCTTAAGTCACGCCCTTGTGGTTCCACAATCGGTCCAACCGTTCTAAGGCGCAAAATTTAATGCCATTTGACTATAGACTATCTGTACGATGTTTCCAGCGCGTATAAGTTTATTTACCTTTCCATTACAGTTAATCAGAATCATCTCTGAATCACGGCGCTGTCCTCAGTATAAGCCTTCGTTTTTCGCAGTATTTGTGCGCCCGTCCGCAAACTGGCATCGCTCTTGCGGGAAAAAGCATCATTCGCACATATGATTAAAAATCGGACCCAAGTGGTCGGATCACCTGCAAACAATAAGAAGGAAACACCATGACCTTACGTAAGATTCTGGCGCTGGCGTGCCTGTTAGCGCCCATGATGGCCTCCGCGCATAGCTTTGAAACGGGCCAGCGCGTCCCGCCGGTAGGGATCGCCGATCGCGGCGAATTGATTCTTGAAAATGATAAGTTCAGCTATAAAAGCTGGAACAGCGCGCAGTTGCCCGGAAAGGTGCGTATCCTTCAGCACATCGCCGGACGCACCTCCGCCAAAGAAAAAAATGCGACGCTGATTGAAGCCATCAAAGCGGCAAAACTGCCCCATGACGTTTACCAGACCACGACAATCGTCAACACCGACGACGCAATTCCAGGTTCCGGTATGTTTGTACGCAGCAGCCTCGAGAGCAATAAGAAGCTCTACCCGTGGTCGCAGTTTATCGTCGACAGTGACGGCGTGGCCCGTAAGGCCTGGCAACTGGATGAAGAGAGTTCAGCTATCGCGGTGCTTGATAAAGACGGTCGCGTACAGTGGGCGAAGGACGGGGCGCTAACCCAGGAAGAGGTGCAGCAGGTGATTGCCCTGCTGCATAAGCTGCTCAATAAATAGAAACCCGGAAGCCGGGGTTAAGGAACGATTCACGCGGGGTGTAGTCCAGCGGCTTACCCTGCCAGTCGTGGACGTGCGCCCCGGCGGCTGCCGCGACGGCGTGGCCTGCGGCGGTGTCCCAGACGTTGGTCGGTCCAAAGCGCGGATACAGTTGCGCCTGCCCCTCCGCCACCAGGCAGAACTTCAGCGACGAACCAATCGACGTCGTCTGGTGCTCACCAAGTTGCTGTAAATACTCTTTCAGTTCGTTGTCTGCATGGGAGCGGCTAATAACGACAAGCGGCGGACGCGCGTCGCGGACCTGAATTTGCTTGCGCACGTTACACTCTTCTTTCCAGGCTTTGCCTTCTGCCGCGCTGTACATCACCTTCATGACCGGCGCGTAGACCACGCCCAGTATCGGTTTGCCCTTCTCGATAAGCGCAATGTTCACGGTGAACTCACCGTTACGTTTGATGAACTCTTTGGTGCCATCCAGCGGGTCGACTAACCAGTAACGCTGCCAGTGCTGGCGCACTTCCCAGGCCTGCGGGTCCTCTTCAGAGAGTACCGGAATGTCCGGCGTCAGCGTCGTTAAGCCTTCGAGGATCACTGCGTGCGCGGCGATATCCGCCGCGGTTACCGGAGAATCGTCCTGTTTGCTGGCAATCTCCATCGGTTTGACTCCATCATAGACCTGCATAATGGCATCGCCCGCGTTCCGTGCAAGCTGGCATACGTGTTCTAACATTCTCCACCTCGTTTGTGGCCGTGGCGTTAACTCATTGTTTTACTTATACCCGATCAGAGGCGAATCCGCCAACTGTGATAGCGCCTGCGGTTTTGCTTGCTAAACTGATGCATGATTCACAGTTCTGTAAGCAAGAAGATTTATATACATTTTCTTTTGTGGCTTAGATCTGAAAAGGATGCCCCCTGATGATTAAGTTTAGTGCAACGCTGCTGGCCACGCTGATCGCGGCCAGCGTGAATGCCGCGACCGTCGATCTGCGGATAATGGAAACCACTGATTTACATAGCAACATGATGGATTTCGATTATTACAAAGATACCGCAACCGAAAAATTCGGACTGGTACGTACCGCAAGTTTGATTAACGCCGCGCGCAGTGAAGCTAAAAATAGCGTGCTGGTCGACAATGGCGATCTGATTCAGGGCAGTCCACTGGGCGACTATATGGCGGCCAAAGGGTTGAAAGAGGGGGATATCCATCCGGTCTACAAGGCGCTGAATACGCTGGATTACGCGGTGGGTAACCTCGGGAATCATGAATTTAACTACGGCCTGGAGTATCTGCAAAAGGCGCTGGCTGGTGCGAAGTTCCCCTACGTTAACGCCAATATCATCGACGTTAAGACCCAAAAGCCGTTATTTACCCCCTACCTCATTAAAGAAACTGACGTCGTCGATCAGGAAGGCCACAAGCAGACGCTGAAAATAGGCTATATCGGGTTTGTCCCTCCGCAGATCATGACCTGGGATAAAGCGAACCTGAGCGGTAAAGTGACGGTTAACGACATTACCGCCACCGCGCGCCAGTATGTCCCGGAAATGCGCGAAAAAGGGGCCGATGTGGTGGTGGTGATTGCGCATTCAGGACTCTCTGCTGATCCGTACCAGAGCATGGCGGAGAACTCCGTTTATTATCTCAGCGACGTGCCCGGCGTGGACGCCATCATGTTTGGTCATGCCCACGCGGTCTTCCCCGGTAAAGACTTTGCCAGCATCAAAGGCGCTGATATCGCGAAAGGGACGCTGAACGGCGTACCGGCGGTGATGCCAGGCATGTGGGGCGATCATCTCGGCGTGGTAGATCTGGTGCTCAATAACGACAGCGGTAAATGGCAGGTGACACAGGCGAAAGCCGAAGCGCGCCCCATTTACGACGCCGCCGCGAAGAAATCGCTCGCTGCCGAAGACAGCAAACTGGTGGATATTCTGAAAGCCGACCACGATGCGACCCGTGAATTCGTCAGTAAGCCTATCGGTAAATCCGCTGATAACATGTACAGCTATCTGGCGCTGGTGCAGGACGATCCGACCGTTCAGGTGGTCAACAATGCGCAGAAAGCCTATGTCGAACATTTCATTCAGGGCGACCCGGACCTGGCGAAACTGCCGGTGCTTTCCGCCGCTGCGCCGTTTAAAGTCGGCGGGCGCAAGAACGATCCGGCCAGTTTTGTCGAGGTCGAAAAAGGCCAGTTGACCTTCCGTAATGCCGCTGACCTCTATCTGTACCCGAACACGCTGGTGGTTGTTAAAGCCAGTGGCAAAGAGGTGAAAGAGTGGCTTGAGTGCTCAGCCGGACAGTTTAATCAAATAGACAGCACCAGCAGCAAGCCGCAGTCGCTCATTAACTGGGATGGTTTTCGCACCTATAACTTCGATGTGATCGATGGTGTGGAATACCAGATTGATGTCTCGCAGCCCGCACGTTATGACGGCGAATGCCAGACGGTCAATCCAACAGCGGAAAGGATTAAAAATCTGACCTTCAACGGCAAGCCGATTGATCCCAATGCCACCTTCCTGGTCGCCACCAATAACTATCGCGCCTATGGCGGTAAGTTTGCCGGAACCGGTGACAGCCATATTGCCTTTGCGTCACCGGATGAGAACCGCTCGGTGCTGGCGGCATGGATTGGCGCGGAATCTAAACGTGTCGGGGAAATTCATCCGGCCGCCGATAACAACTGGCGTCTGGCGCCGATTCACAGCGAGACGAAACTGGATATCCGCTTCGAAACGTCACCGAGTGATAAAGCCGCCGCGTTTATCAAAGAGAAAGGCCAATACCCCCTGCAACACGTCGCCACCGATGATATCGGTTTCGCGATTTATCAGATGGATTTAAGCAAGTAACGTTACGTTAATGCCGGATGGCACGCCGCCATCCGGCCACGTTTTACGCCGCCCGTTCTTCCCGTTGTGCTAACACCTGCGGCAAATTTAACTCAATCCAGTCCGCCAGTGCGGCGACTTTATCACTGACCTGCTCGCCCAGCGGAGTCAGGCTGTACTCCACGTGCGGCGGCACCACCGGATACGACACCCGGTTGATAAACCCATCCTGTTCCAGCGCCTGCAGCGACTGTGCCAGCATCTTCTCGCTCACGCCGCCCATTTTACGGCGCAGATCGCTGAAACGGTGAGTACCGTCACGCAGCGCCACCAGAATCAACACGCCCCAGCGACTGGTTACATGCTTTAACACCTCACGCGACGGACACTGCTCGGCAAACAAATTGCCGTCACGGAGTTGTTGAGAAAGGGTCGATGCACTCATCTTTATACTTACCTTTTTGTACGTACTTACTAAAAGTAAGTTTAAGTGCTAGCTTTATAAAACACAAGCGACACATTAAGGAGTCACCCTATGATTGCTATTACCGGCGCAACGGGCCAACTGGGCCAACACGTTATTGAGAATCTGCTGAAAACCGTTCCTGCCAGCCAGATTGTCGCGATCGTTCGTAACCCGGCGAAAGCCACCGCATTAAGCCAACAGGGGATCACCGTACGTCAGGCGGATTACCGCGACGAAACCGCATTCACCCAGGCGTTGCAGGGTGTCGACAAGCTGCTGTTGATTTCCTCCAGCGAAGTGGGACAGCGTGCCGCTCAGCACCGTAATGTCATTAATGCAGCGAAGGCGGCGAAAGTGAAATTTATCGCTTACACCAGCCTGTTGCATGCCGACCGTTCCCCGCTGGGCCTGCACGTCGAACACGTCGAAACCGAGAAGATGCTGGCGGACTCAGGTATTGCTTACGCGCTGCTGCGTAACGGTTGGTATACCGAAAACTATCTTGCCAGCGCCCCCCCAGCGCTTGAGCATGGCGTGTTTATCGGTGCTGCTGGCGAGGGCAGAATTGCTTCCGCAACCCGCGCTGACTACGCCGCTGCAGCCGCACAGGTTATCAGTACAGAAGGCCATGCCGGGAAAGTGTATGAACTGGCAGGCGATGACTCCTGGACGCTGAGCCAACTGGCTGCTGAACTGAGCAAACAAAGCGGTAAACAGGTCGTCTATCAGAACCTGAGCGAAGCGGATTTCGCCGCCGCGTTGAAGGGCGCAGGCCTGCCAGCGGGTCTGGCGGATATGCTGGCCGATTCAGACACCGGGGCATCCAAAGGCGGTCTGTTCGATGACAGCCACACGCTGAGCAAACTGATCGGTCGCCCAACCACTCCGCTGGCTGAAAGCGTCAAAGGCATCCTGTAAGTGTTAAAAATCGGTTAATTATGGTGGCATCCCCGCGCATCCTCTCTGATAATGACAGGATGATGCGTGGGGAGAGACAACGTGCAAGGTGTACCAGAGCAGTTCAGCGATGAAAAAGACAGCGCCCGCTTTCGCCATCTGGCGCAGGTACCGGGCGTGGAGTTGTATCATGCGCACATTTCACGCTACGCCTTTGAACCCCACACCCACGAAGCGTTCGGCATTGGCGCGATAGAAGCTGGCGCCGAGCGCTTCCGCTATCGCGGCACGCAATACGTTGCCCCTGCCCACTCGGTCGTGACGATGAATCCGGATGAGTTGCATACCGGCGAGGCCGAAACCGCCGACGGCTGGCGTTACCGGATGATCTATCTGGAGCCCGATCTGCTGGAAGAGGTGACCGGCATCCGTCACTGGTGGTTTCATGACGTCACGCGTCACGATCCGCTCCGCTCGCGTCAGATCTGTTCGTTAATCCACGGCCTGTGGCACACCGACGATCCCTTGGCACAAAAAGGGCTGCTGTTGGAGCTGATCAACACCTTCCAGCCACTGGCGCGTCATGCCCCGGTGTCGCAGGAAGGCGCGCATCGCTTTGAGCGCGTGCGCGACTACTTGCATGACAACTACATGCGCCCGATCACTCTCGACGAACTGGCGCGCGTTGTCTCACTCAGCCCCTGGCATTTTCAGCGTCAGTTCAAGGCCCATTTCCACGTGACGCCGCATCAGATGCTGATGGCGATCCGCCTGTGGCGAGCGAAAGGGTTTCTGACACTCGGCATGCCCGCTGCGGACGTTGCCGCCGCGACCGGCCTCACCGATCAGTCTCACCTCACTCGCGCCTTTACCCATCGCTATGGCATTACTCCCGTACGCTATCAAAAGCAGGTTTATTCGCGCTAATGCGCAAGCTCATACAATACGCGCACCGGTTCCCTGCCTACACTTTTCGTCATGTTTAACGCTGTGGATGTGAAGCATGATTAGCGGTGTGTTGTACGCCCTGCTGGCAGGGTTGATGTGGGGACTGATTTTTGTCGGGCCGTTGATCGTGCCGGAATATCCGGCGGTGTTGCAGTCGATGGGGCGCTACCTGGCGTTAGGCCTGATTGCGCTGCCGCTGGCGTGGCTCGGACGCGGGCGCCTGCGACAACTTTCAGCGAAAGACTGGCTGACCGCGCTGGCGCTGACCATGATGGGCAACCTGATTTACTACGTCTGCCTTGCCAGCGCCATTCAGCGCACCGGCGCGCCTGTCTCAACGATGATCATCGGCACGCTGCCGGTCGTCATTCCGGTGTTTGCCAACCTGCTGTACAGCCATCGCGACGGCAGGCTCTCCTGGCGACGACTGGCACCCGCGCTGGTGCTGATTGGCATCGGACTGTTGTGCGTGAACATTGCGGAACTCAATCAGGGTTTGCCTGATTTTAGCGGCTGGCGTTACGGTTCCGGTATTGCGCTGGCGCTGGTGTCGGTCGTGTGCTGGGCCTGGTATGCGCTGCGCAATGCCCGCTGGCTGCGGGAGAATCCGGATAAACACCCGATGATGTGGGCGACCGCGCAGGCGCTGGTGACACTGCCCGTGTCGCTGCTGGGCTACCTCATCGCCTGCCTCTGGCTGCACGGACAAACACCCGATTTCGCACTACCGTTCGGCCCGCGCCCGGCGGTGTTTGTCGGACTGATGGTGGCGATTGCGGTGCTGTGTTCATGGGTAGGCGCACTGTGCTGGAATATTGCCAGCCAGCGATTACCGACGGTGATCCTCGGCCCGTTGATCGTGTTCGAAACGCTGGCGGGCTTGCTGTACACCTTCCTCTTGCGCCAGGCCCTTCCCCCTGTTCTGACCCTTAGCGGTATCGCCTTGCTGATGGTCGGCGTGGTGGTAGCGGTCAGAGCGAAACCGGAAAAACCGCGCGTCATTCCACTTTCAGAGCCGGGCAGTTAACCCGCCCCCCGTATTCTCGTTCGTTGTTGCGCCATCACAAAAGGTTCTGCCCCGAAAGAGTTATGGCGTCCGATTAAAGATGTATTTAAAATGCACTTTATATTATTGAGAATGAGGTAACGGCTATGGCTTATCGCGATCAACCTTTAGGTGAACTGGCGCTCTCTATCCCTCGCGCTTCGGCACTGTTTCGTAAGTACGATATGGATTACTGCTGTGGCGGTAAGCAGACGCTGGCGCGTGCTGCCGCCCGTAAAGAGCTGGATGTTGATGCCATCGAAGCGCAGTTGGCACAACTGGCACAACAGCCGATCGATAAAGACTGGCGCACCGCGCCGCTGACCGACATTATCGACCACATCATTGTTCGTTATCACGACAGACACCGCGAGCAACTGCCGGAACTGATCCTGCAGGCCACCAAAGTTGAACGCGTTCATGCCGATAAGCCCAATGTACCGAAAGGTCTGGCGAAGTATCTGACCATGCTGCATCAGGAGCTTTCCAGCCACATGATGAAAGAGGAGCAGATTCTGTTCCCGATGATCAAACAGGGCATGGGCAGCCAGGCGATGGGGCCGATCAGCGTCATGGAAAGCGAGCATGATGACGCGGGAGAACTGCTGGAAGTGATTAAACACACCACCCAGAATGTGACGATCCCGCCAGAAGCGTGCACCACCTGGAAAGCGATGTACAACGGTATCAACGAGATGATTGATGACCTGATGGAACACATCAGCCTGGAAAATAATGTGCTGTTCCCGCGCGCACTGGCGGGGGAGTAAATAAAATGCCCGGTGGCGCTAGCGCTTACCGGGCCTATGGGAACTCACCGTATAGACGTTTTGTAGGCCGGATGAGCGCAGCGCCATCCGGCAATCCGATTAACGAACCCCTGCCATCCGCTTCTTACCAATCAGCCACCAACCCAGACCCAGCGCGATGAACCACAGCGGCGTGACGATCAGCGCCTGACGGGTGTCGTCCTCAAGGGTCAGCAGCACCAGAACGAAGGCGAAGAACGCCATGCAGACCCAGCACATCACTTTACCCAGCGGCATTTTGTAGATCGACTTCTCATGCAGATGCGGACGCTGTTTGCGATACACCAGATATGAGCACAGGATGATGGTCCAGACGAACATAAACAGGATCGCCGATACGGTGGTGATCATGGTGAACGCGCCAATCACGCTCGGATTGACATACAGCATGACCACGCCGCCCAGCAGGCAGATACAGGAGAAGGTCAGCCCTTTTGCCGGTACCGCGCGTTTAGACAGCTTAGCGAACGCTTTCGGTGCCACGCCTTCCTGCGCCAGACCAAACAGCATACGGCTGGTGGAGAACACGCCACTGTTTGCTGAAGAAGCGGCAGACGTCAGGACCACGAAGTTAATCACGCTCGCGGCGGCAGGCAGGCCCACCAGCACGAACAGCTCAACGAATGGGCTCTTATCCGGCACCACGGAACTCCACGGCGTCACGGACATAATGACGATCAGCGCAAAGACGTAGAACATGATGATACGAATCGGAATCGAGTTGATGGCGCGCGGCAGGGATTTCTCCGGATCTTTAGTTTCCGCTGCCGTCGTCCCAACCAGTTCGATCCCCACAAAGGCGAATACCGCAATCTGGAAACCGGCAAAGAAGCCGCTAATGCCTTTCGGGAACCAGCCGCCGTCATTCCACAGATGCGCAAACGAGGCTTCCACACCGGTTGGCGACTGGAAGTGCATGGCAATCATCACCAGGCCGACAATGATCAGCGACACGATGGCGACGATTTTGATCATCGCGAACCAGAACTCCATCTCACCGAACATTTTCACGGTGGCAAGATTGAGGCTCAGCAGCAGGACCACCACCGCCAGTGAGGCGACCCAGTCGGAAAGGCCGGGGAACCAGAACTGCGCGTAGGCGGTAATGGCGACAACATCCGCCATCCCGGTGACCACCCAGCAGAACCAGTAGGTCCAGCCGGTGAAATAACCTGCCCACGGTCCCAGCAGGTCCGAAGCAAAGTCGCTAAACGATTTGTATTCCAGATTCGAGAGCAGCAATTCTCCCATTGCACGCATCACGAAAAAGAGCATAAAGCCGATGATCATATAAACAAAAATGATCGACGGCCCGGCGAGGCTGATGGTTTTACCCGAGCCCATAAACAGGCCTGTACCAATGGCGCCGCCGATGGCAATAAGCTGGATGTGTCGGTTTGTGAGATTGCGCCGTAACGACTGTTCAGTCGGAGCCTGTTCGTCGGCAGCGACTTTTACCTGATCTACCATGTTTTATTCTTCCTGTACCTGTCAGTGTTGTGCGGGCTCTACGGCCTTTAATGCGTCTGTTGTGTATCACTATGATACGACGATCCTGTTTTCAGGACTCATCGATATTAGGTAAGAATCGGCGGGATGAATACTAAGATTTAGATATTATGTTAATTATATGTTTAAAGTGAGTGTCATATCACTCTGGTAACGCGAATTAGCTCACAAAAATACACGCAACTGATGCATTTGCAAGATAAAATTCCGATATCTGGCGTTCAGGCAGCGTGATGACATCTTTTTCGTTCCCCTCCGACGTGGAGGGGAACAGAAGTGACTGCTTACAGGATTTCCAGCAGCTCTACGTCAAACACCAGGGTGCTGAACGGCGGGATCGAGGCACCGGCGCCACGTTCGCCGTAAGCCAGTTCCTGAGGAATGGTCAGTTCCCATTTAGAGCCAACCGGCATCAGGGTCAGGGCTTCAATCCAGCCAGGAATAACGCCGTTTACCGGGAATTCAGCCGGTTCGCCGCGCGCAACGGAGCTGTCAAAGACAGTACCATCGATCAGTTTACCGGTGTAGTGAACGCGAACGCGGTCAGTACGGGCCGGGATAGCGCCTTCGCCCTGGGTCAGCACGCGGAATTGCAAACCCGACTCCGTGCTGTTCACACCGTCTTTCTCACGGTTTTGTTCCAGATACTTCACGCCATCGGCAGCCATCGCCTGGAAGCGTTCACGACGTACGGCATCCGCACGTTCATGAATCTCACGCAGCGCGCGATGTACTACATCAACCGGCACGGCTGGCTGCTTGCCTTCCAGCGCGTCAGCAATACCGGCAACCAGCGCTTCAGGCAACAGCCCTTCCAGTCCGGATTCGCTCAGTTGCTGTCCTACCTGCAAACCAATGCCGTAGCTTGCTTGCGCTTCGATAGTGTCAAAAGTCGGGGTTGCCATCGTATTTCCTTTCATCGGATATAAAAAGTAGCGGGCAGCATAACAGCCAGGCTTCTCCCGGTAAAATGTTGTCTCGGAGAGGATGACAAATCACGACGAAAAAGAAACAATAGGGATATCGCCCTGGAGATGTGCCAAAAACGGGGAATATCACGAACATCATAGCGTTAGCTGTCTATACTCTATGATTGAGGAACGAGACGCGGAGCAGGAGGAAAGCCATGCCCGGGCGCTTTGAATTAAAATCAACCCTGGCGAAAATCTGGCATGCACCGGACAATTTTCGCATTATGGATCCGCTTCCGTCTATGCATCGCCGCGGCATTATCATTGCGGCGATTGTGCTGGTCGTCGGTTTCCTGCTCCCCTCAGGCGACACGAACGATGCGCCAGCGGTACCCCGCAACGCGCAGTTGGATCTCCAGTCTCAGTCACAGCCTCAACCGCCGACCGAAGCACAACTTCAGGCCCAGCTTGTCGCCCCGCAAAACGATCCAGGGCAAGTCGCCCCCGTCGCGCCGGAACCCATTCAGGAAGGCCAGCCAGAAGAGCAGCCTCAGGCACAGCAACCGCAAACCCAGCCTTTCCAGCAAAACAGCGGCATTGACCAGCAGTGGCGCTCTTATCGCGTCGAGGCAGGTAAAACGATGGCGCAACTGTTCCGCGATCACGGACTGCCGCCAACGGACGTGTACGCAATGGCGCAGGTTGAAGGTGCGGGCAAGCCGCTCAGCAGTCTGCAAAATGGGCAGATGGTGCAAATTCGTCAGAATGCGAATGGTGTGGTAACCGGGTTGACCATCGATACCGGAAACAATCAGCAGGTATTGTTTACCCGTCAGCCCGACGGCAGCTTTATCCGCGCACGTTAACGCCTGTTGCCGTAGCCTGATGCGCAGCGCCATCAGGCATGTCAGCGCAGTGCCGGATGGCGACTTTGGCTTATCCGGCCTGCAACTTCACTGTTACCGCTTCACCTTATTGACCCACCATATCCCCGAGCACACCAGCAGCAGTGCAATTGCGTATTTCCACTCCAGGATATTCTCGCCAAGGAAAATCGCGGACAGCACCGCACCAGAGACCGGGATCAGGAAGTTAAACGGCGCAATCATCCCCACGCGGTTGTACTTGAGCAGGATGCTCCACAGCGCAAACGCTACCGAAGAGAGCAACGTCAGGTAACCGAGAATCGCCACCGACGCGAGTCCGTGGACGTTCAGCGTGCCGCCAAACGCATAACCACCGATCATCAGCACCAGCCCGCCAATCCCTAGCTGGTAGCCCGTCATCACCGTCGGATCCACGGTTTGTGAGAGTCGCTTACCGTAAAGCGTCGCAGCGGAGAGAATAAATGCCGCCAGCACAATCGAGCCATCGCCCGCCAGAGTAAAACTAAAATCCAGCAGCCCGCTGTTGAAGTTCACCACCATCACACCGGCAAAACCGAGAATGCAGCCCAGCGTTTTGTTGTAGCTCAGCTTATCGTTCTGGTAGATGAAATGCGCCAGCAGCACGCTGAAGAAGGTGCCCGTGGCGTTCATGATTGACCCTTTCACGCCGGTAGTGAACGCCAGGCCGATATAAAAGAAGATGTATTGCAGCGAGGTCTGTGTTACCCCCAACAGCGTCAGTTGCCCAAACTGCCGGGAACTCAGGCGGCCTATCGGCTTACGCTGCGCCATCGCCAGCAGGAGTAACAGCAGGCCAGCGAACAAGAAGCGGTATCCGGCGAAAACAATTTTGGAGGGGATATCATCAGTCGCTATCTGGAAGATCTCATAACCGCTCTTTATGGCCGGATAGGCGCTGCCCCAGAGCAGACAACAAAACGCCGCACTCAGCCAGACGACATTCTTACGCGCAAACAGAGGTTGTGGGTGCGGAGTGTCCATTCATCACCATATTGAAATTATGTTTTATTTTCAGTGATTATCCCGAAAAGGATAAAGAATAGCCAGCGCGAATAATGAGGGGGCAGAAAAGCAAAACGCCGACACAAGGTCGGCGTTTCTTACGCAATTGTCAGAATAAAAACTTATTCTGCAACCACGTTAATGGTCAGCTTAGCGAATACTTCGCTGTGAACCTGGAAGTCCACTTCATGCTCACCAGTGGTACGCAGAACGCCGTTCGGCAGACGAACTTCGCTCTTAGCCACTTCAACGCCAGCTGCAGTCACTGCATCAGCGATGTCGCGGGTACCGATGGAACCGAACAGTTTACCTTCGTCGCCTGCTTTAGACGTGATGGTAACGGTTTCCAGTGCGTTGATTTTCTCTGCGCGTGCATTTGCAGCAGCCAGAACGTCAGCCAGTTTGGCTTCCAGTTCAGCGCGACGTGCTTCGAAGTATTCAACGTTTTTCTTGGTAGCAGGAACAGCTTTACCCTGTGGTACCAGGAAGTTACGAGCATAACCCGCTTTAACGTTAACCTGATCACCCAGGCTACCCAGGTTTGCTACTTTATCAAGCAGAATAACTTGCATTACCTTATCCTCTCAAAGTCGTATTAATGGACCGTGACCGATTACTGATGACGATCAGTGTACGGCAGCAGAGACAGGTAGCGAGCGCGTTTGATAGCGCGAGCCAGCTGACGCTGGTATTTTGCACGGGTACCGGTGATACGGCTTGGGACAATCTTACCGCTTTCGGTGATGTAGTTTTTCAGCGTAGCGATATCTTTATAGTCGATCTCTTGAACGCCTTCCGCGGTGAAACGGCAGAACTTGCGACGACGGAAATAACGTGCCATATGGCTAGTCTCCAGAATCTATCAATTCAATCTGCTCGGCATGCAGAACCATTTTGCTCAGGCCGTTCTTTGCCTTGTGGCAAGAGATGAACCCCTGAACGGTCACTGCGCTACCGACCGTTATACTGTGAGTAATGGCCTGGTTTTCGTGTCCGCTAACAATAACGGGCATTTGGCACCACGCCTGCCGGTGAAATCCGGCTTCCTCCTGCACAGAACGATGCTCAAGCACGAACTGGCAGTGCGGAATTCCTGATGGACTGACCTTTCGAAGGGGGGGCCTGCACACGGTGCCGGACAACACCAGACGGTTGGTCATCAGAAATTACTCTTCAGAATCCCCAGCTTCAGCATCATCTGCGGTTTCGTTTGCGAAATCATCGCGACGCTCACGGCGCTCGTCTTTCGCTTTAACCATCGGAGATGCTTCGGTAACAGCGTGCTTAGTACGCATTACCATGCTGCGGATAACGGCGTCGTTGAAGCGGAAAGTTGTTTCCAGCTCATCGATCACTTCCTGCGGAGCTTCAACGTTCAGCAGAACGTAGTGTGCTTTGTGCAGTTTGTTGATCGGGTAAGCCAGCTGACGGCGGCCCCAGTCTTCCAGACGGTGGATCTTGCCTTCTGCACCAGTGATGGCAGCAGAGTAACGCTCGATCATACCCGGAACCTGTTCGCTCTGGTCAGGATGGACCATAAAAACGATTTCGTAATGACGCATCGAATTGCTCCTTACGGATTATTCAGCCTCCTGTCTGGGTCAGCCGCGGCCCATGGAGGCAAGGAACGTGTTAAAGGTCGGCTGAAAAATTGACGCGTCATAATACTGGTGTCAGGCCGCAAACTCAAGGTGATTCCAGGAATATTTGTCAGGACGCCCTCAATACATATCCAACAGCATCTTGCCGCTGATGCAGATGGAGACAATCACGATCATCGGCCTGATGACTTTCTTGCCGCGCGTGAGTACGACCGTCGCCCCCAGACGAGCGCCAAGCGCCTGCCCGACGAACATCACCAGGCCCAGCGACCAAATCATCTTGCCGCCAAAAATGAAGAACAGAATAGAAGCGATGTTAGACGCAAGGTTGATGAAATTAGAGTGAATTTGCGCCTTATCGATACTGTAACCCCACAGCAGGATGTAGCTCAGGGTATAAAAGGAACCGGCGCCAGCGCCAAGGAATCCGTCATAAAAACCGACACACCCTCCCCCTACCAGGGAAAAAAGAAACAGCGACACCTGCTGCTTCTTTTTCGGTTCGGTGAGATTGGGGGCAAAAATAAAGTAGAGCGCCACCGCAATGATGAGTACCGGCAACAGCTTTCTCAGCAGTTCCGGCTCAATGAACTGGATCAGTGTCGTCCCCAGCGCCGATCCCACAAATGCCGCTAAAAAGACATACTTATGCTGCTGTACGTTGATATGCCCACGACGCAGAAAGTAGATCCCCGACGTCAGTGAGCTGCCCAGAGCCTGAATCTTATTGGTCGCCAGCGCATTGGCCGGCGGTAATCCTGAGATCAACAGCGCCCCAATCGATAAAAACCCTCCGCCGCCTGAAACCACATTAATAAAACCCGCTATCAGCGACACCATAAACATGATGGCGAAGTAGCTGAAATCCATGAATGAAGTATCCATATCTTTTTGCCTTATTATCATAAAGTTAACTTTATGTTTCGGCTCACTATAAGCGGCGATGGCCGGTAGCGATATTGACGATTCGGTAAGTGTTCTTGCCAGAAAAACAGGTATTTTTAGCCGCAGCGAAACGGGTTAGCCGATTGTTAACTCACAAGAAGAGCGGGTTGCGGTATTTTTTTGAACAACTGCATCAGAAATGGTCACTATCGACCGACAAAGTAGCGATTAAAATTAAATCAGACGTTATCGACTTACAGGAGAAATCGCTAATCAGAGTCAGCTGTCGAGGAGGTAGGTATGCGAATCCGTTTTGTCACCCTTCTGGCGGGACTGTTGCTCAGTGCAAATACACTCGCCGCCATTGAAATAGACCACCAGCAAGCCAGAAACATGGATGATGTGCAGAGCTTAGGCGTGATTTACATCAATCATAACTTCGCCACTGAAAGTGAAGCAGGTCAGGCCCTGAATGAAGAAACCGACGCGCAAGGCGCAACGTACTACCACGTTATCCTGATGCGGGAACCCGGTAGCAACGGCAACATCCACGCCAGCGCGGATATTTATCGCTAGCACCAGGAAAGTCCAACGAAAAGAAAGCCATAGTTTGACTTGCCCCCTGTTCAGGGGGCTTTTTTTGCCTTAACGACGCCATAACCTGAGCCATTTTTCTCATCAATACGAGGCAGGTTATGTTTCAACAACATAGCCGCTCCTTAGCCCCACAGTTCCGCGATGGCGCGTTTGAACTGACGCGCGGCTTCAACCGGAGATGCCGCATCACGAATGCTACGACCCGCGATAAAAACGTGGATCGGAATACCGGCGAACAATGGCAGATCTTCCAGCGCCAGGCCGCCTGTGACGGTAACGTTAAAGCCCATATCAGACAGACGCTGGATAGCGCTGATATCAGCGTCGCCCCACGCCACGCCTGCGGCTTGCGCGTCGCGACTGCGGTGATAAACCACCTGTTGAATACCTGCATTGCGCCACGCCTGCGCCTGTTCCCAGGTCCAGTAGCCGGTCAGTTCGATTTGAACGTCACCATTGAACTCCTTCGCCACATCCAGCGCGCCTTTGGCGGTGTTGATATCCGCACAGCAAATCACCGTCACCCAATCGGCATTGGCTTCAAAACACATGCGAGAGAGGATTTTTCCGGCATCGGCAATTTTTGCATCTGCCAATACGATTTTGTGCGGATAGAGTGCTTTCAGGTCTCGAACCGCACGTACGCCTTCACCAACACACAAAATGGTGCCGACTTCGATGATATCGACCTCTTCGGCGATTAAACGAGTGGTTTCGTAGGCACTGGAGAGCGTTTGGTTATCCAGCGCGACCTGTAACATAGGTAAGGACATCGTGTTTCCCCTCTTAAATGGAGGCCGCGTTGGTGCGGTCAATTAACTCCAGCACGGCCTGCTCGGTACGGCAGGCCCGCAAACGGTCAAAATTCGCTTCATCTTCAAACAGATTGACGATCTGCATGATGCCCACCTCCTGATGCGTGTTGGCGTCCACCGCCGCCATGGTGATCAGGATATCGACCGGATCGTTATCTTCATGGTTGAACGACAACGGCGTTTTCAGCGTCACCAGTGAGAACCCTGTTTTCTTGACGCCCTCTTCCGGGCGACCATGCGGCATTGCCAGACCGGGGGCAATAACAAAATAGGGGCCAAACTGTGCCACGCCATCCAGAATGGCCTGGTAGTAGCGAGGCTCGACCACGTCTGCGGCCACCAGCAGATCGACACCGATTTTCACGGCTTCCTGCCAGGTATTAGCCTCAGCCTGTAAACGGATAGATTTATTCTCCGCCAGCGAATCACGTAGTTTCATGTTGTGCCCTTACTTCATCTCGTGCGGGAAATGCGCGTTGATCACCTCCAGCAGTTTCGGCCCGAAATCAGCGGGCGAAAGCATGTTGCGCACACCCACCACATATTTATTACCCGTCACGCTGATCTCGCCGGCAATATGGGTGGAAGCAATGATGATATCCGCGCCGCTCAGTTCACTTTTGTATTCACCCACTGCACAACTGTTTACCGTGTGGTCAATGTTTGACTGGGTTAAAAACTGGTCCACTTTCATCTTCATGATCATGGAGCTGCCCTGCCCGTTACCACATACAGCCAGAATACGTACGGTCATAATCAAGACTCCTTATTTGGCAGAAGCCTCTGCCAGTTGTTTTTCCGCGTCTTCTTCAGCACGCAGCGTACGCCCGGCGAAGACCATATAAACCAGTGCAATAACGATGATGACGGCCATAAACGCGATACCGATGGACCAGAACCCCTGCATCATCGGCGGTGCCAGAATCGACCAGTCCGCCATACCCATCCAGGCGCTCATACCGGTCAGTTTCACCGCCCAGACGCAGCCAAAGATTTCAATCATTCCCATCACCAGACAAATTTTGAGTGCCGCACGCCAACCGCCAAAGTGGTTCGCGAACACACCGATAGTGGCGTTGGAGAAGAACATCGGGATAAAACCAGGAATAATCAGAATGGAGGAACCACAGCCCACCAGAATACCCACCGCAATCAGTTGACCTACGGTGCCCCACATAAAACCCCAAACCACGGCATTCGGTGCAAAGCTGTAGATAGCTGCACAGTCAATTGCCAGAACCGCCCCCGGAATCAGGCGTTGGGAGATACCGTTGAATGCTTCAGAGAGTTCCGCAACGAACATGCGCACGCCCTGGGTGATAATGAAAATCGCCACCGCAAAAGCAAAGCCAGTTTGCAGGATGTAGATAGTCCAGTGCACTTTGCCGGCCATAGCCTGCACAGTATCAATACCGAAGGAGAGCAAAATCGCACCGAAGAAGAGGGTCATAACAATCGCCGTAGAGACGATGTTGTCGTGGAAGATATTCAGCCAACCGGGCAGTTTGAGGTCTTCCACGCTCTCCTCTTTTTTACCCAGATATGGCGCGATTTTATAAGCAATCCACGACGCAAACTGCTGTTGGTGGCCAATGGAGAAACCACAGCCATCGGTCACTTCCTGGGTCGGCTTGTACATCATGTTGGAGGTGATGCCCCAGTACAGTGAAACCATGATTGCAGTGCAAATAATGGTGGTCCACATCGAATAACCAAAGATGAACAGCGTAACGGCAATCAACCCTGCCTGCTGGAACATAATGTGGCCCGTAAGCATGATGGTGCGAATGCCGGTGATACGGCGTAGCAACACGTAGCAAATGTTCAGAGCCAAAGCCAGCAGCACCGCATACCCCACCCAGCTATAGGCATCCCCCATGCGCTCGATAGTCGCCATCATGGATGCGTAGGTGTCAGAGATAGCACCGTTAATACCGTATACCTCGGACATTTTCGCCACCACCGGTTTGAACGTGCTGGTCAGAATGCCGGAACCGGCCTGCAACAGCATAAAACCGATAATCGTTTTAATGGTGCCTTTGATAATTACACTGACGCTTTTGCGCAACAGGATGTAGCCCAGGCACGTCACAATACCCAGCAGCAGCGGAGCATTCGTCATTACCTGATTAAAGAAAACGGTAAAGACGTTGTAGAGGATCTCCATAACTCTCTCCAGAAAATGGGAACATGAGGGATAATCCCTGCGAGGTTAGCGCCATCACTTTAGTAATCAAAAATAATCACAACAAGATTGAATTTGATTATTTGTGACCTATCACGCAAATTATTTCCCGGGGATGAGCAATGAACCTTAGCGTGTCATCAAAATAACAATTTACTTCTTACAATTCATTTAGTTAACATGAGTCACTCTATAAAAAATCAATGAAATTTGAAACTTACAGTGATGTCATGAGGTTAACCCCCCTTTATTTATTCGTTGCAACGCGATCAAAATGATGCCAACATAAATCACATCAAATCATTTTATGATTACTTTTGATTTAATCAGGAGTCAAAACGATGAGTAAAGTAAACACCATCACCCGTGAGTCATGGGTTCTGAACACCTTCCCGGAGTGGGGTAGCTGGCTGAATGAAGAGATCGAACAGGAGCAGGTCGCTCCGGGAACCTTTGCCATGTGGTGGCTGGGCTGCACCGGTATCTGGCTGAAATCGCAGGGCGCAACCAACATTTGCGTGGACTTCTGGTGCGGTACAGGCAAACAGAGCCATAGCAACCCGCTGATGAAGCAGGGCCACCAGATGCAACGCATGGCGGGTGTAAAAAAACTGCAGCCTAACCTGCGCACCACGCCATTTGTCCTTGATCCGTTTGCGATTCGTCAGATCGACGCCGTCCTGGCTACCCACGATCATAACGATCATATTGATGTAAACGTCGCTGCCGCCGTGATACAGAACTGCGCGGATGACGTGCCGTTTATCGGGCCGAAAACCTGCGTCGACTTATGGATCGGCTGGGGTGTGCCGAAAGAACGTTGCATCGTGGTCAAACCGGGCGACGTGGTGAAAGTGAAAGATATTGAGATTCACGCGCTGGACGCCTTTGATCGCACCGCGCTGATTACCCTGCCTGCCGGTCAAAAAGCCGCTGGCGTACTGCCGGATGGCATGGACGAACGCGCCGTCAACTATCTGTTCAAAACACCGGGCGGTACGCTGTATCACAGCGGTGATTCGCACTACTCCAACTATTACGCTAAGCACGGAAACGAGTATCAGATCGACGTGGCGCTGGGTTCTTATGGTGAAAACCCGCGCGGCATTACCGATAAAATGACCAGTGCCGATATCCTGCGCATGGCGGAAGCATTAAACACCAACGTCGTGATCCCGTTTCATCATGACATCTGGTCAAATTTCCAGGCCGATCCGCAGGAAATCCGTGTGCTGTGGGAAATGAAAAAAGACAGGCTGAAGTACGGCTTCAAGCCCTTCATCTGGCAGGTTGGCGGTAAATTTACCTGGCCTCTGGATAAAGATAACCTTGAATATCACTATCCGCGCGGCTTTGATGATTGCTTTACTATCGAACCCGATCTGCCGTTTAAATCCTTCCTGTAATGCGCAAAATGCCGGGATTTTCCCGGCATTTATTCATATTTACTTTAGTATTTTCAGGCTATTTCAAATATCATCTTTTGAAATCATTTTGTATCGGAATAGCTCATGACTGAAGCACAGAGACATCAAATCTTACTGGATATGCTGGCGCAGTTGGGATTTGTCACCGTAGAGAATGTCGTCGAACGCCTGGAGATTTCCCCCGCCACGGCGCGACGGGATATCAACAAACTTGATGAGAGCGGCAAGCTTAAGAAAGTCCGTAATGGGGCCGAAGCCATTTCTCTACCACGCCCCCGCTGGACGCCGATGAACCTGCATCAGGCGCAGAATCACGACGAAAAGGTGCGTATCGCAAAAGCGGCGTCTCAACTGGTCAATCCGGGAGAAAGCGTGGTAATCAACTGCGGTTCTACCGCGTTTCTCCTGGGGCGTGAAATGTGCGGAAAGCCTGTACAGATCATCACCAACTATCTGCCGCTGGCCAATTACCTGATCGATCAGGAGCATGAAAGCGTGATCATCATGGGGGGGCAGTACAATAAGAGCCAGTCGATCACCCTCAGCCCGCAGGGCAGTGAAAACAGTCTCTATGCCGGGCACTGGATGTTTACCAGTGGTAAAGGGCTGACAACCGACGGACTGTATAAAACCGATATGCTCACAGCGATGGCGGAACAGAAAATGCTGAGCGTAGTCGGTAAGCTGGTGGTACTGGTCGACAGCAGTAAAGTCGGCGAGCGGGCGGGGATGCTGTTCAGCCGCGCGGATCAGATAGATATGCTCATCACCGGCAAAAATGCCAACCCTGAGATCCTGAAACAGCTTGAGGCACAAGGCGTTAGCATTCTGCGCGTCTAGAGATGCTGACGGAAAAACGACACCGTTGCGCGCAGGGCTTCGGGCGTGATGCGATGACGCACGCCCGCTTGCCACTGACAGGTCAGATTCTGGTCCAGCCCGGCCTGAATCATCGCCTGCTGCAAACGGAAACTTTCCGCCGCCGGAACGACGTCATCGTCCTGACCATGCCATAACAGCAGCGGTCTGTCGGCCAGTCGGGCAAGCTGCTGCGACACGTCCCACGTCGCCAACGGCGCAATGATGCAGTCGAACGCCTCCTGCCGGGCGGGCGTGTCCAGGGTAAAAGGGGGAAACAGCGTTCGCGCCAGGCGGGTAAAATAGCCCGATCCCATCAGGCTGGCGACACAGTTGACCTCCGGATGCTGAGTCATAATCCCCAGCGCCGTCATTGCCCCCATCGATGCACCCCCGACCGCGAGGCGGTCATCCAGCAGCCAGTTTTCTGCACGCAGAGCCGCACGTAACGCGGTAAATTCCTGCATGTTTTGTTGCAAAATCTGCCAGAAATGCCCCATTCTCGCTTGTGCATCACCGTTGAAACGCGCTCCATGCTCGGCGGCATCTGGCATAATGACCCGAAATCCGGCCTGCGCCAGCGCAACGGCAAAGTAGCTGTAGACCAGGCTGGAAGAGGTAAATCCGTGGTAGAAAACAATACACGGCAACGGTGTATTGCGTTGCCCTGAAGGAAAGGCGTGAAGCAGGTGATGTTCCGCCAACTGACGTGTTTCAATTTCAATCATTTGCGCCCCCTTTTGGCTCTGGTATGCCACGGGTCACATTATTAAACAAGGTGGCGTGTTCAACAACGATTCATAATGTTGAGAACTGGATTACGCTTTCGCGATATTTTCATTCGAAAATCGCGCGGAAGATAACATTTTGGGAACATTCCCCCAAAGGGAAATTAATAAGGCACTACACTATGGCTATCAGGAAACGAGATAGAGTGATGCGTCGGTTTACCTCTTTGATATTGGTGATGCTGTTAAGTGGATGTAGCATTCTTCAGGGAACGCCGCAGCCTGCACCGCCAGTCGCTGATCATCCGCAGGAAATTCGTCGCGATCAAACACAAGGGTTGCAACGGATGGGGACGGTGACCTCTCTGGTCAGAGGTTCTCCGGATGATGCCGTCGATGAAGTCAAAGCGAAAGCCGCCGCAGCGAAAGCCGATTATTACGTTATTGTCCTGGTTGATGAAACCATCGTGACGGGTCAGTGGTATTCACAGGCCATCTTATATCGTAAATAGTCATTCATGGAATTTAAGCCAATTTCACGTAGCTTTACGCCTCTATACGTTTACCTGTGCACAATAAACCGACAGCAGGAGGCTGGACGTTTATTTCGGCGATGGAATGCCCTGCGCATTGCGGGGAAACATAAAATGGAGCTGACGATGAAACAATCTCTTGCCTTATCCTCACTGCTGTTAACTGCCGGACTGGTGAGTACGACGGCGCAGTCTGCCGAATTCGCGAGTGCGGATTGCGTGACTGGCCTCAATGAAATTGGCCTGATCTCTGTCAGTAATATTTCCGGAAACCCACAGGATGTGGAGCGTATCGTGGCGTTAAAAGCTGATGAACAAGGTGCATCATGGTATCGCATCGTTCAGATGTACGAAGATCAGCAGCCCGATAACTGGCGCGTACAAGCCATTCTCTACGCGTAACAGATTGCCGGATGGCACAAGCGCATCCGGCAACGTATCAGCGTAATCCCCCCGTCGCCCGCAACAACAGCGCGTCCTGTACCCGTTCTGATAGCAACATCCCACCGCGCGTATCCAGCATCATCTGGCACCAGGCTTGGGCAACAGGCGGCGACGCATGCCGCAGCATTTCCGTTCCGCATCCCAACAGGAAAATCTGCTGAGTGATATCGCGGCCCATTTCTTCAGAAGGCTTGCGCAGTCGCTGCAAAAGCTGACGTACCGCGCGATCAAAGTGTCTGTCCTGGCCCCTGACGTCAGAGAACGCCTCGCTCAGCATCTCCTCGACACCCGTTTGTTTACTGATGACCCGCAGAACATCGAGGCACATAACATTGCCGGAGCCTTCCCAGATGCTATTGACCGGCATTTCCCGGTACAGCCGCGGCAGTTCGCTCTCTTCGCAATATCCAATCCCGCCGAGGACCTCCATCGCCTCCGCCACAAACGGGATACCGCTTTGACAGACGACGAATTTCGCAGCGGGAGTAAACAGCCGCGCCCAGAGCCGTTCACTGGCATGGCTACGCCGATCCCAGGCGCGAGCCAGACGAAACAGCAGCGCGGTTTGCCCTTCCAGTTGTAACGCCATACGGCTGAGCACCTGGCGCATCATCGGTTGTTCGATCAGCGGCTTGCCAGACACCATACGCTGGTGCGCGTGGTAGACAGCAACCGAGAAGGCGCGACGCATCAGTCCGTGACTGCCAAGCGCGCAGTCAAAACGCGTCAGGCCGCCCATCTTCAGAATATGACGAACGCCTTCGCCCTCGTCTCCCAGCAGCCAGCCGATGGCATCCTGAAACTCAACTTCCGCACTGGCATTGGAACGATTTCCCAGCTTGTCTTTCAACCGTTCGAGGCGAACCGCATTGCGCTGGCCGTCAGGTAAAAAGCGCGGGACGAAGAAGCAAGAGAGACCGCCTTTTGCCTGCGCCAGCACCAGATGGGCATCACTTTGCGGCACAGAGAAAAACCATTTATGTCCCACCAACCGGTACGACCCATCCTCCAGACGTTCGGCGCGGGTGGTGTTGCTCAGCACATCAGAACCGCCCTGCTTTTCCGTCATCCCCATACCAATCAGCAGGCCACGCTTTTGCCCACCTGGCGCGAGGTGCGAATCATAGCGATCGCTTTGCAGAGGCGTTTGCCAGTCAGCAAACGCCGCGGGCAACATCTGCTGCAACAGCGGCGTGGCGGCGAAGGTCATGGTGATGGGGCAGAGCGTTCCGGCCTCCACCTGCGCATGCAAGATAAAGCGCGCGGCCCGGGCAACAAACGATCCGGCGCGCGCCTCCTCCTCCCAGGGCAGATTATGTACACGGTTGGTGCACAGCCCCTGCATTAGCAGATGCCACGCGGGATGGAAGCGAACATCGTCCAGCCGCTGCCCCCGGGGGTCGTAACGCAGCTGTTCCGGCGGCCAGGCGTTTGCCAGCCGCCCCAGTTCAAGAGATTCTGCGGTGCCAAGTTGTTGACCAATACTGGCGAGAAGCTCGCTGTCCCAGCCCGCCCCTTCGCGCGCCACCGCCTCGCAGAGCGCGCCATCAGACAGGAACAGATTACTGTTATTCAGGGGTAACGGCTGATTAAAAACGGTGTGAGTTTGCCAATGCATTATGTTTCCCTCCTTCAATGGCATCTCAGTAAGTATGGTCAGTCTGAGCCGAGAATGCCTGGAAAGAGGGGTACAAAAAAGCCATCCTGTGGGATGGCTTCAGGGATACGACATTAGCTGCGCTGGCGAACGGCCTCGAACAGACAGATGCCGGTGGCGACAGACACGTTAAGTGATGAGACGCTACCGGCCATCGGAATGCTGATCAGTTCGTCACAATGTTCACGCGTCAGGCGACGCATCCCCTCACCTTCGGCCCCCATCACCAGCGCCATACGCCCCGTCATTTTGCTTTGATAAAGGGTATGGTCAGCTTCACCCGCCGTACCGACAATCCAGATATTCTCTTCCTGCAACATACGCATGGTGCGCGCCAGGTTAGTCACCCGGATCAACGGAACGTTTTCCGCTGCGCCGCAGGCGACTTTCTTCGCTGTGGCATTCAGTTGGGCGGAACGATCTTTCGGCACGATCACCGCATTGACGCCAGCGGCATCGGCGCTACGCAAACAGGCGCCGAGGTTATGGGGATCGGTCACGCCATCCAGGATCAGCAGGAAAGGTTTATCCAGTGAGGCTATCAGATCCGGCAGATCGTTTTCCTGATACTGACGGCCCGGCTTCACGCGGGCGATGATCCCCTGATGTACGGCCCCTTCGCTTTTCTCATCCAGAAACTGACGGTTCGCCAGTTGGATGACCACGCCCTGCGCTTCGAGGGCGTGGATCAGCGGCAGCAGGCGCTTATCTTCACGGCCTTTGAGAATAAAGACATCCTGAAAACGTTCAGGAGCACGCTCCAGCAGGGCCTGCACCGCATGGATGCCGTAAATCATTTCACTCATTGAACTTACTCGTTTTGGGCGGTTTGCGCCGGGTTAAATTGAGCCGTGAGAGCGCTCACTTGTCCCCATTATAACCGACCCGGCGTTCAAATCGACCCTCTCAGACTTAACCGCTGGCAGGCACCGTCATTCAAACGCTTATTAACGTAAGTGTCGCTTCGCCTCCTGACGGACCCGGTGCAGAACGCGATGCTTTATCTCGCGGTATGAGGGGTGTTCGGCAAGGGTTTCGATATCCCGTTCCCGGCCAAAAGGCAGACGGATCTCGTCGACAATTTTCCCCGGTTTTGCTGACATGATCAGAATGCGGTCTGCCAGAAAGAGCGCCTCCTCCACGTCGTGGGTGACAAACAGTAACGTGGTGCCCGTGGACAGCCAGGCCTCACGCAATAACTCTTGCATCATCAGTCGGGTTTGCGCATCCAGCGCACCAAAGGGTTCATCAAGCAGCAGTACTTCCGGGCCAGGAAGCCAGGCGCGGGCCAGCGCCACGCGCTGCTTCATACCACCAGAAAGCTGCCAGGGCGCATGATGTTCAAAACCTTTTAACCCTACACGTTCCAGCCATGTCTGCGCCTGGGCGTTGGTTTCGTCTTTACGATGTTTGCCCAACCGAGGGCCAAAGGTGACGTTTTCCAGCACGGAGAGCCACGGGAAAAGATTGGGCTGCTGGAAGATCATTCCGCGATCCGGACCGGGTTGTTTTACCGTTTTTCCCCCCGCAACCACCCGTCCCCGATCTGGTCGATTAAATCCGGCGACCAGGTTCAGGATGGTCGATTTCCCACAGCCAGATGGCCCAAGCAGTACCACAAACTCACCGCTGTTTAGCGACAGATTAATGTCTTCCAGCACCGTAAACGGCTGCGGTTTTGCCGCAAAGGAGAGCGAGACATTTTCCAGGGTAATCGTACTCATTATTCTTTCCCCGCCCAGGGCACAGTCAGACGCTGTAGCCCCAGCAGCAACAGATCCAGCAAGTAACCAATACCGCCCAGAAGCAAAATACCCAGCATGACGATATCCGTGCGTAAATAGGAGCTGGCGTTGATCACCATCCAGCCCAGACCAGAACTGGCGGCGACCATCTCTGCAGCAATCAGCGATGTCCAGCCAATACCAATAGAAAGCCTGACGGTCGTGAAGAGATCCGGTAACGCGTCGGGTAACACCACGCGCATAAAGATTTGCCTGCGTGAAGCGCCGAGCGTTTGTGCCACGCGAATCCGCGAACGCCCAATACGTTCAACGGCCGCCGACGCCCCGACCACCACGCTCAAAAACGTGGCGATAAAAATCAGGAAGAATTTTGATGCTTCGCCAATTCCCAGCCAGACGACAGCCAGCGGGATGAGAGCGATTTTCGGCAGAGGACGCAGAAACTGCACAAAGGGGTTAAGCACTGCCGCCAGACCGTCCGACAGCCCCATCAGCAGACCCAGCGGGATACCGATGAGTATCGCGACGGAAAACGCACTGAGGGCACGCGCCAGGCTTACCGCAATATGCTCCCAGAGCGGTACCTGACGGTAGCCATCCGCCAGCAGCTCTTCGGTAGTCAGGCCGATGTCGGTGAGCGACGGCAGCAGCAGGGGGTCGACCCACTGCCGCGTCGCCGCCACCTGCCAGACGATAAAGAAAATCGCCACCGACAACACGCTGATGGCGATATGCTGACTTAATCTCATTGCGCCGCCACCGCCGCATCACGAATGTAGCGGGACTCAATCGCCGTATCCCAGTTAGCCGGAATATCACGCTTGCGTATTTCACCGATACTGGCGAGGAAACCTGACGTTTTCGTTAACGCTTTACCAATACCACTGTCAGTGGTTTGGGTGCCGTTCCCCAGCCAGTCAGCGGTTCCTTGCTGGGCCAGCGTGGGATATTCCAGACCGCCCAGGGTATTGGCGGCGGTGGTGACTGGCGCCCCCACCTCTTTGGCGACAATCCCGGCGGCACGCTCTGGATCGTTTTTGAATTCATCCACTTTCTGCTGATGCACACGCAGGAAAGCGGTCACCGCTTCCGGATACTGTTCGGCAAAGGCTTTACGCACGACATAGTTGTTGTAAATCAGATAGCCATCTTTTTGCAGATCTTTGGTCGCAAAAACCTGATGCCCGCCCGAGGCCTCCAGTTCCTGAGCAAACGGCGCCCAGACATAACCAGCATCAATATCACCACGTTTCCAGGCCGCCACCATCTCCGCCGGGCGCAGCGGCAGCAGCGTGATTTTGCTGCGATCCAGCTTGTTCACGCGGATTGCGGCTTCGAGAGCGTATTGTGCCGTCGAGTTTGGCGGATACGCCACGCGCTTGCCTTCGATGTCATTGATTTTCACAATGCCGTCTTTGCCGATCAGTCGCTCATAGCTGGCAATAACCCCTGAAACGCCAATAATCTCGACCGGTAATTTACGCACAATACCTGCCGTCGCCGGACTGGAACCGAAATTAGCGATATCAATCGCATTGCTGGCAAAATAATTAAGCGCATCGGCGCCAGAGGCAAATTGCACCCATTTAACTTTACTGTTTAACGCTTTATCCAGAGAACCGTCGGCTTTTGCCAGCATTAATACCTGAGAGCCGCCGCTATATGCCACTCGCACCTCCGTTGGCGTATCAGCAAAGCTCATATTTGCCCACAGGCTACCCGCGGCGATGAATAAACCGAGACTTTTTTTCATTTTATTTATCCTTTGATGAAACCGATTATTTCGTCCGATATCGAATCGGACCGCTTATCTCTTTATTTGCCATAACTGCGAACATCGCTCTGCCAGTGCCTGAGCCGGGTCATACGTCAAAGGGTGGAACGGCGTATTGACAGCCTCAAGCGCGACAGGCACTTCAGTACAGGCCAGCACCAGCTTTTGCGCCCCACGCTCAAACAGGGCGTCAGCCTGTCGCGCCAGCAACGTCCCCCCTTCAACCAGCGCGCCACGTTTGACGGCATAACAACCTGGTACGAACCACTGCGTCAGTTCCTCTGCAGTTGGCTCCAGCGCCTCAATGCCCTGCGCAGCCAGCCTCTGCTGATACCAGCCCGCCTCCAGCGTGCCTTTTGTCGCGATAATGCCCACTCGTGAAGGTTTGTCAGCAGACTGCGCTATTGCCTCCAGCGTGGCGTCAACGATATGCAGAATGGGCGCGTCGCTCGCTTCACTGAGCGCGTCATACCAGTGGTGTGCCGTATTACAAGGGAGCGCAATATGGCTTGCTCCCGCCTGATTTAGCATCCTGATACCGTATAGCAGTTGGGGAAGCGGTGACGGTCCCGTTCCCGCCAACGCGTGCTGGCGATCCGCGATTTGCGGCACATTCCAGACAACCATGGGGATCTGCTGCTGGTCGCATTGTGCAGGCGTGGCGTCAAGCAGTCGGCGCTGGAAATCCAGCGTCGCCAGCGGTCCCATTCCGCCCAGTACGCCAAGCAGGAAGGGCTTAGCCATGTTCCAGCACCTGCCGGTAACCAAACAGCCCCGCCGATCCCCCGGTATGGATAAAGACAATGTTCTCATCCCGGCGGAAATGACCTTTCCGAATCAGGTCAATCAGCCCAGCCATCCCTTTTGCGGAGTAAACGGGATCAAGCAAAATACCTTCATGGCGAGCCAGCAACGTCAGCGCCTCCAGTGTCCCTTCCGTCGGCAAGCCGTACCCTTCGCCAACATAATCACTGTTCGCCACTACCGCGTGACGCGACAACTCACCCGGTACGCCAAGCCGTTCCAGCGTGCGGGAAGCCAGATTCCACACGTTTTCTTCCTGTTTTGCTTTAGGCGCACGTACGCTGATGCCCAGCACGGGAATATGGCTGTTGGTCGCGGTAAAACCGGCGACTAATCCGGCTTGCGTGCCGGTACTGCCCGTAGCATGAACGACGTGATCAATACGCAGTCGGCGTTCGGATGACTGATACAACAGCTCTTCCGCACAGGCGACATAACCCAGTGCCCCCGTCGGGTTCGAACCGCCTCCCGGAATGACATACGGGTTGTACCCTTGTTCACGCAACGTTGCAGCGTACTCTTCCATCGCCTGCTGCATATCCGTGCCGCCTGGCAGGTGAGCAACTATCTCTCCTCCCAGCAGGTTATCGAGTAACACGTTGCCCGAACGCTGATAATCTTCGCCAAAATCCGTCACCCGTTTTTCCAACAGCGCTTTCGCTTTTAGCCCAAGCCTTGCGGCACCTGCGATTGTCTGACGGACATGGTTTGACTGCGTCGCCCCCTGGGTGATGACCACATCCGCTTTTTTCTCCAGTGCATCTGCCAAAAGGAATTCCAGCTTGCGGGTTTTATTCCCGCCGCTGGCCAGGCCAGTCGCGTCGTCGCGTTTAATCCATATTTTTGGTCCGCCTAATAATTCGCTTAAATTATTCAGCGGCTCCAGTGGCGTTGGAAAATGGCCAAGAGAAACTCTTGGAAAACGAGCCAGATGCATAAGTGCTCCTTGCTATTAAGGATTTTAAAAAGTGAAATTCACTATACACATCTGCTAAAGATGGCTAATCAAAAAGAATAAATAACGATTACTGAAAAATGAATAAGTAGGGAAAAAGGAGTAATAGCGGTAGTGTATATTCTATTGCGGAATGACTTACGGCAAAAAAGAATAACCCCTTCGCAGGGAAGGGGTTATCAGAAACAATTACTGCGCGGGTTTCTTTTTAGCGGCGCGCTTTGCTTTTGTCGCTGCCGCTATTTTTTGCGTTTTCTCAGAAGGCTTTTTCGCTTTTCTATCGCCTTTTTTCTCAGCCGCGGGCTTAGCCCCGGCCTTGCCTTTCTTCTCGCCACGGAAAGCGCTGTCAGGCTCAAAGTTCGCTTTTTTGCCGACCTGACGACGACGTCCGGTTTTTTTACCCGCATCGCCTTTTTTCGCTCTTTCGCGCGCCGTTTTACCTTCGTTACGCGGCGCACGTTCGCTGGAGATCAGGCTGAAGTCGATCTTGCGCTCATCCATATTGACCGCTTCCACGCGCACTTCCACGCGATCGCCAAGACGGTAAGTCTGGCCGCTGGATTCGCCGGTCAGACGCTGCCCTACCTGGTCAAAACGGTAGTAGTCGTTATCAAGCGAGGAAACATGCACCAGACCATCAATGAACAGCTCGTCCAGACGCACAAAGAAGCCAAAGCCGGTGACGCTGGCAATCACACCTTTAAAGACATTGCCGACCTGATCCAGCATGAAGTCGCACTTCAGCCAGTCAGCGACGTCACGGGTTGCTTCATCCGCACGACGTTCGGTCATCGAACAGTGCTGGCCCAGTTGCAACATCTCTTCCATCGAATAGTGGTAACCGCCCGTCTCGGTGGTGTTGCCCTTATGGCCCTGCTCTTTCGCCAACAGATACTTAATGGCGCGGTGCAGCGAGAGATCCGGGTAACGACGGATTGGCGACGTAAAGTGCGCATATTGTTGCAACGCCAGGCCGAAGTGACCGCGGTTTTCCGGATCGTAAATCGCCTGCTTCATTGAGCGCAGCAGCATCGTTTGCAGCATTTCGGCATCGGGACGATCGGCAACCGATTCCAGCAATTCCGCATAGTCACGCGGTTCCGGTTTGTTACCGCCCGGCAGCTCCAGCCCCAGTTCCGCCAGAACGGAACGGAAGGAGGTGATCGCCTCGGTGGTCGGCTTGTCGTGAATACGGAACAGCGCAGGCTCCTGGGCCTTCTCAACGAAACGCGCCGCCGAGATGTTCGCCAGAATCATGCACTCTTCAATCAGCTTGTGCGCATCGTTACGCTGGGTCTGCTCAATTCGCTCAATACGGCGTTCCGCGTTGAAAATGAACTTCGCTTCTTCACTTTCAAACGAGATACCGCCACGTTCTTCGCGGGCTTTATCCAGCACTTTGTAGAGGTTGTGCAGCTCTTCGATATGCTTAACCAGCGGCGCATACTGCTCGCGCAGATCCTGATCACCCTGCAACATATGCCAGACCTTGGTATAGGTCAGACGCGCATGCGAGCTCATCACCGCTTCGTAGAATCTATACCCTGTCAGACGGCCTTTGGTCGACACTGTCATTTCGCAGACCATGCACAGGCGGTCAACCTGCGGGTTCAGTGAGCACAGGCCGTTGGAGAGCACTTCCGGCAGCATCGGTACTACCTGCGACGGGAAGTACACGGACGTCCCGCGATTACGCGCTTCCTGGTCCAGCGGCGTCGGTGGACGCACGTAATAACTCACGTCGGCAATCGCCACCCACAAACGCCAGCCGCCGCCGCGTTTCTTCTCGCAATAGACCGCATCGTCAAAGTCGCGGGCATCTTCGCCGTCGATGGTGACCAGCGGCAAATCGCGTAAATCCACACGACCGACTTTTGCCTCTTCAGGCACCTCTTCTTTCAGACCGGCAACCTGTTTTTCAACGGCGGCAGGCCAGATGTACGGGATTTCATGGGTGCGTAGCGCCATATCGACAGCCATGCCGGTCCCCATGTTATCGCCCAGCACTTCGACGATTTTACCTACCGCTTTGGTACGGCGCGTCGGACGCTGGGTGAGTTCAACCACCACCACAAAGCCCATGCGGGCGCCCATCACCTCATCCGGTGGGATCAGGATATCGAAGCTCAGACGACTGTCATCCGGAACGACAAAACCCACACCCGCGTCGGTGAAGTAACGACCGACAATCTGGCTGGTTTTCGGCACCAGCACGCGCACGATACGCGCTTCGCGGCGACCTTTACGATCCGCACCCAACGGTTGCGCCAACACCTGATCGCCATGGATACAGGTTTTCATCTGCTCGCTGGAAAGATATAAATCGTCTTTACGTCCTTCGACACGCAGAAAGCCGTAGCCATCACGGTGGCCAATAACGGTACCTTTCAGCAGATCGAGACGTTCCGGCAGCGCATAGCACTGGCGACGGGTGAAGACCAGTTGTCCGTCACGCTCCATCGCGCGCAGACGACGGCGCAGGGCTTCCTGCTGCTCTTCGCCTTCAATGTTCAGTTCCGCAGCCAGCTCATCGCGGTTGGCTGGTTTTTCACGTTTTGTTAAATGTTCGAGGATAAATTCCCGGCTTGGGATAGGATTTTCGTACTTTTCAGCTTCGCGTTCCTGGAAAGGATCTTGTGACATTGAGGTTCCTCCATTGTCAGCTCCGGTGGAATTCCGTCATCTTTCACGCCATCTCTTTGTCGGCTGCCTTTGCTCTCTCCAGTCACTTACTTTTGTAAGCTCCTGGGGATTCGCTCAGTGGCCGCCGCGATACGACGCGAAACACGTTGGACTTCATTATTCCACCAGCAATAATTTATAAAGCGGTTGATTCTCTTCAACCAAATCGGCAAGCGTGTAGTTATCCAGTTCCGTAAGAAAACTTTGCACGGCCTTAGAAAGTGCCTGTTTAAGTCTACAGGCAGGGGTAATGTGGCAAAACTCGCTGCTACAGTTCACCAACGACAGCGGTTCGAGCTCGCGCACGACATCGCCGATCCGAATGGTATTCGCGGCTTTGCCTAAGCGGATCCCACCATTTTTCCCCCGAATTGCAGTCACAAAGCCCGCCCGGCTAAGTTGATTGATTATTTTGACCATATGATTACGGGAAACGCCATAGACGTCCGTCACTTCCGAAATACTGGTCATGCGACCCTCCGGGAGCGATGCCATATAGATTAGCGCTCGTAGTCCGTAATCGGTGAAACTCGTTAACTGCACATCAACCTCAGGGAAAAGGGGAAACGGGATACATCTTATTTATATTGATGATAAACCAGCCACTAGCCAGGCCGCTAATTTATTTCAGTTCGGGAAGGAAAAAGCGAGGGTTTAACGCACGATTAAGCCGGATGGCAACGCTTTGCGTTTTATCCGGCCCACTACACTCTGTAGACCTGATAAGCGCAGCACCCTCAGGCACTGCGCCACGAACCAAAATTATGCGTCGAACGGGTCACGCAGAATCATGGTCTCAGTACGATCCGGGCCGGTAGAGATAATATCAATCGGCACACCGGTCAGTTCTTCGATACGCTTAATGTAGTTCAGCGCTGCCTGTGGCAAACCGCTACGCGTTTTCACGCCGAAGGTGGATTCAGACCAGCCCGGCATGGTTTCATAAATCGGCTCGATACCTTCCCAATCGTCAGCCGCCAGCGGTGTCGTGGTCACTTCACGGCCATCCGGCATACGATAAGCGACACAGATTTTCACCTCTTTCAAACCGTCCAGTACGTCCAGTTTGGTCAGGCAGAAGCCCGACAGGGAGTTGATCTGTACCGCACGACGCACAGCAACGGAGTCCAGCCAGCCGGTACGACGACGACGACCGGTAGTGGCGCCATATTCATTACCTTGCTTGCACAGGAACTCACCGACATCATCAAACAGCTCAGTCGGGAACGGACCCGCGCCCACACGAGTGGAGTAAGCTTTGATGATACCCAGAACGTAATCCACATAACGCGGCCCCAGGCCTGAGCCGGTCGCTACGCCACCCGCAGTGGTGTTAGAGGAGGTTACGTACGGATAGGTACCGTGGTCGACATCCAGCAACGTACCCTGCGCACCTTCGAACATGACGAAATCGCCACGCTTGCGCGCCTGGTCTAGCAGATCGGAAACATCAACCACCATTGAAGTCAGGATGTCGGCAACCGCCATCACATCATCCAGCACTGTCTGGTAGTCAACTGCGTCAACTTTGTAGAAGTTAACCAGCTGGAAGTTGTGATATTCCATCACTTCTTTCAGTTTTTCAGCGAAGGTGGCTTTGTCGAACAGATCACCAACGCGCAGACCGCGACGTGCGACTTTGTCTTCGTAAGCCGGCCCGATACCACGACCAGTAGTGCCGATCGCTTTCGCGCCACGTGCTTTCTCACGCGCGTTATCCAGCGCGACGTGGTAGTCCAGAATCAGCGGGCATGCTTCAGACAGCAGCAGACGCTCGCGAACAGGGACGCCACGATCTTCCAGTCCTTTCATCTCTTTCATCAGCGCAGCCGGAGACAGCACAACACCGTTACCGATGATGCTGATGACGTTCTCGCGGAGAATACCTGATGGAATAAGATGGAGGACGGTTTTTTCACCGTTGATTACGAGAGTATGGCCTGCGTTGTGACCGCCCTGGTAGCGTACAACATATTTAGCCCGTTCAGTCAGAAGATCGACGATCTTTCCTTTACCTTCGTCACCCCATTGGGTGCCCAGTACGACGACGTTGTTACCCATTTTTCAAAATCACCGTTTGCTTAAAAATGGATTCTACCATCGCTTTTTCAGATATACAGCACTTTTTGCATGCAAAAATCAGCTAATTTCGCACACTTTTTGATCAGCCAATCGTTTTCCTCAACATGTAGTAGACCACAACGCCCGCAACCACAAGTCCGCCGCCAAAACGACGCAAAGTATTTTCGGGCAACTGCGTCATGGCAGAAATCATCTTCTTCCATGCTCGCGGATAGAGCATCGGGCCTAACCCTTCAAGCACTAACACCAGGGCAAGCGCCAGCCAGATTGTTGAGTTCATTGGACGTCCTTATAAAAAAGAAAACCACCGCATCCCTGAAGATGCTGGTGGTTTTATGCGTCTAACCTAAAACCGTTGGCGCGATATTATCGCGTTGCGGTGCTCGGTGTCTTCATGTAGCGGAAGAAATCGCTGTCCGGGCTCATGATCATGACATCCTGATTGCCTTCGAAGCTCTTCTCGTAAGCGCGCAGGCTACGAATAAAGGCGTAGAAGTCAGGATCCTGGCTGAACGCATCGGCAAACAGTTTCGCCGCTTCAGCATCCCCTTCACCGCGCATGATACGACCCTGACGCTCAGCTTCCGCCAGCGTTTTGGTCACTTCATAGTCGGCTGTCGCGCGCAGTTTTTCCGCTTCTTCCTGACCTTGCGAACGGTGACGACGCGCTACCGCTTCACGCTCAGCGCGCATACGGTTGTAGATCGCTTCAGACACTTCGGTCGGCAGGTTGATCTGCTTGATCCGTACGTCGACAACTTCGATCCCCAGCGCCGCCATACTGTTCGGGTTGATCACCGGCACTTTACCATTGGTTTCTGCGGTCACGCGCTCAGCGGCTTCTGCAATCGCGTTATCCGCAGCCGGCGTCGCCACTTCGTCTTCCGTTCCGGCAGAACCAGAGTTCAGCGCGTCACGAACTTCCAGGGTCAGACGACCACGGGAGTCGGTCACGATGTCTTTCACATCCAGACGACCAATCTCAGAACGCAAACGGTCAGAGAACTTACGTTTCAACAACACTTCGGCCTGAGAAATATCGCCGCCGCCCGTCGCCAGGAAGTAACGGCTGAAATCGCTGATGCGCCACTTGATGTAAGAGTCGACAATCAGGTCTTTCTTCTCTTTGGTGACAAAGCGATCGGCCTGGTTATCCATCGTCTGGATACGCGCGTCGAGCATTTTCACCGACTGAATAAAGGGAACCTTAAAGTGCAGACCTGGCTCATAAATCAACGGTTTTTTGTCAGCATCGCGCACGACACTGCTGAACTGGAACTTAATTCCGCGCTCACCTTCTTTCACCACGAAGATTGAGGTGTACAGCACTACCAGCACGATGATGATAATCGCAATAACTGACTTACGCATCGTTATTCCCCCTGACGCTGGTAGTCGTTACGCTGCGCGTTGGCGCGGCGTTGGTCCATAATATCGCCCTGACTGGTGGACGAGGTGTTGCTTGCTCCGGTGCTGCTGGAAGAAGACGTGGAAGGCAGGCGCAGCAGGTTTGAACCGCTATCGCTCTTTGCCGCTGGCGTGCTCCCGCCTTTCAGCATCTGATCCAATGGCAGAACCATCAGATTGCCACCTTTATCGTTAACCAACACTTTACGGGTATGGCTCAACACTTTTTCCATCGTCTCGATATACAGACGCTCGCGAGTAATCTGCGGTGCGGCTTTATATTCCGGCAGGATCTTAGCAAAGCGCGCCACTTCCCCCTGTGCTTCCAGGATAGTTTGCGTTCTGTAGGCGCGCGCCTCTTCAAGGATACGCTGTGCCTGACCGTTCGCACGCGGCTGAACTTCGTTGGTATACGCTTCTGCTTCACGGATGTACTGCTGTTCGTTCTCACGTGCAGCAATCGCATCGTCAAACGCCGCTTTCACCTCTTCCGGCGGACGCGCAGCCTGGAAGTTGACGTCCAGCAGGGTAATACCCATGTTGTACGGACGAATAGTCTCTTCCAGTTCACGCTGGGTATCGCTACGAATAACGGTACGCCCTTCGGTCAGGATACGGTCCATGGTGTATTTACCGATCACGCCACGCAGTGCGCTGTCGGTCGCCTGACGCAGGCTGTCATCCGCACTGGTCACGCTAAACAGGTATTTCTGCGGATCGGTGATACGGTACTGCACGTTCATCTCAACGCGCACGACGTTCTCATCCGAGGTCAGCATCACACCGGAAGCGGCCAGTTCGCGGACGGCTTCCACGTTCACCGGCGTTACCTCGTCGATAAACGTCGGCTTCCAGTTCAGGCCCGGTTCAACCAGATGGCTGAACTTACCGAAGCGTGTCACCACGCCGCGTTCTGCTTCTTTGATGGTGTAGAAACCGCTTGCCGCCCAAATAATGACGATAGCTGCCGCCGCGATGGTGACAACACGTCCGCCCAGATGCGGACGCGGGCCTTGCGATGAACTTCCGCCGCCAGAGCCGGTACCTTTACCGCCCCCCAGACCACCGAGTTTTTTACTCAGTTTGCGAAAGATGTCATCGAGATCAGGTGGGCCCTGCTCGCGACCACCTTTGTTTCCATTTCCCTCAGAGTTGCCGCCTGGTTTGCTGCTTCCCCACGGGTCGCGGTCTTGTCCGTTATTACCGGGCTGATTCCACGCCATGTTTGTGCTCCATATTTGTTATGCGATGCTATACCTGTGTCTTTTGCGCTACAGATGCGTTGGCTACGTCCCTCAACCCCAGTCACATAGTTGACTATATTCCAGGGGCTTTCAGGACTTGCCGCCTTCCTGTCGCACAAAACCCACAAGGTACAGAGGCGAAAAAATCTTCAGGCCATATCCGTCAGGTCAGACAACATAGTCTTCCAGTGCCGGTTCTTGTTTACAGAGGCGACGCCAGTCAACGATCGGCAGGCGAACTTGCAGACTTACGCTACCGTCATCCTCCATCCACTCTTTTTCTATTGCCTGAAGCTGATAAAAACGGCTTCTCAGGCGCCCTTCCTGCGGCGGCAAACGCAACGTGTGCTGCGCCACCTCGCCGGAAAGTCGCTCCGTCAAAGCCTGAAAAAGCTGTGGTATCCCAACCCCTGTCTGCGCGGAAAGCCAGACACGGATCGGTTTGTTCTCTTCATCCCGGTCGATACGCGGCTCAAAGTCATCCAGCATATCGATCTTGTTCATCACCATCAGGGACGGGATCTCGTGAGCATCGATCTCTTCGAGAACCGTATCCACTGCGTCGATGTTTTCCTGCACACGCACATCTGCGGCATCAACCACATGCAGCAACAGCGTCGCCTGACGCGTTTCCTGGAGGGTCGCTTTAAACGCCGCCACCAGATCGTGCGGAAGATGGCGGATAAACCCAACGGTATCCGCCAGCACGGTTTCCCCGACATCTGCCACGTCAATCCGTCGCAGCGTCGGATCCAGGGTTGCAAACAGTTGATCTGCCGCATAGACCCTGGCTTCGGTTATCTGATTGAAAAGGGTGGATTTTCCGGCGTTGGTATATCCCACCAGCGAGACGGTTGGGACATCCGCCTTAATGCGCGACTGTCGCCCCTGCTCACGTTGCTTTTCAACTTTTTCCAGGCGCGACTGGATCTGCAATATACGGTTTCGCAATAAACGACGGTCGGTTTCGAGCTGGGTTTCACCCGGACCGCGCAAACCAATCCCGCCTTTCTGTCTTTCGAGGTGGGTCCAGCCACGGACAAGACGCGTAGCCAGATGGCGCAACTGCGCCAGCTCAACCTGCAATTTCCCTTCATGGGTACGTGCACGCTGCGCAAAAATATCTAAGATAAGGCCGGTACGGTCGATAACACGACACTCACACAGGCGCTCCAGGTTACGTTCCTGGGCCGGGCTCAATGCATGATCGAATAATACGACGGCAGCGCCTGTCGCTTTTACGGCTTCCGCAATTTCAACGGCTTTACCTTCACCAACAAAGTACTTCGGGTGCGGTGCTTTACGGCTACCGGTAATCACCTGCATTGCTTCGACACCGGCGGAAGAGACCAGAGACTCAAACTCCTGGAGATCTTCCATATCTTTGTCTTGCGAAAAATAGATGTGTACCAGTACCGCCTGCTCACCGGCGTCATAACGGTCAAACAAGCGTCAACCCCTCGATATAGATCAGCGGGGAACGCAGAAATTCTGGCTCCCCGTGTGTAAAACAGTCAAAAACCTTATTCGGTCTCTTCGCTGTCCTGTTGCGCAGTAGAACCCTGCGCGCTGCTACCGTGATGATAGTTACTGCTGGTACCGCCACCGGCATTGTTACTGTGATGAGAAACCGGGCGAGACGGGACAACAGTAGAAATCGCGTGCTTATAAACCATCTGGCTGACCGTGTTTTTCAACAGGATCACAAACTGATCAAAAGACTCGATTTGACCTTGCAGCTTAATACCATTCACCAAATAAATAGAAACTGGAACACGTTCCCGACGCAGTGCGTTCAGGAACGGATCTTGTAAAGATTGCCCCTTAGCCATTCTCTCTTTTCCTTATATGCTTATTTGTACTTTGAATCTTTCGATTCTGAAAATTGCGCACGATACGCCTTAATTGTACACATTCAGTTCGCGATAGCACCAACAACCTGTAATACTTCGTTTCGCGCCTGCTCAGGTTTCTCACTGTCAAGCCAGTGCACCCCCTCCCAACCGCGCAACCAGGTTACCTGGCGCTTTGCCAACTGCCTCGTGGCGCAAACACCTCTATAAACCATTTCATCGTATGAAATTTCGCCTTCAAGATATGACCACATCTGGCGGTATCCCACACAACGAATGGAAGGCAAGTCCGTATGCAAATCTCCACGGGCAAAGAGCGCCCGAACTTCTGCTTCAAATCCTGAAGCCAACATCTGATGAAAACGCTGCTCGATGCGTTGATGCAATAGCTCACGGCTCGCTGGGGCGATAGCAAACTGATGCACCTGGTACGGTAAAGCATCACCTGACGTTTGCGTCAGTTCCGTTAAAGTTTTACCCGAAATGAAAAAAACTTCCAGTGCCCGGGAAAGTCTTTGCGGATCATTTGGATGAATACGCGCAGCAGCAACCGGATCGATTGTCTGCAACTCCTGATGCAACGCATCCCACCCACGCTCAGCCGCCTGTTGCTCAATTCTGGCCCTGACTTGCGGGTCTGCCGACGGTAATGGCGAAAGACCTTCCAGCAATGCCTTGAAATACAACATCGTACCGCCCACTAACAGCGGAATACGCCCCGCCGCAGTGATCTCACTCATCTCCGTTAGCGCATCGCGGCGGAAATCCGCGGCTGAATACGCTTGCGACGGATCGCGAATATCCAGCAATCGGTGCGGGGCCGCTTTTAACTCTTCAGCGTCCGGCTTCGCCGTCCCGATATCCATCCCTTTGTAAATAAGGGCGGAATCGACGCTTATCAACTCTACTGGCAAAACTTTACGCAATTCAATCGCTAACGCTGTTTTTCCCGAGGCCGTTGGCCCCATCAAAAAAATTGCCTTTGGCAGGCTCGCCTTACTGATATCACTCATGTTTCAGGGCATTCATCGCCGTATGTAAATCAACAGGTTGCAACAGACCACCCGGCGGCGCCTTCACGAGCTGCGGACAAAGCCGCTCCACATCAGCTAACAGGGTAATGGCCTGAGCCATTGTCCACTGTGCATGCTCACTCATCAGATTACGCGCAATCCACTGCGCCAGATTGCCAGATTCACATGCTGGCTGCTGCGTCAGGTAGCCTATCAGTTCAGGAATCAAGATTTGTAAATTTTGTTGGCGTAAGGGTAAAGGCACCGCCCGAATGGTCACATGCTGGGCATCAGCCTGAAATTCAACCCCCAATTCCGCCAGCGCGCCCTGCGCGTTTTCCAGTGCGGCCTTTTCATCCGCAGAGACTTTTAGCCGTAGCGGAATCAACAACGGCTGGGCGCAGACCTGTCCCCCTTCCGGCGAAAGCTGCGCCTGACGCAACCAGCGCTCTGCGACGGGCAACGCCAACAGGTGAATGTTCCCCTCGCGTTCCAGCAGCGCGCAGTCGTTGCCAACGATAGTGAGTACGCGACCAAAGCTCTGACTGTGTCCCGCCAGTGCTGACACAGCAGATTCCGCCGCAGGCGATGTTGTCGCAGGTGTCGGCGTTTGCAGGAGCTGGCGATACACCTCGCCCTGCTGTTTCTGGTAGCCCGGTTGGGCATGCGGCCAGCTTGCCGCTGTCGGGC
The DNA here is from genome assembly GCF_000981805.1 of Citrobacter amalonaticus Y19. Classification (NCBI taxonomy): domain Bacteria; kingdom Pseudomonadati; phylum Pseudomonadota; class Gammaproteobacteria; order Enterobacterales; family Enterobacteriaceae; genus Citrobacter; species Citrobacter amalonaticus. The sequence goes on along the minus strand of NZ_CP011132.1, from coordinate 5,140,466 downwards.
GCGGCGCGCTGCTGCCCGCTGACGGTGTGGAAGCGTAGCGCGGTGCCGTGGGTTCTCGCGCCTGCGCTGGCTCAGCAAAATGATTACGCCCGGCGGCCACGCGGTTTTCCGGAACGTGTCGGGGCGCGGGCTCACCTTCGGCCTCCAGCGGCAAGGGCGATTCAAGCTGCTGTTGCAGCACGCTCAGCACCCCCTGGTAGATAAAGTCATGCACCAGGCGCGACTGATGAAAACGCACTTCGTGCTTGGCCGGATGCACGTTGACATCCACCTGATGCGGGTCAATCTCGAGGTACAGCACAAACGCGGGCTGCTGATCGGCACCCAGCTTATCTTCACACGCCTGACGAATCGCGTGGTTGATCAGCCTGTCGCGCATCATCCGTCCGTTAACGTAGCAGTACTGAATTTCCGCCAGCGCCGTCGTGGTGTGATTGGGATCGGCAACCCAGCCGCGTAAGGTCAGATCGCCATGCTGCCACTCAATCGCCAGCGCGTGCTCAAGAAACGGCGTACCGCAAATGGCGCCCAGACGACGCTCTTGCGGCCCGTCTTTCGCCACCGCGCGGTACTGACGCACCATTTTGCCGTTGTGCGACAAGTTGATCGTCACATCAAAACGCGCCAGCGCAATGCGCCGGATGATCTCGTCAATATGGTTAAATTCGGTTTTCTCGGTGCGCATGAATTTGCGCCGGGCGGGGGTGTTATAGAACAGATCGAGCACTTCCAGCGTGGTCCCCACCGGATGCGCGGCCGGTTTGACCGTCACATCCATATCGCGCCCTTCGGCGTAGGCTTGCCAGGCTTCCTGCTGCTCTTCAGTGCGCGACGTAAGCGTCAGGCGAGACACCGAACTGATACTCGCCAGCGCTTCGCCGCGAAAACCGAGGCTGATGATCGCTTCCAGATCGTCAAGCGACGCGATTTTACTGGTGGCATGACGCGCCAGCGCCAGCGCCAGTTCGTCTTTCTTGATTCCGCAGCCGTTATCCCGGATACGGATCAGCTTCGCCCCACCGCGCTCGATATCAATATCGATCCGCGTCGCCCCGGCATCAAGGCTGTTTTCCACCAGCTCTTTGACTACCGATGCAGGTCGTTCAACCACCTCACCTGCGGCAATCTGGTTCGCCAGTTGTGGCGGTAACACCTGAATCGGCATGCAAATTCCTTAGTTGATCAACGACTCACCCGGCGTCGCGGCACTCGCGGTTTGCGCCGCATTACCCTGCGGAGCCGACTGCATCGGATGCGCCTGGAAGTAGTTACGCAGTCCTTTATAAATCGCGTCGGCCAGCTGCTGCTGATACGCATCGCTCGCCAACAGACGTTCTTCACTGTGATTACTGATAAAGCCGGTCTCCACCAGCACCGATGGAATATCCGGCGAGCGCAGAACGCCCAGGCTGGCATGCTCAGGACGCCGTTTGTGCAGTGACCCAATCCGTTCGAGCTGGCCTAACATGTTGGTTGCGACATCATACCCTACGCGTTGGGAATGGCCGAACTGCAAATCCAGCACCGCCTGGCTTAAGTACGGATCGGCCTGGCTGTTTGCCAGCACATCCCCCGCACCGCCCAATAGCTCCGACTGTTTTTCATGTTCTTCCAGCCAGTTCGCCATTTCGCTGTTGGCGCGCCGGTTCGACAGCACCCATACGGAGGCACCGGTGGCGCTTCGGTTGGGCGCGGCATCGGCGTGAATCGACACCAGGAAATTGGCGTTTTGCTTTCGCGCCACGTCGGAGCGCCCCATCACGGAGATAAAATAATCCCCGTCGCGGGTTAACACGCCTTTAAACATCGGATCGGCATTGAGCAGTGTGCGCAACTTACGGGCCACCGCGATAGTGACATTTTTCTCACGTGTGCCGCCGGGACCGATCGCGCCGGGATCCTGCCCACCGTGCCCGGCATCGATGGCGATCACCACTTTGTCACCACTGCTGGATGTCGCCCTGGCCGCAGGACGCGTCGCTGTATTGCTGCTGGTTACGGCGGTAGTCCGATCGTCACTGGCTTTAAACGGATTGCGCGCAGGTTCACTCGGACGCGGCGTCGCCACCACCGGCGTCTCCACGCGTTTAGCGACGACAGGCGCAGGTGGGGGCGGTGGAGGCGTATCGGCGTTAATGGTAAAGACCACCGTGTAATTTCCGCCATTCTGCCGTTTTACCGCCTCCGTCTTCCCGTTTTCGGTTAAATCCACCATCAGTCGTAGCGACTGCGGATCTTTCGCCGTACCGGAACGAATGGTCTTCACCAGGTTGTTACCGCTAAACATCAGCGGGAGCCCCTGAATGACCCCCGTCTGCTTAATATCCAGGGCAACGGTACGTTTGCCTTCATGGGAAAAGGCATAATCGGGATCGCCAATAAAGCTGAGCGTAATACGCGCTTGCCGATCGCCATTAGAGACCTGTATATCGGAGAGGCTGGCAGCCCCGGCCTGCGCGCACAGCAGAACCAGCATGGCCACCAACCCATTTCTGATGCGATAAATCATCCCGCCACCTTTAAGGTTAACCGGCCAAACGCGCCAGCAACGAATCACCTGATGAGGAGACAGCACTGATGCGCGCCTCACGACCTTGCGCCTGGTAATCTATGTGTATTTCGACATCCGGGTCCGGGAGTACACCTTTACCCTGTTGTGGCCATTCCACCAGGCAAATGGCATCGTTGGCAAAATAATCGCGGATCCCCATAAATTCGAGCTCCTCGGGATCGGCAAGACGATACAGATCGAAGTGATAGACCATCAGGTTATCGAGAGAATAGGGTTCGACCAGCGTATAGGTTGGACTTTTTACATTACCGGAATGGCCTAACGCCTGCAGGAATCCCCGACTGAAGGTGGTTTTACCCGCACCTAAATCACCGTAGAGATAGATAACTGTCGCGCCATCGCAGGCATTGGCTACCCGTTGTCCCAGGTCTAATGTTGCCTGTTCGTCAGGTAGCGGAATTACTCGATTCATCATGATAAACGTCAATCACATCAGGGTTAACAATACGCTGTAGCGTGGAAAAAAGATCGGTTGCCAACAAGCCGCGCATACCTGCGCGCGCCGCCAGAACATCTGCCGCCGCACCGTGGGCCACGCAGCCAGCACAGGCTGCATCATACGGGGTAAGCTTCTGTCCGAGCAATGCGCCAATAATACCGGAGAGCACATCGCCCATGCCGCCGCTGGCCATGCCCGCGTTCCCGACATCGACAATTCCCAATGCCTCCGGTTGTGCGGCAACCACCGTTCCTGCCCCTTTCAACACCGCAACGCCTCCGTAACGTTTTACCAGACGCTGTGCAGAATGTAAGCGATCGCTTTCAATTTCTGCGACAGAACACCCCAGTAACCGCGCGGCTTCTCCCGGATGCGGTGTGATGACGCGATTGTGACGTTTATCGGGGTTGATTGCCAGCAGGTTCAACGCATCCGCGTCCCAGAGCATCGGTTTACGAAAATTCTCGACTTTTTGCAGCGCTTTCTTGCCCCACTCCGCCTGCCCAAGCCCCGGACCAATAATGATGACATCCGCCCATTCGAGGCTTTCATCAAGGGATTGCGACGTCAGTTCATGCACCATCAGTTCGGGACGAGCGGTCAACAGCGGGGCGATATTCTCGCTGCGCGTCAGTACGCGCACCAGTCCCGCCCCGGCCCGCAGCGCCGCTTCGCCGGCCAGCCGAATCGCGCCCGCCGTACCGTGATCGCCGCCGATCACCACCAGCCGACCGTGATCGCCTTTATGCGACGTTGCACAGCGCGGAGAGAGCCAGTGCGCAAGTTGCGAGGCGTCGAAGCGTTGAATCGGCGCATCCTGTCCCGCCAGCCAGTCGTCCAGTCCCAGCGAATTAAAATGGACGCGCCCGGTGACATCACGGGCTTTCCCCGTCAACAGACCCGGTTTCAGGACGATAAAGGTGACCGTGCGTTCAGCCCTGATGACCGCACCGGGCGTTGCTCCCGTTTGGGCCAGCAACCCGGAAGGAATATCTATTGAGACAACAGGCGCAGGATGGGCATTTGCCCGTTCGATTAACGTCGACAGCGGTTCGCGCGGTGCCTGGGTTAACCCGGTTCCGAGCAGCGCATCAATAATCAGGTCGATGTTTTCTGGCCAGGCAATCGCCGGGGAATGAATAACGCCCCCTGCATTCAGCCAGGCTTCTCGCGCCTGAGCGGCCTCTTCGGGAAGCGGTTTATCGCTCTCCTGCGCTATTAAGGTGACCAGAATCCCGGCAGCCTTCGCCAGTCTCGCCACGACATAGCCATCGCCACCGTTATTTCCGTGACCGCAGAGCACCAACCAGCGCCGGGCATAAGGCCGAGACTCGCGCGCCACATCAAACACCGCTTCACCCGCCCGCAGCATCAATTCGAATAGCGTGAGTCCAAGCGTATCAGCGGCTTCTCGCTCCAGCCGTTTGATGTCATCGGCGGGCCAGATGGAGTGTGGTATACTGATGGGGTTTTTCTTCATTGTATGGTCCGTCATGTCAGAGCCCCTCGATCTCAATCAGTTAGCGCAAAAAATTAAGCAGTGGGGGCTGGAACTGGGCTTTCAGCAGGTCGGTATTACCGATACCGACCTGAGCGAGTCCGAACCCAAACTGCAGGCATGGCTGGACAAACAATACCACGGCGAAATGGACTGGATGGCGCGCCACGGCATGATGCGCGCGCGTCCCCATGAGCTGTTGCCCGGCACGCTTCGCGTCATCAGCGTGCGCATGAACTATCTTCCCGCCCACGCCGCGTTTGCCAGTACGCTGAAAAACCCAGCCCTGGGCTACATTAGTCGCTATGCCCTGGGCCGCGACTACCATAAGCTTTTACGTAATCGCCTCAAAAAGCTGGGCGAGAGGATTCAGCAGCATTGTGTCACGCTGAATTTTAGACCTTTTGTCGACTCTGCGCCCATACTTGAGCGCCCGTTGGCGGAAAAAGCCGGTCTTGGATGGACAGGTAAGCACTCACTTATCCTGAACCGCGAAGCGGGGTCGTTTTTCTTTCTCGGTGAGTTACTGATTGATTTGCCCCTGCCGGTTGACGCTCCCGTGGCGGAAGAATGCGGGAAATGCGTCGCCTGCATCACCACCTGCCCGACCGGTGCGATTGTCGCCCCTTATACGGTGGATGCGCGTCGCTGCATCTCTTACCTCACCATCGAACTGGAAGGCGCAATCCCTGAGTCGCTGCGGCCACTCATGGGCAACCGAATCTACGGTTGCGATGACTGCCAGTTGATCTGTCCATGGAACCGCTATTCACACCTGACCAGTGAAGACGACTTTAGCCCACGCAAGGCCCTTCATGCGCCCGAGTTGGTTGAGCTGTTCGCCTGGAGTGAGGCCACGTTTTTAAAAATGACCGAAGGATCAGCTATTCGTCGTATTGGTCATCTGCGCTGGCTGCGTAATATTGCAGTAGCCCTTGGCAATGCGCCCTGGAATGACGCCGCGCTTTCTGCGCTGGAAAGTCGTCGGGGTGAGCACTCACTTCTTGATGAGCATATCGAATGGGCAGTCGCGCAGCAGATCGCGAAGCGAAATGCCTGCGTGATTGACGTGCAATCACCGAAGCAAAGGCGACTGGTTAACGCGATCGAGAAGGGACTTCCGCGGGACGCCTGAATCTTCCACAGGCTGTGAATAAAAATAAAAACACATTGCTATTCAAGAACGAGAAAATCGTCAAGTGATCGCATTAACAATTTGCAATCTTATTTTTGAATGTGATTTCAGATAGTTATAGTAAAACTATTCACCTGGCGAAGTATCTGAATATCTCAAAGAAAAATCTTACGCTGTGGATAACTCTGTTCACAAGAGTGTGACAGATGCAAAACAAAATGACCCCAATACAAAAATGTACTGTGGTTGATTTTCTGGAGATAAGAATTTGGAGCGGGAAACGAGACTCGAACTCGCGACCCCGACCTTGGCAAGGTCGTGCTCTACCAACTGAGCTATTCCCGCTTGGGTGGTCCGTGCTATGAAGCACTTTCAAATTTTGGAGCGGGAAACGAGACTCGAACTCGCGACCCCGACCTTGGCAAGGTCGTGCTCTACCAACTGAGCTATTCCCGCATAATCTTCGTCTTTCGAACCGCTACGGCGTTGCTCGCCTTGTCGCAATTCGAAATCCTGCGATTGGGTGGTTCCGTGCTAAACAAGCACTTTCAAATTTTGGAGCGGGAAACGAGACTCGAACTCGCGACCCCGACCTTGGCAAGGTCGTGCTCTACCAACTGAGCTATTCCCGCAAATTTGTTGCTGTCGTAACGCGTAATTCTCTGTCGTTACGGGAGGCGCATTATACGAGAAATATTCCCGCCTGCAACCCCTCTAAAAGCGATTTTTTTGAAATCAGGTTCAAGTGATTAATTAATCGGCAGGCTGCACAATTTAGCGACAAAAACCCGACAGTGCAAGCCTGTCGGGTAGCAAACTTACAACTTTATAAAGTTCTCGCGGTAGTAAGCCAGTTCCGCCACCGACTCGCGGATATCGTCCATCGCCTTGTGCGTTCCTTCCTTGCTCAAACCATCCAGAATTTCCGGTTTCCAGCGACGCGCCAACTCTTTCAGCGTGCTCACATCCAGATAGCGGTAATGGAAATACGCTTCCAGTTCCGGCATGTACTTAAACAAAAAGCGGCGATCCTGCCCAATGCTGTTCCCGCAGATCGGTGACTTACCCGCCGGCACCCACGCTTTCAGAAATTCAAGCGTCGCCAGTTCCGCTTCGCGATCGCCCATCGTACTCGCCTTCACGCGCTCCACCAGCCCGCTGCCAGTATGGGTACGCACGTTCCAGTCATCCATCAGCGCCAGTTGTTCATCGGACTGATGGACAGCGATGGTTGGCCCTTCTGCCAGAATATTCAGGTTGGCATCGGTGACCAGCGTGGCGATTTCAATTATGCGATCGCGCTCGGGATCCAGACCGGTCATCTCAAGATCAATCCAAATCAGGTTGTTTTCATTGGCACTCATGCTATTTTCCACCCCTCATGCGTCACATTCAGTGTGACTACTCTCATCTAGAATTGTGTGTATCATAGATGTTTTGCCCAACATGGGCGACCAGGAGCCAGTACGATTGAGTAAAAATAAACTCTCCAAAGGCCAACAGCGCCGTGTGAACGCTAATCACCAGCGTCGCCTCAAAACGTCTAAGGAGAAGCCAGACTACGATGACAACCTGTTTGGCGAGACCGCTGAAGGTATCGTCATTAGCCGTTTTGGCATGCATGCCGACGTCGAATCTGCCGATGGTGAAATTCACCGCTGCAATATTCGTCGGACAATCCGCTCGCTGGTAACCGGCGACCGCGTGGTCTGGCGTCCCGGCAAAACGGCGGCGGAAGGCGTCAACGTCAAAGGCATCGTCGAGGCGGTACATGACCGTACCTCGGTACTGACGCGCCCGGACTTTTACGATGGCGTAAAACCCATTGCCGCCAACATCGACCAGATTGTCATTGTCTCCGCGATCTTACCGGAGCTGTCACTCAATATTATCGACAGGTATCTGGTGGCCTGCGAGACATTGCAGGTTGAACCGATCATCGTGCTCAACAAAATCGATCTGCTGGATGACGAAAGCCTGGCTTTTGTGAATGAGCAGATGGATATCTATCGTCATATCGGCTATCGCGTGCTGATGGTCTCCAGCCACACCCAGGATGGCCTGAAACCGTTGGAAGACGCGTTGACCGGGCGTATCAGCATCTTTGCTGGTCAGTCCGGCGTCGGCAAATCCAGCCTGCTTAACGCGTTGCTGGGGCTGCAGGAAGCCATTCTTACCAACGATGTTTCCGACAACTCCGGTCTGGGGCAGCACACCACCACCGCGGCCCGACTTTATCACTTCCCGCATGGCGGCGATGTCATTGATTCTCCTGGCGTGCGCGAGTTCGGTCTGTGGCACCTGGAACCGGAACAAATCACCCACGGCTTTGTCGAATTTCATGACTATCTGGGACGGTGTAAATATCGTGACTGTAAGCACGACGCAGACCCAGGCTGCGCCATCCGTGCCGCCGTCGAAGACGGGAAAATTGCGGAAACCCGTTTCGAAAATTATCACCGTATTCTTGAAAGTATGTCGCAGGTAAAAACGCGTAAAAACTTTTCTGATACCGATGACTGACAACTAAGCTAAGCATCGCTAGAATCGTCCCCCTTTTTCAGGATCCGGTGCGAACGCCGGATCAGGAACGATAAAACAATGGCCTGGAGGCTACCTTGTTAAACTCATTTAAACTTTCGCTACAATACATTCTGCCGAAACTATGGCTCACTCGCCTGGCGGGCTGGGGCGCGAGCAAACGAGCGGGATGGCTGACTAAACTGGTTATCGATCTGTTCGTGAAGTACTACAAGGTCGATATGAAAGAAGCGCAGAAGCCGGATACCGCCAGCTACCGCTCATTCAATGATTTCTTTGTCCGTCCACTGCGTGACGACGTTCGCCCGCTGAATACCGATCCAAACGTACTGGTCATGCCGGCTGACGGCGTTATCAGTCAGTTAGGCGCTATCGAAGAAGACAAGCTCCTGCAAGCCAAAGGCCACAACTACAGCCTGGAAGCCCTGCTGGCAGGCAACTACCTGATGGCGGATCTTTTCCGCAACGGGTCGTTTGTGACCACCTATCTGTCACCGCGCGACTACCACCGCGTGCATATGCCGTGCAACGGTATTCTGCGTGAGATGATCTATGTCCCGGGCGATTTGTTCTCGGTCAACCATCTGACCGCCCAGAACGTCCCGAACCTGTTTGCCCGTAATGAGCGTGTTATCTGCCTGTTCGATACTGAGTTTGGCCCAATGGCGCAAATTCTGGTCGGTGCTACGATTGTTGGCAGTATCGAAACCGTCTGGGCGGGAACCATCACGCCGCCGCGCGAAGGCGTAATCAAACGCTGGACCTGGCCTGCAGGCGAAAGCGAAGGTTCGGTTGCACTGCTGAAAGGTCAGGAAATGGGCCGCTTCAAGCTGGGTTCCACCGTGATCAACCTGTTCGCACCGGACAAAGTAAATCTGGTCGAGCAGCTTGAAAGCCTTTCCGTGACCAAAATTGGTCAGCCGCTGGCGATATCTACCGAAACGTTTGTGATGCCAGAAGCGGAACCTGCACCGTTACCGGAAGAAGAAATTAACGCCGGGCACGACGCCAGTCCGCAGGTCGACGATAAGAAAGACGAAACTTAATACATACATAGCATCATGCAAGAAGCATCAAGGCCGCTTAAATGATGACGTATAGAGGGAAGCTGCTGTGCGCCTGATTATAACGTTTCTGATGGCCTGGTGCCTCAGCCTGGGGGCGTACGCTGCAACCGCCCCCGACGCCAAACAAATCACCCAGGAACTGGAGCAGGCTAAATCTGCAAAGCCTGCCCAGCCCGATGTCGTCGAAGCCCTTCAGTCTGCATTGAACGCGCTTGAAGAACGTAAAGGTTCCCTCGAGCGCGTTCAGCAATATCAGCAGGTTATCGATAACTTCCCGAAAATGTCCGCCAGCCTGCGCGCGCAGTTAACCAACCTGCGCGATGAACCCCGCAGTGTTTCGCCGGGCATGACGACCGATGCGCTGAATCAGGAAATCCTTCAGGTCAGCAGTCAGTTGCTGGAAAAAAGCCGTCAGGCCCAGCAGGAGCAAGAGCGCGCCCGTGAGATTGCCGACTCGCTGAGCCAACTGCCTCAGCAGCAAACCGATGCCCGTCGACAGCTTAATGAGATTGAACGCCGCATCGGTACCGCCACCGGTAACACGCCACTCAACCAGGCGCAAAATTTCAGCATGCAGGCTGAATCCGCCCGTCTGAAAGCGTTGGTTGATGAGCTGGAGTTGGCGCAGCTTTCGGCCAATAATCGTCAGGAACTGGCGCGTATGCGCGCCGAACTGGCGGAAAAACAGAGCCAGCAACTGGATGCGTATTTACAGGCACTGCGCAATCAGCTCAATAACCAGCGCCAGCGTGAAGCCGAGCGGGCGCTGGAAAGCACCGAGCTACTGGCAGAGAACAGCGCTGATTTACCGCCGGACATTGTTGCCCAGTTCAAAGTGAACCGGGAACTGTCTGCCGCGCTGAATCAGCAGGCCCAGCGCATGGATCTCGTCGCCTCTCAGCAACGTCAGGCCGCCAGTCAGACTCAGCAGGTACGTCAGGCGTTAACGACACTGCGCGAACAGTCGCAGTGGTTAGGCTCGTCTAACCTGTTGGGCGAAGCATTACGCGCCCAGGTGGCGCGTCTGCCGGAAATGCCTAAACCCCAGCAACTGGATACCGAAATGGCGCAACTGCGCGTCCAGCGTCTGCGCTATGAAGACCAGCTCAACAAGCAGCCTCAGTTGCGCCAGCTCCATCAGGCGGACGGGCAACCGCTCACTGCGGAACAAAACCGTATTCTTGAAGCGCAACTGCGCACCCAACGTGAGCTGCTGAATTCGCTGTTACAGGGCGGCGACACGCTGATCCTCGAGCTGACTAAACTGAAAGTCTCCAATAGCCAGCTTGAAGATGCGCTAAAAGAGGTGAATGAAGCGACTCACCGCTATCTGTTCTGGACCTCTGACGTGCGCCCGATGTCTTTCTCGTGGCCGATAGATATCGTGCAGGATCTGCGTCGGCTGATTTCACTCGACACCGTCAGCCAGTTAGGCCAGGCCAGCATGATGATGCTGACCAGCAGAGAAACCCTGCTGCCGCTGTTTGGCGCGCTGATTCTGGTCGGTTTCAGCATTTACTCGCGTCGCCACTTCACCCGTTTTCTGGAACGTTCCGCCGCCAGAGTGGGCAAGGTGACGCAGGATCACTTCTGGCTCACCCTGCGTACCGTGTTCTGGTCAATACTGGTGGCCTCGCCGTTGCCGGTACTGTGGATGACGCTGGGGTACGGACTGCGCGAGGCCTGGCCGTATCCGCTGGCCGTTGCGATAGGCGATGGCGTCACGGCGACAGTGCCACTGCTGTGGGTCGTGATGATTTGTGCAGCGTTTGCCCGGTCAAATGGCCTGTTTATCGCCCACTTCGGTTGGCCGCGCGAACGCGTATTGCGCGCAATGCGTTATTACCTGATGAGCATCGGGCTTATCGTGCCGCTGATCATGGCGCTCATCATGTTCGATAACCTGAACGATCGGGAGTTCTCCGGTTCACTCGGTCGTCTGTGCTTTATTCTGATTTGCGGTGCGCTGGCGCTGGTCACTCTGAGCCTGAAAAAAGCCGGTATTCCGCTCTATCTCGATAAAGAGGGTAGCGGCGATAATATCGTGAACAGCATGTTGTGGAACCTGATGATTGGCGCACCGGTGGTCGCGATACTGGCGGCGGCCGTAGGTTATCTGGCGACATCGCAGGCGCTGCTGGCGCGACTGGAGACCTCCGTCGCCATCTGGTTCCTGCTGCTGGTGATTTACCACGTTATTCGCCGCTGGATGCTCATTCAGCGCCGCAGGCTGGCCTTTGACCGCGCCAAGCACCGTCGCGCAGAAATGCTGGCCCAGCGCGCGCGTGGCGAAGAGGAATCGGCCCATTCAACCAGCCTGGAAGGAACCATTGACGTTGACGAGAGCGAAGTCGACCTTGATGCCATCAGCGCCCAGTCGCTCCGTCTGGTACGCTCCATCCTGATGCTGATCGCCCTGCTGTCGGTCATTGTGCTGTGGTCGGAAATTCATTCCGCATTCGGCTTCCTCGAAAACATCTCACTGTGGGACGTCACCTCCACGGTACAGGGAGTCGAAAGCCTGGAACCGATTACGCTGGGTGCGGTGCTGATCGCGATTCTGGTGTTCATCATCACCACCCAACTGGTGCGTAATCTACCTGCGCTTCTCGAACTGGCGTTGCTGCAACACCTCGATCTCACGCCGGGTACCGGCTACGCCATCACGACCATCACCAAGTACCTGCTGATGCTGATTGGCGGTCTGGTGGGCTTCTCGATGATTGGGATTGAGTGGGCAAAACTGCAATGGCTGGTGGCGGCACTCGGTGTTGGTCTGGGCTTTGGCTTGCAGGAAATCTTCGCCAACTTTATCTCCGGCCTGATCATCCTGTTTGAAAAACCGATTCGTATTGGCGATACGGTGACCATTCGCGATCTGACCGGCAGCGTAACGAAGATCAATACCCGCGCAACCACCATCAGCGACTGGGACCGCAAAGAGATCATCGTGCCGAACAAAGCGTTTATCACCGAGCAGTTCATCAACTGGTCGCTGTCCGATTCCGTAACACGTGTGGTGCTGACGATTCCGGCGCCGTCCGATGTAAACAGCGAAGAGGTGACGCAGATCCTGCTGACCGCCGCACACCGCTGCTCACTGGTGATCGACAACCCGGCACCGGAAGTCTTCCTGGTCGATCTCCAGCAAGGGATCCAGATCTTCGAACTACGTATCTATGCCGCCGAGATGGGCCACCGTATGCCGCTGCGTCATGAAATCCACCAGTTGATTCTGGCGGGCTTCCGCGAGCACGGTATCGATATGCCGTTCCCACCGTTCCAGATGCGTCTGGAGAGTTTGAATGGCAGACAAACGGGGAAAACGCTCAGTTCTGCCGGCAGAAGAAGTCGTCCGGCGGGGAGTTTGTAAGCCTTCGTTGTGCCCGGGCGGTCGCGCAGAGATGAAAAGTGGTGCACAACGCACCGCTTTTCATCACTTCAGAACGCGTTATGCGCGATCAACTGTAAAAGCAATCACTTCCGCGAGGCTTTCCGCGCCCAGCGCCAGCATCACCAGACGATCGACACCCAACGCAACACCCGAGCAGTCCGGCATGCCGACCTTTAGCGCCTCGATCAGATGGTTATCGATAGGCTGCTGCGGTAATCCGCGCGCGGCGCGCTTGCGATTGTCCTGTTCAAAACGCTGCTGCTGTTCCCGCGCATCCGTCAATTCATGGAAACCATTCGCCAGTTCAATACCTTTGAAGTAGACCTCGAAACGTTCCGCCACGCGGTGATCTTCCGTACTGATCTGCGCCAGTGATGCCTGGCTTGCCGGGAAGTGATAAACAAACGTCGGCTTATCCTTACCAATATGTGGCTCAACGCCCATCGCAAACAGCAGTTGCAGTAAGGTATCGCGATCTTCTTCAGTATCGGCAATGTTGCTTAAGTCCAGCTTCGCGGCGACGTCGCGCAGTTGCGTTTTATCCGCAGAGAGTGGGTCGATTTCCAGATGACGCTGGAACGCCTGCTGATAAGAGAGACTCTCCGCCGCCGGGCATTCCAGCACCTGCTGCAACAGATCATCCACTTCGTTCATCAACCGGTACATGTCGTAATGCGGACGATACCACTCGAGCATGGTGAATTCAGGATTGTGATGACGCCCCATCTCTTCATTACGGAAACTACGGCACAACTGAAAGACCGGACCACACCCTGCCACCAGCAGACGTTTCATGTGGTATTCCGGGCTGGTCATTAAATAGAGGTTCATCCCCTGCGAATGGCCGGGGCCGACGAAACGCGTTTCGAACGGGAACAGATTAATGTCTGTGACCGTCGCCTGACTCATGCAGGGCGTCTCAACCTCCAGCACTCCACGATCGGCAAAGAAACGACGAATTTCCGTCATAATTGCCGCGCGTTTTAACAGGTTAGGTATGGACGCGCTCGGCTGCCAGGTTGCCGTTTCGCTCATGGTTCTTTCTCCAGTTTAAGACAAGGGCACGAAGTCTACTCGTAACGCAGCAATGAAACAAATTTTGCTCAGGAATACTCAAGCGCGGCTAACGAGTTAAAAAACCGTAGAAGGATGGTTTAGTAATTAAATTAATCAAAATCAATGATAATTCGCCCCTCTGACACGCCAAAAAAATCGAACACGTCAAATTTCCTGCACATGGCAGAGACTATACTGTTGTACCTATAAAGGAGCAGTGGAAACACGTTCGCTACCCACCTTTTTCAGGCTCTTTTACGAGATATGTGGTGGCGAAATTACAATAATCTGGAGGAATGTCGTGCAAACCTTTCAAGCCGATCTTGCCATTATAGGCGCCGGTGGCGCGGGATTACGTGCTGCGATTGCCGCAGCGCAGGCAAATCCTAATGCGAAAATCGCACTGATTTCAAAAGTGTACCCCATGCGCAGTCACACCGTTGCTGCCGAAGGGGGCTCAGCCGCTGTCGCCCAGGATCATGACAGCTTCGACTACCATTTTCACGATACGGTAGCGGGCGGAGACTGGCTGTGTGAACAGGATGTCGTGGATTATTTTGTCCACCACTGTCCTACCGAGATGACCCAACTGGAACAATGGGGCTGCCCGTGGAGTCGCCGCGAAGACGGTAGCGTCAACGTTCGTCGCTTTGGTGGGATGAAAATTGAGCGCACCTGGTTTGCCGCGGATAAAACCGGCTTCCATATGCTGCATACCCTGTTCCAGACCTCTCTGCAGTTCCCACAGATCCAACGCTTTGACGAACACTTTGTACTGGATATCCTGGTCGATGATGGTCATGCTCGCGGCCTGGTGGCGATGAACATGATGGAAGGCACGCTGGTGCAGATCCGTGCTAACGCGGTGGTGATGGCAACAGGCGGCGCAGGCCGTGTGTATCGCTATAACACCAACGGCGGCATCGTTACCGGTGACGGCATGGGCATGGCGCTGAGCCACGGCGTTCCGCTGCGTGATATGGAATTTGTTCAGTATCACCCGACCGGCCTGCCGGGTTCCGGTATCCTGATGACCGAAGGTTGCCGTGGTGAAGGCGGTATCCTGGTCAACAAAAACGGCTACCGTTATCTGCAGGATTACGGCATGGGTCCGGAAACTCCGCTGGGCGAGCCGAAAAACAAATACATGGAACTGGGTCCGCGCGACAAAGTTTCTCAGGCTTTCTGGCACGAATGGCGTAAAGGCAACACCATCTCCACGCCGCGTGGCGATGTGGTTTACCTCGACCTGCGTCATCTGGGTGAGAAGAAACTGCTGGAACGTCTGCCGTTCATTTGTGAACTGGCAAAAGCTTACGTGGGCGTCGATCCGGTGAAAGAGCCGATTCCGGTTCGTCCGACTGCGCACTACACCATGGGCGGTATCGAAACCGATCAGAATTGCGAAACCCGCATCAAAGGTCTGTTTGCCGTCGGCGAATGTTCTTCTGTGGGTCTGCACGGCGCGAACCGTCTGGGTTCCAACTCACTGGCTGAACTGGTAGTCTTTGGTCGTCTGGCGGGTGAGCAGGCGATGGAGCGCGCATCGACAACGGGCACCGCTAACGACGCTGCGCTCGACGCACAGGTTGCGGGCGTTGAACAACGACTGAAAAACCTGGTTAACCAGGAAGGTAACGAGAACTGGTCGAAGATTCGCGACGAAATGGGGCTCTCTATGGAAGAAGGTTGCGGTATCTACCGTACGCCGGAACTCATGCAGAAAACCGTGGATAAACTGGCTGAATTGCAGGAGCGCTTCAAGCGCGTTCGCATCACCGATACCTCCAGCGTATTCAACACCGACCTGCTGTACACCATTGAGCTGGGTCATGGCCTGAACGTCGCTGAATGTATGGCGCATTCCGCGCTGGCGCGTAAGGAATCACGTGGCGCACACCAACGTCTGGACGAAGGTTGCACCGAGCGTGACGACGTCAACTTCCTCAAACATACTCTCGCCTTCCGCGATGCTGATGGCACGACTCGCCTCGACTATAGCGACGTGAAAATCACCACGCTGCCGCCTGCAAAACGTGTTTACGGTGCGGAAGCGGAAGCAGCCGATAAGAAGGAGAAGGCGTAATGGCTGAGATGAAAAACCTGAAAGTTGAGGTGGTGCGCTATAACCCTGAGACCGACACCGCGCCGCACAGTGCTTTCTATGAAGTGCCTTATGATGAAACAACGTCACTGCTGGATGCGTTGGGCTACATCAAAGATAACCTGGCGCCAGACCTGAGCTATCGCTGGTCCTGCCGTATGGCGATCTGCGGCTCCTGCGGCATGATGGTCAACAACGTACCGAAACTGGCGTGCAAAACCTTCCTGCGTGAATACACCAACGGTCTTAAGGTTGAAGCGCTGGGCAACTTCCCGATTGAGCGCGATCTGGTCGTCGATATGACGCACTTTATCGAAAGTCTGGAAGCGATTAAGCCGTACATCATCGGTAACCCGCGTACGCCGGATCAGGGGCCAAACACCCAGACCCCGGCGCAGATGGCGAAGTATCACCAGTTCTCTGGTTGCATTAACTGTGGTCTGTGCTATGCCGCATGCCCGCAGTTCGGCCTGAACCCTGAGTTCATCGGACCGGCTGCGATTACCCTGGCGCATCGTTACAACGAAGACAGCCGCGACCACGGTAAGAAGGAGCGTATGGCGCAGTTGAACAGCCCGAACGGCGTATGGACCTGTACTTTCGTGGGCTACTGCTCCGAAGTTTGTCCGAAGCACGTCGATCCGGCGGCTGCCATTCAGCAGGGTAAAGTGGAAAGCTCGAAAGACTTTCTTATCGCCACCCTGAAACCACGCTAAGGAGTGCAACATGACGACTAAACGCAAAGCCTATGTGCGGCCGATGACGTCCACCTGGTGGAAAAAATTGCCGTTTTATCGCTTTTACATGCTGCGCGAAGGCACAGCCGTTCCGGCAGTCTGGTTTAGCATTGAGCTGATTTTCGGCCTGTTCGCACTGAAGCACGGTGTGGAATCCTGGGCAGGCTTCGTTGGTTTTCTGCAAAACCCGGTGGTGGTGATCCTCAACGTGATCGCCCTGGCGGCAGCATTGCTGCACACCAAAACCTGGTTTGAGCTGGCGCCGAAAGCAGCCAACATCATCGTAAAAAGCGAAAAAATGGGGCCAGAGCCGATCATCAAAGGTCTCTGGGCGGTTACTGTGGTAGCGACCGTAGTCATACTGTTTGTTGCCCTGTTCTGGTAAGGAGTCCGGGATGATTAATCCAAATCCAAAACGTTCTGACGAACCCGTATTCTGGGGCCTGTTTGGCGCAGGCGGTATGTGGAGCGCAATCATTGCGCCAGTGATGATCCTGCTGGTGGGGATTCTGCTGCCGCTGGGCCTGTTCCCGGGCGATGCCCTGAGCTATGAGCGCGTACTGGCGTTTGCTCAGAGCTTTATCGGCCGCGCTTTCCTGTTCCTGATGATTGTCCTGCCGCTATGGTGTGGCTTACACCGTATGCACCACGCGATGCATGACCTGAAAATCCATGTGCCTGCTGGCAAATGGGTGTTCTACGGTCTGGCAGCGATCCTGACCGTCGTAACGGCGATTGGTATTCTGTCTGTCTAAAGCAATCCGCCCTCTTGTCTGCCGATGAGAGGGCGTTTTTTCATTCCCACCATTATTTTCCCCACCAGGTTCTACACTTAGGAAAAACACCCTAAGGATAAACCTATGCGCCTGCTCCCTATCGTTGCCGCTGTGACGACTGCGTTTCTGGTTGTCTCCTGTAGTACCCCCACGCCACCCCAGGGCGTCACCGTGGTGAATAACTTCGATGCCAAACGCTATCTCGGGACCTGGTACGAGATTGCCCGTTTTGATCATCGCTTCGAACGGGGACTGGAAAAGGTCACGGCGACCTACAGTCCGCGCGATGACGGCGGTCTCAACGTAGTCAATAAAGGCTGGAACCCGGACAGAGAGATGTGGCAGAAAAGCGAGGGGAAAGCCTTTTTCACCGGCGACCCTAGTCGCGCCGCGCTGAAAGTCTCCTTCTTCGGTCCGTTCTACGGTGGCTACAACGTTATCGCGCTCGACAGAGAGTACCGGCACGCGCTGGTTTGCGGCCCGGATCGCGACTACCTGTGGATACTCTCTCGCACGCCGACTCTTTCTGACGAAATGAAGCAGCAGATGCTGGCCGTCGCGACCCGGGAAGGGTTTGATGTCAGTAAGCTAATCTGGGTAAAGCAGCCCGGTGCTTAGTGGGTGCTTAATTTCAGACCAATAATACCGACAACGATTAACGCCAGACTGGCCAGACGCATGGGATTGGCTGATTCACCCAGTAACAGAATGCCGGTGATGGCAGCACCGACCGCGCCAATCCCCGTCCACACGGCGTACGCGGTGCCCACGGGGAGCGTTTTCATCGCCCAGGCAAGGAGCGCCATACTGACGATCATCGCGGCAATGGTGATGATACTCGGCGTCAGGCGACTAAAACCGTGGGTATATTTCAGACCCACCGCCCAAACTACTTCAAGCAGACCCGCAATTAACAAGATTATCCAGGACATATCAGGCTCCAGAGAAATGGGGCCGTCCCCGGTGAAAGAAGCGTTAGCAGGTCGTCCTGCTACGCTGAAGGTGGAAGGAACATTCTTGCCCGAGCGGCGGTGATTTTCAATATTTTTATCTTTCTGCGCCTAAAAGGTTGAATTAGGCGCATTTCGCAGCGCATTTTGCGCATTCAGCACTCATCCGACTTCTCTATGATGGGACGCTTTCTGAAGTCAGGAAGCCATTTGCCCTACTTCTGAATGCGAAAACGCTATGTTGAAAATATTAGTGATTGACCGTTGCCACTTCACCCGCACAGGGATCGAGGCATGGCTTAATCATTCCGAACTCTTTAATACGTCGTTTCTGGTCTCTGGGCTCAATAATCTCTTACTGGTTAAAGAGCACATCCAGCAGTGGAAACCTCACCTGGTGATCGCGGACTTGTACGGTTTTCTCAACGACACCCAGTCGGCCCAGTATATTGCCCCGTTTTTTCTCGCCTGCGGTGGCAGTCCGTTGATATTACTGGAATCCGGGGGCGTGATGGCTGAGACGCGGCGCTATCCTGTCTGCGCATCGTTAACCAAGCAGGTCTCTCTGCCGGAGCTGGCTGAAAATATTCACAACGCCCTGCTGACGGGTTCGGTATCTGAAGCGCCCGGCAATGCCTCGACGCTGCTTACGCCACAGGAAGAGAAAGTGCTGACGATGTGGATGGAAGGGGCGAGTAACAACGCGATTGCCTGTGCGCTCAGCATTCATGGTAAAACGGTGTATACCTACAAACGCAATATCCGCATGAAATTACACATGGATAATCGCTTTTCGCCGTTTCTTGCGCCGTCTGAGCTGAAAAATTAACGGCACGACAAAACTCGCCGTACCGTTTACGCGGCTACTGCTGAGCTTTGGTTGCGGCGCCCGAAATGGCGTTGCCGCCGTCGGAGATATCCTCACCCATGCCGCGCGTGGTATTACAGGCAGTTAACACGGAGGAAAGTACCAACACAGATAAGATCGCTGCAATTGTCTTTTTAACCATAACGTCTTCCTTTTCTAGCCTATGTTGTTTGTGTCGTGCCACTTAATCATAGACAAGATCCCGAAAAATGGCGGGAGATAGACGCTTTTTAGGACGACAAGAAGAAAATTAGCTGGCCGCGTGGGAAATGGAATTACCGAGGTGCTTAATATCCTCACCAAAGCCGCGCGCGGTATTGCAGCCCGCCAGCAACGAAGTGGTGAGAAGGAGCAGTGTTACAAGACCGAGAAGATGTTTCATCATTCCTGCCCTGGAGAAATAATGGCGCAGCAAAATGCTGCACCATAATGCGCTAAACGCGCGGATTATTTCACGCGGGAGACGTACTCGCCTGAACGCGTATCCACTTTAATCACTTCGCCAATCTGAACGAACAGAGGCACTTTCACCACTGCGCCAGTAGACAGCGTTGCCGGCTTACCACCCGTACCGGCGGTATCGCCTTTCAGACCCGGATCGGTATCAACGATTTCCAGTTCAACAAAGTTCGGCGGGGTCACAGAGATAGGCTGACCGTTCCACAGGGTCACGATGCACTCAGCCTGATCCAGCAGCCATTTCGCGTTATCACCTACCGCTTTCTCATCAGCAGCCAGCTGTTCGAAAGTTTCGTTGTTCATGAAGTGATAGAACTCACCGTCGTTGTACAGGAAGGTCAGGTTCATATCGACCACGTCTGCGCCTTCGGCGGAGTCGGTGGATTTGAAGGTTTTCTCAACGCGGGTGCCGGTCAGCAGGCGACGCAGCTTAACGCGCGCGAATGCCTGGCCTTTACCTGGTTTAACGAATTCGCTGGCTTCAACCGCATACGGTTCGCCGTCCATCATGATTTTAAGACCAGCACGAAAATCGTTGCTATAGTACGTTGCCATAAGGCCCTCTGAAAATTGTTAACTGGTAGCTAAGCCACAAAATGGCGCATATTGTAACCCTAAATACCCCATCCAGAGAAGATTGGTTATCGCAACTTGCCGATGTTGTGACCAATCCCGATGAACTCCTGCGTCTTTTGAATATAGACGCAGATGAAAAACTGTTGGCCGGGCGTGACGCCAGACGTCTGTTCGCCCTGCGCGTGCCACGTGCATTTATCGCGCGAATGGAAAAAGGCAACCCTGACGATCCGCTTTTACGTCAAGTGCTTACCTCCGAGGATGAGTTTATTGCCGCGCCGGGTTTCTCCACCGACCCGCTGGAAGAACAACACAGCGTCGTACCGGGACTGCTGCATAAATACCGTAATCGGGCGCTGCTGTTGGTGAAAGGCGGTTGTGCGGTAAATTGCCGCTATTGCTTCCGTCGACACTTCCCGTACGCGGAAAATCAGGGCAATAAACGAAACTGGCAGGCAGCGCTGGAGTACATTCACGCGCATAGTGAACTGGACGAGATCATTTTCTCCGGCGGTGACCCGCTGATGGCCAAAGATCATGAACTGGACTGGTTGCTCACACAACTGGAAGCCATTCCCCACATCAGGCGTCTGCGTATTCATAGTCGTCTGCCCATTGTCATCCCTGCGCGCATTACCGGGGAACTGGTTGCCCGCTTCACACGCTCTTCGCTGCAAATCCTGCTGGTGAATCACATCAACCACGCCAACGAGGTAGATGAGACCTTCCGGCAGGCGATGGCGAAACTGCGCACCGCAGGCGTTACGCTGCTCAATCAGAGCGTTCTGCTACGCGGCGTCAATGATAACGCCAGGACGCTGGCGAACCTCAGTAATGCGCTGTTTGATGCGGGCGTCATGCCCTATTATCTGCATGTGCTGGATAAGGTTCAGGGCGCAGCGCATTTTATGGTGACCGACGACGAAGCCCGCCAGATTATGCGCGAACTGCTCACGCTGATATCGGGCTATATGGTGCCCAAACTGGCGAGGGAAATTGGCGGCGAGCCCAGTAAAACGCCACTGGATTTACAACTGCGTCAGCAATAACCCTTCAAGCAGGTGTCCGTTTCCGGACACCTGACACCAAAACTCCCGGCGCCCTCCTTCCCGTATGCTATTTTAGCGACGCCTTGCGAAGCATATATTTAGAAATCATATCAATAAGTCACAACCAATCGCTGAATTTATCATTGGTGAGGGAGAACCATTATGGCTATCAGTATCAAAGGGATTAATACGGGCGTTATCCGTAAAGCTAACGAATTCATAGCACTGGCACTGAAAATTAAAGAACCGAGGAACAAGGAGTCGTTGTTTTTTCTGTCCGCACTGGAATTACGCGATCTGCTGATCGCCGTGGAGAGTCGTCTGTATCAGAAACAGCAACTGGATGCAGCCGAACGTCAGCACTACGAAAAAATGCGCGACAGTATCAGCAAGAAAATGCAGGAAAACATCCCTGCGATGGTGGAAGACGAACTTCGACATGCGGATGTTCAACGCCGCGTTACCGCCGTCGCGTTAACCGACGGAAGTGGCGACGACTTAACACTGACATTCACGCTTCACGACGGCAATACCTGCATTCTGCGGGTGAACGAATTGCAGATTGACGTTCTGGTGTATGCCATTATTCGAGCGATAGAGAACGCCGGCATGCGGGAACTGGCGCTGCGAATCTCCTCGCTGCTGGACTTTTTGCCGCTGTATGATGCGGACTACCTGGACCATGAGCGACTGGAATACGATGCCTATGCGCAGCCAGAGTGGAAGCACTCGCTTTTCACGCATTATCTTGCGATGCTTTACCGTTTTACGGATGAAGCAGGAAAGGTGCAGTTTAGCGGCGCCGTCGTGAAAACCCGCGTTCCGTCTGGTAGCAAAGAGGCGGAAGCCATTTCCCGGCGTTTACTCGACTTTAGCCCGAGACTGAAAACGCTGGCAGGGAAACCGTGTCAGGTCTTTGTCAGAACGCTGACGGCGGATAAAGCGCAAACGCTGACCCAGGAACAATGCCTGCGCGCGCTGCATCATTTACGCGTTCAGTCCGTTAACACGACAGCACAACACGCCTGATGGCGCTACGCTTATCAGGCCTACGACATAACTTCGAGTCATTACACAAAATCATTCAATCAGCATCGCGGCGGCAAGCGAAGAAATCCCCAGGAGCATAGATAACTATGTGACTGGGGTTTCACAGCGCAGCCAACAAAGAGGCTGGTTGAAGGATGAAGTGTAATCAGTTAGGGCACTTATAAACCTGACCAATCATCTCACTGGCCGTTGGGACAAAGCTGGATAACATGCTCTGACTCGGACTGCTGACGCCATAAATCACGTTGCCGCCCATGGCCGCCGCCTGGTTGCGCAGGTCATTTGCCGCGCCACGCATAGAGCCGCCTTCTTCACCGTGCTGACCTGAAAGCCAGTTGCTCTGCTTACCGGTTGCCGTGCCAATCAGCTGACATTCAGCGCCGGGCTTATCTTCAACAAAGCGAACGCTTTGTCCTGCGGAACTCAGTTCGCTGCTGGAGCTACAACCCGCCATCAGTAGCGCGGCACCGACAATCCCTGCAAAATATTTCGCGTGCATGTTATTCCCCATAATCAATGAGCTGGACGTTTTGTCCGTCACTGAATCTTATACTAAAAAGATGACCAAAAGAAAAACCCCCGAACATTTCTGCCCGAGGGTTTCTCATTTTTCGCGAGATGCTGATTTAATCGAATAATTCAGGTTGCAGGCAGGCGGCAAGTTTATGATTCCCCGGGAGCTTACATTAGTAAGTGACCGGGGTGAATAAACGCAGCCAACGCACCTGCGGCTTGAAGTATGAAGATTAAATTACATCATGCCGCCCATACCACCCATACCGCCCATACCACCAGCAGCACCTAAGTCAGGCGCGTCGCCTTTCGGCAGGTCGGTCACCATGCACTCGGTGGTGATCATCAGGCCAGCCACAGATGCCGCGTACTGCAGAGCAGAACGGGTCACTTTGGTCGGATCCAGGATACCCATGTCGATCATGTTGCCGTATTCTTCGGTCGCTGCGTTGTAACCGTAGTTGCCGTCACCCGCTTTCACGGTGTTCGCCACAACAGACGGTTCTTCGCCGCAGTTCAGAACGATCTGACGCAGCGGAGACTCCATTGCGCGCAGCGCAACTTTGATACCGACGTTCTGATCTTCGTTCTGACCTTTCAGGTCCGCGAGTTTGGACGCTACGCGAATCAGCGCAACACCACCACCGGCAACCACACCTTCTTCTACCGCAGCACGGGTTGCGTGCAGGGCATCTTCAACGCGGGCTTTCTTCTCTTTCATTTCAACTTCGGTCGCTGCACCGACTTTGATAACTGCCACGCCGCCAGCCAGTTTCGCTACGCGTTCCTGCAGTTTTTCACGGTCGTAGTCAGAAGTTGCTTCTTCGATCTGCTGACGAATCTGAGTCACACGACCCTGGATTGCCGCTTCGTCACCCACGCCATCGATGATGGTAGTGGTGTCTTTGTTGATCACAACGCGTTTTGCCTGACCCAGGTCTTCCAGAGTCGCTTTTTCCAGTTCCATACCGATCTCTTCAGAGATAACGGTACCGCCAGTCAGCGTCGCGATATCCTGCAGCATCGCTTTACGACGATCGCCAAAGCCTGGAGCTTTAACCGCAGCTACTTTCACGATGCCGCGCATGGTGTTAACCACCAGGGTCGCCAGCGCTTCGCCTTCTACATCTTCAGCGATGATCAGCAGCGGTTTGCCTGCTTTCGCAACGGCTTCCAGAACCGGCAGCATTTCGCGGATGTTGGAGATTTTCTTGTCAGCCAGCAGGATGAACGGGCTTTCCAGTTCTACTGCGCCAGTTTCCGGCTTGTTGATGAAGTACGGGGACAGGTAGCCACGGTCGAACTGCATACCTTCAACCACGTCCAGTTCGTCCTGCAGACCGGTACCGTCTTCAACGGTGATAACACCTTCTTTACCGACTTTATCCATCGCTTCAGCGATCAGTTTACCCACGGTTTCGTCGGAGTTAGCGGAGATGGTACCCACCTGAGCAATGGCTTTAGAGTCAGAGCACGGTACGGACAGCGTTTTCAGTTCTTCAACTGCAGCCGCAACCGCTTTGTCGATACCACGCTTCAGATCCATCGGGTTCATACCCGCAGCAACGGCTTTCAGACCTTCAGTGATGATGGACTGCGCCAGTACAGTTGCGGTGGTGGTACCGTCGCCTGCTGCGTCATTCGCTTTAGAGGCCACTTCTTTCACCATCTGCGCGCCCATGTTTTCGAACTTATCTTCCAGTTCGATTTCACGTGCAACAGAAACACCATCTTTGGTGATGGCTGGTGCGCCGAAGGATTTATCCAGAACCACGTTACGGCCTTTCGGGCCGAGAGTCACTTTCACTGCGTCTGCCAGTACGTTTACGCCGCGCAGCATTTTCACACGAGCGTCGTTACCGAATTTTACGTCTTTAGCTGCCATTTTCTCTTTCCCTTAAATTCGTATGTTCAGTGTCGTTCGCGGATTACGCTTCAACAATTGCCAGAATGTCGCTTTCAGACATGATCAACACTTCTTCATTGTCGATCTTCTCAGATTTCACACCGTAACCATCGTTGAAAATCACGATGTCGCCGACTTTCACGTCCAGCGGTTGCACGGTCCCGTTTTCCAGGATGCGACCCTTACCGACAGCGATGATTTCGCCACGAGTTGATTTACCCGCTGCGGAACCGGTCAGAACGATGCCGCCAGCAGATTTGGACTCAACTTCTTTACGTTTAACGATCACGCGATCATGTAACGGACGAATACTCATTGATAGCTCTCCTTTGAGAAAGTCTTTATCAGTTATGGGTGACGCCGGTCCGCTAAGGTTCCCGGCTAGTGACCAGAGAGATGGGGATGGGGTTTTGCCCCTTCAAGGGGCAATGTGAAAAAAAATTTTCTTCAGGCAAAAATCCTGCAAAAACACTACTTACCTCACATTTCTCGCCTATTTAATCGCTGGCATCATAAGCAAATCTGATTGTGATAACATCGAAAACCTGCGCAGTTGCCTGGAATTCAGGCGCAAACGGATAACAACTCATGAGTGGACTGAAACAAGAGCTTGGACTGGCTCAGGGTATTGGCCTGTTGTCGACATCATTATTAGGAACAGGCGTGTTTGCCGTCCCGGCCCTGGCCGCGCTGGTGGCAGGCAATAACAGCCTGTGGGCCTGGCCCGTTTTGATTGTTTTGGTGTTTCCCGTTGCGATTGTTTTTGCCCTGCTAGGTCGCCATTACCCCAGCGCAGGCGGCGTCGCCCATTTCGTCGGCATGGCATTTGGCCCGCATCTTGAACGGGTCACCGGCTGGCTGTTTCTGTCCGTCATCCCTGTGGGTCTTCCTGCTGCGCTGCACATTGCTGCCGGGTTTGGACAAGCGATGTTTGGCTGGCACGGCTGGCAACTGTTGCTGGCGGAACTCGGCACCCTGGCGCTGGTGTGGTTCATCGGTTCACGCGGTGCCAGCTCCAGTGCAAACCTGCAAACGGTGATTGCGGGTCTGATTGTGGCATTGATTGTCGCCATCTGGTGGGCCGGTGACCTCAAACCAACAGAAATTCCTTTCCCTGCGCCAGGTGATATTGAGATGTCAGGGCTGTTCTCCGCGCTGTCGGTGATGTTCTGGTGCTTCGTTGGTCTGGAAGCGTTCGCTCATCTGGCTTCTGAATTCAAGGATCCCGAACGGGATTTCCCGCGTGCGCTAATGATTGGCCTGCTGCTGGCCGGTTCGGTCTACTGGGCCTGCACCGTTGTTGTTCTGCATTTTGACGCCTATGGTGAAACGATGGCGGCGGCGGCCTCGTTGCCGAAAATCGTGGTGAAACTGTTTGGCGTTCAGGCGCTGTGGGTGGCCTGTGTGATCGGCTATCTGGCCTGCTTTGCCAGTCTCAACATCTATATACAGAGTTTTGCCCGTCTGGTGTGGTCACAGGCACAGTATAAACCGGGCCATTACCTTGCCCGCCTCTCTCCCCGTCATATTCCGCGCAACGCGCTCAATGCCGTGCTGGGCTGCTGCGTGGTCAGTACGTTGTGCATTTATGCGTTAGAGATCAATCTCGATGCGCTCATCGTCTACGCCAATGGCATCTTTATCATGATCTATCTGTTGTGCATGCTGGCAGGATGCCGCTTGTTGAAAGGTCGGTATCGCGCGCTGGCGATGGTGGGGGGATTATTATGCCTTCTTTTACTGGCAATGGTTGGCTGGAAGAGTCTGTATGCGCTGATTATGCTGGCAATACTGTGGCTGTTATTGCCGAAACGGAAGATGGCTGAACAGCAGGGATAGGCCGGATGCGCATGTTCCCCCTCAGATAAATGTGCCCGGGAGGCCTTTACGCCTGCCGGGCCGACAAATCTACCATGTCATCAGTCGCGACGGTCGTCTTTATGTTCGATACGGTCACGCTCATCGTCTTTGCGCTGGAACTCGCCGTCAAAGGTGTCGCCACCGCCCGTTCCGGCGCTAAAACCGCCACCCGGCATCCGGGAAAAACGCAAATGCGGCAGCAGCTTCATCGTCAGGTGTTTCTGCACGGGAGGTAATAAAAGAAGAAGACCGAGGAAGTCGGTGAAAAAGCCTGGCAACAACAGCAACAGACCCGCGATGATCAGCGAAACACTCTTAATCATCTCTTCAGCAGGGCTCTCTCCTGCCGCCATTTTCTGCTGCATCAACAAAAAGTTCTTAAATCCCTGGTTGCGTACCAGCGACATCCCGATGACCGAGGTAAAGATTACCAGGATGAGCGTCATCAGCACACCCATCACATGGGCAACCTGAATGAAGATAGAAATCTCAATATAAACATAGAGAAAGACTGCAAGTAACGGTATCCAGCGCAAAAGGGTTCTCCTCAAACGACCGCCGTGATACGCACGTCGGCCCGAAAATAGTTGCGATTTGCATTAGTCGGATATAGGGGTAGTTCACAAAATTTCAAGCTGTTTACGCACTTATTTTTAGAGTTAATCCTAAAGCGGTGACCTATTTCACAAAATAATAATTAAGGAGTAATTTACCACACTTAAAGTGATCCAGATTACGGCACAATTTCTGGAGCAGAATATGATCTCGTTGACCAGACCGATGTAGGGGATAATCGTCGGTCAAGAAACAATCGAAACCACATATATTCTGTGTGTTTAGTGCATTCATTGGCAGCTTTAAATAAAGAAGGTTCACATGTTAAACAACATTCGTATCGAAGAAGATCTGTTGGGTACCAGGGAAGTTCCAGCCGAAGCCTATTATGGTGTTCACACTCTGAGAGCGATTGAAAACTTCTACATCAGCAATAACAAAATCAGTGACATCCCTGAATTTGTGCGCGGCATGGTAATGGTTAAGAAGGCAGCAGCGCTGGCAAACAAAGAGTTGCAGACCATTCCTAAGAGTGTAGCGAATGCTATCATTGCCGCATGTGATGAAGTCCTGAATAACGGCAAATGCATGGACCAGTTCCCGGTAGACGTTTACCAGGGCGGTGCAGGCACCTCCGTCAACATGAATACCAACGAAGTGCTGGCCAATATCGGGCTGGAGCTGATGGGTCACCAGAAAGGTGAATATCAGTACCTGAACCCGAACGACCACGTGAACAAATGTCAGTCTACTAACGACGCCTACCCAACCGGTTTCCGCATCGCCGTTTACGCTTCTATCGTAAAACTGGTCGACGCCATCAACCAACTGCGTGAAGGCTTCGAGCGTAAAGCTGTCGAGTTCCAGGACATCCTGAAAATGGGTCGTACCCAGTTGCAGGATGCGGTTCCGATGACCCTGGGTCAGGAATTCCGCGCTTTCAGCGTGCTGCTGAAAGAAGAAGTGAAAAACATCGAACGTACCGCTGAACTGCTGCTGGAAGTTAACCTCGGCGCAACGGCTATCGGTACCGGTCTGAATACGCCGAAAGAGTACTCTCCGCTGGCCGTACAGAAACTGGCGGAAGTGACCGGCTTTGCCTGCGTTCCCGCTGAAGACCTGATCGAAGCGACCTCTGACTGCGGTGCTTACGTTATGGTACACGGCGCCCTGAAACGCCTGGCTGTGAAGATGTCCAAAATCTGTAACGACCTGCGCTTGCTCTCCTCTGGCCCGCGTGCTGGCCTGAACGAGATCAACCTGCCGGAACTGCAGGCGGGCTCTTCTATCATGCCGGCGAAAGTTAACCCGGTCGTACCGGAAGTCGTCAACCAGGTGTGCTTCAAAGTCATCGGTAACGACATCACCGTCACCATGGCGTCTGAAGCCGGTCAGTTGCAGTTAAACGTGATGGAGCCCGTGATTGGTCAGGCGATGTTTGAATCCATTCACATCCTCAGCAACGCCTGCTACAACCTGCTGGAGAAATGTGTTAACGGTATTACCGCTAACAAAGAAGTGTGCGAAGGGTATGTCTACAACTCTATCGGCATCGTCACCTACCTCAACCCGTTCATCGGCCACCACAACGGCGACATCGTTGGTAAGATTTGCGCCGAGACCGGTAAGAGCGTACGTGAAGTGGTGCTGGAGCGCGGTCTGTTGACTGAAGCTGAGCTGGACGATATTTTCTCCGCACAGAACCTGATGCACCCGGCTTACAAAGCAAAACGTTATACTGATGAAAGCGAACAGTAATCGTACAGGGTAGTACCAAGGAGGGCACGTCAGATGACGTGCCTTTTTTCTTATTAGAAGTTACTTAATAACAACAATTTAATATCAACTTGTTAAACAACAAGGAAGGCTAATATGATAGTTGTCGAACTTATCATTGTTTTGCTGGCAATCTTTTTGGGCGCCAGACTTGGGGGCATCGGGATTGGATTTGCAGGTGGACTGGGTGTTCTGGTTCTTGCCGCTATCGGCGTGAAACCGGGTAACATCCCGTTCGATGTCATTTCCATCATCATGGCGGTTATTGCTGCTATCTCCGCGATGCAGGTTGCGGGCGGTCTGGACTATCTGGTTAACCAGACAGAAAAACTGCTGCGTCGGAACCCGAAATACATCACGATCCTTGCACCGATCGTGACCTATTTCCTGACTATCTTTGCCGGTACCGGGAACATCTCCCTGGCAACACTGCCGGTTATCGCTGAAGTAGCGAAGGAACAGGGCATCAAGCCTTGCCGTCCGCTCTCCACCGCCGTGGTGTCCGCTCAGATTGCGATCACCGCATCGCCAATCTCCGCAGCGGTCGTTTACATGTCTTCTGTGATGGAAGGTCATGGCATTAGCTACATCCACCTGCTGTCCGTGGTCATTCCGTCCACGCTGCTGGCGGTATTGGTGATGTCTTTCCTGGTGACCATGCTGTTCAACTCCAAACTCTCTGACGATCCGGTGTACCGCAAGCGTCTGGAAGAAGGTTTGGTTGAACTGCGCGGTGAGAAGCAGGTCGAAATCAAACCGATGGCGAAGAACTCCGTCTGGATGTTCCTGCTGGGCGTAGTGTGCGTCGTCGTTTATGCGATCGTCAACAGCCCGAGCCTCGGTCTGGTTGAGAAACCGCTGATGAACACCACTAACGCAATCCTTATCATCATGCTGAGCGTCGCGACGCTGACCACTATCCTGTGCAAAGTGGAAACTGACGCTATCCTCAACTCCAGCACCTTCAAAGCCGGTATGAGCGCCTGTATTTGTATCCTGGGTGTTGCATGGCTGGGTGACACTTTCGTATCCCACAACATTGACTGGATCAAAGACACTGCAGGTGAAGTGATTCAGGGCCATCCGTGGCTGCTGGCGGTGATCTTCTTCTTTGCTTCCGCACTGCTGTACTCTCAGGCAGCAACCGCTAAAGCACTGATGCCGATGGCGCTGGCGCTGAACGTTTCTCCGCTGACTGCCGTTGCCTCTTTCGCTGCGGTTTCTGGTCTGTTCATTCTGCCAACTTACCCAACGCTGGTTGCGGCGGTACAGATGGATGACACCGGGACAACGCGTATCGGTAAATTCGTCTTTAACCACCCGTTCTTCATCCCTGGTACGCTGGGTGTGGTACTGGCGGTCTGCTTTGGCTTCCTGCTGGGCAGTTTCATGCTGTAAGTGTTACCTGCGGGGCGTGTTCGCGCCCCGCATTTCCCTCCCCTTTGTCTAACATCCTTTCCTCGTCCGTTGTATAGTGACCACTCTTTGCGGGTCATTCTGTTCATTCGAGGTGTTTATGCATGATGTGAGTCGTCAGGATATCTCCCTCCCCGATGCCGTTGTTGTGCTCTGCACCGCGCCGGATGAAGCCACTGCCCAGGATCTGGCGGCCAAAGTGCTGGCAGAAAAGCTGGCGGCCTGTGCCACGATTATTCCCGGCGCTACCTCGCTGTATTACTGGGAGGGGAAACTGGAGCAGGAATACGAAGTCCAGATGATCTTAAAAACCTCGGTGATACACCAGAGCGCCTTACTCGACTGCCTGAAGTCTCATCACCCGTATCAAACGCCCGAACTTCTGGTTTTACCCGTTACTCATGGAGACAGTGATTACCTCTCATGGCTCAACGCATCCTTACGCTGATCCTGCTTCTTTGCAGCACATCGACTTTTGCCGGACTGTTCGACGCGCCGGGTCGCTCAAATTTTGTCCCTGCTGACCAGGCCTTTGCCTTTGATTTTCAGCAAAATCAACACGATCTGAATCTCACCTGGCAGGTGAAAGATGGGTATTACCTGTACCGCAAGCAGATCAGTATTACCCCTGCTCAGGCAGAAATCGCGGAAGTCACTCTGCCGGCGGGCGTCTGGCATGAAGATGAGTTCTACGGCAAAAGCGAAATCTACCGTGATACGCTCACGATCCCGGTGACCATCAACCAGGCACAGCCAGGCGCGACGCTGACGG
Organism: Citrobacter amalonaticus Y19; assembly: GCF_000981805.1. NCBI lineage: Bacteria > Pseudomonadati > Pseudomonadota > Gammaproteobacteria > Enterobacterales > Enterobacteriaceae > Citrobacter > Citrobacter amalonaticus. The sequence continues at coordinate 5,109,397 of NZ_CP011132.1, read as the reverse complement.
TCACATATCAGGGCTGCGCCGACGCAGGATTTTGCTATCCGCCGGAAAGCAAAATCCTGCCGTTAAGCGAGGTCGTCGCCAGCGCAGAGCCGAAACCGGCTACACCAGCTGCGGCACAGTCGCCGCAACCGGAAAACGCGCCCGCACAACTTCCCTTCTCCGCCCTGTGGGCGCTGCTGATCGGCATTGGAATCGCCTTTACCCCTTGCGTACTGCCGATGTATCCGTTGATTTCCGGCATCGTACTTGGCGGTAAACAACGTCTTTCTACCGGACGTGCGCTGCTACTGACGTTCATCTATGTGCAGGGGATGGCGCTGACCTATACCGCTCTGGGTCTGGTGGTGGCCGCCGCCGGATTGCAATTCCAGGCAGCCCTTCAGCATCCCTTTGTCTTAATCGGTCTGGCGGCGGTCTTTACCCTGCTTGCCCTGTCGATGTTTGGTCTGTTCACCCTGCAACTGCCCTCATCGCTGCAAACGCGCCTCACGCTGATGAGTAACCGTCAGCAGGGCGGTTCTGCGGGCGGCGTTTTTGCTATGGGCGCAATTGCCGGGTTGATTTGTTCGCCGTGTACGACCGCGCCGCTCAGCGCCATCTTGCTGTACATCGCCCAGAGTGGAAATCTGTGGCTCGGCGGCGGTACGTTGTACCTTTACGCACTGGGGATGGGGCTGCCGCTGATGCTGGTCACCGTCTTTGGTAACCGTCTGCTGCCGAAAAGCGGGCCATGGATGGAGCAGGTCAAAACAGCATTTGGCTTTGTTATCCTCGCGCTGCCGGTCTTTTTGCTGGAGCGAATCGTCGGCGATACGTGGGGCTTACGCCTGTGGTCGCTATTGGGCGTAGCCTTCTTTGGCTGGGCGTTTATCACCAGTCTGCAAGCAACGCGTGGCTGGATGCGCATTGTACAGATAATCCTGTTGGCGGCAGCGCTGGTCAGCGTACGTCCACTCCAGGACTGGGCGTTTGGCACAACGGTGACTCAGGCGCAGGCGCATCTGGACTTCAGACCGGTGGCAAGCGTTGAGGAACTCAATCAGGCACTGGCCGAGGCGAAAGGCAAACCGGTGATGCTGGACCTGTACGCCGACTGGTGTGTCGCCTGTAAAGAGTTTGAAAAGTACACCTTCAGCCATCCGCAGGTAAAGCAGGCGCTGGGCGATACGGTGCTGTTACAGGCTAACGTCACCGCCAATAACGCGCAGGATGTGGCGCTGCTGAAGCATTTGCAGGTGTTAGGATTGCCAACCATCCTGTTCTTTGATGCGCAAGGCCAGGAACACCCGCAAGCACGGGTAACGGGCTTTATGGATGCGGCAACGTTTAGCGCGCATTTGCGCGATCGCCAACCGTGAGCGACACTTTCAGAGGTAAAGACGGAGGAATGACCGTGCAACGTGAAGATGTCCTGGGAGAAGCCCTAAAATTAGTAGAGATCCATGGGATTGCGAACACCACGCTGGAGATGGTGGCTGAGCGCGTTGATTATCCGCTCGACGAAATGCAGCGTTTCTGGCCGGACAAAGAGGCCATTCTGTATGACGCGCTGCGCTATCTCAGCCAGCAGGTGGATATCTGGCGTCGCCAGCTGCTGCTGGATGACTCCCTGAGTGCCGAACAAAAGCTACTGGCCCGCTACAATGCGCTGGCTGAATGCGTGAGTAATAACCGCTACCCGGGCTGCCTGTTCATCGCCGCCTGTACGTTTTATCCCGATCCGTCGCACCCGATTCACCAACTGGCGGATCAGCAGAAAAGCGCGGCGCACGACTTTACCCACGAACTGCTGACCACGCTGGAGATTGACGATCCGGCGATGGTGGCCAAACAGATGGAACTGGTGCTGGAAGGCTGTCTGAGCCGCATGCTGGTCAATCGCAGCCATGCGGATGTAGAGACGGCGCATCGTCTGGCAGAAGATATTCTGCGCTTTGCCCAGTGTCGTCAGGGAGGCGCGCTGACCTAAACCAGCAACCCCGCCCACGCTGAAACCATCAGGCACAGCGCCGCCTGGCGCTGAAAACGCACAGATTGCCGCAAACTTAAGCAGTTGAACAGCTTTTCCCTAAATTTGGTTGACTGTCGGGCATGATTACGGTTTAATGCGCCCCGTTGCCCGGATAGCTCAGTCGGTAGAGCAGGGGATTGAAAATCCCCGTGTCCTTGGTTCGATTCCGAGTCCGGGCACCACTTCTTCAGAGCCTGTTCGTTAAGAGATGAGATCCTTAACGGGCAAGACAGCAGTCCCCAGACGGCATGATGATGGTACTTGTGTTACCGCATCAGTTGAACACGGGACTTAAATCCAGAGGATGTTGGTACCATCCTCTGGATTTCTCACGTCCACAATTTACTTCACGAACGTATTTACCCTCAGATCTTCCCTGTGTCAATCTTTTGTAAAGCAAACATCCCTTTTTTTTCCATTTTTAATTTCATCAACTTAGATTTAACTTAAGATTAGTCTTATGCAGCATCCAGCTCCTCCAGCATGTCCCGTACCTTATCCAGGTCACTTTCAACATACTCCAGCGTGACCGCCGGTGTTGAATGACCCAGCAGGTCCTGTGCCATCTTCAGGTTACGATCCGGCAAACGCATCAGGTTAGTCGCGATGGTGTGTCGGAACCTGTGCGGACTGACTGTAAAACCGCATTCTCGTGAAAGCCGTCTGAAAAACGCACGCAACGGCGGATAATCCATGTTGCTGCTGATTTCATTCTTCCGGCCATCAAAGCGAGAAAGATTAAACAACTGGTCCTGCATCTTCGCGCCACGCTCAAGGGAGAGGTTATAGAGCCTTTCAAGTCTGGGACGGAGGTTTTCAGTAATCGGAACCCGGTGCTCCTTATGGTTCTTGGAACCCTCAGGCCGGAGATTAATCCAGCGGTGCTCAAAATTTACATCCTCCAGGCGAATGTGCAGCAACTGGTTCTGGCGCATTCCTGTCCTCCGCAATGCATCCAGTACCGTTAGCCAGAACCATGCTGGCCGTAAGGCGCTTTTTCTTAACTCCATCATACCAGTCCGTTCATCCTCTTCCCTTGCCAGCATGTGCAGATAAATTTTATTCATCTGCACATCAGTCAGTGTTTTTTTGCGTTTGACATCGGGTCGGGTGATTACGCCGTTGAAAGGGTTTTCCCTCATCGTTACAAGCCCATTAACGATGGCGTGATTAAATATAGCGCGCATATGAGTCACTTTATTATTCCATGTCGTTCTGCTCAGTCCTTCCTCATGGATAATTTTTCGGCGCCACGTTAAAACCAGCGTTTTATCAACCTGCTCAGGTGAAATACCTTTCCCGCTAAAGGAAATGAATGATCTGACTACCTTCCTGTAGCTCCACTCCGTAGCCGGGCGCAAAGATTTACTGAAAAAATAATCATCCAGCACTTCTTCAAATGCATTGTTCATATTCACCTCGTATATTGTTATTCTGACTTAAACAATAGTATTAATTTCTTCGTGCAAGCCATACGCTGTCCGGTGGACAGGTTCCTTTTCTGTAAATAATGTCAGCACTCAGCATGTATCCTGACATTTTGGTGTAACGACCGCTTTTGTCCGGCGTATCGTATTTATGGTAATGCCAGAGGCCTTTACCATTTCGTGAATAATGAACGTTCAGAGCTTCAAAGCTTTTTTGTAACTCTGATTTATCCAGTGACTCGTTTGTATTCAGCGATAAATATTTAAAAAAACACTCAGGTGAAACAATGAATACAAACTGAGCCAGAATATGTGCAAAACTCTCGCCCTCATTGACACTAGCCGTACCGTCAAGGATTGAGGATTTCAGCCAGTCCAGAAACTTTTCTCCTGGAGTGCCAGATTCCATCCCGACCAGCGAAGGCTCTTCAGAAGAAGTAGTTTCAACCTTCTCTTCAACAACAGGAGCACCAGAGCCCGACATCTGGTCAAGCACGCTAAGAAATTCTGCGGTTGATACCGACTCATCCGGGACAGTTTCATCACCTGTTCGTTCATCGGATGACTGTGTATCATGATTATCAAATGCCGAAAGCAACGTAACCTGACCGGTAACATCCTTAGCAGCATAATCACCTGTCTGGTTAGTATCGTAACCTATTGAAGCATTGTTAATTGGCTCTGGAACCGGTGTTATATTTTTGTGACTGGACGTTTGATGCATATCGTCGTCTATTAAATTTGGGATATTGTTTGTTCTGGATCCTTCCTCCCCTTCCTCCCCTGAGGTGATCACCTTATCGCTTTCAGAGGGGCTTGCTGTACCAGAAACGGTTCCTGATTTATTGGCAACGCTGGCAAGCGCATCGCTGATGATGCTGTTGAGAATTCCAGACTGAGCTTTTTGTCCGCTGAGGTACAAAAATAGCGCACCTGAAATCGCCGGCCAGCGTTGAAGCCAGATAGCCGCAGCATCCGGGATGAGTTTACTGGCAATGTACATGCCGTTCATTGAAGCCGTTCTCCCCTGCCGGGGACGCACCCGCCAGTTTGCACCGGGTATTTCCATCCCCGGACACCAGGCTTTTCCGTTCGCCAGGCTCCCTTCAATCTGCGACAACCAGTCAAGATGATGAAAAAGCCCAGCCCAGAACACTGCGCATATCCAGGCAGGCCCCTGCTCTGCCTGCTCCTCAGGCGTCGCTCCCGGAGGTAACATCATACCGCGTACCAGCCTCACGGCACTTGCGGCCACGGATAAACTGAGGTCAGTAAAGCTCCCTGGTGTGGCGAACGGCCCCGCCCAGGCTGCCGGTACTTCCTGAACGCGAGCAGCCATTTGCTCTAAGGGTTTTAGCCAGAATTCGTCAAAGGCTGACTGTGACAGTGGGCAATTTTCCCGCAACATCCGGACGTTCTTCTGTCGCTCCGCAGTTCCCAGTAACAACTGACCGGACAGTACGTTCCGGAACCCTCCCGCTTGTGCCGGCTGCACGGATGGCCTTACTGAGTATTCCGTTCCGACTGCCAGCCCAAGGCCTGTTAACCATTTCAGTCCACGCATAAGCACCCCATAACCAAATACCGAATTGACGCTACGCTATGGAGACGGTTGTATTTTGCAAGTCAAAAGCCTTAGTTCCTGATTAAACAAAACGAACTTGCATTAATCCTTAAAGGCCGGTTCACAGTTTTCAGATGAAGAGAATTAATCAGCATGCTTCCTTAAGCGCCATCAGAAATCTGAGGGAAGCTACAGGAATGCAAAGATTAGTGGTCTCTGGAATTATCCTCTGCTGGGGTCTTGCGAGTTACGGGCTCATCGCTTTAATTACGGGGTATCAGGATGGGATGGTGTATCTCTGGGGGCTTGTATTGATATCCCCTTTTTCTCTGAGAGTGGTGAACTGGATGCAGCGCAGACTCATCAGCCAGCCCTGCATCCTGAGCTACCATAAGCGCAGCTCAAGGATATTCGTGCATCTGTCGCCAAACCAGCCAACCGTCAGTATTTCATCCGAACGTGTGGCCTGGTTCTGGAATGGAGTGCTAACCAGTATAGAGGACGCTCTCAGTGGCAGAGAGAACACCATCGTGATTGCCTCCCATCTCCTCACCTCTTATCGAATTAAACGTATCAGAAGGCATCTTCAGATTCAGGCCGGACATTACCGAAGCCATGTCATACATGTCCCCTTCACACCCGCTGCGCGTGCAGTTATGCAACTGGAAATTCTTCTTGCACAGTGGCGCTGGCGTGTACCGTCCAGAACGTTATGGCCCGTTCTTGTCATACGAAAAACTTTCAATCCGGAAAAATAATTTCCCCTGTTTTGATTTTTCACCCGTTGTCACACTGGCTACATCAATGTAGTCGATCTGAACGATCGATTTTCATCGTTATACATCCACTCTGGTGCGCGGTAACGTATCCACAGTGGATACAATAATTAATAACTTAAGTCGAATTAATGTATTAGCCAACACCGGGAAATTATATGAACCGTCTGAACGTCACCTCCATCCTTGCCAGTATCATCACTGAACGGGATGAAAATATGCAGCAGCTGGTAGCCCAGCTTTCGGACGGAAAGAAAACGTCTGGCAGCCCTATTGCAATACGTTTTAAACCAGCTGTCAGGGATTTCGTCACACTGGTATCAGGACGCCTGGGTATTTCATCAGCTGAACTGGTCAATATTCTCGTCGAGGGTATCATGCGCGAGACGCTTATCCCCCGACAGGCTGTGATCACACATATCCACGAACGGTTCTGGCTGCTGATGGATGAGCACCGCCTGTCGGTACTGGACGTGGCTCGCCTGCTCTCGGACTGGAATATCGGTCTGAGCGTTCTGGAAAGCCGTGAAAGAACGATGGATTACTTAACTGCACCTTTGCTGAAACAGCTATCTGACTGGTTCTGTGTAAGTACCAGATGGCTGGAAGGAAGTGATCCCCGGCCAGTGTACCTGACCGCTTTCAGCGAATGGATTCAGGTTGCCATGATAATTAAAAAAAGAATTCAGGAATATACATCTGACGACAACCTGACCCGTCCTGACATATTCCTGGTCAGAGAGAATCAATACACCTCAGGAGATATCAAAGACGAATCCGGACATGTTTTCATTTTTATTCGGCGCTATAAAACCGTTAATAACACAACAATTCGTGTAGTTGAATGTATCGGGCATTGTCCATCTTCAGGTACTTATAAAACACAACTTAATTCATTCCTGAGTATGAGCAACATTCTCTTCAGAGCGCATATTCTCAACAGTTTCGACACATTTTATGCATCCGGTTATTTACTGGATGCGCTGAGAGAAGGAAAGATACTTCCGGCCGCTGCACTGTGGGAAATTCAGAAACTTCAACAAACAGAGTCAGGTAAGTTTTCTCAAAATATATGGACCGAAGAGGAAAGAGAACCTTTTCTTTTCCCTGAGGAATTTATAACACCAGAATGGAGTAAATTTGTTAGCCAAATAACAGCCCTCAATATTAAGTGAAATAATCAGTCAGACACATTGTTTTATTGGTGCACCAGCGCCAGGGGATTTTTTTGCCTTAAACACCATAAACGACAAAGGATATAAATGATGAAAGCTTCAATTTCAATGATTACACGCTGCGTTTCCCTTGCTCTTCTGGTTTCCGCAGCGCCGTCGGTTAATGCTGCGACGAACTGGATGGAGGCACGCGGTGATGCTATGGGTGGCACCGGCGTGGCATCCGCGCACTACGGTACTGCGGCTCTGTCTAACCCTGCTCTGTTAACTACGTCCGGACCAACCGATGATTTCAGCCTGGTGCTGCCATCGGTGGGCGCCCAGGTCTCTGACCCGGATAAAACCGTGGATAAAGCGGATGATGTTAAGGACCTCTGGGATCGTTTCGACAGCGCCGTCGCTAATCAGTCCGGTGTCAGCGAAAGCGCCGCGGCACTCAAGAGTAAGCTTCAGGATTTGAAAAACACACATGCGAACGGCCAGGTCGGGGCTTCAGTTATTGCAACTGTGCCGAACCAGACACTACCGTTCGCCGTTGTGGTGAAATCATGGGGTACTGTCTCTGTCGATGGTAAGGTCAGCGATCACGACCTGGAATACCTCGACAAGGTCGCCGATGGCACAATCCCCCCTTCTGCAGTGGATACTGACTCACTTACGTCAAGAGCCTACGGTCGTGCGGCTGTGATCACCGATGTCGGAGTGGCCATGGCGCATGAGTTCGAAACTGCAGGACATGCCTGGTCCTTTGGTATCACACCAAAATACCAGCGCGTTGACCTGTTTAACTACAACGTTTCCGTCAGTAATTTTGACAAAAACGACATTGACTCCAGCGAGTACCGCAATACCAAAACCGGTTTTAACGCCGACGTCGGTCTGTCCACAAACCTGAACGACAACTGGACTCTTGGTCTGGCCGTACAAAATATCATCCCCCGCTCAATCGATACCAAAGAAGTAAATGGTGAAAAGGGAACGTTCAGGATTAAACCGCAGGCCACTGCCGGCGCCTCATGGCACAACAGCTTCATCACAACCGCGCTCGATGTCGACCTGACTGAGGCGAGTGGTTTCACCAGTGATAATAAGCGTCAGTTTGCAAGTCTGGGTGCCGAGATTAATGCCTGGAACTGGATGCAGGTGCGCGCGGGATACCGCCAGAACATGGCTTCCGGAGAAGGCAATGCTTTCACTGCCGGCCTGGGGTTCTCTCCGTTTGATGTGGTTCACCTGGATATCACGGGCATCGCAGGCACTGATCGTACCTACGGGGCGGTTGCACAACTTCAATTCACTTTCTGATCCAGCAAAATGAAGGGGCTGTTTACTGACAGCCCTGGAAGTCCTCAGGAGAACACTATGAAAAAACTCATTCTTTGCTCAGGTATCTCTTTTGTACTTATGGCTCTTGCTGGGTGTAGCCAGAACCAGCTCAATCAGTTTCAGCGGCAACTGTCAGATGTCAGCACGATGATATCACCTGGTGAGCAGCATCCTTCTGAAAAAGAGGCTGAACGTAATGAGATTGCCCAGGCATTCAGCCTGCCAGTCGGCGTAGATACTGCTGCACTACGCCTGAAGCAGCATTATGGTTTTCCTTCTGATGAAGACGTTTCAGCCGCAAGAAACAATGGTCAGGGAAATGCTGGCTGGTCAGCATCGGCAATTTCAGAAGGTGCCAGTTGGTCAGCCCAACCTGGGTCTTATTATCGCATGAGCCGGAACTGGGCAGCTAATGATCGTCTGACAATAGAAGTCACAGGCGATGCTAAACGCAGCAACGTGACCGCAATTTATCGTTCCTCCAATCCGGAGCATCTTAAACCTGAATGGACCGCGCGCCTGTGGAAACAAATTCCGGAAGTCGCACGCGGTACGAAGGTTAGTCGGGAGGTCGGGCAATGAGCAAGTCACCTTCTCCACGGCCGCAGGAGACTGATATGTCCAGTTTACCAACTGGTGAAAATATCAAAGCCATTGAAAAGCTAATTAGCGATGCCTCAGAGGTTATTGCAAAGCGAGAGCGCTCAGTCAGACGTGCAGAACGAAATCTGGAAATAGCCGAAGACCACCTTGCAGACCTGGAAAATCAGAGAGATGAACTCGTCATAGCGAGCTGGGGAGATGCTCCCAACTGGCATGGAATATTTAGTATGAGTGAGGATGCCTCAACCACCATGCGAGCATACCGTGATAAATGGGTCGGTACGATCGCAGGTCTGCGTCTGACTGCCTTCGGCAATATTTATACCGGACAGTCAGTTTACGGGATCGGTTTCACAACAAAGTCTGAAGAAGAACTGGAGCAAACAATCCGGATGGTGGAGTTTGTTCTGCCGTACCTTATTGCTGATGAGCGAAAAGAAAAATCATTAATGATTTATAACTACCCCGCGGTGGACTGCTGCCACAGCTTCGTTTTTAATATCGAAACAGGTACATATGGCATCGCCACAGATCGCTTTATGTCACGTCAGGAAACGATGGAGTTTCCCTCACTGGAATTCGCACTTCGTCATCTCCAGGCAAACACCTTAATAGACGATGTAGATAAACGGAAAAGCCTGAACGATGAGGTGACGGAATGAAAGATGTGTACTGGGTAGTCGAAGCCAACGGGAAGGAAATTGGCGCTATGACACTGGATGAGTTTGAAGACATCCACAAGTCCGTGAAGGCAAACTGGATGAACAGGATCGTTGCCGTTATCAGGTTTTTCTTTTTCCCTGCATATAAGAAAACAGGCCTGTACTGGCCTGAAATTGAAGAGGAAGTAAAAGCACTTTTGCAGGTCAGAACTGATGCTCCGCTCACCATTAAATTCGTTCGCGGAGAAATGCCAACTCAGATAAGACTACTATAACGGCCAGTAGCAAGATGCTGCCTCATCAACCATTCAATCTCTATACCCAATAAAAAAGCCCCCGGGAGGGAGCTTTTTATTATTCAGGCGGCCTGATTCAGGACATGACGTAAACGACCGGGCCAGTTGCCCTGGTAATGCGCAAACGTATGCAACACACGACGGCGTTCATCGCAAAGAGAGTTGCCAATAACCACTTCACCTGGCACTCCACACAGCGTTAACTGAATATAAGCCATCCCCGCAGCCAGCGGATCGATATCAGTAGCTGAAACCCACAAATACCGGTGTGGTGAATAACCGGCATCGCGCAGCACAGTGGCAAATGCGAGCGCCATACATCCCGCGCCACAGGCTGGCTCCGCCAGGGTAATAAAAGGCTTGTCCGCAAAATTATCAGCAACGTTGCCGAGCTGCATGCGCGCCATCATGATGCCCACATCCCATGGGGTAAAAAACTGACCACGATATTTATCACCCAGTTCAAGCTGCATGAAAACCTGTCCAAGAAAATCCCCCGGTGAATCATCCAGCCCATTGACAACATGGGCCAGCAATTCTGCCATACGGACTACATCCTTCTTTTCATAACGTGCAACTATGCGCAGATATTTCTGCTCCCGCTTTTCGCAGAAACTGAGGGCATTCTGAAGAGCAATAACGCTGCAACTGATGAAGTCTTCAAAAACCTGATGTCGATGGTGATAACGAGCAGTCTGGTTGAAAAGCGAAATGAACGCCTTTTCATGGTTTATTAGATTTTTCATGCATGTCTCCTTTAACGGGAAACACGCCCCTGACAGGGAAACAGTGTTTCCCGTCAGGGTGAAAAAAAGCCACAACAAGTGTTGTGGCCAGTATGTTGAACCGGTTAGCCCGGGTTATCCTGGTTTAGTGTCAGGCCCGAATGCTCCCGTATTGTGCCGCTGGCGCCGCATATGGCGTTACCGCTGTGGTTTCCGTAGAGACAAGGTACATTCTTGCTGTTTCACCGTTGCTCAGTTGCTGCATTTCTTCCGGCCAGGGGCCACTGTCAACGTGATCACCGCGGTCAAAACAGTTATATCCGGAAAAACCTTCATCCACTGATTTCCAGTAATGACGGATCTCACAGTCAAACAGCTCTGACATCTCACCCATAACCTCTCCAGATGGCGGGTACCAGGGGGTATCGAACGTCAGTAATATCGTGCCCAGTGATTCACGGCTCCAGTTGGCTTTATGACCAGCCGGGAACTCCACACCATACAGCTGCGTGTAAAGATCTGCAGTTGTGTTAAGCCCCGGAACAAACCACTGTTACCGTTCAACTCAGTTGCAAGACGTGACGGCATTATCATCAGCATATCGCAGGGACAACTCGCGGCCGGCATTATACTGAGCCATTCCCAACGCTCCTGCGGATCGAACTGTTCCCCGAAGCTGGCAACACCAAACCAGTCAGCATAGTGAACAGCCATCAACTGGGACATTATCTGGCGCGATGAAACTGGAATACTCTCCCATTTAAGTGTTTCCAGGCCGGACTGAACCCAGATCTTCTCCATACGTGCAATAGTAGCGCTGTCGAGCCACGCATCCTTTTCCATTAATTCCAGGAAATGCTGGAACGCCTGGTTTGCCGAAGTAGAAGCCCCCGTACCGGCGGCCGTAAGCATCGGATAAGCAGTAAACTCTGTCGCTTTTGTTGGCTTAAGTATCCCGGCACATCCAGCAAGAAACAGCTTTATGGCCTGCCGTATGGCATGTCGATAACGCGGAGTTTCAGTGCCGGCAATCCAGGACTGCATCACGTCAATACAAACAGATTTCGCAGTGATTTCCAGACGGTTTTTGCACCATGAAAACATAGTTATTACTCCTCTTTAGTTTAGACAGAGGGCATCTCCCTGAGGAGATACCCTCAGGGGATGCTGATGACCAGGGCCATCAAGTTTATTGTTAAGCAGCCTTGTTCTGTTCCGGTTGTCGGTTCAGTGGCTGCAGTAAAAATTCCGACGCTTCCCGGGCAAACCGGCAGGCGCGGAAAAAGGCTTTTTTATCGTCACGAAGTACCTTCAGCCAACTGGCCAGATAGCTTTCATGTTGAACATCACCGTAAATACCCAGCTCTGCACAAAGAAAAGCACTGCCGGTTTCGGCAATAAGCTCCTCAAAGGCGTAAACCGGATCACCGAATTTTCGCGAAGAAGATGTTATCCCTTCACGGCTAAGGCGGCGGCTGTGGCCGGTTGCATGAACCAGTTCATGCAGTAGCGTGGACCAGTAATCAGCTTCAGAATTAAACTGCGAAGTCGTAGGCATCACAATTCGATCGGTTGATGGCTGATAATACGCCCGGTTTTGTCGGTACGATGTGCAAACCACACCGGTTGCATTCAGTACTGACAGTACCTGCCCCTGTTGTTGTTCACTGAGTATGGAATGCCGCTCCTCTTCTGCCTCTGTTGGCGGCATGCCGGCAACAGCATCCGGCAGTCCATCACACTGGGCGACATTGAAAAGTTGCAGCGGCTTCAGCATCGCAAGCGACTCCATGACGGGATTACCGTCTTTATCGAACAGCTTGTTATCGTTGCCATCCGTCGCCTGTTTCTCAAACGGTTTGTAGATAATGGCCATCGAGCTGGTTTCACCCTTGCGCACCTGACCACCCACGGCTTTCGCCTGCTGGTATGTCAGCCATCGATCGGATGGAAATCCCCGCTCTTCAGCAGACATCCACAGCAAGGGTATATTCACTCCGCTGTAATGGCGGCCGGTTGTGGCATTCACCGGTAACGCGCTGCCATGTACGTTCTGTGCAGAACGCCACGGCCGGCGCCACGGTGGAACCCCTTTTCCCAGGGCAGCAATGATTTTGTCGGTGACCTGCTGGTAAAGATCGGCTTTCTGAGCCGGCGCGGCCTTACGGCCGCGAATGGATTTGTTCATAAGGATGCAACCTGTAAAAAAGGGCGCATCCTCCCCGGGGGCGGAAGAATGCGCCACCGGGAGTGGAAAAAAGTCAGAGATAGTCAGTAATACAACCTAACGGCGGGTTGCCGCGTAACGGAAAGAGCCATCAGACATCACCTCGCTGACGCTGCTGCGCACGCTGCGAACCGCACTCTCAAATATCGCGCGATCAGCAGGTTTTGCCCGTTTACAGTCGAGACGGATTACCCTGTCAAGCACATACAGCGCCTGCGAGCGCCAGCTCAGACGTTCCGCATTCCCCACACAGGCAGGTAAATGCCGGAGAGACTGATCGTAGAGCCAACGAATATTGCTGCGATATTCCTCCACCAGGACATACACCTTTTCTGGCGGACGGGTCTCTTTACGAATTGTCATACCAGTCCCCAGTGGACCGGCCGATGGCATCATAAAAAGATCGTGGTGTTCGGTCAGAACGGCGTCGAATTTGCTCTGCTCCATAAAGGTCTGAAAAGCGTATTCCTTCCCGGGAATTAACAGGTCTGCATTTTCCGACCAGTTTGCATCTTTCGAGGGATTACAACCTTCCGCCCATGCCCTGAGCCATTCGCCGGGGTTTCGGTCATCCGGAACCCGGATGTATATACCAAGGTTCTTTTCAAGCAGCAGTGGCCTTTGCATACCGCCCTGCTGTGATAAAAGAGGGCGTAATTCGGTTGAGGTAAAGCGAATCATCAGGACTCCTTAAATTAATAAGGAGGAGACTTCCCCTGGAGGGAAGGTCCCTCCGGGAAGTGTTAATCAGTCAGAACTGATTCAGTCGAAACGGTAACGCAGCCAGGCCATCTGCTGCGCCATCTGCCGTCCCGCCCGTAAAGCCTTACGTGCGGAGGCAAACTGACCGGCGCTGGCCAGTTGCTGATACTGCCAGTCACGCGAACTGTAGCCCGTTCTGCGTGAAATGATGGCGGTAAAACCCCCTTCAGACTGAACGACCTCGGCGCGGAAACTGCTGTGACCGCTACGGTTGGTGAACCATTCGGCCTGCTGCTGCCGCATTGCTTCTGAAATGCGGCTGAGGACGCGCGTGGTATGGGTGATAAACAACAGTATTATACTGCTCATGGTTTTCTCCTTAGTTAATGCGGAGAAAACCATCACCGCAGATGCAGGGAGGTTGTCCCCGCATGGGTTGGTACATCAGTTATAAGCTGGCTTCATTCAGAAAACACAACCACCTCCGTATGGAGAAAGTCCCCATAGGGTTCAGTGCATCACGTCAGAAATCAGCATCGCTGCGTTCCATAGACAGAAAGGCCTCTTCGTCTTTGACTGCGCTTTTGTAGAAATATATCCAGGCTTCTTTATCAATACCTTCTGCCATGCGGCAGAGGTCGTTAAAGAATGCCTCCCATGATCCCGGTATAAGTTTTCGAACATACAGTTCAGCCAGTTCCCGGGCAACAGAAGCCATATCCCAGACATAATACGGAAAGCCGTCTTCATCTGTCCCGGTATTTAGGTCAAGGCGGCGAAGCGCTGCGATACTCAGCAGCTCGCCTTCCGCTTTAGCCAGTGCAACTTTGTGAGCATTACGCTCGCTGGCACGGATGTGAAAATCTTCGGTGAGAATTAACTCGTTCATAAAGGATTCCTTAAAGAGTTGTGGAATCCTGTCCCTGACCGGGACAGAAGTCCCGTTAGGGTGAGAAAATCTTCGACTAATAAGGCCGTCAGGCGATGTCTGAGAAATGGGCGCTCTGATAAAACATTTCGCGCAATTGCTCTGTAGCTTCGTCCAGCTCTTTTTCCTCGCGAGACCTGGTAACGCCCTGAAGAAAAGCTGTACTCCAGTGAAAACTGTGAACATCTGTCCCCAGAAGCGTAAGCTCGCTCACTGCTTCTTCGACAAAGGTATGTTTTATGAAGCCATGCTCAGTTGCAAAACCAACTGTATGCGCGACATGTCTGAGAAAAGTCAGGTAATCAGGAAGGCCGTCAGCAGGAACCTGAGGATCTGCGTCGACCATGAGTTTGTTATCCAGACGAACGTTAAGCTGAGTTTTTACGTAATCCACAATGATTTTTGCAGAAGCGGGTGAGTCACAACTCAGTAACGCGAGCGGATTGATCATTCTGGTGTAATGCATGGGTACGATTCCTTATGAAAAAAGGGAACCGTCCCAAAGGGAAAGTATCCCTCAGGGTGAGAATCAGGCCAAAAATGCCGGATGAGTAAATCAGGTGTTTGGTAGTGTGAAGTGATGTAGAAAAGGACCTTAACCTGTAATCAGGTTCCTGTTTGCAAAGGTTAAACAGGTTTGAACCGCCCGAAAGCGCCATCTCTCAGGTTATGATGGCATTGGCATGTGATTACCCGAAGGCGCCTGTCTCAAATCACTCAGGCATTGGCAGTTGTCAGAGACAACGTTAGCAAATTAAGCGTACACAATTCCCGCACCTCAGGCAATAGTGTCAACGCAAAGATCTTCCCACATTGTGGTTTGAACCAGGACGATGAAGCCCTTAACGGAAAGTCACTACTGCTGAGAATATCCTGAGAAAATGTGTCATGTTTAAATTGACCAGAAAAAAGGATCATATTTTTACATTTCATGAGCGTTTTCTTTTTCTCTCAGTGATTTCCTGAAAGTTTCAGACAGTGCGCCACGGATGAAATACAGACAGGCATCAGTACGGGTAAATTTGTCTCCGTAATGCGCATGAACCTCCTGTGAACAAGCCACCTCGTAATGCCCCCTATCGATAATACGTGAAATCCTTTCCTTCCATCCCAAAAACACACGACCAATAACCAAATCCTCACCAGAAACAAAAATGCTTTTACTCATTACCCTCTACCTTATTATAAACACGAGCCACGTATTGTCCCCTGCCATCGCCATGTCCCAAATCCATTGATGCCAGAGCCTGTGCCTCTTCTTTAGTGAAACCTCTTTTCATATGATAATTCATGACATCAACAGAGTAGGCATAGCGTAAACTATGAGGCGCATATTTTCCTGTTAATCCGGACTCACGGACAACATTGCGATAACGTTCAATAGCCGTATGTAATGATGGCTTATCAATCAACTTTCCATTATTTTCATTCAAGTGTTTAAGGGCCGCATTGATTGCAGCCAGAGTTGATTCACGATCTAATACCGTTGTATCTCTTGGTCGTCCTCCTTTTGTCCCAAATACAACACGTATTTTTTCGTCACCATTGAGTAAAGCTTTTTTCCAGGTACGCAACGATTTAGCAGACTGTACTGTTTCTTCTGTTCTTAACCCGAGTAATCTGGATAATCTCATTGCACATGCAACGCCATCATCCTTTTGCTCTACACTCGTCAATACCTGCCGAAAATAAGCATCGGGAATAGCAACCTTAGTTCCATCCCGGCTCGTTTCCGAAATACCCAGAGCCTGATTGCTCAGTTTATCATGAGAAGGATTTGCCATGAATGTTTTCCCCGCAACACGTAACAAAGCCCGGATAGCTGCCATTTCGTTCTGAAGTGTGCGTCTGGAAATATCTTCAGAAAGGCGGCTCTTCATATACAACTCGATATGCCCCGTCTTGATATTTTTAATATCTCTGATTTGAACATTAAGTTTTAATAAACGTTCGGCAAACCTGTCCGCAATTTTCATTCGGTCAGAAACGGTTTTAAAACTTCCCCCTGCCTGCCTGGCAAGCGTTTTAAGATTTTTATTCAGTTTTGCCATAAACAACCCTCCATTTAAACAGGTGTCAGTGCTTTTCCGTCTGCGTGAACGGAAAAGCACTGACACCGGCTGCGCCACAGCTACAGACGATGAATTTCACCCCGACGGCACGGTTTATGGTTGTGCTTCCTGCGTCTCGACAGATATCTGTGCATCGGGGCGGCGAAATGTTGAGTTATTGCGAAGCTCCCCAGGTCTCTGACCTGTTCGCGGTTTGCACCGGGCTGAAATTAATCAGTCTGCTTCCACACACCAGTATGTTGACTGGTGTCGCCATCGATATCGTGTCGATTTTCTCCTTTCAGAATGAAGTCCTTACCCGTTTTTACGAGAAAGACGTTTGGTTGATAAATGAACAAGAAGTGAATGAAGTACGTTTTTAAGGCCCTTAAAACCTTTAAGTACGTGTTGGTCAGTTGGTAAAAAAGTTGTCGAAATGGCAGTGCGTCAGCTCTGCCTGTTATGCGCTGCGCGCGTCACTTGGTACTCGTTTCACTCGTGCACAAGTGACGCCGCGCTCCTCTGCTCTCAATGCAGTCGTGGAAGATGCCCAAATGTTCCAAATGGTCATACCCACGCCGCAAAGTTCGCAACGGCCAGCAGCGTCATAAAGAGTGAAAACGATAAGAAAATTGCGGCCAGACAACGGCTGCAAGACGTATCTGAAAAACAGATACAGAAGTGAAAGGGACCTTCATCGCCAGATTCAAACTGTATGCGATCTTCGTTTTCAAAGGGTAAACGAAGTTACCGCCCGAAGGCGCCACCTCTCAGGTCACGGTGGCATTGGCATGGCGATCACCCGAAGGCGCCTCTCTCAGATCGCCGAGGCATTGGCATGTTGCATACAACGCAACGGTACAACGAGCAAGATATTAGATCGGAGCGTGATCCTTTATCAAGTTTTTATCTGTGACATGGAAGACGAGTCTGCAGGAAACCCTCCAAAATTTGAAGGGTACCTTTAATGATTTACATGTAATCAATAGTCACCTTTATGATGGATTCTCGACGATGAACTTATCATAAATATCGTCCAGACCAGTGGCCAGACTATGGTAAAACTCCGTATGATATTCCCCATTACATGAGTACTTTATAATCCATCCATATGAAAAGTCTTTCGTTGTATATTCAATATCTAAAATTGTCACAGAACTACCGAAACACAATAAACGTATAAGTCTGTTAAATCTGTTTAAATACTCAACTGAATTTATCTCTACATCGTAATTACTTTCTATATGACCTATTCGATCAGCAATAAACCAAGTTTCTGATAACATGCCTTTAATTGTTGATGGAAATAACCTACATGTCATCAAACCATCAATAATATCCTCATTGAATGATACGCCCTGGCAGTTTATTTTCGTTCTGACAGAACCCAGAAAATAAAAAATGAATCTTAAATAACCACGACATTTATCATAATTCCATCTCTGAAACTCGCAAACTTCGTATTTTGTAAAAGATACACCATTAACCGTAGATGTATAGCTTAATATAAATCCGACATACAACCTGGAATGTTTTTCTTCAAGTTTCTCAGCGTTCTCAAAAGATACATTATTTGCCTTAACTACAGAAACCTTAAGATCAGAATGTCGGAATGATTTATCCAATATCAATATACTGATTGGCTCAGGCGCTTCAGCACTTGTTCCAGACACTGCCCCTAACCATTAAGGATTGAATCGCCACAGAATACCAAGTAATGCGCCAACCTGGTAAGCACTGAGAGCCAGATTAATATTTTAATCTGGCTCTGTTTCTGAGAATATCTATGTAGTTACATTTTGGTTCAAGAATCAATCGAAAGTAAATAATCAAGTCCTGACAAGCACTCCTCCAGACATTCAGCTACGACTTTAATATAGGGTTCAGTTTGGCTGCCTAATAAATGGGTATACCCCTGTAGAGCAGGTAAGTGTGCACATATAAATCCCTTTAAAATACTCCAGGTCTCGGGGGTGTTTAAATTTTCATTTGTCAGCACACAACTTATAAAAAGCAATTCCACACCAAAATGGTCACCAGGAACATGTTTATGTACCATCGGCAATTTGATGTTAAGCATAGAGGGAGCAAAATTGAATTTTTGATAGAAATCCTCTTCTTCTGCTCCCCCATCAAAGCTTGCTGCAGGAAATTGCCAGATGTCTCCATGACGTAAGCCATTACTAAAGACATGATTATAGGGTGGACAAAACAAACCAGATTGTGGGAAGCAGAAATAGTCATAAAACGCCTGCTGACATTCTTTAATCGCAAGGTTTTGCCCTGTACATTGCTTTATCCAGTCAATAAGCTCTTGTTCAGGGCTTTTGAGTAGTAAGGATCCAGCAATATCACAGGTTCTTCTCAACTCTTCCACTTCACACATACTTGCCCCCTACGCTTTGATAATTTTAGCTCGTGTATTAAAGAAACTGCTACTGCCACCAATTGGATCCATAAGCGGCATCCCCCATACATCTGGATCCAGTCGCATTATTGGATTTAAATTTATCCCCGCAGCCCGGATTTTACTGCCTTTAATTCGCTTCCCACCAATATCAATATCGGTTGCTCCGTAACCCCAATGGCCATAGCCAACGATAAAGCTGATCACTCCGGGTGCAACCCCATCTCTGAGTTTTACTTCACAACGCCTACGCCCTTCAACAGTTTCGACCCATACACTATCACCGGTTTTCAAACCGAGAGCTTTCCCATCCTCGGTATTAATTTCAGCCCAGTTTGTCGGCTGTATCTCTCGGATAAAACTGTTGGAAGACAGTCGGGACTGGGTCTGAAGTGCACTTTTTCGGGTCAATATTGTAAAATCCATACCTTTGCCCTGATCGAGCTCATCCACTTTTTTCCCCATCATAGTGAGAGATGGTTGCCAAAGTGCAGTTCCTGAAAAACGTTCACCGGTAAAACTATTTAGACCCTGAGCAATTTTTTCATTGTACATTCTGATACGATTATTGAATTGATTTTTCAATTGCGTACCATTCCGTCTGGTAGTAACTGGCTCAAAACGACCACCGCGTGACATTAAAAAAAGTACTTTTCTCCATTCATCAGACTTAAGACTACTGAAATACTTCTTCTGGTAATCTTCAAGACCGGCAATTTTTATATCATCATCAGTAGCATCCGATACTGGTGTTCCACTATAAGCAACGTTTGCAGTACCTTTCAGATAGTAATCCTCCATTTTTTCGAGAGGCCATAGAGTTCCATTACTGTCAGGGATAGCATTTTTCCCAAACCCAGCCATGTTTAATTTCGAAGCTATATCAATAAAGAAAGTCTCAAGACAAAAATGTTGTCCCGCCTGGTTTTTTCCAGTCAGCGGCTCGATAACGGGATAACGTACAGCAGTCCCCTTGACCATAGTTGCTTCAAGCATCGGATGCTGGACATAACGTTCCAGATATGTAATGTCAGGGATAATATAATCTGCATACATGCTGGTATCACTAACGACAATATCACTGGCAATAATTAATGGTATTTTTGTTGGATCACAAACCCCTCGAATAATATCTTCTTTACCCATGCCTGGAGCGCTGTATAAAGGCGTACACATATGCCACAACAGAATGTCGGCTGTATACGGATAACCTTCCAGTGCTGAAGGCAAGATATCACTGAAAATATCTTTAGTGAAAGGGAACCACGGCCTTTTAGCTGGGTAGGGGGCTTCGCCACGAGCAACCTTTGTCTTAAATTCAGTAGAATCTTCATAGCGAAAGCCATCTTCACGGGTAATTTTAATACCAAATTGAGCTGGCACCAGAGAAGGAATAGCAGTCAGGTCATATACCCCTTTGTCATAAGGGAATCCACCTCCCCCGAGGGAACCACCACCACTCCAGTTCAAATTACCGATTAAGACGTTCAACTGATTTATTGCAAAACCTGTATAATAACCGTTCGGGTGCTGTGCAATTCCACGATAAAACTCTGTGGATGCTTTTCGTCCATGCTTAGTGAACTCGTCAGCTAAATTGACAATATCGTCAATGCGAACACCACTGATATCGGCATAATACTCTAGAGAATAATCATTCGCTGATGTCTTTAATAAATGAAATGCTGTAGCAACCCCTATACCATTAACACTCCCGCTATAATCCAGTATTGCTTTAACACATTTTTCCGCTAATTCTGGAATACCAGTGAGATTAATTACGACACTGTCGTTACTGTCCCCCAAGGCAGCTTCACTAGAAGTAATAAATTTCCCAAAATTAGGATGTGTTTCATCGGTAATAATCAGATAACTGGCATCCGTGAAACAAGTTTCACCAGCATTTTTGGCAGAAGACTGATTAGGGTAACTTAAAAAATCCGTATTATGGCGATTATGATCTATAATCCAGCTTATCATCCCCATTGCGATAGCACCATCAGTACCTGGTCGCGGAGCAAGCCAGAACATATTTGGGTCATCCGTTATAGTTCGGGGTAATACTGGATCAATAACAGCAATTTTACAGCCCTTTGAACGCGCCTCTGCTGAGTATTTCCCTAATGTCTGCATAGGGAAATTAGCTTCTCCAGGCGCGGTTCCCCAATATAAAACAAACTCTGACTCACAAAGATCTGCTTTAAAATTATTATGCTCAGTATATACAGCACTCGTAGCAATGTGATGGCTTAATTCGCATATATTAGTGTGTTCGTAATTATTAACTGTGCCAAAGGATTTCGCGAAACGAGTCTGAAAATCTTTTCGCGTTTTAACAATACGTCCGCTTTGTATAACAAGCTTATTAGATACTCGCCCTAAGTCATGATTGTTATCATCAATCCATTCATCACGTTTTTCATATAATGCCCGGAATCCTTTTATCTCAAGGTTTTGACTAGCCTCATCACCTGTATCAGCGAAAATCTTTCCACCATTGACCACTTCATCGATCAGTTTTTCCCACTCAATAGGCACCCATTTATTACTTCCTCTCGGGCCAGAGCGCTTCAGGGGAACTGTCAGTCGATATGGGTCGTAAGCAGTTTGTAGACCCGCGTTCCCTCGGGCACATAGTGTACCCGGAGTATTGGCAGTGTCCACCACCGGGATATTCATATCCTTATAATCAATCAATGTGTTCGGATGATATGGATTACCCTGTAAGCGTTCCAGTTTTCCGGTTTTACGGTTCACTTTGGCTCTCAGTCCACACTCTCCATGACACTGAAGACATACAGAATGACGTACCATATAATTGGGATTTATAACATGCTGGCCAGTTTCTTTATCAAGCAGCCATTCAGGTTCAGTTGACTGACCATAAAAGGTTGATTTTGCTTGCTCTCCTGCATCTAAGAATGTACCTGCACGGTAAAATACTTTTCCATAAATACTGGCACCAACACCTACACCTAGCGCGGCACAACCTGTAAGAAAATGACGTCTGTTCATTTAATTTCTCCTCCTGTATGTGCCGGATATTTGTGTTGGAAATTCTCATAAAACAATATGACTAAAGCAAGAATACCTGCCATGAAAAATATACTACCAAAAGAATATAAATATTCTTTTGGTTCAGGGTGATAAGTAAAGACTCCGGCGCTGCTACGACTCGTTCCCTGCCCCCCAACCAACAAAAGAAAACGAACACCCCAGGCAGAGATAGCAGATAGAATAATGATAATTATGTAGTGGATTTTATTTTTAGATCTAATTACAGCAATCATAACGCAAGCTAAAACCAACGCTCCCACAGTAATTATCTGCGTTGCTAAATAGTTAGAATCAAGTAAACCAAAGGAGGTGCTGATAGTTTCTCCCGCAAAGACATGCCCCCACCATGTGAATAGCAATAAAATAAACATAGTAATAAGCATCACACCAAGCCCGCAATAAGATGAAATTACTGCCGGTTGTTCATTAGTATGTTTAGAAACTAAACTGTAGGCTATGAATCCAGTATAAAGTCCACTAAGTAACATTAAGACTGCAGACAGTGGGGTATTCCAGAGTGCAATACCATGCTCATTAGTCATGAATATTCCAGAGTACATCCCTAAAAATATCCCAGTTCCTATAAGAAGGATTTTCGTTAATTTATCAACGAAAACAGACAGCTTTAATGGCGTGAGTTGCAGGATTAGTAACAGGCAAAACAGGGGTAAAATCAGTACACCATATTTTATTATTGAACCGTACCAGTGTTCCCAACCATATATAAATCCATAAATTAACCGGCCGGGTTGCTGTACCTCTGCTAATACATTTAATATGCCTCCAAATGCTAATGCAAAAGCCAATGCCACAGGTAAAAGGTTAGTCTTTGACTGACTCCCCCAGTTAAGGAAGGACCAGATAACAGCGAGACCTCCTGATGCACCTAACAATAGCGAGTAATTAATAAAAAGCAAGCCAAATGGAGATTGATGTGCAATATTTAAAATGGTCGTCATCATGATTTACTCCTGATTTACCCAGGGGAGTTCCTGATCGAAAACATCAGAAAACTCTTTCGTCCAAGTCTTACTTTTTATTTCTTCTCCTACAGTCATTTCATTGTTTAACCCAATATAAAATACCTGAGGCTTGTTACCCGTTGCTGGATTCAAAACATTTGTTATATGCTCTGAATATAATTTATGCACTTCACTTTCTTTGTCATTCAGATCACCAAAAACCCTTGCTGCACCGACACAAGTTTCGACACAGGCTGGGACGAGCCCCTGTTCTATGCGATGCGCGCAAAAGGTACATTTATCAGCTGTTTTGGTTTCAGTATTAATAAAACGAGCATCATAAGGGCAGGCAGTAACACAGGCACCACAGCCCCAACAAATATCCTGATTGATAAGAACAATGCCATCATTGCGTTTAAACGTAGCACCTGTTGGACAAACAGGGACACAGCTAGGGTTTTCACAATGGTTACATAGACGCGGAAGAAACTGTCTTTTGGTTTTTGGATATTGACCAACTTCAATATCGGCGACCCAGGTTCTGAATTGCCCCGGCGGTGCGTGATTCTCGATTTTGCAACTGACAGTACATGCCTGACAACCCACGCATTTACGCAGATCTATGACCATACACCAGTGCTGTTTTTTTTCAGTAAGTCTGGGGGCTGCCTGAGTAGGTGACCTGCTCCCCGTTGATTAATACACCGTGATGTTAGTAATGTCTTCATAAGCCACATGAGGACATCCCCATGAAGAAGCGTTTTTCCGACGAACAGATCATATGTATTCTCCGCGAGGCCGAAGCCGGCGTTTCTGCCCGTGAGCTCTGCCGTAAGCACGCCATTTCCGACGCCACCTTTTACACATGGCGTAAGAAGTATGGCGGTATGGAGGTGCCTGAGGTTAAGCGCCTGAAGTCGCTTGAGGAAGAGAACGCCAGACTCAAGAAGCTGCTTGCTGAAGCCATGCTGGATAAGGAGGCGCTTCAGGTGGCTCTTGGGCGAAAGTACTGACGACAGACCAGAAGCGGGAAGCCGTGGAAGTCATGTGCGAGGCTAAGGGTCTGTCGCAACGTCGTGCCTGCGGGCTGGCAGGTCTGTCCCTGTCAACCTGCCGATATTCGGCTCAGCGTCCGGCTGCTGACGCGCAGCTGTCTCTACGCATCACAGAGCTGGCACTTGAACGCCGCCGTTTTGGTTACCGGCGTATCTGGCAGCTTCTGCGACGTGAAGGTCTTTGCGTTAACCACAAGCGGGTTTACCGCATCTATCAACTTAATGGCCTGAGTGTAAAACGCAGACGACGTCGTAAAGGGCTGGCAACAGAACGTCTGCCGCTGCTCCGCCCGATGGCGCCCAATCTGACCTGGTCAATGGATTTCGTCATGGACGCACTGGCCACAGGTCGCAGGATCAAGTGCCTGACCTGCGTGGATGATTTCACAAAGGAATGCCTGACGGTCACTGTTGCCTTCGGGATTTCAGGCGTGCAGGTCACGCGTATTCTGGACAGCATTGCGCTGTTTCGCGGCTATCCGGCTACGATAAGAACCGATCAGGGCCCGGAGTTTACCTGCCGCGCACTCGATCAGTGGGCTTTTGAGCATGGTGTGGAGCTGCGACTTATCCAGCCCGGCAAGCCAACGCAGAACGGATTTATTGAGAGTTTTAACGGACGCTTTCGTGATGAATGCCTGAATGAGCACTGGTTCAGCGATATTGTTCACGCCAGGAAGATCATTAATGACTGGCGACTGGATTATAACGAGTGTCGACCACATTCATCACTGAATTACCTGACGCCGGCTGAATTTGCAGCGGGCTGGCGAAACGGGAAATATGAAGAAAAACCAACCGACATTACTAACTGAAGGTTGTATCTAACTCTGGGGGCAGGTCATAGGAGCTATAACAAGCGCAGCTCCAGTCACAATGGCTAATGTAGATATAAGTTTCCGTTTTTGGGAATCTTTTGGATAGTCGTCATCATCGGTATTCATAGTTACCCTTCAATTTATTGTTTACATAAATATGAATAAAAAGACATAACAAAAGAAAACAGAGGTAGTATGGGTGTACGAACTTGTCATTGTTTTGACATTTATCAAATACATTCGCTTATGCGTATATGTTGTTGATTTTCATCTCCGCTGGAGATATCGTTACCCAAACGAACAGGAGGAATGATGTCGCTTACTTCCCTACAACTCTTTAAGAATCTGTCTGATGAAACACGTCTGGGTATTGTTCTCATACTCAGAACCATGGGGGAGTTGTGCGTCTGTGATCTTTGCACTGCACTTGATCAATCACAGCCTAAGATCTCCCGGCATCTGGCAATGTTGCGGGAAAGCGGGATTTTGCTTGATAGTAAGCACGGAAAATGGGTTCATTACCGCTTATCCCCACACATTCCTTCATGGGCTGCGCAGATTATTGAGCAGGCCAGGTTAAGCCAACAGGACGATCTTCAGGCCATCGCCCGTAAACTGGCTTCAGTCAACTGCACTAACAGCAGTAAGGCTATTTGTATTTAAAAATTTGCCTGAATATATATGATTTTCCACATGTGAGGTGTTAAGGATGAAAACGCTAACGGTATTCGACCCAGCGATGTGTTGTAGCACCGGTGTCTGCGGTACTGATGTCGATCAGGCTCTGGTTGATTTTTCTGCGGATGTACAATGGCTTAAACAACGAGGTGTTCAGGTAGATCGTTACAATCTGGCACAGCAACCGATGAGCTTTGTCCAGAACGAGAAAGTTAAAGCATTCATTGAGGCTTCCGGTGCGGAAGGACTGCCACTACTGTTACTGGATGGCGAAACAGTGATGGCCGGACGTTATCCGAAACGGGCTGAACTTGCACGGTGGTTTGGGATTCCGCTGGAGAAAGTAGGATTAGCGCCTTCAGGCTGCTGCGGTGGTAATACTTCTTGTTGTTAAGTATGCCAGGAGGACAAATGAAATTTTTAGAAAATATACCCCCTTATCTGTTTTTTACTGGTAAAGGTGGTGTAGGTAAAACCTCTATTTCCTGCGCCACAGCGATCCGTCTTGCAGAACAGGGTAAACGAGTATTGCTGGTCAGTACCGACCCGGCCTCAAACGTTGGCCAGGTGTTTGGCCAGACGATAGGCAACACCATTCAACCAATAGCCTCTGTTCCGGGATTATCGGCTCTTGAGATTGATCCTCAGGCAGCTGCACAGCAGTACCGGGCCAGAATCGTTGACCCAATTAAAGGCGTCCTGCCTTATGACGTCGTTAGCAGCATCAACGAACAACTGTCGGGTGCATGCACAACCGAGATTGCTGCATTTGATGAGTTTACTGGATTGCTGACTGACGCCTCTCTGCTGACCCGCTTTGATCATATCATTTTTGATACAGCACCTACTGGCCATACTATCCGCCTTCTCCAGTTGCCTGGTGCATGGAGCAGTTTTATAGAGAGTAATCCAGATGGCGCATCTTGTCTGGGCCCAATGGCGGGACTGGAAAAACAGCGTGAACAATATGCTCATGCCGTTGAAGCGTTGTCTGACCCAACACGCACCCGACTGGTTTTAGTCGCGCGGTTGCAGAAATCAACGCTACTGGAAGTCGCCAGAACTCATCTGGAACTTGCCGCCATCGGTCTTAAAAATCAGTATCTGGTCATTAATGGCGTTCTTCCAAAAACTGAAGCCGCTACCGATACACTGGCTGCAGCAATATGGGAACGTGAACAGGAAGCGCTAGCTCATCTTCCCTCTGATCTTTCTGGCCTTCCAACTGACACGCTATTCCTTCAACCGGTTAATATGGTCGGTGTATCTGCACTCAGCGGGCTTCTCTCCACTCAGCCAGAAGCAGTATTATCTTCTGCAGACTACATTCAGCAACGTCCTGATATTCCATCGCTCTCTGCGCTAGTTGATGACATTGCCCGTAATGAACATGGTTTGATCATGCTGATGGGCAAAGGTGGCGTGGGGAAAACCACGATGGCTGCTGCCATTGCCGTCAGACTGGCCGAAATGGGATTTGATGTCCATCTGACAACGTCTGATCCTGCGGCGCATCTCAGCACAACCCTCAATGGCAGCCTTAAGAATCTGCAGGTCAGCAGGATCGATCCTCACGAGGAAACGGAACGCTACCGTCAGCATGTTCTTGACACTAAGGGAGGCGAACTGGACGAAGCAGGAAAACGCCTGCTGGAAGAAGATTTACGCTCTCCTTGCACCGAAGAGATTGCGGTCTTCCAGGCCTTTTCACGGGTGATTCGTGAAGCGGGTAAGCGCTTCGTGGTCATGGATACGGCACCCACCGGGCATACGCTACTACTGCTGGATGCCACCGGGGCGTATCACCGCGAAATTGCTAAGAAAATGGGCGATAAAGGCCATTTCACCACGCCAATGATGCAGCTTCAGGACCCGGAGCGAACCAAAGTGTTACTGGTCACGCTGCCGGAAACCACGCCTGTGCTTGAGGCGGCAAATTTGCAGGCCGACCTTGAACGCGCAGGGATTCATCCCTGGGGCTGGATTATCAATAACAGCCTTTCCATTGCCGATACCCGTTCACCGCTGCTTCGTCTGCGGGCACAACAGGAACTTCCGCAGATCGAGAGCGTTAAATTCCAGCATGCCAGTCGCGTAGCTCTTGTTCCTGTACTGGCGTCAGAACCGACCGGCATCGACAAACTCAAACAACTCGCTGGTTAATTATTGTCATTATTCGGGGCAGCTTTGCTGCCCTTTCGGGAGGTTATATGTTACTGGCAGGAGCCATTTTTATCCTGACCATCGTGTTGGTTATCTGGCAGCCAAAGGGATTAGGCATTGGCTGGAGCGCCACGCTGGGTGCCGTACTGGCTCTGGCATCGGGTGTGATTCATATCGCCGATATTCCGGTGGTGTGGAATATCGTCTGGAACGCCACGGCCACCTTTATTGCCGTCATTATCATCAGTCTGTTGCTGGATGAGTCCGGCTTTTTTGAATGGGCTGCCCTGCACGTTTCCCGCTGGGGCAATGGGCGTGGACGTCTGCTATTTACCTATATTGTTCTGCTCGGCGCGGCGGTGGCGGCATTGTTTGCCAACGATGGCGCGGCGTTAATTCTGACGCCGATCGTTATCGCCATGTTACTAGCGCTGGGGTTCAGTAAAAGCACCACGCTGGCGTTTGTAATGGCCGCAGGGTTTATTGCCGATACCGCCAGCTTGCCACTTATCGTATCGAACCTGGTCAATATCGTTTCGGCTGATTTCTTCCGTCTGGGATTCACAGAATATGCGTCGGTGATGGTGCCAGTGGATATCGCCGCCATTGTCGCCACGCTGGTGATGCTGCATCTTTTTTTCCGCAAAGATATCCCGCCCACTTATGAGCTGGCGCGACTGAAAGAACCCGCAAAAGCCATCAAAGATCCAGCAACATTCAAAACGGGCTGGATTGTTTTAGTCCTTTTGTTAGTCGGTTTTTTTGTACTCGAGCCACTCGGAATTCCTGTGAGTGCAATCGCGGCAGTGGGAGCCGCAATCCTGTTTGCGGTGGCCAAAAAAGGTCATGGGATTAACACCGGTAAAGTGCTGCGCGGTGCGCCCTGGCAGATCGTGATCTTCTCACTGGGGATGTATCTGGTGGTCTACGGATTACGCAACGCAGGGCTGACAGAATACTTGTCTAACGTGCTGAACGTACTTGCTGATAAAGGTCTTTGGGCTGCTACCTTAGGTACTGGCTTCCTGACTGCATTCCTGTCTTCCATCATGAATAACATGCCTACCGTGCTGGTTGGCGCTCTCTCTATTGATGGCAGCACCGCAACAGGCGTTATCAAAGAGGCGATGATTTATGCCAACGTGATTGGCTGCGATCTGGGACCGAAAATAACACCTATCGGCAGCCTGGCAACGCTACTCTGGCTGCATGTGCTTTCACAGAAGAATATGACCATCACCTGGGGATACTATTTCCGCACCGGGATCGTCATGACTCTGCCTGTGCTGTTTGTAACGCTGGCCGCGCTGGCGCTACGTCTCTCTTTCACTTTGTAATGAGATACTGATATGAGCAACATCACCATTTATCACAACCCGGCCTGCGGCACATCGCGTAATACGCTGGAGATGATCCGAAACAGCGGTACTGAGCCGACCGTAATTCTCTATCTTGAGAATCCACCTTCACGCGATGAGCTGGTCAAACTCATTGCAGATATGGGTATTTCAGTACGAGCCCTGCTTCGTAAAAACGTTGAGCCTTATGAAGAATTGGGACTCGCCGAAGATAAATTTACTGATGATCAGTTAATCGACTTTATGTTGCAGCATCCGATCCTGATTAACCGACCCATTGTTGTATCACCACTGGGAACCCGACTGTGCCGCCCATCGGAAGTGGTACTGGATATTTTGCCTGATGCACAGAGAGGTGAATTTACTAAAGAAGACGGTGAAAAGGTGATCGACGCACATGGGCAGCGTGTAATCAAGTAGTTCCATTTCACCAGGCAGCTCTATTTATTGCTGCCTGGTGACAGAGCTTATGCGATTTTTACTCAGAGGCTGAAATGATGGATAAAACGTACCATGTCCTTTTCCTGTGCACAGGCAACTCTGCCAGAAGTATTTTTGCTGAGGCTTTAATGAATCAGCTCGGTGGTGGGATTTTCAAGGCGTTTAGCGCCGGCAGCCATCCCGCTTCATCACCGCACCCTTTGACGCTAAAAGTATTGAAAAGTCAGGGGTTTGACATCTCCAGCCTTTCAAGTAAAAGTCTCCTGCAGTATCAGCAAGTCGACTCACCAAAAATGGATTTCATTTTCACCTTGTGTGACAAAATGGCTGGAGAAGGATGCCCGGTATTTCCAGGCCAACCGCTGACGGCCCATTGGGGATTCAAAGATCCCGCACTCGCAGAGGGCGATTCGGAAGCAATGTACCAGGCATTTGTGGACGTCGAGAAGCAAATAGCCAGTCGCATCAGACTGTTTCTGAGTTTGCCGTTTGAGAAGCTAGATCGCCTTTCTTTACAACAGCAACTGGAACAACTGGATAAAGGCGTGTAGTGCAGTTGTGAGACTCGTACGCGCTTGCCTACTCATTAACGTTCGATGTTATATCAACAGGCACTCTTTGTAGTGCCTGTTTATCTTTTCCAATCAAATAGATCCATATGGCTATGATTGCTGCCACACACGCAAATACCAGTGAAATGATCAGCATGCCAGTATCCCCAAATCGTTCGCGAAAGCTGGCATAGAGTGAAGGGGCCAGTGCCGACAGAAAAAAACTCGGCATGAGCAATGTTCCCATGCGACTGGCGTACAGGCGCGGGTCAAACAGAGTTAATGGTAATGTTGCTCTCACCAGAGTAGATAGACCGTTGACGGCACCATATCCAAGAACGAACAAGCCGGTCCCCACGATGGATGTCTGTCCCAGCAGGCTGATCATGAAACAACAAGGAAGCAAAATCCCCACTATCAGGTTCAGCCCCAGAGCAGATCCTCGACTCCCCATCGCTATATCGCCAAGACGTGCACTGACCTGTCCCACCCCCCATAAGGAACCAACAAGTACCGGGACACCAGCACTGGCCAGAATCAGAGGTAAATGGGTTGAAATTCCTGTGGACAGGAAACTGAGCAATGCCATCAATGCTGCATACAACCCGCATTTCAGATAGTCCCGCTCAAGATGCTGGATGCCCTGTTCCGTCGATTCGCGGGGGGCTACACCTCGTTCTCTTTTGTTATCTGGCAAAGAAATACAAAGCAAAATGCTTATCAGGGCGAACAGGCTGTAACAGCCAACACCCCATCGCCAGCCCAGCAGGCTCAGTAAGCCCTCGCCAATTGGCCAAAAGGCAACAGAAGCCAGACCTCCGAGCAGGGTCACCTGTGTAATAGATTTTCTGGCTGTCGGCCCTGCAAGATTTACGAGAACAGCGAAAGCTGCATCATAAAGTGAAAGGCGCATACCTATGCCCATCACCAGCCAGGCCATTAAGTAAATGTATAGGGAGTGACTCGTTGCCAGGAGCAGGCATCCAAGGCCGTTCAGGAGAGCACCAAGCTGCAGGACTTTTCTTCCCCCCATCGATGCTAATAATCGCCCGGATATCGGTGAAATGAGCCCCATGATGCCCATAGCCAGCGTCAACCCTGAGAAGATAAGAGGTTGCCCCCACGACGTGTCATTAGCAATGGCGCTACCAAAAGCACCCAACAGGTAGTAGGTAATCCCCCAGTTAATTAACTGGGCCAAACCAACGCACCAGGTAATCTTGCTGCTAAGTAGAAGTGGAGGTGTGTTCACCGTTTTTGCATCTCCTCAGGTTCCGGTATCCCGGTTGCAAACGTCACAATTTAGTTCGGGGAGACGGGATTTATTCCCCTCCAGCAACCTATGTGCTCGAATACAAACTTACCTTTCAACTGTTAAGCATTGGTTTCAGAAAGAGAAAAACGGATGATATTTCCGGTAGGTAGAAGAAAACTCTCTCAATATCGGCGTCAGAAATAGTTAAAGACGGAAATAAATATGAAGGAGGGCGAATGCCCCCTTTTTCCTGTTTCAGAGCATAAGGCCTGAATCTTATGGCAGCGAGCTGTTCCCTTCCCCCAGATTTCGTTGCAGCAAAACCGTGTCCAGCCAGCGACCATGCTTGAAACCAATGTCTTTCAGCGTGCCTTTTTCTGTAAATCCGACCTGCTGATGGACTTTCAGCGAACCCTCATTATTGCTGTCGCCGATAATGGCTATCATCTGCCGGTAGCCGTGTGTTTCTGCCCAGGCAATGACGTGGCGCAGCAACGCTTTTCCTGTCCCCTGACGCTGCGCATCCGGGTGAATATAAATTGAATCTTCGAGGGTGTGGCGATAGGCGTAGCGTTCACGGTAACGAGTGAGATAACAATACCCGATGACCTTTTCTTCCTCTAACGCGACAACCCACGGCAGCGCCTGATTGCGGATCTTTTTCAGGCGGGCAAGCATCTCATGGGTATCCGGTGGTTCAGTTTCAAAGCTGGCGGTACCATGAATAACATGATGGGCGTAGATATCGCATATGGCGGGGATGTGCTTTTCTTCTGCGTTAACGATTTTCATTGCTCTGTTCCCGTTGGCATCTTTTTTAAGGTTACTTGAAAAGCTAAAGGAAAGGTAAATACAAAAGCTTATGACCCAACAAGCAGGCTAATCTTCCATACCATCTTTTGTTTTCATTCATGCAGGGAGACAAATATGTGCTTCCTGTACCCATATTTTTTATATGACCAGGCTGAGGCCCATCTCAATGAGCAATCTCAGCAACAGTTAATCGAACTCGAAAAGATTCTTTTTGGAAAATGACAGAGGACTTTGTTATCCATCGGGGAAATAGAACGACAGCAAAGCATGAAGGGGGCAAACGCCCCCTTCATTGTTACTTCGCCATTTCTTCCAGCAGGTCAATACCAACCGGCTCTTCGCTCTGTAGCGCTGTTAATGCAATACGCTCTGCATACTGCTCTTCCACATCAGAGATGAGAGGCAGCTCGCGGTTAGCCCTGGTCTTCAGGAAAGGTGAAGACGGTTCAGCAGCTGCCAGGCTGTTATTAACAACCCATGCCCACGGCTCGATCCCGGCCCGGCGCAGATCGGACTGCAGGTTTGCAGCTTCCAGTACAGGTGTCGTTTCGGCAAGCGTCACGATAATCACCTTCGTCTTCTCCGGATCCTGCAATTGCATCATTGGAGTGATGACGTGGTCATGTGTTTGCCCCATCTGACGCACCATTTCCCGGTGATAGGCTCCAGTCGCATCCAGTAGCAGGAGCGTATGGCCCGTTGGCGCGGTGTCCATAATGACAAAATGGTCGTCTGCCTCTTTGATGATTCGGGAGAATGCCTGGAAGACGGCGATCTCTTCAGTGCATGGCGAGCGGAGGTCTTCCTCCAGCACCGCCAGCCCTTCTGCATCTAATCCTTTGCCCTGATTTTCCAGGACAAAGCGGCGATAACGTTCTGTCTCTACCTTCGGGTCGATACGGCTGACCTGAAGATTGGGCAGCGAGCCATCCAACGTGTAAGACAGATGTGCTGCCGGATCGGATGTGGTCAGGTGGACTTTGTGGCCACGTTTCGCCAGCGATACCGCGACTGATGCCGCAACGGTCGTTTTGCCCACGCCGCCTTTCCCCATCGTCATGACCAGCCCTTTGCCAGTCTGGCTCAGTTCACCAACTAGTGAAGCAAGTTTCGGCAAATCCAGAGTATTCAGCGTAGTAGCAGGGAGAGCCGGTGCGGCTTTGCTCTCTGTAAATAACTCCCGCAATGCTTCCAGACCGACCAGGTTAAATGGCTTCAGATACAGCTGTGAGCGGGGAAGATTAGCCAGATTATCAGGCATTGCCTGTAATGCTTTTTCTTCCCGAGCCAGAATACTTTGCGCCAGTGGATCATCCTCACCCGCAAACGGCGGTAGTACACCATTAATGGCAAGGTGCTGATGTTGCAAACCGATAGCAGACAGCTCATCGTGGGTATGGGAAACCTCTTTCAGTGTCGAAGCCTGGGCGCGGGCAACCAGCACTAATCGTGTGAGAGCTGCATCAGACAGCGCTTTAACCGCATCTGAGTACTGGTGCTGTTGTTTCTCAAGCCCCACCAGAGGCCCGAGGTTTGCAGCGGCATCGGGGTTCGCTTCCAGATAACCGCTCCAGGCTCCCGGTAGCTCAAGCATGCGGATAGTGTGACCGGTTGGCGCGGTATCAAATACGATATGGTCATATTTTTCCCGCAACTGATGATTGGTCAGAAGACCGGTAAACTCATCAAACGCAGCAATTTCCGTGGTGCATGAACCTGAAAGCTGCTCTTCAATGCTGCTGACCACATCGGCTGGCATCAGCTCACGAACGGGGTCAAGCACACGGTCACGATAAGCCTGTGCCGCAGCCATAGGGTCAACTTCCATCGCAGCAAGATTTTGTACGGTACTGATATCTGTAATTCGGTGGCCGATAGTCTGGCTAAATACCTGGCCGACATTGGAAGCCGGATCGGTACTCACCAGAAGCGTTCTCTTACCCTGATCGGCCAGCCATACCGCAGTAGCACAAGCGAGGGATGTTTTACCCACTCCACCTTTACCGGTGAAGAAGATGAACGGGGGGATGTCTTTTAAAAATGGCATATTCATCAGCAATAGCTCCTCTGGAATTAAGGCATACGTGGAATGCTGCAGCAACGTGGTTGGGTGCTGTCTTCACTCCAGTCCTGAGTAAGCGGAATACCGGCCCAACGGGCGATATCTTCACGAGTCGGCAGTTTGCCTGCCATCACCAGCTTGCCGTCGAGCAAGGTAACAGGGAGGGACTCCATCCCTGAAGTGTTCAGAAACTCTTTGATCACAGGTGTATTCAGGAACTGCTGCGGGTTTTTCGCAAGGCTGTAGCGCTGAATATCAACACCATTCTTTTTCGCCCATTCGGCGCTGGCGTTCCATTTGACGGCTTCGTCGCTGACCACAACGCTGCTGGTTGCACAGCAACCTGCTGCTTCAAAGATCTCAATTTTTGACATGGACTGTTTACCTCAGTGTTTAGTCATTTGGCTTTACACTGAGGTAAACGAAGATGGTGGGAAAAAGATGCGCGATTAATTCATTTTTTTGTGGCAGCAGACGGGAGAAGTGTCATCTGCCTCAATCTGGCAAAGTTCTGTCATCGCTTCTTTCAGGTGCTTTCTGGCCCGTAGTAAACGGGATTTAAACGCCGTAAGCGTGATTCCCAGTTCATCGGCCAGGGACTGCTGGGGACGCCGGTTAAGATCGGACTCTTCAATCAGCCACCGCTCATCTTCGGGTAACGCCTGTAATGTTTCAGGCAGGCAAATATCCAGCGTTGAGATCGCATCATGGGATACATCAGGCAGTGGGGCCTCTTCTTCCAGCTCAACGAATTCCCTGGTGGTGCGGTACTCATCAATCAGCAGATTCCTCGCCGCCCGATACAGCCAGGCTCGCGGATTCTCCATTTCGCAGAAATTGTCTGAATGAGCACGGGCACGCAGGAATAGCTCTTGCAGAAGATCTGCTGCTTTTTCGCTATCACCTGTCTTCGATGTCAGAAAGCGAGAGAGTTCGGCTTCATGTTGCCGCCAGAACACACTCATGCAGTTGTTGAATGCCGTTACATCACTCATACCAGCCCTCAAATTTTGCTCTGATTTACTCGGCGAGAAAGTTCTTCTGCTGACTCTTTTCGTTCGCTGTAGCGATCAACGAGATAGGCTGAATTACCTCTTGTCAGCAGCGTGAATTTCACCAGCTCTTCCATCACATCCACAATGCGGTCGTAATAAGACGACTGTTTCATCCGTCCATCTTCATCAAACTCCTGCCAGGCTTTTGCCACGGAGGACTGATTTGGGATGGTGATCATCCGCATCCAGCGGCCAAGAATGCGCATCTGGTTTACGGCATTGAAAGACTGAGAGCCACCGCAGACCTGCATGACGGCAAGCGTCTTCCCCTGCGACGGGCGAACTGCCCCTTCCGATAGAGGTATCCAGTCGATTTGAGCCTTCATTATGCCGGTCATTGCACCATGGCGTTCAGGTGAACACCACACCATCCCTTCGGACCAACGAACCAGCTCACGCAATTCCATGACTTTGGGATGCGAATCAGGCGCATCATCAGGAAGAGGCAAGCCAGAAGGATTGAAGATCCGAACTTCTGCGCCCATGGCAGTCAACAACCTTGCCGCTTCTTCAGTTGCCAGTCTGCTGTATGAACGTTCACGTACAGAGCCGTACAGCATGAGGATACGGGGAGGGTGTGGAACAGAAGGAATGCCGAATCTTGCCTCTGTAATTGAGGTATCGAACAGGCTTGCATTAACATTCTTAAGTTCAGTGCTCATTTTTTCCTCCAAGATCGCCATTGGTATCGTACAGTCCATCTGCCCCTGAGCAGCATTCTTCTGTCAGAAAAGCAATCAGCGCGCCAAGGTTTTCATAGCAGGCGTGACAGTACAGTATTCTTCCTTGCCGCTCCTGACGAACCAGAGATACAGATATCAGAGATGAAAGATGGTGACTCAGTGTGGATGCAGGGATTTCGAGTTGCTTCTGTAGATCACCCACGGCCACGCCCTGAGGTCCGGCTTTGATTAGTCTTTTATAAATCCCGAGCCTTGTCACATGGCCAAGCTCTTTCAGCACCGACGCCGCAAAGTTCAGTTCCATATTCGTTCTCATGATTGTTATTTCTATATTTCTAGAATAATAGAAATGAATTTTACATTCAATATTCAATGTATCTGGTTGGGAATGAAGTGAAGAACAGCCAAGAAATTGTTGTGGCCTAGTCGATAGCCACAGGAAGCTGCTGTGACTGGGCAACATATTCGCCCGGCAGACCAGGAAGAGACATCTTCATCAGCATTCCTTTCAACTAAGTAGATGGAACTCGTGTAACAGTTGCTCAGGAATCCAGGACTTTCCGCCCCTGAACTATGGCATGCAGATGCTTGAGAACTTTCTGGCCATCTGTTTCCATCATGAAGGGATTTAGGTTAACCAGAGTCAGCATCATCACAATTAACCCAGCAATGACCGTTAGTGGCTGAATACCGGTAAGAGTAAAAACTGGTACTGACAGAATCACGGGCAATAATGGACCGGCCAGCGCCGCCGCCATAACTTTCCACCTGGGGGCATCATTCGCATAGTGGTAACTGACACCTCCGTCTGGAAAAAGCAATCCAAACTTCAGGATAAGTCTGCCCCTTTTGAACCGGAACAACACAGGTTTCCCCACTTGAAAGCGGGTTACCCGAGTTCCCAGGCACATGGCCATAAGGGCATGTCCGGATTCATGAATAAATGCGTAAAGAAAACTGAAGAGATATAAATAAACTGGCAGCATCCATCCAAGACTATCAACGATGTAATGCAGGTATTCAAAAGAATGCAATGGAATTCCTTTAATCATAAATCCCGCCCGCCATTAAATTTGTTCAGCAGCAGTTTTTGCAATTTCATCCACCGCTTCTCTGACCGAAAAGGACAAACTCTGCTTCGGCGAGAAATGTACCCAGTAGCACAGGTGAGATGCCCAGGTCTGACCGTTCTGTCGCGGCTCATAATCCACACTGAAGGCATAGATAATCCTGCCATTCAGATCAAAGCTGGTCACTTCGCAGTAACGCAGATAAAGCTCGCGTAATTCATCAAACAATTCTCCCTCTTTCAGCGGGCCCGCTTCTTTGACTGTTTCACGCTGATCCATGAAATGCCCCACAGCTGCTTTTTTGGAAGGAAACTCCCTTCCCTTGATAATCCCCTTAGTGGAACGCCCCATCCTTAACTCCTTAGTTGTTACGCTGCTCTATTGAGAAATCCCGCCTGTCAGGAGTTCACCTTATGACCTGGTGACTATAAAAGATCCATATACCATGCCGCTTCGTCAGGACAACCCAAATCGATCTCAAACGCCCCTTCAGGAAGCGTACGGGATTTATAACCGCCGTCAGAATACTGAATGGACCACTCTTTCATATCTGGAGCATCAAGGCGGCTGGCCATTTCCTCGTATATCCCGTTCTCCTCATCGAGAAGCACAAGAAGTGTTTCCCCCTGCGTATTCGTCGTGCGGTATAACCACATTTTTTTACAGCCATAACCTGAAAGCATTTCCACAATTGATGAAGGGGAAAAGCTGTTGCACTGATTAGCGTATGTCGTTGTGTTGCTCATAATTGATTTCCTTATCGTAAGCTTTCTACTAATTACTTTATTTATCATCACCCGCAGGACATTCCGTTGCCCGCCTGAAGTGATTAGCCAGATAACAGTCACCAACCGCAATTACCGGACGCACCTTTCCCACACTTCCGAAAAATCCATAATGGCTTGTTTTTCGGAAATGCTGAGGGAGAGATTATCTGGAATGACCCGTTAGGTCGGTTTGAAGTGCGGAGGGTGGCTTACTATCTAATTAATTAAATTATATCACATTTTCTGATTTTGTCCCAAAAAATGTGCAAATAATAGCCATGATCCGCTTCTAACAGAAATCGGATCTGCGGAGAAAGAAAGAAGGATTATTGCAGCAGAATCAAGAAAAGAGGCGGATTGTTGTGATTTGGGGATTATTGCATGGAGTGCAAATTTTACGGCTGACTGAGGCTTAAATGGCAACTATAAGGAAAGAGAAACTTTTTTCAGTTTTTTTACAGACCGGCCTTAAAGGCCGCATCAGATTTCCTAAATACAGTTTTACATAAGGAACATCGTATGACTGTATTTCTCATCCTCACCGCCATCGCATATGGCATCGTCAGTACCGGCGGCTACATCCTTTTAGTGGACAAAGGGTATCAGGGCTGGACCCTATTCTGGAAAAACTATGACGACCTGCCCCATATCTACCGTTCCCGCTGGCGATACCAGAGACGCTTCATTCTCAGACGTATCTGGAAGCGTCTCTTTAATCGCTGAGAAGGTTATCCAGCAGCATCCCCAGCCCGGCCAGCCAGCACAGGCAACACCATGTGGTGAACACCATCCGGGTCTGGCCGGATTTCCACTTGCGGACGGTACGTTCGTCCACATTCAGCCGGTTGGCCAGCTGGATGTCAGTCAGGGGGATCAGCCCCCGAACGAAGGTAGTTTCGCGTGCCGTGGGGAGCTGCCAGTCTTCTCCGCTGACCAGCGTATACCCGTTAAATTCTCCGGATTCAATCATCTCCCGTATACGTTGCTGGTTTTCTGGGTTCATAATGAATCCGGCTGCTGAGGGAGCCATCGCACGGGGTCTGCAGGCGTATAGTAATATTGGTGATCTTTTTCCTGCAAATCGAGGTATTTTTCAACGTCGCTGAGCTGATAAGCAGAATAGAAAGTGCTTGAATTTCCTACATTGTACATATCGATGGTGCTCATGACATTATCAATGTAATCAAAAGAAACTTTGTAGAAATTTAAGTGGCGATCGTCACAACACTTTAGCAGTTCGGGTCGTGGTGAAAAAACGTCTATCCGGGGACGGAATGTTAATGGTGAGCCAATAATAAAACACAAAGTGAAATTATGAGACAACGGCAGATATATTCTATTCTGTTTTGTGTATAAACAAAATATATTCGGGGCTATCGCAAAGACTGGCCTGGGGTTAGTACTGTCAAAAGCGTGGCCGGTGTGTATTATTTCAATCACGCTCGTCCGACTGAATATTTTATTCCGGAAGACATTGATCATGTCATAAGGCGTGGGTTTATTGAGAATAGCCAGCAGGCTGAACAAAGT
Organism: Citrobacter amalonaticus Y19; assembly: GCF_000981805.1. NCBI lineage: Bacteria > Pseudomonadati > Pseudomonadota > Gammaproteobacteria > Enterobacterales > Enterobacteriaceae > Citrobacter > Citrobacter amalonaticus. The sequence goes on along the minus strand of NZ_CP011132.1, from coordinate 5,070,199 downwards.
AAAAATCGCCCGACATTTATCCTCTCTGGATGAGGACGCGTTGGCTACGCGAAGCAATTTTTGATAAAAACTGTCGTTCATTAGTGCGGGCTGGGTGCCAGGCAGTGACTGAATGCTTTTTATATATTCTTCAAAATGCATTTCAATGTCATGATGAAAGTGGTCAAGAAGATCCTGCTTGTAGGGATTCTTATTCTGGGGATTATGTAAATTTAAAAGCAGCTGCATTACTGCAAAGCTGGTCAGTGTCTCGAACGGGAAATCGCCGGGCTTAGCCAGACGAAGTCGAGAAAAATTATGTTCGTGAATAATGTCGTTCACTACTGCGGCCGTCAGACGCTCATAGGCCCACAGTTCTTCTTCGATGTCAAAGGCTTCTCCGGTTTTGGCATCGATGAGCCGAAAGAGATTTTTAGCGACCGCGACACTGGAAATTGGAAGAGGCTGTTCATAGAGGACGTTATCTCCAGTATGTGAAGGGTATGCCTCAATCTGACGGCTGCGAACCGCCAGGGACAGGCGCAATGTCAGATTCTGTCGCGGCCTTGGCGCGTGCCTGGAAGCGTTCATAGCAATCCAGCCCGCAGAAATGTTCGACGTATTCCGCGCCTTCCGGGGTGAAGGCGGCATCGAGCGGAATTTCTTTGCAGCATACGCAGCAGGTGGTGCAACTGGCAGTGTTCGGGGCGTTTGCGTTCATGGTGGTACTCCTCCAGATTGGTAGCGAAGCTCAAAGCTGCCCACTCTCGGCTGGCTGGGAAGCGGTCATGATCTTCCCTTGAAGGCCCGCAGCAGCCGCGTCACAGACAGGACAAACAAGCCGGTCAGCGTGAGGGCTGCAATACCCCAGTGCTCCCCGATGAACGCGCCGGCCGTCGTGCCGGCTAGCACAATGGCGAGAATCGGCAAATGGCAGGGACAGGTGAGCACGGCCAGCGCGCCCCACAAGTAGCCGGTGATCGGTTTGTGCGTCTCAGACGGCAAGTGCTCTGGGCTGTTCATGGCAGACTCTCCGCGTGCTGTGCCGGTTCGGTTGGCATGGCGGCCAGTTGCATTTCGAGGCTGGCCAGGGCCTCGCGCCGACGCTCGACGAGTTGCCGCAACACGGCAAGCTGCGCAGACGCACCGTCACCGTCCGCAGCATCCAGCGCCCGGCACAGCCGCGCCAGTGCGTCCAGGCCGATACCCGCTTCGAAGGCAGCCCGTACAAAGCGCAGCCGTTGCAACGCGGTGTCATCGAACAAGCCGTAGCCGCCCGTGGTGCACGCGACCGGCCGTAGCAATCCGCGCAGCAGGTAGTCGCGCACGATATGCACGCTCACCCCGGCATCAAGGGCCAGCCGGGACACTGTGTAGGCGCTCATTGAACACCTCCTTTTCCTCATCCGGCGCAGCACGAAAGCTGCTTCACGTCCTTGCTGAAGGTCTGCGCCGCGAGCTTCAGCCCTTCGACCATGGTCAGGTAGGGGAACAATTGGTCGGCCAGTTCCTGCACGGTCATACGGTTGCGAATGGCGAGCACCGCCGTCTGGATCAGTTCACCCGCTTCCGGGGCCACCGCTTGCACGCCGATGAGCCGTCCGCTACCTTCCTCGATGACCAGCTTGATGAAGCCGCGTGTGTCGAAGTTGGCAAGCGCACGCGGCACGTTGTCCAAGGTCAAGGTGCGACTGTCGGTCTCGATCCCGTCGTGATGTGCTTCCGCCTCGCTGTAGCCCACGGTGGCGACCTGCGGGTCGGTGAACACCACGGCCGGCATTGCGGTCAGGTCCAGGGCCGCATCGCCGCCAGTCATGTTGATCGCAGCACGGGTGCCGGCCGCTGCCGCCACATAGACGAACTGAGGCTGGTCGGTGCAGTCGCCAGCCGCATAAATGTGTGGCGTACTGGTGCGCATGCCCTTGTCGATGACGATGGCCCCCTGCGCATTGGCAGCGACTCCCGCCGCTTCCAATGCCAGGCTGCGCGTGTTCGGTGCCCTGCCAGTGGCGACCAGCAGCTGGTCGGCGCGTATTTCACCGTACCCGGTGGTCAGCACGAATTCGCCGTCCACATGCGCGACCTGGCTGGCTTGCGTGTATTCCAATACCTTGATCCCTTCGGCACGGAACGCGGCTGTAACGGCCTCGCCGATGGCCGGGTCTTCGCGGAAGAACAGCGTGCTGCGTGCCAGGATCGTCACTTTGCTGCCCAGCCGGGCAAAGGCTTGCGCCAGTTCCAGCGCCACCACAGACGAGCCGATCACGGCCAGGCGCTCGGGAATGGTGTCGCTGACCAGGGCCTCGGTGGAAGTCCAGTAGGGTGACTCTTTCAGGCCCGGAATCGGCGGCACGGCCGGGCTGGCACCCGTGGCGACCAGGCAGCGGTCGAACGCCACCACACGCTCGCCGCCATCGTTTAAACGGACGGCAAGGCTCTGGTCGTCCTTGAAACGCGCTTCACCATGCAGCACGGTGATGGCCGGGTTGCTGTCCAGGATGCCTTCGTACTTGGCGTGGCGCAGCTCATCGACGCGCGCCTGCTGCTGGGCCAGTAGTTTGCTGCGATCAATCGCAGGCACAGTCGCCGCGATGCCACTGTCGAATGGGCTTTCACGGCGCAAATGGGCGATATGGGCAGCGCGGATCATGATCTTGGACGGCACGCAGCCGACATTGACGCAAGTACCGCCGATGGTGCCGCGCTCGATCAGCGTGACGTTCGCACCTTGCTCGACGGCCTTCAGCGCCGCCGCCATCGCGGCTCCGCCGCTGCCAATAACGGCGACGTGCAGTCCGTCCCCATCACCACCAGCCTTGTCGCCACCGCCCAGCCATCCCAGCGCCTTGCCAAGCAGTCTGCCCCGCGCTGAAGTGGATGGGGCATCGGCGGGTGTGGCCTTGTAGCCGAGGCCGGCCACAGCGGCGGTCAGCGCCTCTGGCGAGGTGCCGGGATCGGTGGCGAGTTGCGCGGAGCCTTTCGGGTAGGACACGAGCGCCGACAGCACGCCCGGCACTTTCTCCAGGGCGTCCTTGACATGTGTCGCGCACGAGTCGCAGGTCATTCCGGTGATATTCAAATACATTGCATCGTTCCTTTTCGTTTCGGCAACTGCCAATGCAGTTAGCCGTGTTTGGGTGGTAGTTCGCAGCGGCGGTTGGCCGGTGAGAGCAGATCCCAGATCGACACCCCGATCATCAAGGCCAGACCGACATAGAGGAGGTTCGCCGTCCACCAATTGCCAAAAAACAAGAGCATGGCCGCCAGCACGATGGCTGGGCCGACCATCCCGAGCAGGCTGCGGTACCATTGCCGATGACTCAGCCAGCCCAGTGCATTCGCCAGCAAAGCCACGACTGCGAACAGCGGCAGCAGCTTGGAGATAAACAACCCTTCGTATTCCTGTAGAAAGCCAAGGCCGATGGCCGCGCCCAGGCTGGCGATAGCCGGGAAACAGGCAGCGCATCCCATCGCGGAAACAACGCTGCCAAGCGCGCCAGCCTTGTCGGCAATGCGTGTAATCAGTCCCATGATCGCCCCAGGTTCGGGTTCAGTGGCTCACTGCTTGACGCTGGACGGATAGCCCGCGTCTCCGGTTGCCTTGGTCAGCTTCTGCACGCTGGTCTTGGCATCATCGAACGTGACAACCGCTTCGCGTGTCTCGAAGGTCACGTCAATTTTGCTGACGCCTTCGACCTTGGAAATCGCCTTCTTGACGGTGATCGGGCAGGTGGAGCAGGTCATGCCCGGTACGGACAGCGTGACGGTCTGGGTGGCGGCCCACACGGGGGCAACAACGGCAGCGAGGGCGAGGGCGGCAAACAGTTTTTTCATGATGAACTCCTGTGATTAATAGAAAAATGGCATGACGTAGGGAAATCCGAGCGCGACCAGGACCAGCGCGGCCACGATCCAGAAAATGAGCTTGTAAGTAGCTCGCACTTGGGGAATCGCGCAGACCTCACCCGGTTTGCAGGCTTGCGCCGGGCGGTAGATGCGCCGCCAGGCGAAAAACAGCGCGACCAGCGCTGCGCCGATGAAGATCGGGCGATAGGGTTCCAGCACCGTCAGGTTGCCGATCCATGCCCCGCTGAACCCCAAGGCGATCAAAACCAGCGGCCCCAGGCAGCAGGCCGACGCAAGAATGGCGGCCAGCCCACCGGCGAAGAGCGCGCCGCGCCCGTTTTGTGGTTCAGACATACGCTTGTCCTTTCAAATTTGGTTTGGATAGCTTAAGCTTACTTCCGTAGTTATGTACGGAGTCAAGCGATATGCAAATTAATTTTGAGAATCTGACCATTGGCGTTTTTGCCAAGGCGGCCGGGGTCAATGTGGAGACCATCCGGTTCTACCAGCGCAAGGGCCTGCTGCCGGAGCCAGACAAGCCCTATGGCAGCATTCGCCGCTATGGCGAGGCGGATGTAACACGAGTGCGGTTCGTGAAATCGGCCCAGCGGCTGGGCTTTAGCCTGGACGAAATCGCCGAGCTACTGCGGCTGGAGGATGGCACCCATTGCGAGGAAGCCAGCGGCCTGGCCGAGCACAAGCTCAAGGATGTGCGCGAGAAGATGGCCGACTTGGCACGCATGGAGGCCGTGCTGTCTGAACTGGTGTGCGCCTGCCATGCGCGGAAAGGGAACGTTTCCTGCCCGCTGATTGCGTCACTGCAAGACGGAACGAAGCTCGCTGCATCGGCGCGGGGGAGTCACGGGGTGACTACGCCTTAGCGTGCTTTATTTTCCGAATTCTGAGACGACCCCTGGTATGATCGAGCAGAGGCTCATCTCAATGAGCAATCCCCGCAACAAATTTTTTCGGGGTGCAACAGACCCTTTAGTGTCCAGGCCTGAAAAAAAAGAAAGCACGGTCTCTGAGAGACTACGGTCCTTACGCAACCATACCGGTTAGCGAGCTTTATATTTTCATTATGACTATCTGTATAACAGGGGAATGAATGTGATTAAAAAAATATGCGAAGTGATTGATGGAGAGTATGTCTGTGACATTGATATCAGTGTGGAAGAATGGAAAACTTTATTAACAAATGATAAAGTTTTTGACACAAAAAGTATTGCAGCGTTAAAAAAATGGTTTATTGAGCCAAATCATTCCTGCACATGCTTCGATATTGGTAAGAAGTACGACCTGCACAGCATGAGTGCTAATGGAGTCATAAACGGACTGGGTGGCAGAGTTCAAAAAGAACTTGGTAGATTCGAGGTTAAAGGTGTCGGAAATATCGCATCCGGTACAAAATTCATTACCGTAATGAAGAGTAAAGAAATCGGCGGAAAACCCAAAAGAAACTTATGGACAATTCGTGAGGAACTTGTTCAGGCAATTAACGAACTGGATTTTTTTGGTACAACAGAAATGGCCAGCAGTGAGTATTACTCTGACGATGAGTTGATCAATGCCATAGAGAAAAGTAATATCTTTGACAACGTTCAGACGTTTGAATATACAGGGGAAGCCAAACCAAAGAAAAATGCAATAGAAGTAAAAAATGGCCTCTCGTATCCCAGGAGTAAAGGCGTATCCCAAAATGCGCTGAATAAAGCAGGTTACAGATGTGAAGTCGATAGTGACCACCCAACATTCAGAAGGCGAAATTCATCCTTAAATTACACAGAACCTCATCACATTGTACCTATGTCCAGGCAAGATGCTTTTGACACATCTCTTGATGTTGAAGAAAATATCATATCTCTGTGTTGCAATTGCCATAAACAAATTCACCTTGGTCAGGGTTATGAAGATATGCTGAAAGAAATATACACTGCGCGAAAAAGGTTATTAAAAAAAGTTGGTATTGATATATCACTGGAAAACTTGATTCTTTATTACAAAATGGAAAGTAAGTGAGATTCAAACGAGAGTGATACCTTCGTTTTATTGGTCGGGATGAACAGCAGATGATGTTTCCGGCAAGTATCGGGTCCAGAAACTTTCTGTTAAAAAAGAGGTAAAAGTAGTCTTGAGCCCTGACTGCGAATTGCCATTGCGCATGACCAGAGAACAGGACGAACCCCTGCCAAACCCAGGCATGAGAAACACCTTTAAAACATAGACTTAATTAAAATCAGCAATTCCCATCGAAATAATAAGCAAGCAGAATTGGCTCAGGTGAATTTCACTCGGTGCAGTGCATGCGTTGGGGGGGGTAAAAGGAAAAACCCGAAATGAATCGGGTTTTGATTAATTAACGATTAACAGGTTCCCGTGCCCGGGAACACTCTGACTGTACGCGCAATATATTATTTCCGCAATCATTATTTTTGATTACCAAGCCATGTATTCATCTGCTCAATTTCACCTTTTTGAGCTTTAATGATGTCCTGCGCGAGCTTTCTCATTTCCGGATCTTTTCCGTATTTTAGCTCGGTCTCAGCCATTGCTATTGCCCCTTCATGGTGTGCTACCATGCCTTTCGCAAAAGCCTTGTCGGGATCGGACTCTTTTACAGCGGCCATCATTTTGTCATGCATACCTTTCATGCCGGACATATATTCCTGTGACGATGCCGATGAGGATATATCTGACATTTTCATTTCTGAATGTTCTGCGGAAATCGCTGGCAGGGATAACATCAGTATAACAAAAAGCGAATTTGTGATTTTCATATAATAAACCCTTTCAGATGGTTACCGGATAAGTTTAGCTGAGTCAGACAAAAAAGCCCCCTGAAGGGGGCAAAAAATAACAACATATCCGTATAAGGGACAATCTATCAAGGAAAGGGTAACCGCACGGAAACTTCAGTTGTCATCAGCCCGCATTGATCATGCGGCGGTGTGCATCAGCCATAGCCTGATGGGGGCCGGACTGACCGTTATTCGTAAATTCATGGGCAACAGCTGCTCTTTCATGTTCATTCATCGCCGCAAACGAAGTCGCCGGACGGGAAGCGTTAACGGTGCCAGTTCCCATCATCTTCTGATGACTTTCCGCCATTTTTTTATGTGCATCTGCTGAACCATTGTTCATGGTTTCATGAACAATAATAGCCTGTTCATGCTGATCCATACCGGCCATCCGTGGAGCTGCCCCCTGGATGGCGGCTGGAGTTGAAGAAGACTGCATCTGATGGGCCGGAGCCTGAGCATTATTGACACGCTCATGGATATTTACAGTTTCAGTGGCCCAGGCCGTAGAAATTAAGCTCAAACCTAACACTGATGCTAAGACGATATTTTTCATGGTAACTCTCCATTTCTGAATTAGTGATGTCCGTGAATTTCGATCTGTGTCCTCAGTAGTACAACTGACAACTCTACAGACCTTATTCCGCCAGGATGAGGCTTTAATACAACTCCTGGCTTGTGCTGATGCCGTGTATGGATGAAGTAATAATGCCTTCCTGATAAGTTGCACTAATTATATCGAATGGCTTCTGTTTGCTGCATGACAGGCTAATGACATCTTTGTCATTTAAATCTTTATTCTCAGTACTGGGTTTCCGGAATCATTTTCTCCAGTCTGGGCACGGATAGGATAAAACGAGTTGAACGTACGTCCGATTCCACCTGCACTCTTCCGTGATGTGCTTCCACGATGGACTTCACAATCGCAAGGCCGATGCCGCTGCCTTCTCCTTTTCGTTGTCTGGACGGATCTACCCGATAAAAACGGTCAAACAGCCTTGATAAATGCTCTTCAGGGATTGGTTTCCCCGGATTTTCAATCACAAGGTCAAAAAAGCTCTCCTGCTCTCTTATTGAGACGGTGATTGCCTGTCCCTCCGGGGTATAACGCAGGGCATTGGATAACAGATTATTGATCGCCCTTCTGAACATTTGTGGATCTCCCTCAACCAGGCAGGGCATCCCGTTAAATTTGAGCGTGATATTGCGTTCTTCGGCCCAGGCTTCGAAAAACTCGAAGACTTTCATGACTTCCGCTCTGAGGTCAAACATGACCCTGTCAGGTATCAGCTGATTATTATCTGCCTGTGCCAGGAACAGCATATCGCTGACCATTTTGGTCATCCGGTTATACTCTTCAAGACTGGAATAGAGGACATCCTCAAGTTCCCTCTGTGTTCGATCCTGACTCAGTGCGATTTCAGTCTGCGTCACCAGATTGGTGATGGGCGTTCTGATCTCATGCGCGATATCGGCAGAGAAATTGGCCTGGCGGGTAAAGACATCCTCAATCTTTCCAATCATATGATTGAACGAGATAACCAGTTGCTCCAGCTCAATGGGAACGCGTGTCGGTTCCAGTCGCGCATCAAGATTCTCGGAGGTGATGTTTTTAATGGCATTGCTGACATTACGAAGGGGCAGGTGCCCCTGACGGACAGCGATTCGAATGATCAGAACAATCAACAGGCTTATCACGACGGCAATCGCAATCAGGTTCTTTTTCAGCGCATCGAGGTAATGGAGATGGAAATTAATGGATAGGCCAGTCAGCATGACATAGTTCTGCTGTTTGCCCTGAAATATCGCCTGACCAGAGGAGGCGATAATCCTGTATGTTTCCATCTTCATTTCGGACCCGGTATCCATCGGTCCCGCAGGATCCTCCACCGTCCAGAGAAAGACATCCCGTGCGCGGCTGTGCTCGCTAAAATCTGCTGAATTCACTGCCGGGCGTAGTGCCGCCCCCTGAGCTGAGCTAAAGAGCACTTCACCCCTGGGATTGAGGAGCAAAAGGGCAACGTTGCGGTAGCTGGCAATTGATTCCTTTATTTTGCTTATTTTTTTATCATCCGGATCCACCGGGGACTGCAGTATACGGTTCAGTGTGGTGCTGATTTGTTGAAGATCGCTGACATCCTGCTCGGCAAAATGATTTTCAACAGAATGCAGCATAAACCAGGTGAAGGCGATAAAAGCCAGTATCGTGGACAGGCTGATAAAAAAGGTCAGCCGCAGAGCGAGTGAGAAAGGGCGTCTGGAAGGTTTGCTATGCATCCGGGACCTCCAGCATGTAGCCCACGCCCCGGACTGTCTGGATCAGCTTTGTCTCGTAATCGTTGTCTATTTTAGCGCGGAGTCGCTTTACTGCGACATCGATCGCATTAGTGTCGCTGTCAAAATTCATGTCCCAGACCTGAGAGGCAATCAGGGAGCGGGGAAGAACCTCTCCCTGATGGCGAATGAAGAATTCCAGCAGGCTAAACTCTTTACTGGTGAGCACAATGCGGTTTCCGGCGCGACTGACTTTTCTGGATACGAGATCAATCGAGAGGTCAGCCACCTTAAACTGGCTTTCCGTGATCATCGTGTTTCCCCGCCTCAGAAGGGTTCTCACCCGGGCGAGCAGTTCGGCAAACGCAAAGGGTTTAACCAGATAATCGTCCGCACCCAGTTCCAGTCCTTTGACCCTATGTTCGATCGTGCCGAGGGCTGTCAGCAGTAAGACCGGCATACCCTTTCCGGCAGTGCGCAGCATGCGGATGATATCCCAGCCGTTCACATCAGGTAGCATGATATCCAGAATGACTAAATCATACTCGGCTGTCATGGCGAGATGATATCCGGTAAGACCATTATCAGCGTGATCCACTACGAACCCTGCCTCTGTAAGCCCTTTGCTGAGATATTCACCTGTTTTAATTTCGTCTTCGACGATCAATATTTTCATCTTGCTCCCCGGCTGGCTGCTAATGTCATTCTATTGCGCCCACGATCGTTATCAACGGATTACAGCAAAAATGACAACATTGTCATTATCCTGTCACCCGGCAAACAGAGAGCGTTAGGTAAAGTACCCCTATCAATACTCTGGACTTCGTTTGAACCATTTACCAGGTCTGCCTGTACGAGAAGCGTTATGTTCAAATTAAAATTACTCAGCATCAGTACCATATTCATCCTGGCTGGTTGTGTTTCTCTGGCACCTGAATATCAGCGTCCGCCAGCTCCGGTTCCCCAGCAGTTTTCATTGTCTAAAAACAGTCTGACGCCTGCGGTAAACAGCTATCAGGATACGGGCTGGCGAAACTTTTTTGTCGATCCCCAGGTCAGCAGGCTGATCGGTGAAGCCCTGAATAATAACCGTGATTTGAGAATGGCTGCCCTGAAGGTTGAAGAGGCCCGGGCCCAGTTCAACGTCACGGATGCAGATCGTTATCCCCAACTGAATGCCTCATCCGGGATCACATACAACGGTGGTCTGAAAGGTGACAAGCCGACCACACAGGAGTACGACGCGGGTCTGGAGCTCAGCTATGAGCTCGATTTTTTTGGCAAACTTAAGAACATGAGTGAGGCTGATCGCCAGAACTACTTTGCCAGCGAAGAAGCCCGTCGTGCCGTACACATCCTGCTGGTCTCCAACGTTTCACAGAGCTATTTCAGCCAGCAACTGGCGTACGAACAACTCCGTATTGCGCGGGAAACGCTGAAAAATTATGAACAGTCTTATGCATTCGTTGAGCAACAACTGGTGACCGGGAGTACGAACGTTCTGGCGCTTGAACAAGCCAGGGGGCAAATCGAAAGTACCCGCGCCGAAATAGCCAAACGAGAAGGCGATCTGGCTCAGGCAAACAATGCCCTGCAACTGGTGCTGGGAACGTACCGCGCAGTTCCGTCAGAAAAAGGGATTAAAGGTGGGGAGATCGCACCAGTAAAATTGCCACCAAATCTGTCGTCACAAATATTGCTGCAGCGTCCGGATATTATGGAAGCGGAATACCAGTTGAAAGCGGCTGATGCCAATATTGGCGCAGCGCGAGCGGCTTTTTTCCCGTCCATTACCCTGACCAGTGGTCTCTCCTCAAGCAGTACGGAGCTGTCCAGCCTCTTTACGTCAGGAAGTGGAATGTGGAATTTTATTCCTAAAATTGAAATTCCTATATTTAATGCTGGCAGGAACAAAGCCAATCTGAAGCTGGCTGAAATTCGCCAGCAACAGTCCGTGGTTAATTACGAACAAAAAATTCAGTCAGCCTTTAAGGATGTTTCCGACACGCTTGCGCTGCGCGACAGCCTTAGCCAGCAACTTGAGTCACAGCAGCGTTATCTTGATTCACTTCAGATAACTCTACAGCGTGCCAGAGGATTGTATGCAAGTGGTGCTGTCAGTTACATCGAAGTGCTGGATGCAGAACGTTCCCTCTTCGCGACGCAGCAAACCATTCTCGATCTTACCTATTCCCGACAGGTTAACGAAATTAATCTGTTTACCGCGCTGGGTGGCGGTTGGGTAGAGTAAATTTATTCAATTAATCAGGAAATTAAAATGCGTAATTCACTTAAAGCCGTTTTATTTGGTGCCTTCTCTGTCATGTTTTCTGCCGGTCTTCATGCTGAAACACATCAGCATGGCGATATGAATGCTGCCAGTGATGCTTCGGTACAGCAGGTTATCAAGGGCACCGGTATCGTTAAAGACATTGATATGAATAGTAAAAAAATCACCATTTCGCACGAAGCAATCCCGGCGGTGGGCTGGCCTGCAATGACCATGCGCTTCACTTTTGTTAATGCAGACGACGCTATCAATGCCCTGAAAACCGGCAACCATGTCGATTTCTCGTTTATTCAGCAGGGCAATATCTCCTTACTCAAAAGCATTAACGTTACGCAATCCTGATTAACAGTCCGGAGCGAATACATCCAGTGCGCCTGAACATTCATTATGGGATTACTGTGAATGAATGATCGTGCGCATATGCCAGGTGTTTTGATTTTTCAGCGAGAAATTGTATGGCTTCTTTAAAGATAAAATATGCTGCAATAATTATCAGCAGCCTCATAGCAGGGGGGCTGATATCGGTTACTGCCTGGCAGTATTTAAACTCATCACAAAAAACAGTACCAGCAGAACAAAAGGCACCGGAGAAAAAGGTACTTTTCTGGTATGACCCTATGAAACCGGATACCAAATTTGATAAACCCGGAAAATCGCCCTTTATGGATATGGACCTGGTGCCAAAATATGCTGATGACAGTGGCGATAAAAGCAGTGGCGGGATCCGTATCGACCCAACCCAGGTTCAGAATCTGGGATTAAAAACGCAAAAAGTCACGCGAGGAATGCTGAATTATTCTCAGACAATCCCGGCTAATGTCAGCTATAACGAGTATCAGTTTGTTATTGTGCAGGCGCGTTCTGACGGGTTTGTCGAAAAAGTCTACCCCATGACGATTGGCGATCATGTGAAGAAGGGGACGCCACTTATCGATATTACCATTCCGGACTGGGTGGAAGCACAGAGCGAATTCCTTCTGTTATCCAGCACCGGTGGTACTTCCACGCAAATTAAAGGCGTTCTGGAACGGCTTCGCCTGGCAGGTATGCCGGAAGAGGATATTCAGAGACTGCGTTCTACCCGGAGCATTCAGACCCGTTTTACCATTAAAGCACCTATTGATGGTGTCATTACTGCATTTGACCTGCGCACCGGCATGAATATTTCGAAAGATAAGGTGGTGGCTCAGATTCAGGGAATGGACCCGGTCTGGATCAGCGCTGCAGTGCCAGAATCTATCGCATATCTGCTGAAAGATACGTCGCAGTTTGAAATTTCGGTACCGGCTTATCCGGATAAAACATTCCATGTCGAAAAATGGAACATTCTTCCCAGCGTGGATCAGACAACCCGTACGCTTCAGGTCCGTCTCCAGGTTTCTAATAAGGATGAGTTTCTCAAGCCGGGCATGAATGCCTATCTGAAACTGAATACCAAGAGCCAGGAGATGCTGCTGATACCAAGCCAGGCCGTTATCGATACCGGCAAAGAACAGCGCGTGATTACTGTTGATGATGAAGGCAAGTTTGTGCCGAAACAGATCCACGTTCTGCATGAATCACAGCAACAGTCCGGCATCGGTTCCGGCCTGAATGAAGGCGATACCGTGGTGGTCAGTGGCCTGTTCCTCATTGACTCCGAAGCCAATATTACGGGCGCGCTGGAACGTATGCGCCACCCTGAAAAAACAGAAAGCAGTATGCCAGCAATGTCTGACCAGCCTGTAAATATGCATTCAGGGCACTGAGGAGACGACGATGATTGAATGGATTATCCGGCGCTCTGTCGCCAACCGTTTCCTGGTCATGATGGGGGCCCTGTTTCTCAGCATCTGGGGTACATGGACGATTATTAACACGCCGGTCGATGCCTTGCCTGACCTGTCAGATGTGCAGGTCATTATCAAAACCAGCTATCCCGGCCAGGCCCCGCAGATTGTAGAAAACCAGGTCACCTATCCACTTACCACCACCATGCTGTCCGTACCTGGCGCAAAAACCGTGCGTGGTTTTTCACAGTTCGGGGATTCGTATGTGTATGTCATTTTTGAAGACGGCACCGATCTGTACTGGGCCCGTTCCCGCGTGCTGGAATATCTGAATCAGGTTCAGGGAAAACTGCCTGCCGGTGTGAGTTCTGAAATCGGTCCTGATGCCACGGGTGTGGGCTGGATTTTTGAATATGCCCTTGTCGATCGCAACGGAAAACACGACCTTTCAGAACTGCGCTCTCTGCAGGACTGGTTCCTGAAATTTGAGCTGAAAACCATCCCGAACGTGGCTGAGGTCGCTTCGGTTGGCGGCGTGGTGAAACAGTACCAGATTCAGGTCAATCCGGTAAAACTGTCCCAGTACGGTATCAGCCTGCCCGAAGTGAAACAGGCACTTGAATCGTCTAACCAGGAGGCCGGTGGCTCATCCGTTGAAATGGCCGAAGCGGAGTATATGGTCCGTGCCAGCGGTTATCTTCAGAGCATTGATGATTTTAATAACATCGTCCTGAAAACAGGTGAGAACGGCGTGCCGGTTTATCTGCGGGATGTTGCCCGCGTGCAGACCGGGCCCGAAATGAGGCGTGGTATTGCCGAGCTGAACGGCCAGGGAGAAGTCGCTGGCGGCGTGGTGATCCTGCGGTCGGGTAAAAATGCGCGCGACGTTATCACGGCAGTGAGGGATAAACTGGAGACGCTGAAGGCCAGCCTGCCGGAAGGCGTTGAAATCGTGACCACCTACGATCGCAGCCAGTTAATCGACCGGGCGATTGATAACCTCAGTTCCAAACTTCTGGAAGAGTTTATCGTGGTGGCCATCGTCTGTGCTCTGTTCCTGTGGCACGTACGTTCTGCCCTGGTGGCGATTATCTCTCTGCCGCTTGGCCTGTGTATCGCCTTTATCGTCATGCACTTCCAGGGACTGAACGCCAATATCATGTCGCTGGGAGGGATAGCGATTGCCGTCGGTGCGATGGTGGATGCCGCCATTGTGATGATTGAAAATGCGCACAAACGGCTTGAGGAGTGGAATCATCAGCATCCGGGTGAGCAGATTGACAACGCCACCCGCTGGAAGGTGATTACCGACGCCTCCGTGGAAGTGGGACCCGCGTTGTTCATTAGCCTGCTGATCATCACCCTGTCCTTTATTCCTATCTTTACCCTGGAAGGGCAGGAAGGTCGTCTGTTTGGCCCGCTGGCATTCACGAAAACGTACTCCATGGCGGGAGCGGCCGCACTGGCCATCATCGTCATTCCTATTCTGATGGGATTCTGGATCCGGGGGAAAATTCCTGCCGAGACAAGTAACCCCCTGAACCGGGTGCTGATCAAAGCGTATCATCCTTTGCTGCTGCGGGTCCTCCACTGGCCAAAAACAACCCTGCTGGTTGCGGCCTTGTCCATTTTCACGGTTATCTGGCCACTGAGTCAGGTGGGCGGTGAATTTCTGCCGAAGATTAACGAGGGCGATCTGCTGTATATGCCGTCGACCTTGCCTGGCGTCTCTCCGGCAGAAGCTGCAGCGCTCCTGCAGACAACAGACAAGTTAATCAAAAGCGTTCCTGAAGTGGCTTCTGTATTTGGCAAGACCGGTAAAGCAGAGACCGCAACGGATTCCGCGCCGCTCGAAATGGTGGAAACCACGATCCAGCTCAAACCTGAGGATCAGTGGCGTCCCGGCATGACAATTGACAAGATTATTGATGAACTCGACAGGACAGTCCGTTTACCGGGTCTGGCAAACCTCTGGGTGCCGCCTATCCGTAACCGTATTGATATGCTCTCAACCGGGATCAAAAGCCCGATAGGTATCAAAGTGTCCGGGACTGTTCTGTCCGATATCGACGCGACGGCGCAGAGTATCGAGGCGGTAGCCAAAACCGTGCCTGGCGTGGTGTCTGTCCTGGCTGAGCGACTTGAGGGCGGGCGCTACATCGATATCGATATCAACCGGGAGAAAGCCTCCCGCTACGGGATGACGGTAGGTGATGTCCAGCTGTTCGTCTCTTCAGCAATCGGAGGTGCTATGGTGGGTGAGACGGTTGAAGGGGTGGCCCGGTACCCTATTAACATTCGCTACCCGCAGGATTACCGGAACAGTCCGCAGGCGCTGAAACAGATGCCGATCCTGACCCCGATGAAGCAGCAGATCACGCTGGGCGATGTCGCGGATATTAACGTCGTTTCTGGACCAACCATGCTGAAAACCGAAAATGCCCGGCCAGCCAGCTGGATTTATGTTGATGCCCGCGGCAGGGACATGGTGTCGGTGGTTAACGACATTAAGACGGCCATCAGCGAGAAAGTGAAACTGAGACCGGGAACCAGTGTGGCATTCTCCGGACAGTTTGAACTGCTTGAGCATGCCAACAAGAAACTGAAGCTGATGGTGCCGATGACGGTGATGATCATTTTCATCCTGTTGTATCTGGCATTCCGCCGGGTTGACGAAGCCCTGCTGATCCTGATGAGCCTGCCGTTCGCCCTGGTTGGCGGAATATGGTTCCTGTACTGGCAGGGCTTCCATATGTCAGTGGCGACCGGAACCGGGTTTATCGCCCTGGCCGGGGTGGCAGCAGAGTTTGGCGTGGTCATGCTGATGTATCTGCGTCATGCCATTGAAGCGCACCCGGAATTGTCCCGTAAAGAGACGTTCACACCGGAAGGTCTTGATGAAGCCCTCTATCATGGTGCCGTACTGCGTGTCCGGCCGAAAGCCATGACCGTGGCGGTGATCATTGCGGGTCTGCTGCCAATACTCTGGGGAACCGGCGCAGGTTCAGAAGTCATGAGCCGTATTGCTGCGCCAATGATTGGTGGGATGATCACGGCTCCGCTGCTGTCCCTGTTCATTATTCCTGCCGCCTACAAATTAATCTGGCTGCGCAGACATAAAAAAAGCGTGTCATAACCCTGAAAGGGCGCCCCCAGTGGGCGTCCTTCTGCACTGATTCACCCTGACGTCAGGGTTTATATCGATAATATACAGAGGTGAGTATGAAAAAAGTGGTTCTAATGGCCCTGGCTCTCGGCCTGTCACTGCCTGCAATGGCGAGTGAAAAAGTCATTGATATGTACAAATCTGAAAACTGTGGCTGTTGTTCCCTGTGGGGCAAAGCGATGGAAAAAGACGGGTTCGAAGTGCGAACTCACGTCATGAATGATCAGGCGCTGTCAGCCCTGAAAGAAAAGCATGCTGTTCCTGCTGGACTACGAAGTTGTCATACCGCGGTTGTAGGTAATTTGATCATTGAAGGCCATGTGCCTGCGGCAACGATACATAAGGCCATGCAGTCTGGTTCGGGTATATACGGTCTCGCCACCCCCGGTATGCCAGCAGGAAGTCCGGGAATGGAGATGGGGGCCCGAAAAGAGGCTTACGATGTTATCGCATTCTCACCGGAGGGCAGTAAAAAAGTCTTCCAGCGAATCGAATAGTCAGCGGAACGGCTGATAACGGGACGCCGGCAGCAGGCACTCTTATGCCGGCGGCATTCGTGGTAATCGCATCCATGACATATCCTGAAGACAGAAAATGCTTCAGATATGCATAAGGAGAGTTACTGTGAAAAATGACAATGCAGTGGAACATAACAACCAGACTGCTTCTGAGCAGACATCATCCCCGGACGAGAGTCACGCATTGCATAAGGTGAGAGATCCCGTGTGCGGGATGGTCATCCTGCCTGACAAGGCGCACAGCAGCATTCGATACCAGGACCATCAGCTTTATTTCTGCTCCGCCAGCTGTGAGAGCAAATTTAAAGCCCATCCCGATCATTATTTTACCGAAGATGCCAGTGAACATCACCATCACCACGACCACCATGAAGTCAGCCCTGATAAGATAAAACAGTCTCACCGCCAGGCGGAGAAAGAGATTTCTGAAGGTGTGTGGACATGTCCGATGCATCCGGAGATACGCCGTAGTGGTCCCGGAAGCTGTCCTGTCTGTGGAATGGCACTGGAGCCGCTCGTAGCTACGGCATCCACGGGGACGAGTGATGAACTTCGCGACATGACAAGACGCTTCTGGCTGGGGTTGTTGCTGGCGTTTCCGGTTCTGATACTCGAAATGGGTTCTCATCTGTTTCCCGCTTTGAGGAATACAGTACCGCCACAGTACAACACATGGCTGCAGTTACTTCTGGCCTCTCCTGTCGTTTTGTGGTGTGGCTGGCCATTCTTCGCCCGGGCCGGAATGTCGTTACGTAACCGCTCCCTGAATATGTTTACCCTTGTTGCAATGGGGACCGGCGTAGCCTGGGTTTACAGCGTCATTGCAACCGTCTTCCCCTCCTGGTTTCCTGCATCGTTCAGAAACATGGATGGCCTGGTGGCCATTTATTTTGAAGCCGCAGCTGTTATTACGGTGCTTGTTCTGCTGGGACAGGTCCTTGAATTGCGGGCAAGGGAACAAACCTCAGGTGCCATTACTGCGCTTCTTAACCTTGCCCCCAAAACCGCCAGGCGGCTGGATCAAGACGGTCATGAAACGGATATTAATGCGGAAGATGTCCTGCCTGGCGATAAGCTCCGCATCAGACCTGGAGAGAGTATTCCGGTCGACGGTATCGTGGTCGAAGGCAAAACAACCGTTGATGAATCGATGGTGACCGGGGAATCTATGCCTGTTACCAAAACGGAGGGTGACCCTGTCATCGGGGGGACCATTAATCAGACAGGTAGTCTTATCATCCGTGCAGAGAAAGTCGGTGATGAAACGATGCTCTCACGAATTGTTCAGATGGTCGCTGATGCACAGCGTTCGCGGGCCCCCATCCAGAGAATGGCTGACAGCGTTTCAGGCTGGTTTGTTCCTCTGGTGATACTTATCGCGGTTGTTGCTTTCATGATCTGGTCTGTCTGGGGGCCCGAGCCCAGGATGGCGCACGGTCTCATTGCGGCTGTGTCGGTCCTGATTATTGCCTGTCCCTGCGCGCTGGGGCTGGCCACGCCGATGTCGATAATGGTGGGGGTGGGCAAAGGAGCCCAGGCCGGGGTGTTAATCAAGAATGCCGAAGCCCTTGAGCGTCTTGAAAAAGTGGACACGCTGGTTGTCGACAAAACAGGCACGCTCACGGAAGGTTCGCCGACGGTGACAGGGATTATCAGTCTCAATCCGGGTGGGGAAACATCTCTTTTGCGTGTAACGGCCGCAGTGGAAAAAGGCTCGCAGCATCCGCTGGGTATGGCAGTAGTTAAAGCAGCACAGGAAAAGGGGATCGCAATACCCGCAGTCACTCATTTCAATGCGCCGTCGGGTAAAGGTGTCTCAGGCGATGTCGAAGGTCAACGGGTTGTTATTGGTAATGAACTGGCTATGCAGGAAAACAGTATCGTTATTGATAATCAAAAGGCCGTTGCGGATACGTTGCGGATGGAAGGCGCTACCGTTATCTATGTGGCCACAGACGGGCACCTTGCAGGCCTGATAGCTATCTCGGATCCCGTGAAAGCAACCACGCCGGATGCGCTTAAAGCTTTGCGTCAGGCGGGGATCCGCATCGTTATGCTCACCGGGGATAACCAGCTTACCGCTGAAGCAGTCGCACGGAAACTGGGAATAGATGAGGTTGAAGCCGGGATTCTGCCGGATGGCAAAAAAGCAGTGATAACCCGACTGAAAGCGTCTGGCCATGTGGTTGCGATGGCCGGAGACGGTGTGAATGATGCCCCGGCGCTGGCAGCGGCTGACGTGGGTATAGCCATGGGAACGGGTACAGATGTGGCAATTGAAAGTGCCGGAGTCACCCTTCTCAAAGGCGACTTGATGATACTGAACAGGGCCCGTCATCTGTCAGAAATCACCATGAAAAATATCCGACAGAATCTGTTTTTTGCATTTATCTACAACGCACTTGGCGTGCCTGTGGCTGCAGGTCTGCTTTATCCTGTGTATGGAATACTGCTGTCGCCAGTTATTGCGGCGGCGGCCATGGCTCTTTCCTCCGTCAGCGTCATTGTGAATGCGTTGCGTCTGAAAAGTGTCAGGCTCGGGAAATAACACTGAGTGAAGGGGCTGTTACGAACAGAAGGAGTCCAGTATGAAAAGTACCACCTATGCGCTTATTGCTGTCGCCGCGATCGCGGCATTTGCCCTCCTGCGCGAACACTGGTCACATGTGGCAGGTTACTGGCCATATCTGTTATTGCTGGTCTGCCCGCTAATGCATCTTTTCCACGGCCACGGAGGGCATGGAGATCATCAACATCAAGGAAGTGAAAACGATAAAAAAAATTAATCCGGCAGACGGGGCCGCGTCGCGGCCCCGTTATCAGTCCAGGTATCGTTCGTAGTCTCTGGCATGCGCAAAGGCATGCTGTTCAAGTTTGTTATCAGCGGGTGCCGCTGCCCGGAACGCCAGTGAGTTAACAGGATTGTTATTGATGACCAGCTCGTAATGCAGATGAGGACCGGATGAACGTCCGCTGTTACCGGATAACGCAATAGCGTCTCCCCGGGTAACCCTGGCCCCTTTAGTAACGAGTATTTTATTGAGGTGGAGATAGCGAGTTTTAACACCGGCTTTTCCCGTTACTTCAACAAAATATCCCATGGTACTGTTGTATTCGGCCCGGGTGATTTTTCCGTCGATGACGCTGACTATTTTCGTGTTCATGGGCATGGAATAATCAATGCCATTATGGGGACTCACTTTTCCCGATACCGGGTTAAGTCTTGCAGGATTGAAAGGCGAACTGAGTCTTGCTGTGGCCGGTAACGGATAATCGAGACTGCCTTTCCCGGAAGTATCGGAAAGGTTATAGAACTTTTTATCTGATATACGATACGCCGTGTAATTAAATGAACCGGACGTAAATTTATAGGCCACGACACGTGATTTTCCCGCTTTCTTTTGCAGTACGAGTTTTAATGATTCATTTTTTTTCAAATGCCGCAGATTAAACCGGGAAGGCAAGGAGCGCTGAAGAGTAGCGATCTCGTTCGATTCCAGCCCCGAGCGGGTGGCTGAAAGGTAGGCATTTTCTTTTACGACATCGGTAGAATACATTTACTGGAATTCGCCGTTAGCATGAACACTGCGGCGTATGCTAGGGGTTTTCAGGAGGCGTGTCATCTGTCAGTTAATCGGGAGCACCGTTGATGGTCGTCATTTTTGTAACATATCTTGTTTCCCGTTTGCTCCTGAAGCTCTGGGAACTGTATGACCAGCCCGACGGTGATGATTAACGGGACTGAAACAGGTTACGGCAGAGCAATATGGGGCTCATGTCCTGCTACGTAACCCGTCAGTAAAGCCCTGCTGCGCACCTGACGCTAAGCACTAACCCGCCTGCAGTTACCTGGTCGAATACAGCCCGCGAAGCTTTCTTGCCTGCGTCTGATGTGCTTCCGCACCGGCATTATTGACCTGCTCATGCACGAGAGCGGCTTTTTCTCCGGCATTCAGTTCGTTAAAAGAAGAAGACGAGGTCTTTGAATTTGCATCACTGCCGGACAGCATTTTTTTATGTTCCTCAATCATTTTCTGATGCGCATAGGACGCGCTGTTGTTCATAAATGAATGAGCAACAATGGCCCTTTCATGTTCATTCATTTCAGAGAATGAGGGCGTGTTGTTTTTATTAACCCTGTCCGGTAAGTTTTCATGCGTCGAGGAATTCACATGACTGACGGCTGAGGCATTATTAACAAATCGATGTGCTTCATGGGCAATATCACTGGACTGAGCAAAAGCTGCCCCACAAAATAAAGCTGTAAACGCAGTGGTCGTGATTAATATATTCATGTGTAATTACCTTCTGAGGTACATAAAAGATGTCCTTATGATCATATATAAAAATAATCAACCTGTGGGGAAGATGACGTAAATGTAATACAGCTATGTACATTACACGATTGTAATGAATTTGTTTCTTAAGGTGTGCTAGATTCATTTCATTGTAAGTGGATGAACCAGTAATTTAATTTAAATCGGTTCTCGAATTCTGTCAGTAACCATACTTTAAATAAGGGAATGCGCATGCTGTTGAAAACGTCTCGACGAACTTTCCTGAAGGGGTTAACCCTCTCTGGCGTAGCCGGAAGTCTTGGCGTATGGAGTTTCAATGCGCGTTCCAGTCTGAGCCTGCCAGTTGCCGCATCCCTGCAGGGTACTCAGTTTGACCTGACCATTGGTGAAACGGCCGTCAATATCACGGGCAGTGAGCGTCAGGCCAAAACAATCAATGGAGGCCTGCCGGGGCCCGTTCTTCGCTGGAAAGAAGGTGACACCATTACCCTGAAGGTCAAAAACCGTCTTAATGAACAGACGTCCATTCACTGGCACGGCATTATTCTTCCGGCCAATATGGATGGTGTTCCGGGGCTGAGTTTTATGGGCATAGAGCCTGATGATACCTACGTTTACACCTTTAAGGTTAAGCAGAACGGGACTTACTGGTACCACAGCCATTCCGGTCTGCAGGAACAGGAGGGGGTATACGGTGCCATTATCATCGATGCCAGGGAGCCAGAACCGTTTGCTTACGATCGTGAGCATGTGGTCATGTTGTCTGACTGGACCGATGAAAATCCTCACAGCCTGCTGAAAAAATTAAAAAAACAGTCGGATTACTACAATTTCAATAAACCAACCGTTGGCTCTTTTTTCCGCGACGTGAATACCAGGGGGCTGTCAGCCACCATTGCCGATCGGAAAATGTGGGCTGAAATGAAAATGAATCCGACTGACCTCGCGGATGTCAGTGGCTACACCTACACCTATCTCATGAACGGGCAGGCCCCGCTGAAAAACTGGACCGGACTGTTCCGTCCCGGTGAAAAGATACGCTTACGGTTTATCAACGGCTCGGCAATGACCTATTTCGATATCCGTATCCCCGGGCTGAAAATGACGGTCGTGGCTGCAGATGGCCAGTATGTAAACCCGGTTACCGTTGACGAATTCAGGATTGCCGTTGCCGAAACCTATGATGTCATTGTGGAGCCTCAGGGTGAGGCCTATACCATCTTCGCACAATCCATGGACAGGACCGGTTACGCTCGAGGGACACTGGCCACGAGAGAGGGGTTAAGTGCTGCCGTTCCCCCCCTCGATCCCCGTCCTCTGTTGACCATGGAAGATATGGGTATGGGGGGAATGGGACATGATATGGCAGGAATGGACCACAGCCAGATGGGAGGCATGGATAACAGCGGAGAGATGATGTCTATGGACGGTGCTGACCTTCCGGATAGCGGGACATCCTCCGCGCCCATGGATCACAGCAGCATGGCCGGTATGGATCATTCCCGGATGGCCGGAATGCCGGGTATGCAAAGTCATCCTGCGTCAGAAACGGATAACCCACTGGTTGATATGCAGGCGATGAGCGTCTCTCCGAAATTAAATGATCCGGGTATTGGTCTTCGAAATAACGGAAGAAAGGTTCTCACGTACGCGGATTTGAAAAGCCGCTTTGAGGATCCTGACGGACGTGAACCTGGCCGTACCATAGAACTGCATTTAACCGGCCACATGGAAAAGTTTGCCTGGTCATTTAACGGAATCAAGTTTTCAGATGCCGCACCGGTGCTGCTGAAATACGGTGAGCGGCTCAGGATCACGCTGATCAACGATACCATGATGACTCACCCCATTCACCTGCATGGTATGTGGAGCGATCTGGAAGATGAAAACGGTAATTTCATGGTTCGTAAACACACAATAGATGTTCCCCCTGGTACAAAACGCAGTTACAGAGTGACAGCAGATGCGCTTGGCCGCTGGGCGTATCACTGCCATTTGCTCTATCACATGGAAATGGGAATGTTTCGTGAAGTCCGGGTGGAGGAATGATGCGAATGAAGAGAAATTTGAAGGCCATACCTGTTCTGGTCGCCGGTTTGTTTACCTCACAGCTTTCTATTGCGGCGGGCTCCGTCTCTGCAGATCCCCACGCCGGGCACGACATGTCTGCCATGCAGATGCCAGCAGATGAGAATTTCACTGAGATGACGTCAATGGAGCCCATTGTAACTGAGAGCAGAACGCCAATTCCGCCTGTTACCGATGCCGACCGGAAGGCTGCATTCGGCAATTTACAGGGGCATGCGATTCACGACAGTGCGATTAATTATCTGGTTCTGCTGGATCAACTGGAATGGCAACGGTCGGATAACACCAACAATTTCAGCTGGAGTGTTAACAGCTGGATTGGAGGCGACACAGATCGGATTTGGCTAAAGAGTGAAGGTGAACGAAGCAATGGGGAAACGGAGGCGGCTGAAGCGCAGTTACTCTGGGGACATGCGGTTGGCCCATGGTGGGATTTGGTTGCGGGTGTCAGGCAGGATTTCAGACCTGCTTCTGCCCGGACCTGGGCTGCTGTCGGTTTTCAGGGGCTGGCACTCTATAATTTTGAGTCTGAAATTACGGGTTTTGTCAGTAATGGCGGAAAAGCAGCCCTTCGTCTGGGAGGAGAATACGACGTTTTACTGACTAACCGGCTCATACTCCAGCCATCCTATGAGGTGAATTTCTACAGTCAGGATGATGAATCGCGGGGTCGCGGCAGGGGACTGACTGACACAGAGCTGGGGCTCCGGCTGCGCTATGAAATACGCCGTGAGTTTGCACCCTATATAGGCGTTTCCTGGAATCAACTTTACGGGAAAACATCCGATATGGCGAAAAGAGAAGGTGAGAAAGACCATCAGGTAGTATTCCTGGCGGGAGCCAGAATCTGGTTTTAACGCACTGATATAAAACACTCAACTAAACAGGTAAATAAAATGTCGATTTTAAATAAAGCCATTCTTACAGGTGGCCTCGTTATGGGCGTTGCTTTCTCTGCTATGGCCCATCCGGAATTAAAAAGCTCTGTGCCACAGGCTGATTCAGCCGTAGCGGCCCCGGAAAAGATTCAGCTTAATTTCTCGGAAAATCTGACCGTGAAATTCTCAGGTGCAAAATTAACGATGACGGGTATGAAAGGCATGTCATCACATTCTCCGATGCCGGTCGCGGCAAAAGTGGCGCCAGGCGCTGACCCTAAATCGATGGTCATTATTCCGCGAGAGCCTTTACCCGCTGGCACTTATCGTGTTGACTGGCGCGCGGTTTCTTCAGATACGCACCCTATTACCGGTAATTACACCTTTACAGTGAAGTAATATTATGAACGACCTGATTATGATTGTTATTCGTTTTCTTCTTTATCTGGATTTGATGGTAATATTTGGATTGCCATTTTTTCAGATATATGGAATAAGCGGTGTCAGACATGAAACCTATAACCTGACTAATTTCAGGTCGTTTATAACCTTTGCTGTTGTTACAGGCATCATTCTTACTGGCATTAATATGCTCCTGGTATCTAATGCCATGAGTGGAGTAACTGACCTCAGAGAATTATCCATCCATGTTATCGAGATGGTGATAGAAGAAACTGATGTGGGTATTAGCTGGATTGTCAGGCTCTGTGCCCTGTTTACCACACTCGGTGCTTTGTTCCTTTACACTAATAAGAGAGTATTGTCCTGCCTGCTGATGACGATGAGTGGGGGCGTGGCGCTGGCTACACTTGCCTGGGGAGGACACGCCGTTATGCATGACGGTCTGCATTACTATCTCCATTTACTGAGCGATCTGACCCATCTCGGCGCTGCAGGTGCCTGGACAGGTGCTCTGGTTGCATTTGCTATCCTGCTGATGCGCAGAAACGAGCATAATGCACAGAGCGTCATTGTGATATCTGACTCCCTGGCAAAATTTGCCACGGCAGGAACGGTGATTGTTGTAGCCCTGATCCTGAGTGCGCTGGTCAACTATCTGTATATTGCTGAGGGTAACTTAACTCCCTTATTCAACAGTTCCTGGGGGAGGATATTGCTTGCCAAGACGGCTCTGTTTGTTCTGATGCTTCTTCTGGCTGCAGCAAACCGGTTTCACCTGGGTCCCCGGCTTGAAGTTATGGTCAGGGAAGGGAATTATGATCGCAGCGTTGCCCTGATGCGAAACAGCATCCTGACAGAATTCGTTGTTGCGATTATCATTCTGGGCGCCGTAGCGTGGCTCGGAATGCTTGCTCCGTCTCAGGTCAGCTAGGGGACAGCCAAAGCTCATGCGTGAGATTTTTACTTTCATATCAGCGAGTTGACCATGCAGCGTATTTTAATCGTTGAAGACGAACAAAAAACAGGTCGTTACCTGCAGCAGGGACTGGTTGAGGAAGGCTATCAGGCCGATCTCTTTAATAATGGCCGCGATGGTCTCGGGGCCGCGTCGAAGGGACAGTATGATTTGATAATACTGGACGTGATGCTGCCTTTCCTCGACGGGTGGCAAATCATCAGCGCACTGAGGGAGTCCGGGCACGAAGAACCGGTCCTGTTTTTAACCGCAAAGGACAACGTGCGGGACAAAGTGAAAGGACTGGAGCTTGGCGCAGATGACTACCTGATTAAGCCCTTTGATTTTACGGAGCTGGTTGCACGTGTAAGAACCCTACTGCGCCGGGCACGCTCGCAGGCCGCAACAGTCTGCACCATCGCCGATATGACCGTTGATATGGTGCGCCGGACCGTGATCCGTTCGGGGAAGAAGATCCATCTCACCGGTAAAGAATACGTTCTGCTTGAGTTGCTGCTGCAACGCACCGGAGAAGTGTTACCCAGGAGTCTTATCTCGTCCCTGGTCTGGAACATGAATTTTGACAGTGATACGAATGTGATTGATGTCGCCGTGAGACGTCTGAGAAGTAAAATTGATGATGACTTTGAGCCAAAACTGATCCATACCGTTCGCGGTGCCGGATATGTCCTGGAGATCAGAGAAGAGTGAGGTTCAAAATTTCCCTGACCACACGCCTGAGCCTGATTTTTTCTGCGGTGATGCTTACGGTATGGTGGTTATCAAGTTTTATCCTGATTAGCACCCTTAATGGCTATTTCGATAATCAGGACCGCGATTTTCTGACAGGTAAACTTCAGCTCACCGAAGAGTTTCTTAAAACAGAGACGTTCAGGAACAAAACGGATATTAAGTCATTATCAGAAAAAATAAACGATGCGATGGTGGGGCACAATGGCTTATTCATTTCTATAAAAAACATGGAAAATGAAAAAATTGTTGAACTCTATGCCAAAAATTCTGTTGTTCCAGCGGTCCTGCTTAATAAGTCGGGTGATATTCTCGACTATATGATCCAGACGGAAGAAAATAACACCGTGTACCGCAGTATCTCGCGGCGGGTTGCCGTGACGCCGGAACAGGGTAAAAGCAAACATGTCATCATTACGGTTGCCACGGATACTGGGTATCACACCCTGTTTATGGACAAACTCAGTACCTGGCTGTTCTGGTTCAATATCGGTCTGGTCTTTATTTCTGTTTTTCTGGGCTGGCTGACCACACGTATTGGTCTGAAACCGTTACGGGAAATGACCAGTCTGGCTTCCTCCATGACCGTACACAGCCTTGATCAGCGTCTTAATCCCGATCTGGCCCCACCGGAAATCTCTGAGACCATGCAGGAATTCAATAACATGTTCGATCGCCTGGAGGGGTCATTTCGGAAACTGTCAGATTTCTCGTCTGACATCGCGCATGAGCTGCGCACACCAGTCAGTAATCTGATGATGCAGACGCAGTTTGCACTGGCTAAGGAAAGGGATGTTTCGCATTACCGCGAAATTTTATTCGCTAACCTGGAAGAACTGAAAAGGTTGTCACGAATGACCAGTGACATGCTTTTTCTGGCACGTTCAGAGCATGGTCTGCTGCAGCTGGATAAACATGATGTAGATCTGGCAGCCGAACTGAATGAATTACGTGAGTTATTCGAGCCCCTGGCAGACGAAACAGGAAAGACAATCACGGTTGAAGGAGAGGGCGTTGTTGCCGGAGACAGCGATATGCTGCGACGAGCTTTCAGTAACCTGCTTTCCAATGCAATCAAGTATTCTCCCGATAACACCTGTACAGCGATACACCTTGAGCGTGACAGTGACTGTGTGAACGTGATGATTACGAATACGATGTCTGGCCCGGTTCCCGCTAATCTGGAACGCCTGTTTGACCGGTTCTATCGCGCAGACTCATCTAGGGTCCACAACACGGAAGGCGCGGGGCTGGGATTATCAATTACAAGGTCGATCATTCATGCTCACGGCGGCGAGCTGTCAGCAGAACAGCAGGGGCGGGAAATTGTGTTCAGTGTGCGTCTGTTAACGGATTAATACTGTTATTCAGGAAAAATCCGGAAGGTGACAAAAATGTCATCATTTAGTCACGCGATAAACAGAGGCGGTTTTTTATAATCAGTCATAAATCAGGAGCAACGTGATAATTCAATCGCCCGGTTCCTGGCGTGATGATTAACCAGCCCTGAGATCAAATGCTTTCTCTGTTATAAGCATTGATTGTTCGGGTATGAAAACACCGGAGACCCAACCATGAAAAAAATTCTTGTATCCTTTATTGCCATGATGGCTGTCGCTTCATCTGCCTGGGCTGCAGAGACAATGAACATGCATGACCATGTAAATAATGCCCAGGCGCCTGCCCATCAGATGCAGTCATCCGCTGAAAAAAGTGCAGTTCAGGGGGAGAGCATGAAAATGATGGATATGAGCGGTCACGATCAGGCCGCTATGTCCCATGAAATGATGCAAAACGGCAATTCTGCCGCCCATCAGGACATGGCTGAAATGCATAAAAAAATGATGAAAGCCAAACCTGAGAACACCCAAGAAACTGCTAAGCCATTTTCCGAAATGAGCGAGCATGAGAAAGCCGCTGTTGTGCATGAGAAGGCGAATAATGGCCAGTCTTCCGTTATTCATCAGCAACAGGCGGAAAAGCATCGCAGCCAGATCACCCAGAATTAACCCGCAGCTCCACTTGTCAGACCCTCATTTGACGCCGAAGTCACTGGCTTACGCTCCCGTCCGGGAGCGTTTTTTTATATATGCATCCGCCTGGACAACTCCGAACTGTCTAAAGCTGTAGTCCCAGATAACTTACAGGTCTTCTTCTCTTTTCGCATCAGCTCGATCCCTTTCATTTTCCGCCCTGGCACTGGCGTTTTTCAGGAATGCATCCTTGTTCCATGGTTTCGCCTCGCCGCTGCTGATCCCTTCGGCCAGCAGATCGCGCAGCAGACGCAGCGCGTCACGCATAACCTCGCTCTGGATTCGGTAATCACCGGCCTTAACCTGGGAATCGATGAATTCACGCAGCTCATCACCCACGTCCACGGTCATCGTACGGGCCATAACCCCTCCGTTTTTCAATGTAAGATTTATTCTTACATCAGTAGATTATTTTACTCTCCTGGTTCCACCTCCGCCATTTTAGTCAAAACAACGCAGCAGTAGTCTGGAGATCCGACTTATACTTTTTTCGGATCTCAGGGGAGAAAACTGAAGGGAAATCCAAATGCATATATCAATTAAAATATCAATACCAAAAACAACGAATAGCACTTTTTGCACTCACGGATAGCACTAATTGCTAAAACGAGGTATATTTGCGTCATCGGCTGCTTCGGGTGGCCTCATGACCATCTTTAAGGAGAATATTGTGGACACAAGTCTGATTGGACCGATCCTTACGGCGCTGCTTGCCGCTGCGGGGTTCTACTGTAAGTTTTGGTTTACGCGTTATCAGGCCTCCCGTGATCAGGCCCAGAAAGTCAGCCGGACGATCGAGGATGTCCTGAGCAATATGGCCGCGCTGTTCGGACAGAAGAAACCTGCCCGGATACTGAGAGAGGAATTTTCCGCTGTTATTGCGCCGCTTCATCAGGAAATGCGCAGCCTTGACGATATGACGTCCCGTCTGCCGCTGAAATGGCTGCAGCGCGAACAGCGCCACGTTCTTTATCATGCCCGATGGCTGCAGCGGTATCTGGATTCGCGCAGGGGCGGCAGTGACGGGGACTTTATCCTGCTATTGCACGATGTGGCGATGGGGACCGATTATCAGGTTGCTGACATTCTGGCATCGCAGCATGACTGTAAGCGGCGTCGTGGATCACAGCTGCCGGTTAACCTGAAAACCTGCCCCTGAGAGGGGGCAGTTGAAAGCAGATAACTATCCGGCATCAGTCGGGTGATCCCGACACCACATATGGCATGCGTCTGGCTTCATCAAAGTCCCGCAGTTCCTGCGCCTGCCTCATGATCTCTGCGCTTGGTACCGGGAGTTTACCCAGGAGTTCCATAAATCGACTGGCAACCGACTGGATTGACACGCTGTTGGTCCTGGCTGTTTTCAGATTGGTATAAACAAGGCGGGAAAGTGGCTTTGTCAGCGCCTTGTCTTCCATGAATCGCTTGAATGTCCAGAGATAAATATCTACCAGCTCCAGACCTGCACTCTTGGTACCGGACTGGAATACAAGTGGTTCAGCCGGCATATTTTTCATGTTCATAACAGGTAATCCGGGCCCCAGTTCCCAGGGCATCTCCCGTATCTGGTAGTAAAACTCGTTAAGTTCACGCTGGGTGGTGTTGAACTGTGACTGCTGGTCAACAATGATACTGGCCTTTCTTTCTGGTGCCCCCAGGCGGGAACAGATCCCGTGCAATACGGACTGAAAGCCAATCATATTGGGCATAATCCGCAGCCTTTCCTTGTTGGTTTTACAGTTATAGCCCAGCTGTTCAAAATTGGCTGACGCCCAGTTCAGGGCATCGGTGATCAGCTGCTTCGACCGGTGGTCCAGCGCGCTGGCTGCCGTCCTGCTGATCAGTTCATCACTGACGGTACAAAAAAGTTCCGACGCCCGCTCATCATGCGCCTCCAGCCTTGCCGTCCATGCGTTTGAAGCAAGTTCATCATCAAACAGGCTGGCCAGATTCAGCAGCAGGGGGTAGCGCAGAGGGGTCCAGTATGCAGACCAGGGAACGGCTGGATTCATTCCCTGATCAAATACCTGGTCGAAGAACGAAATAATGGCATGATCGCGCTTTACTACCTGCCAGATGTCAAACCGTATCCGGTGCTTTTTCTGCAGAACCAGCAGCGTATCCACAAGGTCAGAAAGGCGGTGCAAGCCCAGTTCCGCAGCGTGCAGGCGCTGCACGCCAAGCGTTTTGCGTAATACGGCAAGATCCGCTTCAGCAACCTTATCCAGATTAGCATCAGACGACAGCACTCCGTAGGAGAGGACTGGCTGGGTTTTGTCAAAAAGGTTTCGGCCAGTCTGGCCTGTTTCATCCACATAAAAGTGCATTCAGAGATCCTTTACCAGGCAGTAGGAAGGGAAACGGCATAATCCTGGTCAATGTAAAACCTTTCTGCAGCCAGCTGCAAGTGATCCGCTTAAGGCTTTAATGACCTCAATACTGGGTTCACGGCAACGAACAAACGGGCCGGATCACAGACCCGTTTTTTAGAGATTACATCTGCCCGGGCTGCAGAAACTCGATTCTGGCAATGGCCGACCTGGACACAGATTTCCCGTCACAGTCTATGCCGAAAGTTGCGTTTCCGTCCGGCGGGAGGTCACGGACTGATGTATAGGCATATGCCAGAGCCGTTTCAAGAACCCCTTTTTCATAAACAATATCCGCCTCGAACCAGACAATACAGGGATGAAGCACGCTGAGATAATGCGGTTTAAGATCGTGGCCGTATTTCTTCTGGTAGGCCTTACAGACATCCTCTACCAGCTCCGGCAGCCAGAGGTAATCATGCAGTCCATTTTCACTGGCGTTAAAATGTAATTCCCGGACTAAATGGCCATAAGGTCCCCAGTGAATTTTATCGCCGGTTCTGAGCTGAAACATCTCATCCGGGACGCCCCCCGGAACATCCCATTCCTGCAGGTGTTTACGGACCATCTCATTCGGGGCCAGGTTGAGCAGCATTTTCATGGCGAGGGATTCTGACTGATTTAGCGCCAGTAACCCCGCCGGAAAAGTATTACCGGCGAAAGTCCGGGTGCCATGAAACCACAGAGCCCGGGTGAATGGTCCCGGTTCGCCCAGTTCCGCACAGACGTAGTCTCTCAGATACTGAGGTGCATCAACCAACTGGCGAGGATTAAGCTCGTAGATACTTTCAAGATCGAGCGAAAGCAGCACTTTTTTCAGCTTTTCAGGGGGACAGGCAAACCCGGCAGATAATGTATGCAACGCCTGAGTTCGTGAGGAGCAATCGAGAATCAACATGGTGTAAATCCCTCACAAATCCAATATGTTAACAGCGGGGGCTCGACGCCGAGCCATATTGTCGAGCAGCAGGGTCGCATAATATTTCAGAAAGGGTAAAAGCTCCGGAGCGCTGAAGCTGGCGTAGACTTCTCCATCTCCCTGGGATTCCCTGAAAACAATCCAGTCTACAAGGTGTGCATCGCTGGCTGACTCTACCTGGACACAGAAATGAGCAACTGAATTCCGCATCTTATGGATCAACTCCCGCAGGTTCATTTCCGGTCCGGGCAGCTGTGACTCACGTAATCCCATTTCTGCTTTAAGTTGCCGCGTTAAACGGTCGGCAGGCAGGAAAGAGAGCGCCCTCTCTTTCGGTAACACGATAAGACCCAGAAGGCAATTCAGGGTCAACGTGTAGTTGTACTGCTCCCTGAATGGTTTGCCCAGCACCTCAATCATTTCGTTATAATGATCGATAAGCGCCAGTGTTCGCTGAACAAAATCGGTTTCAAAATCTGAATAATTTCCCATTTAACCCTCCCGTTCCGGTTCGAAAATCCACTATATCATCCGGCCAGCCTGACGGCTCAGGTACAGCATTTCCTATTAAGTGAGTTTTCGGATCTGACCACGAAAGTAGAGATGGTGCACGTTGGTCTTGTATTGTATGTATTATTTGTATTGTGTACAAACTACAGTCAGGTTAAAATGTATGCATACCTTCTTAACGGAGTATTTCATGACTAACCTGCCTGCTGACACCGTCCGTCGGATCGAGGACGCCGCCGCCGCACTCATTGCCGCCGGCAACCCGAACCCGACCAACGAACAGGTCCGCCAGCACCTCGGTGGCGGCTCCCTGTCCCACATTTCCCCGGTGATGCGGGAATTTCGGGCACGCCAGCGCGCACTGGCCAGCGAACAGACGCCGGCTCTGCCGCCAGAGCTGGCGCAGCTGCTCACCGGCCAGTTGGCCCTGTTGTGGCAGGCCGCGGTGAAACAGGCAGAAGCCGGGACACTGGCGGCCCGGGAACAGGCCGACACCGATATCGCCCGGGCCGACCAGGAGCGCGACGAGGCGCTGGCGAAAGTGACCGCACTGGAAAGTGAACTGGCGGTGCTTCGGGAGGTGGTGACCGAACGTGACCGGTTGCTCGATGAGGTACGCGGGCTGCGCGCGGAGGCGCTGCCGCTGCGCGAGCAGGTAGCCCGTCTGACCGCCACCGGCGAACACCTGGCGGCGCAGCTGCAGGACACCAAAGCGGAGCTGAAGGAAACCCGGGAGGATGGCCGTGCGCTGCAGGCAGAGCTGCTGGCCCTGGCACGCCACGACGGGAAGGCGAAGAAATGAAAGTGGAAATACAGGCCCGTGTGAAGGCCTAAGGCCTTCCGCCGCGCACTGTAGCTCGCCGCCAAGGAACGCGCCTGTGAGCCGGTGCCCTCCCCTATAGTGCTTAATAATTTGCGTGTATAGGGGATTTTTAGTAGCTTATTTATTAGACAAAATGAGGAGTCATTACCATGAGCGAGGACGGTTTCAATAAAGATGACCTGAGCAGCACCTTTGCGCGTTTCACCACAAAACGTCGCAATATCGTTTGTGATGAATCCAAGCTGAAGCGGAAAAAACCTGAGCCGGTAAAACTTTCGAGTGCAACACAAGAAATTGGTTGTGTGATTTCATCTGTGCTCGCCTCTACCTCTAAAGCGGACGTCACAAAAGACAAACAGGACCAATATAAATCTCCTATCCGTTACAGCTGGGAGAAAAAAGGTATTAACGGTGGTTCTAACAATTTTTAATCTTATGAAGCGATGGCATAACCACCGCTTCATATAGCCATCAGTTATCCTTTGCTTAATCCTGATTTAATCCCGCCTGAAGCTGCATCAATCGCCACCCCTTGAGCTTTTTTACCTGCTTCCGAGCCAGCATCCGTAGGCATTTTAGAAGCATCACTAAAGTTGTTAGCCATATTACCAATTCGAACTCCAGCCCAACTCAGCATACCAACCCAGAACATCGGAAAGACCAGGTACATCATCCCCAGTACCAGGTTCATAATCCATCCATCAGCCGTTGAGCTAAAGAAAGCCGCGAAAGGCACCGAGCTGTTTGCAATCCCCTGCTCAGCCATATTGTCATAGAGGATGGTGATCAATCTGTCATCAAGCCAACCTGCCAGTTCCCACCAGAACGTAATGAACTGAAGAGCGAATAACGCGAAGGAGATGGTAAAAATGGTTTTCGGATCGTAGGCGCTGAACATCATTAACGCAGGAATGACCGTGATTATCATCATCAGCAATAATGCCTGGATCATCGGCAGTGCCTGCTTCATTGCATCAAAACCAGGTAACGCCTCGGCCTGTTTCAGTCCAAGACCAATAGACGAGGTAAGGCGTGTAAGATTACCAACTACTCCGGTGGTTGTGTCGCTACTGCCAACAGCATAAGTGGTACCGGCGCCGGAGAGATCTGCGTTGCGTGGGCTGACAAGCCAGCGTAACGCAATTTCTTCCCACTGCTTTCCGGGGAACTGACGCTGCATCTCCTTACGTGTGTTATCACTAAAACTGGCCAGAACTCGTTTGCGAAGCCCGGAAGTACCATCGGACCACCACGTCTTACATGTTGGATATCCACCTGCACCAGTATCCGGATAGCCACTGTCCCGGCTGCTGTTGTAAGGCCACTGGCTACGTGGCGTCATAGCCGTGTAGTAGTCATAATATCCGGAAGTATTCAGGAAGTAGCTGCTACCTATCCAGCCCACGGAGTTGATGGTGGCATCACTGAGCTGGCTGTTGCTGTTTTTCAGTCTGAAATATGCTCTCGAGTAACATTGATCTGCAAATTCCTGGACCTCCTGCAACAACACAGGATCACGCAGTTTCGTGTTCTGAACGTCAAAACGCATCTGTCGCAAATTCGTACCGCATGGGATTGACGCAATCATTGCCTGCGTTGTGCCCTTCGACATCATATGCAGGAGATACCACCAAACTGGAACCTCGGCCGTACGACCGTCAAAATCGTTAACGAGTCCCTTGTAGCCAGAATTCTGTGGCGTCGGCACACTGACGCCGCACTGTTTAGCGCGCGAGCTGTCGAACTTGATTGTGCTGATATCAACCGGCAACAGCGGAATACAGCAAAAGAGCATCACAAGATAAGACACATACAGTGCATGTTCGATTCGCGGAAGGGCAAGAAGCCCTTTGTTCCCCTCGTCAGCCCCCTCCTCCCTCACTTTCAGCCAGACGCCAAGAACCCTGACCACCAGTGGCAATGCAAAAAGGCCTGTACTGCTGAGAATGCTCCACATGGCATTGTTCATTACCCAGCCAAAGAGAACGAGAAAATATTCCAGAAAACTGTTTGCGGTCATCGTCCTCTCCTTACACAGCGCTTGTCCAGGCCACATATTCCGTGGCTACCAGGAACAACACCCCCATCAGTTCCATACGCACAAGACGCGGACGCCCATCCGGCCAGCGGATTAATGCCTGTGGGCGTACCTTCAATATCCAGGCGGTAATAGGGCAGCCATAAAGAACCAGTCGCCAGGCAAACAGTCCCCATCGGCTGTCATGCAACCAGCGCCGTGTGATGTGGCCATCAGGGTCGTAAGCCATAAATACCGCTGCGATAGCAAACATGCTGGCCGTCATCAACAGAATGAGCAGCACCATAAGGAGAATGCGGCCAATATGGCCGCTGAACGGGTAAAGTCTCATATCAGTTTGCTCCGGAAGACTGAGACTGGCCCATCTGGCTGAAGCCCTGGTCCTCGTTACCGGCTTTCTGCTGCAGACGGTTATCCTGATTCCTTGTCCCCTGCCGCTCCAGTGCCGTCAGCAGGCTGTTATTGCTTATAGATTTGCGTAACTCCATCTCATTACGCAGCGCCGTCAGCTCGCGATCGAGGGCATCGATGCGGCGATCACCCTCAGCAATGGCTTCCGGCTGCTCTGCAGCATTAGGTTCGGATTCACCAGTGGTGAGCATCCTGCGCATTGTTAGCGCGGTTTCAACGGTATCGGACATCGCCAGTTCGCCGGCAAGCCGCTGAACCAGGGCCGCTTTGTCCGGATCGTCACGTAATGCCTGAATTACCCCGCGGGTGACAACCAGACTGCCGGTTTTCAGTGCGGAAAGGTTATCAGTGGTGGGCTGCAGCTCACCACTAACCAGCTTACTAAGCTGCTCCAGATTCTCTTTCGTGGCATCCTCAAGGATGGGAGAAAAGCCAGTACCAGCGACAGCACTGCCCGGCTGGTTATCGGTTCCACCACTGGTACATTCACTGGTTTCCCGGCAAGTCCTGATGGAGCGATCACCAAGCACTTTAACAACGGCCGCAGCGGCCTCTTCAGAAGATTTATAACGTTGGCATGCGGTACCATTGCAGCTCGAGGAGCCGACGCTGCTGTTACTGGTCACTGGCAAATTATTCATCATGTTATAACCAGCTTTGGCCAGATCCCGAGTGGGCTGAATTGCGGGCTGCCCCTTGCCGCCTCTTTTCTGCCCACCAACCCACGTCACGCCTTCCTCTCCAGTTGCTTTTTGCAGTTTCTGGTCGCTGGAAACCGCATCGCCGCCACTTGTGGCCACAATATCTTTGTACTCTTCAGAGACAGCTACCTGCTGCCATTTATTGCCAATGGTATAATCAGCCAGCTTCTTCGACATGCTCTGACAGTTCAACATCGCTTTATCAAAGCTCAAACCGGCCTGCAGAACGCCATTGGTGAGCATTTCATACAGCCCGGGGTTTGCGCGCTGAATAGCCATTGCCGGCATACTCATGACAGCACCAGTCGCCCCCTGAATCACATTCCCCATCAGATCCTTAAACCCGCTGGTAATACCATTCAGCTGGTTGCCAACGGTTGTTTTGATGTCGAAATTGCCACACATCAGATCACTGCTAAGGCCACCATTAATGCCTATCCTGGACATATTGTTACGACTGGGCGGGGGTGAAATAACCGAACCGCCACCAATAGAATAAAAGAGCCCATCGCTGATAGCGTTACCGCTAACTGACGCCCCCGATGAAGACAAAGAGATATCAGTTGCCATTGCCGGCAGCGAGGCAAAAATCAGTAAAAGTCCTGCTTTTTTCATGTTCTGAACCTTTATGAGAAATCGGTGCTGGAAAGGAACGTCTGGCCGCGACGTTTGCAGCAGCTGTACGGTTGCCACAATGCCCAGGCATAGTTACCGTCCTGGGCAATCTGGCCATTGGTGTCGGGAAACACTGCACAGGTCTGGGACAACTGAGGCGAAAGTCGCTGCCATTTGTGGTTTTTGGTGCCGGTATTTTCTTTTACCGGCTCGGGTGGCCAGTAACCCGGGGACTTCTGTCCCGTAAGGGGGTTGTAGACGTGGAGCTGGCCGGAGCGGGTAATGACGTCAGCGACACGCTGAACTACAACCGCTGCTGATTTGTAACTGTCTGTCTGGGTGACAAACCCGCTACGTGGATAAACGTTCCCCCACATATTGCCGGATGTGGTTTCCCCGATTTCTCGTTGCCCGGGGATGAGTGCTTCGGGATAAAGGGTCTCCGGGACACCCGTTCGCCAGACCAGAGCATCCAGTGAGCTGTTGAAATAGGGCATGAAAGGAGTGGCAGCACTGTCGCATGAATAGCCCGGCACCATACCGCCAATGACTTTTGTTGCTGGATGGCCATAGGCGTCGCCGTAATAGAAATGCAGGTTCTGCTTACGTTCCCCGGGAGCTTTCATCTCCTGACGACCGCCCCCCGTACTCACACCCGTCATACTTTCCAGCAGAGAACCTTCAGCACCGCTGGCGGCGTTACTAACTGTGGACATTTCAGTCCAGGGGTTATCTCCGGGGTTGAGGTAAGCCGATACCACAGCCTCCGGAATGAAATGTGTCACTTTCACCGAGGTTTTCACCGTGCAACCAAATGGGGTACACAATAACCAGTAGCAGATACCACTGACACGCCAGCTGATACAGTCTGTACTTGCCGCGCTGGCCAGAAGATTCGCTGTATTGACGCTGGCCATGGTGCCGGAACAAACCAGCAATGTGGCGATCGCCAGTCGACGTGGGCGGAAGGAGAAAGATTTCATCGGTTCTTCTCCTTCCAGGCAGCGAGCTGACGGGTTGCCTCGTTGACATCAGTCGTACCGTAGACAACAAAGACGTCATCAAAAACCACAGCCGGGTATTTTTCCAGGCCGAGGGACCAGGCATGAGTGACACCCGCATAAGCTTCCGCCAGTTGTTGTTGCTGCTGCCGGAAATTCGGGGAAGAGATCACTGCCCGGGCACGTTGTTCTGCAAGAACGGGATCGGCAGATAACTGACCGAAAATGTCCGCCTGTGCACGTTCGGGCGCATCGAGCTCAACAACGGAGACATCCGGACCAGGATTTGCTGCTATGGTATGAGAGGAGTCGGTATATATCACTGTGCCGGCACTGGCACCGACGGAAAGGAACAGTGCTGCCAGGCAGCAAAATGGCATTTTCATGAAAAACACTCCCTGAGTGTGAAAAACCTATTCAGGGTGCGTTCTCTTTAAGGAGGGGTCAGTAATTAATTCTGACGTGAAAAATGATAATTAATCTTGCCCTGGTAATTCATTATCTGTACGTCAGCATAAATCTCAGATCGCTGGAAATGTCATTTTTTAAATGCAGGAACTTTAATACACGCGGGCTCTTTGCCGCCCGCACCCGCAGCCTCCCCCCTTACCAGACAGCGGAAAACACACCGCTGTCTGGCAAGGTCGGAGGGTTATAAGTCACATCCGGTGTCACAGGTCACCCTGTCGATTTCCTTAAGAACCCAGAGCATATCGGTTGCATCGGGTACACAGATATTCCATCGGATACCCGACCGGTACTCCTGTTCTGCTGGCCAGAGTGTATTGCCGGTAACAGTTATCAGGATATCCAGGGTTTTCTCATGCACGTCGCTGAGGTGGACTGCAACGCAGCTGCGCCGGCCAACCCGGTGAGGATAGACCGACAGCAATACAGGCTGCTCCAGTCTCTTAACGATCTCCCCTTGCAGATGCTTAATCGACTCACTGTCAGCCACACCGACTGAGGCAGAACCCTGTGGCGGAACGGTAAAAATAACAGAGGCAATAAATGCCTTGTCCGGTACAACGATCGGCGTCGCCATAATCAGTTTTTTCATATTGTCCCCTGAATAGTGCCAATGCCACGTTTCTCATCGAGGCGGCGCGCAACGTGAAATGCGGCCTCAAGCTCCGAGCAATTTAATTCATTCATAATGGCCCGTCTTTCGGCTTTTTCCTCTTTTTCAGTCATTCCCAGCGCCAGGTACAAACTGGGGGGGACCGCACGAAACAACGCCTGTACCTTACGGGACAAAATAACTCCCTCTGTGTATTTTCTCGGAAGTTTTGTCGCGGACAACAGCATCGCCTTCTGCTCTTCTGTGAGCGTCTTAAATCGCGCTATTTGTTCAACTTCATCAGGTGGCATAACGAGGCAGATCCACCACTCCGCCATATTGAGCATTTTTTTCGCAGTGTCAGGGAAATCCTCCAGGTTCTGTGTGAACAACCACAGCCATGATCCGAGCTTACGCCACATTTTGACAATTTTGGTTGCATACGGGCCCAACAGCGGGTTAGCAGTTACAATATGCGCTTCGTCGATTGGCACAATGATATCCCGATCGCTGAACTGTTCCCTTTCTGCGATGTTGTTAATCGTATTAAGCAGCGAGATGACAGCAACGGCCATCTGAGCTTCATAGCCTTCACGCGCCAGCGTACCTAAATCAACAATAGTCACGTCTGCCTCTGGCCATTGCGCGCCCGGACGGTTAAACAACTCCCCTTCAAAACCTTCGGTAAACATGCGTAATGCTTCTGCCATCTCTTCAGCTCGCGCACGTCGCGCTGGCGTGCGTTTCTCGCGGCCGTCTTCTCCCATGCTGACATCGCGGGCAATGTTCTCAAGCGAGAACATTAAATCTTCCGGTAGCATCTGGCGGTTTTCGTCAAACGCTTTACGAGCCGCAATGAGTATCGCCTCACGAATCATACCGCGGTCGGCGCGTGTCATTCGCTCCTCTTCTGCTGCTTCACCACCGGTGATCATCAACCGCGCTGCAATCTCCATTTCACCCAGAATGTCACGTTCTTCGTCCTTGTCCTCATCATCTTCATCAATGTCAGGGAGGGCCTCTTCGCTTGTCACTAACGTCTCAGGTTTCGCCTGCATGAGCAGATGTGAATCGCCAAACGGAGCAAGTGAAATAACCTTACCAGGCTTGATACTGACACGGTGCACTGAGAGCCCCAGCGAATTACAGTAATCTCCAAACAGACCGAAGCTGTTACCCGCTTCCAGCAAAAATATACGGGGGCGGTAGATTGCCACCATCTGAGCCAGTTTATCGAGCGCAGTGGCAGATTTACCGGCACCTGTCGGCCCGAAAAGCAGCAGGTGCGCATTCTGGGTACGGTCATTTTTATTAAGTGGATCTACGGACAGGGGGCCACCACCACGATTCCAGAACGTAACCCCCGGGTGACCAGTACCGGTGTCGCGACCATAAATAGGGGCGAGACATGCAAAATGCTGTACAAACATAAGGCGCGTGTACCAGTTGTGTTTATCCATTTGAGGGTTAAAGCACATAGGTAACGCACGCATATAACTGCTGAGAGGACCAATATCGTGTTCTGGATTTATCGGTTCCATCCCACAGTTCAGTAATTTACTGCTGAGATCAAGATACCGTTTATCGAGTGTTTCCTTGTCCTGAGCCTTGATAAGCAGTGTGATGGCCGCACGGTAAAGCTTGTGTTTGTTTCCCAGGAAATTACGCGCTGTAGCAGCGTCTTCGCGAGCACGCAGGGAATCAACATTCTCCCCCATTGAATTGCGGCTAAGGCTCGCAAAACTTTCTTCAAGCTTGTCCTGAGGCTGAACCACCAGGGTCATGGCCAGAACTGTCCCTTCCGGAAGCAGATCCATAATGGCATTCACATTATCACCACGTTTTACCTCCCCCGTCAGATGACCGGTAGAAGGTGCAGTACGCAGGCGGGCAACCGGAACAGCTTTATGTGCCACATCATCAAACCACCACACACCGCTTTCGGCATCACTTCGCGGGCGGGTAAACCAGAGGCTTTCGCTGAAATCATTCAGAAGAGGCAAATCGCCCGGTGCATGATCGGAGTGTTTTGCGCAACGATACAATGTTTTCTTATCGACCCACGCCGGCGCCGGGTTGAACCAGCGCAACAGCCAACTATGGATTTGCTCGCCGTTCTGCTTTTCGCACCGGATACCGGCACCGCTCAGTGCTGCAGTCAGGCGATCGCAGACCTGTTTCAGCAGCACCTCCGGTGGCATGGGGTCACGATAAGGTGTCTCAACCCAACGGTAAACCACCATGCGCGTTCTGCGAATTTGCCCTCTCCAGGCGGCCCCTGTGACAGCCTCGTCTACAAAAAGCCCCTGTTCCACCGCCACATTTTCTAGGTGGCGCTCCTGTTCAGCCAGCCAGGCTTTCGTGAATGCAGTTCCCTGAGCTCTTGGCCTGACATAGCCTCTGATAGTATCCATATAAGTAGAGAGATCAGAGTCATCCTGGCAGAAAAACTGTACCACCCATTGGTGATCATCCAGTTCAGGGAGACTGTCCTGTAGGGCGTTCTCAGCGATATTGCAGATCTCGTCCAGACGTGTTTCCGGGCGCCCTTCAGTGCCCACAGGGATAATCTCATACACGGCCCCAACGGATACGCCATCGTCAAGCAGAATACATTCATGCTCTGGCAAATACTCACCCCAGGGAACATGATCGATAATGGAAGGTGCCGTGGAATACAGACGCGCTTCATCTGAATGAGTCAGTTGCCCTTCCCGGGTAAGCGGTTCATACCCACTGACGGAAAACGGACCGTTACCGTACTGATGAGCATCCTGAGACGCTCGACGTCGGCTAAATAAAGGGAAAGCCATCAGAGATCCTCCGTTCGCTCACCAGGCAACGCATACTGTACCTGGCTGTAGAAAGGAAAGACGGTGCTGTAGCCTGGAACCGGCGTGTTCCCGCCAGCCAGATGCGGAAAAACATACATGACCATGTCAGGATTTGGCAGACGCGGAAACGTCTGCTGAATTTCATTTTCCTGGGTGCGGCTGTAGCTGTTA
The DNA here is from genome assembly GCF_000981805.1 of Citrobacter amalonaticus Y19. Classification (NCBI taxonomy): domain Bacteria; kingdom Pseudomonadati; phylum Pseudomonadota; class Gammaproteobacteria; order Enterobacterales; family Enterobacteriaceae; genus Citrobacter; species Citrobacter amalonaticus. Next base: position 5,028,703 of record NZ_CP011132.1, on the reverse strand, counting down.
CTGACCTGCTGACTGATCTCACGTTCGCTGTCTGTAACTGGCCGGCGAAGTGTTGTTCTGCTCTCGTTGGTAGCATGAGTTGACGATGCACCATCGTTCCATAATTCAAGCATGGTGCTGTCGCCAGGCGGCAACATTTCCTCTTTTGACGTACTGCAACCCGAGAGGGCAAGCGATACAACGACCAACATAACGGTGGCCAGATGATTAAAACTGAGCAACATGCACCTCCGCTTCATCCGAATCACTGATGACAGCTGACAGACGAATCACTCGTCCATCAGGCAGCTGCATCTGCATTCCATTTCCCTCGCTCAGAAGCTTCTTTCCGACAGCGAGCAGGGCCTGTTCGGTGACTTCATGCCTGCTACCTTCCCATTTGCCATTATCACACCTGACAAAACCGGCAAAGAGACGGCCACCCAGTGGCGTATAGTCCACCCGATACTCGAGGTTTTTATTGTTCTGCATCTTTATCCCCATCAGTCCATGCCCGTGCTGCTACCAGCGAGGCTGAAATCGTCATATTTCACCTTGCGGCCTTTTTCTTCATAATCAATCGCCAACTGACGAGTGATATGTAAAGCCACTTTCTGTCCAGGCGGTACATAGATCGCGTCAAAAGTCTGACCATATCGCGCTTTAACCCAGTCAACGGTCTCACGCATACCGCCGGATAACGCCTTACCCAACACGGCCTGACCGGCATCCCCCGTCAGCGTAGACGTCACACCACCATAGCCATTGGTCTGGCTGGTATTCTGGTTTTCAGCCACGGCGTCCCCAGCTGCGCTGGCAGCTGCAAGTGCGGCAATGGTTGGCAGATAAGTAGAAGCGTTTGATTTTCGGGTACCTGAAATGCATGGAATGCCATTGTCATCTGATAACCAGCCAATACTGCTGTTATTCCCACCCTGGCTGTTCTGATTACCACCATTACTGCCTTGCCCCTCAAGTGAAGGAAGCGTACGAACGGTGCCATCAGTAAAAACAAAAGTGATGCTTGTTATGGCGCCGCGTACGCAGGAAAGCGTCCAGTCCCCCGTAGCGGTTCCCGAAACGATCGCCCCCTGTACATCAGGCAATTCAATGCCATTTGCCGTCAGGTTGTCTTTTCCGATCATCACTTTGAACGGGTAAGGGTCAGTCACCTTGCCATCAATGGGAATACGTCCCAACAGCGCGGTCATGGCCCGACTACCCACAAGCGTGGAGTTTTCCGGAAGGGTATAAACAGGGGCAGCATTTTTTTCAGATCCGGGAATGTTGTTCTGGACCGTTGTACTTACTGCTGACGTTGCCTGCCTGGCTGCATCACCTGCAGCGCCAAAGGAGGTGGCAAAAGAAAAACCAGTCGCGTTATTACTGTTTTTATCTGAGACAGGTCGACCATTCGCATCCGTGGCAATACCATCTTTCGGCTCAACCCATTGCAACCCGTTGCCATCTGTTTGAGATAGATTTCCCGTGCCTCCGGTCAGTCCATTGTCATAACCCAGTCCCACTGGAATATCGCTGCCTGCAACGTTACCTTTATTTCCTGCCGTTAAGCCGGAGGAGCCATTTTTGAGTTGGTCAAGAAGTTGGTTCACCTGCGAACTCAGATCAGTAACCTGAGAACTCAGTTGTGCACGTTTTTGAGCCTCTTCGGAACGAACTTGCCCCACAGCCTGGCTGATTTGCTGATCAACATTGGTGCTATTTTTTTTCAGCTCCTTATTTTCATCAGCAAGCGTTTTATTATCGCTTTCAAGGCTGTCAAGGCGCCCCTGAACCTTACGGTAACTACCAACCAGGGTACGCAAAGTATCCTGCGCGGTGTCACCTTCCACACCCAGCGCTTTGAGATCTTCTGGTGTAAGGTCCTTCAGGGCGACATTAGAGGTTTTCTGGCCTGCTTCATTTTTATCGTTTTTATCTGTACAGGATTTAACCCCAATCATGATGGCGCCCACCACTACGACGGGAACAGCAATTTTCACAAGCAGGTTTGAAGCAGGCTTTTTCATTTATGTGCTCCTCGGTTACTCCGCTTACTCTCCTTTCCTTCAGATTCGGGTAAACGCTGTTCAGCAATAAAGGCACTTTCGGGACGTCCTGTAGTAACCAGATATAGAACTGTCGTGTCTTCCGGTGTACCGGCACGCCCCAGCCAACGGTGCTGGAAAGTCGCAGTAGTAAACTGACCTTGCAGCGAACGAGGATCGAGGATGACCTTTACTGCTGATCGGTTACGCACCTGCAGCGCAATTACACTGCTGCCCTGCAGACTCCAGGCAGCCATCGGCGTGACGCTGACGGACTCAGAGGGCATAAGTGTGGTGATCCGGGGAGGAAGCTTCAGTGAAACCTGACTTACTCCCGGTACGGGCTCTACCGTTCTCAACGGTCCATACATGTTCTGTGCGGCATAACGAGTCAGGACAACGGGCAGCGGCGCATTGAGTTTTGCGGGCCTCCGGCTTTCTGCATTTGCCTCTGCCGACGACTGACGGCCGGCACTGTCCCCATCACTGCTGACCGTCTGTTTATCGGTCGCCGAAGCGGTAGCCACTTCTCCGTCGTAGACAATTTTGACAGGTTCCCGCGTGGTTTTACCGGGGGCAGCAGAAACATCAAGTAGAAGTATTTCCCCGTTTTCCTTGTTCTGAAGTTCCAGTCTCGTCACCGGAAAGGCTTCTTTCGCATCGAGATAAACTACACCTCCGGAGCTTTGAATACGCAGCTTGTCGTTGAGTGTGGGCGGAAACCCCACTCGCACGTTTTTGTTTACAAAAACGATTCGCTCCTGCCCTACAGTCAGGGGAATCTGCAAAGGTATCCGTTCCCATTTCATAAGCTCAACAGCACGAGCTCCGGCTGAGACCAGTACCAGGGTCAGCAGGATCACTGAGAATTTTTTCAATTGAATGCTCCCGACTTTTGTTCTGGCTCAGGCAAGGAGATCGCCTCAAGTCTTTGTGGCGCGCTGTCATAGCAATCCAGTGCCAGTCCAAACGGATTTCGCTCTGGGTCACCTTCCCAGCGAACCACTTTCATTGGATAACGCGCCAGGGCACGCTTAACGGGTTCGGTATGGAAATATTCGTCAGCTACCAGGTCCAGCCGTACCACCCAATGATCTTCATCAATGATGGTCACGCTGCGGTTACTGTAACCACGACGGGGGATTTCGTATACCACGCGTACACGATCGCGCAGCTCGTCATTATTCTTGCGCATCTCGGCGTCCTTATTGAGAAAATCCTGACAGGACGGCGTCAAATACGGGCTCATTTGGGCAATTTTGGCTGTGTAGTCAGCTTCCCCATTTTTCGGCCAGGAATTCAGTTGCTGAAAAATGTAAAAAGCAAAACTGTAAACCGTAGATGGCGGGACCTCCCACCATTTTCGGGTACTGCCGGAACGCAGGTCAGGTGGGTTGTGAATTGTCAGCTCCGAGGGTGCTCGCATCCATCCCAGACTGGTGACGAACAGTCCCAAAGCCAGCAAAACACAAGCGATACGTAGCGAAATAATATGATTATCGCGGGCGGTTATACCGTTACGAAAACGACTCATACTTTCCCTCCGCGCATCAACGGAACAGGTTTCGTTCGTTTAAGTTCCCACGCCCTGCTATCCAGAATCATGGTTCGGGACATACGTGCACGGCAGCGCAATTCCTCCAGACGTTGCCAGATATAATTTTCTGGCTTACCGCGCTTGTAGCTGGCAATCCAGTTGCCGCCAAAAAAAATGACCAACAGAGGCATCAGCAGCATGCACGTCGGAAAAGCCAGCCATCCGACAAAAGGAACCAGAGCTAACGGTATTGCCAGAGGGATACCGGCAATAACACCGATGACGGCCGCCAGCACAAACTCCCCGGATGTGAACCCTTTCCAGACCACGGGGGGGTTGTTCAGTCTGTCAGGGAGGAAATCAATGACGGCCATATGGGCTCCTTACAGGATATCTGAAGCTTTAGTTGCGAGGTAAATAACCAAAAGGATGAGGATGATGCCGACAACCAGATAGACCAGGAACTGAGTCCATTCCCCCTTACCACGACGGATATCGTGAAATGCGGTAATCACGGCATGCGCTACGGCAAAAAAAGCACCGACACATACGAGAAGCCCTATCGCAAGTGCCCCCATTTTGATGTAGCCCATAACGGTGTTGTAGGTTCCGCCACCGCCTCCAGATGTTGGCTGTTCAACAGCTGGCAAGTCTGCCATAGCCTGACTTGCAGTTAAGAGACCGGTAAGCAACAAATATCCCGCACGGGAATAGGCAGAACGAAAATGCCTGAAGAAAGTGAATTTCATTGAGTCATCCTTTCAGTGGAAAAACAGAAACAGGGTCAGCAGATAAAGCACAATCAGTCGAATTAGCAGCTCATTGAACTGCCTGAACGTCACTGATTTACTGACCAGGCCACGGTAGGCCTGCACCAGTGCCCATGCGCTGAAAAGGAGAACGACGATGGCGAGCGTACCGAGGATCAAGAGGTTCAGTTGCCCGGGCGTGAGGCTGCTTCCGGTGCCCGCACTCCATCCATTTAGCTGAGAGCCATTCATCGCCATGAGGGCTCCTCAGCACGGTACTGCCCGGTGACTAAAGTGGAGGGTGCTGTTGGCTGCGCGCGCGACGGCTCGAGATAAGTGGATATGCCCTGCCTCATCGTTGAGATGTCACGGGTTGCCTGCTGATAGTCGAAATAAAAGCGAGCGTCCTGATTCTGATTGGCTACGACGCGGGCGCGATCAAGGCCAGCCTGAACCTGATCCAGCTGGCGCATCACGAGTGCCAGCTCATCTTTTTCTGACGCCTGGCAGGTCAGCACCGGCAGAACGGGCAATAACATTGCCAGGATGATTGTGGTGTGACGCATTTGCGACTCTCCCTAATAACTTGTCGTCGGGAGATTGACGCAAACAGGACATGCTGGCAGCAGGAAAATATTTATGAAGGTCAGAAAATTAAATGCCACAAAGTGAGCCAGTTAATACAGATGAACCTTCAAAAAAAAAGCCCGCGACATCAAGCGGGCTCCGGGGAATTCCCGAAACAGCTACTTCCTGGGCTATAGGTATTTTTTAAAGGACGCCGTGACGATGGCCAGAACACCGCCAAGTAATAATGCTGATGGCAGCAACAGGAGATTTGGCCAGACAGCAGTCGGCCAGGCCAGATACAACATGCAGGGGCCGTAAAGTGCGGGTTTAATAAAACGTTTGGCGTGATGGTAGACAAAGCTCGATTCATATCCAGCTCCATAACGACGCAAATCTCGACGGACCAGCCCTTCAACTATGCCGGTGATAATCACCAGGCCGAACAGAGGCAGACTCAGGAAAAGGATCATCACCCTGATGAAGAAAATCAGAGTTACCCAGAGCGTAGCTTGCAGGTACTCCCCAAGCCAGCCGATTAGTGAGTCACCGAACCGGTTAATCGTTGGGATAACTCCAGTCCCCTTCTGACCAGTTTCCCTGAATGATTGAAGCCAATGGCTGAATCCGCTATCGACAAACAACCAGTTCCAGGCGGTATGTACCCACCGCGAAATCGTCTCAACCGGCGCTGCCATCAGTAAACTCCGCGTGTACCCTTCCGACAACCAGTGGCTTTCTGCAACCATCACCCGGTAGCTGTGTGAAGCACCTTCGTCAGGCCAGAGTAAGGCAATGCAGGCATATTCGATCAGCAGGCTAACCAGAAGCGACCCCAGCAGAATGCCAATTAAACTGACAGGCAAATCCCAGAGCAACATGCCGAATGGTCCGGATTGTTTCTGTCGGGATGGCGAACTGCGATTGGCAGTATCTCTGTCATGCTGAGACATTTTGCCCCCCCGAATATGCCGCATCACCGCCTGTCCACCAGGATTCTCCAGTTCGGTAATTCTGCTCCATGTTGTCAGCCAGCTGCTTCAGGCTCGCGGGCATGTAAGGATCGTCGTTATCAGCCGGCAACGGCATCCTGATTTTCCACAGGCGCCCTCCTTCAAGCAGGGCAAATGCCTGCCCTTTCGGCAGGTTGATAACGTCTGAAGGGTTGAGCATCGGGACTTTAACCAGACTGACCTGGTCCTGAACGTTACTGTTAAAATCAGTACCCTCTCCCGGCCGGGATACGTCAGTGACACCCGATGTAAGGGTTTTCTGGTAGACGTCAACTTCCGGTAATTGGTCGGTCAGGAGCATGGCAGTGTTTTTTTCACGCACACGGAGCATTATCAATGAGTTGAAGTTCCCCACTACCTGATTCGCTTTAGCACTGCTGCCTATACGGGCCTCGATGTCCGAAAGAGTCTGCGTATATGCAGTCACCTGGAAGCCCGCACCACCCCCTTTGTTGATGAGAGGAATAAACTCATCACCCATTAACTCGTTAAACTCGTCACAGTGAAGATTTATCGCCACTTTCGAACTTTTTCTGCCATCCTCATCACCGAGACCGAATTTATAGATGTGTCCACCTTCGGAAACGAGATCAGCGAACATGCTGTTGCCGACTGCTGCTGCGACAACAGGGTCGGATAGTGCATCGAGGCCGATATAAACCACGCCGCGCGATTTTATAATGTTATGCCAGTCCAGGATCGGTCTCGGATCGTTCAGGTCCGTATAGTCAGGTGCCAGCAATGCGGCCGTTTTACCAGTTGTAAGCTTTTCAAGCAGCGGCAGCAGTGACGCAACAATTTTGTCGAAATACGTTCGATCATATTGCACAGCGCTACGTAGCCCATCCAGCACCGGGTCCCACAGTTTTTTTCCTTCTTCGCTGGCCAGTACCTGCTCAATAGCCCAGATATTCATGCCATTAGGCCTGCCCTGCATGTGACGCGGCAGATCCTTCTCGCTTATACCGCTACCTAACAGCGCTTCGACTGTACTCAGCAACTGTGGTGCCTTTTCACTCAGCATATTCTCAACATAGGTTTCGTACAGTTCACCTATGTTTGTCACGTAACGCAGTATGAGACCGTAATCAGGACGCTGGCCAAGTGCGACCAGCGCGCGGGTAATAATATTGACAAATCGCCAGGCAAATTCCCGAAATGCAGCAGAATTGCCCTCTCCGGAGAGCTGTCCTGCAACACGTGATGCTACTTCCGAGATACGGCTGAACCGTCCAACGGCATTGTAGCGAGCGCTTATATCTGGCCATCCGAGGTGGAACACCCAGAAGTTATCCTGACGACCAGCACGGTGTGCCTCGGCATACATTCGCCTCAACAGATCGGCATCTCCTTTCGGGTCAAACACGATGACAACTTCATGCTCGCCTGCAGCGTTTTTACGGCGAATATCCTGTGTGATAAGTAACTCAGCAAGCCGGGTTTTACCGACTCGTGTGGTGCCGATAACCAGTGTATGCCCTACACGTTCTCCGAGATCATAGGTGACCGTAGTTTCATCCAGTTCCACACCATGGTAAATGGGGCTTCCTCCTACAGGAGGCAACGGGCGAAACGGGTTGAGCGCCGAATCAGTTCGTGTCAGCCTGCACAACCACGGCAAGCTGTACTCCATCTTTTTTTCCAGATCGCGTGCCAGGCGATAAATAACAGAAGGTTGTACGTAGACCTCACACTCCGGACGCCTCGCTTCCAGAAGACGCTGCGTATGGCGGGGAGACCACTGGAAGCCCTTGCCAAGGAACAAGTGCCGCTGGCTGACGGGGATCTGCTCGCTGGTCAGTACATATCGGGGCAAACGGCGAATGTTTTGGCGGTAACGGAGTATTTTCATCCCCTCAGATGTACGCTTCAGCGCCAGTACACCAAACCCCGCGGCGGTCACCCAACTGACCGATGGTGCGAGCGCGACAGCCCAAGGGGCCGTAAGGCAAATAAAGGTTGCGCTACCCGCCGCCGCAGCGGAATACAGTTCAACCGCCGGGCGAAGGAGGGATTCCATCACGTACTTGTCGCTCATATAAAAGCCCTCCCCTGGAACAGAGCAAAAGTTTTATCATTGAGTTTGAGGAATAAATGAGCAGAATCTGTGGCCTTGCGGAATACGGCTAGAAATAAATAAAAGAAAAGAAATAACCCAAACATCAGCAAAGAAATCAATACAGACCGGAATATGAAAATCCGGAAAGAAACCAAAAGCCACACCGAACCAATAAACGGTAATGTTGATGTGGAAAAATTCATCTGTATTACCTCTTTTTTAATGGCCGGAGAACATGTTCAACGGATTCACCAGACAGCAGTAGCAAAAGGGAAGACCCGCTTATGAGCAAAATTTCCGGGTAATCACTGAAATACTTAAAACTGATAAAACCTGTTCGTCCTGTGTGTACAAACAGACCTCTGCATTTTTCTTGTCGGACTAACTCACCAAACTGGCGGACATGTTCAGGACGAACAGCACTGGCAAATCGTTTAGCCTGGACAAGCCACCTTTCCTGACCAATCCAGAACTGACCATCAATACCACCATCACCGCTGTAACTCGGATTACGCCTGACCGGTATTCCTCGCCGCTCTATGGCGGTCAGAATCATCTCCTCGAAAACATAGGGATTAATCTTCCGTAAATATAAAACCTGCTGCCCCGCTTTCAGCTCAGGCAGTTTTAGCAACACCCTGTTAGCCGTCTGTCGATTACGCTGATGTCTGCGGACACGGGCACTTCTTGTATTACACCGCAGCCAAAAAGCTGTGAGTGAAATGAAAGCCAATAATATGAAAACCACTGTGGTCATTGCGCTAATCCATCAGCGGTAATCAGGACAGGGTAATGCGTCAGTTTCAATCGCTGTGCCAAATCACCGCCGCGAACAGGGACCATCTCAGTACCTGGCAAGAGTCCTCTAAGCGTGTTGAGCGCACTTTCAGTCGTAACATTCACTACCATTCCTGTGGCGCCCATCCCTTTCAGTTCAGCACCACGCTGCCGCAGCCAGGCTCGGGAAATATCATCATCGCCAATCACAAAAACAGGGGGCAAACCGGGTAACTGCAGAGGGCGAGACGTCACCTTTCCGGGTGTCATTTCCGGTGTATTAACGGGCAACATATCGGAAATAGACAGCGATGACGGTGGTTCAGGCAAGGAAGAAACATCGGACAAATGCGACTCCTCACCTGAATTAATCGCCTCGAATAATGGTCTGGTTGACTCCCCGCCCAGATCCCCGACCACTGTCAGCGAAGCAAAACAACTAAACGCTGCTGTAAGCAGTGATACACAAAAGATGCCATTGAAATATTTATCGATATTTTTTTTCATTGAGGTTCAACCCAGGTTAATGAGTGACTGGCCAGAGCAACCGGCCCCCCTTCAGGGACCTTAATATCAGGTGCGATCTGACTTAGCTTGCGGCGTACGATAGCCATATATTTTGCTGCCGGCTTACCACCGGCCGGGTGGTGATAACAGCCAGCAGCTTTAATCCAGCTTCCAGGCTGAGCGTCATAGCAGGCACGGAGAATTCGGGCCGCTGCACGAAGATTTGTGTAGGGATCAAAAGCATCACGAAAGGATGGGAAAAGATGCCCGTTCCACCCAAGATTGACCTGGGCTACACCGACATCGATACGCTTGAGAGGGTAGCGCTGCATAAATCCAAGAAGTGCCGCAAAGGCCTCCTCGCGGGTTTCAAAGTGGTATCCTTTCCCTGCTACATTAATAGTCCAGGGCCATGGTTTAGACCCCCATGCGGTTTTACGGGTGCTTTCGGCCATCGCCAGCGAGTAAAGCGATTCTGCCGGAACGCGCTCGGCAGCAGCAATGACCCGATAAGCCTGCGGAACTACCTGAACACTGCTATTTACATTCACGACCGCCAGGCAACCAGTGCTGACAAACCATAAACAGCAAGCCAGTTTCAGAATGCGGCAATTTGCCATCCCTCTTCTCCCTGCTGCAAAATAACTGGCATCTGACCTTGCCCATAGCGCTGCCACAAACCGCGATCATGATTTAGGGTAATTTGCCGATTACGCACTTTTTCGACTGGTATGCCATGGCTTATTGCCCATGATCTGATTTTTTCGTCGCTCACGTCATTTCCGACAAGGTAAATATCTACCGGTCTGTTGTCGGCGATAACAGCAGCAAGCCGAGCATCACAGCGTGAACATGACTCTTTGACAAATAACGCCAGTCTTCCTTGTGTGTCATGAGCGATACCCGCGGCATTCCCCATATTCACGGCCAATGTTTCAGGATAAAGACGAAGCCAGGCAGTGTTTATTTCTCGTTGAAATGCGAGTTCTTTCTCGGTACGGGCGTATTCGTGTTTTACCCACAATTCAGCCAGCCGACGGCGCTCAGATGAATTATCTGTCTCGACGCCCAGGGCAGTGAGAGGATCAAGACCAGGGGACATAATGCCTCTGGCTCCTTTCATCAACGACTGATAGCGACTCCAGTCCTCATCTGAAAGCCCCCATTGTTGACCCTGTTGCTGCGTCTGAACCTGGTTTGCTGATGATGCCTGCAGGGATGTTTGCTGACTCTGATTCGATTGAGTGGTAACTGTTGATGCCGCCACACACAGCGGCAAGGAAAGTACACCTGCCATCAAAATTCTTCTCATCTGATGCTTCATATGTCTGGTCTCTTATTGAACCTGTAAACTCTGTTGGGCACCGTTCACGCTGAAAACAGCGGTACCACTGTCCTGGATAGAACGAAGCGTCCACCCCAGCATCCCGTCTCCCGGTGAAAGCAACCGCATATCTGATATTTGGGAATTTCCACGGGGGATGACGACTGCGAACATCTGCCCGCCGCGCCGCTCAATGCCGGTCAGTACAAACGGTGCTTCAACAGCTGCGCGCCTGACTGACCGCTCAGGCTTTTTTACGATCTGGCCTGTCCCGGATTTTGAAGATGTTTTGCTCTTAGTGACTGGTTGCTGGTTCTGCTTCGATTCTTTCTGAGAAGTGTTGCTTTCAGCTTTGCTCAGCCCGGCAACTCGCGATTCAACCTGTGACAACCGTGAGTTAATGTCATCAATACGTTCAGAGTGTTCGTCTATCGCGGTACGCCGCGCCAGGGCTTCTGAGGAAAGTTTGTTAATGCTTCCTGTTAATTTTGAATGTTCCTCCTGGAAATCAGCTAACTGGTTTTGTACTGATTCAAGCCCTGATGAGACAGACTCGAGCTGCTTCTCGTGTTTCCGGCTTTGAGCTTCGAGCGAAGTAACCGAACCAGACAACTGGCTCATCTGACCGCTGCGAAAAGCGGCATCCAGGGAGTTCACCCGAATACTCAGATCAGAGATTTGCTGTGCCATGATCACAATCGTGGCCACAGAACCAACAAGAGAAACAATGAGGAATCCCAGACCTCCAATCCGGACTATTTTTTTCAGGTTAATGGGAACCAACCGGCGAGCCTCTGGCTCAGCAGGCACAACTTTCGAAGAAGTAACCTCTGGATTTTCAGGTATAACTTCTTCCGGGACGACTTGACTGACTGACATTTCAAAATCCTTATAGCTGCGCAGAACAGCCATAAGGTGCAAAAAACGTCATTCTATGGCGATGATTAACTCATCTGCCATTTCTGAAGTTTTTTTCGGCGGGGAAACCAGGTCGGAGGGGATCATCTGGAAAGGCCACTTTCATAACAGCGCAGCCAAAAACGTCCTTGTTTATGATGTGTTTGAATCCAGGGGTTCACAGAATTTCAGAGCGGATTAATAAGCACACGAGTTGGGTCATTGGCTTTGATATTGCCTGGTGGGGGGAGTCGTTCTCCAGAACGAGCAGCAAGAGCCTGAATTCTGAGAAGCTCAAAAGAGGCTTTCTGGATAACGTCTTCCTTTGTTTGCGCTTCAAGTGAAGGATGTTCAAGATCAGGGAAGCGTAAAACAATACCGTTATTGCTGCTCTCAAGTTCAGCAGGATACGGAACAAAGATCGCCGCCAGTTTCTGCGCCTGTCGTTTACGTATATCGAGTTTACTAACCAGCTGCGTCGCACGAAGGTGGGTATAGCGTTTTAGCATCGTCAGGCTCTTGTGTCCTGATATCGCTGCAATTTCCATAACATTCAGTGTTCCGAGCTCAAAGAGACGGCTTATAGCTTCGTGTCGTAGATCATGAAAATGCAAATCGACAATGCCTAAAGCCTGTATAACTTCTCGCCAGGCGCTTTTAAACCCATTGGATGTATAACTGAAAACAGGTCCGGATAGAGGGCCGGAATACTCTCTTAATACCTTTCTGGCTTTAAAAGACAACGGAACATCCCTTACGCTCCCATTTTTAGTGAGAGGCAAATGAGCGATGCCAATGTGCAGGTCGATATTCTCCCAGCGAAGTGAGAGGATCTCCCCCTGACGCATAGCCGTTTCAAGGGCCAAATGAAAAATGGCTGCCAACTCGATATTTCGTTTTGCCAGCGCCCTGCCAATCTTTCGCTCCTCCTGAGATGTCAATCTTCGGGTTCGCCCTTTGGAGGCCGGTGGTTTTCGTACATGCTCAACAGGGTTATGAGTACATGTTCCCCATTCAATTCGAGCAAGGTTATAAAGGGCAGATAGCAACGCAAGTTCAAGTCGGACACTTGCAGGGCTATTAGTTCGCCCCGTTTTACCACTTACTTCAGAGAGTCGCTGATCACGGTATTCTGCAATATCAACCGAAGTAATCTCATGCATGTATCGCCTGGCAAGAGCTGAACGCTTTATAACATTTATCCGATAAAACTCCTGCAGATGGCCCCGCTTTTGCACAGATGCACAACCGTAATATTTATCAAGAGCTACACCCAGCTCCATTTTCTTAATTCGCTGTCTGAGTTGCATCGCATATTCCTAAAAAGATTAGAAATATATCACATACTACTGTCAATCCGGTGTGTGGAAAAACAATGCTGAAATCGGTGATTTGTTCTTCTCTCCTGATATCGGCTCCGGTCAATCACGTAATATTGGGCAACATAAATATTGTGCATTGTCTCAGACACGATTCGATTACAACAATTACCGTGCCTGCGTTTTGGTAAGAAACTCAAATGGCACATGGACCTTGTCGGCTCCAAAGGTTGGTAATGGGCAAGCGAATTGCGTTGCCGTCTGTTTCTGACAACTGATTTGGCGTCTAATTAGTGGCGCAGTTTGCTATAGCCTGGAAGCACGCTGCACCTTTCGAATTGTTCGGTAAAACGATGTAAAACCGGTCATTTACAGGATCAAGAACCATTGAGTCGGGTGAGTTATGGTTGGAACCATCAGACCAACTTTTTAAAGCATAAGAACCACCTATTGCCACTGTACCTGACGGACAATAAGCAGATGCAACCGCTTTGTTGGCGCAGGTGGTTTCGCCAAAAACGGTTTGCATTTTGATTTTTGATGCGGCTGTCCACACACCGGATTGACAGGTTTATTTAATTGCTAATGCACGCCACGCAATGTTGTTGCTGCGGCTTGAATCTTTGTTTTTTACGCAAACGCGAAATTGGCTTCCATTTATGACTGTAAAGTAAGCAGAGGTTACTCCAGCATTAGCCAGAGAACTAAGATCAGATACACTTCCTGTAAGCGATAGAACCTGGCTTACCAGTACCGGAAATCCGCTGTTGACACAGCTATCGTCGCCAATACCGTATATGGTTCCGAACATTTCTACATGTGATCCATAGTCAATAAATCCTGGGTAAACAGTAGAAATTTCATTTCCTTGCCACACACCGGATTGACAGTTCAATCGATACAGCTTACCCAACATCTTTGAGTGCTGCTTCCGTTGTAACCGATCAGGTCAAGCCACCACGAAGAACCGGACGGATATACACGGCATGTACCATTGTCACCTGCCGACATTAATCCAGAAATAAAGCAGTATTTATGAACACCTGGGACCTGATATGTAACTCCTTTTGTTGAGGTGGTTTCCCACATTGCGACATCAGTGTAATGACCAGAATCTTGAGATTTCCACACACCGGATTGACAGTCAAATTCCGGCACCAGGTAGATTTAAGCAAGTGACAGTGATTGTCCCTCCTGATTCGTAATCACCCCATCGCGTATTGGTAACAAACCAGCGATTTGAACTATCTGCATATACCTTCTGAAATCCACCAAAAGGTGAACCATTTAAGTTCGTCCATGAGCAATAAGCATGGATTCCAATATCACTGTTAGTGACATTTTTCCCCACATCGAAAGCCTGTATCGAGAACTTGTTTTGGGATGATTTCCACGCACCGGATTGACAGGAAAGTATGGCTCCAGTGGCGTCGCGGCTTACAAGGCCGTTTGGTGAACAAACTGCGCCAGCAGTATTGACTCCGTCGAGCTGCAAAACTTCTCCTGTAGAAAGTCTTCCATCAGCCCGCACACTTCCGCCACGAACCTGACCGCTTGTGTAAATATTCTTATTATTTATGACTCGAACCCAGTCATTATCTGACATATAAAAACCGCCGCCATACGTTTCATTTAGCCATCCCTTACTCCCTCGAGTTATGAACCAGCCATTATTTGAACGTATGTCGTTGTTAGCCGTTATTGTATTTCCTGCGGTGACGTTTGAACCGGCAGTAACATTCTGTCCTGTAACAGTTCCATTCGCAGTTATATTTCCAGTGGCCGCCACATCGCCACTGAAATTACCCGTTACGGCATTAATCGTGCCTGCGTTATTAAGATTGTTACCTCCCATATCAATACTGGTATGCATCGTGTTGAGGTCTGGCTTGCCGGTTACCGAAAAACGATAAAGGCGATCATTTTCACCGCGAGCAGCGCCCAGTTCATCTGTGGTCAGTAAAGCCGCAATATGTCCCTGAGTTGTACTTATCCCAAACTGTGAAAGAGGAATAGTCCAGCTGCCCATAGCGCCGGTAGCAGTACCTGATGTCCATATATAGCCGCCCATACCCGAGGTGATATCCATTGATATCTGGCGCAGTGCGAGAAAAGGCAGTGCCGCGCCGTTTTGAGTGTAAACCAGTGCCTGCAGCTGATCTGTATTAGTGGCATTACGAACAACAGCAGCCAGATAAGCCTGTCCGTCTACTGTCGTCTCGCTGAACCCCTGCTCCAGAAATCCGGTGTTTTTCAGCATAGCGGGTGTAACCGTAACCGGGGTCGTGGTGGTGGCACTTGAAAGCAAAGTATCGTAATAACGGCCAGTGTAGCTCTTCACAGCTTGTGTAAAGCGAGATACCTGTGACGCGGTATTCAGCCAGGTCCGTTTTTGCATCCAGTCACTGATAAGGGTAAAGCCCCAGACGCTGACCACCAGGAGAATAATCAATGAAGCACCAGTGCTGAGGATAGCCCAGCCCCGGTCAGTCGTTTTATATGTGAACACAGGCATCACCATGTAATAAGCGGTTGATACAATTTAAACAGGGTCACAGAAATCGCGCCGGCGCACAGCCAGGGTCCCATCGGCCCTCCTTCAGTTATGCGACGAACAGATATCTGCCAGAGCACAAAGAGCACCACGCCGATCAGCAGAGCATTAAGCCCCTCTCGCCCTCCCAACCAGGCCGCAATAGCACCGGCCAACCAGACATCGCCAAGCCCCAGACACTCACGGGCATGAATCCTAAAGGTGACATAACGCCAGACGCCAAAAATCACCAGCGCAGTGGTAGCTGTGAGGAAGTGCCCTATAAAGCCGGGAGCGATAAGAGCGGAAACAAGACCGGCAATAAGACACCTTATCGTCAATTCTCGAGGCAGAAATCCTGTGAACGCATCGGTAAGCGTCAACCTGAAAAGAAAGAGGCAGAACAACAGAGACATCAGTCGCTCCAGTAGCGGCACAGGGGACAGCATCATGCCAGTTGCCGCTGTAGCGTAAAGCCAGATGAAGCCGGTGGATGCAGGGGCGAAAAAAACAGCAAACCATTCCTGATCATCATCCAATATCATCAGGCTGAGACGAACCAGGCTCCTCATAAAACTGAATAAGCTGAGGCATAGAGGAAAAATGATAATGACAGTTGCCCAGGGCATACTCAGCGTCAGCAGTGTCACAGTTTTATTCCCCGTTCATTAAGTAAAAGCCGACGATAAATGGCATAAATCCGGTTGGCATAGGACTCGCGAGTTTCGTGCCGGTCCTTACGAAAACCTGCGTTATAAGAGCCAAGACAGTTCCAGCTTATGCCGCATACCTGAAAATGCTTCGCCAGTATCCAGGTACCTATCTGAACGTTGAGGCACGGACGGTTCAGGAGGTCCTGTGAGCTGCGAATGTAACCCTGCGCTATCAGCGAAGCGATATGCGATGAATTAACCTGCATCAGTCCATAATCGGTACTGAGTGCCTGCCCGGTCTTTTTGTCACGATTAATATTTGTGACATCCGGTCGCAGGCTGCTTTCACCTATGGCTATTGCCTTAACCAGTAGCGGGTCAATGTGGTATTTAGCGCCCGCCGATTCAAAGCAGAATGCATCCACCCGTGGGCAAACCAAAATCAGCAGCAGAAAAGCGGACAGGCGCAGCATGTCATCAGCCGTTATGGGTGAAGACCAGTGTATTGTTACCTGTCATTCCGCTGTCTGATGAGCAGGATTTGCCTGCCTCTTCTGCACTGACCAGACCGTCACTGTAATCGGTACTGTTAATGGTGATAGCACTGAATGCTCCACCGGAACCGAGTTGAGTAGTGATAGAGATGCAGTCTGCCTGCGGAACTTTCTGCGATGTAACTGAAAATCCATTGTTAAATCCATTCGATGCCACAGGTGCCAGAACGACCTGACCACCATAACCGTTCCACATCGTAGCGGTACCGGAACTGGCTGTTCCCTGGATAGTCCAGCCAGCCTTTGGTGCGCCCCCCTGCTGGATAAGCGTTCCCGTCATAGTTGTACCGCTCGTAAAGTTATATCCCCCCTGCGCCTGCTTAAGCTGCTGCGCGTTTGTCACGACGGTCTGGAGATTTGAAACCTCAACGGCAACGGACTTTTTCCCCCAAAGACTCCAGACCAGAGCACCAACTATAGCCAGTACGATAATCGTCCCGATCGCAATGGTACCGTGTTCAAGAATGCCCCAGCCCCGGTCAGGCTGATGTTGGCGATGTGGTAATGTCTGAGCTGACATGGCGGTTCCTTAGTGTAAGTTGAAAGTGTTCATGTCCTGAATCTGCATCACCATCATCAGGATGAGTAAGAAGAAACTCATAATCAGAACGAGAGAAAAGAGTTTGGTGGCATTCGCCCGACGCGCGACGCGCGCGAGCGCCTGTTCCAGCCAGCGGTCCGCATAATTGGTGATGAGCGAAGCAGCACCATCCCCCTTATCCAGAAGAGAGAGATAGTTCACAGCCTCACGGCTCGGAAAATCATATCCGCTGTTACGCAGAGCTCTGCCAAGTGAATCGCCTTCACTCATGCACTCCATCGCTGCCTCGATGCGTTCCTGCAGCCAGGGCGGTGCAAAACCGTTAAGGATCTGCAAAGCTTTGAGTTCCTGGACACCCGAACCAAGAAGCGCGCCAATATTCATAAGGAATACAGCTCCCTGCAGGTCTTTATAAACAGACCATGGTAGTAACCAGTCAGCACAGCGCCTGAGACGGCCGCGCCAGCGGGGCAACGACCAGAAAGACAGCAGCACAAGCCCTGCGGCTGTAGCGGCAGAAGCAACACCCCACTCGGAACTCCACTTCGCTACTCCATTCATAAACCCGAGTGCACCGGTCCAGCGAGCTGGATCGGACATTTTGCTCATGGTGGGAACAAGTGCGAGATTGTTGGCCAGTAGTAGCCCCGTACTCAGGATGGCAAGCGCGGCAGGAAATACTGACGCAAAAATTACCTGCCCAAGAATTCGCCGACGGGCAACAATCAACTTATCAGCCTGCATCAGCGCGGCAGGAATATTACCGGTTTCCATTCCGGCGCTGATAAGCGCGGCCTCTTCGTAAGGTGCCCAGGCAGCCAGAACATCCTGCAGCGCGCGGCCAGGACGGTTGTCGTTCACACCCTCGATGCAGTCCTGAACAAGTTCATAATAAGGATGCCAGCGCCTGCCAAAATCAGTATGTACATCGCCGATCATGGTCAGCGCGTCTTTCAGGGCCTTACGGTTTTCAAGAAGAAAGCGCAGCGTTTCGTAAAATGGCTGGCGGTATTTCCCAGTAAAAGTGGCTCTGACAAGCCGGTAGCGAATCCTTTCAGGGAACGACATTTCCCGGGATGGATAAAAATGGCTGTCACTTTCCATCAGGCACCTCACAATCCATGATGTCATCCTCATCCAGCGGACAGATGAGATCGCCTTCCAGCGGATCAACAAGACCCTCTGCCAGATAACGCAACAGATGCATGCGGCGAGTAATCCCCCCCTGGTTTATCCAGTACTTTCTGGCAACTGAAGGCCCATGTGAAAGCCAAAGTTGCATCAGGCGAGCATCTGTCCGGACAACTTCGGCAATAGCTGTTCGCCCTGTAACGCCACGACTGATAATGCGTCCGGTCAGTGGTACCGTTTTCCGGCAGTGTTCACATCCCTCATAGTTGCGGAAGAAGAGATTTTTCGGTTCGCACAAGCCCGCGACAGAACAATATTTTTCGAGACGCGCGCGGGTTTCTTCATCAAGCTCAGGGACTTTGACTTCCCACGGTACCCGGCAGTGTTCACACAACAGCGGCACCAGACGCTGGCCAATCAGGCCGGTGATGAGTGCAGCATCCGCCAGAAGGTGGCGATCAATACCGAAATGCTCCATACGACGCAGGGAGCCGATAGGGCTCTGGGTGTGCAGGGTCGACAGCACCAGGTGGCCGGTTTCACTGGCGAAAATGGCGGCGAGAAGGGAATACAGGTCACGGATCTCACCGTTCAGGATGGCATCCGGATCGAGACGAAGTGCAGAGGCGTTTCCGTTACTCCAGGCGCGGCTGATGGCCTCCGGTGAATTGTCTTCAGGCATAACGGGGGTCTGAATACCACCCGGAATACGCCCCTCGGGCGGGTTTTCCAGCGTGAGCAGGCGCTTTTTACCGCCGGTCAGTTTCAGCCAGATATCACTGAACACGCGCAGCGTGGCGCTCTTCCCTGAACCAGTAGGCCCGGTCAGCAGCGTCATGCCTTCCGGCATACGCAGGATCTGCATGATGAGCTTAATCTGCTCAGGCAAAAAACCCAGTTGCGGCAGCGTCGGTATATTGTCCCCGTCATCCGGGATCAGACGCATGACCACTATCAGCCCATCCGGAGTAGGACGGTGTTCGTAGCGGGCGCCATAGAGGCCGGCGCGGCGGGCGAACTTTGCATCGATGCGCCCTGACTGCTCACGACCGGCAAAGAATGACTGCTCGCGCACGTCGCACATGGAAAGATAAGATGTGGAGGCCAGCGTCATACCCTCCACATCTTTCACTTCATCCACCACCTCCAGCTCGCCGTGAATACGCAACTGAACGATGCAAATCTTGCGATCACCGCTTATTTCCATATGAATATCAGAGGCATTAAAGTCGTTACCCAGCCTCATATAGCTGATGACCTTATCCTGCGACACACTGACGTCACGGTTACTTAGATCCGCCTCGCTCACACCCTGGTTAAGCCCACGGCCCTGACGTTCTGCCACTTCACGCCGCCGGTTCAGTTCGCTGAGTGTAACAAACTCAGTTTTTGCATCAGCCCATGTCCGGGTGACATCCATAACCCAGCGCTGTATGTCAGGGTCTTTTCGCCGGTTGCCGTCGATGAGTAGCGTAACCCCTCCAGACGGATGCTGCTCGGCAAAGACAAAATCCATGATTTCTTTATCAGGAGACATCATCACCTCAGAATGAAAGTTCAGAATTGTCGCTGAGGCGTACGATCGTGGACGTAACCTCCGTGACCCGCTTTGAGGTTCCGGGAAGCTGATCGCCTTTTGCTACTTCTGTGACTCCGCCATCAGGCAGAACAATGCGTGCACGCAACTGCGAGCCACGGCCGTAAATCTCCTGAAGGCGCACACCACCGGTCCGCTTTTCACCGACTGCACTGGCAGTCTGTTGTGAAGGAGCTGGCTGCGCCATAAGCGGCATGGCAGGCTGGGCGGCAGTAGACAGATAATTCCTGTCAGTACTCTGTCCGGACTGGCTTTCACGCAGCTGCTGCTCCAGACGCGCCGTCTGCACTTTCTGCTCCAGAATGAGGTTGCGCGCCTGAGCTGCTTCAAGTTCGCCAAGCGTAACGTTCGGCGGAAGCGCATCACTGGTTACGGTTGCCACTGCCTGCCCGCAGAACAGAGCGGACAGCAGCAGGCCCGTTCCCGCGGGATTAATTCTGCGCATAAATGCTCCCCTTCATGGTGTAGTCGAACTGCCCCTGCGGGCTCATGGTGATTGACACGCTGTTCAGGCGGAGCCCGGTCGCATCAAAATCCTGCAGCAGACGTTCAGGCTGCAAACGCGAG
Source organism: Citrobacter amalonaticus Y19 (assembly GCF_000981805.1). Taxonomy (NCBI): domain Bacteria; kingdom Pseudomonadati; phylum Pseudomonadota; class Gammaproteobacteria; order Enterobacterales; family Enterobacteriaceae; genus Citrobacter; species Citrobacter amalonaticus. The sequence continues at coordinate 5,008,351 of NZ_CP011132.1, read as the reverse complement.
CTGACAGTAAAAGTGAATTCGCGCCAGTCCTGTACGGGCATGGTTTTCTCTTGTCCTGGCGCGACCGCTGGCGGTTTCACTTCACTGAACTTGACTTCCAGGTTGCGGCGCTGCAGGTGCGAAATGAAACGCATCAGTTGGGCATCCGCGCCAGGCAAGGCCTCGTCGGTATACTCACTTACGCTGTATTTCCGGAAGGGAATGAATACGTCGCCGTTTTTACCTCCCTCCTGAAGGTTGAAAACAGCAGAATGCCCAAGAAGCACCCTCGCGCGGTGGGAGAAATCCTCCACCGTAGCACCAGGTGTGGCGAGGTAACGCAAGCGCAGGCCTTCAGGGACACATTCACCGTCCGTAAAGCGCCAGCCAGCCACCGAGGCGAAAAGTGGTTCGCGTGTCAGCCAGCAATTACCAAGTAAAAGCGAAACTGGTGGCTGAGAGGCCCATGGATGTGGCGCTCGGGCTGGCGCAGCTGGCTTATCAGCAGACATCGCCATTCGGGCGCGAAACTCTGCCATTGCAGCAGCCTGTTCCGCTTTTTGCTGAACGTCGTCGTACCAGTAAATTCCTGCTGCTGCCACGAGTGTAATAAGCGCAGCAGGCATAATAAGCGACATCGTCGTCAGGCGCTTACCCAGGCGGCAACGCTTCAGTTGCGAACGGTTCAGCCTGTCAGTGAGCGAGGTTGCATCACAATTATCATCTGCGGTTGCAGCACAGCGCAGACCCGGTGTATCAGCATCGTTAAAACGCAGGAAGTTTTCTGCTGCTGATTCTATCTTCGCGCGTGAACCGGTCACATCACCCATGACAGAAAGCTGCCCACCGCTGGCTGCAAAGAAAACCCAGAGATCTTCGTTGCGGCTGAGGCGGTATATCCCCCATGTATTTCCCCCTTCAGACAGCAGGAATGCTACTGCAAGAGAGTAAGGGCTACGTCGCACACGCCCGGGGGAAACGACCCCCATCATTGATGCGTTACGCCTGCCGGCAACTACTACATGCGTGTCAGGTGAGGCTTTTCCCCGGAATCGCGTTAACAGTGCGCTCCGCTGCTGCTCCCAATGAAGTCCTGCCATCCAGTCGCGACGGTTGTGGGTGACGCGAATGCCGCTACGGAGTGAAGATTTTTTCTTTGATGACATGGATTACCTCAGCAGAACAGGGGTGATCATAATCACGAGCGTGTTACGACCGCGCGTACCGTTCTGGCCACCGCCCAGGATAAAGTTGTCGGGTGTGAATGTTCCCTGCTTGTTTGCAGAAAGGTTCTGTTGCTCAGATCCGGTTAATACCAGTGTCTGGCCTGAGCGCAGGTTAACTTTACGTGCCAGCCCCTGTGTCGAGGTATTCGGTATATCGTTACGGGTATTCCCGTCCCTACTGATAAATTTCTCTATCTGCGGTGGACTGGTATAGCTAAAAGCGAACTGCAGTTGCACGTCACCGTTTTCCTGGATGAACGGCAGCATGGTCATGAACAAACCGGTGGTGATTGTGGTTACGGTCTGTGAGGAAGTAACCCCGACATTAGCTGTTGCAGTTGAACTGGAACTTGTCAGAACGCCCTGTTGGTTTGAGAGCTGATAAGCTACCGGCGTCAAATTTGCTGTTGGGTCGGTCTGGTTCAGCGCCATGCTGACGTTGCCCTGCTCGGAAAGCGCTTTAATCAGCAGGCTGGAGCCGGAAAATTTGGCGGCATTGCCTGTTGCCGTGTCGAGAATCGAAATGCCGGCACTGCCTGCTGAAGTCGAAGCATTGGCCATTGAACCGGTCAGAGTGGCGCCAAAATTGTGCAGGGATTTGTATACGAGCCCCCAGTCAAGACCCAGTTGCTCATTACGCGTCTGGTTGACGCTGACAATCTGTATGTTGAGCTGGACCTGCCTGCTTAGAACCTTATTCTGATACTCAATGTAACGACCAATACGCTCCAGAACGTCCGGTGTGTCAGTAACACTCAACGTGCCAGTAGCTGCTGAAAGCCAGAAACGACCAGATTTTGGCGTCAGCATCTGCTCGATGGTTTTACGAATGTCGTCGTACAGGTCGCTGTTCATGCCATAATCGGTCTTCTGATTAGAGCTAATGTCTCCGCTAGTCCCCCCCGATGTGCCGCCACCGCTGCCCAGCTGATTGCCAGAGCCGGAGTTAATTGATGCGCTACTGTTTACTTTCGTATTCAGGATAACGAGCTGAAAAGTGCGGGTATCCTGTCGATAAAAATAAACTCCGTTTCCGTCACTGCGCCATGACAGCCCGTACCCGCTGGCTTCGACATCGAGCAGATCACGAACATCTCCCTGGAATTTAAGGCCACGCATGAGCGCCGGTGATGGCTGAACGGAGACGGGCTGAGCTGACGTAGCCCCCATCTGTGCCAGGGGAACCCGACCATTGTCATCCGGCGCCGGCAGTTGACCACTCATCTGAGAAGTTACCACGCTGCCGGTACTCACGTTGCTCAGCGCAGCAAATGCATCTGGTGTGATGGAGACTCGTATACCACATAGCGCAGTGATGCGCTGTCCCAGCTCAGGCAGTGAAATGCCGTCAGGACGATTAATCGTTATCTGACAGGGAGGCAGATTCTTTTCGTCCGGAGTGGAGACCACCGGCGTGACTGGCTGCAGGTTTACCCAGGGCTTATCCATCCAGACAACAGTTGGTTGTGATATGGACTGACGACTCTGCAACACTCGCTGAGCCGTATCGGCCTGCCCAACGGCTTCCTTGTCTATTTTGCTGATTTCATTCAGCGAACATGATGACAGCACAAACGCAGCGGTAAGTACTGTCAGGCAGAAAGGTATACGCGGCATCCGCAGCTCCCTGATTCTGTTAGTTAAGATAAACAATGCTGCCTTCCGTCACACCGGACGGCAGAGACAGGTTCATATCAGTGCCATCCGCCATCCGCAGACGACCGCCTCTGACGGTCAGGGCAAGCGCAGAAGTCACTGAGCGGGCGCGCAACGCGGCATAAACACCGTCTGTTTCAGGTACCCAGATCCACAGGCGACCGTTCTGAATAATGCTTTTGATACGACTGTCTGGTAACGGCACCATTCCAGTCAGTGCGGTTGATACGGGGCCATCTGTTATGGACCGCCCGTGACGCCAGTTATTTACGACATCAGCAGTCCGAAGCATGTCTGCTGCAAGCTGTTCAGGCTGAGTCTGCTGCAGCGCAAGCCGTACATGCTCTGATGAGTGGTGCTGTGCATCACCGGCTATCAAGATGATGACAAGACAAAGCGCGAAAACTGGCAGCGCATATCCCATATCATTTCCCGTCCTGAATCGGCTTATCGTCCACGAATACCAGGCACTGAAGACGATTTGGTGCTGCATAGAGGGGTTTTTCTGCAGGGCGATATAACCTAAACAGCTGCACGATAACCGACTCGAAATTACCGCGCAGCGTAAATGGTACATCGATGCGGTAGTTCACAGGCGTTGGCCAGATAACTACCCAGGTAGGACTACTGCCACTCTCACAGCGAACCGATGTAGCCCATTGGATCAGAGTCTCTTTTAACGTAGTGCCTGCCTGCGCGGTCCAGGCCTGTCCGTCTGGTAACGAGGAAAGCAATGCTCCCGGAGTGAAAACAGTTTTTCCGCTGACCGGAGCAGTAGGAGAGATAACAGTGGAAGGTGGATTACTGTTCTGAACTGTTCCACCTGGTTTCACTGCACCAGATGGAGTTAAAGGCACACCAAGAGCAGCTTTATTCAGAGGTGTTGACGCAACTGACAATGCTGACGGCGCAGGCGCAGGCGCAGGAGCCAACTCTGTTGATGGTTTTACCTTGCCAGATGTTAACTTAGCTGCGGGACTTGCCTGTGTTTTCTGCACCGGAACCTTAGATTTTTCCCCAGGCTCGCTGGCAGAGAACGGGTTACGAGGTGTTTTTGCTGTCGTTGCAACAGATAAAGGAGAAACAGCTTGAGAGGTAACTTTTGGTGTCCCTGGTGACAAAATGGAACTTTCCGGCCGAGCCGGGGGCAACGGATAGCTGTTATTTCCAGTACCAGAAAGTCCCTTAGAACTGTTAAGTAGTGTACCTGTAGAAGCCGATTTCCCTGTTCCCTGACTTGCTACACTCGCCTGCAAGGGACCTGTTGTTGAGAGGGCAAGATGTCGGTATTCATCACGCAGAACGAAACAAATTTCTCGATTCAGGTCATCTACGCGCATACGCCAGGCAGGCCCGGCCAGGATTTGTAAAGCATCTCCAAGCTTCACAGGTCCTATTGAACGCTGCACAGCCGGTAATGGTTTAACGAACAATTCAGAGAATACACCCGGTTCGCCTGAACACAGTGAATAACCTGATTCAAGCATCACGTATCGCATACCTTCCCCAATCGTATTCACCATCTGCAAAGGCATCCTGATATCGATAATCTGATTCAGTGGGTCACGCTGAGCATCTACAGGTAGCGTACTGGCAAGTGTGTAACGATCGTAACGAACAACTTCAGGGGAACGGTTTTGATAAAGATCCTGAACACGGGGAGAGCCCTGAAGCCTGCTCATGGGTCCAGAGCGAGAACTAAAGTCTGTGCAGCCAGCGGCAAGCAGACATAGCGTGATGGCCCCAAGCCGATAACGTGTCTGCAGGTTTATTTTTACCATCAGGAATCCCCAGGAGTTGTCCGAAACAAGTCGGATATTCTGGCGGGGATGCCTTTTCGGACAATGCAAAACTATTACTGAGAACTGAAGAAAATTTCCTCGGTGGGGCAACCGCGAAAGACCAGGATAACCAGTTTCAAGGGCTTTCACCGTTTTCGGGCGCAGGGAAAGGAGCTACACGAGACCGATTTATCCAGCCAGTTGGCAATATTTTAAAATGTATTCGCTTAGATTTGACCTGATACAGCTATGGCACAGAGCCAAACCTAATCTGACAGGCAGCTCTGTGCCAGGAGCGGACGTTAAATTGTTCTGACCACTTCTCAAATCGCGCTCAAACTTTATTTAGAATGGTTGTTTTTGCACTTTTTTCAGTTTCGCAATCTGTAATGTAATTGCAGGTAGCTTGCTCTCTGCCCTCTTAATTCAGATGGCTTCGAAGCATAGTGCAGAATGCGCAACCGTAACCTGTGACCGGAGAGGCATTACAGGTTCCGGCGAGCGATGGGCCTGAGTGGCTGAGGTTAAAACTGCTAAAAATACTGGCTTCAATCGCAGTGAGTTTATTCGTGGAGATCGTGGTCGTCGGGGAGAGTTCAGATTTAAATGCCAGCGCACTGAATGAGGTCACTGCCAGGGATGCAACGATAATTTTATGAATTTTCATTTGAGTTATCCTGAATGAACAACATACGACAATCCTTCACTGTAACCTGACATCAATGTGTTATTCGCTCGTGGCAAACGTGAGTTTTTCCGGGCATTGAATCATTGACGCTTTGACACTCGGACCTTGACTATCTTGTGCAGGTCGTAGAATAAATAAGCGGGACGAATCGGAGAAAACGAAAGAAGATTGTAACATTCCGTCACACATTTCCGCGCTGGCCCTTCTTTACAATCATTGCTGTGCTGATTTAATGTTATGTTATAACATACATTCCAGGGGCTCGTATGCTTTCTCCAACGCTTTTTTCACTCTCTCTTCTCCTGCGACTGGGCGTGGGCATACTCATTTTAAGTGTTTTATGGGCTGCCGTTCAGTGGGCGATCGCACTGCCATGATTGAGCTTCAGGAACTCAGCGTCGGTTATAACCATTCTCCCGTGACATCCATCATCAGTGGACATATTGCAGTTGGCAGCATGACTGCAATCGTCGGTGAAAATGGGTGCGGCAAATCGACGTTACTCAAAACTCTGGCCGGTTTTCTCCCTCCTGTGAATGGCCATATTATCTGGCCACACGGGCGTCCGGACACGGGATGGCTTGCCCAGCGAAATACCCTGGAGTCCGATTTCCCGATAGTCGTCCAGGATGTAGTGAGCATGGGGCTCTGGCCGCGAGTGTCACTTTTTCGCAGTATCCGCCGCAGCGAGCGCTTGCGAATTGCGGCCGCACTTGAGCGTGTGGGGTTGCTGCATCTCGCAAAAAGCCCTATTGAGACGCTTTCAGGTGGGCAATTTCAGAGAATGCTTTTTGCCAGAGTCTGGTTACAGCAGGCTCCATTGATCATGCTGGATGAACCGTTGACCGGGGTAGATGAAAACACCAGTCATGTCCTGATGTCATTGATCGAAGAAATGCATCAACGGGGACAAACGATTCTGGCCGTTCTGCACGATACCACGCGGGTGCAGCGCTATTTTCCTTCTGTATTGCGTCTGGAAAGTGAGCGCAGCTACTGGCAAACGCAAGTGCACAAGGAGTGTGTGTCATGACGTTACATTTCCTTATTCAGCCTTTTATTGAATATGGCTTTATGCGTCGGGCGCTTGTGGCGTGTCTGGCGCTGTCGCTTAGCACTACCACACTGGGCGTTTTCTTATTTCTCCGGCGAATGAGCCTGGTGGGTGATGCGTTGTCACACGCTATTTTGCCCGGCGTAGCCATTGGTTATCTGCTCAGTGGCATGTCGCTGTTTGCAATGGCGACAGGGGGATTTATCGCCGGTATTGTTGTTGCACTGGTAGCCGGATGGGTCAGCAGGCAAACGCCGCTTAAGGAAGATGCCAGCTTTGCCGGATTATATCTTGGCTCGCTGGCGCTCGGTGTCACGCTGGTGTCGTTACACGGATCCAGCGTGGACCTGCTGCATCTTCTCTTCGGCTCGATTCTGGCGGTCGACCGGGCGTCCCTAATTTTCGTCGCTGCGGTAGCGACACTAACCCTGCTTAGTCTGGCGGTATGCTACCGGGGACTGGTGAGCGAGGTATTTGACAGTACGTGGCTTGAGGTCAATAAAAAGCGCCTGCCCACTCTGTTTCACACGCTGTTTCTGGGTCTTCTGGTTCTCAATCTGGTGGCGGGTTTTCAGGTGCTCGGCACGCTGATGGTTGTCGGTGTGATGATGCTGCCAGCGGTTGCTGCACGATGCTGGATGCAAACTTTACCAGGAATTCTACTGCTGGCAGGTGTGGTGGGTGTCCTGTGCTCGTGGCTTGGGCTCAGTATTTCCTGGGCTATCGCGTTACCCGCAGGGCCATCTGTCGTGCTCTGTGCCAGTATCTTTTTCTTTTTTTCTATTTTATTTGGCGGGCGTAGCAGACTGGTTGTCACTCTGTTGCGCCATTTTTTTGGTAAGGAGTGATAATGAAACGTACAGCACTTTTTCTGGCACTCAGTATGGGGTTCATGGCGCACAGCGCCAGCGCGAAAACCATTAATGTGGTCACCAGCTTTTCCATTCTTGGCGATATGGTGCAACAAGTGGGAGGAGAGCACGTTAGCGTGAAAGCGCTTGTCGGGCCTGACGGCGATCCGCATACCTTTGAACCATCACCGCAGGATAGCGCCGCTATCGCCAGCGCGGATATTGTAGTAGTCAACGGTCTGGGGCTGGAAGGCAGGCTGGACAGACTCATTAAGGCGTCAGGCTTCAAAGGCACACTGATCGTCGCCTCTGAGGGTGTTAAAACGCATACTATGGATGAGGATGGTGAAACCGTGGTTGATCCTCATGCCTGGAACAGCGCGGCGAATGGCGCACAGTATGCACAGAACATCGTGAATGGGCTTATCAGTGCAGATCCTGAAGATAAGGAGGCGTTGAGAAAATCCGGTGAGGACTATATTGCGCAGTTGAAAGCACTTGATGACTGGGCGAAAAACCGTTTCAGTGGTATTCCTGAAGCAAAACGCATTGTCCTGACCAGCCACGACACGTTTGGTTACTTTAGCCGCGCATATAACGTCCGTTTCCTCTCGGCGCAAGGCCTTTCCTCTGAAAGCGAAGCCAGTGCAAAAGATGTTGCCGAGTTAATTGAACAGATTAAAGCGGATCATGTTACAACCTGGTTCATGGAAAATCAGCTCGACCCGCGTCTGGTCAAACAAATCGCCAGGGCAACCGGTGCGAAGCCTGGTGGTGAGTTGTACCCTGAAGCGCTCTCACCAAAAGGTGGCCCGGCGGATACTTATACGAAAGCGTTCAGACATAATGTTGATACCATCGCTGACAGTATGAAGTAACGATTTAAGCCAGGGATCACTCTGTGTGGCGCCTGAACGGAGACGTGCCAGTACAGCTCTTCGTTCAGGATTATTATCCGCATCCCCGGGACGGACATCTCAACTTAGATTCTACAAGAGCTTGTTAAAGCTGATTTCAGCTGTTCGTGGGCAAAGATGAAATGTCCGCTTTTCGCTCAAAGCAGACTGTCAGATTTGATTGTGTGCTGGCGGAGTACGGAGAAAACTGTCAGGTCAAGCCTGAGCTAATACATTTAAAAAGAAAAGCGCCGGGAAATCCGGCGCCTTAGTCTGCAACTTAGTCATTATCAGGCTACGCGATGTGGAACATGGGTCACGTCACCACGGCCAGCGAGCAAGCCATCGACTGAGATATCCTCATCGAGATTATCCCAGTGAATACCACGTTTACTCAGTTCATAGTCATTACGTTCTTTGTCTGTGGCATTCAGCAGACGAGGAAACCAGGCGATTGGTACGCCCATCACCCTGCCATCGTTTAATTCGACCCACATGGTGGTCTCATCAAATCGTACATTTTTAGCTGAAATAGTCATTCCAGGCCTCCACAAACATCGTCTGGTTATGTTGAACCATCTTAGTCAACTCTTTAAGAGTCCGGGCATCGAAGCCATCGTTCCTGCTCAGTTTAACTTCATCTTCAAGCCAGAATTTCGCTTCACCATCAGCGTTACGGACATGAATATGAGCGGGTTCTAGAGGATTTCCCTCGTTCGAGTAAAAGAAAAATTTGAATCCGTTAATTCTCAGTATAACTGGCATTAAAAAAGTACCCCGCTCCTGCCATGATTATCTTGAATAAAAAAGCGCCAGTCAAACTGGCGCCTCTGTAAAATCCAATCAGGAAATGGCGTAGATCGCTTTTCGGCAGATCCCATAACCATGCCCCAGAAACGGTATGTCATCATCAAAATCCATCGGAGGTTCATTAGCAGGATTGTGTGGCGCAGCTGACTGCTGAGGCTGAGGCTGCTGAGGCTGCCCCCAACCTCCTTGCGCCGACCCAGGCTGCTGAGCATTACCGGTACCTGCTGGAGCATTACGACTACCCAGCATCTGCATCGTACCGTTCACACCAACCACAACTTCTGTTGTCCAGCGTTCAACCCCGCCATTATCAGTCCATTTGCGGGTCCGCAGATGGCCTTCAATGTATACCTGTGAACCTTTTTTCAGATATTCACCGGCTATTTCGGCGAGTTTGCCAAACAACACAACGCGATGCCACTCAGTGTTTTCCTTCATTTCACCGCTTTGTTTATCACGCCATGACTCCGACGTTGCAATACTGAACCCTGTAACAGCTGTGCTATTGGGCATATAACGTACTTCGGGGTCCTGACCGAGATGGCCAACGAGAATAACTTTGTTAATTCCGCGACTTGCCATGATGTAATCTCCTGTACCTAATCATATTCACGCTGCGTCCATTCCCCTTTTTCAAGAGCAATATCGGCCTGCAGACTGGTTTTGTAGTATTCGACTGACTCACGGGACACGGGTCCCATTTCGTTCGCGGTTCCGATATAAAAACCGCGCTGACTGGACAGAACCTGGATCTGTAATTGATACCCAGCTTCTGAAGCCAGTAAACCGAAAGGATTTCCCATGCGAGAGCTCCGTTACGTTATCGAGAGAGGTAAATCTCCCGAAAGAGATTTACCGGATGTAAGAAAAAAGAATTAAAACGAGTTCGGATCGTAGTCTTTAGGAGCCGCAGAACCTTGTTCCGGGGTTTGAGATGCATTTGGCGCTGTGTAAACGACTTCCTGGCCTTTCTTAATGAACTCGACCTTAATCAGGCGAGCCTTCAGAGAAGGTCTGGATTCACCGGAATGTTCACCCGACTGAAGGGTAAACACGTCAGCTTTCAGGCCGCTCAGCACAAACCCCAGCAATACTTTTTCCTCTTCATCCACGGCCTTCTGGCAGCGGTTGATGAGTTTTGTAGCCTCTGGGCCCGCAACAGTGACATCGAAACGAGTGTATGACGCATTGTCGGTAGGACCAGTCAGGGCATTAATGACAGCGCAGGTAAATTCACCGTTTTGGCCCTGTACACGACGAATCGAGCTCAGGTAGCCGATACCGCTTACGTTAAGATTGAAATACTCTTTTTTCTGGCTGGCAGAGGAAGAGGTGGTGGAAGAAGATGCAGTTGTAGTAGCAGTCATGATGTTATCTCCGGAGTGAAAACTAAACTGGTTGCGGAGAAACATCTATCCCTTGCGGGATAACGTTTCCCGCAGGGAAGTCAGCAAATTTTTGCCGACTGGCTGTATTTGTGAAATGGACCTCAACTCGCCAGGAGTACCTGTTCTCAGAGGTTAAACAGGTTTACCACCCGAAGGCGCCACTCTCAGGTTTTATGTGGCATTGGCATGTGATTACCCGAAGGCGCCCTTCTCAAATCACCAGGGCATTGGCAGTTGTCGATGACAACGATTAGCCTCTTTATCATTTATTCAGACGCAGCAGATGTCAACGCCGGTGTGCGTAAAAAATCATCAATGCCAAAAAATAAAAAAAGCGGCACCTTTCGGCACCGCCTGTGAGGTCTGCACCATTAGACCTGATGTTGACCTGCTTACGCAGTTGCTCCGGGGGTGTGTTCAGGACCCGGCACGGTTTCACGGAGTTTTGTGCCTTTTTGACTCACGTTCAGGTGTGGACGCGGCCAACAAGACTGTATCCTGCAAGCACTGCATTTGATGCTCACAGGACCCGCAGTCACGGGGTGCGGCTTCAGAGCCGTCGCAACAATAGCAAAGGCATCCTGTCCCCGCAATGAGAGACAAGGAATTAATTATTCTTTGGTTTTACAGCCTTAGAGCTACGCGCGCTTTTACGTTTCTGGGTGTCGTTGTTGATGATTCCTTTGCAATCAGGATAACGAGTACACCCCCAAAAATCTCCTTTCTGTCCTTTTTTTAGGCGAGTTTTCCCCCCACATAAAGGGCACGATGGTGTGGGTGGTATTCTAATGCTCACCCGCTGCTGTCCTCCCATGCTGACAAGGTTACGGGTCCATCCGACCTGTCGCTGCAAAAAATCATTCAGGGTAAGGCGTCCTTCTGCTACTTCATCCAGAGCCTGTTCCCAAAGTGCAGTCATTCCCGGGTCGGTTAACTGCGAGGGCAGAGCATCAATGACATCAGCACCAAGATCAGTCGCGCGAAGCTGCTTACCTTTGCGCACAATAAATCTGCGGTTCAGCAGTTGCTCAACGATACCAGCACGGGTGGCTTCCGTGCCTAATCCGGCGTTGTCCTTCAGTACCTTACGAAGAGCAATATCGGTAACAAACGCTGACGCGTTCATCATAGCGCCGATGAGTGTTGCGAAAGTATAGTGAGCCGGCGGACGAGTCATTTGCTGCACGACCTCTGCACCGTTTACTCCGCAACGGTCACCCTTCCTGAGAGGAGGAAGTTCAATACTGAGATCATCATCCCCTGGACTATCCTCTTCCTCCTTACTGAAAAGGACCTTCCAGCCCATTACAATCTCCGTCCTTCCTGTTGTGCGGAACAGTTGCCCGCCAATGTCAAACTGCAGACGAGTAATATCAGATTCGTGCAGGGGAAGAAATTGTGCCAGATAATTTCGGCGGATAAGGGTGTATACCCTTCGCTCTGCCTCACTTAACGCAGAAAACTTAAACGCGTTTCGGGTAGGGATAATGCCATGGTGAGCTGTGATTTTTTTGTCGTTCCATATACGCGAAACAAACGAAGTATTTAGACCTGAAAGAAGAGAACTACACTCTGGATCAGACAGACCAATAGCGGAAAGAACCGAGGGGATTTCCTCACGCATAGACTCAGGAAGGTATCCACAATCAGTTCGTGGATAAGTGGTTGCCTTGTGTTTCTCATAGAGGCTCTGTGCAGTGTCAAGCACCTGCTGGGGTGACATATCCCAGAGCAGGCCACAGGCCTGTTGTAAAGTGCCGAGCGAAAAAGCCAGCGGTGCTGCCGCTTTTTCACGCTTCGTCTCACATTCTGTTACGGTCGCTGCTCCAGCCTGCCGGCAAAGATGCGCTACCTGCTGCGCTATATTTTGGTGTACACAGCGTTTTTCTTCGTCGGTATAAACCTTTGCAGGTACCCATTGCGCCGGAAAAGTTCTCCCTCCCGCACTCAGAAGCGCCTTAACCTGCCAGAAAGGTTTAGGGATGAATGTCGCTATCTCCCGATCACGTCGGACAACCAGTGCCAGAGTGGGAGTTTGCACCCGCCCGACAGAAATCACACCGTCGAATCCTGACTGTACTGCAAGCAGTGTATACAGACGGGACAGATTCATTCCAATGAGCCAGTCGGCACGAGCGCGACCAAGTCCAGCATGATACATTCCAAGAGTTTCGGCACCCGGTCGCAGATCCTGGAGAGCTGCACGGATGCTCATTTCATCAAGGGCAGAAAGCCAAAGCCGCTGTACAGGACCGTCCCAGCGGCAGTATTCCAGCAATTCACGGGCAATTACTTCTCCTTCCCGGTCCGCATCAGTGGAGATAACCACATCATCGACCTGGCGCAGCAGCCGCTCAATAACCTTGAACTGAGACTGCGTCTCCTTTTTTACCACCACCTGCCATGGGGAAGGCAGGATCGGCAGAGCAGAGAGCGACCATGGTTTGCCATACTGTTGACCGTATGCTTCAGGCGGTGCGGTCTCCAGCAAATGCCCTACTGCCCAGGTAACAGTGACGCCAGGGCCAGTTAGAAAACCGTCGCCACGTCGGGTGGCACCCAAAACATTCGCAAGATCTCGCCCCTGTGAGGGCTTTTCGCAGATAAACAACCGCATGGTGGTTCCCCGGTCAGGCAGCCCGATATCGCATACGAAGCAGGTTTACGCTCGATTCATTAACCGGCGGTGAGAAAGCTGAGCGCTTTTCACCAAGAAGAACAGACAAATCTGGCTCTCCCGCCACCTCGCATGCTTGTTTCCATGTTTCGTTGTTTTCCACAGCATCAAACCGGGTAGCATCAATACGGCGATAAGATAAAACAGAGCCATAGACCTGACGAATTAATCTGCCACCTTCGCTAAGATGATGATCACGGCGAGAACGTGTAATTAATCCATAATGCGATGCCTGTAGTGCCTTTTTCGCAAACTGATCGAATCCTACTAACAGAAACACACACCTGTAACCCAGAGGGGTTCGTGTAAATACCTGGATATCGAGTGGCTCAACAGATGCAACTTCTGTCAATGTAATACCAGGCGGCAACATTGACATCTCAGCATCAAGTTGCTGAATCAAAGCAGTCATAGAATCTGATGCAACCTTGATCTTTTCTTCCAGGTTAAACATAGCAACATCAGCCCATGGATTATTGCGCAGGGAATCCTGGTTAATCAGAGTCGCACGGTGGAAAAACTGAGGCATACCGATAATTCCATGCCTTGCAGGCTTTTCACCGTCCTGTTTTTCAGGCTGACGCCCTTGCCATAGCCCGATTGCGTAATTCGTATGCAGTGCGATCGTCATTTCAGACTGCAGCGCACCAGTTCTTTTCTCATTTTTTTCTGCCATCGTTGTCACCTGTGCTCAGTTAAGATGAGCAGGCATAGTCCTGAAACACCGGTATCTCCAACAACGCGAAACTCATAATTCCAAGAACGAAATTGTAAGTTGGTTAAAATTTGTACTTGCTGCGCCCCGCAGCAAGCTCATTTTTTAACCAGCTGCAATACTTTCCCGCAAGACCTCAACCACAACACATCGAAACATGATTCTTTTTTGTACTTGTTGCGCCCCGCAACAAGGTCATTTTTTAACCACTATTGCGCCCAGTAGTTCTGCTCATTTTTTGTACTTGCTGCGCCCCGCAGCAAGCTCACTTTTTAATCAAAAACAGATTTTTGATGCCATAATCATTTCTGGACCTGTTGCCGAATAGCCGCAATCATCGCCCTTACCTGCCCCTGAGACGGGCGTTTCGCAGGTTGAACAGGGACGTCGGCTGTGGGTACAGTACGTGATTCAACCGGGCGGGAAATTGTTCCACCAGAACTGGCAGTCGCCGTATCCTCTGAAATTTTCAGCTCACCACTTCGCGCCCTGCGAAGCATAGAGAACATCCAGCCCACCGGATTGTTGAGCCTTCCAAGGGCCTGTTGTTCACGCAGCATGTCAGCAAGGGCTTTTGCCATTGTCTCCGGAAGCGAAGCCATCTGCGTACTCAGCATCTGCCTGTCTTCACTGTTCAGAGCGTTCAGAAAATCATCTGGCAGGAATTGCTCACCACACGGTACGTACGTTTTTTTATTCACACTGTGTGTGAAAGAACGTACGTTACAGTCCGAATTTCGGACTCCGGCGTAACTCCTTGATTTTTTACTGAGTCCATTTTCCGGACTCTGTGAATTATCAGGTTTAAGGGAACTGAGTCCGTTTTCCGGACTCAGTGAATTCGGGCTGTTTTTTATGCGTTTTTTACTGAGTCCTGATTTCGGACTCGATTGCACAGCCTGTCGCTGACGAGCCATTTGTTCTGGTGTGGCAGGTGCACTTAGTCGGCTCTCAATAATGGCCAGGCGGCTGTGACGGTGGCGCATTCCCGGATCATGAAGGATGTCATTGACTACAGCCAGCGCCGTCATACGGACGGCTTTATTCCTGCTCAGGCAACTCTCTTCAACAAGGGTCAGCCAGCCCGGATCAAAAGTCTCAGCATCACGGTAGCCCAGCGGCTCATCATGCTGTGCATAGATATTGCCTCGCACACGACCATGGTCGTCGCGAACACGCTTACACAGGCTGAGCCAGCCTGTAAGACGCAGCATCAGCAGAACGCGGCTGACCGTATCTCTGGAGGCCTTCTCTGAATGTGCCGACGCCAGTTGAACCTGGAGCTCATCATAAGTCGGGAAAACAGCACCTTCATTCTGCTGTGCATACAACCGGATCATCACCCAGGCGGTTTTATCCAGTGGCGAAAGACGGGTATCCAGAAACAGCTGTCGGGGAAACGCATCATGTACATTTCCCATAAAAAGAAGCCCGCTGCGCTCCTGACCGACATCACCAGTGTCTGTACGCCGTTCGAGACTACGCTGCATCCTGGACAGTGTATGAGCAACTATGCTGTCTGCCGGAATGGTCATTTTCTGCTCTCCTCTTCAACCTGAGACAGCACAATGCCGGGATAAACCCGGCACTGTACGGTCAGCAGCGGCATTCCGTTACCGCCGTATTTCACGGTTATAGGTCTCATGATCCATCAGCCACCAGTGTTTACCTCCATCCTTACTGAGGATGCGCCAGAACGGCCCAACATCTATCTTGAGATAGCCGTTCATCGTCAACCGACGGAACACCTTCTCACCGCAGCACACTGCGCTGAACAGCCGTTGCGCCCTGCGACGAACCGAGGGGGAAACGTACTGACGTGAAGAAAAGTCGGTCATCTGCATCATGCTTCCTTGCGCTGTTGTGATTCACTCTTGCGGGATGGAGTTGTCTCCCGGCACCACTGGCAGACCCTGCTCCAGACTGCGGTCAGTGACAGGCCATGCTGCTCAGCGGCAAGCATCATCGCTTCCAGAGCCTGATGAGAGTCCGGGGATGATAGCCCGGCAGCCTTCCACTCGATCCATAGTGCCGAATCCTGTGGCTCCGTCAGAGACTGTGTGCGGCCCTGGCGAGACTCTATCCCCATCAGACGACGCCGTGCGCTAACCTCTGATGGAGACAGGCCGAAGTATTTATCAATCAGTTCCATTGAACCGCCAAGCTCAAGCGCCCGGTCTATCATCAGCATTCGTTTCTGCTCATTACGTGCCTGGTTGAGCATCAGCCAAAAATTTTCGTGATTCAGGCTAACATCAAGCACAGAAACGTGTGACTGGCTCAAATAATGCAGCTCATCAAGGCTCAGCTGACTCAGTGCGCGTATCTCCTCGAGTGACATTCCCAGCGACTCACAGCGGCGGATATTGCCGTTTTTAACATCCATCAGCAGTGATGAAAGGATGGCCGTGGTGGCCTGTGAAAGGTTGTGCTGGCTCATAGGGCCCCTCCTGATATCATCTGATCGGCAACAAGCAGAACATCAAAAAGCCAGCCCGACAGGCAGGCACTCCATAAAATAATGTTACTCATGTGTACAGCCTCCCGCCGTAATCTGCTGTTGAGCCTTCGCACCAGTCAGGCCTTGATGAACTTCAGTATCCCGCCCCGCGAGCCAGCCCGCTACGCGTGCTGCTCTGTCGCCACGGCATTTACCGGCCGCCCTGACGTTTACAGTCCCCAAGGTGTCGCCGGTGTGACGCTGGGCAAGCCAGCGCTGAAGCATGGAATTCTCACATTCTGAAGGCGCAAATGACTGCAGTACCTGCCAGACGCCAGATACCCACCCTTCACGAAACTGATCGGCTCTGCGACGAAGCGTGTTCTTAAGAATACGGCGCTTCCGGTATCCGGCAATCTGACCGTCAGTGTCTGCACGAAGTTGCCGCTGTAAAACGGTATAGATATAGAGCGCAACTTCGGCTCTCCCGCTGAAACCATAAAAGTGCAGAGATCGGCGGACGCTTTTTACACCACTGCAACTAGTGTGAATATGCCAGCCAAACCAGCAACGGCAGCCCGTGGCCATGCATACCACTGTTGCGAGTGAACTTAGCCAGGCTGGCACTTTTTCAGCATTACTGGTCAGGTTCTGACAGACGGATTCCTGGATATCATGAAGAGAAAGCATGTCAGGGGTCAGGCCATGACGCTGCATCAGCCGTTGAGCCAGAGCCACTGCACGGGCCGCCTCGTGTGGATTACTGTTCCGGGTACCCAGCGCCATCAGTCGCCGGATACGTGCAATCACTTTTGTATTTTCAGACATGGTGTAGCCCCCTGCAGCCGGCAGCACGGTGAACATCCTGCTTCTCCTTCACATCCTGACAAGCGGCACACAACTCTACGCCCGGCACTGCCAGCTGACGGGCAGCGGGAATGTCCGCGCCGCAGCACTCACAGATTTCTTTTGACGGGCGTAACGAGTGCACTTTTGCCCTGACAGCATCGATGCCGCGCTGGGTGAAAATAGCGGTACTGGCCTGAGCCATTTCATCATTCAGGTCCTCAGACATTTTCCCCTCCCTTCACAACCAGACGCTGCAGCTCACGCAGACGCCGTATAACGCGGATAAGGCGCATTGTTTTTACAACAGTGACATCATCGAAAACGGCAGTATCTGCAGGTTCCTGAGAGCCAAAAAAATTCAGGCAGAACATGAACATATTGAACTGTTTGTTAGGCAGTGAACCTGATAGCCCGGCGAGGAAAAGAGTAAACTCACTGGCGTTCTCTGAAATGGAGAAACCAGCTGAATGATGGTCTTTATCCTCCCGAACACAGTCCGCGCAGCCCATCGCTTCGGCAATTTCGAAAGTAAGCCGATAAGCCATATCCTGCAGGTGCTCGATGTCGTCCTGTAAAGCGGAGATGTGCCAGATATCATTGACCGGTTCCAACCCGGTTGCGGCGAAGGCCACTGAGCTAACTGAAGGTGTGGAAGTTTCATCCTGTTCGCCAAAAGCAGAAACGAGCGAGTTGGCATTAACATCTGACTTAAATTGCCACTCTCCATCGTTATCAGGATTCTCTGTCTGACCGGTAATCACAGGATTTCCGCCAAACAGGTCATTCTGAACTTCACGACGCGGCTCACTTCCAACAGACATACCGCCGGGAAGTGCAGTATTGTCCTGAAGTTCTGGTACAGCTTCCGGACGCCCTGGAGTAGTCAGCGTACCGCTACGCAGACCAGTAACAGGGGGCTGGGATGAAGTATCTGCTGGCAGAGTCGTAATTGGTGGTGATGTGCGTTCCCGACCACCTGACTGTTCAGACGCAGGTGTAGGTGCTGGCAGTGGAGGCGGCTCGCCAAACTGTTCCCTGCGTTTTTGTTCACGAGGATCAAGTTCAATTAACCAGCGGTCATAATTCAGGCTTGGATGGGGAAGAGCCTTAACCAGTTGACCGATAAACTCATCCCTGAAAATATCAAGGGCATAGCTTTCAGGTTCATCAAAACACCGGCAAACTGCACCAAACACATCATCAAGAGAACATTCTGGGTTTACGTCACCGCTGAAAGATTTCCAGACCTTCATAGCTGAAGAACGAAGGCTCAGGAGTGGTGTTGCCTGACCACGGCTCATGCCACTCTCAAGCAACTGGGGCATATGTGGATAAAGGTAATTAAGCGTATCTTCCATCCGGCTTACGCTGGAGTTATCAATAGGATAACCTTCCTTACCCAACAGATCCGAAAGTTCTCGTAAGGTAACACTCCGGCCCAGTTGCTCTTCATAAATTACCCGCGCTTTATGAACACCGAATGCCTTTTCTATATAGGTAAGATCTCCCCTGACCTCATTCTCAGCCAGGTGACCAACCAGACATTTTAGACGTCCAGGCCAGGGTTTGAAGATCGTGTGAACGCGATAAAAACGTTCATCACCAGTCTCTTGCCAGAGATCGCAGAGTATCTGATACCGGGTATTTCCCCCGTCACTAAAGATATAAACATCATCACCATCCGGATCACGGGTCACTTTTGGAATCGAATCCAATCCTCGTGCACGGACGGAAGCTTTAATTTCCTCAAAACGAGGATTGCGTCCTTTGCGCGGGTTATCCGGATTCGGGCGAAGCTGGTCAAGGGTAAGAACCATTGCCATTTCATTTACTGGCTGGGTAACGGTGGGAGTATTATTATCAGCAGCCTGAGCCGGTGATTTTCCACGCTGCAACATGGCGTCGCCAAGGTTAAGACTACGGACGTTGCTCATGCAAACCTCCCGGTATGACCAGGGTTAGCAGAAAAACGCGTATAACGGCCTTCGTATTGCAGTCGGATCGTACCAATCGGTCCCTGACGCTGTTTGCTGACAATAATTTCAGCAACCCCCTTGTCTTCAGTGTTTTCGTGATAGACCTCATCACGATAGATAAAGACAATAACATCAGCATCCTGTTCCAGTGCACCGGAATCACGAAGATCGCCATTGTTCGGCCGTTTATCAGCACGACTCTCTAGTTGACGATTCAACTGCGAAAGGGCAACAACCGGACAACCCATTTCTTTCGCCAGCGCTTTGAGTGACCGCGAGATTTCAGCAATTTCCTGTGTGCGGTTCTCCTGATCCGGACAACGCATCAGTTGCAGGTAATCAAGACCGATGACTGAAGGGTGACCATAACGGCGGGCGTTACGACGGGCGCGAATTCTGAGCATGGCGGGGGTCAATGAGCCTGTGTCATCTATGATGAGGCGGTCTTTAAGGTCACCCATCAATAGTGAAGACGCGTTTGAAACGCGCGCCCATTCCTCATCATCCATCTGGCCATTTTTTAAATGTGTTAGATCTACACTGCCAAGTGAAGCGACCATACGCATGAGGATCTGCTCGGTGGGCTGCTCAAGGCTGTAAAACTGCGCATGTGTATCGGCTTTTTTCAGAAGTGAATTCAAAATCAGGCTGATCAGAAAGGCAGTTTTCCCCATTGAAGGCCTTGCTGCTATAAGTATCAGGTCAGCTGCCTGCAGCCCGCTGGTCATGGCATCAAAATCTTCAAATCCCGTAGGCGTACCAGTAATACCATCAGGCACATTGCAACGACGTTCCAGCTCTGTAAGGAGTTTTTCCATGCCGTCAAGCAGCGTCACGGCCTGCTGTGGTTCTGAACGTTCTGCCAGCCGGGTAATTTTTTGCTCTGCGGTTTCCATCACCGCCCCGATATCAGCACCGGATGCCTTAACAGTTTCGGTTATCTCAGCACCAATGGCGACCAACTGTCGCCCCTGGCTGTACCTGGCAACAATGTCACAGTAAGCGACGATATTGGCCGCACTCGGAGTATTTTTTGAAAGTTCGGCCAGATAGGCGAATCCGCCAAGTTGCTCAAGCGCATCCTTACCACGGTTTTCAATGCTCTCAGCAAGTGTGATCAGGTCAATCGGACGCCCTGCTGCAACCAGACGCGTCATTTCATGAAAGATGACCTGGTGAACCTTGAAATAAAAATCATCGGAATCGAGACGGAGCGCCACTTCATCCCAGCAGTCGTTATCCAGCATCAGGCCACCAATGACGCTCTGCTCAGCATCCTGAGAAAACAGCCCCGAAACATTTCTGCGGTTATTAGAGGTCATTCCTCGCCCCCCGCATTAGCTAACGCATCAAAATTCGTTTTCCACTCTGGGAAAAGTTCACAAGCCAATTGATACATTGACGTAAACGCTGAGTCGCTTTTACGCCGGGTATTTTTTTCAAGACGATGTACCGGTACGCCCTTAACATGCCCAAGGACATAGACAGTCAGGTCATAGATACATGTCTCCAGCAGGTCGATATGAATTTTGTCTGCATGGGCGCTGTAGCGTTTATCTTCAACGATCGCTTTGACTTCAGCGAGGGTCTCAACAGACAGATTGTCGTATTCCATACAGTTGATGAGCAATTTTGTGACTGGAAGCTGAATGCCAAACGCACAATAAGGCAGCAATTCTTCCATCAGCGCGACTGTTCCGCGCATGAACTCCCTGACATCAGGAAGAATCGGTTTGGCAATACCCACCATGGTTCCGGTGGAGGCCAGGATAATTAACTCAGACATCACTGACCGTGAGCCTTGTGAATCGACAATAATCACGCCATATGAATTAAAAAGGGGATGTGAAAGAGCATTTCGGAGGCGAACTCGCCCATCAGGCGCATTCAGCATTGCAGTTGGGAGAAAATTACGAGGATCGTTGGAAACGATAATGTCCAGATTATTGATCGACGTACGGGAGATCAGATTATCGGGATTTGAGAGATCAACTGTCTGCATCAACAGTTCGTACAAACCACCAGGGGCTTCATATTCAAGCGGGAATATACTGCTGGCCGTTGGCTGAGCATGGTCGCCATCAATCAGAAGTGTTTTGATACCTGCATCGGCCAGAAATCCTGCAAGATTAGCTGACTGAGTAGACTTACCCTCGCCACCCTTAGTGGAAACAACAGGTATAATACGAGGCTTAACACCCAACGTTGGATAATCGATTGATTGTAAATGCATTTTAGCACCTGAAAATTAATCAGGATGCGATTCAACAAATACCGATCATTCTTCTATGGAATTTAACATTTTGTCACAGGGATTGAAAATCCCCGTGTCCTTGGTTCGATTCCGAGTCCGGGCACCATTATTTAGAAAAACCAGCCTATGGGCTGGTTTTTTGCTTTTGGCGAAACGGACTCTCCATCGCACTCCGTTCGATAATCTGCCGTCTGCCAGACCAAGAGATAAAATACGCCTTCCTCACCGTAATTCTCTTTACTGTATTCAACAGTGCCTTTTTATTGTGGTCTGGAATCGTCATATTATAAGTCTCTGACTCGCCGCGTTGATGCTCATCACCAGACCTCAACGCTAACCCTTACGGCATAAAGGACTCAACAGCAGTGATAACTTCCTTCTGGAAGGTGTATTCGCGTGAGTAAAAATTGTCTCAATACTGTTCCCCCCCTGTTTATTATTGCGATGTCACCGTATTTGGGATTAAAAGTGACTGCCCGTTGACACTCTGTTTCACGGGTATCTGACAAGCAAGCCATTCAAAAAATGTAATACACCGTTAAAAAAAGTTAAGCGTTACTCTTGTCTTTACCGGTAAAATACGGACCGCACGCGTGGTATGTACAATACATAAACAAAATGGACAAAAGGCAATAGTGCTAGCGTGAGAATATTAAAATTTTATTGGGATTTTTCCTAACATTCTGCGAGATAATAATCAGGATTTTTCCTGCCATCAGAGTTATCTAATTGACTTCCTGGTCATTGTTGCAAATGAAAATACCGCTTGTTAGAATGCCAATCAATATCTGCGGAATCCTTTGACAAAAACCACTGATGGTGTTTTTGCATTTTATCTCTTATAACTTGACCATATTTCTCCAGCGGAAGAAGTAAGTGTCTGACTTTATAAATTGAGACGCCACACAGATCGGCAAGCTCCCTGGTCGACAGGCCTTGAGTACTGTGATCTTTTAATAGATTGAGAATAAAAAATTGTTCCGGCCCCCTGATCATCGCCAGGTCACTTATTCCCATTTCCGCCGCTAACATCTGCAGATTGTCATGAGATACGTTGTAGCCTGGATGTGCTGCACCCGGGTTATATGAACACAGCGAGAGTTTCATTGCAGACTCCTGGATTTTGAAGGTGTTAGCAGTATGTGTTCTCCTGTGTCAACCAGCAACATTAGCTTAAGATGAATGCAAATTCAGAATTTTTATCTAACATTTATGCTGTTTTATTAAAATAAAACTGCATGTTAGAAAAAAGCAAGGTTTAGGGTGGAGATGAGCATGAGGTTCGACATTGAGGGATTTATCACTTTTGACACGGAGGATGCGTCTCTCGTTAACCTGTTGACTGGGGATTGCGTTGAATTATCCCAAACCTCTACGCGCCTGCTGGCAGAATTGCTCAATCACCACGGCGATATCCTTTCGAGAAATGAAATCTTTCAGGCCGTTTTTGATAAATATGGTGCCAGAGCGTCAAATAGTAATCTAAATCAATATATCTCAACATTACGCAGAAACCTGAGCGATCTGGGTGTCGCAAAAGAAATCATTGTCACGGTTCCCCGTATTGGTTTCAAAATAGCGGAAGATGCCATTATCAATAACGATCGTGAGTATCGAACCCCCTTCCTCGAAGAAAAGGAGCCGGAGACACAACCCGTTGAACCGCAAAAAACCTGTCTTAAGCGGTTTACCCGTATTATCGCCCTGGCGATCGCCTTTCTCCTTCTCATAATAAATCCCGAGTCATTCAGAGCCGACACCGATATACAAAAAGTCATTAAGGGCCAGTGCGTCATTTTTATGCCTCCCTCACTCTCGTTGCAAGAAGTGACAAAAAGTTTTGATTTTGTCCCGCAACCGTTCGATTGTTCACAGCAAAAGGAGTTGTACATTTACAGGCAGCAGGTAAAAGGTGCCCTGGGCGATACTGTGCAATTGCTCCTGATCAAATGTGATAAAGACAGTTGCATGAGTTTTTATTACAGAGAAAAAAATAATGCCTAAACAAGCCATCTTGCTTTTGAGCTGTGTCGGTCTCTTATTGATCGGCACCGTTTACTGTTTAACCCGGTCTCCGGTTTTCTCTTGCGAGTCACAGTTTTCTGTCATTCAGAGTATCAACGGCGACAGCATTCGGGCCGAAGGGTTAATTTTTGCACACATGACGGACGAACAACTTCTTATCAATATTGATGGTCTTCTCACACATAACGAAAAAAAGTATTTAATATCGCGGACGCTCAAAATGAAATATGAAACGTACAATGCCAATGCGCATCTGTATAAGATAATGAGTGTTAAAACTATACATGATAATACTGACAATGTTGATGATGAGATTGCTAATAATTTGTTATTTGGCAAAGGCCCGAACGATAAAATAATTTTTCTAAAAAAACTCAATAAAAATGTCATACTATTTGGTAACCACGCCTTCCCGCAATATGGTTGCAAACGAGATTAATCTGCGTGGTTTTCTTTCACGAAGCACAGCGAAAGTTAAGTTTCTCATTATATGAATATAAAATTAATAGAATCACTGGCTTGCATCTCAAAAATAATAGACATGATTAACCCCAGGCTTAACCTGCATCATGTCAGAACGGCATTTATCGCCTGGCACCTGGCCCGGGAATCCCGGTTCACGCCTGCACAGTGCAGGAAAACCCTGCTGGCGGCCCTGCTTCATGATATTGGAGGGTTGAACGAAGAGTCACGCCTTCAGCCCCTGAGCTATTACGACAATGAACTCAATAACCACGCGGCAGTCGGCGCTGAATTACTGGCCAGCGTCCCTTTGCTGACCCCGTTAAGTCCCATTGTTCGCTATCACCACACCCGTTGGGATGACGGGAAAGGCGACCACGTTAACGGTGAAAAAGTGCCCAAGGAGAGTCATGTCGTTTATCTGGCGGATCGTCTGGATGTTTTAATCGCCCATTACCGCGCCAGCGATATAATATCGGCAAAAGATGAGATTATTAATATCATTGTGGGCGGCGAACACATCCTGTATAACCCCGAATTTATTAACGCATTCAGAAAAATAGCAATCTGCGAACACTTCTGGTTAAAAATTAAATCCACAGAATTCGATGATTACATCGAGGACATTCCCCGCATCCATAACGACGCCATCTCTTTGCATAACTTTCGCGATATCGCCACCATGCTGGCGTTTATTATTGATGGGTTCAGCCAGAACGGCGTCCAGCACTCCCTGGTCGTCGGCCGTATATCTGGTTTCCTGGCAAGAGAAATGGGGATTCCCCCAGTCCAGTGCCTGAAAATTGAAATAGGTGGCTTGTTGCACAACCTGACGTCTCTGGCGCTGTGTGCCGCACCGGCACATACCGGGGAAGAAAATGCGGTCTGGGATGAACTCGATCCTATTGAAGCCATTCGGGATATTGCCCGCTGGTGTCAAATCCAAAAGACGGTGATGGCAAAAGCCGCGCATCCTCCGGAGGTGAGGATTCTGAAAGCCAGTATCTGGCTGGCGTCGTTGTTACAGGGCGTCACGCTGTCGTCAGAATTTAAAGCGCGCGTTGGGGAAACCGCAGAAATCGCCCCCGAACTGGCGGGCATTGTGCAGCAAAATAGTGGGGCTTTGTTGCAGATCTTTCAGGAGTCCGTCAAAGAGCGACGCGCCCTGGTTCAGAGAATAAATCAACTCAGCCTGCCCTGAACCGCGAGACATCGTTCTCGCGGTTTCCCTTTCTCAGGTAGACAAACCGCCATCCAGCACCAGTGTCTGACCGGTGAGATAGCTACTCCCTTCCCCGGCCAGAAACGCGACCGCGCGGGCGACATCCTGCGTGCGCCCGAGACGGCGCAGCGGAATATTCTGCCGCATCGCTTTCAATCGGGCTTCCGGAATGGCCTGAACCATTTCGCCTTCAATCAATCCCGGCGCCAGACAGTTAACCCGAATGCCAAAGCGCCCCACTTCACGCGCCAGCGAATGCGTCAGGCCAATCATCGCCGCCTTGCTGGCTGCATAGGCCGTCTGCCCGCTGTTGCCTTTAATGGCCGTCACAGACGACATAAACACGATTGATCCACTGCCCTGGGTCATCATGGCGGGCAGCAGGATACGATTCCAGTTGACCACCGCGACCAGATTATTTCCCAGCACCTCCTGCCAGTCGCTCGCTTTCTGGTGGATGTGCAGCGCATCATTCGTCATGCCAGCGTTATGGATGATGGCGGCGGGCGCGCCATACGCTTCAAGCAGCGACGTGGCTAACTGCGCAACGCTGGCTTCGTCGCCGCCGTCGCAGCGACATCCTTTCACCCAGGTCGATGTACTCTGGCTTTTCGCGATGTCCAGCGTGCGGGCGATACCCGCCTCGTTACGGCCGGTAAAGACAATGTTCCATTCGGGCAACAGGTGGCTCACCAGCGCCTGACCGATTCCCCGACTACCGCCAGTGATGAGCATCCATTTCTTTGCCATATCAACCTGCCATTTCCTGCGCAATGCGCTGGCTGAGTTCGCGAAGCGTCATGGTTGGATTTTTCATAAACATTTCGGGATTAAGCGTGACGTTAAATTCACGCTTCGCCAGCACCATCAGCTCAACGTAGTCGAGACTGTCCAGTTCCAGTTCCGGCAGCGTCGTCTCGGGCGTCAGCGCCTCCGGCGACAGGTCTTTTGCGTCGCAGATCATTTCACTGATTTTGTCGTAGATCATTTCATGCTGGCTCATTCGATTTTCCTTTTGTCAGCGCGCCGACTTTAAGCGTCACGGCATTGCTAATGTAGTGATGTTGATAACAGGTTCGCGCGGCGATTCGCACCACCACCGCGCCACTCGCAAGGTCGCCAACCACCAGGGCGGGCAACGTGTCGATCTCAAGGTTTTCCGGCAGCGACTCTGCTTGCCAGGGGGCCAGCAGATGGCTGTCGAAAATGACTTCCTGATGGGTCTGTACGACGGGAAAGTGAGAAAACAGCGCATCCATCGTCTGACACGTCGGCAGAATGGCGGCAATGGCCTGCTGGCGTAACAGCGCGGGATCCTGAAGAAGATGACGAAACAGCAAGGCATCGAGAAAATGCCACTGCTGAGCGTCGGGAAGCAGCGGCATGAATGTCTGATGCAGCGCGGCCAGCGCCGAGGTATCCAGCACCCGCTGGCTTTCGCCATCGACTAACGGCAGGTGGTTCTCTGGTGTGAGCTGGCAGGAAAGGCAGGCCTCTTCGGCAGAAAACTCGCGCACCGATGCCGCAACACGTTTATTCACATCACGCGTCAGGCGATAGGCGGTATCCCGCCACAGCGGTCGGCGTAAACGTACAGTACATTTCAGATACGGGGCGTCGTCGGCCGGTGGGCTGATAAACCGCTTTACGTCCAGCAAGGCGCGCATACCATGCACGCTAAGCCCACTTCCCCCTCGCGCTCTCACCCACGCCTCGTCAAAATGCACCGGATTGTAGTCACCCGAAAACGCGGCCCAGCGCCGGGCATCCTGTTGACCATAATGAAGTGGCATCATTCGTGCTTCTCCAGAATCAACGCCGCATTCGCGCCACCAAAACCGAAGCTCAGGTTCAGCGTGCGGCGGATATTGCCTGCACGATGACCCTCAACCACATAATCGAGATCGCAGCATTCATCCGCCTGCTGGAAATTGGCCGTCGCAGGGATGATGCCATTGGCAATAGTCTGCAGGCAGACAATGCTCTCGAAAGTGCCCGCTGCGGAAATTAAGTGTCCGGAATACGATTTCGTGCTGGAAACCGGAATGGACCATACGGCATCACCCAGCGCCATTTTTAGCGACTGGGTTTCATTGACATCGTTCAGCGGCGTCGAGGTGCCGTGGGCGTTGATGTAGTCGAGTTGATCCGGCTTCAGCTCCGCCTGTTGCAGCGCATGGGTGATGGTTTGTACGCGAGCAAGACAGTCTTCCGCTGGCGAGGTGAAATCCCAGGCGTCAGAGAAGTTGGCGTAGCCCGTAATCTCGCCGAGAATCGTCGCGCCACGCGCCAGCGCCCCTTCGCGCTCTTCCAGACACAGCACCGCTGCCCCTTCCGACAGCACAAAGCCGCTACGATGCGCGCTGAACGGGCAGCTGGCGCGCCGGGGATCCGACGCTTCCTTGCTCAGTGCGCCCAGCACGTCGATGTTCCACACTGCGCAATGGCTGGTGAGAGACTCCCCGGCACCGGCCAGCATCATCTTCGCCCTGCCGCTGCGGATCACCTCGTAAGCATCGCCAATGGCGATCGTCCCCGTCGCGCAGGCGGCAATGACCGTGTTCTGATAACCATTGAGCCCCCAGAACTGACTACAGGCAGCGGTAGTGACGCTGGGCATCGAGTAAAAACAGTTAAACGGTGAAGCAACGCCCGTGGTCGCAAATTCACTTTGCGCATCGTAGCTTTCGTCCAGCCCTGCCCAGCCGGTTCCCATGATCACGCCGCAGTCGAGCGTGCTGTAATACTCCTGCGGCGGCCTGACGCCAAAAGCCATCGTCATCGCCTGACGCGCCGCGCCGACGGTCAGCCGGGCAAAGCGCGGTAGCCGACGCCGAATAACCGCAGGAATACCCGCCAGGCTCGGTTCGTTATCCACCAGCCCGAGAAAATGGGTTTTGATATTCAGCGCCGTTTTATCGACATAGCGATAGCCCAGACGGTTATCCATCATCGCCTGCCAGCTCTCATCCGCCGTCGCGCCAAGTGGGGTCACGGCGCCATACCCGGTAACGACGACCCGCTTAAATTCATTATTCAGCTTCATGTTTCATTATCCTGTATTGCGTTTCGCCACCCCCTTGCGCCAGCCAGAGCTGCAGCGTGGCGTAGAGGTAGTCGTATTGGGTTTGTGCGAGGGCGTTCTCTAACGTCAACAGATCGTCCTGCGCGTTCAACAACGTCTGAAAATCCACGGCGCCCGCGCGGTAGCGGCTTTCCGTCAGGGTTAAACGCCGCTGGCTGAGGGCCAGCGACTGGTGAAGTCGCGCGCGTTGTTCATCGGCGCTCAGGCGGTTCTCCATCGCCTCATCCACTTCGGCGAGCGCCGCATAGGCCGTCGAGCGAAAGGTTATTGCCGCCTGTTTTACCGCGAGATCCGCCTGCTTCACGGTGAGCTGTTGGGTATTCCACTGGATAAACGGCAGCGTCAGCGCGCCGCCAATCGAGCGGATCGGGTCGCTGAACCATTGACTGAAGACTTGGCTGCCCGCATTCAGCGAGGCATCAAGAGAAAGTGCGGGATAAAACTGCAGTCGCGAGGCGTCGTAACCCGCAAGCGCCGCACGCAGGCGTGACTCCGCCGCCTGAATGTCAGGCCGCTGCGCGATGACCCGCAGCGGTGTTTTTTGCACGATCGGCACCTGCTGCCTGGCATCCAGCGCGGGCGCTTCATCGGTATGCTGTTCCGCCGGTCTGTTGAGCAACAGCGCCAGCGCATTGCGCGTGTTCTGACGCTGCTGAACCAGCGTTCGCAACTGATTCTCTCGTTCCAGCAGGGCCTGCTGCGACTGCAACACATCGAGCTGACCGACCTTCCCGGCGTTAAACCATGACAGCTCCTGCTGCACGGTCTGTTGCGAGATAGCCAGACCGTCACGCTGATTGCGAATCTGCTGGTTATACAGCGCGATAAGCCAGTAAAGCTGGGCGGTGGTACCCATCGTGGTGAGCACCGTCGCATGGTAATCCTGCTCGCTCGCCACCGCTTCCCATTCGCTTTGTTCACGGGTTCGCGCCAGTTTTCCCCACAGGTCCAGTTCCCAGGAGATGGTCATGCCGCTGCTGTAGCTTTCCTGTGACGATGCCCCGCGGCGCACGTTTTTGCTGTTGCTGGCGGAACCGCTGACCGACACGTCGGGGGTCATATTGGTGTCGGTTAACCCCGCAGCAACGCGCGCCTGCTGCACGGTGATGGCCGCCGCAGCCAGGTCGTTATTGCTCTCCAGCACCTGTTCAATCACCCGCGATAGCCGGGGATCGCCAAAACGCTGCCAGCCGTATTCCGACACCATGTCGGTAGCGGGTTGCCACTGGGTGGGCAATGACAGCAGCGGACGCTGGTAGTCGCTGCGGGTCAGCGAACTACAACCTGCCAGCAACAAAAATGCGGGTAACAAAAGGAGTCTTTTCATTCGCGAGCCAGCGCCTCGGTTGGATTGAGGCGAGCCGCTCTGCGCGCCGGAAAATAGCCAAACGTCAGACCAATCAGGGCGGAAAACCCACAGGCCATCAACACCGGGAACACGGTGAACACCATCGAGAACGCATCGGTCGCAAAAGCGAAAAGATGCCCTGCCACCCACGATCCAAAAACCCCCAGCAGGCCGCCGAGGGCGCAGATCATCACCGCCTCAATCAGAAACTGGTTCATGATGTCCGAAGGGCGCGCGCCAACCGATAAGCGGATACCAATTTCATGGGTCCGCTCAGTCACCGACACCAGCATGATGTTCATCACCCCGACGCCCCCCACCAGCAAGGAGATCGCCGCAATGGCGGTGATCAACAGCGACAGAGAGTCAGAGGTTTTTTGCAGTGCGTTCGCCAGTTGATCGTCGGTCTGGATAAAGAAATCTTTCTGGCCATGTTCCCGCAGCAGATGACGCTCCGCTCGTTGTGCCGCCTCATGCGGCTCCAGCGGCGGTTGAAAACGCAGAATCAACGATTCCAGTGGTTTTTCGCCGGTGAGCCGCTGCTGTAATGACGTATGCGGAACCCAGGCGGTCATAAATCCCCCCACCACCTTCGGGCCGGGTCGTGTCGCCACGCCGATTACCCGCCACGGCGCGCCGCCAATCTGGACTATCTCATCAAGCGGGTTTTCACCACCGGGAAACAGCGTATCGCGCCCGGTTTCATCAAGGATCAACACCGGTTCGCCTTCCGCGACGTCGCGCGCGGTGAAGCCATTTCCCTGCACAAAACGCAGTCCTTGCAGAGCGAAAAAATCCTGAGAAACGCCGGAGAGCATCATGGAGGAGTCAAGTCCCTTGCGTACCGCGAGCGTTGTGCTGCTGACCACCGGCGAGACGCCCATGATCCACGGCAGCGCCTGTAAGCTGCGCACATCATCCATCGACAGCGCGCGCTCCATATCCGGGCGCTTACTGCCCCACCCCGTTCCGGGATGGATCTCCAGCGTGGTGCTTCCCAGCTTGCCTATTTCACTCATGATCGCCTGTCGTGCGCCTTCGCCTACCGCCATCGATGACACCACCGACGCGATGCCGATGATGATCCCCAGCATGGACAGAAACGCGCGCATCCGGTGCCCGAGCAGCGAACGCCAGGCCATGCGGACCGACTCACGAAGGCGGCGTCCCAGCGAGGCGCGTCCGTTATCCTGCTCCGGCAGCGCAATCGGGGGGCGGGCGGCGACGTGCTGAACATCGCTAATCATCCGCCCGTCGCTGATCTCAATAATTCGCTGCGCCTGTCGGGCGACGTCGCGATCGTGGGTGACGATGATAACCGTGTGTCCCGCCGCATGTAACTGATGCAGCACGTCCATCAGCGCCTTGCCGCTGACGCTGTCGAGCGCGCCGGTGGGTTCATCCGCCAGAATGATATGCGCACCGTTGATCAGCGCCCGGCAGATACTCACGCGCTGCTGTTGCCCACCCGAAAGTTGGGCGGGACGATGCTGGAGCCGGTTTTCCAGGCCGAGCTGGCACGCAAGCCGCTGGGTGCGCGCGTTGCGTTCGGTTTCTGACATCGCGGTGTACAGCGCGGGAATGGCGATGTTCTCTTCCGCCGTCAGATACGGCATCAGGTGATAGCGCTGAAAAATAAACCCCAGATAGCGGCTGCGCAGATCGGCCAGATGCAAACTGTCGGCATCATGCACCGGCGTTCCATTGATCAACACCTCGCCGGAAGAAGGCTTGTCCAGACAGCCAATGATGTTCATCAACGTCGACTTCCCCGAACCAGAGGCGCCCACAATCGCCACCATCTCACCGCCGTGGATGGTCAGTGAAATATCGCTCAGCACGGCGAGCGTTTCGCTCCCCGCGCTGAATGTCCGGCAGACCTGGCGTAAGACGATAATCGGTTCCATCCGCTACCCTCGCACCGTGTCCTGCGCCAGCACCACGCGATCGCCGGCCTGCAATCCCTCCAGCACTTCGGCGTACTGCCGATCGTTGATCCCGATGCGGATCGTGCGGGTGCGCGTTTCCCCCTCTTCCACGGTGGTGATGGTGTATCGCTCGGTGTCCAGCGCCTGCCCGAGCGCGGCGACCGGCACGCGCAAGACGTTCTTTGCTTCGGCGATTTGAATAAATACCTGTGCCGTCATCGACGTTTTGAGCTCGCGCTCAGCGTTAGGCACTTCAAAGGTGCCGGTGTAGTACACCGCCATCGCCTGTTGATTGCCGCCCATTCCGCCCTCGCCGGGCGCTTCCAGCGCTTCCTGCGGCGCTGGCTGCACGAAGCCCATCGTACTGGTGTAGCGTTTATCCGGATTGGCGATGACGTAGAAACGCAGCGGCTGACCGGGACGGATTTTTTGCACGTCAGCTTCAGAGATGCGCGTTTGCACCTGCATGGTATCGAGATCCGCCAGTACCAGAATGGTCGGTGCCGTTTGTGAGGAGACGATGGTCTGCCCTTCCCGGGTGACGATACCCAGCACTTCGCCGTCGATAGGCGCCACAATGCGGGTATAGCTGAGGTTGGCCTGCGCCGTTTTTACCGCCATCTCCGCCTGCACAATCTGCGCGTCGCTCACGTCAATTTGCTGCACCTGCGCATCGTATTGCGCCCTGGCCTGCTCATATTCACTGCGTACGCCGGAACCGTCGCGCAGCATCATGCTCTGGCGGTTCAGCTCCTGGCGATAACGTAACAGCGTCGCCTGCGCCGACAGCTTTTGCGCTTTGGCGCTGGCCAACTGTGCGCGCGTGTTGTTCAGATCTGACTCCTGCAAAGTGGGGTCAATTTCCGCCAGCAGTTGCCCTTTTTGTACCTTCTCGCCCTGGCGCACGTACAGTTTGCGCAGTTGTCCATTGACCTGCGCGCCGACGTTAACCTGTACCGCCGGTTTCAGAACCCCCGTCACCAGCACCACCTTTTCGATATCGCCAGTGCCAATGGTCTCCAGCGGTAAATTCTCTTGCGGCGAGGTCGAGGCCATCGTCATCCACGTTCCACCGATCGCGACGGCCAGCGCCAGACCACAGACGATCGGCAACCAACGGGATTTCAGCGTCATACGTTGACCTCCAGCGGGCTGAGTTTGCCTTCAGTGAGTTGATAAACCCGCTGGAACCGCGACAGAATCGCGTCGCTGTGAGTGACCACAATCAGTGACTTACCAGCTTTCTGGCAATGCGCGTGAATCGTCTCCATCACAATGGCTGCCGTGTCGTCGTCAAGATTGGCGGTCGGTTCGTCGAGCAACAAAATCGGACGTGAACTGTACAGCGCACGCGCCAGCAATAACCGCTGACGTTGACCGAGCGAAAGCGCCGCATGGCTTTCACGGATCAGGGCGTCGATACCGCCTGGTAATCCACGCACCACCTCGCCCAGCGCGAGGGACTCCAGCAGTGCCTCAATCCGCCCACGGTCGCGTTCACGATAATGCGCATCGAACAGGGTAATGTTTTCGCGAACCGAGGCATTAAACAGAATGTCCTCCTGACTTTGCAGGCAGACAAACTGCGCCAGTTGTTGCGCCGGGAGCGTCGTCCCGGCGGCATAACAACCTCCCGCCTGAGGAGAAAACAGTCCGGCAATCAGCCGCAGTAAGGTGCTCTTGCCTGCGCCGGACTCACCGACAATGGCAATCTGCTCGCCCGCGCGCAGCGACAGCGAAACCGACGACAGCACCGGTCTTGCGGGATCGTAGCCGTAGCACAGCGACTCAAACGTCAGGTCCGGCACCGTATCGGCGGGAGGTTGTGCCGCCAGCGGTGCGGGTGCATCTTCGTCTCGCGGCGCAAACAGCGCATGGGCGCGGGTGTCTATCACATTCAACTGAGATTTCTGAATGATGCTGTAGAAAATCCGCGTAACGTAGGAGGTGAATATTTGCCGCAGGAAGCTATAGGCAAAAAAATCGCCCAGTGAGATCATTTTGCTGTTCACCATCGGCAGGACCACCAGCATGAACACCACCATCTCCAGACTCCCGGTGAGCTGATACAACCCTTCCTTCACCTGCTGATAGACCTTCTGGCGTTGCAGACACGAAAATAGATCGCGGCTGAAGTTGGCAAACTGCCCCTGTCGCTGACCTTCCAGTCCGGCGGTTTTGACGGTCAAAATGCCCTGAATGGTCTCCATGAAAAAATCGTTCAGGGTGGCGCTTTTCAACTGCAGTTGCTGGGTGAACCAGCGGTCGCGGATCACCGCCCAGATGCTGATGATCCCCATCACCGTGACGCCGACGGCGGAGATCGCCGCCAGCACGGGCGCAATCCAGAACATGACCGCCAGTGCGATCGCGCAGATCACCCAGTCGGAGCGCAGGCCGTTATCCAGTTCAATTTTTTGCAGCAGGCCAATCTGCCAGGCCGTGAAGCGGCTGAAGATCTCCCCCGGCGCCCGTTTTTCGAAAAAGCGCAGCGGGTTGCGGAGCAGGCGGGAAAATCCCACGCCGCTGTGGATCAGCACAAAGCGTTTGATAAAGCGTTCGCTAACCACCCGCACTCCAAGCGCCATCAGTGAAGAGACGACAAACGCCAGGATAAACCAGCCGTAGGGGAAGCTGCTGCTCTCCACGCTGGAGAAGGCCTGGTTGATGGCGTTGCTCACCATCGTTGGCATCAGAAACAGCGTTAGCGAGACGAGGAAGGTTAACAGCATCAGCCGATAGATCCCCGGCACCGCCGCGGTCTCCTGCATACTCATCGCCCGCGGCGCGCTCTGCGCGGTTGTCGGCAACGGTAAATCCGGGTCGGCGACAGCCGCCTGCTCAGGTTCGACAATCAGGGCATAGCCGCTGATCTCCTGCTTAAGCGCGGCAAACGGCAGCCACTGCTCGCCAATCGCCGGGTTCATCACGCAGACATGGTTGCCTTTGCGCCAGGCCAGCAGGACATAGTGGCTCGCGCCGTAGTGCAAAATGGCCGGCAGCGGCAGACTGCTCAGCTCATCGTGCTCAAACAGCACCGGCGTCGTCGCAATGCCCAGTCGCGCCAGGATGCTCATCAGCGTATCCAGCGAAGTACCATGATCGGAAGCCGGAAACAGCTCGCGCAATGTTGCCAGCGAAACGGGCTGCCCCTGCGTCTGTGCCAGCATCGCCACGCACGCCAGGCCGCATTCGTTGGTCTCTTCCTGAAAGATCTGATTCGGGATCGTGGTTGTCATTTTTATCATTAATGATTAATAAAGAAGAGAGAATGGCTGTGCCAAAGGAGCCACTCCTGCGGATATTCACGCAGAGTGGATTCAATAATGTCAGGCAGCGCGTGGGTGACGTTCTGACTGCTCACCGGCGGATGAATGTGGATGTGCAGGCCGTTGTCGTAACTGAGGTGATAAAACACCACCTGCGCCGCAATCACCCCGGAAAGGCGAACCACGCCATTGTGTAACTTCGCGCTGCGACCAAATAAACGACACGGCAATTTCGCTGCCAGCGCCCCTTCGGCCTGTAAGGTGTAGTCCGGCGAAATATCGGGAAAAATAATCATGTTCTGCTGCCCGGTGGCGACCTCGGTGATGAGCCCCATCAGGCTGCCAGCCAGCGTTTTGTTCTGCTGATGGATGGAGCAGTAAGTAAGGTCGATACCGCCAAGCGCGCGGGTCTGCGCGTTATAGAGTTCAGCGCTGGAAGAGACCACCACGCTGGCTTTGCCTGGCGTAACGCAGGCGCCGACCATCGCCGCCAGTACGTCCGACACCGTATGTAACGGTGCCAGAATGTAAGGTATGTTCTGCTGATGCAGTGGCGCGACAACGGCATCGAGTTCAGCCGCGCAGGCGCGGACTTGCTGTAACAGCACCGGGTTTTGTCCCCAGGTCGCGGCTTCTTCCAGCAGGCGGCGACGCACGGCGACCCAGGCCGCGTCCACCCGGCCGGTTTGCCCGATCAGGCAGCGAGTGTTTTCGTTTGCCACGGCATTGCGTAGACGGAATGAACGCCCCAGCAACCGTAGCGCACAGAGTCCTTTCGCCACGGTCAGCAACACAGGCAGCGGCAGGTAACGCACCATTTTTCGCAGCAGAAGCAGCCTTCCCTGAGAAAAATCACGTTTCGCGTCATACAGCCATCCCGCGCTGTTTTTAAAACTAAACACGCTCCAGATAATAAAAAATCTGACCACGGGGGTTATTTATCCTCTTTCAGCAATTGCAGCATGCGCTGCGCAAATTGAGGAAATTCGCTGTCCTGAGCCACCACATAGCGTTTATTGATAATAAACATCGGCGTCGCGTTAATGTCATAGTGTGCGGTAATGGCCGCCATTGTGCTGAGACGATTTTTTACCGCGTCACTCTGGCGCAAGGTGTTAAATTTAGCCGTATCAATATTGTTTTTTTCCAGCCAGGCATTCAGCGCCTTCTCATCAGCGAGATCGACATTGCGCGTAATTACGGCGTTATAGGCGCTATCACGAACGTTCTTTTCAATCCCCATCTCTTCCAGGGTGGCAAAAATCGGCGCATAAGCGGCAAGACCACTATTTTC
The DNA here is from genome assembly GCF_000981805.1 of Citrobacter amalonaticus Y19. Classification (NCBI taxonomy): domain Bacteria; kingdom Pseudomonadati; phylum Pseudomonadota; class Gammaproteobacteria; order Enterobacterales; family Enterobacteriaceae; genus Citrobacter; species Citrobacter amalonaticus. The sequence continues at coordinate 4,972,478 of NZ_CP011132.1, read as the reverse complement.
ACTGGTAATATGAATCGAGGTAAACGAACTGCCCGGCGGCAGCGTGCGGGTAAATTCCGCCAGATTCTCTTCGTTTGCCGCACAATAATGGCAACCGTAAGACATCACTTCGATAATACTGTGTGCGTCTTTGATCGGACTATTCGCAATTTGCGCCGCGCTGACTTCACGAAAAGCCTGCGTTTGTGAATCATCCGTGGCAAAGGTATTAAAGACAAAAATGTGATAGCAAAGCACCGTTATCAGCGAAGAGATAACTACCAGAAACAGTGAATAGCTAATAATGGTGATACGTTTAAATGGAGTCGCCATAGTCTTCTCGCAGCGGAAAAAATAAACCTGGAGGCGCGGGTACCTCCAGGCTATAGCCTATTAGTAGCGGTTTGGAATCCCACCACACTTGCTGGCATTTGCATCCTTCATTGAAGTGGTAGTACCGTGCTTATCCTTGCAGGTTGTCAGTTCCTTACAGGAGGTCACACCACCAATGGTGACGTTCTGATACGTTGTTTCGCAGGTTTTACAGGTTCCGCCCACAACGTTTGCCACTTCGATCGCAGTTAATTTTTTCATCTCTGTTTTCCTTACTTAGGGTTTAAATTAGTGCAATCACTTGCACCGATAGTTCGGCGTATATCACTGCCGAAAAGACTTATCACGGGGTCACGGCATAATTCCCTTGAACACCGTAAATAACGCAATGTTGTTTCTGATATTCAGTCGTTTCATTAAGTGCCGCTTGATATAGCTCAGGCGTCGGACATCGATATTCACTTCGCAGGAAATCTGCGACAACGATTTTCCTTTGAATATCTCTTCCATCAGCCACCATTCATTGCCGGAAATCGTATAATTCACGTCCCGGTGGTGCAGTCTTCTGCGCGTGTAATTCACCAATGAATAGCTAAAGCAGCATCCCTGGCGTCGTTGATCTAATAAATCCTGAAAAAAAGGGGTGGTATTGGCGAGATTCTCGCTTTTCAATAACCAGTGGGCGTTTGGCAAGAGCGCATAAAGCGTGAAAAACAGCGGCATGTTGTGCTCGCTTAATAAAATGATCAGATTCTTATTTTCACGCTGATAGAAATTATTCATAAGTTGCAGCGCACGAATCCGTTCACGCGGCAGGCTGTCCAGATCGCACAGGATCCACAGGCAGCAGTCATCATTAACGCGAGTCTGTAACTGCTTAATAAGCTGCGTATAGTCATCCGTTAAGGAGTATAAAACGTCCGTCTGCTCCGCGAGCAAACTGGCAATCACCGTTTTTATTCCTTGCGAAAAATAGAGATCTTTATTGTAAAGAAAACACTGATACTCCATGCCTCAATTCCCTGTTGATGACGTTACTGATAGTTCAATGTGTAATTCGCCGTGGCGGTAAAGGGTCCTGTGGTCAGGGTGCCGTTTGCTAAGGCCGCCGGCTCGGCTTCCACAAACGCCTGGAAGTTAAGCCGCAAAACGGTGTCGCTGATCGCAGTCGGTCGGGTCGCCACATTCAGGCTCACCGGCGTGTCATCCTCCTCCAGCAGGCCGATCCCGACACCGCCCGCATTCCCCGGTGACGTCGCGCTGATCGCCAGGCGGTCCGCCAGGTTGCCGTTGGGAATACCGCTGAACGTCACCGTCACAGTGTTAAAGACGTTTGGCGAGCAATCCTCTAATTTGATCGTGAACGGAATGGGTACTGTTTTTCCGTTGATATACAATGACTTTGTCGATATTTTCCCGAAATCGACCGGCACCCGCTCTGACTCGGGCGCAATGCTGCACGGGTAGGCCATCACCACGCCGGTGAAACTGAGATCGCCGCCAAGCAACTCCCCCAGCGCCCATACCGGAGCCGGAGCGAACGTCGTCAATAAACAGGCAAAGATCATTGTTATGCGATGCATATTCCCTCCTACTGGAATTCAGCCACAACCGTTGCAGATGCATGGAACTCGCCTTCCGGAATGACTGAGGTGACGTATTTCGCCACCGGTGCGGCAGTCAGGTTCCAGTCGCCTTCGTTATTGGCAAACCCCGGCACGTTATAGAAGGTGTTGGGTGCCACCGGATTACCCTGACGGTCACGCAGCGCAATACCCAACTCGGAACGGTCCGTTGTCCCCTGCGTACTCAGGTATTTGCCGTCATCAAACGCCGGATTAGCCTGCTGGATCCCCAACTTGATATTCAGTGCGCCCTGGGCAAAACTGCCGCCCTCGCACTTCACATGAATCGGCACGTTCTGGCTGTAATTGGTGCCGTTCAGCCGGTTACCGTTCCCCGGAATGTTGCCGAAGTCGACAACGATCGGCGTCCCCTGATTGACGATGCATTTATCCGGTACGGTGATAACCCCGGAGGCGATGGTAATGCGCGACAGCGGGGTTTGCCCCATGGCGCCTGGCCCCAGGCGACCAAAGAGTTTTGCGATTTCAGAGCCTTGCAGGTTCACCCCGTTGATAATCGGTTTGGTGATCATAAAGGTCACTTTCCCCCTCGCACCGGAAGCGAATTGATCTTGCAAAATGGTGCTGGGAACGTTGCAGAAGTTCTGATTAACCTCGTTTGAGACGTTATCAAATGGCACGGTTAAAAACTGTCGCAGATTACCACCGATATAGATTTCAATTTTAACGTCCATATAGTCATTAAGCTTGAGGTATCCCGGCGTCATGCCGGACTGCGTTAACGTCGCTTGCGCCATGAAATAGACCGGCTGATTACTCATCGACTGTGAGCAGTAAGCGCGCCCACTGAACATCCCGGCGAGGTCAAATTCATCGGTCACGATCGCGCCAGCCTGGTTGTTGGTAATGTCATGATTATTAATATTAATCAGATAGTCGTAGGTCCCATTCACCGGTTCGATTTCACCGTCCACCACGGACCACGCTACGCCCGGCAAACTGAGCGTACTGAGCGCCAGTAAGACCGGCAATTTGCGGCGGAACAGACCTGACAGTTTCATTACAAGTACTCCATCTTCAGGCGAACCAGGCTGCTAAAGTCGCCCGCGCTTACATGCAAACCGGTGGATTCCAGCGCCGCCATAAAATTCAGTTCACTGTCACCGGCGTTAACTAACCAGGGAGCATGGGTCTGACCGACATCCAGCGCATTCCCGTCCTTATCAAGCAGGCGCACGCCCGCGCCCTGGGTCGTACCGCTGGTGCGTAATAGCTGCCCGTTATTAAGGTCGGACTCGCCGACAAACGTCAGTTGCACCGCCTGCTCTCCGGTGCTGTAAGCACGCCAGTCATTCCCGGTGGTTCTGGAAGCCAGACTCCCTCGCGACTGCGATGCCCCTTTCAGGCAATCCTTCAAATGCAATTTGAAACGTACCGGCTCGCTGCGATCGCCCGCCTGGCGAAAATTCTGCGCGCTGATCTCGCCCATCTCGACGTCCTGAATGCGCCCTTGTGTCATCAGTACGCAGGGGGAAGCAAATACAGAGCCGTGAAACCGGACAATGCCGCTATCTTCGCTGACATGTTCCTGAGCGTTATGTTGTGGCTGCGCCAGTACATCCGCCCCGCACTGAAACGCCACGCCCATCGCGAGGAGGGCCACAGTAGATAAAGGATGTTGCATTGTCAGGTTCCTCCTGGTTAGCCCTGCTGCGCGGGTGGGAGCGCTTTGCAGGTGTTGCCATCACAACGAAACTTCAGCTCCGGGTGTCCGCCATAATCGTTCACGTACATCATGGAAAACTGGCTGACATTCCCGTCCGTCACCGCAAACTGCTGGCTCGATTTGGGCGCGATCATGATCCCTGGAAATTGGGTGATCTTCTGTCCGGCCCCTTTGGACAGCCCAAGGATCGTGACGTAGTAAGGCGTTGGGTTCTGTACCGTCATCTGGCTGCCGTTTTTATGGAACACCACCTGGTCCTGCCAGACCTCACTCCGGGTCTTCGGGATCACCGCCGCCGGGCGGTAAAACAGCTTGATGCGCGACTGCATGGCCAGTTGCAGCGTGTTCGGCTTATCGGGCTTCGGCGGGATCTCTCTGACGTTGAGGTAAAACAGACTCTCTCTGTCCTGCGGCAGTTTTTCGATCCCGGCGGTTTTGGTGACGCGTGCGATGCCTTTCTGGCCTCCGTTGATCCGCTGTAGCGGAGGTAACACAATCAGCGGCGACGTGATCTTGTTGCCTTTTTCATCCTCAACCCACGACTGGGCCAGGAAGGGAATATCCGGGCTGGTGTTGGACAGATTGGCACTCGACGAGGCCTCTTTCTCCGTAATAATGACGCGGGTCCGATCCAGAGAGACTCCTGCCTGCGCGTAGCCGCCAATCATGCTCAGCACCCACGCTGCCATCAGATATCCGTTATGTCTTTTCTTGCTCATTTTTGGCCTTTTATTACAGTGAGATAACTCGTTGCGTTGGGATTAACGACACGGCAGCAGCCCATTCGCTCGCCCGTCGTTTGCAGCTGGCGGGATCGTGATTTGACATTGCTGTTTGCCGCCCCACATCACGTTCAGCGTTTCGTTAGCATTGACCCCGGCAAGCCAGGCTTGCCCGTCTTCCAGCACCATCGCAACGCTCACCCCATCGGTGTTGTAAACTTCCGCGCCGAATGGCGGTACGCTGCCATCCGCGAGGCGCAACGTTCCCATCATCTTCATCCCCTTCGCCATGCCGAAGGCCTGATAGCCAATCGCGCCTTCCGTCAGGGTCGTTGTACTGATGGCTTTTGCCGGTTCGACATCGCTGTCCATCGCATCTACGTCCACGCGGGTGTCAAAACTGTTGTAGCTCACCACATCCGGCACCACGGCAATGCCGTAGCGGTTAGTCCTCGACTTCTTGCCGTTGAGCGGAACGCCGCCAATGCCGTTGGTATCCACCATGACGCGTGCCGTATTGATCGTTGCGCCGCTGTTATGCATCGCCGCGCCGTGACGGGTTGCCGTGAAGCCGCCGCGCAAGGTGGTGCTCAGCGCCATGTACTGGTTCTGCTGATAGCTGGCGTTGGTATTAATTTCCGCCAGTTGCGAACGATGCTGGTAATAACCGTCAACGCTGGCGTTACCGCTCTGGCTGGCGCCGGCACGAATACGCCACAAATTGTTGTAATCACTGTTGTCGGTGTAAGACGCCATCGGACTGGTTTTGCCGTTGTTAGTCTGGATATCCAGTCCCGCCCATTTGTTGTCGCCAATCGGCACCGACAGCGAGAAGGAGATCGAGTCGTCTTTGCGCCCTTTGTAATCGGTACGGTAAGCGGAAAGGTTGGCGGAGATGCCGTTGATCTCGCCAATCCGGAAAGAGCGTCCCACAGACATGCCGTAGCGATCCTGGCTGCGCTTATCCCAGTAGTTCTGGTGCGTCCAGGTAAGAAAGACGGTCGTCGCCTTCCCCGCTTCGCCAGCCCAGAACGTTTTATTCCCGGTGATGGTATAGAGCTCTTTTTCGCGTCCCAGATGGTCGTATCCCTGGTAACGTTCATCGAGGTATTGCGACATGGAGCGGAAGTCTTCCTGCGAGAAACGGTAACCCGCGAAGGTAATGGAGCTGTTGTATTCGTCGAAAGTTTTGGCGTAACTCAGCTTGTAAGAAGTTCCTTTCAGCCGTTTGCCGTCAGACTCGCGACTCCATGATTCGGTGGCATCAACGGAGATGGCGCCAAATGCGTAGAGATCGCGCCCGATCCCCAACGAAGCTGCGGTGTATTCTTCACCGGAAGACTGTAAGCCGCCGTACAGCGACCAGGCGTTGCTGACCCCCCAGGAGAAATCGCCGGAGAGGAACGTCGGGCCCTGCATTTTATGGTTGTAGCGGGACGGCGTACCGCCTGAGATGTTGTAACGAACGTAGCCCGGACGCGTGAGATACGGAATGTTGGCGGTGTTCACCTGGAAGGTAGACACCGAGCCGTCCTGCTCTTCAACGCGCACATCAAGCGTACCGCGCACCGAACTGCGTAAATCCTGAATGTTGAACGGTCCGGCGGGCACGGTGGTTTCATAGATGACGCGCCCGCTCTGGCTGACGGTCACTTTGGCGTTAGTGCGGGCGATACCGTGAATTTCAGGGGCATAGCCCTGTAACGCCGGTGGCAGCATCCGCTCATCACTGGCAAGGTTGATCCCGGTAAAACGCACGGTATCGAAAACCTGCGAATTCAGGTAGATCTCACCCAGCGTCAGTTTCGCCGCGATCATCGGCAAGGGGCGGTAGGCGTAGATCTGGTTCCAGTCGAAATCGAATTGATGGTTCTGGCTGTAGTAGCTGGTCTGATACTCACCGCGCAGACGCCATCCGCCGATGTTCGCCCCCGCCTGGCCATAGCCTGAGATCGCACTGTAGTTTTCCTGGTCGTTGAACTGGCGGGTGAGTTGCCCGTTGAGGCTGTAGTCGAACAAGAGGCCCGCGATCCCTTCATCCCAGCGTTCAGGCGGCGTCCAGTTCGGATCGTTATACTTCATCCACGCCTGCGGTACGGTAATTTCAAGCACGCCGGCATAGTTGCTTAACTTCGCCCCCGGCAGACTTTGCAGTGAGTAGCAATTCTCATAGAGTTGAGTGACCTGCGCGCGGGCCTCATCCTTTAGCGCCAGCTTATCCAGCAGGTCGCCGCTGATGCACGGCAACGTACGCTTGCCTTCGGGAGCATCAATGTAACGAATTTTCTCCTGGCCGACCGGCTGACCGTTAATACGGATATCCAGCAAATAATCGCCAGGGGTGACATAGTTGTCGGTCGCAAAACGCGACAAATCAATCTGGGTACGCTCTGCAGCATCCAGGACATCGGTATTAAACTCAACGCTCTCCTCGGCACTGGCCGTCGCCGCGTAGCAACTATTCATCACCAGAAGAGCAATCATCGTTATAGGGGTTTTTAATTTTACCGACATGATTTTCGTCCCGAATAAATCCGTTAAATACGTTCTGCGTCCCGCGACGTTATTCTTATGCTGTTAGTGGTAATCCATAAAAAACTGCGCAACGGCAGTAAACTCGCCCGCTCTTATATATTTTTGAACCGGTACCAGCGATGCGGAAAATTTTAAAACGTTATCAGTCTCGCTCAGTTCATATCCCGGTGAGGGCTGACCCAGCGTTAATATTTCACCCTGATTGTCACGTAGACGAATGCCAAAACCATCGGCTTCACCACTGACTAATAGCGTGGTGGGATCGGATGCCGCCGCATTACCTATAAAGGTGACCGAGGCATAAGGATAAAGTGAACCATCGTTGCCCCGTTTCACCACGGAACAACCGGTCAGGCGGACCAGTACTGGCCGCGTAATATTGCCTTCATCATTGCGATTAATCAGGCTGGCAGAAACATCGCCAAACTCAACTTCAATATCCCGACTGTTCGGATCAAGACTGCATGCCGCCTCAATCAACTCACCGCTCATCGCTAATTTACCTGGCGTGACGGTGGATGCTAAAACCGAAGCCGACCCGACCAGAGCGCAAAAAGAGAATGCGATGAGGAGCGTATTGTTAATTTTCACTCTGTCCCTCCCTGGTACAATCATCGACGATGAAGAAAGTGCGGGAACGCGTCCCGCACGCTAAACGTCAGGCTAATTACTGGTATGCAATTTCGAAGTTAACCGTGGACTGGAAAGAACCCGCAGCCACAGTTGCGCTTGCGCTTTCTGCTTTCAAATAAGCGACAAACGGAATGGTGTTAGTACCGTTAACCAGTTGAACAGGCGTGGTTGCCGTACCCCACACGACATCCTGGCTGGCGCTGTCACGCAGACCGATACCCGCGCCAGAGGCGGTGCCAGAGGTGAATGCCGCCAGAGAACCATCAGCCAGGTTTAAGCTGGTCGGGGTGTAAGTGACTTCTGCAGTTTGCGCCACAGTGATGTCACAGTGCTGCAGTTCGATATTCTGGTGTACGTTCCCGGCGCGTGCACCGTTAGCCAGCGCAGAAACAGGAATCTGACCAAAATCAACGGTCACCGGGCTTGAACCAGGTGCCAGACCACAGGCGGTATTCACCAGTTCACCCTGGAATTCAATCACACCGTTCGTCGTGTCAGCTAACACAGACATAGAACCCAGAGCAGCGGTGAAAGCAACAGCCATAGCAACTTTATTCATTTTCATAACAATATCCTGTTTGTACCAATATCCTGAGAAATAAAGAGTCATCACGTCGCAATCACTATTTCGTTCTGCTGTAATCAACTCTTGGTTTTGTTCTGGAATTGTTTCAGTGATAATTAAATATGCAATAATATTAATTATCACCACTCCTTTGAACTGATGAAAATGCTACCAAATACAAATTTACGCACAAAGCACTACATTTGCTGTGGAATACATACGCATTGTTAACTCGCAAGGAGAGGAAAGGTGGTTTTATATCTCGCAAATCAGTGCGATTAATCTTAAATACATGATGGTTCTTTAACGGATATAAGATATAAAAATAGAAAGGAGATTAAGATAATTCCCGATAACACCGGAAACAAAATAGTCATTCAGGAAATTATTGGATATTTAGCTCTACGGTCAGTATGAAAGACTTGCCTGCAAATCTTTTAACGTCGCCAGTAACATCATCGGGTCCATTGGTGAGGGTTCAAAACCGACACGAAGATAGAACTCTCTGGCTTCATTCGACAAGGCATGAACTAACAACCCACGAATACCTATTGTTTCGGCAACATGGATAATCCGCATTCCGGCATCACGGACCAACGCTCGGCCAATTCCTTGTCCTTGAAGCGAGGTATCAACGGCCAGACGACCTAATATCACGACAGGAATGGGATCGGGCATGTTACGTCGGAACCCGACTGGCGCATCGACCATCATCACCGCACTGGAAGCCAGCGAATAATAGGCACAGACAGAATCATTTTCGCAGCAAACAAACGTTCGCGAAGCTCCGGTCGTCTGGTTTTTCATTGCCCGTTGTTTAAGCCAGTTATCCATGGAGGCAATACCACAACGAAATGTCGCCAGTTGATGTTTCATCTCAAGCGGTTGTGGCGCAGAGATCATTTCGTCTTTTCCCATGGTGCAGGAGTTTGCATCGTCTCACGTAAAGCTGCATTCGGCACTGGGGACGCATCAAGTCGCGCCAAAAAATCCTGATAGCGGGCAGGATCAACCATGATAATGCGATGTTCAAGCAACGCTTCCTCTGCTGCTGCGCGTGCAGCATCTAAGACAAAGTCAGTGCGATTTTTGCCTCTGACCTTCGCGGCACGATCAATGAGTTCGCGTTCCACGGGGCTAATGCGCAAATTCAGCGTTTCGCGCTTCACCGGGACGTGAGTTTTTGGGGGCATGAGAGTCTCTCCGGGACAGAATTGAGCAATAATCATACACCTCCGTAACGTCAATGTCATTACATCAACTCTTACCGGTTGCAGGCTCTGCACCTGAGTTGTCGTTGACGCAAAGTACGTCTAAACAGTGAGTAAAAACAAGAGAGTGAGCAGGCAGGGTGTGCATTAATATCAAAACGGGAAGCCGCCTCGCAAATCCAGGCGGAAAGGTTATCTCAGGCTGATGGCATCAGCGTTACATTGCACCCGGCATTCGCCGCATCCGGTACAGCGCTCGCTGTCCAGCACTGGGATCCCCGCCGCGCCGATAGCACAGGCCTGTTCCGGGCATGCCTCGATACACTGATTGCACGAGCGTAACGGATTAACACAGGCAGCGCTGAACGTCGGGCGCAGGCCGGTATCAAAACGAGCCTGTACGCACAGCGCGTCGCTCGGGCATGCGGCGATACACAAGCCACAGCCATCGCAACTGGCATACTCAATCGCCAGTTGCGGATAGCCGTCTTCATGCCGGTTCAGAATCCCCATCGGGCAAGCATTAATGCACTGGTTACAGCGGGTACATTGCGCGACGAACTGCGCATCAGGCACGGCACCTGGCGGCAGCGGATGCGCCAGTTGAGACACCGCCGCCTGGGGTGCAGTGTGTTTTGCCGCACTGACAAACGCGCGAAACAACCCGCGCCGACTGACGTGCCGATGCGTCATCAGCGCCTGATAATATTTCTCTGATTTGTTCATCCGAAGTACAACCGTTTCACTACTGGTTGCAGCGCCCGTTGCTGCTCCATATCCTGCAGATAACGCGCGGTTACGGCGGCAAGGCGGGCATAGAACGGGCTCACAGCGCTGTCCTGCAACCGTTCCAGATAGCGATATCCCCACGGCAGCAGATGCACCTCGAATAGCTGATTAACCGCCGCATCTTTGCCTGCTTCCAGCAGCGCGCTGCTGGCTAACAGCATCAGGCCAAACTGATCTTCTGGCTCACTCTGACGCGCGTCAAACGCCATTCCCTGAGACTGTAAAAACGCACGGTATTCCGCGGTGGTATCGCCCATCAGCAGATTATCGCGCTCCAGCCAGACGGAACCCCAGGGCGGCGCGGGCATATCGCCCTGCCCTTCAAACAGCACGGAAAATTGCCACGCCAGTTCATCATCGTCCGGCAACGGCCAGTCGGCACAGAGCCTGGCAATCTGCGCCGGATCGCGCCACGGGTAGAGATCGGGAAGCGTGGGCAGACTATCGAACAGCGCTTTCACCTCCGGTCGCCCTGGAGAATAGTAAAACAGTGCACCAAGGATACGGGGTAATACGGCAAGAGAAGACATCTCTAAATACTCCTGAACGTGCCTGATGACGGCTGACACCTTATCAGGCCTACAGAAAAAGAGCGGCCGAGGCCGCTCACAGGTTACATCGGCAGCGTCCACAAATTGTAGAACGCAATCCTGCCCACTAACTCCGCCACGATGACAATCAGTGCGGTCATCGCCAGAACGGTAACACTGGACTTCAGTCGCGCCCAGGCCACCACGCCAACAATACCCACGGCCAGCAGCACCGCCTGTGCGGTAAACCAGCTGGTTTGCGCCGCCGTTAAGGCGCCATCCGCACTCATCAGCGTCGAAACATAGCCTGGTCGCAGGCAGAAGCTGGCGAGTATTGCCAACACGCTGACCAGCAGACCCAGACGCAGCCCAAACAGTCCGGCCAGAATGCCGCCGCCAATCAGCGGCGTCAGCACCATCATCGCCGTTGTATACGAAGTGCGCCAGGTGACCACTGTCGGTAACTGGTAGATTTGCGGGATCGCCAGAATAAAGGCCACGCCCACTACTGCAGCCAGCCACACCAGCGCTTTACACACTGCGGTCGCGCCACGGTTGAGCAGCAGACCGAGGGAACCCAGTCCGCCGAGCGTGGCAAACACCGCCGACAGCACAATTTCGTTGCTCATCGGCGAATGCCCTACGCGCAGCAGCATATTCAATGCACGCAGCGGTTGCCCGACGTGGATGATCCCCAGCAGTACCCCTACGCCAAACAGACACATGACGGAGAACAGGCCAATGGCCATCCGCCGCGCGTCAATCTGCCCCAGCGTGCCGCCAATCAGCAGCAGAATAAATGCGCCGACCGCACTTTGGGTAAAGACGGTAAAAAAGACCAGCGGTAACTCATGCATGGCGCACCTCCCCCATGTTCACAATGGCCCCTTCCTTGTCGCCCGTCGGTTTGGCCTTCGGGTGCGGCTTAATAATGAGGTTGGGATGGGTAAACGACGCGGCGGGCAGCGGCGCAATCTCGTTCTCGGTGCCGTACTTCGCCCGCAGTTCGTCAATGGGGCCGAAATCCAGCGCCCGCTGCGGACAGGAGTCCACACAGATTGGACGCAGATTTTGCTCCAGTCGGTCGAGGCAGCCATCGCATTTGCGCATCACTTTGGCCTTAGCATCAAACTGCGGCGCGCCATACGGGCAGCGCATTTCGCAATAGCGGCAACCGACACAGATGCTGTCATCGACCAGCACCAGACCGTCCTCTTCACGTTTGTGCATCGCCCCGGTCGGACAACCGGATACGCAGACCGGCTCATCACAGTGGTTGCAGGCGATAGAGAGATAGTAGGTAAAGGTGTCGTTGTGCCAGCTTTCCCCCTCTTTCACCCAGCTTCCGCCGCCGTATTCATAGACCCGACGGAATTTCGGACCGACATCCAGATCTTTATTATCCTTACAGCTGACCTGGCAGGTTTTACAGCCTGAGCAGCGCGAGGAGTCAACATAAAAGCCATACTGTTTCATTGCAGATCACTCCTTAAGCGCGTTTGATTTCAACCAGGTTGGTATGCTGCGGATTCCCTTTCGCCAGCGGCGACGGCAGATGACTGGTCAGGGTGTTGATGCACCCGCCAACGTCCACACCGTTGCTGTCCAGACGGGTCCACGCCCCCTGCGGCATCGCCACCACGCCCGGGAGAATACGCTGAGTCACCTTGCAAGGGATCGCCACCACGCCGCGATCGTTGAACACATGCACCAGATCGCCTGAGTTCAGTTGACGCGCGCTGGCATCTATCGGGTTGATCCACACTTCATCCGGTACCGCTTCATGCAGCATCAGCACGTTGGTATAGGTTGAGTGGGTATGGCCTTTAGTATGAAAACCGCTCAGTTGAAGCGGATATTTCGCGGTCAGCACTTTGTTCAGGTGCGACTCTTTCACTTCGCAGAACTCCGGCACCGCCGGGATGCGATCGCCTTCCGGCAACGTCCACGCTTTGGCGAGATCGGCCAGCGCCTGCGAGTAGATCTCAATCTTACCGGATGGCGTAGTCAGTGGATTCGCCACGGCATCGGCGCGAAAATCAGCAAACGCCAGGCTCTGTTTGTCCGTCGCGGTGCGCTGGTCGATAACCCCCATCGTTTTTGCTACCGGCCATTCCGGCAGGTACGGACGTTTTTCGCGGATCTGCTGATAGTGCATTTCTGCCCACTGCGCCTGCGTACGTCCTTCGGTGTACTGCTCGCGCAAGCCCAGATGCCCGGCGATATCGGCACAGATATCGTAAGTGCTACGCACCTCCCACATCGGCGTGACCGTTTTTTGTAGGGCGATCATGTAGTTGTGAGAACCCGCGGCATAAGAGCTGTCCACCAGATCTTCCGCTTCGAGATAGCTGGTTTCCGGCAGCAGGAGATCGGCGTACTTCGCGCTCGGCGTCATGTGGTTTTCAATGACGATAATGGTTTCGCACAAGCTTTCATCCGCGAGAATTTTACGCGTACGGTTGGTTTCACCGTGCTGGTTCAACAACGTATTACCGGCCTGGTTGAAGAACAGCTTGATGCCGGTTTTCAGTTTGTCCGCCCCTTTCACGCCCATCGTGGTGGCCGTCATGACTTCCGGACGTTGAATCGCATCCGTCCAGAGATAGCACGGGATAGAGGTTTTGATTGGGTTGGTCAAAATCGGTAACAGCGGCACGCCATACGGGGTACCATAAGGCCAGTTGCCGTTGTTGGTTCCCGGCAGGCCAAAGTGGCCCGTCAGCGCAGGCAGTGTCTGAATGGCGCGCACGGTTTGCTCGCCGTTGGCATGACGCTGCGGCCCCCAGCCCTGACAAATGTAGCAGGCGCGGGCCGAGGCGATCTCGCGCGCCAGTTGGCGAATGCGCGTTGCCGGAATACCGGTGATATCCGCCGCCCATTCTGGGGTTTTAGCGATACCGTCATCGCCCTTACCGGTTACGTAGTCTTTATAACTGGCATTCGGCGCAGCGCCTTCGGGCAGCGTGCTGCTGTCATAACCCACGCAGTACTTATTCACCTCAGCTTCATTAATTAACTGTTCGGTAATCAGCGTGTGCGCGATACCGGCCACCAGCGCAGCATCGGTCGTCGGGTGAATCGGCAGCCACTCGGCATGCTCGGTAATCACCGAGTCGGTATAGCGCGGATCGATAATAATCACCCGCGCCTTTGAGGCTTCCAGCGCACGGCGTAACTCTTCCACCTGTCCGCCACCGGACATGCGCGTTTCAGACAAATTCAGACCAAACAGCACGACCAGATCGGAATGGGCAATTTGGGTAAAGTGGCTCCCGACATAAACGCCATGGGTGTATGGCGTGGCGGTGGCAATTTGCGCGGTGGAATAGGTGTTATGGTAATTTAAATAGCCGCCAGTGAGATTCAACAGGCGTTTCCAGGCAGGTGTTCCCTGGGTATGGTAATACGCGCCTGACTGATAATTATAATAAATGGCTTCACGGCCATATTTTTCCGTCACGCGTTTTAATTCTGCCGCGATAAATGCGGTCGCTTCATCCCAGGAAATACGTTTGAATTTCCCTTCGCCGCGTTTACCGACGCGTTTCATCGGATATTTAATCCGGTCCGGACTATATACCCGCCAGCGACTGGAACGTCCGCGCAAACACGGACGAATCTGGTGCTCGCCAAATACCGCGTCGTCTTTTGCGTCTTCCGGTTCAATACGGACAATGCGATCATCTTTAACGATCACTTTCAGCGGGCAACGACTGCCGCAGTTAACCAGACAGGCGCTGTGGCGAACGGTTTCACCAGTACCGCCTTGCGTTGATGTCGTGGTCGTTTCGGCCTGTGCGCTGGCAGAGAAAGGCAACGTAATTGCGTTACTGAGCGCAACGGCGGCACCTATTTTTGCGGTGCCGGTCACCGCATCCCGTCGGGATAGTGTTGTGTTAAGCCACTTTTTTATTTCCATCTTTATTTCTCACATGTCATCCATAGTTATTATTAATAAGTCATCATAAAGGGCTAAGGAAGGTGCGAATAAGCGGGGAAATTCTTCTCGGCTGACTCAGTCATTTCATTTCTTCATGTTTGAGCCGATTTTTTCTCCCGTAAATGCCTTGAATCAGCCTATTTAGACCGTTTCTTCGCCATTTAAGGCGTTATCCCCAGTTTTTAGTGAGATCTCTCCCACTGACGTATCATTTGGTCCGCCCGAAACAGGTTGGCCAGCGTGAATAACATCGCCAGTTGGTTATCGTTTTTCAGCAACCCCTTGTATCTGGCTTTCACGAAGCCGAACTGTCGCTTGATGATGCGAAATGGGTGCTCCACCTTGGCCCGGATGCTGGCTTTCATGTATTCGATGTTGATGGCCGTTTTGTTCTTGCGTGGATGCTGTTTCAAGGTTCTTACCTTGCCGGGGCGCTCGGCGATCAGCCAGTCCACATCCACCTCGGCCAGCTCCTCGCGCTGTGGCGCCCCTTGGTAGCCGGCATCGGCTGAGACAAATTGCTCCTCTCCATGCAGCAGATTACCCAGCTGATTGAGGTCATGCTCGTTGGCCGCGGTGGTGACTAGGCTGTGGGTCAGGCCACTCTTGGCATCGACACCAATGTGGGCCTTCATGCCAAAGTGCCACTGATTGCCTTTCTTGGTCTGATGCATCTCCGGATCGCGTTGCTGCTCTTTGTTCTTGGTCGAGCTGGGTGCCTCAATGATGGTGGCATCGACCAAGGTGCCTTGGGTCATCATGACGCCTGCTTCGGCCAGCCAGCGATTGATGGTCTTGAACAATTGGCGGGCCAGTTGATGCTGCTCCAGCAGGTGGCGGAAATTCATGATGGTGGTGCGGTCCGGCAGGGCGCTATCCAGGGATAACCGGGCAAACAGACGCATGGAGGCGATTTCGTACAGAGCATCTTCCATCGCGCCATCGCTCAGGTTGTACCAATGCTGCATGCAGTGAATGCGTAGCATGGTTTCCAGCGGATAAGGTCGCCGGCCATTACCAGCCTTGGGGTAAAACGGCTCGATGACTTCCACCATGTTTTGCCATGGCAGAATCTGCTCCATGCGGGACAAGAAAATCTCTTTTCTGGTCTGACGGCGCTTACTGCTGAATTCACTGTCGGCGAAGGTGAGTTGATGACTCATGATGAACCCTGTTCCATGGCTCCAGATGACAAACATGATCTCATATCAGGGACTTGTTCGCACCTTCCCTAAACGTGACTGATGGTTGATTATGATCAAGCGAATTTTTATGACGAAATAAAGTGAGGAAATTATGACAGGCTTATCATTTTCGACCTGATAAAAAGCAGTGATTTAACTGAAGGTGAACTTTTTATACACATACAATATATAAAATTGGAACAACAGTCGATTATTCGCTGTATACAACAGTATACTACGATTATATATCCCGTCAGGCAAGCGTCCTGAACGTCTTATTTTTGTGGCGAGATAAAACACGATTATTCCAGGACAGACGTTATCTCCTGCATGCTGACATCATATAAACTTTTTATGAAAACCAATCAATAATATAATTATTTATTATGCAAAAAGGAGAAAGTCTGCACGGTGCAGCGGGGTTCACCCCTTAACCAGGCTATACTGTGTAATCATACCTATCGCCAGACTGAATCATGATCGCATCCGGACGCCATCACTCTCTGCGCCTTTCGCTGGCAGGACTCCTGACCCTGACACTGTTCGGGGTAGGCTATACTCTGCATCTTCACTGGGGGGCATTCATCCAATGGTGTCTGGCGACGCAAATCACGCTGCATCGTTACCTGGTGATGTACCTGTTGCAGTTGAATAATCATCAATACAGCGGTGGTTTCTGGTTACTGACGGGGGCTTTTCTGTACGGCGTGCTGCATGCCGTCGGGCCGGGACATGGAAAGTTCATCGTGACGACTTATCTGAGCACCAATAAGGAGAGCCTGCTGGCTGCGCGGGTCGTGCCTTTTGTTGGCAGCCTGATGCAAGGCGTCAGCGCGATTCTGTTTGTGTTTATCCTCGCGATTGGCTTTAACCTGGCATCTGGTGATTTGAGCACCAGCCGGTGGTACGTTGAGAAAATCAGTGCGCTGCTGATCGCCGGGTTTGGCGCTTTTATGATCTATCATGCTTTAAAATCCCTGCGTCCCATCACCTTCACCCGGTTTACGCCCCTGCATAGCCATGATGAGAAGTGCGGCTGCGGGCATCACGGCGTCGGGCAGACGCTGGTGGACGGCAACTGGAAAACCCGACTGGGGGTGATTCTCGCCATCGGCGCCCGGCCATGCAGTGGGGCGATCATGATCCTGTTATTTTCCAACGCCCTCGGCATCGTCACCTGGGGCATTGCGGCGGTGATGACCATGTCCTTTGGCACCGCGCTGTCAATCATGGGGCTGTCCCTGGCGGTGCGCTATGCCCGAAATCAGACGCTCTCATGGTTCGGCACAGGACATCCGGCCCTGAAATGGCTGGCACCTGCAGCCAGAATTGTCGGGGGCGTGGTGCTGATTCTTTTTGCCACAATCCTGTTCTTAACGGTGATCCCGATTAGCGCCAATGGCGATTATATTGCCGCAGGTTGCTGACGACATGCGCAATAATTGTCTGATATTAGCGCTCCTGCTGCGGTGAATTTCCCTGCCACCTTTGAATTACGCGTCCCAATAGGGATAATACCCACACGAACAGTGAACCTGGGACCACAATGAGACACTCTCTGCCTTGCCGCACGCTACGTACACGGCCGATGAAACTCGGTACGACGGTAATATTGATGGTCAGCGCCGTGTTGTTTTCTGTCTTGCTGGTCGTACACCTGTTCTACTTCTCACAAATCAGCCACATGACGCGTGATGCCCTGGCTAACAAGGCGCTGGCCGTTGCCCGAACGCTGGCCGATTCGCCGGAGATCCGCGAAGGGTTGATGAAAAAACCTGAGGATAGCGGGATTCAGGCGATTGCCGAAGCGGTGCGCAAGCGTAACGATATGCTGTTTATTGTCGTTACCGACATGAAAAGCCTGCGTTATTCCCACCCGGAAGCCCAGCGCATCGGGCAGCCATTTAAAGGTGACGATATTTTGCGGGCGTTAGATGGCAAAGAGAATATCGCCATCAACCGGGGCTTTCTCGCCCAGGCGCTGCGCGTTTTCACCCCCATTTATGACGACAATCACCGCCAGATTGGAGTGGTCGCGATCGGTCAGGAACTGAGTCGGGTCACCGAACAGATTAACAACAGCCGTGGCAGTATTATCTGGTCCGTACTTTTTGGCGTACTGGTTGGCCTGCTGGGTACCTGGGGGCTGGTGAAAGTGCTCAAGCGCATCCTGTTTGGTCTGGAGCCGTATGAGATTTCCACCCTGTTTGAACAGCGCCAGGCGATGCTACAGTCGATCAAGGAAGGGGTGATCGCCGTTGACGACAAAGGCGAAGTGACGTTAATCAACGATGCCGCCCAGGAGTTGCTGAACTACCGTAAGTCACAGGACGATCCCCAGTTTTCCACGCTCAGCCACGCCTGGTCGCAGGTGGTGGATCTCAGCGAAGTTTTGCGCGACGGTACGCCGCACCGCGATGAAGAGATCAACATCAAAGACCGGTTGCTGCTCATTAATACCGTTCCGGTTCGCAGCGGCGGCAAGATTATTGGCGCGATCTCCACCTTCAGGGATAAAACGGAAGTTCGCCAGTTGATGCAGCGACTCGATGGCATGGTGAACTATGCCGACTCACTCCGTGAACGATCCCACGAATTCATGAATAAATTACATGTGATTCTGGGATTGTTACATCTGAAGAGTTATAAGCAACTGGAAGACTATATTATTAGAACGGCTAATAACTATCAGGAAGAGATCGGCTCACTGTTAGGCAAAATTAGATCGCCGGTCATTGCGGGCTTTTTACTCAGTAAGATTAATCGCACATCCGATTCAGGGCACAAACTGGTGATTAGCCATGACAGCCAATTACCGGACAGCGGCAATGAAGATCAAATTGCGGTATTGATTACCGCGCTCGGAAATCTGATTGAAAACGCAATCGACGCGTTAGCACAGCAGTCAGGAGGTGAAATCAACGTCTCCTTATACTATCGCAATGGCTGGTTGCATTGTGAAGTGAGTGACGATGGTCCCGGCATCGAACCGCACCGCCTCGACGCGATTTTTGAGAAAGGCGTCTCGTCGAAAGGAACTGAACGCGGCGTCGGTTTAGCGCTTGTTAAACAACAAGTTGAAAGTCTTGGCGGCAATATTTTTGTGGAATCCGAACCTGGCGTTTTCACACAATTTTTTGTACAAATACCCTGGGATGGGGAGAGGGCCAGCACATGATCAATGTCTTTATTATCGATGACGACGCCATGGTCGCGGAGTTAAACCGCCGCTATGTCGCACAGATCCCCGGTTTTCAGTGCTGCGGAACCGCCTCAACGCTGGAGAAAGCCAAAGAGGTTATCTTTCATAGCGACGTTCAGATAGACCTGATTTTGCTGGATATTTACATGCAGAAAGAGAATGGGCTGGACCTGCTTCCCCTTCTGCATGCCGCCGGCTGCAAAATCGATGTCATTGTCATCTCTTCTGCCGCCGATGCCATGACGATTAAGGACTCGCTGCACTATGGCGTCGTTGATTACTTAATCAAGCCGTTTCAGGCCTCACGTTTTGAGGAAGCGCTCACCAGCTGGTTGCAAAAGAAAAGGGACATGGACAAGCACCAGTATTATGAGCAGTCAGAGCTGGATCAACTGATCCACGGCAGCGCGTCCAATGAGCAGGACACCCGCCGTCTGCCGAAAGGCTTAACGCCGCAAACGCTGCGCACGCTGTGTCAGTGGATCGATGCGCATCAGGATTATGAGTTTTCAACCGATGAACTGGCAAATGCGGTGAATATCTCCCGCGTCTCCTGCCGCAAATACCTCATCTGGCTGGTTAACTGCCATATTCTGGTCACCAGTATCCATTATGGCGTCACGGGTAGACCGGTTTATCGCTACCGGATTCAGGCAGAGCATTATTCTTTACTTAAGCAATATTGCCAGTAGAAGATAAATCTTAGCCTTGTGTTATTTCGTTATATATTGGTAACAATTATTACAATAATGAAAAAATAAAAAGGTTAAGGTTACTGCCTGAAAATTCAGAAATTGTGCCAGATCAAATATAATTGCATCATCTCACATTTTTCAATGCGTTATTATTACCCGACATCGCGTTGTTTTTAATTTCAAAAACACTAACAAAAGTTAATAAAGTATTATCCACCGCACAGAGTGTGTATTTTTAACCACAAAGGAGTAGTCTGGAAATAACCAGACGGATTAACAAAAACGATAAACGGTAGCAATGGAGATCATGCTACATCTTAGGGATAAGCACACTCTGTGAGCAGATGATATGTTCATGTTTTTCATAAAGATACAAAAAAGATCCCGGACCTGCTTCTGCTCTCCTTTTTCAACACTGCCCATCGCCAGAGAGTTTTGCTCTCTGAAAACAGCCTGAAAAAAACGATAAGAGTTTCCATGTTCCTTATGAAAAACTTTTATTCAATGTTTAGAAACTCATCACACTTTCAGACGAAACGAATATTAGCCAGGCTCTGCGCCCACTACACAAAAAACAGAACATGGCTGTGATCCATTTATCAAAATTGACTGGTTTTATCGCGAGGGTAAATAAATGCTATTTAGTATACAACTTCTCATAATATTAATATGTTTGTTTTATGGTGCCAGAAAGGGCGGTATCGCGCTGGGTTTGTTAGGCGGTATCGGCCTGGTCATTCTGGTCTTCGTTTTCCACCTCCAGCCGGGTAAACCACCGGTTGACGTAATGCTGGTGATCATCGCCGTGGTCGCAGCCTCGGCCACCCTACAGGCCTCCGGTGGCCTGGATGTCATGTTGCAGATCGCAGAGAAACTGCTGCGCCGCAACCCAAAATATGTCTCTATCGTTGCGCCGTTCGTAACCTGTACCCTGACTATTCTCTGCGGTACCGGCCACGTGGTTTACACGATCCTGCCTATCATTTACGACGTGGCGATTAAAAACAACATCCGCCCGGAACGTCCAATGGCCGCCAGCTCCATCGGCGCACAAATGGGGATTATCGCCAGCCCAGTATCGGTCGCGGTGGTTTCTCTGGTTGCCATGCTGGGTAATGTGACGTTTGAAGGCAAGCACCTGGAATTCCTTGACCTGCTGGCGATCACCATCCCGTCCACGCTGTTGGGTATCCTGGCAATCGGTATTTTCAGCTGGTTCCGTGGTAAAGATCTGGATAAAGACGAAGACTTCCAGAAATTCATCTCCGTACCGGAAAACCATCACTACGTGTATGGTGACACCGCAACGCTGCTGGACAAAAAGCTGCCGAAAAGCAACTGGCTGGCGATGTGGATCTTCCTGGGTTCTATCGCGATTGTGGCCATTCTGGGTGCCTTCTCCGAGCTGCGTCCTTCCTTTGGCGGCAAAGCGCTGTCAATGGTGCTGGTTATCCAGATGTTCATGCTGCTGACCGGCGCGCTGATTATTATCCTGACCAAAACCAATCCCGCTTCAATCTCTAAAAACGAAGTCTTCCGTTCAGGTATGATCGCGATTGTGGCGGTATACGGTATCGCCTGGATGGCAGAAACCATGTTCGGCGCGCATATGGATGAAATCCAGGGCGTGCTGGGCGAGATGGTGAAAGAGTATCCGTGGGCCTATGCGATTGTTCTGCTGCTGGTCTCCAAGTTCGTTAACTCCCAGGCAGCGGCGCTGGCGGCTATCGTTCCTGTCGCGCTGGCGATCGGCGTTGACCCGGCCTACATCGTGGCATCTGCCCCGGCGTGCTACGGCTACTACATTCTGCCGACCTACCCAAGCGATCTGGCGGCGATTCAGTTTGACCGTTCCGGTACCACCCGCATTGGCCGCTTCGTCATCAACCACAGCTTTATTCTGCCAGGTTTGATTGGCGTGAGCGTCTCCTGCGTCTTTGGCTGGATCTTTGCTGCCATGTACGGATTCCTGTAAAGGTCTCCCGCGCGTCGCTCTTCACCGGGCGGCGCGTCACTTATGCTATTAAAAGAAATCAACAGGCTGGAAGCACATGTCAAATAAAGCGTTCTTCTATCAGGCACCTTTCCCGATGGGGAAAGACAAAACAGAGTACTACCTGCTCACTTCCGATTATGTCAGCGTGGGTGAGTTTGAAGGAGAGTCCATACTGAAGGTTGAGCCGCAAGCCCTGACGCTGCTGGCGCAACAAGCCTTCCACGATGCCTCCTTCATGCTCCGCCCCGAACATCAGCAACAAGTCGCCTCCATTCTCCATGACCCCGAAGCCAGCGAAAACGATAAATACGTCGCGCTGCAATTCCTGAGAAACTCCGAAATCGCCGCCAAAGGGATTCTGCCGACCTGTCAGGATACCGGCACGGCCATTATCATGGGGAAAAAAGGCCAGCGTGTCTGGACCGGTGGCGGTGATGAAGCAGCGCTGTCGAAAGGGGTGTACAACACCTATATCGAAGACAATCTGCGCTATTCACAGAACGCCGCGCTGGATATGTACAAAGAGGTGAACACCGGTACTAACCTGCCGGCACAGATTGATCTCTACGCCGTTGATGGCGATGAATATAAGTTCCTGTGCGTAGCAAAAGGCGGCGGTTCTGCCAACAAAACCTATCTGTATCAGGAAACCAAAGCGCTGCTCACCCCGGGCAAGCTGAAAAATTTCCTCGTTGAGAAGATGCGTACCCTCGGCACCGCAGCCTGTCCGCCGTACCATATCGCCTTTGTGATTGGCGGCACGTCCGCAGAAAGCACGCTGAAAACCGTGAAGCTCGCCAGCACGCACTACTACGATGAGCTGCCTGTCACCGGTAACGAACACGGTCAGGCGTTCCGCGACACGCAGCTGGAACAGGAACTGCTGGAAGAGGCGCAAAAACTCGGTCTCGGCGCGCAGTTCGGCGGCAAATATTTCGCCCATGATATCCGCGTGATCCGCCTGCCGCGTCACGGTGCCTCCTGCCCGGTCGGTATGGGCGTCTCCTGCTCGGCGGACCGTAACATCAAGGCCAAAATCAACCGCGAAGGGATCTGGATCGAAAAACTGGAGCACAACCCTGCCCAGTACATTCCGGAAGCCCTGCGTCAGGCTGGCGAAGGTGAAGCGGTGAAAGTTGACCTTAACCGCCCGATGAAAGAGATCCTGGCGCAGCTTTCGCAGTACCCGGTTTCAACCCGCCTGTCGCTGACCGGAACCATTATCGTCGGTCGCGATATTGCGCATGCGAAGCTGAAAGAGCGTATCGATTCTGGCGAAGGGTTGCCGCAGTACATTAAAGATCACCCTATCTACTACGCGGGTCCGGCGAAAACACCGGCGGGCTATCCGTCAGGTTCATTAGGACCGACCACCGCAGGCCGCATGGATTCCTATGTTGATCTGCTGCAATCACACGGCGGCAGCATGATCATGCTGGCGAAAGGCAACCGCAGTCAGCAGGTGACCGATGCCTGCCAGAAACACGGTGGCTTCTATCTGGGCAGCATTGGCGGCCCGGCAGCGGTCCTGGCGCAGCAGAGTATCAAGCATCTGGAATGCGTGGAGTATCCGGAACTGGGTATGGAAGCTATCTGGAAAATTGAAGTGGAAGATTTCCCGGCGTTCATCCTGGTGGATGACAAAGGCAACGATTTCTTCCAGCAGATAGTCAGCAAGCAGTGCGCTAACTGCGCGAAATAACCTCTTCGGCCCGGCACCGGACTGTTCTCAACGTTTGAGTGCAGTCCGGTGATCCCCCCGGGCCACCTATTTTCCCCTATTACAGGCGTTGAATTTTTATCGGCATCGGTGAATAGTCGTCTTTTCCCTGACTTAGAGAATCACGATGATCCGCACACTGAATCCTGGCCTGCTCACTGTTGCTGCTCTGATACTGACGCTTATTCTGATCTACACCGGCATCTCGGCGGGTGACAAAATCACCTGGCTGATGGAAGTTACGCCGGTGATCATTGTGGTACCGCTGCTGCTGGCAACCGCAACGCGCTATCCGCTTACCCCGCTGCTTTATACGCTGATTTTCTTCCACGCCATCATCCTGATGGTGGGCGGGATGTATACCTACGCCAAAGTGCCCATCGGTTTTGAGGTGCAGGAGTGGCTGGGCTTAAGCCGCAATCCGTACGACAAACTGGGCCATTTCTTCCAGGGGCTGGTGCCGGCACTGGTGGCGCGCGAAATTCTGGTGCGTGGAAAAATCATTCGCGGCAACAAGATGCTGGCATTTCTGGTTTGCTGCGTGGCGCTGGCAATCAGCGCCACTTACGAGCTGATTGAGTGGTGGGCGGCACTGGCGATGGGGCAAGGCGCGGATGATTTTCTTGGCACCCAGGGCGACCCGTGGGATACCCAGTCAGACATGTTCTACGCGCTGTTGGGCGCGTTAACCTCGGTGATGTTGCTGGCGCGCGTGCATTACCGACAACTCAAGCGCTACCGGTTAATTGCCGGATAAGTCACAACGCCCTGCGACAATGTGCGCTCTCCCCTGTGTATTCATTACGTCCGCGCCCTGCTCTGCGATGCGGACGTAATGCGTAATATCACTATCAGCTCAAAAAATAGTTCAGCTGTCGATAAACCGCTGCAAAAAACAGCAGAAAAATCATTTTAATTCGTTGTTTATAAACAATTAATTTCGTAAACCCGTCGTTTTACGCCCTCTTTACACCTTTTTTTGTCAGGATAATACTTGCCCGCATCACAGATTCCTCCACAACCGGGTAAAAGATGATGAAAGTATTAATTGTTGAAAGTGAATTTCTGCATCAGGACACCTGGGTCGGCAAGGCCGTGGAACGTCTGGCAGACGCCTTAAGTCGGCAAAACATTACCGTCATTAAGTCCACGTCTTTCGACGACGGCTACGCCATCCTGTCGGCAAACGAAGCCATTGATTGCCTGATGTTCAGCTATCAAATGGAACATCCTGATGAACATCAGAGCGTCAGAGAACTGATCGGTAAGCTTCATGAGCGCCAGCAAAACGTGCCGGTCTTTCTGTTAGGCGACAGAGAGAAAGCCACCGCCTCGCTGGACCGCGATATGCTGGAGCTTGTCGATGAGTTCGCCTGGATCCTCGAAGACACCGCTGACTTTATCGCCGGCCGCGCCATTGCGGCAATGACCCGTTATCGCCAGCAACTGTTACCGCCGCTGTTCAACGCGCTGATGAAGTACAGCGATATCCACGAATACTCCTGGGCCGCGCCGGGCCACCAGGGCGGCGTAGGTTTTACCAAAACGCCTGCCGGTCGCTTCTATCATGACTATTACGGCGAAAACCTGTTCCGCAGCGACATGGGGATTGAACGCGCATCGCTGGGCTCCCTGCTCGATCACACCGGTGCCTTTGGCGAAAGTGAAAAGTACGCCGCTCGGGTATTTGGCGCAGACCGCTCCTGGTCCGTGGTGGTCGGGACCTCCGGTTCTAACCGCACCATTATGCAGGCCTGTATGACCGATAATGACGTGGTGGTACTGGACCGTAACTGCCATAAATCGATTGAACAGGGGCTGATCCTGACCGGGGCGAAACCGGTGTATATGGTGCCGAGTCGTAACCGCTACGGCATCATCGGCCCTATCTACCCGCAGGAAATGCAGCCGGAAACGCTACAGAAAAAAATCAGCGAAAGCCCGCTGACCAACGATAAAGTGGGGCAAAAGCCCTCTTACAGCGTGGTGACCAACTGCACTTACGACGGTGTCTGCTATAACGCCAAATCCGCGCAGGCGTTACTGGCGCAAACCACCGACCGAATCCACTTCGATGAAGCCTGGTACGGGTATGCTCGCTTCAATCCGATTTACGCCGATCACTATGCGATGCGCGGCGAACCGGGCGATCACAGCGGCCCTACCGTTTTTGCCACCCACTCCACGCACAAACTGCTGAACGCGCTTTCTCAGGCCTCTTATATTCATGTGCGGGAAGGTCGTGGCGCGGTGAATTTCTCCCGCTTCAATCAGGCGTACATGATGCATGCCACCACCTCGCCGCTGTATGCCATTTGCGCATCCAACGACGTCGCGGTCTCGATGATGGACGGCAACAGCGGCCTGTCGCTGACTCAGGAAGTGATCGATGAAGCCATCGACTTCCGCCAGGCCATGGCGCGTCTGTATAAAGCGTTCAGCGCCGACGGCGACTGGTTCTTCAAACCGTGGAACAAAGAGGTGGTTACCGATCCACAGACCGGTGAAACATTCGATTTTGCTGACGCTCCGGCAAAATTGCTGGCCACTGACCAGAACTGCTGGGTGATGCGTCCAGGCGAATCCTGGCACGGTTTTAAGGACTTACCCGATAACTGGAGCATGCTCGACCCGATCAAAGTCAGCATTCTCGCGCCGGGGATGGGCGACGATGGCGAACTGGAAGAGACGGGTGTACCTGCTGCGCTGGTCACTGCCTGGCTTGGACGTCACGGTATCGTGCCAACCCGCACCACCGATTTTCAGATTATGTTCCTGTTCTCGATGGGTATCACCCGGGGGAAATGGGGGACGCTGATCAACACGCTGTGTTCCTTCAAACATCACTACGATGCCAACACCCCACTGGCGCAGGTCATGCCGGAACTGGTGGAGGAACATCCCCAAACTTATGCCAACATGGGGATTCACGATCTGGGTGACCAGATGTTTGCCTGGCTGCGTGAGAACAACCCTGGCGCGCAACTGAACGCTGCTTATTCCGGCCTGCCAGTTGCTGAGATCACGCCGCGTGAGGCTTATAACGCCATCGTTAATGACAATATCGAAATGGTTGCCATTGAGAATTTGCCGGGACGTATCGCGGCGAACTCCGTCATCCCTTATCCGCCGGGCATTCCGATGCTGCTCTCCGGCGAGAACTTTGGTGATGAAAACAGTCCACAGGTTGCTTATCTCCGCGCTCTGCAATCCTGGGATAGTCACTTCCCTGGCTTCGAGCACGAAACCGAAGGCACTGAAATCATTGAGGGCGTTTACCACGTGATGTGCGTGAAGGCGTAAGTCTGTTCCGACGACTGCGTCATGACATGGCCACCCTGACGCAGCCTGGTTTTGGCCACAAGGTGATGACGAGCGTTTCCTGAGTATTGCTGAAAAAAACTAACATTGTCATACCTTTTTGCGCGGGTGCCCCCCGCGCTTTTTTATCCATAATGCATGGTTTCCATCGCGTAAAAATTTCTGTACATCGCAATTATCGGGTGCCTATTGTAATTTTAACTAAAACCATTATTTTATTGTGGACTTCATTCGTCATACAAATCAAAATATCTGCTTTATCTCTCCCCTTTGGCGAGAAAGGGTATTTTATGTTCATATTTCAGGAGTTGGGGTATGAGAATTTTCAGCAATAATCCTTGCATCGTTGTGTTAACCGAAAAAGACGTCTGGCTACGTGTAAATGGTAAAGAGGCTATCAATTTAAAAGCGAATCATATGGCACTCATCGCCTGTGAAAATAACATCATCGATATCTCAGCAATTAATAACGCACTGGTCGCACATATTAGTCGCGATATCATTAAAGATTACTTACGTTTCTTAAATAAAGATCTCACAGCTATTCCACTTTGGCAACGGAGTTCCTCCCCGGTATTAACTGCCGATTGCCTGACTCCCGATGTCTTTCGGGTAGCGGCGCAACACAGCATTGCCCATACCGACAGTCCTGGTGAAGAGGAACGCACGCGCGCCCTACTGTTCACCGTGTTGTCACGTTTCCTCGACAGTAAGAAGTTCATACCCCTGCTCATGCATATGCTGCGAAGTCGCGTCAGCGACAGCGTTTACCATATTATTGAGAGTGATATTCATAAAGCCTGGAATCTTAATCAGGTCGCCCGATGTCTCTGTCTTAGTCCGAGTTTGCTAAAGAAGAAACTCAAAAGCGAAAATACCAGCTACAGTCAAATCATCACCACTTGCCGCATGCGCTACGCCGTTAATCAGCTCTTGATGGATGGAAAGAATATATCCCAGGTCTCTGAACTGTGCGGTTATAACAGTACATCTTACTTTATCTCTGTGTTCAAAGAGTATTACGGCATGACCCCGCTGCATTATGTCAGCCAGTTTAAAGACCGTGCCGTAGCGTGATTTTTGATCACTTTACAATGAGCCACGATAATATCAGCATTAGCGATAAGCCGTACCGGACATAATTCAACCGACATCTGAAGGGGTATTATAGGACATCATTTATTGTTCCTTTCAGGAGTTTATTTATGTCCTCGGATGCTGATGCTCACAAAGTGGGCTTAATCCCCGTCACCTTAATGGTGTCGGGGAATATCATGGGTTCAGGGGTTTTCCTGCTGCCTGCTAACCTGGCCGCCACCGGCGGGATTGCAATCTACGGATGGTTAGTCACGATTATCGGCGCGCTGGCGCTGTCGATGGTCTACGCGAAAATGTCGTCCTTAGATCCCAGTCCCGGCGGTTCTTACGCTTACGCACGCCGCTGCTTTGGGCCGTTCCTCGGTTACCAGACCAACGTGCTGTACTGGCTGGCCTGCTGGATCGGTAACATCGCGATGGTAGTTATCGGCGTAGGTTACCTGAGCTACTTCTTCCCGATCCTGAAAGATCCGCTGGTGCTGACGCTGACCTGCGTGGTGGTATTGTGGATCTTCGTTCTGCTCAATATTGTCGGTCCGAAAATGATCACCCGCGTTCAGGCCGTCGCCACCGTGCTGGCGCTGGTGCCCATCGTCGGTATCGCAGTGTTTGGCTGGTTCTGGTTCCGTGGCGAAACCTATATGGCCGCCTGGAACGTGAGCGGTATGAACACCTTCGGCGCGATTCAGAGCACCCTTAACGTCACGCTGTGGTCGTTCATCGGGGTCGAAAGCGCCTCGGTCGCGGCAGGCGTGGTCAAAAACCCGAAACGCAATGTGCCGATTGCCACCATTGGCGGCGTGTTGATTGCTGCCGTGTGCTATGTGCTCTCCACGACCGCCATCATGGGGATGATCCCCAACGCCGCGCTGCGCGTCTCGGCGTCACCATTCGGTGACGCGGCACGCATGGCGCTGGGTAACACCGCTGGCGCGATTGTCTCCTTCTGCGCGGCCGCGGGTTGTTTAGGCTCACTGGGCGGCTGGACGCTGCTGGCCGGACAGACCGCAAAAGCCGCTGCCGATGACGGTCTTTTCCCACCCATTTTTGCCCGCGTGAATAAGGCCGGTACGCCGGTTGCCGGGCTGATTATCGTCGGTATCCTGATGACGGTCTTCCAGTTCAGCAGCATGTCGCCCAACGCCGCGAAAGAGTTTGGGCTCGTCTCCTCGGTGTCCGTTATCTTTACGCTGGTGCCGTATCTGTACACCTGCGCCGCACTGCTGTTGCTCGGCCACGGACACTTCGGCAAAGCGCGTCCGCTCTATCTGCTGGTGACCTTTGTCGCCTTTATATACTGCATCTGGGCAGTGGTCGGTTCCGGCGCGAAAGAGGTGATGTGGTCGTTTGTGACCCTGATGATCATCACTGCGCTGTACGCCCTGAACTACAACCGGATCCATAAAAATCCCTTCCCGCTGGATGCGCCGGTTAACCGTAACTAACCCGTCATTTTTCCCTCATTAAGCCAACCTTAAGTTCTTAAGGTTGGCTTAACTTTACTTTGCGAGGATCGGCGCTACTTAGTCTACGGAAGCTCCACCATGTTAAAGCGCATTATCAAAAGACCCACTCTCAGCCTGTTGGCCTGGTTACTACTGGTTTCATTCTATTTGTCTGTTTGTCTGAACATCGCGTTCTACAAGCAGGTTGTGCAGGCCCTGCCGCTGGATTCCCTGCGTAACATCCTGGTCTTCTTGTCGATGCCGGTGGTGGCGTTCAGCGTCATCAATATTGTCCTCACGCTGGCCTCTTTCCTGTGGCTAAACCGCCTGCTGGCCTGCCTGTTTATTCTGATGGCCGCGTCGGCGCAGTACTTCATCATGACCTACGGCATCATCATCGACCGCTCGATGATTGCCAATATGATGGATACCACGCCTGCCGAAACGTTCGCCCTGATGACGCCGCGAATGGTGCTCACTCTCGGTCTTAGCGGCATTGTGGCGGCGCTCGTCGTCTGCTGGATCAAAATCAAACCGACCACGCCTGCCCTGCGCAGCGTATTGTATCGCGCCGCCAACGTACTGGTGTCGGTGTTATTGATTGTCCTGGTGGCGGCCTTTTTCTATAAAGATTACGCCTCACTGTTTCGCAACAATAAGGAACTGGTCAAAGCCCTCAGCCCGTCAAACGGCATTGTCGCCAGTTCCTCCTGGTACTCCCATCAACGCCTCGCGCACCTGCCGCTGGTACGCATCGGTGAAGACGCACATCGCAATCCACAGATGCAGCAGGAGGGGCGCAAAAATCTGACCATCCTGATCGTCGGTGAAACCTCACGTGGCGAAAACTTCTCGCTCGGCGGTTACTCGCGTGAAACCAACCCTCTGTTGGCAAAAGATAATGTAGTCTACTTCCCGCGCACCACGTCGTGCGGCACCGCCACCGCGGTGTCTGTGCCTTGCATGTTCTCCGACATGCCGCGCAAGCATTACGACGAAGAGCTGGCGCAGCATCAGGAAGGCATGCTCGATATCATCCAGCGCGCGGGGATTAACGTGCTGTGGAACGACAACGACGGCGGCTGTAAAGGCGCCTGCGATCGCGTACCGCATCAGAATATGACGGCGCTAAACCTGAAAGGGGAATGCATCGACGGCGAATGCTATGACGAGGTGCTGTTCCACGGTCTGGAGGAGTACATCAACAACCTGCCGGGCGACGGGGTGATCGTGCTGCATACCATCGGTAGCCACGGCCCCACCTATTACAACCGTTACCCGCCGCAGTTCAGGAAATTTACCCCGACCTGCGATACCAATGAAATCCAGACCTGTTCACAGGAACAATTAGTGAACACATACGATAATACCGTGCTGTATGTCGACTATATTGTTGATAAAACAATTAATATTCTGAAAGCGCATCAGGACAAATTCACCACCAGTCTGGTCTATCTTTCCGACCACGGCGAGTCGCTGGGCGAAAACGGCGTGTATCTGCACGGTCTGCCGTATGCCATTGCGCCAGATGCACAGAAGCATGTGCCGATGCTGCTGTGGCTGTCAGAGGATTATCAGCAGCGCTACCAGGTTGATGCAAACTGCCTGCAAAAACAGGCGCGTACTCAGGATTACTCGCAGGACAATCTTTTCTCAACCATGCTGGGACTGACCGGCGTACAGACCACGCAATATCAGGCCGCAGATGATATTCTGCAGCCTTGCAGGAGAACCGCTGAATGAAAATACTGATTGTTGAAGACGATACGCTGCTTTTGCAGGGCTTGATTCTGGCGGCGCAAACTGAAGGATACGCCTGCGATGGTGTGTCGACCGCCCGCGCGGCTGAGCAATGCCTGGAGACCGGTCATTACAGTCTGGTGGTGCTGGACCTCGGTCTGCCTGACGAAGATGGCCTGCATTTTCTTACCCGCATCCGGCAGAAAAAATATACCCTGCCGGTGCTGATCCTCACCGCGCGTGACACGCTCGGCGATAAGATTTCCGGACTGGACGTCGGGGCGGATGATTATCTGGTGAAGCCTTTTGCGCTGGAAGAGTTGCACGCCCGTATTCGCGCGCTGCTGCGTCGTCACAATAACCAGGGCGAGAGTGAGCTGATCGTCGGCGACCTGACGCTGAACATGGGCCGTCGGCAGGTGTGGAAAGCGGGAGAAGAGTTAATCCTCACCCCCAAAGAGTACGCGCTGCTGTCACGCCTGATGTTGAAAGCGGGAAGTCCGGTGCACCGGGAAATTCTCTATAACGACATCTATAACTGGGATAACGAACCGTCGACCAACACCCTGGAAGTGCATATTCACAACCTGCGCGATAAAGTAGGAAAATCCCGTATTCGTACCGTGCGCGGCTTTGGCTACATGTTGGTGACGACCGCGACTGAGGAAAGCTAATTGAATCTGAAGCGTTTTCTGCGCCAGCCAATGACCCTGCGTCGGCGGTTGATGATAACCATCGGCATGATTTTGCTGGTTTTCCAGCTTATCAGCACCTTCTGGCTCTGGCACGAAAGCACCGAGCAGATCCAGTTGTTTGAACAGGCGCTGCGGGATAACCGTAATAACGATCGCCACATCATGCATGAAATCCGCGAGGCGGTCGCCAGTCTGATCGTCCCCAGCGTGTTTATGGTGGGGTTAACGCTGTTCATTTGCTATCAGGCCGTTCGCCGCATCACCCGCCCGCTCGCCAATCTGCAACAGGAGTTAGAGACCCGCACGGCGGATAATCTCTCCCCCATCGAAATTCACAGCTCGACGGTCGAAATTGAAGCGGTTGTTTCCGCACTCAACCAACTGGTGAATCGACTGACCGCGACCATCGAGAACGAACGCCTGTTTACCGCCGACGTTGCGCATGAGCTGCGAACGCCGTTATCGGGTGTCCGTCTGCATCTGGAGCTGCTGTCAAAAGCGCATAACGTGGATGTCGCACCGCTGCTTGGTCGTCTTGATCAAATGATGGACAGCGTCTCGCAGCTCTTACAACTCGCCCGCGTGGGCCAGTCCTTTTCATCGGGAAATTATCAGCAGGTCAGGCTGCTGGAAGATGTGATCCTGCCGTCTTACGATGAGCTGAGCACCATGCTGGAACAGCGCGAACAGACGCTACTGTTGCCCGACAGCCACGGCGATGTCATCGTGCAGGGCGACGCGACATTACTGCGGATGCTGCTGCGCAATCTGGTGGAAAACGCCCATCGCTACAGCCCGGAAGGAACCACCATCGCCATTACGCTGAATGCCGATGATGAGGCAACCATGGCGGTAGAAGATGAAGGGCCGGGGATCGACGAGAGCAAGTGCGGCGAACTCAGCAAAGCCTTCGTACGCATGGACAGCCGTTACGGCGGAATCGGATTGGGGTTAAGCATTGTCAGCCGCATTACGCAGCTGCATCACGGCCAGTTTTTCCTGCAAAATCGCAGTGGAACAACCGGAACCCGCGCGTCGGTGATATTGAAGAAGGTTTAGTAGGTTGAGACCCAAATGTACAGGAAGCTACTGACAATCAGTACGCTGAATACGGTCGTTACACTTTCATAAATACGCTGTTTCATCACACTCTCCTCCAGGGTATGGAAGAGAGTGTGCCAGTCAGAGATTAAGCAAACCTTAAGGCTTACTCGTCAATCCGCGGATGTTGCTGCACCAGGCGCGTACGCTTCACCTGCAGGTCAGCAATCTCCTGATCGATATCCTCAATTTTCTGCTCAATGTTATCGTAGTGCTCACCGAGAATTTCTTTCGCTTCCTGAATATCCGAGGCGGCAGGCGTTGCCCCTTTCAGCGGCTGGTTCGCGGTCTCTTTCATAGTGATACCGGTAATGAAACCAATCACGGCAATCACCATCAGGTAGTAAGCTGGCATCATCAGATTCTGCGAACTTTCCACCAGCCAGGCCGCCAGCGTTGGCGTCAGACCGGCAATCAGTACCGAAATATTAAATGCCGCCGCTAGCGCGCTGTAACGAATGTGCGTTGGGAACATGGCCGGCAGCGAAGAAGCCATCACCCCGGTAAAGCAGTTGAGGATCACCGCCAGCATCAGCAGACCGGCAAAAATCAGGCCGATGATATTGCTGTTAATCAGGATAAAGGCCGGAATCGCCAGCGCAAACAGCGCGATACTGCCCATGATCACGAACGGACGACGGCCAAAGCGGTCACTCAGCAACCCCATCACTGGCTGGACAAACAGCATCCCGATCATAATCGCGATGATAATCAGCACGCCGTGATCTTCAGAGTAATGCAGGTTATGCGACAGGTAGCTCGGCATATAGGTCAGCAGCATGTAGTAGGTGACGTTGGTGGCAATCACCAGGCCAATACAGGCCAGCAGGCTGCGCCAGTGCTTAGTGGCAATCTCTTTAAAGGAGACTTTCGGTCCGTCCTGCAAGCCTTCACGATCGCCCTGTTCCAGTTTTTCAACGTGCTGCTGGAATGCCGGCGTCTCTTCCAGCGCATGACGCAGGTAGAGTCCGATAATCCCTAACGGCAGGGCGATAAAGAACGGAATACGCCAGCCCCATTCCAGGAAGTTCTCTTCCCCGACCACCGTCGAAATCAGTACCACCACGCCCGCACCCAGCACGAACCCGGCAATGGAGCCGAAATCCAGCCAGCTTCCCATAAAGCCGCGTTTACGGTCCGGGGAATACTCGGCCACAAATATAGACGCGCCGGTGTACTCACCGCCGACAGAGAAGCCCTGTGCCATCTTACACAACAGCAGCAGGACAGGTGCCCAGATGCCTATCGAGGCGTAGGACGGGATCAGGCCGATACAGAAGGTACTGATCGACATAATCACAATAGTGATGGCAAGAATCTTCTGGCGACCATATTTATCGCCAAGCATACCGAAGAACAAACCGCCAAGCGGACGAATCAGAAAGGGAACAGAGAAGGTAGCAAGGGCGGCAATCATCTGCACGCTGGGGTCGGCCCCCGGGAAGAACACTTTACCTAATGCGTAGGCAACAAACCCATAAACCCCAAAATCAAACCACTCCATCGCGTTACCCAGCGACGCTGCGGTAATCGCCTTTCGCAATTTACCGTCATCGATAATCGTGACGTCGCGAAGCGTAATCGGTTTTACTTTTTTCCTTTTCAGCATAGCTGTCCTCGTAGACTAAGCCCTGTCTCGCGGCATACTGATTCCATTAGCGCAGTAAGCGCGAACGTCACCGTCGAGCGCGGGGTTGCTCAGGTGCAACCCCTGTAACAAGCGTAGCAGGTTTACTTACACGGACTGGTTAAGGCCTGTACAACCGAACCTGTTGACGCCTGACTTGGGCGGTTAATGACCTATCTACCCTACCAGTGTTTAAAATTGTGATCAACTTCACATATATGTTTAGGTTTCGTCAACGGAGGTAAATAAGGTGATCCTGAGTCTCTTTTTTTAAAGCGCAGTGTTGTTCTTTTTTACAATTTCAATCTCTATTTTATTTCGCTTCCTTAATAAAAAGTCACTGTCGTTATTATTATTCTGCCAGGTAATTTCATCTCATTTTTCACAAATTCTTTACGGTAATTTTAAATATTCAGACCACACTGGAATGTTTAGATTGATTATGTGACAAAGATAACTAAAACACTGTTTCGTTTTGATTGAATCAGCATTCCGATGAATGCAAGATAATAGCCGATGTAATACCACCGGGAAGCGAAAAACGCCGGTACCAGGCGCAATCGCTGCATACAACATAAAGAGAAAGCAGGTTCAACCTGCTTTCTGGTTAGATACAACAATCTGAATTTTAATATTTTTTTGCCACCTTACCCGTTTGTTCCACGGGCAAGAAGTGAGGACATTTATGAGAATTAAAGCCACCATTGAACGCATCCCTGGTGGGATGATGTTGATTCCATTGCTACTGGGTGCGGTTGTAAATACCCTGGCACCGAATACCGGTGCTTATTTTGGTTCCTTTACAAAAGGCATGATTACCGGCACGGTACCGATTCTTGCGGTGTGGTTCTTCTGTATTGGGGCATCAATTGATTTACGCGCGACCGGTACGGTCCTGCGTAAATCCGGCACGCTGGTAATTACCAAAATTGCCGTGGCGTGGGCAGTGGCTATGATTGCTGCCTCGTTTATTCCGGATACCGGTATTCAGACCGGTTTCTTTGCCGGTCTTTCCGTACTGGCGATTGTTTCCGCGATGGATATGACCAACGGCGGTCTGTATGCCAGTCTGATGAACCAGTACGGTACGAAAGAAGAGTCCGGTGCGTTCGTCCTGATGTCTCTGGAATCCGGTCCGTTGATGACGATGGTGATTCTGGGCGCGGCGGGTCTGGGCTCCTTTGAACCGCATCACTTCATCGGCGCGGTGCTGCCATTCCTGGTAGGCTTCACGCTGGGCAACCTTGACCACGATCTGCGTGCGTTCTTCAGCAAAGCAACGCCGGTACTGATTCCGTTCTTCGGCTTTGCGCTGGGTAACACCATCAACCTGGGCGTGATTGTTGATACCGGTCTGCTGGGTATCCTGCTGGGCGTGGCGGTCATTATCATCACTGGTATTCCGCTGATTATTGCTGACCGCGTGATCGGTGGTGGTAATGGTACTGCGGGTGTCGCGGCGTCCTCTGCGGCAGGTGCCGCCGTCGCCAACCCGGTGATTATCGCGCAAATCAACCCGGCGTTTGAACCGGTCGCCGCCTCTGCGACGGCGCTGGTTGCAGCAAGCGTCGTGGTCACGGCGATTCTGGTGCCGATTATTACCGCGCTCTACGCCAAACGCTTCGCCAGACTTCCGGCGCCAGCAGCGGCGGAAGAAGCGACAGCGGAATCCGCAAACCACTAATCATTACCCCCCTCTCCTCTCAAAGCATGAGGGGAGAGGGGGGAAATACCTCTTCAACCATCGCATCCACCAGCCGTTTTGCCGAACAGAGTCGCGGCATACCCAGCGCAACCGTCTGCCAGCGCTGCGTCACCGACCAGCACACCGGATGTTTATCCGCCTCACACCAGTCTCCCAGCCAGCTCAGCATATCGCTGTACTCGCCTGAACCGGCGGTCGCAGTGGTATTTAGCCACTGGTGATAGTAGTGACGCGTCGTGGGCGCGGCATTGATGCTGTGGGCCAGATAGTTTGCCGCCATCGCCCGGAGATTGTCTTTCAGCATCGCCGCCACGTCCGGATTCGCCAGACGACAGGCATCGCCAAACGGCCCCCAGCGCAACTCTTCCAGCGCAATAAAGCAGCGGCCCGGTAACGACCACCCCTCATACGCCCCCGCCAGCCAGCGGGTAAACACCTGCTCGCTGTGTTCCCCGGCCTGTACCGTGAGACCACGCAGGCTCAGCGCCTTCTCCTTCCAGGCGCTGCGCTGGCGAAACCATTCGCTCAGCGACGTAAGCTGTTGAGCCAGTCCGGGAATGGTCGGCCCGCGAGAGAGGTCCGTCTGTTGCAAAACCTGCAATCGCGCAGAGATTCGCGTCAGCGCCAGGTGGCCCGGATCGAGCATGCCCGCCAGTTTTTCCACCAGTTTCAGGCGCATCATCGGATGTTCGCTGAACATTCCGGCCATGGCCCACGCCCGTAACTGCGTCCGGGAGAGGATCTCCTGCGTCAGGCGTTCGCGGAACTGCTGCTGTTGCAGCGTACCGCCTGCCCGTTTCGGTTCTTCTCCCTGAACCAGATCGACCATAAACTTCGGGTGGATACACTCCAGCGTCCGTCCGGGGCCTTCCAGTAACGCGTTTGTCATGTGTGTTCGGCCACAAAAAGGGTTTGAATGTCGTCACGGAGCAGGCGAGAGTCTTCATAAATCCAGGCGCTGGCGGCAATACTGTGCTGCAACTGCTGACTCAGATTCTGAACAGCCGATTCATTTTGCTGGCGAACCAGCAAGCTCTCGCGCAGGCTCTCCTGCAATCCCGCCAGGCACAATGAGAAATCGGCAAAAAAGGTTGCCATACCTGCCGTAACGGAAACATCGACCTGCGCGGCTAAAGCTTTACGAATTTGTTGGCAGAAGTGGCTGACGTACTCCACCAGGCTCTGGTGCAGCGCATTGATATCAATCAGATAGCGTGTTTTCGCGTCAACATAGTCATTCCAGCGCCAGTTCGGCTGATTCAGCCAGCGGGAGAAGGTCTCACGCACCCCACCCACGCGGGATTCGTCACTTTCGACGTGGTCCTGCTGGGCGATCGCATCGTTGAACAACTGTCGCGTCGTGAAGTTAAACATCGAGGCATGAAAGGCCGGGAAGCTGATTCTGGGGCGAAATCCCGCATGACTCAACTCCTCTTTCACCCGCATTTCGATGGGGCGCATCGCCTCATTCAGTGAGCGGCTGAGGGTTGCTTCCAGTTGTTCAAAACGTATTGCCAGATCGCGGCTGATATTTTCCTGCGCCGCCAGCAGGACGCCCTCACAGGCGGCACGCAACTTACTGAGGATCACCTGCGCCTGCGTTTCGTCGTGCAGCACCAGCATCTCCCCGTCAAGCTCCGCCTGCGGCAGTGGCGACCAGCTATCGCCGCT
The DNA here is from genome assembly GCF_000981805.1 of Citrobacter amalonaticus Y19. NCBI lineage: Bacteria > Pseudomonadati > Pseudomonadota > Gammaproteobacteria > Enterobacterales > Enterobacteriaceae > Citrobacter > Citrobacter amalonaticus. Next base: position 4,934,726 of record NZ_CP011132.1, on the reverse strand, counting down.
CGACAGTTGCAGAATCTGCTCACGGCTGAAAAAGGTCTCGATGTTGCGCAAAATCGTGGCCTGTTGCTGGTTGAGAAAGCTGTTGGCCGACGTTAACGCCAGTTCGACCTCATGGTGGATCTCATCACTGACGCTGTCCTGACTCACCTTCAGTTGCTGCATGTCCTCTTCCAGACGCACGATATTTTGTTGCAGCGTGTCAAAAGCCACCGTCAGACAGTGATAGCGGAAATCCAGATATTCGCGAGCGCTGTGGGCGTAATTCAGTAATTTATGCGAGGCGGAACGCAACGCATACAGCGAGGCATTGGCATAAGCGGCATGAATTAAGGTTCGGATCGGCTGTTCGAACAGCGAATCTTCCCACAGCAAGTCCGCAGCGTGGCGAAGGTGTTCGATATCATCCAGATCGGTGCTTCGCCAGCGCCGACCGAGCGCCGCTTCGGCAAAGTCCTGCACCCAGCGCTGCTCCTCGTGATCCGGCAGACGGCCGTGGTTTGCCAGCTCATGACGCGCCCGGTTGGCCAGATATCCCCACATCGAAGAGACCGGATAAATCTGCGCCGGGTTAATACAGCCCTTCATCAGGGTGCCGGAAATCAACGCCCTCACCTGCTCTTCGTCATCACTGTTGCGATCTTTCTGGTCAAATTTATTCACCAGCGCATACAGCGGCACCGATTTTCCTACCGCGGCGATGGCCTGGCGTACCTCTTCATCGGAAATCGATTTCAGCTGCGTATAGTCCATCACCGCCAGCACGGCGGAGGCGCGAGCCAGTTGCTCATTGAGCATTTTTTGCAGGTGCGGCTGCCCGGCTTCGTTTGGCCCCGGCGTATCCAGTAACGTCAGTTGGCCCGGAGAGTTCTCCAGTCCCGCCAGATGCACAAATTCCACCTCAATCACTGGAATATGCTCAATCGCCGCATAGGCAGAAAAAGGAAAATCGACCTCCAGCGCTTTCGATAAGCGCACCAGATCGTTGAGGCTTTTCAGAAAGTGAAAGATCGGTTGCGCACCGAGATAGTGGCGCTCAAACGCTTCCCCTCTTTCGATGCGCTGCATGAGGCCGTTCATGTCTTTATCAATTTCCAGCACCTGCGTCAGATTCTGCCGATCGCAGGCATGCATGCTCTCTTGCAGGCTCTTCATCAGCGCTTCGATGGGCGCAACGTGGGAAAAATGCAGCACCGGTTCTTTCTGACCGGGTGTATGGCGGATCAACGTCGGCAACGCCGTCATCGGACGATTGCGATTGGGCAGGACTTCCGTCCCGACAATGGCATTGATCGTTGTCGATTTTCCCGCTTTCATGGTACCGACGATCGCCAGCACCATTTCCAGTCGCGAGATTTTTCGCAACTCATTGTTCAGCGTGGACTGCTGGATATCAACCCCACGGGAGCTGAAATGCATGGGCTGAACGTTAAGGTCATCCTCACGCTTTAATGAGGAAGCGCCCTCCAGAGTTGCCATTGGCATTTTTTTTACGGTCTTAAGATGCTCTAAAGAGAGCATCAGCAAGCGCTCCGCTTCCTGGCTTAATTCATATATTGTCTGTGTGTACATAAAAAGTGTTTCCTTAACGCAAATTTTATTGCTTTTATTTAGCCGTTTCGTTTTATTAGTGAATATTCGGCTTTAATAATTACGTATGGAAAATGAATTTATTAGTTAATTTACTGATAAATATAAAATTATTATTTTAATTACTGTCTTTTGAATAACGCTCAGTGACGTAAGGAAGTAAAAAAGCGTAGTTCAGTTTTATAAAAAACCAGGCCAGTTTAGGTTAACGACACCTACCAGAAATAAGGGGTAAAGACGTGAAAGAGCCTAAACTGAAAATCAACCAACCAATTATTTCAAATATTTCTTGTCACCTTATCTCAAATAACAAACGGTAGCAATTTCCCTTAAAAATATTACCTCGATTTTTTTGCCTGGTCGTCGGCTTACGGTCACAGTCCGGCATTTACCTTAAAAACAGAGTAGTCCCGACAACGTTAAGGATTTTGTGTATAATTGCGTCCTTTTTCGGCAATCTGCCTTTTTTGGGCGCTTTTGCCCTTGCTGACTTTTGAGGAAATCGACATGTCATTACCCCACTGCCCACAATGCAACTCCGAATACACTTACGAAGATAACGGCATGTACATCTGCCCGGAATGTGCCCACGAATGGAACGATGCGGAACCGGCGCACGAAGACGACGCACCGATCGTGAAAGATGCCAACGGCAATCTGCTGGCTGATGGCGACAGCGTCACCGTCGTGAAAGATCTGAAAGTGAAAGGCAGCTCCTCGATGCTGAAAATCGGCACGAAAGTGAAAAACATTCGTCTGGTGGAAGGCGACCACAACATCGATTGCAAAATTGATGGATTTGGCCCGATGAAACTGAAATCAGAATTCGTGAAAAAGAACTGATGTAAATTGCCCGGTGGCGCTTCGCTTACCGGGCCCTGGGTAACTACACTTAAGTGGCTTCTCTTACCTGAGGTAAAGATTATGCCGTTAAGTCCCTACATCTCTTTTGCCGGAAACTGTGCTGACGCCATCGCGTATTATCAAAAGACGTTGGGTGCAGAACTCCTTTATAAAATCAGCTTCGGTGAAATGCCCAAATCGGCGCAGGACAGCGAAGACGGTTGCCCGTCCGCAATGACATTCCCCGATACCGCTATCGCCCATGCCAACCTGCGTATCGCCAATAGCGACATCATGATGAGTGATGCCATTTCATCGGACAACGCCCACTATTCTGGATTCACGCTGGTCCTCGACACGCAAAATGTCGATGAAGGGAAGCGCTGGTTTGACCATCTCGCCGCTGAGGGTCAAATCGAAATGGACTGGCAGGAAACCTTCTGGGCACATGGCTTTGGCAAAGTCAGCGATCGCTACGGCATACCGTGGATGATCAATGTCGTTAAACAACCCCAGCCAACCGAGTAACACCGCGGGAGGCGTGCCTCCCGTCTTGTCATCAAACTCACCTTAACTCTTCATCGGCAAGTCACGTCCCCTTAACCCAAACGTCATATTGATCCGCCACGATGGGGCCACTTTTTATAGAGAGGCCGCATCATGGAAACGATCATTCGCGTCGAGAAACTCTCCAAAACGTTTAATCAGCATCAGGCGCTGCATGCGGTTGATCTGAACATCGGTTCCGGTGAGATGGTGGCTCTGCTTGGGCCGTCAGGTTCCGGCAAATCCACCCTTTTACGTCATCTGAGCGGCTTAATTACCGGCGATAAATCGCCAGGTAGCCACGTCGAACTGCTCGGTCGCACCGTTCAGCATGAAGGCCGACTGGCGCGCGATATCCGCAAGAGCCGCGCGCATACCGGTTACATCTTCCAACAATTCAATCTGGTGAATCGCCTGACGGTGCTGGAGAACGTGCTGATTGGCGCGCTCGGCAGTACGCCGTTCTGGCGCACCTGCTTTAGCTGGTTTAGCGCAGAGCAGAAACAGCGCGCGCTTCAGGCACTGACCCGCGTCGGGATGGCACATTTTGCGCACCAGCGCGTCTCAACGCTCTCCGGCGGCCAGCAGCAGCGCGTGGCCATTGCCCGGGCGCTGATGCAACAGGCCAAAGTGATCCTCGCCGACGAGCCGATTGCCTCACTGGACCCGGAATCTGCGCGCATCGTGATGGATACCCTGCGCGACATCAACCAGACCGACGGCATTACCGTCGTCGTCACGCTGCATCAGGTGGATTACGCCCTGCGCTACTGCGAACGCATTGTCGCACTGCGTCAGGGACACGTCTTCTATGACGGCAGCAGCCAGCTCTTTGATAACGAACGGTTTGACCATCTCTACCGCAGCATGAACCGCGTCGAACAGAACGCGCAGGCTGCGTAATTCAAAAAGACCAGGCTGGCAGGTGAAATAGCCTGGAACAATGCTAAATAAGGATGATAGATGAGCTATAAAACGGTAGCCGCGCTGGCGTTCACCAGCATGTTCAGCCTCAGTACTCTGCTCAGTCCCGCCTTTGCTGAAGAGCAGGAAAAAGCGTTGAACTTTGGCATTATTTCGACCGAATCACAGCAAAACCTGAAACCCCAATGGGACCCGTTCCTGAAGGACATGGAGAAGACGCTGGGCGTAAAAGTGAACGCCTTCTTCGCGCCGGACTATGCCGGGATCATCCAGGGTATGCGCTTTAATAAAGTCGATATCGCCTGGTACGGCAACCTCTCGGCAATGGAAGCCGTGGATCGCGCCAACGGCCAGGTCTTCGCTCAGACCGTCGCCGCCGATGGCTCTCCGGGTTACTGGAGCGTGCTGATCGTGAACAAAGACAGCCCGATCAACAACCTCGATGAATTGATCGCTAAACGTAAAGATCTCACTTTCGGTAACGGCGATCCTAACTCTACCTCCGGTTATCTCGTCCCTGGCTATTACGTCTTTGCCAAAAACAATATCGCCGCCAGTGACTTCAAACGCACCGTCAACGCCGGTCATGAAACCAACGCCCTCGCGGTCGCCAACAAGCAGGTGGATGTCGCCACTAACAATACCGAGAACCTCGATAAGCTGAAAACCTCCGCGCCGGACAAGCTGAAAGAACTGAAGGTGATCTGGACGTCGCCGCTGATCCCGGGCGATCCGATCGTCTGGCGTAAGAACCTCTCTGAAACCACCAAGGACAAGGTGTACGACTTCTTCATGAACTACGGCAAAACGCCGGAAGAAAAAATCGTACTGGAACGTCTGGGCTGGGCACCGTTCCGCGCCTCCAGCGATCTGCAACTGGTACCGATTCGCCAGCTCGCGCTGTTTAAAGAGATGCAGAACGTGCAGGACAACAAAGGCCTGAGCGCTGAAGAGAAGACCAGCAAATCTTCCACGATTAAAGCGCAACTGGACGATCTCGACCGTCTGACCGCCGCGCTGAGCGCCATGACCAGCGTGAACAAAGCGGTGCAGTAATGCTATGCCCGGTGGCGCTGCGCTTACCGGGCCTACGTTCCACCTGTAGACCGGATAAGCGTAGCGTCATCCGGCAATGACAGTAATGTGTAGGCCGGATAAGGCAACGCCGCCATCCGGCAAAGGCGTGAATGCCGGATGGCGACGCAAACGCGTCTTATCCGGCCTGGTGCCAACACACATTTACAGGAAGCAACTATGCAGCTTACCGGGCCTACGTTCCACCTGTAGGCCGGATAAGCGTAGCGTCATCCGGCAATGACAGACCACGGAGAACTTCATGCAAACCATCACCGTCCCACCTCCGAAACGCAGCTGGTTCTCGCTCGTGAGTTGGGCCATTCTGCTCGCCGTGCTGGTCGTGTCGTGGAAAGGTGCCGAAATGGCCCCGCTCACGCTGATTCAGGACTCCGGCAACATGGCGACATTCGCCGCCGATTTCTTCCCACCGGACTTCAGCCAGTGGCGGGACTACCTCGGCGAAATGGCCGTAACCCTGCAAATCGCCGTCTGGGGCACCGCGCTGGCCGTGCTCCTCTCTATTCCCTTCGGCCTGATGTGCGCCGACAACCTCGTGCCCTGGTGGGTCTACCAGCCGATGCGTCGTCTGATGGACGCCTGCCGCGCCATCAACGAAATGGTGTTTGCCATGCTGTTTGTGGTCGCCGTCGGTCTCGGTCCCTTTGCAGGCGTCATGGCGCTGTTTATCCACACCACCGGCGTACTTTCCAAACTGTTGTCCGAAGCGGTGGAAGCCATTGAACCCGGTCCGGTTGAAGGCATTCGCGCCACCGGCGCCAACAAAATCGAAGAGATTCTTTACGGCGTGCTGCCCCAGGTGATGCCGCTGCTGATCTCCTACTCACTGTACCGCTTTGAATCCAACGTCCGCTCGGCAACCGTCGTGGGGATGGTGGGCGCTGGCGGCATTGGCGTCACGTTGTGGGAGGCGATTCGCGGTTTCCAGTTCCCGCAAACCTGCGCCCTGATGGTGTTGATCATCGTGACCGTCAGCCTGCTGGATTTTCTCTCCCAGCGTTTACGTAAGCACTTTATCTGATTAGCGAGGCATTGATTGCTATGCACTTGTCTACACATCCGACCAGTTATCCGACGCGTTATCAGGAGATTGCCGCGAGACTTGAGCAGGAGCTACGTCAACATTATCGCTGCGGCGATTACCTGCCCGCCGAGCATCAGCTTGCCGCGCGTTATGAGGTTAATCGTCACACCCTGCGCCGCGCCATCGACCAGTTGGTTGAGCGCGGCTGGGTACAGCGTCGTCAGGGCGTCGGCGTGCTGGTGCTGATGCGCCCGTTCGACTATCCGCTTAACGCCCAGGCCCGTTTCAGCCAGAACCTGTTGGATCAGGGTAGCCATCCCACCAGCGAAAAACTGCTGGCGGTGCTGCGCCCGGCCTCCCGTCACGTTGCCGATGCGCTCAGCACGCAGGAAGGCGCCAACGTCATCCACCTGCGTACCCTGCGACGGGTGAACGGCATTGCCCTGTGTCTGATTGACCATTACTTTTCCGACCTCACCCTCTGGCCGCTGCTACAAGGCTTTAACCACGGCTCGCTGCACGACTATCTGCGCGAGCAGTCTGGCCTCACGCTCAAACGCACGCAGACACGCATCAGCGCCCGCCGTGCACAGGCGAAAGAGAGCAAGGTCCTGGAAATCCCCAACATGGCGCCGCTGCTCTGCGTGCGCACCCTGAACCACCGTGAAGGCGAAGAACGTGCGATGGAATACTCCGTCAGCCTGACCCGCGCCGACATGATCGAATTCACTATGGAGCACTGAATGCATTTCGATACCGCCACCCGCCAGCGCTGGATGCGCGCGCTGGCTTTCAGCAAGGCCGATACCCTGAATGCGCGGCTCCACGCGTTAAAGCTGGCGCCGGAATATGAACTGATTCGCGCCCCGGAAACCGGGCTGATGCAAATTCAGGCGCGCATGGGCGGCACCGGCAACCGTTTCTTTGCCGGAGACACCACGCTGACCCGCGCAGTGGTACGCCTGAAAAGCGGCACGCTGGGCTACAGCTACCTGCTGGGACGCAACAAACATCACGCCGAGCAGTGCGCCGTCATCGACGCCTTACTGCAGGAACAGACACATTTCCAGAACCTGATGGAAACCTTAATTAGCCCGCTGGAAGCAGAACGCGAGGCGGAAATTACCGCACGTCGCGCCGAAGTCAACGCCAGCCGGGTCGACTTCTTTACGCTGGTACGCGGAGATAACGAATGACCCTACAGACCGCCTTTACCCTGCCCGTCCAGGACGCCCAACAAAGCTTTCGCCGCCTGCTGAAAGCGATGAGCGAACCGGGGGTGATTGTTGCCCTGCATCAACTGAAACACGGCTGGCAACCGTTGAATCTGGCGACCACCAGCGTCCTGCTGACGTTGGTCGATGGCGATACGCCGGTCTGGCTGTCGCCTGCGCTTAATAATGACATCGCCAGCCAGAACCTGCGTTTTCACACCAACGCGCCAATGGTCGAACAACCGCAACTGGCAACCTTTGCCGTGGCCGACGAGCAGATCAGCAGCGAACAGCTTAATGCCCTCTCCGCCGGTTCCGCCGTTGCACCGGAGACCAGCGCCACGCTGATCGTGCAGGTCTCCAGCCTGAGCGGCGGGCGGATGCTACGCCTGACCGGCGCGGGGATCGCCGAAGAGCGGATGATTGCGCCGCAGTTGCCAGAGTGCCTGATTCACGAACTCACCGAGCGCCCGCATCCGTTCCCGCTGGGCATCGATCTTATCCTCACCTGCGGCGAACGGCTGCTGGCCATTCCGCGAACCACCCATGTGGAGGTGTGCTGATGTACGTAGCCGTCAAAGGGGGCGAGAAGGCCATCGCCAACGCCCATGCGTTACAGGAGCACCGACGCCGGGGCGACGATGCGGTGGTCGAACTGAGCGTGGCGCAGATCGAACAGCAGATGAATCTGGCTGTCGACAGGGTAATGACCGAAGGCGGTATTGCCGATCGTGAACTGGCGGCGCTGGCGCTCAAGCAGGCCAGCGGCGATAACGTCGAAGCCATCTTTCTGCTGCGCGCTTATCGCACTACGCTGGCGAAGCTGGCGGTGAGTGAGCCGCTGAACAGCGCGGAAATGCGCCTGGAACGCCGTATCTCCGCCGTCTATAAAGATATTCCGGGCGGGCAACTGTTAGGGCCAACCTACGACTACACCCATCGTCTGCTTGATTTTACGCTGCTGGCGAATGGCGAAACGCCGCCGCTGCGGACGGCAGAGAGTACGCAGGACGCCGCCCCGCACGTCTTTTCGTTGCTGGCGAATCAGGGGCTGGCGAAGCCGGAAGAAGATAACGGCGCCGCGCCGGACGATATCACCCGTACGCCGCCGGTTTATCCCTGCTCTCGTGCCTCGCGCCTGCAACAACTGATGCGCGGCGATGAGGGCTATCTGCTGGCGCTGGCCTACTCTACCCAGCGCGGTTACGGGCGCAATCACCCGTTCGCGGCTGAGATCCGGAGCGGTTACGTTGCGCTGGAAACGGTGCCGGAAGAGCTGGGATTTGCGGTCAACGTCGGCGAACTGCTGATGACTGAATGCGAAATGGTCAACGGCTTTGTCGCCCCGGAACACGACGCGCCTCACTTTACCCGCGGCTACGGACTGGTGTTCGGCATGAGCGAACGCAAAGCGATGGCAATGGCGCTGGTGGACCGCGCCCTACAGGCACCCGACTACGATGAAACGGTCACGGGACCGGCGCAGGACGAAGAGTTCGTGCTGGCGCACGCGGATAACGTCGAGGCGGCGGGTTTTGTTTCGCACCTCAAACTCCCCCATTACGTCGATTTTCAGGCCGAGCTGGAACTGCTCAAACGCTTGCAACAGGAGGCCGCCCGTGACCACTAATCTCTCCGGCTACAATTTTGCTTATCTGGACGAGCAGACCAAACGCATGATCCGCCGCGCGATACTCAAAGCGGTGGCGATCCCAGGCTACCAGGTGCCGTTCGGCGGCCGCGAAATGCCGATGCCCTATGGCTGGGGAACCGGCGGGATCCAGATTACCGCCAGCGTGATTGGCGAACCGGACGTGCTGAAAGTCATCGATCAGGGTGCAGATGACACCACCAATGCCGTGTCGATCCGCAACTTCTTCAAACGCGTCACCGGCGTTAGTACCACCGAGCGCACAGAAGATGCCACCCTGATTCAGACTCGCCACCGGATCCCGGAAACGCCGCTGGAAGAAGATCAGATCATTATCTTTCAGGTGCCCATCCCCGAACCGCTGCGTTTTATCGAGCCGCGCGAGACAGAGACCCGCACCATGCATGCGCTGGAAGAGTACGGGATCATGCAGGTAAAACTGTATGAAGATATCGCCCGCTTCGGCCACATCGCGACCACCTACGCCTACCCGGTGAAGGTGAATGGCCGCTATGTGATGGACCCGTCGCCGATCCCGAAATTCGATAACCCGAAGATGGACATGATGCCCGCCCTCCAGCTGTTTGGCGCGGGACGCGAAAAACGCATTTATGCCGTGCCGCCGTATACCCGCGTGGAAAGCCTCGACTTCGACGATCATCCGTTCACCGTACAGACCTGGGACGAACCCTGCGCCATCTGCGGTTCGACGCACAGTTATCTTGACGAAGTGGTGCTCGATGACACCGGCAAACGCATGTTTGTCTGCTCCGACACCGACTACTGCCGCCAACAGAGCGAGGCACTCAGCCAATGACGCAACCGCTGCTTTCGGTTAATCACCTGACCCATCTCTACGCGCCGGGCAAAGGCTTCAGCGATGTCTCTTTTGACCTGTGGCCTGGTGAAGTGCTGGGCATTGTCGGGGAGTCCGGTTCCGGCAAAACCACCCTGCTGAAATCGATCTCTTCACGCCTGACGCCGCAGTCGGGCGAGATTCAGTACCAGAACCGTTCGCTGTACGCCATGAGCGAGGCCGACCGTCGTCGCCTGCTGCGCACCGAATGGGGCGTGGTGCATCAGCACCCGCTGGACGGCCTGCGCCGCCAGGTCTCGGCGGGCGGCAATATCGGCGAACGCCTGATGGCGACCGGTGCGCGCCACTACGGTGAGATCCGCGCCACGGCTCAGCGCTGGCTGGAGGAGGTCGAAATTCCGGCCTCGCGTATCGACGACCTACCGACCACCTTTTCCGGCGGTATGCAGCAACGTCTGCAAATCGCTCGCAACCTCGTCACGCATCCGAAGCTGGTGTTTATGGATGAACCGACCGGCGGCCTGGACGTCTCCGTACAGGCGAAGCTACTGGACCTGCTGCGCGGCCTGGTGGTGGAACTGGATCTGGCGGTGGTGATTGTCACCCACGATTTAGGCGTGGCGCGACTGCTGGCGGATCGTCTGCTGGTGATGAAACAGGGTCAGGTGGTGGAAAGTGGATTAACCGACCGCGTGCTCGACGATCCACATCATCCGTATACCCAGTTGCTGGTGTCATCGGTTTTACAGAATTGATGTCGCTGTTTTGCCGGATGGCGACGCTAACGCGTCTTATCCGGCCTACACATTTCGTAGGCCTGATAAGCAAAGCGCCATCAGGCAATTGAATGCACAAATGCTTAAAGAGGCTAAAAATGAACGCGATCCGCGTTGAAAACGTCAGTAAAACCTTTGTGCTCCACCAGCAAAACGGCGTGCGCCTGCCGGTGCTGCAAAACGCCTCGCTGGAGGTAAAAAACGGGGAATGCGTCGTACTGCACGGTCACTCCGGCAGCGGGAAGTCCACGCTGCTGCGTTCGCTGTATGCCAACTATCTGCCCGACGAAGGGCACATCCATATTCGCCATCGCGACGAGTGGGTGGATCTGGTGCAGGCTCCGGCGCGTAAAGTGCTGGAAGTGCGCCGCGCGACGATCGGCTGGGTGAGCCAGTTTCTGCGGGTGATCCCACGCGTCTGCACGCTGGATGTCGTTATGCAGCCACTGCTGGATCTCGGCGTACCGCGCGAAGAGTGCGCCGCCAAAGCCGCAAACCTGCTGACCCGTCTGAACGTGCCGGAACGCCTGTGGCACCTCGCTCCGTCAACCTTTTCCGGCGGTGAACAACAGCGCGTCAACATTGCGCGGGGTTTCATCGTCGATTACCCGATTCTGTTACTCGACGAACCGACCGCGTCGCTGGATGCCAAAAACAGTGCCGCCGTAGTGGCGCTGATTGAAGAGGCAAAAGCGCGCGGTGCGGCCATTGTCGGCATTTTTCACGATCAAACAGTGCGCGACCGCGTGGCGGATCGTTTGCACCTGATGGGAACAACACCATGATTATCAACAATGTAAAGCTGGTGCTGGAAGATGAAGTGGTGCAGGGATCGCTGGAAATGCAGGATGGTGTGATTCGCGCGTTTGCGCAAAGTCAGAGCCGTCTTCCACAGGCGCTCGACGGCGAAGGCGGCTGGCTGCTGCCGGGGCTGATTGAGCTTCACACTGACAATCTCGACAAATTTTTCACCCCACGCCCGAAGGTGGACTGGCCCGCACATTCGGCGATGAGCAGCCACGACGCGCTGATGGTCGCCAGTGGTATCACCACCGTACTGGACGCGGTAGCGATTGGCGATGTCCGCGACGGCGGCGATCGGCTGGAAAACCTGGAGAAAATGATCAACGCCGTGGAGGAGACGCAAAAGCGTGGGGTGAATCGTGCCGAACACCGCCTGCATCTGCGTTGCGAACTGCCGCATCACACCACGTTACCGCTGTTTGAGAAACTGGTGGGTCGTGAACCGGTCACGCTGGTTTCGCTGATGGATCACTCGCCAGGCCAGCGCCAGTTCGCCAACCGCGAGAAGTACCGTGAGTATTATCAGGGCAAGTATTCGCTGACTGATGAACAGATGGCGCGTTACGAAGAGGAACAGCTTCAGCTTGCCGAACGCTGGTCACAGCCCAACCGGACCGCCATCGCGCAGTTGTGCCGCGAGCGCAACATTGCGCTGGCAAGCCACGATGACGCCACCCCCGGACATGTGCTTGAGTCACATCAGCTTGGCAGCGTGATCGCCGAATTTCCCACCACCTTCGAAGCCGCAGAAGCCTCACGCCAGCACGGCATGAACGTGCTGATGGGCGCGCCGAACATCGTGCGCGGCGGTTCTCACTCCGGCAACGTCGCGGCGCATACGCTGGCGGAGTTGGGCCTGCTAGATATTCTCTCGTCAGATTACTACCCTGCCAGCCTGCTGGATGCGGCGTTTCGCGTCGCGGACGATGCGACCAACCGCTTTACCCTGCCGCAGGCGATCCGCCTGGTGAGTGCCAACCCGGCACGGGCGCTCAGTCTCAGCGATCGCGGGGTGATCGCCGAAGGTAAACGCGCCGATCTGGTACTGGCGCACCGCAAGGGCGATCACGTCCACATCGACCACGTCTGGCGTCAGGGAAAGAGGGTGTTCTGAGTATGGGAAAACTGATCTGGCTGATGGGGCCGTCCGGCTCCGGAAAGGACAGTTTGCTGACGGCACTCCGTCAGCAGGAACATGCGCAACTGCTGGTGGCGCATCGTTACATCACCCGCGCGGCTAACGCCGGGAACGAGAATCATGTTGCCCTGAGCGAACAGGAGTTTTTCACCCGCGCCGGGCATAACCTGCTGGCGCTAAGCTGGCATGCTAACGGCTTTTACTATGGTGTCGGCGTGGAGATCGATCTCTGGCTCAACGGCGGCTTCGACGTCGTGGTCAACGGCTCGCGCGCGCACCTCCCACAGGCGCAGGCGCGCTACGGAACGGCGCTGCTGCCGGTCTGTTTGCAGGTCTCCCCCACCATTTTACGCCAGCGCTTACAGGCGCGAGGACGAGAAAGCGAAACGGAGATCGCCGCCCGTCTTGAACGCGCCGCCCGCTATGCCCCGTTTGACTGCCATACGTTAAATAACGACGGCAGTTTGCGCCAGTCCGTCGATACACTGCTAACGTTAATGGGACGCAAGGAGCCACGCCATGTCTGCCTGTGAACTTCGTCGCGCCACGGCGCAAGACACCGAGGCCGTGTACGCGCTCATCTGCGAACTGAAACAAACCACGTTTGATTACCCGGCCTTTCGCGCCGGGTTCATCGCGAACCTGCAGGATGCCCGACTGCGCTATCAGCTGGCGCTGCTTGACGGTCAGGCGGTTGGGTTGATTGGCCTGCATTTGCAGTATCATTTACATCACGCCAACTGGATTGGCGAGATTCAGGAACTGGTGGTGATGCCGCAGGCGCGGGGGCTAAAAATCGGCAGCCAGTTACTGGCATGGGCGGAACAGGAAGCCCGCGAGGCGGGAGCGGAGATGACGGAACTCTCCACCAGCGTGAAACGTCATGACGCTCACCGTTTTTATCTGCGCGAAGGCTACGAACAGAGCCATTTTCGTTTCACGAAAGTATTGTGAGATACGTTGTGCTCGCGTCGCCATCCGGCACGATACGACAAGGGGAGTCACGATGAGTTTGACCATTACACTAAGCGGCACGGGCGGCGCGCAAGGGGTGCCGGCGTTTGGCTGCGACTGCGCCGCCTGTCGTCGCGCACGTTTGCAGGAACAGTATCGCCGACGCCCGTGTAGCGGCGTGGTCAAATTCAACGATACGGTGACACTGCTGGATGCCGGCATACCGCACCTGATGGATGACTGGCCGGCGGGCAGCTTTCGACAGTTTTTACTCACCCACTACCACATGGACCACGTACAGGGATTGTTTCCACTGCGCTGGGGCGTTGGGGCGTCCATCCCGGTGTACGGCCCGCCGGACGAACAGGGTTGCGACGATCTGTTTAAGCACCCCGGCATTCTGGACTTTAGCCACACCGTCGAGCCGTTTGTGGTGTTTGAGTTACAGGGATTACAGGTCACACCGCTGCCGCTGAATCACTCAAAGCTGACGTTGGGTTATCTGCTGGAGACGGCGCACAGCCGCGTGGCGTGGCTGTCGGACACCGCCGGACTGCCCGATAAAACGCTCACCTTTCTGCTCAACAATCAGCCGCAGGCGATCGTCATCGACTGTAGCCATCCGCCACGTCCCCAGCCCCCTCGCAACCACAGTGATTTAACCACGGTGATGGCGCTCAATGAGGTGATTCGCTGCCCGCAGGTGATCCTCACCCATATCAGCCACCAGTTCGACGTCTGGCTGATGGATAACCCGCTCCCGGCCGGATTTGAAGCGGGCTATGACGGGATGCAGATTGTGGTGGATTAATGTCCTGAAAATGCTCTAAAATCATACCGTTCGCTCTCTCCGTATTATCGCGGCTGCTGAACCCGATCAATCTGAGAGAGATAAAACAATGGAAATACCCCGTAAACGGGACTGGCGTATTGCGCAAAAGCGACGCAATAAGTCCCGTGATGTTCACACCGCGCAATTACGTTTTCGTGGCGAAAAAAACTGGAAGATGCTCTACACGCGTTCTGACAAAGTCTTGCGTGCCGCACAATTGGGCATTGAGTATCCACGTATCACCAACCGGCAGTTAGCGAAACGCGGTCTGGAAGAGTATCAGCTTGCCGATGAACGTTCTTTTCATATGCAGTCGTAATCAATGGCGAAGCCCCACGGCGGAACAGGTGTTCCGCCGTTATTCCACGCTTAATGTTCGTTCCGCGGGCACCAGCCGAAATGCAAAAAAAACGGTCTCTCAAGACTTACTGCGCTGGGCCGATGTCATCTGTGTGATGGAGCAGAAACACAAGAATCGGTTGATGGCGGAATATCACCGTATCCTCGAAAACAAACGCCTTCACGTACTCGATATCCCGGATGATTACCGTTATATGGATCCAGCACTGGTACAGCTACTGGAAGAGATCGTCCCGGAAAAGTTAGGGGTCAGCCGCTAAATACACACACGATCAGACGGGTTAACCGGCCTTATGGATAAGGCCATTCAGCCAAAATACGCCAGTGCACGGCTGTGTTAACGCTCATAGTCCTCTTCCATTCGGCGCTCTTCATCTTCCAGTTGGCGGCGCTCGCGATCGAGCTGGCGCTGGCGTTCATCCAGTTGACGCCGTCTGTCCTCAAACTGGCGGCGACGGTCGTCATACTGTCTGCGGCGATCGTCGCTCATGTCGTTCTGCCAACTGTCATCACGCGAATCCTCGTAATCCCGCCCGCTGTCAGGCTTATAGGCATCGTTGATCGCCTGCTGAATGTTGCCGATGGCATCATCAATAATATCGGCCTGCGCCGGCACGGTCGCCAGCGACAGCAGGCTGAATAAAAAGAGCGTCGGGGTGCGTTTCATAAAACCAGCCTCAAAAGGGGACGGATTCTACGTTAGTCACCGCAACCTGATGCAACCAGCGGAGGAATCTCAAATTCACGCCTGACGAAGTGCCGGTGCAATCTCCACACGAATGGAAGGAGCATGCAGGAGACCTGCGTATCCTGCATGCTGGATGAGGCGGGTGTTATTGCTTCATCTGCAACGCCATGGTCAGTACCCCTGGACCGTTCATACGGCCATAATCCAGCATCGGGATCGCTTCCACAGGAACATTCCCGGCCGTGATCGTCTCCACCCGGGACTTCAGATAACTGACCTGCGGCCCCAGCAGAATGACATCCGCTTTTTTCCACTCTTCATTCAGTCTGGCGTCAGGGATAGCCCATATTTCTGCGTCAACATCCTGAAGCTTCGCGGCCTCAATCATTTTATTCATCAGCATACTGGTCGACATACCGGCGTTACAAACAAGCATAATGTGAATCATAATTTTACCCTCAGGATAATGTTACCTGCGCCTGCGCGACGCGCTCAGCAAATTTAAGGAAAGGAAGATAGATGCAAATAGTGACGGCAATCAGCAGAACCTGAAGGACCGATGCTCTCCAGTCGCCACCTGTGGCCAGAAAACCGGAAATAACCGGCGGTGTGGTCCAGGGGATCTGTACCGTAACGTGGTTAATCAATCCCCATGCCGTCGCATAATAGGCCGTGGTCAGGCTGATAACCGGAGACAGGACGAAGGGAATAATTAACGCTGGGTTAAACACAATAGGCAGACCAAAAATAATTGGCTCGCTGATATTAAAAAGACACGGAGCGGTCGATAGTTTGGCAATATCACGATAATCAGCTTTGCGACTGAACAGGTATATCGCAATCAACAGCGCAATGGTATTCCCGGATCCCCCCATAACACCGAACGTGTCTTTAAATGCCATACAGATAATATTCGGAATATCCTGATGTTGTGCAAACGCCAGCGTGTTCTCCTGCATGTTGTTAAGCAGGAAGGGATCCAGCAAAGCGCCGGAAATCACGCCCTGATGAATACCCACTGAAAAAAACAGATTCGCTATCGTCGTTATCAGCAGAAATCCTGGCAGACTGGTCGTGACAGATTTCAGAGGTTCTTGAATTAGCGTGGCAATCAGGGTGTTAACATCTAACCCACTGAGACTTTGAACCGCAAAGGAGAACAGTGCAAAGATAATCATGGTGAGCATGATGGGAATGAGAGTATTGAATGAGCGCATAACCGCAGGCGGAATAGCACTGCCACTGATATTTACCTGGAGTTTTTTTGCTCCGGCCAGACGAATAAAGAGTGACGTCACGACCAGCCCCGTTAAAATCCCGACGAACATCCCGGCAGAGCCAGTGGAAGCAAAAGATATCCCGCCCGTTACCGTGACGCTTTTATGTGTCAGCGTGTCTGTCAACTGAACGCTTTCTGGCATGAAAATCACAACGGTAGCAATGGAAAGGAGAACGGGAGCGATGGGATCGGCGTACCCCTTATTCTGACAAAGATGGTAAGCAATCGCTCCAGCAATCAGGACCGAAATGAAGTTCAGCGAGCCATTGACGATGGAATTGCCCACCTGCTGCCAGTGTAAAAGATGTGCATTACTGATGAATCCCGACAAAATACCATCCGGTTTGATAAGTGTGTTGTTCATCAACACCATCAGACCTGCCAGCACAAAAAATGGCATCAGAGTGGCAAAAGCATCACGTAATGAACGTAAGTGCACCTGCCCACCTATTCGCTGGGCAATGTTCACAGCTTGATCAAGGAGTTTCATAGCTTATGACCTCAAAAATCCACATACAACCCGTTAAAAAAGAATCCATTCTGCTGGCTCAGTGCCTGATAGAACTCGCCGCTCTTTTTGATGGTACGTTGCTGCGTGTTGATATTGAGGCTGACCAGCCCATAACGGTTTTTGTAGGCGTTAAGCCATGACCAGCAGTCAATAAAGGTCCACAGGTGGTAACCTTTAATATTGCATCCATCGGCTATTGCCTGATGCAGATACGCCAGATGGTTCTGTATGAACCCTATGCGATAGTCGTCTTGAACCTGGCCCGCATGGGTGAATCGTTCTTCATTGGCGACACCCATTCCATTTTCAGAGATAAAGGCTTCGATATTGCCGTAATTGTCACGGATATCGATACACAGGTCATAAATCCCCTGTTCGTAAATTTCCCATCCCCTGTGCGGGTTAAATTTTCTGCCCGGCATGACATAGCTTTCGAAATACCATTCCGGCATAAAAGGAGAGCGGGGATTTACTGCTGAGGTACGAGCCTTGACCCGGCGAGGTTCGTAATAATTGAGGCCTAAGATCTGAACGGTGTTTTCACGAATATCGTTCAGATCCTGTTCGGTAAACAGTGGCAGAAGATTGTGTTCTCGTAGCGTTTCGACCAGCTTACCCGGGAACGAACCTTTGATCGACGGGTCAAGAAAACTGCGGTTATAGAATAAATCAGCATATTCAGCCGCTTCCACATCGAGTGGATTTTCACTTCGCGGGTAAGTCGGACTGAGATTGAGAATAATGCCAATTTTGCTGTTGAGCTGATGGCATTTAAAGGCTTTGATGGCGAGAGCACTGGCCAGAATTGTGTTAAAGCCAACCTGTACACCGCGTTTAAAGTCGATAACGTTTGGATAATGGAAATCTTCCATATAACCGCCCAGCACGGGACCAAGGGGTTCGTTAAAGGTAAACCAGTGGTAGACCAGATCGCCAAACTCCCTGAAACAGGTGTCGCAGAAATGAACATAAGCATCCATCACGGCGCGGCTTTCCCAGCCGCCCATCAACATCATGGCTTCCGGCATATCGAAGTGATACAGGTTGGCAAAGGGTTTAATACCGTTTGCCATCATCTCACTTAACATTGCCCGGTAAAATGTTACAGCTTCCTGGCAGATATCTCCGATGCCCTGCGGGAACAATCGTGCCCACGATATCGACAGGCGGAATGAATTATGACCGGTTTGCTTCATGAGCTGGATATCATCGATGTAACGATGGAAAAAATCGGTCGTGGTATCGGTATTAATTCCCTGATAAAAGCGGTGTGAGTATTTGTCCCATGACATATCCCACTGGGTACGGCCTTTACCGGTATTGCCGCGGCCTTCCGCTTGCTCTGCAGACCAGGCGCTACCCCACCAGAAATCATCCGGGAACGCCATAAACTGGGCTTGAATCTTCATCGCGCCTCCTGGGCTGACAGTTTCTGGTAGATATCGATAAATTCAGTGGACAGGTCTTTAAGCAAAATCGCATTCATCAGATGATCCTGGGCATGCACCATAATCAGATGAACCGGAACTTTTCCTGCGCCTTCATCCAGACCAATCAATTGCGTCTGAACCTCATGTGCCTGTTTCAGGGCATCATTTGCCTGTTCCATCATGAGCATTGCCTCATCAGCGTTCCCCGCCTTTGCCAGCGCAAGCGCCTGCATGGCGTAACTCCGACACGCGCCAGCGTTGATAATGATGCACATCACTGTCTGTTCATAATCAAAATTATTAGCGTTCATATTGCTTCCTGCATTAATCATTAGCTTTCTAATCGATGATATGCTTCGATAACTTGTTTAGTAAAACATTTAATTTTAGTTATTCTATTTATGTGATTACCATCACCTGTGTACATTTTTTGGCTTTTAATTGACGTAATTGCACATAGGATAGTTAAAAATATTTTTGTTTAGTAAAATGTTAAAAGCCGGAGACGACAAATGTTAAGCATGGGACTGGATATTGGTGGAACCAAAACCGAAGCGGTGATCCTGGATACCACAGGAAAGGCACTCATCACTCAGCGGATAAGCACAGTGAAAACGGACTACCGTGCCTTTCTGACCTCGCTGGTTGATTTTATTCAGACCCTGCGAAACGATTACATGGATCCCGTCAGCATTGGTTTGTGCTTGCCCGGCACTGAGGATGCGGGAACCAGACTCATCAAGAACTCCAATATTGTGGTTCTGAATCAACAGCCACTGATACGAGACCTGGAACGCGCCCTCCAGCAGTCAGTTGCCTGGGACAATGATGCCAACTGTTTCACCTTATCGGAGTCAATAGACGGTGCAGGGGCGCAGGCTGATATTGTCTTCGGGGCCATTCTGGGGACGGGATGTGGAGGTGGGCTTTCGATGAAGAAAACACTCTGGCGGGGAAGAAATGGCAACGCCGGAGAATGGGGACATAATCCCCTGCCGCATTATGATGCGCAACGGGATGGTGCGGCAGTAAAATGTTATTGTGGTCAGCTAAACTGCACAGAATCGTTTATCTCCGGTACTGGCCTGGCCCGACAGTTTAACCAGCGCAATCAGTATCCGGTGGATGCTCAGGGTGTATTTACGCACATTGCGCAAGGCGACCCGACAGCCAAATCTCTGTTCAGATTGTTCAGGGATCAACTGGCCCGATCATTTGCCTCAGTGATAAACATTTACGATCCGGAAATTATCGTGGTCGGTGGCGGTTTATCCCGGGTGCCGGCCATCTTCAATGAACTGACCGATGAGGTGAGCCAGTATATTTTCAACACCTCCTGCTCAACGCCCATTGTTCCGGCCATGCACGGTGACAGCAGTGGCGTACGGGGTGCAGCCTGGCTAGGACGTGATATGCACAGGGCTGCGTTAACCGGTAACAGAACATTATTTTGAATACACAAACAAGGAAAGATCAGGAATGTCGAAGAGTGTCAGAGTAAGGGATATTGCACAACATGCGGGAGTTTCGGCAGGGGCCGTATCGCGTGCGCTGAATCACCGCCCCGGACTGGGGGAGGAAACCCGACGGCGTATACTGCAGGCAGCTCAGGATCTGGGATATGATTTTTCACGTCTTCATGACGAGAAAATTAAAAAGGTCCTCTTCATTCTCCATCGACAGCATAATACAACAAGTGCAATGAATTTTTATTCCCCTGTCCTGCTGGCTGTGGAAGATGCCTGTCGCGAACGTAATATTGCGCTCAGTTTTCTTGCTATGGGGCCAACCGATAATGTGACCCAACAGGTTATCCAGCATTCACCTGATGCCCTGCTGTGTGTGGGTTTTATTGAGCCGGAAATCATGGCTGAGTTACGGAAAATGCCCCTGCCAATAGTGCTGATAGATCATGCAATTCCTGGTATGTGCAGTATTAACCCGGATAATTATCAGGGCAGTATGATGCTGACACACCACCTGATTAAACAGGGGCGACGACGGATAGCTTTTCTGGCCGGTAGTCTGGCGCATTATAGTATCCGACAACGTGAGCGAGGATACCGTCAGGCCTTATTTGATGCCGGTATGTTGATCTCTCCTCAGTACGAGGTTACGGCACCGGCCCTGACAGAACTGACTCTCTCGCTCGAATATGCGCTGGATGAACTGATGTCCCTTCCAGAACCTCCGGATGCCGTGTTTTGTTACAATGATGCAGCAGCCATGGTGACCCTGAATTACTGTCAGAAAAATGGACTCAACGTGCCAGAAGACATCGCTGTTGTCGGATTTGATGATATTGAGTTATCCAGCCATATCACACCGGCATTAACGACACTGTCTATTGACAAAGAGGCACTGGGAAAACGCGCAGTGGAACAACTTGTCGCCCCCTGCGGAGTGGAAAATATTCTGTTACCAGTACAGCTGGTGTTACGGGCCAGTAGCTGAGTTCAGATAAAAGAGACAGCCTATCGTTACGGATAATATCGACTCTACGCACCGCCTGCCTCATCAAAAAAAACCGCGATATTCGCGGTGTCTTCATGAGTGAGTAATCACAGCAGGCTCAGGCATTATGTTCGATAAATCAATGTCACAGTGCGCACGGCTAAGATCGTAAGTGGCCCACTTGCTCATCTACAACCGGGTGGAACTCCCCAACCCAACGTCAAGCCGTAACGCTATCTCCGGACTGAGTCACAGGAAATGCGCATCGAATTATGCGGGAAACATACCCCCCCCGGACAAACCGCCACGCTCTCCGTTGTCATTCGCGCAGATTCGTCACGTCAAATATGACGACAGCCTGTTTTTCGTCAGGGTTTTGACCAAAAATTACCCGTAATATCAGGGAAAGCCCCCAATTTAAATGTGGCATAAAAGATGCATACTCAGGGCGACAAGCGTGTATGCGCGATTTGATTAACTGGAGCGAGACCGATGAAAAAAGTCGTCACGGTTTGCCCGTATTGCGCATCAGGTTGCAAGATAAACCTGGTGGTCGATAACGGCAAAATCGTCCGGGCTGAGGCGGCGCAGGGGAAAACCAATCAGGGTACCCTGTGTCTGAAGGGCTATTACGGCTGGGATTTTATTAACGATACCCAGATCCTGACCCCGCGCCTGAAAACCCCAATGATTCGTCGCCAGCGTGGCGGCAAACTGGAATCTGTTTCCTGGGATGAAGCGCTGAACTACGTCGCCGAGCGCCTGAGCGCCATCAAAGCGAAATACGGCCCTGATGCCATCCAGACGACCGGCTCGTCTCGTGGTACCGGGAATGAAACCAACTACATCATGCAAAAATTTGCGCGCGCCGTTATTGGTACCAATAACGTTGACTGCTGCGCTCGCGTCTGACACGGCCCATCGGTTGCAGGTCTGCACCAGTCGGTCGGTAACGGCGCAATGAGTAATGCAATTAACGAAATTGATAACACCGATTTAGTGTTTATCTTCGGGTATAACCCGGCGGATTCCCACCCTATTGTGGCGAATCATGTGATTAACGCGAAACGTAACGGGGCGAAAATTATCGTCTGCGATCCGCGCAAAATTGAAACCGCGCGCATTGCCGACATGCACATCGCACTGCGAAACGGCTCGAATATCGCGCTGTTGAATGCAATAGGCCATGTCATTATTGAAGAAAACCTGTACGACCAGGCGTTTGTGGCCTCGCGTACGGAAGGCTTTGAAGAATACCGCAAGATTGTCGAAGGCTATACGCCAGAGTCCGTCGAGGAGATAACCGGCGTCAGCGCGAGTGAGATTCGTCAGGCGGCGCGGATGTATGCCGGGGCGAAAAACGCGACCATCCTGTGGGGCATGGGTGTAACCCAGTTCTATCAGGGCGTGGAAACCGTGCGCTCGCTGACCAGCCTCGCGATGCTGACCGGCAACCTCGGTAAGCCCAGCGTGGGCGTTAACCCGGTACGTGGCCAGAACAACGTTCAGGGCGCGTGCGATATGGGTGCGCTGCCGGATACCTATCCGGGCTATCAGTATGTGAAAGAACCGGCCAACCGCGAGAAATTCGCCAAAGCCTGGGGCGTGGACAGTCTGCCTGCGCACACTGGCTATCGCATCAGCGAGCTGCCGCACCGTGCGGCGCATGGCGAAG
This sequence comes from Citrobacter amalonaticus Y19, assembly GCF_000981805.1. NCBI lineage: Bacteria > Pseudomonadati > Pseudomonadota > Gammaproteobacteria > Enterobacterales > Enterobacteriaceae > Citrobacter > Citrobacter amalonaticus. Next base: position 4,912,124 of record NZ_CP011132.1, on the reverse strand, counting down.
TGCGTGCGGCATACATCATGGGTGAAGATCCGCTGCAAACCGATGCGGAACTCTCTGCGGTGCGCAAAGGCTTTGAGGATCTGGAACTGGTCATCGTGCAGGACATCTTTATGACCAAAACCGCCTCGGCGGCGGATGTTATTTTACCGTCGACGTCGTGGGGCGAGCATGAAGGGGTCTTTACCGCCGCTGACCGTGGTTTCCAGCGCTTCTTTAAAGCCGTTGAGCCGAAGTGGGACCTGAAAACGGACTGGCAAATCATCAGTGAAATTGCCACCCGGATGAGCTATCCGATGCACTACAACAACACCCAGGAGATCTGGGATGAGTTGCGTCATCTGTGCCCGGATTTCTACGGTGCCACTTATGAGAAGATGGGTGAACTGGGTTACATCCAGTGGCCTTGCCGCGATACGTCGGACGCCGACCAGGGGACGTCTTACCTCTTTAAAGAGAAGTTTGATACCCCGAACGGCATGGCACAGTTCTTCACCTGCGACTGGGTGGCGCCTATCGATAAACTCACCGACGAGTACCCGATGGTACTGTCAACGGTGCGTGAAGTCGGCCACTACTCCTGTCGTTCGATGACCGGTAACTGTGCGGCCCTGGCCGCGCTGGCGGACGAACCGGGCTATGCGCAAATCAACGCCGCCGACGCAGCGCGTCTGGGCATCGAAGATGAAGCGCTGGTCTGGGTTCACTCGCGCAAAGGCAAAATCATCACCCGCGCGCAGGTCAGCGAACGCCCGAACAAAGGGGCGATTTATATGACCTACCAGTGGTGGATTGGCGCCTGTAACGAGTTGGTGACCGAGAACTTAAGCCCGATTACCAAAACGCCGGAGTACAAGTATTGCGCCGTGCGCGTGGAGCCGATTGCCGATCAATCCGCCGCCGAGCAGTACGTGATTGATGAATACAACAAGCTGAAGGCCCGTCTGCGCGAAACCGCAATGGGTTAACCCCAACGTTGATGCATCTCAACAGCCTCCTCCCGGAGGCTGTTTTTTTATCCATACGATCTCTTTATACTGTCGATTCCGTACCCTAATTAAAACTTACTAATGAAACCACTTCTTGCATTGATGTTATTGATGACATTCTTTGCCCGTGCTGCCGATCCTGAGCCTGGAAGCCAGTATTTGCAGGCCGCAGAGGCAGGTGACAAACGCGCGCAATACTACCTTGCTGACAGCTGGTTTAGCTTCGGCGATTTGAGCAAAGCCGAATACTGGGCACAGAAATCCGCGGACAATGGCGATGCGGATGCCTGTGCGCTGCTGGCGCAAATTAAAATCACTAACCCGGTCAGTCTGGATTACCCGGAAGCGAAAATGCTGGCGGAAAAGGCCGCCCGGGCGGGTAGTAAAGCGGGCGAAATTACGCTGGCGCGAATTCTGGTCAATACTCAGGCCGGTAAACCCGATTACCCGAAAGCCATCTCCCTGCTGCAAAACGCCTCTGAAAATCTGGAGAGCGATGTTGCCGTTGATGCGCAGATGTTGCTCGGTCTGATCTACGCCAACGGCGTCGGGATTCAGGCTGACGATGATAAAGCAACCTGGTACTTCAAACGCAGCTCCGCCATCTCCCGCACCGGATATTCCGAATACTGGGCGGGAATGATGTTTCTGAACGGCGAACAGGGCTTTATTGAGAAGAATAAACAGAAGGCGTTGCACTGGTTAAATCTGAGCTGCACCGAAGGGTTTGATACCGGCTGCGAAGAGTTTGAGAAGTTGACGAACGGATGAATCGAATTGCCGGATGGCGGATTGCCTGATGACGACGCTCACGCGTCTTATCAGGCCTACACATCCTTTGTAGGCCGGATAAGCGAAGCGCCATCCGGCAATCCGCTAACCGTTACTGGGCGGTCTTATCGAATTTGCCCAGCACTTCGCGCTCATACGCCAGCGCTTTTTTGCGGTCAAACTTGTGTTCCCACTTGGCGATAACCAGCACCGCCAGCGCATTCCCCACCACGTTCAGCGCCGTACGCGCCATGTCGAGAATACGGTCCACACCCGCGATAAAGGCCAGGCCTTCCAGCGGGATCCCCACGCTGCCAAGCGTTGCCAGCAGTACCACGAAGGAGACGCCCGGTACGCCGGCAATCCCTTTCGATGTCACCATCAGCGTCAGCACCAGCACGATTTCCTGCCACAGCGACAGGTCGATACCGTACAACTGCGCAATGAAGATCGCGGCAATACTCTGGTACAGGGTCGAGCCGTCGAGGTTAAACGAGTAACCGGTCGGCACCACGAAACTGGTGATCGAGGCTGGCGCGCCATAGGCTTCCATCTTCTCGATAATCCGCGGCAGAACGCTTTCGGAACTGGCGGTAGAGTACGCCAGAATCAACTCATCTTTCAGAATGCGGATCAGGATCCAGATGCTCAGCCCGCAAATGCGCGCGACGATACCCAGCACCACCAGCGCGAAGAACAGGATCGCGAAATGCACCAACAGCACCAGCTTCGCCAGCGGCCACAGTGAGGCAAAACCGAAGTTCGCCACGGTCACGGCGATCAGCGCGAATACCCCGACCGGCGCATAGCGCATCACCATGTGTGTTACTTTAAACATGGTTTCGGAAATCGAACGGAACACCGTTACCAGCGGCTCACGATGCGTTGCTGGCAGTGAGGAGAGCCCCAGACCAAACAGCACCGAGAAAAAGATAATCGGCAGCATGTCGCCTTTCGCCATCGAGGCAACAATGTTCGTCGGAACCAGCGACAGAATCGTGCCCATCAGGCCATGCGCGTGGCTCTGCACCTCTGCCGTTGTGCTCTGGTATTTCGAAATGTCCACGGTCGCCAGTTGCGACATATCAATGCCGGATCCCGGCTGAAATACATTCGCCAGCGTAATCCCGAGGATAATGGCGACAGTCGTGATCACTTCGAAATAGAGAATGGTTTTTGCGCCGATACGTCCCAGTTGTTTCGCATCACCGACACCGGCAATCCCGACAATCAGCGTAGAGATCACAATCGGCACAACGATCATTTTAATCAGATGGATAAAGATATCCCCTGCCGGAGAGAGCAGGTTTGCAATCAGCCATTCGCGGCTGTCGCTGTGATAATGCAGATAACTGCCGAGTAAGATGCCCAGCACCATGGCAATCAGGATCTGCCAGGCCAGGCTGAATTTAAAACTTTTCATAACGACGGACTTCCTCAATGGAGCGCCACTCCGGTACAAAAAAACAGGAATGGTTACATACTGAAAGGGTATGAATTGTGTTGCGTTGGTTTGTAGAGTTTTTTAACGCGCATAATCAGTACCATTTGCAGGGCATCTTACGCAACCCTTTAAGAACAGGGCTTTTCACTGGGATAATGCATAATAACGCGAATTTATCGGGTTTGCATTGCATAACTATTTGTTATGGAAAGGTTTTTAAATCTGCATTTTTGAATTATAACCGTTATCAATTATTTTAGCTGCGAGGTTCATTTGCCTGTTTTTTAAACAGATAAATGACGTAAATCACAAAACTATTTCTGCCGATTCTGTAACAACTTCGCCATATTAATCGAGTCTATCAGCTGTGCGCGATTTACCCGCGGCGAATTCAAATCCAGGACTTTTTGCCACTGCGAAATCGCCTGTTTGTAATCCGCCTGCATGAATGCATCCGACGCCAGCAGCATGAGCGCGGTGACTTCCGAAGCATCGAGCGCCAGCGCCTTGTCAATCATCTCACGGGCTGCCGCCGTCATGTGTTGCCCGGCCTGGTAGTAGAGCACGGTCGCCAGCGCCGAATAGATCTCCGCATTCTCCCCACGGCTACGCAGCGCCTGACGATAAGCCAGCAACGCATTATCGTAGTCATTACGCCACAAATAATACTCGCCGAGCAGCGCCCACTTTTCGCTGTCCTGCGGGTTGGCACGAATCTGTTTTTGCAGGGCTAACAACTGGACTTCCGGTGTCGATGTTTCAGCAAATTCATGCAGCGGATCGGCCAGCCGTCGTTGTTCGTCACGCACGGCCTGCCATTTTGGCGACAGCAGGTAGCCACTGAGACAAACGATGATCATCAGCCCAACGGCCAGCGCCAGCCACTTCAGCGGCAGCGGACGAAAAGGCGCGTCTGAACGTTCGGGCAAACTCATGGTTCGTCCTCCTCTTTACGCTGACGCGTGCTGACCCGCCAGAGCACCCCGCCCACCAGCAGCAACAGCAGGCACGGCAGCGCCCACAGCAGCAATGTTTGTCCGGTGAGCGGCGGGTTATAGCGGACAAAATCACCATAGCGCTCAGTCATCCAGGCGGTGATTTCGGCTTCATTTTTCCCTTCTGCCACCATCGTATAGACCTGATGACGCATGCTGACGGCAACCGGCGCATTGGATTCCAGCAAGTTTTGGTTCTGACACTGCGGGCAGCGTAGCTGGCTGGCGATCGACAGCGCCTTTTCCTGCTGCTGCGGGTTATCAAAAGCCCAGGTATCAACCACCTGAGCATGAGCGGAAAAGGAGATAACCAACAGTAGGATAAACGCCATGAGAGTACCTGATGACGCTGTGCTTATCAGACCTGCGCAGCGCGTAAATCGTAGGCCGGATAAGGCGTGAGCGCCGCCATCCGGCACATTACAGATAAGACTACGCATCGCGCTTTCTCCCCCGCCAGCCGCTGAGCAGCGCCCCGGCAATCATCAACAGCCCGCCGCCCCAGATCCAGCGCACACCGCTCTGCACGTACAGACGCATGGCATAACGATCCTCGCCGGTTTTTTCGCCCATCACCGCATACCAGTCGTGAAGCAAATCCCAGCGGATGCCAGGCTCCATCATCTGCTGGCGGCGGGCGGAATAAAAGCGCCGCTCAGGTGTCAGACTGCCTGTTCGTTTGTCGCCCTGCCACAGCGTAATAAGCGCCTTTTCGGTGGTGTAGTTCCCTTTCGCGGCCAGATCCAGCCGTTCAAAGCGGAAGGTGTAACCCGCCAGTTCAACCTGCTGACCCGGACTCAGGTTAAGGCTTATCTCCTGGCGGCTACCGCTGGAAAAGAGAATCCCCGCGGCAAAAACCAGCACGCCAGCGTGCGCCAGCAGCGCCGGAAGCTGGCGGCGTACGGACCCCTTCCGGCTTCTGACCATCGTGATAGCGATCACGACCAGCATCAACAGGCCAAACGGCAAGGTAGCACGGTTAAAATACGGTGCGCCCACAGAGAGTCGTCCCCACCCCAGCAAGCCATAAATCATCGGGTAAAGCGTACCAATCAGCACGATCAGCAGCACCGCGCAAAAGAGCAGCAGCGCCGCCAGAATCAGCATCTCGCGTGACCAGACGCCTAAACGGACTGTCTGTTGGTTAGCCCGTGCCCGCCAGCCGTACAAGCCGAGCGAGGCCAGACTCAGAATGGCAAAAAGGGCAAACAACGGCACGGCGCGCACGTTATCCAGCGCAAAGGCGTGTACAGAAACGAGTATGCCGGAGCGAACTATCAGCGTTCCCAGCAAAGAGAGGATCAGCGTGATGATCGCCAGCAGCAGCGACCAGTGGCGGAAATGGCCGCGTTCGCGCGACACAGACAGGCTGTGCAACAGCGCACTGGCGGAAAGCCAGGGTAATAAAGAGGCGTTTTCCACCGGGTCCCAGAACCACCAGCCGCCCCACCCCAGTTCGCAATACGCCCACCAGGAGCCGAGAATGATGCCAAGCGTCAGCGCACACCAGCCAGGCAGCGCCCAGCGCCAGCACACCCAGGCCGTCATCTTCGTGAAATCCCCACGCAGCAGCGACGCCAGCGCCACACCGGCGGCGACCATCAGACCGCCGTAACCGAGGTACAGCAACGGCGGGTGAAGGATTAACCCCAGATGTTGCAGCATCGGGTTGAGATCGCGCCCTTCTATCGCTGGCGGAAAAATGCGGACAAACGGATCGGACCAGAACACGATAAACAGCAGCAGAAAGGCGGTGATCGCACAGAGCACGCCGAGCGTCAGCGGGAACAGGGGATCCGATTCGCGACGATAACACCAGGCAAACAGCGCGCTCCAGCCGGACAGGAATAGCACCCACAGCAGCAGCGATCCTTCATGACCACCCCATACCGCCGCCAGTTTGAGCCCCCACGACAACAGGCTGTGGCTGTGTTGCGCCACATAGAGAACCGAGAAATCGCTGGTCAGAAAGCAGAATACCAGAATCGAGAAGGCGAGCAGCAGGCACGCAAATTGCGCCCAGACGCCTGCGCTCGCCAGACGCATTACCCCCTGCCAGCGCAGGCGAACACCTGCCAGTACGGCAAGCGGGGTCAACACATTGACCCCGAGACTGACCAGCAGCGCCAGAAAACCGGCTTCAGGAAGGAGTACGTCCAGAAATCACCTTTCCCTCACAGCCAGGCCTATGCAACCGTGAGCTGTCCAGCATAAAGAATGAAAAAGCGCAGCAACAGTACGCCCGTCAGGCTGGCGCCACATACCGCCAGCACACCGTGAAACGTTGAACCACGACTGGCCCAGGGTTTCAGTAGCATCGGAACGAGCAGTCCCAGCCCCGCAACGCCGATCCAGAACCACCAGGTCCAGAAGCCTCCGCCCAGCGCCGCCGACAGCGCGCGCATTTTGCCGTCATCCCCCAGAGCCAGCCCCACGAAGAAGGCCGCCAACAGGAAGATCTCCAGCCACACCACCGGGGTCTCCACGCGGTGAATAAAGTGCGCCTCGGCACTGTGCGGGTTACCACGCTGGCGTAACGCCATCGCAATCAGCGCCACCGCCGCCCCGGAAGAGATCCCGGAGAACAGGAACAGCACCGGCAGGATCGGGTTATTCAGGAACGGATAGGATTTCAGCACCGAAAGCAGGAAACCGGTGTAGGCGCCCAGCAGCACGGCCAGCACCAGCATCAGCGTTTCGAGTCCACGGTTGAACGGCGTCAACAGCGTCAGCCCCTTTTGCACCAGTCCCAGACGAGGGAACCAACGCTGTTGCAGGGCAATGACCTCTTTTTGAAAGATGATAGCCAGCCACACAATCAGCACGACCATATACAACTGGAACAGCAGAACCCCCATCGACATCACCGACGTAAAGCTGTAGTGGAACATCAGCTTCCAGAAGGTCCAGGGGCGCGTCAGGTGGAAGATCAGAATCAGCAGACCGAGAATAATCGCCCCCGGCCCCACCACCAGCGTGGTGCGCAGCAGCGTACTGTCCGCTCCGCCCGCCTCCGGATGGTAACGGCGCAGCAGGATAGACAGCGTCACCAGTCCGGCAGAGATACCGATCAGAAACAGATAGATGGCGATGGGCCAGTCCCACACCAGCGATTCAAAATGGAAAGCAGATGCGTTTGTCATTGGCTCACCTCCCCATATTTAAAGGGAACGCGGTAGACCTTCGGTTTGGTACCCAGCGCCAGCTTGTAGCGATACGTCGTTTTCTGCCGCAGCAGTCGGGAAATATCGCTGTCAGGATCGTCCAGATTGCCAAACGTCAGCGCCTTCGTCGGGCAGGACTCGACGCAGGCCGGCAGTTTGCCCGCTTTCAGGTTAGTTTTGCGGCAGAAATCGCATTTATCCGCCGTTTTCGTGACCGGATGGATAAAGCGCACACGGTACGGACACGCCGCGATGCAGTACTGGCAGCCGACGCAGAGATCCGGGTTCACGTCCACGATGCCATTCGCGGCATCGCGATACGATGCCCCGGTCGGGCAGACGTCAACACACGGCGCATGATCGCAGTGCTGGCACGAATGGCGGAAGAAGCGGTACTTCACATCCGGAAACGTGCCCAGCGGTTCGCTGCGAATGATGGTGAGTCGCGACACCCCTTCCGGCACGTTGTTGACTTCCCGACAGGCATCCATACAGGCGGTACAGCCGATGCATAATGATTCATCATGCACCATGCCGTATCGCACGCCGTTGATATTCAACGTTTTCGCCACCACGCGTCCTGCTGTACCGCTGACGGCCACCAGCGCGCCGACGCCGGTGATGAACTGGCGACGAGAGCAACTCATGGATGCTCCTTAAGCAAAGGAACAGACGCCGGATTGAAGTTCGGATTGTTACGCTGATCGCTGTGGCAATCGACGCAAATCTTAACCCGTCCTTTATCGCTTAACGTCTGCATCGTGTCTTGCTTCGGATGCAGTGAGTGACAACTGGCGCAGGCCACTTTGGTCACGTGGACATCGTGCGGCCAGAACGCTTTTTGCAACTGCTCAGGCAAGTGGCAGGACAGACAAACGCTGTTCTGCTGTTCCACGTTGTACATCGGCTCGTTAAAGCGCATCACATCCTTCGCCCCTTCACGGTGCTGAGGCGATGGCTTGCCATGACAGTTGGTACAGGTGACCGGCAGTTTATTGTTCGGATTGGTCACGGACGCATGTTTACCATGCATCCCCTCGGTATCCGGCTTGTGACAGTCCAGACACGCGGCATCCGGGCTACGCTGTTGGGTGACCGTCCAGCGTTCAGACTCCTGCGGCGTTGGCGTGGCGGTTATCCCACTCAGGCTCCATAACAGACCTGACGCCAGCACCCCAGCAGTTAATAACGAACGGAATACGCTCATATTCACTCCGTTGCATAATGCCTGATGGCGCTACGCTTATCAGGCCTACAAGACTTCTGTAGGCCGGATAAAGCGCTTGCGCTGTCATCCGGCAAATTGAGGTTATTGGCTTAACAAACCGTTTTTACGTGCCTGTTCTTCCCACTGCGGGATCACCGTTTTGATAAAGTCCTGTTTATCGGCGTTAATCTGCTGCATGTTCAGACCAATGGCCGCCTGGGCTTTCTCTTTGGTGGAGATATCCGGTATGGCGATTTCATGGGTAATGCCTTTGGTTGCCAGCAGACGCGCCAGTTTCGTCCTGGCATCGGCGGCTTTGTCCATCGCGATACCTAACATCCGCAGACCTTCTTCCGGAGCGTGCATATGGATACCGTGAGAGGCAATGGCCAGATCCCAGCGCCACTGCGCGTGACGGATATCGCTCAGAATCGGCTTCATTTCCGCTTCCGTTGCACCCGCATCCCAGGCCGCTTTCGCTTCGAAGTGAGCACGGACCAGTTGATCTTCGACCTTGATTTTCAGCCCATTAATCGCCTTCTTACGCTCAGCAACGATATTTTGCAGGGCAGCTTTGTCCTGGGTATGGCAGTTCGCACAGGTTTGCGGGAAGTTGTCGAACGGATTGCCAATCTTATGATCGGTATAGAGTTTGCCTTCGGCGTTCTGCACTTTCGGCATGTGACAGTCGATACAGGTCACATTGTTTTTACCGTGAATGCCGACGCTCCAGGTTTCATATTCCGGATGCTGCGCTTTCAGCATCGGCGTTTTTGACAGTGGATTGGTCCAGTCTGCGAAGGTAATGGCGTCATAGTATTTCTCCATGTCCTCGACCTTCATGCCGTCATCCCACGGGAACTTAACGGCTTTGTTTTTACCGTCAAAGTGGTATTCCACATGGCACTGTGCGCAAACCATCGACTGCTGGTCGAAACGACCGGCTTTATCGAACGGTTTGCCGATGGTCTCCATCGCGCGTTCGGCGTACGGACGAGACAACGTCAGCTCAGGTTTGCCTTTTGCGAAGTCGGGTGACGCCGTGTTGTGGCAATCGCCGCAGCCCAGGTTGTTAACGACTTCCGGGCCGCCGCGCGCCCACATGCCGTGGAAGTAGCCGTCTTCACCGTCTTTCTGGATCAGACGCGCCACGTCCGGGCTTTTGCAGCTCCAGCAGGCCATCGGTAATGGGCCGTCTTCAGCGGTCTTTGGCGCACCGGTACGTAACGTTTCACGCACGTCGGTCACCGCATAGGCGTGCCCACGCGGTTTGTTGTAATCACGGGAGAACGGATATCCCGCCCACAAAATCACCAGACGGGGATCTTCTGCTAAGGCGTCTTCACGCTTTGATTGTTCAGAGGTCGCTTTCCATGAGAGGTATTGATCGGGATGCTGAGGGGCGAAGACTTCATTCTTCGCTTCAACGGTAACGGTCTTTGCGGGTTCGGGCGTTTGCTCAGCATAAACCGCAGAAATGAAAAACAGCGGTACGATCAGGCTGAAGAAACGGCGTGCGCGTAGTGTAATCCTTGCCATAGAGGTCTCATCCAGATTGCGCCATTGTGTTCAATGACGGTTCTTTTTTTATTCTATCCATGACGATAACCACACACACCGCCATGACATTGCCCTAATCTAGATGTAACAAAAAACCACACACAAAATGTTGTCTTTAATCAATTGTAAGTGTATGTAAAATACCACTTTAGAGTTAGTCAAGCCGTTTTTTCTCTACGCCTTTCTCCTTTTATGACCTCGATCGCCTTTCTTGAAAAATTAACATAACCCTCTGTAACAGAAAGATTTTAGCAACTTTTGTTGGTTTCCTTCAAAAAACGTATTGCCGCTAATTTGCACTATTCCTGTATTGCGTGATCTGTCGCGCAAAAGCTAAACAAAACTGCCAAAGCCCCTACATTTAACGTTTGTGAGACATATTATTAACATCCTACAAGGAGAACAAAAGCCATGAGCCAGATTCACAAACACGCTATTCCCGCAAACATTGCGGATCGTTGCCTGATAAATCCGGAGCAGTACGAAGCGAAGTACCAACAATCTATTAACGAACCAGATACCTTCTGGGGCGAGCAGGGAAAAATTCTCGACTGGATCAAGCCGTACCAGAAAGTGAAGAACACCTCTTTCGCGCCGGGCAATGTGTCCATTAAATGGTACGAAGACGGTACGCTGAACCTGGCGGCAAACTGTCTCGATCGTCACCTGCAGGAAAATGGCGAGCGCACCGCCATCATCTGGGAAGGCGATGACGCCTCGCAGAGCAAACAGATTAGCTATCGCGAACTGCATCGCGATGTCTGCCGTTTCGCCAATACGTTGCAGGATCTGGGCATTAAAAAAGGCGATGTGGTTGCTATCTACATGCCGATGGTGCCAGAAGCCGCAGTCGCGATGCTGGCCTGCGCCCGCATTGGTGCCGTACATTCCGTAATCTTCGGTGGCTTCTCACCGGAAGCTGTTGCCGGGCGCATCATTGATTCCAGTTCGAAGCTGGTGATCACCGCCGACGAAGGCGTACGTGCCGGTCGCAGCATTCCGTTGAAGAAAAACGTCGACGATGCGCTGAAAAACCCGAACGTGAAAACCATCGAACATGTGGTTGTCCTCAAGCGCACCGGCGGCAACATTGAGTGGCAGGAAGGTCGCGACCTGTGGTGGAGCGATCTGATTGAAAAAGCCAGTGCTGAGCATCAACCCGCCGAGATGAACGCCGAAGATCCGCTGTTCATCCTCTATACCTCTGGCTCCACCGGTAAACCGAAGGGCGTGCTGCACACTACCGGCGGCTATCTGGTGTATGCCGCAACGACCTTTAAGTATGTGTTTGACTACCATCCGGGCGATATCTACTGGTGTACCGCCGACGTGGGTTGGGTCACCGGACACAGTTACCTCTTGTATGGCCCGCTAGCCTGCGGCGCTACCACGCTGATGTTTGAAGGAGTGCCAAACTGGCCAACCCCGGCGCGTATGAGTCAGGTGGTGGATAAGCATAAGGTCAACATTCTCTATACCGCGCCGACGGCGATCCGCGCCCTGATGGCGGAAGGCGATAAGGCGATCGAGGGCACTGACCGCTCATCGCTGCGCATTCTGGGATCGGTTGGCGAGCCCATCAACCCGGAAGCGTGGGAGTGGTACTGGAAGAAGATCGGTAACGAAAAATGCCCGGTGGTGGATACCTGGTGGCAGACCGAAACCGGTGGCTTCATGATCACCCCGCTGCCCGGCGCGACCGAACTGAAAGCCGGTTCTGCCACGCGTCCGTTCTTCGGCGTGCAACCGGCGCTGGTGGATAACGAAGGCCATCCGCAAGAAGGGGCCGCCGAAGGCAACCTAGTGATCACCGACTCCTGGCCGGGGCAGGCGCGTACGCTGTTTGGCGATCACGAACGCTTTGAGCAAACCTACTTCTCAACCTTTAAAAACATGTACTTCAGCGGCGACGGCGCGCGTCGTGACGAAGACGGTTACTACTGGATCACCGGCCGCGTCGACGACGTGCTGAACGTCTCCGGTCACCGTCTGGGCACGGCGGAGATTGAATCCGCGCTGGTCGCACATCCGAAGATCGCCGAAGCGGCGGTAGTCGGCATCCCGCACAACATCAAGGGGCAGGCGATTTATGCCTATGTGACGCTGAATCACGGCGAAGAGCCGTCCCCTGAGCTGTACGCCGAAGTGCGCAACTGGGTACGTAAAGAGATTGGCCCGCTGGCGACGCCAGACGTGCTGCACTGGACCGACTCACTGCCGAAAACCCGCTCCGGCAAAATCATGCGCCGTATTTTGCGCAAGATTGCGGCGGGCGATACCAGCAATCTGGGCGATACCTCGACCCTCGCCGATCCTGGCGTGGTAGAGAAATTGCTCGAAGAAAAGCAGGCTATCGCGATGCCATCATAACCACCACGGTGAAATGCCCGATGGCGCAAAGCTTATCGGGCCTACAGGTTCAGCAACCTTTGTAGGCCGGATAAAGCTTTAGCCGCCATCCGGCAAAATAAACAATACCCCCTACCCTTTCTCTACATGAGAGAGGGAAATGATAAAACCTCCCCAAAGGATTTCGCGTTGCAGGACTGCGACAGCAGTCAGGTCATGCCTGCTGCGCGAAAGACGAGGGGAACCTCTGGAGACTCTGTGATGAATGACACCATTTATCAGCGGATAGAAGACAATGCGCGTTTCAGGGAGTTAGTTGAAAAAAGGCAACGGTTTGCCACGATACTGTCGATCATCATGCTGGTGGTCTATATCAGCTTTATTCTACTGATTGCCTTTGCGCCTGGCTGGCTGGGAACCCCGCTTCACGAGGGAACCAGCGTCACCCGGGGTATTCCGATTGGTGTGGGAGTGATTCTGATCTCCTTCGTTCTGACCGGTATCTATATCTGGCGGGCGAACGGCGAATTCGACCGTCTGAACAATGCAGTACTGCGCGAGGTTAACGCATCATGAAGAGAGTCCTGACGGCGCTTGCCGCCACACTACCCTTCGCGGCCAACGCGGCGGATGCCATTAGCGGTGCGGTACAACGCCAGCCAACTAACTGGCAGGCGATTATTATGTTCCTGATTTTCGTCGTGTTTACGCTGGGTATTACGTACTGGGCCTCTAAACGCGTACGTTCACGCAGCGACTATTATACGGCGGGCGGGAATATCACCGGCTTCCAGAACGGACTGGCGATTGCCGGCGATTACATGTCGGCAGCGTCGTTCCTTGGGATCTCCGCGCTGGTGTTTACGTCTGGCTATGACGGATTGATCTACTCGCTGGGCTTCCTCGTGGGCTGGCCGATCATTCTGTTCCTGATCGCTGAACGTCTGCGTAACCTCGGTCGCTACACCTTTGCCGATGTGGCCTCCTATCGCCTCAAGCAAGGCCCAATCCGTATTCTGTCGGCCTGTGGCTCGCTGGTGGTGGTTGCCCTTTATCTGATTGCGCAGATGGTCGGCGCGGGCAAACTGATTGAGCTGCTGTTCGGCCTGAACTACCACATCGCGGTGGTGCTGGTCGGCGTACTGATGATGATGTACGTGCTGTTTGGCGGCATGCTGGCGACCACGTGGGTGCAGATCATCAAAGCCGTGCTGTTGCTGTTCGGCGCCAGCTTTATGGCCTTTATGGTCATGAAACACGTCGGCTTTAGCTTCAATAACCTGTTCACCGAAGCGATGGCGGTCCACCCGAAAGGCTCTGCGATTATGAGTCCGGGCGGGCTGGTGAAAGACCCGATCTCCGCGCTCTCGCTGGGCCTCGGTCTGATGTTTGGTACGGCGGGCTTACCGCACATTCTGATGCGTTTCTTTACGGTCAGTGATGCCCGCGAAGCGCGTAAGAGCGTGTTCTATGCCACCGGCTTTATGGGTTACTTCTACATCCTGACCTTCATCATCGGCTTTGGCGCCATTATGCTGGTCGGTGCGAATCCGGCGTATAAAGATGCGGCGGGCGCGCTGATTGGCGGGAACAACATGGCGGCGGTACACCTGGCGAATGCGGTGGGCGGCAACCTGTTCCTCGGCTTTATCTCAGCGGTAGCCTTCGCCACCATTCTGGCAGTCGTCGCTGGCCTGACGCTGGCGGGCGCATCCGCGGTTTCTCACGATCTGTACGCGAACGTGTTCCGCAAAGGGGCGACCGAGCGTGAAGAGTTGCGGGTGTCGAAAATCACCGTACTGGTGCTGGGCGTCATCGCCATTATTCTCGGCGTGCTGTTCGAGAATCAGAACATCGCCTTCATGGTCGGTCTGGCGTTTGCCATCGCCGCCAGCTGTAACTTCCCGATCATCCTGCTTTCCATGTACTGGTCGAAACTGACTACGCGTGGCGCAATGCTGGGCGGCTGGTTAGGCCTGCTGACTGCCGTGGTGCTGATGGTGCTTGGCCCCACCATTTGGGTACAAATCCTCGGCCACGAAAAAGCTATCTTCCCGTATGAATACCCGGCGCTGTTCTCCATTTCCGTGGCATTCCTTGGGATCTGGTTCTTCTCTGCGACCGATAACTCGGCAGAAGGGAATCGCGAACGCGAGCAGTTCCGTGCTCAGTTTATCCGTTCCCAGACGGGCTTCGGGGTCGAACAAGGCCGCGCCCATTAATCAACCTTATCCCCTTCATATCTGGAGGGGATATTTCAATGGCTGACCCTGCGTTAAGCGACGCTGAAAGAAGCCCTCTTTTACTATCAACACGTTAATCACCCTTCTTAACGTCATCCATATTCCCGACGCGCTAACAATTTGCATACTTTTCATCTATGGCATCTTTTGCAATAAAATCATTTTTAATCAGTGGATTATTTGTGGTTTTCACCATACTAAAAACGGAAATCACGATGGAATGGAATATCAATACAGCGGTCGATCACGCCAAAATGCGCGCACTATTACTGGTATCACTCCTGCTGATGAGTTGCATCACTCATGCACAGACACCTGAAGCAACCGTCAGAGATTTCTATCATTTTTACCTGACAGATTTTGTCGCTGATAATCACGAAAATCCGTTGAATTCCGCCAAAATGCAGCAATACGTCGCAAAAGAGACACTGACCCGACTTAAAACCATTCAGGATATCGAGGAACAAGAGATCGTAGACGCGGACTATTTCACCTACTGCCAGGATTATGCTGCCGAATGGATACCCGCTCTCGACGTCGGAACGGCCAGGGATGATGCGGGAGGTAAAGTGCTGGATGTCTGGCTGGGTATTCAGGATGGGAAAAAACTCAAACTTCGCGACTATTTACGTCAGGAAGACGGCAACTGGAAAATCTACCGGGTGGTAGATGTTTCCAACGGGTTTGAGCAAAACATCTTTGACGATAATGCGATTAGCGCGGCCAGAGCGCATGCCGCCACATTGTCCCAACACTAGCGATTCATGGTCATGAATTGTACGAGAGGCAAAAGTAGGTACTTACTCTACATCGGGTAGCGCTTCGCTACCCGATGTCTCAGAACATCAGCCTCGCCACCAGCGGGGCAACCAGTACCATCACCACCCCGGAAAGCATCATCACCAGACTGGCAACCACGCCCTCCTGCTGACCAAGCTCATACGAGCGCGCCGTCCCGGCCCCGTGCGACGCTGCGCCAAATCCCGCGCCTTTCGCCATCCCTTCACGAATTGACAGACGTAAAAACAGCGCATCGCCGACCGCCATGCCAAAGACGCCGGTCACCACCACGAACAGCGCTACTAAATCTGGCTGCCCGCCCAGCGGTTCGGCCGCCGCCAGGGCAAATGGCGTGGTCACCGAACGCACCGCCAGACTGCGTTGAATTTCATCCGGCAGGGTGAATAAACGTGCCAGCCAGACGGAACTGGTGACCGCAACCACCGTTGCCGTCACCACGCCTGCGGTAAGCGACATCCAGTGACGTTTGATAATGGCAAAATTGTCGTAAACCGGCACAGCAAAGGCGATCGTTGCCGGACCAAGCAGCCACAGCAGCCAGTGGGATTCGCCGATGTAGCTTTGCCATGAGATATGACCCAATACCAGCATCAACACCAGCAGCGCGGGCGTGAGTACCAGCGGCATCAACGGCAGCTTACGAAAACGACGGTACAGGCGTTTATTGGCGAAATAGATAATCAACGTGATCGCCAGACAAAGCACGCTGAGCTGGAGATTAGTCACGGTTTATCCTGCTTATCTCATAGCGATAGACCTTATCCACCACCCACGCCGTTGCACCGAGCACCATCAACGTGCTGATCGCAATGACCGAAAAAATCCGCCAACCGTCCACCAGCAGCAGATGGGCATAGTTCACTACCGCCACCACCGCCGGAACAAAGAACAGCAGCATCTCCGCCAGCAGCCAGCGCGCCCCGGCGCGAACCCAGCTCAACGGCAGGATGCGACAGACAATCAGCGCCAGCATCAGCACCATCCCCACCAGATTGGCCGGTAGCGGCAGATGCAGCCAGGAGACAAGATATTGCGCAACGATAAATAAACCTGCATACAGCAGTACCTGAACCGGAACCTGGAGTCGTTGCATAACGGCAGGCGTAACGCGGCTTATCGCCACAGCCATGAGGGAACATCCTGAAAAATAATACGGAACGCCAGTATAGAGAGACCCCGCCGATGACTGAAATGAATTAAAATCATTACAGGCATAGTCGGAAGGAATACTCATGGATATCAGAACGCTGCGTTATTTTGTTGAAGTGGTGCGCCAACAGAGCTTCACCCGCGCAGCGGAGAAGCTTTTTGTCACCCAACCGACCATCAGTAAAATGCTGAAAAACCTGGAAGATGAGTTGAACTGTACGCTGCTGATCCGCGATGGTCGCAAACTGTTGCTCACCGACACCGGTCGCGTCGTGTTCGAACGCGGACTGGCGATTCTGGCCGAGTTTCGCCAACTGGAAGCCGAACTGAGCGACATCAACCACCTCAATAAAGGACTGCTACGTCTCGGCATCCCGCCGATGGTTGGTATGCTGATGGCCGGACCGATCGGCTTGTTTCGCCAGCGCTACCCCGGCGTGGAGCTTAAGGTTTCTGAGTTTGGCGGCCTGACGGTGCAGCAGGCGGTGATGAACGGGGAACTGGATGTCGCGATGACCGCGCTACCCGTGGAAGAAGAGAGCGGTCTGGCGACGTTACCGGTATTCAACCATCCCCTTTGCGTGCTGGTGCCACGCTCCGGTCAGTGGACCACCTGCCAGTCCATATCGCCCGAAGCGCTGGCCGAGCATCCTCTGTTGATCTACAACGAGGATTTCGCGCTGAGCCGCCAACTGATGCAGTTGTTCAGTGAGCATGAGGTGAAGCCGCGTATCGCGGTGCGCAGCGGACAGTGGGACTTTCTTGCGGCGATGGTGCAGGCGGGAGTGGGGATCGCCATTCTGCCGGAACCCATTTGCGAACGGCTGGATAAAAATACGCTGCGCTGGATCCCGCTGGAAAGTGAGTTACGCTGGCAACTCGGGATGATTTGGCGCGAAGGGGTGTATCTCTCACACAGCGCCAAAGCCTGGCTGTCCTGTTGCGAAGGGTTTTGGTTAACCTCTGTTGACCGATAAGCATCGTACCGCCGGATGACGGCTAACGCCTTATCCGGCCTACGAAAAGCACGAGCCGTAGGCCTGATAAGCGCAGCGTCATCAGGCATCGGACCAACGCCCTATCCGGCCTACGAAAAGCACGAACCGTAGGCCTGATAAGCGCAGCGCCATCAGGCATCAGGCATAACACCTACACTCGTTCACCCGCCTGTAACGACGCCATGTCATTTGCCCACTCCTGCGGGTATAAACCTCGCTTCACATCGCGGTGAAACGTGGAGTACGGCCAATTTTTTACCTGCGTTACCCAACCATGTTTAACGGGATTGATATAAATATAATCAACATGTCTTTGGTAATCATTTTGGTCCCGTATAGTGTGTTCCCAGAAACGGGGCTGCCAGGCCTGCCGCAACGCAAGCGACTTTGAAAAAGTCTTTTTAATAGCCCGCCAACGTGCTGAAAAATCATACTCGTTGTCAGGCAGAGTCCAGATACAGTGCATATGCTCGGGCAGAACGACCCAGGCGTTGATCTGAAATGGTTTGCTCCTTTTAACCCTCCAGATAGCCTCTCTGAGCACCGTAATTTGTGTTGTTAAAAGATCACTTCTGCGATTACGCAAATTAACGGTAAAAAACCATGTCCCGCCGTTAATGTAGTTACGCCGATAATCAGACATCTCCCCTCCTTTTTTCGCAAAAATAGGAGGTGTTGAGAGAGTCGGCAAGAGTGACAAACTCATTCAGGAATACGGCTCGCAAACTAAATTGCCGGATGACGGCTAACGCCTTATCCGGCCTACAAAATACACGAGCCGTAGGCCTGATAAGCGCTGCGCCATCAGGCATCGGACCAACGCCCTATCCGGCCTACGAAATGCACGAACCGTAGGCCCGGTAAGCATAGCGCCATCAGGCAACACGCTGGGTTTACTGATTCTCGATCAGCAACGCTTCCAGCAGGTCGAGATCGTGCAGCAATTTTTGCAGGGTCTCATTGCTGATTTCACGGGTGGCGCGCAGGTGATACAACTCCGCCCGCTCTGAACGCAGCGCCGCGAGGCGGAATCGGCGTTCCAGGTTCTCTTCCTGAAGCGAGCTATCGACATCGTTTCGCCCGTCAGCACGACGACGCAGGTTACCGATGACGCGGGAACTCACCTCGGTCAGGAGCTGATTATCGATGTTCTCCTCGGTATCCGCCGCCAGACGCTCTTCCATTTTCTGGATAGCGACAATCGCCACTTCCGCCGTCGCCGCGCGGGCAATCCGCTCTTCTTTCAGTTGCTGAGAATGATCGGCCACTTCCAGATGTTGCAGCAGAATCGGCAGCATCACGACGCCGACAAACAGCGAGAACAGAATCACGCCAGCGGCCAGGAAAACCAGTTCGTAACGCGCCGGGAAAACGTTGCCATCCGGCAGCAGCAGCGGGATAGACAGGACACCCGCCAGGGTGATGGCCCCGCGAACCCCTGCAAAGGAGGCGATCAGCAACTCGCGCGTGGACCAGGAGCCAAACTCCATCGGTTTCTTTTTCAGAAAACGCACGCTGAATTTTTTCATCGTCCACAGCCAGCCGAAGCGCACCAGCATCAGCGCCACATAAATCAGCACGATATCGGTAAACAGCATCCAGGTTTCGACGTTCGGGTCGGCTTCTGCCGCCACCAGGGAGGACTCCAGAATGCCCGGCAACTGCAGGCCCAACAGCAGGAACACCATGCCGTTAAAGACAAACTCGAGCATCGCCCAGGTGCTGTTGGCGCGCAGACGCATCGCCAGCGGCGCACGGCGCATCACGCCCGCACGGGTGATGGTCATCCCCGCCGCGACGGCGGCCAGGATGCCCGACACGCCAATATGTTCGGCAATCAAATAAGAAGCAAACGGCAGCAGGAACAGCAGGACTATCTGCGTGGCGGGTTCGTCACCGCCCCAGCGGCTGAGGAAGCCGAGCGAGCGACCGTACAGCCAGCTCACCACAAACCCCGCCAGGATGCCGCCGATCGCGACTTTGAAGAATTCTACGGTCGCGCCGCCGATGGTAAAAATCATCGTCCCCATCGCCACGGCAACGGCGAATTTCAACGCCACCAGGCCGGAGGCGTCGTTCATCAGCGCCTCGCCCTGCAGGATGCCCATGATTTTCTTCGGTATGCGACCTTCGCCGACAATACCGGAAAGGGCCACCGCATCGGTTGGCGACAGCACGGCGGCCAGCGCAAAGGCGGGTATCAGCGGAATACCCGGCACCACCCAGTAAATCAGGAAACCAATCCCGACCACCGTGACGACGACCAGCGCCAGCGCCAGACCGAAAATCTCTCGCCCATGTTCAAGAAATTCTCGCGTTGGCGTCTTCCAGCCATCAGCAAACAGCAGCGGCGGGATAAACAGAACCAGAAACAGTTCGGGGTCAAACTCGACGTGCAGACCAAACGTGGGCCACGCCAACAGCGCGCCGATCGCAATCTGCATGAGGGGTAAAGGGAGCTGGAAGGGCAATACGCGCGTAAATACCCCGGACAGCGAGACCACAAGGGTCATGATGAGTATTGTGAAGAAGATTTCCATGCGTTCCCTGTTTGCGATGTTTCTTATGTGTTTGAGAGGCGTCGTGCCTTGATTTTACCTTTTTCAGAGTATCGCAAAAGACAACGAGTGTGTGCTGAAAATAAAAATGGGCGGCAAAAGCCACCCATTTTCGGCGTACATTTCACAATCAGATGGCCCAGCCGCCGGCATAGAACGCCACCAGCGCCACGGCAATCACCACGGTGCCGATGTTCAGCTTGCGCCACTCACCCGAAACCACGCGGCCAATCACCAGGGTGGCGAAACCAATCATGATACCGGTCACGATGTTACAGGTCAGTACGATGAATACGGCTGTCACCAGACCCGCCATTGCATCCACGAAGTCAGCGAAATCGATTTTCGCCACGTTGCTCAGCATCAGCAGACCGACGTACATCAGCGCAGGCGCCGTTGCATACACCGGAACGAGATAAGAGAGCGGAGAGAGGAACAGGATCAACAGGAATAGCACGCCGACGGTGATGGCGGTCAGACCGGTTTTACCGCCCGCTGCCGTACCAGCCGCTGACTCGATATAGACCGCTGCCGGCGCTGCGCCCACCAAACCGGAGAACACGCTGCTCAGGGAGTCCGTGGTCAGCGCTTTACCGCCGTCGATAATCTGCCCGTCTTTATCCAGCAAATTCGCCTGACCCGCTACGGCGCGGATGGTGCCGGTGGCATCAAACACGGCGGTCATCACCAGCGCCAGGACGCTTGGCAGAACAACCGGATTCAACGCGCCCATGATATCCAGGCTGCCAATCAACGATTTGCCGTTTTCATCGCTCAGCGACGGCATGGCAAAAATGCCGGAGAATTTCACGGCTGGATCGAAAAGCAGGCCGACGATAGAAATGCCGATAATGGTCAGCAGAATGCCACCCGGCACTTTTAGTTTCTCCAGACCGATAATCACCGCCAGACCAATCAGCGACATGATAACCGGAAAAGTAGCGAAGTGACCGAGCGCTACCGGCAGACCGTCCAGCGGGTTCTTGATAACCAGACCCACGCCGTTCGCTGCGATCAGCAGTAAAAACAGACCGATACCGATGCCGGTGCCGTGCGCGATGCCCTGCGGCAAATTGCGCAGGATCCAGCTGCGGATCCCGGTCGCGGAGATAATGGTAAACAGCACACCCATCAGGAACACCGCGCCCAGTGCGACCGGAACGCTGATCTGCTGACCCAGTACCAGGCTGAACGCCGTGAAGGCGGTCAGAGAGATGGCGCAACCAATCGCCAGCGGCAGGTTTGCCCACAGCCCCATGACGATAGAACCCAGACCGGCCACCAGACAGGTCGCGACGAACACCGCCGCGGGCGGGAATCCCGCTTTGCCCAGCATGCCAGGCACGACGATAACGGAGTACACCATCGCCAGAAACGTTGTTAAACCTGCCACCACTTCCTGACGGACAGTGCTTCCACGTTGTGAAATTTTAAACCAGGCGTCGAGCGAACCGCCGGTACGCGCTGAAGGCGTAGACATAGAAAACATCCCCTGAGAGTTTATTATTCGTTCTTATGCGTGGTGGACAATCCACTGCCAGCGCAACGTCAACTCCCTGTGCTCTGATCGCGACAAAAAGGGGTGTCGCAAAAAGCAAACGTTTAGCTCCGCGCATAAAAAAACGGGTAGTAAAAAAAAGCAAACGATTATCCAGCGATCATACGGGGATTTTCAACTGAACTTTGCCGCTTTTTACTCATTTCTTGCGCTAACGCTGAAGAAATCACCAACTGATGCGCAAACGTTATCGTCAATGCGCAATCCGGCAACATAATTTGCCGGGTCGCGTCGCAGATGCAGGGCAGAAAACGGCTAAAAAAACCGCCATCAGCCGCCGGGAATGTCAAAAGGTCCACCCTGCTGAATGGCACGTTGCCAGGCGGGACGCATCTCTACGCGTTCTTTCCACGCGCGGATGTGGGGGAGCTCGGCAATACCGCCGCGCGCCAGCAGTGCAAACAGGGGAAAACTCATCTGGATATCCGCCATGCTGAGATGCTCCCCGGCAAACCATGGCCGCCCGGCGAGATGCGCGTCAATAAAGCGCGCGTGGGTTTCCAGTTGTGGGTTGAGATACGCTTTTTGTACGCCCTGCCCCAGCGCGCCGCCCAGCGTGCGCAAACCAAAGGGCATCGGCGGTTTACCCAGGCTGACGAAGACCAGCTTCATTAACAGCAACGGCATCAGTGATCCCTCGGCATAGTGCAGCCAGAAGCGGTACTGGCGCGTTGACTCCGGGTCATCCGGTTTAAACCGCCCTTCGCGGTCATAAGTGTCCTGCAAATAGTCGAGAATGGCCCCCGATTCCGCAATGATTGCACCGTTATCTTCCACTACCGGAGATTTACCCAGCGGATGGATTTTCTTCAGGGCAGGCGGGGCGAGCATGTTCTTCTCTCGCTGATAACGAACAATCTCGTAAGGCAGCGACAACTCCTCCAGCGCCCAGAGAATGCGCTGTGAGCGGGACTGGTTTAAATGATGCACCGTCAGCATGGTGTTCTCCCGTCATTTCCTCTTACTCACTCTAGTAAATTATGGGAGATGACGAAAAAAATTCGCCTAAAAAATCGCCAGATTAACTGGCAAACGAGATGATACGGCTTACACTTACAGTATCAACACAAACCGGAACCTCCACCACGTGCTCGAATGAGGGGTGTTGACGTCGGGGGAAACCCTCCCGTGTACCAGCGGGATAGAGAGAAAGACAAAGACCGGAAAACAAACTAAAGCGTCCTTGCGGCGCTTTAGTTTTGTTCATCCTCCAGCAGGCGCGCGCCCGTGCCCTCTTCACCCAATCGATCTCCGGGGTTACGCAACGGACAGTCTTTACGCGATAAACAACCACAGCCGATGCAGCCATCCAGTTCGTCACGCAACGCCACCAGCGTATGAATGCGGCGGTCCAGTTCTTCGCGCCATTGCGAAGAGAGTTGCTTCCACTCTTTGGCGCTGAGCGTATGACCTTCCGGCAGCACGCCCAACGCTTCGCTGATGGTCGCCAGCGGGATGCCTATCCGCTGGGCAATCTTGATAATCGCGACATAACGCAGCACATCACGTCGATATCTGCGCTGATTGCCGCTGTTGCGGATACTGCTGATCAGCCCTTTGCTTTCATAGAAATGCAGGGCGGAAACCGCCACGCCGCTGCGCTTTGCCACTTCGCCCGGCGTGAGCATCGCTTTTATGCGGGGTAATTTATTTTCCATAAATCGCTTTACCTCAAGTTAACTTGAGGAATTATACTCGCCCGCAGACAAAAGACGAATCGAACACTGAGAAGGAGGCAGCAATATGTCCCATCAGCAAATAATTCAGACCCTTATTGAATGGATTGATGAACATATCGACCAACCGCTGAATATTGATGTGGTCGCGAAAAAATCAGGTTATTCAAAGTGGTATTTACAGAGGATGTTCCGTACGGTGATGCGCCAGACGCTGGGTGACTACATCCGCCAGCGCCGACTTCTGTTAGCCGCCGTCGAACTGCGCAACACCGAACGACCAATATTCGATATTGCGATGGATTTAGGCTATGTGTCGCAGCAGACGTTTTCCCGCGTGTTTCGCCGGGAATTTGATCGCACCCCCAGCGACTACCGTCACAGCCTGTAGTGTTACTGTCCGCGCTGCATCAGGAGTGCGGGCGGTTGCTGCAACCAATGAATGAAGTCCTGCGGTGGCAGCGCCTTCGCGAAATGCCACCCCTGACAGTACTGCACCCCGCGTTTAAGCAACCAGCTCACCTGATCCGCCGTTTCCACGCCTTCCGCGATGGTTTTAAGACGCAGGCTTTGCGCCATCTCAATGATATGTTCCGCAATCAGATGGCTGGTACTGTTGGTGGTCAGCGTATCGATAAAGGATTTGTCGATTTTAAGAATATCGACGTTGAGTGAATAGAGGTTGTGCAGGTTAGAGTAGCCGGTGCCGAAATCATCAATCGCCACTTCATAACCTGCCTGACGAAATGCCTGGATCACCGGCGTGGTTTTCGGCACATCGATGAATCCTCGTTCTGTCACTTCCACTTTAATTTGTTGCGCAAGCACGGCGTGTTCGCGCGCTTTATCCGCAATCATGGCAATCAGTCGCGAAGAGTGGAAATCCGATGCGGAAAGGTTAATAGAGATATACAACTGTGGGTTGGCCGCCAGGAACGTCCCCATATCGCTGAACACTTCTTCCACCACGTAGTCGGTAATTTGCGCGATCATCCCCTCTTTTTCCGCCAGCGGGATGAACTCGGCCGGACTCATGACCTGACCCTTGCAGCCCGGCCAGCGCAGCAGCGCTTCCGCCCCCACGCATTTCTCATTCTTAATATCAATGATCGGCTGATAGTGCAGACAGAGCTGGCGCTGCTTAAGCGCCCGCTGGAGCATACGACGCGGGGAGTAGTATTGCTGGCGCGCCCGCGACCAGAACATTAACAGCAGAATGCTGCAGATGATCGCCAGCGGAAGAGTGACCAGCAACTGCTGATACAGGTTCTGATAAAACCGCTGCATCGAGGTCGATACAATCACGGCAATGGGTCGTTTATCCGAGTGGGTGACGGTGTAAAAACGGTCATCCTGCTGGAAGACAGATTGATGACGCTGGAGCAGTGGCAACAATTGGGCCACCCAGGCCTGCTCGCTAACGGAGAAAAAAGTATTGGTCACGGTGTCATATACCCCCCAGGCCAGTTCGGGGTCTTCGGACATCACTTCGCTATATGACAGTGGATTGATCACCGCGACATAGTTTCCGCGTTGCATATACGTCATTTTATAACCGGTAAAAAAAGGCGTATCGCGAAAGTAATAAATGGAGATGTTGGGTTTTCGTTTATAGTCTGCCGTCGGCATAATATAGGGTGCCGATGGTGCCATTATCGTCGAGCATAAAAAATGATCGCCTTGCGCATAAATTAACTCGTTGATATACAGGCGCCCACGGATAATATTCAACATCCGTTGTTGATGCGCTGGCGTACAGGCTTGTCCCTGGTACTGTTCAGCGGCATCACGCGCTAAATCCGCCTGCAAAACAACCAGCTCCGTTTTATCTAACGCCAGACGGGCAAAGGTGCTCAGTTGTTTACTGGTTTGAGAGGTGGCTTGCAGGTGGGAAAACCATAGCGCCAGCATCACGGGGAGCAAAACCACCATGATTATCCCGAGAAACCTCAGCACCTTGCGTCGCGCCCGATGATTCATTTAAGCCCTATATCCCTGCATTTTATGTGCCTGTTATCATCAAGGCAGGATGCTAAATCACACAGGTGGTTACGTTGCATGAATCTATCAATATTAGCAACAGACTTTTATTAGCAAAAGTCTGATATTGCAGGATGGTGATAATATTCGACCGTAAAGCAAACCTACAGTGCCGATTAATTTTATTAAGGGTAATCCATTCTCCGAAAGAGGTAGTGTTTTATGAAAGTTTTGTCGGTTCATACACAAAATGAAATTAAGCTAAATTTCTCTAAATGCTTATTTAGGACAAAACAGAAAAGGTAGAATCAATACATCTTTTTTAAATCACATCCGTCTGGTTACACCACGATCAAAGCGTGTTCATTGTCGACCAATAACAACAATTATAGTGTGGTTAAAAAACAAGCAAAAAAGAGGCGCGCAGACTGGAAGATGAACGGCCAACCGTGATATAGTTCACAAATATTATGAAACAAAAACAACGTTTCATTTGGTATTGATGTGATTGCCCGTCGATAGCCAGAGTGTTCCACGCCTCCCGTGAAAACGCCGCGCTGTCCAGGGCACCTGCTACTCTCAGAGGAAATGTTTCATGGCTACCCTAACCACTGGCGTGGTTCTTCTCCGCTGGCAACTGCTGAGCGCTGTGCTCATGTTTTTAGCCAGCACATTGAATATTCGTTTTCGTCGCTCAGATTACATCGGTCTGGCGGTGATCAGCAGTGGACTCGGGGTTGTTGCCGCCTGCTGGTTTGCGACAGGGTTACTCGGCATCACCCTGATGGATCTCTCCGCCATCTGGAACAACATTGAATCCGTGATGGTCGAAGTGATGAGTCAAACTCCGCCGGAATGGCCGATGGTATTGACCTGATTTCACCTGAGCCTCCCTGACGGAGGCTTTTTTATTGTTTCCAGAAAATCCCGCCCCTGTCTCTTGCGGAACAAGCGCCTCCCACTCCGATTTCAACAAGTCCGCATCTGTGATGCGTTTATCTGGCGCGATCTATTTATTTATCATACTGCGGCTTAAAATATATTCCTCTGTTATTTTAACTTTCCTATTGTCATTATTATTCAGGATTTAAAAGTTATGTAAGGAAGACTGTTTTTATTATTCTTACCCCAGATATTTTACAAAGGCATAGGTTGAAATACCGCTAATTGCCGCCACGACAATTGCAAAAATAATCAATAAAATCAATTTCTTGGCATTATAAATTCCAAACATAAAACCTCCTTTCTTAAATTTACACTTCCATTTAACCCCATGAGTTGAATGGGAAAACATCATCTTCACTCAAAGATAAAATAATAATTACAGAAAGACCATTGATTAATGTCAAACATCTACAGACATTATTAAAATAGTATGCGTGTGTTTCAAAATATTAAAATTTAATACTTCGAGGAATTTTACTTTGACCAGAATGCCGAACAGCAATCGTCTCCATTCTGCGCCATGCGCTGGAAAAAAGCCGTACCAGCTGACCGTTGAGGAGGTTCTGAAAAATCAACAGAGCCAACCTTCCGGATTAACTCATGATGAAGCCAGCACACGCCTCGCCAGGGATGGCCTTAACGCACTGCCTGAAAAAGCCGGTAAACCCGCCTGGTTACGCTTTCTGGCCCATTTTCACGATGTCCTGATCTACGTCCTGATCGCTGCAGCGGCGCTCACCGCCGTGATGGGGCACTGGGTGGATACAGCCGTCATCCTCGGCGTCGCAGTGATCAACGCCCTGATCGGTCACATTCAGGAAAACAACGCGGAAAAGTCACTGAAAAGTATCCGCAATATGCTCTCCGCTTCTGCCGTGGTGGTGCGAAACGGGCAACATGAGACGGTCGCGACCACCGATCTGGTTGTTGGCGATATCGTAGTACTGCGCGCGGGCGACCGCATCCCCGCCGATCTTCGCGTCATGGAGGCCCATAACCTGCGGGTTGAAGAGGCCATCCTGACCGGTGAATCTACCGTTGTGGATAAAACGGCAGACGCGCTGACAGGCGAACTGCCGCTGGGCGATCGCAAAAACCTGCTGTTCTCTGGTACCACCATTAGCGCCGGTGCCGGGCTTGGCGTGGTGATCGCCTCCGGGGAAGCGACGGAACTGGGTCATATCAACCAGATGATGACCGGGATCGAGAAGCACCGCACGCCGCTACTGGTGCAGATGGATAAACTCGGCAAAGCGATTTTCTCCCTCATTCTCACCATGATGGTCGGGCTGTTTATCTTCAGCCTGCTGCTGCGCGATATGCCGATGGGCGAACTGCTGCTTTCGTTAATCAGCCTTGCTGTTGCGGCCGTACCGGAAGGTTTACCGGCGATTATCTCGATCATCCTGTCGCTGGGCGTACAGACCATGGCCCGCAAACACGCAATCATCCGCAAGCTGCCTACCGTTGAAACGCTGGGAGCCATGTCGGTTATCTGTTCCGATAAGACCGGCACCCTGACCATGAATGAGATGACGGTCAAAGCCATCATCACGGCGGATAAAAATTACCGCGTGCAGGGCAACAGCTACGAGCCAACGGGTGAGATCCACGTCGAGGAGAACGACGCGCTGGCAGAGATTGCGCCAGGCAGTCTGCTTGAAAATTATCTGCGTACCATTGACCTGTGTAACGACAGCCAGCTAATTCGCGACGATCAGGGTCACTGGGGGATCACCGGTGGCCCCACTGAAGGGGCGCTGAAAGTGCTGGCCGCCAAGGCCATGCTGCCCGCCGTCGAGAGCGAACTGCGCAGTAAAATCCCGTTCGATTCCCAGTACAAATATATGGCGACGCACTATCGCATCGGCAACGACGAGCGCGTGCTGGTGACCGGGGCACCGGATGTGCTGTTTACACTCTGCCGGTTGCAGCAAACCGCGAACGGTACGGAAGCGTTTACCCAGCCGTACTGGGAGGCCGAAATTGCCCGCTATGCCAAAGAAGGCCTGCGGATGGTGGCCGCCGCCTGGAAACCCACGCGTGCCGATGCCAATGCGCTGACCCATGACTGTCTGAGCGAGGGACTTATTTTCCTCGGTATCGCCGGAATGATGGATCCGCCGCGCCCGGAAGCCATTGCGGCGATCGGCGCCTGTCAGCAGGCCGGGATCCGCGTCAAAATGATCACCGGCGATCACCCACAAACCGCCATGAGCATCGGTGGCATGTTGGGCATCCATAACAGCCACCACGCCGTGACGGGCTATGAGCTCGAGCAGATGGATGATGCTGAACTCGCTGAAGCCGCCGTCACTTACGATATCTTTGCCCGTACCAGTCCGGAACATAAACTGCGTCTGGTAAAAGCCCTGCAAGATAAAGGCGAGATCGTCGGCATGACCGGCGATGGCGTGAACGATGCCCCGGCGCTGAAGCAGGCCGACGTGGGGATCGCGATGGGCATTAAAGGCACCGAAGTGACGAAAGAAGCCGCCGACATGGTGCTGACGGACGATAACTTCGCGACCATCGCCAGCGCGGTACAGGAGGGGCGTCGCGTCTACGATAACCTGAAGAAAACCATTCTGTTTATCATGCCCACTAACCTGGCGCAGGGTTTGCTTATCATCGTCGCGCTGCTGGCGGGCAATCTGATCCCCCTGACCCCGGTGCTGATCCTGTGGATGAACATGGCGACCTCCGCCACGCTGTCATTCGGTCTGGCGTTTGAGGCCGGTGAGCGCAACATCATGCGCCGCCCACCGCGTCAAAGTAACGAGAACGTGATGGATGGCTTTGCTATCTGGCGCGTCGGTTTTGTCGGTACGCTGATTGCCGCCTGTGCCTTTATGCTGGAAGCCTGGCTGCAGCCGCGCGGCCACAGCCCGGAATTCATCCGTACGGTTCTGTTGCAGACGCTGGTGACGGCGCAGTGGGTATACATGCTTAACTGCCGCGTCTCCGACGGCTTCTCACTGGGTCGCGGTCTGCTGATGAATAAAGGCATCTGGCTGGTCAGCGGTATTCTGTTGCTGCTGCAGTTGGCGATTATCTACGTGCCGTTCCTGCAGATGCTGTTTGGTACCGAAGCACTGCCGCTGCGTTACTGGGGCATCACCTTTGCCATCGGCATCGTCCTGTTCTTCATTGTTGAAATTGAGAAACCGCTCACCCGTAAGTTCCGCCGCAAGTAACCGGCGGAATCCGCTAACAAAAAGGCCTCCCGCTATGTGGAGGCCTTTTGGTTATACGATGACGGATTAACGAACGACCACGGCACCTTTGCGTAGCGTAAAATATTGACGGCTGCCGAACCCAGAAGATGGGTGGCAATCTCCGGCTTGCGCGAGCCGATAATGTGGGGGAGTGATCGTTTCTGCATAGAGGGAGCGAGTGACGGAAAACAAGCTGAGGCCTTGAACTGCGCGGGGTGCGAGGCGCAATGATGATTTTGCACGGCTCGCCGAAAAATGAGAGTTTATGTTAAAAAACGCGGATAATTCTGCACTGCTTTGACATCAGGCTGATCGTTATTAACTGCTTTTTAAGACAGTTTTAAATCACCCTTCCATACCAGACGACTTTTCCTACAATGTCAAAATCAGTAGGAACATTGTCGAGATTGATTGTAAAGGGCTCATACGCTGGATTAGTGCTGCTCACACGTAGCATCGATCCTGGGATGCGTTGAACCCGCTTAACAATAAGCTGCCCATCGATACGCAGAACGTAAATCCCCTCTCGTGGGTCTCTGTCTCCATGATTAACAAGGATAATATCCTTATCATTTAGGACACCTTCCATAGAATCTCCATACACCCCGATAACAGAAAGCATTGATGGATCTGCCTTCAAGTGATTGATGACCCAATATCGGCGGAAACTGACTGTAAACATTGGTGTCTCTTCATCGTTCCATGCACCGTACCCTGCAGCGGCAGAGACATTATAGCGAGGGACAAAAACAAACTCGCTCAAATCCACATCGTTACCTTTAACATCTACTGCCATGTTACTAGGAGGTGTCACTAGTTCTTGTTTATTGCTTTGAACCTCCTGCCCAGTCGATAACCATTCCACACTGACATTACCTGCTTTCGCTAATGCTAAAAGGATTGGCAACGTGGGGAAGCCACCATCCAGCAAGCGGTTAATGCCTGATGGAGACACACCTGCAGCAACCGCAAACGCGTTAGTGCTCTTGAATTTTGCCAACAGCTCTCGCAATCGCTCATGAAAACCATCGCATCCGAGTTGATTCCCCTTACTTGGATGCGTTGATAACTCATTTCCTATCGCATCCAAGTTTGATTTAACTTTCTGATTTTCTTCTTTTTTCACAATAAATACTCTCGTTTAAGTTGGATGACCAACTCGGATGAGTAAATTAATCAGCTCGTCCGAGTTGATTTTCATCTTATTTGCGCTTAGTCTTTGTTCATGATTTCACTAAATGAGCAAAAAAGATGACGCAAAAAAATCCGCAAACACATCAGGATCACGACTGGCATCGAGCTGATATTGTCGCGGCTTTGCACAAACGTGGCTGGTCACTCCGTGGGCTTTCAAAGCATCACGGTTATAAAACCCCAACTGCCCTTAATAACGCTCTGGACAGAAAATGGCCGAAAGGACAGCTAATCATCGCGCAAGCGATTGGTGTCGCGCCACAAATCATCTGGCCTAGTCGTTACCAGAATGATTTTAACGACTCTTTTGTTCATGTACATAAGTAATTTCGAGTAAGGGAATTTTCTTATGAGTATAAAAACTCACTTTAGCGCTGAGGAACTTGCTCAGATGAGTTTGCCAGGGTTGCCTGGCACATCTCGGAACATACGTGAACGAGCTAAAAAAGAGGGGTGGGCGTCTCAAAAGAGGAAAGGCGTCGGTGGCGGTCTCATCTATCCCATTGACAACCTTCCCCACGAAGCTCAGCAGGCAATACGCGAGCAGATGTATCAAAGCATTCTGGGAAACAAACTCGATTCAAACCCAGTCCGTCCGCGCAAAACATCCACTGTCAGACAGCGCGACGAACTGGAACTGATTCGCCAGTGCCCAGCATTGCTTGAGCGTGAAGTGGGCTCGCTGACAGCAAAGCAAAAAGAGATCGCCGATGCCCGCGCCACGCTGGCCATGGAGATCGAAAAGCTGCGTGACGCGGGCATGTCCCGTACTGATGCAGTCAGTTACGTATCAATGGAGTCCCGCAAGGGCACTCTGCCCGCACACCTGCTGAAAGCGGCGGAAATGGCCAACGCCCGCAAGGGTTCAAACCGTGCTGGTGTTGGAACCAGAGCACTGCAGGAATGGCTGACCATTTTTGAAACCACAAAACCTGGTGTTGAACGGATGGCCATGCTGGCTCCCGGCCACCTCAAAGCGAAGAAACCAGAGCAGATTAAGTGGCTCCCGGATTTTCTGGCGCACTGGCGTAACCGCAAAGGCCCGAACCTGCGCGAAGCGTACCGCAGCTTTAAAGCTGAATGGAGCATTGTCTATGCAGACCAGCCTGCAATGGCTGCTGCATGTCCTTCTTATGACACCGTTCGTCGAGCTATGGAGAAATTACCGCGCCGCGAAAAAGCACGTGGTCGTGTCAGCGGCTCTGCTGCACTGGCTTATGAATGCTTCCAGAAACGTGACTGGTCACAGATGCCGGTTAATGGCTGCTGGATTGCGGATGGTAAGTCACTGGAAATGAAGGTCGCGCACCCTGACCATGGTCGCCCGTTCACACCGGAACTGACACTCATTATTGATGGCCGCACCCGCTTCATTACGGGCTGGAGTCTGGCGCTGTCCGAAAGTGTCATCGCGGTGGCCGATGCTTACCGCTACGCCATGCGCCATTTTGGCAAACCGTTGTTTGTGTATTCCGATAACGGCGGCGGTGAAACCAACAAAACGCTTGATGCTGATGTGACGGGTATTTTCAGCCGCCTGGGTATTGATCACCCGACCAGTATTCCGGGGCGTCCACAGTCGCGCGGCATCATCGAACGGCTTAACAAAGGTGTTCCCCGCC
Source organism: Citrobacter amalonaticus Y19 (assembly GCF_000981805.1). NCBI lineage: Bacteria > Pseudomonadati > Pseudomonadota > Gammaproteobacteria > Enterobacterales > Enterobacteriaceae > Citrobacter > Citrobacter amalonaticus. Next base: position 4,879,706 of record NZ_CP011132.1, on the reverse strand, counting down.
GCGTGGCCATGCAGTTCGACACCTTCAGCGGTGACAGTGCTGACCGTGAACATGCCCGCATCACGTCCCGCGCCATCCAGTCTGCTGTTAAGGCGCAGGAGAACGGTCGCGAACTGACGCCGGTACAGCGTGCAGCGCTCGGCAAACTGCCGTCATGGCAGCAGCTGCTTGACGCCATCGCCGAAGAAGTCGACGCCTACAACAACGGCCATGAACACCGTGAGTTGCCAAAGCGCAACGGGCGGCACATGACACCTGCGGCTTACCGCCGCGCCGTTCTGGAAGCTGAGGGAGACGAGATCGAGTATCTGACCGATGTTGAGCTGCGCGAAGCCTTCATGCCGGAGATGGTACGCACCGCCCAGCGTGGCTGGCTGCGCCTGTTCAACAACGACTATTTCTCCGAAGAGCTGATTCAGGTCGACAGCGAAGAGGTTCGCGTGGCCTTTGATATTCACGATCCTCAGTCGGTCATTGTCCGGCGGATGGATGGCTCTTATGTCTGCACGGCCATCTGGAACGGCAACAAACGCGCCGCCATTCCGGTCAGCGCGATGGACGTGGCCGTTGAAAAACGTCGCCAGCGCCGCCTTAACCGCGTTGAGGACAAACGTCAGGAGATTGAGGCCGAGGGCCGCTCTGTCCTGCCGGGGCAGCGGTTTGATGACCTGACCAGTTTTATCCCTGCGGAATACAGCCGCATCACAGAAGAAGAACATTATTTCTTCCTCGAAACAGACCGTGATGAATACCTGAGAAAAACCGGCAATACCGGTAAGTGAGAGACAAATGAGCATACAAGCAGAACTGAATGACCTGATGGGGCGTAAGGGCTACAGCCAGACACAGGTAGCCCGCGCAATGGGCAAAAGTCCGGCAGTCATTAACCAGTACCTGCAGGGGAAATATGCAGGTGATGTACGCAGTATTGATGAGCTGGCCCGCAGCTTCATTGCCCGTGAGGCGGATAAAGAAAAATCCCGCCGTATCACGTCCCGCTTTATCTCCACCGTGACCTCGCGCAAAGGGATTGAAGTGATCCGCCTGGCGCATCTGGATGGTGACCTGAACGTCATTTACGGTGCCGCAGGGTTAGGCAAAACCATGATCCTGCGCGAGTACGCCGCGCAGCATCGCGACGCACTGCTGATTGAGGCCGACCCCGGCTACACCGCCCGTGTGGTGCTGGAGGAACTCTGCAGCCTGCTGGGGCTGAGTAAGCGCGGGAATATGCACGAACTCAGCGAATCCTGCATCTCCGCACTGCGTGAATCTGGTCGTCTGCTGATGGTCGATGAGGCGGAGAATCTGCCATACCGGGCGCTGGAAACCCTGCGCCGTATCCATGATAAGTCCGGTATCGGTCTGATTCTGGCAGGTATGCCGCGCCTCATCATTAACCTCAAGGGGAAGCGTGGTGAATACCAGCAGTTGTATAGCCGCGTCGGCCTGGCACTCAATATCGGCGATTCACTGCCGCAGGAAGATATCTGTGATATCGCCGTCAGCATGTTGCCTGATGCTGCCGGAACAGATGTAAGCGCGGCGCTGTTTAAGGCGAGCCACGGCAACGCCCGCCGTCTTTTCAAGCTGGTTCGCGGTGTCAGCCGTCACAGCGAAATCAGTGGTCAGGCGGTCAGTGCAGGTGCTGTCCGTAAATTTGCAGAAATGCTGATTAACTGAGGATTCAACCATGGTCAGGCTTTCAGACAACATCACCAATGCGGGCGTCATCTCTGCACTGATGCGGGCAGAGGCGTTGATTCTTTTTCTTTCTTCGCAGGGCGTTCAGGTAAAAAGCGTCTCCCTTCGCAATGCGCAGCCAGTCATTCGCATTGCCCGCCATGCCTGGTGTGAGCAGGTGAAGAAAAAGGGGCTGGCGCGTTTCGATATCACCGGCAACGACCGTCACGGACGGTTTCGCCAGGGCATGTATCAGGACGAAAGCGGATGCCGTGTCGTCTGGTCTGAGTCCATTCATTAGGAGGTAAGCCGTGAAACAGCAATATCAGGCGTTTATCGCCAGGGTGAAAGAGCGTGGCGGGAAAGTGCTGATGTTTTCGTGCCCGCATTGTCAGGAAGGGATTGAAACACCGGCTGCACCGCAGGGCGATGTATGGGACAGCACCACTACCTGTCCGTTCTGCGATGCCATGTTTGTTAAATACGTCACCCACAACAGCGTCACCACAGAGGCGATGCCGCAGGAGCAGTGAGATGGCCAAAGTAATTATCACCCTCACCGATTTAGGAAAAGGGCTTGATGTGCAGTGCCGTGTTGAGCCGGACAGTAATGACAGTGATCGCCTGCAGGCAGTCGCAGCAGCTGTTGGCTACGGTCTCGCAGGGCATGTGAATGAAAAAATCCGTAATGCATTAAACAAAACCAGCAAGGAGAAAAAGAATGTCCACTGAAAACAAACAGTTCACTGACAAAACCGCGCCAGAGGGTTACTGGATTGACGCCAAGGGCGTTCTGACCCCGGTCAGCATCATCAGGGATACCGACCAGATGCGTGACGATCTGGTACGTGGCATCGTTGAAAAAGCACTTGCTCTGAACTCGGCCCTGACCGAATTCAAACTCAGCGGTTTTTCCGATATTGGCGCGTTCGTAGATATCTCTGCCAGTCAGTATGGCGTCAGCCTTGGCGGCAAAAAAGGCAATGTCACGCTGTACAGCTATGATGGCCGCTATAAGGTGCAACGGGCCATGCAGGATCGCATTGCTTTTGATGAACGCCTGCAGGCGGCAAAAGCACTGATTGATGAGTGTCTGGCCGACTGGACTGAAGGTGCCCGTGATGAAATCCGGGCCATCATCTCCCGCGCCTTCCAGACAGAGAAAGAAGGTGAAGTGAATACTGGCGCGGTGCTGGCGCTCCGCCGTCTGGATATCAAGGATGAGCGCTGGATTAAGGCGATGGAAGCCATCGGCGAAGCCGTGCAGGTAGTGGGCAGTCGCGCCTACATTCGTGTTTACGAGCGTGTGGGTGAAAGCGATCAGTACCGCACTATCCCCCTCGATATCGCTGGCGTGGGGGTGTGAGATGGTGACCATTGTTCGCGCCAGCGATATCGGTAAACCGTGTTCCCCGTTTATGTCGTATGCATCGGGTGCGGTTCTCGCCGAGCAACGCGGCGATTTTCAGAAAGCGGCGGAGGTATGGAGTAAAGCGCTGGTATTTGCCCACAATGCTGTTAATCGCCAGTGGGCGGGTTCACGCATTGAATTCTGTTCTAACGCCGTGCATCGCGGCTGGGGTGTTCCGGATGAAAGCGAAACAGTTTAACGGGTTAAACCCTGTTGGCAGCACCTTTATCTACCAGCCGTCACCGTTTCTTCGCGGTGGCCGCCTGGTGAGAACGGTGGATGTTGCACGTGATATGAAGTCAGTAACGGTTGTTGAAATTAATCTGGAGCCCTATTTCGCGAATATTAAATCGCTGAAACCCGTTAACTGAAAATAACCGTAATTTAAAATCCTTTTAAAAATGGCGTAAACCCGCAGGGGCTGGCTTACGCCAAATTCAGGAGAATAATGATGTCTGAATATCTGAAACAAATGAGCGCAGCTCAATTTAATGCAGCCTTTCCCTTGGGTTCTTCTTTTACTTATCACTCAGTCAAAGGTAAACCGGATGCCGCCCATTTCACCATGACACGCTCTGAAGCATGGGAACTGGGCCACGGCGCAACGGTGGTGATGGTCAACGGTATCAGCGGCGGCGTGGATATTACACACCTTATTCCCGTGGCAGTGGCGAGCCACGATGATGATACAGATGTATTACAGGTACTCATGGCATGGCACGAGGAAAAGGTCGAAGAACTGAACCTGGTTATTAAACACAAAGACACCGATCTGGTTATTTCCCCGGAAGTAACCATCAAGGCAGGAACGAAGGAACATAGAGGTGTCCGGATGGGAATTATTCTGGCACTGAGTTTACTTGGCAAACTTCCGGTAACGGAAAAGGCTGAGGGCTAATGACATGGAAAACAATAAAGAGAAACACCTCCAGCGTATTAAAAAGCTCCTGGCAATGGCCCGCAATAATTCCAGCCCGGAAGAAGCGGCGCTGGCCATGAGTCGTGCGCAGCGCCTGATGGAGACGCACAGGCTGTCTGAGTCTGATGCTGAATTCACTGATATCAGTGAAGCCTCAACGCAGAAAGTCCCGACCCATGCCGAAAAAATGCCGGAATACATGGCATTTCTGGCAGAAATGATTGCGCGGGTCTTTGGTGTCCGCTTCTACACTTCCCACGGACGTTACAACTGGGGCGAACCAGCAAAACGCACCATCACCTATTACGGCCCGGATGAACGCCCGCAGGTTGCTGCCTATTCCTTTGAGGTACTCGGCAAACAACTGGTGAAGGCCCGCCGTGAATACATCGCCACACTCCGTAAAAACATCAAGCCCGCGACGAAGGTTGCCCGCGCTGACACGTTCTGCTCTGCCTGGGTCAACGGAGCCTATGCCGTTGTCAGTGATTTTATAGTGACCGAGGCGGAAACCACGCTGATGGAGGCCTGGCGCGAAAGAAAATTCAGTTCGGGAATGAAAACACTTGAAGCCCGCAAGCCCGGAAAGGCCAGAGGCACGGACGATGCGGCATATCAGGGGTACAAGGCCGGTCGCAACGCACAGCTGCACCACGCGGTGAATGGTTCAAAAGCTAATATCGATCTCATCGGAGGAACCAAATGAAAAACTCACCTCAGCAGGACAAGTCAGCTATCAAAGAGCTGGTTCGCGCCGGTCATGAGTTTGCCGCCGCGATGGGCAATGACACGCCAATTATTGAGATAGCAAAATTGGTCAGTCGCCTGGCTACCGAGCTGGATGTGCAGTCAGCTATGGTACGGCAATTAACTGCGTCATCGGCGATCAACGACATCATCGCTGAACGCCAGCGCCAGCAATCGGTAGAGGGCTGGACGCCGGAACATGATGACCATCATACAAGTGGAGAGATTGCAGGTGCTGCAGCCTGTTACGCAATGCATGTAAATGCCCGTGGATGGGTTTTCCCCTCAAACCCCGGCGTTTATCAGTCTGAGGTTGAGCCAGGGGAGTGGCCATGGTCACCATCGTGGTGGAAGCCAACAACCCCGCGCCGCGACCTGGTGAAAGCTGGTGCGCTTATCGCGGCAGAGATTGAGCGCATCGACCGCCAGTCCGTGCAGGTGAAGGGAGGGGCAGCATGAGCGAACAACAACGTAAACCCGTTGTTTTCATCGCCGGGCCGATGACCGGGTATCACAACTTTAACCGTGAAGAGTTCAATGCCGAGGCCAGAATTCTGGAAGATCGTGGCTTCACAGTGCTCAATCCGGCCATTCTTCCTGATGGTCTTCGGCATGACCAGTATCTGCAAATCACGCTGGCCATGCTGGCGCAGGCGGACGCCGTATTCCTGCTGAATGGCTGGGAAAACAGCGTTGGTGCTACCAGAGAGTTTGATCGCGCCGATGAGCTTGGCCTGTTGTTTCTGTATCAGGACTGGGAAAGCGTGTCGATTGCCGTTCTGCGCAAGCGCAACCCTGTTGTGGAGGTGAACCATGCATAGCGTGTCGGGTTGTCAGCTCCACGATAACGGCACCCGCCGCGTGTGGTTCTTCCGAGATAACAGCCAGGTGGTGGAGCTTATGTCTGTGCCTCTTAAGCTCCGCTTTAAATACTACGACGCCAGCAACCGTACCGTTCGGGACAAAGGTGAGCAGGCCGATATGAAAAAAGCTATTGAGTCGTTCAAGAAACTGCGGGGAATCAAATGATGAGCGCTGCCGTTGTTGTGTTACTGCTGCTTTTATGGCTGCACCTCGGCTGGTGCTGGGCGGATATTCTCTCGCACTTTTGCTCGAAGCCACTGAGAGGTTGCCGGTACTTTATGGTGATCCTCCTGTGGCCTGTGAGTCTCATCATCACTGATGCCGGACTGGAGGAAAACGATGAACAAGCTACTGAGGAATCTATCCGCGAAGAGGTTTAACGAGCGTTTCCCTGTCGGTTCCCGTTTCGTCTACCACCCAACACCGGGGATGCCGGAACGGGAGTCAGTAACGACCCGCTCAGCGGCATGGCATATGCGAAACGGGCGGCTGGTCGTCAGGGTTGAAGGGAAAATTGGTGGTGTTTCAGTCAGCAGGCTGGAGCCCACCGAGTGAGTCATTACAGCAGGTACTTTGCAAAGTGCCTGCGATAATGGCAACCAACAGGAGGCAATATGTCCACTCCGGCAAAAAAAGGTCTTATCGGAGCCATCAAAGCAGGTCAGGCTCATCTGGGATGGGATGATGTTACATACCGCAGTGTTCTGGCGCGTTTATGTGGCGGTAAAACATCTTCAACAAAATGCACGCTCGACGAGCTGCAGGCCGTGCGCGAATATATGCATGAGCAGGGTTTTCCCCGTCAGTCAGCAAAACACGGTCGCCGACCGAAAGTGGCAAAATCCCGTGAAACCATTCTCGCTAAAATTCATGCGTTGCTTGCAGATGCAAATCGTCCGTGGAATTATGCCGAGAAAATGTGCGATCATATGTTTCAGGTCAAACGCATTGAATGGTTAACCACTGAGCAGTTAACCAAATTAATGCAGGCCCTGATTATTGATGCCAGCCGCCGCAAAAAACGGGAGAGTAATAATGAATCTGGAACAGGTGACGGAGCTGCTGCCGCCAGCAGTGGTACAGATAGCTGACCTGATAGGGTTCCCCGCCACCGAGCAGTTATTGTCTGCGTTTGGTGGCACCACGTTTCCCATTGGCAAAGGCCTGCGTGCGATGGGCGCAAACCGCGCAGCGTTATTACGCGATACCATCGGCGATGAGAAAACACAGTTGCTTATCAAAAACTTCGGCGGTGAAGTCCTTTATCTCCCGCGCTGTGATCGCGCCCTTCGTGAACTACGCAACCGTCGCTTTCTGACTGAGTTCTCCGACGTTCGCGATCAGGGTACGTCATCCCTGATGGCCATGACTTTGCTGTGTCCCAAGTATGGTTTCAGTGATCGCTTTGGGTGGCAGTTACTGGCGGCGCAAAAGAATAACAGCACTTCGGTACAGGATTCTCTCTTTTAGGAATACATACATATGAAGAATATTATTATTTCTGGGATTATTTTATTCAGTTTTAGCGCGATAGCGAACAATAGCCCCCAGAAAGATGATGGTGAATCAATTAAACAGGTCTTAAAAGGGGTTAATGCATCCGATCGTTTCCATAGTGAAGATGAATTTATAAACGCAGCAATTAAGGATGGTTATCAGGTTCAAAGGAATTTAGCTTTTGGGTATCAGACTGGTAGCGCTAAATCGGGCGGATATAATTTTATTGCGAAAAATGAGACTAAATCATGTGCCTGGAGGAAAATTTTATTAATTGCAAATCCAGACAAGACTGATTCATCAGATCCTATGAATGAACGATTTTCTTGCCGAAACCTCGACTTTAAGCAGGATGAAGAGGTATGGAAAATAGTATATAAGTATCTCCCTATGATTGAGGCTGCCAAGTCAAAAGGCGAGTACATGGTAAAAAAAGAGGATGAGTCTGAACCTGGTGAGCTAGAAATAATAGATGTAACAAAATAAGCCACTGAACCCCTTCACCTGATTCCTCTCCTAACCCGATGAAATACTGACGCCATCCCTTATTACCCGGATGGCGTTATGCTTTTAACACTCCCCCAATTTCAGCTGGCCGCTGGTCTGTCACCAGTTATGGCGCAGCGCTGGTTTGAGCCGTTTAGTAATGCCGCTGCTGAATTCCAGATTAATACACCGGCGCGGCTCGCTGCCTTTATCGCCCAGACCGGGCATGAGAGCACTTGTTTCAGCCGCCTGAGCGAAAACCTCTACTACACCGATGCAGAGCGCGTGGCGCGAATCTTCCGCAGTGGTTTTGACACCAACAAAAACGGCGTCATCGAACCGGCTGAGGTTGCTTTCGCGCGTGCTTACACCCGTAACCCGGAGAAGCTGGCGAACCGTGCTTATGCCGGGCGCGGTGGTAACGGCGATGAAGCCTCCGGCGACGGCTGGCGTTATCGTGGTCGTGGGCTGATTCAGGTGACATTCCGCGACAACTATTTCCGTTGTGGCAAAGCGCTGGGGCTTGATCTCATCGCGACCCCCGATTTGCTGCTGGATTATGTCAATGCTGCCCGGAGTGCGGCGTGGTACTGGCAGACGAACGGCTGCAACGAGCTGGCCGACAAAGGCGATTTTCTGGCTGTCACCCGCCGCATCAATCCCCCCGCTGAAGGTCAGGCCGACAGGCTTGCGCGGCTGGAAGTGGCCAGGGCGGCATTATGAGAGTTCGCGATCTTATTACTAATCCCTCGTCGGGGCGGCTTTCAACGTCCGACACTATTGTCATCGGCGCTTTTCTGGTGAGTTCCTTCGTTCTGATCTGGCTCACAGTCACCCGTCCGGATGTGCCTGGTGAGCTTTATCTCACCTATCTCGGTGCATGGGTTGCCCAGAGCCAGGCGTCAAAGCATATGTCCATCAAACGAGCCAGGGAGGTGCCCCATGTGGGAAACGGCACTGACAATCCTTAAGGATAACTGGAAATCCCTGCTGGTAGTCCTGGTGCTGGCGGGCGGCGGTGTCTGGTTCGGCACCTTCATTACCCACAGCGAGCTCGCCACTCAGGCGCTGGCCTTCAGCCAGGAAAAGCAAACTCTTACCGATGGGTTCAACGAAAAACAGCGCCAGTGGGATCAGGAGCGTCTGAGTGCAGCAAATCAGTACGCCGCAGACCTCAGCTCGGCGCGGGCCGCTGAAAATGCGTGGCACAAGAAAGCGGATACGCTGACCCTGCAACTGGATGAAAAACAAAAGGCCCACGATAAGACCGTCCGCGATCTGAACAGGAGACTGAGTGATGCACTTAAAAATGATGGCCCTGGTTATACCGGCATTGGCCCTGATGGCCTGCAGCTCTTCCGGGAAGCCCTCGGCTACCCCGCAACCGGTGGCATCACCGCTGGTCAGCACCTGTCCGAAACCTCCGGCAGCGCTGCTGCTTATCCCGGAACGACCGGCCGCACCGGTGGCGGACTCTCCGCTGGCGGAATAATCACGTTTTCAACGGAGTACGGCCAGTGGTGCCAGCTTCTTGAGGACAGGCTCCAGGCGATTAATGAGTATTACAGGGAGTGAAGACCATCATGACGCTTGATATGGCATTTCAGATAGCGCTGGCGCTGGCTGCGACGTTCGGCACCATCTGGATACGTCGTCTTCAGAAGGATATCGCCGACCTTGAAAAGGCGGTTGATCGTATCCGGGATGAATACCAGCGGCGTGAGGATGCCCGGAGTAATTACACCGCCCTTATGGATCAGATGAGGGAACTTCGCGCGGCTATTGAGCGCATCGATAACAAACTGGACAGGAAACAGGACAAATGAAAGCCAGACAAAAGCGCCGCAGCCGTCGCATCACCATTAGCCAGGGCGAGCAGGACACACTGAACCACATCTCAGCACAGCTCGACAGGCTGCAGGCTCCGGTGAATCCGGACATTCTCAGCGGTATTAATGACAAGCTCAGTCGCATCGACGTGCGTCTGACCACCATCAGTGACGATGCGGCCCGGCGTGGAGCCACTGCCGGAGCAATGACAGGCGGGCTTGCCGGTGGGTTGATTGCCGTCGCGATCCTGCTTATTCGCGCAAAACTGGAGCTCTGATATGGCGCATCCGCAGGAAACACGGGAAAGGCTGCGACGATCTTACATCTTCGGCCAGATGTCGCTGGAGATTGCTTCCGCACAGGCTGGCGTGGCTTTTGCCACCGCGCGGCGCTGGAAAAAGGAAGCCCAGGACGCAGGCGATGACTGGGACAAACTGCGGGCCGCTCACCTCATGGCGGGCAACGGCCTTGAAGATATTGGCCGGGCTATCCTGACGGGTCTGATGACGCAGTATCAGGCAACGCTGGAACTGCTGACCACCGACTCACAGTTACCTGCCGATAAACGCGTGGAGCTGCTGGCAAGCCTGGCGGATGCCTTTAACAAGGCGGTGGCCGCGAACAAGAAAATTCTGCCGGAAGTCAGTCAACTGGCCGTGGCGCTGGATGTGATTCAGAAGCTGAGTGCCTTTGTGGCTGAGCATTATCCGAAGCACCTTGGGGCGTTCGTTGAAATCCTTGAACCCTTTGGTAAAGAGATGGAGAAAAATTATGGCTGACAGATTGATCCGCGTTAACTCACGCGTAAGCGTGATGGCAAGCCAGGTAGCATGTGTGGAAGCCCCTGAGTTTCGCGATGAAGTAAGAGTCCATCTTGTTGATGGCCGGGTCGAAAATCTCGAATTTTCCATGCGTAACAACCGGTGGCGCGCAAAAGACAGGTTTGAACAGGCTGTTAACGACGCTTTAAGCGGCATTAACACACAGGGAGAAAACGCCCAATGAAATTCCTGATTAGTCTTCTGCTCGATGCGATTGTTCTTCTCTCACTGTTCTTCGGTGTGTACCTCGGTGAAGAGCGACTGATTAACATTGCCTGCTTCGCACTCTGGTTTTTTGGTGTGGTGAACCTCATCGGCTTTCTTATTCCGTCTGCCGTGGAAAAGGCCGCTCAGGATTATGTCCATCGCACCTTATTTCGCCGCGCTTACGATCTGCTGACTGATATCGCGATGGTGGTGTTTGCGGCCTGGTCAGGCTGGTGGGTTCTCGCGGCAATCTATGGTCTGACAACGGTACTCAAAGCGGAGTTTTCGGCAAAGCAGGAAAAAAAGATTACAGAACAGGCAGTTCAGGAGTAACCCTGTGGCCAGAACCAGCAAATTATCCAGCAAAGATTTCCTCGCCGAACTGGCGGAGCTTTCCGCCAGTCTGCGTCGCACCATTGAAGCGGAGGACGTGGGGTTTGATCCGTCTGCCACTGCGATTGCTGAGCGCCGTGCCCTCGTTGCAGATCCGGTGGCGGGGTTTGAATACTTTGTGCAGCATTATTTTCCGCACTATGTCCGCCACGCTGCCCGCAGCGAGCTGCATAAATACCTTTATAAGCGCCTGCCGGAGATTGTTCAGGCGACTGGCGGCCAGAACGATGCCATTGCCGCTCCGCGTGGCGAAGCCAAATCCACTATCGTGAGCCAGCTCTTTGTTATCTGGTGCATTGTGCTGTCTCTCAAGCATTACCCGGTCATCATTATGGACTCCATTGACCAAGCCTATCCCATGCTGGAGGCTATCAAAGCGGAGCTGCAGTTTAACCCGCGCCTGCTGATGGACTTTCCGGAGGCGACCGGCGGCGGTCGTGTGTGGCAGGCGGGCACCATTCTGACCCGCAACGATATCAAGGTGCAGGTGGCGGGCAGCGGTAAAAAACTGCGTGGCCTGCGCCATGGCCCGTACCGCCCTGACCTAGCCGTGCTGGATGATATCGAGAACGATGAGCTGGTACGTAATCCTGAGCAGCGCGACAAGCTGGATAACTGGCTGAAAAAAACCGTGCTGCCGCTGGGTGGTGCCGGTGCAAAATTCGATGTGGTCTATATCGGCACGATCCTCCACTACGATTCCGTGCTGTCCCGCACGCTGAAAAACCCGCTTTGGAAGCGGGCCCGTTTCAAAGCGCTTATCAGCTGGCCGCATAACATGGAGCTATGGGATAAGTGGGAAGAGATATTACGCAACAACGACGAAGACGGTGAGATGCTGGCGCTGGCGTACTATCGCGAGCATCAGGCTGAAATGGACGAAGGTGCGGTGGTGTCATGGGCCGCCCGCCCGTTGTATGCGCTGATGCTCATTCGTGCCCGTGACGGCCACAGCACCTTTGATGCGGAATACCAGAATGACCCGGTCAGCGGTGAAGATGCGCCGTTTAACGGGTGCATCACCTTCTGGGTGAATCGTCTGGCCGAGTGGCGTTTTTATGGTGCGTGTGACCCTAGTCTGGGTAAGCTCGGTAACAACCGTCGCGATCCTTCCGCCCTGCTGGTCGGAGGCTTCAACCGCTTCACCGGTATTCTCGATGTGGTGGAAGCCCGTATCCGCAAGCGGGTGCCGGATAAAATTATCTCTGACGTTATCGAGTTGCAGCGTGAATACGGGTGCCTGGTCTGGGCGGTGGAGTCCGTTCAGTTCCAGGAGTTCCTGCGCACCGAACTGGTGAAGCGCTCCGCCGCGCTTGGTATTCCGGTTCCGGCCCGTGCCGTCATACCCGGTACGGACAAAATTCTGCGCATCGAATCCCTGCAACCGCATATGGCGAATGGCCTTATTCGTCTGCATGCCTCGCAGACCACCCTTATTGACCAGCTCCGGCACTTTCCCAAAGCTGACCATGATGACGGGCCTGATGCCCTGCATATGTTGTGGGCGCTGGCCGTATCAGGGGCTGGTCATTTTGATTTTAAAGCTGTCCCGCGCCACGGTCATCGCGGTGACAGGTTCGGCTCATCCGGAGGATGGTAAAGAATGGTTCAGATAGTCGATCAGTTTGGTCGCCCGCTAAATAAAGAGGTGCTCAAAGCCCCTCAGTCATCCCGTACCTTCGAACTGCAAAGGGACTGGCCGACACATCCCTCACGCGGAATGACGCTGGCACGCCTGCCGCGTCTTCTGGAAGCCGCCGAACAGGGCGACCTGTCGGCACAGGCTGACCTTTTTGAAGATATGGTAGAGCGTGACGGCCACATTTTCTCCGAGATGGCCAAGCGAAAAAACGCGCTGCTGACGCTGGACTGGAGTATTGAGCCACCACCGAACGCCACTGCTGAAGAAAAAGAGCTGACCGCCATGGTGGGCAGCTGGTTCGCTGACCTGCCGGAGATGGAAGACGTTACCCTGAACGCTGCCGAGGCCATCGGACATGGTTTTGCAGCGCAGGAGATTGAGAAGTGGGAACGTGACGGCAACGTCTGGCTGCCCACCAGAATCAAACTGCGCCCGCATCGCTGGTTCCGTACCACACCCGCAGCGGGGGATGAAATCCGCCTTAACACCGGTTCCGTGGACGGGGAAGAACTGTGGCCGTTCGGCTGGCTGGTACATACCCACAACGCCAAATCGGGATACATCGCGCAGTCCGGTCTCTATCGCGTACTGGTCTGGCCGTATCTCTTTAAAAACTACAGTGTCCGCGATATGGCGGAGTTTCTGGAGATTTACGGTCTCCCTCCCCGAATCGGTACGTATATGTCGGGTGCCTCACAGGATGAGCAGGACAGGCTGATGCAGGCGCTGGTCAGTATCGGCCATAACGCTTCGGGCATTATTCCGGAAGGCACCAGAATTGAATTCAAGGAAGCCGCGAAGGGACAGTCTGATCCGTTTATGGCGATGATTAACTGGGCGGAACGCACGGTATCCAAAGTCATTCTGGGGGGGACGCTGACCACGCAGGCGGATGGTAAAACATCAACCAACGCGCTGGGTAACGTACATAACGAGGTGCGCCATGACCTGCTGACCGCCGATGCGAAACAGATTGAAGGCTTTTACCGGGGCGTGATCCGGATGTTGCTCGCCATCAATGGCTATGACGTCAGCACGCGCCGCCAGCCTCGTCTGGTGTTCGATACCCGTGAACTGGAGAGCATTGAGACCTTTGCAACCGGTGTCTCCACCCTGGTTCAGGCCGGGATGAACAGCATTCCTGTGTCCTGGGTACGCAAGAAAGTGGGCATTCCGGAGCCGAAAGATAACGAGGAAGTACTGACCCCGACAGCACCATCTTCCCCGATGGCACCTGTGGCGCTGAGTCATGCGCCGGTATTCCGGCATTTCACGGCACTCAGCACCACGGGTGAAATCACTGACCCGGCACAGGATGCACTGGATAATGCCAGCAGTCCCGGAGCCGCTATCAGCCAGGCGATGGAGAAGCTGATTGCGCCTCTGGTGGCTGCGCTGCAGCAGGGACAGACCCCGGATGAGGCGCTGGATATTATCGCCGCCAGCTACCCGCAGCTTGATGACGCGCACCTGCAGCAACTGATTAGCCAGGCGCTGTTTGTCAGCGAGGTATGGGGACGACTCAATGCCGACAGCTGATGTTGATCTGGGCTATGCCATCGGTCTTAAGCCGGAAGAGGCGATTGCCTATTTCGAGTCAAAGGGCTACACCACCGGCTTTAACTGGCACGATGTGGAAGCGCGCGCTCATGCAACGGCGTTCACGGTGGCAGGCGTGCTCAAACAGGATGTGCTGGAAGATGTGCATCAGGCGATGCGAGACCACATCAGCAACGGCGGCACACTGCGGGATTTTGAACGCCAGCTTACGCCGGTGCTGGCCCGTAAGGGGTGGCTGGCCGACCGCGCTAAACTGGTGGCGGATGAGGATGGCGTGCTGGAGGGTAAACAACTGACACCCCGCCGCCTGCGTACCATCTTCGAAACCAACATGCAGGCTGCTTACGGTGCAGGCCGGTACGCCGAACAGATGGCGAATGCGGAATTCCGCCCCATCTGGGAGCGCGTGGCCGTGATGGACATGCGCACACGTCCACGTCACGCCGCGCTCAATGGTTTTACTGCCCGCTATGATGATCCGGTCTGGCAGTTTATGTATCCGCCGGATGGTTATCACTGCCGCTGCCGCATACGTGCCCGGACACAGGCCGATGCCGACAGGCTGGGTATAGAGGTGAAATCCTGGTCGCAGGATATTGTCACCGTACAGCAGGCATGGGGGCCGAACGATACCCGCGAAGTGCAGGCGCTTCGCTTTAACGGTGAGCTTTACACGCCCGATGCGGGCTTCGGCCACAACCCCGGCCAGGGCTGGTTGTCCTCCCTCGGTCAGCGTCTGATGGACAAATCCGCCACGACCACGCCACGTATTGCCGCACAGGCTATTCAGGAAACATTGTCTGAACCGGCGGTTCTTGATGCCGTCAGCGATGACGTTCGCCGCTGGGTGGATGCGGTCAGCGTGCGGGAGAATTCCCGTGGCGACCTGAAACGCGTCGGCGGCGTTCCGCCTGCATTACTGAACCGCCTTGAAGAGCATGGCGTCAGTCATCCTGTGACGCTCAGTATTCATGAAGAGGATGTGCGGCAGTCTCCGGGGCCGATGTGGTCAGAGCTTCCGTCACTGTTGCGTCAGCCTGCCGGTGTCTGGCTGGATGATGAGTCACTGGTGTGGCTGCTGGCCGGGCAGAATGCCACCCGTGCGGTACGGGGAATTCCTGCCGTTGATGGGTGGCGGTTGTCGCTGGTTAATGGTGGTGCCACGGTCAAAGCGGACGATATTTTGTCAGACCGCGCGACGCAGCTGCTGGAGCAGATGCCATGAGTTATGCCATTCAGTACGATATCGGTGACTTTGAGCGGTCGCTCGGCGATCTGATTAAAAAGCTGGAGCACCGCGAACCGCTGATGCGCGAGATGGCCGCCGCCATGGGTGATGCGGTCGAGGAAAACTTTGCGCAGCAGGGGCGGCCTGCGTGGATGGGATGGAGCCCTGCCTATGCCCGCAAGCGGCATGGCGGTAAAATTCTGCAGAAGTCGGGGCGGCTGGCCGCCAGCATCACGCAGTACAGCACCAATGATGAGGCAACGGTCGGCACCAATGTTAAATATGCCCCTATCCACCAGGAGGGTGGCGAAATCAGTATTGCCGCCCGCAGCCAGAAAGCGTATTACCGACAGAACAAAGATGGTTCGCTGAACAATCGCTTTGCAAAAAAATCACGGGCTAACTTCGAGCAGTGGAACACCATCGGGGCATATAAAATTAAGATGCCCGCCCGTCCGTTTCTGCATCTGACCGAGGACGATGTGGAGCGCATGGAGAATACCGCTGAGCAGTATCTTAAACTGATTTTTGACTGAGGGCAGATTCGCGCTGTAAGCCTCCCTGACGCGTTCAATACGATTGTGGTAGAGTGATTCGCCTCAACCGTGTTTACGCGTTTTTAAAAGCGGTTTAAAAAGCCCTGGCGTCTGATGCGCCGCTACTCTCATTAATTCCCTTCATTATCATCCGGCCAGGTGGCAAATCCACTGAACCCCTTCATCTGATCCACACCTCACGGGTGCCGTATCGTCGGCACCATGAAAAAGACACTCATTGCTTCACTCACCCAGGAAATCAATACCGCCACGCCAGGCGTCATCCAGCTGTTTCCGGCTGGAGAGTTCCGTGCCCGTGACGGTAGACCGACCGAATGCGCGACGTGGCTCATGACGCGGGAGATAGCTGAGCGTCTGATTGCTGCAGCTGACGCGCGTGACACCCCGTATGTTCTGGACTACGAGCACCAGACGCTTCGCGCGGCCAAAAATGGTCAGCCTGCACCGGCTTCCGCATTTTTCAAAAAGCTGGAGTGGCGTGATGGCGAAGGTCTCTTTGCCGTCGACGTGGAATGGACAGCCACCGCTGCCGCGATGGTGGAGGCCGGAGAGTATCGTTTTATTTCCCCCGTTTTTTCCTATGACAAAACCGGTCAGGTGCTGGAGATCCTTAATGCCGCCCTGACCAATACTCCGGCTCTTGACGGGATGGAGGAAGTGTTACTCGCCGCCGCCTCCCTGATGAGCACCCATCTGACCACTGAGGGTAATACCGAAATGGATGAACTTCTCGAACGTCTGCGCTGGATGCTGAATCTTCCGATTACTGCCACCCAGGAGGACATTATTGCCGAGCTGAACAAGCTCATTGACCAGCTCTCCGAAGGGAAAGGTACAGCCGCTGCCTCCGTCAGTCTGCTGGATATTCTGAACCAGAACACACAGACCATTGCCACCCTCACGGCACAGGTTGCCACCCCAGACCCGGCGAAGTTCGTGTCAGTGGAAACCATGAACGCAGCCGTTCAGCAGGCAGCGGAACGCGCCAGCGCCCCGAACACGGCGGCACTGGCCACGCAGGAAGCGAATGCGCTGATTACCGTTGCGCTCAGTGATGGCCGTTTGTTACCGGCGCAGCAGGCATGGGCGGAATCCCTGGCCAGCTCCAACCCGGCCAGCCTGAAAGCGTTTATTGAGAAAGCGCCGAAGATTGCCGCCCTGACCACCAGTCAGACGCTGGGCCTGCCCCCGGCAGGACTGCCACCACGTCAGAACGAGACAGACGATGACGCTATCGACCCGGCCATTTGCTCGATGTTCGGTAATGACCCGGACGAAGTGGCGAAATACACCAAATAAAGGAGCCCGTAATGGATCGTCAAACACCTTATCGCGACGGCCAGCTGTTTGCCGTCCCGGTCGCTGCGGCGACTGAACATTTCGGCGGGCACATTGTGTCAGCCAACGCTGCCGGTTTTGCCGTGCCGGGGAGTGCGACAGCCGCCAACGTGACGCTGGGTATCTGCGATGGATGGGTGGATAACAGCGCCGGTCTGGCAGGCGATGCCAGTGTGCTGGTACGCCGTGGTAAAGCCTGGTTTCTTGCAAACAGCACTGCTGACGCGGTGACGCAGGCGCAGGTTGGCAGGGATTGCTATGTGGTGGACAGCCAGACCGTGGCGAAAACCAGCGATACCAATGCCCGCCCTGTGGCTGGCAAGGTGCTGGGTCTTGAAGGTGATGGCGTCTGGGTTCTGATTTAAAGGAGAAGACCGTGTTAATTAACGTAAAAAATGTACGTCAGATTTTCATTAATCTGAAAGCCACCTTCCAGGGGGCGTTCGATCAGACCCCTTCGGACTGGAAAAAGGTGGCCATGCTGGTGCCGTCCACCGGAAAGGAAAACGACTATAGCTGGCTGAGCCGTTTCCCGAAAATGCGCGAGTGGATTGGCGATAAAGTGGTCAAATCACTGGCCGCGTTCAACTACACCATTCGCAACAAGGACTGGGAAGCGACGGTTGAAGTTGATCGCAACGATATTGAAGACGACCAGATTATGGGGTATGGCCTGCAGGCCAAATCGGCGGGTCAGTCTGCGGCAGAGCTGCCATCAGATATCGTGTTTGCCCTGCTGAGTGGCGGCTTCGTAAACCTCTGTTATGACGGTCAGCCCTTCTTTGATACCGATCACCTCGTTGGCGGGCAGTCTGTGTCCAATAAAGGCACGAAGAAGTTGAGCGTGACGTCACTTGCCGCAGCCAAGGCCAGTTACGGTGCGGCAAGAGTTGCCATGCGCAGTCTCAAGGATGATGAAGGCGCGTCGCTGAAAATTCGCCCGACTATTCTGGTCGTCCCGCCCGCGCTGGAAGATGACGCGAATTACCTCATGACAGCTGAACGCTTACCGGACAACACCTCGAACCCGTACAAGGGGACGGCGGAAGTGCTGGTCGTGCCGGAACTGACCTCTGACACCGCCTGGTTCCTGCTGGATACCAGCAAACCGGTGAAACCGCTGGTTTATCAGGAGCGTAAAAAGCCGGTCTTTGTCGAGCAGACCGACTACACCGCCGACAACGTCTTCATGCGCAAGAAATTCATCTTCGGTGCAGAAGCCCGCGCCAACGGTGGCTACGGTTTCTGGCAGATGGCGTATGGCTCAACAGGGGTGGATGCATAATGCCTATTCAAATCACAGCCCGCCGTGACGGTTTCCGCCGTCTCGGTATCGCCCACAGCGCCGCCGGTCGCACCTGGCCGGATGACCAGTTCACGGCGAAAGAACTCGCCGTGCTGGAAAGCGATCCCAACCTCATCGTGGTGCGGGTGCCAGACGTTCCGGAGCAGGATACTTCCGGCACCATTCAGCTGACCGCAGAACGGGATGCCCTGCAGTCGCGCGTCAGTGAGCTGGAGACCGGGAATATCCAGCTCAACAAAGATATTGAGTCGTTTAAACAGCAACTTGATGCAGCCAACTGCACCATCACGGCGATCACCGCCGAGCGTGATGCTCTGCAGGTGAAACTGGATGCGGCCCCCGCGCCTGTTTCAGATGCCGGGCCAGCGTCAGACAGTGTGAATGATAACGCGACCTCTGACGAGACCGTCTCTGCGGGCAAGAAAAAGGGGTAAGCCATGTATGCGAACCGCGAGGACATGGTACGGGCGTTTGGTGAGCGCGAGTGTATTTCACTTACTGACCGCAACTATACCGGGACTATCAATGATGACGTGCTGAATGGTGCCCTTGAACAGGCCAGCGCTGAAATTGACGGTTATCTCTGCGGCCGTTACCCGGTGCCATGGGCGGATGAACCCCGTGTTCTGGTCATCCGCTGCTGCAATATCGCCCGTTATCTGCTGTGCGGTTCTGATACCCAGATGACGGTCGAAATCCGGGAGCGGTATGAGGACACCATCCGCTATCTGGAGAAAATTGCAGGCGGCAAAATCAACCTGGGGCGTACAGCCAGCGGGGATGTGGTGAAAAGTGGCACCGGAGCACGGGTGGTATCAGGTGGCCGCGTCTTTGGTCGTGACCAGACTCGTGGAGGCGGTTTCTGATGGTGATCGCCGATATTGAACGCGCCATCGTCGACCGACTGCAGGCAGGGATGGGCCGTATGGCCAGACATGTTCGCTCGTATGGGGGTGAAATGGATGGCGAACCTGCAGAGGTACTGCGCCAGTTGCCCGCCATCTGGGTGACATTTGGCGGTGTGCAAAAAACTGAGCCTTACAGCACATCAAAGCAGAAGTTCGTCACCCACGGGCGTTTTGCTGTGATTGTCGGTGAACGCAATGTTCGCAGCGAGGAAGCTGCCCGTACAGGGGGCGTGAATGAGAGTGAAGTCGGAACATACCGGATGGTTGAAGCCGTGCGTCGTCTGCTCTCCGGCCAGGATATGGCTGATACAGGTATACGGATTGCACCGTTACAGCCAGGTCGTGTGCGCACGCTCTTCAACACGGAGGTTGAGCGCCAGGCATTGTCCGTTTTTGCCTGTGAGTTCGACACCAAATGGATTGAGTCCTCACTGGAGAACGGGAAATTCCCGCTGACGAATGCACCTGATGGCCATCCGGACAGTCTCTTTCGCGACTACGGCGGTACGACCTCAGAGGACGATCCTCAGTGGCTGAGTACGCGACTGAGTTATGACCTGAAAAAGCCGGACAAAGATAATGCAGCTGAGGACATGATTAACCATGAGCAAGATTAACGTTACAGCCGCTCCGGGGTTGAAGGTGCCGCGCGAAGATAACCCGCGCCGCTATATCACCGACGCGGCCCCCCTGGAGGTGGATAACTCCGCCTACTACCAGCGTCAGCTGATGGCCGGAGATCTTATTGAGGTGACGGCCACCGGTAAAAACAAGGCCAAAGCGCCGACAGTCACCACGGAGGTGAGCAGTGTCCAGTCCTAATATCAGTTTTGACACCATCGGCTCAAACCGTAAGCCAGGGCAGTACATTGAATTCAACACGCGCCTTGCGGTGCGCACCCTGCCGGGTAACACCCAGAAGGTGCTGATGGTGGTGCAGATGCTCGGCAGTGGCACAGCCGCACCGCTGACCATCCAGGATATTTTCTCTGATGATCAGGCGGCAACGTACTTTGGCCGTGGCTCACTGGGACACCTGATGGCGACAGATGCAATCGGAGCCAATCCCTACCTGCAGTTGCAGATGATTGGGGTCGCGGATGCAGCCACAGCGACATCCGCAACGGGCAAAGTCACCATTACTGGCCCGGCCTCCGGCAACGGTACGCTGAGCGTCATCATCAACGGCACCCGTATTGATGTGGGTATTTCCGCTGCTGATACTGCAGCGGCCATTGCCACAGCGCTTGTCGGGCTGATTACCCAGAAAGACGGGCTTCCCGTCACTGCGGAGGCGGCAGATGGTGTGGTCACGCTGACGAGTCGCCACAAAGGTACCATCGGCAATGACATTGCATTATCGGCCAGTGTCACCGCACCCGGTGTGACCGCAGCCACCACGGCAATGAGCAGCGGGAATGTTGATCCGGATATCGCACCGGCGCTGGCCGCTGCGTTTACGGCAGGTCATAACATCGTGGTCTGCCCATTCGCCACGCAGGATGCAATGACGGTGCTGCGTAACCATCTGACCAATGTCAGTAATGCAATGGAACAGCGTGGCGCGATTGGTGTCGGGGGCTGGCGTAAATCGCTCTCCACCGGTATTGCTCTCGCGGAATCCCTGAATGAGGGGCGCATCACCCTGGGCTGGCACAACGGTTCGGTGAAAACACCGGCGCAGATTGCGGCAGCTTATGCAGCCGTCATCGCCAGCGAAGAAGACCCGGCCCGTCCGCTGAATACGCTGGCCATGAGCACGCTGGACGTCACCGCACTGGAAAGCCGACCGGGACGCACTGAACAGGAAAGTGCCCTACATAACGGCCTTACCCCGTTTGAGATTGGCCCCGGAGATAAAGTGCAGATCGTGCGTGCCATCAGCACCTACACCAGAAACGCCCAGGGCGTGGACGATGTGGCGCTGCTGGATATCACCACCATCCGCACGCTGGATTATGTACGCAAGGCCTGCCGTGAGCGCATTGCATTGCGCTTCCCTCGCGACAAGCTCAGCGCAAGGACGCCTCCCAAGGTGCGCAGTGAGCTGCTGGATGTGCTCTATAAGCTGGAAGAGCTGGAGATCATCGAAGAAGTTGATGCCAATAAAGACGGTCTTATCGTCGAGCGCGATTCACAGGACGTGAACCAGCTGAATGCCCGCATCCCGTCTGATGTGGTGAATGGTCTCCACGTCTTCGCCGGTCGCATCGACCTGCTGCTGTAAGGAGTGATACAGAATGGCACTTGAAGAATATGTTGGCGCAATCGTCATGGAAGTTGACGGTCAGGAAATCGAAGTCACTGACCTCAAGGAAGATGTGACCACCGGACGTAAGCTGGTCAAAACGATGAACAAAACCGGGCGGGCAAAAGGCTTTTCCCGTGGCATCGAAGAGATCCAGCTGACCGTCACCGTGGTTATCCCTGAGTCCGGCGATCTCGACTGGGGCGCAATCGAAGGCGCGAAAATCACGCAGTACCCGCTCAACAGCAGCGGTAAGCGGGTATCGTACCTGGACTGTTTCAGCACGCAGGTGGGTGCGCAGTACACCGTGGATAACGAAGCGAAGCGTGATATCACCATGAATTCGCTGCGCCGCGTGGAGGAGTAAATGGAAAAGCACGCATTGCTGTACGGCGTTAAGGTCGGCGACAAAGTACATACGGACTTTATGGTGCGTATACCGGTGGTCAGGGATACCATCGAAGCACTGCGCCTCACGGATGAGGCCTGTGGCACCACGGAAGGTGCTGCAGCCGGAATGTATTACCGCGTCGCTGTCATGGCGCAGGCCATAACGGCGCTCGGTGATTTGCCGAAAGAGGCTATCACCCCGGAGCTGTTGCTGGATGAACTCAATGATGACGATTTCGACATTATTGATGCGCAGATTGAAGCCATTAAAAAAAAGCGGATGGATTCGAACAGCAGCTCAGCGGTTACCGAACCCTCGTCCTCGCCCTCGGACGGTACGGCATCAGCGAGCAGCAAATCGGCGGAATGACCCGCACGGAACTCGACGGTTACACCGATGCGCTTGCCCGGTTACATGGACATAAAACCGGGCAAACCACCACCCGCACCACCCGCTCATTCAAATCGCAACGCCGGAAAAAAGGCGGTAAACGGAGATAATCCATGGCGCGTAATCTACAACTGGCGCTGCAGCTGCTTGCCCGCGATACTGGCTCTAAGGTTCTGAAACAGGCGCTGCAAAGCATCACCCGCGATACCAGAGCGGCGCAAAAAGCAGATGATGAACTGGCAAAATCCCGGCAGCAGAACACCACCAGCGCGATTCGAGCTTCCCGTACCCTGCAGGATGAGTACCGCCGCGCCAGTTCGGCCCGGTCTACGCTGGGCATTCGTTCCGAGCGTGAGATCCAGCGGGAAATTCAGCAGACCATGGCGGCATATAACCGCCTGACCCGCACAGGTATGCTGTCAGCCAACGAGCAGAGCCGTGCATTTCGTGCCATGACAGACCGTGTAAAAAACCTGCGTACCGAACTGGTCGGCGTTAATGACTCCATGACGCGCATGCAGCGCATGAAGGCCGCAGGCTCAACGGTGGCGGCTGTTGCGGGTGGTTTGACCGCTGCGGGTATGATTATTAAAGACCCGGTACAGCGGCAGATGGCTTATGAAAGCCGTAACCTGGAGATTGCAAATACGGCGTATAACAATCTCTCTGCCCCGGAACGCCTGAAGAAAGTACCAGAGATCAATGATGCTATTCGCAATGCTGTGCGGAAAGGCGGCGGCACTCCGGAGGCGGCGCAGAACACAATGTCTAACTTGTTTGCTGGCGGTCTGAAAGAAGATCAAGTTATGACTGCATTACCTGTCATAGCCCGTTACGCCAGTGCATCAGGAGCAGATCCAAAAGCACTTTCCGACATCGCCATTGCAGCGGTTAAAAACTTTGACATTAAGATGGAGGACCTGCCTGCGGTATTTGATAAAGCGATTAGGTCTGGTGAAAATGGGAAATATGAATTAAGTGATATGGCGGGTTCTCTTGCCCTGACGCTGACAAAAGCCAAAGGAATTGGTATGTCAGGCCTCAAGGATTTAGATATCGTTCTTGCATTACTGCAAGCTAATTCCGAGACTGCCGGTGATAATAGTGCAGCATCTACAAACGTAAATAACTTCCTTGATAAATATACGAGCGCTGATACTCAAAATGCCATGAAGAATTATCGATTCAGGGGTAAGAATGGCGAGAAATTAAAATATACTGATTATTTAGCACAACAACGACTTCAGGGGGTAACAACTTACGATGCATTTACCAATGCTGTATCTGGCATAGTATCAGCTGACCCACGAGTTAAAAAATTACGTGTACAGGCTGAAAAATATAAAGGAACAGATAAGGAAAAAGACATTCTTGCGTCTCTTGATATTGTCGTCGCTTCAATAACATCGAAAATAATCGCTGACCAGCAAGCATCAACAGCATTAAAAACAAGTCTGATGAAAAAGGACTTTATAAAAGAACAGATTGCAGGTACTGAAAATTCTGCAGGCGCAGGTGATGCTTCATTTGATGTAATGTCTTCGGGTAATCAATATAAATCCCAACAGTTTGAATCCGAAAAAATGTTTGCCGAGCAGGATGCCATGAAACCGGTCGCTGATTTATATGGCGATCTCGCAACAAAACTTGCGGATTATGCGAAGGAATATCCAGAGTTAACAACGGCTGTTTCAGGAGCAACCACTGCAATTAAGGGCATGACAGCGGCAGCGGTTACTTTTGCTGGTCTTAATTTACTAACGGGTGGGGCTAACAAATTACCTAAAAATATCCCCGTCCCGCCCGTTCCCCCTGGTGCCGGTGGCTCCGGTATTCTTGGCGGTGTATTTAAGATGCTGGGTTTGGGCATGACCGCCACAACCGTTGCAACAATGACGACACCTGATGAGGATGATGAACTCATCAACGGGCCTGCAAAATGGGCACAGATTAGGGCGAAATACAGCCAGGAACGGATAGATAAAGCCCGTAAGCTCTATCAGCCCTGGTATCAGTTCGGTCGAGGGTATGCCACTGAAAACGAAGAGTGGTTAAACCAACTGGCTCAGGATGAAACGAAAGGGACAGTGCCTGACAAGGGCGCTTCCCAGGTTGATGCCGGTTCATGGTGGAATCCACCGTCATCTATAGGACAAACTCCGGCAACAACTGGCGTTCCTTCTTATCTGCTGCCAGCCCAGCAGAAACCCCAGCCTGTGACCATCACCACCAATCTGATGCTGGACGGGCGGACGGTTGCGCAGGCAGTCAACGAGTATAACGGCGAACAGTCCGTTCGTGGTTCCACGGGAGGCCCACAGTGAGCTGGGAAGACTCGATGCAGGATGCGTCCTTCCGGGGCGTCCGTTTTGATGTAATCAACACCCGTGACAGCGCCAGCCGGGATATTTCCACTTACGAGTATCCGTATGTGGATGGCGGCGATGTAGATGATTTAGGGCGAAAGCCACGCAACCTCCGGGTAACAGCCCTTTTCTGGGGCGATGATTATGACACCCGGCTGCAGGCGTTTCTGGCCGCTCTCGATACACGCGGCAGCGCGGAGCTTATCCACCCGGTCTTTGGCTCCATGCCGGGCATGCAGTGTATTGAGTATCAGGCATCGCATGACGCGGAGAACGTGGATTACTGTACCGTGGAGGTGGCCTTCCTGCAGGGTGGTCTCAACGTCGCCTTTTTTGGCAGCGATTTCCCGCTCTCCAAAGCTGATATCATTTTTAACCAGGTACAATCTGCACTTGGCCAGGCGCAGACCGCCATTGATGACCTGCTTTCTCCGCTGAGAACGGCTAAAAAGTGGATGAAGCGGGCGAAGTCACTGGCCACCACCGCACTGAACATGGTGACCGTTCTTAAGGGAGATCTGACCGGTTTCGTCAGTACCACCACAGATTTTGTGAACTATCCCAAAGCCTTTATGAGCGATCTGCAGAGCGCTTTGAGCCTGACCTCGCTCACGTCAAAATCATCTGTCAGTAACAATCCGGGAAGCTACGCGCAGTCCTCGGATGTGGCAGGAACGGCGGGTATCGTGATGGCCGACTGGAAAAATGGTCATGCACAGCTTAAGGATGTGGCCGCCATGCCTGAACAACTGGTGACGGGGCAGACCACCGCCCCTGTCACTATCCCGTCAGGTTCATCCACGGCGGATATCACTGAACTGGTTAGTGCTGTCAAAATCCAGGTTGCCCTGCAGCTCGCGCTCGATGCCTCGGATATTCTCAGCGATGAGAGCATCAGCGATATTTTGTCGCCGATCGATATTGAGCAAATCACCAGTGATACCCGCACAGCACTGCAGGAGGCCATAGAGCAGACCCGTACAGCGTTCGCCGATGACACTCAGAATGTCAGCGCCGGTGAAACCGCCAGCGGGATTGCATGGCAGCCGGTTGTCGGCAGCCTGAAAGATATTGCCCTGGCGGTTCAGGAACTGGGGGCCGCAGTAATCACCAGCCGACCGCCGCTGACCACCCGGACGGTTCAGGCTGACACCAACCTGCATCTGCTCGCCCATCTCTGGTATGAGGATTACACCCGTGCCGCCGAGCTGCTGCGCCTGAATCCGTCGCTGCGTGACCCCAACAGTTTGAAAACGGGGGATGTGCTCAATGCCTACTCAAGATAAGGATACGCAGAACACCGTGAGTCTGGTCATCGACGGTAAAATCCACAGCGCCTGGAGCCGATACCAGATTGATTCTGATTTTCTGGTGCCGTCCGATGCCTGGAGTGTGACGCTGGGCCTTCCTGATGGCGTGTTTCCGTCTGCCATTACGCGCGGCGTACCGGTGCTGGTCAGGGTGGGTAACGATGTGGTCATGTCCGGGCGCGTGGATACCATCCAGCGGCGCGTGTCCCGCCAGCAGGTATCATTGTCCCTCTCCGGGCGCGATGGTGCGGCGATTCTGGTTGACTGCGCCTCGCCAGTCTTCACGTCCCGACAGCTCAGCCTAGAAGAGGTGATCGCACAGGTCGTCAGGCCGCTGGGCATAACAAATATTCGCCTTGAAGCGGAGTCCTCCACACGTAATGACAAGGTCAGTGTTGAACCCGGCGAACGGGCCTGGGATACGCTGGAGCGTGCCGCTGCTGCGCGGGGGCTGTGGCCATGGTTTGAACCGGATGGCACGCTGGTCATCGGTGGCCCGGACTATACAAAAGATCCGGTTGCCACGCTGATACTCAACCGTGACGGGCGCGGAAATAACGTGCTTGATCTGAGTGACCGGTCATCCATTACCGGCTCTTTCTCTGAGCTTACGGTACTGGCACAGGGGCACGGCCAGGGGAAAAAGTCCAGCCAACTGGAAGTAATTGACGTGGACGGTGCGGAGACTGCCGCTGAAGACGACGATGGCAGCGACGATCTGGATGAAATATTTAACAACACCGGTTCGGCAGAGAACGGGTTTCACGGGCTGCGCACTGTTGTTCGTGACGGTACTGTGCCTTATTACCGGCCCCAGATTATGGTTGCCGGTGATGCGGACAATCAGGCGCAGGTGGACTACCGCGCCCGCAAGGCTATAGCCGACGCCCGCCTGAGCGGGTACGACCTCACCGCCATTGTAAAAGGCCACCGCATGGAGAGCGGCCAGCTCTGGGAGCCCGGCCAGCGTATCCGTGTGCGCAGTGAGCCGCACAGCATTGATGCGATCTATTTCCTGATGGGGCGTGAGTTTTCCGGCGGTCGTCCGGATAACACCGTCACCACACTGCGCCTGAAAGAGGATGGCATCTGGATACCGGACGCTTACCCGAAAAAACGTAAGTCCCGCAAACGCCGCGCCAAAGTGAATAAAGACCTGGAGATTATCGATGTGGAACAGAATTGATGCCCGTATTAACGGGGCGTTAAACCGTATAAGAATGGCCTTCAGGGGCGTTTTAATCCGCGTTAACAGCGGTGGGGATATTCAGACTGTTCAGGGCAAGGCACTGGCAACCGAAACCCTGCAGGATGTGGAAATGTTCCAGCAATACGGCTTCACCTCGAACCCGCCTAAAGGCACCAAAGCCATCATGCTGCCGCTTAACGGCAAAACAAGTCACAGTATCGTGATTGCCACCGAGCATGCACAGTACCGGCTGAAGAACCTCAAAAGCGGTGAGCTGGCTATCTATACCGATGAGGGCAGCCATATTATTTTAAAGCGCGGCAAAATTATCGAAGTGAGCTGCGATGAATTTATTGTGAACGCGAAAAATAAATTCCAGGTTAATACGGTTGATTTCGATATAACGGCAACGAATCAGGCGAAGTTTGAAACACCCCTGTTAAAAGGCAGTGATGAAATCTCTGACGGCAAATCGACGATGACCGGAATGCGGGATATTTATGATAACCACACTCATCATCATGGTGGTGATGCGGGAACCACGGAGAAACCTGACCAGCCGATGTAATTTGTGGTAACGTTGTTTTCCCCGTCCGGGTATCCATCCCACTGAACCCCTTCACCGCGAATTTATCTTCCCGTGCCGCCAGTATAGCGGCATGGAAATGCTTATTGATCCGACCACCGGTGATTACTCCGGGGAAACCACCGACACCCTTGCTAACGCTGTTTATCTGCGGCTGATGACGCCGCTTGGCTCATGGTGGGCTGACCCGTCCCTGGGTTCTCTGTTGCACACACTCCGGCGCGAGAAAGATGTTTCGCGCGTCAGAAAGCTGGCCGTTCAGTATGCACAGCAGGCGCTGCAACCCATCATTGATGATGGTCGCGCCACGTCCATTGATATCAGCGCAGAGCATTACCGGTCAGGCTGGGTGCTGTTGCTGGTTACCGTCACGGCTGCGAGCGGAACGCCGCAGACCTGGAAACTTCCGGTTAAGGTCAGCTGATGCCATTTATCACCAAAACTGCCGCACAAATTCGTGATGACCTCCTGCGGGATATCAAAAACCTCCTGCAGTTGTCCGACGAAAAGCTGGGCCCGGACAGCGACTGGTATGTGCGGGCATCCTCAGTGGCCAGCGTGGCCGAAGGACTGTATCAGCACCAGGGCTGGATTGTCCGCCAGATTTTCCCCGACACGGCAGACGCCGAATATCTGTATCTTCATGCCCGCACGCGTGGCCTGACCAAAAAGGCCGCGAACAGCGCCTCCGGGACAGCCGTTTTTACCGGTGATTCCGGCTCCACGGCAGCTGCGGGGCTGGTGTTTAAACGTGACAGTGTGTCATGGACAACCACGCAGGATATCACCATCGGTGCAGGCGGCACCGCCACCGTCAACGCGGTTTCGTCCCTGGCTGGTGCGTCAGGGAATACCACAGCGACCACCACCGCAACCCTGACCACCACACCGGACGGGTTTGACAGTACGGTCAGCGTGGGGGTGATGAGTGGTGGAACCGATGAGGAAAGCGATGCCGAGCTGCTTAGCCGCCTGCTTGAAATTATCCGTCGACCGCCCGCAGGCGGCAATAAATACGATTACAAACGCTGGGCGCTGGAGGTTAGCGGTGTCTCAGCGGCATATGTGTACCCCCTGCGGCGCGGGCTTGGTACGGTGGATGTGGTTGTCACCTCTGCGGGCGGCTTACCGTCACAGGACGTGATTGACAGAACGCAGGCCTATATCGATGACCTTCGACCGGTCACCGCCAAAAATACGCAGGTTATCATGCCAGCCATCCACACATTTAACGTACTGGTTAAGGTGGCCCTGGACGGTATTACCCTCGCCGATGCGACCACGGCCATTACCTCCGTTTTGCAGGATGACGACTCCAGGCGCGAGCCCGGTGTGGCATTTATCCGAAGCCAGGCGGGTACGCTGATTTCGCTTGTTCCGGGTATTTCGGATTATGAAATTGTCACACCCGCCGCGAATATCCAGCCCGTGATTGACGAAGAACAGGTTGAATGGTTTCGTCTGGGAAATGTGGAGGTTGAGCTGCTATGAGCTATTACAACCTCCTGAATCTGCTTTTACCCCAAGTCTCTTACAGTCCGGGGGAGCCATTTCTTGATGCTTCCCTGCGTTCTGAGGCGGCTATGTTTCGCGGCCTTGATACCAGTGCCGACCTCGCTGAGGGAGGGATTACTCCCTTTTACGCCCGCAGCCTTATCGCTGACTGGGAAAGGGTTCTTGCCCTTATTCCACCAGAAGGTGCGACCTACCAGCAGCGCCAGCAACGTGTACTGGCAAAGCTGGCAGAGGTGGGTGGCCTCAGTATCCCTTATTTCATCCAGCTGGCTGCAAGCCTGGGTTACTCCATCACGATTGACGAGCCACAACCATTCCGGGCTGGCGTGAACCGGGCAGGTGATCGTCTCTGGGTGGAAGACATTATCTGGGTGTGGCGTGTGAACGTCCAGAACTCGGGCACACAGGTTTACCATTTCCGTGCTGGCAGTTCTGCTGCCGGTGAAAGGTTGACGGCATTTGGCGATCCGGTCATTGAGGACGTTTTTCGCGACCTCAAACCTGCCCATACCTTTTGCTATTTTGCATATCAGGAGAACGAATAATGCATTCGCTAATGCCTCCGGTCGATACACCGGATAACACATTTCATGATGGCAATCCGCTGACCGGTGAGCTGGGGACAATCGTTACTGCGGCACATCTCAACAATGTGCAGGATGCGGTTCGTGATACGCAGGAAGAGCTTATCGCTGTGCTTGCTGCTGCGGGTAATGCACCTGATTCAAGCGCCGGGCAATTGCTTGCCGCACTTCAACTACTCTTTGCAGCAAAGAATGACACTTTAGGTGCGTTGGCCAGCCTGGTCGGTGCCAATAATAAGTTGCCCTATTTTACTGGCGCTAATGCTGCAGCGCTTACTGATATTTCAGATATTGGACGCAGTGTTATCGGTCAGTCCTCTATAGCAAACCTTCTCACATACCTTGGTTTGGGAGCAGGCGCACCGCCCATAGGAATTCCGTTTTTCTGGCCTTCGGCAGCCATGCCGAACACCGTGATGCCTGAATGGGCTGATATGGTTTTCATGAAATTTAATGGGGCATCATTTTCAGCAACAACATATCCACAGTTAGCTTTGGTTTTCCCATCTTTAGTTATTCCAGAGGCTAGGGGAGAGTTTTTGCGCACATGGGATGACGGAAGGGGAGTGGATAGTGGTCGAGCCCTGTTGTCTGCGCAAGGTGATGCCATAAGAAACATCACAGGTAGTTTTGGTGGGACAACAAACAATGACACCTGCTCCGTCCTTGGCCAGGGTGTTGGTGTATTTGCGAATGGCACTAGTTTAGTAACCCCAACTAATGGTTCTGTTATTGGATCGGCGACAAGACCTGTAACTATGACGCTCGATGTAAGCAGACAGGTTCCTACTGCCAGTGAAAACCGTTCACGTAACATTGCATTTAACTTTCTGGTAAGGGCTAAATAATGAAACCTGTATTTGATGAAAATGGCCTGGCGACACAGGCCGGTGATATTCGCTGTTTTTATTACGATGAATTAACAGGGGAATATACTGGCTGGTCAGATGAGTTTATTAATGTTGGCGTGAGCATGCCAGGTAACTCCACCGATATTGATCCGGGTGAAACAGTTGCAGAAAAGGTCTCCCTATTCACCGGCACTGACTGGAGACAGGAAGAAGATCACCGTGGGGATACAGTCTATTCGGTTGAGAATAAACAAGGGTCAGTCGTGGATTACATCGGGCCAGTCAAAGAGGGATTCACCACTGCCGCGCCAGTGTCAGCATTTGATAAATGGGACGGGAAAAAGTGGGTAACAGATACTGAGGCGCAGCAGGCCGCTGCTAAAGCCGAAGCGGAACTACAGCGTCAACAATTAATAAGTTCTGCGATGCAGTCTATCAGTATCATTCAGTTGAAATTGCAGGCAGGGCGAGCGTTGAGTGACGCAGAAAAAAATAAACTCAATGCGACGCTTGATTATATTGATGCGGTTACTGCAACCGATACAGCAACCGCACCGGACATTAACTGGCCTGTTCCCCCGGAAGCGTAGGCCAGTCGGGTTTTACTGTGTCAACGCGCATCAGCAGAACCCGGTATTTTTTCCAGTCACCCAGCGCGGCGGTTTCTTCTTCCGTCGCGATCCCGGCATCAACCGCATCCTGCCGCCAGGATATTTCGGAATCAGCAATTTTCTTCAATGCAGATTTTTTCTGTTCTGCCGTCTCCTTCAGTTCCTCGGCTGAAGGTGGTGGCTCATCTATCCAGACTGGCATGCCATCTGCCGCCCCTAATTTTTTACCCACTGGCGGCGCGCTGGTGAATTCCATCATGACGCTATCGCTAACTTCAAATGCATCTTCTGGCCATATCCCTGCAGGGTCGTAGACGCTTTCCTTTAGTGCGTTGGCATAAAAGAGAGATTGTGAAGGAGAGAAGGAGTATTTAGTTGTCATCTTATTTTCCTATGGCAATCCAGAGCACACTGTTTGTCTGTCTCGCACCGGATAAATTCCATGTGCTCACACCATTTAACACTGTAGTGGTCGTATTAACTGCGGTGGCAAGAATCGGCGTTGATGCAGTTACCGCAAGTGAAAATGAAGGTGACTCACTAAATGGCGTTGGGTAGGTAACGTTATAGCCCCCTGTTGTTAGGGTATTGGCAATAACGCCCCATTGAACCAGCACCCCACTGGGAAGCCGGAACCATTGCCCAGCGCCAGAAGAACCCGAAGCAAAAGAGTTCATATCCGGAATCTGATTCGCCCCGGTGCCGACGTCTCGTTTTGCAGCCTCTTTTAAACCAACCTTTGAAAATGGTCACCTATATAGGTGACCATTCGGGTTAATGCAGCGTTGTAGTTGAGCTGGACTCTGCCATTGCCACTGTCAATTCATCGCCTTCGGCTGAGATCTTAATGGTATTACTTCCTTCTGATTTAGCGCCTTTTGGTAGACCTAGCTGATCATAGATACACAAGAATCTTGAATCATTTATAAAGGTGATTTCTGTTACAGTCCCACCTTCAACGACCTTAGAGTCTATTGATTTTATCAAATTGATATCCTGAACATTAATGTGCTTTATCGCATCCCAGTTAAGGCTGATGTCCACGTTATCCTTTTGCATCGTTATCACATGACCGGCCTTATGCTGGGTTGTGACTTTTCCATCAGGGCTCATCGTAATCTTTTGCCCCATGTGATAAATAATTTGAGTTCCGTCTTCGAGACACTCGATTTTTGGCTCTTTAGTAAAGTCGTTCATGAAAATCCTTCAATTATCTGTTGCTGGAAGGTGCTAATCTACACGAATCCTTGGTTATGTATGTAATGAGGCTCTAGAAATCCCCTTGAATATAAATAAATTTTTATGGTGTTGGCTTGTAATGCTCGCGTAGCTCTTTGTCAAAAGTGAAACTCTGATAACCTGGTTCTACTGACGAACAGAAGGATGAGCAGGAGATCGCTTTATGATTATTGGGTATGCACGAGTATCAAGTAACCATCAGGACACCGAGCTTCAGATGCAGGCGCTCAGAGCTGCTGGCTGTAAGTTAATTTTTGAGGAAAAGGCTTCTGGCCGTAAGACGAATCGACCAATCTTGAAGAAAGTGGTTGAGATGCTTGAACCCGGTGACGAATTGGTCATCTGGAAGTTAGATCGTATCGGTCGCAATGTACTGCACGCATTATTGACCTTTCAGAGCCTCGCAGAACGCAATGTTAATATTCGTTCTATTACAGATGGCGTTGACCTGAGCACTGCCAGTGGGCGCTATAACTTCCGTAATATTCTCTCTGCGGCACAATATGAGTCTGATCTGAATAGTGAACGCACTCTGGCAGGGTTAGCGGTTGCCCGCGCTAAGGGGAGGATTGGCGGACGTAAGCCTAAGTATACTGATGAGCACTGGGATGCGTTTGAACGGGAAATTAAGTCCGGCTGCTCACATCGTGATATAGCTCTCAAATATGGGGTCGGCCTGTCGACTCTCTACAAACGTTATCCGGCTCAGCAAGAGCATCACTAAACACTCTTTGCGTTCATTTTTGCACTGTGCAGAATGTGTCTTTTTGGCACCTTCTGGCAGTGCAAAATTTATCGCGTTTTGGTGCAAAAAAAATCGCCGCGCTACAATAATCCCACCTACGATTTGATCACAGGAAATTTAATTATCTTATTGAAAAGTATGTTGTTTTATTTACAAGGCGAGAGAAAAACTGACAAAAAAAGCCCCGCATTGACGGGGCTCTTTAACTGAATACATCAGTAGGCAATCAACGAGGATCAGAACGGGATATCGTCGTCAAAATCCATCGGCGGTTCATTGGACGGCGCTGCCGGTGCAGACTGCTGCTGCGGGCGAGACTGCGCGCCGCCGCTGAACTGGTTACCGCCCTGTGGCTGCTGAGGCTGACCCCAACTGCCCTGCTGCTGCTGACCACCAGCCGGTGCGCCGCCACCCTGACGGCCACCCAGCATTTGCATGGTGCCGCCCACGTTCACCACCACTTCCGTGGTGTATTTTTCAACGCCGGACTGATCGGTCCATTTGCGGGTACGCAGCTGACCTTCAATGTAGACCTGAGAACCTTTACGCAGATATTCGCTGGCCACTTCCGCCAGTTTGCCGAACAGCACAACGCGGTGCCATTCCGTCTGCTCTTTCATCTCGCCGGTCTGCTTGTCACGCCAGGATTCGGAAGTAGCCAGCGTGATGTTGGCGACAGCGCCACCATTCGGCATGTAGCGTACTTCCGGGTCCTGGCCCAGATTACCCACGAGAATAACCTTATTTACGCCTCTGCTGGCCATGATTGAATCTCCTGAAAACGTTTCTTAATAAGTGTAAACGCGCGATTGTAGCATTACCAATAGCGATTTTACTACGTTGCGACGCGGATTCCGCGAAACAACTTCAGCCGGACATTGTTACACAGGACTCTGCGTTTTGCATTCCAATACTGTATATCCATTCAGGTTTTATTGTGTCATAATTAACCGTTTGTGATCGCCGGTGGCACCCTGCTGCGCCGGGCAAAAAAGCGTTTAATCCGGGAAAGGTGAATGGATAAGATCGAAGTTCGGGGCGCCCGCACCCATAATCTCAAAAACATCAACCTCGTCATCCCCCGCGACAAACTGATTGTCGTGACCGGGCTTTCGGGGTCAGGCAAATCCTCGCTCGCTTTCGACACCTTGTATGCCGAAGGGCAGCGTCGTTACGTTGAATCCCTTTCTGCCTACGCGCGTCAGTTTCTGTCGCTGATGGAAAAGCCGGATGTCGATCATATTGAGGGGCTGTCGCCCGCCATCTCAATTGAACAGAAGTCGACGTCTCATAACCCGCGCTCCACGGTCGGTACCATCACCGAGATCCACGACTACCTGCGTCTGCTGTTTGCCCGCGTTGGCGAACCGCGCTGTCCGGATCACGATGTCCCGCTGGCGGCGCAGACCGTGAGCCAGATGGTGGATAACGTCCTGTCGCAGCCGGAAGGCAAGCGTCTGATGCTGCTGGCGCCGGTCATTAAAGAGCGTAAGGGCGAGCACACTAAAACGCTGGAAAACCTGGCAAGCCAGGGTTATATCCGCGCCCGTATTGATGGCGAAGTGTGTGACCTCTCCGATCCGCCCAAGCTGGAACTACAGAAGAAACACACCATCGAAGTGGTGATCGACCGTTTCAAAGTGCGTGACGATCTCAGTACCCGTCTGGCGGAATCGTTTGAGACCGCGCTGGAACTTTCCGGCGGGACGGCGGTGGTTGCCGATATGGACGACGAAAAAGCAGAAGAGCTGCTCTTTTCCGCCAACTTCGCCTGCCCAATTTGTGGCTACAGCATGCGCGAACTGGAACCGCGCCTGTTCTCCTTTAACAACCCGGCGGGGGCTTGTCCAACCTGCGATGGCCTCGGCGTACAGCAGTATTTCGATCCCGATCGCGTGATCCAGAATCCTGAGCTGTCGCTGGCGGGCGGCGCCATCCGCGGCTGGGATCGTCGGAACTTCTATTACTTCCAGATGCTGAAATCGCTGGCGGAGCACTATAAGTTCGACGTTGAAGCCCCGTGGGGCAGCCTGAACGCAAACGTGCACAAAGTGGTGCTGTACGGTTCCGGCAAAGAGAATATTGAATTTAAGTACATGAACGATCGTGGCGATACCTCCGTGCGCCGCCATCCGTTTGAAGGCGTGCTGCACAACATGGAACGCCGCTATAAAGAGACGGAATCCAGTGCGGTACGTGAAGAGTTAGCCAAGTTCATCAGCAACCGCCCGTGCGCCAGCTGTGAAGGAACCCGTCTGCGTCGCGAAGCGCGCCACGTCTTCGTTGAGAATACACCGCTGCCGACCATCTCCGACATGAGCATCGGCCATGCGATGGACTTCTTCAACAATCTCAAACTCGCGGGTCAGCGGGCACAGATTGCAGAGAAAATCCTCAAAGAGATTGGCGATCGCCTCAAGTTCCTGGTCAACGTCGGCCTTAACTATCTGACGCTGTCCCGCTCTGCGGAAACGCTCTCCGGCGGCGAGGCCCAGCGTATTCGTCTGGCAAGCCAGATTGGTGCCGGACTGGTCGGCGTGATGTACGTGCTGGATGAACCGTCCATCGGTCTTCACCAGCGCGATAACGAACGTCTGCTGGGGACGCTGATCCACCTGCGTAATCTTGGCAATACCGTGATTGTGGTGGAGCACGATGAAGATGCGATTCGCGCCGCCGACCACGTGATTGATATCGGTCCTGGAGCCGGCGTCCACGGTGGCGAAGTGGTTGCCGAAGGTCCGCTGGAAGCCATTATGGCGGTACCGGAATCCCTGACCGGCCAGTACATGAGTGGCAAGCGCAAGATTGAAGTGCCGAAACAGCGCGTGCCGGCGAATCCGGAAAAAGTGCTGAAACTGACCGGCGCGCGCGGCAACAACCTGAAAGACGTGACGCTGACGCTGCCAGTGGGGCTGTTCACCTGCATCACCGGCGTGTCGGGCTCCGGTAAATCGACGTTGATCAACGATACGCTGTTCCCGATTGCTCAGCGCCAGTTGAACGGCGCAACGATCGCCGAACCGGCGCCGTACCGCGACGTGCAGGGGCTGGAGCATTTCGACAAGGTTATCGACATCGACCAGAGTCCGATTGGACGGACGCCGCGCTCTAACCCGGCGACCTACACCGGAGTGTTTACGCCGGTGCGCGAACTGTTTGCCGGGGTGCCGGAGTCGCGCTCACGCGGCTATACGCCAGGACGTTTCAGCTTTAACGTTCGCGGTGGGCGTTGCGAAGCCTGTCAGGGCGATGGCGTGATTAAAGTCGAGATGCACTTCCTGCCGGATATTTACGTGTCATGCGACCAGTGCAAAGGCAAACGCTATAACCGCGAAACGCTGGAGATTAAGTACAAGGGCAAAACCATCCACGAAGTGCTGGATATGACTATCGAAGAAGCCCGTGAGTTCTTTGATGCCGTCCCGGCGCTGGCGCGTAAGCTGCAAACCCTGATGGATGTGGGGCTGACCTACATTCGTCTCGGCCAGTCGGCAACGACGCTTTCCGGCGGTGAAGCCCAGCGCGTGAAGTTAGCGCGTGAACTGTCAAAACGCGGTACGGGTCAGACACTCTATATTCTGGATGAACCGACCACCGGTCTGCACTTTGCTGATATTCAGCAACTGCTGGACGTGCTCCATCAGTTACGCGATCAGGGCAACACTATCGTGGTGATTGAGCACAACCTGGACGTCATCAAAACGGCGGACTGGATCGTCGACCTGGGACCGGAAGGCGGTAGCGGCGGTGGAGAAATCCTCGTCTCCGGTACGCCTGAAACCGTGGCAGAATGTGAAGCGTCGCATACAGCCCGCTTCCTCAAACCGATGCTGTAAAACGCAAAACGCCGTTCATGTAAGATGTGAACGGCGTTGTTCATTGCAACTGTTTGCGTTTCTCTTCCGGTAGCGTATTGACCGCCTGTTGATACGACGCATCCACCAGATAATAGATTTGTGAATCCGGCAGCGAGCCGTCGAGGTAGACTGTGCTCCAGTGCGCCTTATTGAGATGTCGGCTCGGACGCACATCACTGTGCTGCTGGCGTAACAGTTCCGCGAGTTCGGGACTGGTTTTCAGAGATACCGCCGGGCGATCTTCCACCTCTTTCACCATGGCAAAAAGCACATCTTCAACTTTGATTTGCGTGGCTTTCCAGTCACTGTGCACACTCTGCTCCGCGCCGCTTTTCGCCATGCAGTATTGCAGTAACTCTGAATTGGTCATCGTTATTCCCCTTGCAAGCGTGATGCTCCACTGAAATGTCATCTATACCCAAAATAATTCGAGTTGCTTAAAGGCGGCAAACCTGTGAGTCCCCGGGAGCTTACTTGAGTAAGTGACCGGGGTGAGCGGGTGCAGCCAACGTATAAGCAGCTTGAAGTATGACGGGTATACTCAGTGTGCAGCAAGACAGCAAAAGGTAAAAGCTGGCAGATCAATTTTGTTTAAAAAAACAGCAATCGCCCCGTTTTTTAATACTCCGAGTTTACGATAACTTCTTCACCGTACGCGCCAGCCTGCGGCAACGGTCTGTAGGTCGAGTTTGAGGCGCGCAGGATTCGGATCCCACGAATGCCCGCATCGCGCGCGGCGGTGATGTCGTTGTCCGAATCGCCATAGAACATGCGGATATTTTTATCCTGCAACCACTGCGTTTTGGTGTTCTGACCGGGCTTATCTCCGGCAAAAATCACCGGATTCATATTTGTCGCTGGAATGTGGAAGTTATCGGCCAGCGTTTTCGACACGGTTTCGGTTTTTGTCGGCGAACGTCCGGTGATAAAAAAGATGCTGTCGCCGCGACGGACGTGCATATCGATCAGCAGACGCGCGGCCTCTTTGGGAATACTGAACTCATCCCAGCCGTTGTTCATTTTCTCCCAGAATGCCGGGTTCTTCAGATACGCTTCGCTGTCCGGGGACCAGGTTTTCTTACCGCGCCAGAAGCCGGGACTGGAAAACAGCACGGTGTCATCAATGTCAAAACCAACGGCCATCGGCGGACGACCAGCCAGGCTGTTTTCGATCTGCGCCACGGAAACCCAGTGAATGGGGGCTTGTTCCGCGAGTTTCGCAACGTTTGTACCTGGATTCAGCGGAGAAGGAGAAGAGGCCAGCGCGCTGGCGGAATGGTTTAACGTGAATAACAAGCAGAGGGCGCTCAGCGCCAGTGTGAGCCTTCGCATATTTTTCCCTGTTAAGTCATTTAGTTATCATTTTATTAGACCGATTGTTCAAAAAACTCTCTGACCATAACCCCGGCGACAAGTGAAAGGAAGGATTTTCTGCGGTTTTGTCCCGGAAAAGGAGGAGGATCACATAAGTAGGGAAGAGACCATCACCAGGCCGGATAAGGCGATTTTCCGTCATCCGGCAGTGGCGTTTTGCCAGATTACGCTGCGCTTATCTGGCCTACAGATTACATCACCGCAGCAAAAGCCTTCGCCACGCGCTGCACATTCGTCACGTTCAGACCGGCCACGCACATGCGCCCGCTGGCGATCAGATAGACGCCAAACTCGTCGCGCAGGCGATCGACCTGAGCCGCACTCAGTCCGGTGTAGCTGAACATACCACGCTGTTGCAGCAGATAGTCGAAATTGCGTCCCGGAATCGTGGTGGTCAGCACGTTCACCAGTTCCTGACGCATGGCCAGAATACGGGTTCGCATCGCCTCCACTTCCGCCAGCCAACTGGCTTTCAGCACGTCATCACCGAGTACCGTCGCGACCACCTGCGCACCAAAGTTCGGCGGACTGGAGTAATTACGGCGTACGGTCGCCTTCAGTTGCCCCAGCACACGGCCTGCGGTAGCCGCATCTTCACAGACGACAGAAAGCCCGCCGACGCGCTCGCCGTACAGAGAGAAGATTTTCGAGAAGGAATTGCTGACCAGCGCGGGCAGTCCTGCACTGGCAATTGCGCGAATAGCATAAGCATCGTCGTCCATTCCAGCGCCAAAGCCCTGGTAAGCAATGTCGAGGAACGGGATCAGATCGCCTGCTTTCAGGATCTCGATAACCGCATCCCACTGCGCATGCGTTAAATCCGCACCGGTCGGGTTGTGGCAGCAAGGATGCAGCAGGACGATACTGCGCGCAGGCAGTGTTTTCAGGGTCGCCAGCAGATCGTTAAAACGCACGCCGTTGGTCGCATTGTCATACCAGGGGTAAGTACTGACGTTAAATCCAGCCCCTTCAAAAATGGCAATATGGTTTTCCCACGTCGGGTCGCTGACCCACACGCCGGAATCCGGGAAATAGCGCTTGAGGAAATCGGCCCCCACTTTCAGCGCGCCAGAGCCGCCCAATGTCTGGATTGTCGCTACTCGCTGTTGCTGGAGAACCGGATGGTCAGCCCCAAACAGCAATGGCGCGATAGTATGACGATAGGTATTTAGCCCTTCCATCGGCAGATACAGCGAGGCACCGTGCGGTTGCGCGTTAAGGCGCGCTTCGGCTTCCGCCACGGCCTTCAGCTGCGGGATAATTCCGTCTTCGTTGTAATACAGACCGATACTCAGATTCACTTTGTCACTACGCGGGTCTTCTTTGAACCGCTCCATGAGCGACAGAATCGGGTCGCCAGCGTAGGCGTCAACTTTTTGAAACACGCGATGGTTCTCCAGGTTTACAGGCAGGGGTTAAGACACAATAAACCGGATGGAGTGGAAGATCGAGCATCTGGTGGGAATATTGCCGGATGGCGGCGTAATAGCCTTATCCGGCCTACAGTCCGTGCGCGATATACGGGAAACGCTTGTAGGCCGGATAAGCGTTAGCGCCATCCGGCAGGAACCGGTGTACTTAATCCACGTATTTCATCGCCACCCGTGAGGTCAGGCGGGTGATCAGTTCGTAAGCACTGACTTTCGTCATTGCCGCAATGCGTTCAACCGGGAGGCCATCTCCCCATAAAATCACCGGGTCACCGGCCTGGTCTGTCGCCTGCGGCCCGAGATCAACGCAAATCATGTCCATCGCCACGCGGCCCACAATCGGCACTTCGCGACCGTTCACCAGCACCAGCGTACCGGATGGCGCAGCGCGCGGGTAACCATCGCCATAGCCCATCGCCACGACGCCCAGGCGCGTATCACGTTCACTGATCCACGTTCCGCCATAGCCGACCGGCTCACCCGCTTTATGCTCGCGCACGGCAATCAGGCTGGAGGTCAGCGACATTACCGGCTGGCAACCGAAATCAGCCCCTGTGGACTGGTTTTCCAGCGGCGACACGCCGTAGAGAATGATGCCCGGTCGCACCCAGTCAAAATGCGACTGCGGCCAGAGTAAAATCCCGCCGGACGCGGCAATTGAGCGTTGGCCCGCTTTGCCTTCACAAAAGGTATTAAACACATCAAGCTGCCGTTCGGTCGCACCACATTCCGGCTCATCCGCACGGGCAAAATGGCTGACGATATTGACCGGCTGGCGCACGTTTTTACATTGCGTCAGGCGCTGCCAGAAGGCGTCGGCCTCCTCGGGAAGGACACCCAGACGATGCATGCCGGTGTCGAGCTTCATCCACACGGTTACCGGTTCATCCAGTTCGGCGGCTTCCAGTGCAGCCAGTTGTTCCTGATTATGAACAGCCGTATGCAGGCGCTGCGCGGAAATGGTGGGCAGATCGGTCGCCTCAAAAAAGCCTTCCAGCAGCAGGATGGGCTGCGTGATCCCACCCGCTCGCAGACGCAAAGCTTCTTCAAGACGCGCCACGCCAAAGGCGTCAGCATCGGGGAGCGTTCGCGCGGTCTCTAACAGACCGTGTCCGTAAGCGTTCGCTTTCACGACCGCAACCAGCTTGCTGGCAGGTGCCAGTTCACGCAGACGTTGCAGATTGTGTCGCAGAGCGCGGCGGTTAATCACTACAGTTGCCGCTTGCATTTGTATTCCTTCATTAAAAAAAGAATTTCCAAAACCATTCGCGTTGCAGGAAGGCGACAAGCCCGCGAATCCCCGGGAGCTTAGTTAACTAAGTGACCGGGGTGAGCGAGCGCAGTCAACGCACCTGCGGCGTGAAGGGTG
The DNA here is from genome assembly GCF_000981805.1 of Citrobacter amalonaticus Y19. NCBI lineage: Bacteria > Pseudomonadati > Pseudomonadota > Gammaproteobacteria > Enterobacterales > Enterobacteriaceae > Citrobacter > Citrobacter amalonaticus. Next base: position 4,838,251 of record NZ_CP011132.1, on the reverse strand, counting down.
AAGGAAATTTATTCGTCGTCGTATTGAGGGCCCGCATAATTATCAAAGCGCGACCATTGTCCGTTAAAGGTCAGTCGCACCGTGCCGATGGGGCCGTTACGCTGCTTACCAATGATGATTTCCGCAATACCTTTCAGATCGCTGTTCTCGTGATAAACCTCATCGCGGTAGATGAACATGATCAAGTCGGCATCCTGTTCGATGGAACCGGATTCACGCAGGTCGGAGTTGACCGGGCGCTTATCGGCGCGTTGTTCCAGCGAGCGGTTGAGCTGCGACAGCGCCACAACCGGCACATGCAGTTCTTTCGCCAGCGCTTTCAGCGAGCGGGAAATTTCAGCGATTTCCAGCGTACGGTTGTCGGACAGCGACGGCACGCGCATAAGTTGCAGGTAGTCGATCATAATCAACCCGATGCCGCCGTGTTCGCGGGCGATACGGCGCGCGCGGGAGCGCACTTCCGTTGGCGTCAGACCGGAGGAATCATCAATATAAATGTTACGTTTTTCCAGCAGAATGCCCATCGTGCCAGAAATCCGCGCCCAGTCCTCATCGTCCAGTTGTCCGGTACGAATACGGGTCTGATCCACGCGGGACAGTGATGCCAGAGAACGCATCATAATCTGCTCAGAGGGCATCTCGAGACTGAAGATAAGAACCGGTTTATCCTGCAACATCGCGGCGTTTTCGACGAGGTTCATCGCAAACGTGGTTTTACCCATCGACGGACGTGCCGCAACGATAATCAGATCTGACGGCTGCAGGCCAGCGGTCTTTTTATTGAGATCGTCATAGCCGGTGTTAACGCCCGTCACCCCGTCGTGCGGTTGCTGGAACAGTTGTTCGATACGCGCGACGGTGGCGTCGAGTACATCGGCAATGTTTTTCGGGCCTTCGTCTTTATTGGCGCGGCTTTCCGCGATTTTAAATACGCGGGACTCGGCGAGATCGAGCAAGTCCTCACTGGTGCGCCCCTGCGGATCAAACCCCGCATCGGCAATTTCATGGGCGACGGCGATCATGTCGCGCACCACCGCACGTTCGCGCACAATATCAGCATATGCGCTGATGTTCGCCGCACTTGGCGTATTTTTGGAGAGTTCAGCCAGATAAGCAAAACCGCCGACGCTGTCCAGTTGCCCTTGTCGCTCCAGCGATTCCGCGAGCGTAATCAGGTCAATCGGACTGCCGGTTTCCTGCAATCGTCCCATTTCGGTGAAGATGTGACGGTGTGGACGGGTATAAAAATCTTCCGCCACCACGCGCTCGGCGACATCGTCCCAGCGCTCGTTATCCAGCATTAAACCGCCCAACACCGACTGTTCCGCTTCAATCGAGTGCGGCGGTACTTTCAGTCCGGCAACCTGTAGGTCGCGGTCACGGACATCAGTCTGTTGTTTGTTGAAGGGTTTATTTCCTGCCATAGTGAATGGAGTTACCGAGATAAAAGTGAGTTGACGCTAATCTTCCGATGATACTGGAGAAATCATGGCAACACGAATTGAATTTCACAAGCATGGCGGCCCTGACGTGCTTCAGGCTGTGGACTTTACCCCCGCCGATCCGGCGGCGAACGAAATCCAGGTCGAAAACAAAGCGATCGGTATTAACTTTATCGACACCTATATTCGCAGCGGGCTTTATCCGCCTCCCGCGCTGCCCAGCGGTTTAGGGACCGAAGCGGCTGGCGTCGTCAGCAAAGTCGGCAGCGCCGTCAGTCATATTAAAGCAGGCGATCGCGTGGTGTATGCGCAATCCGCGCTCGGCGCCTACAGTTCGGTCCACAACGTCCCGGCCGATAAGGCTGCTATCCTGCCTGATGCCATCTCGTATGAGCAGGCCGCCGCCTCTTTCCTGAAGGGACTGACCGTTTATTATCTGCTGCGCAAAACTTACGAAATCAAGCCCGACGAACCGTTCCTGTTCCACGCGGCCGCAGGCGGTGTTGGGCTGATTGCCTGTCAGTGGGCGAAAGCACTGGGTGCGAAACTGATTGGCACCGTCGGTAGCGCACAAAAGGCGCAGCGGGCGCTGGATGCTGGTGCATGGCAGGTGATTAACTATCGCGAAGAAAACATTGTTGAGCGGGTAAAAGAGATAACTGGCGGCAAAAAAGTCCGCGTGGTGTATGACTCTGTCGGCAAGGATACCTGGGAAGCCTCGCTGGACTGTCTGCAACGTCGTGGGCTGATGGTCAGCTTTGGCAACGCATCGGGTCCGGTGACCGGCGTGAACCTGGGGATTCTGAATCAGAAAGGCTCCCTGTACGCCACGCGCCCTTCTCTTCAGGGCTATATCACCACCGCGGAAGAACTGACCGAAGCCAGCAACGAACTGTTTTCGCTGATTGCCAGCGGTGTGATCAAAGTGGATGTGGCAGACAGTCAGAAATATGCGTTGAAAGAGGCGCAGCGCGCACATGAAGTGCTGGAGAGTCGGGCGACGCAGGGTTCCAGTTTGCTGATTCCTTGACTGTCCGGCGCCCCTAAATCATTCAAGTTGCAGGAAGACGGCAATGGAACGAATCCTCTGAAGTCAATGACTGGGGTGAGTGACAGCAGCCAACACACCTGCGGTTTTACTTATGACGGGGAGAAAGAAATTGGGCTTCCCATTGGGAAGCCCTTTCTTTTTTTGTTCGGCTGTATGTAGGGTACAGCTCGATGAATCTGTTAGTCGCGCAATACTGACAGATTTGATGATCAATTCCTATTTGGTTCTGACGCCAAAATCACAGGTTGTGACGCACCCCTCACATCTTTAGTAACGCCAACGGTTATTGCGCTGATATTGCGGGACTTTTGGCGACTTAATCGCTTTGATCACCCACACCACCGCAACAGCCAGCAGTAGCCACGGCAGCAGTTTGATCATCAGTGCAAACATGCCGCCAAGGAACATCACGAACGCGGCAACAACCAGCGCAGCCAGAATACCCAACAGCGAGACGCCGGTGACCATCAGCATGATAAAGAAGCCAAGCACAAAAAGTAGTTCCAGCATGATGTTCTCCCATAATGAATTCCTGCTCAAACCATTACAAAAATCATGCCAAACTTAATTTGTTGATTTATCAACAAAACGCCCCGCAAACTTTTGCAGGGCGTGGTGAAATTGACTAACTTTTAGTGAAAATCTAACGCTTATCGGCCACCAGCTTCAGCGCGTGCTCCAGCACATTGATATCGGCACCGGCTTTATGGGCGTTTTCGCTCAGGTAACGCCGCCACTGGCGCGCCCCCGGTATCCCCTGAAACAGACCCAACATATGGCGTGTAATGTGGCCGAGATACGTACCCTGACTCAATTCGCGCTCGATATAGGGATACATGGCCCGCACCACCGCAACCGGATCGGCATCAGCCGTCGGGGAGCCAAAAATTTCGCGGTCGACAGAAGCCAAAATACCCGGGTTCTGATAAGCCTCGCGCCCCACCATCACGCCGTCCATATGTTCGAGATGCGCCTTCACCTCATCCAGCGACTTAATACCGCCGTTGATGGACATCGTCAGGTGCGGGAAGTCGCGTTTCAGTTGATAAACGCGCGGATAATCCAGCGGCGGGATCTCACGGTTTTCCTTCGGACTTAACCCGGAGAGCCAGGCTTTGCGGGCGTGAATAATGAACATGTCGCACTCACCGCGACCGGACACCGTGCTGATGAAATCGCAGAGAAATTCATAGCTATCCTGGTCATCAATACCAATACGGGTTTTCACCGTCACCGGAATCGACACCGCATCACGCATCGCCTTTACGCAATCCGCCACCAGTTGCGCATTGCCCATCAGACAGGCGCCAAACATGCCGTTCTGCACGCGATCGGACGGACAGCCGACATTGAGGTTGATTTCGTCGTAGCCGCGCGCCTGCGCCAGCTTCGCACAGTGCGCCAGCGCTGCCGGATCGCTGCCGCCCAGTTGCAGAGCGACCGGATGCTCTTCTTCGCTGTACGCCAGGTAATCCCCTTTGCCATGAATAATCGCCCCTGTCGTCACCATCTCGGTGTAGAGCAGCGTCTGGCGAGACAGCAAGCGCAGAAAGTAGCGGCAGTGTCTGTCCGTCCAGTCGAGCATAGGCGCGATGGAAAAACGGCGGGCCGGAAAGGCGGATTGTGATTCTGGTGACATGGTTATTTTTTGAGCATCCGGTGAATTGGGGGCGCTACTATAGCACAGGCAGGAAAGGGATACGATTCACCTTGATGTGATATCAAAAAATGATATCATAAAAAGGATGCTATGGCCTTTCTTATCGCAGTAGGAGTGATCCCATGAACACCATGACTTATAAAGGCTATGCCGCCAAAATTGATTACAGTGACGAAGATTTGTGCTTCGTCGGGCATGTTGCCGGTATACGTGATGTGATTGGTTTCCATGCCGACAACGTTTCCGATCTTCGCAATGCCTTCGAAGAAGCGGTCGATGATTACCTTTCTTACTGTGCTGAACAAGGCAGAGAACCTCTGCGCCCGGCAAGTGGAAAGATCAGTCTGCGTATTTCTCCGGAGGTGCATTCGGCGATTAACATCGCCGCCGAAGTCTCCGGGAAAAGTGTAAATCAATGGATTAACGATACGCTGACTAAAGCAGCTCATGGCTGAAAGACGGGGCATACTGCCCCGCCATCCGGTCAGAACGTCACGCTGACCTGCGCGCCTGCGCCCCAGGTTTCGTCCTCGCCGTACAGCCCCATCAAATCAAGATGTACCCGGTTGAACGGGGCAAACCCGACACCGCCGGTGAAGACATTGCTGTCATTGTTTTTCACGTCAGCCCGATAACCGGCGCGGACGGCCAGCCAGTCGAGCGGTCGGACTTCGGCACCGACACCCACATACTGTGAGTTTTCCTCGCTTTTGAAGCCCTTGGTTTCGGTTAAATCACCGTCTGCGCTCAGCGTCAGCAGATCGTTCTGCCACGCCACACCGGCGGTGACCAACGGACGAATCTGGTAAGTATCGCGAACGCCCGCCACCTCTTTTGTATCGATATCACGAGAGAACAGGTTTTGCCCGCTCAGACCAACCGTCCAGTGTTCGCCAAAGTCGGCGGCCAGACCCGCATCAACGTTAAAGCCGGTATCATCGTTGCGATAGCGACTGCTGTTGATATCGTCACTGTTGAAATCGTAAATCGAGACCGTGTAGTTGTAGAGCCAGGTTTTTTGCAGTTTCGGCGTCACGCCAACCGAAACCGGTACGCCGCCCAGGTCGAACTGTCGCGCCACCGCCACACCGTAATCAGAGACAATGGCGGCGCGGCCAAACCCTTTTGACTTCAGGTTATCGGGATCCACCGCCAGGATGCTGGAAGGCACGGCTTCAACGCCGCGCAGCGTGTCGATGTCGCCCTGATCGATAGACGAACTCACGCGGGCGCGGGCGTTGGCTTTCGCCACAAAGGCCACGGCTAACACATCGTTCGGAATGCTGACCGCAAGCCCGCCGCCGGCTTTTGCACTGGCCGTTTTCCCTTTCAGAGATTCAAGCTGGTCAGCCAGATCGCCTGCGGCATTAGACACCTGCCGGTAGCCTGCGCTGCCGGGAACAAAGAGATCGAGTGGATTGATATTGTCCAGAGAACGGCGGTAGTTGTTCACGTCGTCGGTAACATCATCAATCTTATCGCGCAGATTATCCTTGTCGGACATCTGCCCACCGATAGCCGGGAAGATCACCGTAATGTCATCATCCGGCTGTGACTTCGCCAATAATGCCGGGTTGATGAGTACGCCGCTGCCATAGTTTGCCGACGCCACGCCCGTTCCGCCCATCGCGTCATTACGCGCCTCTGTCCAGGAATTCGCAGCACTCGCCGTTTGAGACGCCAACAGCGAGCCCGTTATCGCCACCACCAAAAGATTCAAATTTTTATTCACAGTAAGCCCATTTTATTCGCAGGTGAAAATCGTCTCTGCCAGTATCAACCGGTCAGAGCTGGAGCATTGCTGTGATTAACAAGGAAAAAGTCGTCTGTTTTGCCCCTGTCCTTCTCTCGCCGGGGCGTTTATTTTTGTGACATGCCTCAATATATATAGAAGAGTTTGTAAATCAGGGAAAGATTAGCGAGCGAATTAGCGTTCCGGCCAGGAACTCGGCGTTTCTCCCAGAACATGGTAAAGTGAGGGTTTTCTTACTCCACGCGATCCGAGGTGCCCAATGGAAAAGACCACAACGCAAGAGTTGCTGGCGCAAGCTGAAAAACTGTGCGCGCAACGCAATGTGCGCCTGACCCCACAGCGCCTCGAAGTGTTGCGTCTGATGAGCCTGCAGGAAGGCGCAATTAGCGCTTACGACCTGCTCGACCTGCTGCGTGAATCCGAACCGCAGGCCAAGCCGCCAACGGTCTATCGCGCACTCGATTTTCTGCTTGAACAAGGGTTTGTGCATAAGGTCGAATCCACCAACAGCTATGTGTTGTGCTACCTGTTCGATCAGCCAACCCATACTTCCGCGATGTTTATCTGCGACCGCTGCGGCGCGGTAAAGGAAGAGTGTGCGGAAGGCGTGGAAGACATTATGCATACGCTGGCGGCAAAGATGGGATTTGCCCTGCGCCACAATGTCATTGAAGCACACGGATTATGTTCAGCCTGCGTGGAAGTAGAAGCCTGTCGTCATCCTGGCGAGTGCCAGCACGATCATTCGATTCAGGTTAAGAAGAAACCCCGTTAAGGGCGTGGGCGGCACGCTATGCCGCCCGAAGCAAACAGAGGGGTGTACATCCTTGTACTCACGGGTAAGAGTAGGGGTTACCAGCGATAGTCGTTGCGTTTTTCCCAGCTATCGACCTCTTTCTCCGCCTGGTCTTTCGCGTAACCATAACGTTCCTGAATCTTACCAACCAGTTGATCACGCTTACCTTCAATGACGGTCATATCGTCATCGGTCAGTTTGCCCCACTGCTCTTTCACCTTACCTTTGAACTGTTTCCAGTTACCGCCGACTTCGTCTTTATTCATCATAAAGTCCTCTTTATTAGGCTGTGAATAGTGAGAGTAAACCGCCCAACCGCGTTCATTTTCTGCTGGACGTGAGATTAAGTGTAGTCATAGATTCTGGGTTAAATTCACTATTCAGAATCTTTAACCATCATGAAGTGGCAAACCAGGTCCCGTTTCGCCAGTGTCGCCGCCAGATCCAGGCTAATGACAGCCCGCGCAATGCAAGGAAAACGGCCAGCGCCAGCCACAAACCGTGATTACCCAACACGGGGAGCGCCAACAGCGTCAGTGCAAACCCGGCGGCCGCCACCGCCATGCTGTTACGCATTTCAGCCGCCCGCGTTGCGCCGATAAACATGCCATCCAGCAGATAGCACCAGACACCGACCAGAGGCAAAATCGCCTGCCAGAGCAGGTAGCGGTCGGCCAGTTGTTGGATTTGTGGGAGTGATGTCAGCAGCGCAACGATCGATTCGCCTGCGAGCAAATAGACCAGTGAAAACAGCAGCGCGACGATACCTGACTGGCGGCACGCTGCGCGCCAGACTTCCAGTAGCTGACTGCCGTCGCGGGCGCCATAGGCCTGACCGGAATGCGCCTCCACGGCGTAGGCGAAGCCATCCAGCGCATAGGCCGTAAACGTCAGCAGCGTCATCAACACGGCGTTAACGGCGATGATATCGCTGCCCAGCCTGGCCCCCAGCGCGGTGATAGCGCCAAAGCAAAGTTGCAGCAGCAATGAACGCAGCATGATGTCGCGATTGAGCGCCAGAAGGCGACGAACGTTTCCCCGCCAGGCCTGTTTGAGCATGGCGAGGGAGACGCCGCGCAGGTGCAGCACTTTACGCACCATCAACAAACCGATCAGCAGCGTCGAGTATTCCGCGATCACCGTCGCCAGCGCGGCACCCTGCACGTTCATGTGCAGTCCCATCACCAGCCAGAGGTCGAGCACAATGTTCAGGATATTGCCGACAATCAGCAGGATCACCGGCGCACGCGCGTACTGTACGCCCAGTAGCCAACCGAGCAGTACCAGATTCGCCAGCGACGCCGGGGCGCTCAGCCAGCGAATGGCCAGAAACCGTCTTGCCTGTTCCAGCACCGCTTCGCTACCACCCACAATGTGCAGCGCCAGATCGATAATCGGTGTGCGAAAGAGTGCAATCGCGGCCCCTGCGCCCAACGCCAGGATCAGCGGTTGCACCAGAGCCCGCGCCAGCGCCTGAGGATTCTTCGCGCCGAACGCCTGCGCCGTCAGCCCGGTCGTGCTCATGCGTAAAAAGAGCAGGAGCATGAACAGAAAACTCGTTGCCGTCGCCCCCACCGCCACGCCACCGAGATACACGGGGCTGTCCAGGTGACCAATGACCGCCGTGTCCACCAGTCCCAGCAGCGGAACGGTGATATTGGAGAAAATCATCGGTAAGGCGAGACGCCAGAGCGCTTTGTCAGCAGAAGAAAAAAACGGCATGGGACGAGCCTGAGAAGAGATTATAACGAGAGTGGTGAGAGTGCCGGATGGCGGTGTAACCGCCTTATCCGGCCTACAGGAATACTACAGCCATTCACCGTTACGGATGACGCCAACGGCCAATCCTTCGATGGTGAAATTTTGTTCACGAAGGTCAACCAGGATAGGTTTAAATTCGCTGTTTTCAGGCAGCAACTCAACTTTGTTGCCCTGTTTTTTCAGGCGTTTGACCGTCACTTCGTCATCGATACGCGCCACAACCACCTGGCCGTTACGCACATCCTGGGTTTTGTGTACTGCCAACAGATCGCCATCCATAATGCCGATATCTTTCATCGACATTCCGCTGACGCGCAGCAGGAAATCGGCATTCGGCTTAAACAGAGACGGATCCACCTGATAATGGCCTTCGATGTGCTGCTGCGCCAGCAAAGGTTCGCCCGCCGCAACGCGACCAATGAGCGGTAAACCCTCTTCTTCTTCCTGCAGCAGTCGAATGCCGCGAGAAGCGCCGGAGACGATTTCAATCGCCCCTTTACGCGCCAGCGCTTTCAGGTGTTCTTCAGCCGCGTTTGGGGAACGGAACCCCAAACGCTGTGCAATCTCCGCACGCGTCGGTGGCATACCTGTCTGGCTGATGTGATCCCGAATGAGATCAAACACCTCTTGTTGCCTGGCCGTTAACGCTTTCATTCCGCCCCCTGGGTGTATATACAGTTATGCTGTGAGTATATACAGCTAAAGGTGATTTTGGAACCACAAACTGCACATTCAACAACAGATTTAACTTGTTATGGAATCAGGGTCGAAAAAACCTTAGCGAAAATGTGTCCACAGCAGGAGGCCCCAGGTGATCAGCGCCACAATGATAGAGAGCAGCACCGCCGCCGATCCCATATCTTTTGCGCGACCGGAGAGTTCGTGATAATCAGAGCCGATACGGTCCACCACGGCCTCGATGGCGCTGTTCAGGATTTCAACGATCATGACCAGCATGACGGAGCCAATCAACAGCACGCGCGTAATGGCATCCACATCCAGCCAGCAGGCGATAGCCACGGCCAGCAGAACCGCCACACTCTCCTGACGGAACGCGGCCTCGTTAATCCACGCGGCGCGAAAACCTTTCCAGGAATAGCCTGCAGCTTTGATAATTCGGGTGAATCCAGTGGTATTATTAGCCATTAAAAGAACCTTTTTACATTATTGGCGTCAATGACATTGTCTTGTTAACTCATGTGATTCGAGTCAGGGCAACGCGGCGCGAAGTATGACGGGATACACCAGAAATTCACATGACTTTCTGATATCCTTGCAACGCAATTGCATTATTAACCAGAGGCTTTACATCGTTTATGTCCGGCTGGCCACGAATTTACTACAAAATCCTGAATTTACCATTAAGCATACTGGTAAAAAGCAAGTCTATTCCGGCAGATCCTGCCCCGGAGTTGGGACTCGATACCTCTCGTCCAATTATGTACGTTTTACCGTACAACTCCAAAGCGGACTTGATGACGCTGCGCGCGCAATGTCTGGCGCACGATCTCCCCGACCCGTTAGTGCCGCTGGAGATCGATGGCACGCAGTTGCCGCGCTATGTGTTCATTCACGGCGGACCGCGGGTGTTCACCTATTACACGCCGAAGGAAGAGTCCATCAAGCTGTTCCATAACTATCTCGACCTGCATCGCAGCAATCCGGACCTGGATGTGCAAATGGTGCCAGTGTCGGTGATGTTTGGACGCTCACCGGGTCGTGAGAAGGGTGAGGTTAACCCGCCGCTGCGCATGCTTAACGGCATCCAGAAATTCTTTGCCGTCTCCTGGCTGGGGCGCGACAGCTTTGTCCGCTTCTCTCCTTCCGTCTCCCTGCGCCGAATGGCTGATGAGCACGGTACGGATAAAATCATTGCGCAAAAACTGGCTCGCGTGGCGCGTATGCACTTTGCCCGTCAGCGTCTGGCTGCTGTGGGGCCACGTCTGCCTGCGCGTCAGGATCTCTTCAACAAGCTGCTGGCGTCCAAAGCGATTGCCCGTGCGGTAGAAGATGAGGCGCGCAGCAAGAAAATCTCTCATGAAAAGGCGCAACAAAATGCGATTGCGCTGATGGAAGAGATCGCCGCCAATTTCTCATACGAGATGATTCGCCTGACCGACCGTATTCTGGGCTTCACCTGGAACCGGCTCTATCAGGGGATTAACGTTCACAACGCGGAACGCGTCCGCCAACTGGCGCACGACGGTCACGAAATTGTCTATGTTCCCTGCCACCGCAGCCACATGGACTATCTGTTGCTCTCTTACGTGCTCTATCACCAGGGGCTGGTGCCACCACACATTGCCGCGGGTATCAACCTGAACTTCTGGCCGGCAGGCCCGATCTTCCGCCGCCTGGGCGCGTTCTTTATTCGTCGTACCTTTAAGGGCAACAAGCTCTATTCCACCGTTTTCCGTGAGTATCTGGGCGAACTGTTCAGCCGCGGCTACTCGGTTGAATACTTTGTCGAAGGCGGTCGTTCCCGTACCGGCCGTTTGCTGGACCCGAAAACCGGCACGCTGTCGATGACCATCCAGGCGATGCTGCGCGGCGGCACCCGTCCGATCACCCTGGTGCCGATTTACATCGGTTACGAGCACGTGATGGAAGTGGGAACCTATGCCAAAGAGCTGCGCGGGGCAACCAAAGAGAAAGAGAGTCTGCCGCAGATGCTGCGTGGCTTGAGCAAGCTGCGTAATCTTGGTCAGGGCTACGTGAACTTTGGCGAGCCAATGCCGTTGATGACGTACCTGAATCACCACGTACCGGAGTGGCGCGAGTCTATCGATCCTATCGAAGCCGTGCGTCCGGCCTGGCTGACGCCAACGGTGAACAGGATGGCGGCAGAGCTGATGGTGCGTATTAACAACGCGGGGGCGGCTAACGCCATGAACCTGTGCTGCACCGCGCTGTTAGCCTCTCGTCAGCGTTCGCTGACCCGCGAGCAACTGACCGAGCAGCTCAACTGTTATCTGGATCTGATGCGTAATGTGCCGTATTCCTCTGATTCGACCGTACCGTCCGTCAGCGCCAGCGATCTTATCGATCACGCGTTGCAGATGAACAAGTTCGAAGTCGAGAAGGATACCATTGGCGATATCATCATTCTGCCGCGCGAACAGGCGGTGCTGATGACCTATTATCGCAATAATATCGCGCATATGCTGGTGCTGCCGTCGCTGATGGCGGCGATCGTCACCCAGCATCGTCATATTTCCCGCGAAGCGCTGCTGCAACACGTTGACGTGCTCTACCCGATGCTGAAAGCTGAGCTGTTCCTGCGCTGGGAGCGCGATGAGCTGGCGGGCGTGATTGATGCGCTGACGGCTGAAATGCAGCGTCAGGGGCTGATCACCGTTCAGGACGACGAGTTGCATATCAACCCGGCCCACTCCCGCACGCTGCAACTGCTGGCGGCGGGCGCGCGCGAAACGCTGCAACGCTATGCCATCACCTTCTGGCTGCTGAGCGCCAACCCGTCTATCAACCGCGGGACGCTGGAGAAAGAGAGCCGCACCGTGGCGCAGCGACTGTCCGTGCTGCACGGTATCAACGCGCCGGAATTCTTCGACAAGGCGGTATTCAGCTCACTGGTGCTGACTCTGCGTGACGAGGGTTACATCAGCGATACCGGCGATGCGGAACCGGGCGAAACGATGAAGGTGTATCAGATGCTGGCGGAGTTAATTACTTCGGATGTACGCCTCACCATCGAGAGCGCAACACAAGGCGAGTAATACATAGAAAAGCCGGTCGAGATGACCGGCTTTTTTTATATCAGATTGCCGGATGGCGGCGTTCCGCCTTATCTGGCCTACAGCGGCTTACGGTCTGGTAGGCCCGACAAGCGCAGCGCCATCAGGCAAGATGTTTTATAAATGCCAGTAACTCATCGCCAGACCGATAAACAGTACCAGTCCCACGTAGTTATTGTTCATGAACGCTTTAAAGCAGGCTTCGCGGTCACGGTTGGCAATCAGCTTCTGCTGCCAGACAAACAGCGCGCCAGCGACCAGTACAGACCAGTAATAGCCCAGCCCCAGGCCATTTAGCCAACCAATCAGCGCCATCAGCGCCAGCACCGCCACCTGCAAGATACCGATAATCAGCTTGTCATATTCGCCAAACAGAATGGCCGTCGATTTAATACCGATTTTCAGATCGTCATCGCGATCAACCATCGCGTACTGCGTGTCGTAGGCCACCGCCCACAGAATGTTAGCCAGGAACATCAGCCAGCAGCTCAACGGCACCGATTCACTCACCGCCGCGAAGGCCATCGGAATCGACCAGCCAAACGCCGCCCCCAGCACGACCTGCGGCAGGTGGGTGTAGCGCTTCATAAACGGATAGACCCACGCCAATGCCAGCGCCGCAATCGACAGCAGAATAGTCATGGTATTGAGCGTCAGCACCAACAAGAAGGAGAGCACCACCAGCACGACAAACAGCGTCCTGGCCTCTTTCTCCGTCACCGCGCCGCTGGGCAACGGGCGGTTCGCCGTGCGTTTAACGTGCCCGTCGAATTTCCGATCGGCATAGTCATTCACCACGCATCCGGCGGCGCGCATCAGCCAGACCCCGGCGACAAACACCGCCAGGATCCACAATTGAGGAACCCCAGGGGTCGCCACCCACAGCGCCCACAGCGTCGGCCAGAGCAGCAGTAAGGCGCCGATGGGCTTATCCGTACGCATTAAGCGGTGAAACGCCAGCAGCTTATTCTGCGTCAGACTCCACTCCATTTTATTTTCCTCTTAGTACAACGGTGATGCGGGTAAAAACAGTTCGGTCAACATCAGCGGCTTACCGCTCAGTCGCAGTCGGGAACGGCGTCCCCACAGCCCGGCATCACAACCAATTTCAATAAAATCTCGGGTCAACGTCGATGATGTAAACAGATAACGCCCCAGCGGGGTCTTGCCCAAATTTTGTAAGGCCAGTTCGGGGCCAGACAGCGTGGATTCAGGCACCACGGTTCGTCCGGCCAGCCAGGGTTCATCATCGGCACATAACAGGATTTCACGCAGCCAGTAGCGGGTTTCTTTTGGCAGTCGGGTTAGCTCTTCCACCACCTCGTTTTGACCCACAAATCCTTCCCTGATCAATGTCACAGTGACCCGTTTTCCCTGCTGCTCAAAACGTTTTGTCATGGAATCTTCCAGTAGCAGCCAGTCGAGCTGTTCTGGGTCCAGGGCGGGGATCTCTTCAAAATAGCGCAGCGCACGCAGTTGCGTTAACGCGGGGTGTGACATGCCTGACTCTCCGTTTCATAACTGAAAGGCATTGTATCGCAGAAAAGAGCTTACGGGAGATGGAAACATAATTAAGTGATCTGTTGCGCAACAGAAGCGTAACAAGTCGCAGGAAATGCTAAAAAAAAGGTGCGCCAGATGACGCACCAGTTGTTGCAAATCAGCAATGTGGGGAGAACATTACCCCTTGCCTTTTACACTGCTGATAAAGGTGGAACGGGCAGATGTCGATCCCAGACGTTCAGCTTCATCAAGCAGTTTCAGCGCTTTATCAACGTCGCCTTTGGCGACGGCGTCTTTAATCGCTTTGTTAAAGTAGCTTTCGGTGTCATTCAACATCGGCTCGCTTTTCTTCGCGGGCGCAGGTGCAACCACCGGCGCGGCAACAGGTGCAGCATAGGTCGGCGCAGGCGCAGCGGTGTTACCGACCGTCACCGGGCCAGGGCCGGAAGAACCAAACAATGGCCCCACCAGCACGCTGGAGCTGCTGTTGGTTTTTACTTTCAGCTTCAGCAAGCCGTCGGTGGTATGACGGGCAACCGGGTCCGGAATATCCGGAACAGAGTTACCCACGCCTTTGGCATAAGCTTTCGCCGGGTCGAGCAGTTTGGTGGACTGCTGGAGATCTTGCTCGGTCGTAAAGACCAGAACATAAAGTTTCTGCTGGCCCAGCGCTGGCGTCAGGCGCATAACGCCTTCCAGACGATCCGCGCTCATCACGCCAGGCTCCTGGTAGGTGAAATAGCTGCTTGGGAAGAATGCAGAAGGCGTCATGTTCTGATCGAGAATCAGGACGTTGGGTGCAAACACGCTGGTTTGTTTGTTCACTTCGCTGGAGAGCGTGATGTTTAACTCACCGATGTTCGCTGGCACGCTGTACGCGGCAACCGGGCCGGAAATGCCGGCCACGTCAAGACGCTGACCGCCAGTCGAAAGCTGCGTCGTTTGCGTCTTAGACTGGTCAACCGGCGTCCAGGTTAACTGCTGGAGCGCCGCCGTCGGAATTGTCGGCGCAGCGCTGGTATTTTGCGGCACATAGTTAACATCAGCCAGGCTGATGCCCGGCACACTGGCAAATAACCCTGCGGATAAACAAAGGGCGACGAGACTTTTCTTCATTTTCATTGTTATCACCTCAGAAAGCGTGGGTTCAGCGGTGGCCAGGCAATAGCGCGCTAAACCAGATGATGCCGGATGGCGGCGGACGCCTTATCCAGCCTACAAACTGGTGCCGTAGACCCGATAAGCTTGCGCCATTCGGCATTGCAGCAGTTTGGGAGGGGCTTTCGCCCCTCGTTACGTCAGGTTAGTGCTGGATTACCACCAGATTTCCATCTGGGCACCGAAGGACCACTCATCGTTGTCACCACGGCTGAAGGTATGCGCGCTGGTATCGCTGTAAGCGATGCCGTTGTCGTAACCCCATTTTTCATCCCACTTCGCGTAGGTTGCGAAGACACGGATAGCCGGGCGAGACCAGATGCTGTCGCCAGCCTGCCATTGTTGCGCCAGGGTGATTTTGTACTGGTTGTTGGTGTCGTCGGTACGCTGAGATTTCACGTTGTCGTAGCCGACTTCCATCAGGGTGCTCATGATCGGTGTCCATTTGAACATCGGACGCACACCCACGGTGTACCAGGTTGTACCGTTTTTATCGTCACGATCGATATCCTGATACATACCGACGTACATCAGATCCCAACGGTCGCCCAGGGAGATCGCGCCGTGGTCGAGGATACGCACCAGAGAACCGTTGTTGTTGGTCGTGATGTTATCGCTGTCATTGATAGTGTAGGTACCCTGTGGGATCCCTTTACCCTGAGTGGTCATCGCGTCAGTCGCGTACTGAACGACAAACTTGTTGTAGCCTTTCAGCATGCTCTGGGTATGTTCAGCGGTGAACATCCAGCCGTCTTTGGTTGCGCCGTCAACGTAGTGGTAACCGTCAGTTTTGTTCGCGCGACCGTAGTCAACACCCAGTTCCAGCACGCCGTCCGGGTTGGTTTCCAGACCGGCTAAACGCACGTCGAACACGTCGTTGGCAGTGTCTTTGTAATCGCGGTAGACATCGTTGCTGCTAAAGATGTACGAGCCGCCAGCTTCCTGAGAGCGGGTGGCAGCCAGAGACAGCTTACCGAAGCCCAGGTCGATGTTTTCAAGACCGGCACCAGGACCCGAGATATCCCAGTAGTAGAAGTCGATCATGTGAACGTCATGACGCTGATAGAAGCGCTTACCCGCCCAGATGGTGGAGCCTGGCAGCCAGTCGATCAGGTTTTTACCCTGTACGTTAGCTTCACGGAACGCCGGGTCAGTAGCTTCCCAGTCATTCTGTTGAGCCACAGAGTAGGCAACGTTGGTGTCAAAATAGAAGCTCTTATCACCCTCTTTCCAGACTTCCTGACCCAGTTTCAGTTCCGCATAGGTTTCACATTCGTTACCAAGACGGTATTTACTTTGAGCACCGGTTGCCTGGAAACATTGTTGTTCGCCGCCACTACCCGTCCAGCCGATACCGGAACGAGCATAACCATGGAAATCCACTGCCATTGCCTGAACAGACATAATGCCTGCTGCGACGGCAACCGCCAGGGGGAGTTTGCGCAGAGTAATCATCATTCTATCTCCTGAGATCATTGCTTTTCTTTGAACGCTTCACCGTAGGGCTTTGCGCTTTTTTTTAATGGGACGCCTTAAACGCCTGGCTCTTTATGCAACCGACGACATGCAGTGCCATCTTCACGGAACAGATGACAACGCTCTGGTGGCAGGCCAATAGCGAATGTGGCGCCCTCTTCTACCAACACCACGTCGCTCTGGCGATACACCAGGTTTTGACGAATGGCGGGGATCTGGATATGAATCTGTGTTTCGTGACCAAGCTGTTCGACGACCTGAACCTCGCCTTCCAGCGTGACATCGGCGATTTCACTGGGCAGCAGGTGTTCCGGACGAATACCTAGCGACATGTTTACGCCCACCTGCACATCGCGGCTGTCGACCGGCAGCCAGACGTGCTGACGGTTCGGCAGTTCCACCTGCACCTGATCGATGGCGGTCGCGGTGACTTTCACCGGCAGGAAATTCATCTTCGGCGAACCAATAAAGCCCGCGACGAAGCGATCTGCCGGGTAGTGATACAGTTCCAGCGGTTTACCGATCTGCGCAACGCGACCGGCGTCCAGCACCACGATTTTGTCGGCCAGCGTCATCGCTTCGACCTGATCGTGGGTGACGTAGATCATCGTGCGCCCAAGGCGCTTATGCAGACGGGAGATCTCGATACGCATCTGCACACGCAGCGCGGCATCGAGGTTAGAGAGAGGTTCATCGAGCAGGAACACGCGCGGTTCCGCCACCAGCGTACGGCCAATCGCCACACGCTGGCGCTGCCCCCCCGAGAGGGCTTTCGGTTTACGCTCCAGCAGGTGCGCCAGTTGCAGTACTTCCGCAACCTGGTTAACACGCTGATTCATCACCTCTTTTTTCGCGCCCGCCAGTTTCAGGCCAAACGACATATTTTCGGCAACGGATAAATGGGGATAGAGCGCGTAGGACTGGAAGACCATACCGACGCCACGTTCCGCAGGTGGGATATCGTTCATGCGGGTTTCCCCAATATAGAGGTCTCCGCTGGTAATCGTTTCAAGTCCGGCAATCATACGGAGCAGGGTCGATTTGCCGCAGCCTGACGGTCCAACAAACACCACGAATTCCCCTTCGTGAATGTCGAGATTGATATCTTTCGATACCACCACGTCACCCCAGGCTTTCGTTACATTTCGCAGCTGTACGCTCGCCATGCCTTCTCCCTTCGTTACAACCTGTCATTGACAGCAACATTCATGATGGCCTGACTATGCGGGATTCACTGCCTGCGTGAATCCTCCACCCCCGGCTTTTTCATGGGGGAGGAGTCGGGAGGATGAGGGAAGGAAGTCTGAGACCCTGGCCGGGGGAGATCGGGTAATTTCGTGATATCCCTCGCAAAAATGAGTCTGTTTTTATGTGCGCCAGTACGCATTACTCACATTTATGCAACACAGATCACATAAAGAGCGGGTGGGGCGTAGGGGTAAGGAGGATGGAAAGAGGATGTCAAATAAGGAGACTGAGTCACGTTGAATCACTGAAGTCATACCACGAGCACATCACCAAAAGGATGGCAGATATGAAGATCAAGACTGGCGCATGCGCTTTCGCGTTGTCCGCCCTTGCAGCAATGATGATTTCCGCACCGGCTCTGGCCAAAATCGAAGAAGGTAAACTGGTTATCTGGATTAACGGCGATAAAGGCTATAACGGCCTGGCCGAAGTCGGGAAAAAATTCGAGAAAGACACCGGCATCAAAGTGACCATCGAACACCCGGACAAGCTGGAAGAGAAATTCCCGCAGGTCGCGGCAACCGGTGACGGTCCGGACATCATCTTCTGGGCGCACGATCGTTTTGGCGGTTACGCACAGTCTGGCCTGCTGGCTGAAATCACCCCGGAAAAAACGTTCCAGGACAAACTCTATCCGTTCACCTGGGATGCTGTGCGTTACAACGGCAAACTGATCGCCTACCCCATCGCGGTAGAAGCGCTGTCGCTGATTTACAACAAAGACCTGGTGCCAACCCCGCCGAAGACCTGGGAAGAGATCCCCGCGCTGGATAAAGCGCTGAAGGCGAAAGGTAAGAGCGCCCTGATGTTCAACCTGCAAGAACCGTACTTCACCTGGCCGCTGATTGCTGCCGATGGCGGTTACGCCTTTAAGTTTGAAAACGGCAAGTACGATGTGAAAGATGTGGGCGTCGACAGCGCAGGCGCAAAAGCAGGCCTGGGTTTCCTGGTTGACCTCATCAAGAACAAACACATGAACGCGGACACCGATTACTCCATCGCAGAAGCGGCCTTTAACAAAGGCGATACGGCGATGACCATCAACGGTCCGTGGGCCTGGTCGAATATCGACAAGAGCAAAGTGAACTACGGCGTTACCCTGCTGCCGACCTTCAAAGGCAAACCGTCTAAACCGTTCGTCGGTGTGCTGAGTGCCGGTATTAACGCCGCCAGCCCGAACAAAGAACTGGCGAAAGAGTTCCTTGAAAACTACCTGCTGACCGATCAGGGTCTGGAAGAAGTGAACAAGGATAAACCGCTGGGTGCCGTGGCGCTGAAATCCTATCAGGAGCAGTTAGCGAAAGACCCGCGCATCGCGGCCACCATGGATAACGCCCAGAAAGGCGAAATCATGCCGAACATCCCGCAGATGTCTGCGTTCTGGTATGCCGTGCGTACAGCGGTCATCAATGCCGCCAGCGGTCGTCAGACGGTTGATGCTGCACTGAAAGACGCGCAGGGCCGTATCACCAAGTAATGCTGTCGATGTGCCTGATGGCGCTACGCTTATCAGGCCTACAAACGCCTGTAGGCCTGATAAGGCATTTATGCCGCCATCCGGCACATTTACGACAAGATTTCACCGTTGTAGAGGAAGATCCCCATGGATGCCGTTAAAAAGAGTCACTGGTGGCAAAGCGACACGCTGAAGTGGTCCGTAATTGGTCTGCTGGGCCTGCTGGTGGGTTACCTTGTTGTTTTAATGTATGCACAAGGGGAATATCTGTTCGCCATCATGACGCTGATTTTAAGCTCTGCTGGCCTGTACATTTTCGCCAACCGTAAGACCTACGCCTGGCGCTACGTTTATCCTGGCATGGCGGGCATGGGGCTGTTCGTGCTGTTCCCGCTGATTTGCACCATCGCCATTGCCTTTACCAACTACAGCAGCACCAACCAGCTGACTTTTGAACGCGCCCAACAGGTGCTAATGGACCGCTCGTATCAGGCGGGTAAATCCTATAACTTCGGGCTCTATCCGGCCGGTGAAGAGTGGCAACTGGCCCTCACCGACGGCGAAACCGGCAAGAATTACCTCTCCGACGCCTTTAAATTTGGCAGCGAACAAAAGCTGGCGCTGAAAGAAACAGACGCCCTGCCAGAAGGCGAGCGCGCGACGCTGCGCATCATCACCCAGAATCGCCAGGCGCTGAACCAGATTACCGCCGTGCTGCCCGATGACAGCAAAGTGATCATGAGCTCGCTGCGCCAGTTCTCCGGCACGCAGCCGCTGTACACACTCGCCGATGACGGCATGTTGACCAACAACCAGAGCGGCGTGAAGTACCGTCCCAATAACGACATTGGCTACTACCAGTCCATCAATGCAGACGGTAACTGGGGTGACGAAAAGCTCAGTCCGGGCTACACCGTGACCATCGGCTGGGATAACTTTACCCGCGTCTTCACTGACGAAGGGATCCAGAAGCCGTTTTTCGCCATCTTCGTCTGGACCGTGGTGTTCTCGGTGCTCACCGTCATCCTGACCGTGGCGGTCGGGATGGTGCTGGCGTGTCTCGTGCAGTGGGAGTCGCTAAAAGGTAAAGCGATTTACCGCGTCCTGCTGATTCTGCCGTACGCCGTACCGTCGTTTATCTCGATTCTGATTTTCAAAGGGCTGTTCAACCAGAGCTTTGGTGAAATCAACATGATGCTAAGCGCGCTGTTTGGCATCAAGCCAGCGTGGTTCAGCGACCCGACCACCGCGCGTTCGATGATTATTATCGTCAATACCTGGCTGGGCTACCCGTACATGATGATCCTGTGCATGGGTCTGCTGAAAGCGATACCGGACGACCTGTACGAGGCATCGGCAATGGATGGTGCCGGTCCGTTCCAGAACTTCTTTAAGATTACGCTCCCGCTGTTGATTAAGCCGCTGACGCCGCTGATGATCGCCAGCTTTGCCTTTAACTTTAACAACTTCGTGCTGATTCAGCTGTTGACCAACGGCGGTCCGGATCGTCTCGGAACGACCACGCCAGCCGGGTATACCGACCTGTTAGTGAGCTACACCTACCGCATCGCCTTTGAAGGCGGCGGTGGCCAGGACTTCGGCCTGGCGGCGGCAATCGCCACGCTGATCTTCCTGCTGGTCGGTGCGCTTGCCATCGTGAACCTGAAAGCCACACGCATGAAGTTTGATTAATCAGAATTACCAGGCGTAATTGGCGCAGCCAGTCTGGATGCTGCCAGCGCGGAAGAACCGGAGCGTACACGCAGTACGTGAGGATTCTGAGCACTGCCAGCGTTCAGAATGGCAAGTGAAATAGCCTGGAGCGATGTTAAGGAGTAAAAAAATTATGGCTATGGTACAACCGAAATCTCAAAAGCTGCGTCTCTTCACGACGCACCTGTTACTCCTGATTTTTATCGCGGCGATCATGTTTCCGCTGCTGATGGTTATCGCCATCTCACTGCGCGAAGGTAACTTTGCCACCGGCAGCCTGATCCCGGAAACCATCTCCTGGGAGCACTGGCGGCTGGCGCTGGGCTTCAGCGTTGAACATGCTGATGGCCGCATCACGCCGCCCCCCTTCCCGGTTCTGTTATGGCTGTGGAACTCGGTGAAAATCGCCGGGATCACCGCGATTGGCATCGTGGCGCTGTCTACGACCTGCGCCTACGCCTTTGCCCGTATGCGTTTCCCCGGTAAAGCCACGTTGCTCAAAGGGATGCTGATTTTCCAGATGTTCCCGGCGGTGCTGTCGCTGGTCGCGTTGTACGCGTTGTTTGATCGCCTTGGTCAGTACATTCCGTTTATCGGTCTGAACACCCACGGCGGGGTGATCTTCGCCTATCTCGGCGGTATCGCACTGCATGTGTGGACCATCAAAGGCTATTTCGAAACCATCGACGGGTCGCTTGAAGAAGCGGCCGCACTGGATGGCGCAACCCCGTGGCAGGCGTTCCGCCTGGTGCTGTTGCCGCTGTCGGTGCCGATTCTGGCGGTGGTCTTTATTTTGTCGTTCATTGCCGCCATTACCGAAGTGCCGGTTGCCTCACTGTTGCTACGTGATGTGGACAGTTACACCCTGGCCGTCGGGATGCAGCAATACCTCAACCCGCAAAACTACCTGTGGGGCGATTTTGCCGCTGCGGCCGTGCTGTCTGCGATTCCGATCACCCTGGTCTTCCTGCTGGCGCAGCGCTGGCTGGTCAACGGCCTGACGGCGGGCGGAGTCAAAGGTTAAGTTTCATCGAAGTCCCTGTAATGCCACTGCACCCTCAACTTGTTTTATCCAACTTGTGACTGTAATTCGGCGCTCCTCGGAGCGCCTTTTTTTTATCTGCCGGATGGCAGCGTTGCCTTATCCGACCTACTCACTTTTTTCTCGCGCTCCAGCCCATAGTAGGCCTGATAAGCGCAGCGCCATCAGGCAACCACAACACACATTGCCTT
Source organism: Citrobacter amalonaticus Y19 (assembly GCF_000981805.1). NCBI lineage: Bacteria > Pseudomonadati > Pseudomonadota > Gammaproteobacteria > Enterobacterales > Enterobacteriaceae > Citrobacter > Citrobacter amalonaticus. The sequence continues at coordinate 4,816,246 of NZ_CP011132.1, read as the reverse complement.
ATCCGACCTACTCACTTTTTTCTCGCGCTCCAGCCCATAGTAGGCCTGATAAGCGCAGCGCCATCAGGCAACCACGACACACATTGCCTTATCCGACCTACTCGCGCTTTAAGCGTTTTGAATTACACATCCAGAGTGTGATCACCAGTAGCAGGATTGCCGCCGAATAGATCAGCACATCGAGAGGGGACTTGTGATCGACAATAATCAGCCGGACAATCGCGGTGATCCCGATATAAATAAAATAGCGCAGCGGAAAGTGAAAGCCTGACTGAAAGTACTTCACAATCAGCGCAATAAATTCGAAATAGAGAAAGTAAACAACCAGCCCTTCCACCAGCTCGTACTTGCTGGCCTGTTCAGGCGCGAAGAGCACATCTGCCAGATGCAGCGTCTCTTTACCGAGGAATACGACCAGGATCATGCCCAGACTCAACAGCCCAAGGTTCAACACGGTCTGTAGGATCGTGGAGATAAACTCCACGCGCGGACGAGAGAGTGACGTCATAACAGCACCTCGTTCTCAGTAGTGAGGTTCCTGTATAACGCAAAAATGTGACGGGGATCTATATTTTTTGTTTATGTTTTATGCAAACCAGAAGAATCGCCCGGTGGCGCTTCGCTTACCGGGCCTACGGGAATGTAGGCCGGATAAGCGCAGCGCCATCCGGCAAAACAACCTCAGCGGAAATTCACGCTTTTATCGCTGGTCATGTCATACAGCTGGAACTTACGTCCGAGCGGCTGGCCCCCGTCACGCGTCAGCGGCGTCCAGCCCACTGCCGCACGGCTGCGGGTCGGGCCGGTAGAGAAGAGATCCAGCGGAATCGACACATAAACGCCTTTGGTGAAATCCCCTTCGCCGTACTCATCCGGCGAGACGTTAGTGAGGGTGGCGTAACCACCGACCACCACGCCGCTGTCGAAACGTTTAGAGATATCCAGCGTGCCGCCCTTATCGCCTGCCAGGTACTGACCCACGCTCGCTTTCACCAGCACGTCCTGGGCAAATGACGGCGTCCAGTAGGCCGTCAGGTGTCCGGTCTTCACGCTGTAGTCGGTGAATTTCATCATGTCCTGCGCGCTGCGCCAGTCACGCTGCTTCACGTAGTTGGCATCCAGCCCAAACGCCCAGTTGCTGTCGACCGGACGGTACAACACTTCCGCTCCCGCCCCGCCGTACATGGTTTCAAGATAGCCGCCGTAGGCCTGACCATAGAAACCATTACCGAAGTACTGGAAGTAGTTGGCCTGCAGGTTATTCACGTAAACGTCGTTCTGCACATATTCACGCACGCGGGTACGTACGCGCGGCAACTTCGAATCGTTCGGCGGGTTGGTGTAGTTAAATTTATCGTAGTTATTGGCGAGGTTGCCAAACAGGCTGCCGGTGGTCAGCAGGTGGTCGGTGACCCACAGATCCGCCGTCGCCATTACGCCCAACTGGTACATGTAGAAGTTTTCCGGCCCGCCCACGGACTGGTTCAGCACCGGATCGAGATGGAAATCGAAGCGCGATTTGTCGATATACCAGCCCTGTTCGGTACTTTCCGGCACTATCGGCTCAAGGCGTTTTTGCGCCAGCGGCGTTTCCTGCCCCAGCGGTTCGCCTTCCAGATGGCGTTTCAGGCTGCTGACGTCCGTTTCAGTGGTCACCTGCGGCAGGTTGAGGCGGTTTTCCGTCACGCGGATCGTGCGGATCCCCTCCGGGAGATCGTTCATGACGATCCGATTTGCCCGTTCGATCCCTTCACGTGAGTCGCGGTATTTCACCTGCTCGCCGGTCACATACAGCGTGTCGCCCTTCACCTGAATCTGCGGGTCAGCCAGTCCGGCGTTGTATTTCAGCAGCGTCAGTTGGTTTGCCACCACCGAGTGTTGCAGGATCGAGTCCTGCGGCTGCGGCTGGTATTTCGGCCGCGCGTTATCGTTATACGACGGTCGTAAGTCGTTGAAGTTGGTTCGCAGCGTCACCCCAAACATAAAGGTATTGCCGCGTTCGTAGCTGAGGTTAACGTCGGCCCAATCGGTGACGCGGTAAATGGCGCCGACGTTAAACTTGCTTTTCTGTTCCAGCTTGCCCGCAAAATCCTGCTGGTAGTTGTTGCCCTCATATTCCAGCTTCAGTCGCAGCGGTTGCCACGGCGTCTGGTACTCAACACCGCCAAACAGCGACGCCGGACCGTGGAACATCTGACTGCCGTCAATGGAGCCAGCCTGTTTATAACTGTTATCACGGTAGCAATATTTATCGCTGTACGAACAGAGCGGATTGCTAACGTTACCGCTGGTTCCCAGATACCCCCAGCCGAGGCCAAGCGAGAAATCAAACGGTCCCCAGGCTTTATTCGCCACGAGGTATTCCGCATCGAACAGGCCGGTCCCGCCGATATCCCGCGCGCCGACCGACACCTGCGGCGTCCAGTAACTCTCTTCCCACAGCCGCAACTTCAGATCGAACGCCTTATCTTTGTAGGTCTGATCGCCGGAGAACGACTCGACGCTGCTGTACTTTTTGGTCCGCACGTCGGTGTAGCGCAGCGTGGTTTCCAGCCAGGGGAAAAGCTGCACGGACGCGGAGTAGTAACGGTACTGATCGTTATCGCGATAGTTAAGACTCAATTCCCCTTCACGCGCCATGCGCGCGGTTGGGGTCTGTAATAATCCCACGCCGCCAAAATCCGACTGGGAGGGCCCAATCGGCGACGGATACGTTTCGGCATGGCAGGCGGCGCTGATGCCCAGCGCCAGTAAGCTAAGCAGATGTGTTTTTTTCATTATTCGGGTATCCGCTGCGTCAGGGTGTGAAGAATATCGGCGTTCAGCGCGTCCGGTTCGCGGCTCCAGAGCGAATCATCCAGCCCGACAAAAATGATGCTGCCGGGCATCGGCTCAACGTGACGCTTATTCCAGTACGCAACCGGCACTTTCTGCGTTCGTCCATCGGGATAAACCACCCATGCATAGCTGCGATCGGCGCCGCTGAGCCGCTCTTGTCCCTCGAGATAGCTGACGACGTCGCGTCCCGGCATAAACGGCTGCTTTCCGGGACGGCTTATCAGACCAAAGAGCATGACCTCAGTCGGCTGCTCGCCCACCCACAGCGTGTAGTTGCCCTGCAATGGCGGATTGCCGCGCTCGCTGACCCGCACTATGTCCGGATCGAGGTTTACCGACTGTCGACCGGTCACCTTCAGCGCCTGAATCTGCTGGCGCAGCGCGTTAATGGCGGCGGCATCCTCTGCGCTCTCTTCGCCGCTTAACGTCGCCAGACGCCCCAGCAACGCCTGCTGCTGACTCTGCGCTGTCACGGTCGCGTTCTCTTCCGCGATCACCGCGCCTGGCCACCAGCTGTTCGCCAGCCTGGGTTGTCCCACCAGGTCGATAAGATGTTCAGCGCCGGTAAGCGTTTTCGGTTCCGCGCTACCGGTGCTAAAGACCTTAACGGTTCCCGCAGCAAAAACAGATGACGCGCTCAAACTGAAGATCAGCGCCGCAATAGTCCGTTTCATCATGATTTTGCCGCCTTAATCAGCGTGGTTTTCACCGGGAAATAGTTCGCGCCCAAATACTGCTCCGACTGGCGGATTTGCCCTTCGTCATCAACCCAGTAACGGTTATGCCAGCGTGCTTGATCGGTCGTGACGGCTTCATCCAGCACGCGAACCGGGGTCTTTTCGCTGCCGACGTTTACCGTGTCGTTGCCATCCCATCTAAAGACCGAACGCGCGGTGGCATAGCGCACCTGCTGGTATTCGGTCCAGCCCATCGTGCGGGTCCAGGTGGCGCCGTCGACTATCTGATTCGGTTTATTCAGCGGGTCATTCGCGAGGTTATTCACGTCGATAAGGTTGTCGCCGCCAAGCAGCGTCTTCACCAGACGACCGTGCTGAGTCACGAGAGTGGCCTGATCCTGCGTCACCCATTTCTGCTGCCCGTTCTCTGCGAAAGCGAGCACCACAAACAGCTGCGGCCCGCCGTTAAGCTGCATGTACTGGCTGGCGTAGGGCATGTTTTGAATGTCATCATCCGTTAGCTGTACGCCGGGCGTGCCAAACAGACTGTCCCACAGTGAGTTGCCCAGTTGCTTTGTGGTGGCTGAGCATGCCTGTAACAGCAGGCAAAGTAGTATGAGTGCAGGTCGCTTCACGACTCTTCTCCAGAGGGGCAAAATAACCACACCGAAGTGTGGTTAGGATTAAATGTACCGATCTTACTGGGTACTGGTGGTGGTTGTGGTGGTGGTCCCGGTATTGGAACCATCACCGCCGCCGGTTGCCGCGAGAGCGACACCCACCGCCGAACTTACGGTGCTCACGCTGGATGCGGAGGAGCTACCCGCCGACACCGACGTTGCTGCCGACCCTGCCGCTTCACCCACCTGAACGGGGGCTGCATAGACAGAACTCGCCGCAAGCGCAGATATGGCAAAAATGCCATACAGAACTTTTTTCATAACAATTTCCCTTCATTGAATGAATGGAGATTTACCCAAAAGCGTTTCGGGCGGGATCGAGTATACACAACTAAAGCATGCGAATTACGGCAGGGGGAAATAGCAAGAGGGTTTTAGGATAATTGGACTTTTGCTGAACAATTCATTTTTATAAAAATAATAATAACCATTAAAAACAACATGTTAACATTAAATATATTTAGCTAAAGGATCCGTATTATCCTAAAATAACACGGAGTTATTTTGCGGTTATTTATTATTTTAGGATTATGCTCAATATAGAATTGTGGGAAACAACACGGACAACCGGAATTATCTTATAAAAAAAGCCGATAATAATATCGGCTCATTTCATTATTAATTTTCCTGATGACGCTACGCTTATCAGGCCTACGGTATGGACCGGGTCGGATACATCATCGGCACTTCAATGCCTGATGGCGCTTCGCTTATCAGGCCTACGGTATGGATCGGGCCGGATACACTATCGGCACTTTAATGCCTGATGGCGCTTCGCTTATCAGGCCTACGGTATGGACCGGGCCGGATACGCCATCGGCACTTCAATGCCTGATGGCGCTTCGCTTATCAGGCCTACGGTAGAAAGTAGGCCGGATAAGACGCATTAGCGTCGCCATCCGGCACTGCGCCAGATTAACGCCAGTTTTTATAACGATTAATCAATCCGTTAGTCGAGCTGTCGTGGCTTTCAATCGCGTTATCATCTTTCAGCTCCGGCAGAATGCGGTTCGCCAGCTGTTTACCCAGCTCAACGCCCCACTGGTCGAAGGTGAAGATGTTCAGGATGATGCCCTGAGTAAAGATTTTGTGCTCATAGAGCGCGATCAGCGCACCCAGGCTGAACGGGGTGATTTCACGCAGCAGGATGGAGTTGGTCGGGCGGTTGCCTTCGAACACTTTGAACGGCACCACGTGGTCCAGCGTGGCCGGATCTTTACCCTGGTCACGGTATTCCTGCTCAACCACTTCACGCGATTTCCCGAACGCCAGCGCTTCCGTCTGGGCGAAGAAGTTAGACAGCAGCTTCGGATGGTGATCGGACAGCGGGTTATGGGTAATCGCCGGGGCGATGAAATCACAAGGCACCATTTTGGTTCCCTGGTGAATCAGCTGATAGAACGCGTGCTGACCGTTGGTTCCCGGCTCACCCCAGATGATCGGACCCGTCTGGTAATCCACCGGGTTGCCGTTACGGTCAACGTATTTCCCGTTGGACTCCATGTTGCCCTGCTGGAAGTAAGCCGCGAAACGGTGCATATACTGGTCGTACGGCAGGATCGCTTCGGTCTCGGCACCAAAGAAATTGTTGTACCAGATACCAATCAACGCCAGCAGCACCGGCAGGTTGTTCTCCAGAGGCGTGGTCGAGAAGTGCTTATCCATCGCATGCGCGCCGGACAGCAGCTGCACAAAGTTGTCGTAACCGACGGACAGGATGATCGACAGACCAATCGCGGACCACAACGAGTAACGACCGCCCACCCAGTCCCAGAACTCGAACATATTGGCGGTATCGATACCGAATTCACCGACCGCTTTGGCATTAGTCGACAGCGCGGCGAAGTGTTTCGCCACATGTTTTTCATCACCGGCGGTTTTCAGGAACCAGTCACGCGCGCTGTGGGCGTTGGTCATGGTTTCCTGGGTGGTGAAGGTTTTGGAGGCGACCAGGAACAGCGTGGTTTCCGGGTTCACTTTCTTCAGCACTTCGGCGATATGGGTACCGTCGACGTTAGACACGAAGTGCATATTCAGGTGGTTTTTGTACGGACGCAGCGCTTCGGTCACCATGAACGGGCCGAGGTCGGAGCCGCCGATACCGATGTTAACCACGTCGGTGATCGCTTTACCGGTATACCCCTTCCACTGACCGGAAATAATGGCTTCAGAGAAGGATTTCATCTTCTCCAGCACCGCGTTGACTTCCGGCATCACATCTTTGCCGTCAACGATAATCGGGGTATTGCTACGGTTACGCAGCGCCACGTGCAGCACGGCACGATCTTCAGTACGGTTGATTTTCTCGCCGGAGAACATGGACTTGATAGCACCCGCCAGATCGGTCTCTTTCGCCAGATCCTGCAATTTCGCCAGCGTCTCTTCGGTGATGCGGTTTTTGGAGTAATCCACCAGCATCAGATCGTCAAACGTGGCGGAGAATTTGCTGAAGCGGTCGCTATCCTTCGCGAACAGATCCGCGATGGTAACGTCCTTCATGTCGTCAAAGTGTTTTTGTAGTGCCTGCCAGGCAGAGGTCTGCGTTGGATTGATGTTTTTCATTAGCAATACTCTTCTGATTTGAGAATTGTGACTGGGATCGATTGTAACGCCAGTCACAGAAAAGTGTGATTGTTTTAGTGCCGTTGCCTGGTCACGGTCAAATGCCGTGAAAAAACAGGGTTGTTATAAGTACGGTTACTCAGCCACTTGCCAGCATGAAAAATCCGCATAATCCCGGCGTTGACAGTCCAGGCCATGCCTTTTATTTATATACATAACGTCATTCAGTATGCTTCAAGGCGGCAAACCTGTGAATCCACAGGAGCTTACAGAAGTAAGTGACTGTGGTGACAAATCTGTCAGGAACAGATTTGAACGCAGTTTACTGCGGCCCCGTAGGGGTAAGGCCCAGGGATGGGCCGAATATCCCAGGTGCAGCCAACGAAGAGGCAGACTGAAGGACGAAATGTAATACGGTATTTGCGCCTGCACCGGTTTCTGTTCTGCCTTTGTGCCCAGGTCGCTTTCTCACTCCCTGACACGAGGTTGTTATGACAGAAATCGTTGTTTCCAAATTTGGCGGTACCAGCGTCGCCGATTTTGATGCCATGAACCGCAGCGCCGACGTGGTGCTTTCCGATGCCAACGTGCGCTTAGTGGTGCTCTCCGCTTCCGCAGGCATCACCAATCTGCTGGTTGCACTGGCTGAAGGTCTGGAACCCACCGAACGCTTTGAGAAACTCGACGCCATCCGCAAAATTCAGTTCGATATCCTGGAACGTCTGCGTTATCCAAACGTTATTCGTGAAGAGATCGAACGTCTGCTGGAAAATATCACCACGCTGGCGGAAGCGGCCTCACTCGCCACCTCCACCGCGCTGACGGATGAACTGGTCAGCCACGGCGAACTGATGTCCACCCTGTTGTTTGTTGAAATCCTGCGCGAGCGTCACGTTCAGGCGCAGTGGTTCGATGTGCGTAAAGTGATGCGTACCAACGATCGCTTTGGTCGTGCCGAACCTGACGTCGCGGCGCTGGCAGAACTGGCCACGCTGCAACTGACCCCACGTCTGAACGAAGGGTTGGTGATCACTCAGGGCTTCATCGGCAGTGAAGGCAAAGGGCGCACAACCACCCTCGGACGCGGCGGCAGCGACTACACGGCGGCCCTGTTGGCCGAAGCGCTCCATGCCGCGCGCGTCGATATCTGGACGGACGTTCCGGGTATCTACACCACCGATCCGCGCGTGGTGCCTGCGGCGCAGCGCATTGATGAAATCGCCTTTGAAGAGGCGGCGGAAATGGCCACCTTTGGTGCGAAAGTGCTGCACCCGGCCACCCTGTTGCCCGCCGTGCGCAGCGATATTCCGGTCTTCGTTGGCTCCAGTAAAGATCCGAAAGCGGGCGGTACGCTGGTCTGCAACAAAACCCAGAATCCCCCGCTGTTCCGCGCGCTGGCACTGCGTCGTAAACAAACCCTGTTAACACTGCACAGCCTGAATATGCTGCACTCCCGTGGCTTCCTGGCCGAAGTGTTCGGTATCCTGGCGCGCCACAATATCTCGGTCGATCTGATCACCACCTCCGAAGTGAGCGTGGCGCTGACGCTGGATACCACCGGCTCCACCTCCACCGGCGATACGCTGCTGACGCAGTCGCTGCTGATGGAACTGTCTGCCTTGTGTCGGGTGGAGGTTGAAGAGGGTCTCGCGCTGGTCGCGCTGATTGGTAACGATCTGTCGAAAGCCTGCGGCGTCGGCAAAGAGGTGTTCGGCGTGCTGGAACCGTTCAATATCCGTATGATTTGCTATGGTGCCTCCAGCCATAACCTCTGTTTCCTGGTGCCTGGCACCGAAGCCGAGCAAGTGGTGCAAAAACTGCACCAGAATTTATTTGAGTAATATAGCGTCAATGCCGGATAGCGGCGCTCCGCGCCTTATCCGGCCTACAAATTTAGCCCACGTAGGCCCGATAAGCGCAGCGCCATCGGGCAACGTTGTCATACCATCACCGTCTCATAAAGCAGCCTATCCAGTGCCTTCACGTCACCTTCACGACTATCCGGCAACGTGGGCGAGATTTCGCCTCGTGCCAGTTCAGTGTGGATAAACGCATGCAGCAACGGACGGCGCGGACCATACTCCGCCTCTCCCGCACGCTGTTTACGCGCCAGCAGTTCGTCTATCTCCTGACGTAACGGCGCATCCAGCTCGCTTCCCGCCAGCAGTTCGGCAAAGCGCATGGGCGGAACGCCTTTACCTGCTTCGACCCAACGCACCGCCAGCAGTGGACGCAGGACGTAGAAGTATTTTTTCAGCCGCACGTCTTCTCCCTGCAAATAGCCGCGAAAGTTTTTTCGCGCCATCGAGTAATAGTGCCAGCGGGCGCGAAGCGGAGAAAACCATTGCGGTATCATCGTTTTAAGTGCGCTGACCGTGGCATCATCCTGCTGATAAACCACCGGGGAATCCAGCCACTCGATTAGCGTCGGGTTAGCGCCCTTCAGCAGTCCCAGCGCTTTACGCCACTCCCAGCCGCACACGTCCAGTTCATCGTCTATCGGCAGTTCGATCACGTCCCGCGGTGCGTCGACCCGCAGATACCACTGTGGCGGATGAACATACAAAAACCGCACATCGTAATCGCTATCCGGTGAGGCAAATCCCCAGCCGCGACTCCCCGATTCGCAGGCATACAGCACCCTGACGCCGTAGCGCGTTTCCACGTCTTTGAGTTGCCGCCTGACCCGTTCGCGCATCGCGACACTCACTGCATTTTTCGTCATCTTCTTTTATCCTTTTACACACACCACCTGCCGCAGCGTATGCACGATCTCCACCAGCGAAGACTGCGCCGCCATCACGGCATCAATGTCTTTGTAGGCCATTGGAATTTCATCGATCACTTCGCTGTCTTTACGGCATTCAACGTGGGCCGTCGCGCGGATCTGATCCTCTACGGTAAAGCGTTTTTTGGCCGCCGTTCGGCTCATGGTTCTGCCCGCCCCATGGCTGCAGGAACAGAAGCTCTCTTCATTCCCCAGCCCGCGTACGATGAAGCTTTTCGCCCCCATCGACCCCGGAATAATCCCCATCTGGCCCTTCTGCGCGGAAACAGCACCTTTACGCGTTACCAGTACTTCTTCACCAAAGTGACGCTCTTTTTGCACGTAGTTATGGTGGCAATTCACCGCTTCCTGCTGCGTGATAAACGGTTTACTCACGATGCGCGACAGCGCGGCCAGCACGCGGGACATCATCACCTCCCGGTTTTGCCGGGCAAAATCCTGCGCCCATTCCACCGCGTCGATGTAGTCGTTGTAGTGCTGGCTCCCTTCCTGGAAATACGCCAGGTTTCGGTCAGGGAGATTCGCGATATGCTGCTGCATATCCTGCTGCGCCAGCGTGATAAAGACGTTGCCGATGGCATTCCCCACGCCACGCGAGCCGCTGTGCAACATCACCCAGACGCGCTGCTGCTCATCCAGACAAACCTCAATGAAGTGATTACCGGTTCCCAGCGTTCCCAGATGCTGATGATTATTGGTTTTCAGCAGCGAAGGATATTTATCAGTCAAGCGCTTAAAACGCGGCGCCAGCGTCCCCCAGTGAGTACTCACCTCCTCTGGCGGCGTGTCCCACGCCCCTTTATCGCGACGGGAACGGGTATTGGTACGCCCGTGTGGAACGGCCTGCTCAATCGCGCTTCGCAACCCGCTGAGGTTATCCGGCAGATCGCCGGCCAGCAGCGAGGTCTGCACCGCAATCATCCCACAGCCGATATCCACCCCCACCGCCGCCGGAATGATCGCCCCTTTGGTTGGGATCACGCTGCCGATGGTTGACCCTTTCCCCAGATGCACATCCGGCATCACCGCCAGGTGTTTAAAAATGAACGGCATCTTCGCCGTATTCAGCAGTTGCTGGCGCGCCTCGGGCTCCACCGGGACGCCGTGCGTCCACATTTTCACCGGCGCCGCGTTTTGCGACGCCAATAGCTCATAGTCGTTATGCGCCATGTTTCTCATCCTTTAATGTTCACTAAGCCATGCAGAACCTGGTCCAGGCCACCGAATACCGAGATTTTATCGATACGCTCCGCCACTCTTTCGAGGGTTTCCAGCTCTTTTAAGCGCAGCGCCACCGGGTTGTTTTCCATCACTTTCGCCGTATTCAACAGCGAGCGCGTCGCTGCCGTTTCTTCACGACGGCGGATTACGTTGGCCTGCGCCGATTTTTCCGCTTCAACCAGACGAGACAGAATCGTTTTCATGTCCCCCGGCAACACGATGTCCTTCACGCCCAGCGAGGCCACATCGATGCCATAGGGCGCCATACGGTCTTTCACCTGCGCGCTGACCACATCGTCAATGACCTGCTTATCTTCCAGCAACTCATCCAGCGTACGCGTCCCGACGGCTTCACGCAGTGCAAACTGCAGTTCGCGGTACAGATGATCGAGCGGTTTAGTGAGCTGCGCAAAAGCCTGCAGCACGTCGCGGTAACGCCAGTTTGCCGCCAGATTCAGGCGCAGGTTGACCTTATCTTTGGTCAAAATTTCCTGACCACCCACTTCCAGTACCTGCAAACGGGTATCCACCACTTCAGCGTCAACCAGATGATTCACTTTCCAGTACGCCGTCAGACCCGGCGGTAACAGCGCCTGCGTCTCACCGTCAATTTTCAGCACCCCCGCATGCCAGGCCGGAACTTGCACGGTGAGCATCGCTTCTCGACCTTTTACCGCACCGTTACGTCGCGGTTGCAGAACCGCATTCATGACCTCTGCGGGCACCTGAACCTGACGCGTATCCATACGTACCAGTTTCAACGCCTCATCGGCTCGCCAGTACAAACGGCGCGTTGACGGCGGCAGGATCTCCTGCAACACCTCGTTCATGTACAACGCGCCCGCTTCGCTGTCGCTCAGATCAACGGCCAGACCGTAACGCGTCACCCAGTCCGGCTGAAAGCGGCGTAAATAATTCGCCAACGCTTCCGGCACTTCGCTGCCATCCAGATTAACCACCAGCACCTCTGGCGTATTGAACCATGGCAGACGGTGTTCTCCCGCCTCCAGAACCTGATAGTAGTCGCCGTTTTTCGCTAACAGACCTAATTGTCCTTTGCGGATAGTGATTTTCTTCATCATTTTTCGCTTTTCCTTATCAAAGTCAGGTGCGGGTGCGGAGGCGAAGCTGCAGGGGAATTCCCTTTTGCCTGCGGCGCGGCATCAAAACCGGCGACCTGTTCTGGGGCCTGCTGACTGCGCAGTGCCCGTTTTATTTCTATGATTAACAACCAGTTTCATTGGGAGAATGAATCGGGAATCGAACCCATTGTTCAGGTGTCATTGGTTGACGGAACACCTCCGGAAAACAGCCGCTGCCGTTCCTGACGTGCCGGCGGGGTTTAACCCCCTGCGCTTTCAACGTATTGACGAGAGAGTTATTGCCAGAAGCGTGCCAGAACGGAAAAAAGATGAAATTATTTTTTAGTTAACTGATTAATAAGGAATTAATTTTTATCGCTAATAATGGTGATTGCAGATGCCTTCCTTATTTTTTATCTTTCAATATCGATATTTATCTTTTTGGATAAAACATGAAAAAACGGCGGGTGGTGATTGGCGTACTGGGCACGGTGCTGGACAAACGCGGTAAGCGGGCAAACCGCCTCAAGAAATGGCGACCTACCGTCGGACTGTGTCAACAGCCAGATTTCCCGGTTGATCGGCTGGAGCTTATCCACCAGCCACACGACACCGGGATGTGCCAGCAGTTGGCAGAGGATATCAACCTGCTCTCCCCGCATACCCAGGTCCGCCCGCATGCGATTACCATTGCCGATCCGTGGGATTTCGAAGAGGTCTATGCCGCGTTCCTCGACTTTGCTACTCACTACACTTTTGATACCGAGAACGAAGAGTATCTGGTACACATCACCACCGGCACCCACGTGGCGCAAATTTGCTGGTTCCTGCTGACGGAAGCCCGTTATCTGCCCGCCAGCCTGCTGCAAACCTGTCCCGCGCCGAAGGGTGCGCCGCAAGAGGACGTTGCCGCTGGCAGTTGTTCGGTTATCGATCTCGATTTAAGCCGCTATGCCACGCTCACCAGTCGCTTTCAGCGTGAGCAGCAGCAGTCGGTCTCCTTCCTCAAAGCCGGTATCGAGACGCGCAATGCGACGTTCAACAAACTGATTGACCGCATTGAGCGCGTTGCCTTGCGCTCTGGCGATCCTATCCTGCTCACCGGCCCTACTGGCGCGGGGAAATCCTTCCTCACCACACGGATTTTTCAGCTTCGCCAGTCGCGACATCTGGTGGGTGGAAAACTGGTGGCAGTGAACTGCGCGACGCTGCGCGGTGATAACGCCATGTCGACACTGTTTGGTCATGTGAAAGGTGCTTTTACGGGCGCACTGTCGTCGCGAACCGGGCTGTTGCGCGAAGCCGATGGCGGCGTGCTGTTTCTGGATGAGATCGCTGAACTGGGGCTGGATGAACAGGCCATGCTGCTGAAAGCGATCGAGGAGAAAACCTTCTTCCCGTTTGGCTCCGATAAAGAGGTGCACAGCGACTTCCAGTTGATTGCCGGAACCCATCGCGATATGCCGCAGTGGGTCGCCGAAGGACGTTTTCGTGAAGATCTCTACGCACGAATTAACATGTGGCGCTTTCCCCTGCCCGGCCTTGCGCAGCGACGTGAAGATATCGCTCCTAACGTGGAGTATGAGTTGCAACGTTTCTCCCGCAGTCGACAGAGTCAGATCCGCTTTGATAAAGAGGCGCGCGAACGCTATCTGGCGTTTGCCTGTTCGCCGCAGGCGCAGTGGCGCGGCAATTTCCGCGAGCTGAGCTCCTCCGTCGCGCGAATGGCGACGCTGGCCGAGAAAGGGCGTATTACGCTTGCCCTCGTCGAAGAAGAGATTGCGCTGTTGCAGGAAAGCTGGGGGGACGCGTCGTCACAACCGGAACTGGAGATGGAACTCGACCTCTTTGATCGCCGCCAGCTGGAAACCGTGCTCGACGTCTGTCGCCGCAGCGCATCGTTGTCCGAAGCCGGACGTGAACTCTTCGCCGTCTCCCGACAAAAGAAAGCCAATCCCAACGATGCCGACCGTCTGCGTAAGTATCTGGCACGATTCGGCCTGAGTTGGGAAAATCTCAAAGTCAGAACTTGAACATATACACAAAATCATTCGAGTTGCATCAAGGCGGCAACTGAGAGAATCCCCTGGAGCTTACATAAGTAAGTGACAGGGGTGAACGAAGACAGCCAACGCTGAGGCAGCTTGAAGGATAAAGTGTATAATTTGTTTGAATAATATACCTTCACAATATAAAACCTAACTATGGTTTGGCTCGATCCTGACCGGTTTATAACAAGCAAACACAACATACGTGCAAGGAAAACAACATGCTCGCCACTCTCACCAGGCTGTTCCCGTTATGGGCGCTGCTGCTCTCGGTTATTGCCTATTACACGCCATCCACCTTCATCCCTGTCGGCCCGTGGGTAACGACACTGCTGATGCTGATTATGTTCGGCATGGGCGTCCACCTGAAGGTGGATGATTTCAAACGCGTGCTTTCGCGCCCCGCGCCGGTTGCGGCGGGGATCTTCCTGCACTATCTGGTCATGCCGCTGGCGGCATGGATACTGGCGCTGGCGTTTAACATGCCGCCGGAACTCTCCGCCGGAATGGTGTTGGTGGGCAGCGTGGCCAGCGGCACGGCATCTAACGTCATGATCTATCTGGCGAAAGGGGATGTGGCGCTCTCGGTGACGATCTCATCCGTTTCCACGCTGGTGGGTGTGGTTGCCACGCCGCTGCTGACGCGTCTGTATGTCGATGCGCATATTCAGGTTGATGTGATGGGCATGCTGCTCAGTATTCTGCAGATTGTAGTGATCCCGATTGCTCTGGGCCTGGTGATCCACCACCTGTTCCCGCGCGTGGTGAAGGCGGTCGAGCCTTACCTGCCCGCGTTTTCGATGGTCTGCATTCTGGCGATTATCAGCGCAGTGGTCGCGGGTTCCGCCGCGCATATCGCGTCCGTCGGCTTTGTGGTGATTATCGCCGTTATCCTGCACAACACCATCGGCCTGCTCGGCGGTTACTGGGGCGGGCGTCTGTTTGGTTTTGACGAGTCAACCTGCCGCACACTGGCAATCGAAGTGGGAATGCAAAACTCAGGTCTCGCCGCCGCGCTGGGTAAAATCTACTTCGGACCGCTCGCCGCACTGCCTGGCGCGCTGTTCTCCGTCTGGCACAACCTTTCCGGTTCCCTGCTGGCTGGCTACTGGTCCGGTAAGCCGATTGATAATGAGCCGCGTAAACTGGTCAAAGAAAACTGATCTCCTCAGAACAGGGGGATTCCCCCTGTTCCTCTTCTTCCCTCTTGTTTGAACCACATCACAAAACAACAAATATCAACACAAAACAAAAATAATATTTTATTGATTATATTCAATTAGTTAAATAAGCGATCGTATTTTATCGACAGTTTTCCACGATCTCTAGATGTTGCTTTATTTTGTTTTGATTGGGAATATGATTCCACTACAACACAGATAACCCCTTACCCTACCTTTGAGGCCGCTATGAAAAAAATTGCGATTATTGGAAGCAGTGGAGGCAACCTCTACAACCTGGGTGGCGCCGAGCCAGAGAAGTTACTCCAGGAGATTTATCAGCAGTGCGAAGCCGCGGGTGTTACAGTCGCCGCCGTGCAGTTCATCGCGGCAGACGCCTCGATGGATGTCGCTAAACCTGACACTCCCGCATCCGTCTATGCCTTAACCGCAGAAAACAACACAAAACCACAACGCATCTTTCAGGGAAAACTCGCCGAGGTGAATGCCTCCGTCGTCGAGAGCGATCGTCAGATAGCCGGGATGATCCGTAGCGGTGAGATCGACGGGATCGTGGTGATGAGCGCCGATCCGGTAAAAGCAAACCAGGCCGTTTTTGATGCCGCCGTGGAGATGAAAACCCCTATCGTCGGCACCGGCGGCACCTCGATGGCGCTGGTCGCCGCAAAAGGTGCCAATGTGGTTGCGACTTCAGGTACAACCGGCACCACCAGCCGCACCCGCGCAGTCTCCTTCGTGGCCTCACTGTGTAAACACTGGGGTATCAAGTACAAACCCCAGTTGGGCAGCGCGTCGCCTTCACAGGGCGGTTCCGGAAAAAGTCTGCTCAAGCGCTTTAACATCCGCAGCATCATGATCCCAGCGCTGCCGGGCTTTATCGCAATGGCGATCGTACTCGCCCTGAGCCACATTCCCGGGCTGGAAAAACTCAACGATATCTTTGAAATCCTGCTGAAAGGGCTTCCGGTGCTGGTTGCCGTGCTGGCGGCAAAACAGATTTCCGAACTCGATGAAGTTTCGATTGTGGCCGGGGTCGTCGCCGGGGTGCTTTCCGTTGAAGGCGGCCTGATCGGCGGGATTATCGGCGGTGTGATGGCCGGGATTTTTGTGCGCTGGTTGTTTGAACTGTGCCTGAACTGGCGCTTCCCGATGACCACCGTCAACATCGTCGCTGGCGGGATTTCGGGTCTGGCTGCCGGCTTGATCATGCACTATCTGCTGAGCCCACTGGCGCTCTCCGCAGGTAACTACATCAAACTGGCTATCGAAAGCACGCTGGCATTCAGTCCGATTCTTGCCGGGCTGCTGGCCGGTTTGGTTATCTGGCCAGCCATTCTGGGCGGCGTCTATCACGCGGTCATCCTGCCGCTGGTGCTGCTGGAGATGGAAAAATCGGGCGTCAGTTTCCTCGGCGCCGTGGACATGGTCGGTCTGGTCATGGTCGCAGCCGGCATCAACCTGGCGAACGTCATCGCGCCACGCGAAAAAAGCGAAGCGGCCGTTGCCACACCGGGCCTGCTTATCAACCTGGGCTTCGGGACCTTCGTGGAATCCGCCTACCCCTTCATGTTCGCCAACAAAATCGTCTTTGGCTCCGCCATTTTCTGGGCGGGGATGGGCGGCATGATGCTCGGCTTCTTTAACGTCAAAGGGGTGGCCTACGTTCCGGCTTTCGCCTCGCCGTTCTTATCCAGCAATGCGCTGCAAATGGCGATCGTGATGGCCATCGTCATGATTATGACCTGCATTACCACAATTATTGCGAACCGTTTTAAGGCTGTCGTACAGAGTGAATCTGTAGCGTCTGCCCGTTAATAAATGCACCAACACCAGAGGTACACCATGTTTAAAGGCGATATGAATAAAAAACGCGCCAAAGCGTTACAGAAAGTGAAGGATGCCATCGCGCTGCACGGCGGGCAAACCATCCTCAGCACAGGGATCACCGGCGACGATGCGCGCCTGGCAAAAGCGGTGTGTGAAGCTGGCGTGAAACTGCTCGAGCCGAACCATCCTGCGCTGGCGCTGGCTCGCGGACACAAGGGGGTGAGCAACATGCACGCGGCGGAGCAAATCCGCCACGAAATCACCAACGGTCAGATGGCTGAAGCGGTACACGGTGTGCGTAATGTGGTACCGGACGACATCTTCATCACTGTGGGGATTGCGGGTGGGTTTACCGAAACGCTGCCCGTGCCGCTCAGTGAAACGGAGATTCTGGAGATTGCCCGCGCCGGGGCCGACGGTTTACACACTCACAAATCTGACTGGGACGACCTACAGGACATCGTCAACCTCGCCCATGAATATGGCCTGACCGTTGATGCCTACATTGGCCATCCCGATGATCTGCATACCTTCGGCATTCCGGCACGCACCCCGGAAGAGGTCGCCAGCGTGGCGAAGCGCATGCAGGAGATTGGGGTCGATATGATCGGCCTGATGACCGGGATGAGCTATGAAGGCGTGGCGGCAGGCGATATCCCGCAGATGATTAAAGACCGTCTTCGGGCGCTGGTTAGCGCGGTGGACGTCCCGACGCTGGCAGAAGGCGGTATTAACCTCGCCAATGCCAAAGCGTTTAAGGACACCGGGGTCAATATTCTGGTCGTCGGCACGGCAATCGACAATATGGTCTGCAATGCCGCCAAAGAGGCCGTGACACCGTTTATCGCGCATGCATAACGACAGAGAACAATAATGCTACTGGTTACCGATCTGGATGGAACATTACTGACGTCGCAGAAGACTATCAGTCCACGCACACATCAGGCGCTGGTTGAATTTCGCCAGCGCGGCGGTCTGCTGGCCGCCTGTTCCGCCAGACCGGTCTCCTCAATGGCGCGCCTGTTACAACAGCAGCAGGTTGAGACGCTGTTTGGCTGGTGTGCTGGCTTCAACGGCGGACAAATCCTTGAAATGACGCAACAGCGCATTTTGCATTCTGCCGCACTCACCCGAATGGATCTCAGAGAGATTGATCGGCATATTTCGCTGTCCCGCTATCCTCACCATTTTTTCACCGCACAGGCGATTTATCACCGTTACGACAGCCTTATTGCTCCGTGGACATCGTATGAGGCCAGCTTATTTGAGTTACCGCTTATTAACGCCGCACCAGGGAATATCTTTAATCGTCGCGATATATTTAAAATCACGCTGGTGGCAGAACACGCAAGGATCGACTCTCTGTGCAGGGAAATAAACAGCCTGTTGCCTGCTGACTATAAAGCGACAATCACTGGCGGGAATTATATTGATATTCAGCGTGGCGAGATTAATAAAGGCTATGCGATAAATGAGATCGCCCGGCAATTAAATCGACCAACCGCTGAGATTGCCGCCATTGGCGATCAGCAGAACGACATCAGTATGTTTGCCGTTGCCGGGTTCGGCATCGCGATGGGCAACGCGCCAGACAGCGTGAAACGTCAGGCCCGCTATGTGACAACCACGAATGATGATGAGGGCATCGTCTGCGCGCTGGAGTGGTTGCGTTGCTCTGCGCATCCAGTTACCATGCGGCAAAGCTCGACCCAGGCGGAAAATAATGAACCCGATTAAAAGAAGAAAACATATTCTTGATGAATTAAACAAATTCGGTGAAGTGACCGTTATTAAATTATCAGAAACGTTAAATGTGACCTCAGAAACTATTCGCCGCGATCTCTCTTTACTGGAGTCTGAAGGTCAGATCACCAAAATTCACGGTGGCGCCGTCAAAAAACAGGTTGTCCAGGAAGACGCATTTGGCGCAAGAATCGATGCGCATCGCGAAGAAAAAATGGCGATTGGCAAAGTCGCTGCGGGAATGGTCAGCGAGCACGATACGCTGTTTATTGATTCATGTACCACGAATCTTATTCTTGCCGAACACTTACCCCCTCTCGCATTTTCCGTTATTACCAATTCCGCACTCATTGCCGATAAAATAAAAGAGCATAATCTCCAGGCGCGTGTCTATGTCTTAGGCGGCGAATACGATTACCATTTCCGCGCCAATCTGGGCGTCTCGGTATGCCAGCAGATTAATGCGATTCACGCCGATATCTGTTTTATTGGTGCGGGCGGCATTTCGCCACAGCATGGCATACTCGTGAAGAGCTTTGATGAGGCGTACGTTGCCAAAGCGATGATTGCGATGAGTAAAAAATCCGTGATTCTCGCCGACCACACTAAATTTGGTCAGGACGGCGTGATGTGTATCGCCACGCTCAAAGAGATTGATCACATCATTACGGATAAGGGATTTAAAACAACGGGTTATACACAACAGGATTTCGCAGGAAAACTGCGTATTGCTGACTGAACGCTATCCGCCCGTGGCGTATTGCCGTACACTGAAATCACCTGGCAGACAGAGGGCACCCGTATGGCACTCCCCCGCATTACCCAAAAAGAGATGACCGAGCGCGAACAGCGCGAACTAAAAACGCTGCTTGATCGCGCCCGTATCGCGCATGGTCGTCAGTTGACCAACGCTGAGACCAACAACGTGAAGAAAGAGTACATTGACAAGCTGATGGTCTTGCGTGAGGCCGAGGCAAAAAAAGCCCGTCAGTTGAAGAAAAAACAGGCTTATAAACCGGATGCGGAAGCCTCTTTTTCCTGGTCCGCAAATACGCCAACGCGCGGCAGACGTTAACGCCCTTTCTTCTTACGCCCCGGCGAGGTAAAGCGTTTACCGTTTGCCGCCGGGCGTGATTTTTCTTTCTCCGCCGCCTTTTCGATTTTCACCACCGGGCGCTTGATTCCCGCCGTTTTCGGCTTTGCTTTCGCCTTCGGTTTCGCTTCCGAAGAGGAATTTTCGATAAGCTTAAACAGCGTAATCAGCTCATCATCCGTCAGGTCACGCCATTCACCCAGCGGCAGGCCGGAGAGGCCAACGTTCATGATGCGCGTACGTTCAAGCTTCATCACTTCATAACCGAAATGTTCGCACATGCGCCGGATCTGACGGTTCAGCCCCTGAACCAGGGTAATGCGAAAGACAAACGGCGCCTCTTTCTTCACCTTACATTTTTTGGTGACGGTGCCCAGAATCGGCACGCCCGCACTCATCCCACGAATAAATTCATCCGTAACCGGTTTGTCGACCGTGACCAGATACTCTTTTTCGTGATCGTTACCGGCCCGCAGGATCTTATTTACCAGATCGCCATGGTTGGTCAGAAAGATCAGTCCCTGGGAGTCTTTATCCAGACGGCCAATCGGAAACACGCGCTTGCTGTGGTTAACGAAATCAACAATGTTGTCACGTTCGCTGTCTTCGGTGGTGCTCACGATCCCCACCGGCTTGTTCAGCGCGATAAAGACCAAATCTTCCGCTTCACGCGGCTCAATCAGCCGACCATTCACCTTCACGACGTCACCAGGCATCACCTGGTCGCCAATGGTAGCGCGCTTGCCATTGATGAAAACGTTTCCTTGCTCGATGAAGCGATCCGCTTCGCGACGCGAGCAGATTCCGCTTTCACTGATGTATTTGTTGAGTCGTATGGATGATGAGTCGGGCAGCATAATTTCTCCTTTGAATGCGAAATATACCCTACCTTGCTGGCGATAAAAAATAATCGTGCACAATGGCCTCTGCGCTATTTGTGATCCGCCACACCTTTCGACACAAAAGTGTCGCCGATCTTTGTCTGCAATTTTGTTGAATGAAAATCAGCAGAATCAAGACATTAGGATTGTGTGCACATCTGTGCCAACAACGATCGACCCGCGCATCATATGTGCAACACAAACCGCCAGTTCAGGGCGCGGAAAGAAGAGAAAATCGCTTTGAACTCCCGCTTTTATGAGGTTATATCAGATCAGGAAGGCAAGTTCGTGATTTGCACAAATGTGCAGGAGTCTACAGATGGCGACGGAAAACAGTGATGACATTCGCCTGATCGTAAAAATAGCGCAGCTCTATTACGAACAGGATATGACGCAAGCACAGATCGCCCGTGAACTGGGGATTTATCGCACTACTATCAGTCGCCTGCTCAAACGCGGTCGCGAACAGGGTATCGTCACCATTGCCATCAACTACGACTACAACGAAAACCTGTGGCTGGAACAGCAACTCAAACAACGATTCGGTCTTAAAGAGGCGGTGGTGATCACCTGCGACAGCGAGCAGGAAGAGGAACAACTTGCGATGATGGGCGTGCATGGCGCGCAGTTGCTGGAACGTTTGCTGGAACCCGGCGACATCATCGGTTTTTCCTGGGGACGCGCGGTTTGTGCGCTGGTCGAAGGGTTGTCGCCAGCCAGCCAGTCACGTCAGTTGATTTGTGTGCCGATCATCGGCGGGCCGTCCGGCAAGCTTGAAAGCCGCTATCACGTCAATACGCTGACCTACGGCGCGGCGGCAAAGCTGAAAGGAGAGTCACACCTGGCCGATTTTCCGGCGCTGCTGGAAAACCCATTAATTCGTAACGGCATTATGCAGTCCCAGCACTTTAAGTCGATTTCTGCCTACTGGGAGAATCTGGATGTCGCACTGGTGGGGATCGGCTCTCCGGCGATTCGCGACGGCGCAAACTGGCATGCCTTTTACGGCAGCGAAGAGAGTGACGACCTGCACGCCCGCCAGGTTGCCGGAGACATTTGTTCGCGCTTTTACGATATCAACGGCGTGACGGTGGAAACCAATATGAGCGAAAAAACGCTCTCCATCGAAACCAACAAATTAAAGCAGGCGCGTTATTCCATCGGCATCGCAATGGGTGAAGCAAAGCTAAGCGGTATTCTCGGCGCATTACGTGGAAAATATATTAATGGTTTAGTCACTAACAGCCATACCGCTGAATTGTTGTTGAAGTAAATATATTCATCTTGATCCTGACGTAATTTATTTTATGCAGGATCCCCTTCTCTGAAACTGGGAGTTAATTATGCAAACGTGGTTAAATCTACAGGATAAAGTCATTATTGTTACCGGCGGCGCATCCGGAATTGGCTTAGCGATTGTCGAAGAATTATTAGCACAAGGCGCGAATGTCCAGATGGCGGATATTCACGGCGGTGAAGCAAAACATGAAGGCAATAATGGTTATCACTTCTGGCCGACGGATATTTCCAGCGCCACAGAGGTTAATCACACCGTGGATGAAATTATCCAGCGCTTCGGCCGAATTGACGGTCTGGTCAATAACGCCGGCGTTAACTTTCCTCGCCTGCTGGTTGATGAAAAAGCCCCGGCGGGAAAATATGAATTAAACGAAGCCGCGTTTGAAAAAATGGTCAATATCAACCAGAAAGGCGTGTTCTTAATGTCACAAGCGGCGGCGCGCCAGATGGTGAAACAACGTAACGGCGTCATCGTCAACGTCTCTTCTGAAAGCGGGCTGGAAGGGTCAGAAGGCCAGAGTTGCTATGCCGCAACGAAAGCGGCACTGAATAGCTTCACCCGTTCCTGGTCAAAAGAGCTGGGCAAACACGGCATTCGCGTGGTCGGTATTGCTCCCGGGATTCTGGAAAAAACCGGACTGCGCACGCCGGAATATGAAGAGGCGCTGGCATGGACCCGCAATATCACCGTTGATCAGCTGCGCGAAGGCTATAGCAAGAACGCCATCCCCATTGGTCGCTCAGGACGTCTGACCGAAGTTGCTGATTTCGTTTGTTATCTCCTGTCCGAACGCGCCAGCTACATTACCGGAGTAACCACTAACATTGCGGGCGGAAAAACGCGCGGCTAAGGAGGCGTTATGGTTAATGCAATCTTCTGTGCTCACGGCAAACTGGCCTGCGCCATGCTGGAATCGGTGCAGATGGTTTACGGTGACGCCAACGTTGAAGCGGTGGCCTTTGTCCCCGGCGAGAACGCCAACGACATCATTAGCAAGCTGGAAAAGTTGGTGAGTACTCACACTGATAGTGAATGGCTGATAGCCGTTGACCTGCAGTGCGGCAGTCCGTGGAACGCCGCGGCAACGCTTGCGATGCGCAATCCGAACATTCGGGTGATTAGCGGACTTTCCCTGCCGCTGGCGCTGGAACTGGTGGATAACCAGAGCAGTATGAATGTGGATGAACTGTGCGAACACCTGACGACCATTGCACAACAAACCTGCGTGGTCTGGCAGCATCTGGAAACGACCGAAGAGGATTTCTGATGAATATTACCCTTGCCCGTATTGATGACCGCCTGATCCACGGTCAGGTCACCACCGTCTGGTCGAAGGTGGCGAATGCCCAGCGGATTATTATCTGTAATGACGAGGTTTATCACGATGAAGTGCGCCGGACATTATTACGTCAGGCCGCCCCGCCGGGGATGAAGGTCAATGTGGTGAATATCGAAAAAGCCGTCGCGGTTTATCATAATCCGCAGTACCAGGACGAAACGGTATTTTATTTATTTACCCGCCCACAGGATGCGTTGGCGATGGTCAAACAAGGCGTGAAAATTGCCACCTTAAATATTGGCGGCATGGCCTGGCGACCGGGTAAAAAACAATTAACCAAAGCCGTGTCCTTAGATGACGATGATATTAATGCGTTTCGCGAACTGGATAAATTTGGCGTCACCCTGGATTTGCGCGTGGTCGCCTCCGATCCATCTATTAATATTCTCGAAAAAATAAAAGAACAGTCGTTCGCTGAATAAATAAAAGCGCCTGTGTACGTATGCTTTAACAGGCAGGGATGTTCACACTTTAAGGTGACCCATTATGGAAATCAGTACCCTACAAATTATCGCCATATTTATATTTTCCTGTATTGCCGGGATGGGCAGCGTGCTGGATGAATTTCAGACCCACCGCCCGCTCATTGCCTGTACGGTTATCGGCCTGATCCTCGGTGATTTAAAAACCGGGGTGATGCTCGGCGGGACGCTGGAGTTGATCGCGCTTGGCTGGATGAACGTCGGTGCCGCGCAGTCTCCGGACTCCGCGCTCGCCAGTATTATCTCCGCCATTCTGGTTATCGTCGGCCAGCAGAGCATCGCGACCGGTATTGCTATCGCGCTGCCAGTGGCGGCGGCAGGCCAGGTCCTGACCGTCTTCGCCCGTACTATCACCGTGGTGTTCCAGCATGCGGCGGATAAGGCCGCAGAAGACGCACGTTTTCGCACTATCGACATCCTCCACGTCTCCGCGCTGGGCGTACAGGCGCTACGCGTCGCCATCCCGGCGTTGATTGTCTCGCTGTTTGTCAGTGCCGATATGGTCAGCAACATGCTGAACGCCATCCCGGAATTTGTCACTCGCGGCCTGCAAATTGCCGGTGGCTTTATCGTGGTGGTTGGTTACGCCATGGTGCTGCGCATGATGGGCGTGAAGTACCTGATGCCTTTCTTCTTCCTCGGTTTTATCGCCGGTGGTTACCTCGACCTGAGCCTGCTGGCCTTTGGTGGCGTCGGCGCGATTATTGCGCTGGTCTACATCCAGTTGAATCCGCAGTGGCGTAAAGCCGAACCGCAGGCGCAGGCCACCGCCTCCACCGCCCTTGACCAGCTTGATGACTAACGGAGCCCATCATGGAACAGAAAAAACTGACCAAATCTGACCTGTTTAGCATGTTTGTTCGCTCCAACCTGCAGCAGGCGTCTTTCAACTTTGAACGTATTCATGGGCTGGGCTTTTGCTACGACATGATCCCCGCCATCAAGCGCCTGTACCCGCTGAAAGAAGATCAGGTGGCGGCACTCAAGCGTCATCTGGTGTTCTTCAACACCACGCCCGCAGTGTGCGGCCCGGTGATTGGCGTAACCGCCGCCATGGAAGAGGCGCGTGCAAATGGGGCGGAAATTGACGATGGCGCCATCAACGGCATCAAAGTGGGCCTGATGGGCCCACTGGCGGGCGTTGGCGACCCGCTGGTCTGGGGCACATTGCGACCGATCACCGCTGCGCTCGGCGCGTCGCTGGCGTTGTCCGGCAATGTGCTCGGTCCGCTGCTGTTCTTCTTTATTTTCAACGCGGTTCGTCTGGCGATGAAGTGGTACGGCTTGCAGATTGGCTTCAACAAAGGGGTCAACATCGTCAGCGACATGGGCGGTAACCTGCTGCAAAAACTGACCGAAGGCGCATCGATTCTCGGCCTGTTCGTGATGGGGGTACTGGTCACCAAGTGGACCAGCATCAACGTGCCACTGGTGGTATCGCAAACCCCTGGCGCAGACGGCGGCACCGTCACGATGACCGTACAAAATATCCTCGACCAGCTCTGCCCCGGCCTGCTGGCGCTGGGCCTGACGATGCTGATGGTGCGTTTGCTCAACAAAAAAATTAACCCAGTATGGCTGATTTTCGCCCTGTTTGGTCTGGGGATTATCGGTAACGCACTGGGCTTCCTGTCCTGATTTTTTCGCCCCGGTGATAAGCCGGGGCTCTCGCTCAACATGAGGTGGTATATATGTTAACGACAGCTCTGCGCCTTTATGGCAAACGCGATCTGCGCCTGGAAACGTTTGAACTTCCCGAGATGCAGGACGATGAAATTCTGGCAACGGTGGTCACCGACAGCCTGTGCCTCTCTTCCTGGAAAGAGGCCAATCAGGGTGAGAGTCATAAAAAGGTGCCAGACGATGTGGCGACCCACCCGATCATCATCGGCCACGAGTTCTGCGGCGATATTATTGCCGTGGGGAAAAAGTGGCAGCACAAGTTTCAGCCCGGCCAGCGCTATGTGATTCAGGCGAACCTGCAACTGGCGGATCGCCCGGATTGCCCCGGCTACTCCTTCCCGTGGGTGGGCGGCGAAGCCACGCACGTCGTGATCCCCAATGTGGTGATGGAGCAGGACTGTCTGCTGGCTTACGAAGGCGAGACCTACTTTGAAGGATCGTTGGTCGAACCGCTCTCCTGCGTGATCGGCGCATTCAACGCTAACTATCACCTGCAGGAAGGCACCTATAACCACAACATGGGGATTCGCCCGCAGGGTCGCACGCTGATCCTCGGCGGAACGGGACCGATGGGGCTGCTGGCGATCGACTACGCGCTGCATGGTCCCGTCAATCCGGCGCTACTGGTGGTCACCGATACCAACCACGACAAGCTGAGCTATGCCCGTAAACATTATCCTTCTGAGCCGCAGACGCTGATCCACTATCTGCACGCGCAGGATGCGGCGTACGACACGCTGATGACGCTGAGTGGTGGTCACGGTTTTGATGATATTTTTGTCTTCGTGCCGAATGAACAACTGGTTACCCTGGCCTCTTCCCTGCTCGCCCCCGACGGCTGCATGAACTTCTTTGCCGGCCCGCAGGATAAGCAGTTCAGCGCCCCGATCAACTTCTACGACGTACATTACGCCTTCACCCACTATGTAGGCACCTCGGGCGGGAATACTGACGACATGCGCGCGGCGGTCAAGCTGATTGAAGAGAAAAAAGTGCAGGCGGCCAAAGTGGTGACACACATTCTTGGGCTGAATGCCGCAGGGGAGACCACGCTGGAGCTGCCGAAAGTGGGCGGCGGTAAAAAGCTGGTCTATACCGGGAAAGCGTTACCGTTAACCGCCCTCAACCAGATTGACGACCCCGCACTGTGCGCTATTCTGGAACGCCATCACGGGATTTGGTCTAAGGAAGCCGAACAGTATTTACTGTCGCATGCCGAGGAGATTTAACATGATTAACCGCGACACCCAGTTGTGCATGTCGCTTGCCGGTCGGCCCGGCAACTTTGGGACCCGCTTTCATAATTATCTCTATGAAAAGCTGGGTTTAAATTTCATCTACAAGGCGTTCACCACCCAGGACATTGAAGCGGCGGTGAAAGGGGTTCGCGCGTTAGGCATTCGTGGCTGCGCGGTCTCGATGCCGTTCAAAGAGAGCTGCATGCCGTTTCTTGACGCCGTCGATCCGTCGGCGAAAGTGATTGATTCCGTCAATACCATCGTCAATGACGACGGCAGGCTGACGGGCTACAACACCGACTACATCGCGGTCAAAAGCCTGATTGCCAGCCACCAGCTCGACACCGCTGCGCGGGTGATGATTCGCGGCAGCGGCGGGATGGGCAAAGCGGTAATTGCCGCCTTTCGCGACGCCGGTTTTCGCGATGTAATCATCGCCGCTCGCAACCGGGACAGCGGTCCGGCGCTGGCAAAACAGTATGGTTTTCAGTGGCAGCCGCTGCCGGAAGGTATTGCCTGTGACATTCTGGTCAACGTCACGCCCGTCGGCATGGCCGGTGGCAAAGAGAGCGATGAACTGGCGTACAGTGAACCCATGGTCGCCAACGCCAGCGTGGTGTTCGATGTCGTCGCCCTGCCGCCGGAAACCCCGATGATTAAGCTGGCGCAAAAGCTGGGTAAAAAGACCATCAGCGGCGCAGAAGTGATTGCGTTGCAGGCTGTCGAACAGTTCGCGATGTACACCGGCGTGCGCCCGGATGACGCGCTGATCGTTGAAGCCGCTGAATTTGCCCGGGCCGGGTAAGAAGGGGTAAAAAGAGCGCCAATGGGCGCTCTTTACTATTTTGCAGTTACGCAGCATACACACAACGGACATGAATAGTGCAACCCAGACATACGCTTAGCTTATGTTGGCATTTTCCGTAGCGTACTGGCTCGCCAGTCAAAAAACTGAGCAAACAGATTTTGACAGAAACTGATTTTAATCATTTGGTTTACAGGATAATCCATCGCCAACAACTGTTCGTTGTAGCAAATGCTATCCAAAACGCGAAGCACTGGGGGTTCATCTTTCTCAATCGAGAGACGCAAGGAGGTTGCTTCACGCAAAAGTTGTTCAGTGGGCTCGGATTCTTTAATCATTTTAGATTCAAGATCGACAAAACTTTTGGATAAATCAAAATGGTTACGTGAGCGCTGTGATGAACCAATAACAAGATTAATAGCCGCAAAAACACTCACAACTGCGCCACTGAGAACAGCCCACATCTTATTATGTTCCCCAAGAACGCTATAAATAGCCGTTGAACCAAAAATCAGTGAAATAACATTTGTGAACTGATCTAATCTGTCATAAAAAGCTCTACGTCTGTTATGGTAGCGGACGGAACGGCGGATATCGAAAAGCAAGCCTTCCCAGTTACTTTCCAGAGTTACCTGATCCATTGTCTCCACCTTTTCCTGGTCTTGTTGGCGGTGCAAAAGAATTCATAATCTGAGTCTCCTTTCCCTTATGCGGCAATGGCTCTCCTGCAGGAGTAGACGGACTGTCATTCTCGTACCAACTATAACGAAACACATTATTTGATAAAGAATTAACGTTAAACGAGACGGGACGTTGAGGCTTTTTATTTTTACTCATATCAAATTCCTTGTAAAAACGCATTCTTAAATTAAATTTACCTTAAATAACTCGGTTATAAAGTCTTTCACGAGAACAATTTAAAACCGTTTGCCACTTAGCAACTACCGCTGCAGGCTCGATATTCCTGCAATTATAACCACCGATACAGGCATTCTCATACTCGCTATCGAAAAAATGACCAGGCGGTTTCGTTACTCTGTCAATTTAACAATATTCTGGAGGCCTATACAGAATAATTCGAGCCACTTTTCTATTCATCCAGCCATTGATTTCTCTCCTCACGGCTCTTTCTTATCTCACGTTGTTTTGTCCACTCTCCCCAGCCAACATCGTGAGCCATGTCAGTAAGACGCTACACTGTCAGTGGTACATTATCGCGGTTTGTAATTTTCTGATTTCACGGAGAAATGATGGAACTGCTTTTATTGAGTAACTCGACGCTGCCAGGCAAAGGCTGGATGGAACACGCGCTGCCGCTGATTGCGGAACAGTTGAATGGTCGCCGCTCGGCGGTGTTTATTCCCTTCGCAGGCGTGACCCAGACCTGGGATGAGTACACGGAAAAAACGGCAGCGATCTTCGCCCCGATGGGCGTCAGGGTGGTGGGCATTCACAACGTAGCCGATCCGCTGGCGGCGATTGAAAATGCGGAAGTGGTGATCGTCGGCGGAGGGAATACTTTCCAGTTGCTGAAAGAGAGCCGCGAACGCGGGTTGCTGGCGCCAATTGTTGACGTGGTTAAACGCGGTGCGCTGTACATCGGCTGGAGCGCAGGTGCGAACCTCGCCTGCCAGACCATCCGCACCACCAACGACATGCCGATTGTCGATCCGCAAGGTTTCGATGCACTGGGCCTGTTCCCGCTACAGATTAACCCACATTTCACCAACGCGCTGCCGGAAGGTCATAAGGGCGAAACGCGTGAACAGCGTATTCGCGAACTACTGGTTGTCGCGCCAGAACTGACGGTGATCGGTTTGCCGGAAGGGAACTGGATTAACGTGAGCAAAGGCCAGGCGGTGCTTGGTGGCCCGAACACCACGTATATTTTTAACGCAGGTGAAGACGCGGTTGCCGTTGAGGCTGGTCACTGCTTTTAATCGACGTTGCCGGATGGCGGCGTAAACGCCTTATCCGGCCTACAGATTGTGCTCATTGTAGGCCGGGTAATCGCCACACCATTCGGCATTACCGCCGGTTAATAATCATCCCGCTCGTCGTCTTCGTCCGGCTGTTCCAGCACGCTGTAAGCCACAGAACAGAACAGCGAGTTCAGACGCTGCATATCGCCCAGTAACCCCAGGTGCAGGGAACTGGTCTCGATGCTTTGTACGTTCTGCTGATGCAGACGGTCTACGTGGGCATGCGAGTAACGACGGTTCAGGATCCGGAAACGATGTTTGCTACGACGCAACCGGCGGGCGCTGGTCACGTCGCCGGAGAAGAACACCGACATCGCCAGTTGCAGATTGCTGAGCAGTTGGTCATAGAGCGCATCCAGCTCTTTTAAGCCCTCAATCGAAAACGCCCGACGCGCCGCCAGCGACTTGTCGGCAATTTCACTGCCCATGCGCTCCACAATATCCGACGCCTGTTCAAGGTTGAGCGACATCTCGATGATCTCCGCCCAGCGGCGCGACTCCTCCTCCGCCAGTTCCTCTTTCGGCATCCGCGCCAGGTAGAGCTTAATGGCGGTGTAGAGTACGTTAATGTCATCCGCCATTTTGCGCAGTTCTTTCTCTTCGCGCGGCTCGCCGTGCATCACCCTTTTCAGCCCTTCCATCATCTGTTCCATCGCATCGCCGATGCGCAGCGCTTCACGGGCGGCATTGGCCAGCGCAAGGGTCGGCGTATCCAGCGCGCTGACGTCCAGGTGCTTCGGTTTGAGGTGTGCATCCAGTTCCGGTTCGTCGCGGATGATGCGCTTACAAAAGCGCGCCATCGGCTCGGCAAAAGGAATCATCGCCAGGCAGCGCACCAGGTTGTAGAAGACGTGGAAATAGATAACCAGCTCTGCTTTCGGCAGCGGCAGTTGATCCATCAGATTCGCCAGTGGATGAACAAACGGCAGAATAATCAGGCTGCCCACCAGCTTAAACAGCAGACTGCCGAGCGCCACGCGGCGGGCAGCGGCATTGGCCGCGCTGTTGTTGAGCATCGCCAGCAGGCCGGAGCCAAGGTTGGCACCAATCACCAGACACAGCGCCACCGGGAAGGAGATGATCCCCGCCGCCGTCAGGGTGGCGGTCAACAATACCGCCGCCAGGCTGGAGTAACTGATGATCGCGAACATCGCGCCAATTAACGCATCCAGCATGATATCGCCGGTCAGCGAGGCGAAAATCACCTGTACGCCGTTGGCCTGCGTCATGGGCGTGACGGCCTGGACAATCAGCTCCAGCGCCAGCAGGATCAGGCCAAGGCCGATCCCCACGCGCCCCAGTTGTCCGGCGCGTGACTGTTTACGTCCGAGGAAGAAGATCACGCCGATAAAGATCAACAGCGGCGACAGCCATGATAAATCGAAGGTGAGGATACGCGCCATCAGCGCAGTCCCCACGTCAGCGCCAAGCACAATCACCAGCGCAGGCGTCAGCGCGACAAGATCCTGAGCGACAAACGAGGTCACCAGCATGGTGGTGGCGTTACTGCTTTGCACCAGCGCAGTCACGCCAATCCCCGCGCAGAAAGCGAGCGGTTTCTTTTCAACGCTACGGCTCAGAACGGTACGTAAGCGAGCGCCGAACACCCGCATGACGCCAGTACGCACAATATGGGTACCCCAGACCAGCAGGGCGACAGCAGAAAGCAGGTGAAGCAGAGTTAACACGGAATCAGGTACTCCTTATTGTTATAGGTTTCCGGGACTCATGGCGCCAGCATCATGCCTGATGACGCTGCGCTTATCAGGCCTACAAATAAGCCCGGTAGGCCGGATAAGGCGTATACGTCGCCATCCGTCAAGCAACGCTCATGAGCCTTCTTCCAGTATAAGGGTTTAAACGCAAGAAAGAGACAGGGTGCCCGGCGAGCACCCTGTTAGTTGTAAGGAAAGATGACAGTTTCGTGACATCCTGTCGGGATTTCCCCGCTCACGTCATGCCGAACGCGAGTGATACCACCATAGCGACCCCACTTTGGCGCATTCGGATAACAGAAATCCGGACAGCGCCAGCGCTGCCGAATGGCTCCCGATGAGCGAGAAAAACAGCGGAAACAGTGAGACCGAGCAGGTCAGTGACGCAAAGCGTAAAACCTCCTGAATGCCCAGCAGGATATAATTCAATTTATCTTTAAACAGAAACAGATAGGCGGTGTAGATGAGCGAAATCTTCATCAACAGGCCTACGAGGAAGACGATCTGGATCGCCGCGCCGGGTCCTTCACTCGCCCCATAAGCGGAAAAGGTGCGAGTGAAATTGACCACATCCGAATAAAAGGGAACGTTACCCTGAAGCGAGGACTGCCAGAAATAGACGCCCAGCGCCAGCAGATCCATCAGTCCCCAGAATAAGAGAATTTTATTGCGGGCTTTGAGCTGGCTAAACATGTTACATGGCCTCCGCTGCCATTACGTTTCCCACCAGCGCCGCCGACGGGCTGAAGCTGGCGGGAGACTCCCGGACCGATTAGTCGGCGTCATAGCCCAGGTTAGGGGCCAGCCAGCGTTCAACTTCAGAGACGCTCATCCCTTTACGGAAAGCATAGTCCTCCACCTGATCGCGCTGAATCTGCGCGACCGCGTAGTACTTGCTGTCCGGATGGCTGAAGTACCAGCCAGAGACCGATGCGCCAGGCCACATGGCGAAGGATTCAGTGAGCTTCATACCGGTATGTTTTTCCACATCCAGCAACTGCCAGATGGTGCCTTTCTCAGTGTGCTCCGGACAAGCCGGATACCCCGGCGCAGGACGAATCCCCTGGTAGTTTTCGCGAATCAACTCCTCATTACTGAGGTTCTCGTTGGCCGCATAGCCCCAGTAGACCTTACGCACGCGCTCATGCAGGTATTCCGCGAAGGCTTCCGCCAGACGGTCAGCAAGCGCTTTCACCATGATCTTGTTGTAATCATCGTGCTGGGCTTCAAACGCCTCTGCCAGCGCATCCTCCTCCAGACCTCCGGTTACCGCAAAGGCACCGATGTAGTCCGCTTTGCCGGACAGCTTCGGCGCCACGAAGTCAGACAGGCAGTAGTTGGCAAAACCGACTTTTTCAGTCTGCTGACGCAGATGATGACTGACTGTCAGCACGTGAGTACGCGTTTCATCGCGATAGATTTCGATATCATCGCCCACGCGGTTTGCCGGAAACAGCCCCACCACGCCGCGCGGATTCAGCGACTTTTCCGCGCTCAGTTTATCCAGCATGTCGTTGGCATCGTTAAACAGGCGCTTCGCCTCAACGCCTACCACCTCATCTTCCAGAATGCGTGGATATTTCCCGGCCAGCGACCAGGTCATAAAGAACGGGGTCCAGTCGATGTAGTTACGCAGCGTTTCGATGCTGGCTTCGACCTCCTGCACGCCCAGACGATGCGCCACCGGCGGGGTGTAGTTTTCCCAGTCGAACGCCAGATCGTTTTCACGCGCTGCCGCCAGTGTCACCGGCGGCGTGCGGGGTTTCTTACGCCCATGCTGGATGCGCACAGTTTCATACTCTTTGCGGGTACGGGCGACAAAGTCATCGCGCTGGGTATCGGAAAGCAGCGCGGCGACCACGCCGACGGTGCGCGAGGCGTTCTGCACATAAACCGTGGGACCACTGTAGTTCTGCTCGATTTTCACCGCCGTATGCGCTTTCGAGGTCGTCGCCCCGCCAATCAGCAGCGGAATAGTGAATCCCTGACGCTCCATCTCTTTCGCCACGTTGACCATTTCGTCCAGCGACGGGGTAATCAGCCCGGAGAGGCCGATCAGATCCGCATTCACCTCTTTCGCGGTTCTGAGGATCTTCTCTGCCGGCACCATCACGCCAAGATCGACAATTTCGTAGTTGTTACATTGCAGGACCACGCCAACAATGTTCTTGCCGATATCGTGAACGTCGCCTTTCACGGTGGCGATCACCATCTTGCCGTTGCTGGAGCCTTTCTCTTTGCTGGCTTCGATAAACGGTTCGAGATACGCCACCGCCTGTTTCATGACGCGGGCGGATTTCACCACCTGCGGCAGGAACATCTTACCCTCGCCGAACAGGTCGCCGACGACGTTCATACCGTCCATCAGCGGCCCTTCAATCACTTCAATCGGACGGGCGGCCTGCTGACGCGCCTCTTCGGTGTCCTGCTCGATAAATTCGGTGATGCCTTTAACCAGCGAGTATTCGAGGCGTTTTTTAACTTCCCAGGTGCGCCATTCCGCCAGCTGGGCGTTGGCCGTCTCATCGCTCTTGCTGCCACGGTATTTCTCCGCCAGTTCCAGCAGTCGCTCAGTGCCGTCATCACGACGGTTGAGGATCACGTCCTCGACCGCGTCGCGCAGGTCAGCAGGCAAATCGTCGTAAATCGCCAGTTGTCCGGCGTTCACAATCCCCATGTCCATACCGTTGCGGATGGCGTAGTAGAGGAACACCGCGTGAATGGCTTCGCGCACCGGATCGTTACCGCGAAACGAGAACGACACGTTGGACACGCCGCCGGAGATCAGCGCATGCGGCAGCTCGCGTTTGATGTCTTCACACGCGCCGATAAAGTCCTGCGCGTAGTTGTTGTGCTCTTCAATCCCGGTCGCTACCGCGAAAATATTCGGGTCGAAAATAATGTCTTCCGGCGGGAAACCCACCTCTTCGGTGAGGATCTTGTACGCCCGGCGGCAAATCTCGATTTTACGCGCGCGGGTATCCGCCTGGCCCTGTTCATCAAAAGCCATCACCACCACCGCCGCACCGTAGCGACGCAGCAGCTTCGCGTGGTGGGTGAAGATCTCAACCCCCTCTTTCATGGAGATGGAGTTAACGATGCCTTTCCCCTGAATACACTTCAGCCCTTTCTCGATGACTTCCCATTTTGAGGAGTCAATCATGATCGGCACACGAGCAATGTCCGGCTCACCGGCGATCAGGTTGAGGAAGCGCACCATCGCCGCTTCGGCGTCGAGCATCCCCTCATCCATATTGATATCGATAATCTGCGCACCGCTTTCTACCTGCTGACGGGCAACATCCAGCGCTTCGTTGTATTTTTCTTCTTTGATCAGGCGCTTAAATTTAGCGGAACCGGTGACGTTGGTACGTTCACCGACGTTCACAAACAGGCTGTCATCGCCAATATTCAGCGGCTCGAGACCGGACAGGCGGCAGGCAACGGGGATCTCCGGCAACTGACGCGGCGCCAATCCCTCGACGGCGCGGCTCATCGCCGCAATGTGTTCCGGCGTGGTGCCGCAGCAGCCGCCGACGATGTTCAGGAATCCTGCTTCGGCCCACTCGCGGATCTGACCCGCCATCGTATCGGCATCCAGATCGTATTCACCGAAAGCGTTGGGCAACCCGGCGTTCGGGTGCGCCGTCACGTAGCATTCAGCAATGCGTGAAAGCTCCTGCACATACTGGCGCAGTTCATCCGGTCCCAGCGCACAGTTGAGACCGAAGGTAAGAGGTTCGGCATGGCGCAGGGAGTTATAAAACGCCTCCGTTGTCTGACCGGAAAGCGTCCGGCCTGAAGCATCGGTGATGGTGCCGGAAATCATGATCGGCAGGTCGACGCCCAGCGCTTCCAGCTCTTCTTTAACGGCAAAAATCGCGGCTTTCGCGTTCAGCGTATCAAAGACGGTTTCAATTAGAATCAGGTCACTGCCGCCTTCCACCAGCGCTTTGGTGGATTCGCGATAAGCGGACACCAACTGGTCAAAAGTGATATTACGAAATGCCGGGTCATTCACATCCGGCGAGATCGACGCGGTGCGGTTGGTTGGGCCGAGAACACCCGCCACATAGCGCGGTTTTTCCGGGGTACGAGCGGTCCACTCATCGGCGCAAGCGCGCGCCAGTTTCGCGGCGGCAAAGTTGATCTCCGCCGACAGGGATTCCATCTGGTAATCCGCCATCGCGATAGGAGTGGAGTTGAAGGTGTTGGTTTCAATGATGTCCGCGCCCGCGTCAAAGTACGCGTTGTGAATAGCGGCGATCACCTCTGGCTTACTCAGCACCAGCAGGTCATTGTTGCCTTTCAGGTCGCACGGCCAGTCGGCAAAGCGTTCACCACGGAAATCCTCTTCACTCAGGCGGTAGCTCTGGATCATCGTGCCCATGCCGCCGTCCAGCACCAGAATACGTTCATTTAACTGCGCACGCAGTTGTTCAACTTTGCTGCTCACACTTGCTCCCGACAACGCTCAACCAGACCGAAAAAAGCTCAACAAGCCATACTGGCATAAACCGTCGTAACCGAAAAGCAAACAACGGGCAACATGAGACATGTTCAGCTTCACTCATCCGATCAGTACAAGACTTCTTGCATTATAATTGAATAAAACGAAAATGATTTCCACGATACAGAAAAGGAGTCCGCTATGGTTGCACCCGTTCCCGCCAAACGCGGCAGAAAACCCGCCGCGACGACCGTCCCCGCCGCCGGACAGGTTCAGTCACTGACCCGTGGCCTGAAACTACTGGAATGGATCGCGGAATCCAACGGCAGCGTGGCGTTGACCGAACTGGCACAGCAGGCTGGCTTGCCGAACTCGACCACCCACCGTTTACTGAGCACCATGCAACAGCAGGGCTTTGTGCGTCAGGTGGGCGATCTTGGGCACTGGGCGATAGGCCCGCACGCGTTCATCGTCGGCAGCAGCTTTTTACAGAGCCGCAATCTGCTGGCAATCGTCCATCCGATTCTGCGCAAACTGATGGAAGACTCCGGCGAGACGGTGAACCTGGCGGTACTGGATCAGAGTGACCATCAGGCGATTATCATTGACCAGGTGCAATGCACCCAACTGATGCGCATGTCTGCACCGATTGGCGGTAAGCTGCCAATGCACGCCTCGGGCGCAGGTAAAGCGTTTTTAGCGCAGTTGAGTGAAGATCAGGTGACTCAATTACTGCACCGCAAAGGGCTGCATGCGTACACCCACGCGACGCTGGTCTCCCCGGTTCATCTGAAGGACGACCTCGCCCAGACGCGCAAGCGCGGCTATTCCTTTGATGATGAGGAGCATGCGCTCGGCCTGCGCTGCGTGGCCTCGTGTATTTATGACGAGCATCGCGAGCCGTTCGCGGCGATCTCCATCTCCGGCCCGATTTCACGCATCACCGACGACCGCGTTACCGAGTTTGGCGCGATGGTTATCAAGGCGGCGAAAGAGGTGACGCTGGCATACGGCGGGATCCGGTAAGCAAAATACCCCTGAGAGGCATTTTCAGTAGACCTGATAAGCGTAGCGCCATCAGGCAAGCATCCAGCCGGATGACGACGTAAACGTCTTATCCGGCCTACGGTTGGAGTATGGTAGGCCTGATAAGCATAGCGCCATCAGGCAGATCGGCGCATATTGCCGGATGACGACGTAAACGTCTTATCCGGCCTACGGTTGGAGTATGGTAGGCCTGATAAGCGTAGCGCCATCAGGCAGATCGGCGCATATTGCCGGATGGCGGTGTAAGCGCCTTATCCGGCCTACAGGAATCAGGCAAACCGTACGCTGAATCGCTGGCGACGGCGATAGGCGTAAACATCTTCCACATGCCCTTCGCGAATCCGCGTCTGCAGGCCGCGCCAATAGTCGGCGCTGAACAGATCGGCGTGCATCTCTTCAAACAGCGGCCGGA
Organism: Citrobacter amalonaticus Y19; assembly: GCF_000981805.1. Taxonomy (NCBI): domain Bacteria; kingdom Pseudomonadati; phylum Pseudomonadota; class Gammaproteobacteria; order Enterobacterales; family Enterobacteriaceae; genus Citrobacter; species Citrobacter amalonaticus. Next base: position 4,779,172 of record NZ_CP011132.1, on the reverse strand, counting down.
TTCGCGGGTCGGCGCACAGCCAGTGACGAAACTCTTCAGGAAACACATCGCCCGGCGACACGCTGTACCACGGCTCACCCGACAGCTCATCTTCCGGATAGCGTGGCGGTGGGACATGGCGGAAATTCACTTCCGTCATGTAGCAGATTTCGTCGTAATCGTAGAACACCACGCGACCATGACGGGTGACGCCGAAGTTTTTGAACAGCATGTCGCCGGGAAAAATATTGGCGGCGGCAAGCTGGCGGATCGCGTTGCCGTACTCCTCTATCGCATCCCGCAACTGCTGGCCTTCCACCTGCTCAAGCCAGATATTGAGCGGCACCATCCGCCGCTCAATATAGAGATGACGGATGACAATCTGCTCGCCAAGATCGGTAATCTTTTCCGGCACTTCCTTAAGTAACAGCGCCATCAGCGCTGGATCGATCTGGCGTTTATCCAGCACGAAGTTTTCGAACTCCTGGGTATCCGCCATGCGCCCCACGCGATCGTGCTCTTTAACCAGTTGATAGCAGGCGCGAACGTGAGCGGCGGACATCTCTTTCTGCGGCGCGAACTTATCTTTGATAATTTTAAATACCCGGTCGAAGCCCGGCAGCGTAAAGACCAGCATCACCATGCCGCGTATGCCCGGTGCTTCAATAAACTGCTCATCGCAGTTGCGCAGGTACAACAGATACTCGCGATAGCTCTCGGTCTTCGCATGTTTCTGACAGCCAATCGCCATGTATAACTCAGCGGTGGTTTTTCCCGGCAGGATCTCGCGCAGCCATTCCACCAGTGCGGCGGGCAGCGGCGCATACACCATAAAATAGGAGCGAGCGAAGCCGAACACGATACTGGCTTCTGCCGTGGTGGTCAGACAGGTATCCACAAACAGTTCACCCTCATCGGTGCGATGGATCGGCAGTAAAAAAGGCAACGTCGCCGTCGGCGTGATGAGTTTACCAACCAGCCATGCCGCTTTGTTGCGATAAAACAGTTCGTTAGCCACCTGCAGATGACAGTGCTGCAACGTTTCTTCGCCAAAGGTTTCGCGCAGATGCATGATGATGTAGCGAATATCGCGCCCTTTGTTCTGCCAGGGCAGACGCAGCGGCAGATCGCTGAGAATGCGGGTGAGCAGCGGTTCCCATCCATGATCGGGGAAGAAATCTTTCGCCAGCGGGCGCGGGATCGTCCGAAAACGGCGTTCCGGCTGGGAGCTAAAAATAAAGAGCCGCTCGGGGGTGAGCGAGCGGTGGTCAAATAACCGACAATATACGGAGTTAAAAAAACTCTCCGCAATCTCGAAGCGCGGGTAATCCGGCAGGAGCCCGGTGTAATGCTCTTTTACACGCAGCAAAAATGCGGCGTCGGTACTTTTGCCGCCAGTAATGCAGCGCAGTTGTTCCACCACCAGACCCACATGGTGATCGTAGAGGTGAATACGGCTTTTCATCGCCTGCTGCACGGCATGCCAGTCGGCCTGTTCAAAGCGCTGCTGCGCGCCGGAGGTCACTTCCAGAAATCGACCATACTGGGCGTCGAAGCCTTGCAAAATCGTCTGAGCAATCAGTAACTCCAGGCCACGCGTCATCGCTTCTCCCCATCCGGCACAACGTCATGCCGGATGGCGCATTCGCTTATCCGGCCTACATCCCTTCGTAGGCCCGGTAAGCGCAGCGCCACCGGGCATTAATCAAAACTGCGATTCTTCGGTCGAACCGGTCAGCGCGGTCACCGATGATGCGCCACCCTGAATAATGGTGGTGACTTTATCGAAGTAACCGGTGCCCACTTCCTGTTGGTGAGAGACGAAGGTATAACCGTCTTTAGCCGCCGCAAATTCTGGTTGCTGAACCTTCTCAACATAGTGGCGCATACCTTCACCTTGCGCATAGGAGTGCGCGAGGTCGAACATGTTGAACCACATGCTGTGGATACCCGCCAGGGTGATGAACTGGTACTTGTAGCCCATATCAGACAACTGTTGCTGGAAGCTGGCGATGGTCTTGTCGTCCAGATTCTTCTGCCAGTTGAACGACGGCGAGCAGTTGTAGGCCAGCAGTTTGCCCGGATATTTGGCGTGAATGGCATCGGCAAAGCGCTTCGCCAGTTCCAGATCCGGCGTGGACGTTTCACACCAGACCAGGTCGGCATACGGGGCATAGGCCAGACCACGGCTGATCGCCTGCTCAATGCCGGCATGCGTACGGAAAAACCCTTCACTGGTACGCTCACCGGTAATAAATTCGCTGTCGTACGGGTCGCAGTCGGAGGTGATCAGATCCGCCGCATCCGCATCGGTACGGGCGATCACCAGCGTCGGTACGCCCATGACGTCAGCCGCCAGACGCGCAGCCACCAGTTTCTGAATCGCTTCCTGAGTCGGCACCAGCACTTTGCCGCCCATATGGCCGCACTTCTTCACCGAAGCCAGCTGATCTTCGAAGTGAACAGCCGCTGCACCGGCCTCAATCATCGATTTCATCAGCTCAAAGGCATTCAATACGCCACCAAACCCGGCTTCCGCATCGGCCACGATCGGCAGAAAGTAATCCACATAGCGCGGATCGTTGGGTTCAATACCGCTGGACCACTGAATCTGATCCGCACGACGGAAGGTGTTGTTGATCCGATCCACCACTGCCGGAACAGAGTTTGCAGGGTAGAGCGATTGGTCCGGGTACATGCTGGATGCCAGGTTAGCATCCGCCGCCACCTGCCAGCCCGACAGATACACCGCCTCGATACCTGCTTTCGCCTGCTGCAACGCCTGGCCGCCGGTCAGCGCGCCGAGACTATTGATGTAGCCTTTTTTTGATTCACCGTGCAGCAGGCGCCACATTTTGGCTGCGCCCAGCTGTGCCAGCGTGCATTCCGGGTTAACCGAGCCGCGTAATTTCACCACGTCCTCCGCGCTGTACGGGCGACAAATGCCTTCCCAGCGCGGTTGTGTCCATTCTTTCTGTAACGCTTCGATCTGTTGGGTACGGGTTTTCATGTGCAGATGCTCCATATTATCTTCCTGGCTTCCCAGGCGTTATCGGTGAAGGCAGTTTGGTCACGGCCTGCGCACAAAAACCGACATGAGGATTTTGAACACAGCCCGGGGCCAAAATGGCGAACAAAATAGCCTGGGCAATTAAGCCAACAGGCGGTAGCCTGGCAACGTCAGGAAATCGATTAATTCATCAGAGGTGGTGATTTGTTCCATCAGGCGCGCGGCATCATCAAAACGGCCACTGCTGTAGCGGTGTTCACCCAGTTCGTCCTGGATGACCCGCATCTCTTCAGCCAACATCTGGCGGAACAGCGCCTTAGTGACCGGTTTACCATTGCTCAGAGTTTTCTCGTGATGGATCCATTGCCAGATTGACGTACGGGAGATTTCCGCCGTCGCCGCATCTTCCATCAGGCCATAAATCGGTACGCAACCGTTGCCGGAAATCCACGCTTCGATGTACTGCACCGCAACGCGAATATTGGCGCGCATCCCCTCTTCGGTGCGCTCGCCCTCACACGGCGCCAGCAACTGTTCTGCGGTAATCGGCGCGTCTTCATCACGGGTCACAAACAGTTGGTTTTTGTTCTCGCCCAGCACCTCGTTGAAGACCGCCATCGCGGTATCCGCCAGACCAGGATGCGCAATCCACGTACCATCGTGACCGTTATTGGCTTCCAGCGATTTATCCGCTTTCACTTTGCTGAGCACCTGATTGTTGCGTTCAACGTCTTTGCTCGGGATGAATGCCGCCATACCGCCCATCGCGAAGGCGCCACGCTTGTGGCAGGTTTTAATCAGCAGACGCGAATAGGCGCTGAGGAAGGGCTTATCCATCGTCACCACCTGACGGTCCGGCAGAACGCGATCCGGGTGATTCTTCAGCGTCTTGATATAGCTGAAAATGTAATCCCAGCGACCGCAGTTCAGACCGACAATATGATCGCGCAGCGCGTGCAGGATCTCATCCATCTGGAACACTGCCGGCAGGGTTTCAATCAACAATGTGGCTTTAATTGTGCCGCGAGACAGATTGAAACGATCTTCGGTATAGCTGAAGACTTCACTCCACCAGGCCGCTTCCTGCCACGCCTGCGTTTTTGGCAGGTAGAAATAGGGACCGCTGCCTTTGGCCAGCAACGCTTTGTAGTTATGGAAGAAATAGAGGGCAAAGTCGAACAAGCTGCCGGGGATCGCTTCACCGCGCCAGGTCACATGTTTTTCCGGCAGGTGCAGGCCGCGCACGCGACAAATCAGTAATGCCGGATCGGGCTTCAATTGGTAGATTTTACCGGCTTCATTGGTGTAGCTGATGGTGCCATTTACCGCGTCGCGCAGGTTAATATGTCCGTCGATCACTTTGCTCCATTCCGGCGCCAGCGAATCTTCAAAATCGGCCATAAAAACCTTCACATTCGCGTTCAGCGCATTGATAACCATCTTGCGCTCAACCGGCCCGGTAATTTCGACCCGACGATCCTGTAAATCCTCCGGAATACCGCGAATCTTCCAGTTGTCATTTCTAATGGAAACGGTTTCCGAAATGAAATCAGGCAATATACCGTTGTCGATATCCTGTTGCTGCTGAATACGAGCCGCGAGCAACTTGTTACGCTTTGCCGTAAAGCGTGCCACCAGTTCAGTGAGAAATTCGACCGCTTCAGCAGTCAGGATCTGCCTCTCTGACTCACCATAAGGCTTGGTGAAGATCAACTCATCGGTCGTCGTTGCCTGTTGATTCATTCTGTAACTCCTCGTCATTGATAACACAGCATTCCCAATGCGAACGAAGGATCGTTGTGCGCTTTTCGTTCAGCACAACTAAGACTACTCATTTCAAAATCAAAATCAAAAACAATTTCCATTTTTAATTAAATTATCAATTAACCTATTGATAACAATAAAAATAAAGTTTAATTACAAGATGAGGTGCATTTCGGAAATAAAAAAGGCACCCGAAGGTGCCTGATTCAATATGCTGAAACGCTTTAGGATCGTCAGCGGCAGACGATTAATCCAGCGTTGGATTCATGTGACGCAGATCATATGGCGTGATCTGATAGACGTAATAGTTGAGCCAGTTGATGAACAGCAAATTACCGTGGCTTCGCCAGGTGGCGCGAGGTTTGTTTTGGGGATCGTTTTTCGGGAAATAGTTGTACGGAACGTCGGGGCTTAACCCGGCTTCCACATCACGGAAATATTCGCTGCCCAACGTGTTGGCGTCATATTCCGGATGGCCGGTGACAAACGCAATGCGTTTATCTTTGCTGGCAAACAGATAGGCATCACCATCTTCAGTCTCGGCGAGGATCTCAAGATCGGTGTAATCACGGATCAGCACCGCCGGGAAGTCAGCATAGCGCGAATGCGGGGCCAGGAATGAATCATCAAAACCCCGCGTCAGTAGGGCATGAGGGTGAAGGATATGATGCTCATAAACGCCAGAGAGTTTATCGGTGCGGGTCTGCTTCGGAATACCGTAGAGGATATTGAGTGCGGCTTGTACCGCCCAACAGACAAACAGCGTTGAGGTGACATGATCTTTCGCCCATTCCAGCACCTGTTTGATCTGTGGCCAGTAGGCAACATCATTGAACTCCACCAGACCCAACGGCGCACCGGTGACGATCAGCCCATCGAAGTTCTGATCGCAGATATCCTCAAAATTACAGTAAAAGTTGTTCAGATGCTCGGCTGGCGTATTACGCGACTCACGGGCATCAATGCGCAGTAACTGAACATCTACCTGTAGTGGAGAGTTCGACAGCAGGCGCAAAAACTGATTTTCCGTTTCGATTTTCTTTGGCATCAGGTTGAGGATAAGCACCTTTAGTGGACGAATTTCCTGACCTGAAGCGCGGGAAGTCGTCATGACAAAGACGTTTTCCTCACGCAAGAAATTGACGGCGGGTAGCTCGTCCAGCACGCGAATCGGCATAACCTGATAACCTCATTACATACGTTTAAACGTTTAGACATCCAGATAGCTGAAGATACCCAGAAATCACGCCAATGTCGAGCTTGCATGTTAAAGGTGAGAAAGTTTCACGACGAAATGTGGACTGGTAAGGATTCATGTAGGCCGGATAAGGCGAGGCCGCCATCCGGCATTTTCCATGGTGCACACAGACGCAAAAAAGCCCATCCGTCAGGATGGGCTTCTTCACTGTTTGATGCCTGGCAGTTGTATGCCGGGCTTCCTGCCCGTCACCCTCCGGGCAGCACTCCGTGCTGTGCAAAATCGTTCCCGACGATTTTGTCCTGCTCTCAGAGTAGTCGCTCACCGACAAACAACAGATAAAACAAAAGGCCCAGTCTTTCGACTGAGCCTTTCGTTTTATTTGATGCCTGGCAGTTCCCTACTCTCACATGGGGAGACCCCACACTACCATCGGCGCTACGGCGTTTCACTTCTGAGTTCGGCATGGGGTCAGGTGGGACCACCGCGCTACAGCCGCCAGGCAAATTCTTGGTGCTCTGTACGCAATAATTTATCACATCAGCCGCGTTGGCTGCTCTCGTAAACTCAGTCACATACCTTTGTATGCTCCTTCCTTTACTTCGCTTGCCGCCTTGCTGCTGTGCAAACTATTGCGCACTTGCGTCTGAATCTAAGCTGAAAATATTCTCTCAAATCCGCCAAAACAGCTTCGGCGTTGTAAGGTTAAGCCTCACGGTTCATTAGTACCGGTTAGCTCAACGCATCGCTGCGCTTACACACCCGGCCTATCAACGTCGTCGTCTTCAACGTTCCTTCAGGACCCTTAAAGGGTCAGGGAGAACTCATCTCGGGGCAAGTTTCGTGCTTAGATGCTTTCAGCACTTATCTTTTCCGCATTTAGCTACCGGGCAGTGCCATTGGCATGACAACCCGAACACCAGTGATGCGTCCACTCCGGTCCTCTCGTACTAGGAGCAGCCCCCCTCAATTCTCCAGCGCCCACGGCAGATAGGGACCGAACTGTCTCACGACGTTCTAAACCCAGCTCGCGTACCACTTTAAATGGCGAACAGCCATACCCTTGGGACCTACTTCAGCCCCAGGATGTGATGAGCCGACATCGAGGTGCCAAACACCGCCGTCGATATGAACTCTTGGGCGGTATCAGCCTGTTATCCCCGGAGTACCTTTTATCCGTTGAGCGATGGCCCTTCCATTCAGAACCACCGGATCACTAAGACCTGCTTTCGCACCTGCTCGCGCCGTCACGCTCGCAGTCAAGCTAGCTTATGCCTTTGCACTAACCTCCTGATGTCCGACCAGGATTAGCTAACCTTCGTGCTCCTCCGTTACTCTTTAGGAGGAGACCGCCCCAGTCAAACTACCCACCAGACACTGTCCGCAACCCCGATTAGGGGCCCACGTTAGAACACCAGCCATTAAAGGGTGGTATTTCAAGGTTGGCTCCATGCAGACTGGCGTCCACACTTCAAAGCCTCCCACCTATCCTACACATCAAGGACCAGTGTTCAGTGTCAAGCTATAGTAAAGGTTCACGGGGTCTTTCCGTCTTGCCGCGGGTACACTGCATCTTCACAGCGAGTTCAATTTCACTGAGTCTCGGGTGGAGACAGCCTGGCCATCATTACGCCATTCGTGCAGGTCGGAACTTACCCGACAAGGAATTTCGCTACCTTAGGACCGTTATAGTTACGGCCGCCGTTTACCGGGGCTTCGATCAAGAGCTTCTCCCTAAGGATAACCCCATCAATTAACCTTCCGGCACCGGGCAGGCGTCACACCGTATACGTCCACTTTCGTGTTTGCACAGTGCTGTGTTTTTAATAAACAGTTGCAGCCAGCTGGTATCTTCGACTGATTTCAGCTCCACGAGCAAGTCGCTTCACCTACCATCAGCGTGCCTTCTCCCGAAGTTACGGCACCATTTTGCCTAGTTCCTTCACCCGAGTTCTCTCAAGCGCCTTGGTATTCTCTACCTGACCACCTGTGTCGGTTTGGGGTACGATTTGATGTTACCTGATGCTTAGAGGCTTTTCCTGGAAGCAGGGCATTTGTTACTTCAGCACCGTAGTGCCTCGTCATCACGCCTCAGTGTTAAAGTGAACCGGATTTACCTGGAACACACACCTACACGCTTAAACCGGGACAACCGTCGCCCGGCCAACATAGCCTTCTCCGTCCCCCCTTCGCAGTAACACCAAGTACAGGAATATTAACCTGTTTCCCATCGACTACGCCTTTCGGCCTCGCCTTAGGGGTCGACTCACCCTGCCCCGATTAACGTTGGACAGGAACCCTTGGTCTTCCGGCGAGCGGGCTTTTCACCCGCTTTATCGTTACTTATGTCAGCATTCGCACTTCTGATACCTCCAGCATGCCTCACAGCACACCTTCGCAGGCTTACAGAACGCTCCCCTACCCAACAACACATAGTGTCGCTGCCGCAGCTTCGGTGCATGGTTTAGCCCCGTTACATCTTCCGCGCAGGCCGACTCGACCAGTGAGCTATTACGCTTTCTTTAAATGATGGCTGCTTCTAAGCCAACATCCTGGCTGTCTGAGCCTTCCCACATCGTTTCCCACTTAACCATGACTTTGGGACCTTAGCTGGCGGTCTGGGTTGTTTCCCTCTTCACGACGGACGTTAGCACCCGCCGTGTGTCTCCCGTGATAACATTCTTCGGTATTCGCAGTTTGCATCGGGTTGGTAAGTCGGGATGACCCCCTAGCCGAAACAGTGCTCTACCCCCGAAGATGAGTTCACGAGGCGCTACCTAAATAGCTTTCGGGGAGAACCAGCTATCTCCCGGTTTGATTGGCCTTTCACCCCCAGCCACAAGTCATCCGCTAATTTTTCAACATTAGTCGGTTCGGTCCTCCAGTTAGTGTTACCCAACCTTCAACCTGCCCATGGCTAGATCACCGGGTTTCGGGTCTATACCCTGCAACTTAACGCCCAGTTAAGACTCGGTTTCCCTTCGGCTCCCCTATTCGGTTAACCTTGCTACAGAATATAAGTCGCTGACCCATTATACAAAAGGTACGCAGTCACCCCATAAAAGAGGCTCCCACTGCTTGTACGTACACGGTTTCAGGTTCTTTTTCACTCCCCTCGCCGGGGTTCTTTTCGCCTTTCCCTCACGGTACTGGTTCACTATCGGTCAGTCAGGAGTATTTAGCCTTGGAGGATGGTCCCCCCATATTCAGACAGGATACCACGTGTCCCGCCCTACTCATCGAGCTCACAACACATGCACTTTTGTGTACGGGGCTGTCACCCTGTATCGCCGGCCTTTCCAGACCGTTCCACTAACACACATGCTGATTCAGGCTCTGGGCTGCTCCCCGTTCGCTCGCCGCTACTGGGGGAATCTCGGTTGATTTCTTTTCCTCGGGGTACTTAGATGTTTCAGTTCCCCCGGTTCGCCTCGTTAAGCTATGTATTCACTTAACGATAGTGCAACGAATTGCACTGGGTTTCCCCATTCGGACATCGCCGGCTATAACGGTTCATATCACCTTACCGACGCTTTTCGCAGATTAGCACGTCCTTCATCGCCTCTGACTGCCAGGGCATCCACCGTGTACGCTTAGTCGCTTAACCTCACAACCCGAAGATGTTTCGTAAAACACTTCAGTGTTGCGAAAATTTGAGAGACTCGAACACATCATTAAAGATGTGTCGTTTCAATTTTCAGCTTGATCCAGATTTTTAAAGAGCAAATATCTCAAACATGACTCACAAGTCAGTTTTGAGATATTAAGGCACGCGTCTTTCACTCACATACCAGCAAGTGGCGTCCCCTAGGGGATTCGAACCCCTGTTACCGCCGTGAAAGGGCGGTGTCCTGGGCCTCTAGACGAAGGGGACACAAAGTCTCAATCGCAAGACGCCTTGCTATTCACTTTTCATCAGACAATCTGTGTGGACACTGCAAAGGAAAGGTTCTTTCAGGTAAGGAGGTGATCCAACCGCAGGTTCCCCTACGGTTACCTTGTTACGACTTCACCCCAGTCATGAATCACAAAGTGGTAAGCGCCCTCCCGAAGGTTAAGCTACCTACTTCTTTTGCAACCCACTCCCATGGTGTGACGGGCGGTGTGTACAAGGCCCGGGAACGTATTCACCGTGGCATTCTGATCCACGATTACTAGCGATTCCGACTTCATGGAGTCGAGTTGCAGACTCCAATCCGGACTACGACATACTTTATGAGGTCCGCTTACTCTCGCGAGGTCGCTTCTCTTTGTATATGCCATTGTAGCACGTGTGTAGCCCTGGTCGTAAGGGCCATGATGACTTGACGTCATCCCCACCTTCCTCCAGTTTATCACTGGCAGTCTCCTTTGAGTTCCCGGCCGGACCGCTGGCAACAAAGGATAAGGGTTGCGCTCGTTGCGGGACTTAACCCAACATTTCACAACACGAGCTGACGACAGCCATGCAGCACCTGTCTCACAGTTCCCGAAGGCACCAAGGCATCTCTGCCAAGTTCTGTGGATGTCAAGACCAGGTAAGGTTCTTCGCGTTGCATCGAATTAAACCACATGCTCCACCGCTTGTGCGGGCCCCCGTCAATTCATTTGAGTTTTAACCTTGCGGCCGTACTCCCCAGGCGGTCTATTTAACGCGTTAGCTCCGGAAGCCACTCCTCAAGGGAACAACCTCCAAATAGACATCGTTTACGGCGTGGACTACCAGGGTATCTAATCCTGTTTGCTCCCCACGCTTTCGCACCTGAGCGTCAGTCTTCGTCCAGGGGGCCGCCTTCGCCACCGGTATTCCTCCAGATCTCTACGCATTTCACCGCTACACCTGGAATTCTACCCCCCTCTACGAGACTCAAGCCTGCCAGTTTCGAATGCAGTTCCCAGGTTGAGCCCGGGGATTTCACATCCGACTTGACAGACCGCCTGCGTGCGCTTTACGCCCAGTAATTCCGATTAACGCTTGCACCCTCCGTATTACCGCGGCTGCTGGCACGGAGTTAGCCGGTGCTTCTTCTGCGGGTAACGTCAATGAACGCGGTTATTAACCACATCCCCTTCCTCCCCGCTGAAAGTACTTTACAACCCGAAGGCCTTCTTCATACACGCGGCATGGCTGCATCAGGCTTGCGCCCATTGTGCAATATTCCCCACTGCTGCCTCCCGTAGGAGTCTGGACCGTGTCTCAGTTCCAGTGTGGCTGGTCATCCTCTCAGACCAGCTAGGGATCGTCGCCTTGGTGAGCCGTTACCTCACCAACTAGCTAATCCCATCTGGGCACATCCGATGGTAAGAGGCCCGAAGGTCCCCCTCTTTGGTCTTGCGACGTTATGCGGTATTAGCTACCGTTTCCAGTAGTTATCCCCCTCCATCGGGCAGTTTCCCAGACATTACTCACCCGTCCGCCACTCGTCAGCGAAGCAGCAAGCTGCTTCCTGTTACCGTTCGACTTGCATGTGTTAGGCCTGCCGCCAGCGTTCAATCTGAGCCATGATCAAACTCTTCAATTTAAGTTTGATGCTCAAAGAATTAAACTTCGTAATGAATTACGTGTTCACTCTTGAGACTTGGTATTCATTTTTCGTCCGAGGACGTTAAGAATCCATGTCACTTTGAGTGCCCACACAGATTGTCTGATAAATTGTTAAAGAGCAGTTGCGACGCGCTTTAGCGCTCTGTCGCGAGGTCCCGTATAATACGTTTTCCTCTTTCAGAGTCAATCTTTTTTCAGGATTTTTCTCTTCAATCTCACTGGCGTTTTTCTGTGAAGTGATTCACATCCGCCGTGTCGATGGAGGCGCATTATAGGGAGTTCCCGAGCATCCGCAATAGAAAAATGTCAGAAAAATGACTGACTGCTGCATTCCCCAGCAAAACCCCGCTTTATACCCTTTTACACACAGACTTATCCACAATCACAGGGATCATTTGCCGGATCTTCCCTGTCGTATGGGATCGTTATAGAGAGAAAATTAGCGCCAGAATTGAAAAAGAAAAATTCGCGAGCGTTGCGCAAACGTTTTCGTTACAATGCCACCGCAAAACAAGGATGCCCCGTAAGGGGCGTTAGCTGAGTTTTTTACGAAAAATTCAGCTAACGCTCTCTGTAATCGTCAAATCCAGGGGATTTACCATGCAACAACGTCGTCCAGTCCGCCGCGCTCTGCTCAGTGTTTCTGACAAAGCCGGTATCGTCGAATTCGCCCAGGCACTTTCCACACGTGGTGTGGAGCTGCTGTCGACAGGGGGCACTGCCCGTCTGTTAGCAGAGAAAGGTCTGCCGGTGACCGAAGTTTCCGATTACACCGGTTTCCCGGAAATGATGGATGGACGTGTGAAGACCCTGCATCCAAAAGTACACGGCGGCATTCTCGGTCGTCGCGGTCAGGATGACGGGATTATGGAACAGCACGGCATCGCCCCCATCGATATGGTGGTTGTTAACCTTTATCCGTTCGCCCAAACCGTTGCCCGTGAAGGCTGCTCACTGGAAGATGCGGTAGAGAACATCGATATCGGCGGGCCGACGATGGTGCGCTCCGCCGCGAAGAACCATAAAGATGTCGCTATCGTTGTGAAGAGCAGCGACTACGACACCATTATTAGCGAGATGGATGCCAACGACGGCTCTCTGACCCTCGACACCCGTTTCGACCTCGCGATTAAAGCCTTCGAACACACCGCCGCCTACGACAGCATGATTGCCAATTACTTCGGCAGAATGGTTCCGGCCTATCACGGTGAAAGCAAAGACGCCGCGGGGCGCTTCCCGCGTACGCTGAACCTGAACTTTATTAAGAAGCAGGACATGCGCTATGGCGAAAACAGCCACCAGCAGGCAGCCTTCTATATAGAAGAGAATGTGAAAGAGGCCTCCGTCGCGACCGCTCAGCAGGTTCAGGGAAAAGCGCTTTCCTATAACAACATCGCCGATACTGACGCGGCGCTGGAGTGTGTAAAAGAGTTTAGCGAGCCGGCCTGCGTGATCGTCAAGCACGCCAACCCCTGCGGCGTCGCGGTCAGCACCTCAATTCTGGATGCTTACGATCGCGCGTATAAAACGGACCCGACCTCTGCCTTCGGCGGTATCATCGCCTTTAACCGCGAACTGGATGCTGAAACCGCGCAGGCCATCATCTCCCGTCAGTTTGTTGAAGTGATCATCGCCCCGTCCGCCACCGAAGATGCGCTGAAAATCACCGCCGCCAAGCAGAACGTTCGCGTCCTGACCTGCGGCCAGTGGGCTGAACGCGTGCCGGGCCTGGATTTCAAACGTGTTAACGGCGGTCTGCTGGTTCAGGACCGCGACCTGGGCATGGTCACTGCCGGTGAACTGCGCGTGGTGACGAAGCGCCAGCCGACCGAACAGGAACTGCGTGACGCGCTGTTCTGCTGGAAAGTCGCGAAGTTCGTTAAATCCAACGCCATTGTTTACGCCAAAGAGAACATGACCATCGGCATTGGCGCAGGCCAGATGAGCCGCGTCTACTCGGCCAAAATTGCCGGGATCAAAGCCGCTGATGAAGGTCTGGAAGTGAAAGGCTCCGCCATGGCCTCCGACGCCTTCTTCCCGTTCCGCGATGGTATTGATGCCGCCGCCGCCGTTGGCGTGAGCTGTGTTATCCAGCCTGGCGGTTCCATCCGTGATGATGAAGTCATTGCCGCCGCTGACGAACACGGCATTGCAATGATCTTCACCGACATGCGCCACTTCCGCCATTAATGGAGCGAGACATGAAAGTATTAGTTATCGGAAACGGCGGGCGCGAGCACGCTCTGGCGTGGAAAGCCGCTCAGTCACCAAAAGTGGCCACCGTGTTTGTCGCACCAGGTAATGCCGGTACCGCGCTGGAACCGACGCTGCAAAACGTCGCCATCAGCGCAACCGACATTCCGGCGCTGCTGAGTTTTGCTCAGAGTGAAAAGATCGACCTGACGATCGTCGGCCCGGAAGCGCCGCTGGTGAAAGGCGTGGTCGATACCTTCCGTGCGGCGGGCCTGAACATCTTCGGTCCAACCGCAGGCGCGGCACAACTGGAAGGCTCCAAAGCGTTCACCAAGGATTTCCTTGCACGTCACCAGATCCCGACGGCTGAATACCAGAACTTTACGGAGATCGAGCCAGCGCTGGCTTATCTGCGTGAGAAAGGCGCGCCGATCGTCATTAAGGCTGACGGTCTGGCTGCCGGTAAAGGCGTGATTGTCGCAATGACGCTGGAAGAAGCCGAAGCCGCCGTGCATGACATGCTGGCAGGCAACGCGTTTGGCGATGCGGGTCATCGCATCGTAATTGAAGAGTTCCTCGACGGCGAAGAAGCGAGTTTCATCGTAATGGTCGACGGCGAGCACGTCTTGCCGATGGCGACCAGTCAGGATCATAAACGCGTCGGCGATGGCGATACCGGCCTGAACACCGGCGGGATGGGTGCTTACTCCCCAGCTCCGGTGGTCACGGATATCGTCCACCAGCGCACGATGGAACGCATCATCTGGCCTACCGTGAAAGGCATGGCGGCAGAAGGCAACACCTATACCGGTTTCCTGTATGCCGGTCTGATGATCGACCAACAGGGCAATCCGAAGGTGATTGAATTCAACTGCCGCTTTGGTGACCCGGAAACGCAGCCTATCATGCTGCGCATGAAGTCCGATCTGGTTGAACTCTGCCTGGCCGCCTGCGAAGGCAAACTGGATGAGCAAAAATCCGAGTGGGATGAACGCGCCTCGCTCGGCGTCGTGATGGCGGCAGGCGGCTATCCTGGTGATTATCGCACCGGCGACGTGATCCACGGTCTGCCGCTGGAAGATGTGGCAGACGGTAAAGTGTTCCACGCAGGGACCAAACTTGCCGATGACGATCAGGTCGTCACCAGCGGGGGTCGCGTGCTGTGCGTTACCGCGCTGGGTGACACCGTGGCCGACGCGCAGAAACGTGCCTATGCCTTAATGACCGCTATCCACTGGGACGACTGTTTCTGCCGTAAAGATATCGGCTGGCGCGCCATCGAACGTGAACAGCACTAACGCAAGAGTTTCGCCAACAGCGTCTTTCGCGTAATCCCTAACTGACGGGCGGCTTCCGTTTTGTTGCCGCCCGTTTTCTCCAGCGCCGCCAGAATCACCTCTTTTTCGACTTCGACCAACGGCTGAATGGCCTGATCCGTCACAAGCGGCAGCGGCTGACTCGCAATCGCCAGCGGCAACTCGCGCTCAGAGATATATTCGCCGGTCAGCAGGACCACCGAACGTTCAATCGCATTTTCCAGTTCGCGAATATTCCCCGGCCAGTCGTAGTGAATCAGTAGATCCATGGCTCGCGGGGTAAACCCTTTCACCGCCTTACGGTTGCGTTTAGCAAACCGCTGGAGAAAGTGGTCAGCCAGCAGGGGGATATCTTCCTGCCGCTGACGCAGCGCTGGCGTTTCAATCGTCACCACGTTCAGGCGGTAGTAGAGATCCTGACGAAAGCGCCCGGCCTGCACCTCTTGCGCCAGGTCACGGTGGGTCGCGGCAATCAGACGGACATCAACCGAGAGCGTCTGATTGCTGCCCACGCGCTGAACTTCGCGTTCCTGAATCGCCCGCAGTAACCGCACCTGCATCATCGGCGAGATATCGCCAATCTCATCAAGAAATAACGTGCCGCCGTTGGCTTCGACAAAACGTCCTTCCCGGCGTTTGTCGGCACCGGTAAACGCCCCTTTTTCATGGCCGAACAGCTCCGATTCCAGCAGCGACTCGTTGAGTGCCGCGCAGTTCAGCGTCACCAGCGGTTTGTCGCTCCGCGCGCTACTGGCATGCAACGCGCGCGCCACCAGCTCTTTCCCGGTGCCGGAGTCGCCATGAATCAGCACTGTCGCATCCGAAGGGGCGACCATCGCAATCTCGCTCAACAGTTGCTGCATCGCCGGGCTTTTGCCAACCATCCCAAACTGCGAGGCGGAAACGGAGGGCAGCTCGCTGGCGGACTCTCGCGTATGCGCCAGCGCGTTTTCCAGCGTCGTTTGTAGATGATCAAAATCCAGCGGTTTGATTAAGTAATCCAGCGCGCCGGTTTTCAGCGCCTCTACCGCCGTCTCCACGCTGGAAAACGCCGTCATGATCAGCACCGGAATGGCCGGGTTCAGCGCTTTGATCTCTTTCAGCGTCTCGATGCCGTCCATCTCCGCCATGCGTACATCGCACAGCACGAGGTCAAAGACGTGCTCACGCACCAGCTCGAGTGCGGCTCGTCCACTGTAGGCCAGCGCGACGTCATAGCCCCATCCTCGTAGTAATGCCTGTAAAATGGTGCAGTGGCTGACGTCGTCATCCACCACCAGAATGTCGATCTTTGCGCGAATCATCCTTGCGAATCCTTACGTGTTAACGTCACCGGGAGCCAAAGGGTGAACGTTGCGCCCTTGCCTGGCAGGCTGTCGGCCTGAATCGTCCCGCCATGCTGTTCAATGATGTTCTGTACCACCGCCAGTCCCAGCCCCGTACCGTCCGCTTTGGTCGTGAAGTAAGGGGTAAAAATGGCGGCCAGTTGTTCCGGCGCAATCCCTTTCCCGCTGTCGGCAACGGTGATTTTAACGCGATCGGCTCCGCTTGTGCTGGCCTCCACGCGAATGGTCCCCTGACTATCGATGGCTTGAATTGCATTCAGATAAAGATTCAGCAGTACCTGCGTCAGCCGGTCCGGGTCGGCCTGAATGAGCGGTAGCGCAGGGTCAGGCACAAATTGCAGATCGATCGCCCGATTCTGCGCATCCTGGCTGACCAGTTGCAGAGAATGACCAATCACCGCATTGAGATCCACCGACTGCAGGGATAAATGTGCGGGCTTCACCAGTTCCAGTAGTTCGCTTACCACCCGATTTAAACGGTCAGCCTCTTTTGCCATTACCTGCGCCAGTTCATGTGCTTCACCGCCCGCCGGCGCGCGCTCAGCAAAGTACTTTGCCAGCCCTTTGATGGACGACAGTGGATTACGAATCTCATGCGCGACGCCTGCCGCCAGATGTCCGAGCGCCACCAGCTTCTCTTTACGGTTCATCTCATCCTGCAAAAGCTGGCGAGAACGCAGGTATCGTCGATACCAGAAAAACGTCAGGAGGGTCGCCAGTAGCACGGTGGTCAGCGCGAAAAGCATGATCAGCGTATTGCGCCACTCACGCGCCTGCGTCACGGCCAAATCGCTGGCATCAAAGGCGATAAAAATAGATTGATGGACAGCGTCAGACATTCCGCCATTACCACGCGACATCCCGCGCATGCCGTGCCGCCCCGGGAAAAACAACGGCTGGAACTGACGATAGATCTCCAGCGCCGGAACGGGTTCCCCTTGCGCATCCGTCGCGTCAACCGGACGCCAGCGCGCCTCTTCTCCCGGATGTAATGTTTGCATTTCTGCTGGCGTGTAGAGCGTTCTCCCGACCTGGGCGGGATCGCTGTGCATTATCACGTTGCCCTGCGCATCCGTCACGGCAAACCACAGTACGCCAGGCTGCCCCGCCATCTCTTCGAGCAGCGTTTGCTGCTGGGCATGATGCATCCGCATGCCCATCCCGACGCGTGTCCCCGACTCCAGCGCGCGGATTAGCACGCTGCCCTTTTCCAGCAGCGTCTGACGCGCCGCGTCACTTTCACGCCCGTAATCGCGGATCACCATCACGGCAAATAGCCCAACCAGAATCAGGATGACGGCGGGTAGCACCCCGCTCAACCATCGGGCGACCGTATCCTTATGTCCTCGCATAATTCTCATCTGCTCTCAGTGGTTCAATCCCTTCCTTGTTTCAGCAGAAATCATGCCACTTTTCGCGGCCCGTATCCCGGTCTTGTGACACAAACTGCCGACACCACCGGGTAAAAATGACCCGATTCATCTTTCTGGCGAGTCATTTTTACTCGACTTACTGCGCCGCGCGTCGCCAGAACCCGCGCCGGGTGGGAAAAATCGGCCTGGCACGGAAGATGCAATACGGAAGATAAGACCACCCACAGGAGGATAAATGATGAAACGGAACACGAAAGCAGGCCTGGCACTGATCGCCCTGTCTCTGATGGTACTGGGCTCCAGCCCCGCACTGGCGCGGCACCACTGGGGGAACGGCGGCGGCATGTGGCAACAGAATGGCAGTGGGCTGAGCGCGGAGCAGCAGGCTACCGCGCAGAAAATCCACAATGATTTTTACAACCAGACTAACGCCCTGCGCCAACAACTGATGTCCAAACGCTATGAGTACAACGCGCTGTTAGCGACGAATCCGCCGGATACCGCCAAAATCAATGCGGTGGCGAAAGAAATGGAATCCTTAAGACAGTCACTGGATGAACAGCGAGTGAAACGGGACGTCGCCATGGCTCAGGCCGGTGTCTCTGGCGATATGGGGATGGGTTACGGCGGATGCGGTGGTCGTGGCGGCCACATGGGAATGGGACACTGGTAAATCGCTGATGGCCGGATGGCGGCTTTGCCTTATCCGGCCTACGTCAGACACGCTGTAGGCCTGATAAGCGTAGCGCCATCAGGCATTCAAAACGTTTTTTCTTTCGGCTGCCAGTGGCAGAAGTCGGAATTCGCCACCAGCAGAAGCTGTGCCCCTTCGGGCGCCTCCAGCCACGCCACGCTGACATCAACAGATGAACGGCTCTGGCGGCGCTCAATATGACTCATCGCCCTGGCGTCTAAATCCGGCTTAATCGTCTCGCCTTCGCAGGTGGTAACCGCATGTTCAGCGGCATGCCAGCGTCCCTGACGCAATACCACCCGCCCCTGACGCAATGCATCGCTGGTCTGGCGGATCTGCTCGGCACGATAACGGTATAATTCGATTTGATCGTTCGACAACTGCTGTTTATGGCCATCGACTTCGCGCTGCATAAAGCTCAGCTCGCCACGATCGTCAAAACGCACGCGGATATGTTCCGGCGGTTCGCTATAAATATTGAGTTCTATCAGTGAAAGGGAATCACCCTGCCAGCGGTACTCGCTGGTTGTGGTACTGCCATTACGCCACGGGCTAAAGACGGAAAGCAAATGGACGCCATCTGCGGCATCTTTGCGCCAGATACGCACCGCGCCCTGGTTATCAGCAAACCCACTGGCGGTAAACGGTGGAAGAGAGCTGTTATGGCTACAGGCCGTCAGCAACAGCACGCCCGCTAACGTCAACATGCGACGCCAGACAGACGAAAGGGGCGAAACCGCCCCTTCATTAAAACTGTTCACAGCCACGCGGTCTTACTTAACTGCGTCTTTCAGTGCTTTACCAGAAACAAACGCCGGTACGTTAGCTGCGGCGATTTTGATTTCTTTACCGGTCTGCGGGTTGCGGCCAGTGCGCTCAGCACGGTGGTTCACTTTGAAGGTACCGAAACCAACCAGTTGTACAGCATCGCCTTCTTTCAGAGACTCAGTAATAGCAGCCAGAGTGGATTCCAGAGCGGCTTTAGCCTGGGTTTTGGACAGTTCTGCTTTGTCTGCAATTACATCAATCAGTTGAGTCTTGTTCATAAGTTATCCTTACAATGTGTTTATCGCTTGCTAAGCATCGAGTGCGACGGAAATGCCAGAAAAGCACTCTCCTGCATACACGCACCGATAGCCACTTTTTTTCGCCCTCCAAATGTAGACCAGACGGGGGGCGGAAGGGAAGCCTCCAGGTACGACAATTCAGAAGTTAAATCACGTTTTCGTGTCTTACTGCTGCAAATTTATACCGATATTGCTCTCACCAGCCTCACGCAGGTCTGCTCTAAGCCCTTTTATCAGCTCAATGTCGCGTTCTTCGCAGTCTGCTAAAAGTCGGAATATTTCCCACTGAATATCCCACTCCTGCTCCACCGCCGGGTTACCGTTGAGCTCTTCATCGCTCATTTCTCGACCAGCCTGGGTCATTTCCAGCATCGCAACCGTGGTAATGGAGGTCTTACTGACTTCAATGGCGTGTTCCAGCGTCTCACCGCTCAGACGAGAATGCACCAATTCGCTTAACGCCACGCAGGCATCAATGGCCGGATAAACTCCGTACAGGTCATAATCATCAGCCGTCGGGATCGCTTCTTCAAACTTCTCCAGTTGGCTGTCGAAATTCACTTTCGCGTCTTTGACCGTCAGCGTCTCCCAGATCAGGTCCAGAATACGACGGTACACCTGCCCATCGCCAAACCCGGTCTGTTGGCAGAACATGGCATAGTTCGGGTACATGCGCTCACACAGACAGGCCATAAAAGTGACATGCTGCCAGCTTTCCAGACGTTCCAGACGCAGATGAATCGGGTTTTGTAACATGATGAATTCTCAAATCAGAAATTAGCGGCAGTGTACATCAATCAGGGTTGAATTTCCTGCCATCGCATAAACGCCGGACGTTCTGATGCCACGGCATCCGCCCAGCGGGTCGGCTCGGGTAGACGATAGCCGTTCATGCAGCGCTGTACCCACGCCAGAGCGCTGTCCAGCCCCACGCGATGGCCGGTAGAAATAAACAGAGGATTACAGCGCGCTTTGCTGCGCCAGACCCACGCCAGCGGTTCGCCTTTATCCATCAGCGGCGCCAGTGCGCCAGGTTCAGCGCCGAGGGGATCAAATGTGCCGCACAGCCGCTTTTTCGCCACGCCAATGGTCGGTACATCCACCAGCAGCCCAAAGTGGCTGGCCACGCCGAGGCGGCGCGGGTGGGAGATGCCGTGCCCATCCACAAACACCAAATCCGGTTTTTGCGACAACTGTTCCCACGCAACCAGCAGCGCGGGAGTTTCGCGAAAGGAGAGAAAGCCAGGAATATAGGGCATGGTGGTGGCGATGCGCGCCACCTGGTATTCGAGCAGTTCCAGCGAGGGATATTTCAGCAACACAATCGCGGCTCGCGTCACCTCTCCGCCCTGCTCAAACCCCACGTCGGCGCCGGCTATCAGATCCGGTGGCGAGCTATCGAAACGATCCGTACGGATCACCGATGAGGCCAGTTCAAGCTGCTGAGCACGTAGCGACGCGAGATCCATACTGACGCCCTATTTATGATACTGCGCAGATAAGCGGTGCACCGCCTCCACAAAAACGCCAGCATGTTCTGGCGGCACGTCCTGATGAATGCCGTGGCCGAGGTTAAAAACGTGGCCCTCGCCCTGACCGAAACCGGAGAGGATCGTCGCCACCTCTTCTTCGATACGCGCCGCAGGCGCATAGAGCATCGACGGGTCCATATTGCCCTGCAAAGCCACTTTGTGCCCGACACGACGACGCGCATCGGCAATGTCGGTGGTCCAGTCGAGTCCGAGCGCATCGCAGCCGGTTTCCGCCATCGCCTCCAGCCATTGTCCGCCGCCTTTGGTAAACAGCGTGACGGGCACACGACGCCCTTCATTCTCACGCAGCAGGCCATCGACAATTTTGTGCATGTAATAGAGCGAGAACTGCTGATAATCGCGCCCGGTCAGCACGCCACCCCAGGTGTCAAAAATCATCACCGACTGCGCACCCGCTTTGATTTGAGCATTGAGATACAGCGTGACGCTCTTCGCCAGCTTATCGAGCAGCGCATGCAGCGTTTTCGGGTCGGCGTACATCATCTTTTTAATCACGGTAAAGGCTTTGCTGCTTCCGCCTTCGACCATGTAGGTCGCCAGCGTCCACGGACTGCCGGAGAAACCAATCAGCGGCACGTCGCCTTTCAGTTCGCGACGAATCGTGCGTACCGCGTTCATCACGTAGCCGAGTTCATCTTCCGGATCAGGAATTGGCAATTTATCGACGTCGGCTTTGCAGGCCACGGGTTCAGTGAAACGCGGGCCTTCGCCGGCTTCAAAATAGAGGCCCAGCCCCATTGCATCCGGAATGGTCAGGATATCGGAGAAGAGGATCGCCGCATCAAGCGGATAACGGCGCAGCGGCTGGAGTGTCACTTCGCAGGCCAGCTCAGCATTTTTGCACAGCGACATAAAATCACCCGCCTCAGTACGGGTGGCTTTATATTCCGGTAAATAGCGGCCCGCCTGGCGCATCATCCATACCGGGGTAACATCAACGGGCTGGCGCAGCAGCGCACGCAGATAACGATCGTTTTTCAGTTCGGTCATTTTTGCAGTTCCTTATTGCGTCAGGCCGTCAGTGTATACACAAAATCATTCAGAGTGGAGCAAGGCGACAACTGAATGAATCCCCAGGAGCTTACTCAGATAAGTGACTGGGGTGATTGAAGGCAGTCAACGAAGGGCCACTTTGAAGGATGAAGTGTATCACGTGATTCATTCATACTCAGCCCGACAGATTGCCACGGTATCCTCGATCAGACGCCGTGCAACGGTGCCTGGCGGCGGCAGGAGCGGTAAATCATCGTAACGATACCAGTTAGCCTCCAGCAGCTCTTTCGGGTCGATGACTATCTCGCCGCTGTCATACTCCGCCATAAATGCGGTCATTAGCGACATCGGGAAAGGCCACGGCTGCGAGGTCACATAGCGCAGGTTTTTCACTTTGATGCCGCTCTCTTCCATTACCTCACGCGCTACCGCCTGCTCCAGGGTTTCGCCCACCTCAACGAATCCGGCGAGCACGGTATGCACGCCGTTACGGTGGCGTACGTGCTGGGCAAGCAGGATGGAATCATCACGGCGAATCGCGACAATAATGCAGGGGGCGATTTGCGGATAGTAACGTTCGCGGCAGTGGGTACAGAGCATCGCCCATTCGGTTTTACTGGGATGCATGGGGTGTCCGCAGTAACCGCAGAACTTATGCGATCGATAAAACTCGGCCAGCTGCACACCGCGCCCCGCCAGTTGAAACAGGCCCACATCCTGATCGAGTACCTGGCGAACCGATCCCATTTCGTGCCGCCGGTGCTGTTGTACCAGCCAGACGGGCTCGCCTTCCCACTCTCCGATACGCAGCGCAGGCTGCCCGACAAGATCGAAATTTGTCGCATCGCCATGTGGCAATTCGCCGTGAGGCAACCATAATTTTTGCTCATGGCTGACTATCCACCAGCCGCTGTCTAATTTTTCAATAATACGATCCATAGCTCTTGCACTACCTTTGCTTCACTGGCATGTTGATAACATTATTTTTACAATTCCTGCGTGAGCAGTTTTAAAATCTACACTTGCGGAGTCAATCATGCTAAACCAGCTGGAAGACCTGACAGAGCGCGTCAGAGGAAGTAACAAACTGGTTGATCGCTGGCTACATATACGTAAGCACCTGCTCGTGGCTTACTACAATCTGGTTGGCATTAAGCCTGGCAAAGAATCGTACATGCAGCTGAATGAAAAAGCGCTGGATGATTTTTGTCAGAGCCTGGTCGATTATCTCTCCACCGGACACTTCAGTATTTATGAACGTATTCTTCATAAATTGGAAGGCAACGGGCAGCTTTTAAAAGCGACAAAAATTTGGCCGCTACTGGAAGCTAACACACAACGCATCATGGACTATTATGACTCCAGCCTGGAAACGGCGATAGATCACGATAACTGCCTGGAGTTTCAACAGGTTCTGTCCGATCTTGGCGAAGCGCTGGAAGCCCGGTTTGCCCTTGAAGATAAGCTTATCATGCTGGTATTTGACGCCATGCACGACAACGCCGTCATCAAACGTCCTGCTTGAGTTCTGCGCGTTTAGCGCGTAATTTACAAACGTCCCCCTCTTCGGAGGGGCGTTATCTTGTCGGAGTGCTTATTTTCCACAATAGCATTCGTGATGCGTCAAGGCGGCACGTCAGTGAACCTCCTGGAGCTTACATCAGTAAGTGACGGGAGTAAGCGGGCAAAGCCAACGAAGAGGCAGCGCGAAAGATGAAGTGGAAAAGGCTGAGACCGTTAATTCGGGATCCGCGGAACCTGATCAGGTTAAAACCTGCGAAGGGAACAAGAGTAATTCTGCTTTATGCGTAAGCCTTTATGGGCGGCGCACATCTATTACTCCTCCGTCGTCTGACAAGCCATCTCCTTACTTTTTGGAATGAGCTATGTCTGCAACTACACCTAAATTGTCCCGCCGCGAACAACGCGCGCAAGCACAACACTTCATCGATACCCTGGAAGGCACCGCTTTCCCGAACTCAAAACGAATCTATATCACGGGTTCACAAGCGGATATCCGCATTCCGATGCGTGAGATCCAGCTTAGCCCGACGCTCATCGGCGGCAGCAAAGAGAATCCGCAGTTTGAAGAGAACGAAGCGGTGCCTGTGTACGACACCTCCGGCCCGTATGGCGATCCGGAAGTGGCGATTAACGTTCAGCAGGGTCTGGCGAAGCTGCGTCAACCGTGGATTGATGCTCGCCATGACAGCGAGGAACTGACCGACCGCAGCTCGGCGTACACCAAAGAACGCCTGGCCGATGATGGCCTTGATAAACTTCGCTTCACCGGACTACTGACGCCAAAACGCGCCAAAGCGGGCAAGTGCGTAACCCAGTTGCACTACGCCCGCCAGGGCGTCGTGACCCCGGAAATGGAGTTTATCGCCATCCGTGAAAACATGGGCCGTGAGCGTATCCGCAGCGAAGTGTTACGCCAGCAGCATCCGGGCGAGGGATTCGGCGCGCGACTACCGGAAAACATCACGCCGGAATTTGTGCGTGACGAAGTGGCCGCCGGACGGGCGATCATTCCCGCCAACATCAACCACCCGGAATCTGAGCCGATGATTATTGGCCGTAACTTCCTGGTGAAAGTGAATGCCAACATCGGTAACTCTGCCGTCACCTCCTCTATCGAAGAAGAAGTGGAGAAACTGGTGTGGTCAACACGCTGGGGAGCGGACACCGTGATGGATCTCTCCACTGGCCGCTACATTCACGAAACCCGCGAGTGGATCCTGCGTAACAGCCCGGTGCCGATCGGCACCGTACCGATCTACCAGGCGCTGGAGAAGGTTAACGGGATCGCCGAAGATCTGACCTGGGAAGCCTTCCGCGATACGCTGCTGGAGCAGGCTGAACAGGGCGTAGACTACTTCACCATCCATGCCGGTGTGCTGCTGCGCTATGTGCCGATGACCGCAAAACGCCTGACGGGGATTGTCTCGCGCGGCGGTTCGATCATGGCGAAATGGTGTCTCTCTCATCACAAAGAAAACTTCCTGTATGAGCACTTCCGCGAGATTTGCGAAATCTGCGCCGCGTATGACGTTGCGCTGTCGCTCGGTGACGGCCTGCGCCCCGGTTCCATTCAGGACGCCAACGACGAGGCGCAGTTCTCGGAACTGCATACGCTGGGTGAACTGACGAAGATCGCCTGGGAATATGATGTGCAGGTGATGATTGAAGGCCCTGGTCATGTGCCAATGCAGATGATCCGTCGCAACATGACCGAAGAGCTGGAGCACTGCCACGAAGCGCCGTTCTATACACTCGGGCCGCTGACCACCGATATCGCACCGGGTTACGACCATTTCACCTCGGGGATTGGCGCGGCGATGATCGGCTGGTTTGGCTGCGCGATGCTCTGTTACGTCACGCCAAAAGAGCACCTCGGTCTGCCGAACAAAGAGGATGTAAAACAGGGGCTGATTACCTACAAGATTGCTGCTCATGCCGCCGACCTCGCGAAGGGGCATCCGGGTGCGCAAATTCGTGATAACGCGATGTCGAAAGCGCGCTTCGAATTCCGCTGGGAGGATCAGTTCAACCTGGCGCTCGATCCGTTCACCGCCCGCGCCTACCACGATGAAACATTGCCACAGGAGTCCGGCAAAGTGGCGCACTTCTGCTCCATGTGTGGCCCGAAATTCTGCTCAATGAAAATCAGCCAGGAGGTCCGCGACTACGCGGCAGCGCAAACCATCGAAGTGGGCATGGCGGATATGTCAGAAAACTTCCGCGCCAAAGGCGGTGAAATCTACCTCAAACGGGAGGAAGCCTGATGGTTCAGCCTGATTTCCCAACGGTTCCGTTTTGTCTTGGCCTCTATCCGGTTGTCGACAGCGTGGCGTGGATCGCACGTCTGCTCGACGCTGGCGTGCGCACGCTTCAGTTGCGCATCAAAGATAAGCGCGATGAAGACGTGGAAGCCGACGTGATGGCCGCCATCGAACTGGGGCGGAACGCTAATGCCCGCCTGTTTATTAACGATTACTGGCGACTGGCGATCAAACACCGTGCGTATGGCGTGCACCTGGGTCAGGAAGACCTGGAAACCACCGATCTGAACGCGATCCAGGCGGCGGGATTACGCCTTGGCGTCTCGACGCACGACGACATGGAGATCGACGTGGCGCTGGCGGCACGTCCCTCCTACATCGCACTGGGCCATGTCTTCCCGACACAGACCAAGCAGATGCCATCTGCGCCGCAGGGACTGGAACAACTCGCACGGCATATCGACCGTCTGCACGATTACCCAACCGTCGCCATTGGCGGGATCAGTCTGGAGCGCGCACCGGCGGTACTGGCGACTGGCGTAGGAAGCATTGCGGTGGTCAGCGCCATTACCCAGGCGGCGGACTGGCGCGCGGCAACCGCGCAGTTGCTGGCGATAGCAGGAGCAGGCGATGAATGACCGTGACTTTATGCGCTATAGCCGTCAGATCCTGCTGGACGATATCGCCATCGACGGACAACAAAAGCTGCTCGCCAGCCGCGTACTGATCGTCGGGCTGGGGGGATTAGGCTCCCCGGCCGCGCTGTATCTGGCGGGTGCCGGTGTCGGTACGCTGGTGCTGGCTGACGACGATGACGTTCATCTCAGTAATCTGCAACGGCAGATCCTGTTCACCACGGATGACATTGCCCGCGCGAAATCGCAGGTCGCACAGCAGCGACTGGCGCGACTCAATCCGGATATCAACCTGCTCTCGCTACCGCAACGTCTGAGTGGCGAGGCGCTCAGCCATGCGGTGGCGCAAGCGGATGTGGTACTCGACTGTACCGACAACATGGCAACGCGTCAGGAGATTAACGCCGCATGCGTGGCGCTTGATACCCCGCTTATCACCGCCAGCGCGGTCGGTTTTGGCGGCCAGTTGATGGTACTGACGCCACCCTGGACGCAAGGCTGCTACCGCTGTTTGTGGCCGGACGCCGCAGAGCCCGAACGCAACTGCCGTACGGCGGGCATTGTCGGTCCCGTCGTCGGTGTGATGGGGACGTTACAGGCGCTGGAGGCGATCAAACTCCTCAGCGGTATGGACACGCCCGCTGGCGAGTTGCGTCTGTTTGACGGTAAAACCAGCCAGTGGCGCAGTCTGGCATTACGCCGCGCCAGCGGGTGTCCGGTATGTGGAGGACGACATGCGAATCCAGTTCAATGATGAGCCGATGCAGTGCGCAGACGGACTCTCTGTACATACGCTACTGACTCAGTTGAAGCAGTTAAAACCCGGTGCCGCGCTGGCGCTGAATCAACAGATCCTGCCCCGCGAACAGTGGGAGCAGCACATCGTGCAGGAAGGCGACCAGATCCTGCTTTTTCAGGTTATCGCAGGGGGCTGAAATGTTACGTATTGCAGACAAAACGTTTGATTCACATTTGTTCACAGGCACGGGTAAATTTGCGTCACCGGCCTTAATGATTGACGCGATCCGCGCCTCTGGCAGTCAACTGGTGACGCTGGCCATGAAGCGTGTGGACTTACGCCAACACAATGACGCCATTCTGGCCCCGCTTCTCGACGCGGGCGTCACCCTGCTACCCAACACGTCCGGGGCGAAAACGGCGGAAGAGGCGATCTTTGCCGCACAACTCGCGCGCGAGGCGCTCGGTACCCACTGGCTGAAGCTGGAAATTCATCCCGATGCGCGCTGGTTGCTGCCGGACCCGATTGAAACGCTGAAAGCCGCCGACGCGCTGGTAAAACAAGGATTTGTGGTGCTTCCCTATTGCGGTGCGGATCCGGTGCTGTGCAAACGGCTGGAAGAGGTGGGATGCGCAGCGGTGATGCCGCTCGGCGCGCCGATTGGCTCTAATCAGGGCCTGGAAACCCGGGCCATGCTGGAGATCATTATCCAGCAGTCCACCGTTCCGGTGGTAGTGGATGCAGGAATTGGCGTACCCAGCCATGCCACGCAGGCGCTGGAAATGGGCGCAGATGCGGTGCTGGTGAATACAGCGATTGCCGTAGCAGACGATCCGGTGATGATGGCCCGCGCCTTCCGTCTGGCGGTGGAAGCGGGTCTTCTGGCGCGGCAGGCCGGACCGGGTCGTCGCAGCCGCCAGGCGCAGGCCACCAGCCCGCTGACCGGTTTCCTGGAGGCTTCGGCATGAAAACGTTCACTGACCGCTGGCGACAACTCGACTGGGACGACATCCGCCTGCGCATCAATAGCAAAACGTCTGCTGATGTCGAACGAGCGCTAAATGCGTCCCGCCCCAGTCGCGACGATATGATGGCGCTGCTGTCTCCTGCCGCGAGCACATACCTCGAACCGCTGGCGCAGCGGGCACAGACGCTCACCCGCCAGCGCTTTGGCAATACGGTGAGCTTTTACGTCCCGCTGTATCTCTCCAATCTGTGTGCTAACGACTGTAGCTACTGCGGTTTTTCGATGAGCAACCGCATCAAGCGCAAAACGCTGGATGAGGCGGAAATTGTCCGGGAGTGCGCGGCGATCCGCGAGTTGGGTTTCGAACATCTCCTGCTGGTCACCGGCGAGCATCAGGCAAAGGTCGGGATGGACTATTTTCGTCGCCACGTGCCTACCATTCGCCAGCAGTTTTCGTCGCTGCACATGGAAGTGCAGCCGTTAGCCGAGGCAGAATATGCCGAACTGAAAACGCTGGGGCTCGACGGGGTGATGGTCTATCAGGAGACCTATCACGAAGCGATGTATGCGCAGCACCATCTGAAAGGGAGAAAACAGGATTTCTTCTGGCGTCTGGAAACCCCGGACCGACTGGGACGCGCAGGTATCGACAAGATCGGACTCGGTGCGCTGATTGGCCTTTCCGACAACTGGCGGGTGGATTGCTACATGGTTGCTGAGCATCTGTTGTGGCTTCAGCAGCACTACTGGCAGAGTCGCTACTCGATTTCGTTTCCGCGCCTGCGTCCATGCGCTGGCGGTATTGAACCCGCCTCACTCATGGATGAGCGCCAACTGGTGCAAACCATTTGCGCGTTCCGTCTGCTGGCTCCGGAGATTGAGTTGTCGCTGTCTACACGGGAATCGCCCTGGTTTCGCGACCACGTGATCCCGCTGGCGATTAACAATGTCAGCGCGTTCTCGAAAACCCAGCCCGGCGGGTATGCGGACGATCATCCCGAACTGGAACAGTTTGCGCCACATGACAACCGTCGCCCAGAAACCGTCGCCAACGCGCTCTCCGCGCAGGGGCTACAACCGGTGTGGAAGGACTGGGATGCGTATCTGGGGCGCGC
This sequence comes from Citrobacter amalonaticus Y19, assembly GCF_000981805.1. Taxonomy (NCBI): domain Bacteria; kingdom Pseudomonadati; phylum Pseudomonadota; class Gammaproteobacteria; order Enterobacterales; family Enterobacteriaceae; genus Citrobacter; species Citrobacter amalonaticus. The sequence continues at coordinate 4,749,921 of NZ_CP011132.1, read as the reverse complement.
TTCGCAAAGGCTATGAACCGTCATGCAAACGGGTAACCCTTTTACGAGCCGCGACGAAAAAGAGAAAACGAGAGGTTGTCGTCAGCCTCTCACTTTTTTAACGTATCACCGTCAGCCGTAGCGCTGTCCAGGGCGAAAAGCTTCTTCCTCGTTTCGCCCTGCCTTCGCCGAAATCAGCAATATTAAACACCAATTTCAGCCCTAAATGGCCACAGAGAGGGACACATCTTAAGATAAATCATCTCGACTTATCTTCACGATATTATAATTGCCTACATTCTTTCCTGATATGCAGAGCCACGTTGCTGGTTTCACTTCGCACTTCTCTTCAGGATTTACACTTTCTGGATACGTTAACGTAATGGCTGGTCATAACAGAAAACTTTCATTCACGACGCCTATATTGGTGAGCTTTACGGGAATCATACTCAGCTTTGTACTGATCGCCATATTCATTACCTTTACGCAGAAGAGTGATTTTCTTGAAGATTATCATGGCATTAATCGGAACTTCACTCATAACCTGGCGGTGAACTATACCGAGTCTTTGCTGCGCGAAAATGATTATATTCTGGGTCGTGCGGCGACTTACTTTTCTCGCAATGACCACCTGAACGACACGGTGAGCCTCGATCCGGAAGAGGGGTTGAAAACCATCATGCAATTGCAGACGCTGATGCCGTCAGTCTCCTCGATCTCACTGGTGGATACCGAAGGTCATTATCTGCGCGCCCCCCAGGTGCAGAACACCGAACGCAGTAAAACGTTCGATGTGAAATCGCGCCCCTGGTTTATGGATCAGGCTGAAGCCAGTACGTTCAGCAATTATACCGCGCCCTATATTGATTATTTCACGCACCACCCAACGGTCACGATCTTCAAACCGGTCATCTCTCCCGAAGGGAAAATGAAAGGTACGATTGCGTTTCACCTTGATCTGACGTCGATGGGTTACGCGCTGCGTCAGATGGTGGCTCCCGTCCAGGGCGAATTTTTTGTGGTCGACCGTGATGGAAAAGTGGTGCTGCATCCGGATACGGGCGCGCTGTTTAAACAGTATGTCAGTAAAAAAATCATGAGCCGGATGACCAGCGGTGAAGGACACCTCTACGACCCGGACACCGAGGACTGGTACTACTATTATTCGTTCACCAACCCGGACTGGTTTGTGATTTATCGGGTTTCAGAGACAACCCTCGTCGACCTGACACGCCACGAGACCAACATTGTGGTCTGGGGATTTGCCCTCGCGGCGATCATCATTGCGCTGTTTGGTCTCTATCTACGCCACGCTTCACGCACGGTGCTGATGAACATCATCAACGCGATCAAGACCGGCGATGTTAAACGCGCACCACGCCTTGAAGCGATGTTGAGCAAAGCTATCGAGTCCAATAAAGAGCGCGAACTGGCTTACGTTCGACAAGCGACCATTGATGCCCTGACCGGTTGCAAAAACCGCCGCGCATTCGACAGCGATATCGCCGCGCTGATGAACGATCATCAACCGTTCGCCCTGGCACTGGTGGATATTGATAACTTTAAGTCTATCAACGATACCTGGGGCCATCTGAATGGTGACATCGTCCTGCGCAACGTCGCGCGCGAAGGGATTCAGATCATGCAACCTGCCGCCGTTTCCGTTTATCGTTATGGCGGCGAGGAGTTTGCCGTGCTGTTCTCGGGTGAGCCACTGAACAACGCACATACCCTGGTGGAGCGCTGGCGTATTGAGGTCGAGAAGCGCTCCTGGCGTGAAGAGGGTCTGCACGTCACCTTTAGCGCCGGACTCGGGGAATGGAATCTGGAGGCTCAGGAACAACTGATCATGCGCGTTGATGAAGCGCTATACAAAGCCAAGCAGGAAGGAAAAAACCGGATCATCATCGCGAATCGCTAGTCTTTCTCCTTCTCTGCAACACCCGTTACGATGGGCTTTTTCCAATTTGAGAAAAACCGCAACCGGTTTCATTATTTGTGCGATTTCTTTGTGATGCTTTACACACATTCACGGTAAGGCGGTTGTTCTCATCACAGCCTCAGACTAAAGATGAGGTATCAACGAACCGTGAGAGCGAACTATGAAGAATATCGTTTTATGCTGTGCCGCCGGTATGTCCACCAGCATGCTGGTACAACGAATGAAAGACGCCGCTCAAAAGAAAGGGGTCGAGGTGACAATCAAAGCCGTGCCCGTCGCTGAATTTAAAGAGATTATTGCCACGGCGGATATCGTCCTGCTGGGTCCGCAGGTCAAGTACGAACAGGCGAAATTGCAGGCACTGGCCGATCCGCTTGGTAAGAAGGTCGCGGTGATCGACATGATGGATTACGGCATGATGAAAGGCGATGCCGTTCTGGAAAAAGCCCTGAAGCTGATGGAGTCATAACATGGAAGAGTTAGAAACCATCATTATGGAGCTGCTGGTTAATGCCGGTTCGGCGCGTAGTCAGGCGTTGACTGCCCTGCAACTGGCCCGCAAGGGCGACTTTGCCGGTGCAGAACAGGCGATGGAAGAGTCGCGCGATTTCGTCAGGCTGGCGCATAAAATCCAGACGCAGCTGATCGGTATTGATGAAGGAACCGGTAAGCTTCCGGTGAATCTGATCACCGTCCACTCGCAGGACCATCTGATGAACGCGATGGTGATTCAGGATCTGGCGGGCGACATGATTGAGCTGTATCGCCGCTTGCCGCCGGTAAATTAATACGCATCATGTTTTGCCGGATGGCGTCACAAGCGACTTATCCGGCCTACAAACTAAAATAATGCAGACGTAAAAAAACCCGCCAAGGCGGGTTTTTTGTTGTCGGGTGGCGCTACGCTTACCCGACCTACGCTTCCTTTGCCCGGCAATTTTCACCGCCGGGCAGTCAACGATTAGTCGTTGTCAGAACCACCCAGACCTGCGTTCAGCAGTTCTGCCAGGCTGGCGGAGGCATCTTCTGCAGTCACCTGCGGTGCGGCCGGGAGTTCACCCGCAGCACGGCGACGCATCCTGTCCTGATGGTACGCATAACCGGTACCCGCCGGGATCAGACGACCTACGATAACGTTCTCTTTCAGGCCACGCAGTTCGTCGCGTTTACCCGCAACGGCTGCTTCGGTCAGGACACGCGTGGTCTCCTGGAACGATGCGGCAGAGATGAACGATTCGGTTGCCAGAGACGCTTTGGTGATACCCAGCAGATCGCGGGAGAACGTTGCGCCCACTTTGCCATTCGCTTCCAGTTCGCGGTTAGCGATCTTGACGCGAGAGTATTCAACCTGTTCGCCTTCCAGGAAGTCGGAGCTACCTGCGCTTTCGATGGTGGCTTTACGCAGCATCTGACGAACGATAACTTCGATGTGTTTATCGTTAATCTTAACGCCCTGCAGACGGTATACGTCCTGAACTTCGTTAACGATGTAACGAGTTACAGCATGAACACCACGCAGACGCAGAATGTCGTGCGGCGCTTCCGGACCGTCGGAAACCACGTCACCACGTTCTACACGTTCACCTTCGAATACGTTGAGCTGACGCCATTTCGGAATCATCTCTTCGTACGGATCGCTACCGTCTACCGGGGTGATAACCAGACGACGTTTCCCTTTGGTTTCTTTACCGAAGGAAATGATACCGCTGATTTCAGCCAGGATTGCCGGCTCTTTCGGACGACGTGCTTCGAACAGGTCCGCAACGCGCGGCAGACCACCGGTGATATCCTTGGTACCGCCGGATTCCTGCGGCACACGCGCCAGGGTGTCACCAGAACTGATCTGTACGCCATCTTCCAGCTGAACAATCGCTTTACCTGGCAGGAAGTACTGCGCAGGCATATCGGTACCCGGGATCAGAACGTCGTTACCCTGAGCATCAACGATTTTCAGCGCAGGACGCAGGTCTTTACCACCCGCAGTACGTTCTGCGGAATCCAGAACCACCAGAGAAGACAGACCGGTCAGTTCGTCGGTCTGACGCGTAATGGTCTGACCGTCGATCATGTCAGTGAAGCGGACAAAACCACTCACTTCCGTGATAACCGGCATGGTGTGCGGATCCCAGTTTGCTACGGTTTCACCGCCAGCAACCTGCTCACCATCACCTTTCGCCATCACAGAGCCGTAAGGCACTTTATAGCTTTCTTTGGTACGACCGAATTCGTCGATCAGTTTCAGCTCAGTGTTACGGGAGGTGATAACCAGTTTACCGCTGGAGTTCACAACCGACTTCGCATTGCTCAGACGGATGCTACCTTTATTTTTCACCTGGATGCTGGATTCAGCAGCCGCACGAGATGCCGCACCACCGATGTGGAACGTACGCATCGTCAGCTGTGTACCCGGCTCACCGATGGACTGTGCCGCGATAACGCCGATGGCTTCACCTTTGTTGATGATGTGGCCACGCGCCAGGTCACGACCATAGCAGTGCGCACATACACCAAAGTCGGTGTCACAGGATACAACAGAGCGGACTTTCACAGAGTCAACGGAGTTCGCTTCCAGCAGGTCACACCACTGTTCGTGCAGCAGCGTATTGCGTGGAACCAGAATGTCCGCCGTACCCGGCTTCAGAATGTCTTCCGCAGTCACACGACCCAGAACGCGATCGCGCAGCGGCTCTTTCACGTCGCCACCTTCGATAACCGGCGTCATGGTGATGCCTTCCAGGGTACCGCAGTCGTCTTCAGTGACGACCAGGTCCTGTGCAACGTCAACCAGACGACGCGTCAGGTAACCGGAGTTCGCTGTTTTCAGTGCGGTATCCGCCAGACCTTTACGCGCACCGTGCGTGGAGATGAAGTACTGGAGTACGTTCAGACCTTCACGGAAGTTCGCGGTGATTGGCGTTTCGATGATGGAGCCATCTGGCTTCGCCATCAGACCACGCATACCGGCAAGCTGACGAATCTGTGCAGCAGAACCACGCGCACCGGAGTCGGCCATCATGTAAATGCTGTTGAAGGAAACCTGCTGCTCTTCTACGCCGTCACGGTTAATCACGGTTTCGGTTTGCAGGTTGTCCATCATCGCTTTGGATACACGATCGTTCGCCGCGGCCCAGATATCGATAACTTTGTTGTAGCGTTCGCCAGCGGTTACCAGACCAGACTGGAACTGCTCCTGGATCTCAGCAACTTCCGCTTCCGCTTCAGAGATGATCTCGTGTTTTTTCTCCGGGATGACCATGTCATCGATACCAACGGATGCACCTGAACGCGCTGCATAAGCAAAGCCGGTGTACATCGTCTGGTCCGCAAAAATAACGGTCGGTTTCAGACCCAGAATACGGTAGCAAGTGTTCAGCATTTTGGAGATCGCTTTCTTGCCCAACGCCTGGTTGACGATGGAGAAAGGCAGACCTTTCGGTACGATCATCCACAGAATGGCACGGCCAACGGTCGTGTCTTTCAGGCTGGTGTGCGCAACGAACTCGCCGTTAGCATCTTTTTCGTATTCGGTGATACGCACTTTAACGCGCGCATGCAGAGAGGCCAGGCCAGCGCGATAAATACGCTCAGCTTCTTTCGGGCCAGTCAGCACCATGCCTTCGCCTTTGGCGTTAACACAGTCACGGGTCATGTAGTACAGACCCAATACAACGTCCTGAGAAGGAACGATGATTGGCTCACCGTTCGCAGGAGACAGGATGTTGTTGGTAGACATCATCAGCGCACGCGCTTCGAGCTGGGCTTCCAGCGTCAGCGGTACGTGAACAGCCATCTGGTCACCATCGAAGTCGGCGTTATATGCCGCACAAACCAGCGGGTGCAGCTGGATAGCTTTACCTTCGATCAGAACCGGTTCAAACGCCTGGATACCCAAACGGTGCAGGGTTGGCGCACGGTTCAGCAGTACCGGGTGTTCGCGGATAACTTCGTCCAGGATATCCCAAACGACAGCTTCTTCACGCTCAACCATTTTCTTCGCGGCTTTGATGGTGGTGGCGAGGCCACGCAGTTCCAGCTTGCCGTAAATGAACGGTTTGAACAGTTCCAGTGCCATTTTCTTCGGCAGACCGCACTGATGCAGACGCAGGTATGGACCTACGGTGATTACAGAACGACCGGAGTAGTCAACACGCTTACCGAGCAGGTTCTGACGGAAACGACCCTGTTTACCTTTGATCATATCGGCCAAAGATTTCAGAGGACGCTTGTTAGAACCGGTGATCGCACGACCGCGACGACCGTTATCCAGCAGGGCGTCAACCGCTTCCTGCAGCATACGTTTTTCGTTACGTACGATGATGTCCGGCGCCGCCAGATCCAGCAGACGTTTCAGACGGTTGTTACGGTTGATCACGCGACGATACAGATCGTTCAGATCGGACGTTGCGAAACGACCACCATCCAGCGGAACCAGCGGACGCAGATCTGGCGGCAGAACCGGCAGAACGGTCAGGATCATCCACTCTGGCTTGTTGCCAGACTGTACGAACGCTTCCAGCAGTTTGATACGCTTGGTCAGCTTCTTACGCTTGGTTTCTGAGTTGGTTTCGTTCAGCTCTTCGCGCAGAGTTTCACACTCTTGCTCCAGATCCATGCTCTTCAGCAGGGCCTGAATAGCTTCCGCACCCATCTTCGCGTCAAATTCGTCACCGAACTCTTCCAGCGCATCCAGATACTGTTCTTCAGTCAGGATCTGCTGGCGTTCCAGATTTGTCATGCCGCCTTCGATAACCACATAGGATTCGAAGTACAGAACACGTTCGATATCGCGCAGCGGCATATCGAGCAGCAGACCGATACGGGACGGCAGTGATTTCAGGAACCAGATGTGAGCTGTCGGGGATGCCAGCTCGATGTGGCCCATACGCTCACGGCGTACTTTAGTCTGGGTCACTTCAACGCCGCACTTCTCACAGATCACACCACGGTGTTTCAGGCGCTTGTACTTACCGCACAGGCACTCGTAGTCTTTTACCGGCCCAAAGATACGGGCGCAGAAAAGGCCGTCACGCTCTGGTTTGAACGTACGGTAGTTGATGGTTTCCGGCTTCTTAACTTCACCGAAAGACCATGAACGGATCATGTCTGGCGAGGCCAGAGCAATTTTGATCGCATCAAACTCTTCGGTTTTAGTCTGCGCTTTCAGAAACTTTAATAAATCTTTCACGGATTTGCTCCCGTCGGAGTTAGCACAATCTGGTGCTGGCGGTTACGCCAGCACCAGTGACCTGTTTGAGCGAGAGTTACTCGTCTTCCAGCTCGATGTTGATACCCAGCGAACGAATCTCTTTCAACAGTACGTTGAAGGATTCCGGCATGCCCGGTTCCATCTGATGGTTGCCGTCCACGATGTTCTTATACATCTTGGTACGACCGTTCACGTCATCAGACTTAACGGTGAGCATTTCCTGCAGGGTGTATGCCGCGCCATAAGCTTCCAGCGCCCACACTTCCATCTCCCCGAAGCGCTGACCACCGAACTGAGCCTTACCACCCAGCGGCTGCTGAGTAACCAGGCTATAAGAACCGGTAGAACGCGCATGCATCTTATCGTCGACCAGGTGGTTCAGTTTCAGCATGTACATGTAACCTACGGTTACCGGACGCTCGAACTGCTCACCCGTACGGCCGTCGAACAGCGTGATCTGACCGGAAGTCGGCAGGTCACCCAGCTTCAGCAACTCTTTGATTTCCGCTTCTTTCGCACCGTCAAACACCGGCGTTGCGATTGGCATACCTTTGCGCAGGTTTTCAGCCAGACGCAGAACTTCTTCATCGCTGAAGGTATTCAGGTCAACTTTCTGACGAACGTCAGCGCCCAGATCGTACGCACGCTGGATGAACTCGCGCAGTTTCGCGACTTCCTGCTGCTGTTTCAGCATGGCGTTGATCTTATCGCCGATACCTTTCGCAGCCATACCCAGGTGGGTTTCCAGAATCTGACCGATGTTCATACGAGACGGTACGCCCAGCGGGTTCAGTACGATGTCTACCGGCGTACCGTTAGCATCGTGCGGCATATCTTCGATCGGGTTGATCTTAGAAATTACACCCTTGTTACCGTGACGACCTGCCATCTTGTCACCAGGCTGGATACGGCGTTTAACGGCCAGGTATACCTTAACGATCTTCAGCACGCCCGGTGCCAGATCGTCGCCCTGAGTGATTTTGCGGCGTTTCGCTTCGAGTTTTTTCTCGAACTCGTGTTTCAGTTCGTCGTACTGCTCAGCCAGTTGTTCCAGCTGATTTTGTTTCTCTTCGTCGGTCAGACCGAGTTCCAGCCAGCGGTCACGCGGCAGTTTGTCGAGCTTCTCAGCTTCAACACCACCGGAAACCAGCACAGCGTAGATACGGCTGAACAGGCCAGCTTCGAGGATCTGCAGTTCTTCAGACAGGTCTTTCTTCGCCTGCTTCAGTTGCATCTCTTCGATTTCCAGCGCACGTTTGTCTTTTTCTACGCCATCACGCGTAAAGACCTGAACGTCGATAACCGTACCGGAAACACCGTTTGGTACGCGCAGAGAAGAGTCTTTAACGTCAGACGCTTTCTCACCGAAGATCGCACGCAGCAGTTTCTCTTCCGGCGTCAGCTGGGTTTCACCTTTCGGCGTTACCTTACCGACCAGAATGTCACCGCCGGTCACTTCCGCACCGATATAAACGATACCGGATTCATCCAGTTTGGAGAGCGCAGCTTCACCCACGTTCGGGATGTCAGCGGTGATCTCTTCTGGCCCCAGCTTGGTGTCACGGGACACGCACGCCAGTTCCTGAATGTGGATGGTGGTGAAACGATCTTCCTGGACAACACGCTCGGAGACGAGGATGGAGTCTTCGAAGTTGTAACCGTTCCACGGCATGAACGCCACGCGCATGTTCTGACCCAGCGCCAGTTCACCGAGGTCGGTAGACGGACCGTCAGCCAGCACGTCGCCACGTTCAACCGGCTCACCCAGAGACACACACGGCATCTGGTTGATACAGGTGTTCTGGTTAGAACGGGTGTATTTGGTCAGGTTGTAGATGTCGATACCTGCTTCGCCCGGGTACATCTCGTCTTCGTTAACTTTGATAACGATACGGGACGCATCCACGTACTGAACGGTACCGCCACGTTTAGCCACCGCGGTTACACCGGAGTCAACGGCAACAGCACGTTCCATGCCGGTACCAACCAGCGGCTTATCAGCGCGCAGAGTCGGAACCGCCTGACGTTGCATGTTCGCACCCATCAATGCACGGTTGGCGTCATCGTGTTCCAGGAACGGGATCAGGGACGCACCGACGGAAACCACCTGCTGGGTGGAAACGTCCATGTAGTCAACCTGATCACGGCTGAACAAGCTGGATTCGCCTTTACTACGGCAGGTAACCAGATCTTCTACGAAGTGGCCATCGTCATCCAGGTTGGAGTTCGCCTGAGCGATAACGAAGTTACCTTCTTCAATAGCAGACAGGTAATGAATCTCATCAGTCACCACGCCATCAACAACGCGACGGTACGGCGTCTCAAGGAAACCATATTCGTTAGTCTGTGCGTACACGGACAGGGAGTTGATAAGACCGATGTTCGGGCCTTCAGGTGTTTCGATAGGACATACGCGACCGTAGTGAGTCGGGTGTACGTCTCGAACTTCAAAGCCGGCACGTTCACGAGTCAGACCGCCTGGGCCGAGTGCAGAGATACGACGTTTGTGCGTAATCTCAGACAGCGGGTTGTTCTGGTCCATAAACTGAGACAGCTGGCTGGAACCGAAGAACTCTTTCACTGCGGCAGAAATCGGTTTGGCGTTGATCATGTCCTGAGGCATCAGGGTATCCAGATCGCCCAGAGACAGACGCTCTTTCACCGCACGCTCAACACGCACCAGGCCAACGCGGAATTGGTTTTCCGCCATTTCGCCTACGGAACGGATACGACGGTTGCCGAGGTGGTCGATATCATCGACTTCGCCTTTACCGTTACGGATATCAATGAGCTTCTTCATCACTTCAATGATGTCGTCTTTGCTCAGGATACCGGAACCTTCGATTTCGTCGCGCAGCAGAGAACGGTTGAACTTCATACGACCGACCGCAGACAGGTCATAACGGTCTTCAGAGAAGAACAGATTCTCAAACAGGCTTTCAGCCGCTTCACGTGTCGGCGGTTCACCCGGGCGCATCATGCGGTAGATTTCTACCAGCGCGCTCAGACGATCGTTGGTTGGGTCGACGCGTACGGTTTCAGAAATGTACGGGCCGTGGTCCAGATCGTTGGTGAACAGGGTTTCGATACGTTTGTGACCAGACTGGCTCAGTTTCGCCAGCAGATCCAGGCTCAGCTCCATGTTCGCCGGGCAGATCAGCTCGCCAGTGGAAGCATCAACGTAATCTTTTGCGGATACTTTTCCTGCAATGTACTCAACCGGAACTTCGATGTGTTTGATATCATCTTTTTCCAGTTGGCGAATGTGACGCGCCGTAATGCGGCGGCCTTTCTCAACGTACACTTTACCGTCAGCTTCGATATCGAAGGAGGCGGTTTCACCACGCAGGCGTTCCGGCACAAGCTCCATCTGCAGCTTGTTGTCGCGAATCTCGAAAATAACTTTTTCGAAGAACAGATCCAGGATCTGCTCGGTGGTGTAGTTCAGCGCACGCAGAATGATGGTCGCAGGCAGTTTACGGCGACGGTCGATACGTACGAACAGGTTGTCCTTCGGATCGAATTCGAAGTCCAGCCAGGAACCACGGTAAGGAATGATGCGCGCGTTATACAGCACTTTACCCGAAGAGTGGGTTTTACCTTTGTCGGAGTCAAAGAAGACGCCCGGACTACGGTGCAACTGTGAAACGATAACACGCTCAGTACCGTTGATAACAAAGGTACCGTTGTCAGTCATGAGCGGAATTTCGCCCATGTAGACTTCTTGTTCTTTAATGTCTTTAACGGTGCCTTCCGGCGCTTCGCGCTCGTAGATCACCAGACGCAATTTTACGCGCAGCGGTGCGGAATAGGTCACGCCACGGATCTGACATTCCTGAACGTCAAACACCGGTTCGCCAAGGCGGTAGCTGACGTATTGCAGCTCGGAATTACCGCTGTAGCTCTGAATTGGGAATACGGAACGGAAGGCAGCTTCCAGACCATACTGCCCTTCAGGATCTTGCTCGATAAACTTCTGAAACGAGTCAAGCTGGATAGAAAGGAGATAAGGTATGTCCAGTACTTGCGGACGTTTACCAAAATCCTTACGAATACGTTTTTTCTCGGTATAGGAGTAAACCATAGGGTTCCTCAGCTCGCTGACAAGTCGACCCATCTGTCCATTGAGCGGACAGTTTGTGCAACACTATTTTGTTGACCGGAAAATCGAATACTTTCCGCAATGCCTGTTGCTATCACGCTTAAACCATTTCATTGCGATTTACCCAGAACGGACGTTCTGTCGCAGTATATTAAGTCGTCGATAGAAACAAGCATTGAAAGGCACAGCAGTAGTCAAACAGTGTGAAATGCTACTGGCGCCTTACAGCGCAAAAAGGCTGGTGACCAAAAAGTCACCAGCCATCAGCCTAATTTCTCAGGCTGCAACCGGAAGGGTTGGCTTATTTAACTTCAACTTCAGCGCCAGCTTCTTCCAGAGATTTTTTCAGTGCTTCAGCGTCATCTTTGCTCACGCCTTCTTTCAGAGCGGCCGGAGCAGATTCTACCAGGTCTTTAGCTTCTTTCAGACCCAGGCCAGTTGCGCCACGTACTGCTTTGATTACAGCAACTTTGTTAGCGCCAGCAGCTTTCAGAATTACGTCGAATTCAGTTTTTTCTTCAGCAGCTTCAACCGGGCCAGCAGCTACAGCTACAGCAGCAGCAGCGGAAACACCGAATTTTTCTTCCATTGCAGAGATCAGTTCTACAACGTCCATTACGGACATAGCGGATACTGCTTCAATGATTTGATCTTTAGTGATAGACATTTAAATTGTTCCTGAATATCAGAATAAGTTTATACGTAAGCAGATGCTTTAAAAAGATAACTGCAATTAAGCAGCTTCTTTCGCATCGCGTACAGCAGCCAGAGTACGAACCAGTTTGCCAGCCGAAGCTTCTTTCATGGTTGCCATCAGGCGTGCAATTGCTTCTTCGTAGGTCGGCAGAGTTGCCAGGCGGTCGATCTGAGACGCCGGGATCAGCTCGCCTTCAAAGGCAGCGGCTTTGACCTCAAATTTTGCATTCGCTTTCGCGAACTCTTTGAACAGACGAGCAGCAGCGCCCGGGTGTTCCATAGAGTATGCAATCAGGGTCGGACCAACAAACGTGTCTTTCAGGCACTCGAACTGAGTACCTTCAACGACGCGGCGCAGCAGGGTGTTACGAACAACACGCATGTAAACGCCAGCTTCACGACCTGCTTTACGCAGTTCAGTCATTTTATCTACAGTTACGCCACGGGAATCCGCAACTACTGCAGACAGCGCGCCTTTGGCTACTTCGCTGACTTCAGCAACAATCGCTTGTTTGTCTTGAAGATTTAAAGCCATTAGCTTTGCTCCTGGATGTTTGCCGGAACTCATGTTCCGGAACTCACTTCACTCTTTCCAACGAAAAGAGCGTCTTAATACGGTGAGCAGAAACAAGCCAGAGTATCCAAAAATAATCTTAGCGTTCTGTCACCGTCTACGCAGGGGATTAAGTCTCTTACGAAACACCTGCGGTCTTCGACGGAGGCCTGGATAGGCCAGGCTCCAACGAACAAATCTTTCTATGCCTTCGTCATTTGAATCTCAGCCACGTTAGCGGCAATTCAAACGATTCACATAGTGTCTGTCTCTTTCAACAGAATCGTGGGGGTAGAATTGTAGACAAATCCACCGCCCACGTAAAGCTAATCTTAGTTCGCAGATGCGCTCAGACCAGCCTGATCAACGGCAACACCAGCACCCATGGTGGTGGAGATGCTGATTTTCTTGATGTACACGCCTTTCGCCTGAGTCGGTTTTGCTTTCTTCAGCGCAACCAGCAGAGCTTCCAGGTTTTCTTTCAGTTTGTCAGCGTCAAAATCCACTTTACCGATGGTGGTGTGGATGATGCCGTTTTTGTCGTTACGGTAACGAACCTGACCCGCTTTAGCGTTCTTAACCGCTTCAGCAACGTTAGGGGTTACAGTACCGACTTTCGGGTTTGGCATCAGGCCGCGCGGACCCAGAACCTGGCCCAGCTGGCCAACAACGCGCATTGCATCCGGGGAAGCAATAACTACGTCAAAGTTCATTTCGCCTTTCTTGATCTGGTCAGCCAGATCTTCCATACCTACCAGTTCAGCGCCAGCCGCTTTAGCAGCTTCAGCGTTTGCACCCTGGGTAAATACGGCTACGCGAACGGAACGGCCAGTACCGTGCGGCAGTACAGTTGCACCACGTACGTTCTGGTCAGATTTACGCGCGTCAATGCCGAGGTTAACGGCAACGTCTACGCTTTCTACGAACTTAGCGGTAGCCAGTTCTTTCAGTAGAGAGATAGCTTCATTGATGTCGTACTGTTTGGTCGCATCAATTTTCTCACGGATCACACGCATGCGCTTGGTCAGTTTAGCCATTTCTTAGTCCTCCACTACCAGGCCCATGGAACGTGCAGTACCTTCAATGGAGCGAGTCATCGCTTCAATGTCGGCACCAGTCATGTCGGCAGCTTTGGTCTGCGCGATTTCCTGCAGCTGAGCGCGGGAAATTTTACCTACTTTGTCTTTGTTCGGTTTACCGGAACCAGACTTAATACCAGCCGCTTTCTTCAGCAGAACTGCTGCCGGAGGCGTTTTGGTAACGAAGGTGAAAGAACGGTCAGCGTAAACGGTGATAACAACCGGGATCGGCAGGCCTTTTTCGATGGAATCAGTCTTCGCGTTGAACGCTTTGCAGAATTCCATGATGTTAACACCCTGTTGACCCAGAGCAGGACCAACCGGCGGACTCGGGTTTGCCATACCAGCTGCAACCTGCAGCTTGACGTAGGCTTGGACTTTCTTAGCCATTCTCAATTTCCTCTGTTGGGTGATAACGCCTCAGCGAGGCTCCCCGTGATATAAAAATTCGTTCTACGGGCCAGGCCCATAAAAACAAAAGGCGCGAAATTGTATTCCAATCTCACGCCTTGTGCAACGATTAAATCGCCGCTTTTTTGATCGCTACTTAGGCTTTTTCGACCTGAGCAAAGTCCAGTTCTACCGGGGTCGCACGACCGAAGATAGAGACGGACACTTTCAGGCGGGACTTCTCGTAGTCAACTTCTTCAACAACGCCGTTGAAGTCAGCAAACGGACCATCGTTGACACGTACCATTTCACCCGGTTCAAACAGCGTTTTCGGACGCGGCTTATCACCCACCTGCTGCAGGCGGTTCATGATCGCATCGACTTCTTTATCGCTGATCGGCGCCGGACGATCGGAAGTACCACCGATGAAGCCCATTACGCGCGGTACGCTACGCACCAGGTGCCAGCTGGCGTCATTCATCACCATCTGTACCAGCACGTAACCCGGGAAGAATTTGCGCTCGCTCTTGCGACGCTGGCCGCCACGGATCTCAACCACTTCTTCGGTTGGAACCATAACTTCACCAAACAACTCTTCCATATTGTGTAATTTGATATGCTCACGCAGCGATGTGGCTACGCGGCCTTCAAAACCGGAAAACGCCTGAACGACGTACCAGCGCTTTTTAGGAGCTTCAGACATCTCAGAACCTCAGGCCAGTGATAAAGGAAACCAGGCGAACCAGAATACCATCCAGTCCCCACAGGATCAGTGACATTACTGCGGTAACCGCAGCCACAATCAGCGTGGTGTGCAATGTTTCCTGGCGAGTCGGCCAAATGACCTTACGTACTTCAGTACGCGCTTCGCGGGCAAAAGCAACGGTGGCTTTACCTTTTGTTGTCAACAGCGCGACACCACCCGCTGCAGCAATCAGAATTACTACGGCCAGCGCACGCAGCGGCAGCATCATGTCACGATAAAGATAGTTGCCAACAATTGCCACGATCAGCAATGCCACAACCACGATCCACTTTATCGCTTCCAGGCCACGCCCGCTCCCTTGAGCTTCGGTATTCGCACTCATAAACCAACCTGTCAGAAGTATTCTACAAATAATTTCACCCCGCGAATGCGAGGCTAACCAGTCAACCTTGTGCCGAAATGCATTTGGGCATTCCGTGCTCTACGCCCTCTTCAGAGCCTGTCTCAGCAATGATTATGACAAATAAAATCACTGATGAGCCAGGTTCTGGTTCGAAAGCGTGCAAAAAGGGCATCAAATGATGCCCTTTTAATGCGCATTGCGTCAAATGTTATCAGCGATTAGCTCATTACTTTAGCAACAACGCCCGCACCTACAGTACGGCCACCTTCACGGATTGCGAAACGCAGACCGTCGTCCATCGCGATCGGGTGGATCAGGGTAACAACCATTTTGATGTTGTCGCCCGGCATGACCATCTCTACGCCTTCCGGCAGTTCGATGGTACCCGTCACGTCAGTCGTACGGAAGTAGAACTGCGGACGGTAGCCTTTGAAGAACGGAGTATGACGGCCGCCTTCGTCTTTGGACAGAATGTACACTTCAGATTCGAACTTGGTGTGCGGCTTGATGGAACCCGGCTTAGCCAGTACCTGACCACGTTCGATTTCTTCACGTTTGATACCACGCAGCAGAACACCTACGTTCTCACCCGCGCGGCCTTCGTCCAGCAGTTTGCGGAACATTTCAACGCCAGTACAAGTAGACTTCGCAGTCTCTTTGATACCAACGATTTCAACTTCTTCGCCAACTTTGATGATACCGCGCTCTACACGACCGGTAACAACGGTACCACGACCGGAGATGGAGAATACGTCTTCGATTGGCAGCAGGAACGGCTTGTCAATCGCACGCTCTGGTTCCGGAATGTAAGAATCCAGGAAACCAGCCAGTTCGATGATTTTCGCTTCCCACTCTGCGTCGCCTTCCAGCGCTTTCAGAGCAGAACCACGGATGATTGGGGTGTCGTCGCCCGGGAAATCGTACTGAGACAGCAGTTCACGAACTTCCATCTCTACCAGTTCCAGCAGCTCTTCGTCATCAACCATGTCGCATTTGTTCAGGAACACGATGATGTACGGAACGCCTACCTGACGACCCAGCAGGATGTGCTCACGAGTCTGCGGCATCGGGCCGTCAGTCGCAGCAACAACCAGGATCGCGCCGTCCATCTGCGCAGCACCGGTGATCATGTTTTTAACATAGTCGGCGTGGCCCGGGCAGTCTACGTGTGCGTAGTGGCGAGTCGGGGTGTCATACTCAACGTGAGACGTGTTGATGGTGATACCACGAGCTTTTTCTTCCGGCGCGTTATCGATCTGATCGAATGCGCGAGCAGCACCGCCGTAGGTTTTAGCCAGTACGGTAGTGATGGCAGCGGTCAGCGTTGTTTTACCATGGTCAACGTGGCCGATAGTACCGACGTTAACGTGCGGTTTTGTACGTTCAAACTTTTCTTTAGACATCGATTGTCCCTCTAAGACACGGATAAATCGGTGATATCACCACATCAACCAGGCGATATGCCTGACTGTTGAATCACTGAGTCGTTACAGAGAAAACACGGGGAGGAGAAGTGAAGTGGTGCTGATACCCAGAGTCGAACTGGGGACCTCACCCTTACCAAGGGTGCGCTCTACCAACTGAGCCATATCAGCACGTCTGGAGCGGGCAGCGGGAATCGAACCCGCATCATCAGCTTGGAAGGCTGAGGTAATAGCCATTATACGATGCCCGCATCCTGGAACTCGGCTACCCAGTTCTTTCTGTAACAAAAAAAGAGACAAGTCTCTTTTCTCATTCGAGCCGATTATTTTCTTAACCAGCTCAGACAGCAATCGCTGCCAGAAAGTGGTGGTGGGGGAAGGATTCGAACCTTCGAAGTCTGTGACGGCAGATTTACAGTCTGCTCCCTTTGGCCGCTCGGGAACCCCACCGGACTTGATGGTGCCGACTACCGGAATCGAACTGGTGACCTACTGATTACAAGTCAGTTGCTCTACCTACTGAGCTAAGTCGGCATCAAGTAGCGCGCATTCTATGGAGACCTGCGAACTCATGCAACTAAAAAATTGCATAAAATGTTCTATTGCTCACATTTTGCGCTATACGGCCAATAAATGACGTATTTTCAGTCAGCTTAGCATAAAATTTCGACATTACTCGGCTGCCCATTTCCTCCCACCTGTGCCAGTTGGCACTTCTCACGCGTCAAACCATCGCCTGTACATCTGGAATATGGGTCACATTACTTTTCAGGTAATGGCACGAGGAAGAGATTTTTTCTTATTATTCCCTTCCATCTGGTGTTACCCTCCTGCCCATTGTCCAAATTAACTGAAATGTGACGTGCCATTGCATGCCGGGGATGATGCGCTTTTTATCACCGCCCTGATGGTGTAATGACAGCCAGAAACATGCTTATGAGTATAAAAGAGCAAACGTTAATGACGCCTTACCTACAGTTTAACCGCAACCAGTGGGCTGCGCTTCGTGATTCCGTGCCGATGACCCTCACTGAAGAAGAGATCGCGCGGTTAAAAGGGATTAATGAAGATTTATCGCTGGAAGAAGTTGCAGAGATCTATTTACCCCTGTCGCGTTTGCTTAACTTCTATATCAGCTCGAACCTGCGCCGTCAGGCTGTTCTCGAACAGTTCCTGGGCACTAACGGTGAGCGCATTCCTTATATCATCAGTATTGCTGGCAGCGTGGCGGTAGGAAAAAGCACCACCGCGCGTGTATTACAGGCGTTACTGAGTCGTTGGCCAGAACATCGCCGCGTTGAGCTCATCACCACCGATGGCTTTCTTCATCCAAACCAGGTATTAAAAGACCGCGGGTTAATGAAGAAGAAAGGCTTTCCGGAATCGTATGACATGCACCGTCTGGTCAAGTTTGTCTCCGATCTCAAATCTGGTGTACCAAACGTCACCGCTCCGGTTTATTCGCATCTGATTTATGATGTGATCCCTGACGGGGATAAAACCGTTGCCCAGCCCGATATATTAATTCTCGAAGGACTCAATGTTTTGCAGAGCGGGATGGACTATCCGCACGACCCACATCATGTATTTGTTTCGGACTTCGTCGATTTTTCTATTTATGTTGATGCGCCGGAAGAGTTACTGCAGACATGGTATATCAATCGTTTTCTTAAATTCCGCGAGGGGGCGTTTACCGACCCCGACTCTTATTTCCATAACTATGCGAAACTGACGGAAGAGGAGGCAATCAATACCGCCACCTCATTATGGAAAGAAATTAACTGGCTGAATTTAAAGCAGAACATTTTACCCACGCGTGAGCGCGCAAGTCTCATCATGACCAAGAGCGCGAATCATGCCGTCGAACAGGTTCGCCTGCGGAAATAATTAAAAAAGGGAGCAAAAGCTCCCTTTTCATTATTCTGCGCTTCTCAGGGAGATTTCTCCCCCAACCCATGGTTTTATAATGCCATCCTGTTCCAGGAGTAATGCACCCTGCGCGTCAATCCCTCGCGAAATACCGTATATCTCTTTTTCGCCGATAATCAGTTTTACCTGACGATTGATAAAGTTATCCAGTTTTTCCCAACGGGAAAGATAAGGCGCCAGTCCTTCCTGCTCAAATAATTCCAACGCGGTACGCAATTCGCGAATGAGCCTCGCGGCCAGCGTGTTGCGATCGAGCGTAATCCCGGCTTCCTGCAGCGTAATCCATCCCTGATTCACCACGTTTTCTTCCACACGACGCATCGCCATGTTAATGCCAGCACCAATGACGATCTGCGCAGCATCGCCCGTCTTACCCGTTAACTCGACCAGGATCCCAGCCAGTTTACGATCCAGCAGATAGAGATCGTTAGGCCACTTCACCCGCACTTTATCAGCGCCCAGATCGCGCAGCACCTCGGCCATCACGATACCGATCACCAGGCTTAAGCCGATCGCTGCGGCCGGTCCCTGCTCCAGACGCCAGAACATCGAAAGATAAAGGTTTGCGCCAAAGGGGGAGAACCACTTACGTCCACGACGCCCACGGCCTGCCTGTTGATATTCCGCCACGCAGGCATCGCCTGACTGTAGCAAATCGATACGGTCCAGCAGGTACTGGTTGGTGGAATCGATAACCGGAAGCACAGCCACCGTACCGCTATCCAACTGGCTGTATATACGGTCGGCATCCAGTAACTGAATCGGCTCCGGCAAACTGTATCCTTTGCCCGGCACGGTAAAGACGTCAACGCCCCAGTCACGTAAGGTCTGGATATGTTTATTGATGGCAGCCCGACTCATCCCCAACTGTTCACCCAGCTGCTCGCCGGAATGAAACTCGCCATCGACCAGCAAGGAGATAAGCGTCAGAGGAACGGTATTATCCTTCATGCAATGATCTCCACAGCATTGACTTCACCTGTTTGCCCGATGAAGCGCACTTCAGGCTCCAGCCAGACGTTAAATTTTTCACCCACTTTTGTACGAACCAGGTGTGCAAGCTGGACAACATCTTCGCTTGTCGCATTATCCGCATTGATCAGCACCAGTGCCTGTTGACGATGCACTGCAGCCCCCCCGATCCCACGACCTTTCAACTGACACTGGTCTATGAGCCAACCTGCCGCCAGCTTTACTGAACCATCAGGCTGAGGATAATGAGGCGCATTCGGGAATTGGGACAATAATGCCCGTGCCGCATCAGCCACCACCACGGGGTTTTTAAAAAAGCTGCCTGCATTACCATTCACTTTTGGATCGGGCAGTTTCGTCATGCGCATATGGCAAACCGAATCAAACACCTGCTGAGGCGTTACCGTGACCGGATCCAGACGCGTCAGGTCACCATAGGTCAACACTGGCTGCCATTGCTTAGTCAGACGCAGACCCACTGCAACGATCGCGAAGTGATCCTGGTATTCATGTTTGAAGATACTGTCACGATAGCCAAATCGACACTCTGCCGCACTGACGCGCTGCGATTTTCCTGTCGCCAGCTCAACACAGTCAACGTAATCACAAACTCGCTGGAGCTCCACGCCGTAAGCACCAATATTCTGGATCGGTGAAGAACCTACACAGCCGGGGATCAGCGCCAGGTTTTCCAGACCCGGCATGCCAAGCTGTAGCGTGTGCTGTACCAGGTGATGCCAGTTTTCACCCGCACCGACATGCAGAAGCCATGCATCGGGTTGCTCTGTCACCTCAATGCCTTTGATACGGTTGACGATTACCGTTCCACGGAAGGTATCAAGAAACAGAACGTTACTCCCTTCACCCAGTATCAGTACCGGTTGTTGCAACGCATTTGCGGATTGCCAGGCACTGAGTAGCTGTTGTTCATTTTCGGCGCAAACAATCTTATTGGCATGTTGATCGATGCCAAAGGTATTCCAGGATTTAAGGGAGTGATTCATAGACGCTTTCCTGATGCAAAATCGCGGTTAGTTTACCGCATCTGCCGCAGTATGGCTTGTATTATGGCGGGATAGCGTTATACAGAGGGTTCCCCCTTGCCGTAGGCCGGATAAGGCGAGGCCGCCATCCGGCATTTTCCGTGGTGCACAGACGCAAAAAAGCCCATCCGTCAGGATGGGCTTCTTCACTGTTTGATGCCTGGCAGTTCCCTACTCTCACATGGGGAGACCCCACACTACCATCGGCGCTACGGCGTTTCACTTCTGAGTTCGGCATGGGGTCAGGTGGGACCACCGCGCTACAGCCGCCAGGCAAATTCTTGGTGCTCTGTACGCAATAATTTATCACATCAGCCGCGTTGGCTGCTCTCGTAAACTCAGTCACATACCTTTGTATGCTCCTTCCTTTACTTCGCTTGCCGCCTTGCTGCTGTGCAAACTATTGCGCACTTGCGTCTGAATCTAAGCTGAAAATATTCTCTCAAATCCGCCAAAACAGCTTCGGCGTTGTAAGGTTAAGCCTCACGGTTCATTAGTACCGGTTAGCTCAACGCATCGCTGCGCTTACACACCCGGCCTATCAACGTCGTCGTCTTCAACGTTCCTTCAGGACCCTTAAAGGGTCAGGGAGAACTCATCTCGGGGCAAGTTTCGTGCTTAGATGCTTTCAGCACTTATCTTTTCCGCATTTAGCTACCGGGCAGTGCCATTGGCATGACAACCCGAACACCAGTGATGCGTCCACTCCGGTCCTCTCGTACTAGGAGCAGCCCCCCCTCAATTCTCCAGCGCCCACGGCAGATAGGGACCGAACTGTCTCACGACGTTCTAAACCCAGCTCGCGTACCACTTTAAATGGCGAACAGCCATACCCTTGGGACCTACTTCAGCCCCAGGATGTGATGAGCCGACATCGAGGTGCCAAACACCGCCGTCGATATGAACTCTTGGGCGGTATCAGCCTGTTATCCCCGGAGTACCTTTTATCCGTTGAGCGATGGCCCTTCCATTCAGAACCACCGGATCACTAAGACCTGCTTTCGCACCTGCTCGCGCCGTCACGCTCGCAGTCAAGCTAGCTTATGCCTTTGCACTAACCTCCTGATGTCCGACCAGGATTAGCTAACCTTCGTGCTCCTCCGTTACTCTTTAGGAGGAGACCGCCCCAGTCAAACTACCCACCAGACACTGTCCGCAACCCCGATTAGGGGCCCACGTTAGAACACCAGCCATTAAAGGGTGGTATTTCAAGGTTGGCTCCATGCAGACTGGCGTCCACACTTCAAAGCCTCCCACCTATCCTACACATCAAGGACCAGTGTTCAGTGTCAAGCTATAGTAAAGGTTCACGGGGTCTTTCCGTCTTGCCGCGGGTACACTGCATCTTCACAGCGAGTTCAATTTCACTGAGTCTCGGGTGGAGACAGCCTGGCCATCATTACGCCATTCGTGCAGGTCGGAACTTACCCGACAAGGAATTTCGCTACCTTAGGACCGTTATAGTTACGGCCGCCGTTTACCGGGGCTTCGATCAAGAGCTTCTCCCTAAGGATAACCCCATCAATTAACCTTCCGGCACCGGGCAGGCGTCACACCGTATACGTCCACTTTCGTGTTTGCACAGTGCTGTGTTTTTAATAAACAGTTGCAGCCAGCTGGTATCTTCGACTGATTTCAGCTCCACGAGCAAGTCGCTTCACCTACCATCAGCGTGCCTTCTCCCGAAGTTACGGCACCATTTTGCCTAGTTCCTTCACCCGAGTTCTCTCAAGCGCCTTGGTATTCTCTACCTGACCACCTGTGTCGGTTTGGGGTACGATTTGATGTTACCTGATGCTTAGAGGCTTTTCCTGGAAGCAGGGCATTTGTTACTTCAGCACCGTAGTGCCTCGTCATCACGCCTCAGTGTTAAAGTGAACCGGATTTACCTGGAACACACACCTACACGCTTAAACCGGGACAACCGTCGCCCGGCCAACATAGCCTTCTCCGTCCCCCCTTCGCAGTAACACCAAGTACAGGAATATTAACCTGTTTCCCATCGACTACGCCTTTCGGCCTCGCCTTAGGGGTCGACTCACCCTGCCCCGATTAACGTTGGACAGGAACCCTTGGTCTTCCGGCGAGCGGGCTTTTCACCCGCTTTATCGTTACTTATGTCAGCATTCGCACTTCTGATACCTCCAGCATGCCTCACAGCACACCTTCGCAGGCTTACAGAACGCTCCCCTACCCAACAACACATAGTGTCGCTGCCGCAGCTTCGGTGCATGGTTTAGCCCCGTTACATCTTCCGCGCAGGCCGACTCGACCAGTGAGCTATTACGCTTTCTTTAAATGATGGCTGCTTCTAAGCCAACATCCTGGCTGTCTGAGCCTTCCCACATCGTTTCCCACTTAACCATGACTTTGGGACCTTAGCTGGCGGTCTGGGTTGTTTCCCTCTTCACGACGGACGTTAGCACCCGCCGTGTGTCTCCCGTGATAACATTCTTCGGTATTCGCAGTTTGCATCGGGTTGGTAAGTCGGGATGACCCCCTAGCCGAAACAGTGCTCTACCCCCGAAGATGAGTTCACGAGGCGCTACCTAAATAGCTTTCGGGGAGAACCAGCTATCTCCCGGTTTGATTGGCCTTTCACCCCCAGCCACAAGTCATCCGCTAATTTTTCAACATTAGTCGGTTCGGTCCTCCAGTTAGTGTTACCCAACCTTCAACCTGCCCATGGCTAGATCACCGGGTTTCGGGTCTATACCCTGCAACTTAACGCCCAGTTAAGACTCGGTTTCCCTTCGGCTCCCCTATTCGGTTAACCTTGCTACAGAATATAAGTCGCTGACCCATTATACAAAAGGTACGCAGTCACCCCATAAAAGAGGCTCCCACTGCTTGT
This sequence comes from Citrobacter amalonaticus Y19, assembly GCF_000981805.1. Lineage (NCBI taxonomy): Bacteria > Pseudomonadati > Pseudomonadota > Gammaproteobacteria > Enterobacterales > Enterobacteriaceae > Citrobacter > Citrobacter amalonaticus. Next base: position 4,726,643 of record NZ_CP011132.1, on the reverse strand, counting down.
ACGTACACGGTTTCAGGTTCTTTTTCACTCCCCTCGCCGGGGTTCTTTTCGCCTTTCCCTCACGGTACTGGTTCACTATCGGTCAGTCAGGAGTATTTAGCCTTGGAGGATGGTCCCCCATATTCAGACAGGATACCACGTGTCCCGCCCTACTCATCGAGCTCACAACACATGCACTTTTGTGTACGGGGCTGTCACCCTGTATCGCCGGCCTTTCCAGACCGTTCCACTAACACACATGCTGATTCAGGCTCTGGGCTGCTCCCCGTTCGCTCGCCGCTACTGGGGGAATCTCGGTTGATTTCTTTTCCTCGGGGTACTTAGATGTTTCAGTTCCCCCGGTTCGCCTCGTTAAGCTATGTATTCACTTAACGATAGTGCAACGAATTGCACTGGGTTTCCCCATTCGGACATCGCCGGCTATAACGGTTCATATCACCTTACCGACGCTTTTCGCAGATTAGCACGTCCTTCATCGCCTCTGACTGCCAGGGCATCCACCGTGTACGCTTAGTCGCTTAACCTCACAACCCGAAGATGTTTCGTAAAACACCGTCAGTGTTGCGAAAATTTGAGAGACTCGAACACACATTGACTGTGTGTCGTTTCAATTTTCAGCTTGATCCAGATTTTTAAAGAGCAAAACTTCGCAGTGCACCTTTTCAGGTACACTCTGAAGTTTTCTTGATTACGTTCTACAGTATGGTGGAGCTATGCGGGATCGAACCGCAGACCTCCTGCGTGCAAAGCAGGCGCTCTCCCAGCTGAGCTATAGCCCCATACAGTGTAGTCAGAACCTCTGTACCGATAATTTTTCCTGAGACAAGGCGTGGAATGGCGAAGCATACTAAAGTATGCGAGTCGTTTCACAACGCAGTATTCAGGGAAAATCTGGTAGGCCTGAGTGGACTTGAACCACCGACCTCACCCTTATCAGGGGTGCGCTCTAACCACCTGAGCTACAAGCCTGTAGAGGTTTTACTGCTCGTTTTTCATCAGACAATCTGTGTGGACACTGCAAAGGAAAGGTTCTTTCAGGTAAGGAGGTGATCCAACCGCAGGTTCCCCTACGGTTACCTTGTTACGACTTCACCCCAGTCATGAATCACAAAGTGGTAAGCGCCCTCCCGAAGGTTAAGCTACCTACTTCTTTTGCAACCCACTCCCATGGTGTGACGGGCGGTGTGTACAAGGCCCGGGAACGTATTCACCGTGGCATTCTGATCCACGATTACTAGCGATTCCGACTTCATGGAGTCGAGTTGCAGACTCCAATCCGGACTACGACATACTTTATGAGGTCCGCTTACTCTCGCGAGGTCGCTTCTCTTTGTATATGCCATTGTAGCACGTGTGTAGCCCTGGTCGTAAGGGCCATGATGACTTGACGTCATCCCCACCTTCCTCCAGTTTATCACTGGCAGTCTCCTTTGAGTTCCCGGCCGGACCGCTGGCAACAAAGGATAAGGGTTGCGCTCGTTGCGGGACTTAACCCAACATTTCACAACACGAGCTGACGACAGCCATGCAGCACCTGTCTCACAGTTCCCGAAGGCACCAAGGCATCTCTGCCAAGTTCTGTGGATGTCAAGACCAGGTAAGGTTCTTCGCGTTGCATCGAATTAAACCACATGCTCCACCGCTTGTGCGGGCCCCCGTCAATTCATTTGAGTTTTAACCTTGCGGCCGTACTCCCCAGGCGGTCTATTTAACGCGTTAGCTCCGGAAGCCACTCCTCAAGGGAACAACCTCCAAATAGACATCGTTTACGGCGTGGACTACCAGGGTATCTAATCCTGTTTGCTCCCCACGCTTTCGCACCTGAGCGTCAGTCTTCGTCCAGGGGGCCGCCTTCGCCACCGGTATTCCTCCAGATCTCTACGCATTTCACCGCTACACCTGGAATTCTACCCCCTCTACGAGACTCAAGCCTGCCAGTTTCGAATGCAGTTCCCAGGTTGAGCCCGGGGATTTCACATCCGACTTGACAGACCGCCTGCGTGCGCTTTACGCCCAGTAATTCCGATTAACGCTTGCACCCTCCGTATTACCGCGGCTGCTGGCACGGAGTTAGCCGGTGCTTCTTCTGCGGGTAACGTCAATGAATGCGGTTATTAACCACATCCCCTTCCTCCCCGCTGAAAGTACTTTACAACCCGAAGGCCTTCTTCATACACGCGGCATGGCTGCATCAGGCTTGCGCCCATTGTGCAATATTCCCCACTGCTGCCTCCCGTAGGAGTCTGGACCGTGTCTCAGTTCCAGTGTGGCTGGTCATCCTCTCAGACCAGCTAGGGATCGTCGCCTTGGTGAGCCGTTACCTCACCAACTAGCTAATCCCATCTGGGCACATCCGATGGCAAGAGGCCCGAAGGTCCCCCTCTTTGGTCTTGCGACGTTATGCGGTATTAGCTACCGTTTCCAGTAGTTATCCCCCTCCATCGGGCAGTTTCCCAGACATTACTCACCCGTCCGCCACTCGTCAGCAAAGCAGCAAGCTGCTTCCTGTTACCGTTCGACTTGCATGTGTTAGGCCTGCCGCCAGCGTTCAATCTGAGCCATGATCAAACTCTTCAATTTAAGTTTGATGCTCATAGAATTAAACTTCGTAATGAATTACGTGTTCACTCTTGAGACTTGGTATTCATTTATCGTCCGAAGACGTTAAGAATCCATGTCACTTTGAGTGCCCACACAGATTGTCTGATAAATTGTTAAAGAGCAGTTGCGACGCGCTTTAGCGTTCTGTCGCGAGGTGGCGTATATTACGCTTTCCTCTTTCAGAGTCAAGCATTTATTTTTGCTTTTCTCTGTCGGTGTTCATCACTGATTTTCACCGGAGAACCCTGCTGACCCGGCGGCTTGCGTGCCGTTGTTCCGTGTCAGTGGAGGCGCATTATAGGGAGTTATTTCGGGCTGACAAGGGGAAATTTAAAATAATTTTCCGAGTGCGTAATATTTACCCAAAACAGGTTTAAACCGCCAGTTTTTCGAGCGATTCAAAGCCGTAGCGCTGCAAAACGGGCAATAATTGCTCAGTTTCCGGCGTCATCGCCATGCAATAGGCAATATTGGCATCCGTTGATTTCGCATCCGGCGCTTCATGTTCCAGTAACCAGGCCGTGCGACGTGCGATGGCCGCGCCGGAATCCACCAGCCGCGTCCCTTCAGGCAGGACCTGTAAGAGTTCTTCCTGTAACAGTGGAAAATGGGTGCACCCGAGCACCACCGTATCAGGCGGTTCCGGCATCCGCAGCCACGGACGCAGAATCCGTTGCAACTCTTCCAGCGGCACTGGCTCACCGTGCAACTTCGCTTCCGCCAACTCCACCAGTTCCGCTGACCCCAGCATGGCTATCTGGCACTCATTCGCAAAGCGCGCAATCAGCTCATGCGTATAAGGACGTTTCACCGTCCCGCGAGTTGCCAGTAACCCAACAATACCATTCGCCGTCAGTCGCGCCGCCGGTTTGATCGCCGGCACCACGCCCACGACCGGGAAAGCAAACTTCTCACGCAAAGCCGGAAGAGAGACCGTACTGGCCGTGTTACAGGCGATAACCGCCAGAGAGAGAGGATAACGCTGCTGTACCGCCGTCACGATCTCAACAACGCGCTCAACGATAAATGCCTCGCTCTTTTCCCCATAAGGAAAAGCCACGTTATCGAAAGCGTAGATATAGTGGAGATCCGGCAGGAGATGCCGGATCTCATCATAGACCGACAACCCACCGACACCGGAATCAAATACCAGCACGGTGGGGCGTGGATCAGAAGGTGTAGCTGCCAGACAAGGTGTATTCCCGTCCTGCAGTTTGGTAGCCATAAACTGTCTCGTAATCTTTATCGAACAGGTTGGCTATTTTACCACGAACTGTGAGATGTGAGGTGACCGGATATGAAAGTCCGATATCCCACACGCTCAGCCCGCCCATTTTCACCTTACGGGAATTGTCATAGTCGTAATCGTAGCGCTCGCCGATGTACTGATAGGTCACATCCCAGCCCAGTTCGTAGACCTGCCCGCTCAGCTCATACTTCACCTGCTGCTTGGCGCGGCGATAAAGTTGTTGATCGGTTTCATCATCGCGCGGATCAACATACTGCAACGTTAAGCGGTGATCGACCGGACCTGTTGTCAGGTTTCCCGTCCATTCCAGCCCTTTGATAGTCGCAGATTTGACGTTGAAGTAGGTATTGTTGTTGTAGTCGATCAGATTCTGGATTTTGTAGCGATAGGTCGACAAGCGCCAGTCAAGCGGACCGGTCAGCCCTTCCAGTCCGGCTTCCCATTGCTTCGACTCTTCAGGCTTCAGATTAGGGTTAGAGGCAATGCCAAAACGCTCCGCACCAAACTGTTGCCCCAGTGAAGGCGCAAGGAAGCCGGTGCCATAAGAGAGCGTCACTTTATAGTCATCAACAAACTGCCAACCCGCCGCCGTTTGCCAGGTGCCATGCCAACCAAACTGATCGTCATGGTCTTCACGACCAGAGGCTTCCAGCGTCACGCTGTCAATCTGCTGTTGCCCGGTCAAATAGAGGCCCGTGTTATCACGCTTATAGTTGTCTGTCCCATACTCGCCAAAGGACATCAGCTTTTCTTGCTTCCAGTCGACGCCTGCGCTGACAGCACCGTGCCCGACAATAACGTTGTTGCCCCACTGAACATAGCGTTGCTCCATGTCATCAAGGCTGTAACCTGTCGCATAGCGTCCATTCAGACTGCTGTAGTTGTAGTCCTTAATACGCTGGTAATTGGCGACCAGTTGTGAAGAGTAGATACCGGAATTGAAGCGCAGCCCCGTATCCCACGACTGGGTGTAATTCTGATGCTCGTCATTTCCGCCGTCATAACCCCAGTTCCCCTGGTCATAGTCGGCATTACTGGCATAACCGTAGCCACGGAAGTAGCCATCGAATTGATCGTTAAATTTGTGCTCAACGCCCCCCCAGAACAGCTTATTGCGATAACCATCTCGATCGCTATCACCGCTGTAACTGGAGCGCGGCTGAACATCGAAACCTTTGGTCGTCTGATACGCCCCGGCAGCGGTCACCACGGTATCGCCAAAACGCTGGCGGTAAGTGCCGTCATACTGCTGATAACCTTTTGACCCCACTCCCGCATTGATCTGCGAACGCTCTTCACCTGCCATGGTGATAATGTTCACCACGCCGCCAATTGCGCCGGACCCATAAATCGCTGAACGCGGGCCACGGATATACTCGATGCGCTGCACCAGCGAGACCGGAATCTGATCAATATCGGAGTTATTCGAAATGCCCGGACGGGCGACCGGGATACCATCCACTAACACCAGAACGTGTTTCGCTTCGGTACCACGCACAAACAGAGAAGAACTTTGTCCCATGCCTCCATTCTGGGCGACATCCACACCAGGCAGGCGACGCATGACATCAAGGACGGTGCGGGACTGCCAGCGTTCGATATCCTCACGCGTGACAATGTCAGTCGGAGCCAGAACGGTATTAACAGGTTGCTGAAAACGGTTTGCCGTCACGACAAGCGTGTCAGGCGTGGCATCCTGTGCCCAACCCGAAAAAGCCGTGACGGAGAGCGCCGTCAACAGCGATGTTTTTTTAATCATTGTAAAGCATCCACAATATAAGAAGGATGCCGCAGGTCCCACCGATAGTACGCGATGATGAAAACCAGTTGCGACGTTAGCCGGCAGGTCTTCGGGCTTGGAAGGGTATCCCCGTCAGGGATAACAGAAATGAAGACTTCCCACCCGAGGGCAGTGTCTGCTTACGCTCTCATCTCACCTTTCCTTACCGCTGCGCGTCAGCTCCAGATTTACACTGGATTCCCTATTAACTCACAGGACCGGCACACGGATGCTACAGTTTGTAACATCTTACTGTCCAGCGTGATTGTTAAATATCGGAAGTCATCAATGTCTGGACATCTGTTGAGCAATCCCTACAATCCCCGCGTACTTATATTTTTCAGGATACATCATGACCCCCGAACACCTTCCAACAGAACAGTATGACGCGCAGCTCGCCGAGAAAGTGGTGCGCTTGCAGAGTATGATGGCGCCCTTCTCTGGCCTGGTTCCGGAAGTGTTTCGCTCACCGGTCAGTCACTACCGTATGCGTGCGGAATTCCGCATCTGGCACGACGGTGATGACCTGTATCACATCATTTTTGATCAACAGAGCAAAAGCCGAATCCGCGTCAACAGCTTCCCGGCGGCGAGTGAGTTGATCAATCAGTTGATGACCACGATGATCGCTGGCGTACGTGACAACCGCGTGCTGCGCCATAAGCTGTTCCAGATTGATTATCTGACCACCATGAGCAATCAGGCGGTGGTCTCGCTGCTGTATCATAAAAAGCTGGACGATGAGTGGCGTGAAGCCGCCGAAGCGTTGCGCGATGCCCTGCGCGCGCAGAACCTGAACGTGCATCTGATTGGCCGCGCGACGAAAACGAAAATCGCGCTGGACCAGGATTACATCGACGAACGCTTGCCGGTCGCGGGTAAAGAGGTGATCTATCGTCAGGTCGAGAACAGCTTTACGCAGCCCAATGCGGCGATGAACATTCAGATGCTGGAATGGGCGCTGGATGCCACCCGCGAATCGAAAGGCGATCTGCTCGAACTGTACTGCGGGAATGGCAACTTTTCGCTCGCGCTGGCGCGCAACTTTGACCGCGTACTGGCGACCGAAATCGCCAAACCCTCGGTTGCCGCCGCACAATACAACATTGCGGCGAATCAGATTGATAACGTGCAGATTATCCGCATGGCGGCGGAAGAGTTTACGCAGGCGATGAACGGTGTGCGCGAGTTTAACCGCTTGCAGGGCATCGATCTCAAGAGCTATCAGTGCGAAACGATTTTTGTCGATCCGCCCCGCAGCGGTCTGGACAGCGAGACGGAGAAAATGGTGCAGGCGTATCCGCGTATTCTGTACATCTCCTGCAATCCGCAGACGCTGTGCAAGAACCTGGAAACCTTGAGCCAGACGCATAACGTCTCACGTCTGGCGCTGTTCGATCAGTTCCCGTATACGCACCATATGGAGTGCGGGGTATTGTTGACGGCGAAGTAATCGGTTATCGGCCGGATAAAGCATTTATGCCGCATCCGGCCTGAACGTCAACCGCGCTTATTCCGACACTTCCTGCTTGCGATTACGCATTTTCACGCCGATCCAGAAGACCAGAATGACCGACAGCACCGCCGGGAAGAAGTTAGAGCCGATATCCGGATACTCCGCGCGCACCACCGTGCTGTAAAGCAGAACGCCGAGAATAAAGCAGGCGGCAGCCAGACCCGGCAACCCCACAGGCATGGTGCGATTCTGATAACGTTGATGCAGACAGTACACCGTCAGCACCAGCGAGATAATCGGGAATACAGAGAACGGCACGATGGAGCTAAACAGCGCCGCGAATGTGCCATTGATCGACAAGCCAGCGACCAGCGCCAGCAACAGCGTACCTTTATCCTGAACTGACTGTTTCATTGCTCTTCCTTCACGTTACCCGGAATGAGGGTCATCTTCTCTTGTTCACGGCGATACCAGTAAAACGCGCCTTTCGAAATCATGCGCAGTTGCAGTACCAGTCGCTCTTCTAACTGTTGGCGTTGTTCCGCACCCACGTCCAGCGCCTCGGCGCCTGCACTGAAGACAATCGTCACCATCGCTTCGGCTTGCGCTTCAGTAAACGCACGCGGCATATGGTTTTCGAGTTCCAGATAATCCGCAAGTTCCGCGATAAAGTGCTGAATTTCTCGCGCAACGGCGGCACGGAAAGCCGCTGAGGTGCCAGAACGTTCACGCAATAATAAACGGAAGGCGTTGGGGTTGTTACCGATGAACTCCATAAATGTAGAGACCGAGGTGCGGATCACACTCCCGCCCTTGGCGATACGCTGACGTGCCTGGCGCATCAACTGACGCAGCATCAAACCGCTTTCATCGACCATGGTCAGGCCGAGTTCATCAACATCACGGAAATGACGATAAAAGGAGGTTGGCGCAATGCCCGCTTCGCGTGCGACTTCACGCAAACTCAGGCTGGCGAAGCTACGCTCCGCGCTCAGTTGACTAAATGCGGCCTCAACCAGCGAACGCCGGGTTTTTTCTTTTTGCTGCGCTCTAACGCCCATCACGATGTCTGAATCCTTCCATATGTCTTGTCTGGCACTATACCAGAGTTCAAAGTTAATCTGCTTGTTCCGCTTTGTGAATGATTGTTTACGCGCAGTTTGTGCTTCAGCCTCGCAAAAAAGCACAACGATAATTGGGTTATCCCGGCAATGATGTTACTATTCTGTTGCTTTTATGTATAAGAACAGGTAAGCCTTACCATGCCACATTCCTACGATTACGATGCCATAGTAATAGGTTCCGGCCCCGGCGGCGAAGGCGCTGCAATGGGTCTGGTTAAGCAAGGAGCTCGCGTTGCCGTTATCGAGCGTTATCATAACGTTGGCGGCGGTTGCACCCACTGGGGCACCATCCCGTCGAAAGCGCTCCGTCACGCAGTCAGTCGTATTATCGAATTCAATCAGAACCCCCTTTACAGCGATCATTCCCGCCTGCTTCGTTCCTCATTCGCCGATATTCTCAACCATGCCGACAACGTGATTAATCAACAAACACGGATGCGTCAGGGTTTTTATGAGCGTAACCACTGCGAAATCTTGCAGGGCAACGCCCATTTTGTTGACGAACACACGCTGGCGCTGGAATGTCATGACGGTACGGTTGAGACCCTGACGGCAGAGAAATTTGTCATTGCCTGCGGATCGCGCCCTTATCATCCGACAGACGTGGACTTCTCACATCCGCGCATTTATGACAGCGATTCGATCCTCAGCCTGCACCACGAACCTCGCCATGTCATTATTTATGGCGCCGGGGTGATCGGCTGCGAATATGCGTCGATCTTCCGCGGAATGGAGGTCAAAGTTGACCTTATCAACACCCGTGACCGTCTGCTGGCGTTCCTCGATCAGGAGATGTCCGACTCCCTCTCTTATCACTTCTGGAACAGCGGCGTCGTCATTCGCCACAATGAAGAATATGAGAAGATCGAAGGCTGCGACGACGGCGTGATCATGCACCTGAAGTCCGGTAAGAAACTGAAAGCCGACTGCCTGCTGTATGCCAATGGTCGTACCGGGAATACCGATTCCCTGGCGTTACAGAATATCGGTCTGGAAACCGACAGCCGGGGTCAGCTCAAGGTCAACAGCATGTACCAGACCGCCCTGCCGCACGTTTACGCGGTGGGTGATGTGATTGGTTACCCGAGCCTGGCATCCGCGGCATACGACCAGGGACGCATTGCCGCCCAGGCGCTGGTGAAAGGGGAAGCGAACGCGCACCTGATTGAAGATATCCCCACCGGCATTTACACCATTCCGGAAATCAGCTCCGTTGGTAAAACCGAACAGCAGCTGACGGCGATGAAAGTGCCTTACGAAGTGGGACGCGCCCAGTTTAAACACCTGGCGCGGGCGCAAATCGTCGGCATGAACGTGGGCACGCTGAAGATTTTGTTCCATCGGGAAACCAAAGAGATTCTAGGAATTCACTGCTTTGGCGAGCGCGCAGCCGAGATTATTCACATCGGTCAGGCGATTATGGAGCAGAAAGGTGGCGGTAACACAATTGAGTACTTCGTTAACACCACCTTTAACTACCCGACCATGGCGGAAGCCTATCGGGTCGCTGCGCTAAATGGCTTAAACCGCCTTTTTTAACGCATTGTCGAAATGGCCATCCATCGCACCACGGATGGCCTCTGCCAGTTGCTCATAACGACTGCGCAAAGGTGACCCAGGACGATAAACCAGTCCCACTGTGCGACGCGGCTCAGGCTTAATGCAGGGCAGATACACAACGCCATCGCGTTTGCGTTCCTGTGGAACCGCCAGCGCTGGCAGCAACGTAATCCCGCTTCCCGCCGCCACCATGTTACGCAGCGTTTCCAGACTGGTCGCGCGGAAGTGGGTGTCTTCGTCAGCCCCCGCTTCAAAGCAGAAACCCATCGCCTGATCGCGCAGACAGTGGCCGTCCTCCAGCATCAGCAGTTTTTCGCCGGCCAGATCGGACATCGGCACGCATTCGCGATTCGCCCACGGGTGATCCTCATAGATCGCCAGTTGCATCGGCTCGTCGAACAGCGGCACTTCAATAAATGCCTCGCTCTCTTTCACCAGCGCCAGGATCACGCAATCGAGTTTGCCGCTATCCAGTTGTGCCAGCAACTGATGGGTTTGCGCTTCATGCAGATACATTTCCAGCTTCGGGAAAGTCTGGTGCAGCATCGGAATAATATGCGGCAGCAGGTAAGGACCAACGGTGGGAATCAAACCAATGTGCAGTGGACCTGACATGGTCTCACCCTGTTGGCTTGCCATCTCCTTGAGCACTTTGACCTCACGCAGCACGGTACGTGCCTGATCCACCAGCAGTAAACCTGCCTGGGTGAACAGCACTTTACGACTCGTACGCTCCAGCAGCATTACGCCCAGCTCATCTTCCAGCTTGCGGATTTGACCGCTCAACGTTGGCTGGCTGACGTGACAGGAGTCCGCCGCGCGCCGAAAGTGGCGATGTTCGGCTAATGCCACCAGGTATTCAAGATCACGAATATTCATTATTCATCCTCCATCGCCACGATAGTTCATGGCGATAGGTAGCATAGCAACGAACGATTATCCCTATCAAGCTTTCTGTCTGATAATCCATCACAGAAACGGAGCGGTCTCGTTTAACCCTTGAAGCCACTGCCCGTTCTGAGAGTCTCTCTCATACCCAAATAACTAAAGCCAACGTGAACTTTTGCGGACCTGAGGTCCGCATTTTTTTTGCGTAAAAAAGCCCGGCTTAACGCCAGGCCGTGATGAGATAAAAGCAGGTTGTTATTCGCGTTCGACAGTACTCAACGCATCGGCGACACGCTTAAACCGTTCGAACCGGCGACGTAACATACTGTGCTTCTTCGCATCCGGCTCCAGACGAATCACCGGCGGCAGGGTCGCTTTAATGGCCTGCTCAAACCCAGGATAATCCCCCGAACCCACAGCCGCACACATCGCCGCCGCCCGGCAGCCAGACTGCTCAACGTCGACAATTTCAAGCGGCAAATTACTGACATCGCAAAACATCTGCATCCAGATACGTGAATGCGTAGGACCGCCGGTGAAACGAATCGTTTGAACACCGTCCCCGAGCTGCAACAGTTTGTCCTGATGCAGTAAGTGCGAGAACACGATCCCCTGATAGATAGCGTAAACGAGGTCTGCCGCATCGTGGTGACCTCCCAGCCCGACGAATCCGCCACTCAGTGAATCGTCATAATTCGAACCGTATAACCAGGGAAAAAACAGAATGCTGTCGGGTTTCTCATACCCACGCGCCGCCCACTGGTTAAGCGTGTCGTGGTCATCCTGCAACTCCGGTAAAAAGTGCTGAATAAACCAGGTCAGATTGCTGGCAGAAGTGGGGCTGCCTTCGTGGGCAAAATAGTGCCCCGGAATACTGAACTTACCCCATACATACGGATAGTCAGCCGGGATAATGTCATCAAAAACGCGGGTGGCAATCGACCATGTTCCGGCAACCGCGCTAAGCTGCGTACTGTCATAGACGCCGGAAGTCATTGCCGCGCCTACGACATCAAACACTCCGCCAAATACCGGCGTTCCTGCGTTTAATCCGCATAACGCGGCGGCGTCTGCTGTGACAACCCCTGCCTGCTCAGCGGAGCCAATCACTTTCGGCATGCACTCCATCATCTCTTCTATGCCGAACAGCGTGAACAGCGCAGGATCGAAATCATTACGCTGCAAATTAAATAACTGACTTCCCGAAATATTGGTTTCTTCGCAGGTCAATTCCGCCGTCAAACGATAACGAATGTAATCGTGGGCCATCAGCACATAACCCGTACGCGCGTAATGCTCCGGCTCGTTCTGTTTCAGCCACCTCAACAATGCCGCCGGATGGGAAGGCCATAACTGCTGAAAGCTATGCGGATACGCCAGACGATCGACACCCTGCGCTTTCCAGGCCGCAACCAGAGACTGTGCCCGGGAGTCCGAGGAGACAATCCCGTTGCGTACGGGTCTTCCTGACTTATCGACCAGATACAGTCCTTTACCGTGTGAAGAAAAACCAATTCCGTTAATCTGTTCCGCCGACAGATGACTTTCAGCCAGTGCACGTTGGATAACGTCACACGTTGTCGCCCAAAGGGCCTCCATATCGCGTTCGCAGAATCCTGCCTGTGGGCTGAGTAACGATAAGGTCTGAGCGGCCACCGTGATTTCTCGTCCCTCGGCAGTGTATATCCCCGCCTTGGTGACGGTGCCGCCCAAATCAATGCCCATAAAGTAATGGCTCATCGTCCTCTCCTTATCCTGCGATCAACGCCCGCTCGTCGTGCCACCCCGCCGCCTGCATCTTGCTTTCTATCCACTGGCGCGCGTGGATAATTTCCAGTAACGGTTCAGGGGATTTTTCTGTCCACATTTCAATCAGGAAAGTGCCCCTATAGTTCAGACGGCGTAATATCCTGAATAGCTTAACGAAATCTACGCATCCTTCACCAAAGGGGACATCGCGGAACTGCCCAGGGGAATCCGGCGTCACCGGAAAGGTATCTTTAAGATGGATGGCGGCAATCCGGTCAATACCTTTCGCCAATTCACTCTCCAGCTCGTTGCCCCATGCGGTGAGATTGCCGACATCGGGGTAAACGGTAAACCATGGAGAATTGATTTTTGCATCCAGCACTTTCCATTTACTGATGGAGTTAATAAAGGGGGTATCCATGATTTCCACTGCACACATCACCTGTGCAGCCGCGGCCTGCTCCGCCACCCAGGCCATCGCATCCTCAAACAAAGCGATAGTGTCATCATTCTGCGGCTCGTAATAGACGTCATACCCGGCAAGCTGGATGGTTCGAATGCCTAAATCCTGCGCCAGCCGTAATGCTTTTTGCATGATCGTTCGCGCTTGCAGGCGGGTGTCGCTATCGTGACTGCCGAACGGGAAACGACGGTGAGCCGATAAACACAGGGTCGGAATACGCACACCCGTTTTCTGAATGGCGCTGATGATTTCCATGCGCTCGGCAAGCGACCAGTCCAGACGAGCCAGCCGCTCTTCGCTTTCATCGACTGACATTTCAACAAAATCAAACCCGCATGATTTCGCCAGCGCCAGTTTTTCTACCCAACTGGTGTTCCTGGGAAGCGCCTTTTCATAAATACCTAATGGATGGCTACGCATTTTTTCCCTCACGAGTGGCCAGTTGTTGTTGAAATGCTTTCAGGCTGTTATTCATGGCACGCCGCGCCTGCCATTTTTGTTTGAAGAACTTAAAGGCCAGTGCGGCAATCAACGTTATTCCCCATACCGCCAGATTGAAATGCAGACTCAGTCCAGACAGGCTAAGCCCGGTGGCGATAACCTGGAGCACCAACAACGCGCAGAAGACATGACCGACTTTACCGACCCCGCCGAATGGATCGGTGCCGCCAAGGACAATGGCCAGCACCGTCAGCAGGAGATAAGAATCGCCATAGCCCATACGTGCAGAGTTAAAGCGAGCCAGCATAATGAGCCCAGCCAGTACGCAAAGCAGACTGGATATGGCATAAATCGCCATCAGTACACGGTCGGTCCGTATACCGCTAAACCAGGTCGCATTGATATTGCTACCGCACATGTAAATAACCTTCCCGGTGCGGGTTTTTCCGAGGAACAGTGCCAGCATGAGCGTCGCGACGATAAAAATCACCATGGGAACCGGCACGCCATAAACCACTTCCGATCCCATACTGCGGACAATGGGTGGCATCCCACTGAGCGCGGCCCCTTTGGTAAGATAAATACCAATACCGCTGATAATCGTCATACTGCCCAGCGTAACCAGAATCGGGTGCGCCCCCACCCGGGAAATAATGATCCCTGTGATAGCACCAATCACGATGGCGATCGCCATCGCGCCCAGCATCGCCAGAAGTAACCACCCTAACTGCAGGCCGATAGATGCCTCGGCAGGCACATACTGAATTAACAGCCAGGCCATAAACAGACTGGTCAGATTCGCCGTGCCGATGATCGCCAGATTCAACCCGCCACTCAGCATAGGGACAAACATGGCGAAGGTGAGCAGCCCCAGTTCTGGCAACTGGAAGGCGATACTCAGAAACGTATTATCGGTAAAAAAACGTCCGGGCATGGCCAGACTAAATGCCACCACCGCGAAGAAACATATCGCCAGTAAACCGGAGCTGGTGCCATCAATTGGTAAAAATGCCTGTTTTTTCATTTCAAGCCCCTTGTCAGACGAATCCAACGTCCGTTTCTTTACGTTTTTTGTAGTGAGTGACGCAAATTGCCGAGACAATGACCACCCCGATGACGATATTGACGAAGTAGCTGGACACGCCCACCAGGTTAAGACCATTTTTCAGAATGCCGATGAGGAATACCCCCATCAACGTACCCATGACTGACCCGCGACCGCCGGATAGGCTCGCGCCACCTAACACGGCGGCAGCCAGCACATCCAGTTCGCCTCCCACCAACGCATTGGGCACGACCTCGCTCATACGATAAGCCTGAAGCATTCCCCCAATTGCTGCCGCAGCGCCAAGATAGCCATAGGCGAACAGATAAATGAGTGAAACCCGAATACCAATACGCCGCGCCGACTCGGTACTGCCGCCCACGGCATACAGCTGACGTCCAATATGGGTTTTATTCATCACAATCCAGGTGAAGCAGGCCATGCCCAGCATCACCACCAACGGTAACCCAACCTGATAAACCTCCCCCTCAAACCCAAAGCTGAAAAGGGATCGCTGTGTAACCCACCAGTCAGGCAGGTCGTAAATGCTGTGACCATTGGTCAGCCACATCAACATGCCAAACAGCAGTGATTGCATACTGATGGTGATAATGATGGAAACCACATTGAGGTAATAAATGAGGATCGCGTTAATCAGGCCAAACAGAACGCCCAGCAGAATCGCCAATCCAAGGCACAGCAAGGGATTCGCTATCACTTCATTCAACAGCAGCGACGCCACCATGTACTGCACCACGGAAGCGACGGCCGCAAACGAAATATCAATGCCTCCTGTCACCAGCACGACAAATAAACCGAGGGCGAAAATCCCCGTCACGGCATAGCTTTCGGTCAGATCCAGCAAATTCTGAATCGACAGGAACTCATCGCTCATCAGAGAAAAAAGCGCCAGCATCAGGACAATGACCCAGCCCAACCATCCTTCGACCGAACGTGGAAACCGGAGCCGCCATACATTAGCCATTGATCACCTCTGCAAGTTGCTGTTCGGTATAGAGAGAAGGCCGCAATTCGTTAATAATTTTTCCTCGCTGCATATGGAAAATACGATCGCAGTTGTAATACGCTTCTGGCGCTTCATCAGTAATCAGCAACACGGAAATCCCGACACCGGAAAGCCGGTGGATAAGCTGGTAAATACTGTCTTTCGCACCAATATCAACGCCTACCGTTGGCGCATCGAGAATCAACACTTTCGGGCGAGTGAGAATCCATTTCGCCAACACTACTTTTTGCTGATTACCGCCAGAAAGCGTGGACAACGGGTTATCAGGATCGGTGACTTTAATATCCAGATCCTGAATCCATTCCGTAACCAGGGTCTCCTGCCGCTTTTTATCAATACATTGCCAGGGTGTTTTTAACCGATTCAGGATCGAGAGCACCATATTGTCACTGACCGATTGCGGTAAAACGGCTCCCAGCGTCAGGCGATCTTCAGAGACATAAGCAATACCCAGCTTCGCGGCTTGCGTATTATCTTTAATCGCGACTTTCTTCCCATCCAGATAAATATCCCCACTATCTGGATGCGTAATACCAAAAAGGCTCAATGCCAGTTCTGTTCGCCCTGAACCTAATAAGCCACATAATCCCAGCACTTCACCCTGGTGAAGCTGGAAGGAAATATCTTCAAATTGCCCTTTCCGGCTCAATTTATTCAGCTCAAGGACGACCTTCCCGCCAATACTGTTCGGTAATTTTTTCTGATGAACAATCGTTCTGCCGGTCATCAGTTCGGTAATGCGTCCCGGCGACAAGAGGTCTGCCGCCCAGGTTCCGATGATTTCGCCATCGCGAATCACGGTAATACGGTCAGAGATTTCTTTGACTTCATCCAGTCGGTGGCTGACAAAAACCACCGTAATATTTTTATCACGGAGATAATTCACCGTTCGTAATAGCTGGTTCACCTCGGTGCGGGTCAGCGAAGCCGTCGGTTCATCCATGATAACCAGCCGGGCTTCCGCGACCAGCGCACGGCAAATCGCCACCTGCTGGCGTTGTGCAATAGGCAAATGCTGAACCAGCGCATCGGTATCGAGATTAAAATTCAATTCCTGAATAATTTTCTGCGATACGGCTTTCAGGTGAGATTTTTTATGCCAGCGAAAATACCCTTTCAGGTTGTATTCAAAGGCAATATTTTCCGCGACCGTCAGGTTAGGAAATAAAGAGAGATCCTGGTAAATAACCTGAATGCCTAACTCACGCGCTTTATCGGGCGAAAGTCTGGCCCACGATTTATCATCGATGATAATTTCACTGCCAGTATCCGGGGTATAAACACCGCTCAACGTTTTTATTAACGTGCTTTTGCCACAACCATTCGCACCCGCAAGGCAGTGGACTTCACCTTTATTTAGCGTGAGATCAATATTTTTTAATGCCTGATGACCGCCGAAGCTTTTAGTCAGTGACTTTAACGTCACTAACGGCACATCTGCATTTCGCTCTGCAATATGGGGCATCTGCGGCTCCTGAACGACTAAAGGATATCCGGGCCACGACTGGCCCGGTGATGCTACCTAAAATTACAAACCTAACTTCACTAAACGCTGTGTATTTTCAAGATCGAGTTTTTCAGGGTTATCACTCAGAATGGTATTGTTCTGAACGTTAATTTCCCCCATGTCGCCGAGTTTTACGCCATTTTTGATAGGTTCGCCGTTCATCATCGCGGTGGCGACCTGAACAAAAACTTTGCCCGCCGTCATCGGATTAGAAATATATCCGCCATCAATCGCGCCTTTTTCCAGCAACTTAATACCCTGTCCTGGAGTGAATGTGCCAAATACGCAAATCGCATCGTTTTTCTTACGCTTATCAATTGCGCGGCCGGCGCCAATAGGGCCTTGCGAGCCAAATGACATGATCCCTTTGAGATCTTTATATTTTGACATCAGGTCATTCGCAGTACGCATCGAGTCATCCACGGATTCCGCCACGCCAAAACGATCCTCAACCAGCGTCATTTTTGGGTAATGCTCTTTTTGATACGCGATAGCGGCGTCAGCCCAGTCATTCACCAGGGGTACTGTCAGGCTGCCCACGAACATGGCATATTTCCCTTCTTCGCCCATGCATTTCGCCATATCTTTCATATGGTTGGCACCCATTGTTTGGGTGTTCAGCAATTCAAAATCCCAGTCAGCATTAGCCTGGTTCGGCGACTCATGCGTAATAACTTTAATACCGGCTTCCTGAGCGCGCTTCAGCACAGGCTCCAGGACTTTCGCATCGTTTGGCACTACGCCAATCACATCGACTTTTTTAGCAATTAAATCTTCGATGGCGCGGACCTGTTCAGCCGGGTCTGCGGTCGTCGGCCCGACTTGCCAGGCATTAACGCCCAATGCTTTTCCTTCATCCTTAATGCCTTGTTCCATCACGTTAAACCAGGGAATGCCCCCCACCTTAACCACGACACCCATCGTGAAAGGTTTATTGGCTTTTTGCGGTGTAGCGGGTTGTTCCGCCCAGGCGGCGGTGGATGTTAAAACAGCAGTAATCAGGCAGGGTAAGATTAATTTTTTCATCGTAATTTCCTTAAGAAATAGCGTCATGTGTCAGGGAAACCCGATAAAAATATCAGCCTGACTTTTTATTAATTTCAACTTTTCTCTGGCATTGGCTAAATAACCGGGATATTACCTCAATTATTCAGATGACGATTCACATCTATGACTTATCAACTTCAACAACGTTTAACTGCGGATGCAAACTACGGTAACGCTCATCACTACAACTGTTGGTAACCATAATATCAATTTCATCCAGCATACATATTTTACTAAAAGCGAACTGTTCGAACTTACTGGAGTCAACCATTAATATTTTTTTCGCCGAAACCTGTAACATAACCTGTTTCAGACGGGCATTTATTTCACTACCATCACGGATTCCATTTTCCAGATTCACGCCCTGACAGGAAAAAAAGAAACTATTAATCTGAAAGTTTCTGATGGCGCTCTCCGCAACCGGGCCATGAAAATCATCATGACGTTCGGAATACTCGCCGCCAATACCAATAATACGAACGTTATCCCGGCAAGCTAACGCCTGGATAATACGCAGTGAATTGGTCACGACCGTTATATCGATATCCGGGATTTGCCGGGCCAGAAACCAACAGGTGCTGCTGTTATCCATCAAAATGCAGTCGCCAGGATGAATAAACTGAAGCGCTGCTTTGGTGATTTTTGCTTTAATATCAGGATGTTCTTCTGTACGCTTACGAAATGATTCTGCCCGATCCACACTATTTTTTTGCCAGGTGTTGTCTTCAATCGCCACAGACGTCACATCCGGCATATCCAGTGAAACCGCACCGCCAAAGCTGCGGGTGAGTTTATTATTTTTTTCCAGCCTCGTCAGATCACGGCGAATCGTTTCCTGCGATACCTGACATAATTGCGACAGTTCCGTAACGCGCACCGCTCCCAGCTTCTGAACATGCGCACAAATCATTTTATAACGCTCTGCCTGCAACATAATATCGACCCACGAAAACCGATTTCATCATGTGTTTATCATTAATCTTTTCGCCGTGAATTAAAGTGAGTAGTGTCAAGGATCGTTTTACAGAAATAACACACACATCATAACGTGATTAAAATCTAAAATTTCGTTGCAACGAAAGAAATAAATAACATAAAACACGATTTATATCACAAAAAAGCCCTCTTTTATTCTGTTGCCTCCACAAGAAAACCATCATTCGGTCATTTACGGGCATCAGTAAAACGGAAAAACATGACCGAATTGTTCCGAGTTTGACCGTTCTCGTTGTTTTATACATACAAATAATCCGTATGAATTTTACATCTTATTTATTCAGCGTAATTTAAATAACAACGTTGCACACCACGCCAATTAAAGAATGCGAGGAAACCCGCTTTTTATAAATTAAAATTGTAATTCAGGAGTAAAGAATGAACACACTAAAGAAAAAAGTGCTGGCTGCTAATTTAGCTCTGCCCGCGCATCAACTGGTCACCTTTACCTGGGGAAATGTCAGCGGAATTGATCGCGAAAAAGGGGTGATGGTCATTAAACCCTCCGGTGTCGAATATGACAATATGAATCTGGATGATATGGTCGTCGTCGATATACACAGTGGAAAGGTTGTCGAAGGAAACAAAAAACCGTCATCGGATACCGACACGCATCTGGCGCTGTACCACGCTTTTCCAGACATTGGCGGCATCGTCCATACCCATTCACGCCACGCCACCATCTGGTCGCAGGCCGGAAAAGATTTAATGCCGTTGGGCACAACGCATGCGGATTATTTCTATGGCGCAATTCCTTGTACACGCCCCATGCGGGATGAAGAAATCAACGGACGTTACGAATACGACACCGGCAGCGTCATTATTGAAACCTTTAAACAACGAGGGCTCGCGCCCCTCCATATTCCTGCCGTACTGGTAAACAGTCATGGACCCTTTGCCTGGGGCACCGATCCTGCCAATGCCGTACATAATGCCGTTGTGCTTGAAGAAATCGCTTATATGAATTTGTTCACGCAGCAACTGCAACCCCATCTCACCGCGATGCAGCAAACATTGCTGGACAAGCACTTTTTGAGGAAGCACGGCGCGAATGCGTATTATGGTCAGTGATGCGTGATGCCATGACATAAAAAAGCCTGGCATCGCGCCAGGCTGAGTGAAACCCGATATCCGTTATGCCAGACGCGCCTTCGCATAGCCGATCGCTTGCGCAACCTGCTGAGGAGACACGCCGCCTTTCGCCGCACGTTTGTCCAGACACGACTGCAGGGAGAGGATCGGATACACATCATCGCCGATGACGCTACTGAATTTCTGCAAGTCGGCCAGCGGCAGATCTTCCAGCGGTTTCCCCTGACGAATCGCCTCAACGACCGTTTCACCCACGATATGGTGCGCTTCACGGAACGGAACGCCTTTCGCGACCAGATAATCCGCCAGTTCGGTGGCGTTGGCATAACCCTGCTGCGCCGCTTCCTGACAGCGCGGACGTTTCACCTGGATACCGTCCAGCACCAGCGCGGCCATATGCAGGCAGTCCAGCCAGGTGTCGAGTGCGTCGAACAGACCTTCTTTGTCTTCCTGCATGTCTTTGTTATAGGCCAGCGGCAGCCCCTTCAGCGTCATCATCATGCCGGTCAATGCACCCTGAACACGGCCACATTTACCGCGAATCAACTCCAGCGCATCCGGGTTTTTCTTCTGCGGCATCAGCGACGAGCCGGAGGTCACACGATCGGAAAGCTCAACAAAGCCCGCTTCTCCCGTATTAAAGAAGATCAGGTCTTCGGCAAAACGCGACAGATGCACCATCCCGATAGCGGCGTCAGAGAGCAGTTCCAGCACATGGTCACGATCGGAAACGCTGTCCAGACTGTTCCGCGTTGCCGAGGCAAAGCCCAGCCAACCGGCCAGTTGTTCACGATCGATTTCATACGCCGTCCCCGCCAGGGCGCCACAGCCTAATGGGCTAACATCCAGACGTTTTAACGCGTCCTGCAGACGACTTTCATCGCGCACCAGCATTTCGACATAGGCCAGGCACCAGTGAGCAAACGTCACCGGCTGCGCACGCTGCAAATGGGTATACCCCGGCATCACCGCATCCTGGTTATTTTCCGCCGTCTCGACCAGCGCGCTTTGCAACTGACGATTGGCGCTAAGCAGTTCGGTCACCGTCTCTTTGCACCACAGTTTCAAATCGGTGGCGACCTGATCATTACGGCTACGTCCGGTATGCAGTTTTTTACCTAACTGGCCCACTTTGTCGATCAGTTTGCCTTCCACCCAGCTATGAATATCTTCGGCATCGCTTTGCAGAATCTGCTGAGGATTGGCGCGAACCTCTTCCAGCAGAATGTTCAGCGCCTCTTCGAGCTGAAGCTGTTCGTCTGCGGTTAACACGCCAACGGTGACTAACGCTTTGGACCAGGCCACAGAGCCAACAATATCCTGCTCCGCCAGACGGTAATCAAAACGCAACGAATCGTTGAACTGTTTGAACCGCTGATCTGCTGCCTGAGTAAAACGCCCACCCCAAAGTGCCATAACATGCTTCCTTAAATTCTTGAATTACCGGATGGCGCTGCGCTAATCCGGCCTACAGGTTGTGTTTTCGTAGGCCCGATAAGGCGTAGTCGCCATCGGGCTCAACATAATTACGCCAGAATACGCGTACCAATTGGCGTGCCGTTAAACAGCGCCGGAAGTTGCTCCGCGTGACGCCACGAGGCGATATCCACCGGACGCCCCAGCGTGCGCGCGGCATCCAGTGCGGCATTTACCTTCACAATCATGCCATCCGTAATGATACCCTGGTCGATCAGCTGCTCCGCTTTCGCGGCGGTCATTTCCGCAATACGCTGACCTTTACCATCGAGAATCCCGCTCACGTCGGAGAGCAGGATCAGGTCCGCGCCCAGCGTCGCCGCCAGCGCCGTCGCCGCCTGGTCCGCGTTCACGTTCATCAGTTGCCCTTCTTCCGTCACCCCAATCGAGCTGACGACCGGCAGAAAACCATTTTCCAGCAGCGTGTTAATCAGCTTAGGCGAACCTGGCTTCGCCAGTCCAACGTGGCCGAGCTCTTCGTCGAGCTGAGTCACTTTTACGCTGTCGCCATCGCCAAGATACAGACCAACGGAGGCAATGTGATGCTTCTTCGCCCAGGCCAGCAGCGTTTTGTTGGCTGTTCCCGCCAGCGCGCCGGTAATGATGTCGATCTGGTCGGCTGGCGTCACGCGCAGGCCGTTTTTCTTTTTCACCGGCAGGTTGAGCCCTTTCATCAGTTCATCAACGACGCAGCCGCCGCCGTGCACAATGACCAACGGACGCTGATGCGACTCACGATAGTTCACCAGTGCGGTAAAAAGACGCTCCAGCGCCTCTTCGCTATCCAGTAATACGCCACCCAGCTTGATAATTAATGGACTCATCATTGCACCCTTAAATAAGAGACTGCGTTTCAGCAAAGCCGAAACGGATATTGGCGCACTGCACTGCCTGTGCGGCGGCACCTTTCAACAAGTTATCTTCGGTGGCCACCACAATCAAATGTTCACCCTGCACGGCGAAACCGATATCGCAGAATGGCAGCCCAACCACATTCTTCAGCGCCGGAACGCCGTTGTCATACAGACGCACCAGCGGTTTATCGCCATACGCCTGCTGCAATACCTGAGCGACCTGCGCATGCGTCACGCCCGGCTGCAGTCGACAGGTGATCGTTTCCAGAATCCCACGCGGGAAATTACCCAGATGAGGAGTGAAAATCACCTCAGTCCCCAGATGGGTGGCGATCTCCGGCTGATGACGATGGGTAAACACACCATACGGTTGCAGGCTCACTTCGCAGAAGCTGTTAGACAGCGCCGCTTTACGTCCCGCCCCGCTAACGCCGCTGGTCGCGTTAATCACCGGCCATTGCGCCAAATCCAGCAGCCCGGCGTCGATCAGTGGTTTAAGAGAGAGCTGCGCCGCCGTGGGATAGCACCCCGGCACTGCGATCAGATTCGCCTCTTTCAGTTTGTCGGCGCTCCACTCCGCCAGGCCGTACACCGCCTGTTCAAGCAGGTCGGAATGCTGATGAGTGAAACCATAGTATTTTTCATAGAACCCGGCATCGTTCACGCGGAAGGCACCGGAAAGATCGAAGACCACGCAACCGGCGGCCAAAAATTGCGGCGCCAGGTCATGGCTGACTTCGTGGGCGGTGGCTAAAAACACCACATCCACGCCGTCGGTAAACTCGCTGATATCGGACATCGGCTGCAAGGGCAGATCGACAATGCCTTTAAGCTGTGGATGCAAATCAGAAATTAACTTTCCCGCATCATTGCTTTGCGCTGAGACGGTCAAAGCGGTTATGGTCATATGGGGGTGGCGATTCACGTAGCTTACAAGCTCTGCGCCCGCATAACCGCTAGCGCCTACAATCAGCGTATTCAACATCAGGTTCCTTTATGCTCAACGTTAATGTATTTTTATGCACATTTATTGCATGAATATTGATACTATCACGACCTAAGGTGTGTCAACAATGAAAATGAACTTACCGCCATTTATCGAGATCTACCGCGCGCTGATTGCCACGCCGTCCATCAGCGCTACCGAAGAAGCGCTGGATCAGAGCAATGAGTCTTTAATCAATCTGCTGGCGGGTTGGTTCAGCGATCTCGGTTTCAACGTTGAGATTCAACCGGTCCCGGGAACCCGCAATAAATTCAATCTGCTGGCCAGCACCGGACAAGGTGCGGGCGGCCTGCTGCTGACGGGTCATACCGACACCGTGCCGTTTGACGATGGGCGCTGGACGCGCGATCCCTTCACCCTCACCGAGCATGACAACAAGCTCTACGGTCTGGGCACGGCGGACATGAAGGGCTTCTTCGCCTTTATTCTCGACGCGCTTCGCGACGTTGATGTGACACAACTGAAAAAGCCGCTCTACATTCTGGCGACGGCAGATGAAGAGACCAGCATGGCGGGGGCGCGTTACTTCTCGGAAAACACAGCGATTCGCCCCGATTGTGCGATCATCGGTGAGCCCACGTCGCTACAGCCGATTCGCGCGCACAAAGGCCATATCTCAACGGCGGTGCGGGTAATGGGCCAGTCCGGCCACTCCAGCGATCCGGCGCGCGGCGTGAACGCTATCGAACTGATGCACGACGCGATTGGTCGCATTATGCAACTACGCGACACCCTGAAGGAACGTTATCACTATGACGCCTTCACCGTGCCGTATCCCACCCTGAATCTGGGCAGTCTGCACGGTGGCGATGCGTCGAACCGCATTTGCGCCTGCTGTGAACTGCATATGGACATTCGCCCGCTTCCGGGTATGACGCTGGGCGATCTGGATGGCCTGCTGACAGAAGCCCTGGCACCGGTGAGCGAACGCTGGCCGGGCCGACTGACCGTTGCCGAACTGCATCCACCGATCCCAGGCTACGAATGTCCACCAGACCATCAACTGGTTGAAGTGGTGGAGAAACTGCTGGGCGAGAAAACCGATGTGGTGAACTACTGCACCGAAGCGCCGTTTATTCAGACGCTTTGTCCGACGCTGGTGTTGGGTCCGGGCTCTATCAATCAGGCGCACCAGCCGGATGAATATCTGGAAACCCGGTTCATCAAACCGACGCGTGAACTGATTACCCAGGTTGTTCATCATTTCTGCTGGCACTGACCTCCATCACTCTCCGGTAACACCGGAGAGTGACTTTTGTCACAATTCCATAAGTAATACTTATCTGCCGCAAAGTGAATTAAATTTCGTAAATTATCGACATTTATTCGTTTGCTGAAGCGATTTCGCCGCAATTGACGAATGGTTTTTTACGTGGCTTTATAAAGTGAGATGAATTAACAAATGTCCTGATCACAGGACTCAAACCCACCGTATTTCGTGTTGCAGGAAGGCGGCAAGTTTGTGGAGCCCCGGGAGCTTACATAAGTAAGTGACCGGGGTCCACAAACGCAGCCAACGCATCTGCGGCGCGAAAGACGAAGGGTAAAACATATGAGATGGGGTGTCTGGGTTAATATGAACGAACAATATTCCGCGTTGCGTAGTAATGTCAGTATGCTCGGCAAAGTGCTGGGAGAAACCATCAAGGATGCGCTGGGAGAGAACATTCTTGATCGCGTAGAAACAATCCGTAAGCTGTCTAAATCCTCACGCGCTGGCAATGAAGCTCATCGCCAGGAGTTGCTCACCACGTTACAAAATCTGTCGAATGACGAGCTGCTGCCGGTCGCACGCGCGTTTAGCCAGTTCCTGAACCTGGCCAACACCGCCGAGCAATATCACAGCAGTTCGCCAAAAGGCGAAGGCGCCAGCAACCCGGAAGTGATTGCCCGCACCCTGCGTAAACTGAAAAACCAGCCGGACCTGAACGACGCCATCATCAAAAAAGCGGTGGAGTCGTTATCTCTGGAGCTGGTGTTGACCGCACATCCGACGGAAATTACCCGTCGCACGCTGATCCACAAAATGGGCGAAATCAACGCCTGTCTGAAGCAACTCGATAGCAAAGATATCGTTGAATACGAACGCCACCAGCTGATGCGCCGTCTGCGCCAGTTGATTGCACAGTCCTGGCACACCGATGAAATTCGTAAGCTGCGCCCGAGCCCGGTGGATGAAGCCAAATGGGGCTTCGCGGTGGTTGAGAACAGCCTGTGGCAGGGCGTACCGAACTATTTACGCGAACTAAACGAACAGCTGGAAGAGAATCTGGGTTACCAGTTACCCGTTGATTTCGTTCCGGTACGTTTCACCTCGTGGATGGGCGGCGACCGTGACGGCAACCCAAATGTGACCGCGGATATCACCCGTCACGTTCTGCTGCTGAGCCGCTGGAAAGCGACCGATCTGTTCCTGAAAGATATTCATGTTCTGGTTTCTGAGCTGTCGATGGTCGATGCCACGCCGGAACTGTTGGCGATGGTCGGCGAAGAAGGCGCATCGGAGCCTTACCGCTACCTGATGAAAAACCTGCGCGCACGCCTGATGGCAACCCAGGCCTGGCTGGAAGCGCGTCTGAAAGGCGAAAAGCTGCCGAAACCGGCAGGTCTGCTGACGCAAAACGAACAGCTGTGGGAGCCGCTGTACGCCTGCTACCGGTCACTGCAAGCCTGCGGCATGGGCATTATCGCCAATGGTGAACTGCTCGACACCCTGCGTCGCGTGAAATGTTTTGGCGTACCGCTGGTGCGTATTGATATCCGTCAGGAGAGCACCCGCCACACCGAAGCGCTGGGTGAACTGACCCGTTACCTCGGTATCGGGGATTACGAAAGCTGGTCAGAAGCAGACAAACAGGCCTTCCTGATCCGCGAACTGAACTCCAAACGCCCGCTGCTGCCGCGCAACTGGGAACCGAGCAATGACACTCGCGAAGTGCTCGACACCTGTAAGGTCATTGCCGAAGCGCCAAAAGGTTCGATTGCCGCCTACGTCATCTCGATGGCAAAAACGCCATCCGACGTACTGGCCGTACATCTGCTGCTGAAAGAGGCTGGAATTGGCTTCGCGATGCCGGTTGCGCCGCTGTTCGAAACCCTCGACGACCTGAACAACGCCGACGACGTCATGACCCAACTGCTGAACATCGACTGGTATCGCGGTCTGATTCAGGGCAAGCAGATGGTGATGATTGGCTATTCCGACTCGGCAAAAGACGCCGGCGTGATGGCCGCCTCCTGGGCGCAGTATCAGGCGCAGGATGCGTTGATTAAAACCTGCGAGAAAGCGGGTATCGAGCTGACGCTGTTCCACGGTCGCGGAGGTTCCATCGGTCGCGGAGGCGCGCCAGCCCATGCTGCGTTGCTTTCACAACCGCCGGGCAGCCTGAAAGGGGGTCTGCGCGTGACCGAACAGGGCGAAATGATCCGCTTCAAATACGGTCTGCCGGAAGTCACCGTCAGCAGTCTGTCGCTGTACACCAGCGCGATTCTGGAAGCGAACCTGCTGCCGCCGCCGGAGCCGAAAGACGCCTGGTGTCATATCATGGACGAACTCTCGGTTATCTCCTGTGAGGTGTACCGTGGTTATGTTCGTGAAAACAAAGACTTTGTCCCGTACTTCCGTTCTGCAACGCCGGAACAGGAACTGGGCAAACTGCCGCTTGGCTCGCGTCCGGCGAAACGTCGCCCGACCGGCGGTGTGGAATCCCTGCGCGCCATTCCGTGGATCTTCGCCTGGACGCAGAACCGCCTGATGCTGCCAGCCTGGCTGGGTGCCGGTACCGCGCTGCAGAAAGTGGTTGAAGATGGTAAGCAGAGCGAACTGGAAGCAATGTGTCGCGACTGGCCGTTCTTCTCCACTCGCCTCGGCATGCTGGAAATGGTGTTCTCGAAGGCGGATCTGTGGCTGGCGGAATATTACGATCAGCGCCTGGTGGCGAAAGAGCTGTGGCCGCTAGGTAAAGAGCTGCGCGAACTACTGGAAGAGGACATCAAAGTCGTGCTGGCGATTGCCAACGATTCACACCTGATGGCCGATCTCCCGTGGATTGCCGAATCTATCCAGTTACGTAATATCTACACCGACCCGCTGAACGTCCTGCAGGCTGAGCTGTTACACCGCTCGCGACTGACGGAACAACAGGGCAAAGAGCCCGATCCTCGCGTTGAACAGGCGCTGATGGTCACTATCGCCGGCGTGGCGGCAGGTATGCGTAATACCGGCTAATTTCACCCCAGCCCTCTCGCGTGCTATTGCGCGCGCGAGGGCTGAAATATTTCTGTCATAACCTCCGCACATTCACTATATTTCTGTCTGTTTTTTCCACCGTGAGATTTTTCCAGAGCAACGTGCGCCTTTGCGCCGGTGCTTCAGATTCTCTTAAGGTTTAGTCGCTACGTTTGGCACCACGTTTAAAGACAGGCTGACAATATGCAATCCACAACCCTCCAGTCTACGCCATCATTTAGCTGGAAAGCCCTTGGCTGGGCGCTTCTCTATTTTTGGTTTTTTTCCACCTTACTACAGGCCATTATTTTAATTACGGGTTTCAGCGGTACCAACGGGCTGCGTGACTCATTACTTTACAGCTCCCTTTGGCTGATCCCGATTTTCCTGTTCCCGAGTCGGACCCGCGTTATTGCTGCGGTGGTGGGGGTCGTGTTGTGGGCTACGTCGCTGGCCACACTCTGCTATTTCGTTATCTATGGACAAGAGTTTTCGCAAAGCGTCCTGTTTGTGATGTTTGAGACCAATGCTAACGAAGCCAGCGAATACCTGAGCCAGTATTTCAGTCTGAAGATTATCGCCATTGCGCTGGCCTATACCGTCGTCGCCGTGTTTCTCTGGACGCGACTGCGCCCCGTCTATATTCCGGGACGCTGGCGTTGGCTCGTCTCTTTTGCGTTGCTGTATGGACTGATCCTGAACCCGTTTGTGGTGCGTTCCGCATTTGGCAACTCTCCGTATGAGAAGACGTTAAGCGGCCTCTCCTCGCGTATGGAACCGGCGGCGCCGTGGCAGTTTGTCATTGGTTACTACCAGTATCAGCGCCAGTTGACCTCACTCAACAACCTGTTGAGCCAGAACCATGCGCTGCCTCCGCTGAGCAATTTTAAAGACAACTCCGGCGACGCACCACGTACGCTGGTGCTGGTGATTGGCGAGTCTACCCAGCGTGGTCGCATGAGTCTGTACGGTTATCCGCGTGAAACCACGCCGGAACTGGACGAATTGCATAAGTCAGACCCGAATCTGACCGTGTTTAATAACGTCGTGACCTCACGTCCTTACACGATCGAAATCTTGCAGCAGGCGTTGACCTTTGCAAACGAGAAGAATCCGGACCTGTATCTGACGAAACCGTCGCTGATGAACATGATGAAACAGGCGGGATACAAAACCTACTGGATCACAAACCAGCAGACGATGACCGCGCGTAACACCATGCTGACGGTTTTCTCTAAGCAGACCGATGAGCAGTTCTATATGAACCAGCAGCGTACGCAAAGCGCGCGCGAATATGACACTAACGTGCTGACGCCATTCAAGAAGATCATGGCCGATCCGACACCGAAAAAGTTCATCATTGTTCATCTGCTGGGCACGCACATTAAGTACAAATTCCGCTACCCGGAAGACCAGGGCAAGTTCGACGGTAATACCGATCATCTCCCGCCGGGCCTGAACGCAGAAGAGCAGGAGTCGTATAACGATTACGATAACGCCAACCTGTATAACGACAAGGTCGTCGCGAGCCTGATTAAGGATTATAAAGCAACCGATCCGAACGGTTTCCTGCTCTATTTCTCCGATCATGGTGAAGAGGTGTATGACACCCCGCCACATAAAACACAGGGTCGCAACGAGGATAACCCAACGCGTCACATGTATACCGTGCCGTTCCTGTTGTGGACTTCCGAGAAATGGCAGGCCGCGCATCCGCGTGATTTCTCACAGGATGTGAATCGCAAGTACAGCAGTTCGGAACTGATCCACACCTGGTCCGACTTAGCCGGTCTGACCTACGACGATTACGATCCGACGCGTTCCCTCACCAGCCCGCAGTTCAAAGAAACGACGCGCTGGATTGGCAACCCGTACAAGAAAAATGCGCTGATTGACTACGACAGCCTGCCGTATGGCGATCAGGTCGGAAATCAGTAAGTCATTCAACAGGCCACGCTTTTTAGGGTGGCCTTTTTTCACCATGGCGGTTACTGTTTCCCTGTCTGCGCAACGCAAGGGATCATCATGTATCAAGACGTCAGTCATCTTCTTTCCCGCCTGATTCATGGCCCCACGCCGCTGCGCCAGATTTTCTTTGCCAGTACGCTCACCCCCATCCCGGAACTGGCGTATCAGGTCGATTTTCCCCGTCTGGAAATCATACTGGAAGGTGAACTGACCGATGCCAGCCTTACCGGCACACTCACCCCTTGCGATGTGCTCTATGTGCCGGCAGGCGGCTGGAATCTCCCGCAGTGGCAAATGCCCGTCATCACGCTCAGTATTCTGTTTGGCAAACAACAGCTGGGATTCAGCGTTGTGCAATGGGACGGGAAAACGTACCAGAATCTGGTCAAACAACATGTGGCGCGCCGTGGCCCGCGTATTGGTTCCTTTCTGTTGCAGACGCTCACCGAAATGCAGATGCAACCGCAGGAGCAGCAGACCGCGCGGTTGATTGTCGCCAGCCTGCTCAGCCACTGTCGCGATCTGCTCGGCAGTCAGATTCAAACCGCCTCACGCAGTCAGGCGTTGTTTGAGGCTATTCGCGACTACATTGACGAGCGTTACGCCTCACCGCTCACCCGGGAATCGGTGGCGCAGGCGTTCTATATCTCGCCGAACTATCTCTCGCATCTGTTTCAAAAAACAGGGGCTACCGGCTTTAACGAATACCTGAATCATATGCGACTGGAGCACGCGAAAACGTTGCTAAAAGGCTACGATCTGAAGATCAAAGAGGTGGCTCACACCTGTGGATTTGTGGACAGTAACTACTTTTGCCGCCTGTTTCGTAAGAATACCGAACGCTCGCCGTCAGAATATCGTCGTCAGTATCACAGCCAGCTAACGGAAAAGCAGGTTACTCCAGAATAAGATGGGTATATTGCGGAGCGGAAAGAAGCTTACGCACCGCGCTCATCACACGCTGCGGTTCGCGCAGAAAGGCGTTAATCCCGGACTGGACATAGCGGCATTGGGTGAAACGCTCCGCGCCCGCCAGATCGATATCAGTAATCAGCAGCACGGCGTCCGCCCGGCGGATATCGTCTTCGGTTAAGCGATTCTCCGTACCGAGCGCCCCCTGCGTTTCAATCTTGATGGTCCACTTTTCCTGCTGGCACAACTTCTCCAGTCGTTCAGCCGCCATGTAGGTATGCGCCACGCCGCTTACGCAGGCCGTCACCGCGACCAGATATCGCCCTGTTGAAACGGACATATTAACCTCCTGTTGTGACCTGAAAGCCAGCGTTCTCCGCCATCTCCCGCATTTGGGCGACAACCTGCTCCGTTGGCGCAGGGACATCCTTCATCGACCATTGCTGCCCAAGCAACCGGTATTTCGGTTCACCGTACAGATGAAACGGTAACAGGTGCAGTTGCTTTATACCAAGCGATAACAGCAGCGTCAGCGCGCGCTGCATATTCTCCTGCGTGAGCGTGTAGCCGGGGATCAGCGGCAAGCGGGGGATCACGTTCACGCCCTCCTCCACCAGCATTTGTAGATTCGCCACCACGCGCGGCATATTCATCGCCACAATCTCACGGGCCCGTTCTGGCTCCATTATCTTTAAATCGAACAACACCTCATCACACGTTTTCGCCAGCGGCAGCAGACGACGAGCGGGGGCATCGCCCGCCGTTTCAATCGCACAGTGCACGCCCCAGCGCCGCAGACGTTGTAAGAACGACGTGGCAAAGGCCGCCTGCATCAGCACTTCGCCGCCCGACAGCGTCACCCCACCGCCAGAAGTGCGAAAGAAAACGTCATCTTTCATCACCTCACGTTCCAGTTCATCCAGGGTGACGTCGCGGCCAATCCGTTCAAACGCCCCGGACGGACACTCATCGGCATCACGCAGACACGGCGTACAGTGCAGACATTTACTTTCCCGTCGTACCGTTTCAATCCGTGGCGAGACAGATTCCGGATTGGCGCACCACGGACAGGTATGCGGGCAACCTTTAAAAAAAACCACCGTGCGGATCCCCTGACCGTCATTCAGCGAATAGCGTTGAATATTGAAGATGCGCGCAACCTCCTCGTCGCGCGACTCCACAACCTCACAACTGATGCGCGGTGCGGCGAATGATGTCATCCTGGATCTCCTTCGACAGCTCGACAAAGAAGGCACTATACCCCGCCACGCGCACCACCAGCCCGGCGAAATCCTGGGGTCGCAGCTGCGCTTCCCGCAGCGTTTCGGCATTCACTACGTTAAACTGAATATGCTGCAATTTTAGCTGGGTAAAGGCGCGCAAAAAATCACACAGCTTGCGTAATCCCGCCTCTCCTTCCAGCGTGGCGGGCGTGAACTTCACGTTCAGCAACGTCCCGTTGGACAGCAGCGTGTTATCCAGTTTACTGACCGATTTCAGTACCGCCGTCGGCCCCTGCATATCCTGCCCGAGCATCGGCGACAGGCCGCCATCGGCCAGCTGTTCTGCGGAAAAACGCCCATCCGGCGTCGCCCCTACCACCGCCCCCAACGGAACGTGCGCGGAAACAGTATAAGAGCCAGGCGTAAACTGGCCTCCGCGCGGATTCTGGTATTTTTCCACCTCTTTGCAGTAATAACGCAGCAGTTCGGCGCTGATGTCGTCCACCTCATCAATGTCATTACCGTATTTCTGGAAGCGGTTGATAAGTCTCGCGCGGATCTTTTCCCCTTCCGGCGTGGCGAAGTTGGCCTTTAACACCGCCAGCAGCGCGTCGAAACTGATGCGCTGCTGTTCAAATACCAGTCCGTTCAGCGCATGCAGCGAGTCGCTCAGGTTGGCGATACCAATACCCTGCACCCCAGAGAAATTATAGCGCGCGCCGCCGTCGGTGATGTCACATCCCTTCTCCAGACAGTCGCTGATAAACGAGGAGAGCAGCGGCACCGGCGCCCAGTCGCGATGACCGATATCGCAAATATTACTGCCTTCCACCATCAGCGTGATGTAGTGACTGATTTTGGCGCGAATATGCGCCAGCAGGCCGTCGTAAGTCAGCTCGTGATTGCCTTCGTTCTCGTAGAGGCTTATTTCCATGACCTTCAACAGGTTGAACATGGCGATATCGTGCAGGCCGTAGGTTCGGCCCGGAATCGATAACTCCACGCACCCCACCACCGCGTAATCACGCGCATCTTCCAGTGAGACGCCCCGGTTGAGGAATGCCGGGATCACCACTTCGTCATTAAAGATCTGCGGAATGCCGGTACCCAGACGGATGGTCTCGGCGGTCTTCATCAGAAACGGCGTATCAATCAGCGCGTTGGTGCGAACACCCAGATTCGGCTGCGGTAACTGTACGCTCTGGTAGGCATCCAGACAGAGGAACGAAAGCACGTTTACCGCGCTGCGACCGTTTTCCGTCAGGCCGCCGAGTAGCGCGGTATACCCGGTCGGGAAGCCGGCGAAATAGCGCGCGCTGCTGGTCGAACGCAGAAGCACGATGTCGTTGCATTTCACCCACAGCGATTCGAGTAGCGCTTTCAGGAATGCGGGATCGTCTCCCTGCGTCAGCGACGCCTGATAAAACGGCAGCATGTACTGATCAAAACGGCCCAGCGACAGCGAACTGGCGTTGGATTCGTATTGCAGAATGATATTCATGTACCAGAACAACTGGCACGCCTGCCAGAAGGTTTGCGGCTTATGCTGCGCGTTATGCCGCGAGTTGGCGGCGATAGTCAGCAACTCCTGGCGACGCGCGGCGTCCGGGCAGCGTTCAGCCATGCTTTCCGCCAGTACGGCATAGCGCAGAATGTGGCGCTGCGACGCTTCCAGCAGTAGCAGCGCCGCCTGATAAAAGACGTTATCCGGTTCCTGCTGGCAGTGCGTGCGCATCTGTGCCACCAGTTCACCCAGCCCGTGATTCAGCAGACGGGGATAATCAATGATGATATGCCCTTGTCCCTTATCCGTCTGGTTGATGCTAAAAATTTGGGTGCTGACAGCGGCTTTGACCTCATCCGTCATCTGACCGTTGATGAAATCCTTCATCGACCGTTTTTCCCAGTAAGGGAAAAGCACGTCGCGATAGAGGCGTTTATCGTCTTCGCTGATATCGAAACGGTCCTGAGGACGAGTCGGAAACTGATCCAACTCCTTGAGCAGCCAGTACGGGTCCATTTCCGGCGACATGATGCCCGCACGCGGCTTAACGGTACGGTTGCCGGCAATCAGTTCCTCATCACGAATCGAAATCGCGACATGCTCAAGGATATAAGCCGTCGCTTTCGCCCGACGTAAAATGACCGGCTCCCCTTCTGTCTGCTGATGACTGGCGGTATACAGCACGGCGCGCTCAAGTGAGATTTCACGGTTATTTTTAAAAAGGGCGGTTTTGAGACGATGGATACGGTGGGTCATGAGGAACTCCTGTGGGCATGAATGCCTGATGGCGCTACGCTTATCAGGCCTACAGATTCGTAGGCCGGATAAGGCAACGCCGCCATCCGGCAAACAAAACGGTTACGCAGTCTGCGCCAGATGCGCGCCAATTTTGTTCATGATCGCGTCGGCGCGTTTCACCGCATCACTGATGTTGACGCGTACGATGGTTTTGCCTGCAAAACGCTCTTCAAATTTGATCCCGATATCTTTGGTCAGAATGACGATATCGGCCTGCGCCACATCGGCTGGCGTCAGTTCATTTTCCAGACCAATCGAGCCCTGCGTCTCAACTTTCACTTCCCAGCCTTTTGCTTTGGCTGCGCTTTCCAGCGCTTCAGCGGCCATATAGGTATGTGCAACACCTGAAGGACATGCGGTTACTGCAATAATTTTCGTCATGACGCCACTCCTCACTTAATTAATTTCAAAATCTAAATCCAGATCGTCTTCTTTCTCGTCGGCCTGAGAGACATTCTTGCGCGCCAGACTTTTCAGCACGTTCACACAAACAGCCGTCACCACCGCCCCCACCGCCACCGCGGCGACATAGCCCAGTTTGCCTTCAACCACCGGCAGAACAATCAGCCCGCCCCAACCGGCGTAACACTGCGCACCGAACAGCGCCGCAGTGACCGCGCCACAGGCCGAACCCAGCATGATGGAAGGAATGACGCGCAGCGGGTCAGCGGCAGCGAAAGGAATCGCCCCTTCGGTCACGCCGACACAGCCCATCACCAGCGCCGCTTTACCGGCTTCGCGCTCTTCAGAAGAGAAGTTTTTACGCCCCACCAGCGTCGCCAGTCCTAAGCCCAATGGCGGTACGCAGATCCCGACAGCCGCAATGGCCACCACGGTATAAACGCCCTGTGCCACGCAAATCAGCATAAAGGCGTAAGCAACCTTGTTGATCGGGCCGCCCATGTCAAAGGCCAGCATCAGCCCCATAATCACCGCCAGCATCACGATGCTGCCTTGCTGCATCCCCTGCAACCACTGGGTCAGACTGGCGGTCAGCGCGCCAACGGGTTCGCCCAGCCCCCACATCATGATGCCCGCCGTGATAAAGGTCCCGACGATAGGAATCACGAAGATCGGCATCACGGAACGCAGCACCTTATGAACCGGTATTTTTTTCAGGTAGTGCACAACGATGCCGCCGATAATCCCGGCGATCAGCGCCCCGAAGAACCCGGCGCCGAAGCTGTTGCCCACCCAGGCGCCGATCGCGCACGGTGCCAGTGCGGAGCGCTCCGCAATGGAATAACCGATGTACGCCGCGAGGAAAGGCACCATCAGCGTCAGCCCGGCCACGCCGATATCAAACAGTTTTTTAAGATTCGGATCGGTCGCGGCATCAGGCACCGCACCTTTGCCATACAGCATGACAGAGACCGCCAGTAATATGCCGCCCGCGACCACAAAGGGGATCATATGCGACACCCCCGTCATCAGATGCTGACGGGTATTTTTCAGGATTTGTACCAACTCATTCATAAGTCGCTCCCGGGCATATGTTTGCCCATGTCCATAACGTTGTTGTGGCAAACAATAGGCAATCCGCAAGGGCGCAGACAGTGGATAAAAAGGCCATTTACTGGATTTTTGTATTGTCAGTACAAAAATGGGATCCGCCTCATAAGTTGAGGAATAAGAGAATTCACGGATGCCACGAGGACTTGTGAACTATCTCCCACTTTTCGTCTTACATTACATTTGTCCAGTTTTTGGCAGAATTGTCACATGGCAGGGAACAACCAAGGCCTTTTATCCTGTAGGCAGAAAACCGTTATGGGAGAGAGGCAATGGCCCTGATTGTGGAATTTACCTGTGAGCTGCCCAATGGCGTTCATGCACGCCCGGCAAGCCATGTTGAGACACTGTGTAATACCTTTACTTCACACATTGAGTGGCACAACCTACGAACCGATCGTAAAGGCAACGCCAAGAGCGCGCTGGCGCTGATTGGCACCGATACGCTGGCTGGCGACCATTGTCAGTTACTGATTACAGGCTCGGATGAAGCCGATGCCCATCAGCGCCTGAGCCAGTGGTTACGCGACGAGTTCCCCCACTGCGATGCGCCGCTGGCAGAGGTCAACAACAGCGAATTAGAACCGCTACCGGCCTCGCTGACTCACCTGAACCCGCAGCTTTTCCGCGCCCGCAGCGTTTGCAGCGGCAGCGCAGGCGGCATCCTGACGCTTCTCTCTTCGCTGGATCTCAATGCACTCGGCGAACTCCCTGCGGCAAACGATGTGGAAAGCGAGCAATCGGCACTGGATCGCGGCTTAACGCTACTGGTGAAGAACATTGAGTTTCGTTTGCTCGACAGCGACGGCGCCACCAGCGCCATTCTGGAAGCCCACCGTTCACTGGCAGGTGATACCTCCCTGCGTCAGCATCTGCTGGCAGGCGTTTCTCGCGGCTTAAGCTGCGCGCAGGCGATTGTCGACAGCGCTAACCATTTCTGCGATGAGTTTGCCCGTTCCAGCAGCAGCTATTTGCAGGAACGCGCGCTGGACGTACGCGACGTCTGCTTCCAGTTGCTGCAACACATCTACGGCGAAAAACGCTTTCCGGCCCCCGGAAAACTGACCCAACCGACCGTCTGCATGGCGGATGAGTTGACGCCCAGCCAGTTCCTGGAACTGGACAAAACGTTCCTCAAAGGCCTGTTGCTGAAAAGCGGCGGTACGACCTCGCACACCGTGATTCTTGCTCGTTCATTCAATATTCCAACGCTGGTTGGCGTCGCGACTGACGCCTTAACTCCATGGCTACAGCAAGAGGTCTATATCGATGGCAATGCAGGGGCGGTAGTGGTCGCGCCTGACGAACCGGTCAGCCGCTACTATCAGCAGGAAGCCCGCGTGCACGAGGCGCTGCGCGAGCAACAGCGCGTCTGGTTGACCCAGGAAGCGCGCACGGCTGATGGTATCCGTATGGAAGTTGCCGCCAACATCGCCCACTCCGTGGAAGCGCAGGCGGCATTTGGCAATGGCGCGGAGGCGGTCGGTCTGTTCCGCACCGAAATGCTGTATATGGACCGGGTCTGCGCCCCGGGCGAGAACGAGCTGTACAACATTTTTTGCCAGGCGCTGGAATCCGCGCAGGGACGCAGCATTATTGTGCGCACGATGGATATTGGCGGCGATAAACCCGTTGATTACCTGAATATTCCTGCTGAAGCCAACCCGTTCCTCGGCTATCGCGCCGTGCGTATCTATGAAGAATACGCCGCGCTGTTTACCACTCAGCTCCGGTCGATCCTGCGCGCGTCGGCGCACGGTAGCCTGAAAATCATGATCCCGATGATCTCCTCGATGGAAGAGATCCTGTGGGTTAAAGAGAAACTGGCGGAAGCCAAGCAACAGCTGCGTAATGAGCAGATCCCGTTTGATGAAAAGATCCCGCTCGGCATTATGCTGGAAGTCCCGTCAGTGATGTTCATCATCGATCAGTGCTGTGAAGAGATTGATTTCTTTAGTATTGGCAGTAATGATCTGACGCAATACCTGTTGGCTGTTGACCGCGATAACGCCAAAGTCACCCGCCATTACAACAGCCTGAACCCGGCCTTCCTGCGCGCGCTGGATTTCGCGGTGCAGGCAGTACACCGTCAGGGGAAATGGATCGGCCTGTGTGGCGAGCTCGGGGCAAAAGGCTCCGTTCTGCCGCTACTGGTCGGACTGGGGCTGGACGAAATCAGCATGAGCGCCCCCGCCATTCCTGCCGCTAAAGCGCGGATGGCACAACTCGACAGTCGCGCTTGCCGACAGTTGCTGAATCAGGCGATGGCCTGTCGCACGTCGCTGGAAGTGGAGCATCTGCTGGCGCAGTTCCGCATGACGCAGCAGGATGCCCCGCTGGTCACCGCCCAGTGCATCACCCTCGACAGCGACTGGCGCAGCAAAGAAGAGGTGATCAAGGGAATGACCGACAACCTGCTGCTCGCCAGTCGCTGTCGCTATCCCCGCAAACTGGAAGCCGATCTGTGGGCTCGCGAGGCGGTATTCTCCACCGGACTGGGCTTCAGTTTCGCCATTCCGCACAGTAAATCGGAACATATCGAGCAGTCCACGATAAGCGTCGCGCGCCTGAAAGCCCCCGTACGCTGGGGGGATGATGAGGCGCAGTTCATCATCATGCTGACGCTCAACAAACACGCGGCGGGGGACCAGCATATGCGTATCTTCTCGCGCCTGGCCCGCCGCATTATGCACGAAGAATTTCGCAACGCGCTGGTGAACGCCGCGTCTGCAGACGCGATTGCCAACCTGCTGCAACATGAGCTTGAACTTTAAGAGGAAGCAAAATGGAACTGTATCTGGATAGCGCCAATGTGGCGGAAGTCGAACGTCTGGCCCGCATCTTCCCTATCGCCGGGGTGACAACCAACCCGAGCATTGTGGCGGCAAGCAAAGAATCTATCTGGGATGTCCTGCCGCGTCTGCAAAGGGTGATTGGCGAACACGGCGTTCTGTTTGCCCAGACCATGAGCCGCGATGCGCAGGGAATGGTGAACGAAGCCAAACGTCTGAACAATGCCGTTCCGGGAATTGTGGTGAAAATCCCGGTGACCTCTGAAGGACTGGTCGCCATCAAGCAGTTGAAAAAAGAGGGCATTGTCACCCTGGGTACCGCTGTGTACAGCGCGTCTCAGGGACTACTTGCCGCGCTGGCGGGGGCGAAATATGTCGCGCCTTACGTCAACCGCGTGGATGCCCAGGGCGGAGACGGTATCCGCACGGTACAGGAATTACAGACGCTGCTGGAACGGCATGCGCCGAAAAGCAAGGTACTGGCCGCCAGTTTTAAAACCCCACGCCAGGCACTCGACTGCCTGCTGGCGGGTTGTGAAGCGATCACCCTTCCTTTAGATGTAGCGCAACAAATGCTCGATACCCCTGCGGTACAGTCAGCTGTTGAGAAGTTTGAGCAAGACTGGAAAAACGCATTCGGTAACATCAACCTGTGAGGAAAATAGGATATGGATCGCATTATTCAATCCCCCGGTAAGTACATCCAGGGTGCAGATGTCATCACTCGTCTTGGCGAATACCTCAAGCCGTTGGCTGAACGTTGGCTGGTTGTCGGCGATAAATTCGTTCTCGGTTTCGCTCAGGGCGAACTGGAAAAAAGCTTTAAAAATGCAGGACTGGCGCTGGAAGTTGCGCCATTTGGCGGTGAATGCTCGCAAAACGAGATCGACCGTTTGCGCAGCGTGGCGGAAAACGCGCAGTGCGGCGCGGTGCTCGGCATCGGCGGCGGTAAAACGCTGGATACCGCGAAAGCCCTTGCCCACTTTATGAACCTGCCTGTGGCGATCGCACCCACCATCGCCTCAACCGATGCGCCATGCAGCGCCCTTTCCGTTATCTACACCGATGCGGGTGAATTTGACCGTTATCTGCTGCTACCGCATAACCCGCATATGGTTATTGTCGACACCAAAATCGTCGCCGGCGCCCCGGCGCGTCTGTTAGCCGCAGGGATTGGTGATGCGCTGGCAACCTGGTTTGAAGCGCGCGCGTGTTCACGCAGCGGCGCGATCACCATGGCGGGCGGCAAATGCACGCAGGCGGCACTGGCGCTGGCTGAACTGTGCTACAACACGCTGCTCGAAGAGGGTGAAAAAGCGATGCTGGCCGCCGAGCAGCACGTCGTCACCCCGGCGCTTGAGCGCGTAATTGAAGCTAACACCTATCTGAGCGGCGTCGGCTTTGAAAGCGGCGGTCTGGCCGCCGCACACGCGGTTCACAACGGTCTGACGGCGATCCCGGATGCGCACCACTATTATCACGGTGAAAAAGTGGCGTTTGGTACACTGACTCAGTTGGTTCTGGAAAACGCGCCGGTTGAAGAGATTGAGACCGTTGCCGCAGTTTGCCATTCCGTCGGTCTGCCGATTACGCTGGCGCAACTGGATATCAAACAGGATATTCCGGCGAAGATGCGTATCGTGGCGGAAGCCGCCTGTGCGGAAGGCGAAACCATTCATAACATGCCTGGCGGCGCGACGCCGGATCAGGTTTATGCAGCGCTGTTGGTTGCCGACCAGTACGGTCAGCGCTATCTGCAAGAGTGGGAATAAAACGCATAACACTCCCGGCATCGCCCGGGAGTGTTTCTTATGTTATCAAGCCTGTTCTACCGTCTGTACTTCGCGCTTTTTCCGGCTGACAATCGCCAGCGCCATGACAATCAGCACAATTCCCCCACCCTCGACAGGACCGGGGTTTTCGCCAAGCAGCCACCAGGAAAACAGAACACCACACACCGGCACCGCCAGGGTACTTAAGCTGGCAATACTGGCAGGCAGATTCCTCAACACAAACAGCCACAAACTCCAGGCCAGCGCTGTCGCCAGAATCGCGCTATAGGCCAGCGCCCAGAATACGATGGGCTGCCAGTCAACCTCCGGCTGTGGAACCCACCAGGCCACCACACTCATCACCAGCGCGGCATACAACATCTGCCAGGCGGTTAACGACAGTAAATCGATACGAGGATGGCGGGCATACATCCGTTTGGCAACGATGGCGCTCGCGCCCCAACTGACCCCGGAGAGGATCGCCAGCAACGCACTCTTCAGCGAGGAGTAATCCAGTTGCCATGGCTGCATCACCAGCAGTAACCCGATAGCCGCAATCATAATTGCCGCGTATTGCAAACGCCGTAGCCGTTCGCCCAGAAACAGCGCCGCCAGAATAACGACCCAGAATGGCATGGTATAAGTCAGAATCGCGACCTTCCCCGCCCCGCCGCTCATCAGCGCCCATTGCGCCAGCCCGATCATGCCGCAGGTCTGTAATAACGCAATCGCCAGCGTGTATTTGAACGGTGTCGGGCGCAGACCGCGGCCGCGCAAGAGGA
Source organism: Citrobacter amalonaticus Y19 (assembly GCF_000981805.1). NCBI lineage: Bacteria > Pseudomonadati > Pseudomonadota > Gammaproteobacteria > Enterobacterales > Enterobacteriaceae > Citrobacter > Citrobacter amalonaticus. The sequence goes on along the minus strand of NZ_CP011132.1, from coordinate 4,685,791 downwards.
GGACGATAAATAAGAGTAAGGTTCCGAAGATACAGCGTAATGCAGTGAAGTCGAACGCGCCGATATAGCTCGTGACCTGCTTCATAAAAATCCAGCTATAGCTCCAGATAAGGGTAAGTAAGATAAGACCACCGATTGCCAGTGGATTGCCCTTTCCTGAGACAGACATGATAAATCCAGTAAGTTGACGTTTCCTGCGGACACTATACCCCTACTGATACATTTCAGCGACTGCACGCAGTCGCTGAAATGGGGTCAGATTACGTCAGAATCGGGATTACTGCAGGTCGAAGCGGTCCAGGTTCATCACTTTCACCCATGCCGCAACGAAGTCCTTCACGAACTTCACATGCGCATCGCTTCCGGCATACACCTCCGCCAGAGCACGCAATACGGCATGAGAGCCAAAGACCAGGTCCGCACGGGAAGCGGTGTATTTCACTTCACCGGTCTGACGATCGCGGCCTTCAAACTGTTCGTTTGCCTCATCAACCGGTTTCCATTCGTGACGCATATCCAGCAGATTGACGAAGAAGTCATTGCTGAGTACGCCCGGACGATCGGTAAAGACACCGTGCTTGCTGCCGTCGTAGTTCGCGCCAAGCACGCGCAGACCACCCACCAGCACGGTCATTTCCGGTGCGGTCAGGGTCAACTGCTGCGCTTTATCAATCAGCAGGGACTCTGTCGTTGCCGCGCCAGGTTCTCCGCGATAGTTACGGAAACCATCGGCAATCGGCTTGAGCAGTTCAAACATCTCGACATCTGTCTGGTCCTGACGCGCGTCCACGCGACCTGGGGTGAACGGCACATGAATGCTGACACCTGCGGCGCTGGCGGCTTTTTCAACCCCCACGACACCGGCCAGAACGATGATGTCAGCCAGCGAGGCTTTAGCAGCGTCACGCTGGATTTTCTCCAGAACCGGCAGCACTCGCGTGGCAATCGCATTGACATCCCAACCACGCTGCGGCGCTAATGCCAGACGCGCACCGTTCGCCCCGCCACGTTTATCACCACCACGGAAGGTCGACGCAGATGCCCATGCGACGGACACCAGCTCACCAACAGAGAGGCCAGACGCGGCAATCGCGGACTTCAGGCTCAGGATATCTTCTTCTGTCGGATTGAAGGTCGGTTGTGGCAGCGGATCCTGCCAAATCAGATCTTCTTTTGGTACTTCCGGTCCGATGTAACGCGCTTTCGGCCCCATATCACGGTGGGTCAATTTGAACCACGCGCGGGCGAAGGCTTCGTTAAACGCCTGCGGATCGTTCAGGAAGCGACGGGAAATTTTTTCGAATTCCGGATCAAAACGCAGCGTCAGGTCGGTGACCAGCATGGTGGGCTTACGTTTTTTCGACGGGTCAAACGGATCGGGAATGATTTCTGGCGCATCGACCGCTTCAAACTGGATGGCGCCTGCCGGGCTACGCGTCTGTACCCACTCATATTTGAACAGGTTCTCGAAGAAGTAATTGCTCCACTGGGTTGGCGTTTGCGTCCAGACCACTTCCAGTCCGGAGGTAATCGCATCCGCGCCCACACCGCTGCCAAAATCGCTTTTCCAGCCTAAACCCTGGTTCTCGATCGGTGCCACTTCCGGGTCCGGACCGACATGTGTCGCCGGGCCTGCGCCGTGGGTTTTACCCAACGTGTGACCCCCTGCGATCAACGCGACGGTTTCTTCATCGTCCATCCCCATGTTGCCAAAGGTCGCACGAATCGCTGAGGCCGCAGAAAGCGGTTCACCGCTGGCGTTAGGGCCTTCCGGGTTAACGTAGATCAGCCCCATCTCGGTGGCGGCTAAAGGACGTTTTGCCAGTTCTTCCGGGTCACGGTGGGCAAGCCACGTTTTCTCATCACCCCAGTTCACATCCAGATCCGGTTCCCAGACGTCCTCACGACCCGCACCGAAACCAAAGGTACGGAAGCCCGAGTTTTCCAGCGCAACGTTACCCGCCAGAATAAACAGGTCTGCCCAGGAAATTTTTTGTCCGTATTTTTGCTTGATTGGCCACAGCAGACGACGCGCCTTGTCCAGGCTCACGTTATCCGGCCAGGAGTTCAGGGGAGCAAAACGCTGCTGTCCACGACCCGCGCCGCCGCGTCCGTCAACGGAACGATAGGTACCTGCGCCGTGCCAGGCCATGCGGATAAACAGACCGGCATATGTTCCCCAGTCAGCAGGCCACCACGGTTGAGATTCGGTGAGAAGCGCTCTGAGATCGCCTTTCAGCGCGGAATAATCGAGTTTGCTGAATTCTTTGCGGTAATCGAAATCTTCACCCAGCGGGTTTGAGCGATTGGAATGTTGGTTTAAAAGGTCGACGCGGAGCTGGTTAGGCCACCAGTCGCGGCTGGTTGTTCCTGCTCCAGCGCTCTGGTCATGGCCGCCCTGATGAAAAGGACATTTTCCGGCGGACGTCGGGTTATGGATATCGTCTGGCGTGCTCATCTATATGCTCCCTTTACAGTGTTTACATTACGATATACACCTACAGAGATAAGATATAGTCGAAATAATCCACAGATTCGATAGCTGATACCTTTTATATTTTTAGTTACAGAGATGTAGATCAAAATGAGGTGTAAAAAAGCCCTCCGGGGAGGGCTGAGGCATTTTATACACCGGGTCTGACGCCCAGCGTGTGGCAAATCGCGTAGCTCATTTCAGCGCGGTTAAGTGTATAGAAATGAAAATCTTTTACCCCTTCCCGGCTTAAAATTTTCACCATGTCCATGGCGATATTTGCCCCCACCAGCTTGCGGGTTTCCGCATCGTCATCGAGGCCGTTAAACATTTGTGACATCCACGACGGAATGCGCACATTGGTCATATCAGCAAACTTCTTCGCCTGCTTAAAGTTCGAGACCGGCAGAATGCCAGGAATGATTTCCACGTCGATGCCCGCGGAGACGCAGCGGTCGCGAAAACGCAGGTAGCTTTCGACATCAAAGAAAAATTGGGTGATGGCGCGATTCGCCCCGGCATCCACTTTACGCTTCAGGTTGAGCAGATCCGCCTGCGCGCTTTTCGCTTCCGGATGCACTTCCGGATAAGCGGCAACAGAGATGTCAAAATCGGCCACTTCTTTGAGCAGGCTCACCAGGTCGGCAGCATACATATCCGGCTTGCCGCTGCCTGCCGGCAGGTCGCCGCGCAGCGCAACGATGTGGCGGATACCGTTGTTCCAGTAGTCCTGCGCAATGGTGCGCAGTTCATCACGGGTCGCGTCAATACAGGTCAGGTGTGGTGCCGCTTCCAGACCCGTGCGATCTTTAATCCCTTTGATAATACTGTGCGTACGGTCGCGCTCGCCAGAGTTGGCGCCGTAGGTCACTGAAACAAACTTCGGCTTCAGACTGCTCAGGCGATCGATGGAATTCCACAGGGTTTGCTCCATTTCACTGGTGCGCGGCGGGAAAAACTCGAACGAAACGTTAATCTGACCCTGGACTTCCGCCAGGCTCTGATTCAGGGCTTCCCGCTGGTTGGCGTGAAAAAAGCTCATACCTTACCTCATCAATCGCTTGTCATTATATGTTGTGTTGTGAACATCTATCCGTTTAGACGTCTGGATGTAAAGATGAAGGAAAAGACAGGTAAGGTCAATAGAAAGATCCGCGTAAACGGTGAGGAATATTCAGCCAATATGAAAATAATTCAACATCACTTGCCACAACCCTGCGTTGATAATCCTATGGTCGGCCCGCATTCAGGCCGACCATCCCACTCATTTTACTTCACATCTTTCACACGCATGTCTTTTAACTGCTCATCCGTCAGGGTATTTCCCTTTTTGAAATAGTCCACCACGGCATTAGAGACGTAGTATCCACCAGATGTATTTCGCGCGCTGCCTTCGGTAAACACCGTAAACCCGTCTCCGCCATCGGCAAGGAAACTATTGGTGGCAACAAGGTAAACCGTCGCATCCTCGACCGCTTTTCCATTGAGCGTAAACGTGATAACTCGCTGACCAACAGGCTTGCTGCTGTCATACTTCATTTCCACACCTCTGGAAACCTGCAGTACGCCGTTGCTCAGTCCCGCCCCGTGCTCCATCAGGTTTCGCAACTGTTTACCCGTCAATTTCATCGTGGCCAGTTCGTTAGGGAATGGGAAGGTGCTGATGACTCCGCCCATCGTTACCGCGCCCGCCGGAATCTCATTACGAATGCCACCGGAATTGGTCAACGCTATCTGAGTATCTTTACCCGCCGCGACCAGCAAGGCGTCTGCCGCCAGATTCCCCAGCGAAGACGATTCGCCATAGGCGCGGGTCAGTTCAACAGGTGACTGCGCCACCGTCTGCTGTACCACTTTATCGAGCTTTTCATTCCAGCCATCAATGACCTGCTTGGTCTGCGGATCGGGCTGCCACTCATCGGCAAAAATGGTCTTCAGCTCGAAGTTCTTCACCGTAAAATGATGTGGTTTCTCTTTGTAATCAAGCACCAACTTACCGACATCGATACCCCCGCTGTCGGTAGAGAGGATCAGAGTATCGCCCACTTTGATCGGTTCTGGCGTGCCAACGTGCGCATGGCCGGTGATAAGAATATCCAGCCCCTTCACCTGACTTGCAGTCTGAATATCTTTATCCAGCGCACGACGCACATCGGTACTACCCTGGCTTGACTGACGCGCAGGTACGCCTTCATGAATCAACGCTACGGTCAAATCCACTTTGCCTTTCAGTTCATCGATATAACGCTGTAGCCACTTCACTTCATCCCGTGCTTCAATGCCCACGCGCGTCGCCGCGGAAACGGTATCATCGAAGGCAAACACACCGTGCAAACCGATAACGCCAATTTTCACACCGTCTTTTTCAATAATGGTGTAAGGCTTGTCCCAGAATGCTTTACTGCTGTTCTGATAGAAAATATTCCCCTGCACAACTGGAAACTTCGCCTGACTGAGCTGCAACAGCGTGTTGTCCCAGCCGTGATCGAATTCATGATTCCCCATGGTGACTGCGTCAAACTGCATGGTATTCATGATATCGATAATGGCTTTCCCCTTTGTCAGGCTGCTGATATACGGCCCGGTAAAATAATCTCCCGCATCTAAAAACCACGTTGCGCTGTTCCTGGCTTTCTCCTGTTTTACCAGAGTGGTGATATTCGCCCAACCGCCAATATCGCGCTTGCCATCAGCAATCCATGGCACTTTATACGGTTCGACATGGGCATGGAGATCGTTAGTATAGATAATCGTGACATCTTTCGCGGATGCCCAGAATGGCAGTGAGACCAACACACCGACAGCGAGTATTTTTAATTTCATGATTAATCCCTTTCAGTAATTTAAAGAAGCGCTACGTTACGTTCTGAAAGGTTTTTTTATGTGAGAAAACTCACATCCATCGGAGGTAGTTACAGGTCAATATCAACGACCCTTAAAAATCGTTGGTAATGCGATGACGTCTCTGTTCACCATCAATTGCTGCAAGTCCTTTGGCTGTCCCAATCTGGGACTAGCGAGCTCGCCAGATTACACCTGGCCAGATTATCGGTTGGGTTATGCCGCACTGCACTGCCGGGCATGCGGGAGTTATCCCCCCTTATTCAACGGCGCGGAGTTTCGGTCCTGGGCATCGACTGGGTTATCAGATTACGCCAAAGAGAACGGTCGTTTTTGCCCTGCCTGCTATCAACAGGAAATCATCCGCTATGGGCATAATCCAGGCGGGACACAACGCGTACAGTGTCTGCGTTGTAAAAAAGTCTGGACGCCTAAGCAGAAGCCGCTGGTCTCCATCGATCCGCCAGAACAATTAGCCACGATCCCTTTTATCGTACCTTTTCAGGGCGCAAGCGCAGATCAGCAGCTTTATGTCTTACTCAGCTTTGACGCTATTCGCGGCAATGTGCTGCATATTTCCAGCAATTTCACGCCTCACCCTGCGGGTACCTCACTACTTTACCGCTGGAGTGGAGTTGGTGAATCAGTTGAGGTTCATGACGATATTGTTCAGCGTGTGAGTCAGCGAGAAACCCAATTTTTACGCCGCAGCCAGTTTGACGAAATTCAGTACGGGAGCGCCGTGCTCAAGCGTAACGCCAGCGGTGCCATTTTGCGTCCAGTGATTGCCGCGCACGGCCATTTCCGTTTACTGAAAACGCTTTTCCCGGAGGTGAAAGAACATATTGTGGCGCATGAATGTTTTCTGCGTGGCGCGGTGATTACCGCGTGGGCAGAACGGTTTCGCCATTGTCGCGGCGCGCTTTGGTTCGTTGAAGAAACCATAAACGACGCCGCATGTTCCGCATCCTGGCAATTGCTGGGTAAAACACATCAGGGATGGTGGCAAAACCAATGGCAACTCTGGGGACAGGGTGACAATCGCAAGATGGTCTGCCTGCTCACCAAAGCCCCATTAGAAAAAGGCGCAACCATCACTCTGGCAGCCAGTCGTCGCTTTATCACATGGCTGAAAGAGCAGCCCGAATTGACACACAGTACCCCCTTTTCTGCAGGGCGCGTAACGCAAATACTGGCTTCACTAGCGGGCAGATACAATGCATTGCTCTCTCTGGGCCGGTAATATTTTGATGTAATCGTCACAGCCGATGGCGATATTCAAGAGAGATTGATAGCGGGTCAAAATTTCGCGCACTGACATATTCCACGAATGTATAGCATGATCCTTTGTTATTTCCCCCTTATGAAAACATAATATTTTCAAATAAAAAAACTTTATTTATTATTGTAAATATATACATATTTTAAATGTTTATTTAATAACATCTTTTGTAACTAAGATCACATAACATTCCTTTCACGTAGAGTTTAATGGTCAGGTCTTTTATTAATCAGATCCTCATGTAACACTATCCTTATCAAGGAAGAATTATGCGAACTACATTCAACACGATATCAATTATATTTAGCCTTGTATTTTTTCACAGTGCATTAGCACAAGACATTACTATCTATTACACTAACGATCTCCATGCTCACGTCAATCCGGCAAAAATCCCTTCGGTTGATAAAAACAGGGCTATTGGTGGAATGGCAAATATCGCAGGCGTCGTTAATGAAGCGAAGAAAAAAGCTAAAGATGTATTTTTCTTTGATGCAGGAGATTACTTTACTGGCCCATATATCAGTACGTTGACTAAAGGTGAAGCCATTATTGATATAATGAACGCTATGCCTTTTGACGCTGTTTCTGTTGGTAATCATGAATTTGATCATGGTGTAGCTAACATGGTTACCCAATTATCCAAAGCGAAATTCCCCGTGTTACTGGGAAATATTTACTACACAGAGACACATAAACCCGTCTGGGATCATCCATGGACCATCATTGAAAAAGACGGATTAAAGATTGGCGTTATTGGATTGCATGGCGCATTTGCCTTTTATGATACAGTCGCAGCGAAAGCCCGCGAAGGCGTCGAAGCCAGGGATGAAATTAAGTATTTAAATAAAGCGCTTTCAGAATTAAAAGGCAAAGCAGACATTACCGTTCTGCTAATCCATGAGGGTGTTCCTGCGCGGCAATCCAGTTTTGGTAATAAAGATGTGGAAAGACTATTACAGGCAGATATCGATACAGCTAAAAAAGTCAATGGTGTTGATGTCTTGATTACCGGTCACGCCCATGTTGGAACGCCGCAACCGATAAAAGTTAATAATACATTGATTGTATCGACCGATGCATATGGTACGAATATTGGAAAACTGGTACTTGATTACAATCCGCAAACAAAGAAAATTGATAGTTATAAAGGTGAGTTAATCACCATGTTTGCAGATAAATTTCAACCTGATGCTACAGTTCAACATACTATTAACAAATGGAATGAAAAACTTAATAAGATCACTCAGCAAGTTATCGGTCATTCTACAGCCGTGTTAACACGTGAATATGGTAGTTCTTCCTCTACCGGTAATCTCATTCTTGATGCAATGGTGGAAAAAGCACCAGATGCGGTTGCCGGGTTTCAAAATAGCGGAGGAATGCGCGCTGATTTCCCTAAAGGAGATATCACATTAGGGGATGTCATTAGCACTTTCCCCTTCAATAACGACCTCATTGAGATGGATTTGACGGGTCGTGATCTCAAGTCGTTGATGATACATGCAACAAATTTGACTAATGGTGTTTTACAGGTTTCCAAAAGCGTTGCTGTTGTCTACGACAGTAGTAAACCCCTCAACCAACGGCTGATCTCGTTCACCATCAATGGCAAACCAGTAGAAGATAACCAAACATATCGTATTGCCACTCATTCTTTCTGTGCCAGTGGCGGCGACGGCTTTGAAGCATTTCTGAAAGGAAAAAATATAAAAACGCTTCCAGGAGTAACATCGGCAGATTCCATTATTGATTATTTCAAAAAGCATGACCCTGTTACACCAGACTTAACTAAAAGAGTAATGGACGTAGCAAAATAGATTCTAATGTATAGAAACCATTTATTGAACAAGGAATGTAAAATGCAAATAATGAAACGTATGTTTATTTCCACAGCGTTGCTGGGATTTTTTTCAGTTTCCAGCATGGCGCAAAATGTTATTATTATTTATACCAATGATCTCCATGCTCATGTTGATACTTACAAATTACCGTATGTGGCAGACGGTAAACGTGCAATTGGTGGGTTCGCTAATATAACCACATTAGTGAAGCAGGAAAAAAACAAGAACAAAGCGACCTTTTATCAGAAGGATGGCATCTCGCTTTTCAGCCATTGTAAGCGCGAAGCGTTCTCCGGCAGCATCACCAGCCCCGCCTGAATACTGAGCTCGCCATCACTCAGTGGACGAAAAACCACGCCCTGGCGCTGAATGGCGGCAAAGGAGGCCGGGAGTAAGCTCAGACCGTCGCCGTGCGCAATTCGCGCCAGCAGAACGTCATGCTCCAGCGGCTCCTCAAGACAGGCAGGGGCGTAACCCACGCGCTGAAAGCGCGCCCGCGTGGCGTCAAAGAAGGCCGGATTGCGTTCCCGGCTGAACCAGAACAGCGGCCGGTGGTTAAGTGCCGCCAGCGGGAGCGACGCTCTGCCAGCTTCTGACCAGATGGCAGGTAGCGCAGCGATGAGCGGCTCGTGCCAGTCGAGCGGCGTGACGGCAAGTCCGACGCTCTCCAGCGGCAACGCCACCACGGCGGCATCCAGTTTTCCGCGTCGCACCTGACGTACGAGATCGGGCGAGCTCTGGCGTACCAGACGCAGGGTCTCCACCCGGGTATTCAGTTGTGTTTCCAGCGCCGCGAAAACCCCCTGCTCAAACGCCGTCGTCAGCCCCAGACGCAGCGACTGCACGCCATCTGGCGCAAGCTGACTCAGGGCGGCCCAGGTTTTATCCTGCAGTTCCAGCAGCGGACGCACGATCTCCAGCACACGCAATCCCTCATTGGTCAGCGTCAGGCCTTTGGTATGACGGACAAATAGCGTGACCCCCAGACGTTCTTCAAGCTGGCGTATATGGCGGCTGAGCGGCGGCTGCGCCATAAACAGTCGCTGGGCCGCCCGGCTGATGTTGTTCTCTTCCGCCACCACGGCGAAATAGCGCAGCAGGCGAATATCCAGAGAGTGCAGAGGCGGTGTTGTCATACCGAAAAGGTATCACGGAAACGGTATTATCCAAATCATTCTGCGCGCCCTATCCTCACGCCACATACTGAGCAAACGAGGAAGATGTGATGCATTCAGAACGCTTTATAACGGGTCAGGACATGCTGCAACGGGTGGATGGCAAAGGCGGCGATGCCGTCGTCGAAAGTTTGCAAGATATCGCGCCGGACTTCGCCCGCTACCTGATCGAATTTCCTTTCGGCGATATCTATTCCCGCCCGGGACTGGATTTACGCAGTCGGGAGATTGCCACCGTCGCCGCCCTGACCGCGCTGGGCAATGCCACGCCACAGCTGAAGGTACATATTGCCGCTGCGCTGCACGTCGGGTTAACGCAGGAGGAAATCATTGAAGTGATAATGCAGATGGCAGTATATGCAGGCTTTCCAGCCGCACTGAACGGTCTGTTCGCCGCAAAAGAGGTGTTTGCCGGCCGGTAACGCACCGGCCAGCATGATTGACGAACCGTAGGCCGGATAAGCGCAGCGCCATCCGGCAAAAACTACAGCAGTTGCGCCAGACGGTTAATATCCGACTGGATCGCCCCGGCGGTAACGTCACGACCGGCGCCCGGTCCGCGAATGACCAGCGGGTTATCGCGATACCAGCGACTTTCAATGGCGAAGACGTTATCGCACGGCAGCAGCGCCGCCAGCGGGTGTTCTGGACGAACGGCTTCGACGCCGACGCGCGCTTTGCCGTTGGCGTCGAAACGCGCGACGTAGCGCAGCACCAGCCCCATTTCGCGGGCCGCTTCCAGACGTTGCACCATCTGGTCGTTCAGCTCATCGCCATTTTCAAAGAAGTGATCGATTGAACCTTCTTCACAGTGCGCGGGAACCAGCGACTCGACGCGAACCTGATCCGGCTCGATGTCGTAGCCCGCTTCACGCGCCAGAATCACCAGCTTGCGCATTACATCTTTACCCGACAGGTCGACACGCGGATCCGGCTCCGTCAGTCCCTGCTGCCAGGCCTGATCCACCAGATCGGTAAACGGCACGGAGCCATCAAACTGCAGGAATAGCCAGGACAGCGTGCCGGAGAAGATCCCGCTGATTGACAGAATGGTGTCGCCGCTGTCGATCAGATCACGCACGGTGTGGTTGATCGGCAACCCGGCACCCACGGTGGCGTTGTACAGCCAGTGACGTCCGGTCTTATCAAACGCATCGTGGATCTGGCGATACTTATTACTGGTGCTCGCCCCGGCCAGTTTGTTCGCGCTGATGACGTGAAAACCGTGACTGGCGAAGTCGAGATATTGATCGGCCAACTGTTCGCTGGCGGTCACATCCAGCACTACCAGATCGTCATACGGGTGCGCGCGCATCCACAGGAACAGCGACTCTTCATCCTGTTCAATGGCTTCATCATTGAAGAACGCCAGCGCGCGGCTGGCATCCAGCCCTTCGTAGTTCAGCAGGCTGCGACGGCTATCCACCACCCCTGCCAGCACAAATTCAAAACCAGTACGCGCCGAGAGCGTGCTCTGCTCGCGGGCAAACAGTTCCAGCCAACGGGAACCAATATTGCCCTTGCCGAAGAGCACCAGGCCGATGCGTTTTTCCGCGCGGAAGATTGACTGGTGCAGACCCTGAATCAGGCTCTCTGTCGGGCCGGTACGCAGCACCGCCACCAGGCTGATGCCTTCTTCCGACTGCCAGGTAAATTCCACCGGCTGTCCTTTCAGTTGCTGCCAGAAACGGTGGCAGTGCAGCGGATTACGGGTGACGCCCGCGCCCACCATCGCCACCAGCGCCAGCCCCTGACGCAAACGCAGTTCACCCGGCAAACCCGCTTCATCGAGGATTCGCAGGGCGCTGTCGGCCACTTCCGAGGTGTAGCAGAACTGCAGCAGGTGCCGATCGGTATGGACGCCAACGGCCAGCGGACGCACCTGCGCACGCTTGAGGACCTGATCGATATCTTTATGCGCCTGCTTAAAGTCCTGGCTGGCGGGAACCTGAAATTCAATCAGACAAACGTCATCATGGCTGGTCACGATACGCGCGCCGGTCCCCGAAGCCAGTACGCGCTCAATGCGCGTGGAGCCTTGATCCGGCGTGTAACTACAGCGCAACTGAAGATCGATATCGCTCCCGGAAACCGGCTGCAGCGTACGGGCGTGCAGAACCGGCGCTGCCAGACGCGCCAGCTCACTGGCTTCATCCAGACGCAACAGCGGCAACAGGCAGGCGTCTTTGACTTTACGCGGGTCGGCGCTGTACACCCCGGCTACGTCGCTCCAGATGGTGACGCGGGAAACGCCTGCCAGCGCGCCAATCTGCGTGGCGGAATAGTCAGAACCGTTACGACCCAGTAGCACCGTGTCGCCCGCATTACTGCGGCTGATAAAACCGGTCACCACCAGACGTTTTTGCGGGTGCTGGATCAGCAGTTGCTGCAATAACGGGTAAGAAAGCCCTTCATCCACCTGCGGTTGCGCGGCACGCTCGGCGCGTAAGAATTCACGCGCATCCAGCCAGGCCGACTCCATGCCCTGTTGATTAAGTACCGCGGACATCAGACGCGCCGACCACACTTCACCGTGGCCCACAACTTCCGCATAAACGGCGTCATTCACGCCGCTATCCAGCAGATTTGCCAGACGTTCCAGATCGCTAATAAACAGGCTGGTTAATGCCTCCGCCACGTCAGCGGGAAGCAGGCCGCTAATCAGCTCACACTGATAGCGACGCAGGGTCTGTTGCACCTGATGCGCAGAGAGGCGATCGGTCTGACTCAGTTTCAGCCAACTGATCAGTTGGTTGGTCGTACTGCCCGCAGCGGAAACCACCATCATGTCGTCAGGCTGTGAGTATTCCGCCATGATGCCCGCGACGCGCAGATAACATTTCACGTCAGCCAGACTACTACCACCAAATTTGTGCAGTTGACGACCCTTCGCCCCTGCCTGCGCAATCACACTCATGTTTACCCCTTGTTTGCAGCCCGGAAGCCATTTTCCAGGTCGGCAATTAAATCTTCGCCATCTTCAATACCGGTGGAGATACGCAGTAGCGTCTCGGAGATCCCGGCGGCAGCACGCGCCTCTGGCGCCATGCCGGCATGCGTCATCGTTGCAGCGTGAGAGATTAGGCTTTCCACTCCCCCTAAGGATTCCGCCAGTGTAAACAACGACAGTCCACTCAGGAAACGACGTAGCGTCTGCTCATCGCCATCCAGTTCAAAACTCAACATTGCGCCAAAGCCTTTCTGCTGGCGCACGGCAATGTCATGCCCCTGATTGTCCGGCAGCGACGGGTGATAGAGCTTTTTCACCAGCGGCTGGGTTTGCAGATAATCGACGATCGCCTGCGCATTGCGTTGCGCCACTTCCATGCGCGGCGACAGCGTACGCAAACCACGCAGCAGCAGGTAACTGTCAAACGCGCCGCCGGTCACGCCGATATTATTCGCCCACCATGCCAGTTCGGTGACGATTTCCGGATCTTTGGCAATCACCACGCCCGCCACCACGTCAGAGTGGCCATTCAGATATTTCGTGCATGAATGCAACACCAGATCGGCGCCCAATGCCAGCGGATTTTGCAGCGCCGGGCTTAAAAAAGTGTTGTCGACAACGCTGACGGCTCCGGCTTCACGCGCCAGTTGGCAGATTTTCGCAATATCCACCACGCGTAACAGCGGATTACTCGGACTTTCAACCAGCACCAGTTTGGGTTTTTCTGCCAGCGCGGCCTGCAACGCCTGCTCATCCCCTTGATCGACAAACCGCACGCGATAGCAGCCGCGCGTCGCCAGACTGTCAAACAGGCGGTAGCTGCCGCCATAGCAGTCATGTGGCGCCACCAGCAGATCGCCAGGCTTCAGGAACACGGTCGTTACCAGGTGAATCGCTGACATGCCGGTATTGGTCAACACCGCACCCGCACCACCTTCCAGTTCGGCCAGCGCACGCTGAACCACATCGCGCGTAGGGTTGCCGCGACGAGAGTAATCATGGGCGCGAGGCTCATTAAAACCGGTAAAATTATAGGTGCTGGAAAGGTGAATCGGCGGAACGACGCAACCGTACTGTTCGTCGTCATTTAACCCGCTACGCACTGCGATGGTGGCCTGTTTACGCGTCATGTTAGGGTGTTCCTGAGCTGAGTCGATGAAAAGTCAGGTCCCAGAGTAAACAGGTTAACAATAGACGTCAATACATCTGGACATCTAAACTTCTTTGCGTATAGATTGAGCAAACTGGAAATAGCCGTTAAAATTATCTGCATTAGCGCACAACTACAGGCGCTTTATCAGTGTCACAGTATCGCCTGTACGGTAAACTATGCGGAATTACGGCGAGTAGGCACACAAACAGTGTGGCTTTGCCTCATATTAATGACAAAGAGGATTAAGTATCTCATGGCTGAATGGAGCGGCGAATATATCAGCCCATACGCTGAGCACGGTAAGAAGAGTGAGCAAGTAAAGAAAATTACGGTTTCCATTCCTCTGAAGGTGTTAAAAATCCTCACCGATGAACGCACGCGTCGTCAGGTGAACAACCTGCGCCACGCCACCAACAGCGAGTTGCTGTGTGAAGCGTTTCTGCATGCCTTTACCGGGCAACCTCTGCCGAACGATGCAGACCTGCGTAAAGAGCGCAGTGATGAAATCCCGGAAGCGGCGAAAGAGATTATGCGTGAACTGGGGATCGACCCGGAGACATGGGAATATTGATTTGCAGAAAAGAGCGGCGCGGGCTTCCTGGCCGCTCTTTTTAATTGTGTAACAAGGACGTTATGCCATGAATCGAGGCTTACTGGTTTTCAGTCTGCTGATTGCGACGCCTGTTTTTGCCTGGGAACCGCAAACCGGCGACATCATCTTTCAAATGTCCTTATCCTCCCAGAGCCAGGCGATTCAACTGGCAACCCATTCCGACTATAGCCATACCGGCATGGTTGTTATCCGTGAGAAAAAACCGTATGTCTTTGAGGCCATTGGCCCGGTGGTTTATACCCCGCTGCAAAAATGGATAAAACACGGTAAAGACGGAAAATACATTGTGCGTCGCGTTGACGGTGGATTATCGCCACAGCAGCAGCAAAAGCTCGCGCAAACCGCGAAGCAGTATCTCGGCAAACCTTACGATCTGGCCTTCTCCTGGAGTGACGAGCGTCAGTACTGCTCTGAAGTGGTGTGGAAGGTGTATGACCATGCGCTCGGGATGAAAATGGGTAAGCTGCAAAAGCTGAAGGATTTCGATCTCAGTCACCCGGCGGTACAAGCCAAAATGAGAGAACGCTACGGTAAAAATATCCCGCTGAATGAAACGGTTATTTCCCCGCAGGCGCTTTTTGATGCGCCGCAGCTGGAAACGGTTGGGAAGGCGTGGCCACTGCGTTGGTGGTGAAGCAACAAAGGCAGAGGGTTTCCTCTGCCTTTCAGACTCGCTGCCCCACTGTTTTCATACAGTACTCACGGGTTATTTGCTGATCCCATTAAATTTATTCAGCGTTGCTTCCATTTTGAGCGTTTCTTTACGGTTCAATGGGTAGAAATAAATCAGCATTACGGCGGCCAGAAACAGGCATAAAGCCGGTATGAGGTTCGCCATCGTGTAAATATTTTCCTGCACGACGCTGGTTTGCACAGCCCCGCCCGTTGACGAGGATTGATAACCGATGATGGCCAGCATAAAACCCCCAATGGCCCCCGCACATGCCTGACCCACTTTGCGAGCAAGGAAGTTCACACCATAAACGGTGCCATCCTCGCGATCGCCAGTAACATACTGATGATAATCGCAAACATCCGTCATAAACGCCCAAATCATCAGGTTGAATAATCCGGCTCCAAGCGTCGCAAGGAAAAGAAAGACCAGATAGACTTTCGCATCCGTAATATGGATGAAGTACATAATCAGATACATCGCCACTGAGAAGAACAGTGCGCCTACGCTGGCTTCTTTTTTACCAAACCGCTTCGTGAGCCAGGACGCCGATGGTGCCAGCAGAATCAGGGAACCAAAGGTAAACAAGAGTGCGACAGACATGGCGGCTTTATTGTGGAAATAATCATTAAACAGATAGGTCATATTGGTGCCGGAGAGTCCCTGATTAATCACAATAAGCAGATCAACCACAACCAGAACAATCAACGCCTTATTGCGTAGCAATCCCTTCAGCAAAACAGAAACGGGCATGCTCTCTTTTCTTTCCACACGCACACGCTCTGTCGTTAAGTGACAGGTCAGTGTTAAAAAGATAAAAGCCAGTATTGAGCAACCAATCGCAATCCAGAGGAAACGCTGCCCGGAAATCACCATGCTTCCGTCAACAAGGGTGGAATACATCAGAATGGGAATAAAAAAACCGGTTGCCCCACCACCAATTGCCGAGCCAACGCTGCGGTAGGTCGAAAGCGAAACACGATGGTCCGGATTCGAGCTAATCGCGGCGGACATTGCGCCATAAGGAATGCTAACGGTTGATAGCAGCGAACCATAAATAAAATAGGAACAGCAGATATAGATAATTTTCGCCGTTTCAGAAAATTCATGAACAAACGGCAGAAAAAGAACGACCGAAATGATGCAGAAAGGGTATTTCATGCGACGAACCCAGGGGTTAAAACGCCCGTGAACGGTCAGTTTAGACGTATCGCATAAGCGCCCTACGGCGACATCAACAAACGCATCAAAGAGTTTCGTTACAAAATAGAGTGACCCGACAATAACCCCGGAAACACCGAGCACATTAGTGTAATAAATCATTAGAAAACTATTCACCAACCCAAGAATGAAACAATTTCCCAGGTCGCCGCATAAATAACCTATTTTATCTCTGAATCCGAAAGGCCTAATAGCAATGCTTGCATTAGTTCTTATAACATGTTCATCACTAGACATTATGTCAACTCCT
This sequence comes from Citrobacter amalonaticus Y19, assembly GCF_000981805.1. NCBI lineage: Bacteria > Pseudomonadati > Pseudomonadota > Gammaproteobacteria > Enterobacterales > Enterobacteriaceae > Citrobacter > Citrobacter amalonaticus. Next base: position 4,669,316 of record NZ_CP011132.1, on the reverse strand, counting down.
TAGACACCTTATTCACGCAAAAAATTAAGGCAAGCATGGTTTGCGTATTGAAAGGCACTTGATGATGTTTTATATAGATAAACTTCACTTTAACGGGGTTAACACTCAGAAGTTATAACCCAGACCAACGCGATAACGCGTCTGGCGATCGTCCGTCGTTGTCGTGTTATAACCAGAGGAAACATTACCCACTTCAACAAAAGGAACCCAGGAACCTATCTTGTAAGCCACACGGAAGTTATATTCATAATCTTCATTTTTGTTGTTATATAAATCTTCACTGTCGGCAATTTTATAAATGCCGTTGAGTTCAAACATCCAGTTATTGACGTTATAACCGAGCCATGCTTCCGGGCGATAGACCATCCGATCGTCTTTACCGTCAGCATTTCTGCGCATATATTCCTGACGATAGCGGAACGCCGTCCACCAGTTGTCATTGATATTATACTGTACGCGAAGATAAGGCTTATAGATCGTCATGTTATCACCCGTTTCAACCGCGATGCCCGGTTGCCAGATAAGACCCTGCCAGGTGAATTGATAGCTTGCAGTATACTCGTTACCATTACTTTCCATATTGTTCCACGCATCATTAGATTGCGCATCATCGGAACGGGAGATCGCTTCGACTGCCACACCAAAACCAGTCGCAAAACGGTGAGACATATAAACACGGTCATAGTTACGTCCATCATCATAATATTCATGACGATAATCTACGTAGCCTGCGTGAGCGGCTCCAGATAATAATGGAATAAGTAATAATGCATATCCACGCTTCATAGCAATCCCTCTCAAAGAAAACGCCAACAACAATCTGACCTTATCGGTATCACTACGACTAAAACGCCATGATAACAATAAGGGATAAAAATAATTTTATATTGCGTAATGAAGTTTATTTAAGCGGGGAAGTTAAAACCTTTTGAATTTTGCCAGCAAATAAAAAATATGGCAAAAAAAGAAAGATGAGAGAGACGAACATCACCAACAGAAACAATTTATCGATAAATTAGAAACAGCATTTCAATTTAGCATCTCGTTATTTATTCAAGACGTCAATAGAAAATATGAAACAGATAAACTTCGGATACAAAAAAAGCGCCAGAAGGCGCTTTTTTTTGACAGCGGAAACTTATTTGCTGCCCGGGATGTTGAAACGCTTGTTGAAGCGGTCAACACGGCCACCGGTTGCAACGTCACGCTGTTTGCCAGTGTAGAACGGGTGGCATTTACCGCATACGTCCAGGTTCAGATCGTGACCTACGGTAGAGCGGATTTTCATGACGTTACCGCAAGAACAGGTAGCAGTAATTTCTTCGTATTTCGGGTGAATATCTTTTTTCATGGGGAAACCTCAGTTTAAGGCCGCGTCGCTCTTCCAGCCCTAACGCCAGACACCACGCGATGTTAATTTTTACCCGTCGCCTTCCAGCAGCGTGAAATTCTCGGGTAACGGTCAAGTTTTGACACAATCAATTTGCATCAAAGGCGGCGAATCATACAGAAATTAGCCCGCTCATGCAAACTGATTCGCTCGTCACCCGTGACTAATGTGTATACTAACCGGCCAGATTTCAAGTCAGGATGATTTATGCCCGTAGCGCACGTTGCCTTACCCGTTCCGCTCCCTCGCACCTTTGACTATCTTCTGCCGGAAGGCATGAACGTCAAAGCGGGATGTCGCGTGCGCGTACCGTTTGGCAAACAGCAGGAACGCGTCGGGATCGTGGTCTCGGTCAGCGACAAAAGCGAGCTGCCGCTGAATGAACTGAAAGCGATCGTTGATGTGCTGGATAATGAGCCGCTCTTTTCGACCTCCGTCTGGCGTCTGCTGATCTGGGCGGCGGATTATTATCATCATCCCATTGGCGATGTGCTGTTCCATGCCCTGCCCATCCTGCTACGTCAAGGGAAGCCTGCCACCAACACGCCAATGTGGTACTGGTTTGCCACCGAAGAGGGCCAGGCCGTTGATCTCAATAGCCTGAAACGTTCCCCCAAACAGCAGCAGGCGCTGGCCGCGTTGCGACAGGGGAAAATCTGGCGCGATCAGGTCGCCGCTCTTGAATTCAACGACGCCGCGCTTCAGGCTCTGCGTAAAAAAGGCTTGTGTGAACTGGCGAGCGAAACCCCCGGTTTTAGCGACTGGCGTACGCACTACGCGGTCTGCGGCGAACGTCTGCGACTGAACACTGAACAGGCCACCGCCGTTGGCGCCATTCACAGCGCGTCAGACAGTTTCTCCGCCTGGCTACTGGCCGGGGTGACGGGGTCAGGTAAAACCGAAGTTTACCTGAGCATTCTGGAAAACGTTCTGGCGCAGGGTAAGCAGGCGCTGGTGATGGTACCGGAAATCGGTCTGACGCCGCAGACCATCGCCCGTTTTCGCGAACGTTTCAACGCGCCGGTGGAAGTGCTGCATTCCGGCCTCAATGACAGCGAACGCCTTTCTGCCTGGTTGAAGGCCAAAAACGGCGAAGCGGCGATCGTCATTGGCACACGCTCCTCCTTATTTACGCCGTTTAAAAATCTTGGCGTGATCGTGATCGATGAAGAACACGACAGCTCCTATAAACAGCAGGAAGGCTGGCGCTATCATGCCCGCGATCTGGTGGTCTGGCGCGCCCATAGCGAACGCATTCCAATAATCCTCGGATCGGCCACGCCGGCACTGGAAACGCTGTGTAACGTGCGCCAGAAAAAATACCGTATGCTGCGCCTGACGCGCCGTGCCGGAAACGCGCGACCCGCGACCCAGCACGTGCTGGATTTAAAAGGTCAGCAGGTGCAGGCCGGTCTGGCACCGGCGCTGATCGCCCGTATGCGTCAGCATTTACAGGCCGACAACCAGGTGATTTTATTTCTCAATCGCCGGGGCTTTGCGCCTGTGCTGCTTTGCCACGACTGCGGCTGGATTGCGGAGTGCCCGCGTTGCGATCACTACTACACCCTGCATCAGGCACAGCATCACTTGCGCTGTCATCACTGCGACAGCCAGCGTCCGGTGCCACGTCAGTGCCCTTCCTGTGGCTCCACGCATATGGTACCGGTCGGGTTAGGCACCGAGCAGCTTGAACAAGCCCTGGCGCCTTTCTTTCCCGGCGTGCCGATTTCCCGCATTGACCGCGATACCACCAGCCGCAAAGGGTCGCTTGAGCAGCATCTGGCGCAAGTGCATCGCGGTGGCGCAAGGATCCTGATCGGCACCCAGATGCTGGCAAAAGGCCACCACTTCCCTGATGTGACGCTGGTTGCGCTGCTGGATGTGGACGGCGCGCTGTTCTCGGCAGACTTCCGCTCAGCAGAACGCTTTGCCCAACTTTATACCCAGGTTTCCGGGCGCGCGGGACGCGCAGGCAAACAGGGGGAAGTGGTCTTGCAGACCCACCACCCGGAACATCCGCTGCTACAAACCCTGTTGCATAAAGGCTATGACGCATTTGCTGAACAGGCGCTGGCGGAACGACAAACCCTGCAACTGCCGCCGTGGACCAGTCACGTCATCGTGCGCGCAGAAGATCATAACAATCAGCAGGCGCCGCTGTTTTTGCAGCAACTGCGTAATCTGATTCAGTCCAGTCCGCTGGCTGACGATAAGCTCTGGATTTTAGGCCCGGTACCGGCGCTGGCACCGAAGCGCGGCGGGCGCTATCGCTGGCAGATTTTATTGCAGCATCCGTCGCGGATTCGTTTGCAACATATCATCAGCGGAACGCTGGCGCTCATCAATACGTTACCGGAGTCGCGCAAGGTGAAATGGGTGCTGGATGTCGATCCGATTGAGGGATAATCCGCTCATGATGCGAGGCGGATCGAAAAATTCAACATTCATCACACTTTTCATGAAAATTCTGTAACCGTTTCCATCCGCTATCTGATAAAAATGTTTTCGATGTGAATTTAAACAGGGATTGTGCTGCGCCGAATTTTCCAGGCGAGGAGAAAGAGTGAAATCGAATAAGCAGGCCGCTGCCGCTACAATGAAAGATGTTGCCATGAAGGCGAAAGTCTCAACGGCAACGGTGTCCCGTGCGCTAATGAACCCCGATAAAGTCTCTCAGTCCACCCGAAACCGGGTTGAACAGGCAGCTGTAGAGGTGGGGTATTTACCGCAGGCGACAGGACGCAATGTTAAACGTAATGAATCGCGAACGATCCTGGTGATTGTCCCGGATATTTGCGATCCCTTCTTTAGCGAACTGATCCGTGGGATCGAGGTCACTGCCGCCAGTCATGGCTATCTGGTGTTGATCGGCGATTGCGCGCACCAGAACCAGTAGGAAAAAACCTTCGTCAATCTGATCATCACCAAGCAAATTGATGGCATGTTGCTGTTGGGTTCTCGTCTGCCGTTTGACGCCAGTATTGAAGAGCAGCGCAATCTGCCGCCGATGGTGATGGCGAACGAGTTTGCGCCGGAACTGGAGTTGCCCACAGTCCATATCGATAACCTGACCGCCGCCTTCAATGCCGTGAACTACCTGCATGAACTGGGGCATCAGCGCATTGGCTGCATTGCCGGGCCGGAAGAGATGCCGCTATGTCATTACCGCTTGCAGGGTTACGTACAGGCGCTGCGTCGTTGCGGTGTGACGGTGGATCCGCACTATATCGCTCGCGGGGATTTCACCTTCGAAGCTGGCGGCAATGCGCTCAGGCAGTTGTTCGAATTGCCGCAACCGCCGACCGCCGTATTCTGTCATAGCGATGTCATGGCGCTCGGCGCCCTCTCATGGGCCAAGCGTCAGGGCATCAAAGTCCCGGATGACCTGTCGATTATTGGTTTCGACAACATCGCCCTCGCGGAATTTTGCGATCCGCCGCTGACCACCGTTGCGCAACCGCGCTTCGAAATTGGTCGTGAAGCGATGCTGTTGCTGCTTGACCAAATTCATGGGCAGAATGTCAACAGCGGCTCGCGTTTGATGGACTGTGAACTGATCCTTCGGGGCACCACGCGCGCCTTAACGTAAACCTTTCAGACACGGTGTCTGGTCAAAGGCCCGCCGCTTAAGTAACATGGCGGGCTGACGAACAAATCAATACAGCGAAACGATAGTGGCACAACGAGATTATGTACGTCGCGGCCAACCGGCACCTTCGCGGCGCAAAAAGAGCACCTCACGGAAAAAGCAACGCAACACGTCTGCGGTATCGCCCGCAATGGTCGCCATTGCCGCCGCCGTACTTGTGGCCTTTATCGGTGGTTTGTACTTCATTACGCATCATAAGAAAGAAGAATCCGAAACGTTGCAGGGTCAGAAAGTGACCGGCAACGGGTTGCCGCCGAAGCCGGAAGAGCGTTGGCGTTATATTAAAGAGCTGGAAAGCCGCCAGCCGGGCGTACGCGCGCCGACAGAACCGTCTGCAGGCGGTGAAGTGATGAAGCCGGATCAGCTGACCAACGAACAGCGCCAGTTGCTTGCGCAAATGCAGGCCGATATGCGCCAGCAGCCAACACAGCTCAACGAAGTACCGTGGAACGAGCAGACGCCGGCACAGCGTCAGCAAACGTTACAGCGCCAGGCTCAACAACGTCAGGTTGAGCAGCAACAGCAGCAGTGGAACAACACGCCGCCGGTTCAACAGCCGCGTACACAGCCACAGACGCAAACGCGCACAGCGCAAACGGCGCCGGTACAGCAACCGTCGAAACCTGCCACGCAGCCGCAAAAACCGGCCGCGACGTCACAGCCGTATCAGGATCTGCTTCAGACCCCAGCGCACACAACGGCGTCTGCACCAAAAGCGCAACCGGCCGCTCCGGTTGAGCGCGTGCCGGAAGCACCGAAGCCGACAGCAGAGAAGAAAGACGAACGTCGCTGGATGGTGCAGTGCGGTTCGTTTAAAGGCGCTGAGCAGGCAGAAACAGTGCGGGCGCAGCTGGCTTTCGAAGGCTTTGACTCCAAAATCACCACCAACAATGGCTGGAATCGCGTGGTCATCGGGCCGGTGAAAGGCAAAGAGAATGCCGACAGCACCATTAGCCGTCTGAAGATGGCGGGTCACACAAACTGTATTCGGCTCGCCTCCGGGGGTTGAAACCCCCAAAATCCCCCCCATCTATACTTGCATTACGCCCCGTACACCGTGCGGGGCTTGTATTCTGTATTTGTAACCAAGGGGTCTGCTCGTGACAACAATAGTAAGCGTACGCCGTAACGGCCATGTGGTTATCGCCGGTGATGGTCAGGCCACACTGGGTAACACCGTAATGAAAGGCAACGTGAAAAAAGTGCGTCGTCTGTACAACGACAAAGTCATTGCTGGCTTTGCGGGGGGAACGGCGGATGCGTTCACGCTGTTTGAACTGTTTGAGCGCAAGCTGGAAATGCATCAGGGACATCTGGTCAAAGCCGCCGTTGAGCTGGCGAAAGACTGGCGTACCGACAGGATGCTACGCAAACTTGAAGCGCTGTTAGCGGTCGCGGATGAAAACGCCTCCCTCATCATCACCGGTAACGGTGACGTCGTGCAGCCGGAAAACGATCTGATTGCCATCGGCTCCGGCGGTCCCTACGCCCAGGCTGCGGCACGTGCTCTGTTGGAAAACACCGAGCTCGGCGCTCGCGACATTGCTGAAAAAGCGTTGGATATTGCAGGCGATATCTGCATTTACACCAACCATTTCCATACCATTGAAGAATTACCGTCTAAAGCGTAAGGATCTCCCATGTCTGAAATGACCCCACGCGAAATCGTCAGCGAACTGAACAAGCACATCATCGGCCAGGATAACGCCAAGCGTTCCGTGGCGATTGCACTGCGTAACCGCTGGCGCCGCATGCAGCTCGACGAAGAGCTGCGCCATGAAGTCACCCCGAAAAACATTCTGATGATAGGCCCCACCGGTGTCGGTAAAACCGAAATCGCCCGTCGTCTGGCAAAGCTTGCCAACGCGCCGTTCATCAAAGTGGAAGCGACAAAATTCACCGAAGTGGGTTATGTCGGTAAAGAAGTCGACTCTATCATCCGCGATCTGACCGATGCCGCCATCAAAATGGTTCGCGTCCAGGCTATCGAGAAAAACCGCTATCGTGCAGAAGAGATGGCGGAAGAACGTATTCTTGATGTGCTGATCCCACCGGCTAAAAATAACTGGGGTCAGGCGGAACAACAGTCTGAGCCGTCCGCTGCGCGTCAGGCGTTCCGTAAAAAACTGCGTGAAGGCCAGCTCGACGATAAAGAAATCGAGATAGACCTTGCCGCCGCACCGATGGGCGTGGAAATCATGGCGCCTCCGGGAATGGAAGAGATGACCAGCCAGCTGCAGTCCATGTTCCAGAACCTGGGCGGGCAGAAGCAGAAAGCGCGTAAGCTGAAAATCAAAGACGCGATGAAGCTGCTGATTGAAGAAGAAGCGGCCAAACTGGTGAATCCGGAAGAGCTGAAACAGGAAGCGATTTACGCCGTTGAGCAGCACGGGATCGTGTTTATCGACGAAATCGACAAAATCTGTAAGCGCGGCGAATCCTCCGGCCCGGACGTGTCCCGTGAAGGCGTACAGCGCGACCTGCTGCCGCTGGTTGAAGGCTGCACCGTCTCCACCAAGCACGGTATGGTCAAAACCGACCACATTCTGTTTATCGCGTCTGGCGCATTCCAGGTGGCGAAGCCGTCTGACCTGATCCCGGAACTGCAGGGGCGTCTGCCGATTCGCGTGGAACTGCAGGCGCTGACCACCAGCGACTTCGAACGCATTCTGACGGAGCCTAATGCCTCTGTCACCGTGCAGTACAAGGCACTGATGGCGACCGAAGGCGTCAACATTGAGTTTACTGAATCCGGTATCAAGAAAATTGCTGAAGCGGCATGGCAGGTTAACGAAACCACCGAAAACATCGGTGCCCGTCGTCTGCACACCGTTCTGGAACGCCTGATGGAAGATATTTCCTATGATGCGAGCGATTTGAATGGTCAAAGCATAACAATTGATGCGGATTATGTGAGCAAACATCTGGATGCGCTGGTCGCAGATGAAGATCTGAGCCGTTTTATCCTATAATCGCGTTCACTGCATTTTCATCATTGTTGATGGGGCTGAAAGGCCCCATTTTTATTGGCGCTAAATATGACTGAACAACAACAAATTAGCCGCTCCCAGGCCTGGCTGGAAAGCTTACGACCCAAGACCCTACCGCTCGCCTTCGCGGCGATCATCGTCGGTACGGCCCTGGCATGGTGGCGGGGATACTTTGATCCACTGGTCGCCCTGCTGGCACTCATTACCGCAGGGCTTCTGCAAATCCTGTCAAATCTCGCCAACGATTATGGCGATGCCGTTAAGGGCAGCGATAAACCGGACCGCATCGGACCGCTGCGTGGGATGCAGAAAGGGGTGATCACCCAACAGGAGATGAAGCGCGCGCTGGTCATCACCGTTGTACTCATTTGTTTGTCCGGTCTGTCGCTGGTTGCCGTGGCGTGCCGCACGCCGGCGGATTTTGTTGGTTTCCTGGTACTTGGCGTGCTGTCGATCATTGCCGCCATCACCTATACCGTGGGCAATCGTCCCTATGGCTACATCGGCCTGGGTGATATTTCCGTACTGGTCTTCTTTGGCTGGCTGAGCGTGATGGGCAGTTGGTATCTGCAGGCGCATACGCTGATCCCGGCGCTTATTCTTCCGGCAACCGCCTGTGGTCTGCTGGCCACTGCCGTACTTAACATCAATAACCTGCGCGATATCAACAGCGACCGGGAAAACGGCAAGAATACGCTGGTCGTCCGCCTCGGCGCGGTGAATGCCCGTCGTTACCATGCCGGTCTGCTGATGGGGACGCTGGTTTGCCTGGCGCTGTTTAACCTGCTTTCGCTACAAAGTCCGTGGGGTTGGCTGTTCCTGTTGGCCGCGCCGGTACTGGTAAAACAGGCGCGTTACGTTATGCGCCAAATGGAACCGGCGGCGATGCGTCCGATGCTCGAACGTACGGTAAAAGCCGCGTTGCTGACTAACCTGCTGTTTGTCGTCGGGATTTTCTTAAGTCAGTGGGCAAGATAACTGACAAATATCAATTAACAATTGATGATTTTGCCAACAGTACACATAGCGCGATATACTAAAAATTCTCGCAGCAACTGAACGTTAATCCTATGAAATACGATACTTCCGAGCTTTGTGACATCTATCAAGAAGATGTCAACGTCGTGGAACCACTGTTCTCCAACTTTGGAGGACGGTCGTCGTTTGGCGGACAAATCGTCACGGTGAAATGTTTCGAGGACAACGGGTTGCTGTATGATCTGCTCGAACAAAATGGTCGTGGTCGCATTCTGCTGGTCGATGGTGGCGGTTCTGTCCGTCGTGCGCTGGTCGATGCCGAACTGGCGCGTCTGGCTGTACAGAATGAATGGGAAGGACTGGTCATCTATGGCGCAGTGCGTCAGGTAGACGATCTGGAAGAGCTGGACATCGGCATTCAGGCGATTGCCGCGATTCCGGTAGGTGCAGCAGGTGAAGGGATTGGGGAAAGCGATGTCCGCGTCAATTTTGGCGGCGTGACGTTCTTCTCCGGCGACCATCTGTACGCCGACAATACGGGAATCATCCTCTCCGAAGACCCGCTCGATATCGAGTAAAGAAAATACCGCCATTCGGTGTGATGCCAGTCGGTTAAACAACTGACTGGCAATTTACTTCGATTCTGGACATCTCCAGATCCTCTTTTTTGTCACTTCACCCTTTCGATTCCCCCATTCAGCGCATTGACGAAGAAAAAACTCTCTCTATACCTAATGATGAATCTCATCACTCTCGTCACGAGGTCATCATGCATATCGATCTGACAGGTAAAAAAGCGCTGGTCACCGGAGCCAGTCGTGGATTAGGGCGCGCTATTGCACTGTCGCTGGCGAAAGCCGGTGCTGATGTTGTTATAACCTATGAAAAATCTGCGGAGAAAGCCCAGGCCGTTGCCAATGAAATTACAGCACTCGGCCGCCATGGCGAGGCTATTCAGGCAAACAGTGCAAACGCTCAGGCTATTCAGAACGCCGTAAATCACACGATACAGTCACTAGGAGGATTAGATATTCTGGTCAACAACGCAGGGATCGCACGCGGTGGCCCGCTGGAGTCGCTGTCACTGGAAGACATCGACGCGTTGATTAACGTGAATATCCGTGGCGTGGTGGTAGCCATACAGGCCGCGTTGCCACATCTCCCTGAAGGTGGGCGAATTATCAATATTGGCAGTTGCCTTGCCAACCGTGTCGCCCAGCCGGGGATTGCTGTCTACGCGATGACTAAATCAGCGCTCAACTCGCTAACCCGTGGCCTGGCTCGTGATCTCGGCCCACGGGGTATTACCGTCAACCTTGTCCATCCCGGCCCAACGGACAGTGATATGAACCCAGCAGATGGCGAACAGGCGGACTCCCAACGACAGCTTATTGCGACAGGGCATTACGGTACACCGGAGGATGTTGCAGCGGCAGTGACGTTTCTGGCAAGCCCAGCGGCTGGGCAGATTTCCGGCACTGGTCTGGACGTGGATGGGGGTTTGAATGCCTGAAACTAACGTTGTATCGCGGTAACGCTAGGATATTGCCGGATGACGGCTTGCGCCTTATCCGGCCTACATGACTGCATGACAATGCGATTACGCGAAAGATTTCGTGTTGTAGCAAGGCGGCAAACGAAGATATCCCCAGGAGCGTAGTAAACTACGTGACTGGGGTAGCTGAGCGCAGCCAACGCCGCTACGGCGCGAAAGATGAAGCGTAATCAGACTTCTTCCATACGGCCGAGGAGAGCCTGCAGACGATCCTGCCAGCCATTCTGCTGTTCTTTCAGAGACTGATTTTCGCGCTCGAGCTCTTCGCGGCCGTGCTGTGCAGATTGCACTTCCTGTGACAGCGAGTTGTTCTTCTCTTTCAGCTCTTCAATTTCCATCTGCAACAAGGTGATGGTATCAATCGCCTGCTGTACTTTTGCTTCCAGTTTCTCAAACACTTCTAAAGACATGGTCATACTCTCCTGAATTGCAAGGCGACGCTTCACGTGAACGCGCACAATATATAGTGCCGATTGTATGAAGCCCCGTCCTCCCTGTCCAGCGGCATCCCGCGCTGATTGCGGTTTGCAACACTTTTCAGTCGACTCTTACAGACAGCGACCGCCTAACCCTTAAGTGTTAACGCTTTGGTTAATGAAATGATTCAGCTCACACTGTTTTTGTATAACAAAACGCGCTTCATGGCGCGAAAACGCTCATTTTATTGACGGAGTACACACATTTTAAGTTCGATATTTCTCGTTTTTGCTCGTTAACGATAAATTAACAGTGTGCCTACAGGGCATCGCGGACGTCAGTGACCTCCTCGCATACAATAAACATTAAACTCTTCAGGATCCGATTATGAGTCAAACATCAACCTTAAAAGGCCAGTGCATTGCTGAATTCCTCGGTACCGGGTTGTTGATTTTCTTCGGTGTGGGGTGTGTCGCTGCGCTTAAAGTCGCGGGTGCGTCTTTTGGACAGTGGGAAATCAGCATCATCTGGGGACTGGGGGTAGCCATGGCTATCTACCTGACCGCAGGGGTATCTGGCGCGCATCTCAATCCGGCAGTCACCATCGCGTTGTGGCTGTTTGCGTGTTTCGACAAGCGCAAAGTTGTTCCTTTTATCCTTTCTCAATTTGCCGGTGCCTTTTGTGCAGCGGCGTTAGTTTACGGGCTTTACTACAACCTTTTTGCCGACTTCGAACAGACGCACCACATTGTACGTGGCAGCATTGAGAGTGTTGATCTGGCCGGCACTTTCTCAACGTATCCCAACCCACATATCAATTTTGTGCAGGCCTTCGCGGTTGAAATGGTGATTACCGCTATCCTGATGGGGCTTATCCTGGCGCTGACTGATGACGGTAACGGTGTACCGCGTGGCCCGCTGGCTCCTTTGTTGATTGGTTTACTGATTGCGGTTATCGGCGCATCCATGGGCCCACTGACCGGGTTTGCGATGAACCCGGCGCGTGATATTGGTCCGAAAGCGTTCGCCTGGCTCGCGGGCTGGGGTAATGTCGCCTTCACCGGTGGCAAAGATATTCCTTACTTCCTGGTGCCGCTGTTTGGCCCCATCGTTGGCGCTATTTTGGGCGCTTTTGCCTATCGCAAGCTGATCGGTCGCCATTTGCCGTGCGATACCTGTGCCGTGGAAGAGAAGGAAACCACGACCACTTCACAACAAAAAGCTTCGCTGTAATGTGACTACGGGACAAATAATTATGACTGAGAAAAAGTATATCGTTGCGCTCGACCAGGGAACCACCAGCTCCCGCGCCGTCGTGATGGATCATGATGCCAATATTGTGAGCGTTTCACAGCGCGAATTTGAGCAGATCTACCCGAAAGCAGGCTGGGTAGAACACGACCCGATGGAAATCTGGGCAACACAAAGCTCTACTCTGGTGGAAGTGCTGGCCAAAGCGGACATCAGTTCCGATCAGATTGCAGCTATCGGGATTACTAACCAGCGTGAAACCACCATCGTCTGGGAGCGTGAAACCGGTAAACCTATCTATAACGCGATTGTCTGGCAGTGCCGCCGTACCGCGGAGATCTGCGAGCGCCTGAAGCGCGATGGCATGGAAGAGTACGTCCGCAATAACACCGGTCTGGTCATTGACCCGTATTTTTCCGGCACCAAAGTGAAGTGGATCCTCGACCACGTCGAAGGCTCCCGTGAGCGCGCACGTCGCGGCGAACTGCTGTTCGGTACCGTTGATACCTGGCTTATCTGGAAAATGACTCAGGGACGCGTACACGTAACGGATTACACCAACGCCTCACGGACTATGCTGTTCAACATCCACACGCTGGACTGGGACGACAAAATGCTGGATGCGCTGGATATTCCGCGTGCCATGCTGCCGGAAGTACGTCGTTCTTCTGAAGTCTACGGTCAGACCAACATCGGCGGTAAAGGCGGCACGCGTATTCCTATCTCCGGCATCGCCGGTGACCAGCAGGCTGCGCTGTTCGGCCAGCTGTGCGTGAAGGAAGGGATGGCGAAAAACACCTACGGCACCGGCTGCTTTATGCTGATGAACACCGGCGAGAAAGCGGTGAAGTCCGAAAACGGCCTGCTGACCACCATCGCCTGCGGCCCGAGCGGAGAAGTGAACTACGCGCTGGAAGGCGCCGTGTTTATGGCGGGCGCCTCCATTCAGTGGCTGCGTGATGAAATGAAGCTCATCAGCGACGCCTTCGATTCCGAGTATTTCGCGACCAAAGTGAAGGACACCAACGGCGTGTACGTCGTGCCGGCCTTTACGGGACTGGGCGCGCCTTACTGGGACCCGTATGCGCGTGGGGCGATCTTCGGTCTGACCCGTGGCGTGAACTCCAACCACATCATTCGCGCAACGCTGGAATCGATTGCCTACCAGACTCGCGACGTGCTGGAAGCGATGCAGGCAGACTCCGGCATTCGCCTGCACGCCCTGCGCGTGGACGGTGGCGCGGTCGCCAACAACTTCCTGATGCAGTTCCAGTCAGACATTCTCGGCACGCGCGTTGAACGTCCGGAAGTGCGTGAAGTGACGGCGCTGGGTGCAGCTTACCTGGCCGGTCTGGCCGTTGGTTTCTGGCAGAACCTTGATGAGTTGCAGGAGAAAGCGGTTATCGAACGTGAATTCCGCCCTGGCATCGAAACCACCGAGCGTAACTACCGTTACAGCGGCTGGAAGAAAGCGGTCAAACGCGCGCTGGCGTGGGAAGATCACGAAGAGTAATCGTGAATCGCCGGATGACGACGCGAGAGCGTCTTATCCGGCCTACGGATTGTATTACGTGTGCGGGGGCAACCCCGCACACTCACCCTCTGATATCAATAATTCCCTCCCCTCCCCTGTGCTACACTTCGCGCCATTCCTTTCTGCTACGAGTTTGCTATGAGACGAGAACTTGCCATCGAATTTTCCCGCGTAACCGAAGCGGCGGCGCTGGCTGGCTATAAATGGTTGGGACGCGGTGACAAAAACACCGCCGACGGCGCGGCGGTTAACGCCATGCGCATTATGCTAAACCAGGTCAACATTGACGGGACCATCGTGATCGGTGAAGGCGAGATCGACGAAGCGCCGATGCTCTACATCGGTGAGAAAGTCGGTACCGGTCGCGGCGACGCGGTGGATATTGCCGTCGACCCCATCGAAGGCACGCGAATGACGGCGATGGGCCAGGCCAACGCGCTGGCCGTTCTGGCCGTCGGTGACAAGGGTTGCTTCCTGAACGCGCCGGATATGTACATGGAAAAGCTGATTGTCGGGCCCGGCGCAAAGGGCAGCATCGATCTCAATCTGCCGCTGGAAGAGAACCTGCGCAATATTGCCAACGCGCTGGGCAAACCGCTTGGCGAACTGACGGTGACGATTCTGGCAAAACCGCGCCATGATGAGGTAATCGCAGAGATGGCGAAGCTGGGCGTACGCGTATTCGCGATTCCTGATGGCGATGTGGCAGCGTCTATCCTGACCTGTATGCCGGACAGCGAAGTGGATGTGCTGTACGGGATTGGCGGCGCGCCGGAAGGCGTAGTGTCCGCTGCGGTGATCCGCGCACTGGATGGCGACATGCAGGGCCGTCTGCTGGCGCGTCATGATGTCAAAGGCGACAGCGAAGAGAACCGCCGTATCGGCGAGCAGGAGCTGGCGCGCTGTCAGGCAATGGGCATCGAGGCCGGTAAAGCGCTGCGTCTGGATGACATGGCGCGCAGCGACAACGTCATTTTCTCTGCGACCGGTATCACTAAAGGCGATCTGCTGGAAGGGATCAGCCGTAAAGGCAATATCGCGACCACCGAAACGCTGCTGATCCGCGGTAAATCACGTACCATCCGCCGCATTCAGTCGATTCACTATCTCGATCGCAAAGACCCGGACGTGCAGACGCATATCCTTTAACGAATTTGTTTGTTAGAGCCTTCCAGCCCCACCGGGCTGGAAATCTTTCTGCCAACCAACGAAGATAAGGGAACGAGACCCGTACAGGAGAAAACCATGGCAGATTGGGTAACAGGCAAAGTCACAAAGGTACAGAACTGGACCGATGCCCTGTTTAGTCTGACCGTTCACGCCCCCGTTCATCCCTTCACCGCAGGTCAATTTACCAAGCTCGGTCTTGAGATTGACAGCGAGCGCGTCCAGCGCGCTTACTCGTATGTGAATGCCCCTGATAATCCGAATCTGGAGTTTTACCTGGTCACCGTACCTGACGGTAAGCTGAGCCCGCGTCTGGCTGCACTGAAGCCTGGCGATGAGGTACAGGTGGTGAGCGAAGCCGCTGGTTTCTTTGTGCTGGATGAGGTGCCGGACTGCGACACATTGTGGATGCTGGCAACCGGCACCGCCATCGGCCCCTATTTATCGATTCTGCAACTGGGTAAAGATCTCGATCGCTTCAAGCACCTGGTCCTGGTCCATGCCGCGCGCTACGCCGCTGATTTAAGCTACCTGCCGCTGATGCAGGAACTGCAAACGCGCTATGAAGGCAAACTGCGGATCCAGACGGTGGTAAGCCGTGAGACGGTCGCAGGTTCATTGACCGGTCGCGTTCCGGCGCTGATTGAAAGTGGCGAACTGGAAAAAGCGGTAGGCTTACCAATGGATAAAGAGACCAGCCATGTGATGCTATGCGGGAATCCGCAGATGGTACGCGACACGCAGCAGTTGCTGAAAGAGACCCGGCAAATGACTAAACATTTGCGCCGCCGACCGGGTCATATGACCGCAGAACACTACTGGTAAGCATGTTGCCGGACAGGCGGCCTCGCCTTATCCGGCCTGCGCGTTACCTGAACTTCACATCCTGGGTGTCTTTACCGTATTTATTTTCGCCCTGGGTGCCGACAAACGCCCCCAGATCGATAATCGTCATGATGAGGATAAGCGTCGGGACAAAGCGTCCGACCACCCATTGCCACATCCCCGGAAGAATGGCCCAGTTGCCGGCTAACAGCATCCAGGCAAGAATAATCAATAACGCCCACAACCCTGAACGCCCGCGATCGTGCAGACGCTTCACCGTAACCGACGCCGTCGGCCAGAGCAGACACACAAGGGCAAAGGGGGCTATCTGATCGGGGAGTAATTTTTGACTCTCGAGCGAAAATAAAACCACCATGCTGACAATCCACAGCGCAATCCAGATCCAGAAATCACGGCGTCCAATACGCCCTTTAAATGAGAATAACCACTGCTGTAAGGTCATGCCTGTTCCTTAAAAATGACTATCTTTGACAGTTTACCCTTTTGACAAGCCAGACGGTTATCGTTTTAATCGTGAACAGGCATAACGAAAGGTAAGATTGATGAAGCCAGGATGTTCACTGTTTTTATTATTGTTTTCTGCGATATTCTCCAGCGCTCCGACGCTGGCGGCTGAGTCATTGACGGCCACCACTGCCCCGTATTTGATCGCCGGCGCCCCCACGTTTGACCTTTCCATCAGCCAGTTTCGCGAAAACTTTAATACGCAAAATCCGAAGCTTACCTTAAACGAATTCCGCGCGATCGACAGCAACCGCGACAAAGCCAACCTCACTCGTGCGGCCAGCAAAATTAATGAAAACCTCTATGCTTCGACCGCCCTTGAGCGCGGGACATTGAAGATCAAGAGCATGCAGATAACCTGGCTGCCGATTCAGGGGCCGGAACAGAAAGCGGCGAAAGCTAAAGCGCTGGAGTATATGGCGGCGGTGATCCGCACCATCGCCCCCTTGCTAACCAAAGAGCAGAGCCAGAAAAAGCTGCAAAAGCTGCTTACCGCCGGGAAAAATAAGCGCTATTACGCAGAGACCGAAGGCGCAATTCGCTATGTTGTCGCAGATAACGGCGAAAAGGGGCTGACCTTCGCAGTTGAACCGATTAAGCTGGCGTTATCTGAAAACCTGGACGGGTCCAATTCCCCCTAAATTATTCACGTTTCAGGAAGGCGGCGACGCAACGAATCCCCAGGAGCTTACATCAGTAAGTGACTGGGGTGAGCGAGTATAGCCAACGCACCTGCAACGCGGAGAATGACGGGGAGATGATAAAAAGCAAAGCCTTTCCAGGGAGTGATCTCTATACTGTTTCACAGACCATGCTGCCCTGAGGGGCGGCCATCTTCCTTAATTCGCTGACAAAGCGTGGAGAATAGAAATGCGACATCCTTTAGTGATGGGTAACTGGAAACTGAACGGCAGCCGCCACATGGTAAACGAACTGATTGCTAACCTGCGTACAGAGCTGGCTGGCGTCGCAGGCTGCGCGGTAGCGATCGCGCCGCCGGAAATGTACATCGACCTGGCAAAACATGCTGCGGCCGGTAGCCATATCCTCCTGGGCGCGCAGAACGTTGACCTGAACCTGTCCGGCGCATTTACCGGTGAAACAAGCGCTGAAATGCTGAAAGACATCGGTGCCCAGTACATCATCATCGGCCACTCTGAGCGTCGTACTTACCACAAAGAGTCTGACGAACTGATCGCGAAAAAATTCGCCGTGCTGAAAGAGCAGGGTCTGACGCCGGTTCTGTGCATCGGTGAAACCGAAGCCGAAAACGAAGCGGGCAAAACGGAAGAAGTGTGCGCACGTCAGATTGACGCGGTTCTGAAAACCCAGGGCGCTGCGGCATTCGAAGGCGTGGTTATCGCTTACGAACCTGTTTGGGCAATCGGTACCGGCAAATCCGCAACGCCTGCGCAGGCACAGGCTGTTCACAAATTCATCCGTGACCACATTGCTAAAGCAGACGCGAAAATTGCTGAGCAGGTCATCATCCAGTACGGCGGTTCCGTAAACGCAGCCAATGCGGCAGAACTGTTCACTCAGCCGGACATCGACGGCGCGCTGGTTGGCGGTGCTTCTCTGAAAGCTGACGCTTTCGCTGTGATCGTAAAAGCGGCTGAAGCGGCAAAACAGGCGTAAGTTGTGCAGCCGGGGGAGCCTTTCCCCCGGTTTATTTCCGAATTACCAATACCCCAGCCAGTGCCACCAGAAAGCCCCGGTCACCGCCCAGATAGTCAGGTTCACCACACTCATCACCAGCCCCGTCTTCCACCATTCCGCCAGCGTGGCGTAGCCAGAGCCAAAAATAATCGGCGCAGTGCCCGTGCCATAGTGGGTGAGCGACATCATCAGCGAGGAGGAGAAACCGAGCATCAGCCCCAGCAAGGCCGGTGGTGCACCCAGACCTAACCCTGCGATGAAGAAGGCAGAGAACATGGCCGTGATATGCGCCGTGGTGCTGGCGAAAAAGTAGTGAGAATAGACGTAAAGCAGGATCAACAGCAGCGTCGCGATACTCCAGTGAACGCCAAGATGATTGATAGCCGTCCCCACACTCGTCGCCAGCCAGCCGACCAGCCCCAGCTTGCTGAGGAAATCCGCCATCATCACCAGCGCGGCAAACCAGACAATGGTATCCCAGGCACCGCGACACTTAAGAATGTCCTCCCAGTTTAAGACCCCCGTCACCAGCAGAATCGATAATCCGATCAGCGCCGCGCTGGTGGGGTTCACGGTCCAGCCACTGCCCATAATCATCGCGGGAACGCCAGCCCACAGGCAGAGCAGCAAAATGAACACCCCCAGCGTGATTTTCTCTGCCAGCGACAGCGGGCCGAGAAGATCCAGCTTTTGTCGGGCGAACTGCGGCGCATTGGGCGTGCGGGTAATGGCGGGCGGATAGAGCCACCAGATGACGATGGGCATCACCAGCAGCGAGACCACCGCCGGAAGGAGCGCCGCAATGGCCCACATCCCCCAGGTCATGTTCAGTACGCCATCCGTCCCCTGAGTCAAAAAGGTGACAATGAGAGGGTTAGGAGCGGTTGCGGTGATGAACATCGCCGAACTGATGGGGTTAATGTTGTAATTCACCAGCGCCAGATAGCGGCCCGTTGAGCCATTTTCACTGTCGCCAGGCTGCGACCCGAGGCTGTCGGCGATGGCACGCATAACCGGGTGGATAATACCGCCACCGCGCGCCGTGTTGCTTGGGGTGACGGGAGCAATCAGCGTTTCTGCGAGCGTTAATGCCCATGCGATACCTAAGGTCCGCTTACCAAACAACGCAATAAACCCGTAGCCGATGCGCGCGCCAAGTCCTGTTTTCAGCAAGCTTTGCGACAGCATGATCGATAAGCCAATCAACCAGATCAGTTGGTTGGAAAAACCGCTCAGCGCATCGTTAAGCGCCGCCGCGGGCTTACCGGGATTCGTCACGCCGGTCATCGCCACCAGCATGATAGCCACAACGGCAATCGCCCCAATGGGCATGGCTTTACCGATAATGGCCGCGATAGTGCCGATAAACAGCGCCAGCAGATGCCACGCCTGTGGCGTCACATCCGCAGGACAGGGGATGATAAACCAGATAGTCAGTGTGATAACGATAGAGATAATGGCGGGCCAACCGCGAATAGGGGTCAATCTGTCCATGGATCAATCCTTGAGTATCCTGCGCATAAGTATGCGTTTTGGTATTAACCGTTATTCGTGCCGGTAAAACCCACCGCCCTCTCACAAAATCAACATTATCAGGCGATTAACACTACAATTTCCCTAATAAATTAAACCACGCATAGTCCAGTGGCAGCAGGACCAGATAGGTCGCCACCGCCAGCACCAGACACAGCAGCATCCCGGCCCTCGCCGGCACTCTTCCCAGCGCCATCGCCACCACAATAGGCGATGCCTGATACGGCAACAGCGGCGTTGAGTAGCCCAGCACCTGAATCATAATCACCGACAACAGCGGAAACTGCGTTGCCTCAGAAAAGCTCTGCGCCAGGGTGGTATACAGCGCCGGAACGCCGTTGGCGGTCATGATAAAGTTAAGCGCGGTGGTGATGCCGGTCAGGGCGAGAAAACTGGTGAACGGTTTCTCCGGGTCCAGCGGCATCACGTGCAGCAGCGCCTCACCAACCGCATCGCCAATGCCGGTTTGCGTCACCACGCTCGCCAGTCCAAGAATACCGGCAACATAAATGCAGGTGCGGATGTTAAGTCCCGCGGAAAACTCCTCTCCGTTGATAAACCCAACGCGCGGTAACAGGGTGATGACTGCCGCCGCCAGTCCGGTCCATGCCGGGCCAATGCCATGCCAGCTTTCGCTGACCCACATTACCAGCACCACTGCCAGCATCCAGGCCAGTCGTTTTTCATCGCGGCTCATCGGTTCCGGCGGTGTGAGTTCACGCGGCGCATGGGGTTTTCCGGGAAACAGCCAGCAGATCAGCGCAATCAACAGTCCACCTTTCAGCCAGCCTAATACCGGCGTATGCAGCAGCAGATAAGGCAGATAGTTCAGGTGGATGCCGTACGACCCTTCCGCCGCCCCACTCATCACCAGGTTCGGCACGTTGGCTGGCAGAATGGTAGCGGAAAGCTGAAAAGTGCCAAAACCCACGGCAAGCGCCAGGCCATACCACGCGCGAGTGCCATCGAGGATCCCGGCGCGTTTCGCCATCGCGGCAACGACGGGCATCAGCAGCGCGATACGTCCCATATTGGAAGGCATCACAAACGCCAGCGCATAGCTCAACAGCACCACGCTTGAAACCATCAGCGGCCAGGACTCCGTCAGCCGTGAGGACAGTGCTCTTGCCGCTCTGTCTGCCAGTCCGGTTTTACGGATCGCCACGCCCAGCACAAAGCCGCTGAATACCAGCCAGAATGCCGACGAGGCAAAGCCGCCAAAGATGACGTCCGGTGGGGCGATTTTCGCCACCATCGCCACGGTGAAAAACAGCAGCGCGGTGATAAATTCCGGCAAGAGCGAGGTCGCCCAGAGCAGGATGGTGACCAGCACCACCAGCGAGGGCAGAAACAGAGGGTGTGAAAACCAGAGCGACATGCCTGTCTCCTGTTGTTTTTTTCAACAAGGATACGGGGGCATCCCCCGTCTGTAAACGCGCGTTTCCCCCTAAAAAAGCAGAGGGTTAGTGATAATGGATTTCGCCGAAGTAGTCAGACAGCACATAGTAGCGGCAATACTCAAAGGGGTGCTCTTCCCCCGCCATAAATGTCTGGCGCGCCACGGAAAGAAGCGGTTTGTTCTCAGCAATCTGTAGCTTCTCGCAGAGATCGGGACTGGGCAGAATGGCATCGACCTTTTCGATCGCCGAGTCGCTTTTCACATTCAACAGGTGATAAAGCGAGGTATGGGCCAGTTCATCCGCCGTCAGCGTGAGTCCCGGAAAGAAGGAGAGATCGAGATAAATTTTCTCGTGGTTAAACGGGCGATTATTCAGGTATCGCACCCGGGAAATATAGAGATAGTGATGATGGGCTGGCAGGCTTAAACCATCTTCCTGCGCGTCGCGCGCCCGCCGTGTGGCGATCTCCAGAATGCGGTTCTCAACCGCCACGCTGGCATCACGCAGATCGCTGGTGATCCCGCGAAAGGTATGGCCATAGCTGACGCCTTCCGGCACCGCGCTCACCACGGAGCCGCTTCCGCGCTGGGAGGTAATCACACCGGCGTTGATCAACTCACTCCACGCCTGCTTCACGACAATCAGCGACACGTTATAGGTTTGCGCGATCGCCTTTTGCGTCGGCAACTGACTCCCCAGCGGCAGGGTGCCATTCTGGATCTGCTGGCAGATGATATAAAACAACTGCTTATACAGCGGAGTGAAACTCGTTTTATCAACCTGCAAGCCATTTACCTCGAAAGTCTGCCAGTCGGGGACGGTTGTCGCCGCCCCCGCAGGGCAGCGCACTACCCTTTAATCTGTCTGGCGAGTTCAGCCAAATCGAAATGATTCATACGATTAACGGTAGTTAAATAGTCGGCAGGAAAAGCATCAGCACCGTGCCAGGCGCCGGAGAGTGCCCCAACCATGGTGGCGACGGTATCGGTGTCATTGCCGATATTAACGGCGGAAATAATAGCATCAACGGCAGAATTCGGACAACACGCGAACAAACCAAACGCCGCCGGAACGGCCTCGCTGACATGCAGTCCGGAACCAATGATATCGGCAATCTCGACAATCGCCGTCTCCCAATGGGCGTGACGTTTGCCGATCGCCACCGCCAGTTCGATACGGCGTGCCACCGACGGCCCGGCAACCATCATCGCGCCCTGCTCAGCCGCCAGCGCATAGCCCCGGTCGGCACCGTAAATCCCGGCCGCAATGATGCTTTCCGCGCTCGCCACAGGTTGTAGCGCCTCGCTGGTCGCCGCTGCCATCGCCGCGGCACCCGACATCGCCAGCACGTTGTTGTGGGTAAAACGGCAGATATCCAGCGCAGTCTGAATCGCTTTTTCAATATCGCCAGGATGCAATACGGCGGCAGGCCAAATCTTCATTGCCGCGCCGTTAGTGGCTTCCGCATTGCCTTTATTGATAATCTGTACCGACTGCTTCTCACCTTCCAGTTCCCCCTGCAGGGACGCACGGTTATCGTTAAAAATGGCTTTCATCGCGGCCCGGGTGGTTGGCCCGGTAAAATTGGCGTAATACGGATAGGCCAGCCAGCGCTGGAAGGCTTCACGCATCGCGTCATCGCTCACCTGACGATGATGCTGTAACAGGGCGTCCATGATGTACTTCGCCTGAATAAAGTCATCGGTACACATTCCGGCTTCATTACAGCGGCCAAACGTATCGGCGGGCGGTTTCTCAAAACCGGTCACCCAGCCACCGAAGTATTCGCGAATTTGTTGCTGAGTGCGCACTTCAGTCGCCGCGCCCATCGCGTCCGCCGCAGCGGCGCCAATCAGGCAGCCCAGTATTTTGTTAATTTCAACGTGCATGAATGACTCCTTAACGGTTTAGCATGATTTTTCCAGCGGATGGCTGGCGCGAAAAGCGGCGAGCTGCTCAGGGTAAGGCAGCGCGGTCATCGCCCCTTTTGCCGTGACTACCATCGCGCCACAGGCGTTAGCGGTACCGATCGCCTGAGCAAGCAGGCGGCTATCCCAGTTCGCCGCCTGTGAAAGGGTATAGAGCAGCCCACCGACAAAGGCATCGCCTGCCCCAGTGGTGTCCACCACGGAAATTTTCGCGGTCGGGAACGCGCATTCGCCCTCTGGCGTCACCAGATACGCTCCCTCGTCGCCCAGTGAGATGACGGTGGTTTCACAGCCGAGTTCACGCATCAGGTAACGTGCGTCCTGCCAGCGCTCGACCTTGCCCAGCCAACACAGCTCATCGGCAGAGACCTTGCAGATGGAGGCCAGCGCAATAGATTGCGCGAGTAAAGGGGCGATTTCATGGGTATCTCGCCACATGCTGACGCGCAGGTTGACGTCGAACATAACGTGCCCGCCCGCCGCCTTCATGCGTCTGGCCCCTTCCAGACACGCCTCGCGCGCCGGACTGTCGGTCAGGCCAATCGAGCTGAAGTAAAACCACTCGTTAGCGCTGAAGGCCGGTAAATCCTGCACGGAGACAAAGGTGTCCGCGCCGGGATGCACCAGATAGGTAAAACTGCGTTCGCCTTCTGGCGTCAGATTGACTATCAGCACCGCGCTGGTTTGCTGTGGGTCGAGGCGTAGCGAACCCACGCCTACCCCGTTTTCTGCCAGCGTCTGGCGAAGGAAACGCCCGGCATCATCTTCTCCGAGACAGCCGATAAATCCGCAGTCGCCTCCCAGTCGTGCGACGCAGACGGCGACGTTAGCCGATGCCCCGCCCGGACATTTCAGGTAAGAGTCCGTTCTTTCCGGCACCAGATCCACGGACGCATCGCCAATCACCCACACTTTATTGAGATGACTCATCTGCTCCTCCTCACGCCTGGCGCTGCGCCAGTTCACTCTGGATGTCGCGGTAATAATCGTTGTTGATCAGATACTTTTTCATCACGACACCAACCACCAGATGGAAGATGGCGGGGATGAGCGTCATCATCAGTGCAATTCCTGCCAGCGAACTCGCGCTCTGTTGGACATCCGCCTGATAACCGAAGTGGCTCAGCAGGAAGCCGAGGACGCCGCCGGCAATCCCCATACCGAATTTCTGAAAGAACAGAATGCCGCCGAAAGCCAGGCCGGAAACGCGCAACCCGGTTTTCTTCTCGCCGTAATCGACCGCTTCCGCGATGGAAGACCAGAACACCGGCATTTGCATGTCGCAGAAGAAGTTGATGAGAAAGTAAAAGATAAAGGCGAGGATCAGGTTCTGCTGCCCGACGCAGAAGTACATGGCGATACTCAGCGCGAAGGTCATCAGTTGGGTGTAGCGGAACATTTTTATTTTGTCCCAGAACTTGGTCACCCACGTGGTCGCAATCATCGCCAGAATAGACGCCACGACACCGACGGTCAGGAACGGTGAAATCAGGCTATCACCACCATTCAGATAATATTTGGCGTAGTAGGCGGCAACCGAACCACGGATCACGTAGCCGCACATCAGCAACATAATCACCACGCCCAAAATCAGCCACTGGTCGTTGCGCAGCAAATTCGCGAACTGCTGTTTTACCGACAGTGACGGCAGTTCAGGCTCGCTGCGTTCGCGGGTGGTCATAAAGCAGAAGATAAACAGCACTGCACCCATCGCGCCCATCAGGCCCATAGAGAGCTGATAACCCAGCGCTTTATTGCCCTGTCCCAGCCAGACTGCCAGCATGGGAACCACAATCGTCACCAGAAACGCGGCGATTTTGGTCATCACAAAGCGATACCCGTTGGCGCTCAACCGCTCGCCCGGATCGTCCGTGATGACGCCAATCAGAGAGATATACGGGATGGTGATCGCCGTATAGACCAGCGTCATCAGGATGTAAGTGAAATAGGCCCACGCCAGCTTCGCCGTATACGCCATATCCGGCGTGATGAACATCAGATAGACGGCAAAACCAAACGGAATGGCAAACCATAACAACCACGGACGATACCGCCCCCAGCGGGTCGAGACTTTGTCAGTCAGCATTCCCATCGCCGGATCGATAATGGCATCGATCATCCGTACAACCACCAGCAGCACACCCACATCCGCTGCACGTAAACCGTAAATATCCGTGTAGAAATATGCCAGCAGTAGCTGCATGGCAATAATCACTACGTTGATCGCCATATCCCCGGCGCCGAAACCTATTTTTTCCACGATAGACAATTTCATATCGGTATTCCTTTTGCGCCGTTGGGCGCAAGAATGTCGAAAAAAGGATGACGTAACTACGTGAAATAAAAGCTTTTATGATTAACACATTCCCCGGACAGCCAGGGGTAAGCGTTATGAGGGAGTGTAATGGAATCACAAAAGATATAAAGGTATACCTTTATATCTTTTGATCAATTTCACATTAATTTAACCAACGATACATCTTCGCGGGTCTGAAGTGAGAGATCGTGCAAAAAAACGCCGACCGTTCGGCGGGGTGTGACTAGGGTTGGGTAAGCAGTGAGCAGTCGTGATCCTGAATTTCTTCCGCCGACGCCCGGTTAAACGTCAGCCAGTTGCGCTGCGTCGCCAACAGAACAAAAGTGTCATCGCTTTGACGGGCCAACGCCAGCGCATAGCTCCCCATCCGCTCGCGTGCCTCCGGCACCTCTTCTGCCAGCATCATAAACGGACTGCGCTGCGCCAGTTCGCTTTCCGTCACGCGACGGGCAAGATATTCGTGCCCGCGCAGTCCGCCTGGCAGCGGCAACCAGCGGGTGCTGATTTTTGCCTGATTCGCGTCCAGTTGCGCTCTGACATCAGGACGCAGGCAGGAGATATGGATGTGGAAATGATTTTGCGTCCGTCCACTGCGCGAATTGATTGCCAGCGACACGACGCTGTCCGGAATATCCTGACCATACGTCTTGCTCATAAAGTCACGAGATTGCCAGGCCAGCCAAAAAAAATTCGGCGTGTATTGTTCCACCAGTAGCGGACTCTCGGTGCCGTTAATGCGGTAAGTCGGCATCAGCAGATATTGCAGCGGGCCATTGCGGTCTTTAAAGACCACGTATCCGGCACCGGGCTTCACTTCGGCGCATGGCGCAGGGTTTTGATGCTGCAACTGATTGGGCAGACATTGCTCAAGGACAATTTTACGCAACGCATCCGGGTTTCCGGCCAGCTTCCAGTAGCCAAAACCGGCTGCCACAACAATAACGACAACGGTCAGTAGTCCATAGCCCGTTTTTTTCATAACGCGTTCCCTGTATCTCAACGACCTGCAAGAGTAACGCAAAATCATGACAAATAAAAAAAGCCCGATGGCATTTGCCCCGGGCCTCTTCGTTGATCCGCGCTTAACGCTTACTGATCTGATCGAACGTTCCGCCGTTCGAGAAGTGTTCTTTCTGCGCTTTCGCCCAGCCGCCAAACTCCTCATCGATAGTGAAGAGTTTCAGTTTCGGAAACGCATTTTCGTATTTCTTCGCCACATCTGCATCACGTGGACGGTAGTAGTTTTTCGCCGCAATCTCCTGACCTTCCGGTGAATAAAGATACTTCAGATAGGCTTCCGCCACGGCCTGAGTACCTTTCTTCTCGGTCACTTTATCCACGACGGAGACCGTCGGTTCAGCCAGAATGGATTCACTCGGCGTCACGATTTCGAACTTATCTTTGCCCAGCTCATTGGTCGCCAGCAGCGCTTCGTTCTCCCAGGCGATCAGCACGTCGCCGATGCCGCGTTCCACAAAGGTATTGGTGGAACCGCGCGCGCCGGAGTCCAGCACTTCAACGTTTTTAAACAGCGCCTTCACGAAATCCTGGGCTTTCGCCTGATCGCCGTTGTTGTGGTGCAGCGCATAGCCCCACGCCGCCAGGTAATTCCAGCGAGCGCCGCCGGAGCTTTTCGGGTTCGGCGTGATCACAGAGACGCCAGGTTTTACCAGATCATTCCAGTCATGAATTTGCTTCGGGTTGCCTTTGCGAACCAGGAACACAATGGTGGAGGTATAAGGCGCAGAGTTGTCCGGCAGGCGTTTGATCCAGTTTTTATCAATACGACCGCGCTCGGCAATCGCATCAACATCATAGGCCAGCGCCAGCGTCACCACATCCGCCTCAATGCCATTGATCACCGAAGTGGCCTGTTTGCCCGACCCGCCGTGCGACTGACGAATCACCACGTTATCGCCCGTCTCTTGCTTCCAGTGTGCGCTAAACGCTTTGTTGTACTGCTCGTACAGCTCACGCGTTGGATCGTAAGACACGTTCAGTAATTGAATATCCTTTGCCAGAACGCCGCTGGATGCCAGCAGCAAAGTTAACCCCACGCCCCATTTGTTCATCGCCCAACTCTCTTATGTTGTGTTGTGATGAGCAAAGCGTGCCAGAAAGACATTCAAACATTAAAGAATAAAAAAAGATTGGCTATAACTTGGAGGAATATATGAAGGGCTTATGCCGGATGGCGGCTGACGCCTTATCCGGCCTACAAGTCTTTGCGATCTGTAGGCCTGATAAGCGTAGCGCCATCAGGCGCAGAGAAGAATCAGTACAGTTTCTTCGCGCAATCCAGCCAGTCACCTTTGAACGGACGCTGCATGTTTTCGATAGCGTCGATGATGTCATGGTGAACCAGTTTTTCGTTCTGAATACCGACGCAACGACCACCGTGACCTTCCAGCAGCAGTTCAATGGCGTAAGAACCCATACGGGACGCCAGGATGCGGTCGTAAGGCACCGGAGAACCACCGCGCTGGATGTGGCCCAGGACGGTCGCACGGGTTTCACGGCCCGTCTCTTTCTCAATGTAATGCGCCAGTTCGTCTACGTCGCACATGTGCTCAGTGATCGCCACGATAGCGTGTTTCTTACCCTTCGCGATGCCCGCTTTGATTTCATTGACCAGATCGTCCCGGCTGAATTCCACTTCGGGTACCACAACGAACTCACAGCCACCGGCAATCGCCGCGGCCAGGGTCAGGTCGCCACAGTAACGCCCCATCACTTCAACAATAGAGATACGCTGGTGAGAAGACGAGGTGTCGCGCAGGCGGTCAATCGCTTCAACCACGGTGCCCAGCGCCGTAAAGTAACCGATGGTGTAGTCAGTGCCTTTGATATCATTATCGATAGTGCCAGGCAAACCGATGCACGGGAAGCCCATTTCAGTCAGGCGTTTTGCACCCAGGTAAGAACCGTCACCGCCGATCACCACCAGCGCGTCGATACCGCGTTTTTTCAGGTTTTCGATAGCCACGGCGCGGATGTTTTCGTCACGAAACTCCGGGAAGCGTGCGGAACCCAGGAAGGTACCCCCGCGGTTAATCATGTCGGACACGCTGTAACGGTCAAGCTGCACCATTCGGTCTTCGTACAGACCCAGGTAGCCATCATAAACACCCATGACTTCCAGTCCTTCCGTCAGTGCTGCGCGCACCACACCACGGATTGCTGCGTTCATGCCCGGCGCATCACCGCCGCTTGTCAACACACCGATTTTCTTAATCATGACTACCTCTGAACTTTGGAATGCAAAATGAAGTCTGTTGCCGGAAGTCGATCCTGCATATCGATACTCTCCAACGAATATGCAAATAGTATAACAATCACTTCCTGCTGAATTGATTCAGGTCAGGCCAAATGGCGGTAATTTATACACAAAATGCGGGCCTGGCTCTCTTTTTTACGCTCACTTACGAAAGCTCAAACCTTTTGCCTTCCCTGGGGACGACGGAACACGGGTCCTGATGGATAATGACATCGGATCCCGGAAAACGCCGTAAAATCGCCTGCTCTACCTGTTCAGCCACGACATGCGCCTGAACGAGCGGCAGATTATCTTCCATTTCCAAATGAATCTGAATAAAGCGGGTCGGCCCTGACTGCCGCGTACGGAGATCGTGAGCACCACTGACGCCCGGCCATGATGTCACAATGTCAAAAATTTCCTGTCGTTCTTCATCGGGTAAGGCGCGATCCAGTAACGACTGCACGGCTTCATAGCCCATGCGTAACGCACTATATAAAATATAGATGCCAATCCCCAATGCAAACAATGCGTCCGCACGATGCCAGCCGTACCAGGCCAGACCGAGCGCCACGAGAATAGCACCGTTCATCATAACATCAGACTGATAATGAAGCATATCTGCCCGCACCGCCTGGCTTTGCGTCCGCTTCACCACCCAGCGCTGAAACGAGACCAGCACCACCGTACATATCAGGGCGATAATGGTAACCACAACCCCCACGCCGGGATCGTTCATCGGCGTAGGTGAAATCAGATGCTGAATACCGGTTAAAAACAAAAACAGCGCCGAACCGGAAATAAACATACTTTGCGCCAGCGCGGCCAGGGATTCCGCTTTGCCGTGACCAAAGGTATGTTCATCATCCGCTGGCTGTAGCGAATAGCGCACCACTAACAGGTTAGTGAGCGACGCGGCAATATCCACCAGCGAGTCGACCAGAGCCGCCAGAATACTCACCGACCCGGTGTACCACCACGCAAAAATTTTGATCAAAAGTAACAGCGACGCCATCACTGTCGCGGCAATGGCCGCCCGACTGACTAACCGCCCATAGGATTGATTCATAAACACTCCTGCCATCTCATGCCGGTAGTATAACGGATGGTGTAAGACAGTCAGCGATTATGACAGTGACAATTTTAAGGCAAAAAAAACCCCCACATCATGTGGGGGAAGACAGGGATGGTGATTTATTTTTCACCATAACTGAATGAAACAAAAGGATTTGTTTTATCCGATGTCCACACATCGTCCACATCGAATTAAAAAGCCCCGCATTCACGGGGCTTTTTTGCGTCTACATCCAAGGTATTGATTGCTGGCCGTTTTGCATAGGATGAGGTAATGCAGGTACCACTTCACCCGGCTTGACGATGTATCGCTCGACCGTTTCAGTCGTTACAAACGTGCAGCTACAATTAATATTAGTGCACTGGTGATAGCGCTCTTTGGTGGTATCAGTAAAGTAACGACTGGTGCGCGCGTGAGCGGCTGTATGGCATAAAGGACAATGAAACATTTTTTCACCTCACCGGCTGGACTCAATGACCCAATTTTAACCATTTAATACTTACAAAACAATTACTTATCATCACATTCTAACATATCACTATCCGTTTCATACTCCACATCAGAGAGCATCACCTCGAGCTCTACAGCCGTCGTGAAGCCATTCCCGCCGAGGTTATGGGTCACCTTGCTGATTATCCATGACTGGTCATCTATGACGCTCTTAAAGCCCGAGACCCTGACCGGCATTTCGGGATAAATATCTTCCCGACCAGTTGCCAGCATGATTGAGAACTCCGCAACGCCACGCTGTAATTTATCCCACTTCGCCTGAGCCGCGCGCATCGCTTGCGCCTTTGTCGCGTAAATGGTCGTCAGTGCGAAAACGTTGTCAGCCTCACCGGCCATATATTCACCCTCGCGGGCTTCCTGCTCTTTCTTCTTTTTCGCTGCGGTTTTACTGCTCACGACTTTTGCTTTCGGGTGCTGTAGCGCCCTGAGGTGTTGCTCTTTGGGCTTGCGCTTCAGCTTCACCGCTTGCTTTTGCTTCGCCGGTTTTGGGTCTTTGGTGTGCAGCCATTTAGCCGTTACGCCGGTGTAAGCACCACGGTCAGCAATAGCAAACTGATGCCGGTCGCCGTCACTGCGCTGGATAGTAATCTGAGGGATAGCTTTTCCGCTGGCCGTCGTACCACTTCCCGCTTTAAGCATCAGCAATTTACCCGCTTTGACCGATACCGCGCCGCCGTTGCGTTCCGCCAGGCGAGTCAGGAAAACAGCGTCGGATTCCTGCGACTGGTCGATATGCGGAATTTTTATCCCGGCAAGAGAATCCGCGACGCTGGCCGTTAATTTATTCCGGGCGGCTATCGCGCTGACAATAGCGCCGAGTGTGGTGTCGTGCCATGATTCCTCGCGGCGTGAATTGAGCGTTCCGCGAAAATCAGCGCTACGGGCGCGAATGGTCACCGTATCTGGCGCCCCCCGGTGCTCCACCTCATCGACGGTAAATCGCCCCTTACCAACGAGCGCGAAACCTTTCCAGCCGAGATACAGTGACAGCACCGCGCCGCGAATCGGCAGCGCGACAAGCCCGTCAGAATCATCGAGTTCAATGTCGAGCTGGTCAGCTTCAAAGCCCCGGTTATCCGTCATCGAGAGATTAATCAGCCGGTCGCTGATATTGCCGGTGATATCTTTGCTTTCCAGTGTCAGCATAAAATCGGGCGTCAGTGTGGCACCCGCGCCGGTGATAATATCCAGCATGATTAAGCCCCCACCTTAGACAGCAGATCGCCAGCTTTACCGACCAGACTTTCGGCCTGTTTTCCGATATCGCCATAGACCGCCGCGAGCGATTCATCGACACGGGTCAGTGACAGAGTGAAGCTGATTTTTCGGGGGGACCCGTCCTCAAAAAATACCGTGCCGGTCTCCGAGACATTGCTGACAATAAACATCCCGTAAATCCAGCCTGAGCCAGAAATAAGCGGCCATGCTCGCCCCTGCTCGGCCATCGCATAAAGCGTCAGCATCGAAAACTTGCCGCCGGTCAGCTCAGGATAAAGGTCACCGCTCAGGGTGATTTTGTCCTCCCCTTCACCGAGATACTGAAAAGCATCACGCTTCCCGATGCGGGAGTTTGACGCCCAGCTATAATCCGCGCTGCGCTGCATGCTCTGATAGGGCAACGTCTGACGCATAAAAACAAACATACCTAATGCCAGCATCATAATCGGTCTCCTTAGTCATGCATCATGCTTGCGCGGGCTTTGGCGCGTTTCTCACGCTCATATTTTTCTAGTGCATCCTGTAAATCATCACCTAACCGACCGCCCGGCATACCGTTGCCCGGCACGTTGATTTGATAGGTTGGCCGACTCTGGTCGATGTAGGTTTTACCGGCGGGTGCCGTGACCGGCAGATAGCTGTTGTAAGAGCTGATAGCCGGGCTGTAGCCGTTCTGCGTCGCCGCACTGGCTTTCGCCGCGGTCTGGTCAAGTGAGCTGGATTCTTTGTTGATAATCCCGAGCTTTTCGAGCACCCAGTCAATACCGCTTCGCAGCTTGTTAAAGGCGTTAAGCGGCATCAGCAAAGCATCAGCCAGCGCCTGACCGAATATGACACCGACGTTACGGCAACTGTTTAACGTGTCCTGAGTCGCTTTTACCGGCGCTATCAGGTCTTTAAACCACTGCCAGACACCGCGAAGTTTCTCCCCGAGGCCGTCAAAGATGGGTGCCAGCGGCGCGAACATTTCCCCGACCGGCGCAAAGGCGCTCATCAGCCCCTCGATAACACCGCCGAAAAAGGCGCTGACAGGCTCCCAGTATTTGCGAATCAGCAGCGCGCCAGCGACAACCGCCGCCGCAACGGCCACGACCGGCCACGTAATAGCGCCGATAGCAGCGATAACCCCGCCGCTGATGGTCGTAAAGACCGCACCAAGCAAGCCAGCCGCCGCAATAATGGCGTTAATCCCGGCGATGACCGGCCATGCAATCAGACCAATACCGCCAATCACGGCAATGAGACCAAGCGCACCACCGGCGATAAGGCCGATAGTTTCCGCTAACTCCTTGTTGTCTTTGATCCAGCCATCGAGCTGTAACACGTATTTTGTGGCCGTCTGGGTGAGCTTGCGGAGCGACTCTTCTTGCTGGTCATAAAGGTCAGTTCCGACCGCCTCATAGGCTGACTGAAACTCTTTAAAGTCGCCGCCGAGATTGTCCTGCATGACCTTGACCAGCTCTTCAGTTTTGCCGTCAGAGCTTTTAATCAGACGTGTCAGATTATCCAGTTTTCCGCTGGCCGCTGCGGCCATCAGGACACTGGCCGATGAGCTGGCCTCTTCACCGAAAATCGCTTTCATGTACTCTGAGCGCTGGCCGGTACCGAGGTTATTTTTCTCAAAGCTGGCCTGCATTTCTTTGAGGATGGAGAAAATCGGGCGGGTGTTGCCCTTGCTGTCCATCG
Organism: Citrobacter amalonaticus Y19; assembly: GCF_000981805.1. NCBI lineage: Bacteria > Pseudomonadati > Pseudomonadota > Gammaproteobacteria > Enterobacterales > Enterobacteriaceae > Citrobacter > Citrobacter amalonaticus. Next base: position 4,636,453 of record NZ_CP011132.1, on the reverse strand, counting down.
TTTTGACGCCCAGTTCTTTAATCGCGTCATATGCCTTGCCGGATGGTGCCTGTAATCGACTTAACACGGCACGGCTACCGGTACCGGCCATCGAGCCGGTGATATTGTTGTCATGAAGCGCGCCTATCATCGCGGCGGTTTCCTCCAGACTCACACCCGCATTTTTTGCGACCGGCGCGACATAAGTCAGTGAGTCACTCAGACCGGCAAACGTAGCCTGTGATTTATTCATGGTCATCGAGATCACATCGGCAATATGCGTTGCCTTGTCATCAGCGAGACCGAAAGCGGATTTCGTACCGATGAGTAACTTTGCGTTATCCTCCATCGTTTCTTTATTCGCGAGCGACATATTCAGAATGGCGGGCGTCTGCGCGAGAATACCGTCTTTATCCGCGCCGGATTTTGCCACGATAATTTGTGCCGCTGCGGCGTCATCAGCAGATGCAGCCGTATTATCGCCCAGCGTTCGGGCTTGCCCCTTTAACGCCTTCATTTCTGGCGATTCTTTATCGAGACCGAGTACAGCCTGAAGCTCTGAGTTCTTCAGCGAAAAATCAAAGCCGGGTTTGAGCACTGCACCACCGGCGACCACACCGGCGGTCGCCATCCCAACACCGGCCACACCGACATTACGCGCACCGGCGGCGAGCTTTTGCCCGGATTCATAGCGGGATTTAACCGCACTCAGTTTCGCCTGTTGAGCGCTGACGCGCGCCAGTGCTTCACGCTGGCGGTTAAGCTGTGCGGTTGTTTCGCTGATATTATTTTTCAGGCGGTTTTCATCATTCGTCAGGTTGCGGGTATTTATCCCCGCTTTACCGAGCTCGGCCTGTTGCCGCTTAACTGACTGCGTGAGACTGTTATATTTCGTCTGTAACCCATCAGCCGCGCGTTTCGCTGACTCCAGCACTCTGGCCTGTGCCGCTGTTGGCCGTTCCGTGTTTTTAAACTGCACCGCCAGCGCTTCAGCTTCCTGTTTTGCTTTTTCCAGCGACTGACCGGTTACCGCCAGTTGCGCACTGGTTTTACGAAAACCGTCGATTTTCGATGCCTGACCATTCAAATCACGCAGGGATTGCTGAGTCGTGCGGATATCACCAGACAGCGTTTTACTCGCCGTCTGGATCGCTTTAAAGGGTCGGGTCGCCTGGTCGACAGCTTTCAGCAGCACTTCGAGTTTGAGGTTATTACTCATTCGTGTTTCCGCTTCGCTGTAGCGCTTTTTCGCGCCAGTTGACGAGCTCGGTCAGGCTCATGGGATAAAGGTCTGATGGCGACCAGTGGAAAATTACCGCTATGTCAGCCATCAGGTCATCGACCGAGAGTTTTTTCGGGAAGGTTACGCCGCCGAACTCGGTGACAAAAAACCGACCACCTTACCGGCAAACGACAGCAAGTCGGGCAGCTCCAGCGCGGCGGCTTCCTGCTCAGTCAGCGACGGCATGGTCATGCGTGGCAGCACTTTAATCAGCGCGTCGACGTCAGAATTTGCGACAGATGCCAGGCTGACACCGCGAAGGGTTCCGGCACACGGTTTTAACAGCGTCACATCGGAAATAACCTGTTCACCGCGCTTGATGGGTTTAATCAGAGTGACGATATTTTCGTTAGCTTTTTCCATGATATTTCTCGTTAAATTCAGGTTTCAGGATGCCCGGCCAGCCATGCTGACCGGGACAATAATTACAGGCCGATATTCTGTCGGTGTGCCTCAAGCATGTCGGTACCGTTCACCATTTCGACGAGGTTCACGGTGTCAATTTCGACCATATCTTTACCGTTGAGGGTCAGCTTGTAGTACGAGCACTCGAGCGAGATTTTCGACTCAGTATCTTCGCCCTGCTTGGCTTCGCCGAGGTCGATTTCTTTCTGACGGCCACGGAGAACAACCTCAACCGGCACGGTCTCGCCGGTGTCATCACGCTGGTAAGACCCGGCAAAACGTAGCGGCACGGAGGCCGTACCGGTGGCGGCATATAACGACCAGACAGCATCATCAGGAAAACCGCCGAGCGAGATTTCAGCCGACAGCGCATCGTCATCGAGACCAAGATCAACCGAGGCTGAGCCATTCATCCCGCCGCCGCGATACTTCTCGAGCTTGCGGGTTAATTTCGGCAACGTGACGGACTGCACGACGCCGAGATAACTCACCCCGTCGATAAACAGGTTCATGAGTTTGAGCTTGCGCGGTAATGCCATTTGTCAGGCTCCTTATTTGCTGTTGACGGACGAGATAAGATTCGCCAGATATTTATCGGTGATGCGCTGGCGTAAGGTCAGGTGCTCGAGTGGTGGCACCGGCGTATAGTCATAATCGATAAACAGTTTCCCGGCTTTCAGGGATTCTTTGCTGTTGGCCTCTTCGTCAAACCAGCACGTCGCATCGATGATGTAACCGCCGCTTTTCAGCTCGCGGAATTTCGCGTTGATGCCGTCGATAATGTCGCGAATCAGCGTCGCGGTGATGGGCTTATCGTTCGCCCACATATGCCCCTCGGCCATTGTGTCGGCGATGACCTGTGCCGTGCGGGTGTAGCTCTCAAACTGAAACAGCGGGTCATCGGAGCAATTACGGTTACCCCAGAAACGGAAACCATCGGCACGAATCAGCGTGGTAACACCGGCCTCATTCAGCAGGTCAGCATCGGTGCCTTTTTCCTGCAAATCCCAGAAGACGGACGCGCTGATACCAGTGACCTCATTGACACCGACGTTTGACAGGGTTTTGTGCCAGCCGGTGTCATTATCAATTTTTGCGCGCAGACCCAGCGCGATGGCGGTCGCGTAGCTGGTCGTTGTGGCGCTGACCGTGGTATCCCATCCGAGGAATTCAGGCCAGATAATCATGAGTTCACGCGCGCTGAAATTCTCACGGTAGGCAATGACGTCAGAAATGGTTTTACAGCCCCATGCGCTGACATAGGCGAAAGCGCGCAGTTTCTGAGCCACAGAGACAAGCGCGGTCGCCACTTCCTGAGTATCGAGACCCGGCACACCGAGAATGCGGGGCTTCACGCCAGTGACCGCTTTCGCCGTCAACAGCGCTTTCAGCCCGGTGTATTTGCCGTTCTCATCCGTGGTGCCGATGATGTTAGAAATGGTTTGCTTCTGAGCCTCTTCGTCATCACCGGTACCCTCGGCGACACGCACGACAACAACAACCGGTTTTGACTGGTTAGCGATGAGCTGTAAGGATTTTGCCAGGGTACCTTTAGTACCGGCTTTTGCGATGGCGCTTTGTGGGTTGGTAATCAGCACCGGCTCATTGAGCGGAAATGCCCCGGCGTCAGCATCGCTGGCCGTGCAGACCATACCAACGACCGCTGTTGATACCGTCGAGATTGTGCGGGTGCCGTCGTTAATTTCGACGACCTCGACACCGTGATGAAAATCACTCATCCGTTTAACTCCGTTAGTTGGGGTGAGTGATATTGTCGGGTGTACGTTTACAGGGGGCTATTTGTCAGGGTTCTCCGGTGGCTGACACAACGGGAATTGTCGCCGGAAATTTTTTATACAGCGTCGATATGCCCACATCAAAAATCAGTGCGACACGCTGTCGTGACTCCCCGGCCGCAATCAACCGGCCAGCCTGAGCCCATTTATCAGGCGTCAGCTTCGGCCTACGACCTCCGATTCTGCCTTGTGCTCTGGCAGCATCCAGACCGGCGCGGGTTCGTTCGACAATGAGCTCGCGCTCCATTTCCGCAAGAGCCCCCATGATATGGAAGAAAAAACGCCCCATTGGCGTTGAGGTGTCAATACTGTCGGTCAGGCTTCGGAAATTAACCCCGCGCTGGCGAAGCTCTTCAGTCATCGAGACAAGATGACGCATACTACGCCCGAGCCGGTCGAGCTTCCAGACAACGAGAGTATCACCGGCATTTAGTTGCCTGAGAGCGCGATTTAATCCTGGTCTGTTTGTCGATTTACCGCTGATTTTATCCTCGAATATTAGCTCACATCCCGACCGCTCCAGTGCGTCACGCTGTAGCGCGGTGTTTTGTTCATTTGTTGATACGCGCACATAACCAACCTGCATCCTTTTTCCCTCATGCAAAAGCCGGAATGATGCCAGTTGAGACGTAAACCTGCATTTTCCTAAACCTTCATTTGGGAGAAATAGTAGAAAGAGTTAACACGTCAGGCGCAGGATATTCTGGAAACATTGTTATGGGGATGAAGAATCAGTTTCTGGCATACAGCGCAAATAGTGATGAGGTCCCCGCGAACGGGGCTGGATTTCAGTCATCGTATGCTGAGAACCGGAGGGCACAGATTTTTATTAATGCTGCTGGTGAACTCCACCACAGATTTAGCAACTCCCCTGTCAAATTAGACACAGCAACGCCATGGCGTCGCAATGTGTGTGAGGATGAGTTTTCGTTCGGTAGTAGCTTTCATCGGATAACTGGCGGAGTGTTGAAACAGTTCTTTAAAAGTAGTTTCTCTGGTGCTGCCGGAGTGGTTAATAAGGAGGTTCAGATTAATTTTCCGACGCCATTTGCCCGTCAGTGCTGGTATGTCATTCCTGTATTGCAATCACCGCATGGAGCAAGTGTCGAAGGGCTGGCTATTACTGCCATAACAGCCACGGGGTTTACACTAAGTATTACCGGGGATAATGGTGGATGGAGTGTTGGATTTATCGCGGAGGGTGTCTGATGAATTATTTCTACAGTCCGACAAAGAATACATTTTATAACAGCGACCTGAAACCTGATTATTACGATGCCCTCGGTGCGTGGCCTGAAGACTGTATTCAGGTTGATGATTCAGTCTATCAGGAGTTTTATCTCGGATGCCGTGATGGTTTTGCCATGCAACCGGATGCCAGCAATATGCCATCCTGGGTGGCTTTGCCTCCACCATCACAGGAAGACTGGATAGCAGCAGCAGAGAATGAGCGCCAGCAACGTCTTAACTATGCTGATGAAGTGATGCTCGACTGGCGTACAGAATTGATGCTAGGTGAAATCAGCGACGCCAACAGAGCTAAGCTATCGGCGTGGCAGGGCTATAAAAATGAGGTTAAGGCGGTCGATGTGACAATCGACCCTGAGAATATTAGCTGGCCTGTTCCTCCGGAGGCGTAGGCCAGTTGATATCCGGCGCACTGGAAGCGGTAGACACCGCCAGTGCGTCAGACATTGAATGGCTTAATTATCCTGAATAATATCAATCATCACAGGCTCGCCGTTATTATTAACGGTGAGTATTTTGCCGTCCGGCATTTCATCTGTTGTGAAAAACCAGTTGTCATCCGGCAATTCAATGGCACCGGTAATATCGTGGAACCCTGGGATTACTTCAGTCATGGTATTAGGATTAAACAGACGGGGCACAATAAACCCTCCAAGAAAAACCACTAGATGATGGCGTGCCAGTTGCCGCCATCGTACAACGCGCTTTAAATCCTGACTTTGTGACCTGATCACCAATAATTGTTGATACGTGTACATAATTATCTGTAGGGCCAGTATCGACAGCCTGGTGTTCAGCAATACTGATATGGCGACTGACGTAGGGCAACGCAATAGGATAATTTATCGTAGCTAGTCCGTTAACGACCCCTTGAGACATCCCGGTCAATTCAATTGCCCCGTCAGACCAGATAGTCCAACTACCATTAGCATTACCTCCACGACTCTTTATATACGGAGCATTCGCCACTTCTCCCAAATGAAGGTTTTGGAGAAACTTCGCCACATCTGGAATATCCGCGCCGTTTTGGCTTTTCTGCATCGCGCCGGTGATACGTGCATCATCACCCGCCGCAACAGTATTGGCCGTTGTACCGGTGTTTTTCATCGAGCTGTCACCAAGTTGCAGATTCTGGCGCGCCAGTGCCGGATTAGGTAAATCGGCGAGATTGCGTTCTTTAGCCAGCCGTGCATTCGCATTGTCCATCGCAATTTTTACGGCTTTCGGGGTTGCCGATTGTGTCTCGCGGTCATCCGTCACACTGCTGTTAAGCTGCGTAAAACCTTTAGCGGTAGTGGTTGCATCGGGATGATTGCGCGACTGTTCGTGGTTGCGCATTAGTTCATCAGCGTAGTTCTTTACCTCGATGACCGCATCGTCAACATATTTGCGGGTTGCCAGCACGACCGACGGGTCGATTTTTAAGGTGATCGCCGACGTGCTCGAGACAACAAGAATCATGCGAATGGTCTGCGTTCTACCGCTCCCCTCGGCCAGTAACGGCTTGTAGGTTTCCGGGCAGTTGGCGACAGCAATCAAAATGCCATCGTCATCATAAAGACCGATTTCACGGATGAAAAAACCACCCTCATTTTCCGGGATAATTTGTTCGGCAATAATCTGACCGGCGTCGTTAGCATCCACGCTCAGTGAATTAATCGGCGCGATGCGGGTCTGGTTAATGAGTTTTGTCTGAGCCGGGTCAGGCGTCGGCAACGTGCCGTTACCATCACCGACAGCCATTTGTGTGATATTCAGTTTTGTACCGAGCATGGTCGCGTTTGCCAGTCGCGCCGCGCCCTGATTGGTCAGGATGGCAAAATATTTAGTTGTCATGCGCTTACTCGCAGGTTATCAATCAGATGAATGGCCGAAGCCGGATAAAACTCACCACCGACGACAATTTCCCCGGCGGCATAGGGATAAACGGTTAACAGGTCACCGTCATAGCAGCTTGCGCCCACATAAGCGCGCCCGGTGGTGCTCAGGCTGATAGCGAGCCCGGTCAGGTGTCGGCTTGCCGGTTTTGCCCCTTCTATCAGGCGCTCGAGTTCGAGGTACATCTCATCGGTGATGCCGGTCTCGAGTACGCCAACAACAAGCCGGAAAGTTCCGGGCTCTTCGTTGAGTTCCCACCACTCCTTAACCTCAATCAGATAGCCCAGCGGCTCCACCACGCGCCGTAAGGCGGCGATAGTGCCTTTGTGGGCATGGATGAAAAACGCCGAGGCGATGACGCTGCGTTTTGTCGCCTCCGGCCAGTTCTCATCCCACCGGTCAACCGAAAACGCCCACGCCAGATACGGCAACAGCCGCACCGGGCAGGTACGCCAGTTCCACAATGTGCGAAGCGGTACCGGCACACGCTCGATATCTGCGGCCGCGCGGGCGGCGGCAACCTCGAGCAGCGATGAGCCAACAGGCAACAGCCGGTTATTACTCATCAGCACCCCCGTCAGCGATGCGGTATTCGGTGCAACAGGATGCCTGGTATTTACTGAGCACAATGTCAGCCAGTGGCGCGGCCAGTTCGACACGCTGCACACCTTCGACGTGCAGGGCGGCATAGATGGCTGACTGACGAATGTCGCGGCCCAGTCGCTGTTGTGCGGTGATATACGTCTTGAGTTTTTCCTCTGCGGCCTGACGGATGGGCGCGGCCTCCGGCCCCGGATAAAAATACAGCGTGGCGTCAATCTGATACGGCACGATTTCAGCACTCTGCACCGTCACCCTGTCACCAACCGGGCGCACCTCTTCAGCATTTAGTGCTTTTTCAACGATGGTCAGAAGTTCATCGGATGCGGTGCCGTCATCCTCGCGTGACAGCACGGTGATGGTCACACAGGCCGGTGACGGGCTGACAACCGAGATATCAGCGACCCGACCGTCGGCGCTGCGACCGTGGTATTCATATGCACCTACCGGACCAGCCACGCTGAGCCCTTCATAGGCCTGTTGTGCGCGTAACCGTAAATCGGTATCAGATTCCATGACGGCAGGTGTCGGCGGGATAGTACTGTCATCGGCGGGCGTCACAATCTGTCGCCCGGTGTTGTTGTTTCCGGCCATCACATCGAGGTCGTTATTACTCGCGTAAGCCAGTGTGCAGCCTTTCGCCGCATCATTCACACGCTGACGCCAGATAACCTCCCGATAGGCGTTTTCCTCCAGATACTTCACCAGTGGCTCAGACTCAAGGGCGAGAGTACGCGCAACAGCGTCCTGTTGTTCTTCAGGGTAAAGCGAGACCAGCGTCGCTTTGCGTTCCGCGAGAATGGTTTCAAAATCCAGCGTTTCCACAACGTCAGGCGCGGGGAGCTGGCTCAGGTCGATGGTTGCCATAAATTCAACTCACAGGAATAGTCAGTGACAGGGTTTTGCCGGTGTCCCGGGTCTCGCCGGTCAGCTCAACAATCATCTGACCGTTAAACTGACGCTCGACCGTCAGCGAGCTGATGCTGATGCGCGGCTCCCACTTCAGCAGCGCCATATAACAGGCACACATAATTTGCAGTCTCAACGCATCGGTCTGCGGCATATCAATCAGGGAGAACAGCAGCGAGCCATAATCGCGACGCATCACGCGAGAGCCGACCGGCGTTCGCAAAATATCGCCACAACTCTGACGGATATGATCGGCGTCAGTGATGGCGCGCCCGGTCTCCCTGTTCATACCGATATAACGGGTCGTCATTTCGTGCCCTCCGTCCAGGCTCCACCTCTTTGCACACCACCGTGACCGTGGTCGTCGACCTGCACGCCGTTTGATTTAAACGTACCGTTGGTGTGTTCGATGTTTCCGCGCATGGTGCCGCCTTGTTGTACCTCAAGCGTCGCCGTCGTCAGTTTGTTGGTGCAGACCACTTCCGGGGTGTCGAGGGTGATGCGGGTCTCGGCTTTCACCGTCACCAGCGGTACCGTCGCGGTGATGGAATCCGACGCCGTAACATCTGCGGTTTTAATGCCGCTCACAGTCAGTGCGCCGGTCTCCGGCTCGTACTCGATAACAGCCCCGTCAGGAAAGGTGATGTGAAATGCATCAGCCGATGCCGACGGCGCGGGGTGGTCATCGGAGAAAATACCGGGCAGCACAAAAGCGGTGTCGAGCTCACCACCGACGGCCAGCAGTAAAACCTGCTCACCCACAGACGGAGCCCACCAGACACGTGAGCGACCGGCGCGCGTGGTCAGCCACTGAAGCCAGTCGGTAACAATGCCGCCAGTCTGGACGCGACAGCGCCCGTCATCGAGGTCGACTTCGACAACGACGCCGGTGCGTATCAGGTTGCGAAGGAGGCGTAAAGCGTCCTGAAGAGTTGCGCGAGTATTCATGCAAGAAAGGATGCCGCCCGGTGCTCTGAACGGCAATTGATGCGGGTTTTACTGTCGGTGGCACAACATCGGGATTAACTATTGTAAACTTTTTTGATTACGTCCATGCACTCAGCATGCGCGGTTTTATGTTGTTCAAACTCTTTGTTGTAGAAAAGAAAGAAAGCTTTCTTTACCTGAGGCATTTCAATAAAAATAAACTCATCTACTTTATGAAAAAAATGAAAGCTAGGGTTTGTTGTATTAAATACCAATAATGAATTTCTCTTATTGTATTTATTCATTTTAATAAGAGTTCTTCTTGTTCGTCTTATCGTGCGAAAAACCTTGTGTGGAGTCGTATCAATATCGCCCCAAAACATTGCAACAGGGATATCCGCAATAAAAGGTATATAATCCCCGCCCTTATACCTTAGGAATCGAGAGCGCAAGTCCATCAGTTGCAGTTTGAAACCCATGTACTGTAACCACCATATGATGCAATCAACTTCATATGAATTCAGTTCTGAGCCATCTTTATCACGGAATAATCGTTTTAAATAGTCTTCAAAAGCGCCAAGTAAATCTGAGTTACACCCCCTACAAGCCGGTATGGTTGATTTTATATAACTGGCAGACTGATTGTTTTTAGTATTAATAAGAAACTTTGTTTGGTCAGCCTCAAAAGCCCATTGAGGAATAATATGCTCCCGAGTAATTTCATTTTCACTCCCACAGAGAACACAAATCTCGGCGTTGTGATCCGCGATAATCCTATCCATAACGATTTTTTGAGACTTTTTTATCCGTTGTCTCAGCATGCTAAATTTTAAATTCATAACATCAACGTTCTCAACCACTCCTGGATAATCTTATTAATATCGCATTCTCAATGAGTTGAATAGAGTCTTGATCAAAACCGATGAGCGGTCGGGCATCGTACTGCACCGGCGCACTGTTTCGCCCTGGCTTATCCTTGAGGCCGTACTGATGCACATTCGCCATTCGTTGTACCTTGCTGGTAAATTCCACGACCGCCGTGTCATTCCCCGCTGAGGCTTTCATAAAACGACTGGTGCGGAGTTTGGCGAACATTTCCCGCTTAACCCGGCCTTTTTTGGCTTTTACCGGCTGGCGTTTTCGGGCGGCGTAAGGTGTCCCGTCCGGTGCTTTCTGCGTTTTAATCCGGCGCTGTTGACGGGCTCGCAGGGTCTTCGCGATATCTGCGGCCATTCTGCGACGGGCGGCAGGAGACAGCGCCGCTATCAGCCCCGCGAGCTTATCGTCAAAGGGTTTAAAGTCATTCATGCAATCGACTCACGAGCTCACCGTTAACATACAGCTCAACTGGCCGGGTAACGGGTTCCGGCGGCTGCGGCTCTTCTGCCTGTTCGACGTGGAGCTTATCCCCCTGCTCTTTAACGAGGGTGCGCTCGGTCAGCATAAGGCTGATACTGATATCGGTGCTGTCATTGTCGTTGATATCAGCAAAATAGGTGAATCCCTTTTTACGCCCTTCATCGGTCGTCATAATGTCAGCCTGATGGATGCGCAACCACGCCTGAATCGGGACGAGTAACAGCTCGATATCATCCGTGAAATCAGTCACCACCACATTCAGCGTGTACCGGTTCTCAAACGACAGCGACGTCGCCAGCGTCGAGGCAAGATTCCCGTTGTCGATAAAGACACGCATCATATCGGGGTTTCGTGCCAGCACCGGCACGGCGTCAGTTAAGGCTTTTCGCAGACTCTTCGGCTTGTACATCGATTTTATCCTGACAGTTTTTCACGGTTCTGACCTGTAGCGCACAGCGCTCGAGGGCGCTTTCGAGCTGGCGTATATCCGCGCTCAGGTCGCCATTGGTGGTCGGGTCACTTCCCGGCATCGGGCAAAGACTGACCCTCGGGCATGCGTTGTAAACAATCACCGGCGTCGGCACAGGCGGCGCGCTGGTGCAACCGGCGCACAGCATCAGGTAAATCAGCGCTATACCAGCGGCGAAGCTGTTCATTTTCATTGAGTAACCTCGTAATGGTCTGTTCCCGGCGTTGCGCCCGCGCTCCGGCATCGATGAGCTCACCGCGCAGTAAGACCTGAGCGGTCTCATTTTCCCCACGGATACGGGAGGCCGTTTTAAGTTGGCTTTTCAGCATGGTAATCACCGTTTTTTGTTCACCTGCGACCTTGTTCGCCCGCTCAAAGGAGCGGGTCAGCGTGGTGTTTTCGTGGCGCATCCAGAGCAGCCCGGCCACCGCCAGCACTAACAACACGACTATCGTTTTCATTTCGCCCCCTTCAGGCAGTAGGCGCGCTCGCGAAAGCGGCGATTTTCGAGCCCGGTATTACGCTCACCATTCACAAACACCCAGCGGGTGAGCTGGTCACAGGCTTGCCACCATTGCCGGTGTTTCAGGTGATACACCAGCGTTGAGCGACAGGCCGCGCCGGTACCGACGTTAAAAGCGAAGCTGACCAGCGCGTCATAGACGGCGGGTGGCATTTCAACAGGCACACAGACCGCGAGTCGTTTCTCGACGTTCAGCACATCAGCGACCAGATTCGCGGCGGCTTCCTTCTCGGTGATATCCCGTTTCGGTACCACCCCGGCAGTGTGGCCGATGCCTGACGTCCACACGCCCGCGCTGCACTGATAAGGGCGCAACCGGCACCCCTCGAGGTCGGCAATCAGCGCGAGCCCCTCCGGCGAGGTGTGAAGCAAACGAAAATCAGGCACCAGTGCCGCCAGCGCCAGCACGACGGCCACACTGCAACGTTTAACGAATGAGCCCACGAATAACCCCCTTATCAATCCCCATCGAGACGAGATAGCGGTATTTCTTTCGCTGGTACCAGAAGTTAACCAGCGCAGTAAAAATGGCGCAGCTTCCCCCGACATAAAGCGCGAGCCGTTCCGGTGTCTGCGTACCGAAATACGCCAGCACCACTGACAGCCAGTAGGTCAGAAAGGTTGTGATTTTATCCACAGTCAGTCCCATAAATTCACGGTCTCCGATACCGGTGCGGCGTCGACTTCAGGCAGACTGACCGCCGTGCCATGTGGCAGGACGACACCCAGCTCGGCGAGCCCCGGATTAGCCAGCAATACCGCCTCGACCACACCTTCAGTGCGCCCGTAATGCCGCTGACATAACGTGTCGAGCGTGTCGCCCTGATGCGCGATGACGTTCATCAGATTTGCCCCACGATGCAACGCGCTTTGTCCTGGATACGGGCAACCGACCAGCGCATGTCACGCCACATTTCATCGATGGTGTCATCGATGCTGTCGGCCTTTTTGTCACCTTTGGCGCTCGCATCAACGCCCCGGTAACGCTCGTACAGCGTCGCGGTCGTCATCGAGCAAACAGCGTTGAAGTAGTGAAAAACCCGCACACTTTCGCCGTCGAGCTCATCCGTCGGCACATCCTCGAGGCGCTGATAACCGGCGGCGAGCTGAAGGTCGCGCCAGTCGGTTAACTCGGCGTTGGTCTCGGCCATCGCGGTTTTAATCGCCCGGCGCAGACGCACCGGCGTCACGGTCTGCTCGAGGCGCATTTCTTCGCGCATGCGCTTCGGATCAACATCCGGGAAAAAGGCCGTGTTTTTAATCACCGGCTCGTCGACCGGCACCGGCGGGATGACCATCGGGTCGCGCTGTTGCGCCGGGTTATTCATCACAATCATGGTCATGAGTACCTCAGTAAATAGGTGGGCGGTGGACGCCGGTCGCAGTTACGGTGAATCACCGACATTGACCAGCGTGCCGCCCGGCGCGGGGCGCGTTCTGTTAACCGGCGACTTTCTTCGGGCGTCCACGCCCTCGTTTCACCGGTGAATCTTGTTTTTTCGCGGGTGCCTTTTTCGCGGCTTTCAGCGCTGTTTTTTTGACGGCGACCGGTTTCGGGTTCAGCTCACGAGTGAGGGTCTCAATGTCTTTTCTTACCCCGGCGTTGGTGTCGAGTTGTAAGGCGCGTTGCAGGTGAGAAAGCGCATTCTCAGGCTGACCGGCATCACGCAGGGTCAGACCGGTGACCTTATGCAGTCGGGCGCGTACTTCGTCAGGCATATCGGCGGTATCGGTCAGCCCGATGACCTCGAGCAGTTGCGCAGCGTCGACCGGCTCACCGGCGATACGGGCGCGGAGAGCCGCGAGCGCGACCTCTTCGGCCAGCATGTAAGGCGCGGGGCGGGAATGGTTTTCCGGCATCGACAGGCCGAAACGCAGCGCATAGCGCGCAATCTCAATCGCGCCGGTGATATCCCCCGCATCCAGACGCCAGAGCATCACCGTCATCAGAATGTCATCCTGTGCGCCGGTGCCACTTTCCAGTACGCCAGCGACCCACGGCAGGTACAGCGGGAGTAATTCGCGTTTTTTATCCGCTTTGCGTTCTTTAGAACGAATTGCTGATAGCGTCCGGCGGTCTGCGGCCAGCTTGACGAGCATTTGCTCGTAAGGTGAGGCATGACGCAGCGGGGCGTTATCCCGCTGCGATGCCCTGATAGCCGAGACCCGCATCGCATGACGCTGTGCGGGGGTTGCCATCGGTTATGCCTCCTTGCCGTCAGTGGCGCTGGTTTCAGCCGGTGCGTCGCCTGTCAGAGACTGCATCGCTTTGACCATTGCCGCCGCGAAGACTTCCGCGCTCACTGGTTCCGAGGTGGCGGGTTCTTCCGGTTCGAGGATCTCGATATTTTCAATCAGGCAACCGGCCTCGTAGTCCTCGATAACGAAATCGACTTTGACCTGTTCGTAGTTTTCCACCTGGTCGAGTTTCGGATTTTCGACGATGTGGCGGCGGTGACCGTCCTCGTACAGATAAATCGAAATGTTATCCAGCGTGGTGATGAAAACGCTGTTTGCCGGGAAGAATGGCGCGCGCACCGCCTGAAGCTGGCCGATGGTTTTCTGGCTGATAATCAGCTCACCGGCGAGCTGTTCGCTGTTTGCCTGGAACTTGTTAATCATCGGGAAGTATTTGTCGGTCAGGATACGGCGACCACAGATGACAACCATTTCCGGGTTTTCGCGGTGAATTTCCGCGACCAGTGACTCGAAAGCATCCATGACCAGCGCGTCGAGGTTGGCGTAATGCCCCCCTTTACCCACTTTGATGGTGTTCGAAATCACGGTACCGTCAGCGTCGGTGACGCTGGACATCACACGCTCAGGCGCGTCGTTGCGGTATTTCTGCAACCAGCCGACAGCCACATCCTGAAGTAACGGGTTTTTGCTACTGTCAGACGTCGCCGCCCGGCTCACGCCGTTAAAGCCGATGGTGATGTAATCCAGCGCCTGACGCTTGATGATGGCGTTACGGATCCGAATCTGGAAATCCTGAAAACGCGCCCACAGGTCGAGCTTGCCGTACTTCAGGTGATAGTCGAAGTTCACCGGGTGGCAGAAATAGCGGTACGAATCGAGCTTGCCAAAATCAGCGGTCTTACGCTCGACGCCACCGTCGGTGTCAGCGGTGCTGGCAATGGAGCCGGTCACATCAATGCCGACTTTCTCTTCGGTCAGCTCGCCAACCGTCACCATGTTGATGAGTTTCAGGAAGCTGGACGACTGCTGGATTTTGTCAAACAGGGTCTGCGTCACCGACGGCTCGACGGCAAACTTTTTGTCGAGGTCGCTGGCCGCGATGCCGTTCAGCTCGGCGATACGGCTCAGGTACTGATTGAATTTAAAACGGGTCTCTTTACGCATGGGTTTTGTATTCCTTCGGAGTTATCAGGGGTTAGCAGTCGGTCAGCGTGGAGCCAGACGAATCACCGTCGCCACCGGTGCTTAACTTGCGGCGCGCCTGTGATTTGCTTTCGGTGTTTTCCAGCGTGGTGGTCAGGGTGCTGAATTGCTGCGAGGTGGCGTCGGCCTGCTCGGCCAGCGCTTTTTTGACGTCGGCGAGTTCGGCTTCAATGGCACTGAAACGCACCCCGGCGCTTTCGCCGCCGGTCTGCACCCGCTCGGCGATGGCGGTCACAGCTTCATGTACATCACCGAAACGCGCATCGTCGTCAGTCTGTTTACGGCTGAAGATGCCTTTCACGGTGTCGCTGAGTTTGGTCAGCAGGGTGTCGGGCAGGTCTTCGAATTCCAGCTCGGCAAGGGTTGCCACTGAGAACAGGTCGCCCGGCTGGTCTTTCTTCCCGGCCAGTGGGTTTTGTTGTGCGCGGGAACAGAATTGCAGGTATTCGGTACCGAGACTCGCCGGGTCATCGGTTACCGCCAGCCCGATGAGGTGACATTTGCCGGTGTTGGCAAAGTTCGGACGAATTTCCATCGAGGTGTAAACTTTCTGGCCTTTCGCCAGCATCGCGAGCAGGTTGTCGAGCGGGGCAATTTTGCCGAACAGCGCCAGCTTGCCGTTAAGTGCCGAATCGTCGTCGATCACTTCCGCTTTCACTTCCGTGACGTCGCCATAGCGGCAAAACGGGCTGTCGGGAATAACGCTGCGGATATGTTCGAGGTTAATGCGACAGCCATAGACGCGCGGGTCAAAGCCGTCGGCCATTTCCTGAATATCGGTCGCACTGATGACGCGACCGTCGCAGGTGTCACCCTCGACGCCGATGCGAAACCATTTCGAAACTTTTTTAGCCATGAGTCAGGTGTCCTGAGTTGGGTTATCGGGTCGGATGTAGTTTCCCGACTCCCTCCCTCGCCAGCCACCGGTTACAGAAGTGCAACCCCTGACACAACAGGGGGTTAGCGATTCATCCCCCCTGAATCTTTAGCCTTGCCGTGTACTCATCACAGTGAGGTTTTATGACCACTACAACCGACACATCATTACTCAGCGACCCGCGACGACAGGCCGCGCTTTTGTTCTGGCAGGGCTATTCCGTGCCACAAATAGCGGAACAGTTACAGGTCAAGCGCCCCACGGTGCAGAGCTGGAAACAGCGCGATAAATGGGAAGAAACCGCCCCGTTAAACCGGGTTGAATTCACGCTCGAGGCGCGGCTGATTCAGCTCTATGCCAAGCCTGACCTGACGGCTCACGACTTTAAGGTCGCGGATTTTCTGGCGCGCCAGATGGAGCGCCTCGCGCGGGTAAACCGCTACGGCCAGACCGGCAACGAAGCGGATTTAAACCCGAACGTGGCCAACCGCAACAAAGGGGAAAAGAAGAAGCCGAAAAAGAATTTTTTCAGCGAAGAGGCTATCGAGAAACTCGAAGAGATTTTCCTCGAGCAGTCTTTCGACTATCAGCTTGAGTGGTGGCGCGCGGGGCTGGCGCACCGCATCAGGCACATCCTGAAATCGCGACAGATTGGCGCGACGTTCTATTTTGCGCGTGAGGCGCTGTTACAGGCGCTGAAGACCGGCCACAACCAGATATTTTTATCGGCCAGTAAGACACAGGCCTACGTGTTCCGAAAATACATCATCGCCTTTGCCCGACAGGCTGGCGTTGAACTCACCGGCGACCCGATTGTGCTCGGCAACAATGGCGCGGAGCTGATGTTTCTCGGTACCAATGCCAACACGGCACAGAGTCACAACGGCGACCTGTATGTCGACGAAATTTTCTGGATCCCCAACTTCCAGAAACTGAAGCGTGTCGCCGGGGGCATGTCGTCACAGGAGCATTTACGCACGACCTATTTTTCGACCCCCTCATCGCTGGCGCACGGCGCTTACCCGTTCTGGTCGGGTGAGCAGTTCAACAAGGGGCGCTCAGACAAGAGCGAGCGCGTCGATATCGATATCAGTCACGCCGCACTCGCGAAGGGCGTCGCCTGTCCTGACGGCCAGTGGCGACAGATTGTCACCATCGAGGACGCACTCGCCAAAGGGTGCACCCTGTTCAACATCGATACGCTGAAGCGCGAGAACAGTGTCGATGAGTTCCGCAACCTGTTTATGTGCGAGTTCGTCGACGATAAAGCGTCGGTATTCCCGTTCGAAGAGCTACAGCGCTGCATGGTCGACAGCCTCGAGAAATGGGAGGACTACGCGCCATTTGCCGACCGGCCATTCGGTCACCGCCCGGTGTGGATTGGTTACGACCCGTCATTACGTGGCGACAGTGCCGGGTGCGTCGTCATCGCGCCGCCGGTCGTTGCCGGGGGCAAATTCCGCATCCTCGAGCGCCACCAGTGGAAAGGGATGGACTTTGCCCAACAGGCCGAATCCATTCGCGAGCTCACGCAGAAATACACCGTGGAATATATCGGCATCGATGCGACCGGGCTCGGTCAGGGCGTTTTCCAGCTCGTGCGCTCGTTCTACCCGGCCGCGCGTGAAATCCGTTACACGCCGGAAATGAAAACCGCGATGGTGCTCAAAGCCAAAGACACCATTCGCCGCGGTTGCCTCGAGTACGACGTCAGCGCGACCGATATCACGCAGTCGTTTATGTCTATCCGCAAAACCATGACCAGCAGCGGGCGCAGCTCGACCTATGAGGCCAGCCGCACCGAGGAAGCCAGTCACGCCGATCTCGCGTGGGCAACCATGCACGTATTAATCAATGAGCCGCTGACCGCCGCGACCGGTGAGCAGTCATCCAGCATCATGGAGTGGAACTAATGAGCAAGAAACGCAACAAGCGCCAGCAGCCGCCGCGCACCCAAAACCACACCGCCGCACCGGCACAGAGCATGGAGGCATTCACCTTTGGTGAGCCGACGCCGGTACTCGACCGCCGCGATATTCTCGATTACGTCGAGTGTATCGATAACGGCCAGTGGTACGAGCCGCCGGTAAGTTTCTCCGGGCTGGCGAAGAGCATGCGCGCCGCCGTGCACCACAGCTCACCGATTTACGTGAAGCGTAATATTCTGGTGTCGACCTACATCCCGCACCCGCTGTTATCCCGTCAGGATTTCACCCGGTTTGCGCTCGACTATCTGGTGTTTGGTAATGCGTTTATCGAAGAGCGTCGCAGCCTGACCGGCAAGCCGTTAAAACTGGAAACCTCACCGGCGAAATACACCCGCCGTGGCATCGAGGATGACGTTTACTGGTACATTCAGAGCTACACACAGCCGCACCAGTTCGCGCCCGGCTCCGTCTTCCACCTGCTCGAGCCCGATATTAATCAGGAGCTTTACGGGATGCCGGAATACCTGAGCGCACTCAATTCAGCCTGGCTGAATGAATCGGCGACCCTGTTCCGTCGCAAGTATTATCAGAACGGCGCGCATGCGGGTTACATCATGTATGTGACCGACGCCGCGCAAAGCAGCACCGACGTCGAGGCACTGCGAAAGGCGATGCGCGACTCGAAAGGGCTCGGCAATTTTAAGAACCTGTTTTTTTACGCGCCGAATGGTAAAGCAGACGGGATTAAAATTGTGCCACTGAGCGAAGTCGCCACGAAGGATGATTTTTTTAATATCAAAAAAGTCAGCGCCGCTGACCTGCTCGACGCGCACCGCATCCCGTTCCAGCTTATGGGCGGTAAGCCCGAGAACGTCGGCTCAGTGGGTGACGTTGAGAAGGTGGCAAAGGTCTTTGTGCGTAACGAACTGACCCCGCTACAGGCGCGGTTTATGGAGTTGAACGAATGGGCGGGTGAAGAGATTATCCGCTTCGAAAAATATAGCCTCGGCGACGACGAGTAACCCCACTCACAGCCGCCCGTCGTGGCGGCTTTACCCCCACCGCACACAACGCCCTCAGCGCCACGACACGCCGTCGCCGCTTCGCTTCGCCTCATTACTCACCCACGACCACAACAACGCCACAGGGACGCGCTCAGGCGCTGGAAAAATAAAATAAATACCCGCCTCAGCGCGCAATGCTATCCCCGCCACGCCTGCCCGCTTTATGGGTCGGTTTTCATGCAGTTGCATTAGGTAATCGACCCCGCTTGGGGATTAGCACACGAAAGAGTCAGTGACCAAAAAACATAAATGCAAATTCATGCACTCTATAGATGCATGAGCTACCGTTATTGCAGGAACAAATATCGCATGCGATAATAGAAATATTTTTCATAAGAGTAACGGTGAAATATGGATCAGAGAATCCTTGAACATGAAGCGATAAAACAACTTAGCAAAAAATCAGTACGCAAGTTGTTTGGGGTTCACGATGTCCCTAGAGCCAGTTCACCATTCCGCTATCCAGGTGGCAAGGACAAGCTTGCTTCATTTCTCGCTATTTTCCTCATGCATAATAAGTTAAATGGTGCACGGTTTATTGAACCGTTTTGTGGCGGCGCTGGTGCATCGCTTTCTCTGTTATTGGGCGGATATGTCAAAGAGATCCACTTAAATGACAAGAACTATGCTTTGTTTTGTTTTTGGGATCAACTACTTAACAACACCGATAATCTGTTAGATATGGTATATCAGAATATACCAAGTATCGATGAATGGCATAATCAAAAGAAAATTTATCAGTCAAGTATTAGTGACCCCAATAAGCACACTAAACTCGAGTACGGATTCAGTGTTTTTTATTTAAACAGAGCAAATAGATCTGGGGTACTAAGTGCAGGGCCAATTGGTGGTTTAGACCAATCAGGAAAATATAAAATTGATTGTAGATACACTGTAAGCACCCTTATTAAGAAGCTCGAAAAAATTGCAAGCATGCGTGAATCTATATTTGTTTACAATGAACATTGCATTGACTTTTTAAAAAGATTTGATAACAAAGATAATTATGAAAATGACTTTGTTTATCTTGATCCTCCTTATGTTAAAGAGGGTCGAAATATTTACTCTAAAAACTTTTGTTTCGATGATACACAGCACCGAGAGCTTAAGGATTATATAGCCGGTTATGCAAACCGTTGGCTAATTTCTTATGATGACCATCCATTAGTGCATGAGTTATATTCAAAGCATGGCGCAAGAGCGGTAGAGATAAGCTATGTAATGAACCAAGCCAAGGTTGGAAAAGAACTAATGATAGCAGACTCTCGATTAAGAATGCCAGAGTCACTATTTACTGTCGATATATTAGAATCTGAAAGTAAAATTTCGATTGAAAAAAAAGCTATTAAAACGGCCTAATATTAGGCCGCTTCTTGTTGCAACGTTGCAGTTGTTGATATCACATATTGTGAAATATTATTTATTTCATTCCCTCTTTCTATTAGCAACTCCGGGTTAGAAACCAAAAGCTCTAAACCCTTCTTAAAACAAGCTGGCAACCGTAGCCTATGTAACACCGCTCCAAACTCCTCTGCTATCAGAGAAATATGATCTCTTTTTATAGACTCGTCATCACTTTCGAAATCAAATGGAATAACAATCGCATCAATTATTCTATATATTCTTTGCGACAGCCAATGATTTTGTATAACAGAGATATCTTCTTTTACTGCTTTTGAGCGCCAGTCATTTCCACTCGCAACTTGCGCAAAACAAATAATTTTATTACCGGGGTACATATCGCGAGGATTGTTATCCTTCCATGCAATAACATCAATACCAGCATCTTTATGAGGGCGAGACTGTAAATAACGATTTACATCCTCAATAGATTTGACTCTTCCCTCCCCTATTAAATCAACAGCTCGAGTTAACGCATCATAAAACTTTGAGCTATCTGGTCTTGGCCAACCGAATGAAATACTATGGCCTTGAACATAACCGGCTAAAGCAATGGTTGCAGCAATCTGTAATAAATCCCGCTGTTGGTTAGTTGGAGTTTCTAAACCACTAAATAACCTCGATGCTGACATATGAGAAAAATACAAGCAATATAAATAGATATGTTGGTCAACAGTCAGTTGTTCCAATGTACCTTCTATTAACTCAAGACAAAGCGTTTGTTCATTAAAAACAAATGGATAGCTGTCACCTAAAATGTCTTTTCTTTGTTGATATTGCTCCAGCAACCTTTGTATTTCATTTTCTACTTCAGCATCTTCCTCACCTATATCAGAGGATGTAAAAGAATCTAAATTCTCAAGAATATTTCTTAACTCCGAAATACGCATAGTAAAGTAAATATTCGACAAACATGACAATTCAAGCCAATCTAATTTAACTTGAATATGATGACTCTCCGGATAAGGTAACAACTGCATTTATTATCCCTCAATACTCTGCAATTGAAATTGAACCTTAGATACTTTTTTCTTAAATTGCTCAATATAGTTCTTCGTTGTATCATCTAACGAGTCAGTCCTATCCAGAACAGAAGATATAGTATCAAGTTGCTTGTTTATCTCCAGAAAAGCATCTTTAATGTGCTGAAGTGGATCCCCGGCCTGCTTATATAATTCAGACAGACTTTCAACCCCAGACTTAAAGGCTTCATATGATGCTTCATTAGCCAAAACCTCGCCAAAATATTTTAAATCAGGATTCTGGGATGAGATTAAAGAAGCTCTCTTATCTTTTTTATAACCATAAAGACCAGTAAGAACATCTTTGAGCTTATCAATATTCTGCGATGGGACAGGGTTATCTTTAAGAGTAACATTCCAATCTCTCTCTAGCCCCAAGAAGTCTTTATATTCAGACCTATTTAAAGCAGTATATAAATGTGAAAATGAAAACTTTGGAGACATACGATCAGCATGGATATCATATACATCCTGATTTTTTGCTTGTTCAAGTACAAACATAGCACTAACAATAGAACGCACAGTATTATTACTATCACCGAGTTTCTTTGTTATATCATCTATTGTGAGCCCATTTGCCCTTTCATTTATAAACCATTTATATGCAAACTGCGCTTTAGCAAAAGAATCCCACTTATGCGGACCATTGACATGCTTAAAACCAATAAATGAACGAGCCTCTGACTCATCATTTACGAGATATACAGCTACTTCTTTCAAGCTATCTATAACACGAGCGTCTAGGCTTTTAGGAACAACAACACGACACTTTTGCGCCAACCCCGGTTCAGTAAGTAACTTGATTGCCGCTAAACGACGATTCCCCTCTAAGACAACGTATTTGGCACCCTTTTTCATGACAATCAAAGGTTCGATTGACATATATCCATTCTCTGAAATGGATTTAATCAACTCCTCCAAATCAGCTGTATCAGAGAGAGCCTTAACCAGCTCATGCGGGTCGGCATTGTCATTAAAACTTTTCCCGTTATAAAGCCTTGGATTTTTAGCATCCAAGATTAATTCATCTGGGGAAATCATCTGTGTTTTGAATGGTTCTAAGACAGTCAGTGGCATTTCATGCACCATAATCTAAATAAATTTAACGACATTCTATGCGTTTTTTGCCTCTTTACCATGCTTTTCGATTTTTTTCCATAAAAACATGAAGTAAGTTAGATAGCAGCCTACCACATACAACGCACATACTGAAAACCACTAACGCCTCACGGGGCTCGTTGTTCAACCCCGTCAGCACTGAAAGCAAGTTTCAGCACCGTCGGCGTTTCCTATGGTCGACGTGGCGGCGGGATTATCGGACCTCTCGCCGGTATGAATGCCTCAATTTTCTGATTGCTGATATCATGCAGCCGCCCGTAATTATCCCTGACGATTTCGGCACACCCGACCAGCTCGGCGGGTGTCAGGTTCTCATTGACCATTATTTGTTGCAGTCGATGCACAATGCCCATCAGTTTTATGTTGCTGTTCTTATGCAGCGGAATTTCACGGTGTAGTTTGTGCATTTACCAGTCTCCACCTTCAACGTGTAGCTTGTCTGAAATGAGCGCCGCTAACTCATGATTTGCGGATGAATCCCTTCCGCTATGTGTATCCCCGAGAACCAACGCGAAGCCATCGCCACCCACCGTGTAGTACTTAGCCTCTGGGAAGTGTTTACGCACCTCCTGACGCAGTTTTTCTAGCGCGGTAGAAAGACGATAAAATCGAGATACCGCAGTCGGCATAACGTCAAATAGCAGGTCTCGCGCCGTGATCATTCCTTCGCTATCTTTGATAACCTGTTTTATTTCGTCGGTGTACATGGTCATTTAATCAATCTCCATTGTTGAAAAATTGGAATACCCCGGCCACTCATCAGCGACCGCATAACTGAATTTTTTCTCGCCATATGTCACCGTTGCGCCCCGTGCCAGTACATACAGTTCCCACCGTTCCTGCGTGATACCGTGTTGTGCGAGGTCAAACCGGATGCGTGATATCTGGTCGCGCTGCGATTTAGTCAGGCGCGCTGAAGGTGCTAATTCATCCTGTTTTAACGGTGATCGGTTTCGTTGCTGCCTGTTTTGAGGTTTAGCTCCCGCCTTTAGCGCGCCCCTGAGCACCCTCACGGCCTCCGGGTCATCCCAACCAATAACCCCGGCATCAATGAGATCTAGCACCGCTGCGGCTTGCTCAGACGGTGTGGGCTGCATATCTGTGGT
This sequence comes from Citrobacter amalonaticus Y19, assembly GCF_000981805.1. Lineage (NCBI taxonomy): Bacteria > Pseudomonadati > Pseudomonadota > Gammaproteobacteria > Enterobacterales > Enterobacteriaceae > Citrobacter > Citrobacter amalonaticus. Next base: position 4,613,159 of record NZ_CP011132.1, on the reverse strand, counting down.
AGTGCCGTTGACCGGCAACCCACAGTTATTGACAGGACTCCGAGGCGCGGCGATGCCGCTTTTTAAAGTCAAAGGCTCAACGGCAACAGCCTTTGGAACGATTCGCCATTCTGATGTACGGGTGATCCGAATGTGACCCGCGCCAAGATGCGGGGCGTAAATACCGACGACTCTCTCGATATCCTCTTCATATTCGTTAACCTCATCGGTCGTGGTGCGCGCAACCCTGACGGTCTGGTCATCACGCCTGACATTCGCGCCACCCTGTGCGGCAATATAGAAATCAAACTCCCCCTCATCAGCAGCCGCGCGAGCCGCTTCAACACGCTCGTCAAAGTCGCTGGCAATGCTGACGCCGCGAGGCAGCTTTCTGAGCTCGCGATATGCGCCCATCGTCGGGATGCCAATCGGTTTAAACTGAGGGATGCGCCATGTTGACGCCCATGCGGTGACAGCTGAGGCGGTATCTTTCAGGGGTTTACCTGTGTCTTTATCGAGCTGGCCGTCAAGCGCATAGCCGTCGATATTTTTAGCGATATATTTTGCGATATAGCCAGCCGCGCCGCCTTTGTTGAGGTGTTTAGCCTCGAAGCGATTACGCGCCGCTCCGCGCTCGTTACCGTCTTCCTTCATCGCATAGCGCCGCATAATGTCGATAATCTGCTTACGCTGGCTGCGTTTGCAAAACAACATCATATGCCAGTGGGGAGTGGCATCGTGATGAGGCTCAACAACGCGCATCCCGTACACCTGCAAATCATTATCTTTGAATGCCGTGCGCATTTTGCTCCAGATGCCGCATAAATAGCGCTGACCATCTTTCGGCGTGTACGCCTCATCATTCCAGCCGTGATTAAGCTGAACGGTTTTATTCTCACCTTTCCCAACCTGACGGGTCGGGTGATATTTTGACGGCGTGGTGATGGTGATAAACATGCCAACGTCGCCGACTGATGCGGCGTAACGCTCAATACCGGCGATGGTATTCATCAGCTCCATACGACGAATTTCAGGGTTTGAAATACTCGCCATGACCTTGCTAATCAGGTCGATACGTTCGCCTGTCGCTTTATTCTCGAGCTCGCAGGATTTGAGGTATTCCAGATTAGCCAGACGGCGCGCGTGAACGTCCCGAATTGCTGTCTTGCTGGCATACGGAGAACGGTCTTTATTGACCTCACCGGCAGCAATCAGCAGGGACTCACGCCAGCGCATGCGCTGGGCTTTAAGCTGGCTGACCCACCACTCGTTATTCATCATGCGCGCGATGGCTGAGTAGGCCATACGGATGGTCATCTGACCCTTCCGGTATTTCTTCCAGTGCATCGGGGTGATGTTAAGCGCGCGCACCGCGCCAGCAAGCTGGCCGTAAAGAAACGACTGAGCACCATCGGTAAACAGCGCCTCTTTGCCTGAGCGTTCAGTGTATTCATCGCTAAGTTCTTCATACGCCATGAAAATCTGTGCAGATAATCGGGCGGCGAATTTCTTCAGCACTTTGTCATTCATGTCGGGCAGCGTTTCAAATTCATCGCGTTCGGATAAAAGCCGTATCGATTTACTGGTGTCCATCCCGTACACCTGATTAACACGCTCGAGGCGCGGCCAGAGCCGCTCTTCAAATGTTTTTTTCAGGTAAAACAGGCCATGCACCGGGCTTTTAGTGCGGCGTATGTAGTTATAACGCGAGGTAAAATGTGAGCGCAGAAAGAACGGCAGACGGTCAATTTTGAATAAAACCGCTTGCACCTGACGGAATTCGGCACGTGTAAGAGGTCTGTCGCGACCAATGGCCGCTTTTGGTTTATTCCATGGGAAAGCGCCGGTGAAGGGCTCACCGGCATTTTTGCGAAATGGTGGTGGAGGCGAAGGGGCTGCACGCCCCCGGTTCTCAACGGCCATTGTTGCAGAAAGCCGCCTGACATTGTTCGGCCACGCGCTCAACCTGTACGGCCAGCGATTCAAATGCGGTTGCGTCGCCGGTCAGAATTGTATGATGCAGCAAACCAGAAACAAGCTGGCTTAATTTCGGATAATATCCGACAGTATCAAGATATTCTTTATCGGTGTTAATCCCGGCTTTTGCGATTTTCTTCTCGCGTAAAATAAATTGAAACTGGTCACTGGTGACGACATAGCGGTCGCCTATTTCAATACGAACACCCATTAGTTAGACTCCTGATAAGATGCTTCAACAATGTTGATAATTGTGTCGGTCAACTCTTTTACTAATTTTCCGGCATCAGGATTACCCACACCAAAAATGGTTGCCTGAGCCAATGAAATAATGCGCATTTTGTTAATAACTTCTTTTGTTGCTTCACGTCTGATTTGTTCATTAGTTTTATTTGCTGACATTTCCACCCCCTTTATTTTTGAACATCGCTACACCATCAATGCAATTACGAGTAAACTCAGCGGTCAGCGTTGCCAGCTCTTCATTTGTGAAAATATCCCTACAATAAATCGCGCGCTTGACCAGCATATTCACCGAGTCAGCCACGAGGTTTAATTTATTCTGATAAATTGCGATAACAGACTGTGATGCTCCTCCTGTTTGTTTATCGTGTCGCAACTCCGCGAGCTGATAATCGCCGTTGGGCATAGCACAGATAATTAACCATTTATTAATAATCACATAATTATGAGCAGACATTAGATCTCACCTTATTAATACAAATTCTCAAAACGGAATCCCATCATCAAAGCCTGAGTCACACCGCTCGGCACGACGTCGCCGCTGTTGTTCGCGCCAAACGTACTTAACGATTTTGTTGATATCACGCGCTGACAAAGAAACGGCTGTAGCATTGGCTGGTACAAAAGAAGGTTTAGAGGCAAGGTAAAACAGATAACCAACTTCGCCGGGCGCAAAATATTCGTCTAAAACTGCCGAAATGATTTTATTTACATCAACATTAAAAACAAATAATTGCTTTTGCTTTTTAATAAAGCGCCAGCAATCAAACACCTCACAGGTATTGCTTTTATAAATAAGCTCTATTAATTCTTTCATTCCATTCTCCAGATAAAAGAATTCCCCGCGCAGTTAAGCGCGTTAAATTCACATCCAAACTAATTAATGTAAATACTGTTCAGGCTTTACCGAAGTTAATATCGTTGGTGCGTTTTCAAATAGCGCAATCAATTCACGCAGTGCGCGTAATAGCTTCTCACGCCAATAACATGACGCCTCATCGGTGCGCCAGATGGGCTGATTAAATTCTTTTTCAGTTAAACCGGCATGCATGAATAGTGCGCGGCGCTGGCTGACGGTCATTCGCCCGACGAACGTTGAGGCACTCGCCCCCATCTGACGGGATTTAGAGAAGGTATTGCGCAGCTCGTCAATCGCGTTAATCAGACGTTCGCGATCGGCGTCGTTCATTTCCTCGAGGCGCATATTTGCGTGACGCTGTTTTAACTGAGCATGAAAGCAAATTGTCAGGCGCTCGCGCTCCATCATCTGGTTATAGAAATCACAGGTATCTGACCAGCGAGGCGCGGCCAGATACTTTCCAATCAAGCCGCGAAGGGCTGCGGGTTGTTTGTCCACTATGGCAAAAGTCATAACCGTCATAACGATAACCCTCTGGATTTTATGAAACGTTTAACCATGGAAATAAATCCCGGCTTACGAGTGCGAATGATGATTCCCTTCCGCCCTTTACCATGAGTAATCTTGAACGGCATCGGGCGTTGGCTTTCGCTACGCAGTAACTGAGCAATGCAACGAGGTTCAACCATGCTTAAAGTCCCATCCATAAAAGCCAAGCGTCGCGTTGCTCAACAGGACGGTTACGAAATGCCTCACGAACACCACGGTTAAACTCAGACAAAAGCACCAATTTATCGCCAGCGCGCGCATTAGGTTTGGTTGGGTCGCGGAATTCAACAACCGGCAGCTTGTTAGCCTTAATCATTGACTCAATCGCCGATGCTGGCTTGCCCACCAATTCTGCGAACTTATCAGGGTGTACCGCTTCCAGTGGGTACTGGATCACGTAATCATTAGCTTCCATCACATACCCCTACTCTTTTCCGATGAATGACCCGTCGAAATCTCGGCGTTAAGGTCAGTTCGTGCTAGTCTCAGAGGATCCAGCCCATTACAGACCGTTCAGGAACGCTCCTGAAGGGCTGGAGTCATGCCCGAAAAGATCCTGAATCAATGACCTTTTCGGGTGAATATAGTCATTAAGTCAGGAACATGTCAAATGAATCTTGCGCAAAAACTAAGAGCGATAAGGAAAGCAGAGGGGTTTACTCAAGCAAAATTCAGCGAAATCAGCGGAATAGCGAAAGGTACGATTAAGAACTATGAGTCTGGGCAGCAGGAACCAGGAATCCAAGTAGTTTTGCAGATAACCCAGTCAAAGCTGTTTGAAAAATACACGCTATGGCTAATGACCAATAAGACAGCCCCGCAAGCTGGTCAAATCGCACCGGCCCTCGCACACATTGGGCCAGACGTAACAAAATCAGACCAATCCGAGAAACAGACTGGTTAACACTTTATAAACATTACATTTTCACTATTTGTTACCAAGATAGTGATCTATGCGCCGGAGGGCTTTCTTATGTCAATTAAGAAGCTCGATGATGGTCGCTATGAAGTGGACATAAGACCGCGCGGGCGCGAAGGACGTCGCATTCGCCGGAAGTTTGAAAGGAAAGCTGAGGCGGTCGCATTTGAACGCTATACGCTGGCAAACGCGAACCAGAAAGAATGGGCTGGACAGCGGGCAGATCGCCGCACGCTAAAAGAACTGCTGGATTTATGGTGGAAGTATCACGGCCAGAATCATGAACACGGCCAAAAGGAATTTAATCACCTGCTCAAAACTATCAGCGGGCTGGGTGATATTCCGGTTAGCAGGATGAACAAAAGAATGTTGATGGATTACCGTTCCGCAAGACTTCGCGACGGGATCAGCCCATCAACAATTAACCGGGATATGTACCGTTTTTCCGGCATGTTCACAAAGCTGATTCAGTTGGAAGAGTTTGTCGGGACACATCCAGTACATGGATTACCGCCACTGGCCGAGGCTAACCCAGAAATGACCTTCCTGGAAAAAGCCGAAATAGCCAGCCTGCTGGATGCCTTAACAGGTGATGCCCGATTAATTGCATTGCTGGGGGTTAGCACTGGTGGGAGGTGGTCAGAACTGGCAACGCTAAAACCTTCGCAGATAGCAAACTGCCGGATCACATTCCTTAAAACGAAGAACGGGAAAAAACGAACGGTCCCCATTTCGTCAGAACTGGAAAAGATGATCAGGAAGGAAGCCAGCGCGAAACTGTTTAAGGTGGATTATGAGAAATTTTGCAAAACACTGCGGATGGTCAAACCCGACATCCCGCCGAACCAAGCAACGCATATTTTGCGCCATACCTTCGCCAGCCATTTTATGATGAACGGGGGGAACATAATTGCCTTACAACAGATACTGGGACACGCCAGCATTCAACAAACGATGGTCTATGCGCATTTGTCGCCAGATTATCTGCAAAATGCTGTCACACTGAATCCGCTTGCGGGTGGAACGTCGATTTAATGTAAAACCGTCCTCAGAGTGTCCACATTGTGTCCACACTCTGGGGAATCCCAAGTCGTTCAGGTTCCTTCCAGCTTTTTGTAAGGTGCTGTTTTTGTTTAAGGTTTGATGTAAGTTATTGATAAAAAAAACCCCCACATCATGTGGGGGAAGACAGGGATGGTGTCTATGGCAAGGAAAACAGGGTTTACTACTGGGAACGTGAGTTGCTACTACTCAATAACTTCAACGAAGAACTTTTTTGCCATTGCGTCACGTCGCGCAACTGCTCCATTCTTTGTTGATGCTTCTCGTTCAAAACCGCTTGTTGCTCGGGGGTAAGCAGGCGATACATCTGGTTGCGAACTCTGGCCATTTCGACCTGTCTGGCAACCTGTGCCTGCGCCATCTTTTCTGCCTGAGCGCGTACAGCGGTTTCATCAAATTTTTCTGCAATAATAAGACGATGCATCGTCTCCATTTCGCTAACATTAACAGGCGGCTGTTCATGTCGGGCCTGTTGCATCAGATCTCGCATCTGTTGACGCTGATGTTCGGTTAAACTTATGCCGTCAAACATATGGCTTTGTACAGTGCGCGGCGCAGAGGATTCTCCCGGGTGCCAGTTATCGCCTGTAACGACTTCAGCTGCATGGCTAACGGTACTGAGTGCCAGCGTTGAGGCCATGACGGCAGCGGTAACTTTGCGCATCATTTGCTCCCAAAATCTTTTCTGTCGCGATTCAACGAGAGACAGTTTACGATTCGGGCTGCAAACATGCGTCAGGGGGTGTAAAACAACGTAAAGTCATGGATTAGCGACGCCTGATGACGTAATTTCTGCCTCGGAGGTACTTAAACAATGAATAAAATCCTGTTAGTTGATGATGACCGAGAGCTGACTTCCCTTTTAAAGGAGCTGCTCGAAATGGAAGGCTTCAATGTGCTGGTTGCCCACGATGGGGAGCAGGCGCTTGAGCTTCTGGACGACAGCATTGATTTACTTTTGCTTGATGTCATGATGCCGAAGAAAAACGGTATCGATACGCTGAAAGCGCTTCGCCAGACACACCAGACCCCCGTGATTATGCTGACCGCCCGCGGCAGCGAACTGGATCGCGTACTCGGCCTTGAGCTGGGCGCGGATGACTATTTACCGAAACCGTTTAACGATCGCGAACTGGTCGCGCGTATCCGCGCGATTCTGCGCCGTTCACACTGGAGCGAACAGCAGCAAAGCAGCGATAACGGCTCACCGACGCTGGAAGTAGATGCCTTAAGCCTTAACCCAGGCCGCCAGGAAGCCAGCTTTGATGGCCAGACGCTGGAGTTAACCGGCACCGAATTCACCCTGCTCTATCTGCTGGCGCAGCATCTCGGCCAGGTAGTATCGCGTGAGCATTTGAGCCAGGAAGTGCTGGGTAAACGCCTGACGCCTTTCGACCGCGCCATCGACATGCATATCTCCAACCTGCGGCGCAAACTGCCGGAGCGAAAAGACGGGCATCCGTGGTTTAAAACCCTGCGTGGTCGCGGCTATCTGATGGTTTCGGCTTCATGATAGGAAGCTTAACCGCGCGCATCTTTGCCATCTTCTGGTTGACGCTGGCACTGGTGTTGATGTTGGTACTGATGTTACCCAAGCTCGACTCACGCCAGATGACCGAGCTGCTGGACAGCGAACAGCGCCAAGGGTTAATGATTGAGCAACACGTTGAAGCTGAACTCGCGAACGATCCACCCAACGATTTGATGTGGTGGCGTCGCTTGTTCCGTGCGATTGACAAGTGGGCGCCGCCTGGACAGCGATTATTGCTGGTGACCACAGAAGGACGCGTGATCGGCGCTGAACGCAGCGAGATGCAGATCATTCGTAACTTTATTGGTCAGGCGGACAACGCCGATCATCCGCAGAAGAAAAAGTACGGTCGCGTCGAGATGGTTGGGCCCTTCTCCGTCAGAGATGGGGAAGATAACTACCAGCTTTACCTGATTCGCCCGGCCAGCAATTCCCAATCCGATTTTATCAACCTGCTGTTTGACCGCCCGCTGTTGTTGCTGATTGTCACAATGTTAGTCAGTTCCCCACTGTTGTTATGGCTGGCGTGGAGTCTGGCGAAACCGGCGCGTAAGTTGAAAAACGCGGCGGATGAGGTGGCTCAGGGGAACCTGCGTCAACATCCGGAACTGGAAGCCGGCCCGCAGGAGTTCCTTGCCGCAGGCGCCAGTTTCAACCAGATGGTGACCGCGCTGGAACGCATGATGACCACGCAGCAGCGTCTGTTGTCAGACATCTCACACGAACTGAGAACCCCACTTACGCGTCTGCAACTCGGCACCGCGCTGTTGCGTCGCCGTAGCGGCGAAAGCAAGGAACTGGAGCGTATTGAAACCGAAGCGCAGCGTCTGGACAGCATGATCAACGATCTGCTGGTGATGTCGCGCAATCAGCAGAAAAACGCGCTGGTCAGTGAAACGATGAAGGCCAATCATCTGTGGGGCGAGGTGCTGGATAACGCCGCCTTTGAAGCCGAACAGATGGGTAAATCACTCACGGTGAATTTCCCGCCGGGACCGTGGCCGCTGTACGGTAACCCGAACGCGCTGGAAAGTGCGCTGGAAAACATCGTCCGTAACGCCCTGCGCTATTCGCACACGAAGATTGAAGTCGGCTTCGCGGTGGATAAGGACGGTATTACGATCACGGTGGATGATGATGGCCCTGGCGTCAGCCCGGAAGACCGCGAGCAGATTTTCCGCCCGTTCTATCGTACTGACGAAGCACGCGATCGCGAATCCGGCGGTACTGGTCTGGGTCTGGCGATTGTGGAAACTGCCATTCAGCAGCATCGCGGCTGGGTGAAAGCCGAAGACAGTCCGCTGGGCGGCTTACGTCTGGTTATCTGGCTACCGTTGTACAAACGTTCGTAACGGATTGTGCCGGATGGCGGCGTAAACGCCTTATCCGGCCTACACATCTCCACGAACAGTAGGCCTGATAAGCGCAGCGCCATCAGGCATCGCATTATCCCCACAATCTCCGCGAATTATCCTCGATTGTGCCGCTCAGTCGACGCTTTTGCATCGTTCGCGTCCAGCTCTTCGACAGCCCCGCCGCTGACAATAATCGGTGATATTGTTCATCATCAAAAGGCATATGCCAGGCAATGGCGGCAGCCTCCTGCACGCTGACGTCGCTAACGCGGGAGATCAGCTCCAGCGGCGCATCGGCAGACACCAGGCCCGGCGCAATCACGCTGCACAGCCAGCCCGTTTTACCACTGTTCTGCATCAGGCTTGCCATGTCGCTGATACCAAAGTGAAAATTGAGCTTAAAGCACGGTGAACGCGGCTGCGTAACCTGAATCAGCGCCTCGCCCCAACGGAAGATATCGCCGATATAGACATTGTGTTCCGTCAGACCATCGGTAGAAAGGTTCTCGCCAAAAGCCGGGGCCACGAATTGATCTGCCTGCTCCGGGAACTCCCGCGCCCAGTACAGATAATGCTCGCGTGGATAGTGGCACAGCGCGCGATCGGGCCCGCCGTGGATTTTCGTTTCCGCCTGTTCATCGCCTTCCAGGCCCAGTTCCGTCAGCATCAGTTCGCCATCAACCTGAATTTTGCCAATCGCACTGGGGCGGCTCCCCGCGTAGTCCTGAATCTTGCCGCTGAATACCGCTACTGGATATCGCATCTGGTCCCTCTCCCCGATAAATTTGCCCTATTTAACCACAATTATTTTACCTCAACCGCGCAAAATGAGAGCAAGGTTCACACGACGCGCAAATATACATGATATCTATGGAATGGATTTTGAAACGCCATTTCATAATAAGGAGTCAACAACGTGACAGGTCAAACGCAGTTTGCTGGCGTCTGGTGCCCCTCCATTACGCCAATGGATCAGGATGGTAATATCGATCTCAACGGTCTGAGCCAGCACCTTCAGCGCCTGACTGAGGCAAAAATCGACGTGATTTTGCTGATGGGCAGTATTGGGGAGTTCGCTTCCTTCACCCTCGACGAACGCTTGCTGTTGATTCGCGAGGCGCGCGCCATGAGCCCGCTGAAGATGGTGGCTAACGTTTCCTCAACCTGCATCCACGATGTATTACGGATGGCGCAGGAAGCGTATCGCACAGGCTACGATGCAGTGATGGTTCTGCCGCCGTATTACTACGGTCAAACGCCGAAGCAATTGCTGAGCTACTTCCGCCAACTGGGGCAAGCGCTCAGCGGCAAATGGTTCGCCTACAACTTCCCGCCACGCACCGGCAGCGACTTAACGCCGGATCTGGTCGCCCAGCTTGCCAGCGAGTTCCCTGACTTTGCCGGGGTCAAAGATACGGTCGACTGCCAGTCGCATACCCGTAGAATGATCGAAGCAACCCAGGCCGTGCGTGACGATTTTGCCGTACTCTCAGGTTATGACGAGTATTTCATTCCCAACCTGCTGGCTGGCGGTGCGGGGATTATCTCCGGACTCAATAACGTCATGCCGGAGCTGTTTGTTAGTGCGCGTGAAGCGTTCAAGGCCGGTGACCTGGCGACCCTGCGCGACATTCAGCAGAAAATTGGCGTCTATATGTCGATTTATGCCATCGGCGAAGATTTCGTCACCACCATCAAGACAGTGGTATCGCGGAAGTTTGGCTATTGCACTGGGGTTTCTCGTAATGCGGGCGGCGAGTTAAACGAACATGACTGCCGGACGATTGATGAGGTGTTTGGTCGTTAAAAGACAAGGCCTGGTGAGATTCACCAGGCCTTTTTATGATGCAAAAAAAGCCGGATAAGCGCAGTGCTATCCGGCATTATTGTTTTATTTTACAGCATGTTGTATTTCGATTGCTGCTGCTTTCGCTTTGACCTTCTTCGACCAGACTGAGGTGATAATCGGCACAAGGATTGACGTCACAATCACCGAGGTTGCCACCAGCGAGGTTGCCGCTGGCGCCATCGGTTTAAACGCCGGCACCATTTCCGCGATCAGAACGGGTGTCGCCACCGCAGCACCGGCTGAGCTGGAAGCGGCAATCCCTGCCGTACCGTCGCCGCCGCCAATCAGTTTATCGGCAATAATCAACGGAATACCGGTCACGATAATAACTGCCACACCCAACAGAATGCCCAACAGACCGGTCTGCGCAATCACGCTCAGGTCGATGGTGTTACCCAGCGCAAAGGCGAAGAAGGGGATCAGCGTCTGTACCGCTTTACTGAAGAACTCGCGCAGTTCAGGGTCCAGGTTACCCAGCGTGAAGCCCACCAGGAATGGCAGCACCGCACCGACAAAGACATGCGGTTCAAACGACGCAATCCCGGCCGTACCGAGGATGATCATCGTCATCAACGGGCCCGATTCCAGTGACATCAGGACAAATGCCCCGGCCTCTTCTTTGGTGCCGTACTGCTGCATAATTGACGCGTACAGCCCGCCGTTGGTCATGTCCATTGCCGCAACCAGCGCCAGTGTCGACAGCCCGGCAAAGAATCCGACTTCCACGCCATGTTCAGGGATAATCCGCGAGGCAATCGCCGCCACTACCCACGCTACCGCAATTTTGGTCACCACCAGCGTTCCGGACTTACGCAGGACGGTCCCCGTCGCGCTCAGTTTGATGGAGGCCCCCATGCAGAAGAACCACACGGCCAGAATGGGCACCGTGCCAGTGATCATCCCGTTGGTGAATGAGCCAAAATATTTCCCCGCGTCGGGAGAGAACGTGTGACACAACGCGCCCAGGAACAGAGGGACGAGCATCATGCCGCCAGGGATTTTTTCTATCGTGCGTTTAATCTGCATTTCCATCACCTTCCGATGTAAAGATGTGTCAACGATAGACATTCAGCACAATAATAAAAGTGATCCCAACCACACAACGAAACAATGTTTCATTTTTTGTGGATCGGTGTTTTTGATTTGATTTTGATCACAAAAAAAACCCCACCGGCCGCGCCGACGGGGTTATAAAAACGCTACTTCTTGTTAAATAAGACTTATTTTTTCGCCGCGAAACGCGCAGCCGCTTCGTCCCAGTTCACCACGTTCCAGAACTCTTTGATGTAGTCCGGACGACGGTTCTGGAATTTCAGGTAGTAAGCGTGTTCCCACACGTCCAGACCCACAATCGGGAAGCCGGAAGCGCCAGAAATCGCTTCACCCATCAGCGGGGAATCCTGGTTTGCGGTAGAAACGACCGCCAGTTTGTCGCCTTTCAGCACCAGCCAGGCCCAGCCAGAACCGAAACGGGTTGCTGCGGCTTTTTCAAACTCTGCTTTGAAGTTATCAACAGAGCCGAAATCACGTTCGATAGCCGCTTTCAGATCGCCCTGCAGGGTGGTGCCCTTTTTCAGGCCTTTCCAGAACAGGCTGTGGTTAGCGTGGCCGCCCGCGTTGTTACGCAGAACGGTTTTTTTGTCGGCCGGTACCTGATCCAGTTTAGCGATCAGCTCTTCAGCAGACAGGTTAGCGAATTCAGGCAGACTTTCCAGCGCCGCGTTGGCGTTGTTTACATAGGTCTGGTGGTGTTTGGTATGGTGGATTTCCATCGTCTGCTTATCGAAGTGCGGTTCCAGCGCATCATAAGCGTACGGCAGGGATGGCAGTGTATAACTCATATTCATCTCCATTATTGTCGAGCGGCCGGGTGTTAACGCCGCGTAAGCAGTTGGTTCATTATAGTTAATTAAATGATATTGAAAATGATTATCAATGCCGTACTTTTACTAAGGTTATTACCTTTGCGTCTATTACTGATTATGTGAGCCATATCACCCACTTAACCGGGTCTTTGCCAGAAAGGGAAAATCGCGGCAATCGCCAAAAGGTTATACATCTGCGCAATTTTTAAACTCATTACGTCGGAAGGGTAGACACGACGATAAAAACAATGAGGATGATGTAATGAGTAACGCGATTACGATGGGTATTCTTTGGCATTTGATAGGTGCGGCCAGTGCAGCCTGTTTCTATGCCCCGTTCAAACAAGTCAAACAGTGGTCATGGGAAACCATGTGGTCGGTCGGTGGGATTGTCTCCTGGCTGATTTTACCCTGGACTATCAGCGCCATGCTGCTGCCCAACTTCTGGGCCTACTACAGTTCTTTCAACCTCTCCACTCTGCTTCCGGTGTTCCTGTTCGGCGCAATGTGGGGCATCGGTAATATCAACTACGGCCTGACCATGCGCTACCTCGGCATGTCGATGGGGATTGGTATTGCCATTGGCATCACGCTGATTGTCGGTACGCTGATGACCCCTATCATCAACGGCAACTTTGATGTGCTGATTAACACCGAAGGCGGGCGGATGACGCTGCTCGGGGTGCTGGTTGCGCTGATTGGCGTCGGGATTGTCACCCGCGCGGGCCAGCTCAAAGAGCGCAAAATGGGTATCAAAGCCGAAGATTTCAACCTGAAAAAAGGGCTACTGCTGGCGGTGATGTGCGGCATTTTCTCCGCAGGCATGTCGTTTGCGATGAACGCCGCAAAACCGATGCATGAAGCGGCCGCAGCGCTGGGTGTAGACCCGCTGTATGTCGCGCTGCCAAGCTACGTGGTGATCATGGGCGGCGGCGCGCTGGTCAACCTGGGCTTCTGTTTTGTTCGTCTGGCAAAAGTGAAGAACCTGTCGGTAAAAGCCGACTTCTCACTGGCAAAATCGCTTATCATCACCAACGTACTGCTGTCCGCGCTGGGTGGCCTGATGTGGTATTTACAGTTCTTTTTCTACGCCTGGGGCCACGCGCGCATTCCGGCGCAATATGACTACATCAGTTGGATGCTGCACATGAGTTTCTACGTGCTGTGCGGGGGTATCGTCGGTCTGGTGCTGAAAGAGTGGAACAACGCCGGGCGTCGTCCTGTCAGCGTACTGAGTCTGGGATGCGTGGTGATCATCATCGCCGCCAACATTGTCGGTCTGGGCATGGCAAGCTAATCATTTGGGTTACTGAGATGACGCCACTGACTGGGCGTCATCCCGGTTTCCCGCGTGAACACCACAGAAAAGTAGTTACTGTCCTCAAATCCACACTTCATCGAAATTTCACCGATCATCAGACGGCTGTGCTGAAGAAGATATTGCGCATGACAGACGCGCACCTGCCGCTGATACTGGTTAATCGTCATCCCGGTCTGGCTACGAAACTGCTGGCGCAGTACGCGTTCACTGCACGCCTCCTGGCAGCAAAAGGTATCCAGCGCAAACGGACGCTCCAGACTGGCGGCCAGCGCGGTAATCAGTTTATCCAGCAACGTTTCACTGGAGGTTGCCGGCAGCGTGTCGGTGGCATAGCGATGGCGCTTCAGCGTCATCACCAGTTGGCCAAAGAGCAGCTCCGCCATCTCGTTGGCGAGCGGATCGTGGTGGCTACTTTCATGCTCAATCTGGCTTATCACCTGGCGCGCCTGCGTCATTCCAGCGCTACCCAGCCGCCAGTGCGGTTGCCGCGGTGTGCCGTTAAACCCCGGAATCGCACTCTCCCAGCCCAGATTCAGCTTTAGCCGCTCCGGACAATAGATAATGTTCTGCAACACGAGGTCATTAACGGAAGTATAGGAGTGCTTGTCTTCGGCTCGAATGTAAAACAGATCGCCACGGGTGATGCGATAGGGACGGCCATTCAGCACATGCAGACCATTACCGCGCCAGACAATCACCAGCTCACAGAAATCATGCGTATGTTCGGCGAACACATCCTGCGGATAGCGATCGGCAACGGCGACGGCCTGTCCGGCATTCGCAAAGAAGTCGTCTTTTAGAAGAATCAGTTGATTCGCCACCAGAATATTCCTTGCCGGATGGCGGCTTCGCCTTATCCGGCCTACAAATTACGTAAACACGTAGGCCGGATAAGACGCCATCGCGTCGCCATCCGGCATCACAGATCGATGATTATCAGCAATTTGGCGGCGAAAAACGTTGATAGTATTCGCGTTACTGAAGCAACGCATCCCGTCCCTGGCGGATGTCGCGCGGCGACCAGTCAAACTCGCGGCGAAACAGGGTCGAAAAGTGGTTACTGTCGCCGAAACCGCAGCGATAGGCGATCTCCGTAACGCTTTCATCGCTATGTCGCAACAGATGGCGGGCCTTGATTAAGCGCAGACGGTTGAGATAGCGCTGCGGCGTCAACCCGGTCTGTTGTTTCAACTGGCGGTGCAATGTGCGCAGGGACAGCGAGAACCTGTCGGCCAGCGCCTCCCAGCACACTTCCTCCGCAAAATGATCTTCCAGCCAGGCCATCAGATGATTCAGGCGCGCATCGTTATTTTCCGCCCCTTCCATCAGGCTGCTTTTGCGTAACAGCACCAGCAACTGCATAAACAGAATTTCGCGATTGGCCACGCCGGGAAGATCGCTCTCATCGCCATCCAGCTCCATTTTTGCCACCAGTTGACGCACCTGTTGCAGCGCGCTCTGATTCACCCGCCAGTGGGAGGGGTACACGCCATCCTGTTCCTGCGGCAACAGTTGATCCAGTCCGGCCAGGAAGCGAAACGCATCGGGCGAGCGATAGAGCACATTGGTCAGGCAAAGATTATCCGTATGTTCATACAAGTGCCGGTCATGGTCGCGGACAAAGCAGACCGTACCGCCGCTGATGGTATAGGGCTGTCCATTAAACACATGAATACCGGTGCCATGCTCCACAATCACAATCTCATGAAAATCATGATGATGCTCTGGAAAAGCGGACTGAGGCAGCCGGGGCTCAATGGCCACGGGCGCTTTACCTGATGGAAAAAAATCCACGCTGTGCAGTACGGTCATGATGGCATCCGGGTCAAATGAACATGTCAGAAATAGTAATTAAGGGTTAGCCACCTCACCTTAAATTTTTGACACGAAAGCGTGCAAACAAGGTCAATTTTTCAAGAAAGGACGGGAAAGATCCGGAAATGCGGACGGCGTCACATCAGGGGGCATCGCGCTTATTACCGGAAACTGTGAACGTTATCACGTTCACCTTTGCTTTCTTGCCAGCGCCCAATTTTGCCTGTCAGTAACAAGAAGGTGAGCCATAGCGAGGTTTTCTAGACTGGGCTTAATGAAACTCAGAAGGACCTCACTATGACTTTTCGCCATTGTGTCGCTGTCGATCTTGGTGCCTCCAGCGGACGCGTAATGCTGGCGCGCTATGACGGTGAACAGCGCACCCTGACGCTGCGTGAAATTCACCGCTTCGTTAACTGCCTGCAAAAACAGGACGGTTTCGACACATGGGATCTCGACAGCCTCGAAGACGCCATCCGCCTGGG
Source organism: Citrobacter amalonaticus Y19 (assembly GCF_000981805.1). Classification (NCBI taxonomy): domain Bacteria; kingdom Pseudomonadati; phylum Pseudomonadota; class Gammaproteobacteria; order Enterobacterales; family Enterobacteriaceae; genus Citrobacter; species Citrobacter amalonaticus. The sequence goes on along the minus strand of NZ_CP011132.1, from coordinate 4,597,350 downwards.
CCTGGAAAAAGTCTGCGATGAAGGTATCCGCATTGACAGCATCGGTATTGATACCTGGGGCGTGGACTATGTCCTGCTCGATAAGCAAGGCCAGCGCGTCGGGCTACCGGTTTCCTACCGTGACAGCCGCACCGCGGGAGTGATGCTGCGCGCACAGGAACAGCTCGGTAAATGCGCCATTTATCAACGCAGCGGGATCCAGTTCCTGCCGTTCAACACGCTTTACCAGTTGCGCGCACAGATTGAACAACAGCCGGAGCTGGTTGCGCACGTCGCGCATGCCCTGCTGATCCCCGACTACTTCAGCTTTCGTCTGACCGGGGAATTGAACTGGGAATACACCAATGCCACCACCACGCAACTGGTGAATATCAACAGCGACGACTGGGATGAGACGCTACTGGCGTGGACAGGGGCGGACAACGCCTGGTTTGGTCACCCCACGCATCCGGGCAACGTGATTGGTTACTGGATTTGCCCGCAGAAGAATCAAATCCCGGTGGTGGCCGTCGCCAGTCATGACACCGCCAGCGCGGTGATCGCCTCGCCGCTGGCCGACAAACACAGCGCGTATCTCTCATCCGGCACCTGGTCGTTAATGGGCTTTGAAAGCAGAACGCCTTACACCAACGACGCCGCGCTGGCCGCGAATATCACTAACGAAGGCGGTGCAGAAGGACGTTATCGGGTACTGAAAAATATCATGGGGCTGTGGCTGTTACAGCGCGTGCTGAAAGAGCGTCAGGTGGACGATCTGTCCGCGTTGATTGCCGCCACGCAGTCACTGTCCGCTTGCCGCTTCCTGATCAACCCGAATGACGATCGCTTTATCAACCCCGCCAACATGAGCGCCGAAATTCAGGCCGCCTGCCGCGAGTCCGGGCAACCGGTGCCCGACAGCGACGCGGAACTGGCCCGCTGTATTTTCGATAGCCTGGCGCTGCTGTACGCCGATGTATTGCAGGAGCTGGCGATGCTGCGCGGCGAGTCCTTCCGTCAGTTGCACATTGTCGGCGGGGGCTGCCAGAACGTCCTGCTGAACCAACTTTGCGCCGATGCCTGCGGTATCCGCGTCATCGCAGGCCCTGTTGAAGCCTCCACGCTCGGCAACATCGGTATCCAGCTGATGACGCTGGATGAACTGACCAACGTCGATGACTTCCGCCAGGTGGTCACCGCCAACGACAGCCTGACCACGTTTATCCCCAATCCTGACAGTGAGATTGCCCGCTATATCGCGCAATTTCATTCAAAACGACAGACAAAGGAGCTTTGCGCATGACCACTCAACTGGAACAAGCCTGGGAACTGGCGAAACAACGCTTCGCCGCAGTAGGTATTGATGTCGAGGAGGCTCTGCGCCAGCTCGATCGTCTGCCGGTCTCGATGCACTGCTGGCAGGGCGATGACGTAGCCGGTTTCGAAAACCCGGAAGGGTCGCTCACCGGCGGTATTCAGGCCACCGGCAACTACCCGGGTAAAGCGCGCAATGCCGCTGAGCTACGCGCCGATCTGGAACAGGCGCTCAGCCTGATCCCTGGCCCCAAACGCCTGAATCTGCACGCCATCTATCTGGAATCCGCGACCCCGGTCGCCCGCGACAAAATCAAACCGGAGCACTTTAAAAACTGGGTGGAGTGGGCAAAAGCGCATCAACTCGGTCTGGATTTTAATCCGTCCTGCTTCTCGCATCCGCTGAGCGCGGACGGTTTCACGCTGGCGCACGCCGACGACAACATCCGCCAGTTCTGGATCGATCACTGCAAGGCCAGCCGCCGCGTATCCGCTTATTTTGGTGAGCAACTGGGCACGCCGTCGGTGATGAATATCTGGATCCCGGACGGCATGAAAGATGTCACCGTGGACCGCCTGGCCCCGCGCCAGCGTCTGATGGACGCGCTGGATGAGGTCATCAGCGAAAAACTGAACCCGGCGCACCATATTGACGCCGTCGAAAGCAAACTCTTTGGTATCGGCGCGGAAAGCTACACCGTCGGCTCCAACGAGTTCTACATGGGATACGCCACCAGCCGCCAGACTGCGCTGTGCCTCGATGCCGGCCACTTCCATCCTACTGAAGTGATCTCCGATAAGATCTCCGCCGCCATGCTGTACGTGCCGCGTCTGCTGCTGCACGTGAGCCGCCCGGTGCGTTGGGACAGCGACCACGTGGTGCTGCTGGATGATGAAACCCAGGCGATTGCCAGCGAGATCGTACGCCACAACCTGTTCGACCGCGTCCATATCGGTCTCGACTTCTTTGACGCCTCTATCAACCGCATCGCGGCATGGGTCATCGGCACCCGCAACATGAAAAAAGCGCTGCTGCGTGCCCTGCTGGAACCGACCGAACATCTGCGCCAACTGGAAGCCAGCGGCGATTACACCGCGCGTCTGGCGCTGCTGGAAGAACAGAAATGCCTGCCGTGGCAGGCGGTATGGGAGATGTATTGTCAGCGCCATGACACGCCCGCAGGCAGCCAGTGGCTGGAGAGCGTTCGCGCCTATGAGAAAGAGATTCTGAGCAAACGCGGTTAACACATTATTGCCGGATGGCGCTGCGCTTATCCGGCCTACTGACACACTCAACATCGTAGGCCCGATAAGACGCATTGCGTCACCATCCGGCAATAAATGAAACACGAATGCCGGATGGCGCTGCGCTTATCCGGCCTACTGACACACTCAACACCGTAGGCCCGATAAGCGCAGCGCCATCGGGCATTTACTAAGACAGGTACATCTTTTATGCAAAACATTCTCGACGCCTGGTTTGTCCAGGGAATGATTAAAGCCACCTCCGATGCCTGGCTGAAAGGTTGGGATGAGCGCAACGGCGGCAACCTGACGCTGCGCCTCGACGACGCGGACATCGCTCCTTTCAGCGCCGACTTCCATCGTGCGCCGCGCTACATTGCTTTGAGTCAGCCAATGCCGCTGCTGGCGAACACGCCGTTTATCGTGACTGGCTCCGGTAAATTCTTCCGCAACGTACAACTCGATCCCGCCGCCAATTTAGGCATCGTGAAAGTGGACAGCGATGGCGCGGGCTACCACATTCTATGGGGGCTGGCGAACGACGCGGTGCCCACCTCTGAGTTGCCGGCACACTTCCTGTCGCACTGCGAGCGCATCCAGACCACGCAAGGTAAAGATCGCGTGATCATGCACTGCCACGCCACCAACCTGATCGCCCTGACCTATGTGCTGGAAAACAGTACCGCGCTTTTCACCCGCAAACTGTGGGAAGGCAGTACTGAGTGTCTGGTGGTCTTCCCGGATGGCGTGGGCATTCTGCCGTGGATGGTGCCGGGCACCGACGAGATCGGCCAGGCCACCGCGCAGGAAATGCAGAAACATTCGCTGGTGCTGTGGCCGTTCCACGGTGTATTCGGCAGCGGCCCGACGCTGGATGAAGCGTTTGGGCTGATCGATACCGCCGAGAAGTCCGCCGAAGTGTTAGTCAAAGTGCTGTCGATGGGCGGTATGAAGCAAACCATCAGCCGCGAGGAACTGATTGCGCTGGGTAAACGCTTTGGCGTCACCCCGCTCGCCAGTGCATTAGAACTGTATTGATAACAACATCGCGCCCCGCTCACTGAGACGGGGCGAACTCTGTCACCTGCAAATTCAAACCATTCCCTATGGGAATCTACATCATGTGGAGTAAAAGCAATGAAAATAAAGACAAGCTTGATCCTCACCGTTGCCGCTCTGGCGTTGTCCGGTTCCGTTTTAGCTGAAGTGAAAATCGCCCTGGTGGCGAAGTCGTTAGGTAATGGATTCTTTGAAGCCGCAAACGTCGGCGCACAAGAAGCTGCCAAAGAGATCGGTGATGTCAAAGTGATCTACACCGGTCCCACCACGACCACCGCAGAAGCACAGATCGAAGTGCTGAACGGCCTGATCGCCCAGGGCGTCGATGCGATCGCCATCTCTGCCAACGATCCCGATGCCGTCGTGCCCGTATTGAAAAAAGCGATGCAGCGCGGGATCAAAGTGGTCTCATGGGATTCCGGCGTAGCGCCTGCGGGTCGGCAGATCCATCTTAATCCGTCGAATAACGCGCTGATCGGCGAAACCAACGTCAAGCTCGCTGCCGATGCGCTGAAAGCACTGAACGTGGAGAAAGGCGATGTGGCGATCCTGAGCGCCACCCCAACGTCGACCAACCAGAATATCTGGATTGCGGAGATGAAAAAGGTGCTTGCACAGTATCCCTCCGTCAACCTGGTGACCGTGGCCTATGGCGACGATCTCTCTGACAAGAGCTACCGTGAAGCGGTGGGTCTGCTCAAATCTTACCCTGACCTGAAAGTGATCGTCTCCCCGTCTTCCGTCGGCATTGTCGCTGCGGCGCAGGCGGTGAAGGATCAGGGAAAAATTGGCAAAGTGTATGTGACCGGCCTCGGTTTGCCGTCTGAAATGGCGGGCGCGGTGAAGTCGGGCGCGACGAAAAGCTTTGCGATCTGGAACCCTATCGATCTGGGCTATGCGGCAACGTATCTGGCGGACGATCTGGTCAAAGGCACTGCCAGCAAAACCGAAGCCAATATGGGGAAACTGGGTAAAGTGCAACTGGATGCCGATGGCAATGGCGCGATGGCTAAGCCATTCGTCTACGATGCCAGCAACATTGATAAGTTCTCAAAAATCTTCTGATCCCAGGGTCACGCCGCCGGATGACGTTGTGCTTATCCGGCCGGCGAGTACCGATACGTTTTGTAGGCCGGATAAGCGTTAGCGCCATCCGGCAACGCTACATGAAGAGGAGAACTGACATGTCCACCCCTTTACTACAACTTCATGGGATCACCAAGATCTTCCCCGGCGTGCGTGCCCTTGAGAATGTGCAGCTCGATCTCTGGCCTGGCAAAGTGACCGCTCTGGTGGGCGAAAATGGCGCGGGTAAATCCACGCTGGTCAAAGTGATGACCGGCATCTATCAGCCTGAAGAGGGGGAAATCCTCTACAAAGCGATTCCTGTTCAGCTCCCGAATCCGGAAGCGGCGCATAAAATCGGCATCACCGCCATTCATCAGGAAACGGTGCTGTTCGATGAGCTGTCGGTGACCGAGAATATTTTTGTCGGCCAGTATCTGTATAAAGGTCTTCTCAAAAAGCTCGACTGGCCAGAAATGCACCGTCGGGCACAGGCGATCCTCACCCGGCTTGAGGTGCAGATCGATCCGCGCGCCACGCTGAAAACCCTGAGCATCGCCCAGCGCCACATGGTGGCCATTGCCCGTGCGCTCTCCTTTGAGGCCCAGGTGGTGATTCTCGATGAACCGACCGCCGCACTGTCACAGCACGAAATTCTGGAGTTTTATCAAATCGTTGAACGCCTGAAGCAGGAAGGCAAAGCGATTCTGTTTATCTCCCACAAGTTCGATGAAATCTTTGAACTGGCGGATTACTACACCATTCTGCGCGACGGCGTGTTTGTCAGTTCCGGCGACATCCATGAGATTAGCGAAGAGCGGATGGTCGCCATGATGGTGGGACGCGCCATTACCCAAACCTTCCCGAAAGTGGCCTGTGAGAAAGGCGAGACCGTGCTGGAGGTGAAAGATCTCTGTCATCCCACCGAATTTGCTCACATTGATTTCACCCTGAGAAAAGGGGAGATCCTCGGTTTTTACGGGCTGGTGGGCGCGGGGCGTACCGAGCTGATGCAGGCACTGTCCGGCGTTTCCCGGCCTTCTCACGGCGAGATCCGCCTCAACGGGCAGGCCATTCATTTTCATCAGCCCGCTGATGCGATTCGCGCCGGTATTGTCTGCGTGCCGGAAGAACGGCAAAAACAGGGGGCGATCATTGAAATGAGTATCGCCGAAAACATCAGCCTGCCGCAGTTGAGTAAGCTGAATCCGCGCGGCGTGCTCAATGCGGCGCGGGAGTGGCAACTGGCTGACAGCTACGCCAAACGCCTGCAGGTCAAAGCCTTTAGCTGGCGTCAGGCGGTCGAAACGCTTTCTGGCGGCAATCAGCAAAAGGTGGTCATCGGCAAATGGCTCGCCACCCATCCTGAAGTGATTATTCTCGACGAACCGACCAAAGGCATTGATATCGGCTCGAAGGCGGCGGTGCATCAGTTTATGTCCGAACTGGTGGCGCAAGGGCTGGCGGTGATCATGGTCTCCTCAGAACTCCCGGAAGTGATGGGCATGGCGGACAGAATTATCGTCATGCACGAAGGGTTGATGGTCGCACAATACCGCGCCGGTGAAGCCACAGCGGAGGCCATTGTCAGCGCCGCCAGCGGCATCGGTAAGGAGGCAGCATAATGATTCAACGTCTGCTCAAACATCGCGAAGCCCTGCTGGCCGCGGTCATCCTCCTGATGATCGCCGCCATCGGCAGCCGCGTCCCGTCGTTTGTCTCCCCCGGCAACCTGGCCGAAATCTTCAATGACACCGCCATTCTTATCATCCTGGCACTCGGGCAAATGATGGTGCTACTAACCAAAGGTATCGATCTGTCGATGGCCGCCAACCTGGCGCTCACCGGGATGATCGTCGCCCTGCTCAACTTCCACTATCCGGAAATCCCCGTCTGGGCGTTGATGTTACTGGCAACCGCCTGCGGTCTGGTGATGGGGATGATCAACGGTCTGCTGGTCTGGAAATTAGGTATTCCGGCGATTGTGGTCACGCTCGGCACCATGAGCATTTATCGCGGCATTATCTTTTTGCTGTCGAACGGCGGCTGGATTAACTCGCATCAGATGAGCGACAGCTTCCTCGCCCTCCCCCGTTTCGCCCTGCTTGGCCTGCCGGTACTGAGCTGGTGCGCCATCGCCGCCGTTATCGTGGTGAGCTACTTCCTGCGTTACAGCCGCACAGGGCGGGCGCTGTACACCGCAGGCGGTAACGCCACCGCGGCGTATTACACCGGGATCAACGCCGGGAAAATGCAGTTCGTCAGCTTCTGCCTGTCGGGTACCCTCGCCGGTTTCTGCGGCTACCTGTGGATTTCCCGATTCGCTGTTGCCTATGTCGATGTAGCTAACGGTTTTGAGTTACAGGTTGTGGCAGCCTGTGTGATTGGGGGTATCAGTACGATGGGAGGGATCGGTCGCGTGCTCGGCTGCCTGTGTGGCGCGTTGTTCCTTGGCGTGATCAATAACGCATTGCCCGTCATTGGCATCTCACCTTTCTGGCAGATGGCTATTTCAGGCGCGGTGATCGTGATTGCCGTTCTGCTCAACGAACGCAGCAACAAACAGAAAGGCCGTTTAATACTGCGCAACGCGGCGCTGGTACGGCAAAAACAGGCGGTGAACTCATGAATAAAGTGATGACGTCTGAAGCGATCGAACGCGCCCCCGCTACGCGCGCGGTCTGGCAGCGCCTGTTGTGCTGGGAGGGCTTTCTGCTTGCCGTCACCCTGGCGGTATTTATCGCCAATGCGCTGGCCTCGCCGTACTTCCTCAATATCTGGAATCTCTCCGACGCAACATTCAACTTCACCGAAAAAGCGATCATCGTTCTGCCGATGGCGATGCTGATCATCGCCCGGGAGATCGATCTCTCGGTGGCCTCAACCCTGGCGCTCAGTTCGACAGTCATGGGGTTTTGCGCGGCGGCGGGAATGGATACACCCCTGCTGGTCTGCGTCGGACTGGGAACCGGACTTTTGTGCGGGCTGCTGAACGGTATCCTGGTCACGCGGTTCAACCTCTCGTCCATCGTGATCACCATCGGCACCATGAGCTTGTATCGCGGCATAACCTATATTTTGCTCGGCGATCAGGCGCTGAACACCTGGCCGCAGAGCTTTGCGTGGTTTGGTCAGGGCTATGTCTGGGGGGCGCTGTCGTTCGAGTTCGCGCTGTTTATCGTGCTGGCGATAGCGTTCACCTTCCTGCTGCACAAAACAAATTTTGGACGCCGCACCTACGCCATCGGCAATAACCCGGTGGGCGCGTGGTATTCCGGCATTAACGTCAAGCGCCACAACCTGATTTTATTCGCCCTGGTCGGACTGATGGCGGGACTGGCCGCCGTCTTGCTCACCTCCAGGCTCGGCAGTACGCGTCCCACCATCGCGATGGGTTGGGAGTTGGCCGTGGTGACGATGGCGGTACTGGGCGGCGTCAATATTCTCGGCGGTTCCGGCAGTATGACCGGCGTCATTATCGCGGCATTCCTGATGGGACTGGTGACCTTCGGTCTGAGTCTGCTCAACGTGCCGGGCATCGTCATGTCGATCATCATCGGCGCGATGCTGATTGTGGTTATCTCGCTGCCCATCCTGACGCGTCGAATTCTGCAACGACGACGAATCTGAATCCCTCCGGCGACATGGAGTTTTGCCGCCGGAAATATCATCACTTTAAGGAGAAACAACATGAGTTTTATGCTGGCACTTCCGAAAATCAGTCTGCACGGCGCGGGCGCGATTGGCGATATGGTGAACCTCGTTGCAAATAAGCAATGGGGTAAAGCGCTGATCGTCACCGACGGTCAACTGGTTAAGCTGGGCCTGCTCGACAGCCTGTTTGCAGCGCTGGATGAGCACAAAATATCGTACCACCTGTTCGATGAGGTATTCCCGAATCCGACCGAAGCGCTGGTACAAAAAGGCTACGCGGCCTATCAGAACGCGAACTGTGATTACATTATCGGCTTTGGCGGCGGCAGCCCGATCGATACCGCCAAAGCCGTGAAAATCCTCACCGCCAATCCGGGTCCCTCCACCGCCTATTCCGGCGTGGGTAAAGTGAAAAAACCTGGCGTGCCGCTGGTTGCCATCAACACCACCGCTGGAACCGCCGCCGAGATGACCAGCAACGCGGTGATCATCGACTCCGGACGCCAGGTGAAAGAGGTCATCATCGATCCGAACATCATCCCGGACATCGCCGTGGACGATGCCAGCGTAATGCTGGAAATCCCCGCCTCCGTGACGGCGGCAACCGGTATGGATGCACTGACCCACGCGGTGGAAGCGTATGTTTCTGTCGGCGCGCATCCGCTGACCGACGCCAATGCGCTGGAAGCCATTCGCCTGATCAACCTGTGGCTGCCGAAAGCGGTCGATGATGGTCACAACCTGGAAGCGCGCGAGCAGATGGCGTTTGGTCAGTATCTGGCGGGTATGGCGTTTAACAGCGCGGGTCTGGGACTGGTTCATGCCCTGGCGCACCAGCCGGGTGCCACGCATAACCTGCCACACGGCGTCTGTAACGCCATCCTGCTGCCGATTATCGAAAACTTTAACCGCCCGAACGCAGTGGCGCGTTTTGCCCGCATCGCGCAGGCGATGGGTGTCGATACCCGTGGTATGAGCGATGAAGCCGCGAGTCAGGAAGCGATCAACGCCATCCGCGCGCTGAGTAAACGCGTCGGTATTCCGGCAGGTTTCAGCCAGCTCGGCGTCACCAAAGAGGATATCGAAGGCTGGCTGGACAAAGCGCTGGCTGACCCTTGCGCGCCGTGTAACCCGCGTACCGCCAGCCGTGACGATGTACGCGAGCTTTACCTGGAGGCGTTATGATCCGCAAAGCGTTCGTGATGCAGGTGAATGCCGACGCGCACGAGGAATATCAGCGTCGTCATAATCCCATTTGGCCGGAGCTGGAAGCAGTACTGAAGGCTCACGGCGCGCATCATTACGCGATTTATCTCGATAAAGAACGCAATCTGCTGTTCGCCACCGTCGAGATTGAATCCGAAGAACGCTGGAATGCCGTTGCCAGCACTGACGTTTGTCAGCGCTGGTGGAAGCATATGCGTGACGTCATGCCCGCGAACCCGGATAACAGCCCGGTGAGCGCGGAGCTGAAAGAAGTGTTTTATCTGGAGTAACCGATGAGCCCGGTAGGCATCAGCGCTACCGGGCCCTTTCATTTAGAAATAATATTTAAAGCGGACGCGCCCACCGTAACGATTGTCAGAATCGTCACCGTTCACGTTATCCCCGTCGCTATCCAGAATCGAGTAATATGCACCAAGGTAGATATTGAAGTTTTGCATATTCATCACGTTAGCGAATTGATACGACGCGTGGATAGTATGAATGTCATAAGTGCCTTCATTATTAATCCAGCAGCCGTCATCACACACCACGCCTTCAAAGTCATCAATCTTGTTATGCGCGTAGATATAGCCCAACTCAAAACGTTTCCACAGCGCGTTCACCCCGGTAGTAAAATCTTTTTCGTTGTTGGCATCAAGATACGCGGTATTCAGGTTTACCACGATGCCGTTTTCCGGATCGGTCTTTAAACCGTTCCACGTCATCGTCATACCGTAACCGGTACGGTCCGACTGATCGACAAACTTACCGTTGGCGTTGGTGTAACCGTACGCATTATTGACCACGTTCGCTTCCATCGCGGCAGCAACAGAGAACGCATCCTGTGACCACGAAATAACCGGACGCAAATAGGCAACGTTTTTCTGTTGATCCATTTCCCGACCGTGGAAATCGCCATCGTTATAGAGCGACGTCCCGTCTTCCAGCAGGGTGTTTAACTCAAAGTACCAGTTATCCACCTGTTTGCTGACCAGGAAGTTTCCGCCAGCATCAGAACGACCACGACCTTCTTTCATCATGTAAATATAGCCGCTGCCGTCGTCATACAGATCGTTAGCAGTATTCCCCGAGTGCTCAACAAACGTATCCTGATTGAGAGGGAACATATCATACGCTTCGAAGCGTCCGACCTTCACCTTCCAGTCATTCTCTTTACCAAAGAAGAAGACGGCATCATCAATATTCACCATGCCCTTCATGTCACCCAACGGTTGAGCGGAGAATCCGGCGTAATAACCATTATCCAGCTTACGCGTGCCGTCAAATCCCAACAAAATTCGGCCATTAATATTCCACTGTTCGTTGGTCGGATCGCTATTAACATTGGCATTGGTCATTGCCAGCAGGCCATGATTACTTTCCGCATCCATGTTGAATTCCACATCACCATAGATTTTCAGATCGCCATAACCGGACAGCAGCAGATTCGGTGATGCGGCATTCTTTTTCGTCTCCTCCGAAGTGGCCTGACCGTTTACGGGCGTGTTGCCCTGAGCCGCTTTAATTTCACGGATTTCGGTTGCCTGCTGAACCTGTAATTGCTGAACCTGATTTTCCGCTTTCGCTGCCCGATTTTCTGCCGCTTCCAGTCGCGCTTCCAGTAGTTCGAGTCGTTGTTCCAGTGTCATTTTTTGCGTTTTAGCAACACTATTATTAGCGACTAATAATAGACCTATTACTAAAGCCAGCGTCGATTTCTTCATTTATTCACGCTCTTTGAAATAAATAATGAACAGCGTATTTCTATTAGAAATACGCAGAATGAATAACGAAATAATATGTATTATTTTTATATTTGGTCGCATCAACAATTGATAAAAAGAATAATCAATGGTTACCGCGCTACAGGCCAATAATTACTAACATGCAGCTTTCTTTGTGTAAACGCAGAAAGCTTTAAGTTCGTGAGGAATATAACAAAAGGGCTAAAATAAACGAAATATCATAAAAAAATTAAATATGAATTAAGAGAAAAAATAATTAAAAGTAATCATTCGACGGCGCCTTTTGCATACCATAACGGTGAAACTCCAGGTTCGCTAAACTCTGCTCGGCAACCAGAATCGCCTGGGTATCCGCTTCCAGCGCTTTAAAGATATGCTCCTGATCGGCGGGATAACAAATATAGTCGCCCTCGCCCAACACTTCTGGCGCTTCTGTCAGTCCGACCAGCGCTTTTCCCTTCGTCACAATAATATGTTCGATCGATCCCGACGGATGTGGCTGGGAAATACGGTCGGCTCCGGGTTGGGTCAACAGCAGATAGATATCGCGCCGTGCGCCTGGCGGGCAGGCGGCCAGTAAAATCGCCTGATAGTGCGCCTGTTCGGCCACCACTTTTGTGCCCTCACCGCAACGGATCACCTGCGTTTTTTGCGCCTGCGGCTCCAGTAGCCGTGCAAAGGGAATATCCAGCGCCACACAGAGCGACCAGAGCGTTTCCAGGCTAGGATTACCATTCCCCGCTTCCAGTTGGGAAAGCGTCGACTTGGCAATCCCCGCCCGTCGGGCGATTTCTGCCAGAGACAGCCCCGTCCGCTGACGTTCGCGAACCAGACTTTTAGCAATCACGCTGATGGGTTGTGTCATACACGACTCCATGTTTTTTATATCGAACGAATCGTTCATCTTGTCAAACACCTGTGTTGCGTTCATTATAATGGAAATTCGTTCGATATGGCTAAATCATGACGCGCTTCTTCTCCTGTCTGAAGGCAGACACAATAAAAGCAATATTTCTGGTCTGCCTTGCCGTGGGCGTGGTAGGGATGTCCTACGGTTCACTGGCGATGGCTTACGGCTTCCCGGTCTGGGTGCCGTTTGTACTTTCTATTTGCGTACTGGCAGGTGCGTCCGAATTTATGTTTATTGGCATTGTCGCCAGCGGCGGCAATCCGATCGCCGCTGCCGCTGCTGGCTTACTGGTTAACGCCCGTCATGTCCCGTTTGGCGTGACGGTACGCGACCTGGTCGGCACCCGCGCGGCGAGCTTTTTCGGCTGTCATATTATGAACGATGAAAGCGTGGTGTTCGGCCTGTCGCAGAAAACCCCGGAGCAGCGCAAAGCCGCCTACTGGCTGTGCGGCCTTGGCGTCGCCATTCTGTGGCCGCTGGGAACCCTGCTGGGTACGGTGGTGGGGCAACTGTTGCCCGCCCCGGAAACCATCGGGCTGGACGCCGTGTTCCCGGCCATTCTGCTGGCGCTCGTCGTCCCGGCGTTTAAAAACCGCACCACGCTGATTCGTGGACTGAGCGGTGCCGTCGTGTCGCTCGCCGCCGTTCCCTTTGCGCCGGTCGGACTGCCGGTTCTGCTCTCCCTGCTGGGTTTACTGACGAGGAAGAAATAATGGGCAACATGACGCTGTTCATCGTCGGCATCGCCATTTTATCGGTGGGAACCTATTTAATGCGCCTCGGCGGCGCCAAACTCGGCAGCCGACTGGCACTCTCTGAGCGCTCTCAGGCATTACTTTCCGACGCGGCTACCGTGTTGCTGTTTTCCGTCGCGCTGGCGACCACCTTTTATGAAGGCGAGCACTTTGCCGGCATGGCGCGCGTCCTCGGCGTCGCCTTCGCGGTCTTCCTCGCCTGGCGAAAAATGCCATTGATTGTGGTGATTATCGCCGCTGCCGTGGTCACGGCATTGTTGCGGATGACGGGGATACACTAAAAAAGCGCCCGCGGGCGCCTTCACGTGTTAACAACAATTTGTCGTTCAGGTTTTCGCTATCTGTTCGTCTATCCAGGCGATAACGGAGTCAATATCCAGCGTTTGCGCCTGGTCTACTGTTAATACCGGCCCGAGCCGCATCGGACCGGCGCGTTCTGCCAGTTGCGCCAGTTCAGGCAGATACTCCTCGCCAGGATGACCCGGCTTACGGGCCTGTAACCGGGTGGCATAGCGTGCCACCGCCAACTCGGGCGTAATGTGGTTCCACACCTCAACCACCTTCTCAACGCCCGCCTGCTGCAATAGCTGCTGCAACGTCTCGCGAGGCTGAAAACCAAACCAGGCGTCCACCAGCCAGACGACGCTCGCCGGTGAGTGACCGATAATCGACCAGATCACTTCATAGGCCGCACAGCCCAACTGCCGGTTGAAAGGCCGGTCAATATCCGTAAAGCGCGCCATAAACGGCTCTTTGATCCCATCAATCGTCAGCAGCGGCAGACTGAATGTTTCGGAGAGCTGACGGGTAATCGTACTCTTACCTGAAGCGGGGATCCCGTTGATTAAAATGACTGTTTTACAGTCTGGCGAGAGGTGTCGTTTCATAGCAGCGCGACCACCTCTTCCCGGGAACTTGCCGCCCGCAGCTTCGCCATGCGTTCATCGTTATCGAGTAACGCGATGATGGCGCGAATGCCCTCTTCGATATGCGCATTACTGTCCTGCGCGCCAAACATAATGACAATATCGGCGGCTTCACTGTCGGCAAACTGAATGGGCTTATCCAGTAGCACCATGCTAAAACAGTTGCGCTTCACCCCACACTCTGGACGGGCATGGGGGATCGCGACACCTTCATCAAACACATAATACGCCCCATGACTGAGGGTGTTGTCGATAACCGCCTGACCGTATTCCGCTGAAATATACCCTTTTGCAACCAATGGACTGGCCGCCAGTTGAATCACCTTCTGCCAGTCCGTTTCCGCTACACCAACCTGAATGGCATCGGCCTCGATAAGTAATTCTTTTATCGTCATAACGACTCCCTAAGAGCTTAATGAATATGGCTCTAAATATTCCGGCGAATAACATTACGTAACGCATCTATACGTACAAAAAGCGAATCAATTTCCTGTCGGTGCGTTTGGCTTTTGGCATAAACCGACAGCGCCCGGTTATAGGTAAGCATTAATGCTTTCTGTATTTCGCCATTACCGGGGTTGCCCTGCAGTTCACCTTCCAGTCTGGCGATTTCTGCCGCCAGAACACGGGATTGCTCATCATATTCTTCCGGCGGGCGTGTTTCTTTTTTCCATAACGATTTCAAAGATTCAAACATAGCGATCCCCCGCCCTGATGGACAACAGGGCAACAAAATATCATTTATTAATAACGGAGTTATTTAAATAACGCGATCTTTTCCATTAATACCTGGGTTACCGCATTGTTTGCCGGAATTAAAAACTTACGTACGCTGTCATTCACCTTGCCTTTCTCAAAGGTATTTTTACACTGGTCGACCCATTGCACGTTCATTTCCGTGCCGACATTCACTTTATTAATGCCTTCGGTGACCGCCAGGCGCATATCGTCATCGCTCACCCCCGTCCCACCGTGTAATACCAATGGAACAGCGGTCGCGGCGCTGATCTCTTTCAGCCGCTGATGTTGAATCTGCGCCTTGCCGGTATACAGACCGTGCACCGTGCCCACCGACACCGCCAGCATGTCGACCTGCGTTTCATCAACAAAGCGTTTGGCATCTTCTACCGTCGTAAAGCAGATATCTTCCGCCGCCACCGCTTTACCATCTTCTGAGCCGCCAATAGCCCCGAGCTCGCCTTCTACCGTAATATTTCGTGGCCGCGCCATCTCCACCACGATGCGGGTATTACCGATATTCTCTTCCAGCCCCAGGTGCGAACCGTCATACATGACCGAGGAGAATCCGGCGTTCATCGCCGTCTCAATGGCGCTGATATCAGAACAGTGATCCAGATGCAGGCAGGTCGGGACATCCTCGCTCTCCGCCAGCGAACGTACCGCATCCACTAACAGGCGATAGCCCAGATATTCTGCCGTCCCGGTTGAAATCTGAATCATTAACGGGCTATTCGTTTTTTGCGCCGCTTTAAAAAACGCGGGCAGCATTTCAATACAGTGCAGATTAAAAGATCCAATCGCTTTGAAATTTCTTTCCTGGCCGATTTTAAGGATCTCGTTGAAGTTATACAGACTCATGAACATTTTCCCCTTTTGGCTTAGTGGATTTACCGTTTACGAACCATGCCAGTGCGGCAACAAAAACAATGAACAATGCAACAAAGAGCCAGTTATTCTGGAAGGCGTGGCCCAGGACGAGACCAGAGCTGATGACGTCTGAATCGCTGAATGTGACGCCGGTGAAACCGTAGGTTTCCAGCATCGGCACCAGAATCGCAGGCAAGAAGGTGATGAACAGACCGTGAACCACGCCGCCGATCATCGCCCCGCGACGACCGCCCAGCGCATTGCCAAAGACCCCCGCCGTCCCGCCAGCAAAGAAGTTGGTCAGCAGACCCGGCAGAATCATCGCCAGACCAAACATCGGGAACACCAGCATGCCGATGATGGAACCAACGGTTGTCGCCAGGAATCCAACAATCACCGCGTTGGGCGCATAAGGGAACAGAACCGGGCAATCCAGCGCCGGCTTGGCATCCGGGACGATACGCATGGCGATACCGCGAAACGCCGGAACCAGTTCGTTGAGCAATAAACGCACGCCGCTGTAAAGCACGAAGACACCGGCCACAAACTGAATGGACTGCATAAAGGCATACATCAGGTAGTTAACGCCGCCGGAGAACTGGGCAATATATTCCGGACCCGCCGCCAGCGCCGGAATGAGGTACATCGGTACCATCACGACCGCCATTGCAAGGTAAGTATCCTGCAAGAACTTGAAGTTATCAGGTAATTCGAGGTCTTCCGTGGAGCGAGACCCTTTGCCCACCACTTTAGCCACCGCCGCCTGTACCAGGTAGCCAATGGTGCAAAAGTGTCCCAGCGCCACATCATCCGAGCCGGTGATACGTCTGACCACCGGTTGCGCCAGCGCAGGCATCAGAACCGCCATGATGCCGCCAAAAATACCGCCGGTCAGAATCAGCGGCAGTCCGGTCAGACCCGATTTATAACCAATGACCGCGCCAATGGTCGCCATCCACAATAACGCCTGTCCGGTCAGGAAGATGTATTTCAGCGGCGTCAGACGCGCGATGATGATGTTAACGGCAAAAATCACCATCAGGGTTAACGCTACTTCCGAGCCCAGCTCGCGGTTGGCTAATCCGGCAATGGCGGCCACATCGGTAATGTAGCCCTTCATGCCAAATCCCTGAGTAAAAATATCGTTCAGGAAGGTCAGTGTGGCGACAATAATGTTGATCCCGGCCATCATGATTAAAAAACCGAGCAACGTTTTAAACGTGCCTTCTGCGGTTTTTCCCGGCGATTTCTTTTGCAGGATAAGCCCGAGCATCGCAATAAACGCGATTAATATCGACGCCTGACCGAGCAAATCTTTAACGATGAATTCAACGAAGCTATTCATAATGGGCTACCTTCAGATTCCGCTCTTTTAAAAACGCGACGATCTTGGCTTCAATTTCGTCTTTGTCTGTGAGCTTATTCAGTACCACGACCCGTTTAATTTCTTCTTCGCTGGCGTCAGCCGTTAAGATGTCAGCAAAGGTTTTTTGCGTCAGGATCATGTCGGATTTAAATGCCCCTGCTTCGGATACCGTGGTATGTTCGATATGAGCAGGAATTTCCAGTTTCTTTAAAACCGCTTTCGCCGTCATTTCAATAGCAAAACTTGAACCGAGGCCGCAGCCACATACGCAAAGAATTTTAAGCATGTAAGGTCTCCTCAAATAATATTGAGTTGTTTGGCAAGTTTGTAATGATGTCCTTCTGTATCAACCAGACGTTTTTTCATACTTACGAGATCAATCGGAATAGGTTTATTGCTTTGATTTATAATAATCGCTTTATTTTTCATCCCTGACAGGATGCACCGAACCACTTCGCTCGCCATAATGGTGCCCTGATAAATTTCTTCACAGGTCGGATCGCCATTACGTAAACCGTAACCGACTATCGTTTTACGAATTCGCTCGCCAATACGCGGTTCGAGTTGCTTAATCATTGTGTCAATCGCTCCCTGAAAGCCGGGAGAATATTCTCGGGTGTAGCCTTCGGAGCACAGAATAATCACGCTGTTCTGGACAGACAGTTTCTGCTTCACCCGCTGCGCTAAGGTTTCAAGCGGCATCTGGGATTCCGGGATCAGGGCAATATCCGCATTGCATTTAATGGCTGATTGCAGTGTTAATTCGCCACAATATCCGCCCAACAATTCCACCATAAACACGCGACCGGGTAGCGCTCTGCCCGTATTTCTTAAACGCGAAACCTCCTTAATAATCTGTTCGCAGGCGGTCGAAAAACCAATCGTATAATGGCTGCCATAAACATCATTATCGATAGTCATCCCTACGCCAAAACAATTAATATCAAACTCGCTCAGGGTATTGAGAAACTGTAAACTGCCGTCGCCGCCCGCCATAATCAGCACATCAATGTGCAACGACTTGAGTTTTCTGGCGATCGTTTCATACTCGCTACGCTGCAACTTCCGGGTGGTTCTTCCTGAGGTAATGACAGGTATCGCCGCGATAGAAAAATCAACCAAATCTCGCCATGTCACGTCATGGTGATTTTTCTCCAGTAAACCGGGGATACCACCATTGAATAACGTAATTTTTGCATCCGCGAGTCTGGCGACCTGGAATATGAAATTATTTATTCCAGAAACGTCTCCACCACTAATGACAATACCCATTTTCATTGCGTTTCCTCCGAAGCGTCCGTGGAAACATTTTTCCCTGACTTCAAGCCTGATATTTGCAACGAAGATCACATAATGCCGATAAATTCGTAATCACCTAATATTGACAGGCTCATTATAAAGCTGTTTTTTGTGATGCATATCTCATTTATAAATTGAATTTAATCCAAAGATTATTTTTCAATTCCCTTACTTATCATTGAGTTAATTCAACATGAAAAAACCGACAGTAAGACTCCCTCGGCAACGGGTTATATCGTTTTTATAAAAAGAGAAAAATGTGATAGCTATCGCTTTTTTTTACGATGAAGAGGTCCACAACGCCTCTATTTTTCCCGGTGTGAGGCGTCAAAATGTGGGCTTGCGCACAAAGGCTGCTCATGCTTAGCGCGAATTATGTCATTGCCCGCCGACATATTGCCGCTCATCTCATCGTCTGTTCATCGTTAAAATCATAAAAATGATTTTAACGGAGTCACTCTATGTCGGAACTCAACGAAAACTGTATTGATCTGAATATTCAGGGTAATACTCCTTATTCCATACTCAAACAGCTCGCGGAAATAGCGTTTAAGAATGGCTATATCACCGATCGCCCGTTATTTCTGCAAACGCTACTGATGCGGGAAAAACTGCATTCCACCGGATTCGGCTCAGGCATCGCCGTTCCTCACGGAAAAAGCGTCTGCGTGAAGCAACCCTTTGTTCTGTTTGCCCGTAAAACCCAGAGTATTGACTGGAAGGCCAGCGATGGCGAAGGCGTCAACTGTTGGATCTGCCTCGGCGTGCCACAAACCGGTGAAGAGGACCAGGTCAAAATCATCGGCACGCTATGCCGCAAAATTATCCATCAGGATTTCATCAATCAACTGAAACAGGGTGACGCCAGTCAGGTGCTTGCCCTGTTAAATCAGACCTTAACCTCATAAGGAAGCGGCTATGGAGTCATCCTTACGTTTAGTGGCAATCACCAACTGTCCTGCGGGCATTGCTCACACCTACATGGTCGCGGAAGCGCTGGAACAAAAAGCGCGTTCGCTCGGTCACACCATTAAAGTCGAAACCCAGGGGGCAAGCGGCGTCGAAAACCGCCTGACTCAGGATGAAATTGCCGCGGCTGATTACGTCATTTTAGCCACCGGGCGAGGCTTAAGCGGTGAAGACAGGGCGCGTTTCGCCGGGAAAAAAGTCTATGAGATCGCCATTTCTCAGGCACTGAAAAACATCGACCAGATTTTCACGCAGTTACCGTCTCATTCGCAGCTTTTTGCCGCCGATAGCGGCGTGAAGCTCGGTAAACAAGATGTCCAACAGGGCAGCGTAATGAGCCATCTGATGGCCGGTGTTTCCGCTGCCCTGCCGTTTGTTATCGGCGGCGGTATCCTGGTCGCTATCGCCAATATGCTGGTACAGTTTGGCTTGCCCTATACCGATATGTCGAAAGGATCGCCGTCATTTACCTGGATTATCGAATCCATCGGCTATCTGGGTTTCACCTTTATGATCCCGATTATGGGGGCGTATATCGCGTGGTCGATTGCCGATAAACCCGCCTTCGCTCCGGCGTTTCTGGTTTGCTATCTGGCTAACGATAAAGGTCTGCTCGGCACTCAGTCCGGCGCGGGATTTCTCGGTGCGGTGGTCCTGGGATTGGCGATCGGTTATTTCGTGCTGTGGTTTCGTAAAGTGCGACTCGGCAAAGCGCTCCAGCCGCTACTTGGCTCAATGCTGATCCCGTTTGTCACTCTGCTGGTGTTTGGCGTATTAACGTATTACGTCATCGGCCCGGTGATGTCAGATATCATGGGTGGCCTGCTGCACTTCCTGAATACCATTCCACCGTCAATGAAGTTAGGCGCAGCCTTCCTCGTTGGGGCGATGCTGGCATTTGATATGGGAGGGCCAATCAACAAAACCGCATGGTTCTTCTGCTTCTCGCTACTGGAAAAACATATCTATGACTGGTACGCCATTGTCGGCGTAGTCGCATTGATGCCGCCCGTCGCGGCGGGTATTGCCACCTACCTGACGCCAAAACTGTTTACTCAACAAGAAAAGGCGGCCGCCAGCAGCGCGATTGTGGTCGGCGCCACCGTCGCTACCGAACCGGCGATTCCCTACGCGTTGGCCGCACCGCTGCCGATGATTACCGCGAATACGCTCTCCGGCGGCATTACCGGTATGCTGGTGATCGCCTTCGGAATCAAACGCCTCGCGCCGGGATTAGGTATCTTTGATCCTCTGATCGGCCTGATGTCACCGGTCGGTTCCTTTTATCTGGTGCTGGCAATCGGTCTGGCGCTGAACATTTCGTTAATCATCATCCTGAAAGGATTGTGGCTCAGACGTAAAGCCGCGCAGCAGGAGCTTGCACATGAACATTGAGTTACTTCAGCAGTTATGCGAGGCCAGTGCCGTCAGCGGCGATGAGCAAGAAGTGCGCAATATCCTCATCAACACGCTGGAGCACGACGTAGATGAAATAACCTTTGACGGTCTCGGCAGTTTTGTCGCCCGCAAAGGCAACTGCGGGCCAAAGGTGGCGGTGGTGGGCCATATGGATGAAGTTGGCTTTATGGTCACGCATATCGACGATAATGGTTTTCTGCGTTTCACCACCATCGGCGGTTGGTGGAATCAGTCAATGCTCAACCATCGGGTCGCCGTTCGCACGCGCAAGGGCGTTAAAATCCCCGGAATCATCGGTTCCGTCGCGCCGCATGCGCTAACGGAAAAGCAAAAGCAGCAGCCGCTGACCTTTGACGAGATGTTTATCGATATTGGCGCGAGCAGCCGCGAAGAGGTGGAAAAACGCGGCATCGCCATGGGTGATTTCATTAGCCCGGAAGCGAACTTTGCCCGCTGGGGTGACGACAAAATCGTTGGTAAAGCGCTGGATAACCGCGTCGGCTGTGCGCTAATGACAGAACTGTTACAGACGGTGAATAACCCCGACATTACGCTTTACGGCGTCGGCAGCGTGGAAGAAGAAGTTGGACTGCGCGGGGCGCAAACCTCAGCAGAACATATCAAACCTGATCTGGTTATCGTGCTGGATACGGCAGTCGCAGGCGATGTGCCCGGCATCGACAACATTAAATACCCCTTGAAACTGGGCGCAGGGCCAGGCCTGATGCTGTTTGATAAACGTTACTTCCCCAATCAGCAACTGGTCGCTGCGTTAAAAGCGTGTGCGGAAGGTAGCGCTGTTCCGGTGCAGTTTTGCACCATGAAAACCGGGGCAACGGACGGCGGGCGCTATAACGTGATGGGCGGAGGTCGCCCGGTCGCGGCGCTCTGTTTGCCTACCCGTTACCTTCACGCTAACAGCGGCATGATTTCCGCGAAGGACTATGACGCCCTGTTTACGCTGGTGCGCGAACTGCTGACGTCGTTGACCGCGGATAAGGTCAACGCATTTACCGATTTTCGTCAGGTGAACTGATGCTCAGTGAACGCCAGTTAACGCTCGTCGACCTTCTTGAACAACAGCCCTGCTCGCTAAACGCGCTGGCGCGGCAAACTGGCGTTTCGGGCAGAACCATCCTGCGCGATATTGATTACATCAACTTTACGCTCAGCGGTAAGGCCCGCATTCAGCCTGGCGGTAACGCAAGCTATCAACTGGAGATCATCGACAGGCGCAGCTTTTTCCAGCTTCTGCAACGCCATGATAATGATGACCGGTTGCTGGCGCTCCTGCTGTTGAATCCTTTTACTCCCCGCGTACAGTTAGCGGCTGCGCTTAACCTGCCGGAAACCTGGGTTGCCGATCGTCTGTCGCGTCTGAAGCAGCGCTATGAACGTGCATTTTGCCTTTCCAGTCGCCCGGGCGTTGGCCATTTTATTGATGAGCCTGAAGAAAAACGCGTTGTTCTGTTGGCGAACCTACTCAAAAAAGATCCGCTGTTAATTCCGCTCCCTGGCGTGACGCGAGACAATGTGGAACGACTCAACGCCGCCTGCGAACGTCTTGATGCGTTTGCGCTGATGTCGGGAGAATATCTTGCGAGTCTGGTACTGGCGGTCTATGCGCTACGTAATCAGCTCACCCGCACATGGCCGGAATGTCGGCATACGTTGCTAAAAAATATCGTGGAGCAGAGCGGGATCTATCTCGGCGAGAACGCGTTCAACACGCTGTTCGGACTGCTGGAAACACAGCAACAACAGGCAATGACCATATCTGCCGAAACGGTGGTTTCTTTGCTGCAACGTGTGCCCGGCGTTGCCGCGTTGAACATCATTGATACGCAACTGGTTGATAATATTACCGGTCACCTGCGCAGATGCGTTTCGGCCCCGATCTGGGTTCCGGAACATCGCCAGAGCAGCATGAATAACCTGAAAGCCGCCTGGCCCGCCGCGTTCGACATGAGCCTGCGTTTCATTGCGCTGCTGCGTGAGCAATTGGCTATCCCGTTATTCGACAGCGATCTGATTGGGCTCTACTTTGCCTGTGCGCTGGAGCGGCATCAAAATGAACGTCAGCCCATCATTTTGTTATCCGATCAAAACGCCATTGCCACCATTAACCAGCAGGCTATTGAGCGTGACGTATTGAATTGCCGGGTCATCATTGCGCGAACTCCCGGTGATGTGATCTCAATATGTCAGGAGGTGGAACCGCTGCTGATCGTTAATAACAGCCATTACCTTCTGGATGATTCATTAAAAAATGTCCTGACCATCAAAAACATCATTTCTTCCGCTGGCACTGAACAAATCAAAAGCTTTCTCGCCACCGCGTTTATTTGCCAGCAGCCGGAACGTTTCTTTTCTGAATCAGGCAGTTTCCACTATGCCAATACCCCCGACGAAGGCTGGCTCAACATCATCCGCCAGATTTGTACCCGACTTGTGGCACAAGACCAGATTACCGACGATGAGGCGCAACGTATCTGCGCTCGAGAAGGCGAAGGTGAAAACCTGATAGTCAATCATCTGGCAATCCCCCATTGCTGGAGCGAACAAAAGCGCCGTTTTCGCGGATTCTTTATTACCCTCGAACACGCTGTTCTGGTCAATAATGACCCCGTGAACCATGTGCTGATCGCCTGCGCCGCCGCCGATGCGCGTCATGAACTAAAAATCTTCAGCTATCTGGCCAGCGTGCTATGCAGTCATCCTGCTGAAACCATTTGCGGGTTAAAGGGATATAAGTCATTTATTGGACTACTAAAACAGTAAACGCAGAAACGAAAAAAGCGCCTCTGGGGCGCTCTTTCGACAGTAACTTGCGATTTATTTAGTCAGTTCCGCCGTCATGTGCACGCGGTTACCGGTGTAAGCCTGTGTGATTTTGTAGGAACTTGCACCGGCTTGTTCAGCCTGCGCAGCGATTTTTGCTTCAGCGCTTTCCAGAGTAGAACCGGTAGCGGTCACGGACTGGGCAGCGAAAGAGCCGAAAGAGGTAGCGAGAGCGATAATTGCGACAAAAGTTTTGATGCTTTTCATGATATAAACCCTTCAAGTTAGTTGTTTGAGTAAGGCACCGTGCCTTGATGTGATAAATAATAGGCCGTTACTCAGACAACTAAAAGCGGAAGGATTTGCTTATATCATTCAAATTAACTGAACATAAATCATTCAGCGATTAAACGCTGTGGATGCGTATAAATGGTTGCCTTGCCCGGCTTACAGAACCCCACCAGCGTCAGATTACAGCGCTCGGCAACTTCAATGGCGAGCGTGGTGGCGGCGGAAACGGCGAACAGGATCTCGACGCCGCACATTGCGGACTTCTGCACCATCTCATAGCTGGCGCGACTGGAGACCAGCGCCGCGCCCGGCAGCCAGCGTTCCCCTTCTGCGGCACGTCGTCCCAGCAGTTTATCCAGCGCAACATGTCGACCGACATCTTCATGTCCGCCCGCCAGTTCGCCTGATGGCATCACCCACGCCGCAGCATGCGTACAGCCGGTGAGCTGTCCCACGGGTTGAAAATCCTTCAGATGCCTTAACGCGTGGTCAAGCCTGGCGAGATGAAAGGTCTGGGTGAACGGCAGTGGCTGTACGGGTTTACCGATATCACTAAGCTGCTCAACGCCGCATACGCCACAGCCGGTGCGTCCGGCCAGCGCGCGACGACGCTCTTTCAACCCCATAAAACGACGACTGGAAAGTTCGATCTGGACTTCAAGACCGTTACAGGAGGGAACCACATCCATGCCATAGATCTCGCGCGGGCTGTCAATAATCCCCTCGGAGAGGGAAAAACCGACCGCAAAATGTTCCAGATCCTTCGGCGAAGCCATCATCACAACATGAGAAATGCCGTTATAGACCAGCGCAACGGGCACCTCTTCGGCTACCTCATCCGGCTGAGGGTGTTGCAAATCCTCACGTTTCCAAAGGTTAACCTGTCGGGAACTCGTGACATTTATCACATTTTTAACTTCTTCTGGATGTATCTTATTCACTTTCTTTTAACCGTATAAGAACACACATACCAACATTGTGGTATTCTGTCACAAGCCCCTCCTGGATGGAGGGAATTGACCCAATTCTGGACCTTTGCGGTCCCGTCCGCAAAGAAAAATAACAACCACACCCTGAGCGCTCACCAACATGAATGTGAAAGGGATGTGACAATGTCGAAAAAGGAGCAAACCATGCAGGTCAGCAGAAGGCAGTTCTTTAAGATCTGCGCTGGCGGTATGGCAGGCACCACGGCGGCAGCACTGGGCTTTGCGCCCGGCGTAGCGCTCGCGGAAACACGGCAATATAAACTGCTGCGCACCCGCGAAACCCGTAATACCTGCACTTACTGTTCCGTTGGTTGTGGGCTGTTGATGTACAGCCTCGGCGACGGTGCAAAAAACGCCAAAGCATCTATCTTCCATATCGAAGGTGACCCGGACCATCCGGTCAACCGTGGCGCGCTCTGCCCGAAAGGGGCCGGTCTGGTGGACTTCATCCACTCCGAAAGCCGCCTGAAATTCCCGGAATACCGCGCGCCAGGCTCGGATAAATGGCAGCAGATCAGCTGGGATGAGGCATTCGACCGCATCGCTAAGCTGATGAAAGAAGACCGCGATGCTAACTACATTGCGCAAAACGCCGATGGCGTTACCGTTAACCGCTGGCTTTCTACCGGGATGCTGTGTGCGTCCGCGTCCAGTAACGAAACCGGCTTTTTAACACAAAAATTTACCCGCGCGCTCGGTATGCTCGCGGTCGACAACCAGGCGCGTGTCTGACACGGACCAACGGTAGCAAGTCTTGCTCCAACATTTGGTCGCGGTGCGATGACCAACCACTGGGTCGACATCAAGAACGCCAACCTCATCGTGGTGATGGGCGGTAACGCCGCTGAAGCGCACCCGGTAGGATTCCGTTGGGCGATGGAAGCGAAAATTCATAACGGCGCGAAGCTGATTGTGATCGATCCTCGCTTTACGCGTACGGCGTCGGTAGCCGATTTCTACACGCCTATTCGTTCTGGTACTGACATTGCCTTCCTGTCAGGCGTCATTCTGTACCTGCTGACTAACGAAAAATATAACCGCGAATATACCGAAGCCTACACCAACGCCAGCCTGATCGTGCGTGAAGATTTTGGCTTCGACGATGGCCTGTTTACTGGCTATGACGCGGATGCACGCAAGTACGACAAAACCAGCTGGAACTATGAGCTGGACGAAAACGGCTTTGCGAAACGCGATACCACCCTGCAACACCCGCGCTGCGTCTGGAACCTGCTGAAACAGCACGTTTCCCGCTATACGCCGGACGTGGTGGAAAACATCTGCGGTACGCCAAAAGCCGATTTCCTGAAAGTGTGCGAGTACATTGCAGAGACCAGCGCGAAAGACAAAACCGCGTCGTTCCTGTATGCACTGGGCTGGACGCAGCACTCCATTGGTTCGCAGAACATCCGTACCATGGCGATGATCCAGTTGCTGCTCGGCAACATGGGGATGGCAGGCGGCGGCGTTAACGCCCTGCGCGGTCACTCCAACATTCAGGGGCTGACGGACTTAGGCCTGCTGTCACAAAGCCTGCCGGGCTACCTGACGCTGCCGAATGAGAAGCAGACCGACCTGCAAACGTATCTGACCGCCAACACGCCGAAACCGCTGTTGAAAGACCAGGTCAACTACTGGGGCAACTACCCGAAATTCTTCGTCTCGTTGATGAAAGCCTTCTATGGCGATAAAGCGACCGCGGAAAATAACTGGGGCTTTGACTGGCTGCCGAAGTGGGACAAAGGGTACGACGTACTGCAATACTTCGAGATGATGAAAGAGGGTAAGGTCAATGGCTACATCTGCCAGGGCTTCAACCCGGTCGCGTCATTCCCGAACAAAAACAAGACGATTGCGTCACTGTCTAAACTGAAGTTCCTGGTGACTATCGATCCGCTTAACACGGAGACCTCCACCTTCTGG
The DNA here is from genome assembly GCF_000981805.1 of Citrobacter amalonaticus Y19. Classification (NCBI taxonomy): domain Bacteria; kingdom Pseudomonadati; phylum Pseudomonadota; class Gammaproteobacteria; order Enterobacterales; family Enterobacteriaceae; genus Citrobacter; species Citrobacter amalonaticus. The sequence continues at coordinate 4,570,847 of NZ_CP011132.1, read as the reverse complement.
CAAAACCACGGTGAGTCGAACGATGTGGATCCGTCGAAAATCCAGACCGAAGTGTTCCGTCTGCCATCCACCTGCTTCGCCGAAGAGAACGGTTCAATCGTCAACTCCGGTCGTTGGCTACAGTGGCACTGGAAAGGCGCAGACGCCCCGGGGATCGCGGTGACTGACGGTGAAATCCTGGCCGGTATCTTCCTGCGCCTGCGTAAGATGTATGCCGAACAGAGCGGTGCCAACCCGGAACAGGTGCTGAGCATGACCTGGAACTACTCCACCCCACATGAACCGGCATCGGAAGAAGTGGCGATGGAGAGCAACGGCAAAGCATTGGCCGATCTCATCGACCCGGCAACGGGCGCAGTGATCGTGAAAAAAGGCCAACAGCTCAGCTCGTTTGCCCAACTGCGTGACGACGGCACGACTTCCAGCGGCTGCTGGATTTTCGCCGGTAGCTGGACGCCGGAAGGCAACCAGATGGCGCGTCGCGATAACGCCGATCCATCCGGTCTCGGCAATACGCTGGGCTGGGCATGGGCGTGGCCGCTGAACCGCCGCATCCTGTACAACCGTGCTTCCGCTGACCCGCAGGGCAACCCGTGGGATCCGAAGCGCCAAATCCTGAAATGGGACGGTGCGAAGTGGGGCGGGATGGACATTCCGGACTACAGCGCCGCCGCACCCGGCAGCGATGTTGGACCGTTCATCATGCAGCCGGAAGGGATGGGTCGCCTGTTTGCGCTCGACAAGATGGCGGAAGGGCCGTTCCCGGAACACTACGAACCGTTTGAAACGCCGCTGGGGACCAACCCGCTGCATCCGAACGTTATCTCTAACCCTGCCGCCCGTATCTTTAAGGGCGACGCCGAAGCGCTGGGTAAAGCCGATAAGTTCCCGTACGTCGGGACCACGTATCGTCTGACCGAGCACTTCCACTACTGGACCAAGCATGCGCTGCTCAACGCCATCGCACAGCCGGAACAGTTTGTGGAGATAGGCGAAACGCTGGCGAACAAGCTCGGCATCGCGCATGGCGATACCGTTAAAGTCTCCTCTAACCGCGGCTATATCAAAGCCAAAGCAGTGGTGACCAAGCGTATTCGCACGCTGAAGGCAGACGGTAAGGATATCGATACTATCGGTATTCCCATTCACTGGGGCTATGAAGGCGTGGCGAAGAAAGGGTTTATTGCGAACACCCTGACGCCGTCGGTGGGCGATGCAAACTCACAAACGCCAGAATTTAAGTCCTTCCTGGTGAACGTGGAAAAGGTCTAACGGAGACGACTTATGGCTTATCAATCGCAAGACATTATCCGTCGTTCCGCGACTAACGGTTTCACCCCCGCGCCGCGTGCGCGGGACCATCAGGAAGAGGTGGCGAAGCTCATCGACGTCACCACCTGCATCGGCTGTAAAGCCTGTCAGGTGGCCTGTTCAGAGTGGAACGACATCCGTGATGAAATCGGTAGCAACGTCGGGGTGTATGACAACCCGGCGGATTTGACCGCCAAATCCTGGACGGTGATGCGCTTCTCGGAAGTGGAGCAGAACGACAAACTGGAATGGCTGATCCGCAAGGATGGCTGTATGCACTGTGCCGATCCGGGCTGCCTGAAGGCGTGTCCGGCTGAAGGGGCGATCATTCAGTATGCCAACGGAATTGTCGACTTCCAGTCTGAGCAGTGCATCGGCTGCGGTTACTGCATCGCCGGTTGCCCGTTCGACGTGCCGCGACTGAACCCGGAAGACAACCGCGTCTACAAATGTACGTTGTGCGTTGACCGCGTGAACGTCGGCCAGGAACCGGCCTGCGTGAAAACCTGCCCAACGGGTGCTATCCACTTTGGTTCCAAAGAGGATATGAAAACACTGGCAGGCGAGCGCGTGGCGGAGCTGAAAACCCGTGGCTACGACAATGCAGGCCTTTACGATCCGGCGGGCGTGGGTGGAACGCACGTGATGTATGTGCTGCACCATGCCGACAAACCGAATCTGTATCACGGTCTGCCGGAGAACCCGGAAATCAGCGCCACCGTGAAATTCTGGAAAGGGATCTGGAAGCCTCTTGCAGCGGTCGGCTTTGCCGCGACCTTTGCGGCCAGCATCTTCCACTACGTCGGTGTCGGTCCGAACCGTGCGGATGACGAAGAAGACAACCTGCATGAAGAGAAAGATGATGAGGTGCGCAAATGAAAAAACGTGACACCATCGTGCGCTACACGGCGCCGGAACGCATCAACCACTGGGTCACCGCTTTCTGCTTCGTGCTGGCGGCGGTGAGCGGACTGGGCTTCTTCTTCCCGTCCTTTAACTGGCTGATGCAAATCATGGGGACACCGCAACTGGCGCGTATTCTGCACCCGTTCGTGGGCGTCATCATGTTTGCCTCGTTCATCATCATGTTCTTCCGTTACTGGCACCACAACCTGATCAACCGGGACGACATCTTCTGGGCGAAGAACATCCGCAAGATTGTCGTCAATGAAGAGGTGGGCGACACCGGACGGTATAACTTCGGTCAGAAATGCGTGTTCTGGGCGGCGATTATCTTCCTGGTGCTGCTGCTGGTGAGCGGTGTGATCATCTGGCGTCCGTACTTTGCGCCAGCGTTCTCCATTCCGGTGATCCGCTTCGCGTTAATGCTGCATTCATTTGCCGCCGTCGCGCTGATTGTGGTTATCATGGTGCATATTTACGCCGCGCTGTGGGTAAAAGGCACCATTACGGCAATGGTGGAAGGCTGGGTCACCCGCTCATGGGCGAAGAAACATCACCCGCGCTGGTACCGTGAAGTTCGCGAAAAGCAGGATAAGACCCAGCCGTAAGCTGAGGCGGTTCGCGAGTCAACAACGTAGCGCCGGATGCCTTTGCATCCGGCGTTATTTTTTAGGGGTATCGCGCGGTTTTGACAACTTTTTGACAACTTTATACAGATAACAGACCAACCGGCGATGCGGTCGCATAAGAATGGAATCGATTCTTAAGACAAGGAGACGTACCGTGAATCTGAAACACCTCTTCGCAGCCCTGACATTAGGTCTGCTTGCGACAACGACGTCGGCACAGCAGCCTGCGCCAAAGGTGGTCATTAAATCTGAACTGGCTTCTCCGCTGGTGCTGGAAAATAGCCAGGACAAAAACTACCTGAAAGTGTCACTGACGGGTTTCCCGTTGCATGCAACCAAACGTAGCCCAATCAACCTCGCACTGGTGATTGACCGCTCCGGCTCCATGGGCGGCGATCGCATCGAACAGGCCACAGAAGCTGCCGTGATGGCGGTGAACACCCTCAGCGCTCAGGACACGCTCTCGGTCGTGATTTACGACGACGTCGTGGATGTCATTGTGCCTGCAGCTAAAGTCGGCAACAAAGCCAAGCTTATCAGCCATATCCGTGAACGGCTAACCGCTCGCGGCGGCACCGCGCTGTTTGCCGGGGTCAGTCGCGGCATTAAAGAAACCAGTAAATACCTCGATAAAGCCCATGTTAACCGCATCATTCTGTTGTCTGATGGTCAGGCGAACGTCGGTCCCTCCTCCACCAGCGAACTGGCGGAACTGGGTAAAATTGCCGCCCGCAAAGGGATTGCAATCACGACGATGGGCATTGGTGAAGGTTACAATGAAGATCTGATGGCGGCGATTGCCCAGTACAGCGATGGCAACCACGTGTTCGTGCAAAACACCGATGCGCTGGAGAAGGCATTTGCCCATGAGTTTGGCGATGTAATGTCCGTCGTCGCTCAGGATGTGGTGGTGCAAATTAACGTCGCCGACAACGTTAAGCCGTTGCGCCTGCTGGGGCGTGAGGGTGAAATCCGCGACAATACGGTTACCGTAAAACTGAACCAGCTTTACGCCAACCAGGAGAAATATGTCATGCTGGAGGTGCTGCCAGCCAAAGGCTCCGCCGCACAGAGCAAGCCGCTTGCCGAGGTCAACGTCAGCTATAACAACCTCGCTACCGGACAGAAAGAGCGCTGGGATGACAAGATGGCCGTCAGCTATACCGCTTCCGCCAGCGATGTTCAGAAAGCGCAGGTGGAAGATGTGGTCGTCGATTCTGCCATTCAGAAATCCGCCATTCAGAATGAGCAGGCGTTACAGCTCATGGATGAAGGCAAAATGGACGAGGCAAAAGCAATCCTGCGTGAGAACTCCAGTACGCTCAGCGCATTACCGCTTAGCGCACCGGCCGCCAGAATGAAGGCGCAGGAGAGTGCAGAGGAAAACCTTAAGTTGCTGGACAGAATGGAAAGCGAAAGCAAAGAAGCTTCTCGCAAATCGCTGAAAGAACAGAGCTATAAAACCAAAAACCAGAGTTCGAAATCGAACTGATCCACAAGGAGTGCTGGATGCTCAGACGCAAGCCAATTTATCTCGTCATCACATTGATGTTTTTTATCCTGCTTGCTTACCTGGGCGTTCGCACCCTGGAACATGAAGTATTGTTGCGCCAGTACCAGACCCAGACCCTGGCGAAATCGCAAACGGCCAGCGTTGCCACGGGCATCGAAAACATCCTGCAGCAAAAAGCCTCACGTCTGCATGCGATCGGCGATTTTATCGACCCTGCTGACGTCGCTACCCTCAGCACGCTCAAAGAGAACGACAGCGACATTGCCGACGTCTTTATCCTGCGGAAAAATCATCTCCTCTACCCCGATGAGCACCAGTCATTAAGCAATGAGGATAAGGAGTGGGTACGCCTGCTCACCCCCCTGGTCAACGATCCCAGCCAACTTGCCAGCCACATGGCTCACAGCGAGCAGGAGACGCCGCAGGCCGGCTGGTTTATTAGCTTTGAAACGCAGGAACCTCTGCTGATTTACTGGCGGCAGAAAGACGAGGCGATCATCGGTTTTCGCCTCTCCTGGGTACAGCTAATGATGGATATGGCGAACGGCATTCAGGTGAACCTGGAGGATCCGCAGCAGATTGTCCGGGTGACGGAAAATGGCCGTCAGCTTTATCAGAACGCGCAGGCGGATTTACGCCAGCTCACCTTACTGGACTCCCGCACGCTGGAGTACCCGCTCACAACATGGCAAGTCAGCGCTTACGGTGTCAACGCCCCGCTCTGGCACATCTGGCTGTGGGGCGGTGCGTTAATTGTCCTGCTGTTGGCCGCCGTTGCACTGCTTGGTTTCTCGCTGTGGCGGGAATATACCCGCGCGGCGCGCCAGGCGCGCCAGCAGGTCGATTTTGTCAGCCAGGTGTCGCACGAACTGAAAACGCCGCTGACCAATATCACGCTCTATGCCGAACTGCTGCGCGAAGGGCTGGATGATGAACAAACGCACGAGCGACGCTATGTGGATGTGATCACTCAGGAAGGTCAGCGGTTATCGCGGCTTATCCAGAATATCCTGACCTTTACGCGCGCGCCGAAACTGCATCTTCAGGCAGTCGATATCCCCCATCTGATGGCTGTAATCACGCAGATCTTTACGCCTGCGTTGCAGGCAAAAGGGATGACGATTCAACTGTCCTGCCCTGAGAATCTGACATTGCACAGCGATCGCGACGTGATCACGCAAATTGTCAGCAACTTTTTGAGTAATGCCGAAAAATACGCCTCGCAGGGTCAGCGCGTCGACCTGACCGTTGAACGCGTCGCGACAAACGTGGAGATCGCCGTTCGCGACTATGGTCCCGGCATTGCGGAGAACGAAATGTCCCTGATCTTCCGCCCGTTTTATCGGGTCAAATCCTCCATTACCGAAGGCGTTTCGGGTACCGGTATTGGGTTAACCATCGCTTGCCAACTGGCGCAACGCCTGCACGGCAAGATTCAGGTAACGGCACAAGAGCCCGGCGTCTGCTTTACCCTTACGCTACCTCAGGGATGAAAACATGAAGATATTGATTGCAGAAGATGATGCCAACATCCGCCAGGGGCTGGTGGATGCGCTGTCGCGCGAAGGTTATTCGCTCATTGCCGCACCGGACGGACGCGCGGCGCTGGAGTGTTATCACCGCGACAAACCGGACTTCGTGCTGTTAGACATCATGATGCCCGAAATGGATGGCTACACGGTCTGCCGGGAGATTCGCCGCCAAAATGAGCACATTCCCATCGTGTTTCTCTCCGCCAAAGATGAGGAGATCGACCGGGTTGTGGGGCTGGAACTGGGAGCGGATGACTACATCAGCAAACCGTTTGGTATTCATGAACTGCGCGCGCGGATAAAAACGATCGCCCGTCGCTGTTTGAACCATAACGCCACACAGCCTAACCTCAGCTTTGCTTTTGGCGACCTTACGGTGTTCCCGAATGAACTGTGCGCCTGGCGCGGCGAGCAAAAGCTGGAACTGACGCTGCGGGAAGTACGCATTTTAAGCTGCCTGGAGCGTCATCAAAATCAGGTGGTTACGCGCGATATGTTGTTCGATGCGGCGTGGGGATACGATTATTTGCCCAATAGCCGCACGCTGGATCAGCACATTTCCCGGCTACGCAAAGTCATCGAACGGGATGCCAACCACCCGCAGCTAATCCGAACGGTGCATGGTCTGGGGTATCGATATCAGGTATCGTAACGCACACATTGCGATGTCACAGGTATAACCTGCAGGCCGATTGCGGTTATCATTAATGACATTCACCAGAGCGGGCGCGAAATGCCCGCCAATTCACAGAGCGGATTACACATAGCTAAATCTGCCTAACCAGGAAGTGACTGAATGAGCATTCGTATCATCCCGCAAGATGAGCTGGAAAAGAGCGAGAAACGCGCGACGGATATGATTCCACCGTTATTATTCCCCCGGCTCAAAAACCTGTATAACCGTCGTGCCGAGCGTCTGCGCGAACTGGCTGAGAACAACCCGCTGGGAGACTACCTGCGCTTTGCGGCGCTGATCGCCCATGCCCAGGAAGTGGTGCTGTATGACCATCCATTGCAGATGGATCTGACCGCACGCATCAAAGAAGCCAACGATCAGGGTAAACCGCCGCTGGATATCCACGTTCTGCCGCGCGATAAGCACTGGCAGAAACTGCTGCACTCGCTGATCGCCGAACTGAAACCCGAGATGAGCGGCCCTGCGCTGGCAGTGATCGAGAATCTGGAAAAAGCCTCCGAACAGGAACTGGAACAGATGGCCAGCGCCCTGTTTGCCTCTGATTTCGCCTCTGTCAGCAGTGATAAGGCCCCGTTCATCTGGGCCGCACTGTCGCTGTACTGGGCGCAAATGGCCAGTCTGATCCCGGGTAAAGCCCGCGCGGAATACGGCGAACAGCGTCAGTACTGCCCGGTGTGCGGCTCAATGCCGGTCTCCAGCATGGTGCAAATTGGCACAACCCAGGGGCTGCGCTATCTGCACTGCAACCTCTGCGAAACCGAGTGGCATGTGGTTCGTGTAAAATGCAGCAACTGCGAGCAAAGCCGCGACCTGCACTACTGGTCACTGGACAATGAGCAGGCGGCAGTCAAAGCCGAAAGCTGTGGTGACTGCGGAACCTACCTGAAGATCCTCTATCAGGAAAAAGACCCGAAAGTGGAAGCTGTCGCCGACGACCTCGCGTCGCTGGTACTGGACGCGCGCATGGAGCAAGAAGGCTTCGCCCGCAGTTCCATCAACCCGTTCCTGTTCCCGGGGGAAGGGGAGTAAAGTCAATCTACCGCGTATGTTGACCCGGTAAGTGAAATGCTTCCGGGTTTTTTATTGCGCCAGCGCAGGGATGACATGCAGCGGATCGTTAGCAATTGCCCGTAGCAATGCTTTTGCTGGCCCCGTTGGGGAACGTCTGCCCTGTTCCCAATTGCGTAAGGTATCAACATTGACTGATATCAGATCGGCAAACTTCGATTGCGACAGCCCCGAAGCCTGACGGATTTCTTTAATTTTCATCGCATCAATATGAAAAATTCGTGAAGGTAGACGTGCACCTTCAACTATCTCGTTCATTTGGTTCATGCTTTTAGTCAGTCGCTCGAATAGCGCCTTATCCATTTACCACCTCTCATTTAACATACGGAGCACTGCTTTTTCTTGCTGGGTCAGGTCATCCTTGAGACCTTTTCGATAAATCAGCAATAACCGAACTTCTGTACGCCTGCTCTGATAAAAGTAGATGATCCGGACACCACCTCGCTTTCCCTTCCCCTGAGCTTTCCAACGAATTTTTCTCAAGCCGCCAGTATCTTGAATCACATCGCCATACTCGGGCTGCGCAGCCAGGAACAGCTGAAATCGATGGTATTCATCGTCGTCCAACAGTTGCTGGACATCTTCAGTAAAAAATTCCGTTTCTATGAATATCATTTTTCTTATGCCATTGGCTTATAGTAAGCGAATTTAACTATACGTCAATGACGTATAGTAGATATCCATCACCTTAAGACGACGAAAAGGACATTGCCACCAGGATTGAAAGGCAGAGATCCCTTTTGCGAGGCGCTTTCCAGAATTTCACCCTGACCAAAATCCACCATTCTCTTTCACGAAAAACCAGGTTATAACACTGTATATTCATACAGATTTAAGGGATTAAGAAAATGGCGCTTGAAAACGGTATCGCACAACAGGTTGAGGAATTTATCGCGGCAGGGCGACCTTCAGCGCGTCGGCAAAGTATTGATGACCGGAGGGCGGGCTATATCGCGAGTACCGTGCTGGCCGGAGAGACTGAAACGCGTGTAGAGGTCAGCGATGTTGAGCTGGAGGGGATGACGTTGCGCGTCGTATCGCCGCGCCACGCGTCAGGCTCCCTGCCCTGCGTTATCTACTATCACGGCGGCTGTTTCGTGAGCGGCGGATTCGCCACCCACGATAATCAGTTGCGGCAGTTGGCGTATACCAGCGGTTGCCGGGTTATTGCCGTGCAGTATCGCCTCGCGCCTGAACACACGTTTCCCGCGGCGCATGACGATGCCGAAAAAGGCGCCAACCTGATCTGGCAATATGCGGAGCAGCTTGGCGTTGAACGCCAGCACATCACGCTTGCCGGGGACAGTGCGGGTGGGCACCTGGCGCTGGTGACGGCTTTACGCCTGAAGGCGGCGACGCAATGGCTACCCGCGCAACTGATGCTGATCTACCCGATGCTTGACGCGAGCGCAAAATGTGAAAGCTATACCCGCAATGGTCTGGACTACATCATTACCCGCGACACGCTGCTCACCGGGTATGAGATGTATTTGCCCTATACGGATCGCCAACATCCCGAAGCCAGCCCACTTTGGCGAGACGACCTCAGCGGCTTACCGCCCACGCACATCATCACCGCTGAATTTGATCCGCTACGCGACGAAGGTGAACTTTTGTATCACCGTCTTACGGTACAAGGCGTCGATTGCACCTGCCAGCGCTATCTCGGCGTGATTCACGGGTTTTTCCAGCTAGCTGGCATCAGCCATGCGGCGCGCAGCGCAATGCAGGATATTGCCTGGCGCGTTGGTATTCAGCGCGCAGAAACCGTTATTAAATAAAGAGGGGGCAACCCCCTACTCTTCTTCGTTTCCGCCTTCTTCATAGGGGCCAAACGGTCTGGCAGGCAGAACAATGTAGGTGCCTTCAAAAATGGCGCCGGTGGTCTCGTCTCCTGATAGCTCCACCAGCAACTGGACACGCGCCTTTTTCCCCCGCGCCAGACGGTCAAGATCGCCGCTCAAAGAGCCGAGATCGGCAACCGCGGCAGGTCTGCCGCTGATAGGCTTGCTATAGCGGATATGGGCGTCGGCGAGAATAATCGTGCCCCCGAGATGGCGCTCGCGCAGCATCAGCCAGATAAGACCCCAACCGGTCAGCGTGGCCAGTGAAAACAGGCTCCCGGCAAACAGCGTGTGGTGCGGATTTTGATTGCCCGTCTCCGGCATGGTGGTAATGAATTTTTGTCCGGTGTACTGCTGAATGCGCACACCCATCTTCTCGCTCAGCGGGATGTGCTCATACCACGCCTGCTGAAGTTGTCCGCACCAGTCGCCGCGATGCAAAATGTCATCAAGCGAGGCAACCGGTTTGATCATCAAAAAGTGGCGAACCGGTGTGGTTTGTGGCGTGGTGATTTCGCCCTGATTGACAAACCCCAGTTTGGCGAAGAACTCAACCGCGTCTTCCCGTGCGCTACAGGTCACCCGTTTGACACCTTCCTGACGCGCGACGGACTCCAGCGTCATCGCCATCAGCGTACCCAACCCTTTCTCCTGCACGGTCGGATCGACAGCCATGAAACGGATGGAAGCCTCATTATCGGCATTGATGTACAAACGACCGACGGCCACCAGGTTGCCCTCTTCATCCACCACCATCTGGTGATGCGCCATCGCGTCCCAGGCATCACGCTCGGATCCTTTCGGCTGATGCAGCGGCTTGCGCAGCATCTCCCAGCGAAACTGATAGTAACGCTCTAATTCCTCTTCTGTTTGCGGTACTCGAAGGTGATACATAGCTGTACTCTCTCTTGTTACCCGCGGCCACGCCGGAAGCTGATTCATACCTGTAACCAGAACGTCACGGGGCCATCATTTACCAGCGCAACCTGCATATCCGCAGCGAAGCGTCCGGTCCGCGTGTTCATTTCCTGTTGGCGGCAGCGTTCGACGAAATAGTCGTACAGGGCTTCCGCCCGCTCCGGCGTCGCCCCTTTAGAGAACCCCGGACGCATACCGCGTTCGGTATCCGCCGCCAGCGTAAACTGTGACACCACCAGCACACTCCCGCCCGCCTGTTGCACGTTCAGGTTCATCTTGCCTTCGGCATCGCTAAAAATACGGTAGCCGAGCACGCGTTCGCACAGGCGATTCGCTTTCTGCTCGTCGTCATCCTTTTCGACACCCAACAACACTAATAGTCCTGAGCCAATTTCACCCGTCACTTCGTCCTCCACGGTGACGCTGGCACGGGTTACGCGCTGAATTAATGCAATCATGGTTGGTCTGCTTCTTCTTGTTCTGCGGCTTGTTTGAGTTTGCGGTATTCCCCGAGAGTGACAGTTATTTCCGCGCCAAGCAAGACGATACACCACGTCCAGTACACCCAGACAAACAAAATGGGCACCACCGCTAACACGCCGTAAATGAGCTGATATGACGGGAACATGGTGATATAAAGCGCGAAACCTTTCTTTCCTGCCTCGAACAACAACGCGGCAACAAAGGCGCCGACAATTGCATCACGATTGGGTACGCGCGTGGTCGGCACCACGCTGTAGAGGAGCCAGAATGAGAGCCAGGAGAGGATCAGCGGAAAGAGGCGCAATACATTATCGATGACCGTATTGAGATCGCTGGCCCAACGTAATGAGAGAAGATACGAACTGATCGCCAGGCTTGCCCCTGCCAGCAATGGCCCCAGCGTCAGAATCATCCAGTACACGGCAAAGGAGTACACTTTTGGCCGCACACGCGTACTGCGCCAGATAGTATTCAGTGCGCTATCAATGGCATACATCAACAACAGCGCGGTAACGATTAACCCGCAGGCTCCCACCGCCGTCATTTTGTTGGAGTTGGCAACAAACTGCTCGATGTAGCGTTGGATCACATCACCAGTTGCCGGAATGAAGTTGGCAAAGATAAAGTGGCGCAACTGGACACTGACATCAGAAAACATCGGAAAAGCGGCGAAAAGTGCAAATATGACGGCGACCAGCGGCACTAATGAGAGCAACGAAACATAGGCAAGATTCCCTGCCAGCGTCGTCATATTGTCCTCATCAATGCGCTTGTAGAGGAGCTTCAGCCAGGCCCAGATCGGTCGGGTATGATGCCTGGCTTTTTGATGCACGGTTTTTAGCATAACAGCTTCGCGAAATAATCCGGGATGACGGTTTTATCAGCCACCAGAATGCTGGTTATCCCCAACTGGTTGGCGCCTTCTATATTATCGACATTGTCGTCAAAAAAGACCGTATCGCTCGCTGAAAAACCCTCTTGCTGTAACACATGCTGATAAATCCGCGCCTCCGGTTTGCGCATGCCCAACTCCTGCGACAGATAAATATGGTCCGCCACCCGGCGAATCTCCGGATATTCGTCTGGCCAGAACGTCGTGTGCAGCCGGTTAGTATTCGACAGGACGACCACGCGATGCCCCTGTTCACGCAGTTTCTGCATGATGTCGATAACCTCAGGTCGCAGCGCGACAAAAACGGCCTGCCAGCCGTGAGAAAACTGTTCGTAGCTCAGCGACAGATCCATCTCATGACAAAGGGCCTCGGCAAACGCTTCGTCGGTGATTTCGCCCCGTTCGTGCTGATGGAAGGCCTCACCCATCGTAAAACTTTGCTTTAACGACGCCAGCGGCACACGGCTCAGATCGCTCCAGGTACCTAATACGCGGTTGAAGTCGATATCGACAATCACATTTCCTAAATCAAAGATATAGAGCATGTCCCTCTCCTTACTTGCCGTGGATGAATAACTGTAGCGGGAAAGGGGCGTTTTGACTATGTGCCCGTCAGGGAAAGATGAAGGAAAAAAAGGCGATGCCCTTACAGCATCGCCTTGTTCTGGTGTGATATTTATCGGTTTCTTAGAAGCTGTATTTCACCCCGAGCATCGCGGAGGTATCGCTGTAGCTGTTGTCACCTACCTGCTGTGAAACGTTACCCCACACCTGCAGACGAGGATTGATCTGCCCTTCGATACCCACTTTCAGCTCACCAATGTTACGCGTCCCGCTGATTTCATCCTTGATGGAGCCCATCTGCACGGTCTGGTTATTGGTGTTGTGGATCCAGTTCGCTTCAATAAACGGTTGGAAATCACGGCCTTTATCGGCATCTTTCTCCGCATGACCTTTCAGGTAAGCACGAACGCCAAGGCGCGTCATCAGGTTACCGTCCGTCTTGTCTTTCACCTGAGTCCCGTTGTGTTCACGGTGTGAATCGGCCTGCACGTCCATCCAGATAACCTGCGCTTTCGGTTGGATCCAGTAGGTTTTATTTTCACTTTCCCCGACCAGGAAGCTATAACCACCTTCAACAGACGCCGTGATACCATCGGATTTGTAGTTTTCGCTGGCCAGATGATCGCCGCGCACGGTGTTATCAAACCAGTTGTACAGCACCCAACTGTCCAGATAGGTCCCGGTCTTATCCGCTTCGTTTGCATACCAGGTGGCATACAGACCCACGCTGTAACCGTCTACCTGTCCACGGGACGAATAGCCCGTGTAGCTGTTATGGGTTTTACTTTTCTGATTGGCATAACCCGCCATCGCACCCAAATGCCAGCGATCGAGGCCGTCGCTGCTCCACTGCGCCAGGTCGCCGCCTAACTGCAGAACATAACGGTTAGCGGAGGTTTTCAGCTGTCCGCTGCCGTCGGTGAAGCGATTATGGCCTCCGACGTTACGCATCCACATCGTGGTAACTTTTTCTTCGCCGGTCAGCATGTCGGTATACTGCGTCTCACCCAGACGGTCGTGCAGACGGGTGATAAACATCGTATTGGCCGCATAGTTGTTCGCCAGATAGCTCCCAAATTCAGGGCGATACTGGTGCTCTGTGGAAGGTGGTGTTGGCACTGGCGGTCCAGGAGGATCCTCTGGGTCTGGCTGTGCGGGATCCGGATCCGGCTCAGGTTCTGGCTCTGGTTCAGGATCAACAGGCGGTGGATCCACCGGCGACAGTTCGCTGGTCAGATACCAGTCACTGGCTTTTTTCACCACGTCATAGTCATACGCACCGGCGACGATACGTCCTGATTTCGTAAAGGTACCGTCAGAGTTCCCGGCAACTTCAACGATTTTAATTCCGTCAACGGTCAGTTCACCGGCACCACCAATGTTGTTGATGCCCACTTTGGTATCACCAGAGGTATCGCCATTCACCTTCAGCATGTCGGTTAATGAACCGTCGCCTTCCAGCACGGTGTTCAGCACCAACAGCGCGTTGGTCCCGATGTAGTTGCCCACAACAGTCAGCGTTTTGAAGGTGGTTGCATCGTCGCGAGAAACACCGTCAGGGCTGTAGCGCAGCGTTGCCTGATCCAGCGTCAGGTTAGAAACGATGGAGTTTCCGGTCATTTTCCATTCGCTGCTGGCGCCTTTCATATTCAGATTAATGGTTGCACGATAAGAAGCCGTGTTTTCCAGTTGCGAAGAGTTAGCGCTACCGACGAACTGGCTACCGTCATCCATGGTCAGGTCAATAACACCGCTTGAACGCGCGTACAGATTACCTTTAATGTCATAGACGCCCGAAGCTGCAGTATCGGTTGCCTTATCCCAGGAGCGAATGAGCGCTTTACTTTGATAGGCATATATCGCGTAAGCGTTGTTGCCTGTGGCATCAATAGCCGTGTTTCCCCCCAGATTCACCGTGGCGAAATCAGTACTGGCGGAAGCATAGATGCCATGCGCACCACTATTAGTGGTAGTGACATCCAGGTTATTGAGGTTAACTTCACCTTTTCGCCCAGCGTAAACCCCATAAGCATTTGTACCGGAAGTCGTAATGGTTGTGGTTCCACCGATTGTGACATCGGCGATCCCCGCAGCGCTACCAAATAGGTCACCGAGATCTTTACCTGCATAAATCCCGTATCCGGAGTTCATGCCACCGCTACCGCGAGTAACGATATCAGCATCGCCGTGAACAATGATCGAAGAGTACGCGCTAGTGTTTGCTCTGGAGATATTTGCACGCAACCCCATGCCGTCTGAAGCATCGACAGAAACATTTCCGCTAACTTCTACAACAGAATAAGCACTTGAAAGCTCGCGACCGAGGTTAATCCCATCAGAACTCGTTCCGGTCGTCGTAATGGTAATATTCTCTGCTTCTAATCGACCGCCGGCGTTTTTAGAGTGGATCCCATCCGCTTCCGAGCCAGTAGTGTTAATGACCAGATTTTTAAATTTATAACCCGTGCTATCAAGGTATACACCCCAACCTTGCAAAGGTGTGGTTAAGCCACTCTGACTTGTATTAATTAAGACTTCGTCAAATGTTGTGTAGTCACGACTATTTGACAACAGCGGGTTACCATTATAGTAAATCGTCTGATCGTCACAGAAAAATTGGGCCGTCGTCGTGTAACCACATCCCGCAGCAATCGCTTGTCCGCTAAGGCTCCCCAGAGCCAGCGCACTAGCGATACAGAGTGCCAATTTCCCTGGTGAGGGTGTTTTGCATTTCATTTTTTGTGTTTTCATAGGAATACCTTTTCCGCACTACTCTTTTTTCGGATAAGAGCATGAAAGACGCTGTAAAAATAATTTAATTAAAAGGCAAAGCGGGTCTGTTCATCTTTAAGAATTAAAGATTCACTTACCTTTAAAATTATTAAATCGTTCCTTTGCGCGATTAATACAATTATTCAAATATCATGTCAACGGGGCCTCAGGTGACGAAAAAGGTAAATTAATAAAAGGCCGTCAATTTATTAGGACTATTCCTGGGTGATTTTTTGAACAGATAAGAAAATGAGTATGGAAGGTTAAAAAGGCTTATAAATCAAGAAGAATTAAAAGCACACTTTGATAAATCATGCAGGCTTTAGGAATTTTACACATAATACCAGGATGTTTAACTATTTCTATTTTTTGTGATAAGAACCGCCTGAAACGGCGGTTTATTCCAGGGGGACTGTTACGCAGAAATGACATCATCCTGGTCCGGACTCACCTGAACAATCTCCACCTGATTCGACTGGAGAAGCGTATGGAGGGCCGAACCGGGAAGTTCATCCGTAAACAATGCGGTGACAGAAGAGATATTGCCAATCTCAACCGCCGCAGAGGCGTGGTATTTCGTATGGTCGGCAGCAAGCAGAATATGCCGGGAGTGGGCCATCATGGTCTTCACCACGCTGGCTTCATTGACATCAAATTCTAACATCGCCCCATCGCTTTCAATCGCCCCCACGCTGGTGACGAGGTAGTCTGCACGGAAACCACCGACAAACGCGGTCGCAGAAGGGCCAATAATACCGCTGTTATGTGGCCGCAGTGTGCCTCCGGGGACCATCACTTCGAAACGGGGATTGTTATAGAGAATATGCGCAACCCGTAGGCTGTTGGTGATAATGCGCAGATGATTATGGTTCAACAATGCCCGCGCCACCTGCTCCACAGTGGTGCCAATGGTGATGAACACCGTTGAACCATCTGGAATATAGTCCGCCACCGCTTCCGCGATGGCTTTCTTCTCTTGCGTCCACGAGACTTCACGTTGCTCAAAGGCAGTATTAACGACGCTGGACGCGCGACCTGCGCCACCGTGATGACGGGTGATCAACCCTTGGTCGCTTAATTTACGAATATCACGACGCACCGTTTGTGTAGAGACATCCAGTAAAGCCGCCAGTTCATCAATGTTCATATACCCGCGCTCACCTATGAGCGACAGCAACTGATCGTGCCGTGGGTTACCGGTCAGTTCGGTAAAACTCATGAAAATTCCTCGAAAAACCATTGCCCTGCATTTTATACAAAAAGTGACAGAAAAGATCGGGTTTGATCACAGTCAGGGATTCCTGCGCGCCCACCGGGTCGGGTGCATTTTAGCGCCGCAACGCCGCTGGCGAACCTGACAGCGTCTTTTAGTTCGCTTCCTGATGCAAGGCTGAATGCCAGCGCACCGTGAAAAACATCGCCTGCCCCGGTCGTATCCACCACATCCACCGTAAAACCGGCCTGGTGTTGCAGCATGCCATTTTCCATCCAATAACACCCTTCGCGACCCTGCGTGACGTAGACATGTCCATTTGTGAGCGTTTGTGATTTTTTTAATGCGCTGGCGGTCTCACTGATACCGGTCAGACGCGCCAGGCCCGGCGCCGAAAACGCGGCATGATCGCTTAACGCCACCAGCTCGCTAATGTCCTGCGGCGTCACATCGCCATCCAGCAGCGTTTTCACGCCCGCCTGACGCGCCAGCGTAAACGCCTGTTTTGCCCCTTCATGCCAGCGAACGTCCGCCAGTACCACATCCCACTGAGAAAAATCGATGTCATTAAGCCAGTCGGCCTCCGCCAGCAGATCGGGGCTGGGGAAATTGACGATTATTCGCTCTCCCTGAGCATCAACCATAATGGCCGACTGTGACGACTTCGCGTCGACATAGCGCCGGGTGTAGCGGGTATTGACCCCCAGGGATTCCAGTTCCGACAGCAGACGGTTTCCGGTGTCGTCATCGCCCACGCGACCAATAAAGTCTACCTGCGCACCTAACTTCGCTGCGGCCACCGCGGCTGTTGCCGCTGGGCCACCGCCGACCTCGGTATAGCGACGCGCCACATATTTACCGCCTTCAGTCGGTAACGTTTCTACGTAATAGATGCGATCCAGCACGGTAATACCTACACAAGCAATACGAATCATGGTCGTTCCTTAAGCATGTTGGGATGAGGCTATTTTAATTTCACTAAATGTTTAAAAAGTGACGGCTGTCAATTTTTTGACCATAAATTACAAATACGATCAAAAACAGACAGAAAAGCACTGTCAGAAATGACAAAAAATGACATCACCGTCTCAGGAGAACGATATGGCAGTAATAGCATTTATCGGATTAGGACAGATGGGCTCCCCGATGGCGAGCAACCTGCTCAGGCAGGGTCACCAACTCAGCGTTTTTGACGTCAACGCCGATGCCGTACAACGGTTGGTCGAAAAAGGGGCACAACCCGCTCGCTCTCCAGCGCAGGCTGCGCAAGGCGCTGAGTTTGTCATCACGATGCTGCCCAATGGCGATCTGGTACGCAGCGTGTTATTGGGTGAAGACGGTGTTTGCGAAAGCCTCTCCCCGCAGGCGCTGGTGATCGATATGTCAACCATCCATCCCTTGCAGACCGACAAATTGATTGCCGACCTGCGCGCCAAAGGTTTCGCCATGATGGATGTACCGGTCGGGCGGACCTCCGATCACGCCGTTGCTGGCACATTATTGCTGCTGGCAGGTGGCTCTCCGGACCAGGTCGAGCGCGCCACGCCGGTGCTAATAGCAATGGGTAATGAGTTGATTAACGCTGGCGGCCCGGGAATGGGGATCCGCGTGAAGTTGATTAACAACTACATGAGCATCGCGCTGAATGCCCTGTCAGCCGAAGCCGCCGTGCTGTGTGAAGCGCTGGGTCTCTCCTTCGATGTGGCGCTAAAGGTCATGAGCGGGACACCTGCCGGAAAAGGCCATTTCACCACCTCGTGGCCGAACAAAGTGCTGAAAGGCGATCTTTCCCCGGCCTTCATGATCGACCTGGCCCATAAAGATCTTGGCATTGCGCTGGATGTCGCCAATCAACTGCACGTTCCTATGCCGCTCGGCGCGGCGTCCAGGGAAGTTTATAACCAGGCGCGAGCCGCTGGCCGTGGGCGGGAAGACTGGACCGCCATTCTCGAACAGGTTCGCACTACTGCCGGACTGAAAAACCACCATTGACAGGTAAAAGGACTGAAGAATGACCACGTACACCCTGAAAGATATCACCCGACCTTCCGGCGGTTTCGCCATGCTGGCCGTTGACCAGCGTGAAGCGATGCGCCTGATGTTTGCCGCAGCAGGCGCGCCAACGCCGGTCACCGATCAACATCTCACGGATTTTAAAGTCAATGCGGCAAAAATTCTCTCACCGTATGCCTCCGCCATTCTGCTGGACCAGCAGTTCTGTTACCACCAGGCGGTGGAACAAAAAGCGGTCGCCAAGAGCTGCGGCATGATTGTCGCCGCCGACGCCTTCATCCCGGGCAACGGCATTCCCGTCGACAGCGTGGTGATTGATAAAAGCATCAATCCGCAGGCCGTCAAACAGGATGGTGCGAAAGCCTTAAAGCTGCTGGTGCTCTGGCGCAGTGATGAAGACGTACAGCAACGTCTGGCAATGGTGAAAGAGTTCAATGCGTTGTGCCATGCCAATGGCCTGTTGAGCATCATCGAACCGGTGGTCCGTCCGCCCCGTCGCGGCGATAAATTCGATCGCGAACAGGCGATTATCGATGCCGCGAAAGAACTGGGCGACAGCGGCGCCGATCTCTACAAGGTTGAAATGCCGCTGCACGGTAAAGGTACACAGCAAGCCCTGCTCAGCGCCTCTCAGCACCTGAACGAACACATCAACATGCCGTGGGTCATTCTCTCTTCCGGTGTTGACGAAAAGCTGTTTCCACGTGCGGTCAGCGTCGCGATGAGCGCAGGCGCTTCCGGTTTCCTGGCCGGTCGTGCGGTCTGGTCATCGGTGGTGGGCTTGCCGGACAGCGAGCTGATGCTGCGTGATGTTTCTGCACCTAAATTGCAACGCTTAGGTGAAATTGTCGATGAAATGATGGCCCGCCGCCGTTAATACGAGGATCAACGAATGAAATGGTTTAACACAATGAGCCACAACCGCTGGCTGGAACAAGAAACTGACCGCATCTTCAATTTTGGTAAGAATGCGGCGGTCCCCACCGGATTCGGCTGGCTGGGTAACAAAGGGCAAATCAAAGAAGAGATGGGCACGCACCTGTGGATCACCGCACGCATGCTGCACGTCTATTCCGTCGCCGCCGCGATGGGCAGACCGGGCGCTTACGCCCTGGTCGATCACGGTATCAAAGCCATGAACGGCGCGCTGCGCGACAAAAAATACGGTGGCTGGTACGCCTGTGTGAATGACGAAGGCGTGGTGGATGCCTCCAAGCAGGGATACCAACACTTTTTTGCGCTGCTGGGCGCGGCCAGCGCGGTCACCACCGGACACCCTGAAGCCAGAAAGCTGCTCGATTACACCATTGAAGTCATTGAGAAATACTTCTGGAGTGAAGAAGAGCAAATGTGTCTGGAATCCTGGGATGAGGCGTTCAGCAAAACCGAAGACTATCGTGGCGGCAATGCCAATATGCATGCCGTCGAAGCCTTCCTGATTGTTTACGACGTTACCCATGACAAAAAATGGCTGGATCGTGCTATCCGCATTGCCTCAGTCATCATTCACGATGTCGCCCGTAAAGGGGAATACCGCGTCAATGAGCATTTCGACGTGAACTGGAACCCGGTCCGCGATTACAACAAAGACAACCCTGCTCACCGTTTCCGTGCCTATGGCGGCACCCCAGGCCACTGGATTGAGTGGGGCCGCCTGATGCTGCATATCCACGCCGCGTTAGAAGCAAGATGCGAGCAGCCTCCCGCCTGGTTACTGGAAGATGCGAAAGGTCTTTTCCACGCCACCATTCGTGATGCATGGGCGCCCGATGGGGCTGACGGCATCGTGTACACCGTTGGCTGGGATGGCAAACCCATTGTTCGTGAACGTGTGCGCTGGCCCATTGTGGAAGCGATGGGCACTGCCTATGCGCTCTATACCGTCACAGGCGATCGCCAGTACGAAACCTGGTATCAGACATGGTGGGACTACTGCATTAAGTACCTGATGGATTACGAAAATGGCTCGTGGTGGCAGGAGTTGGATGCGGACAACAAGGTCACAACCCGGGTATGGGATGGTAAGCAGGATATTTATCACCTGTTGCACTGTCTGGTCATTCCGCGCATCCCGTTAGCGCCAGGTCTGGCACCCGCCGTTGCGGCGGGCCTGTTGGACATTAATGCGAAATAAATCCGCCTGAGAAATACGGCATAGCAAGCCTGTGCCGTTATTCACGAAGGGGCTCTCATAGACAGGTGATGTATATGCAAAGTAGTGGGAATACGATTTCACTCGCTGCGGGTGACTACCGGGCGCAGATTGTTTCTGTCGGTGCGGGTCTTGCCGAACTGACCTGGCAGGGCAAACATCTGGTCATACCGCATAGCCCAGAAGAGATGCCGCTGGCGCATCTGGGCAAGGTGTTGATCCCCTGGCCTAATCGTATTGCCAACGGCTGCTATCAGCATGAGGGGCAGGACTACCAGTTACCGATCAATGAGCACCATTCTCAGGCTGCCATTCATGGCCTGCTCGCCTGGCGCGACTGGCAGATTGAGGCGTTGACGGCGACAAAGGCTACTCTGACGCTGTTTTTACCGCCCAGCTATGGTTACCCCTTCACGTTGATGTCTCAGGTTATCTACTCACTGGATGCTGAGACGGGGCTTTCTGTTGCCATCATCAGTAAAAACAGGGGTAAACAACCCGCGCCCTACGGCGTCGGGATCCACCCTTATTTAACCTGCAATTTAGCGCCTGTTGATGACTGTATGCTGCGCATTCCGGCGAAGCAGGTTTTTGCTGTCGATGCCCACGCGAATCCTACAACGTTATATTCCGTTGAAGAAATGGATTTGGACTACTCCATCCTGCGTACCGTCGGTGATAAACACATTGATCATACCTTCAGAACTCACGGTAGTCCGTGGGAAATGCAGATAATTCATCAACAACAGGCACTGGCAGTCAGTTTATTTTCCGATCAGCCGTGGTTACAGATTTACAGTGGTGAAAAATTAAATCGTCAGGGATTAGCGGTCGAACCTATGAGCTGTCCGCCAAATGCGTTTAACTCTGGAACAGACTTAATATTACTCAAGCCCGAAGAAAAACATCAGTTATTTTTTAATATTCGAGGCAAAAAACAGCAGTGCAATAACTCATTTAATACAAAAAGCTCACCGAGCCGGAATTAAAAACCTCCGGCGTCACATTTTGAAGCTTTATTTGATAATGAAGGAATGACAATGGATTTCTTTACTTTATTTACTCCCGATGGCGT
The DNA here is from genome assembly GCF_000981805.1 of Citrobacter amalonaticus Y19. Classification (NCBI taxonomy): domain Bacteria; kingdom Pseudomonadati; phylum Pseudomonadota; class Gammaproteobacteria; order Enterobacterales; family Enterobacteriaceae; genus Citrobacter; species Citrobacter amalonaticus. The sequence continues at coordinate 4,549,268 of NZ_CP011132.1, read as the reverse complement.
GATGTTAGATAACCAGGTTGTCTATACCGTCATTGCATTAATGTTTCTTTATACCTTTGTGGGGATATGTGCAGGTTTTGGCGGCGGATTAACCACCATGCCGCTCATCACGCTGATGCTGCCGGTTAAAATGGCGACCCCACTTTCCGTTATTGTCGGTACGGCGACGGCTATTTATGCTACCTGGCTGTCACGTAAAGAGACCGACTGGCGTTCGGCAGCGGTACTGATCGGCTTCTCATTCCTTGGGATCCCGGTTGGCCTGTATGCGCTGTCTTACCTGCCCGATCACATCATGAAAATTGGACTGGGTGGGTTTCTGATCCTCTACTCATTCTACAGCATGTTTATTCCTCGCCTGCCTGTTTACGACCGGCGCTGGATTGCTGCGCCGTTGGGTGCTGTCGCGGGTGCGTTGGGTGCCGCCTTTTCCACGAATGGACCGCCGGTTGTGATGTACGGCATGTTACGTAATTTAGGACCGGCGGCTTTTCGCGGTACGTTGAATGCGTTCTTTACGGCAAATAATATTGCCGTGGTTGGCGGTCTGGCAACCAGCGGAATATTGACAATCTCAACGTTTAAACTGGTTATTTTCTGTATTCCTACCATGATCCTCGGTTCACTGGTGGGACAATATGTGCATAAACGTATTTCCGTAAAAGTATTCCGTATTCTGGTCTTTTTATTGTTGATCGCCTCAGGGGCCATGTTAATAAAAGGGGCAATGGGTATTCCCGCGCTTGCTGCGCTCCTGCCACCTTTTGTCCTGCTGGCGGTGTTACAGTTATTACTGGGTAAAAAAATAGCGGCGATCCGTAAGGCGGATACCGGAAAATAATAACGAATTATCTTTTTTACGCGTGACCTGACGGTCGCGCGTAACGGTTTAAAGCGAATGAAAAATAGCAAACCATAATCCATTACTGTGCTCGCGTTCCCAATTTCATGGAGAGTTTTATATGAGTACGCAAACCCGACATTTATCCTTTGTTCAGGTCGAAAAAATTATTGATGGTTTTGCATTACGTTATCGGCAGCGTGTGATCTTACGCCATACGACAGAGAACCCCTGTCTGTGGGTCGGTGCAGGCGTCGCGGATATCGACATGTTTCGCGGTAACTTCAGTATTAAAGATAAGCTTAACGAGAAAATTGCCCTGACCGACGCCGCGGTCAGCGAATCAGCCGACGGTTGGCGGATACGCTTTAGCCGTGGTGATGCCGTCAATGCGATGCTACATATCTCTGTCGATGAAGCGGGTCGTCTGCAGTTGGATCTGCACAACGACGATCTCAGCCATAACCGCATCTGGCTGCGGCTGGCGGCCAACCCGGACGACCATATCTACGGCTGCGGCGAACAGTTCTCTTACTTCGACCTGCGTGGTAAACCGTTCCCGCTGTGGACCAGCGAACAGGGGGTGGGCCGTAACAAAACTAGCTACGTCACCTGGCAGGCCGACTGCAAAGAGAACGCTGGCGGGGACTACTACTGGACTTTCTTCCCGCAGCCTACGTTTGTCAGTACGCAGAAGTACTACTGCCACGTTGATAACAGCTGCTACATGAATTTTGACTTCAGCGCGCCGGATTATCACGAACTGGCGCTGTGGGAGGATAAAACCACTCTGCGTTTTGAATGCGCCGACAGCTATATCGCGCTGCTGGAAAAACTGACCGCACTGTTAGGTCGCCAACCCGAGTTACCAGACTGGATTTATGATGGCGTCACGCTGGGCATTCAGGGCGGCACCGACGTTTGTCAGAAAAAACTGGACACGATGCGCCGTGCTGGCGTGAAAGTGAACGGCATCTGGGCGCAGGACTGGTCCGGGATCCGCATGACTTCATTCGGTAAGCGCGTGATGTGGAACTGGAAGTGGAACAGCGACAACTATCCACAACTGGACAGCCGTATCAAACAGTGGAACGCCGAAGGCGTGAAATTCCTTTCGTATATCAACCCGTATGTCGCCAGCGATAAAGACCTGTGCGCCGAAGCGGCAAAGCACGGCTATCTGGCAAAAGATATGTCGGGTAATGATTATTTTGTTGAATTTGGTGAGTTTTACGGCGGCGTGGTTGATTTGACCAACCCGGCGGCCTATGACTGGTTCAAAGGCGTCATCAAGAAAAACATGATCGAGCTCGGCTGCGGCGGTTGGATGGCGGACTTTGGCGAGTACCTGCCGACCGACACGGTTCTGCATAACGGCGTCAGCGCGGAGATCATGCATAACGCCTGGCCTGCACTGTGGGCAAAATGTAACTACGAGGCGCTCCAGGAAACCGGCAAACTCGGCGAAATCCTGTTCTTCATGCGTGCGGGTTATACCGGCAGTCAGAAGTACTCCACCATGATGTGGGCAGGCGATCAGAACGTGGACTGGAGTCTGGATGATGGACTTGCCTCTGTCGTCCCTGCCGCGCTCTCGCTGGCCATGACCGGTCACGGCCTGCACCACAGCGACATCGGTGGTTACACCACCCTGTTTGAGATGAAACGCAGCAAAGAGCTGCTGCTGCGCTGGTGTGATTTCAGCGCCTTCACGCCGATGATGCGCACCCATGAAGGTAACCGTCCTGGTGATAACTGGCAGTTTGACGGCGACGACGAAACCATCGCCCATTTCGCCAGAATGACGACCGTCTTTACCACCCTGAAGCCGTACCTCAAGCAAGCCGTCGCACAAAACGCCGCCATCGGTTTGCCCGTCATGCGTCCGCTATTCCTGCATTACGAGGACGATGCGCGCACCTACACCCTGAAATACCAATACCTGCTGGGACAAGATCTACTGGTCGCCCCGGTATATGAGCAGGGCCGCAGCGACTGGACGCTGTATCTGCCGGAGGATAACTGGGTGAACCTCTGGACCGGTGAAACCCACCGGGGTGGTGAGGTAACCGTGGACGCACCACTGGGCAAACCTCCGGTCTTTTATCGCGCGAAAAGTGAGTGGGCGTCGCTGTTTGCCTCTTTACGCCACATCTAATACGGCTCGCCCGTGGGGAAGACTCACGGGCAAATGAGGGATAATCATGAGTCAAAACATAACCAATCCGGCAACCCTACGCTTGCCTTTTAAGGAAAAAATCGCCTATGGGATAGGTGATTTAGGCTCCAATATTCTGCTGGATATCGGTACGCTCTATTTACTGAAGTTTTACACCGATGTTCTCGGTTTACCGGGCACATATGGCGGCATTATTTTCCTTATCGCCAAGTTCTTTACCGCGTTTACCGATATGGGAACCGGTATTATGCTCGATTCACGGCGTAAAATCGGTCCAAAAGGTAAATTCCGTCCTTTCGTTATGTACGCTGCGTTTCCGGTGACCCTGCTGGCTATCGCTAACTTTGTCGGTACGCCGTTTGAAATCACCGGTAAAACGGTAATGGCGACCGTCCTGTTTATGCTCTACGGGCTGTTCTTCAGCATGATGAACTGCTCCTACGGGGCAATGGTGCCCGCCATCACTAAAAACCCGGACGAACGCGCCTCGCTCGCCGCCTGGCGACAGGGTGGCGCGACGCTTGGCCTGCTGCTGTGCACCGTTGGTTTTGTGCCGGTCATGAACCTGATCGAGGGCAATTCGCAGTTGGGCTATATCTTCGCCGCGACGCTGTTTTCCCTGTGTGGGCTGTTTTTTATGTGGTGCTGCTACGCTGGGGTAAAAGAGCGTTATGTCGAAGTGAAACCCGTCGACGATGCGCAGAAACCTGGATTATTGCAGTCATTTCGCGCCATCGCCGGTAACCGCCCGCTGTTCATTCTGTGTATTGCCAACCTCTGTACGCTCGGCGCGTTTAACGTCAAGCTGGCGATTCAGGTCTATTACACCCAGTACGTACTGAACGACCCGATTTTGCTGTCATGGATGGGCTTTTTCAGCATGGGATGTATTTTTATCGGCGTCTTTTTAATGCCGGGGATGGTCCGCCGCTTTGGCAAGAAAAAGGTCTATATCGGCGGCCTGCTGATTTGGGTCGCAGGAGATCTGCTTAACTACGTCTTCGGTGGAGGATCGGTCAGCTTTGTCGCCTTCTCCTGCCTGGCGTTCTTCGGTTCCGCGTTTGTCAACAGCCTGAACTGGGCGCTGGTCTCCGATACGGTGGAATACGGCGAATGGCGTACTGGTGTGCGTTCTGAGGGGACGGTCTACACCGGTTTTACCTTTTTTCGTAAAGTCTCACAAGCGCTGGCGGGTTTCTTCCCGGGATGGATGCTGACCCAAATTGGCTATGTGCCCAACGTGGTACAGTCAGCGGGAACGGTCGAGGGGTTACGGCAGCTGATCTTTATTTATCCGTGTGCACTGGCGGTTGTCACCATTATTGCGATGGGCTGTTTCTACGATCTCAACGAAAAGATGTATGTCCGCATCGTTGGCGAAATCGAAGCCCGTAAACGTGCCATGGCAGTGTGAAAATGAATGGCAACTTGCGGGACTTCACGAGGATTAATTATGTCTGACCATGATCCACTAACCCTGAAACTGAGTTTGCGAGAAAAACTGGCCTACGGCGTGGGTGATATTGGCTCTAATCTCATGTTGAGCGTCGGCACATTATATCTGCTGAAATTTTATACTGATGAATTGGGAATGCCCGCATATTACGGGGGAATTATCTTTCTGGTGGCAAAATTCTTTACCGCATTCACCGATATGCTCACCGGATTCCTGCTTGATTCACGCAGAAATATTGGACCGATGGGGAAATTCCGCCCCTTTATCCTGTATGCGGCGATCCCTTCAGCGATCATTGCAACGGTACAATTTATTACCACAACATTTAGCCTGCCGATTAAAACCGCCCTCGCGACGGGATTGTTTATGTTATTTGGCCTGTTCTACAGTCTGATGAATTGCTCCTATGGCGCAATGATCCCGGCAATGACAAAAAACTCAAACGAACGGGCGCAACTGGCGGCTTTCCGGCAGGGAGGCGCAACCATAGGTTTATTAGTTTGCACGGTGGCATTTATTCCTCTGCAAGCGCTCTTTTCCTCTTCAGCTTTCGGTTATGCATGTGCCGCCTTCATTTTTTCTGTCTGCGGATTCGGGTTCATGATGCTGTGCTTTAAAGGCGTTAAGGAACATTACCGGGAAACCGTTTCAACAGAGCATAAGATGGGTATCCTCAAATCATTCTTCGCCATTTTTCATAATCCGCCGCTGCTCGTTCTTTGTATCGCGAACTTATGTACGCTGGCCGCATTCAATATTAAATTAGCCATTCAGGTCTATTACACACAATATGTCCTGAACGATCCGCATCTATTATCATGGATGGGATTCTTCAGCATGGGATGTGTGTTGATTGGCGTCATTCTTGTCCCCTGGACGGTTAAATGCTTCGGTAAAAAACAGGTGTACTTAGCCGGTATGATGTTATGGGCGCTGGGCGATATCTTAAATTATTTCTGGGGCAACAGTTCTTTCACCTTTATCATTTTCTCCTGTATTGCCTTCTTCGGTACCGCTTTCGTCAACAGCCTGAACTGGGCGCTGGTGCCGGATACTGTGGACTACGGCGAATGGAAAACGGGGATTCGCGCGGAAGGTTCCGTCTACACGGGATATACCTTTTCGCGGAAGATTTCCGCCGCGCTGGCGGGGTTCCTGCCCGGTATTATGTTGACCCAGATTGGCTATGTGCCAAACATCGCGCAAAGCGACACCACACTACTGGGATTACGCCAGTTAATATTTCTCTGGCCCTGTGGTCTGGCGATTATTGCCGCATTAACCATGGGGTTCTTTTATAAACTCAATGAAGCGCGCTTCGCTTTTATTATCGAGGAAATTAATCAACGAAAAAAGAACAAAAATATTCCTGACGTAACTAATAACAATAAAAACATCGCTACTGTAAATCTATAAATAAACCTTGCCGCTATTTCCATCCTGATGGATGGCGGCTTCCCTACGCTTAAAAATGGATTTATGATGAAAACGTTAAACTCAATCATTCTGTTATCTTCAGTGATATCGACCTCTGTTTTTGCCGGTGCTTATGTCGAAAACCGGGAGGCTTATAATCTGGCCTCCGACCAGCAAGAAATCATGTTACGCGTTGGCTATAACTTCGACATGGGTGCGGGCATCATGCTCACCAACACTTACACGCTCCAGCGTGAAGACGAATTAAAGCACGGCTATAATGAGATTGAGGGCTGGTACCCGTTATTCAAACCCACGGATAAATTAACGATCCAACCTGGCGGGTTGATTACCGACAAGAGCATAGGTTCCAGCGGTGCAGTCTATCTGGACGTCAATTACAAGTTTACTCCGTGGTTTAATCTGACGGTACGTAACCGCTACAACCATAATAATTACAGCTCAGTCGATTTAAATGGCGATCGGGATAATAATGATACCTATGAGATCGGCAACTACTGGAACTTTATTATTACCGATAAGTTCTCGTATACCTTTGAACCCCACTATTTTATGCGGGTGAATGATTTTAATAGCAGCAATGGTAAGGATCATCACTGGGAAATTACCAATACCTTCCGTTATCGGATCAACCAGAACTGGTTACCCTACTTCGAACTGCGCTGGCTGGACCGTAACGTGGAACCCTATCATCGCGAACAAAACCAGATTCGCGTTGGGGTGAAATATTTCTTTTAACTGTGCTGGAAAAAGAAAAGCCGCTGATATCAGCGGCTTTTTCACAGCAAGAGCGTGAATTAATCTTCTTTCGGACCACGGTTCGCACGGCGGCGATCGTTCTCCGTCAGGTGACGCTTACGAATACGGATAGACTGTGGAGTCACTTCTACCAGTTCGTCGTCATCGATGAACTCCAGAGCTTGCTCCAGGGTCATCTTAACCGGCGGAACCAGAACCGTGGCTTCGTCAGTACCGGAAGCACGCATGTTGGTCAGTTTCTTACCGGTCAGGCAGTTTACGGTCAGGTCGTTAGAACGGCTGTGAATACCGATGATCTGGCCTTCGTACACTTCCGCACCGTGACCCAGGAACAGCTTACCGCGATCCTGCAGGCTGAACAGCGCAAACGCGACAGCTTTACCCTGACCGTTGGAGATCAGAACACCGTTCTGACGCTGACCCACTTCACCCGGACGGACATCGTCATAGTGACTGAAAGTGGAGTACAGCAGACCCGTACCGGAGGTCATGGTCATGAATTCTGAACGGAAGCCAATCAGACCACGGCTTGGGATCACGTAGTCGAGACGTACGCGACCTTTACCATCTGGATTCATGTTTTTCAGGTCGCCTTTACGCTCACCCAGTGCCTGCATGACAGAACCCTGGTGCTGCTCTTCGACGTCCAGTGTCACGTTTTCGAACGGCTCTTGTTTACGACCGTCGATTTCGCGGAAGATAACTTTCGGACGGGAAACCGCCATTTCGAAACCTTCACGACGCATGTTTTCGATAAGCACTGACAGGTGCAGCTCACCGCGACCCGATACACGGAACGCGTCCGCATCTTCAGTCTCTTCAACACGCAGCGCAACGTTGTGCACCAGCTCTTTGTTCAGGCGGTCAAGGATCTGACGAGAGGTAACGTATTTACCTTCTTTGCCACAGAACGGAGAGGTGTTGACGTTGAAGAACATGGTGACGGTCGGTTCATCAACAGACAGCGCCGGCAGCGCTTCCACATTCTGCGGATCGCAGATGGTGTCAGAGATGCTCAGCTCGCCCAGACCGGTGATCGCGATGATGTCGCCCGCTTCGGCTTCGGTGGATTCAATACGCTCCAGACCCAGGTGAGTCAGGACTTTACCGACTTTACCGTTACGGGTTTTGCCTTCGCTATCCACGATAGTGATCTGCTGGTTCGGCTTCACTTTACCGCGTTTGATGCGGCCGATACCGATAACGCCAACGTAGTTGTTGTAGTCCAGCTGAGAGATCTGCATCTGGAACGGACCATCAAGGTCAACGTCCGGCGCAGGTACGTGGTCGACAATCGCCTGATACAACGGAGTCATATCTTCCGCCATATCTTCGTGATCCAGACCGGCAATACCGTTCAGCGCTGAAGCGTAGATGATAGGGAAGTCCAGCTGTTCGTCGGTCGCGTCGAGGTTCACGAACAGATCAAATACCTGATCGACAACCCAGTCCGGGCGCGCGCCAGGACGGTCAACTTTGTTGATGACCACGATCGGCTTCAGGCCATGCGCAAAGGCTTTTTTGGTCACGAAGCGCGTCTGCGGCATCGGGCCGTCAAATGCGTCAACCACCAGCAGCACAGAGTCAACCATGGACATGACACGCTCAACTTCACCACCGAAGTCTGCGTGCCCAGGGGTATCAACGATGTTGATACGGTAATCATTCCATTTGATAGCGGTGTTTTTCGCGAGGATGGTAATCCCACGCTCTTTCTCCAAATCGTTGGAGTCCATCACACGCTCTTGAGTTTCGGCACGAGAGTCGAACGTACCGGATTGCTGCAGCAGCTTATCAACCAGGGTAGTTTTACCATGGTCAACGTGCGCGATGATGGCGATGTTACGCAAATTTTCGATCACAACTTTGCCTCAGGCATTAGAAATAGCGCGTTATTGTACACGGATTAATCGCACTACAAAACAGGATCACAAACATCCTCCGCAAACAAGTATTGCAGAGTTTCTTTGTGATCGCTTTCACGGAGCGTTAAAAGGGTTATACACGGTCCATTGCACCAATATGGTGCTCAATGTTCACATTAAAGCACTATACTGGTGCAACATACACAACATGGTGCAACCCTTTTGCACGATGGTGCGCATGATAACGCCTTTTAGGGGCAATTTAAAAGTTGGCACAGATTTCGCTTTATCTTTTTTACGGCGACACGGCCAATGATTAAAGAATTGAACACCTCGTTACCACGACGACTATGACCAATCTGGAGAGTTAAGTATGTCCGCTGAACACGTTTTGACGATGCTGAATGAGCACGAAGTGAAGTTTGTCGATTTGCGCTTCACTGATACCAAAGGTAAAGAACAGCACGTCACGATTCCTGCTCATCAGGTAAATGCCGAATTCTTCGAAGAAGGCAAAATGTTTGACGGCTCTTCGATTGGTGGCTGGAAAGGCATCAACGAATCCGACATGGTGCTGATGCCAGATGCATCTACTGCGGTTATCGACCCGTTCTTCGCGGATTCTACGCTGATCATCCGTTGTGATATCCTGGAACCCGGCACCCTGCAGGGCTATGACCGCGACCCGCGTTCTATCGCCAAGCGTGCTGAAGAGTACCTGCGCTCCACCGGTATCGCGGATACCGTTCTGTTTGGGCCAGAACCTGAATTCTTCCTGTTTGATGACATCCGCTTCGGCGCATCAATCTCCGGTTCTCACGTTGCCATCGATGACATCGAAGGCGCATGGAACTCCTCCACCCAGTACGAAGGTGGTAACAAAGGTCACCGTCCGGCAGTGAAAGGCGGTTACTTCCCGGTTCCGCCAGTAGATTCCGCTCAGGACATCCGTTCTGAAATGTGTCTGGTGATGGAGCAGATGGGTCTGGTTGTTGAAGCTCACCACCACGAAGTGGCAACAGCTGGTCAGAACGAAGTGGCGACCCGCTTCAACACCATGACCAAAAAAGCGGATGAAATTCAGATTTACAAATATGTGGTGCACAACGTCGCTCACCGCTTCGGCAAAACCGCGACCTTTATGCCGAAACCCATGTTCGGCGATAACGGTTCCGGTATGCACTGCCACATGTCTCTGTCCAAGAACGGCACCAACCTGTTCTCTGGTGACAAATATGCGGGTCTGTCTGAGCAAGCGCTGTACTATATTGGCGGCGTAATCAAACACGCTAAAGCGATCAACGCCCTGGCGAACCCGACCACCAACTCTTACAAGCGTCTGGTCCCGGGTTACGAAGCGCCGGTCATGCTGGCTTACTCTGCGCGTAACCGTTCTGCTTCTATCCGTATTCCGGTGGTGGCTTCTCCAAAAGCACGTCGTATCGAAGTGCGCTTCCCGGACCCAGCGGCGAACCCGTACCTGTGCTTTGCTGCCCTGCTGATGGCTGGTCTTGACGGTATTAAGAACAAGATCCACCCGGGCGAAGCGATGGACAAAAACCTGTACGACCTGCCGCCGGAAGAAGCGAAAGAGATCCCACAGGTTGCAGGCTCTCTGGAAGAAGCACTGAACGAGCTGAATCTGGATCGCGAATTCCTGAAAGCGGGTGGCGTGTTCACTGATGAAGCCATCGATGCTTACATCGCGCTGCGCATTGAAGAAAATGACCGCGTACGCATGACGCCGCACCCGGTAGAGTTTGAGCTGTACTACAGCGTTTAATGATAATTAGTTGTAATTCCCGTAGATTTCTTATTGCAGCAAGGCGGCAATCGAAGGAATCCCGATGAGCTTAGTCCACTAAGTGATTCGGGTGACTGAGAGCAGCCAACACCGCTGCGGTAAGAAAGATACGGAGAATTTTAGTTGCCGTGGAAACTTTTAGCCCATCACAAGATGGGCTTTTTTCACCGTCAACAACCTGATCCTTCGCGCTTTTTCTACATAAAAAGCTATAATGCACTAAATTGGTGCAAACTATTCAGGAGACTGCTGTATGGCAACAGGCACGCTGCCCGATGCTGGGCAGATCCTCAATTCGTTAATCAACAGCATCTTACTGGTCGACGATGAACTCGCCGTGCATTACGCCAACCCGGCCGCGCAGCAGTTACTCGCTCAGAGCTCCCGCAAACTGTTTGGTACGCCGCTTCCTGAACTCCTGAGCTATTTTTCGTTGAATATCGGGCTGATGCACGAAAGCTTAGAGGCAGGGCAAGGGTTTACCGACAACGAGGTCACGCTGGTGATTGACGGGCGTTCGCACATTCTGTCGCTCACCGCGCAGCGTTTGCCGGACGGACAGATCCTGCTTGAAATGGCGCCGATGGATAATCAGCGTCGCCTGAGCCAGGAGCAGCTACAGCACGCTCAGCAGGTCGCCGCACGCGATCTGGTACGTGGACTGGCGCACGAGATTAAAAACCCGCTCGGTGGCTTACGCGGCGCAGCACAGCTATTAAGTAAAGCCCTGCCCGATCCGGCACTGCTGGAATACACCAAAGTCATTATTGAACAAGCTGACCGCCTGCGTAATCTGGTCGACAGGCTATTGGGCCCACAGATGCCAGGAACACATGTCACGGAAAGCATTCATAAGGTGGCTGAGCGTGTGGTGGCCCTGGTTTCTATGGAGTTACCGGCCAACGTCACGCTGGTCCGCGATTACGATCCCAGCCTGCCGGAGCTGCCGCACGACCCGGAACAGATTGAGCAGGTGTTGTTGAACATTGTCCGCAATGCGTTGCAGGCGCTGGGGCCCGACGGCGGGGAGATCGTGCTGCGTACCCGCACCGCTTTCCAGCTCACGCTGCACGGCGAGCGCTATCGGCTGGCGGCGCGTATCGACGTCGAGGACAACGGGCCGGGGATCCCTTCCCACTTACAGGATACGCTGTTTTACCCTATGGTCAGCGGCCGCGAAGGCGGCACCGGGCTGGGATTATCCATCGCCCGTAATTTGATCGATCAGCATTCCGGCAAAATTGAATTTACCAGTTGGCCAGGTCATACCGAGTTCTCGGTTTATCTGCCGATTCGGAAATAGAGGTGCTTATGCAACGAGGGATAGTCTGGGTAGTTGATGACGATAGTTCCATCCGTTGGGTGCTTGAACGTGCTCTCGCCGGAGCGGGTCTGAGTTGTACGACCTTTGAAAACGGTAACGACGTGCTGGGTGCGCTGGCAAGCAAAACGCCGGACGTGCTGTTGTCCGATATTCGCATGCCGGGGATGGACGGGCTGGCGCTGTTAAAACAGATTAAACAGCGCCATCCGATGCTTCCGGTCATCATAATGACCGCGCATTCCGATCTGGATGCCGCCGTCAGCGCCTATCAACAAGGGGCGTTTGATTATCTGCCGAAACCCTTTGATATTGATGAAGCGGTGGCGCTGGTTGAACGCGCCATCAGCCATTATCAGGAACAGCAGCAGCCGCGCAATATTCAGCTCAACGGCCCGACAACCGACATCATCGGTGAAGCGCCGGCCATGCAGGATGTGTTTCGTATTATCGGACGGCTCTCTCGCTCCTCCATCAGCGTGTTGATCAACGGGGAATCCGGGACAGGTAAAGAACTGGTTGCGCATGCCCTGCATCGTCACAGCCCACGCGCCAAAGCGCCGTTTATCGCGCTGAACATGGCAGCGATACCGAAAGATTTGATCGAGTCCGAGCTGTTTGGCCATGAAAAAGGGGCGTTTACCGGGGCCAATACCATTCGTCAGGGACGCTTCGAACAGGCCGATGGCGGCACGCTGTTTCTTGATGAGATAGGTGACATGCCGCTGGATGTGCAAACACGCCTGTTGCGCGTGTTAGCCGACGGTCAGTTTTACCGCGTTGGCGGTTATGCGCCGGTGAAGGTGGATGTGCGAATTATCGCTGCAACCCACCAGAACCTGGAATTACGCGTCCAGGAAGGCAAGTTTCGTGAGGATTTGTTCCACCGTCTGAATGTCATCCGCGTGCACCTGCCGCCGCTGCGTGAGCGTCGGGAGGATATTCCCCGCCTGGCTCGCCATTTCCTGCAAGTTGCTGCTCGCGAACTGGGCGTAGAAGCCAAGCTACTGCACCCGGAAACCGAAGCCGCGCTGACGCGACTGGCGTGGCCTGGCAACGTTCGCCAACTGGAAAATACCTGTCGCTGGTTAACCGTGATGGCGGCCGGGCAAGAGGTATTGATTCAGGATCTCCCCGCTGAACTGTTTGAAGCCACCGCGCCGGAAAGTCCGTCTCATCTCCAGCCGGACAGTTGGGCCACGCTGTTGGCGCAGTGGGCGGATCGGGCACTGCGTTCCGGTCATCAAAACCTGCTGTCGGAAGCACAACCTGAAATGGAACGCACGTTGCTGACCACTGCGCTGCGTCATACACAGGGCCATAAACAGGAAGCGGCACGCTTGCTCGGATGGGGGCGTAATACCCTGACGCGTAAGTTAAAAGAGCTGGGAATGGAGTAACGTCACACGCTTGTGTAAAGATTAATAATTGAGCGCAAATTGCCGTTATTTTGCACTTTACTGTTCCGATGAGTTCAGTATGATCGTGCCCGGCAAACGGGGGACTTAACATGCTGGAATCGATTATAAATCTGCTATCAAGCGGAGCGGTCGACAGCCATACGCCACAAACTGCGGTTGCCGCAGTACTGTGTGCCGCGCTGGTTGGGCTGTTCAGCTAACGCTGTGCCGGATGGCGCTAATGCTTAATGGCTCTACACGTTGTAGGCCGGATAAGCGAAGCGCCATCCGGCAACAGATTAAATCACTCTCGAAAACTGCTGCATTCGCGCTTTTTGGCGCAGATACGCATCAAAGCACATGCAAATGTTACGAATCAGCAGGCGGCCTTTCGGCGTGACCTGAATCTCCTTCTCTGTCACATCCACCAGCCCATCTTTCGCCAGCGGCGCCAACAGCTTCAGATCTTCGGTAAAGTAATCAGCGAAATTCAGATCCCACTGCTGCTCAACCGCGGCATAGTCGAGACGGAAGTTGCAGATCAGCGACTTGATGACATCACGACGGATACCGTCATCACGGGTTAGCGCGATGCCGCGCCACAAGGCGTTCCCCTGTTCATCCACCTGCTGATAGTAGAGTTTCAGCTCTTTCTGGTTCTGAGCATAACAATCGCCAATCATGCTGATGGCAGAAACGCCCATCCCCAACAGATCGGTGTCGCCCTGGGTGGTGTACCCCTGGAAATTACGATGGAGAACACCTTCGCGCTGGGCAATTGCCAGTTCGTCATCCGGGCGGGCAAAGTGGTCCATGCCGATAAACTGATAGCCGGCCTCTGTCAGCGAGGAGATGGTTTCCTGCAAAATATCCAGCTTCTGCTGCGCGCTGGGCAGATCGGCATCTTTAATTTTGCGCTGTGCGGCGAACAGCGTCGGCAAATGCGCATAGTTAAAGACGCTCAGACGATCGGGACTTAATTCCGCCACCCGCTTCAGGGTAAACGCGAAACTTTCCGGCGTCTGTTTGGGTAAACCGTAGATCAGATCGATATTGGTCGAGGTAAAGCCGATGTCACGCGCGTGATTGAGCAGCGCAAAGATAAATTCTTCATCCTGCTCGCGGTTTACCAGTCGCTGGACCTCTTTGTTGAAGTCCTGCACGCCCATGCTGAGACGATTAAAGCCTTCTGCGCGTAAATGATCGAGCACATCCAGTTCAATCTCACGGGGATCGACTTCGATCGAAATCTCTGCATCCGCATTGAAGTGGAAATGATTTCGCAGCAACGTCATCAGACGGCTGATTTGCGCTTTATTCAGGTAGGTTGGCGTACCGCCGCCCCAGTGCAACTGGCTTACCTGACGTCCGGCAAACAGCGGCGCACGATGAAGAATTTCCTGTTCCAGCGCATCCAGATACTGATCGGCCTTATGCTGCTGTCGGGTCACAATCTTATTGCAGCCACAGAAGTAGCAGAGCTTATGGCAGAACGGGATATGGACATAAAGCGAGAGCGGGCGCTCAGGATAGCGCGCGACGGCCTGTAAAAACGCCGGTTCGCCAAACGCGTCTGAAAATTCCAGTGCGGTCGGGTACGAAGTATAGCGTGGCCCGGAATAGTTATATTTCTGGATCAGGGCCAGATCCCAGTCGATTTGTTGTTCAGACATGCTCACTCCTTCCGATGGCGTCTCTGGCGGGTACGGCGTACCGGCCTCACTCCATTTCGAGTGCTAAGCCGGCTGCGCAGCCACTTCTGTCGCCGCGACAACCGCTGTAGTTTAACGAATAACCACACCAGATAACATATAACCGGAAGGGTTATAAGCAGGACGGGTAGGCCCACGGCGTAAACCGTTAGTTACCACCCCGCAGCAGGCGCATCATATCTTCCTGCTTCTCGTCATCTTCCTCTTCTTCTTCGTCATCATCATAGGAGAGGCCCAGCTTCTGCATCAGTTCATCGATGCGATCCAGTTTGGCATCCACCCAGGATTGATCTTCCGCGCTCAGGGTTTCGCCTGCTTCCAGACGTTCTAACAGCGCATCCAGGCGCTCATCCGTTTCCAGTAAATCCAACTCAGCCTGCGGTGAAAGCATAGGTTTCTCACTCTTCGGTTTGTGCTGTTTGGTGACTTTTTCGGTCACGCCCAATGGAATAGGGGTTTTACTGCCGATGCGTGGATCTTTCTGTTGGTTCTTGTTTTTGCCGCCTGACGCCGCATCGCCACCGGTAGCACGGCTACCCGCCACGTGTCCACGGTGTTTTTTCTGACGCTTGCGGTCACGAGCTTCCTGGTTTAGCTCTTCACGGGTTTTACGGCGTGCCTTTGCAGGACCTTTGCCGCGTGGTGTAGAAGTGGATTTCATAGTGATTCGTCTTTGGCTGTTTTATTCAGTATATAATTGCGCCGGAATCTAGCAGAAATAAAGAAAAAAGGCGACAGATTGCTCTGCCGCCTTTTCACCTTACTCACAACCCTAAACGGGTCCTACAATCCCTGTCGGCTGTCAACACACCCTGTCTATCCTTCAGCCTGGAACATTCCGTGTCTTTTCCGTTTCCGTATTCCAACGTCTCCGAACGCCTGTCATCCTGACAATCCTGTGTCTTCGCCTCCTGGCGCTCCTGACCCTCATCCTGAGTCGTCTTCCTGTACAGCTATCCTCGCTATGGGGGCTACTCTACTCTTTTGAAGTAAAGTAACAAGTCACTGGTCGCACAGTTCTGATATTTTCAGAATATTACATACTTTTAATACCATGATTTAGTTGATTTATTTAATTATTTGCCCTGCAATTACTCCTAAATTTCGTATAAGAACGATCGGCAATGTCTCACAACGAGCAAGGTTTTTACTCACAGCAGGCCTATGTCGAAAAATCAGTCTTTTGCTCCTGTTCAGGTATAATCGCGGCAAAGCTTTAACTGACGGAGACGACCGCTTTGATTAACCTGAATTATCAACAGACGCACTTTGTAATGAGCGCGCCTGATATTCGCCATTTACCTTCCGATACTGGAATCGAAGTGGCATTTGCTGGCCGTTCCAACGCAGGTAAGTCCAGCGCGCTGAACACGCTGACCAATCAAAAGAGCCTGGCGCGCACCTCGAAAACGCCTGGCCGTACTCAGCTTATTAACCTGTTTGAAGTGGTCGACGGCAAACGGCTTGTTGACTTACCCGGCTATGGTTACGCCGAAGTACCGGAAGAGCTGAAGCGCAAATGGCAACGCGCACTGGGCGAGTACCTGGAAAAACGCCAGAGCCTGCAGGGACTGGTGGTGTTGATGGATATTCGCCACCCGCTGAAAGATCTCGACCAGCAGATGGTCCAGTGGGCCGTCGAGAGTAACATCCAGGTGCTGGTGCTGCTGACGAAAGCGGACAAACTGGCGAGTGGGGCGCGTAAGGCCCAGTTGAATATGGTCCGTGAAGCGGTGTTAGCCTTTAACGGCGATGTGCAGGTTGAGACCTTTTCATCACTGAAAAAGCAGGGCGTGGACAAATTACGGCAGAAGCTGGATAGCTGGTTTAGCGAACTGGCGCCGGTTGAAGAGGGTCAGGACGGGGAATAATTCCTCGCGACGGCGGATAACGACGCGACGCGTCTTATCCCGCCCACAGATCGTGTTTTCGCTTTTACTCAAAATAGTTCATGTTGCAGGAAGGCAGTGAGTCCTCAGGAGCTTACATCAGTAAGTGACTGAGGTGAGCGAGGAAACCAACGCACCTGCAGCTTGAAGTATGAAAAGTAAAATAAAAAACGCCCCAGTCAGAAACTGACTGGGGCGGCTAAAATATTCAGCCAAATCCGATTACGTGAAGTAAAAGGTCTGAAAGATAGAACATCTTACCTCTGTACCCTACGCAAATAACTTTACTCTTTTTTGAGCGACTCAGAAAGCACTTTTTGTAATTTTTTTTCATCCTTTACATAGGTAATTCCAATACCCATCACAAAACGCGCGCACTTATGTTGCTTAATTACGAAAAAAGCGCGTTATTCAGCGGTCACTTAGTGCGCCTGATCCCAGTTTTCACCACTTCCGACTTCCACCAGCAGCGGCACATCAATGCGCGTGCAATTTTCCATCAACTGATGGATCTTTTTCGCTGCCGCGTCCAGGTCGTCTTTGTGTACTTCAAATACCAGTTCATCGTGCACCTGCATGATCATACGCACGCGAGGTTTCTCCGTTTCCAGCCAGCCATCAACCGCAATCATCGCCCGTTTGATGATATCGGCTGCGGTTCCCTGCATTGGGGCGTTAATCGCCGCACGCTCAGCGCCAGCACGACGCGCACCGTTGCTGGATTTGATATCCGGCAGATACAGGCGACGACCTTCCAGCGTTTCAACATAGCCCTGCTCTTTCGCCTGAGCGCGAGTGCGTTCCATGTACTCCAGGACGCCAGGATAACGTTCGAAATAAAGGTCCATGTACTTCTGTGCTTCTTTACGCGGAATATTCAGCTGACGTGCCAGACCGAATGCGCTCATGCCGTAGATCAGACCAAAGTTGATCGCCTTCGCGCTGCGACGCTGTTCACTGGTCACCGTCTCCAGCGGCAGACCAAATACTTCTGCGGCGGTGGCGCGGTGAATGTCCTTTCCTTCGGCAAACGCCGTCAGCAGACCGTTGTCGCGTGACAGGTGCGCCATAATTCGCAGTTCGATCTGCGAGTAGTCTGCAGAAACAATCAGGTAATCCTTCGGCGGGATAAATGCCTGGCGGATACGACGTCCTTCCTCATTACGTACCGGAATGTTTTGCAGGTTTGGATCGGTCGATGACAAGCGGCCCGTCGCAGTCACGGCCTGATGATACGACGTATGCACACGCCCGGTTTTTGGGTTGATCATCAGCGGCAGTTTGTCGGTGTAGGTCGATTTCAGCTTCGCCAGACCACGATACTCAAGAATCACTTTAGGCAGCGGGTAATCCAGCGCCAACTCTTCCAGCACCTCTTCAGACGTCGATGGCGCGCCGCCTGGGGTTTTCTTCAGTGGCTTAATGCCCTGTTTTTCGAACAGGATCGTCTGCAACTGCTTAGTTGAAGAGAGGTTAAACACTTCTCCTGCGATGTCATGCGCTTTCTGTTCCAGCTCCGCCAGACGCAGGGTGATCTCCTCGGAGTGCTTATGCAGCACCGCTGGGTCTATCTTCACGCCGTTACGCTCTACGCGAGATAACACCGGTACCAGCGGCATTTCGATGTTTTCAAAAACATTCAACGGCCCTTTATGCTGCTGCAGTTCTGGCCACATTTTCAAATGCAGTTGCAAGGTGACATCAGCATCTTCTGCCGCGTAACGCCCGGCCTCTTCCAGCGCGATCTGATTAAAGGTCAGTTGGTTCTTCCCTTTACCCGCAATCTCTTCGAAGGTGATGGTTTTGTGCTTCAGCCAGCGATCGGACAGGCTGTCCATATCGTGACGTCCGGCAACACTGTTCAGAATGTACGATTCGAGCATGGTATCAAAAGCGATGCCACGCAGTTCGATGTCATAATTCGCCAGAATGCCGCGATCGTACTTCAGGTTTTGTCCGACCTTACGCGCGTTTTCATCTTCCAGCAGCGGCTTGAGCATCGCCAGCGCGCGGTCGCGGGAGATTTGATCCGGCGCATCCAGATAGTCATGCGCCACGGGCACATAAGCCGCCACGCCCGGCTCAATGGCGAATGAGAGCCCCACCAGATTGGCAGAGATGTTATCCAGACTGTCGGTTTCGGTATCGAAGGCAAACACGGGCGCTTTTTTCAGCTTCGCAATCCACGTTTCCAGCGTCGGCTCATCAAGAATGGTCACGTAGTTATCGTAGGAAAGTACGGCAGCGGCTTCTTCCTGTGCGTCATCAACGACGATCGTCTCCTGCGGTTTTGCCGCCGGTTTCGCCCCTTTCGCCTGAAGCCACTTGCCTGCTTCAACATCGGCGGTCCAGCGTTTGAACTCATACTTTTTAAACAGCTCTACCAGTTCGTCAGCCTGTGGCTGTTGTACTTCCAGCTGTTCGCAGGTCAGTTCCAGCTCAACGTCTGTTTTGATCGTCGCCAGTTTATAGGAGAGGTAGGCAACCTCTTTATTTTGCTCAAGTTTACCCGCCATGGTTTTCGCACCACGGAACGTCAACCCGGCAATTTTATCTGTCTCAGCGTAAAGCGTATCCAGGCCGCCCAGCCCCTGTAACAGCGCCTGAGCGGTCTTTTCCCCAACGCCCGGCACGCCCGGAATGTTATCGGAGGAATCGCCCATCAACGCCAGGAAATCGATGATCAGTTCGGGTGGCACGCCGTATTTCGTCACAACCTCATCCGGACCAAGAATGGTGTTAGTCATGGTATTGATGAGTGTGATGTTTGGCGTGACCAGCTGAGCCATATCTTTATCACCGGTACTGATCAGCACCGGGCGCCCTACTTTTTCTGCTTCGCGCGCCAGGGTGCCAATAACATCGTCCGCTTCCACGCCGGATACGGCCAGAAGCGGCAGCCCCATCGCTTTCACCATCGCATGCAGCGGTTCGATCTGCGCCCGCAGATCGTCCGGCATTGGCGGGCGATGCGATTTGTAATGCTCAAATAATTCGTCACGGAAGGTTTTACCCTTGGCATCAAATACCACTGCGGCATGCGTTGGCTGATACTGCAGGATCAGGCTGCGCAGCATATTGAGGACACCGTACATCGCGCCTGTCGGTTCACCTGCGCTATTGGTCAGCGGCGGAAACGCATGGTATGCGCGATAGAGATAAGAGGAGCCATCTACAAGGATAAGTGGGTTTTCTGGGATCTGAACCATAATGTCCGTGCCTGTTTATCAGATTATGGATAAAGGATGCCACAGACGGGATGAAAACATGAGTTTTTCACCACATTTGTCGTAAATCTTTTGTAGATCTTCTGGATCGCTCGCAAAGCCGCTTGTGGATAACTTTGTGCATAATTAATTTTCATCACATTAATTTCAAATCAATGCTTTAACCATTATTTATTATATTGTTTAATTTCAGTTAGTTATAAAAACGACAAAATAAACCCTTTATATTTTCATTGAATTACGGAATGTGGATAGATATGGCGTGTTTTTCTCTGTCGTGAAGAACCGTCATTTGAGTCATTTTCTGATAAAATCAGCCCCCTTGCGCGACTTTAGCGTACTGTTTATGGCTAATCCTTTGAATAATTTAATCATGGCGAGATTGCTCGCTACAGTCACCCTGTTGCTGAGCATCACATTGACCATTGTGGTCACGATTTTGTGCTCTGTACCGATCATTCTTGCCGGACTGGTAAAGCTCCTGCTACCCGTTCCTTTCGTCTGGCGCAAGGTATCGCTGTTTTGTAATTTCATGATGTACTGCTGGTGTGAAGGGCTCGCCCTGCTGCTGCATCTCAACCCGTGGTTGAAATGGGATGTTCAGGGTCTGGAAGGGCTAAGCAAGAAAAACTGGTATCTGCTGGTGTGTAATCACCACAGCTGGGCAGACATCGTGGTGCTGTGTGTGCTCTTCCGTAAACACATTCCCATGAATAAGTATTTCCTCAAACAGCAACTGGCCTGGGTACCCTTTATCGGCCTCGCCTGCTGGGCGCTGGATATGCCGTTTATGAAACGTTACTCACGCGCGTATCTCCTGCGCCATCCCGAACGTCGCGGTAAAGATGTTGAGACCACCCGCCGGTCCTGCGAGAAATTTCGCGCACATCCCACCACGATCGTCAATTTCGTCGAAGGCTCTCGCTTTACTGAAGAAAAACGTCAGCAGACTCGCTCACCGTATAAGCATCTGTTACCGCCAAAAGCCGCAGGCATCGCAATGGCGCTGAACGTGTTAGGTTCGCAATTCGATAAATTACTTAATGTTACGCTGTGCTATCCAGAAAACGACCAGACGCCATTCTTCGATATGCTGAGCGGGAAACTGACGCGCATTGTGGTTCGCGTGGATATGCAACCCATTAAGGAAGAACTGCACGGTGATTACGTTAACGATAAAGGATTTAAGCGCCGTTTTCAGCAGTGGCTGAATACGCTGTGGAGCGAAAAAGACGCGCTAATAGAAGAGATTAAAGCGACAAATAAAAACGCCGGTCGCTGACCGGCGCTGCTTTTATTTCTTACCGACCAGGTATTTCACCGTGTCCGCATATTGCTGAACAAAGATATCCATGCTGCTGGTATCCATGCCCTGCGGATTCACCTGATATTTGCCGTTAACAAACATCGCCGGAACGCCCTGCAGTTGCAGATCGGCAGCGGCTTTTTCCTGCTGCGCAACCAGTGATTTCACGACAAAGCTGTTCCACGCCGCATCGTAATCTTCGCCTTTAATGCCGGCATCCACGAACACTTTGCGGATATCCGCAACGCTCTGTACGGTCTGGGTTTTCTGTACACCTTCAAACATCGGCACAGTCACTTTATCTTCGACACCCAGTGCCATCGCGACGGCCCACGCTTGTGTCAGATCCTTGCCCAATGGGCCCAGGAACTCAACGTGGTATTTGGTCATCTTGACGCCTTCCGGAAGTTTTTTCTTCACATTTTCAGAAACATGAAGAACTTCTTCAAACTGATAGCAGTGTGGGCAATAGAAAGAGAAGAACTCCAACACCTGTGGTTCACCGGCAACGGGCTTTTCCAGGGTGGTATACTGCTTACCATCCTCGAATTGCGCTGCCGATGCGCTAAAAGCCAAAACCATACCAGCCAGCGCCAGCCAAATCTTTTTCATGATTACGTCTCCGATTAATACATAGGTGTTAATTGTAATGGGGGTTCTTGCAGAATTTTTGCCTGCTCGATAAATGTCGCGGTCTGTCGTTGCCAGTAATCTTCCCCGGTTAACCACGGGAAGTTTTTAGGGAACGCAGGATCGTCCCAACGACGCATCAGCCAGGCAAGATAATAAACCAAACGCATAGCACGTAAAGGTTCAATCAGTTCAATTTCAGAAATTTCGAACTCATTAACTTCTTCATAAGCTTCAATAATCGACTCAAGCTGCATACGTTGCTCAGCTTTATCACCATTAAGAAGCATCCACAGATCCTGAATAGCAGGACCGTTGCGGGAATCATCTAAATCGACAAACAGCGGCCCATCGCGCCAGAGGATATTCCCGGCGTGGCAGTCGCCGTGTAGACGTAACATGTCAAAATTCGTATGCCACCGGTCAGTGACGGCCACAATCAGCGCATCCGTCGCCTTCAGAAAAGCAGCCTTTTGCCCTGACGGAATGAGTTGAGCATACTCGAAGAGTTTACGCGGCTCGACGAGGTATTCGTCCAGCCCAATGGTTGGTCGCCAGGTAAATGGCCGCTTGCGACCGGTCAGATGCAGACGTCCCAGATAACGGCCCACAGCTTCCATTTGATCGATGTTGTCCGCTTCGAACTGTCGACCGCCTACGCTTGGAAAAATCGCGTAGTGGAACCCCTGATGCGACAACAGCGTCTGACCACTAAAAGCCAGCGGTGCAGCAACCGGGACTTCATCTTCAAGCAGTTCAATTGCAAACTGGTGCTCTTCCAGAATCTGATCAACCGACCAGCGCTCAGGACGATAAAATTTGACGACAAAGCGCTGACGGTCTTCATCCTGAAACTGGTAGACACGGTTTTCATAGCTGTTAAGCGGGGTAAGACCAGAATCCACCCGGATCCCCTGCTCAAACAGCGCATCCATGATGGTATCCGGGTGTAATGTCTGGAAATTGAAAGCGTTGTTGTTCATCCCATCATCCGGAAAATACGTCGAATGATTCAGGATATCATTTCATAACCACTTCGGTGGCCCCGCTTACAAGCTTTTACTCTTTAATTACGCCACGGGCGCGTAGCAGCGCCGTTTTGAAATCTTCCTCGTAGTCTTTCTGGATACCAGGAATAACAGCGTCTTTTGCAGAGTCGCGCATTTTCAGGTGATAGATCAGAATGTCGTCGGTTAAATCCGCCAGTTCACCGTCAAAACCTGACTCTTTCGCCAGTTTCTGCAAAAATTGCATCAGGTTAAGGTCGGGCTCTTTTTGCCAGGCTGGCTGGAGGAGTTCAATAACTTCATTCAGGCGTTTACATTTCATGGTCGTGCTCCTTACTCTTGATACAGACACGTTAGCAGGGTCAATCCCACAATAAAAGAGGCGATATCAGTGAATCAGGATAGTGCAATAACAGGGGTTGTACTCGCTGGCGGAAAGGCCAGGCGGATGGGCGGCATTGATAAAGGCCTGCTTGAACTTAAAGGAAAACCACTGTGGAAACATGTCGCTGATACGCTGTTATCGCAACTGGAGACGGTGGTTGTGAATGCCAATCGCCATCAGGATATTTATCGCTCTGGCGGCCTGAAGGTCATTTCAGATGTGATAGCAGATTTTCCTGGTCCTCTGGCGGGTATGCTTTCTGTTTTCCAACAGGAGAGAGACGACTGGTTTCTGTTTTGCCCCTGTGACACCCCTTTTATCCCGCAGACGCTGGTTGCCCGATTAAGGGCCCAACGCAATCAGGCACCGGTGGTATGGGTGCACGATGGTGAACGGGATCATCCCACCATTGCGCTGGTTCACCGCTCGGTTCAGCCGTTTTTGCAGACCTACCTGCAGTCTGGCGAGCGGCGGGTAATGGTTTTTATGCGTCAGGCCGGTGGACATGCCGTTGACTTCAGCGACTGCAAGGACGCGTTTGTGAATGTGAATACCCTTGAGGAACTCGATAAATGGCAGGAAAAACAATGATCCCTCTCCTGGCTATCGCCGCGTGGAGCGGAACGGGAAAAACGACGCTGCTCAAAAAGTTGATCCCGGAATTGTGCGCCAGGGGGATTCGTCCTGGGCTTATCAAGCATACGCATCACGATATGGATGTGGATAAGCCGGGCAAAGACAGCTACGAGCTGCGCAAAGCGGGGGCTGCGCAAACGCTGGTCGCCAGTCAGCAACGTTGGGCATTGATGACTGAAACACCGGATGAAGAGGAACTGGATCTCGCATTTCTGGCCAGCAGAATGGATACCTCAACGTTGGATTTGATTCTGGTAGAAGGGTTTAAGCATGAGGACATCGCGAAGATTGTGTTGTTTCGCGAGGGGACCGGGCACACTCAGGAAGAACTGATGATTGATGCACATGTGATTGCCGTTGCCAGCGATATGCCATTAAGGATTGATGTTCCGCAATTAGATATCAATGATGTTGAGCAACTCGCTGATTTCATTGAGCAATGGATGCGGAGTTTATGAGCCGTGCTATTTGGATTGCCTGATGGCGCTGCGCTTATCAGGCCTACAAGTCGGATAAAACGCCGCTATCCGGCCAGGTAAGGATTCATGTAGGCCGGATAAGACGATGACCTGCTCCCCGTTGATTAGTACACCCCGATGTTAGTAATGTCTTCATAAGCCACATGAGGACATCCCCATGAAGAAGCGTTTTTCCGACGAACAGATCATCAGTATTCTCCGCGAAGCCGAAGCTGGGGTACCCGCCCGTGAACTCTGCCGCAAGCATGCCATTTCCGATGCCACGTTTTACATCTGGCGTAAGAAGTATGGCGGTATGGAGGTGCCTGAAGTTAAGCGCCTGAAGTCGCTTGAGGAAGAGAACGCCAGACTCAAGAAGCTGCTTGCCGAAGCCATGCTGGATAAAGAGGCGCTTCAGGTGGCTCTTGGGCGAAAGTACTGACGACAGACCAGAAGCGGGAAGCCGTGATGTTGATGTGTGATGCGACCGGTCTGTCGCAACGTCGTGCCTGCAGGCTTACAGGTTTATCCCTGTCGACCTGCCGCTATGAGGCTCACCGTCCGGCTGCTGATGCGCATTTATCAGGGCGCATCACTGAGCTGGCACTGGAGCGCAGGCGTTTTGGCTACCGTCGTATTTGGCAGTTGCTGCGCCGTGAAGGGCTTCATGTTAATCATAAGCGCGTGTACCGGCTTTATCACCTCAGTGGCCTGGGCGTAAAACGCAGAAGACGTCGTAAAGGGCTGGCAACAGAACGTCTGCCGCTGCTCCGTCCGGCGGCGCCCAATCTGACCTGGTCGATGGATTTCGTCATGGACGCACTTTCCACCGGTCGCAGGATCAAGTGTCTTACCTGCGTCGATGATTTCACAAAGGAATGCCTGACGGTCACTGTTGCCTTTGGGATTTCAGGCGTTCAGGTCACGCGTATTCTGGACAGCATTGCACTGTTTCGAGGCTATCCGGCGACGATAAGAACTGACCAGGGGCCGGAGTTCACTTGCCGTGCACTGGATCAATGGGCCTTTGAGCATGGTGTTGAGTTGCGCTTAATCCAGCCGGGCAAGCCAACGCAGAACGGATTTATTGAGAGCTTTAACGGACGATTTCGCGATGAATGTTTGAATGAGCACTGGTTCAGCGATATCGTTCATGCCAGGAAAATTATTAATGACTGGCGGCAGGATTATAACGAATGCCGCCCGCACTCCACGCTGAATTATCAGACACCGTCTGAATTTGCAGCGGGCTGGAGAAAGGGTCATTCTGAGAATGAAGATTCCGACGTTACTAACTGAGTGTTGTATCTAATCGTGGGGGCAGGTCAACGAAGCCGCCATCCGGCATTTTCCGTGGTGCACCGACGCAAAAAAGCCCATCCGTCAGGATGGGCTTTTTCACTGTTTGATGCCTGGCAGTTCCCTACTCTCACATGGGGAGACCCCACACTACCATCGGCGCTACGGCGTTTCACTTCTGAGTTCGGCATGGGGTCAGGTGGGACCACCGCGCTACAGCCGCCAGGCAAATTCTTGGTGCTCTGTACGCAATAATTTATCACATCAGCCGCGTTGGCTGCTCTCGTAAACTCAGTCACATACCTTTGTATGCTCCTTCCTTTACTTCGCTTGCCGCCTTGCTGCTGTGCAAACTATTGCGCACTTGCGTCTGAATCTAAGCTGAAAATATTCTCTCAAATCCGCCAAAACAGCTTCGGCGTTGTAAGGTTAAGCCTCACGGTTCATTAGTACCGGTTAGCTCAACGCATCGCTGCGCTTACACACCCGGCCTATCAACGTCGTCGTCTTCAACGTTCCTTCAGGACCCTTAAAGGGTCAGGGAGAACTCATCTCGGGGCAAGTTTCGTGCTTAGATGCTTTCAGCACTTATCTTTTCCGCATTTAGCTACCGGGCAGTGCCATTGGCATGACAACCCGAACACCAGTGATGCGTCCACTCCGGTCCTCTCGTACTAGGAGCAGCCCCCCTCAATTCTCCAGCGCCCACGGCAGATAGGGACCGAACTGTCTCACGACGTTCTAAACCCAGCTCGCGTACCACTTTAAATGGCGAACAGCCATACCCTTGGGACCTACTTCAGCCCCAGGATGTGATGAGCCGACATCGAGGTGCCAAACACCGCCGTCGATATGAACTCTTGGGCGGTATCAGCCTGTTATCCCCGGAGTACCTTTTATCCGTTGAGCGATGGCCCTTCCATTCAGAACCACCGGATCACTAAGACCTGCTTTCGCACCTGCTCGCGCCGTCACGCTCGCAGTCAAGCTAGCTTATGCCTTTGCACTAACCTCCTGATGTCCGACCAGGATTAGCTAACCTTCGTGCTCCTCCGTTACTCTTTAGGAGGAGACCGCCCCAGTCAAACTACCCACCAGACACTGTCCGCAACCCGGATTACGGGCCCACGTTAGAACACCAGCCATTAAAGGGTGGTATTTCAAGGTTGGCTCCATGCAGACTGGCGTCCACACTTCAAAGCCTCCCACCTATCCTACACATCAAGGACCAGTGTTCAGTGTCAAGCTATAGTAAAGGTTCACGGGGTCTTTCCGTCTTGCCGCGGGTACACTGCATCTTCACAGCGAGTTCAATTTCACTGAGTCTCGGGTGGAGACAGCCTGGCCATCATTACGCCATTCGTGCAGGTCGGAACTTACCCGACAAGGAATTTCGCTACCTTAGGACCGTTATAGTTACGGCCGCCGTTTACCGGGGCTTCGATCAAGAGCTTCTCCCTAAGGATAACCCCATCAATTAACCTTCCGGCACCGGGCAGGCGTCACACCGTATACGTCCACTTTCGTGTTTGCACAGTGCTGTGTTTTTAATAAACAGTTGCAGCCAGCTGGTATCTTCGACTGATTTCAGCTCCACGAGCAAGTCGCTTCACCTACCATCAGCGTGCCTTCTCCCGAAGTTACGGCACCATTTTGCCTAGTTCCTTCACCCGAGTTCTCTCAAGCGCCTTGGTATTCTCTACCTGACCACCTGTGTCGGTTTGGGGTACGATTTGATGTTACCTGATGCTTAGAGGCTTTTCCTGGAAGCAGGGCATTTGTTACTTCAGCACCGTAGTGCCTCGTCATCACGCCTCAGTGTTAAAGTGAACCGGATTTACCTGGAACACACACCTACACGCTTAAACCGGGACAACCGTCGCCCGGCCAACATAGCCTTCTCCGTCCCCCCTTCGCAGTAACACCAAGTACAGGAATATTAACCTGTTTCCCATCGACTACGCCTTTCGGCCTCGCCTTAGGGGTCGACTCACCCTGCCCCGATTAACGTTGGACAGGAACCCTTGGTCTTCCGGCGAGCGGGCTTTTCACCCGCTTTATCGTTACTTATGTCAGCATTCGCACTTCTGATACCTCCAGCATGCCTCACAGCACACCTTCGCAGGCTTACAGAACGCTCCCCTACCCAACAACACATAGTGTCGCTGCCGCAGCTTCGGTGCATGGTTTAGCCCCGTTACATCTTCCGCGCAGGCCGACTCGACCAGTGAGCTATTACGCTTTCTTTAAATGATGGCTGCTTCTAAGCCAACATCCTGGCTGTCTGAGCCTTCCCACATCGTTTCCCACTTAACCATGACTTTGGGACCTTAGCTGGCGGTCTGGGTTGTTTCCCTCTTCACGACGGACGTTAGCACCCGCCGTGTGTCTCCCGTGATAACATTCTTCGGTATTCGCAGTTTGCATCGGGTTGGTAAGTCGGGATGACCCCCTAGCCGAAACAGTGCTCTACCCCCGAAGATGAGTTCACGAGGCGCTACCTAAATAGCTTTCGGGGAGAACCAGCTATCTCCCGGTTTGATTGGCCTTTCACCCCCAGCCACAAGTCATCCGCTAATTTTTCAACATTAGTCGGTTCGGTCCTCCAGTTAGTGTTACCCAACCTTCAACCTGCCCATGGCTAGATCACCGGGTTTCGGGTCTATACCCTGCAACTTAACGCCCAGTTAAGACTCGGTTTCCCTTCGGCTCCCCTATTCGGTTAACCTTGCTACAGAATATAAGTCGCTGACCCATTATACAAAAGGTACGCAGTCACCCCATAAAAGAGGCTCCCACTGCTTGTACGTACACGGTTTCAGGTTCTTTTTCACTCCCCTCGCCGGGTTCTTTTCGCCTTTCCCTCACGGTACTGGTTCACTATCGGTCAGTCAGGAGTATTTAGCCTTGGAGGATGGTCCCCCCATATTCAGACAGGATACCACGTGTCCCGCCCTACTCATCGAGCTCACAACACATGCACTTTTGTGTACGGGGCTGTCACCCTGTATCGCCGGCCTTTCCAGACCGTTCCACTAACACACATGCTGATTCAGGCTCTGGGCTGCTCCCCGTTCGCTCGCCGCTACTGGGGGAATCTCGGTTGATTTCTTTTCCTCGGGGTACTTAGATGTTTCAGTTCCCCCGGTTCGCCTCGTTAAGCTATGTATTCACTTAACGATAGTGCAACGAATTGCACTGGGTTTCCCCATTCGGACATCGCCGGCTATAACGGTTCATATCACCTTACC
The DNA here is from genome assembly GCF_000981805.1 of Citrobacter amalonaticus Y19. Lineage (NCBI taxonomy): Bacteria > Pseudomonadati > Pseudomonadota > Gammaproteobacteria > Enterobacterales > Enterobacteriaceae > Citrobacter > Citrobacter amalonaticus. The sequence goes on along the minus strand of NZ_CP011132.1, from coordinate 4,520,406 downwards.
GACGCTTTTCGCAGATTAGCACGTCCTTCATCGCCTCTGACTGCCAGGGCATCCACCGTGTACGCTTAGTCGCTTAACCTCACAACCCGAAGATGTTTCGTAAAACACCGTCAGTGTTGCGAAAATTTGAGAGACTCGAACACACATTGACTGTGTGTCGTTTCAATTTTCAGCTTGATCCAGATTTTTAAAGAGCAAAACTTCGCAGTGCACCTTTTCAGGTACACTCTGAAGTTTTCTTGATTACGTTCTACAGTATGGTGGAGCTATGCGGGATCGAACCGCAGACCTCCTGCGTGCAAAGCAGGCGCTCTCCCAGCTGAGCTATAGCCCCATACAGTGTAGTCAGAACCTCTGTACCGATAATTTTTCCTGAGACAAGGCGTGGAATGGCGAAGCATACTAAAGTATGCGAGTCGTTTCACAACGCAGTATTCAGGGAAAATCTGGTAGGCCTGAGTGGACTTGAACCACCGACCTCACCCTTATCAGGGGTGCGCTCTAACCACCTGAGCTACAAGCCTGTAGAGGTTTTACTGCTCGTTTTTCATCAGACAATCTGTGTGGACACTGCAAAGGAAAGGTTCTTTCAGGTAAGGAGGTGATCCAACCGCAGGTTCCCCTACGGTTACCTTGTTACGACTTCACCCCAGTCATGAATCACAAAGTGGTAAGCGCCCTCCCGAAGGTTAAGCTACCTACTTCTTTTGCAACCCACTCCCATGGTGTGACGGGCGGTGTGTACAAGGCCCGGGAACGTATTCACCGTGGCATTCTGATCCACGATTACTAGCGATTCCGACTTCATGGAGTCGAGTTGCAGACTCCAATCCGGACTACGACATACTTTATGAGGTCCGCTTACTCTCGCGAGGTCGCTTCTCTTTGTATATGCCATTGTAGCACGTGTGTAGCCCTGGTCGTAAGGGCCATGATGACTTGACGTCATCCCCACCTTCCTCCAGTTTATCACTGGCAGTCTCCTTTGAGTTCCCGGCCGGACCGCTGGCAACAAAGGATAAGGGTTGCGCTCGTTGCGGGACTTAACCCAACATTTCACAACACGAGCTGACGACAGCCATGCAGCACCTGTCTCACAGTTCCCGAAGGCACCAAGGCATCTCTGCCAAGTTCTGTGGATGTCAAGACCAGGTAAGGTTCTTCGCGTTGCATCGAATTAAACCACATGCTCCACCGCTTGTGCGGGCCCCCGTCAATTCATTTGAGTTTTAACCTTGCGGCCGTACTCCCCAGGCGGTCTATTTAACGCGTTAGCTCCGGAAGCCACTCCTCAAGGGAACAACCTCCAAATAGACATCGTTTACGGCGTGGACTACCAGGGTATCTAATCCTGTTTGCTCCCCACGCTTTCGCACCTGAGCGTCAGTCTTCGTCCAGGGGGCCGCCTTCGCCACCGGTATTCCTCCAGATCTCTACGCATTTCACCGCTACACCTGGAATTCTACCCCCCTCTACGAGACTCAAGCCTGCCAGTTTCGAATGCAGTTCCCAGGTTGAGCCCGGGGATTTCACATCCGACTTGACAGACCGCCTGCGTGCGCTTTACGCCCAGTAATTCCGATTAACGCTTGCACCCTCCGTATTACCGCGGCTGCTGGCACGGAGTTAGCCGGTGCTTCTTCTGCGGGTAACGTCAATGGATGCGGTTATTAACCACATCCCCTTCCTCCCCGCTGAAAGTACTTTACAACCCGAAGGCCTTCTTCATACACGCGGCATGGCTGCATCAGGCTTGCGCCCATTGTGCAATATTCCCCACTGCTGCCTCCCGTAGGAGTCTGGACCGTGTCTCAGTTCCAGTGTGGCTGGTCATCCTCTCAGACCAGCTAGGGATCGTCGCCTTGGTGAGCCGTTACCTCACCAACTAGCTAATCCCATCTGGGCACATCCGATGGCAAGAGGCCCGAAGGTCCCCCTCTTTGGTCTTGCGACGTTATGCGGTATTAGCTACCGTTTCCAGTAGTTATCCCCCTCCATCGGGCAGTTTCCCAGACATTACTCACCCGTCCGCCACTCGTCAGCGAAGCAGCAAGCTGCTTCCTGTTACCGTTCGACTTGCATGTGTTAGGCCTGCCGCCAGCGTTCAATCTGAGCCATGATCAAACTCTTCAATTTAAGTTTGATGCTCAAAGAATTAAACTTCGTAATGAATTACGTGTTCACTCTTGAGACTTGGTATTCATTTTTCGTCCGAGGACGTTAAGAATCCATGTCACTTTGAGTGCCCACACAGATTGTCTGATAAATTGTTAAAGAGCAGTGCCGCTTCGCTTTTTCTCAGCGGCGCGGGGTGTGCATAATACGCTTTCCCGCTTCAGAGTCAAGCATTTATTTTTGCTTTTCTCTGTCAGAATTTCCGGAGAAACCCTGCTGACCCGGCGGCTTGCGTGCCGTTGTTCCGTGTCAGTGGAGGCGCATTATAGGGAGTAATTTCGGGCTGACAAGGGGAAATTTAAAATAATCTTCCGAGTGCGCATTTTTTATTCTTTACGTTTATTTAACCAACGAATCGGGGGTTAACTGAGCAATTTCTCGGGCAAAGCTCGCGACCTGCGCCCAGTCGGTATAGATAACTTCTTTACGCGTATCCGTCTCGCCGCCCGACATTTTCATAATGAGTTGAATCATCATGCGGTCATACCAGCGATAGCGCGGATAGAGTAGCGCCCCGGCGATAACCGCAGAACGGTCTGGCCGCCACTGCGAGTTCATTAAAAACTTACGCGCGTAGCTGTTGGTTTGCGGCGTCCGCTTTTCCGGTTTCCGCGCCACCAGGTTGACGGAGTAAAACGCGCTGGGCATGCGATTCAGTCGTGTTGCATGTTTCTTCACAAACGCGAGGAAGGCAGAATGATAGTGCCCATAACGAATAGATGCGCCAATGACCACTCGATCATAGCGTTCCCAGTCAGGTTCATCGGTACGATGCAGATTGACCACATCCGTGCTGATGCCAAGTTCTTTGAGTTCTGACGCCAGATACGCGGCGATTTCCTGGGTTTGCCCATCACGGGATGAGAAAAGAATCAATGTTTTCACGTGTTACTCCATTATTCACGCCAGAAGGTCGGGGTAAAAAGTACCAGCAAAGTGAAGACTTCCAGACGACCGAACAGCATGTTGGCAATCAGGATCCATTTCGCCACCGGATTCATACTGGCAAAGTTGTCCGCCACGACGCCCAGCCCAGGCCCAAGGTTGTTCAGCGTTGCCACCACGGAAGCAAAGGCGGAGAAATCGTCCACACCGGTCGCGATAATCGCCAACATACTGATAATGAAGACCAGCGCATACGCCGAGAAAAATCCCCAGACCGCTTCCAGAATACGTTCCGGCAGCGCGCGATTCCCCAGCTTGATGCTATAGACCGCATTGGGATGCACCAGACGCTTCAGCTCGCGGTTCCCCTGTTTGAACAACAAGAGGATACGGATAACCTTCAGTCCCCCGCCCGTTGATCCCGCACAGCCACCGATAAACGCGGAGCATAACAGCAGTACCGGCAGGAAAAGCGGCCAGCGCGCAATACTGTCGGTCGTAAATCCGGCCGTGGTCGCCATCGACACCACCTGGAAAAAGGCCTGGTTGAGCGTAGTCAGCGCGGAGCTATAGATGTTATGGAACCAGAGCACTAATGTGCAGATGACCACCAGCGTCAGTTGGACGCCGATGAACATGCGAAATTCGGGGTCACGCCAGTAAACTTTCAGGCTGCGGCCACTCAGTAATGAGAAGTGCAGACCGTAGTTACAACCGGAGATTAATAAGAAGATAGCAATAATGGTGTTAATCGTTGGGCTGTCGAAATAGCCCACGCTGGCATCATGGGTGGAAAACCCGCCGATCGCGATTGTGGCAAAACTGTGTCCGATGGCGTCAAACGCCGGCATGCCGGCAAACCATAGCGCCAGTGCGCAGGCCACCGTCAGCAGGACGTAGATCAGCCACAGCGTTTTTGCCGTCTCGGCAATACGCGGGCGCATCTTGTTATCTTTCAGCGGTCCGGGCATTTCCGCACGATAGAGCTGCATCCCACCGACACCGAGTATTGGCAGAATCGCGACGGCCAGCACAATGATCCCCATCCCGCCAAACCATTGCAGCATCTGGCGATAAAAGAGGATCGCATGCGGTAGCGAATCCAGCCCCACCAGCGTAGTGGCGCCGGTCGTGGTCAGTCCGGAGAATGATTCGAAGAACGCATCGGTAATTGTAAGGTTCGGGCTTTCAGAAAAGATAAAGGGCAACGCACCCACGCTGCCCAGCACAGTCCAGAACAGCACGACGATCAAAAACCCTTCGCGGGATTTCAGTTCGCCTTTCTCACGACGGTTCGGCCACCACAGCATGGAGCCAATCACCAGCGCGGCAAAAAAGGTTTGCGTAAATGCGCGTCCCGCCCCATCACGATAGATAAGCGCTACCAGCCCCGGGAGGATCATCGTGCCCGAAAATAAGATGACCAGCAGTCCTACGATTCGGGTAATGGCGCGAAAATGCATCTCTGCCGCTTCCTTAGTTCTTCAAAATGAGGTGGGGATTATTCTTCAATCGCTAACAATTGCAATGAACCACGACTAAAATCCGCCAGCTTTGCTGAAAATTCATCCACTTTCGCATAAGGAAGCGCCACCCGTAGCCGAATGAATGCCTGGTAATCACTGGCGACGATTTTGCCGTCATGTTGGCCCAGAAGTGCTTCAACGCCAGCCAGCTGCGCGTACTCACACTGCAAAGTATATTCGGTTAATGGCGTCTTGCGCTGCGTCGTCAACTGACGCAATGCCTGGTTTACGCCACCGCCGTAGGCTTTAACCAGTCCGCCAGTGCCGAGCAAGACTCCGCCGTAGTAGCGCACCACAACGGCGGTGATTTCCCCAACGCCGCTGCCCATCAACTGCGCGAGCATCGGCTTACCTGCCGTTCCCGCCGGTTCACCGTCATCGGAAAAGCCCAGTTGTTGTGAGTCATCCGGCGCACCCGCCACCCACGCCACGCAATGGTGACGGGCGCCAGGGTGCTCCGCTCTTACTGACTCCACAAACGCTTTTGCCGCCTCTACGCCATCGGTATGCGCCAGCAGCGTAATGAAGCGGCTTTTTTTGATCTCTTCAACAACGGTGACCGGCGCCGCAGGAATTAACCAACTGTCCATTACGCCAGTTTCAGATCCCGCGTCATGTTCTCAACGTTGTTTTCGTGGATCACCACGTTGTCTTCAATACGAATACCGCCAAACGGTTTCAGCGCTTCAATTTTCTGCCAGTTGAAGTGTTTGCTGAACTGCCCTTCACGCCACGGCGCGAGCAGCGATTCGATGAAGTAAAAGCCCGGTTCAATGGTCAGCACCATACCTGGCTGGAGCACACGGGTGCAGCGCAGATACGGATATTTAGACGGCGCGGCGAGATGCGTACCGGAGTCATCCTGCATAAAGCCCGCAACATCATGCACCTGCAAACCCAGCGGATGGCCGATACCGTGCGGCATAAACGGTCCGGTGAGATCATTTTCGACCATCGCTTCTTCACTCAGGCCGGTGACGATTTGGTGTTTACGCAGCAGTTTCGCAATACGCTGATGGAACTGAACGTGATAATCCACATAGCTGACGCCCGCTTTCATGGTGGCAATCAGCGCCAGCTGTTCGTCATTCACATCTTTCACTAACTGCGCATACTCATTGTCGCTTTTTGCCGACCAGGTACGGGTCAGATCTGCGGCATAACCGTTGTACTCTGCGCCGGCATCCAGCAGGAAGCTGCGGATTTCAGACGGCGCCTGATGATCCAGCTTCGTGTAATGCAGAACCGACGCATGCTCATTCAGCGCCACGATATTGCTGTACGGCACATCGGTGTCGCGATGACCGGTCGCGGTCAGATAAGCCAGGTTGATGTCGAACTCACTCATCCCCGAACGGAAGGCTTCTTCCGCCGCACGGTGACCATTCACTGCCATTTTCTGCGCTTCACGCATGCAGGCCAGTTCGTAATCCGTTTTGTAGGCGCGGTAATAATGCAGATAGTCGATCACCCCTTTCGGGTTGATGTTGTTGGCCGCAATATCCAGCTGTAGCGCACGCTCCGGAACCGGGCCGATATAACCAATATTGCCGCGCGCGGCAGGCAGTTGACTGCCAATGCCATCCGCTTTCGGCAGGGCAATCACCTCAACGTCTTCCGTCCAGAAGGAAGTCGGCAGCGGCTCAACGTTGTGCCAGTAGTCGACCGGCAGATAGAACCACAGTTTGGGCTTGTTCACCCCATCAACCAACAACCAGCAATTCGGCACCTGAGTCACCGGTACCCAGGCTTTAAACTGTGGATTGACCTTAAACGGGTAAGGATGATCGTCGAGGAAAACATTAAACAGCTCGCCGGAGTGAATAAGTAGCGCATCAAGCTTAAAGCGTTCCAGCGCATCACGCGTCCGTTCTTGTAAGGTAACGATATGATTTTTATAGAGTGCGGCCAGTGATTCCATTTTCTATCCTTCTGTTTTTTCGACCTCAAGTCTCCGCATCTTAGCACATCGATTCAAGAGAGCGTGATTTCTGCCAGGTGTGATCGGATCGGCATTTCTTTAATCAGTCATTTGCATTTTATTAACATAAAATACACACTTCGCTTCATCTGGTATGACCAGATCACCTTGCGGATTCAGGAGACTGACATGCTTTACAAAGGCGACAACCTGTACCTCGACTGGCTGGAAGATGGCATCGCCGAACTGGTGTTCGATGCCCCAGGCTCAGTGAACAAACTCGACACGGCAACCGTCGCCAGCCTCGGCCAGGCGCTGGACGTACTGGAAAAACAAACAGATTTAAAAGGGCTGCTGCTGCGTTCGAACAAAGCGGCCTTTATCGTCGGTGCGGATATCACCGAATTCCTGTCGCTGTTTCTCGTTCCCGAAGAACAGCTCAGCCAGTGGTTGCATTTCGCCAACAGCGTCTTTAACCGTCTGGAAGATCTGCCGGTCCCGACCCTTTCTGCTGTTAACGGCTATGCGCTGGGCGGCGGTTGCGAATGCGTACTGGCGACCGATTATCGTCTGGCGACGCCGGATCTGCGTATCGGTCTGCCTGAAACAAAGCTGGGCATCATGCCAGGCTTTGGCGGCTCCGTACGTATGCCGCGCATGCTAGGCGCGGACAGCGCGCTGGAAATCATTGCAGCCGGTAAAGACGTTGGGGCCGAACAGGCGCTGAAAATCGGCCTGGTCGATGGCGTTGTGAAAGCAGAAAAGCTGATTGAGGGCGCAACAGCGGTATTACGTCAGGCCATCAACGGCGATCTGGACTGGAAAGCGAAGCGTCAACCGAAGCTGGAACCGCTGAAGCTCAGCAAGATTGAAGCCACCATGAGCTTTACTATTGCTAAAGGCATGGTCGCGCAAACGGCAGGCAAACACTACCCGGCTCCGATGACCGCAGTGAAAACCATCGAGGCCGCCGCGCGCTTTGGTCGTGAAGAAGCGCTGAATCTGGAAAACAAAAGTTTTGTCCCGCTGGCGCACACCAATGAAGCCCGCGCGCTGGTCGGTATTTTCCTTAACGATCAGTATGTGAAAGGCAAAGCGAAGACGCTGACCAAAAACGTTGAGACGCCAAAGCAGGCTGCTGTGCTGGGCGCGGGCATTATGGGCGGCGGCATCGCGTATCAGTCGGCATGGAAAGGCGTGCCGGTTGTCATGAAAGATATCAACGACAAATCCCTGACCCTCGGGATGACCGAAGCCGCGAAGCTGCTGAACAAACAGCTTGAGCGGGGCAAAATTGACGGTCTGAAGATGGCAGGCGTGATTTCGACCATTCATCCTACGCTGGACTACGCCGGTTTTGAGCGTGTCGACGTCGTCGTCGAAGCGGTGGTTGAAAATCCAAAAGTGAAAAAAGCCGTGCTGGCGGAAACCGAAGATAAAGTTCGCCCGGACACCGTGCTGGCATCGAATACCTCCACCATTCCCATCAGCGAACTGGCAAGCGTCCTGAAGCGTCCGGAAAATTTCTGCGGGATGCACTTCTTTAATCCGGTTCACCGGATGCCGCTGGTTGAGATCATTCGTGGCGAGAAAAGCTCCGATGAAACCATCGCGAAAGTGGTCGCCTGGGCCAGCAAAATGGGCAAAACGCCGATCGTGGTCAACGACTGCCCAGGCTTCTTTGTTAACCGTGTGCTGTTCCCTTACTTCGCTGGATTCAGTCAGTTATTGCGCGACGGTGCGGACTTCCGCAAAGTCGACAAGGTGATGGAAAAGCAGTTCGGCTGGCCGATGGGCCCGGCCTACCTGCTTGATGTCGTGGGCATTGATACTGCGCATCACGCGCAGGCCGTGATGTCCGCAGGCTTCCCGCAGCGAATGCAAAAAGATTATCGCGACGCGATTGATGCGCTGTTTGACGCCAGTCGTTTTGGTCAGAAGAACGGGCTGGGTTTCTGGCGCTATAAAGAAGACAGCAAAGGTAAGCCGAAAAAAGAAGAGGATGCCACCGTTGACGGCCTGCTGGCTGACGTCAGTAAAGCGAAGCGGGATTTCAGCGACGAAGAGATTATCGCCCGCATGATGATCCCAATGGTCAACGAAGTGGTGCGCTGTCTCGAAGAAGGCATTATCGCCAGCCCGGCAGAGGCCGATATGGCGCTGGTTTATGGTCTGGGTTTCCCTCCGTTCCACGGCGGCGCATTCCGCTGGCTGGATACGATCGGCAGCGCGAAATATCTCGATATGGCGCAACAGTATCAGCACCTCGGTCCGTTATACGACGTTCCGGAAGGTCTGCGTAATAAAGCGCGTCATAACGAACCGTATTATCCCCCGGTTGAGCCTGCCCGTCCGGTTGGCGACCTGAAAACGGCTTAAGGAGTCACAATGGAACAGGTTGTAATTGTTGATGCGATCCGTACCCCGATGGGCCGTTCGAAAGGGGGCGCATTTCGCAATGTGCGCGCGGAAGATCTCTCCGCGCATTTAATGCGTAGCCTGCTGGCGCGAAATCCAGCGCTGGAAGCGGCAGCGCTTGACGATATCTACTGGGGCTGCGTGCAGCAGACGCTGGAGCAGGGCTTTAACATCGCTCGTAACGCGGCGCTGCTGGCGGAAGTTCCGCATTCCGTTCCGGCGGTGACAGTCAACCGACTGTGCGGTTCCTCCATGCAGGCATTGCATGACGCGGCGCGAATGATCATGACCGGCGATGCGCAGGCCTGTCTGGTGGGTGGCGTGGAGCATATGGGTCATGTGCCGATGAGCCACGGTGTTGATTTCCATCCGGGTCTGAGCCGCAACGTCGCCAAAGCGGCGGGCATGATGGGGCTGACCGCAGAGATGCTCTCCCGCCTGCACGGCATCAGCCGTGAAATGCAGGATGCCTTTGCCGCACGTTCACACGCCCGCGCCTGGGCCGCAACGCAGTCCGGCGCGTTTAACAATGAACTCATCCCGACTGGCGGTCATGACGCCGATGGCGTGCTGAAGCAGTTTAACTACGACGAAGTGATCCGTCCGGAAACCACGGTTGAAACGCTGTCTACCTTGCGTCCGGCGTTTGACCCGGTCAGCGGCACGGTCACCGCAGGGACCTCTTCCGCACTCTCCGATGGCGCAGCCGCCATGCTGGTGATGAGCGAAAGTCGTGCGCGTGAGCTGGGTCTGAAACCACGCGCCCGCGTGCGCTCAATGGCCGTGGTGGGTTGTGACCCTTCCATCATGGGATACGGCCCGGTTCCGGCATCAAAACTGGCGTTGAAAAAAGCGGGACTTTCCGTCAGCGATATCGGTTTGTTTGAGATGAACGAAGCGTTTGCTGCGCAGATCCTGCCGTGCATTAAAGATCTGGGTTTGATGGAACAGATCGACGAGAAGATCAACCTTAACGGCGGCGCGATCGCGCTCGGTCACCCGCTGGGTTGCTCTGGTGCGCGTATCAGCACCACGCTGCTGAACCTGATGGAACGCAAGGACGTCCAGTTCGGGCTGGCGACGATGTGTATTGGGTTGGGTCAGGGGATCGCGACGGTGTTTGAGCGGGTTTAAGTTCATGTAGGCCGGATAAGACGCGCCAGCGTCGCCATCCGGCATGTTTGCCGGGGGCGCTTCGCTTGCCCGGCCTACAACAGTGTTATCTCAAAGCCATTGGTGACAATGGCGAAGAGAGAGTTTAGTTGCCGTTCTTCCCGCCTGTCAGGGGCGGGTTTTTTCTTCTGCGGTTCTCTTCTTAGATAAAGGCAAACGCATCGCCAAACAGGCGGTCTTCCCGCGCGCCGCGCTCATTACAAAACAGGTCACGCGCGATTTTCGCCATCTCAAAGCGACCAGCGATGTAGATGTCATGCTCAGCCAGCGTTCCGTGATCCTGCATCACCGCTGTTAAAACTGTCCCTGTACGCCCACGCCAGCTGGCTTCAGGCTGTTCCACCACCGCTTCAACGCGCAGGTTAGGATGGTTGACAGAGAGCGCTTCAAGTTCAGAGAGATCGTAGAGGTGCTTCTCTTCGCGACCCCCCCAGTAAATCGTGACCTCACGATTGGGATTATGCGCCAGCGCCGTCAGCAGAATGGAACGGGCGTAGGAAAAACCCGTACCACCGGCAATCAGGATCAGCGGACGCTCTTCATCGTCACGCAGCCATGCGTCGCCGTGCGGAATATCTATCGTTATCTCATGGTCTTTCAGGATGCGATCCATCACCGCTTTGGCATAGAGATTAATTTCTGACGCGCCAATGTGGAGCTCAATAAAACCCTGATCATCCGGCGTAGAAGCCATCGAGAACGGGCGCTTATCCCGCTCATCCATCACGACCATCAAATATTGACCAGCACGAAAAGAAAATGCCGCGTCGGGTACGATACGAACACGGTATACGGTATCAGTGATAGCTTCTACCGAGGTCACTTTACAGCTTAAGGTTGTCATGCGCTCCCTCTATGGGTCTGTAGGGCAAAACGAGCGCCTCAGGCGCCTTTACCGTCATTAAAGATGGCCAGTTCATCCCAAATCGCATCGATACGGGCGGTAACGTCAGGATCTTTTTTAATTGGACGTCCCCACTCACGTTGGGTTTCACCTGGCCATTTGTTCGTGGCATCCAGCCCCATTTTTGAACCCAGACCGGAAACCGGCGAGGCAAAATCCAGATAATCAATTGGCGTGTTTTCTACCAGTACCGTGTCCCTTGCCGGATCCATACGGGTGGTAATCGCCCAAATCACATCGTTCCAGTCGCGTGCGTTGACGTCATCATCACAAACGATAACAAATTTAGTGTACATAAACTGGCGTAAAAATGACCAAACGCCCATCATGACGCGTTTCGCATGACCCGCGTACTGTTTTTTGATCGTCACAACGGCCAGGCGATAAGAGCATCCTTCCGGTGGAAGATAAAAATCGACGATTTCCGGGAACTGTTTTTGCAGAATCGGCACAAACACTTCGTTTAGCGCGACGCCGAGCACGGCGGGTTCGTCCGGCGGACGACCGGTGTAGGTTGAATGGTAAATCGCGTCCTCACGCTGGGTAATATGCGTGACGGTAAAGACCGGGAAGCTATCCACTTCATTGTAATACCCCGTATGGTCGCCATACGGGCCTTCCGGCGCCATTTCACTCGGGTCGATATACCCTTCCAGCACAATCTCCGCACTGGCGGGCACTTCAAGATCGTTAGACAGGCATTTGACCACTTCGGTTTTTGTACCGCGCAGCAGACCGGCAAACGCGTACTCTGAGAGGGTATCCGGTACTGGCGTCACCGCACCAAGAATGGTGGCAGGGTCAGCACCCAGCGCAACGGAGACCGGGAAACGTTCACCCGGATGCGCCGCACACCATTCCTGATAATCAAGCGCGCCGCCGCGATGGGATAGCCAGCGCATGATCAGTTTATTTTTGCCAATCAACTGCTGGCGATAAATGCCCAGATTCTGCCGCTCTTTATGCGGGCCTCGCGTCACGGTCAGCCCCCAGGTGATGAGCGGCGCGGCGTCTTCTGGCCAGCAGGTCATGATGGGAATACGATTTAAGTCGACGTCATCGCCAGAGATGATTTTTTGCTGACACGGCGCGCCGCGCAGTCGCTTCGTCGGCATATTCAGCACCTGCTTGAACTGCGGCAGCTTATCAAACAGATCGCGAAAGCCTTTCGGCGGCTCCGGCTCTTTCAAAAATGCCAGTAATTTACCCACTTCCCGCAGCGAAGAGACATCATCCTGTCCCATGCCCATCGCGACACGCTTTGGCGTACCAAACAAGTTGCACAACACCGGCATCGAATAGCCTTTGGGGTTTTCAAACAGCAGTGCAGGACCACCGGCACGTAGCGTGCGGTCAGCAATTTCTGTGATTTCCAGGTGTGGATCCACTTCAAGCGTGATGCGTTTGAGTTCACCCTGTTGTTCAAGCAGCGTCAGGAAGTCGCGTAAATCGTGATATTTCATGGCGTCCATTGTGGCCTCTTCGTAAGCGCCTCATTATACGGCGTTCATCATTGTGATGCTGTATTTTTGTTAAATTAGCGTGAACTCTGGCAGCCCACCGGTTCCACCGGGATTATAATTAACTTCACACTTGGCTTTTGCTATGCTTGCGCCCCGGACAAGCGGATAAGAGTTATTATGCAATCCTGGTATTTACTGTACTGCAAGCGTGGGCAACTTCAGCGGGCCCAGGAACACCTCGAAAGACAGGCCGTGAGCTGCCTGACGCCGATGATCACCCTGGAAAAAATGGTGCGAGGGAAACGTACTGCAGTCAGCGAACCGCTATTCCCTAACTACCTGTTCGTGGAATTTGATCCAGAAGTGATTCATACCACGACGATCAATGCCACGCGCGGCGTCAGCCATTTTGTCCGCTTTGGCGCATCGCCCGCGATAGTCCCTTCCACAGTGATTCACCAGCTCTCCGTCTATAAACCGGAAGGGATTGTCGACCCTGAAACGCCTTACCCCGGCGACCACGTGGTTATCACGGAGGGAGCTTTTGAAGGCCTGCAGGCGATCTTCACTGAACCGGACGGCGAAGCGCGCTCCATGCTACTGCTCAACCTGTTGAATAAAGAGGTGAAGCAGAGCGTGAAAAATACCGGTTTCCGTAAGCTTTAACGACGACTCAGAACGTAATTCCAAACAGCTTCCTGACATTCGCATCCGTTGTGGCGGAAAGCCATTGCGGATCGTCTCCACGCCAGTGGGCGATACGCTCAAGAATATGTGGCAGATGTGCCGGTTCGTTACGCCGCGACGCGGGCTTCGGTGAGAGATCGCGCGGCAACAGATACGGCGCGTCGGTTTCGATCAGCAATTGTTCGGCCGGAATAAACGGTAGCAATTCGCGCAGCTCAAGCCCACGACGTTCATCACATACCCAGCCCGTAATTCCGATGTACATGCCCCTGTCGACACACGCCTGCATCTCCTCGCGCGTACCGGTAAAACAGTGCAGCACCGCGCCCGGGAGTTTATCCAGCCATGGTTCCAGCAGTGCCAGGAATCGCGCGTGCGCGTCACGACAATGCATAAAGACCGGCATCTGTAACTCAGCGGCAATACGCAACTGCGCGTCAAACGCCCGCTCTTGTTCCTGCGGGGTGGAAAAGTTGCGATTGAAATCGAGGCCACACTCGCCAATCGCCACGACCTCCGGCCTGTTCGCCAGCGCCACAATCGCTTCCTCTGTTGCAGGCTGCCACTGGCTGCTGTCATGCGGATGAACACCAGCCGTTGACCAACAGTGAGGATAGGTCTGCGCCAGCCGTTGCGCCTGCTGGCTTTCATGTAGATTGGTTCCGGTAAGAAGCAGGCCCTTCACGCCAGCAGCAGTCGCGCGTGCTACAACGTCATCACGGTCTTTCGAGAACTGCGAACTGGTTAAATTAACGCCGATGTCAAACATGCTTCGCTCCATATGACAACCGCCCTGACGGGCGGTTGAATTTACTCTTCTGTCTTCTCGGCTTTCTCAGCGTCGGTTTCTGATTCCGCCTCGTTATCTTCATCCCGCGTCTGTCGCTTGCCGACATAGAAACGTGAGAAGAAAACGCCGACCTCAAACAGGCAGTACATCGGAATCGCCAGTAACGTCTGCGAAAAAACATCCGGCGGCGTCAGCAACATCCCAACCACAAACGCACCAACCAGCACGTAAGGCCGTTTTTTACGCAAATCATCCGGTGTCGTCACCCCCATCCAGCAAAGCAGCACGATGGCAACAGGCACCTCAAACGAGACGCCGAATGCCATGAACAGCGCCATGACAAAGCTCAGATAGCTGGCAATATCCGTCGAGACCTGCACACCTTCCGGCGCGGTATTGGCAAGGAAGCCAAACGCCAGCGGGAACACGACAAAATAGGCAAACGCCATACCGATATAGAACAGTAACGAACTGGAGACTAGCAGCGGTACCACCATGCGGCGTTCATGCTTATACAGCGCTGGCGCGATAAACGCCCAGACCTGATAAAGGATCACCGGCGCTGACAGGATCAGCGACACCATGAAGGTCAATTTGATCGGGGTGAAAAACGGTGATGCGACATCCGTCGCGATCATGGTCGCACCCTGCGGCAACTGTTTGATGAGTGGCGAGGAAACCAGGTGATAGATGTCATTGGCAAAATAGACCAATGCCAGAAAGATCACGATAACCGCAATAATGCAGTTAAGCAGACGTTTACGCAGCTCAATCAGGTGCGTGATAAGCGGTTGAGTATCTTCTACAGCCATGTTTACGGTTTATCACTCGACGTAGGGGAGGAGCCAGCAACAGGGGCAGCGGATTTCGGTTCAGCGTCCTTCACGTTGACAATTGGGGGTGTCTCCCCGGCAATCTCAGGAGCCTGTTCCGGTGCACTGGCCTGGACTTCAGCAGTGGCGGGCGTGACGCCTTCATGCTGTTCTTCGCTCCCTTTCACCACCGGGTTATGGATGGTATGCGCTTCGTCGCTCGCTTTTTCGGGCTCGTTTGCGCTATAGGAACGCTTCATTGACTCTGCCGCCTGACGCAGCTCATCCATCGAAGCTTTCAGCTCGGGAGTCAGGTTTTCCAGGCTCGCTTTCTCAACCTTTTTCAGGCTGTCCTGAAACTCCTGAAGCTTAAGCTCCTGGGTCAGTTCATTCTGAACGGTTGTCGCAAGGGATCGCAATGCGCGTACCCAGCCAGCTATCGTTTTGACGGCTACCGGCAATCGCTGCGGCCCCAGAACAACGAGGCCGATAATAAACACCAGTAACAGTTCGCTAAAACCGATATCAAACACGAATTACACCTGCTCTTTATCGTGGCTTTTCGCGTCTTCTTTTTTCGCAGTTTCTTTATCAGCGTCTGCCGGTTTGTCAGTAATAGACTTCGCGGTAAAGTCAGCGTCCTGACTGGCTTTATCCTGTTTAGCCTCATCATCACTCATGGCTTTTTTGAAGCCTTTGATGGATGCGCCAAGATCGGAACCGATGGAGCCGAGCTTCTTGGTGCCAAACAACAGTACAACGATGACGGCAATGATCACCAACTGCCAAATACTGATACCACCCATACATGTTCCTCTGTGATAGATGATGAATTATTAAGGCCGTAGTATACGTTACCCGGCCTGCCTTGAGCGATGAAAAAATCAGCGAGTTTTGCGCCAGCCGACAATCCAGGCGACCAGACCGCCCGCCATTAACCAACCGGGCATATAGCCCCATTCAGGGCGATTAATCAGCAAGAATGTCCCACTTAGCAGTAACGTTGCGCCAATTCCCAATAAGTAACGGGATTGACCCTGACGCACATGATTCTCCTGAAGCTCGCGCGCAATCTTATCAACACTGTGCTGTAAATATTTGCCCTGGCGCAAACTGTCGTACACCAGTTCAGGCAGTTCTGGCATTTTTTCGACCCAGAACGGCGCTTTTTCCTTAAATGCCCTGACCAGCGCTGGAATACCGACCTGATCTTTGATCCATGACTCCAGAAAAGGCTTCGCCGTTTTCCAGAGATCCAACTGCGGATAGAGCTGGCGACCTACGCCCTCAACATACAGTAATGTCTTCTGCAACAATACCAGTTGCGGCTGCACTTCCATGTTAAATCGACGCGCTGTATTGAAAAGGTTTAACAAAACGTGACCAAACGAGATTTCTGCCAGCGGTTTCTCAAATATCGGCTCGCACACTGTACGAATCGCAAATTCAAACTCTTCAACGTTGGTGTCCGGTGGCACCCAGCCAGAATCGACGTGCAGTTCCGCAACCTTGCGGTAATCACGATTAAAAAACGCGATGAAGTTCTCCGCCAGGTAACGCTTATCTTCCTTGTTTAAGGAGCCGACAATGCCGCAATCAATGCCAATATATTTCGGGTTTTCCGGGTGTTCATAGCTGACAAAGATGTTACCGGGGTGCATATCCGCGTGGAAGAAACTGTCACGAAAGACCTGAGTGAAAAATACCTGTACGCCGCGCTCCGCCAGCAACTTCATGTTGGTGCCGTTTTTCTCCAGCGTCACCACATCGGAAACCGGGATGCCGTAAATGCGTTCCATCACCATCATATTCTCACTGCAGTAGTCAGAATAGACTTCCGGGATGTAGAGCATTGGGCTGTCTTCAAAGTTTCGCCGCAGTTGAATCGCGTTGGCCGATTCGCGCAGCAGATTCAGCTCATCAATCAGTGTCTTTTCATATTCCCGCACCACTTCCGTCGGGCGCAGACGGCGGCCATCCGGCAACAAGCGCGGCACCCAGCGAGCAAGACGATAGATTAGTCTCAGATCCGCTTTGATAACCGGCAGAATGTCCGGGCGGATGACTTTGATGACAACCTCTTTGCCGTTCGATTTCAGTTTCGCCGTGTGGACCTGGGCAACTGACGCCGACGCCAGCGGTTGAATATCAAATTCATCAAACCAGGCGTCAACAGGCAGTCCGCCCATGGCTTCTTCGATTTGCGCTTTCGCCAGCTTTCCATCGAAGGGAGCGACTTTGTCCTGTAACAACGCCAGCTGATCGGCAATATGCGGGGGAAAGAGATCGCGTCGGGTTGAGAGCATTTGGCCAAACTTGATCCACACCGGTCCTAACTCCTGCAGAGCCAGTCTCAGACGCTCTCCCAGTAGTTTTT
Organism: Citrobacter amalonaticus Y19; assembly: GCF_000981805.1. Classification (NCBI taxonomy): domain Bacteria; kingdom Pseudomonadati; phylum Pseudomonadota; class Gammaproteobacteria; order Enterobacterales; family Enterobacteriaceae; genus Citrobacter; species Citrobacter amalonaticus. Next base: position 4,503,275 of record NZ_CP011132.1, on the reverse strand, counting down.
CTTTATGCCGGTTTGGCATCCAGAACAGGCAATAACGCCATAACCGCAGCGGCAGCGTGATCCGCATTTTGGGGATGAGCTCATCAAGTCCGTAACTTAAGAAAGTGCGAATGATGAAATATAGGCGCCGTACTTCACCTGGCGTCATTTAGCCTCCAGTTTTTCCAGCCGCCGGGTCAGCGCATCGACAGCACGCTCCACGGCTGCCGTCTCTTCCGCAAACCAGGCAACCTCAAGCGGTCCGGGTGCCATTCGCCACTCTTCCGTAATGGCTTCAGCAACATAACGTTGCTGACGTTGGATCCCATGACGGAGAAATTTGGCTCCGCCACGCAGGACTTTGCTGATTCCTTCTGCTGCAATGTCGCCGGTATAAGGTGCCAATAGTTCAGCAGGATCGAATTCCGCCAGATCGGCAAGGGCAACGAAATTCTGTACAACCTGAATATCACCCTGCACTTCCAGTTCGCCGCTGCGAATCAACGCGGTCAGCTGCTGGCGGTCGCGTAATGTTGGTAATACGCTGGCATGGGTAATTACCGTGCAGTCGGCCTCGCCAGCCCACTCGCCCAGCACGTCAACCTGACGCTCGCTAAACAGCAGAATTAATGAAGTCGAAAAGCCTTTTAGCTCCACACGCAGCACTTTTCCCAGCAGACGCGCTCGCGCCGTTTTCAACGCCGACGAACGATACAGGAATGAATTAAGCAGACTTTCCATCCCTGCAGTCACTAAGGGTTTAAAAGGCATCCCCGTTCTCCTGTCAGAACTTATAGCCGCGATGCAGCGCAACCACACCCGCTGTCAGGTTGTAATAGTCGACGCTTTCGAATCCGGCGTCCTGCATCATCGCTTTCAATGTGTCCTGATCGGGATGCATACGGATGGATTCCGCCAGATAGCGATAGCTGTCGGCATCATTGGCGACCATAGAACCGATACGCGGCAGGATATGGAAAGAGTAGGCGTCGTACGCTTTGCTCAGCGGCTCGATAATCGGTTTAGAAAATTCCAGCACCAGCAGACGGCCGCCCGGTTTAAGAACTCGGTACATGGAGCGCAGGGCTTTGTCTTTGTCCGTGACGTTACGCAAACCGAAAGAAATGGTAATGCAGTCAAAGGTATTGTCCGGGAACGGCAGCGCTTCCGCATTGGCCTGAACGTATTCCACGTTGCCAATCACGCCGATATTGCGCAGCTTCTCGCGACCCATTTTAAGCATGGAGTCATTGATGTCTGCCAGAATCACCTTGCCGGTCTCCCCGACCAGGCGAGAGAATTTGGCCGTCAGATCGCCGGTCCCCCCGGCTAAGTCCAGCACTGTCTGACCACGGCGGACGCCGCTACAGTCGATGGTGAAGCGTTTCCACAAACGATGAATGCCAAAAGACATCAAATCATTCATGACATCATATTTTGATGCCACAGAATGAAAAACGTGGGCCACCATGTCCGCTTTATGCTCTTTAGCGACAGTCTGAAAACCAAAGTGCGTCGTTTCTTGTGAATTATCCACCATCTCAGTGCCTGCTCATCTAAAAATTGTTCGAGAAGTGTAACAGATTGGGGCTCATTGCCCTACCCTTCCGCCCGTCCCGGCTGCCCCGAACGGACTAATTCGATTGCTGCTTTATCCCGCCATCGTCGGAATAAGGCGTGTTTTCCTGCTCTTCGGGTACCGATCGCAACCGATACTCTTCATCCTGCGTCGTGGCCTGTTCCGCCAGTTCAGGATTAATCCCGCGCTTAATTTCCACCCCTAAGCCGCGAAACGCTTCGGCCTGCGCCAGCACGTTACCACGCCCCGACGAGAGTTTTTTCATCGCCTGACGATAGTTATCTTGCGCTTTATCCAGACTCTGCCCGATGGAGGACATATCATCGACAAAGAGGCGCATTTTGTCATAGAGCTTGCTCGCACGGTCCGCAATCTGTTGCGCATTACGACTTTGATGTTCGTAGCGCCACAGATTCGCAATGGTCCGCAACGCCACCAGTAATGTCGTTGGGCTGACCAGCATAATATTATTTTTAAGCGCCTCGGTAATCAGTTCGGGTTGTCGGTCGAGCGCCAACAGAAAAGCGGGCTCCACCGGGATAAACATCAGCACGTAATCCAGCGTGCGCAGCCCCGGAAGCTGCTGGTAATCCTTACGTCCCAGCAGACGAATATGGTTACGCACCGAGGCAATGTGCTCCTGGAGCGCGCTTTCACGGGTGTCATCATCTTGCGCATTAAAATAGCGCTCATAGGCCACCAGCGTCATTTTGGCGTCGATCACCACATCTTTGCCCTGCGGCAAACGCACGATCACGTCGGGCTGCATGCGGGAGCGGACGTCATTTTCGATGCTGACCTGCGTTTCGTACTCGTACCCTTCGCGCAGTCCGGACGCCTCCAGCACGCGGGTGAGCACCACCTCGCCCCAGTTCCCCTGCGTTTTGTTATCGCCTTTTAGCGCACGGGTCAGGTTGACCGCTTCCTGGGTCATTTGCGCATTAAGCTGTTGGAGGTTGCGAATTTCATGCGCCAGGGTGTGACGCTCGCGCGCTTCCTGACCAAAGCTCTCCTGGACCTGGCGACGGAAGCCGTCCAGTTGCTCACGTAGCGGCGTCAGCAAACCATTCAGGCTCTGCCGGTTTTGCTCATCAACCCGGCGATTGCTCTGTTCAAAGATTCGGTTTGCCAGGTTTTCAAACTGTTCGCTCAGACGCTGCTCGCTGTTGATCATCTGGCGGATTTTATCTTCCGCATGTTGCTGCGTTGCTTCCATCCGCGTAGTCACTTCACGCAGATCCGCTTCCAGCGAGGTGTTAATACTGCGCAGGCTACGTAATTCGTTATTGAGCAACTCACACTCATCGCGCCAGTGTTCGCTTTGGGCAACCTGTTGTTTTGCTGCGCTTAATGCCGCAACCATCTCTTCACGTTCAGCGAATTGCTCGGCTTTCTGTTGCGCATGCTGATAGCTGGCCAGCAGCCAGCCAAGCGCAATGCCCACCAGCGCAATAACCGCATAAATGATGATTGAGATATCCAAAGTGCCTCCCGACGCCATACATCACCCGCACAAAATAGAATTGTGCTGTATAAACGTCCAGTTTTAAAGCACTTTCCTGCGAGGCGCTACGCAAATAATCGCGTAAAAGCAAAAGGCCGAACGCGTCGGCCTTTTACGGAAGGGAAGAGAATTAGATCAGACGACGCGCCGCTTCCACCACGATTTTCACCGCATGGCTTTCGGTCTGTTTCATCGTCTCAGCATTTGGGATCTCCTGCTGAGTACGGTTGACGATCACGCCCGCAACCATCCCGGCACGCAGACCCTGGCTTGCGCACATGGTCAGCAGCGTGGCGGACTCCATTTCATAGTTCATCACGCCCATTGACTGCCACTCTTCCATCGAGCCTTTGAAACGACGCACCACGCGACCGGAGAAGGTGTCATAGCGTTCCTGGCCTGGGTAGAAGGTGTCAGAAGAAGCGGTGACGCCCACGTGAGTGGTGGCACCGATAGATTTTGCCGCTTCAACCAACGCGGTGGTGCACTCAAAGTCAGCGACTGCCGGGTACTCCATCGGCGCAAAGTGCAGGCTCGCGCCATCCAGACGAACGGACGCCGTGGTGACCAGAACATCGCCGACATTGATGTGCGGCTGAATGGCACCAGTGGTGCCAATACGCAGGAAAGTACGAATGCCCAACTGAGCCAGTTCTTCCACCGCAATAGAAGTAGACGGGCCGCCAATACCGGTCGAGCAGACGATGACGGCTTTACCGTCCAGTTCTGCACGCCAGGTGGTGAATTCACGGTGAGATGCCAGCTTAACCGGCTTCTCCATCAGCGCGGCGATCTTTTCCACACGTTCCGGATCGCCAGGGACGATAGCCAGCGTAGCCCCTTGTAAATCGTTCTTGGTGAGGCCGAGATGAAAAACGTCAGACCTGGACATATAAAACTCCTCTGTGATTCGGTTTTTGTCAGAAGAAGCAAAAAGACACTTTACCGAAGGACTTAAGATATTTTCGTGACCATCATCACCATGATGTAAATCAGTTGCATAGGCTTACCAATGAAAAGTGATTCAAGTCACATTAACGGCCCGATTTACGCTTTCTTCGCACAAAAAGCGAGCCGTTTGAGGCAGTGTGAATGGTTAAAGGCTGTCTATAGTTAATAGTGCGCTATTTTTCTAAGGGTACGGAGAATACCATGACATCAACACCACAAACCGGTTTTGCACCTGCAGCATCCCCGATTGCCTCTACCTCAGTTCATACCCCGGACGACGCCATTGTCGCGGGCATTACGTCGATCCCTTCCCAGGGTGATGATATGCCGGCGTATCACGCGCGCCCGAAAAAGAGCGATGGCCCCCTGCCTGTGGTCATTGTAGTGCAGGAAATCTTTGGCGTGCATGAACATATCCGCGACGTCTGCCGTCGTCTGGCGCTGGACGGGTATCTGGCTATCGCGCCAGAACTCTATTTCCGCGAGGGCGATCCGAATGATTTCGCCGATATTCCCACCCTGCTCAGCGGTCTGGTGGCGAAAGTGCCGGATTCTCAGGTCCTGGCCGATCTGGATCACGTCGCCAGTTGGGCGTCCCGTAACGGTGGGGATGTTCATCGCCTGATGATCACCGGTTTTTGTTGGGGCGGACGTATTGCCTGGCTGTATGCGGCGCATAACCCGCAGCTGAAAGCCGCTGTGGCCTGGTATGGAAAACTAGTGGGTGATAAGTCGTTGAATTCGCCGAAGCATCCTGTCGATGTGGCGACCGATCTGAACGCCCCGGTGCTGGGTTTGTACGGCGGTCAGGATAACAGTATTTCTCAGGAAAGCGTGGAGACCATGCGCCAGGCGCTACGCGCCGCTAACGCCAACACGGAGATTATCGTCTATCCCGATGCCGGTCATGCCTTCAATGCCGACTATCGCTCGAGCTATCACGAAGAATCTGCCAAAGACGGCTGGCAAAGAATGCTGGCATGGTTTGCGCAGTACGGCAGTAAGAAATAAGTTCTGGCCCGGAAACACCCGGGCCAGATTTTTCAGGATCACGCCTGACGCAGATTCTGCGCTGCCTGGACCATGTTCGCCAGCGCGGCGCGGGTTTCCGGCCAGCCGCGGGTTTTCAGGCCGCAGTCCGGGTTCACCCACAGGCGTTCAGCCGGGATACGCTGTGCTGCTTTTTGCAACAGCGCCTCAATCCACTCTACGCTCGGGACGTTCGGCGAGTGAATGTCATACACGCCCGGTCCAATTTCGTTTGGATAGTCGAACTCTTCGAACGACTCCAGCAACTCCATGTCGGAACGTGAGGTCTCAATGGTGATCACATCCGCGTCCAGCGCGGCGATAGAATCCATGATGTCGTTAAACTCGCAGTAACACATGTGGGTGTGGATTTGGGTATCATCCTTCGCCACCGCTGCGTTGATGCGAAATGCCTCCACGCCCCACGCCAGATAGGCCGCCCAGTCGCTACGGCGCAGCGGAAGCCCTTCACGCAGTGCCGGTTCATCAATCTGGATGATGCCAATGCCTGCGGCTTCCAGATCCGCCACCTCGTCACGTAGCGCCAGCGCAATCTGTTTGGCGATGGTTTCGCGGGTGACATCTTCACGCGGGAACGACCAGCAGAGAATGGTCACCGGGCCGGTCAACATCCCTTTCACTGGTTTATCGGTCAGAGACTGGGCGTATTTCGCCCACTCGACGGTAATCGCTTGCGGACGGCTGACGTCACCGATCACCACCGGCGGTTTCACACAGCGCGAACCGTAGCTCTGCACCCAACCGTTCTGGGTGAAGACGAAACCGTCCAGATGCTCACCAAAGTATTCCACCATGTCATTACGCTCGGCTTCGCCGTGAACCAGCACGTCCAGCCCCAGCCGCTCCTGCTCAACAATCGCCTGCTTGATATGCTCCGCAATACCAGTACGGTAGTGGTTGGCATCGAGATTGCCTTTTTTGAAGTCCAGACGCAGGCCGCGAATTTCCGTCGTTTGCGGGAAGGAGCCAATGGTCGTTGTTGGCCAGGCCGGCAGGTTGAAGCGCGCACGCTGGGCCTCTGCACGCACATCGTACGGGTTCGCTCGCTGGCTGTCCTGGGCGGTGATAGCCGCCAGACGTTTTTCCACTGCCGCGTTGTGCACACGGGTTGAGTGGCGACGCGCCTGAATCGGTGCGCTCCATTCGGCGATGGCGGTAGTATCGCCGCTGTTCAGCGCATCGCGCAGCAGCGTCAGTTCGCCACATTTTTGCAGGGCGAAGGCAAACCAGCTCTTCACTTCCGCATCCAGACGCGTTTCGACGCTCAGGTCGATCGGGCTGTGCAGCAGCGAGCAGGACGACGCCACCCACAGCGCGCGAAGGCCTACGATATCGCTAATCTGGGCATATTTTTCTGTCAGATCGGCACGCCAGACGTTACGCCCATTGACCAGACCGGCAGACAGCAGCCAGTCAGACGGCAGGCGTTTATGAAGCGCCGCCACGTCATCCTTCCCGTGGACCAGGTCAACGTGCAGTCCCTGTACCGGCAGCGCGGTAATGGTGTCGAGGTTCGGCGTCACGCCTTCAAAGTAAGTGGTCAACAGCAGTTTCACCTGCCCGGAAAGCGCATCATAGGCCGGTTTGAAGGCATTCAGCCACGCCTTCGGCAGCTCCAGCACCAGCGCGGGTTCATCAATCTGTACCCACTCAATACCGCGTTTTGCCAGCTCAGCCAGCACCTGTTTGTACACCGGCAGAATATCATTCAACAGGCTCAGGCGGTCGAACGATTCGCCCTTCACTTTCCCCAGCCACAGGTACGTCACCGGCCCCAGCAGTACGGGTTTCACCTTGTGACCCAGCGCCAGCGCCTCGTCCACTTCATCCAGCAGTTGTGTCCAGGTCAGTTTGAACTGCTGGCCTTTAACGAACTCCGGCACCATGTAGTGATAGTTGGTGTTAAACCACTTGGTCATTTCCGCCGCGGCCGCTGGTTCACCGGTCGGCGCACGACCACGACCAATGCGGAACAGCGTGTCGATATCGACACAACCGTCTTTGTTCTGATGACGAGCCGGCACGTTGCCGAGCAGCAGGCTGGTGGTCAGAACATGGTCATACCAGGCGAAGTCACCTACCGGCAGAAGATCGATACCCGCTTGCTTTTGTTGATCCCAGTGGCGCGCCCGCAACTCGCGGCCCACCGCCAGTAGCTCTTCACGGGTCGCATTGCCCGCCCAGTAGCTTTCTTGCGCTTTTTTCAGCTCGCGACGCAGGCCAACGCGAGGGAAACCGAGGGTGTGATTCAATATTGTCATTTTACTTCCTCTAATTATTTTATTGAATCTGAAGGTAAAACTCTAAATAGTTCGGCTGGCAGGAAGGCGGCGACACAGCGCATCCCCAGGAGCTTACTGAAGTAAGTGACTGGGGTAAGCGAGGAAGCCAACGCACCTGCAAGTCGAAATATGACGAGTTTTGGACGTCCAGATGTTTACACTTCTATAATTCGCAAGTACTGTATATTCCTCAAGCGCAATTTGTTCATGCCGAAGTGAAGGACTTTCATGATCGAGATTAAACACCTGAAAACGCTCCAGGCGTTGCGGAATACCGGGTCGCTGGCAGCCGCCGCGGCGACGCTGCATCAGACCCAATCCGCCCTGTCTCACCAGTTCAGCGATCTGGAGCAGCGCCTTGGCTTTCGGTTATTTATTCGTAAAAGCCAGCCGCTGCGTTTCACCCCTCAGGGTGAGATCCTGCTGCAACTGGCCGGTCAGGTCCTGCCGCAAATTAACCGTGCGTTGCAGGCCTGCAACGAACCGCAGCAGACCCGTCTGCGCATCGCGATTGAGTGTCATAGCTGTATTCAGTGGCTGACCCCGGCGCTGGAAAACTTCCGCGCCAAATGGCCGCAGGTGGAGATGGATTTTAAATCCGGCGTGACGTTTGACCCCCAGCCTGCACTCCAGCAGGACGAACTGGATCTGGTGATGACCTCTGACATTCTGCCGCGCAGCGGACTGCACTATTCGCCGATGTTTGATTTCGAAGTCCGCCTGGTGCTGGCACCCGATCATCCGCTGACCAGCAAGACTCAGGTAACGCCGGAAGATTTAGCCAGCGAAACGCTGCTGATCTATCCGGTACAGCGCAGTCGACTGGACGTCTGGCGTCATTTTCTTCAGCCCGCAGGGGTCAGTCCGTCACTGAAAAGCGTGGATAACACCCTGCTGTTGATTCAGATGGTGGCAGCAAACATGGGCATTGCCGCTCTGCCGCACTGGGTCGTGGAGAGTTTTGAACGCCAGGGTCTGGTGGTGACCAGAACCCTGGGGAATGGCTTGTGGAGCCGCCTGTACGCCGCCGTGCGCGACGGCGAGCAGCGCCAGCCGGTGACTGAGGCGTTTATTCGATCGGCGCGCAATCACGCCTGCGATCATCTGCCGTTTGTACGGAGCGCGGAGCGACCCATTTTCGATGGACCCACAGTGACGCCAGTATCACAGCCGCACCCGTAATAAAGCTCGGCCAGTGAGGCTGTTGGTGCCAAATCGCCAGGTTAACCAGCAGTCCTGCAGGCACATGCATGTTGTTCATAATGCCCAGCGTGCCCGCATCGACCTGTGTGGCGCCGTAGTTCCACATAAAGTAGCCGATCCCTGAAGCCGCCACGCCAAGGAACACCAGAATACCCCACTGGAGTGTCGTCTCCGGCATTTTCTGCGCATTGCCCAGCATGAACCAGGCAACCACGGCCACCAGAAACGCGCCGAGGTAAAACCACGCAAATGCGTTATGCTGCGGCATCGGGCGCGTCTCCATCAGGCGCTTATAGCCCACCATCCCGATGGCAAAGCTAATGTTGGAAAGTTGAACCAGCAGCAGGCCCGTCCAGAAGTGATCGGTCACCTGGTCATAGCGAATAATCCCTGCGCCAATCACCGCCAGCAGCGCGCTGAAAGCATAGCCCCAGCGCAAGCGGCGCTTGCTCATCAGATCGTAAATCAGCGTGATATAGAGCGGCGTCAACACGGTAAACAGCAGCAGTTCAGAAACGGTCAGGTAGAGATAGGCGTGGAAACTCAGCATATACATGATGCCAAGCTGCATGGCACCCACCAGCATATACAAGCCGATAGTTTTCAGGCTGTGCCCACGCGTACGCAGGAAAGGCAGGAATACCAACGCCGCCAGACCGACCCGAACCAGCACCGCAAAGTAGCTATCGACGTGTCCGGCAAGGTACTCTCCAAACAAACTGAAGGAGAAGGCCCACAGGATCGTGGTAATGATCAGTAACGCCACAATGGATATCTCTGAGAATAAGGAGTATCCATTGTAGCGGAGAGTTAAGTTGACAACTGGTTAATTAGTGAGCGTTCGTTTTAGCGCAAGAAAAGATCGCGCAGGTAGTGCGGCACCGCGTCATCGACGTTGATGCCAATCACTTCCAGTTCTGGATGCAAATCCTTCAGGCGCTGATGCGCATTGCCCATAATGCAGCCTTTACCCGCCATCGACAGCATTTCAGCGTCGTTCATGCCGTCACCAAAGGCGATGCAGTCTTTCAGGCTGTAACCCATCGCTTTGGCAACCGCTTCCAGCGCATGACCTTTCGACACGCCGCCCGCCATCACTTCCAGGCAGGTGAGCGTAGAGAAACTCACGTTTACGCGATCGCCCCAGCGCGCGTTAATAGCCTGTTCCAGCGGTAGCAGAATGTCATGGGAGTGACTGGTGAAGAACACTTTGCTGACGCCTTCCGGCTCCAGTAAACCGGGTTCAAACAGCGTGTAATGGAATACCGCCTCTTTGAAAAAGCGCATCTCATCCGGACGATGGCGGTTCATAAACCATTCATCATCACGATAGACGTTGGTAATGATATCCGGATTAGCGTTCACCACGCCAAACAGATCGCTGGCAATATCGCGATCCAGGTTATGGGTAAACACCAGATTTCCGTCCATGTCATGCACGCGAGCACCGTTGGAGGTGATCATCCAGGACTTAATCCCCAGGTTATCGCGGATCTGTCCCACGTCGACATGGTGACGACCGGTCGCGAAGACAAAATTAACGCCGCGCGCGGTCAGCAACTTCAGCGTTTCTTTCGCGTAGGGAGATAGGGTATGGTCGGGAGAAAGCAGTGTGCCATCTAAATCAGACGCAACAACCTGATACATATAAAAATTCAACCTCTAAGCAAAGCGGTTTCCGCTGATGAGTTATGCCTGTTGAAAAAATCAACAATAGCCTGAAGCGCGACTGAGCGCATGGCGTCCTTTTCAAAAAGGATCTCATGGTAAGCGCCTTTAATGACCAGCGGATGACCCCCTTCGACAGGATGGCCCGCTGCGGCGCGGCGTTCACAAAAACGTTCGTGCATGCGGTTATCCACCACACGCTCTTCTTCGGCCTGAAGAAGCAAGGTCGGCGTGGCGTCATCGCCCGCCCCTGCCAGCACCTGTTCGGCCGCCAGGATACCTTCCCGTACCCAGTGATAGGTCGGACCGCCGACACGCAGCTGCGGCTCGTCCGCATAAAAACGTAAATTACGCCGATAGCGCTGTCGACTGTGGGTTAATACATTCATGCCAAAAGGCAATGCCCGCCAGCGTCCGGTGCCTATCGCATACCCTTCCCGGATACGCTGATGGCCTTCGGCCCAGTCCAGTATATGGCGTACCATCCAGTCCGGCAGACGCATCACAATACCAAACATCGGCGCACAGAGCGCGATAGCATCGCACTGATGCGGATGACGCTGCAAAAACAGCGTCGCAATCGCCCCGCCCATCGAATGCGCCAGAATATAACGTTTACGCCACGGTCCCGGCTGAACTTCCTGTGCCCAGAATGCCGATAAATCATCAACATAGTCGTTGAAATTGTCGACATGACCGCGGTTGGGATCCGAAAGCATGCGCCCTGAACGTCCCTGCCCGCGATGGTCAATAATGAGAATATCAAAGCCCAGATGAAACAGGTCATACGCCAGTTCGGCGTACTTCACATAGCTTTCTATTCGACCCGGACAGATGACGATGACACGATCGTTATGCTCAGCGCGAAACCGGACAAAGCGCACCGGCACTCGGCCCACACCGGTCAATTCCGCTTCCTCGCGCTGACGCCAGAAGTCTGTCAGCGGCCCCATGGAAAAAGCCGCGAACGCGTTTTCTCTCGTTTCCCAGTCTTTTTGCTGCTGAAACATCGGGTATCCAGCCTCGTTTACCAGGTAAAAATCGTTTTTTCAGTAGCACGTAACACTTTGCTGCGACAGTAGCGTATTGTGGCATAAATTTAGACAACCAGGAATTTCTCATGACCTTCGAATGGTGGTTCGCCTACCTGCTGACATCCATAATTTTGAGCCTTTCACCTGGCTCTGGCGCCATCAACACCATGACGACCTCCATCAATCACGGCTATCGCGGCGCTGCGGCGTCGATTGCCGGATTACAGACCGGACTGGGTATTCATATCGTGCTGGTCGGCGTCGGTCTGGGCACCCTGTTTTCGCGCTCCGTCATCGCCTTTGAGGTGCTGAAATGGGCGGGCGCCGCCTATCTGATTTGGTTAGGCATTCAGCAATGGCGCGCCGCCGGTGCCATTGACCTGAATACCATGGCCCAGACCCAGTCGCGCGGTCGCCTGTTTAAACGCGCGGTATTCGTGAACCTGACGAACCCCAAAAGCATCGTCTTTCTGGCGGCCCTTTTCCCGCAGTTCGTGATGCCAAAAGAACCGCAACTGATGCAGTACATCGTGCTTGGCGTGACCACCATTGTAGTCGATATCGTGGTGATGATCGGTTACGCCACGCTGGCGCAGCGTATCGCCTTGTGGATCAAAGGGCCGAAGCAGATGAAAGCGTTGAACAAAGTATTTGGTTCACTGTTTATGCTGGTAGGCGCGCTGCTGGCGTCAGCACGCCACGCCTGACAGGTTGCCGGATAGCGGCTGGCGCGTATCCGGCACGAAGACTTAGCGTGAAATGATCAGATGGATGCCGAAACCGGCGAACAACGCCCCGGCAAAACCGTCGATCCACTTCGCCAGACGCTGATAGCCGCGACGCATTTTCGGCAGCGCAAACAGGCTGGCGACCACGGTAAACCACGCGAAAGTTTCGACGATAATCAGCACGAAAATCCCCCAGCGTGCGGCAGTACCGACGCTATCGCCGACGAACAGAGAAAAGACCGAACCGAAGTAGATGATGGCTTTCGGGTTAGCCAGATTCGTCAGCAACCCTTTCAGGAAACTGCGACCGCTTTGCGCCAGCTCAACCTGCGGCGTGGGCGCGGCAACATCCTGTTTTTTCAACGCGCCGCGCAGCATCTGGTAGCCCATCCAGCACAGATACAGGCCGCCGCCCACCATGATAATGGTGTGTAGCCAGGCCATTTTTTCGATGATCAGATGCAGGCCGAGCAGCGCGATACCCGCCCAGACCATGACGCCACAGGTAATGCCCAGCACGCCCATCATCGCTTCTTTACGCGAGCGGCTGACTGCCGTCTGCGAGACAAAAAAGAAATCCGGCCCTGGGCTCATCAGTGCCACAATGTGCACCATCGCCACGGTGAGAAATAACATTAGCATGATCGAAAATACTCGCGGGGGAAACAGTTCAGTGAGTCACCATCCTGGCACTTTTTTGCCTGGCTGACTACTCTTCGTCGTCACCATCGACATGAGCGCGGATCAGCGCCATAAACTCTTTACCGAAGCGCTCCAGTTTACGCATTCCCACCCCGTTGACGCTGAGCATTTCGCTTGCAGAAACCGGCATCTGTTCCGCCATCTCGATCAGCGTGGCATCGTTAAAGACGACGTATGGCGGGATATTCTCTTCATCGGCAATGGCTTTGCGCAGCTTGCGCAGTTTGGCGAACAGTTTGCGATCGTAATTGCCGCCGAAGGATTTCTGCATCACGCGCGGTTTCAGGGCGACAATACGTGGCACCGCGAGTTGCAGGGCGACCTCGCCACGCAGCACCGGACGTGAAGCGTCGGTGAGCTGTAGCGCGGAATGCTGGGCGATATTCTGAGTAACAAAGCCCAGGTGAATCAACTGGCGGATCACGCTCACCCAGTGCTCGTGGCTCTGCTCGCGTCCCATACCGTACACTTTGAGCTTGTCGTGGCCGAGTTCGCGAATGCGCTGGCTGTTAGCCCCGCGAATCACTTCCACCACGTAACCCATTCCAAAGCGCTGGTTTACTCGGCCAATGGTTGAGAGCGCAATCTGCGCGTCCTTCACACCATCGTACTGTTTTGGCGGGTCGAGGCAGATATCGCAGTTGCCGCACGGCTCCTGACGCCCTTCGCCGAAGTAGTTAAGCAGCACCAGACGACGGCAGGTTTGCGCCTCGGCAAACGCGCCCATCGCGTTCAGCTTGTGCCGTTCAATATCCTGTAGCTGCCCCTGCGGTTTTTCTTCCAGACAGCGGCGCAACCACGCCATATCCGCCGGATCGTAAAACAGCATCGCCTCCGCAGGCAAACCGTCACGCCCGGCGCGACCGGTCTCCTGGTAGTAGGATTCAATGTTGCGGGGAATATCGAAATGCACCACAAAACGCACGTTCGGTTTGTTGATGCCCATGCCAAAGGCGACGGTCGCCACCACGATTTGCAGGTCGTCGCGCTGGAATTTCTCCTGCACGTCGGCACGGATGTGATTTTCCAGCCCCGCATGGTACGCCGCGGCGCTAATGCCCCGGCTTTGCAGACGCGCGGCGGTGTCTTCCACCTTCGCACGGCTGTTACAGTAAATAATCCCGGATTTACCGCGCTGTTCCTGCACGTAACGCATCAACTGATCGAGCGGTTTAAACTTCTCCATCAGCATGTAGCGAATGTTCGGGCGGTCAAAGCTGCTGATCTGGATTAAGGGGTCGTTCAGCCCCAGCAGGCGAACAATATCCAGCCGCGTGGTTTCATCGGCTGTCGCGGTTAGCGCGACGAACGGCAGTGCGGGAAAACGCTGTCTGAGCTGACCGAGTGCGGCATATTCCGGGCGGAAGTCATGTCCCCACTGCGAGATACAGTGCGCTTCGTCCACGGCCAGTAACACCGGATTCCAGTGCGCCAGATGCTCAAGGAAGTTATCCAGCATCAGGCGTTCAGGGGCGATATAGAGCAGACGGATTTGCCCGGTACGACACCCCGTCATCACTTCAAGCTGCTGCTCGCGGGTTTGCGTCGAGTTCAGACAGGCGGCCGCCACGCCGTTTGCCAGCAGTTGGTCGACCTGATCTTTCATCAGGGAGATCAGCGGCGAAACGACCACGGTCAGGCCGTTGAGCAATAAGGCAGGGATTTGATAGCAGAGGGATTTCCCTCCACCGGTCGGCATCACGACAAGGCAGTCGCGCCCCGAAACGACGGTGTCGATGATTTCTTCCTGACCCGGGCGAAACTGTTGGTAGCCAAAGGTTTCTTGCAAAACCTGCTTAGCTCCTGATTCCAGATTCAACACTTCCGCCTGCGCCACATTAACCCCGTTCGCTTAAATCAAAACAGGCGCTATTTTCAGCGCCTGAGGGAGAAACTGCAATGTTTAAAACACAATCATCGATCAGAAGATATCGTTGAGCATCACACCCACACCGACGCGCGTCTGATTAAAGTTATAGTCGATCAGCGATTCGCCGTACCCGCTATACACCTGGGTATAGAGACGAATATGCTTCGTCATCGGGTAACTCAACCCCAACTCCGCGCCGCCGTAACCGGTATTCCAGTTGTACTGGCCTTTCGCACTCAGCACCGCATCGCCCAGATGATAGCCGACCTTAAGCTGATAATAGCCCATGTATTTGGTGATATCCGGGTTATCGTCGGTACTGCCGATGACGTACCACGGTTTAACCTCCACCAGCCAGTTGCCGTTTTCCGCCATCAGGCGCGTGTAAAGACGGTTCCAGCTACGTGATGTCGGATCGGAACGCCCGTTCGAATCATGGTTATAACCCATTTCTACGTCGCGCAGTGTCCATCCGGCAACGCGATAATCTGTCGCAAAACCCAGGAACAGCTGCGGTTCGTAGTTGGTTTCACGAAAGGGCGACGACTCTTCTGTGTTGGACAACTGCCACCAGGACTTCTGCGTATAAGAGGCACCCAGAACCGAGTTCGGGCCCGCAATCCCACGCCAGATCGGAAACGCCAGACTCAACTGGAACTTTACTTCATCTTTGCGGGCGTTTTCGGACCAGTTGTAGGAACTGATCGCTTCTTTGTTCATGTCGCTGGTATTGGTGTAGATCAGGTAGTTCGTATCGTAGGGGTAAAGCGTAAAAGGATTATCATGCTCCTGCAGCATATTGGCGATAATACTGCCCCGCACCGCCGGTGCATCATGAACCTCTTTCACCGTCGCCTCTTGCGCATACGCCGTCAGCGGCAGCATTGCTGCTGGTAGCAACCAAGCCAGAATCGCCCGCATTCTTGTTGTTCTCCTGAACGAAAGATTTTTGATTTGTCTATTATTCTGCCAACCATTTTACATATTTACACACAACCTCGTTAGTTATCCCGTCTTAAAGTGGAAAACAACATTTAAGAAGCATAACATCAACATTTTATTAACCAATGGAGTGTCGGAATCGTATGTCTGCCGTACTGACTGCTGAGCAAGCCCTGAAGCTCGTGGGCGAAATGTTTGTCTATCACATGCCGTTTAATCGGGCGCTGGGGCTGGAACTGGAACGCTACGAAAAAGCATTTGCCCAACTGGCCTTTAATAATCAGCCAATGATGGTCGGGAACTGGGCGCAGAGCATTCTGCATGGCGGAGTGATCGCCTCTGCTCTGGACGTGGCAGCCGGGCTGGTGTGCGTCGGCAGTACCCTAACGCGGCACGAGACCATCAGTGAAGACGAACTGCGCCAGCGTCTGTCCCGCATGGGGACCATCGATCTGCGCGTGGACTACCTGCGTCCGGGTCGGGGCAATCGCTTTACCGCCACCAGCAGTCTGCTGCGCGCGGGAAACAAAGTCGCCGTGGCACGTGTGGAATTGCACAACGAAGACCAGCTTTATATTGCCAGCGCCACCGCCACTTATATGGTGGGGTAAAAACAGGTAAACTGTTGTTACATTTCAGACATGAGTTTTCCCGATGGATGCAAAACAAACGCGGCTGGGCGTGTTACTCGCTCTTGCTGCCTATTTTATTTGGGGGATCGCTCCGGCGTACTTCAAGCTTATTTATTACGTCCCCGCAGATGAAATCCTGACCCATCGCGTGATCTGGTCGTTTTTCTTTATGGTGGCGCTGATCAGCATCAGCCGGCAGTGGTCGAGCGTAAAAGCGCTGCTGAAAACGCCGAAAAAGATCTTCCTGCTGGCGCTCTCGGCGGTGCTCGTGGGGGGGAACTGGCTGCTGTTTATCTGGGCGGTCAACAACCACCATATGCTGGAAGCCAGCCTGGGTTACTTTATCAACCCGCTGGTGAACATTGTGTTGGGGATGCTTTTCCTCGGTGAACGCTTTCGCCGGATGCAGTGGTTGGCGGTAATTCTCGCGACCTGTGGCGTTCTGGTGCAGCTCTGGACCTTCGGCTCGCTCCCCATCATTGCGCTGGGACTGGCGTTCAGCTTTGCGTTTTACGGTCTGGTGCGCAAGAAAATCGCCGTTGAAGCGCAAACCGGGATGCTGGTGGAAACCCTGTGGCTGCTGCCCGTTGCCGCAATCTACCTGTTCGGTATCGCCGACAGCTCAACCAGCCATATGGGACAAAACCCGATGTCGCTCAACCTGCTGCTGATTGCCGCCGGGGTGGTGACCACGGTTCCGTTGCTGTGCTTTACCGGTGCGGCGACGCGTCTGCGGCTTTCTACGCTGGGTTTCTTCCAGTACATCGGCCCGACGCTGATGTTCCTGTTGGCCGTGACGTTCTACGGCGAAGTGCCAGGATCGGATAAAATGGTGACGTTCGCCTTTATCTGGGTCGCGCTGGCGATCTTCGTGACGGATGCGATTTATACGCAACGCAGAACGCGCAGGGGAATATAGTCGTGATATGCCTGATGGCGGCTACGCCTTATCAGGCCTACGATGATGTACTTTTGTAGGCCGGATAAGCGAAGCGCCATCCGGCAACGTTCTTCTGCCGGAAAAATCTTTATAAATTCTGAAATAACGCCACTTCCCCATAATCTTGTTTCGTTCTTTTTTTCACTGACTAATGCTTAGCATGTTTATTATGTCGCGAAGAAGGGAATGTTATGGAAAAGAACGAGAATAGGATCGAAGAACTTAGCGAAAAGTGGCAGGCCAGATTTGCATTTTATGACCAGTACGGTCTTCCTGGTTTCTGGAAGACACCCCCGCTTTACGCTTCAGGCTACAAAACCCTCTCTTTCAGCCAGAAAATGAGTATGGGGTTAAATATTTGGGCATTAGTGTTTTCTTTCATTTACCTTTTTTATTTAGGCCTGTGGAAGAAAGGCATTACCGTATTACTCCTCTTTCTGGCAGTAGGTGCTATCTCCATGGCCTATGACATAAGTATCATCGGATACGCAATATCCGCATTAGTCGGTTTCAAAGCGAATATCTGGTTCTATCTGCTGAAGGTTAAGAATGAGCAAACCTGGGGTCTGTAGGCCCGGTAAGCGTAGCGCCACCGGGCAGGATATTACAGCCAGTTCTTGCGCTTAAAGTACAGATACGGTGCCAGACCGGCGAGCAGCATGAAGATAATCGCGCCCGGATAACCAAAGCTCCAGCGCAGCTCAGGCATAAACTCGAAGTTCATCCCATAGCTGGATGCCACCAGCGTCGGCGGCAGGAAAACCACGGAAACCACCGAGAAGATCTTGATGATGCGGTTCTGCTCGATGTTGATAAAGCCCATCGCCGCCTGCATCAGGAAGTTCACTTTCTGGAACAGGGATTCGTTGTGTGGCAGCAGGGATTCGATATCTCGCAGGATCTCGCGCGCCTGTTCCAGTTGTCCGCCCGGCAAACGCGCTTTGCGGACCAGGAAGTTCAGTGCGCGCTGGGTATCCATCAGACACAGGCGAACTTTCCAGCCGATATCTTCCAGTTCCGCCAGCGTCGAAAGCGCTTCATCATACTCATCGCCCTGATGGCCTTCCATAATCACCCGGCTCAGCTCTTCCAGATCGCTGTAGATGTTTTCGATTTCATCCGCCAATTGTTCGATTTTGGTTTCGAACAGATCCAGCAGCAGTTCGTAGGCGTTACCGTCAACCATCGCCTGGCTACGGGCGCGCATACGATACAGACGAAACGCGGGCAGCTCACGTTCACGCAGGGTAAACAGGCGGCCATCGCGGATGGTGAATGCCACGGTGGAGTTACCCGCGTGGTCTTCCGCATCTTCGAAGAAGAAAAAGGAGTGGATGTGCAGGCCGTCTTCGTCTTCGAAGAAACGGGCGGATGCTTCGATGTCTTCCAGTTCAGGACGGGTCGCCAGGCTCTGGCCCAGCTCAGATTGTACGCGCAGTCGCTCGTCGTCGTCCGGCTCGACCAGGTCGACCCAGACGGCATCAATCAGGGTTTGTGACTCTTCGACTTCCAGCCGAATGAGTCGATTATTTTCCAGTTGAAATGCGCTCAGCATGACCGGGACTCCCAATGCTTAAAAATATCGGACAGTTCGGTGGGCACACAGAAACAATTGGGTTTCAGACCATTAAACAGCCTGACTCAGCGCGACGGGAAAAAGAAGAGAAGGTCGCTGACAACCGCTAAGGCTATCAGCAAAAAGGGATAGCCTTAGGAGTTGATCCTGGATGACAGGATAATGAGCCAGTATCTACTGGGTGTGTCCAAGGCGAATGTCCTCTTAGCGTAATCGTGCGCGCATGTTACGCCAGCAAAAATTTGCCGTCAACACGCAACGAAACGCGAAAAAGTAATAATTTCCCCTTATGCAGAAAGGTTAGCAGAGGGGGAAATTAAAGTGATATTTATCTATAAGTTAGACCGTTTCCAACTTCGCATACGCGGCGACGAGCCATTTGATTCCCTGCCCCTGGAAGGCTACCTGCAACCGGCTGTGTTCACCGCTGCCTTCCAGATTCACAATGGTACCCTCTCCGAACTTAGCATGACGCACACGCTGGCCCAGCTTGTATCCGGTGTCGTTCTCCATCATCGGCGTCCCCATGCGCTGATGGCTCACCGGACGGCTGATCGTTGCACGCAAACGCACCTCTTCAACACACTCTTCCGGCAGCTCGCCGATGAAGCGCGACGGACGGTGATACACCTCTTTGCCATACAGTCGGCGCGTTTCGGCATAGGTTAAGGTCAGTTTCTGCATCGCACGAGTCACGCCGACGTAGGCCAGACGGCGCTCTTCTTCAAGGCGTCCGCCCTCATCCAGCGACATCTGGCTGGGGAACATCCCCTCTTCCATCCCGACGATAAACACCTGCGGGAACTCCAGCCCCTTCGCTGAGTGCAGCGTCATGAGCTGTACTGCATCCTGCCAGGTATCCGCCTGCCCTTCGCCCGCTTCCAGCGCCGCATGGGAGAGAAATGCCTGCAACGGCATCAGGTCTTCGTCTTCTTCGTTGTAACTGAACTGGCGCGTCGCCGTCACCAGTTCCTCTAAGTTCTCGATGCGGGTCTGGCCTTTCTCGCCTTTCTCCTGCTCGTACATCATGCGCAGGCCCGAGTCTTTAATCACCCGGTCAGTCTGCACGTGCAGCGGCATGTCGACGGTTTCCTGGGCCAGCGCGTCGATCAGTTCCATAAAACGTTGCAGCGCACTGGCGGCACGACCGGCCAGCGCTTTTTCCTGCAACAGTTCGCGACACGCCTGCCACAGCGTGAGCTGGCGATCGCGCGAAGCCTGGCGCACCACGTCCAGCGTCCGATCGCCAATCCCGCGCGTTGGGGTATTCACCACGCGTTCAAAGGCCGCGTCATCATTGCGGTTTGCAATCAAACGCAGATAAGAGAGCGCGTCTTTGATTTCCTGACGTTCGAAGAAGCGCATGCCGCCGTAGATACGGTACGGCATGCTGGCCTGTAACAACGCCTCTTCGAGCACACGCGACTGGGCGTTACTGCGATAGAGAATGGCACACTGCTCAAGCGCGCCGCCGTTATCCTGCCAGGTTTTGATCCGGTTGACGACAAAGCGCGCTTCATCCAGTTCGTTAAACGCGCAGTAGAGCGAAATCGGTTCGCCTTCGACGCCATCGGTCCACAGTTTTTTACCCAGACGCCCGTTGTTGTTCTCGATCAGGGCGTTCGCTGCGCTGAGGATATTGCTGGTTGAGCGGTAGTTCTGCTCAAGGCGGATCGTTTGTGCGCCAGGGAAATCGTTCAGGAAGCGCTGGATGTTCTCAACCTGCGCGCCGCGCCAGCCGTAGATAGACTGGTCGTCATCGCCCACAATCATCACTTTGCCGGTATCGCCAGCCAGCAGACGAATCCAGGCATACTGAATGTTGTTGGTATCCTGGAACTCGTCCACCAGGATATTGGTGAAACGTTCACGATAGTGCTGAAGAATATGCGGCTTGTTGAGCCACAACTCATGCGCGCGCAGCAGCAGTTCGGCGAAATCCACCAGTCCCGCACGATCGCACGCTTCCTGATAGGCCTGATAAACCTTTTGCCAGGTTTGCTCAATCGGGTTACCGAAGCTCTGAATATGATGCGGGCGCAGACCTTCGTCTTTCTGCCCGTTGATGTACCACATCGCCTGACGCGCCGGCCACTGCTTCTCGTCGAGATTCATCGCCTTGATCAGACGCTTAAGCAGGCGCAACTGGTCTTCGCTGTCGAGGATCTGGAAGTCCTGCGGCAAATTCGCATCCATGTGATGCGCGCGCAGCAGTCGGTGCGCCAGACCGTGGAAGGTGCCCACCCACATGCCGCCCTGGCTGGTGCCCATAATCTGGCCGATGCGGTGACGCATCTCCGCCGCCGCTTTGTTGGTAAAGGTGACCGCCATAATCGAGTACGGCGAGTTATTTTCTACCGTCAACAGCCAGGCGATACGGTGTACCAGCACGCGTGTTTTACCACTCCCCGCCCCCGCGAGAACCAGCATGTTGCTACGTGGCGCGGCCACCGCTTCGCGCTGTTTATCATTGAGGCTGTCGAGCAGGTAAGAAACGTCCATTGGCACCGCCGCGTTAGGAATAGATAAACTGCGAAATGCCTGATGGCGCTTCGCTTATCGGGCCTACGTGATCGCAGTCAGCGTAGGGCGGATAAGCGTAGCGCCATCCGCCAAAACCCTGGAATTTTATACAGAACTGTTGGTGATTATATCAGCGAGGTCAGAGATGCCAACTGTGAAATTTCGATATGCGGCAGTAAACGACTGTCAAAGGTGTGCATCAGGTCGGCATTTTCTGGCTTGATCCAGCAAGCCTGCAATCCGCTGCGGATCGCCCCGGCAACGTCGGTCGTCAGATCGTCGCCCACGTGCAGGATCTCGCCGATCGGGACATTCAACTTTTCCGCCGCCAGGAAGTACATATCACTGAACGGTTTTGAGCGTCCGTCCGGACCGGCACGCAGTACAAATTCGAAGTAATCGCCGAGGCCAAACAGTTCCGGCTGCGCATTACCGTTGGTGATCGCCACCAGCGGCCACTTTTTCGCTAAGGTTTTCAGCGTGTCGTGTGTCTCTTGCGGGACATCGACCCGACTGCGCCACTTCGCAAAGTTCATCATCGCGGCGTTCGCGCCAGCCACCGCCTCTTCCGCAGAGAGCCCGGCGTTCAGCATGGCACGCTCGACGGCACGATGCCGCCAGCGGGTCACGTCGTGATAAATTTCCGGCTCCGCTTCACGCACCGCCTGACGCAAACGTTGCAGGTCGGCATTTTGCAGCGTCCGTAGCGCCGGATGGTAGTTTTGCATAAACGCGAGCGCTTCCTGCTCGGTGCGCAGGATAACCGGACGGTTATCGTAAAGGGTGTCATCGAGATCGAACGTGATCGCCGAGATGGGTCCTGGAGACCGGTAAAAACGCATTATTTCCCCCGTTTGGCGCGTGGATGCGCCGCATCGTACACCGAGGCCAGGTGTTGAAAATCAAGATGAGTATAGATTTGCGTGGTCGAGAGGTTGGCGTGCCCCAACAGTTCCTGTACGCCTCGCAGGTCACCGCTCGACTCCAGCATATGCGTGGCAAAGGAGTGGCGCAGTTTATGTGGATGCACATGGCTGTTTAACCCCTGCTTAATGCCCCATTCGGCAAAACGCTTTTGCACATTGCGCGCGGAGATACGGTTGCCCAGCTTTGACAAAAACAGCGCGTCTTCATCGCTGCCAAACAGCCCACGCAGATCCAGCCAGTGCTCAATCCACGCCACCGCATTGCGACCAATGGGCAGGCGACGCTCTTTGCTGCCTTTCCCCATCACCCACACTTCGCCGGTGTCGAGGTCCAGATGTTTGATGTCCAGCCCCACCAGCTCCGACAAACGCAGACCCGCGCCGTACATCACCTCCAGCATCGCGCGGTCGCGTACGGCGAGCGGATCGTTAAGGTCGATATCCAGCAAACGGTTAATGTCGTCAACGTCGATATTTTTCGGCAGATGGCGCGGCGCTTTAGGTGCCTGCACCCCTTTCGCCGGATTGGCTTTCAGTTTGCCTTCTCTGACCATCCAGTCGAAGAAGCTGCGCAGCGCAGATAGACGTAGCGCGAGGCTCGCGGGCCCAAGCCCTTTACGGCGACTGCGCACCGCGAAACTGCGCACCATTGCAGCGTCACAGTGTTGCCAACTTTGCAGTCCGGCTTCTCCGGCTAAGGCGATGATGGCATCAAGCTGACGCTGATAGTTCTTCAGCGTAATGGGGCTAAGCTGACGTTCTACGCCCAGATAGCGCAGAAAGCGGGTGACATCGGTGGTGAAATCCGTCATACGCGTTCAATCCAGCGCTCCAGCAGGTCCGGCATCATCAGCGCAATTTCATGCAGGAGTTGCGTTCCCTGGCCTGCCTGATAGTGATGTACATCGCGACTGCTGAACAGAATGACGCCCAGATCGCCGTCACGTCCCAGCATCGACATCGCCACCGAACCAATCGCCTTCGCCTCTGGCAACACCACCAGCAGTTCCGGACCATTCAAAGTACCCAGATAGTGCTGTTCCTGCCCCAGTCGCTGAATACGCAGCGGTTCGAAGGCCTGACGACTCAACGCCAGATGGGTATAGCTCGACGGCGCGCCGAGACGCCAGCGATCGGGAAACAGACGCACCGTCGCACCGGCAAGGCCCAGTTCACGCGCCCAGCGATGAAAGCGCATCAGCATATCGTCCAGACTGGTCGCCGCGACCAGACGCCCCTGCAAATGCAGCAGGCGATAAAACAGACTTTCGTTCGCATTCGCCTGCGCCATCAACAGCGACATGTTTTCTTCAAGAACATTGATGTGGTTGCGCGCGCGGGCCATATGCCACTCAACGAGCGAGACGGTGCCCCGCACCGGGTGCGGCACCCGCATCGCTTCCACGGCATGCGCATTGCGGATAAAAAACTCAGGGTTTTTCTGCAGATAGTCGACGACCGCCCGGTCATCGAGTTCCGTAAGCGTTTCCTGTAGTTCTTCCCCTGGTTGCTTCATAGATGGATAAACCCGTCGTAGACATGTGCCGCCGGGCCAGTCATGTATAACGGATGACCCGGGCCTTTCCAGGCGATATCAAGGCGACCGCCCGGTAATTCCACGCGGACGTCTTCCGCCAGCAAACCTTGTTGGATGCCGACGGCGACGGCCGCGCATGCGCCGCTCCCGCAAGCCTGCGTCTCTCCCGCACCGCGCTCATAAACGCGTAAGCGAATATGCTCGCGCTTCACGACCTGCATAAAACCAATATTTGCCCGTTCAGGAAAACGTTCGTGGCTTTCCAGAACCGGTCCCAGCGTTTCCACGGTCGCCGTATCAACATCATCGACCTGAATCACGCAGTGCGGGTTGCCCATTGAAACCACACCGCACAATATTGTTTGTTCTGCCGCTCGCATAATATAGGTCTTTTCCGCTTTGTTAGCGCGAAAAGGCACCTGCGACGGCTCAAAGTTGGGTTCGCCCATGTCGACACGCACGAGTTCATCGTCCGTCACGCTCAGCACCATCCGTCCATTTGCCGTGCTGACGCGAATGTCACGTTTGTTGGTTAACCCTTTGAGGCGCACAAAACGGGCAAAGCAGCGCGCGCCATTCCCGCATTGCGACACTTCGCTGCCATCGGCATTAAAAATGCGGTAATGAAAATCCAGCTCAGGATCGTACGGAGGTTCAACCACCAGCAGTTGATCAAATCCCACCCCCAGATGCCTGTCTGCCAAGCGACGGATCAATTCTGGCGAAAAAAAGACATTCTGCGTTACCGCGTCGACGACCATAAAATCGTTGCCAAGGCCATGCATTTTAGAGAATTGCATTATTCACTCCGTTCACGCGGGTACAGAAACACACCGTCAGTAGTTCACCTGGGAAGGCCCATCTCCCGTGGCGCGATCGTTTTGATCGGGCATTGTTGATTGCGTTTGTGTATCAACCGGTTTAGTCGGCGGCGGTGCGTTTTTATCAGCCGGAGGGAAATAGAGCGGCCCTTTGAGGCCACAACCCGTCAGGCTGAACAGAGTGAGAAGAACAGCGAGTGCCTGAAACACGTTTTTCATTATGGATTGCCTGTAAGTTCATACTTTCTGTTTTCTATCATCGCAGGAGAAGGCGTAAAAGCAAGAGTTTGCCTGTAATCTGCAACGCGATTTGTTTCAGGTTATACTGCCGCCATCACGAAAAAACGGGAAACGACAATGAACGACAGTGAATTTCATCGCCTGGCCGATACCCTGTGGATGACCATCGAAGAGCGTCTTGACGACTGGGATGGCGACAGCGATATCGACTGTGAAATCAACGGCGGCGTGCTGACCATTAGCTTTGAAAACGGCAGCAAAATCATTATCAACCGTCAGGAGCCGTTGCACCAGGTGTGGCTGGCGACCAAACAGGGCGGCTACCATTTCGATCTGAAAGACGACGAATGGGTTTGCGACCGAAGCGGAGAAACCTTCTGGGATCTGCTGGAACAGGCGGCTACGCACCAGGCGGGCGAGGAAGTCAGCTTCCGTTAGGTCTTATTTGCCGGATGACATCCGGCAAAACCCTTACGAGAAATACTGCTGCAGCTGAGGCGTGTCGTTATCCTGATTGGCTGGCGGAACGTTGCCAAGTGACTGCGCGCGGAACGGGATCACCTGTGCGCGCCCTTCCGTGTTCACAATCTGATAGAACTGCGGCAGGTTGAAGTTGATGAAGCTGGATCCGTAGGTAAAGCGGTCATGCGATGAGGAGTAGAAACGACTGACATCGCGCACCAGCTCTTCTTTGCTGCCTTCGCAGTGGTGATACACTTCCGCCCGATTACTCTCGTCCAGAATGTAGATGTTAAAGCCCTTCTCATCGCCCGTCTCTTCAAAGAAGAACTGAATGATTCCCTCGCTGGCGAAACCATCCACGACCGACGGCAGTTTCACCTGATTGGTTTCCACCTGAACGGACAGGCCATGCAGTTTGTTATGCGATATCGCGCCGTAGAATTCGATGGCGTTTTCGAGCTTCTGTACTGACACATTGAGGCGTTCAAAGAACAGACCCCAGGTCTGACCGGAAACGCGCAGCGCCTTAAAGCGGCCGGTTTCCTGACGGGTGCTGGAAAGACGCAGCTCAATGCACTCTGAAACCAGTTGCTGCACGCGGGTACGAATCAAACCGCGCAGATGCTGGCTGTAGCAGAACACGTCCACGCTGTCCGGCGGCGCGGCGTCCTGGTGCATTTTGCCCAGAATCGTTTTCAGCGCTTCAATCATTGCCTGTTCGCCGTTGAAATGCAGCGTTCGGACTTCGTTCCACGAGTTGCGATACAACAGGTCTACGCTACCTACCAGGCAATTCTGTTCTTCGCCAAAGCTGAAGACATCCAGCTTACGGAAGTCAAAATGAACCACCTGATTGCGGAACGCCGCCGTCGGGTCATACTCGAGATTGACGATGATCGCCAGATGGCGAATTTCACACGGGCTGTAGAGCGCTTTCGGCGTCGGCGCAGGCAGGCGCAGCGGGAAGTGGTGCGACACATCGGCCACCATCTCCTGCAACTTCGGCAGATCGACAATGCCGTTACCCTTAATAAACAGATGCGTGCGCGACGTCAGCAGACCGTTAAACCATGCCCAGGCCACCAGCTTATTCAGATAGCGGTTATATTCCAGCGGCTGATGGCTGATGATGGAATCCATGTTTGGCGCACGGTTGTAGAGATACCAACCCGAACGGTTGGCACGGCCCGGCGGAACATGGATAAACGTTAAATTCGGTTCGGAAAGGTCCGGCGAAATCTGCGGGTTCACCAGCGTGACTTTACCCGGCAACGCTTCAAACGCGGCATACAGCTTACGGGTCAGAACGCCAATATCCTGCGGGCTGGCGCTGACGCTGAGATTATTACGACGCGCAAAGCGGATCAGATTACGGTAGCTCTGCATCATGGCATCGAGCAGTTCGTTGTGCGCTTCACGCACCTGATCGATCTTCCAGTTTGCCCGGTTGTCGAGCATGGACAGACGGGCGTCATCCCATCCCCACTCGCTCACTAACTGACTGAGCACTTCGCGACGCCAGCCCACGCAGGCGCGTTCGCGGCTCAGTTTCTCGCACACTTTTAAGTAGAAACATCGGCGCACCAAATCCAGGCGCGTCGGGTCTTCAATCGCCGTGAGGTATTCGGTTACGCGTTCCAGCATCATGCAGTACGGGTCAAGACCAAACGAGACGATCTCACCGTCATGCAGGCGCTGTTTAATGTCTTTCGCCAACAGGCGCGGATTGGGGTATTCCCAGGAGTAGGCTTCCAGCAGCAGCGTTTTCAGCACCGCTTTGTACGGTGAATCGATGCTTTTATACAGCTGCCAGAGGCTTGCGCCAAAATATTCTTCAGCGGAAAGCGAGCTTAAGCCACCCAGATCCAGCCATTCGTTCGGCGTGAGCACGCCCTGGGCATAGAGCGTCATGACGTAGTCGTCGTAATGCTCTTCTTCATCGCCCGGCACCATATTCCACAGAATACGCTTACCGGCGAGGCGCACCGCGGTGCGATAGAATTCATCCAGCAGCAGGATATGCTGCGTCGAGCCACAGTCTTCACCACCCAGACTGCCGCTTTCATTATGGCGGAAACGATTTTCATCAATCAGGAAGAAGCTGAC
The DNA here is from genome assembly GCF_000981805.1 of Citrobacter amalonaticus Y19. NCBI lineage: Bacteria > Pseudomonadati > Pseudomonadota > Gammaproteobacteria > Enterobacterales > Enterobacteriaceae > Citrobacter > Citrobacter amalonaticus. The sequence continues at coordinate 4,476,020 of NZ_CP011132.1, read as the reverse complement.
TTCCACTCCCAGCGAGGCGGCCCAGCTTTCCAGCAGGCTGCATTTACGCTGCAACAATTGTCGTTCATCGCTGTCGAGCCAGGACTGGTGGCACACCCAGATATCAAGATCCGACGAACAGCTTTGTCCAACAGAGGAGGTGCTGCCCATCGAGTAAACGCCGGTGATCGGCAGTTCACCTTTTGGCGGATCCTGCGGCGCCAGACCGCGATACAGTTCCAGTTCGTTCAGATAGTGGCGTTGGGTTTCATCAGGCGTGTAGAAGCAAATGCCTCTGGGAACGTTACCATCAAGGTACCCTGGCATCAGCGGATGGTGATAGTGCAATAATGTCGGCAGAAGACTGTACACCTGCTGGAAAGCAGGGCCCATGGCTGCAAGCGCGCGATCGACACGCAGTTGATTAATGGCATCCAGTCTCTGTTTCAGAGTCTCAATATAGAGGTACAAGACGTATCGCCTGATGTTGCTACCCGTCATGCTGTCGATTGTCGCCGCGCGATCCGCTTACCAACAACCGCCACCATTCGGGATAAACCAAATGACAAAAATAACCGTTACCTTTTACGACCTTTTTTTTGTGCGTTCAGTCGAAAAAATGGTCTAAAACGTGATCAATTTAACACCTTGCTCATTGACCGTAAAGAAAGATGCGCTACATACAAGTGTAGCACCAATCGCTTCGCGTAAATTCTGAAGTACGCTCGGACGGTTTCTCGTCATTAAATAGTGCCAGCCGCAACGCAGCGTCTTATCCTTGTCTTACCTTTGACCCTAACACTGACATCCCACTTGTAAGGATGTTAGGATGAGCCACGGACGATAATGACGGTAACAAGCATGTTAGACAATGTTTTAAGAATTGCCACACGCCAAAGCCCCCTTGCGCTCTGGCAGGCACATTATGTCAAAGATGCGCTGATGGCGAACCACCCCGGCCTGGTCGTGGAACTGGTGCCAATGGTGACGCGTGGCGACGTAATTCTTGATACCCCACTGGCGAAAGTAGGCGGTAAAGGCTTGTTCGTAAAAGAGCTGGAAGTGGCGCTGCTCGAAAAACGTGCCGACATCGCGGTGCACTCGATGAAGGATGTTCCGGTCGAATTCCCGGAAGGTCTGGGACTGGTCACCATCTGCGAACGCGAAGATCCGCGCGACGCCTTTGTCTCGAACACTTACAACACCCTTGATGACCTGCCTGCTGGCAGCATCGTAGGCACCTCCAGTTTGCGTCGCCAGTGTCAACTGGCAGAACGCCGTCCGGATCTCGTCATCCGTTCACTGCGCGGCAACGTAGGAACCCGCCTGAGCAAGCTGGATAACGGCGACTACGATGCCATTATCCTGGCCGTTGCCGGTTTAAAACGCTTAGGGCTGGAATCACGTATTCGCACTGCGCTACCGCCAGAAGTGTCGCTGCCAGCCGTGGGGCAAGGCGCGGTTGGCATTGAATGTCGCCTCGACGACAGCCGGACTCAGGCGTTGCTGGCGCCGCTGAATGATGAAATCACCGCACTTCGCGTCAAAGCTGAGCGCGCGATGAATACCCGCCTGGAAGGAGGCTGTCAGGTGCCAATTGGCAGCTATGCTGAATTCAATAACGGTGAGATATGGCTACGTGCGCTGGTCGGTGCGCCGGACGGTTCACAAATGGTACGCGGAGAGCGCCGTGGCTCGCCCGATCGGGCGGAACAGATGGGCATTTCACTGGCCGAAGAGCTGCTGGACAACGGTGCGCGCGCCATTCTGACCGAGGTTTATAACGGAGAATCTCCCGCATGAGTATCCTGGTCACCCGCCCGTCTCCCGCAGGGGAAGCGTTAGTGAGCCGTCTGCGCACACTGGGGCAGGAGGCCTGGAGTTTTCCGCTCATCGAATTTACCCCGGGTCGGGATTTATCGCGGCTGGCCGGGGCGTTTTCGGCGATCACCGATAACGATCTGCTCTTTGTACTGTCACAGCACGCGGTCTCTTTTGCCCACGCGCAACTGGAACGCGAAGGACTGAAATGGCCCGCCGCCGCGCACTATTTTGCCATTGGTCGCACGACCGCGCTGGCACTGCATACCGTCAGTGGATACGACATTCGCTATCCGCTGGATCGGGAAATCAGCGAAGTCTTGCTACAATTACCGGAATTACAAAATATTGCGGGCAAACGTGCGCTGATTTTACGTGGTAACGGCGGTCGTGAGCTGTTAGGTGAAACCCTGACGGCACGCGGCGCTGATGTTACGTTTTATGAATGTTATCAACGCAGTGCTAAACATTACGATGGCGCACAAGAAGCGATGCGCTGGCAGTCGCGCGGCGTGACAACGGTGGTGGTCACCAGCGGGGAAATGCTGCAACAGCTCAACGCGCTGATCCCGCAGTGGTATCGTGAAAACTGGTTACTACGCTGTCGGCTTATCGTCGTCAGCGAGCGTCTGGCGCACCTCGCCCGGGAACTGGGCTGGCAAGATATTAAGGTCGCTGATAACGCCGACAACGATGCGCTACTGCGCGCATTACAATAACTCTCATAATGGGAAGCCATAATGACGGAACAAGAAAAATCCTCCGCCGTGGTTGAAGAGACCAGGGAGGCCGTGGAGACTCAGCCACAGCCAGCTACTGCTGAAAAAAAGAGTAAAAACGGCACTGCGCTGATACTGAGTGCGGTGGCGATTGCCATTGCGCTGGCCGCCGGTGTTGGGCTCTATGGCTGGGGAAAGCAACAGGCAACCACGCAGACCGCGACCAGCGATGCGCTGGCTAATCAGCTGACCGCGCTGCAAAAAGCGCAGGAAAGCCAAAAAGCGGAGCTGGAAGGCGTCATTAAACAGCAGACTGCACAACTGGAGCAGGCCAACCGTCAGCAAACTGAGCTGACGAAACAGCTGGATGAAGTCCAACAGAAAATCGCCACCATCTCCGGCAGCGATGCCAAAACCTGGCTGCTCGCGCAGGCCGATTTCCTGGTCAAACTGGCCGGGCGTAAGCTGTGGAGCGATCAGGATGTCACAACGGCGGCCGCGCTACTGAAGAGTGCGGATGCGAGCCTCGCGGACATGAACGATCCCAGCCTGATTACCGCGCGCCGGGCAATCACCGATGATATCGCCAGCCTTTCTTCTGTGGCTCAGGTCGATTACGACGGCATCATCCTGAAAATTAACCAGCTTTCTAACCAGATCGATAACCTGCGTCTGGCGGACAACGACAGCGACGGTTCACCGATGGACTCCGACAGCCCCGAGCTTTCCAGCTCGATCAGCGAGTGGCGCGTCAATCTGCAAAAAAGCTGGCAGAACTTTATGGACAGCTTTATCACCATCCGCCGTCGCGATGATACCGCCGTCCCGCTGTTAGCGCCGAATCAGGATGTTTATCTGCGAGAAAACATCCGCTCTCGTTTGCTGGTTGCCGCACAGGCGGTGCCGCGCCACCAGGAAGAGACCTACCGTCAGGCGCTGGATAACGTCTCCACCTGGGTACGCGCTTACTACGATACCGACGACGCCACGACGAAAGCATTCCTTGAGGAAGTGGACAAGCTAAGCCAGCAGAGCATCACGATGGACGTACCGGAAACGCTGCAAAGCCAGGCGATCCTCGAAAAACTGATGCAAACCCGCGTGCGCAACCTGCTGGCGCAACCGGCTGCCGCACCGTCTGAAGCGGCACCCGCCACGGCTCCTGCGCCTGAAGCACCGCAGGCAGAAACCCCGGCAGCCGCGCCGCAAGGAGAATAATGATGCTAAAAGTATTATTGCTCTTTGTGCTGCTGATCGCGGGTATCGTGATAGGCCCAATGATTGCCGGTCATCAGGGTTACGTCCTGATCCAGACCGACACGTACAACATTGAAACCAGCGTAACAGGACTGGTCATCATCCTGATCCTGGCGATGGTCGTCCTGTTTGCCATTGAGTGGCTGCTACGCCGCATCTTCCGTACCGGCGCACATACGCGCGGCTGGTTTGTTGGCCGCAAACGTCGTCGCGCCCGCAAACAGACTGAACAGGCGCTGTTGAAACTGGCGGAAGGTGATTATCAGCAGGTTGAGAAGCTGATGGCGAAAAATGCCGATCATGCTGAACAGCCGGTGGTGAACTACCTGCTCGCCGCAGAAGCAGCGCAACAGCGCGGTGACGAAGCGCGCGCGAACCAGCATCTGGAACGCGCGGCAGAACTCGCGGGCAACGACACAATCCCGGTTGAGATTGCGCGTGTCCGCCTGCAACTGGCGCGCAACGAGAACCATGCCGCGCGCCACGGCGTGGATAAACTGCTGGAGGTGACGCCGCGTCATCCGGAAGTATTACGCCTGGCGGAACAGGCCTACATCCGCACCGGCGCCTGGAGTTCGCTGCTTGATATCATCCCGTCAATGGCGAAAGCGAACGTCGGTGATGAAGAGCATCGTGCAATGCTTGAACAGCAGTCGTGGATTGGTTTGATGGATCAGGCACGTGCCGATCAGGGCAGTGATGGTCTACGCGAATGGTGGAAAAACCAGAGCCGTAAAACCCGCCATCAGGTCGCCCTGCAGGTGGCAATGGCTGAGCATCTGATTGAATGCGACGATCACGACATGGCGCAGCAGATTATTATCGACGGCCTGAAGCGTCAATATGACGATCGCCTGGTGCTGCCCATTCCGCGTCTGAAAACCAATAACCCGGAACAACTGGAGAAAGTGCTGCGCCAGCAGATCAAGACCGTCGGCGATCGTCCGTTGCTATGGAGCACGCTGGGTCAGTCGCTGATGAAGCACGGCGAATGGCAGGAAGCGACCGTCGCCTTCCGCGCGGCGCTCAAGCAACGTCCGGACGCGTACGATTACGCCTGGCTTGCCGACGCGCTCGATCGCCTGCATCAGCCGGAAGAAGCGGCCACCATGCGCCGTGACGGTCTGATGCTGACGTTACAGAACACACCCCCGCAGTAACGCCCTAACGCCCGGTGGCGCGACGCTTACCGGGCCTACAAATATCCCCACCGCAGAAATAAAAAAACGCCTGCTCTTTTGGAGCAGGCGTCAAACAGGTCTGTATGACAACATAAATGGGTGCTTCACTCAACGTTATGTCCATGGTGTTTGATGAGGCCGAAGCGACATCTGTCTTTGGACGATAAGCACCGTAAACGGCTCTGCATCATTCCTGAGTTTATGAGGCACTATGGCGAGCATAAGAGATGGAATGAGCATCTACCCGTCTATTATTGCACATTGCATGCCAGGATTGCACCGCTAAAAATAGGGATTAAGACAATTCACGATCCCTGTGTTGGCGCGGGTTGTCGGCAGCTTTCCCTCTTTCTATCTGCTGGGCACGCAATGAATTGTCGCTCAGCAGAGACAGATCTCATCCGATACACGAAAGTGCTGAAATATCAGCATGTTAATCGTCACCAAATGGCGACAATGGCAAACAGGGTTGTCTCAGGAAAGCAACAGCAGAAAAGAAGAAGAAAGAGAGTGATGCAGAAAAAGAAAAACCCCGCCAAAGCGGGGTTCAAAATTGGTCGGCGAGAGAGGATTCGAACCTCCGACCCACTGGTCCCAAACCAGTTGCGCTACCAAGCTGCGCTACTCGCCGATGTACTGCTTTTTGAATTTTTAGTTCAACTCTTTAAGTCGTGGTGCGAGGGGGGGGACTTGAACCCCCACGTCCGTAAGGACACTAACACCTGAAGCTAGCGCGTCTACCAATTCCGCCACCTTCGCATTTCACAACTTTTAATAATGGGGTGGCTAATGGGATTCGAACCCACGACAACTGGAATCACAATCCAGGGCTCTACCAACTGAGCTATAGCCACCACTACAAATCTTTTTACGCGGTATCGAAACCACCGCAGCTCCAGCACCGGGTGAATGGTGCGCCCGACAGGATTCGAACCTGAGACCTCTGCCTCCGGAGGGCAGCGCTCTATCCAGCTGAGCTACGGGCGCTTAGCGCCGTTGCGGGGGTGGATAATACGGACTTCACACCCCGCTGTCTAGTGCCTTTTTAAATAAAATGCGCGTTTGGTTACGCTTTGCGCGTTTTGTCGCTTATTCCCCCGTTTTCTGGGCAATACCCTGACGGTTGAGGCCAAAAACCTTGTAAACGAGCGTCACGGCGCACAGGAAGATGATACCGACAAACAGTGACATACGGGTATCTTCATTAAAGTACATGCCGATCAGTACGCAAACCAGGAAGGCCATCGTCAAATAGTTTGCCCACGGGAACAAAATTGATCGGAACGGATGGCTGGCCATCGCCGCTTTATGCGCCCGACGAAAACGCAACTGGCTAATCAGGATCACAAACCACGGCACCATCCCCGGCAGCACACTTGCACTATAAACATAGACGAAAACGCGCTGCGGATTAGGAATGATGTAGTTCAGGCACGAACCGACCAGCAGGATCAGAATCGACAGCGCCACACCCGCCACCGGAACGCCATGACGGGAGACTTTCGCCATCGCCGCCGGCAGTTGACGGTTCTTCGCCAGCGCGTAGAGCATACGCCCACAGCTGTACATTCCGCTGTTACAGCCAGACAGCGCAGCGGTCAGCACCACAAAGTTGATAATCGCCGCTGCGGTGGTGATCCCAATTTTGGCAAACGTCAGGACGAACGGACTGCCGTTGCTGCCAATTTCGTTCCACGGGAAGATAGTGACGATCACGAAAATCGCGCCCACATAGAAGATCAGAATACGCCACAACACCTTGCCAACCGCGCTACGCAGCGTAACCTGCGGGTTCTTGGCTTCACCCGCCGTAATCCCGATCAGCTCCACACCCTGATAAGAGGCGACCACAATACACAATGCGGTGAGGAAGCCTTTCCAGCCACCGGCAAAGAAGCCGCCGTGCTCAGTCAGGTTGCCAAAACCAATCGGCTGACCGCCGTTGCCCAGGCCAAAGAAAATCACACCCAGCCCCACCACAATCATCACGATGATGGTGGTGACTTTAATCATCGCAAACCAGAACTCAATTTCGCCATACAGACGAACGGCCGCCAGATTTGCCAGCGCCACCAGTCCGACAGCAATCAGCGCCGGTATCCATTGCGCCATATCCGGGAACCAGAACTGAACATAGACGCCGATCGCGGTGATTTCCGAGATACCGACCGCCATCCACATAAACCAGTATGACCACGCGGTGAGATAACCGAAGAACGGGCTCATGTAGCGGTGAGCATAAACGGCGAACGAGCCGGCAACGGGCTCCAGGAACAGCATCTCGCCCATTGAGCGCATAATGAAAAAGACGAACAGGCCAGCGACGATATACGCCAGCAACACCGATGGTCCCGCCCATTTCAGGGTGCTTGCCGCCCCCATAAACAGACCGACGCCAATGGTGCCCCCAAGGGCAATCAATTCGATATGACGAGCCTCCAGCCCACGCTGTAGCTCAGGTTTTTTCTCTGCCATAAATCCTCTTGTCGTGTTTGCTTGCTTTCCGGCATTACCGGTTATTGTTATGGGTACATCGCTGGGGGCGCATGTTTTCGCAAATTTGGCAAAATGGCAAACGAAGCATTAAAAAAATGCATATTTTATGTAATAACGGAGCAAAAATGCGGCAGTGAGGTAGCGCATGGAGCAGAATGCGCTACCGGCATGAGGAAGAGGTTTCAGATATTTCCGCTGTAGTGCCAGCGCAGGTAACGCAGTAAACGGAGCTGACGAGTAATGCGGCTTGGCTGCGACAGCAGGCGGTACAGCCACTCCAGCCCCAGGTTCTGCCACACTTTCGGCGCGCGTTTTACGTGGCCGGTGAAGACATCATAGGTGCCGCCGACACCCATATAAAGCGCATGCGGATGTACCTGTCGGCAATCGCGCATAAAGATTTCCTGTTTCGGCGATCCCATCGCCACGGTAACGATTTTCGCCCCGCTGGTATGGATCTGCTCAAACAGCGCAGGACGCTGCTCCGGCGTAAAATAGCCGTCCTGGCTACCCACAATGTTCACATTCCACTGGGCGCGCAGTTTCGCTTGTGTTTGCACCAGCACGTCTGGTTTTCCGCCAACCAGGAATACCGGCGTGCCTTCCTCGCCCGCACGGGCCATCAACGCTTCCCAGAGATCGGCACCCGCCACGCGAGAAACCTGGGCATCCGGAAATTTTTTGCGTACCGAACGCACAACGCTGATCCCGTCGGCATATTTATACTCTGCCGCCTCAATCAGGGTGCGGACTTCCGGATTATCTTCCGCCGTCAGTACCTTTTCTGCGTTAATCGCCACCAGCGTACCTTGCTTAAGCTGGCCGCCAGCGTAGAGATAATCAAGCGCATGGTGCATATCTCGCCAGCCAATCAACTGGAGCCCGCGCAGATCGTAAATCGGTGCAGTTGTATTATCAGTCATTGCTATCCTTCAACCCGTTTGTCTGGCAGGGCTCGCAAACGTTTATGGATCAGTCCAGCCTGGTCAAACAGCCAGAACAGAAGTTTTGCCACCAGCAAACAGGCACCAAAAACCACCAGGAAAAAAACAACACGCGAGACAAACGAGTCCAGTCCTTCTCGCGCCAGCACGATCATATTAAAAATCGCGCCAAAGCAGAAACTATGCAAAATCGCGGCCTTGTAGCGGTTGGTCTCACGATTACCCAGCTCATACAGCCAGTCGAACCATTTGATAATCAACCCCACCACAACTGCGCCCAGCGGGATAAACAACGCCCCGCCCATCACTACCAGCGACCCAATCAGCGTCGGCGAGATCGCCAGACCGGAATGGTTGTTCAGCACTTCCCACGTAAAATAGTTCGCGGTATTCAGCACCATACTCGGTCGCCCTGGCCACAGCCAGGAGGGAATAAAGACGTAGAAATCTCGGGCAATCGGCGCCAGTCCCTGGAATTCGATCTTGTCGTAGTTTTGCAGCAGCAGCGCCAGGTTCTCCCACGGAGAAAACGTGTCGCGGGTGAGATAGAGGAACGTGTAGAACGCTTCGTCGCCGCTGACGTTCAGCCCGTAGCGCTTCAGCGCCAGCCAGAACATACCGACAATCCCCAGCACGCCCGCCGCCGCCAGCATCCACAGCGAGATCCAGCCGCGAATGATGCCAATGAACAGGAAAATGGCGAAGGCAATGATGATATTGGCGCGGGTACCGCCGACGATCATATACGTCAGCAGGCCAAATGCGACGGTGCTGACCAGGAAGAACAGCCACGCTTTGCTGTCCTGGCGCAGGAAATAGACCACCAGCATCGCCGGGATAAAAAAGTAAAAGAAGCGCTTTAGCGCCACCCCGGAGACTTCACTGGAGAAAATCTGGCTGTACGACTGCAGGCGGAACAGCAAGAAACCGTTGTGCATGAAGAAGATGCCCACGCTGATGAGCGCAATCCCCATCAGCATCACCCAGGTGAGATGGGTTTCCACCCGGTTCATGGTGAACAGCGGTTTGCGCGGCGCATCCGCAACCCGTTTGCGTAAGCGGGTCTTATAGGTCACATAGTAAATCGCGTAGAAACAGGCGGCGGAAAGCAGCGCCTGTAGCAGGATTTCCGGCGGCGCGACGGCGACGTCAAAGCGGAACGCCAGCACGCTGGTCAGCGGAAAGCCAAAAAAGAAGGTCAGCAAAAACAGCAGCGAGAAAAACACGTTGAAGTTGAAGCGCACGCGGCGGAATTCAAACCAGGTCAGCGTAGCAATAAACAACGTGGAGAGGAGCCAGACGACAAACAGGCCGCTGAACTGCATCAGGCTCATAGCGCCTCCCCTGCGGCGACCTGCAATGCGTGATGCCAGGGCTGCAAATAGTTCGGGCTAAAGAAGGTAATGGTATTTTTATCCACGGACGCCAGTTGGCGCTGCGCCTCGCGCACCACCTGTTCGTTCAGCTCGTCGCTTGTGAAGAGCACCGGAAGATGCTGTTCCACCATGTCCTGCCAGAACGGATTCTCGCGGTTCAGCACGCACGGCACGCCAGCCTGAATCAGCAAGCACAAGGTGCCAATTCCCTGCTGACGGGCAAAAATAAAGTATCCGAGATCGCACTGACGCAGCAGCGCCAGATAGTCGTCGAACGCCAGCTTCTCGCTGAGGATCTGCAGGTTATCTGCGCTGAACAAGCTCAGCCCCGCCTGGCGGACTTGCGCAATATACGCCTCGTTGTTCGCCGGATAACCCATCGGGACCACCACGTTTACCGTGTCGCCAAACTGCTGATGCACCGCCCGCAGCGCGGCAATATGCTCGTTACTGCGATCGCCTGAGTTGCCTACCAGAATGGTCATTTTTCCGCTGCGTTGGCGGAAGTTCACCATATTGTTGAGCGAGGGATCCATTCGCGTCGGGAAATAGAGCAGTTCACCCGGCACGCGCGGGTGCTGTTGGGCGAAATAACTCAGATCGCCCCGGGTGGCAAAAACGCCCCCGACACGGCTTTGCGCCAGGCGACGAATCGGATAAAACAGTTTGAATTTCAGTCCGCTGGAGACTTCATACAGATCCGCGCCCCAGATGTGCCAGTAAAACTGGCTGGGCTTGATTCCGCCACTCAGTAATGCCAGCCACAGCGTCGTATTAAACTGACCGTGGAAGAAGAAGCGCTGCTGTCTGTTCGCTTTGGCTTGCGCAATCACCGCCTCCGCCAGCGATTTTTTACCGCTGAAGAAACGAAGGGACAGCGCCGGGCAGCTTTCCGTCAGCCCGCCATCCTGACCGGCAACCATAAAGACACGAGCATGCTCGCTGGTTGATGCCAGCGTATCGTTGAAAAACCGCAGCACGGTTTGATTATGGTGAGGGATATCCGATCCCAGTACGTGAATCAGTACAGTCATGCCCGCCTACGCCAGAGTAAAAATACGCCACAACACAGAGAGAAATAGACGACGTACGTGGCCATATAGGCCTGTGCCGCACCCAACGCGCCGTGCGCCGGGATCAGCCAGTGCGCAAATGCCGTCAATAAAATGAACTGGCTGATTTCAGCCAAAATATAAAATCGCAGTGATGCTTTGGCGATCACCAGATAACCGAAGACATACGCCCCGACTTTCAACACATCTCCGATTAACTGCCAGGCAAACAGATCGCGCATGGCGGTGAATTTCTCAGAGAACAGCAACCAGATAGCAACATCACGCAGCAGCCAGACGGTGAAACTCGCGACGGCTACCGCAGGCAGAACAAACTTCAGCGACTTCACCACTTCTCGCGTGATATCCCGCTTTTCGGTGAGGCGCGACAGCGTCGGCAACAGGTAGACGCTGAACGAAGCGGTAATAAATTGTAGATAAGCATCCGAAATACTGCTCACCCCCTGCCAGATCCCGACGTCGTCCCAACTGTAGTGCGCCGCCAGCAGGTTTCGCATCATCACATACGCCACGGGCAGCGTGATGGAGGTGATGAGCGCCATCAACGTAAATTTGCTGAGTTGCCCCGCCAGCCCCTTGTCCCAGGATGGTCGCAGATAGCACAGCGGGATCATCCCGCGTTTCATCAGCATGGCCGCCGCAGGGATCACCACCAGCGCGGGCACCAACGCCAGACCGAGGAGCGCGCCTTCATAGCCTCCCAACCGGTAACAGCCATAGTAAGCAACAACACCCACCAGGCTGCCGACAATCAGTGACAGCGCATTTCCGGCCGCATCACGAAATCCTTTCATCAACGCCAGCAGCAGGTTGGCCCAGGCTATCCCCATCTGCACCAGCGCCACTAAGCGCACCAGCCCCTGATACTGAGTATGGCCGAACAGCCCCTGGCTAATCGGTGCCGCCGCGAGCAGAAAGACCAGCGCCAGCAGCGTCGAAAATCCCAGCACCATAGCCGAGGACGTACTGACGACTCGCCGCAGTTGTTCCGGATTATCATGGGACTGCGCAACGTATTTGGTGACGCCGTTGAAAATCCCGGCCCCCGCCAGAACACCGAGTACGGTGACCATCTGACGGAAGTTTCCCGCCTGCCCGACGCCCGCCGGACCGAAAGACACCGCCAGCAACTTAACGACCAGTAACCCCGCGCCAATTTTGACCAGCGTGCTGGCCGCCGTCCACAAGGACGCTTTCGCAAGCGACATATCAGGCGAAATAGTTAAGCAATGTCGTTATCACCGTACGCTGATTCACTGCCGACAGGTTATAGAACAGCGGTAAGCGCAGCAGGCGTTCACTCTCTTTGGTGGTGTAGCGATCCTCGCCGCAAAACTCACCAAACTTGTCGCCAGCCGGGCTGTCATGCAGCGGAATGTAATGGAACACCGCCATAATTTCGGCTTCTTTCAGGAAGTTAATCAGCGCGCTACGATCGTCAATGTCACGCAGCTTGATATAAAACATATGGGCGTTTTGTTTACAGTCATCCGGAATGGACGGCAGTTCAATTCTGCCGGCGCGCGCCAGCGGCGCGAGGGCATCGTAGTAGGTCTGCCACAGCGCCAGACGCTGCTGATTAATGCGGTCCGCCGCTTCCAGTTGCGCCCAGAGATAGGCGGCCTGTAGATCGGACATCAAATAGCTGGAACCAATATCGCGCCAGGTATATTTGTCGACCTGACCGCGGAAGAACTGGCTGCGGTTAGTGCCTTTTTCGCGAATGATTTCCGCACGCTCGATAAGGCTGCGATCGTTAATCAACGTTGCGCCGCCTTCGCCACCCGCCGTGTAGTTTTTCGTTTCGTGAAAACTGAAGCAGCCGATGTGGCCTATCGTTCCCAGCGCACGGCCTTTGTAAGTCGACATGACGCCCTGCGCGGCATCTTCCACGACAAACAGGTTGTACTTCTCCGCCAGCGCCATGATGGTGTCCATCTCACAGGCCACACCCGCGTAATGCACAGGCACAATCGCCCGCGTTTTTTCGCCGATCGCCGCTTCAATACGCGTTTCGTCGATGTTCATGGTATCCGGACGGATATCCACAAAGATGATTTTGGCGCCGCGCAGCACAAACGCATTCGCGGTCGATACGAAGGTATAACTCGGCATGATCACTTCATCGCCAGGCTGGATATCCAGCAGCAGTGCCGCCATCTCCAGGGAAGCGGTACAGGAAGGCGTCAGCAACACCTTCGCGCTGCCAAAACGCTGCTCCAGCCACTGCTGACAACGACGAGTAAAACCGCCATCGCCGCACAGTTTGCCGCTGCCCATCGCGGACTGTATATAATCGAGTTCGGTTCCCACCACCGGCGGTGCGTTAAACGGAATCATGTTGTCACCTGTATAACCAGTACGCGGTGCTTTCTACATTCGCACCGCTTTGTATATAACGTTTAAGCGCGGCGGTGTTGCCCATCTGGGTCGCCACCCGCAATGTTGTTTTGCCGCGCGCCTGCGCCCAGCTCAGCGCCGCCTGCATCAGTTCGGCTCCTGCGCCACGCCCGGCGAGTAAGCCGATGCGCGCCTCACGGTCATTGAGTTCACGCAGCGAAACATAGCCGCGAATAGCGCCGTTTGCGGTGCGAAGAACCAGACACTGATGATCAAACGTGCCGTGTACCGCGTTTTCAATCCACTGCGCATAAAAGCGGGCGCTGGCATCAGGCGCGTACCACGGCGCACGAAAACGACTTTGCGCAAAGGCCGCCGCAGCGAGTTGACGCAATGCCGGAATGTCCGTCAGTTGTGCAATTTCTGCGCCAGTTTGCCCGCCGGTTTCCCCGACGCTGACGGCAAGATCCACTTCCCCTTCCACCAGCGAGAAACCCAGCTGTTGCAGAACATCCAGACCGGCGGTATTGGCCGCCGGAATTTTAGCCTGCACCCGTGACCAGGGCTGTAAGACGTCTGCGGTTAATAACGGCGCGGCGGGATCCAGCCGGACAATCGCGCTGTTGACGCCAAAGAAGCGATTTTCCCAGCCCAGCGGCTCAATACTGGCGCGGACGTGCACGAAGCAGCTCCAGCAAATATTGGCCGTAGCCCGTTTTCGCTAAGGCGCTGGCGGCACGTTTCACACCGTCATCATCCAGCCAGCCATTGCGCCAGGCAATCTCTTCCAGACAGGCAATTTTGAATCCCTGACGCTTTTCAACCGTCTGCACAAAGGTACTCGCCTCAATCAGGCTGTCATGCGTTCCCGTATCGAGCCAGGCAAAACCGCGCCCCAGTAGCTCAACCGTCAGATTGCCTGCTTCAAGGTACATCTGATTGATAGAGGTGATCTCCAGTTCGCCGCGCTCGGAGGGTTTCACGCGCTTTGCGTACTCCACCACGTTGCTGTCGTAGAAATAGAGCCCGGTCACCGCCCAGTTAGATTTAGGCTGTTTCGGTTTCTCTTCTAACGAGATGGCGCGGAAATTGTCATCAAACTCCACTACGCCAAACCGTTCTGGATCCATCACCTGATAGCCAAACACGGTCGCCCCTTCGGTACGCGCAGCCACATGACGCAATTTGGGGCTGAACCCCTGACCAAAGAAGATATTGTCGCCTAACACCAGGCAGGAAGGCTCACCGTTAAGGAACGTCTCACCGATGATAAACGCCTGTGCCAGACCATCCGGACTCGGTTGTTCAGCGTATTGCAGAGAAATGCCGAATTCGGAACCGTCACCCAGCAGACGCTGAAAATACCCTTTATCTTCCGGCGTGGTAATGATCAGGATCTCGCGAATACCTGCCAGCATGAGCACCGATAATGGATAATAAATCATCGGCTTATCGTAAATGGGCAGCAACTGTTTAGACACGCCGCGCGTGATAGGATGCAAACGGGTGCCAGAACCGCCCGCCAGAATGATACCTTTCATGCCTTCCTCCTCCGGGTAATCAGCCCTTCAGACCCAAACGTTGGCCCTGATAGCTGCCGTCCTGCACGGGCTTCCACCATGCCTCATTCGCCAGATACCACTGCACGGTTTTACGCATGCCGCTTTCAAAGGTTTCCTGCGGCGTCCAGCCAAGCTCACGGTCGATTTTCGACGCGTCAATGGCGTAGCGTACGTCGTGACCCGGACGGTCATCCACAAAGGTAATCAGGTCGCGATAGCGCGCGATACCCTGCGGTTTATTCGGTGCCAGTTCTTCCAGTAGGTCGCAAATCGTCTCCACCACGTCCAGGTTCTTACGCTCGTTATGACCGCCAATGTTATACGTTTCCCCGACTTCCCCGGTGGTCACCACGCAGTACAGCGCTCTGGCGTGATCGTCCACATACAGCCAGTCGCGGATCTGCTGTCCGTTGCCATACACCGGCAGCGGTTTACCCACCAGCGCATTGAGAATCATCAACGGGATCAGTTTTTCCGGAAAGTGGTATGGGCCATAGTTGTTGGAACAGTTGGTGATAAGCGTCGGGAAACCGTAAGTACGCAGCCAGGCGCGCACCAGGTGATCGCTACTGGCTTTTGACGCGGAATAGGGACTGCTTGGGGCGTACGGCGTCGTCTCAGTAAAGAAATCATCCGTCGAGTGCAGATCGCCATACACTTCATCCGTCGAGATATGATGGAAGCGAAACGCCGATTTTTTCTCGTCAGCCCGTTCACTCCAGTACGCCCGCGCCGCTTCCAGTAGCGTGTAGGTGCCCACAATGTTGGTTTCGATAAACGCCGCCGGGCCGTCGATAGAGCGATCGACATGACTCTCGGCGGCCAGATGCATCACGCAGTCTGGTTGATACTGTTGAAAAACCCGATCCAGCGAGGCGCGATCGCAAATATCCACCTTCTCGAAGGCAAAACGATCGCTCTGCGCAACCGGCGCCAGCGACATCAGATTGCCGGCGTAGGTGAGTTTATCCACTACCACCACCGCATCTGCCGTCTCATTAATGATATGCCGTACCACCGCTGAGCCGATGAAACCTGCGCCACCGGTCACCAGAATCCGTTTCATTAACGCCACACTCCTTTGGTATCCACGACGTACTGCTGCTGCACGGCATCACCCTGAATGGCTTTAAACTGGCTGTGATCGACCAGCATCACCAGCACGTCGGCCGTCGCCAGCGCGTCGTTCAGTTCTGCCAGGGTGCAAAGACCATCCAGCTTTTTCGGCAACTGGTGGATGTTCGGTTCCACCACCAGCGTTTCACCGCTGTGCCACTGGGCGATACTCTTCGCAATCCCCATCGCCGGGCTTTCACGCAGATCGTCGATATTAGGTTTGAATGCAAGGCCAAAGCAGGCGATTTTCACTTCGCTGGCGCGCTTGTCCGTCGCTGCCAGGCAGTCCGCAACGGCGGCTTTAACCTTATCAACAACCCAGTGTGGTTTAGCGTCATTCACTTCGCGCGCGGTACGAATCAGACGCGACTGTAGCGGATTCTGCGCCACGATAAACCACGGGTCGACAGCAATACAGTGCCCACCGACGCCCGGTCCCGGCTGGAGAATGTTGACGCGCGGATGGCGGTTCGCCAGGCGAATAAGCTCCCAGACGTTAATCCCCTGTTCGGCGCAAATCAGCGACAGTTCGTTGGCAAAAGCGATGTTGACGTCGCGGAAGCTGTTTTCCGTCAGCTTGCACATTTCGGCCGTACGGGAATTCGTCACTACACACTCGCCTTCAAGGAATATCTTGTACAGCTCACTGGCGCGCGCCGAGCACACCGGCGTCATGCCGCCGATCACCCGGTCATTTTTAATCAGTTCAACCATTACCTGGCCCGGCAGAACGCGCTCAGGGCAATAGGCGATATTCACATCCGCCTGCTCTCCCGCCTGCTGCGGGAAGGTGAGATCCGGACGCATTTCTGCCAGCCACACCGCCATCTGTTCGGTCGCACCAACCGGAGAGGTCGACTCGAGGATCACCAGCGCGCCTTTTTTCAGTACCGGCGCAACGGATTTCGCCGCCGCTTCGACATAGGTCATGTCCGGCTCATGCTCGCCTTTAAACGGCGTCGGCACCGCAATCAGATACGCATCGGCGTCGACAGGCGTAGTGGTAGCGCGCAAGAAGCCGCCTTCCACCGCCGTTTTCACTACCTTATCCAGATCCGGCTCAACAATATGGATTTCACCGCGATTGATGGTCTCCACCGCATGCGGGTTAACGTCCACCCCAATGACCTGCTTTTGGCGCGAAGCAAAGGCAGCCGCCGTCGGCAAACCGATATATCCCAGCCCAATAACAGAAATGGTAGAAAAACTCATAGCGATACCCGATTGTTTTTTAACGCGTGTAAAATGCGGCCACAGGCCTGCCCGTCGCCGTATGGGTTATGGGCGTGGCTCATGGCTTGATATTCGTTTTCGTCATGCAGCAAACGCGTGACTTCTTCAACAATGCGCTGTGAGTCTGTCCCCACCAGACGCACGGTACCCGCGGTAACCGCCTCGGGCCGTTCGGTCGTTTCACGCATCACCAGTACCGGTTTACCCAGTGATGGTGCCTCTTCCTGAATCCCGCCGGAGTCCGTCAGAATCAGCCAGGCGTGATTCATCAGCCAGACAAAAGGCAGATAGTCCTGCGGTTCAATCAGCGTCACGTTTTCAACATGGCCGAGAATGCGGTTGACCGGCTCGCTGACGTTCGGGTTCAGGTGCACCGGATAAACAATCTGCACATCCTGATTAGCGGCCGCAATCTCCGCCAGGGCATGGCAAATCTGCTCAAATCCGCGACCAAAGCTTTCGCGACGATGACCGGTCACCAGGATCAGCTTTTTATCCGAGCTAAGGAACGGATACTGCTCGGCCAGTTCTGAACGCAGCGTATCGCTCGCCAGAACACGGTCGCGCACCCAAATCAGCGCATCAATCACCGTATTGCCGGTGACAAAGATGCGGTTATCGGCAATATTCTCGCGCAGCAGGTTTTGCCGCGAATTCTCTGTCGGCGCAAAGTGATACATCGCCAGATGCCCGGTCAGCGTACGGTTTGCCTCTTCCGGCCACGGGGAATAGAGATCGCCAGTGCGTAACCCGGCTTCGACATGACCAACCGGTATACGCTGGTAAAACGCGGCCAGGCTAGTCGCAATAGTGGTCGTGGTATCTCCGTGAACCAGCACCACATCCGGCTTGAAGTCTGCGAGGATAGGCTTCAGCCCTTCCAGTATCCGACAGGTAATTTCTGTCAATCCCTGACCTGGCTGCATGATGTTGAGATCGTAGTCAGGGACAATAGAAAAGAGGTTCAATACCTGATCGAGCATCTCCCGGTGCTGCGCGGTGACGCAGACTTTTGCGTCGAAATCAGGATCCTTTGCCAGCGCATGCACCAGAGGCGCCATTTTTATGGCTTCCGGTCGCGTGCCAAATACAGTCAGTACTTTCACATCGATTCTCTTCGAATAGTCAGTGAGGGCCCAGCCCCTCACTGCGGCAGTCGTGCTAAATCGTGCGGCGGCGGGTTAACGCAACACCTGCGCCGATAAGCCCCCCCACGATGCCCCACATCACCATCAGGAAGGCACGGCGTGGGCTATCGCGTTTTACCGGTTCTTCCGGCGTACGCAAATAGCGATAGGTCTGAAAACGCGGGTCCAGAGTTGGACCCACATTCAATGTATTTAGCATGGCTCGATTCTGGAAGTAGTCCAGATCGAAGGAGGGGCCAACCGCCTGTAAATTTTCAAGGCGTGCCTGGAGCATCGGACGTCCGAGCAGAAACAGCTCAGAATCCGGTAATTCATCTGCCGGCACATCTGTCGCACTGCGGGAGATATTGTGCTGTTCTGCAATCTTAAGCGCCTGCTCAATGCTGCTCACGCGGCGGGAGAAAATGGCTTTCGCCACCTCTTCCTGACGTTTGACCTGCGCCTTCATTTGCACAGTCCGCGCGGCCCACGCGCCTTTCAGTTCTTCGTTGAGATGGCTTGCCGCACGCTGACTGGAGAACGCCACATACTGGCGCAGCAAATTGTTTGCATCAGGCGCCGTTTCGGCAATGAGTTTGACGCTGTCGTTAATCGCGCGGGCGAAATCACCGGGGGTGAACTGGATGTTATTGATAAGCTCATCCAGCATCGCGGCATCGGCTTTGCTGTTGCCGACCATCCGCTGCTTGTAGTAGTCGGTTTGCAGCCAGAAATCGCGACGCGTATCCCAGGAGGCCAGTTGCATGACGAACTCTTTATAGGCTTCATCCATGACCGAAGGTTGCTCACCTGATGCGTTGTCGGCTTTCGTATCGAGATTGCGCAAAAACTGCTGCTGGGAGTAGTAACCGCCCAGCATGTTCACCGTGGGGCGATCGGAGATCGCGGTCGCACTCCACTCCTGACGAGCAAAAAACGTATACGCCAGCGCGATCAGCGCAAATAACAGCGCGATACCGACAATCCACACCTTCCCGGCCCACAAGGTACGAAACAACCCACGTATATCCAGTTCATTCTCAGCGCTCACAGCGTGTGCCCCCGGCAATGGTTGAGTCATCGCACCCTCATTTACTTGGTTAATTTCGGATTGTTATCACGGTTTCTTCGTAATCTGCGCTTCATGCGCTTGATGAACCTCGCCACCTTCCAGGCACGTTTAATGCAGTAACCGTAGAGGAAGAATGCTAGCAAAAAGAGCACCAGCATGGCCCATTCCGGGACAAAATGAGAATATTCCGCCAGCACGCCAATCGAGGCCAGTATCGCAGCGGCAAGCGTTATCAGGACAAACGCCTGACGTGAAGTAAACCCTGCGCGCATGATCAAATGATGAATATGTTGACGGTCTGGCGAGAACGGGCTCATCCCTTTACGCAGACGACGGTACATGATGGCCACCATATCCATCAGCGGAATGGCGATGATCCACAGTGCGGTAACCGGGCTTATCGGGTGCGTTCGCCCCTGGGTGGTTTCAAGCAGGATCCAGATAACGGTAAAACCAATCAGCGTACTGCCCGCGTCGCCCATAAACACTTTATAGCGACGGCCAAGCGCACCGAGGTTCAGCAGTATATACGGCAGGATGGCGGCGATCATGGCAAAGCACCAGATAGCCAGACTTGTCTGTCCATCAAACCACAGGATAAGCCCCATCGCAGCAAATGAGACGCTTGAGAGTCCGCCTAATAAGCCGTCGATACCATCCACCATGTTGAATGCGTTGATCGCAGCCCACACGGCGAAGAGTGTGAGGAAATAACCAAACGGCCCGAGCACCATCTCCCACGGACCAAAGATGTAGCCGAGGCTACTGAGATAGAGTTTTCCCACCACCATCATGATCACGCCGATAGCGGCCTGAATGGTGGCACGAATTTTTACGCTAATATCAAAACGATCGTCCAGTGCGCCGATAAAAACCAGAACACCTGCACAAGCCAGATAGAGAGCCGCATGGGGAATATAGACATTCACAATGCTGAATGTGAAACAAATCCCCGCATAAACTGAGATGCCCCCAACTAACGGTATCAATCCCTGGTGGCGTTTACGGAAGTTGGGTTTATCCACTAAACCGACCTTTTTTGCGACCTTGCGCGCAAAAAACAGGAACAGTGTCGTGAATAAAAAAATACTGATGAGATCAGTACTGACTGTCAGTAAATTCACAATGCATGCTCTCAGAGAAAATTATTAGCAGAAGTATAACCACGACGGTCTGTATTCAGAAGGGAAACTCCATCCCGAACCGTCTGTTTTGTATAATTATTAACCATGCGTCGCACTTGATGACTACCGTGTGCGCGTCAGGGGTGATAATCCATTATTTGTTAGCGTGTCGTTAAGATTACAGACATAAAAGCAAAACGCCACGTAAAAACGTGGCGTTTTCGGCTGAGAGCGAGTTTACGAGCGCTTCATCATGTCGAAGAAGTCGTCGTTAGTCTTGGTCATTGCCAGTTTATTAATGAGGAATTCCATTGCGTCGATTTCGCCCATCGGGTGAATAATCTTACGCAGGATCCACATTTTCTGCAGCTCTTCCTGGGTGGTGAGCAGCTCTTCTTTACGGGTACCGGAACGGTTGTAGTCGATAGCCGGGAAGACGCGTTTTTCAGCAATCTTACGAGAGAGGTGCAATTCCATGTTACCGGTGCCTTTAAACTCTTCGTAGATGACTTCATCCATCTTAGAGCCGGTATCAATCAGCGCCGTGGCGATGATGGTCAGGCTGCCGCCCTCTTCCACGTTACGTGCCGCACCGAAGAAACGCTTCGGACGATGCAGGGCGTTAGCGTCCACACCACCAGTCAGTACTTTACCGGAGGCCGGAACCACGGTGTTGTAAGCACGCGCCAGACGGGTGATGGAGTCGAGCAGAATGATAACGTCTTTTTTATGTTCAACCAGACGTTTCGCTTTCTCGATAACCATTTCCGCAACCTGAACGTGACGGGATGCCGGTTCGTCAAAGGTAGAAGCGACAACTTCACCTTTCACCAGACGCTGCATCTCGGTCACTTCTTCCGGACGTTCGTCAATCAGCAGGACCATCAGCACACAGTCTGGGTGGTTGTAAGCAATACTCTGCGCAATGTTTTGCAGCAGCATGGTTTTACCGGCTTTCGGCGGTGCGACGATCAGACCACGCTGACCACGACCGATTGGCGAAGCCAGATCCAGAACACGCGCCGTTAAGTCTTCGGTAGAACCGTTACCACGTTCCATACGCAGACGAGAGTTTGCGTGCAGCGGGGTTAAGTTTTCGAAGAGAATTTTGTTACGGGCGTTTTCCGGTTTGTCATAGTTAACTTCGTTAACTTTCAGCAGCGCAAAGTAGCGTTCGCCTTCTTTTGGCGGGCGAATCTTACCAGAGATGGTATCACCAGTGCGGAGGTTGAAACGGCGGATTTGGCTGGGGGAAACGTAGATGTCATCAGGACCGGCGAGATAGGAGCTGTCTGCAGAACGGAGGAAACCAAATCCATCCTGCAATATCTCCAGCACACCGTCACCAAAGATATCTTCGCCACTCTTTGCGTGCTGCTTCAGGATGGCAAAAATAATGTCCTGCTTACGCATACGAGCCAGGTTTTCCAGCCCCATATTTTCGCCGAGAGTGATCAGCTCAGAAACCGGCGTATTCTTTAATTCGGTAAGATTCATAGTGGTGTGAGTTCTTAAACTTGGGGTAAATCTCGAACTTAATTTGTGAATGGTATGGCAGGGTCATCCATGCCTGTTTACGGCCATCAACTCATGTCTGTTCGCTGTCTGGTCACAGGAAAGTACGCAGAACTGAAACGACAAGACGGATTGAATGATAAGCCAGGAATCTGTCCACTTCACGTGCGAGAAAAAACGGGAAGTATTGGAATTGTCAAGATTCAAACTTAATAAGGTATGTTTAATACGAAGTCAACACTAACTTAGCACGACTCACGTCGGGCGTCCAGTCATCCGAATCATTTAGGATCCTGGTCACCCGAACATGAGACGTCCGGCTTACGCCAGGTTAGCGTCGAGGAACTCTTTCAACTGACCTTTGGACAGTGCGCCCACTTTGGTCGCGGCAACTTCACCGTTCTTAAACAGCAGCAGGGTCGGGATGCCGCGGATACCATACTTCGGCGCAGTGCCTGGGTTTTGGTCAATGTTCAGTTTAGCAACCGTCAATTTACCCTGATATTCGTCAGCGATTTCATCCAGAATCGGGGCGATCATTTTGCACGGTCCGCACCACTCTGCCCAGAAATCAACGAGGACTGCCCCGTCCGCTTTGAGTACATCCGTGTCAAAACTGTCGTCAGTCAGGTGAATAATTTTATCGCTCATATAAACTCCACAGGAAAAAGCCTGGTGTGTTGGTATATACACATCCTCTTTCAAGCTGCCTCTTTGTTGGCTTCGCTCATCGCCCCAGTCACGTACTCTGTACGCTTCTGTGGACTGATTCACTTGCCGGCTCGACGCATCATGAATGATTTGTGTATAGCATTAACCAACTAAAGGTTGACTTTATTTCACCGGATACGCTTTCGTAAAGCAATAGTAAGCTGATATTCTACCACACTATGAGCAAAACACATTTAACAGAACAGAAGTTTTCCGACTTCGCCCTGCACCCAAAGGTTATCGAAGCCCTTGAAAATAAAGGCTTTCATAACTGCACGCCCATTCAGGCCCTCGCACTGCCGCTTACGCTGGCTGGTCGCGATGTTGCCGGGCAGGCGCAAACCGGTACCGGAAAAACGATGGCGTTCCTGACGTCAACGTTTCATTATCTCCTCTCTCATCCCGCGATTGATGATCGCAAGGTGAACCAGCCACGCGCCTTAATTATGGCGCCGACGCGTGAGTTAGCCGTGCAGATCCACGCCGATGCCGAGCCGCTGGCACAGACGACGGGTCTGAAGCTGGGCCTCGCTTACGGCGGCGACGGTTACGACAAACAGCTGAAGGTGCTGGAAAGCGGCGTCGACATTTTAATCGGCACCACGGGTCGTCTGATCGACTACGCGAAACAGAATCACATCAATCTGGGCGCCATCCAGGTGGTGGTCCTCGATGAAGCCGATCGCATGTACGATCTTGGCTTTATTAAAGATATCCGCTGGCTGTTCCGCCGCATGCCGCCGGCCAACCAGCGCCTGAACATGTTGTTCTCTGCTACCCTCTCTTATCGCGTACGTGAACTGGCGTTCGAACAAATGAACAACGCCGAATACGTCGAAGTCGAGCCGGAACAGAAAACGGGTCACCGTATTAAAGAAGAGCTTTTCTATCCGTCTAACGAAGAGAAAATGCGCTTACTGCAAACGCTAATCGAAGAAGAGTGGCCGGATCGCGCCATTGTCTTCGCTAACACCAAACACCGTTGCGAAGATATCTGGGGTAGCCTTGCCGCTGACGGTCATCGCGTCGGCTTGCTGACGGGTGACGTAGCGCAGAAAAAACGTCTGCGTATCCTCGACGAATTCACCCGTGGCGATCTGGATATCCTGGTCGCAACCGACGTCGCCGCGCGCGGCCTGCACATTCCTGCCGTCACGCACGTCTTTAACTACGATCTGCCTGACGATTGCGAAGACTACGTACACCGTATTGGTCGTACGGGCCGCGCTGGCGCAAGCGGTCACTCCATCAGTCTGGCCTGTGAAGAGTACGCCCTGAACCTGCCTGCGATTGAAACCTACATTGGTCACTCGATTCCGGTGAGTAAATATAATCCGGATGCGTTGATGAACAATCTGCCGAAGCCGCTGCGTCTGACACGCACGCGTCCTGGCAATGGCCCGCGTCGCTCTGGCGGTGCCCCGCGCAATCGTCGCCGTTCAGGTTAAGAAAAGTTATGCCATACACAAAATCATTCAGCCTGTATCAAGGCGGCAAGAAAACGAATCCCGATGAGCTTACTTTGGTCAGTGATTCGGGTGAGAGAACGCAGCCAACACAGATACGGGTTGAAGGATGAAGTGTATGAATTCGACCTCGTTGTACGCAGCAATCGATCTCGGTTCCAATAGTTTTCACATGCTGGTAGTACGCGAGGTGGCAGGTAGCATCCAGACGCTCACGCGCATTAAACGCAAGGTGCGTCTGGCCGCTGGTTTGAACAGTCACAATGTCCTTTCTGCTGATGCAATGGAGCGCGGCTGGCAATGCCTGCGTCTGTTCGCCGAGCGCCTTCAGGATATTCCACAACCTCAAATTCGCGTGGTCGCCACGGCAACCTTGCGTATCGCGGTGAATGCCAGCGAATTTATCGCTAAAGCGCAGGAAATCCTCGGTTGTCCGGTTCAGGTCATCAGCGGTGAAGAAGAAGCGCGCCTGATTTATCAGGGCGTGGCGCACACCACTGGCGGCGCGGATCAGCGTCTGGTCGTTGATATTGGCGGCGCCAGTACCGAACTGGTCACCGGAACGGGCGCGCAAACCACCTCGTTGTTTAGCCTGTCGATGGGCTGTGTCACCTGGCTTGAACGTTACTTTACCGATCGCAATCTGGCGCAAGAAAATTTCGATGAAGCGGAAAAAGCGGCGCGCGATGTGCTGCGTCCGGTTGCCGATGAACTTCGCTATCACGGCTGGAAAGTCTGCGTCGGCGCCTCTGGGACCGTTCAGGCGTTGCAGGAAATCATGATGGCGCAGGGAATGGATGAGCGCATCACGCTGGCGAAACTGCAGCAGTTGAAACAGCGAGCGATTCACTGTGGCCGTCTGGAAGAGCTGGAAATTGAAGGGTTAACGCTGGAACGCGCGCTGGTGTTCCCCAGCGGACTGGCCATTCTGATCGCGATCTTCACCGAACTGAATATTCAGTGCATGACCCTGGCCGGTGGAGCGTTGCGTGAAGGACTGGTCTACGGAATGCTGCATCTCGCGGTGGATCAGGATATTCGCAGCCGCACGCTGCGTAACATTCAGCGCCGGTTTATGGTGGATACCGATCAGGCGCATCGCGTCGCAAATCTGGCGGTGAGTTTTCTCGATCAGGTCGAAAATGAGTGGCACCTTGAACCGATCAGCCGCGAACTGCTGATCAGCGCCTGTCAGTTGCACGAGATAGGTCTGAGCGTTGATTTCAAGCAAGCGCCTTCGCATGCCGCCTATCTGGTCCGCAATCTGGATCTGCCGGGCTTCACGCCAGCGCAGAAAAAACTGCTCGCCACGCTGCTGTTAAATCAGACCAACCCGGTCGATCTCTCGTCGTTGCATCAGCAAAACGCCGTACCGCCGCGCGTGGCGGAGCATCTCTGTCGTCTGCTCAGACTGGCGATTATCTTTGCCAGTCGCCGTCGTGACGATCTGGTGCCAGCCATTACGCTGCGTGCGTCGAATGAAATTCTCGCGTTAACGCTGCCGCCGGACTGGCTGGAACAGCATCCGCTGGGCAAAGAGTTGATTGAACAAGAAAGCCAGTGGCAGAGCTATGTCCACTGGCCTTTAGAAGTACAGTAAGAAAGCGGCTGGTAAACCTGATGTCGGATGGCGCTACGCTTATCCGACCTACAGAGAGTTTTTTTCAATTCGTTGATATATAAATAAATTGTAGGCAGGGTAAGGCGAAGCCGCCACCCGGCATTATTTTATTGGCCGCGCTTTGCCGCCATCATGGCTTTCAGATTCGCCAAATGGCTTTGCCCTTTCTGCATTCGCTCTTCGGCGCTCACTACTTTACGCTCCTGCTCCCAGATCAGATCGTCCTGCGGTAACTCCAGCAGGAAACGACTCGGCTCCGGGCGCACCAGTTCACCGTACTGACGCCGCTCTTTACACAGCGTAAAAATCAGCTCTTTCTGCGCACGGGTGATCCCGACATAGGCCAGACGCCGCTCTTCGTCGATGTTGTCTTCATCGATACTGCTCTGGTGCGGCAGGAATCCTTCTTCCATTCCCACCATAAACACATACGGGAACTCCAGCCCTTTCGAGGCGTGCAGCGTCATCAGTTGCACCTGATCCAGATCTTCCTCGCTCTCGCCGCGCTCCATCATGTCGCGCAGCGTGAAACGGGTGACAACCTGAGTGAGCGTCATGGGCTCATCCAGTTCGCTCCCTTCCAGCATTTCGGTCATCCAGCTAAACAACTGGTTGACGTTTTTCATACGCATTTCAGCCGCTTTTGGGCTGGGCGAGGTTTCATAAAGCCAGGATTCGTAATCAATTCCGTGGATGAGATCGCGGACGGCGGCAATCGGCTCGCGTTCAGCCAGCCTTTGAACCTCGCCCAGCCAGTGGGTAAAACGGGTGAGCGAGTCATAGCCGCGCCCGGTGAGTGTCTGGCTCAACCCCAAATCAAAACTGGCGGTAAACAGGCTTTTATTGCGCGTCATCGCCCATTCGCCCAGCTTTTGCAGCGTGGCGGGGCCGATTTCGCGCTTTGGCGTATTCACAATCCGCAGGAACGCGCTGTCATCATCCGGGTTGGTCAATACCCGCAGGTAAGCCAGCAAATCTTTAATCTCCGGACGCGAGAAGAACGACGTCCCGCCGGAGATTTTGTATGGAATACGGTTCTGCATGAGGAATTTTTCAAACACCCGCGCCTGGTGGTTGCCGCGATACAGAATGGCGTAATCCTTATATTCCGTTTTATTCACAAAGTGATGGGCGATCAGCTCCCCGGTTACCCGCTCGGCTTCGTGTTCCTCATTATTCGCACTCAGGACTTTAAGCTCCGCACCGTATCCCAGTTCGGAAAAGAGACGCTTTTCAAAAACGTGCGGGTTGTTGGCAATGAGGATGTTCGCCGCCTTCAGGATCCGTCCGGAAGAACGGTAGTTTTGCTCCAGTTTGATCACCTGTAACGCCGGGAAATCCTGACTTAACAGTACCAGGTTTTGCGGACGCGCACCGCGCCAGGAGTAGATTGACTGATCGTCATCCCCCACGACGGTGAATCGCGCCCGGCTTCCCACCAGCAGTTTCACCAGTTCGTACTGACTGGTGTTGGTATCCTGGTATTCATCCACCAGCAGGTAGCGAATCTTGTTCTGCCAGCGCTCGCGCACCTCTTCATTGCGCTGTAGCAGCAACGTCGGCAGCAAAATCAAATCGTCAAAATCGAGGACGTTACAGGCTTTCATATGCGCATCGTACAGACTGTAGCAGTGCGCGAAGATCCGATCGCGTTCGCCTTTCGCACTGGCGGCCGCCTGCGCTGGCGTTTTGAGATCGTTCTTCCAGTTCGAGATCGTCGAGATCAGCTGTTGCAGCACCACTTTGTCGTCTTCAATCAGCCCTTCCGTCAGGTCTTTTAGCAGCGCAACCTGGTCCGTATCGTCAAACAGCGAGAAATTCGATTTCATCCCCAGCGCGGCGTATTCGCGTTTAATCACCTCCAGCCCCAGCGTATGGAAAGTGGAGATCATTAACCCGCGCGCCTCTTTGCGTCCCAGCGTCTGTCCGACACGCTCTTTCATCTCGCGCGCCGCTTTGTTGGTAAAGGTCACGGCCGCAATGTGTCGCGCCTGATAGCCGCAGCCACGGATCAGGTGAGCAATCTTATTGGTGATAACGCGTGTCTTACCGGAACCCGCACCCGCCAGCACCAGGCAAGGTCCGGTGACGAATTCGACAGCTTGTTGTTGGCCGGGGTTTAAACGCATAGGAAAAAGTGCTCAATCTTCGAACGGGGGAGGGATTGTAGCAGAAAGCGAGGCAGAGGGAGAAACAGGCTGCCTGTCAGGCAGCCTGAAAGTGATGGCAAACCTCATCCCGATACCGGGTAAGCAGAGATCACCACGCTAATGACATCAATTAGCCCCCCACAGCAACCCGTTTTCCACATACTTGTGGATCAAGACAACAATGCCCAGAACCAGCGTTTGCTGCCCCTGGTTCCTCATTCTGGCGACGACACGCATACCTGCGCTGCAAAGAAGAACACCTGAAGCAGCAAACTGGCATACACCCGATGAGACATCTGTCCTGCGCTGGCGAAGAGTATATGTCTGACGCCCGGAGGAATGATAAAGTAGCGGGCAACCTTTGAGAGATGAGAACGTAATAATGGCAAAAACCGCAGCAGCACTGCATATCCTTGTTAAAGAAGAGAAACTGGCACAGGATCTTCTGGAGCAGATTAAAAACGGCGCCGACTTTGGCAAGCTGGCGAAGAAACACTCTATCTGTCCGTCAGGCAAAAGAGGCGGTGACTTAGGCGAATTCCGCCAGGGCCAGATGGTTCCGGCGTTCGATAAAGTGGTCTTTTCCTGCCCGGTGCTGGAGCCTACCGGTCCGCTGCATACCCAGTTCGGTTACCACATCATTAAAGTGCTGTACCGTAATTAAGCAAAAGCCCAGAGCGTTCAGACTCTGGGCTTTTTTTGCCGGATGACGCTACGCTTATCCGGCCTACGAAACGGTCATTTTTTTGTAGGCCGGATAAGGCGATTACGCCGCCATCCGGCAATTCTTGCCAGGATTAACCCGCGACTGCAATACGCTTCATGTCGGTCATATACCCACGCAGTTTCTTACCTACCTGCTCGATAGCATGGCTGCGAATGGCTTCGTTCACATCACGCAACTGAGCGTTATCCACCGCGCCTTCGGCGATCGCTTTACCCAAATCGCCTGCCTGCAGCGTGGTCATGAACTCTTTGAGCAGCGGTACGCAAGCGTAAGAGAACAGGTAGTTACCGTATTCAGCGGTATCAGAAATAACCACGTTCATTTCGTACAGACGCTTACGCGCAATGGTGTTCGCAATCAGCGGCAGCTCGTGCAGTGATTCGTAGTACGCAGATTCTTCAATGATGCCGGAATCCACCATGGTTTCGAACGCCAGTTCAACGCCCGCTTTCACCATTGCGATCATCAGTACGCCTTTATCGAAGTACTCCTGCTCGCCGATTTTACCGTCAAACTGCGGGGCGGTTTCAAACGCGGTTTTGCCGGTCTCTTCACGCCAGGTCAGCAGTTTCTTATCGTCGTTGGCCCAGTCCGCCATCATGCCGGAAGAGAATTCGCCGGAGATGATGTCATCCATATGTTTCTGGAACAGCGGCGCCATAATCTCTTTCAGCTGTTCGGAGAGTGCATAAGCGCGCAGTTTCGCCGGGTTGGACAGGCGGTCCATCATCAACGTGATACCGCCCTGCTTCAGCGCTTCGGTGATGGTTTCCCAGCCGAACTGAATCAGTTTTTCGGCATAGGCCGGATCGGTGCCTTCTTCCACCAGCTTGTCGAAGCACAGCAGAGAACCAGCCTGCAGCATGCCGCACAGAATGGTCTGCTCGCCCATCAGGTCGGATTTCACTTCTGCAACGAAGGAAGATTCCAGTACGCCCGCACGGTGACCGCCGGTCGCCGCGGCCCAGGCTTTCGCAATCGCCATGCCTTCGCCTTTCGGATCGTTTTCCGGGTGAACGGCGATAAGCGTCGGCACACCGAAACCACGTTTGTACTCTTCACGCACTTCGGTACCCGGACACTTCGGTGCCACCATCACCACGGTGATGTCTTTACGGATCTGCTCGCCCACTTCAACGATGTTGAAACCGTGAGAGTAACCCAGCGCCGCGCCGTCTTTCATCAGCGGCTGTACGGAACGCACCACGTCGGAGTGCTGTTTGTCCGGCGTCAGGTTAACCACCAGATCCGCCTGCGGGATCAGCTCCTCGTAAGTGCCGACTTTGAAGCCGTTTTCAGTCGCTTTACGCCAGGACGCGCGCTTCTCAGCAATCGCCTCTTTACGCAGCGCATAGGAGATATCCAGCCCGGAATCACGCATGTTCAGGCCCTGGTTCAGACCCTGCGCGCCACAGCCGACGATGACCACTTTTTTACCCTGAAGGTAGCTTGCGCCATCGGCAAATTCGTCGCGGCCCATAAAGCGACATTTACCCAGCTGCGCCAGCTGCTGACGCAAATTCAGTGTGTTGAAGTAGTTAGCCATGGTGATTCCTCGTGATGTTGTTTTGTCGTGCTTTATTGTTCGGTTCGCTTGCCGTGTCATGGCAAGAGAGAATGAACCCACTATATGACAGGAAATTTATTGCGGAAATTGATATATTCACAACGTCACGTTGCAATTTATGCAATGTAAAAAGGTGGAGTGGAGTCCGTGGATTTACGCGACCTGAAAATGTTCCTGCATCTGGCGGAAAGCCGTCACTTTGGCCGCAGCGCGCGGGCGATGCACGTCAGCCCTTCTACGTTATCACGGCAGATCCAGCGCCTTGAGGAAGATCTCGGCCAACCGCTGTTTGTTCGCGATAACCGCACGGTCACGCTGACCGAAGCAGGTGAAGAGCTGCGGACGTTTGCCCAGCAGACGTTGTTGCAGTATCAGCAATTACGCCACACCCTCGATCAGCAAGGCCCGTCGCTGTCGGGGGAACTGCATATTTTCTGTTCGGTGACCGCAGCCTATAGCCATCTGCCGCCGATCCTCGACAGATTTCGCGCTGAGCATCCCTCGGTAGAAATTAAACTCACCACTGGCGACGCCGCCGATGCCATGGAAAAGGTGGTGACCGGCGAAGCGGATCTGGCGATAGCCGGGAAACCGGAAACGCTGCCCGGCGCAGTGGCGTTTTCGATGCTGGAAAATCTGGCGGTGGTGCTCATTGCCCCGGCGCTGCCCTGCCCGGTACGCAATCAGGTTTCGGTGGAGAAACCCGACTGGTCTACAGTGCCATTCATCATGGCCGATCAGGGACCGGTGCGCCGCCGCATTGAACTGTGGTTCCGTCGCCATAAAATCAGCAATCCGCAAATTTACGCTACCGTGGGCGGTCATGAAGCGATGGTGTCGATGGTCGCGCTTGGCTGCGGCGTGGCGTTGTTGCCCGAAGTGGTACTGGAAAACAGCCCCGAACCGGTGCGCAATCGCGTGATGATTTTAGAGCGTAGCGACGAGAAAACGCCGTTTGAGCTGGGCGTCTGCGCGCCGAAAAAGCGGCTGCATGAGCCGCTCATCGATGCGTTCTGGAAAATTGTCCTCGAGAGGAAAATCGACGAAAGTCGGTAACGGTTACAGATCCGCCGGGTCAATTTGCTTCAGGGTTTCCACCTGTATTAACCACTGGTACAGCGGTTCCAGTTGACGGAAACCGTCTGCCAGCAGCGTCACCAGATCGGCGCGGAAGAGTTTTTCCACGTCGGTATCCGTAGCCATTGCTGCAAAGGATTTGCGGTGATACCAGTCGGAAATCGTCGGATCAAGATCCTTTACCAGCAGCCGCTTATAGCGCTCCCCCACCAGTTCAAACGGCGCCCGACAACAGTCAGCCACTTCCAGAAACTGCGTGGGTCGCTGTTTTAGCGTATGACGAAACAGATCCATCGTCGGCTTACTGGCGCTGTAATAACCCAGTCCATAACGCAACGTATCGGGGCTGATTTCAAAAAAATACGCGGGGGCATCGGTCCAGTTTTTAGCTGAACGTTTGAAGGTCAGCCACATCCGGCTGCGATAAAGCGATTTGTCATTGGAAAAACGGGTATCACGGTGAATGCGCGATAGCGTTTTGCCGATGGCGGAACGGGTTTCCAGCAGCGGATCAATCTCTGACATCACCGGCGCTAAGTCGTCCACCAGCGCCCGAAACGGCGTGAGTATGCTGCGATCGTAAATAAAACGGTGCTCCTCAAACCACGTTTTATCGTTTTCAATTTTTACCTGCTGAAGAAACGTCAGCCCTTCCTGCGCAAATCCCTGAAAGCGTCCAGCCATCTGCTTGCCTCTATAAATAATTGCCTGATGGTGGCGCAAAGCACGACGCCATCAGGCTTATGCCAACACACTTAACCCGCGAGGAAGAAACGGAATGCCGGGTTATTTGTTTCGTCGTGACACTCATAACCCAGTTCTTGCAAGCGCGTTTCGAAATCCGGTTCGTGCTCGCCCAGTTCAAACGCAGCCAGTACGCGGCCATAGTCCGTACCGTGGCTGCGGTAATGGAACAACGAGATATTCCAGTGGGTGCCCAGCGTATGCAAAAACTTGAGCAGCGCACCTGGAGATTCCGGGAACTCGAAGCTGAATAAGCGCTCCTGAAGCGGTTTGGAGGGACGCCCGCCAACCATGTAGCGCACGTGCAGTTTCGCCATTTCGTCATCGGAGAGATCGACCACGCTATAACCGCCGTCGCGCAGCAGATTCAGGATCTCGGTGCGCTCTTCCATGCCCCTGCTCAACCGGACGCCGACAAAAATGCAGGCATTCTTATCATCGGCAAAGCGATAGTTAAACTCGGTAACTGAGCGACCACCCAGTAACTGGCAAAACTTCAGGAAGCTGCCCTTTTCTTCCGGAATGGTCACTGCCAGCAGCGCTTCGCGCTGTTCGCCCAGTTCACAACGCTCAGAAACATAGCGCAAGCCATGGAAATTGACGTTAGCGCCGGAAAGGATATGCGCAAGGCGTTCGCCGCGAATGTTGTGTTGGGCGACGTACTTTTTCATTCCCGCCAGCGCCAGCGCACCGGAAGGCTCCGCCACTGCGCGCACATCTTCAAAGAGGTCTTTCATCGCCGCGCAAATCGCATCGCTATCCACGGTGATGATATCGTCGAGATACTCCTGACAAAGGCGGAAAGTTTCATCCCCAATGCGCTTCACCGCCACGCCTTCCGCAAACAGACCGACGCGGGGAAGATCGACCGGATGACCCGCCTCCAGCGCCGCTTTCAGACAGGCGGAGTCTTCCGCCTCCACCGCAATAACTTTGATTTGCGGCATCAGCTGTTTGATCAGAACCGCGACGCCCGCCGCCAGACCGCCGCCGCCGACTGGCACAAACACGCGATCGAGATGGGCATCCTGCTGGAGCAATTCCAGCGCCAGCGTCCCCTGACCGGCGATCACCATGGGGTGATCGAACGGTGGAACCCAGGTAAAGCCCTGCTGCTGCGACAGTTCAATCGCTTTCGCTTTCGCTTCATCAAAATTTGCGCCATGCAGCAGCACTTCGCCGCCGAAACCACGAACGGCATCGACTTTGATATCCGCCGTCGCAACCGGCATCACGATCAGTGCCTTCACGCCCAGACGAGCGGAAGAGAACGCCACGCCCTGGGCATGGTTGCCCGCAGACGCGGTGATCACCCCGTGAGCTTTTTGCGCCTCGGTCAGCCCCGCCATCATCGCGTAAGCACCGCGAAGCTTGAAGCTGTGAACCGGCTGCCGGTCTTCGCGCTTCACAAGGATCACGTTATCAAGGCGCGACGAAAGCTTTTCCATTTTTTGCAGCGGTGTCACCTGCGCCGCTTCGTATACCGGCGCGCGGAGCACCGCACGCAGATATTCTGCCCCTTCCGGGGCAGCTGACAGAGGTTGTGATTCGGCCATCATCAGCCTCCCAGTTTCGATTTATCGCGTACCGCGCCTTTATCTGCGCTGGTCGCCAGGCTGGCATAGGCGCGCAGCGCAAACGACACCTGACGCTGACGATCTTTCGGTGTCCAGGCTTTGTCACCGCGCGCTTCCTGCGCTTCACGACGCGCCGCAATTTCCGCATCGCTCAACTGCAACTGAATGCCACGGTTTGGAATATCAATAGCAATCATGTCGCCATCTTCAATGATCGCGATATTGCCGCCGCTGGCCGCTTCCGGTGAGACGTGGCCAATGGAAAGTCCGGAGGTGCCGCCAGAGAAACGACCGTCGGTGACCAGCGCGCACGCTTTGCCCAGACCCATCGATTTGAGGAAAGTCGTCGGGTAGAGCATTTCCTGCATCCCCGGCCCACCTTTTGGCCCTTCGTAGCGGATCACAACCACGTCGCCTTCCACCACTTTGCCGCCGAGGATTGCGTCAACCGCCTCATCCTGGCTTTCATACACTTTGGCCGGGCCAGTGAATTTCAGAATGCTGTCATCCACGCCGGCGGTTTTAACGATGCAGCCATTTTCCGCGAAGTTACCGTAAAGTACCGCCAGGCCACCGTCTTTGCTGTAAGCGTGTTCCAGAGAACGGATACAGCCTTCGGCGCGATCGTCATCCAGCGAATCCCAGCGACAATCCTGCGAGAATGCTTCTGTGGTGCGAATACCCGCCGGGCCTGCGCGGAACATCAGCTTCACGGCGTCATCTTGTGTCACCGTGATGTCGTACTGCTCAAGGGTTTGCGGCAGCGTCAGACCCAGCACGTTTTTTACGTCCCGGTTCAACAGGCTCGCGCGATCCAGTTCGCCCAGAATCCCCAGCACGCCGCCCGCACGGTGAACATCTTCCATGTGATATTTCTGCGTACTCGGCGCCACTTTGCACAGCTGCGGGACTTTGCGGGAAAGCTTGTCGATATCACTCATCGTGAAGTCGATCTCTGCTTCCTGCGCCGCAGCCAGCAGGTGCAGAACAGTATTGGTGGAGCCGCCCATCGCGATATCCAGCGTCATCGCATTTTCAAACGCCGCCTTGCAGGCAATATTGCGTGGCAGCGCGGAGGCATCATCCTGCTCGTAGTAACGTTTAGTCAGCTCAACAATGCGTTTACCGGCATTGAGGAACAACTGCTTACGATCGGCGTGGGTCGCGAGCAGTGAACCGTTACCCGGCTGCGACAGGCCCAGCGCTTCGGTCAGGCAGTTCATCGAGTTTGCGGTAAACATCCCGGAACAGGACCCGCAGGTCGGGCAGGCGGAACGTTCAACCTGATTGCTCTGGTCATCAGAAACTTTCGGGTCCGCGCCCTGAATCATGGCATCAACCAGATCGAGCTTGATGATTTTGTCAGAAAGCTTGGTTTTCCCGGCCTCCATCGGACCGCCGGAAACGAAGATCACCGGAATGTTCAGGCGCAGGGAGGCCATCAGCATCCCTGGGGTGATTTTGTCGCAGTTGGAGATACAAACCATTGCATCGGCGCAATGGGCATTCACCATGTACTCCACCGAATCGGCGATCAGCTCGCGCGACGGCAGTGAATAAAGCATGCCCCCGTGGCCCATGGCGATACCATCATCGACAGCAATGGTGTTGAACTCTTTAGCCACGCCGCCCGATGCTTCAATCTGTTCGGCGACCAGTTTACCGAGGTCGCGCAAATGCACGTGCCCTGGCACAAACTGGGTGAATGAGTTCACAACGGCAATGATCGGTTTACCAAAATCGGCATCGGTCATTCCGGTGGCGCGCCACAGCGCGCGGGCTCCTGCCATATTGCGGCCATGAGTGGTGGTGGCGGAACGGTACTTAGGCATGCTTGATTAACTCCCGTCTGTCTTTCCCCTGCATACTTCACGCTGCAGGTGCGTTGGCTGCAACGTGAAGTATTTGGGGGAAATATTAATTTTGTTATTGGTTTACTGAATCCAACCAACCCCATTTGTCTTCGGTTTCGCCAGTAAACAGACCGAAGAAGGCTTGCTGGACGCGTTTGGTGACAGGACCACAGCGGCCTTCGCCCACCTGGATACCGTCAACGCTGCGAACCGGGGTGATTTCCGCCGCCGTACCGGACATAAACACTTCGTCCGCCAGATACAGGGATTCGCGGGACAGAACCTGCTCGCGTACTTCAATACCCAGTTCTTTTGCCAGTTTGATGATGGCGTCACGGGTGATCCCCGGCAGCGCGGAAGAGGTAAACGGCGGGGTAAACAGCACACCGTCTTTCACTTCAAACAGGTTTTCACCGGCACCTTCGGAAATGTAACCATTCACATCCAGCGCAATACCTTCCTGATAGCCATGACGACGTGCTTCGCTACCCACCAGCAGTGACGAAAGGTAGTTACCACCGGCTTTTGCCGCAGTCGGGATGGTGTTCGGCGCGGCACGGTTCCACGAGGACACCATCGCATCGATCCCTTGTTCCAGCGCTTCGGCACCCAGGTACGCGCCCCACGGGAACGCAGCGATAATAACGTCGGTGGAGTATCCCGGAGGTGGATTCACGCCCATCCCCACATCACCAACAAACACCAGTGGACGAATATAGGCGCTGGTCAGGTTATTTTTACGGATCACCTCACGGCAGGCTTCCATCAGCTCATCCACACTCTGAGAGACCGGGAAACGATAAATTTTGGCTGAATCATGCAGGCGCTGCATGTGTTCGCGATGACGGAACACCACCGGGCCTTTGTGCGAGTCATAGCAACGGATGCCTTCAAAGACAGACGTACCGTAGTGCAGCGCGTGGGACATCACGTGAACTTTCGCGTCTTCCCAACGAATCATCTCGCCATTGAACCAAATGTAATCAGCTTTTTTCGTCGTCATTTCTTCTTCCTGTTGCGCTTACGCGCGGATTTGTTGTGATGTGGTTGTGCTCTGGCAGATGGCAACATGTGCCACATCGACCAGCTTACTTAACTGACTAAACAGTAAGTCGACCGACAGCGGACTGGCAACGGTCAATTCAATATTTATATTCTGCGCGTCGCGAGCGGAACCCATATTCATGGCGCACACCTGAAAACCACGATGGCGTACCACACGTAATACACGTTCCAGTGTTTCCGGATTAAAGCGGGCTTCTACGGCGACCTGATGTTGCATCATGATAATTTCTCCAGCATTTCAGAGTTGCTGGCGCCAGGCGGCACCAGTGGCCAGACATTCTCAAGTTCGTCGATTGAGACATGAAGCAGGTATGGCCCGTCGCTGCTCAACAGGGTATCGAGTGCCGCTTCAACCTGGTCTTTTCGGGTGATGTGTTGGCCAGGGATGCCAAAGGCGCTGGCCAACGTGAGGAAATCGGGGTTATCGGTGAGGGTGGTTTCGCTATATCGTTCCTGGAAAAACAGCTGTTGCCATTGTCGAACCATGCCTAACCGTTGGTTATCCAGTAAGACTATCTTCAACGGTAACTGCTTACGTTTTACGGTGCCCAGCTCCTGAACATTCATCATGAAGGAGCCGTCACCGGAGATACAGATAACGGTGTCGTCCGGTCGCGCAACCTGCGCGCCAACGGCAGCCGGTAAACCAAAACCCATCGTCCCTAAGCCGCTGGAGGTGATGAAATTCTCCGGGCGAGTGTACGTCATATGTTGCGCGGACCACATCTGATGCTGACCGACATCCGTCGTCACCACACAGTTGGTGGGTTTTCGTTCCGACAGCTGTTTCAACAACAGTGGCGCATAGATGGCTTCCCCTGGATGATCGTAGCGCCAGGTGTGGTCAGTACGCAGTTCCGCATTACGCTGACGCCATTCATCAATGTTGATCGTCTGCTGCAGAGCTGGCAGCAACGCATTCAAATCGGCCTGCAAGGTGACATGCGCCCGGCGCAGTTTGTTCAGTTCAGCCGGGTCGATATCCATATGAATCACGCTGGCATGCGGCGCGAAGGTATCCAGTTTGCCGGTCACCCGGTCATCAAAACGAGCACCAACCGCAATCAGCAAATCACACTCCTGCACGGCGAAGTTCGCAGCTTTGGTGCCATGCATGCCCAGCATCCCCAGATAGTAGGGATAATCCGCCTCGACAGCGCCCAGCCCTTTCAGCGTGCAGGTAACCGGCATTTGCGTTACCGCAATAAACTCACGCAGCGCCGGAACCGCCTGCGCCATCCCGACGCCACCGCCCACGTACAGCATCGGTTTTTGCGCCTGGGCCAGCATTTTTCGCGCCTGCTCAACGTCGGCATGAGGGAAAACCGCCGCGTTTTCGACTGTTGTGAAATACGGTTCCAGCGCCCCGCGGGCTAACTGGATATCTTTTGGGATATCCACCAGAACCGGGCCAGGACGGCCAGAGTTAGCAACCTCAAACGCCTCAGCCATGATGCGTGGCAACTCTTCCAGCGACTGCACAAGAAAACTGTGCTTGGTACAGGCCAGAGACAGTCCTAATACGTCCACTTCCTGAAACGCGTCGGTGCCAATGAGCGGCGCAGCAACCTGCCCGGTGATCGCCACAACAGGGACCGAATCTAACAGCGCATCGGCAAGGCCGGTGATCAGGTTGGTTGCCCCCGGACCAGAGGTGGCGATGCAAACGCCTGTTTTACCGGTGGAACGGGCATAACCAATGGCCGCGATCGCCGCCCCCTGTTCGTGTCGGCACAGCAGGTGTTCCACGCCACCGTCGTACAATGCATCGTAGACCGGCATAATTGCGCCACCGGGATAGCCGAATACTGTCTCGACACCCTGTGCACGCAACGCATGTACCACCCACTGTGCTCCATTCATAGTTAGTTCCCCGTCGTAAATCTTAAGAAACAGAATTTTATGCTGTTATTCATTTTCTGTTCCTCTGTTGTGTTTTTAAGGTCAAAAAAAACCCCCGGACCTTTCGGTGCGGGGGTCTTAGTTCGTTAAGGCTTGATTTTTAAGCCTTTCCTCGTCCAAGTGCAGCCCCGCACGATGGGATAATAATCACCACCACGCTAATCACGACCAGGCTAATCACTCGTAGAAGGGCTGTCATTTTCGTCTATTCTTGCATCTTGTTCGAAGGAATACCTAAAGAGTTACCATAGATTTCGCCAATAGCACAAGATTTTTTTCTTTTCATTTTTCTGACTCAGCTAACGGATTAGCTAAAAACCATTGTTTTTTATACAAAAACCAGGAATTGAAAAAATTTCACTTTCGGGGCGGAAGTAAAACCCTTTTTCAGAACGCCAAAGGTGATGGAAAGCGGACTGCGAGCGCCCTTCCAGTAAAAGAGAAAATGCAGACAAATTGCATTAAAAGTGCGGAAACCGCAGCGAATAAACGTCATTTAGCAATAATACTGCATAGAAGAGTTCAGACATAATAGTGGCATCGGGAGGGATTATGTCACTGTCAATTGTTCATACACGCGCAGCGCTGGGGGTGAATGCACCGGCGATTACCATCGAAGTGCATATCAGTAACGGCCTGCCCGGTTTAACACTGGTGGGGTTACCAGAAACAACCGTTAAAGAGGCGCGCGACCGGGTACGCAGCGCGATCATTAATAGCGGGTATGACTTTCCCGCAAAGAAAATCACCATCAATCTCGCCCCTGCCGATCTTCCCAAAGAGGGCGGGAGATATGATTTACCTATTGCTGTGGCGCTTCTGGTTGCCTCTGAGCAGCTTACAACACATAAACTCGACCAATATGAGTTAGTGGGTGAATTAGCGCTTACAGGTGCATTACGCGGCGTTCCCGGTGCCATATCCAGTGCAACCGAAGCGATACGAGCGGGAAGATGCATTATTGTGGCTAAAGAGAATGAAGAAGAGGTCGGATTAATTGATGGCAAGGGATGTCTGATTGCCGATCATCTGCAAGCCGTCTGTGCCTTCCTGGAAGGAAAGCATGATCTTAGCCATCCCGGAGTCAGCGACAGGGTGGCCTGCGCGTCATCTGACGATCTCAGCGATATTATTGGTCAGGAGCAAGGAAAACGCAGCCTTGAGATCACCGCCGCGGGCGGGCATAACCTGCTGTTGGTTGGCCCACCGGGTACAGGAAAAACGATGCTTGCCAGCCGCCTTAATGGCCTGTTACCGGCGTTGAGTAACAAAGAAGCCCTGGAAAGCGCCGCCATCCTCAGCCTGGTCAACTCAACCAGCGTGCAAAAACGGTGGAAGCAACGACCTTTTCGCGCACCGCACCACAGCGCATCCCTGACCGCGATGGTTGGTGGCGGTACCTTCCCCGCGCCAGGCGAAATTTCATTGGCGCACAACGGAATACTGTTTCTTGATGAGTTGCCTGAGTTTGAACGACGGACATTAGATGCCCTACGTGAACCCATAGAGTCTGGCCAGATCCACCTTTCGCGCACGCGCGCTAAGATCACCTATCCTGCGCGCTTTCAACTGGTGGCTGCAATGAATCCCAGTCCTACAGGACACTATCAGGGTAACCATAACCGGAGTACACCTGAACAGACATTACGCTATCTCAGTCGACTCTCTGGCCCCTTTCTGGACCGCTTTGATCTTTCTCTCGAGATCCCTTTGCCTCCGCCAGGCATACTCAGCCAACCCGGTGTAAAAGGAGAAAACAGCTTTACGGTTAAACAGCGGGTCATTGCCGCGCAGGAACGTCAGCATAAACGCCAGGGCAAACTGAATGCACACCTGCAAAACAGGGAGATACGTGAACACTGTCCGTTAGCGGATGAAGACGCGCAATGGCTTGAGGAGACACTCATCCATCTTGGGTTGTCTATACGGGCCTGGCAGCGGTTATTGAAGGTCTCAAGGACCATTGCCGATCTTGCGCAAGCCGAACATATTTCACGACGACACTTGCAGGAAGCAGTCAGCTACCGGGCGATAGATCGACTGCTTGCTCACCTGCAGAAGCAACTGACATAAAAAAAGGGCCGGGGCCCTTTTTTATTAGTCATCAGACTCAGTGTAGTCCTCAGCGCCTTCCATCTGCGGTTTACCGCCAGACAGGGTGTGAAAACGTTTTGGACGCTTGATACGCGTCATGTATTTAGACCAGACGCGTTCCGCTTCGGTCACTGGCTCACGTTCACCACGACATACCGCAACAAAGAGCCTCTCTTCTTCAGTAACCGGCTCACGTTTGCCCAGATCCAGCTCATTGAAGGCATAACCATGACGTTCAAGCAATTGCGCCTCTTTGATGGTGAAATCACCATGACGAGAGAAACCGCGTGGATAATATTTATTGTCGAAATATCGATTAGTCGTCGTAAAGCTTTCCGCCATCCTGCACGCTCCTAATTCTTTTGGCCGAGCTATTTATGGCGCGGAGTATTAGTTACGCTTGACAGAGTGTAAAACAAAACATTTAAATCATAACGACAAATAATTTTGCGGAGAGCACTGTGGATACGGAATTGTTAAAAACTTTCCTGGAAGTTAGCCGAACGCGCCATTTTGGCCGGGCTGCGGAAGCGCTCTACCTGACTCAGTCGGCGGTCAGCTTTCGCATCAGACAGTTGGAAAACCAACTCGGTGTGAATCTTTTTACCCGCCACAGAAATAATATCCGCTTAACGGCGGCCGGCGAGAAGCTTCTGCCCTATGCAGAAACGTTGATGAATACATGGCAGGCGGCACGTAAAGAGGTCGCCCATACATCAAGGCATAATGAGTTTTCAATCGGTGCCAGTGCGTCGTTGTGGGAGTGTATGCTCAACGACTGGTTAGGACGCTTGTACCAGGCACAAGAGCCCCAGAACGGTTTGCAATTCGAAGCCCGCATCGCACAGCGTCAGTCACTGGTAAAACAGTTGCATGAACGCCAGCTTGATCTGCTTATCACCACAGAAGCCCCAAAAATGGATGAGTTCAGCAGCCAGTTGCTGGGGTATTTCACCCTGGCACTCTATTGCGCCAGCCCTTCGACGATGAAAGAGGCGCTGAATTATCTGCGTCTGGAGTGGGGGCCGGACTTTCAACAACATGAAGTGGGATTAATTGCCGCCGATGAAGTCCCGGTACTGACCACCAGTTCTGCTGAACTGGCCAGACAGCAACTTCACGCTCTGAATGGTTGCACCTGGTTACCCACGCGTTGGGCCAAAGAAAAGGGTGAGTTGCATACCGTTGCAGACAGCGCAACGCTTTCGCGTCCGTTGTACGCTATCTGGCTGCAAAATAGTGATAAACATGCGCTGATCAAAGATCTTCTAAAGATAGATGTGCTGGAAGAGTAAGTAAAAATGACGCTGGCAAGGATGCCAGAAAAGGAGGAGATCGGTATCTGAAGTGGTTTTCTACAGACAAAAAAAATCCTTAGCAAATGCTAAGGATTATTTTCTGGCAGGGGCGGAGAGACTCGAACTCCCAACACCCGGTTTTGGAGACCGGTGCTCTACCAATTGAACTACGCCCCTAATTAGGGTGGCGGAACGGACGGGACTCGAACCCGCGACCCCCTGCGTGACAGGCAGGTATTCTAACCAACTGAACTACCGCTCCACCGAATTTTTCTACAACCACTGGTTTTGACACCAGTTTACTGCTTAATTTGATGCCTGGCAGTTTATGAATCACTTCGTGATTCACCCTTCGGGCCGTTGCTTCGCAACGTTCAAAAGCTTTGCTTTTGTCCTACTCTCATCGAGTAGTGAACTGCCTCGAAGACTACTTCAGGTTTTTCAATTTGATGCCTGGCAGTTCCCTACTCTCGCATGGGGAGACCCCACACTACCATCGGCGCTACGGCGTTTCACTTCTGAGTTCGGCATGGGGTCAGGTGGGACCACCGCGCTACAGCCGCCAGGCAAATTCTTGGTGCTCTGTACGCAATAATTTATCACATCAGCCGCGTTGGCTGCTCTCGTAAACTCAGTCACATACCTTTGTATGCTCCTTCCTTTACTTCGCTTGCCGCCTTGCTGCTGTGCAAACTATTGCGCACTTGCGTCTGAATCTAAGCTGAAAATATTCTCTCAAATCCGCCAAAACAGCTTCGGCGTTGTAAGGTTAAGCCTCACGGTTCATTAGTACCGGTTAGCTCAACGCATCGCTGCGCTTACACACCCGGCCTATCAACGTCGTCGTCTTCAACGTTCCTTCAGGACCCTTAAAGGGTCAGGGAGAACTCATCTCGGGGCAAGTTTCGTGCTTAGATGCTTTCAGCACTTATCTTTTCCGCATTTAGCTACCGGGCAGTGCCATTGGCATGACAACCCGAACACCAGTGATGCGTCCACTCCGGTCCTCTCGTACTAGGAGCAGCCCCCCTCAATTCTCCAGCGCCCACGGCAGATAGGGACCGAACTGTCTCACGACGTTCTAAACCCAGCTCGCGTACCACTTTAAATGGCGAACAGCCATACCCTTGGGACCTACTTCAGCCCCAGGATGTGATGAGCCGACATCGAGGTGCCAAACACCGCCGTCGATATGAACTCTTGGGCGGTATCAGCCTGTTATCCCCGGAGTACCTTTTATCCGTTGAGCGATGGCCCTTCCATTCAGAACCACCGGATCACTAAGACCTGCTTTCGCACCTGCTCGCGCCGTCACGCTCGCAGTCAAGCTAGCTTATGCCTTTGCACTAACCTCCTG
This sequence comes from Citrobacter amalonaticus Y19, assembly GCF_000981805.1. Taxonomy (NCBI): domain Bacteria; kingdom Pseudomonadati; phylum Pseudomonadota; class Gammaproteobacteria; order Enterobacterales; family Enterobacteriaceae; genus Citrobacter; species Citrobacter amalonaticus. The sequence goes on along the minus strand of NZ_CP011132.1, from coordinate 4,432,876 downwards.
ATGTCCGACCAGGATTAGCTAACCTTCGTGCTCCTCCGTTACTCTTTAGGAGGAGACCGCCCCAGTCAAACTACCCACCAGACACTGTCCGCAACCCGGATTACGGGCCCACGTTAGAACACCAGCCATTAAAGGGTGGTATTTCAAGGTTGGCTCCATGCAGACTGGCGTCCACACTTCAAAGCCTCCCACCTATCCTACACATCAAGGACCAGTGTTCAGTGTCAAGCTATAGTAAAGGTTCACGGGGTCTTTCCGTCTTGCCGCGGGTACACTGCATCTTCACAGCGAGTTCAATTTCACTGAGTCTCGGGTGGAGACAGCCTGGCCATCATTACGCCATTCGTGCAGGTCGGAACTTACCCGACAAGGAATTTCGCTACCTTAGGACCGTTATAGTTACGGCCGCCGTTTACCGGGGCTTCGATCAAGAGCTTCTCCCTAAGGATAACCCCATCAATTAACCTTCCGGCACCGGGCAGGCGTCACACCGTATACGTCCACTTTCGTGTTTGCACAGTGCTGTGTTTTTAATAAACAGTTGCAGCCAGCTGGTATCTTCGACTGATTTCAGCTCCATGAGTAAATCACTTCACCTACATATCAGCGTGCCTTCTCCCGAAGTTACGGCACCATTTTGCCTAGTTCCTTCACCCGAGTTCTCTCAAGCGCCTTGGTATTCTCTACCTGACCACCTGTGTCGGTTTGGGGTACGATTTGATGTTACCTGATGCTTAGAGGCTTTTCCTGGAAGCAGGGCATTTGTTACTTCAGCACCGTAGTGCCTCGTCATCACGCCTCAGTGTTAAAGTGAACCGGATTTACCTGGAACACACACCTACACGCTTAAACCGGGACAACCGTCGCCCGGCCAACATAGCCTTCTCCGTCCCCCCTTCGCAGTAACACCAAGTACAGGAATATTAACCTGTTTCCCATCGACTACGCCTTTCGGCCTCGCCTTAGGGGTCGACTCACCCTGCCCCGATTAACGTTGGACAGGAACCCTTGGTCTTCCGGCGAGCGGGCTTTTCACCCGCTTTATCGTTACTTATGTCAGCATTCGCACTTCTGATACCTCCAGCATGCCTCACAGCACACCTTCGCAGGCTTACAGAACGCTCCCCTACCCAACAACACATAGTGTCGCTGCCGCAGCTTCGGTGCATGGTTTAGCCCCGTTACATCTTCCGCGCAGGCCGACTCGACCAGTGAGCTATTACGCTTTCTTTAAATGATGGCTGCTTCTAAGCCAACATCCTGGCTGTCTGAGCCTTCCCACATCGTTTCCCACTTAACCATGACTTTGGGACCTTAGCTGGCGGTCTGGGTTGTTTCCCTCTTCACGACGGACGTTAGCACCCGCCGTGTGTCTCCCGTGATAACATTCTTCGGTATTCGCAGTTTGCATCGGGTTGGTAAGTCGGGATGACCCCCTAGCCGAAACAGTGCTCTACCCCCGAAGATGAGTTCACGAGGCGCTACCTAAATAGCTTTCGGGGAGAACCAGCTATCTCCCGGTTTGATTGGCCTTTCACCCCCAGCCACAAGTCATCCGCTAATTTTTCAACATTAGTCGGTTCGGTCCTCCAGTTAGTGTTACCCAACCTTCAACCTGCCCATGGCTAGATCACCGGGTTTCGGGTCTATACCCTGCAACTTAACGCCCAGTTAAGACTCGGTTTCCCTTCGGCTCCCCTATTCGGTTAACCTTGCTACAGAATATAAGTCGCTGACCCATTATACAAAAGGTACGCAGTCACCCCATAAAAGAGGCTCCCACTGCTTGTACGTACACGGTTTCAGGTTCTTTTTCACTCCCCTCGCCGGGGTTCTTTTCGCCTTTCCCTCACGGTACTGGTTCACTATCGGTCAGTCAGGAGTATTTAGCCTTGGAGGATGGTCCCCCCATATTCAGACAGGATACCACGTGTCCCGCCCTACTCATCGAGCTCACAACACATGCACTTTTGTGTACGGGGCTGTCACCCTGTATCGCCGGCCTTTCCAGACCGTTCCACTAACACACATGCTGATTCAGGCTCTGGGCTGCTCCCCGTTCGCTCGCCGCTACTGGGGGAATCTCGGTTGATTTCTTTTCCTCGGGGTACTTAGATGTTTCAGTTCCCCCGGTTCGCCTCGTTAAGCTATGTATTCACTTAACGATAGTGCAACGAATTGCACTGGGTTTCCCCATTCGGACATCGCCGGCTATAACGGTTCATATCACCTTACCGACGCTTTTCGCAGATTAGCACGTCCTTCATCGCCTCTGACTGCCAGGGCATCCACCGTGTACGCTTAGTCGCTTAACCTCACAACCCGAAGATGTTTCGTAAAACACTTCAGTGTTGCGAAAATTTGAGAGACTCGAACACACATTAACTGTGTGTCGTTTCAATTTTCAGCTTGATCCAGATTTTTAAAGAGCAAATATCTCAAACATGACTCACAAGTCAGTTTTGAGATATTAAGGCACGCGTCTTTCACTCACATACCAGCAAGTGGCGTCCCCTAGGGGATTCGAACCCCTGTTACCGCCGTGAAAGGGCGGTGTCCTGGGCCTCTAGACGAAGGGGACACAAAGTCTCAATCGCAAGACGCCTTGCTATTCACTTTTCATCAGACAATCTGTGTGGACACTGCAAAGGAAAGGTTCTTTCAGGTAAGGAGGTGATCCAACCGCAGGTTCCCCTACGGTTACCTTGTTACGACTTCACCCCAGTCATGAATCACAAAGTGGTAAGCGCCCTCCCGAAGGTTAAGCTACCTACTTCTTTTGCAACCCACTCCCATGGTGTGACGGGCGGTGTGTACAAGGCCCGGGAACGTATTCACCGTGGCATTCTGATCCACGATTACTAGCGATTCCGACTTCATGGAGTCGAGTTGCAGACTCCAATCCGGACTACGACATACTTTATGAGGTCCGCTTACTCTCGCGAGGTCGCTTCTCTTTGTATATGCCATTGTAGCACGTGTGTAGCCCTGGTCGTAAGGGCCATGATGACTTGACGTCATCCCCACCTTCCTCCAGTTTATCACTGGCAGTCTCCTTTGAGTTCCCGGCCGGACCGCTGGCAACAAAGGATAAGGGTTGCGCTCGTTGCGGGACTTAACCCAACATTTCACAACACGAGCTGACGACAGCCATGCAGCACCTGTCTCACAGTTCCCGAAGGCACCAAGGCATCTCTGCCAAGTTCTGTGGATGTCAAGACCAGGTAAGGTTCTTCGCGTTGCATCGAATTAAACCACATGCTCCACCGCTTGTGCGGGCCCCCGTCAATTCATTTGAGTTTTAACCTTGCGGCCGTACTCCCCAGGCGGTCTATTTAACGCGTTAGCTCCGGAAGCCACTCCTCAGGGGAACAACCTCCAAATAGACATCGTTTACGGCGTGGACTACCAGGGTATCTAATCCTGTTTGCTCCCCACGCTTTCGCACCTGAGCGTCAGTCTTCGTCCAGGGGGCCGCCTTCGCCACCGGTATTCCTCCAGATCTCTACGCATTTCACCGCTACACCTGGAATTCTACCCCCCTCTACGAGACTCAAGCCTGCCAGTTTCGAATGCAGTTCCCAGGTTGAGCCCGGGGATTTCACATCCGACTTGACAGACCGCCTGCGTGCGCTTTACGCCCAGTAATTCCGATTAACGCTTGCACCCTCCGTATTACCGCGGCTGCTGGCACGGAGTTAGCCGGTGCTTCTTCTGCGGGTAACGTCAATGGATGCGGTTATTAACCACATCCCCTTCCTCCCCGCTGAAAGTACTTTACAACCCGAAGGCCTTCTTCATACACGCGGCATGGCTGCATCAGGCTTGCGCCCATTGTGCAATATTCCCCACTGCTGCCTCCCGTAGGAGTCTGGACCGTGTCTCAGTTCCAGTGTGGCTGGTCATCCTCTCAGACCAGCTAGGGATCGTCGCCTTGGTGAGCCGTTACCTCACCAACTAGCTAATCCCATCTGGGCACATCCGATGGCAAGAGGCCCGAAGGTCCCCCTCTTTGGTCTTGCGACGTTATGCGGTATTAGCTACCGTTTCCAGTAGTTATCCCCCTCCATCGGGCAGTTTCCCAGACATTACTCACCCGTCCGCCACTCGTCAGCAAAGCAGCAAGCTGCTTCCTGTTACCGTTCGACTTGCATGTGTTAGGCCTGCCGCCAGCGTTCAATCTGAGCCATGATCAAACTCTTCAATTTAAGTTTGATGCTCAAAGAATTAAACTTCGTAATGAATTACGTGTTCACTCTTGAGACTTGGTATTCATTTATCGTCCGAAGACGTTAAGAATCCAGTCGCCCTGAGTGCCCACACAGATTGTCTGATAAATTGTTAAAGAGCAGTGCCGCTTCGCTTTTTCTCAGCGGCGCGGGGTGTGCATAATACGCTTTCCCGCTTCAGAGTCAAGCATTTATTTCGCTTTTCTCTGTCAGAATTTCCGGAGAAACCCTGCTGACCCGGCGGCTTGCGTGCCGTTGTTCCGTGTCAGTGGAGGCGCATTATAGGGAGTTATTTCAGGCTGACAAGGGGAAATTTAAAATAATTTTCCGAGTGTTCCTTTTTTCACCAAAACCGGTATTAACGTGCCATAAAATAAGCGTTTTGCTGTTTTTGTAACCGCAATCACACATCCAGGTGGCATACTAATGAGTAAGAAAAAGATAAAGGACAAAGAGTAATGCCTTTAAGCGCACAACAGTTGGCTGCACAGAAAAACCTTTCCTATGTTCTGGCTGAGAAGCTAGCGCAGCAGATCCTCAAAGGTGAATATGCCCCTGGCGCCATTCTCCCTGGCGAAATAGAACTGGGCGAACAGTTTGGTGTAAGCCGGACCGCCGTTCGGGAAGCAGTCAAAACATTAACTGCCAAAGGGATGGTGCTACCGCGCCCTCGCATTGGCACCCGCGTGATGCCGCAAGCAAACTGGAACTTTCTCGATCAGGAGTTACTCACCTGGTGGATGACCGAAGAAAATTTTCAGCAGGTTATCGAGCATTTTCTGGTAATGCGTATCAGCCTGGAGCCTCAGGCGTGCTCGCTGGCAGCGACAATCGGCACCGTTGAGCAAAAAGCGCATCTGAATGCATTAATGGAAGAGATGGTCGCGCTGAAAAAGAACTTTAAGCGCGAACGCTGGATTGAAGTGGATATGGCCTGGCATGAGCATATTTACGAAATGAGCGCGAACCCGTTCTTAACCTCTTTTGCCTCGTTGTTTCATTCTGTCTACCACACCTATTTTAATTCAATTACTTATAACACCGTTGTGAAGCTGGATTTGCATCAGGCCATTGTCGACGCCATTGCACAAAGCGATGGCGACGGTGCGTTTAAGGCTTGTCAGGCTCTGCTGATAGCCCCGAATGAACGTCCAGAAAACGACCAGGATTGTGCATGACCAACAAAAAAGCGCGCAGTATGGCCGGATTGCCGTGGATAGCGGCAATGGCCTTCTTCATGCAAGCACTGGACGCCACCATTCTTAATACCGCTTTACCCGCCATCGCGCAGAGCCTCAACCGCTCCCCCCTGGCAATGCAGTCTGCGATTATCAGTTACACCCTGACGGTTGCCATGCTGATCCCGGTGAGTGGATGGCTGGCCGATCGCTTCGGTACCCGACGCGTATTTATGGTCGCCGTAAGCCTGTTTACGCTCGGCTCTCTCGCCTGCGCACTTTCCAGTACGTTGCCGGAGTTGGTCATTTTTCGTGTGATTCAGGGGATTGGTGGCGCAATGATGATGCCGGTTGCACGCCTGGCATTATTGAGAGCCTACCCGCGCAGTGAACTGCTGCCGGTGCTGAACTTTGTGACGATGCCTGGACTGGTCGGCCCCATCCTGGGTCCGGTTCTGGGGGGCGTTCTGGTTACCTGGGCCAGTTGGCACTGGATTTTCCTGATCAATATTCCGATAGGAATCGCCGGCATTCTGTATGCACGCAAATATATGCCGAACTTCACCACCCCGCGGCGTAAATTTGATACGATGGGCTTCTTTCTTTTTGGTCTGAGCCTGGTCCTCTTTTCCAGCGGGATGGAGTTGTTTGGCGAGAAAATTGTCGCTACCTGGATAGCATTGACCATTATCCTGCTGAGCATTGTGTTACTGCTGGCTTATGTACGTCATGCACGACGCCACCCAACACCGCTGATTTCACTGTCATTGTTTAAGACCCGCACCTTCTCGGTCGGCATTTCCGGCAACCTTGCTACTCGTCTGGGGACGGGATGCGTGCCGTTCCTGATGCCGCTGATGTTACAGGTGGGATTTGGCTTCCCGGCGCTGATTGCCGGTTGCATGATGGCCCCCACCGCGCTGGGGTCAATACTGGCGAAGTCGATGGTGACGCAGGTGCTGCGCCGTCTGGGTTATCGAACCACACTGGTGGGTATCACTGTCTTCATTGGACTGATGATTGCGCAGTTCTCTCTGCAATCCCCTGCCATGCCCGTCTGGCTGTTGATTTTACCGTTGTTCATTCTGGGGATGGCAATGTCGACGCAATTCACCGCGATGAACACGATTACGCTGGCCGATCTGACTGATGACAACGCCAGCAGCGGCAACAGCGTACTGGCCGTTACGCAGCAGTTGTCCATCAGTTTAGGGGTGGCGATCAGCGCAGCGGTGCTACGCATCTATGAAGGGATGGAGGGAACCAATACGGTCGAACAGTTCCACTACACCTTTATCACGATGGGCGCGATTACGATCGTGTCAGCCCTGATGTTCATGTTATTGAGAGCCAAAGATGGCCGCAACCTGATCAAAGAGCGACACAAGCCTACACCGAGCCCCGCGCCATCAGAACAGGAGTAAGTTGCAGACGCTGCTGTTGTAGGGCGGGTTGCGCCATTCGATGAATCAGCACATCGATGGCCAGCTCACCCAGTTCATCTTTCGGTTGATGAATGGTGGTAAGCGGTGGCGTCATGTAACGCGCCAGTTCTATGTCGTCGTAGCCAATCACCGCCATATCCTGCGGAATTCGCAATCCAGCCTGATACAACGCCTGATAAGCACCTACCGCCATCGCATCGTTGCCGGCAAAAACCGCGTGAGGACGAGATTGATGAGAAAGCAGTTTCTGCATGGCCTCAAACCCACCGCCAAATTCAAAATCACCGGTAATTTCGTAACCGTCCGGGATATCCAGTCCAGCGCGTTTCATCGCGCCGCGATATCCTTCCAGACGCAACCGCGCCGGGGTTTTATCAAGCGGCCCGGTAATACAGGCGATGCGGGTAAAGCCTTTATCAATCAGATGCTGCGTCGCCAGGTCACCGCCGAGCAACGAGTTATCCTGAATAAGATCGCTATCCCCATCACCATCAAAAGGCGACCAGTCCATCATAACGGTAGGGATAGAGGGGTAGCGCTGCATGATTTCACGCGACGGCTGGTGTGTTTCGGTACAGAGCAACAGTAAGCCATCCACCCGCTTTTGCATCAGGGTTTCCAGATTACGGTTCATGCGCTGCTCATCGCCTTCGGTATTACATAACACCAGGCTATAGCCGCGCTCAAAACAACTGCGCTCAACGCCACGCACCAGTTCGGAGTAAAACGGGTTGGTACTCGCTGTGATCAGCATGCCAATGGTTCGCGTCTGATTCAGCTTCAGGCTGCGCGCCAGCGCAGAAGGGGCGTAATTTAACGACTTGATCGCTGCATCGACTTTTTCAGTTATCGCTTCACTGACAAAGCGATCCTTATTAATGACGTGCGAAACGGTCGAGGTGGAAACGCCCGCCAGGCGGGCAACATCCTTCATGGTAGCCAAGCGTTACCTCTGCTGACCTAAAAACGCCTCAATTTCATTACGCCACGGCACGGAAGGCTGCGCGCCTTTACGGGTCACGGCAATCGCCGCTGCGGCATGAGCAAAGCGAATCGCGTCAGACAGCGGCTTTTCTTCCAGTAGAGCAGTGATCAGCGCGCCGTTGAAGGTATCGCCCGCAGCGATAGTATCGACAGCATCCACTTTGAATCCAGGAACCCGGCCGCCTTCGCCATTCACACTGGCCCAGACGCCCCGGCTCCCTAACGTAATCAGTACGGTATGAATGCCTTTCGCATGCAGTACCTGGGATGCTTTCGCCGCGTCTTCATCGTTTTCAACACGGATCCCCGTCAGCTTTTCGGCTTCAGTTTCGTTCGGGGTGATGATATCCACCAGCGCCAGCAGTTCGTCGGATAACTCACGCGCCGGAGCAGGATTCAGCGCCACAATCGTATTGTTTTGCTTTGCGATTTTCGCGGCCGTCAGCACGCTTTCGATCGGCGACTCCAGTTGCATCAACAGTGCGGATGCCTGAGCAATTCGCTCACGCTGCGCCTCGACTAACGCAGGGGAAAGCGCCGCATTAGCGCCAGCATGGATACCAATAACGTTTTCACCGTCGCCATTCACAAAAATCAGCGCCACGCCGGTGGAATCCCCACTGATGACGCTGACCGGATCGACATCAATGTTGTCACTAATAAGCTGTTTGCGGATGTTACTTCCTATATCGTCATCGCCTGTGCAGGCAATGAATGCAATATTCGCCCCACTGCGACCCGCAGCCACCGCCTGATTCGCGCCTTTGCCGCCAAAAGCCACCTGATAGTGGTTTCCGGTGACGGTTTCACCTGGCGCCGGGAATGTTTTAAGGTTCAGGATATGGTCGGCATTAATACTGCCAAGAACGACAAGATTGCCTGCGGTTTTCATGTTCGGGGTGTCCATCTGAGGAAGCCACCGGTATTACCCGGTGGCGTATGCCACACTTTCTTTTCTTTATATTTAGTCCCTCAGGCGACGCGTGGTCGCCTGAATCGCCAGTTACTGCTTGATGACCAGCTTCAGGTCAACAGGGTACTTGGCCTGAACTTTCTCGCCTTTCAGTACCTTATCCGCCGTCTCAACACCTTTCGCGCCGATCTGGTCCGGTAACTGTGCGATAGTCGCAGCCAGTTTGCCATCATTTACTGCTTTTTCGCCATCAGGCGTACCGTCAAATCCGACCACCATCACATCAGATTTACCTGCGGTTTGCAGAGCACGCAGCGCACCCAGTGCCATTTCATCGTTCTGCGCAAAGACAGCCTGCACGTCCGGATGCGCAGTCAGCAGGTTCTGCATCACGTTCAGACCTTTAGTACGGTCGAAGTCTGCTGGCTGGCTGGCCAGGACGTTAAATTTGTGTGCCGCAACGGCCTGCTGGAAACCTTCGCCACGCTCACGCGCCGCTGAAGTCCCGGCAATACCCTGCAGTTCAATGACTTTCGCACCTTCACCGGCTTTTTTGGCGATGTAATCACCGGCGATTTTCCCGCCCAGCACGTTATCAGATGCGATGTGGCTGACGACGTCACCTTTGGTTGCCTGACGGTCAAGGGTGATGACCGGGATATTCGCCTGGTTCGCCATCTTCACCGCGTTACCCACCGCGTCGGAATCCGTCGGGTTGATCAGCAGAATTTTGGTACCACGTACGGTTAAATCCTGAACGTTCGCCAACTCTTTCGCCGGGTTGTTCTGGGAGTCCAGTACCACCAGGTTGTAACCCAGCTTATCAGCTTCTTTCTGCGCCCCATCTTTCAGCGAGACGAAGAACGGGTTGTTAAGCGTGGAGACCACCAGCGCAATGGTATCTTTCGCCATTGCGTTCGCGCTCACGGTGGCGCTTAGCGCAACAGCAGAAACCAGGGTAGCCAGTTTTTTCATGTTCATATTTAAGATGTCCTGTAGTCGTTGTTACTGCTTTTTGTTGTCTACCAGTACCGCCAGCAAAATCACCACCGCTTTGACGATCATCTGGTAATAGGAGGAAACACCTAACAAATTCAAACCATTATTGAGGAAACCCAGAATTAATGCGCCGATCAAGGTCCCAACAATACGTCCTTTGCCGCCCGCCAGACTGGTCCCGCCCAGCACAACGGCCGCGATAGCATCCAGCTCATAGCCCGTACCAGCAGTCGGCTGGGCAGAGGAGAGGCGCGCCACTTCAATGATGCCCGCCAGCGACGCCAGCAGCCCACACAGTGAATAGACGATAATCTTGATTTTACTGACGCTGATACCGGACAGACGCGTTGCCGCTTCGTTACCGCCCAGCGCATAGATATAGCGACCCAGACGGGTGTGGTGCAACATGTACCATGCCGCCAGGAAAACAATCCCCATGATCCAGACTGGCGTCGGTACGCCCAGCGGACGACCGATTCCGAACCAGCCAAACAGATCGGCGTTATCGGTAAAGCCCGTGTTCACCGGACTCCCGTTGGTGTACACCATCGTCACGCCGCGCAGCAACAGCATCATAACCAGCGTGGCGATAAACGCCTGCACACGGCCTTTCGCCACAATCACGCCCGTGACGGCGCCTACAGCGGCACCTAATGCGAGGGCTGCTGCAACGGCCACCAGCGCGTTAACTTCAATCCCTACAATTGAAGCCGCAACCGCGCCGGTGAGCGCCAGCAGGGAACCGACTGACAGATCGATACCCGACGTCAGGATAACCAGCGTCATCCCCACAGCCATAATGGCGTTCACGGATGTCTGCTGAAGAATGTTGAACAGGTTATTGACGGTAAAAAAGTTAGGGCTCAACGTCGAGACAATCGCGATCAGTACCAGCAGGGCGATGAGCGACTTTTGCTCCATCAACCACGCTTTGGTGAAATAACGGCGACCAGAAACAGCCTGGGTAGTCATCTTTTTTACTCCTGATTCACGCGATTAAGCTTGCCCACAGCGGCAGCCATCAGAACTTCCTGGGTGGCCTGCTCGCGAGTGAATTCACCGCCGAGATGCCCTTCATGCATGACGATAATGCGATCGCTCATGCCTAATACTTCTGGCATCTCAGACGAGACCAGAATGATGCTCAGGCCATCGGCCTTAAACTGGTTAATTAGCTGATAAATTTCTTTCTTGGCCCCGACGTCCACGCCGCGAGTAGGCTCATCGAGGATCAACACCTTCGGACGGGTCATCAGGCCACGGGCAATCGCCACTTTCTGCTGGTTGCCCCCGGACAGCAAACCGATCGCCTGTTCCATCGACGGGGTTTTCACATTGAACAGGCGAATAAAATCGCTCACCGCCTGCTGCTCATCTTTATGCTTCAGACTGCCGCCGCTGCGGCTGAAATAGCGCAACGCGGTCAGAGACATATTTTCTTTCACCGACATGCCGAGCACTAAACCGTCGCGCTTGCGGTCTTCAGAAATATAGACGATGCCGTTCGCCAGTCCGTCCTGCGGCGAACGCGTGATCACTTCATGGCCATCAAGCGTGACATACCCGCTGGTACGCGGCAGTGCGCCATACAGAACTTTCATCAGTTCGGTACGTCCGGCCCCCATCAGGCCAGAAATACCTAAGATTTCGCCTTTACGCAGAGTAAAAGAGACATCGTTCACGCCAGGTCCGCACAGATTATCGACCTTCAGCCGGATGTCACCCGGTGCTTTATCCAGGCGCGGGTACTGCTCTTCAAGCTTACGGCCCACCATCATTTCAATCAGCGAATCTTCGGTCAGCGAGGCCACTTCACGTTCGGCAATAAATTGCCCGTCACGGAAAATGGTCACGTCATCGCAAATCTCGAAGATCTCTTTCATTCGGTGAGAAATATAGACAATACCGCGTCCCTGAGACTTCAGTTCGCGGATCACGCGGAACAGGGATTCGGTTTCGGTATCGGTGAGCGCATCCGTTGGCTCATCCATAATGATGACTTTCGACTCAAAGCTCAGCACTTTGGCGATTTCGACCATCTGCTGGTCGCCTATCGACAATTCACCCACCAGGCGGTCACTCTTAAAGCGCAGGTTGAGTTTGACTAGCAGGAGGTCCGCTTCGGCATACATCTTCTTCCAGTCGATTTTGCCAAAGCGGTTAACGAACTCGCGGCCAAGGAAAATATTCTCGGCAATGGTGAGTTGCGGGATCAGGTTTAGTTCCTGATGGATGATGCCGATCCCGGCTTCCTGGGATGATTTAGGACCGTTAAAGGTGGTTTCTTTACCCAGCCACAACAGTGAACCGGCATCGCGGGTATAGATACCCGTCAGCACTTTCATCATGGTGGACTTGCCAGCACCATTTTCCCCCACCAGCGCCATCACGCGACCGGGGTAAACATTGAGTGCGGCACCGGATAGCGCTTTCACGCCGGGGAACGCTTTATCGATCCCTTTGAGTTGCAGTAATGCGTCCATGACGGCCTCAGAAAGTGACGCCAGCACAGAGAATGATATTCGCATACGGGGAACACTCCCCGCTGCGAATTACCGCCTGACTGTCTGCGGTTTGTTTTTTAAATTGTTCATGCGTGGTGTAACGAATTTCTATGGTGTTTCCCTGGTGTTGTTGCAGTTGCTCAATGTGGCTGAGCAACGTTTCGTGGAGCTGCGGATTATGTTGTTTAATTTCCGTCGCGAGAATGGCCGATTCAACCTGCATTTCACGGGTCACCACATCCAGTACCTGCATAAAAGAAGGTACGCCCTGGGTTAATGCCATATCGATACGTGTTGTACTGTGTGGGATGGGTAAACCTGCATCACACACTACCAGCGTATCGGTATGCCCCAGACGGGAGATAACCGATGAAATATCGGAATTGAGTACGGTGCCTTTCTTCATTTTCTTACTCCACTAGCGAAACGTTTCGCTGGTAGTCAGTGTAGTCTGAGATGTGAGCAAATAACCACCATGACGTAACAGATTTGTGATCGCCGTCGAAACGTTTCGCTAAGTGAAATGGAATGCCATGGGGAGAGTTTTTTTGCCGGGTGGCGCTGCGCTTACCCGGCCTACCGTTTTCGTAGGCCCGAGCAAGCGCAGCGCCGCCGGGCGAAGGTGTTGCAGATGCTAAATTTCGACCTGTGTCCCCAGTTCAATCACGCGGTTAGGCGGGATCTCAAACTGATCGGGCGCGCGCAGCGCGTTACGCTGGAGAAGAAGATAGAGTTTGCCACGCAGACGTAAATACCAGGGACGCTTGCCAACGATTAACGACTCGTGCGACATAAAGAACGACGTCTCCATCATCCGGCAGCTCAACCCTTCCAGACCGCAGCGGTGGAAGACCTCTTCGACATTCGGCGTTTCACGCCAGCCGTAGCTGGCAACGACGCGCCAGAACGTCGGCGATAACTGCTCAATCTGCACACGACGGACGTTATGCACATACGGCGCATCTTCAGTACGCAGCGTCAGCAGGATAACCCGCTCATGCAACACCTTGTTGTGCTTGAGGTTGTGCATCAGGGCAAAGGGGATCACATTCAGCGCGCGAGACATGTACACCGCAGTGCCCGGCACGCGTACCGGCGGGGATTTCTCCAGCGAGGCGATCATCGCTTCCAGAGAGTTACCGTGCTCGTGCATACGGCGCAGCAGGCGGAAACGTTCGCTCTTCCAGGTGGTCATGATAGTGAACATCACCAGACCCAGCGACAACGGCAACCAGCCGCCGGACAGCAGTTTGTCGAGGTTTGCCGAGAACAGCGGAATATCGATACACAGGAACCCAACGAGGATCAGCGCCACGAAGTACTTATTCCAGTGCCAGTTTTTACGCGCCACGGTTGTCGAGAGAATCGAAGTCAGCACCATCGTACCGGTCACGGCGATCCCGTACGCTGCCGCCAGATTACTGGAGTGCTCGAAGCTGACAATCACTATCACCACCGCGATATAGAGCATCCAGTTGACGAACGGAATATAGATCTGCCCGGACTCCATTTCTGACGTATGAATGATGCGCATGGGCGACAGATATCCCAGACGAACCGCCTGACGCGTCAGCGAGAAGACGCCTGAAATTACCGCCTGTGAAGCGATCACCGTCGCCAGTGCCGCAATGATCAGCAGGGGAATCAATGCCCAGTCCGGCGCCAACAAAAAGAACGGGTTTTTTATCGCTTCCGGGTGTTTTAACAGCAGTGCCCCCTGGCCAAAGTAGTTGAGCACCAGCGATGGCAGGACCACCGTAAACCATGCCAGGCGAATAGGGAACTTACCGAAATGCCCCATATCGGCATACAACGCTTCAACGCCGGTAATCGACAGCACCACCGCGCCAAGCGCAATAAAGGAGACGGTTTTGTATTCAAGGAAGAAATGCACCGCCCACATCGGGTTCAACGCCTGCAGCACTTCCGGGTTAGCAATAATACTGCGCAGGCCGAGTACGGCCAGAATCAAAAACCAGGCCAGCATAATGGGCGCAAACAACTTTCCCACCATCCCGGTACCGTGCTTCTGAATCATAAACAGCAGCGTCAGGACGATAATCGACAGCGGGACAATCCAGGTATCCAGTTGCGGCGCGATGATCTCCAGACCTTCAATGGCCGACATCACCGAGATGGCCGGGGTGATCACCACCTCGCCATAAAAGAAGCTACCGCCAATTAAGCCCATGATGACCAGTATAGAGGTCATTCGCGCGGAGGTATTACGCCCTGCCAGCGACATCAGCGTCAGGATCCCCCCTTCGCCAGCGTTATCTGCACGCATAACGAAAGTCAGATACTTAATGGAAACCACAAAGATGAGTAGCCAGAAAATCAGCGACAAAAAACCAAAAACGGCATCACGTTCAACGCCAAAACCAAACTGACCGGACAAACATTCACGAAGTGTATAAAGTGGGCTGGTACCAATATCACCGTAGACAACCCCAATGGCTGCGAGTGTTACCGCAGACAATGATTGCTTATTATCAGTGCTCATAGACTAGTCTTTCATATATAAAGAAATGTGTGCGTAGTCCCTTGGCCCACAAAAACGCACAGTATGCACGATTCAAAGCAAAATCGTACCCCTAAATGAGCCCAGATTAACCAGGCTCAAAGAAAAACAAACAGCCTCTCAGACAAGTTCAGCCTATGGAGTGAAACGTCTATACTCGCTGTTAACGCAGTACATTTTATGAAAGGACGCCACTCTATTATGGCTCACCCACATTTATTAGCGGAAAGAATTTCCCGCCTGAGCAGCGCGCTGGAAAAAGGTCTCTATGAACGCAGTCACGCCATTCGGCTTTGCCTGCTGGCCGCCCTGAGCGGTGAAAGTGTTTTCTTGCTTGGCCCTCCGGGGATCGCCAAAAGCTTGATCGCCCGCCGGCTGAAATTTGCCTTCCAGAATGCACGTGCCTTCGAATATCTGATGACGCGTTTCTCCACGCCGGAAGAGGTTTTTGGCCCGCTCTCTATTCAGGCGCTAAAAGATGAAGGTCGTTACGAACGCTTAACTGCAGGTTATCTTCCCGAAGCAGAAATCGTCTTTCTCGATGAGATCTGGAAAGCGGGTCCAGCAATTCTCAATACGTTGTTAACTGCGATTAACGAACGTCATTTCCGTAACGGCGCACACGAAGAAAAAATCCCCATGCGCCTGCTGGTGGCCGCCTCCAACGAACTGCCGGAAGCAGACAGTAGCCTGGAAGCGCTGTATGACCGTATGCTGATCCGCCTGTGGCTGGACAAAGTGCAGGACAAAGCCAACTTTCGCTCCCTGCTGATAAGCCAACATAACGAAAGCGAAAACCCGGTTCCCGCCTCGCTACAGGTGAGCGATGACGAGTATTACCGATGGCAGAAGGACATTGGCGCCATTACGCTGCCCGATCATGTTTTTGAGCTGATTTTTACGCTGCGCCAGCAACTGGATAATCTGCCGAATGCGCCCTATGTCTCAGACCGCCGCTGGAAAAAAGCCATTCGTCTGTTACAGGCCAGCGCCTTCTTTAGCGGCCGCGACGCCGTTGCCCCTATCGATCTCATCCTGCTGAAGGATTGCCTGTGGTATGACGCCCAGAGCCTGAACCTGATGCAACAGCAGCTCGAAATATTGATGACCGGGCACGCCTGGCAACAGCAGACAATGCTGACGCGTCTTGGCGGCATCGTTCAGCGACGCATTCAGTTGCAGCAACAGCAAAGCGATAAAACCGCCTTTACTGTGTTGCGTCAGGGAGGCATGTTCAGTCGTCGTCCGCATTACGATTTGCCCGCCGAGATCACCTCGACAACCCTGACGCTGCTCCTGCAAAAACCGTTGAAATTGCATGACATGGAAGTGATCCACATCGCTTTTGATCGCAGCGCGCTGGAGCAATGGCTGGCGAAAGGGGGTGAGATCCGCGGCAAGCTCAACGGGATCGGCTTTGCCCAGACGTTGAATATGGAAGTCGATAGCGCCCAACATCTGGTGGTGCGTGATGTCAGTTTACAGGGTACGCGGCTGGCGCTTCCGGGTTCATCAGAAGAGGCTATGCCAGGCGAGATTAAGCAACAACTGGAAGAGCTGGAAAACGACTGGCGTCAGCAGCATACCCGCTTCAGCGAGCAACAAAAGTGCCTGTTTGTTCATAACGACTGGTTAGGTCGTATTGAGGCCAGCCTTCAGGATGTGGGTGAGCAGATCCGTCAGGCGCAACAATGCTGACACTGGATACACTCAATGTCATGTTAGCCGTCAGTGAAGAGGGGATGATCGAAGAGATGATCCTCGCGCTGCTGGCCTCGCCGCAGTTGGCGCTTTTTTTTGAAAAATTCCCCCGCCTGAAAGCGGCAATCACAGACGATCTACCGCGCTGGCGCGAAGCGCTACGCAGTCGACTAAAGGACGCGCGCGTACCGCCGGAGCTGACGGAAGAGGTAATGTGTTATCAGCAAAGCCAGCTTCTCTCCACCCCACAGTTCATCGTCCAGCTACCGCAAATACTGACACTGTTGCACCGATTGCACTCACCGTATGGCGGACAGGCACAGCAACTGGTGGACAGCAACGCAGTATTCACACCCGCCCTGCACACGCTCTTTTTGCAGCGCTGGCGCTTAAGTCTGGTGGTGCAGGCCACTACGCTTAATCAACAGTTGCTTGAAGAGGAACGTGAGCAACTGCTCAGTGAAGTTCAGGAACGAATGACCCTGAGCGGTCAACTGGATCCTGTACTGGCGGAAAACGAGACCGCCGCAGGTCGGCTGTGGGATATGAGTGCAGGCCAGCTCAGACGCGGTGATTATCAGTTGATCGTGAAGTACGGTGATTTTCTGAGCGAACAGCCGGAGCTGATGCGACTGGCAGAGCAACTGGGCCGCTCCAGAGAAGCCAAATCCGTCCCGCGAAAAGATGCGCCGATGGAGACCTTTCGCACGCTGGTGCGCGAGCCCGCAACGGTACCCGAGCAGGTTGACGGTATTCAGCAGAGTGACGATATTCTGCGTCTGTTGCCGCCGGAACTGGCCACGCTTGGCATCACGGAACTGGAGTATGAGTTTTACCGGCGGCTGGTGGAAAAACAGCTGCTCACTTATCGTCTGCACGGTGAAGCCTGGCGCGAGAAGGTCACCGAGCGGCCCGTGATTCATCAGGATTTCGATGAGCAGCCGCGCGGACCGTTCATTGTCTGCGTAGACACCTCCGGTTCGATGGGCGGCTTTAATGAACAGTGCGCGAAGGCCTTTTGCCTGGCCTTAATGCGCATCGCCCTTGCCGATAACCGTCGCTGCTTCATTATGCTGTTTTCCACAGAAGTGGTGCGCTACGAGCTTTCCGGTCCGCAAGGTATCGAGCAAGCCATTCGCTTTCTGAGTCAACGATTTCG
The DNA here is from genome assembly GCF_000981805.1 of Citrobacter amalonaticus Y19. NCBI lineage: Bacteria > Pseudomonadati > Pseudomonadota > Gammaproteobacteria > Enterobacterales > Enterobacteriaceae > Citrobacter > Citrobacter amalonaticus. The sequence continues at coordinate 4,415,243 of NZ_CP011132.1, read as the reverse complement.
CGGCGGTACGGATATCGCCAGCTGTTTTCGCGCCATTATTGAACGCATGCAGGGACGGGAGTGGTTTGATGCCGATGCGGTGGTGATTTCAGATTTTATCGCCCAGCGCTTGCCTGACGAGGTGGTGAGTAAAGTCGGGGAGTTACAGCGAGTCCATCAGCATCGCTTTCATGCGGTGGCGATGTCAGCACATGGCAAACCCGGCATCATGCGCATTTTCGATCATATCTGGCGCTTTGATACCGGGATGCGAAGCCGCCTGCTCAGACGCTGGCGGCGATAAGATTACAGCAGAGAGTCAACGCTTTCACGAACCTGCGCAGGCCATACGCCGCACTGAACCTGACCTATGTGCGGCAGTTGCAGCAGCAGCATCGTTAAACGCGACTGACCAATGCCGCCGCCGATAGTCTGCGGCATTTCACCGCGCAGCAGCGCCTGGTGCCATTCCAGACTCAGACGATCTTCATCACCGGTAAGCTGAAGCTGATGTTTCAGCGCATCGGCATCCACACGGATCCCCATGGAGGAGAGTTCAAACGCATCCTCCAGCACCGGGTTCCAGACCAGGATATCGCCGTTCAGACCGGCATATCCCAGATCGGATGCAGAGCTCCAGTCATCATAGTCCGGCGCACGAACGTCATGGCGGTGACCGTCGCTGAGCTTGCCGCCAATCCCTACCAGGAAGACCGCACCCAGCTCTTTGGCGATCGCACGTTCACGACCTTTTGCATCAAGACCCGGATAACGGCTCAGTAATTCCTGGCTGTGAACAAAGTGGATCTGCTCTGGCAGGAACGGTGCCAGACCAAATTCTTTGCTTACCGCCGCTTCGGTCGCTTTAATTCCCGCCCAGATAGCCTCTACCGTGCTTTTCAGAGTGGAGAACTGACGCTCACCGTCGCCCATCACGCGTTCCCAGTCCCACTGATCGACATAAACCGAGTGGAGCGGGGAGAGGCGATCTTCATCCGGGCGCAGGGCTTTCATGTGCGTGTAGAGCCCTTCGCCCGCGCTGAAGTCGTGTTGTCCCAGAGTTTGACGTTTCCATTTAGCCAGTGAATGAACCACTTCAAACTGGGCATCTGGCAGCGCTTTCACTTTCACCTGTACCGCTTTTTCACAACCCGACAAGTTATCCTGCGTGCCATCCCCTACACGGCTGAGGATCGGTGCCTGGACTTCAATCAGACCCAGACGCTCCTCCAGTTGACGAGAGAAGTGAGATTTTACGAAGCTAATTTGGCGTTGTTTGGCAATGTAAGCGGTTTTCATTTTTTTACTCCTGCGTCCTGTTGCCTATGATTAAGCAACAGAATGGGGGCAATATTCAATAATCAACAAACAAAAAGCCGCATTCGATTTTGATTCGTTAAAATAACCCGCTAAAATAGAGTGAATCATTAATACACATAAGAAAAACCTATGGAAAATTATCAGATCGACAATCTGGACCGCGGCATTCTGGATGCCTTAATGGAAAATGCCCGTACCGCCTACGCCGAACTGGCAAAACAGTTTGGCGTCAGTCCGGGGACCATTCACGTCCGCGTAGAAAAAATGAAGCAGGCGGGGATCATTACCGGTGCGCGTATTGATGTCAGCCCGAAGCAACTGGGTTACGACGTCGGCTGCTTTATCGGCATCATCCTTAAAAGCGCCAAAGACTATCCTTCGGCGCTGGCCAGACTGGAGAGCCTTGATGAAGTCACCGAGGCGTACTACACCACCGGCCACTACAGCATCTTTATTAAGGTGATGTGCCGGTCAATCGATGCGCTCCAGCATGTACTTATCAACAAGATCCAAACAATTGATGAAATTCAGTCCACCGAGACGCTGATCGTCCTGCAAAACCCGATCATGCGTACCATTAAGCCGTGATCGCCTTTTTTAATCCCACATTTTTCCACAGGTAGATCCCAGCTCACTCACAGCGTACAATGCAGCCTCGCAAGCCTATCCCAGTAGGCGTAGTTGTTGAAATCAGTTTGGTTGCACCAGCGCACAGAAACCGGAGCGTACTGTCGTACGTGAGGATTTCGAGCTCTGCCCGGAGCCAAAATGACGAATGAAATAGCCTAATGGGATAGGCTTTTAAAAGGATGGGCTCGTATGGCTGACATTACTCTTATTAGCGGCAGCACCCTCGGCGGTGCTGAATATGTTGCAGAACACCTGGCTGAAAAGCTGGAAGATGCCGGTTTTTCAACCGAAACACTGCACGGTCCGCTGTTAGACTCCCTGTCTGCAACGGGGATCTGGCTGGTCATTAGCTCCACGCACGGCGCGGGGGACATTCCGGATAACCTTGTTCCTTTATATGAAGATCTTCAGTCGCAAAAACCGGATCTGTCTCAGGTTCGTTTCGGCGCGATCGGTATCGGCAGTCGCGAATATGACACCTTCTGTGGCGCTATTGAGAAGATCGAAGCTGAACTGAAGCATTCAGGCGCCAAACAGATTGGCGAAACGCTGAAGATCAACATCCTTGAACACGACATTCCGGAAGATCCGGCTGAAGTCTGGCTGGGATCCTGGATTAATTTACTCAAATTAGTGTAAAGATCGTGCGATCGAGTGTGGATAAGTCTGTCAGGAACCTTGGATTAACCGGTAGTTATCCAAAGAATAACCGTTGTTCAGTTTTTGAGTTGTGTATAACCCTTCATTCTGATCCCAGCTTATACGGACCAGGATCACCGATCATTCACAGCTAATGATCCTTACCAACGTATTGATCTTAATGCCCGGATCCGGCTTATCCACAGCGGATGGCGATCCTAATAAGAGATCACAATAGAACAGATCTCTAAATAAAAAGATCTTCTTTTTAATACCCAGGATCCCGGGGTCTTTCTCAAGCCGACAAAGTTGAGTAGAATCCACCGCCCGGGCTTCAATCCATTTTCACACCGCGTTATGCGAGGCAATTACCATGTTTTATCCGGATCCTTTTGACGTCATCATCATTGGCGGGGGTCATGCAGGCACTGAGGCCGCGATGGCCGCAGCGCGTATGGGTCAACAAACCCTGCTTTTGACACACAATATCGACACGCTGGGGCAGATGAGCTGCAACCCGGCGATTGGCGGCATTGGGAAGGGACACCTGGTAAAAGAAGTGGATGCGCTCGGCGGGCTGATGGCAAAAGCGATCGACCATGCGGGGATCCAGTTTAGGATACTAAACGCGAGCAAAGGACCGGCGGTTCGCGCCACCCGTGCTCAGGCGGATCGTGTGCTGTATCGTCAGGCGGTACGCACTGCGCTGGAGAATCAGCCAAACCTGATGATCTTCCAGCAGGCGGTTGAAGATCTTATCGTCGAAAACGATCGTGTTGTCGGCGCTGTAACTCAGATGGGCCTGAAGTTTCGCGCCAAAGCCGTGGTGCTGACCGTCGGGACATTCCTTGACGGCAAAATTCATATTGGTCTGGATAACTACAGCGGTGGCCGTGCTGGTGATCCGCCGTCCATTCCGCTCTCTCGCCGCCTGCGTGAACTGCCGCTGCGCGTAAGCCGTCTTAAAACCGGCACGCCGCCACGTATTGATGCACGCACGATTAATTTCAGCGTGCTGGCACAGCAACATGGCGACAACCCGATGCCGGTCTTCTCGTTCATGGGTAACGCAGCCCAGCACCCACAGCAGGTGCCGTGCTATATCACGCACACCAATGAGAAAACCCATGACGTGATCCGCAATAACCTCGATCGTAGCCCGATGTATGCCGGCGTGATCGAAGGGATCGGCCCGCGTTACTGTCCATCGATCGAAGACAAAGTGATGCGCTTTGCCGACAGGAACCAGCATCAGATCTTCCTGGAACCGGAAGGACTGACCTCTAACGAAATTTACCCGAACGGGATCTCCACCAGCCTGCCTTTCGATGTGCAGATGCAGATTGTTCGCTCGATGGAAGGGATGGAGAACGCGAAAATCGTCCGTCCGGGTTATGCCATTGAGTATGACTTTTTCGATCCGCGTGACCTGAAACCAACGCTGGAAAGCAAATTCATTCAGGGCCTGTTCTTTGCCGGACAAATTAACGGCACGACGGGCTACGAAGAAGCTGCTGCGCAGGGGCTGCTTGCAGGGCTTAACGCCGCGCGTCTGTCTGCGGACAAAGAGGGCTGGGCTCCGGCGCGTTCTCAGGCGTATCTCGGCGTACTGGTCGACGACTTGTGCACGCTGGGGACCAAAGAGCCGTACCGCATGTTCACCTCGCGCGCTGAATACCGTCTGATGCTGCGTGAAGACAACGCCGATCTGCGTCTGACCGAAATGGGTCGTGAACTGGGGCTGGTGGATGACGTCCGCTGGGCTCGCTTCAACGAGAAGCTGGAGAACATCGAACGCGAACGTCAGCGTCTGAAATCCACCTGGGTGACGCCTGCGGCAGAATCGGCCAGCGAAGTGAACGCTCACCTTACCGCGCCGCTGTCTCGTGAAGCCAGTGGTGAAGATCTGCTGCGACGTCCGGAAATGACCTACGCACAGCTCACAACCCTGACCCCGTTTGCGCCCGCACTGGAAGACGTGCAGGCCGCTGAGCAGGTAGAGATCCAGGTGAAGTACGAAGGCTATATCGCACGTCAGCAGGATGAGATCGAAAAACAGCAGCGCAATGAAAACACGCTGCTGCCAGCAACGCTGGATTATCGCCAGGTGTCCGGCCTGTCGAACGAAGTGATTGCCAAGCTGAACGATCACAAACCGGTTTCGATCGGTCAGGCATCACGTATCTCCGGCGTAACGCCTGCGGCCATCTCCATTCTGCTGGTGTGGCTGAAAAAACAGGGTATGCTGCGCCGCAGCGCTTAATGTGTTGAACATTGCCCGGTAGCGCTTCGCTTACCGGGCAAATTATTTAGAACAGGTAATCACCGTGCTCAACAAACTCTCTCGCCTGCTGGCAGACGCCGGCATTTCGCTTACCGATCACCAGAAAAATCAGCTGATTGCGTATGTTGAGATGCTGCACAAATGGAACAAAGCGTACAACCTGACCTCGGTGCGGGATCCCAACGAGATGCTGGTTCGTCACATCCTCGACAGCATTATCGTTGCGCCGCATTTGCAGGGGGAGCGTTTTATTGATGTCGGTACTGGACCGGGATTACCAGGAATACCGTTGTCTATTGTGCGACCGCAAGCGCATTTCACCCTGCTCGACAGTCTCGGTAAACGCGTGCGTTTCCTGCGTCAGGTCCAGCATGAGCTGAAACTGGATAACATCACGCCGGTACAGAGCCGGGTTGAAGAATTTCCCGCTGAACCGCCGTTTGATGGCGTGATCAGCCGGGCGTTTGCCTCACTTAATGACATGGTGAGCTGGTGTCATCACCTGCCAGACGAGAAGGGTCGTTTTTATGCGCTGAAAGGTCAGTTGCCGGAAGACGAGATTGCGTCGCTGCCTGCTGAGTTTTGCGTTGAGTCAGTCATTAAACTGCAGGTTCCGCATCTGGAAGGTGAACGCCATTTGGTGGTGATTAAGCCAAACAAAATTTAATATTTATCAAAAAAAATCGAACTTTTTCTTGTTAAAACACTGAGACATTTTTGCCGATATAAGTCGTTACACTTAACGCCACGTTTACTGTCTATTATCAACAGAGCAACGTGGCGTTTTTGGCTAAAGACAAAATTAGTCAACACTGAAAATATCAGGCTGCTAAAAATCCAGGTATTGAATCACTCTCAGGTGTTGAATTTTTATTAAAAATGTCAATGGTTGGTTTTTGAGATGTAAGCAGTCGTTTTTAAAAGAGTGAGCGAATTTAGGCTTAAATATCAAAAAGTTGAAAAGGCATCATTTGCCAAGTAAATAAATACCGTCGGGGCGAATATGCTCAATATGTGATCTGAAGCACGCTTTAACACCAGTGTTTACGCGCCATTTGCAGTTTTGCATGATCGTTCACAGTTTGGCTAAAAGTCATAAATGTGGGCCAGGGAAAAATATTTAAACATTTATTCACCTTTTAGCTACTTATTGTTTGAAATCACGAGGGCGCACCGTATAATTTGACCGCTTTTTGATGCTTGACTCTAAGCCTTAAAGAACGTTTTATACGACACGCGGCATACCTCGAAGGGAGCAGGAGTTAAAAACGTGATGTCTGTGTCGCTCTTGAGTCGAAACGTTGCTCGTAAGCTTCTGTTCATTCAGTTTCTGGCGGTAGTAGCAAGTGGATTGCTGTTCAGCCTCAAAGACCCCTTCTGGGGCCTCTCCGCGATAGGTGGAGGGATGGCAGTCTTTCTGCCTAATATGTTGTTTATGATATTTGCCTGGCGTCACCAGGCGCATACACCTGCTAAAGGCCGAGTGGCCTGGACGTTCGCCTTCGGCGAAGCCTTCAAGGTGTTAGCGATGCTGATGTTGCTGGTGGTGGCGCTGGCGGTTTTGAAGGCGGTATTTTTGCCGCTGATCGTTACGTGGGTTTTGGTGCTGGTGGTTCAGATACTGGCGCCGGCTGTAATTAACAACAAAGGGTAAAAGGCATCATGGCTTCAGAAAATATGACGCCGCAGGATTACATAGGACACCATCTGAGTAACCTTCAGTTGGACCTGCGTACATTCTCGCTGGTGGATCCGCATAACCCCCCAGCCACCTTCTGGACGCTCAATATTGACTCCATGTTTTTCTCGGTGGTGCTGGGTCTGTTGTTCCTGCTTATGTTCCGCAGCGTGGCCAAAAAGGCGACCAGCGGCGTACCAGGCAAGTTTCAGACCGCGATTGAGCTGGTGATCGGCTTTGTGCATGGTAGCGTGAAAGACATGTACCATGGCAAAAGCAAGCTGATTGCACCGCTGGCCCTGACGATCTTCGTCTGGGTATTCCTGATGAACCTGATGGACTTACTGCCAATCGACTTGCTGCCGTACATCGGCGAGCATATCTTCGGTCTGCCTGCACTGCGCGTGGTTCCGTCTGCGGACGTGAATATTACCCTGTCCATGGCGCTCGGCGTATTTATCCTCATTCTGTTCTACAGCATCAAAATGAAAGGCATCGGCGGCTTCGCGAAAGAGTTGACGCTGCAGCCGTTCAATCACTGGGCGTTCATCCCTGTCAACTTAATCCTTGAAGGGGTAAGTCTGCTATCTAAACCGGTTTCTCTCGGTCTGCGACTGTTCGGCAACATGTATGCCGGTGAGCTGATTTTCATTCTGATTGCTGGTCTGTTGCCGTGGTGGTCACAGTGGATCCTGAATGTGCCATGGGCCATTTTCCACATCCTGATTATTACGCTGCAAGCCTTCATCTTCATGGTTCTGACGATTGTCTATCTGTCGATGGCGTCTGAAGAGCATTAATTTACCAACACTACTACGTTTTAACTGAAACAAACTGGAGACTGTCATGGAAAACCTGAATATGGATCTGCTGTACATGGCTGCCGCTGTGATGATGGGTCTGGCGGCAATCGGTGCTGCGATCGGTATCGGCATCCTCGGGGGTAAATTCCTGGAAGGCGCAGCGCGTCAACCTGATCTGATTCCTCTGCTGCGTACTCAGTTCTTTATCGTTATGGGTCTGGTGGATGCTATCCCGATGATCGCTGTAGGTCTGGGTCTGTACGTGATGTTCGCTGTCGCGTAGTAAGCGTTGCTTGAATTAAGAGCAATATCAGAACGTTAACTAGATAGAGGCATTGTGCTGTGAATCTTAACGCAACAATCCTCGGCCAGGCCATCGCGTTTGTCCTGTTTGTTCTGTTCTGCATGAAGTATGTATGGCCGCCGTTAATGGCTGCCATCGAGAAGCGTCAAAAAGAAATTGCTGACGGTCTCGCTTCTGCTGAACGCGCACACAAGGATCTTGACCTTGCAAAGGCCAGCGCGACCGACCAGCTGAAAAAAGCGAAGGCGGAAGCTCAGGTAATCATCGAGCAGGCGAACAAACGTCGCGCTCAGATCCTGGATGAAGCCAAAACGGAAGCAGAGCAGGAACGTACTAAAATCGTGGCCCAGGCGCAGGCGGAAATTGACGCCGAGCGTAAACGTGCCCGTGAAGAGCTGCGTAAGCAAGTTGCTATCCTGGCTGTTGCTGGCGCCGAGAAGATCATCGAACGTTCCGTGGATGAAGCTGCTAACAGCGACATCGTGGATAAACTTGTCGCTGAACTGTAAGGAGGGAGGGGCTGATGTCTGAATTTATTACGGTAGCTCGCCCCTACGCCAAAGCAGCTTTTGACTTTGCCGTCGAACACCAATGTGTAGAGCGCTGGCAGGACATGCTGGCGTTTGCCGCCGAGGTGACTAAAAACGAACAAATGGCAGAGCTTCTCTCTGGCGCACTGGCGCCGGAAACGCTCGCCGGGTCGTTTATCGCAGTTTGCGGTGAGCAACTGGACGAAAACGGTCAGAACCTGATTAAGGTGATGGCTGAGAATAACCGTCTGAATGCGCTCCCGGATGTTCTTGAGCAGTTTATTCACCTGCGTGCCGCGAGTGAGTCTATCTCTGAGGTAGAAGTCACGTCCGCGAACGAACTGAGTGAAGAACAGCTTGCGAAGATTAGCGCTGCGATGGAAAAACGTCTGTCACGCAAAGTTAAGCTGAATTGCAAAATCGATAAGTCTGTAATGGCGGGCATCATCATCCGTGCGGGTGATATGGTCATTGATGGCAGCGTACGCGGCCGTCTTGAACGCCTTGCAGACGTCTTGCAGTCTTAAGGGGACTGGAGCATGCAACTGAATTCCACCGAAATCAGCGAACTGATCAAGCAGCGCATTGCTCAGTTCAGTGTTGTGAGTGAAGCTCACAACGAAGGTACTATTGTTTCTGTAAGTGACGGTGTTATCCGCATTCACGGCCTTGCCGACTGTATGCAGGGTGAGATGATTTCCCTACCGGGTAACCGTTACGCTATCGCACTGAACCTGGAGCGCGACTCCGTGGGTGCAGTGGTGATGGGTCCCTACGCTGACCTCGCCGAAGGCATGAAGGTTAAGTGTACGGGGCGTATTCTGGAAGTTCCGGTCGGCCGTGGCCTGCTGGGTCGTGTGGTGAACACCCTGGGTGCACCTATCGACGGTAAAGGTCCGGTTGAACACGATGGCTTCTCGCCAATCGAAGTTATCGCACCGGGCGTTATCGAACGTCAGTCGGTCGATCAGCCGGTGCAGACCGGTTATAAATCCGTTGATGCCATGATCCCAATCGGTCGTGGTCAGCGTGAACTGATCATCGGTGACCGTCAGACCGGTAAAACCGCGATGGCAGTCGATGCGATTATCAACCAGCGTGATTCCGGCATCAAATGTGTGTACGTGGCTATCGGCCAGAAAGCGTCCACCATTTCTAACGTGGTACGTAAACTGGAAGAACACGGCGCACTGTCCAACACCATCGTTGTGGTGGCGACCGCGTCTGAATCTGCTGCACTGCAATACCTGGCGCCATATGCCGGTTGTGCAATGGGTGAATACTTCCGTGACCGCGGTGAAGATGCGCTGATCGTTTATGATGATCTGTCCAAACAGGCCGTTGCTTACCGTCAGGTTTCCCTGCTGCTCCGTCGTCCGCCAGGACGTGAAGCATTCCCTGGCGACGTATTTTACCTCCACTCCCGTCTGCTGGAGCGCGCATCCCGCGTTAACGCGGAATACGTTGAGAAATTCACCAAGGGTGAAGTGAAAGGTAAAACCGGCTCTCTGACCGCTCTGCCGATTATCGAAACCCAGGCGGGTGACGTTTCTGCGTTCGTTCCGACCAACGTAATTTCTATTACCGATGGTCAGATCTTCCTGGAAACCAACCTGTTCAACTCCGGTATTCGTCCTGCAGTTAACCCGGGTATCTCCGTATCTCGTGTAGGTGGCGCAGCGCAGACCAAGATCATCAAGAAACTGTCCGGTGGTATTCGTACCGCACTGGCACAGTATCGTGAACTGGCGGCGTTCTCTCAGTTCGCTTCCGACCTGGATGACGCTACGCGTAAGCAGCTGAGCCACGGTCAGAAAGTAACTGAACTGCTGAAGCAGAAACAGTATGCCCCAATGTCTGTTGCACAACAGGGTGTGGTGCTGTTTGCGGCTGAACGCGGTTACCTCGAAGATGTGGAACTGGCGAAAATCGGTAGCTTCGAAGCCGCTCTGCTGGCTTATGTCGACCGTGATCACGCTCCGCTGATGCAAGAGATTAACCAGTCCGGTGGCTATAACGACGAAATCGAAGGCAAGCTGAAAGCTATCCTCGATTCCTTCAAAGCAACCCAGTCCTGGTAACGTCTGGCGGCTTGTCTTAGGACTGGCCGCAAGGCATTGAGGAGAAGCTCATGGCCGGCGCAAAAGAGATACGTAGTAAGATCGCAAGCGTCCAGAACACGCAGAAGATCACTAAAGCGATGGAGATGGTCGCCGCTTCCAAAATGCGTAAATCGCAGGATCGCATGGCGGCCAGCCGTCCTTATGCAGAGACCATGCGCAAAGTGATTGGTCACCTTGCGAATGGTAATCTGGAATATAAGCACCCGTACCTGGAAGAACGCGACGTTAAACGCGTGGGCTACCTGGTGGTGTCGACTGACCGTGGTCTGTGCGGTGGCTTGAACATTAACCTGTTCAAAAAACTGCTGGCGGATATGAAAACATGGTCCGATAAAGGCGTTCAGTGCGATATCGCAATGATCGGCTCTAAGGGCGTGTCTTTCTTTAATTCCGTTGGTGGTAACGTGGTTGCTCAGGTAACCGGTATGGGGGATAACCCTTCCCTGTCCGAACTGATCGGTCCGGTTAAAGTGATGCTGCAGGCTTACGATGAAGGTCGTCTGGACAGACTGTACGTTGTCAGCAACAAATTTATCAACACCATGTCTCAGGTTCCGACGCTGACTCAACTGCTGCCATTACCGGCATCAGAAGATGAAGAGTTAAAACAAAAAGCCTGGGATTACCTGTATGAACCCGATCCGAAACCGCTGCTGGATACCCTGCTGCGTCGTTACGTTGAATCTCAGGTTTATCAGGGCGTGGTAGAAAACCTGGCCAGCGAGCAGGCCGCACGTATGGTGGCGATGAAAGCCGCGACCGACAATGGCGGCAGCCTGATTAAAGAGCTGCAGTTGGTATACAACAAAGCTCGTCAGGCCAGCATTACTCAGGAACTCACCGAAATCGTCGGTGGTGCATCCGCGGTATAACCAGGTTAATTCGTAGAGGATTCAAGATGGCTACTGGAAAAATTGTCCAGGTAATCGGCGCCGTGGTTGACGTCGAATTCCCTCAGGATGCCGTACCGCGCGTGTACGATGCTCTTGAGGTTATGAATGGTAGTGAGAGCCTGGTGCTGGAAGTTCAGCAGCAGCTCGGCGGCGGTATCGTACGTACCATCGCGATGGGTTCTTCCGACGGTCTGCGTCGTGGTCTGGAAGTAAAAGACCTCGAGCACCCGATCGAAGTCCCGGTAGGTAAAGCAACTCTGGGTCGTATCATGAACGTCCTGGGTCAGCCGATCGACATGAAAGGCGATATCGGTGAAGAAGAGCGTTGGGCGATTCACCGCGCGGCACCTTCCTATGAAGAGCTGTCCAGCTCTCAGGAACTGCTGGAAACCGGCATCAAAGTAATGGACCTGATCTGCCCGTTTGCGAAGGGCGGTAAAGTCGGTCTGTTCGGTGGTGCGGGTGTAGGTAAAACCGTAAACATGATGGAACTCATCCGTAACATCGCGATCGAGCACTCCGGTTATTCCGTGTTTGCAGGCGTGGGTGAGCGTACTCGTGAGGGTAACGACTTTTACCACGAAATGACCGACTCTAACGTTCTGGATAAAGTATCCCTGGTTTATGGTCAGATGAACGAGCCGCCGGGAAACCGTCTGCGCGTAGCGCTGACCGGTCTGACCATGGCTGAGAAATTCCGTGACGAAGGTCGTGACGTTCTGCTGTTCGTCGATAACATCTATCGTTATACCCTGGCCGGTACGGAAGTTTCCGCACTGCTGGGCCGTATGCCTTCAGCGGTAGGTTATCAGCCGACCCTGGCGGAAGAGATGGGTGTTCTGCAGGAACGTATCACCTCTACCAAAACCGGTTCTATCACTTCCGTTCAGGCGGTATACGTACCTGCGGATGACTTGACTGACCCGTCACCAGCCACCACCTTTGCTCACTTAGATGCAACCGTGGTACTGAGTCGTCAGATAGCCTCTCTGGGTATCTACCCGGCCGTTGACCCGCTGGACTCCACCAGCCGTCAGTTGGATCCGCTGGTGGTTGGTCAGGAACACTACGACACCGCGCGTGGCGTTCAGTCCATCCTGCAACGTTACCAGGAACTGAAAGATATCATCGCGATCCTGGGTATGGACGAACTGTCCGAAGAAGACAAACTGGTGGTAGCACGCGCACGTAAAATTCAGCGCTTCCTGTCCCAGCCGTTCTTCGTTGCTGAAGTCTTTACCGGTTCTCCAGGTAAATTCGTATCGCTGAAAGATACTATCCGTGGCTTTAAAGGCATCATGGATGGCGAATACGATCACCTGCCAGAGCAGGCGTTCTATATGGTTGGCACCATCGAAGAAGCTGTCGAGAAAGCCAAAAAACTTTAACGCCTTAATCGGAGGGTGATATGGCAATGACTTACCACCTGGACGTCGTCAGCGCAGAGCAACAAATGTTCTCTGGTCTGGTCGAGAAAATCCAGGTAACGGGTAGTGAAGGTGAACTGGGGATTTTCCCTGGGCACGCCCCACTGCTCACCGCCATTAAGCCTGGTATGATCCGCATCGTTAAACAGTTCGGTCATGAAGAGTTTATCTACCTGTCTGGCGGCATTCTTGAAGTGCAACCTGGCAGCGTGACCGTGCTGGCTGATACCGCGATTCGCGGGCAGGATCTCGATGAAGCGAGAGCCCTGGAAGCGAAACGTAAGGCTGAAGAGCACATTAAGAGCTCTCATGGTGACGTGGATTACGCTCAGGCATCTGCGGAACTGGCCAAAGCGATCGCGAAACTGCGCGTTATCGAGTTGACCAAAAAAGCGATGTAACACCGGGTTGAAAAGCAAAAACCAGTCTGATTTCAGGCTGGTTTTTTTTTGCCTGTCATTTTTGTACCTCTGCGTCATCTTTCTTTATGGATCAAAAAAAGAGCAAAAACATTAGCCTGGCGCGTTAATCACGATATCAGGTGACTTTTCAGAAGACAAAAGCCGCAGCAATGGACGAAAATGTCTCTATCTCCGTTGGGGAAAACTCGCGATTGTGCGTTTTATCCTCTGCCCATTTCACGATGAAAAAAATGTAGTATTTTCAATGTGAAACGGTATAAATTCGTTCTCAAATTACAGTCAGGGCGCGTATGTTGAATAAAGCGATGAGCGTAGTGATCCTTGCCGCAGGCAAAGGCACTCGTATGTATTCCGATCTTCCAAAAGTGCTGCACACCCTTGCCGGGAAATCGATGGTTCAGCATGTTATTGATGTTGCTAATGAATTAGGTTCATCTCAGGTTCATCTGGTTTATGGCCACGGCGGCGACTTGCTTAAAAAAAGCCTGAAAGAAGACAACCTGAACTGGGTGTTGCAGGCCGAGCAGTTGGGCACCGGCCATGCTATGCAGCAGGCAGCGCCTTTCTTTGGCGATGATGAAGACATTTTAATGCTCTACGGCGATGTCCCGCTGATCTCAATTGAAACCTTACAGCGTTTGCGCGATGCTAAACCGCATGGCGGCATTGGCTTGCTAACCGTGAAGCTGGACGATCCGAGCGGCTATGGTCGTATCACGCGTGAGAACGGCAAAGTGACCGGCATCGTTGAGCATAAAGATGCCAATGACGAACAGCGTCAGATCCAGGAAATCAATACCGGGATACTGATTGCAAACGGCGCGGACATGAAGCGCTGGCTGTCTAAACTGACCAATAATAATGCGCAGGGTGAATACTACATCACCGATATCATTGCGCTGGCTTATCAGGAAGGCCGCGAAATCGCAGCCGTTCATCCCGATCGTCTGAGTGAAGTCGAAGGCGTAAATAACCGCCTGCAACTTTCCCGTCTGGAACGTGTTTACCAGTCCGAGCAGGCAGAAAAACTGCTGCTGGCTGGTGTGATGCTGCGCGATCCGGCGCGTTTTGACCTGCGCGGTACGCTCATTCACGGGCGAGATGTCGAAATTGATACTAACGTTATCATCGAAGGTCACGTCCGCCTTGGCCATCGCGTGAAGATTGGCGCGGGTTGCGTCATTAAGAACAGCGTCATTGGCGATGACTGTGAAATCAGTCCATACAGCGTGGTGGAAGATGCCAGTCTTGAAGCAGCCTGCACTATCGGACCGTTCGCGCGTCTGCGTCCTGGTGCGGAACTGATGGAAGGCGCTCACGTGGGCAACTTCGTCGAGATGAAAAAAGCGCGTCTCGGTAAAGGCTCAAAAGCGGGTCATCTGAGCTATCTGGGCGATGCGGAAATTGGCGATAACGTGAATATTGGTGCGGGTACGATCACCTGTAACTACGATGGCGCGAATAAGTTTAAAACCATCATTGGTGACGATGTGTTTGTCGGATCCGATACCCAACTGGTGGCGCCGGTGACCGTAGGTAACGGGGCGACCATTGCGGCGGGGACCACCGTCACTCGTGACATCGCGGATAATGAACTGGTCATCAGCCGTGTACCGCAGGTGCATAAGCAGGGCTGGAAACGTCCGGTGAAGAAAAAGTAACAACCTGGCGGGTGCGCTTCGTTTACCCGCCCTACGTTTTTGTAGGCCTGATAAGGCGTAGCCGCCATCAGGCTAACTCGGCTGAGGAGGTAAAAATATACCTCCCGCCCAAAAGCAGTACCTATAAAAATAACCCCACTCTCTACAAGGCTCGGGGCGCCCGAAAAGTCGGGCATACAGGTCGAAAGACAACGACAGGCATAATGCCTTGATTCGGAATAAAAAACTATGTGTGGAATTGTTGGCGCTATCGCGCAACGTGATGTAGCTGAAATCCTTCTTGAAGGTTTACGTCGTCTGGAATACCGCGGTTACGACTCTGCTGGTCTGGCCGTGGTGGATGCAGAAGGTCATATGACCCGTCTGCGTCGTCTGGGTAAAGTACAGATGCTGTCTCAGGCTGCGGAAGAACATCCGCTGCACGGCGGCACCGGTATTGCTCACACCCGTTGGGCTACGCATGGCGAACCTTCGGAAGCAAACGCGCATCCGCATGTTTCTGAGCACATTGTGGTGGTGCATAACGGCATCATCGAAAACCATGAACCGCTGCGTGAAGAACTGAAAGCGCGCGGCTATACCTTCGTTTCAGAAACCGACACCGAAGTGATTGCTCACTTAGTGCACTGGGAGCTGGAACAGGGCGGTACGCTGCGTGATGCAGTGCTGCGCACCATCCCACAACTGCGCGGGGCGTACGGTACGGTGATCATGGATACCCGTCATCCGGATACGCTGCTGGCTGCGCGTTCGGGTAGCCCGCTGGTTATCGGTCTGGGGATGGGCGAAAACTTTATCGCTTCCGATCAGCTGGCGCTGCTGCCGGTGACCCGTCGCTTTATCTTCCTGGAAGAAGGCGATATTGCGGAAGTGACCCGTCGTTCCGTTGCGATTTTTGATAAAAATGGCGCGGACGTGAAACGTCAGGACATCGAATCTAATCTGCAATATGACGCCGGTGATAAAGGTATCTATCGCCACTATATGCAGAAAGAGATCTACGAACAGCCGAACGCGATTAAAAACACCCTGACCGGGCGCATTAGCCACGGCGAAGTGGATTTAAGCGAACTCGGACCAAAGGCCAACGAACTGTTGTCTCAGGTTGAACATATCCAGATTATCGCGTGTGGGACGTCCTACAATTCCGGGATGGTTTCTCGCTACTGGTTTGAATCTCTGGCTGGCATTCCGTGCGACGTCGAAATCGCCTCCGAATTCCGCTACCGTAAATCAGCAGTACGTCGTAACAGCCTGATGATCACCCTGTCTCAGTCTGGCGAAACGGCAGATACGCTGGCTGGCCTGCGTTTGTCGAAAGAGCTGGGCTATCTGGGCTCTCTCGCCATCTGTAACGTTCCGGGCTCTTCTCTGGTGCGTGAATCGGATCTGGCGATGATGACCAATGCCGGCACGGAAATCGGCGTGGCCTCGACGAAAGCGTTTACTACCCAGTTGACCGTTCTGCTGATGCTGGTGGCAAAACTGGCGCGTCTGAAAGGTCTGGATGCGTCCATTGAGCATGACATCGTTCATGGCCTGCAGGCGCTGCCGAGCCGCATCGAGCAAATGCTCTCTCAGGACAAACGCATTGAAGCGTTGGCTGAAGATTTCTCCGACAAACATCACGCTCTGTTCCTGGGCCGTGGCGATCAGTATCCGATCGCGCTGGAAGGCGCGCTGAAGCTGAAAGAGATCTCCTATATCCACGCAGAAGCCTATGCGGCAGGTGAGCTGAAACACGGCCCGCTGGCGCTGATTGATGCCGATATGCCGGTTATCGTTGTGGCGCCAAACAATGAACTGCTGGAAAAACTGAAGTCCAACATCGAAGAAGTGCGCGCCCGCGGCGGTCAGCTGTATGTCTTCGCCGATCAGGACGCCGGTTTTGTCAGCAGCGACAATATGCACATCATTGAGATGCCGCATGTGGAAGAGGTGATTGCGCCAATCTTCTACACCGTGCCGCTACAGCTGCTGGCCTATCACGTGGCGCTGATTAAAGGCACCGACGTGGATCAGCCGCGTAACCTGGCTAAATCGGTTACCGTCGAGTAAAACACTCATGCCCTGCGAAAGCGGGGCATTTTTTTCGCGCCTGCGCTGTTTTTAATCAATTCTCCCGCCGTTTTAATGTGACAAATCGTCATCTTCAGCTACTTTTTTCAGTGTCACAGAAAGAAAATTTTTCTGAAAAGCTATTGTCATATTGTTAGTTAACTTCATGATAAACAGTAAAAAAATGATTTATATTTAACGTAAATTTTCATTGTCATAAAACTGTCATATTTCATACATTTTACTGTCACCTGTTTGTCCTATTTTGCTCATCGTAGCCACTTAACAATGATTTACGAAAATCTTGCAGGAGACATTATGAAAGTTATGCGTACCACTGTCGCAACTGTTGTCGCCGCGACCTTATCTATGAGCGCTTTCTCTGCGTTAGCAGCAGCAAGTCTGACGGGTGCAGGTGCAACTTTTCCTGCGCCGGTGTATGCCAAATGGGCTGATACTTATCAGAAAGAGACCGGTAGTAAAGTTAACTACCAGGGTATCGGCTCCTCCGGTGGTGTTAAACAAATTACAGCGAATACCGTTGATTTCGGTGCCTCTGATGCGCCGCTGTCTGACGAAAAACTGAATCAGGAAGGCCTGTTCCAGTTCCCGACCGTCATTGGCGGCGTGGTGCTGGCGGTGAATATCCCGGGTCTGAAGTCTGGCGAACTGGTGCTGGATGGTAAAACGCTGGGTGACATCTACCTGGGTAAAATCAAGAAGTGGGATGATGAAGCTATCACCAAACTGAACCCGGGCGTGAAACTGCCTTCTCAGAACATCGCCGTCGTGCGTCGTGCTGATGGTTCCGGTACCTCCTTCGTCTTCACCAGTTACCTGGCAAAAGTAAACGAAGAGTGGAAAACTAAAGTGGGCGCAGGCTCTACCGTTAACTGGCCAACCGGTCTCGGCGGTAAAGGTAACGACGGTATCGCCGCGTTCGTACAGCGTCTGCCGGGCTCCATTGGCTACGTTGAATACGCTTATGCTAAGCAGAACAACCTGGCATACACCAAGCTGATTTCTGCTGACGGTAAACCGGTTAGTCCGACCGAAGAGAACTTCGCCAACGCTGCAAAAGGCGCTGACTGGAGCAAATCCTTCGCGCAGGATCTGACGAACCAGAAAGGTGACGATGCGTGGCCAATTACTTCCACCACTTTCATCCTGGTTCACAAAGAGCAGAAGAAACCTGAGCAGGGTGCTGAAGTGCTGAAATTCTTCGACTGGGCATACAAAAATGGCGGCAAACAGGCGAATGACCTGGATTACGCCAGCCTGCCGGATAGCGTGGTTGAGCAGATCCGTGCGGCATGGAAGACCAATGTTAAGGATAGCAGCGGTAAAGCGCTGTACTAACAGAATATCTTTGACGAATTGGCGGATGGCGCTACGCTTATCCGCCCTACAGTTGTGAATGTAGGCCCGCTTTGTAGGCCGGATAAGCGTAGCGCCATCCGGCCAGGGCAACTTCGTAAACGCGTTTAATGGAAAGAGTGATTTATGGCTGCAACCAAGCCTGCTTTTAACCCACCGGGTAAAAAGGGTGACAAAAT
The DNA here is from genome assembly GCF_000981805.1 of Citrobacter amalonaticus Y19. Lineage (NCBI taxonomy): Bacteria > Pseudomonadati > Pseudomonadota > Gammaproteobacteria > Enterobacterales > Enterobacteriaceae > Citrobacter > Citrobacter amalonaticus. The sequence continues at coordinate 4,396,936 of NZ_CP011132.1, read as the reverse complement.
CTTCAGCGCGCTGGTAAAACTGGCTGCGCTGATTGTGCTATTGATGTTGGGTGGCATTATTGTCTCTCTGATCATCTCCTCCTGGCCCAGCATGGAGAAATTTGGTTTCTCCTTCCTGTGGACCAAAGAATGGGACGCGCCAAACGACATCTACGGTGCGCTGGTACCGATCTACGGTACGCTGGTCACCTCCTTTATCGCACTGCTGATCGCCGTTCCGGTGAGCTTCGGCATTGCCTTGTTTCTGACTGAACTTGCGCCTGGCTGGCTGCGTCGCCCGCTGGGTATCGCGATTGAACTGCTGGCGGCTATCCCGAGTATCGTATACGGCATGTGGGGCCTGTTTATCTTTGCTCCGCTGTTTGCCACTTATTTCCAGGAACCGGTCGGCAATATCCTTTCCAACATTCCGTTTGTTGGCGCGCTGTTCTCCGGCCCGGCGTTTGGTATCGGTATTCTGGCGGCTGGTGTGATCCTCGCCATCATGATAATCCCCTACATTGCGGCGGTAATGCGTGATGTGTTCGAACAAACGCCGGTGATGATGAAAGAGTCTGCCTACGGTATCGGCTGCACCACCTGGGAAGTCATCTGGCGCATCGTGTTGCCGTTCACCAAAAATGGGGTGATTGGCGGCATCATGCTGGGTCTGGGACGTGCGCTGGGCGAAACGATGGCGGTTACCTTTATCATCGGTAACACCTACCAGCTCGACAGCGCGTCGCTGTATATGCCAGGCAACAGCATCACCTCGGCGCTGGCGAATGAATTTGCGGAAGCGGAATCTGGCTTGCATGTTGCAGCGTTGATGGAGCTGGGTCTGATTCTGTTTGTGATTACCTTCATCGTGCTGGCAGCGTCTAAGTTTATGATTTTGCGCCTTGCGAAGAACGAGGGGGCACGCTAATGGCTACGCTTGAAATGCAAACCACCGCAGAGCTGGCGGAATCCCGCCGCAAAATGCAGGCGCGTCGCCGGATGAAAAACCGCATCGCGCTGACGCTCTCAATGGCGACGATGGTGTTTGGCCTGTTCTGGCTCGTCTGGATCCTGATGTCCACGATCACCCGCGGTATCGACGGGATGTCACTGGCACTGTTCACCGAAATGACGCCGCCGCCGAACACGGCGGGTGGCGGTCTGGCGAATGCCCTGGCGGGTAGTGGTCTGTTGATCCTCTGGGCGACCGTGTTTGGTACACCGTTGGGCATCATGGCCGGGATTTATCTGGCGGAATATGGTCGTAAATCCTGGTTGGCGGAAGTGATTCGTTTCATCAACGACATTCTGCTTTCCGCCCCGTCTATTGTGGTCGGTCTGTTCGTGTACACCATCGTGGTGGCGCAGATGGAGCACTTCTCCGGCTGGGCGGGCGTTATAGCGCTGGCGCTGCTGCAGGTGCCTATCGTGATTCGAACCACCGAGAACATGTTGAAACTGGTGCCAGACAGCCTGCGTGAAGCGGCTTATGCGCTGGGGACGCCGAAATGGAAAATGATCTCCGCGATTACGTTGAAAGCGTCTGTTTCCGGGATCATGACCGGTATCCTGCTGGCGATTGCGCGTATTGCGGGTGAAACCGCCCCGCTGCTGTTTACCGCGCTCTCCAACCAGTTCTGGAGTACCGACATGATGCAGCCGATCGCCAACCTGCCGGTCACCATCTTTAAATTTGCGATGAGCCCGTTTGCTGAATGGCAGCAACTGGCGTGGGCCGGGGTGCTGATCATCACGCTGTGCGTTCTGCTGCTGAACATTCTGGCACGTGTTATTTTCGCCAAGAGTAAACACGGCTAAAAACTGCCGGATGGCGGCACAAATGCCTTATCCGGCCTACATCTTCGTAGGCCTGATAAGCGCAGCGCCATCAGGCATGATGAATAAGGAAGAGATTGAAATGAGTATGGTTGATACTGCTCCGGGTAAGATTCAGGTTCGTGATTTGAACTTCTACTACGGCAAATTCCATGCCCTGAAGAACATCAACCTGGATATCGCGAAGAATCAGGTGACGGCGTTTATCGGGCCCTCTGGCTGCGGTAAATCGACGCTGCTGCGTACGTTCAACAAGATGTTTGAACTGTACCCGGAACAGCGTGCGGAAGGTGAAATCCTGCTGGATGGTGACAATATTCTCACCAACACCCAGGATATCGCTCTGCTGCGTGCCAAAGTAGGGATGGTGTTCCAGAAGCCGACGCCGTTCCCGATGTCTATCTACGACAACATCGCCTTTGGCGTGCGTCTGTTTGAGAAATTGTCCCGTGCGGATATGGACGAGCGCGTGCAGTGGGCGTTGACCAAGGCCGCATTGTGGAACGAAACCAAAGATAAATTGCACCAGAGCGGGTACTCTCTCTCCGGTGGTCAGCAGCAGCGTCTGTGCATCGCGAGGGGTATCGCTATTCGCCCGGAAGTGTTGCTGCTGGATGAGCCATGTTCAGCGCTGGATCCGATCTCAACCGGTCGTATCGAAGAGCTGATCACGGAGCTGAAACAAGATTACACCGTGGTGATCGTGACCCACAACATGCAGCAGGCTGCGCGTTGCTCCGACCATACGGCGTTTATGTACCTGGGCGAGTTGATTGAGTTTAGTGATACAGATTCTCTGTTCACCAGGCCCGCGAAGAAACAAACCGAAGATTACATTACTGGCCGCTACGGTTGATATGCCCGGGCATCTGGAGAAATGATGGACAATTTAAACCTTAATAAACACATTTCCGGTCAGTTCAACGCCGAACTGGAAAGCATCCGCACTCAGGTAATGACGATGGGCGGCATGGTTGAGCAGCAGCTTTCTGATGCCATCACCGCGATGCACAATCAGGACAGCGAGCTGGCGAAACGCGTGGTTGATGGCGATAAGCACGTCAACATGATGGAAGTGGCGATCGATGAAGCTTGTGTTCGCATCATCGCCAAGCGCCAGCCCACGGCGAGCGACCTGCGTCTGGTGATGGCAATCATTAAAACCATCGCCGAGCTGGAACGTATTGGCGACGTGGCGGATAAAATCTGCCGTACTGCACTGGAGAAATTCTCCCAGCAGCATCAGCCGCTGTTGGTGAGCCTGGAATCCTTGGGCCGTCATACGGTGCAGATGCTCCACGATGTTCTGGATGCGTTTGCGCGTATGGATCTGGACGAAGCGGTACGTATCTACCGTGAAGACAAGAAAGTTGACCAGGAATACGAAGGGATCGTGCGTCAACTGATGACCTACATGATGGAAGATTCGCGTACGATTCCCAGCGTGCTGACCGCGTTATTCTGTGCGCGCTCGATCGAGCGTATTGGCGATCGCTGCCAGAATATCTGCGAATACATCTTCTACTTCGTGAAGGGCCAGGATTTCCGCCACGTGGGCGGCGATGAGCTGGATAAGCTGCTGGCGGGTAAAGATCCGAAAGAGTGATTTTTTGGCGGGTGGCGCTTCGCTTACCCGCCCTACAAACCATAAATCCTGTAGGCCGGATAAGCGCGAGCGCCATCCGGCTTTTTTATTATCGCGTAATATTCCACCCGCGCGCCTTCCACAGCTCCGGCAACTCCGCCTGGCGGGTAAAGGTCGTTACTTTCGGATGATCGATCGGTTTGTTATGCGGATCGGCGCAGAAATAGAACACTTCCATTCCGGCATCAATTCCCGACTGTGCGCCCGCAGAAGAGTCATCGACCAGAATGCAGTTCTGTGCGTTAACGTTCATGGCTTTTGCCGCGTGGAACATCAGCGCCGGATCGGGCTTCCAGCGTTGAATATCGTAACCGCTGTACAGTTTGTCCGGGAAATGGTGCAGCATGCCCAGTTTACCCAGCGAGTGCTGCATTTTGCTGACCGGACCGTTAGAGACCACGCACATCGGCACCGTCATGCTGTCCAGCAGAGTATTCGCACCAGGGATCACTTCCAGCTCCGAGTCGAACAGGCGTGCGACCTCGGCGCGGTAGACGGGTTCTAAGTCGGCTTTAGCCAACGTCACCCCATGCTCCTCATTAATGATATCAATGATTTCGTAGAGTTTTACGCCCTTAAAGCGTTTAAAAGTGTCTTCGAGATCGAGGGTGATACCGAATTCCTGGAACATTGCGACATACGCGCGGGAACAGATCACTTCACTGTCGACCAGCGTACCGTCACAGTCGAAAAATACCGCTTCAATTCCGGACATGCCTTTCCCTTTTCACTAGTTTAACGTTTACGTACTGCCTGATTGTGCAACGCAATCGTTGCCGTATAAGCAAATGCAATGAAAAAAACATCTCACAATCACCCCCTATTGTCGCATTTTGGTATAGGATAGCGACGAATTTTCCCTCCTTGTTTGGAAATTGATAATGAGTCAACAACACACAACCCAGACGTCTGGTCAGGGGATGCTGGAACGCGTGTTTAAACTGCGCGAGCATGGCACAACGGCACGAACCGAAGTGATAGCCGGTTTTACCACCTTCCTGACGATGGTTTACATCGTTTTTGTTAACCCGCAAATTCTGGGCGTTGCTGGCATGGATACCAGCGCCGTCTTCGTGACCACCTGCCTGATTGCTGCGTTTGGCAGCATTCTGATGGGGCTGTTTGCTAACCTGCCGGTAGCGCTGGCGCCTGCGATGGGGCTGAATGCGTTCTTTGCCTTCGTTGTGGTCGGCGCGATGGGCCTGTCGTGGCAGGTCGGTATGGGGGCGATTTTCTGGGGTGCCGTCGGTCTGCTGCTGCTGACTATCTTCCGCGTGCGTTACTGGATGATTGCCAATATCCCGGTCAGTCTGCGCGTGGGGATCACCAGTGGTATCGGTTTATTCATCGGCATGATGGGTCTGAAAAACGCGGGCGTGATTGTCGCGAACCCTGAAACGCTGGTCAGCATCGGTAATCTGACCTCCCACAGCGTCCTGCTGGGCGTACTCGGTTTCTTCATCATCGCTATCCTGGCGTCACGTAACATTCACGCCGCCGTGCTGGTGTCCATCATCGTCACCACGCTGTTGGGCTGGATGCTGGGTGATGTGCACTATAACGGTATTGTCTCTGCGCCGCCGAGTGTCACGTCGGTGATTGGGCATGTCGATCTGGCGGGCTCGTTTAACATCGGTCTGGCCGGGGTGATTTTCTCCTTCATGCTGGTTAACCTGTTTGACTCCTCCGGAACACTGATCGGCGTGACGGATAAAGCCGGTCTGGCGGATGAGAAAGGGAAATTCCCGCGCATGAAACAGGCACTGTTTGTCGATAGCGTCTCTTCTGTGACCGGAGCATTTATTGGTACTTCTTCCGTTACCGCTTATATCGAGTCCTCTTCCGGTGTTTCCGTCGGTGGGCGCACTGGCCTGACTGCTGTGGTTGTGGGTCTGTTGTTCCTGTTAGTTATCTTCCTGTCGCCGCTGGCGGGGATGGTGCCGGGCTATGCGGCTGCGGGTGCGCTGATCTACGTCGGCGTGTTAATGACCTCCAGCCTGGCGCGCGTGAAGTGGGAAGATCTCACCGAATCCGTGCCGGCGTTTATCACTGCCGTGATGATGCCATTCAGCTTCTCGATTACCGAAGGGATCGCACTGGGCTTTATCTCTTACTGCGTGATGAAGATCGGTACCGGTCGTTTGCGTGATCTGAGCCCGTGCGTGGTGGTTGTGGCGCTGCTGTTTGTGCTGAAGATTGTGTTTATCGACGCGCACTAAGGTGCGGTTTGTGGTGTCAGGTGGCGCTTCGCTTACCTGACCTACAGAAGCGTGTAGGCCCGGTAAGCGCAAGCGCCACCGGGCTTTTTATCAGGCTTTAACCCGCTGGATATAGTCGCCAAATGCAGTGAGCTGGCCAGTCAGATGGTCCAGTGTACTCTGATCGATCACTTCACCCGTCTGTGGGTCGACTTTGTTCTGAATCACACCGCCCATAAATTCCGGCTTGTTCATCACCATCGCATCCAGGAAGACCAGGATCTGGCGCAGATGATACTGGCAGCGTGCACCGCCAATTGCCCCCATCGAACTGGTCTGGATAAGCACTGGTTTACCAGAAAGCGGCTGATCGGGCAGGCGTGACAGCCAGTCGATAGCGTTCTTCAGGCCACCCGGTACAGAGTAGTTATATTCCGGCGTAACGATAACCACGCCGTCGGCTTTGCGAATTTGGTCAGCCAGCGCTTCGACGCTTGCCGGAAAACCTTCTTCCTGTTGCACATCGGCATCGTATAGCGGGATATCACCGATAGACGGTAACGCACTCACTTCCATACCCGCCGGGGCGATTTTCGGCAGCGTATGGGCAACCATACCGTTAAACGAACCTTTGCGCAGGCTTCCCAGTAACGTAACAACATTCAACGTTTCAGACATGGTAACTCCATCAGTTATGCGTATAAGACGTGGCGGCAGATAATTGCGCGAATCGCATCAGACGACCCGTTGGCGCATTCGCGCGGGTCTGGATATCAGACAGGCTTTTCCAGCCCTGCTTACCATCAAACTCCCAAAGCTGAAGTTTATCAATGGCTGGCGTAACCGCAACCGACCACACCAGCAGGTCTTCGGCATCGCAGATGGCTTCAATCTGGGCAACATGCGCACATTTCAGACGCCCGGCCCCCGGCAGTAGCTGTAGTTCACGCGGATCGTCATTACGGACGTCCCCCATCAGTTTCAGGACGCTCTGACGTAAAGTAACCATCTGTGCACGCGCTTCGTCCGGATCGTTTTGCTTGCTGATCCACAGACTTTCGATGCTGGAAAAGGCCGGGACCTCGACAGAATGGGGGCTGATAAACCCTCGGGTAGCGCGCTGGAGTTCCATATCCAGTCCACATTCCCCTTCGGTTGTCAGCGTCACGCCGACCATATTGCCGGCATAGGCGATGGAAAAACTGGGCAAATTTTTATCGCGAAACGCCGGTTTTCCTTTGGCTTTGTATACGATTTCCGGTAACTCGAGCGTGCCATACAGCATGAACATCAGCTCGGCAAGAAGCCCTCGGGATGCCAGAAAACGGGTCTGGCGATGTGTTGGTAGTCTTCGTGCTTCATGATGGCAGGATGACGGAAGGCGCATCGAAATCAGGTGTCCCTCCGTCAGGATCCCTCTGGCAAAATGGGTCGCCATTTTTCTCTCCATGATTAATGGTCGTTGATAATATCAAGGGTAACATTTACTCAGTTTATAGACAGAGTAAATCGCCAAAAAGTGCGACTGAATCAGCCTCCCTTACGCGCATTTACATTTCCTGGCGCATATTGGCGGTTTTTGCGTCAGGGCAGGTCGCTATGCAGGGACTTGGTGGTCGCTGTTATCGGGTTATAGCGATGACGGTCGTGTGGGAGGGGGGCCAGCAGGCTGCGCGGCCATCAACAGGGAGATGCCGCCCTGAGCGAGGCGGCATGTCAGTCAGGTGAGACAGCAACCTAACTGAATCGGGGTAACAGGTTGAAGACGTTGCCGAACCAGCAAACAATGACCGCTACGCCGAACAGGATCACGATGGCCGGAATGATGACGCCGCCCCAGACGGTAAACATTTTATTGGGGAATTTCTTCCGGGCTTTCAGAGCCAGTACTGCAGGGATAATCACGGCCCATATTGTTGCGCACAGTCCTGCGCCACCGATGCCATAGATAAAACCGTTCGGGAAGATTAAGTATAAAAGCGCCGGAGGCAGGAAGGTTAACAGGACGGTTTTAAAACGCCCCACCGATGAGTTGTCGAATTTGAACAGATCCGCAAGATAGTCAAATAGCCCCAGGGTTACGCCAAAAAAGGAACTGGCAACAGCCAGGTTTGAAAAAACCAGCAGACAAAATTCGATCATTCCGCTTTGTCTGGTACCGAGGAATGATTTTACTAATGAATCAACATTACCGCCTGAGGCGATGATTTCACTGAAACTTTCCCGCGAAATGTTACCCATGGTGCAATACAGCCAGAACAGATAAATCACCAACGCCAGCAGTGAACCAAAGACAATGCTTTTTATTAATTTATCCTTTCTCTTGCCATAGCAGATGATCAGGCTGGGAATGTTTCCGTGAAAGCCAAATGATGCCAGGCATACCGGTAGCGCCATAAAAATATAGGGGAAGTAGGACGCACCGTTTTGAGCCTGGCCTACGGTATCCCGCAATATAGAAAAATCGACCTGGAAGAAAAACGATCCAAAAACGATAATGAAAGAGATGATTTTAATCCCCAGGAACAGGGAGGTAATTCGACTGGCTGCCAGTGAACTGATCCACAGCACGCTGGCGACAAAAATAGCGGTGCAGATTCCGACAATCCTGGGGTTAACGCGATACCCCATATTCATTGAGATCGTTTCGCTAATGATGGCACCATTTGCAGAAATATAGGCGTAAGTGAGAATGTAGAGAACAAAAGCGACCGTAAATCCACTCACAATGTTCCATTTGTTACCAATAAGATCTTTAGTGATGGTATTGAAACTGGATCCGACGGGGTAATTTAAATTTGCCTCTAATAATAACAGTCCAGAATGCAACATTGAAAACCAGGCGATTATTAAGATAAACGCCCCCCAGAAAAACCATGCACCGGACAAATCAACAGGTAGAGCAAACATCCCCCCGCCAATTACCGTACCGGCTATGACCATAATCCCCCAAAAGGAGGAGTGTTTAGCATTCGAATTTTCTTCCATGATGCCTCATTAATTATAGTGAGCCTATAACATTTTAATTGTGCAACAATGTAAAGGAAGTGGATTTATCGCTGGGGTGGTTATTATCATATAACCACCCATGATATTTATAATTAAACTTCTTTCAGTTTAGCGGTGAAGTGACGTAATACTTTAGGCTCGTAGGTAAAGGTTAGCCCTTTAATATTTACTGCATTTTCTTTGACATGCTCAAAGGCTTCGATAATGAAGTCCATATGAGATTGGGTATATGTCGCCCTTGGGATGGTTAAACGCAGGAGTTCAGCCGGACAAGGCAGTTGCTTACCGGTTTTAGGATCTCTGCCTAATAAGAATGACCCGATCTCAACGGCCCGGATGCCGGCTACTCTATAAAGTTCGCAGGCGAGAGCCTGAGCCGGGAACTGCTCTGCCGGAATGTGCGGTAATAATTTACCCGCATCCACAAATGCCGCATGGCCACCAGCCTGTTGGCAAGTGACGCCAATCGCTTCAAGGCCATCAACTAAGTATTGCACCTGCGTAATACGATAGGCCAGCCAGTCCTGGTTCATGCCATCCACCAGACCCACCGCAAGGCGCTCCATTGCCCCACCTTCCAGACCACCGTAAGTCGGGAAGCCTTCCTGGACGACGCACAGGGTTCGGCACTCGGTATAGACGTCAAAATAGCTGTCGTCTTTCACGCACAGTAAACCGCCCATTGGCACCATCGCATCTTTTTTCGCGGACATTGCCAGCATATCGGCATATTTGTAGGTCTCGCGGGTAATTTCTTCGATGCTCCAGTCCCGATATTCTGCTTCGCGTTTCTGGATAAAATAAGCATTCTCGGCAAAACGTGCGGAGTCCATTACCACCGGAATGTCATATTTTTTGGCGATGTGATACATGGCCTTCAGGTTGGCTAATGAAACCGGTTGCCCACCTGCAGAGTTACTTGTAATGGTCGCGACAATATACGGTACGTTGTTTGCGCCGACTTCCTGAATGCCGCGCTCTAATCCGTCGAGATCAAAATTTCCCTTAAAGTCGTAACGAACACCGGTATCAAATGCCTCTTTGATATACACGTTACGCACGGCACAACCGTTGATTTGGCTGTGTCCCTGGGTGGTATCGAAGAAGTAGTTGGAGAAAACCGCCATCTTACTTCTGTCTAACCCTTTTTCCTGTTCACGCTTTTTGATTAGAACGGGAATATAAATTTGTTCTGCACCGCGGCCCTGGTGCGTTGGAATGGTATATTGATAGCCGAAGATATTATTTACTGCTTCAGATAACGCATAATAACTGCGGCTGCCGCTATAAGCTTCATCTCCACGCAGCATGGCAGCTTGCATGTTCTGTGTTACTGCGCCAGTACCACTGTCGGTCAGCAGGTCAATGAAGACGTCTTCACTATCCAGCAGAAAAGGGTTCATCCCTGATTTAATGATTGCGTTATCCCGATGATCTCTGGTTGTACGTTTTACCGGTTCAATAACACGAATACGGAAGGGTTCTGGTAAATGTTTAAAGTTATCCATGACATAATCCTTTAATTTATTTGACGGTATAGACGCAATACGTCCACACGCAGGCATATATATACCCGACATAGTTCATCCCACATTTATTTTGACCATGACTGTCTTTTCGTTTTAAAAAACGAACAGGCATACGTGGCGTTGCGATATGCAACCACAATGAGGAATTGAGCTATGTTTGAGATGTGCCAAATGAACAGACTACAAGTAGTCTATGCTATGGCAAAATAAGGGCAGGGAGAATTAAGGATGATGATTGACAATTTTATTGTCAATATTAAACCATTTTGAAGTGATGTATGAATTTAAGATAATCATGATTGAGTTATCCTCTTTAGACACCATGCTACATTATGGTAATGAAAATATTTGTCTATGAGAGAATAATTTAACTGTGATAAAAATCACAGTTAAATTTAAATTGAATTAATTAAGGATCATTCAATAAAATCGTAATAACAATATCACGTTAACGATTTACCGAACGCGCGATACGCGTATAGGTATGTCTGACGCCGCGAATCGCCACGCTATAGGCCAGGATATTTTCTGGTAATGCCATTCCCATATAGCCGGTATCGCCAATATGATGGAGATCCGCCCCCGCCATTTTACTCATCAGGGCTATCTGGCGAATTGTACTGACGTCTGCGCCCTCCTGAGAGGTGCCGATTGCCGTCATTGCCAGCGCACCGTGCGCGTGCGCACACGCGATCAGCGACTCTACCTTTTGCTGGCTCATACCGGGCACGGTTCCCGGCGCCGGAATGAGCACGATATCCGCGCCCTGCTCCGCAAACGCGGCAACGTCGCTTTCGCTGATAATCGCGCTGCCGCTCTCCCGCACGATGCCTGCGCCGTGCATTTTACCGGTGATGATAATGGCGCTGTCACCCACGGCTTCGCGGATCGCTTTCACAGCTTTCCCCAGAGACTGATTACTGACGCCGTTATTCGGGTTTCCCGTCAGTACCAGGATCTTCGCCCCCATCGCGACCAGTTTACGGGCATTCTCTGCGGTTGCGGCACGGCCTGGCTTCATCTTCCAGATGTCATCATGCGCAATAGCAAATTCAGGATCGACGGCCTCCAGGTTGACGCCAATGATGCGCCCCGTCAAGCGCTGCAGTTCATGCAACGTCTGATCCGGTGCAGTACCGGCAGGCATTCCCTGGATCAGCGGGGCTTCGCTATCGAACATGTTGATCAGCAGAATGTCCGCCCCCTGCGATGCGGCAAGTTCGGCATTGGTGACGTTATTGAGCAGCGGTTGGGTAATGGCGATGGTTTCACTGACCAGGATACGCCCTTCGCTGGCGCGGATTGCATACAGCAGCGCGGTTTTGTCCATGCATGCGAAATCTGACGCCGTGCAGTCAAGTAAACGTTTATGTTCCATAAAAAGAGATCCTCTTATAAAACGATCAAGCCCCGAATTAACCGTTGTGTCATTCGGGGCTACGGGATTACTTACCAATACAGAAGCTGGAGAAAATCCGTCCCAGCAGATCGTCGGAGGTAAACTCCCCGGTTATCTCGCTTAAGCTTTGCTGCGCCAGACGTAGCTCTTCAGCCAGTAGTTCACCCGCCCACGCGCCCAGCAGTTGAGCCTTGCCCTGCTGGAGATGCTCAGCGGCTTCGGCCAGCGCCTGCAGGTGACGACGGCGGGCCAGGAAGCCGCCTTCCATATTGGTATCGAAACCCATGCTCTGTTTGAGATGGTTGCGCAGTACGTCCACGCCTTCACCGGTGCGTGCCGAAAGGCGAACCAGTGAGTGACCACTCACCTCGCTGATACCCAGCGGCTCGCCGGTGATATCCGCTTTGTTACGCACCACGGTAATCGGCAGCTTTGACGGTAAGCGGGCGATGAAGTCCGGCCAGATATCAGCCGGGTCAACGGCATCCGTGGTGGTACCATCTACCATAAACAGCACGCGATCCGCCTGCTCAATTTCCTGCCAGGCACGCTCAATACCGATACGTTCCACCTCGTCACTGGCTTCGCGCAGACCGGCGGTGTCGATAATGTGCAGTGGCATGCCGTCGATATGGATGTGTTCACGCAGCACGTCGCGCGTGGTACCGGCGATGTCGGTGACAATGGCGGCTTCACGGCCCGCCAGCGCGTTCAGGAGGCTCGATTTTCCGGCGTTTGGGCGTCCGGCAATGACCACCTTCATCCCTTCACGCAGCAGGCTCCCCTGACGCGCTTCAGCACGAACGGCGTCGAGGTCGGCAATCACGCCATTCAACTGCGCTTCGATTTTTCCATCGGACAGGAAGTCGATCTCTTCATCCGGAAAGTCGATGGCCGCTTCAACGTAGATGCGCAGGTGAGTGAGTGCTTCCACCAGATGGTTCACGCGGGCGGAAAACGCCCCCTGCAACGAGTTCAACGCCGAGCGTGCCGCCTGCTCAGAGCTGGCGTCAATCAGGTCGGCAATCGCCTCCGCCTGGGCTAAGTCGAGCTTATCGTTGAGAAACGCGCGCTCAGAGAACTCGCCGGGACGGGCAATACGCAGACCTGGCAGCGTCAGAATACGTTTTAACAGCAAATCGAGAATGACCGGGCCGCCGTGTCCCTGTAACTCCAGTACGTCCTCGCCGGTAAACGAGTTAGGGCCGGGAAACCACAGAGCGATTCCCTGGTCCAGCGCAGTACCGTCGGCATCTTTAAACGGCAGATAGTCGGCGTAACGAGGTTTGGGCAGCTTGCCCAGAACGGCTTCAGCCACCTCACGTGCCTTCAGGCCGGAGATACGCAGAATACCTACACCACCGCGTCCCGGTGGGGTTGCCTGGGCGACGATCGTGTCGTTATGGCTCATGATAGTTCTCTTCGTAAATGTAAAAAAGGCGGTCAGATGACCGCCCTTTTTTTACTGTTCCTTCCGCCGGGTGGCGCTTTGCTTACCCGGCCTACAACCGAATCAGGATTTTTTCTTCTCGCGGCTATGTAGACCACGCTTCTCCAGACCACGGTAAATCAGCTGCTGCTGAATAATGGTCACCAGGTTGCTGACGATATAGTACAGCACCAGACCTGACGGGAACCACAGGAAGAACACAGTGAAGATGACCGGCATAAAGGTCATGATCTTCTGCTGCATCGGGTCGGTCACAGTGGTCGGCGACATCTTCTGAATGAAGAACATCGTGATACCCATCAGGATCGGCAGGATGTAGTACGGGTCCTGTGCAGATAAGTCATGGATCCACAGAGCAAACGGCGCATGACGCAGTTCCACGGAGCCCATCAGCATATAGTACAACGCCAGGAAGATAGGCATCTGGATGATCAGCGGGAAGCAGCCGCCCAGCGGGTTCACCTTCTCAGCCTTGTACAGAGCCATCATTTCCTGGCTCTGACGCTGTTTGTCATCGCCCAGACGCTCACGCATGGCCTGAATCTTCGGCTGCAGCATACGCATCTTCGCCATGGAGGTGTACTGCGCTTTGGTCAGCGGGTACATGATGCCACGAACGATAAAGGTGATAACGATGATGGAGAAGCCCCAGTTACCCAGGAAGCTATGGATCCATTTCAGCAGTTTGAACAGCGGCTGAGAGATGAACCACAGCCAACCGTAATCCACCGTCAAATCCAGGTGCGGTGCAACGGCCGCCATTTTGTCCTGAATTTCCGGGCCAACCCACAGGGTGCTGGTCATCGCGCCAGACTGGCCTGGCTGAACCAGTACCGGCTGAGATTTATAGCCGATAGCGGCGATGCCGTTGCCCAGGTTCGCGGTGTAGAAGTTGTTGGTACCGTCGTTACGTGGCACCCATGCCGTTGCAAAATACTGTTGCAGCATCGCGACCCAGCCGTCTTTCGCATTGACGTTCAGGTTTTCGTTATCCGCGATGGTGTCAAATTTGTATTTCTCATACTTCTCATCTGGCGTGGAGTACGCTGCGCCACGGAAAGTATGCAGTGCGAAGTTGCTGCTTCCGGTGTCGCGATGAGATGGCAGATTGATGGATTGCTTCAGCTGACCAAAGGTGGCGATCTCCAGCGGTTTCTCGCTGGCGTTCTGCACGCTGTAGTTCACGTTAACCGAGTAGTCACCACGTTTGAGGACAAACGTTTTGGTAAAGGTATTACCCGCGGCATCCGTATAGGTCATCGGGATCTGCAGTTCGTTCTGACCATCAGCCAGTACAAAAGCGTCTTTTTCGACGTTGTACAGCGGACGTGGGCCGTTAGCCGGGTTGTCCGGGCCGTCACGACCTGTCAGACCGCTCTGAGCCTGATAGATAAACTGCGGTGTAGTTTCCAGCAGTTGGAACGGTTCGCTGGAGCCGAGTTCTTTCGGGTAAGCTGGCAGCAGGGCCTGTTCCACATCACCACCACGGGTGTTGATGGTCAGATCAAGCACGTCAGTCTTAACCGTAATCAGTTTCCCCTGGCCACTGGCCGGTACGCCCTGGTCGGCGGCGCTACCCGCTGCGGTGGTCGTTGTCTGCGTGGTCTGTTGGGTCTGAGGTTGAGGATTTTTATCCTGCTCCCAGGCTTGCCAGATCATGAAAGACACGAACAGCAAAGCGATGACTAAAAGATTGCGTTGCGAATCCATCGTTAGTGTTCTCTGGTATCAAATGGTCCGGGCGGGACGGGATCGTCACCACCAGGGTGTAAAGGGTGGCATTTTAATACGCGTTTCACCGTCAACCAACTGCCTTTTATCACTCCAAACCTGCGCAATGCCTCAATTCCGTAGCTTGAACACGTTGGAGTGAAACGGCAATGCGGCCCAAGCAGCGGACTGATCAGGCGTTGATAGACCCGAATCAGGGCTATCAGGACCCGCGAGCCAGGCGACAATGGCGGCGCCATAATTTTTCCAACGCTTCCGAGAGAGCACGGTTATCGAGGTCGGCAATCCCTTTTTTCGCCACCACCACGAAGTCCATTGCTGGCAACTCGTGTTGACGCAGACGAAAGCTTTCACGCGTCAGACGTTTAATCCGATTGCGTTCATGAGCACGTCGAACGTTTTTCTTGGCGACGGTAAGACCGATACGGGGATGCCCCAGCGAATTCAGGCGGCCGAGGATGGTGATTTGCGGCGTGCCAGCCCGTTGTGGCTGCTGGAAGACGAATGTGAAATGATTGGGAGTTAACAAACGTAACTCCCTGGGAAATGCGAGCTTAACCACTCAGGGGTTAGCTTTATTACTTGGAAACGGTCAGACGAGCGCGGCCTTTAGCACGACGACGTGCCAGAACCTGACGACCATTTTTAGTAGCCATACGAGCACGGAAGCCGTGAGAACGGTTGCGCTTCAGTACAGACGGTTGAAAAGTGCGTTTCATGGCGATTTCTACCTAAACTTGAATAAATTCACTGACTTTTGCGTATACCCGAACGAGTTTCGAACGACTTACGCCACAGTGTGGGTGATTAAAGAGGCCGGATTGTAATAATTGTACACTCCGGAGTCAATTCTCTTTGCTAAATCCCTGCCTTTTTCCGCACCTTTTCGCGTGAAAAACAGGCAGCGTTGACACCGTGTTACGGGCATCGCGCGACGGGGGAAAGATTATACGGCCTGATGAATAAAGCGCAAGGATCGCTCGGGATCTTTATGAGATCGTTTTAGCAGTATAGCGTCTTTACTCATTAATTTTTCCAATATGCGGGCGAAATCGTGCAGCACTTCTCCAGGATCGTTTACACTTATCCGGTCCTGTGAAGGCCTGTGGATAAATCGGGAAGAATCTGTGAGAAACAGAAGATCTCTTGCTCAGTTTACGCTATGATCCGCGGTCCCGATCGTTTCAAAGGATCCAGATCGGGTTAAAATTGCAGATAGCAATTCGCACGTCACCCTTGCATAGGGTCTAGTCGACGTGCGTCAACAATCATGAATGTTTCAGCCTTTGTCATTTATCGACTTTTGTTCGAGTGGAGTCCGCCGTGTCACTTTCGCTTTGGCAGCAGTGTCTTGCCCGATTGCAGGATGAGTTACCAGCCACAGAATTCAGTATGTGGATACGCCCTTTGCAGGCGGAACTGAGCGATAACACGCTGGCTTTGTATGCGCCAAACCGTTTTGTGCTCGATTGGGTAAGAGACAAGTACCTTAACAATATCAATGGGCTGCTGAATAACTTCTGCGGTGCGGATGCGCCGCAACTGCGTTTTGAGGTCGGGACGAAACCCGTCAGTCAGACGCTGAAGACGCCCGTGAACAACAACGTTTCCGCACCGGCTCAGGTGGCGCATCAGCAGGTGCAGCCACAGCGCGTAGCGCCTGCCGCGATGCGTTCAGGCTGGGACAATGTGCCCGCGCCGGCAGAACAGACCTATCGCTCTAACGTCAACGTCAAACACACGTTTGATAACTTCGTTGAAGGTAAATCTAACCAGCTGGCACGCGCGGCGGCGCGTCAGGTGGCGGACAACCCAGGCGGCGCCTATAACCCGCTGTTCCTTTATGGTGGCACCGGTCTGGGTAAAACTCACCTGTTGCACGCGGTGGGGAACGGTATTGTGGCGCGTAAACCCAATGCCAAAGTGGTGTATATGCACTCCGAGCGCTTTGTACAGGACATGGTAAAAGCCCTGCAAAACAACGCGATCGAAGAGTTTAAACGCTATTACCGCTCCGTTGACGCCCTGCTCATCGATGACATCCAGTTCTTTGCCAATAAAGAACGATCCCAGGAAGAGTTTTTCCACACCTTTAACGCCCTTCTCGAAGGCAATCAGCAGATCATTTTGACCTCGGATCGCTATCCAAAAGAGATCAATGGTGTTGAGGATCGTCTGAAATCCCGCTTCGGCTGGGGACTGACGGTGGCGATCGAACCGCCAGAACTGGAAACCCGCGTGGCGATCCTGATGAAAAAAGCCGACGAGAACGACATTCGTCTGCCGGGTGAAGTGGCCTTCTTTATTGCCAAGCGACTACGCTCTAACGTGCGTGAGCTGGAAGGGGCGCTGAACCGTGTGATTGCCAACGCCAACTTTACCGGACGGGCGATTACCATCGACTTCGTTCGCGAAGCGCTGCGCGATCTGCTGGCGTTGCAGGAAAAACTGGTCACTATCGACAATATTCAGAAGACGGTGGCGGAGTATTACAAAATCAAAATTGCGGATTTGCTGTCCAAGCGTCGTTCTCGCTCGGTAGCGCGTCCGCGTCAGATGGCCATGGCGCTGGCGAAAGAACTCACTAACCACAGTCTGCCGGAAATTGGCGACGCGTTTGGTGGGCGAGACCACACTACGGTGCTTCATGCCTGCCGTAAGATTGAGCAGTTGCGTGAAGAAAGCCATGATATTAAAGAAGATTTCTCAAACTTAATCAGAACATTATCTTCGTGACGCTATGAAATTTACCGTTGAACGTGAACATTTATTAAAGCCGCTTCAGCAGGTCAGCGGCCCACTGGGTGGTCGTCCTACGCTGCCTATTCTTGGCAATCTGTTGCTGCAGGTGGCTGACGGTGCGCTTTCGCTGACGGGTACCGATCTTGAAATGGAAATGGTGGCCCGCGTTGCGTTGATTCAGCCGCATGAGCCAGGTGCTACCACCGTCCCGGCGCGGAAGTTCTTTGATATCTGCCGTGGCCTGCCGGAAGGCGCAGAAATTGCCGTCCAACTGGAAGGCGATCGCATGCTGGTGCGTTCAGGTCGCAGCCGTTTTTCGCTGTCCACGCTGCCTGCCGCCGACTTCCCGAATCTGGATGACTGGCAGAGCGAGGTAGAATTTACCCTGCCGCAGGCGACGATGAAGCGTCTGATTGAAGCCACCCAGTTCTCTATGGCGCATCAGGACGTGCGTTACTACTTAAACGGCATGCTGTTTGAGACCGAAGGCGAAGAGCTGCGTACCGTGGCGACCGATGGTCACCGTCTGGCGGTCTGCTCTATGCCTGTTGGCCAGTCGCTGCCCAGCCATTCGGTGATCGTGCCGCGTAAAGGCGTGATTGAACTGATGCGTATGCTCGACGGCGGCGATAACCCGCTGCGCGTGCAGATTGGCAGCAACAATATCCGCGCGCACGTTGGCGACTTTATCTTTACGTCTAAGCTGGTGGACGGTCGCTTCCCGGATTACCGTCGCGTTCTGCCGAAGAATCCGGATAAACATCTGGAAGCCGGCTGCGATATCCTTAAGCAGGCTTTTGCCCGTGCGGCGATCCTCTCGAACGAGAAATTCCGCGGCGTGCGTCTGTATGTGAGTGAAAATCAGCTCAAAATCACCGCGAATAACCCGGAACAGGAAGAAGCCGAAGAGATTCTGGACGTCACCTACCCGGGGACCGAAATGGAGATCGGCTTTAACGTCAGCTACGTGCTGGATGTTCTGAATGCGCTGAAGTGCGAAAACGTGCGCATCATGCTGACCGACTCTGTTTCCAGCGTGCAGATTGAAGATGCTGCCAGCCAGAGCGCTGCTTACGTTGTTATGCCAATGAGACTGTAGTGGAAAGTATCGGGCTATCTTACTTGCCATTTTCAACCTGGGCTGTGCTCGCCCCTGTCACGTACTTCGTGTACGCTCCAGGGTCTGTGCGCCGTCCGCGTTGAAACGGGCTGCGCCGATAACGCCCTTGTATGAAGAAGCCTGATATATGTCTCTGACGCGCTTACTCATCAAAGATTTCCGCAATATCGAAAGTGCGGATCTTGCTTTATCCCCCGGCTTTAACTTCCTGGTTGGCGCTAACGGCAGCGGTAAAACCAGCGTTCTGGAAGCTATCTATACGCTCGGTCACGGTCGGGCGTTTCGCAGTTTGCAGATTGGTCGCGTTATTCGTCACGAACAGGAGTCGTTCGTGCTTCACGGGCGGTTGCAGGGCGAAGAGCGGGAGACATCGATTGGGTTAACCAAAGATAAGCTGGGTGACAGCAAAGTGCGCATTGACGGCACCGACGGCCACAAGGTGGCGGAACTGGCGCTGTTGATGCCGATGCAACTGATCACCCCCGAGGGGTTTACTTTACTCAACGGCGGCCCCAAATACAGAAGAGCGTTCCTCGATTGGGGATGCTTTCACAATGAAGCCGGATTTTTCACCGCCTGGAGCAACCTCAAGCGCCTGCTCAGGCAGCGCAATGCGGCGTTGCGCCAGGTGAGTCGTTACGAGCAACTGCGTCCGTGGGATAAAGAACTGATCCCGCTGGCGGAACAAATCAGCACCTGGCGCGCGGAGTACAGCGCCGGTATCGCACAGGATATGGCGGATACCTGCCAGCAGTTTCTTCCTGAATTTTCTCTCTCCTTCTCTTTCCAGCGCGGCTGGGAGAAAGAGACGGATTATGCCGAGGTGCTGGAGCGCAGTTTTGAACGCGACCGCATGTTGACCTACACCGCGCATGGCCCGCATAAAGCGGATTTCCGCATACGCGCTGACGGTGCGCCGGTGGAAGATACCTTGTCGCGTGGGCAGTTAAAGCTGCTAATGTGCGCCTTACGTCTGGCGCAAGGGGAGTTCCTCACCCGTGAGAGCGGGCGACGGTGTCTCTACCTGATAGATGATTTTGCCTCTGAACTTGATGATGCGCGTCGTGGACTGCTGGCCAGTCGATTAAAAGCGACACAATCTCAGGTCTTTGTCAGCGCAATCAGTGCTGAACACGTTCTGGACATGTCGGACAAAAATTCGAAGATGTTCACCGTGGAAAAGGGTAAAATAACGGATTAACCCAAGTTTAAATGAGCGAGAAACGTTGATGTCGAATTCTTATGACTCCTCCAGTATCAAAGTCCTGAAAGGACTGGATGCGGTGCGTAAGCGCCCGGGTATGTATATCGGCGATACGGATGACGGCACCGGTTTGCACCACATGGTATTCGAGGTGGTAGATAACGCTATCGACGAAGCGCTCGCGGGTCACTGTAAAGACATTATTGTCACCATCCATGCCGACAACTCTGTCTCCGTACAGGATGATGGACGCGGTATCCCGACCGGTATTCACCCGGAAGAGGGCGTATCGGCGGCGGAAGTGATCATGACCGTTCTGCACGCAGGCGGTAAATTCGACGATAACTCCTATAAAGTGTCCGGCGGTCTGCACGGCGTGGGTGTCTCCGTAGTGAACGCCCTGTCGCAGAAACTGGAACTGGTTATCCAGCGTGATAACAAAATCCACCGTCAGATCTACGAGCACGGCGTCCCGCAGGCACCGCTGGCAGTGACCGGCGATACCGATAAAACCGGTACGATGGTGCGTTTCTGGCCGAGCTATGAAACCTTTACTAACGTCATTGAGTTCGAATACGAGATTCTGGCGAAGCGTCTGCGCGAGCTGTCGTTCCTGAACTCTGGCGTCTCCATTCGCCTGAAAGACAAGCGCGATGGTAAAGAAGACCATTTCCACTATGAAGGCGGCATCAAGGCGTTCGTTGAGTATCTGAACAAGAACAAAACGCCGATCCACCCGAATATCTTCTATTTCTCTACCGAAAAAGACGGTATCGGCGTGGAAGTGGCGCTGCAGTGGAACGACGGTTTCCAGGAAAACATCTACTGCTTTACCAACAACATTCCTCAGCGTGACGGCGGTACGCACCTTGCTGGCTTCCGTGCGGCGATGACCCGTACCCTGAACGCCTACATGGACAAAGAAGGCTACAGCAAAAAGGCGAAAGTCAGCGCCACCGGTGATGACGCCCGTGAAGGTCTGATTGCCGTGGTGTCTGTGAAGGTGCCGGATCCGAAATTCTCCTCTCAGACCAAAGATAAACTGGTCTCCTCTGAGGTGAAAACGGCGGTAGAACAGCAGATGAATGAACTGCTGAGCGAATACCTGCTGGAAAACCCGTCCGACGCCAAAATCGTGGTCGGCAAAATTATTGATGCGGCCCGTGCCCGTGAAGCGGCTCGTCGCGCGCGTGAAATGACGCGTCGTAAAGGGGCGCTGGATCTGGCGGGTCTGCCGGGCAAGCTGGCGGACTGTCAGGAACGCGACCCGGCGCATTCTGAACTGTACCTGGTGGAAGGGGACTCGGCGGGCGGCTCTGCGAAACAGGGGCGTAACCGTAAGAACCAGGCGATTTTGCCGCTGAAAGGTAAAATCCTCAACGTTGAGAAAGCGCGTTTTGACAAGATGCTGGCCTCACAGGAAGTCGCAACGCTTATCACTGCACTGGGCTGCGGCATTGGTCGCGATGAGTACAACCCGGACAAACTGCGCTATCACAGCATCATCATCATGACTGATGCGGACGTCGACGGCTCGCACATCCGTACGCTGCTGTTGACCTTCTTCTATCGCCAGATGCCGGAAATCGTTGAGCGTGGGCATGTGTATATCGCGCAGCCGCCGCTGTATAAAGTGAAAAAAGGCAAGCAAGAGCAGTACATCAAAGACGATGAAGCGATGGATCAGTACCAGCTTTCTATTGCTCTGGACGGTGCTACGCTGCACACCACTGAAGGGGCGCCAGCCCTGTCGGGTGAAGCGCTGGAAAAACTGGTTTCTGAGTACAACGCGACGCAGAAGATGATTGGTCGCATGGAGCGTCGCTTCCCGAAAGCGCTGCTGAAAGAGTTGGTTTATCAACCAACTCTGACCGAAGCCAACCTGTCTGACGAGCAGACCGTGACCCGTTGGGTGAACACGCTGATTACCGAGCTGAACGAGAAAGAACAGCACGGCAGCCAGTGGAGGTTCGATATCCAGCACAATACGGAACAGAATCTGTTTGAGCCGATCGTTCGCGTGCGTACCCACGGTGTGGACACCGACTACGTGCTGGATCACGAGTTTGTGACCGGTGCGGAATACCGTCGTATTTGCACGCTGGGCGAGAAACTGCGCGGCCTGATCGAAGAAGACGCTTTCATCGAACGTGGCGAACGTCGTCAACCGGTTACCAGCTTCGAGCAGGCGCTGGACTGGCTGGTGAAAGAGTCGCGTCGCGGCCTCGCTATCCAGCGTTATAAAGGTCTGGGCGAGATGAACCCGGATCAGCTGTGGGAAACCACGATGGATCCGGAAAGTCGTCGTATGCTGCGCGTTACCGTGAAGGATGCGATTGCCGCCGACCAGTTGTTCACCACGCTAATGGGCGACGCCGTTGAACCGCGTCGTGCATTTATCGAAGAGAACGCCCTGAAAGCGGCGAATATCGATATTTAATCCATGCCTGTAGGCCGGATAAGGCGGTTTTACGCCGCCATCCGGCAAGATTTTGCGTTATGCCTGATGGCGCGTTGCTTATCAGGTCGACAACCGACCGTCAAAAGGGGAATCCTGATTCCCCTTCCTATCCCCCTTTATCCCCGACTCTTTTACTGTTTTTTGAGCGGAATCGCGTTAGCATGAGGCAGGACTCATTGAATGCGGGGAATTCATGGCTATCAAACTCATTGCTATCGATATGGATGGCACCCTTCTGCTACCCGATCACACCATTTCACCGGCAGTTAAACGTGCGATTGCCGCAGCCCGTGAAAAAGGGGTTAACGTGGTGCTGACTACTGGTCGTCCCTATGCCGGCGTGCACAGCTATCTGAAAGAACTGCATATGGAGCAGCCTGGCGATTACTGTATTACTTACAACGGTGCGCTGGTGCAGAAGGCGGGCGATGGCAGTACCGTCGCGCAAACCGCGCTGAGCTATGACGACTACCTCTACCTGGAAAAACTCTCCCGCGAGGTGGGCTCGCACTTCCACGCGCTGGACCGTACCACGCTGTATACTGCAAACCGTGATATCAGCTACTATACCGTGCATGAATCCTATGTCGCGACCATTCCTCTGGTGTTCTGTGAAGCGGAGAAAATGGATCCCGAAACGCAGTTCCTGAAAGTGATGATGATTGATGAGCCCGCGATCCTCGATCGGGCCATCGCCCGCATTCCGGCGGAAGTGAAAGAAAAGTATACCGTGCTGAAAAGTGCGCCGTACTTCCTCGAAATCCTCGATAAACGCGTCAATAAAGGCACGGGTGTGAAATCGCTGGCGGATGCGTTGGGTATCAAACCGGAAGAGATTATGGCGATTGGCGATCAGGAAAACGACATCGCAATGATCGAGTTTGCCGGTCTTGGTGTGGCAATGGATAACGCCATTCCCTCGGTGAAAGAGATCGCCAACTTTGTCACTAAATCGAATCTGGAAGATGGCGTCGCGTATGCCATTGAGCAGTTTGTGCTGAAGTAATTCCTCCCGGTAGGTTTGCCATAACCCGCGATGATCGCGGGTTTTTTTATCCCCGCAGTTTATTCCTCATAACATTTCTATTACCGATTGTCGTTTTTGTGATCTAAATTGTAGTACAACATATTTGTATTGTACTACATTGTGTGTGAAGCAACGGCGAATGACATCACGTTAGTACTACAAAAGTGAGGCGAATTTCAGCGATAACGGTAAAGTAGAGAGGACCTTCCAGAGCATAAAGGACTCTCCATGACTCTCAATAAAACCGATCGCATTGTCATCACGCTGGGCAAACAGATTGTTAGCGGCAAGTACGTACCGGGTGCGGCACTCCCTGCGGAAGCGGAACTGTGCGAGGAGTTTGAAACCTCACGCAACATCATTCGTGAAGTGTTTCGCTCATTGATGGCGAAGCGACTGATTGAAATGAAACGCTATCGTGGTGCTTTTGTTACATCGCGGAATCAGTGGAATTACCTCGATACCGATGTACTGCAATGGGTACTGGAAAACGACTATGACCCGCGACTCATCAGCGCGATGAGCGAAGTCCGAAATCTGGTGGAACCCGCCATTGCCCGCTGGGCAGCGGAACGCGCGACCTCGAGTGATTTGGCTGAAATTGAATCGGCGCTCAATGACATGATCGCCAACAACCAGGACCGGGAGGCCTTTAATGAAGCGGATATCCGCTATCACGAGGCGGTATTGCAGTCGGTGCATAACCCGGTTTTACAACAGCTGAGTGTGGCGATCACCTCGCTTCAGCGGGCGGTATTTGAACGGACCTGGATGGGCGATGAAGCCAACATGCCAAAAACGCTCCAGGAACATAAGGCGCTATTCGATGCGATACGGCATCAGGATAGCAATGCGGCAGAGCAGGCGGCACTGACCATGATCGCCAGCTCGATACGAAGGTTGAAGGAAATCACATGACATCTCGCTACATCGCAATTGACTGGGGATCGACCAATTTGCGCGCCTGGCTTTACCAGGACGACAAATGCCTGGAAAGCAGGCACTCAGAAGCAGGCGTTACGCGTCTGAACGGCAAATCCCCTGAAGCGGTGTTAGCAGAGGTCACACAGCACTGGCGCGATAGCGCTACACCGGTGGTGATGGCAGGGATGGTTGGCAGCAACGTCGGCTGGAAGATAGCTCCGTATTTGCCTGTTCCAGCTCTTTTCTCTGCCATTGGCGAGCAGTTAACCGCCGTTAGCGACAATGTCTGGATCATTCCCGGCTTGTGCGTTTCACGCGATGATAATCACAATGTGATGCGCGGCGAAGAGACACAACTGCTCGGCGCGCGCACGCTTTCTCCTTCTTCTGTCTATGTCATGCCGGGGACGCACTGCAAATGGGTGCAGGCTGATGCTGAACAAATTTACGATTTTCGCACCGTGATGACCGGCGAACTGCACCATTTGCTACTGCAACACTCGCTGGTGGGCGCGGGTCTGCCAGAACAGCAAACCTCCTCCGAGGCCTTTGCTTCCGGTCTTGAGCGCGGTCTTGCCTCGCCTGCCGTTCTGCCACAGCTTTTTGAAGTTCGCGCTTCGCACGTGCTGGGAACTCTCCCGCGCGAGCAGGTCAGCGAATTTCTCTCCGGCCTGTTGATTGGTGCAGAAGTCGCCAGCATGAGTGAACAATTCGCCGGATCGCAGTCTATCACCCTCGTCGCAGGCGCAGCGCTGGCGTCACGCTACCAGCAGGCGTTCCACGCCATTGGACGTCACGTCTGTGCTGTGTCCGGCGATACGGCATTTCAGGCAGGTATAAGGAGTATCGCCCATGCAGTGGCAAACTAATCTTCCACTTATCGCGATTTTGCGCGGTATCACTCCCGAGGAGGCGCTCGCGCACGTTGGCGCGGTGATCGACGCAGGATTTGACGCGGTGGAAATCCCGCTTAATTCCCCCGAGTGGGAAAAAAGCATTCCGGCCGTGGTGGATGCGTTTGGTGATAACGCGCTGATCGGTGCCGGGACGGTGTTGCAACCGGAGCAGGTGGATCGCCTGGCGAAGATGGGCTGTCGGCTCATTGTGACGCCGAATATCAATACAGAGGTCATTCGTCGCGCGGTGGATTATGGCATGACGGTCTGCCCCGGATGCGCCACTGCTACCGAAGCTTTTACCGCGCTAGAGGCCGGCGCGCAGGCGCTGAAGATCTTCCCGTCATCGGCCTTTGGTCCGGACTACATCAAAGCGCTGAAAGCGGTATTGCCCGCCAGCGTTCCGGTCTTTGCCGTGGGCGGCGTAACGCCAGATAACCTGGCGCAGTGGATGAAAGCCGGATGTGTGGGTGCGGGACTGGGCAGCGATCTGTATCGCGCCGGGCAGTCCATAACACGTACCGCACAGCAGGCGGCGGCATTTGTTAAGGCATATCGAGAGGCAGTGAAATGAAAATAACTAAACTCACCACGTACCGTTTACCTCCACGCTGGATGTTTTTGAAAATTGAAACCGACGAAGGCGTCGTTGGCTGGGGAGAGCCGGTGATTGAAGGCCGTGCGCGTACCGTTGAGGCCGCGGTACATGAACTGGGTGATTACCTGATTGGCCAGGACCCGGCGCGTATTAACGATCTGTGGCAGGTGATGTACCGCGCAGGCTTCTATCGTGGTGGCCCGATTATGATGAGCGCCATCGCCGGTATCGACCAGGCGCTGTGGGACATCAAAGGCAAAGTGCTGAACGCCCCGGTCTGGCAGTTGATGGGCGGCCTGGTGCGCGACAAAATCAAAGCCTATAGCTGGGTTGGCGGCGATCGTCCTGCGGAAGTGATCGACGGTATTAAACAGTTGCGCAATATCGGCTTTGACACCTTTAAGCTCAACGGCTGCGAAGAGATGGGGGTGATTGATAACTCGCGGGCGGTCGATCGTGCGGTGAACACCGTGGCGCAAATCCGCGAAGCTTTTGGCAACGAGATTGAGTTTGGCCTGGACTTCCATGGCCGCGTCAGCGCGCCGATGGCGAAAGTGCTGATTAAAGAGCTGGAGCCTTATCGCCCGCTGTTTATTGAAGAGCCGGTACTGGCGGAACAGGCGGAGTATTACCCGAAACTGGCGGAACAGACCCATATTCCGATCGCGGCGGGTGAACGCATGTTCTCGCGCTTCGAGTTTAAACGGGTGCTGGAAGCGGGTGGACTGGCGATTTTGCAGCCGGACCTGTCACATGCTGGCGGCATCACCGAATGCTACAAAATTGCCGCGATGGCGGAAGCCTATGACGTGGCGCTGGCCCCGCATTGCCCGCTGGGACCGATCGCGCTGGCAGCTTGTCTGCACGTTGACTTTGTTTCGCGCAACGCAGTGCTCCAGGAACAGAGCATGGGCATTCACTATAACAAGGGCGCGGAGCTGCTCGACTTTGTGAAAAACAAAGACGATTTCAACATGGAAGGCGGGTTCTTTAAACCGTTGATGAAGCCGGGACTTGGCGTGGATATTGATGAGGCCAAAGTCATTGAGCTGAGTAAAAATGCGCCGGACTGGCGTAATCCGCTATGGCGTCATGAAGACGGCAGTGTAGCGGAATGGTAAATGCGCGTCATACTTTGCGCTGGTGATGCGTTGGCTGCGTTTTCTTACCCCAGCACGAATTATTTAGCGCATTCCGTTTACGTTTTTAATTAATAAAAACAATTACACCCTCTGTAAATGACAGGGCATGGTGAGCGGCTTCGCTATGCCCAAAATCTGGAGACAGATTGCGATGGATATTCCAGTTACTGCTGCAAAAACCGGGCGTCGCCGTTACCTGACGCTGGTTATGATCTTTATTACCGTGGTCATCTGTTATGTCGACCGCGCCAACCTCGCGGTGGCGTCGGCACATATTCAGGAAGAGTTTGGCATTACAAAAGCGGAAATGGGCTACGTGTTCTCGGCCTTTGCCTGGCTGTATACGCTATGCCAGATCCCAGGCGGCTGGTTCCTTGACCGCGTTGGCTCACGTCTGACCTACTTTATCGCGATATTTGGCTGGTCGGTGGCAACCCTCTTCCAGGGCTTCGCTACCGGGTTGATGTCGTTGATTGGTCTGCGTGCGATTACCGGGATATTCGAGGCCCCGGCATTCCCGACCAACAACCGCATGGTGACGAGCTGGTTCCCGGAACAGGAGCGCGCTTCCGCCGTGGGTTTTTATACGTCAGGACAGTTTGTCGGCCTGGCGTTCCTGACTCCGCTGCTGATCTGGATTCAGGAGATGCTGAGCTGGCACTGGGTGTTCATTGTCACCGGGGGAATCGGCATTGTCTGGTCGCTTGTCTGGTTTAAGGTGTATCAGCCGCCCCGGCTGACCAAAAGTATCACCAAAGCGGAACTGGACTATATTCGTGACGGCGGCGGTCTGGTGGATGGCGATGCGCCCGTTAAGAAAGAGGCGCGTCAGCCGCTGACCAAAGCAGACTGGAAGCTGGTGTTCCACCGTAAGCTGATGGGCGTTTATCTGGGGCAGTTCGCCGTCACCTCTACACTGTGGTTCTTCCTGACGTGGTTCCCGAACTATTTGACGCAGGAAAAAGGCATTACCGCGCTGAAGGCGGGCTTTATGACCACCGTTCCGTTCCTGGCGGCGTTCTTTGGCGTGCTGCTTTCCGGATGGCTGGCGGATAAGCTAGTGAAAAAAGGCTTCTCGCTGGGTGTGGCGCGTAAAACGCCGATTATCTGCGGTCTGTTAATCTCTACCTGCATTATGGGCGCAAACTACACCAACGATCCGGTGTGGATTATGACCCTGATGGCGGTAGCGTTCTTCGGCAACGGGTTTGCCTCCATCACCTGGTCACTGGTCTCTTCTCTGGCACCCATGCGCCTCATCGGCCTGACCGGAGGCGTGTTTAACTTTGTTGGCGGACTGGGTGGGATTACCGTTCCGCTGGTGATTGGCTACCTTGCGCAGGACTACGGATTTGGCCCTGCGCTGGTCTATATCTCCGTCGTTGCCCTGATTGGCGCACTCTCTTACATCCTGCTGGTGGGGGATGTAAAACGCGTGGGTTAATACTCCTTTGCCAGCCCACCAGACGTTGCGGTGGGCTGGTCATCCTGACTAAGCGGGATATGCGCGATGCCGCTTCGCATAATCGCGTTTCGCAATACGGGCGCAGTTAAACAGCGGCTCTTCAGGATCTTGCCATATAGCTTGCAGCGCAGTTTGCGGGTGGCTTTCCGGTAAGCGCGGTTCATTTCTGGCGTATCCTTCATCAGTACGGACTTGAGGATCTCCGCGCTATCCAGGGCGTAGCTAATCCCCTCCAGCGAACTGGCGCTGATAAACCCGGCCGCCTCGCCAATCAGAAACGCGTTCTCTTCGCCGCAGACGAAATCCGCCCAACGCGATGGAAAAAGCACAGTACATTTCTCGCTTTTTATTGTGCTGCCGAACTGAAAATTAAACGCCGCCATTTTCTCTTTCAGCGCCTCGAAGCGCGCCTGTCCATCCTTCATGGGATACGCGCCGCCAAAGATGAAATAGCCGTCTTTGCTGATGCTCCAGGAGTAACAGTCCGTTGCGGCGTTATCGAAAATGCAGGAGTAAAACGGGACCGGATGACGTTCTGCGAACCACTGCTGGATGGCGACATATTTACGAATCTGATGTTCCGGATAAAGATGGCGACGCACCAGTGAGTTTGCCCCGTCAGCGCCCACCAGATAACGGGCGGTGATCTGCTGCTCCCAACCGTCGGCGCGAAAAATCACGTGCCACTTCCCCTCTTCTCGCCAGATTTTTCGACACAGACTGTCGTGGAACACCTGTACGTCATCCGGGATCAATGATTTCATCCACAAATCAAAAGCATGACGGTTGATATTGATGTAGCTGCGCTGGTAATTGCGCGTCAGTGAGGTGTCGACATCCACCGTTTTGACGCTGAAAATTTGCGGGTTGGCGATGACGTCCACCGGTAGCGTGATCCCGTCGCGAATAAACGAACGCTGTGCGTCCGGTGCCAGTAAACCGCCGCAGGGCTTGGTAAATCCCTCGTTGCCGCATTGCCGTTTTTTATCCAGCGCAAGCACGCGCATCCGGCCGCTCAGTTTACGCGCCAGCGCTGCGCCAGCCGGGCCGAGACCGATAATCGCTACGTCGAAATGTTCCATCTCTTTGTCCGCAAAAATGAAGATGGCACTACGCTAAAGCCTGAAAGTGAAGTCCTTGTGAAGTATGATTGATGAAATTGTCCTCGACCCGAGCATGCCATGAAGCAAATCACCTTTACGCCGCGTAATCATCAGCTTACCAATACCCGGACCTGGACGCCGGACAGCCACTGGCTGGTTTTTGACGTCCGTCCGTCAGGGGCGTCTTTCACCGGCGAAACCATTGAACGGGTGAATGTTCATACCGGTGAGAAGGAGGTGATTTATCGCGCGACGCAGGGGGCGTACGTCGGCGTGGTAACGGTGCATCCGCAGGCGGAGAAATATGTGTTTATTCATGGGCCTGAAAACCCGGATGCCGCGTGGCAATATGACTTTCATCATCGTCGCGGCGTGATTGCCGAACAGGGGCACGTGACGAATCTGGACGCGATGGATATCACTTCCCCCTACACGCCGGGTGCCCTGCGCGGCGGTAGCCATGTTCACGTTTTCAGCCCGAATGGCGAGTTCGTTAGCTTTACCTACAACGACCATGTGATGCATGAGCGCGATCTGGCGCTGGATTTACGCAACGTTGGCGTCGCGGTGCCTTATGGACCGGTGACGGTATCGGCGCAGCACCCAAGAGAATACAGCGGCAGTCACTGGTGCGTGCTGGTCAGCCAGACGACGTCCGAGCCCACGCCGGGTAGCGATGAGATCACTCGTGCCTATGAAGAAGGCTGGGTGGGAAATCATGCGTTGGCGTTTATCGGCGACACGCTGTCTGAAAACGGCGAAAAAGTGCCTGAACTGTTTCTGGTAGAACTTCCGCAGGATGAAGCGGGCTGGAAAACGGCAGGCGCGTTCCCACTGGAAGGCACCGACGCAACCCTGCCCTCCCCGCCACGCGGTGTCGTACAGCGTCGACTAACGTTTACCCATGCGCGTCGCTTCCCCGGACTGACGACGGTTCCGCGCCACTGGGTACGCAGTAATCCGCAGGCAACGGAGATTGCGTTTCTGATGCGCGATGAGGCGGGTATTGTGCAACTGTGGTTAATTTCGCCGCAGGGCGGTGAGCCCCGCCAGTTGACCCGTCACGCCACGGGTATTCAGTCCGCGTTCAACTGGCATCCGTCAGGGAAATGGCTGGGATGTGTACTGGATAACCGCATTGCCTGCTGCGATGCGCGCACTGGGGACATCACGTTTTTAACGCAGAATCACGGCGCTCCGCCCTCTGCGGATGCCGTGGTTTTCTCGCCTGATGGTCGATTTGTGGCGTGGATGGAAGAGGTAGACGGTTTCCGTCAGTTGTGGATGACAGAAACCGGGCGGTAATCAGGGAGCGGGCATTTTCGCCGGAGGGATCACGGAGTTGGTTATCTGCGTTCTCTCCTCACTTCTTTCGACACGCGATCTGACCGAATTGTCTTTGCGGAATAGATCCCACGGCAACAGGACGGTGTCCATTACCGCAGTAAAGGGCATATCCAGTATGGCCAGCGATTTGGTACCCCAATTTGTCTCGTCGTCACCTATCATAGCGGCGCTGGCGCGGGTGCCAGGATAAGTTCCCTCTTTACCACCGGTATGTGACATTACGCTGGAGCAACCACTCAGTAAAACCATCCCACTGCACATCATCAGCGTTAACAGCACATTTCTTATCATGATTTATTCATCTGTTGATCATCGGTGTTTGCATGATGAGTTATAGCGGTCCCTTGCCAGAAATAACATCCTCATCACGTCGCACTGTGGCGGCTATCGCACTTTAACGTTTAGTGCTTTCCCACCCAGTCTATGCAATAGACAGCAAACTGCAAAAAAAAGTCAGCCAGGTATGCTTGAAAAGTTTGTAATCAGACCCATTTTGAGGGTGTAGACAAATGAAGAGCACGCCTGATGGGTGTTCTGACTACCCGGCCTGTCCATGATGGAAGGTCAATGACATTCTCGCTGATTTCAGGAGCTATTGATTATGCGTAACTTTGATTTATCCCCGCTGTACCGTTCTGCTATTGGTTTCGACCGCCTGTTTAACCTGCTGGAAAACAACCAGAGCCAGAGTAATGGCGGCTACCCTCCGTATAACGTTGAGCTGGTAGACGAAGATCATTACCGCATTGCCATTGCCGTTGCCGGTTTCGCAGAAAGCGAGCTGGAAATTACCGCACAGGACAACCTGCTGGTGGTGAAAGGCGCGCATGCGGACGAGCAAAAAGAACGGACTTACCTTTACCAGGGTATCGCGGAACGCAACTTTGAGCGTAAGTTCCAGTTAGCTGAGAACATCCATGTTCGTGGCGCGAATCTGGTCAATGGTCTGCTGTACATCGATCTCGAGCGCGTGATTCCGGAAGCGAACAAACCGCGCCGTATCGAAATCAATTAATTCTGTCGGGCCGCGCTGCGCGGCCTGTTATCC
This sequence comes from Citrobacter amalonaticus Y19, assembly GCF_000981805.1. Classification (NCBI taxonomy): domain Bacteria; kingdom Pseudomonadati; phylum Pseudomonadota; class Gammaproteobacteria; order Enterobacterales; family Enterobacteriaceae; genus Citrobacter; species Citrobacter amalonaticus. The sequence continues at coordinate 4,365,083 of NZ_CP011132.1, read as the reverse complement.
CAGGCTTGCCGACAGGGAGCCTATGCGAATCTACGGATTTGCAGATATCACTCGCTTCTTAGAAGGAGATTATGATTATGCGTAACTACGATTTATCCCCACTGCTGCGTCAATGGATCGGTTTTGACAAACTGGCCAACGCGTTACAAAACGCCGGTGAAAGCCAGAGCTTCCCACCCTATAACATTGAAAAAAGTGACGATAACCACTATCGCATTACGCTTGCGTTGGCGGGTTTCCGTCAGGAAGACCTGGATATTCAACTGGAAGGCACCCGCCTGACCATCAAGGGCGCGCCGCAGCAGCCTGAAAAAGAGATCAAATGGTTGCATCAGGGGCTGGTCACCCAGTCGTTCAGCCTGAGCTTTACCCTGGCTGAAAACATGGAGGTTTCCGGCGCGACGTTTATCAACGGGTTGTTGCATATCGATTTAACCCGCAATGTCCCGGAAACCGTTGCTCCGCAACGTATCGCAATCAGCGAACGTCCCGCATTAAATAGCTAATTTAGCTCCTTGCCTTTGCCCCGCCAGAAATGACGGGGCTTTTTTGTGCGCGAAGATAACACCGGCTCCGGGGGAATGAAGTCATTACCTGAAGAAAGCATTCAGCAACTTCAGGTTGTGATGAAGAAAAAGGGGAGGAAACGCCCATCATAAGGGCGTGTTAGCGTCGTTTCAGCATCAGAATGTGCGCCACCCTGCATATATGCCTGAACGGTTCAGTCATAATCCACTTAAATAGAAATGTTATTCACAGGGAACAAAAAAATGAGTGATATAGCATTGACGGTCAGCGTTCTGGCGTTGGTGGCGGTTGTCGGATTATGGATCGGCAATATCAAGGTGCGGGGTGTCGGCTTTGGCATCGGCGGCGTGTTGTTCGGCGGAATCATCGTCGGCCACTTCGTTGATCAGGCTGGGGTGACGCTGAGCGGCGATATGCTGCACTTCATCCAGGAATTTGGCCTGATACTTTTTGTCTACACCATTGGGATTCAGGTGGGGCCGGGGTTCTTCGCTTCGCTGCGGGTTTCTGGTCTGCGCCTCAATCTGTTTGCGATTCTGATCGTCATCATGGGTGGGTTGGTCACCGCCATTCTGCATAAAGTTTTTGCCATTCCGCTACCGGTGGTGCTGGGGATATTCTCCGGTGCGGTCACCAATACCCCGGCACTGGGTGCCGGACAACAAATCCTGCGCGATCTGGGTACGCCAATGGAACTGGTTGACCAGATGGGGATGAGCTACGCGATGGCGTATCCGTTTGGGATTTGCGGTATTTTGCTGACCATGTGGCTGATGCGAATGATATTCCGCGTCAATGTGGAAGCGGAAGCGCAGCAGCATGAATCGACGCTCACTAACGGACATTCGTTGATTCAAACCATCAATATCCGCGTTGAGAACCCAAACCTGAACAATATGGCGATTCAGGATGTCCCCATCCTCAACAGCGATAAAATTATCTGTTCACGACTCAAGCGTGAGGAGACGCTGATGGTGCCGTCGCCGGGAACCGTGATCCAGATGGGCGACCTTTTGCACCTGGTGGGGCAACCGGGCGATCTGCACAACGCGCAACTGGTGATTGGTCAGGAGGTGGATACCTCACTGTCGACCCGGGGAACCGATTTGCGCGTCGAACGCGTCGTGGTCACCAACGAAAAAGTGCTCGGCAAACGTATCCGCGATTTGCACTTTAAAGAGCGTTACGACGTGGTGATTTCTCGACTGAACCGTGCGGGCGTTGAACTGGTAGCCAGTAGCGATGCCAGTCTGCAATTTGGCGACATCCTCAATCTGGTGGGACGACCGGCCTCGATTGATGCGGTTGCCAATGTTGTGGGTAACGCCCAGCAAAAACTGCAGCAGGTGCAGATGCTGCCGGTGTTCATCGGTATCGGTCTGGGTGTGCTGCTTGGCTCAATTCCGCTCTTTGTTCCTGGCTTCCCGGTGGCGTTAAAGCTGGGTCTGGCGGGCGGGCCGCTGATTATGGCATTGATTCTGGGGCGTATTGGCAGCATTGGTAAACTGTACTGGTTTATGCCGCCGAGCGCGAACCTGGCGTTACGTGAACTGGGGATTGTGCTGTTCCTTGCGGTGGTGGGACTGAAATCGGGTGGTGACTTTATCGATACGCTGACCAAGGGTGATGGTCTGAGCTGGGTGGGTTACGGTATTTTTATTACGGCTATACCGCTTATCTCCGTCGGTTTACTGGCGCGTATTTTTGCCAAAATGAACTACCTCACGCTGTGTGGGATGTTGGCTGGTTCGATGACCGATCCACCGGCGTTGGCCTTCGCGAATAACCTGCATGCCACCAGCGGCGCGGCGGCGCTGTCGTATGCGACGGTGTATCCGTTGGTGATGTTCCTGCGCATTATCACCCCGCAACTGCTGGCGGTGATTTTCTGGGGACTTGGCTAACCCTTGCAATGCCAGATGGTGCTTCTCCATCTGGCATTTTACGTCGTATGTTTCAACACCGCAGAAGGCGCATAGCCAAACTTCTGTTTAAACGCTTTGCTGAAATGAAATGAGTCAAAGAAGTTTAGTCTGTCTGCCACCTGACCTACCGTATTGCCATCCTGTTTCAGTAACGATAATGCCAGTTCCAGTCGGGCATCCAGCACATACTCTTTTGGCGTCTTACCGGTATAGCGTAGAAACAGACGACGTAACCAGGCTTCGCTACAGGGAAGTGTCGCGGCCATATCCGCAACGCTCCAGCGCCGTTGTAGACTGGTATGAAGCATGGCGATCAGTTTTTCAATTTGCATTCGCTGCGGGTCTTTTTTACCCTCCGCGTAAATAAGACAAATCCATTGATAAATAATCTTAGTAAGAAAGGCAACGGCAAGATTATTTTTCATGGTATCCGACGATGTTATTAATTGGGAAACGTCTTCCAGTTCATGATTATAAATCTCACCATTATAAATCACACGTTGTTGTCGAATGGGAATATCCATGACGCTGGTTGGGGTAAACTCCATCCAGTACTGTTCCCAGACTAATCCTTCACAATGATAAGACTGAATATCCATCGGTTTTAAAAAGATAATACAGTTTCCCGTTAAGGTAATTTGCTCGCCATCCTTGAGTAAAATCTTCCCGCAGCCTTGTACCGTATAGACGGCGACCCATGAATTGGCGATCAGCGGCTTTTTCTTGTCCCGTGGCCAAATAACCCGGTACTGTTCGTCGGCGTAGGTGTGCCATAACGAGATCAGTGAAATTCCGCTGGAGATCACATTTTCGTGAATTAGTAGCGGAATATTGTACGGAGTTTCGTTTTTTACATGCGAACTTTGCAAATTTCCATTCATTTTAATTTCCAGCCGGAGAATTATGCCCACAACCTGAACATAACAGAAGTTAATGGCTCAGGGATATGACGTATCAATTTTTATTAAATCTGACTGCCTGACCTGGTGCGCAATACCTCATGTCAACTCTACAGCTGCCAGGACATAAAGAAAAATAAGGGCTACGAGATGAATACGCTACAGATTTTGAGCTTTGTGGGTTTTACGCTACTGGTGGCGATAATCACCTGGTGGAAGTTACGTAAAGCGGATACCGGTTCGCAACAGGGTTATTTTCTGGCGGGACGTTCATTAAAAGCGCCAGTGATTGCAGCATCGTTAATGCTAACCAATCTTTCGACGGAACAACTGGTGGGGTTGACGGGGCAGGCCTATCGCAGCGGGATGTCCGTAATGGCGTGGGAGGTTATCTCGGCGATCCCGCTGATTTTTCTGGCGCTGATCTTTCTGCCGCGTTATCTGCAACGCGGTATCGCGACCATTCCTGATTTTATTGAAGAACGCTATGACAAAACGACCCGCATTATCATCGACTGCTGCTTTTTGATTGCCACGGGGATCTGCTTCTTACCGATCATTCTCTACTCCGGTGCACTGGCCTTTAACAGCATGTTTCATGTCACTGAAACGTTTGGACTCTCCCAGCATATGGCGATTTGGCTGATGGCGGTGGTGCTGGGGTTCTGCGGCATTCTGTACGCCGTTGTGGGTGGCATGCGCGCGATTGCTATTGCCGATGTGATCAACGGTATTGGTCTGGTGATTGGCGGTCTGATGGTGCCGCTGTTTGGTCTGATGGCGATGGGCAATGGCAGTCTGAGCGAAGGCATCACGCGCCTGACTCAGGATCACAATCAAATGTTGAACTCCATTGGTGGCAGCAATGATCCCGTACCCATTGGCGCAGCGCTCACCGGGCTTATCCTGGTGAACACCTTCTACTGGTGTACTAATCAGGGGATTGTGCAGCGTACGCTGGCGTCTAAAAGCCTGTCGGAAGGGCAAAAAGGGGCGCTGCTGACAGCGGTACTGAAGATGCTGGACCCGCTGATTCTGGTGCTGCCAGGTGTTATTGCGTTCCATCTGTTCCAGGATTTGCCAAAAGCAGATATGGCTTATCCGGCGCTGGTGAACAAAGTGATGCCGCTACCGCTGATTGGCTTTTTCAGCGCGGTGCTTTTCGGGGCCATTATCAGCGCCTTTTGTGGTTTTCTGAACAGCGCCTCAACGCTGTTTAGTCTGGGTATCTATCGCCGACTGATCAATGAACAGGCTAGCCCCGATCAACTGGTTACCATTGGTCGGCGTTTTGGTTTCATCGTGGCGGTGGTTTCGGTGCTGGTTGCGCCGTGGATAGCCTACGCGCCGCAGGGGCTCTACAGCTGGATGAAGCAACTCAACGGTATCTACAACGTCCCTCTGGTGACCATCGTCATCATGGGATTCTTCTTCCCACGCATCCCGGCACTGGCGGCGAAGGTGGCAATGGGGCTTGGGATTGTCAGCTACATCACCATCAACTACCTGGTGAAATTCGATTTTCATTTCCTCTACGTACTGGCCTGTACGTTCTGCATCAACGTCGTGGTAATGCTGATTATTGGTGCCATCAAACCGCGCGCTACGCCGTTTAAATTTCACGATGCGTTCGCTGTTGATATGGAACCGTGGAAAAACGTCAAGATCGCCTCTGTTGGCGTCCTGTTTGCGATGATTGGCGTCTATTCCGGACTGGCGCAGTTTGGGGGATATCACTCTCAGTGGCTGACGATTATCAGCTACGCCATCGCGGCGGCCGTGGTGGTTTATTTGATTTACAGCAGTTGGCAAACACGCCGTTTCGTCACTGCGCACAGTGTCTGCGACGCTAAGGATAAAACATGACCCGTCCTAACTTTCTGTTCATCATGACGGATACACAGGCGACCAACATGGTGGGCTGTTACAGCGGTAAGCAACTGAATACCAAAAATATTGATAGTCTGGCGTCCGAGGGCATTCGCTTTAACGCCGCGTATACCTGTTCACCCGTCTGCACCCCTGCGCGAGCGGGGCTGTTTACCGGCATATATGCTAATCAGTCTGGTCCCTGGACCAACAACGTCGCGCCGGGGAAAAATATCTCCACGATGGGGCGTTACTTTAAGGATGCGGGCTACCACACCTGCTATATCGGTAAATGGCACCTCGATGGACATGATTACTTTGGTACCGGCGAGTGTCCGCCGGAATGGGACGCGGACTACTGGTTCGACGGCGCAAACTACCTGGCGGAGTTGAGCGAGCAAGAGATCAGCCTGTGGCGCAACGGTCTGAACAGCGTGGAAGATTTGCAAGCCAACAACATCGATGAAACCTTCACCTGGGCGCATCGCATCAGTAACCGGGCGGTGGATTTCCTCCACCAGCCTGCGCGAACCGACGAGCCGTTTTTAATGGTGGTTTCGTATGATGAGCCCCATCATCCGTTCACCTGCCCGGTGGAGTATCTGGAGAAGTATCAGGACTTTTACTACGATCTGGGACCAAAGGCGCGCGATACGCTGGTGAATAAACCTGAACATCACCGATTGTGGTCGCAGGCGATGCCTTCTCCGGTGGGCGATGACGGGCGCTATCACCACCCGCTCTATTTTGCCTGTAATGACTTTGTCGATGACCAGATTGGCCGGGTGATCAATGCGTTAACGCCGGCACAGCGGGAGAACACCTGGGTGATTTATACCTCCGATCACGGTGAAATGATGGGGGCGCATAAACTCATCAGCAAAGGGGCGGCGATGTACGATGACATTACGCGCATCCCATTGATTATTCGCTCACCACAGGGCGACCGCCGCCAGGTGGATACGCCGGTAAGTCATATCGATCTGTTACCGACAATGATGGCGCTGGCGGGCATCGACAAACCCGCTATTTTGCCGGGTGAAAACATCCTGACCGCAGAATCTCCACGGGGCGTGATGGTGGAGTTCAACCGTTACGAAATCGAGCATGACAGTTTTGGCGGCTTTATCCCGGTGCGCTGCTGGGTCACGGATGAGTACAAACTGGTGCTGAATTTATTTACCAGTGATGAATTGTATGACCGACGTAACGATCCCGATGAGCTGCATAACCTGATTGATGCCGACGAATTTGCCGACGTTCGCTGCCAGATGCATGATGCGCTGCTGGACTACATGGATAAAATCCGCGATCCGTTTCGCACCTATCAGTGGAGCTTACGGCCGTGGCGCCAGGACGCGCAGCCGCGCTGGATGGGGGCCTTTCGACCGCGTCCTGAAGATGGCTACTCGCCGGTGGTACGCGACTACGATACCGGTTTACCAACGCAGGGGGTAAAAGTGGAGAAGAAAAAACAGAAGTTCTGAGCAATATGCCGGATGAGCGTAACGCCATCCGGCAAACAGACTAGACCGGTGAAACGCCGCTGAGCCAGGAAAATATCAGGATCAACAAAATAATGGCGCATAGTAATCCGATGCCAAAGATCAGAACATGAAACGCGAGTGCGCTTGTGCCGAAGAGTAATGCGCCACGGATACCCCAGCGATTCTCTTTGCGCATGCCGCCGATAAATGCACAGGCCAGCGCAAGGACGGCAAGAGCAATCCCGCTGTTATCCAGTATTTTATCGATATCAACAGGGTTGGTTTCCTCGACGACAGAGGGTATTTCTCCTCTGAGTCCAGCAACAATGCCCTTTTTGACGGCAGAAACCTTCTCTGCAATCACGTTCTCCAGCCGTGGCGGCGTAGAGGAGAAAGGGCCAAAAGAGAAATGGAAAATACCCAGGATCAACGCAATGGCGCCGAAGAGCATTCCCAGTGAGCTACATTTGTTTTGCGTTATGATATCCATCTGATTTCTGATTTCCCTGTGCTGAATGATGTAAACCCTATCAGTAATATGGCGTTCGCAATTCTGAAAGTGAGCAGAAATAACCGCAAATACAGGAGTCAAGATGAAGATTTCCCGCCTCGGAGAAGCACCGGATTACCGTTTCTCGCTGGCAAACGAGCGTACCTATCTGGCGTGGATCCGCACTGCGCTGGGTTTTCTCGCCGCTGGCGTCGGACTTGACCAACTGGCGCCGGACTTCGCCACGCCGGTGATCCGCGAACTGTTGGCGCTGCTGCTTTGTTTGTTCGCTGGCGGCCTGGCGATTTACGGTTATCTGCGCTGGTTACGCAATGAAAAGGCGATGCGGTTGAAGGAAGATTTACCTTATACCCGCAGCCTGCTGGTTATCAGCTTGATTTTGACGATTGTGGCGATCGTTGTGATGGCGCTGGTGCTGTATGCCGGATAGCCGTAAGGCCCGTCGCATGGCCGATCCGGGACTGCAACCGGAACGCACATCGCTGGCCTGGTTGCGCACACTGCTGGGTTATGGCGCGCTGATGGCGCTGGCGGTGAAACATCACTGGCATCAGGCGGGATTCCTGTTCTGGGTCTCGATTGTGGTGCTGGCAATCGTGGTTGTCATTCTCTGGCGCTATACCCGCAAGCGTAATCTGATGGATGTCTCGCTCCTCGATTTTTCACAATCTCGTGCGGTTCGTGACAAATTTATGATCTCCCTCGCGGTGTTATCTCTTGCAATACTGTTTGCTGTAACGCACGTTCGCCAACTTATCCTCTTTATCGGAAATTTTGCATGACAGGATGTCAGGTCATGGCCAAACCGGCCAGTTCACGTTGTAACCTGGATTGTCGTTACTGCTTCTACATTGATAAACCCGCCCACCCGGTTATGGATGACGCAACGTTATCGACGTTTATTCAGCAGCATATTGCCGCGCAGCCCGGGCAGGATGTCCTGTTTGCCTGGCAAGGGGGGGAACCGACACTCTGCGGTCTGGATTTTTTTCATCGCGTGGTGGAATTGCAAAAGCAGTTCGGCGCGGGAAAACAGATCCAGAACGCTTTTCAGACCAACGGCATGTTGCTCAATGACGCATGGTGCCGCTTTTTGCGCGACAACAACTGGCTGGTGGGACTCTCACTGGACGGTCCCGCCGATTTACATGATGCCTTTCGGGTCAGCCGTCGCGGAAATCCTACCCATCACAACGTTATCAATGCGCTGCAAAAACTGGTCGAATACCGTGTGGAGTTCAACCTGTTGGTGGTGGTGAATCGCCTTAACAGCGGCCAGCCAGAGCGGATGTACCACTATCTTCGCCAGCTTGGGACGCCATTTTTGCAGTTTATTCCGCTTGTTGAGCGGGATGAACACGGCAGGCTGACGGCGGAATCGGTCGAGCCGCAGGCGTGGGGTCAGTTTCTCAACGCGGTGTTCGATATCTGGGTGCGGGAAGATATTGGCCGCGTATACATCCAACTCTTTGATTCGATGCTGGGCGTATGGTGCGGCTATCCGTCGCAAATGTGTACGTTAAGTCAGGACTGCGGTCACGCCTTTGCGCTGGAGGCCAATGGTGATTTGTATCAGTGCGATCATTATGTCTATCCGCAATACCGGCTGGGCAACATTCATCACACCTCGCTGAAGGCGCTCAATGCCAGTCCGCAGGCGAAAGCCTTTGGGGAGCTGAAAAGCGCCACGTTAAGCGCAGCGTGTCAGGCCTGTTCGCTGCTGCGCTTTTGTCATGGTGACTGTCCAAAGCATCGGGATGAGAGCGGGAAAAGCGTGCTGTGCGCCGGATACAGTGAATTTATCCACTATACCGCGCCGCACATGCGCGTGATGCGCGATCTGATCAGGCAGCATCGCTCACCGGCAGAGTTGATGGCGATGCTGCGCACAGGGCGTTAGCGCCCTTTCGTCAGGTATTGCGCCATTTCTGCTTCTGGCACCATGCCGCCGCCCGTTGCCCAGACCAGGTGCGTTGCATTATTGAGTTGCTCAGCGCTAATGCCTTGCATCTGCTGATAGTCAGTCGATGCACAGACGCGCTGAGGCCCGGCCATTCCTGCCAGCGCTGACGGTTCCAGACGAATGTTCTCCTCCTGCGCCAGCCAGCCCAGCATGTCGTACATAGACCGATCGCTTAAGGTATACAACCCATCGAGCAGGCGTTCCATCGCTCTGCCGACAAAGCCTGATGCACGTCCGACCGCCAGACCATCTGCCGCCGTCAGGTTATCGATACCGATATCCTGCACGGCGATGCCATCGTGCAGCCCGGTATACACGCCCAGCAGCATACACGGGGAATGGGTGGGTTCAGCGAAGAAGCAGTGCACGTTATCGCCAAATGCCAGTTTCAGACCAAACGCCACCCCGCCGGGACCACCGCCCACGCCGCACGGCAGATAGACAAACAGCGGGTGATCGGCATCCACCACGCGGCCTTGCTGGTCGAATTGCGCTTTCAGACGCTGTCCGGCAACCGCATAACCTAAAAACAGCGTGCGGGAGTTTTCATCGTCGATAAAGAAGCAGTTCGGATCGGACTCCGCTGCTTTGCGGCCCTGCTCAACCGCCACGCCGTAATCTTCTTCGTACTCGACAACCGTGACGCCGTGGCTGCGCAGTTTGGCTTTCTTCCACGCCCGGGCATCAGCAGACATATGCACCGTGACGTTAAAGCCAATGCGGGCGCTCATAATGCCGATAGACAGCCCCAGATTACCGGTTGAACCCACCGCGATACTGTACTGGCTAAAGAAGGCTTTGAACTTTGGAGAAAGCAGAACGCTGTAGTCCTCTTCGGGAGTCAGCAGACCGGCTTCCCGCGCCAGTTTTTCGGCGTGCGTCAGGACTTCATAAATGCCGCCACGCGCTTTAATTGAGCCGGAAATGGGCAGATGGCTATCTTTTTTCAGCAGGATTTCCCCGCTGATTTTCTGTCCGTACTGTTTTTCCAGACGGTGTTGCATGGCCGGAATGGCGACGACCTCAGATTCAATGATCCCCCCGGTTGCCGCGGTTTCCGGGAAAGCTTTGGCCAGATACGGTGCGAAGCGCGCCAGACGGGCGTGGGCACCTTTAACATCTTGTTCCGTCAGCCCCACATAAGGTAAACCTTCGGCCAGAGAGGTGGTTCCCGGGTTGAACCAGGTCGTTTCTCGCAGAGCCACCAGATCCTCCACCAAAGGATACTGGGCGATGAGTTTTTGTATGTTTTCCATAGGACGTCTCTTTGCGCTTAGATGATAAAGGAAAGCAGGAATGTGCAAGCCAGTGCAATGACCGAGGCGATAAATGTCGCGGTCGTATAGTATTTGAACGTCTCATTCAGGGTGGCGCCGCAGTATTGCTTAACCAGCCAGAAGAGGGAGTCGGTGACGATCGTGCAGCCAATGGCGCCAGAACCGATGGCAATGGCGATGATCTCCGGACTGACGTTGGGATACATCGGCAGCATCGGTGCGACAATCGCCGTGGCACCCATCATCGCCACCGTGGCAGAACCGACCGCCGCGTGGAGAATCAGCGCGACCAGCCAGGCCAGCAGAATCGGGTGCATATCCATGTTGGAGAGGATCACCGCCAGCGTGTCTGCCAGAGTGCTGCTCTTGAGGATGGCGTTGAACGCACCGCCCGCCCCGATAATCAGCAGAATATTGGCGATGGAGCCAAAACCGTTTTCAGTATGGGTGAGCAGTGCGCTCATGCCGATATGCTGGCGCAGACCGAGAATGTAATACGCCACAAAGACGGCGATAAACATGGCCGTGATCGGGTTGCCGATAAATTCCAGCAGGGTGTACAGCGTGCTGCCTTTGGTCATGTTCAGTTCAGCCACGGTTTTCACCAGCATCAAACCAATCGGCAGCAGGACGGTAAACAGCGTTGCACCCAGCGACGGCAGTGTGCTTTCCTCGCGTACTTTGAGGTCTGCAAACTCAGCAGGAACCGGTTTGAACGGCAGGCGATTGCCGAGAAACTTCAGGAACAGCGGGCCGCCGATCAGCGACGCCATCAGGCCAACCAGCAGGCCGTAGACGATCACCGAACCAATATCCGCGCCCAGTTTGTTGGCAACAAACAGCGCTGCCGGGTGCGGCGGCACAACGCAGTGAACGGCCATCAGTGCGGTACACAGTGGGATAGCCAGTTTCAGCAGCGAGGTGTTGGTTTTTTTCGCAATGGAGAACGCCAGGGGAATTAACAGCACCACGCCAACTTCAACGAACAGCGTGATCCCGCAAATCAACCCCACCAGCACCATAATGACGTCAGCAGAGAGCCAGCGGCAGCGCTGTAGCGTTAAGCCGATACGTTCCGCCGCGCCGGAAACCTCCATCATTTTACCGAGAATGGTGCCCAGACCGATGACCGCGGCGAGGAAGCCGAGCGTACCGCCGATCCCGCTTTCGATGGCATTGACCATATCCAGCGGCCCCATGCCCATCATGGTCCCGACAAAGAAACTGGCGAGCAGCAGCGCCAGGAACGGGTGGAATTTGAATTTCACGATGGTCAGTACAATTAACACAATGCTAATCAGCAGCGTGCTCACAACCCAGATTTGAGAGTGCATATCTCACCTTGCCCTGTGATTTACCTGCCACTATTGGACAAAAATTCGGCGTGGGCTGACAAACGATATAAATCCTTGTTCACATGAATCAGATTGAATCAAAGAGGTGATTTGCATCGAATAATCGCTCAATTTTGCGATATGGTTCACTCTCATTCATCTTTTTGCTGATTTTTTCTGCGGCTTTTTTTACACTTCGCCGGACTGAAGTTGACGTCATCGAGGTACGCATGGAACCCCTTCGCGAAGTCAGAAATCACCTCCTGAACGGCTGGCAATTATCCAAACTGTACACATTTGAAGTGGCGGCCCGGCATCAGTCGTTTGCGATGGCCGCAGACGAGTTATCGCTGAGCCCCAGTGCTATCAGCCACCGCATTAACCAACTGGAAGAGGAGTTGGGGATCCAGCTTTTCGTGCGCTCGCACCGCAAAGTGGAGCTCACCCATGAAGGTAAGCGGGTGTTCTGGGCGCTGAAATCGTCGCTGGATACGCTGAACCAGGAGATCCTCGATATCAAAAATCAGGAACTCTCCGGGACGCTGACCGTCTATTCTCGCCCGTCTATCGCGCAGTGCTGGCTGGTGCCTGCGCTGGGTGATTTCACCCGCCGCTATCCGTCGATTTCGCTCACCATATTAACGGGCAACGACAATGTGAACCTGCAGCGCGCCGGGGTCGATCTGGCGCTCTACTTTGACGATGCGCCGTCGGCCCAACTGGAGCATCACTTCTTAATGGATGAAGCGATTCTCCCCGTCTGTAGTCCGGATTATGCCCGGCGCTTTGATTTAATGGGTTCACTGGTGAATCTGCCACATTGTACGCTACTGCACGATCGTCAGGCCTGGAGCAATGATTCAGGGACCGACGAGTGGCACAGCTGGGCGCAACATTTTGCAGTGAATTTGCCGACATCGTCGGGCATTGGCTTTGATCGTTCCGATTTAGCGGTGATTGCTGCCATGAATCATATCGGCGTGGCGATGGGACGCAAACGGCTGGTACAGAAGCGACTGGAGAGCGGTGAGCTGGTCGCGCCTTTTGGTGAGATGGCGATGACCTGTCACCAGCATTACTACATAACGACGTTACCCGGCAGACAATGGCCGAAAATTGAAGCCTTTATCCACTGGCTGCATGAGCAGGCGAAGTCGTTTTCCAAAAGCGAAACTGCTACGCAGTAAATAAAAAAGCGTGCTAAATACGTGATATTGCGCCTGCAAAAATTGCTGAGGGTCATCGTGATTAAACCACTTGTCTCGCTCTTTGTGTTTGCCAGTTTCGCCCTGGGGGCAGCACCATCGCCGCTGACGGCGGCACATTATGCGCAGCAACTTGGTGTGGGAATGGACGTCGACTGGGCGCGCACTGAACAAGGTATCCGGGAGTTCGACCCGCTGGTGGTACGGGACTTCAACGCGAAAGGAATACGCCATGTGCGTATTCGGGTAAGCGGAGAACCCACGGAGGCGCGGCTTATTCATCTGCGCAAGCTGGTGGAGGCCTGCGAGCAGTATGGCGTGATCCCCATTATCGCTTTTCAGGCGGACGAGTATAAAAATGACCCCAGTGCGAGCAACGAAAAAGAGGTGACCAACTGGTGGGTCGCGGTGGCGCACTATTTTGCCCACAGCGCACCGTTGCTGGGATTTGATCTGATTTACGAACCGGCGGGGAAACTGAATCATAATCTGGCGTCCCTGAACCGGGTGTACGACAAAACCATCCGCACTATCCACGCCATCGATCCGCAACGAATGATTTTTGTCGCGCCACGTCTGCGTGCCGCGCCGGAAGATCTGCCCAATCTCAGGCTGCCGCCGCAGAGCCAGAGCTATGTCCTGGCGCAATGGCATATCTTCCCGTGGGGGCCGGTGAAAAATAACGGCAAATACCCCTGGACGTCGGGTACGGCGACAGAGAAAGCGGCAATTCGTGCGCGCATTAATACCGCTGTGCGCTGGCAGCAAAAAAGCGGACATGTCAGTTGGGTTGGGGGGTGGGCCACGGGAGAAACCAGCAAGAATCCACCGTCCTCTTCACAGCTCGCCTTTGCCACGTTCATGGCATGTGAGCTGAAGAAGGTGAAAATTCCCTACGCGATCAACACCGATACGCAGTTTTACGATGGGGAAGAGGGGGCGTGGCGGCCCGCGCTCGAGCCGCTGTTAATGGCGATGATTGCGCCGGACTGCGAAACGCCCGGCCACGCAGTCATCAAATCGCCTGCCCCTGGTGTGAAAAACGCGCCGCCAGCGGCAACCAGCACAGTAAAATCAGCAGTCCCATAAGCGTCATCAGCAGGCCGAGACTGCCCTGCCCGGTTTGCGGCAGCATGGCAGAAAGCCACGCCAGTACGCCAGAACCGATGTTTTGCAGACCGCCCACCAGCGCGCCCGCGGTACCCGCGAGGAACGGGAATGGCTCCATCGCGCCGCTGGTCGCCAGCGGGAACAGCATCCCGGCGCCGAAGAAGAACAGCGCGGCGGGGATCAGCAGCGTCCAGACGTTCATCACGCCGAACCAGCCGGGTATCCACATCATCAGCCCTGCCAGCAGGCAGCTCACCACTGACTGCCACATCAGCGTAGAGAAGCGCTTATTCGGGCGACCGGCAAACCAGGCACCGAAAAACGCCGCTGGGATCGGCAGGATAAACAGGATGCTCACCACCAGGCTGCTCAGCCCTAACACCGCGCCCATCAGCACGCCGGAACAGGCTTCGAACACTGCGATGCCGGCCAGTCCGCCAATCAGCATCAGCAGGTAGCAGTTAAACGCGCTGTGACCAAACAACGTTTTATAGCTGGTCATCAACCGCGTGCGCGGTGCGCCAGTGGGACGTGTTTCCGGCATCCAGCGCGCCATGCTGAAGGTGACGCCCGCACAGAGCACGAGCAGGAAAACGTAGCAGGCGCGCCAGTTCCACATCGTATCCAGCAGTCCGCCAATCAGCGGTGCCAGCAGCGGGCTGACCAGAATGCCCATATTCAGCATGCTGTTAGCGTGGCGTAGTTGCGTGCCTTCGTACAGATCGCGCGGCAAGGTTCGCGCCATCACCCCGCCGACACCGGTGCCCATCCCCTGCAACGCGCTGGCGGCGATCAGCACCGTCAGGCTGTGAGTCGTTATAGCGACCAGCGTGGCGAGCATAAAAATCGACATCCCAATGAGGATCACCGGGCGGCGTCCGACGCGGTCGGAAAGCGGGCCATAAAACAGTTGCGACACGCCATAGGTCAACAGATAGGCTGCCATAACGCTTTGCACGGCCCCTTCACGAACGTTTAGCTCGCGTGCCATGTCGGCAATGGCTGGAATATAAATGGTTTGCGCCATCTGACCCACAGCCACAAGTAATACCAACATCAACAACAAATTGACGTTTCTCTGCCTTTTCATTTCGCTGAATACTTTTCAAAAAGAGAAAAAATAAGAATAAGGTGCTGCGCATTCCCATAAATGCGAGTGAAATCTACCACACTAAAAAAAGAAGGCCAGATGGCAGGCGGGAATGGAAAGGGGCTGAACGGCAGGATATGTAAACAAAAAGCGGCAACAAATGTTGCCGAGTGTTTTCTAGGACAGGCGTAACAGAATGGCTCCGGCGGCAATCCCGCCAGCAGCCACGAGGCGCAATCCGGCCACCCGTTCTTTCAGCAGTAACCAGGCGATAAGCGCGCCGAACAGGATTGAGGTTTCACGCAGTGCGGCGACCACCGCCAGTGGCGCGAGAGTCATCGCCCACAATGCCAGTCCGTAAGAACCCATTGTGGCAATGCCGCCAAAAATCCCCTTCTTCCAGTGCTGCGTCAGATAGCGCAATGCCTCCCGACGACGGGCGATCATCGCCCATCCCAACAGGCAGGAGCCGTTCAAAAAGAAGGTCCAGAGCGTGTATCCCAACGCGGTTTCCGAAAGTCTGACGCCGGTGCCGTCGACCAGCGTATACCCGGCGATGAAACAGGCGTTAATCAGCGCGAGCACAATGCCCTGCTGCGAACGGGCCCGACCGTTAAAGGCCATGCCGAGGATGGCGGCGCAGATCACCGCGATGCCCGTCCAGGCCAGCGTGGACAGGCTGTCGCCAAGAAACAGTACGCTGATGACTGCCACCAGCAGCGGCGCCGTCCCGCGCATCAGCGGATAGGTTTGACTCATATCAGAAACGGTATAGGTTCTGGCGACCAGCACGGTGTAGACCACCTGTAATGCGGTCGAGGCGGCTAAAAAAGGGATGCTGGCGGTCGAGGGTTGCGGTGCAAAGGGCAGGCACAGAAGCGCCATGATGGCGGCAGAACCGCTGACGCTGATGGCGGCGTAGAGCTTGTCGTTTCCGGCTTTCACAATGGCGTTCCAGCTGGCGTGCAGCAGCGCGGCGAACAGCAAAATGCAGAAAACGGAAAGGGTCATAGCGCAGGCATCATCAGGAAATGTCATAAAAATGTAACATATCATCACCGCGCAAGCATCAGGAGATGTAAAAGGGGAGCGGTTGCCCGCTCCCCTTTGGTGCGACTTGAATCTGAATTACTTCAGGTATTTCAGAACAGCATCAAGCAGTTGCATGGCTGCAACGATGAGTTTCAGGATAAGAATAGCGATATCCACGAGGCTCATACGCGTCTCCTTTTGGCAAAGGAGCACGGTGCTGACGTACCTTTCCGCCGCCTGTTATCAGCACCTTCGTTGACATAACACAGTGTGCTCACCGGGGGGGTTAAGGCGCTGACGGCACCACCCGTTTCAGCCAGGACTTTGTTGCGCCGGTTTACGATGCGGCCCCACCTGACACATTGCGTACTGAGACATTATAGATAAATACTGTATAAATGAACAGGTATTTATGGACAGTACCGAACTTCTGATCCATACTCAAAAGCGTCAAAATCCGTGCCGAAATTGCGTGTTCTTCGCAGAACGCGTATACTTTTGCTGTTGACATAACACAGTGTACTTTGCGGCAACCAACCGCATAACGCTGAAAAAAACCTCGCTCCGGCGGGGTTTTTTGTTTTGGGCGTATTTTCCTGGCGAAACGTGATCGTCGACGCATTTTTACGCAGATGAAAATTTTTCCGTTGTCAGCTTATGAAAGCTGTGCTTGTATAAATCCTGTTAATCATTAAACAGACAAGGTCCCTAATGAACCCTTCCATGCTGACATCGACCCTACTAAAAACTGCGCCATCTTGCGCAGCGGTCGTCGTGCGTGTGGTGGTGGTCGTCGGCAATGCGCCGTAGGGTCCGGAACAACACACGATTCCAAAACCCCGCCGGCGCAAACCGGGCGGGGTTTTTCGTTTAAGAGACCTGCCCGGAGCGTCGGCCCAGAACAAAAGGACTGGAGTATGGCAAGTTCGGGCACAACATCAACATCCCAGCGTACGCGTTTTACCGGCGCTGAATTCATCGTTCATTTTCTGGAACGTCAGGGCATTAAGATTGTCACTGGCATTCCGGGTGGATCGATTCTTCCCGTCTATGATGCCTTAAGTCAGAGCACGCAAATCCGCCATATTCTGGCGCGCCACGAGCAGGGGGCGGGGTTTATTGCGCAGGGTATGGCGCGAACCGACGGTAAACCGGCGGTGTGCATGGCCTGTAGCGGGCCGGGCGCAACCAATCTGGTGACCGCCATCGCCGATGCGCGGCTGGATTCTATCCCCATGGTGTGTATCACCGGGCAGGTTCCGGCCTCCATGATCGGCACCGACGCCTTCCAGGAAGTGGACACCTACGGCATCTCTATCCCCATCACAAAACATAACTATCTGGTCAGACATATCGATGAACTCCCGCAGGTGATGAGCGACGCATTTCGTCTCGCTCAGTCCGGACGTCCTGGCCCGGTGTGGATAGACATACCTAAGGATATCCAGATGGCGGTTCTCGAGATTGACGAGATGCCAGAACCGGCACAGAAAATGGCGACGCCAGAATTCAGCGCCGACAGCATTCGTGAAGCTGCCGCGATGATTAACGCCGCACAGCGCCCGGTGCTGTACCTCGGTGGCGGGGTGATTAATGCTCCGCAGCGGGTGCGTGAGCTGGCAGAAAAGGCGCAGTTGCCGACCACCATGACGTTGATGGCGCTGGGGATGCTGCCGAAAGCGCATCCACTGTCGTTAGGTATGTTGGGGATGCACGGCGCGCGCAGCACTAACTTCATCCTGCAAGAGGCGGATCTGCTGGTGGTGCTGGGCGCGCGTTTTGATGACCGGGCGATTGGCAAAACCGAGCAGTTCTGCCCGAATGCCAAAATCATCCACGTCGATATCGATCGTGCGGAGCTGGGCAAAATCAAGCAACCGCACATCGCTATTCAGGCTGATGTGGATGAGGTACTGGCCCAGTTGATTCCGCAAATCGATGCGAATCCGCGCGCAGCGTGGCACCAGTTGGTTGGCGATCTGCAACGTGAATTCCCGTGCGCTATCCCGCAGGAGAGCGATCCGCTGTGCCACTATGGCCTGATCAACGCGGTGGCGGCCTGCGTGGACGATAACGCGATTATCACTACCGACGTGGGCCAGCACCAGATGTGGGCGGCACAGGCCTATCCGCTGAACCGTCCTCGCCAGTGGCTGACCTCTGGCGGCCTGGGCACCATGGGATTTGGTCTGCCGGCGGCAATTGGCGCGGCACTGGCGAACCCGGATAAGAAAGTGCTGTGCTTCTCCGGTGACGGCAGTCTGATGATGAACATTCAGGAGATGGCGACCGCCAGCGAAAACCAGCTGGATGTGAAAATCATTCTGATGAACAACGAAGCGCTGGGGCTGGTGCATCAGCAGCAAAGTCTGTTCTACAAGCAGGGCGTTTTTGCCGCGACGTATCCGGGGACAATCAACTTTATGCAGATTGCTGCCGGATTTGGTTTGCAAACCTGCGATCTGAATAACGAAGCTGACCCGCAGGCGGCATTGCAGGCGATCATCAGCCGACCAGGGCCGGCGCTGATCCATGTCCGCATTGATGCGGAAGAAAAAGTGTATCCAATGGTACCGCCGGGCGCGGCAAATACTGAGATGGTGGGGGAATAAACCATGCAGAAACAATCATATGAGAACGTCATTCTGGAACTCACCGTCCGCAACCACCCAGGCGTTATGACCCACGTCTGCGGGCTGTTCGCCCGCCGCGCATTTAACGTTGAGGGGATCCTCTGTCTGCCGATTCAGAGCAGCGACCAGAGCCGTATCTGGCTACTGGTCAACGACGATCAGCGTCTGGAGCAAATGATTAGCCAAATCGATAAGCTGGAAGATGTGGTGAAAGTGGTGCGTAACCAGTCAGACCCCACAATGTTCAACAAAATTGCCGTGTTCTTTGAGTAACTTAATCGCCGTCTGAATCAGGGGTGATCACCTTGACGGAACCGTTCCGGCAGTGGAGGGCATAATCTGCCGGTAGCGGACGATCGCATATCAGGACATCAAAGGTGGAAAGCGGACCAATGCTGGCGGGGGCGACCTCATCGAACAGGGCGTAACGCGTGAGTAAAATTTTACGCAGTCCGCGCTCCATGGCTTTGCGCTTGGTGGCGAGGTCGTCCGGGTTAAACCAACTGACGCCGAAGTGCTCGTGTACACCGCTGGCGGAGATAAAGACTTTTCGCGGATTCAGTGAATCCAGCGGCGATGGGTTATTCGCATCGTAAAATGCGTCGCTCTTCGCCCGATACGTTCCACCACAGAGGATCGGCGTGGCGTTGGGCTTTTCATTGAGCGCGATAAAGACCTGGTGCGAGTAACAGATCCCGGTAAAGGCGATCTCGTCCGGGATCATACTGATAACCAACGGCATCTCCGGGCCATTATCGAAAAAGATCAGGTCGTTTTCGCTCACCAGACCGGCCGCCAGGATAGCGACGGGCAAATCATCGCGATGATGGGTTTTGTTCGCGGGTTGGGGAGCGTTAGCTGGCGTGGCGGGTTTGTTGACCATCACGATATAGCCGCCGAGCAGCGTCAGGGGCAGCGGTTCGTCATCCTGGCTGAGATCCCGGCGAATGGTCATCACGGAAACCTCCAGCATCCGTGCGGCGTCTTTCAGGTGGATGCGGTCGGTCTTCTTCAACAGTTCCATCAGACGTCGAATACGTTCTTTTTGTTTGGTTTCCATTCACCTTCTCCGCGATTCATGTTGCGTATGTTCCATGAGTAACATTTTTGTGTTTATCGGAACATCAAATGGCTGCATTACTATACGTCCGGCGGGCGGGAATTAAAAGCGCGTTTGGTCGCGTTTTTTTGATTATAACTAGTTTAATTTCAGTTAATTGTAACAGTTTTGATGCTGTTGTCAGGTAACAGTGTGTGATGAGGTGTGCAATAAACAAACAGATAAATGATCTTCCAATCGCGATCGTAGTCACAAATGATACGGAAGTAACATGATAATGTTATTTTAATATCATTGTTGTGTGATTGTTTCTGAGAGGGTGTAAAATGGATATCGCGGTTATTGGCTCCAACATGGTGGATCTCATCACCTATACCAACCAGATGCCCAAAGAAGGGGAAACCCTGGAAGCGCCGGCGTTTAAAATCGGCTGCGGGGGTAAGGGTGCGAATCAGGCCGTTGCGGCGGCGAAGCTCAACTCCAAAGTGCTGATGCTGACCAAAGTCGGCGACGATATCTTTGCGGATAACACCATTCGCAATCTCGAATCCTGGGGCATCAACACCACCTATGTCGAAAAAGTCCCGTGTACCAGTAGCGGTGTGGCGCCGATTTTTGTGAATGCGAACTCCAGTAACAGCATTCTTATTATTAAAGGCGCGAACAAGTTTCTCTCCCCGGAAGATATCGATCGCGCAGCGGAAGATTTAAAAAAATGTCAGCTTATTGTCCTGCAACTGGAAGTTCAACTGGAGACGGTTTACCACGCCATTGAGTTCGGTAAAAAGCATGGCATCGAAGTATTATTAAATCCCGCACCGGCATTGCGTGAATTAGATATGTCTTATGCCTGTAAATGTGATTTCTTTGTACCGAATGAAACCGAACTGGAAATATTAACCGGTATGCCGGTAGCGTCGTATGACAATATTTGCGCCGCCGCCCGTTCCCTGGTGGATAAAGGGTTAAACAATATTATTGTGACCATGGGTGAAAAAGGCGCGCTATGGATGACGCGCGATCAGGAAGTGCATGTTCCGGCGTTTCGCGTTAATGCTGTTGATACCAGTGGCGCAGGCGACGCCTTTATTGGTTGCTTTGCCCATTACTACGTCCAGAGCGGAGATGTTGAAGCCGCGATGAAAAAAGCCGTTCTTTTCGCTGCGTTTAGCGTCACCGGGAAAGGCACACAATCCTCTTATCCGAGTATCGAACAATTTAATGAGTTTCTTACCCTAAACGAATAATACTCTGCACTGTAAAAGGTAGCACTATGAACGATAAAAACATCATTCAGATGCCCGATGGGTATCTGAATAAGACCCCTCTGTTCCAGTTTATTTTGTTATCCTGTTTATTCCCGTTATGGGGATGCGCAGCCGCATTAAATGATATTCTGATTACGCAATTTAAAAGCGTATTTTCACTCAGTAACTTTGCGTCAGCATTAGTTCAGAGCGCCTTTTATGGCGGTTATTTTTTAATTGCGATCCCGGCATCTCTGGTGATTAAAAAGACCAGTTATAAAGTGGCCATATTAACCGGCCTGACGCTGTACATCGTCGGCTGTACTCTCTTTTTCCCGGCCTCGCACATGGCGACCTACACCATGTTCCTGGCCGCGATCTTCGCGATTGCGATTGGTCTGAGCTTCCTGGAAACCGCAGCGAACACCTACAGTTCGATGATTGGTCCAAAAGCCTATGCCACCTTACGACTGAATATCAGTCAGACTTTCTACCCGATCGGCGCGGCGTCCGGCATTTTGCTGGGGAAATATCTGGTCTTTTCCGAAGGCGACAGTCTGGAAAAACAGATGGCGGGGATGAATGCTGAGCAGATCCATAACTTTAAAGTGCTGATGCTGGAAAACACCCTTGAGCCGTATAAGTACATGATTATGGTTCTGGTGGTGGTGATGGTGCTGTTCCTGCTGACCCGTTTCCCGACCTGCAAAGTGGCGCAAACCGCCAACCATAAACGCCCGTCGGCAATGGACACGTTGCGCTATCTGGCCAGCAATGCCCGCTTCCGTCGCGGTATTGCGGCGCAGTTTCTGTACGTGGGGATGCAGGTAGCCGTGTGGTCATTTACCATCCGTCTGGCGCTGGAGTTGGGCGATATCAACGAACGTGATGCCTCTAACTTTATGGTCTACAGCTTTGCCTGCTTCTTTATCGGTAAGTTTATTGCCAACATTCTGATGACCCGCTTTAACCCGGAAAAAGTGCTGATTCTTTACTCCATCATCGGCGCGCTGTTCCTCGCCTATGTTTCACTGGCGCCGAGCTTTAGCGCCGTGTACGTCGCGGTGCTGGTGAGCGTCCTGTTTGGCCCCTGCTGGGCGACTATTTATGCCGGCACGCTGGATACGGTGGATAACGAACATACCGAAATGGCGGGCGCGGTGATTGTGATGGCCATCGTCGGCGCTGCCGTGGTGCCGGCGATTCAGGGTTATGTGGCGGATATGTTCCACTCGCTGCAACTCTCGTTCCTTGTCTCCATGCTGTGTTTCGTTTACGTGGGGATCTACTTCTGGCGCGAAAGCAAAGTGCGCAGCCTGGCTGAAGCGACCGCATCCTGAGGAGAACGATCATGACAACACGTATCACGCTGTGGCGGGCGCTCTTTGGCGAACATCCGCAAACCCTGCTGGAGAACAGCGATTTCACGGTCACCGCCTTTCGTTATGCCAGCGGTGTGGAAGGGCTGAAGGTGCAGAACAGTCGTGGTCATCTGGTGATTCTGCCCTGGATGGGGCAGATGATCTGGGATGCCCAGTTTGACGGCCACGACCTGACCATGCGCAACATGTTCAGCCAGCCGAAACCCGCAGCGGAAGTGGTGGCGACCTATGGCTGTTTTGCCTTCCATTCCGGACTGCTGGCCAATGGCTGTCCGTCGCCGGAAGATACTCACCCATTGCACGGTGAAATGGCCTGTGCCTCGATGGACGAAGCCTGGCTGGAACTGGACGGCGACAGTCTGCGCGTAACCGGACGCTACGAGTATGTGATGGGATTCGGTCATCATTATCAGGCGCAGCCTGCGGTGGTGATGCATAAAGCGAGTGCGCTGTTTGATATTCAGATGGCGGTCACGAACCTCGCATCTGTTGCGATGCCGCTGCAGTACATGTGCCACATGAACTATGCATATGTGCCGGAGGCGACTTTCAGCCAGAATATTCCGGATGAGGCGCTGCGGCTTCGCGAATCGGTCCCGGCGCATGTGAAACCCACCGAACAGTGGCTGGCGTTTAATCAACGGATCTTACAAGGCGAAGCGTCGCTGGCGGCGCTCAATGAACCCGACTTTTACGATCCGGAAATTGTCTTCTTTGCCGACACGCTGGACCAGTACACGGATAACCCTGAATTTCGCATGATCGCCCCGGATGGCACCACGTTTGTTACCCGTTTCGCCAGTTCGGAACTCAACTACGTGACCCGTTGGATCCTGTATAACGGCGATCAGCAGGTCGCGGCATTTGCCCTGCCTGCCACCTGCCGTCCGGAAGGATTTCTCGCCGCCCAGCGAAACGGCACGTTGCTTGAGGTTCAACCGCAGCAAACCCGGACATTTACGGTCACCACCGGCATCGCCTGAGCGCTCAAGGCTTGAACAGCAACGCGCTTATCGTTTAGGTAAGCGCGTTTTTTATGCCTGTTTCTGACGACGGCGGCCTGAAATCAGTCAGCGATCTCCTGAGAGGTGAAGGTAAAGGTTTCACCGTCAAACAGTCCCTGACTGGTGAGTTTTAGTGCGGGGATCACCGGTAAGGAGAGAAATGCCATCTGGATAAAAGGCTCATCGGGCAGTGTGCCACACTCGCGACCTGCTGTTTTTAGCGCATCTATCTGTCCGGCCAGCGACTCGGCGGTGTCGGTACTCATTAATCCGGCAATCGGCAGCGGCAAATGGCATTGCACCTGACCGTTACGAACGACGCAGAGTCCGCCGCCATCTTCAATCACCTGATTAACCGCCAGAGCCATCTCATCAGCGCTGCAACCGATCACCACAATGTTATGGCTGTCGTGGCTGACCGTTGCCGCCAGCGCGCCTTCACGCAGACCGAATCCGCCTAATAAACCGTAGGCCGGGGGCGACTGCTGACCGTAGCGTTCAAGTACGGCGATATAGCAAATATCATGGCGATCGAAGCCCTCGGCGGTGCACATGCAGGCACTGGCGCCCGTCACCAGTTCGTTAGGGATAACATCAATCACCCGATAGCGTTTACCGGGAGTGAAATGCAGTGGAAAGTCATCGGCGCAGACGGGGTGTCGCGCAATGGTATTGCCATACGGCGGAACGGTTTGCGCCAGCCTTGCCGGTTCCCCGGCTTTCAGGCGTTCAGCGTCAACGGGTTCTCCTTTGACAAACACTTGCTGTACCGCCACGTTGCGGGCATCGCTGAGCAGAACGATATCCGCCTGCTTTCCGGGGGCCAGTAAGCCAAGATGGCGCAGGCCAAAATGACGTGCCGCTGACCAACTGGCGACGCGGTACGCGACGTGTAGCGGGACGTGATGCTGTAAAATCAGTCGGCGAATCAGTGCATCAATATGCCCCTCATGCGCGATTTCCCAGGGGTTGCGGTCGTCAGTGCAGAGCAGGCATTGTGGGCTGTTGAAGGCGTTGATGAGCGGTGCCAGCGCGTCGAGATTGCGGGCAGCGGAACCTTCGCGGATCATCAGCGCCATCCCGAGTTGCAGTTTGCGACGACCCTCTTCCAGCGTGTAGCTCTCGTGGCAGTTCTCGATTCCGGCGGCGATGTAGGCGTTGAGCGCTTTACCGCTCAGCCCAGGACAATGACCGTCCAGCGTCAGATGGCGGAAGGCATCCATTTTGTCGAGCAACGTGTTTTGTCCGGCAATGACGCCCGGGTAATCCATCACTTCCGCCAGTCCGGCGACCAGCGGGTGATCGCGCCAGGCCTGCATCTGGTCGAGGGTGAAACGCGCGCCATTCACATCGCATCCCTCCAGGGCTGGAACGCAGGAACTCACCTGCAGATACTGATTTTGCTTTGCCAGTTCGGCGCAACGGACAAACCAGGAAAATCCCTTTTCACCCATCACATTGACGATTTCATGGGGATCGCAAACGACAGTGGTGAGCCCACGCGGCAGCGTTGCGGTTTCAAATGTGACCGGCATCATCATGCTGGATTCAATGTGCAGGTGCGAATCGATAAAGCCGGGAACTGCCGTTGCACCGTGGGCATCGACACGCCGTAATGCCGGGGTGTCACGATACTCTGCTCCGATACCCGCGATATGCCGCCCTTTGATCACGATAGGACCGGTCATTTCTCCGCCATTGATAATATCGAGAAGGATGACATTATCAATAATATAATCAGCAACCGCTTCACCGCGCGCAACTGCTAACAATTCCTGCCGTTCCTGACGGCTAATATAATGAAATTTATGACTTATGGCGTTATTCATATTTTTCTCATTTTGATTTTATCAATTTGATTATTATTTATCATAAAGAAATGCCGGGTGATTATTTAAAGCTTATCGATTAACGGGCATTGGCATTGTGATTGCAATCACTGAATTTAAATAGGGGAGATGTTTTAAATGAGACCTGCTTATATCTTCATTAATGGATGAAAAAGATGAATAGTGATGTCAGTGATGGCGTGAAAAATGATTCAAATCATCTTTCGCGGTTATTTAAACTGCACCAGCATGGCACCGATGTGCGGACAGAAATGATTGCCGGGATGACGACTTTTTTAACGATGGTGTACATTGTGTTCGTGAACCCGCAAATACTCGGGGCCGCACAGATGGATCCCAAAGTGGTGTTTGTTACCACGTGCCTGATCGCCGGCATCGGCAGTATCGCGATGGGCCTCGTCGCTAACCTTCCTGTTGCATTAGCCCCAGCGATGGGATTGAACGCGTTTTTTGCCTTTGTGGTGGTGGGGGCGATGGGGGTGAGTTGGCAAACGGGAATGGGGGCCATATTCTGGGGCGCGGTCGGACTATTTTTACTCACGCTTTTTCGTATTCGTTACTGGATGATTTCCAATATCCCGATTAATTTACGTATCGGCATCACCAGTGGTATCGGTTTATTTATTGCGTTGATGGGGTTAAAAAATGCGGGCGTTATTGTTGCGAATAAAGACACGCTGGTGACCATTGGCGACTTAAGTTCCCACAGCGTATTACTGGGTATTTTAGGTTTCTTTATTATTACCGTGCTGTCATCGCGTCAATTTCATGCTGCAGTGCTGGTTTCCATTGTCGTCACCTCCTGTTGCGGGTTGTTTTTCGGCGATGTTCATTTCAGTGGCATCTATTCTGTGCCGCCCAGTATTAGCGGCGTGATGGGTGAGGTCGATTTGAGCGGTTCATTATCACTTAATCTGGCCGGGATTATCTTTTCCTTCATGCTCATTAATTTGTTTGATTCATCAGGAACATTAATTGGTGTGACAGATAAAGCCGGGTTAATCGGCAGCGACGGTAAGTTTCCAGGCATGAAGCGGGCGCTGTATGTCGACAGCATGAGCTCGGTTGCCGGGGCGTTTATCGGCACCTCTTCCGTGACGGCCTACATTGAGAGCACCTCGGGCGTGGCGGTGGGGGGGCGCACCGGTCTGACGGCGGTGGTGGTGGGTGTGCTCTTCCTGCTGGTGATGTTTTTTTCTCCGCTGGTGGGCATGGTTCCCGCTTATGCGACGGCAGGGGCGCTGATTTTTGTCGGCGTGCTGATGACCTCCAGTCTCTCCCGCGTTAACTGGGATGATTTTACCGAGTCGGTGCCCGCGTTTATCACCACGGTGATGATGCCTTTTAGTTTCTCCATTACTGAGGGGATTGCGCTTGGCTTTATGTCGTACTGCATTATGAAAGTGTTTACCGGGCGCTGGCGGGAGTTAAACCTCTGCGTCATTACGGTTGCCGTACTTTTCGCGCTGAAAATCATTCTGGTGGATTAGTATTCGCAGGCCGTTTCCAGATATCATGAGCGCTGATAACGCAGGAGAACTCATGGTCTGGATAATGCTGGCCACACTGGCGGTGGTGTTTGTTGTCGGGTTTCGGATCCTTACTTCCGGATCCCGACGGGCGATTCGCCGCTTGAGCGAGCGCCTGAATATTGATGTGGTGGCGGTAGAATCGATGATCGATCAGATGGGAAAAGCGCAGGGGGAGGCATTTTTACAGTATCTCCATCGCCCCGACGAGTCACATCTGCAAAACGCCGCTCAGGTCCTGTTGATCTGGCAAAGTGTCATTGTGGACGGCAGCGAGCAGAATCTGTTGCAGTGGCATCGCCTGCTGCAAAAGGCCCGACTGGCCGCGCCGATCACCGATGCGCAGGTGCGTCTGGCGCTCGGTTTCTTACGTGAGGTCGATCCGGATATGCAGGACATCAATGCGTTCCAGATGCGTTACAACGCCTTTTTTCAGCCCGAAGACGGCGTGCACTGGCTGCACTAAGATCAATAGGGATGATGAATGTCGTTAACTGAGCCGACGATATTCATCATGAATCATGCCATTCGCTGTTACGCCAGAACTTTTAAACCATGCTTCTGGACAACGCTCAGCAGTTTGAGAGACATCCCGCTGGGGCGTTTCGCGCCGCTCTCCCATTTTTGCACGGTTGACACGCTGGTGTTCAGGTAATGTGCGAACACGGGTTGGCTAACGTTGAATTTCTCGCGTAGTGCTTTAATTTCAAGTGGCAGGAGATCGTTGACCTGACTCAGACAGGCTTTGTCGAAATTGCGCATCGTTTCCTGAGGGATCGCCTCAACGTTATATAACCCGGATGCTGCGCTGTGGATAGCTTCGAAGGCTGGGCTTTTAAAGTTATTTTTTACCGTCATCGCAAACCTCCACCAGTTCTTTACTCTTAATCAACGCCGTAATGTTGTCATCAGTCAGACGAGCATAATGTTTTGCTAACTCACGAAAGCCCGCCAGTTCGTTGATAGTAATATTTGTCATGTCTTGTTTGGCATACAAAAACGTGTAAAACCAGTGATTGCCACCCCTCGCGAGGATAATCGCACGGTCACGGTTCTGGTTTAGGCGCTTTTTAAAAACGCCGCCTCCCAGATCGTCTGCCTGCCCCTGCAAAGTGGCCTCAATTGCCTGGCATAACTCATCATCTTTGATGGCATGGGCTTTTGCTTCCCTGGAAAACCATTTGGTTTTGAATACACGCATCGGAGACGTCCTGTAACCGTAAGTATAGCACCTGGTGGTATACTATGTGTTTCAAAACGATGTTAAATAACCTTTGCGGCAGAAATTTCACCTTTGCGAACCTTCTCGAAAGCGGCAATGCAAACGAAGAAAGTAGCCAAAACGTTAAATACGTCACATTTAAAATGTTACACTGCGTGACTTTTCCATAAGAACACCACGCAGGTAGCAAAAATGAGTGAATGTATTGAAGAGAAAACCCGCGCTGACGTTGTCGCCCGCCCAAACTGGTCGGCGGTATTTGCCGTGGCGTTCTGTGTTGCTTGCCTGATTACCGTCGAGTTTTTACCCGTCAGTCTGTTGACGCCAATGGCGCAGGACCTGGGTATTTCTGAAGGTGTTGCCGGACAGTCGGTGACCGTCACCGCGTTTGTCGCCATGTTTGCCAGTTTGTTTATCACGCAGATCATTCAGGCCACTGACCGTCGCTACGTAGTGATTCTGTTCTCCGTGTTGCTGACCCTCTCCTGCCTGCTGGTCTCGTTTGCCGATTCCTTCGCGTTACTGCTAGTGGGCCGTGCCTGTCTGGGGCTGGCCCTGGGCGGATTCTGGGCGATGTCGGCCTCGCTGACCATGCGGCTGGTTCCGCCGCGCACGGTGCCGAAAGCGCTGTCGGTGATTTTCGGTGCTGTCTCCATCGCGCTGGTGATTGCCGCGCCGCTGGGCAGTTTCCTGGGCGGGCTCATCGGCTGGCGTCACGTCTTTAACGCGGCGGCGGTGATGGGGGTGTTGTGTATTGTCTGGGTGGTGAAATCACTGCCGTCGCTGCCCGGCGAGCCTTCGCATCAGAAGCAAAACATGTTCAGCCTGCTGAATCGTCCGGGCGTGATGGCGGGGATGATTGCCATCTTTATGTCCTTCGCCGGACAGTTTGCGTTCTTCACTTACATCCGCCCGGTGTATATGAATCTGGCGGGTTTTGATGTCGATGGTCTGACGCTGGTGCTGTTGAGCTTTGGTATCGCCAGTTTTGTCGGCACCTCACTGTCGTCTGTGATCCTCAAACGCTCAGTCAAACTGGCGCTGGCCGGTGCGCCGCTGGTGTTGGCACTGAGCGCGCTGGTGCTGATACTGTGGGGCAGCGACAAGATTGTCGCGGCAAGCATTGCGATTATCTGGGGGATGGCGTTTGCGCTGGTGCCGGTGGGATGGTCGACGTGGATCACCCGATCGCTCGCCGATCAGGCCGAAAAGGCTGGATCCGTCCAGGTCGCCGTGATCCAGCTTGCCAATACCTGTGGGGCCGCGGTGGGAGGCTATGCACTCGATAACCTTGGCCTGCTGTCGCCCCTGATGCTCTCCGGCAGCCTGATGCTGCTGACGGCGCTTCTGGTGGCAGCGAAAGTTCGCATAAAGGGTATGCAGTGATCTCACTCTCTGTTTGCCGGATGGCGCTGCGCTTCTCCGGCCTACGGTACGGTGTCCAGTAGGCCGGATAAGGCAGTTATGCCGCCATCCGGCATAACGTGATAATGCCAATCAGAACCATGCTTCCCACATCGCGCCGACGTTGAAATCGTCCAGCGTTTCGTCATTCGTGCCATTCACGCGGGCGGTGTGGTCGTTATCCACCTTGCCGCCAGTGACATAGAAACGCAGCATTGGACGGAATTCAGGCCCCATCGCAATCGACATGTTCTGCGACAGCGTCAGCTTCCAGCCTTTGTTATCGCCGCCGTTGTCATAATCGACACGCTGATAGCCCGCTTCCAGCCAGGTGGAGTGCACGTCGTTCCAGAAGTACATTGGACGCACAATGGCACCGTAGTTCTTGCGATTTTCACTCTGATCGGCGCTGTTATCGTAGTCATGGAATGCCAACAGGTATTCAACCTGCGCCTGCTGCGTAAACTTGTGGCTACCTTCGAAGCTGGCGTAAATCGCCGTCAGATCGTCGGTTTTGTTGTAGACGCTGTTGTCGGAGTTATCAGAGTAACGGGCGATCACTTTGTTGACGCCGCTGTCATTGGTATGGCTCACCACAAACGCGCCCTGCCAGGCGTTCAGGCGGTCGTCGGTGTCGACGGCTTTCGAGTCAAAGCCGTAGTTGGCGTAGATTTCCAGATCCAACGGACCGAGTTTCATGCCGTGAATTTTTGAGGTAACGGCGTAGTTCCCTTTATCACCGGTGCCGGAACCGCCGGTACAGGTGATGCGTGACGGGTTGGCCTCATCTTCCATCACTTCCGGGCTGCACGATTCCACGGCGGCTACAGTGGCAACGTCAAACTGAATGCCGCCAATATCGAAGTTCTTCACCCCGGCACCCTGGCCATCGTGGTTCATCCAGAAGTAGTCGTTGATCCCCTGCTGCGGACGCTGGTGGAAGTCGCGACCCGCCCAGATATAGGCGTTCGGATTGGATTCCAGGACGTTGGTGACCCCCGCGTAAGCTTTTTTGAGGTTAACCTCGTCGCCCCAGTGGTCGATCATCACGTTGATATCCCAGATCGCGCCGTTGTCGCCTTTGAACGCTTTGGAGAGCTGGAATTCGCCGCCGTTGCCTTCGTTACCCAGACGACCAATGGCGGACGCGCCGTTATAGGAACCGTCCACACCGACGTACTTCTGATCGCCGCTCTGGAAGTGCGCGCCATAACGCGCATAGCCGCTGAATTTCACACCAAACGGGATGGCCATATCGGGTGTCTGTGCGGCGCTTTGCGGCTCAACAATGACATCGGTTTTTTTCGCCACAGCAGCGTCCATTTTCGCCTGACGTTCCGCAAGGGCTTTATCTACGGCTTTGGCGACGATGGCGTCGATTTGTTCTTGTGTAAATTCCTGTGCAAGTACAGAAATTGGGCAAAGCGCGGCCACGACCGCCATGGCTAATGGAAGTTTTTTTATCATGTTCATGGTTATCTCATTTACGTTTTATCCTTCAGTTTGCATTAAGCATTCTGAATAGATGTGCGCATTAATTTATTTTAAGATAATAACCATCCCATTCTGGTGTAATTCGCTATCACCAAAATAAGTTGATCTGTTATTTATAAATAGAGGTACAGATGGTTTTTATATAATCGTAGTGACGTCTCCGTTTATTATTTAATTTACATTAGCGTTGATAGAGATGAATAATTTCTTCTGACAGTTCGCGAGCTAACAGCGACGTCATTAAGTGATCCTGCGCATGCACCATAATTAATGTCATGGGTTGCCGGGCTTCCCCGGCATCCTGTTCGATCAATTTGGTTTGCATGTGGTGAGCCTGACGGGCGTAGCCGTCAGCTTCCCGAAGCAGGCTTTTCGCCTCGTCAATGTTGCCTGCACGCGCGGCATGCAGCGCCTCGAAGCACAGGCTACGGGACTGTCCAGCATTGACGATAATGTCCATTACTGCTTCTTCTAATGCAATCATTGTCTGTATCTCTTAATCGAATCCGTTGTGTTCGGCGGTATTAGCGAACCACTCGCCGCTCTTTTTCACCGTACGTTTTTGCGTGTCTAAATCTAACTGTACAAAGCCGTAGCGGTTTTTATATCCGTTGAGCCATGACCAGTTATCAATAAACGTCCACATATGGTAGCCAAGACACTGACAGCCCTCGCTGATCCCTTTATGCAGCCATTTAAGGTGTTCAGAAACAAATTCAATACGGTAGTTGTCGTTAATTTGCCCATCCTGAATAAAGCGTTGTTCGTTTTCTACGCCCATTCCGTTTTCAGAAATAAAGCAGCGCGGGTTGCCGTAATTATCACGCAGATTGGTAATAATATCGTAAATACCCGGCTCATAAATTTCCCATCCGCGATAAGGATTCATTTTGCGACCTGGCATTTCGTAGTAATCAAACAACCACTCCGGCATAAAGGGCGCATTCAGATTCACGGCGGTATCACGGCATTTCACCCGACGCGGCTGGTAGTAGTTAATCCCCAGCAGGTCGATTTTGCCATCGGCAATCAGTTGTGCGTCACCCGGTTGGCAGGCTGGCAACTGATCGTACTCTTTCAGCAATGCCACCAGATCCGCCGGATATTCCCCTTTCAGCACCGGATCGAGGAAGCTGCGGTTAAACAGCAGATCCGCATGGTGCGCGGCTTTCACATCCGCCGGATGCTGTGAGCGCGGATAGGAGGGCGTCAGGTTGAGCACCACGCCAATTTCGCCGTCATTGTTGCCCGCGCGATAAGCGCGAACCGCCGTCGAGTGCGCCAGCACGGTGTGATACGCCACGGTGGCTGCACGCCTGAAATCCACCACGTTCGGGTAATGGAAGTCATACAGATAGCCGCCTTCCACCGGCACAATCGGCTCATTGAAGGTGAACCAGTGCTTCACGCGGTTGCCGAACAATTCGAAACACGTCTGCGCATAGCGGCCAAAGGCCTCCACGACCTCACGGTTTTCCCAGCCGCCTTTCTCCTGCATCACCATCGGCATGTCGAAGTGAAACAGCGTGATAAACGGCGTGATGCCCTGCGCCAGCAGTTCGTCGATGACGTTGTTATAGAACGCCACCGCCTCAGGATTCACCTCGCCCGTGCCGTCAGGAATCAGGCGCGACCAGCTTAGCGAGGTGCGGAAGCTGTTATGTTTTAACTGCTTCAACAGCGCAATGTCCTGTTTCCAGTGCTGATAAAAGGTTGAGGTGTTCGCCGGGCCAACCCCCTGATGGAAACGACCTGGCTGGCGGTCGAACCACACATCCCATGTGGTCTGGCTTTTGCCGCCGTTCAGGCTATCCCCTTCGGTTTGCAGCGCTGAGCAGGCACTGCCCCACCAGAAGTTTTCAGGAAAACGGTATCTCATTGTTCTGACTCCTTGATTCATTATGAGTTGCTACGGGCAGCGTTCGCCACGGAGACGGCATCCTGGGCTTTTTGTGCTTCTGATTTCACCAGAGAGCGTTCGTAAGCGCGCAGGAACGGGAGGTAAATCAACGCCGACATTACCATGCAGATGAGACACATCACCACCGGACTCAGCGCCCAGTTTGCCGCCCACGATGCGCCAATAGGTGCGGGCGTGGTCCACGGCGTCAGTGACACCACCTGATCCAGCCAGCCCAGACGGGTCGCAGTGTATGCCAGTACGGCGTTGATCATGGGCACGAAGACGAACGGGATAAACAGCATCGGGTTCATGATGATCGGCGCACCGAACAGAATAGGCTCATTAATGTTGAAGAAGCTAGGGACGATCCCCATTTTGCCGATCGTCCGCAGATGGGTAACACGACTGCGCAGCAGCAGGAAGGCCAACGGTAAAGTAGAGCCCACGCCGCCGATCAGCAGGTAGTGATCCCAGAAAC
Source organism: Citrobacter amalonaticus Y19 (assembly GCF_000981805.1). Lineage (NCBI taxonomy): Bacteria > Pseudomonadati > Pseudomonadota > Gammaproteobacteria > Enterobacterales > Enterobacteriaceae > Citrobacter > Citrobacter amalonaticus. The sequence continues at coordinate 4,331,647 of NZ_CP011132.1, read as the reverse complement.
CTTGCAGATAAACGTGTGGCAGTGCGACACCGGCTGCGAGAGCGGCCTGGTTTGCTGACAGGTTTGCCATCCAGAACGGGTTCATAATGCCCGTGACGATAAGCGAACCGTGAATACCGGCAAACCAGAATATCTGGCACATCAGAACCGAAAGCAGAATTGCTGGCAGGGAGTCAGAGGCTGAAACCAGCGGTGCCAGCAGGTGCATAATCGCCTGCGGAATAATCATTCCGGTCTGCGCTTCCACAAACAGGTTCAGCGGATGAAGCGTCGCAATGACCACCAGAACCGGAATGAGGATCTCAAACGAACGGGCGACGCCAGTCGGAACCTCTTTCGGCAAACGGATTGTGATGTTGTGCTGCTTCAGCCAGGCGTAGACGCGGGTGGAATAGATGGCGGTGATTAGCGCAGTAAAGATCCCCTGACCGGAAAGGTACTGCGTGGAGATTTTACCGTCGGCATACGGTGCGGCGACCAGTAAAAAGGCCATAAACGCCAGCAGGCCGGACATAATCGGATCGAGATTAAACTGACGGCCCAGACTGGCGCCAATGCCCACAGAGATGAAGAACGTCATAACGCCCATGCTGAGGTTAAACGGCAGCATCAGCTGTTCACGATATGTGGCGGAAAAATCGAGCCAGCCACGGGCAAAGCTGTTGGTGGTTTCGGCAGAGAACGGCGGAAAAATAAACACCAGCATGAACGAGCCGATGATCATAAACGGCAGCGCCGCGGTAAAACCATCACGAATCGCAATCACGTATTTCTGCTGGCCCAGTTTACCGGCAAGAGGCGTGATGGATTGTTCTATGACAGCAACCATTGACTGATATAACGAACTCATAATGACACCTTTCTAATGTGCCGCTTCAATCAGCGACAGAGCAAAATCCAGCACCTTGTCACCACGTTGCATTCCGTAATCCTGCATATCAATGGCCTTTACGGGGATGTTTTGGGTGGCAGCCTTCTCTGAGAGCGTGTTAAGCATGTATTTTACCTGGGGGCCAAGTAACACCACCTGGTAGTTTGGAAACTGAATGTCAAATTCGGAAACGCCATATGCATCAATTTGTACTGGCAGCTTCCGCTCTTCTGCGGCTTCGACCATTTTACGAACCAGCAGACTGGTGGACATCCCTGCAGAGCAACACAACATAATCCTGAACATTATTAACCATCCTCAAAATGTAAAAACTTATTGCGAGTCTGATTTGATATCATACGGAAACCGGTTTCCATATGAAGCCAGCAGAACTGTGACAACCGTCAAGATCTTATTCTTATAAGGCTAATTATTTGGATTTGGCTCACGGTTTTGGTGCTATTTCACGCTTTTTGAGTGGAAACGGAAAATCGGTTTCCATGAAAAACGGAAACCGCTATACTGCGAGTGGTGATTATTTGAACCAATGTTAAATTCAGGATTAAAGGAGCCAGGCAGGCTCTGTCAGGGGAGAATGATGTCTACTATCAACGATGTATCGCGTTTGGCTGGCGTGTCTAAAGCCACGGTGTCGCGCGTGTTGAGCGGATCGCGTGGTGTGAAGGAAGCCAGTCGCCTTGCCGTGTTAAAGGCGGTGGATGAGCTGAACTATCGTCCGAATGTGATTGCCCAGTCGCTGCTCAGTCAGTCGACCGGCTGCATAGGCGTGATTTGCGCGCAGGACAACATCAACCAGACGACGGGCTACCTTTACGCGCTGGAAAAGCACCTGAGTCAGCATCAGAAGCATTTGTTGCTTCGCTTCGCCAATACCAAAGCAGAGGTGATGAGCGCCCTCGATGAATTAAGCTGCGGCTTGTGTGACGATGTGCTGATTATTGGTGCGCGTTTTCCGCTGCATATCAGCCAGGAAAACGTCATTCTGGTGGACTGCCTGGAAGCGGGCGACGATGTGACCAGCATTCAGTTTGACCACACCTTTGCCACCGAAACGGCCTGTAACTATTTGATTAGCCAAAATCGTCGGCAGATTGCCCTCATTCATCCTGAAGGCATGGGGTTCTCCGAGCAGGTGCTGCTCGGCTACAAACATGCGCTGGAGAAGAACTTCCTGCCGTTTAATCGCAACCTGGTCTTTATGGAAGCGACCTCTTCCTCGGTGGCGTTGCAGGAGTTGTTGAATAACGCCTCCACGCTTAACTTTAACGCGCTGCTGGTGGCGGATGAGCAGCAGGCTCAGCGGGTGATCCCGCAATTGCAGGCGTTTAATAAGTCGGTTCCGGAAGATATTATGATCTTTAGCCTCGCCGGTTCGCTGCATCTGCCGGGGATCCCGACCATCCCGGCTATCGAATACTCCATGGATGCGATGGCGGCGCGAATTGTCAGTTGGCTGAATGAAAAAACCCAAAGTATGTTGGGATCGTATGTGCTGCGCGGCGACTTAATCATTCCGGATGTTCGTCAGCGGTAACGTGCATCATCGGGCGTGAAGCGCGGGCTTCACGCTTACATGTCCGGGCATTCCACCTTGCCGAGCGCTTCCCAGTAGTTGTTCTGATTATTCCTTTCCATCGCCACAACCGCTTCTCGGATGTGCTGTTGATTGTCTTCATTCGCCATGATCGTTTTTTCCCACGCCTCGTCAGAAGGTGAACCTTGTGGCGTACAAATTTTTCGTAAGTCTTTGAGTATCGTATTTTTTTCGTGTGTGGACTGCAGCGCGCCGTAAGCCGAGTCGGCCTGAGCCAGTGCGGGCAGCAAGAAAAGGGCGGCAATGATCGATAAAGCGGCTCGTTTCATGGTAATAATCCTTGTAGTCGATGCGCATCATTTCAAGAGTAAGTGTAGACGGTGTGCGACTCCCTCAGCAGCCCGTGCTACTGTCGGAAAACGCTTCAGACAAAAGTTGTAGTTTTTCAGGAGGATAGAGTGCAGATACAGATTACAGATACGGTTACCGAAGACTGTCAAAACGCGTTACTCACCGGGTTGCGTGCCTACAATTTCCAGTTTCTGAAAACGAGAAATTTTGGCGATCTGGCTGTTTACTGGCGTGACGAGCAGCAGGAAATCCGCGGTGGATTGATTGGTAAAATCAAAGGGGAATGGCTGAGCATTGATTTTCTATGGATGCATGAATCCCTGCGTAAAGGCGGTTACGGCAGCCAGTTGATCCAGGCCGCAGAGCACGCTGCTCGCGAGAGAGGTTGTCTCCATGCGCTGGTTGATACCCTGAGTTTTCAGGCGCTGCCGTTCTATCAGAAGAACGGTTATCAACTGCAACTGACTCTTGATGACTTCCCGGAAAAAGGGGCCGCCCGGCATTATTTATCGAAAACATTTTGATGACCGGATGCGTTCTCCACGACGTCCGGACGTCGATTCACTTTCTTGCATAGCAGAATAGTGTATGTTCTGAACAATCATTTAATTCGTAAGCGGTAAAGAGATGAGACGGATCGAGATCGTACTGGGAGAGCTTGAAAGGCTGACGCGTGGGTTGGATCGTGCCGATTTGGCGCAGGAGACGGCATTCACGGCGGAGGCGATTGGCTTTAACCTGGGGCTGGCGCGCAACTCGGTCAGTAAAGATCTCAATCAGTTGTGGAACGATGGTCTGGCGATTAAAAGCCGGGGACGTCCGGTGTTCTTTCTGCACCGACAGACGCTGGAGACCTTGCTGGGGCGCAAACTGGAGAGTAGCGAGCGCGAAGTGCGCTCGGTGGCCGACCTGCTTCCGCAAGCGGAAAATACGGGCGGTGACGATCCTTTCACCGGCCTGATTGGCTACGATCGCAGCCTGCGTGACGCAGTAGAAAAAGGCCGTGCCGCCGTCCTCTATCCGCAGGGCCTGCATGTATTGCTGACCGGGCCGTCTGGCGTGGGGAAAACCTTTTTTGCCGAACTGATGCATCGCTTTGCCTGCGAACAAGCCGCCGGTTCCCCGCCGCCGCTGGTCTATTTTAACTGCGCCGAGTACGCCCATAACCCGGAACTGCTCTCTTCGCACCTGTTTGGCCATCGTCAGGGGGCATTTACCGGCGCGAGCGAGAATAAACCCGGTCTGGTCGAGCAGGCGGACGGTGGCTATTTGTTGCTCGACGAAGTACATCGCCTGCCCTACGAAGGACAGGAGAAACTGTTTTCCATTCTCGATAAGGGCGAATACCGTCCGCTTGGTTCCAGCGCCACGGCGCGTCCAATCTCGGTTCGTCTGATTTGCGCGACCACGGAACCGGTGAGTTCATCGCTGTTGCGCACCTTCCAGCGACGAATTCAGGTGAGCATCGACCTGCCGGGGATTCGTCAGCGATCGATTGAGGAACAGGTGGAGCTGATTGTCGGCTTTTTGCAGCGTGAAAGTCGCAAAATCGAGCGTACGGTCAGCATCGACAAAACCCTGTTGCTCTGGCTGTTGAACAAACCGCTGGAGGGCAACATTGGTCAGTTGAAGAGCGATATCCAGTTCCTGTGCGCCCAGGCGTGGGCGTCGGGGATGACGGAACATAACGACACGCTACAGCTGGATAAACGGCTGGCGGAGATACCGTTCCATGCCACGCCGGAACAACGACTGCTGGTTGACGCGTTGTTTGAAGGAAAAGAACGGCTGAACATTGATGCGCGTACATTGCCGGCGTTGAAAACCTCACTGGCGACCGGGGCGGAAATCGAAGAGAGCGATCTCTTTTACAGCTTCCTGACCCGTGAATATGTCAATCTGCGCAACAGCAACGTACCGCCGGCGGAAACGCTGGCTATCCTGAAAAACAAGCTCAGTTCAATCTTCGAATATGGCCTTTACAGCCGCGATAGCGTGGCCCATCCGCCGCGCTATGGCGATCAAATTGAAGAACGCGTGACGCTGCTGATCGGCTGCGTGGAACAGGTGCTGGGCTTTACGCTGCCGGAAAATCTGGTGAATCCGCTGCGTAAGCACTTCCTGGCGCTGATTGGCTATGTCCAGCGAGGCTTAATCCCGCAGCTCTACTCTTCCAGCCTGATCCTCGACCGCTGCAAAGATGAATACGATAACGCCACGCTGTTGTGCCGGAAAATCAATGAACTGCTGCATATTCAGTGCCCGGCGACGGAAGTGGTCTGGCTGTGTTTGTTCCTGAAAGAGTGTCGTCACTACCGCCAGCGCATTGATGCCAGCCCGGACTGCGGGGTGATCCTCGTCGCTCACGGCGCAACCACCGCGACCAGCATGGCGCAGTACGTCAACCGCGTACTGGAACGCGATCTGTTCAGCGCGGTCGACATGCCGTTTGAGCAGTCGGTGCATGACACGCTGGAAACGCTGACCCAGATTATTCAGACCCAACGCTATCAGCGGCTGATCCTGATGGTCGACATTGGTTCACTGGTGCATTTCGGCAGTACGATTAGCAAGTTATTTCAGATAGACGTGCTGTTAATGCCCAACATCACGCTGACCAGCCTGCTGGAAATCGGACTGGATTTAAGCTACGAAACCAGCGACTTGCCCCAGCTCGCGGCGCTCATGCAGAGCAAAAACATCCCCTGTCAGCTCTGTACCCCGCAGCAGGAAAACGGCGGCAAAGTGCTGGTTGTCTCCTGCATTACCGGCATGGGTACGGCGGAAAAGATTAAAAAAGTGCTTGAGGAGAGTTTTGGCGAGTTAATGTCGCAGGACACGCGAATGGTGATCCTCGATTACAACGACGTGCGCAGTCTTGAACGTGTTCAGCAGGCGCTGAATGCCAATGAGCGACTGGCGGGAATTGTCGGCACTTTTCAGCCGGGGCTGCCGGATATTCCGTTTATCTCGCTGGAAGAACTGTTCTCTGAGCAAGGGCCGGAGCTGGTATTAAGCCTGCTGACGCCGGATCTCTCCAGCGCTGAACGCCGTCTGGAGATGGAGCGCAGCGCCATGCGGTTTATCAGCGCGCTGACTATGGAGAGCATCATCAACCATATTTCGGTGCTCAATCCGCAGCGCATTCTCAAAGAGATGGAGGGCGTGCTTAACCATCTGACGACCACGCTTTCCCTGAAACCGAGTCGCCAGGTGACACTACGCTTCCTGATCCACTGCTGTTGTATGGTTGAGCGTATCGTGATCAACCGTAAACCGTTACAGATGGCGCTGGAAAACAAACCGAATCTCGATCCCCGCGCGTTTAGTGTCATTAAATCGGCGTTTTTGCCCATTGAAGAGGCCTATGCCATCCGTTTATCGGATGCGGAATATTTTTATATCTACGAACTGCTTTATAGCTGATCCCTTAACGGGCGAGGCGCTGCGCCTTGCCCGCTCTCCTTTCCCCCTCGCGTGACACAAATACTGGCACAGCCTTTGCTCTAACTTTGATGAGTTTTGCCGGATGGCGGCATAAATGCCTTTCCGGCCTACAAAAGCACTATCCGTAGGCCTGATAAGCGAAGCGCCATCAGGCATTGCACGTCTCATGTAATCGCGCCAGGAGGCCATTTTGACTACCACTCAACCGTTGCCCGAAATTCTGCTGCTCACGCATGGCGGCTGGGGACAACAGCTCTGTAACAGCCTGCGTATGGTGATGGGCGAAATTAAAGGCGTGACGGAAATTGCGCTGATGCCCGTCGATACGCTGGGCGAGTTTTATCAGCGTGTCGAGGACGTGGTGAAAACCATGCCGGACGGCTCGCTTATTCTGACCGATTTTGTCGGCGGCACGACGTCCAATGTGGCAGCGCGGCTGAGCGCGGATTATCCGGTGGCGGTCGTTTCCGGGTTGAACGCGTCGCTACTGCTGGAAGCGCTGGACCGACGTGAACACGGTTCGCTGACCATCTGCGTCAATGAACTGGTGGAAGCCGGACGCAGCAGTTGCCTGGACGTTGTCGCTCATGTCCGCCAATTACAACAATCACAATAAGGAAAATCATCATGGCAAACATCGTGTTATGTCGTATCGACAGCCGACTGATCCACGGACAGGTGGTGACGAAGTGGGTCGGGCAGTCCCAGGCCAACCGCATCGCGGTGGTCAGCGACGAACTGGACGCCGATCCGTTTATGAAAAACATCTACCTGATGGCCGCGCCGCCGAACATCAAAGTGGATTGCTACAGCAACCAGAGCTTCGCGGCCTCATGGAAAGAGAACCAACTGGGCGACGGCAATGTGCTGGTGCTGTTCCCCTCCCTGGCGGCGATTCAACAGGCCGTACAGCAGGGGTTTGATGTCACGACCATTCAGGTTGGCGGTCTGGGCGGTGGGCCAAACCGCAAAGCCGTGTTCCAGAACATTACGCTCGATGAAAAAGACGTTGGCATTCTTAACGACCTGAAAAGTCGTGGGATTCAGGTGTTCTTCCAGACTATCCCGGAAGATAAACCGCAGTCGCTGGACGATATCCTGAAAAAATTCTAATTCTCTGATAATGGGATAACACTATGGATACCTTAGTTTTTGCAAGCCTCATGGGGTTGTATTACTGGTTTGCCCGCTTACGCCTTGGCTACACCTTCTCTGCCATGCTGCTTCAGCCGGTGGTGGTGGCCGTCTTTGTCGGGCTGCTGCTTGGCAACATGCAAACAGCGATGATTATCGGTGCGGGGATGCAGCTCGTTTATCTCGGCGTGACCTCAACGCCCGGCGGTAACGTGCCGTCAGATCCGGCGCTGGCAGCCTGTATCTCGATTCCCATCGCGGTGAAAGCCGGGATGGATCCGAACCTGGCGATTGCGCTGGCGATCCCCTTCGGCGTGATCGGCGTTTTCCTCGACCAGTTGCGTCGTACCCTGAACGCCGCCTGGGTCCATATGGCCGATAAGCACGCGGAAACGGCGAATATGTCGGGCATCATGCGCTGTGCGTTCCTCTACCCGGCGCTGCTCGGACTGGCGCTGCGCTTCCCGGTAGTGTTTGCCGCGAACTACTTCGGTCAGGACGTGGTGGAAAGTTTCCTCAAACTGATGCCGCACTGGCTGACTCACTCCTTTGAAATCATGGGCGGGATCCTGCCAGCGCTGGGCTTCGCCATCACCATTATGGTGATCGGTAAAAAGAGCCTGCTGCCGTGGTTTATCGGCGGATTCTTCGCGGTGCTGTACCTCAAGGTGGACATCATGGCGATGGCGATCTTCGGTACCTGTGTGGCCTTCCTGATTAAAGGTCTGGCGAAAAATGAAGGAGCAGCATGATGAGCAGCGACGTAATGCAGCATGAACTGGTTGAGCGCGCACGGACGACCGGGGCGTTGACCAAAGCGGATATCACCAAAGCGTGGTTTATCTACTGGCTGGGCGCGGAGGTATCCAACTCTTATGAACGTCTGCAGAGCCTGATTTTCTGCGCCTCGATGACGCCGATCATCAAAAAGCTCTACCCACAAAAAGAGGAGCAGGTGGAGGCGCTGAAACGTCACCTGAACTTCTTCAACTCCGAGCAAACTTTTGGCGCGGTGATCCAGGGGATTTCCATTGCCATGGAAGAGCAGAAAACGCGCGGCGAGCCGATCAGCGATGCCTCAATTACCGGGATTAAAACCGGTCTGATGGGCCCGCTGGCCGGGATGGGCGACTCCATCGTCTGGGCCGCCGTCATGCCGCTGCTCATCGCGATTTTCATTCCTTTCGCCGCCAATGGCAGCGCGTTTGGCGGCATTGCACCGCTGATCCTCTATCCGGCGATCACGCTGGCAATAAGCTACGGCCTGATCCACAAAGGCTACACCCTGGGGCGTGATTCTATCGTCGGGTTACTGCAAGGGGGGCGAATCAAAGAACTGATCTACGGCGCGAACGTGCTGGGGTTGATCATGATGGGCGCGCTGTCGGCAAGCTACGTCAAGATCACCACGCCGTTGAAAATCAGCGCGCTGAAGGGTTCTGAAGTGGTGGTGCAGCAGATCCTTGACTCCATCGCGCCGGGCCTGCTGCCGCTGGCGGCGGTGTTTGCTATCTATATCTTTCTGGTGAAGAAAGGGCCGCGATACACCACTATTCTGCTGTCGATTGTGGCACTAAGCGTAGTCTGCTCGCTGCTGGGAGTGTTGTAAGTCATGACACAGAATATCTATCAACAGCTGGGGCTAAAACAGGTGATTAACGCCTGCGGCAAAATGACGATTCTTGGCGTCTCCAGCGTCGCACCTCAGGTGATGCAGGCAACAGCGCGGGCGGCCTCCGCCTTTGTTGAAATCGATAAGCTGGTGGACCGAACCGGTGAGCTGGTTTCCCGCTTTACCGGCGCGCAGGACAGCTACGTGACCTCCTGCGCGTCGGCGGGGATCGCCATTGCCGTTGCCGCCGCCATTACCCGCGGCGACCCGCTCAGAGTGGCGCTCATGCCAGACAGCAGCGGCATGGCTAATGAAGTGGTGATGCTGCGTGGGCATAACGTGGACTACGGCGCCCCCATCACCAGCGCCATTCGTCTGGGCGGCGGGCGCGTCGTGGAGGTCGGTTCGAGTAACCTCGCGGCGCGCTGGCAACTGGAGTGCGCGATTACCGACGAGACCGCCGCGCTGCTGTATGTGAAATCGCACCATTGTGTGCAGAAGGGCATGCTCAGCATTGACGACTTTGTGCAGGTTGCGCAGATCCATAACCTGCCGCTGATTGTCGATGCCGCCGCCGAGGAGGATTTACACGCCTGGGTGGCGAGCGGGGCGGATATGGTTGTCTACAGCGGGGCGAAAGCCTTCAATGCGCCCACCTCCGGGTTTATCACCGGCAAGACACCGTGGATTGCCGCCTGTAAAGCGCAGCATCACGGCATTGCCAGAGCGATGAAAATAGGCAAGGAGAACATGGTCGGGCTGGTGTATGCGCTGGAAAATTATCACCAGGGGCAGACCGTAGTGACCGCCGAACAGTTGCAACCGACGGCGGAGGCGATTTCGGCCATTCGTGGGCTGACCGCTGATATTGAGCAGGACGAAGCCGGGCGCGCCATCTGGCGTATTCGCGTTCGGGTTGATGCGCAGGCGCTCGGTCTGGACGCGCGTGAAGTCGAAGCCCAATTGCGGGGTGGCGATATCGCCATTTACGCACGGCGTTATAACCTCCATCAGGGCGTCTTCAGCCTCGACCCACGTACGGTCGCTGAGGGGGAAATGGCGTTGATTGTGGCGCGACTCAAGGAGATAGCAGAACATGCAGCAGATTAATTTTTATCGCCAACGCGTGGCGATAAACGTGCTGGCGAAAGATATCGCCAACGCCCGGGAAATTTATGACGCCGCCGAGGGACACGCGGTGATTGGCATTCTGTCCGCGCAGTTTTCGTCAATCAACGAAGGCGTTCAGGAGGTGAAACGCTGGATGGCGGAAGTCCCCTCGGTTTCCGTGGGGCTGGGGGCGGGCGATCCGGCGCAGTATTACAAGGCGGCGATGATTGCATCAAAGGTTCATCCGGCCCACGTCAATCAGACCTTTACCGGCTGTGGTTTTGCCGCGGGCGCGCTGGCGGCGACGGGGGGAGAACAGACTCACATTAACGCGCTGGTCAGCCCGACGGGCACGCCAGGCGAGGTACTGATCTCCACCGGCGTGAGCAGCGGTCAGGGCACGCCAGCGCGCGTTTCCTGCGATGCTGCAATCCGCATGATGCAGGATATGGGCGCGCACGCGGCGAAGTTCTTCCCAATGGGGGGCGAAAAGTCGCTTCCTGAGCTGTATGTGCTGGCAACCGCCGCGGCTCGTAACGGCATGACGCTGATCGAACCGACCGGTGGCATTGATGTAGAAAACGTTGGCGTCATATTGCAAACCTGCCTGGAGGCAGGCGTGCCGCGCGTAATGCCGCATTTATACTCATCGATTATCGACCCGCAAACCGGTAACACACGACCTGAAGATATCGTCCGGATAATGGAGATCGTCAAAGCATTGGTCTGAACCGAATGGCGCTGCGTGTGGTCAGCGCAGCGCCGTCGGCTTTTCATTGATTCCCCCGTTATGCCTTTTTCTTCTTATTGATACCTTTTCGTTTTTTAAACCGCAGCGACCTTCCCGCTATAGTCATTTCATTACTCATCAGGCGGTTATTTCAAAAGGATAAAAACGTGAAATTGACGATACCTCATTTACGGACAGGGGCAGCGGTACTGTTGGCGGGATTGTTGTTGGCCGGTTGCGACCAGCAGAGCAGCGATGCCAAGCACATCAAAGTCGGTGTGATTAACGGCGCCGAGCAGGATGTGGCGGAAGTCGCTAAAAAAGTGGCGAAAGAGAAGTATGGCCTCGACGTCGAATTGGTCGGTTTCAGCGGCTCGCTGTTGCCGAACGACGCCACTAATCATGGCGAACTGGATGCCAACGTCTTCCAGCATCGCCCATTCCTTGAGCAGGATAATCAGGCGCACAACTATAAGCTGGTGGCGGTGGGGAATACCTTTGTCTTCCCGATGGCTGGCTACTCGAAAAAAATAAAAACGGTCGATCAATTGGCGGACGGTGCGACGGTGGCAATTCCTAACGATCCCACCAACCTCGGGCGGGCGCTGTTGCTGCTGCAAAAAGAGCAGTTGATTACCCTGAAAGAAGGAAAAGGGCTGCTGCCGACGGCGCTGGATATCACCGCCAACCCGCGTCATTTACAGATTATGGAGCTGGAAGGCGCACAACTGCCGCGTGTACTGGACGACCCGAAAGTTGACGTGGCGATTATCAGCACCACTTACATTCAGCAAACCGGGCTTTCTCCGGTTCACGACAGCGTGTTTATCGAAGATAAAAATTCGCCGTATGTGAACATCCTGGTGGCGCGGGAAGACAATAAAGATGCGGAAAACGTGAAGGAATTTCTGGCGTCTTATCAGTCAACTGAAGTCGCAAAAGCAGCAGAAACGATCTTTAACGGCGGCGCCGTTCCGGGTTGGTGATCGGTAACACCTTCAGATAAATGAATTTTATCGCCAGAGGTGTCCTTCTGGCGATAATGTACGGCGCGTTCTTTCTCCTGAGCGAGCATTGAAATTATCCCTTCTTTTTCTTGTGTTCAGATTTTTCAATGAAAAATGTACTTCCCTTCTTTTTTGTACTCATAAACCCCATTTCTAAAAGTCATTTGTCCTTTTTTGTAAGGTTGTGATGAGTAATCTGTAGATTTATATTCTGATAAAAAGTATGTGACTAAAAGAAAAGATCGTTCCGGGAAAATTCCTGGAATTGACGGGTTTTGCAACACCAGGTTAACGATGGTTACGTTTTTTATTGAAATAAGATTTTTCTTACAAAAAAATGAAAGATTGTTTCATCCATAATTAATCATTAGTTATTAATGCATTATGTAAAGTACTTGAGTCGGTTTATCAGGATTATTCGCGTAATCGTGAAAAATGGTTTTCCTGGCTAAAAATACGGCAATAAATGTATGTTTTTTGTTTAAATTATTTTTGTTTTTGTTTTAAAAGTGATCTCAATGCGTTCGATTTAGATGTGTTTTGGCCCATGTATTGATCTAGATCAATTTAATTGATTTATAAAATTTTATCTTTTTTTAACCGATACTGTCTTATAAAAACCTAATTATCGATATATTTATAAGGGTGAATAGCGTAGATAGAAGGCAGCACTTTATTTTCCGATAAGCATTTGGATTGATTGGTTTTGGTTGAAAAATCCTAATATTGCGGATGAAAGTTTTGCGTATATCATGTCAATGGAACCGAAAGGTGTTATTCAGTACCCGTATTCATGATGGGGCGGTAATCGCTTTATCTTAATAACACATTCAATAGGCTGTTCATTTATATCAACCACAACAGGGAATTAATTATGCGTAAATATAATTTTGCGTTGTCCGCATTAGCAATGGTTTTCACTTCTGCATTTACTGCTTCAGCATTTGCCGTTGATGGCACTATTACAATTAACGGACAAATTACTGATACCACTTGTACTATTTCTGTCGATGGCGGCAGTAATGATGCGACGGTAATACTGCCAACCGTCTCTGCTTCTACCCTCGCGTCAGCAGGGGCAACAGCCGGTGCGACGCCGTTTACGATTTCACTGAGCAACTGTTCAGGTACGACATTGAATAACGCCAGCACCTATTTTGAACCCGGTACCTATGTTGATAGCACAACCGGCCGTCTGAATATTGATACTGGCGCGTCTGATGCCGCGACTTTCGTTCAGGTCCAATTATTAAATGCCGATCGTAATGCTATTGTGGCAGGCGCTTCAGCGACGGCTGGTCAGAATGATATCCCGGTTGATATCTCGTCTGGCAGCGGTTCACTGAATTACTTTGCACAATATTATGCGACAGGCACAGCGACTGCGGGTTCCGTAACGACTCAGGTCGATTACACCATGGTATACGAGTAACAGAAACAGGAGTAAGGGGACATCCTTTACTCCTGATTATGAGGTAACGAGATGTTAAAGATATTATCTTCCGGTATGGTTTTATTATTTTCGATGTTCTCACTGAACGTCATGGCTGACGTTGTTATTAATGGAACACGCATTGTCTTTAATGCAAAAGACAAGGAGTCGACGGTACAGCTAAAAAACCGGGGGAGTAATCCTTATCTTTTACAAATATGGATGGACGATGGTAATCCACGGGCAAAACCTGGAGAAGTCTCGGTTCCATTTCTCATTACGCCTCCTGTGGTTCGTATTGACCCGGCTAAAGGGCAGGCGGTGCGGATCATGGCGACAAACCCAGCATTACCACAGGACAGGGAGTCTGTCTTTTGGTTTAACATGCTGGAGATTCCGCCAAAAGCACAGGCCGCGACGTCGGGGAATACGCGTATGCAGTTGGCATTTCGTACCCGTATAAAATTATTCTATCGTCCGGATAATCTGCAGCCAACACCATTGCAGTCATATAAAGAACTAAAACTATCCCTACAAGGGAACAATGTAAAAGTCGTCAACGATTCTCCTTATTACATCACCTTTAACAAGATTGAGATTCGTAAGACAAAAGAGTCCGACGTTCTGGCATCAGTAGAGAATTTTAGCCAGCGGATGGTAAACCCTAAAAGTGAAATCGTATTCCCCCTCGCTAATAAAAAATCAGCAAGGTTAAATGATGCTTCATTTTTTTACAGTGTAATAAATGATTATGGTGGAGAAACAACAAATGAGCATAAATTACAGAATAGCCCATAATGCTATTTCTTGTTCTCTGAGAATAACCCACATTGCTCAATTCATTATCTTTTCTTTTGTTTCTGTTCAGGTTGCCTTTGCTGACACCGATGACGTGCAGTTTAATAGTGATTTTTTGCGTTCAGCGATTGATGTAAGTAATTATTCACGGGGAAATCCTGTCCCTCAGGGACAATATCATGTTGATCTTTATGTGAATGACAAGTGGAAAGGGCGCGGCGACGTTAAATTTGAAAACGACAAAAGTAATACTCTCGTCGCCAGACCTTGTTTTACGTTAAAACTGGTATCCATGTTGGGTATCGATATTGATAAAATTGAACCAGAAATGCGTCAGTTGCTCAAAAATGATGACGGCTGCGTACGTATTAATGATATTTCTCCCGATTTAACAGCCTATTACGATGTAACATCGCAGCGTATTAATGTGCAGGCGCCTCAGATATGGCTACTTCGCCAGGTGCGTGGCTATGTGAATCCGGAATTATGGGATAACGGCATTCCTGCGGCGACACTGCAATATGATTACAACGCATGGCATGCAGAGATGTCCGGGTCAGATGCCATGTCTTCCCAGTATTTAGGTTTGATGGGAGGACTCAATTGGGATGCGTGGCGCTTACGCTATCGCGGTATTTTTAACTGGAACAATGATAAGGGCTGGCAATATGACTCAACCAGCACTTACCTTGAGCGCGGCATTATCCCGTTACGCAGTAAGCTGGTGATGGGCGATTCCACCACCGATGGTCAGGTTTTTGACAGCGTCGGTTTTCGTGGCGTGATGCTGACTTCTGACGATCGTATGTATGAGGATTCGCAGCGTGGATATGCGCCAGTCATTACAGGCGTTGCAAACACGAATGCCCTGGTCAGCGTCAGTCAGCGCGGCGTACGCATTTATCAATCGACCGTACCGCCTGGCGCGTTCCGTATTGACGATCTGTACCCCAACGGCACGGGGGGCGATTTGCTGGTTACCGTCAAAGAGGCAGACGGAAGCGAGCACAGCTTTACCGTCACCTACGCTTCCATCGCTGAATTGCTGCGTCCGGGAACCAGTCGCTATTCGCTGATGGCTGGGCGCTATCGAAATTCCTCAGTGAATGAAAAGCCGCAGATTGCGATGGGGACATTTCGTCATGGTTTCACCAACCTGTTGACCACGTACACCGGGGCCATTGGGGGGGAAGATTATCAATCTGTCGCCGGTGGTGTTGCGCTCAATACCCCAGTCGGTGCCTTTTCTGCTGATATCACGCATGCCCGAACGACGCTTGCGGATGACAGCAAACGTGAAGGCCAAAGCATCCGTTTTTCATTTGCCAAGATCTTACCTGTCGTGGATACCAACATCACGCTGGCGAGCTATCGCTATTCCAGTTCGGGTTATTACGATATTGACGACGCAATGCTGATGCGTGACCTGGAGAGAACGGATAAAGGCGCCTATTCCAGCAGCATTAACCGCAAAAATCGGCTGCAACTCAGTGCGACGCAAACCATTTCAGATACGCTGGGGAGTATTAACATCAGCGCCAGTACCCAGGATTACTGGAATAAAAGTGGGCGCGACACCGAGTATCAACTGGGCTACACCAATGCGTTTAAGTGGTTCAATTTTAACCTTAATGCCAGTCGTACCCGCGATTTAGTCAAAGACAAATGGGACAACAAAATTGCGATTGGTATCTCTTTACCCCTCGGGAACAGTGCGCGCTCAGCGTATCTCAACTCCACCTATGTACAGGAGAGCGGGCACCGGGGACTGCAAAACTCAATCGCCGGAACGTCTGGAGAAAACCGCCAGTATAACTGGAGCGCGTTCGCCAATCAGGATTATTACGACCATAGCAGCAGTAAAACCACAGGCGGGGCCAGTGGAAGCTGGACGTCACCCTGGATCACCATGGGAGGCAACTTCTCTGCGGGTCAGGGTTACCAACAATATGGTATGAACCTCTCTGGCGGCGCTGTCGCCTGGCAAAACGGTATTGTGCTGACGCCGATCATGGGTGACACCATGGCGGTTATCGAAGCAGAACATGCCGGGGGCGCGAAAGTGGCGAACAACAGCAGCCTGAGCCTTAACCGTAGCGGTAATGCCGCCGTGCCTTATCTCTCCCCGTACCGCCAGAACACCATCGAACTCGATCCGAAAGGGCTATCGAATGATGTCTCCCTGGACGTCACCAGTCAGAACAGCGTCCCAACTGCGGGTGCGGTGGTGCTGATGAAATACGCGACGGATAAGGGATATTCAGTTCTTTTCACCCTTCAACATGCCGGTGAGTCTCTGCCATTTGGCGCAGATGTCGTGGATGAGCATGGCAATACTGTGGGTTATATCGCCCAGGGCGGGCAAAGTTTTGCTCGTGTTAAGAATCTGTCGGGCACACTGCGCGTGAGATGGGGAAGTGCTGGAGGTCAGGAATGCCAGTTCAGCTACCGCTTACCGGAACAAGAAAGTGCGAATGCCGCCGACTTACGTCGCGCTGATGCGGTATGCCAGTCATTAAGGGGTGAAAAATGAAATCTATCGTCGCGGGAGTCGTACTCTCTTTTTTGACACTGGTCGCGATGTGCGGCGTGGCGCGTGCTGACGGAACATGGGTGAATTGCGATCGTACCAATGGCTACTACCAGTACTTTGACTCTACGACCATCCAGGTGGGTAAAGACGCGGCTGTAGGGGATTTACTGGGAAACTGGGTAACCTCTTACAACCCAACAGCCTGGACCTGCTCTCATCGAACCAGCTACCAGAGTTATGCGATACCGATGGCCGTACAGGGATACCCTCCCTATACCATTTGGGGCACCACCCAGGTAGATGGACAAAGTTACAACGTCTATAACACCGCGGTAAAAGCGGGGTTGGGCTATATCGCCCGCTGGCGCTATACGGTTAAAGGGCAAACCAGTGACTGGTATCCACTCACCGTTGCCAACGGGGTTTATCAGACGCCAACGCAGTTATTCACGGTGACAGGCGATGGCAGCTCATGGAAACTTGGCGTGGATGTGCAGATTCGCTTTGTTAAAACCTCCACGTCGTTGACGGCGGGCAGCACCTCCGTTTTTGACCCGATGTACATGCGTCATTACCAGACTTATGGGGGCAGCACTTCTGTTGGAAGCGGAACCTATATGATTGCTGATTTTCTGGCGGGCGGTCTGGTGATTTCGACAACGGGGGGAACCTGTACGACCTCAGATGTCACGGTTAATTTGCCCCCGGTCAGCCGGACGGATTTTGGTGGGGTAGGCTATACCGCAGCACGTACAGATTTTAATCTGAATTTCACGAAATGCCCGGCGGGATTATCGAGTATCAGTTATTTATTTACGCCGACTTCGGCCATTATTAATAACGCCAATGGTGTTTTTGCGCTGGCGAGTACGTCAACAGCCAGTGGTGTAGGGATTCAGTTATTGAACGACCAGGACATCCCTCTGTCATTTAATACCGCGTATCTCCTGACTGATTACGATCCAACGCAGAATAACGCGAATTATACCGTGCCGCTACGGGCAGGTTTATACCAGACTGAGACGAATGTGTCTTCAGGCGATATCAAGGGTGCGGTTACTTTCACTCTGGTTTATAAATAAAGGAGGGTGCGTGAAGAAACGACTCATGCATGTTTTGAATCACTTCCTGATTTTACTTTTGCTACCATCATCGGCAATGGCGGCAACCTATATTAATTACACTCGAGTGATCGTTAATGAGAAAGATCGTGAGTCTACCTTTACGGTTTACAATGAAGGCTTGAAGCCTGTCTTATTACAGTTGTGGACGGAAAAAAATACGCTTTTAGAACGTCCAGAGGATATTAAAACGCCGTTTATGATTTTGCCGCCAATTTTCAGGCTTGAAGGCAACACATCCCGCGCGGTGCGTATTCAGTTCGTTGGCGATCGGCATACACTGCCTGGAGACAGAGAGTCGCTATTCTGGCTGAATACGCTTGAAGTCCCGCCAGTTGTCGATAACAAGAGTGGATCCGGCGCGTTGCAGATCGCTTTTCGTACCCGAGTAAAGTTATTCTGGCGACCGCTTTCGCTGGCGGCGAACACCCTGGAAGAGAGTGTAAAAAAAATACAGATAACCACCTCAGATTGTGGGGTGAATCGTTGTTTGTTGGTAAAGAATAATTCGCCTTTGCATGTGACATTAATGGATTTTACGCTCGAAGACGGTACAAAAATAAAACAGTTACCTGATGATGGTCTCCTCACACCTTTGTCGACAAAAACGCTTGTTTTACCAAAGAGCGCAACGGGAAACAGTACTGTCAAAACATTTTCATGGATTGATGATTATGGTGTGGTCAATACCTATAAAAACTAATGCGAAGGATACTGCTATGCTTAATTTTAATTCCTCATCCTTACGGTACAGGTTTATTTATCTGACAAAAAACATCTATGATGGTATTGCCATTCACACGCTTTTTGCAGATGCATTGCATGAATCTGGTTTGAAAACGGAGTTCAATGAAGATATTCCATTTCACCTGATTGATAAGTACATTAACTTTATTCCATTTTCATTACGTTTTAATGTGACTTATAAGCAACGCGATCGCGTACTTGAAAGTGATATCACTCTGTCGGCAAAAGGAGAAGAGATAAAGCGAATGAGTTTTAACAATATCCTTTTTTTTGTGGATATGTATAAACCCGAAAATACCTCTTTTTTGTCGTTCGCAGGGCTGCAAGATCTCAACGCGATCAGGGAGCGCATAGAGGCTTTCATGGTGCACTGTGATGCCGTGATCAGTGGTAATAAAAAATGCCGCTCACGAAGTTTTTTGTTCACGCTGCGCGAACAGCAAATCGTCTTTCACTTATTGCAGGGGATGTCTGTTAAAGAAATCGCGCTTGAGCTTGAGGTGAGCGACAAGCTTGTCTATCGGGAACGTTGGGCGCTGACGCGTAAACTGATTGATCAAAAAAATTGCAGACTATACAAAAGGTTAATAAATATTAAAGCGACATGTTGAAAGGAGCAGAGTGGACGGTGCTTTCGTGCGTCCACTCTTTTATGTTACGCCGTTCTGGCGCGGCGGCGGGAGTCCATTGAGATCAACACCACGGAAGACAGAATCAGCAGCGTACCCAGCCAGTCTGGCAGGGTGAACGTTATGCCCAACAAGAGCAGCGACAACAGGGCGCTACTCAGCGGTTCGGCGCAGCTTAAAATGCTCGCTTTCGGTCCACCAATCATCTGCGCCCCCTTCAGATACAGGCTGAACGTCAGCGACGTACCAATCACCACCAGGTAGAAAAACGCCAGGATCAGGCTGCCATTAACCACGAAGTCTGTGCCCTCTCCAGCGTAAAACGGCAGCAGGATCATCCCACCGATTAACATACTCCAGCCGACAATCGGCAAGGTGCCGTAGCGCGCAATCAGCGCTGACGGGTAGGTGGTATAAAACGCGGCGGCAAACGCCGAGGCGATTCCCCAGAACAGCGCGGCAGGCGAAATAGACAGCGAGGTGGGATTGCCGTGCGTTACCAGCAAAAAGGTGCCGATGAGCGAAGTGAGGATGGCGGTCAGCACCAGCACGCCGGGACGGGCCTTACGCACCAGCGCGAACCAGGCCACGATAAGGGTTGGCGACAGAAATTGCAGCACGGTCGCGGTCGCGGCGTTGGATTTTTCGATGGTCAGCAGGAAGGTGAGTTGCACCGTCAGCGCGCCGACGACAGAAAAAATCAGCAGGCTCAGGGCGTCTTTGCGATCTTTGAAAAGAGAAAAGATTTTGTCGCCGTGCACCACGGAGAGCATTAGCAGAATTAAGCCGGCAAAGATCAGACGCGTCATGGTCAAAAATTGTGAAGACATCTGGCTTTGCTCCATGATGTACTGCGCGCACACCCCTGAACTTCCCCATAAAACGGCGGCAATCAGGACATTCAGCATCCCTCTTCTGGTGGACCCCATACTTTCCTCGGCTTTGTTTTTTCGACGTTATTTACGGGCATGATAGCAGATAAGCCGAACGGTTCCGCGCCCCATCCCACTTCTGATTATTAACAAAAATAGAATAGTCTATTGTCATTTGTATCGTTTATGTCATCAGACAGCAGGCGTATTCTTCTTCCAACGCGTTAATCAACGCCAAATCATCAATTTACTCTGGGATATAAACATGAAAACCATTATCGCTATTTTTACCGCTTCTCTGTTCTCTGCTGCGGCGTTTAACGCCTCAGCGCAGAGCGTTACGGCTTCTGGCACCACGCTGGATTCTGCGGAAGCAGTCATCGCGCAAAAAGCAAAAGAGATGAACGCTTCTGAATACAAAATCACCAGCGCACGCATGGGCAACACCGTCACCATGAGTGCTGAACTGTATAAATAATCGCGAGAGGAACCCATTATGTTATTCGATCACTATGCGCTGAATGCTTTACCGTTAAAAAACCGGATTGTTATGCCGCCGATGACGCGTTCTCGCGCCGGGGCAGGCGACGTCGCGACTGACATGATGGCGGACTATTACGCACAGCGTGCCAGCGCGGGGCTTATCATCAGCGAAGGCACGCAAATCAGCCAACAGGGTCAGGGCTATGCCTGGACGCCGGGCATCTATTCCGATGAGCAGATTGCCGGTTGGAAAAAAGTCACCGACGCCGTGCACAAGGCGGGCGGTAAAATCTTCGCTCAGCTGTGGCACGTCGGTCGTGTTTCACACACCGTTTTGCAGCCAGGCGGTGCGGCGCCGGTCTCTTCTTCTGCCATTCAGGCACCAGGGGTGAAAGTGTTTGTCGATGTGGAAGGGCGCGGCCCGGAAAATGGCGTCGGCGAGATGGTGCAGCATGACATGCCGCGTGCCCTGACGCGGGAAGAGATCCCGGCTATCGTCAATGACTATGCTCAGGCGGCGCGCAATGCTATCGCCGCGGGGTTCGACGGTATTGAACTGCACGGGGCGAACGGCTATCTGATCAACCAGTTCATTGACTCGCAGGCCAACCTGCGTGATGACGACTACGGCGGCGCGCTGCAAAACCGTCTGCGCTTTATGCGAGAGGTGGTGACTGCGGTCTCTGCGGCGATAGGTAAAGAACGCGTGGGCATTCGTCTCGCACCGCTGACCACGCTGATGGGATCACAAGATGACACGCCGGAAGCGACCTACCTGGCGGCGGCCAGCGTGCTGAACGAACTGGGCATAGCCTATATTCATATCGCAGAAGCGGACTGGGAAGATGCGCCGGTCATGCCTGCTGCGTTTAAAGAAGCGCTGCGCATTATCTTCCGCGGCACGCTAATTTATTCCGGTAAATACACCAAAGCGCGTGCTGAAGAGGCGCTGGCGAACGGCTGGGCCGATTTGATCGGTTTTGGTCGCCCGTTTATTGCCAACCCGGATCTGCCGCATCGTCTGAAAAATGACGTGCCGCTGAATGCGCCCATTAAAGAGACGTTTTTCGGCGGTGGGAAAGAAGGGTATCTGGATTACCCGGTTCTCTGATTCCATGACGCAGCGCGTCGATCTGCTCGCGCATCCACAAATGGCCCGGTGAATAACACAGCGCCGGGCATATCCTTCATTCTTCATGTGAATACAATCAGCGTAAACCCTGTTGTCAGCAGGTATGATGAGGCTCTCCAGTTGATTCAGTAAAAGGGAAACGCATGTCCACTCCGCTATTCCGTCAGGCCACGCCCGCCGATGTTGACCGCTGTTATGAGATTGAAACGCTTGCCTATGAAGGTGATGAGGCCGCAACGCGGGAAAAGATTGCCATCCGTATCCAGCGCTATCCGCAGGGATTTATGTGCATGGAACTGAACGGTGAGGTGGCAGGCTTTATCAATGCCGGATGCGCCTGGGAGGTAGTGATGTCTGATGAGGAATTTAAGGAACTGGTGGGGCACGATCCGGATGCGCCCAATGCGGTGATTATGTCGGTGGTGATACACCCGGATTTTCAGGGGAAAGGCTACTCGTCACTGATGATGCGTGAGTTTGTGACGCGGATGAAAGCGATGCACAAACAGACAATCCACCTGATGTGTAAAGACCGCCATGTCGATCTCTATGCCCATTTTGGCTATCGCTATGTCAAACCATCAGAATCCGATCACGGCGGGATGGCGTGGCACGAGATGGTGATGGCGTTGTAAGGGATGCGATTCGAATCGTACGAAACACGAATGCAGAAGGGGTTTTAGGCTTTTTGAAGCAGGGATAGGGCATGGCAAACTGGCGGAAGATCACAGGAGTCGAACCTGCCCGGGACCGCTGGCGGCCCCAACTGGATTTGAAGTCCAGCCGCCTCACCGGAGACGACGATCTTCCGCGCCTGCATTGCTACATGGAGGCGGGGCGCATTATAGCTACTTCCTGACGTTTCCACACCCCCTCACTCACTTTTTTAACTTCCCTTTCTCCTTACCATGATCAGTTTCATATAAATCCTCATAAATTCCTCTAGTTACATTTCCTCACATCTTCTGGCGCAACCGCGATCACAGAAAACAAGAATCGTAATTTGATAACGAGATATCGGAATATTCGCGGTCAACGGGATGGTTTACAAAAACGGTAACCGGTACCAGTGCGCATGGGAGCGCCAAAGGAAATGTTATGACTAATCATGTTTTGTCTGTTAAGGAGAAGATTGGCTACGGGATGGGTGACGCGGCCAGTCATATTATTTTCGATAATGTAATGTTTTATATGATGTTTTTCTATACCGATATTTTCGGTATCCCTGCCGGTTTTGTCGGCACCATGTTTTTACTGGCGCGCGCGCTGGACGCCATTTCTGACCCGTGCATGGGACTGCTGGCAGACCGAACGCGCTCTCGTTGGGGAAAATTCCGACCGTGGGTGCTGTTTGGCGCACTGCCGTTTGGTGTGGTTTGCGTCCTGGCATACAGCACGCCGGACCTCAGCCTGAACGGTAAGATGATATACGCCGCCGTCACCTATACGCTGTTGACGCTGCTTTATACCGTGGTGAATATCCCGTATTGCGCGCTGGGTGGGGTGATCACCAGCGACCCAACGCAGCGTATTTCCTTACAGTCTTGGCGCTTTGTGCTGGCGACGGCGGGTGGGATGCTCTCGACCGTGCTGATGATGCCACTGGTGAATTTCATTAACAGTGAGAACAAAGCGCTGGGTTTCCAGGGCGGGATTGCGGTGTTGTCCGTGGTGGCGTTCCTGATGCTGGCATTCTGCTTCTTCACGACGAAAGAGCGTGTGGAAGCACCGCCAAGCACCACTTCGATGCGCGAAGATCTGCGCGATATCTGGCAAAACGACCAGTGGCGGATCGTGGGACTCCTGACCATCCTCAATATCCTCGCCGTCTGCGTGCGCGGTGGCGCGATGATGTATTACGTCACCTGGATCCTGGGAACGCCGGAGGTGTTTGTCGCCTTCCTTACCACCTACTGCGTCGGTAACCTGATTGGCTCCGCGCTGGCAAAACCCCTCACTGACTGGAAATGCAAAGTCAGCATCTTCTGGTGGACCAATGCGGCGCTGGCCGTGGTTAGCCTCGCGATGTTCTTCGTCCCGATGCAGGCCAACATCACTATGTTCGTCTTTATCTTCGTGATCGGCGTGTTGCACCAGCTGGTGACGCCAATCCAGTGGGTGATGATGTCCGATACCGTCGACTATGGCGAATGGTGCAACGGTAAACGTCTGACCGGCATCAGTTTTGCGGGCACCCTGTTCGTGCTCAAGCTGGGTCTGGCGCTCGGTGGCGCACTTATTGGCTGGATGCTGGCGGGCGGCGGTTACGACGCGGCAGCGAAAACCCAGAACAGTGCCACCCTCAGCATCATTATTGCTTTGTTCACGATCGTCCCGGCCATCTGTTACCTGCTGAGCGCCGTGATTGCCAAACGCTATTACACCCTGAAAACGCCTTACCTGAGAAATATCCTTGACCAACTGGCACAGGGCGCGCGCCGCAATCAGCAAGAATTTACGCATAACGAATTTCAGAACTAAAGGAACAGAGTATGAAGATTAGCGACGGGAACTGGCTGATTCAGCCGGGCCTTAATTTGACGCATCCGATCCAGGTGTTTGATGTAGAACAGCACGGTAACGAACTGGTGGTTTATGCCGCGCCGCGTGACGTCCGTGAACGCACCTGGCAACTGGATACACCGCTGTTTACGTTGCGTTTCTTTTCGCCGCAGGAAGGGATTGTCGGCGTGCGCATGGAACACTTTCAGGGGGCGCTGGATAACGGTCCGCATTACCCGCTCAACGTTTTGCAGGACGTGAAAGTCGACATCCAAAACACCGCCGACATGGCTGAACTGAAAAGCGGTAACTTAAGCGTACGCGTCACCAAAGGTGAGTTCTGGTCGCTGGATTTCCTGCGTAACGGCGTGCGCATCACCGGTAGCCAGTTAAAGAACAACGGCTATGTGCAGGACACCGACACGCAGCGGAACTACATGTTCGAGCGCTTGGATCTGGGCGTCGGCGAAACGGTTTACGGTCTGGGCGAGCGCTTCACCGCACTGGTGCGCAATGGCCAGACGATAGAAACCTGGAACCGCGACGGCGGGACCAGCACCGAGCAGTCTTACAAAAACATCCCGTTTTACCTGACTAACCGTGGCTACGGCGTACTGGTCAACCATCCACAGTGCGTCTCGTTTGAAATCGGTTCGGAGAAGGTGTCGAAAGTGCAGTTCAGCGTCGAAGGGGAATATCTCGAATACTTCGTGATCGACGGTCCGACGCCGAAAGAAGTGTTGAACCGCTATACCCGCTTCACGGGGCGTCCGGCGCTGCCGCCTGCCTGGTCATTTGGCCTGTGGCTGACCACCTCGTTTACCACCAACTACGATGAAGCGACGGTAAATAGCTTTATTGACGGCATGGCAACGCGCAATCTGCCGCTGCACGTTTTCCACTTCGACTGTTTCTGGATGAAAGCCTTCCAGTGGTGTGATTTCGAATGGGACCCGGTGACCTTCCCGGACCCGGAAGGAATGATTCGTCGGCTGAAGGAGAAGGGGCTGAAGGTCTGCGTGTGGATTAACCCGTACATTGGACAGAAATCACCGATTTTCAGTGAGCTAAAAGAGAAAGGCTATCTGCTGAAGCGTCCGGATGGTTCGTTGTGGCAGTGGGATAAATGGCAGCCGGGGCTGGCAATTTATGATTTCACCAACCCGGATGCCTGCAAATGGTACGCCGACAAGCTGAAAGGCCTGGTGGATATTGGCGTTGACTGCTTCAAGACCGACTTCGGCGAGCGTATCCCGACCGATGTGCAATGGTTTGATGGTGCCGATCCGCAGAAAATGCACAACCATTATGCGTACATCTACAACGAACTGGTGTGGAACGTACTGAAAGAGACCGTGGGTGAAGAAGAAGCGGTCCTGTTTGCCCGATCCGCTTCCGTGGGTGCACAACAATTCCCGGTGCATTGGGGCGGCGATTGCTACGCCAACTATGAGTCAATGGCGGAAAGCCTGCGTGGCGGCTTGTCTATCGGCTTGTCCGGGTTTGGTTTCTGGAGCCACGACATCGGCGGCTTCGAGAATACCGCGCCGGCGCACGTCTATAAGCGCTGGTGTGCGTTTGGCCTGCTCTCCAGCCACAGTCGTTTGCACGGCAGCAAATCCTATCGTGTGCCCTGGGCGTATGACGATGAATCCTGCGATGTGGTGCGCTACTTCACCGAACAGAAGTGCCGCATGATGCCGTATCTGTACCGGGAGGCGGTTCGTGCGCATGAGCGGGGCACGCCGATGATGCGCGCCATGATACTGGAGTTTCCGGACGATCCGGCATGCGACTATCTCGACCGCCAGTATATGTTGGGTGATTCTGTAATGGTGGCACCGGTGTTCTCGCAAGCCGGTGACGTGCAGTTTTACCTGCCGGAGGGACGCTGGACGCACCTGTGGCGCAACGACGAAGTACAGGGCAGTCGCTGGCACAAACAGCAGCATGACTTCCTGAGTCTGCCGGTGTACGTGCGTGACAACACTCTGCTGGCGTTGGGCAGTAATCATCAAAAGCCGGATTACGCGTGGAACGAAGGCACCGCCTTCCAGTTGTTCGCTCTCGATGAGGGACGTGAAGCCGTTTGCGAAGTCCCTGCGGCGGATGGTTCGGTTGCCTTTACGCTGACCGCTAAGCGCAATGGCAACACCCTCACCGTGACGGGGAATGGCGATGCACACAGCTGGACGCTGTGCCTGCGTAACATTGCGCAAATTAGCGGTATTCGCGGCGGTTCACATCGGGGAAGTGAACTGGGCGTGGTGGTGACACCGCAGAGTCATGAGACAGTCATTACTCTTTAAGTTGATGTACCGAGGGGGCGGAGATTCAGCCGCCCCCACAGCGCCAGCAGAAGGTACAGCACGACCGGTAATAAAAAGCTGAACCGGAGATTGAGCCCGTCAATGCAGACCGCCTGCAATAAGGGAATGATCGCGCCGCCAATCCCAGCCATCACCATTGCGGCGGCAGAAATGTTGGCGATTGCCGGATTTTTGTTGATGGTGTGCCCGAAGATAATCGGATACAGAATCGAGTTCCCTAAGCCGGTCAGGATAAGCAGGTAACCACCGGTGATATCGTTCAGCCATATCGCCATGATCACCGCCGTTGCGCAGGCCAGCGTCGCCACCAGAAATGGCGTGTAATTGCCTGTTTTATCGGCGAGAAAACCATAAAGAAAACGCCCGGCCAGCGCGCCTCCCCAGTAAAAAGAGACCAGCGACATCGCGACAGTGGTGCTCCAGCCGCCGATTGTGATGAGATATTTGACCAGACTGGTCGCAAGGCTCACTTCGACGCCGACATAGATAAAAATCGCCGCCACGCTGAATAGCAGTTCTCTGTTCTTCCAGGCGTTATGCGTCCCCGATGCGGTTTTTTCCGGGCGCGCCACATCCGGCAGGTGGATCCAGAAAACACCCGCAATCAGCGCCAGCGAAAAGAAGGCGAGGCAAAGCCAGAGCGCGCTGATGGGCTCTTCGCGTGCCAGGATATCGACGGGGGAAAACGCCAGCAGCAGCGCAACCAGCATAGGGGCAAGCGTGGTTCCCAGCGAATTAACGGCGGAGGCCAGGCACAGATTGCCGATCCGTTTGTGCGGGGCACTAAGCAACGTCAGATAAGGATTGGCGACGACCTGCATCGCCGCCACGCCCGTCGCCACGACAAACATCGCCAGCAGTGACAGGGCAAAGGAATCCAGTTGCAATGCCAGGGCGAACATCAGACATCCCGCAACTGACAACGCTAACGACAGCAGCAGTACCTTACGGTATCCCTGGCGCTCAATCAGCATTGAGCAGGGCAGACAGGTCAGAAAAGGGGCAACGTAAAAAATAACGGTAATGAAAATAGACTGCGACCATGACAGATGAAAATACTGGTAGAAAAATATGATCAGCACGCTGTTAATGGCCGTGATATTTCCCCATAAGAAAAACATCATCGCGAGTAATGTTAGATTTTTATTCATTTTCTTTTTTTAATATAAAATAGTGATGAAGTGACCTGTTGCACAGACCGTTTACTTAGAAAAATGGTAAATTTATTTTGCACTCACAGGAGCGGAAAATGGAACTGGAAAATGTATTTCGTGATGTAAAATTAAGTAAGACAGACGTCACCGTGCTGCGCTTTATTCAGAATAATCCAGAGCAATGCATTCGTGAGGGCATTCGCACCGTCGCAGAACACTGTTACAGTAACCCGTCCTCATTGGTCAGACTGGCGAAAAAGCTCAAGTTTAGCGGCTGGCTGGAGTTGGTATACTTCATTAAGTTTAATATCACAATGCCAAAACTTGACGTGACAAATGATATTAACTTTATGAATGTCCAGCCTGCCGAAAACCTGTCTCAGCTATTAAATCGCCTGCAACACGACCGTATTCTTATTCATGGTAGCGGCTTCTCTCAACTGATTGCCCAATATATTTATAATAAATTCCTGGTGATTGGCGTAAATGCCAGTCTGGCACTTTGGCCGGACTACGAAATACTCGAACAAAAAACGGCTGCAAAATTTGACTCTATCTGGCTGGTGTCTAAATCCGGTCGCAGCAGCTCGGCATTAAACTGGGTCAAAGCGCTGGAAGGAAAAAATACCGACCTGGTCTGCTTTACCGGTGACTATCAAAGCCCGCTGGCCCAGGCGGCGGACACCGCCGTCATCATCCACGATCCGCAAAAGTTTGATGATGATATCTACTGGAGCAATCCTTTCTTTGGTTACTGCATCCTGGGATTCGAACATCTGCTGAAGCTCTGGTTTTTACAAAATCCGGGCGGGGCGCCAGTCGACGCCCCGGGGACGATTATTTCCAGTCGCTAAACTGCGCTTCATCGAGATACTCGCTAACCAGCTGTTTGGCCAGCGACCAGGAGCCAATCAGCGGATGCGCCATTAATGCGCGGATAGCCAGACTCTTATCTTTGCGCATGATGGCGTCCACTGCCAGACGTTCGTACTCTTTAACGCAGGAGATCATGTTTTTCTGGGCGTCCGGTACGTGGATAGGCGTAACGGGTTTCAGCCCCTCTTTGCTCAGGTCACAGCTGATCTCGATAACATCATCCGGGCGTAAGAAATCCAGCGTGCCGTTATTTTGCAACGAGACCACAATGCGCTTGCTGGTGGAACTGTTCACGGCTTCAAGAATATCCAGCGCCACCCCCGCGTAACCACCGCTATCCGGCTCTTCAATAAACTGTTGCAGCGTCAGCGGAGTACGTGTGTTGAATTTTTCCTGATGCGACTCGTTCTGCATATAGCTATTTTCGCGGCGCAAATAGTGTTTCATCCAGATATCAAATGCGGCTTCCGGGTTTGCCTGCGCATCAACGTTCTGGAGTTCCTCGCGCATTTCCTTGTTGATCCGCGCGATGGCTTCACCGCGAGTTTCCGGCGCATCCTGAATCGCTTTCAGCGCCACTTCGCGATAGTAGTAGTAATAGAGATATTCATTCAGCAACTGCTTGTCGCAAAGCTGAACCAGCACCGGTGAGAAGTACTGCATCGCCGTCTTACTGTACAGTTCCGGGTTGCTCACCAGTTTGTCGGTCACATCCTCCCCCTTCACGGTGAAGTGGGTAAACCAGGAGAAATGGTTCAGACCATAACATTCCACTTTCAAATCCGCTTCGTCGCAGTTGAGGATGGCAGGCAGCTCGCGAATCAGCTCTGAGGGCGCATCGCAAATACCGTAAACCCGACGTTTAAACCCGGACTTAATGATAGCTTCAGTAACCAGCCCGGAAGGGTTGGTAAAGTTGAACAGAATGGCATCGGGTGCGGCATGTTCTTCAATCAGGCGGCAATAATTGAGAATGGCGGGGATGGAGCGCATCGCCATCGCAAAACCGCCCGCTCCGGTGGTCTCCTGACCCAACGTGTTATGGTTCAACGCAATACGTTCATCGCGCACGCGGCTTTCATCGCCGCCGACACGCAGCGTGGTGATGACATAATTGCTGTTCTTTAAGGCGGATACCGGATCCGTCGTCAGGCTGAAACGAATATCAGGTCGAATCGTGGCAAAAACATAACGGGCGATTTCGCCGAAAATTTTCAGGTTCTCTTCTGCATTATCGAGGAATACCACTTCTTGTAAGCCAATACGATGCGCATTATAGGCCAAAGATTTTGCCAGGAACGCGGAACGAACACCGCCTCCGCCTAATACAGTTAATTTCATAACAACTCCTGATTAATTATTTGCCAGCCAGTTATCTACCCGGGATCGAACCTGTCCAACCCTCACACCGTAAATAACCTGAACTTCATTTTGATTACGTACAACGCCATTGGCACCGGTCGTTTTTAATAAGGCTTCATCAATTTTATCGGGATGATGGAGCGCGACGCGTAATCGGGTAAAACAGTTATCAACAGAAATAATGTTCTCTTTGCCACCTAAGCCTTTAATGATCTCATCGGTGACGGCCTGACCTGCGTTGGCCTTTTTATTGCGATAATCTTCTTTGCTGTAGAGCTTCACTTCGCCGTCATCTTCGCGGCCCGGAGTTTTCAGGTTCAGTTTGATAACCAGGGTGCGGAAAATCACGTAGTACGCGGCGAACTGCCCGATACCGATCAGGACGTATAATGGCCAGCGGGTGAGGGCTGCCGGCAGCGGCAGGTTATAAATCAGAAACTCAATGAGTCCTGACGCGCCCCACGGGCGAACCGTCAGCAGATCGCAAATCGCCTGGGAGGCGGCGGTCAGCGTGGCGTGAATCAGCCACAACAGCGGCGAGATAAATAAGAACGTAAATTCAATCGGTTCGGTAATCCCGGTCAGAATAGAGGTAATAATCGCGGGCAACAGAATCGCCTTCGCCATCATTTTCTTCTCTGGTGTGGCGGTGTGATAGAACGCCAGCGCCGCGCCGGAAAGGCCAAAGATCGTCGTCATCCCCTGCTGGGAAAAGCGCAGGGCTTCGTTCATCACCGGGGTGAGATCCGGATGGCGCATATAGGCCAGGAAGATAGCCTGCGTCCCGGAGACCACCTGCCCGTCAACGCTCAGGGTTCCGCCAATCTGGGTCAACTGGAACGGAGACCAGACAAAGTGGTGCAGCCCTGTTGGAATCAGGAATTTTTCAAAGAAGCCGTACACGAAGACGCCTGCCACCCCGGCATTTTTCATGAAACTGGTTAATGCGGCGATGCCGTGCGTGATGAATGGCCAGAACCAGGTAAACGCAATGGCGTAAAAGAGGATCACCGGCGTCATGGCGATTAAGGTCAGTTTCGCCCCGCCGTACATCGAGAGTGCGCCAGGCAGTTCTATTTCAGAGACTTTATTGTGTACCCAGGCAATGGTGCAGCCGAGAATAATCCCTAAAAAGATCCCCATATCGACAACGACAAAACCTAAAATTTGCGTTTGTCCGGTGCCATAATATTCGCCATTGACCTTTTCAGCGATCCCGTGAGTATATTCCAGCCAGGAGTGGTTAGCGCCCAAAAACATAATAAAGCACATGACGGCAACCAGTGCGACTTCGGTTTTTTTATCTTTCGCCAGGCCATAGCTGATGCCGACACAGAAAAGCAGTCCCAGGTTGCCAAATAATGGCCAGAAGGTATCACCGAGGAGTTGCCCTATTTGATGTAAAAAGCTGGTTTCGGATATCAGTGTCGGGTTAGTTAATATTGAGCTTAAGGCCAGAATTAAGCCAATAACAGGTAAGAACAAGACCGCCCCGATCATTGCTCTGGAGAATCTTTGCATATCCGCCAGAATACGTTGACGTATTACAGACATGGCTATTCCTTTATTTTATGTAGAGTGTTTGTAATTATTAAATAAGACTTCCAACCTCATCGTTATAACAACTCTCTGTGGAGATGAAAACCTGTTGCGGAAAATAGGCACAAATAACCGATAAATGAATACCTGTTTCGTTTTCAGGCGAAAAACGCTCCCGGATCGAGGACATCCGGGAGCGAGGGGGGGAGATTACGGCGTAACGGGAGCGGGGGCTGTTGGAGCGGGTTCGGTCGACGTCACTTCACCCGCAGAGACGACGCCAGCCTGCATGGTTTGCGTGACCTGCTGTTTATCCGCATTCACGGCGTGCAACTGCCCATTCACCGTGGGCTTGAGGGGCGCGTCAGCCTGCACTGTACCGTTGGCGGTCAACTGAATATTGCCGTCACCGGCGATCGGCAGTGCTGGCCATCCCCATTGCTGTAGAACGTTCACCGGGACACCGCGTCCATTCAGGCTGACCTGCGTCTGGCGTGGTGGCAACTGCGACACGCTGGCGGTGGCTTCCAGAATCCCTCTTTCCGTAAAGGCGCTCAGTTCGCTGATGTTCACCGTGTTGGCGTTGGCGGCCAAAGACAAGGAAGGGCGGCGTACGTCGACACGGTTGAAGGTGGCGGCAGCGGCATTCAGGGTCGCGTTTCCACTCCAGACGCCCCATTGCTGGTTTTGCACCAGCCCCAGATTCGCGCCATAACCATCCAGCGCAGTCAACTGCCACGGGAATGTCGGATCGATATCAATCACCAGGTTGCGGCTGGCATTAAATTTCTTCAGCGTCAGGCTGTTCAGCCATGTCGGCAGCGGCTGCATCCAGCGTTGTTTCCAGTTTTCCGGCAGGGTGTACTCTATGCCCGCGATAGCCGCGTCATCGAGGATCAGGGTTTTACCCTCGCGCAGCCAATTGCCGGAAGTTCTGACCATACCGCCCTCCCAGCGGGTGGTAAACTGGCGCAGTGCGATACCTTGCGGTGAAAACTCGGCATTCAGGATAGGGTCGAACAGATGCAATGAGCCAAAAATGAACTCGCTGGCATTCATCGACAATTTGCCTTCCTGCGTTTGCCAGTCGTCTTTGCTGAAGGTCAGATTGCGCAAGCTAAGGTCAAGGTCAGTGACCGCCCAGTCCGGGCCCTGAAGACGCGCGTCGGTGACCTCAAGGCGATCAATCTGTAGCGACGGAATGGTGTTAAGCGGCGCGAAAAAGTCTGCCAACGATTTATCGCTTTGCAACCGGATATCGTTCAGACGCAGATTCTCAACCATCCAACTGCCGTCGGCATGGCGTTTTGCCACGCCGGTTAAGGCTCCACGCGCGATATCTGCGCCGATATTGCTTAATGTCACCTGTTCGTTATCGATACTGCCTTCAATCAGGACGTTGGCAGCAGGAACGTCATTCAGCGTCAGAGAGCCAGCGCTGAGCTGGATCTGCGCTTTGCTGCCGAGCACTTTACCGGCTTCAGGCAGCCAGGGGATGATGCCGCCATTCACCCGCTGGGCGCTCAGATCCCACTCGCTGCCAGGGCTGTTAAACGCCATATCCTGTAACTGCAGGCGATCGGCCTGGAAGGGTAACGGTGCCGTCTGAGGCGAAATATTCAGGGTGCCGTTTTGCAGCAGGATCGTATCGACGTGCCGCGGATGCGTCAGTTGGCGAGTGCTCAGGCCAATGTCGACCGTTTTTGCCACAAGCGTGGCCGGTTGACCGTCGCGCCCAAAGGTGACGTTATTCAGCAGGATATGCGAAGGAGAAGAAAAACGATGGTCCATCGCGTCAAAGGACAGCCGATAGTCGCTGTGCTCAGATATCCAGGCACTGATGTGTTCTGCGCCCCAGCGTGTTTGCAGCAGGAAATAGAGGCCGAGAATCACCACCAGAAGGGCGATCAGCACGTAGAGAATCAGCTTTCCAATAAATTTCATGGTCTTCCATCCTGCGAAGTGCACATAGTTGAGTTATGCACGATTTACGCGCAATCCTCAAGGCAGGAATCGTGAAAGAGTATGATAGCGACGGTGAAGTTGAATCACCGTCGCAAAGCGTTTACTGCTTTTCAGGCGGGAAAATCAGGTTCAGTACGATAGCGGTGATACCACCCGCAGCGATTCCGGAAGAGAGCAGATTTTTCACCCAGTCAGGTGCGAACTGTAGGATCAGCGGCTGCTGAGAGACACCAAGACCGACCGCCAGCGACAGCGCAATAATCAGGATCGCGCGGCGGTTCAGCGGTTCGCGGGAAACAATACGTACGCCAGACGCTGCGATAGTACCGAACATGACAAGCGTCGCCCCGCCGAGTACCGGCTCAGGAATATGCTGCACAAAACCGCTCACCGCCGGGAACAAGCCCAGTACGATCAGCATCAGCGCAACCACAAAGCCAACGTAGCGACTGGCCACGCCGGTCAACTGAATAACCCCGTTGTTCTGTCCGAAACAGGAGTTCGGGAAGGTGTTAAAGACCGCAGAGACGAATGAGTTCAGGCCGTTCGCCAGAACTCCCCCTTTCAGACGTTTCATGTACAGCGGACCAGAAACGGGCTGCTCGGAAACGTCGGACGTTGCGGTGATATCGCCGATGGTTTCCAGTGAAGTGATCATAAATACCAGCATCAGCGGCAACAGCAGATTCCAGTCAATGCCCAGACCGTAGTACAACGGTGTCGGTACCATGATCAGTTCCTGGGAGGCTGGCGCGCTGTTTTCCGGCAGCATGCCCATAAACCACGCCAGCGCATAGCCTGCGGCCATGGCGATAACCAGTGAAGCCACGCGCAGGTACGGATTACGCTGACGGTTGAGCAGAATAATCAGCAGCAGCACAACGCCTGCCAGCATCAGATTTTTTGGCGCGCCGAAGGTATTGTCGCTCATCGCGGCATAGCCGCCGCCGATGGACGTCAGACCCACCTGAATCAGCGACAGGCCGATGATCATCACCACCACGCCCGAAACCAGCGGAGTGATAATACGACGCGCGAGATGCAGGATGCGGGAGAGCACCATCTCTGTGCAACTGGCCAGCATCAGGGTGCCAAACAGCGCCGCCATCATGGTGGGAACGTCTGCGCCACCGGTTTTCAGTGCCGTACCGCCCATAATCAGCGGTGCCACGAAGTTAAAACTGGTGCCCTGAATCGATAACAACCCTGAACCTACCGGACCCCACGCCTTAATCTGAATAATGGAGGCCACGCCGGAGGCGAACAGCGACATACTGATAATGTGTTGCGTATCCTGAGCCGGTAACCCCAGCGCCTGACAAATGAGCAGCGCCGGCGTAATCACCGCAACGAACATCGCCAGCAGATGCTGGCAGGCGGCAAACAGGGTTTGCGGAAGCGGCGGGCGATCTTCAAGACGATAAATCAGTTCGCTGTTTTGAGTCTGAGCAACCGGTTGCGTATTTTCGGACTCGAGGGTGTTAACAGACATCAGTGATAATCCCGTGGTAGCAAAGCGGGCATTTTATCTGAGCAGAGGGTAAAAGCAAACGTTTGCCGAGACAAAAAAAGTGAGGAACAACGGAAGTAAAGCCCGCCATATGCCGACGGGCTTTAGAGATTACAGACGTTCGATCTGGACCGAAGCGGTAGCATAAAGGTTACCGGCAACCGCCTGTTGGTTAGTCAACTGCACCATCTGCAAACCGAAAACGGTATCTTCGTGAGCGCTTAAAAGACCCGTGTTGATGCTAACGGGTTTTTTATCAGCATCAAAAATACCCACCCCGACGCCTTTGGCGGCGCTTTCATCAGTAATGGAATTCGCCAGCGCGGTACCATCCGCATTGTCAGCGACACCGAGCACTTTGTACGCGATATGACCCTCAGAAATCAGAGCGTCACATCTGTCGTCACCGACAACAGAAAGATGGATCTCTTCCGGGCTCGTGGCATTGTCGCCTTGTTTGATCAGCGACTCCGGCTTCTCAATAAGAGAGACAGAACTTTTGTCCATACTGACCATACAACTTATTTCGTTACTTTTTACGGTTCCACTGATTGAAAGTGTTGCTGGAATGTCGATACTGTCAGCGAGTACCATACCGGTGTTGACAAGAAAAAGACCTGAAATTATCAGGCCCAATATATTTTTCTTCATAATCTTCTCCTGGAAAGATCTATTACAGGCGCTCGATCTGCACTGTCATATTGGTCTGCACATCGCCCAGAGTGGCTTCCTGACCTTTCAGTTGCACTAGCGTTAAAAAGAGAGGGAAGAAGGCTTCCTTGTTTGTCGGATTGCCTTTTGATGAGCTTGCCGCAGGGAATAACGCCACGGTTGAGTTAGGAATGATGATATTACCAACCACGTCGGTCAGGCTAATACCTACGCCCTGGGCTGCAGAACTTCCTGTGGCGGTATTTGCCAGTGAGTTGCCCATTGCACTGTCAGCCGTGCCAATGAATCTCAAGCCGATGTTTTTATACCCTTCGTTGGCATCACATGAATCGCCACCGAGTTGGATATAGATCTTGTCGTCAGAGGGACTGCCTGATTGATCCTGCGATGGAAGAGTACCTTCACTGTGACGCAAATTAATCACATATTTACTCATTAGCACATGGCAACTTGCCGGCGCTGACTGCAGTTTCCCAAAAACGGCCAGACCATGGGGAGTATCGTCCGCCTGAGCGCTAAAAACGCTGGTGGCAAGGAGACAACCTATTGAAAATGAAAAAACTCTTTTTTTCATTTATTTTATCTCTAAGGTTATATTTTTGTTGAAAGTTCCTTAATAAATTCTCTTTAAAATTATTAAGGAATCGGAGGAGTTTTCAGGCGTTATTTACAGGCGTTCAAGCTGAATGGTTAATGTTCCGGTAACACTCCCCTCGGTTGCTCTTTGTCCTTTAAGTGACACGACCTGCATACTCATACGCTCTAAGTTAGCGACGGGGACAGCGTCTTTTATACTCAGGAATTTGCCATGCATATCATATAACCCAATGCCAACACCTGCTGCCGCCTGAGAAGTGGTATCCGTATTCGCTAATACTGTTCCTTCCACCGCGTCTGGAATACCCACAAATCGATAAGCAAGACGATTTGCCAGCGATAATGCATAACACTCACTGCTACCCGAAATGCTTACGTTAACAGGGTTTTTAGGAATAGAATTTCCCCCCTGCCATGGCATTGCATTCAGAGGAATAGATTCTAAGCTGATGGTGGATGGGTTGATATTCACTGCGCAACCCGCCAGCATATTTGTTGCTGTACCTGAAATTGACAGGGTGGCTGGAATATCTGACGCCTGGGCAACCCCAAGGACAAAAAACATCGAGATCAGTGAAATCGGAAATAATTTCTTCATAAATTATTACTCTTAATAAATAGAGTAAAAAACCCCTCGCTTTACGCGAGGGGTTTTTAATTACAGACGCTCGATCTGAATAGTCAGGGCAGCCTGCACAGAACCTGCAGTTGCTTCCAGACCGTCCAGTTTAACCAGACCCAGACCTAAATGAGTCGGAGTTGCTGATGCAGCCAGCTTGTCTTTATTGATGCTCAGAATCTGACCATCGGTATTATACAGTGCGACACCGATACCGCTCGCGGAGTTGCCACCGACAAGGCTGTTAGCCAGAGAGGTTCCCTGGGCGTTGTCAGCTGTGCCGATGAACTTGTATGCCATGTGACCCTGCGAAATCAGTGCCTTACACTGATCGTCGCCATTGATTATCATATCGACGGTATGGGTTGGGACAGTTGTGGCGCCTTGCAGTACAAGATCACTAACATCTGCCTCCAGTGCAATGGAAGGCTGGCCAAGGTTAACGGTACATGCAGACTGGTTTGCTGTCACGGCACCGGACACGATCAGTGTAGCACCTACATCGTTAGGATTGATTTCAGCCTGAGCTGCGCCAACAACGAATAATGCAGAAACAGCCAGTCCCAAAATTGATTTTTTCATGAATAACATCCTTATATATTTTTAAACGTTAGTGAAATAGGTGAAGCATTCTCATTTCGAGATGAAAAAAGAAATCTTCCATATTTCTTATTATCTTGTCTTAAAGGTAATTAATCCTCAGTGTTATCTGTGCTTTAACTTTCCCCTTGCTGAGGGATGCACTTGTTTTGGCATAACGCACGGAAAGCGGCATTTTTACGCTAAGCTGCTGAGAAGGTAAGGCAATATCCATAGGTTGGAATGGCACCATTACGTTACCGTTATAGAGCATTTCAATGCCAACCCCCGATGCGGGATTTTCTGGGGCAACATTTTTAAATACAGTAATTTTTTGTGGTTCCGTGGTACCTTCGATGTTGATGCTTGCTTTGGTGGTGTTCATACATTGCAAATCAACATCGACAGGAAAACTTTTTTTATCTGCATTGTTGGCCAAATCTTTTATATCAATAGGTGGTAATTCAATTTGTGGTTGATTTACTGCAATAGCGCAATGTGCTTTGGCAGACAAGATCGTCATGGCCAGATTCACAATCAGCGAACTGTCGCTCAGGGATAGCAGCGATGGGAGATGAACATTCACGGTTCCGCCCTGGATAATCCCGGTCTTAATCACTTCAATACGAAATTTAATATCGTCTGTACTCACCGGATTTTCCGATACTTCAGAGAAGGAGGTATTAAAAGGTAGTACCCACTCCTTTTTTGCCATTCCGGGTTTGTCGAAAATGGCCGTAATTCGCAACCCAATACCGGGAAGGGCGGTGCTAAAAATATCTTTCCCACTTTGTGCCGTGTTCATTCTTCCATTCAGGACTCGTTTTATTGCACTCAGGCACTCTGGGGTGATGTCATGGTGTGAGCCAGAAAGCTGCGCGAGCGATTTCTCATTCACATACAGCACGGTACCAATAGACGCTGCACCAGTTCTGTCTGGTAATTGTACCGTTAATGGGATCGTCAGGTTTAAAGGCGACTCGCGTTCCTGAGGTTTGCAATCATGAGCGCTGACAGTAAAAGTCAATGCGCTCAACATCACTGCAATAGTTATCCGCCAGAAGGAAAATAGTTTCATCATTCGTTCCTTAGTGGCACTCGACGTTAAGTAATGCGACGGCTAATTTCACTGATTTTTTGGCTGGAATGGCAAAAGGCGCTGAACAGTGTTGCTTATCTCCCCAGGTGAAATTCACCGTGCCTTCATCAGGCGCTGAGTTGAGGTAAGCCTGGCCCTGATCTCCGACATACCAGGTGTCTTCATTTCCTTCAACCCGTACTCGCGCGCCGAAGGGTAAAGGTTCGCCTTTGTAGTTCACTGTCATGACCACTTTTCTTCCACTAATCGCCTTGAAGCTAGCCAACGTAACCGCGTCTTTAGTGGGGATGACCTCAGCCGACGTGCTGACAAAATCGACTTCTTTGTTCGTCTGTGGATCGACACTCAAGGCGTTGCGATGATAGGACTGAAGGTCCGGTACAATCGCAAAGCCACGTGAATCCGTCTTAATATTTTGGTTACTTCCCAGTTCAACATTCTCTGCACCTGGAATAGAAATCAGCGCCTGGCTGCCGCTGGAAAAACGCCCCAGGGTAATACCGCCTTTGTGCGCCAGGATGTTCCCCGAGGCGTTCCAGGATATATACTGATTCTTGTCGGCGTTGTAGGTCACATTGAATTCGCCGTGATTTCCCTGATAATCGATACCCGCCGAGCCGCTCTGGGTGTCGCTTTCCCCGTTCTGAGTGTCATAGGAAACTTGCGTATTCCAGTTCAGATCCTGCCTGTTGCCTATACGCCCGGAAACGCCTACCTGATTCGAGAGATCTCCTTTCAGGCCCGTGGTTGCGGTGTAGTTGAGCATGGGTTGGGTTGAAGGGAACAGATCCCCCATTGGCACAGAAAGCGTTAACGCCAGTTGTTTATCCCACTCAGGAGCACCTTCATTACGCGTCATACTCCAGGCAAGTGAAAAACTGACCATTTCCCACGAGCCATTCCAACCCAGTTGCCAGGAGCGTGAAACGGTACTGTCCTGATTGACCGTACGGGTTAGCGTCGTAAAGAAGCTGTGTTGGTCCGTAATGGATTGGTTAATTGTCAGGTTATATTCGCGCTTTAAACGTGAGTCTTCGAAAAGCGTTTCGGTATCAGCCCAGTCGCTGAAGGACAAATAGTTGCGTCTGTAATAACGGTTATCCAGTTGAATCTGTGTCCCGGTTTCAGGGATGCTGTTACGGTAGGTCAAACGCAGCATGTCGCCCGTGTATTCAGGTGAGTTTCCACGTTGTCCCTGACTTTCTGTTACGTCTATCGCAACACCGCCTGCGCGTTGCAAATCAAACCCTATGCCGAGGCTCAGCGCCTTATATTTTTCCTGGTACTGGATACCGCCATAGGTGGTGATATCAAAGGGAAGACCCCAGGAAAGGGCTGCCTGCAATAATTCAGGCGTGTCTTCAACGCTATTCGCATTCGACAGATAGCGGCCAGCGGCCAGACTGTATTTAATCTGATGCGCGCGCAGTAATTGCGGAACGTTAGAGTACGACACCGTACTGTGTGTTTCAGACCCATCTGCCTCGGTAATCGTGACATCCAGTTTGCCGCCATTTGACACAGACGAAAGATCCTGGATAACAAAGGGACCAGGTGGAACAGAACGCTGATAAATGATGTTGCCATTATTGCGGACTGTGACCTGTGCGTTACTCTTCGCAATGCCACGAATAAGGGGGGCAAAGCCAGTCAGTTGATCAGGCAGCATATCGTCATCGGAATTTAATTGAATCCCGCGAATCATAAGGCTGTCAAAAATGTCGCCAGGCGTGTCGGCATCGCCGACAGTGAGTTCCCCTTTCAGTGAACGAACTGCCGTTTCAACGTAATTTGAAATAGATTTCCAGCCATCACTATTGCTGAGCGTGGCATTGTTACGATACCGCCAGCGACCAATATTAAATCCATTGGTCAAGTTGGCAAAAACACTGTCCTGAGTACCGCTTGTGCTCTGGATATATTGTTGTCCGGAAAGCTGGTACATGCTGATGAGTGCAGGAATACCGTCGTCCCACTCTTCTTCAGGAACGCCGGAAAGCGACTCATCACGCATGACGGTTTGTGGAATTGAAATATCAAGCGTCAACTTTGAAAAATCAAAATCAGCCTTCGTGCCAGGAAGCTGTTCTTGCATGTCAACGCAGGAATTTTTCACACTGTTATCCTCAGTTTTCGAAGTGATTTTATTCAAATCTACCCCCAGCTTCTGATAGGTCTGAAAAGAGAGGCAAGGGATGAGATCCTTCTTGTCATTCAGCTCAAATCTGACATCCGAAACAAGCGATGGCTTTCCGTTGACATTAATTTGTACACGATAAGTACCCGGTGGCTGATAGCCCTGACTGAGTAGACTCGTATCATTGATCACTGTATTGCCATTTGCCGACTGTAATAAACCGGGATCAAAATATTCACCAGCTAGTACTATTCTCGAACATAAAACAGATACAGTCAGGCATAACTTGCTTATACAGCGCATAACATCCTGTTAATTTATTTTCTTAGAAAATGTTTTGGACGTTATGCCGAAATCATTTACTGCGTCCCATTCAACAGTCGAACCATTTGTTGGCACGTGTTTAAGGTTATAGGTTTTATCCGAAAAAGGAGCTATTACAGTATTGTTATCGACCACCGAGACTGGAATGGCTTCTTTATCTATGATTATTTTGCTCAACACCAGGTTATAAGGTGAAGTGTTTTTAACGACGACCGTTTTGCCTGATGCACTCCAGCTAAGATTTTTTGCCGCTTCACCTGGGTCACCTTTAAGCCCTGCTGGCCGGAAAAAGAATTTAATACGGTTGTTAATTGCCAGTACCATTCTGTTTTCGACTTTTGATTCTTCTTCATTCAGTCCGGGTACACCTTTCACGTCGAGCCAGAAAAGGCTTTCGCGATCGGCAGGCAGGCCGTTACCTAAATAGACGATACGAATAACGTTATCACTTTTTGGCGCCAACCTGAAAAGAGGTGGTGTGACGACAAAAGGCAATTTTTTTGCTTGTGTGCTATCACCAGCATCAAGCCACGATTGAACGAGATAGGCACGATCCTCATTACTATGAATAGAAACGGTGGCATCACCTTCTTTTTCACTGTAAACCAATCGATCGGCGTTGAGTGTCAGGGAGCTATGCGCGACTCCGGATAACGACATTAAAACTAATAAAGATGCAATGCTGAACTTGTTCATCTGGCTCAATCCAAGGGAAAATGACTCGTTATTGATGTTCCACTTAAAAAATGCAAACAATAATTAACGAAATGAAAAATTAAAGACGGTCTGCTAATTGTCCCTGAAGTAGTCGTGTTAAACTTCCCCTGCACGGGTAAAATTTTAATGTCTTGCGTATCTGGAAGCATATAATTGCGCTTGGGTTCAACATTGCACTCACCATCAGAATTTTGAA
This sequence comes from Citrobacter amalonaticus Y19, assembly GCF_000981805.1. Lineage (NCBI taxonomy): Bacteria > Pseudomonadati > Pseudomonadota > Gammaproteobacteria > Enterobacterales > Enterobacteriaceae > Citrobacter > Citrobacter amalonaticus. The sequence continues at coordinate 4,289,905 of NZ_CP011132.1, read as the reverse complement.
TGTTTCCGGTAATATTCAATACATCTGAGATATCATTTTGAGAAGCATGATCTGCTGTTGTGAAGCATATGCAACTCAGGACAAGTGCGATGTTTTCCATTTATTACCTCAATACGAAGCTCTGTGATATACATTGCCTGTATATAAACATCTTGGATAAAGTCTATAAATTACGGGGGGTATAATATTGTTATATGGAGGATGTAAAAACAGGAATATCATCCAATATTGGATGAATTGAGGGAAAGGATAGTTTTTATCAGAGACCAGTTCGCTGAAAGTAGTGGTTTAATTGAGCGTGTTATATATGGGAGAATTTGTCTTGCTCAGGCACCCAGCGTTCGATCAATGCGATTGCCCGTTCAGGAAAACGTTCATGAATGTAGCGTGCAATGCGCTGAACTTCCGGAATAATGGCCTGATCTCGCAGTAAATCCGCTACCTTAAATTCTGCATTCCCCGTCTGCCGCGTACCCAGCAACTCACCCGGTCCGCGAATTTCGAGATCTTTTTGCGCGATCACAAAGCCATCGCTGCTGTCGCGCAGCACCTGCAGGCGTTTCTGCGCGGTTTTCGATAGCGGCGACTTGTAGAGCAGCACGCAGTGCGAGGCCACCGCGCCACGACCGACGCGCCCACGCAACTGGTGTAACTGTGCCAAACCGAGACGTTCCGGGTTTTCGATGATCATCAGACTGGCGTTAGGGACATCCACACCCACTTCGATAACCGTCGTAGCGACCAGAAGATGCAGCTCGCCCTGCTTAAATGCCGCCATTACCGCCTGCTTCTCGGCTGGTTTCATGCGTCCGTGGACCAGGCCGACGTTCAGTTCTGGCAGCGCGAGTTTCAACTCTTCCCACGTGGCTTCTGCGGCCTGTGCTTCTAACAGATCGGATTCTTCAATCAGCGTGCAGACCCAGTAGGCCTGGCGGCTTTCCTGCGTGCAGGCGTTGCGCACCCGGTCAATAATATCGCTGCGGCGGGTATCCGGAATGGCCACTGTTGTGACGGGGGTACGTCCGGGCGGCAGTTCGTCAATGACGGAGGTATCGAGATCCGCGTAGGCCGTCATTGCCAGCGTTCGTGGAATGGGCGTCGCGGTCATGATCAACTGATGCGGATGGAAACCCTGCTGCTGGCCTTTCTCCCACAGAGCAAGACGCTGGTGCACGCCAAAACGGTGCTGTTCGTCGATGATGACCAGCGCAAGGCCGTTGAACTGCACCTGTTCCTGGAAGATCGCGTGCGTTCCCACCACCATTTGTACCTGTCCGCTGGCGATCGCGTCTTGTTGCGCCACGCGAGCTTTCCCTTTTTGTTTACCCGCCAGCCAGCCGACTTCTACGCCAAGTGGCGCAAACCAGTTGCGGAAATTGTTGGCATGCTGCTCTGCCAGCAACTCGGTCGGAGCCATCAGTGCGACCTGTTTACCATGCGCAATCGCTCGCAGAGCCGCGAGCGCGGCGACCAGCGTTTTACCAGAGCCGACATCGCCCTGCACCAGACGCATCATCGGGATATCAAGCGCCATATCGTGCTCGATTTCCGCCACCACGCGAGCCTGCGCGCCGGTTGGCTTAAAAGGCAGCGAGGATAACAGTTGGTTTTTCAGCGTGTCGTTGGCGCTCAGCGGTTGGGCATGAAAACGCTGCGCGCCCGCACGAAGCGCCAGCATGCTCAGGTTATGCGCCAGTAACTCTTCCAGGATCAGACGACGCTGCGCCGGATGTTTGCCGGTCTCGAGATCGCTTAACTGTAGCGTCGGCGGTGGGCGATGCAGTGTGCGGAGCGCGTCGGGCAGGCTGAGCATGCCCTGTAATAATTCCGGCGGCAGGAGTTCAGTGATAGCGCAGGTGTCCAGCAGATCCAGCGCCTGATCGGTGAGCTTACGCAGTGTCGCCTGCTTAATGCCTTCAGTGGTGGGATAAACCGGAGTGAGGGTCTCCTGCAACTCTGGCGTACTGAGATCGCCCTGCACCCGGTATTCCGGATGGATCATCTCCGCGCCGTACTTCCCGCGCTTTGCTTCACCGTAAGCCAGTACGCGTCGTCCGGTCGCAAGGCTGTTTTTCATTGCCGCGCTGAAGTTGAAAAAGCGCATCGTCAGAATGCCGGAACCGTCGCTAATCTGACAGGTCATCATCCGGCGACCCCCGAAGGTGATATTGCAGTTCAGCACTTCCCCTTCAACGGTGGCGTAAACGCCCGGCAGCAGTTCACCTATGGGATAGAGTTGGGTACGGTCTTCATAACGCAGAGGAAGGTGTAACAGCAGGTCCTGCACGGTGTGCAGACCAATTTTCGCCAGTTTGCTGCTTTGCGCTGCGCCAACGCCCGTTAGTGAACTGAGCGGGACAGCATCTAACAGGCGGCCACTCATGATTTACTTCGCCGCCTGCATGGTGGACCACCAGACGTCATCGGCTTCAATTTGACCCTGCTGATTGATATGCGGGTAGGGCAGCCCTTTGCGTTTGGCGACTTTTGCCAGCACGGGATAGCCGCCCTCAAACAACAGGCGCTGCTGTTCGTCTTCCGGCAACATGCTGTTTTCGCGAAGGTACATTCCGGCGTTCTGTCGCTGGCGCTGTGCTTCGTAAAGAATCAACGCAGAGGCGACGGAAACGTTAAGCGACTGAACCATGCCGATCATGGGGATGATGATATCCTGATCCGCCAAATCCAGTGCTTCCTGCGTAATACCGGTTTTCTCCTGACCCATCAGAATACAGGTTGGACGCGTGTAATCTATCTCGCGGAAATCGACAGCGTTATCAGAGAGATGGGTCGCCAGAACCTGCATACCCCGGCCTTTAAGATGGGTGACCGCATCGCCAATCGTGCGGTGGGTTTTCACCTGCACCCAACTGTTGCTGCCTGCGGCCGCTGAGGCCATGGTGCGCATACGGCTACCCGGCCAGACGGCATGAACTTCGTGGACGCCAACGGCATCTGCGGTACGAATGATTGCAGAAACGTTATGAGGCTTGTGGACCTGCTCCATGCAGACCGTCAGGTCTGGCTGGCGCCTGGCGAGCATTTCGCAGATTCGTGCATAACGCTGTGCATTCATTGGGTTAATTTCGGTTACGGGTGACTTTTATCACGTCTGGCATCACGCGGATTTTGCGCATGATATTCGCCAGGTGCACGCGATCGCGCGCGGTAAGTCGAATAAAGGCGCTGTAGACGCGACCATCTTTCTCTTCAGTATTCAGGCTCTGAATATTAGAGGTGGTGGTGTTGATCGCCGCCGTCAGGTTAGCCAGTGCACCCTGGTGGTTAAACATATCCACTTTGATTTCGGTGATGAACTCCTGCTCCGTCTCTTTGTCCCATTCCACCGCCATAAATTTCTCTGGCTCTTTCTGGTAACCACGGATGTTACGGCAGGATTCATGGTGGATGACCAGGCCTTTACCCGGACTGACGTGGGCAATGATCGGATCGCCTGGAATCGGACGACAGCACTTGGCAAAGGTAATCAGCACACCATCTGCACCTTTGATGGGCAAATGACCGTGGCCCGGTGCCGCAGACTGGATTGCAGAGGCATCACCCTGTTGCAGGTTTTTCGCCACCACCACGCTCATGGCATTGCCGAGGCCGATTTCTGCCAGCAGATCGTCAAGCGTCGCGAGCTTCATTCGCTCAAGTTCACGCTGAATACTTTCTTGCGGGATCTCGGCAAGCTTACGACTGCCACCCAACGCATGGTTGAGCAGGCGGCGTCCCAGACTGACGGAATCATCGCGCTTGAGGTTTTTCAGCAACTGGCGGATCTTGGCGCGAGCTTTCGAACTGACGACGAAGTTTAGCCATGCCGCGTTCGGACGAGCCCCCGGCGCGGTAATGATTTCGACCGTCTGACCACTGGTCAGCGGCTGTGACAGTGGGTAGGGCTGCCTGTCGACGCGCGCGCCCACACAGGCATGACCAATGTCGGTATGCACCGCATAGGCAAAGTCGACGGGTGTTGCACCGGCAGGCAGTTCGACAATGCGCCCTTCCGGTGTGAAAACGTAAATCTCATCCGGGAAAAGATCGGATTTCACGCTCTCGATAAATTCAAACGAGCTACCTGCGCTCTGTTGCAGTTCCAGCAGGCTTTGCATCCAGCGCTGGGCACGAATCTGCGCAGTAGTGCTGGTTTCACCGTGCTCTTTATAAGCCCAGTGCGCCGCGACCCCCATTTCCGCCATCTGGTCCATATCCTCTGTACGGATCTGGACTTCAACCGGGACGCCGTGCGGGCCGATCATCGACGTGTGTAAAGACTGATAGCCGTTCGCTTTCGGAATAGCGATATAGTCTTTTACCCGTCCAGGACGCGGTTTATAGAGGCTGTGCATCTGACCGAGCACGCGGTAACAAGTGTCGGCGTCATGGACGATAACGCGAAACGCGTAGATATCCATGATGGAGTGAAAACGCTGCTCTTTAAGCACCATCTTGCAATAGATGGAATAAAGGTGCTTCTCACGACCACTCACACGGCATGGAATCCCTGCTTCCTGCAGACGCCCTTCGATTTCAGAGAGGATTTTTTGGATCATCTCTTTACGGTTGCCACGTGCGGCTTTAACCACCTCTTTAATCACGCGATAGCGGTTCGGGTACAACGCCTCAAAACCCAGTTCTTCGAGCTCGGTTTTAATGTGATGAATACCTAAACGGTGTGCCAGCGGGCTATAGATTTCGAGGGTTTCACGAGCGATGCGGCGACGTTTGTCCGGGCGTAATGAGCCCAGCGTACGCATGTTGTGAGTGCGGTCAGCGAGTTTGATGAGAATGACGCGGATATCCTGCACCATCGCCATAATCATCTTGCGAAAGTTTTCGGCCTGCGCCTCTTTCTTATCGCGGAACTTGAGTTTATCAAGCTTCGATACCCCCTCTACCAGTTCAGCAACGCTTTTACCAAAAAGCTGCTCCATGTCCTGGTAGGTGGCGGGAGTATCTTCGATCACGTCATGCAGCAGTGCAGCCATCAGCGTTTCATAGTCGAGTTTCATCTCGGCCAGAATGCAGGCTACGGCAACAGGGTGCGTGATATAAGGTTCACCGCTTGAACGTGTCTGGCCCTCGTGAGCGTCACGTGCAACGAGATACGCCTGCCGAAGACGTTTGATCTGGTCTTCCGGCAGGTAGTGTTGAATCAGTTGATTCAGGCTTTCAAACAGATACAAGGGCGACCCGCTTTGTGATTAACGACGACCTTCAGCAATTGCGGTTACGGCTTGTATTTCAGCGGCTTCCTGCTCTTGCTGTTCCTGGCGCTCACGTACGTCGAGGATCTGGTTGTTGATCAGACCTTCTTCGATTTCGCGCAGCGCGATTACGGTAGTTTTATCGTTTTCTTCCGGTACGAGCGGATCCTTTCCGCCTACCTGCATCTGACGAGCGCGACGCGCGGCGACCAGTACCAGGTCAAAACGGTTACCAATTTTCTCTACAGCGTCCTGAACAGTTACGCGTGCCATACTTAAAATGCTCCACAGGTGAAGAAATGACTGGGCATGATACTGAAAGTGGATTCAGTCTGCCAACAGTTTGCTGATTAAAGCGTCATGACGCTGCTTTTGGCGGCTCATGCGCAGACGTTCGGCGCGAATGATGGTCTTCAGATCGCTCAGAGCGGTGTTGAAGTCATCATTCACAATAAGATAATCATATTCGGCGTAATGGCTCATTTCTGCAACAGCTTGAGCCATACGTTTTGCAATCACCTCTTCGCTATCTTGTCCACGACCCCGCAAGCGGCGGTCAAGTTCAAGTTTAGACGGCGGCAGAATAAAGATACTGCGTGCATGCGGCATCTTCTGGCGAATTTGTTGCGCGCCCTGCCAGTCGATATCCAGAAAGACATCTACCCCGGAGGCCAGTACTTGCTCAATGGCTTCACGCGAGGTGCCGTAGTAATTACCAAAAACTTCTGCGTGTTCCAGAAACGCGTCGTTGCCAATCATGGTTCTGAATTCGTCATGACCCACAAAGAAATAATGTTCGCCGTGAACCTCACCCGGGCGCGGAGCGCGCGTGGTGTGCGAAACAGAAACCTGGGTGTCATACAACGGTTGGGTTTTTAACAACGCCTGAATCAGGCTGGATTTACCCGCGCCACTGGGGGCAGAAACAATATAAAGCGTGCCTTGAGCCATGAGTATCTTACGTATGTGATTATCGAAAATGAACCTACATACGGGCTTATTATACACGTCGCCGCTACGCGACGTAGCCTTTGTCATACTTTTTGCGCGAGATTATTGCTTTTTGCGCGCCTGTTTCCTGATTTACGCAACATTCGCTGCAAATGAGAGGAATCACTGGAAGCCTGAACGCAATCTAAACTTTTGTCGCTCGGCGTTGGTCACGCAACGCGCTATAGCTACCTGGCAATGTAAAGCGGAGGTAGTGATGAAGACAGGGACAGCGATATTAATGGGGTTGTGGCTGTGGCACACGCAGGTCCTGGCGGTGTGCCCGGTATGGTCGGCAGCCAGAGCCCACGAAGAGCTCTCTCGTTTGCAACAGCAAATTACACAGTGGGATGACGCCTACTGGAAAGAGGGCGTCAGCGTAGTTGAGGATGGCGTCTACGATCAACTGCATGCGCGACTGCTCCAGTGGCAGCATTGCTTTGCTGACGACGCCCCGCCCAGCCTGACGTTACCCTCTCCAGGCGGCACTATTCCCCATCCTGTCGCCCATACCGGAGTGCAAAAGCTGGCAGACAAGCGAGCAATGCAGCAATGGATGCGCGAGCACAACGATTTGTGGGTGCAGCCGAAGGTCGATGGCGTGGCTGTTACGCTGAAATACCAGCAGGGCAAACTGACCCAGGCTATCAGCCGTGGTGATGGCCTGAAAGGCGAAGACTGGACGCAAAAGGTAAGACAGATTCCTGCTGTACCGCAAACAGTGGTGGGCGCGCTGGCAAATAGCGTGTTACAGGGCGAGATCTTTTTGCAACAGGAAGGGCATATCCAGCAAAAAATGGGCGGAATGAATGCCCGTTCAAAGGTAGCGGGTCTGCTGATGCGCAAGGGCAACGTCAGTGACTTATCATCGCTGGGGATTTTTATCTGGGCCTGGCCTGATGGCCCGCAGGCAATGTCCGAAAGAGTAAACCAGTTGAGTGCGGCGGGGTTTACGCTGACGAAGGCATTCACGCTGCCGGCTGACAATATTGAGTCCGTGGAGCGGGCGCGTACGCACTGGTGGACGTCCGCTTTGCCCTTTGTCACCGATGGGGTAGTTGTGCGGATGAGCAAAGAGCCGGCGTCCCGCCAGTGGTTACCGGGACAAGGGAGTTGGCTGGTCGCCTGGAAATACCCGCCCGTTGCGCAGGTGGCTGAGGTTACAGCGATTCAATTTACGGTCGGCAAAAGCGGAAAAATCGCCGTTGTGGCGACACTTGCTCCCGTCATGCTGGACGATAAGCGAGTACAGCGGGTGAACATCGGTTCCGTAACGCGCTGGAAAGAGTGGGATATTGCCCCTGGCGATCAGATCCTGGTGAGTCTTGCCGGACAGGGGATCCCGCGTATTGACGATGTAGTCTGGCGAAGTTCAGTACGGACTAAACCGATACCGCCGGAAAATCGCTTCAACGCATTGACCTGCTTTTTTGCTTCCGCATCGTGTCAGGAGCAGTTTATCTCTCGCCTGGTCTGGGCGGGATCTGGCGCTGTTTTAAAGTTAGACGGTGTTGGTGAGGCGGGTTGGCGGGCGCTTCATCAACAGCATCACTTTGAGCATATCTTTTCGTGGCTGGCCTTAACTCAGGAGCAGATTCAGCACACGCCGGGTTTTGCGAAAGCAAAGAGTGAGCAGGTGTGGCATCAGTTTAATCTGGTGAGAAAACAGCCGTTTATTCGCTGGATACTGGCGCTGGGCATCCCGTTACCTCTGGCGGCGCTCAATGCCAGCGGCGATCGTTCGTGGCAGCAGTTGTCAGGGAGAACGGAATCGTACTGGCAACAACTTCCGGCGGTCGGCCCGCGTCGCGCACGTCAGGTGATGGCATGGCTGGACAACACGGAAGTTAAGCAACTGAGCCACTGGCTGGCGGCCCAGCACATTGAGAGCTTTATCCCTTAGTGGCTTTCGTGGCGGTAGTAAAACACGGGCAAACCCAGCTTAAGGCGCAGCGCCAGCAGTCGGGCGACAAAGCCAAACATCAGGGTTGAGATAACCACGATATCCTGATTGGAAACATAGTGTTGCAGGACGATGTAAAGTACGGCAGAGGCGAATGAGACGCCAGCATACAGCTCTTTCTGGAAAACGAGCGGAATACGCTTACAGAACATATCGCGCAGCACGCCACCGAAGACGCCGGTGGTGACCGCCGCAACGACGGCAATGATCGGCCCATGCCCCATATCCAGGGCCACCTGGGCACCAATGATGGAAAAGACCACCAGGCCTAAGGCATCCAGTACCAGGAATACTTTGCGCAGATAGGGCATGACGGGAGCCACAATCGTCGTCACAACCGCCGCCGTGGCGACAATAATCACGTATTCGGGATGTTTAACCCAACCCAGAGGGTAGTGCCCAAGTAGAATATCGCGGACAGAGCCGCCGCCGATGGCCGTTGCGGTAGCAATAATGATGACGCCGAAGGTATCCATCCGACGACGACCCGCCGCCAGCGCACCGGTCATGGCTTCGGCAGTGATTCCTATCAGGTACAAAACATGTAACAGCATGACTCCCCCTAGTATTTAGGGGGCAAAGAGTAACGATTTGTACTCATCGTCACGATTGAGATTTTCTAAGGCGAGTGATTTTTAATAACGTCAGGTAATGTGAAATTGTTGTTTTTCTGAAGAGGTATGCGATGTGGGGATTTTTTCGTCAGTAAAATGGATGAGAAAAACTAACCTGAAGTTGTATGCGAGCCAGCGTGATTCGCGAGAAAACGTAGCACCGTCATCAACTGACGGGCTACGCGGAAAGACACGTTACTCGATTGAATCTGAATGTTGAGTATTGGTAAGTCATAGCTGATTTTATTGAGTTTTCTCTACTCCATCTTTTCATTATGTACACGTCTATGTACACAGTAAACAGACGCTATACTGAAAATGCCGCTTAATTGAGTAACGCAGCGTGACCACTGCGCCCAAACTGCACGTTTATCGAACAGCTCTATCTCACGCTCTGCAATCAGCCTTTCTACTTTGCGAGGTAAACGTGAGCATTGCATAGCTTCCATCATGTAGCGCTTCATCTCAGCGATGCTGGGAGCGTCTGGTAGCGTACTAAGATACCCTCTTTCTAATAGCTCATCCTCTAAATCTTTAGAGTAGACACGGAGTCGCTCGAAAGGATTTCTCATCTCTAAAAGATGAGCCAACATCAAAGCATTACCGTTTTTGCTGGTGGGTGTAGCGTTTGGCCTGTACCGGGCCTCGATACGCAAGAATTGCTGATGCTCATCAAAATTGATGTTGATGAATTTGGCTTTTTCCTTGAATACAAGATTTCCTCCACTCCGTGCATTCACCTTCCCATAAAAAAGGATATGTAACAGGGAACGGCAACTGCCAATTCTTAACCCCGGCAAACCATTTTCTTTATCGAAGTATGCTGTTTGACCTGCACGGTCTAAACCCCATAAGAAATCATCTAGCTTGCAGTTGTAGACATCGAGAGCAACATCAATTTGCGTAATCCAGGCTCGTTCAAGGAGTTGGTAAAATATTCCTCCTAATCGACAATTTATCCATGATAACAAATGATCTATTTTTTTTGGGGTCATATGTTGGGGGCGAAAATCTAAACGTATCCCTCCTGTATTATGATTTATTGGCGAGTAATCGATACGTAACAACACAGGTGAGTTTTCCTTCTTTCCCCTAATCAATAATGCTTTTCTGTAGGGTTTTCCTTCTTTGTTTCGGATATATTGGATACGGTATTTTTTGAATTCCTTTTGTCTCATTTTTTTTAGTTTTTTATAAGTGATCTTTCTTTCTTCACTGTTATGGAAACTGCTTACAACACTGAGTTTATCAGCTCTCATTTTTAATTTTTGAATTCTGGCATTCATGCCAATATTAAGTGAATAACAAAAATCTATGTTGCGTTTGTTAAGTCTCATTTATATCCCTTACATCAGTAACTATCGGTATGGGATAGTGAGTATTGAATTAGTTAATCACTATCCATATAGATGTGCATATAACGTGCTATTAGAGCGATGAGCTTTTTCGCTCAATTTCTTCTTGTTTCTGATAGCGGTACTTTCTGACGGCTGGCTATCCATTGCAGTATTTCTTCCTCTCTCCAGGCAACTGAGCGAGAAACGGCGTTAGCATCATCCAAACCACCAGTTAGACGAACAGGCTCAGGGAAGTGGCCTGCTTTGATTTGGCGATAGAGCGTAGCGCGTGAGAAAGCGCACTGTTCAAGGACGGTGTCGAGTTTAAGCAGACGTGGAACATTCATGGTAAAAACCTGTTTGATTAACGCATCCAATTGATGCCCCCTGTCTTTACAGATTTTCAAAATGAATGATTATTTAGATAAAAAACGCCTCATTTTCAGGGTCTATAGAATGACCTTTTATCATTAACTAATTGTTATTTATGGTGATATTATTATCTGTTTTTAGTGGTGTTTTTATCTGATCGTCAGACTTTTTACTTTGTATGACCTGCTCCCCGTTGATTAGTACACCCCGATGTTAGTAATGTCTTCATAAGCCACATGAGGACATCCCCATGAAGAAGCGTTTTTCCGACGAACAGATCATCAGTATTCTCCGCGAAGCCGAAGCTGGGGTACCCGCCCGTGAACTCTGCCGCAAGCATGCCATTTCCGATGCCACGTTTTACATCTGGCGTAAGAAGTATGGCGGTATGGAGGTGCCTGAAGTTAAGCGCCTGAAGTCGCTTGAGGAAGAGAACGCCAGACTCAAGAAGCTGCTTGCCGAAGCCATGCTGGATAAAGAGGCGCTTCAGGTGGCTCTTGGGCGAAAGTACTGACGACAGACCAGAAGCGGGAAGCCGTGATGTTGATGTGTGATGCGACCGGTCTGTCGCAACGTCGTGCCTGCAGGCTTACAGGTTTATCCCTGTCGACCTGCCGCTATGAGGCTCACCGTCCGGCTGCTGATGCGCATTTATCAGGGCGCATCACTGAGCTGGCACTGGAGCGCAGGCGTTTTGGCTACCGTCGTATTTGGCAGTTGCTGCGCCGTGAAGGGCTTCATGTTAATCATAAGCGCGTGTACCGGCTTTATCACCTCAGTGGCCTGGGCGTAAAACGCAGAAGACGTCGTAAAGGGCTGGCAACAGAACGTCTGCCGCTGCTCCGTCCGGCGGCGCCCAATCTGACCTGGTCGATGGATTTCGTCATGGACGCACTTTCCACCGGTCGCAGGATCAAGTGTCTTACCTGCGTCGATGATTTCACAAAGGAATGCCTGACGGTCACTGTTGCCTTTGGGATTTCAGGCGTTCAGGTCACGCGTATTCTGGACAGCATTGCACTGTTTCGAGGCTATCCGGCGACGATAAGAACTGACCAGGGGCCGGAGTTCACTTGCCGTGCACTGGATCAATGGGCCTTTGAGCATGGTGTTGAGTTGCGCTTAATCCAGCCGGGCAAGCCAACGCAGAACGGATTTATTGAGAGCTTTAACGGACGATTTCGCGATGAATGTTTGAATGAGCACTGGTTCAGCGATATCGTTCATGCCAGGAAAATTATTAATGACTGGCGGCAGGATTATAACGAATGCCGCCCGCACTCCACGCTGAATTATCAGACACCGTCTGAATTTGCAGCGGGCTGGAGAAAGGGTCATTCTGAGAATGAAGATTCCGACGTTACTAACTGAGTGTTGTATCTAATCGTGGGGGCAGGTCATGTAATCTGATCATCAGACCCAAACTTGACAGTTAGAAGCTTTTACGTAATCTGATGATCAGAAAATTCTAAGGAGTTAGTGATGGGGTTAAAGCACAGAGAATTGAGCGAGCTTGATGAGCCTTTTGAATTCGAGACGGGTGATGAAGTGGAGGATTTCGATGACGAAGAAAAGGCTAATGGATCTGAATGTATTGATGAATCATTAATAGCTCGACGTAAAGCCAATATTACGTATCAGAACACACGTAAAGAACAATTGAAAAAAGTAGGTGAGCATCAGATTCAAATTCGGCTTGATGATGAAACTTTCCATAAATTGTGTAACTTGTGCAACGTTCTAGGATATAAAACACCGGAAAAAGGAATGCGCAACCTTGTGGAATTGTATTCAACAATTTTCAAATATCTTTTAAGAACAAACGAGGAGGATTTTGAATATATTCCGAAAAACAAACAATCAATTAAGATATTGAATATATATAAATATGTTGATCATCTCAAGCATGAAAAACAATTGCCTAAAGACGTCATTATTTCAGAGCTTGAAAAAAAGAATATCAAAATTCCAGTCCAGAAAATTAATAGTTCAGCCATTATGACCTGCCCCCACGATTAGATACAACACTCAGTTAGTAACGTCGGAATCTTCATTCTCAGAATGACCCTTTCTCCAGCCCGCTGCAAATTCAGACGGTGTCTGATAATTCAGCGTGGAGTGCGGGCGGCATTCGTTATAATCCTGCCGCCAGTCATTAATAATTTTCCTGGCATGAACGATATCGCTGAACCAGTGCTCATTCAAACATTCATCGCGAAATCGTCCGTTAAAGCTCTCAATAAATCCGTTCTGCGTTGGCTTGCCCGGCTGGATTAAGCGCAACTCAACACCATGCTCAAAGGCCCATTGATCCAGTGCACGGCAAGTGAACTCCGGCCCCTGGTCAGTTCTTATCGTCGCCGGATAGCCTCGAAACAGTGCAATGCTGTCCAGAATACGCGTGACCTGAACGCCTGAAATCCCAAAGGCAACAGTGACCGTCAGGCATTCCTTTGTGAAATCATCGACGCAGGTAAGACACTTGATCCTGCGACCGGTGGAAAGTGCGTCCATGACGAAATCCATCGACCAGGTCAGATTGGGCCGCCGCCGGACGGAGCAGCGGCAGACGTTCTGTTGCCAGCCCTTTACGACGTCTTCTGCGTTTTACGCCCAGGCCACTGAGGTGATAAAGCCGGTACACGCGCTTATGATTAACATGAAGCCCTTCACGGCGCAGCAACTGCCAAATACGACGGTAGCCAAAACGCCTGCGCTCCAGTGCCAGCTCAGTGATGCGCCCTGATAAATGCGCATCAGCAGCCGGACGGTGAGCCTCATAGCGGCAGGTCGACAGGGATAAACCTGTAAGCCTGCAGGCACGACGTTGCGACAGACCGGTCGCATCACACATCAACATCACGGCTTCCCGCTTCTGGTCTGTCGTCAGTACTTTCGCCCAAGAGCCACCTGAAGCGCCTCTTTATCCAGCATGGCTTCGGCAAGCAGCTTCTTGAGTCTGGCGTTCTCTTCCTCAAGCGACTTCAGGCGCTTAACTTCAGGCACCTCCATACCGCCATACTTCTTACGCCAGATGTAAAACGTGGCATCGGAAATGGCATGCTTGCGGCAGAGTTCACGGGCGGGTACCCCAGCTTCGGCTTCGCGGAGAATACTGATGATCTGTTCGTCGGAAAAACGCTTCTTCATGGGGATGTCCTCATGTGGCTTATGAAGACATTACTAACATCGGGGTGTACTAATCAACGGGGAGCAGGTCAATTACCTATTTAAAAGGCGGGTTTCTTGAACAGTATTTTTATAAAGATAAAGTTATTAAAGTGCTCAAAATGGTAGATAAAAAGTATTAAAAGGAAGTTAATAATCAATTAATTGGCAGAAATGAGGCTTTACATTTGGGCCTCATTTCGTATATTTGTTTAAGAGCATAATCAGTACACGTCTTTGCTCATGGGTCAATTGAGGCCAAATTTGATCAAAGCGATGTTTCAAATCTGCATCTTTTACGGGCACAAAATCTTGTTTTTTCTTTGACTCGTTATCTAGCGTTGAGAATCAATCAATAAAAAACCAACTGATCGGTGTATTGAGCTTAATTGCTATGTTAACAAGGTGAGCCACGTTAATCTTGTTAGTTCCGCGTTCATAGCGGGAAAGTTGCTGATGAGAGATATCAACGAGTTCAGCTAAGTGCTGTGCGGTCATTCCCAGTTCTTTGCGCCGCATCTGGATGCGTTGGCCTACCTGCTTGTCTGCACTATCTGAGGATAACTGAGCCATATACCACACCTCACTCCCTTAAATGTCTATAAAATGTGTTTTTGTGCATCTATAGCTGTTTTATGGAGATCAGGGATGTGCAGGGGTCTGGTGCATCCACGATTGCTTTGTTTCCTGTAAAGGTTGCTACTGATATTAAGTCGATTATAAAACTGCGATTGGATGTGCGCTTTGGTATGTACGATGAAAAAACAGAAGATACTTATTATTGAATCACGCAGTGATCTTGATATATATGACGAGAGATATGAGGGGAATACGCTAAGGAAGATTCTGGAATTACAGGGGGTAAGCGCAAAAAGTCTTGAGGTTGTTAATAAGGAAATGTTAGTCAAGGCATTAAAGATAGCCCTGCGAGCACATATAAAATATGTGCATATTAGTGCTCATGGGACTGACGAGGGATTTATTCTAAGGAAGGTGCGAACAAGTCCCTGATATGAGATCATGTTTGTCATCTGGAGCCATGGAACAGGGTTCATCATGAGTCATCAACTCACCTTCGCCGACAGTGAATTCAGCAGTAAGCGCCGTCAGACCAGAAAAGAGATTTTCTTGTCCCGCATGGAGCAGATTCTGCCATGGCAAAACATGGTGGAAGTCATCGAGCCGTTTTACCCCAAGGCTGGTAATGGCCGGCGACCTTATCCGCTGGAAACCATGCTACGCATTCACTGCATGCAGCATTGGTACAACCTGAGCGATGGCGCGATGGAAGATGCTCTGTACGAAATCGCCTCCATGCGTCTGTTTGCCCGGTTATCCCTGGATAGCGCCCTGCCGGACCGCACCACCATCATGAATTTCCGCCACCTGCTGGAGCAGCATCAACTGGCCCGCCAATTGTTCAAGACCATCAATCGCTGGCTGGCCGAAGCAGGCGTCATGATGACCCAAGGCACCTTGGTCGATGCCACCATCATTGAGGCACCCAGCTCGACCAAGAACAAAGAGCAGCAACGCGATCCGGAGATGCATCAGACCAAGAAAGGCAATCAGTGGCACTTTGGCATGAAGGCCCACATTGGTGTCGATGCCAAGAGTGGCCTGACCCACAGCCTAGTCACCACCGCGGCCAACGAGCATGACCTCAATCAGCTGGGTAATCTGCTGCATGGAGAGGAGCAATTTGTCTCAGCCGATGCCGGCTACCAAGGGGCGCCACAGCGCGAGGAGCTGGCCGAGGTGGATGTGGACTGGCTGATCGCCGAGCGCCCCGGCAAGGTAAGAACCTTGAAACAGCATCCACGCAAGAACAAAACGGCCATCAACATCGAATACATGAAAGCCAGCATCCGGGCCAAGGTGGAGCACCCATTTCGCATCATCAAGCGACAGTTCGGCTTCGTGAAAGCCAGATACAAGGGGTTGCTGAAAAACGATAACCAACTGGCGATGTTATTCACGCTGGCCAACCTGTTTCGGGCGGACCAAATGATACGTCAGTGGGAGAGATCTCACTAAAAACTGGGGATAACGCCTTAAATGGCGAAGAAACGGTCTAAATAGGCTGATTCAAGGCATTTACGGGAGAAAAAATCGGCTCAAACATGAAGAAATGAAATGACTGAGTCAGCCGAGAAGAATTTCCCCGCTTATTCGCACCTTCCCTAACTGATGATGGATTTATCTCATGGAAAGATTTTGATCGCATTGCATGGCCAATTTTGAGAGGTAAGTGTCTTTGTTTCTCGAGTTGTTCTGTTGGGCGGGGGGCAGGGCAACTATTCAATTTCCATAAATCCTTCTGCAACGCAATTGTTGGTCCAACAAGGGATATTACTTGGGGAGAGGGGCTTGTAGCGTATTCTGCATTTTACCATAGAGCGCAGTTCTGTGGAAAATCATCCTCCCAGGATGTGCGGATAATGAATCATATCGTTGGCGCAGGTACGTTTAGATTCATTGAGTCTCCATATAATTCCTCAACTTACACCATCGACGGGTTAATAAAAGCTATAGCTTAGGCTAATTTCTTAATAAGGAAAAATTATTAATATTATCGTCAATAGAAAAATCATCTTACTCGTTTCATTGCTTGCATGTAGTACAACTTATGCTGCCTCTTTCGAATGTAAAAATGCAGAGTCTGCGGTCGAAACGATGATTTGTTCAGATTTTAAGTTAAATCGACTTGATGATTTTCTTTCTCATAACTACAAGATAGCAATGAACTCTGAAATGCCAGATGGTGTTAAACAGGATATGAAAAAATCACAAATAGAATGGCTTGGTAAGCGGAGTAATTGCAGCGATGCTCAATGTCTTGAAAATATGTATGCTAAACGTATTAATTATCTTTGGGATAAGTGTTTCGAGTATGTTCGCGGGAAAATTAATTATGTTAAGTATTCTGATGCTATGGATGTAATTAATCAAGAGGAAAGGAATCAGTTATCATCGGATGCCATTAACGACTCCTAAAAGGAGAATGAGAGTAACATTCATGAGATGGGGTTTACAGAAAAGCAGTTGAAATCTGATGTGTACATAGATAGCGGAAGTTACGTTACATATTCTACATTAGGAGATTATTTATTGCTGATGCATAAGTTACCAAGTTTTAAATCGATTGATAAGATCGATTATAAAGATTATGTCGGATTTAGAATAAAGGTTTCAGGACAGCCATATTCAGGTTTTGTAATGAGAGAAGAAGGAGGGGAGCTTTATTTGGTTGGTATCGTTTCTGGTAATGAAGTTTTTGAAGCTGTTACGTTACGAGATACACGAGGTCTTTCTAGCATATTCATAAATTATGCAAACGTTGCCATAAACAATAACCCTGTCAAATAGTGGTAGTTTGATTGATGGTTAATTATTCTTTGCTTACTACAAGTCTAATAAAAGGGATTAGTGATGAAAGTTTTTACTTTAGCGTTTGTTCTCACTTTCAGTATTAGTTTTGCACATGCTAATGAATACATTAAACATAATGGCACTTTATCTTTGTCTGTCAAAAATGGTTCTGCTAAGTTCAGTATTAACGCATCGCATGGAGATGCTTCCGGTGTCTGTAATATGGAAGGTATTGCCGAATCTGTTGAGGCGGGAACTGAGCAGCTAAATCGCTGGGTCTATAGCGATTCATCAAGCACATGTGTAGCGGTGATTAGTGAGTTGAAAGATAGGGCTATTAATCTTATGACTCGTAGCTGCGAGAGCTATTGCGGCGTTTCTGCTATTGGTTCTATTGATGGTAAATATAGGAAGAGATAATTAATAGGCAAGTATCAGTATTATAAAAGATACTTGCCTTAATATTTTTATTATTCTATAAACGGCCATCATAAAATCTATTCATTATTATTTTTATACAATTTATGTAAACATAATTTTATTTTTTTAAACCTTTTGACGGTATAATTACTCCTGGACCAAAGATCATTACTTCGGAACCTTTACGCTTCTCTTGCGCTGTATAGTTCAGAAAATATTCTTCCTGTCGATATTCAGAATAAATTTCTTTGATTTCCACCGCGTTATCATAAGATACAATCCACGGGTGTTTTACTTCATCGAGCTTTTTGCAAATGGCAACATGATCTTCATGATTATAAAAGTTTCGATACAAACCTGAACCCTTGTGATAATAGGGCGGGTCTAAATATAAAAGTGTGTTTTTGGGTAAGGTCTTTACAACATTATCCATCAGTGCAATAGCATCATAATTATGAATGTTAATTCTCGATCCAAATGCACCTATCATTTGTATTCTTGATATTAAATCTGGCTTGTTAAATCGAACATCTAATTTCCATTTCCCGCTTTGGTCTTTCCCACCAATAACTCCTGCTTTTAATATTCCAGAACGATTGGTACGGTTCAGGAAAAAAGTTGCTAATGCAACATCGACAAGAGAATTGTTATCAATATTATTGATGATTTTCTTTTGTATTTCCCATTGTTCTATAGTGACAGGTATTTTTGAAATTGCAGAGCAAAGTTCTTCTGTATGATTGACCGCTGCACACCAAAATGAATAAACGGCGGGATCTAGGTCATTAATATGTATTCTCGAAACAAACTCGTTAAATAACAAGTCTAAGGCAACGCCAGCTCCTCCTGCGTAAGGCTCAACATAGTGTCCGTCATTCAGGCCATTAGCCTCAATCAACCTTTTGAGGTAGTACGCAAATTTACCTTTACCGCCAGGATAACGTAATGGTGTTGAATAGCTTGATTTTTTCATATTAGAACAAAGAGTTAGTATGCCAACTTAGGAGCTAGTTTAGCTTAACTGCTCTAAGTTGGCCAGCATGTTATGGCCAGATTGCTCTAAGCATTGGCAGATATTCCTCAGCGACATCTTTTAGCTCAGATGGTAGTGGAGGGCTTGCTGTGCTGTGGACAAACTGGTTTAAGTGGTCTACTGACCCAACGGTTTGTGTACCTGCCGCTCGGCGACTTATCGCTTTTGATTCTGGTTTGGTTATGAGTCCTGCTGATTCGAGATGTTTTGCGACAGAAGTAATTTTTATCGCAAGTTTATCATCTTCAGTAAGCGGTTTATTATTATCATGTCTGTAAACTCCGCTGCCTGTATGTGCCATGCGGCTTCTGTAATCATCGCAACTTACTTCGAGAAACACTCTAAATGTGATCGCAGTAGCGTTGGGAACTCGCTCTACTTCAAGCATAGAGCGTAACTCTCGGTAGATTTCATTGATCCTACTGTTAGTTATGTTGAGAGACCATGGAATAAGGTATTTTCGGCTTTTTGATGAGCCTTTTGCCTTTGTTTTTTGGCCATTACCCCCACCTTTTTTTGGGCTTCCAGAACCGCTATCGGTTGTTTCATCGTCCTCTGATCCAGAATGACTTCCCCCTGAAGAACCTTGCCCGGCACCGCCTTCGCTGCCAGTCGGATTACCATCTGGGGTAGTAGTGGGTTTAATTGATTGTTGATGCAGATGTTCTGGACTTAATTCTGGCGGTATATGACTGAGGAAGGTCTTTCTGTCATCATCACTGCGTACATCATTAACGTTGTATCCTTCATGACGGAACATACGTATAGCGAACTCAATTGATGGTGCAGAAATAACTAATTTATATTTGAACTGTATTTGGCGGTCTTTGATAAATACTGCAAACGCATCCTGAGCCCTTTTGGAAGCAAAAAGACGCGTTAGTGTAGTGACAGGGATTTGATAAATGTCACTGATGGCTATTTCATTAAATATTTCAGGATTATCTCGGACAATCTCTCGTATTTGTCGCCCTATAGATTCAACACCTGTTTGCCTTGCTCGGCGCTCATCACGAATATCGCTATCCCACGGTACACGTCCAGCACCACCATTTTGACCGGTATGCTTCAGCTCTACCCAAACATCACCATCTTCTCGAGTAGCAACCACACTGCATTCGATTTCGCTAGGGAAGCTCCTCGCAATTTCATTATGGGCCGCCAAAAAATCTTTGTAGTATTTTTCTTGTGTGCACAAATCTGGACGTTGTAACAACTTCAACGCAGTTAATCGCCTGTTTCCTTCAAGTACGATGTAGTTTCCCTCATCGTCAGGAGTTACAAGCTGTAATTCTGTGGGATCAAGACCATAAAGAGCAATGTGCTCTGCAAGTTTTAGAATTTTCTTTGCATCTTCTGGGTCTGCCAGCATCAACTCAATAGCTTCGCGTTGATTTTGCGCAATATCACCACCAAATCTGACGTTTTCTTGGTCAAGTTTAATGAGATTAAAATTTATTGATCGGATATCTCTTTTCACGAATAGGCATCCTTACTGTGTGTAGAACGCCTAAACTATCAAAGCAGTGTGCAGATATAAAGCACTGCATCGTTGTGGGCATTAGTAGGCTGGAAAATCTATAGACGTGAAGAGTGCGGCTTTCAGGAAGAGGATGAATATGATTGCAAACGAGCCTAGTAAGCTCACTAAATTTCTAAGGATGATGGCATCGATATTTTCCGCGATGCCATTGATTATCCTGTCACTTTTTGCCTGCAACTCCGGCAGCGCTGTTAATGACCTCCGCTGCTTTTAATGTGCTTTTTTTAATGAATTGTTCTGGTGTTTCATCAACACTATTAGCTGCTTTGTTAATTTTATCTGTCTGATTGACACCAAATCCTACTTTGTACACATGATTTGGTTTTGTTGGTTCATTTTTAGGCGTTGCCATCAGTGCCACCGTTGTTGATTTTTTCAGCTCTTTGGATGGTTGATACTTTGATGAATCGGTTAGTGGTGACGGGTTTTCCCGTAGCAGCAGTCATAAGGTTACGTGCTTCATCAATCAATTTTGATTCTTCAACAGTGAAAGATACACGCTGCTGACGAGACATGCGGTACTGCTCTCCCATGGTGGTCTCCTTTTGGTAATAAAACGGAGGTTATGTTATTGGGATGGGAGAAGCATTTTTCAAGCAATCTTAATCGGAAGATTTTCTGAGGTTAGAAGCCTGTTTGGTCTTCTTACTTATCCCGGACCTACTCCGTTTTGACCACCATAACTGATGTTAGCAACATTTGGCACATGTTCGGCAATCAGTTCAATTATGTGCCATGGCATTTACGCGATGCTCTTTCTCAATGGCGTCACGTTATAGTCCTCGCCTCTTTCTAAAGAAACAAGCAAGTCAGCCCACTGCTCAAGCGCTTGTTTCCTCTCATCGAAGTACTGATAACGGTTATAAATCCCCTCAACGCCTTTGATTCTGTGGTTCAGGCAGCGCTCTGCAACTATCGGATCAACCCCTAACGCCGCAAGATGTGATCGCGCGGTACGTCGAAAATCATGAATAGTAAAATTAGGAATGCCGGGCATATTGGTTTTTATTTTTGCTAACGCTACCGGCAATGTACTTTCCTGAATGTGTGGGATCATCCGGTGCTGCATCTTTCTGGCCGGAAGTACCCACTGGCTATTGCAGGACATCTGATGCAGTTCTTTCAGCCATTCAAGAGCCACTTCCGGGATAGGTATATCGATTGCATCGCCATTCTTAACCCGTTCTGCGGGTAAGCGCCAAACTGCTTCATCAAAATCGAACTCTTCCCAACGGGCACCACACAGCTCCATCTTACGGCAGCAGAACACCAGCAGAAGTTTCATCGTAAGCTCGTTCTGACGTGAGAAACCTTTTGTCATTGGCATTGCCTGTAAAAATCGCACAAGCTCTTCTCGGCTTAGCCAGCGTTCCCTGCTTTTTTCCTGCCCACCCGCATCATCAATTTCAAAAGCACCAGTAGGATTCGTTTCTAGCATATGGCGTCTTATACCGTAATTGAAGATACGGCGAGTCCACCTCAATACATCATTAGCGACTGTAGGTGCGCCACGTTGGACGATTTTTTGCAGCATGTCGTCAATGTGACTGGCTTTAACGTCCTCGATTCTCATATCCCCAATATTAGGGTTTATATCCTTGTCTATACGGCGGCGTAGGATGTCTGGATGCTTCCAGCGATTGAGGATCTGACGTTCAAAGTATTCAGCGGCCAACTCTGAAACACGTAGCGCATGTTTGGCTTCCTCCATCTTCTTCAACGCTTCTGCTTTACGTTCTTGCTTCTCTCCCGATACGTCGTAACCCAACGCAACACGGGCTGATAGCGTTCTGGTCGTTTCACGTGCTTTGGCTAGTGACAGTTCAGGATATGAGCCTATGACCATTGCCCGCTGCTTTCCCGCAAAACGATAGCGAAAGCGCCAAAATGGAGCTGAGTAATTCTTTGGGAAGCATAGATACAGCCCGTCTCCATCAGCTCTTCCCTCAAAATGCTCGCCTGAATTTTTCCATGCTCTGATCTGTAAGTCTGTCAGTTTTGCCATGCTTATCTTGTCTCATTGCTGTGTACATAAACTGCGTGTCATAAATGCCAGTATGTACACGTCTATGTACACACGAAACACGCGCTCTAGTGATACGATATGAGACTATATAAAACAAAAAAGGCCATGATTTACAATGGCCTTTTTATCCAGGTAAGACTTAGTGAGACTACGCGAGATCGCGTGAAACTTTACTCGATGTTCTGAATCTGTTCGCGCATTTGCTCGATCAGGACTTTCAGTTCAATAGCGGAATTGGTCACTTCCGCATTGATGGATTTCGACGCCAGCGTATTCGACTCGCGGTTGAATTCCTGCATCATGAAGTCCAGACGGCGGCCTACCGCCTCTTTTTTCTTCAGGATGTTGTAGGTTTCTTTGACGTGGGCTTCCAGGCGATCCAGCTCTTCTGCCACATCAATGCGCTGCGCCATCAGGACCAGTTCTTGCTCCAGACGGTTATTTTCCAACTGGACCTGCGCGTCCTCGAGCTTAGCGACCAGACGTTCACGCTGCCATTGCAGAATTTCTGGCATATGGGCGCGGACTTTAATAACTTCAGCGCTGACGCCTTCCAGACGTTGTTCGATCAGCGCTTTCAGAGCCTGACCTTCCGTTTCACGGGCAACGATGAAATCATCAAGCGTACCGTCCAGCGCGGTCAGAATCTCAGCCGCAATGGCATCAAGATCCTGTTCCTGTGCTGCCATAACGCCAGGCCAGCGAAGGATATCGACGGGATTGATTTCCCCTTCATCGCTCTGCATTTTGACCCAGTTGGCCGCGTTCACGAGTTGTTTTGCGAGCTTTTCATTCAGGATGAGCTCGCCCTGCGCGCTCGCATCGGGCTCAAAGCGCAGCATGCACTCGACTTTACCGCGTGTCAGGCGCGTACGGATGCGTTCACGAACAACAGGCTCAAGGCTACGGAACTGTTCCGGCAGACGAAAGTAAGTTTCCAGATAACGCTGGTTTACCGAGCGCATTTCCCAGGTGGCGCTACCCCATTCACCCTTGATTTCACGCCGGGCGTAGGCGGTCATGCTGCGGATCATAGACGTTCCTGTTTTCAAAGGAGAGATGAGGGGATTATAGCCATCCCGGCCTTGTCAGGATAGGAATAACCGCCGGAAGTCCGTATAATGCGCAGCCACATTCGTTTCAAGCCGGAGATCTCAATATGCGTCCAGCAGGCCGTAGCGCTAATCAGGTGCGTCCCGTAACCCTGACCCGTAACTATACAAAACATGCTGAAGGCTCGGTGCTGGTCGAATTTGGAGATACCAAAGTGCTGTGCACGGCCTCGATTGAAGAAGGCGTACCGCGTTTTCTGAAAGGTCAGGGCCAGGGCTGGATCACCGCTGAATATGGCATGTTGCCACGTGCAACGCATACCCGTAATGCGCGCGAAGCCGCAAAGGGCAAGCAGGGTGGTCGTACGATGGAAATTCAGCGTCTGATCGCCCGTGCGTTGCGCGCCGCAGTCGATCTCAAAACGTTGGGTGAATTCACTATCACCCTGGATTGCGATGTGATCCAGGCCGATGGCGGCACGCGTACCGCCTCCATTACCGGTGCCTGTGTGGCGCTGGCGGATGCGCTGAACAAGCTGGTGGCCAGCGGTAAGCTGAAAACCAATCCGATGAAAGGGATGGTTGCTGCGGTATCCGTGGGGATCGTCAACGGCGAAGCGCTCTGCGATCTGGAGTACGTTGAAGACTCGGCGGCGGAAACCGACATGAACGTGGTGATGACCGAAGACGGTCGAATCATTGAAGTGCAGGGGACGGCAGAAGGCGAACCGTTCAGCCATGAAGAACTTCTCACCTTGCTGGCATTGGCCCGAGGGGGAATCGAATCCATTGTCGCGACGCAGAAGGCGGCGTTAGAGAATTGATTTTAAGGCGACCAGTGAGTCGCCTTTTTTTTGTCCGTAGATTATGTCAATGATGAAAGTGAAATGAGGAGCGAATCCATGAAACCCTATCAACGCCAGTTTATTGAGTTTGCGCTTAACAAACAGGTACTCAAGTTTGGCGAGTTCACGCTGAAATCTGGGCGCAAGAGCCCCTATTTCTTCAACGCCGGGCTGTTTAATACCGGGCGCGATCTGGCACTGTTAGGCCGTTTTTACGCCGAGGCGTTGGTGGATTCTGGTATTGAGTTTGATCTGCTTTTTGGCCCGGCTTACAAAGGCATTCCCATTGCGACCACCACGGCGGTCGCGCTGGCGGAGCATCACGACAAGGACCTGCCGTACTGCTTTAACCGCAAAGAAGCCAAAGATCATGGCGAAGGCGGTAACCTGGTTGGCAGCGCATTGCAGGGGCGCGTGATGCTGGTGGATGATGTGATCACCGCCGGTACGGCTATCCGCGAGTCGATGGAAATCATCCAGGCCAATGGCGCGACGCTGGCTGGTGTGCTGATCTCTTTAGATCGTCAGGAACGGGGCCGTGGCGAGATTTCCGCCATTCAGGAAGTCGAGCGCGATTATGGCTGTAAGGTGATTTCCATCATTACCCTGAAAGAGCTGATTGCTTATCTGGAAGAGAAGCCGGAAATGGCTGAACATCTGGCGTCGGTGCGGGCGTATCGGGAAGAATTTGGCGTTTAAGCAGGATGGCCGGATAACGCGCGCGCTATCCGGCAAACATTACTGCAGTTGTGAGGCGAGCAGTGGCCAGCGGGCGTCGAAATCATCCGTTGGACGGTATTTGAATTCACTACGCACGAAGCGCGACAGCATACCTTCGCAGAAGGCGAGCAACTGGCTTGCCAGCAACGTTTCATCCGTCACGTATCCTTCACCTTCGCGCATCCGCTTTTCCCGCAGCACCTGGCGCAGTTGCGCTTCAATGCGTTCAAACAGTTGATTGATGCGCCCTTGCAAACGATCCTGTTCAAACATTAGCGCATGTCCGGTCAGGATACGCGTCAGGCCGGGATTGCGCTCACCAAAACCCAGAATCAACAACACAATCAGACGCAGACGCGCGTGGGTGTCTTTTTCATCTTTCAGAATCAAATTGATACGGGTAATCAGGCTGTCTTCGATAAACTCAATCAGGCTATCGAACATGCGGGTCTTGCTGGGAAAGTGACGATACAACGCCGCTTCGGAAACGCCGACAGAAGCCGCCAGTTTTGCCGTTGTGATGCGCTGGCTTCCATCGCTGGATTCCAGCATCAGCGCCAGAGACTGAAGTATTTCTTCGCGACGATTCCTTTTCGCAGTTTGTTTTTCTGCCATGTTACAAAATACCCCTGAAAATAAGCACTTGCAGGCGAGCATCCACACTATGACCGCAAACACAGGGCTTGCGGTGATGTTATGACGTTATCGGGATGCGTAACTTTCTTACTTACGACCGGAATGGCCGAAACCGCCTTCACCACGGTGGGTGGCATCAAACTCTTCCACCAGGTTAAATTCGGCCTGTACGACCGGCACAAAGACCATCTGGGCGATACGTTCACCCGGTTCAATGGTGAAACTGTCCTGACCTCGGTTCCAGACGGACACCATCAGTTGCCCCTGATAGTCGGAGTCAATCAACCCCACCAGGTTGCCCAGCACGATACCATGCTTATGGCCCAGGCCCGAGCGCGGCAGGATGACGGCAGCCAGAGAGGGATCGGCAATATGAATAGCCAGCCCGGTTGGCAGCAGCGTGGTTGCGCCCGGCGCCAGTTCTACGGCGTCATCGAGACATGCCCGCAGGTCAAGTCCGGCGGAACCGGAGGTGGCATACGTCGGCAGCGGGAATTGCTTGCCAACACGCGGATCCAGAATCTTAACGTCGATTTTTTTCATCATAACGGGTCACGATCTCGTCGAGTAATAATTGGCCAAGGAGTGCTTTGCGCGCAAGCGGTAAGACTTTATCTCCATCCTGCCAGAAAAGGTGTAGAGCGTTGCTATCGCTATTAAATCCCTGATCTGAAATAGAAACATCGTTTGCACAGATCAAATCAAGGTTTTTGCGGTTACGTTTTTGCCGGGCGTATTCTTCCACATTATTCGTTTCCGCGGCAAACCCAACGACATAGGGACGATGGTCTTTACGTGCAGCAACCCCGGCGATGATGTCCGGGTTTTTGACCATTTTTACTGTTAATTCATCACCCTGCGTTGCTTGTTTCTTGATTTTTTCCGGTGCGACAACGGCGGCGCGATAGTCTGCTACGGCAGCGCAGCCGATAAAAATATGTTGCTGTTGTACAGCGGATTGCACCGCCGCTTCCATCTCCAGCGCGGTCATCACATCGACACGCTGTACAAAAGGCGGCGTGGGTAACGATACGGGGCCGGTGACCAGCGTAACGTTCGCCCCACGACGGGCGGCCGCTGCGGCGATAGCAAACCCCATTTTACCGGAGCTGTGGTTGGAAATGTAACGCACCGGATCGAGCGGCTCACGCGTCGGGCCCGCGGTAATCATGATATTGAGATGTTGTAGATCGTTGACAGGGGAGAAATGCGCCGCGGCCATATCGACAATCGTTAAGGGATCCAGCATGCGGCCAGGACCCACGTCGCCGCATGCCTGGCTGCCGCTGTCCGGTCCCCAGATGAGCAGCCCACGGGAAGCCAGAACGTCCAGATTATGCTGAGTTGCCGCAGCCCGGTACATCTGCTGGTTCATCGCCGGTAAAACGGCAATGGGCGCAGGTGTTGCCAGACAAATCGTGGACACCAGATCGTTTGCCATACCGGCTGCGACACGCGCGATAAGATCGGCGGTGGCAGGGGCGAGAATCACCAGGTCGGCCCATTTTCCCAACTCGATATGACCCATTGCGGCTTCTGCCGCGGGATCCAGCAGACTGTCGGAAACGGGATACCCGGAAACCGCCTGTAAGCTGAGTGGGGTAATAAAGGCTTTAGCCGCCTCGGTCATTGCCACACGAACATCGGCACCGCGTTCGCGCAGGCGACGCACCAGTTCAGGGGTTTTGTAGGCAGCAATGCCGCCGCTGACGCCGAGAACGATTTTTTTACCGGCCAGGCTCATCATGATCTTTCCTGTTGGATTACACCAGAAGGCGGATATTTTATCACAATCCGTAAACTGTCGTGCGTTCACCCATGAATCACTTTGCGAGGCGCTACGCAGGAGTGGAATTTGTACGTCGATTCCCCCTCAGGGCTATGTCACCATTCATACTGGCATAAGGAGGTGTGGGGATGGTAACTGCTGAGTATGTACTGCCGAGGGAAAAACTGTTAGCGCTTGGGGTGGATACGCTGACGGATGACGAACTGTTGGCGCTTTTCTTGCGGACAGGAACGCCCGGGAAAGATGTCTTTACGCTGGCAAAAGAGCTCCTGGAACATTTTGGCTCTCTCTATAGCTTGTTGACGGCGGACTACTCTCAGTTCAGCGCGGTGACAGGGATTGGCGTGGCAAAATATGCGCAGCTTAAAGGCATTGCGGAGCTGGCCCGTCGTTTTTATGAAGTACAAATAAAAGGCTCAAACCCGTTACTCAGCCCGTTGTTAACTCGGGATTTTTTGCAGAGTCAATTTGCGGGGGAAGAGAGAGAAGTTTTTATGGTGGTTTTTCTCGATTCCCAACACAAGGTCATTAAACATAGCCGTCTTTTTTCTGGCACGCTCACCCATGTTGAGATCCATCCGCGTGAAATTATTCGTGAAGCGATAAAAATCAATGCATCTGCGGTGATCCTTGCACATAATCATCCGTCGGGGTGTGCAGAGCCGAGTAAAGCGGATAAACTTATCACCGAGCGTGTCGTAAAATGCTGTCAGTTCATGGATATCCGTGTGCTTGATCACCTTGTCATTGGACGCGGAGAGTACGTTTCGTTTGCGGAACGTGGTTGGATTTGACGCACTTTGCGCGATCCATCGGGATCTTTGTCTGTTCGGGACTTGAGCACATCGCTGACTCAGCGTATACTACGCCACCTTTGAGAATCTCGGGTTTGGCATTTGGGCCTGGCAATCGAGTGTTCGCTTAGAACCGCGATGACCGGGCTGTAAAGCCTGACGAGGCGCCGATACCCCATACGAAGCTCGAGCTAATTTGATTTTTGGAGAATAGACATGTCCCGAGTCTGCCAAGTTACTGGCAAGCGTCCGGTGACCGGTAACAACCGTTCCCACGCACTGAACGCGACTAAACGCCGTTTTCTGCCTAACCTGCACTCTCACCGTTTCTGGGTTGAGAGCGAAAAGCGTTTTGTCACCCTGCGTGTATCTGCTAAAGGTATGCGTGTAATTGATAAGAAAGGCATCGATACAGTTCTGTCTGAACTGCGTGCCCGTGGCGAAAAGTACTAAGTACTAAGAGGAAATAAATCATGGCTAAAGGTATTCGTGAGAAGATCAAGCTGGTTTCTTCTGCTGGTACTGGTCACTTCTATACCACCACGAAGAACAAACGTACTAAGCCGGAAAAACTGGAACTGAAAAAATTCGATCCAGTTGTCCGTCAGCACGTTCTCTACAAAGAAGCGAAAATTAAGTAATTTTCACTTTGCTGTAATGAAAAACCTCGCTTCGGCGGGGTTTTTTGTTTTCTGGCCATCCCCATATTAGTGAGACCTGATACACAGCCGGAGACGTTATGCCTGAATTACCTGAAGTCGAAACCAGCCGCCGCGGTATTGAGCCGCATCTGGTCGGGGCAACCATTCTGCATGCCAATGTGCGTAATGGACGTCTGCGTTGGCCGGTATCAGAAGAGATCTATCGTCTGAGTGACAAACCGGTGCTCAGCGTTCAGCGTCGCGCGAAATACCTCCTGCTGGAACTACCCGATGGCTGGATAATCATCCATCTGGGGATGTCGGGCAGTTTGCGTATCCTTCCTGAAGAACTTCCGGCAGAAAAACACGACCACGTCGATTTAGTGATGAGTAATGGTAAAGTCCTGCGCTACACCGATCCTCGTCGCTTTGGCGCCTGGCTGTGGACGACAGCGCTGGAAGGGCACAACGTGCTGGCGCATCTCGGCCCTGAACCATTGAGCGACGATTTCAACGGTGAATACCTGCAACAGAAGTGCGCGAAGAAGAAAACGGCGATTAAACCCTGGCTGATGGATAACAAACTGGTGGTGGGGGTCGGGAATATCTACGCCAGCGAATCCCTGTTTGCTGCCGGCATTCACCCTGATCGTCTGGCGTCGTCGCTGTCGCAGGCTGAATATGAACTTCTGGTGCGCGTGATTAAGGCCGTTTTACTACGTTCAATAGAGCAGGGCGGGACGACGCTGAAAGATTTTCTGCAAAGCGACGGTAAGCCGGGCTACTTTGCCCAGGAGTTACAGGTCTACGGCCGCAAAGGCGAGCCGTGCAGAGTGTGTGGAACGCCGATCGTGGCATCAAAACACGCGCAGCGTGCGACGTATTATTGCCGCCAGTGCCAGAAGTAGGGTGAAGCGTCCCGGCTCAGGGACGCTATTTGAGTTTGGCCAGCAGCGCCTGATGAATATTCTCTGGCAGGAAGTGGGTGACATCACCCTGATGGCGGGCCACTTCTTTCACCAGTGACGACGAGATGAAGGACCACTCTTTCGAAGGCATCAGAAAGACGCTTTCCAGTTCTGGCATCAAATGACGATTCATATGGGCCAACTGCATTTCGTATTCAAAATCCGCGACGGCGCGCAATCCACGAATCAGGATATTGGCCTGCTGCTCACGCGCAAAATTTGCCATCAGATCGCTAAAGCCCAGTACTTCAACGCCAGGCAGATGGGCTGTGGCCTGCTGAGCCAGCGCAACGCGCTCCTCAAGGGTGAACATTGGTTTTTTACCAGGACTCGCCGCAATCGCCAGAATGACATGGTCAAACATCTGCGTAGCACGCGTGATGATATCGATATGGCCGTTCGTCAACGGATCAAAAGTGCCTGGATAAATCGCCCGTTTTTGCATAACAGCCCTCAATGCGTTTTCGGTGGCAGATAAGGTTCCAGCAGTTGCAGCAGGCGCTGTAGCGCACCCTGGTTTTGATAGAGTACTTCAACTGCGTGACGACCATAGAAATTACGATAATCGGCATCGGTCAGTAAAGAGGAAACCTCTTTGGCGAGGCTTGTGGCGTCCGTGACCGTAATCAAACCGCTGGCCTGCTCCAGACGGGCGCAGATATCTTTGAAGTTGAAGGTGTGAGGTCCCATCAGCACGGGAATTGCGTGGGCCGCGGCTTCCAGCGGATTATGTCCGCCACGCTCAACCAGAGATCCCCCGACAAACGCCAGATCGGCAATTCCGTAAAGTAGCATCAGTTCACCCATCGTATCACCCACAACGACCTGCGTACTGGCAGATGGTACTTCGCCGGAGGAACGTGTTATATAGCTTAGCCCGGCTTCACGCACGAGGTTAATCGCATCCGGGAAGCGTTCCGGATGACGCGGGACCAGAATCAATAGCAGATTGGGGAACTGGTGTAACAATGCCTGATGCGCGGCAATAATAATACTCTCTTCGCCATCATGGGTACTGGTGGCTATCCACACCGGGCGATGCGGCGCCCACTGGCGACGGAGCGTAACCGCCTTCGCAGCGAGTTGTGGCGTCACGGAAATATCGAATTTCAGACTGCCGGTGACGGTCACCTGATTGTTCTTCGCGCCCAGCGTCACAAAGCGCTGACCATCCTCTTCATTTTGCGCCGCAATTAGCGTAATACGACGGAGGATTCGGCGGATAAATTTCCCCAGCTTCGCATAACCGTCAGCGGAGCGAGCAGAAAGACGCGCATTGGCGATGACCAGTGGAATATGGCGTTTATGCAGCGCGGCAATCAGGTTCGGCCACAGCTCCGTTTCCATAATCAGTACCAGCTTCGGATCGACCTGATTCAGGAAGCGTCCCAGCGCATCGGGTAAATCGTAAGGCAGGTAGACGTGCTGAACATCGCTGCCGAAGGCGGACTGAACACGCTCGGAGCCGGTCGGCGTCATCGTGGTGACCGTGATCGGCAGGTCAGGATAGCGGTGCCGCAGCGCGCGAACCAAAGGAATTGCTGCCAGTGTTTCTCCGACAGAAACGGAATGGAGCATAATTCCGCCTGGTTTCAGCGGGCGGCGATAAAAACCGTAGCGTTCACCCCAGCGTTTACGATAGGCCGGGGCCTTACGTCCGCGCACCCAAAGCCGTATCCAGATCAAAGGCTGAATTAGGTAGAGAAGGGCGGTGTAAAGCAATTCGAGCATAGTAAATAGCTGACTTATGGATGTGCTGGGGATTCTATGTATTTAGCCAGGGCTTTACCATTACTTTTCCTGTTTTTGACTTAAATAGCTTTAAGTCCGACTAATTCCGTCAGGCTGGCTCAGATTTTTTGCATTTTTATGCCATTTATTGATTTTTGCCGCTCTTGCCGTTGTTTGCAGAGTCAATCAGTGACGCAAAAAGCGATGATTAGATTAATATCAATTTGATTTAAAAAAGAAAAATGCCCTCTTTGCGGTCAATTTATTCGAGTCGGATCGCAGCGAAAGAAGTGATACACTAGCGCGTAAAAGTCAGTGCAATATCAGTGATCGGGTAGCTGTTGAGCCCGGGGCGGTAGCGTGCTGTTTTCTGCTTAACTTTATCGGACAATCACAACAAAAGAGTCGCGTGTGGAAAAGCCTTTTCGAAAAATTCTGGTCATCAAGATGCGTTTCCACGGGGATATGCTATTAACCACTCCCGTCATCAGTACGCTGAAGCAGAACTATCCTGACGCCAAAATCGATATGCTTCTTTACCAGGATACGATGCCTATTTTGTCTGAAAACCCCGAGATTAATGCCCTCTATGGCATCAGTAATAAAGGAACGGGGGCGGCAGAGAAAATTAAAAATACGCTTTCGCTGATTAAGACTTTACGCAACAACCAATATGATCTGGTCATCAATCTGACCGATCAGTGGATTGTGGCGCTGATTGTCCGTTTTTTACGTGCAAGAGTAAAAATATCCCAGGATTTCGCCAACCGGCAGTCTGCATTCTGGAAACAGAGTTTTACCCATCTCGTTCCCTATTCCGGTGAACACGTCGTCGAACGCACGCTGTCAGCGCTCAAACCGCTGGAGCTGGAGCATATTGTTACCGAAACGACCATGAGCTATCGGCCTGAGCACTGGGAAAATATGCGTCGACAGTTGCATCAACTCGGCGTGAATCGTCAGTATGTGGTGATTCAACCCACGGCAAGGCAGTTGTTTAAGTGCTGGGATAATGACAAATTTTCCCGCGTTATTGATGCTCTTGAGCGTCGCGGCTACCAGGTAGTGCTGACATCGGGTCCTTCTGCAGACGATTTAGCCTGTGTGGAAGAGATTGCGCAGGGGTGCGAAACCAAGCCGGTCACCGGGCTGGCGGGCAAAACCCGATTCCCGGAATTAGGCGCGCTGATTGATCATGCCGCGCTTTTTATTGGCGTCGATTCAGCGCCCGGGCATATCGCTGCGGCAGTCAAAACGCCGGTGATATGTCTGTTTGGCGCGACAGATCACGTCTTCTGGCGTCCCTGGACTGACAATATTATTCAGTTCTGGGCTGGCGACTATCAGCCCATGCCTAAACGATCTGAACTGGACCGTGACAAAAAATATATGTCCGTTATTCCCGCTGAGGATGTGATTGCGGCAACGGAAAAAATGTTGCCGCAGAACGCGCAACTTATTGAAATGGATGCGCCAGTATGATCGTGGCTTTTTGTTTGTATAAGTATTTTCCGTTCGGCGGATTACAACGTGACTTTATGCGTATTGCGCAGACCGTTGCCGCACGTGGCCATCAGGTCCGTATTTATACCCAATCCTGGGACGGAGAATGCCCGGATGCTTTTGAGCTCATTCTTGTACCGGTTAAATCGCGAACCAACCATGGGCGCAATGCAGAATATTTCGCCTGGGTGCAGACGCATTTACGTGAACACCCTGTTGATCGGGTTGTGGGTTTTAACAAGATGCCCGGCCTGGATGTCTATTTTGCCGCTGATGTTTGTTACGCCGAAAAGGTTGCACAGGAAAAAGGCTTTTTCTACCGCCTGACCTCTCGTTATCGCCATTATGCGGCGTTTGAACGGGCAACGTTTGAACAGGGTAAATCAACGCAGTTATTAATGCTGACTGATACGCAGATTGCTGATTTTCAGAAGCACTATCAAACCGAAGCGGAGCGTTTTCATATTCTCCCGCCGGGGATTTACCCGGACAGAAAATACAGCGCGCAAATCCTAAATGCCCGCGAAATAGTTCGCCAGAAAAACGGTATTACGGAGCAGCAAAACTTATTGTTGCAGGTCGGTTCTGATTTTACCCGCAAAGGGGTGGATCGCTCGATTGAAGCGCTTGCTTCGCTGCCGGCGGCGCTGCGGCACAATACGCTTCTGTATATTGTCGGCCAGGATAAGCCGCGAAAATTTGAAACACTGGCGGAAAAACGCGGTGTGCGCAGCAACGTGCACTTTTTCTCCGGGCGCAATGATGTCGCTGAGTTGATGGCCGCAGCCGATGTGTTACTGCACCCGGCCTATCAGGAAGCGGCAGGTATTGTTCTGCTTGAGGCGATTACCGCTGGTCTGCCGGTGTTGACCTCCGCCGTATGTGGCTATGCGCATTATATTGCACAGGCTAACTGTGGGGACGTCATTGATGAGCCCTGGCGGCAGGACGCGTTGAACGACATTTTACGTAAAGCATTGACCCAGCCGTCGTTGCGCGCTGCATGGGCAGAAAACGCACGGCATTTTGCGGATACACAAGATTTGTACAGTTTGCCGGAAAAAGCGGCGGACATTATTACAGGTGGTCTGGATGGTTGAGTTGAAAGAGCCGTTAGCCACGTTATGGCGCGGAAAAGATGCGTTTGAGGAAGTCAAAACGCTGCAGGGGGAAGTCTTCAGGGAACTGGAAACCCGCCGTACGCTGCGATTTGAACTGGCAGGGAAAAGCTATTTCCTTAAATGGCATCGGGGTACTTCTCTCAAAGAAATCGTCAAAAATCTTCTCTCGCTGCGTATGCCGGTTTTGGGTGCCGACAGAGAGTGGAATGCTATTCATCGCCTCCAGGATTTGGGGGTCGATACCATGTATGGGGTGGGATTTGGTGAGAAGGGGCTCAACCCTCTGACCAAAACCTCGTTCATTATTACCGAAGATCTCACGCCAACCATCAGTCTGGAAGATTACTGTGCGGATTGGGCTGCGAATCCGCCGGATGTAAACGTGAAGCGGATGCTCATTGACCGCGTAGCCACGATGGTGCGTAAGATGCATGCGGGTGGGATCAATCACCGTGATTGTTATATCTGCCACTTCCTGCTGCATCTGCCTTTTTCAGGCAATAAAGAAGATTTAAAGATTTCGGTTATTGATTTACACAGGGCACAGATTCGTACGACAGTTCCTCGCCGCTGGCGTGACAAAGACCTGATTGGCCTCTATTTTTCGTCGCTAAACATCGGGTTGACGCAGCGGGATATCTGGCGGTTTATGCAGGTTTATTTTTCGGCTCCATTACGCGATATATTTCGTAATGAAGCAGACCTGTTAATCCAGGCAGAAGCAAAAGCAGAGCGAATAAAAGAACGAACACTGAGGAAGAAATTATAATTATTTAGGACGAAAGATGCTAAATGTTTCTCTTCATATGCATGACTAATTTGCAGTTGCTTATCGCTAAAGCCATTATTGAAAAAGAACGACTGGATAATGTTGAACTATTGTTTATTGGCGATGTTAAAAATGAGAAAAATATTTATTATATAAATAAAATTAAACCATTATGCCAGCATGTTAGTCTCGAAGTGTGTGCAAAAAAGACATCAATTTGCAAAACATTGAAAAGAACATGGTATGCAAAAAAAATCATGACACCATATAAGAAAAAATATGATATTGTTTTTTTTGCGAATTATCATGTTCCACTTATTCATCATATACTATCAGTGATTTCTTTTAATGAAATAAGAACATTCGATGATGGCACGAACAACATAAATAAAAAAAGTATGATGTATCAGGATTCTCCAGTTAAGCCCTTATCAAAAAATATACGAAGACTTCTGGGCAGGAAGTATCATAAAAAAGATATCCTCAATTTTGACAAAAAACATTATACTTTGTTTCCTGGGAAATCTAATATTATAGAAAGAACAGAAGCGATTAAATTAATTGATTATTATAGTGAAACTTCTGGTTCACATGTTGTTAAAAAGGTATTGCTGGGTACAGTCTATTCAGATGCAATTAATAAGAAGCACAAAGTAGACGAGTTAATACAAAAAATACAAAATTTTATCAATAGCAAAAAAATAGATCTCTATATTCCTCATCCACGAGAGTTATCATATAAATTTGACAATGTGGAAAACATTAATTCGCAATTAATAGCAGAAGATATTCTATTGAATCTGTTACAGCAGGGTTTTAGACTTGAGCTATATGGGTTTAATACTACGGTGCAAATTAATCTGGAAAATATAGCCTGCGTCGAGAATTATAATATAAAAAGTTCCTTGTTAAAGGAATGCTTCAATCAGCACCTTGGATTCGATTTTAACAATATAGAATTATAGCTGTGATGGCAAAAAGAGAGACTGTGATCATATATGAATGAAATGCAGGTTCGTCCCACGTTAAAAATTGCATTTGTTGGTGAGGCTGTTTCCGGTTTTGGCGGAATGGAAACGGTCATCCGGGATGTTATCAATAACTTTCAGGCCGAACATTCTGAAATCCAGTGTGAAATGTTTTTCTTTTGCCGACATGACAAAATGGATAAGGCATGGTTAAGCGGGATTAACTACTCGTGTTCGTTCTCTACAATCCGTCTGGGGTTCTTACGTCGGGCAAAGCATATCCATACATTTAGCCATTGGTTAAAGAAAACAGAACCCGATGTGGTGATCTGTATTGATGTGTTGTCTTGCCTGTTCGCCAGCAAAGCGCGGAAGAAATCAGGTCTGGATTTCACGATATTCTCCTGGCCGCATTTTTCGCTGGATCATAAAAAACACGCTGACTGTGTTAGCTGGGCTGATTATCATCTGGCAATCAGCAGTGGTATCAAACAACAAATGATCGCGCGCGGTATTGGCCAAAAAAATATTACGGTTGTTTATAATCCCGTCTCCAGGAAATCAGAGATTATTCCGCAACCAGAAGAGGGCCAGCCTGCCGTCTTTCTGTATGTCGGAAGGATGAAGTTTGAAGGACAAAAAAGAATTAAGGATCTGCTGGATGGGTTATCTCATGTGGAAGGTGAGTGGCGGTTGCATGTCATTGGTGATGGTTCTGATTTTGAAAAATGCCAGGCCTATGGGCTAGAACTGGGGATTGACAATTGTATTACCTGGCATGGCTGGCAGGTCTCTCCCTGGGATGTTGTGCAAAACAAGATAAAGAACGTCACGGCACTGTTGCTGACATCGTCATTCGAAGGCTTTCCGATGACCCTGCTGGAGGCCATGTCGTATGGTATCCCGTGCATCAGTTCAGACTGTATGTCCGGCCCCAGGGATATGATTAAACCCGGTATTAATGGTGATTTGTATCCACCAAAGGATCTCAACCAGTTTATCCGACTGCTTAACCAAATCCTTTCTGGTCAAGTAAAGTATGATAACAATCTGATTCCCGCCACGATAGACAACTTCTATAATGAAGTCTATTTTCAAAATTTAAGAAGTGCAATATTTTCCAAAATCAATAAGTGATCACTATGACTCAAACGTATTTTGAAGAAAAAGTCATTCAGCAGACTTTAGATTATAACTATGCAGGACATAGTGATGATAAGACGTTTAATATTGCCTATGGTATAGACAAAAATTTCCTATTCGGTTGCGGTGTATCCATTGCGTCGATACTGATTGCCAACCCTAAAACCCCGTTTGCTTTTCATGTATTTACCGATTCATTTAGCAATGAAGAACAGGCGCGATTTAATGCGCTTGCAAAGCAATACTCCAGCCAAATTGTTGTGTATCTCGTTGACTGTGAGCAGTTGAAATCGTTACCGAGTACCAAAAACTGGTCTTACGCAACGTACTTCCGATTTATTATCGCTGACCACTTCGCGGAAAAAATGGATAAAGTGCTGTATCTGGATGCGGATATTGCCTGCCAGGGAAGTGTACAGGAGTTGATTGACCTCCAGTTTTCTGAACATGAAATTGCGGCTGTGGTTGCGGAGGGCGAGTCAGAGTGGTGGACTAAGCGCTCAGTCAGTCTGGCAACGCCGGGACTGATTTCTGGTTACTTTAATGCGGGTTTTTTGTTGATTAACCTCCCCGTCTGGACCGCTGAGGATATTTCCCGCAAGGCTATTGAGATGTTACGCGATCCGGATGTGGTACAGCGCATCACTCACCTGGATCAGGATGTGCTGAACATGTTACTGGTTGGCAAGGCGCGTTTTATCGGCAAAAAGTTTAACACCCAGTTCAGCATCAATTACGAGTTAAAGCGTGATGTGGTCAATCCCGTGGATGAAAACACGGTGTTCATTCATTATATTGGTCCGACTAAGCCCTGGCATCAATGGGGCAACTACCCCATTGCGCAGAGCTTTTTGAATGCGAAAAAATTATCACCCTGGTGTGATGTTGAATTGCTGAAACCTAAAAACAGTCATCAGTTACGTTATGCAGCAAAGCATATGTTTAATCAGAATCAGTACTTCGCTGGTCTGATTGATTATGCACTTTACTTTAAAAGCAAGATTGTTAAATAAAAATAATTATAGGTGACGCAGTGGACTCCTTTCCTGAAATAGAGATAGCAGAATATAAAGTTTTTGATGAGCGCTATGATCAGAATGGTAAAACATTACATATCTCTTATGGAATCGATGAGAACTATCTTGATGGCGTCGGGGTGTCTATTACCTCGGTGTTAATTCATAATGATATTAATGTTGATTTTCATATCATCTGTGATAAATATACAAAAAATTTCGTTGATAAGATTGAAGTACTGGCACAAGAATATAAGATTAAGATTTCATTATATCTTATCAACGTCAAATGTCTTGAGGTTTTGCCGAAAACACAGGTCTGGTCGAGAGCCATGTACTTTCGACTTTTCGCTTTTGATTATCTGCATCAGAAACTGGATAAATTGCTGTATCTTGATGCAGATGTCATCTGCAAAGGTCCTCTCGATTATCTTCTGTCCCTTGACCTTAATGATCATGTCGCCGCTGTAGTAAAAGACGTTGACTCCATTCAGTCCAGAGTAAATGAAAGACTCCCTTCTTTTCATCTTCAGGGACAATATTTTAACTCCGGTGTTGTTTTGGTAAACCTCCAGCAATGGGCTGAGAATCGATTGACTGAAAGGGCATTATCCCTGTTAACGGGTGAAGATGGGAGTGCAACATTTTTTAAATATCCCGATCAGGATGTCCTGAATATATTACTGCGTGATAAAGTTTATTTTTTACCTCGCGAATATAATACGATTTACACCATTAAAAGTGAGTTAAGTGATAAAACGCATGAAAAGTATTTAAATACGATCCATGCTGATACAAAGTTGATTCACTTTACGGGGGCGACAAAACCCTGGCATGCCTGGGCAAACTATCCTTCCGTAATTTATTATACCAATGCCTTTATTAAATCACCGTGGAAAGATGTTCCTGCCAAGGACGCCCGAACAATGGTTGAGTATAAAAAAAGATATAAACATCTTTTGGTTCAAAAACATTATCTACGGGGAGTGATTGCGGGTGTAGCGTACCTCTATCGTAAAATTTTAGCAAAATGATAACTTTATAATTATGATCATTGAAACAAAAATTAAAAACTATACGGTATTCGTAAAACAAGATGGTGAAAAATACATTGATATTTTCAATGATTTTTTAACACATAATCTTAAAGTACTAAAGGTCTTTCGTAGTATTGAGGATACTAAGGTCGTGTTAATCGATACTGACCATGGAAAATATATCCTGAAAGTCTTCCACCCTAAAGTAAAAAATACGGAGAGATTTTTTAAGTCACTGGTCAAAGGGGACTACTACGAAAAGCTTTTTTATCAGACCGACCGCGTTCGACAGGAAGGTTTTGACGCGTTAAATGATTTTTATCTGCTTGCCGAAGTGAAGACCCTGCGTTATGTGCATACTTACATCATGATTATTGAGTATATCGAGGGTGTTGAGCTGGTTGACTTGCCTGTCATTTCTTCTGATGTGAAAGAGAAGATAAAAAAGTCCATTCAAGGATTACATCAGCATGGTATGGTTTCAGGTGACCCGCATAAAGGTAACTTCATATTACAAGGTGATGAGATAAGAATAATCGATCTGTCCGGAAAAAGACCTTCCAGACAGAGAATGGCGAAAGATCGTATTGATTTAGAACGCCACTATGGTATTGAAAATAATAGAAAAGACTTAGGTTTTTATCTCCTGATTTATAAGAAAAAGTGGCGAAATTTCCTGCGTCGTCTGAAAGGTAAAAGTGTGCGCTAAGTTTCATTGTGAATATTGCATTTGGTTGTTCTAAATGCAAAAATGGATTTGTATATTTTGTGAGCAAGTCTGTTCACCCTACTTTGTTCATCCTCGCTAAAGATAAACCATGAACGCTTTCCTTAAAGATTCATCGTGATTTAAGTTGCATGACAAACCTACAGGTTTCATATGAGTAATGTTAAGTTTATAACTCGAGCAGGTGTTCAGCAACTAATTGCCAGCAGAACATCTGATAACGTGATCATTTTCTTATCGGGACCTACTTCCCGAGGGACTCCGCTTTCTCTTTTGCAGAACAATGATGTCATTACCGTTAACGGTGCTGCGGAATACTTGCTCAGTAATAGTATTACTCCCTTTATTTATGTTTTAACAGATGCACGTTTTTTGCTACAAAGACGTCATGATTTTTATCAATTCAGTCGGGCGAGTAAATTCACTGTTGTTAACATGGATGTTTATGAAGCTGCTACGGAAGATGATAAGAAATATATGCGTGCTCATTGTTTTATTTTGCGTGCATTTTATAAGCGTGAAAAGGGCGGTTTGTTCAAGAAGCTGAAACTGGAAATGCTTTCAAAATGGAACAAAAAATTATTGATTCGCGTGCCCGTTTCTAAACGTAAAAGACTGGTTGGATTTAGTAAGGATATCAGCTTAGGTTACTGTTCATGCCATACCGTGGCGTATACGGCGATGCAGATTGCGTACTCATTAGGTTATGACAACACGATCTGCTCCGGGTTAGATATCACAGGGAGCTGCGCGCGTTTTTATGATGAGAGTCGTAACCCCATGCCTTCTGAATTGAGCAAGGATTTAGTCAAAATCCTGCCGTTTTTCCAGTTTATGTGTGAGAATGTTGACGACTTTAGGATCTACAATTTGTCTGACGATACCGCAATTAGCTACGATATTATTCCTTATATCAAGGCAAAGGATGTCGCAACCTTGTCATCCAAACCGCGCATTATGAACAACGCGCATGATCTCCACGATCGTGCCGATTCTTATGTAAGTTAGTGTTAACGTCTTTTTTATTGTAGTGTGGTAACTCGCATGGGTTTAGGTGCTTTCCATAAGAAAAAAAGATACTG
Source organism: Citrobacter amalonaticus Y19 (assembly GCF_000981805.1). NCBI lineage: Bacteria > Pseudomonadati > Pseudomonadota > Gammaproteobacteria > Enterobacterales > Enterobacteriaceae > Citrobacter > Citrobacter amalonaticus. The sequence goes on along the minus strand of NZ_CP011132.1, from coordinate 4,249,312 downwards.
CATTAATAAAATTAAGATTAATTTTTTGTCTTTTTTCTTCTCCCGGAAAAAGAATAAAAAAATTAATGCAGAAAATATTCAGACCTGCTTGCTGATCCATGATAACAACAAGTTAGGTGATTTAATTGTTTTGAGCTCGCTGTATCGTGAACTGTCTAATCGTGGCGTCAAACTGTCAATTTTAACCACGGCAACGGGAAAAGCATTTCTCTCTGGTAATAGCAAAATACACCAATTTTATATTAAAAAATCAAATGCTATCAGTGATGTCCTGGCATTACGAAAACAACTTTCCGGCGAGTCCTTCGACATCGTACTTGACCCTTTTGAAACCATGCCCTCCTTTAGTCATAGCGTGTTGTTGTCTGGTGTCAGACACTCGCATATCCTGGGTTTTGACAAGTGGTATAAACGTTACTACACCGTCTACCATCCGCATGATGAGATGTTAACGGCGCATATGTGTACGCGGGCAAATGAGATACTGCGGCATTTTTATGGCGATGAACGTAATGAATTTGATGTGAGTTATGATTTACCGTTGCCGGAGTCGGTTGAAAAAGAGGTTCTGAACTTTGTCGGCGACTCAAAAATAATTATTATCAATGCGCTAGGCGCAAAAAAAATCTGTCGATTATCCGATGAACAGATTAGTTCGATTTATTCGCATCTCTGTGAGCATTACCCGGAATACAGGATTATCTTTACTGGTTTAGCCGAAGACATTCGGTCTATTCCGCTGTCGGGTATTGAATCACTTCCCTTTAAGGAATTCATTTATACCGTCGCACTGACAAAATTCAGTCAGTACGTGATCTCAGTAGACACCGCACTGGTCCATATTGCATCGGCATATGAAATCCCCACGCTCGCACTTTATCCGAATGCGCGACAAACGACCTACCCCTCGCATCTTATCTGGGCACCGAACAACTGCAATGCGTTACAGGTGGTCTCTCCGACATATACGGTGAAGGATATAAGCCTGGACGTTCTGGCTGAATCGGTCGAGGATTTGTTGTCAAAACGTCAGAAGTGAGGGTGTTGCCCACTTCTGACGGTCAGCTTATTGTGGCGCAATCTCGTCGTGTAATCTGTTCTTCTTGAGGAAGAGCATCAGAACGATCGCGGTTATGATGATGATGGGTACGCTACGCGACCAGAGAATAACATCACTGAGCCCCGTTCCGATGATCGCTAACGTTAATGCAAAGAGTCCCAGCGAACGGTGGTAATAGACCGTAAAGAACAGCGCGACATAGAATAATAGCGTCGACAGTACCCCGGCGATCCCTTTCAGGGAAGCAGCTTCGATAAACTCGTTGTGTAAGTGGACATTCGAAAACTCCAGTGCGCCTTGCAGGTATTTGTTTTCACTTGCGAGTTCTTTCATCCGCTGGGCCCGTGTATCGGCTGACCTTGCCGCAAGCGGAGCCTCTTTAAAGATGTCGAAGCCAATTTCATACATCGCCAGTCGCGCGCCCAGAGAACTCTTGCTATTGCCCTGGCTATAGCGCGTCAGATCCGAGACACCTTCGTGGTAGCGTTTATAAATCGGCTGACTGAACAGGGCAACCAACACAACCAGCGCGATGAAAAAGCCGATCACTGAAAAGAAAAGTTTCTTGGGCGACTTGATATACCCGGCGACCAACGACAGCGCACAGATTACCGGGAAGATCAGCAGGGTGGAGCGCGTCTGGGTAAGTGCCAGGGCATAGAATGTCGCAATGGCATTCAGTAAAAATAATACTGGGTGCTTCCGTTGGCTGTAGAGAATCGAAATACCGCTGACAATCCCGACAAACATAATAGAGTAGGCTGCGCCGGTGGCCGAACCAATGCCGAAATCAAGACGAATTATACCGGTGGTGGTTTTTATATAATATGCATATCCCGCGATAAAAAATGACAGCGAATACAGGATATAAAGCGGTAATTCTTTCTTAAAGCGAATTCTTGACGTTAACGCAAGCAGGGTAAGAAAAGCGCCAAAAAGAAAGATCTTCGCGGTATTCAGGTAACTGTGGTAAGTCGCGCGAAAGGGAGAATGATCAACCTTAAAGGCGGAATACCAGGCGACGTCCAGCGTGCCGATGATAAAAATAGCGAGCGGCAGCAACCAGTACTGTACCGAATAGCTTTCCGGTTTACCGCGCAAAAGTAGCGCTAACAGACCCAGTATTGCGGTGACATTATAGAGCTTCATGCTCAGCGTATTATCAAACAGGGCAACAATCAGCGTGATGGTGCAGAGCAAATAGGTTGTGATTTCCAGTGCTGAAGACGTCTTCGTGGCGTAGCGACGCCACGGACTTATAAGACTCAAGGTTGGCATTCATTTACCTTTTATAATAATGATGTGAGCTTGTCGCGGACGGAATCAGCACTTAACATGGCTAATTGATTTCCTGGCGCGCGACACGCCACCTGGTTCTTCCCATAACCCCCAATGAGCCCCGGATCGGTAGGACCGTACAACGTGACATTGGGTCGATCGAGTGCGGCGGTCAGATGGCTTAACCCCGTATCGACTGAAACGACAAATTTTGCCCCTGCCAGCACACGAGCAACACCTTCCAGCGTCATTCGCGGTAATACCTCAACGTGAGCGAATCCTTCCGATAACCTCTTCGCCCGTGCTTCTTCATGAGGCGCCCCCCAGGGCAATTTAATGCTTACCCCACTGTCAGCCAACAGACCGATTAACGCTCGCCAGTTCGACTCCGGCCAGTGCTTATCATCGCGCGTAGTGGCATGCAAAAATACCGCATAGGGCTGTTCATCCGTATTTCCGAAGGTAAGGAAATGCTGCGCGATGGCGTAATCGCCTTGCGACGTCGGTTGCTGATAGCCCAGGCTTTTTGCAAACAGTTCACGCGTACGCTCTACGGCATGCTGCTGTCTGGCGATGTGATGGCGGCGATTATAGAACAGACTGGCCAGCGGTTCACGCGCGGTTTGCCAGTCCATGCCGTGTTTTGTTCCCTGCGCCAGACGCGTGACCAGCGCCGCACTTTTCACCAGCCCTTGGGCATCGATGATGGCGTCATAGCGTTCGGCCTGTACGGCGTCACGAAAGGCTTTGCGTTCCGCTTTAATGGGTGCGGAAAACCAGGCTTTACGCCAGCGGCGAATCGCCACGGGGATGACGCGGTTCACGGCGGCATGCCAGGACGGTATCTGTGCAAATCCTTCTTCAACCACCCAGTCAAACTGAATTCCCGGGATGGCCTGTTGCGCATCCGTGAGCGCGGGCAGCGTATGCAGCACATCGCCCATGGAGGATGTTTTGACGATCAGAACCCGCATTCGTCAGGCTTCCTCTTGCAGTAACAGACTGTTGAGTTCTTCCAGCACGCGCGCAGGCGTAATGTCGATCAGGCTCTGATGATAGCCCTCGGCGGCATCACCTTTACGCACTTTGTGGTAGCCCGTAATCAGGCGAATCACGCGCGCTTTATGTGACAGCGGAGGGGTAAAATCCGGGCTGCTCGGCCCATACAGCGCGACCAGCGGACGGTTCAGCGCTGCAGCGACGTGCATCAGACCAGAATCGTTGGTGACAACGGCCTTACACGCGCCAATCAATATGACCGCCTGTTCCAGTTGTGTTTCGCCTGCCAGATTACGGCACCAGGCCTGCTGTTCGTTACTTAGCGTTGCCTGAATTTCGTTTCCGGCCTCATGATCTTTCGCCGAGCCAAACAGCACAATCTGATAGCCTTCATCAATGAGCTGTTTCGCCAGCTCTGCATAGTGGTAGTGCGGCCAGCGTTTTGCCGGACCGAACTCTGCACCGGGGCAAAAGCCAATCATCGGGCGTTCGTCAGAAAGCGAAAACGCGCTACAGGTCAATGATTTCTCACCTTCGCTCACCTGCAGTTGCGGCCACAACAGCGGCTGCGGCAGATCTTTTGCCGTACGCATCACGCCTTTGTCGTAGGCCAGCGCCACGTAGCGCTCGACCATTAAGGGCCAGGCGTCTTTATCCAGTACGCGCGCGTCGTTAAGCAAGCCGTAGCGCATTTCGCCGCGCCAGCCCGTACGGTGAGGGATACCAGCAAAAAAAGGAACCAGAGCGGATTTAAACGAGTTGGGCAGTACATAAGCCCGGTCGTAGCGTTTTTCACGCAGGCTGTGACCGAGTTTGCGGCGTTCGCCGAGTTCGAGTGCGCCATGACCGAGCGGCATAGCAATCGCCTCGTTGACTTCCGGCATCCGCGATAACAACGGACGACACCATGCCGGTGCCATCACGTCGATTATCGCCTGGGGATAGCGCGCCTTGAGCGTGCGATAGAGACTTTGCGACATCATCATGTCGCCCACCCATGACGGGCCAATCACCAGTATCTTCATGTTTCTTCTTACGCGTCGCGGTTCAGCCAGGCCATATATTCTGTTACGCCTTCGGCAACGGTCTTGAAGGGCTTATCGTAGCCCGCCGCGCGCAGGTTGGTCAGATCGGCCTGAGTAAATGCCTGGTAGCGACCTTTTAGTTTTTCCGGGAATGGAATGTACTCAAGCTCGCTTTTCTTATGGTACGCCAGCGCGGCATCGGCTACAGCCTGGAAGGATTCTGCACGGCCAGTGCCCAGGTTAAAGATACCGGAGACGCCGTTTTCCCAGAACCACAGGTTGACGTCTGCTACATCGCCGACGTACACGAAGTCGCGCTTGAAGTTTTCGCTGCCTTCAAACAGCTTCGGCGTTTCACCATTATTGAGTTGCGTGTTGAGATGAAACGCCACGCTCGCCATGCTGCCTTTATGGCCTTCACGCGGTCCGTAGACGTTGAAGTAACGGAATCCGACGATCTGTGAATTGGCTTCTGGCAGGATCTGACGCACGTACTCGTCAAACAGGAATTTGGAGTAGCCGTAGACGTTCAGCGGTTTCTCATATTCGCGGGATTCGATGAAGTCAGAAGTACGACCGCCATAGGTGGCCGCGGAAGAGGCATACAGGAACGGAATTTCGCGCTCCAGGCAGTAATGAAGCAGCTCTTTGGAGTACTGATAGTTGTTATCCATCATGTACTTGCCGTCCCACTCGGTAGTGGAAGAGCAGGCTCCTTCGTGGAAAATCGCTTCGATCTCGCCGAACTCTTCGCCCGCCATAATCTGGATTAAGAAATCTTCTTTATCCATGTAGTCGGCAATGTTCAGATCCACCAGGTTAACAAACTTGGTGCCGTCTTTCAGGTTGTCCACCACCAGAATATCGGTAATGCCTTTATCATTCAGGGATTTAACGATGTTGCTGCCGATAAAGCCCGCGCCGCCGGTAACGATGATCATAACTGTAACCTATGAATTATGGAGTCAGAGACAATCTCAGACACGAATATCTCTTATCATATCACTACATAGCGTTGGCTTCAGCCATTCACCGAATGGTCGTGTGGGTACGCGTGATTTATCCTGCATTTTAAAGAAGTGATAATGCGTCATCTCGTATCAGCGTCCAGGGTTAGGTAAGATGTGCTGAAATTTGCCCAGTCTGGAGAATCGCAATGCGTGGGGATTTTTACAAACAGTTAACTAACGATCTGCAAACCGCCCGTGCGGAAGGATTGTTTAAAGAAGAGCGCATTATCACATCTGCTCAGCAGGCAGATATCACCGTGGCGGATGGTAGCCACGTCATTAACTTCTGTGCCAACAACTACCTGGGGCTGGCGAACCATCCGGAGCTGATTGCCGCGGCGAAAGCCGGTATGGACTCTCATGGATTTGGGATGGCGTCGGTGCGCTTTATCTGTGGCACCCAGGACAGCCATAAACAGCTGGAACAAAAACTGGCTGCGTTCCTCGGCATGGAAGATGCCATTCTTTACTCTTCCTGTTTTGATGCCAACGGCGGTCTGTTTGAAACGTTGCTGGGGGCTGAAGATGCGATTATCTCTGACGCGCTGAACCATGCCTCCATCATTGACGGTGTGCGTCTGTGTAAAGCGAAGCGCTTCCGCTATGCCAACAACGATATGCAGGAACTGGAAGCCCGTCTGCAAGAGGCGCGCGAAGCCGGGGCTCGTCATGTGCTGATTGCTACCGACGGCGTGTTCTCAATGGACGGTGTGATAGCCAACCTGAAGGGCGTATGCGATCTGGCAGATAAATACAACGCGCTGGTGATGGTCGATGACTCTCATGCCGTGGGGTTTGTTGGTGAGAACGGCCGTGGTTCCCACGAATATTGCGATGTGATGGGCCGTGTGGACATTATCACCGGGACGCTGGGTAAAGCGCTTGGCGGGGCTTCTGGCGGCTATACCGCCGCGCGCAAAGAGGTGGTTGAGTGGCTGCGTCAGCGCTCTCGCCCCTATCTGTTCTCCAACTCGCTGGCGCCGGCGATTGTCGCCGCGTCCATCAAAGTGCTGGAGATGGTCGAGTCTGGCGGTGAATTGCGCGATCGCCTGTGGGCAAACGCACGCCAGTTTCGTGAGCAAATGTCTGCCGCCGGGTTCACCCTGGCCGGTGCCGATCACGCGATTATCCCGGTAATGCTGGGCGATGCGGTCGTTGCACAAGACTTTGCCCGCGAGCTGCAAAAAGAGGGCATTTACGTCACAGGATTCTTCTATCCGGTTGTTCCGAAAGGTCAGGCGCGCATTCGTACTCAGATGTCTGCGGCGCACACCCCGGAACAAATCACCCGCGCGGTGGAGGCCTTCACCCGCATTGGTAAACAACTGGGCGTTATTGCCTGAGGATGTGAGATGAAAGCGTTATCCAAACTGAAAGCGGAAGAGGGCATCTGGATGACCGACGTTCCGGAACCGGAAGTCGGCCACAACGATTTGCTGATTAAAATCCGTAAAACAGCCATCTGCGGCACTGACGTTCACATCTATAACTGGGATGAGTGGTCGCAAAAAACCATCCCGGTTCCTATGGTTGTCGGCCATGAGTACGTTGGCGAAGTGGTCGGTATCGGTCAGGAAGTGAAAGGCTTTAAGATCGGCGACCGCGTGTCTGGCGAAGGTCACATCACCTGCGGACACTGCCGTAACTGTCGTGGCGGACGCACCCACCTGTGCCGTAATACCACGGGCGTGGGCGTGAACCGTCCGGGCTGTTTCGCCGAATATCTGGTGATCCCGGCGTTCAACGCGTTCAAAATTCCGGACAATATCTCTGATGATCTGGCCTCCATCTTTGACCCGTTTGGCAATGCGGTACACACGGCGCTGTCATTCGACCTGGTCGGCGAAGATGTGCTGGTGTCGGGTGCCGGTCCGATTGGCATCATGGCGGCTGCGGTGGCGAAGCACGTGGGTGCGCGCAACGTGGTGATCACCGACGTTAACGAGTACCGCCTTGAGCTGGCGCGTAAGATGGGCATCACCCGTGCGGTCAACGTGTCAAAAGAGAGCCTGAGCGACGTGATGGAAGAACTGGGCATGACCGAAGGGTTTGACGTCGGTCTGGAGATGTCCGGCGCGCCGCCAGCCTTCCGGGCGATGCTGGACACCATGAACCACGGTGGCCGGATTGCCATGCTGGGTATTCCTCCCTCGGACATGTCTATCGACTGGACAAAAGTGATCTTTAAGGGGCTGTTCATTAAAGGCATTTACGGTCGCGAGATGTTCGAAACCTGGTACAAGATGGCTGCGCTGATACAATCTGGTCTGGATTTGTCACCAATCATCACCCATCGCTTCTCGATTGATGAGTTCCAGAAAGGCTTTGACGCAATGCGTTCAGGCCAGTCCGGGAAAGTCATTCTCAGCTGGAATTAATCAGAAAAGGCCGGAAAATCCGGCCTTATTTCCTGAGGAATATCCGGAAAGTTGTAAAGAATTGTCATTGTCATAAATAATTCGTAATTGCGTCGTAGTCTTATATTGCTGTTTGCCTGATACCTCTACGTTGAAGTCTCCTGGAACCTTTACAAATATTATTTTCAGCCTTAATCGTTTCTTAATACAAAGGCTGTAAAAAGACAGATAACTTCAAAGGCATTCGGTAATTTATTATGATGAATAGTACAAACAGACTCAGTGTTATTATTCCGTTATATAATGCGGGTAATGATTTTAAAGCCTGCATGGAATCTCTCATCGCGCAAACATGGACTGCCCTGGAAATTATTATTGTAAATGATGGGTCAACGGATAATTCTGTTGATATAGCAAAGTATTACGCCGAAAACTATTCCCATGTCCGACTGTTGCACCAGGCGAATGCCGGCGCTTCGGTTGCCCGTAACCGCGGGATGGAGGTGGCGACCGGCAAGTACATCGCGTTTGTCGATGCGGATGACCTTGTCTACCCACACATGTACGAAACGCTGATGACAATGGCGCTGGAAGACGATCTTGACGTCGCACAGTGCAATGCCGACTGGAGCGAGCGGGATACCGGCGTGACCTGGCAATCTATTCCAACCGACCGTATCCGCTCAACCGGCGTATTAACGGGTCCGGACTGGTTGCGTATGGCGCTCTCTTCTCGTCGCTGGACCCATGTGGTGTGGATGGGTGTTTACCGTCGGGATGTGATTGAAAAGAATAACATCCGCTTTATTCCCGGATTGCATCATCAGGATATTGTGTGGACCACAGAGTTTATGTTTAACACGCTGCGTGCGCGTTATACCGAAGAATCCTTGTATAAGTATTTTCTGCATAATAATTCTGTCAGCCGACTGAAACGTCAGGGTAATAAAAATCTGAACTATCAGCGGCATTACATTAAGATCACCCGCTTATTAGAGAAGCTGAACCGGAATTATGCCGACCGGATTACGATCTATCCTGAATTTCATCAACAAATAACGTACGAAGCGTTGCGTGTTTGTCATTCCGTGCGCAAAGAGCCGGATATTTTGACGCGCCAGCGAATGATTGCCGAGATTTTTACCTCGGGGATGTATAAACGTATGGTGATGAACGTGCGTAGCGCCAAGGTCGCCTATCAGACGTTACTGTGGTCATTACGATTGTACCAATGGCGCGACAAAACGCGTTCGCACCATCGTACCGCGCGTCAAACGCTTAACCTGGGTTAGCGGTGTTGTCGCGGGGCGACTTTCCCCAGCCCTGCCACTGATTCTGGAACCAGTTCACCAGCGTACTCTGGCTGATGCTTTCGCTTAACACGCTGAAGAATCGACGGGTGTCGACCGGTTCTAACGGTTTCTTCGGTTTACACAACTTCACGCCGCGGAACGGATTTCGCGGGGCATCATTGGTTTTCGGCGGTGTCAGATTCGGCGTGGAGGTATCCACCTGTGGCTCATTGAGCAGGCTGCTCGGACGGACAAGCGTGATGTCGGCTGGCAGGTTATACACCATTTGCTGTAACACACGCACCGTCGATGGATGAGGATGGCCTATCGCGATGGCGGAACCGTTGCGGCGAGCCAGATCTATCGCGCGGGTAAACTGGCGGCGAATGTCCGCTTCGTTTTGCGTGTCATCAAGAAACACTTTCCGCTTAATCACCTTCACGCCGGTCCCGGATGCGGCACGCATCGCCTGACTGTTGCCGATGGTCATACTGTCGAGAAAATAGAGATCGTAGCGTTCCAGCGCCTGCATCACTTTCTGCATACCAAACAGGCTGGAGGTCATTGCGCTGCCCATGTGGTTGTTAAGCCCCACCGCGTAAGGCACTTTACCAACCGCCTCGCGAATGATTCGTTCAATTTCGTCGCTGCTCATCTCCGGACGAAGTGTATCCTTCTCCAGCGGCTGTTTACTCAGCGGTGCCATCGGCAGATGGATCAGCACTTCATGACCGCTGTTGTGCGCTTTGGTTGCCATTTCGCGAGCATGAGGCGCATTCGGTAAAACAGCAACGGAGATCTGGGGCGGCATCGCCAGAACCTGATTTTCGTAATGCGGACGATAGCCAAAATCGTCAATGACGATGGCGAGTTTGCCAGCAAAAACAGGGGATGCGAATGCCAGCAGGCTGGCGAATGAAAGAACGGTACGGCGAAATTGAGGCAAAACTTATCTTCCCAACCACGGTTGTGGATTGACGGCCTGACCCTGGCGACGAATTTCAAAATAGAGCGAGGGTCGGCCCTGACCCCCGCTGCTACCCACCAGCGCAATAGGCTGACCGGCGCGAACCTGCGTACCGACGCTGACCAGCGCGCTCTGGTTGTAGCCATAAAGACTCATATCGCCCTTGCCGTGTTCAACGACGACAACCAGCCCATATCCCTGCAGCCAGTCCGCCAGAATGACACGACCATCGGCAATGGCTTTCACTTCGGTGCCTTCAGACGCCCCGATAACCATCCCTTTCCAACGTAGCTCACCTTGCAGCTGTTCGCCATAACGATGCAGCGTAGGACCGCGAACCGGCCAGAATGCCTGACCGCGTGGCGAACCCAGTCCGCCGGTACGCGACATCAGCGATTTCTCGCTGTCAGTGGGCTTGTAAGTGGTGCCTTTGCTGGTTGCTTCTTTCTGGCGATTACGTACCGCTTCCGCCTCGCGGGCTTCGCGTTCGGCGCGTGCTTTGGCGGCAGCCTCGGCGCGGGCAATGCTATTGCGCAAACGGGATTCGTTGGCGCGCAGTTCACTGAGCTGTTGTTGGCCCTGCTGAATGGAGGACTCCAGCCCGGCAAGGGTTTTCTGACGTTCGTTGCGCGCCTGCTCAAGCTTCGCCTGCTGGGCGCGCTGTTCATACAGCAGGGTCTGTTGCTGACTCTGCTTCTCTTCCAGTTCAGCGCGCTGGGCGGCGACCGCTTCGCGGGTCTGCTTCAGTTCGTTGATCGTCTCCTGGCGCGCCTGGTTCAGATAACCGAAATAGGCCTGCAAGCGCTGGCCGCGCTGACTTTCTTCACCGCTGAGGATAAGCTGAATACCGGTGTGTTCACCCTGGCGAAAAGCCGCGTCCAGCTGCGCGGCGAGGCTGCGCTCTTGGTTGGCTTTCTGCCGTTCCAGCTTCGCGATAGACGCATTCATTTCATCGATTTGTTTGTTCAACTGCGCGAGCGTGTTTTGCGTTTCACGTAACTGGCGTGCGGCGGCGGAGATGGCCTCTTCCTGCGCCTTCAGTTGCGCAAGCAGGCCAGAACGCTGTTGCTGTTGTTGACGTACGGCACGTTCTTTAGCGGCGATATCCGCCTGAATGGATTTAAGCTGATCGCGGTCATCCGCGTGGGCGGAAAAGGCGCACAACAATACGCCAGCGCTCACCACGCTGGCGTAAATCAGAGGCCTGACTGAAAACCGTCTTGGTTTCATGGCCCCATTTTTGCTATTTATCGTCTTTCCCCTCATGGGGAAGGATTATTCCACGATGAACAGCGGCTTACCAGTCATCTCTTGCGGGATTTCCATGCCCATCAGCGTCAACATGGTTGGGGCGATATCGGAAAGTTTACCGCCTTCCACCGCTTTCACATTTTTGCTGCCGACATAAATCAGCGGAACCGGCAGGTTCGTGTGCGCGGTGTGCGCCTGACCGGTTGCCGGATCGCGCATCTGCTCGGCGTTGCCGTGGTCAGCGGTGATCAGCAGTTGACCGCCAACGGATTCAACCGCTTTCGCCACCTGCTCAACACAGTGGTCCAGCGCTTCAACCGCTTTAACCGCCGCTTCCATCACACCCGTGTGACCGACCATGTCGCCGTTCGGGTAGTTACAGATGATGGTGTCGTATTTTCCGCTTTCGATAGCCGCAACCAGTTTTTCGGTCAGCTCTTCGGAGCTCATTTCCGGCTGCAGATCGTAGGTTGCTACTTTCGGAGAGTTGATCAGGATGCGGTCTTCACCGGTGAACGGTTCTTCAACACCGCCGTTGAAGAAGAAGGTGACGTGGGCGTATTTTTCGGTTTCGGAGATACGCAACTGCGTTTTGTCATTCTTCGCCATCCACTCGCCAAACGTGTTCGCCAGCGAAGCCGGCGGATAGGCAACGGCCGTTTTGATGTCGGCCGCGTATTCGGTCAGCATGACGAAATTCAGGTTAACCACTTTCTTACGTGCGAAGCCGTCGAAGTCAGCGTTAACAAAGGCACGGGTAATTTCACGCGCGCGGTCAGCACGGAAGTTCATGAAAATCAGGGTATCGCCATCTTCCATGGCGGCATCGGCCTGACCTTCCGCGCGGATCACGGTCGCTTTCACGAATTCATCGTTTTCATCGCGGGCATAGGCAGCCTGCAGACCTTCCACGGCGGTATTGGCCTGGAATTCACCCTGCGCCAGCGTCATCAGGTCATACGCTTTTTCCACGCGATCCCAACGGTTGTCGCGGTCCATGGCGTAGTAACGACCCACAATGGAAGCAACGCGACCTTTGCCCAGCGCGGCAAACTTCTCTTCGAATTTTTTCAGGGAGGACTCTGCGCTGCGCGGCGGCGTATCGCGACCGTCGAGGAAAGCGTGCAGATAGATTTTTTCTGCGCCACGCTCTGCTGCCAGTTCAACCATCGCCATGATGTGATCTTCGTGACTGTGGACGCCGCCGGCAGAGAGCAGGCCCATAATGTGCACGGCTTTACCGGTGTTTTTCGCCTGGTCAACCGCCGCGGTCAGCGTTGGGTTAGCAAAGAAAGTCCGTTCTTTAATTTCAACGTCCAGACGGGTCAGGTCCTGATACACGATGCGGCCCGCGCCCAGGTTAACGTGACCGACTTCGGAGTTACCCATCTGACGATCGGGCAGGCCCACTTCCAGACCGGAAGCATCGATCAGGGTATGCGGGCGTTTTGCCCACAGCGCATCCATTACCGGGGTTTTGGCATTAAAAATGGCGTTGTCCTGGCTGTCTTCACGGTAGCCATAGCCATCCAGAATCACCAGTACCATAGGTTTTTTAGAAACCGACATTGCGAAACCTCACACTCAAGAGACAAAATAATTGCGTAATTTTACTACAGCTGAATCGATAAAATAGCCTCAGAAGATCAAAGAATGGGGCAGGGTGGTTCATGGATGGCAAGGATTTGCACTTTTTTTTCCGTAGCGCCCCGCAAAAATGCAATCCATTGCACGCGCTGGCTGTATTTGCGCCAACGCGCAGGTATACTCCTGTCCTGGTTTTTTTAATCACTGAGTCGGGAGTTGTTACCCCCCATGCAAGAAATTATGCAATTTGTTAGCCGCCATCCCATACTGAGTATCGCCTGGATTGCGTTACTGGTGGCGGTTTTGTTCACCACGTTTAAAGGCCTGACGTCGAAAGTTAAGGTTATCACTCGCGGCGAAGCCACGCGTCTTATTAACAAAGAAGACGCTGTTATCGTGGATTTACGTCAGCGTGACGATTTCCGCAAAGGCCATATCGCGGGTTCCATTAACCTGCTGCCGAGCGAAATCAAAGCCAACAACGTGGGCGAGCTGGAAAAGCACAAAGACAAACCGGTTATCGTCGTCGATGGTTCCGGTATGCAGTGCCAGGAAGCGGCAAACGCGCTGCTCAAAGCGGGCTTTGAGAAAGTGTCTGTGCTGAAAGAAGGCGTTGCGGGCTGGAGCGGTGAGAACCTGCCGCTGGTTCGCGGTAAGTAATTTACCCGTCGTCTTTCGTGGCGCAGGGCTGCCTGCAATATGAAATCCCCAGGGTAAAAAGAAATTGGAGATAAGTATGGCCAACATCGAGATCTACACCAAAGCAACCTGCCCGTTTTGCCATCGTGCGAAAGCGCTGTTGAACAGCAAGGGCGTGAGCTTCCAGGAACTTCCGATCGACGGCGATGCCGTGAAGCGTGAAGAGATGATCAAGCGCAGTGGTCGTACGACGGTTCCGCAGATTTTTATTGATGCACAGCACATTGGTGGCTGTGACGACTTGTATGCGTTGGATGCGCGTGGTGGACTTGATCCCCTGCTGAGCTAACGCTGGGCCAGGTTATTGGCATCAAGCGGTATTTAAGGACAACACTAAAGGGTTTTCTACACATGTCAGAACAAAACAACACCGAAATGGCTTTCCAGATCCAGCGTATTTACACCAAAGATGTCTCTTTTGAAGCGCCAAATGCGCCGCATGTTTTCCAGAAAGATTGGCAGCCAGAGGTTAAACTTGATCTGGATACGGCATCTACCCAACTGGCAGACGACGTATACGAAGTGGTGCTGCGTGTTACCGTAACGGCTTCCCTGGGTGAAGAAACGGCGTTCCTGTGCGAAGTTCAGCAAGGCGGTATCTTCTCTATCAGCGGAATCGAAGGCACCCAGATGGCGCATTGCCTGGGCGCATACTGCCCGAACATCCTGTTCCCGTATGCCCGTGAATGCATCACCAGCCTGGTATCACGCGGTACATTCCCGCAACTGAACCTTGCGCCGGTTAACTTTGATGCGCTGTTCATGAACTATTTACAGCAGCAGTCTGGCGAAGGTACTGAAGAACATCAGGATGCCTGATGAACCAAAGTAATGCTTCAATGACTGTGATCGGTGCCGGCTCGTACGGCACCGCTCTTGCCATCACCCTGGCAAGAAATGGCCACCAGGTTGTTCTGTGGGGCCACGATCCTAAACATATCGCGACCCTGGAGCACGATCGCTGCAATGTCGCGTTCCTTCCGGATGTGCCTTTTCCCGATACGCTGCGCCTCGAAAGTGACTTAGCCACTGCGCTGGCGGCCAGTCGCGATATCCTGGTGGTGGTGCCAAGCCACGTCTTTGGCGAAGTGCTGCGCCAGATTAAACCGCTGCTGCGTCCTGACGCGCGCCTGGTATGGGCGACCAAAGGGCTGGAAGCGGAGACGGGACGCCTGTTGCAGGACGTTGCCCGTGAAGCGCTGGGCGATCAAATCCCGCTGGCGGTGATTTCCGGCCCGACGTTCGCGAAAGAACTGGCGGCAGGAATGCCGACGGCCATCTCTCTGGCGTCTACTGACGACACCTTTGCTGACGATTTGCAGCAACTGTTGCACTGCGGCAAGAGTTTCCGTGTCTACAGCAACCCGGATTTCATCGGCGTCCAGTTAGGTGGCGCGGTGAAGAACGTGATTGCGATTGGCGCAGGGATGTCTGACGGCATTGGCTTTGGCGCGAATGCTCGTACCGCGCTGATCACTCGCGGTCTGGCAGAAATGTCACGTCTGGGTGCGGCGCTGGGTGCCGATCCGGCAACCTTTATGGGAATGGCCGGGTTAGGCGATCTGGTGTTGACCTGTACCGACAACCAGTCGCGAAACCGCCGTTTTGGCATGATGCTCGGTCAGGGCATGGATGTACAAGGCGCGCAGGACAAGATTGGACAGGTGGTTGAAGGCTACCGTAATACGAAAGAAGTTCGCGAGTTGGCGCACCGTTTTGGTGTCGAAATGCCAATAACCGAGGAAATTTATCAAGTATTATATTGCGGAAAAAACGCGCGCGAGGCAGCATTGACGTTATTAGGTCGTGCACGCAAGGACGAGCTGAGCCGCCACTAGTCTCAAGGATCCGTTTTTAAAAACGACCCGGCCCGCGAAGAACGGGCCGGTCGTTAGCCTCATTACCTGGAGCCCGCAATGCCGTGTGAAGAACTGGATATCGTCTGGAACAATATAAAAGCCGAAGCCCGCGCTCTGGCAGACTGTGAGCCTATGCTGGCCAGTTTTTACCACGCAACGCTACTCAAGCATGAGAATCTGGGCAGTGCGCTGAGCTACATGCTGGCGAACAAACTGGCATCGCCCATTATGCCCGCCATTGCGATTCGTGAAGTGGTCGAAGAAGCCTACGCGGCAGACCCGGAAATGATCGCCTCGGCAGCCTGTGATATTCAGGCCGTGCGCACGCGTGACCCGGCGGTCGATAAATACTCCACTCCGCTTTTGTACCTGAAAGGTTTTCATGCCTTGCAGGCCTACCGCATTGGTCACTGGCTATGGAATGAAGGCCGTCGCGCACTGGCGATCTTCCTGCAAAACCAGGTCTCCGTGACGTTCCAGGTGGATATTCACCCGGCGGCGAAAATTGGCCGTGGGATCATGCTCGACCATGCCACCGGCATCGTGGTCGGTGAGACGGCGGTGATCGAAGATGACGTGTCGATCCTGCAATCGGTCACCCTTGGCGGTACCGGTAAAACCAGCGGCGATCGCCATCCCAAAATTCGTGAAGGTGTGATGATTGGCGCGGGGGCGAAAATCCTCGGCAATATCGAAGTCGGACGTGGGGCGAAAATTGGTGCCGGTTCCGTGGTGTTACAGCCCGTTCCGCCGCACACCACCGCCGCAGGCGTTCCGGCGCGCATTGTCGGTAAGCCAGACAGCGATAAGCCGTCAATGGATATGGATCAGCACTTCAACGGGATCCACCATACTTTCGAATACGGCGATGGTATCTGACCTCTTGCCCGGTGGCGCTGTGCTTACCGGGCCTACAAAACCGTAGGTCGGATAAGGCGACAGCCACCATCCGACAATTCAAAGTGTGCGCAATACGGCGCCAGGATATCCCAACTGGCGCCACGCCTCATACACCACCACCGACACCGCATTTGACAGGTTCATACTGCGACTGTCCGGCATCATCGGAATACGGATTTTTTGTTCAGCGGGCAGAGCATCGAGAATGCTGGCAGGCAGGCCGCGCGTTTCCGGACCAAACATCAGGTAATCGCCATCGTGATAGCTCACCGCGCTGTGCGCAGGCGTTCCTTTCGTGGTGAGGGCAAACAGGCGCTGCGGATTTTCTGCGGCGACAAAGGCGTCATAATCGTGATGGCGCTGGACAGCTGCGAACTCGTGATAATCCAGACCGGCGCGGCGCAGACGCTTGTCGTCCCAGGTAAAGCCCATCGGCTCAATGATATGCAGACGAAAACCGGTATTGGCGCAAAGGCGAATAATGTTGCCGGTGTTCGGCGGGATTTCTGGTTCAAATAAAACGATGTTAAGCATGCTGCCCCCTTAATAACGGGGGGCAGAATAGCAGAAATGGCGGGTACTATGCGACGGTCAGACGGTGCGGTTTATAGCGTTGCAGCTTATAAATCGTCGCGGCAGCAGCGACCAGCGCCGGAAGGCTGAGGAACATCAATATACTGTCAGCCTGCCATTGCAGGGAAAGCAACTGGGCGCTCATCATGGTCCCGGCAACACCGCCAAAGCGGCCCACGCCCTGCATCCAGGCAATGCCCGTCGCGCGGCAGTGGGTAGGATAAAACGTGGCGGCCAGCGTCTGGAGTCCAGATTGTGCGCCGTTCATGGTAATTCCCATCAGGAAGATTAATGCCCCGAACAGGACGATGTGGTTGTTTTCAAACCCAAGCGCGAGGGCAAACAGCATCGTCAGGACAAAACCGAGCGAGACCACTTTGTGTGCTTCCCAGCGGTCCATCAACCAGCCGGCCAGCAGGATCCCCGCCGTACCGCCGAACGTGAACAGCGACGTCAGCCAGGCAGATTCCGCTAGCGGATAACCCATTCCCAGCATCAATGTTGGCATCCAACTGAGCAGTACGTAATAGATAACCAGCCCCATAAAATAGGTCATCCAGAGCATCAGTGTGCCCGGTAACCACGGCATGCTGAAGAGTTGCGCCACGCTGCCTTTTTGGGTCGTGACGCGCTCTTCATCCAGATAAAACTGGGTGACCTGCTCCAGATTCCCCGACATAAAACGTTGGGCAATACGCTTGACGTGCGCTACTCCTTTACCACGATGAACGAGATACTTCACCGACTCTGGCAGGTACAGCACCAACAGCACGGTGAGCACCAGCGGTGCGATCGCACCGGCAAGCAGTACACTGTGCCAGCCGTAGTTAGGAATGAGCCAGGAAGAGATCACGCCACCTCCCGCGGCGCCAAGAGGAAAGCCGCAGTACATGGTGTTAATGGCCATTGAGCGGCAGCGCTTAGGCGCAAATTCTGACACCAGGGTGATGGCGTTAGGCATTGCCGCACCCAGCCCGAGCCCGGTGAGAAACCGCCAGAGCGTCAGCATATTCAGCGATTGCGCATACGCGGTGCCCAGACTGGCAAGGCCGAAAAACAGACAGGAAAAGACCAGCACGCGCTTACGGCCCATGCGATCCGAAATCGGCCCGGCCAGCAGTGCGCCAAATGAGAGTCCCAACAGCGCAGCACTTAATACCGGCCCAAGATCCTGTTTTCTGATGCCCCAGTCGGCTGAGAGCGTGGGAGCAATGTAGCCCATCGCCGCCGTATCGAAGCCGTCAATGGCCAGAATCAGAAAACCCAGGACAATAATGACCCAGTGGAAGCGTGAAAAAGGACTGTCATCTATCGCCTGCTGGATATTCACTTTTCCGGTATAAACCATGTCGCCCTCGCCCGTTATGATTGTCGATGTTGTGTGTTTTATTCTTGTATTAGCTTGTCTATACATTTGACAGGCGAATAAAAACTTGTCAAATATATTGGTCGCAACTGTTAACTAATCGTTAATTTTGAATAAAAATGGGTCGGGCTGAAAAACAGACCGACCCTTTAGCGGCAGGGGTTATGTGAGGGCAGGACTAGGCGGCATCGCCACGGGCGAGCGGAGCCAGCGCGGCAGGTAGACTCTTGCCCAGCTCCTGCACCAGAGAATCATGGCTGATTTCACTAATGGATTTCGCGCCGGTCAACGTCATGGCAACCTTCATCTCTTTCTCAATCAGATTCAGCAGATTGGCCACACCCGCCTGGCCCGCTGTTGCCAGCGCGTACAGATACGCACGGCCCAGCAGAACGGTATCAGCACCCAGCGCAATCATACGCACCACGTCCAGCCCGTTGCGGATACCGCTGTCCGCCAGAATGGCGATATCGCCTTTCACCGCGTCGGCAATAGCGGGCAGGGCGCGCGCGGAAGAGAGTACGCCGTCCAACTGACGGCCACCGTGGTTAGAAACCACAATCCCATCGGCACCAAAACGAACCGCGTCGCGGGCATCTTCCGGATCGAGGATCCCTTTGATCACCATCGGGCCGTCCCAGAACTCCCGGATCCACTCAAGGTCCTTCCATGAGATTGACGGATCAAAGTTATTGGCCAGCCAGCCGATGTAATCTTCCAGCCCGGTCGGTTTGCCGAGGTACGTGGAGATATTACCGAGATCGTGCGGACGACCGTTCAGGCCGACGTCCCAGGCCCACTGCGGATGGGTAACCGCCTGCCAGTAGCGACGCAGTGCGGCATTCGGGCCGCTCATCCCGGAGTGGGCGTCACGATAGCGTGCGCCCGGTGTTGGCATATCAACCGTAAAGACCAGCGTTGAACAGCCCGCCGCTTTTGCGCGTTCCAGCGCGTTACGCATGAATCCACGATCACGCAGAACGTACAACTGGAACCACATCGGACGATTAATGGTTGGCGCGACTTCTTCAATCGGACACACGGAGACGGTGGAAAGGGTAAACGGGATCCCTTTCGCATCGGCGGCCGCTGCGGCCTGTACTTCGCCGCGACGGGCATACATGCCGCACAAGCCGACCGGCGCCAGCGCCACTGGCATCGACAGTTTTTCGTTAAACAGTGTGGTTTCCAGGCTTAAGTCAGACATGTTCTTCAGCACGCGCTGGCGTAGCGCCACGTCCGATAAGTCTTCCACGTTACGACGCAGGGTATGTTCCGCATACGCTCCGCCATCGATGTAGTGGAACAGGAACGGGGGCAGAATGCGCTGGGCTGCGGCGCGATAATCGCTGGCGGCTGAAATAATCATGCTTTGTTCTCCCTGGAATTTTCATTGTGGTCACCGGGCAGGCGGGTAATGCGCGCCTGGCGGGCCTGGTCTTCATCGAATTGTTTAATGGTGGTATGGACGAAACTGAGGTGCGCCATCATCGCCTTACGCGCGCCGTCGGCGTCGCCCGCGAGAATGGCATCTAATACGGCCTGATGTTGCTCCGTCAGCCGGGAAAAGACGGGCGGAACAAGATACATGCGCTGTCGGCTCTGCTTCACCGATGAATGCAGCACGTCGAAGAACCCACGCATCGTTTGTAACAGCACCACGTTGTGCGAGGCTTCGGCGATAGCCAGATGAAAACGAACGTCGGCCTGTGAGGCGAGATCCGGGTCTTCGCTGAGCGTGGCGTCAAAGCAGAGTTTGATTTTCTCTTTATCGGCGGTGGTGGCGCGCATCGCCGCATGCCAGGCCGTGCTGGCTTCGATGGCGTGTCGGGCTTCGAGAATATCGAAACTGTAATCCGGGTCGTCGGCCATCAGGGTTTTCAGCGGTTGAACGATGTTTTGTTCAGACCACTCTTCATGCTGCCAACGGACAAACGTGCCGCCGCCGCGACGGCTGAGCAGTACGCCTTCACTGACGAGCTTCGCCAGCGCTTCGCGCAGCGAGTTGCGCGACACGCCAAGCTGTATCGCCAGCTGACGCTCGGCGGGCAGTTTCATGCCCGCTTCCAGCTGTTGTTCTTCAATCAGCGCCCGCACACGAGAGGCTATCTCGTCCGACAGGCGTCTGGGCATCACTATCATGGAATCATCCAGGTTAAGACGTAAGCCTGAAGCGTGGTGATCACGCCCACCATGCAGGTGAAAATCAGGCTGTGTTTGACGGTAAAACGGAACAGATCCGACTCCTTGCCGACCAGTCCGACCGCCGCGCAGGCGATGGCGATGGACTGTGGCGAAATCATCTTGCCGGTGACACCACCGGTGGTATTGGCCGCCACCATCAATACATCGGACACGCCGATTTGCTGTGCGGCAGTCGCCTGGAGTGCGGCAAACAGCGCGTTAGAAGAGGTATCTGAACCGGTCAGGAACACCCCCAACCAGCCGAGGAACGGCGAGAAGAAGGTAAAGGCGCTGCCCGTGTGCGCCAGCGCTAATGCCAGTGTCGAGGAGAGTCCGGAATAGTTGGAGATAAACGCAAAGGCCAGCACCATCCCGATGGAGTAGATTGGCAGCGCCAGTTCCTTCAGCGTGCTGCCGAATGTCTGAATGGCGGTGGAAGGCTTCATCTTCAACCAGACGATGGACAGCAGCGCAGCGAACAGGATTGCGGTGCCGGTCGCAGAGAACCAGTCAAATTTATACACGGCCGCGTAGGCGGTGGCTTCGTGAACCACCGGCGGCATGCGGGCAACCAGCTTGTCGAGGAACGGGACCGGTATGTTAATCACCCAGTCGTACAGCGCGCCACCGGGGGCGAACAGGGCTTTAAACGGCGGAACGCTCCAGAGGGTCACGGTGGCCGTCAGGAACAGGAACGGCGACCAGGCGCGGACGACCTGTCCGGAGCTGTAGTTCGTGCGTGCCAGCGTCTGATCGACCAGCGATGCGCCCATGTCGCCAAAGCGGAAAATGCGAACCGGCTGCCAGCGTTTCAGGAACAGGGTCAGGCAGACCAGCGATACCAGCGAGGAGATGATGTCCGGCAGTTCCGGGCCGATAAAGTTAGAGCTGAGATACTGGGCGATAGCAAACGAACCGCCCGCCACCATGACCGCAGGCCACGTCTCTTTCACACCGCGCCAGCCGTCCATAATCGCCATGATCCAGAACAGCACGATAATCGTCAGGAACGGTAACTGACGACCGACCATCTGGCCGATTTCAAAGCTGTCCAGCCCGGTGACCTGACCGGCGACCAGAATCGGGATCCCCATCGCGCCAAACGCCACCGGTGCAGTATTGACAATCAGGCACAGTCCGGCGGCATACAGCGGATTAAAACCGAGACCGACCAGCAGTGCGGCGGTAATCGCTACCGGAGCGCCAAAACCTGCTGCCCCCTCAAGGAATGCGCCGAAGCAGAACCCGACAATCAGCATCTGCAAACGCTGGTCAGGAGAGATCGACAATATCGATGATCGGATGATGTCGAACTGGCCTGTTTTCACCGAGATTTTATAGACGAACACCGCGGCAATGATTATCCAGGCAATGGGCCACAGACCGTAGAAGAAACCGTACACCACCGAGGCCAGCGCGTGATCGACCGGCATTTTGTAGAACAGCAGCGCCACGGCCAGCGCAATAACCACCGTCCACGAGGCGGCAACATAGCCTTTCAGCTTGAGCTTAATCAGCGCGAAGAAAAAGAACAGAATCGGGAGCGATGCTACCAGGCTGGAAAGCCAGATATTCCCGGCCGGATCGTAGTTTTGTTGCCAGAGATTCATTGCAGGTCTCCTGAGGGCCACGCACACAATGCAATGAGTCTGTGCTCATCTGTTTGTCACATTCTGTGTAAAAGTGGTCCTGCCAATATTGTTGTGTAGGGATAATGACAACGAATGGTTAATCAAATGTTATTTATTGGCAACGATAGTGTAGGTTCAAATTAATGAATTGTGAACCAGTGGTCGTAACAGGTGGGGATTGGTAGGGCCAATTGAAGGGAGACCGAACAGCGAACGCGCTGCCCGGTAGAAAATCAGAACTCGGTCTTTGCGAAGCCAGTCATCTCTTTCAGGCCCATTTCGCGACCTAAGGCGGTCATCGGGTGAACCACCACCAGACCCCGCACACTTTTCTTCAGCTTGCCCATATCGGCCTGCTCTTTCTTGGTGATCGCACGGCGATACGGCAGGTCCATCAGTTTCTGCGCTTCTTTGCTCAGTTTCTGACTGTGAACGTCACGCAGGCGGGCGATTTCTGCTTCCAGCGTGGCTTTCTCTTTTTCCAGCTCAGCGTATTTATCGGCGGCTTCAACCAGTGACAGATCGGCTTGCTGGTGGCGGATGGCATCGAGGCGATCGCTCAGACGTTTGATTTCGTTTTTTTCGACTTCTTTCATGGGATGGCTTCTGATAGAAATAAGGTGAATAGCCTATAGTATGCGCGCAGAGCGGGTTTATTCACAACTCATGGGATAAGAATAATCAAATGCCGCGAGTATTCATTTGCTGGCTATTTTTCTAATGGACTGATTAGTTAAGAATTTTAGACGATAACAGGATCATGTAAGAGATAATTTGCCGCCGATGGATTAAGCACGTTTTCCTTAATGTCATGACGCGGACGATCCTACACTAAAATTGACCGTTGCGCTTAAGCACAGCGGGAACGTATGGAGGATGTAACATGGCGAAAATGGGTGAGAACGTTCCGCTTCTGATTGATAAAGCTGTGGATTTTATGGCCTCAAGTCAGGCGTTTAAAGAGTATCTGAATAAAATGCCTGAGCGTGACGACGTTCCGAGCGAAGTGCCTGCAGAAAATGCGCAGATGTACCTGCAACGGCTGAATTATTATCGGCGCCTGTATCAGCCAGTGCAGGAAAAGGAGTAGCAGGCAGGGAGAGGCTTACTTCTGGAAGGCTTTTTTTAAGCTGATTTTAGAAATCAGCTCAGTCAGGGAGAGAACCATCGTCGAGCGCACCGCTTGCTGGTAGCGCTGGATTTGCATCGCATACAAGCTGGGGTCGGCGGCGTCAAACTGTGGCGGTGGCGGTAACGCGACGACGCAATGGAGCTCTGCGAACGGTCCGAGAATTTCATCATCGGTGAAGGCATACTCATTGCCGTCATGATTCATCTCTTCACGCATCGCCATCAGCAGTTCGGCATCTTCATACTCAGGACGACTCAGCACGCCCAGACCGTAGATCAGTTTCAGGCGCACAGACAGATCGCCCAGCGGTCCGTCGCCGTCGAGTAACGGTTCTACAGCGTACTTCACTGCGTAGTCATCTTTGCGAAACACCTGAAGCACCAGAATATTTACCGCCTCGGTAAGTAACTCCACGGCGGTGATCAGGAAGCTCCGTACGGTTTTGCCAGCATTCAGACGCTCAAGCACACGATTTTCAAAGGCCTGGGTTTGTTCCATTATTGCCTGCATATCTGACAATCTATTAATCAGGCGCAGGGACTCCTGCGCCAGTTCCTGCAGCATTAATTTGCGTTATAAGTGCTAACGGCCTCGGCAACGACATCACTGTTGATATCCAGTCCGGAAATCTGAGCAAGCGCAGCCTGTGGGCCTTTGTCGGCGATCAGCGCGGCCAGTTCCTGCGCCTGCGGATCGTCTTCGCTACGGAAATGCATCGCGGCAGCAATCCCTTTGACCAGGTTAGCGTGCGGCAGGTGGTATTCCAGTGTACCGAGCAGCGGCTTGATCAAACGGTCGCCCGCGCTCAGTTTACGCAGCGGCTGACGGCCAACACGTTCAACGTCATCTTTCAGATACGGGTTTTCAAAACGACCGAGGATTTTCTGAATGTATGCCGCATGTTTTTCGGCATCAAAACCGTAGCGTTTGATCAGCACCGCGCCGCTCTCTTCCATCGCCCCTTTGACCACGGCGCGGATTTTCTCGTCGAGAATCGCGTCACGGATGGTCTGATGACCGGTCAATTTTCCGAGGTACGCGGTTATAGCATGCCCGGTGTTCAGCGTGAAGAGTTTACGTTCGACAAATGCCATCAGGTTATCAGTTAATTCCATTCCTGGGATGTTCGGTAACGCGCCCTTGAACTGGGTCTGGTCGACGATCCACTCGCTGAAGGTTTCGACGGTCACTTCCAGCGGATCGTGGGTCGCAGAGGCAGAAGGCGGCACGATGCGGTCAACGGCGGAATCCACGAAACCAACATGGGCTTCAACCCAGGCTTTGTCGTCTTCTGCCAGCGCGTTCATCACATGGCCTTTCAGTTGGGTGGTGCCCCGTACCATGTTTTCACAGGCGATGATATTCAGCGGGGTGGCGATCCCTTGCGCTTTGCGTTTGACCAGGCCTTTGGCGATGGCTGGGGCGATGCGCTCCAGCACGACCGGACCCACTGCGGTGGTGACCAGGTCAACCTGCGCGATCAGCTCAACAACCTCATCGCCAATGCTGCTTACCGCGTTGACGCCGGTCACGGTATCCACCTGCTCATTTTCACCCACGACATGAACCTGATAGCTATGACGGGCATTCAGGGCGTCAAGCACGACCTGATTTACATCAGCGAATGTCAGTTGTATCCCCGCGTCCGCCAGCAGTTTGCCGATAAAGCCACGACCGATATTACCTGCGCCAAAATGTAATGCTTTCATAGTATTAACCTTCATTAATGTTTTTACCCGAGAGGGCTGGGGTGAGGGGGAAGGCCCTCACCCAAACCCTCTCCACGAGGGAGAGGATTTTGTAAGCCCGATAAGCGTAGCACCATCGGGCTTACGGGGTTTACTTACGACCCGCCAGCAGCGCCAGCACTTCATCCACGCTGGTGGTATTAGCCAGGCGTTCGATGACGGATTCGTCATCCAGCGCGTTGGTCAGGCTGGTAATCACCTGAATGTGCTCGTTATTACGGGCAGCGATACCAATCACCAGACGGGCGATGTCGTCTTCTTCTTCACCGAAGCGAACGCCTTGCGGATACTGGCAGAACACGACGCCGGTTTTCAGTACGCGGTCTTTCGCTTCAACCGTACCGTGCGGCACTGCGATAGACTCACCCAGATAGGTTGGGGTCAGTTTTTCGCGATCCAGCATCGCTTGTACGTATTCCGGCTCAACGTAACCGCCTTTCACCAGTTGTTCACCAGCAAAAAGAATCGCTTCTTCTTTGGTGGCTGCTGTGCGGCCGAGGAAGATGTTCTCCGCGCTCAGTTTGAACAGGTTGTTTTCCCCTTCATCAAAGCTGTCTTTCAGGCTGTCGCGGACTTTGACTTCGTTGTCAGTGTGGCGCTGAGCGGCAACCAGACGTTCGGTCAGGCTTGAATACAGGCCGCTGTCGAGGAAGTTAGTCAGCGAAATATGCTGCGCCTGCGGGACCTGACGCATCGCGCGTTCGGTCAGATCGCGGTGGGTGATGACCAGGTCAACATCCGGCGGCAGGTTGTTAATTGCGCTGTTGGTGACAGAGATCTGGCTCAGACCCGCA
Organism: Citrobacter amalonaticus Y19; assembly: GCF_000981805.1. NCBI lineage: Bacteria > Pseudomonadati > Pseudomonadota > Gammaproteobacteria > Enterobacterales > Enterobacteriaceae > Citrobacter > Citrobacter amalonaticus. The sequence continues at coordinate 4,223,600 of NZ_CP011132.1, read as the reverse complement.
TCCTGCACTTTCTTACGCAGTACGCCGGCACCCATTGCGCTGGAACCCATACCGGCATCACAGGCAACGATGATTTTACGTACGTGGCTCAGGTCGTTGGTGACATCGCCAGCTGACAGTGGAGTACCGCCTTTGGATTCTGACTTCATGTCCTGCATACGACGGGTCGCGGCTTCAATATCGTCATCTTCTTTCACTTTGCTGGTTTTCAGCAGAATGGCAGAGATAACGAAGGAGACCGCCATTGCCGCACAGATTGCCGCGATGTTAGCGAAGTAAGCCCCTTTTGGCGTCATCGCCAGCACGGCCAGGATAGAACCCGGAGAAGCCGGAGAAACCAGACCACCGTTCAGGATAGTCAGCGTGAACACGCCAGTCATACCGCCGAGGATAACGGCGAGGATCAGACGCGGGTTCATCAGCACATACGGGAAGTAAATTTCGTGGATACCACCCAGGAAGTGGATGATTGCCGCACCGCCCGCAGACTGTTTAGCACTACCGCGACCAAAGAACATGTACGCCAGCAGAACGCCCATCCCCGGACCCGGGTTGGCTTCAATCAGGAAGAAGATGGATTTACCCATCTCATGAGACTGCTGAATACCCAGCGGTGAGAAAATACCGTGGTTGATGGCGTTGTTCAGGAACAGGATTTTCGCCGGTTCAACGAAGATAGACGCCAGCGGCAGCATCTCATGGACAACCATGAAGTTAACGCCCGCTGCCAGTATTTTTGACAGAACTTCAACCGCCGGACCAATGCCGAGGAATGCCAGAATGGCGAGGATCATACCGATGATGCCAGCGGAGAAGTTATTCACCAGCATCTCAAAACCGGATTTGATCTTACCGTCTACCCAGCTATCGAAATGTTTGATTGCCCAGCCGCCCAGCGGACCGGCGATCATCGCGCCGAGGAACATCGGCATGTCTGCGCCGACGATAACGCCCATGGTGGTGATTGCACCCACCACGCCGCCACGATCGCCGCCCACCAGTCTACCGCCGGTGAAACCGATCAGCAGCGGCAGGAGATAGGTGATCATTGGGCCGACCAGCTTCGCCAGCGTTTCGTTTGGCAACCACCCTGTCGGAATAAATAGTGCGGTGATAATACCCCACGCGATAAACGCGCCGATATTTGGCATCACCATATTGCTGAGGAATCGACCAAAGCTTTGCACCTTGATCTTAATATCGGATGACATAAAAACACCCCTTCTTATGTGTTTGCTGACGCGCAGGCTGAAAGCCCGAGGTTTTGTTAATGTAGCGGCAGAGGTAGCCGGACCCTGTAGATACTGCGAAATCTGGCACTGAATCGGTAAACTGTCCAGTCAACGGTCTTTGGTGTGATATATGTCACATAAATATAGGGGGTAGGGAGGTAATTGATGTGATGTGAATCACAAAATGGTTGTGTATAAAAACAACAAACCTCAGTTTTAACCCATTGTTGACATTAATTTGTGATGAACATCACGTTTTATCTTCGACGATTTGTTGAATGTTTGTGATCTTAATCACAAGAAACTTTCGTCTGGCTTTGCCCCAATGTGATCCTGAGCAGATTCTTCTCGCCGTGACATCGCCGGATGTCATTAAGTAACCATTCAGTGTGAAAAATAGTCTTTGGCGTGATGGCGAAAATGCAGAACTCGAATTATGTTCAAATCATCAGCCAATTTGCTTTCGGCTGCCTGCAATTAACATTCTGATTAGCGTGAAGCCGGGGCAGATATGTTTCTAAATTATTTCGCGTTGGGTGTGCTGATCTTTGTCTTTCTGGTGATCTTTTACGGCGTTATTGCCATTCATGACATTCCCTATTTAATTGCGAAGAAACGCAACCACCCGCATGCCGATGCTATTCATACCGCAGGCTGGGTGAGTTTGTTTACGCTCCATGTGATCTGGCCGTTTTTGTGGATTTGGGCAACTCTCTACCAGCCAGAACGCGGTTGGGGCATGCAGTCTCATGCTACGCCTGCAGGACAGGAGACCGATCCGGAAATCGCGGCGTTATCCGCACGTATTACGCAACTCGAAAAAAAACTGGCCGGGGTTCAAACGGCTGATGAGACGACGTTTCCGGAGATCTGACCATGGATCTGTTGATTGTATTAACCTATGTGGCGCTGGCGTGGGCGGTCTTCAAGCTATTTCGTATTCCGGTAAATCAATGGACTCTGGCAACGGCGGCATTAGGCGGCGTATTTCTGGTAAGCGGTCTGATCCTGTTAATGAATTATAACCACCCGTACACTTTTACTGCGCAAAAAGCCGTGATTTCCATTCCCATTACGCCGCAGGTGACCGGGGTTGTCAGCGAGGTTACCGAGAGAAATAACCAGCTGATTAAAAAGGGGGAAGTGCTGTTTAAACTCGACCCTGTTCGCTATCAGGCGCGCGTGGACAGGCTACAGGCCGATCTGGTCACCGCAACGCACAATATCCAGACGCTTAAAGCCCAACTGGCAGAAGCGCAGGCCAATACAACGCGCGTTTCTGCCGAGCGCGATCGGTTGTATAAAGATTATCAGCGTTACCTGAAAGGCAGTCAGGCTCGGGTGAACCCCTTCTCGGAAAGCGATATTGATACGGCGCGGCAAAACTATCTGGCGCAGGATGCGCTGGTAAAAGGTTCTGTGGCTGAGCAGGCGCAAATCCAAAGCCAACTGGACAGCATGGTCAACGGCGAACAGTCGCAGATTGTCAGCCTGCGGGCGCAACTGACAGAGGCCAAATACAATCTTGATCAGACCATTATTCGTGCCCCCAGCAACGGCTACGTTACCCAGGTGCTGATCCGGCCCGGTACTTACGCCGCTGCGCTGCCATTGCGTCCGGTGATGGTCTTTATCCCTGAACAAAAACGGCAAATTGTCGCTCAGTTCCGGCAAAACTCGCTGCTTCGCCTTGAACCTGGCGATGACGCGGAGGTGGTGTTTAACGCGCTGCCAGGTCAGGTTTTTCACGGCAAATTGACCAGCATACTGCCCGTGGTACCGGGCGGTTCGTATCAGGCTCAGGGCGCACTACAATCCCTGACGGTGGTACCCGGGACCGATGGCGTCCTGGCGACGATTGAACTGGATCCGAATGCCGATGTGGATGCGTTACCCGACGGCATCTACGCACAGGTGGCGGTCTATTCCGACCATTTCGCCCATGTTTCAGTGATGCGCAAGGTGTTGCTGCGCATGACCAGTTGGATGCACTACCTTTATTTGGATCATTGAGAACTCTGTCACCTGCCTTTTCCCGCTGCGTGAGCCATACTCATTGTTTTGTGTTGGCGAAAAGGACCGATCATGAAACTCATTGGTAGCTACACCAGCCCGTTTGTACGTAAAATTTCGATCCTGCTGCTGGAAAAAGGCATCACTTTCGAATTTGTTAATGAACTGCCCTATAACGCGGAAAACGGTGTCGCGCAGTACAACCCGCTAGGAAAAGTCCCGGCGCTGGTGACTGACGATGGAGAGTACTGGTTCGATTCGCCGATTATCGCGGAATACATTGAACTGCTGGATATTGCGCCAGCAATGCTGCCTCGCGACTCGCTGGCCTCGCTGAGAGTCCGACAACTTGAGGCGCTGGCCGATGGCGTAATGGATGCCGGTCTGGTGTCGGTGCGAGAACAGGCGCGTCCTGCCGCGCAGCAATCGGAAACCGAACTGTTGCGCCAGCGCGAGAAAATTAACCGCAGTCTGGATGCGCTGGAAGGGTATCTGGTGGACGGGACGATTAAACCTGACACGGTCAATCTGGCAACTATCGCTATCGCCTGCGCGGTGGGCTATCTCAATTTCCGCCGCGTCTCACCGGGCTGGTGCGTGAGCAGACCCCACCTGGTCAAGCTGGTGGAGACGCTGTTCCAGCGCGAAAGTTTTGCCCGAACTGAACCGCCAAAGACTTGAAGCCTATTCGCTAAAGGCTTGATGCGTATTATGTCCGTCTGAGCAATCTCACGTTACAATCCCTTCTATGTCGATATCCCTCTCCGTTGTGGAGAGGGCCACCAACAGCCAGGCCTTTTCATGACGACCGAAACGCGTTCGCTCTACAGTCAGCTCCCCGCCATTGATCGCTTATTGCGTGAAAGTGAATTTCTTACCCTCCGTGAGACTCACGGACATACCCGTGTTGTTGACCTGCTCCGCCAACTGCTTGATGAAGCGAGAGAAGTGATCCGCGATACGCACGCGTTGCCTGCGTGGTGCGAAGACTGGGCGCAGGAAGTGAATTTCCGGCTGGAAAAAGAGGCCCAGAGTGCGCTGCGTCCGGTGATTAACCTGACGGGCACGGTGTTGCACACGAATCTGGGACGCGCCTTACAGGCCGAAGAGGCCGTTGCGGCTGTCGCACAGGCCATGCGCTCGGCGGTAACGCTGGAGTATGACCTGGACGGTGCGGGACGCGGGCATCGCGACCGCGCGCTGGCAGAATTGCTGTGCCGCATCACCGGTGCGGAAGATGCCTGTATTGTAAATAACAACGCGGCGGCGGTGCTGCTGATGCTGGCGGCCTCCGCCGCCGGTAAAGAGGTGGTGGTCTCACGCGGTGAGCTGGTGGAGATTGGCGGCGCGTTTCGTATCCCGGATGTGATGCGTCAGGCGGGTTGCACGCTGCATGAAGTCGGAACCACCAACCGGACGCATGCCGACGACTATCGTCAAGCGGTGAATGAAAACACCGCGCTGCTGATGAAGGTGCATACCAGTAATTACAGCATCGAAGGCTTCACCCACACGGTTGATGAAACGGAACTGGCCCAAATCGGCCAGACGCTGGATATTCCGGTCGTGGCCGATCTTGGCAGCGGCTCGCTGGTCGATTTGAGTCAGTACGGTCTGCCGAAAGAGCCGATGCCGCAGCAGTTGATTGCTGCGGGCGTTAGCCTGGTGAGCTTCTCGGGCGACAAGCTGTTGGGCGGTCCGCAGGCCGGGATCATCGTTGGTAAGAAAGAGATGATTGCACGATTGCAGAGTCATCCGCTTAAGCGCGCGCTGCGAGCGGATAAAATGACCCTTGCGGCACTGGAAGCGACGTTGCGTCTGTATCTGCACCCGGAAGCGCTGGCCGAGAGACTGCCGACGTTGCGTCTGTTAACCCGAAGCAAAGACGCGATTCTGGCTCAGGCGGAGCGGCTTCTGGCGCCGTTAGCCGCGCACTACGACGCCGAGTTTGCGGTAAAGGTGTTGCCCTGCCTGTCGCAAATCGGCAGCGGTTCTTTACCGGTTGATAGGCTCCCCAGCGCGGCATTAACCTTTACACCGCACGACGGTCGCGGAAGCCGTCTTGAAGCCCTGGCGACCCGCTGGCGTGAGTTGCCGGTTCCGGTCATCGGTCGGATTTACGAAGGTCGCCTGTGGCTGGATTTACGTTGTCTTGAAGATGAAACCCGGTTTATGGAGATGTTGTTGAAATGATTATTGCGACCGCCGGACATGTCGACCATGGGAAAACGACGCTGCTACAGGCCATTACCGGCGTAAATGCCGACCGCCTGCCGGAAGAGAAAAAGCGCGGAATGACCATTGACCTGGGCTATGCCTACTGGCCGCAGCCGGACGGGCGCGTGCTGGGTTTTATTGATGTCCCCGGTCACGAGAAATTTCTCTCAAACATGCTGGCGGGCGTGGGCGGTATCGATCATGCCTTGCTGGTGGTGGCCTGCGACGATGGCGTGATGGCGCAAACGCGTGAACACCTGGCGATTCTGCAACTGACGGGGAATCCAACGCTGACAGTGGCGTTGACCAAAGCCGACCGCGTGGATGACACGCGGGTGCAGGAGGTTCAACAGCAGGTGCAGGAAGTTCTGCGCGAGTATGGCTTTGCCCAGGCGACGTTATTTGTGACGGCCGCTAATGAAGGCCGTGGAATTGACGCGTTGCGCGAACATTTGCAGCAATTGCCCGCCCGCGAACACGCCCGGGATCAGACGTTCCGCCTGGCTATCGACCGCGCCTTTACCGTAAAAGGTGCCGGGTTGGTGGTGACCGGCACCGCGCTGAGCGGTGAAGTGAACGTCGGGGATACGTTGTGGCTGACTGGCGTGAATACGTCTGTGCGTGTGCGCGGGATTCATGCGCAAAACCAGGCGAGCGAGCATGCCCATGCCGGGCAGCGCATTGCGTTAAATATCGTCGGCGATGCCGAAAAAGAACAGCTTAACCGGGGTGACTGGTTGCTTTCAGACGCCCCGCCTGAACCGTTTACGCGGGTGATTGTGGCGCTGGAAAGCCACGTTCCGCTTACGCAGTGGCAGCCGCTACATATTCACCATGCAGCCAGCCATGTGACCGGGCGCGTATCGCTGCTGGAAGATAATCTGGCGGAACTGGTGTTTGATGCACCGCTGTTGTTGGCTGATAACGACCGCCTGGTGCTGCGTGATATCTCCGCGCGCGCGACGCTTGCCGGAGCGCGGGTGGTTGCGCTTAATCCGCCACGTCGCGGTAAACGTAAACCGGAGTATCTGCAATGGCTGGCATCACTGGCGGCGGCGAAAGATGACAGTGCCGCACTGGCTGTGCATCTGCAACGTGGGGCGGTAAATTTGCCTGACTTTGCGTGGGCGCGCCAGTTGAATGGCGACGGCATGCGCTCACTCATTCACCAGCATGGTTTTATTCAGGCGGGTTACAGCCTGCTGAATGCGGCGGTCGCCGCGCGCTGGCAGCGCAAAATTCTCGACACGCTGGCGACTTACCATGAACAGCATCGTGATGAGCCAGGCCCGGGGCGTGAACGCCTGCGCCGCATGGCGCTGCCGATGGAAGATGAAGCGCTGGTGCTGTTGTTGATTGAGCAAATGCGCGACAGCGGCGATATTCACAGCCACCACGGCTGGCTGCATCTGCCGGATCACAAGGCCGGATTTACTGACGAACAGCAGACTATCTGGCTTAAGACCGCGCCGTTATTTGGTGACGAACCCTGGTGGGTCCGCGATCTCGCCCGCGAAACCGCCACCGATGAGCAAACAATGCGTCTGGTGTTGCGACAGGCAGCGCAGCAGGGGATGATTACGGCGATCGTAAAAGATCGTTACTACCGTAACGATCGCATTGTGGCTTTCGCCAGCATGATCCGCGAACTGGATCTGGAGAAAGGCTCAACCTGCGCAGCAGATTTTCGCGATCGATTGGGCGTAGGACGAAAACTGGCGATTCAAATACTGGAATACTTTGACCGGATTGGCTTTACTCGTCGCCGTGGAAATGATCATCTATTACGTGATGCATTATTATTTCCGGCAAAAGGATAATGCAATTTATTAAAATAAAAATGAATTGATACAATAAATAGTTTGAAACGAAAAGAGCCCATTAATTTGTAGCCTAATGTGCTCTTTTATTTTTTCATTAAATAAATAACTACTGCGATCATATTTTCTCCTGAAATTCGTTCGTATGCTGCAATCCCTACTAAAATTATTAAGGATTGATCATATGGCCGCTTCAATATTTTATATTCCTTCGGTGAATATAATAGGGTCTGATTTATTAAGAGATGCAATGAATACAATGGCGGAATATGGCTTTCGCCGGACGCTAATTGTTACGGACAGCGTGCTGACGCAGTTAGGCATGGCGGGTGATATTCAAAAGTCATTGCAGGAACACGATATTTTCAGCGTCATTTTTGATGGTACACATCCTAATCCGACGACAATAAACGTCGCCGACGGCCTGAAGATCCTGAAAGAAAATGACTGCGACAGCGTTATTTCGTTGGGCGGCGGTTCCCCGCATGATTGCGCCAAAGGGATTGCGCTGGTGGCCGCGAATGGGGGAGATATTCGTGATTATGAAGGTGTTGATCGTTCGGCAAAGCCGCAGTTGCCGATGATTGCAATTAACACCACGGCAGGGACTGCGTCTGAAATGACGCGGTTCTGCATTATCACTGACGTCGATCGTCACATCAAAATGGCGATAGTGGATAAACACGTCACGCCGTTGCTGTCGGTGAATGACGCTTTGCTGATGATCGGCATGCCGAAATCGTTAACGGCGGCGACCGGCATGGATGCACTGACCCATGCTATCGAAGCGTATGTCTCGGTGGCCGCCACGCCGATCACCGATGCCTGCGCGCTGAAGGCGATGACCATGATTTCTGACAATCTGAGCATCGCCGTGGAATCGGGCGGCAATGTGCATGCGCGTGAAGCGATGGCCTATGCGCAGTTCCTGGCGGGTATGGCTTTCAATAACGCGTCATTAGGCTACGTCCACGCAATGGCGCACCAGTTAGGCGGTTTCTATGACCTGCCGCACGGCGTGTGTAATGCCGTTCTGCTGCCGCACGTTCAGGTGTTCAACAGTCAGGTGGTCGCGGCGCGTCTGCGTGACTGCGCGGCAGCAATGGGCGTGCATGTCGCGGGGATGACCGACGCCGAAGGTGCTAAAGCCTGTATCGATGCGATCCGCGCGCTGGCGCGGCAGGTCAATATCCCGGCAGGCCTGCGCGACCTGGGCGTGAAAGAAGAGGATATCCCGATGTTGGCGACCAATGCGCTGAAAGATGCCTGCGGTCTGACCAACCCAATCCAGGCCACACATGACGAAATCATGGCTATCTATCACGCGGCGATGTAATTCGTTTAGCTGATTATCTGGCTTGCCGATCGGGTTGGATTTGCAGGCCGGATAACGTGACCACAGTCGTAAAGCTATCACACCCTGGCGAAAAAATCGCCAGCGGCGACTACCCTTGTTATACCCCTGTAGCAAGGAGACGATCATGACCAATAATCCCCCCCGTATTCAACCCGGCGAGTATGGTTTTCCCCTGAAGTTAAAGGCCCGTTACGACAACTTTATCGGTGGCGGCTGGGTTGCCCCGAGTGATGGCGAGTATTACCAGAACCTGACGCCCGTTACCGGGCAACTGTTATGCGAAGTGGCTTCTTCCGGTAAAAGGGACATTGACCTGGCGCTCGACGCGGCTCACAAGGTGAAAGACAAGTGGGCGCATACTTCTGTTCAGGATCGGGCGGCGATTCTGTTCAAGATTGCTGACCGTATGGAGCAGAACCTCGAACTGCTGGCGACGGCGGAAACCTGGGATAACGGTAAACCGATCCGTGAGACCTGCGCGGCGGATGTTCCGCTGGCGATCGACCACTTCCGCTATTTCGCCTCCTGTATTCGCGCCCAGGAGGGCGGGATCAGTGAAGTGGATAGCGATACTGTGGCTTATCATTTCCACGAACCGCTCGGTGTGGTCGGGCAAATTATCCCGTGGAACTTCCCCTTATTGATGGCGAGCTGGAAGATGGCACCCGCGCTGGCGGCAGGAAACTGCGTGGTGCTTAAGCCCGCGCGTCTGACGCCGCTGTCCGTTTTACTGCTGATGGAAGTGATTGGCGATCTCCTTCCACCCGGCGTGGTGAACGTAGTGAACGGCGCTGGCGGTGAGATTGGTGAGTATCTGGCGACCTCGAAACGCATTGCCAAAGTGGCCTTCACTGGCTCGACGGAAGTCGGGCAGCAGATCATGCAGTACGCCACGCAGAATATCATCCCGGTCACCCTGGAGTTGGGCGGGAAGTCGCCAAACATTTTCTTCGCCGATGTGATGGACGAAGAAGATGCCTTCTTCGATAAGGCGCTGGAAGGCTTTGCGCTCTTTGCCTTTAACCAGGGGGAGGTCTGCACCTGTCCGAGTCGCGCACTGGTGCAGGAATCCATCTATGAACGCTTTATGGAGCGCGCCATTCGCCGCGTAGAAAGCATCCGCAGCGGTAACCCGTTGGATAGCGTGACGCAAATGGGGGCGCAGGTCTCTCATGGGCAGATGGAAACCATCCTGAATTACATCGATATCGGCAAGAAAGAGGGAGCGGATGTCCTGACCGGCGGGCGGCGTAAGCAGCTTGAAGGTGAGCTGAAAGACGGCTATTACCTCGAACCGACCATCCTGTTTGGCAAGAACAATATGCGCGTGTTCCAGGAGGAGATCTTTGGCCCGGTACTGGCGGTAACAACGTTCAAAACCATGGACGAGGCGCTGGAGTTAGCTAACGATACCCAGTACGGTCTTGGTGCAGGCGTCTGGAGCCGTAACGGCAATCTGGCGTATAAAATGGGACGCGGCATTCAGGCAGGACGCGTATGGACCAACTGCTACCATGCTTATCCGGCCCACGCGGCCTTTGGCGGCTATAAGCAGTCGGGGATCGGACGCGAAACCCACAAAATGATGCTGGAACACTATCAGCAGACGAAATGTTTGCTGGTGAGCTACTCCGATAAACCGCTGGGACTTTTTTAACTGACGGCGTTATGCCCGATGGCGCTTTGCTTGTCGGGCATAACGATTAATCTATCACCTTAACCTGTAACGGACGGAAACGGCTGTAGACCCACAGTCCCAGACAAGCAATCGACCCGATGAAAACGGTGAACAGTACCGTGATAAACACACCGCTGAACAGCGCGGCAGGAATAGCCAGCAAACCGTGTACGGGTTGATCGTTCCATTTCACCAGGTCGAAACCAAAGAGACTCAGAACACCGCAAACAAAACTGAAGGATATCATCGGGATACCCAAACCAATGAGTAATAAACGGTAGATGATGGCCGCTTTGATACGCTTGAGGCTGACGGTGGATGAGGCTTCCGTGTTGTTCATTTTTGTTCCTGTTGTCCTGGTGTTAAAACATAATAAACTGCGACTTGCATAAAAAACAATACACTAAAAAAAGTACAGTATATAAAAAACCATATGTCGATATATAAATATGAGAATTGCATGGCATCTGGTCATTCCACTATCATTCTTAAACTCTTTTTTATTATATTCTCTGGGGGGGAATATGTTTCTCGACTATTTTGCACTTGGGGTGCTGATTTTTGTATTCCTGGTCATTTTTTATGGGATTATTATTTTACATGATATTCCCTATTTAATTGCGAAAAAGCGCAATCATCCTCATGCCGATGCCATTCATGTCGCGGGGTGGGTAAGTTTGTTTACTTTACATGTTATCTGGCCTTTCTTGTGGATTTGGGCAACGCTCTATCGCCCGGAGCGCGGGTGGGGAATGCAAGGCCCTGAGACTGGCGTTGTGCAACTCCAGGAACGTATTACCAGTCTGGAAAAACAGCTGGCTGACCTGAAATCCTCCACTGCCGGGTATTAATTATGGATTTACTGATTATTCTGACCTATGTGGCTTTAGCATGGGCGATTTTTAAGATCTTCAAAATTCCCGCTAATAAATGGACGATCCCGACGGCGGCACTGGGTGGGATATTTATTGTCAGCGGCTTAATCTTATTAATGAATTATAACCACCCTTATACGTTTAAAGCGCAAAAAGCGGTGGTGTCTATTCCTGTTGTTCCGCAGGTCACAGGCGTGGTGATTGACGTGACGGACAAGAAAAATACGCTGATAAAAAAAGGTGAAGTGCTGTTCAGGCTTGATCCCACGCGTTATCAGGCCCGGGTGGATCGTCTGTTAGCGGATATTGTGACGGCACAGCATAAGCAGCATGCGTTAGGTGCTGAACTGGATGAAATGGCCGCCAATACACAGCAGGCAAAAGCCACGCGGGACAAGTTTGCGAAAGAGTATCAACGCTATGCGCAGGGGAGTCAGGCGAAGGTGAATCCGTTTTCTGAGCGCGATATTGATGTCGCACGGCAGAACTACCTGGCACAAGAGGCCTCGGTGAAATCGTCAACGGCGGAGCAACAGCAGATTCAAAGCCAGTTAGACAGCCTGGTGTTGGGAGAGCACTCGCAAATCGCCAGCCTGAAAGCGCAGTTGGCCGAGGCGGAATACAACCTTGAACAGACCATCGTTCGCGCGCCGAGCGATGGCTATGTAACCCAGGTGCTGATTCGCCCGGGAACCTATGCGGCCTCGTTGCCTCTGCGCCCGGTGATGGTATTTATTCCTGCTCAGAAGCGACAAATTGTCGCGCAATTCCGCCAGAATTCACTGCTGCGACTGGAACCCGGCGATGAAGCGGAAGTGGTATTCAATGCCTTGCCGGGCAAGGTATTCAGCGGTAAGTTGGCCGCCATCAGCCCGGCGGTACCTGGCGGGACGTACCAGCCAGGCGGAACGTTGCAGTCGTTGAATACGGTGCCGGGATCGGAAGGCGTTATTGCGACGATCGAGTTGAACGAACATGCTGATTTAAGCGCGCTACCGGATGGGATCTATGCGCAGGTAGCGGTCTACTCTGACCATTTCAGCCATGTCTCTGTCATGCGTAAGGTGCTGTTACGCATGACAAGTTGGGTACATTACCTCTATCTCGACCATTAATTGTCGCTGACGGATGTTTGCTCGGGCCGCAATAAGTGCGCCTGAGCAAGTTGGTTGCGGATTTCACGCAGCATCTCATCAAGTACATACTGCACTCGCCAGGGCTGGTACTCCCGCTTGCGGAAGATCGCAACCAGGTCCAGCCACCACTCGTGCTGCTCTGAAAAACAGGGGACTAACGTCCCGGCCTTCAGGTCGTTTTGCACACTTTCGTTTGGCGCAAACACAATACCCAGATGGTTACGCGCCAGTTCCAGCGCCGACTGCGTATTGTCACAAACGTAGTTCCCCGTCACACGATAATCCCGCATCTCTTTACTGCCGGCGTTGTTGAAGCGCCAGATGTTGGCATCATCAATCATCATGGAATCGATCAGGATGCAGGAATGGTGCTCCAGGTCTTCCGGGTGGCTCAGCGGATGCTTATCCAGATAGGAGCGACTGGCAAAAGCCGTTACCGCGTATTGAGTAATAAAACTGGCGACCAGTGATTCATCTTTCGGGTGGGCGTAGGTGATTAACACGTCACAGTCGTCAGGAAATTCGACGCCTTCGTAAAAAGCTTTTGGCTCGAGGTTGCAGGTTTTCAACGACAGAGAGATGTCGCCAATGTCTTTAATTCTGGCGATAACCTTTTTTGACAAGTATGCGACGATGCCTGTCGGCGCGTACACCGTTACCCGCCCCCGCTTTTCGTGCTTATAATCAGCAATGAAATGGTTAAGCTGCTCGTTTCTGTCGAGCATGTCATTAATGTAGGGTAGAAGCGCCGCGCCAAAAGGCGTCAGGGTCAGTTGCCGGGTTGTCCTGTCAAAGACCTTAAGACCAACTTTTGATTCAAAATCAGCAAGATACTTGCTGACATTGGCCTGCGCGATGCCAAGAATGGTAGCGGCATGACTGATGTTTTCACTGGCAGCTATTACCGAGATGATCTTTAATTCCCGGTGCTTGAGTTGTAATTTATTCATCACAGCAGCCCAATATATATAAGTTTTTATATATTACTATATAAATATGTGCCTTGCACCGAAGAATTTGTAAGCATTATTATTTCCGACGCTTTGTGGCTTATTTAAAATGGAATGTCGGGCATGTTAATTAAACGAAATATAGTGGCATTATTTTCTTTATCCTTTATCGCCAGTGCATCGGCTTCAGAATTATCCATTGGTGCGGGGGCGGTATATAATGAATCTCCCTATCGCGGGTATAATGAAAATACCCATGTCATTCCCCTCATTAGTTATGAAGGTGAATCATTCTATGTCCGCCAGACCACGCTGGGCTACATTTTGTCTAAAAGTGAACAAAATGAATTCAGCCTGACCGCTTCCTGGATGCCGTTGGAATTTGATCCTTCCGATAACGACGACCACGCCATGAAAAAGCTCGACAAGCGTGATAGTACGATGATGGCGGGCGCGGCATGGTATCACCACGAGAATTGGGGCAGCGTGAAGGTTTCTGCGGCTGCCGATGTCCTGGATAACAGCAATGGCTGGATAGGGGAATTATCTCTGTTCCGCAAAATTCCAGTCGGCCAACTTTCTCTGATCCCGTCCGTCGGCGTGCTCTACTACGATGAAAACTTCAACGACTACTATTATGGTGTGTCAGGCAGCGAATCCCGCCGCAGCGGTTTAGACCGTTATTCCGCGCAGGACAGTTGGGTTCCTTACGTCAGTCTGACCGCAAAATACCCCGTCACCGACAATATCGTTCTGATGGCGAGCGCAGCTTACAGCGCGCTGCCGGATGAAATTAAAGACAGTCCGATGATTGACCGCGACGACAGTTTCACCTTCGTGTCAGGCGTGAGCTGGCGCTTCTAAAGATGTGAGACGACTTGCCGGGTGGCGGCCATTGCCCCGGCCTGGGATTGATTCAATCCACAGGTCTGCCGCCATTCGGCATATTTCTACCGCTATTTTGATAAGAGAACTACACTGTAATAGTTATTGTCCCGGAACGGCCTGTTGCCGGGATTCACGTTCCCTCTCCATAAAGCATAGTTGATCCATGCAGCATATTAATCTGTAGTTTGTGATAAATATGCCCGTTTAACTTGCACTGTCGAATATTCGCACTGAAATAGAGTAACGCACTGATAATTTGTTTTTAGATATTATTTAACAGCGCCTGGATTTATCCTTCAGATATTCAGTCTACACTTTGCCTGCAGCGCGATTAAAATGATCGCTTCAGGTATCTATTGAAATTAACTCTATTTTTTTTAAACTTGCGTAAGACAATATCTACAAGGACTTACACATGTTTAGCTATCGATAGTTCAGTAAAACGTGAGTATGTAATGATGGAATACCAGTTACATGGATTTATGATAGGTCGGGAAATATTTTTTGACATCAATGAGTCGAGAATTTTCAGGCTTCCGGTAAATAAAATGGACAGTGTAATTGCATTTGGTGGCGTGTTTTTTAACCACACGATGTTACGCTTGTTTGTTTATCTTTTACTGAACGCCCGGACCCATTATGTTTCAAAAGATGAGTTACTCGTCAACGTCTGGGAAAAAAATGAATTAAGTGCTTCCACACAGCGTTTGTCCACGATGGTAAAAAATCTCAACAATAAATTATATTTGCTGGGATTACCCCAGCATTCCATCGTCAGCGTAAAAGGAAGTGGATACATACTGGCACTGGATAATATTCAACCGCTCTACAGTGTGGTCGATGAGGCAGATTATCAAATATAGATATCACTCAATCGGGTGCCAGCTTATTCCGTAGCGTGATGTCGCCTGCGGATTATTACCCCTGGACGTCAACGCCCAGGGTTTTTTTTATACGTCAGGCAGAAAGTGGGGCGCCAGTATAAGGCGAATTCCCTGAACGTTTCAGGCATCTGACAAAATTCGACCATTTCCCTTGTTTGATCAAGGCAGCCGCGCCATTCTCTCTGGCACTCTGTGGTTTTACGGCGGGGGGAGGGAGCAATGAACCGGTTTATCATGGCGGATGCGGCAAAGTGTATTGGTTGTCGTACCTGCGAAGTCGCATGCGTGGTTTCGCATCAGGAGAATCAGGACTGTGCCGCGGTGTCAGCAGGGCACTTTGTCTCACGCATCCGGGTTATTAAGGAAAATACCTTTACCACCGCCGTTGCCTGCCACCAGTGTGAAGATGCGCCGTGCGCCAATGTCTGCCCGACACAGGCCATTCGTCGCGATCGCGGACACATTTTTGTTGAACAGGCGCGCTGTATCGGCTGTAAAAGCTGCATGCTGGCTTGCCCGTTCGGCGCAATGAACGTCGTTGCGCAAACCTCACAGGTTCAGGCGGTGAAATGCGATCTCTGTTGGCATCGTGATACGGGACCTGCCTGTGTGGAGGCTTGTCCGACGGGGGCATTGAACTGTCTGGATGCGGCGAGCGTGCAACGTCAGCGCCTACACGCTCAGCCTTTATAAGCGCGTCACCCGGCCTGGTTGGGCCGGGACCGCGTTACTGATTTTCCGTCCAGGCGCGTTCTACTTCTTCAGCCAGAATTTTCACCCCAGCTTCAATTTTCTCCGGATCGGGAACATAGTTCATGCGCATACACTGGTGCGTGTGCGGCCAGGGCTTATCGAGTCCCGGGAAGAAGTAATGTCCCGGAACCATCAGCACACCGCGCGCTTTCAGGCGCTGGTAGAGCAACTCGGTGGTGATGGGCAGATCCTGGAACCACAGCCAGAGGAAAATCGCCCCTTCAGGTTTGTGAATTAAGCAGCGACTTTCAGGTAAATAGCGGCGGATGATCGCAATGGTCTGCTGAACGCGCTGTAAGTAGAACGGCTTGATAACCGTTTCTGATAGTCGCATCAGGTCATTACGCTTAATCATCTCGCACATCATCGCCGGGCCAATCCCGCCAGGGGCGAGGCTGATGATGCCGTTCATATTGGCGATAGCCGTGATGATTTTTTCATTGGCGATGATGATACCGCAGCGCGAGCCAGGCAGTCCCAGCTTGGAGAGGCTCATGCACAGCACAATGTTGGGATTCCACAGCGGACGCGCTTCGCTAAAAATAATACTCGGGAACGGCACGCCATAGGCATTATCAATCACCAACGGAATATCGTGCTGGTTGGCAAGCGTGTCGAGTTTTATCAGCTCTTCATCTGTAATGACGTTGCCCGTCGGATTGGTTGGTCGGGAGACGCAGATCATCCCGGTCTCTTCACCAATGTGCAGATGTTCGAAGTCAACGTGATACTTGAACTGGCCCTCTGGCAACAGCTCAATATTCGGTCGCGCTGAGACGAACAGATCCTCCTCCAGCCCGGAATCCGCATAGCCGATGTATTCCGGCGCGAGAGGGAACAACACCTTTTTGGTGGTCCCGTCGGCGCGACGGCCGGCAAAAAGATTAAACAAGTAGAAAAATGCGCTCTGACTGCCGTTTGTTAGCGCAATATTCTGTGGTTCGATATCCCAACCCAGATTCTCACGCAGTAGCGAAGCGAGTGCGGTCAGCAGATCGGTTTTCCCCTGCGGACCGTCATAATTGCAAAGCGCATCAGTGAGTTTGCCGTTTTCCAGCATCTCCGTCAGGAGCGTATGGAAGTAATCCTGCATCGCCGGGATTTGTGCCGGATTTCCGCCACCCAGCATGATTGCGCCTGGGGTGCGTAAACCGTCGTTGAGGTCCTCCATCAGGCGGGTAATGCCTGAATGGCGGGTGAATTTGTCGCCAAAAAGTGAAAATGTCATAACGGATGGTCTGTCAAACGCTGA
The DNA here is from genome assembly GCF_000981805.1 of Citrobacter amalonaticus Y19. Lineage (NCBI taxonomy): Bacteria > Pseudomonadati > Pseudomonadota > Gammaproteobacteria > Enterobacterales > Enterobacteriaceae > Citrobacter > Citrobacter amalonaticus. Next base: position 4,206,545 of record NZ_CP011132.1, on the reverse strand, counting down.
GTCGAAGTGAGTTACCTTAACGCTAGCACTGGCAGGGTGCAAATCGAGCGGAAACAAGGGTTTTGAAGTTTTATGCTTATAATTTATGTAAAAGTGGTATTTTATTTTGCGGCGTCTGAAGGACTTCAGCCCTCAGACGCCGGTTCACGTTAACGCTGACCCGCCCAGACGACCATCACGGTGTCGTCGCCGTGCTGGCGCACAAAGCCGTACCCTTGTTTGAGCGAGAGCGTGGTTTGTCGGCCCGCGCCGATAGCCGGATGTCTGGCTCTGAACTGACCGAGGCGCTGCCAGTGGGCGACATTGCCGGCTACTTTACCGCTGACATCCTGCCAGTTCATATCTGAACGCGTGCCCTGTAGCGGATCGGAACCGGTAGGGCCGAAAGGCCGCGAGGATTCATCGCCATAGAATATTTGAACGGCGCCGGGGGCTAACAGCAGCAACTCAGCCGCTTTATCACCACCTTCGCGGAACAGGCGAGTATCGTGCGAAGAGAGGTAACTCAGCACATTAAAACCCTGTAATTTTTCCGCCATTTGTTGCCAGGTGAGATCCATACCAGACAGGCAATCGACGGTTTTTGCGGCCTGCTCCTGATAGTCAAAGTTGATCATTGCGTCAAAACCGTGGCGATAGTAATCGCTCTGCATCACGCCGTGGCCCCAGGCCTCGCCGGTCATCCAGAACGGCTTATCATCGAGCGCTTTGTCCGGGTTGGCTTTTTTCCATTCCACCAGCGCCGCGCTGGCCTGCGTTTTTAACTGTTGCCAGGCCGGAAGTTCGACGTGTTTCGCCGTGTCGACACGAAATCCATCGACACCGTAATCGCGCACCCATTGGCTCAGCCAGTGGGTCAGGTAATCCCGGGGCGTGTAGCCCTCAATGGCCTTCGCGCGCGTATCGGCTTTATGTTGATAAAACACCGGCAATCCGGAGGGGATCGTCGATTCGGTCTTCAGATCCGGCAGAAAAGCCAGCGACATCGTGAGATCGTCAAAGCCAGGGTTGTCATAATCGCCAATGTCAGTGCGGATCCACGCTTTCCCCCACCATTTTTCCCAGGCGGCCTTATCGCTAAAGTTGATGTAATCATTGAAGCTGTGCCAGCTTTGTCCGGCAGCGGGTTTCCAGTCTGTCCAGCGATCGCCGAGCGTTTTTTTCAACTCATCACCAGAAAGGTACAGCGCGCCGAACTGATATTCCTGCATATCTGCAAGCGTCGCGTAGCCGGTATGGTTCATCACCACATCAAAAAGGATGCGGATCCCGCGCTGATGTGCGCCGTCAATCAACGCGCGCAGATCGGCCTCGTTGCCCATGTTGGCATCCAGGGTGGTCCAGTCCTGAGTGTAATAACCGTGATAGGCATAGTGTGGAAAATCGCCTTTTGTGCCGCCGCCCACCCAGCCGTGGATTTGTTCGAACGGCGCGCTTATCCACAACGCATTCACGCCCAGTTGTTGCAGATAATCCAGTTTGCGGGTCAGACCGCGCAAATCACCGCCGTGAAACGTACCGATTTCCTCCATGCCGTCTTTATGGCGACCGTAACTCTGGTCATTAGAGGGATCGCCGTTTTCGAAGCGGTCGGTCAGCACAAAATAGACCGTGGCATTGTGCCAGTCGAACGGTGCTGGGGCGTCGGTCTCTGCCCGTTCCAGCAGTAACAGACCGTTACTGGCGGGAGCGGGTTGCAGGGTTATCCGTCCGTTTTTAACCGTGGCGGTCTGTCCGCTGTAAAAATCGCGCACCACGCTGCCTTCCGGGAAGGTCTGCGCGACCTCTAACGTCAGTGGCGAACCATCCCACGTCGGACACTGGCGCACCACATTTGCTGTTGGTTCGGCCTCGCGCGGCACCGTAATCATCAATGTTGGCGTGCCAGAGCGGGTATCGATTTCCAGCGTGTAATTGCCGTCTTTGAACAAACGCCACTGTGGCGGGGTGCCTTCGCATGGGGTAAGCGAAAGCATCTGATTGAGTTTTATCGCGTTAGCCGGCTGCCAGCACTGTTGGTCAAAATTTAGCGTTAATGAGCGAGTACCCTTCGTTAACTCAGCGTGGCTAGCAAACTTACCGGTTCCCTCGGCGGTGAAGGAGGGGAAGCCCTGAGACGTCCATGTTGCGGCGCTCGCGATACCTGGCAGCAGCGCGAGAGCAATGGCGGCAAGTTTCATTGTGCGGTCCTTTTTGCGGCGATTTTAACCAGTTTGCCTGAGAACCCGCTGACGAAACTCATCCTTCAACCGCATTCAGCCAGGATGAGGGGTACGGATGAGTGATTTTGGGCAAAAAATAACCTTAATTTGCGATAACCACCACAAATCTTTCGAATTAGTCCCTTGCGGGATAGTTTGTGCGTGACATGGTTTCGGAATTGGCCTATTCATTAGCGTGCTCTTGATCGCTATTTTTGATATGATTTGAGATTCAACTCTCAAAATTGTGAAAAATAAAAGGTGTTGGAATGATTCAATCCGACCAGGAGACCTAATGATATTGACTCCCATGCGACGATATGGGGCAATGATTCTTATGTTACTCACCATCGTATTTTCGGGTGAGGTGCTGGCAAAGACGCACACAACAACATCGAGTCAGAAGTCCCACGTAACCAAGACAAGTAATAAACAGGTAAGCAGTAAACAAGAGTATTCTCGCAATAGTGCAAAGAGCAGTTCACTTCCTGATTTGCGAAAATACCCTTCCGGAACACCAAGGAAAAAAGCGTTTCTCCGGACCGTGATGCCTTATATTACCAGTCAAAATGCTGCGATCACGGCCGATCGTAACTGGCTGATTTCAAAGCAGTATCAGAACCGTTGGTCACCGACCGAGCGTGCGCGTATGAAAGATATCGCGAAGCGCTACAAGGTGAAATGGTCTGGCAACACGCGGAGCATTCCGTGGAATACGTTGCTGGAACGCGTAGACATTATCCCGACCAGCATGGTGGCGACGATGGCTGCGGCAGAAAGCGGTTGGGGTACCTCTAAGCTTGCGCGTAGCAATAACAACCTGTTCGGCATGAAGTGTGCGAAAGGGAGTTGTAACAATGCGCCAGGTAAAGTGAAAGGTTACTCTCAGTTCGATTCCGTCAAAGAGTCGGTCACCGCCTATGTGATCAACCTGAATACGCATCCGGCTTACGCCTCTTTCCGTAAATCGCGCGCGCAACTGCGCAAAGCGGATCAGGAAGTGACGGCGACGGCAATGATTCATAAGCTGAAGGGTTATTCAACGAAGGGACAGAGTTACAACAACTATCTGTTCGCGATGTACCAGGATAACCAGCGATTAATCGCAGCCCATATGTAATCCCCGAACGCCTTCTTCGCAGAAGGCGTTTTTGTTTCGACTTACCGCCTCACACCAATACTTCACTGTTCAGATCGCGATACTCTTTCGGCGTTGTGTCGTACTCTTTCTTAAAGACGGAATAGAAATATTGCAGCGAAGGATAGCCGCACATCTGCGAGATTTCGTTGATCGAAAGCGTCGTGGAAATCAACAGGCTGCGCGCTTTCTCCAGCTTTTCTGCGTGGATCACCGCGTGAATCGTCTCTCCCACTTCTTCTTTAAACCGCTTCTCCAGATTGGAACGTGAAATTCCGACCGCATCCAGAACCTGATCCACTTTGATGCCTTTGCAGGCGTGGTTACGGATATAGTGCATCGCCTGAATGACGGCGGGATCGGAGAGGGAACGGTAGTCTGTCGAGCGGCGTTCAACGACGCGTATCGGAGGGACCAGAATGCGCTGAAGCGGCAGTTCTTCATTTGCCAGCAGGCGATGCAGCAACTTTGCCGCCTGATAACCCATTTGCCTCGCGCCCTGAGCCACCGATGACAGCGCAACCCGAGACAGATAACGGGTCAGTTCTTCATTATCAATGCCAATGACGCACAGTTTTTCGGGTACTGGAATATGCAGGTGTTCGCAGACCTGAAGCACATGACGGGCGCGGGCGTCGGTGACCGCAATAATGCCCGTCTGCGGCGGCAGGGTTTGCAGCCAGTCCGCCAGGCGGTTCTGCGCGTGTTGCCAGAGTTCAGGCGCTGTTTCCAGCCCCTGATACACCACGCCACGATATTTCTCCTCCGCCACCAACTGGCGAAAGGCATGCTCGCGTTCCGCAGCCCAACGCTTTCCGCTGGAGGCGGGCAAGCCGTAAAAGGCAAAACGGTTGACGCCTTTTTCTTTCAGATGCAGAAAGGCGCTTTCAACGAGGGCATGGTTATCGGTGGCAATGTAATGGACGGGGGGATAATTTTCCGCCAGATGATAGGAGCCTCCCACGCCGATGATCGGTACATGGACATCAACTAACAATCGCGCGATCTCATCGTCGTCATAGTCAGCAATAACGCCGTCACCTAACCACTCTTTGATGTTATCAATGCGGGCGCGGAAGTCCTCCTCAATGAAGATGTCCCATTCGGATTGCGAGGCTTGCAGATATTCACCGACCCCTTCCACCACCTGACGGTCGTAGGCTTTGTTGGCATTAAATAACAGGGTAATACGGTGACGTTTATCAAACATGTTTCTGTCTCTGCTCAATCTTTCATAAACGACAATGCCGGACAGTGGCGACCGGCATGAAAATAGCCCTATTTTTCTGCAGTTCAGGCGCGGCGTTTTGTCGCTGAATCCATCCATACTGCCAGCAACAGAATCGCGCCCTTCACGATGTACTGCCAGAAGGTTGGGACATCCATCATACTCATTCCGTTATCCAGAGAAGCCATAATAAATGCGCCCATGACCGCGCCTGCAACGCTGCCGACACCGCCAGCCAGACTGGTTCCGCCAATAACACAGGCGGCAATAGCATCCAGCTCGGCGATATTTCCCGCCGATGGCGACCCGGCACCGAGACGCGAACTGAGGATAAGCCCGGCAATCGCCACCATCAGACCGTTGATGGCGAATACCGCCAGTTTGGTCCGTGCGACATTAATGCCGGAAAGACGGGCGGCCTCCAGATTGCCCCCGATGGCATAAATACGTCGGCCAAATGCGGTTCGCGTGGCCATAAACATCCCGGCGAGCAGCAAAAACACCAGCAGCAGAACGGGCGTCGGCACACCACGATAATCATTCAGCAACCAGATGGCGCCTAACACAATGATGGCGGTCAACGCCTGGCGACCCACGACGCTGGTTGATGCAGGAGCGCCGAGACCCAGGGACTGTCGGCGCATGCGTCCACGCCACTGCCAGCCGATAAACGCCATCAACCCGATCGCGCCGAGGGTGAAGCCCAACCCATTGGATAAGTAGCTTTGCCCAATTTGCGACATAGCAGAACTGGTCGGCGATACGGTTGTACCATTGGTGATGCCGATCAGGATACCGCGAAACGCCAGCATCCCGGCCAGAGTCACAATAAACGACGGGACTTTGCGGTAGGCGACCCACCAGCCATTCCAGGCGCCGAGCAGTAATCCCAGCACCAGCGTCACGATAATGGTGAAAGGCAGCGGCCAGCCCAGCCAGACGTCGCAGATAGCCGCGACACCGCCCAGCAGTCCCATCATAGAACCGACAGAGAGATCGATTTCCGCTGAGATGATGACGAACACCATGCCGACCGCCAGGATCCCCGTAATCGCGGTCTGGCGAAGCAGGTTGGAGACGTTACGCGCGCTGAGATACGCGCCGTCCGTTGTCCAGGTAAAGAACAGCATGATCACAATGATGGCCGCGATCATCACGAACACCTGGAGATTCAGCGATTTAACCCCGGGAAAAACGCCCGTCAGTGGGGCGGAGAGTTTGACTTCAGACGGATTGTTTTTCGACATGTTGTTCGCTCCTCAAAGCGGCTTCCATCACCTGCTCTTGCGTCAGGTTATGATTGACCAGGTTGGCTTTCAGTTTTCCTTCGTGCATCACCAGAATGCGGTCGCTGAGCCCCAGCACTTCGGGTAATTCCGACGAGATGACGATAACGGCGATGCCCTGCTGAACGAGCTGGTTAATGAGTTTGTAGATTTCATATTTTGCGCCGATGTCGATACCCCGGGTAGGCTCATCAAGGATGAGAATTTGCGGGTTGAGCAACAGGCAACGCGCCAGAATGGCTTTTTGCTGGTTCCCTCCGCTCAGACGTCCGATCGCCAACTCAGGCGAGGAGGTTTTGACTTTCAGACGTTGCAGGGATTCGAGGATGCACTTGTGTTCGGCAGCATCGTCCAGCTGGCTCGCCTTGCCGGTAAACCGATCGAGTGCGGCGAGGGTAATGTTTTTCCCCACCGCCATGACCGGCACAATGCCATCACGCTTGCGGTCTTCCGGCACCATGGCGATCCCGTGGGCGATGGCTTGCTGACAGTTGCGGATGTTTACGGACTGGCCGTCAATCACGACTTCACCTTCCCAGCGCCCGGGCCATACGCCAAACAGACACTGGACAAGTTCCGTGCGTCCTGCGCCCACCAGACCGGCGATCCCCAGGATTTCACCGCGCTTAAGCGAGAAGGAAACGTCATTTACGCGCCGGATATGGCGATTAACGGGATGCCAGGCGGTGAGATGCTCAACGCGTAAAATCTCTTCACCCGTGAGGTGAGGTTCGCTGGGGTAGAGTGCAGTGAGCTCACGACCAACCATCATGGTGATAATATCGTCTTCACTCATGCCAGCCGCGTCACGGGTGCCAATATGCTTGCCATCGCGGATCACGCAGATCGTGTCGGAAATGGCTTTCACTTCATTCAGTTTGTGTGAAATGTAGATGCAGGCGATGTCGTGCTGTTGCAGATCGCGGATGATCTCCAGCAACACCGTTGTTTCCTGCTCGGTGAGTGACGCTGTCGGCTCATCCAGAATCAGCAAACGCACCTGTTTATTTAGCGCCTTTGCTATTTCAACCAACTGTTGCTGACCGAGGCCCAGATCGCCCACCCGGGTATCGGGTGAAATAGACAGGTTGACCTGATTGAGCAGTTTTTGGCAGCGCAGGGTCATCAGATCGTAATCAAGGACGCCATGACGACTTATTTCGCTGCCGAGAAAAATATTCTCCAGCACGGTTAAGTGTTTAACCAGCGCCAGCTCCTGATGGATGATGGCAATCCCTTTGCGTTCGGTATCACGAATATGGGTGGCCTGTAGCGTTTCTCCGGCAAATGTAATTTCACCTTCATAACTACCATGGGGATAAATACCGCACAGCACCTTCATCAGCGTCGATTTACCTGAGCCATTCTCGCCGCATAATGAAATAATTTCACCGGCATTCAGTCTGAGGCTGACGTTATCAATCGCCTTGACGACACCGAAGGTTTTGGTGATGTTCTTCATTTCAAGTAGACAGGACATAGCGACTCCGCATTAGCCAATGAGAGATCCCGGCGTGGTGGGAAATGCGCGCCCTCAGCGGTTGCCGGGGCGCTGCGCTTACAGTTCGCTCTGCTTATGGAACCCGTCTTTAATCACGGTCTCATTAATGTTGTTTTTGTTAACGTCAATCGGCGTCAATAAGCGGGAAGGAACCTCTTTCAGACCGTTATTTAACGTGGCGTCGGCTTTAGGTTGCTGTCCGTTACCCAGTTCAACGGCGATTTCGGCAGCGGTATTGGCCAGCAGCGTAATCGGCTTATAGACGGTCATGGTTTGTGTTCCCGCGATAATGCGCTTGATACCCGCAAGGTCGGCGTCCTGACCTGAAATCGCGACTTTTCCTGAGAGCCCCTGCGCAGTGAGCGCCTGAACCGCCCCGCCTGCCGTCGCGTCATTGGAGGCGACCACGGCATCAATGTTGTTATTGTTCGCGGTTAAGGCGTTTTCCATAATTTTCAGCGCATTTTCCGGCAGCCAGCCGTCAACCCACTGATCGCCAACTACCTTTATTTTTCCGGAATCAATATACGGTTTTAAGACTTTCATCTGCCCGGCGCGGAAGAGTTTGGCATTATTATCGACTGGCGAGCCACCCATCAAAAAATAATTTCCCTGAGGGACGTGCTCAACTAATGCCTTAGCCTGTAATTCGCCAACTTTTTCGTTATCAAATGAAATATAGAAATCAATGTCAGCGTCGTTGATCATGCGGTCGTAAGCTAAAACTTTAATTCCTTCCTGTTTCGCCTCTTTAACCACGTTACTTAATACTTGTCCGTTATAAGGAATAATAACGAGGACATCCACCCCTCGGTTAATCATATTTTCAATCTGCGACATCTGGGTCTCTTCATTCCCATTCGCGGATTGCACAAAAACTTTTGCGCCAAGCGATTCGGCCTTGCTGACGAAAATATCGCGATCTTTCTGCCAGCGCTCGAGACGCAGGTCATCAATCGCCATACCGATTTTTATTTCTTTGGCATGTCCTGCCACGCTGGTAAGCAAAAGAGAGGTGCAGACGGTGAGTAAGAGATTCTTCATCTTCATAATCGTGATGCCTTTTGTTAGAGGGAGCAACAATAAAAGTAACAATCACAGCATTAGACGTTGCAGAATTTAGCAATTCATACGGGGAAGACAATTACAGATTTTTATCTTGCAGTTACGAAATTTGGTTTATTTCCTGAATTATGACCAGGATCTTACTTTTTACCGTGGAGACTGAATGTTGCACTTATGCCAGCAGAGTAGCCATTTTTTGCAAATGGATATTTTTATTTTGCGAGGTGGCGCACACTTGTGAATTCTCTCAATAGCAGTGTGAAATAACATAATTGAGCAACGGGAATGGAGTGCCCAATATTACTGCATAACCTATCACCGCCGTATTCCCTGATTATGGAGTTCATTATGCAGGCATATTTTGACCAACTCGATCGCGTTCGTTATGAAGGCCCCCGTTCCACTAATCCGTTAGCATTCCGTCATTACAATCCTGATGAGATCGTTCTGGGTAAACGGATGGAAGATCATCTGCGTTTTGCAGCCTGCTACTGGCATACCTTCTGCTGGAACGGGGCTGACATGTTTGGTGTCGGGGCGTTTGATCGTCCGTGGCAGCAACCGGGCGATGCGCTGGCGTTAGCGAAGCGTAAAGCCGATGTCGCGTTTGAGTTTTTCCACAAGCTGCACGTTCCGTTCTACTGTTTCCACGATGTGGATGTTTCGCCGGAAGGCGCGTCGCTGAAAGAGTACAAAAATAACTTCGCCCAAATGGTGGATGTGTTCGCTGAGAAGCAAGAACAGAGCGGCGTGAAGCTGCTATGGGGCACGGCAAACTGCTTCACCAACCCACGTTATGGCGCCGGGGCGGCCACGAATCCGGATCCGGAAGTCTTCAGTTGGGCGGCCACTCAGGTGGTGACGGCGATGGATGCCACGCACAAGCTGGGGGGTGAAAACTACGTGCTGTGGGGCGGTCGCGAAGGATACGAAACCTTGCTCAATACCGACCTGCGTCAGGAGCGCGAGCAAATTGGCCGCTTCATGCAGATGGTGGTTGAGCACAAACACAAAACGGGATTCCAGGGCACGCTGTTGATCGAGCCGAAGCCGCAGGAACCGACCAAGCATCAGTATGACTACGATGCGTCGACCGTTTACGGCTTCCTCAAGCAGTTCGGTCTGGAAAAAGAGATCAAACTGAATATCGAGGCTAACCACGCGACGCTGGCGGGTCATTCATTCCACCACGAAATCGCGACGGCAATTGCGCTGGGTCTGTTTGGCTCTGTGGATGCCAACCGGGGTGACGCACAGCTGGGCTGGGATACCGACCAGTTCCCGAACAGCGTAGAAGAGAACGCGCTGGTGATGTACGAAATCCTCAAAGCGGGCGGTTTCACTACCGGCGGTCTGAATTTTGACGCCAAAGTACGCCGTCAGAGCACGGATAAGTACGATCTGTTCTATGGCCATATCGGTGCGATGGACACGATGGCGCTGTCGCTGAAAATCGCGGCACGCATGATTGAGGGTGGCGAACTGGATAAGCGCGTCGCGAAGCGTTATGCCGGCTGGAATAGCGAACTGGGCCAGCAGATCCTGAAAGGTCAGATGTCGCTAAGCGAACTGGCACATTATGCTGAACAGCACAACCTGGCACCGGTGCATCAGAGTGGCCATCAGGAGCAACTGGAAAACCTGGTGAATCATTACCTGTTCGATAAGTAATCGACGTTGCCGGGTGGCGCTGCGTTTTCCCGGCCGGTCGTTTTTTACTGGCCCGGTGAGCGTTGTGCCACCGGGCATTTTCAGTTTAAGGAACCCACGTTATGTATATCGGGATCGATCTTGGCACCTCGGGCGTGAAAGCGATTTTGCTCAATGAGCAAGGCGAGGTGGTCGCATCGCAAACGGAAAAACTCACCGTCTCCCGTCCTCATCCGCTCTGGTCGGAACAAGATCCCGAACAGTGGTGGCTGGCGACGGACCGCGCGCTGAAAGCATTAGGCAAACAGCATTCATTAAGCAAAGTGAAAGCGCTGGGGATTGCCGGGCAGATGCACGGCGCGACGCTGCTCGACAGCCAGCAGCAGGTACTGCGACCGGCCATTCTGTGGAATGACGGACGCTGCGGCGAGGAGTGCGCGTTGTTGGAGTCAAAGGTGCCGCAGTCGCGGGCCATCACCGGTAACCTGATGATGCCCGGATTCACGGCACCGAAGCTGCTGTGGGTACAGCGTCACGAACCGGCGGTTTTCCGCCAGGTGGCGAAAGTGCTGCTGCCGAAAGACTATCTGCGTTTACGCATGACGGGCGAGTTTGCCAGCGACATGTCTGATGCTGCGGGAACGATGTGGCTGGATGTGGAAAAACGTGACTGGAGTGACGTGATGCTGAATGCCTGTGGCCTGACCCGTGACCATATGCCCGCGCTATTCGAAGGGAATGAGATTACCGGCAGGTTGCTGCCTGATGTCGCGCTGGCATGGGATATGCCCGCGGTTTCTGTCGTTGCGGGCGGTGGCGACAATGCCGCCGGTGCGGTGGGGGTAGGGATGATCAATGCCGATCAGGCCATGCTGTCACTGGGAACGTCTGGCGTCTATTTTGCCGTCAGCGACGGTTTCCTGAGCAAGCCTGAAAGCGCGGTGCACAGCTTTTGCCATGCGTTGCCTGAGCGCTGGCATCTGATGTCGGTGATGTTAAGTGCGGCCTCCTGTCTGGACTGGGCGGCGACGTTAACCGGTCTGGAGACGGTGCCAGCGCTGATTAATGCGGCGCAGCAGGCTGATGATGCCGCAGACCCTGTCTGGTTTCTGCCCTACCTTTCAGGTGAGCGTACGCCGCATAACAATCCTCAGGCGAAAGGCGTTTTCTTTGGTCTGACCCATCAGCATGGACCGGCTGAACTGGCGCGGGCAGTGCTGGAAGGCGTGGGATATGCGCTGGCTGACGGAATGGACGTGGTACACGCCTGTGGCGTTAAGCCGCGTAGCATCACGCTGATAGGAGGAGGAGCACGCAGCGCATACTGGCGGCAGATGCTGGCGGATATCAGCGGTCTGCAACTGGATTATCGTACCGGCGGCGATGTGGGGCCGGCGCTGGGAGCTGCTCGTCTGGCGCAAATTGCGATGAACCCGGAGATACCGCTAGTGGAACTGCTGCCACAACTCTCGCTTGAGCAGACGCACAGGCCCGATGCGCAACGCCATCACGTTTATCAACAGCGTCGCGAAACCTTCCGTCGTCTTTATCAGCAATTACTTCCGCTCATGTCCTGAGCCTGAATCCCTCCTGGTCACAGGAGGGATTTACCCAATCGATAAAAAAACAAACTCATAGATTAACAGCATGAATGAATTCTGAATTCTCCTGACAATGCTATTTTTCGTTGCTGTCTTTACGGGGTTATCCCTAATCTGATCCCCTATTGGCTAAGGGGATTCAGTGAAAAGCTCAACGTTAATTTCATGGTTGTTGCTCATTTCTGGCACATCGACTTACGTTATCGGCTTATGGATGGCATGTCCGTCTCTGAGCGGAAAGGGCTACTTTCTCAGTGTCCTGGTGACCGCAATGTTTGTTACGTACGTTTATCTGCGTGAAGCAAAACGTGAGCAGCTCGACCACCGCTTTGTCTCCACGTGTCAAATGGTGGCGCTGATTACGCTTGGCTTATTTCTGGTTGGGGTTATCAATGCGCCGCTTTCGCTGAGTGAGCGGGCAATCTATCTCGTGGCGCTGTTCGTGGGTTTACTGGGACTCGCACGCGTGGTTCGGGTCTCTGGTCATTAAATAACAGCACGCTGCTGCGGCCTGCTCTCTGTTTCGCCGCTCAACCTGATTTCCCCCCAATGCCCGGTTCAAAAGACCGGGCATTTCAACGTCAACTGACCAGTCTGCGCGTATCGAGTCGTTGTAACAGCATTGAAAGCAGTAAACTGCCCGCGAGGGTGGCGCTAAAGATCCACAGCATATCCAGCGGCGGCCAGCGTTTGATTTCCAGTCCGCCAGTGCGCAACGCATGAATAATGAGCGCATGAAAACCATAAATGCCGAGCGAATGGCGGGAGATCAATCCCAGTCCAGGGACGGTTCGTCTGTTCAGCGTGTTTTTGACCAACGTCAGCAGTGCGACGGCGCAGATAAAAACCATCGGTCCGCAATAGAGATACCAGGTATCGGCAAAGTTACCGCGCCACTGCAATTCATGCAGCGTCCCACGCGATATGACCCACACCGCAACCACGAAGAGTCCCGCGCATAGCCAGGAAAGCGCGTTTTTTTGTGTCTCCATCATGCCGATAGCGCGCCCCAGCATTCCGTACAGAATGTAGTAAAAGGTATCGCCGTTGATATACAAATTAATGGGGAGCCATTCGAACCCGCCCACTTTTTGCGGCACGGTATTTGGGTTAGCGAGGATGCCAATGACCACCATCAGTACCAACAGCATTTTGCCACTGACGTTTTTTACCTGAATCAGCGGTGAGACCAGGTAGATCACGGCGATCGCGAAGAAAAACCACAGGTGATAGAACACCGGTTTTTGCAGCAGGTTTTTTAAGGAGAGTCCGGCGTTAATCGAGGTAAACAGCGTGATGTAGAGCAGGGCGACGGCGCTGTAGAACAACAGGCACAGCGCGATGCGTAAAAAATGGCGCGATTGCGCGCTGCGCTCGCCAAAAAAGAGATAACCCGAAATCATAAAAAACAGCGGTACGCTGACGCGTGATGCCGAATTCAGTATGTTGGCAAGATCCCAGCTAACGGGACTGACACTCTGTGCATTTGTGATGTACCAGGTTGTGGTGTGGATCATAACCACCATCAGACAGGCGATCCCTCGCAGGTTATCAATCCAGAAAATTTTGGGCTGCATCAGTTCCTCTGTTTTCGTTTCAAAAATGGTCTGACTCACATTTCGGCAGCCTGTCTCGCTGGATTAATCTGAGTTTTTACACTAAAGCTTGTGATGGTCCGATGAGATTCGCAAAATGCGTCTGTCACATCGAACGTAATAATAATAAGACTGATCAGTAAATTAGACGGTAATAAAATGATGATGAAATCTTTCTTTCCGGCAATGGTGATGCTTCTGCTGGCAGGATGCACCACCTCCCAACAACCGCCGATGCAAAAGGCGCAGAAAGTGAAAGTCAGCCCCACGCGCACGCTGGATATGGAAGCGTTGTGCAAAGATCAGGCCGCCCGACGCTATAACACCGGCGCACAGAAAATTGATGTCACAGGTTTTGAACAATTTCAGGGGAGTTATGAGATGCGCGGCGCTACCTTCCGTAAAGAGAGTTTTGTCTGCTCTTTTGACGCGGATGGGCAGTTTTTACATCTTTCCATGCGTTGAGCCCTGCCTTTTTCCCGTTTCGTACTGTATATCTTGCAGTCAGCGGGTATACTGATCCCTTCCTTTTAAAACCACACGTATCCAGCACGAAATACTATGCAAAAGTTTGATACCAAGACCTTCCAGGGCCTGATCCTGACATTACAGGATTACTGGGCCCGTCAGGGCTGCACCATTGTTCAACCTTTGGACATGGAAGTGGGCGCAGGTACCTCGCACCCGATGACCAGCCTGCGCGCGCTGGGGCCAGAACCGATGGCAACCGCGTATGTGCAACCTTCTCGTCGTCCCACTGATGGACGCTACGGCGAAAACCCGAACCGTTTACAGCACTACTATCAGTTCCAGGTGGTGATTAAGCCCTCTCCGGACAACATCCAGGAGCTGTATCTCGGGTCGCTGAAAGAGCTGGGTATGGATCCCACCATTCACGACATTCGGTTCGTGGAAGATAACTGGGAAAACCCGACGCTGGGTGCCTGGGGTCTGGGTTGGGAAGTGTGGCTGAACGGGATGGAAGTGACGCAGTTCACTTACTTCCAGCAGGTTGGCGGACTGGAATGTAAGCCGATCACCGGTGAAATCACCTATGGTCTGGAACGTCTGGCGATGTACATTCAGGGCGTAGACAGCGTTTACGACCTGGTCTGGAGCGACGGCCCGTTGGGTAAAACCACTTACGGCGATGTGTTCCATCAGAACGAAGTGGAGCAATCCACCTATAACTTCGAATACGCGGATGTGGACTTCCTGTTCACCTGCTTTGAGCAGTATGAGAAAGAAGCGCAGCAACTGCTGGCGCTGGAAACCCCGCTGCCGCTGCCTGCCTACGAGCGTATTCTGAAGGCCGCCCACAGCTTCAACCTGCTGGATGCGCGTAAAGCCATCTCCGTCACGGAACGTCAGCGCTACATTCTGCGTATCCGTACCCTGACCAAAGCAGTGGCAGAAGCTTACTATGCTTCCCGTGAAGCCCTCGGCTTCCCGATGTGCAATAAAGACAAATAAGAGGCGGCCATGTCTGAGAAAACTTTCCTGGTGGAAATCGGCACTGAAGAGCTGCCACCAAAAGCCCTGCGCAGCCTGGCGGAATCCTTTGCTGCGAATGTGACTGCGGAGCTGGACAACGCTGGCATCGCGCACGGTCATGTTGAATGGTTTGCGGCGCCGCGTCGTCTGGCGCTGAAAATCGCTAATCTGGCAGAATCCCAGCCCGATCGCGAAGTTGAAAAACGCGGTCCGGCGATAGCCCAGGCATTTGATGCCGAAGGCAAACCGAGTAAAGCGGCAGAAGGTTGGGCACGGGGTTGCGGCATCACCGTTGATCAGGCCGAGCGTCTGACGACCGATAAAGGCGAATGGTTGCTGTATCGTGCGCACGTGAAAGGCGAAAGCGCCGAAGCGCTGCTGCCGAACATGATTGCCACGTCGCTGGCGAAACTGCCGATCCCGAAACTGATGCGTTGGGGAGCAAGCGACGTGCACTTCGTGCGTCCGGTGCACACCGTTACCCTGCTGCTGGGCGATAAAGTCATTCCGGCTACCATTCTGGGCATCCAGTCCGATCGCGTGATTCGTGGCCATCGTTTTATGGGCGAGCCGGAATTTACCATCGACAACGCCGATCAGTACCCGCAGATCCTGCTGGAGCGCGGTAAGGTCATTGCCGACTACGAACAGCGTAAAGCCAAAATCAAAGCGGATGCGGAAGACGCGGCGCGTACCATTGGCGGGAATGCCGATCTGAGCGAAAGTCTGCTGGAAGAAGTGACTTCGCTGGTGGAATGGCCGGTGGTACTGACGGCGAAATTTGAAGAGAAATTCCTCGCGGTGCCATCTGAAGCGCTGGTGTACACCATGAAAGGCGACCAGAAGTACTTCCCGGTCTACGCCAACGACGGCAAACTGCTGCCGAACTTCATCTTCGTTGCGAATATCGAATCGAAAGATCCGCAGCAAATCATCTCCGGTAACGAGAAGGTGGTGCGCCCGCGTCTGGCGGATGCCGAGTTCTTCTTCAATACCGACCGTAAAAAACGTCTGGAAGACAATCTGCCGCGTCTGCAAACCGTGCTGTTCCAGCAACAATTAGGTACGCTGCGTGACAAAACTGATCGTATCGCGGAGCTGTCTGGTTGGATCGCCCGTGAGATTGGCGCAGACGTTAACCATGCTACCCGTGCGGGCCTGCTGTCGAAATGTGACTTGATGACCAACATGGTCTTCGAGTTCACCGACACCCAGGGCGTGATGGGGATGCACTACGCCCGCCACGATGGCGAAGCGGAAGATGTGGCTGTTGCCCTGAACGAACAGTATCAACCGCGCTTTGCCGGTGATGACCTGCCGTCTAACCCGGTTGCCTGCGCACTGGCGATTGCGGACAAGATGGATACCCTGGCGGGTATCTTCGGTATCGGTCAGCACCCGAAAGGGGACAAAGACCCGTTCGCTCTGCGTCGTGCGGCGCTGGGCGTGCTGCGCATTATCGTCGAGAAGAACCTGAACCTCGACCTGCAGACGCTGACCGAAGAAGCAGTGCGTCTGTACGGTGATAAGCTGACCAACGCTAACGTCGTTGATGACGTCATCGACTTTATGCTCGGTCGCTTCCGTGCCTGGTATCAGGATGAAGGCTACACGGTGGATATCATCCAGGCGGTGCTGGCGCGTCGTCCGACCCGTCCGGCTGATTTCGATGCGCGCATGAAGGCGGTCTCCCACTTCCGCACTCTGGAAGCGGCATCCGCGCTGGCGGCTGCCAACAAGCGTGTTTCCAACATTCTGGCGAAGTCTGATGAGACGCTGAACGAGCGTGTTAACGCCGCGGTGCTGAAAGAGCCGGAAGAGATTGCGCTGGCGATGCAGGTTGTCGTGCTGCGTGACAAGCTTGAACCGTACTTTGCCGAAGGTCGTTACCAGGACGCGCTGGTGGAACTGGCTGAACTGCGTGAGCCGGTTGATTTATTCTTCGAAAAAGTGATGGTGAACGTCGAGGATAAAGACCTGCGTATTAACCGTCTCTCGATGCTCGAGAAACTGCGCGAGCTGTTCCTGCGCGTGGCGGATATTTCGCTGCTGCAGTAAACATCGCGCAAGTCACCACCGCATACAAACGCTGAAGCGCCCGATGACGCAAGCTTATCGGGCCTACAGAACACAGTGTAGGCCGGATAAGGCGTCAGCCATCATCCGGCAAAAACTATCGCATGTGTTTTCAACGCGCTGAAACCTGCCCTCGGGCAGGTTTTTTTATGGACGGACAGGAAGAGTTACTGCAACTGCAGTTCCGTCAGACAGGTCTGACTGTCATCCTTCGTGGCAATCGCGTGTGACGCCGTTTTGCCGTTGTAGCTCACTTCTATTGTCCCTTCGATGTTGCGCGGCAACCAGACGCCGATAAACCCGTTCTGATAGCTTTTGATCGGTCTCTGAATCAACACATCGCCTTTCTTATCCGTCACTTTAACGTTGAACGTGGTATCCGGCATTTCGCCCTGACAGCCGGAAAGGCTGTGATTAAAGCACGGATGCGTCTGTTGTTGGTAAGGCGCAAAGGAGAGATAGAACTTTTCGCCCAGCGGCAGGGTATACATCTGCCCATCAGAGGCGAGTTTTAACTCGGTACTGGTGATGGAAGCTGAATACGGCAGCGGACGGGACTGCGGCGTTTGATCGATGGTATCCACGATCTGTTCAACTGACTTACCGGCAAGACCATGTTCGGCAAGGAACGCGGCTTCTGGTGATGCAGCAAACGCGGTACCACTGGTGAGCAAACCTAACGTAAGGAACAAAGGGAGTCTGGACATAGCGTCAATTCCATGTGTAAAACAGGGTTTTTACTATAAAGCTTACCCTTAGGGAAAGGTCAAAGCCTGAACAGGTAAAGTAATGCAAAGAAGGGGAAGTGGGATGGCAAAAGGTGGGGGGAGAGATAAAAAAAATCCCCGCCGTCTGGCAGGGATCTTGAATTCTGAGCTTTTTAAGCTTACAGGCTGGTTACGTTGCCAGCTGCCGGGCCTTTAGCGCCGCTTTCGATGGTGAAGGAAACTTTCTGACCTTCGTCCAGGGATTTGTAGCCTTCGTTCTGGATAGCAGAGAAGTGTACGAACACGTCTTTAGAGCCATCGTCAGGAGTGATGAAGCCGAAGCCTTTGTCAGCGTTGAACCATTTTACGATACCAGTCATTTTACCGGACATAGTGTATTACCTTTTAAAAAATAAGTGTGCCTTTCGGCGATATGGCGTGCTCTACAGATTTTTTAAGCGTTAAGGAAATGCGCACTACGAGGGGTATCAACGATAACTCTTGAAGGGGACTACCTTACTAAACTGCTTTAATGGTCTGTACGTCAAACCGTGGGACGCATTAACTCATGTAACGCCAGTTGATGCAACTGTTATTTTGCTCCAGGCAGCTTAAGTGGTCAGAAAACGGCCCTGTATCAGGACCGTTCATCAACGATTGTCGACTATTCCATCAACTGCTTACTCAACGTCGGGTTAGCCTGTATCAGTCGCATCAGCTTCAATTCTGTACTGGAGGGTTTAACGCGTTTTGATTCCCACTCCTGTACCAGTGCAACCGTTACGCCTAACGCTCTGGCGAAATCATCTGTTTCAAGTCCGCTACCCCGTCGTAGCTGTTCAAATTCGCTAAAGGGGCTTGGCTTATGTGTCAGGGCGATTTTTGATGATTCTTCTTTAAAAACAATTTGTTCCAGGCTGCTCAGCAGCTCAAACATCGGATCTTTAGATTCCATTGAGAACTCCTCTAAATCACACTGCGGGATCGTGAATTTCATCGAAGCCAGTTAAGAATAGTCGTAAATGAGAAAGCGCGGTGGGCGTCACAGTTTAAGAGGGGGACAAGACTCGTTTCAGCGACGAGGAGACGGCGGATTTGTAGCTTGCTAACGATCTGATAACGGGCACTATATCCCGCGTCGTAAAAAGAATTGTAAAGATTACGAAAATCTGACTATTTCCAGGCAGGCGGTTACCTGCCTGGAAGGGGAGATCAGGCTTTTTGCGCGGCGTGAGTCGGCGACTCTGCAAGTGTTGAGGAAGCAGAGAGTTGGCGTTTACCGACCCAGTATTTCACCATCAAAGCCAATGCGGACACCAGTGCCGGAATCGCAAGGAACGTAAAGATGGTTTCGAACGCGAGCTGTGCCTGCATCAGGAAGGCGCCGCTAAACGCGCCGAGAATACCGCCAAAACGGCCCAGACCTAACATCCATGCTACGCCGGTCGCGCGGCCTTGCGTGGGGTAAAAACCGGCCGCCAGCGCGGGCATGGACGATTGTGCGCCATTCATGATCGTCCCGGCGATAAAGACCATCACTCCCATGAGCATCAGACTACTGGTGGAGAACCCGACCAGGCAGACGAACACCCCGGTCAGCAACCAACCGACCGCGACC
Source organism: Citrobacter amalonaticus Y19 (assembly GCF_000981805.1). Lineage (NCBI taxonomy): Bacteria > Pseudomonadati > Pseudomonadota > Gammaproteobacteria > Enterobacterales > Enterobacteriaceae > Citrobacter > Citrobacter amalonaticus. The sequence goes on along the minus strand of NZ_CP011132.1, from coordinate 4,187,385 downwards.
ACTTTGTTCGGGTTGAATTTGTCCATCAGCGCACCCAGCACCAGAACGCCAATCCCGCCGCCCAGCGGGAACAGGGCGGTAATGATGGACGCCTGACTCAGCGTGGCCCCTGTTTCACGGATCAGCAACGGCAGCCAACTGGTCAGCAGATAGAAGATCAGCAACCCCATAAAATAGGTCAGACACAGCATCACCGTACCCAGCGCGTAACGCGGCGAGAAGATGACGCCCAGCGCCGATTTCTCTTTAATCTGCCCAGTTTCACGCAGGACAAAGTGCGTTGCTTCCGGCAGCGGGGCGATACGGCGCAGAATCGTGCCGATCTGCTGTTGTGATTTATTCTTTACGACCAGATAACGGGCGGATTCGGGCAGCAGGAAGATCAGTACCACCGCCAGCGCCAGTGGCATTACGCCGCCGAGGATCAGCACGCTTTGCCAGCCGTAATGCGGGATAAGCCAGGCAGAGACAAACCCGCCCATCGACGAGCCAATCGGGAATCCGACGAACATCAGATTCACCAGCAACGCGCGACGGCGTTCTGGTGCGTATTCACTCATCAGGGTCGCGGCATTGGGCATCGCGGCCCCCAGACCCAGGCCGGTTAAAAAGCGCAGCGCCGTCAGTTGGTTCAGCGTGCCGGCAAAGGCGGTAAGCAGGCTGAAGCCGCCAAACACCAGAATCGACATGATCAGAACTTTTTTGCGACCGACGCGGTCAGCCAGTGGACCCGCGGTGAGCGCTCCCACGGCAAGTCCCACCAGCGCGGCGCTCATGACCGGGCCGAGCGCGGATTTTTCAACGCCCCACTCCTGAACGAGATCGGAGGCGATGAACCCGATAATCGCGGTATCGAACCCGTCCATCGCGACGGTCACAAAACACAGCACGAGAATCATCCACTGGTATTTTGAAAAGGGATGCTCGTTAATAAACGCTTGAATATCAGTCGTTCTGTTTGTCATGCGGTCATTCCTGCGAAAGCAAAGCGGGGGACAGAGGGCGTTTTTATTTTCTCCACCGCAAGCGTTTGGATTAATTGTGCGATTATCGAACGTTTATTCGGTAATCGTTCAACTAATCAAAACATCGAAGCCCTTGTTCGGCAATCATCCCGCCGTGGTAAGCGTGCGATAATCGTACGAATTGCTCCTGTACTGACTGAGATAACGATGAAATTCTATTAAAATCATAGAACTACCTTATGGTAATGCCCGCATGGCAGAGGCGGTAAATGTGATGCGATTAACAATAAAGTAACAAATAAACGATCGCCGTTCTGCCATGCGAATTTCCGCCACAAGATTACGCGTAAGGGGTATCCTGCGAGCCTGACCTGGACTATCCTTGTAAGCCGTAAGGCACGCGCGTTGCGTTGTGCGCATTTTTGGGTGAAAGGAGTATTAAAATGGCGACAGGTAAGTCCTGCTCTCGCTGGTTTGCGCCTCTTGCGGCGTTATTAATGGTTGTTAGCCTGAGTGGGTGTTTTGATAAAGAAGGCGATCAGCGTAAAGCATTTGTCGATTTTCTACAGAATACGGTGATGCGTAGCGGCGAACGTCTACCTACTCTGACTGCCGATCAGAAAAAACAGTTCGGCCCGTTTGTTTCTGATTACGCGATTCTGTATGGCTACTCGCAGCAGGTAAACCAGGCGATGGATTCCGCTTTGCGTCCGGTCGTTGATAGCGTTAACGCCATCCGTGTACCACAGGATTATGTGACGCAACGTGGGCCGCTACGCGACCTGAACGGCTCCCTCGGCGTACTGGGCCAGCAGCTGCAAAATGCGAAACTGCAGGCGGATGCGGCGCATGGCGCACTGAAACAGACCGAAGACCTGAAGCCGGTGTTTGACCAGGTGTATAAGAAAGTGGTGACAACGCCAGCAGATGCATTACAACCGCTGATCCCGGCCGCGCAGATCTTTACTCAGCAACTTGTCCAGGTGGGTGACTTTGTCGCGCAGCAGGATACGCAGGTTAGCTTTGTGGCGAATGGCATTCAGTTCCCGACGTCACAACAGGCAAGTCAGTACAACACATTGATTGGGCCGTTGGCTTCGCAGCATCAGGCATTTAATCAGGCCTGGACTGCGGCGGTAAACGCCATCCAGTAATGAAGTTGCCGGGCAGGCGATAGCGCCTCCCGGCAGTGTTGTTATCCCGCGACCTGCGGATTCACGCAGTTCTTCTCGACCTTTCCTTGCAGCGCATCAATCAGGTTATCGACCGCACAGGCCGCCATGTTGTAGCGCGTCTCATGCGTAGCCGAACCAATGTGCGGTACCGCCACGACGTTGTTCAGCGACAGCAGCGGTGAGTCAACCGGCAGCGGCTCCTGTTCGAACACATCCAGACCCGCAGCGTGGATCTCGCCGTTTTGCAGTGCGGTAATCAGCGCATTTTCATCGACGACCGGACCGCGTCCGGCGTTGATGAAGATGGCAGAGGACTTCATTTTGGCGAACTGTTCTGCCCCAAACAGATGATGCGTCTCGTCGGTCAGCGGCAGGATCAGGCAGACAAAGTCCGATTCCTGCAGCAGCGTATCAAGGTCGCAGTAGCGGGCGTTGAAGCGTTCTTCCGCTTCCTGATGGTGGCGGCGGGCGTTGTAGAGAATCGGCATGTTGAAGCCGAAGTGGGCGCGCTGCGCCAGCGCAAGGCCAATGCGTCCCATACCGACAATGCCCAGCGTTTTGTGGTGCACATCGATACCAAACCAGTCGGGGCCAATGCTGGAGGTCCATTCGCCAACCTTCACGCGCTCGGCCACTTCTACAACGCGGCGAGCGGTCGACAGCACCAGTGCCATGATCGTATCGGCGACGGTCTCCGTCAGTACGGTAGGCGTATGCATCAGCAGCACCTTGCGTGCGTTCAGCGCATCCACATCGAAGTTGTCATACCCCACGGAGATTGTTGAGGTCGCGCGGAGCATCTGCATTTTCTCCAGCAGTGCGGTATCGACGGTTTGGCTGGAGCCCAGCAGACCTTCGGCACTGGCAAAGGCTTGCGCGTGTTGTTCAACCGTCTGCGGGCTCAGGTTCGGCACCTGCGTGACGGTGAAATGTTCTTCCAGGCGATGCAGTAAATCGTCGGGTAACGCTTTGTAGAGAATAATGGACGGCTTCATACGACTCTCCATGAGGTAACGTTTACGCGTGGCGTGCGCCAGCGGGTACTTGCTGATTATTCGCGGGTTTGACGACTAGAGTTAGCCATACTGAGGCGAAAAGCGCCACTCCCATAAAAATGTACGAGGCGGATGGACTGCCGGTCGCACCGTTGAGGTAACCGACAAACCACGATCCGAGGAACGAACCGAGCGCGCCCATACTGTTAATAAGCGCCATCGCGCCACCGGCAACGTTGCGTGGCAACATCTCCGGAATGATAGCGAAAAACGGGCCATACGGAGCGTACATCGCCGCACCGGCAATGACCAGCAGGGTATAAGACGCCCAGAAGTTATTCGTACCGACGGCCCAAGAACCAATAAAGGCGAACGCAGCAATCAGCAGCAGAGGCCAGACGAACAGCTTGCGGTTTTGCAGTTTATCCGAGGCCCAGGAGGCGACAATCATCGCCACGGTAGCTGCCAGATACGGTACAGAAGAGAGCCAGCCCACTTCGACCATCCCCAGATTCGCGCCGCCTTCGCGGATGATTGACGGCAACCACAGCACAAAGCCGTAGACGCCAATACTCCAGGTGAAGTACTGCATGCAAAGCAGGATCACGTTGCGAGAGCGAAATGCTTCGCTGTAGTTGCGTACCGCCTTAATACCCTGCTGCTCTTGTTCGAGCTGTGTCTGCAGCGCCGTTTTTTCTGACGCGGTCAGCCAGCCGACCTGCGCCGGTTTATCTTTCACCAGCACCCACCAGCAGAAGGCCCACAGGATGGCGGGAACCCCTTCGATGATGAACATCTCACGCCAGCCGAGCGCCTGGATCAGGTAACCGGACACCACTGACATCCACAGGACCGTCACCGGGTTACCGAGGATCAGGAAGGTATTCGCGCGCGAACGCTCCGATTTCGTAAACCAGTTACTGATGTAAATCAGCATCGCTGGCATGACGGCGGCTTCTACCACCCCGAGAATAAAACGAATGGCGGCGAGTGCCGGGATATTGCTGACCATCCCGGTCAGCGACGCGCAACCGCCCCATAAAATCAGGCAGACAAAGATCAGTTTGCGCACGCTCCGGCGTTCGGCATACACCGCGCCGGGGATCTGAAAGAAGAAATAGCCGAGAAAGAACAGGGCGCCGAGCAGGGAGGAGATCCCTTTGGTGATGCCGAGATCTTCATTAATGCCCGCAGCGGATGCGAAGCTGAAGTTTGCACGGTCAAGATACGCCAGGCTATACGTGATAAACACGATAGGCATGATGTACCACCAGCGTTTTGCTGCATTTGTTGAGTTTGCCATAATCAACCTCTGTGGTTTCTGCCGCCGCTGCCTGTAGGGTACAGGGGGCTGTTATCATTACGTAACGTTATTCGCCTAACGTTTCACGTGTGGGTAAGCCTTCGCTGTCGCCCTGTACCTGAATGGCCAGCGCGCCAATTTTGTTGCCGCGAGTGACGGCCTGATGCAGCGTACGGCCTTCCAGCAGAGCGCTGATCACGCCGACTGCAAAGCCGTCGCCGGCACCGACCGTATCGACCACGTTGTCTACTTTTACCGGGGCGACACTGCCTTTTTCACCGTCGGCGGTTTTATACCAGGCACCGTCTGCGCCCGTTTTCAGCACCACCACTTTCACGCCGTGGCGGAGATAGAAATCCGCAATCCCTTCCGGCGTCTGTTGTCCGGTTAAAATCATCCCTTCTTTCAGGCCGGGTAACACCCAGTCGGCCTGGAAGGCGAGACGGTTCAGTTTCTCAACCATCTCGGCTTCACTTTTCCACAGCACCGGGCGCAGGTTGGGGTCAAAAGAGAGCGTCTTGCCCTGGGCTTTCATGGTGCGCGCCGTGTGTGCCAGTAGTTCATAGGTGCTGGCGGAAAGTGCCGCTGCGACGCCGCTCAGATGCAGATGGCGGGCACTGGAGAAGTACGCGTCGTGATAATCCTCCACGGACAGATGGCTGGCGGCGGAGCCTTTGCGGAAATATTCCACAATGGGATCGGTTCCATTTTCAACTTTAGATTTCAGCTGAAAGCCTGTCGCGTAACGCTCGTCCAGCGTCACGCCTTGCGCATCAATCCCCTCTTTTTTCAGCGAGTTGAGAACAAAGCGACCAAAACTATCGTTGCCTACGCGGCTCACCCAGCCCACTTTCAGACCCAGTCGCGCCAGGCCTGTGGCGACGTTCAGTTCGGCACCGGCGACGCGCTTGATAAACGGCTCGACCTCGGCCAGATCGCCGGTCTGTGTCGCGACAAACATCGCCATCGCTTCGCCGATCGTGATGACATCCAGTGAATGCTTCATGCCTTACTCCTTACGTAACAATTCGACGTAGTGGCGGGTGACCGCAGTCAGATCGGCCCCTTCCAGCGGAAATTCAATGCCGCGTGGAACGTCGGTGGGCAATTGGTTGAGCAGTTCGAGCCAGCGAGACCCGGCGTCGTCCGGGGGGACGGCGCGATAGCTGTTGTGGTGCGCGATGGCGGCTTTGACGTGGACATAACCGACTGACGCGGCCAGTTGACGCGCGGCCTCTTCCGGCGAATCGCCCACCCACAGCCAGTTGCCCATATCAAACGTCAGTTGTATCGGCAGCGCATGTTGCTGACAGGCAGCGTTAAAACGTTGCATGGGAATCAGTTGTCCGCAGGAGGTCTGGTCATTTTCTACCACCAGAGCCATACCGCTGCTTTCCAGCCAGTCGCGCAGGGTGTCAAACTGATCTGCATGGACGAAATGGCCCAGTGAAACCTTCAGCCACAGCGCGCGCAGCGTTTGCGCTTCCTGAAGCAGCGACGGCAGTTGCGGATTAAGGCGGCCATCTTCCATGAACAGCGGCTGTGGCGCGGAATAGCAGGCCAGCAGATCGACGCGTTCGATGGCTGAAGCCAGTGTGGGCAGGGCGCTGAGTTCAGCGTCAGTAAACAGTTCGCGGCGAATCTCGACGCCGTCTGCGCCTGCACCGGCAATGACCGGTAGCATTGCGGTTTGTCCGCCGGCAGCGCGGACGGTGTCGTAGCCATAGGCGGCGGTAACCACCATAATTTTTCTCTGCATGGGAACTCCAGAACTAACGCTATTGTGATTACGCTAGATGGAACCGGTTCCAAAGAAAAGCGCGATGTGTCGAAATTATGATCACCATCACGAAGGAAAATTAGCGGGCGGTGGAACCGCGAACGATCAGTTCGCCGGAAAAAACCTGTTCATGAATAGTATCGCTACTGCCTTCAATCCGGCGTACCACCTGTTCGACGGCGGCATAACCAATCTGCCATGTGGGCTGTTTCAGGGTCGTAATCCCGACGCCAGCCAGTTCGGCCCATTCCAGCTCATCGAACCCCAGCAGACCAATATCGCTGCCCCAGTTGAGACCAATGCGTTTCAGCGAGCGGGCGACCTGAAGGGTGAGCGCGCCATTAGCAGAGATCACCGCCTTGCGCATCCCACGATGCTGCTGGTGGAACTGGCGTAAGGTGTTATCGAGCTTCATATTCTCGCTGAGCGGGACTTCGGCGTTTTCGGCGACAACGCCCGGATAGCGTGCCAGCGTTGCCCGAAAAGCGCTCAGCCGTTCACGGCGAGTATTGACCATGCCCAGCGGTTCGCTGAGAAACAGCAGGGCCTCAAAGCCTTGTTCAATCAGGTGCTCGGTGGCCGTGGTGGCGGCCTGGGTGTTGTCCAGTCCGACGACGTCGCAGGCGAAGTCAGGGATTTTGCGATCGATCAATACCATTGGCAACGCAGACTGTTGCAGGCGATTCAGCCCCTCTTCGCGCATCCCCACGGCGTTGACCACGATGCCTTCTACCTGATAACTGCGCAGCAGATCGAGATAGTGCAGTTCCTGGTTCACCTCGTTATTGGTGTTACAGACCAGTGGCGTAAAGCCTTTCTCGCGACAGGCGGCTTCGATACCACTTAAGACGTGGACGGAATAGGGGTTGGTGATATCGGCAATGATCAGGCCAATCAGGCGGGTGCGACCTCGTTTCAGGCCGCGAGCCATCAGGCTGGGGCGATAGTCGAGATCGGCAATAGCTTTTTCAATACGCGCCAGCAGGGCATCAGAGAGCAGGTGTTTTTCGCCGTTGAGATAACGCGAAATGCTGGTTTTACCGGTTTTTGCCGCTTTCGCGACATCGCTGATGGTGGGGCGTGTTGATTTTGCCATGGGAAGTTCTCTCGCCTGAAAGTGAGAACACCTTAACGCGAAAATTGACGATGGCAAGTTGATTCATGCCGGGTAGTAACGTCACCACCCGGCACGACCGTTACTGAATCGGACTTAAGGTAATTTCGACGCGACGGTTCTGAGCTTTCCCTTCCGCCGTGCTGTTGCTGGCGATCGGATTTGCCGGGCCCAGGCCGCTGGTGCGGATGCGGTTGGCGGCAACGCCCTGAGTGATGAGCGAGCTGGCCACGCTGTCCGCACGCTGTTGCGACAGACGCATATTCAGGTCCTGGCCGCCGGTACTGTCGGTATAGCCGATCACATTGACGGCCGTTTTTTCGTACTCTTTCAGCACCATCGCCACACCGGTCAGCGTGTTTGCGCCCGCCGGTTTCAGGGTCGCGCTACTGCTGTCGAAGGTGACGTTATTCGGCATGTTCAGGATGATGTTATCACCGCTTCGCGTCACGCTCACGCCGGTTCCCTGCATTTTGTCGCGCAGTTTTGCTTCCTGCACGTCCATGTAATAACCGACGCCGCCACCGAGCGCCGCGCCCGCCGCTGCGCCAATCAGTGCGCCTTTACCGCGATCTTTCTTCGAGGAAGAGAGGGCGCCGATACCCGCGCCGACCAGCGATCCAATGCCCGCGCCAATGCCGGATTTACCCGCTTCGCGTTCGCCGGTGTAAGGGTTGGTTGTACAGCCAGAAACCGCCAGGGCGCCGCTCACGATAGCGGCAATGACTAAAACACGTTTCTTCATCTTAATTCCTTAATGACATTATTATTTTTTGCCACAGCGACCGTGGCGGTTGATTATGACGTGTGAAGATGAAGAAAATTCCAGGGATCTCTCCGAAATTTGTAAGTAACATTGAACGCCGTAATACATCTGCAGGAGTACCTGGCTTGACGACGCGCAATCTGGTGTTAACCGCCGCCCACTGGGGACCCATTCTTGTCGAAACGGACGGAGAAAAGGTGCTCTCCTCCCGTGGCGCGCTGCCCACCTCGCATCCGAATTCACTGCAAAGCGCGGTCCACGATCAGGTACACAGTAAAACCCGGGTGCGTTATCCGATGGTGCGTAAAGGGTTTCTTGCCTCGCCTGCACAGCCGCAGGGCGTACGTGGACAGGATGAGTTTGTGCGCGTGAGTTGGGACGATGCGCTGGCGCTGATTCATGCGCAGCATAAGCGGATCCGCGACACCTGGGGACCCTCCTCAATTTTTGCCGGTTCTTACGGCTGGCGTTCCAACGGCGTCCTGCACAAATCGGCGACGCTGTTGCAACGCTATATGGCGCTGGCGGGTGGGTACACCGGACATCTGGGCGACTATTCTACCGGCGCGGCGCAGGCCATCATGCCGTACGTGGTGGGCGGCAGTGAAGTTTACCAGCAGCAGACCAGCTGGCCGGTGGTTCTGGAACACAGCGATGTGGTGGTGCTGTGGAGTGCCAACCCACTGAATACACTGAAGATTGCCTGGAACGCGTCGGATGAGCAGGGGATACCTTACTTCGATGCACTGCGCGAAAGCGGAAAACGACTGATCTGTATTGATCCCATGCGATCGGAAAGTGTCGATTTCTTCGGCGACAAGATGGAATGGATTGCGCCGCATATGGGCACCGACGTGGCGCTGATGCTCGGCATCGCGCATACACTGGTGGAAAATGGCTGGCATGATGAGGCGTTTCTCGCCCGCTGTACCACGGGTTATGCGGTCTTCTCAGACTATCTGTTGGGTGTGAGCGACGGGATCGCTAAAACGGCCGAGTGGGCGGCCACGATTTGCGGCGTTCCGGCGGTGAAAATCCGTGAACTGGCGGAATTATTCCATAAAAATACCACTATGCTGATGGTTGGCTGGGGCATGCAGCGTCAGCAGTTTGGCGAACAAAAGCACTGGATGATTGTCACTCTGGCCGCCATGCTGGGACAACCAGGTACACCCGGCGGCGGTTTTGGCCTTTCCTATCACTTTGCCAACGGCGGCAACCCGACGCGTCGTTCTGCCGTACTGGCGTCAATGCAGGGCAGTCTGCAAGGCGGTACTGACGCGGTGGAGAAAATCCCGGTAGCGCGCATTGTGGAAGCGCTGGAAAACCCCGGTGCGCCGTATCAGCACAACGGAATGAATCGCCACTTCCCGGATATCCGCTTCATCTGGTGGGCGGGCGGGGCGAATTTTACCCATCATCAGGACACGAATCGACTGATTCGCGCCTGGCAAAAACCGGAGCTGGTGGTCATCTCGGAATGCTTCTGGACCGCTGCCGCGAAGCATGCCGATATTGTGCTGCCGGCGACGACCTCTTTTGAACGCAACGATCTCACCATGACCGGGGATTACAGCAACCAGCATCTGGTGCCGATGAAGCAGGTTGTGCCGCCGCAGGGTGAAGCGCGCAATGATTTTGACGTCTTTGCCGAACTGAGCGAGCGCTGGGAAGCGGGCGGTTATCAACGCTTCACAGAAGGGAAGAACGAACTGGAATGGCTGGAAACGTTCTATGCTATTGCCGGGCAGCGCGGGGCCAGCCAGCAGGTGACGCTGCCGCCGTTTGCCGAATTCTGGGCTGCTAACCAACTGATTGAAATGCCGGATAATCCGGCCAACGCGCAGTTCATCCGCTTTGCTGATTTTCGTCGTGACCCGGACGCGCATCCACTGAAAACCGACAGCGGTAAGATTGAGATTTACTCGCAGCGGATTGCCAGTTACGGCTATGCGGACTGCCCCGGACATCCGATGTGGCTGGAGCCGGATGAGTGGCACGGCAATGCCGAACCGGGGCAACTACAGGTCGTGTCGGCGCACCCGGCGCATCGTCTGCACAGCCAGCTTAACTACAGTCACCTGCGTGAACGGTACGCCGTCGCGAACCGCGAGCCGGTGACGATTCACCCGCAGGATGCGCAGGCGCACGGTATACGCGAGGGCGATACGGTGCGTATTTGGAATCACCGTGGTCAGATCCTTGCGGGTGCAGTGGTTACCGACGGCATCAAACCCGGCGTGATCTGCATTCATGAAGGGGCATGGCCGGATCTCGACCCGACGGCCGGCGGCATCTGTAAAAATGGCGCGGTGAACGTACTGACTAAGGATCTGCCCAGTTCGCGTCTGGGGAACGGCTGTGCGGGCAATACCGCGCTGGCGTGGCTGGAGAAATACAGCGGACCAGCGCTTACGCTTACTGCGTTTAATCCGCCCGCCAGCCCATAATCCAGGTGGGATGTTGGGTATCTTCCTGCCATGCGCTGTCTTCAATACGAAAGCCCAGCGCATGGTAGAAATTCACCGCGTTCTGATTTTTTTGATATACCTCGAGGCTCAGTACGCTAAAACGCTGCTGAACATGCTGCACCAGCGCTTTACCAATCCCACTGCGTAACGTATCCGGGGCGACAAACAGCGCCCCGAGAAAGCGTTGTTCCATGACGCTGACAAACCCTTTCAGCGTCCCTTTCTCTTCCCAGACCCAGGTTCTGGCAGCGGGTAGGTAAACATCGCGCACAACCTCTTCGCTCTCGTGCCAGTAACGTTCAGGGATAAAAGGATGCGCATAGATGGTACTTTCCAGCCATAGCTCCAGCAGTGCCGTCATGTCAGCATTATGAAACTCGCGAATCATTTTTATCTCCTGGATGACAGAAACAACCGGTGATGTGGTCATTGACCAGTCCGCAGGCCTGCATGAAGGAGTAGCAAATGGTCGTACCGACGAATTTAAATCCCCGTTTTTTTAACGCTTTTGACAAGGCGTCCGAGGCGGGAGTGGAGGTTGGGATCTCGCCCAACGTGGCGGCGCGGGTGATTTGCGGCTGATTTTCCACAAATGACCAGACAAAGTCGGCAAACGGTTCGCCGTTTTGTTCCATCGCCAGATACGCCCGGGCATTACCGATGATGGCCTGAATTTTCCCCCGATGGCGGATAATCCCGGCATCAAGCAGCAATCTTTCCACATCGTCTTCCTGCATGGCTGCCACGCGTACGGGATCGAAGTGGTGGAAGTTAGTGCGATAATTTTCGCGCTTCTTGAGGACGGTAATCCACGAAAGTCCGGCCTGCTGACCTTCCAGGCAGATCATTTCGAACAGTTTTTTACCGTCGTGCTCGGGCATGCCCCATTCGTTATCATGGTAGGCAATATAAAGCGGGTCCTGACTGACCCAACCGCAACGTTCCATACTTTCCCTCGCTCTTTGACTTGCCATAAAAATATCGTTCCGGGCACCTTGACGCGCCAGCGAAAAAGACAATATTTAATACAGGGCTTTCGCCTGTCATCCTTAAATTACAATGACAATAATATCGCCGATTTCGGCTCTCTTCTGGAGTCGCATTGATGATGATAAAAAAATGCAGTGGTCGCCGGGAAATCATTCTCCTGGCGAGCGTCGTGGTCTGTTCGCTTTACATCAACACAGCCCGCGCCTGGCAGCAAGAATATATCGTTGATACCACGTCTGGATATACGACTGAACGCTATACATGGGACAGCGATCACCAACCGCGCTATGACGACATTCTGGCTGAACGTATCCGGACGACACAAAGTGTGCCGGGTCTGGCCGTTAATCTTGAGCAGGCTTCGCCGATGGAGGCAACCAGCGGCATGAGTATGGGCTGGAATTTTCCCGTCTCTGGCGGCGTAACAACCGGGCCAGTCGCGGCGTTGCATTACGATGGCACCACGTCCTCCATTTATAACGAATTTGGCGACAGTGTGACCAGCCAATCGTCCGACCCGCTATGGCATGCCAGCGTCAGTACGCTGGGCTGGCGGGTGAATTCGCAATTTGGCGATCTGCGGCCGTGGGCGCAAATCAGCTACAACCAGCAGTTTGGCGACAATGTCTGGAAGGCGCAGTCGGGACTCAGTCGAATGACGGCGACCACTCAGGACAGTAACTGGCTGGACGTGACCGTGGGTGCCGATATGCTACTTAATCAGCATATGGCGGCCTATGCCGCACTCTCGCAGGCGGAAAACACCACCAACAGTACCGACTACCTCTACACGATGGGGGTGAGTGCCAGGTTTTAACCTGTCATTTACAATTTAAACCCAGTGATAACAGTATCTGTGGCGATAGTACGCACTAACTGACGGGGCAAAAATTTATTCAATGAATATTTGTCTCGTCATTCATTCCGCATTCCAGGCATTTCATTCCGTTCTGATGGCACTTCATGCCGTTTTCTCCCTGCATAAAATGCATTTCGTTATGGTTGTCGGCAGAGAATTTTCCCTTTTGCTTATGCAGGAAGACTGCCATGAAAACCGCATCGTATCAGCGCACCCGTTGGTTGACCCTTATCGGTACTATCATTACGCAATTCGCCTTAGGTTCTGTGTATACCTGGAGCCTGTTTAATGGCGTGCTTTCCGAAAAATTGGGTGAGCCCGTCAGCCAGGTGGCCTTTTCTTTTGGCTTGTTGAGCTTAGGTCTGGCGATATCCTCTTCTGTCGCCGGGAAGTTGCAGGAACGTTTTGGCGTGAAACGCGTCACGATGGCGTCCGGTATACTGCTCGGGCTGGGCTTTTTCCTGACCGCACACTCCAGTAATCTGACGATGCTGTGGCTGAGCGCGGGCGTACTGGTGGGACTGGCGGATGGCGCGGGCTATCTGTTAACGCTGTCTAACTGTGTGAAGTGGTTCCCGGAGCGAAAAGGGCTGATCTCCGCCTTTGCCATTGGCTCTTATGGTCTCGGAAGCCTGGGGTTCAAATTCATCGATAGCCAACTTCTGGCGACCGTCGGTCTGGAAAACACCTTTGTGATTTGGGGCGCGATTGTGCTGGTGATGATCGTCTTCGGCTCCACGCTGATGAAAGATGCACCCAATCAGGAAGTCAAAACGCAAAACGGCGTGGTGGAAAACGACTACACCCTGGCGCAATCTATGCGTAAACCGCAGTACTGGATGCTGGCGGTGATGTTCCTGACGGCGTGCATGAGCGGGCTGTATGTGATTGGCGTGGCGAAAGATATCGCTCAGGGGCTGGCGCATATGGATGTGGCTTCGGCGGCCAATGCGGTGACGGTGATTTCGATTGCCAACCTGTCTGGTCGCCTGGTGCTGGGTATCCTGTCCGACAAAATTGCCCGTATCCGTGTGATCACCATTGGTCAGGTGGTGTCGTTGGTGGGGATGGCCGCTCTGCTGTTTGCGCCACTGAATGCACTGACCTTCTTTGCAGCCATTGCCTGTATTGCCTTTAACTTTGGTGGGACTATCACCGTCTTCCCGTCACTGGTCAGCGAGTTCTTCGGTCTGAACAACCTGGCGAAAAACTACGGTGTGATTTACCTGGGCTTCGGGATTGGCAGCATCTGCGGTTCGATTATCGCGTCGCTGTTCGGCGGGTTCTACATTACCTTCTGCGTCATCTTCGCGCTGCTGATTCTCTCACTGGCGCTCTCCACCACCATTCGTCAGCCAACACGCAATGTGCTGGAAATGGCGCACGCCTGATATCCGCTAAGGTTTTCCACAGGCCAGCCGACGAGCTGGCCTTTTTTGTGATTTTTGCTGTGAATAATCCGCTTTCAAACTTGATTTTTTGTAAATATCTCTTTCGATCACATTCTCTGTTGCCACTTTCTTTGCTGCATGTGGTCTACTTAGCCGCGCGTGTCGATTTTACTATTTGACTACCTTCGCAATTTCACCTGCCCGGCGGATGTCGCCGCGCGCAGGCGGTGTTAACCCCTCGATTTCCAGGGCCTGCTTGCATGAGATACATTACGTCGATGTCGCAGCAAAAGCTGAGTTTTTTGCTCGCGATCTATATCGGTCTGTTTATGAATGGCGCGGTTTACCTCCGTCGGTTTGACGGTTACGCGCAAGACTTTACCCTCTGGAATGGAATCTCCGCGGTGGTTGAACTGGCTGGCACAGTGCTGGCAACGTTCTTCTTTTTACGACTCCTGTCACTGTCCGGCAGGGCAGTATGGCGTGTTCTGGCTTCGTTGCTGGTGCTGATTTCAGCGGGCGCAAGTTATTACATGACCTTTATGAACGTGATGATTGGTTACGGTATCGTGGCCTCGGTCATGACCACGGATATCGACCTCTCTAAAGAAGTGGTCGGCTGGACGTTCGTCCTCTGGCTGGTGGCGGTGAGTATTATCCCGCTGATATTTATCTGGTTTAACCGCTCGACGGATACCCTCTGGCGTCAACTTTGTACGCCTAAAGTGCGTTGGCGTAGCGCGCTGATCGTGCTGATGGCGGGGCTGCTGGTTTGGGTGCCGATTCGTCTTCTGGAGATGCATCAGAAACGTGCCGATCGTATTGCTGGTGTAGATATGCCGAGCTACGGCGGCGTGCTGGCGAACTCCTATCTGCCGTCAAACTGGCTGTCTGCCCTTGGCCTGTATGCCTGGGCGCAGGTGGATGAATCGTCCGATAACAAATCGCTCATCAACCCGGCGAAGAAGTTCACCTATACCCCGACACAGAATCTGGATGACACCTACGTGATTTTCATCATTGGTGAAACCACGCGTTGGGATCATATGGGGATGTTGGGTTATGAACGCGACACCACGCCGAAGCTCGCCAAAGAGAAGAACCTGGTGATGTATCGAGGCTATTCCTGCGATACCGCGACGAAACTGTCGCTGCGCTGCATGTTCGTTCGTCAGGGTGGAGCCGAGGACAACCCCCAGCGTACGCTGAAAGAACAGAACGTCTTTGCGGTGCTTAAACAGTTAGGTTTTAGCTCCGATCTCTTCGCGATGCAGAGTGAGATGTGGTTCTACAGCAACACGATGGCCGACAACATTGCCTATCGTGAACAGATTGCCGCTGAGCCGCGTAACCGGGGTAAAGCCGTGGATGATATGCTGCTGGTGAATGAGATTGATCGTTCGCTGCAGGAAAATCCGCAGGGTAAGCATCTGATTGTGCTGCACACCAAGGGCTCTCACTACAACTACACCCAGCGTTATCCTCGCGAGTTCGCCCAGTGGAAGCCGGAATGTTACGCTATCGATCGTAAGTGTCCGAAAGACCTGATGATTAATTCGTACGATAACTCAGTTACCTACGTCGATCACTTTATCGATACGGTGATTGATCAGGTGCGTGATAAGAAAGCAATTGTGTTCTACGCAGCCGATCACGGTGAGTCGATCAACGAGCGGGAGCACCTGCACGGTACGCCGCGCAAGATGGCGCCACCGGAGCAGTTCCGCGTGCCGATGATGGTCTGGATGTCGGATAAATATCTGGAGAACCCGACTAACGCGCAGGCGTTCGCGCATCTGAAGAAGGAAGCGGAAATGAAGGTGCCGCGCCGTCATGTGGAGCTATACGACACCATCATGGGTTGTCTCGGCTATACCTCGCCGAATGGCGGAATTAATGAGAACAACAACTGGTGTCATATCCCTGATGGATCGAAAAGCGTCGCTCAGTAAAAGGGCTGACGACTTTCTCGCCGATCAAATGGCATTTTGCGACTAAGGGATTGACGGGGGCGCACCTGCGCAGTAAGATGCGCCCCGCATTCGGTGATTGGCGCAGCCTGGTAGCGCACTTCGTTCGGGACGAAGGGGTCGGAGGTTCGAATCCTCTATCACCGACCAAATTCAAAACCCTGCTCAACGAGCAGGGTTTTTTGCATTCGGAGCCCGAGAGGATGAGAACCTCCGGGGGCAGAGGTTCGACTCGAGCGGAGCGAGAGAACGTTGCGCCAGCAACGGCCCGAAGGGCGAGCCACGACGTGGCAAGTCATCCTCTATCACCGACCAAATTCAAAACCCTGCTCAACGAGCAGGGTTTTTTGCATTCAGAGCCCGAGAGGATGAGAACCTCCGGGGGCAGAGGTTCGACTCGAGCGGAGCGAGAGAACGTTGCGCCAGCAACGGCCCGAAGGGCAAGCCATGACGTGGCGAGTCATCCTCTATCACCGACCAAATTCAAAACCCTGCTCAACGAGCAGGTTTTTTTGCATTCAGAACCCGAGAGGATAAGAACCTCCGGGGGCAGAGGTTCGATTTAATAAAGGGCGTCTATCGCAACATGACAGGGGCACAAACTTCCTGTGCGGCCATCTTCTACCCAAGAGCAGTAAAAAAAGCCGTAACGTTATCCGTTGCGGCTTTTTGCAGGGGGAGTGATTTTACAGACGTTCAACTTCGATAGTTAATGCGCTTTTCACATTGCCCTGAGTCGGTGTTTGCCCGGTTAATTTTACCAGGTTAAAGCCAAGGATTGCTGCGGCCACGGTGGCATTGTAGGTATTATCATCTAAATCAACAGCGTTACCCGAAAAATCATAAAGGCCAACGCCTACGCCCTGTGCCGCCTCTTCGGAAGTATCCGTATTCGCGAGTACTTCGCCTGTTGCTTCATCCGCTACGCCGGTAAATTTATAGGCAATACGACCCGCCAGAATCAGATCTTCACAACCTTGATCGCCCGACATCGTCAGTTGGATAGTCTCTGAAGGAAGCTCTGCCGTGCCCTGCTCACGCAGATTGGTCACATCGGTCGACAGATTAATCATTGTCTTCGAAACGTTGACCGTGCATGACGCGGTAATATCCGCGCTACCTGTCACCGAACCTGCAATACTGACGACAGCGGAAGTGTCTTCCGCATGTACGTTGGCGACCATAAATAATGTGGATACAACTAATCCTATAATACTCTTATTCATATACAATCCTTATGTATTTAATGTTTGAAATAGATTCTACATTTCCGTTAAGTATACCGTCTCAGTTTGAGTGAGTATCGAAATGAGTCTATCTAAGTGGTTGCATCAATAGGAAATATTAGTGTAATGCTTTTTATCCAGACAAAAAGCATTTAATCGTCTAATTCTGGAAAGCAGGTGTTCAGGCGGGTTTAGTCATTATTGGTAAGCTTGAAATATAAATTATGCGAATGATTTAGAAGGCGATAATAAATTAATTCTTAAATTCTACTGTATATAAATAGATTGAGTGTTCTGGGTTAGAGAAAGGCATTTATCAGGAATTCTGAAGGCGGTTGTTGACCGCATGTAACCTGATAAGAGTGGCAATGAACCAGAGAACGCGGGAAGCGAAAGTCGCGCCTCTGGGTATTCGCATTGTGATGGCAATGAGACTGATGCAGGATGAACTTATCCGGTGTTTGAGAGGTAAGCCGGGGACGATCTCAAAAATGCTGAGGAAAATACACAGTGGTTTATCCTGCCGAAGAAAAGAAGACGGCTGAATGGGAGGAGCGTCCATATCTCAAAAAATCAGTATCCCGTTCACTCAAAACATCTTGAATGGTGGCGTTGCTTTTGAGCCGGTTTTTTTGCATTTGTAGGCCTGATAAGCGAAGCGCCATCAGGCAATTGGTTGCACCTTACCCGCCCTGGGGATGACCTTCATTTCTGCTACAAAAAATGCGCACCACTTCTCACTATCCATTAACGATTTTGTGACATATTCCATTGTCTTTTTTTATCTATGCGTGGATCTTTTTTTGCGTTACTTATGGCTGGCGCTAGCATTTTCAACTGTGCGTTTTAACGTTCGTGGGATTTATCGCTCAGATATGCACCATTTCGTCAGAAATTTTTTTTATTCTGCACAATTGTTAATCACTAAATGTTGATAAATATTAAGGTATTTATTCTGGCATTCAGGGCGTAGCATAAATTTCTCTGCTGAAAATACCCGCCTGAAGTTTTTTTAATCTTTGTTTGCTAATTCTCACCGTTGTTGTAAATCATGGTTACCTGTATTGACGTTTTCACATTCTGTTGACAGATTGTAGGGCATGAGGGGCATTTCATGGAGAATCCGCGCTGCTACTCAGTTGCTTATGTGAACGGAATCCCCATCCTCTTCACGCCGACCCAGCCGGTTAAAAAACAAAAAAGGCCAGGCGGTGCAAACCCATTGCAAAGGGTAAAACAACAACATCACATTTGGAGCAGAAGAATGAGTATTTCCTTGAAGAAGTCAGGGATGCTGAAGCTTGGTCTGAGCCTTCTGGCTATGACTGTCGCAGCAAGTGTACAGGCTAAAACTCTGGTTTATTGTTCAGAAGGTTCTCCTGAAGGTTTCAACCCGCAGCTGTTTACCTCTGGCACAACCTATGACGCCAGCTCAGTACCCATCTATAACCGTCTGGTCGAATTCAAAACCGGGACAACGGAAGTGATTCCGGGCCTCGCTGAGAAGTGGGAAATCAGTGAAGACGGTAAAACCTACACCTTCCACCTGCGCCAGGGCGTGAAGTGGCAGGACAATAAAGAATTTAAACCGACCCGTGATTTCAACGCCGATGACGTGGTGTTCTCTTTCGATCGTCAGAAAAACGCACAAAACCCGTACCACAAAGTATCTGGCGGCAGCTATGAATACTTTGAAGGCATGGGCCTGCAAGACCTGATCAGTGAAGTGAAGAAAGTGGACGACAACACCGTTCAGTTCGTGCTGACGCGTCCGGAAGCGCCGTTCCTTGCCGACCTGGCGATGGACTTCGCCTCTATTCTTTCTAAAGAATATGCCGACAACATGCTGAAAGCCGGCTCGCCGGAGAAAGTAGACCTGAACCCAATCGGTACTGGTCCGTTCCAGTTGCAGCAGTACCAGAAAGACTCCCGTATTCTCTATAAAGCGTTCGAAGGTTACTGGGGCACCAAGCCGCAGATCGACCGTCTGGTCTTCTCCATCACGCCTGACGCTTCCGTGCGTTACGCCAAACTGCAGAAGAACGAGTGCCAGGTGATGCCGTACCCGAACCCGGCTGACATCGCCCGCATGAAGCAGGACAAAAACATCAACCTGATGGAACAGGCAGGTCTGAACGTCGGTTACCTCTCTTTCAATACCGAGAAAAAACCGTTCGATGACGTGAAAGTGCGTCAGGCGCTGACCTACGCGGTGAACAAAGACGCGATCATCAAAGCCGTTTATCAGGGTGCGGGCGTGGCCGCGAAGAACCTGATCCCGCCAACCATGTGGGGCTATAACGACGACATTAAAGACTACACCTACGATCCTGAGAAAGCGAAAGCCCTGCTGAAAGAAGCCGGTCAGGATAAGGGCTTTACCGTTGAGCTGTGGGCAATGCCAGTGCAGCGTCCGTACAACCCGAACGCTCGCCGTATGGCCGAGATGGTTCAGGCTGACTGGGCGAAGATTGGTGTTCAGGCCAAGATTGTGACCTACGAGTGGGGCGAGTATCTGAAACGCGCCAAAGCGGGTGAGCATCAGGCGGTAATGATGGGCTGGACCGGCGACAATGGGGATCCGGATAACTTCTTCGCGACCCTGTTCAGCTGCGCTGCGGCGAAAGACGGTTCCAACTACTCTCGCTGGTGCTACAAGCCGTTTGAAGACCTGATTCAACCGGCGCGTGCGACCGACGACCACAACAAGCGTATTGAGCTCTACAAACAGGCTCAGGTGGTGATGCATGACCAGGCTCCGGCGCTGATCGTGGCTCACTCCACCGTGTATGAACCTGTGCGTAAAGAAGTCAAAGGCTATGTGGTTGATCCATTAGGTAAACACCACTTCGAAAACGTCTCAGTCGAATAATTAAAAGCAACGTCAGGTGAGCGCTACGCACCGTTAAGTCGGTTCGCGTCGCGCCACCTGGCAGTAATGCTTTATCCCCTTCTCATTGAGGAGGGGATAAGATTTGTGAGCAATACAGACTCACGGTTCCAGGCCGTGTGTCATGAGAGAGAATCCGGGTTATGTTGCAGTTCATTCTCCGACGTTTGGGACTCGTCATCCCCACGTTTATCGGTATCACCCTTCTCACCTTTGCTTTTGTCCATATGATCCCCGGCGATCCGGTGATGATCATGGCAGGTGAGCGTGGTATCTCCCCTGAGCGTCATGCTCAACTGTTGGCTGAACTCGGTCTCGATAAGCCGATGTGGCAGCAGTACCTCCATTACATCTGGGGGGTTATGCATGGCGATTTAGGCATCTCGCTGAAAAGCCGTTTACCGGTGTGGGACGAGTTCGTGCCTCGCTTTAAAGCGACGCTGGAACTGGGTGTCTGCGCCATGATTTTCGCCACCGCCGTGGGCATTCCCGTGGGCGTCCTGGCTGCCGTTAAGCGCGGTTCCATTTTCGATCATACCGCTGTTGGCCTGGCGCTGACCGGTTACTCCATGCCGATTTTCTGGTGGGGCATGATGCTTATCATGCTGGTCTCCGTACAGCTCAACCTGACTCCTGTCTCCGGACGCGTCAGCGATATGGTGTTCCTTGATGACTCTAATCCGCTGACCGGCTTTATGCTGATAGACACGGCGATCTGGGGCGAAGAGGGCAACTTCATTGATGCCGTGGCGCATATGATCCTGCCGGCAATGGTGCTCGGCACCATCCCTCTGGCGGTGATTGTGCGTATGACCCGTTCGTCGATGCTGGAAGTGCTGGGCGAAGATTACATCCGTACCGCGCGCGCCAAAGGGTTGACGCGTATGCGCGTCATCATCATTCACGCGCTGCGTAACGCCATGCTGCCGGTGGTGACCGTGATTGGTCTGCAGGTGGGAACGCTGCTGGCGGGCGCCATTCTGACCGAAACCATTTTCTCGTGGCCTGGCCTTGGGCGCTGGTTGATTGATGCGCTGCAACGTCGCGATTATCCGGTTGTACAAGGTGGGGTGTTACTGGTGGCGACGATGATTATTCTCGTCAACCTGCTGGTCGACCTGTTGTACGGCGTGGTGAACCCGCGTATTCGACATAAGAAGTAAGGGGCCATCATGTCACAGGTTACTGAAAATAAAGTTGTTGCTGCACCGGTGCCGATGACGCCGATGCAGGAGTTCTGGCACTATTTTAAACGCAACAAGGGCGCCGTGGTGGGACTGGTGTACGTCGCGATCATGATCCTGATTGCGGTATTCGCCAACTTCCTGGCACCGTATAACCCGGCAGACCAGTTCCGCGATGTCCTGCTGGCACCGCCTGCCTGGCAGGAAGGCGGCAGCATGGCGCATCTGTTGGGGACCGACGATGTGGGTCGCGATGTCCTGTCGCGCCTGATGTACGGCGCGCGTTTGTCGCTGCTGGTGGGCTGCCTGGTGGTGGTGCTGTCGCTGGTGATGGGCGTGGTGTTGGGCCTTGTTGCCGGGTATTTTGGCGGCATCGTTGATAACATCATTATGCGTATCGTCGACATCATGCTGGCGTTGCCGAGCCTGCTGCTCGCGCTGGTGCTGGTGGCGGTCTTCGGGCCCTCAATTGGTAACGCCGCGCTGGCGCTGACGTTCGTCGCGCTGCCGCACTATGTGCGACTGACGCGCGCCGCCGTGCTGGTGGAGGTCAACCGCGATTACGTGACCGCCTCCCGCGTGGCGGGTGCCGGTGCGATGCGCCAGATGTTTATCAACATCTTCCCGAATTGCCTTGCGCCGCTGATCGTTCAGGCGTCGCTCGGTTTCTCTAACGCCATTCTCGATATGGCCGCGCTTGGCTTCCTGGGCATGGGTGCGCAACCGCCAACACCAGAGTGGGGCACAATGCTCGCGGATGTGTTGCAGTTTGCGCAAAGCGCCTGGTGGGTCGTGACCTTCCCGGGTCTGGCGATCCTGCTGACGGTGCTGGCATTTAACCTGATGGGTGACGGTCTGCGTGACGCGCTCGATCCCAAACTGAAGCAGTAAGAGGCTCGAGATGGCGTTATTAAATGTAGATAAATTATCGGTGCATTTCGGCGATGTTGGCTCCGAATTCCGCGCCGTAGACCGCATCAGCTACAGTGTGAATCAGGGTGAAGTGGTCGGTATTGTCGGTGAATCTGGCTCAGGGAAATCGGTCAGTTCACTGGCGATTATGGGGCTGATTGATTATCCGGGCCGCGTGATGGCGGAGAACCTGCTGTTCAACGGTCAGGACCTCAAGCGTATCTCTGAGAAAGAGCGACGTAATCTGGTGGGTGCCGAAGTGGCGATGATTTTCCAGGACCCGATGACCAGCCTGAACCCGTGCTACACCGTCGGTTTCCAGATTATGGAAGCGATCAAGGTGCATCAGGGCGGCAACAAGAAAACCCGTCGTCAGCGGGCGATTGACCTGCTGAACCAGGTGGGGATCCCCGATCCGGCCTCGCGCCTGGACGTGTATCCGCACCAGCTTTCCGGTGGGATGAGCCAGCGCGTGATGATCGCGATGGCGATTGCCTGTCGACCGAAGCTGTTGATTGCCGATGAGCCAACGACGGCGCTGGACGTGACCATCCAGGCGCAAATCATCGAACTGCTGCTGGAACTGCAGCAGAAAGAGAACATGGCGCTGGTGCTCATCACCCATGACCTGGCGCTGGTGGCGGAAGCCGCGCACAAAATCATTGTGATGTACGCTGGTCAGGTGGTGGAAACGGGGGCAGCGCACGATATTTTCCGCGCACCGCGTCACCCTTATACCCAGGCGCTGTTGCGTGCCCTGCCGGAGTTCGCTCAGGATAAAGCGCGACTGGCCTCGCTGCCAGGCGTGGTGCCGGGGAAATATGACCGCCCGCTGGGCTGTCTGCTGAACCCGCGTTGCCCCTATGCGACGGACAAATGCCGCAGCGAAGAACCTGAACTGGCCCAGTTGGATGGTGGTCGCCAGTCGAAATGTCATTACCCACTCGATGATGCCGGGAGGCCCACACTATGAGTACGCATGAGGCCACCTCGCAACAACTGTTGTTGCAGGCAATCGACCTGAAAAAATACTACCCGGTGAAGAAGGGGATTTTCTCCCCGGAACGTCTGGTGAAAGCGCTCGACGGCGTATCCTTTACCCTTGAACGCGGTAAAACGCTGGCGGTGGTGGGCGAGTCTGGCTGTGGGAAATCCACGCTTGGCCGTCTGCTGACGATGATTGAAACGCCGACGGGCGGCGAACTGTATTACCAGGGACAGGATTTACTTAAGCACGATCCGCATGCGCAGAAACTGCGCCGGCAGAAAATCCAGATTGTGTTCCAGAACCCGTACGGTTCGTTGAACCCGCGTAAGAAAGTGGGGCAGATTCTGGAAGAACCCCTGCTGATCAACACCTCGCTCAACAAAGAACAGCGCCGTGAAAAAGCGCTGGCGATGATGGCGAAAGTGGGGCTGAAAACTGAGCACTACGACCGCTATCCGCATATGTTCTCCGGCGGCCAGCGCCAGCGTATTGCTATCGCTCGCGGGCTGATGCTGGATCCGGATGTAGTGATTGCCGATGAACCCGTCTCCGCGCTCGATGTTTCCGTCCGTGCGCAGGTACTGAACCTGATGATGGATTTGCAGCAGGAACTGGGGCTGTCATACGTCTTTATCTCTCACGATCTGTCGGTCGTCGAGCACATTGCTGATGAAGTGATGGTGATGTACTTAGGCCGTTGCGTGGAGAAAGGGACGAAGGACCAGATCTTCAACAACCCGCGCCATCCGTACACTCAGGCGCTGCTCTCCGCCACGCCGCGTCTGAACCCGGACGATCGCCGTGAGCGTATCAAGCTGACCGGTGAGCTCCCCAGCCCGCTGAATCCGCCGCCGGGCTGCGCTTTCAACGCCCGTTGCCGTCGCCGTTTCGGACCCTGCACCCAGTTGCAGCCGCAGCTGAAAGACTACAGCGGTCAACTGGTTGCCTGTTTCGCGGTTGACCAGGATGAAAATACGCAGAAACCCGTCGCGTAAATTCGTCACGTCTCCAGGCCCGAGGATGCGGTTACGCTCTCGGGCTTTTTTTTATTCAATCAGTTTCAGTAGCGGCGACAGGCACAACAGGATCCCGTAGAGCAAAATCAGCCAGGTTTTCAGACCGCGCAACTTTTCCAGTGAGGCGACTTTATAAATCAGGAAAAACGGGATGAGACAGGAGACGATGCCGTACAGCGGGCTGCCCAACTGGAAAAACACCAGCACGGAGACGCGAAACGAAACCCAGACAACAAGCGTTGTGACGATAAAGGCGCAGATCCCAAGCGTAATCACGCGCGAAGGAATGTCCCCGACGTTAACGACGCGACCCAGTACATTCAAAATAAGGCCCTTCATTGCCTCGTGAAACCCCAGGTAGATCCCAAAGAACGCGGTCAGTACGGCAAAGATATTCAGCACCGTCGAGGTGATGTGAATAATCGGGCCCGGTATGACCTGCGCGGCTAACGCCAGTGCGGAAATGTTTTGCTCAAAGGCAGAGACCGCCTCTTCGTGGGTGATAGAGAAAGTGAACGAGAAGGAGAAAAACAGAATCACCGCAATGAGCGTGATGTAGCTGATGCGGTGAGTGCGGATCGCCATGCGGGTTGCCAGTACTCTGTCCGCTTCACGCTTGCGATAGGCAATATTCATCGGGTTGAGAACCTGAATGAAGACCGCCGAAAAGAAGCAGAAGGGGATCGTCAGCAACACGTCGCGAAAGAACACCGGGGCCTCCGGGAAGGCGGTGATATTGCTCAGGTTCCAGTGGGGGATCATCGCCAGCCCAAACACCACGATGATACCGACTTTCACCACCACCATCGGGCCGGAAATTTTAAAAAGCAATTTCTCACCGCCGGAGGCGATCGCCACCAGGGCTGCAAAAATCGCCACTTTATAGACTAATGACTGTGAAAGGTCGACGTCAGTCAGGCCGAAGGTGCGGATATACGACGCGCTGTCGAACACCACGGAAAGCGAGTAGATAAATATGCCGTGGATAATCATCAGGAAGTAAATCACGCCGAGGAAGACCCCCCAGTTTTTCCCCAGGTAATGGCTGATGACGTCGGTATAGTCATGACAGGTTTCGCTCTCGGAGAGCGTTTTCAGATAGATATCCTGTACTATCCAGGTGGCTGGATAGGCAATCAGAGAGGCGGTAATAAAGACCCAGATGCCTTTCAGTCCAATCTGTACCGGCATTAATACCGTTCCTGCGCCAATCGCCATGCCAATACACAGCAAAACCCAGCCAAAATCGTAACGGGTAAACGGTAACGTCTGCGACGCCGGTTTGCCGGATGCGCGGTGAACGGAAAATGGTGATGTGTCGTGCTGCATGGAGTCCCCTGCCAAAAATAGCCGTCACGGCTTGATGACCGCGAGGGGACGCAATTCTACAGAAGAGTGTGGGTCTCTGCCAGTTGGCTGATTGCGAGGCGTCACGCAAAGCTCAAGCGTGCCGGATGTCGGACAAGGCGGGTTATCGTAGAATCTGCCCCAAGCCGGGAGATCCGGTGAGGCGCAACGTTGCGGGGGCTTGATCCCTGGCGGCGTGAGTTGCTGGAAAGAGAAAACCCCCGCACGTTGTTTGGTAAAAACCTGGCAACTAAACGGGGGCTAAACTTGAACCTGAACAACTCAAGGATAGCCGCGAACGGTTGCCATTGCAACACAGGCGGCGATATGACGCTGACTCAGTTAGGCATTGCCTTCTGGCACGATTTAGCGGCTCCAGCCATTGCCGGTATTATTGCGGGAATGGTCGTGAACTGGCTACGTAACAGGAAGTAATGCGCTAATGGGCGTCTGCCTGCCGCAGTGGCAACATGCGCCCGAACCAGGCCGCAAGGGCGATCCTTGCGGCCTTCTTCGTTATTGCGGATACGGCACCCAGTCGCCACCGTTCAGGCGGACGTACGGTTTGTCCTGATACTGAATAACGACCGCGTTGGCGTTTTCCGAAACCGCCGCCGTCTGCGGCAGGTTGCTGGTGAGTTTCGCCCAGTCCACGCTGTCTTCGGTGAAGATCTTGCCGTCAAGCACGCGTACCACCAGGTCAGAAATTGCCAGGTAGCTGCTTGGCTGGTTAATGACAATCGGCGCACCCTGATGCGGCGCTTTCATACCGAAGAATTTTATCCCTGCCGGGACATTCGTGATCGACGGGCTCGGGATATCACGCAGACCAGAGACCTGCATTCTGTCGCCTTTCAAGGCTCCGCCGTGTTCTGGAACAACCACAACCATCACCTTACGCCCCGATTTCTCCAGCTCAGTGAAGAACGCGTCCAGCTCATCAAAGAATTTTTGTGCGCGGGCTTTGTAATCCGCCGTTTTGCTGACGCCCGGATAGTGGTTACCGTCGTGGAGCGGCAGCGTGTTGTAGAAGGTGGCACTGCGGGAATCCTTATCTTTCTCCGTGGTCTCCATCCAGCGTTGCAGCACGGCGGTGTCGTCATAAACCGGAGAACCATCAAAGCCCAACAGCGGTGCGGGTAAGCCCTTCTGATCCATCAGCTCAGCCTGCATCCCGCCGTTTTCACGGACTTCTTTCAGGAAGCCGCCGAACTCGCCGTTATGCCCCATCATCAGATGCTGCGTGAAACCCAGTTTTGACAGGTTATCAAACAGATAACATTCGTTGCCTGCCGGCTGGTACAGATTGGTGTGCGAAGGCTGTCCACAGCTGGCGCGTAACAGACGAATCGCCGCCGGGCCGCTATACGAAGTGGCAGAATTGAAGTGCTTAAACTGAATATCAAAATGTGACCACAGCGGGTGCGACATCAACCCTGCGGCTTCAATATCGGACCAGGAGAGTGAGCAGATGTTGATGACCAGCAGCTCAAACGGCTGCGCATCCGCAGGAAGCGCTGACGGGAAAGGCGTTTTGCGCTTGGCTTCCGCATTGTAGAACGTGTTCAACCATGCGTTGAGATTCGCCGACGTCGGCGGCGCGGTCTGCGCCGGGATATCACCGACGACCGGCGTTCCTCCGGCGGTTGCGACCGTTTCTGCCGCCGTACCGCCCGTGGTAGTCACCGTAGTCGTCGGCTGGCCCGCTGGCCACAGAGAGAAACTGGGGCCTGCCAGCGTCAGGACGTTCAGCCAGACCAGGATCGCCACCACGAAGACGGTCACCCGAATCCATTGTGACAAAAACAGCCACGCGACCAGCAGGACAAACACGGCGCCTATCATCTGCCAGTTGATAAAGCGGGTGGCAAGATCCAGTAAATAGTCCGCGCTAAAGCCGGCCACCTGCGAGCCCTGGCTCATAATGCTTTCCGGACCTGGCAGCCAGGTGTCGTGCCAGAACAGACCAAAACCGATCGGAATGGCTATCCAGTGACGAATGCGATGCAGGCTGTAACGCGGAATAGGCATCAGCAGGAAGGCCATAAAGACCAGGTTCAGCAGCGGGTGAAAATTAAGATAGCCCGCCCAGAGCAGGCCGAACTTCACCAGAAAATAGAAGTTCCAGCCAGAAAGGCCGCGCCAGTATTGCCAGAGTGGTGAAGGCAGTGATGCATTTTGCGTTTGTTGAGTCATTTTTTCGTTGCCCTGGAAATCACCGTGCGGCGCAAGGTTCCGGCCGGTTTAACATAACGAGGTTTTGCAAATAACAGCCGGGTCGTATTGCTGATCCGGCGTAATGAATGACGCGCCAGGTACCCCAGCGGGAAGAAAATCAGCGCACAAACAACAATGATTTGCAGGATATCGCTGATGGTCATCATGATGAACGCTCCGTTTCATCGTCCAGTAAGCGTAGCGGGTGTGGAATGCGACGCCACGTCTTGCCGTCATGCTCGGCATTAAGGACCGGTTTCACATTTTGGGTCAGTGGCAGTGGTTGTCCCCACTGTTCTGGCGCCAGTAGGCGCATCTGCACCAGTTCAGCGCTGATGAGATTATCTTCAAACCAGACCATGCGATTAGAAAAGAGATCGCCGGTCGGGAGTGGAAAGATATGATTGAGCGCGGTATCGAGATCGTTCACGCGGCAAAACGACAAGAACAGCACCAGACGGTTGCCGCCAATCGTGACGATATCGCCGGTACGGTGCGGACGACACATCGTTAACGCTTGCTCAACACGGATACCCGGAACGGGTCGCAACGCGACCATCACCCCTTTCCCGTCAGCAGGCAGCAGGGTGTTGCTCATCATGTTATTCACTGCTTCACAGAACACGTCCCACTTCTGGAAACCGCGCAGTTTCATCGGCTGGGTCATCGACAGTAGCGTCGTGATGTCTTCTGGCACGTAGCGACTAAATTGCTGACCCTGAACGCTTTCAATCAGCGTCAGACAACGTGAGAGCGGGGCGTTCCACGGAATCACCATATTGGCGCCGCAGCCTAACAGCAGACGTTCGTCGGTGGCGCGCAGGCTGGCGATGTTTTCCCGCACGAGGATTTTCAGCGCGCTTCCCCGCTGGCGACGCAGGGTATGAATGCTACGCGCCATGGGTTCAATCTGGCTGTTTTGCTGAAGCGAGAAGATCAACGTTGCCGCCTGGGCAGTACGCGCCTCATTGAATAAAGCTTCGTTGTTATCGAATAATTTCCAGTGTTCGGAGAGCGGTGGTGCCCCCTCCAGCACGGCGACATTACTCAGGATCTGTTTTTCATCACTACGGGGTTGGATTTCAGCTTCTTCTTTCTGTGCCAGTTCCCACTGACCGTCATGATGGTGGATGGTGAGTTGCTGACGAGCGCTGACGCCTTTCTCGTTGCACCAGAAGGCAATATCAAACAGATGCTGATCGCCCTGATAATGCATGCTGGCGAGACCATACAACGAACGATATTCCCCCATTAAAAGAGAGAATTGTTTATCGTTATTATTCCCGGGGTTAAGCACCACTACAGAACAGTGATGGAGACGCGTCCATTTATTCATTTTGTCCAGCCACAGACGCAAACGTTCAGCTGGTATATTTTGCCAACTGTTATTTTCGCAAATAAGAATGAATAAGTAATGCGTCGGATCCAGAGAACAGAGCAAATCGCGGGTCATAAAGTATAGACCCTTCTCAGAATTTGGCATAGAAAATAGCTGAATTTTTTCCGGGCCGTGAGATTCATCTAATTTGAATATTTTTCCGGGATCGCTGCCCATAGAAATGCCCGCGACTTTTGCAGTCCCGGTCTGAAAAGCAATCGTTTGATTCGCCAGACTGATAGCATCTTCAATGCGATCAGTGTTAATCCACCAGACTCCACCGGCTGGCATATGGCGTAGTTCATCCCATAATGATGAGATGCCAATTGAAAATACAGGGTCCACAGCGTTCCTCGGGTCGCTATTTTATCTGTTTATCAGTTTACTAGCGAAAGCCAGGAAATAAACCTAACATTGAAATTAAAACGTATCAGATTTAGCATGTGAATCGATTTGGCGAGTAAGAAGCCTTGTAACATCGGCCTTTCCGATTCCATGACGCGTATTCTCACGAAACAACAAGTCAGAAAATGAGCAACATTTGACCTCGCCGAATTTCGGTGAGAATGAAGCGGAATGCGAAAAGAAAAAAATGTTTGAAGCATGGCGAGTCTATTCAAAGGGATAAAACGAAATGTCTGACAACGAACCCGGCACGCAAACTGATTCAACATTGGGCTATACCTTTCAAAACGATTTCCTGGCATTAAGCCAGGCTTTTTCATTGCCAGAATTTGATTACACCGATATTTCCCAACGCGAACAGCTAGCCGCCGCGATTAAACGCTGGCCGCTATTGGCTGAATTTGCGCAACAACAATAAGGGAGCCATGAATGGCCATTCTGGGACTTCAGGGCATACGAGGCGGGGTAGGCACGACGTCGGTCGCTGCTGCGCTGGCCTGGTCATTGCAATTACTCGGGGAAAACGTCCTGGTTGTTGATACCAGCCCCGATAATTTGTTGCGCCTGTCATTCAACGTCGATTTCAGCCATCGTGACGGCTGGGCCAGAGCGATGCTCGATGGTCGTGACTGGCAGGAAGGGGGGATGCGCTATACCTCGCAACTTGATTTACTGCCGTTTGGTCAACTGACGGCTCAGGAACGGGAATACCCCGACCGCTGGCTGGAACAACTGGGCGGCATCGCAGCGGGCATTCGTGCTCTGAAAGAGAGTGGTCGATACTCGTGGATTTTACTGGATCTGCCCCCGGGGTGCGCGCCGTTGACCCGGCAACTGGTCAATGAGTGCGACCATACGCTGACGATTGTCAACGCCGACACCAACTGCCATGTCCGTTTGCATCAGCAGTCGCTGCCGGCGGGAGCGCATATTCTGATTAATGATTTACGCGTTGGCAGCCAGTTGCAAGACGATCTCTACCAGGTCTGGCTACAGAGTCAGCGTCGTCTGCTGCCGATGGTGATTCATCGTGATGAAGCCGTGGCGGAGTGCATGGCGACAAAACAGCCTTTGGGTGAATACCGCAGCGACTCGCTGGCTGCAGAAGAAGTGTTGACGCTGGCAAACTGGTGTTTATTACATTACTCAGGCCATAAAACCCCTGTCGGGAGCGCATCATGAGTGTCCTGTCCCGGTGGTTGCTTATCCCACCGGTCAGCGCCCGTTTAAGCGAGCGCTATCAGGGTTATCGTCGTCATGGCGCGTCGCCTTTAAGCGCGGCGCTGGGCTGCCTGTGGGTGATTCTCGCGTGGGTCTTCATCCCGCTGGAACATCCGCGCTGGCAGCGGATCCGTGCCGAACGTAAGGCGCTCTATCCCCATATTAACGCCGCGCGACCGCGTCCTTTAGATCCTGCCCGTTACGCTATTCAGACGCTCTGGCTGATGGCGACCTCGCCACGTCAGGAGACGACGCAGCCCCGCTGGCAGACCGTTTCCCGTCTGCAAGGCTTCATAACGCGTTACCATAAGTGGATGGACGCGCTACCGGGACGCGTGACGCAGAACACCACGCATCTGGATAAACAAAAAGAGCTCGGCCATCTGAGCCCTGGCGCGCGTCGCTTTATCATCGGGATTATCGTCACCTTCTCGTTGATTCTGGCGCTGATTTGTGTGACTCAACCGTTTAACCCGCTGGCGCAATTTATCTTCCTGATGCTGCTGTGGGGCGTTGCGCTGATCGTGCGCCGCATGCCGGGGCGCTTCTCTGCGCTGATGCTGATTGTCCTGTCGCTGACGGTATCGTGCCGTTATATCTGGTGGCGCTATACCTCCACACTGAACTGGGATGACCCGGTGAGTCTGGTCTGCGGACTGATCCTGCTGTTTGCCGAAACCTACGCCTGGATTGTGCTGGTGTTGGGCTACTTCCAGGTCGTCTGGCCGCTGAACCGCCAGCCGGTTCCGCTGCCAAAAGACATGTCGCTGTGGCCGACGGTCGATATCTTCGTGCCGACCTACAACGAAGACCTTCACGTGGTGAAAAACACCATTTACGCGTCGCTGGGTATCGACTGGCCGAAAGATAAGCTCAATATCTGGATCCTTGACGATGGCGGACGTGAAGAGTTCCGCCAGTTCGCCCAGACCGTGGGGGTGAAATATATCGCCCGTACCACCCATGAACACGCCAAAGCCGGGAACATTAACAACGCGCTGAAATATGCCAAAGGCGAGTTTGTCTCGATCTTTGACTGCGACCACGTGCCGACGCGTTCGTTCCTGCAAATGACGATGGGCTGGTTCCTGAAAGACAAGAATCTGGCAATGATGCAGACGCCGCACCACTTCTTCTCGCCGGACCCGTTTGAACGTAACCTCGGGCGTTTTCGCAAGACGCCGAACGAAGGCACGCTGTTTTACGGTCTGGTGCAGGACGGTAATGACATGTGGGACGCCACCTTCTTCTGCGGCTCCTGTGCGGTGATTCGCCGTAAACCGCTCGATGAAATCGGCGGCATTGCCGTTGAAACCGTGACTGAGGATGCGCATACCTCGCTGCGTTTGCACCGTCGCGGTTATACCTCCGCGTACATGCGTATTCCGCAGGCGGCGGGGCTGGCGACCGAAAGTTTGTCTGCTCACATCGGTCAGCGTATTCGCTGGGCGCGCGGGATGGTACAGATTTTCCGTCTCGATAACCCGTTGACCGGCAAGGGGCTGAAGTTCGCCCAGCGATTATGTTACGTCAACGCCATGTTCCACTTCCTGTCGGGTGTTCCACGGCTGATCTTCCTGACCGCCCCGCTGGCGTTCCTGCTGCTGCATGCCTATATCATCTATGCGCCAGCGCTGATGATTGCGCTGTTCGTCCTGCCGCACATGGTCCACGCCAGCCTGACCAACTCGAAAATTCAGGGTAAGTATCGTCACTCTTTCTGGAGTGAGATCTACGAAACGGTGTTGGCCTGGTATATCGCGCCGCCGACGCTGGTGGCGCTGATCAACCCGCATAAAGGGAAGTTCAACGTCACCGCGAAGGGCGGGCTGGTCGAAGAAGAGTATGTCGACTGGGTGATTTCCCGTCCGTACATCTACCTCGTGCTGATTAACCTGTTCGGCGTGGCGGTGGGCGTCTGGCGTTACTTCTACGGGCCGGAAAATGAAATGCTGACTGTTATCGTCAGCCTGGTGTGGGTGTTCTACAACCTGATCATCCTCGGCGGCGCGGTGGCGGTGTCGGTAGAAAGTAAGCAGGTTCGCCGCTCACACCGTGTCGAAATTTCCATGCCGGCGGCAATTGCCCGTGAAGACGGACACCTGTTCTCGTGCACCGTTCATGATTTCTCCGACGGTGGTCTGGGGATCAAGATCAACGGTCAGGCTCAGGTGCTGGAAGGGCAGAAGGTAAATTTACTGCTCAAACGCGGTCAGCAGGAGTATGTCTTCCCGACGCAGGTGGCGCGCGTTTGGGGTGAACAGGTGGGGCTACAACTGATGCCGTTAACCACCAAACAACATATCGATTTTGTGCAGTGTACGTTTGCCCGTGCCGATACATGGGCGCTCTGGCAGGACAGCTATCCGGAAGATAAGCCGCTGGAAAGCCTGTTGGATATTCTGAAGCTGGGTTTCCGTGGCTATCGCCATCTTGCGGAGTTCTCCCCGTCTTCGGTCAAAATAATTTTCCGGTCTCTGACTTCTCTGGTTTCCTGGGTTGTGTCGTTCATTCCACGTCGTCCGGAGCAGGACGAGGTGGCGGTGCAACAGCCGGATCAGGTTATGGCTCAACAATGATGATAACGCGATGAAAAGAAAACTTTCCTGGATTGGTGCAGTGGTTATGGGGATGAGCGCAATCCCTTCTTTCATGACGAATGCGACGCCTGCAACGCAGCCACTGATGAATGCTGAGCCAACGGTGGTCCCGGCTGCGGCCGAACCTGCACAGGCAGAGGCAAATCAGCCGGTGGGTCAGGTGATGCCGGGCGTACCGGGAGCGGATGCGCCGATTGTGGCGCAGAATGGCCCTTCCCGTGACGTGAAACTGACGTTTGCGCAGATCGCGCCGCCGCCGGGCAGCATGGTGCTACGTGGCGTGAACCCAAACGGAAGCATTGAGTTTGGCATGCGCAGCGATGAGGTGGTCTCCAGAGCCGTACTGAACCTGGAGTACACGCCGTCGCCCTCACTGCTGCCGGTACAGTCGCAGCTCAAGGTCTACCTGAATGATGAGTTGATGGGCGTGCTGCCGGTCACCCAGGAACAGCTGGGTAAAAAGACGCTGGCGCAAATGCCGATCGACCCGCTGTTTATCACCGATTTCAACCGCGTGCGGCTGGAGTTTGTCGGCCACTACCAGCAGATTTGTGAAAACCCCGCCAGCAGCACGCTGTGGCTGGACGTTGGGCGCAGCAGCATGCTGGACCTCACCTATCAGACGCTGGAAGTGCAAAACGATCTCTCGCACTTCCCAATACCGTTCTTCGATCCGCGTGACAACCGTGCGGTAACGCTGCCGATGGTCTTTGCCGGGGCGCCAGGCGGAACCCTGCAACAGGCGGCGTCGATCGTTTCTTCCTGGTTCGGTTCACGGGCGGGCTGGCGGGGTCAGCACTTCCCGGTGTTGTACAACGCGCTGCCGGATCGTAATGCGATCGTCTTTGCCACCAACGACAAACGTCCTGATTTCCTGCGCGAACATCCGCCGGTGAAAGCGCCGGTGATCGAAATGATCAGCCATCCGAATAACCCTTATGTGAAACTGCTGGTGGTGTTCGGTCGTGACGATAACGATCTGCTGCAGGCGGCGAAAGGGATTGCTCAGGGCAATATCCTCTTCCGCGGTAGCAGTGTGGAAGTGAACGACGTGAAGCCGCTGTTGGCGCGTAAACCGTACGATGCGCCAAACTGGGTGCGTACCGATCGTCCGGTGACCTTCGGCGAACTGAAAACTTATGAAGAGCAACTGCAGTCCACCGGGATGGAACCTGCCGCCATCAACGTCTCTCTGAACCTGCCGCCGGATCTCTATCTGCTGCGCAGTACCGGTATTGATATGAACCTCAATTACCGTTACACCACGCCGCCGACCAAAGACAGCTCGCGCATGGATATCAGCCTGAACAACCAGTTCCTGCAAGCCTTTAGTCTGACCAGCAATGAGAAGAGCAATCGTCTGCTGCTGCGTCTGCCGGTGCTGCAAGGGCTGCTGGACGGGAAAACGGATGTCGCCATCCCGGCGCTGAAGCTGGGTGCGATGAACCAGTTGCGGTTTGACTTCGAGTACATGAACCCGATGCCGGGCGGCTCGATTGATAATTGTATTACCTTCCAGCCGGTGCCGAACCACGTGGTGATTGGCGACGACTCCACCATCGACTTCTCGAAGTACTACCACTTCATTGCGATGCCGGATTTGCGTGCGTTTGCGAACGCGGGCTTCCCGTTCAGCCGTATGGCGGACCTGTCAGAAACCATCACCGTGATGCCGAAAACCCCGAACGAAGCGCAGATGGAAACCCTGCTCGACGCGACCGGGACTATCGGTGCGCAAACCGGTTTCCCGGCGATTAACCTGACCATCACCGATGACAGTAGCCAGATTCAGGGCAAAGAAGCAGACATCCTGATTATCGGCTCGATCCCGGACAAACTGAAAGACGACAAGCGTATTGACCTGTTAGTTCAGGCAGCGGAGAGCTGGGTGAAAACCCCAATGCGCCAGACGACGTTCCCGAGCATCATGCCGGATGAAGCCGATCGCAAAGCGGATGCGCAGGCGACGGTGACGTCAAGTGGACCGATGGCTGCGGTCATCGGCTTCCAGTCACCGTTCAACGATCAGCGTAGCGTGGTGGCACTGCTGGCAGACAGCCCGCGTGGCTATGAATTACTGAATCAGGCCATCAATGACAGCGGTAAACGGGCGACGATGTTTGGTTCCGTCTCCGTGATCCGCGAATCTGGCGTAAGCAGTTTACGCGTCGGCGATATTTACTACGTGGGCCACCTGCCGTGGTTTGAACGTCTGTGGTACGCGCTGGCCAACCATCCGGTGCTGTTAGCGGTACTGGCGGCCATCAGCGTGGTGTTACTGGCCTGGGTACTGTGGCGTCTGCTGCGCATCATCAGTCGCCGCCGTCTCGATCCGGATCATGAGTGATGAATAATGAACGCGTTGCGTAGTGGGATAGTCATGGTGTTAATGCT
Source organism: Citrobacter amalonaticus Y19 (assembly GCF_000981805.1). Lineage (NCBI taxonomy): Bacteria > Pseudomonadati > Pseudomonadota > Gammaproteobacteria > Enterobacterales > Enterobacteriaceae > Citrobacter > Citrobacter amalonaticus. The sequence goes on along the minus strand of NZ_CP011132.1, from coordinate 4,151,828 downwards.
GGCCGCGCTGAGTGTACAGGCGGCCTGTACCTGGCCTGCATGGGATCAATTTAAAAAGGATTACATCAGCCAGGAAGGGCGGGTGATTGATCCCAGCGATGCACGCAAAATCACCACCTCGGAAGGGCAAAGTTATGCGATGTTCTTTGCCCTCGCCGCTAACGATCGCCAGACCTTTGATGCGTTACTGGACTGGACGCAGAACAACCTCGCGCAAGGGTCGTTGCAGGAGCATCTACCCGCCTGGCTGTGGGGACAGAAAGATCCTTCCATCTGGGCGGTGCTGGATAGCAATTCCGCTTCTGATGGCGATATCTGGATCGCGTGGTCGCTGCTGGAGGCGGGACGCTTGTGGAAAGAACCGCGCTACACCGACATCGGCAAAGCCTTGCTGAAACGGATTGCCAGCGAAGAAGTGGTGACGGTGCCGGGGCTGGGCTCGATGCTGCTACCCGGCAAGATTGGTTTTGCTGAAGCCAACACCTGGCGCTTCAATCCAAGCTATCTGCCGCCGCAACTGGCGCAGTATTTCACCCGCTTTGGCGCGCCGTGGTCGACCCTGCGCGAAACCAACCAGCGACTGCTGTTAGAAACGGCCCCGAAAGGTTTCTCGCCGGATTGGGTCCGCTACGAGAAAAACAAAGGCTGGCAACTGAAGCCAGAGAAAACGCTGGTCAGCAGTTACGACGCGATTCGCGTCTACCTGTGGGCGGGCATGATGCATGACGGCGACCCGCAGAAAGCGCGGCTGCTGGCAAAATTCAAACCGATGGCCACCCTGACAACTAAAAACGGTCTCCCGCCGGAGAAAGTGGACGTCGCCAGCGGCAAAGCGCAGGGCAATGGCCCGGTGGGCTTTTCTGCGGCCTTACTGCCTTTCCTGCAAAACCGCGACGCACAAGCGGTGCAGCGACAGCGCGTGACAGACCACTTCCCTGGCAGCGATGCCTACTATAGCTACGTGCTAACCCTCTTCGGAGAAGGGTGGGATCAGCATCGTTATCGCTTCACCGCTAAAGGTGAGCTATTACCTGACTGGGGCCAGGAATGCGCAAGTTCAAATTAAGTTTACTCGGGGTCTCACTCGGCATTGCCCTGATGCCCTTTGCCGACGCGGCGCCGTCGGCGCAACAGCAGTTGCTGGAGCAGGTGCGGCTGGGGGAAGCCACGCACCGTGAAGATCTGGTGCGTCAGTCACTCTATCGCCTCGAATTGATTGACCCGAATAATCCGGATGTGGTCGCCGCCCGTTTTCGCTACCTGCTGCGTCAGGGCGATAACGACGGCGCGCAGAAGCAGCTTGAAAGACTTTCTCAGTTAGCGCCGAGCTCCAATGCCTATCAATCTTCCCGCACGACCATGCTGTTGGCGACGCCGGAAGGACGCCAGTCTTTGCAACAGGCGCGTCTACAGGCGACGACCGGGCATGCTGAGGAGGCGGTTGCCGCCTACGATAAGTTGTTCAAGGGCAACCCGCCGGAAGGCGACCTGGAAGTGGAATACTGGAGCGCGGTGGCCAAAATTCCTGCCCGCCGCAATCAGGCTATCAATCAGTTGAAGGCGATTAACACCCGCAGTCCGGGCAATAACACGCTGCAAAATACGCTGGCGCAGTTACTGTTTGATAACGATCGCCCGGACGAAGGCTTTGTGATTCTGGAGCAGATGGCGAAATCCAACGCCGGGCGCAATGCCGCCGCGAATATCTGGTACACCCAGATTAAAGATCTGCCGGTCAGCGACGCCAGCGTGAAGGCGCTGCAAAGATACCTCACGGTCTTCAGTGAGGGGGACAGCGTAGTCGCTGCGCGCAGCAAGCTTAGCGAACAGCAAAAACAGCTCTCCGATCCGACATTCCGCGCGCGTGCGCAGGGTCTGGCGGCAGTCGAAGCCGGACAGGGCGGACAGGCTATCTCAGAACTACAGCAGGCGGTGAAAGCAAACCAAAGCGACAGCGAAGCCGTGGGCGCGCTGGGACAGGCCTATTCTCAGCGTGGCGATCGCGCCAGCGCCGTTGCGCAGTTTAAGAAAGCGCTGGCGATGGATCCGCAAAGTGGGAGCCGCAGCAAGTGGGAAAGCCTGCTGAAAGTGAACAGCTACTGGCTGGCGATTCAGCAGGGCGACGCCGCGCTGAAAACCAACAATATTGACCAGGCGGAACGCCTCTATCAGCAGGCCAGAAACATCGACAATACCGATAGCTATGCGGTACTGGGGCTGGGTGATGCGGCAATGGCGCGCAAAGATTATCCGGCTGCCGAGCGCTACTATCAGCAGACGCTGCGCATGGACAGCGGCAACACCAATGCCGTACGCGGTCTGGCAAACCTCTATCGCGCGCAGTCGCCGGAGAAAGCCTCCGCGTTTATCGCCACCCTCTCTGCCAGTCAGCGCCGCAGCATTGATGATATTGAACGGGGTCTGGAAAACGATCGCCTGGCGCAGCAGGCCGAAACGCTGGAGAACCAGGGCAACTGGGCTCAGGCGGCGGAACTGCAACGCCGTCGACTGGCGCTGGATCCGGGCAGCGTCTGGATAACCTATCGTCTGTCACGCGATCTGTGGCAGGCCGGACAGCGCAGCCAGGCTGACGCACAGATGAGTGCGCTGGCGCGTCAGAAACCCAACGACCCGGAACAGGTTTATGCGTATGGGCTGTACCTGTCCGGCAATAATCAGGATCGGGCGGCGCTGGCGCATATCAACAGCCTGCCACGCAGTCAGTGGAACAGCAATATTCAGGAACTGGCAGACCGGTTGCAGAGCAACCAGGTGCTGGAAACGGCTAACCGCCTGCGCGACAGCGGCCGGGAAGCCGAGGCCGAAGCGCTGTTACGCCAACAGCCCGCGTCGACCCGTCTCGACTTAACGCTGGCCGACTGGGCACAGCAGCGCGGGGAATACAATGCGGCGCGAGGCTCTTACGACGCCGTGCTGGCGCGTGAACCGGACAACGTTGATGCAATGCTGGGTCTGACGGAAGTGTACATCGCCCAGGGCGACAAGCCCGCCGCACGAGCGCAATTGGCGAAACTGCCCGCAACGCAGACCCCGTCGATCAACATGCAACGGCGAATAGCGCTGGCGCAGGTGCAGCTTGGCGACACCGCTGCCGCAACACAGACCTTCGCGACTCTGATTCCGCAGGCCAAAGCGCAGCCGCCGTCAATGGAAAGTGCGATGGTGCTGCGTGACGCCGCGAATTTCCAGGCGCAGAGCGGCGAGCCGCAGCAGGCGCTGGATACGTACAAAGACGCGATGGTGGCGTCCGGCATCACGCCAACGCGTCCGCAGGATAACGACACCTTTACCCGTCTGACCCGTAACGATGAAAAAGATGACTGGCTCAAGCGCGGCGTGCGCAGCGATGCGGCGGATTTATATCGCCAGCAGGATCTGAACGTCACGCTGGAGCATGACTATTGGGGATCGAGCGGCACCGGCGGCTATTCTGATCTGAAAGCGCACACCACCATGCTGCATGTGGATGCGCCGTATTCAGACGGTCGCATGTTCTTCCGTACCGATCTGGTCAACATGAACGTGGGCAGCTTCTCGACCGATGCGAATGGCCGCTACGACAATAACTGGGGCACCTGTACGCTGGAAGACTGTAGCGGCAGCCGCAGTCAGTCGGATACAGGGGCGAGCGTCGCCGTTGGCTGGAAGAATGACACCTGGAGTTGGGATATCGGCACCACGCCGATGGGCTTCAACGTCGTCGATGTGGTCGGCGGCGTCAGTTACAGCAATGACATTGGGCCGCTGGGGTATACCCTGAACGCGCACCGCCGTCCGATTTCCAGTTCGCTGCTGGCCTTTGGCGGACAGAAAGATGCGCAGAGCCACAATGGCGACAGCAACGACATTAACACCGGTAAAAAATGGGGCGGCGTCCGTGCCGATGGCGGCGGGATTAGCCTCAGCTACGACAAAGGCGAAGCCAACGGCGTCTGGGCTTCACTCGGCGCCGATCAGTTAACCGGGAAAAATGTTGAGGATAACTGGCGCGTCCGCTGGATGACCGGTTACTACTACAAAATCATCAACGAGAATAACCGCCGCGTGACCGTGGGCCTGAACAATATGATCTGGCACTACGACAAAGATCTGAGCGGGTATTCACTGGGCCACGGCGGCTACTACAGTCCGCAGGAATACCTGTCCTTCGCGGTGCCGGTGATGTGGCGCCAGCGGACGGAAAACTGGTCCTGGGAACTGGGCGGATCGGTGTCCTGGTCGCATTCGCGCACCAAAACGATGCCGCGTTACCCGTTACTGAATCTGATTCCATCGGATTACCGTCAGGAAGCCAGCGAACAAACCAACGCTGGCGGCAGCAGTCAGGGCTTTGGTTATACCGCGCGGGCGCTGATCGAGCGTCGGGTGACCTCTAACTGGTTTATCGGGACCGCAGTGGATATCCAGCAGGCAAAAGACTACGCGCCAAGCCATTTGCTGCTGTACGTTCGCTATTCCGCCGCAGGATGGCAGGGTGATATGGACCTACCGCCGCAGCCGCTGGTGCCTTACGCGGACTGGTAAGCGTTATGATTGCAGGCCGGATACGCGCTGTGCTATCCGGCAGTCAATAATCAGAAAAGTCCTTTTCCGACACAGCCTCTCTCAATGCCGCCGCGATCGGGTATACTCGGGCGGCAATCTGGGATATCCGGGGGGAGACAATATTGCGCGTCAGTCGCTCGTTAACAATTAAGCAGATGGCAATGGTGGCTGCCGTTGTCATGGTGTTTGTTTTTCTGTTTTGCACCGTTTTACTGTTTCATCTGGTACAGCAGAACCGCTATAACACGGCGACACAACTGGAAAGTATTGCCCGTTCGGTACGTGAACCGCTGTCTGCCTCAATTTTAAAAGCCGATATCCCCGGAGCCGAAGCGATTCTCGCCAGTATCAAACCCGCCGGCGTAGTGCAACGGGCCGATGTGGTGCTACCGAACCAGTTTCAGGCGCTGCGCATGAGCTTTATCCCCGAACGGCCCGTGCCGGTGATGGTAACCCGACTCTTTGAACTGCCGGTGCAGATCTCGCTTCCCGTCTATTCGCTTGAGCGTCCTGCGAATCCACAGCCACTGGCGTATCTGGTGCTCCAGGCCGACTCATTTCGCATGTATAAGTTTGTGATGAGCACGCTGTCTACGTTAGTGACCATTTACTTACTTTTATCCCTGATGCTGACGGTGGCCATTAGCTGGTGTGTGAATCGCCTGATTTTGCACCCGCTGCGTAACATCGCCCGCGAGCTGAATAACATTCCGCAACAGGAGTTGATTGGTCATCAGCTGGCATTGCCGCGTCTGCATCATGACGATGAGATTGGCCTGTTGGTGCGCAGCTACAACCTCAACCAGCAACTGGTCCAACGCCACAGTGAAGAACAGACGGACAACGCGATGCGTTTTCCGGTCTCCGAACTGCCGAACAAAGCGTTCCTGATGGGGCTGCTCGAGCAGGTCGTAGCGCGTCAGCAGACCACGGCGCTGATGATTATCACCTGTGAAACGCTGCGCGACACGGCGGGCGTGCTGAAAGAGGCACAGCGGGAAATCCTGCTGCTGACGTTGGTGGAGAAGCTAAAATCGGTGCTGTCGCCGAGAATGGTGCTTGCACAGATCAGTGGTTACGATTTTGCTATTATCGCCCACGGCGTCAAAGAGCCGTGGCACGCGATTACGTTAGGTCAGCAAGTACTCACTATCATTAATGAACGACTGCCAGTGCAGGGGATCCAACTCCGCCCGAGCTGCTGCATTGGCGTGGCGATGTATTATGGCGATCTCAGCGCCGAACAGCTCTACGGACGCGCGGTCTCTGCGGCGTTTACCGCCCGACGCAAGGGTAAAAACCAGATTCAGTTCTTCGACCCTGAGCAGATGGAAGCGGCCCAGAAACGACTGACCGAAGAGAGCGATATTCTCACTGCGCTGGACAACCACCGCTTTGCCCTGTGGTTACAGCCTCAGGTGGAGATGAGCAGCGGCAAGGTGGTGAGCGCCGAAGCGTTGCTGCGCATGCAACAGCCGGACGGAAGCTGGGAATTGCCGGAAGGGCTGATTGAGCGGATTGAGTCCTGCGGCCTGATGGTTACCGTGGGTCACTGGGTGCTGGAGGAGTCCTGCCGCCAGCTCGCAGCCTGGCAGGCGCGAGGGATTACGCTGCCGCTGTCGGTCAATCTGTCGGCGCTCCAGTTGATGCACCCGAATATGGTGTCAGACATGCTGGAACTGTTAAACCGCTACCGAATCCAGCCGGGCACGCTCATTCTGGAAGTGACAGAGAGTCGGCGGATCGACGACCCGCATGCCGCCGTGGCGATACTGCGTCCGTTGCGTAACGCAGGCGTGCGTATCGCGCTGGACGATTTCGGCATGGGTTACGCGGGGCTGCGCCAGCTCCATCACATGAAATCCCTGCCAGTCGACGTGCTGAAAATCGACAAAATGTTTGTCGAGGGTCTGCCCGACGATAACAGCATGATCTCGGCCATTATCCTGTTGGCGCGTAGCCTGAATCTGCAGATGGTAGCGGAAGGCGTCGAGACCGAAGCACAGCGTGAATGGCTGGCGCAGGCGGGCGTTGAAATCGGGCAGGGCTTCCTTTATGCCCGTGCTGTACCCGCAGAAACCTTCGAAGAACGTTATCTGAAGCACAATTGATGTGATTACAATACTTTAAAAAGGTCTGGCTTGTGCGAGCCAGCTCAAGGTTTTTAACATTTTTGTTTCAATTATGATCCTGGTGCATTTCTGCCATGTTGTCTGGGTGTTATTTTAAGGCCGCAGGTTAACCAAAACCTTACAAGACCTGTGGTTTTTACTTCAAGGACACCTTATGAAAATCTCTCTGTTTAAAAGCCTCTACTTTCAGGTCCTGACAGCAATAGCCATTGGTATTCTCCTTGGCCATTACTACCCTGAATTAGGCGCACAAATGAAACCGCTTGGCGATGCATTCGTTAAGCTGATCAAGATGGTCATCGCACCGGTTATCTTCTGTACTGTCGTGACTGGCATTGCAGGCATGGAAAGTATGAAAGCGGTGGGCCGTACGGGTGCGGTTGCGCTCCTTTACTTTGAGATTGTCAGTACGATTGCGCTGATCATTGGTCTCATCATCGTTAACGTCGTACAACCCGGTGCCGGGATGAACGTTGATCCGGCAACCCTTGATGCGAAAGCGGTAGCAATTTACGCCGAGCAGGCAAAAGACCAGGGAATCGTGGGCTTCCTGATGGATATTATTCCGGGTAGCGTCATTGGCGCCTTTGCCAGTGGTAACATTCTGCAGGTTCTGTTGTTTGCGGTGATGTTTGGGTTTGCCCTGCATCGTCTGGGCAGCAAAGGCCAGTTGATTTTCAACGTCATTGAAAGCTTCTCGCAGGTCATTTTTGGCATCATCAATATGATCATGCGCCTGGCGCCAATCGGGGCGTTCGGGGCGATGGCCTTTACGATTGGGAAATATGGTGTCGGTACGCTGGTGCAGTTGGGGCAGCTGATTATCTGCTTCTACATCACCTGCATCCTGTTTGTCGTTGTCGTTCTGGGTTCGATCGCCCGTGCAACCGGCTTCAGCATCTTTAAATTTATCCGCTATATCCGTGAAGAACTGCTGATCGTGCTGGGGACGTCCTCTTCCGAGTCCGCGCTGCCGCGTATGCTCGACAAGATGGAGAAACTCGGCTGTCGCAAGTCGGTCGTGGGGCTGGTTATTCCCACCGGGTATTCGTTTAACCTTGATGGGACCTCGATATACCTGACGATGGCGGCGGTGTTTATCGCCCAGGCCACCAACAGTCATATGGATATCTTCCATCAGATTACGTTGCTGGTGGTTCTGCTGCTCTCCTCTAAAGGGGCGGCGGGCGTCACCGGAAGCGGCTTTATCGTGCTGGCGGCGACCATCTCTGCGGTTGGTCATCTGCCGGTTGCGGGTTTGGCGCTTATCCTGGGTATCGACCGCTTCATGTCTGAAGCCCGTGCACTGACCAACCTGGTCGGTAACGGCGTGGCAACGGTGGTTGTGGCGAAGTGGGTGAAGGAACTGGACCACAAGAAGCTGGACGATGTGCTGAATAATCGTGCACCTGAAGGCAAAACGCACGAAATATCCTCTTAATCTCGACACTTATGACCGCAGTCCCTTGTGGGGCTGCGGGCTCCTGCGCATAATTGACCCCTGGGCCCGAATCCTTCAACATGGAGGTATCGGGTTTATTTCACTTCTTCCGTGACATTTTCATGTTCTTGCGGTCTAACACGAAGTGTTTTTAACGTCATATTCAGGCAAACCCAGCAGGGGTTGTCTTTTTATTACCAGGATTGTTGATCAGGGGTTCACATGCAGGGCACAAAAATTCGACTTATAGCGGGCGGTTTGCTGATGATGGCCACTGCTGGCTATGTGCAGGCAGATGCGCTCCAGCCAGACCCGGCATGGCAACAGGGGACGCTGGCAAATGGTTTACAGTGGCAAGTCTTAGCCACCCCCCAGCGCCCCAGCGACCGTATCGAGGTCCGTCTGCTGGTAAATACCGGTTCGCTCACCGAAAGTACTCAACAGAGCGGTTTCAGTCATCTTATTCCCCGTATTGCGTTAACCCAGAGTGGTGGACTCGATGCCGCACAGGCGCGTTCACTGTGGCAGCAAGGATTTGACCCTAAGCGCCCGATGCCGCCGGTAACGGTCTCTTACGATTCCACGCAGTACAATCTTAGCCTGCCCAATAACCGCAACGATCTGCTGAAAGAGTCGCTGAGCTATCTGGCGAACACGATGGGCAAACTGACGATCACCCCTGAGGTGGTAAACCATGCGCTGAGCACGGAAGACATGGTCACCACGCTGCCCGTCGACACCAAAGATGGCTGGTGGCGCTATCGTCTGAAAGGATCGGCGCTGCTGGGCCATGATCCTGCCGATCCGGTAAAAATGCCGGTGGATGCGGCGAAAGTTCAGGATTTCTACCAGAAATGGTACACCCCGGATGCGATGACGCTGATTGTCGTCGGTAACGTTGATGCGCGTTCGGTAGCCGAGCAAATCAATAAAACGTTTGGTGAACTGAAAGGTAAACGCGAAACGCCTGCGCCAGTGCCGACGCTCTCGCCGTTGCGTGCTGAGGCGGTTAGCATCATGACCGACGCGGTGCGCCAGGATCGTCTCTCTGTGATGTGGGATACGCCGTGGCAGCCGATTCGCGAGTCCGCTGCGCTGTTGCGTTACTGGCGCGCGGATTTAGCGCGTGAGGCGCTGTTCTGGCACATTCAGCAGGCGCTGAGTAAGAACAACGCGAAAGATATCGGCCTCGGCTTTGACTGTCGCGTGTTGTTCCAGCGCGCCCAGTGTGCCGTCAACATTGAATCGCCAAACGACAAGGTCACCGCCAATCTGAGCACTGTGGCGCGTGAACTGGCGAAAGTGCGTGATAACGGCCTGCCGGAAGAAGAGTTCAACGCGCTGGTGGCGCAAAAGAATCTGGAATTACAGAAACTGTTTGCGACCTACGCCCGTACCGATACCGATATTCTGATCGGTCAGCGTCTGCGCTCGCTGCAAAATCAGGTCGTGGATATCGCACCTGAACAGTACCAGCGTTTGCGTCAGGACTTCCTGAACAGCCTGACCGTTGAGATGTTGAATCAGGATCTGCGTCAGCAGTTGTCACAGGATATGGCGCTGATTCTGCTGCAGCCGAAAGGTGAGCCGGAATTCAACATGAAAGAGTTACAGGCGACGTGGGAACAGATTATGGCCCCGGCAGCAGCAGCGGCGACGCCAGTTGAGACGGATGAAGCGCATCCGGAAGTGACGGATATTCCGGCGGCGCAGTAGGGAAATCACAGAATTGCTGAATGTTGCTCGTTTATCAGGCCTACGGAGAAGATTTCTGTAGGCCTGATAAGGCGTTTACGCCAGGTCTTACTGCGGCATGGCGTCGCGTGGGATAATCGCCCCGCGATGCTGAATGACGGTGCTGGCTGTCAGGTGACCCCGTTTGGCGGCTTCGGCGGCATCGCCACCGGTTAAACGAACGGCCAGATACCCGGCGCTGAACGAGTCGCCGGCGGCGGTGGTATCGATCACTTTCTCTTTTGGCAGTTTCACCGCAGGAACGTCGATCGGTTCTTTACCGTCGACAGACACCAGGCAAGAATCCGCACCCCGTTTCACGACCACTTCCTGCACACCCGCGGCATGCGTACGTGCGATCACTTCTTCAACCGGCTTCACGCCCCAGAGCGCATCTTCGTCGTCCAGCGTCAGGAAGGCGATATCGGTGCATTCCAGCATCTTCTGATAAACCTGTTGGGTCTCTTCTTTGCTGGCCCACAGGCGCGGGCGGTAGTTGTTGTCAAAAATGACTTTCCCGCCGTTGGCGCGGCATTCGCGCAGCAGCGACAGCAGTTTGTCACGGCTGGATGGGCTCAGGATCGCGAGGCTGATACCGCTCAGGTAGAGATAGTCAAAGGTCGCCAGTTCTTCGCAAATGGCCGCTGACTGCTCGCTCTCCAGCCAGAATTTCGCCGCCGCTTCGTTACGCCAGTAATAGAACGTCCGCTCGCCGGTGCTGTCGGTCTCAATGTAGTAGAGGCCCGGCAGACGGTTTTCCATGCGCTGCGTCAGCGAGGTATCGACGTTTTCACCGTGCCATGACTCCAGCATCTGCTGGCTGAAACTGTCCGTGCCCAGCGCCGTGACGTAATGCACGGAGAGCGCCGCAGCATCAACCTGGCGGGCAATGTAAACGGAGGTATTCAATGTGTCGCCACCGAATCCGCGCTGAACGTCAGCGCCTTTCTGTGACAGCTCAATCATGCATTCGCCAATCACGGCAATCTTTTTGGACATAGTCGTGAACCTGCTTAAAAAAGTTAGCGTTAGTGTGCGCTGTGGGTGTTGGGTGGTCAATCATATTAAAACAACGTTCCAAAATTTTTTTTGAGCCAGTCCGTATTCTGCATTGATTTTTACAAATCCGTTTTCGATTTTGCGCGCCACTGAACATAAAGTTCTCCGCCTGAAGGCCGATAACCTTTGACGAGTCGGGGCAGTAACACACTTAATCACGGGACATCTGAGATGATAAACCAGGTTATCCAGCAGCTAAGCAATTCCGAGGCGAGCGTTGAAAGCTTGCAGGATCGGCGCTTTTGGCTGCAGTGCGAGCGTGCTTACACTCATCAGCCGATTTACCAGACCAGTGGACGCCTGTTAGCGGTTGAACTGCTGACGGTGGTGACGCATCCGGACAACCCGACTCAACGTATCGCCCCTGACCGCTATTTTTCCGGGGTGGCGGTGCGCCATCGCGTTGATATCGTCAAAGAACAACTTCAGTTGCTGGAGCAGAAGGCTGACTTTTTCCAGCGCCATGAATTACTGGCCTCCGTGAATGTTGATGGTCCAACGCTGCTCACCATGCGCCAGCAGCCCAACATTGTGCAGATGATTGAACGGATGCCGTGGCTGCGTTTTGAACTGGTAGAACATATTCACCTGCCAAAAGAATCCTCCTTCGCCAGCATGTGTGAGTTTGGCCCGCTGTGGCTGGATGATTTCGGTACCGGGATGGCGAACTTCTCTGCTCTGAACGAGGTTCGCTATGACTACATCAAAATCGCCCGCGAACTGTTTGTGATGCTTCGACAGACGCCAGAGGGGCGCAATCTCTTCACCATGCTGCTGCAACTGATGAACCGCTATTGCCGCGGCGTGATCGTTGAAGGCGTGGAAACGCTGGAAGAGTGGCGCGATGTACAACGCTCGCCCGCCTTTGCCGCGCAGGGCTATTTTCTGTCGCGCCCGGTCCCGTTTTCCCATCTCGATGAGGTCATTCTGTCACTGTAAAAACCGGCGGTTTCCGCTAACTCCGTCTGGCTGGACTATCTTTAGGACAGGCAAGGGAAGACGTGAGGAGGCTAACGATGACCAAAGCCGGAAAAATAACAGCAGTGATAACAGGGACTTTCTTGTTGTTGATCGTGGTTGTTATCGTACTGATAGCGACATTTGACTGGAACCGCCTCAAACCGACCATCAACCAGAAAGTCTCTACCGAACTTAACCGACCGTTCGCCATTCGTGGTGATTTGGGTGTCGTCTGGGAGCGCCAGACGCAGGAGACCGGCTGGCGCAGTTGGGTGCCGTGGCCGCATGTGCATGCTGAAGATATTCTCCTCGGCAATCCCCCCGATATTCCCGAAGTGACGATGGTGCATCTTCCCCGCGTCGAAGCGACGCTCGCCCCGCTGGCGCTGTTGAGCAAAACCGTCTGGCTGCCGTGGATCAAACTGGTGAAACCCGATGCGCGGCTGATTCGCCTGTCCGAGAAAAACAATAACTGGACATTCAACCTGGCAGGCGCAGAAAACAAAGACCCCAATGCTAAACCTTCTGACTGGTCTTTCCGGCTGGACACGATTCTCTTCGATCAGGGGCGGATCGCTATTGACGATAAGGTCAGCAAAGCAGATATCGAGATCCTGGTCGATCCGCTGGGTAAGCCGTTACCGTTCAGTGAAGTCACGGGAAGCAAAGCGAAAGGCGATAACGCGAAGGTCGACGATTATGTGTTTGGCCTGAAGGCGCAGGGACGATACAACGGCGAACCGCTCACCGGAACGGGAAAAATGGGCGGTATGCTGGCGCTGCGTAGTGAAAGCGCCGCGTTTCCGGTGCAGGCCGATTTACGCTCCGGCAATACCCGAGTGGCGTTGGAGGGCGTGGTTAAGGACCCAATGAAGATGGGCGGCGTCGATCTGCAACTGAAATTCTCCGGAGACTCGCTGGGCGAACTGTATGACCTGACGGGAGTACTGCTGCCGGATACGCCGCCGTTCGAAACGGACGGTCGGCTGGTGGCGAAAATCGATACCAATGCATCGTCGGTGTTTGACTACCGGGGGTTCAATGGCCGGATCGGCGACAGCGACATTCATGGTTCACTGACTTATACGACGGGGAAACCGCGTCCGAAACTGGAAGGCGACGTGGAATCGCGCCAGCTCAGGCTGGCGGATCTGGGGCCGCTGATCGGCGTTGATTCCGGTAAAGGTGCGGAGAAGGCGCAGCGCGCAGAACAGAAAAAGGGCGAAAAGAGCGTACAGCCAGCGGATAAAGTGCTGCCCTATGACCGCTTCGAAACGGACAAATGGAACGTGATGGACGCTGACGTGCGCTTCAAAGGGCGGCGTATTGAACATGGCAGCAGCCTGCCCATCCGCGATCTCTCAACCCACATCATTTTGCAAAATGCCGACCTGCGCCTGCAACCGCTGAAGTTTGGCCTGGCGGGCGGCAGCATCAGTTCGAATATCCATCTGGAAGGGGACAAAAAGCCAATGCAGGGGCGCGCAGATATTCAGGCGCGGCGCTTAAAACTGAAAGAACTGATGCCGGATGTCGAACTGATGCAGAAAACGCTGGGTGAAATGAACGGCGACGCCGAACTTCGCGGCAGCGGGAACTCCGTGGCGGCGCTGCTGGGCAACAGCAATGGCAACCTGAAACTGCTGATGAACGACGGGCTGATCAGTCGCAACCTGATGGAGATCGTTGGACTGAACGTCGGAAACTACATCGTCGGGCAGATCTTTGGCGATGACGAAGTGCGGGTCAACTGCGCGGCGGCGAATCTCGATATTGTGAACGGCGTGGCGCGTCCGCAAATTTTCGCTTTCGACACCGAAAATGCGCTGATCAACGTCACCGGGACGGCGAGCTTTGCCTCAGAACAGCTGGATTTGACCATCGACCCGGAAAGCAAAGGCATCCGTATCATTACCTTGCGTTCGCCGCTGTACGTGCGTGGGACGTTTAAGGATCCGCAGGCGGGAGTAAAAGCCGGGCCGTTGATTGCCCGTGGCGCGGTGGCTGCGGCGCTGGCGACGTTAGTGACGCCCGCCGCCGCGCTGCTGGCGCTGATTTCGCCATCAGAAGGGGATGCCAACCAGTGCCGGATGATTTTATCGCAGATGAAGAAGTGATGGTGTTTGCGCTTACCCGGCCTACAGAAGTGATGGTGTTTGTAGGCCGGGTAAGGCGTAGCCGCCACCCGGCATGTAAAGATTACAGCGACTGGTGACGCGTCTCATGGGTTAACAGCAGCGCGATCAGCGTTAACGCCGCCATAGACGCGAGGTAAGTCCCCACGGCCGCCAGCCCATAGTTGGACTGCAACCATGCGGCGATATACGGCGCGACGGACGCGCCCAGAATCGAAGAGACGTTATAGGAGAACGAGGCGCCGGTGTAGCGCACTTCGGTCGGGAACAGTTCTGGCAGCAGTGCGCCCATCGGCCCAAACGTCAGCCCCATCAGGCTCAGCCCCAGCAGCAGGAAGGCGAAGACCAGCGCCGGATTGCCGGATCCCAGCAGCGGTTTAAAGGCAAACAGCGCAAACAGGATAATCATCGTGGTGATGATAACCATGCTCTTGCGACGACCAAAGGCGTCAGCGAGCAGGCCAGCGACCGGCACCATCACGCCAAAGCCAATAACCGCCATCATCAGCATCCACAACACTTCATTACGCGGCAGGCCCAGACCGACCGGCGCAGCGGCGGTACTGAACGTCATCGAATACACGGTCATGATATAAAACAGCGTATAGGTCGCCAGCATGATAAACGTGCCAAGGATCGTCACGCGAACGTGTTTGGTCAGCAGGGTTCCGAGCGGGATTTTCACCTGCTTTTTCGCGGCAGCCACTTTGGCGAAGACCGGTGTCTCATGCAGCGACACGCGGACATACAAACCGATAATCACCAGCACCGCCGAGAAGATAAACGGCACGCGCCAGCCCCAGTTCATGAACTGCTCATCGGTCAGCAGCCAGGAGAGCAGCAGGAAGGTGCCGTTGGCAAAGAAGAAGCCAATGGGGGCACCCAACTGCGGGAACGAGCCGTACAGCGCACGCTTACGCGGCGGGGCGTTTTCCGTCGCCAGCAGCGCCGCGCCGCCCCATTCTCCGCCCAGTCCCAGCCCTTGACCAAAACGTGCCAGCGCCAGCAGCAGCGGGGCGAAGATGCCAATGGTGGCGTAGCCAGGCAGCAGGCCGATGATCACCGTCGAGATCCCCATTGTCAGCAAAGACGCCACCAGCGTCACTTTACGTCCTACCCGATCGCCAAAGTGGCCGAAGAGCGCGGAACCAATCGGGCGCGCGACAAAGGCGATAGCGAACGTGGCGAGCGACTGTAGCGTTGCCGCTGTCGGGTCGCCCTGCGGGAAGAAGATGTGCGGGAAGACAATCACGGCAGCGGTCGCGTAGATGTAGAAATCGAAGAACTCAATGGCGGTGCCAATGAGCGAGGCGACGACAACCTTATTGCGCGAATTGACCGGGGTATGTTCCTGCTCGTTATCGAGTGTGGTGGCGGTTGCTTGCATAGTATTTTCTTATTTTTGGCGAACGAACGGCCATATTACGCACAGCAAAAGCGACATTTCAATCTGTAACAATCGATCAACATGGTTAAAAATCAGGCAAAAAGCGGATAATGTTTACGCCTGCAATTTCTCGTCTATGAAATGCTTCACACAATTTTAAAGTCAGTGGATAAAACTGGTTTTTGGTTAAATAAAAGTTAAGGACTGGATTTAAATGCTGAATGAGCGAAGAGGCGCGGAAGTAAGTGCCTGACCATATTGCCGGATGACGGCGCAAGCGCCTGATCCGGCCTACGGTTTGCGATGTTTTGTAGGCCGGATAAGCGCAGCGCCATCCGGCAGAGGGTGAGAATCAACGGTGCGTTTTGCCCGGCATCCGGGGGTCGTCTTTGTACTCGGCGGTCGCAATCCAGGCCGCGCAGAACAGCGTCAGGCGCGCAAAAAAGTAGAAGAACGCCATCAGCCCCAGCACGGAACCAAACGCCGCGCCGGAGGGCGATTTCACCAGCGCCGGCAGGGTCCAGGTCATGATGATTTTAATGACTTCAAAGCCAATCGCCGCAATCAGCGTACCGCGAATCAACGCCTTTTTACGCGGGCGGTGACGCGGCAAACGCCAGAAAATCCAGAAGAACAGCAGATAGTTAGCGAAAATAGAGATCGCCAGGCCAATCAGCCGCCAGGTGGGCTTCAGCCACTCTATGCTGTCGAGGTAGAGGGCAGAGATAATCATCTGCTGCGCTGAACCGGCGACCGAGGTGATCGACAGCGTCACAATCAGCGCAATCAACAGGCCAATCAGCGAGATAAAATCACGCAGGTATTTGATCCAGATTTTCTCCTGGTCCTGCGGCGTGCGTTCCCAGACGTCCCGTGACTGGGCGCGTATCGCCTCGCGCAGGTTACCCATCCAGTTAATCCCGGAATAGAGGGCTATTCCTAACCCGACCAGACCGACGGTGGTACGCTGCTGTACTGCCGTATTGATGGTGCTTTTCAGCGTAGCGGCAAGCGTCGGATCGCTGACGTTCATCAGGATTTTATTGAAGATGTCCTGCAACAGCGTGGGATGTGAGGCGAGAATAAAACCTGCGGCGGCAAACGACACCATCAGGATAGGGATCATCGACAAAAACGAGAAGTAGGTGATGGCCGCGCCGAACTGATTCCCTAACCGATCGTTAAAGCGTTCAGCCGCGCGGAGCAGGTGCGCAATCACCGGGATGCGCTGGATTTTTTCGACTGTAGTGGTCACCGTTTTCAGCTTTTCGCTGGCGGCGTTTTTCTTCTCGTGCTTTGCGGTCCCGGTAGTGTCGACTTTGCGCACCGGGTTGTGCTCAAGTTCCTCTGTGGGGCGTTTTACGTCGTTATCCTGCATCATCAGGTCAGGCGTCCTTCTTTTGTTAATTCTCTGGACAGTATAGCGTCTCAGTCCACGTAGTCCTTCATCACGCCGGTCAGCCACTCCATAAACAGGTGCACGCGGCGTGAAAGATTACGCCGGTGCGGGTAGAGCAGCGATACCGGCATCGGTGAAGCGCGGTACTGCGGGAGCACCTCAACGAGCGTACCGCTGCGTAACGCCTCACGGACTCCAACGCGAGGAACCTGAATAATTCCCAGCCCTGCCAGACAGGCGGCGTGATAGGTTTCGGTGCTGTTTACCGCCAGCGTGCCGCCGGTTTTAATCCACTGCGTCCCGCTGCTGGTGGCGATTTCAAAACCCGGCGGTCGCGTCCCCAGGTTTAGCGAGTAGTGCACCACCGCGTGGGAGGCGAGATCATCAAGGCTTTCCGGATAGCCAAAACGCGCCAGGTACTGCGGGCTGGCGCAGTTGATCACCGTAAGCTTGCCCAGCGGGCGGGCAATCAGGCCGGAATCCTTCAGCGTGCCGACCCGCACCACGCAATCAAAACCTTCGCGGATCAAATCCACCAGCCGGTCACTGCTGCTGAGCTCCAGTTCAATTCCCGGATACTGCTGTAAAAAGGCGGGCAGGCGGGGGATCACCAGATTTCGTGCGACGCCAACCGGCATATCGACCCGTAATTTGCCGCTGATGCTGGTGGGATCGTGCTGAAACAGACCGTCCAGTTCATCCAGATTGCTCAACAGATCTTTCGCCCGTTCGTAATAGACCATGCCGTCTTGCGTGAGTTGGACGCGCCGCGTGGTGCGGTGCAAAAGCTGAGTCCCCAGATGGTTCTCCAGCGCCTGAATCTGGCGCGATACACTACCTTTAGGGAGTCCCAGGGTGTCGGCGGCACGGGAAAAACTCTCCAGTTCTGCGACACGAATGAATAACTGCATTGCATGAATTTTATCCATTCTATGACCCTATTGTTGTTCCGGATGAAACAGTCATGCGCAATTAGCGACATTTATTGTTTTTCTATCACCTAATAAGCTTTATCTCAATCAACACAACAGATGAAATGAGGTTTCTTATGACGCAACGTATCGCATTGGTGACCGGCGGGAGCCGCGGACTGGGTAAAAACGCCGCGCTTAAGCTGGCGGACAAAGGAACGGATATTCTCTTTACTTACCACAGCCAGCAACAGGCGGCGCTGGATGTCGTCGCTGAAATTGAGCAAAAGGGCAGGAAAGCGGCGGCAATTCAATTGAATGTCGGTGATACGGCTGGCTTTGTCGCTTTCGCCGCCGAGGTGAAAACACAACTGCAAACCCACTGGAATCGACAGACGTTTGATTATTTAGTGAACAATGCCGGGATCGGTTTATACGCGCCCTTTGCCGAGACGTCAGAAGAGATGTTTGACGAACTGATGCGCATCCATTTTAAAGGCCCGTTTTTCCTGACGCAGCACCTGCTGCCGCTGATCAACGAGGGCGGACGTATTCTGAATGTCTCAACCGGGCTGGCGCGTTTTGCTCTGCCGGGGTACGCTGCCTACGCGTCCATGAAAGGGGCGATGGAAGTGCTAACGCGTTACCAGGCAAAAGAACTTGGCGCGCGTGGGATCTCGGTCAACGCCATCGCGCCCGGCGCGATTGAGACCGATTTTGGCGGTGGACGCCTGCGGGATAATAAAGAGCTGAATGCGTATGTGGCGTCGCAAACGGCACTGGGTCGCGCCGGTCTTCCCGATGATATCGGCGATGCGATTGCCGCGTTGCTCAGCGACGAACTGGCCTGGATGACGGCGCAGCGTATTGAAGTGTCGGGCGGGATGTTCCTGTAAGCCAAATTCAGTAAGCCGTTGTGCTCATTCAACGAACCGTTGTACTCGCTGAATGAGCATGAAATGCGAATTTTAATTCTGTTACATAATTCCGTGCAGGGGACGATTTCTTTTCTCCTGCGCGTTCGTTACTCTCTTCGTGATTTAATATTTAATTAATTTAAGTGACGGTGAAATATAAGGAATTTCTTACTTTATCGCCTATTTTCTATACCCAGATGTAATTCTCATGTTTCAGCTGTAAAAATTTATTTTTTTACTTTCCTCCCGTCCCGATATCTGTAGAATGACCCTCCGCCAAATGGCGAATGTTTATTTTACCCGTCGGGTAATACCCTTCCCCTCCTTAATATTGTTATCGGAAACGGTGGAGAGAGTAATGCAAATCATCATGTTTGACAGGCAGTCAATATTTATTCATGGAATGAAAATCAGTTTACAACAGCGAATTCCAGGAGTGAGTATTCAGGGTGTCAGTCAGGCCGATGAACTCTGGTACAAACTGGAAGAGAACCCGGAAGCCCTGCTTATGCTGGACGGCGATCTTGACGGTGATTTTTGCCGTTGGCTTCTGCAAAAAACGGTGCAACAGTTCCCGCTCGTCAAAACCTTAATTATCGCGACAGACTGCGGTAAAAAAGGGTTGCAGGAACTGGCACAATATAACGTACTGGCCATTATTTCACGCGATTCTGAGGCGGAAAAATTTGTGCTGGCGATCAATAGCGTCGCGATGGGAATGATGTTTTTACCCGGCGAATGGTTAACGACGTCGTCCACAGAATGCCGCGATATTAATGCGTTAAGTACCCGGCAGCGGGAGATTTTAGCGATGCTGGCGTCGGGTGAGTCAAATAAGGAAATTGGCCGCGCGTTAAATATCAGTACCGGAACGGTGAAGGCGCATCTTGAATCACTCTATCGCCGACTGGATGTTAAAAATCGCACCCAGGCGGCTATGCTGTTGGCTCAGTCGTAATAACCTGCACTTATATTACGACCGGAGATCCTGCGGTCGTAATATATTCCTGTTTTAATAACCCCAGCAGCCAGTCATTCTGCCAGCGCTGTTGCAGCCAGTAACTCTCCCTGAGCGTGCCTTCCAGTACAAATCCCACTTTTTCCAGCACATGCCGGGAAGCCTGATTACCTTCAGTGACGCAGGCGGTCAGACGGCGCAGCCCTCCGTGGGTAAACGCGTAATCACAGACGGCCCGTAACGATTCTGTCCCGTATCCCTTTCCCTGCGCGCCGGGTGCCAACAGAAATCCGACCTCGGCACACGCTTCTGTACGGTGAATGTAGCCCGTCACCCCGAGGGGGGCGTGGGTTTCGTTATCGCACAGGATCAGACACAGCCAGTGCGAGTCACCCGGATGCCATGCCGGTAAGCGTGAATCGAACGCTTCGCGAATCTCGCCTTCGCTTCGCGCGTCAGCCACATGGCGCATCACGTCCGGATCCTGCTGGAGTGCGAGAAAAAAAGGCCAGTCGGCAGGGGCGATTGGGCGACAGATCAGGCGGGCTGTTTTCAGTATGGGCACGGGCTCTCTCCTGAGATATTTCTCAATGTTCACGTAGCGGTCACTGTAATAATTATTGAACTTGTTATATCTATAAAAACTAATAATTAAAACAAAGAACTAAAGCAAAATTAATGACCTCCGCATGGGGGCGCTTTCGGCGAAGGAAGAGAATGACAATTAGCGTTTTGACGACACGCACGACCTTTGAGCACTGTCTGGGGATTATCCGCCAGGCCTCGGTGGAGATCTTGCTGCTACTCGGGGTTCATGCCTCCGACGGTAAAGATCCGCGCTGGTTTCTGGAACACCTGGATCAGGCCCGACTGAATCTGGGCGGCTGGAGTCAGGTCGCTCGGCGTTTGCACCTTAACGACGCACAGCTGAGCCAGTTCACGCTGCAACTGCGCCATCTCCAGCAGTGCGTACCGCAATATGACAGCGGGCAGGAGGTCAGCGAGAACCAACTGATTGCCGCCCTGCGCGTGGTCAGGTCGCTGGAGCAACTGCGCCATCATCAGTCGTTACTCAACTTTAAAACAGAGATTGAAGAGGCAGACCACAGTCAGCAAATGCGCGCAGAGCGGCAGTTACGCGCGATTGAACTGACCATGACCGCGCTGATCTCACAGATGTGGCCGGATAAAACGCAGCTCAATAATTACCTTAAAGACAACTTTGGCGCGGATAAGCTCAGACGCTGGATTAAGCTGGGTGAACGCCAGGATCCGCTGAATGGCATGCGTTTTGGTGAGCTGGCGCTGATGATTGTCGATAAGAAGATTTTTACCCGCCACTATTCCGGAATCTTTAACGATGCCTCAGTGCTGACCCTGTTTGTCGAACCGCGTCTGACGTTGCGGGTGTTCCTCGATGACTGTCGGCAGGCTCGTAACACGGTGCTGGCCGGAGAGCCGCTGTCATCGGCACAGTTGACGCTACTCTCCTGCCAGTTTCAGCATATTGTCCGTCCCGTCCAGCGAGCCTATGAGCAGGGACGCGCCCGCATTAACCCGGCAACGTTGATGATTGTCGAAGAGGGGCAACTGGCGCAGTTTTGGGAGGAGGCGCGGAAAAAGGACCGTCAGGCAGGGGGCGACACAGAGGAAATTGGTGAATCGGTTGAACCCCCGCGTAAGCGTTCACTGCGTACGGCTGAAGAACGCGAGCAGTTGATCACCGGCGTGCTCTGGGGAGCGGTGGGGATCATGGTGATTGCCATTCTGGGCGGCGGCGCGTGGTTAGTGAGTTCGCAGCCGTCCGCGCCTGCGCCAAACATCAGGATCACGCAGTCAGAGCCCCGGCGTGAAGTGCCTTCGGCACGCGAAATGGTGACGCAGATGGGCATCACCTGGGATGTGTTCAACATGCGCGCGGCGATAGACAGGAATGACAGTCGGGTCACTGCGCTCTTTTTGCAGGGCGGCATGAACTGGCAGGTCTCGTGGACCGAAGCGGCGTTTGCCCGCAACAATACGGATGTCCTCGAGTTGCTGTTGCGTTATCCCTCACAAATGGATGAAAGCAAACCCTGTCGCCGGTTTATCAACACGCTGGGGCACGCGATGTCTGGCGGTGCGCCGATGACGAGTCAACACAAAGCCTATTTGCGGCGTTTTTGCACTGTGCCTGCGGTGGTATCGCGACAGCAGCATGATGCCGAGCAGGCAGAACGACGCTATCGCGCCGATCCCAGCGCGGATAACAAGAAATGGCTGAAAATCCAGAGCGCCGTTTATGAGGTGATCCGTTAGCCATTACGGCTCGCCATACAGCCCGATTAAGCGGCGTGCGACGCCGTTGGTCCAGCCAAAGCCATCCTGCAACGGATACTCGCCGCCGCCGCCTTCACGCGGGGTGCCGCTGGCGATGTGGTATTTCTCAATGAGCTTATGGTGCTGCTGATAAAAATGGTTCACCGTCTGCAGCCAGCTATGGGCGATTTCATCTCCCAACGCATCATCGCCGTACATCTTAAAGCCCTGGATCGCCATCCACTGTAGCGGTGCCCAGCCGTTGGGTTTATCCCACTGTTCGCCCGTTTCGTATTCAGAAGCCATAATGCCGCCCGGAGTTAACAGGCGGTTACGCACGGTGTCCCCCAGCCGATCGGCCTGTTCATGCGTCGCCATCCCGACGTAGAGCGGCACGATGCTGGCGGCAGAAAACAGCGCCATTTGCTCACGCCGCCAGTCATAGTCGCGATAGCAGCCATTTTCCTCATCCCACAAATAGCGATTGATGGCCACCCGCCGGTTGCTCGCCTTCTGGCGGAACTGTGCCTCAACGTCGCGCTCACCTTTCAGCGCCGAGATATTGGCGATGGCGCTCTCCAGTTTGAACAGGAACGCGTTGAGATCGATAGGGATGAACTGCGTGGTGCGAATGCTTGCCAGTCGCCCGGCATCGCGCAGCCAGCGGGAGGAGTAATCCCAGCCGGATGCCGCGCCCGCACGCAGATCGCGATACACCTCATTCGGTGGCCGTCCTGAGTGTTTGGCGGTTTCCACATCCTCCAGCCATGACTCATCGCGCGGCGTGTCGCGGTCATCCCAGTAGCGGTTGAGCAGGGAGCCGTCCGGCATCCTGACGACATGGCGATAGGCCTGGTTGAGCACCAGCGACTCTGCGCCATCCATCCAGAAGGCATACTCCATCTTCAGATGGTCGAGGTAGCGCCGTGCGCCGCGTACGCCGTCCTCCTCGAACAGTTCGACCATCAACGCAAACACCGGCGGCTGCGAACGGCTGAGATAATAGGTGCGATTGCCGTTCGGAATGTGGCCGTAGTTTTCAATCATCCACGCGAAGTTATCTGCCATACATTTCAGCAGGTCTTCCCGACCGCTTTCCGCCAGGCCCAGCATGGTGAAATAGGAGTCCCAGTAGTAGGTTTCGCTGAATCGACCGCCCGGTACGATATAGGACTGTGGCAGTGCCAGCAGCGATGACCACGGAATGTGATCCTGTGGTTCGCGGGTTAGCACCGGCCACAGCTGGTCGATATGCTCTTTCAGGGAATTTTCGGGGTTAGAGACATATTCGGTGCCGTACTCTTCCGGCAGCCAGAAATGATTTTCGACAAAGCGACGCAGGTCGAAGTCCCGGTGACGGCGGACTTTACGGTAGCGGATCAAGATATCGAGCGGATCCATTTTCGGCGCGCAGTCAGGAAAGGTTTTGCTGTCGGCAAAAATTTTTGAGCACTGAACGTGCTCGAACAGTTCGAGATAACGGTCGGCCGGCGTCAGGGCGTCAGAGGCGGGAAGCCCCTCAATCATCTCTGGTTCGGGTTCTGCCTCGATCATCTCATCCAGCTTTAACTCGCACGGATCCGTTTCGTAGAAAAGATCGACGTCGATCGTGAATTTCTCTGACGGGGCGTGTTGCAGTTTCTGGTTGATCATAATGAGAAAGGCCTCCGGATTGCGTCGTAAAGGATACGGGTGTTGCCCGGCTGTCTTTTAAGCGTAGACATTCGCTTCGGTACGTGGGGTGCAAAGCGTGCGGTAGATCACGTTTATGTAACCAACGTGAAGTGAGGGCGCTTCACAATTCATTGATAACAGATGAAAAGTTTTATTAAGCGTGTGCTGGCGAAGTCCTGTTTTCGGAACATTCGAATGAAACAGTTTGTGAATAATCTCCCGGTACCGGACAGAAACTGATGGCCTGTCCGGACCGGCATTGGCGCAAGGGGCTTTCAGGGTAGCGTGTAAGTTACCGTTGCTCTTGCCGTCCACGCCCCTGTCGCCGCGGGTGATGAGGGGCGCCATGCGAAGCGGGCATCAAATGGGGTGGTTACCGCCGCGTGTGTTGTCGCCGGGGCGCCACACAGGTTAACGCCAGAAACATTCCGAATTTCGAAACTGACGCTGCCGGTTGGGGTGGGACAATTCCAGGCAACCAGCGCTGGAAAACTCGTTGACGCTCCCATGTTATAGGTGACATCGGCGATTGCCCTGATTTGAAAGGGATATTCGTGCCATGAGGGGTAGGTATAGCCAGCAATATTCCCGACGGTGATATTCACAGAGGGGAATACATCCAGGGCGGGGGCAATATAAGGATTATTCACCTGCTGAGGGGTATAGCCCGCAAGAGTGCTGCTGATCACTCGCATATGCTCGGTCTGAAGTCCGGAGGCAAATCGAATATAGCCACTGGTGACACTGACACTTACAGGTAAAACATAATAGCGTTCACCCGCACATGAAAACATATGGTCCGAACCACGACTGCTCATGAATTCCACCAATGGCGTTTCAGTCACATTGATAATGGTTTCATAGGCTGAAAAACTGCGATAGGTTGTGAGTGTCGAACTGGTACCTCTGGTAATGGTGGCACTTGCGATTGTCGATGATGTCAGCGCGCCGTCGCTATCATATGTCCTGTCATTGCCCGTCGCACTTATAATATAAGTATAGACACTATTTCCGGACGATGGAGTGACCATACGGATGACGCTTCCTGCTATAGCTGTGCTCTTGCAATTTGCCCATCCTCCCGGAGTTGTCACCCGATAAACATATAAAATATTACTGGTAGGTTGTACATAACACCGGGTTAAATCAACCGTGACGGTTGTCTGACTGCCGGACGCCGTGGCGCCTCCTCCACAGAGGGGAGTAATCTGCGTTAAAAAATGATTTGCAACGTTTGTTGCCTGTGCATTGTTGATATAAGCAATGGTTGTTGTTGCTGCTGAATTTCCTATGGCGAAAACATTGGGGGTTGTGGTAAAACCAATTGATGCCGTTGGGTCCGGTACAGATTGCCCCCAGTTAAAAGCCGATGCGAATTGTATTTGTCCGCCTGTGAATGTAATGCTGCCATCCGGATTCACACCGGCATACAGTTTACTGGAAACCAGTAATGGCACCGTTATTATAAAGAGGGTGATCAGGTTTATTTTTTTCATCATAATATGTACTCGTTAACTCGTCATTATTCTCTGTCGCGGTGTATCGTATGACGGTCGCCAGTTATTTACAGACACTTTCAGCCATCCATAGCCCAGACAGATCATCAGCTTTATTCGCAGTAAATTCAGCCTCGCAGAATTGTTCATGTCCATTATTCCATTGCACATGAATAATGCCTTTATCCGGCATACCTGCCATGAACACTTCACCTTCTTCACCCACAATAGACGGATTCTCTGTATCAGCCGTCCCCTTCTCACGAACCAGCGTGGCGATGGCGCCAAAGGGAACGGGACTGCCATTTTGTTGACGTAAATTCAGCAATACGCGATGGCCGACAGCGGTTTTGTATTCCGCCCTGACGATAGCGCCGCGGGTCGGGATGACTTTCTCTGACATATAGGCGATTTCCGCATCTTCCTTTAATGTCTGGCTATCGATCCGGAGATCATTACGCTTGTAGGGATTAAGATAGGGAACCACAGCATAACCCCGGCTGTCAGTTGAGATACCTGGATAGTTTGCAACACGAACATCTTCAACATCCGGTACGTTGACTAAGCCGATGGTCTCACCCAACTGTTGCGATAGCGTAATGCCATGTTCGTGAATAACCATTCCGCCGACAACACCATAACTATATTGCTGGCTATCCCTGCTGTGATTGTACGACCCGTTTAGCGTCCCGAAGCCGCTTTTCCAACTGATATTTCCACCAACGGCTTGATCGTTATTTTCATTATGTGCGGCATTAATGCCCCAGTTGAGACTATAATCTTTCAGCGACGAGCCATTAATACCTAAATGATGACGTGTCCCCACGCCAGAAGTATGGGTGGAGCCGTAGGAAGCATAGGTTCTGCCAAATAATGAATCCAGCGGTACCGTTAATTCCAGCGCGAATACTTTATCCGTTGCGGCAAAACCGTAGAGTTCGGTATTACGGTTCCAGGAGTAGTTAATATTGAGTCCAACATCCCCAATGTTTTTATAATAGCCGACATTGGCCGATAAACTGCGCCGGGTCTTGTCCCAGAAGTCCTCTCTCACCAGTGAAAGGTTGAACGCCCCCAAAGTCTGTCCCAGATCCTGACTCACCATGAGTTCGGCCCGATTCCTGCGGCGTTCACTGATATAACCCGGAATATCTCCACTGCTACGATAAGTCCCCAGCGTTTCTTCCAGCGAATGGAATCCATCCGTCGAGTAGCGATAACCGGCTATGGTGAAGTTGGTTCCTGTTTGCTGGAAATTCTTGCTGTAACGAATACGATAGGACTGACCTTGTTGTTTGTGATCATTCTCCGGGGTAGAAATGGAATGGATGACGTCCGCTGAAAATGCCCCCCATGCACCGATATTTTTTCCTACACCCAGGGCATAAGACTGATATTTATCGCCTGCATTTTGGAGACCACCATACAGCGTCACTCCCCACGGCAGCCCATAAATACTCGTTCCCTGCAGAAAAGTATTCTTTTCTGTCCGTGAATCATAAGAACGATATTGACCCCCGGTGAGACTGTAGCGAAATCTCCCTTCTCGTTGTAAAACAGGCAGCGAGGCATAAGGTATTATCATATGTTGTTCGCTACCATCGGCTTCTTTGACAGTCACATCGAGGTCACCGGAACCGCCAGTAGAGGCCAGGTCAGTAATTTCAAAAGCGCCGGGTGCTACGGTTGTATCGTAAACCACGTAGCCATTCTGACGAACAATGACGTGTGCCTCACTGCGGGCAACACCGCGAACGACCGGGGCATAATTGCGAATACTGGAAGGGAGCATGTCATCATCGGATGACAGCTGAAAGCCACGAAAGGGGACGCTGTCATAAACATCCGAAGGTGCCGTGCTGTCACCCACTATCATCTGGCTCTCAAGCGCCACAATATTTCGTTGAATATAACTGTACACCGTATCCCATTTATTCATCCCGTGATTGCTGCGCTGCCACGTCGTGTAGTTACGCAGTCTCCACGGGCCGATGTTCAATCCTGGTCGAAGGTTCAGATAGGTACTGTTATAAGAATCGATGCCCCGGATACGGCTCTGATAACTGTTGGCGCTGTAATTCATCAGAAAAGCCGGGATCCCTTCATCCCAAAGTTCGGGAGGCACCGCATCAAGGCTCGGCGTATTCATTGCGATCTGAGGAATACTGAAATTCAGCCGCTGCCGGTTAAATTGAAAGTCGGTAAAGGCTCCCGGAATCGCCGAAATATCTGCGCATTGCCCTTCACCCGAACTCAGCTTCGGGTATGATTTGGTGCGTACTCCCCATAACCCGAGCTCTTCTGCGGTAATACAGGCTTCCAGTTTCCCATCGGCATTCTTTGAAAAAAGAATATTTCGAGGATAAGCGGTCATGGCCTCATTATTGACAGAAATATCCACCAGATAGGCACCTGGCGTTTGGCTCTCCGCGCGTTCAAATACCGAAAGATCGGACACCCCTCCTGGGGCGGCATCATCCATTTCAAGAAAGGCCGGGTTGAAATACTCTTCTGCCAACGATGTTCCTGAGTGTGCCATGCAAACAGAGATTACTAACGCGCAAATAGACTTCATCCTAAAGATTTTCTTCCCCATTGCTTTGTCCTCAGCAAATGTGTAAATCAAAATGTTGCTGAAAATTCTTCTCCTGCACCGCCGTAGTCATTAATCACTTTCCATTTCACATTATTATTAGACGTTCCGGATGGAATGTTATAAAGGCGGACAGACCTGGGTGCTATATACGTTTGCTCTGGCAACGAGGGTGAATACGTTTTGCCACCAATAACGAGCATACTCAGGTTCATATAAAACGGTGTCGGATTGGTCGCCTGAATCTGATTTCCGATCCTCTTCCAGACCAGTTTATTTGCGTTCTCCTCAGGACTACCTACCACTGAGTTGGGTCGATAAATGAACTTGAGTCTGTTTTTAATGGCAAGTTGCAGGACATTAGATTGTACCTCTGACTTTTTTGCCGAGGGGATAGATTTAATATTTAACCAGTACAGTGTTTCGCGATCTTCAGCAAGTTTTCCCCCGGTACGAACGGCACGTAAAATGTTCTCCTTCCCCGGGTCTAACCTGAATAAGGGCGGCGTGACAATAAAAGGCGCTTTGACTTTACTGTTCTCACCTTCATCGACCCACGACTGAATGAGTACCGGAGACCCTTTATCGCTGTTTGCCACCGTTAAGGACACTTCTTTTTTGTCACCCGGAAAAATAAGGCGTGTGCCGCCGATTGAAACACCCGCATGGCTGGCGCTGGCAAATAACAGACCTGAGAGAAATGCAGGCAAAATGAAATTAAATTTCATCATTACTCCACTCAAGGAAGGGAGTGTCCTCCCTTCCTTTTAGACAATCTTAAAGGTAAGAGATATTGACCTGAGCCTGACCGTTAGCTGCGCCTGGGGTCACTGACGCCGCCGTACTGATATAGTTAGCTGTAAAGTTAAGGTTCTGTGACGCGTCGGTCGTCAGCGCCATTCCCGAATCCGGGGTATTGACCACAATCGGTGTGTTATCCGCTTTTTTAATCTGAATCGCGACGCCGGTTGCCCCGCCCGTCACTGCCAGATTCGTGGTATCAGCCGTGCCGACAAAGGTTACCAGGGCTGTCGTAGGACTGCCCGCCGCTGTCGGGCAGTCTGTTAACGAAATAGCGAAGGGAACCGCTAACGTCGTTGTACCCGGTGCAGAAAAATAAGATGGGCCATAGTTACCCATCGTGACGTTGACTACGCTATCTGCAGAAGCCACCCGGCAGGTGCTTGCCAGAATAGTGCCGTTAAAGTTAACCGTTGCGTCAGCCGCGAGTGCTGAATGTGTCGTGAATAATGCAAGACCTAAGGATAATGCAATCCCAGTGAGCTTTTTCATATAGTTAATTCCTTTTGTAAAATTCATGCTGTAGGCGCAGTCCGCCACAGCCCGAGTAAATTGAAGAGAACTGCCAGACATACATGCAAAAGAATACCGCCTCAATAAAGAAGTTTATTGTTACGACATGAATGTTTCCTGATTAACATATCAGATAGTGGCCTGTTGATTTTTCTGATTTCTGTATTTTGGATAAAAATTGAGAATTAACCCATTTTATTATGCAGCGTCTTAAAATTAATAAGTGCTCGTGCTGACAGTACGTGTATTGGGCCAATAACCTGAACTCAGGCATATCTGTTGGGGGTAATGGTCGGATAATATAAAGTCAGAACGGTTCTTCAATTAACGCAGGAGGTAATGTTTTTATGACTGGGGAATAGCGTCATAAAAATAAGTGGCATATAGAGACTATTCGTACAGGAATTATTGTTGCTGATGTTAATTTATCGGCGGGAGAGCGTTGTCATATGGGGAGGAACTAACTTGTTCATTTTTTTAGTGCAGAAAAAACCCCGTGAAATCACGGGGTCAGGAAAATTAACGCATGGTCACAAACTCTTCCGCTGCCGTCGGGTGAATGGCGACAGTGTTGTCGAAGTCTTTCTTGGTGGCGCCCATTTTCAGCGCCACCGCAAAGCCCTGCAACATTTCGTCCATGCCAAAGCCGATGCCGTGGATGCCGACGATTTTCTCTTCCGGGCCGACGCAGACTAACTTCATGCGGCACGGCTGACGGTGCGAGGTCACCGCGGTATACATTGCGGTAAACGAGGATTTGTACACTTTCACCTGGTCGTCGCCATACTGCTCGCGCGCCTGCGGTTCAGTCAGACCCACGGTGCCGATCGGCGGGTGGCTGAAGACCACGGTCGGGATATTGCTGTAGTCCAGATGCTCATCCGGTTTGTTGTTAAACAGGCGCTCGGAAAGACGACGGCCTGCTGCAACGGCAACCGGCGTTAGCTCGACGGCACCGGTGTTATCCCCAACCGCATAAATCCCATCCACGCTGGTGTTCTGGTATTTATCGACGACGATATACCCTTTTTCGTTGGTTTTTACGCCAGTTGCCGCCAGGTTGAAATTATCAGTGGCCGGTTCGCGACCAATCGCCCAAATCAGGCAATCGACCGTTTCGCTGCGACCATCTTCCAGTTCGAGCGTCAGGCTACCGTCGGCGTTTTTTACCACCGCTTTCGGGATCGCGTGGGTATGGAGCGTCGGCCCTTCGGAATTCATCACCTCGACCAGGGTGTCGGTGATCATCGGGTCGAAACTGCGCAGTGGTGCGTGTTTACGTACGAACAGATGGGTTTTGGCGCCCAGACCGTTAATCACGCCCGCCAGCTCCACGGCGATATAACCGGCGCCGACAACGGCGACGCGCTCCGGCAGGGCAGGCAGTGCGAAGAAACCGTCAGAGTCGATGCCGTATTCCACGCCCGGAATATTCGGGTGGCTCGGGCGACCGCCGGTGGCAATCAGAATGTGATCGGCAGTGATCGTTTCGCCATTCACTTCAATGGTTTTGGCATCGACAAAGCGGGCAAAGCCTTTGATCACATCAACGTTATTCTTACCCAGCACGTTGTCATACGAGGTGTGAATGCGGTCGATGTAGGCGGTACGACTGGCAATCAGCGTATCCCAGTTGAATTTATTGATCGTGGCGTCAAACCCGTAGTCCGGGCCGTACAGGTGGATCGCTTCACGGATCTGCGCAGCATGCCACATCACTTTTTTCGGGACGCAACCGACGTTAACGCAGGTGCCGCCCAACTCTTTGGCTTCAATCAGCGCACACTTCTGGCCGTACATGGCTGCACGGTTAATCGAGGCGATACCGCCGCTGCCACCGCCGATGGCGATGTAGTCATAATGCTTGCTCATGAGTCTTATCCTTCCGTTCTGATTGCCGCGATTGTATACCTGAAATCACCAGGTTTCACCGATGACTGCGATTACTCTGGCACGATCCAGTTTACCGAGGTATGCCCGATACCGGCTGGCACCAGTTTGCTGTGTAGCCACGGCAGCACGGTATTCATTTGCGCTTCCAGCTTCCACGGCGGGTTGATCACAATCATGCCCGAGGCGGTCATGCCGCGCTGGTCGCTGTCCGGGCGGACCGCCAGCTCAATTTGCAGGATTTTACGGATGCCGGTCGCTTCCAGATCGTGCACCATGCGCTTGATTTGCTGACGTAATACGACCGGATACCACAGGGCATATGTCCCGGTGGCAAAACGTTTATAGCCTTCGTTGATCCCGGTGACGACGGCCTGATAGTCCGATTTAATTTCGTAAGGCGGGTCGATGAGAATCAACCCACGACGGGAAACCGGCGGCAGCTTTGCCTTCAACTGCTGATAACCGTCGGCACGGGCTACACGGGCACGCTCATCTTTCTGAAATTCTCCCCGCAGCAGGGGGAAGTCACTTGGATGCAGCTCCGTCATGTGCAGACTGTCCTGCGCGCGCAGCAACTGACGGGCGATCAGCGGGGAGCCTGGGTAATAACGCAGTTGTCCGCTGCGGTTAAAGTGTTTAACCACGCTGATGTACGGCTCCAGTTCGGCAGGCAGATCGTCCTGCTGCCAGATGCGGGCAATGCCTTCCAGGTATTCACCGGTGCGTTCAGCATGCTCGCCGCTCAGCTGATAACGGCCCGCGCCTGCATGGGTGTCCAGATAGAGAAACGGTTTATCTTTCTCTTTGAGCGACTCGATGATCAGGCTCTGAACCGTGTGTTTAAGGACGTCGGCGTGGTTGCCAGCGTGGAAGCTGTGGCGATAACTGAGCATGGGTAAACGTGTTCCAGGTTATAAACGTAGGCCCGATTAGCGTCACGCTTTCGGGCGAATAAAAAGCATATCGCCACAGTATACAGAAAAGTCACCGCTGCCGCGAAAGCGCAACGCCTGGCATTGAAATTCACTACACTTAACCCCATGCTACATACATTACATGGCGGATGGCGACGCTAACGCGTCTTATCCGACCTACGGGTGCCTGCCTTTGTAGGTCGGGTAAGGCGCAGCCGCCACCCGACAACAACGCGCATACGCGTTTGTTTCCCCCTTTTTAACCAGGACTGTGCATATGACGAATCCATTACTGACTCCCTTCGAACTGCCGCCGTTTTCCGCAATCAAGCCTGAGCATGTTGTTCCCGCCGTCACCAAAGCGCTGAACGACTGCCGTGAAAATGTGGAACGTGTGGTCGCGCAGGGCGCGCCGTATTCCTGGGAAAATCTTTGCCAGCCGTTGGCGGAAGTCGATGACGTCCTGGGGCGTATTTTTTCTCCGGTCAGCCATCTGAATTCAGTGAAAAACAGTCCGGAACTGCGCGAAGCCTATGAGCAAACCCTGCCGCTGTTGTCGGAATACAGCACCTGGGTCGGTCAGCATGAAGGTCTGTACAAAGCGTACCGCGACCTGCGTGATGGAGACCATTACGCCACACTCAATACCGCGCAGAAAAAAGCCGTTGATAACGCGCTGCGTGATTTTGAACTCTCCGGGATTGGCCTGCCGAAAGAAAAACAGCAGCGCTACGGAGAGATCGCCACCCGCCTGTCTGAGCTTGGCAACCTGTACAGCAACAACGTGCTCGACGCCACCATGGGCTGGACGAAGCTGATTACTGACGAAGCCGAGTTGGTCGGGATGCCGGAAAGCGCGCTGGCCGCAGCCAAAGCGCAGGCCGAAGCAAAAGAGCAGGAAGGGTATCTGCTGACGCTGGATATCCCGAGCTATTTGCCGGTGATGACCTACTGCGACAACCCGGCATTGCGTGAAGAGATGTACCGCGCCTATGTGACCCGCGCCTCCGATCAGGGGCCGAACGCAGGCAAATGGGATAACAGCCCGGTGATGGAAGAGATCCTCGCTCTGCGTCATGAACTGGCGCAACTGCTGGGCTTTGAAAGCTACGCCTTTAAATCGCTTGCCACCAAAATGGCGGAAAACCCGCAGCAGGTGCTGGAGTTCTTAACCGATCTGGCAAAACGCGCGCGTCCGCAGGGCGAGAAAGAGCTGGCGCAACTGCGGGCTTTCGCAAAAGCAGAGTTTGGCGTTGATGAGCTGAACCCGTGGGATATCGCGTACTACAGCGAAAAACAGAAACAGCACCTTTACAGCATCAGCGACGAACAGCTGCGTCCGTACTTCCCGGAAAACAAAGCGGTGAACGGCCTGTTTGAAGTGGTGAAACGCATTTACGGCATCACCGCGAAAGAGCGTCGCGATGTGGATGTCTGGCATCCGGACGTGCGGTTCTTCGAACTGTATGACGAAAACAACGAACTGCGCGGCAGTTTCTATCTCGACCTGTACGCCCGTGAAAACAAACGCGGCGGGGCGTGGATGGACGACTGCGTCGGTCAGATGCGCAAAGCGGACGGTTCACTGCAAAAACCGGTCGCCTACCTGACCTGTAACTTTAACCGCCCGGTCAACGGCAAACCGGCGCTGTTTACCCATGATGAAGTGATCACCCTGTTCCACGAATTTGGTCACGGCCTGCACCACATGCTGACCCGTATCGAAACCGCCGGGGTTTCCGGGATCAACGGCGTGCCGTGGGATGCGGTCGAACTGCCGAGCCAGTTTATGGAAAACTGGTGCTGGGAGCCGGACGCGCTGGCGTTTATCTCCGGTCATTACGAGACGGGCGAACCGCTGCCGAAAGAACTGCTGGATAAAATGCTGGCGGCGAAGAACTACCAGGCGGCGCTGTTCATCCTGCGTCAGCTGGAGTTCGGTCTGTTTGACTTCCGTCTGCATGCGGAATTTGACCCGCAGCAAGGGGCAAAAATCCTTGAAACGCTGGCGGAGATTAAAAAACAGGTCGCCGTGGTGCCGGGGCCGTCCTGGGGTCGCTTCCCGCATGCCTTCAGCCATATTTTCGCTGGCGGCTACGCGGCGGGGTATTACAGCTATCTGTGGGCCGACGTGCTGGCCGCGGATGCGTTCTCACGTTTTGAAGACGAGGGGATTTTCAATCGGGAGACCGGTCAGTCGTTCCTCGACAACATCCTGACGCGCGGCGGCTCCGAAGAACCTATGGAACTGTTCAAACGCTTCCGTGGCCGCGAACCGCAGCTCGACGCGATGCTGGAGCATTACGGGATCAAAGGTTAGTCCACGAGTGAAAATTTGTTTACTGGATGAAACGGGCGCCGGAGACGGCGCCTTATCTGTTCTGGCTGCCCGCTGGGGGCTGGAACATGACGCAGACAATCAGATGGCGCTGGTGCTGACGGCGGAGCATCTGGAGTTGCGTAAGCGAGATGAACCGAAGCTCGGCGGCATTTTCGTTGATTTTGTCGGCGGGGCGATGGCGCACCGACGCAAATTTGGCGGTGGTCGCGGCGAGGCGGTGGCCAAAGCGGTTGGCATCAAAGGTGATTATTTGCCGGATGTGGTGGATGCCACGGCAGGGCTGGGGCGCGATGCCTTTGTGCTGGCCTGCGTCGGCTGTCATGTGCGGATGCTGGAACGCAATCCGGTGGTGGCGGCGTTGCTCGACGACGGACTGGCGCGCGGCTATGCCGATGCGGAAATCGGCCCGTGGTTGCAGGCGCGACTACAGCTGATCCATGCTTCCAGCCTGACGGCGCTGACCGATATCACGCCGCGTCCGCAGGTGGTCTATCTCGATCCCATGTTTCCCCATAAGCAAAAAAGCGCGCTGGTGAAGAAAGAGATGCGGGTATTTCAGTCACTTGTGGGGGCGGATTTGGACGCTGACGGCCTGCTTGAACCTGCGCGTCAACTCGCGACCAAACGCGTGGTGGTGAAACGCCCGGACTACGCGCCGCCGCTGGCGGATGTCGCCACGCCGAATGCGGTGGTGACCAAAGGGCACCGGTTTGATATTTATGCCGGCACGCCTTTGGCGGATTAACAGATTGCCTGATGGCGCTGCGCTTATCAGGCCTACGATTTGGCGTAGATTTGTAGGCCGGATAAGGCGTGAGCCGCCATCCGGCAAGACGGATTACACAAACGGCGCCAGCGGATCGGCAATCTCAAACGCAGCGGCTTTATCGGCCTTCGGCGGGTAGATAAGCTCGCGAGTAATTGACAGCTTCAGTTTCTTCGCCTCGGCACGCGTCAGTTTTACCTGCTGATCCCATCCTTCGGTATAGACCGCTCCCCAGGCGCCCAGGTCCAGACAGGTGACGTAGTTTTCCTGACGATACGGCAGAGGGGCGACGTCCAGCAGGCTGGCTGCGGCGTTATTGCCAGCAAATTTGCCCAGCAGGATCGCATGCTGGCAGGTCATTAACGCGTGATTGCCCTTATCGTCAGTGGCGGCGTAGGCCACATCGCCAGTGGCATAAATATCGTCATAACCCACCACTTGCAGGTTAGCGTTGACGTGCAGACGGCCCTGACGGTCGCGCGGGGCATCAATTTGTGTCGTCAGATCGTTAGCCTGGACACCCACGGTCCAGATAACGGTCTGCGAGGCAATGGTTTGTCCGTCCTTCAGCGTAACGCCAGAGGCATTTACGCTTTCCACGTCGGCGTTTACCCGCCATTCCACACCCAGTTCAGCCGAGGCTTCGACAATAACGTTACGCAATGCGTCGCTGTAACGTGAACCTGGCTGGGGACCGCGTTCTACTACGACTACTCTGGTCTTAGCTTCAGCGCCAAGAATGTCGCGCAGACGACCCGGCAACTCCAGCGCCATCTCAATGCCGGTAAAACCGCCCCCGCAGACGACCACGGTATTACGCGCTTCACTCTCGGGTTGGCTTGCCAGACTCTGCAAATGTTTTTCAAGTACGGCAGCGCTTTCCAGTTGATCCAAATCGAAGGCGTGGGTTTGCGCACCGCTTACCTGCGAGCGGTTTACGTGACTACCACTGGCGAGGACTAAACGGTCATAGCGCTGCAAACGCGTTTCACCGCTGGCATCCGTCCAGCTCACTTCTTTTGAAGCAGGCAGGATCTGGCCAACCGTCCCACGCAGGAAGTTAACGCCGGTGATATCGAACAGAGGCTGAAGCGGGGCAACGAGTGTTTCAACCGCATTTTCATAAAAACGCGGACGGACACGCAGCTCGGGCTGCGGAGCAATGACGGTGACAGCAATATTCGGGTTGGCCTCTTTCTCAAGCAGGCGGGCCGCGCTAAGCGCTGCCCACATCCCCGAAAAACCTGCCCCGACGATCAGAATTTGTTTACGCATGATAGTGTTATCCGGTAGTCACGATGGTTAATTTACTCGGATTTTATTTGTCGTAGTTAAAAGATGCAATGTGATTTCATGTTTTCTGGGAGGTTAGTGGTGAAAAATACATTTATCATATTGAAAGTTAATGAATTAAATATTTTACATCAATGGTTATCTTCTTCTCATCTGGAATACTGATGATGAAAAAGCTACAATAACTCAGAATTATTTTTGCTGAGATAAGAGCATGGCATTCTACAGTTCCGGGGTTGAGTACGGCATTCATAGCCTGATGTGTATGGTGGATAGCAAAGGGGACGCCCGCGATATGAGCGTGCGCGAAATTGCCGATCTGCAAAGCGTGCCCTACGACTATCTGGCCAAAATTTTTACTCGTCTGTCGAAAGCAGGACTGGTGCGTAGCATTGAGGGTAAAGGCGGCGGCTTTCAGCTCGCCAGACCTGCCGAGCACATCACGGTGCTGGATGTGGTTAACGCTATCGACGGTGACAAGCGCATCTTTGAATGTCGGGAGATTCGCCAGCGACTTGCGGTCTTTGAGGAACAACCGCCCGCGTGGGCCTGTGAAGGGATTTGCGGCGTACGCTCGGTGATGGACATGGCGCAGCAGCGCATGGAAGAGGCATTAGGGCAGCATACAATTCTGGATCTGGCGCGCAAAATGTATCGCAAAGCGCCGGAGACCTTTGTGGTTGAAGTGCAGGAATGGATTGTTGCGCGTAAAGGATGACAGCTTCGCTTATCGGGCTGGCTGTAGGCCGGATAAGGCGTGAGCCGTCATCCGGCATAATCCGTCCGTTATTTGGCACCGTCCGGCGTATTAATCATTCGGTTCAGCCATGGCACCATCAACGCCATCACGACCGTGACGGCCAGCGTCACCAGACCGATTTTGCTGAACACGCCGGTATAGATTGGCAATGTCTGTAGCGGGTCGGTCATGTTCTCCGGTACGGCGGTAAAGGTGGCGACATAGCCCCCCAACAGAAACGCGGCGGCCTGCGTCAGGAACCACATCCCGAGGATAAAGCCCATCAGATGCTGCGGCACCAGCGCCGCCACCATTGCCAGTCCCAGCGCGCTAATCAGCAACTCGCCCAGGCTCTGGAACAGATAAACCAGCACGATAAACCACGGCGACGTCAGACCCTGCGCATCGGCAAACCACATCCCTGCCGCGGCGGCGGTCAGAAAGCCCAGCGAGCACAGGAACATCCCGAGGGTAAACTTCATCGGCATCGTCAGGTCTTTACCTTTGCTGCCCAGACGCGTGTAGATAGCCGCCAGTACCGGACTGGCAACCACCACCCAGAACGGGTTAAGCGCCTGGAAGCTCACCGGGTTAAGGGTGAAACCGAGGATCTCATGGTGAACGTTGTTGATGGCAAAGAAATTCAGCGACGTGGGCATCTGCGCATACAGAATGTAAAACAGCACCGCTTCAATCATCAGGATAAACGCTACAAACATCTTGTTGCGCCCGGTTTTATCCAGTTTAAAGGCCTGGCGGAAGAAGATAATCGTCACCACAAGCGACAGAACAATCAGCACCAGGTTGGCGATTTTCACGTTGTGCATCAGCCAGGCGCAGAGGAAGACCATCGCTACGGTGCCAATCAGGACGTACAGCAGATTGCGGAAGCTCATCGGCAGATGGTCTGGCTCGGAACCGATATCTTTCACCATGCCGCGGCAGGCGAAATAGACCAGCAGCGCAACAATCAGCCCCGCTCCGCATAAGTTGTAGGTGACGGCGTAGCCAAACTTATCCGCGATCACCGGCGCCAGCGACAGCGACAGCAGCGAACCGATGTTAATCGACATGTAGAACAGGGTGAAGGCGCCATCCAGACGCGGATCCTTGGGCGGATAGCATTTGGAGAGCAGGCTTGCCGGATTGGCCTTAAACAGACCATTGCCGACGGCAATCGTCCCAAGAGCGATGAAAATGAGGTCCGGTTTGAGCAACGACATTCCCGTCATAAAGTAGCCGAGTGCCAGCACAATCGCACCCAGCACCAGCGTACGTTTGGTGCCGAGCAGGTGGTCGCCAACGTAACCCCCAATGGAGATCAGGCCGTACACCAATGCGGCAAAGGCGCCGAAGGTGATAAACGCCTGCTCCTGCGAGAATCCGAGTTGCTTAACAAAGAAAACCGCCAGGATACCCTGAACGCCGTAATAGCCAAATCGTTCCCATAACTCGACAAAAAAGATCATGAAGAACGGGCGGGGTTGCTGTAGCAAACCCGTAGGTGCAGATGTATTCATATTGCTTCGCCTTTCAATGCCATCCCGAAAAGTATGAACGCGTAATACAAAACGCGCCGAAAAAGTCTGACTCTGTTATAGACTGCGGCTATTAGCCGGTGGTGTAGAGTATTATACAGATTGATTTCATTCTAATCAGTCGATCACACTAATTATGATTGATGGGGGGGGAGGTTGTACTGATCTTGTTCGGGGATAACAGAAACAAAAACGCCCGCAAAGGCGGGCGCTCTGGCATGACCGGGTAATCCGGTTAGATGCGTTTTACTCTTCTTCGTCGCGCAGTGGAACAATCAGCATGTCGACGTGAACGGTGTTGATCAACTGACGTGCGGAGGACATCAGTTTGCTCCAGAAGTCCTGGTGGTGACCGCAAACGACCAGGTCCATGTCGTATTTTTTGATAGCGTCTACCAGCACCTGACCCAGATCGCCACTGCCGCTCAGGGTTTCGGTAATCGGATAGCCTGCGTTAGTGGACAGTTCGGTCAGCGCGTGGTGAGTTTCTTCAGAAATGCGTTTTTGCATATCGCCCAGATTGACGTCAATCAGGCCGGTATAAAGGTCAGAGTAGTTTACATCAACGTGGATCAGGGAAACCTTTGCGTTGTACGGACGTGCCATAGAGACCGCTTTTTCTACCAGAACTTTGCTTTCCGGAGAAAGATCAACCGCGATGAGAATGTGTTTGTAAGCCATAGTATTACTCCTTCCATAAAGTTGTCGATGACCAGCCAGCTAGCGATTTTTCTACCTTTTCATCACTCGCGTCCTGCGAACTGTGCGGTATGTCTACGCGGGGCTAGCTCAGCCGCGATGGAT
Organism: Citrobacter amalonaticus Y19; assembly: GCF_000981805.1. Lineage (NCBI taxonomy): Bacteria > Pseudomonadati > Pseudomonadota > Gammaproteobacteria > Enterobacterales > Enterobacteriaceae > Citrobacter > Citrobacter amalonaticus. The sequence goes on along the minus strand of NZ_CP011132.1, from coordinate 4,112,566 downwards.
TGTAGAGACTGTCCTTACATTATAGCGACCTGGATAATCCGTCAATCCGCCTTGCTTACCAAATAGTTAAACAAAAAATTTAGATAATTGCATTGATAGTGATTAACCTTCTGGCAAAAAAATTAACTGATCTCCTACACTATTTAGAGAGCCGCTCAGATGATAAGCTCAAAATGAGCGGTTTTTAGTCGTACTTTTTCATTGACTGTCTGGCAGGTTTCGGGGAGCGGTAGTCCCGGGGCGGAGCTCCGTGGGCGGGTCGCCGGGGAGGTCGTATGATAAGCACCGTTGCATTATTCTGGGCATTATGTGTTGTTTGCATTGTGAATATGGCGCGCTATTTCTCGTCTTTACGCGCGCTGCTCGTGGTACTTCGTGGTTGCGATCCTTTGCTCTACCAATATGTCGATGGGGGCGGCTTTTTCACTTCGCACGGCCAACCCAATAAGCAGGTTCGCCTGGTGTGGTATATCTACGCCCAGCGTTACCGCGATCACCATGATGATGAATTCATCCGCCGCTGTGAGCGGGTACGTCGTCAGTTCATTCTGACCAGTGCGCTGTGTGGGCTCGTGGTGGTCAGTCTTATTGCCTTGATGATTTGGCACTGAGCATAAAAAAGCGGGCCAGTTTCCTGACCCGCTTGCTACGGTAATTTTTTTCTCTTTTCGCTTAGATAAGCTTCAGCGAGATCCAGTACAGCGCACCGGACAGCAGGATCGCGGCGGGTAATGTGAACACCCACGCCATCAGAATGCTGGTCACCGTTTTACGTTGCAGACCCCCACCGTCGACAACCATCGTCCCCGCTACGGAGGAGGAGAGAACGTGGGTGGTGGATACCGGCATCCCGGTGTAGCTGGCGAGACCAATAGAGACGGCGGCGGTCATCTGTGCAGACATCCCCTGAGCATAGGTCATGCCTTTCTTACCAATCTTCTCACCGATGGTGGTTGCCACACGGCGCCAGCCGATCATGGTACCAATACCCAGCGCCAGCGCGACCGCCATGATTATCCAGATAGGCGCATACTCAATGGTGCTCAGCATATCGGTTTTCAGTTTCTTCAGCAGACGCTGGTCGTCAGCGCTCACACCCGGCAGCTTCGTCACTTTATCGGTCGTGTCGGAGATGCACAGCATGATGCGACGCAGTTGGCCGCGCTGCTCAACGCTCAACTTGTCATAGCTTTCCACGTTGTTCGACAACATCGCCTTCGCGCGATCCAGCGCGTTAATGGTGTTTGCCGGATGACAGTGGAATTCCGTCGGCTGCGTGGCGGCCGGTTCCGGAGACGGAATCAACTGATCGACGCCCGTCACTTTTTTCAGCAGATCGGGATGCTGCTGGAAGTAGATTTCGACGTTGTTGATAGCATCACGGGTACGGGTAATTTCATAACCCGAGGCATTCATGTTCACCACGAAGCCCGCTGGCGCCACACCAATCAGGACCAGCATAACCAAACCAATGCCTTTCTGACCGTCGTTCGCACCGTGTGAGAAGGCCACGCCGATAGCAGAGAGAATCAGGGCGATACGGGTCCAGAACGGCGGCTTTTTCTTGCCGTCTTTCTTTTCACGTTCAGCAGGAGTGAGGTGAATACGGGCGCGTTTTTTGGTTCCGCTCCAGTAGCGACGCAGAATGAAAATCAGGCCGCCTGCGACCACCAGGCCAACAATGGGCGAGACAATCAGCGAGGCAAAAATGCCCATCACTTTCGGGATGTTGAGTGCGTCCACCACTGACGTGCCGGTCATCAGCGCATTGGTTAAACCGATGCCGATAATCGCGCCAATCAGCGTGTGAGAGCTGGATGCAGGTAAACCAAAGTACCAGGTACCCAGGTTCCAGATGATGGCGGCGAGCAGCATGGAGAACACCATCGCAAGTCCATGCGCAGATCCCATGTTGAGCAGGAGATCGGTAGGTAACATATGCACGATGGCATAGGCTACGCTGAGACCGCCCAGCAGCACACCAAAGAAGTTGAACACCGCAGCCATGACCACCGCAAGCTGCGAGCGCATCGCACGGGTGTAGATCACGGTCGCAACTGCGTTGGCTGTATCATGGAAGCCGTTAATTGCTTCGTAGAACAGCACAAAAGCCAGAGCAAGCAATAATAAAAGCCCGGTATGTAAATCCAGGCCAGCAAACAAATGTAGCATAGGACGTTACGCCATCTTGAGGACATGAACGCGGCGCATTATCAGTGACTTTAGCGGCGCGGGCAAAGTGAAATATAGACTTTTTTTGATTTAACGTCTGAATACAATAGTGCCTATAAAGAATTATCTTATATATTTCATACAAATACTTATTCCTAAGGATTTTCTCGCTGGTGCGACCACTGAGATAACTTTACAATTCACGCCCTGAATTCAGAGAGGAACGTAAAGTGGAAAGGTTTGATGCCATTATTATAGGCGCTGGCGCGGCAGGTATGTTCTGTGCAGCACAGGCAGGACAGGCCGGCAGTCGGGTGCTGCTCATTGATAATGGTAAGAAGCCTGGCCGCAAGATCCTCATGTCCGGTGGGGGCCGCTGCAACTTTACGAACCTTTATGTTGAGCCGGCAGCTTATTTGAGTCAGAACCCCCATTTTTGCAAGTCTGCGCTGGCGCGTTATACCCAGTGGGATTTTATCGATCTCGTCGGTAAGCACGGTATTGCCTGGCATGAAAAAACGCTCGGGCAGCTTTTTTGCGATGATTCCGCACAGCAAATCGTCGATATGCTGGCGGCGGAATGCGAAAAAGGTAATGTAACCCTGCGCTTACGCAGTGAAGTCCTGAGCGTTGCGCAGGATGAAGACGGTTTTATGCTGGAGCTGAACGGGGCCACCGTCGGCGCGAAAAAGCTGGTGATTGCTTCCGGCGGGCTGTCGATGCCGGGTCTGGGCGCGACGCCGTTTGGCTATAAAATTGCCGAGCAGTTTGGCCTGAACGTTCTGCCCACCCGCGCCGGGCTGGTGCCGTTTACCCTACATAAACCGTTGCTGGAGCAGCTTCAGGTGCTCTCTGGCGTTTCCGTCCCGTCGGTTATCACCGCGCAGGACGGCACGGTCTTTCGCGAAAATCTGCTGTTTACCCATCGCGGCCTTTCAGGCCCGGCGGTTTTACAGATTTCCAGCTTCTGGCAGCCCGGTGAATTTGTCAGCATTAATTTATTGCCGGATGTCAGTCTGAATGACGTCTTTGACGAACAACGTCGCGCTCATCCGAATCAAAGCCTGAAGAACACGCTGGCGATGCTGCTGCCGAAGCGTCTGGTGGAGTGCCTGCAACAGCTTGGTCAGATCCCTGACGTCTCGCTCAAACAACTCAACGTTCGTGACCAGCAGACGCTGATTGACACGTTGACCGACTGGCGGGTACAGCCGAATGGCACTGAAGGGTATCGCACGGCGGAAGTGACGCTCGGCGGGGTAGACACCCACGAACTGTCGTCACGTACCATGGAAGCGCGCAAGGTACCGGGTCTCTACTTTATCGGCGAAGTGATGGATGTCACCGGCTGGCTGGGCGGCTACAACTTCCAGTGGGCATGGTCCAGCGCCTGGGCATGTGCGCAGGATTTGGCTGGGGCGTGAATTATTCACCTCGTATATCATTACAAACCATAAGCGAATAGACATCATCCATAATGATGCTAGTATTTCATTGATACTAGCTATGAGTATGCGTGTTTCATTTACGGCCAGGAACGCTGATGATGACAACATTACTACCCGATCTTCGCACCTCTCTGTCATTCACTTTCCTTCACGGCGAGCGTCGTTATGACGCCTGTACGCCGCCCGGCCACTTTCACTTTTTCCTTCTTATCCCGGAGGGAAGATACCGCTGAACGCCCGTTCAGTGGGGTTTTGTGACACGCATTGTTTGATAACAGGGATTATGGCGGGTCGATTATGGACAACATTAAGCGTCATCTGACGTGGTGGGTTTTGGGTGTACTGGTGGTGGTCGCTGCCGGCGTGTGGTGGGTATTACGACCCGCAGGTGTACCGGACGGTTTTGCGGCCAGCAACGGCAGAATCGAGGCGACGGAAGTCGATATCGCGACCAAAATCGCCGGACGTATTGATACCATTCTGGTGAAAGAGGGGCAGTTTGTTCGCCAAGGCGAGGTGCTGGCGAAGATGGATACCCGCGTGTTGCAGGAGCAACGGCTGGAAGCCATCGCGCAAATCAAAGAAGCTGAAAGCGCCGTGGCGGCTGCGCGGGCGCTGCTCGAACAGCGCCAGAGCGAAACCCGCGCCGCCCAGTCGGTGGTGAAACAGCGCGAGGCCGAGCTGGATTCCGTTTCCAAACGTCACGTCCGTTCCCGCTCGCTCTCCCAGCGTGGCGCGGTATCGGCGCAACAACTGGATGACGATCGCGCCGCCGCCGAAAGCGCGCGCGCGGCGCTGGAATCGGCAAAGGCGCAGGTCAGTGCGACGAAAGCGGCAATTGAAGCCGCGCGCACCAGCATTATTCAGGCTCAAACCCGCGTCGACGCGGCACAGGCGACCGAGCGACGGATTGTCGCGGACATCGAAGACAGCGAGCTTAAAGCCCCGCGTGATGGCCGGGTTCAGTATCGTGTGGCGGAACCCGGTGAAGTGCTGGCCGCGGGCGGTCGGGTGCTGAATATGGTCGATCTCAGCGATGTCTACATGACGTTCTTCCTGCCCACCGAACAGGCGGGCCTGCTGAAGATTGGCGGTGAAGCGCGTCTGGTGCTTGATGCCGCGCCGGATCTGCGCATTCCTGCCACCATCAGTTTCGTCGCCAGCGTCGCGCAGTTCACGCCGAAAACCGTCGAAACCAGCGATGAGCGTCTGAAGCTGATGTTTCGCGTCAAGGCGCGCATCCCACCGGAGTTACTCCAGCAGCATCTGGAATACGTCAAAACCGGATTGCCGGGCATGGCGTGGGTACGGCTGAACGAACAGCTTCCCTGGCCTGATTCGCTGGCGGTGAGGTTGCCGCAATGACCCCTCTGGCGCGGGTTCCCGTTCCTCCCGTGGCGCACCTTGACGGCGTGAGTCAGCATTACGGGACCACGGTGGCGCTGAATAACATCACGCTGGATATCCCCGCGCGCTGCATGGTGGGCTTGATTGGCCCCGACGGCGTGGGGAAATCAAGCCTGCTGTCGCTTATCTCCGGCGCGCGGGTGATTGAGCAAGGCAACGTCATGGTTTTGGGCGGCGATATGCGCGACCCGAAGCACCGCCGTGACGTCTGTCCGCGCATTGCCTGGATGCCGCAGGGGCTGGGGAAAAACCTTTACCACACGCTGTCGGTATATGAAAACGTCGATTTCTTTGCCCGTCTGTTTGGGCATGACAAAGCCGAGCGCGAAGCGCGGATTACGGAGTTGCTGAACAGCACGGGCCTGGCTCCGTTTCGCGATCGTCCGGCGGGGAAACTCTCGGGCGGCATGAAACAGAAGCTGGGGCTGTGCTGTGCGCTGATCCATGACCCGGAATTATTGATTCTGGATGAACCGACCACCGGCGTCGATCCCCTGTCTCGTGCCCAGTTCTGGGATCTGATCGACAGCATCCGTCAACGGCAGACCAACATGAGCGTGCTGGTGGCGACGGCGTATATGGAAGAGGCCGAGCGCTTCGACTGGCTGGTGGCGATGAACGCAGGCGAGATACTGGCGACCGGCAGCGCCCAGGAACTCCGCGATAAAACCGCCAGTGAGACGCTGGAGCAGGCGTTTATCGGCCTGTTGCCGGAAACGCAGCGCCAGGCGTATCAGCCGGTGGTGATTCCGCCGTATCACGCGGAACAGGAAGCGATCGCCATTGAGGCGAAAGACCTGACCATGCGTTTTGGCAATTTCGTCGCCGTCGATCACGTCAACTTTCGCATACCGCGTGGGGAGATCTTTGGCTTCCTCGGTTCTAACGGCTGCGGTAAATCGACCACCATGAAGATGCTGACCGGACTGTTGCCTGCCAGTGAAGGCGAGGCCTGGCTGTTTGGTCAACCGGTCGACCCGAAAGATATCGATACCCGCCGCCGGGTGGGCTACATGTCGCAGGCGTTTTCACTGTACAGCGAATTGACGGTTCGACAGAACCTGGAGCTCCACGCGCGACTGTTTCACATCCCGGAAGCGGAGATCCCCCAGCGCGTTCAGGAGATGAGCGAACGTTTTATGCTGGCGGAGGTTGAAGATACGTTGCCCGAGTCGCTCCCGCTCGGCATTCGCCAGCGACTGTCACTGGCGGTGGCGGTGATCCATCGCCCGGAAATGCTGATCCTCGACGAGCCGACTTCCGGCGTCGATCCGGTGGCCAGGGATATGTTCTGGCAACTGATGGTTGATCTGTCGCGTCGGGATAAAGTCACCATTTTTATCTCCACCCACTTTATGAACGAAGCCGAGCGTTGCGACCGCATGTCGCTGATGCACGCCGGTAAAGTGCTCGCCAGCGGTACGCCGCAGGAACTGGTGGAACGGCGCGGGGCCGCCAACCTGGAAGAGGCGTTTATCTCCTGGCTACAGGAGGCGGCGGGGCCCGCGCCAGAAGCCCCGGTGCCGGTGGAAACAAAACACAAAGAGGTGACGCCGCCGCGTCAGGGATTCAGCCTGCGGCGACTGTTCAGCTACAGCCGTCGCGAAGCGCTGGAGCTGCGTCGTGACCCGGTGCGTTCGACGCTGGCGCTACTGGGAACGGTTATTCTGATGCTGATCATGGGCTACGGCATCAGCATGGACGTCGAAAATCTGCGCTTTGCCGTACTCGATCGCGATCAAACCGTCAGCAGCCAGGCATGGTCATTGAATCTGGCGGGCTCACGTTACTTTATTGAACAGCCGCCGCTGACCAGCTATGACGATCTCGACCGGCGGATGCGTTCCGGCGAAGTGGCGGTAGCCATCGAAATCCCCCCCAACTTTGGCCGCGACATTGCGCGCGGGACGCCGGTGGAGATTGGCGTCTGGGTGGATGGCGCCATGCCCAGCCGCGCTGAGACGGTGAAGGGCTACGTGCAGGCGATGCACCAGAGTTGGCTACAGGACGTGGCGAGCCGCCAGCCGATGCCAGTGGCGCAGGGCGGACTCATGACCATTGAAACCCGCTATCGCTATAACCCGGATGTGAAGAGCCTGCCAGCGATTGTTCCGGCGGTGATCCCGCTGCTGCTGATGATGATTCCGTCGATGCTGAGCGCGTTGAGCGTGGTGCGGGAAAAAGAGCTGGGGTCGATCATAAACCTGTACGTGACGCCCACCACCCGCAGCGAGTTTTTGCTCGGTAAGCAGTTGCCGTATATCGCGCTGGGGATGCTCAACTTCCTGCTGCTGTGCGCCCTGTCGGTGTTTGTTTTTGGCGTGCCGCACAAAGGCAGTTTCCTCACGCTCAGTCTGGCGGCGCTGCTGTATGTCATCATCGCTACCGGGATGGGGTTGCTGATCTCCACGTTTATGAAGAGTCAGATTGCGGCGATTTTTGGCACGTCCATCATCACTCTGATCCCGGCGACGCAGTTCTCCGGGATGATCGATCCGGTGGCATCACTGGAAGGGCCGGGGCGGTGGATCGGTGAGATCTACCCCACTAGCCATTTCCTGACGATCGCCCGGGGGACGTTCTCGAAAGCATTAGATCTCACCGATCTCTGGCCGCTGTTTGTGCCGTTGCTGATAGCCATTCCGGTGGTGATGGGGCTGAGCGTGCTGTTGCTGAAAAAACAGGAGGGGTGATGCGCCGATTACGCAATATTTATAATTTAGGCATCAAGGAGTTGCGTAGCCTGCTGGGTGATAAGGCGATGCTGACGCTGATCGTGTTTGCTTTTACCGTCTCGGTGTACTCCTCCGCTACCGTGCTGCCGGGGTCGCTGCATCTCGCGCCAATTGCCATTGCCGATATGGACCAGTCGCAGCTCTCGAATCGTATCGTCAACAGCTTTTACCGCCCGTGGTTTTTACCGCCAGAGATGATCACGGCCGACGAGATGGACGCCGGGCTGGATGCAGGTCGCTATACCTTTGCGGTGAACATTCCGCCCAACTTTCAGCGGGACGTGCTGGCCGGGAGACAGCCGGATATTCAGGTGAACGTTGACGCCACGCGCATGAGTCAGGCGTTCACTGGCAACAGCTACATCCAGAATATCATCAGCGGCGAAGTAAACAGTTTTGTCGCACGTTATCGCGATAACAGCGAGCCGCTGGTTTCGCTGGAGACCCGAATGCGCTTCAACCCGAACCTCGATCCGGCGTGGTTCGGCGGGGTGATGGCGATCATCAATAACATCACCATGCTGGCGATTGTGCTGACCGGTTCGGCGCTGATCCGCGAACGTGAGCACGGCACGGTGGAACACCTGCTGGTGATGCCGATAACGCCGTTTGAGATCATGATGGCGAAGGTCTGGTCGATGGGACTGGTCGTACTGGTGGTCTCGGGACTGTCGCTAATGCTGATGGTAAAAGGGGCGCTCGGCGTGCCGATTGAAGGGTCCATCCCGCTGTTCATGCTGGGTGTGGCGCTGAGCCTGTTCGCCACCACCTCGATCGGCATTTTTATGGGCACGCTGGCGCGCTCTATGCCACAACTGGGTCTGCTGATGATTCTGGTGCTGCTGCCGCTGCAAATGCTTTCCGGCGGCTCCACGCCGCGCGAAAGCATGCCGCAGGCGGTGCAGGACATCATGCTGACTATGCCAACCACGCACTTCGTCAGTCTCGCTCAGGCGATACTCTATCGCGGCGCCGGGTTCAGCATCGTCTGGCCGCAGTTTCTGACGTTACTCGCCATCGGCGGGGCATTCTTCCTGATAGCGCTGCTGCGTTTTCGAAAGACAATTGGCACGATGGCGTAATCAGATGCCGGATGACGGCTACGCCTTATCCGGCCTACGGGAGCGCAAAATCCATGCCTGATAAGCGTAGCACCATCAGGCATGGTTTGCCGGATGGCGGCTGCGCCTTATCCGGCCTACGGGAGTGCAAAATGTAGGCCTGATAAGCGTAGCGCCATCAGGCATGGTTTGCCGGATGACGGCTGCGCCTTATCCGGCCTACGGGAGCGCAAAATCCAGGCCTGATAAGCGAAGCGCCCCCGGCAGTGGTAAGCCGGATGACGGCTGCGCCTTATCCGGCCTACGGGAGCGCAAAATGCAGGCCGGGCAAGCGAAGCGCCCCCGGCAGTGGTAAGCCGGATGATGGCTGCGCCTTATCCGGCCTACGGGAGCACAAATCCAGGCCGGGCAAGCGAAACGCCCCCGGCAGCATCGTTGACGTTTACTCTTCCTTCGGCAAACACTGCAAATGGCCGTGGCGCACGCCGCGCTGGGCGATGACATCATCGGCAAAATGCTGAACATCGCCCATATCGCCTTTCAGGACGGCAATCTCCAGACAGTCGTCATGATTGATATGGACATGCAGTGTGGCAACCGACAAATCATGGTGATGGTGCTGGGTCGACACAATGCGGCTGGCTAAGTCACGCTTCTCATGTTCATACACATAGGAGAGCACCGCAAAGCCCTGAGTGCCGTGCTCCTGGGTGGTTTCCTGCGCCAGCGCGCCGCGCAGAATGTCACGAATCGCTTCGGAGCGGTTGTTGTAACCACGACGCTGGCTCAGGCTGTCCAGCGTTTCCAGTAAATCGTCATCAAGCGTGATGGTGACTCGTTGCATCAGATATCAACCTTACGAAATGGCGCGACGGCGCACGGGGAATGCGGGGAGTACCGCCTTTTGTAGCACACGACCGGCCTCGGAGGAAAAGGTTAATGCCTCTCCTACGGTCCTGGTCTCAACGATCTGCCCGTCCTCCATCACCATCACGCGATGGCAAAAACGCTCCACCAGCCGCAGATCGTGGGTGATAAACAGACAGGCGGTGCCAAACTGCTGCTGCAGTTTTTTGAGCAGACGAATGACGCCCGCCTGCAACACCAGATCAAGATTCGACACCGCTTCATCGAGGATCAACAGCTTCGGTTCCACCACCAGCGCGCGAGCCAGACAGACGCGCTGGAGCTGACCGCCGCTGAGCTGGGGAGGACGTTTATCCAGCAGGTTTTCATCCAGATCCACCGCGTGGAGCATCTCACGAACCCGCGCCAGCTGTTCAGTTTTGGACAGCGAGAGTAAATGACGCATCGGCTCACGCAGGATTTCACAGACGGTTTTACGCGGATTCACCGCGCTGATGGAATCCTGAAAGACCATCTGGATATCGCGGCGAAACGCTTTTTGTCTGGACCGGTTCAGTTTTGCCAGCGGTTCACCGCGCCAGTTCACGCTCCCCTGGCTGGGTGATTCCAGCCCGACCAGCAGGCGTGCCAGCGTACTTTTCCCACAGCCGCTGCGCCCCAACAGGGCAACGGTTTCGCCGCTTTTCAGGTTTAAGGAGACCGCTTTGAGCACCTGCTGATGCTGATGTTTTCCCCCCAGGCTGGTGTGGGCGTAGTGATGAGAGAGGTCAGTGACGCTGAGTAAAGTCATGAGGCTAACTCCATACCGTACAGGGCGAGATGCGCCGACACCAGGCCGCGGGTAATGGCGTGTCCAGGGGCCCTGAACAATGTTTCCACATCGCCCTGTTCGACGATGTTTCCGTTATCCATCACCGCCACGTCGTCGGCCAGTCTCGCGACCACGCCCATGTCATGCGTCACCAACAGCATGCCCGGTGCCCGGCTGTGCATAATGCTTTCCAGCAGATCGAGGATGCGCGCCTGCGCCACCACATCCAGATCGGTAGTTGGCTCATCGGCGACAATAAACGGTGCATCGGACAGGACCGCCATCGCGATCATCATGCGTTGCAGCATGCCGCCGCTCATCTCGAACGGATAAAGTTTCAGTACGCGATCGGCGTGCTCCAGACCAACGGCTTCCAGTGCGCGGATAAGCGTGGCGTCGTCAGCCGGTTTACCCAACGCCTGGCAGGTTTCCCGCGCATGGGTCGCCATCGTATGCAGCGGATTAAACGCGCTGCGCGGGTTTTGCATAATGGTGGCGATTTTGACCCCACGCAGTGAGCAAGGCGACACCGGTTTACCGTCAGCAAGAAGCGTTCCGCTTGTCTGGCGAACGCCTGCGGGTAAAATCCCGAGCGCCGCCGCGCAGGTTAACGACTTGCCGCTGCCGCTGCCGCCCACCAGCGCCAGCACGCGTCCGCGTTTGAGCGCTAACGACACGCCGTGCACCAGCGGGCGATCGGCCTGTAATGCGATGTTTTGCAGTTCAATTTGCTGTGGCATCAGTGGGCGTGCTCCGTGACCAGATGAGGATCCAGGTGATCGCGCAGGGCGTCACCCACCATGTTGAAGGCCATCACGGTGATAAACAGCGCCAGCCCCGGCCAGAACATTTGCAGCGGCTGGGTCCAGATATACTGACGGGCGTCGTTAATCATCACGCCCCATTCCGCCGTGGGGGCCGTTACGCCAAGACCGAGAAATGACATCCCGGCAACGTGTAGCATCATATGACCAATATCCAGGGTGGCCAGCACCAGCAGCGAGGGGATCACCGCCCCGGCCAGATGATCAATAAACACCCTGATGTGACCTGCGCCGGAAAGTCGTGAGGCGAGCACAAATTCGCGCTGGCGCAGGGAGATGACCAGGCTGCGCACCATCCGCGCATACCACGCCCAGTGTGACAGGGCGATGGCGATAATCACGTTGGTGAGTCCGGTGCCTAACACGCCGACCATAAAGAACGACAGGATGGAGGTCGGGAAGGTCATAAACATGTCGGCGACGCGCATGGTGGCCTGATCGACACGTCCGCCCAACAGTCCGGCGCTGCCGCCAACGATAAGCCCCAGCGCCAGCACCAGCAGCAGACAGGCCATCACCGAACCAAGCGACACGCGGGTCGCAGCCAGCAGGCGAGAGAAAATATCGCGTCCCAGATGATCGGTTCCCAGCCAGTGCTGGCTGTCCGGTGCCAGCAGACGCGACGGTAAATCGATCGCCTGCGGATCGTACGGCAGCCACCACTGGCTGGTTAGCGCAATCACCGCCAGCAGGGCGATGACGACCATGGCCAGACGAACCGACCAGCGTGAAGAGAAGAAAAAGTTCACGAGTGCGCTCCTTCATGACGACGAATACGCGGGTCCAGCGCGGCGTTCAGCAGATCAACAATCAGGTTACAGACCACGAAAACCACCACCATCATCAGGGTAAAGCACTGAATCACCGGGTAGTCGCGGTTAAAGATGGCCGAGACGGCATAGCGACCCACACCCGGCCAGGCAAAGATATTCTCGATAATCATCGTCCCGCCAATCAGTTCGCCGATGTGCATTCCGACCGCGGTCACCACCGGCAGCGAAGCGTTACGCAGAATGTGGCGGCGCTCGGTTTGTTTATCGTTCAGCCCGCGCAGGCGCGCCCAGGTGACGTGGCGCTGCCCGGAGACTTCCAGCATGCTGGCGCGCAACAGTCGCGCGTTAATCGCCAGAGACATGAAGGCTATCGACACCGCCGGTAAAATGAGGTGCTGCCAGCCGCCGTAGCCCATCGCGGGTAGCCATTGCAGGTAAACCGAAAAGAACATCACCAGCAGGAAGGCGAGCCAGAAGTTAGGCATCGACACGCCGAGAAAGGCTATCAGCCGCACGACGAAGTCCGGCAGACGATCACGGTGACGCGCGGCCCAGATGCCGAGCGGTACGGAGGTCAGCAGGATCAGCACCAGCGCCGCGCCCGCCAGTTCCAGCGTCGCGGGCAGGAAGTTCAGCATGTCATCCAGCACCGGTCGCTGGGTGGCGAACGAGATGCCAAAGTCCAGATGCAGCGCTTTCCACAGCCAGGTGCCGTACTGCACGACCAGCGGCTGATCAAGCCCCAGCATTACACGGGTTGAGGCCACCATTTCCGGTGTGGGCGGCAGATTCGACAGGCGCAGATAGTCGAGCGCCGGGTCGCCGGTGCCCAGGCGTAACATCAGGAAGATGATCACCGAGGCGGCAAAAATCATCGGAATCAGCAGCAGGATGCGCCGCAGGACATAACGCAACATCAGGGTTTCACCGGTTTAATCTGTTCAAACGGAATTTCAGACGCGATAGGCGCGTACGGAATCGTGCCCAGTTCAGGTCTGGCGACCACCATCATCGAGACATAGCTGATGGGCAGATAGACCGCGTCGTTGTGCAGACGGGTCAGGATGTCTTTGTACAGCGCCTGACGCTGCGTGTCGTCGGTGGTTTCCAGTACTTCGCTAATCTCTTTATCAATCAGTGGTTTGTCGGCTAATCCCTGCTGCGCCTGGTAATCCGCATGGGACGGCACGCGCATCGAACTCATAAAGGCGTGCGGGTCATACGGCGCGCCCCAGGTGCGGTTGAAGATCATACCGAAGCGACCGTCGCGCTGGCGGGCGTAAATGCTGCTCTCTTCTTCGCCTATAAGCGCGACATCGACGCCAATCTGGCGCATATCCGCCTGGATAATTTCCGCCATCGACTTACTCAGCGCATCGGTGCCAATAAATGACAGCTCAATGCGCAGCGGCTGGCCGTTTTTCTCACGAATCGCTTTGCCTGCGGGCAGTATCCAGCCGGCGTTTTCCAGCAGATCTTTCGCCTGTTGCGGGTCGTACTGACGCGGTTTCAGGCCCACGTTGGCATAAGGAACCGTTGGGGCGAACAGCGTATCGGCGACCTGCTGCGTGCCGTACAGCGCATTGTCGATCAACGATTTCTTGTTCACTGCATAGTTCAGCGCTTCACGCACCGCCAGCTCATTGGTCGGCGCGTTGGCTGAGTTGAGCGCCAGCATCACCGTTTCAATCGGCTGAGAAAGCTGGGTGCGGTAGTTCGGGTTCTGACTAAAGCGGGCGAAGGTATCGAGCGGCAACAGCCCTTCGTTGCCGTACAGCAGATCGATGTCGCCGGTTTCAAACGCCACGGCGCGGGTGGTCGGGTCCGGGATCACTTTGACGGTAATCTTTTGAATCTGCGGCTTTTCGCCCCAGTAGCGATCGTTGCGTACCAGCACATCGTACTGATTGAGCTTTGATTCTTTCAGCACCCACGGCCCGGTGCCAATCGGCGCGTTAATGCCGCGCATCGTTTCGTTGTCTTTAAACTGCGACGGCGCAATAAAGCGGAACGGGCGCGGCAGCGCCAGCTCTTGCAGGAACGGGTAATAGGCGCTTTTCAGGGTGATTTGTAGCTGGTTTTTGTCGAGCGCGGTGACGTCGACAATCTGATTGACCAGTTCCAGCCAGGCGTGGCGCTGACGGTTGTCGAGCACCACGCGGAAGTTTTCCGCTGCGGCATGGGCGTCAAACGCTTCGCCATTCGAGAAGGTCACATTATCACGCAGGGTAAAGGTCCAGACCTTGCCATCGGCTGAGTGGGTCCAGCTTTTCGCCAGCCACGGAATGACCGAACCGTCCGCCTGATATTTCACCAGTGGCTCATAGACCATGCTCTGGGCGAACATCTGGTTAGGGGTATACAGATGGGGGTTAAGCGGCCCAACGTTGACCGGCCATGCGGTCGTGATTTCGTCAGTGGCAGCGGCGTGCGTAAGGAATGACGCACAGGCCAGCAGCGCAAAGAGTGTGCGGCGTAGTCTGGACAAAATGGTGATCCCGAATGATTGAGAGAGACGACGTAATGAGTATGACGATTCTAAGGAATCATCATACTTTTGACGTGTTCTGGATCAAGAGAAGGGCGGTCAACCGTGTGAATTATACGAAAATCGTATGGTTGTGATGTCAGACCGTTTCCAGCCATTGCACCGCGTCTGCGGTCAACGTAAAGGGCGTAGGGGTACAGACAGCCAGGCTCAGGTTGTCGAACTGATAATGGCTCAGCGAAAGTCCGGAGGTGAAAGTGCTGTCGACGCTGACGATTTGCCACGCGCTGCCGCCGCGCTGTTTCACAATCGCCTCTTTTTGCGTCCAGATACGCCAGAACGCGGCGAGTTGCCGATCCGGATGTTCCGCTTCCACTTCGGCATGTTCCCCGAGGCTGAAGACCGCGTTTGCCAGCGAGCGCCAGTTGGCGCGCGGGCGGATCACTTCGAGATCGCACCCCACTTCGCCTTCGTCGCTCAGCAGCAGGGCGATGTCGTCACCGCTGTGGCTCAGATTGAACCATAGCGACGTCTCCGGTGAAAACGCGGGTTTCCCCTGTTCACCGTAAACGATCTCTGGCAGCGGTGAGAGGGCATGGGAAAGCAGAACGCGACCCGCCAGCCAGCGCGCGCGTCGCGGACCCTTCGGCGCCAGATCGGATAACGCAGACGGCAAGGCACCTGCGCTGAGTGTCGAGACTTTTCCCAGTACGATCCGATACATGTCAGGACCAACGTTTGATGATGATGGACGTATTGATGCCGCCAAACGCAAAATTGTTGCTCTGCAGGAACTCACAATCAATCTTACGGGCTTCACCCATAATGTAATCCAGCGCGCCACAGTTGGCGTCGGGCTGTTTCAAGTTTAGCGTAGGCGCAAACCAGCCTTCACGCATCATTTGTAAACTCATCCAGGCTTCCAGCGCGCCGCAGGCACCAAGGGTATGCCCAAAATAACTTTTCAGCGAGGAGATTGGCACATTATCGCCATAAATTGCGGCAGTCGCCTGACTTTCCGCAATATCTCCTCGATCGGTCGCCGTACCGTGCGCGGAAATATAGCCGATATCCAGCGCGTTTAACCCTGCCATTTTCAGCGACTGTTCCATGCAAATCTGCATGGTTTCCCGCTGTGGCTGGGTGATATGCGCGGCGTCGCAGTTGGTGGCAAAGCCGATGATTTCGCCGTAAATCGTCGCGCCGCGCGCTTTGGCGTGCTCGAGTTCTTCAAGGATCAGCGTCCCGGCGCCTTCGCCAATCACCAGCCCATCACGCTGTTCATCGAACGGCGACGGTGTGGTTTTCGGTTGATCGTTGCGCTGGCTGGTGGCGAACAGGGTATCAAAGACCGCGGCTTCTGAGGGACACAGTTCTTCCGCGCCGCCGGCCACCATCACGGTTTGATAACCGTGGCGAATCGCTTCCCACGCGTAGCCAATCGCCTGGCTGCCGGACGTACAGGCGCTGGACGTGGGGATCACGCGCCCGCGCAGGCCGAAAAACAGTCCGGTGTTGACGGCGGTGGTGTGCGGCATCATCTGCACATAGGTGGTGCCAGTGATGTTATTGGTATGCTTTTCGGTCAGCATGGTGGCAAATTCGCTCACCGGGCCGGTGCTGCCGGTGGATGAACCATACGCGATACCGGTCTCCCCGTTGGTGAGCACCTCATCGCCGAGCAGCCCTGCCTGTTCGAGCGCCAGTTCCGTGGCGCGGGTGGACATCAACGACACGCGACCCATCGCGCGGATGCGCTTACGGGTGTAATGCTCCGGCAACGTAAAGTCATCGATCGGCGCACCCAGCAGGGTATGCAGCCCGTCATAAACCTGCCACTCCGGCATTTTGCGTACGGCGTTTTCATAGGTCCGCAGTCTGGCGGAAACGTCCTGCCAGTTTTCCCCAAAGGCGGTGATGCCACCCATGCCCGTAATCACTACGCGACGTGTCATAACATCCCTCCATTGATGGAAATCACCTGACGGGTGACGTAGCTCGCCACATCCGACATCAAATAGCTGGCAAGCCCGGCGACTTCGTCCGCCTGACCCATGCGTTTCATCGGGATCATCGCCATCGCTTCTTTCAGCGCGGTCTCTTCCATGTCGATCATGCCGGTGTCGATAAGCCCCGGCGCGATGCAGTTGACGGTAATTTTGCGTTTCGCAAGTTCAATGGCCAGCGCTTTGGTGGCGCCGATAATCCCGGCTTTGGCGGCGCTGTAGTTCACCTGCCCACGATTGCCCATCACGCCGGACACCGACGACAGGGTGATGACCCGACCGCCCTGGCGCGCGCCAATCATCGGCATGATGCACGGCTGAATGACGTTATAAAAACTGTCGAGGTTAGTGTGGATAACCGTGTCCCAGTCGCTGTCGCTCAGCGCCGGGAAGGCGGCATCGCGGGTAACGCCTGCATTGCTGACCACGCCGTACCACGCGCCATGTTCCTCGATATCCTGCTCCAGCACCTCGCGACACTGCTCGCGGTTCGCCACGTCGAAACTGAGCAGACGCCCTGCGCCGCCGACGGCGAGAATGGCATCCAGCGTCTCCTGCGCGCCCTGCGCATCACGGTGATAGTGGACGCCGACCACAAAGCCGTCCGCCGCCAACTGGCGGGCGATAGCGCGACCGATCCCCTTGCTGGCGCCGGTAACCAAAACTGAACGACTCATGCGGACGCTCCTTGTTGAAATAGAGAATGAAGTTCTTCTGCCGACGGCTGGAAGGTATTGACGCGGCCTGTCGCCAGCGTCTCCTGGTCGGCGGTAATGGCACATTCGAAGCTGCCGAAACGCTCGTCCTGCATCAGCAACGTGACGGTAATCGATAAGGTTCGTCCTGCGGGCAGAACGCCTGCGGCGCAGATCAGTTCGCGCGCGCCGAGCACCATCCCGAGTGAAATCGCATCCTGACCCTGCTGGTGGCGGTGCCAGCCGGACCAGACGCCGACGGTCTGCGCCATCAGCTCCAGTGCGAACCAGCCGGGTAAATGGCCCTGCGAGTCAAGAAATGGCCCAAGAATGCCACCGCTTGTCACGGTGACACGACAGACGGCGGTGTCTTCGCGCACGCTGATAACCTCGTCCAGCAGCAGCATGGGCGCGTCGTGCGGCAGGTATTCGCCGGGTGATAAATAGTGGCTCATGACATTCTCCCGAGCAGAATACTGGCGTTATTGCCGCCAAAGGCGAATGAATTTGACAAGATAAACGGGCGTTCAAGCGGTTGCGGTTGCTCGATGATGCCGCAGGGCGGCAGCGTCGGATCGCGCGGCGACAGGCTGAAGTCCTGCGTCGGCAGCAGTAAGTCACGCTGCAGAATCAGCATACTGAGCGCCGCTTCGGTTACCCCCGCCGCGCCCAGCGTGTGGCCGGTCAGGTGTTTGGTTGAACTGCACGGGACGCGCTCGCCAAACAGCGCGTTAACCACCCTGGATTCAATCTGGTCGTTAAGCGGCGTGGCGGTGCCATGCAGATTGATGTAGCCCACCTGTTCAGGTGCGATACCGGCATCGTCCAGCGCTTGTTGGATAGCGCGAATGGCCCCCACGCCTTCCGGATGCGGGGCCGAAATATGGTGCGCGTCGCTGGATTCTCCCACGCCCAGCAGCGCGATGGGCTGCGGCTCGCGGGTCAGTAGCATCAGCGCCGCGCCTTCACCAATGGTAATACCACGGCGGTCACGGCCAAATGGCAGACAGCGCGTCGGCGAGAGCGACTCCAGACTGTGGAAGCCGTTGATCGGCATCCGGCTCAGGGTATCTGCGCCGCCGACGATGGCGACGTCCGCCAGACCCGACTCAATCAAGCGGCGTCCGCTGATCATCGCGCGGGCGCTGGAGGAGCAGGCGGTGGAAAGGGTGAACGCCGGCCCGTCCAGCGTCAGCCAGTGGCTGAGAAAGCGCGACGGGTCGCCCAGCTCCTGTTGCGGATACTGCCAGTGACGGCTCTCTTCACCGTTCAGCGTCAGGTTAACGTGCCGGTCGCCCTCGTCCAGACCGGATGTGCTGGTGCCGAGCACCACTGCAACCCGACTGCGACCATAGCGCGCAATGGCCTCATCAACCTGCGGCTGGATCTGCCCGAGCGCGGCCAGCAGCAGCTGATTGTTGCGCGAACGGTGGGCGCTAAAGTCGTCGGGAATGGCGGGCAGTTCGCCGTCTACGCCTGCGAGCACCGCGTGAGGATGCCCCTGTAACCAGCCGGCGCGCGGGCGCATACCGGGCGCCACGCCGCGCGTCAGGTTGGCGGCGATCTCATCGGTGTCGTTGCCCAGCGCGTTAATCATGCCCACCGCAGAAATGTAAATCATATCAGTCACCCAGATATTGAATGGTGATGTGGTATTTAAAGACATGCTGTTCGATGCTAATGGGCTCGCGCTTGCCTTTGCGGTTCAGGTAGGTGATTTCTGTCACCAGCTTGCCACGGGCATTGCGCAGTTCACGCGTGTCGCCGTTGTCCGTCAGCGTCCAGCCTTTCGGCAACTGCGGCTGCCAGACGCTAATTGGCCAGTGGCTGAGCATGACGTCTGCCAGCACCTGACTGGCGGGCGGCAGTTGTGGAACCACAATGGACTGCTCAGTGTGCAGCCCTTTGTCATCGTAGGTCACGAGGAACAGACGAATGCCGACCGACGACAGCCCCGCCAGCGCGATCTTTTTGTCATCGGCATTCAGCATTACCAGCAGCGACTGCGTTTTGCCGTTAAAACTGCCGGTGAGCAATTGCTGAGCGTTCACTGCCGGAGAAATGCCCGGCGCAGGCAGCGTCACTCGCGTGCCCGGCTCCAGCCATGCCTGGGGACGACCTGTTTGGTCGTTCTGCGAGTGGCTGCACCCGGTGAGGATCAGCGCGAAGAGGCACAGTGCTAATTGCCCGATGGCGCTACGCTTATCGGGCCTACGCCAACGTGTTGACCTGGTAGGCCGGATAAGGCGCAGCCGCCATCCGGCAAAAATACGTTTCATCATTTTCGTTTTTCTCTTTTTTCGTCGGCATCGCCAGAGGGGAAAGCAGGAACGCGGTGAAAATGCCGCTAACCAGCACAATGCCAAAACTGCTGATCGCCTGGGTGGCGCTAAAGACCAGCATGCCGAGCGTCAGCAGGGTGGTCATCATTGCCAGCGTGATGGCTAACAGGGAGGTCAGCGGCGTTCCGCGCGGATTGCTGAAAAACAGCGTGTAGTTAATGCCGATCCCCAGTACCAGCACCAGCGCCAGCAGCGAGAACAGATTGACCGCATGACCGCTCAATGCCAGCACCGCCAGGCCACAGCCCAAAGACAGTACCGACGGTACGAGGCTGACGACGCCTCTGCGCCAGCCCAGACGGGCGATCGCGCCACAGGCAATCACCGCCAGCGCGACAAACAGTAAGCCGGTCAGCACGTTGCGATACAGCGCAAACAGTGCGTCAAAGGTGCTTTTGCGATCCACCCACGCGACGCCGCTAAACTTCTCACTGAGCGCGTTGAGCGCGGCGCTCTGTTTGACGCCGTCCACCGGCACCAGTACGCCGCTTTCGCCGTCGGCCAGGCTCAGCCACAGCAGTCGCCAGCCTTCACTGGCCGGGCTGGCAAGCCAGGCATCGACGGTGACGGGCATCGGGGTGAGATCGGGATTGACTGTCGTCAGCCCGGCGTTGTTCAGGGCGCGGATGACGGCGGGTGCGGCGTTTTTCAGCAAGATGAGATCCTGCTGTTGACGGGGCAGTGAATTTAGCGGGATCGTGCGATAGCCGCTGAGCAGCCCCTCTTTTTTCGCCTGCGCCAGCGCCGGGACAAAGGCCTCCAGTCGTTCCAGCGTCTGCTGCGCGGAGTCGCCGTACACCACAAACCACTTCTGATCGACGCTCTGTCCGGTCAGCGCGGTAATGGCTTTTTCCTGTGCCAGAATGTGCTGCGGCAGCGCCTGCAACTGCGAGATATCGTCGTCCACCCGCAGGGTCGCCAGCCCGGCCAGCGAGAAAAGCGCGAGTGCCACCGGCAGACCCACGGCGAGTTTTTTATTGCGTCGCCAGGCGGCAAGCCAGCGCAGCATCAACACCATCGCCGGAACCGGGCGCACCGGTAGCCCACGGCACAGCCACGGGTGCCAGAAAATCACGGTCAGGCAGGAGGCGCTCAGCCCCACGGCTGCAAATACCGCCATCTGGCGAATGCCGGGGAAGGGGGCGAGCATCATAATCAGGTACGCCGCGACGGTGGTCAGCAGCGCCAGCAACAGGGCGTTACGCACTTTCGCCAGGCTTTCCCAGGGCGACGTTTCCGCGCCGTGTACCATCCGTTCGGTCAGGTAGTACAGCGTGTAGTCGGCGGAGATACCAATGATGCTCATGCTCATCACCAGCGTCATCAGATGCAGTTCACCGAAGGCAAGCAGCGTGACAACGGTTCCCGCCAGCGCGCCCACGGCAATCGACAGCAGACACAGCAGCAGCGGACGCAGCGAACGGAACACCGCGACAATCAGTAGCAGCACGCCCAGCACCGTCGCTACGCCGAGCGTGGAGACATCCTGCTTTGCCTGCTGGCTGGCGTAATCGCTGTAGAATACCGTGCCACGCGACAGCAACTGCGCCTGCGGATAGCGCGCTTTCAGTTCCCCTTCAAGCGTGCCGAGCGTGGTCACCAGATGATGTGTTTGTTGCATATCGAACGACGAACCGGCCAGTTCGCCATGCAGCAGATACCAGTAGTTTCCCTGACTGTCCTGCGTGACTAACCAGCCGTCCATCAGCCGCAGACGCTGACCGTTTTCGGCCATCGCCAGCTGCGAGCCGCGCATCAGCATTAGCGGGTCGTTTTGCAGTTCTTTACCGCTAACGCCGGAAAATGCGGAATAAAGCTGAGACAGGATCCATTGCGCTTGCGCCTCGCCGCCGTTTTGCAAACGAGCACGGGTTTGCGGGTCGATCAAACCGTTGCGGTGCTGCCAGAAGAACGCACCCCACGCCTGTTGGCTGTCGGCGTCCATCGGGCCTTTCACCTCTGCCAGCGCCTGCGACTGTTGCAGCATCGCCAGCCAGTCACGGGCGATCGTCGGATCGGCCTTTTTACCGGGACTGACCAGCCAGACCAGTTGACGGTCAAGACGCTGCATAAAGCCATCGTTCAGGCTCGGCGGAATCGCCCCCAGCGCCTGTTTTGGCAGCATCGCCAGCACGCTGCTGTTGAGCCGCGCCTGAGGCAGCAGCATCAGCAACACGCCCAGCATGATAATGCAGGCGATTCCCCATAACAGCGCGGGGCGTTTACTGGGCGGCAAAGCGTTGGCGTTCGTCATCAGTCAGTTGCGCAGGCGTCAGTTGGTGTTGGGAAAGCACGATATCGGTGCGGTCGCCCTGTTTGTCGTTCAGCTCAATGCGTTCCAGATAGGTTTTTCCGGCTAAATCGATAGTGGCGAAGATCTTATCCAGTGGCGTGGTGATTGGCGTCAGGCGCAGGGTCCAGCGGCCTTCTCCGCTATCAGCAAACTCCACGCGGAAGTTTTGCTCCAGCACTTTGCGGTCGGCCTGAAACAGCCCGCGCAGCAGGTGATTAAACTGAAACATCTGCGGGTTGTTATCGGCGGTGATGGTTTGCGGTGGTTGACCGTTGATGGCCTGTACCATTCGCGTGTCGTCCAGCAACAGTTGCATCGGGAACGGACGGGTCTGATCCCACAAAAGTCCCTGGTCGCGGGCGATCAACATCGTTCCGGCGGATCGCAACGGCTGCGGCAGATCCTTAATCGTCCGGGTTTGATCGAAATGGGCGCGGATCACCGGCTGTTCGGTAAAGCGCTGTTGCAACTCGTCGAGCGTCAGGGCGCTAACGAACGGGCTAATGAACAGCGCCAGCAGCGGCAGAAACCTCATGGCGTCACCCCCATGCGTTCAAACAGAATGTCCGGGCAGACGAAGCACATTTCGCGGCTTTTCTCGTCCACCGCCACCTGAATGGTGTAGCCCGTGGTTGCGCGTTTCCCGCTTTCGGCGTCGAAAATTTCATAGCCAATGCGCAGGCGGTTTTCGAACTCTTCCAGACGCGCGCGCACGCGAATGCGCTGTTCAAAGGTCAGCGGATTGCGGTATTTGACGCGGGTATCCACCACCGGCCACAGGTAGCCGGAGGCTTTCATCTGGCGATAGCCGTAGTCGAACTGGTTAAGCAGCGCTTCGCGGGCTATTTCGAAGTAACGGAAATAGTTGCCGTGCCATGCCACGCCCATCATATCGACGTCGTGAAACGGAATGGTCAGCTCGACTTCAGCCGTAAAGCGGGGATCGTTCAGCACCCTTTACTCCTTGTCTTTGGGTTCCGGCAACTGCCAGAAATCGAAAAAGTTAAACCAGTCGAGCGGCGACTGAAGCGCGTAGTGTTCAAGACGTTCGGCATAGCGGTCGATGGTCTGCTGTAGCGCCTGCTGGCGTTCGGCGCGCGGCAATACCAGCGGGTCGGCGAACGGCTCGCAGTGAATGCGCAGCTTCTCGTGCTGACGCAGGGCAAAGAGGAGATCCACCGGGCAGCGCAGAATCGAGGCGAGGATAAACGGCCCCTGTGGGAACGGGGCGGCTTGCCCCATAAAATGGCTCCAGCAGACGCGCCATTCGCCGCCGCGCTGCGGATTCACTGCGATACGGTCGCCGACGATGGCAATCCATTCTCCGCGCTCCAGCTTCTCTTTGAGCGCAATGGCAGTATCCGGGCCGATGTCGGTCACCGGCATCAGGTTGAGTCCGGCCTGCGGCGCCATCTCTTCCATAATTTGCTTAAAGCGCCGGGCGTTATCGCTGAATACCAGCGCGTTGATGGTTTTGCTGCCCTGCAACTGCGCCAGCGCGCGGCAGGCTTCGACATCACCCAGGTGCGAGGCCAGCAGCAGTTTGCCGCGAGGATCGCTGACGTTCAGCGCTGCTTCTGCCCCAGGCGCAAAGACCACGTCGCGGCCAACATGCAGTTCACCGCGCCAGCTGGCGATTTTATCGAGCATCGCGTTGCCAAAGCGCAGGAAATGCTGATAGCTGGTGAGGTTAACCGGCACCGGCCTCTGGCGCGCGGTCAATTGCGCACGCACGCGGGCGATCCAGTTCTGCGACGCGCGGCGCGCGGGGGTTGCGGTCAGCCAGTACACGCCGACGACGGGGTACAGCAGGAGTGAAAACGCCTTACGCCCCAGCAGACGCCATACCCACAGCATCAGGCGCATTCCCCACAGCCCTTTCACCTCCTGCTGCCGCGCCCAGTGCGGTGACGTTCGACGCAGCAGCAGCGACGGGATGCGCGGCAACATGCCAAAGAACAGGCGCGTGTGCATCAGCGAAATACGACAGTTATCTTTGAAGGCATCGAAATGCGACAGCCCGTCCGGCGGATAGGTCACGCGGGTCGGAACAAAATAGCTGGGGGTGCCCTGCCACCAGAGACGCACCATCACTTCGGTGTCGAAATCCATCCGCTTGCCGAGCGTGACCCGTTGCGCCAGCTGACGCGTGGGGCCGACCGGGTAAACGCGAAAGCCGCACATGCTGTCTTTCAGTTGCAGCGAAAGGGTTTCAATCCACACCCAGACGTGGGTTATCCAGCGCCCGTACAGGCGCGAGCGGGGGATGGAATCATCGTAAATCGGCTGCCCGGAGATCAGCGCGGCGGGGTGGGCCTGCGCCAGCGCCAGCAGCTTTGGAATGTCTTCAATCGCATGCTGACCGTCGGCGTCAACCTGGACGGCATGAGTAAATCCGGCTTCTGCCGCCGCCGCTAATCCACGGATCACTGCCGCGCCCTTTCCGGCGTTTTCCGCCAGACGAATTAAGGTCAGACCGGAGGTGTTCGCGGCGAGCCGGTCCAGTTCCTGCTGTGTGGCCGCGTCGCTGCCGTCGTCCACCACAATACATGGCAGATTAAACGGCTGCAGGCGTGCCAGCACCTGCGACATCATGGCGCCGTGGTTGTAGCAGGGGATCAGCACGCAGGGGGACAAGGTCAGCGACATAGCCGGATCTTCCCGCTGCTGGCGGTATGGCGCGCGTCGCCATCGTGGCGTTGATAGCTGAACGTCAGGATCTGACGCGCTTCCTGCCAGCTCAGGGTCAGCGTAACGGTGTTTTCCGGCAGCAGCGGTGCCTGGAACTTCACGTTCTGAATGCTGTGAAAACGCCAGCCGGGGGCGAGCAGGGTGGTGGCATAGTGCATCACCCAGTCCATCTGCGCGACGCCCGGCAGCAGCGGCTGCACGGCAAAATGGCCGCTGAACCAGAAAAGGGAAGGATCGAGATGCAGGACGACCTCAATCTGTTGGGGTTGTGCCTGATGGCGCTCAATTTCACGGGGTATCATGAAACAACTCCTGTAATTGCGCATAGACACGCTTATTCATACTGTTGACCGGGATTTCGTCGATGACCCGCCAGTAACGTGGTACGGCGACTGGCTCCAGCCACGGCAGCAGCGCCCGTCGCCACGTCAGTTCCTGGGTTTTTCCGCCGCTGTTCTGCCAGCGCTGGCGCGCCTCGTCATCCAGGACCAGCAGTACGCCCACCCCCTGGCGACCGCCGCGCGTGACGGGCAGGGCGGCGACCTCGCGGATGCCCTTCAGCTCCAGCAGGCGTTGTTCAACTTCGCTGAGCGAAACGCGTTTCTCTTCAATTTTGACCACCCGTCCACGGCGTCCCATCAGGCGGAACTGGCCGTTTGGCGCAAACTGCAGGATATCGTCGAGCAGCAGACCGTTCGTATCAGCAATCAGCGGAGAGAAGACGCGAAAGGCGTCATCTTCTGCGATAAATGACACGCCGGGGAAGGGCAGCCAGGCGACGTTCTCTTGCTGACGATAGCGCCAGGCCAGAATGCCGGTCTCGGTGCTGCCGTAGATTTCATCCGGCCAGACGTTCAGCCAGGCGGCGGTTTGCGTCACGTCCTGCCACGGCAACATGCCGCCTGCCGAGAGGATCATGTCCACCGACGGCGCGGGAAGCTGGTGGTCGAGGCGTTTTAAAAACGCCGGGCTGCTGATAAACACATAGCGATGTTCGTGACCCAGCGCGGCCAGTTGTTCCGCGTAGTAAAGCATGGCCGCATGCAGCGGCAGGCCCAGCGCCATCGGCAGAAAGATGCGGAACGTCAGACCGTACAGATGCTGTGGCACAACCGAGGCCACTATCCGGCAACCTGCCAGGCGATCGGCAAAGCGCGCCGCCAGCAGTTCGGCTTCATGGTCCAGACGGTCAACGGGTTTGACGATACGTTTCGGCTGCCCGGTTGAGCCCGAGGTAAACAGCTCGATAAACGCATCGCGGCGCAGGGGCGGGAAGATGAACGCCTCGTCGCTGAGCGTCATGGCTGAGCTGACAACCCACAGCGGCCCCTGCCAGCCGAGCGTTTTATCGCTCAGTACGCCGTCAAACAACGCCCGCTGCTCGTCCAGCAAAGAGACGCGGTTATGCCCCGGAATCACGGGCGTTTTCCCCGCATGCAGGGTGGCCAGCAGCGCGACGATAAACAGATAGCTGTTTTCAAAACAGAGCGCCCAGCGATCGCCTTCCTGCTGTTGCAGGTGAGCCATCAACCGTGCGACATCGTGGCGCAAGTGACCGAGCGTCCAGTGGCGTTCGTCCAGCCAGGCGACAGGCGTGTTCGCCGGACGAGGGGAAGTGAGCCATTCGGCAAGCGTCAGGGTCTGCTTCATTGCAAATCTCGATTAATCATCCGACGGCGTATCAGCCATTCGCTGCCCATCAACAGGCCCATCAGCAGGTAGGCAATCATGCCATTCCACGCGGTCCACATTGCCATATCGCCATGGAGAGCGGTAAACAGCGCGACGCCGCCATTGAAGATAAAAAAGGCGCACCAGATCTGCGTCACCCGGCGGGTGTAACGCACTGCCGCATCCGGGAGTTGGGGATCGCGCAGTCGCGCCAGTCGTTCCACTATGGGCATGGAAGACCAGAGCGAACCGCCAAACACGGCAAGCATGACGGCGTTCACGACAACCGGATAAAACAGCAGAAGCTGATGGGATTTAAGCAGGGAACTGGCGACGCACAGCGTGATGCCTACCACCGCCACCACCTGGGTGACCACGCGCAGCGGCCCCGCCTGTCGCCGGGTCTGGCGAAAGCGTAAGAACAGCAGCAATGCCATTAGCGGCAGTAGCCACTGCAGGCTGTGATGCGCCAGGCCAAACCAAATCAGGAAAGGCCAGGCGAGTAACAGCACGCCTGTCAGCACAGGCAATGTGCGAACGCCCAACACGGCGAATCAGGCTTCTTTAAGCAGGCGTTCTACCGCGTCAACGACATCCTGCACGGTACGCACGGCTTTGAACTCTTCCGGTTTAATTTTCTTCCCGGTTTTCTTTTGCAGATGGACGATCATGTCGACCGCATCGATGCTGTCCAGTTCCAGATCCTCGTACAGACGCGCGTCAGGTTTAATGTCCTGTGGATCTATCTCAAACAGCTTAACCAGCAGCGCAGAGACTTCATCATAGATGGCGTGTTGATCGGTCATAACGGACTCTCCTCAGGCACGTTGCGCATTAATGAACGATGCCAGCGTGGCGACGGAGAAGAAGTGCTGACGCATCTCTTCGCTTTCTGCGGAAAGCACCACGCCGTACTGATTTTTTACCGCCAGTCCCAGTTCCAGGGCATCAATCGAGTCCAGTCCCAGACCGTCGCCAAACAGCGCCGCCTCGGTGTCAATGTCGTCTGTCGACAGTTCGTCCAGATTCAATGTGGTGATGATGAGATTTTTAATTTCAAGATAAAGCGCTTGCATCATTAATTCCTGAGAAAGGTAACGTACCTTGTTGTAATTGAAGCAAAAGATGCCGGTTTAGCTGTCTTGCCGCCAGCGCCGGTTCTTGTAAATTTGCGTCGTAAAAGTGATCGATCTTCACCCGCTCGCGTACCTCGACGGTAAACAGCGGTTTTGTTGGCGGCACCTGATACCATTTGCTTTCTTTATCCAGCATGCGCTGGCTGCAATGGATGGTCACTACGCGAATATCGCTGCCGCAGCGCACGGCGATATTCGCCGCGCCGCGTTGCAGCGTCATGGTCTCGCCAGGACGGGTGCGGGTGCCTTCGGGGAAAATCAAAATCGTATCGCCCTGCGCCAGACGTTGCTGACTGGCCGGTAACAGGGCGTCGGCCTGGCTGTTCACCAGGTAATCCGCGGCACGCACCACGCCGCTGAGGAACGGGTTCTTCAGCAGCGCGCTTTTCACCAGACAATCTGTTTCAGGCATCACTGATGCCAGCAGCACATAATCGATCAGGGTGGGGTGATTCGCGACTACCAGACATCCGCGTTCCTGACGCAAGATATCCACCCCTTTCATCTGATAGTCCAGCACGCCCAGCACGCGGGTCACCGTTAAAAAGAGACGGAAACTGGCGGCAATGCTGCGCCGGGCAATGCGGCGACGCCGGGCGTTGTCCCGGACGAAAACTAACAAAACGTTAAACCAGACAACCGACAGCAGCAGTCCGCCGAGTCCGAAGAGGGCGAAGCAGAAGCCGGTCATGGCGACTCGCCAGAGTCGGTTCAGCGAGGAGGTGTCTCCTTTCATGTCCGGCTCCAGTGCCACTGCACGCGCTCACCGGGTAGGGTAAATGTCCCGGCATTCAGTAAATAGTGCTGTAAAAACAGCAGGCTTTGCGGGAGCGCGGTTTCAGCACCTGCCTGAACCGGTTCGCTCTGACACACCCAGTCGTTACCGGCTTCGCAAACCAGCGCGGTGGCGTACGGCCAGGTTGGCATATTTTCCGGGAGGCGCGGGTGGTAGAACTCGGGAAGAAAACCGTCGAAGTCGACCATCAACACGCGCTGGTAACCCGCCTGTAGCAGGCAGATGACTTCACATAACCCCTGCTGGAAGGTATCGCGTCCGGCGGAAAGCGATGACGAGACGATGGGGTGTTTAGCCGCGATAGTCAGGTTGCCTACCGCTGAATTGTGTACTGACAGGGCGAAATCGGTCGGTGAGAGCGCCTGTTCGGTCGCCAGCGCATGCAGAATGCGGTAGTTACGTTCAAGTTCGCCGTGCCGACTAGTGTACAGCACCGCATCAATATCGTGGCGGCGCAGCATCGCCAGCCCACACTCGACGGCCAGTTTACTGCCGGAGCTAAGCCGACGGGCGGTCATCATCGGCAGTTCACGCAATTTGCCTTGCGCCGCCGACGGATCGATGGCGTGCGGATGCCGTGACCATTGCAACCACTGTATCGATTCGCTCAGACCTGGCGCCATCGCCCGCCAGTCGGTAATGTTTAGTGAGAATTTCATCAACGCGCGTCCGCGGTAAACCCGTGATTCCAGTAGCGTTTTGAGGCTACTTTGTTATTTTTTCTTCTGACATATCAATAAAGTATGTCCAACGCCTAAGTTATCGTGGCGTTCTTCCACCTGGAACCCTGCCTTGTCCAGATAGCCATAAAATTTCTCTGCGCTGTAGAAACGGCTGTTGCCGTTCGCCATGCAGGTAAAGTAAAGCGAAGACGCATTCAGACTGAATGAGGCGGCTTCAAAGCGCTGCGCATCCCAGAACAGCTCCATAATGCACAGCCTTGCGCCGGGTTTCATTACGCGGGCAACCTTGCTGAGCATGGCGACAATTTGCTCCGGTGAAAAACAGTCAAGAAATTGACTCATCCACCAGATATCGGCCTCTGTGGGTAAAGGCGCATCGCCAAGCATATCCACCGCATGAAAATCGATGCGATCGGATAATCCTGCATTTTCGATATTTTCGCGGGCAAGTGCAATTTGTTGTGGCAAATCTAATAGCGTCACCGCGATATTTTCGTCGAACTGGCTACAGCGTATTGCCCATTTGCCCGTATTTCCGCCCACATCGTACAGGGTTGCAGGACAACTGGCGAATACATGCGGTAATGCGGCATCAAACGCGCCGTCAGAATAGTAATGATCGAAGGCGAACCAACTTTCACGCGCGGACGGCGGTAATTGCGACAATGCCGGATAAAT
This sequence comes from Citrobacter amalonaticus Y19, assembly GCF_000981805.1. Lineage (NCBI taxonomy): Bacteria > Pseudomonadati > Pseudomonadota > Gammaproteobacteria > Enterobacterales > Enterobacteriaceae > Citrobacter > Citrobacter amalonaticus. The sequence continues at coordinate 4,082,989 of NZ_CP011132.1, read as the reverse complement.
GGTTGGCCAGTCGCCAAACACTTTTAACCCGGACGGTTTTCCTTCTTTCAGCGCATTTTCCAGAAAGAACAATCCCTGATAACAGACGTCGTGGGTGAAATCCATATTCACGCGAGTCATGGTGTCATGCAAAAGGAAATGTCCGATTTTCGCCAGATAATAACGCCCGGCTTTATGGGTGATGATGCGTCCGCTTAATCCCATATCCAACAATACGCTGACCGCATATTCGTTGACGTGACTGTTTTCCGCGATCTCTTCAAGCGTTGCACCCTGTTTACCCTGGCGGTCAAGATAAGCCAGTACATCTGCATTTCGCAGGCAAAGCGCGGTTTGAAACAGCATGGGGGCGAAGGCGATACGCTGCGCTTCAGTGATCGCATCCAGTGCGCTGAGGGAGTCCTGTTCGTACATGGCGAGTACAACCTGTTAAGAAAACGAAAAAGATTATCGGACCGCGCACGGCACGGCCCGACTTCAGGCGTCATTACAGATTTGCACCTGCAGACAGGTTCAACTGAATGTCTTTATCCAGGTTACGTACCCAGCGGTTGTAGTTTTTATGAATTTTACCGCCAGAAGCTTGCAGATTGAGACTGCTGTCATACTTGATATCGTAGCTGGAGGCGGTGTAGGTAATACGCACTTCTGCAACGTGGTCGCGAGACTGCTGACGCGCTTTGATCACACCAGGACTCACTTCAGTCATGATCCATTTACGCTGAACGCCTGCTTTCAGAATCGCGTTTTTCACCTGATCCTGAGTGTGGCCTGCGGTTACAGAAGAGTGAACCTGATCGATGGGGGCCGTACGCGCACAACCTGCCAGCGCACCGACAACCGCAATCGCCGCAAACCACTTAATGTATTGTTTCATGAAAACTCCCTATCAAAATCACTATTTATATTAACGTTGAATGCATTTCTGAATTTAGTTTTAGTAACTATAATATCGACTATTTTTAATATTAACTTTGACGGGATGCCGCGAAAACTCTGAAATTAATGCGTTAACGCAGAAGGTCGTTTATCTTCTGGTTATCATGGCGTTAGTTAATTCTTACTTAAATTAAATTATCGATATTATTAAATTTGAATTAAATGCACTGCGGAAAATCTGGACCTCATTTCACGAAGGAAACCGCGCGTTTATTGAAATACTCAGGTAATAAAAGCGCGGCTTATAATACTTTCACCGGTAAGTGAATAAAACTACCCTGGTTGGTAGGGTTGGCTTATCCCGGTAATCGATTTTTCGGTCTCCCCGGGCCCAGTAATATGGCCAGTTTGCTGCCGCCTGTTGTGGTCTCCATCCAGATTTTACAGACGCTGGTCAGGGGGACGGAGAGCAACATCCCCACCGGGCCGAGCAGCCAGCCCCAGACCAGTAAGGAAAGGAATACCACCAGCGTCGACATGCCCAGGCGATGCCCCATCATGCGTGGTTCAACCATGTTACCTAATACCATATGGACCACCAGGAACAGCGCCCCCACCAGTACGCACTCATAAATGCCGTTGAAAAGCAGTGCCTGAATCATCGGCGGAACGGCGGAAATCACTGAGCCAATGTTCGGGACATAGTTCAGCAGGAACGCCAGCACCCCCCACATCAGGGCAAACTGAATGTTCATCAGTTCCAGTCCCAGCCAGACAATGACCCCGGTCCACAGGCTGAGCAGCGTTTTTAACGCCAGATAGTGCGAAACTCCCTTCAGCGCCCGGTGCAGTCCGGCAATGTGGATTTGCGGGTTATGCAGCGCAAAACGCATTTTGTAAGGCACATGGCGGACTTCAAACAGCATAAAAACGACGGTCATGACCAGTAAAACGACGCTGGCCATCGCGCCCGACAACCCGGTCATCAGCGTGGTGGTGAAGGTGACAATTTTGTCGGAGTCGATGCGCTGCAACATGCGTTCCGGGGACATGTGTAGATTTAAAAACGGCATCATCTCCTGCACATACAAGACCTTGCGCGTCAGTTCTTTGTTGTACTTCGGCAGCATGGCAATAAATTCGTTAACCGAGGCGGCCAACACGCCAATCAGCGCGGTGAGCACGAACAGCATCACGACCACCACAATCGTGATCGCCACCGGGCGTTTCACCCCCCGACGGATAAACCAGGTGACCAGGGGATTGAGGACAATGGCGAAAAAGAGCGCCAGTAACAGTTGCACAATGATATCGGCGGCGGCGTGGATCCCGGCGAGAATGACGACCAGCGCGGCCAGCTTGAGCAGAATATGTAAACCCGTTTTATCGGGCTGAGGGGTTGTCATGGCGGCATCCTGTTATTGATTTTCATTAAGTGTAGCGGCAGGTTGGCTGCCGATATTCCTAATCTGGCTGCTGATTTTCCCGGCGTGGCATGATAGAAATGAAACATTGTTGTAAAAACGTGGTGGTCCCCATGCCCGAACCCGTCGCTGAACCGGCGCTTAATGGATTGCGCCTCAATCTGCGCATTGTTTCTGTTGTGATGTTTAACTGCGCCAGCTACCTGACCATCGGTCTGCCGCTCGCGGTGCTGCCTGGCTATGTCCATGATGTGATGGGCTTTAGCGCCTTCTGGGCGGGACTGGTCATCAGCCTGCAATACTTCGCGACGTTGCTCAGTCGCCCTCACGCCGGACGCTACGCGGATTTACTCGGTCCGAAAAAGATTGTGGTTTTTGGTCTGTGCGGCTGTTTTCTCAGCGGCGCGGGCTATTTTCTGGCGGGAAGCACCAGCAGTTGGCCGGTAGTCAGTTTGCTGCTGCTGTGTCTGGGGCGCGTGATTCTGGGGATTGGCCAGAGCTTCGCCGGGACCGGCTCGACGCTATGGGGCGTTGGCGTGGTGGGCTCGTTGCATATCGGGCGGGTGATCTCGTGGAACGGTATTGTGACCTACGGGGCGATGGCGGTCGGCGCGCCGCTCGGCGTGCTGTTTTACAGTTGGGGCGGACTACGGGGATTAGCGTTGATTATCATGGGGATCGCGCTGCTGGCAATTCTGTTAGCGATTCCGCGCCCGGCGGTGAAAGCGAGCAAAGGGAAGCCACTTCCCTTTCGCGCGGTGCTTGGACGCGTCTGGCTATACGGGATGGCGCTGGCGCTGGCCTCGGCGGGTTTCGGGGTGATCGCCACCTTTATCACCCTGTTCTATGACTACAAAGGCTGGGACGGCGCGGCATTTGCGCTCACCCTGTTTAGCTGTGCTTTTATCGGCACGCGTCTGTTGTTTCCAAACGGCATCAACCGCCTGGGCGGTCTGAATGTGGCGATGATCTGCTTTAGCGTTGAGATTGTCGGACTGCTGTTGGTGGGTGTCGCGATGATGCCGTGGATGGCAAAAATCGGCGTGCTGCTGGCAGGGATGGGCTTCTCGCTGGTTTTCCCGGCGCTTGGCGTGGTGGCGGTAAAAGCGGTGCCGCAGCAGAATCAGGGTTCGGCGCTGGCGACCTATACGGTGTTTATGGATTTGTCGCTGGGGGTGACGGGGCCGTTGGCCGGGCTGGTGATGAGCTGGGCGGGTGTGCCGGTGATTTACCTGGCGGCGGCGGGTCTGGTCGCGATTGCGCTCCTGTTAACCTGGCGGTTAAAAAAACGGCCTCCGCAGGAATCGCCAGAGGCCGTCTCATCATCCTGACGGTTACTGAATAACCAGCGTATTGATGATGTTTTCAGCGGCCGTTTGCGCTTTCTGCTGGTCGTCAGCCGGCAGCGTAATTTGCAGGGTCAGCAGTTGGTTATCCACTTTACCCAGTACGACGGATGAGTAGGCGGTCTGGCCTTTCGCCGAGATAATGCTGTCTAACTGTTGCAGCGTGTGGCCTTTCAGCTCGACGGATTTATTGGTCACCACCTGCAACTGCGGGTCGCGGCTGCGCTGCTGATCTTCCAGACGTTTTGCCAGCACAGACAGATCTTCGCTGGTGTTATCACCGACGATGACAATGACCGCTTTCTGGCCGGTCGCGTCAGAGTAGACGTGCATATTGTTGGCCTGCGTACCCAGCTTGCCGCTCTGGTCAGTCATATCCGCCGGCAGTGAGAAACTCAGTTTGCCATCCAGCAGAGTAACCGGCTGACCGGATGCGTTGCTTTCTGCCGCCGTGCCTTCTGCCGACGCTTTCGTATCACTATTATCACAGGCCGCCAGCCCCATAACCAGCAGGCCAATACCGACATATTTAACCAGATTACGCATTGACTTCTTCCTTTCGATAAACGGCCATAACGGCTCATCCGTTCATCTTATCACAACCCGGAAAAGGAACCTTTAGCTCAACTTGTCTGCATCGCCGGGATTTCAGATTTATCTGCCAGTTTTTTCAGCAACATATTCAGCAAAACGCCATACATCGGCAGGAAGAAGAGGATGCTGATTAGCACTTTGAAACAATAATCAACGATGGCGATTTCCATCCAGTGCTCGGCCATAAAGGCATCCGGGCTGCGCCAGAATGCGATAAAGAAGAAGGCGAGGGTGTCGCTGACGTTGCCAAACAGCGTCGAGGCCGTCGGTGCCAGCCACCAGCGGCGGTTCTGACGCAGGCGGTTAAAGACGTGCACATCGAGAATCTGTCCCAGCGCATAGGCCATAAAACTGGCGACCGCGATACGGGCGACAAACAGATTGAAGTGCATCAGCGCCCCAAATCCTTGCCAGGAACCCATATAAAACAGCGACGAAATCACATAGGAGATCAGCAGCGCTGGCATCATCACCGCAAAGATAATTCGACGGGCCAGCGGCGCGCCAAAAATCCGCACGGTCAGGTCGGTTGCGAGGAAAATAAAGGGAAAGCTAAACGCGCCCCAGGTGGTGTGGAAACCAAAAATGGAGACCGGAAGCTGGACCAGATAGTTGCTGGAGGTGATCACCAGCAAATGGAATAGCGATAGCCAGAACAACGCTTTTATGCGCTGTGATTGTGTAAATGCGTTCATATTGTACCTTTTTGATGGTTATTGGGGTGAGGGAACCCAATTCAAGCCGCCGCATAATACTGCTTTGCGGCGGTAATGCAATGGCTATTATTCACGCAATCGTTAACCTGATTGGCTTACTTCGGAACTGAGCGTAAACTACAGCCGTTTTTTTAGTGAATGAGACCATGATGAGCGATCTGTTTTCCTCTGCCGACCATACCCTTGATGCCCAGGGACTCCGCTGTCCGGAACCGGTAATGATGGTGCGTAAAACCGTACGCACCATGCAGACCGGCGAAACGCTGCTGATTGTGGCGGACGATCCGGCGACCACCCGTGATATTCCCGGGTTTTGTACCTTTATGGAACATGAGCTGGTGGCAAAAGAGACCGACTCTCTGCCGTATCGCTATCTGGTGCGTAAAGGCCAGTAAGCGACGCCGGATGGCGCTAACGCTTATCCGGCCTACAGAGGATAATGCACCGCGTACGGCTCGTAGGCCGGATAAGGCAACGCCGCCATCCGGCAAAAACACGTTATCCTTTACGTAACAATCTGAGGGCGTTGGCGGTGACCAGCACCGTCGCCCCGGTATCTGCCAGCACCGCCAGCCACAGTCCGGTCATTCCGAGCAGCGTGGTGACGAGAAATATCCCTTTCAGCCCCAGCGCAATAGTGATGTTCTGACGAATATTGGCGTGGGTCGCGCGCGCCAGTTGGATCATCTGCACCAGCCCCGTGAGGCGGTTATGCGTCAGTGCGGCATCTGCCGTTTCCAGCGCCACGTCGGTGCCGCTCCCCATCGCGATACCAATGGCGGCAGCTTTCATCGCTGGCGCATCGTTAATGCCGTCACCGACCATCGCCAGCGGCGACTGCTGATTCAGCGTGGTGACCGCTTTCACTTTATCTTCCGGCAGCAATCCTGCGTTAAACGCCAGACCCAGTTCGCCGGCAATGGCTGCCGCCGCGCGCGGGTTATCGCCGGTCAGGATCACGCCCTTCACGCCCAGCGCGTTAAGTTCGCTGATGGCGGTGCGGGCATCGTCGCGCAGCGTATCCTGCAGGGCGATCACGCCGATCACGCTCTCGTTGCGCAGAACCAGAACGACGGTCTGCCCGGCGCTTTCGAGCTGGTTAATCTCTCCGGCAAAGGCGTCGGCAGGACGTTTCCCGGCGGCGCAAATCAGAACGCTTTCGCCATTCACTTGCGCTTCAATACCTGACCCCACCAGCGCCCGTTGTCCTTCGGCGGACGGGATGGTCAGCCCTGTGTTTTGCGCTTCGCGAACAATGGCCTGCGCCAGCGGGTGCGTTGCGCCTTGTTCGACGGCCGCCGCCAGCGCCAGCAGTTCAGACTCGCTGATACCGGTGGCCGGGTGAATCGCCGTCACACGCGGTTTTCCCACGGTTAGCGTCCCGGTTTTATCAAAGGCGACCTGCGTGATACGGCCTAACTGTTCCAGCGCCGCGCCGCCTTTAATCAATGCCCCGCGACGGGCCGCCGCCGCCAGTCCGGAAGTGATGGCCGCTGGCGTGGAGATAACCAGCGCACACGGACAGCCGATCAGCAGCAGCGTTAACCCTTTATAAATCCACTCCTGCCAGGAACCGGCGAACAAGAGCGGCGGGACGAGCGTCACCAGCAGAGCAATGGCCATAATCGCTGGCGTATAAATACGGCTGAAGCGGTCGATAAAACGCTCTATTGGCGCACGGCGCTCCTCGGCCTCTTCGATTAACTTCAGGATCCGGTCAATCGCGCTAGCTCCGGGTTCGCAGACGACTTCCAGCGTGACGAGACGGTCCACGCTGGTGGCCCCCGCCGGTACTTTGTCGCCGGTGGCGCGTTCTACCGGGATCGATTCGCCCGTCAGCGCGCTCTCATCAAAACTGGCAAAACCGGAGACCAGTTTGCCGTCGGCAGGCAGGCGTCCCCCGGCGGCGACTTCAATGATGTCGCCCGGTTGCAGGGTGTTGATCGCCACCTCTTCCCGCACGCCGTCGCGCAAACGCGTCGCAGTTTCTGGTTTCAGGGCCATCAGCGCGCTAACCCCTTTGCGGGCGCGACTGGCGGCCCAGCCTTCGAGTCGTTCGCCAATCAGGAACAACAGCAATACCATTGCCGCTTCTGCCGTGGCGCCGATGAACAGCGCCCCGATAGCCGCAACGCTCATCAGCGTTTCAATGGCAAACCAACTGCCGGTTTTAATCAGACGCAGCGCCTGGCGGGCAATCGGGAACAGGCCGACCAGCGTCGTGGCGATAAACGCCAGTTGACCGAACGGGTGGTTAAACTGCTCCAGTCCCCAACTGAGCGCCATCATGACAGTCAGCGTCAGCAGCGGCAGGTTCTCTTTAAAGCGGGATTCGGGGACGTCTTCCTTCGCCTGCTCATCGCGCAGTGCGTAACCCGCTTTTTGTACCGCGTTCTCGATTTGGTGGCGGAGATCGCCGTTACTGTCGACGACCAGTTTCTCGGTAGCAAACAGCACCTGGACCTGATTGACGCCGCTGACCTGACGCACGGCGTTTTCCACTTTGCGGGCGCAGGCGGCGCAGTCCATCCCGGACACTTTCCAGCTGTAGCGAGTGCCTTTTACCGTTTCAACAACCGATTCAGGGGGTGAGCACGCGCCTTCGCAGCAGCAGTCATCGGTCTTCTGCGGCGTGGTGGCAGGCTTGAAAGATGAAAATTGTGGGGCTTTTTTGCCATCGTGAGCAGGTATCGACATGGCATCCTCCGGTTGATGATAATTTTCTCATTAACCGGAGGATACACTCTGGAGTCGACTCCAGAGTCAAGTGATATTAGAGATAAAGTGAACGGACGATCAGGAAGTGCCCGGCAAAGTAGCAAGCGGCGGCGATGGCGTTGTCCGCGCGGAAGCGACAGCGGTAGTGACTGCCCAGCCAGACGATGTTGCCAACGAACAGCAGCGACGCGCCCAAAAACGCCGACAGCGCAGGTGCGGTGGGGCGGAAGAACCACAGTTCACCGGCCAGCCAGACCATGACCAGCGTCATGGCGATAAAGGTACATACCGGCCAGCGCAGCTCTTCGAGGCGTGTCCAGATCACCGCAATCAGCAGAGCGCCCAGCACCATCAGCACCAGCGGTAGCGGCCAGAAGAAAGAGAGCGTCATCTGGCTGGCAAAATAGATGGTATACAGCAGGTGCGAGAGGAAAAACGCGCCAATCGCGTAGAGCAGTCGCTGACGCGGCAATAATGTCAGCGCATCGCCAACCAGTGAGGCGCAAAGACCGGCCAGTACCAGATAGCTTACGGCGTTGAACATCGGCGCCTGCCAGGCCAGTAACAGCAGGAGTAATAAGGTGACGGGTTTAAAGACCCAGCGTTGCCAGGCGGGGCCACGGTAGGAGGCATCCACAAATAACCATGCGGAAAGGCAGACTGCGATAAACGACCAAAGCATCTTAGTTCCTTGAATTCGTTATTTTTTCGTAAGCGGTATGCTCACAACCCTGGTGTTCAGTGTAGAGGCCGCGACCACCTGATGACAACACCATAACGGGCAAGGTATGCTTATTTCCGCATTTTCTGATGGGTTATCAATATGAGTAAACCGCCACTTTTCTTCATTATTATCATTGTGTTAATTATTGTTGCCGCCTCATTTCGCTTTATGCAGCAGCGGCGGGAAAAAGCCGATAACGATGCGGCGCCGCTTCGCCAGGCGCAGATGGTGGTCAGCAATAAGCGTGAAAAGCCCCTCAACGACCGGCGTTCCCGACAGCAACAGGTCACGCCAGCGGGAACCAGCATGCGCTATGAGGTCAGCTTTAAGCCGCAGAACGGGGGACTGGAAAAGACATTCCGCCTTGATGCGACGCAGTACCATGCGCTGACGGTGGGGGAGAAAGGGACGCTGAGCTACAAGGGATCGCGCTTCGTCGATTTTGTCGCTCAGCCGTAGACTTACTTTTTGACGTTAAACTTCTTCTGCCAGACCAGCAGTTCGAACACGCCAAACAGGAAAATACGCACCTTTTCGCCGGTGGTCATTTGCGGCCCGTCTTTAGGCAGGGTGGACTTCAGCAGCGCCAGTTGCATGCCGTGCATCAGCACCATGAACACGAGGGCGACGTTAACGAAGATGTTGAGCGGGCGCGGGAAGGGTTGCACCAGGTTTAACAATAAGAATGCCCACACGCCGAGCATCAATAGTCGACCAAGATTAATCAGCATCGCTTTCTCCTTGTGCTTCGCGTTGATACAAACGGTACGCTACCTGTCCGGCGATTTTTTCCCGGTGCAGCGACCAGTTCGTCGGCACGGGCGGCAGACCGTTTTCCACTTCGCTTTCCACGTAGATCCAGGCTTCACTAGCCAGCCAGCCGTGATTCTCCAGCAGGCTTAAGGTCTCTTCCAGTAACCCTTTACGAAACGGCGGGTCGACAAACACCACGTTGTGCGGGGTGCCCGACTGCGCCAGGAATGTCAGGGTATTGGTATTAACGACTTTTGCATTCCCTGCTTTCAGCGTAGCCAGGTTCTTTTGTAGTTGCTGAGAGACCGCGCGATCCATTTCCAGCAGCGTGGCGCTGGCGGCATAGCGTGACAACGCTTCCAGCCCCAGCGCGCCGCTTCCGGCGAAACAGTCCAGACAATGGGCCTCTGTCATCACCGGCGCCAGCCAGTTAAACAGCGTTTCTCGCACGCGGTCAGTAGTCGGACGTAGACCGGGGCTGTCGGGGACCGGGAGTTTGCGGCCGCGCCATTGTCCGCCAATAATGCGGATTTGGCCGCTACCAGAGTGATTCGGTTTTTTCATTTCTGTTGCTCAAACCGCCGCTTGCAGATGATTCCAGGCGGTGATGTGGATTAAGTAAAGTGATAGACTATTTCATCATTTTTTTAGCTTCCATGTATATATGCATAAAATCATTCAGGATGCATCGAGGCGGCAAGCGATAAAATCCCCTGGAGCATAGAAGACTATGTGACTGGGGTTTTTGAGCGCAGCCAACAAAGAGGCAGCCTGAAAGATGAAATGCATAGGGCCGCGAGGGGTGTAATCGCAAATGGCAAAACAGAAAAAACGTGGCTTCTTTTCCTGGCTGGGCTTTGGTGAAAAAGAGCAGGAACAAGAACAAAAAACCGAAGAGCAGCAGGGTGTTGACGCGCCCGTTGAAGCGGCGGCTGATGTAGAAGCGCAAGCGGCGGTTCACAGCAAAGAAGAAACAGAAGCCTTTGCTGAAGAAGTGGTTGAGGTGACTGAACAGGTTCAGGAAATCGAAACGTTCCCGTCTGCTGAACCCGAGCCCGCTGTCGCTGAAGAACGCATCGAGCCGCAGATTGCCGTCGAGCACGAAGAACTGCCGCTGCCGGAAGAGGTGAAAGCCGAAGAGGAAACCTCAGCGCAAGAGTGGCAGGCGGAAGCGGAAACCGTTGAGATTGTCGACGCGGTGGAAGAAGAGGCGCAAAACGAGCCGGAACTGACCGACGAAGAGCTGGAAGCACAGGCGCTGGCGGCGCAAGTCGCTGAAGACGCGTTGATGGTTGTGCCGGTGGCGGAAGAAGACGCGCCAGTCGACGAGATTGCTCAGGAACAGGAAAAACCGACCAAAGAAGGCTTTTTCGCGCGCCTGAAACGCAGCCTGCTGAAAACCAAAGAAAACCTCGGTTCCGGATTTATCAGTCTGTTCCGTGGTAAAAAAATCGACGATGATCTGTTTGAAGAGCTGGAAGAACAACTGCTGATTGCGGATGTGGGCGTGGAAACCACACGTAAAATCATCACCAATCTGACAGAAGGTGCCAGCCGCAAGCAGCTTAAAGATGCCGAGGCGCTGTACGGTCTGCTGAAAGACGAGATGGGCGAGATTCTGGCGAAAGTCGATGAACCGCTGAACGTTGAAGGCAAAACGCCGTTTGTTATCTTAATGGTCGGCGTGAACGGCGTGGGGAAAACCACCACCATCGGTAAGCTGGCGCGTCAGTTTGAGCAACAGGGTAAATCGGTGATGCTGGCAGCGGGCGATACGTTCCGCGCGGCGGCGGTCGAGCAATTGCAGGTCTGGGGTCAGCGTAACAATATTCCGGTGATCGCCCAGCACACTGGTGCGGACTCTGCCTCCGTTATCTTCGACGCCATCCAGGCGGCGAAGGCGCGCCACATTGATGTGCTGATTGCCGATACCGCCGGTCGCCTGCAAAACAAATCGCACCTGATGGAAGAGTTGAAAAAAATCGTTCGCGTGATGAAGAAACTGGACGAAGACGCGCCGCATGAAATTATGCTGACGCTGGACGCCAGCACCGGGCAGAATGCGATAAGCCAGGCCAAACTGTTCCATGAAGCGGTGGGTCTGACCGGTATTACCCTGACCAAGCTGGACGGTACGGCGAAAGGTGGGGTTATCTTCTCGGTGGCCGATCAGTTTGGCATCCCTATCCGCTATATTGGTGTGGGCGAACGTATCGAGGATTTACGTCCGTTTAAGGCGGACGATTTTATAGAGGCACTTTTTGCCCGAGAGGATTAACAATGATTCGCTTTGAACATGTCAGCAAGGCCTATCTCGGTGGGAGACAAGCGCTGCAGGGGGTCACATTCCATATGCAGCCAGGCGAGATGGCGTTTCTGACCGGCCACTCTGGCGCGGGGAAAAGTACCCTGCTGAAGCTTATCTGTGGGATTGAGCGGCCCAGCGCCGGGAAAATCCTCTTCAGTGGGCATGACATCACGCGACTGAAAAACCGTGAAGTGCCGTTTTTGCGTCGTCAGATCGGCATGATTTTCCAGGATCACCACCTGCTGATGGACAGAACGGTATTCGACAACGTGGCGATCCCGCTGATTATCGCCGGTGCCAGCGGGGATGATATTCGTCGTCGCGTGTCGGCGGCGCTGGACAAGGTTGGGCTGCTGGACAAAGCGAAGAACTTCCCGATCCAACTTTCCGGTGGTGAACAACAGCGTGTTGGTATCGCCCGTGCGGTGGTGAACAAGCCAGCGGTACTGCTGGCGGATGAACCGACCGGTAATCTGGACGACGCGCTGTCGGAAGGGATCCTGCGTCTGTTCGAAGAGTTTAACCGCGTCGGGGTGACGGTGCTGATGGCGACGCACGACATTGGGCTCATCTCCCGTCGTTCGTACCGCATGCTCACCCTGAGCGATGGTCATTTGCATGGAGGCGAAGCTCGTGAATAAGCGCGACGCTATCAACCAAATCAAACAGTTCGGTGGACGACTGGACCGTTTTCGTCGTTCTGGCGGCTCCTCCGGCGACGGGGGGCGTAATGCGCCGAAGCGAGCGAAACCGTCCCCCAGGCCGAATTCGCGTAAAACCAACGTTTTTAACGAGCAGGTGCGCTATGCGTTCCAGGGCGCGTTACAGGATCTGAAAAGCAAACCGCTGGCGACGTTTCTGACGGTGATGGTTATTGCCATCTCCCTGACCCTGCCGAGCGTCTGCTACATGGTCTACAAAAACGTTAACCAGGCGGCGACGCAGTATTACCCGTCTCCGCAGATAACGGTTTATCTGCAAAAAACGCTGGATGATGATGCGGCGGCAGGCGTTGTCGCCCAATTGCAGGCCGAGCAGGGCGTGGAAAAGGTGAATTATCTTTCCCGTGAAGATGCCCTTGGCGAATTTCGCAACTGGTCCGGTTTCGGCGGCGCGCTGGATATGCTGGAAGAGAACCCATTGCCTGCGGTGGCGGTGGTGATCCCGAAACTCGACTTCCAGAGTACCGATTCGCTGAACACGCTGCGTGACCGGGTTTCCCGCATCAACGGGATTGATGAAGTGCGGATGGACGACAGCTGGTTTGCCCGTCTGGCGGCGCTGACCGGACTGGTCGGGCGCGTGTCGGCGATGATTGGCGTGCTGATGGTTGCCGCCGTCTTCCTCGTCATTGGTAACAGCGTGCGGCTGAGCATTTTTGCCCGTCGCGATACCATTAACGTGCAAAAACTGATTGGCGCAACGGATGGATTTATCCTGCGTCCGTTCCTCTACGGCGGCGCATTACTCGGTTTTTCCGGCGCATTTCTTTCACTGATTTTGTCAGAAATTTTGGTGTTGCGACTGTCGTCGGCGGTCACGGAAGTGGCGCAGGTTTTCGGAACGAAGTTTGATCTCAATGGCTTATCGTTCGATGAGTGTCTGTTACTGCTGCTGGTTTGCTCGATGATCGGCTGGGTGGCGGCGTGGCTTGCGACGGTTCAACATTTACGTCACTTTACTCCCGATTAATAAAATCGTGATATAATCTTTCCCTGCAATGGGTTTCCGTTCGCAGGGAAAGAGGTCCTGTTGTCTCTTCCCCGCTTTTCATCTTCATGTCACAATTTGTGCGTAATTTATACACAACGTTGCATTGAACTTGTGGATAAAATCACGGTCTGATAAAAGAGTGAATGCTAATCTCGTTGCTCATTAACGCTGGCACGGTTGTTGCTGTCTATCGCTGTGGTGCCAGACGATAAAACTTGAGAGGATTTGAATGACCAAAGAAATGCAAAATTTAGCTTTAGCCCCTGTTGGTAACCTGGAGTCTTACATCCGGGCTGCGAACGCGTGGCCGATGTTGTCGGCTGACGAGGAACGGGCACTGGCTGAAAAGCTGCATTACCAGGGCGATCTGGAAGCAGCTAAGACGCTGATCCTGTCTCACCTGCGCTTTGTTGTTCATGTTGCTCGTAACTATGCGGGCTATGGCCTGCCGCAGGCGGATCTGATTCAGGAAGGTAATATCGGCCTGATGAAAGCCGTGCGCCGTTTCAACCCGGAAGTGGGTGTGCGTCTGGTTTCCTTCGCCGTTCACTGGATCAAAGCTGAGATCCACGAATACGTCCTGCGTAACTGGCGTATTGTGAAAGTGGCGACCACCAAAGCACAGCGTAAGCTGTTCTTCAACCTGCGTAAAACCAAGCAGCGTCTGGGCTGGTTTAATCAGGATGAAGTGGAAATGGTGGCGCGTGAGCTGGGCGTTTCCAGTAAAGACGTCCGCGAGATGGAATCTCGTATGGCGGCGCAGGACATGACTTTTGATATGTCCCCGGACGACGAGTCCGACAGCCAGCCGATGGCGCCGGTGCTGTATCTGCAGGATAAAACCTCTAACTTTGCCGACGGTATTGAAGAGGATAACTGGGAAGATCAGGCCGCCAACAAACTGACCCACGCGATGGAAGGTCTCGACGAGCGTAGCCAGGATATTATCCGCGCCCGCTGGCTGGACGAAGATAACAAGTCCACGCTGCAGGAACTGGCCGATCGCTACGGCGTTTCCGCAGAACGTGTGCGTCAGCTTGAAAAGAACGCCATGAAAAAACTTCGCGCCGCTATCGAAGCGTAATTCCTGCGAAGTCCCCGATAAACCCTCGAATGCGAATTCGGGGGTTTTGTTTTTTTAGCGCCTGCTCTGGCGAATTTCTCCCCCCTGGCAAACACTTACCGATGGGTTGTGCGCATCTTAGGGGATGAAAATGAAAAATAACGAACTGAATGAACGGCGTTTGCAGGCGACGCCGCGCGGGATCGGCGTGATGTGCGGCTTTTACGCCGAGAGAGCGGAAAACGCAACGTTGTGGGATGTGGAAGGCCGTGAGGTGATCGACTTTGCCGCCGGTATTGCGGTGCTGAATACCGGGCACCGGCACCCCAAAGTCATCGCCGCGATTGAAAAACAGCTCCAGTCCTTTACCCATACCGCGTACCAGATTGTTCCCTACGAAAGCTATGTCCGGCTTGCGGAACGTATCAACAAACGCGTCCCCATTCAGGGGCCGGTGAAAACGGCGTTTTTCTCCACCGGTGCAGAAGCGGTCGAAAACGCGGTGAAGATTGCCCGCGCGTATACCAAACGACCCGGACTCATTACCTTTGGCGGCGCATTTCACGGGCGGACTTTCATGACGATGGCGCTGACCGGCAAGGTTTCGCCTTACAAAATCGGTTTTGGGCCGTTTCCGGGTTCGGTTTATCACGCTCAGTATCCTAATGCGCTACACGGCGTGAGCACCGCCGATGCGCTGCAAAGTCTGGATCGCATTTTCAAAGCGGATATCGCGCCGGATCAGGTCGCCGCCATTATCCTTGAACCGGTTCAGGGCGAAGGGGGGTTCAATATTGCGCCAACGGATTTCATGCAGGCGCTACGGGCGTTGTGCGATACCCACGGTATCTTGTTGATCGCCGATGAGGTACAGACCGGCTTTGCCCGTACCGGTAAGCTGTTTGCGATGGAGCATCATGGCGTACAGGCCGATCTGATGACGATGGCTAAAAGCCTGGCGGGCGGGATGCCGCTCTCTGCGGTGGCGGGCCGTGCTGAAGTGATGGATGCGCCTGCGGCAGGCGGCCTGGGAGGGACGTATGCCGGGAATCCGCTGGCCGTTGCGGCGGCACACGCGGTGCTGGATGTGATTGATGAAGAACAACTCTGTGCCCGCGCTACCGCATTGGGCTCGACGCTGGTCGAGGCGTTGAACGAGGCGAAAGCGGACTGTCCGTTTATTGCCGACATTCGGGCTCAGGGGTCGATGGTGGCGGTGGAATTTAACGATCCGCACACCGGGAAGCCCGCTCCGGAATTTACCCGCCAGGTGCAGGATCGCGCCTTGCAGCAGGGGCTTCTGCTGCTGAGTTGCGGCGTGTATGGCAACGTCATTCGTTTTCTCTATCCGCTCACCATTCCTGAGGCGCAATTTCGTCAGGCGCTCGGCATTATCACCCACTCGCTGACACGATAAACCTGTGCCGCCCATCACCGGGCGGCACGACGTTATGTCGTTCACTTATTATTTGAATATGAAATTAGCTATTCCAAAATTATAAAAATGGGGTATGTTTTAGCAGAGTGTGCTGAAAATGCGCGAACGGTACACCTATAAATGAAATAAAGCGCTACACAACAACATCACAATAGTCGTAATAACCATAAGAATGGGGAAGGTCAGGATGAATATGAAGGGTAAAGCGTTACTGGCAGGATGTATCGCGTTGGCATTCAGCACAATGGCTCAGGCCGATATTAAAGTCGCTGTTGTGGGTGCGATGTCCGGTCCGGTAGCTCAGTATGGCGACCAGGAGTTTACTGGCGCGGAACAAGCGGTTGCAGACATTAATGCCAAAGGTGGAATCAAAGGCGAAAAACTGCAGATCGTAAAATATGATGATGCCTGTGACCCGAAACAGGCGGTCGCCGTCGCAAACAAAGTGATCAATGACGGCATCAAATACGTTATCGGCCACCTGTGCTCCTCTTCCACTCAGCCAGCGTCTGATATCTACGAAGACGAAGGCATTCTGATGATCACCCCGGCGGCAACGGCGCCGGAACTGACCGCGCGCGGCTATAAGCTGGTGCTGCGCACCACGGGCCTGGACTCAGACCAGGGCCCGACCGCCGCGAAATACATTCTGGAAAAAGTGAAGCCGCAGCGCATCGCGATCGTTCACGACAAACAGCAGTACGGTGAAGGTCTGGCGCGTGCCGTGCAGGAGAACCTGAAGAAGGGCAATGCCAATGTGGTGTTCTTTGACGGTATCACCGCCGGTGAGAAAGATTTTTCTACGCTGGTGGCGCGTCTGAAGAAAGAGAATATCGACTTCGTCTACTACGGCGGTTATCACCCGGAAATGGGCCAGATCCTGCGTCAGGCTCGTGCTGCAGGGCTGAAAACGCAATTCATGGGTCCGGAAGGGGTGGCCAACGTTTCCCTGTCTAACATCGCCGGTGAATCGGCTGAAGGTCTGTTGGTGACTAAACCGAAGAACTACGACCAGGTTCCCGCGAACAAACCTATCGTCGATGCGATCAAGGCGAAGAAACAGGATCCGAGCGGTGCATTCGTGTGGACCACCTACGCCGCGCTGCAATCTCTGCAGGCGGGCCTGAACCAGTCAGCCGATCCGGCTGAAATCGCCACCTGGCTGAAAGCGAACTCAGTGGAAACCGTGATGGGGCCGCTGTCGTGGGATGAGAAGGGCGATCTGAAGGGCTTTGAATTCGGCGTCTTCGACTGGCACGCCAACGGTACAGCGACCGACGCCAAATAATTGAATGCCGGATGGCGCTGGCGCTTATCCGGCCTACCGTCCTGGGAAAATACGCTGGCGAATGTAGGCCGGGTAAGCGTTAGCGCCACCCGGCTTTTTTATCGCTTTTCCCAGCCGTTCTGCTGTGGGGTAAAGCCCAGTACCTGCATAAACGCCGCCATGACGTTTCGGTCTTCCACGCCGACATCCGCCATCCACCAGGATGAGACGTCCGGATTATCATGGAGCACCTCTTCGACCAGATATCTCCCCACTCCCCGACGCTGCGTGACGTCACGGATGCGCAGCGAATCGAGCGCGCCCTGAGCGCCGCTCAGAGTGACCCTTACGGCACCTAACAACCGCTCATTAAATCGCGCTGCGTAGATCCGATGTGTTTCATCTACGCTTAAAGAGGCGGCGGAATACTCCGGCCAGATTTTGCCCAGGTCGATCAGGTCCTGATCGCTAAAGTGTTCTAAACGAATGATGGTCAGCTTCATCGACAGCATGTCCAAATCACAAAAGATAGTGCCAGTGTACCGAAATAATTCATCAGGACGCTTTCTCTTTTTTAAATCATTTAGCAGGGGATTAGTTTTGTGACGGTCAGAACCTTAGTTCGAAACGTCAGAGAATGAAAAACAGGCAGGATAATACCCTGGAAGGCAGCATTTTATTCGGCTCATTGTCCCGTTATTTTATGCTGACAAGCGCGCTTTTTTTTGTTTATCTATGGTGAAAAGCAGAATATTATCTGTTCTTAATCGACTGAAAAATAGAGATTTTAATCTGTATTTGCGGAAAATACTGCGCTAAACCATTAATCAGGCTAGTAAAAATAGTGTAGTACAAATAAAGCACAGTCTGCTTTTTAACCATATAAATACAAAATAAGTACATCACGAATGGGGATTCAGTAAATGAAACGGAATGCGAAAACGATCATCGCAGGGGTGATTGCACTGGCGATGTCGCAGGCGGCGATGGCAGAAGAGATTAAAGTTGCCGTTGTCGGCGCGATGTCAGGTCCGGTAGCCCAGTGGGGCGACATGGAATTTAACGGCGCACGGCAGGCCATTAAAGACATCAATGCGAAAGGCGGCATCAAAGGCGACAAACTGGTGGGCGTGGAATATGACGATGCCTGCGATCCTAAACAGGCCGTGGCAGTGGCGAACAAAATCGTCAATGACGGCATTCAGTATGTGATTGGTCACCTCTGCTCTTCTTCTACTCAGCCTGCGTCGGATATCTACGAAGACGAAGGCATTCTGATGATCTCGCCGGGTGCGACTAACCCCGAACTGACGCAGCGCGGCTACGCGCACATCATGCGTACCGCCGGGCTGGACTCCTCTCAGGGACCGACCGCAGCAAAGTATATTCTTGAGCAGGTAAAACCGCAGCGTATCGCTATCATTCACGACAAACAACAGTACGGTGAAGGGCTGGCGCGTTCCGTTCAGGACACGCTGAAAGCGGCAAACGCCAATATCGTCTTCTTTGATGGCATCACCGCAGGCGAGAAAGATTTCTCCGCGCTGCTCGCGCGCCTGAAAAAAGAGAACATCGACTTTGTGTATTACGGCGGCTACTACCCGGAAATGGGACAGATGCTGCGCCAGGCGCGCTCCGTCGGGCTGAAAACCACGTTCATGGGGCCGGAAGGCGTGGGCAATGCGTCGCTGTCGAACATTGCCGGTGAAGCGGCCGAAGGTATGCTGGTCACCATGCCAAAACGCTATGACCAGGATCCGGCCAACAAAGCGATTGTTGATGCGCTGAAAGCCGATAAAAAAGATCCCACCGGTCCGTACGTGTGGATAACCTACGCCGCCGTGCAGTCACTGGCAACGGCACTGGATCGTTCTGGCAGCAAAGCGCCGCTGGATCTGGTGAAAGATTTGAAAGCAAACGGTGCAGATACCGTGATTGGGCCGCTGAAATGGGATGAAAAAGGCGATCTGAAGGGATTTGAATTTGGTGTCTTCCAGTGGCATGCGGACGGTTCGTCCACCGCCGCCAAATAAGGCAACCACTCGTCATACTTCGAGCCGCAGATGCGTTGGCTTCGTTCACCCACCCCGGTCACGTACTTGTGTACGCTCCCGGGGATGGGCAAACTTGCCGCCTTCCTGCAGCTCGAATTATTTAGAGTGGGTTCAGCATCCCGGTTTGTCGGGTTGAAAAGGTTATTTTATGTCCGAGCAGTTCCTCTATTTCTTGCAGCAGATGTTTAACGGCGTCACGCTGGGAAGCACCTACGCGCTGATCGCTATCGGTTACACCATGGTGTACGGCATTATCGGCATGATCAACTTCGCCCATGGCGAGGTGTACATGATCAGTAGCTATGTCTCTTTTATGATTATCGCGGCACTCATGATGATGGGGATTGATACCAGCTGGCTGCTGGTGGCGGCCGGATTCATTGGGGCGATTATCATTGCCAGCGCCTACGGCTGGAGCATCGAGCGGGTGGCTTATCGGCCCGTCCGCAGTTCCAAACGTCTGATTGCGCTTATCTCCGCCATTGGGATGTCCATCTTCCTGCAAAACTACGTCAGCCTGACGGAAGGTTCGCGCGACGTGGCGCTGCCCAGCCTGTTCAACGGACAATGGGTGGTGGGTGCCAGCGAAAACTTCTCCGCCTCGATCACGACCATGCAACTGGTTATCTGGATTGTGACCTTCCTGGCGATGCTGGCGCTGACCATTTTTATCCGTTACTCCCGCATGGGACGAGCCTGCCGCGCCTGCGCGGAAGATCTGAAAATGGCCAGCCTGCTCGGGATTAACACTGACCGCGTGATTGCG
Organism: Citrobacter amalonaticus Y19; assembly: GCF_000981805.1. Lineage (NCBI taxonomy): Bacteria > Pseudomonadati > Pseudomonadota > Gammaproteobacteria > Enterobacterales > Enterobacteriaceae > Citrobacter > Citrobacter amalonaticus. Next base: position 4,063,226 of record NZ_CP011132.1, on the reverse strand, counting down.
CTGACCTTTGTGATTGGCGCGGCGATGGCGGCGGTAGCGGGTGTGCTGCTCGGACAATTCTACGGGGTGATAAACCCTTATATCGGCTTTATGGCCGGGATGAAAGCCTTCACCGCCGCGGTTCTCGGCGGGATCGGCAGCATCCCTGGCGCGATGATCGGCGGCCTGATTCTGGGCGTCGCGGAAGCGCTTTCTTCTGCTTATCTGAGTACGGAATACAAAGACGTGGTGTCGTTCGCCCTGCTGATTCTGGTACTGCTGGTGATGCCGACCGGGATTCTGGGTCGTCCGGAGGTAGAGAAAGTATGAAACCGATGCATTTTGCGATGGCGTTGCTCTCTGCCGCGATGTTTTTCGTCCTCGCGGGCGTCTTTATGGGCGTTCAGTTGCAACTGGATGGCACGAAACTGGTGGTGGATACCGCCACCGACATCCGCTGGCAGTGGGTGTTTATCGGGACTGCCGTGGTCTTTTTCTTCCAGATGCTGCGGCCGATCTTCCTGAAGAGCCTGAAGAGCGTCTCCGGACCGAAGTTTATTCTGCCAGCCATTGATGGCTCAACCGTGAAGCAGAAGCTGTTCCTGATTGCGCTGCTGGTGATTGCCGTGGCGTGGCCGTTTATGGTGTCACGCGGCACGGTGGATATCGCTACGCTGACCATGATTTACATCATCCTCGGTCTGGGGCTGAACGTTGTCGTGGGGCTCTCCGGCCTGCTGGTTCTGGGCTATGGCGGCTTCTACGCGATTGGCGCGTACACCTTCGCGCTGTTGAACCACTATTACGGTCTCGGCTTCTGGACCTGCCTTCCGCTGGCAGGGCTGGTTTCGGCGGCGGCGGGCTTCCTGCTGGGCTTCCCGGTGCTGCGCCTGCGCGGCGATTACCTGGCGATTGTGACGCTGGGCTTCGGTGAGATCGTCCGTATTCTGCTGCTCAACAATACGGAAATCACCGGCGGTCCGAACGGCATCAGCCAGATCCCGAAACCGACGCTGTTCGGCCTCGAGTTTAGCCGCAGCGCACGTGAAGGCGGTTGGGATACTTTCAGCAACTTCTTCAATGTGAAATATGACCCGTCTGACCGCGTGATTTTCCTCTATCTGGTCGCGCTGTTGCTGGTGGTGCTAAGTCTGTTTGTGATTAACCGTCTGCTGCGCATGCCGCTGGGACGGGCGTGGGAAGCGCTGCGTGAAGATGAGATCGCCTGTCGCTCTCTGGGCTTAAGCCCAACGCGCATCAAGCTGACCGCCTTTACCATCAGCGCCGCGTTTGCCGGTTTCGCTGGCACGCTGTTCGCGGCGCGTCAGGGTTTTGTCAGCCCCGAGTCGTTCACCTTTGCCGAGTCGGCGTTTGTACTGGCGATCGTGGTACTCGGCGGGATGGGCTCACAGTTTGCGGTGATCCTTGCGGCTATCCTGCTGGTGGTCTCCCGCGAGCTGATGCGTGACTTCAATGAATACAGCATGTTGATGCTGGGTGGTTTGATGGTACTGATGATGATCTGGCGTCCGCAGGGCTTGCTGCCGATGACCCGTCCACAGTTAAAGCTGAAAAACGGGGAAGCGAAAGGAGAGCAGGCATGAGTCAGCCATTATTATCGGTTAACGGCCTGATGATGCGCTTCGGCGGTCTGCTGGCGGTGAACAACGTTGAACTGGAACTGCATCCGCAGGAAATTGTGTCGCTGATTGGGCCAAACGGCGCCGGTAAGACCACGGTGTTTAACTGCCTGACCGGTTTTTATAAGCCAACGGGCGGCACCATTAAGCTTCGCGATCAGCACCTTGAAGGGCTGCCGGGTCAACAAATTGCCCGTATGGGCGTGGTGCGAACCTTCCAGCACGTACGTCTGTTTCGTGAAATGACGGTGATTGAAAACCTGCTGGTGGCACAGCATCAGCAGCTGAAAAGCGGCGTGTTTTCCGGCCTGCTAAAAACCCCGGCGTTTCGTCGGGCGCAGAGCGAAGCGCTGGATCGCGCGGCCACCTGGCTTGAGCGTATCGGTCTGCTGGAACACGCGAACCGCCAGGCCAGCAACCTGGCCTATGGCGACCAGCGTCGTCTGGAGATCGCCCGCTGTATGGTGACACAGCCAGAGATTCTGATGCTGGATGAACCGGCTGCGGGCCTTAACCCGAAAGAGACCAAAGAGCTGGACGAGCTGATTGCCGAGCTGCGCAACCATCACAACACCACTATCCTGCTGATTGAGCACGATATGAAACTGGTGATGGGGATTTCCGACCGTATTTACGTGGTGAACCAGGGCACGCCGCTGGCGAACGGGACGCCGGAACAGATTCGTAATAACCCGGACGTGATCCGTGCCTATTTAGGTGAAGCATAAGATGGAAAAAGTCATGTTGTCCTTTGACAAAGTCAGTGCCCACTACGGCAAAATTCAGGCGCTACACGAGGTGAGCCTGCACATCAATCAGGGTGAGATTGTGACCCTGATTGGTGCCAACGGCGCCGGGAAAACGACGCTGCTTGGTACGCTGTGCGGCGATCCGCGCGCGACCAGCGGTCGGATTGTGTTTGATGATAAAGACATCACCGACTGGCAAACGGCGAAAATCATGCGTGAAGCGGTAGCGATTGTACCGGAAGGGCGTCGCGTGTTTTCCCGCATGACGGTGGAAGAGAATCTGGCGATGGGCGGCTTCTTTGCCGAGCGCGACCAGTTCCAGGAGCGCATCAAGTGGGTATACGAACTGTTCCCGCGTTTGCATGAGCGTCGTATTCAGCGTGCGGGTACGATGTCCGGCGGTGAACAGCAGATGCTGGCGATTGGTCGCGCGCTGATGAGCGAGCCGCGTCTGCTGCTGCTTGACGAGCCTTCCCTGGGGTTGGCACCGATTATCATCCAGCAGATCTTTGACACCATCGAACAACTGCGCGAGCAGGGAATGACCATCTTCCTTGTTGAGCAGAACGCCAACCAGGCGCTGAAGCTGGCCGATCGCGGCTACGTGCTGGAGAACGGCCATGTCGTTCTCGAGGATACCGGCGACGCGCTTCTGGCCAACGAAGCGGTACGTAGCGCCTATTTAGGCGGTTAAACGGTCTGTGATGCCTGATGACGACGCATTGCGTCTTATCAGGCCTACAAGACCAAGCCGTTTGTATTGCCCGGTGGCGCATACGCTTACCGGGCTTACAGGATCGACCAGGCCGGGTAAGGCGAAGCCGCCACCCGGCTTTTTCTCTTTTCTTGCCACTGAAACGTCATTCACCTGAAGCCTGACTGTCACCGCTTCGTCATCTAACAGTTATCTTTCTGTCATTCGCGCATGTCATGTTACCTCGCGAGCATTAAACGCGTGATTTCGCGCATCCGGCACAATAAGAGAGATGATGACAATGACATCGTTACGACATACAGCTTTGGGTCTGGCGGTTGGGCTGGCTTTTGCGACGAACGCAATGGCCGTTACCACCATTCCGTTCTGGCATTCCATGGAAGGGGAGTTGGGTAAAGAAGTTGACTCCCTGGCGCAACGTTTCAACGACACCCACCCGGATTACAAGATTGTGCCGGTGTACAAAGGTAACTACGAGCAGAGCCTGAGCGCTGGCATCGCCGCGTTCCGTACCGGAAATGCGCCGGCGCTGCTCCAGGTTTATGAAGTCGGCACCGCGACGATGATGGCCTCGAAAGCCATCAAACCGGTCTACGAAGTGTTCAAGGACGCCGGTATTAACTTCGACGAATCGCAGTTTGTACCGACCGTTTCCGGCTACTACACCGATTCGAAAACCGGGCATCTGCTGTCTCAGCCGTTTAACAGCTCCACTCCGGTGCTGTACTACAACAAAGACGCCTTCAAGAAAGCCGGTTTAGATCCGGAGCAGCCGCCGAAAACCTGGCAGGATCTGGCTGACTACACCGCGAAGCTGAAAGCCGCGGGGATGAAGTGTGGCTACGCCAGCGGCTGGCAGGGCTGGATCCAGATTGAAAACTTCAGCGCCTGGCACGGTTTGCCGGTGGCGACCAAAAACAACGGTTTCGACGGCACTGATGCGGTGCTGGAGTTCAATAAGCCGGAGCAGGTGAAACACATCGCGCTGCTGGAAGCACTGAACAAGAAGGGCGATTTCAGCTACTTCGGCCGTAAAGACGAGTCCACCGAGAAGTTCTATAACGGCGATTGCGCCATTACAACCGCCTCTTCCGGATCGCTTGCTGATATCCGTCATTACGCCAAATTCAACTATGGCGTAGGCATGATGCCTTACGATGCGGACGCCAAAGGCGCGCCGCAGAACGCCATCATCGGCGGCGCGAGCCTGTGGGTGATGCAGGGCAAAGACAACGACACTTACAAAGGCGTTGCCGAGTTCCTCGACTTCCTGGCAAAACCGGAAAACGCGGCCGAATGGCATCAGAAGACCGGCTATCTGCCGATCACCAAAGCCGCTTACGATCTGACCCGCGAGCAGGGCTACTATGACAAGAACCCCGGAGCAGATATTGCGACGCGTCAGATGCTGAATAAGCCGCCATTACCGTTCACCAAAGGGCTGCGTCTGGGCAATATGCCGCAGATCCGCACCATTGTTGATGAAGAGCTGGAAGGCGTGTGGACCGGCAAGAAAACCCCGCAGCAGGCGCTGGACGCCGCCGTCGAGCGCGGTAATCAGCTGTTGCGCCGCTTTGAGCAGTCTACGAAGTCTTAATGTTTTTGCCGGATGGCGCTGCGCTTATCCGGCCTACGAAATGCACCATGTCGTCTTTGTAGGCCGGGTAAGGCGTAGCCGCCACCCGGCACTGTTCAGGAATCCAATCTCAATGTCATCCTCCCGTCCGGTGTTCCGCTCGCGTTGGCTGCCTTATTTGCTGGTTGCGCCACAACTGGCGATCACCGTCATTTTCTTTATCTGGCCTGCGGGCGAAGCGCTGTGGTACTCACTGCAAAGCGTCGATCCATTTGGGCTTTCCAGCCAGTTTGTCGGGCTGAATAATTTCGTCACGCTGTTTCATGACAGCTACTACCTTGACTCCTTCTGGACGACGATCAAATTCAGCGCGCTGGTGACCTTCAGCGGCCTGCTGGTGTCGTTGTTTTTCGCCGCGCTGGTGGATTACGTGGTGCGCGGCAGTCGTTTGTATCAGACGCTGATGCTGCTGCCCTATGCCGTGGCTCCGGCGGTGGCCGCCGTATTGTGGATCTTCCTGTTTAATCCCGGACGTGGACTCATTACCCACTTCCTTGAGCAGTTTGGCTATGACTGGAACCATGCGCAGAACAGCGGACAGGCGATGTTCCTGGTGGTTTTCGCGTCTGTCTGGAAGCAGATTAGTTACAACTTCCTTTTCTTCTTTGCCGCGCTGCAATCGATCCCACGCTCGCTGGTTGAAGCCGCCGCGATCGATGGCGCAGGGCCGGTCCGTCGCTTTTTCAAACTGGCGTTACCGCTGATCGCGCCGGTGAGTTTCTTCCTGTTGGTGGTCAATCTGGTCTACGCCTTCTTCGATACGTTCCCGGTTATCGATGCCGCGACCGCAGGCGGTCCGGTGCAGGCCACCACCACGCTGATTTATAAGATCTATCGTGAAGGGTTTGCCGGGCTGGATCTCTCTGCGTCCGCCGCGCAGTCGGTGGTGCTGATGTTCCTCGTCATCATTCTGACGGTGGTGCAGTTCCGCTACGTGGAAAGTAAGGTGCGTTACCAATGATTGAGAACCGTCGCGGGCTGACGATATTCAGCCACACCATGCTGATACTGGGGATTGTCGTGATTTTGTTCCCGCTGTACGTCGCGTTTGTCGCGGCGACGCTGGACAACAACGCGGTGTTTGAAACGCCGATGACGCTCATCCCCGGCACGCATCTGCTGGAAAACATGAAAAACATCTGGGTCAACGGCGTCGGTGTAAACAGCGCGCCGTTCTGGTTGATGATGCTCAACAGCTTCATCATGGCGTTTGGCATTACGGTGGGGAAAATCGCGGTCTCGATGCTCTCTGCCTTTGCCATCGTCTGGTTTCGTTTTCCGCTGCGTAACCTGTTCTTCTGGATGATTTTCATCACGCTGATGTTGCCGGTGGAAGTGCGTATCTTCCCGACGGTGGAAGTGATTGCCAACCTGAAAATGCTCGACAGTTACGCAGGGCTGACGCTACCGCTGATGGCATCGGCAACCGCCACCTTTCTGTTCCGCCAGTTCTTTATGACCCTGCCGGATGAACTGATCGAAGCGGCGCGCATTGACGGCGCTTCGCCGATGCGTTTTTTCCGCGACATCGTGCTGCCGTTGTCGAAAACCAATCTGGCGGCGTTGTTCGTCATCACCTTTATCTACGGCTGGAACCAGTATCTGTGGCCGTTGCTGATTATTACCGACGTCAATCTGGGGACAGCCGTGGCGGGAATCAAAGGCATGATTGCCACCGGCGAAGGCACCACCTTGTGGAATCAGGTGATGGCGGCAATGCTGCTGACCCTCATCCCCCCTGTAGTGATTGTTTTAGCCATGCAGCGCGCGTTTGTGCGCGGCCTGGTCGATAGCGAGAAATAAGATGGCAGGTTTAAAATTACAGGCAGTAACCAAAAGCTGGGATGGTAAAACCCAGGTGATTCAACCGCTGACGCTGGACGTGGCGGACGGTGAATTCATTGTGATGGTCGGCCCATCCGGCTGTGGGAAATCAACGCTTCTGCGGATGGTGGCTGGACTGGAACGCGTCACCAGCGGCGATATCTGGATCGATCGTCAGCGGGTGACCGAAATGGAGCCAAAAGATCGCGGGATCGCGATGGTCTTCCAGAACTATGCGCTCTACCCGCATATGAGCGTGGAAGAGAACATGGCGTGGGGGCTGAAAATCCGTGGGATGGGCAAGGGTCATATCGAGCAGCGAGTGAAAGAAGCGGCGCGTATTCTCGAACTGGACGGTCTGCTCAAACGTCGTCCGCGCGAACTTTCCGGCGGCCAGCGTCAGCGCGTGGCGATGGGGCGCGCCATTGTGCGCGATCCCGCGGTGTTCCTGTTTGATGAGCCGCTCTCTAACCTGGATGCCAAACTGCGCGTGCAGATGCGCCTGGAACTCCAGCATCTGCACCGTCGCCTGAAAACCACCTCGCTGTACGTGACCCACGATCAGGTCGAAGCGATGACGCTCGCCCAGCGCGTGATGGTGATGAACAAAGGCATTGCCGAGCAGATTGGCACGCCGGTGGAGGTTTACGAAAAACCGGCCAGCCGCTTTGTGGCGAGCTTTATTGGCAGTCCGGCGATGAACCTGCTGGAAGGGCGCATCAGCCATGCGGGTACGCACTTCGAACTGGAGAGCGGCATGGCGCTACCGGTGAACTGGTTTTATCGCGGCTATGCCGGGCGTAAAATGACACTGGGTATCCGCCCGGAACATATTGCGCTAAGCTCGCAGGCGGAAGGCGGCGTGCCGCTGGTGATGGACACGCTGGAGATGCTGGGCGCGGACAACCTGGCGCACGGTCGCTGGGGCGATCAAAAGCTGGTGGTGCGTCTGGCCCATCAGGAGCGCCCAAAGGCAGGCAGCACGCTGTGGCTGCATCTGCCGGAAAATCATTTGCACCTTTTTGACGGTGAAACAGGACAACGTGTATGAGTAACTGGCCGTATCCCCGCATCGTCGCCCATCGCGGCGGCGGTAAACTGGCGCCGGAAAACACGCTGGCGGCGATCGACGTTGGCGTGCGCTACGGACATACCATGATCGAGTTCGACGCGAAGCTGTCGAAGGATGGGGAAATATTCCTGCTGCACGATGACAACCTTGAACGCACCAGCAACGGCTGGGGTGTGGCGGGCGAGCTCAACTGGCAGGATTTGCTGCGGGTGGATGCCGGCGGCTGGTACAGCGGCGAGTTTAAAGGCGAACCGCTCCCACTACTCTCGCAGGTGGCAGAGCGCTGTCGCCTGCATGGCCTGATGGCCAATATCGAAATTAAACCGACCACCGGAACCGGGCCTCAGACGGGAAAAGCGATTGCTCTCGCCGCGCGTATGCTGTGGCAGGGGATGACCGCACCGCTATTGTCGTCATTTGACATTGATGCGCTGGAAGCGGCGCAGGCCGCCGTGGCGGAGTTACCGCGAGGGTTGCTGCTTGACGAGTGGCGTGATGACTGGCGCGAACTGACCGCTCGCCTGGCCTGCGTGTCGATTCACCTGAATCACGCACTGCTGGATGAAACGCGGGTTAAGCAGCTTAAAGCGGCGGGGTTACATATTCTGGTGTATACCGTCAACAAACCCCAGCGCGCGGCGGAACTGCTGCGCTGGGGCGTGGACTGCATCTGTACCGATGCGATTGATGTGATTGGCCCGGACTTTACTGCTGCGGGTTAAGCATATCGCCATTCTGACGCGGCGGTAGCATGTGCTGCTGGCCGCTCTCCTGGCGCGTACCGCCACTCAACATGCCGCCGTTGGTATTGGGTAACGGCTGTTCGCGTACCTGACCCTGCTGGATCCGCTGCTGATTGTTGTTCATTTGCGTTTGCAGGTTTTGCTGCTGGAGTTGTGTCTGCGATTTTAACTGCTGATTCAACATCCCTTTCTGCTGGATCTGCTGCGTCTGCATCTGCGTTTGCATCCGCTGTTGGCTGGGGATCTGATAACCCGGCTGGTTCGGATTGTTCAGGGTGTTAATCGGCTGTGCGAGACAGGCAAACGGCAGTAGCGCTGCCAAAATTAAGCATCGTTTCATCATCTTTCCTCCTCTGAGGTATCTCTTAAGTTTACCCCTTTCCCGGCGAAACGATGATCATTTCAGAGTTATGCACCAGGCTTAGTGGGGGGCTGACCCCGCATCTTTGGAGAATAACGATGACGAAACCGACGTTTTTACGCCGGGTAGCCCTTGCTGCTCTGCTCTCAGGAAGCTGTTTCAGCGTGCTCGCGGTTCCCCCTCCACCGCCTCCGGTGTCGTATGGTGTGGAAGAGGATGTGTTCCATCCCGTTCGCGCGAAGCAGGGGATGGTGGCCTCGGTGGATGCGATGGCAACGAAGGTGGGAGTGGATATTCTCAAACAGGGTGGGAACGCCGTGGATGCCGCGGTTGCCGTGGGCTATGCGCTGGCGGTGACGCATCCGCAGGCCGGGAATCTGGGCGGTGGTGGTTTTATGCTGCTGCGAACCAAAGACGGTAAGACCACGGCGATCGACTTTCGCGAAATGGCGCCAGCTAACGCCACACGCGATATGTTCCTTGACGATCAGGGTAATCCGGACAGTAAAAAATCGCTGACCTCCCATCTGGCTTCCGGCACGCCGGGCACCGTGGCCGGGTTCTCACTGGCGCTGGAAAAATATGGCACTTTGCCGCTCAACAACGTGGTGCGTCCGGCAATTAAGCTGGCTGAAGAGGGCTTTGTGGTTAACGATGCGCTGGCCGACGATCTGAAAACCTACGGCAGTGAAGTGCTGCCGAATCATGAGAACAGCAAAGCTATCTTCTGGAAGGATGGCGAACCGCTGAAAAAGGGCGACAAACTGGTACAGAAAAACCTGGCAAAAAGTCTGGAGTTGATTGCAGAAAAGGGGCCGGAGGCCTTCTATAAAGGGGCGATTGCCGACCAGATTGCGCAGGAGATGCAGAAAAACGGCGGGCTGATGACCAAAGAGGATTTGGCGGGTTACCGGGCGGTTGAGCGCATGCCAATTAGCGGCGACTATCGCGGGTATCAGATCTACTCAATGCCGCCTCCGTCCTCTGGCGGGATCCACATCGTGCAGATCCTGAATATCCTTGAAAATTTCGACATGAAGAAATACGGCTTCGGCAGTGCGGACGCCATGCAGGTGATGGCGGAAGCGGAGAAACAGGCCTACGCCGATCGTTCGGAATACCTGGGTGACCCGGATTTTGTGAAGGTGCCGTGGCAAGCGCTGACCAACAAAGATTACGCCAAATCGATTGCCGAACGGATTGATATCAACAAGGCGAAACCGTCCAGTGAAATTCGTCCTGGCAAGCTTGCGCCTTATGAGAGCAACCAGACCACGCATTTCTCGGTGGTGGATAAAGACGGTAACGCCGTGGCGGTCACCTATACCCTCAACACCATCTTCGGGACCGGCATTGTGGCGGGTAACACCGGCATTCTGATGAATAACGAGATGGATGATTTCTCCGCCAAGCCGGGCGTGCCTAACGTCTATGGTCTGGTGGGGGGCGATGCCAATGCCGTTGGACCGAAGAAACGTCCGCTGTCGTCGATGTCGCCCACCATCGTGGTAAAAGACGGTAAAACCTGGCTGGTCACCGGCAGCCCTGGCGGGAGTCGTATTATCACGACCGTGCTGCAAATGGTGGTCAACAGCATCGATTTCGGGATGAACGTGGCGGAAGCCACCAACGCGCCGCGTTTCCATCATCAATGGCTGCCGGATGAGCTGCGTGTGGAGAAAGGTTTTAGTCCGGACACCCTCAAACTGCTTGAGCAAAAAGGGCAGAAGGTCGCGCTGAAAGAGGCGATGGGCAGCACGCAAAGTATTATGGTCGGGCCGGACGGCGCGCTGTACGGCGCATCTGACCCCCGCACCGTGGACGATTTAACCGCGGGGTATTGATTTTGTTGCCGGGTGGCGGCTTCGCTTTACCCGGCCTACGTTTGTGCAGCTGTAGGCCCGGTAAGCGTAGCGCCACCGGGCAATTTGTCACTTCATCCGCGCCATAAAATAAGCATCGACATACTCGCCGTTACGCAGGCCGTACTTTTTGCCGGTGCCTTCAATTTCAAAACCGTATTTTTTATACACCGCCACGGCGGGCGCATTATCGACAAACGCCGTTAATTCAATGCGTTCGACGCGCAGCCAGTTGTCGCACATGTCGATCATGGTCCGCATTAACGCGCTGGCGACCCCACGGTTTTGCCATTGTGTATCGACACAAATACCAAAATCGGCGACGTGACTGCGGCGCGGACGCTGAGCGACGGCAATGCACAGGTGTCCGACAACGCGGTCATCAATACAGGCGACAAGTTGTTTGATGCCTGGCTGTTCGGCGAGTCGCGTCTGCCACATTTCGCTGGAAGGATGAGGAACCTGTAGCGTGTTGTGATACACCTCCGGCTGGGCATGGATCTGACGAATCGCGTCGTAATCTTTGGTTTCAGCGTGGCGTATCACAATCTCACTCATTCCCGATCTCCTTCAGGGTTAATTGAGTCTTTACAGTCGCTGAGATTAAAAATGTCGTCAACCGCATTTTTTTGTAAAAATCGCTGGACAACTGCGAATGAGAATGATTATTATTGCTCTGCGTTCAGGAAGACCCTTGCGGAGAACCTGAAAGCACGACATTGCTCACATTGCTTCCAGTATTATTTTAGCCAGCCGGGTGCTGGCTTTTTTTTATTTGTTTTCGGGCTAGTTTGCTTGCCAGCTTAATCCCGGGCTGTGCTCGCAATCCTCACGTACATTAAGTACGCTCCGGGCCCTGCGCGCTTGCCGTGAACAAACTGACCGCGACGCCGACGGCCGATCTGTCTGCATTGGCATACCATTCTTCAGGGACTTCCCGCATTTTGTCTCCCTCCGCTTTGCGCTATGGTGTAGGTCATCACCTTCTGAAAGGACAGCATCATGACCTTACATTGTGCATTTATTGGTTTCGGCAAGAGCGCGACTCGCTACCATCTTCCGTACGTTCTCAATCGCAAAGACAGCTGGCATGTGGCTCATATTTTTCGCCGTCACGCGAAGCCCGAAGAGCAGGCACCCATCTACTCGCACATCCATTTCACCAGCGATCTCGACGAAGTGCTCAACGACCCTGAGGTGAAACTGGTTGTCATCTGTACCCATGCGGACAGCCATTTTGACTACGCGAAACGGGCGCTGGAAGCCGGAAAGAACGTCCTGGTTGAGAAGCCATTCACCCCGACGATGATTGAAGCGAAAGTGCTGTTTGAACTGGCGCAAAGCAAAGGGCTGACGGTGACGCCATACCAGAACCGTCGCTTTGATTCCTGTTTCCTGACCGCCAAAAAGGCGATTGAAAGCGGCAAGCTCGGTGAGATTGTGGAAGTGGAAAGCCACTTCGATTACTACCGTCCGATTGCCGAAACCCACCCCGGTTTGCCACAGGACGGCGCGTTCTATGGCCTGGGCGTACACACGATGGATCAGATAATTTCGTTGTTCGGTCGCCCGGACCATGTGTCGTACGATATTCGCAGCCTGCGCAATAAAGCCAATCCGGATGACACCTTTGAGGCACAACTGTTTTACGGCGATGTAAAGGCGATTGTCAAAACCAGCCATCTGGTGAAAATCGATTATCCGAAGTTTATCGTTCACGGCACCAAAGGTTCGTTTATCAAATACGGCATTGACCAGCAGGAGACCAGCCTGAAGGCCAACATCATGCCGGGTGAACCGGGCTTTGCGGCGGATAATTCCGTTGGCGTGCTGGAGTACGTCAACGATGACGGCGTGACGGTGAAAGAAGAGATCAAACCGGAAACGGGCGACTACGGTCGTGTCTATGACGCGCTGTACGACACGCTCACCACCGGTGCGCCAAATTACGTCAAGGAATCTGACGTTCTTACCAATCTTGAACTCCTCGAACGGGCATTCGAACAGGCCTCTCCGGCCACCATCAGCCTCGCCCGATAAGCCGGATTGACTCCTCCTGAGTTGTTCATAATTTTTGAACAGAGGAGTCAATTTTCACCCTCTATGATTGATAATGGATTCGGTTCACACTGTCTCCATCGAAAACATCTGGGGGTGAACACAATGATCTACTTACGCAAAGCAAACGACCGTGGCCACGCGAATCATGGCTGGCTGGATTCCTGGCATACCTTCTCTTTTGCGGATTACTACGATCCTAACTTTATGGGCTTCTCGGCACTGCGCGTGATTAACGACGACGTGATCGACGCCGGTCAGGGTTTCGGAACCCACCCGCATAAAGACATGGAAATCCTGACCTACGTGCTGGAAGGCGCAGTAGAACACCAGGACAGCATGGGCAATAAAGAGCAGGTTCCGGCGGGTGAATTCCAGATTATGAGTGCGGGGACCGGGATCCGTCACTCTGAGTACAACCCGAGCAAAACGGATCGTCTGCGTCTGTATCAGATCTGGATCATTCCGGAAAAAAACGGCATCACGCCGCGTTATGAGCAGCGCCGTTTCGACGCCACGCAGGGCAAACAACTGGTGCTGTCGCCGGACGCTCGTGACGGTTCGTTGAAAGTGTACCAGGATATGGAGTTGTACCGCTGGGCGCTGGTGAAAGGTGAGCAGTCAGTCCATCAGATTGCCGCAGAACGCCGCGTCTGGATCCAGGTGGTAAAAGGTGAGGTGAGCATTAACGGCACTAAAGCCACCACCAGCGACGGTCTGGCGATTTGGGATGAGCAGGCACTGTCCATTCATGCCGACAGCGATAGCGAAATCCTGCTGTTTGATCTGCCTCCTGTATAAATAATTACACAACCTTCCCTTTAAACGGGGAAGGTTGTGCTTTGTCCGTGATAAACTGAGCAAATCTCTCACTTACGATTTCTCAGGACGATGAAGAAGAAAAGACCCGTACTTCAGGATGTAGCCGACCGCGTTGGCGTGACCAAAATGACGGTCAGCCGCTTTTTGCGTAATCCGGAGCAAGTTTCCGTCGCACTGCGGGGCAAGATCGCTGCTGCACTTGATGAACTGGGTTATATTCCCAATCGCGCACCTGATATCCTCTCCAACGCCACCAGCCGGGCTATTGGCGTTTTGCTGCCCTCGTTAACCAACCAGGTTTTTGCCGAAGTTTTACGCGGCATTGAGGCCGTGACGGATGCGCATGGCTATCAAACCATGCTGGCGCACTACGGTTATAAGCCGGAGATGGAGCAGGAGCGTCTGGAATCGATGCTCTCATGGAACATCGATGGGCTGATCCTGACTGAACGTACCCACACGCCGCGCACGTTGAAAATGATTGAGGTAGCGGGGATTCCGGTGGTTGAACTGATGGACAGTCAGTCGCCTTGCCTCGATATCGCTGTCGGTTTTGACAACTTTGAAGCCGCGCGTCAGATGACCGCCGCGATTATTGCACGCGGGCATCGTCATATCGCCTATCTGGGGGCACGTCTCGACGAACGTACTATCATCAAACAGAAGGGTTATGAGCAGGCGATGCTGGATGCGGGTCTGGTGCCCTACAGTGTGATGGTGGAGCAGTCTTCTTCTTATTCCTCAGGTATTGAGCTTATCCGTCAGGCGCGTCGCGAATATCCGCAACTGGACGGTATCTTCTGTACCAACGATGACCTGGCGGTGGGCGCAGCCTTTGAATGCCAGCGTTTAGGACTGAAGATCCCGGACGACATGGCGATTGCTGGTTTCCACGGCCATGATATCGGCCAGGTGATGGAGCCGCGTCTGGCCAGTGTACTGACGCCGCGTGAGCGAATGGGCAGCATTGGCGCAGAGCGTCTGCTGGCGCGCATCCGTGGAGAGAGCGTCACGCCAAAAATGTTAGATTTAGGTTTCACCTTGTCACCGGGTGGATCTATTTAAGCCAACAAATTTGAAGTAGCTCACACTTATTCACTTCTCGCACGTTTGGATATTGCTTCTGTTTTAGTCAGACTGGACAATGTTACCGATAACAGTTACCCGTAACAATTCCTGATTCTTGTACTGTGGGGGCACCACTTTGAGCACGACTAACCATGATCACCACATTTACGTTCTGATGGGCGTATCGGGCAGTGGCAAATCCGCTGTCGCCAGTGAAGTTGCGCATCAACTGCATGCCGCGTTTCTTGATGGCGATTTTCTCCATCCGCGTCGCAACATTGAGAAAATGGCCTCCGGTGAGCCACTCAATGATGACGACCGTAAACCGTGGTTGCAGGCGCTGAATGATGCGGCGTTTGCGATGCAGCGTACCAACAAGGTTTCGCTGATTGTCTGTTCCGCGCTGAAAAAACACTACCGTGACCTGCTGCGTGACGGTAACCCGAACCTCTCTTTCATCTACCTGAAAGGCGATTTCGACGTGATCGAAAGCCGTCTGAAGGCGCGTAAAGGTCATTTCTTCAAAACCCAGATGCTGGTGACGCAGTTTGAAACGCTGCAAGAACCGGGTGCTGACGAAAACGACGTACTGGTGGTGGATATCGATCAGCCACTGGAAGGTGTTGTTGCCAGCACCATCGAGGTCATTAATAAAAGGCAGTAAGTTTTGAGTACATTAACGCTTGTTTTAACAGCAGTAGGCTCCGTTCTGCTGCTGTTGTTTTTAGTGATGAAGGCGCGTATGCACGCCTTCGTTGCTTTGATGGTGGTGTCTATTGGTGCAGGTCTCTTTTCCGGTATGCCGCTCGATAAAATCGCGGCGACAATGGAAAAAGGGATGGGAGGTACGCTTGGCTTCCTGGCGATTGTGGTCGCTCTGGGGGCAATGTTCGGCAAGATTTTGCATGAAACGGGCGCGGTCGATCAGATTGCGGTCAAGATGTTGAAATCCTTCGGCCACAGTCGCGCGCACTATGCGATTGGGCTGGCGGGGCTGATCTGCGCGCTGCCGCTGTTCTTTGAAGTGGCGATTGTACTGCTGATTAGCGTCGCGTTCTCGATGGCGCGTCATACCGGTACGAATCTGGTGAAGCTGGTGATCCCGCTGTTTGCGGGCGTGGCGGCGGCCGCAGCATTTCTGCTGCCGGGGCCGGCACCGATGCTGCTCGCCTCTCAGATGCACGCCGACTTTGGCTGGATGATTCTGATTGGTCTGTGCGCCGCCATTCCGGGGATGATCATCGCCGGGCCGCTGTGGGGCAACTTTATCAGCCGCTACGTTGAACTGAATATTCCTGACGATATTACCGAACCGCACCTGGGTGAGGGCAAAATGCCGTCCTTCGGCTTCAGCCTGTCGCTGATCCTGCTGCCGCTGGTGCTGGTGGGGCTGAAAACCATCGCTGCACGCTTTGTGCCGGTCGGTTCTACGGCGTATCAGTGGTTTGAATTTATCGGTCACCCATTCACCGCGATTCTGGTGGCGTGTCTGGTGGCGATCTACGGCCTGGCAATGCGCCAGGGGATGCCGAAAGATAAGGTGATGGAGATCTGCGGTCACGCGCTGCAACCGGCGGGGATCATCCTGCTGGTGATTGGCGCAGGCGGTGTCTTCAAGCAGGTGCTGGTGGATTCCGGCGTTGGCCCGGCATTGGGTGAAGCGCTGACCGGGATGGGTTTACCGATTGCCATTACCTGCTTCGTGCTGGCGGCGGCGGTGCGTATCATTCAGGGCTCCGCGACCGTGGCCTGCTTAACGGCGGTGGGTCTGGTGATGCCGGTGATTGAACAACTGAACTTCTCCGGTGCGCAGATGGCGGCGCTGTCTATCTGCATCGCGGGCGGTTCGATCGTGGTCAGTCATGTGAACGACGCCGGTTTCTGGCTGTTCGGGAAATTCACCGGTGCGACAGAAGCACAAACCCTGAAGACCTGGACGATGATGGAAACCATCCTCGGCACCGTGGGTGCCATTATTGGGATGATTGCGTTTCAACTGTTGAGCTGATGTTTGTCGGGTGGCGCTTACCCGACCTATAAAAAACGCAAATACCAGGCCCGGTAAGCATAAAAGCTACCGGGCTTTTTTACGCTTTTATCCCTTCATCCACATCCGAATACCGTCCAGGAACATCTGGGTCGCCATCATCACCAGAATCAATCCCATCAGGCGTTCTAATGCGTTTACCCCTTTCTCACCCAGCAGACGTAGAAACAGCGACGACTGCAACAGGATCACAAAGGTGCCGCCCCAGGCCAACAGCAGGGCAATCACCAGATGCCCCATTTGATTCGGGTACTGATGTGATAGCAGCATCAGCGTGGCCAAAATGGTTGGACCGGCCACTAACGGGATCGCCAGCGGGACAATAAAGGGTTCTTCACCCGCCGGAAGTCCGGCACTGTTTCCGGTGGCGCTGGGGAAAATCATTTTGATGGCGATCAGGAACAGGATAATGCCCCCGGATATTGAAACCGTTTCGGCTCGCAAATTAAGAAATGCGAGAATTTTCTCGCCCGCAAAAAGGAAGATCAGCATCAGCAACAGCGCAATGAAAAGCTCTCGCACCATTATCGCCCGACGCCGTTTCGGCTCGGTATGTTTCAGTACGGACATGAAAATGGGCAAGTTACCGAGCGGATCCATAATCAGGATCAATAAAACAGCTGCAGAAATGATTTCATTCATAACTCAAATTCCCTGATAATTGCCCTGGACTTTCTGCTTGCTTAAGCAGCGGGATAAGTCGCATTACTGATGGCATCGCTATCATTGATTAAATTCACTTGCGACTTTGGCTGCTTTTTGTATGGTGAAGGATGAGCCAGTGGGACACTGGTCAGCATACACAGCACACATCTTTGCAGGAAAAAAACGCTATGAAAAATGTTGGTTTTATCGGCTGGCGCGGTATGGTCGGCTCTGTTCTCATGCAACGCATGGTTGAAGAGCGCGACTTCGACGCCATTCGCCCTGTTTTCTTTTCGACTTCCCAGCTTGGGCAGGCAGCGCCGACGTTCGGCGGTACCTCGACCGGCACACTTCAGGACGCTTTTGATCTGGACGCGCTGAAAGCGCTCGATATCATCGTGACCTGTCAGGGCGGCGATTATACCAACGAAATCTATCCAAAGCTTCGTGAAAGCGGATGGCAGGGTTACTGGATTGACGCGGCCTCTTCGCTGCGCATGAAAGATGATGCGATCATCATTCTCGACCCGGTTAACCAGGATGTCATCACCAACGGCCTGAACAATGGGATTAAAACCTTTGTTGGCGGCAACTGTACCGTCAGCCTGATGCTGATGTCGCTGGGCGGTCTGTTTGCCCACGACCTGGTGGACTGGGTGTCGGTCGCAACCTACCAGGCAGCCTCCGGCGGCGGCGCGCGCCATATGCGCGAACTGCTCAACCAGATGGGTCACCTGCATAGCTATGTGGCTGATGAACTGGCAACCCCTTCTTCCGCTATCCTTGATATCGAACGCAAAGTCACCCAACTGACCCGTAGCGGCGAACTGCCGGTGGATAACTTTGGCGTCCCGTTGGCGGGCAGTCTGATTCCGTGGATCGACAAACAGCTTGATAACGGCCAGAGCCGCGAAGAGTGGAAGGGTCAGGCGGAAACCAACAAGATCCTCGACACTGCGTCCGTCATCCCGGTAGATGGCCTGTGCGTGCGCGTCGGCGCGCTGCGCTGCCACAGTCAGGCGTTCACCATTAAGCTGAAAAAAGACGTTTCCATTCCGACCGTGGAAGAACTGCTGGCGGCTCACAATCCGTGGGCGAAAGTGGTGCCAAACGATCGGGATATTACCATGCGTGAGTTAACCCCAGCGGCCGTTACCGGTACGTTGACCACGCCGGTTGGCCGTTTGCGTAAGCTGAATATGGGGCCGGAGTTCCTGTCAGCCTTTACGGTAGGCGACCAACTGCTATGGGGGGCAGCAGAACCGCTGCGCCGCATGTTGCGCCATCTGGCGTAACCGAGTTTGTTTATTTTCAAGGGGTGCTGAGTCACCCCTTTTTATGCGTAAAAAAGGAGTAAACGCAGATGTATCATCTTTATGCAGGAGTTAATTAAAGTGTTGGCTATTCTTTAAGGGTGTCCTGATCGCAGTATCAGGGCTTTACCTGAAGGTAGGACGGGGCAGAGAGGATGCACAATTGTGCTGCGCCGTTCAGGTCAAAAAAAGTGTCACTGGCTGATGTCGAAAATCAGTTGGAGGAGTGACACCAAAAACAGGATGAAAACCATGTCCGATCGAATCGATAGAGACGTGATTAATGCGCTAATTGCAGGCCATTTTGCGGATCCCTTTTCCGTACTCGGTATGCACCAGACCTCTGCCGGACTTGAAGTCCGCGCGCTTTTACCTGACGCCACAGAAGTGTGGGTGATTGAACCTAAAACCGGGCGCAAAGTCGGCAAACTGGATTGCCTCGACTCACGCGGTTTTTTCAGTGGTGTATTACCTCGCCGTAAAAATCCTTTTCGCTACCAACTTGCTGTTGTCTGGCATGGCCAGCAAAATCTGATTGATGATCCCTACCGTTTTGGTCCCCTGATTCAGGATATGGATGCCTGGCTGCTGTCTGAAGGCACCCATTTGCGTCCGTATGAAACCCTGGGGGCGCACGCGGACACGATGGATGGCGTCACGGGCACCCGTTTCTCCGTTTGGGCGCCAAACGCGCGTCGCGTTTCCGTGGTTGGACAATTTAACTTCTGGGATGGTCGCCGTCACCCGATGCGTCTGCGCAAAGAAAGCGGTATCTGGGAACTGTTCATCCCCGGCGCGCAGCATGGTCAGCTCTACAAATATGAGATGATCGACGCCAACGGCAACCTGCGGGTTAAAGCCGACCCTTACGCCTTTGAAGCGCAGATGCGTCCGGAAACGGCTTCGCTCATTTGCGGTCTGCCTGAAAAAGTGGAGCAAACCGAGGCGCGCAAAAAAGCCAACCAGTTCGACGCGCCAATCTCCATCTATGAAGTGCATCTGGGCTCGTGGCGTCGTCATACCGACAACAATTTCTGGCTGAGCTACCGCGAACTCGCCGATCAGCTCATCCCGTACGTGAAATGGATGGGGTTCACCCACATCGAACTGATGCCGGTGAACGAGCACCCGTTTGACGGCAGTTGGGGCTACCAGCCTACCGGTCTTTATGCGCCAACGCGTCGTTTCGGCACGCGCGATGATTTCCGTTATTTCGTGGACGCCGCGCATCAGGCGGGTCTGAACGTGATCCTGGACTGGGTGCCGGGCCACTTCCCGTCAGATGACTTTGCTCTGGCCGAATTTGATGGCACCAAACTGTACGAACATAGCGACCCGCGCGAAGGATATCACCAGGACTGGAATACGCTTATCTACAACTACGGTCGTCGTGAGGTCAGTAACTATCTGGTGGGTAACGCCCTGTACTGGATTGAGCGCTTTGGTATTGATGCCCTGCGCGTGGATGCCGTGGCATCGATGATCTATCGCGATTACAGTCGCAAAGAGGGCGAGTGGATCCCGAACGAATTTGGCGGTCGCGAAAACCTGGAAGCGATTGAATTTTTACGCAACACCAACCGTATTCTCGGTGAGCAAGTGCCGGGCGCGGTGAGCATGGCGGAAGAGTCGACGGATTTCGCTGGCGTTTCTCGTCCTCAGGATATGGGCGGGCTGGGTTTCTGGTACAAGTGGAACCTTGGCTGGATGCACGACACTCTTGATTACATGAAGCTGGATCCGATTCATCGTCAGTATCACCAGGATAAGCTGACGTTCGGCATGCTCTACAACTACACCGAAAACTTTGTTCTGCCGCTGTCGCATGACGAAGTGGTACACGGTAAGAAATCGATCCTTGACCGTATGCCGGGCGACGCGTGGCAAAAATTTGCCAACCTGCGTGCCTATTACGGTTGGATGTGGGCCTTCCCGGGTAAGAAACTGCTGTTTATGGGCAACGAATTTGCTCAGGGACGCGAGTGGAACCATGACGCCAGCCTCGACTGGCACCTGCTTGAGGGCGGCGACAACTGGCACCACGGTGTGCAGCGCCTGGTGCGCGACCTCAACCAGACCTATCGTCACCACAAAGCGTTGCATGAACTCGACTTTGATTCCTACGGCTTCGAATGGCTGGTGGTGGATGACAATGCGCGTTCGGTACTGGCGTTTGTCCGCCGCGATAAGGTCGGGAATGAAATTATCGTCGTCAGTAACTTCACGCCGGTGCCGCGTCACGGTTACCGCTTTGGCGTCAATCAGCCGGGCAAATGGCGCGAAATTCTCAATACCGATTCGATGCACTACCACGGCAGCAATGCCGGGAATGGCGGGGCGGTACATACCGATGAGATTTCCAGTCACGGACGTCCGCAATCGCTGAACCTGACCCTGCCGCCGCTGTCGACAATTTGGCTGGTGCGGGAGGCGGAATGACGCAACTGGTTGCCGGCAACGCCACACCGCATGGCGCAACGTATGACGGACACGGCGTGAATTTCACGCTCTTTTCCGCGCATGCTGAGCGCGTTGAGCTGTGTGTGTTTGACGCGTCGGGCAATGAGCAGCGCTACGACCTGCCAGCGCGCACCGGGGATGTCTGGCACGGCTATCTGGCCGATGCCCGCCCTGGTCTGCGCTATGGCTACCGCGTGCATGGGCCGTGGCAGCCTGCGCAGGGTCACTGGTTTAACCCGGCTAAGTTGCTGATTGATCCCTGTGCGCGTCGCGTAGAGGGCGACCTGAAAGATGACCCGCTGATGCATGCGGGTGATGACCAGCCGGATCATCGCGATAACGCCGCCATTGCGCCGAAGTGCGTGGTGACAGCCGATCGCTATGACTGGGAAGACGATGCCCCGCCGCGCACGCCGTGGGGCAACACCGTGGTCTATGAAGCGCACGTCAAAGGATTAACCTGTCTGCATCCGCAGATCCCGCCGGAGATTCGCGGCACGTATAAAGCGCTCGGTCATCCGGTGATGATCAACTATCTGAAGCATTTGGGTATTACTGCGCTGGAACTGCTGCCCGTGGCGCATTTCGCCAGTGAACCGCGTTTACAACGGTTGGGGTTGTCGAACTACTGGGGCTACAACCCCGTCGCGCTGTTTGCGCTGCATCCAGCCTATGCCTGCTCGCCAGAGACGGCGCTGGATGAGTTTCGCGATGCCGTTAAGGCGCTGCACAACGCGGGTATTGAGGTCATCCTCGACATTGTGCTCAATCACAGTGCTGAGCTGGATTTGGACGGACCGCTCATCTCCCTGCGCGGAATCGACAACCGTAGCTATTATTGGATCAGAGAGGATGGCGATTATCACAACTGGACCGGTTGCGGTAACACGCTCAATCTCAGCCATCCTGGCGTGGTGGAGTATGCCCTCGAATGCCTGCGTTACTGGGTCGAAACCTGCCACGTTGATGGCTTTCGTTTTGATCTGGCATCGGTGATGGGGCGTACGCCGGCGTTTCGCCAGGATGCGCCGTTGTTTACCGCTATCAAACGGTGCCCGGTGTTGTCCGCCGTTAAGCTTATCGCTGAACCGTGGGATATCGGGGCTGGCGGGTATCAGGTGGGGAATTTCCCCGCGCCGTTCGCTGAGTGGAACGATCATTTTCGCGATGCATCACGCCGCTTCTGGCTACAGCGCAATCTGTCGCTCGGTGAGTTTGCCGGGCGCTTTGCGGCCTCCAGCGACGTGTTTAAGCGAGATGGACGCAAACCCTCTGCTTCCGTCAATCTGGTCACCGCGCATGACGGTTTTACGCTCAGAGACTGCGTTTGTTTCAATCAGAAACACAATGAGGCAAACGGAGAGGAAAATCGGGACGGGACCGACAATAACCATAGCAATAATCATGGTAAAGAAGGATTAGGCGGCACTCTGGAGGTCGTCGAACGTCGACGCGACAGCATTCATGCGTTGCTGACGACGCTTTTACTTTCTCAGGGAACGCCAATGTTGCTGGCTGGTGATGAACATGGACACAGTCAGCATGGCAACAACAATGCCTACTGCCAGGACAATGCGTTGACCTGGCTGGACTGGTCGCAGGCGAGCGGGGGATTAATCGATTTTACCGCTGCATTGATAAAACTGCGCCAGCAAATCCCGGCGCTGGTGGGAGACCATTGGTGGGAAGAGGGAGATGGCAACGTGCGCTGGCTTAACCGCCACGCACAACCATTGAGTGCGGATGAGTGGCAAAACGGGCCAATGCAGATGCAAATCGTGCTATCGGACCGTTTTCTTATTGCCATCAATGCCGCGCCTGATGTCGCTGAAATTGTTTTACCTGAAGGGGAATGGCGCGCTGTTCCCCCGTTTGCCGGAGTGGATAATCCGGTAATTACGGCTGTCTGGCCGGGACCTGCGCACGGACTGTGTGTGTTCCAGAGATGATCAAAAAGGAGTTAGTCATGGTGAGTTTAGAGAAGAATGACCGTTTAATGTTGGCGCGCCAGTTGCCGTTGAAATCTGTTGCCCTGATTCTGGCAGGAGGACGAGGCACCCGTCTGAAAGATTTAACCAACAAGCGTGCAAAACCGGCCGTTCACTTTGGTGGTAAGTTTCGTATTATCGATTTTGCGTTATCCAACTGTATTAACTCCGGAATCCGCCGTATTGGCGTTATCACGCAATATCAGTCTCACACTCTGGTACAGCATATTCAGCGTGGTTGGTCATTCTTCAGCGAGGAGATGAATGAATTTGTCGATTTGCTGCCAGCCCAGCAAAGAATGCAGGGCGAAAACTGGTATCGCGGCACGGCAGATGCGGTGACGCAGAACCTGGATATCATCCGCCGCTATAAGGCGGAATATGTGGTGATCCTGGCGGGTGACCATATCTATAAGCAAGACTATTCACGCATGCTGATCGACCACGTAGAGAAAGGTGCGCGCTGCACCGTGGCCTGTATGCCGGTGCCGATCGAAGAGGCCAGCGCGTTCGGCGTAATGGCGGTCGATGAAAACGAGAAGATCATTGAATTTGTGGAAAAACCGGCCAACCCACCTGCGATGCCAGGCGATGCCACGAAATCTCTCGCCAGCATGGGGATCTACATTTTTGATGCCGATTACCTCTATGAGTTGCTGGAAAAGGATGACGGCGACGATGGCTCCAGCCATGACTTTGGCAAAGATATCATTCCGACCGTCACCAAAGCTGGCATGGCTTATGCACATCCTTTCCCGTTGTCCTGCGTCCAGTCGGATCCTGAGTCCGAGCCGTACTGGCGTGACGTCGGAACGCTGGAAGCGTACTGGAAAGCGAACCTCGATCTGGCATCCGTGACCCCGGAACTGGATATGTACGATCAGAACTGGCCGATTCGCACCCACATGGAACCGCTACCGCCGGCGAAATTCGTGCAGGACCGCTCGGGTAGCCACGGTATGACGCTGAACTCGCTGGTGTCTGGCGGCTGTATTATTTCCGGTTCAGTGGTGGTGCAGTCCGTTCTGTTCCCGCGCGTGCGGGTGAATTCATTCTGTAATATTGATTCGGCAGTGTTGTTACCTGAAGTCTGGGTAGGACGCTCATGTCGCCTGCGTCGCTGCATTATCGATCGCGCCTGTATTATCCCTGAAGGCATGGTGATTGGTGAAAATGCGGAAGACGATGCCCGTCGCTTCTACCGTTCTGAGGAAGGCATTGTGCTGGTGACGCGCGAAATGCTGCGCAAACTGCAGGTCAAACAGGAGTGAGAATGCAGGTTTTACATGTATGTTCGGAGATGTTTCCCCTGTTGAAAACAGGTGGTCTGGCAGATGTGATTGGCGCGTTGCCGGCAGCACAAATCGCGGATGGTGTAGATGCCCGTGTTCTGCTGCCCGCGTTTCCCGACATTCGTCGAGGTATCACGGATGCGCAAGTGGTCAGCCGCCGCGACACCTTCGCGGGCAGGATTAGCCTGCTGTTTGGTCATTACAACGGCGTGGGCATTTACCTGATTGATGCCCCGCATCTCTACGATCGTCCGGGGAGTCCGTATCACGATACGAACCTGTTTGCCTACACCGATAACGTGCTGCGTTTTGCGCTGTTGGGATGGGTCGGATGTGAAATGGCCTGCGGGCTTGATCCATTCTGGCGCCCGGATGTGGTGCATGCGCACGACTGGCATGCGGGCCTGGCGCCTGCGTATCTGGCCGCGCGTGGACGTCCGGCGAAATCGGTATTTACCGTACACAACCTGGCGTATCAGGGCATGTTTTATGCGCAGCATATGAATGACATCCAACTGCCATGGTCGTTCTTTAACATGCATGGTCTGGAGTTTAACGGTCAGATTTCGTTCCTGAAGGCTGGTCTGTACTACGCCGACCATATTACGGCAGTCAGCCCGACCTACGCGCGCGAGATCACCGAGCCGCAGTTTGCCTACGGTATGGAAGGACTGCTGCAACAGCGCCATCGTGAAGGACGTCTTTCCGGCGTACTGAACGGGGTAGATGAGAAAATCTGGAGTCCGGAGACGGATCTCTTGCTGGCGTCGCGCTATACGCGTGATTCACTGGAAGATAAGGCGGAAAACAAACGCCAGCTGCAGATAGCGATGGGATTGAAGGTGAATGAGAAGGTTCCGCTGTTTGCCGTCGTCAGCCGCCTGACCAGCCAGAAGGGGCTGGATCTGGTGCTGGAGGCGCTGCCGGGCCTGTTAGAGCAGGGCGGACAACTGGCGCTGCTGGGGGCGGGCGATCCGGTGTTGCAGGAAGGTTTCCTTGCTGCCGCCGCGGAATATCCCGGCCAGGTAGGCGTGCAGATTGGCTATCACGAAGCGTTTTCGCACCGCATTATGGGGGGCGCGGACGTTATTCTGGTGCCGAGCCGCTTTGAGCCGTGCGGCTTAACGCAACTCTACGGACTGAAGTACGGCACGCTACCGTTGGTACGGCGTACCGGCGGACTGGCTGACACCGTGTCCGACAGTTCGCTGGAAAACCTTGCCGATGGCATCGCCAGCGGGTTTGTGTTTGAGGACAGCAACGCCTGGTCACTGCTGCGGGCCATCCGCCGCGCTTTCGTGCTGTGGTCTCGACCTTCGCTCTGGCGGTTTGTGCAACGGCAAGCGATGGCGATGGATTTTAGCTGGCAAGTCGCGGCGAAGTCATACCGCGAGCTTTACTATCGCTTGAAATAGATATTCAGGAATCATCATTATGAATGCTCCATTTACCTATGCATCGCCGACGCTGAGCGTAGAAGCGCTTAAGCATTCTATTGCTTACAAGCTGATGTTCACGATTGGTAAAGACCCGGTTATTGCCAATAAGCATGAATGGCTGAACGCGACGCTGTTTGCGGTGCGCGATCGTCTTGTGGAGCGCTGGCTGCGTTCTAACCGTGCCCAACTGTCACAGGAAACGCGTCAGGTTTATTACCTGTCGATGGAGTTCCTGATTGGGCGTACTCTCTCCAATGCGCTGTTGTCTCTGGGGATCTATGACGATGTCCAGGGCGCGCTGGAAGCGATGGGGTTAGATCTCGAAGAGCTCATCGATGAAGAAAACGACCCGGGTCTCGGTAACGGTGGCCTCGGGCGACTGGCAGCCTGTTTCCTGGATTCGCTGGCAACCTTAGGGCTGCCGGGACGCGGCTATGGCATCCGCTACGACTACGGGATGTTCAAGCAGAACATTGTTGATGGACGACAGAAAGAGTCTCCCGATTACTGGCTGGAATACGGTAACCCGTGGGAATTCAAGCGCCATAACACGCGATACAAAGTTCGCTTTGGCGGGCGTATTCAGCAGGAAGGCAAGAAAACGCGCTGGCTTGAAACCGAAGAGATCCTCGCGGTCGCGTACGATCAGATTATCCCCGGTTATGATACAGACGCCACCAACACGTTGCGTCTGTGGAATGCGCAGGCCAGTAGCGAAATCAACCTCGGTAAATTCAACCAGGGGGATTACTTCGCCGCAGTGGAAGATAAAAACCACTCCGAGAACGTGTCGCGCGTACTGTATCCGGATGACTCCACCTACTCCGGGCGCGAACTGCGTCTGCGTCAGGAGTATTTCCTGGTCTCCTCTACGATACAGGATATTCTGAGCCGTCACTATCAGCTGCACAAAACCTACGACAACCTCGCGGATAAGATTGCCATTCACCTGAATGACACGCACCCGGTGTTGTCGATCCCGGAGCTGATGCGGTTGCTGATCGATGAGCATCAGTTCACCTGGGACGACGCGTTTGAAGTGTGTTGTCAGGTCTTTTCCTATACCAACCACACGCTGATGAGCGAAGCGCTGGAAACCTGGCCGGTGGATATGCTGGGTAAAATCCTGCCGCGCCACCTGCAGATCATCTTTGAAATTAACGACTACTTCCTGAAAACGTTGCAGGAGCAGTATCCGAACGATACCGGTCTGCTGGGACGAGCGTCGATCATTGACGAATCCAACGGTCGTCGCGTGCGTATGGCGTGGCTGGCGGTCGTGGTGAGCCATAAGGTGAACGGTGTTTCCGAATTGCACTCTAACCTGATGGTTCAGTCGCTGTTTGCGGATTTTGCGACCATCTTCCCGACGCGTTTTTGCAACGTGACGAATGGTGTGACGCCGCGCCGCTGGCTGGCGCTGGCGAACCCGCCGCTTTCCGGGGTTCTGGACGAGAATATTGGCCGTACATGGCGTACCGATCTGAGCCAACTGCATGAACTCGAACAGCACTGCGATTTCCCGCTGGTCAATCATGCGGTAGGTCAGGCGAAACTGGAAAACAAAAAGCGGCTGGCAAACTATATTGCGCAGCAACTCAATGTGGTGGTGAATCCAAAATCGCTGTTTGATGTCCAGATCAAGCGCATTCATGAGTACAAGCGTCAGTTAATGAATGTGCTGCACGTGATTACGCGCTACAACCGCATCAAGGCCAATCCTGATGCGCAGTGGGTGCCGCGGGTGAATATTTTTGCTGGTAAGGCTGCGTCGGCCTATTACATGGCGAAGCACATCATTCACCTGATTAATGACGTTGCGAAGGTCATCAATAACGATCCGCAGATTGGCGATAAGCTGAAGATCGTGTTTATTCCCAACTACAGCGTGAGCCTGGCGCAACTGATCATTCCGGCGGCGGATCTGTCCGAGCAGATTTCGCTGGCGGGGACGGAAGCCTCCGGCACCAGCAACATGAAGTTCGCACTGAACGGCGCATTGACTATCGGTACGCTGGACGGGGCGAACGTTGAGATGCTGGAACACGTTGGCGAAGAGAACATCTTTATCTTTGGTAACACGGCAGAAGAGGTCGAAGAACTGCGCAGGCAGGGCTATAAACCGCGTGAGTATTACGAAAAAGATGAGGAACTGCATCAGGTGCTGACGCAAATCGGCAGCGGCATGTTCAGTCCGGATGAGCCAGGGCGTTATCGTGATTTGGTAGATTCGCTGATCAACTTTGGCGACCACTATCAGGTGCTGGCGGACTATCGCAGCTATGTTGATTGTCAGGACAAGGTGGACGAGTTGTACGGCCGCCCGGAAGAGTGGACTGCCAAAGCGATGCTCAATATCGCCAACATGGGTTACTTCTCCTCTGACCGTACCATTCAGGAGTACGCCAAACATATCTGGCATATTGACCCGGTGCGGCTGTAAGTTGTCCTGTTAACCAAAGGAGCCTACGGGCTCCTTTTTTGTGCTCAGTTATTGTGCGTTGATATGGAATAATCACCGTCTGCTGGTGTATAGTGTCCGAGGAATTAATTATAATTAGTTGATAAATTTATGAAAAAAATCACAACATCGATTCCCGCCCTCGACAAAATTATGCGCGTCTTCGCCTATCTGATGGAATGCGATGGCGCGACGTTCACGCAGATCCATCAGAATTCAGGGATCGCAAAAAGTAGTACCTCCTCTTTACTGACGGGCATGGTTGCGCATGGCTTATTGCGTCAGGAAAAAGACAAATATTACCTGGGGTTACGTCTCTACGAATTAGGGAATAAAGCCGCAGAACAGTACGATATTAAAAAAATAGCGTTGCCGGTCCTGAAAGAAATTCGTGATGCGACAGGTTTAACCTGCCATCTTGGCGTGCTTGAAGGTGATTCCCCCATTTATCTTCTCAAGCTGGAAAGCCCACAGGCGATTGTGATACGCAGTTGGGAAGGTAAGCGCCTTTCGTTGCACAGTTCCGGTTTGGGGAAAGTGCTGATTGCCTGGCTTAATTCTGAAGACCTGGATGAGTTGCTGCCACCCGATCAGGTTCTGACGCGCTTTACCGAGACGACGATTACGGATGTGAATATCCTGAAGCAGGAATTAGCCGGGATCCGCCAGCGTGGCTGGGGCTATGATAACGAAGAAGATTCTTTGGGCGTGCGTTGCATCGCCGTGCCGGTATTTAATGCCGAAGGGAAAGTGGTGGCGGCATTGAGCGTATCCGGTGTGGCGTTCCAGATCCCGGATGAAAAACGAGAAGCGCTTGCCGCACAGATGATGGATGCCAGTCGTCGTCTGTCGTTAATGCTGCGCTAGTCTTTTCGCCGGGATAAGGAAAGAAAAGGCGGGCGTGAAGCCCGCTGATTTGGCTTACAACCCGGCGCGCTGTAAAACCTTTTTCAGGCTGGCGATGTGCGCCTCATTTGCCGGTTGCACCGGAGGCATGACCTCTACCGGGATATCAATGCCGCTGAGCTGGATGGCTTTTTTGATAATCCCAAAGAAAGGGGTATCCAGACTGTAAATGGTGGATAACGCAGAGAGCCTGCGTTGCAGGTGAAACAGGGTCTCATACTCTTTTTCGCACCAGGCGCGATAAATTCCACAGGTTAACTGTGGAGCAAAGTTAGCCGTCGCAGGGATCCCGCCATTTCCCCCCATGATCAACGTGTCCAGCATATATTCATCGTAACCAGAGAAAATAACAAAGTCAGGGCGAACCGGTCGTACGGTATTGATGATTTCGCGAATATGACTAATGTTATCCACCGTATCTTTTATGCCAATGATATTGGGGATGTCATGCGCCAGTCGGGTAATTAAATCGATACTGAGATCCTGGCCGGTGAGCGCCGGAAAATTATAGAGAATCACCGGCGTTTTGATGCTTTCCGCGACGGTTTTGAAATGATGATAAATATAATCATCGGTCAGCCTGGCATAATAAGGATTGAGGACCAGGACGGCATCCACTTCCAGACGGTCGGCATGCAGACCGTAATCAATAACGTCTTGCGTGCAGGTACTGCTGATCCCTAACAGCACGGGAATTCGATGATTGATATGTTGAACACAAAACTCGGCGGCTTCCAGGCGCTGCTCTTTTGTCATGTGGCAGAACTCGCCGCCGCTGCCGAGCAATAATACGCCGTTCACCTGGTTTGCAATAAGGTGGTCGAGTAACGTCGCCATCCCTTTTTTATCTAACTCTCCCTGGGCATTAACAATTGTGGGAACAGGCGGAAAGACACCGTTGAATTTTTCAGTTTGCATAATGAGTTTATCCTTAAAAGCAGGTGGGCTGGCAGTCATGCCGCCCACCAGGGACGTTATTTAATCCAGGCTCCCGCCATTAATGAGGTTGCGTTGGTCGTAAATTGCTTAAAGACGCCGCGTCGGTTTGAATAATCCGGTTTCGTCCAGTTTTCCCGACGACGTTCAAGACAGTGCTGAATTTCTTCTTCCGTTTTGTATTCCCCGTTAATGCCAACAATGTTGAGCTTGCGTCCTTTGACGTCCATTTCGATGAGGTCGCCGTCTTCGACAAGTGCAATGGGACCGCCATCGGCGGCTTCCGGAGAAACATGGCCGACGCAGGGGCCGCTGGTCGCGCCGGAGAAACGACCATCGGTAATCAGGGCGACTTTGCCATCAAGGTGTTTATCGTAAACAATCGCGTCTGTGGTCATGAGCATTTCCGGTGCTCCCGAACCTTTCGCCCCTTCATAACGAATAAAAATGACATCACCCGGTTCGATGTGGTTATGAATAATGGCTTGCTGGGCATCCTCTTCCGAATTGAAGACGCGTGCAGGGCCGGTATGGTGGTGCATATCTGGTGCGCAGGCGGCGTATTTGATAACCGCGCCTTCCGGCGCGATATTGCCTTTTAACACGGCAATCGACCCTTTCTTGGTCGCGTTTTCCGGTTTACGGATCACCTCTTCCGGGCTGACCCGATAATTACTCAGATAGCCGTGGTTGCGGGTAAAGAAGCCGGACTGATGGAGCATCTCCAGGTTTTCGCCCAGCGTGCGGCCTGTCACCGTCAAGACATCCAGATCCAGATAATCGCGAAGATACCATTGCACCATCGGCACGCCACCGGCGAACCACATCATTTCTGTGACGTACTGGCCGCTGGGTTGAATATTGGTGAGGTAAGGGATCTCATTGTTTATCTGGTCAAACAGTTCAGGTTTCAGCTCCCAACCCAGTTCATGGGCGATTGCCGGGAGATGGATCATGGCGTTGGTGCTGCCGCCGATGGCGGCATGGACCTTAATGGCGTTTTCAAAGGCGGCAGGGGTGAGAATCTTATGCGTCGTGATGTTTTTCTCTGCCAGGTATAACGCCTGATGACCGGCGCTCCGCGCGATGCGACGAATTTCCGCCAGCGTAGAGGGCAGTAACGCGCTTCCCGGTAAAGCAAGGCCCAGCGCTTCAGACATGCACTGCATCGTGCTGGCGGTGCCCATGAACTGGCAAGCGCCTGCCGTTGGGCAACCGCACTGCTGCATGGCTTCCACCTGCTGAATGCCAATCTCGCCTTTCTTGAGTTTGGCGGTAATGCCACCGAGATCGGATGTGCTCATATTCGGCGCCGGACGCATTGAGCCACCGGGGATATGCAGCATCGGTAGGTTCAGGCGCGCCGCGGCGATCAAATGCGCCGGGATCGATTTATCACAGCTGGAGATCAAGATACCGGCATCATAAGGCACAACGGAGGCATGGATTTCGACCATGTTCGCGATAGCCTCGCGGGAGGCTAAAATATAGTTCATCCCGTCATGACCCTGGCCCCAGCCATCACAAATATCAGTCACGTGATGACGAACGGCACGACCGCCGCTTTCGTGAATGCCTAAGACGGCTTCATCGCCCAGATGATTAAGATGAAAGCTACCGGGATGACTTTCGCCATAGCAGTCATCCACCAGAACCTGCAGCTTATTGACATCTTCTTTGGTGTAATTCATCCCCAGACGCAGGGCGTCCAGTTGTGACCACAGGTCACGGGCGTGTTGGCATTTCTGACTCATTTGGCGATTCCTTCTTGTTTGAGCGACGTCTCAGGCGCCGATGCATGATGAGGGTTGCTACTGCCTGCAGGACGGGCAGTAACCGAAGGTAAACTGAACAGCAGTGCGACAGCGATGAGGAGTGCGGCCACCAGCACGGTCATCCCCGCCGTTTGGGAGAACGTGACGGTTAACAGGCCCACCAGATAAGGACCAATAAAGCCGCCGATGTTGCCTAATGCGTTGATGGTGCCGCGTACGCCACCCAGCACGTTGGGGGCGAAGAGTAATGGCGGCAATGTCCAGAACGGTCCCGCATAGGCTTGCAGGAAGAAGCCGCAGATGACCATCATGCCGTACGCCAGCCAGACGTTATCTTTAAGCAGCAGGGAGAGGGCGAGGCAGGCGGCAAAACCCAGCAGTGGAATTGCCGTGTAGAGACGACGGTTCATGGTTTTGTCGCACCATTTGGCAATGTAATACTGACCGACGATACACAAAACGTACGGTGCCGCAGTCAGTAAGCCGACGATCGTCATTCCGCTGCCGGTCAGGTGTTTAATCAGGTTTGGCATCCAGAGGGCAAAGCCGTAGAAACCGACCTGCACGAAGAAATAGATGCCAATCAGCTTCCATAAGTTAATGCTGCGCAGAACATTGCGGATACTGCTGGTTTCACCCCCGATCGTCAGCGCGCGATCGGCCTGCAATTTCTGTTCGATCCAGGCGCGCTCTTTAGGATCCAGCCACTTGGCCTGATGAGGATGATCGGAGACCAAAGGCAGCCAGACGAACAGCAGGCCGAGTGAGAGTAACCCCTCGATGACGAACATTTCACGCCAGCCGTAGGTTTCGATCAGCCAACCGGAAAGTGGCCCGGTAATGATCGACGCCACGGCAAGGTTCATCTGGAAATAGGCAATCGCTCTTGCGCGTTCTTCATTAGGGAACCAGTGACCAATCAGTGCCAGGATGGCAGGATAGACCGCACCCTCAGCGACGCCAAGGATAAAGCGGATAATCAGCAACTGGGTTGGGGTCTGGACGAAGCCGGTCAGCAGCGCGAAGCCGCCCCATGCGACGATGGTCCAGGCGATTAATTTCTTGGCGCTTAATCGTTCCGCGATTTGACCGCCCGGAATTTGCAAAAAGATATAACCAATAAAGAAAATGCCGGCGACCAGACCGGCAAACGAGGCGGTCATCCCCAGGTCTTCTTCCATCCCCCCCGCAATCCCAATCGCGATGTTCGTCCTGTCCATGTAAGCCACGATATAAACGAGGATGGTGGCTGGAATGATGTGTAGCCAGCGTCCTCGCGTAGTCGGTTTATCGAGTTCAATGCTCATTAGCGCATCCCTTAATAGTAGAGGTATTTGTTCTGTATATAGAACTATTGTTCTGTATGCGAATACTATGAGGGGATAAATTATGAGCGTCAATTCCCTATTTTCAGCAAGGTTATGTTTTGTGATTTGCTTCATATCCTGTTGCAAAAACCGCAGAAACACGTTCCCTTGCTAAAAGCAGGCCAGTTTTCCGGGGAAGCATCAAAACTGTGTCACTCTTCACAGGATGACGCTTTCTGTTGATTTGTGAGTTGTGTACGTCGGGGCTCTTGCAATAAATTCCATATAAAGAATATATGTTCCGTATATTGAACTTTACTGCTAAGGAGAATTTGAATGGTCACAACGGCAATATTTCCGTCTCGCTATGTTCAGGGAAAGGGCGCTTTGACAACGCACCTGCCTCAGGAACTTGCCTCTTTAGGGCATAAAGCGCTTATTTTACAAGATCCTGTGGTTTATGAGAGATATCAGGATACGCTCGCAACGGCACTTCACGGCGTGGTTGATTTTGAAATTGAGGTTTTCAATAGCGAATGCAGCGATGAAGAGATCGCCAGAATTTCTGCGCGTGCGCAGCAGGTCGGGGCGGATGTTATTGTGGGTATGGGCGGGGGTAAAACATTAGATACCGCCAAAGCGACAGGGGCAAGTTTGCGTCTTCCTATTGCCGTCGTTCCTACGCTTGCCTCAACCGATGCCCCCTGCAGCTCGTTAGTCGTCATCTATACACAGGAAGGTCAATTCAAACGCTATCTGATGATCCCCCGTAATCCCACGTTGGTGTTGGTGGACAGCGCCATTATCGCCGCCGCGCCGGTGCGCTTCTTAATCTCCGGAATGGGAGATGCGCTGGCGACCTGGTTTGAAGCCGAGGATTGTCGGATAAAAGGGGCCGGGAATATGACAACCCGTCCAGGCCCCATGACGGCTTTTGAGTTGGCCCGCTTCTGTTACAACACGCTGATGCGCTACGGCCGTTCGGCAAAGCTGGCCTGTGAACAGCATCAGGTTACGCCAGCGCTGGAACATGTGATTGAAGCCAATACGCTGTTATCCGGGCTCGGTTTTGAAAGTGGAGGACTGGCGGCAGCGCATGCTATTCATAATGGTTTAACTGTACTTCCCGCCACACATCAGTACTGGCACGGCGAAAAAGTGGCCTTTGGTACGCTGGCAATGCTGGTGTTAACCGACAGGGATCCTGAACTTGTCGAAGAGGTCTATCAGTTCTGTGAGGACGTGGGGCTGCCGATAACGCTGGCAGATATTGGGCTGGCTGACGTCAATGATAAAGCGCTACTGGCAGTGGCGCAGGCAGCCTGTCAGGCGGGAGAAACGATGCATAATGAACCCTGCGAAATTTCGCCAGAGGCGGTTCTTGCCGCATTACGAACTGCAGATGCGCTTGGACAAGCGCGGAAGCGGAAAATGAAGTCACTCTGAGAGTAATAAAACGCCCGGTAGCGTATTGCTATCGGGCGTCATGTCATTTAAGACGCCAGTGAAAGCTGATGTTTCTCGACGTACTCCGCCAGCCATTGAGTCATGCGGGACTGCTGTTCGGCGTTGAGCCACATGCCTTCTTTCGTACGACGCCACAGCGCATCGTCCGCGCGGCGAACCCATTCGTGGTCCACCAGATATTTCAACTCTGCTTCGTAGAATTCATGGCCGAAGTCTTCACCCAGGTCAGCAACCATCGTCGCTTCACCAAGGATCCACTCGGTGTTGCTGCCATAGGTGCGCGAGTAGTGGCGTGCCAGCGATTCCGTCAGGAACGGATAACGACGCCGCAGTTTTGCCGCGTAGTCTTCACGATCGCCACCGATTTCACCGCCTGGCAGCACGCAGTCTTTGGTCCATGCCGGGCCAATGCCCTGATAGTACGACGACAATTTCTCCATCGCGTGCTCGGCGAGCTTACGGTAGGTGGTCAACTTACCGCCGAAGACGGAAAGCAGCGGCGCTTTGCCGTTTTCATCATGAATATCCAGCGTGTAGTCACGGGTGATGGCCTGCGGTGAATCCGATTCGTCGTCGCACAGCGGACGCACGCCGGAGTAGGTCCAGACGATATCGTCGCGACCGAGCGGTTTCTTAAAGTGCGCGTTGTACACTTTCAGCAGGTAATTGATTTCACTTTCGTCAATTTTCACCGCTTTCGGGTCGCCTTTGTACTCGACGTCGGTGGTACCGATGATCGAGAATTCATCCATCCACGGAATGACAAACACAATGCGCTTATCTTCGTTTTGCAGGATATAAGCCTGTTTCTGGGTGTGGACGCGCGGCACCACAATGTGGCTGCCTTTGATCAGGCGAATACCATACGGTGAAGGCAGATGCATGCCTTCGTCGAAAAATTCTTTCACCCACGGACCGGTGGCATTGACCAGTCCCCGTGCCTGCCAGGTGAATTTCTTTCCGGTATCGATATCTTCGGCTTCGACCACCCACAGACCATTTTCGCGACGCGCAGAGGTTGCACGAGTGCGGGTTAACACCTCCCCACCTTTACGCACCACCATCTGGGCATTGGCCAGCACCAGACGCGCATCGTCTACCCAGCAGTCAGAATATTCGAAACCGCGCACGATTTCGGGTTTCAGTACGGACTCTGTGCCAAAACGCAAACCGGCAGAACCCGGTAAGCTGGTGCGTTTGCCCAGGTGATCGTACATAAACAGACCAATGCGGATCATCCATGCCGGACGCAGGTGCGGGCGATGCGGCAGACGAAAGCGCATCGGGAAGGCGATGTGCGGCGCCATTTTCAGCAGCACTTCGCGCTCAGCCAGCGCTTCGCTCACCAGCCGGAATTCGTAGTGTTCCAGGTAGCGCAGGCCACCGTGGATGAGTTTAGAACTGGCAGAGGAGGTCGCGCATGCAAGATCCTGCGCTTCCAGCATCAGCACGGATAAACCGCGTCCAGCGGCATCTGCCGCGATACCGGCACCGTTGATGCCTCCTCCTATCACAATCAGATCTTTGGTTTCCATGCTGCCCTCGTGCACTTTCGTTATGGCTCATAAATGTTCGTTATCGAGCATAATAGCAAAGAAACGCGCCAGTGGTAACATCGAATAAACAATTTACAGTGATACATATAACATTATGGCGTTTCACTCCCGTGGGGACGTAAACTAAGGGGTAACATGCCGAAAACGTATCACCTGCACTATAAAGAAGAGAATGTATGGAACAGTTTGAATGTATTAATGTTGAAGAAGCGCACCAGAAGCTACATCGGGGCGCGGCGGTACTGGTGGATATCCGCGATCCGCAAAGTTATGCAATGGGCCATACTCCCCAGGCATTTCATCTGACGAACGACACGCTGGGTTCATTCATGCGCGATCATGACTTCGATACGGCGGTCATGGTGATGTGTTATCACGGCAACAGCAGCAAAGGCGCGGCGCAATATTTGCTCCAGCAGGGTTATGACGCGGTCTACAGCGTAGACGGCGGATTTGACGCCTGGCATCGTCATTTTCCCGCAGAGGTGGCATACGGCTCGTAAGCCTTTATACTGTCCCCTTTTGTACGGATTAAGCGACAGCAACCATGTTGATGATTACCTCTTTTGCTAACCCCCGCGTGGCGCAGGCCTTTGTTGATTACATGGCGACGCAGGGCGTTATCCTGACCATTCAACAACATCATCAAAGCGATGTCTGGCTGGCGGATGAGACGCAGGCCGAACGTGTGCATGCGGAGCTGGCGCGTTTTCTGGAGAATCCCGGCGATCCGCGCTATCTCGCGGCCAGTTGGCAGTCCGGCCATACCGGCAGTGGACTTCATTACCGCCGCTTCCCGTTTTTTGCCACACTGCGAGAGCGCGCAGGCCCGGTCACCTGGCTGATTATGGCGGCCTGCATTCTGGTGTTTATCGTCATGAATATCGTTGGCGATCAAACCGTGATGGGGTGGCTGGCCTGGCCGTTCGACCCGTCACTACAGTTTGATGTCTGGCGCTACTTCACGCACGCCTTCATGCACTTTTCACTGATGCACATTCTCTTCAACCTGCTGTGGTGGTGGTATCTTGGCGGTGCGGTTGAAAAGCGTTTAGGCAGCGGCAAACTGATTGTGATTACGGTCATCAGCGCCCTGCTGAGCGGATATGTACAGCACAAGTTTAGCGGCCCGTGGTTCGGCGGGCTTTCCGGTGTCGTCTACGCGCTGATGGGCTACGTCTGGCTGCGCGGCGAGCGCGATCCGCACAGCGGGATCTACCTGCAACGTGGGTTGATTATTTTCGCGTTGATTTGGATTGTCGCCGGATGGTTTGATTTGTTTGGGATGTCGATGGCCAATGGCGCACATATCGCCGGGCTGGCAGTTGGGTTGGCAATGGCGTTCGCGGATACGTTAAATGCGCGAAAACGAACATAGTTCCAGGGAATAACAATGAAACAAACACAACGACATGATGCAATCATTGAGCTGGTAAAAAAACAGGGATACGTCAGTACTGAAGAGTTGGTGGAGCATTTCTCCGTTAGCCCACAAACGATTCGCCGGGATCTCAACGACCTGGCCGATCAAAACATGATTCTGCGCCACCACGGCGGCGCGGCGCTACCGTCCAGTTCAGTCAACACGCCGTGGCACGATCGTAAAGCCACGCAGACGGCGGAAAAAGAGCGCATTGCGCGCAAAGTCGCTACCCAGATCCCCAACGGTTCAACGCTGTTTATTGATATCGGGACCACGCCAGAGGCCGTGGCGCACGCGCTGCTCAACCACAGCAATTTGCGTATCGTGACCAACAACCTCAACGTCGCGAACACGCTGATGGTAAAAGAGGATTTCCGCATTATTCTCGCGGGCGGCGAGCTTCGCAGCCGTGACGGCGGCATTATTGGCGAAGCGACGCTCGACTTTATTTCCCAGTTCCGCCTGGATTTCGGCATTCTGGGGATCAGCGGCATCGACAGCGACGGCTCGCTGCTGGAGTTCGACTATCATGAGGTGCGCACCAAGCGTGCGATTATCGAGAATTCCCGCCACGTCATGCTGGTGGTGGATCATTCGAAGTTTGGCCGTAATGCGATGGTGAATATGGGCAGCATCAGCCTGGTGGATGCGGTGTATACCGACGTTCTGCCGCCAGCGGGTGTGCTCCAGGTGATTACCGAGAACCATATTCAACTTGAACTGTGCTAGACGTGCTGGTTGAAACCGTCCCCGGCGTGCCGGGGACCTGTGGATGACGCGCTTACAGACGCTCAACAATCACGGCAATCCCCTGACCCCCGCCGATGCACAGCGTTGCCAGCCCGGTGGATTTATTACGCTGCTGCAACGCGTGAACCAGCGTCACCAGAATCCGTGCGCCGCTTGCGCCAATAGGATGGCCCAGCGCGATTGCGCCGCCGTTGACGTTCACTTTCTCTTCCGGGAAGTCGAGCTCGCGGGCAACCGCCAGATACTGCGCGGCAAAGGCTTCGTTGGCTTCGATTAAATCCAGGTCGCTGACCGTCATTTTGGCTTTTTCCAGCGCCCGTTTTGTCGCCGGTATAGGGCCGAGTCCCATCATGCTGGCGTCAACCCCAGCCGACGCCCAGCTTTTCAGACGCGCTAACGGGGTTATCCCATGTGCACGTGCAGCGCGTTCGGACATCAGGACCAGCGTCGCCGCCGCATCATTGATGCCGGAGGCATTGCCTGCGGTGACGGTCCCCGTACTTTCAAAGGCCGGACGCAGTTTCGCCAGCGA
The DNA here is from genome assembly GCF_000981805.1 of Citrobacter amalonaticus Y19. Classification (NCBI taxonomy): domain Bacteria; kingdom Pseudomonadati; phylum Pseudomonadota; class Gammaproteobacteria; order Enterobacterales; family Enterobacteriaceae; genus Citrobacter; species Citrobacter amalonaticus. The sequence goes on along the minus strand of NZ_CP011132.1, from coordinate 4,024,400 downwards.
ACCCGCATCGGTTTCCGGACGCGGAAACTCATCGGTATCAAACAGACAGACCTCTTTTTTACGCTTCAGGGTTACCGGCACGATTTCCTGCCTGAAATAGCCCGCGTTGATCGCGGCTATCGCTTTTTGCTGTGATGCCAGCGCCACCTGATCCTGCTCTTCGCGGCTTAAGTGATAGCGTTTGGCAATATTTTCCGCCGTGATCCCCATGTGGTAATCATTGAAGGCGCACCAGAGCCCGTCGTGGATCATCACGTCTGTCAGTTCACCGTTGCCCATACGATACCCCTGGCGCGCGCGGGCCAGCAGGTAGGGGGCGGCACTCATGTTTTCCATCCCGCCGACGATACAGGTCTGATTGTCGCCACTCAAAATGGACTGTGCGCCCAGCACGACGGTTTTCAGGCCGGAGCCGCAGACTTTATTGACCGTGAATGACGGAACGCTCTCCGCTAAGCCTGCATGATGCGTCACCTGGTGGGCCGGGTTTTGCCCTAATCCGGCCTGTAACACGTTACCGAGGATCACCTCGTCAATGTTGATATCCGACGGAAGATCCAGCAGGTTTGCCCGCACGCTCGTCGCGCCCAGCATCACCGCCGGGACGTCTGCCAGGCTGCCGGCAAATTTACCAATAGGGGTGCGTTTCGCACTCACAATAACAATGGAATCGTTCATGCCAGAGCCTCCACGGGCTGCATTGTTTTCAGGTGTGCACAAACACGGAAGTTTGCTTCCGTACGTGCACGAAGTTCATCAAGCGTGATGGTGTCGCTGATTTCGTCGAGGATCATTTCGCCGTTCACAAAGCTGAATACGGCAAGTTCGGTGATGACTTTGCTGACTTTGCCAACCGCCGTTAAGGGGTAACTGCAGCGGTGCAGCAGCTTTGGCTCGCCATTTTTAGCGCAGTGCTCCATCGCGATAATGACTTTTTTGGCTCCCGCCACGAGGTCCATTGCCCCGCCCATACCGGGCACCATTTTTCCGGGCACCATCCAGTTGGCGAGGCTTCCGTGTTCATCGACCTGCAAACCGCCGAGCACGCAGACATCCACATGTCCCCCGCGAATAAGGGCGAAGGAGAAGCAACTGTCGAACATTGCCGCGCCGGGGATCATGCCGCAGGGCTGACCGCCTGCATTGACGAGACAGGCATTCACCTCGTCCAGAGGGCCGAGGCCAAGAAAACCATTTTCCGACTGCAACGTGACCTGAATATCCTCGGCCAGGTAGTTCGCGACCTGCGTCGGCAGGCCAATGCCCAGATTGACGACGTCGCCATCGTGTAACTCCTGCGCCACGCGGCGGGCAATACGTTCTTTTGCGTTCATCACTGGGCCTCCATGAACAGATGATCCACCAGCGCGCCTGGAGTGATGACGTGCACAGGAGGAATACTTCCCAACGCGCCGATGTCGCGGGTTTCGGCCACGACCACATCGGCGGCCAGAGCCATCACCGGGTTGAAGTTGCGGGCGGTCAGGTCATAGGTGAGATTGCCGGCCTCATCGGCATGACTGGCGAGAAGAATGGCGAGATCGGCGCGCAGAGGTTGTTCCAGCAGCCATTTCTCACCATTGACCAGTAGCGTTTGTTTATTTTCTTCCACCACCGTGCCCAGCCCGGTTTGCGTGAGGAATCCCCCCAGTCCGGCTCCGCCCGCACGGATCTGCTCGGCGAGCGTTCCTTGCGGCACTAACTGAACATCGAGTTCACCGGAAATCATTTTCTTACCGGTTTCCGGGTTGGTGCCAATATGAGAGGCGATCACTTTTTTGACCTGGCCGTTAGAAATCAGGGGGCCAATGCCTTTATCGACAAATGCGGTGTCATTGCCGATAATCGTTAATTCTTTCACCCCGGAACGCATAATTTCTGCCACCAGATATTCCGGCGTCCCGACGCCCATGAAGCCGCCAAACATAATGCTCATGCCGTCGTGTAATAATTCGCGGAATTTATCCGCCGTTATTCTTTTGTTTTGCATAATGGTGTACTTGCTGTTTTGAGGACAGGGATCCTCTGGCGGGATAATGAAATCCCGCCGAAGCGTGAGGATGTTGGTGTCCGAAAAAATTAAATGGGCATATCCAGTAACGCCGAGCTCAGCCCTTTGCCGTGCATATCCAGCGCCAGTGAGCGAGTGACGCCACCTCCCAGCGCTTTATGCATCACGAAATTCAGCGCGCCGAGTTCCGGTAATTCATAACGAATCACCTCGCCCTGTACGATATCGCCAAACCAGGCTTTGACTTTTTCGGCGGTGACCTGTTCTGCCAGCGTGGCATAATCTTCCGGGCGCCAGGCAATTAATGAAATATTGGAAATATTTCCTTTATCTCCGGTACGGGAATGAGCGATTTCACGTAATTTCATTATTTATTCTCCAGTACGGTAACGTGGTGTTGAACGCATTGACGCGGAATAAGAGTGGAATCCATGGCCAGGATTTCTTTTACGGATTTCATGACGCCGCCGCCGCCCGCTGGGCCGTTGGTATAGAGCGTTTCCACTTCGTTACCGACGGTAACCGCCTGCGCACGGGTGGCACAGCGGGCAGCAACACGGGCGCGCACTTCATAGGGAGCGCTGTACTGACCGCGCGTTTCACCATGCAGCGCATTAACGCCAATGAGGTCGTAACGCGTTTCCTCTAGATTAACGTGGCAAATTGCGAAGCGCTCACGCACGATATCGAGAGCGAGACGGCCGCGATTTACCGCGCCCGGACCGGCGTAGGAAATTTCACCTTCACCGATAAAGCCATCCTGATAACCCACTGACACTTTCAGCGTTTCGGTTCGTGGCGCACCCGTCGCGCCGGTAACCCGCACGGCATCCGGACCGCACTGGCTGAAACGCACATGGCTAAAGTCAGCGACCACATCAGGGGTGAGATAACGATCCGGTCGGTGGATTTCGTACAGTAGTTGCTCTTTGCAGGTGTCTTCGGTGACCAGCCCACCGGAACCGGCCACTTTGGTAATGGTGGCGTTGCCATCTTCACTGACTTCAGCCAGCGGAAAACCGAGGTGTGCCAGATTAGGGACATCCTTCACCCCCGGATCGGCATAATATCCGCCGGTGATTTGTCCCGCGCACTCCAGAAGATGACCGATACAGGTTCCCATCCCCAGATGCTGCCAGTCATCAGCGGCCCAGTTGAATTCATGCATCATCGGCGCAAGGAAGAGAGAAGGGTCAGCGACGCGTCCGGCGATCACCACATCCGCATCGGAATCAAGCGCTTCCAGTAGCCCCGCCGTACCTAAATACGCGTTTGCGGAAAGTAAGGGTTTTTCAAAGCGAGAAACGGGGACACCGGCTTCATCCAGCGTCAGATCCATCGACTGAATGAGTGACAACACTTCATCGCCAGTGACTACCGCGACTTTAAGGCCATGCAGACCCAGTTCCTGAGCTATCTTCAGCACCGCTTTTCCGGCGGCGACCGGGTTGGCAGAACCCATGTTAGAGATGATCCGCACGCTTTTGGCGTGACAGGTCGGTAACACCGCGCGCATCCGCGCGTCGAGCAGTTCGTTATAGCCTTTGTTCGGATCCTGTTGTTTCTGTTTTTGTCCAATGGCGATGGTGCGCTCTGCCAGACATTCAAACACCAGATAATCCAGTTCCCCTTTTTCGGCCAGTTCAACCGCAGGCTCAATGCGATCGCCTGCGTAGCCTGCTCCGGAACCAATTCGAATTGTTTTCATTTTATGTCCTTAATTCGTCACAAGAAATGTGCTGTTAAATCGGGAAGACGCCGGTGAGGGCGGCGGCAAAGGTCATAATGACGCTGGCTGCCCACAGGACCGGGATAGAGAATTTTTGGTGATCCGCGAGGTCGACACTGGCAAGGCTGACCAACAGGAAGGTCGCCGGGGTCAGTGGGCTGACCGGGAAGCCGGTGGTCATCTGACCCAGCACCGACGCCTGAGCGACCTGAATGGCGGGGATACCCATGATGTCCACGGTATGTGCGACGACAGGCATAATGCCGAAGTAGTAAGAGTCGGGATCGAAAATCAGCGACAGCGGCATCGAGATAAGGCCGACGATGAACGGAATATGGGACGCCAGCGCCGCAGGCATAAACTCCACCGCAGCATGAGACATCGCTTTCAGCATGCCCGCACCGCCCATGATCCCGGTAAATGCCCCTGCTGCGAACAGGATACTGGCCATCATCAGCGCCGCTTTGGCGTGGGCGTTGATCCGTTCTTTCTGCATTTCAACATTCGGATAGTTGATCATCAGCGCCAGCGTCAGGGCGATCATGAAGGCGACGGTGGGGGAGATACGGGTGAAGACCATCGTGCCGATCACGGCGATGACCAGCGCGATGTTGATCCAGAAAAGATGCGGACGACGCAGGACTTTTTCCTGCTCGGTCAGTTCCTTATGATGCGAGAAATCGCCTGCGGCCGCGGCAAAGTGGGCTGCGCCAAGGCGTTTCTCTTCGCGTTTACCCCAGTACCAACCCATCACGACCATAAAACCCAGACCCGCGAGCTGCGCCGGAATGAGCGGGATAAAGAGGTCATGAGTGGTGACGTTCAACGCGGCAGAGGCGCGAATCATCGGTCCGGTCCAGGGTAAAAAGTTAACCCCGGCGCTGAGCGCAACAATGCCAAGCAGGATCCGTTTGTCCATACCGAGGCGATTGAACAGTGGCAGCATGGTAGGGACCGTAATTAAGAAGGTTACCGCGCCATTACCGTCAAGGTGGGCGATGAGCGCCAGAAGGCCCGTTCCGATGATGATTTTAACCGGGTTGGTCCCGACGAAGCGCAAAATGCCGCGCACGATAGGATCAAACATCCCGGCATCCGTCACGACGCCAAAAAAGGCGATCGCAAAGACAAACATCGCTGCCATCGGGGCCAGTTTTGTGATGCCTTCGACCACATATTTTGCCGTATCCGTTCCGCAGCCTGCAGCCAACGCGCCAATCACCGGAATGACGATCAGGGCAACCAGGGGTGACATCCTTTTAGACATGATAAAAAATAATAAGGTGGCTATGGTAAGCACACCTATTAGCGCCAGCATGTGTTTCTCCTTAATATTTTTATAAATTTATCTGCTTCGGAATGTATGAAAGTAAATACAATGTTAACTTTGTGCAGAGGGTTATATGTTTTATCAATGCATTAATTTTTATCACAGTGTGCCAGGTGGGACTAATTTGTAAATCCGATGGAGTCATTTGATGCAAGGGTTAATGCTATTATTTGAGATAGAAATAACGTTATAGCAAATTTGTTTGAATATAAAAATACCATTGTAAACATATGGTTATTTAGTGTATTGGATTTTTTCTGCTTAAACGACTTTAGTGAGGATGGACCCGTTAATCGAAATTAAAATGCGGTTAATGTGGGGTGAGTCATAAAAAGAAATTAACTGCCTTTTATTCATTTTAAAAACCGATAAAATAATTAATGATTCCGATGGCAGGAGTGTGAAATGAATCTTTCGATTAAGCAACTCAGGGCATTCTTAATATTAAGTGAGGCTGATAGTTTTACTCAGGCGGCCCGGCGGTTTAACCTTTCTCAGCCCGCGTTTAGTACCCTGATTGCATCACTGGAAGAGGAAATCGGCTACCGGCTATTCGACAGAGATACGCGGCGAGTGTTGCTGAATGCGGATGGCATTCATTTTCTCGATCTGGCGCGCAATATTGTTCAGAGCCACGACGATGCGGTGGGGGAAATCAAAGACCGGGTGGCGGGTAACCGCAACGATATCACCCTCGCGGTGTTGCCTTCGCTGGCGGTGGAGTGGTTACCTGAAATACTGGTGAAATACAGTAAGAAGGAGCCGCAGAGTAATGTGAAACTGATCGATACCCAGTGGGATCGTTGTCTGAAGGCCTTGCTGGATGGTCAGGCGGACATGGCATTAACCGCCGGGCAACCCTCGCTGACCACGTTCGATTCGACGCTATTATTCTCGGATAAGTTTTATCTGCTCTGTCATCGCGAACATCCTCTGGCACAACAATCTTCAGTATCGCTCAGTCAGGTCTGCGATTATCCCTTTATTGCTTTCAGCGTCGGGACCAGCATTCGGCAGTACACCGATAAGCTCTGCGAAAATCTGGCCATGAGTTTTGATTATCAACTGGAAGTACGACAACTCACTACGATGATGGGCCTGATCGCTGCCAATTACGGGATCAGTATTACGACCGGATTAACCCTGTTCCAGTTCAACCATAAAGATATCGTGATTTTACCGTTTGAAGACCTGGCGCTGGAACGGGCAATCTATCTGGTGACGCCGAAGGGGCGACATCCTGCACCTGGCGTCACGGCGTTTGCGGAATTCATTACCTGCCAGGCGCATCAGTTCGCGTCAGAACATATGTGAGGTTAACGCCAGCGAAAAACCGGTGACGTTACACCCCATAACCCATCATTTTCAGCAGTCGCTGTGCGTGTTGTACCGCATCCTGACGGTGCGCCACGCCGAGTTTCTGATACAGATTACGGATATGCGTCTTGATAGTGGTCGCCGCCACCGCCAGTTCGCCCGCGATTTGTTCGTTGCTGTAGCCGGAATAAATCAGCCCCAGAACCTGCCATTCACGCTGCGTCAGCGGACTGGTGCGGATAAGCTCCGGCACTTCCGGATGATTCAGCAGGCGCTCCACAAAGCCTTCGTCAAAGTGGGCGTACTTGTGGCGGTGATGCTGGTTGATTTCACGCAGAATGCGCTGCGCGCGGTGCTGGTCCAGTTCCGGCAATGTATTCAGTTGAATAAGCTGGCGTAACTGTTGCGCCATCGACTCACCTTCAATCACGAAATGGCTGATGAATCCGGTGCGATTGGCTAATTGCAGGGCATCAAGCAGCACGCGCTGAGCGTCATTTTTGCGTCCGGCCTGCCAGTACAACTGGTTAAGCAGTAGCAGGTTACGGTTCAGGTCGCTCATCAGACGCAGGCTGCGCGCGTTTTCATTCAGCTCTTCCAGGACTATCTCTGCGGGCTCAAATTCGCCCAGCAGAATTTGCGCTCTGGCGATATTGCGCCACTGGCCTTGCAGGAAGTGGTTGTTGGCAAACTCCGGTTTTGGCGTCTGGCGCAACCAGTTGGCGGCCGACTTTTTATCGCCAGTCATCTGCCAGTAGATCACCCGAACCTTATCGGCGTTTGAGATCCAGTCGCTATGGTAGTGGCCGTTGCCAAGCAGATTCTCCAGACGGTTAAGATGGCTGCGGGCATTGTCCAGATCGCCACGGGCCAGCGAGCACTGCACCAGCAGTGCCAGGCACTGTAGCTGCTGCTGCGGCTGAAAGGCGGAGAGCACTTCGATGCCGCTGCGCGCAGAGGCTTCCGATTCGTCCAGTCGCGCCCACGCCCACAGCAGTTGGGCACGAATGCGCACCAGGAACTCGTGCATGGGCAACTGCTCCAGATGCTGATCTTTAATCAACTGGAACGCTTTCTCCTGGGTTTCCCAGGCGGCCTGCAAAAATCCCTGGGCAAAGAGAATTTCACTCTGCTGGATCAAGCTCCAGAGCGCGTAGTGCCAGACATCATGATGACGCGCCATCTGTTCAGTTTGCTGCATCAGCGTTAACGAGCGAGAGAGATCGCCCTTACAGTGCAGCACTTCGCCGTGTACCGAGGTCGCCACAATACGGCTGTAGTACAAGGCGATGGGCAACTCATCCAGCGCCAGTTTTGCCAGATGCTCGGCCTCATCGGGATTTCCGTCGTTGATCGCCACCTGAGCGCGGAGCGCGTTAAACTCGGCGTGCAGCGTACTGTCCATCACGCCCTGAATCTCTTGTTCAGCGCGGGCCAGCAGGGTGTTCACTTCGCTGTAGCGGTGCTGGCTCTGCATCAGCCAGGCCTGTAGCAACACCAGACGCGGGTTTTCCAGCAGACTTTCCCACGGCAGCGCTTTTAACGACTCTTCCAGCAGCGCCAGTTCGCTGTGGTTAAACAATCCCCATGCGTGGTTAAGCAGGATATCGCGCAGCATATGCGCATCGCCTGCCGCCAGCGCATGGTGGATGGCTTCACTGGGGAAACCTTGCGCCATCCAACTCTCTGCGGCGGCGCGATGGATATCCTGTAGCTCTGTCGCCAGTTCCCACTGGCAGCGCTGACGCAGGAAACTGCCAAACAGCGGGTGGTAGCTGAACCATTCACCGGAGTCATCCATCCGTTGCAGGAAAAGTCCCTGGCGCTCGATCTCTTCCAGCCGCATCTGACCGTTCTCTTCACCGGTCACGCGAACGATCAGCGCGTCGTTCATTGAGCGTAACACCGCGCTTTTCAACAGGAAGTGACGGGTGCTGACATCGACGCTGTCCAGCACTTCATCGACCAGATAATCCGAGAGATGGCTGGCGTTAATGCCTGCCAGACGGCGTGCCGACTGGTGCGCAGAGTGGTTGTTCTGCCGCGCAGAGAGGGCAATGAGCTGTAATGCCGTCGCCCAGCCCGCCACATCGTCACACATCCGACTGCTTTCAGCGGCTTCAATGGGAGAGGACAAGCGGCGGTCAAAAAACTGTTTTGCTTCCTGGTGATTAAAAGCCAGTTGCTGACTGCCTATCTCCAGAAGCTGATCGCGCACGCGCAGGTTGGCAATCCCCAACTGCGGTAAGTTACGCGACAACACCACCAGCGTGAGATTTTCAGGCTGATGGCGCAGGAAGAAGCGCATGGATTCATGAATCACCGGGTTAGTGATCAGGTGGTAGTCGTCGATGACCAGATACAGCGGGCGATCCCACTCCGCCAGCTCAATAAAGAGCTGCGCGAAAAGCGAGGTCAGACTGACATACTGACGTTTTTGCACCATCACTTCACTGGTGGTGCAATGACCGTTGGTAGCCTGCTGTATCGCGGCAATCAGATAGCTGGCAAAACGCTCCTGCTGATTGTCGCCTTCATCCAGCGAGTACCAGCCGAGCTCATTTTTTCCGGCAGCCCATTGTGAAATGAGCGTGGTCTTCCCATAACCTGCAGGACTTGTTACCAGGGCCAGCCTGAAATTGTTCGCGCCGGAAAGTTTAGCCAACAGGCGCTCACGAACCACCGTATGGTCGAGACGAACCGGACGACTGAGTTTAGACGGAATCAACATAGTTAGCACTTCACTGTGGAAAATGGGGGACTGCGATTTTTTTTGCGCTTCGTAATTAATAGATATAAGGTCGGCCAGAAAGCGCCTTATTGCAAGTTAAGAGGCCTTTTTGTGTTTCTGAATTTGCACTCTGTCACAAATCTTTATAACTATGACAGAAACCGCTTTCAATCGCGCGCAAGGCGCAAACTGTCTGGGTTGGAGGGGGATTCTACGGGGTGAAATGGGGCTATTTTATTCCTGTGGTCTTTGACTTTTTTAGCGAAAGTGGCCCTATAACATGCCGGGAAATTAATATCAGTACGATTATTCCAACAGCCTCTTGATATTTCAGGTTAGAAACTATTTCTCAATTAACATATATCGGATGAGTCCCTTCTGAATTTTTGTCATTGTCCGGTGTTAACCTTGCCTGTCGTGCGGTGAAATCGTCACCCATCCTCATCCAGTACACTACCTTTAAGTGGCGGCGATCACACTTTTTCGCTCATCCCCACTACTCCTCCCTGCCTAATCCAGAGTGGGATGAGGAAGGTCAACATTGAGCCTGGCAAACTAGCGATAACGTTGTATTTTACCAAAGGACCCGGAACTCCTATGTCACAGCCTACCTTCAATCAAGAGCAATTTCAGGCAGCCCTGACGCGTCAGTGGCAGCATTTCGGTTTACTGTCAGCTCACGAGATGACGTCTCGTCAATGGTGGCACGCCGTCAGTGGCGCACTGGCGGAACTCCTCAGTGCACAACCTGTGGCGAAACCGGCGAAAAATCAGCGCCATGTGAACTACATCTCCATGGAGTTCCTGATTGGTCGCCTGACGGGAAATAACCTGCTTAACCTGGGCTGGTATCAGGCGGTGAGCGACGCGCTGAAGGCGCACGACGTCAACCTGACCGATCTGCTGGAAGAGGAGACTGACCCGGCGTTGGGCAACGGGGGATTAGGGCGTCTTGCCGCCTGCTTCCTGGACTCGATGGCGACAGTGGGGCAGTCTGCCACCGGCTACGGTCTGAACTATCAGTACGGTCTGTTCCGTCAGTCGTTTGCCGACGGTCAGCAAATGGAAGCGCCGGATGACTGGCATCGCGGTAGCTATCCGTGGTTCCGTCATAATGAGCAGCTTGATGTGCAGGTCGGTATTGGCGGCAAGGTGACAAAAGAGGGCCGCTGGGAACCCGGCTTTGTTATTACTGGGCAGGCATGGGATCTGCCGGTGCTGGGCTACCGTAACGGCGTGGCGCAACCGCTGCGTCTGTGGCAGGCCACCCATGCGCATCCGTTTAACCTGACCAAATTTAATGACGGCGATTTCCTGCGTGCAGAACAGCAGGGGATCGACGCCGATAAACTGACCAAAGTGCTTTACCCGAACGACAACCACACGGCGGGTAAGAAGCTGCGTCTGATGCAGCAATACTTCCAGTGCGCCTGCTCGGTAGCCGATATTCTGCGCCGCCATCATCTGGCTGGCCGTAAACTGCATGAACTGGCGGATTACGAAGTCATTCAACTGAACGATACCCACCCGACGATTGCGATTCCGGAACTGCTGCGTGTGCTGCTTGACGAACACCAGATGAGCTGGGATGACGCCTGGGCAATCACCAGCAAAACCTTCGCTTATACCAACCATACCCTGATGCCAGAAGCGCTGGAGTGCTGGGATGAGAAGCTGGTGAAGGCGCTGCTGCCGCGCCACATGCAGATTATCAAAGAGATTAACGATCGCTTTAAGACGCTGGTCGATAAAACCTGGCCTGGCGACAAGCAGGTTTGGGCGAAGCTGGCGGTGGTCCACGACAAACAGGTGCGCATGGCGAACATGTGCGTGGTCAGCGGCTTTGCGGTTAATGGCGTTGCTGCGCTGCACTCCGATCTGGTGGTGAAGGATCTGTTCCCGGAATATCACCAGCTTTGGCCGAACAAATTCCATAACGTGACCAACGGCATCACGCCGCGCCGCTGGATCAAGCAGTGCAACCCGGAACTGGCCGCATTGTTTGATAAAACGCTGAAGAAAGAGTGGGCGAACGATCTCGACCAGTTGATCAACCTTGAGAAGTACGCCGACGATGCCAAATTCCGCAAAACCTGGCGTGATATCAAGCAGGCGAATAAGGTGCGTCTGGCCGAGTTTGTGAAGGTCCGCACCGGGATTGAGATTAACCCGCAGGCGATTTTCGACATTCAGATTAAGCGTCTGCACGAGTACAAGCGTCAGCACCTGAACCTGCTGCATATCCTGGCGCTGTATAAAGAGATCCGCGAAAACCCGCAGGCAGAACGCGTGCCGCGCGTCTTCCTGTTTGGCGCGAAGGCGGCACCGGGTTATTACCTGGCGAAAAACATCATTTTTGCCATTAACAAGGTGGCGGAAACCATCAACAATGACCCGAAAGTCGGCGACAAGCTGAAAGTGGTATTCCTGCCGGATTACTGCGTGTCGGCGGCAGAAATGCTGATTCCGGCGGCGGATATCTCCGAGCAGATCTCCACGGCGGGGAAAGAGGCTTCCGGTACCGGCAATATGAAGCTGGCGCTCAACGGCGCGCTGACGGTCGGTACGCTGGACGGCGCGAACGTGGAAATTGCCGAGAAAGTGGGTGACGAGAATATCTTTATCTTTGGTCATACCGTGGAAGAGGTGAAGGCGCTGAAAGCCAAAGGTTACGATCCGCTGAAATGGCGCAAGAAGGATAAAGTGCTCGATGCCGTGCTGAAAGAACTGGAAAGTGGGAAATTCAGCGGCGGTGACAAGCACGCCTTTGACCAGATGCTGCACAGTCTGGGCAAGCAGGGTGGCGATCCGTATCTGGTGATGGCGGACTTTGCGGCCTACGTTGAGGCGCAGAAACAGGTGGATGTGTTGTATCGTGACCAGGAGGCCTGGACGCGTGCGGCGATCCTGAACTCCGCGCGCTGCGGTATGTTCAGCTCGGATCGCTCCATCCGCGATTATCAGACCCGAATCTGGCAGGCAAAACGCTAAGGAAGAGCGATGGATAACAAACGTCTGGATAATGCCGCGCTGGCGGCGGGGATCAGTCCCAATTATATCAATGCCCACGGCAAACCGCAGTCAATTGGTGCCGAAACCAAGCGACGTTTGTTGGATGCTATGCACCATACCGCCCCCGCCACAAAAGTGGCGGTGACGCCGGTGCCGAATGTAATGGTCTACACCGCAGGCAAAAAGATGCCGCTGGCGGTGGAAGGACGCGGTGAATTCAACTGGTTGTTGACCACCGAAGAGGGAGAGCAGTTTAAGGGGCATGCCACTGGCGGTAAATCCTTTAATCTGCCGACAAAGCTGCCGCTGGGCTATCACACGCTGACGTTGACGCAGGATGAATTGCGACACCATTGCCGCGTCATCGTGGCGCCAAAACGTTGCTACGAGCCGCAGGCGCTGCTGGATGGAGAAAAACTCTGGGGTGCCTGTGTTCAGTTGTATACGCTGCGTTCAGAACGCAACTGGGGGATTGGTGACTTCGGCGATCTGAAGTCGATGCTGGTGGATGTGGCGAAGCGTGGAGGGGCGTTTATCGGTCTTAACCCGATCCATGCGCTCTATCCGGCAAACCCGGAAAGCGCCAGCCCGTACAGCCCATCTTCGCGCCGCTGGCTGAACGTCATTTACATCGACGTGAACGCCGTGGACGATTTTCACCTGAGTAAAGAGGCGCAGGCCTGGTGGCAGAGTCCCGCCACGCAGAAAGCGCTGCAACAGGCGCGGGATGTCGAATGGGTTGATTATTCCACCGTCACCGCGCTAAAAATGACGGCGCTGCGCATGGCGTGGAAAGGGTTTTCCGCGCGCGATGATGAGCAGATGGCGGCGTTCCGGGCGTTCGTTGCTCAGGAAGGCGATAGCCTGTACTGGCAGGCGGCGTTTGATGCGCTGCATGCCCATCAGGTGAAAGAGGACGAACTGCGCTGGGGCTGGCCGGTCTGGCCGAAGGCTTATCAGTCGATTGATTCGCCGGAGGTGAAAAAATTCTGCCTCGAGCATCGTGATGAGGTGGATTTCTGGCTCTGGCTGCAATGGCTGGCATACACTCAGTTTGCCGCCTGTTGGGAGACCAGTCAGGGCTTTAAGATGCCGATTGGCCTGTATCGCGATCTGGCGGTGGGCGTGGCGGAAGGCGGGTCGGAAACCTGGTGCGATCGCGAATTGTATTGCCTGAAAGCCTCCGTTGGCGCGCCGCCGGATATTCTCGGTCCGCTCGGTCAGAACTGGGGCCTGCCGCCGATGGATCCGCATATCATCACGGCGCGCGCCTATGAACCGTTTATCGAACTCCTGCGGGCGAATATGCAAAGCTGCGGCGCGCTGCGTATCGATCACGTCATGTCGATGCTGCGTCTGTGGTGGATCCCCTACGGTGAGACCGCCGACCACGGCGCCTATGTTCACTATCCGGTAGACGACCTGCTGTCGATTCTGGCGCTGGAAAGTCAGCGTCATCACTGCATGGTGATTGGTGAAGATCTGGGTACCGTTCCGGTGGAGATTGTCGGCAAGCTGCGAACCTGCGGCGTGTACTCTTACAAAGTGCTCTATTTCGAGAACGACCATGAGAAGAACTACCGTGCGCCGAAAGCGTATCCGGAACAATCAATGGCTGTCGCGACGACGCATGATCTTCCTACGCTCAAAGGCTATTGGGACAGCGGCGACCTGACGCTCGGTAAAGCGCTGGGGCTGTACCCTGATGAGGTGGTGCTGCGCGGACTGTATCAGGACCGTGAGCGGGCGAAGCAGGGGCTATTAGATGCGCTGCATAAATACGGCTGTCTGCCAAAACGGGCCGGACATAAGGCCTCGCTGATGGCGATGACGCCGACGCTCAATCGGGGTATGCAGCGTTATATTGCCGACAGTAACAGCGCATTATTAGGGTTGCAGCCGGAAGACTGGCTGGATATGGCGGAACCGGTCAACATTCCGGGGACCAGTTCACAGTACAAAAACTGGCGTCGTAAGCTTTCCGCCACGCTTGAAGCGATGTTTGCTGATGAACGGGTGAACAAGCTGATTAAGGATCTGGATAAGCGGCGAAAAGCGGCCGCGAAGAAGAAGTGAAAAAGCCGGGGATTTCCCCGGCTTTTTTATGGTGACAACACGTAGGCCTGATAAGCGCAGCGTCATCAGGCCATTCTGGTGAACATTGCCGGATGGTGGCTTTGCCTTAACCGGCCTACAAGGTGTTTCGGTTAAACCACTGTTCCCAGTAGCAGACACCCAATCAGGCCGCAGACAGAGATAATGGTTTCCAGCATCGACCAGGACTTGATGGTCTCGCCGATAGTCAGGTTAAAGTACTCTTTGAACAGCCAGAAGCCGGGATCGTTCACGTGAGAGAAGATGACGCTACCGGAACCGACGGCAATAACCATCAGCTCAGGGCTGACGCCGGTGGTGGCGATCAGCGGTGCGACAATCCCACCTGCGGTAATAGCGGCAACGGTAGCCGAACCCAGCGCGATACGCAGTACAGCGGCGATAGACCATGCCATCAGCAGCGGAGAGATGTTGGTTTCGTTCATCATGGATGCAATGTATTTATCCACGCCACTGTCGACCAGTACCTGCTTGAACGCACCGCCACCGCCGATGATTAACAGCATCATCGCGATAATTTTGATGGAAGAGATCAGCGTATCGTTAATCTGATCCATCGAACGACCACGGTTCAGACCGAAGGTGAACATCGCGATCAGCACCGCAATCAGGGTTGCCATCACCGGGTCACCGAAGAACTCGGCAACGGGCAGGAAGGCGTGGCCTTTCGGCAGGATCATCTCTGCAATGGCGCGCATCGCCATCAGCACAACGGGAACCAGTGAAGTCCAGACGCTGACGCCAAAGCTCGGCATCTCTTCTTCAGAGAAGGTTTTCGCGCTGTACAGACCTTCCGGAATGGGTTTATCGATGCCTTTCAGGCAGCGGGCAAAGACCGGACCCGCCAGAATCACGGTCGGGATCGCCAGAATCGTACCGAACAGCAGGGTTTTACCCATATCAGCATGGAAAATGGTGGCGATAGCGGTCGGACCCGGGTGCGGCGGCAGAAAGCCGTGCGTCACGGAGAGCGCTGCAGCCATCGGTACCCCGACATACAGCAGCGGAATGTTGGCGGCGGCGGCAATGGTAAAGACCAGCGGCAGCATCAACACAAAGCCCACTTCATAGAACAGTGCAAAACCGACGGTGAAGCCCGTTAGTACCACAGCCCACTGAATGTGTTTCTTACCAAATTTTGCAATCAGCGTGGTGGCGATACGTTGCGCACCCCCGCAGTCTGCCAGCATTTTGCCCAGCATGGCGCCAAACCCCATAATCAGGGCAAGACTTCCCAGGGTACCGCCGACGCCGGCTTTGATGGAGCCAATAACTTTATCCAGCGGCATTCCTTGCATCAATCCAACAGCAAGCGCCACCAGGACGAGAGCGATGAAACCGTTCATTTTGAAGCGGATCATCAGGAGTAATAACAAGATTACACCGATAGCAACGATGACTAATGGCATGATTTACCTGGCCTTTCAATTTGTTATGGGTAACGTCAATGTTTTGACGACAAACTCCGTTTGTCCCAACCGGGAACAGAGACGTAACAGCACCTCGACGAATTACCCTTAAAACTATTTAGTTTAGTCGGATGTTAAGTGTGTGTTTGGTGCCCATATGAATGATACGGGTAACATAGGGTGATTGAGAATCACCCCAACAGGCAAAATTTAAATTATGAGAGGCAGGTCAAATTATCGGAGAGAGTGTTGCAGAAGACGTCGAGAGGTCGACGAGCCATTGCGTATTGCCCAATAAGCGCAAACGGCATCGGGCAATACGCGAACAGAGAACTTAGTAGTAAGAGTGTTCGCCGCGCTGGTGTTCGGTCAGATCGCGAACGCCTTTCAGTTCCGGGAACTCGTTCAGCAACTGCTTTTCGATCCCTTCTTTCAGGGTGACATCGACCATGGAACAGCCGTTACAGCCGCCGCCAAACTGCAGAATCGCGTAGCCTTCGTCGGTTATCTCCATCAGAGAAACACGACCGCCGTGACCGGCAAGCTGCGGGTTAATCTGCGATTGCAGCATATATTCCACGCGCTCCATCAGCGGCGCATCGTCAGCCACTTTACGCATTTTCGCGTTCGGCGCTTTCAGCGTCAGTTGAGAGCCCAACTGATCGGTCACAAAATCGATCTCAGCCTCTTCCAGATAAGGCGCACTCAGTTCATCAACATAAGCGGTCAGCAGGTCAAATTTCAGGGCGGTGTCAGTTGCTTCCACGGCGTCCGGCGGACAATAAGAAACACCGCATTCAGCGTTAGGTGTGCCGGGATTAATCACAAATACACGGATTTGCGTCCCTTCTTCCTGATTTGCCAGCAGTTTGGCAAAGTGCGCTTGTGCAGCATCGGAAATATGGATCATAGTAATGGCCTAATAGTTGACTATTTTAGTTGGTTATAATACGCCCATCATCGAGGCTCTACAAGGTTCGACACAGGCACCATACCTGGACAGTCGCCGCGCCGTTACGTAAAAGCAGCTGCGCTACCTCCGCGACGGTACTCCCGGTCGTGATGACATCATCCACAACAACCATATGGAGCCCCTTTACCGGCAATTCAAGGCGAAAGGCATTTTTCAGGTTACGCTTGCGCAATCTGGCGCTGAGATGGTGCTGAGTGGCGGTGGGACGAATGCGTGTGACGCTCCGACTGTCCCAGGGGCAGTGCAGCCAGCGGGACAGCGACTGGCACAACAGATCGCTTTGATTAAACCCTCTGCGCCAGTGGCGGCGCTGCCAGAGGGGGACGCTGATCAGCCTGTCCGGCAGGGGCAGCCTGGTCAGACGACGCGCCTGCAACACTTCCAGCAACAGAACGCGCGACAGCGCGGGGGCGATGTCGCTGCGTCGGGAAAACTTAAGCTGATGGATAAGTGTGCTGAGCGGCGGGGCGTAGTCGCTGACGGTAATCAGTCGCTGCCAGGGCGGCGGCTTTTGCAGGCAGCGACCACAGGGAAGCGTGGGATGTGCGCAGGGGAGTCCACATCGTGGGCAGAGCGGTTCGTGCCGACGCACTGCGCGTTCACAGACGGAACAGATCCCCCAACGACTGAGCGCCAGCGGCATTCGGCATAGCCAGCATAATCCCGGTACTGTTAGCATAGGTTCATCCTTGTTGGCGAAAAGAGAACAGTAACTGATGAATGACATCTGGTGGCAGACCCGTGGTGAGGGAAATTGTCATCTTGTGCTGCTGCACGGATGGGGACTCAACGCCGAGGTGTGGCATTGCATTAGCGAGGAACTGAGCTCGCATTTCACGCTGCATCTGGTCGATTTACCTGGCTATGGCCGCAGCCAGGGTTTTGGGGCCATGGCGCTTGAGGAGATGGCGGAACATGTGTTGAAGCAGGCGCCAGAAAAGGCTATCTGGCTTGGCTGGAGTCTTGGTGGACTGGTGGCAAGCCAGGTGGCATTAACCCATCCCGAGCGCGTTCAGGCGCTGGTGACCGTGGCATCATCACCCTGTTTCAGCGCGCGTGACGCGTGGCCGGGGATCAAACCCGAAGTCCTCGCAGGATTCCAGCAGCAACTCAGCGAAGACTTCCAGCGGACGGTGGAGCGTTTTCTGGCACTGCAAACGATGGGGACGGAAACGGCGCGTCAGGATGCCCGCGCGTTAAAGAAAACCGTACTGGCGCTGCCAATGCCGCCGGTGGATGTGCTTAACGGGGGGCTGGAGATCCTCAAGACGGTTGATCTGCGCGAGTCGCTGACATCGCTGACGGTACCGTTCCTGCGTTTATACGGCTATCTGGACGGACTCGTTCCCCGCAAGGTGGTGCCGCTGCTTGATGCGCTGTGGCCAGAGAGCGAATCGCTGATTTTTGCGAAGGCGGCGCATGCCCCGTTTATTTCGCATCCTGATGCGTTTTGTCAGGCGCTGGTGGCACTGAAACAAAAGTTGTAATACGAGGAAAAACGTCCGGCAAGTGTACCCCCTTGCCGGGCGTGAGATTAATGGTTTCGCGTGATCAAGTCATCGGCGGTGAGTCCGGTGATTCTGAGAATGGTGTGGCGGTCGATGCCATCAGTCAGCATGGTGGTAGCGATACGCAGTGCTTCCTCGCGTTTACCCTGCTGCAAGCCCTTTTCCAGTCCTTCTTGTAATCCATTGATATGACCCTCCTGAAGACCACTACAATGCCCTTCCTGACGTAATCTCTCGGCGATAGTCATCAAGCTCTCCTTGTGTTCGGGTAATCGTTCAGCCATGCCATGTATAAAATCGCGAAAGCGATCGGTGTCACCAGCCTGCAGCAGATAATTAAACAGGGCTTTCAGTTGGTTGTCATTAGCGTGCCCCGTAATAAGCAGAGTCGCCAGTTTTTCCACTAATCCCATTAAATCCCGCTTCCGGATATGCTTTTGTACCAGTTCCAGTAGTGCCACACGACGATGTTGCATAATCTCGTCATCAGGAACGACGGTAATATCCACCAGTGGTAAAGCTGCACCATACAGTCGTCGTGCGGCTTCCGGGTCATCAAATTCGTCCAGCCAGCAGAGTGAAAAGGGGTAGGGGCTGACCGCACCGTGATAAAACAGCATGGGTATCACCAGAGGGAGCGTCTGGTGGCCGGCATCCAGATGTCGTTGCATTGCCGCAATGGCGTAGCGCATGAGACGGAATGCCATATGCGGATCTGCGGTACTCTGATGTTCAATAACGACATAGATATACCCCTCTCCTTCGCACGTTTTTAGTGACCACAGCACATCGCAATAGTACGCGCGCAATGCTTCCTCAATAAAACTCGTCGATTCCAGTTTCAGCGTCTGCAGGTCGCAAATCGAACGTAATGAGGCAGGAAGATGGAGTTGAAGAAAATCCTGCGCGGTCGCCGGGTGGCTCAAAAATGTTTTGAAGATTGCATCGTGCGGTGTCGCGCTGGAGGCCGTATTCATGGCGATCCCTCACCGGAATAAAAGATGGCGTGACTCTATCTGGCAGGAGGGGAGAAAGCATCCCCCTGTTGTTAACGATGCGAAGAGGGCAGGAGGAAATCGTTGTCTTGCTGAACGTGATTTAGTTTTGTGGAACCCGGTACGCAAAATGCCGGATGGCGACGTTTACCGCGCCATCCGGCTTAAACTTAACGCAACGCCCACCATTCACGCAGGCAGGCTTTGCCTTCCGGGCAACTTTTGCAGCTTCCGGAAAGACAACCGTCAGGCTCTTCCTGAATCCGCATGGCTTTACCCATCGTTTCCAGTTGATTGAGCATGGCGTCGATCATTGGCTGCGGGGTATGCAAAGTACGGCTGATTTGCTCTGCCTCCATGCGTCCCTGCAAAGCCAGTAAATCGCGAACCTGAATTAGCGAGGCCATTGTGACACCTTAGTGGCAATCGCCGGTGGTCGCGCTGGCACAGCAGTCGCTGGCATTTTTCCGCGTTGCCAGCAGGTTGACATTCACCCGGCTCCGCGCCCGGCGCAACAGCCCCAGTACCACAACGTTAAACAGGATCACGGCCAGGATGCAGACCAGACTGTAGCGCGGGTGCTCGCTGTAGCTGGCAACCTGGTAGAACACGGTCGACAGCGAGTAGGCGATGTTCAGACCCCACAGGATGGAGAAACCCATCCAGCCGCGGCTGGATTCACGGGCAATTGCCCCCATTACCGAGATGCACGGAACGTACAGCAGGACGAAAATCAGGTAGCTGTAGGCTGCTGCCGCGCTGCCAAATTTCGCATCCATTACGCCCATTGCGCCGGTCGCCATTTCGCCGTCGCCTTTGCTGGCTTCGATAGGGTTCGCCAGCACGCTCAGGCTAAAGGTGTCTTTCAGGCTCTGCCAGGTTTCATCCAGCGCGCTCAGCAGTTCATCACCCAGATTAAATTCAGCCGGATTAAACGCCTCATCCTGAATATTTTCCGCGGTATAGAGCGTGTTGAGCGTGCCGACCACCACTTCTTTTGCCATCGCGCCCGTGAACAATCCGACCGTTGCCTGCCAGTTGTCTTCATGCACGCCGATCGGCTTGAAGATAGGGGTGATGACGCGGCTGACGGAGGCCAGCGCGGAGTCGTTGATGTTATCGACAATCTTGCCGCTCAGCGAGAAGCTGTTAAACGCGCTCAGGAAGATGCTGACGATGACGATCACTTTACCGGCACGCAGCACAAATCCTTTCAGGCGCTGCCAGGTCTGGATAATCAGACTCTTGATATGTGGGACGTGATAAACCGGAAGCTCCATGACAAACGGAGAAGCTTCGCCACGCATGATGGTGTGTTTGAGCATCAGACCGGTGAGTACCGCCATCACAATGCCCAGCACGTACAGCGAGAAAACCGCCAGTGCGCCATTTTGCCCGAAGAAGGCCGCAGCAAACACGGCGAAAATTGCCAGTCGCGCGCCACAGGACATGAACGGCGCCATCATAATCGTCATCAGACGCTCGCGTGGCGCATCCAGGGTACGAGCCCCCATCACCGACGGTACGTTGCAGCCGAAGCCGACAATCAGCGGGACGAACGATTTACCCGGCAGACCCAGCGCCTGCATCAGACGGTCCATCACAAACGCCGCTCGCGCCATGTAACCGGAGTCTTCGAGGAACGAGAGGAACAGGTACATCATGCCGATCTGCGGGACCAGCGGCAGAACGGTATTAATCCCACCGCCAAGCCCTTGTGCGAGGAAGATGGTCAACCAGTCCGGGAAATGGAGGGTATAGCCAATCCACTGAATACCGTGAATAAAGATCGCCACAGAGCCAGCATCAAAAATCGGAGCCAGCGCGCCGCCAATGTTAATGGCAAGCAG
The DNA here is from genome assembly GCF_000981805.1 of Citrobacter amalonaticus Y19. Classification (NCBI taxonomy): domain Bacteria; kingdom Pseudomonadati; phylum Pseudomonadota; class Gammaproteobacteria; order Enterobacterales; family Enterobacteriaceae; genus Citrobacter; species Citrobacter amalonaticus. The sequence continues at coordinate 4,003,420 of NZ_CP011132.1, read as the reverse complement.
GAACATCAGGTACATCACAAACAGGAAGATTGGCAGACCGAGAAAACGGTTGAGGATGATTCTGTCCACCGCCGTGGTAAAGCGGCTGGGCTCTGCCGTCAGGGTGTTGCTCACCACGTCGCAGATCGCCGCAATGCACTGGTAGCGCGCATCGGCGATATGCAGCGCCGGGTCGTCCATTTCATCGCTCAGATGCGCCAGCGACATCTCCAGCTGCGCCGCGGCATCACCAGCGTATGCCCGGCTGTAGATATCCCCTTCCAGCATTTGCAGACCGAGCCAGCGACGCTGTTGTGCTGGCATCTCTTTTGCCATTGCGTTCGCCAGTTTATCGGCCTCACGCAGCAGCGGCCGGGCGTAATGCACCAGTTCGACGTTTTCATTTTTACTGTGGCGGTCAATCGCCAGCTTCAGCGCTTCGATACCGCGTCCGCGAGTGGAAACCAGCGGGACTACCGGACAGCCAAGACGGGTTGAAAGGGCGTCGATATCAATCCGGATTTGCTGTTTTTCCGCAATGTCGAGCATGTTGAGTGCGACAATGCAGGGAATGCCCAGCTCAAGCAGTTGCAGCGTCAGATAAAGGTTACGCTCAAGGTTTGAGGCATCTACCACGTTAATTAACAGGTCGGCGTCGCCGCTCAGAATGTAGTGGCAGGCAATCTGCTCATCCAGAGAGGTTTGTGAAGAGATGGTGGTGAGCGAATACGTGCCGGGCAGATCGACCAGCGTGACCTGATGGTCCGTGGTTGAGAATTGTCCCTCTTTACGTTCCACGGTGACCCCGGCCCAGTTGCCTACGCGTTGTCGGGCGCCGGTCAGTTGGTTAAACAGAGTCGTCTTGCCGGAATTTGGATTGCCAATTAAGCCAATGGTTAATTTTTTCATCGTTATAGACTCACTGTATTAACAGGAAACCGCTTCCACTTCTAATAATGCCAGGTCTTTTTTACGCAATACCAGGCTAACGCGACGTGTTTCAATATGAACGGGATCGCCTAAAGGAGCGACGCGCACCACGTTAAATGAAGAACCCGGAAGCATGCCGAGGGAAAGCAGTTTCTGACGGTATGCAGGACTTATTTCGCGGGCAAAGCCGGTAATTTTCCACGCAGTATCTGGAGTAAATTGCATAAGAACCTACTTGTTTCTTACTAACTGGATGTTTACCTCATGGGGCAAAGTGGCGCGGCATGAGACCAGATGATTAGCCAACGAAGGAAAGACTAAATATTCTACAATACAATGATAATGAGAATGGTTTTTATCTTCAACCGATTAAATGTGACGGAATGTTGGTTTGAATAATAATCTGCGTCATTTTTGATATGGCTCAAAAATAATAACCGCCAGGTGAAATGATTTGAATTCTTAATAAATTAAGGTTGTTAATGTTTAATTAAGGTTTCATCTGTTAATGAGGTGAAAAATAGAGTGAGGTAGTGAGAGCGAACCGTGTAAATATGCCGGATACGGTGTTTCCACCGCCATCCGGCGCTTCATCCAGACTTAACGTTTTTTACCCATTGCTGCCGCCAGCGCATCCATCATCGCGCTGTTGCCTGCGGGTTGCGCTTCACGACCACGCGGTTTTGCCGCTTTCGCTGCCGGACGGTCGTTTCCGCCGCCGCCGCGACGGGCATGGGTTTCACCCGGCTGTTCGTCCAGGCGCATCGTCAGGGCAATACGTTTACGCTGCAGGTCAACTTCCAGCACTTTCACCTTCACGATATCGCCTGCTTTCACCACGGTGTGCGGATCGTCGACGAACTTGTTCGACAGCGATGAGATGTGGACCAGACCATCCTGGTGAACGCCGATATCCACAAACGCGCCAAAGTTGGTGACGTTGGTGACCGCGCCTTCGAGAATCATCCCCGGCTGCAGATCGTTCATGGTTTCCACACCATCGGCAAACTGCGCGGTTTTGAACTCCGGACGCGGATCGCGCCCCGGTTTCTCCAGCTCTTTGATGATGTCACTGACGGTCGGGACACCAAACTTGTCGTCGGTGAAGTCGACGGCTTTCAGATTGCGCAGTTCGCTGCTGTTGCCCATCAGGTCTTTCAGGGCCTGTTGCGTCGCCGCCAGAATACGTTCTACGACCGGATACGCTTCCGGGTGAACCGTGGAAGCATCCAGCGGGTTATCGCCGTGGTTAATACGCAGGAAGCCCGCACATTGTTCGAAGGCTTTCGGCCCCAGACGGCTGACTTTCAGCAGTTGCTGACGATTCTGGAACTGACCGTTCTCATCGCGCCAGGACACGATATTCTGCGCCATCATGCGGGTCAGACCGGCCACGCGAGTTAACAGCGGAACTGACGCCGTGTTCAGGTCAACGCCGACGGCGTTCACGCAGTCTTCCACCACCGCATCCAGCTTACGGGCTAACTGCGTCTGGCTGACATCATGCTGATACTGACCCACCCCGATCGATTTCGGATCGATTTTCACCAGCTCAGCAAGCGGATCCTGCAAACGGCGCGCAATGGAGACCGCGCCACGTAGTGAGACGTCGAGGTCCGGGAACTCCAGAGCCGCCAGTTCCGACGCGGAATAGACTGACGCCCCGGCTTCGCTGACGATCACTTTCTGCGCGGTCACTTTCGGGAACTGCTTTTGTACGTCGAGGAAGAATCGCTCGGTTTCGCGCGAGGCGGTGCCGTTACCAATCGCCACCAGCTCCACGTTGTACTTTTCACATAACGCCGCCACCACCATGGCCGCTTTCGCTGCCTGACCGGTGTGGGGATAGATGGTATCAGTGGCGACCAGCTTACCGGTGCCATCCACCACCGCAACCTTCACGCCGGTACGCAAACCCGGATCGAGGCCCATGGTGGCGCGCAGACCCGCCGGTGCCGCCATCAGCAGGTCGTGCAGGTTACGGGCGAATACGTTGATCGCTTCGTCTTCCGCGCGTTCGCGGACGGTTCCCATCAGCTCTGTTTCGAGGTGCATCAACACCTTGATACGCCAGGTCCAGCTCACCACGCCTTTACGCCAGCTGTCAGCCGGCGCGTTGTTCAGGCGCAGGCCGAGGTGATCCATAATGATCTGTTCGCAGTGGCTCTCTTTCGGCGGCTCATCAAACTGCGGATCGGCATTCAGCGAAAGCTGCAACACGCCTTCATTACGACCCCGGAACATTGCCAGTGCACGGTGAGAAGGCACGGATGCGATCGGCTCATGATGATCGAAGTAGTCGCGGAACTTCGCGCCTTCTTCTTCCTTGCCGCCGATCACGCTGGCAACCAGATGGGCATTTTTCCACAAATACTCACGCACCTTCGCCAGCAGCGCGGCGTCTTCTGCAAAGCGTTCCATCAGGATATAGCGCGCGCCATCGAGGGCGGCTTTCGTGTCCGCCACGCCGTTGTCAGCGTTGATAAATTTGGCGGCTTCGGTTTCCGGATCGTGTGACGGCTCGTTCCACAGCAGGTCGGCCAGCGGTTCGAGACCGGCTTCAATCGCTATCTGTCCACGGGTGCGGCGTTTGGGTTTATACGGGAGATAAAGGTCTTCGAGCTCGGTCTTACTTAACGTGCCGTTGATGGCGTTGGCCAGCTCATCGGTCAGTTTGCCTTGCTCGGAAATGGACTTGAGAATGGCCTGACGGCGCTCTTCCAGTTCACGCAAATAGCCCAGTCGGGTCTCCAGATTACGCAGTTGCGTATCGTCCAGACCGCCGGTGATTTCCTTACGGTAACGTGCGATAAACGGCACGGTGTTCCCTTCGTCAAGCAGGCGAACGGCCGCGGTGACCTGGTCAGCCCGGGCCTGAATTTCACCCGCAATAATGCGGCAGAAAGAATCATTCATCATGGATTGGCTTCATCTACTGAGTAAAAAATCAGGGAACAGTTATACGGATTGACGGGCAAAAACGCCAGCCATAGAGCGGGGCTTCGGATTGTTCCTGCTCATTTTATGTATTCGATCGCGTTCACGTACCAGCTCGCTTCCCCACCTGGCGTGTTGACCACTGCGAGATCGCCGACCTCTTTTTTCAGTAGCGCGCGCGCCATCGGCGAGTCGATGGAGATGTAATCTTTGCGGCCGAAAATTTCATCGTAGCCGACAATCCGAAAACGGCGGATGTCGCCATCGTCATTCTCAATTTCTACCCATGCGCCGAAAAACACTTTGCCTTCCTGCTGCGGGGAGTAATCGACAATCTTCAAATTCTCCATGCATTTGGTCAGATAACGGACGCGTCGGTCGATCTCACGTAGCCGCTTTTTATTATACTGGTAGTCGGCATTCTCGCTGCGGTCACCCAGACTCGCCGCCCAGGTCACCTTCTTTGTGACTTCCGGGCGTTCTTCACGCCAGAGGTAATTGAGCTCGCTTTTGAGTTTTTCATACCCTTCCCGGGTGATCAGAGGCGTTTTCATCTTATTGATTACCTTTAAGTCTGTGACGATACGCACAATTCGTATTACGTCACCCTGCTAACAGAATAAATAATGCGCTGCGCGTTTCATTGTATACTTAAGCTGCTGTTAAATATGCTTTGTAACAATTTAGCCTGGAATTCATACCAGAATTCGCTGGTGGCGAACGTAAGCTTTTTTAAGAATACATACCTTCAATTGTTGCGAACCTTTGGGAGTACAAACAATGCAAGAGAACTATAAAATTCTGGTGGTCGATGACGACATGCGCCTGCGCGCGCTGCTGGAGCGTTATCTGACTGAGCAGGGCTTCCAGGTTCGAAGCGTCGCTAACGCCGAGCAAATGGATCGTTTGCTAACCCGTGAATCTTTCCACCTTATGGTACTGGATCTGATGCTGCCGGGTGAAGATGGCCTGTCTATTTGCCGTCGTCTGCGCAGCCAAAGTAACCCGATGCCGATCATCATGGTCACGGCGAAAGGGGAAGAAGTTGACCGCATTGTCGGCCTGGAAATCGGCGCCGATGACTATATCCCGAAACCGTTTAACCCACGCGAGCTGCTGGCGCGTATTCGCGCGGTGCTGCGTCGTCAGGCGAATGAACTGCCGGGCGCGCCTTCTCAGGAAGAGGCCGTCATTGCCTTTGGTAAGTTCAAACTGAACCTCGGAACGCGTGAAATGTTCCGCGAAGATGAGCCGATGCCGCTCACCAGTGGTGAATTTGCCGTGCTGAAAGCGCTGGTAAGCCATCCGCGTGAGCCGTTGTCCCGTGACAAGCTGATGAACCTGGCGCGTGGCCGTGAGTATTCCGCGATGGAACGTTCCATCGACGTACAGATTTCCCGTCTGCGTCGTATGGTCGAAGAAGATCCCGCGCATCCGCGTTACATTCAGACCGTATGGGGTCTGGGCTACGTCTTCGTGCCGGACGGTTCTAAAGCATGAGGCGAATGCGCTTCTCGCCACGAAGTTCATTCGCCCGCACGCTGTTGCTCATCGTCACTCTGCTGTTTGTCAGCCTGGTGACGACCTATCTGGTGGTGCTGAACTTTGCGATTCTGCCGAGTCTCCAGCAGTTTAATAAGGTCCTGGCCTACGAAGTGCGTATGCTGATGACCGATAAACTGCAACTGGAGGACGGCACGCAACTGGTGGTGCCTCCCGCTTTTCGTCGGGAAATTTACCGTGAGTTGGGGATTTCTCTCTATTCCAACGAAGCCGCCGAAGAGGCTGGGCTACGTTGGGCGCAACACTATGAATTCTTAAGCCATCAGATGGCGCAGCAGCTGGGCGGCCCGACGGAAGTGCGCGTTGAGGTCAACAAAAGCTCGCCGGTCGTCTGGCTGAAAACCTGGCTGTCGCCCAATATCTGGGTACGTGTTCCGTTAACGGAAATTCATCAGGGCGACTTCTCCCCGCTGTTCCGCTATACGCTGGCCATTATGCTTCTGGCGATAGGGGGGGCGTGGCTGTTTATTCGTATACAAAACCGACCCCTTGTGGATCTTGAACATGCCGCGTTGCAGGTGGGGAAAGGCATTATTCCGCCGCCGCTGCGTGAGTATGGCGCGTCTGAGGTGCGCTCGGTGACCCGAGCCTTCAACCATATGGCGGCCGGGGTGAAGCAGTTGGCGGATGACCGAACGCTGCTGATGGCAGGGGTCAGTCACGATCTTCGTACGCCGCTGACGCGCATTCGTCTGGCGACGGAGATGATGGGCGAAGAGGACGGTTATCTGGCGGAGTCTATCAACAAAGATATTGAAGAGTGCAACGCGATCATTGAGCAGTTCATCGACTATCTGCGTACCGGACAGGAGATGCCGATGGAGATGGCCGATCTTAACGCTGTGCTGGGTGAAGTGGTGGCGGCAGAAAGCGGCTATGAGCGTGAAATTGACACGGCGCTACAGCCGGGCAGCATTCAGGTGAAAATGCACCCGCTGTCCATCAAGCGCGCAGTAGCCAACATGGTGGTTAACGCGGCGCGTTATGGCAACGGATGGATCAAAGTCAGCAGCGGGACAGAACCTCATCGTGCGTGGTTCCAGGTGGAGGATGATGGCCCCGGCATTAAGCCTGAACAGCGTAAACACCTGTTCCAGCCGTTTGTGCGCGGGGACAGCGCGCGCAGCACCAGCGGTACCGGGTTAGGGTTGGCGATTGTGCAGCGTATCATCGATGCCCATAACGGCATGCTGGAAATTGGTACCAGTGAGCGGGGTGGGCTCTCCATCCGCGCCTGGCTACCGGTTCCTGTGGTTCGCGTCCAGGGAACCACAAAAGAGACGTAAAAAAAGGGAGGCGAAATGCCTCCCTTTGTTTTTCTGAATCGCCTGATGGCGCTGCGCTTATCAGGCCTACGTTTGTGTTGCGCCAGGCCTTATGCCGCCATCCGGCTCATTCGACTTACAGCTTCGGTCCGGCGCTGACCAGCGCTTCGCCTGCTGGCGTATCCGTGTATTTCTCGAAGTTCTCAATGAACAGTTTCGCCAGTGCGTTGGCTTTTTCCTGCCACTGTTCAGGAGAGCCGTAGGTGTTACGCGGGTCGAGGATATGAGTATCCACACCCGGCAACTCGGTCGGGATCGCCAGATCAAACATCGGCAGATTGAAGGTTTCCGCATCGTCCAGAGAACCGTTCAGGATGGCGTCGATAATGGCGCGGGTATCTTTGATGGAGATACGTTTGCCCGTACCGTTCCAGCCGGTGTTGACCAGGTAAGCCTGTGCACCTGCGGCCTGCATACGTTTCACCAGGACTTCTGCATACTGCGTCGGGTGCAGCGACAGGAATGCTGCGCCGAAGCAGGCGGAGAAGGTTGGCGTTGGCTCGGTGACACCGCGCTCAGTACCGGCCAGTTTGGCCGTGAAGCCAGACAGGAAGTGGTACTGCGTCTGGTTGGCTGTCAGGCGAGAAACCGGCGGCAGCACGCCAAAGGCGTCTGCGGTCAGGAAGATCACCTTCGTGGCATGACCGGCTTTGGAAACCGGCTTAACGATGTTTTCGATGTGGTAGATAGGATAAGAAACGCGAGTGTTCTCGGTTTTCGAACCGTCATCAAAATCGATAGTCCCATCGCCGCGAACGGTGACGTTTTCTAACAGCGCATCACGACGGATGGCGTTATAGATTTCCGGTTCCGCTTCTTTCGACAGCTTGATCGTTTTTGCGTAGCAGCCGCCTTCAAAGTTGAACACGCCGTCATCGTCCCAGCCGTGCTCGTCATCGCCGATCAGACGACGTTTCGGATCGGTGGAGAGGGTGGTTTTTCCGGTGCCGGAAAGACCGAAGAACACAGCAACGTCGCCTTTCTCACCCACGTTGGCAGAACAGTGCATTGATGCAATGCCCTTCAACGGCAGCAGATAGTTCATCACCGAGAACATACCTTTCTTCATTTCGCCGCCGTACCAGGTACCACCAATCAACTGGATACGCTCGGTCAGGTTGAAAGCGACGAAGTTTTCGGAGTTCAGACCCTGCTCTTTCCACTGTGGGTTCGTGCATTTCGCGCCGTTCATCACGATAAAGTCAGGTTCAAAACCTTCCAGTTCGTCATCGCTCGGGCGAATAAACATGTTCTTCACGAAATGAGCCTGCCACGCCACTTCAGTAATGAAGCGGACAGAAAGGCGGGTGTCGGCGTTCGCGCCACAGAAAGCGTCAACGATAAACAGACGTTTACCGGAAAGTTGTTTGGTCACTAGCCCTTTCAGGTGCTGCCAGGTTTCCTGGGACAGCGGTTTGTTGTCGTTCTTGCCTTTTCCTTTGTCAGACCACCACAGCGTGTCACGCGTGGTGTCATCACGAACAATGTACTTATCCTTCGGCGAACGTCCGGTGAAAATACCGGTATCAACTGCAACGGCACCCAGGTTCGTCAACACACCACGCTCGTAACCTTCCAGGCTTGGGTCTAGCTCTTCCTGGTAAAGGGTTTCATAGCTTGGGTTGTAAACGATATCCTGAACGTCGCTGATACCATAAGCCTTGAGATCTTGCGGGGTTAATCGTTTCACGCGCATATCACTGCTCCTTAGCCAATATGTATTACCTGAAATAATAAGGTCTTTTTTGGGGTGTTAACCGCGACAAGGCTCATAGATTTACTTATCTGGACAAAATCACGATTGACTGAAAACTCTGTGACTCCAGTCACGAAGCGGGGCTTATTATGGCAGGAATGATTTTTTAGTTGTGGAAAATGTTCCCAAAAGGTTAAAAATTAGTATTTTTCACGGGGATGTTGTGAGTGTAATCGCATTCATGTGGAAAATTAACAAAACGCTTACATGCAAAATATCGATTCACCACGAAAGAAAATTTTAGCAAAAAGTGCGGAATATTGTGCGGACGGTCGGAGACGCATTGCGTCGTCCGACCGGTTCAGGATGTCGATCAGTGAACCTGCGGATCGGCAGGGGAGGCGTTATTGCGGATCTCGGCAATATCCATGGCATTGAACAGGTAGTGACTCCCACAGTAGTCGCAATGCATATCGATTTCGCCTTCTTCCGCCAGAATGCTGTCCACTTCTTCGTCCGGTAACGTTTTCAGCGCGCCGGCACAGCGCTCGCGTGAGCAGGTGCATTTGAACTCAACGTCCTGCGGATCGTACAGGGTGACCTCTTCTTCGTGATACAGACGCCACAGCACCTCGTTGGCTGGCAGGGTCAGCAACTCTTCAGACTTGATGGTTTCGGTCAGCGTGGCCAGATGAGTAAAGTCATCCGTCTGCGCATCTTGTGCCGGCATCACCTGCAGCAGCATCCCGCCCGCAGCGGCTTTCCCGTCGACTTCGCCAGTACGAATGAACAGACGGGTCGGTAACTGCTCTGAACGCATGAAGTAATCTTCCAGACATGCCGCCAGCGTATCGCCTTCCAGTCCGACAACGCCCTGATAACGTTCGCCTTCTTCCGGCGTAATGGTAATCACCAGATAACCATTACCGACCAGAGTTTTCAGGTCTGCATCTTCCGGGATCTCGCCCTGAACACGCGCCACGCCGCGCATCTGCTGATTGTTGTTGCCGTTGATCACCGCAAGGCTCAGCGGACCATCACCCTGGAGCTGAACGGTAATGTCACCGGCGAACTTCAGCGTCGCCGTGAGCAGGCTGGTGGCGACCAGCAACTCAGCCAGCACGGTTTTCACGGGCTGCGGATACGTATGGTTTTCGAGGATCTGTTGCAGGGTTTCCGATACGGTTACCAGCTCGCCGCGCACGGCAAAGTTTTCAAACAGATAGCGGTGTAATTGGTCATGTTGCGGCATAATCATCTCTCTTGCGGGTGACAGTTACTCACTGTCGCCGTGTTTAAATCGTAACAGGTCGCGGCGTTCTTTTTTGTCCGGTCGCCTGTCCGGGTGCGGCATGGTCAGGGCGTTAAGCTTACGTGCCAGCGCCATTTTTTCGCGTTTTGCTACGCTTTCCGTCGTCTCTTCATAGAGAGTGACGGCTTCGCTGGCCGGGCGACGCTGCTCGGTGATCGCTTTGATCACCACCGTGCGCTCGTCATTGCCCTGACGCAGCGTTAGCGTGGCGTTCAGTTCGACGATCTTGCTCGGCTTGCTGCGCTGTCCGTTGTAGTGAACTTTTCCGCCGTCCACCATTTCGCGGGCCAGCGCGCGGGTTTTATAAAACCGCGCAGCCCACAGCCATTTATCCAGTCTGACCTCAACAGAGGGCTTCTCTTTCATGGCGTCTCCTTCACATCAGTGAGGGGATCAGTCGACGGTAGTCATTCAGTGACGGATGGCGCGCATACTGTTTTTCCGCAACGCCAGAGTCGGGGTTAGTCACGCCGAGGCAATAACGAATACCAAACTTCGCGGCAGCGTCGAGAATGGGTTCGCTGTCGTCGATAAACAGCGTTTTCTCTGCACGCATTCCCGTCTCTTCCGCCACGGCGCGCCATAACCGCTGATCCTCTTTGGGATATCCAAATGTGTGGGTAGAAAGTAATAAATCAAGGTGCGAGGCCAGACCGGTATGCTCCAGCTTCACGGCCAGATTATGCGGATGCGCGTTAGTGAGCAGAATCCGCCGCTTGCCGCAGGCTTTTAGCGCATCTAAAAAGGGGACCGTATCATCACGCAACACGGCACGCGGCCCCATTGCCGTGGTCATCGCGCAGATATCCAGACCCAGACGATCGCTCCAGTAATCAAGACAGTACCAGTTTAGCGTATGCTGCACGGCATGATATTCCTGACGGATACGATCCTGCGCTTCCTGTGGTGAGATCCCGTTCTGTGCCCCATAGGTTTCAGGCACCAGTTTTTGCCAGAAGTAGTTATCAAACGCCAGATCGAGCAGCGTGCCGTCCATGTCTAACAGAACGGTATCCACGTTCTGCCAGGCAATATCAATATGCATGGGAACTCTCCAGAATAAAACGCGATGCGGCACAGGGTAGCACACCCGGTGCCGCAGACATGTTATCAGATGAGGCTTTCCGGAGAGCTGATGAGCTTCGGATTCAGGCAGCTTTCATAGTACTGCTGAATCTCCATCAGACGGGTGCGATGGCGCTGATAGCGGCGGAAGGCCTGTACGCCATTATAGAGTGCGCAGGCCAGCATCGTCAGCATCAGCAGCGTGGTGCCGAGGTAACGCCACAAACCGGAACGATCGGGAATGCGATGCAGGCCGATATGCTGTGTGCCATTGGCGTCAGTATAAATATTGGTAACAATCCCTTCGGCGCTAAACGGCGTGTTCATCAACATTTGCGCCAGTCGCTGGAAGGCACTCCACTGCTCCTGCGCCGGGTAGTCATACAGCGATACGGTCGGCCAGGGTTGATCGACCAGATCGCTGCCTTCATCGCTGACGATCAGGAATCCACCGGGGGCGGGGCTGTTCAACGACTGGGCGGCGCGGGCCGTTTCGCGGGTAATAAAGGGCGCGGTCGAGGTGGTGACCAGATTGTCGAGCGATTCTGCGCTGACAGGACGCAGCAGAACGTTAACGCCGTCCAGTTTGCCTGCGTTGGCACGTTTCACCAGCGCACTCCAGTCTTTGCTGTTCCCCAGGTTGACCAGCGCATTTTTGAGGCGTACGCATTCATCTTCTGCCGCGCACAAATCAGCAGTTTTCAGGACGATATCGCCAAAGTCATCTAACAACACCATGCCAGACTTCTGAATGGCGGAACGCAAGGCGGCACTGACGCGGGAGTCCTCTTCCGGCTTTGGATGCAACTGACGGTTAACGGCCTGCGAGAGCGCGGTGGCTTTGTTCACCAGATCGGATTCCGGCAACGGCAGCGCGGGGGCGTCATTCCAGATGATTTGCGAGCAGTCAAACGGCATAAACGGTGAACTGGTTTGTGCGCTCCAGGTGCCCTGCGCATGAATATTACACATGCCCGTACCGCGAAGGTTCAGCGTGTCGCCGACGCGTACACCTGATTGTTCGAGCTGTTTTACGCTGGTCGCTTCGATGGTTTGTGCGCCCTTCATCCACGACAGCGTGAACTTAATCGGCATATCGAGCGGGATCCAGAACAGCAGCATGACCAGCACCAGCAGTGAACCTCCGGCGATAATCGTGCTGCGCACCCAGTGTTGCAGCGGGAAGTTTCTCACCTCGTCATGCAGGGATAAAAACCGTCCCTGACGCACAACGTGGCGATCGAGATAAATATCAATATCCGTTTGCTGACCGAGATCCTGCGCGATGTAAGGCTGCCAGTGAGTGGGATAAACCAGGTCGATAATCCCCAGCGAGATATTGTTTATCTGCTCCTGGTCATTTTCGCCAAACAGTCCCCAGCGGCGCGGCGTTCCACGCAGACAGTGAATTTCACGCAGCGCCGTTTTCGACGGCGGAGCGAATAGCCCCCACAATCCTGCTGCCAGCAACAGCACGGCTCCACCCACCATCCACGGTACAAAGACGTCCGGCGTCACCAGACAGAAAAAGAACAACAGGAAGGCGGCGACGATCAGCAGCGCTTCGCGAAAACCGGCCGGGCGACTGAGCGCATACTCTTCATGCGTCTCCTGACGAATATTCAACAGCTCAATCTGCTCGCTTTCTTCACCGCGAATCGACGCCTGTGTGGACGTGGTAGGCTGCAGCGCGTAACCGCGCGCCTCCTGCATATACTCTTGCAGGGAGTGACCATTCAGTGAGATCACCAGCGGCAGCGTGTCGGTGTGGATCAGTTCAACGCTGTTTTCATCATTAATGTACTGTTCCCAGAATGGCGGCAGGTGAACCTCAACGGAATCGAGGTAGTAGCGCCACTTATTCGGATCGTCTGTGGTGATGCCGTAGCGAGTGATTGAGTGGGTCAGAATGATGACGCTATTGCTTTCAGCATTCAGCGTCAGGGAAACCGGTGCCGCGCTGGCACCCGTCGGACCGGGCACCCGCTGGATTTGACTCAGGCTTTCAAGATAATTTTCAACGGCGCTGCGCTCTTCCGGCGTGAGCTTGCGCGTCGCCGCCTCTGAGAACGCGGTCGTCCACGGCAGTTTACGCCGTCTGGCCCGGACGTTAAGTCGCCACCAGGTCAGCAATGAGCAGACCAGCAACGCCGCTAAAAAAATCACAATGGTGCTCATGCTTTCCCCATCTTACTTAATCTGTCAGGCGTGGTCAGTCGCACCCTGTCACAATAAACGTGATTCCGTGGTTGGCTATCGGCAAGCATGGAGTTGAACTTGAGCATTTTTCAGCGCATCCCAGTGAATGCAGATGATAGCAAAACCTGCAAAAGCGGAATATCAGCAAATTCCTGGACCTATTTCAACCTATTGACTTTTAATTTGAAATAGGAATTTTATTTTTATTAGGTTACATAAATGTAAATAACCGGCAATTCGCATTGCCGAAACCGTGTTGCGTATCGCACAATAACGACTGATTTCACGGCATAGATTCTCACGATGAGCAAATCATTACAAAAACCCACCATTCTGAACGTCGAAACGGTCGCGCAGTCGCGGCTATTTAGTGTTGAAAGCGTGGACCTCGAATTCAGCAACGGCGTGCGTCGCGTCTATGAGCGGATGCGTCCCTCTACCCGTGAAGCGGTAATGATTGTGCCGATTGTCGACGGTAATCTGATCCTGATTCGTGAATACGCAGTGGGAACGGAGTCCTATGAGCTGGGCTTTTCCAAAGGGTTGATCGACCCCGGCGAAAGCGTGTTTGAAGCGGCGAACCGGGAACTGAAAGAAGAGGTCGGCTTTGGGGCAAACGATCTGACCTTTTTGAAAAAACTCAGCATGGCGCCGTCTTACTTCTCCAGCAAGATGAATATTGTGGTGGCTGAAGATCTTTATCCCGAGTCGCTGGAAGGCGATGAGCCAGAGCCGCTGCCACAGGTGCGCTGGCCGCTGGCGCATCTGATGGATTTGCTGGAAGACCCCGATTTCACCGAAGCGCGAAACGTGAGCGCATTGTTCCTCGTGCGTGAATGGTTGAAAGGGCAGGGACGGTTGTAGGGCAAATAGCGGTGTAGGCCGGATAAGGCGTAGCCGCCATCCGGCGATAATACCAGCAGTAAAAAAGGCGCCGCAGCGCCTTTTTTATTTAGAACAGTTCGTGTGTCTCGCCACCGTCAATGATGGCCGTCCCCACCTCATGCACCGCCTGCTGTGTCGGCTGGGTGCCTTCGATGAAATATTCTGCACGGCTGTTACCGCCATTCGCCAGTTGCCCGGTACTGCGATCGATATTGACCGTGACGATACCCGGTGGCGGTGTCAGCGGCTCTTCAGGAACCCCTTCCAGCACCGCTTTCATGTAGGCATCCCATGCGGGTTGCGCACTCTTCGCGCCGCCTTCGTAGCCGGAGATCTGATCTTTGATCGCGCCAGAGGCGGTGGTGCGTCCCAGATCACGGCGGTGATCGTCAAACCCAATCCACACGGAGGTGACTACCCCCGGACCGTAGCCGGAGAACCAGGCGTCTTTCGAGCTGTTGGTCGTTCCGGTTTTTCCGCCGATATCATGTCGATTCAGATCGCGACCCGCACGCCAACCGGTGCCCATCCAGCCGGATTCGCCGAAAATGTTGGTGTTCAACGCGCTTTTAATCAGGAAGGCCAGCGGCGTGTTGATCACATGCGGTGCATACTCTTGCGCCCCGGTTTGTGCCACTAACGCCTGATTTGCCTGCTCCAGTTTGGGCATTGGCACGGCAGCGTTTTGCTGTTCACCAGAAATGGCGACATCTTCCACATTGCTGTTTTCCAGAACGTTGGATTTCTGCGTATCACCGTAAATCACCGGGATATCGCATTCCGGACAGGCAATCTTCGGCTTCGCTTCGAAAATCACGCCGTTCTGGTCTGTTTCAATCTTGCTGATGAAATACGGGTCGACCAGGAAGCCACCGTTCGACATCACCGCATAACCGCGCGCCACCTGTAACGGGGTAAAGGACGCGGAGCCCAGCGCCAGGGATTCGGTGTGCACAATGTTTTGTGCCGGGAAGCCGAAACGTTGCAGATATTCCGCCGCGTAGTCCACGCCCATTGCTCGCATGGCGCGTACCATCACCACGTTTTTCGATTCACCCAGCCCCTGACGTAAACGAATCGGACCGGCGTACTGCGGTGGCGAGTTCTTCGGACGCCAGTCGGAACCGGCACCGGCATCCCAGCGGGAGATGGGCACGTCGTTCAGCATGCTCGCCAGCGTCAGACCTTTATCCATCGCGGCGGTGTAGAGGAACGGCTTAATGTTAGAACCGACCTGACGCAGTGCCTGGGTGGCACGGTTGAACTTGCTCTGATTAAAGTCAAAGCCGCCGACCAGCGCCAGCACGGCCCCGTTTTTCGGATTGATAGAGACCAGCGCGGAGTTCACATCCGGGACCTGCGCCAGCCACCAGGCGTCGCCCATCTTCCGTACCCAGATCTGCTGACCGGTCTGTACCGCGTCAGTCACTTTACGCGGCGTCGGACCCTGCTGGGTATCTGAGCGATAAGGACGCGCCCAACGAATGCCATCCATTCGCAGAGAGACCGACGTGCCATCTGCCAGCGTCGCCGTCGCTTCCTGCGGATTAGCACTGGTGATCACCGCAGGCAACAGCGGCCCGTAGGTTGGCAGCGCTTTCAGCGTATCGGTGATTTTCTTACTGTCCCACGCGGTTTCACCCACTTTCCACAGCACATTGGCCGGGCCGCGATAGCCGTGGCGCATGTCGTAGTCCAGCACGTTATTACGTACCGCCTGTTGCGCAGCCTGCTGCACTTTGCGGGTAATGGTGGTGTAAATGCGATAACCGTCTTCATAGGCGTTTTCGCCGTAACGGCTGTACATCTCCTGACGCACCATCTCTGACAGATACGGGGCGGAGAAGGCGATTTCTGGCGCATGATAGTTGGCGTCGATCGGCTCATTACGCGCCTGATCATACTGCGCCTGGGTGATATACCCTTCGCTCAGCATACGCGACAGCACCACGTTGCGGCGTGCGATCGCACGGTCCATCGAATAGAGCGGGTTAAAGGTGGACGGCGCTTTCGGCAGCCCGGCAATCACCGCGATCTCACCCAGATCAAGCTGGTCGACGGATTTACCGAAATAGACCTGTGCCGCCGCTCCGACGCCATAGGCGCGGTAACCGAGATAGATCTTGTTCAGGTAGAGTTCGAGGATCTCATCTTTGCTCAGCAGTTGCTCAATGCGGATCGCCAGGAACACTTCCTTAATCTTACGCATCAGCGTGCGTTCGGGGCTGAGGAAGAAGTTTCTCGCAAGCTGCTGCGTGATGGTACTCGCGCCCTGAGAGGCGTGGCCGGAGAACAGCGCGACGCTGGCCGCACGGAAGATCCCCACCGGATCAACGCCGTGGTGCTCATAGAAGCGACTGTCTTCTGTGGCGATAAAGGCTTTAACCATTTCCGGCGGGATCTGACTGAGCGTCACCGGAATACGACGTTTCTCACCATATTGCGCGATGAGCTCGCCATCTGCGCTGTAAACCTGCATCGGGATCTGCAAACGCACATCTTTAAGCGTCGCGACGTCAGGTAACTGTGGCTCAATATAGCGATAGAGGCCATAAATCGAGCCTGCTCCCAGCAGGATGCAACATACTGCAAGGATCAATAAATACTTTACGAACTTCACCGGAGATTTCCCATTTAGTTTCATTTGGGCAGTTTATAAACAACCGCGCGGTAGTATAAAGGCAAGCCAGACGCATTGATATACCCGCGAGAGCGACGGGTGATAAGGAGATCATCAGCAATGGCTTTCAGATTCTGGCAAGTCGGCCTGCACATTCAGCCACAGGAGGTCCTGGCGGTTGCCGTTGTTCGCGGCGCGTCGGGCTGGTATCTACAGCGCTGGTGGCGTTTGCCGCTGGCGAAACCGACGATCAACGACGGGCATTTCCACGACGCCGAACAGCTTGTGGCGGTGTTACAACCGTGGAGTCGCGAGCTGCCGCAACGCCACCATATTCACCTCTCTTTTCCCGCGAGTCGGACGCGGCAAAAACGCTTTCCCCGCCCGTCAATGTCACTTCGCGAGCGCGAACAAACCGCCTGGCTGACCGGGTCGATGGCGCGTGAACTGGACATGGAATCGGCTGCACTGCGATTTGATTATAGTGAAGATGCGCTCGTCCCGGCCTATACGGTTACCGCCGCCCAGGACAAAGAGATTTCAGGCCTGTTGACGCTGGCGAAAACACTTGGCATAGACGTCACGGCGATCACGCCGGATGCCTGCGCCTTGCAGCGTCTGCTGCCTTTTCTTTCCCCGGAACAGCCCTGCCTGGCGTGGCGCGATGACACGCAGTGGTTGTGGGCGACGCGTAACGCCTGGGGACGAAAGTCGCTGACAGAAATCACCCATATTCACGACCTGGCCGCTGCGCTTTCCCTCCGCTCCGAAGAGGTGGCGCTCTGCGCAAAAGAGGGGTTTGACCCCTGGCAGGCGGTTTCAATTCGTCAACCTCCCGTGCCCGTGGAAGGTCACGCTTTCGCCGTTGCGCTGGGACTGGCGTTGGGGGGAATGCGCTGATGCAATCCCCTGTCAATTTTTTGCCCTGGCGACAACAGCGACGTGGTGCCTGTCTGCGTTTGTGGAGCGGGCTGTTCAGCGCATCCGCAGCGATTGCGCTGGCGCTAATGCTGAGCGGATACGCCGTTCGCAGCATGGACGGGCGGGTGAATGGGGTCTTACTACGTGCGGAGCAGAAACTCGCCACAGCACTGACGACCGTGAAGCCCCGGCTAGAGGTGCGTCAACGTCAGGCGCAGCAGACCATTCAACGAGACAGATTGCGAGAGCAGACCCGTCGCTGGCAGTCGGCGCTGGAAAACCTTGCGTTAAGCTTACCCGCGCAGGTCTGGCTGACCAGCATGGACTACCAGCAGAGCACGCTGGCGCTCAGCGGAAAAGCGCTCACCTTTTCTGCGCTCAGTGCGCTGGAAACCACCCTGCGCGACTCGCCGGTGTTTGAGATAAACCACACCGGTGCCACCCTGCGTGATGCGCAGGGGTACTGGCAGTTTCAGTACCGGCTGAAATGGAGAGAAGTGCATGACCATTCTCTTTGACGTCTGGTGTGCCTTCTCGCCTCGCACCCGCGTTGTCTGCTGGTTAAGTTGGGTAGCTGCGCTAAGTGCGCTCGCAACGTTTTTTCTGCACTTTCCGGGAATGGACGGCGATGATGCGCTTAACCTGCAACGGGCGGCGAACCGCCAGATCAGGCCAACGCTGTATCACCTCTCCGGCGCGCTGACAGAGTCGCAGGTTTCATCGACACCGCAAACGCCGCCGTTTTCCCCCCTCTCGATTCAGGTGCCGAATGTGCAGTTGCTGCACTGGCAGCCGTCGGCGCAGGGGGGTGAACTTGCGGTGCAGGCGCCGTGGGAGGCGGTGGTGTCGTTATTTGGTTATCTGGCGACGCGAGGCATGTCAGTGAGTGGATTCTCGCTGAAGGCGGAAAATGACGAACGGGTGTTGACGCTCACTCTGGAGTCTTTCCATGAGGGTTAGGGACGGGCTGCTGGTGGCCTTTTCATTGCTGATGCTGACCGGCATGCGCGATCCATTTCGCCAACCAGACGATCGTTGTCATGGCGCAGAACTGGCCCAATGGCGATATCAGGGGATGGTGAGCCGGGGTGAGCGCAACATTGGCCTGTTGCAGGACGGGCAGCACCGCTGGTGGCGTGTCGAGCATCATGAAGTTCTGGATAACGGCTGGACAGTCGTGCAACTCACCGCCCTAACGTTGACTGTGAGCACGGGTAAAGAGTGTGACCCGCCCCAGTGGCAGTGGCAAAGACAAGGAGAGGTTAATGAAGCAATGGATACTGGTGGCGTTGATAGCCGTCCTGCAGTCGGCTCTGGCCGGAAAAACGCAGAACGTGACGCTGGTGGTGGATGACGTTCCCGTCACGCAGGTACTTCAGGCGCTGGCCGAACAGGAGCGGAAAAACCTCGTGGTATCGCCAGACGTCAGCGGCGTGGTGTCACTGCATCTGACAGACGTCCCGTGGAAACTAGCGCTCCAGACGGTGGTGAAGAGCGCCGGACTGGTACTGCGTCAGGAAGGCTCGGTTTTGCATGTGCATTCCGAGAGCTGGCAGAGCGAAGAGGCGGCGCGGCAGGAGGCGGAGATCGCACGACGTCAGGCGAATTTACCGCTGGAAAGTCGGCACATTGCCCTGCATTACGCCGATGCCACTGAACTGGCGAAAGCGGGGGGCAAACTGTTGAGTGCCAAAGGCAGTCTTACGGTGGATAAGCGTACTAACCGGTTGCTGGTCAGGGACAACCCGCCGACGCTGGCACTGATGGAACAGTGGGTGGCGCAAATGGACCTCCCGATAGAACAGGTTGAGCTGGCGGCGCATATCGTGACCATTAATGAAAAAAGCCTGCGTGAGCTGGGGGTGAAATGGACGCTGGCAGATGCAACGAAGACCGGTGCCGTGGGACAAGTGACGACGATAGCCAGCGATCTCTCGGTTGCAAATGCCACCACCCGCATCGGGTTTAATATTGGTCGTATTAATGGTCGGCTGCTGGATCTGGAACTGTCCGCGCTGGAGCAACAGCAGCAGCTCGACATTATCGCCAGCCCGCGTCTGCTGGCTTCCCATCTACAGCCTGCGAGTATCAAGCAGGGGAGTGAGATCCCCTATCAGGTTTCCAGCGGCGAAAGCGGCGCAACGTCGGTTGAATTTAAAGAAGCCGTACTTGGGATGGAAGTCACCCCGACGGTTTTACCGAAGGGGCGGATCCGCCTGAAGTTGCGCATCAGCCAGAACATGCCGGGGCAGGTGCTGCAACAGGCAGACGGTGAAGTACTGGCAATCGATAAGCAGGAGATTGAAACACAGGTCGAGGTGAAAAGCGGAGAGACGCTGGCGCTGGGCGGCATTTTTTCAAACAAGAATAAAACCGGTAAAGACAGTATTCCGCTGTTAGGTGACATCCCCTGGTTTGGACAACTCTTTCGTCATGACGGGAAAGAAAGTGAGCGTCGCGAGCTGGTGGTATTTATTACGCCCAGATTGGTCTCGACAGAATGATTTATGCATGAAACACCGTTGTTTTTGCACTTAACTCGTTTCAGGGATTTGACGTACGCAGCTATTTAGCATACAAGGAGTACCGATTTGAGAGTCGGTACTTCTCATCGCCGTCCGGCAATGCCGACTCGGATTGCCTACAATCTGGTTTGATGATTTATTCAGTTGCCAAACCTGCTTGAGTATTGAGATAATTTTCAGTCTGACTCTCGCAATATCTTATGAGGTTTCAGTTCATGTCCTGCTGCGCTCAGTGTCTGCGACGCGGGTTTATCATTAACGAATAGTCTTAGTAGTACCGAAAAAATGGCAGAGAAACGCAATATCTTTCTGGTTGGGCCTATGGGTGCCGGAAAAAGCACTATTGGGCGCCAGTTAGCTCAACAACTCAATATGGAATTTTACGATTCTGATCAAGAGATTGAGAAACGAACCGGAGCTGATGTGGGCTGGGTCTTCGACGTAGAAGGTGAAGACGGCTTCCGCGATCGTGAAGAGAAAGTCATCAACGAATTGACGGAAAAACAGGGTATTGTGCTGGCTACCGGCGGTGGCTCTGTAAAATCGCGTGAAACCCGTAATCGTCTTTCCGCGCGTGGCGTCGTGGTGTATCTCGAAACGACCATCGAAAAACAACTTGCGCGTACACAGCGCGATAAAAAACGTCCGCTGTTGCAGGTAGAAGCACCGCCTCGTGAAGTTCTGGAAGCGTTGGCCGACGAACGCAATCCGCTGTATGAAGAGATTGCCGACGTAACCATTCGTACCGATGATCAGAGCGCCAAAGTCGTTGCAAACCAGATTATTCATATGCTGGAAAGCAACTGATTCTGGCTTAATACACACTCGGTAAGCGGGTATAAGTCATTAAGGTGGATGTCGCGTCATGGAGAGGATTACCGTCACTCTCGGGGAACGTAGTTACCCTATCACCATCGCGGCTGGTTTGTTTAACGAACCAGCTTCATTCTTACCGCTGAAATCGGGCGATCAGGTTATGTTGGTCACCAACGAAACCCTGGCTCCCCTTTATCTTGATAAGATTTGCAGCGTACTTGAACACGCGGGGGTGAACGTTGATAGCGTCATCCTGCCTGACGGCGAGCAGTACAAGAGCCTGACGGTGCTGGATACGGTATTCACCGCCTTACTGCAAAAACCGCACGGTCGTGATACGACGCTGGTCGCACTTGGCGGCGGTGTCATTGGCGACCTGACCGGTTTTGCCGCTGCCAGCTATCAGCGCGGTGTTCGCTTCATCCAGGTCCCGACGACGCTTCTGTCGCAGGTCGACTCCTCCGTTGGCGGTAAAACCGCAGTAAACCATCCCCTCGGCAAAAACATGATTGGCGCGTTTTACCAGCCGGCCTCCGTGGTGGTGGATCTCGACTGTCTGAAAACACTGCCTGCTCGCGAACTGGCGTCCGGTCTGGCGGAAGTGATCAAGTACGGCATTATTCTTGATGGCGAATTCTTTAACTGGCTGGAGGAGAATCTGGATGCGTTATTGCGTCTGGATGGACCGGCAATGGCCTGGTGTATTCGTCGTTGTTGTGAGCTGAAAGCCGAAGTTGTTGCCGCAGACGAGCGCGAAACCGGCTTACGTGCTTTACTGAATCTTGGGCATACGTACGGTCATGCCATTGAAGCTGAAATGGGTTATGGCAATTGGTTACATGGTGAAGCGGTCGCAGCAGGCATGGTAATGGCGGCGCGCACGTCGGAACGTCTGGGGCAGTTTGCGCCAGACGATACGCAGCGCATCATCACGTTACTCAAACGTGCCGGTTTGCCGGTTCACGGACCGCGCGAGATGTCTGCGCAGGCTTACCTGCCGCACATGCTGCGTGATAAAAAAGTGTTGGCGGGAGAAATGCGCTTAGTCCTTCCGCTGGCAATAGGGAAGAGTGAAGTACGCGGCGGAGTGTCGCACGAGGTAGTTCTTAACGCTATCGCTGATTGCCAGCAAGCGTAACAACAAGAAAGGACGGACTGATACGGATCACGTATCGGCCATTTAGATTCAGGTTAGTTGCAACGTCGTAAGCATTAGCCTTTGAGTGGGGTGTTAAATGGATGAATTCAAACCAGAAGACGAGCTGAAACCCGATCCCAGCGATCGTCGTACTGGTCGTTCTCGTCAATCTTCAGAACGCGGTGAACCACAGATCAACTTTGATGATGTTGATCTGGATGCTGACGATCGCCGTCCTGCACGCGGGCGTAAAGAACGCCTTGATGAGCAAGAGAGGGAAGAAGATTACGATTCCGATGATGAAGAACTCGTGGATGAGGAGCGCGTAGAGCGCCGTCCGCGTAAGCGTAAAAAAGCCGCCAGTAAACCCGCTTCCCGCCAGTACATGATGATGGGCGTGGGCGTGCTGGTTCTGTTGCTGCTGATCATCGGTATTGGCTCCGCGCTGAAAGCGCCTTCCACCCCGTCTTCAGACGCACAAACGGCGTCTGGCGAGAAGAATATCGATCTCTCCGGCAATGCCGCTGACCAGGCAAACGGCGCCCAACCGGCGCCGGGAAATACCTCCGCTGAACAGACTGCAGGCAGCACGCCGCAGGATGTTTCTTTGCCGCCAATCTCCTCCACGCCGACGCAGGGACAAACGCCTGCGACCGCAGACGGTCAACAGCGTGTAGAAGTGCAGGGCGATCTGAATAATGCGCTGACGCAGCCGCAGGGCCAGGAACAGGTGAATAATGTGGTGGCGAACTCCACACTGCCTACTGAACCTGCGACCGTTGCGCCAGTGCGTAATGGTAATGCGCCGAGCCAAACGGCTGCGACGCCTGGCAGCGAGCGTCCGGCCACCACGCGTCCGGAGCGTAAGCAGGTTGTGATTGAGCCGAAGAAACCGCAGACGACCGCGAAAGCGACGCCAGCGGAGCCGAAGCCGACAGCCCAGCCTAAACGAACCGAACCCGTAGCGCCTGCAGCCACCGCAGCACCGAAAGCGACGGTCAACACCGCTCCGGCACAGACGACTGCGCCAGCACAAACGGCAGCGCCTGCTCAGACTGCACCAGCGGCGAGTAGCGCAGCGGCAGGCAAAAGCGCCGGTAACGTCGGGTCGCTGAAGTCCGCACCGTCCAGCCATTACACCCTGCAGCTCAGCAGCTCTTCTAACTACGACAACCTGAACGGTTGGGCGAAGAAAGAGAATCTGAAGAACTATGTGGTGTATCAGACGACGCGTAACGGTCAACCGTGGTATGTTCTGGTGTCTGGCGTGTATGCCTCGAAAGAAGATGCGAAACGTGCCGTTTCCACGCTGCCAGCCGATGTGCAGGCAAAAAATCCGTGGGCCAAACCGTTGCATCAGGTACAGGCCGATCTGAAATAATGTTAAAGCGCAGGATGCTGTCGGAGCTTTCTCCACAGCCGGAGAAGGTGTAATTAGTTAGTCAGCATGAAAAAAAATCGCGCTTTTCTGAAGTGGGCAGGGGGGAAATACCCCCTGCTTGACGACATCAAACGGCATTTACCGCAGGGTGAATGCCTGGTCGAACCCTTTGTGGGTGCAGGGTCGGTGTTTCTTAACACCGACTTTTCTCGTTATATTCTTGCCGATATCAACAGCGATCTTATCAGTCTCTATAAGATCGTGAAGACCCGTACCGACGAGTACGTGCAGGCTTCCCGTGAGTTGTTTAGCCCAGAGACCAATCAGGCTGAGGTTTACTACCAGTTCCGCGAAGAGTTCAACGCCAGCCAGGATCTTTTCCGTCGTGCGGTTCTGTTCCTGTATCTGAACCGATATGGTTACAACGGCCTGTGCCGGTATAATCTGCGCGGCGAGTTTAACGTGCCGTTTGGACGTTACAAAAAGCCTTACTTCCCGGAAGCTGAGTTGTATCACTTTGCGGAAAAAGCGCAGAATGCGGAATTCCACTGCCTCTCATATGATGAGTGCATGGATCGTGCGGATGCGAACTCGGTTGTCTATTGCGATCCGCCCTACGCCCCGCTGTCAGCGACGGCGAATTTCACCGCGTATCATACCAACAGCTTCAGCCCGAAAGAGCAGGCCCATCTGGCGAAGATGGCCGAAAAGCTGGTCAGTAAGCGGATCCCAGTGTTAATTTCGAACCATGACACCCCGGATACCCGCGAATGGTACAAAGCGGCGGAACATTTTCAGGTCAAAGTGCGGCGCAGTATAAGCAGCAACGGCGGCACACGTAAAAAGGTGGACGAACTACTGGCTCTGTACAAACCAGGAGTTGCAACGCCTGCGAATAAATAATTCTCAAGGAGAAGCGGATGAAACAGTATTTGATTGCCCCCTCAATCCTGTCGGCTGATTTTGCTCGCCTGGGTGAGGACACCGCGAAAGCGCTGGCTGCCGGTGGTGACGTCGTGCATTTTGACGTCATGGACAACCACTATGTGCCGAATCTGACCATGGGGCCGATGGTCCTGAAATCCCTGCGTAAATACGGTATTACGGCCCCCATTGATGTGCATCTGATGGTGAAACCGGTCGACCGAATCATCCCGGATTTCGCCGCCGCAGGCGCCAGCATCATTACTTTTCACCCGGAAGCCTCCGAACACGTTGACCGCTCGCTGCAACTGATTAAAGAGCACGGCTGTAAGGCCGGGCTGGTCTTTAATCCGGCGACGCCGTTGAGCTATCTGGACTATGTGATGGACAAACTGGATGTGATCCTGCTGATGTCCGTCAACCCGGGCTTTGGCGGTCAGTCCTTCATACCGCAAACGCTGGACAAACTGCGCGAAGTCCGTCGTCGCATTGACGAGTCGGGCTACGACATTCGCCTCGAAGTGGATGGCGGTGTGAAAGCGAGCAACATCGGTGAAATCGCCGCTGCGGGGGCTGACATGTTTGTCGCCGGTTCCGCGGTCTTCGATAATCCAGACTACAAAAAAGTCATTGATGATATGCGCAGCGAACTGGCAAAGGTAAGTCATGGATAAATTGCAGGATATTCGGGGCGTCGCCTTCGACCTCGACGGTACGCTGGTGGACAGCGCGCCGGGATTGAGCGCCGCAGTGGATATGGCGCTGTACGCGCTGGAGCTGCCGGTTGCCGGTGAAGAGCGCGTTATTACCTGGATTGGTAACGGTGCTGATGTATTGATGGAGCGTGCGTTAACCTGGTCTCGTCAGGAGCGTGCCACATTACGTAAAACGATGGGCAAACCGCCGGTCGATGATGATATTCCCGCCGAGGAGCAGGTCCGTATTCTGCGTAAGCTGTTTGACCGCTACTACGGGGATGTGGCCGAAGAGGGGACGTTCCTGTTCCCTGATGTCGCCGATACGCTGGGCGCGCTGCATGCCAAAGGGTTGCCGCTCGGTCTGGTAACCAACAAGCCGACGCCATTTGTTGCGCCATTGCTCGATGCGCTGGATATTGGCAAATATTTTAGCGTGGTCATCGGCGGTGACGACGTCCAGAACAAAAAACCCCATCCGGATCCCCTGCTGCTGGTGGCAAGTAAGCTCGGCATTGCGCCGGAGCAATTGCTCTTCGTCGGGGATTCGCGTAATGATATTCAGGCGGCAAAAGCCGCTGGCTGCCCGTCCGTTGGCCTCACCTATGGCTACAACTACGGTGAACCGATCGCGCTGAGCCAGCCAGACGTCATGTACGACCGCATCAGTGAACTACTGCCCGCACTCGGGCTTCCGCATAGCGAAAATCAGGAATCGAAAAATGACTAAGCCCATCGTTTTTAGTGGCGCACAGCCCTCAGGTGAATTGACCATTGGCAACTACATGGGTGCACTGCGTCAGTGGGTGAACATGCAGGATGACTACCATTGCATCTATTGCATCGTTGACCAGCATGCCATCACCGTTCGCCAGGATCCCCAGCAACTGCGTAAAGCGACGCTGGATACGCTGGCGCTCTACCTCGCGTGCGGCATCGATCCTGAAAAAAGCACCATTTTCGTTCAGTCCCATGTACCTGAACATGCGCAACTGAGCTGGGTGCTGAACTGCTACACCTACTTCGGTGAACTGGGACGCATGACTCAGTTTAAAGATAAGTCGGCTCGCTATTCAGAGAACATCACTGCCGGTTTGTTTGATTACCCGGTGCTAATGGCCGCAGACATTCTGCTGTATCAGACTAATCAGGTGCCTGTCGGTGAAGACCAGAAACAGCACCTGGAACTGAGCCGTGATGTCGCCCAGCGTTTTAACGCGTTATATGGCGACATCTTCAAAATCCCTGAGCCGTTTATTCCAAAATCAGGTGCCCGCGTCATGTCACTGCTCGATCCGACCAAGAAAATGTCCAAGTCGGATGACAACCGTAACAATGTGATTGGTCTGCTGGAAGATCCGAAATCGGTGGTTAAAAAACTTAAACGAGCCATGACTGACTCGGAAGAGCCGCCGGTTGTGCGTTATGACGTTAAAGAGAAACCCGGCGTGTCCAACCTGCTGGATATTCTCTCTGCCGTGACCGGCAAGAGCATTCCTGAGCTGGAACAGAGCTTCGAAGGCAAAATGTACGGTCATCTGAAAGGCGAAGTGGCGGATGCAGTTTCCGGCATGCTGACCGAGTTGCAGGAGCGTTATCATCGTTTCCGCAACGACGAAGCTTTCCTGCAACAGGTGATGAAAGACGGCGCGGAAAAAGCCAGCGCGCGCGCCTCTGCTACGCTGAAAGCGGTCTACGAAGCGATTGGTTTTGTCGCCAAACCGTAACGGCTGCGAGAAATAAAAAACCGGGAAAAATTTTCCCGGTTTTTTTGTCTGTCATATCGACTGCTGATTAATGGTTGGAATACCAATTCAGCTTGTCGCGCAGTCCGACAACCCGGCCAACGATGATCAGCGCCGGACTTGCCACTTTCGTTGCCAGTTCACCCAGTTGCGACAGTTCGCCGTTCACAACCCGCTGTTTCACCGAGGTGCCGTTCTCAACCAGTGCAACCGGCATATCGGCCTGCATACCAAATTCGATCAATTTTTGCTGGATAGTGGCTGCCTGATTCAGCCCCATGTAGAACACCAGCGTCTGTTTCTCTGCCGCCAGGTTTTCCCAGTCCAGTTCGCCGCCGGTTTTCAGGTGTCCGGTAACCAGACGTACGCTCTGGGCGTAGTCACGGTGAGTCAGCGGAATACCGGAGTAGGCGGAACAACCGGAAGCTGCCGTAATCCCCGGTACGACGGAGAATGGAATGCCAGCGTGGCACAGCGTTTCCAGCTCTTCGCCACCACGACCAAAGATAAAGGGATCTCCGCCTTTCAGACGGACGACGCGTTTGCCCTGTTGCGCTTCGCGCAGCAGGATTTGGTTAATTTCTTCCTGCGGAACACAGTGATAGCCCGCGCGTTTACCCACAAATACGCGGTCGGCGTCGCGGCGCACAAGGTTCATGATGTCGTCAGAAACCAGGCGGTCATAGACCACCACATCGGCCTGCTGGATCTGCTGTAGCCCTTTCAGAGTCAGAAGACCGGCATCACCAGGACCTGCGCCCACCAGCACCACTTCACCACGATGATCCAACGGCTCGCTGAGCATCTGTTCAGTGGTTTCTTCCACCGCTTTGTGGTCGGCATTAGCCAGCGACTGCGCCAGTCTGTCGTTAACAAACAGCTTTTCCCAGAAGCGGCGACGTTCGCCCATCGTGGCAAACTGTTTTTTCACCCGGGAACGAAGTTGCCCGGCGTACTGCGCGACCTGGCCCAAATGTTGAGGTAATACGGATTCCAGCTTTTCACGCAGCAGACGAGCCAGCACCGGTGAAGTGCCGCCGGAGGAGACCGCCACCATCAGCGGTGAACGGTCGATAATCGATGGCATGATGAAACTGGCCGCTTTCGGGGCATCCACGACGTTACAGAAGATACGACGGGATTGTGCGGCATCGCTGACGCGCTGATTCACCGCGTCATCATCAGTCGCGGCAATCGCCAGCCAGCACGGGTCGAGAAGGGCTTCATCAAACGGCCCTTCCACCAGCGTTAACATGTTTTCATTTGCCCATACGGTGAACTGCGGAATAAACGCCAGCGCATTAACCGTTAAACGAGCGCCCGCTTCCAGCAGTAAACGTGCTTTGCGTTCTGCGACATCACCACCGCCGACAATCAGACAGTCGCGGTCACGTAGTTGACAAAATATAGGCAAATGATCCACGACATTACCCCTTAATTATTGGCAGCAGCCTCAGTTTGGTTGATTTTTGCCGGAGCAGGTCGCTCCGATTTTGGCGTAGCATACCAATAACCTAATCCCATGAACACGACACCGGACAAAGTATTGCCGAGTGTTACCCACAGCAGGTTATGACCAATCCCCGCCAGGGTATAGGCTTCGCTGTGGTGACCGAACCAGGAGAGGGCAAACAGCGTCATGTTGGCAACCGAGTGTTCATAGCCGGACGCGATAAACGCCAGAAGACACCACCAGATAGCGATAAATTTCGCGGCGCCTTCGGTACGGATTGCCATCCAGATTGCCAGACAAACCAGCCAGTTACACAGCGCGCCTTTGAAGAACAGTGCCATTGCCGGTGCCGTGGTTTTCGCCAGCGCGACCGAGTGTACGATGCTGGTATCGACCGGCAGCAGGCTACCGCCGCCCCAGCTGTACAGCAGCGCGACGAACACGGAACCGACCAGATTACCCAACCAGGTCTGCGGTAAAATCGCCCACATCTGCCCCTGGCTGATGGTGCCCGCTTTGACGCCAAGCGTCAGGAACATCGTGTGGCCGGTAAACAGTTCAGAACCGGCAATAATCACCAGCGTTAAGGCGATCCCAAACGTCGCGCCCATCACCAGCGGGCGCACGGACGGGTCGAGTAAGTTACCGAGAGTGAAAATCAGAATGATGCCGAGGCCAACGTAAGCGCCAGCCATCGCAGAACTGACCCAAAAGCCGAGCGGGTTATTTGCCGACAGGCGTGCGATACGTGCAGCGTTTGCCGCACATTTGTTAATCGTATCTGTGAACATGGTTATCCTTGAAATGAAAAAATAAAAACGTAACCGTAGGCCGGATAAGGCATAAATGCCTTATCCGGCCTACGAAAAAAAGGGAGGCGCAACGCCTCCCTGAAATTCATTCGCTGCGCAACTGCACAATGCCGTCTTTCACCCGCGCCTCGTAGTGCGCCACGGAATGACGTTCATCCTCCATGCACAGGCCGTCGCTCAGGCGGAAGCGCTGTTTTTTCAACGGGCTGGCAACCCACAATTCACCCTGATGTTCCGCAATCAGCCCACGGGACAGCACGCTGGACTCAAAAAACGGGTCGATGTTGCTAATCGCAAACACCTGGTCGCTGTGATACGGACGGAAGATGGCGACCTGTTCCTCACCTAACAACGCGCAGACGCCGGTTGCGGGCAGGATGTCATCAATGTGGCAGATGTTTTTCCACTGGCTCATGCGTTTTCCTCCACCAGAGTGACCGGGATGCGTTCGTACGGTGTGGCCGGACGATGCTGTTCACGTTCAGGCACCACCTGGACGTTCGGATCGCGTTTATCGCTGTTGATGAAGTGTCTGAAACGCGTCTGGGCAGACGGCGTGTTGACGGTTTCCGTCCACTCGCAGACCACGGCTTCACGCAGACGCGCCATCTCTGCTTCCAGGTGTTCGTTCAGGCCCAGCTTGTCGTCGATGATGACGGAACGCAGATACTCGATACCGCCTTCCAGATTGTCTAACCACGGCGCGGTGCGGGTCAGTTTGTCCGCGGTACGGATGTAGAACATCATGAAACGGTCGAGATAATTGAGCAGGGTTTCGCGGTCGATATCCGCTGCCAGCAGATCCGCATGACGCGGTTTCATCCCGCCGTTACCGCAGACGTACAGGTTCCAGCCTTTTTCGGTCGCGATGATACCGACGTCTTTGCCCTGGGCTTCGGCACATTCACGGGTACAGCCGGAAACGCCGAACTTCATTTTGTGCGGGGTGCGAATGCCTTTGTAGCGGTTTTCCAGCTCAACGCCGAAACCGACGCTGTCGCCCACGCCGTAACGGCACCAGGTGCTGCCCACGCAGGTTTTCGCCATGCGCAGCGCTTTGGCATAGGCATGACCGGTTTCGAAACCTGCTTCAATCAGCTGACGCCAGATTTCCGGCAGGTCATCTTTCTGCGCGCCGAACAGGCCGATACGCTGAGAACCGGTGATTTTGGTGTACAGGTTAAATTCTCGGGCGATACGACCCACGGCGACCAGGCCTTCCGGGGTAATTTCACCACCGGCAGAGCGCGGGATCACGGAGTAGGTCCCGTCTTTCTGGATGTTTGCCAGGAAGTTGTCGTTGGTATCCTGCAACGGCGTGTGTTGCGGTTTCAGGACGTACTCATTCCAGCAGGAGGCCAGCAGAGAACCCACGGTCGGTTTACACACTTCGCAGCCGTAACCTTTACCGTGTTTCGCCAGCAGCTCCTCGAAGGTTTTGATGCCTTCCACGCGAATCAAATGGAACAGTTCCTGACGCGAGTATGCAAAGTGCTCGCACAGGTTGTTGTTGACTTCGATACCCTGTTTCGCCAGTTCGGCGTTCAGCACCTGAGTGACCAGCGGGATGCAGCCGCCGCAGCCAGTACCGGCTTTGGTTTCGGCTTTCAGCGCGGCAACAGTGTGGCAACCTTTGTTGATGGCGGCGACCAGCATGCCTTTGGTGACGTCGAAACAGGAGCAAATCTGCGCGCTGTCCGGCAGTTTATCCACGCCGATAGACGGCTTACCGCTGCCTGCATGGGCGGGCAGGATCAGCGAATCCGGATTTTCCGGCAGTTCGATGGCGTTCAGCACCAGTTGCAGCAGGTTTCCGTAATCGCTGGTGTCACCGACCAGCACCGCGCCGAGCAGGGTTTTGTTATCAGAACTTACGATCAGGCGTTTGTAGACCTCTTTGCTTTCATCAAGATAGACATAGCTACGTGCGCCAGGTGTGCGGCCATGCGCGTCGCCAATACCGCCGACATCAACGCCCAGCAGTTTCAGCTTAGCGCTCAGATCCGCGCCTTCGAAGGCGTTTTCGTTTTCGAGGATATGGTCAACGGCGACCTGCGCCATTTTGTAACCCGGCGCGACCAGACCGTACACCCGGTTATTCCAGCTGGCGCATTCACCGATGGCGTAGATATCCGGGTCGGACGTCTGGCAGGCATCGTTGATCACGATCCCGCCGCGTGGCGCGACCTCAAGGCCACACTGCGTCGCCAGCTTGTCGCGTGGGCGAATCCCGGTGGAGAAGACGATGAAATCCACTTCCAGCTCGCTACCGTCGGCAAAACGCATGGTTTTACGGGCTTCGGTGCCTTGCTGAACGATCTCCTGGGTGTTTTTGCTGGTGTGCACACGCACGCCCATGCTTTCAATCTTGCGACGTAGCTGTTCGCCGCCCATATGGTCAAGCTGTTCAGCCATCAGCATCGGGGCGAATTCAATCACATGCGTTTCCACACCGAGGTTTTTCAGCGCGCCTGCGGCTTCCAGACCTAACAGACCGCCGCCGACGACTGCACCACGTTTACTGCGACGAGCGCAGGATTCAATCGCGTTGAGGTCTTCAATGGTGCGATAAACAAAGCAGTCCTGGGTTTCGGAACCTTTAATCGGCGGGATCCACGGATAAGAGCCGGTCGCCATGACGAGCTTATCGTAGTAAACCGTACGGCCCGCGCTGGAGTGAATGACCTTTTCCTGGCGGTTGATGGTAATCGCGCGTTCGCCGACCAGCACGTTAACGCCGTGCTTCTCGTAGAATCCTTCGCGGACCAGAGACAGTTCTTCAGCAGTGTGATGTGAGAAGTAGGATGACAGGTGCACACGGTCGTATGCCTTGCGGGGTTCTTCGCAGAAAACAGTAATATCGAACAGGCTGGCGTCGGATTTATCAAGAAGGTCCTCAATAAAGCGATGGCCGACCATACCATTACCGATGATAGCGAGTCTGACTTTGCTCATTTTTGCCTCGATTTCTTTTCTATTACTGCCTACCTTAACGATTCAGCAACCCCGCTTATTGATGCAAATCAAATTCACCTTTATATACTCCTTAAGGAGTATATTGCTGATTTGACAGCGTTTTCTTAAGTTGTGGAAATATCAGACTTTTCGCGATCGTACAAATAACATACAAATTAAAGGGTTTTTGGCGACAAAGGACTACCACTAAAGATTGGGTGGCCTACATCGTTCGGGGAAGGGGAGAAAATCGATAAAATGCCGGATGGCGGCTGCGCCTTATCCGGCATGGAAAGAGGATCACCTTGCGTAGGCCGGATAAGACGCAACGCGTCGTCATCCGGCAAAGAACATTACGGTGCAGTCGGGGCGTCGTGCTGGCGATGGCGAGTGACAAAGCCCAGGATGAAGCACATGACGAAGACGATGGCGTACAGGCCATTCGCGGTAAGCAGGGCGGCCTGAGGACCGCTATGCGCCACGATAGGGCCGGTAACGACAAACGTCAGCATGGTGCCGATGGTGCCACAGGTCAGTACGAAGTTAACCAGTTTTGGCGAGGCCACTCGGGTCTGCTGCGAACCCAGGGTGATAATGGTGGTATAGATGGCGCTCGAGAAGAAGCCCAGTGCCAGAATAAACCACGGCATATGTTCAGGCGTACCGGTGATGAACAGGTACATCAGTACGGTAGCCAGGGCGGCCAGCACGGTCAGAATACGCTGTAAGTCGAAGAAACGCAGAATGAAGCTGAAGGCCCACATCCCGAACATGTACGACATCCAGAAGTTGCTGACCAGCGTGCCGGCGTCGTTCAGGCTCATCCCCAGCCCTTTCGCGTACTCAGGTACCCAGGAGATAAAGCCCAACTGGCCAAGGATGTAACACAGCGCGGCGACTGACAGGAACAGCACGCCGATACCCCATTTCTCTTTCACGGCCGGCGTGTCGCTCTGCGGCGCGTGTTTGCCCAGCGGCGGGAATTCACAGCCGAAGGTCAGAAGGAAAATAGCCACATAGACCAGACCGATGCAGGCGTACACCCAGTACCACTCGATGCTGCGCGCCAGCAGGAACGCGGCGACCATCGGGA
This sequence comes from Citrobacter amalonaticus Y19, assembly GCF_000981805.1. NCBI lineage: Bacteria > Pseudomonadati > Pseudomonadota > Gammaproteobacteria > Enterobacterales > Enterobacteriaceae > Citrobacter > Citrobacter amalonaticus. Next base: position 3,970,451 of record NZ_CP011132.1, on the reverse strand, counting down.
AGATCATCCCGGCCATACTGAAAAAGGAGTCGGTGAACAACAGACGAGAGCCGCGCTGACGGCCTTCGTACATCTGTGTAATCAGGAACGTACCAATCGACATCGTGATCCCGCTGACCAGTCCCAGTACAAACATTGCGGCGGAGAACAGGGCCAGGCTATGGCTGAACATCAGTCCCGCCACGGCCAGCACCATCAGGATAAAGCCGAAACGCAACTGCGTTTTCAACGGGACGATTTCCATCAGCCAGGCATTGAGGAAAATGGAGATCAAAATACCGGCGTTCAGGAAGGTGAAGGTATTACTCATACTGGAAACCGGCAGATGGAAATACTCTGCGATGTTTCCCATCACCATCCCGGTGACAATAACCAACGCACCGGTGAGGGCGTAGGAGAGAAAGCTAATCCATGTGAGCTTGATACGATTGCTGTTAGTCATGACTGGCCTGTAAATGGAAGTAAAGCGCGTTGACAGCGCTATGAGCGGGCAGATTTTAGGCGTTTTAGTGATTCATTTAAATGTTTATTGGCAACTTCTGACTTTGTTGCACCTTTCAATGTGATCAAAATCACAATATTGAGTAAGCCCATCGACGTTACAGATGTTTCTGGTACGTAAAATTAGGTAAAGGGATGGCCTTGTCCCTGAAGGCTCTTTAGAATCAAACCACTGGTTTTTGTTACCGCTCTCCTAAAGGAAATCTCATGCTCAAATCGACCCTGGCGGCTGTTGCAGCTGTTTTCGCCCTTTCTGCTCTCTCTCCCGCAGCGTTGGCGGCAAAAGGGGATCCGCACGTTTTGCTGACAACCTCTGCAGGTAATATTGAACTGGAACTGAATAGCCAGAAAGCGCCTGTTTCAGTGCAAAACTTTGTCGATTATGTGAACAGCGGTTTCTATAACAACACCACGTTTCACCGCGTGATCCCGGGCTTCATGGTCCAGGGCGGTGGTTTCACCGAGCAGATGCAGCAGAAGAAACCCAATCCTCCGATTAAAAACGAAGCCGACAACGGCCTGCGCAACACGCGCGGCACCATCGCGATGGCGCGTACTGCTGATAAAGACAGCGCGACCAGCCAGTTCTTTATCAACGTAGCGGATAACGCCTTCCTCGATCACGGCCAGCGTGACTTCGGTTATGCCGTATTTGGTAAAGTTGTGAAAGGGATGGACGTGGCTGATAAGATCTCCCAGGTTCCGACCCATGATGTTGGCCCTTACCAGAATGTGCCGTCAAAACCGGTGGTTATCCTCTCCGCAAAAGTTCTGCCGTAATCCTTTCCCGCGCGGGCATTGCAGGCCCGCGTCGTTTCATCCTCCCTGCGCAACTGCGTTTTGCTGCTTATACTTGTGGCAAACACGGAACAATCAGGGAGGCGTAATGTGAAAAAACTCACCGACAGGCAAAAATCCCGGCTCTGGGAACAACTGCGAAATGTGAATTTTCAGGCCAGTCGCCGTCTTGAGGGCGTCGAACAGCCGCTAATCACGCTTAACGCCACAGAGGCGCTGGCGCGTCTGGAAGAACTCCGGAGGCACTATGAGCGCTAAAATCGGCGACGACCGCGATCCGTATCTCTACCCCGGACTGAACGTGATGCGTAACCGTCTGGGGATCCACCAGGTTGAGCGTCTGGAGCAGGCCGCGTACGAACTCACCGCGCTGCGTGCGGCGACCATCGAACTGGGGCCGTCGAAGCGCGGCTTGCCTCACCTGTGTGCTATCCATCGTCAGCTTTACCAGGACGTTTTTGACTGGGCAGGTCACCTGCGTGAAGTGGATATCTACCAGGGGGATACCCGCTTCTGCCACTTCGCTTACATCGAAAAAGAGGGCAATGCCCTGATGCAGGATCTGGAAGAAGAAGGCTATCTGATAGGGCTGCCGAAAGAGAAATTCGTCAATCGCCTTGCGCATTATTACTGTGAGATCAACGTTCTGCATCCGTTTCGTCTTGGCAGCGGCATGGCGCAGCGGATTTTCTTTGAACAACTGGCTGTTCATGCCGGTTATCTTCTTCGCTGGAGGGATGTTCCGGTGGCGGAGTGGAATCGGGCGAATCAGGAAGGGGCGATGGGCGACCTTAGCGCATTACAGGCGATATTTCGTAAAGGGGTAAGCGAAGCCGAGGAAACTGAGTAGAATAGCGCGGTTTTCCTGGACCGGAGCCGCCATGATCCTGCTTATCGACAACTACGATTCTTTCACCTGGAACCTCTACCAGTATTTTTGCGAGCTGGGCGCTGACGTGCAGGTTAAGCGCAATGATGAATTGACGCTGTCGCAGATCGATGCGCTGAAGCCGCAAAAAATCGTCATTTCGCCCGGTCCCTGCACCCCGGATGATGCCGGAATTTCGCTGGATGTGATTCGCCATTACGCCGGGCGTTTGCCGATACTGGGGGTTTGTCTGGGGCATCAGGCGATGGCGCAGGCATTTGGCGCAACCATCGTGCGTGCCGCTAAAGTGATGCACGGAAAAACGTCACCCATCCGCCACACGGGACAGGGCGTGTTTCAGGGATTAACTAACCCCCTTACCGTCACCCGTTATCATTCGCTTCTTATCGATCCCGCCACGCTTCCCGACTGCTTTGAGGTGACCGCCTGGAGCGAAACGCAGGAGATCATGGGGATCCGCCATACAACGTGGGATCTGGAGGGCGTGCAGTTTCATCCGGAAAGTATTCTCAGCGAACAGGGCCATCAGCTGCTGGCAAATTTCCTCAGTCGGTGATTTGTGGTTGCTATCTTATGATTTTTTATGCATATTTTGTGATTATATTTTCACATTCATTTATGCATAACTGGATGGTCATGAGATGGCAACTGAACAAAATGCAGTAACCCGGGCAACTTTCGATGAAGTCATTCTGCCAATTTATGCACCGGCGGAGTTTATTCCGGTAAAAGGAAAAGGCAGCCGGGTCTGGGATCAGCAGGGCAAGGATTACGTTGATTTCGCGGGCGGGATTGCGGTGACTGCGCTGGGACATTGCCATCCGGCGCTGGTGGAGGCTCTGAAAACCCAGGGCGAAACGCTCTGGCATACCAGTAACGTTTTCACCAACGAACCTGCACTGCGTCTGGGGCGAAAAATTATCGACGCCACTTTTGCCGAACGCGTGCTGTTCATGAACTCCGGGACCGAAGCCAACGAAACGGCGTTCAAGCTGGCGCGTCATTATGCCTGTGTGCGCCATAGCCCGTTTAAAACTAAAATCATTGCCTTTCATAATGCGTTCCACGGTCGCTCGTTGTTTACCGTTACCGTGGGGGGGCAGCCGAAGTATTCCGATGGCTTTGGACCAAAACCGGCGGATATCATCCACGTTCCGTTTAACGATCTCCACGCGGTGAAAGCGGTGATGGACGACCATACCTGCGCGGTCGTGGTTGAACCGGTGCAGGGCGAGGGCGGCGTTCTGGCCGCGACGCCGGCGTTCCTGCAAGGTTTGCGTGACCTCTGCGATCAGCATCAGGCGCTGTTGGTGTTTGATGAAGTGCAATGCGGGATGGGGCGCACCGGCGACCTGTTTGCTTATATGCACTACGGCGTGACGCCGGATATTCTCACCAGTGCGAAAGCCCTGGGCGGCGGTTTCCCGGTGAGCGCGGTATTAACGACTCAGGAGATCGCCTCAGCGTTTCACGTCGGCTCTCATGGATCAACCTACGGCGGTAACCCGCTGGCCTGTGCGGTGGCGGAGGCGGCGTTCGACATCATCAACACCCCGGATGTGCTGGGCGGCGTGGTGGCGAAACGGCAGAAATTTGTTCAACATCTGCAACAGATTGATGAGCAGTACCATGTGTTCAGCGACATTCGCGGCATGGGCCTGTTGATTGGCGCCGAGTTGCAACCGCAGTACAAAGGACGCGCGCGTGATTTCCTCTATGCGGCGGCGGATGCCGGCGTAATGGTGTTGAATGCCGGTCCGGACGTGATGCGCTTTGCGCCATCGCTGGTGGTGGAAGAGGCGGATATCGACGAAGGGATGCGGCGTTTTGCTGACGCTGTTGCGAAGGTTGTCGGTTAACGGTTTGCCTGATGGCGCTGCGCTTATCAGGCCTACAAACGTCTGTAGGCCGGATAAGGCGTTACGCCGCCATCCGGCAATCAGTGTTAACCCCGCATATCCCGCAACCGGCGGCTGAGCCAGATTCCGTGGTGCGGCCGCTGACGCCATGCCACGGACGAGATGGTATGCATAGTGTTCAGGTGACCGATAACACGCTGTAGATGCTGTTCCAGGGTACTTGACGGTCCGTGGGTGAGCATCTCTGGCGCTTCCAGGATGTTCACATCCCCTGAGCTGCCCGGCCCGTCGTACTCCAGTCGTTGTTGACAGCGTTGCAGCGCAATTTCACACGATTGCAGATACCGCTGCGCCAGGTCGGGCGTCAGCATCGTATGCTCGCGCGCCAGCGTGGTCATGGCATTGATGTGCTCGACGATAAACTGGCTGTGCGTCACCCACAGCTTCATTTCTTCCAGATAATGGCTGTTAAAGCCGGGTTCCTGCATCGCCTGATTGAGCGAGTTAAACAGCGTGTTGTGCGCCTGATTGACCCGCATACGCTGCCAGGCGAGCGGCGTCGGTTGCGGATCGTTACTCAGAATCAGGCGAATGGCCTCTTGATCGGCCTCCAGCGCGTCATGGGCGTTTTTACGCAACAGACCGCTCTGCCACTGCGGCCACAGCCAGACGGTCCCCCCAAACGCAATCAGGCAGCCCATGACCGTATCGACAAATCGCGGGATAATAAACTGCTCGCCGTCCAGCGTCAGGAGTTGCAGGGTATACACCGCGGTGAGGGTAAATCCTACCGTCGCCCATCCGTAGTTTTTCCGGATGGTCAGATAGCTGACCAGGGTGATCACCAGCATCAGCGCCAGCGTATACCCTTCAGGAATATGAAAGTGCAGCGTCACGCCTGCGATAATCAGCCCCACCAGCGTTCCTGCCGAACGGTGCAAAATACGCACGCGGGTGGCGCCGTAACCGTTTTGTGTCACAAACAGAATGGTCATCAGGATCCAGTAAGGTTTCGGCAGATGTAACGCCGACCCCATCAGACTGGCAATGCTGAGCATTACGCTGATCCGCCCGGCATTACGCAGCGCCGGAGATTTCAATGAGAGGTAGTTTTTCAGCGCCGGTAGCAGCGGTAACCGACGCTGTTTATCGGCCATCAGATCGCGGGCGTAGAGTGGCCGCTGGGTGCGAAGCACGCGGGCGATACGGCTGAAATGCCAGTAACAGAACTGACCGACGGGGTTATCCGGATGCTGATTCGCAATTTTTTCCAGCGCGCCAATCTGCTTTTGCATGGTAAACCGCGTCGGCAGTCGGTGATAGAGAATGTCATCCGCCAGTACGCGCAGGCGAGCGGCGACCGTTTGCGCATTCCAGCGGATCACCTGCTCCGCGTGGCTGCGTTCGACCAGCTTTTGCACTTCTTCCGGCTGATGCAGACTGACGGAGATATGCTCCTGCAGATCCAGTGCTTCCTGAAAAGCGCGCAGCATCCGCTTGTAGTCATTATTGTGATGCGCCGACAGCATGTGCATCTGCTGATAGCATTGGGTGATGAGGTCGACCGCTTTCTGCTGGCGCATCAGCAGTGGCGGCAACGCTTTTTCCGGGTCAGTATGCTGGGTCAGCATACTGTATTTGGCTTCGCAGTAATCTGCCAGTTCCCGGTACAACAGGCTCAGTGATTCGCGAAGCGGCTGCTCACGCCAGAGCCAAAACCAGAACCAGTTAAACAACCCGTACCATAGCGTGCCCAGCGCGTAGATCAGCAGAGGCTCCCAGACAGGCATGTTTCCTGCCAGGCTCAGTGTGAAAATCGCCGCAATCAGCGAGGCCGGAAGCAGGCGGGCGTGAAGGGCGCTCAACTCCGCAGTGACGCCAAGCGTGAGCGTCAGGCCGGTCAGGATCAGGGGTAACGGTATCGCCTGCGCCAGCAGCAGTTGCATGATCAGGCTACAGCCAGCAAACAGCGACGCACCGATAATCAGGCGTTTGAAAAAGCGTTTATGCGGAGTATCAAGCCCGGCAATATTGCAGCAGGCGGGAACGAGAGAGAAGAGCAGGCCCAGATGTAACTGCCCGATGATCAGGCCGACGGCCACGGGCAAGCAGAGCACCAGTGTTTGACGTAGTGCATAGTTGATTTCTGGGTGATAAATCAGTCTGCGCCACATTGGCAAAACAAAAATGACGCGCCACCGGGTAGCGCGTCATTTCCGATGAGATTAACGAGTGCCGTAAACGACGATCGTTTTACCGTGAGCGGAGATCAGGTTCTGATCTTCCAGCATCTTCAGAATACGACCAACGGTTTCACGAGAGCAGCCAACGATCTGGCCAATCTCCTGGCGAGTGATTTTGATCTGCATACCGTCCGGGTGAGTCATCGCATCAGGCTGTTTCGCCAGATTCAGCAGAGTCTGGGCGATACGACCGGTCACATCGAGGAAGGCCAGGTTACCGACTTTCTCTGAAGTGACTTGCAGGCGGCGAGCCATTTGGGAAGACAGGCGCATCAGAATATCCGGGTTCACCTGGATCAACTGGCGGAATTTCTTATAGGAAATTTCAGCCACTTCACACGCTGTTTTCGCTCGAACCCATGCGCTACGTTCCTGGCCTTCTTCAAACAGGCCCAGTTCGCCAATGAAATCACCCTGATTCAGATAAGAAAGGATCATTTCTTTCCCTTCCTCATCTTTAATCAACACTGCCACTGAGCCCTTAACGATGTAGTACAACGTTTCTGCTTTTTCACCCTGGTGAATCAGCGTGCTCTTGGACGGGTACTTATGAATGTGGCAATGAGACAAGAACCATTCGAGTGTCGGGTCTGTTTGCGGTTTGCCAAGCACCATGCGCGATTATCCTCTGTTATAAGCTGTCTCCAGAGCCAAAAAAATCCGCTGTCTCTGGGGTTGCAAAAATGTGCTTCCCGAGTCCTGGGAAGAGGCTGTCAAAAACGAACTGCAGCCTTTAATGTGAAGTCCTCTGCATACATGCAACACATCAATGTATTACTGTAGCATCCTGACTGTTTTAGCATAGCTTTAGCCGTGTGTCTCCTGGTGTCTCGCTTCAGCATGACGGAGGTCGCCTTCCGTTGCGAGAATTGTTATGTACGCGTAATCTGTCAGGAAAATTGACGCACTGGAGTTAACAAATATGCAAGCGCGTGTTAAATGGGTTGAAGGGTTAACCTTCCTTGGTGAGTCGGCTTCCGGTCACCAGATTTTGATGGACGGTAACTCCGGTGATAAAGCGCCGAGCCCGATGGAAATGGTGTTGATGGCGGCAGGGGGGTGCAGCGCCATTGACGTGGTTTCTATTCTGCAAAAAGGCCGTCAGGATGTGACGAACTGCGAAGTGAAACTGACTTCAGAACGTCGCGAAGAGGCGCCACGCCTGTTCACCCACATCAATCTGCATTTTATTGTCACGGGTCACGACCTGAAAGATGCCGCCGTTTCGCGTGCGGTTGATCTCTCCGCCGAGAAGTATTGCTCCGTGGCGTTGATGCTGGGAAAAGCGGTCAATATTACCCATTCGTATGAAGTGATTGCTGCCTGATGTTTCTTGCCTGATGGCGCTGCGCTTATCAGGCCTACGACAGGAGTAGGCCGGATAACGCAACGTCGCCATCCGGCAAAATCTTACCTTACTCGATTTTTTTCCCTTCCATCAGTCGTTGTACCAACGGCAACATAATCAGTTCCATGGCCAGCCCCATTTTACCGCCAGGTACCACCAGGGTATTGATGTGGGAAATGAATGACCCCTGCAGCATCGCCAGCAGCCAGGGGAAATCGATCCCTTCCAGATTGCGGAAATGAATCACCACAAAGCTTTCATCCAGTGACGGAATGCCTTTGGCCGCAAATGGGTTTGACGTGTCAACGGTAGGGACGCGCTGAAAGTTGATGTGGGTGCGGGAGAACTGCGGCGTAATGTAGTTGATATAGTCGTCCATCGAACGCACCACGGAATCCATCACCGCTTCACGAGAATGGCCTCGCTCGCTGGTATCACGGATCAGTTTCTGGATCCATTCCAGGTTAACGATGGGGACAACGCCGACCAGCAGGTCAACATGGCTTGCGACCTCATGCTGCGGCGTGACGACGCCGCCGTGCAGGCCTTCATAGAACAGCACGTCGGTGGGTTCCGGCAGGGGTTGCCACGGAGTGAACGTCCCCGGCACCTGGTTCCACGGGACGGCTTCATCGTAGGTATGCAGATATTTTCGCGACTGGCCTTTGCCCGTCTGACCGTACTCAACAAACGTCTGTTCCAGCAGACCGAAGTCATTAGCGTCGGGGCCAAAATAGCTGATGTGGCGTCCGGCATCGCGCGCCTTGCGGATCGCCATATCCATTTCCGGACGGGTATAGCGATGAAAACTGTCGCCTTCCACCTCGGCGGCGCGCAGGTTGAGCTGCGCAAAAATTTTACGAAACGCGAGGCTGGTGGTGGTGGTCCCCGCGCCGCTGGATCCTGTTACCGCTATCACCGGATGTTTGGCAGACATGTTAACTCCATCAATAAATTGATTTTTTATTATAGTCGGCCGATAGCGTGCGGGTTATTCGCGAAATGATTTGCGTGGCATGATGTTGACGGTTTCGTGCAACTCAGACCACACCAGAATCGCTTCTCCACACTGTAACTGGCGTTTAACGTCGGCGACTTTTTGCTCAAGGGTACGTTCATGTTCACCATAATCGGTGCCTTCGCGCAACACAAAGCTTTCGATCAGATTATCCAGCGTTTCGGGGGAAAGGTCTTGCCAGGGGATCTGCATGGTTATGCCTCCAGGTACGGTGTCAGCCAGTCAGGAATGCGCGACTCAAGCCACATTTGGGGCCGACGCAATGTCCCGCCGATAAACCCGACGTGGCCGCCGTGTTCAGTTAACTGATATTCCACCTGCGGCGGTAAATCTTCCGCTTTGGGGATCACATGACTGTCCATAAATGGGTCATCTTTCGCGTGGATGATAAGCGTCGGAATGGCGATGTCACTGAGCAAGGGCATTGCGCTACACTGACGATAGTAGTCGATAGCATCGGCGAAACCGTGAATTTTGGCGGTGATGAGATCGTCAAACTCGCGGATACGGCGCAGGGATTTCAACTGCGCCAGACTCACCGGCAGCGAACCGGGATAGGCTGCCAGCTTGCGTGACGCGTTAGCCTTCAGCAGGTTGAGCAGATAGCGCTGATAAACGCGGGAAAAGCCTTTATCCATATGGTAGCTGCAGGCTTCCAGCACAAAGGGAGCGGAGACAATGACTGCCGCGTCGAGTGGGATGTTTTTTCCTTCTTTTGCCAGCAGACACGCCAGCATGTTTCCGCCAAGCGAATAGCCCACGGCGGCCGTCGGCGCATGGCCTAATTCCCGCTGTAACCAGCCTAAGAACCAGGTCCCGTCTTCGGTTTCGCCCGAGTGATAAATGCGATTCAGGCGATTGGGCTCGCCGCTACAGCCGCGAAAGTGCATCACCACGCCAAGCCAGCCACGATTCTTTGCCGCCTCAATCAGACCATGCGCGTACGGACTGTTCAGGCTACCTTCCAGACCATGAAAGACCACCAGGCGCGGCTTGTGCTTCGCCTGATGCGGATCTTCACTCCATGCCAGATCGACAAAGTCGCCATCGGGCAATTCCAGACGCTGCCAGTGGGCGTCGAAATTCACCTTTCGCCGGATCAGGCGTGGGAGCATCGTTTGCAGATGGCGATTACTGATACCGCGCATCGGGCGGAATTCGTCACTGCTGCCATTTGGCATCTCAGGGTCGTGAAGGATTACGTGTGTCATCACCGTTACTCACTCAGCATCTGCTCGAGCTGTTCCTGGGCCTCAAGCCAGGCCATTTCACATGATTCCAGCCCGGCTTTGGCGCTGGCCTGCTGTTGCAGACATTCCGTCAGCTCGGCCTTGCGGCTCTGGTCGTAAAGTTCGCTGTCGCCCAGTTTTTCTTCAGCCTGCGCCAGCTGTGCGTTCAGCTTCTCCATCTCTTTTTCCAGACGGGCTATTTCCTTACGCAGCGGCTGGGTTTGCGTTCGCAGTTCGGCTTCACGACGCTTCTGATCTTTACGCGCCTGCGCGCTGTTGACGTTCTCTTTTGCTGCGTCGTCAGGTTGGTTTTCCTGCTTTTGTACATCGCTTAACCACTGCTGATAATCTTCCAGATCGCCATCAAACGGCTCGACTTTACGATCATGCACCAGATACAGATCGTCGGTCGTGGAGCGCAGCAAATGGCGGTCGTGCGAAACGACAACCAGCGCCCCTTCAAAGTCGATCAACGCTTCGGTCAGTGCCTGGCGCATGTCGAGATCAAGGTGGTTGGTCGGTTCATCGAGCAGCAGCAAATTAGGACGCTGCCAGACGATCAGCGCCAGCACCAGTCGCGCTTTTTCGCCACCGGAGAAACGACGTGTCTCTTCGCTGACTTTATCACCCTGGAAGCCGAAGCCGCCGAGATAGTCGCGCAATTTCTGTTCCAGCTCCTGTGGCGCCAGTCGCACCAGATGCTGCAACGGCGACTCATCCGCCCGCAAATACTCGAGCTGATGCTGGGCGAAGTAACCGAGTTTGATGCCTTTCGCCAGGCCGATTTCACCGCTGACGGGAGCCAGTTCACCCGCCAACAGTTTGATGAGCGTGGATTTACCCGCACCGTTGCGTCCCAGCAGACCAATGCGTGAACCCGGCACCAGGTTCAGTTTGATCGAGTCCAGGATGATGCGTTCACCATAACCGGCGCTCACTTTCTCCATTTTCAGCAGTGGGTTGGGTAGGCTCTCCGGCGCGCGGAAGCTGAAATGGAATGGGTTGTCGACATGCGCCGGGGCAATCAGCTCCATGCGTTCCAGCATCTTGATACGGCTCTGCGCCTGTTTCGCTTTCGTGGCTTTGGCGCGGAAGCGATCGATATAGCTTTGCAGATGTGCCACGCGCTCCTGCTGGCTTTCGTACATCGCCTGCTGTTGGGCCAGACGCGTGGCACGCTGAATCTCAAACGCGCTGTAGTTGCCGGTGTACTCGAACAGGGTTTGCTGTTCGATATGAATGATTTTATCCACCACCGGATCGAGGAAGTCACGGTCGTGGGAGATCAGAATCAGAGTGCCCTGATAGCTCTTCAGCCATTTTTCCAGCCAGATAACCGCATCCAGATCGAGGTGGTTGGTCGGTTCATCGAGCAGGAGGAGATCGGAACGACAAATCAACGCCTGGGCCAGGTTGAGACGCATACGCCAGCCGCCGGAAAAGTCGCTGACCGGACGTTCCAGTTGTTCATTGGAGAAGCCGAGACCATGCAACAGGCTGGCGGCGCGGGAGCGCACGGTCCAGGCGTCGATGGCATCCAGCTTGCCGTGGACGGTGGCAATGGCGTGTCCATCGTTACGTTCGTTGGCGTCATGCAACTGCGCTTCCAGTTGACGATATTCGCGGTCGCCGTCAATGACATATTCCAGCGCGGGCTGGGGCAGAGCAGGCGTTTCCTGATTTACCCATGCCAGTTGCCAGCTACCGGGGAAGGTAAAACCACCGGCATCTGCGCTGATTTCATTTTTCAGCAATGCCAGCAGGGTAGATTTCCCGCAGCCGTTCTTGCCCACCAGACCGACTTTCTGGCCCGGATTGATAGTGGCAGTGGCATTGTCCAGTAAGACGCGCACGCCGCGACGAATTTGTAACGAGGAGAAAACAATCATAAGGCGCCGTATGTTCAGACTATGTTAATTTATCATTATGATAATGTAAGGTGTGGGCCATTTTCCGCACCGGGCCGCAATGGTAGCCCAAAACGACGACTATACACAAAAACAGAAACAAAACCGGGAGGGGGATGATGTCTCAGCCAGCAAAGGTCTTGCTGCTGTATGCCCATCCGGAATCTCAGGACTCGGTGGCAAACCGGGTACTGCTTAAGCCGGCCACGCAGCTCAGCAACGTTACGGTGCACGATCTCTATGCGCACTATCCTGATTTTTTTATCGATATCCCGCATGAGCAGGCGTTACTGCGTGAACATGACGTGATCGTGTTTCAGCATCCGCTGTACACCTATAGCTGTCCGGCGCTGCTCAAAGAGTGGATGGATCGCGTATTGAGCCGTGGCTTTGCCAGCGGCCCTGGGGGAAATCAGCTTGCGGGAAAGTACTGGCGCAGCGTCATCACCACCGGCGAACCAGAGAGCGCCTATCGCTATGACGCGCTGAACCGTTATCCAATGAGCGATGTATTGCGGCCATTCGAACTGACGGCAGGAATGTGCCGGATGCACTGGCTGAGTCCCATTATTATCTACTGGGCCAGACGACAAAGCGCGCAGGAGCTGGAAAGCCATGCAAAAGCGTATGGCGACTGGCTTGCCCATCCCGTTCCTGTGGGAGGCCGCTGATGGAAGGTTCCGATTTATTGACTGCAGGAGTGCTGTTTCTCTTCGCGGCGGTGGCTGCGGTGCCTCTGGCATCGCGGCTGGGTATTGGCGCCGTGTTGGGCTATTTGCTCGCGGGGATTGCCATCGGTCCGTGGGGACTGGGGTTCATCAGCGACGTGGATGAAATTCTCCACTTCTCCGAGCTGGGCGTTGTATTTCTGATGTTTATCATCGGGCTGGAGCTGAATCCGTCGAAACTCTGGCAGCTTCGACGTTCTATCTTTGGCGTTGGGGCGGCGCAGGTTTTGCTAAGCGCGGCGCTGTTGGCCGGACTGCTGATGTTGACCGATTTCTCATGGCAGGCGGCGGTCGTTGGCGGGATAGGCCTCGCGATGTCGTCAACCGCGATGGCGCTGCAATTGATGCGCGAAAAAGGGATGAACCGCAGCGAATCCGGGCAATTGGGCTTTTCGGTTTTACTGTTCCAGGATCTGGCGGTGATCCCGGCGCTCGCGCTGGTGCCGCTGTTAGCCGGTTCAGCGGATGAACACTTTGACTGGATGAAAATTGGCATGAAGGTGCTGGCGTTTGCCGGCATGCTGATTGGCGGACGCTATCTGTTGCGCCCGGTGTTCCGGTTTATTGCCGCGTCCGGCGTGCGCGAAGTGTTTACCGCCGCCACGCTGCTGTTGGTGTTGGGATCGGCACTGTTTATGGATGCGCTGGGGCTATCGATGGCGCTCGGCACGTTTATCGCGGGGGTACTGTTAGCGGAAAGCGAATACCGGCATGAGCTGGAAACCGCGATCGATCCGTTCAAAGGACTACTGCTGGGGCTTTTCTTTATTTCGGTCGGCATGTCGCTCAATCTGGGCGTGCTGTACACCCATCTGCTGTGGGTCGTGGCAAGCGTGGTGGTACTGGTGGCGGTCAAAACGCTGGTACTTTATCTGCTGGCGCGACTGTACGGTCTGCGCAGTTCTGAAAGAATGCAGTTTGCTGGCGTGTTGAGCCAGGGGGGCGAGTTTGCCTTTGTGCTGTTCTCGACCGCGTCGTCGCAGCGGCTGTTTCAGGGCGATCAGATGGCGCTTCTGCTGGTGACCGTCACGTTGTCGATGATGACCACGCCGATGCTGATGAGGCTTATCGACAAATGGCTTTCTCGCCAGCTTAACGGTCCGGATGAAGAAGATGAAATGCCGTGGGTCGAGGATGACAAGCCGCAGGTCATCGTGGTGGGCTTTGGCCGTTTTGGTCAGGTCATCGGTCGTTTGCTAATGGCGAATAAAATGCGCATTACCGTGCTGGAGCGGGACATCAGTGCGGTGAATCTGATGCGCAAATACGGTTATAAGGTCTATTACGGCGATGCGACGCAGGTGGATCTGCTGCGTTCTGCCGGCGCTGAGGCAGCAGAATCCATCGTCATTACCTGTAATGAGCCGGAAGATACGATGAAGCTGGTGGAAATTTGCCAACAGCATTTCCCGCATTTGCATATTCTTGCGCGAGCGCGCGGACGTGTCGAAGCACATGAGTTATTACAGGCGGGGGTCGCGCAGTTTTCCCGTGAGACCTTCTCCAGCGCACTGGAGTTGGGACGCAAAACGCTGGTGTCGTTGGGGATGCATCCCCACCAGGCGCAGCGGGCGCAACTGCATTTCCGTCGGCTGGATATGCGGATGTTGAGGGAGCTCATTCCGATGCATGCCGATACGGTACAAATCTCTCGCGCCAGAGAAGCCAGACGCGAGCTGGAGGAGATTTTCCAGCGCGAGATGCAACAAGAGCGACGCCAACTGGATGGCTGGGATGAATTCGAATAGAGGATAAGTATGGCAATCCGTAAACGTTTTATTGCAGGGGCGAAATGCCCTTCCTGCCAGGCGCAGGATTCTCTGGCGATGTGGCGCGAGAATAATATCGATATTGTTGAATGTGTTAAGTGCGGACATCAGATGCGGGAAGCGGATAAAGACGTCCGCGATCACGTGCGCAAAGAAGAGCAAGTGATCGGGATCTTTCATCCAGACTAGCGATATGGCCCGAGATTTTTTAAGCTAAGGGGTACACAGGTGCAGATTTCCGCTACAATCTGCGCCAGCAATTTTCCCACGCTCAGGAGATATCATGAAAGTAGCAAAAGACCTGGTGGTCAGCCTGGCCTATCAGGTACGTACAGAAGACGGTGTGTTGGTTGATGAGTCTCCGGTGAGTGCGCCGCTGGACTACCTGCATGGTCACGGTTCCCTGATCTCTGGCCTGGAAACAGCGCTGGAAGGTCACGATGTTGGCGACAAATTCGATGTTGCGGTAGGCGCGAACGACGCTTACGGTCAGTATGACGAAAATCTGGTGCAGCGCGTGCCTAAAGACGTCTTCATGGGCGTTGATGAACTGCAGGTTGGCATGCGTTTCCTGGCTGAAACTGACCAGGGTCCGGTACCGGTAGAAATTACCGAAGTGGAAGACGACCACGTTGTGGTTGATGGCAACCACATGCTGGCGGGTCAGAATCTGAAGTTCAACGTTGAAGTTGTAGCGATCCGCGAAGCGACCGAAGAAGAACTGGCTCATGGTCACGTTCACGGTGAGCACGGTCACGACCATGACCACGATCACGACGGCTGCTGCGGCGGTCACGGCCATGACCACGGTCACGAGCACGGCGGCGAAGGCTGCTGCGGTGGCGGCGGTAAAGGCAACGGCGGCTGCGGTTGCCACTAAAAGCTCATAATGCCTGATGGCGCTACGCTTATCAGGCCTACGGGTTCATTGGAATGAGAAGGCCGGATAAGGCGCTTGCGCCGCCATCCGGCAATGAGCACAAAAAAGCGGGATAACCCGCTTTTTTTACGTCTCAATAATGAGGCGGCGGCGTCTCTTCGGCCTGGGAGGCGATGTTGGAAGGCTGGCTCGCCTTGAGCTTTTCCGTCAGCAGTCGCAGATGATCGCGCAATTTGGCCATTTCCATCTCGTGAGCGGTTACCGTTACGTTGAGCTCTTCAATGGTGATTTCCTGAAAAGCCAGCCGACTTTCCAGCTCAGCCAGCCGGGTTTCCATCGTTGTATCCTGCATGATTCACCTCATCGATTGTCTCGGGTCGCGGCGGATTCTACTCAACTTTATCCGAATAGACAGCCCTGATTCCTTCTCATCGAAACTAATTTAAACAAAAAGAGTCTCAAAAGAAGCGATTATCGGGTATGTCTGTATGTTGATTTGTTCGACAACGCTTTATAGTACGCTTCTCATAGTAAAGTTAACCATGGGGTGAGATGCCCCGGCCCTGGAGATATGGATGAAATCACTGTTTAAAGTCACTCTGCTGGCGACCACGATGGCCGTTGCTCTGCACGCCCCAATCACCTTCGCAGCGGAAGCCGCAAAACCGGCCGCCGCTGCTGACAGCAAAGCCGCGTTCAAAAATGACGACCAGAAATCGGCTTATGCACTGGGCGCATCGCTGGGCCGCTATATGGAAAACTCCCTGAAAGAGCAGGAAAAACTGGGCATCAAACTGGACAAAGACCAGCTGATCGCCGGCGTTCAGGATGCGTTTGCTGATAAGAGCAAACTGTCTGACCAGGAAATTGAGCAGACTCTGCAAGCATTTGAAGCACGCGTGAAAGCCTCCGCTCAGGCGAAGATGGAAAAAGACGCGGCTGACAACGAAGCCAAAGGCAAAGAGTACCGCACCACGTTTGCGAAAGAGAAGGACGTGAAGACCTCTTCAACTGGCCTGCTTTATAAAGTTGAGAAAGCCGGTACGGGCGAAGCACCGAAAGACAGCGACACGGTAGTAGTAAACTACAAAGGGACGCTGATCGACGGTAAAGAGTTCGATAACTCCTATACCCGCGGCGAGCCGCTCTCTTTCCGTCTGGATGGTGTGATCCCAGGCTGGACTGAAGGTCTGAAGAACATTAAGAAAGGCGGGAAGATCAAGATGGTCATCCCACCGGAACTGGCTTACGGTAAAACTGGCGTTCCGGGTATCCCGGCTAACTCCACGCTGGTATTCGACGTAGAGCTGCTGGATATCAAGCCAGCACCGAAGGCGGATGACAAGCCAGAAGCCGCAGCAGAAGCGGATGCAAAAGCAGCAGATGCCGCTAAAAAATAAAAATTGAGAACCGCCGCCGAACAGAGCGGCGGTTTTTTTATGCAGGCCGGATACATACACATAATCATTCAAGTTGCATCAAGCGGTCAGGGCGTGAATCCCCTTGCGCGTACATCAGTACGTGGCTGGGGCGAACGAGCGCAACCAACGCAGAGGCAGCTTGAGGGATGACGTGTATAATTAGTAGTGGAAAGTGGAAGCCCCTCTGTATTAATTTAACCATCCACAAAATTAATGAGCCTGCCCTGAAAACATAACGACAGGCTCCTGAAAAGGAGTGTTTTTTTTCATGTCCAGGTCGCTTTTAACCAACGAAACCAGTGAGCTCGACTTACTGGATCAACGTCCTTTCGATCAAACCGACTTTGATATTCTGAAATCCTACGAAGCGGTGGTGGACGGGTTAGCGATGCTCATTGGTTCCCACTGTGAAATCGTATTGCACTCTTTGCAGGATTTGAAATGTTCCGCCATTCGCATTGCCAATGGTGAACATACGGGACGCAAAATCGGTTCGCCGATTACTGACCTTGCGTTGCGGATGCTGCACGATATGACCGGTGCAGATAGCAGCGTTTCCAAATGCTACTTTACCCGTGCGAAAAGCGGCGTTCTGATGAAGTCAGTGACGATTGCCATTCGCAATCGCGAGCATCGCGTGATTGGTCTGCTGTGCATCAACATGAACCTTGATGTCCCGTTCTCGCAGATCATGAATACCTTTATTCCGCCGGAAACCCCGGAAGTGGGATCGTCTGTTAACTTCGCCTCTTCCGTAGAAGACCTGGTGACGCAGACGCTGGAGTTCACCATTGAAGAGGTGAACGCCGATCGTAATGTTTCCAACAACGCCAAGAACCGCCAGATCGTTCTGAATCTGTATGAGAAAGGCATCTTCGATATTAAGGACGCGATCAATCAGGTTGCCGATCGTCTGAATATCTCCAAGCACACCGTGTACCTCTATATTCGCCAGTTCAAAAGCGGCGACTTCCAGGGGCAAGATAAGTAATGCGTTTTGCCATTGTGGTTACCGGTCCGGCGTATGGTACCCAGCAGGCGAGCAGCGCACTGCAGTTTGCTCAGGCGCTGATTGAAGAAGGCCATACGTTAAGTAGCGTCTTTTTCTATCGGGAAGGGGTATATAACGCCAATCAACTGACCTCTCCGGCCAGTGATGAATTTGATCTGGTCCGGGCCTGGCAACAAATGAATACACAGTATGGCGTTGAGCTGAACATCTGTGTGGCGGCGGCACTGCGTCGCGGTGTGGTCGATGAAACAGAAGCGGGCCGACTGGGACTGGCGTCCGCTAATCTGCAGCCAGGTTTTACTCTCAGCGGACTGGGCGCGCTGGCACAAGCCTCACTGACCTGCGATCGCGTGGTGCAGTTCTGATGAAACGTATTGCCTTTGTTTTTTCCACCATGCCACACGGGAGTGCATCTGGCCGCGAAGGGCTGGACGCGCTGTTGGCGACTTCTGCGTTAACCGAAGAGATCGGCGTCTTCTTTATTAGTGATGGCGTCTTTCAGATCCTGCAGGGACAAAAACCGGATGTCATTCTGGCCCGCGACTATATTGCGACCTTTAAACTGCTGGGATTGTACGATATCGAACAGTGCTGGTTATGCGCCGCCTCGTTGCGCGAGCGGGGACTCGGGGAGGGCGTAAGTTTTGTCGTTGATGCGACGCCGCTGGAACCAGAAGCGCTGCGCCGCGAACTGGGCAACTACGATGTCATCCTGAGGTTCTGAGGTTCTCATGCTGCATACTTTACACCGCTCCGCGTGGCACTCTGATTTCTCTGCTATCCAGCGCCTGATCGCAGAAGGCGATGAACTATTATTGATCCAGGATGGCGTCACCGCCGCAGTAGAAGGCAGCCGCTTCCTTGAAAGCCTGCAAAACACCCCCATAACGGTATATGCACTGAAAGAAGACATTGAAGCTCGCGGTTTGGGTGGTCAAATTTCAGACAGTGTCGTCAGGGTTGACTATACTGACTTCGTCAGACTTACGGTTAAGCACACCAGCCAGATGGCCTGGTGATTGTGTGATCGTTGTATATTTCTTGACACCTTTTCGACACCGCCCTAAAATTCGGCGTCCTCATATTGTATGAGGTCGTTTTATTACGTGTTTACGAAGCAAAAGCTAAAACCAGGAGCTATTTAATGGCAACAGTTAACCAGCTGGTACGCAAACCACGCGCTCGCAAAGTTGCAAAAAGCAACGTGCCTGCGCTGGAAGCATGCCCGCAAAAACGTGGTGTATGTACTCGTGTATATACTACCACTCCTAAAAAACCGAACTCCGCACTGCGTAAAGTATGCCGTGTTCGTCTGACTAACGGTTTCGAAGTGACTTCCTACATCGGTGGTGAAGGTCACAACCTGCAGGAGCACTCCGTGATCCTGATCCGTGGCGGTCGTGTTAAAGACCTCCCGGGTGTTCGTTACCACACCGTACGCGGTGCGCTTGACTGCTCTGGCGTTAAAGACCGTAAGCAAGCTCGCTCCAAGTATGGCGTGAAGCGTCCTAAGGCTTAATGGTTCTCCGTTAAGTAAGGCCAAACGTTTTAACTTAAATGTCAAACTAAACTCGTAGAGTTTTGGACAATCCTGAATTAACAACGGAGTATTTCCATGCCACGTCGTCGCGTCATTGGTCAGCGTAAAATTCTGCCGGATCCGAAGTTCGGATCAGAACTGCTGGCTAAATTTGTAAATATCCTGATGGTAGATGGTAAAAAATCTACTGCCGAAACAATCGTATACAGCGCGCTGGAGACCCTGGCTCAGCGTTCTGGTAAATCTGAACTGGAAGCTTTCGAAGTAGCTCTCGAAAACGTGCGCCCGACTGTCGAAGTTAAGTCTCGCCGCGTTGGTGGTTCTACTTATCAGGTACCAGTTGAAGTCCGTCCGGTTCGTCGTAATGCCCTGGCAATGCGTTGGATCGTTGAAGCTGCTCGTAAACGCGGTGATAAATCCATGGCTCTGCGCCTGGCGAACGAACTTTCTGATGCTGCAGACAACAAAGGTACTGCAGTTAAGAAACGTGAAGACGTTCACCGTATGGCAGAAGCCAACAAGGCGTTCGCACACTACCGTTGGTAATCCCTTCGGAGTTTTAGTCACCAGGCGGGCGCTTCCAGTAAGCAGCCCGCTTTGGGCTACTTAAATTGAACGCCTAAAAGATAAACGAGGAATCAAATGGCTCGTACAACACCCATCGCACGCTACCGTAACATCGGTATCAGTGCGCACATCGACGCCGGTAAAACCACTACTACCGAACGTATTCTGTTCTACACCGGTGTAAACCATAAAATCGGTGAAGTTCATGACGGCGCGGCCACCATGGACTGGATGGAGCAGGAGCAGGAACGTGGTATTACTATCACTTCCGCAGCGACTACTGCATTCTGGTCTGGTATGGCTAAGCAGTATGAACCGCATCGCGTAAATATCATCGACACCCCGGGGCACGTTGACTTCACAATCGAAGTAGAACGTTCCATGCGTGTTCTTGATGGTGCGGTAATGGTTTACTGCGCAGTTGGTGGTGTTCAGCCGCAGTCTGAAACCGTATGGCGTCAGGCAAACAAATATAAAGTTCCGCGCATTGCGTTCGTTAACAAAATGGACCGTATGGGTGCGAACTTCCTGAAAGTTGTTGGTCAGATCAAAACCCGTCTGGGCGCGAACCCTGTTCCGCTGCAGCTGGCAATTGGCGCTGAAGAAGCGTTCACCGGTGTTGTTGACCTGGTGAAAATGAAAGCCATCAACTGGAACGAAGCAGATGCAGGCGTTACCTTCACTTACGAAGATATCCCGGCTGACATGCAGGAACTGGCTGAAGAATGGCACCAGAACCTGATCGAGTCCGCTGCGGAAGCTTCTGAAGAGCTGATGGAGAAATACCTGGGCGGTGAAGAACTGACTGAAGAAGAGATCAAAAAAGCTCTGCGTCAGCGTGTTCTGAACAACGAAATCATCCTGGTAACCTGTGGTTCTGCATTTAAGAACAAAGGTGTTCAGGCGATGCTGGATGCGGTAATTGATTACCTGCCATCCCCGGTTGACGTACCTGCGATCAACGGTATCCTGGACGACGGTAAAGATACGCCTGCTGAGCGTCACGCTAGCGACGAAGAGCCTTTCTCTGCACTGGCATTCAAAATCGCTACCGACCCGTTCGTGGGTAACCTGACCTTCTTCCGTGTGTATTCCGGTGTGGTTAACTCTGGTGATACCGTACTGAACTCCGTGAAATCTGCACGTGAGCGTTTCGGTCGTATCGTTCAGATGCACGCTAACAAGCGTGAAGAGATCAAAGAAGTTCGCGCGGGCGACATCGCTGCTGCGATCGGTCTGAAAGACGTAACGACTGGTGACACTCTGTGTGACCCGGATGCGCCGATCATTCTGGAGCGTATGGAATTCCCTGAGCCGGTAATCTCCATCGCCGTAGAACCGAAAACCAAAGCTGACCAGGAAAAAATGGGTCTGGCTCTGGGCCGTCTGGCTAAAGAAGACCCGTCATTCCGCGTATGGACTGACGAAGAATCTAACCAGACCATTATCGCCGGTATGGGTGAACTGCACCTCGACATCATCGTTGACCGTATGAAGCGTGAATTCAACGTTGAAGCGAACGTCGGTAAACCTCAGGTTGCTTACCGCGAAGCGATTCGTGCGAAAGTTACCGATATCGAAGGTAAACACGCCAAGCAGTCTGGTGGTCGCGGTCAGTATGGTCATGTTGTTATCGACATGTACCCACTGGAGCCGGGTTCTAACCCGAAAGGCTACGAGTTCGTCAACGACATTAAAGGTGGTGTAATCCCTGGCGAATACATCCCGGCCGTTGATAAAGGTATCCAGGAGCAGCTGAAAGCCGGCCCGCTGGCAGGTTACCCGGTTGTTGATATGGGTGTTCGTCTGCACTTCGGTTCTTACCATGACGTTGACTCCTCTGAACTGGCGTTTAAACTGGCTGCGTCTATTGCCTTTAAAGAAGGCTTTAAGAAAGCTAAACCAGTTCTGCTTGAGCCAATCATGAAGGTTGAGGTAGAAACGCCGGAAGAAAACACCGGTGATGTTATCGGTGACTTGAGCCGTCGTCGCGGTATGCTGCGCGGTCAGGAATCCGAAGTCACTGGCGTTAAGATCCACGCTGAAGTTCCGCTGTCTGAAATGTTCGGATATGCAACTCAGCTGCGTTCTCTGACCAAAGGTCGCGCATCGTACACTATGGAATTCCTGAAGTACGATGATGCACCGAACAACGTTGCTCAGGCCGTAATCGAAGCCCGTGGTAAATAATCCACAGGATTAAAACCTAAGTCCCGTGCTCTCTCCACAAGGGGAGAGCGCTATAGTAAGGAATATAGCCGTGTCTAAAGAAAAATTTGAACGTACAAAACCGCACGTTAACGTCGGCACCATCGGCCACGTTGACCACGGTAAAACTACCCTGACCGCTGCCATCACTACCGTACTGGCTAAAACCTACGGCGGTGCTGCTCGCGCATTCGATCAGATCGATAACGCGCCGGAAGAAAAAGCTCGTGGTATCACCATCAACACGTCTCACGTTGAATATGACACCCCGACTCGCCACTACGCACACGTAGACTGCCCGGGCCACGCCGACTATGTTAAAAACATGATCACTGGTGCTGCGCAGATGGACGGCGCGATCCTGGTTGTTGCTGCGACTGACGGCCCGATGCCGCAGACTCGTGAGCACATCCTGCTGGGTCGTCAGGTAGGCGTTCCGTACATCATCGTGTTCCTGAACAAATGCGACATGGTTGATGACGAAGAGCTGCTGGAACTGGTAGAGATGGAAGTTCGTGAACTGCTGTCTCAGTACGATTTCCCGGGCGACGACACCCCAATCATCCGTGGTTCTGCTCTGAAAGCGCTGGAAGGCGAAGCAGAGTGGGAAGCGAAAATCATCGAACTGGCTGGCTTCCTGGATTCTTACATTCCGGAACCAGAGCGTGCGATTGACAAGCCGTTCCTGCTGCCTATCGAAGACGTATTCTCCATCTCCGGTCGTGGTACCGTTGTTACCGGTCGTGTAGAGCGCGGTATCATCAAAGTTGGCGAAGAAGTTGAAATCGTTGGTATCAAAGAGACTGCGAAGTCTACCTGTACTGGCGTTGAAATGTTCCGCAAACTGCTGGACGAAGGCCGCGCGGGTGAGAACGTAGGTGTTCTGCTGCGTGGTATCAAACGTGAAGAAATCGAACGTGGTCAGGTACTGGCTAAGCCGGGTTCCATCAAGCCGCACACCAAGTTCGAATCTGAAGTGTACATTCTGTCCAAAGACGAAGGCGGCCGTCATACTCCGTTCTTCAAAGGCTACCGTCCGCAGTTCTACTTCCGTACGACTGACGTGACGGGTACCATCGAACTGCCGGAAGGCGTAGAGATGGTCATGCCGGGCGACAACATCAAAATGGTTGTTACCCTGATCCACCCGATCGCGATGGACGACGGTCTGCGTTTCGCAATCCGTGAAGGCGGCCGTACTGTAGGTGCGGGCGTTGTTGCGAAAGTAATGAGCTAATTTTTACTCATTAGTTCTGCACTTAAAAAGGGCGCTTCGGCGCCCTTTTTGCTGTCTGTGATTTGGCTGTCACATTTATTCGCAATTTTTGCCCCGCTCCCGTTACGTAGAGAGAATTGTGCTATTGTAATCATAACTATTCTCATTTACACTTTGCGCAGAAATTGAACGGGAGCGATCATGTACGTTTGTTTGTGTAATGGTGTAAGTGATAAAAAAATTCGCCAGGCGGTACGTCAGTTTCATCCTCAATCCTTTCAACAGTTACGCAAGTTTATTCCTGTGGGAAATCAATGCGGTAAATGCGTTCGGGCAGCACGCGAAGTGATGCAGGATGAATTAATGCAAATGCCAGAATTTAAAGAGATCGCCTGAGTCACACTCTTTTTTTTGACATCCCTGTAGCCCCATCTATGCTCTGGAGAGTGGAAGCGGAGGGACTATAAAATGAAAGGTGATGTTAAAATCATAAATTATCTCAATAAACTATTGGGAAATGAGCTTGTCGCGATCAACCAGTATTTTCTCCATGCACGTATGTTTAAAAATTGGGGGCTTACCCGCCTCAATGACGTCGAGTACCATGAATCCATTGATGAGATGAAACACGCTGATAAATATATTGAGCGTATTTTGTTTCTGGAGGGGATCCCGAACCTGCAGGATCTTGGCAAGTTGGGGATTGGCGAAGATGTCGAAGAGATGCTGCAATCCGATCTCCGGTTAGAACTCGAAGGGGCGAAAAACTTACGTGAAGCGATCGCCTATGCTGATACTGTCCATGATTATGTCAGCCGGGATATGATGATCGAAATCCTCGCGGATGAAGAAGGGCATATCGACTGGCTGGAGACAGAACTGGATCTCATCTCGAAAATTGGCCTACAGAATTACCTGCAGTCGCAAATTAAGGTGACCAGTTAATCGCCACAGAGGTGTAGCGGTAACATCCGGTGATGAAACCCGCAGCCGCCAGAAATGGTCCAAAAGGCAGCGGGTTTTTTAATGCCGACTTTCCATGAATTATCCCCAATGCCGCGATACCAGAACACGCCAACAGCGCCGCCCAAAAGACTAAAAATGGTAGAGACATCCACCCATGCCAGGCACCCAGCGCGGCAAGGAATTTCACATCGCCATAGCCGAGCCCTTCCCTCTTACGGACCAGTCGATAGCTCCAGTAGATAAAGGCGAAACTGGCGTAACCTGCGACAGCACCCCATACGGCATCTGCAAGTTGTGCCGGGATGATGCACAGGTGAAAGAGGAGTCCGCCCCACAGCAACGGGCAGGTAAATCGGTCCGGTAGTTGTCCGCTGCGCACATCGCAGAAACTAAGAGACAAGGACAATGCGACATACAGCAGCAGAAAGGGCAGGGCTGTGACCATCATGTTTTCTCCATCAATCCTGTCGCTACTTTAAAGAAGGCTAATGAGGGAGCAAGGTACTATTATGAGTATTGCGAGCGACACTCCTGCTCAATTGCCGCGTTTCATTCACTACCTAAAAGACTGGAACCCTGTTCGCAATACGGACGAAGTGATTAATATCTACGCGACACTTGCTTCAGTCTGATATTTGCGTATAATGCGCGGGCTTGTCTTAATCGACGGCAGGTTCGATTTGAACCTCGGATAGCCGATTTGGCTATCTAACAATGCTCCCAATCGGGGGGCTACGTAAGAACGGTTACACTCTCCCATCAATCGTAATGGGTCTGAGGAGTAATCATTTTCGTTTATAAAATAATTGGAGCTCTGGTCTCATGCAGAACCAAAGAATCCGTATCCGCCTTAAAGCGTTTGATCATCGTCTGATCGATCAATCAACCGCGGAAATCGTCGAGACTGCTAAGCGCACTGGTGCGCAAGTCCGTGGTCCGATCCCGCTGCCGACCCGCAAAGAGCGCTTTACCGTTCTGATCTCTCCGCACGTTAACAAAGACGCGCGCGATCAGTACGAAATCCGCACTCACAAGCGTCTGGTTGACATCGTTGAGCCAACCGAGAAAACCGTTGATGCTCTGATGCGTCTGGACCTGGCTGCCGGTGTAGACGTGCAGATCAGCCTGGGTTAATCAGGTCATCGAGCGATTGAGAGGTTGATACAATGATTGGTTTAGTCGGTAAAAAAGTGGGTATGACCCGCATCTTCACTGAAGATGGCGTTTCTATCCCAGTAACCGTAATCGAAGTTGAAGCAAACCGTGTTACTCAGGTTAAAGACCTGGCTAACGATGGCTATCGTGCTGTTCAGGTTACCACCGGTGCTAAAAAAGCTAACCGTGTAACCAAGCCGGAAGCTGGCCATTTCGCTAAAGCTGGCGTAGAAGCTGGCCGCGGCCTGTGGGAGTTCCGTCTGGCTGAAGGTGAAGAATTCACCGTTGGTCAGAGCATTAGCGTTGAACTGTTTGCTGACGTTAAAAAAGTTGACGTAACCGGTACCTCTAAAGGTAAAGGTTTCGCTGGTACCGTTAAGCGCTGGAACTTCCGTACCCAGGACGCGACTCACGGTAACTCCTTGTCTCACCGCGTTCCGGGTTCTATCGGTCAGAACCAGACTCCGGGCAAAGTGTTCAAAGGCAAGAAGATGGCAGGTCAGATGGGTAACGAGCGTGTCACCGTTCAGAGCCTTGACGTAGTACGCGTTGACGCTGAGCGCAACCTGCTGCTGGTTAAAGGTGGTGTTCCGGGTGCGACCGGTTGCGACCTGATCGTTAAACCAGCTGTGAAGGCGTAAGGGGATAGCAATGGAATTAGTATTGAAAGACGCGCAGAGCGCGCTGACTGTTTCCGAAACTACCTTCGGTCGTGATTTCAACGAAGCGCTGGTTCACCAGGTTGTTGTTGCTTATGCAGCTGGTGCTCGTCAGGGTACTCGTGCTCAGAAGACTCGTGCTGAAGTAACTGGTTCCGGCAAAAAGCCGTGGCGCCAGAAAGGTACCGGCCGTGCGCGTTCAGGTTCTATCAAGAGCCCGATCTGGCGTTCTGGTGGCGTGACCTTCGCTGCTCGCCCGCAGGACCACAGTCAAAAAGTTAACAAAAAGATGTACCGCGGCGCGCTGAAAAGCATTCTGTCCGAACTGGTACGTCAGGATCGTCTGATCGTTGTCGAGAAGTTCTCTGTTGAAGCGCCTAAAACTAAGCTGCTGGCACAGAAACTGAAAGACATGGCTCTGGAAGATGTGCTGATCATCACCGGTGAGCTGGACGAAAACCTGTTCCTGGCTGCGCGCAACCTGCACAAGGTTGACGTACGCGATGCAACTGGTATCGACCCGGTTAGCCTGATCGCCTTCGACAAAGTCGTAATGACTGCTGATGCTGTTAAGCAAGTTGAGGAGATGCTGGCATGATTCGTGAAGAACGTCTGCTGAAGGTGCTGCGTGCACCGCACGTTTCTGAAAAAGCGTCTACTGCGATGGAAAAAACTAACACCATCGTTCTCAAAGTTGCTAAAGACGCGACCAAAGCAGAGATCAAAGCTGCTGTGCAGAAACTGTTTGAAGTCGAAGTCGAAGTCGTTAACACCCTGGTTGTTAAAGGGAAAGTTAAACGTCACGGACAGCGTATCGGTCGTCGTAGCGACTGGAAAAAAGCTTACGTCACCCTTAAAGAAGGCCAGAATCTGGACTTCGTTGGCGGCGCTGAGTAAGTCGGAGGAGTAATACAATGGCAGTTGTTAAATGTAAACCGACATCTCCGGGTCGTCGCCACGTCGTTAAAGTGGTTAACCCTGAGCTGCACAAGGGCAAACCTTTTGCTCCGTTGCTGGAAAAAAACAGCAAATCCGGTGGTCGTAACAACAATGGCCGTATCACCACTCGTCATATTGGTGGTGGCCACAAGCAGGCATACCGTCTGGTTGACTTCAAACGCAACAAAGATGGTATCCCGGCAGTTGTTGAACGTCTTGAGTACGATCCGAACCGTTCCGCGAACATCGCGCTGGTTCTGTACAAAGACGGCGAGCGCCGTTACATCCTGGCCCCTAAAGGCCTGAAAGCTGGCGACCAGATCCAATCTGGCGTTGATGCTGCAATCAAACCAGGCAACACTCTGCCGATGCGCAATATCCCGGTTGGTTCTACCGTTCATAACGTAGAAATGAAACCAGGTAAAGGCGGTCAGCTGGCACGTTCCGCTGGTACTTACGTTCAGATCGTTGCTCGTGATGGTGCTTATGTCACCCTGCGTCTGCGTTCTGGTGAAATGCGTAAAGTCGAAGCAGACTGCCGTGCAACTCTGGGCGAAGTTGGCAATGCTGAGCA
This sequence comes from Citrobacter amalonaticus Y19, assembly GCF_000981805.1. Taxonomy (NCBI): domain Bacteria; kingdom Pseudomonadati; phylum Pseudomonadota; class Gammaproteobacteria; order Enterobacterales; family Enterobacteriaceae; genus Citrobacter; species Citrobacter amalonaticus. The sequence goes on along the minus strand of NZ_CP011132.1, from coordinate 3,943,025 downwards.
TATGCTGCGCGTTCTGGGTAAAGCAGGTGCTGCACGCTGGCGTGGTGTTCGTCCGACCGTTCGCGGTACCGCGATGAACCCGGTCGACCACCCACATGGTGGTGGTGAAGGTCGTAACTTTGGTAAGCACCCGGTAACTCCGTGGGGCGTTCAGACCAAAGGTAAGAAGACCCGCAGCAACAAGCGTACTGATAAATTCATCGTACGTCGCCGTAGCAAATAATTTTAGAGGATAAGCCATGCCACGTTCTCTCAAGAAAGGTCCTTTTATTGACCTGCACTTGCTGAAGAAGGTAGAGAAAGCGGTGGAAAGCGGAGACAAGAAGCCCCTGCGCACCTGGTCCCGTCGTTCAACGATCTTTCCTAACATGATCGGTTTGACCATCGCTGTCCATAATGGTCGTCAGCACGTTCCAGTATTTGTAACCGATGAAATGGTCGGTCACAAACTGGGTGAATTCGCACCGACTCGTACTTATCGCGGCCACGCTGCTGATAAAAAAGCGAAGAAGAAATAAGGTAGGAGGAAGAGATGGAAACTATCGCTAAACATCGCCATGCTCGTTCTTCTGCTCAGAAGGTTCGCCTTGTTGCTGACCTGATTCGCGGTAAGAAAGTGTCGCAGGCTCTGGATATTCTGACCTACACCAATAAGAAAGCGGCTGTACTGGTCAAGAAGGTACTGGAATCTGCCATTGCTAACGCTGAACACAACGATGGCGCTGACATTGACGATCTGAAAGTTACGAAAATTTTCGTAGACGAAGGCCCAAGCATGAAGCGCATTATGCCGCGTGCGAAAGGTCGTGCAGATCGCATCCTGAAGCGCACCAGCCACATCACTGTGGTTGTGTCCGATCGCTGAGACTCTGGAGACTAGCAATGGGTCAGAAAGTACATCCTAATGGTATTCGCCTGGGTATTGTAAAACCATGGAACTCTACCTGGTTTGCGAACACCAAAGAATTCGCTGACAACCTGGACAGCGATTTTAAAGTACGTCAGTACCTGACTAAGGAACTGGCTAAAGCGTCTGTATCTCGTATCGTTATCGAGCGTCCGGCTAAGAGCATCCGTGTGACTATTCACACTGCTCGCCCTGGCATCGTTATCGGTAAGAAAGGCGAAGACGTAGAAAAACTGCGTAAGGTCGTAGCGGATATCGCTGGCGTTCCTGCACAGATCAATATCGCCGAAGTTCGTAAGCCTGAACTGGACGCAAAACTGGTTGCTGACAGCATCACTTCACAGCTGGAACGTCGTGTTATGTTCCGTCGTGCGATGAAGCGTGCTGTACAGAACGCAATGCGTCTGGGCGCTAAAGGGATCAAAGTTGAAGTTAGCGGCCGTCTGGGCGGCGCGGAAATCGCACGTACCGAATGGTACCGCGAAGGTCGCGTACCGCTGCACACTCTGCGTGCTGACATCGACTACAACACCTCTGAAGCGCACACCACTTACGGTGTAATCGGCGTTAAGGTATGGATCTTCAAAGGCGAGATCCTGGGTGGTATGGCTGCTGTTGAACAACCGGAAAAACCGGCTGCTCAACCTAAAAAGCAGCAGCGTAAAGGCCGTAAATAAGGAGCGTCGCTGATGTTACAACCAAAGCGTACAAAATTCCGTAAAATGCACAAAGGCCGTAACCGCGGTCTGGCTGCTGGCGCGGATGTTAGCTTCGGCAGCTTCGGTCTGAAAGCTGTTGGCCGTGGTCGTCTGACTGCCCGTCAGATCGAAGCAGCACGTCGTGCTATGACCCGTGCAGTTAAGCGTCAAGGTAAGATCTGGATCCGTGTATTCCCGGACAAACCGATCACTGAAAAGCCGCTGGCAGTGCGTATGGGTAAAGGTAAAGGTAACGTGGAGTATTGGGTTGCCTTGATTCAGCCGGGTAAAGTCCTGTATGAAATGGACGGCGTACCGGAAGAGCTGGCCCGTGAAGCATTCAAGCTGGCAGCAGCGAAACTGCCGATTAAAACCACCTTTGTAACTAAGACGGTGATGTAATGAAAGCAAAAGAGCTGCGTGAGAAGAGCGTTGAAGAGCTGAACACCGAGCTGCTGAACCTGCTGCGTGAGCAGTTCAACCTGCGTATGCAGGCGGCAAGTGGCCAGCTGCAACAATCTCACCTGTTGAAGCAAGTGCGTCGTGATGTCGCACGCGTTAAGACTTTACTGACTGAGAAGGCGGGTGCGTAAATGACCGATAAAATCCGTACTCTGCAAGGTCGCGTTGTTAGCGACAAAATGGAGAAATCCATTGTTGTTGCTATCGAACGTTTTGTGAAACACCCGATCTACGGTAAATTCATCAAGCGTACGACCAAACTGCACGTACATGACGAGAACAACGAATGCGGTATCGGCGACAAGGTTGAAATCCGTGAATGCCGTCCGCTGTCCAAGACTAAGTCCTGGACGCTGGTTCGCGTTGTAGAGAAAGCGGTTCTGTAATACAGTACGCATTCTCAACGAATAAACGGCTCAGCGATGGGCCGTTTATTTTTTCTACCCATATCCTGAGAGCGGTGTTATAATGCTGCGCCCTCAATATGGGGCTTTTTTAACGACCTGATTTCGGGTCTCAGTAGTAGTTGACATTAGCGGAGCACTAAAATGATCCAAGAACAGACTATGCTGAACGTCGCCGACAACTCCGGTGCACGTCGCGTAATGTGTATCAAGGTTCTGGGTGGCTCGCACCGTCGCTACGCAGGCGTAGGCGACATCATCAAGATCACCATCAAAGAAGCAATTCCGCGTGGTAAGGTCAAAAAAGGTGATGTGCTGAAGGCGGTAGTGGTGCGCACCAAGAAGGGTGTTCGTCGCCCGGACGGTTCTGTCATTCGCTTCGATGGTAATGCATGCGTTATTTTAAACAATAACAGCGAGCAACCTATCGGTACGCGTATTTTTGGGCCGGTAACTCGTGAACTTCGTAACGAGAAGTTCATGAAAATTATCTCTCTGGCACCAGAAGTACTCTAAGGAGCGAATCATGGCAGCGAAAATCCGTCGTGATGACGAAGTTATCGTGTTAACCGGTAAAGATAAAGGTAAACGCGGTAAAGTTAAGAATGTCCTGTCTTCCGGCAAGGTCATCGTTGAAGGTATCAACCTGGTTAAGAAACACCAGAAGCCGGTTCCGGCTCTGAACCAACCAGGCGGCATTGTAGAGAAAGAAGCAGCTATTCAGATCTCTAACATTGCACTCTTCAATGCGGCAACCGGCAAGGCTGACCGTGTAGGCTTTAGATTCGAAGACGGCAAAAAAGTCCGTTTCTTCAAGTCTAACAGCGAAACTATCAAGTAATTTGGAGTAGTACGATGGCGAAACTGCATGATTACTACAAAGACGAAGTAGTTAATAAACTCATGACTGAGTTTAACTACAATTCTGTCATGCAAGTCCCTCGGGTCGAGAAGATCACCCTGAACATGGGTGTTGGTGAAGCGATCGCTGACAAGAAACTGCTGGATAACGCAGCAGCTGATCTGACAGCAATCTCCGGTCAAAAACCGTTGATCACCAAAGCACGCAAATCTGTTGCAGGCTTCAAAATCCGTCAGGGCTATCCGATCGGCTGTAAAGTAACTCTGCGTGGCGAACGCATGTGGGAGTTCTTTGAGCGCCTGATCACTATTGCTGTACCGCGTATCCGTGACTTCCGTGGCTTGTCCGCTAAGTCATTCGATGGTCGTGGTAACTACAGCATGGGTGTCCGTGAGCAGATCATCTTCCCAGAAATCGACTACGATAAAGTCGACCGCGTTCGTGGTTTGGATATTACCATTACCACTACTGCGAAATCTGACGAAGAAGGCCGTGCTCTGCTGGCTGCCTTTGACTTCCCGTTCCGCAAGTAAGGTAGGGTTACTGAATGGCTAAGCAATCAATGAAAGCACGCGAAGTAAAACGCGTAGCTTTAGCTGATAAATACTTCGCGAAACGCGCTGAACTGAAAGCGATCATCTCTGATGTGAACGCTTCCGACGAAGATCGTTGGAATGCTGTTCTTAAGCTGCAGTCTCTGCCGCGTGATTCCAGCCCGTCTCGTCAGCGTAACCGCTGCCGTCAAACAGGTCGTCCACATGGTTATGTGGGCAAGTTCGGGTTGAGCCGTATCAAGTTACGTGAAGCCGCTATGCGCGGTGAAGTACCAGGCTTGAAAAAGGCTAGCTGGTAATTGTCACCAATTGAATCACGGGAGTAAAGACAGATGAGCATGCAAGATCCGATCGCGGATATGCTGACCCGTATCCGTAACGGTCAGGCCGCGAACAAAGCTGCGGTCACCATGCCTTCCTCCAAGCTGAAAGTGGCAATTGCCAACGTGCTGAAGGAAGAAGGTTTTATTGAAGATTTTAAAGTTGAAGGCGACACCAAGCCGGAACTGGAACTGACTCTTAAGTATTTCCAGGGTAAAGCTGTCGTAGAAAGCATTCAGCGTGTCAGTCGCCCAGGTCTGCGCATCTACAAACGTAAAGATGAGCTGCCGAAAGTTATGGCGGGTCTGGGTATCGCGGTTGTTTCTACCTCTAAAGGTGTTATGACTGATCGTGCAGCGCGCCAGGCTGGTCTTGGTGGCGAAATTATCTGCTACGTAGCCTAATCGGAGGAAAAAATGTCTCGTGTTGCTAAAGCACCGGTCGTTGTTCCTGCCGGCGTTGATGTAAAAATCAACGGTCAGGTTATTACGATCAAAGGTAAAAACGGCGAGCTGACTCGTACTCTCAACGATGCTGTTGAAGTTAAACATGCAGATAATGCACTGACCTTCGGTCCGCGTGATGGTTACGTAGACGGTTGGGCTCAGGCTGGTACCGCGCGTGCCCTGCTGAACTCAATGGTTATCGGTGTTACCGAAGGCTTCACTAAGAAGCTGCAGCTGGTTGGTGTAGGTTATCGTGCAGCGGTTAAAGGGAACGTAGTAAACCTGTCTTTAGGTTTCTCGCATCCAGTTGACCATCAACTGCCGGCAGGGATTACTGCAGAATGTCCGACTCAAACTGAAATCGTGCTGAAAGGCGCTGATAAGCAGGTAATCGGCCAGGTTGCAGCAGATCTGCGTGCCTACCGTCGTCCTGAGCCTTACAAAGGCAAGGGTGTTCGTTACGCCGACGAAGTCGTGCGTACCAAAGAGGCTAAGAAGAAGTAAGGTAACACTATGGATAAGAAATCTGCTCGTATCCGTCGTGCGACCCGCGCACGCCGCAAGCTCAAAGAGCTGGGCGCAACTCGCCTGGTGGTACATCGTACCCCGCGTCATATTTACGCACAGGTAATTGCACCGAACGGTTCTGAAGTTCTGGTAGCTGCTTCTACTGTAGAAAAAGCTATCTCTGAACAACTGAAGTACACCGGTAACAAAGACGCGGCTGCAGCTGTGGGTAAAGCTGTCGCTGAACGCGCTCTGGAAAAAGGCATCAAAGATGTGTCCTTTGACCGTTCCGGGTTCCAATATCATGGTCGTGTCCAGGCACTGGCAGATGCTGCCCGTGAAGCTGGCCTTCAGTTCTAAGGTAGAGGTGTAAGATGGCTCACATCGAAAAACAAGCTGGCGAACTGCAGGAAAAGCTGATCGCGGTAAACCGCGTATCTAAAACCGTAAAAGGTGGTCGTATTTTCTCCTTCACAGCTCTGACTGTAGTAGGCGATGGTAACGGTCGCGTTGGTTTTGGTTACGGTAAAGCGCGTGAAGTTCCAGCAGCGATCCAGAAAGCGATGGAAAAAGCCCGTCGCAATATGATTAACGTCGCGCTGAACAACGGCACCCTGCAACACCCGGTTAAAGGTGTTCACACGGGTTCTCGTGTATTCATGCAGCCAGCTTCCGAAGGTACCGGTATCATCGCCGGTGGTGCAATGCGCGCCGTTCTGGAAGTTGCTGGGGTTCATAACGTTCTGGCTAAAGCATATGGTTCCACCAACCCGATCAACGTGGTTCGTGCAACTATTGATGGCCTGGAAAATATGAATTCTCCAGAAATGGTCGCTGCCAAGCGTGGTAAATCCGTTGAAGAAATTCTGGGGAAATAAACCATGGCAAAGACTATTAAAATTACTCAAACCCGCAGTGCAATCGGTCGTTTGCCGAAACACAAGGCAACGCTGCTTGGCCTGGGTCTGCGTCGTATTGGTCACACCGTAGAGCGCGAGGATACTCCTGCTGTTCGTGGTATGGTCAACGCGGTTTCCTTCATGGTTAAAGTTGAGGAGTAAGAGATGCGTTTAAATACTCTGTCTCCGGCCGAAGGCTCCAAAAAGGCGGGTAAACGCCTGGGTCGTGGTATCGGTTCTGGCCTCGGTAAAACCGGTGGTCGTGGTCACAAAGGTCAGAAGTCTCGTTCTGGCGGTGGCGTACGTCGCGGTTTCGAGGGCGGCCAGATGCCTCTGTACCGTCGTCTGCCGAAATTCGGCTTCACTTCTCGTAAAGCAGCGATTACAGCCGAAGTTCGTCTGTCTGACCTGGCGAAAGTAGAAGGCGGTGTTGTAGACCTGAACACGCTGAAAGCAGCTAACATTATCGGTATCCAGATCGAGTTCGCGAAAGTGATCCTAGCTGGTGAAGTAACTACTCCGGTAACTGTTCGTGGCCTGCGCGTGACTAAAGGCGCTCGTGCTGCTATCGAAGCTGCTGGCGGTAAAATCGAGGAATAAGTAGCAGATGGCTAAACAACCGGGATTAGATTTTCAAAGTGCCAAAGGTGGCTTAGGCGAGCTGAAACGCAGACTGCTGTTTGTTGTCGGTGCGCTTATTGTGTTCCGTATTGGCTCTTTCATTCCGATCCCTGGTATTGATGCCGCTGTACTTGCCAAACTGCTTGAGCAACAGCGAGGCACCATCATTGAAATGTTTAACATGTTCTCTGGTGGTGCTCTCAGCCGTGCTTCTATCTTTGCCCTGGGTATTATGCCGTACATTTCGGCATCAATTATTATCCAGCTGCTGACGGTGGTTCACCCAACGTTGGCGGAAATCAAGAAAGAAGGGGAGTCTGGTCGTCGTAAGATCAGCCAGTACACCCGCTACGGTACTCTGGTGCTGGCAATATTCCAGTCGATCGGTATTGCTACCGGTCTGCCGAATATGCCTGGTATGCAAGGCCTGGTTATGAATCCGGGCTTTGCATTCTACTTCACCGCTGTTGTCAGTCTGGTCACAGGGACGATGTTCCTGATGTGGCTCGGCGAACAGATTACTGAACGTGGTATCGGTAACGGTATCTCGATCATTATCTTCGCCGGTATTGTTGCGGGACTCCCGCCAGCCATTGCCCATACTATCGAGCAAGCGCGTCAAGGCGACCTGCACTTCCTCGTGTTGCTGTTGGTTGCAGTATTAGTATTTGCAGTGACGTTCTTTGTTGTATTTGTTGAGCGTGGTCAACGCCGCATTGTGGTAAACTACGCGAAACGTCAACAAGGTCGTCGTGTCTATGCTGCACAGAGCACACATTTACCGCTGAAAGTGAATATGGCGGGGGTTATCCCGGCAATTTTCGCTTCCAGTATCATTCTGTTCCCAGCGACCATCGCGTCATGGTTCGGGGGCGGAACCGGTTGGAACTGGCTGACAACAATTTCGCTGTATTTGCAGCCTGGGCAACCGCTTTATGTGTTACTCTATGCGTCTGCAATCATATTCTTCTGTTTCTTCTACACGGCGTTGGTTTTCAACCCACGTGAAACAGCAGATAACCTGAAGAAGTCCGGTGCATTTGTACCAGGGATTCGTCCGGGAGAGCAAACGGCGAAGTATATCGATAAAGTAATGACCCGCCTGACTTTGGTCGGTGCGCTCTACATTACCTTTATCTGCCTGATCCCGGAGTTCATGCGTGATGCAATGAAAGTACCGTTCTACTTCGGTGGGACCTCACTGCTTATCGTTGTTGTCGTGATTATGGACTTTATGGCTCAAGTGCAAACTCTGATGATGTCTAGTCAGTACGAGTCTGCATTGAAGAAGGCGAACCTGAAAGGCTACGGCCGATAATTGGTCGCCCGAGAAGTTACGGAGAGTAAAAATGAAAGTTCGTGCTTCCGTCAAGAAATTATGCCGTAACTGCAAAATCGTTAAGCGTGATGGTGTCATCCGTGTGATTTGCAGTGCCGAGCCGAAGCATAAACAGCGCCAAGGCTGATTTATTCGCATATTTTTCTTGCAAAGTTGGGTTGAGCTGGCTAGATTAGCCAGCCAATCTTTTGTATGTCTGTACGTTTCCATTTGAGTATCCTGAAAACGGGCTTTTCAGCATGGTGCGTACATATTAAATAGTAGGAGTGCATAGTGGCCCGTATAGCAGGCATTAACATTCCTGATCAAAAACATGCTGTGATCGCGTTAACGTCGATCTACGGCATCGGTAAAACCCGTTCTAAAGCCATTCTGGCTTCAGCGGGTATCGCTGAAAATGTTAAGATCAGTGAGCTGTCTGAAGGACAAATCGACACGCTGCGTGACGAAGTTGCCAAATTTGTCGTTGAAGGTGATCTGCGCCGTGAAATCAGCATGAGCATCAAGCGCCTGATGGATCTTGGTTGCTATCGCGGTTTGCGTCATCGTCGTGGTCTGCCAGTGCGCGGTCAGCGTACGAAGACCAACGCACGTACCCGTAAGGGTCCGCGCAAACCGATCAAGAAATAATCGGGGTGATTGAATAATGGCAAAGGCACCAATTCGTGCACGTAAACGTGTAAGAAAACAAGTCTCTGACGGCGTGGCTCATATCCATGCTTCTTTCAACAACACCATCGTGACTATCACTGATCGTCAGGGTAACGCGCTGGGTTGGGCAACAGCCGGTGGTTCCGGTTTCCGTGGTTCTCGCAAATCTACTCCGTTCGCAGCTCAGGTTGCAGCAGAGCGTTGCGCTGACGCCGTAAAAGAATACGGTATCAAGAATCTGGAAGTTATGGTTAAAGGTCCGGGTCCAGGCCGCGAATCTACTATTCGTGCTCTGAACGCCGCTGGTTTCCGCATCACTAATATTACTGATGTGACTCCGATCCCTCATAACGGTTGTCGTCCGCCGAAAAAACGCCGCGTATAACGCTTCGTTTTCCAGGTTTGTTGGAGAAAGAAAATGGCAAGATATTTGGGTCCTAAGCTCAAGCTGAGCCGTCGTGAGGGCACCGACTTATTCCTTAAGTCTGGCGTTCGCGCGATCGATACCAAGTGTAAAATTGAACAAGCTCCTGGCCAGCACGGTGCGCGTAAACCGCGTCTGTCTGACTATGGTGTGCAGTTGCGTGAAAAGCAAAAAGTTCGCCGTATCTACGGTGTGCTGGAGCGTCAGTTCCGTAACTACTACAAAGAAGCAGCACGTCTGAAAGGCAACACCGGTGAAAACCTGTTGGCTCTGCTGGAAGGTCGTCTGGACAACGTTGTATACCGTATGGGCTTCGGCGCCACTCGTGCAGAAGCACGTCAGCTGGTTAGTCATAAAGCGATTATGGTAAACGGTCGTGTTGTTAACATCGCTTCTTATCAGGTTAGTCCGAATGACGTTGTTAGCATTCGTGAGAAAGCGAAGAAGCAGTCTCGCGTGAAAGCCGCTCTGGAGCTGGCTGAGCAGCGTGAAAAGCCAACCTGGCTGGAAGTTGATGCTGGCAAGATGGAAGGTACGTACAAGCGTAAGCCTGAGCGTTCTGATCTGTCTGCGGACATTAACGAACACCTGATCGTCGAGCTTTACTCTAAGTAAAGCTTAGTACCAAAGAGAGGACACAATGCAGGGTTCTGTGACAGAGTTTCTAAAACCGCGCCTGGTAGATATCGAGCAAGTGAGTTCGACGCACGCCAAGGTGACCCTTGAGCCTTTAGAGCGTGGCTTCGGCCATACTTTGGGTAACGCACTGCGCCGTATTCTGCTCTCATCGATGCCGGGTTGCGCGGTGACCGAGGTTGAGATTGATGGTGTACTACATGAGTACAGCACCAAAGAAGGCGTTCAGGAAGATATCCTGGAAATCCTGCTCAACCTGAAAGGGCTGGCGGTGAGAGTTCAGGGTAAAGATGAAGTTATTCTTACCTTGAATAAATCTGGCATTGGCCCTGTGACTGCAGCCGACATTACCCATGATGGGGATGTCGAAATCGTCAAGCCGCAGCACGTGATCTGCCACCTGACCGATGAGAACGCGTCTATTAGCATGCGTATCAAAGTTCAGCGCGGTCGTGGTTATGTGCCGGCTTCTACCCGAATTCATTCGGAAGAAGATGAGCGCCCAATCGGCCGTCTGCTGGTCGACGCATGCTACAGCCCTGTAGAGCGTATTGCCTACAATGTTGAAGCAGCGCGTGTAGAACAGCGTACCGACCTGGACAAGCTGGTCATCGAAATGGAAACCAATGGCACAATCGATCCTGAAGAGGCGATTCGTCGTGCGGCGACCATTCTGGCTGAACAACTGGAAGCTTTCGTTGACTTACGTGATGTACGTCAGCCGGAAGTGAAAGAAGAGAAACCAGAATTCGATCCGATCCTGCTGCGCCCTGTTGACGATCTGGAATTGACTGTCCGCTCTGCTAACTGCCTTAAAGCAGAAGCTATCCACTATATCGGTGATCTGGTACAGCGTACTGAGGTTGAGCTTCTTAAGACGCCTAACCTTGGTAAAAAATCTCTTACTGAGATTAAAGACGTGCTGGCTTCCCGTGGTCTGTCTCTGGGCATGCGCCTGGAAAACTGGCCACCGGCAAGCATCGCTGACGAGTAACCGGATCACAGGTTAAGGTTTTACTGAGAAGGATAAGGTCATGCGCCATCGTAAGAGTGGTCGTCAACTGAACCGCAACAGCAGCCATCGCCAGGCTATGTTCCGCAACATGGCAGGTTCACTGGTTCGTCATGAAATCATCAAGACGACCCTGCCTAAAGCGAAAGAGCTGCGTCGCGTAGTTGAGCCGCTGATTACTCTTGCCAAGACTGATAGCGTAGCTAATCGTCGTCTGGCATTCGCCCGCACTCGTGATAACGAGATCGTGGCAAAACTGTTTAACGAGCTGGGCCCGCGTTTCGCGAGCCGCGCCGGTGGTTACACTCGCATTCTGAAGTGTGGCTTCCGTGCAGGGGACAACGCGCCGATGGCATACATCGAGCTGGTTGATCGCTCTGAGTCGAAAGCAGAAGCTGCTGCAGAGTAATCTGTAGTAACGTAAAAAAACCCGCTCCGGCGGGTTTTTTTATATCCGCAGTACCCCCACTTATCTACAATATCAGTACTCTTTTTGTTCATCCCCTGGAGTCTTCTATGTGGTTACTGGACCAGTGGGCAGAGCGCCATATCACAGATGCGCAGAGAAAAGGTGAGTTCGAGAATCTTCATGGTACTGGCGAGCGGCTGGTTCTGGATGATGATTCGCATGTGCCTGCTGAGCTGCGGGCCAGTTATCGCTTATTGAAAAATGCAGGCTGTCTGCCCCCCGAGCTGGAACAACGAAAAGAAGCTATTCAGTTACTGGATCTGCTCAAAGGCCTTAGGCAGGATGATCCTCAGTATCAGGATGTGAGTCGGCGTTTGTCACTTCTGGAACTGAAGCTGCGGCAGGCTGGTCTAAGTACTGAATTCTTACGTGGTGAGTACGCAGATAAGTTGCTGCTCAAAATTAACGACAACTAAGGGCGCGGGTATGTATCGCATTGGTGAGTTAGCAAAGCTGGCGGAAGTAACCCCTGATACGATCCGTTACTACGAAAAGCAGCAGATGATGGAACATGAGGTGCGCACGGAAGGGGGATTCCGGTTGTATACGGAAAAGGATCTTCAGCGGCTTAAATTCATCCGCTATGCCCGACAGCTCGGGTTTACCCTTGAGTCGATCCGCGAGTTATTGTCGATCCGTATTGATCCCGAACATCATACCTGTCAGGAATCAAAAGGGATCGTGCAGGACAGACTGAAGGACGTTGAAGCGCGCATTGCCGAACTACAAAGTATGCAGCGTTCATTGCAGCGTCTGAACGATGCCTGCTGCGGTACTGCACACAGCAGCGTGTACTGCTCAATCCTCGAAGCACTGGAACAGGGTGCCAGTGGAGTGAAGTCGGGTTGTTGATTTATCAGACAGGTGGGACTACACTCCCGCCGTTAAATTACAAACTGGAGCTATTATGAGTCGTTATCAGCATACGAAAGGGCAGATAAAGGACAATGCCATTGAGGCATTATTACATGACCCGCTATTCAGACAGCGTGTTGAAAAGAATAAGAAAGGCAAAGGGAGTTATTTACGTAAAGGGAAACACGGTAATCGGGGTAACTGGGAGGCCAGTGGCAAGAAAGTGAATCACTTTTTTACCACTGGCCTTCTGCTTTCTGTGGTCTGTTAAGAACGATTGTTCTGCTCTTTCAGCAGGTCACGGATCTCAGTGAGCAAGACTTCTTCTTTTGTCGGCGCAGGTGCCGCAGCCGGCTCTTCTTTCTTACGATTGAGTTTGTTGATGAGCTTAATGGCCATGAAAATAGCAAATGCCACAATCACAAAGTCGAAGATGTTCTGAATAAACACGCCATAATGCATCACAACGGCAGGAACATCTCCCTGTGCATCGCGCAGCGTGACGGCAAACTGTTTAAAGTCGATCCCACCAATTAACAAACCCAGCGGCGGCATAATGATATCGGCAACCAGTGACGATACAATTTTACCGAATGCCGCACCGATAATGACACCCACCGCCAAATCGACAACATTCCCGCGCATCGCGAATTCGCGAAACTCTTTAATAATGCTCATTATATTCTCCCTATGCAGCTGACGTTAATAAGTTTAACAAATGTTAAGGCATTTTCCATTTAAGTATTCAGATTAACAGTATTAATTAAGCCTTGATAAATCAGGGGATTTAAAAAGGGTGCGAATATGCACCCTCAACGTTAAAGGAAGAAAGGACTTGGCTGGAATAAGCGTTCGACGTCGGTAATAAACTTTTTATCCGTCAGGAACATAATGACGTGATCGCCTTGTTCGATGCGTAAGTTGTCATTGGCAATCATCACATCGTTACCGCGCACTACGGCACCAATAATCGTACCCGGCGGCAGCTTGATCTCGTCTATAACTCGACCCACCACACGCGAAGTACTTTCATCACCGTGAGCGACGGCTTCAATCGCTTCCGCAACGCCACGACGCAATGAAGAGACGCCAACGATATCTGCTTTTCGCACATGGCTGAGAAGCGCAGAAATTGTCGCCTGCTGAGGAGAGATCGCAATATCAATGACGCTGCCCTGAACGAGGTCGACATACGCGCGACGCTGAATCAGCACCATCACCTTCTTCGCCCCCATTCGCTTAGCCAACATCGCTGACATGATATTAGCTTCATCGTCGTTGGTGACGGCAATAAACAGATCGACCTGATCGATATGTTCTTCGGCCAGCAACTCCTGATCCGAGGCGTCACCAAAGAAGACGATCGTATTCTGCAGTTTTTCAGCCAGCTCGGCAGCGCGCTGTTGATCGCGTTCGATCAATTTCACGCTGTAATCTTTCTCAAGACGACGCGCCAGACCGGCTCCGATGTTACCGCCGCCAACCAGCATGATGCGCTTGTAAGGTTTTTCGAGGCGTTGCAACTCGCTCATCACCGCGCGAATGTGCTGAGAGGCGGCAATAAAGAAGACTTCGTCGCCCGCTTCCACAATGGTGGAGCCCTGCGGACGAATCGGTCTGTCATGGCGGAAAATCGCCGCAACGCGGGTATCGATATGCGGCATATGTTCCCGCATCGTTGAGAGTGCGTTCCCGATCAATGGGCCACCGTAATAGGCTTTTACCACCGCCAGGCTCACTTTACCTTCCGCAAAATTGACGACCTGTAACGCGCCTGGATACTCGATCAGGCGATAAATACTGTCGATAACGAGCTGCTCGGGCGCGATCAGGTGATCGATAGGCACGGCTTCTGAGTGGAACAGTTTGTCCGCATCACGAACATAATCAGGAGAGCGAATACGGGCGATTCGGTTCGGCGTATTGAACAGCGAATAGGCCACCTGGCAGGCAACCATATTCGTTTCATCGGAGCTGGTCACGGCAACCAGCATATCCGCATCATCCGCACCGGCTTCGCGCAACACGCGTGGGTGCGAACCATGCCCCTGAACGACACGCAGATCGAACTTGTCCTGCAGGCTACGCAGACGTTCACCGTTGGTATCGACCACGGTGATGTCGTTATTCTCACCGACCAGGTTCTCTGCCAGCGTTCCACCCACTTGTCCTGCGCCCAGAATGATTATTTTCATCAGTCGCGACCCGTTATCCCATCACTTTTTGATTAGCTTAGCGTAAAAGAAGCCATCACCGTCTTCTGCGCCCGGCAGATTTTGCAGACCCGGCGATCCAGGCGTTCCTGTCTCGCTAAGCGAGGCATCCGTCGTGCGCTGTAGGAAGGCGGAAACCTGCTGGCTGTTCTCTTCCGGCAACACGGAACAGGTGGCATACAGCAGCGTGCCGCCGGATCTCAGATGTGGCCAGACGGCATCAAGAATTTCAGCCTGTAGCTTTGCCAGCTCCGCAATATCGCGATCGCGGCGTAGCCATTTGATATCGGGATGGCGACGGATAACCCCGGTGGCGGAACAGGGCGCATCTAACAGGATGCGATCAAACTGCTGCTCGCCACACCACTGAGCAGGATAACGCCCGTCACCCTGTTTGACTGTTGCTTTCATCCCGAGGCGTTTCAGGTTGTCGTACACGCGGGAGAGTCGTTGTTCATCCACATCGACTGCCAGCACGTCTGCTTCGGGGGCAGCTTCGAGGATGTGGGTCGTTTTACCGCCTGGCGCTGCACACAGATCTAAAATGCGTTCGCCGTTTTGCGGAGCAAGGAAGGCTACGCATCCCTGAGCGGAGACATCCTGAACGGTGACCCAGCCTTCATCAAACCCCGGAAGTGCATGGACCGGCGCCGGCGTTTCCAGACGTACGGCATCGGGATAGTCAGGATGGGGGAAACCGTTCATCCCGGCGTCTTCGAGCAGTGCCAGCCAACTCTCGCGCGAATGATGCGTGCGATTTACGCGCAGCCACATTGGTGGCCGCTGATTATTGGCATCGACAATGGCTTCCCATTGAGAGGGATACGCTTTTTGCAGGCGTTTCAGTAGCCAGGCTGGGTGCAGAAAACGCGCGTCGCTGCTGGCAAATTCCGCCTGCAGTTCTTCCTGCTGACGCTGGAACTGGCGCAGGACACCGTTTATCAGCCCTTTAAGCTGCGGGCGCTTTATCGCTACTGCTCCTTCGACCGTTTCCGCCAGTGCTGCATGCGGAGGAATACGGGTATGCAGTAATTGATAGAATCCCACCATAATCAGATAGTGTACGGTGCGCTGTTTCCCTGTCATCGGACGGGACATCAGTTTGTTGATCAACCAGTCGAGTTGCGACAGTGTGCGCAAAACTCCAAAACAGAGTTCCTGTAGCAGCGCTTTGTCTTTATCGGAGACTTTTTGTTGTAGCGGCGGCAGGACATTACTCAGTGAATGCCCTTGCTCGACGACCTGTTCAACGGCCTGCGCCGCCATACTACGTAAGTTAAGTTTCTTATTCATAACCGCAAAAATAAAAAGGCCCGGTAATACCGGGCGTCATCAGAAGTGACCGTCAGGCCAGACGGTTGCCAGGAATGAACCATTCCCGACGTGAATTTAGCAGATCCTGGGCGCTCATCGCTTTTTTCCCGGCGGGTTGCAATGAGAGCAAATTCAGGATTCCATTACCGGTCACGACCTGAATGCCTTGTTTTGTGGCTTCAAGGATGGTGCCAGGCTCCGCCTGCGTCGGCGAGTCTATCACGGATGCCTGCCAGACTTTTACCGGCTGGCCATCAATTTCCAGCCAGCTCATTGGCCAGGGATTGAATGCGCGAATGCAACGTTCCAGTTGTGCCGCAGAAAGTGACCAGTCGATGCGCGCTTCTTCTTTACTCAGCTTCTCAGCATGGGTGACCTGCGCTTCGTCCTGTACTTCAGGGGTTGCACGACCTTCCGCTAGCTGCTTCAGCGTTTCAATCAGACCCTGAGGGCCAAGATCCGCCAGCTTGTCATACAGTGTGCCGCTGGTGTCCTGCGCGGTGATGGGGCAGGCGAGTTTGTAGAGCATATCGCCTGTATCCAGACCTACGTCCATCTGCATAATGGTGACACCCGTTTCAGCATCGCCCGCCCAGAGCGAACGTTGAATGGGAGCCGCACCACGCCAGCGTGGCAGCAGGGATCCATGTACGTTAATGCAGCCGAGGCGCGGCATATCCAGCACGGCTTTCGGTAGAATCAGGCCATACGCTACGACGACCATAACGTCTGCGTTCAGGTCAGAAACCAGATGCTGGTTTTCCTGCGGACGTAAGGAGACGGGCTGAAAAACCGGAATGCCTTTTTCTTCCGCCAGGACTTTCACCGGGCTCGGCATCAGTTTTTTACCCCGCCCCGCCGGGCGGTCAGGTTGGGTAAACACGCCGACAACGTGATGTCCAGAAGACAACAGCGCGTCAAGATGACGCGCTGCAAAGTCAGGTGTACCCGCAAAAATAATACGTAGTGAGTCTGACACGTTGATTCTTGTCCTTAAGCTCGTGCGTTCAGGCGGTCGAGTTTCTCAACTTTCTGACGAATACGTTGCTGCTTCAGCGGCGACAAATAATCGATAAACAGTTTACCAACCAGGTGATCCATCTCGTGCTGAATACAGATAGCCAGCAGGCCGTCGGCTTCCAGCTCAAACGGTTTACCCTCGCGATCGAGTGCGCGAACTTTCACTTTCTCGGCACGCGGCACTAAAGCACGTTGTTCCGGAATAGACAGGCAACCTTCTTCAATACCGGTCTCGCCTTCTTTTTCCAGTAGTTCCGGGTTTATAAACACCAGGCGTTCGTCGCGATTTTCCGACACGTCAATGACGATAATTCGCTGATGAATATCAACCTGCGTAGCCGCGAGGCCAATACCTTCTTCGGCGTACATCGTCTCGAACATATCATCGACGATACGCTGAATTTCTGCATTCACTTCTTCAACCGGCTTTGCGACTTTGCGAAGGCGCTCGTCCGGAATATGTAACACTTGCAAAACTGACATAGTTATCCAGAGTTGTGTTCAGGAGTTGGAAAGATTATTACCTCTATTCTAGACAAATCCCCCTCTGATTGACAGCATCAGTGACCAATCGCAAAGATTGCTGAGTCTGCTTGTGGCAGGGGGGACAAGGATGACCCGTACCGAAATTTGGCTACGTTTAATGGGCGTGAACGAGTTGTACGGCGATGAGATGGTGCGAGTCGCTCACGGGCTGATAGCACAACCGCATATTGATACCGATGCACTGCGACGCATGGGGCTTTCTCCCTCCCAGGCAGCTCGTTTTATTACCTTTTCGGAAAACGAACTGGAAAAGACCTTTCGCTGGCTTGAGCAGCCGCACCATCACTTATTACTGGCAGACAGTGAACATTATCCCGCTCAACTTCGTGCCACTGAAGATTATCCCGGTGCGCTTTTAGTCTCAGGCTCCTCGCAATGCCTTCATGATTTTCAGCTTGCCGTGGTGGGAAGTCGAACATCGTCCTGGTATGGCGAACGGTGGGGGCGGTTGTTCTGTGAGAAGCTTGCGGGCTGGGAAATCACCATTACCAGCGGTCTGGCGCGAGGTATTGATGGCATCGCCCATCGGGCAGCAATCCAGTCGAAGGGGAAAAGCATCGCCGTATTAGGAAACGGTCTGCAGACCATTTATCCCCGCCGACATGCCGGGATGGCAGAGGCGTTGCTGGAAACGGGAGGTGCACTGGTGTCCGAATTTCCGCTGCTGATGCCGCCTTTACCACGCAATTTTCCCCGCCGAAACCGTATCATCAGCGGCCTGAGTAAAGGCGTTCTGGTGGTTGAAGCGGCATTACGCAGCGGCTCGCTGGTTACCGCACGCTGTGCGCTGGAACAAGGACGAGAGGTGTTTGCCGTGCCCGGACCTCTCGGCAGTCCCGGCAGTGAAGGGCCGCACTGGCTGGTGCAGCAGGGAGCCACACTTGTGACGGCTCCAGAGGAAATCATGGAAAATTTGCAGTACGGCTTGCATTGGCTGCCAGATGAGCCTGAAAAATCACTTTATTCATCAGATCAGGAAGACGCAGCATTGCCATTTCCCGAGCTCCTGGCTAACGTAGGAGATGAGGTAACACCTGTTGACGTCGTCGCTGAACGTGCCGGCCAACCTGTGCCAGAAGTAGTGGCTCAGCTACTCGAACTGGAGTTAGCAGGATGGATCGCAGCTGTACCCGGCGGCTATGTCCGATTGAGGAGGGCATGCCATGTTCGACGTACTAATGTATTTGTTTGAGACATATATCCACAATGAAGCTGAATTACGTGTGGATCAGGACAAACTTGAACGGGATCTTACCGACGCTGGTTTTGATCGTGAAGACATCTACAATGCGCTCCTGTGGCTGGAAAAGCTTGCTGACTATCAGGAAGGTCTTGCCGAGCCGATGCAGCTCGCCTCCGATCCTCTCTCTGTGCGTATTTATACCCCAGAAGAGTGTGACAGACTGGATGCCAGTTGCCGCGGATTTCTGTTATTCCTTGAGCAGATCCAGGTGCTAAACCTCGAAACGCGAGAAATGGTGATTGAACGAGTACTCGCGCTGGATACCGCAGAATTCGACCTGGAAGACCTGAAGTGGGTCATCCTGATGGTTTTGTTCAACATTCCGGGTTGTGAAAATGCATATCAACAAATGGAAGAATTACTCTTTGAAGTGAATGAAGGTATGCTGCATTAATCAACCTTAATTCAGCATGAGTTGTTATGGCTAAATCAGCACTGTTTTCGGTGCGTAAAAATGAGCCCTGCCCACAGTGCGGGGCTGAACTGGTGATTCGCTCCGGGAAACATGGTCCGTTTCTTGGTTGCTCACACTATCCGGAATGTGACTATATCCGTCCGTTGAAATCTTCAGCGGACGGGCATATTGTCAAAGTTCTGGAGGGGAAACATTGCCCTGACTGCGGCGGTGAACTGGTGTTGCGCCAGGGGCGTTTTGGCATGTTTATCGGCTGCAGCAACTATCCTGAATGTGGGCATACCGAACTTATTGATAAGCCCGATGAAACCGCAATTACCTGCCCTCAATGCCAGACGGGCCGTCTGGTCCAGCGGCGTTCCCGTTATGGCAAAACCTTTCACTCCTGCGATCGCTATCCGGAGTGCCAGTTTGTCATTAACTTCAAGCCGATAGCCGGAGAGTGCCCAGAGTGTCATTATCCGCTACTCATCGAAAAGAAAACCGCGCAGGGTGTGAAGCACTATTGCGCCAGTAAACAATGTGGAAAGCCGGTTTCGGCGGAACAAACAAGTGAATAATAACCTGCCAACAGACCCTATCGCTGACGCGATAGAGGTACTGAATAAAGAAAATGTCATCGCCTATCCAACAGAAGCCGTCTTTGGCGTCGGGTGCGATCCCGATAGCGAAGTGGCTGTTAATCGCCTGTTGGCCTTAAAGCAGCGTCCGGTCGATAAAGGGTTAATTTTGATCGCCGCCAGTTTTGAACAGCTCAAACCGTATGTTGACGACAGTATGTTGACCAATGCCCAGCGAGATGCCGTGTTTGCGCGGTGGCCGGGTCCGGTAACGTTTGTTTTCCCTGCGCTGGCGACAACACCTCGCTGGTTGACGGGACGCTTCGATTCACTGGCCGTGCGCGTGACGGATCACCCACTGGTGGTCGCCTTGTGCCAGGCTTATGGCAAACCGTTGGTTTCAACCAGCGCCAACCTGAGTGGATTACCTCCTTGCCGTACGGTCGAGGAAGTCCACGCCCAGTTTGGTACAGACTTCCCGGTGGTGCCAGGAGAAACCGGCGGTCGCTTGAATCCTTCGGAAATTCGTGATGCCCTGACGGGCGAGCTGTTTCGACAGGGGTAAGATGATGGAAACCTATGCTGTTTTTGGTAATCCAATCGCGCACAGCAAATCGCCGTTTATTCATCAGCAGTTTGCGCAGCAACTGCGTATTGAACATCCGTATGGCCGTGTGCTGGCGCCTGTTAATGATTTCATTAATAGCCTGAATGCGTTCTTTGCCGATGGCGGTAAAGGAGTGAACGTCACGGTGCCGTTTAAAGAGGAAGCATTTGCCCGCGCCGATGAACTCACGGAACGTGCTGCGCTGGCTGGCGCGGTGAATACAATCAAGCGGCTCGATGATGGTCGCTTGCTTGGTGATAATACGGATGGCATTGGTCTGCTAAGCGATCTCGAACGCCTGTCATTTATCCAACCGGGGCAGCGTATTCTGCTGATTGGCGCGGGTGGGGCTTCGCGTGGCGTACTGCTACCGCTGCTTTCTATGGATTGCGGGGTGACTATCGTCAACCGGACGGCATCCCGGGCGGAAGATCTGGCGCAGGTTTTTGCTCATACGGGCAGCGTACAGGCGTTGGATCTTAATGAGCTGGAAGGGCATGAATTTGATCTGATCATCAATGCCACCTCCAGCGGTATCAGCGGTGAGATCCCGGCGATCCCAGCATCGCTTATTCATCCGTCTGTATGTTGTTATGACATGTTCTATCAAAAGGGCAACACGCCGTTTCTCTCCTGGTGTGAACGCCTGGGGGCGAAACGTTATGCCGATGGTTTGGGGATGCTGGTGGGGCAAGCGGCCCATGCTGTTCTGCTCTGGCACGGCGTGTTACCGGAAATTGAACCGGTGATTGCGCGCCTCAAACAGGAGTTGTCTGCATGAACCAGGCTATCCAGTTCCCTGACCGGGAAGAGTGGAACATGCAGAAAGAAGCGGTCTGCTTTCCCGTGCTGGTTAATGGCATGCAGTTAATGTGTGCAATTAAGGGAGTAACGCTGGCGAATCGCTTTGGTGGTGAGACAGTGGAACAATGGCTCACCCGCTTTTGTGAACATCGCTGGGATTTGGAAGACGAAGCGGAAGCGCTGATCCAGTCCCAGCAAGAAGACGATCACGGTTGGGTCTGGTTATCCTGAGCGAGATATTCGTCTTTCCATTTCACATAATTTTTGGCGGAGTAGTGCAGACCTGCTTTCTCCTCCTCGGTTAGCGGCCGGATCTGTTTGACCGGACTCCCCAAATAGAGATAGCCGCTCACCAGACGCTTGTTTTGCGGCACCAGGCTTCCCGCCCCAATCATAACGTCATCTTCTATCACCGCGCCGTCCAGCAGAATCGATCCCATACCGACCAGGACGCGGTTGCCGATGATGCAGCCGTGCAACATCACTTTATGCCCGACCGTCACATCTTCTCCCACGATGAGCGGATTACCCTCGGGGTTAGAGGCGGATTTGTGCGTGACGTGCAGCACGCTGCCATCCTGAATATTCGTACGCGCACCGATTGCAACGTAATTCACATCGCCACGGATCGCGACAAGCGGCCAGATCCCCACATCGTCAGCCAGTCGAACGTCACCAATGATCACGCTGCTGCTGTCGAGCATCACACGTTGGCCTGTCTGTGGGAAAAGATCCTTATAAGGACGTAATACGTCAGACATGTTTACCTCAAGAAAAGAGAACAGTAATGATGACTTTGGTTGCATTTCTGGCCTTGCGCAAGTGCTTTAGCTATCAAAAATCCGCCAAATTGCGCATGAATGGAACGAAAGGGATGAAAAAGCAGCAAACGGAAAAAAAGATCGAAAAAAGGCTTGTGCAAAAAAATGGGATCCCTATAATGCGCCTCCGTTGAGACGACAAAGTGAAACGCTTCACAAGATAGTCGTCACAGCCAAGAGAAAATCCTGAAAATCAGGGTTGACTCTGAAAGAGGAAAGCGTAATATACGCCACCTCGCGACAGAGCGCTAAAGCGCGTCGCAACTGCTCTTTAACAATTTATCAGACAATCTGTGTGGGCACTCAAGGTGACTGGATTCTTAACGTCCTCGGACGATAAATGAATACCAAGTCTCAAGAGTGAACACGTAATTCATTACGAAGTTTAATTCTATGAGCATCAAACTTAAATTGAAGAGTTTGATCATGGCTCAGATTGAACGCTGGCGGCAGGCCTAACACATGCAAGTCGAACGGTAACAGGAAGCAGCTTGCTGCTTTGCTGACGAGTGGCGGACGGGTGAGTAATGTCTGGGAAACTGCCCGATGGAGGGGGATAACTACTGGAAACGGTAGCTAATACCGCATAACGTCGCAAGACCAAAGAGGGGGACCTTCGGGCCTCTTGCCATCGGATGTGCCCAGATGGGATTAGCTAGTTGGTGAGGTAACGGCTCACCAAGGCGACGATCCCTAGCTGGTCTGAGAGGATGACCAGCCACACTGGAACTGAGACACGGTCCAGACTCCTACGGGAGGCAGCAGTGGGGAATATTGCACAATGGGCGCAAGCCTGATGCAGCCATGCCGCGTGTATGAAGAAGGCCTTCGGGTTGTAAAGTACTTTCAGCGGGGAGGAAGGGGATGTGGTTAATAACCGCATCCATTGACGTTACCCGCAGAAGAAGCACCGGCTAACTCCGTGCCAGCAGCCGCGGTAATACGGAGGGTGCAAGCGTTAATCGGAATTACTGGGCGTAAAGCGCACGCAGGCGGTCTGTCAAGTCGGATGTGAAATCCCCGGGCTCAACCTGGGAACTGCATTCGAAACTGGCAGGCTTGAGTCTCGTAGAGGGGGGTAGAATTCCAGGTGTAGCGGTGAAATGCGTAGAGATCTGGAGGAATACCGGTGGCGAAGGCGGCCCCCTGGACGAAGACTGACGCTCAGGTGCGAAAGCGTGGGGAGCAAACAGGATTAGATACCCTGGTAGTCCACGCCGTAAACGATGTCTATTTGGAGGTTGTTCCCCTGAGGAGTGGCTTCCGGAGCTAACGCGTTAAATAGACCGCCTGGGGAGTACGGCCGCAAGGTTAAAACTCAAATGAATTGACGGGGGCCCGCACAAGCGGTGGAGCATGTGGTTTAATTCGATGCAACGCGAAGAACCTTACCTGGTCTTGACATCCACAGAACTTGGCAGAGATGCCTTGGTGCCTTCGGGAACTGTGAGACAGGTGCTGCATGGCTGTCGTCAGCTCGTGTTGTGAAATGTTGGGTTAAGTCCCGCAACGAGCGCAACCCTTATCCTTTGTTGCCAGCGGTCCGGCCGGGAACTCAAAGGAGACTGCCAGTGATAAACTGGAGGAAGGTGGGGATGACGTCAAGTCATCATGGCCCTTACGACCAGGGCTACACACGTGCTACAATGGCATATACAAAGAGAAGCGACCTCGCGAGAGTAAGCGGACCTCATAAAGTATGTCGTAGTCCGGATTGGAGTCTGCAACTCGACTCCATGAAGTCGGAATCGCTAGTAATCGTGGATCAGAATGCCACGGTGAATACGTTCCCGGGCCTTGTACACACCGCCCGTCACACCATGGGAGTGGGTTGCAAAAGAAGTAGGTAGCTTAACCTTCGGGAGGGCGCTTACCACTTTGTGATTCATGACTGGGGTGAAGTCGTAACAAGGTAACCGTAGGGGAACCTGCGGTTGGATCACCTCCTTACCTGAAAGAACCTTTCCTTTGCAGTGTCCACACAGATTGTCTGATGAAAAACGAGCAGTAAAACCTCTACAGGCTTGTAGCTCAGGTGGTTAGAGCGCACCCCTGATAAGGGTGAGGTCGGTGGTTCAAGTCCACTCAGGCCTACCAAATTCGCTCCCGTGCTTTGTTGTGGCAATGCTCGCATACTTTAAGTATGCTTCGCCTCACCACGCCGCGCCCGGAAACGAATTAGGGACGAGGTTTTAACTACACTGTATGGGGCTATAGCTCAGCTGGGAGAGCGCCTGCTTTGCACGCAGGAGGTCTGCGGTTCGATCCCGCATAGCTCCACCATACTGTAGAACGTAATCAAGAAAACTTCAGAGTGTACCTGAAAAGGTGCACTGCGAAGTTTTGCTCTTTAAAAATCTGGATCAAGCTGAAAATTGAAACGACACATCTTTAATGATGTGTTCGAGTCTCTCAAATTTTCGCAACACTGAAGTGTTTTACGAAACATCTTCGGGTTGTGAGGTTAAGCGACTAAGCGTACACGGTGGATGCCCTGGCAGTCAGAGGCGATGAAGGACGTGCTAATCTGCGAAAAGCGTCGGTAAGGTGATATGAACCGTTATAGCCGGCGATGTCCGAATGGGGAAACCCAGTGCAATTCGTTGCACTATCGTTAAGTGAATACATAGCTTAACGAGGCGAACCGGGGGAACTGAAACATCTAAGTACCCCGAGGAAAAGAAATCAACCGAGATTCCCCCAGTAGCGGCGAGCGAACGGGGAGCAGCCCAGAGCCTGAATCAGCATGTGTGTTAGTGGAACGGTCTGGAAAGGCCGGCGATACAGGGTGACAGCCCCGTACACAAAAGTGCATGTGTTGTGAGCTCGATGAGTAGGGCGGGACACGTGGTATCCTGTCTGAATATGGGGGGACCATCCTCCAAGGCTAAATACTCCTGACTGACCGATAGTGAACCAGTACCGTGAGGGAAAGGCGAAAAGAACCCCGGCGAGGGGAGTGAAAAAGAACCTGAAACCGTGTACGTACAAGCAGTGGGAGCCTCTTTTATGGGGTGACTGCGTACCTTTTGTATAATGGGTCAGCGACTTATATTCTGTAGCAAGGTTAACCGAATAGGGGAGCCGAAGGGAAACCGAGTCTTAACTGGGCGTTAAGTTGCAGGGTATAGACCCGAAACCCGGTGATCTAGCCATGGGCAGGTTGAAGGTTGGGTAACACTAACTGGAGGACCGAACCGACTAATGTTGAAAAATTAGCGGATGACTTGTGGCTGGGGGTGAAAGGCCAATCAAACCGGGAGATAGCTGGTTCTCCCCGAAAGCTATTTAGGTAGCGCCTCGTGAACTCATCTTCGGGGGTAGAGCACTGTTTCGGCTAGGGGGTCATCCCGACTTACCAACCCGATGCAAACTGCGAATACCGAAGAATGTTATCACGGGAGACACACGGCGGGTGCTAACGTCCGTCGTGAAGAGGGAAACAACCCAGACCGCCAGCTAAGGTCCCAAAGTCATGGTTAAGTGGGAAACGATGTGGGAAGGCTCAGACAGCCAGGATGTTGGCTTAGAAGCAGCCATCATTTAAAGAAAGCGTAATAGCTCACTGGTCGAGTCGGCCTGCGCGGAAGATGTAACGGGGCTAAACCATGCACCGAAGCTGCGGCAGCGACACTATGTGTTGTTGGGTAGGGGAGCGTTCTGTAAGCCTGCGAAGGTGTGCTGTGAGGCATGCTGGAGGTATCAGAAGTGCGAATGCTGACATAAGTAACGATAAAGCGGGTGAAAAGCCCGCTCGCCGGAAGACCAAGGGTTCCTGTCCAACGTTAATCGGGGCAGGGTGAGTCGACCCCTAAGGCGAGGCCGAAAGGCGTAGTCGATGGGAAACAGGTTAATATTCCTGTACTTGGTGTTACTGCGAAGGGGGGACGGAGAAGGCTATGTTGGCCGGGCGACGGTTGTCCCGGTTTAAGCGTGTAGGTGTGTGTTCCAGGTAAATCCGGTTCACTTTAACACTGAGGCGTGATGACGAGGCACTACGGTGCTGAAGTAACAAATGCCCTGCTTCCAGGAAAAGCCTCTAAGCATCAGGTAACATCAAATCGTACCCCAAACCGACACAGGTGGTCAGGTAGAGAATACCAAGGCGCTTGAGAGAACTCGGGTGAAGGAACTAGGCAAAATGGTGCCGTAACTTCGGGAGAAGGCACGCTGATGGTAGGTGAAGCGACTTGCTCGTGGAGCTGAAATCAGTCGAAGATACCAGCTGGCTGCAACTGTTTATTAAAAACACAGCACTGTGCAAACACGAAAGTGGACGTATACGGTGTGACGCCTGCCCGGTGCCGGAAGGTTAATTGATGGGGTTATCCTTAGGGAGAAGCTCTTGATCGAAGCCCCGGTAAACGGCGGCCGTAACTATAACGGTCCTAAGGTAGCGAAATTCCTTGTCGGGTAAGTTCCGACCTGCACGAATGGCGTAATGATGGCCAGGCTGTCTCCACCCGAGACTCAGTGAAATTGAACTCGCTGTGAAGATGCAGTGTACCCGCGGCAAGACGGAAAGACCCCGTGAACCTTTACTATAGCTTGACACTGAACACTGGTCCTTGATGTGTAGGATAGGTGGGAGGCTTTGAAGTGTGGACGCCAGTCTGCATGGAGCCAACCTTGAAATACCACCCTTTAATGGCTGGTGTTCTAACGTGGGCCCCTAATCGGGGTTGCGGACAGTGTCTGGTGGGTAGTTTGACTGGGGCGGTCTCCTCCTAAAGAGTAACGGAGGAGCACGAAGGTTAGCTAATCCTGGTCGGACATCAGGAGGTTAGTGCAAAGGCATAAGCTAGCTTGACTGCGAGCGTGACGGCGCGAGCAGGTGCGAAAGCAGGTCTTAGTGATCCGGTGGTTCTGAATGGAAGGGCCATCGCTCAACGGATAAAAGGTACTCCGGGGATAACAGGCTGATACCGCCCAAGAGTTCATATCGACGGCGGTGTTTGGCACCTCGATGTCGGCTCATCACATCCTGGGGCTGAAGTAGGTCCCAAGGGTATGGCTGTTCGCCATTTAAAGTGGTACGCGAGCTGGGTTTAGAACGTCGTGAGACAGTTCGGTCCCTATCTGCCGTGGGCGCTGGAGAATTGAGGGGGGCTGCTCCTAGTACGAGAGGACCGGAGTGGACGCATCACTGGTGTTCGGGTTGTCATGCCAATGGCACTGCCCGGTAGCTAAATGCGGAAAAGATAAGTGCTGAAAGCATCTAAGCACGAAACTTGCCCCGAGATGAGTTCTCCCTGACCCTTTAAGGGTCCTGAAGGAACGTTGAAGACGACGACGTTGATAGGCCGGGTGTGTAAGCGCAGCGATGCGTTGAGCTAACCGGTACTAATGAACCGTGAGGCTTAACCTTACAACGCCGAAGCTGTTTTGGCGGATTTGAGAGAATATTTTCAGCTTAGATTCAGACGCAAGTGCGCAATAGTTTGCACAGCAGCAAGGCGGCAAGCGAAGTAAAGGAAGGAGCATACAAAGGTATGTGACTGAGTTTACGAGAGCAGCCAACGCGGCTGATGTGATAAATTATTGCGTACAGAGCACCAAGAATTTGCCTGGCGGCTGTAGCGCGGTGGTCCCACCTGACCCCATGCCGAACTCAGAAGTGAAACGCCGTAGCGCCGATGGTAGTGTGGGGTCTCCCCATGTGAGAGTAGGGAACTGCCAGGCATCAAATTTAGCGTGCTGATATGGCTCAGTTGGTAGAGCGCACCCTTGGTAAGGGTGAGGTCCCCAGTTCGACTCTGGGTATCAGCACCACTTAATTAGGTTAAAGTTCGGCACAGTAGAAAAGAATTTGTCTGGCGGCTGTAGCGCGGTGGTCCCACCTGACCCCATGCCGAACTCAGAAGTGAAACGCCGTAGCGCCGATGGTAGTGTGGGGTCTCCCCATGCGAGAGTAGGGAACTGCCAGACATCAATTAAGCAAAAAAGCCACGTCTTATGACTGGGCTTTTTGCTTTTGTACTTTATACGAAATGAAAATTCTCCCCAGCAGGGGAGAATTGACTCAATGGATAACCTGAGAAAGAAACGCACGAGTACGTTCTGATTTAGGATGAGCAAAAAACTCATCCGGCGGCGCCTGCTCCACAATTTCCCCGCGATCCATAAAGATCACTCGGTCTGCCACCGTTCTGGCAAATCCCATCTCATGTGTTACGCAAAGCATTGTCATGCCTGACTGCGCCAGTCCAATCATTGTATCCAGCACCTCTTTCACCATCTCGGGATCCAGCGCTGACGTGGGTTCATCAAACAGCATTATTTTGGGTTTCATACACAGCGAGCGGGCAATGGCTACGCGCTGTTGCTGCCCGCCGGAGATCTGTCCTGGAAATTTATGCGCGTGCTCTGCAATACGCACACGTTCCAGGTAGTGCATCCCCAGCGCTTCGGCTTCTTTTATCGGCATCTTACGCACCCAAATCGGTGCCAACGTACAGTTTTGTAGAACAGTAAGATGGGGGAAGAGATTGAAGTGCTGAAATACCATGCCGACTTCCTGTCGGACGCGCTCAATATTGCGGATGTCCTCATTCAGTTCAATCCCATCAACAACGATTCGCCCCTGCTGGTGTTCTTCCAGATGGTTAATACAGCGGATGGTGGTTGATTTCCCCGAACCTGAAGGCCCACATAGCACAATGCGTTCCCCTTGTTTGACGCGCAGGTTGATATCCTTCAGAACGTGAAACTGTCCGTACCACTTGTTGACGTTTTCCAGCGTAATCATCGCATCGGCAGGTTGTATTAATAGTTGGCTCATAGAATCCTCAGTGCGGTGTACGCCCGGTATTAAAGCGCTTTTCCAGGTGCTGGCTGTAGCGCGACATGCTGAAACAAAAAATCCAGTAGATCAGAGCGGCGAAGACATAGCCTTCCGTCGACATCCCCAGCCAGGCCGGGTCAACCGTCGCTTGCTGCACGCTGCTGAACAGATCGAACAAGCCGATGATGATGACCAGACTGGTATCCTTAAACAGGGCAATAATCGTGTTGACCAGCCCAGGAATGACCAGCTTCAGAGCCTGGGGAAGAATGACCAGCCCGTGCGTTTTCCAGTAACCCAACGCCAGCGACTCTGCGGCTTCGTATTGTCCTTTCGGTAATGCCTGTAATCCCCCGCGAACCACTTCCGCGACGTAGGCTGACTGAAAGAGGATCACGCCAACCAGCGCCCGAATAAGCTTATCAATGCTGGTTCCTTCTGACATAAACAGCGGCAGCATGACCGAAGACATAAACAGTACGGTGATCAACGGTACGCCACGCCAGAACTCGATGAAAATGACGGATAAGAGTCGCACGACGGGCATGTGGGAACGACGTCCCAGTGCCAGCAAAATCCCTAAAGGCAGTGCCCCCGCGATCCCGACTGATGCGATGATTAAGGTCAGTGTCAGCCCACCCCACTGGCGCGTTTCAACGCGATCCAGTCCGAGGAAGCCTCCATACAGCAGGAACCAGACAAGGATCGGGTAGATGACGGCCCAGGCGGCGATATAGCGTCCGCGACGCGGCAACGCTTTCCAGAACATCGGAACAATGGAAGCCAACCCGATAATTAATGCCAGGTTGATACGCCAACGCTGGTCATGCGGATATAACCCATACATGAACTGTCCGAAACGTTCATGAATAAACACCCAGCAGGCACCAGCTTTGCTACAGTCAGCACGGGTGGAACCCACCCAGTTGGCCTGCAGGAACGCCCAGTTCAGCAAAGGAGGAATTAACTCCCACATCAGCCACAGACAGAACAGTGTCAACAGGCTGTTTGACCAACTGGAAAAGAGATTTTTACGTACCCATAAGATCGAACGACCAGGACCGTTACTGGCCGGGCGCATGGGATGAGACAGCAGTGCTTTTGTCATCATGGCTCCTTAGCGCTCAATGAGGGCGATTCGCCGGTTATAGATGTTCATCAGCAGCGAGATGCTCAGGCTGATGATCAGATACACCGACATGGTGATGGCGATTGTTTCGATGGCCTGTCCTGTCTGGTTAAGCACTGTACCAGCGAACAGCGATACCATGTCGGGGTAGCCAATGGCGGCGGCCAGCGATGAATTTTTCACAATATTCAGATACTGGCTGGTCAGCGGCGGAATAATGACGCGTAGCGCCTGAGGAATGATGACCTGGCGAAGCGTCACGGTATTAGGCAACCCGAGAGAACGGGCGGCTTCATGCTGACCGTAGGGAACGGCCTGAATGCCTGCGCGGATGATTTCAGCAATAAACGCCGAGGTGTATACCGATAACGCCAGCGTCAGGGCCGCCAGTTCGGGAATGAGCACCATTCCGCCACGGAAGTTGAAGCCGTGCAGTTGTGGAATATCCCAGTGCAACGCTGCGCCAAAAAGCCAGTGCGCGATGAGCGGCAGCAGCACAATCAGGCCCAATGCCGTTGGCCAGGTTCTGCGTAACTGTCCCGTTTTCATCTGATGCATTTTATTGAAGCGGAACAGACCCACGGACAGCGCAACAGCGATCGCCGACGAGAGCACGAAAGCGAGCACGCCTTCCCCTAACTGTGGCGACGGGATATAGAGTCCCCGATTACTCAAAAAGACCATCTCCAGCGCGCTGGCGGCCTGGCGGGGGCCGGGTAAATTGCGCAGAACCGCGAAGTACCAGAAAAAGATTTGCAGGAGCGGCGGGATGTTACGGAAGGTCTCGATATAAACCGTTGAGAGCTTACGCAGTAACCAGTTATCTGACAGGCGCGCCAGCCCGAGAAAGAAGCCGATAAATGACGCAAAGACAATACACAGTGCGGAAACCAGCAGCGTATTGAGCAAACCCACCAGAAAAACGCGTCCGTATGTGTCACCCTGCTGATAGTCGATCAGGTGCTGAACAATACCAAATCCAGCGCTCCGGTCGAGAAAGGCAAAGCCCGAGGTAATGCCGCGACTGCTTAGATTATTAATCGTGTTATGAATGAGATAGATAGCAACTGCAACGACCGCAAGAATGGCGAGGATCTGGAACAGCCAGGCGCGGACCGCAGGGTTTGAAAAGGAGAGTGATCCTTTTACACGTGAGCGGCGATGGAACATAAGAAAGCCTCGGTAACCATGACTCTGAACTGAGCGCCGCCTGTGCGGCGCCCGTTACATCACAACGACTTAACGCACTGGCGGTGCGTATTGAATGCCGCCGTTATTCCAGAGATTGTTCTGTCCACGTTTGATCTTCAGTGGGCTTTCCGATCCGACGTTGCGCTCAAAGATCTCCGCATAGTTACCCACCTGCTTGATGATGTTGTAAGCCCATTTATTGTCGAGCTTCAGATCTTTGCCGTAGTCGCCTTCTTTGCCCAGCAGATGCGCCATGTCTGGCGTCGCAGGGTTCGCCGCTTTCTCATCGACATTCTTCGATGTCACGCCCATCTCTTCGGCGTTCAGCATGGCAAACAGCGTCCAGCGCACAATAGAGAACCACTCGTCATCACCGCGACGAACAACCGGACCCAGCGGCTCTTTCGAGATCACTTCAGGCAACACAAGCCACTCCGCCGGATTGCTGAGTTTGATGCGCAGGGCATACAGTTGGGACTGGTCGGAGGCAAGGGTATCGCAACGTCCGGATTCCAGCGCTTTCGCTGACTCATCCGAGCGGTCAAAGGTGACCGGGGTATATTTCATGTTGTTGGCTTTGAAATAATCCGCCACGTTCAGTTCCGTATCCGTTCCCGCCTGAATACAGACGGTGGCGCCATCTAGCTCTTTCGCACTTTTCAGGCCTGCTTTGTTGTGGGTCAGGAAGCCGATGCCATCGTAATAAGTGACGCCGGTGAAGGACATGCCCATTCCGGAATCACGCGAGGAGGTCCAGGTGGTATTACGTGAGAGAAGATCGACTTCGCCAGACTGTAATGCGGTGAAGCGTTCTTTTGCGGTGAGTGGGGTATATTTTACTTTTGTATCATCTCCCAGGACGGCGGCGGCAACGCCACGGCAAACATCCACATCTATCCCGGAGAATTTCCCGTTCGCATCGGCGTAAGAAAAACCGGGAAGGCCGTCACTGATACCGCATTGCACGAACCCTTTCTTTTTTACAGCATCCAGCGTTGTACCCGCATGTGCCTGATTGGCAACCGCAAGCAGCACGCCGGCCGCAGCCAGTGTGGCTATCATCATCTTTTTCATAATGCATCCTGTGTGGCAAAGAAATTATTGTTATAGAGAGACGTTCTGCAACGTCTTTAACCTGTCTGTGGCATTGGCCATACTCTTTTAAGCAAAGGTAGTGCCAGGTTTTGCGCACGAATATCCGACGCAATAAGCAGAGTGTAGACAGGAAAAAATAAACGCAGCGCCCTGAAATGGTGCGAAATTGAAACGTAAGCCACATTTTGGAGCAAAACATTTAAAACAATGCTCGTGAAGTGAAATAACAATTTCGGGCGTGAATATCGAGAGGGTGAGTATTGAAAGATAAATGAAGAAAAGAAGAGGGTGGGATGTTATTGATAATTAAATGTAATGGTGAACTTATTTTTCAACAGATTGTATGATATGAAAAAGGGTGATCGTAGGCTAAGAGCGCGGCATGTACCGCGCTCTGAGTTTGTTATTTTGACAACGCGATGATACCCATCGTCAGGCCCGCAACCGCTGCGGCCCCGCCTGCAATCGCGCCTGCTGTTTCCCAGTTATCCTGAGTCGTCCCTTTCATACAAGTATTGGTATGAACGAGACGTCCCTGATCATCGTAAACCGGAACGCAGGGGGAATCGTGTGCACAGCCCGCCAGCAATGCCGTGAGCAATGCCACTGGAATTAATCTTTTCATGGTGTTACCTCAACAATAAGCGTTCCGCTAAATGCAGCAACAGAGAATGCTGACTCTTTGCGAATACGAAACGAATTTTACCACCGCTTAAAAAAAGATTGGCATATGGAATAATCTCAATTCATGTGGATTGTAAAAATAATGGAGGAGCAAATTTTGTATTACGCAGAGCAAATGACTATCTGTTTAATAAATAAAGAAAGATCCCAGAAGGAAAAAGGCGTCCGTAGACGCCTTAATTTACACATTAATTCTGAGATTTGTTAAAACGGCCTCTGACGACAACAAAGAATGCCGGGACAAAGAAGATGGCCAGCAGCGTTGCTGTCAGCATCCCTCCCATCACACCGGTTCCGACCGCGTTCTGGGCACCGCTCCCCGCACCCCGACTGATGACCAACGGCATTACGCCGAGGATGAATGCGAGTGAGGTCATCAGAATAGGGCGCAGGCGCATGCGTGCAGCCTCAAGCGTTGCCTCTATCAGGCCGCGACCTTCTTTCTCCATCAGATCCTTGGCAAATTCGACGATCAAAATGGCGTTTTTCGCGGAAAGCCCAATTGTGGTTAACAGCCCGACCTGGAAATAGACGTCGTTATTCAACCCACGCAGGGAGGCAGCCAGAAGCGCACCCACCACACCGAGCGGGACAACCAGCATCACCGAGAACGGAATGGACCAGCTTTCATACAGTGCGGCAAGACAGAGGAACACGACAATCAGCGAGATGGCATACAGTGCCGGAGCCTGATTGCCAGACAGGCGTTCCTGATAAGACATTCCCGTCCAGTCATGGCCGATGCCATTTGGCAATTTTGACGCGAGATTTTCCATCAACGCCATCGCCTCACCGGTACTTCGGCCAGGTGTCGCCTCACCCAACAGTTCCATTGATGGCATGCCGTTGTAGCGTTCCAGGCGCGGAGAACCATATACCCAACGGGCGGTACTGAAGGCTGAGAAAGGTACCATCTCGCCATTGGCGCCGCGAACGTACAGATTGTTAATGTTCTCTGGCAGCATACGGAATTTCGCATCCGCCTGAACATAGACTTTCTTCACGCGCCCGCGGTCAATAAAGTCGTTAACGTAGGAGCCACCGAGTGATGCAGAGATCGTTTCGTTAATGCCTGACAGTGCAACACCAAGCGCCTGCGCTTTTTCCTGGTCAACATCCAGCTTGAACTGTGGAGTATCCTCCAGACCGTTAGGCCGAACACGGACCAGCAGATCGGAGTGCTTAGCCACCATGCCCAATAGCTGATTACGTGCTGATGTTAGTCCGGTGTGACCCAGTCCGCCCTGGTCTATGAGCTCAAAGTCGAAACCGGTCGCGGTACCCAGTTCAATAATCGCTGGCATGTTAAAGGGGAAGATCTGTCCATCCGTTATCTGACTGAACGCATGGGTCGCCCGTGCAATCACCGCTTCGACACTGTTTTCCTTGCCACTACGCTCATCCCAGGGTTTCAGGCTGATGAAAGCCAGACCCGCGTTCTGCGCCTGGCCGCTAAAGCTGAAACCATTGACCGTAAACACGCTCTCAACGTTCGCTTTTTCGTTATTCAGGTAGTAATGCGTCACCTGATCCAACACTTTTTGGGTTCGTTCCTGAGTTGCCCCGGCAGGTAACTGAATCATGGTCATGAATACGCCCTGATCTTCATCAGGCAGGAAGGACGTGGGGAGACGGAGAAACAGTACCGCCATCCCGACGACAATCAGGATGTAGATAATCAGGTAGCGGCCGGTGTTGCGTACAATACCGCTGACGCTGTTGGTGTAGTGATTGATGCTGAGATCAAATTTGGCATTAAACCAGCCGAAGAATCCTCCTTTCTGCTCATGGTGTTCGGCGGACAGTGGTTTAAGCAGTGTTGCGCAAAGTGCCGGAGTCAGGATCAATGCTACCAGAACGGAGAGCGCCATTGCGGATACGATAGTGATAGAAAACTGGCGGTAAATCGCCCCGGTGGAGCCGCCGAAAAAGGCCATCGGGATGAAGACGGCGGACAGCACCATCGCGATCCCAACCAGCGCCTCCTGAATCTGGGACATGGATTTCTCCGTTGCCTCTTTGGGGGGCAACTTGTCTTCCATCATCACGCGTTCAACGTTTTCCACCACCACGATGGCGTCATCGACCAGGAGGCCGATCGCCAGTACCATCCCGAACATCGTCAAGGTGTTGATCGAGTAGCCAAACGCCGAGAGGACCGCAAACGTCCCCAGCAGTACAACGGGAACCGCAATTGTCGGAATGAGCGTTGCGCGGATGTTCTGCAAAAACAGATACATTACGAGGAAGACCAGTACGATCGCTTCGAACAGCGTTTTCACGACTTCATGAATGGAGATTTTCACAAACGGCGTCGTGTCGTACGGATAGACCACTTTCATCCCTTGTGGGAAGAAAGGTTGCAGATCAACGAGTTTGGCTTTGATCGCGCTGGCGGTATCCAGGGCGTTGGCGCCGGTCGCCAGTTTGACCCCCAGGCCAGCCGCTGGCTTACCGTTAATTCGGGCGACAACGTTATAGTTTTCACCCCCAAGCTCGATACGCGCAACATCTTTAAGGCGAACGGCGGAACCGTCACTGTTTACCCGTAATGTGACTTTGCCGAATTCCTCAGGATCTTTCAGACGCGTCTGCGCAATGATGGAGGCGTTCAACTGTTGACCCGGCAATGCAGGCGTTCCGCCCAACTGACCGGCGGCGATCTGGTCGTTCTGCACTTTCAATTGATTGATGACATCAACCGGGGTGAGCTGGTATTTGTTCAGCAGATTAGCATCCAGCCAGATACGCATGGCGTACTGCGCGCCAAACAGTTGTACGTCACCTACCCCGTTCAGGCGGCTGATCGTATCTTTCACGTTTGAGGCGACATAGTCGGAAATATCGTCCTGGGTGGTTTGCGGGTTGTCAGAGACGAAGCCTGCGACTAACAAGAAGCTGCTGCTCGACTTTTCTACGCTAATCCCTTGCTGTTGTACTTCCTGAGGCAGCAACGGCGTCGCCAACTGTAGTTTGTTCTGCACCTGAACCTGGGCGATATCCGGGTCAGTCCCGGACTGAAAGGTTAATGTGATAGTTACGCTACCCGCAGAGTCGCTGGTGGATGACATATACATCAGGTTATCGATACCGTTCATGTTCTGTTCGATAACCTGCGTCACGGTATCCTGCACCGTTTGCGCATCCGCCCCTGGATAGGTCGCAGAAATCGCGACCGCAGGCGGTGCGATAGTCGGGTATTGTGCAACAGGCAGTTGCATAATCGCCAGGGCTCCTGCCAGCATCAGAATGATGGCGAGTACCCAGGCAAAGATCGGACGTCTAATGAAAAAATTTGCCATATCCGGTGACCTTATTGCGCCGCTTTCGCCGCAGGGGTATTGGCATCCGTGGTGGTTTTCACTTTCACGCCAGGATGGGCTTTTTGTATTCCGCTGACGATTACCTCCTCGCCGGGTTGTAAGCCTTCGCTAATCAACCATTTGTCGCCGATGGCCTGTGACGCGATGACGTTGCGCTGTTCAACCTGGCTTTGGTTATTGACGACCAGCACTGTTGCATCACCGCGAGGCGTACGCGTGACGCCCTGCTGAGGGATCAGAATGGCGTTTGGCTGAACGCCTTCGTCGATGCGCGCGCGAACAAACATCCCCGGCAGCAGAGTATGCTGCGGGTTAGGGAATACGGCGCGAAGGGTGATGGAACCCGTGCTTTCATCCACCGTGACATCAGAGAACTGCAGTGTCCCTTTCAGGGGATACGCCGTGCCATTTTCCATCACCAGTTGGACGCTGCTGCTGGCGCTGTCCTTATGCAGACTGCCCTGTTCAACGGACTGCTTAAGACGCATAAAGTCGCTGCTGGACTGTGTGACATCGACATAGATAGGATCGAGTTGCTGTACGGTAGCCAGTGCCGTCGCCTGACCGTCGGTCACCAGTGCGCCTTCAGTAACGCTGGATTTGCCAATACGGCCACCGATCGGCGAGGTGACCTTGGTGTAAGCAAGATTAATGCGTGCGCTTTCAACGGCGGCTTGTGCGGCGATAACTACCGCATCGGCCTGACGCGCATCCGCAATCGCCTGGTCGTATTCCTGTTGACTGATATATTTTGTCCCTACCAGCGGGACATAGCGCTTCACCGTCAGACGGGCGATAGCGGCAGCGGCTTCACTTTTCGCCAGTTCCCCTTTCGCGCTGTCGTAACTCGCCTGCCAGGTGGCAGGATCGATTTGATACAGCGACTGCCCGGCTTCAACATCACTGCCCTCGGTGAAATTCCTTTTGAGAACAATACCACTGACCTGAGGACGCACCTCTGCGATGCGGAATGCAGAAGTGCGTCCGGGAAGTTCGGTCGTTACCGCCAATGGCGCGGTGGTGACCACATGAACGGTCACCTGCGGTTCAGTTGCCTGAGCTTGCTTATCTCCCTGATCGTTACAACCGGCAAGTAACACAGCAGAGATGAGGATAAATGAGGGCAGGAGTGAAAACCTGGCATGTTTCGTCATTACTGTTCCTTAAAAACCAATAGCTCGTTATTTACCGGTAACGATAAGGCGATAACGTGCACGAAGAAATAATAGTTGGCTATCCTACAAATTATTATCGTGCGATGTAAGTAATACTTATTTTATGCACTGGCTTACGGCACGTAAAAGCAAAAAAGAGGCTCTTTCTTTTTCACTTTTTTTGTTATGTTTTGTCGCGACTTAATGTATTTTGAAATATATATTTATGGTGTGAATATTTTAATATGTTTTATTTGTGGTGTTTATTTGAATGTTTTGTGCGGAAGAGGGGGCTTTTATTTCATCTCTGAACGGATGAAATGATACAGTCATTTTTCATCGACGATTCTCGAACGTCGTATTCTTTTATCATCCCTCTGATTCGATAACCTATGGCTAAGAGAACAAAAGCCGACGCGTTGAAAACGCGACAACATTTGATTGAAACAGCGATCATCCAGTTTGCTACGCGAGGCGTTAGCAACACGACGCTTAATGACATTGCGGACGCGGCCCAGGTCACACGAGGCGCTATCTACTGGCATTTCGACAACAAAACGCAGCTTTTCAATGAACTCTGGCAGCAGCAACCGCCATTACGTGATCTCATTCAGGATCGATTAACGTCGTATGTGGGCGATAACCCTTTACAGCAGTTGCGTGGGAAGCTCATTGCAGGATTGCAATATATTGCAGAAATTCCCCGACAACAGGCGTTGTTGCAAATTTTATATCATAAGTGTGAATTTCATGAGGGCATGATATCAGAGCAAGAAATACGAGAGAAAATTGGATTTGGACAAAAGGGATTACGTGACGCCTTGCAGGCGAGTATGGCGGAAGGATTGATTTCCAGAACGCTGGATTTGGATGTCGCCTTAATTATTATTCACGCTAGTTTTAGCGGTATCGTGAATAACTGGTTGATGAATTCCGCCCGCTACAATCTTTATCAACAGGCCCCGGTGCTGGTGGATAATGTATTAAGGATGTTAATCCCTGACGGGAATGTGATGCAATTAACGCCGGAAAAGGTGTGACAGAATCACTATAATTATTTCTCCCGTTTATCAATCACACATTATTGCAGATCGGTGCAGTTGACCAGTTTGAGTGGATTAACAGAATCCATATTGCGACATTTATCGACTTCCGTGGTGAGCAGTTCAATCCACTGAATCAGTAATGCATCAAAAAGGAAAACGGAGACAGCAAAAACAACCAGCCACCAATACTTACGAATCATTGCCAAATCCTGCGTATTCATCCCGAGCGTGCAGGAAATATACACGAAAAACGCACGCTGAAAAGCAGGCTTACAATGCTTTTACTTTGTTGTGATCTTCACCGCATTCGGCACCGTTCGGCTCTTTTTAGACAGGTTTTTGGTTTTTCTCTTTTTGACTTTCGTCAGGTCTTCCGGGGAGTAGTGTGAGCTGACGTTCAGTCGTCTGATCCCTATCTTTACATACTCGTTATTGACGTCAATGCCAATGAATTTACGCCCCGATTTCACGGCCACGGCACCTGTCGTAAAGCTGCCGGCGAAGGGATCCAGCACCGTATCGCCAGGATTTGAGGAGGCCAGAATGATCCGCTTTAGCAGGGCGACAGGTTTTTGCGTCGGATGGTTTTCATATTCATCCATCAAATATCGTACGCGGGGAAATTCCCAGACGTTGCCCGGAACTTTTTGCGTGTTGTAGGGCTGTGGCGGGTTTTTACGGTAGTCGATTAGCGCTCTTTTCGCGCCCGTTTTGGTCTCGACCAGAATGGCGTCACTGTTGAATGTGTACTGTCTGGCATCTTTGACCATCATCAGGATGGGTTCATACATTGAACCAAAGAATTTCTTAGCCTGTACGCCCGAACTGTCATAAGACCAGACGATTCGGCTTTTGATGGTAAACAGCGTTCTGCATTTGAGATCGATATGCGGCATGTTTTCGGTGCTGTTCATGATGTACATCGTGCCCTGTTTTTTCAGTACCCGATGACACTCTTCTATGCATGCGAACAACCAGCCCAGAAAGACGCCTTCGTCCCAGGACTCCACCATGCCGTCAAAATCCTTTCCGATATTGTAAGGCGGGTCGGCAAAGATTAAATCGACGCTTTCGGCGGGGAGCTTTTTGAGTTCTGTCAGTGCATCTCCGTGGATGATCGACGCGGATTCGTCACCAAAGTACTGTGGTTCAAATCGAGAGTTCATACCTGCTCCACAAAAGACGCGTATAAAAAAGGCGCTTCCCCATGCCGAGTAGCGCCTTTTTAAACAAGCAATTAGCTAATCGAGATTAGTTCATGCCGTATTTTTTCAATTTTTTACGCAGCGTACCACGGTTGATGCCCATCATCAGAGCAGCACGGGTCTGGTTACCACGGGTGTATTGCATCACCATGTCCAACAGGGGCTGTTCTACTTCAGCCAGTACCAGCTCATAGAGGTCATTAACATCCTGACCGTTCAGTTGAGCAAAATAGTTCTTCAGTGCCTGTTTAACCGAGTCACGCAGGGGTTTTTGGGTTACCTGATCCTGAGAGTTAACGGTAGAAACGGTCAGTACGTCAGAATTTACGCGTTGTTCGAACATAGTTCTGTCAGCTCTTTATTTCTGTTTACGCAAAATTTTCGAAGTATGCCTCCAACGCCTCCAGCTGTTCGCTGGCATCCTCAATGGCGTTGAATGTGCGCCGAAACTGGTCATTTGGAGCGTGCTCCTGGAGATACCAGGAGACGTGTTTACGCGCGATTCGGTACCCTTTTGCCTGGCCATAAAAGTCATGCAGTTCCCGAACGTGCGCACAAAGCAAGCGCTTAACCTCTGCCAGAGGCAGGGGGGATAGCAACTCCCCAGTGTCCAGATAATGCTGGATTTCCCGAAAGATCCAGGGTCTTCCCTGAGCTGCGCGGCCTATCATCAGGGCATCAGCCCCCGTATAGTCAAGCACAGCTCTGGCTTTAAGCGGGTCAGTAATGTCACCATTCGCGATAACCGGAATGGAAACTTTCTGCTTAACTGCCCGAATACTGTCGTACTCAGCATCTCCATTGAACAAACAGGCGCGGGTGCGTCCATGAATGGTCAGAGCCTGAATGCCACAGTCTTCAGCCAGTTGGGCAATCTCTACGCAGTTACGATGTTCCGGAGCCCAGCCGGTGCGAATCTTCAGGGTCACAGGAACGTCCACCGCATTAACCACCCCGGTTAGTATCGACTTCACTAAATCCGGGTACTGCAAGAGGGCTGAACCTGCGAGCTTACGATTCACTTTTTTAGCCGGACACCCCATATTGATATCAATAATCTGGGCGCCGCTTTCCACGTTAATTCGTGCGGCATCGGCCATCTCAACAGGGTCGCTACCGGCAATTTGCACCGTGCGAATTCCTGGCTCATCAACGTGCACCATCCGTAAACGGGACTTGTCGCTTTCCCAAACCTGCGGGTTAGACGACATCATCTCGGATACGGTCAATCCGGCTCCCATCTCATAACACAGCGTCCGAAAAGGTCTGTCAGTGATGCCAGCCATGGGCGCTGCGATCAGGCGATTTCTAAGCTGGTATTGTCCGATGCGCATGAGTTAAGAAATGACCATACTGTGACTGCAAGGCGGCGTATATTACGCATTTTTTGCACGAGATGAAAGGCCAAACTTTAACCAATCCTCTGAGGTGGATCAAAGAATCGCCGTTAAAGTAAACGCCATTAAATAATTAGCTATACAAATCATTGCATTATAAAAATGTGACGAAAATCTGTACGCATATAATTTTGCGTAACTTCTCATTTTTTCTTTGCGACGACGGGGGCTGACAAGATAATCTGCTGAATTAATCAGCAGATTATCGTGACTTAATGTGACTATGCTCTCATTTCAGCAGATGATTGCGCAGTGAAGGGATTATTCAACCACGACCCGACCGTTGAGCGGTTGTGTTGGGCGACTGTTATCGTGATGCAGGGTATGAGTAAATTTCTCCAGCTGCGCAGTGGAGATCGTCAGAGGATGTTTAAGGACAATCCAGGTCACGCCCTCAGAACAGGGCGGTGTGGTGAGCGAACCACTGAAACGCCAGTAGGTTTTCTTCTTAGGCAGCAAGGCGTTGAGGTCCATCTGCGCGGTGATTTCCACGTCTTGATCCGCTTTCTCAGGCATCGTTGCCCAGAGCTTTTCCAGCTCTGCGTTAGCCGCACCTTTATCGAACATGACTGCGACGACCGTCACCGCCCCTTTCGCATCTTTGTGCACAAGGTGCATCTCCATCGCGTAATGTTTCCCGTGGATGGTGTTTTCGCTCGGGGTGTGAAAGTGGAATTGTTGCAACGTGAAGGGAACACCATCTATAGAGACGGTATCCGCAGTGGTGCTTTTCAGTCCGGCCTGGATCGTATGCCCATTATTGGTCAGCGTTATCGGACCATCGGGATAGTGAATACTGAGTGGGGATAGATGTGCTTTTAGCGTGGCATCAATGTTAATCGGGGATTGATTCATGCCTGCCTGACAGGTTTTATATTCTTCATTGAGGGAGCTCCAGTGTTCCGGAGAGCCTTCACCTTCATAGCTCCAGTGCGACGCCATCGCGGTGAACGGCATAATGCTTAACGCCAGGAGTGCTGCCTTGCTCAAAAACGGCTTCATAACATTCTTCCATTAAATAAAATAGATTTTTATATTTGTAACTTCAATGGGTTACGCGACTATTTTAGCGCGGAAAGAGGCAGGCGTGTGTATTGAAAATGCGGAAAAACGTGGCCTGCGATGAGACCACGTTTGGGGGAAGATTACTGCTTACGACCGGTAATGCGACACCATTCTTCTTTCTCAACGACCGGATCGAGGGTGAAGAGATCGGCATAGGCTTCGCACACGCTGTCGGCCTGACTGGCAAGGATACCGGAAAGGCCCAGCAGACCGCCTGTAACGGGCAGCACGCTGATTAACGGTGCCAGTTCGCGTAATGGGCCAGCCAGGATGTTGGCGACCACCACGTCGGCTTTCATGGCGTCTGGCTGATCCTGCGGCAGATAGAGTTCCAGACGTTCTGACACGCCGTTACGCTGGGCGTTATCACGACTGGCCTGAATGGCCTGCGGGTCGATATCGATACCGATCGCTTTCGCTGCGCCCAGTTTCAGCGCGGCAATCGCCAGGATGCCAGAACCGCAGCCAAAGTCGATGACGGTCTTGCCGGTTAAATCAAGGCCGTCGAGCCACTGCAGGCACAGTGAGGTGGTGGGGTGGGTGCCGGTACCAAATGCCAGGCCGGGGTCGAGCATGACGTTGACGGCGTTTTCATCCGGCACATCGCGCCAGCTTGGGCAGATCCACAGGCGTTCGCCAAAACGCATCGGGTGGAAGTTATCCATCCACTCGCGTTCCCAGTCCTTATCTTCCAGTTGTTCGATTTTGTGCGTGAAACCGGCACCCAACAGCGGATGTTGTTCCAGGATAGCGACGACGTCTTTCATGTCGGTTTCTGCATCAAACAGACCAATGACGTCGGTGTCGCCCCACAGACGGGTTTCGCCCGGCAATGGCTCAAAAACCGGTGTATCGTGCGTGTCCTGGAAGGTGATAGAAACGGAACCCGCTTCCATCAGGGCGTCGCTCAACTCTTCCGCGTTAGCGCCCGTCGTATTCAGTTTTAATTGGATCCATGGCATGGCAAAACTCTTTATTTATCAGTAGTCAATACAGTGGCTTGTGGGACAGGAGAACCGAAACGGTTTCCCACCAGGAAAGCCAACAAACTTAGCAGTAGCGAGGGCACAATCGGGTGGAAGCCCAGGTACTGAACGTTAAAGGTGGCGAGAATCGCGTACAGCGCGCCGCCGACAATCAT
The DNA here is from genome assembly GCF_000981805.1 of Citrobacter amalonaticus Y19. Lineage (NCBI taxonomy): Bacteria > Pseudomonadati > Pseudomonadota > Gammaproteobacteria > Enterobacterales > Enterobacteriaceae > Citrobacter > Citrobacter amalonaticus. Next base: position 3,900,201 of record NZ_CP011132.1, on the reverse strand, counting down.
CGCACTCAGCGCACCGGTCGCGTTCGCGCGTTCCCAGTAAAGGCCGAGCACCAGCGGCCATAAGAACACCGCTTCCAGACCGCCAAACGCCAGCAGGTTCAGCCAGATAATCATCTCTGGCGGTTTCCAGGCGGCAAGCAGTAACAGTGCGCCTAAGATCAGGGTGATCATTGCCGACATTCGCTTCAGTCGTGTCTCATTCTGCAACTGCTCCGGGCGGATGTTGAGATAGAGATCTTTAATGATCGTAGCGGAACTTTGCAGTAACTGGGCGTTGATCGTCGACATAATGGCTGCCATCGGCGCGGCAAGGAAGATCCCGGCGGCAAAAGGCGGCAGTACTTTCACCATCAGCGTTGGGATAACCAGATCCGGCACCGTCAGGTCGGGGATCACCGCTCGGCCCAGTGCGCCAGCAAGGTGCATACCGAACATCAGGATCGCCACCACGATGGTGCCGATGATAATTCCCCGGTGTACGGCTTTGCTGTCTTTGTAGGAGATGCAGCGCACTGCCGTATGCGGCAGGCCGATCACGCCAAAGCACACCAGCACCCAGAATGAGGTCATAAAGGTCGGAGACAGAATGTCATCGGCACCCTGTGGCGAAACCAGTTTCGGGTCGATGGCGTTTAAGGTCTCTACGGCGTGGCTCAGGCCGCCAGCGGCGTGCACGATACCGACCAGCAGCACGATGGTGCCAATCAGCATTACCAGTCCCTGCATGGTGTCGTTAAGTACGCTGGCACGAAAGCCGCCGAACGCGGTATACAGCGCAATGCTGATGCCGAAAATCAGCAAGCCTGTTTCATAGGGAATACCTGCGGCGGTTTCCAGCAAGCGCGCGCCACCAATGAACTGCACGGTCATGGCGCCGACAAACGCCACGAGCAAACTGAGGCTCGCCAGCCACACCAGAAGGCGACTCTGGTAGCGGGCGAACAGCATGTCGTTGAGGGTCACGGCATTATAGCGACGGGCAAGGATGGCGAATTTCTTACCGAGGATCCCCAGCGACAGCCAGACGGCGGGGAGCTGAATCATGGCCAGCAGCACCCAGCCCAACCCATATTTATAGGCAGCACCAGGTCCACCGATAAACGAACTGGCGCTGATGTAGGTGGCGGTCAGCGTCATCGCCAGCACAATACCGCCCATCGAACGGCTGCCGAGGAAATATTCATTCAGAAAAGCGCCGGTTTGCCGTTTACGCATGGCGTAGACAGAGAGGCCAAACACCACAACCAGATAGGCAACCAGCGGCAGAATGACTTCAAGCTGCATCGTCATCCTCCAGGGGAATGTCACGGTAGATAAATTTCACCATGGCCCAGCACAGTAAAATGAAGATCAGCGGTGTCAGCAGACAGGCCAGTTCAAACCAGTGCGGCAGGCCAGTAAAGCCGATCGCCGAATCAGGTAAGTAAGCAGCCACTAACCACGCGGCAAGATAGAGAAGGGTCAGCCACAGCGCCCAGCGCGCCTCTTTGTGGGCCTGAACAAAACGGTTGTCCATTTTTTGTCCCTTGTGGAAAAAGAAAGCGGGGATTGTACCTTATGGGATTGATGACCCCCAGAAATAAAAAAGGCCGGAGAATCCGGCCTTTTGACGCTGATGCAGTCTTATTTTTCCTGAAGACCGAGTTTCTTCTCCAGATAGTGGATGTTGGTACCACCATGCTGGAAATGCTCGTCGTTCATAATACGGGTCTGCAAATCAATGTTGGTTTTGATGCCATCGATGATCAGTTCCTGCAGGGCGTTCTTCATGCGGGCAATTGCCACGTCACGGGTTTCGCCGTAGCAGATAAGCTTGCCGATCATTGAGTCATAGTATGGCGGTACGGTGTAACCGGCATAGATATGCGATTCCCAACGTACGCCAAAGCCACCCGGCGCATGGAAGCGGGTGATTTTACCCGGACTCGGCAGGAAGGTGTTCGGATCTTCGGCGTTGATACGGCATTCCACCGCATGGCCTTTGACCACCACTTCTTCTTGCTTGATCGACAGCGGTTGACCCGCCGCGATGCGCAGCTGTTCTTTGATCAGATCAACGCCGGTGATCATTTCAGTTACCGGGTGTTCAACCTGAATACGGGTGTTCATTTCAATGAAATAGAACTCGCCGTTTTCGAACAGGAACTCAAAGGTGCCTGCGCCACGATAGCCGATATCCACACACGCTTTCGCGCAACGCTCACCGATGTAGCGACGCAGTTCCGGGGTAATGCCCGGAGCCGGCGCTTCTTCGACGACTTTCTGGTGACGACGCTGCATAGAGCAGTCACGTTCAGCCAGATAGATAGCGTTACCCTGACCGTCTGCCAACACCTGAATTTCGATGTGGCGTGGGTTCTCGAGGTATTTCTCCATGTAAACCATGTCGTTGCTGAAAGCTGCTTTTGCTTCCGCTTTGGTCATGGAGATGGACTGCGCCAGTTCGGCATCACCGCGTACTACGCGCATACCGCGACCGCCGCCGCCGCCGGACGCCTTGATGATAACCGGGTAGCCGATGCGTTTCGCATGGGCACGGTTAGCATCCATATCGTCGGTCAGAGGGCCGTCAGAACCTGGTACGGTTGGTACGCCAGCTTTCTTCATCGCGGTGATAGCCGACACTTTGTCGCCCATCAGACGGATGGTGTCAGCTTTCGGGCCGATGAAGATAAAGCCAGAGCGTTCAACCTGTTCAGCAAAATTGGCGTTCTCAGAGAGGAAGCCATAACCCGGGTGAATTGCCACCGCGCCGGTGATTTCAGCGGCGCTGATGATAGCCGGGATATTCAGATAACTTTTTACGGACTGAGCCGGGCCAATACAAACCGTCTCATCCGCCAGTAATACGTGTTTTAAATCGCGATCCGCGCTTGAGTGCACAGCGACAGTCTTGATACCCAGTTCTTTACAGGCACGAAGAATTCGCAATGCAATCTCGCCGCGGTTGGCGATAACAATTTTATCCAGCATGTTCGCCTCGTTACTCGATGACGACCAGCGGCTCGTCAAATTCTACCGGTTGACCACTTTCGACCAGGATGGCTTTCACGACACCTGATTTGTCCGCTTCGATCTGGTTCATCATTTTCATGGCTTCAACGATGCACAGGGTATCGCCTGCGTTAACTTTCTGACCCACTTCGATAAACGCTTTTGCGTCCGGGCTCGGGGTGCGGTAGAAAGTACCAACCATTGGGGAACGTACGATGTGACCACTGATTTCTGCGGCTGCCGCAGCCGGCGCTTCTGCTGCCGGAGCAACTGCGTTAGACAGAGCAGGTTGCTGCTGCATCATTGGTGCAGCGTAGGCTTGTTGCATCATCGGGAAGCTACCTGCTGGCGCTGCGCGGCTGATGCGTACAGACTCTTCGCCTTCAGAGATTTCCAGTTCGGAGATGCCTGATTCTTCAACCAGCTCGATCAGTTTTTTAATCTTACGAATATCCATGAGTGGGTTCCGTACTCTTTGTTTAGTGTGATTGTGACAGGCGCTGAGCGCTGTCTGTAAAGCGTGAGTCCCGACGGCAAAACGGCTTCTGCCCGCCTGGACGCCGGTATATTCCGCCTCAACGATTCATGTGAGACTTGTCGGTTAACATGCAGCGATTTGCTGCAATCCTCCGGCAAAAAACAAAATATACCTTCAATGCTCGATTGTCACCTTTTCAGCGGTTTAAAAACGCCGTCCAGGAAGCCAAGGTCGCACATTATAATGATTTCGTAGCAATTGGCAGCTAAATACTGGTCTTATCAGGGAAGATAATCAACCGCTAACACACAAATAACATCCGAGTCTCTGCATTTTGTAACCGACTGCACAGTTCGCTGAACTAGCGCCACCACTGGCGGAACTTCTTGTAACGGCAGGCTAAAAGCAGCAGCGCCAGCAGGGCATAAATGATGGGTTGAGGCGACAAAATCTTCACCGACCACAGATAATGTATCGGGGCGAGGATCGCTACAAGATAGACGAAGTTGTGTAAAAGTTGCCAGCGTTTGCCCAGTTTTCGTTGTGCCGCCTGGGTTGATGTGAGCGTCAGCGCGAACAGGATGAGCCAACTGGTGATCCCAAGCGTCAAATACGGGCGCGTAATCAGTTCTCGTCCCAACAATCCGAGATTATGGATACCCAGCTCCAGCAGCGCGTAACTGGTCAGGTGCAGCGTGGCCCAGGCGAAACACCATAACCCCAGCAGACGACGGGTGTGTATCAATAATGGCTGTTTAGCGTAGCGCGCGAGCGGCGTGGCCAGCAAGGCGGCGAGCAGAAATTTCAGAGCCGTCCTACCGGTGAAATGCTGGATATCCTTCACGGGATCGGCACTCAGCCCGCCGTGGTTAATTGCCCAGAACAGCCAGAGAAACGGCAGCAATCCCGCCAGATGAAGCGCCACTTTCAGCCAGGTTATCTGTTTTGCACTTAGCCGCACTTAGAAATTCTCCCGCAAATCCAGGCCACGATACAGCGCGGCTACTTCATCGGCATAGCCATTAAACAGTAGGGTGGGTTGCCGTTGGACATCCAGAATCCCGCCTGCGCCAATAAACCGTTCTGTTGCCTGTGACCAGCGCGGATGATCGACATGCGGATTTACATTGGCGTAAAAACCGTATTCATCGGCAGCGGCAAGATTCCAGGTGGTGGGCGGCCGTTCGCGAGTCAGTTTAATGCTGACGATCGATTTAATGCCTTTAAAGCCATATTTCCACGGCACCGTCAGGCGAATGGGGGCGCCGTTTTGCGGCGGCAGCGCTTTACCGTAAACGCCAACGGTCAGCAGCGTCAGCGGATGCATCGCCTCGTCCAGACGCAGTCCTTCGACATAGGGATATTTCAACCCGCCGCCAATGAAGCGATCTTTTTGTCCTGGCATATCGTCCGGCGCGTAAAGCGTCTCGAATGCGACATATTTTGCATTGCTGGTGGGTTCGACGAGTGCCAGCAGTTTATGTAAAGGAAAGCCAACCCACGGCACCACCATCGACCAGGCTTCGACACAGCGCATCCGGTAAATTCGTTCCTCTAAGGGAAAGCGCGTTGTCAGCGCATCGTGATCCAGGGTTAACGGTTTAGCCACTTCGCCGCTGATTTTCAGCGTCCAGGGATCGGTTTTCATGCTGCCGGCATTGGCGGCAGGATCGGCCTTATCCAGGCCAAATTCGTAGAAATTGTTGTAGCCAGTGACTTTATCTTCTGGCGTTAAAGGCAGTGTGTTTTGCCATGCGGCAGGTTTGCTGAAATCCAGCGGTTTGCCTGAGGGTGCGGGGGGGCGATCGTTGCCTTTGAACCAACTCAGGAGATCGGCCTGCGCGGCTATCGGAAGCGACAGCGTGGCAGCCCCGATTCCCAACGCTTTTAGTACCTGACGGCGATGCATAAAGAAAGCCGATTCTGCAGTGACATCGGCTTCTGTAAGTGGACGTGATTTTTTCATAACAGACTCCCGGCGTACGCATAACGCGTAGTTACTATGGCAGGGAGTCTGTCAGTACGCAGCGAAATTTCGTTAATTAAATGTAAATTTTTGCGGCGTTTGTATTTACTTCACTTTAACCAGCGTACGGCCTTGCACCTGGTTATTAATGATGGCATCGGCGAATTTCGGCGCATCGGCCAGCGAAATTTCCGTCGCCGCCTGTGCGTAGAACGATTCCGGTAAATCTTTCACCAGACGCTGCCAGGCCTGTGCGCGGCGAGCCGGCGGTGTCATGACGGAATCGACCCCTTGCAGGCGGACGTTGCGCAGAATAAATGGCATTACCGTCGTCGGCAGGGCAAAACCGCCCGCCAGACCACAGGCGGCAACACAGCCACCGTAGTTCATCTGCGCCAGCACTTTCGCCAGTACTTTATCGCCCACGGTATCAATCGCCCCGGCCCACAGCTGTTTTTCCAGCGGACGAGATTCGGCGAACTCATCACGGCCCAGAATACGGCTTGCGCCTAACTGGCGGAGATAATCATGGGTGCTTTCACGACCGGACACCGCGACAACCTGATAGCCCAACTTATGCAGCAGCGCGACTGCGGTGCTGCCAACGCCGCCGCTGGCGCCTGTGACCACAATTTCACCGTCTTGCGGACGAATGCCCGCTTCTTCAAGGGCCATCACGCACAGCATGGCGGTAAACCCGGCGGTACCGATCACCATTGCTTTACGGCTGTCCAGTCCTTTCGGCAAGGCAACCAGCCAGTCGGCTTTCACACGTGCCTGTTCTGCCAGACCGCCCCAATGGTTTTCGCCCACGCCCCAACCGGTCAGCAACACTTCCTGGCCCGCATGAAAACGAGGATCTTCGCTGGCCCGAACCGTACCGGCGAAATCAATACCAGGAATCATCGGAAAGTTGCGGATGATTTTTCCTTTTCCGGTGATGGCGAGCGCATCTTTATAGTTCAGACTGGACCAGTGGACATCCACCGTGACATCGCCATCCGGCAGCCGACTTTCTTCGAGAGTCTGCACAGATGCGAGGGTTTTACCGTCCTGCTGTTCTAAGATCAAAGCCTGCATAACCTGTCCTCAATTTTGCATGGTGGATTGGAAAACGACTTCTGAAGACTATACTCGCTAATTGAAACGTGAAGCCGATGCAACGCAATAAATTGCCAGATACACCTGATTTGGTAGTATGCACTCACTCTTTGCGTAACCAGGCGAATTTCGCGTTCGGTTAAGCAGTTTCGTGTCGCAATTCAACCGTCGGAGTTAACTCAAGGATGCGATTAACGACGAAATTCTCAGCTTTTGTCACGCTACTCACCGGGTTAACAATCTTTGTAACCCTGATTGGCTGCTCGCTGAGCTTTTACAACGCCGTCCAGTACAAGATGACCCATCGTGTTCAGACGGTGGCGACTGCGATTGATACGCATCTTGTTTCGCGCGATTTCAAGCAGTTAAGGCCACAGATCGACGAACTGATGGTGTCAGCGGACGTTGTGCGCCTCGATCTGTTGCAGGGCAATAAAGTCATTTATAGCCAAACCCGCACCGGCAGCTATCGCCCGGTTGGCACCAGTAATGCCTTTCGCGAGCTCTCGGTTCCGCTGGTAAAGCACCCGGGAATGACGATGGATCTGGTTTACCAGGATCCGATGGGCAACTATTTTCATTCGCTGCTGACCACTGCGCCGCTTACGCTGGCCATTGGTTTTATTGTGCTGATGTTGTTTCTGTCGGTACGTTGGCTTCAGCGTCAACTTTCCGGTCAGGAGCTGTTGGAGATACGTTCGACGCGAATTTTGAACGGAGAACGCGGAGCCAGCGTGCGTGGTACGGTCTATGAATGGCCTGCGCGCACCAGCAGCGCGCTGGATATGCTGCTGGCCGAAATCCAGAGCGCTCAGGAACAGCGGAGCCGACTCGATACGCTGATTCGCTCTTACGCCGCGCAGGACACCAAAACCGGCCTCAGCAATCGACTCTTTTTTGACAGCCAACTGGCGACGCTGCTGGACGATCAGGAAAAAGTCGGCGCGCACGGTGTGGTGATGATGATCCGCCTGCCGGACTTTAACCTGTTGCGCGACAGTTGGGGGCGTAACCTGGCTGAAGAAGAACTGTTCAGCCTGATCAATTTATTGTCCACCTTTATGATGCGGTATCCGGGGTCACTGCTGGCGCGCTACCATCGCAGCGACTTTGCCGTTCTCCTGCCACACCGTACGCTGAAAGAGGCGGAAAGCGTGGCCGGACAACTATTAAAAGCAGTTGATGCACTTCCGACTAATAAAATGCTCGATCGTGACGATATGGTACATATCGGCATTTGCGCCTGGCGTAGCGGACAGTCGACCGAACAGGTGATGGAACATGCGGAAGCGGCGACCCGCAACGCCGTGTTGCAGGGCGGGAATAGCTGGGCGGTGTATGACGATTCGTTGCCGGAAAAAGGGCGTGGCAACGTGCGCTGGCGGACGCTGATTGAGCAGATGCTCAGCCGCGGCGGCCCGCGAATCTATCAGAAACCGGCCGTCACCCGGGACGGGCACGTGCATCATCGGGAACTGATGTGTCGCATCTTTGATGGTAATGAAGAGGTCAGTTCGGCGGAATACATGCCGATGGTTTTACAGTTCGGTTTATCAGAAGAGTATGACCGCTTACAAATAAGTCGTGTCATCCCGCTGCTGAACTACTGGCCAGAAGAGAATCTGGCGATGCAGGTGACGGTAGAGTCGCTGATTCGTCCGCGTTTTCAGCGTTGGTTACGCGATACCTTGATGCAGTGTGAAAAATCGCAACGAAGACGCATAATTATTGAACTTGCAGAGGCGGATGTAGGTCAACACATCAGCCGGTTACAACCCGTGATCCGTTTAGTCAATGCATTGGGTGTTCGGGTTGTTGTCACGCAGGCAGGTTTAACGCTGGTGAGTACCAGTTGGATTAAAGAACTCAATGTGGAATTGATCAAGCTCCATCCGAGTCTGGTCAGGAACATTGAGAAGCGAACGGAAAACCAGTTGCTGGTTCAAAGTCTGGTGGAAGCGTGCTCGGGCACCAGCACCCAGGTTTATGCAACGGGCGTACGTTCGCGTGGTGAGTGGCAGACGCTGACAGCGCGTGGTGTTTCCGGTGGACAGGGGGATTTTTTTGCTGCCTCCCAGCCGTTGGATACCAATGTGAAAAAATATTCTCAAAGATACTCGGTTTAACCTGCCGTTTGTTCAGTTTTCACGTAGAATAACGCGCGCTGTGCCTTCATGGGGGTGTGCTTGTCTGCTCGCCATTTTGTAACAGCACACATGCAGGTGAATGACCTTAAACCGGTTGCAAATGAGGGCGAGGATTGCTGCTGAAGTGCTCAGCCCTGAGGGACTCAGGTAGAGATTTGTAACAAAGGAAACGAACTGCACTAATTTTCACCGTAGCAGATGATTTTTGCGCCTTGTCGCTGCTGCGTGTGGTTGGTAAAGTAAGCGGATTTTGTGTTCCGCCCCAGCTTTCAGGATTATCCCTTAGTATGTTGAAAAAATTTCGTGGCATGTTTTCCAATGACTTGTCCATTGACCTGGGTACCGCGAATACCCTCATTTATGTAAAAGGACAAGGCATCGTATTGAATGAGCCTTCCGTTGTGGCCATTCGTCAGGATCGTGCCGGTTCACCGAAAAGCGTGGCTGCAGTAGGTCATGATGCGAAGCAGATGCTGGGTCGTACACCGGGCAATATTGCTGCTATTCGCCCAATGAAAGACGGCGTTATCGCCGACTTTTTCGTGACTGAAAAAATGCTCCAGCACTTCATCAAACAAGTGCACAGCAACAGCTTTATGCGTCCAAGCCCGCGTGTGCTGGTGTGTGTACCGGTTGGTGCCACTCAGGTTGAGCGTCGTGCTATTCGTGAATCCGCACAGGGCGCTGGCGCCCGCGAAGTCTTCCTGATCGAAGAGCCGATGGCTGCGGCAATTGGTGCTGGCCTGCCGGTTTCTGAGGCAACCGGTTCAATGGTTGTGGACATCGGTGGCGGTACGACGGAAGTCGCCGTTATCTCCCTGAACGGCGTGGTCTATTCTTCTTCCGTTCGTATCGGCGGCGATCGCTTCGATGAAGCCATCATTAATTATGTGCGCCGTAACTACGGATCTCTGATCGGTGAAGCCACCGCAGAACGTATCAAACATGAAATCGGTTCTGCCTATCCGGGCGACGAAGTGCGTGAAATTGAAGTGCGCGGTCGTAACCTGGCAGAAGGTGTTCCTCGCGGCTTTACCCTGAACTCTAACGAGATTCTGGAAGCCCTGCAGGAGCCGCTGACCGGTATCGTTAGCGCGGTGATGGTCGCACTGGAGCAGTGCCCGCCGGAACTGGCGTCTGATATCTCCGAGCGCGGTATGGTGCTCACTGGCGGTGGCGCGCTGTTGCGTAACCTTGATCGTCTGTTAATGGAAGAAACCGGTATTCCAGTTGTTGTAGCTGAAGACCCGCTGACCTGTGTGGCGCGTGGCGGCGGCAAAGCGCTGGAAATGATCGATATGCACGGCGGCGACCTGTTCAGCGAAGAGTAATCGGGTGCCGGCAGGAGAGCGTCATGCTGTCCTGCCGACTCTGATACGAGAATACGCAAACTTATGAAGCCAATTTTTAGCCGTGGCCCGTCGCTACAGATTCGCCTTATTCTGGCGGTGTTGGTGGCGCTCGGCGTTATTATTGCCGACAGCCGCCTGGGTACGTTCAGTCAGATCCGTACGTACATGGATACCGCCGTCAGTCCTTTCTACTTTATTTCCAATGGTCCCCGTGAATTGCTTGATGGCGTCTCGCAAACGCTCGCGTCGCGCGACCAGCTTGAACTTGAAAACCGGGCGCTGCGCCAGGAACTGCTGCTGAAAAACAGTGAACTGTTGATGCTGGGGCAGTACAAACAGGAGAACGCGCGCCTGCGCGAACTGCTGGGCTCGCCGCTGCGTCAGGATGAACAAAAGATGGTGACGCAGGTCATCTCCACGGTTAACGATCCCTACAGCGACCAGGTGGTTATCGACAAAGGCAGCGTGAACGGCGTTTACGAAGGCCAGCCGGTCATCAGCGATAAAGGCGTGGTCGGCCAGGTTGTCGCGGTGGCGAAACTGACCAGCCGTGTTCTGTTGATTTGTGATGCCACTCATGCATTACCCATTCAGGTGTTGCGCAACGACATACGGGTGATCGCGGCCGGTAACGGCTGCACCGATGATCTGCAACTCGAACACCTGCCGGCCAATACTGATATTCGCGTTGGTGACGTGCTGGTCACGTCGGGTCTCGGCGGTCGTTTCCCGGAAGGCTACCCGGTTGCGGTCGTCTCTTCCGTTAAGCTCGATACCCAACGTGCTTACACGGTGATTCAGGCGCGTCCTACCGCAGGCTTGCAGCGTCTGCGTTATCTGCTGCTGTTGTGGGGTGCCGACCGTAACGGTGCCAACCCGATGACGCCGGAAGATGTGCATCGTGTGGCGAATGAACGTCTGATGCAGATGATGCCGCAAGTGCTGCCGTCTCCGGATGTGATGGGGCCGCCGCCGCCCGTGCCTGCTCCGGCGACCGGTATCACTTCGTCACCTGCCGCTCCGCCCGCTGGTACGACGCCGCCTCCACCGCGCGCGCCGGGAGGCCAGTAGTGGCAAGCTATCGTAGCCAGGGACGCTGGGTTATCTGGCTCTCATTCTTTATCGCACTGTTGCTGCAAGTGATGCCCTGGCCGGATGAGATCATTGTCTTTCGGCCAAACTGGGTGCTGCTCATCTTACTCTACTGGATCCTCGCCCTGCCGCACCGCGTCAATGTAGGCACAGGTTTCGTGATGGGTGCCATACTGGATCTCATTAGCGGCTCCACGCTTGGCGTGAGAGCGTTGTCGATGAGTATCATCGCCTACCTGGTTGCGCTGAAATTTCAGCTCTTTCGCAATCTGGCGCTCTGGCAACAGGCGCTGGTGGTGATGTTGCTTTCGCTGGTGGTGGATATTATTGTTTTCTGGTCAGAGTTTTTAGTGATCAACGTCTCTTTCAGGCCTGAAGTATTCTGGAGTAGTGTAGTCAACGGAGTGCTCTGGCCGTGGCTTTTCTTGCTGATGCGTAAAGTCCGCCAGCAATTTGCAGTGCAATAAAGGTTTCTATGACGTCTCTATACTTAGCTTCCGGTTCGCCGCGCCGCCAGGAACTGCTCACGCAGTTAGGCGTTTCTTTCGAACGTATTGTCACGGGAATAGAAGAAACGCGTGGCGAGGGAGAAAGCGCGCCGCAATATGTGTCACGTCTGGCGCGGGAAAAAGCCCAGGCCGGTGTGGCGCTGACGCCGCGCGATCTCCCCGTGCTGGGAGCGGATACCATCGTTATCCTCAACGGTGAAGTGTTAGAGAAGCCGCGCGACGCACACCATGCGGCGCTGATGTTGCGCAAATTGTCCGGGCAAACGCATCAGGTGATGACGGCCGTTGCGTTGGCGGATAGCCAGTATGTGCTCGACTGCCTGGTGATGACCGAGGTGACGTTCAGAGCGCTGACGGATGCGGATATCGCTGACTATATCGCCAGCGGTGAACCGATGGATAAAGCAGGTGCATACGGTATTCAGGGGCAGGGTGGCTGTTTTGTCAGGAAGATAAATGGCAGCTATCACGCCGTGGTCGGCTTACCGCTGGTTGAAACGTATGAGTTGCTGAGTAATTTTAACTCACTGCGTGAGAAAAGGGATAAACATGACGGCTGAATTGTTGGTAAACGTAACGCCATCGGAAACACGCGTGGCGTACATTGATGGCGGTATTCTTCAGGAAATTCATATCGAGCGCGAAGCGCGACGCGGGATCGTAGGCAATATCTACAAAGGTCGGGTCAGTCGCGTACTTCCGGGTATGCAGGCGGCTTTTGTAGATATTGGCCTGGATAAAGCCGCGTTTCTTCACGCCTCTGACATTATGCCGCACACAGAATGCGTGGCGGGTGAAGAGCAGAAGCAGTTCACCGTTCGCGATATTTCGGAGCTGGTGCGTCAGGGGCAAGATCTGATGGTGCAGGTGGTAAAAGATCCGCTGGGCACCAAAGGCGCGCGTCTGACAACCGACATTACCTTACCGTCTCGCTATCTGGTCTTTATGCCTGGCGCCTCGCACGTTGGCGTTTCTCAGCGTATCGAAAGCGAAGCCGAGCGTGAGCGCCTGAAAAAAGTGGTCGCTGAGTACTGCGACGAACAGGGCGGATTTATCATCCGCACCGCGGCGGAAGGGGTCTGCGAAGAGGATCTGGCGTCAGATGCCGCATACCTTAAGCGCGTCTGGACCAAAGTGATGGAACGCAAAAAGCGTCCGCAGACGCGTTACCAGATGTATGGCGAACTGGCGCTGGCGCAGCGTGTGCTGCGTGATTTTGCCGACGCGCAGTTAGACCGCATTCGCGTGGATTCCCGTCTGACCTATGAAGCCCTGCTGGAATTTACGGCGGAGTACATTCCGGAAATGACCAGCAAGCTGGAGCATTACAGCGGACGTCAGCCGATTTTCGATCTCTTTGACGTTGAGAATGAGATCCAACGTGCGCTGGAGCGCAAAGTTGAACTGAAATCCGGCGGCTACCTGATTATCGATCAGACTGAAGCGATGACCACCGTCGATATCAACACTGGCGCGTTTGTCGGCCATCGCAATCTCGATGACACCATTTTCAACACCAATATTGAAGCGACCCAGGCGATTGCCCGCCAACTGCGACTGCGTAATCTCGGCGGCATCATTATTATCGATTTTATTGACATGAATAATGAGGATCACCGTCGACGGGTGCTGCATTCGCTTGAGCAGGCGCTGAGTAAAGATCGGGTGAAAACCAGCATTAACGGTTTTTCCCAGTTGGGCCTGGTGGAGATGACGCGCAAGCGCACGCGTGAGAGCGTGGAGCATGTGCTGTGCAACGAGTGTCCGACCTGTCATGGACGCGGCACGGTGAAGACAGTGGAAACCGTCTGCTATGAGATCATGCGTGAAATCGTTCGCGTGCACCATGCTTACGACTCTGACCGCTTCCTGGTCTATGCTTCTCCTTCCGTTGCGGAAACCCTGAAAGGGGAAGAATCGCACGCGCTGGCGGAAGTGGAGATTTTTGTCGGCAAACAGGTCAAAGTACAAATTGAACCGCTCTATAACCAGGAGCAGTTTGACGTAGTCATGATGTAAACCGATGTGGTGCCGCATGACGGGCGGCACATTTTTAGGCAGACAAGGAGAGACGCGTGAGGCGATTGCCGGGGATATTATTGCTCACTGGAGCCGCGCTCGTTGTTGTCGTAGCGCTGCTGGTCAGTGGTTTGCGCCTGGCATTACCGCATCTCGACAGCTGGCGTCCGACGATCCTCAGCAAAATTGAGTCTGCGACGGGACTGCCGGTCAAAGCCAGCCAGATCTCTGCCACCTGGCAAAATTTCGGTCCCACCCTCGACGCACGTGATATCCGCGCGGAACTCAAAGACGGCGGTGAATTCTCGGTTAAACGCGTTACCCTGGCGTTGGATGTCTGGCAGAGTTTGCTGCACATGCGCTGGCAGTTTCGCGATCTCACTTTCTGGCAACTGAACTTCCGTACCAACACGCCGATTGATCGCAGCGAAAGCGGTGACGGACTGGAAGCCAGCCGAATCAACGATCTCTTCCTGCGCCAGTTCGATCACTTCGATCTCCGCGACAGCCAAATCAGCTTTCTGACGCTTTCCGGCCAGCGCGCCGAACTGGCGATCCCGCAACTCACCTGGGTGAACGGTAAAAACCGCCATCGCGCGGAGGGGGAGGTGAGCCTCTCGAGTCTGACCGGTCAACACGGCGTCATGCAGGTGCGCATGGATCTGCGTGATGATGAAGGTCTGCTGAATAATGGTCGGGTCTGGCTGCAGGCCGACGACATCGACGTGAAGCCGTGGCTGGGCAAGTGGATGCAGGATAACGTGGCGCTGGAGACTGCACGCTTCAGTCTTGAAGGCTGGATGACCATCAGCAAAGGTGAAATCACCGGTGGCGACGTCTGGCTGAAACAAGGTGGCGCGAGCTGGAAAGGCGACAATCACCCCCATACGCTCTCTGTCGATAATCTGACGGCGCATATCAGCCGTGAACAGCCCGGCTGGCAGTTTTCTATTCCTGATACCCGCATCACGATGGATGGCAAGGCCTGGCCGCGCGGCGCGCTACAGCTTGCCTGGATCCCTGAGCAGGAAGTCGGCGGCGTGGACAGCAAACGCAGTGACGAACTGCGCATCCGCGCCAGCCATCTGGAGTTGACCGGGCTTGAGGGGCTGCGCCCGATGGTGTCGAAGCTCTCTCCTGCGCTGGGCGATATCTGGCTTGCCACCCAGCCAAGCGGAAACATCGACACTCTGGCGCTGGATATCCCACTCCAGGCCACGGAAAAGACCCGTTTTCAGGCGTCATGGCGCGATCTGGCGTGGCAGCAGTGGAAGCTGTTGCCGGGGGCGGAGCATTTCTCCGGAACGCTCTCCGGGAGCGTGGAAAACGGCTCGCTGACCGCGTCGATGAAACAGGCAAAAATGCCCTACGAAACGGTCTTTCGTGCGCCATTAGAAATTGAAGACGGTGTCGCCACGCTGAACTGGCTGAAGAATGACAAAGGCTTTCAGCTGGACGGGCGCAACATCGACGTGAAAGCGAAAGCGGTCCATGCGCGCGGCGGTTTCCGTTATCTGCAACCGGAAGGCGATGACCCCTGGCTGGGGATCCTGGCGGGCATCAGCACCGACGATGGCTCTCAGGCCTGGCGTTACTTCCCGGAGAACCTGATGGGCAAGGCGCTGGTGGATTATCTCAGCGGCGCGATTCAGGGCGGAGAAGCGGATAATGCGACGCTGGTGTACGGTGGCAATCCGCATTTGTTCCCGTACAAGCACAACGAAGGTCAGTTTGAAGTGCTGGTTCCGCTGCGCAATGCGAAATTTGCTTTCCAGCCGGACTGGCCTGCGCTGACCGATCTGAATATCGAACTGGATTTCCTTAACGACGGCCTGTGGATGAAAACCGATGGCGTCAATTTAGGCGGCGTGAAGGCCACGAACCTGACGGCGATTATCCCGGACTACGCCAAAGAAAAGTTGCTGATTGACGCCGATATTCAGGGGCCGGGCAAGGCGGTGGGGCCGTATTTTGACGACACGCCGTTGAAGACGTCGCTGGGTGCCACGCTTGAACAGTTACAGATCGATGGTGATGTGAATGCTCGCTTACATCTGGATATCCCGCTGGACGGCGAACAGGTTACCGCAAAGGGCGATGTGTCGCTGCGCGATAACAGCCTGTTCATCAAACCGCTCGACAGCACCCTGAAAAACCTCAGCGGCAAATTCAGTTTTATCAATGGCAACCTGAAAAGCGAGCCGATGACGGCGAACTGGTTCAATCAACCGCTGAACGTTGATTTCACGACCACAGAGGGCGCGAAAGCCTATCAGGTCGCGGTGAATCTCGACGGCAACTGGCAGCCTGCTCGCACCGGCGTGTTGCCTTCGCAGGTCAATGAGGCGCTCGGCGGCAGCCTGGCGTGGAACGGTAAAGTGGGGATTGACCTGCCATATCATTCCGGCACGACGTATGACATTGAACTGAACGGCGACCTCAGGAATGTAAGCAGTCACTTACCTTCTCCGCTGGATAAAGAGGCTGGTGCGGCGTTACCCGTTAAAATCAAAGCAACCGGTGACCTGCGCAGCTTTACGCTGACCGGCAGCGCCGGACAGGAAAATCATTTTAACAGCCGCTGGTTGCTGAATCAGAAACTGACGCTGGATCGTGCAATCTGGACGGCAGAAAGCCAGACGGCGCCGCCTTTGCCCGAACGGGAAGGCATTGAGCTGAATCTGCCGGCGATGGATGGCGCGCAATGGCTGGCCCTGTTCCAGAAAGGCGCGGCGGACAACGTCGGGGCCAACGCGAATTTCCCGCAGCATGTCACGCTGCGTACGCCTGCGTTAACGCTGGGGGGGCAGCAGTGGAACAACCTGAGTATCGTTTCTGAACCGGCGTCGAATGGCACTAAAGTCGAGGCGCAGGGGCGTGAGATCAACGCGACGCTGGCAATGCGCAATAACGCGCCGTGGCAGGCATTTATTAAATACCTCTATTACAACCCCACCGTAGTCAAAACTGATAACAGCGACGCGCCGGCTTCGCCATTTGCATCCGTAGAACACGTGAGTTTCCGGGGCTGGCCTGACGTCCAGTTGCGCTGTGAAGAGTGCTGGATGTGGGGACAGAAATACGGACGTATCGATGCGGATGTGGCTATTCAGGGGGACACCCTTAACCTGAGTAACGGCCTGCTGGATACCGGTTTCACCCGACTGACGGCGGATGGACAGTGGGTAAACACTCCCGGTAGCGAGCGCACCTCTTTAAAAGGAAAACTGCGGGGGAGCAAAATTGACGCTGCGGCAGGGTTCTTTGGCGTTTCCACACCGATTCGCAACGCGTCGTTCAACGTGGATTACGATCTGCACTGGCGCAACCCGCCGTGGAAGCCGGAAGAAGCCTCGCTGAACGGCATTATTCGCACCCGCCTGGGCAAAGGGGATATCACCGAATTAAGCACCGGGCACGCGGGGCAGTTGCTGCGCCTGCTGAGCTTTGACGCACTGCTGCGCAAACTACGCTTCGATTTTAGCGATACCTTCAATGAAGGATTTTACTTCGACTCCATTCGCAGCACCGCCTGGATCAAAGACGGTATATTGCATACGGACGACACGCTGGTGGACGGACTGGAAGCGGATATCGCCATGAAAGGGTCGGTCAACCTGGTACGCCGCGAGCTGGATGTTGAAGCGGTGGTGGCTCCGGAAATCTCCGCCACGGTGGGGGTGGCAGCCGCGTTTGCGGTGAACCCGATCGTTGGTGCGGCGGTCTTTGCCGCCAGTAAAGTGCTTGGACCGTTGTGGAGTAAAGTCTCGATTCTGCGCTATCGGATCACCGGTCCGCTCGACAAACCACAGATCAACGAAGTCCTGCGCCAGCCGCGGAAAGAAAATTCGCAATGATTTGACGGGGGCAAGGAATTGCCCCACTCTCAGTACATAGATCTTCTATCGCAGTCATTAACGAGTAGCAATAACGATGAGTCTGAACCTGGTAAGTGAACAATTGCTAGCGGCGAACGGCCTGAAACATCAGGATCTGTTTGCCATTCTGGGCCAACTGGCCGAACGTCGTCTCGATTACGGCGATCTCTATTTTCAGTCGAGCTATCACGAATCCTGGGTTTTAGAAGACCGCATCATTAAAGATGGTTCTTACAATATCGATCAGGGCGTTGGCGTTCGCGCAGTGAGCGGTGAAAAAACCGGGTTTGCCTATGCTGACCAGATTAGCCTGCAGGCGCTGGAACAGAGCGCGCACGCTGCGCGTACCATCGTGCGTGACAATGGCGACGGGAAAGTGAAGACCCTCGGTGCTGTGGAGTATCCGGCGCTGTACACCTGTGTCGATCCGCTGCAAAGCATGAGCCGTGAAGAGAAACTCGATATTCTGCGCCGCGTTGATAAAGTCGCCCGCGAAGCGGACAAACGCGTGCAGGAAGTGTCGGCCAGCCTGACCGGCGTGTATGAATTGATCCTCGTTGCGGCCACTGACGGGACGCTGGCCGCCGATGTGCGTCCGTTGGTACGTCTGTCGGTCAGCGTGCAGGTGGAAGAAGACGGTAAACGTGAGCGCGGCGCCAGCGGTGGCGGCGGGCGTTTTGGCTACGATTATTTCCTCGCCGATTTGGACGGTGACGTCCGCGCCGACGCGTGGGCGAAAGAGGCCGTGCGCATGGCGCTGGTGAACCTGTCTGCGGTCGCGGCGCCAGCCGGGACGCTGCCTGTCGTATTGGGTGCGGGCTGGCCTGGCGTGCTGTTGCATGAAGCGGTGGGGCATGGTCTGGAAGGGGACTTTAACCGTCGCGGCACATCGGTATTCAGCGGTCATATGGGTGAACTGGTGGCTTCTGAGCTGTGCACCGTGGTGGACGATGGCACGATGGCGGATCGCCGGGGTTCCGTGGCCATTGACGACGAAGGGACGCCGGGTCAGTACAACGTGCTGATCGAAAACGGTATTCTGAAAGGTTACATGCAGGACAAACTGAATGCGCGCCTGATGGGAGTTGCGCCGACCGGAAACGGCCGCCGCGAGTCTTACGCGCATCTGCCGATGCCGCGCATGACCAACACCTATATGCTGCCGGGCAAATCCACGCCGCAGGAGATCATTGAGTCCGTAGAATACGGGATCTATGCGCCAAACTTTGGCGGCGGTCAGGTGGATATCACCTCCGGTAAGTTTGTCTTCTCGACCTCAGAGGCTTATCTGATTGAGAATGGCAAAGTAACGAAACCGGTGAAAGGAGCCACGCTGATTGGTTCGGGTATCGAAGCGATGCAGCAGATTTCGATGGTCGGGAACGACCTGAAGCTGGATAACGGTGTCGGCGTCTGTGGCAAAGAAGGCCAGAGCCTGCCTGTTGGTGTCGGTCAGCCGACGCTGAAGGTGGATAACCTGACGGTGGGTGGTACTGCGTAGTCCTATTTTCCGGATGGCGGCAAAACGCCCCATCCGGCCAGCGCTTATTTCAGTCTGAATTGATATGTTCCTTACAATATCGCCGTTTCCATGCGGCTGGCGTCAGCCCAGTATGCTTGCGAAAAATCTGCCGAAAATATCCAACGTCATTAAATCCACACTTTTCCGACACTTCGCTTAATGCCAGCGAATCGCTAATCAACAGTTTTTCTGCGGCACTGACGCGCTGGCGATGAATGGCTTCGGTCATCGTCATATGAAATATCCGCCGGTAAACCCGTCCCAGATAATCGGCGTTGCAATGCAACTCCCGGGCAAGCTGCGACGTGGAAAGTGGCAGGTGATACTGTGTGCGAATTTGCTTGCGCGCCTTATAGGCCAACGCCACGCCAGCGCTATCACCGCGGGTTTCGCTCCCCACCGCTGAGGCGATTTGCTGCAAAATCAGCAGCAAAATAAACTCCAGCGCCGGGCCGTGGCGCTTGTTTTCTTGTTCGCTTAAAAACTGCCGGAACAGCGACATGACATATTGTGGACTACTGACGCTGATATGCTGCGGTAGCGATAGTAACAGCGTCGGGTCTGTCGTCGCTGGCAGTACGTCAAAATGCACCCAGTAAAACGTGAGATCCGGCGGGAAATCCCCTACCCCGACGTGGCGGCGCTGAGGCCATAGCAACAAGCTTTCTCCGGCCTTAACCTCAAACAGGACGTCGTTCTCTCTGATCGTTAGCGTCCCCTGCTGTACAAATATCAACTCCCAGGATTCCAGCCTGCGCGCCGGATGGCTACCCACGCCGCGTGAGATAAACAACCCCCCGTTTTGTACTCTAATCGGAAGCGCTATGGATAAATCAAGCATGGATATGTAATTTCCCGCGATTTTTTAGACAAAAATAACCTTTCTATATGATTAATAAAAAGTTATTTGATATTCATCGATCGGCCTCACAGTTTTGTCAGCCGGTCGGAATCGTCATCTTTTTATACCTGTTTATCGCCTTGTTGGCACGGTAATTCCGGGCAAAATTACATCTGAATGTTCTTATTAAAACCGGAATCCTGCGAATTCATCGGGATAAATCTGCTTCAGACGAGGAACCTTTATATGACCTCTACATCACTGACGGAAACGGATATTGCCGGAAGTCACCCCGACGAAAAATTGTCGATACGCGAAAAGATCGGCTACGGGCTGGGCGATGCAGGTGGCACGGTGATCACCTGCCTTATCATGAACTTTTTGACCTTTTTCTACACCGATGTCTTCGGGCTGACGCCCGCACTGGTTGGCACCTTGTTTTTGGTGCTGCGTGTTTTCGACGCCATTTCCGATCCGATTATGGGCGTGGTCGCTGACCGTACGCGCAGCCGCTGGGGGCGTTTTCGCCCATGGCAACTGTGGATCGCCGTACCCATCGGCATTATCGGCGTGCTGACCTTTACCGTACCGGACGCGTCGATGGGCGTCAAAATCGCCTGGGCCTTCGGCACCTATTTGTTGCTTTCGGTGAGCTATACCGCGATTAACGTTCCTTATTGCGCGCTGATCAATACCATGACCACGCGTCACACCGAAGTGATTGCCTGCCAGTCCTGGCGCTTTGTGCTGTGCGGTGTGGCGGGCTTTTTGGTCTCTGTCGGGTTGCCGTGGCTGGTGGAGACGCTCGGCCATGGCAACACCGCGCAGGGTTACCAGCTTGGCGTTGGTGTACTGTGCGCCGTCGCCGTGGTGATGTTTCTGTGCTGCTTCTTCTGGGTGCGCGAGCGGGTATCGCTCAACATGATGGGCCACTTTTCCCTGCGCGAACACCTGGCTGGGCTGCGTAAAAACGACCAGTTGCTGCTGATGCTGTTGATGTCATTCCTGCTGATTAACGTATTCAATATCCGCGGCGGCGGTTACATGTACTTCATCACGTATGTGTTGCAGGGCAGTACTGCCTACACCTCGCTGTTTTTCACCATGGTGACATTTGCTTCCATCATCGGTTCGGTGATGGTTAACCTGCTGTCGCGCCGCATTGATACGGTCAAACTCTACTATCACACCAACCTGGTGTTAGCTCTGCTTGCGGTCATCATGTGGTTCCTGCCCGCCAGTCCTGATTGGCAGACGCTCTGGCTGGTCGTGATCCTCGGTAACGGCATTATCCTTGGCTTTACCCTGCCGCTGCACTTTTCGCTGATGGCCTTTGCCGACGACTACGGCGAGTGGAAAACGGGCATGCGTTCTTCCGGCATGAACTTTGCCTTCAACCTGTTCTTTATCAAGCTGGCGTGGGCCTCCAGCGCCGGGATTATCAGCCTGGTATTTATTGCCGTCGCTTACAAAGCCGGAGCGGAAAACCAGACGCCCGCCTCGTTGCAAGGGATTTTCTCGATGGAAAGCCTGCTGCCCGCACTTTTCCATCTGCTGCTGGCGTTGTCGATCCGCGCCTGTAAACTCAATAACCCGATGATGGCGCGTATTTCCGATGATTTACGCCAGCGTCACGCCCAGGCCCTGTAAGGAGCAAAAAAATGAAACCTGAAATGATGGAAGTGGATCTCCACCGGCTTAAGGTCAGCGATCCGTTTTTCGGCCAGTATCAGCAGCTGGTGCGTGATGTGGTCATCCCTTATCAGTGGGATGCGCTGAACGATCGTATTCCGGAAGCGGAACCCAGCCATGCGATTGAAAACTTCCGTATCGCCGCCGGGCGGCAGCAGGGCGAGTTTTACGGCATGGTATTCCAGGACAGCGACGTGGCGAAATGGCTGGAAGCAGTGGCATGGTCGCTGTGCCAGACGCCAGATGCGGAACTGGAAAAAACCGCCGACGAGGTGATTGAGCTGATTGCCGCCGCCCAGTGTGAAGACGGTTATCTGAATACGTATTTCACCGCCAAAGCGCCGGACAAGCGCTGGAGCAATCTGGCCGAATGCCACGAGCTTTACTGCGCCGGACACATGATTGAAGCGGGCGTCGCCTTCTTTCAGGCCACCGGTAAGCGTAGCCTGCTGAACGTGGTGTGCCGTTTTGCCGACCACATCGACAGCGTGTTCGGTAAGGAAGATCTCAAGCTGCATGGCTATCCCGGTCACCCGGAAGTAGAGCTGGCGCTTATGCGGCTGTACGAAGTGACGCAGGAGCCGCGCTATCTGAATCTGTCGCGCTATTTTGTCGAAGCGCGGGGCACGCAGCCGCACTATTACGATATTGAGTTTGAAAAACGTGGCGGCACTTCGCACTGGCTGATTTACGGCGCGGGCTGGATGACGCACGATAAAGACTACAGTCAGGCGCATTTACCGTTAGCGGAGCAACAGACGGCCATCGGTCACGCCGTGCGTTTTGTCTACCTGATGACCGGTGTGGCGCACCTGGCGCGCTTAAGCCAGGACGAAGAGAAGCGCCAGATCTGCCTGCGTCTGTGGAAAAACATGGCGCAGCGCCAGTTGTACATCACCGGTGGTATTGGTTCTCAGGGACGTGGAGAAGCGTTCAGTTGCGACTACGACCTCCCGAATGACACGGTATACGCTGAAAGTTGCGCCTCCATCGGCCTGATGATGTTCGCGCGCCGGATGCTGGAAATGGAGGCTGATAGTCAGTACGCCGATGTGATGGAACGCGCGCTCTACAACACCGTGCTGGGCGGCATGGCGCTGGATGGCAAGCACTTCTTTTACGTCAACCCACTGGAAGTGCAGCCAAAGGTGCTGAAGTTCAACCATATTTACGATCACATCAAGCCGGTACGCCAGCGCTGGTTCGGCTGCGCCTGCTGTCCGCCGAACATCGCGCGTACGCTGACGTCTATTGGTCACTATATTTATACGCCGCGTCCGGAAGCGCTTTATATCAATTTGTATATCGGCAACAGCGTGACTGTTCCGACGAACGGCGGCGAACTGCGATTGCGCATCAGCGGCAATTATCCGTGGCAGGAACAGGTGGAGATTAAAATCGACTCGCCGCGTCCGGTGGAACACACACTGGCACTACGCCTGCCTGACTGGTGTGACAAGCCACAGGTGTTGCTCAACGGTGCCCGGGTTGAAGGCGACGTGCGCAAGGGCTATTTGCATATCCGACGCGGCTGGCAGGAGGGCGATACGCTGTCGCTCACGCTGCCGATGCCGGTGCGCCGCGTTTACGGCAACACACAGGTGCGTCACGTGGCGGGTAAAGTCGCGCTACAGCGCGGGCCGCTGGTGTACTGTCTGGAAGAGGCTGACAACGGCGCGCTACTGCATAACCTGAGCTTGCCGAAAGAGAGTGTATTTACCACCCTCGAAGGGAAAGGTATTTTCGCTCATCACGTTCTGATTCAGGCGCAGGGATATCGGCAAAACCCAAAACAGCAGGGCGAGCAACCGCTGTGGCACTACGATGTCGCGCCCGGCGCGCGTCAGGATCAGACGCTGACATTCATTCCGTGGTTTAGCTGGGCCAACCGCGGCGAAGGGGAGATGCGGATTTGGGTGGATGAGGCGTAGTCAGACTTATCGGATGACGGCAGTTTTGCGCCGTCATCCAACGCTGTCGGCCAAGGACAAGGCTTCTATTTCTCTTTTCCTCGTCCGTACATTCCCTGAAAAATCTGCGCCACATCGACGAAATAGTCGGTCAGATAGTTAATCACCACCTGCACCTTCAGCGGCAGTTTGTCTTTTTCGGTATACAGCGCATAGACCGGGCGCGGATCGGACTGATAGCGCGGCAGTAAGATCTCAAGTTCGCCCCGATTGATCTCGTTGATCACCCACATCAGCGGGACATAGGCGACCCCCGCACCGGCGGTCAGCCAGCGGTTGAGGGTCATCGGATCGTTAGTGACGAATCGCCCCTGCGGGATCAGCCGCGTGGAGATCCCTTCCGGGGCGATCAGCTCGAATTCATTATCCGGACGCACGCTGTATTCCAGCCAGGAGTGGTTGGTGAGGTCGGCCGGTTTTTCCGGTATACCATATTGGGCGAGATAGCTTTTCGCTGCGCACAACACCATCGGCATCGCGCCCAGGCGGCGGGAAAACAGACTGGAATCCTGTAGGGCGCCCACGCGGATGACGACATCCAGGCCGTCGGCAATCAGGTCGGGCGCCGGAATGCCGGTGACCAGATTGACCGTCAGGCCAGGATGCTCTTTGAGCATTTTGGCGGTGATCCCCGCGAGGACATTTTGCGCCATGGTTGAAGAACAGCCAATGCGCAGCGTACCAATCGGCGTGTTGTTGAAGGCGTAAAGCTGCTCATGAACATCCTGCACTTCATGCAGCATCCGCCGACAGCCCTGGTAATAAATTTTTCCGGCTTCGGTAAGCCCAATGCTGCGCGTGCTGCGGTTCAGCAGCTTGACCTGCAGTTCATCTTCCAGTTTTGCGACCGTCTGACTGATCGACGAAACACTCATTTGTAACCGTCTGGCTGCGGCGGTGAAGGAACCAAATTCCACCACTTTCGCGAACACCGACATGCGTTTTAATCGTTCCATTATTCACTCTGGCTTAAAAGTGATTTAGATCACATATTATAGATAACAGCATAACAGTTACGGTAATATATTATTATTCAAATAAAGGCTGTGTCGCTCTCGCCTGGCTTTCCTTGCCCTTCTCCGCGTCGACATCAGCTGAAAACTGCATCGCCTGCACTCTCTAAAATATCAAGGTCAACATGAGTCTGTTTCCCGTCATCGTGGTGTTTGGTCTTTCCTTCCCACCGATATTCTTTGAATTGCTTCTGTCACTGGCGATTTTCTGGCTGGTGCGCCGGATGCTGGTGCCTACGGGCATCTATGATTTTGTCTGGCATCCGGCTCTGTTTAATACCGCGCTGTATTGCTGTCTCTTTTACTTGATATCGCGTCTGTTCGTTTGAGGTTGAAGTGAAAACACTAACAAGAAGAATCTCCCGTACGGCCATTACCCTCGTTCTGGTCATCCTGGCGTTCATCGCGATTTTCCGCGCCTGGGTCTATTACACCGAATCGCCGTGGACGCGTGACGCCCGCTTTAGCGCGGACGTGGTTGCCATCGCGCCGGACGTTGCCGGACTTATCACGCATGTTAATGTCCACGATAACGATCTGGTGAAGAAAGATCAGGTGTTGTTCACCATCGATCAGCCACGCTACCAAAAAGCGCTGGAAGAGGCTGAAGCCGACGTCGCCTATTACCAGGTGCTGGCGCAAGAAAAACGCCAGGAAGCCGGACGTCGTAACCGTCTTGGCGTCCAGGCGATGTCCCGTGAAGAGATCGATCAGGCCAACAACGTTCTGCAAACCGTATTACATCAGCTTGCCAAAGCGCAGGCGACCCGCGATCTCGCAAAGTTAGATCTCGAACGTACTGTTATTCGTGCCCCTGCGGATGGCTGGGTGACCAACCTGAACGTCTATACCGGCGAATTTATCACCCGGGGTTCAACCGCCGTGGCACTGGTGAAACAGAACTCTTTCTATGTGCTGGCCTATATGGAAGAGACCAAACTGGAAGGCGTCCGTCCGGGCTATCGCGCAGAAATTACCCCACTGGGCAGCAACAAAGTATTAAAAGGCAGAGTTGATAGCATCGCGGCAGGGGTCACCAATGCCAGCAGCACGCGCGACGACAAAGGCATGGCGACCATCGATTCGAATCTGGAATGGGTACGCCTCGCGCAGCGCGTTCCGGTACGTATCCAGCTTGACGATCAGCAGGAAAACCTGTGGCCAGCCGGTACCACCGCGACGGTCGTGATCACCGGTAAGCAGGATCGTGATGAAAATAACGACTCGTTCTTCCGCAAAATGGCGCACCGTCTGCGCGAGTTTGGTTAATCACGATGGGCATTTTTTCCATCGCCAACCAGCATATTCGCTTTGCGGTCAAACTGGCCAGCGCGATTGTTCTCGCGCTGTTTGTTGGCTTCCACTTCCAGCTTGAAACGCCGCGCTGGGCGGTGCTGACGGCAGCGATTGTCGCGGCGGGCCCGGCCTTTGCCGCCGGTGGTGAACCGTATTCCGGCGCGATTCGCTATCGGGGGATGTTGCGTATCGTCGGGACGTTTATCGGTTCTGTTGCGGCGCTGGTGATCATCATTGCGATGATCCGCGCGCCGCTGCTGATGATTCTGGTCTGCTGTATCTGGGCGGGTTTTTGTACCTGGATCTCCTCGCTGGTCCGCGTCGAGAACTCCTATGCGTGGGGGTTATCGGGCTACACTGCGCTGATTATCGTCATCACCATTCAAACCGAACCGTTGCTGACGCCGCAGTTTGCCGTCGAACGCTGTAGCGAGATTGTGATTGGTATTGTCTGCGCCATTATGGCGGATCTGCTTTTTTCTCCGCGATCGATCAAACAAGAGGTGGATCGCGAACTGGATAGCCTGCTGGTGGCGCAGTACCAGTTGATGCAGTTGTGCATTAAACATGGTGACAGCGAAGAAGTGGATAACGCCTGGGGCTCACTGGTGCGTCGGGCTGCTGCGCTGGAAGGAATGCGTAGCAACCTGAACATGGAATCCTCCCGTTGGGCGCGGGCGAATCGCCGTCTGAAGGCGATCAATACGCTGTCGCTGACCATGATTACGCAATCCTGCGAAACCTATCTGATCCAGAACACGCGTCCTGAGCTGATCACCGATACCTTCCGTGAGTTCTTCGCCATGCCGGTGGAAACCGCGCAGGATGTGCATAAACAGCTTAAGCGCCTGCGTCGGGTGATTGCCTGGACCGGCGAGCGCGAAACGCCCGTTACGCTGTATACCTGGGCTGGCGCGGCAACGCGCTATCTGCTGCTCAAGCGCGGTGTGATCAGCAATACCAAAATCAGCGCCACGGAAGAAGAGGTGCTGCAGGATGAACCGGTAGTGAAAGTCGAATCCGCCGAGCGTCACCATGCCATGGTGAACTTCTGGCGCACCACGCTCTCTTGTGTGCTGGGGACGCTGTTCTGGCTGTGGACCGGCTGGACATCCGGTAACGGCGCCATGGTGATGATTGCGGTGGTCACCTCGCTGGCGATGCGTCTGCCGAATCCACGCATGGTCGCCATTGATTTTATTTACGGTACGCTTGCCGCGCTACCACTGGGGGCGCTCTATTTTCTGGTGATCCTCCCCAATACCCAACAAAGCATGCTGTTGCTCTGTCTGAGCCTCGCGGTGCTGGGGTTCTTTCTGGGGATCGAAGTACAGAAGCGGCGGCTGGGCTCTATGGGGGCGCTGGCCAGTACCATTAACATTATCGTGCTGGATAACCCGATGACCTTCCACTTCAGCCAATTTCTGGACAGTGCGTTAGGGCAAATTGTGGGTTGCGTACTGGCCTTTCTGGTTATCGTGATTGTGCGCGATAACTCTCGCGACCGTACGGGCCGCGTGCTGCTCAACCAGTTCGTTTCTGCGGCGGTGTCGGCGATGACCACCAACGCGGTGCGGCGCAAAGAGAACCATCTTCCCGCGCTCTATCAGCAACTGTTTTTGTTGATGAACAAATTCCCCGGGGATTTACCGAAATTCCGCCTGGCGCTGACAATGATCATTGCGCACCAGCGCCTGCGGGATGCGCCAATTCCGGTCAACGGCGATCTCTCCGCATTCCACCAGCAACTGCGTCGTACGGCGGATCACGTCATTTCTGCTGTGAATGATGACAAGCGCCGACGCTACTTTGGTCAACTATTAGACGAACTGGATGTGTATCAGGAAAAACTGCGGGTCTGGGAAGCGCCGCCGCAGGTCACCGAACCGGTGAAACGGTTGACCGGCATGTTGCACAAGTACCAGCATGCGCTAACCGACAGCTAACCTTCAGAAACCGACGCCAAAAGCGTCGGTTTTTTTATGGCTATACTTATTCGATGTGCGCAACTCAGGACATCAGAAGGAGAAAACAGCATGCAAACGCTTCAGGACAACGAACTTTTTCAGACGGGATATCTGGTTGACGGGCTGTGGAAAACGCTTGATACCACCTTTGATGTGCTTAATCCGGCAACGGGCGAAACGATCGCGAAGGTGGCGAAAGCGGGGAAACAACAGACCGAAGAGGCCATTGCGGCGGCCAGTGAGGCATTTCCTGCCTGGCGGGCAAAAACGGCAAAAGAGCGCTCGGCGATTCTCTACCGCTGGTATGAATTGATCATCGAAAATAAGAGTTGGCTGGGACGGCTGATGACCACCGAGCAGGGTAAACCGCTGAAAGAAGCCGAGGGTGAGGTGGAGTATGCGGCCAGCTTTATTCAATGGTTTGCCGAGCAGGCAAAACGCGCCAATGGCGAAATCATCCCGCCGATCAAACCCGGTTCCCGCATTCTGGCTACCCGCGAACCGGTTGGCGTGGTGGCGGCAATCACGCCGTGGAATTTCCCGATGGCGATGCTGACCCGTAAGCTTGGTCCGGCGCTGGCGGCGGGCTGTACCGGGGTGATAAAACCGGCCAATAACACGCCGCTGAGCGCCTTTGCGCTGCTTACGCTGGCGAAGAAAGCGGGGGTGCCCGATGGCGTGCTCAACGCCGTAGCGGGCAATACGCCGGAAATCAGCGACGCCATCATGGCAAGCCATGAGGTGCGCAAAATTTCATTCACTGGTTCAACGGCAGTTGGTAAAACGCTGGTGCGTAACGCGGCAGAAACCATGAAGAAAGTGTCGATGGAACTGGGTGGCAATGCTCCCTACATCGTGTTTGACGATGCCGACATCGATGCGGCGGTGAAAGGCGCTCTCGCCAATAAGTTCCGTAATGCCGGGCAGGTCTGCGTCAGCGTGAACCGTTTTTATATCCAGGAAAGCGTCTACGATGAATTCACCCGAAAACTGGCCGATGCCGTTCAGGCGTTGAAGGTGGGGAATGGTCTGGATGACGGCGTGGTGGTGGGGCCGCTGATCGAACCCTCTGCGGTCAATAAAGTGCGTGAGCACGTTGACGATGCTGTTGCGAAAGGGGCGAAAGTGCTGGCGGGCGGGAAAGCGCACGCGCTCGGCGGTAACTTCTGGCAGCCTACCGTGTTGGGTGGGTGCAGCGACGACATGATACTGGCGAGTGAAGAGACGTTTGGTCCTGTTGCTGCCTGCTTCCGCTTTACCAACGAAGAAGAGGTGATTCAGCGCGCGAACAACACGCCGTTTGGCCTGGCCGCTTACTTCTATACGCAAAACCTGCAACGGGTGTTCCGTGTCTCCCAGGCCATTGAAAGCGGCATGATCGGGATAAACGAATGTGCGGTGTCCACCGAGCTGGGACCGTTTGGCGGGGTGAAAGAGTCCGGACTGGGTCGTGAAGGATCGGTGCTGGGGTTAGATGAATTTCTGGAAGTGAAAACCCTGCATATTGGCGGCCTGTAGTCAGACTGAGGTCGGGAAGGTGGCGATAGATGAATATCTATACATTTGATTTTGATGAAATTGAAGATCAGGACGACTTCTACCGTGAGTTTGCGCGGATGTTTGGTCTTGCCAAAGAGAAAGTGAGTGACCTCGATTCTCTGTGGGACATCATCATGAGTGAAGCGCTGCCGTTACCGCTGGAGATCGAGTTTGTGCATCTACCCGACAAGTCGCGCTGGCGTTATGGCGCATTGATTTTGTTGTTTGATGAAGCGGAAGAAGAACTGGAAGGTCAGCTACGTTTTAATGTTCGTCATTGAGAGATAAAAAAAGCCCCCGACAGTCGGGGGCAAGGTCGTCGGACTAGACGACGAGGGTTTATTTGTACAATTCGGCAGTGGCATGCCAGGTGTCACCGCTACGGGCTTCGGTGATCTGATACGCTGATGCGCCTTTTTCTTCCGCTTTTTTGTTCAGCATTTCATGCATGCTCATTGGGTCAGAGCCGATTGCACTGACAGAGACAGTGCCAATGACTTCGCGATTTTGCGCTTGCTGTGCGTTGATAGAATCTGCGGCGAATGCGCCGAAAGAAAGAACAGAGAGAACGCTTAACGCAGCAACAGTTGTTTTGATTTTCATGATAAGTACCTCGTCGAATTTATTATTGGGGGTCTTCGTTTCGTGACCCTCATCACAAAATCAAGTATACACTAATCACGCGATAAATTAATACCACGCTAATGGTTTCAGTAATTGGTAAGTAATGAAAATGTGGTTTTTTATGCTTGTCTGGAATTAAAAGGGCGTGGTGTTTTATCTATATCTAATAAAATCATATAGATATGAAATTTTGCGATTTGTGCGGTTTTGAGTTTGCACATTCACTGTGTGAATGGTTTTGGGCAGGTAAACGCACTATTTGCTAAATAAGCGGCAGATAAATTAACGGAAATCGGACGTTAATGCAGGGTTTTACCCCGCCACGTCGGCGGCGGGGTGGGAGGGGTCAAAGCTCTTGTTCGAACAGTTCAAGAATGGCTTCGTAGAGATCTTTCACCGTAAAGCCATTGGCCGGGGTGGTAAAAATGGTGTCATCCCCGGCGATGGTACCGAGAATACCTTCTGCTTTGCCCAGGGAGTCCAGCAGGCGGGCGATCAACTGCGCCGCACCAGGGCTTGTGTGGATCACCACCACGGCATCGTTAAAGTCGATATCAAGAACCAGGTTTTTCAGTGGGCTGGAGGTGGTGGGGACGCCCAGTTCAGCCGGGAGGCAGTACACCATCTCCATTTTTGCGTTGCGTGTACGAACAGCCCCAAACTTTGTCAGCATGCGTGAAACTTTGGACTGGTTGATGTTATCAAAGCCCTGATCCTGCAATGCGAGGACAATTTCGCCCTGAGAGCTGAATTTTTCTTCTTTAAGTAGCGCTTTGAACGCTTTAACTAATTCTTCTTGCTTAGCTGAGCTTCGCATAAGTCACCCGTAGTATGAGAGTGGAAACAACATTATTATGCATACAGATGAATTTTTATGCAAACGGTCTGCCCAAATGAAGGCTGAAATAATGTTATGAAAGAGCGGAATTTTATCAAATTTTGTTATCAAGAAACATGCCTGTGTCACGCCTCGCAAATAAGCTTAAAAGTAAATTAATTGTTATCAAATTGATGTTGTTTTGGGCTGACAGTAGGGTATATTGTCACCACCTGTTGGAAAGTTGCTCTACTGCACAGACATCTTCGGATTACGGCAATTAAATGCATAAAAGCTAAATTCGCGTGACAACACAGAATTGAATACGGGTGATTGTATTCATTGAAGTTGTGGTTTAACGTCGCCGCCGCGGAGCAACAAACACTTAGTTTATCAATATAATAAGGAGTTTAGGATGAAAGTCGCAGTCCTCGGCGCTGCTGGCGGTATCGGCCAGGCGCTTGCACTACTGTTAAAAACCCAACTGCCTTCAGGTTCAGAACTCTCCCTGTACGACATCGCTCCAGTGACTCCCGGTGTGGCTGTAGATTTGAGCCATATCCCAACTGCTGTGAAAATCAAAGGCTTCTCCGGTGAAGACGCGACCCCGGCACTGCACGGTGCTGACGTGGTGCTGATCTCCGCAGGTGTGGCGCGTAAACCGGGTATGGACCGTTCCGACCTGTTTAACGTCAATGCGGGCATCGTGAAGAACCTGGTACAGCAGATCGCGACGACCTGTCCGAAAGCCTGCATCGGTATCATTACCAACCCGGTGAACACCACCGTCGCTATTGCAGCAGAAGTACTGAAAAAAGCGGGCGTTTACGACAAAAATAAACTGTTTGGCGTGACCACGCTGGACATTATCCGCTCCAACACTTTTGTAGCGGAACTGAAAGGTAAGCTGCCGACTGAAGTGGAAGTTCCGGTTATCGGCGGACACTCTGGCGTGACCATTCTGCCACTGCTGTCGCAGATCCCGGGCGTAAGTTTCACTGACCAGGAAGTGGCTGACCTGACCAAGCGTATTCAGAACGCAGGTACTGAAGTGGTTGAAGCGAAGGCGGGTGGCGGATCGGCAACCCTGTCGATGGGCCAGGCGGCCGCGCGTTTCGGTCTTTCACTGGTTCGCGCACTGCAGGGTGAAAAAGGCGTTGTAGAATGTGCCTACGTTGAAGGCGATGGCCAGTACGCACGTTTCTTCTCTCAGCCGCTACTGCTGGGTAAAAACGGCGTGGAAGAGCGTCAGTCTATCGGCAAACTGAGCGCATTCGAGCAGAACGCGCTGGAAGGCATGCTGGATACCCTGAAGAAAGATATTCAACTGGGCGAAGAGTTCGTTAACAAATAAGTACGATTGCCGGATGGCGGTGTAAACACCTTATCCGGCCTACAAACTCATCGTGACGCATAAAAAACCGGAGCCAGCTCCGGTTTTTTTACATCTCAGTGAAGGCTAATTTGTTGCCGGGTATTCCTGAATGGTGACCTGCAGCGTCAGTTGCTTATCATCACGCATAACAATCACCGGAATCACTGACCCAGGGCGAATCTCTGCCACCTGGTCCATGGTTTCCAGTGCGGAGACCGCAGGTTTGCTGTTCACAGAGATAATCAGATCGTTAACCTGAATACCGGCCTGCGCCGCTGGGCCATCTGGTGCCACTTCGTTCACGACGATCCCCTGAATCTGATCCATGCCGCCGCCCTGGGTGTGCAGTGGGGCGATTTCACGACCGCCAATCCCAATATAGCCACGGATAACACGACCATCGCGGATCAGCTTATCCATAATCTTGGTCGCCAACTGGAACGGAATGGCAAAGCCGATCCCTTCTGGCGTTTCACCGTCATTGCTTTTATCAAACGACAGGGTGTTGATGCCCATGAGTTCGCCCAGCGAGTTCACCAGTGCGCCGCCGGAGTTACCGTGGTTGATAGAGGCATCCGTTTGCAGGAAGTTCTGCCGTCCGGTTGGGTTCAGGCCGATACGCCCTGTGGCGCTGATAATGCCCTGAGTGATGGTCTGTCCGAGGTTATAGGGGTTACCGATCGCCAGCACCACATCGCCGATATGCGGTGAACGTCCGGCATTGATCGGAATCGTCGGCAGACCGCCGGTGGCGTTGATTTTCAGCACCGCCAGATCGGTCAACGTATCGGAGCCGACCAGCAGCGCTTCAAACACGCGTCCATCCTGTAAGGCGACGATAATCTGATCGGCGTCGTTGATCACATGCTTGTTGGTAATGATGTAGCCGCGCTGATCCATAATCACACCAGAACCCAGGGTGCGGATTTCAAGTTGATTATGTGCGGTGCTGTTCATACTGCGGTTGTAGACGTTGACCACAGCAGGGGCCGCGCGACGTACCGCAGAGTTATAGCTGGCGGGCGTCTCGTCAGCGCTGTCATATTGCGGCGCAGAAAGCGTGTTGATTTTGCGAAGCGAAGGCATGGCGGCCAGAAGAATGGCGCCAACAATCAAACCAATTGCGACCGAACGTAAGAGCTTCACTAACATGATGGAGGCGTCATTAATAAAGGGAACGGCAGCAGCATATCACGAGTTAACCGGACATCACACGCGAGGCTGATGTCCGGTGGTCTGGATTTAGCGCAGAAGCAGATAAATGCTCTCGTTTCCGCGGACGATCTGTAGCGCAATGATGGACGGTTTGGCTTCCAGCACTTTGCGCATTTCAGCGATAGAGTTCACCCGGTCACGGTTGACTCCGATGATCACATCATCCTTTTGCAGGCCAGCCTGTGCGGCGGGACTGCTCTTTTCAACGCTGTCAATTTTGATGCCTTTACTGCCGTCTTTGAGCTGACCATCGCTCAGTGTCGCTCCCTGCAATGCCGGGGCAATCATCTCCGCGCTGGCAGACGATGAGGTGCTGGTATCGAGCGTCACTTCCACCTCCAGCGGCTTGCCGTTACGCAACAGACCCAGCTTCACTTTGGTGCCGGGTTCTGTGGTGGCAATCCGGGAACGCAGCTCGGCAAAACTGTTGAGCGATTTGCCGTTGAGGCTGGTGATCACATCGCCGGACTTAATGCCTGCTTTGGCTGAACCGGAGTTCGGCAGCACTTCACTGACAAAGGCACCGCGCTGCACGTCCATCTTGAACGCTTTGGCGATGTCGGCAGTCATTTCGGTCCCTTTAATGCCCAGCAGACCGCGCTTGATTTCACCAAACTGGATCAGTTGCTGTGCCAGAATGCGGGCCATATTGCTGGGGATGGCAAAACCGATCCCGACGCTGCCGCCGCCAGGCGCAAGGATGGCGGTGTTAATGCCGATCAGCTCACCGTTCAGGTTAAGCAGCGCGCCGCCGGAGTTCCCGCGGTTAATAGAGGCGTCGGTTTGAATAAAGTTTTCCAGACCTTCCAGATTCAACCCGCTGCGCCCCAGCGCCGAGACGATACCGGAGGTCGCGGTTTGCCCCAGACCAAACGGGTTGCCGACTGCCACGGCGAAATCACCGACGCGCAGTTTATCCGAATCGGCGATGGCGATTTGTGTCAGCTTGCTGGCGTTTTGAATTTGCAGCAGGGCGATGTCGCTTTGATCGTCGCTGCCAATCAGTTTGGCCTCGAATTCACGCCCATCATTCAGTTGAACGCTGATCTTCTGCGCCTGATTAATCACGTGGTTATTGGTCAGCACATAGCCTTTCGCGGCGTCGATAATGACCCCGGAACCCAGCCCTTCAAACGGCTGCGCCTGCTGATCCGGCAGGTCATCACCAAAGAATTTTTTAAACTCTTCCGGGACTTTCTGCGTTTGGGGCGCGGTGCCTTCAACCTTCACGCTGACGACGGCAGGCAGCACCTTTTCGAGCATCGGGGCGAGACTGGGAAGCGCGGGCTGGCCGGGAACCTGGCCTGGAATCGACGCAATGGCCTGAAATGGCGCCGAGAGAGTTAACCCGACACTTAACGCTAATGCACTCAACAGCTGGGTTTGTATTTTCATTGATCCTGCTCTCGTACCTTGAGTAAAGGGGAAGACGATTCAAAACAGTTTGATGTTATTGAATTTTCAATCTGCTAACAATGCGGATAATGATTAAATGATAGTCGGGACGGGAGAGAAGAGGTGGGCGCAATCGCTGCGCCCAGGAAAAATATTAACGATGTGCGGTTAGTCGCGCTTTGCACCACTACGCAGCAGGCCGGATGCGCCTTCGGAATAATCACGCGGCATTTGTACTGGCGCCTGGTCGTTGCTGGCTTCAGACTCGGCCAGACGGTTACGGAACGGGTTAGATTCCGCTGACAGTTCCGGCAGCAGGCTGCTGGAGCTTTTCGCCATGTGCTGATACAGCTGGCGGTAATCGTGGGCCATGGTGTCCAGCAACTCGGCGCTGCGGGCAAAATGGCTGACCAACTCTTCGCGATACTCTTCCAGCTCGGCTTTATTTTTTTCCAGTTCGTACTGCAACGCCTGTTGCTGGCGTAATTTCCGGTTGCCAAAACGCATGGCTACAGCACCGACGATGATGCCGACGACTAACCCAATTAGCGCATATTCCCAGGTCATGAACATCTCCCGTTGTCTTTTGTTTCCGTAGGGTGTTGGCTTTAGGCTCCATGCCCGCGCCTGATACTGCCACTATAACCGCTAATCCCGCAGAAGTGGAATCCCGTCTTTATATCGCGTAGTGTAGAACGGCCTTTTTTTCGTCAACCGTGAACGACGGCACACCGATTTTCAAGGAATAACAAGAACATCATGCAGAGCTTTACCCCTACATCACGTTATCTGAAAGCCATTAACGAGGGTACTCACCAGCCCGACGACGTGCAAAAAGAGGCGGTCGATCGTCTGGAAATCATTTACCAGGCGTTGACCTCGAACAAAACCTCAACGCCTGAAACAAAAGGGTTTATGTCCCGCGTCGGTAAGCTGTTGGGGAAAAAAGAAGCGGCACACAATGCTCCGGTGCGAGGCTTATATATGTGGGGGGGCGTAGGGCGAGGGAAAACCTGGCTGATGGATCTGTTCTACCATAGCCTGCCAGGCGTTCGTAAGCAGCGCCTGCACTTCCATCGCTTCATGCTGCGCGTGCATGAGGAGTTAACGGCTCTGCAGGGGCAAACCGATCCGCTTGAAACCCTGGCCGACCGCTTTAAGGCCGAGACGGATGTGCTGTGCTTTGATGAGTTTTTTGTTTCTGATATTACGGACGCCATGCTGCTCGGCGGCCTGATGAAAGCGCTGTTTGCGCGCGGTATTACGCTGGTGGCGACATCGAACATTCCGCCTGATGAGCTCTATCGTAACGGATTACAGCGCACGCGTTTTCTTCCCGCGATCGATGCGATTAAACAACATTGTGACATCATGAACGTAGACGCTGGCGTGGATTATCGTCTGCGGACATTGACCCAGGCGCATTTGTGGCTCTCACCGCTGAACAATGAAACGCAGCAGCAGATGGACAACCTCTGGCTGGCGCTGGCGGGTGTCAAACGTGAACAGGGACCGGTTCTGGAGATCAATCACCGTCCGTTGCCGACGCTGGGTATGGAAAACCAGACGCTGGCGGTGTCATTCCACACCCTGTGTATCGATGCCCGTAGCCAGCATGACTACATTGCGCTTTCCCGGTTGTTCCACACCGTCATGCTGTTTGACGTCCCGGTGATGACGCCGCTGATGGAAAGCGAAGCGCGCCGTTTTATCGCGCTGGTGGATGAATTTTACGAGCGCCACGTCAAGCTGGTGGTTAGCGCCGCCGTGCCTCTCTATGAGGTGTATCAGGGCGAGCGATTGAAGTTCGAATTTCAGCGCTGTCTGTCGCGATTGCAGGAGATGCAGAGCGAAGAGTATCTGAAGCGAGAGCATATGCCCTGACGGCTGCCAACAAACTGTTGAGCAAATCACATTTAGGGGTCGATCTTTGACCTCGACTTCTCTATAATCTTGCGACCCCACGTTACAAGAAAGTTTTTTTCCCAAAACTTTTTGTGTGCTGGCATTGGCTATTCGAAGGGGTAGGTTTGCCGGTCTTTGTCGTGTGAACCTCAACTGACATAACGTTTGGGTGTTCACCAACGTGTAACTTATTTATTGGGTAAGCTTTTAATGAAAACTTTTACAGCTAAACCAGAAACCGTAAAACGCGACTGGTACGTTGTTGACGCGACCGGTAAAACTCTGGGCCGTCTGGCTTCTGAACTGGCTCGTCGCCTGCGCGGTAAGCATAAAGCGGAATACACTCCGCACGTAGATACCGGTGATTACATCATCGTTCTGAACGCTGACAAAGTTGCTGTAACCGGCAACAAGCGTACTGACAAAGTGTACTATCACCACACCGGCCACATCGGTGGTATCAAAGAAGCGACCTTTGAAGAGATGATTGCCCGCCGTCCTGAGCGTGTGATTGAAATCGCGGTTAAAGGCATGCTGCCAAAAGGCCCGCTGGGTCGTGCTATGTTCCGTAAACTGAAAGTTTACGCTGGCAACGAGCACAACCACGCGGCACAGCAACCGCAAGTTCTTGACATCTAATCGGGATTATAGGCAATGGCTGAAAATCAATACTACGGCACTGGTCGCCGCAAAAGTTCCGCAGCTCGCGTTTTCATCAAACCGGGCAACGGCAAAATCGTTATCAACCAACGTTCTCTGGAACAGTACTTCGGTCGTGAAACTGCCCGCATGGTAGTTCGTCAGCCGCTGGAACTGGTCGACATGGTTGAGAAACTGGATCTGTACATCACTGTTAAAGGTGGTGGTATCTCTGGTCAGGCTGGTGCGATCCGTCACGGTATCACCCGCGCTCTGATGGAGTACGATGAGTCCCTGCGTGGCGAACTGCGTAAAGCTGGCTTCGTTACTCGTGATGCTCGTCAGGTTGAACGTAAGAAAGTCGGCCTGCGTAAAGCACGTCGTCGTCCGCAGTTCTCCAAACGTTAATTGTTTTCTGCCTCTGGCAGATTACGGTTGGCGAAAAAACCCGCTTCGGCGGGTTTTTTTATGGATAAATCTGGCGTAATCCTCTGACAAAACCCTCTTTTTCCCCATTTCCGGAATCGACTCACCACAAAGGTCACAAAATCTGGTAAACTACCATCCAATTTTCTGCCCAAATATCGGGTATTGCTCATTTTTTGTTTGCTTTTTGAACGATGATGACTTTTCCGATGTGGGTGACGTCACTTCTGACTGGCCATGCGATGGCCGGTAGCAGTAAAAATTCTTAATATACCTGGAGGTTTTCATGGCTGTCGCTGCCAACAAACGTTCGGTAATGACGCTGTTTTCTGGTCCTACTGACATCTATAGCCATCAGGTCCGCATTGTATTGGCGGAGAAAGGTGTAAGTTTCGAGATCGAGCACGTGGAAAAGGACAATCCCCCGCAGGATCTGATTGACCTCAACCCGAATCAGAGCGTCCCGACACTGGTGGATCGTGAGCTGACCCTGTGGGAATCTCGCATCATTATGGAATACCTGGATGAGCGTTTCCCGCATCCGCCATTGATGCCGGTTTACCCGGTGGCTCGTGGTGAAAGCCGCCTGTACATGCACCGTATCGAAAAAGACTGGTATACGTTGATGAACGTCATCGTTAACGGGTCTGCTTCAGAAGCTGACGTTGCCCGCAAACAGCTGCGTGAAGAGCTGCAGGCGATTGCGCCGGTATTCGGTCAAAAACCGTATTTCCTGAGTGATGAATTCAGCCTGGTGGATTGCTACCTGGCACCGCTGCTGTGGCGTCTGCCGCAACTGGGTATTGAGTTCA
This sequence comes from Citrobacter amalonaticus Y19, assembly GCF_000981805.1. Classification (NCBI taxonomy): domain Bacteria; kingdom Pseudomonadati; phylum Pseudomonadota; class Gammaproteobacteria; order Enterobacterales; family Enterobacteriaceae; genus Citrobacter; species Citrobacter amalonaticus. The sequence continues at coordinate 3,861,617 of NZ_CP011132.1, read as the reverse complement.
GTGGCGCGGGCGCGAAGGAGCTGAAAGGCTACATGACTCGCGTCTTCGAACGTGATTCTTTCCTGGCGTCCTTAACCGAAGCTGAACGCGAAATGCGTCTTGGCCGGGGTTAATACTGATGGATTTGCCACAGCTAACACCGCGTCGTCCGTATCTGCTGCGTGCTTTCTATGAGTGGTTGCTGGACAACCAACTCACGCCGCACCTGGTGGTGGATGTGACGCTGCCTGGCGTGCATGTCCCAATGGAATATGCCCGCGACGGACAGATTGTCCTGAACATTGCGCCGCGTGCGGTGGGGAATCTGGAACTGGCTAACGACGAAGTGCGTTTTAACGCGCGTTTCGGCGGAATTCCGCGTCAGGTTTCCGTACCGTTAGCAGCAGTGTTGGCTATTTATGCGCGTGAAAACGGTGCCGGAACGATGTTTGAACCGGAAGCGGCCTATGACGAGGATGTTGCCAGTCTCAATGATGATGATGCGGCATCTGGTGCAGAGAGCGAAACCGTTATGTCAGTCATTGACGGTGATAAGCCGGATCATGATGATGACAACAGCCCGGATGACGATCCGCCGCCGCCGCGTGGTGGCCGACCGGCATTACGTGTTGTTAAATAGATGAAAACAGGCCCAGAGAGGCCTGTTTTTGATCGCGCCGACCACGGTTTCGCCCTCCTTCCGATCCTGTGTTACGATGAGCCTGCTGTTGTTTGTCACCGTGACTCGCAAATAGGTCTTATGAACGCATTCGATTCGCAAGCAGAAGATTCTCCCGCAACTATTGGGCGTAGCCTTCGCCGTCGTCCGCTGGCGCGTAAAAAGCTGTCGGAAATGGTCGAGGAAGAGTTAGAGCAGATGATCCGTCGTCGTGAGTTCGGCGAGGGGGAACAGTTGCCGTCCGAGCGGGAACTGATGGCCTTTTTCAACGTCGGTCGTCCCTCTGTTCGTGAGGCACTGGCGGCGCTGAAGCGTAAAGGTCTGGTGCAAATCAACAACGGCGAACGCGCCCGCGTTTCGCGTCCTTCGGCGGACACCATCATTGGTGAACTGTCCGGAATGGCGAAGGATTTCCTCGCGCATCCTGGCGGTATTGCCCACTTTGAGCAGTTGCGTCTGTTCTTTGAATCCAGCCTCGTGCGTTATGCCGCGGAGAATGCGACAGAGGAACAAATCGATCTGCTGGCAAAAGCACTGGAGATCAACAGTCAGTCGCTCGATGACAATGCGCTGTTCATTCGTTCAGATGTCGATTTTCATCGTGTGCTGGCGGAGATCCCCGGCAATCCGATCTTTATGGCGATCCACGTTGCGCTGCTTGACTGGCTGATCGCCGCTCGCCCGACCGTGTCGGATCGTGAGCTTTACGAGCATAATAACGTGAGTTATCAGCAGCATATCGCTATCGTAGAGGCCATTCGCCAGCGCGATCCGGATGAAGCCGATCGCGCCTTGCAATCCCATCTCAACAGCGTTTCCGCCACCTGGCACGCGCTCGGTAAAAATTCAAAAATGCGTAAGTGATCGCGATCCTGACGATCGTTTAGTGAAGCAGATCGCACTATAAGCGTTCTGTATTGTATTGCTGCTTATTTGATCTGGTATAACAGGTATAAAGGTACGCAGTCAGATAACACTAATTATGACAGAGGTCGTTATGGCAAAAGATTTACGAGGCGTAATGCCAGCGTTGTTAACCCCCTTCGATAACCAACAGAAACTGGATATTGAAAGCCTGCGCCGACTGGTGCGTTTTAACATCGCTCAGGGTATTGATGGGCTGTACGTAGGCGGTTCCACCGGCGAAGCCTTTGTGCAGAACGGTGCGGAAAGAGAGCAGGTGCTGGAAGTGGTCGCGGAAGAGGCGAAGGGCAAGGTGACGCTTATCGCTCATGTTGGAACGGTCAGCACTCACGAGAGCCAACAACTCGCTCGCGCAGCGCATCGTTACGGCTTTGACGCTGTCTCTGCGGTGACGCCGTTCTACTATCCGTTCAGCTTTGAAGAACACTGCGATCATTACCGGGCCATCATTGATTCGGCGGATGGCTTGCCGATGGTGGTCTATAACATTCCGGCGCTGAGTGGCGTGAAGTTAACGCTGGATCAGATCAACACGCTGGTGACGTTGCCAGGCGTTGGCGCACTGAAACAAACGTCGGGCGATCTGTTTCAGATGGAACAGATCCGTCGCGCCCATCCGGATCTGGTGCTCTATAACGGTTATGACGAAATTTTCGCTTCTGGCCTGCTGGCCGGAGCGGACGGCGGTATCGGCAGCACTTACAACATCATGGGCTGGCGATATCTGGGAATTGTGAAAGCGCTCAAAGAAGGCGACATCCGGACTGCGCAAAAGCTGCAAACAGAGTGCAATAAGGTTATCGATCTCCTCATTAAGGCCGGCGTGTTCCGTGGGCTGAAAACGGTTCTGCACTATATGGACGTGGTTTCTGTACCACTGTGCCGTAAGCCGTTTGCCCCTGTGGATGAAAAATACGTGCCTGCACTGAAAGCACTGGCGGAACAATTGATGGCGGAACGTTCCTGATGGGGTGCCGGATGGCGCTGATGCTTATCCGGCCTACAAAACACAACACGATACGTAGGCCGGATAAGGCGAAGCCGCCATCCGGCAATACAATAAAAAAATCGTCGGGAGAGTAAAATGAGTACTTCTACCCAAAGTATCCCGTGGTATCGCCATCTCAACCGGGCGCAATGGCGGGCATTCTCCGCTGCATGGCTGGGATATTTGCTGGATGGTTTTGATTTTGTGTTGATTGCCCTTGTGCTGACGGAAGTGCAGGGAGAATTTGGGCTGACGACGGTTCAGGCGGCGAGCCTGATTTCGGCAGCTTTTATTTCCCGCTGGTTTGGCGGGTTAATGCTGGGCGCAATGGGCGACCGTTATGGACGCCGTCTGGCAATGGTCACCAGTATTATTCTGTTTTCAATGGGGACGCTGGCCTGTGGTTTTGCGCCGGGTTACACCACCATGTTTATCGCCCGACTGGTGATTGGCATGGGGATGGCGGGCGAATACGGCTCCAGTGCAACCTATGTCATTGAAAGCTGGCCGAAACAGCTGCGTAATAAGGCCAGTGGTTTTCTGATCTCGGGCTTTTCCGTTGGCGCTGTGATTGCGGCTCAGGTCTACAGCCTGGTCGTGCCGGTCTGGGGCTGGCGCGCACTGTTCTTCATTGGCATTCTGCCGATTATTTTTGCCCTCTGGCTGCGCAAAAACATACCGGAAGCTGAAGACTGGAAAGAGAAGCATGCGGGCAAAGCGCCGGTACGTACGATGGTTGATATTCTCTATCGGGGTGAGCATCGCATCGTCAACATCCTGATGACGATAGCGGCGGCGACGGCACTGTGGTTCTGCTTTGCCGGCGACCTGCAAAATGCGGCGATTGTCGCAGTACTGGGGTTGCTGTGTGCGGTGATCTTTATCAGCTTCATGGTGCAAAGCAGCGGCAAGCGCTGGCCGACGGGCGTGATGCTCATGATTGTCGTCCTGTTTGCTTTCCTCTACTCGTGGCCGATTCAGGCGTTGCTTCCCACCTATCTGAAAACGGAACTGGCGTACGATCCTTCCACCGTGGCGCGCGTGCTCTTCTTTAGCGGCTTTGGCGCTGCGGTCGGTTGCTGCGTAGGTGGCTTCCTCGGTGACTGGCTGGGGACCCGCAAAGCTTATGTGTGCAGTCTGCTGGCCTCGCAGGTGCTGATCATTCCGGTGTTTGCGATAGGCGGTACGAACGTCTGGGTCCTCGGCTTACTGCTGTTTTTCCAGCAGATGTTGGGACAAGGGATCTCCGGGATCTTGCCGAAACTGATTGGCGGCTATTTCGATACCGATCAGCGTGCGGCCGGTCTGGGTTTCACCTATAACGTCGGGGCGCTTGGCGGCGCGCTGGCACCGATTCTGGGGGCGCTGATTGCCCAGCGTCTGGATCTGGGTACCGCGTTGGGATCGCTCTCTTTCAGCCTGACCTTTGTGGTGATCCTGCTGATTGGTCTGGATATGCCGTCCCGCGTCCAGCGCTGGCTGCGACCAGAAGCGTTGCGTACCCATGATGCTATCGACGGTAAACCGTTTAGCGGCGCCATCCCATTCGGCGGTGATAAAAGCCCTTTAGTCAAAAGCAAAAGTTAATCCACTTGCCCGGTCCTGTACCGGGCAGCATTCGTAAGGGAAGAAGTATGTCGTTACTTGCACAACTGGATAAAAACATTGCCGCGCAGGGTGGACTGATTGTCTCCTGCCAGCCGGTCCCCGGCAGCCCACTGGATAAACCTGAGATAGTGGCGGCAATGGCGCTGGCGGCAGAGCAGGCGGGTGCCGTCGCGTTGCGTATTGAAGGTGTTGGGAATCTGAAAGCGACGCGTGCCGTCGTTTCCGTGCCGATAGTCGGCATTCTCAAACGCGATCTGGCGGATTCTCCGGTGCGTATTACCGCGTTTCTGGAGGATGTGGATGCGCTGGCGCAGGCCGGCGCGGACATTATTGCGATTGATGGGACTGACCGTGTGCGTCCGGTTCCGGTCGCGGCGCTGCTGGCTCGTATCCATCATCACCAGTTGCTGGCAATGGCCGATTGCTCCTCGCTGAAGGACGGTCTGGCCTGTCAGGCGCTCGGGGCAGAAATTATTGGCACCACGCTTTCGGGTTACACCACGGCAGAAACGCCGGAAGAACCGGATTTGGCGCTGGTGAAGGCGCTGAGCGAAGCCGGTTGTCGGGTGATTGCCGAAGGTCGCTACAACACCCCGTCGCAGGCCGGTGAAGCGATGCGACAGGGTGCCTGGGCTGTGACGGTCGGATCGGCCATTACCCGGCTGGAGCACATCTGTGAGTGGTATAACACGGCGCTGAAAAAGGCGGTGCTATGACGACACTGGCAATTGATATTGGCGGCACAAAACTTGCCGCCGCGCTGGTAGAGGAGGGTTTGCAGATTCGCGAACGTCGCGAGCTGCCCACGCCCGCCAGTAAAACGTCGCAGGCACTGCGTGATGCGCTGAAAACGCTGGTGCAACCGTTGCAGGCACAGGCGCATCGGGTGGCAATTGCTTCGACAGGGATTATTCGTGAAGGAAACCTGCTGGCGATTAACCCGAAAAATCTGGGCGGATTGCTTCACTTTCCGCTGGTGCAGACGTTAGAAGCCCTCACCGGTTTGCCGACGCTGGCGGTCAACGATGCACAGGCCGCCGCTTGGGCGGAGTATCACGCGGTCGCCGATGATACGCGCGATATGGTGTTTATCACCGTTTCAACCGGGGTGGGCGGCGGTGTGGTCAGCGGCGGCCAGTTAGTCACTGGCATCGGCGGCCTGGCTGGACATCTGGGACATACTCTCGCGGACCCTAATGGGCCGATGTGCGGCTGTGGGCGGGTGGGGTGCGTCGAGGCTATTGCGTCAGGACGTGGGATTGCCGCCGCAGCACAAGGGGCGCTCGCCGGATGTGATGCGAAAACTATTTTTTCCCGCGCGGTAGAGGGTGATGAACAGGCCACTCGCCTGGTTGCATACTCCGCACAGGTGCTGGCGCGGCTGATTGCCGATACGAAAGCGGCCACCGATTGCCAGCGGGTGGTTGTTGGCGGCAGCGTGGGACTGGCACAAGGGTATCTGACGCAGGTCCGGGCCTGTCTCGAACAGATGCCCCCGGTTTATCACGTAGAATTAAGCGCGGCACACTACCGTCATGACGCGGGACTGTTGGGTGCGGCACTGTTAGCACAAGGAGAGAAAGGATGATATTGGGTGACGTTCGTTCGTTGTCTGTAACGGGTCTGCACCCGGTGCTGGAAGAGGCGCTGACGCTGGCGTTAACCGCCAGACCACAGGAACAAGCTCCTGGTCGCGTTGAGCTACGCGGAGATGATGTCTTTATGAATGTGATGCAGTTTGCGACGCAATCGCTCACAGAGAAAAAGGCAGAACAGCACGAGCAGTACATCGATATCCAGTGGTTACTGACCGGGGAGGAGCGGATTCAGTTCGGCGTGGTCGATTCCGCGCGCCAGTGTGAAGAGAGGCATGTAGAGGAGGATTATCAGCTTTGTCGTGAGATTGCTGATTGCCAGACCATTACCCTACGGCCAGGTATGTTCGCGGTGTTTATGCCAGGAGAGCCCCACAAACCGGGATGCAGTGTGGGTGAACCGCAAGAGATTAAGAAAGTTGTCGTCAAGGTTCGCGCCAGCCTGTTAGCCGCATGAAAATGCCGGATGGTTTTTACCATCCGGATTTACGTTTTCATATTCCGTCCGTTGAAAATTGCGTCAAAGACGTTTCTGAGGATTCAATTTTCTGCGCTGTCAGTGCTATTTGTGAACGGATGAGTTCATCTGCCAGTAATTTTTCGTCAGGTAATTGCACTTTGTACTCGCTTGCCATCACGGTATTTGGTAAACCGTTCAGCGCGTAGTGGGCTTCTCCAGCCCCTTTCCCCGCACACAGGATTAACCCGACTGGCGGATTTTCTCCAGGCATTGTCCAGTGCTCTTTGGCGTAGTTAAGGTACATGTTCATTTGTCCTGCGTCGGCATAGCTGAATTTGCCGACTTTCAGGTCAACAACTAACAGACAGCGCAAGCGGCGATGGAAGAAAAGCAGGTCGACGCGAAACCAGCTATCGTCAATGCGTAATCGGCGCTGGCGGCTGACAAAAGCGAAATCGTCACCGAGCTCAAGCATAAACTCCATCAGATGGTTAATCAGCGCTTCTTCCAGATCGGATTCCGAATACTCATCCTTCAGATCGAGGAATTCGAGAATAAAGGGATCGCGTATTGCGTGTTCTGGTAAGACTTCGGGCGCGGTGGGTGCGGCCTGTTGCAGCAACGCGGGTTTATCATGAGACAGCAGTGTCCGTTCATAAAACTGAGAAGCGATTTGCCGATCGAGTTGTCGTACCGACCAACCGTTGCGTAATGTCTCTTTCTCGTAAAAGGTACGGGCATCGGCGTTTTTAACCGACAGGAGCCGAACATAGGCTGACCAGGGAAGCGGGAATATCCTGGCGAGTTGTATCAGAAGAGGAGATTCAGCAGACAGTGTCTGCGGAATTTCAACATGCTGAAAATAAAGATAAAAATTTCGTATTTGCCATAAATTTCTTGTAGAAAACCCACGTTTATAGCGCCGGGTTAAATCAACGGACAGTTGCTCAATCAGTTGAGTACCATAAGCTGCTCGCGCTTCACCGCCCTGCTCAAACTCGACAATGCGTCGGCCAATTTCCCAGTACGTTGCCGTCATGATCGCGTTGATGTTGCGAACGGTCTCTGTCCTGGCGGTATCCAACAGATGGATAATGCCGTCGTGGATTTGCTGATAACCGCCAGCGTGTTGTGCTGATGTTGTTGCCATCATATTATCCCTGACATGATAGTTACGAATTGAAAATATATCGATATCAGTATACTTAAGAGGGCAGGCGGTCAATTCTTCTCAGCCCATTACATCCACTTACGGCAAAGTTTGCGAGCCGCTTTCGACGAATGGAGATGGGATATTGCGAGGAACAAGGGTGACTCCCCATCCCTGAGCGAGTACTCGGGGGCAGGGGAGTCAGAAAGGTTTACTACACTTCCAGCCAGTTCATGATCCCATCAGCTGCTTTGCGGCCTTCGGCAATAGCAGTAACCACCAGATCCGAACCACGCACAATGTCACCACCGGCGAAGATTTTCGGGTTGCTGGTCTGGAAGGCGTTGTCGCTGCCTTCCGGGGCGATGATACGACCCTGAGAATCCAGTTCGACGCTGTGTTTTGCCAGCCACTCCATGTTGTGAGGACGGAAACCAAACGCCATGACCACGGCATCTGCCGGAACAACGTGCTCGGAACCGGCAACGATCTCCGCGCGACGGCGGCCTTTCGCATCCGGCGCGCCCATTTCGGTACGTGCCATTTTCACGCCGCAAACCTTGCCATTCGCATTCACTTCCACGCCCAGCGGTTGCACGTTGAACTGGAACTCAACGCCTTCCTCGCGCGCGTTTTTCACTTCGCGGCGGGAGCCCGGCATGTTCTCTTCATCACGACGATAGGCACAGGTGACGTGCGTTGCGCCCTGACGAACGGAGGTCCGCACGCAGTCCATGGCAGTATCGCCACCGCCCAGCACCACCACGCGTTTTCCTTCCATATTGACGTACGGCTCGTCGGTGGTTTCACCAAAGCCCATGATCTGCTTCGTGTTGGCGATCAGGAACGGCAGGGCATCGAATACGCCATCGGCATCTTCGTTTTCCAGCCCGCCGCGCATGGACTGATAGGTGCCGACGCCGAGGAATACTGCATCGTACTCTTTCAGCAGGTCGTCGAGCTGTACGTCACGGCCCACTTCCACGTTCAGTTTGAACTCGATTCCCATACCGGTGAAAATTTCACGGCGGCGGGTCATCACCTCTTTTTCCAGCTTGAAGGCCGGAATGCCAAAGGTCAGCAGGCCGCCTATCTCCGGATGCCTGTCAAACACCACGGCCTTCACACCGTTGCGGGTTAACACGTCGGCACAGGCCAGTCCAGCCGGGCCAGCGCCGATGATCGCCACCCGTTTGTCGGTCTGGCGAACGCCGGTCATATCCGGACGCCAGCCCATTTCAAACGCTTTATCATTGATATAACGCTCGATGTTGCCGATGGTGACGGCGCCAAACTCATCGTTCAGCGTACAGGAACCTTCGCAGAGTCTGTCCTGCGGGCACACGCGACCGCACACTTCGGGCAGCGTATTGGTCTGGTGAGACAGTTCCGCCGCTTCAAAGATTCGTCCCTCATTGGCGAGCTTCAGCCAGTTCGGAATGTAGTTATGAACCGGGCATTTCCACTCACAGTACGGGTTGCCGCAGGATAGACAGCGGTCCGCCTGCGCTTTTGCCTGACCTTCTGAAAACGGTTCGTAGATTTCAATAAACTCGATTTTGCGGATCTTCAGCGGCTTCTTCGGCGGATCAACGCGCTGCAGGTCGATAAACTGGTATACGTTCTGACTCATTGTTGCTACCCCTTACTGCGCCTGCACGCGCAGCTCTGCTGCGCTACGACTACGGTGACCCAACAGTGCTTTCACATCACTGGACTTCGGTTTAACCAGCGCGAATTTGTTGGCGAAGGCTGACCAGTTGGCCAGAATCTCTTCTCCGCGCTGTGAACCGGTATGCTGCACGTGTTCGGTGATCAGGCCACGCAGATGTTCTTCGTGGATAGCCAGTTCATCAACGCCCAGCACTTCGACCAGTTCCGGGTTCACGCGTTTACGGAATTCGCCGTCTTCGTCCAGCACGTAGGCGAACCCGCCCGTCATGCCTGCGCCGAAGTTGACCCCGGTTTTGCCGAGGATACAGACGATCCCGCCGGTCATGTATTCACAACCGTTGTCGCCAATGCCTTCTACCACGGTGATAGCACCAGAGTTACGTACCCCGAAACGCTCACCCGCCCGCCCTGCGGCATACAGACGACCACCGGTCGCGCCATACAGGCAGGTGTTACCGATGATGCTTGCCTCATGGCTGCGGAAAGCGGAACCAACCGGAGGACGTACTGCCAGCAGGCCGCCCGCCATGCCTTTACCGACATAGTCGTTGGCATCGCCGGTCAGATACAGTTCCACGCCGCCTGCGTTCCAGACGCCAAAGCTCTGACCTGCCGTGCCGCTGAAGTACGCTTTAATCGGATCAGAGGCCAGCCCCTGATCGCCGTGAGTCTGAGCGATATACCCCGAGAGCGACGCGCCAACAGAACGGTCGGTGTTGCGAATATCGAACCAGAAGGTTTTGCTCTGGCGATCGTCGACATACGGCTTCGCCTGTTGCAGTAACTGCGCGTTCAGCACGCCATTATCAAACGGCGGGTTGTTTTCGGTGCAGTACAACGCTTTGCCAGGATGCGGTTCTGCGGTCTCCAGAAGGCGAGACAGCTCCAGCTTCTGCTGTTTAGCGGTAAACCCGTCCAGCTCTTTCAGCAGGTCGGTACGGCCAATCAGATCCACCAGGCGCGTCACGCCAAGCTGAGCCATCAGCTCGCGAGTTTCACGTGCGATGAACTCAAAGTAGTTAGTCACTTTAAATGGCAGACCGTGATAGTGGTTCTTACGCAGTTTGTCGTCCTGGGTAGCCACACCGGTTGCACAGTTGTTCAGATGGCAAATACGCAGGTATTTACAGCCCAGCGCCACCATCGGACCGGTTCCGAAGCCGAAGCTTTCTGCGCCAAGAATCGCCGCTTTGATGATATCCACGCCGGTTTTCAGACCGCCATCGACCTGCAAACGGATCTTGTGACGCAAGCCGTTAGCGACCAGCGCCTGCTGGGTTTCCACCAACCCAAGTTCCCACGGACAGCCCGCGTATTTCACCGAAGAGAGCGGGCTCGCGCCGGTGCCGCCGTCATAACCGGCGATGGTGATGAGATCCGCATAGGCTTTCGCCACGCCGGTGGCGATGGTGCCGACACCCGGTTCAGACACCAGCTTCACGGAGATCATCGCTTTCGGGTTGACCTGTTTAAGGTCGAAAATCAGCTGTGCTAAATCCTCGATAGAGTAGATATCGTGGTGCGGCGGCGGGGAGATCAGCGTCACGCCCGGCACCGAGTAGCGCAGTTTAGCGATGTACGGGGTCACTTTGTCACCCGGTAACTGACCGCCTTCGCCGGGCTTCGCGCCCTGAGCGACTTTAATCTGAATAACATCGGCGTTAACCAGGTACGCCGGCGTAACGCCGAAACGACCGGAAGCCACCTGTTTGATGCGCGACACTTTATTGGTGCCGTAGCGCGCCGGATCTTCGCCGCCTTCACCGGAGTTAGAATTACCGCCGATGCTGTTCATCGCTTCGGCCAGTGCTTCATGCGCTTCCGGGCTCAGTGCGCCGATCGACATTGCCGCAGTATCAAAACGTTTGAACAGGTCACTTGCCGGTTCAACCGCCTCAATGCTGACCGCCTCGTCGCCGGGATTAATCGCCAGCAGATCGCGCAGCGTCGTCGCGGGACGTTCGTTGACCAGTTTCGCGTATTCCTGATAGTCGCTGTATTCACCACTCTGAACCGCCTGTTGCAGAGTACGAACTACGTCCGGGTTGTAGGCGTGGTATTCGCCGCCGTGCACATACTTCAGCAGGCCGCCCTGCGTAATCGGTTTACGCGCCAGCCAGGCACGTTTGGACAGGTTTAGCAGATCCTGCTGGAAGTCGGCAAAGCCCGCGCCGCCGATGCGGCTGACCACGCCCTGGAAGCACAGCGCAACGACATCATCATGCAGACCCACCGCTTCAAACAGTTTGGAGCAGCGGTAGGAGGCGATGGTCGAAATGCCCATTTTGGACATGATCTTGTACAGCCCTTTATTGATGCCGTTACGGTAGTTCAGCATCACGGTACGGTAGTTTTTGGCGATCGCCTGGGTGTCTATCAGACGACCCAGCGTCTCGTACGCGAGGTACGGATAGATGGCCGTCGCGCCAAAGCCCAGCAGCACGGCGAAGTGATGCGGGTCACGGGCGCTTGCGGTTTCGACGATGATGTTGGCATCGCAGCGCAGGCTCTGTTCTACCAGCCGCGTCTGTACCGCGCCGACCGCCATGGGAGCGGGTACCGGCAGACGATTTTTACCGATATTTCGATCCGTCAGCACCAGCAGAACGGTGCCGCTGCGTACCATCTGCTCGGCGGTATCGCACAACGCTTTAACCGTTTCTTCCAGCGTGGTTTGCGTCACATCGAAGGTGATATCCAGACGGTCAGCGCGATAGTGCTCTTCTTTCATCGTGGTGAGCTGTTGGAAATCAGAGTACAGCAGAATCGGCGATTTAAAGCTCAGACGGTGCGCCTGACCTTCGGCTTCGCAGAAGACGTTCATCTCGCGACCGATACTGGTCGCCAGCGACATGACGTGTGCCTCACGCAGCGGATCGATAGGGGGGTTCGTCACCTGGGCAAACTGCTGGCGGAAGTAGTCGTAAATAATGCGTGGCTGGCTGGAGAGCACGGCAAACGGGGTATCGTCACCCATTGAACCGACCGCTTCCTGACCGTTTTCACCGAGCACGCGGAGTACGGAATCCAGTTCTTCAGCGCTGTAGTTAAACTGTTTCTGGTAGCTGGCGAGCGTGTCGTCGTCCAGTTCACACTGGCCCACCTGATCGTCAGCCAGATCTTCAAACGGCACCAGGCGACGGACGTTTTTCTCCATCCACTCTTTATACGGATGGCGGCTTTTCAGGTCGTCGTCCGTTTCGGCGGAGTGCAGAATGCAGCCGCCACGGGTGTCGATAACCATCAGTTCACCCGGGCCGACGCGACCTTTTTCGACCACTTCGTCAGGCTGGTAATCCCAGATCCCTACTTCAGACGCGCAGGTGATCAGCTTGTCTTTAGTGATGACATAACGCGCCGGACGCAGACCGTTACGGTCGAGGTTACAGGCGGCGAAACGCCCGTCGGACATGACGATACCCGCCGGGCCATCCCACGGCTCCATGTGCATGGAGTTAAAGTCAAAGAAGGCGCGCAGATCCGGATCCATATCCGGGTTGTTCTGCCAGGCTGGCGGTACCAGCAGGCGCATGGCGCGGATAATGTCCATCCCGCCCGCCAGCAGCAGTTCCAGCATGTTATCCATGGAACTGGAATCGGAGCCGGTTTCGTTAACGAACGGCGCGGCGTCGTGCAGATCCGGGATCAGCGGGGTCTGGAATTTATAGGTACGGGCGCGGGCCCACTGACGGTTACCGGTAATGGTGTTGATCTCGCCGTTGTGCGCCAGGTAGCGGAACGGCTGCGCCAGCGGCCAGCGCGGCACGGTGTTGGTGGAGAAGCGCTGGTGGAACAGACAGATGGCCGATTCCAGGCGCAAGTCCGCGAGGTCCAGGTAGAAGCGCGGCAGATCCGCCGGCATACACAGACCTTTATAGATGTTGACCAGGTTTGACAGGCTACAGACGTAGAAGTCTTTGTCTTCCTGCAGTCGTTTTTCAATACGGCGACGGGCGATGAACAGACGACGTTCCATATCGCGCGGACGCCAGCCCGCAGGGGCATTCACAAAAATTTGTTCAATACGCGGCAGGGAGGAGAGGGCGATTTCACCCAGTACACCTTCGTTGGTTGGTACATCGCGCCAGCCCACAATCGACAGCGTTTCCTGCTGAAGCTCTTCTTCAACAATACGGCGAGATGCTGCGGCCAGTTCAGGATCTTTGTTCAGGAAGATCATACCAACCGCGTAGTTTTTGGCTAAACGCCAGCCGCGCTCTTCGGCAACGATGCGGAAAAAGCGGTCAGGTTTTTGCAGCAGAAGACCACAACCATCGCCTGTTTTACCATCCGCGAGGATTGCGCCACGGTGCTGCATTCGGGCCAGTGCGTGTATGGCGGTACGCACTACCTTGTGGCTAGGTTCGCCTTCTATGTGGGCGATCAGGCCGAAACCACAGTTATCCTTCTCAAGGGATTTATCGTACAACATATCAGTGAACCTCCCCAGGCTCTGCGGGACCCCCTTCCGATACCGTTTGCGCACGGGCACACCAAGAGCATGGCGACGGGGTTTGCGTGTCATACGCTTACCTCGCATTCGCCCTCTTTATCCATTTCGCTTAGGTCAAACAAGTTTGAGGACTTGCTGTCAGAGGGAATCTCAATTACTGCATAAATATGATGAGCACACCGCTCATCCAGAAAGCTTCCAGCGGATTTCCACGTTATCGGGAATCCACACACAGGTCAAATGGCAATCTTATTTATCTAATAATGTGCTATAGAGCATATATCTTGATGAAAGTATTAAGAATAATATCATTTTGACATTGAATTAACGTACTGGAAACGAGACGGGGAGTGTGATCTGTCTCACTGTCATAACCGCCTGTTAGCTCATGTCTCCGCTTTATTCACCGTTATAAGTAGTGTTTTGTGCTGGTTTATTGCGAAGTGGCGTTTCATGATACTGTTTTTGCGCAATCGACGTCAGAAGATAAAAAAAATGGCCGGAGATAAGGAAAAGTAATTGGCTGGGTTGTGAATGAAATATCGTTTATTTTGACTGGATATGCAATTGATAAAAGCCTGCCGGGGCGATTGATCCAGGTCATCGCCGACAAGGGCTAAAAGTGGCAGGCTTTGGCCTCTTTTCAAGGCGCGGTCTATCAGATTATGCAGTTACAGAAATTAGTCAATATGTTTGGTGGGGATCTTTCTCGTCGTTATGGACAAAAGGTTCATAAACTGACGCTCCACGGTGGATTTAGCTGCCCAAATCGCGATGGCACTATCGGACGCGGCGGCTGCACCTTCTGTAATGTTGCCTCTTTTGCGGATGAAGCGCAGCAGCAGCATTCGATCGCGGAACAGCTCGCGCACCAGGCGCATCTGGTTAATCGTGCGAAGCGCTATCTGGCCTACTTTCAGGCCTACACCAGTACCTTTGCTGAAGTGCAGGTGTTGCGCTCGATGTATCAGCAGGCCGTCAGTCAGGCCAGTATTGTCGGCCTGTGCGTGGGAACGCGTCCCGACTGCGTACCGGAAGCGGTTCTTGATTTGCTCTGTGAATATAACGATCAGGGTTATGAAGTGTGGCTGGAGCTGGGATTGCAAACCGCGCATGACAAAACTCTGCATCGTATTAATCGCGGGCACGATTTTGCCTGTTATCAGCGCACAACCCGCCTTGCGCGTGAGCGCGGCCTGAAAGTTTGTTCACATCTTATTGTTGGCCTACCGGGAGAAGGGCAGGCGGAATGCCTGCAAACGCTTGAGCAGGTGGTGGAGACGGGAGTAGATGGCATCAAACTGCACCCGTTGCACATTGTGAAGGGCAGCATTATGGCCAGGGCTTGGGAGGCGGGGCGTCTGAACGGGATTGAACTGGATGATTACACGCACACCGCAGGCGAGATGATCCGTCATACGCCGCCAGAGGTGATTTATCATCGTATTTCCGCCAGCGCACGTCGCCCCACGCTGCTGGCACCGCTATGGTGCGAAAACCGCTGGACCGGGATGGTCGAGCTGGATCGTTATCTCAATGCCCATGGTGTTCAGGGTTCTGCGCTCGGACGGGCATGGGTTCCGCCTGACGCCTGAACTATGACGGGCCATGGATTTCTTGCACATTCTCTAACGTCTTGCGCAGAATTGAGTATTATTGTGCCAGGTTGTCGTAAAGGAAATCCTTGATGAAGCAAATTCGTATGCTGGCGCAGTACTATGTGGACCTGATGATGAAATTGGGTCTGGTGCGCTTTTCGATGTTGCTGGCGTTAGCGCTCGTTGTGCTGGCAATTGTGGTGCAGATGGCGGTCACCATGGTGCTGCATGGTCGGGTCGAACAGATCGATGTCATTCGCTCCATTTTCTTTGGTTTATTAATTACCCCCTGGGCGGTCTATTTTTTGTCGGTGGTGGTGGAGCAACTGGAGGAGTCCCGTCAGCGATTATCCCGACTGGTGCAAAAGCTCGAAGAGATGCGAGAGCGCGACCTCAAGCTTAACGTCCAGTTGAAAGATAATATTTCGCAGCTGAATCAGGAGATTGCCGATCGCGAAAAGGCGGAGGCAGAACGCCAGTCAACGTTTGAGCAGCTCAAAGTTGAGATCAAAGAGCGCGAAGAGGCGCAGATTCAGCTTGAACAGCAATCCTCTTTCTTACGTTCCTTCCTGGATGCCTCGCCGGATCTGGTTTTTTATCGCAATGAAGATAAAGAGTTTTCCGGCTGTAACCGGGCGATGGAATTGCTTACCGGCAAAAGCGAAAAGCAGCTGGTGCATTTAAAGCCTGCCGATGTGTACTCGCCGGAAGCGGCCGAAAAGGTCATTGAGACCGACGAGAAAGTCTTCCGTCATAATGTGTCGCTGACCTATGAGCAATGGCTCGATTATCCGGACGGGCGCAAAGCCTGTTTTGAGATCCGCAAAGTACCTTATTACGATCGCGTGGGTAAACGTCATGGCCTGATGGGTTTTGGTCGTGATATTACCGAGCGCAAGCGCTATCAGGATGCACTTGAACGCGCCAGTCGCGATAAAACGACCTTTATTTCCACCATCAGTCACGAACTGCGTACGCCATTGAACGGGATTGTTGGCCTGAGCCGTATCCTGCTGGACACAGACCTGACGACCGAGCAGGAAAAATACCTGAAGACTATCCATGTCTCCGCGGTGACGCTGGGGAATATTTTCAACGATATCATTGATATGGATAAGATGGAGCGGCGTAAGGTTCAACTGGATAACCAGCCGGTGGATTTCACCAGCTTCATGGCCGATTTGGAGAATCTCTCTGGCCTGCAGGCGCAGCAGAAAGGATTGCGTTTTGTGCTTGAGCCGACCTTGCCGCTGCCACATAAAGTGGTGACCGACGGAACACGTCTGCGGCAGATCCTGTGGAACCTGATCAGCAACGCGGTGAAATTTACCCAGCAGGGTCAGGTGACCGTGCGCGTACGTTACGACGCAGGCAGTACCCTGCACTTTGAAGTGGAAGACTCCGGTATCGGCATTCCACAGGATGAGCAGGACAAAATCTTCGCTATGTATTATCAGGTGAAAGACAGCCACGGCGGTAAACCGGCGACCGGTACGGGCATCGGTCTGGCGGTCTCGCGTCGTCTGGCGAAAAACATGGGTGGGGATATCACCGTGGCAAGCCAGCCTGGCAAAGGCTCAATCTTTACCCTGACCGTCAATGCGCCAGCGGTGGCGGAAGAAGTTGAAGATGCATTTGAGGATGATGATTTGCCGCTGCCAGCGCTGAACGTCCTGCTGGTGGAAGATATCGAGCTGAACGTCATTGTGGCGCGTTCGGTACTGGAAAAACTCGGCAACAGCGTGGATGTCGCCATGACCGGGAAAGCGGCGCTGGAGATGTTCACGCCGGGTGAGTATGACCTGGTGCTGCTGGACATTCAGTTGCCGGATATGACCGGTCTCGATATTTCACGTGAGCTGACCCAGCGCTATGCGCGTGACGATCTGCCGCCGCTGGTGGCGCTCACGGCGAACGTCCTGAAAGATAAAAAAGAGTATCTGGATGCGGGTATGGATGACGTGCTGAGCAAGCCGCTATCGGTACCGGCGTTAACCGCCATGATTAAGAAGTACTGGGATACCCAAGACGAAGAGGAGTGCACGGTGAAATCTGAAGAGAGCAGTAAATCGCAAGCGCTATTAGATATTCCGATGCTGGAACAGTACATAGAGCTGGTGGGGCCGAAGCTGATTACCGATGGGCTGGCCGTGTTCGAGAAGATGATGCCAGGCTATTTAAGCGTTCTGGAATCCAATCTGACCGCGCGTGACAAGAAAGGTGTGGTTGAAGAAGGGCACAAAATCAAAGGGGCTGCCGGTTCTGTTGGCCTTCGTCACCTGCAACAGTTGGGACAGCAAATCCAGTCACCCGATCTTCCTGCCTGGGAAGATAACGTGGGTGAATGGATTGAAGAGATGAAACAAGAGTGGCAACACGACGTTGCGGTATTAAAGGCCTGGGTGGCAAACGCTGGAAAAAAATGACCCCGGCTTGACCGGGGTGCGCGAATACTGCGCCAACACCAGGGAAATCGTGGCTGCGCCGTAAGTTATAATTGTGATTTAAAAGGCGCAGCGCTTAAATTCGGGCCGCACGCAGTTAAGATAGCAAATCTTAAATGCTTTGTTACATGAATCAGTTAAATGTGTGAAGCGTAGCATTTTAATCACAATTATTAATGTGCTGCAGACAGTGGTGAAAAGGACATTTGAATGAAAAAAATTGGCGTAGTTCTTAGCGGATGCGGTGTGTATGACGGTGCTGAAATTCATGAAGCCGTACTGACGTTGCTGGCCATTGCCCGCAGCGGTGCGCAGGCCGTCTGCTTCGCGCCCGACAAAGCGCAGGTTGATGTGATTAATCATCTGACGGGCGATCCGATGGCGGAAACCCGCAATGTGCTGATCGAAGCGGCTCGCATTACGCGCGGCAATATTCGTCCGCTTTCTCAGGCCGTTTCGACGGACCTTGATGCGCTGATTGTCCCTGGTGGTTTTGGCGCAGCCAAAAATTTGAGCAACTTTGCAAGCCTCGGCAGCGAATGCCGGGTGGATCCGGATTTAGCCGGGCTCGCGTTGGCGATGCACCAGTCTGGTAAGCCGTTGGGTTTTATGTGTATCGCCCCGGCCATGCTGCCGAAAATCTTCGACTTCCCGCTGCGTTTGACGATCGGCACCGATATTGATACGGCAGAAGTGCTGGAAGAGATGGGGGCGGAGCATGTGCCGTGCCCGGTTGATGATATTGTCGTTGATGAAGACAATAAAATCGTCACTACGCCTGCCTATATGCTGGCGCAGGATATCGCTCAGGCGGCAATGGGTATCGAAAAACTGGTATCACGCGTGCTGGTTCTGGCGGAATGAAAAAAGGGGTTTTCGCCTTTCTGCGGCAGGTGATGTGGCGTGTTGTGATCGTTCTCGCTGTGTTCTGGGGAGGTGGCATTGCGCTGTTCAGCGTGGTGCCCGTTCCCTTTTCGGCGGTGATGGTCGAGCGGCAGATTGGTGCCTGGTTACAGGGCGATTTTGGCTATGTTGCCCATTCCGACTGGGTGAGCATGGATGAGATCTCACCGTGGATGGGACTCGCGGTGATTGCCGCAGAAGACCAGACCTTCCCGGACCACTGGGGTTTTGACGTCGCCGCCATCGAGAAGGCGTTGTCACATAACGAGCGTAATGAAAACCGTATTCGCGGTGCCTCGACGTTGTCACAGCAGACCGTTAAGAATCTCTTTCTCTGGGATGGTCGTAGTTGGCTGCGTAAAGGGCTGGAAGCCGGGCTTACGGTCGGCGTTGAGACCGTCTGGAGCAAGAAGCGGATCCTCACCGTTTACCTGAATATCGCGGAGTTTGGTGATGGCGTATTTGGCGTGGAAGCCGCAGCACAGCGCTATTTTGGCAAACCGGCCAGCCGATTAACCCAGTCAGAAGCGGCGCTGCTTGCTGCCGTATTGCCCAATCCTCTGCGCTTTAAGGCCGCTGCGCCCTCAGGCTATGTACGTAGCCGTCAGGCGTGGATACTGCGTCAAATGCGGCAGTTGGGCGGGGAGTCGTTTATGACCCGCCACCACCTGCATTAAATCTGCATTAAGCCTCGCGCGAAGAGAGCGACAAACTGCCGTGTTCTTTCGGTTGGGCGTTTCTTTCCAGCGCGACGGCCAGGACCGGTTGGGCGATAAAACGCTGCCACAATCTTTCCTGCTTACGACGGCAGAACCATTTTGACCAGGTCGCCAGCGGGATTAACGTCCCTTCACCAATGTTATCGCAAACCACCGGCACCACTTCCGATTCGCTGATACGGTGACAGAGAACGTTTTGTGGTTTCAGCGTCATGGTAACGATATGGTTGTCACGCAGGTAGCGTCTTAGCTTCTTCAGCATCTGACGTAGCACGGCAAAGTCGTCTTCGTAACGACATTGTTTGGCAAACTCGGTGAGAGTGACGGACGGCTTGCCGTCGTAATCGGCAATCACATCGTAAACGTAACCCGTTCCGCAGTCGGTCTCTACCGTGCCGTAATAGCGTGGGATACCGCTCCAGTCTTTCAGGTAGCGAGAGAGATGCGCATAGTACTTCAGCTCGCGCTGTGTCTCTTTGTCGCCGCCCTGGCCACTGTTGTAAACAATCTTAATACAACGCTGAGCATCATCCGGATGCGCATAGCACTTACGATGTCGTCCGGTGCCCAGGGGAGTCTCTGCTGATAAACGAATCATGAGTGATATCCTGGAAATATTTACTGACAATAATCCAGTATGAACACTCAGGTTAAATGAAACCTAAACAACTTTGCTTAAGGTTTTCTTAAGGTAATCCTTAATCTAAAAAGCGCACGAATTGCACAGGCAGGAGGGTAAAAAATAAAAAAAACGCCGGATGGCGTTTTCTGTGACGATGTCCGTCGGACGTGAACGCTTAGTCTTCGTCGAATCCTGAATTGAACAGGGCGATGACGGCGGCCAGCGCTTCGACCTCTTGTGGACCCGAGGCTTCAATCTCAATTTGTCGGCCTTTGGCGGAGTCCAGCATCAGCAATGCGATGACGCTGTTGGCTTCCGCTTCGGTGCCTTCATCATTTCGTAGCAGGACTTCCGCATCAAATCCCTGCATGAGTTCAAAGAGCTTCATTGCTGGCCGGGCATGCATGCCCAGCTTGTTCGTGATTTCAACAGTTTGCTTCACGGTCATGTTTTGCGTTTTTCCAGCGTACGATGGCGTGACTGTACGTTTTTACCGCGTGAGCGGAAGTAGTCTGCCAGCTGTTCTGCAATATACACCGAACGGTGTTTCCCGCCGGTACAACCGATAGCAACGGTCAGATAGCTACGGTTGTTGGTCTCCAGCATGGGTAACCATAGCTCAAGATAGCTGCGAGTCTGGTAGATAAAATTGTGTACTTCTGTGTGCCTGTCGAGGAAGGCGGCAACAGGTTTGTCGAGGCCGGTCATTGGACGCAGTTTCGGGTCCCAGTGCGGGTTCGGCAGGAAGCGTACGTCGAAGACGTAATCGGCATCAATGGGGATCCCGTGCTTAAAGCCGAAGGACTCAAACACCATCGTGAGTTCACGCTCGCGTTTACCCAGCAGGCGAGTCCGCAGCATTTCTGCCAGCTCGTGCACCGACATTTCTGAGGTGTCGACAATCAGGTCGGCGCGAGAACGCAGCGGTTCCAGCAGGTCACTTTCCTGATCGATGGCGCTCTCCAGCGACAGGTTTTTGCTGGAGAGGGGGTGCAGACGACGCGTATCGCTATAGCGACGAATCAACGTGTTGCGATCGGCATCAAGAAACAGCAGCTGCGGCGAGAACGCCTCGGGCAGGTTGTTCATTGCCTGCTCAAAAATTTCTGGCGACTCTGGCATATTGCGTACGTCAATGCTGACGGCTGCCGAAATCTGGCGTTCGGCAAGCGTGCGTGCCAGATCGGGTAACAGCACCACGGGGAGGTTATCCACGCAGTAAAAGCCCATATCTTCCAGCGCGCGCAGGGCAACAGATTTACCTGACCCTGAACGACCGCTGACGATCATCAGTACCATGTACTGTTTCTCCTCACCACGGCAAAAGGGGAGTTACGCTTCATCCTGACCGCCTTCGGTGTCAGTGATGATTTGATACAACTCTTCATCGCTTTGTGCGGCGCGCAGTCGACGGCAGATGGTTTTATCCGCCAGACGCTTAGCCACCAGTGATAACGTATGCAGGTGCGTTTTGGTTTGATCCGCAGGCACCAGCAGGGCAAAAAGCAGATCGACGGGTTGATTATCAATCGCGTCGAAGGCGATGGGCGTTTCCAGTTGCACAAACACGCCGACGGCGCGCAGGGTATCTTCTTCCAGCTTGCCGTGTGGGATGGCTATCCCATTGCCGATGCCGGTACTGCCCATTTTTTCGCGCGTCAGGATCGCTTCAAAAACAACCTGCGGCGGTAAACTAAGCTGTTTTGCCGCCAGTTCACTGATGATTTCCAGCGCGCGTTTTTTGCTCTGGCAGTGAACGGCACTGCGAGTACATTCCTGGTTAAGTACACTGCTCAATTGTAGAGACGTATCGTTATTTATCATAATTTCACCTAAGAACCTGCCGCACAACGGTGGGACAAGTTCGGAGCGCTAACTGTACAAATGGCCTGTTGTTCTGCACAACAGGCCGTCCTGCACCCGCTAACTGCCCGGACAATTAGTGTTGTTTCAATTTATCTTTGTGTTTAGTGAGCTGTCTTGCCAGCTTATCAATCAGGCCATCAATGGCCGCGTACATATCCTGACCTTCCGCGCTGGCGTGAATTTCGCCACCGTTTACATGCAGTGTTGCATCCGAGATGTGGGTGACTTTCTCCACTTTCAACACAATATAGACCTGATTGATCCTGTCGAAATACTGTTCGAGTTTAGCGAACTTGGTATTCACAAAGTCACGCAGGGCTTCTGTGATCTCGACGTTGTTTCCAGTGATGTTGAGCTGCATAGTGTCTTCCTTATCGGTTGGGTCAAACCAGTTGTTTGCGCTGGTTTGACGGCGGAATGGATAAAGACTCTCGGTACTTCGCAACGGTGCGGCGCGCCACCATGATGCCTTGTTCCGACAACATTGATGTTAGCTTGCTGTCGCTCAAAGGCTTCGCGGGGTTTTCCGCCGCAATCAACTTCTTCACCAGTGCGCGGATCGCCGTGGAGGACGCTTCGCCACCCCCCTCGGTATTCACATGGCTGGAGAAAAAATACTTCAGTTCAAAAATGCCGCGTGGACTGTGCAGATACTTCTGCGTGGTCACACGAGAAATGGTCGACTCGTGCATCTCAACGGCCTGGGCGATATCCGCCAGCACCATCGGTTTCATAAACTCTTCGCCTTGCTCAAAGAAGGCTTGCTGCTGTTCAACGATGCAGCGACTGACGCGCAGCAGGGTATCGTTGCGGCTCTCCAGACTTTTAATCAACCACTTTGCGTCCTGCAAATTACTGCGGATGTACTGGCTGTCGGCGTCATTGCGCCCACCGTTGCACATTGCAGCGTAGTGCTGATTGATTTGCAGGCGGGGAACGCTGTCGCCGTTGAGCTCAACCATCCAGTGACCATTATGCTTACGCACCAGCACATCCGGGATCACGTATTCCGGCTCGCCAGTCTGGATCGACTGACCAGGGCGGGGATCGAGCGACTGAATTAAATTGACCGCTTCTTTGAGTACCTCTTCTTTGAGGCGCGTGACGCGCATCAGGGTACGGAAGTCGTGGTTCGCCAGCAGATCGAGATGATCGCTGATGATCTGTCGGGCTTCTTCAAGGAAGGGCGTCGCGTTGTCGAACTGTGAGAGCTGGATTAGCAGGCAATCGCGCAGATCTTTTGCCGCCACGCCAACAGGATCAAACCGCTGAATACGTTTGAGAACGGCTTCAACCTCGTCAAGACCCACCTCTTCATTGCCCATGCTTTCAAGGATATCGTCCAGCGAAACGGTGAGATAGCCGGTGTCGTCAACGGCATCAACAATCGAGGTGGCAATTGCGCGGTCGGTATCAGAGAACGGGGTGAGCTCCACCTGCCACATCAGGTAATCCTGTAGGGTTTGCGTGGTTTCACCCTGATAAACGGGCAGATCATCGTCGATGTAGTCACCGCTGGTGCCCGATGGCGTCCCGGCGGTGTAGATTTCATCCCAACTGGCGTCGAGCGGTAACTCTTCCGGCATCTCTTTTTGTTCGAGGGCGTCGGCAGTATCCAGGGATTCACTGTCCTGCGTTTCGTGGGTATCAACTTCGTCGTGAAGGTCGGTTTGCTCCAGCAACGGATTACTTTCCAGCGCCTGCTGGAGTTCCTGCTGCAGTTCCAGCGTGGACAACTGCAACAGACGAATCGCCTGTTGTAGTTGCGGCGTCATCGCCAGTTGCTGGCTCAGCCTGAGTTGCAAACCTTGCTTCATGTTCAGAGTCGTTTTCTCCCGCTATGACGTCGCAAACTTCTACCCTATCAGAGTCTGAAGTCTTCCCCAAGGTATACGCGCTTAACGTGATCGTCTTGCAGGATTTCTGTCGGCGTACCGTGCGCGATCAGGTGTCCCTGGCTCACGATATAGGCTCGCTCACACACGGCCAGCGTTTCGCGGACGTTATGGTCGGTAATCAACACGCCGAGACCGCTGTCACGCAGATGCTCAATAATGCGTTTGATATCGATAACGGAGATGGGGTCAACGCCGGCAAACGGTTCATCCAGCAGGATAAACTTCGGATTAGCGGCCAGCGCGCGGGCGATTTCCACACGGCGGCGTTCCCCCCCGGAGAGCGACTGGCCCATGTTGTCGCGCAGATGCTCAATGTGGAACTCTTCCATCAGCTCGTTCGCCCGATCTTCACGCTGTTCGCTGGAGAGATCGTCACGAATTTGCAGTACTGCCATCAGGTTATCGAACACGCTCAGACGGCGGAAAATCGATGCTTCCTGCGGCAGATAGCCAATCCCGCGGCGCGCGCGGGCGTGCAGTGGCAGCAGGCTGATGTCTTCATCATCAATGATGATGTTACCGGCGTCGCGCGGCACAATACCGACGACCATGTAGAAGGTGGTGGTTTTACCCGCACCATTTGGCCCAAGCAGACCGACAATCTCACCCGAGTTGACGGTCAGACTGACATCTTCCACGACGCGGCGGCCTTTGTAGGCCTTCGCCAGATTCTTTGCAGTTAATGTTGCCATAGCGAATTAGTTACTCTTCTTCTGAGCCGGGGCCTGGTTTTTGTCCTGCAACTGCGACGGAACCAGAACCGTGGTCACACGCTTGCCTTTCTCACTGAAGGCCTGCATTTTCTGTTCTTTCACCAGATAGGTAATTTTGTCCCCGGTGATGTTGCTGTCGAGCTGTTCCAGGTACGCATTGCCGGTGAGTACGACAAAGTCTTTCGCCAGCTCATAATGCATTTTCGACGCGTGGCCTTTTACCGGCTTACCGTTGTCCTGCATTTGATAGAAGGTGGCCGGGTTGCCGAAGCCATCAATGACCTCTTTACCCTCTTCACCGCCCGGACGGGTAACGACCACTTTATCGGCGTTAATTTTGATGGTGCCCTGGGTCACAATGACATTACCGGTGAAGGTCACGACGTTGCCCAGCATGTCCAGAGACTGCTGATCCGATTCAATATGAATCGGCTGTTCGGTATCGCCGGTGACGGCGAACGCCGGAATACTGGCGGCCAGAAGTGAGCTGGCAAGCACAAGATTAAGGCTGAGTTTGTTTGTTTTGAATTTCATAGGAGGTTCTAACCTTTTCAATCAGCTCGGCGTTCTTGCTGCGTAAGTTGCCGCGCATTTTCAGTCCGCTGGAGTTAAATGTTGTTCCGTATAACGTGACGAGGTCTTCAGAGGTAACATCCTGCGTCACCAGATTGATCTGCGCGTTATCGGTGGTAATTCTGCGAAGTTGAGCGTCAGGCACCAGCGCGTTGACTTCAACGTGACCATAAAGATACAGCATCCGATCCTCGGTCAGCTTGGCTTTATCAGCCTTGATTGACCACGTCGGGATCTTGTCCTTATCAAAGGTCGTTAACACGGGTTGCGTGAACCACGAAACGGCCTGATCGGAATAATATTCAACATGTTGGGCGATCAAACGATAGCTCAGCGCGCCTTCCGGACTGTAGACAACGGTGTCCGTGTGCTCGCTCTTGTAGGTCGGATCGCTTGTATTCACCGCCACCTGAGCCGTGTCGTCTTTATCGGCCAGGTTAATACCAATCAGCACCAGCACGGCCAACGACAGTAGAATGATAACCCAACGTCTGGCTTTACTCATATCGATTGCCCTTTGGCCTCATCAAGCTTACCCTGCGCCAGTAATAATAAATCACAGACTTCTCGTACCGCGCCGCGTCCGCCCGCGATTTTCGTGACGTAATCCGCGCGCGGAAGCAGTAACGGATGCGCATCCGCAACGGCAATGCTCAGGCCAATTTTTTCCATCACCGGCCAGTCGATCAGATCGTCACCGACGTAGGCCACGTTTTCCGGCGCAATCGCCAGTTTTGCCAGCAGACTGTGAAAGGCGACCAGTTTGTCCGACTGCCCCTGATACAGATGCGTGATCCCCAGTGTGGCACACCGATCTTCTACTAGTTTAGCTTTTCGTCCGGTAATGATGGCGACGTCGATATCAGACGTCAGCGCACAACGAATCCCGTAACCGTCACGGACGTTGAAAGCCTTCAGCTCTTCACCGTTGTTGCCCATATAAATCAGGCCATCCGACAGCACGCCATCGACATCAAGAATCAGCAGACGGATATTCTCTGCTTTGGCGATGACGTCCGCGCTGACGGGTCCATAACAGGTCGCAAGCGACGCACCTGCTTTGCTCATTTCTCTTTATCCTTGAATTTCTACACAACGCCTGCACGCAGGAGATCATGCATATGTAACACACCGAGTAACTGGTCGCCATCGGCAACCATCACGGAGGTGATATGGCGGGACTGCATTAAGTTCAGGGCATCGACCGCCAGAATTCCTGGACGCACGCGAATGCCCCCCGGCGTCATCACGTCGGCAATACCGAGTTGGCGTACGTCAACACCCATATCAAAGACGCGACGTAAATCACCGTCGGTGAAGATACCGTTGATCTTCATCGCATCATCGCAAATCACGGTCATCCCGAGGTTCTTGCGGGTGATTTCCAGCAGCGCATCGCGCAGGCTGGCATCTTTGGTGACATGCGGGATTTCATCGCCCGTATGCATAATATCGTTAACGCGCAGCAGCAGTTTACGCCCCAGCGCACCGCCCGGATGCGACAAGGCAAAATCCTCAGCGGTAAAGCCGCGCGCCTTCAATAACGCCACCGCCAGCGCATCGCCCATCACTAACGTGGCGGTAGTGCTGCTCGTTGGTGCCAGACCAAGCGGACAGGCTTCTTGCGGTACTTTAACACACAGATGGACATCCGCAGCACGTGCCATGCTGCTTTCTGGTCGACCGGTGATGCAGATAAGCTGAACCTGCAGTCGCTTAAGGACCGGAATCAGGGCGGCTATCTCGCTGGATTCTCCGGAGTTGGAGATGGCAATCACCACATCCTGCGATGTCACCATTCCCAGATCGCCGTGGGCGGCTTCCCCCGGATGGACGAAGAAGGAAGAGGTGCCGGTACTGGCAAAGGTCGCGGCCATTTTGCGGCCAATGTGCCCCGATTTCCCCATGCCCATCACCACCACTTTGCCGGTGCAGTTGAACATTTTTTCACAGGCGAGAGTGAAATCCTGATTGATGTACTGATCAAGCTCCGCCAGGCCTTCACGTTCAATCGCCAGAACCTCTTTGCCAGCTTGCTGAAAGTCAAAACCCGGTTGTAACGCTAAGTGCGACATATGTCTGTTTCCAGTTATCCAACGAGAAGCGGCGACAGCCAATACAACATCGCCAGCCATACGATAAAACCGCCGGTCAACAGCACGCCCGCGCCGCGACCGGACTGGCGGGGACGCCGCCAGCAGAGTAATGCAAAGATAACGCTCACCAGCAGCATCACGCTGTAATCACGGCTGAACGCCAACGGGTTCACGTCACCCGGCGTAATCAGGGCGGGGAGACCGAGGACAATGGTGAGGTTAAAAATGTTCGCGCCGATGATATTGCCCACCGCGATATCGTTCTCACCTTTGCGCACGCCAGCGATGGCGGTTGCCAGTTCAGGCAGGCTGGTGCCGATCGCGATTACCGTCAGGCCAATCGTCAGTTCGCTCATCGCGAAGTAATTGGCAATCACGGTGGCGTTATCCACCACCATTCGGGTGGCCATTGGCATGATAATCAGCGCAATGCCCAGCCATAAAAACGCCACCGGCAGTCCGCCTTCGCGCGGCAATTCAGCAACCTGCTCCTGGGTGAGGCTGTCATTGCCCTGACGCTCAGCGAGACGAGCGATTTTAACAATGAACAACAGCCATAACACGGCTAACAGTAGAAGAAAGATACCATCGCTACGGCTGAGTTGTCCGTCATACAGTACGGATCCGGCCACGACGCTAACCAGTAACATTAGCGGTAATTCGCGACGCAGAATATCGGAATGCACGGTAAAAGGGTGGATCAGCGCGGCCAGTCCGAGGATCAACAATATGTTGGTCATGTTGGATCCGAGCGCGGTGCCGACGGCTAAATCTAACTGCCCGTGCAGGGAGGCGGCGACAGAAACAATCATTTCAGGCAGAGATGTGCCTATACTGACTACCGTCATACCAATAATCAGCGGCGGGATCCCGAAGGTTCGACAGAGGATTGACGCGGCAAATACCAGGCGGTCGGCGCCGTAGACGACCAATAATAAACCAATAATTAACAGCGCCGTGGCTAAAAGCATCTAAAGTCCTTTCTTCAGGTATACTCGCCGGTCCACCGGGATTGTCTGGAAACCGTTACGAAGTCTTAATTTTGACTTTATGCAGCTAAAAAGTAAAACAAATGCCAGCTTTCGCTAACCAGCGCGGGTAATATTCTGTAAATATGTTGGGTTCATGGCTAAATTCCACGCCATGCTGAGATCAACAAGCAACACGAAGGATGAATCAATGGGTCAGTCTGTGGCGAATTTAGTCGACATGCGCGATGTCAGCTTTACGCGCGGCGATCGCTGCATTTTCGATAACATCTCTCTGACCGTACCGCGTGGCAAGATCACCGCGATCATGGGGCCATCGGGGATCGGTAAAACGACGCTGCTGCGCCTGATTGGCGGACAAATTCAGCCCGACAAGGGCGAGATCCTGTTTGATGGCGAGAACATCCCCGCGATGTCCCGCTCGCGCCTCTACACGGTACGTAAACGGATGAGTATGCTGTTTCAGTCGGGGGCGCTGTTCACTGACATGAACGTATTTGATAACGTGGCGTATCCGTTACGCGAACATACCACGCTTCCCCCGTCGTTATTGAAAAGCACGGTGATGATGAAACTGGAAGCCGTTGGTCTGCGCGGGGCAGCAAAACTGATGCCCTCAGAACTGTCCGGAGGGATGGCTCGCCGGGCGGCGTTAGCGCGTGCTATTGCGCTGGAGCCGGATCTCATCATGTTTGATGAGCCGTTTGTCGGGCAGGATCCGATCACCATGGGCGTGCTGGTCAAACTGATTTCAGAATTAAACAATGCGCTGGGCGTGACCTGCGTCGTGGTCTCTCACGATGTGCCGGAGGTCCTGAGCATTGCGGATTTCGCCTGGATTATGGCGGACAAAAAGATTGTGGCCCACGGCAGCGCACAGGCGCTGCAAGAGAATGACGACCCGCGCGTGCGTCAGTTCCTGGATGGCATTGCAGACGGACCCGTCCCGTTCCGCTATCCTGCGGGCGATTATCACTCTGATTTACTCGGAACAGGGAGTTAAGCCACTCATGCTGTTAAATGCACTGGCGACGCTGGGACACAAGGGGATTAAAACCCTCAGAACGTTCGGGCGCGCCGGGTTAATGTTGTTCAATGCGCTGGTCGGCAAACCGGAATTTCGTAAACACGCGCCGCTGCTGGTGCGCCAGCTTTATAATGTGGGCGTCTTGTCGATGCTGATCATTATTGTTTCTGGCGTGTTTATCGGCATGGTGCTGGGGTTGCAGGGCTATCTGGTACTCACCACCTATAGTGCGGAAACCAGTCTGGGGATGTTAGTGGCGCTGTCGCTGCTGCGTGAACTCGGTCCGGTCGTCGCCGCGCTGCTGTTTGCGGGTCGCGCGGGTTCCGCACTGACCGCTGAAATTGGCCTGATGCGTGCGACGGAGCAGCTTTCCAGTATGGAAATGATGGCCGTCGACCCACTGCGTCGGGTGATCTCCCCACGTTTCTGGGCGGGGGTGATCTCGCTGCCGCTGCTGACGATTTTGTTTGTGGCCGTAGGGATCTGGGGCGGTTCTCTGGTCGGCGTAAGCTGGAAGGGGATTGACGCCGGTTTCTTCTGGGCCGCGATGCAGAATGCCGTCGACTGGCGTCTGGATCTGGTCAACTGTTTGATCAAAAGCGTGGTGTTCGCCATTACGGTAACCTGGATTGCATTGTTCAATGGGTATGATGCGATTCCGACCTCGGCGGGAATTAGCCGGGCAACCACACGCACCGTTGTGCACTCGTCGCTGGCCGTTCTGGGTCTGGACTTTGTACTGACCGCATTGATGTTTGGGAATTGAGTTCATGCAAACGAAAAAAAATGAAATTTGGGTGGGGATCTTCTTGTTAGCTGCATTGCTGGCCGCGCTGTTTGTCTGCCTGAAGGCGGCCAACGTGACCTCTATGCGCACGGAACCGACCTACACGATTTATGCGACATTCGATAATATCGGCGGCCTGAAAGTGCGTTCGCCGGTGCGCATCGGTGGCGTGGTGGTTGGTCGCGTGGCGGATATCTCCTTAGACCCGAAGACCTATTTACCGCGTGTGACGCTGGACATCGAAGAGCGCTATAACAACATTCCTGATACCAGTTCACTGAGCATCCGGACGTCCGGTCTGCTGGGGGAACAGTATCTGGCGCTGAACGTCGGTTTTGAAGATCCTGAGCTGGGAACGTCTATCCTCAAGGATGGCGGCACGATCCAGGACACCAAATCCGCGATGGTGCTGGAAGATATGATTGGTCAGTTCCTTTACAACAGCAACAGTAAAGGCGATGACAATAAGAATTCTGGCGATGCGTCGGCGCCGGCCGAAGGTCATAATGAAGCCACTGGGCCTGCGGGCACAACGAATTAATCTCAGGAGAATCGAATTATGTTTAAGCGTTTAATGATGGTGGCTCTGCTGGTGATTGCACCGCTGAGTACCGCCATTGCAGCCGATCAGACCAACCCTTACAAGTTGATGGATGAAGCGGCGCAGAAAACCTTCGACCGCCTGAAAAACGAACAGCCGAAAATCCGTTCTAATCCGGACTATCTGCGCGATGTGGTTGACCAGGAACTGCTGCCGTATGTGCAGGTGAAATACGCCGGCGCGTTGGTGCTGGGTCGTTACTATAAAGAGGCCACTCCAGCCCAGCGTGACGCCTACTTCGCCGCGTTTCGTGAATACCTGAAACAGGCTTACGGCCAGGCGCTGGCGATGTATCACGGTCAGACGTATGAGATTGCCCCGGAACAACCGTTGGGTGATGCGACCATCGTTCCGATCCGCGTGACGATTCTTGATCCGCATGGTCGTCCTCCGGTACGTCTGGACTTCCAGTGGCGTAAAAATACCCAGACGGGTCACTGGCAGGCCTATGACATGATCGCCGAAGGCGTCAGCATGATCACCACCAAACAGAACGAGTGGAGCGATCTGCTGCGGACTAAAGGAATCGATGGATTGACGGCGCAGCTGAAATCTATCGCTCAGCATAAAATCACGCTGGAAGAGAAGAAGTAATGACTCAGTCACTCAGTTGGATGCGTGACGGAGACAAACTGGCGCTCGTGGGTGAGCTGGACCAGGACGTGCTGAATCCCTTGTGGGACGCGCGCGTTGAGGCAATGACCGGCGTGACCTGCATCGATCTCAGCCAGGTTTCCCGCGTGGATACCGGGGGACTGGCGCTGCTGGTCCATCTTATCAGTCTGGCGAAAACGCAGGGCAACAACGTGTCTCTGACGGGGGTGAACGACAAAGTCTTCACCCTGGCGGAACTCTATAACTTACCTGCCGACGTGCTTCCGCGTCAGTAATATCAGTACGTTATTATCTACAGCCTCGCCGGATTTACCCGCGAGGTTTTTTGCTTATTTATGACAGCGCAACTTTGCTCTAAGATGTTGGGCTGTTTTCACAATCTGACGAATGAAGAGCCCATGGAAAATAATGAAATTCAGAGCGTGCTGATGAACGCACTCTCCCTCCAGGAAGTCCACGTCTCTGGCGATGGCAGCCACTTTCAGGTTATTGCCGTGGGTGAGATGTTTGACGGCATGAGCCGGGTGAAGAAGCAGCAGTCGATTTATGCGCCGCTGATGGAGTACATTGCGGACAACCGCATTCATGCCCTGTCGATCAAAGCGTATACCCCCGCAGAGTGGGCGCGCGATCGTAAACTAAACGGTTTTTGAGTTACGGGTGAATCACCGGTAACGACGATGAATTTTAACTGAGAACAACATCATGGATAAATTTCGTGTACAGGGGCCTACCCGGCTCCAGGGCGAAGTCACAATTTCTGGCGCGAAAAACGCCGCTCTGCCGATCCTTTTTGCGGCGTTGCTGGCGGAAGAGCCGGTAGAGATCCAGAACGTCCCGAAACTGAAGGACGTTGATACCTCGATGAAGCTGCTGAGCCAGCTCGGTGCGAAAGTGGAACGCAATGGTTCCGTGCACATAGATGCCCGTGACGTTAATGTCTTCTGCGCACCGTATGAGCTGGTGAAAACCATGCGCGCATCGATTTGGGCGCTGGGGCCGTTGGTTGCCCGTTTTGGTCAGGGTCAGGTTTCTCTGCCAGGCGGTTGTACTATTGGCGCACGTCCGGTTGATCTGCATATCACCGGTCTGGAGCAACTGGGCGCGACGATCACGCTGGAAGAAGGCTATGTGAAAGCTTCCGTTGATGGTCGTCTGAAGGGCGCGCATATCGTCATGGATAAAGTCAGTGTTGGCGCAACGGTGACCATTATGTGTGCCGCGACGCTGGCGGAAGGCACCACCATCATTGAAAACGCGGCTCGTGAACCGGAAATTGTCGACACCGCCAACTTCCTGATTGCGCTGGGGGCAAAAATTACCGGCCAGGGGACCGACCGTATCACCATCGAAGGCGTAGAACGTCTGGGTGGCGGCGTCTATCGCGTATTGCCAGACCGCATCGAAACCGGGACATTCCTGGTGGCGGCGGCGGTTTCTCGCGGCAAAATCATCTGCCGTAACGCGCAGCCGGATACGCTGGACGCGGTGCTGGCGAAACTGCGCGATGCCGGTGCGGATATCGAAGTGGGTAAAGACTGGATTAGCCTCGATATGCACGGCAAACGTCCGAAAGCGGTCAATGTGCGCACCGCCCCGCATCCGGCGTTCCCGACAGACATGCAGGCTCAGTTCACGCTGCTGAACCTGGTGGCGGAAGGGACGGGATTCATCACGGAAACGGTGTTTGAAAACCGCTTTATGCACGTGCCTGAGCTGAGTCGTATGGGTGCCCACGCGGAAATCGAAAGCAATACCGTGATTTGTCACGGCGTCGATAAGCTCTCCGGTGCGCAGGTGATGGCGACGGATCTGCGTGCTTCTGCCAGTCTGGTGCTGGCGGGATGTATTGCGGAAGGGACGACGGTCGTTGATCGTATTTATCATATCGATCGCGGTTATGAGCGCATCGAAGATAAATTGCGTGCGCTGGGCGCTAACATCGAGCGCGTGAAAGCCGAATAATTACGTCATTGAGCAGCCCCGATACGCTGTGTCGGGGCTGCTGCTTCGCGAGTTACTTTACATCCTGCTTTTCCCGGCGCGCCGATCGCATCAGACGCGTTCTGTCGATGAATTCATGTGTTTTAGCATCATGGTAGCGTGACGGCCAGATAATCCAGGGTTCCGTTCCGAGCGCTTTCGCTATGATCAGCTCGCCTTTCGGCCACGGTCGGGTTAAGGCGTTTGCCAGTGTGGAGGAACTTAATCCATGCTTGCGTGATTCGGCAGCCATCGATGTCCCTTTTTTACGTAATCCGGCAATGATATCTGCCGG
Organism: Citrobacter amalonaticus Y19; assembly: GCF_000981805.1. Classification (NCBI taxonomy): domain Bacteria; kingdom Pseudomonadati; phylum Pseudomonadota; class Gammaproteobacteria; order Enterobacterales; family Enterobacteriaceae; genus Citrobacter; species Citrobacter amalonaticus. The sequence continues at coordinate 3,828,378 of NZ_CP011132.1, read as the reverse complement.
ATGCCAGTCAATGAATTTGCTCTCCATTTATCCCCTCGCTCATGGTCATTCATCGTTGATTTGCACAATCAACTTGCAGTAGACACTATACGCTCAGAGAATTGATGTTCTAATATGTTCATGTAAAGAGTTTATATATTCAGAATTTATTAAGATTTGTTGCGTGGATTGCAAAGAAAAAGAGAGGTTGCGCGGATTTTATTGGAGCTTTTGTGAATCACCCCGCGCGATACGGCGGGATGATGATGTCGTCATTAGCGGTCACGCTGTACGGCAATATGCGCCAGGCCGATCAACGCCTCGCGCCATTGGGAATCAGGAAGTACCTGCAGTGCGGCGATGGCTTTGTCGGCCTCTTCTTCTGCGCGCAGGCGTGTCCATTCCAGCGAACCACAGGCGTTCATCGCCTCCAGTACCGGCTCCAGAAGGTGTCGGCCATTTCCTTGCTCAATGGCCTGACGAATCATTTGCGCCTGCTCTGGCGTGCCGTTACGCATCGCATGCAGCAGCGGTAACGTAGGTTTGCCTTCGTTCAGGTCATCACCGACATTTTTCCCCAGTTGTTCGCCGTCGGCGTTGTAGTCCAGCAGATCGTCAATCAACTGGAAAGCCGTTCCCAGATAGCGACCGTAGTCCTGCAACGCTTTTTCCTCGGCTTCACTACAGCCCGCGAGGAGACCGGAACACTGCGCCGCCGCTTCAAACAGTCGCGCCGTTTTACTGTAGATCACGCGCATGTAGCTTTCTTCGGTAATGTCCGGGTCGTTAACGTTCATTAACTGCAGGACTTCACCTTCAGCAATGACGTTCACCGCTTCAGACATCACTTCCAGCACCTTCAGCGAGCCGAGGCTGGTCATCATCTGGAAAGATCGGGTATAGATAAAATCGCCAACCAGCACGCTGGCGGCATTGCCAAACGCGGCGTTCGCCGTGGCTTTACCCCGACGCATATCGGATTCATCCACCACATCGTCATGAAGCAGGGTGGCCGTGTGGATAAATTCGATCAATGCCGCGATCGTGACATGGGCATTTCCCTGATAGCCAACGGCGCGCGCCGCGAGTACGGCAATCATCGGGCGAATGCGTTTACCGCCACCACTCACAATGTAATAGCCTAACTGATTGATCAGTTGGACGTCGGAATTAAGCTGTTCAAGGATTGTCGCATTGACACCCGCCATATCTTGCGCGGTTAACTCATTGATTTTTTCTAAATTCATCGCAAAAGCCGGGCTTTTCGCCCCGTTTACCTCATCATGCGGCAAGGTAACTTAGGGTTTAGGGTTAGAAATATATGCTGATTGTACTGAAAAAACGCCGCAGATAAACGTTACCATACACGTTGTGTTTTTTTTCTTCATGTATTGACTGTAGCACTTGTCAAAGGCTCACGTTTTGCGTAATATTCGCGCCCTATTGTGAATATTTATAGCGCACTCTGAATCATTGAAAGTTGTGCGCGGAAGCGGAGTTTTTTATGTACGCGGTTTTCCAAAGTGGTGGTAAACAACACCGAGTAAGCGAAGGTCAGACCGTTCGCCTGGAAAAGCTGGACATCGCAACTGGCGAATCTATTGAATTCGCTGAAGTTCTGATGATCGCAAACGGTGAAGAAGTCAAAATCGGCGTTCCTTTCGTTGATGGCGGCGTAATCAAAGCTGAAGTTGTTGCTCACGGTCGTGGCGAGAAAGTTAAAATCGTTAAGTTTCGTCGTCGTAAACACTATCGTAAGCAGCAGGGCCATCGTCAGTGGTTCACTGATGTGAAAATTACTGGCATCAGCGCCTAAGACCTGAGGAGAGATTTAAATGGCACATAAAAAGGCTGGCGGCTCAACTCGTAACGGTCGCGATTCAGAAGCTAAACGCCTGGGCGTTAAGCGTTTCGGTGGCGAATCTGTTCTGGCGGGTAGCATCATCGTTCGTCAACGTGGCACCAAGTTCCACGCAGGTACCAACGTAGGTTGCGGTCGTGACCACACTCTGTTTGCTAAAGCAGACGGTAAAGTGAAATTTGAAGTTAAAGGCCCGAACAACCGTAAATACATCAGCATCGTTGCTGAGTAAGTTTTTCGTGGTCCGGTAACGGATAAAAGCCCCGCACCCTGTTGCGGGGCTTTTTACATTCGACGACCGGTAAATATGCTCGTGAAACCGTTTTGCACCGGATAACGAGCCCTTGCAGGGAAAACGGGCATGAAGCAGCAGGCTGGCATTGGTATTCTTTTGGCGCTCACAACCGCAGTGTGTTGGGGGGCTTTGCCAATTGCTATGAAGCAGGTGCTGGAGGTGATGGAACCTCCTACCATCGTGTTTTACCGTTTTTTAATCGCCAGTGTTGGTCTCGGGGCGATTCTGGCTGCGAAGCGTAAGCTTCCGCCGCTGCGAATTTTTCGTAAGTCGCGCTGGCTGATCCTGTTGGCGATTGCCACCGCTGGACTCTTTGGGAACTTCATCCTGTTCAGCTCTTCCCTGCAGTATTTAAGCCCGACGGCTTCGCAGGTGATCGGTCAACTGTCGCCTGTGGGTATGATGGTTGCTAGCGTATTTATCCTTAAAGAGAAAATGCGCGGTACGCAGATTGTTGGCGCAATAATGCTGTTGAGCGGGCTGGTGATGTTTTTCAACTCCAGTCTAATCGAAATTTTTACCAAACTGACCGATTACACCTGGGGTGTCATTTTTGGCGTCGGGGCGGCGATGGTCTGGGTCAGTTATGGCGTCGCGCAAAAGGTGTTATTGCGGCGTCTGGCATCACCGCAGATCCTGTTTTTACTGTACACTTTATGTACGATAGCGCTATTGCCGCTGGCGAAGCCCGGCGTGATAGCTCAGCTCAATGACTGGCAGCTTGCCTGTTTGATTTTCTGTGGGCTGAATACGCTGGTAGGATATGGCGCCCTGGCGGAAGCGATGGCGCGTTGGCAGGCAGCGCAGGTGAGCGCATTAATCACGCTCACGCCGCTGTTTACGCTGTTATTTTCAGATCTTTTATCTATGGCCTGGCCCGATTTCTTCGCCAGACCGATGTTAAACCTTCTAGGTTATCTCGGTGCGTTTGTCGTGGTTGCGGGCGCGATGTACTCCGCCATTGGTCATCGTATTTGGGGCGGATTACGTAAGCATGAATCGGTGGTATCGCAGCCCCGCTCAGGCGAATGATTTACGGAGAGTAAAATGAAGTTTGTTGATGAAGCAACGATTCTGGTCGTTGCAGGCGATGGCGGTAATGGTTGTGTAAGCTTCCGCCGTGAGAAATACATCCCGAAAGGTGGCCCGGACGGCGGCGACGGGGGTGATGGTGGTGATGTCTGGATGGAAGCCGACGAAAACCTGAACACCCTGATCGACTACCGTTTTGAGAAATCTTTCCGCGCAGAGCGGGGACAGAATGGCGCCAGCCGTGACTGTACTGGTAAACGTGGGAAAGATGTCACCATTAAAGTACCGGTAGGTACACGTGTGATCGACCAGGGCACGGGCGAAACCATGGGCGATATGACCAAACACGGTCAGCGTCTGATGGTCGCCAAAGGCGGCTGGCACGGTCTGGGTAACACCCGTTTTAAATCTTCAGTCAACCGTACACCGCGTCAGAAAACGATGGGGACGCCGGGTGACAAGCGTGACCTGCTGCTGGAACTGATGCTGCTGGCTGATGTCGGTATGCTGGGGATGCCAAATGCCGGTAAATCAACCTTTATCCGTGCGGTCTCTGCGGCGAAACCTAAAGTCGCGGATTATCCGTTTACCACGCTGGTGCCGAGCCTCGGCGTTGTCCGTATGGATAACGAAAAGAGCTTCGTGGTTGCGGACATTCCGGGACTGATTGAAGGCGCTGCGGAAGGTGCCGGTCTGGGGATCCGCTTCCTGAAACACCTTGAGCGTTGCCGCGTACTGCTGCACCTCATTGATATCGATCCGATCGACGGTTCTGATCCGGTTGAGAATGCGCGGATCATCATTGGCGAGCTGGAAAAATACAGTCAGGATCTGGCTGCCAAACCGCGCTGGTTAGTGTTCAACAAGATCGATTTGCTGGATAAAGCCGAAGCGGAAGAGAAAGCCAAAGCGGAAGAGAAAGCCAAAGCCATTGCGCAGGCGTTGGGCTGGGAAGATAAATATTATCTGATCTCTGCCGCCAGCCAGTTGGGCGTGAAAGATCTCTGCTGGGATGTGATGACCTTTATCATCGAGAACCCGATTACTCAGGTAGAAGAAGCCAAGCAGCCAGAGAAAGTCGAGTTCATGTGGGATGATTATCATCGCCAGCAAATCGCGGAAGTGGAAGAAGAAGCAGAAGACGACTGGGATGACGACTGGGACGAAGACGACGAAGAAGGCGTCGAGTTCATCTATAAGCGTTAATTCGCATTGTCACATAAGAACGGGCCGCATCAGCGGCCCGTTTTGCGTCCTGGTCGTAGACCGGATAAGGCGCAACAGCGCCGTCATCCGGCAAAAACCACTCAGTTATTCTGATAAATATCTTTGTACAACCGGCTTTCAAAGCGAACCAGCGGAATGCGACGGTTACGTTGATCGGCAGGTTCTACCGCATAACCCGACAGATATTGGACAAACGCCATTCGCTGCCCGCTTGCGGTGGTAATAAAGCCCGCCAGGTTGTATACGCCCTGTAACGACCCCGTCTTCGCCGAGACCTTACCGTCGACGCCTGCCTGATGCAGGCCCGCACGGTACTGCAGAGAGCCGTCATAGCCCGCCAGCGGGAGCATTGAGATGAAGTTCAGTTCGTTGTCGTGCTGCGCAATGTATTGCAGCACCTGCATCATGGTGGCAGGGGCAATCAGGTTATGGCGTGACAGACCGGAGCCGTCGGCGATAATCGTGTTGCCAATATCCACTCCCGCCTGCTGGCGCAGGATCTGCCGCACGGCATCGGAGCCCGCGCGCCACGTTCCCGGCACATTAAACCGCGCGTGGCCAATCATCCGGAAGACGGTATCGGCAATCATGTTGTCCGACTTTTTCAGCATAATCTTAAGCAGATCGTGCAGCGGTGCAGACTGCTTGCTTGCTACTACAGTGCCCGGCTCATTGACCTGCGTCTGGCGCAATAATGTCCCGCTGTAGCTGATGCCGGCTTGTTTTAACTCATCTTTCAGGATCGCCCCGGCATAACTTGCACCGTCCTGAATGGCAAACGCCAGCGGGAGAGGGTCGGCACGCTGCGGCAGACAACCGGTCAACGTGAAGCGGTTTAAATCGCCCGGAACCACGTCCAGCTCGCAATATTGCGCCTCTGCCGAGCCGCGTGCGAGGGTGCGAACCTGGCTGAACATGGTGACCGGGTAGTAAGACGCCACGCGAATATAGGCCAAATCGTTCGCTTTTTGCGCGCTGTAGAGCGAAATTGAGAAGCAGTTCCTGTCGACAATCGCGGCCGCAGGCGGCGCGCTGAAGCACTGGGTCATGTCGTTCCAGGGCCACCCTGGCGCTTTATCGTGGCTGGCAAAAACAGAGGTATCAATCAGGACGTTTCCGGTAATTTGCGTAACGCCTGATTTTTTCAGGTTCGCTACCATATTCCGAATATCCTGGCGTTTTAGCGTCGGATCGGCGCCGAATCGCGCGACTAAGTCACCTTTCAGAACACCCGCATCAACGCTGCCTTTGGTCTCCAGCGTGGTGGTAAAGCGGAAGTCCGGGCCAAGTTGAATTAGGGCCGCCAGCGCGGTAATCACTTTCTGCGTACTGGCAGGAAGCGCCATTTGCTGACTATGATAATCAATCGCGGGAGTCGGGGCGCCGACCTTCTGGACCATGAGGGCAAGGTTGGCTCCGGCAGGGAGCTGGTTGATGTACTCGTCAACGTTCGCGGCCTGGACGCTGAACGCTACGCTGGTAGTCAATCCGATGATAAATCTGGAAAATCGCATAATCTCGCGCTAACAACCTGGAAACAAGCCGTCATACTACGGCGCAATGCCCTGCAAAGTAAACGATGACCCATAGGGAACTCCAGGGTAAAATGGTCATCAAATTAAGAATTGTAGCTGACCTGGACCTTGCGTCCGGGTCGGTATTTTTTTGCTTCTGGTCCGGGTATGACGCCATACCGGGACAGGCTTAACAGCCGGGGCGGAGCGATCGCCCCCTACAGGAATGTTCAAGAGGTATAACAAATGCAAGCGATTCCGATGACCTTACGTGGTGCAGAAAAATTACGCGAAGAGCTGGATTTTCTGAAATCTGTGCGCCGTCCTGAAATTATTGCCGCGATTGCCGACGCGCGCGAGCATGGCGATCTGAAAGAGAATGCGGAATATCACGCGGCGCGCGAACAGCAGGGCTTCTGCGAAGGTCGAATCAAAGACATCGAAGCGAAACTGTCGAATGCGCAGGTCATCGATGTCACCAAAATGCCGAATAACGGTCGCGTTGTCTTTGGCGCGACGGTCACCGTTCTGAACCTTGATAACGACGAAGAGCAGACCTGGCGTATCGTGGGTGATGACGAAGCGGACTTCAAACAGAACCTGATTTCCGTCAACTCGCCGATTGCACGTGGCCTGATTGGCAAAGAACAGGATGACGTCGTGGTGATCAAAACCCCAGGCGGCGAAGTGGAATATGAAGTCACTAAGGTAGAATACCTGTAAGTGCTCAAGATGTTGATGTATTGTAAAGAAAGGAAAAAGGCCGCATAGCGGCCTTTTATCAACGAAGAGAGCGTGGCATTTTGCTCTCCTGCCTGCGGGAAATCCCTCGTTTTACACAGGTTTTGTGTTCGACTTTAGGATATTCTTAGCGTGGCAGCGAGATTTTGCGTTCTTTACTCGGGCGATAAAGCACCAGCATTTTACCGATGACCTGTACATTACAGGCGCCGGTTTCGCGCACGATAGCGTCCACGATCAAGGTTTTTGTTTCGCGATCTTCAGACGCGACTTTCACCTTGATAAGTTCATGGTGCTCTAACGCTTGTTCAATCTCGGCCAGTACCCCTTCGGTCAAACCATTATTGCCAAGCATAACGACCGGCTTGAGCGGATGTGCCAGACCTTTCAGGTGCTGTTTTTGTTTAGTACTCAGATTCATCGTATATTTTTGCTTACGTTGGGATTGAAAACGGGTCATTCTACCGCCATCTCCCATATATCGCCAAATAGTGCGTGGAAATTTACGCCATACGGCAACGATGTTCTGCCCCGATGGGAAAGTTAAATGACAGGTAAGAAGCGTTCTGCCAGCTCGAGTCGCTGGCTTCAGGAACACTTTAGCGATAAATATGTTCAAGAGGCACAGAAAAAGGGGTTGCGTTCCCGTGCCTGGTTTAAACTTGATGAAATACAGCAAAGTGACAAACTTTTTAAGCCGGGGATGACGGTAGTCGATCTCGGTGCTGCGCCAGGAGGCTGGTCACAGTATGTGGTCTCGCAGATTGGCGGTAAAGGCCGTATCATCGCTTGCGATCTTTTACCTATGGATCCTATCGTTGGTGTGGACTTTCTTCAGGGCGACTTTCGTGATGAACTTGTCATGAAGGCGCTGCTGGAACGCGTGGGTGACAGTAAAGTTCAGGTTGTCATGTCCGATATGGCACCAAACATGAGCGGAACACCGGCGGTGGATATCCCCCGTGCCATGTATCTGGTGGAACTGGCGTTAGAAATGTGTCGTGATGTGCTAGCGCCGGGTGGCAGTTTTGTAGTGAAGGTGTTCCAGGGCGAAGGTTTCGATGAGTATCTAAGGGAAATTCGCTCCCTGTTTACGAAGGTGAAAGTTCGTAAGCCGGACTCTTCTCGCGCACGTTCGCGTGAAGTGTATATTGTAGCGACCGGGCGTAAACCATAACTGGTCGATTTCAGACGAAAGTTTGAAAGACGCTGGATATAGAGTATCCTGACGCTGTTTTTAACACAGTTGTAATAAGAGGTTAATCCCTTGAGTGACATGGCGAAAAACCTAATACTCTGGCTGGTCATTGCCGTTGTGCTGATGTCAGTATTCCAGAGCTTTGGGCCCAGCGAGTCTAATGGCCGTAAGGTGGATTACTCTACCTTCCTGCAAGAGGTCAACAACGACCAGGTTCGTGAAGCACGTATCAACGGACGTGAGATCAACGTTACCAAGAAAGATAGTAACCGTTACACGACTTACATTCCGGTAAACGATCCGAAGCTGCTTGATAACCTGCTGACTAAGAACGTCAAGGTTGTTGGTGAACCACCAGAAGAACCGAGCCTGCTGGCTTCCATCTTCATTTCCTGGTTCCCGATGCTGCTGTTGATCGGCGTCTGGATCTTCTTTATGCGTCAGATGCAGGGCGGCGGTGGCAAAGGTGCCATGTCGTTCGGTAAGAGCAAAGCGCGCATGCTGACGGAAGATCAGATCAAAACCACTTTTGCCGACGTTGCAGGCTGTGACGAAGCAAAAGAAGAAGTGGCGGAACTGGTTGAATACCTGCGCGAGCCGAGCCGCTTCCAGAAACTGGGCGGTAAAATCCCGAAAGGCGTCCTGATGGTCGGTCCTCCGGGTACCGGTAAAACCTTGCTGGCGAAAGCCATTGCAGGTGAAGCAAAGGTTCCATTCTTTACGATTTCAGGTTCTGACTTCGTGGAAATGTTCGTCGGTGTCGGTGCATCTCGTGTGCGTGATATGTTCGAACAGGCCAAGAAAGCAGCACCGTGCATTATCTTCATCGATGAAATCGATGCCGTAGGTCGCCAGCGTGGCGCCGGTCTGGGTGGTGGTCACGATGAACGTGAACAGACCCTGAACCAGATGCTGGTTGAGATGGATGGTTTTGAAGGTAACGAAGGTATTATCGTTATCGCGGCAACTAACCGTCCGGACGTTCTTGACCCTGCGCTACTGCGTCCAGGCCGTTTCGACCGTCAGGTTGTGGTCGGCTTGCCGGATGTGCGTGGTCGTGAACAGATCCTGAAAGTGCATATGCGCCGTGTACCGCTGGCGCCGGATGTCGATGCGGCAATCATTGCCCGCGGTACGCCGGGCTTCTCTGGTGCCGATCTGGCGAACCTGGTGAACGAAGCGGCATTGTTCGCCGCGCGTGGCAACAAGCGCGTCGTGTCGATGGTTGAGTTCGAAAAAGCGAAAGACAAAATCATGATGGGTGCGGAACGTCGCTCCATGGTGATGACGGAAGCGCAGAAAGAATCGACCGCTTATCACGAAGCAGGCCATGCGATTATCGGTCGCCTGGTACCGGAACACGATCCGGTGCATAAAGTGACGATTATCCCGCGCGGACGTGCGCTGGGGGTGACCTTCTTCCTGCCTGAAGGCGACGCGATCAGCGCCAGCCGTCAGAAACTGGAAAGCCAGATCTCCACGCTGTACGGCGGTCGTCTGGCGGAAGAGATCATCTACGGTGTTGAACATGTTTCTACTGGTGCGTCGAACGATATCAAGGTTGCAACCAACCTGGCGCGTAACATGGTGACCCAGTGGGGCTTCTCCGACAAACTCGGTCCGCTGCTGTATGCGGAAGAAGAGGGTGAAGTTTTCCTCGGTCGTAGCGTGGCAAAAGCGAAACATATGTCCGATGAAACCGCGCGTATCATCGACCAGGAAGTGAAAGCACTGATTGAACGTAACTACAATCGTGCGCGTCAGCTCCTGAATGACAACATGGACATCCTGCACGCCATGAAAGATGCGCTCATGAAATATGAGACCATCGATGCGCCGCAGATTGATGATCTGATGGCTCGCCGCGATGTTCGCCCGCCTGCTGGCTGGGAAGAACCGGGCTCTAACAATTCTGACAACAATGGCACACCTCGTGCGCCGCGCCCGGTTGATGAACCGCGCACGCCGAACCCAGGTAATACCATGTCAGAGCAGTTAGGCGACAAATAAGTTACCGTTGTTGATGACTGTGTTTTATTGAAAACCCTGGGGCTTGCTCCGGGGTTTTTTCTTATCAATTCATACCAGGGATAACACCATGAAACTCTATGCCCAGGGCACCTCACTGGATCTCAGCCATCCTCATGTGATGGGGATCCTTAACGTCACACCTGACTCCTTCTCAGATGGTGGAACGCATAACACGCTAATTGAAGCCGTGAAACATGCCAATCTGATGATTAATGCCGGCGCGACCATCATTGATGTCGGCGGTGAGTCTACGCGCCCCGGTGCGGCGGATGTGAGTGTGGAAGAGGAACTGGCGCGTGTTATTCCGGTCGTTGAGGCAATTGCCCAGCGTTTTGAAGTCTGGATTTCTGTCGATACCTCAAAGCCTGAGGTGATCCGCGAATCGGCAAGAGTGGGCGCTCACATCATTAACGATATTCGCTCGCTCTCTGAACCCGGTGCACTGGAAGCTGCTGCGGAAACCGGTTTGCCGGTTTGCCTGATGCACATGCAGGGTCAGCCGAAGACCATGCAGGAAGCGCCCAAATATGAGGACGTGTTTTCGGATGTGAATCGCTACTTTATTGAGCAAATAGCACGTTGTGAAAGGGCAGGCATCGCAAAAGAGAAATTGTTGCTCGACCCGGGATTCGGTTTCGGTAAAAATCTCTCCCACAACTATACATTACTGGCGCGACTGGCTGAATTTCACCATTTTAACCTGCCGCTGCTGGTGGGAATGTCACGTAAATCGATGGTGGGCCAACTGCTCAACGTGGGGCCATCGGAGCGTCTGAGCGGCAGCCTTGCCTGTGCGGTCATTGCTGCTATGCAGGGGGCGCAGATCATTCGTGTCCATGACGTCAAAGAAACCGTAGAAGCGATGCGTGTGGTGGAAGCCACATTGTCCGCAAAGGAAAAAAAACGCTATGAGTAACCGTAAATATTTTGGAACTGATGGGATCCGTGGACGCGTGGGCGATGCGCCGATTACGCCTGATTTTGTGCTGAAGCTGGGCTGGGCGGCGGGTAAGGTGCTGGCGCGCCACGGCTCGCGAAAAATCATTATCGGCAAAGACACCCGTATTTCCGGTTACATGCTGGAGTCAGCGCTTGAAGCGGGCCTGGCGGCGGCAGGGTTGTCCGCATCGTTTACGGGCCCAATGCCGACTCCTGCGGTCGCTTATCTGACGCGTACCTTCCGCGCTGAAGCCGGGATTGTGATCTCCGCATCGCATAACCCGTTCTATGACAACGGTATCAAATTCTTCTCCATCGACGGGACCAAACTGCCTGATGCCGTCGAAGAGGCCATTGAAGCCGAGATGGAAAAAGAGATCACCTGTGTGGACTCGGCGGAGCTTGGCAAAGCCAGCCGTATTGTCGATGCAGCGGGTCGCTACATTGAATTTTGCAAAGGCACATTCCCGAACGAGCTGAGCCTGAATGAATTAACAATCGTGGTGGATTGCGCCAACGGGGCAACCTACCACATTGCGCCGAACGTGTTACGTGAGCTGGGTGCGAAGGTGATTACTATTGGCTGTGAGCCAAATGGCGTGAACATTAACGAAGAAGTCGGCGCTACCGATGTGCGTGCCTTGCAGGCCCGTGTGATCGCGGAAAAAGCCGATCTGGGTATCGCGCTGGATGGCGACGGTGACCGTGTGATCATGGTTGACCATGAAGGTAATAAAGTCGATGGCGATCAGATCATGTATATCATCGCCCGTGAAGCGCTGCGTCAGGGACAACTGCGCGGTGGTGCTGTCGGAACGTTGATGAGCAACATGGGGCTGGAACTGGCGCTCAAGCAACTCGGCATTCCGTTTACCCGCGCGAAAGTGGGTGACCGCTACGTGCTGGAAAAAATGCAGGAGAAAGGCTGGCGTATCGGTGCGGAAAACTCCGGTCACGTCATTCTGCTGGATAAAACCACGACCGGTGACGGCATTGTTGCTGGTCTGCAGGTGGTGGCTGCGATGGTGCGTAATCACATGAGCCTGCACGATCTGTGCAGTGGCATGAAAATGTTCCCACAGATTCTGGTGAACGTGCGTTACACCGCTGGCAGCGGCGACCCGCTGGAAAATGACACGGTGAAAGCGGTGACTGCGGAAGTGGAATCTGCGCTGGGAACGCGTGGGCGCGTGCTGTTGCGCAAATCGGGCACTGAGCCGTTAATTCGCGTGATGGTTGAAGGCGAAGATGAAGCGCAGGTGACCGAGTTTGCCCATCGCATCGCGGATGCAGTCAAAGCGGTGTGAGAGAGACTTAACTGCATAAAAAGGCGGTATTTGCCGCCTTTTACTCACGAGAAAACCGGCTTTTGCTGTTTTTTTCCGCAGTTGATACAATGCACTAAAATTGCCCTTGCGAAGGTCATTCGCTTTGGTTAGTATTCACACCCGCTTCAGTGGGAAACAGTAAAAATCCCGCGTTATTGGTTAGAAGCATTGGTATGCGGCAACTCCGCAAGGAACAGGTTGATTATGTACGAAGCTCTTTTGGTAGTTTTCCTTATTGTGGCAATTGGCCTTGTGGGCTTGATCATGCTGCAGCAAGGTAAAGGCGCTGATATGGGAGCCTCCTTCGGAGCAGGCGCTTCCGGGACGTTGTTTGGTTCAAGTGGTTCTGGTAACTTCATGACCCGTATGACGGCTGTGCTGGCGACGTTGTTCTTTATCATCAGTCTGGTGCTGGGCAATATCAACAGTAACAAAACCAATAAAGGAAGTGAGTGGGAAAATCTGAGTGCGCCGGCGAAAACCGAACAGCCTCAGCCAGCTGCTCCGGCTAAGCCGACCAGCGATATCCCGCAGTAAGATTTCAGTGCCGAGGTGGTGGAATTGGTAGACACGCTACCTTGAGGTGGTAGTGCCCAATAGGGCTTACGGGTTCAAGTCCCGTCCTCGGTACCAATATTTAAAGAATGGACGTCAATAGACGTCCATTTTTGCATTTAAAATCCGCCTCATTATTGGTTTTTTCCCCGTTTTATACACTCCCGACGTCAACCTGGTTCAATCGATATCAATCAACCTTTTTGGTATAAGTGCTGGTGGAGTCAGTTCACAACAACAACTCTTTTCGACGTAGGCTTATGTGTTGAACTCAACTCTCTTCTGAAATCAGGGTGTCACAGACCTGTCATTGCATGGTCACAAACGCGGTCTACAGTGGCGGTCATTAAATCCCAAAGAGGATAACAATATGTTGGCTCTCCTGGTTTTATCCCGGGTGAGTGCGCTCCGTTGGATGAAGACCACGGGTGTTGTCGGCTTCCCGTTGTGGGAGGGCGATAATGCGCGCATTCACTGCAATTAATCTCCAGGGCATTTCCTATGCCTTTGGTCAGCACCGCGTTCTGCATGATATCGATCTGCACATTGATGCCGGTAGCGTTGTCGCGCTGCTTGGCCCGTCAGGTTGCGGCAAAAGCACGCTGTTGCGTCTGCTGGCCGGACTGACGCCTCCCGACGCCGGTGAAATCCATTTTAGCGAGCGTCTGGTTGCCAGAGCAGGATGGTCGTTGCCGCCGGAAGCGCGCGATATCGGCATGGTTTTCCAGGATTACGCGCTGTGGCCGCACATGACCGTCGCCCAGAACGTGGCTTTCCCGCTGAAGATGCGCAATGTCCCACGCCGTGAACGAGACGCACGCGTCGCGCAGGCGCTGACGCGGGTTGGGCTGGCTGAGTTCCTCGATCGTAAACCGTCAGGACTCTCCGGCGGGCAGCAGCAGCGTGTGGCACTGGCGCGCGCCATCGTTGCGGAACCCAGCGTGCTGCTTTTCGATGAACCGCTCTCTAACCTCGACAGCGAGCTTCGCGAATCGCTGTGCCTTGAGATGGCCGGATTATTACGCCAGCTCGGCACCACGGCCGTTTATGTCACCCACGACCGCCGGGAAGCGGAAATTCTCGCTGACCGGATTGTGCATTTATCGGCTGGCAGCGTCGCTGTTGACCGCCTTGTTACTTCATCCTCAGGGGAGTTCGCATGAAAACCATAATGTCCGTGAAAAAAGGAGTTCTGTTAGCGATGGTGCTGTCTTCCGTCATGATGTCCAGCGCGCAGGCGCTGACGGTGTACACGGCGGGCCCCGGCTCGCTGGCGAAAAATCTGGCGACCGGGTTTGAGAAAAAAACCGGCGTGAAGGTCAATATTTTTCAGGCGACCACCGGCAAAGTGATGGCGCGTCTGGAAGCCGAACAGGCCAATCCGCAGGCCGATATTCTGATTTCCGCCTCTGTGGATACCGCGGAAGATCTGCATAACCGTGGCTGGTTGCTGCCGTATCAGAGCGCCAATGCCGACAAGGTACCGACGCAACTGAAATCGACGGATTATATCGCTCAGGGGGTGTCGGCGCTGGGTATCGTCTGGAATACCAAAAGCGGAACACCAGAACCGAAAGAGTGGCAGGATCTGACCACTGCGGCATTTAAAGACAACGTCACCACGCCCGATCCGTCGCTTTCCGGCGCATCACTGGATCTGCTGATTGGCCTGCAAAACGGAATGGGCGACAAAGCCTGGGCGCTGTTTGATGCGCTGAAAAAGAACGGCATGGTGGTGAGTGGCCCGAACGCACAGGCGGTAACACCGGTGATGCAGGGCGCGAAAGCGGCGGTCTTTGGCGCAGTGGATTATGTTTCCTACGGCAATATCAGCCAGGGTGAGTCGCTGAAGGTTATTTTCCCGGCCAGCGGCACGGTCATTGCTCCGCGCCCGATGATGATCCTCAAATCCACACAGCACAGCGATGATGCCAAAGCCTTTGTTGACTATGTGCTGTCGCCGGAAGGCCAGACCATGGTGGCTGACGCCTGGTTGATGCCTGCCCGTAGCGATATCCCGGCGAAACGTCCGCTCTTCAACGAGTTGAATATCCTGCCAACGAAAAGCGATGGTACCAGCGAGCGCGGTGAAGTCCTCAAGCGCTTCAGCGCACTTTTCACCTTATAACGATAACGGGGGCAACCCCGTTTTCAGGGTTACTTCGTGAAACAGAAAATCCTTTCTGCGACGACGCTGGCGCTGCTGGTGGTTCTGGTGGCGCTACCGCTGTCGTTTATCCTGCTACAGGCCGTGTTTCCTCAGTTCAGCGCCGGATCGTTTACCCGTGCGTTCAGTGGCGTTTCAGCGTTGCTGGCGGAGCCGCAACTGCCGGGCATGCTCGGCGGGACCTTACAGATTGCACTGGGCGTGGCGCTGACCAGCGCATTGATTGGTTTTCCGTTGGGCGTTGCGCGGGGACTGTTTACCTTGCCCTGTCCGCGGCTGTGGGATCTGCTTTTTCTGATCCCATTTCTGACACCGCCTTACATCTCCGCGCTCTCCTGGATGCTGGTGTTACAGCGCAGGGGGTATCTTGAGCAATTAACCGGCATCGACCTGAATGATCTGCTGTTCAGCAAAACCGGCATCGTGCTGGTGATGGCGCTGAATATTTTCCCGGTGGTTTATTTCGCCGTATCACGCAGCCTGCTGGCCAGCGGGCAACGGCTGGCGCTGGTCGCCCGGGTTCATGGTGCCAGCGCGGGGCGGGCATTCTGGCATATCACGCTACCGATGATTGCTCCGGCGCTGGCGGCGGGAATGTTGCTCGCCTTTACGCTGGCGATTGAAGAGTTCGGCGTCCCTGCGGCGCTGGGAACACGATCGGGTGTCCTGATGCTGACTACTGGCATTGAGAAAAAGCTCGCGGACTGGCCCATCGATCTCTCCGGCGCATCGCTGCTTTCTGTCGTACTGGTTGCGATCGCGCTTTGTGCCTGGTGGCTGCAACGTGCGCTCACTGGCAAGCAAGACGTCACGAGCATTACCGGTAAGCCCACAGAGAACAGTGGGGTGGAGCCAGGTCTGCTGGCGATCCCGATGGTCATGTTGATGACCGTCGTTGGACTGCTGGCCGTGGTGTTGCCTGGCGCGTCGATGGCGTTGTCTGGCGTGCTGTCGACATTGTCGGGAGGCGTGGCGCTGGAGAATGTGACCGGTTCGCACTATGCCGCGTTGTTCAACCAGCATGGCGATGCGCTGTCGGCGTTAGGGACCAGCCTGGCGCTGGCGCTGGGGGCCGCCTGCATCACCGGGATGGTGGGATTGCTCGCTTCGTGGCTGGTGGTGGTGCAGAAGATAAAAGGGCGTGTGGTGATCGATGCGCTATCGCTGATCCCGGCGGCGCTGCCGGGTATTGTGGTTGGAGTGGGGTTGATACTGCTCTGGAACCGTTCGTTCTGGCCGATTTCTCCTTATAACAGCTGGGTTATCCTGCTGCTCTCTTATTGTTGTTTGTTGCTGCCATGGCCGGTTCGCTACATCGGCAGCGCGCTGCGCCAGCTCGGTGGCAGCCTGGAGCCCGCTGCACGCGTGCATGGTGCCTCACCGTTCCAGGCGTTGCGTTTTATCGTGTTGCCGCTGATATTCCCCGCCATGCTCGCCGCCATGCTAATGGTCTTTGCCATTGCCTCCCGCGAGCTGGTGACCTCGTTGTTGCTGACACCTGCCGGTACGCAGACGGTGTCGGTATTTATCTGGCGTCAGTTTGAGCAGGGATCGGTCGGGCAGGGGATGGCAATGGCAACGCTGACGCTGGTGACCGGGCTGGTATTGATGTTGCTGGCGCTTAACATCCTGCAACGCGGGAAATAATGCGAACGACCGTGTTCAATGATATCGAGTGTGGAGCGCATCGCGGCGGATAAATCATTTCGTGTTTTTGCCGGGAATGTCGTGAATCTGGGGCGTTCTGAAAAGAAATAAGCGGCAGCCGTGGTATCACGACTGCCGCTTTATATTTCTACCATTATGTGATAACCGGACGCGCCGCCATAATCCGGCTGTAGGTGTAAACGCTGAGTCCGCCCAGGATCGCGACAACGCCAAGCACCGTAAACCCTGGCACATACGATCCGCTCCAGGATTGCAGATACTGTACAACAAACCCGGCGGTCGTTCCTCCGAGGCCTGCTCCCACACCGTTTATGACCCCTGCCGCTGGCCCCACCGCTGATTTCTTCACGCTGGAAGTGATAATTGACCAGATATTGGTGGTGTAGCAACTGGTGAACCAGGCGATGGCTAAGGTGATTAGCGCGAGTTTGCCGAACGGACTGTCGATAAATGGCAGCGCGATTAAAAACAGCCCGGCGGAGCCAAGCCCGCAGGCCGCAATGAGCCCGCGTTTTTGTGTTTTATCGCTGTACCACGACACCGGGATCGCCAGCACAATCGCCAGAAAATAAGGCAGTGCGCTTGCCACACCTTGTGAAAATCCGCTGAACCCCAGTGACAGCACAGCCATTGGAATAAACAGTGTGATCCCCCAGAACAGCATGCCATTAGCAAAATAACTGAACACCAGCAGCAGGAACGGGGCACCGCCGAGATCGCTGAAGCTTATTTTCCCTCCTGCGGGTTCTGGTTCTTCCACGGGTTCGTCCGGGGCAGAAGCCTTGTCCGGGCTGTTTTTCAGGAACGCGAGGAACATTGGCACCACAATAAAGACACCCATGCCGCCGGTGATGTAAAACACCCATTTCCAGCCGAGGTGATCGAAAATCGGGGTCAGAATGATAAAGCCCAGACTCAGCGCCAGGAACTGACCGTAAAACTGGATCAGGTTTGTGCCGCGGGTGATTTCATCTTTATTAAACCAGGCCCTGGCGAAGCGGAACTGCTGTGGCCAGTAAATGCCTTCGGCAATACCCAGAATAATACGGAATGCAATCAGGAGTGCTGCTGAGGAGATCCAGGCGGTCATAATCTGTACCACCGACCACAGGAACACCATGGTGACAATGGTAATTTTGGGATTCAGGCGATTCGCCAGAAAGCCGCCAAAAAAGTTCGCCAGCGCATAGCCAATCAGAAAACCCGTTAACGCGAGACTCTTTGTGGCTGCGCCATCAATGCCGAGTTCTTTCTCCATGCCCGGCAGTGCGATAGAGAGGTTTGAACGATCAAGGTAGGCAACAAATAGCCCTACCATCAGCGTGACGCCAATTCTGAACCATTTTGATTTAAACATGTTCTCTACCTTTTATTTCAGCGCGTAATGGTCAAGCATGTCAGGATCGATCTCGATACCCAGCCCGGGTTTATGCGGCACTGTCATGACGGGACCAATATTCAGATCGGTTAGCTTGTCACGGAAAATATTGGGTGCGCGATCGAGCTCCAGCCGTGCCGGTTCTTTCGCCATCCGTGGAACCGCAGCGGGAAGCGACGCCATCACGTGCAGTGTGGCCGCAAGCGAGATGCCTGATCCCCACTGATGCGGATAGCACTCAACGCCATAGGCGGTGGAAAGGGCGGCGATATTAAGGATTTCGCTGATACCACCGCAGGCGGCAACGTCAGGTTGCGCGATATCTACACAATCGGCCTCAAGGAAACGACGGAAACCAAAACGGGTGAATTCCGATTCTCCTGCTGCGAGTTTCATTGGGAACTGCTGTTTAAGTTGGTGATATGCCGCCGTGTCGTCGGGCAAAATCGGTTCTTCAAACCAGCTAATGTCGTATTGCTCAATCGCCTGGGCGAATTTCAGCGCTTCATGGGTGGTATAGGCACGATTAGCGTCCACGGCGAGCGTGGCGTCAGGGCCAATGAGTTCGCGCACGCGTGCAACGCGCTTAATATCTTCTGGCAGCGTCAGGGCGCCGACTTTCATTTTGAAATGTTGATAGCCTTCATCCAGTCCGGTTTGGGCATCTATTGCAATTTGCTGGAAATCATCCGTGGGCGAATAATAAAAGCTGGAAGCGTAAGCGGTAATTGGCGTTTCAAGATCTGCGCCCAACAGTTCAGCGATGGGTTTGCCGGTGGCTTTGCCAAAAATATCCCACAGTGCGATATCAATGCCTGACAATGCGGTAATGGCAATGCCTTTTCTGCCAAATTCTCGCGTACGATTGTACATCTCTTCCCATATTACCCGGCGTTGTAGCGGATTCTTACCTTTTAATAACGGAGCGAATAGCTCGTTAATCAATGCGGCATTCGCCTGCGCCGGACCAAAACATTCACCCCAGCCGGTGATACCTTCATCAGTTTCGACTTCAACGATGCATATTGCTCGTTTATTCCAGAACCATTGTGACATGCCAAATTTCTCTGGCAACTCGTCAGTAATTACCCGGGTATTGATCGATCTAATTTTCATCATATCCTCTCATCCGTCAGGCGGTTTCTCTGACAATCAGTGAAAATGGCAAGAGAGTGATCCTTTCTTCATTGCTCTCATTTTCTTTTCTGAGCGTGGTGATTATTTTTTTCGCGGCACGACAGCCAATGTCATAGGTCGGTTGCGCCACGACAGTTAGCGGGTTTTTGAGGATCTCCGACCATTCGGTCTCGTCAAAACCGATCAACGAAAAATCCTCTGGGATCCGCTTACTCAGCGCTTTAGCTGCCTGCACTACATACAGTGACAGCAACCCGTTCCCGGTGATGATGGTGTGGCTTGGTGAGGAACGGGAGGTCAATGTTTCCAGTGCTTTTGCCACGTGCTCGCGATCGACGACATCGAACGGGATGCATTCAAAGGCAATATGCGAATAAGCGCCCGATGCGGCAAAACGTTCAAAAGTGTCAACTCTTTCAATACGCGGTGAGACATTCCCTGGTGTTGGTGTTAAATAACTGACACGACGGCAATCCGTATTCAGCAGATGTTCAAGGGCAAGTTTAACCCCCTGGGCGTTATCTGCCGCGACACTGCTGATGTTGCTGTTTTTTATTTTTCTGCCGATTAATACGACAGGGTGTTCTAAAGAAATGCCTTTAATAAAAAGATCGTTTTCGCCGGTGGTATTGAGGATAAACCCATCAACTCCCCGGTTAACCATCTCTTCAATATAGGTACGCTCTCTGGCGCCTGAGTTTTTCGCATCGCAAATAAATATTTTATATCCTTCCTGTGAGCAATATTCCTCAATGCCTCGTAATACGTCCATAGAGTATGGGTTAAAAATATCTGCCATAATGACAGCAATGGTTTTACTTTCCTGACGGCGTAACGACCTGGCAATGTTATTGGGTTGGTAACCAATGCTTTCGATCGTGCTGGCAATCTTCTGACGGGTGGTTTCGCTCATCGACTGATATTTCCCATTGAGAAAACGGGAGATCGTAGCTGTTGATACACCAGCCATGTTTGCAACATCTTTAATTAGTAGCTTCTTTTTCATTGTTTTTAATTTTAGGTAATCGATTACCTAAATATACAGGCAGATGAAGGATCGTCTGTGATTTTGATCGCAGATCGTGCAATGGTTATCAAAAGAAGGAGGATCATCAGTATCAGTGATAGATCACATGATGACGGCTTCACGTTTGGGATCATGGTGCCATCAGAGAGCAAGAGGATGGCCTGATACGTCGGAGAATCCTGATTTTTTCAGCGGCGCAACCTTCGCGCTGAGGTATGTTAGTCGATTGTCTGGATGACCTTTGTGGCTTTAATTCGCTGTTTTCTTTTCAGAATGACATGACACTGCGCAGGAGGGATGTGTGGATTTAAAGAAATTACGCAGTTTTATCCGGGTAGCGGAGCAAAGTAGTTTCAGCCAGGCGGCCCAGACGCTTGATCAGTCTCAGTCGATGGTCAGCCGGCAGGTACGTCAGTTAGAACTGGAACTGGGGAAAACCTTGCTTAAACGTAACGGTCGCGGCGTGACGCTGACCGCGGAAGGCCGACAACTGTTGGAGCACGGAAAAGGTATTCTGCGGCAGGTTGAAATCGCCGAGCAGGCGTTGAGTACCGGTGATGGGATCTACCAGGGCAAAGTGACGGTTGGTATGCCTCCCACACTGGGGAAACTCCTGACCGTGGGTCTGGTCACCGATTTCCTTGCTGAATTTCCTGACTGTTCTCTGGCGATTACCGAGAACCTGACGTACTGGCTGCAAAAACGTTTGATTTTGGGAGAACTGGATATTGCGATACTTTATAACCCCTCTCCTGAACGCAGCCTGAAATATCAGCATCTCTGGACTGAGAAATTATGTCTTATCGCGCCGAGTCATTCGCCGGTTGCCAGCAACAAGAACATTCCACTGCGTGAACTCAGTACCTATCCCCTTATTATTCCTAACCGGCAGCAAATGCTGCGCAATCTGGTCGAAATAGAATGCGCCCGTCATGATGTCAGTCTGAATGTCGTTCTGGAAATTGACACGGTTCCCTCAATGCTGGGACTGGTATCCAGAGGATTTGGGTACGCGGTATTACCCGCGAATTCACTGGAGGTCGATTACCGCCCCGAAGGATTGACCGCCGTTCCCATTACGCCTCCGATCCTGAACCGGGTCATCCTGGCCACATCGAACCAGCATCATTTCTCTTCTCTCGCCCAGCGGACGATGGAACTGCTTGTGCAGCAACGGATTATTAGCCAGCGATTGTCCTGAATCTTCTCTTGCCGACGTTCGGGTTATCACACCGTTACGCTTCCTGGCTTCTATGCAAAAAATGCAATTCAGCTATGACCGTTTGCATCTTTTTCATAGCCATCTTCGTTGTTAGCTTAGTCCTCACAGACCTGATGGTTATGACGAAGCGAGAAGATCATGAAGACATTACCCTGCTGGTTTATGCGCGGTGGCACATCAAGAGGACCGTTTTTCCTGGCGAAAGATCTGCCGGAGGAGATTGCCGAACGCGATCGTTTAATTCTGTCAGTGATGGGCTCTCCTGATGAAAGACAAATTGATGGTCTTGGCGGTGCCACGACGCTGACGAGTAAAGTCGGCATTATCTCGCTGGCCCCCGATGCAGAGGCTGATATCAACTTTTTGTTTGCCCAGGTCGCCATCAATGAACGGCGTGTGGATACCACGCCCAATTGCGGAAACATGTTGGCCGCGGCAGGCCCGGCGGCGCTGGAGGCAGGTTTGATTGCCGCGCAGGGCGATCAAACGGTGCTGCGTATCCGTACACTCAATACCAACATGATCGCTGAAGTGACGCTACAAACCCCCGGTGGACATCCTTGTTACGAAGGGGATGTCAGTATTGACGGCGTTCCGGGAACCTCCGCCCCGGTGTTGCAGAATTTTCTTGATACAGAAGGTTCGGTCTGCGGCGCTTTACTCCCCACGGGTCAACTGTGTGATGTCATTGATGGCATCCGGGTGACCTGCATCGATAACGGCATGCCGGTCATTATTGTTGCTGCCAGCGATATGGGAATAACAGGCTATGAGACGAAAGATCAGCTTAATGCGGATAACGCGCTGGCGGCGCGTATTGAAAACCTGCGCTTAAAAGCCGGCAAGCTGATGGGTATCACTGATTTAGCCAATAAGTCGGTACCTAAAATCAGCATGGTCGCCAGAGCGCAATCTGGCGGCGCGCTCTGCACCCGAACCTTCATCCCTCGTACCTGCCATGCCGCTATTGGCGTCCTCGGCGCCGTCACCGTTGCCACCGCGGCAGTGATGCCGGGCTCCGTCGCTCACGCCGTGTCACAACTTTCCGGTGGCACCGAACAACGTCTGTCTATCGAGCATCCTTCTGGCGAATTAACGGTGTATCTGCGCCTGAATGAGGATGGCTCTGTGGCGCAGGCCGCATTGATGCGAACGGCGCGGTTGATCATGCGTGGCGACGTGCTGGTGCCTTGATTTGTTAGTTCTCACAAAAGGAAGAAATATGAATACGCAACCTAAAACCGCGTTGGTTGTCAGCGCGCACTCCGCTGATTTTGTCTGGCGTGCCGGTGGTGCTATTGCGCTATATGCCGCTCGTGGTTGGGACATGCACATTGTTTGCCTGTCGTTTGGTGAACGTGGTGAATCCGCCAAACTCTGGCGTCAGCCTGGCATGGAGATGAGCATCGTAAAACAGGAAAGGGAGAAGGAAGCGCGTAAGGCTGCTGGGATCCTGGGGGCCAGAACGATTCATTTTATGGATGTCGGTGACTATCCCATGCGAGTCAGTGATGACGTTCTGTTTGCCCTGGCTGATGTGTATCGTGAACTCAAACCTGAGTTTGTGCTGACGCATTCGTTGAAAGATCCCTACAACTTCGATCACCCAATGGCGACACATATTGCTCAGGAAGCCCGCATCGTCGCCCAGGCGCACGGCCACCATCCTGAAAAGCCCGTGATTGGCGCACCGCCCGTCTTTCTGTTTGAACCTCATCAGCCCGAGCAATGCGAATGGAAGCCAGAAGTGCTGTTGGATATCAGCGACGTCTGGCAAACCAAGCGTGAAGCGATGGAGTCTATGGCGGCGCAGGAACATCTCTGGGAGTACTACACCCGAGTCGCGTTGCAGCGCGGCGTGCAGGCGTCGAGAAATTCAGATTTGAAAATCAAATACGCCGAAGGTTACCAGCGCATTTTCCCGCAGGTTACCGCCCAGTTTTCTTGATGAAAAACAATGACCAAGGAGGTCACATGAAAAGTTGTAAATCACCCGATCCCAGTCCGATAAAGCCGAGGGAGATATTACCGCCCGGTGCGTGTGATGCGCATTGCCATGTTTTTGGTCCTGGCAGCATCTTTCCCTACGGGCCAAACCGGAAATACACCCCGGAAGATGCCCCGTTTGAAACGCTGATGGCATTGCATGACTGGCTGGGCATCAGCCGGGCCGTGATTGTCCAGGCCAGCTGCCACGGCACTGATAACAGTGCGATGCTGGATGCTATCGCCCGAAGCAAAGGTCGTTATCTCGGCGTTGCCATGGTCAATGGCGATGAAAGTGATGCCGAACTGGAACGGCTTCATACTGGTGGGGTGCGAGGGGTTCGTTTTAATTTCGTTCAACATCTTGGCGGCGCACCCGATCTCCCTCGTTTTTTCTCGGTTCTGCACCGTGTTAAGGACCTGGGCTGGCACGTCGTGCTTCATTTAGACGCGCAGGATATCGTTACTTATTCCGATGTGATTAGCAAAATTGATCTTCCGTTCATTATCGATCACATGGGTCGGGCGAAAACTGCGTCAGGTCTTGAGCAAAAGCCCTTCCAGCAGTTACTGCATCTCATGCGAGACAATCCGTTTGCATGGGTTAAAGTCAGCGGCTCGGAGCGTATTTCTGCCGGTGTGCGCCCGTTCAATGATGCCATTCCTTTTGCCCGCGCATTGATTGAAACCGCCCCGGATCGGGTGTTGTGGGGAACCGACTGGCCACATCCCAATATCAGTAACGACATGCCTAACGACGGTGAACTGGTCAATCTGATGCTGGATTTCTGTGAGGATGAGCACATGCGCCGCAAACTGCTCGTCGAAAACCCCGTCCGTATCTATGGATTTGCGCCTGTTGAAGCATAAGCTCGACTACAGGCGTGTGATTTTTTATACGGATTTGAATGTTCAGAGGTTACTGAAGCCACATTGAAATGTGGAGGTGAATAAGATGACCAGCAAACCATTTTATAAAGAACTTTATTTTCAGGTAATAGTAGGGATTGTGATTGGTGTCTCTCTTGGCTATTTCTTTCCGGATCTGGCAGTAAAAATGAAGCCATTAGGCGATGGCTTTATTAAGTTGATCGCCATGATCATTGGCCCGATCATTTTTTGTACCGTCGTCACCGGCATTGCCGGGATGCGCGATATGAAAGAACTGGGTCGGGTGGGCGGCAAGGCATTGATCTATTTTGCGGTCATGTCGATTGTCGCCTTAATTATCGGTCTGATTGGCGGTCATATTATCCAGCCTGGCGCCGGATTTAATGTTGAGCTTTCCACTCTGGATACCTCAGCGATAAGCAAATATACCGAGAGCGCCAAAGATGTGAACGTGGTGACTTTCGTGATGGGTATTATTCCATCAACCTTTGTAAGCGCCTTCTCTTCGGGGAATGTGCTGGCCATTCTGATGGTGTCTATTCTGTTTGGCTATTCTTTGTCAGCCATCGGTGAGAAAGGGCGTCCGGTATTTCAGTTTGTTGAAAGTGCGTCCCGCGTCTTTTTCCATAACGTGCATCTGATCTCCAAACTGTCGTCAATCGGGGCATTTGGCGCCATTGCGTATACCATCGGCGCCTATGGGCTTGAGTCGTTGATCCCACTGATCAAAATGGTCTTAGGCTTCTATCTGCTGCTGATTGTTTTTGTGGTCGTCGTTTATGGCGCTGTCGCCAGCGTCTGTCGTTTCAGCCTGTTCGCTTATCTCCGGTTTATCAAAGAGGAACTGTTGATCATTCTGGGTACGGGCTCTTCATCGGTCGTCTTGCCTCACCTGATGGAAAAAGTGGAACGAATGGGGTGTCCAAAACCGGTGGTGGCGCTTGTCATACCGTCAGGGTATTCGTTCAATCTTAATGGCACCAACCTGTATATGACGATGGCTATCCTGTTTATCGCGCAGGCGACGAATACGGAACTTTCCTTCTCCAGCCAGATGATCTTGATCCTTGTTGCGATGTTGACCTCGAAAGGCGCAGCAGGCGTGACGGGGGCGGCATTTGTCATGCTGACCAGTACCCTGATTGTTCTGCCCGTCGTGCCTGTCGCCGGGATGGTTCTTATTCTGGGTATCCACCGTTTTGTCGGAACCGGGCTGGCGATTGTCAATCTGATCGGCAACGGCATTGCAGCCATCGCGGTGTCTGCATGGGACGGTGTTCTTGATAAAGAACAAATGCGCCAGGCGCTTAAGGCGCAGTCAAAAACTTCAGCGGTGGAATATCGCTCTGAGACCCTCAAATAAAAGGAGGAAAGAGTATGAGCAATGGATTCAGAGTATTTACGCAACGTTGTCTTCCGGACCCGGAGCTGATTACGGCATTTAAAGCTATCCCGGCCGCGAATATTGCCGACTGCATGGGAAGACTCAGTGCGATGAACAGCACTATCCGTCGACTGTCTTTGCCCTGTAAAGACAATATGGTTGGGGTGGCACTGACAGTGAAAGCCCGTGCCGGTGATAACTTAATGGTCCATAAAGCATTAAATATCCTGACACCGGGTGATGTGCTGGTGGTCTCCAATGATGGCGGTAATAGCCAGGCGCTGATGGGTGAAATCATGATTACGTATGCCCAAACGCGTAAGGCCAGTGGGATCGTTCTGGATGGCCCAGTGCGTGATTTATACAGTATTCAGGCAATGGAATTTCCGGTTTACGCGACGGGAAGTACGCCTGCGGGTCCCTTTAAGGACGGACCGGGGGAGATTAATGTGCCGATATCCTGCGGCGGTATGTCAGTCATGCCGGGGGATATTATTGTCGGCGATGGTGATGGCGTTATTGTTATTGCCCGACAAGATGCGCAAGCACTTCTGGCAGAAGCTGAAAAATATCAGCTTTTTGACAGTAAAAAATTGCTGGCAACCCGGGCGGGCAACGCTGACCGCAGCTGGGTGGACAGGGATCTCGCCAGTAAACAATGTGAAATTATTGAAGATATCTGGCGTTAGCGGTTATTGCTGTAAAGGAAACGTCTCCTTATTGAATGACGATAAGAATAAATACGCCTGGTCGTTTAAAAACGTGAGTCAATAGAATTATTGACGTTATCTGGCAACGGTTTCATTTCGGCTGCGTATTTCCCCTGCAACCAATTCAGAAATTGGGATTTTTTAAAATAAATATCACAGGGTAATATTATGAAAAGGAATATTGTTTTAAGCCTCTTTTTATTCACGACAGCATTTTCTGCAACGGCGGTCATGATTGATTTCAGACATGAGTATCTCGACGATAATAAAGTTCACCGTGACCGGATTCAGGTCTCACATCGATTTGCGAATGGTGTGGGATTCTTTGTCGAAGGGAAATTTAAATCGGGCGGCGATTCAACGGATAAACCGTTTTCCGATGTTGTCGACAACGGTAGTGAATACTCGCTCAACTACATGTACAAACTGACACCGGCAATTGATTTACAGCCAGGGGTGGAGTTCGAAACCACGTCGTCTAAAACAATCTATAAACCGTACTTACGTGGCTGGTATAAATTTGATTCGGGGTTATATCTTTCCGCACGGTATCGTTATGAGTATGCGCGGGATACCACCGCAGGCAAAGATGACGAGCATATTAACCGAGGCGATATCTGGCTGGGATATCGGTGGAACACGCTCACCTTCGAAGCCAACTACGTCTATAAGCAAAGCGACGTCATCAAGTACGATAATAAGAAAGAGGATTATGAATATAATGGCCGAATTGCATGGAAAGCTTCTGCGCAGTGGACGCCCTATGTCGAGGTGGGAAATGTTGCGGTATCCCCGATACGAGACGATCGTGAAAGTCGATATCGTTTAGGGCTGCAATATACATTCTGATAGGTGTGACACGACGAAAAAGCACTCGCCTGGGAATCAGGCCGATCGGTTAAGGTTCTGTTGAACGATCCAGTGGTTGTACAAAGATCCGGAAATGCTCACCCGTTTCCGGATTTTTTAATGCACGTTGACCATGCACTTAAATTCGCCTCCCGCAACGAATCCAGTTGCAGGGCAACTCATGGTGCAGACCGGAAATAACACACTGATACTGATAGATAAAGGTGACTACTGACAACCGTCCCTGGTGTTGCAGACATTCCGGAGATGGTCAGCCCGGAGGCCTTCGAAAAGGCCTCTCAGTGCTAACCGAAGTTGCTTACCAGAATAGGGCACTCCGGCGCGTCATCACCGACTCAAAAATGGTATTTGATACCCACATTGGCCGAGGTGTCGCTGTAGCTCTTTGTGCCAATTTGTTGTGCGAGGTTGGTCCAGATGGTGAGTGAGTCGGTTACCTGTCCCTCAAGGCCCAGTTTCACTTCACCCACATTACGGCTTCCAGCCTGCTCAACCCTGACGTTGTCCAGCGTGACATCGACATTCTGAGTATTGTGCAGCCAGTTGACTTCACCGTAAATGGTGAACGGTTCCTTGGTTTGCGTATTCAACCTGTCGTACGACAGGTTCAGACCAAGACGCGTTTGAGTACTGGTACTTCCATCGACCCGCGTACCGTTCACTTCCTGATGGCGATCGGCCTTAATTCCATTCCAGATTATCTGTGCCTGCGGGGTGATGAAAAGTGAGCCACTTTCGCTTTGATGCAGCGGTTGACGATAGCCACTTTCCAGTGACCCGCTCAGGCCGCTGATGTCATAATGTTCACTCTCCAGTCCTTCACCATTCACCGATGCGCGGAACCTGCTGTATTGCAGCCAACTGTCGACATACAGTCCATTGCCGGACTCTGCATTCTGATACCAGGTCGCGTAAGTGCCAACACTGTAGCCATGGAGGCTATTTTTCGCGTCATAGTGTGTTTTGGCGGATTGCGTATTCCCGCTGCTGTAGCCATAGCCCGCCATGATGCCCACGCCAAGCCGGTCCTGTTCGCTGAATCGTCTGTTCCACACTTCACCTCCACCCTGAATGACGTAGCTGTTGCCGCGCATCTGCAACTGACCGCTGCCATCTTGTGACTTAGTACGAAATGCCTGTTGCCGCAGCCACATACTGGAATCTTGTGCCCGGCCTTCACGATCTTTCAGACTATGGCTGAAAAGACGATTTGCCGCAGTCATGTTAGCAAGATAGGCCCCTGCTTCCGGGCGATAAATTTGTGGTTTTTGCTCAGGTGTCGGCCGTTGTGGCGTAGCCGGCGTGTTAATGTCTGGTTGATCAGGTGACGGTATTTCTTCCTCCGGGACTTCCGGTTCCACTGGTATTTCTGGCTCCGCGGGGACTTCTGGCTCTGGTACCAACGCCGAGCGCAGATACCAGTCGCCAGCATCCTGATGCAGGAAATATTCATATGCTCCGGCCAGGGCGCGGTTTCCAAGAGTAAACAGACCATTGGACTGTCCGCCAACACTTATCACTTCTATACCGTTTACCGTTGTGGTGCCTGACCCATGGACGTTATTGACATACAGTCGGGTTGTCCCTGCAGTATCACCCGTAACCACCAGTTTGTCCGTTGCAGAGCTGTCATCACCCAGCGCGGTATTCATGATTAGCGTGCCACCGCCGAGATAATTGCTGACGGTAACGGTTTTGAAGACGTTGTTCTCCCCCGGCGCAGCAAATGCCACTGTACCTGCATTACTGAGGGTAGCCGTGTCGGAATCACCCGTAACATTCCAGTGACTGGTATTGTCCAGCGCCATACTGTGTCCACGAACAATGCGCCCGGTCATGGTTGATGATGCATTCAGCGCGATATTAAGCGCCTGCGTATTCGCGGATTGCGACACCGCATCGCCGAAAATATGCGAATGATCGCTGGCAGTGACGTTCACCACTCCGGACTGGTGTGCGCCGTTGTCTTCGACACTGACCGCGATACCGGTCTCACCGCCGCTACGCCCGGTCAGCGTCGAGCGGGTCAAGTCAAGATTAAAATTGGCATTGATGGTTTGCAGCGCGTAGCCATCCCGGGTTTCAATATGACTGTCAACCATCGGTAAAGCACCACTGGAGGCTATTGACAGATAACCGGCCTTTAGCCCATGACTATTATTACCTGTCATGTTTATGCTGCTATTGTTGAACCTGATATCCGGGCTTCCTCCGAGAAACATACCCGTCGAGTTATTCCCGGAAACCTGAGCTGTCAGGTTATCAATATGGGCGATCCCATCAGGTTCCAGGGACCCTACGGTGAGGGCCGTCGAGTTATCGCCGCTGAGAGTGAGTCGAATGTCGTTCAGATACATTTCGGACTGACCATTTTCCACACCGATGCTGTCTCTGCCACTCATGGTAATGTCGATGTCTGAAGCGGTCATGATCGCTGTCTGGGGATCACTGCTCCCCCTCTCTTTCGCGATGAGACCGGTCGACCGGTATCCATGGGTCGTGATATTGACGTTATTTAGGGTCAC
Organism: Citrobacter amalonaticus Y19; assembly: GCF_000981805.1. Lineage (NCBI taxonomy): Bacteria > Pseudomonadati > Pseudomonadota > Gammaproteobacteria > Enterobacterales > Enterobacteriaceae > Citrobacter > Citrobacter amalonaticus. Next base: position 3,798,713 of record NZ_CP011132.1, on the reverse strand, counting down.
CTCGGTATTGTCAATGGCGAATATCCCCACGTTTGCGTAACCGAACGTCTCAATAGAAGAATTTGATATTGAGGACGCAACGTTAGCGGTATCATCGATATAGAGCCCGTCTGAACCCTGACCACGCGTAACAATTGTAAGATTATCCATCGCTGCGGAGACGTTCCCGTGTGTGACAGTAATAGCATTTGACTGATAACCTCTCGTTTCAATCGAGAGGTTATTTAAGATGGCTCTGGTTTCAAGCTCAGATGGGTTAAGCGTATTCGTGACGGTAATGGCTGCTGGATTCGGTGGCGATGATGAGCCTGCATCATCCCCATTATCCAGAACGGTAATCCGGCTGTTCTCAATATTCAGTGTGGCACCGGCCTCCACCGTAATTCCTGTATCCTGTAAGCCGTAACTATCTCCGCGAATAGTGATATCAGAACCATTGGTAATATTAAGGTATGATCCTGTGCCCGTCACATTCACCCCGCGTCCTGTCGAGACCGTGGTGTTGCTGATAATCGCAGATGCGCCATTGCTGATGTCGCCGAGGCGGGCATAACCAGACAGTGTTGAATTGGCAATGTTCAATACTGATCCGGCATCCTGAACCAGGAAAAGCCGATCGTGATAGGAACCGACTTGTGGGGGAGACGTCAGGCTGGCTCTGGCGTTCGTCAGCCATATTTGCCCACCGCGATACGCTCTCAAAAGAGTATATGTAGCACCATAAATAGTCCGGTCGGCATAAACATCCACGTTGTCACCGCTAATTTTCCCCCCCGTATTGTAGGCGTCCAGAACGATGGGGGCGCCGGTATTAGTATATTGTCCTCCTGGAGTTAAGGTTATTAGTTGGTTAACTCCTGCCATAACGGTACCATTGTTGACCGCAACTGCCTTCCACGGCGCTATTGCCAGCATGATCGTTATAGTCAGAAATTTTATTCTTAGACCATTCTTTTCATCAAATTTGTACATGAGCAACATCCTTTTGCATTTTAATTAACAATTGACCAGGATAATTACCAAATTATTTTAATTCTTATCACTGATGAATATAGTATCGGGAATGTTTTATTCAGCGCAAATATACTAATCCGAAAATTGGTCCTGAATGAAAATACGAGTATGAAATAATACAATCTGAATATATGACAAATCACCTGTATTTCATTTCGTCAAAAATAGTAAAATGTGGTTTTATTAAAATCCAGGATATGCTTTTTGTTCTATAAATTCAGGCGTATCAGGCATTTTGTGTAATTCCAGTGAAATACCATCAAAATGGAATGACACATGACACTTTTTTACCATGCCCCATAAAAAAGGCCGCTTTCGCGGCCTTTTTCAGATTTTCAATCTGTTACTTCGCTTTGTTTTCCAGGTTTTCAACCTGAGGCAAACCTGTTGTCGAAGAGGCGGAAAGCAGGCCGGACTGTGCATAACCAAACAGCTTCTCGCGGGTATCGGTGATATCCAGGTTACGCATGGTCAGTTGCCCAATACGATCGTCTGGTGAGAACACGGAGTCGCCTTTTTCCATGGTCAGACGCTCTGGCTTGTAGGTCAGGTTGTCGGACACGGTATTCAGGATCGAGTAGTCATTGCCGCGACGCAGTTCCAGCGTCACTTCACCAGTAATCTGGCTGGCGACCCAACGCTGCAGACCATCACGCAGCATCAGCGCCTGAGAGTCGAACCAACGACCCTGATACAGCAGGCGGCCCAGTTGACGACCATGGGCGTGATACTGCTCGATGGTATCTTCGTTGTGAATGCCGGTCAGCAGACGCTCGTAGGCGATATGCAGCAGCGCCATACCCGGGGCTTCGTAAATGCCACGGCTTTTGGCTTCAATAATACGGTTTTCAATCTGGTCACTCATTCCCAGACCATGACGTCCGCCGATACGGTTCGCTTCCAGCATCATGTCCACATCGTCACTGAAAGTTTTACCGTTCAGCGCGACCGGGTGGCCCTGTTCGAAACGCACGGTGACTTCTTCCGCCGCGATCTTCACGTTCTCATCCCAGAACTTCACGCCCATGATCGGGTTGACTATCTTAACGCTGGAGTTCAGGAACTCGAGGTCTTTGGCTTCGTGCGTCGCGCCGAGCATGTTGGAGTCCGTGGAGTAGGCTTTTTCGACGGACATTTTGTAGTCGAATCCGCAGGCTATCATAAACTCGGACATCTCATGGCGACCGCCCAGTTCATCGATGAAGTCGGTATCCAGCCATGGTTTGTAAATCTGCAATTCGGCGTTGGTCAGCAGGCCATAGCGATAGAAACGCTCGATATCGTTTCCTTTATAGGTGCTGCCGTCGCCCCAGATATTGACGCCGTCTTCTTTCATTGCCGCAACCAGCATGGTGCCGGTGACTGCACGACCCAGCGGCGTCGTATTGAAATAGGTGAGCCCGCCGGTGGTGTTATGGAATGCACCGCACTGAATCGCGGCGATACCTTCAGCAACCAGTTGTTTACGGCAGTCGATCAGGCGAGCGTTCTCTGCACCGTATTCCATTGCACGACGAGGGATCTCATCATAGTCCTCCTCGTCTGGCTGACCCAGGTTCGCAGTATATGCATATGGTACAGCCCCTTTTTGTCGCATCCACAGCAGTGCCGCGCTGGTGTCCAGGCCGCCGGAAAAAGCGATACCAATACGTTGACCTACCGGGAGATGCTTGAGAATCGTCGTCATAAAATAAAACCCTGCTTGATAGACTGATGGTGAGATCGGCTTTCTGCTCTCAGTGCATGTTTATGCAAAATAAATGAGTTTTCATTTAATCATCTTTTTACGGAGACAGGAAGAGTTTCGTGTTTTTTTCCACAAATAACGCTGACGACGCCATCTCAGGTTATGTCGTTAACAAGGTTGACACAATGGGGGGTTAATCAATATAATGCGCGCAGATTTTACGTCCCGTCCTCGGTACCAAATCCCAACAGTATTTGCATCTTTTACCCAAAACGAGTAAAATTTGCCACGTTTCAGGCGCGGGGTGGAGCAGCCTGGTAGCTCGTCGGGCTCATAACCCGAAGGTCGTCGGTTCAAATCCGGCCCCCGCAACCACTTTCCCTTAGAGTTCTTTTTCAAATATACTAGTGAAGACTATGGCCTTCGTAGCTGGATTTGAAAAAAATTCTTTCGGAAGGTTCTCCAGACCGCAGTTGCGGTTATAGGGTTCAGTTATCTAAAGCCCCGATTTATCGGGGTTTTTTGTTATCTGACTACAGAATAACTGGGCTTTAGGCCCTTTTTTTATGTCTTGGGGGTGGGCTTGTCCACATTAGAGCAAAAATTAACAGAGATGATTACAGCACCAGTTGAAGCCTTAGGTTATGAACTGGTCGGCATCGAATTTATTCGCGGTCGCACATCCACACTGCGCATCTATATTGATAGTGAAGATGGCATCAATGTTGATGATTGTGCTGATGTGAGCCATCAGGTGAGCGCAGTACTGGACGTCGAAGATCCTATTACTGTGGCTTACAACCTGGAAGTCTCCTCACCGGGTCTCGACCGCCCAATGTTCACTGCTGAACACTATGTGCGTTTCCTGGGTGAAGAAGTTTCGCTGGTACTCCGCATGGCGGTACAGAACCGTCGTAAATGGCAGGGCGTTATCAAAGCGGTAGACGGTGAAATGATCACTGTCACAGTCGAAGGAAAAGATGAAGTGTTCGCGCTGAGTAATATCCAGAAGGCGAACCTGGTTCCCCACTTTTAACAGTCTGGATGAGGTGAAAAGCCCGCGATGAACAAAGAAATTTTGGCTGTTGTTGAAGCCGTATCCAATGAAAAGGCGCTGCCACGCGAGAAAATTTTTGAAGCGCTGGAAAGTGCGCTGGCTACAGCGACAAAGAAAAAATATGAACAAGAGATTGACGTTCGCGTAGAAATCGATCGTAAAAGCGGTGATTTTGATACTTTCCGCCGCTGGGTGATCGTTGAAGAAGTGACCCAGCCGACGAAAGAAATCACGCTGGAAGCTGCGCGTTATGAAGATGAAAGCCTGAACCTGGGCGATTACGTTGAAGATCAGATTGAATCTGTGACCTTTGACCGTATCACGACCCAGACGGCAAAACAGGTTATCGTGCAGAAGGTTCGTGAAGCTGAACGCGCGATGGTTGTCGATCAGTTCCGTGAACACGAAGGTGAAATCATCACCGGCGTGGTGAAGAAAGTGAACCGCGACAATATCTCTTTGGATCTGGGCAGCAATGCTGAAGCCGTGATCCTGCGTGAAGATATGCTGCCGCGTGAGAACTTCCGTCCTGGCGACCGTATCCGTGGCGTTCTCTACTCCGTTCGCCCGGAAGCACGCGGCGCGCAACTGTTCGTCACCCGCTCCAAGCCGGAAATGCTGATCGAACTGTTCCGCATTGAAGTGCCGGAAATTGGCGAAGAAGTGATTGAAATTAAAGCCGCTGCTCGCGATCCGGGTTCTCGCGCGAAAATTGCGGTGAAAACCAACGACAAACGAATCGACCCGGTCGGTGCGTGTGTCGGTATGCGCGGCGCGCGCGTTCAGGCGGTCTCGACCGAACTGGGCGGTGAGCGCATCGATATCGTTCTGTGGGATGATAACCCGGCGCAGTTCGTGATTAACGCTATGGCGCCTGCTGACGTTGCGTCTATCGTGGTGGATGAAGATAAACACACCATGGATATCGCCGTTGAAGCCGGTAACCTGGCGCAAGCAATTGGACGTAATGGTCAGAACGTCCGCCTGGCTTCGCAATTAAGCGGCTGGGAACTCAACGTGATGACCGTTGATGACCTCCAGGCTAAACATCAGGCTGAAGCACATGCCGCGATCGATACCTTCACCAAATATCTCGATATTGATGAAGAGTTCGCCACAGTTCTGGTTGAAGAAGGGTTCGCAACCCTGGAAGAATTGGCTTACGTGCCAATGAAAGAACTGCTGGAAATCGACGGCCTTGATGAGCCGACCGTTGAAGCACTGCGCGAGCGTGCTAAAAACGCACTGACCACTCTGGCACTGGCCCAGGAAGAAAGCCTCGGTGATAACAAGCCGGCTGACGATCTGCTGAATCTGGAAGGATTAGATCGCGATATGGCCTTCAAACTGGCTGCCCGTGGTGTTTGTACGCTGGAAGATCTCGCCGAACAGGGCATTGATGATCTGGCTGATATCGAAGGGTTGACCGACGAAAAAGCCGGTGAGCTGATTATGGCTGCCCGTAATATTTGCTGGTTCGGCGACGAAGCGTAATAAACTGTAGCAGGAAGGAACAGCATGACAGATGTAACCGTAAAAGCGCTGGCCGCAGAGATACAGACCTCCGTGGATCGCCTGGTACAGCAATTTGCTGATGCCGGTATCCCGAAGTCTGCTGATGACTCTGTGTCCGCACAAGAAAAACAGACTTTACTGGCGCACCTGAACCGTGAAAATGGTTCTGGCCCGGATAAGCTTACGCTGCAGCGTAAAACGCGTAGCACCCTGAACATTCCAGGTACCGGTGGAAAAAGCAAATCGGTACAAATCGAAGTCCGCAAGAAGCGCACCTTTGTGAAACGTGATCCGCAAGAGGCCGAACGCCTTGCTGCGGAAGAGCAAGCGCAGCGTGAAGCGGAAGAGCAAGCCCGTCGTGAGGCAGAAGAAATGGCCAAACGCGAGGCGCAACAAAAAGCTGACCGTGAGGCCGCAGAACAAGCTAAGCGTGACGCCGCTGATAAAGCGAAACGTGAAGCTGCGGAAAAAGACAAAGTGAGCAATCAACAGACTGACGATATGACCAAAACCGCCCAGGCCGAGAAAGCCCGCCGTGAGAATGAAGCTGCAGAGCTGAAGCGTAAAGCGGAAGAAGAAGCACGTCGCAAGCTTGAAGAAGAAGCGCGCCGCGTTGCGGAAGAAGCTCGCCGTATGGCGGAAGAGAACGCAGGCGTGTGGGCCGAGCAGGAAAAAGTGGAAGAAGATAAGAGCGATTATCACGTCACCACTTCTCAGCATGCTCGCCAGGCCGAAGACGAAAACGATCGTGAAGTGGAAGGCGGTCGTGGCCGTGGCCGCAGCACGAAAGCGGCGCGTCCGGCGAAGAAAGGCAACAAACACGCTGAATCCAAAGCTGACCGTGAAGAAGCGCGTGCCGCGGTTCGCGGTGGTAAAGGCGGCAAACAGCGTAAAGGTTCCGCACTGCAACAGGGCTTCCAGAAGCCAGCGCAGGCGGTTAACCGTGACGTTGTGATTGGCGAAACCATCACCGTTGGCGATCTGGCGAACAAGATGGCGGTTAAAGGCTCTCAGGTCATCAAAGCGATGATGAAGCTGGGCGCAATGGCGACCATCAACCAGGTGATCGACCAGGAAACCGCACAGCTGGTTGCCGAAGAGATGGGCCACAAAGTTATCCTGCGTCGTGAGAACGAGCTGGAAGAAGCGGTAATGAGCGACCGTGATACGGGTGCTGCGGCTGAACCGCGTGCGCCAGTTGTGACCATCATGGGTCACGTTGACCACGGTAAAACCTCTCTGCTGGACTACATTCGTTCAACGAAAGTGGCCTCTGGCGAAGCGGGTGGCATTACCCAGCACATCGGTGCTTACCACGTTGAAACCGACAACGGTATGATCACCTTCCTTGACACCCCGGGTCACGCCGCGTTCACCTCCATGCGTGCTCGTGGTGCGCAGGCCACGGATATCGTGGTTCTGGTTGTGGCTGCAGACGACGGCGTGATGCCGCAGACCATCGAAGCTATCCAGCACGCGAAAGCGGCGGGTGTGCCGGTTGTGGTTGCGGTGAACAAAATCGATAAGCCGGAAGCCGATCCGGATCGCGTTAAAAACGAACTGTCCCAGTACGGCATCCTGCCGGAAGAGTGGGGCGGTGAAAGCCAGTTCGTACACGTGTCTGCAAAAGCAGGTACTGGTATCGACGAACTGCTGGATGCGATCCTGCTGCAAGCCGAAGTTCTGGAACTGAAAGCGGTCCGTAAAGGGATGGCAAGCGGTGCGGTTATCGAATCCTTCCTGGATAAAGGTCGTGGTCCGGTTGCTACCGTACTGGTGCGTGAAGGTACGCTGCACAAAGGCGACATCGTACTGTGTGGCTTCGAATACGGTCGCGTTCGTGCGATGCGTAACGAACTGGGTCAGGAAGTGCTGGAAGCGGGTCCGTCCATTCCGGTGGAAATCCTGGGTCTGTCCGGTGTTCCGGCTGCCGGTGACGAAGTGACTGTCGTACGTGACGAGAAGAAAGCGCGTGAAGTTGCGCTGTATCGTCAGGGCAAATTCCGTGAAGTGAAACTGGCTCGTCAGCAGAAATCTAAGCTCGAGAACATGTTCGCCAACATGACCGAAGGCGAAGTTCACGAAGTGAACATCGTGCTGAAGGCCGACGTTCAGGGTTCTGTGGAAGCGATCTCCGACTCCTTACTGAAACTGTCTACTGACGAAGTGAAAGTGAAGATCATCGGTTCTGGTGTCGGTGGTATCACCGAAACCGACGCGACCCTGGCCGCGGCGTCCAACGCGATTCTGGTTGGCTTCAACGTTCGTGCGGATGCCTCTGCACGTAAAGTGATTGAATCTGAAAGCCTGGATCTGCGCTACTACTCCGTCATCTATAACCTGATCGACGAAGTGAAAGCGGCGATGAGCGGTATGCTGTCTCCGGAACTGAAACAGCAGATCATCGGTCTGGCTGAAGTTCGTGATGTGTTCAAATCGCCGAAATTTGGTGCCATCGCGGGCTGTATGGTTACCGAAGGGACGATCAAGCGTCACAACCCAATCCGCGTACTGCGTGACAACGTGGTTATCTACGAAGGCGAGCTGGAATCTCTGCGCCGCTTCAAAGATGACGTTAACGAAGTCCGTAACGGTATGGAATGTGGTATCGGCGTGAAGAACTACAACGACGTTCGCGTTGGCGATATGATCGAAGTGTTCGAGATCATCGAGATTCAGCGTACCATCGCATAATCTTCGTTATGCCCGGTGGCACACCGTTTACCGGGCCTACGTCCGGGTTGTAGGCCTGATAAGCGTAGCGCCATCAGGCTTCAAAGCGCCACCCGGCAATAATTTTAAAAGGGGCTCAAGGCCCCTTTTTTGTCTGGAGAATTTATTATGGCGAAAGAATTCGGTCGCCCACAGCGCGTGGGACAGGAGATGCAAAAAGAGATCGCAATCATCCTGCAGCGCGAAATTAAAGACCCGCGTCTGGGCATGATGACCACCGTTTCGGGTGTCGAAATGTCCCGCGATCTGGCATATGCCAAAGTGTATGTCACCTTCCTCAATGACAAAGATGAAGACGCGATCAAAGCGGGCATCAAAGCATTACAGGAAGCATCCGGCTTCATCCGTAGCCTGTTGGGTAAAGCGATGCGTCTGCGTATCGTGCCGGAACTGACCTTCTTCTACGATAACTCGCTGGTGGAAGGGATGCGCATGTCCAACCTGGTGACCAACGTGGTTAAACATGACGAAGAACGTCGTGTAAACCCGGACGACAGCAAGGAGGACTGATGAGTCGTCCTCGTCGTCGTGGTCGCGACATTCACGGTGTCCTGCTGCTGGATAAGCCGCAGGGCATGTCCAGTAATGACGTACTGCAAAAAGTGAAACGCCTCTATAACGCCAACCGCGCCGGGCATACCGGGGCGCTGGATCCGTTAGCGACCGGCATGCTGCCGATTTGCCTCGGGGAAGCGACCAAGTTTTCGCAGTATCTGCTGGATTCCGACAAGCGTTATCGGGTGATTGCCCGTCTGGGACAGCGTACAGACACCTCCGATGCCGATGGGCAAATCGTGCAGGAACGTCCGGTCACCTTCACCCCTGAACAGTTAGCTGCCGCGCTGGACACGTTCCGCGGCGATATCGAACAGGTGCCGTCGATGTACTCGGCGCTGAAGTATCAGGGTAAAAAGCTGTACGAATACGCGCGCCAGGGCATTGAAGTGCCGCGCGAAGCCCGACCGATTACCGTTTACGAGTTGCTGTTTATCCGTCATGAAGGGGATGAACTGGAGCTGGAAGTACACTGCTCAAAAGGCACCTATATTCGCACCATTATTGACGATCTGGGTGAAAAGCTGGGATGCGGCGCGCACGTGATCTTCCTGCGTCGTCTGACGGTCAGCAAATATCCGGTGGATCGTATGGTCACGCTGGAACGTCTGCGTGAAATGGTCGAACAGGCGGAACAGCAGGGGATACCGGCAGCAGAGTTGCTTGATCCGCTGCTGATGCCAATGGATAGTCCGGCTTCGGACTATCCCATCGTTAATTTGCCGTTAACCTCTTCAGTTTACTTCAAAAATGGTAACCCGGTACGTACGAACGGCGCACCGCTGGAAGGGCTGGTTCGTGTTACGGAAGGGGATGACGGTAAGTTTATCGGCATGGGTGAGATCGACGACGAAGGTCGCGTGGCTCCTCGCCGGTTAGTGGTGGAGTATCCGGCGTAGCACGGGTTCGTCTTGCGATAAGAAGGCGCTACGAGTAGAATACTGCCGCTTAACGTTGTGTGAATTTTTTAACAGTTCACGCGGCGTACACTGGGAACGCTGAATTAGAGATCGGCGTCCTTTCATACTTAATACTTTGGAGTTTTAAAATGTCTCTAAGTACTGAAGCTACAGCTAAAATCGTTTCTGAGTTCGGTCGTGATGCAAACGACACCGGTTCTACCGATGTTCAGGTTGCTCTGTTGACTGCACAGATTAACCACCTGCAGGGCCACTTTGCAGAGCACAAAAAAGATCACCACAGCCGTCGTGGTCTGCTGCGCATGGTTTCTCAGCGTCGTAAACTGCTCGACTACCTGAAACGTAAAGATGTTGCACGCTACACCGCGCTGATTGAGCGTCTGGGTCTGCGTCGCTAACTCTTGCGAGTTTCGTAAAAGGGGGCCTTCATGGCCCCTTTTTTCAAGCAGATGGCAGCAATTCACTGGAAACTATTGTATTGTTGCTATGAATGATCTTCCGTTGCAGAGGTTCGCGCGGCTAATGAGAGGCTTTACCCAATATCGTATGGGTTAGGGTTGTCATTAGTCGCGAGGATGCGCAGAAGATCGGGTATTAACGGCGATACAGTTTGTGTCGCCAAAAATTTGAAAGGATATTATTTTGCTTAATCCGATCGTTCGTAAATTCCAGTACGGTCAGCATACCGTCACGCTGGAAACCGGCATGATGGCCCGTCAGGCTACTGCCGCTGTTATGGTTAGCATGGACGACACTGCGGTATTCGTTACCGTTGTCGGCCAGAAAAAAGCGAAGCCGGGTCAGGACTTCTTCCCGCTGACCGTAAACTATCAGGAGCGTACCTACGCTGCTGGTCGTATCCCAGGTAGCTTCTTCCGTCGTGAAGGCCGCCCAAGCGAAGGCGAAACCCTGATCGCGCGTCTGATTGACCGCCCGGTTCGCCCGCTGTTCCCGGAAGGTTTCGTGAACGAAGTTCAGGTCATCGCGACCGTTGTTTCCGTTAACCCGCAGGTTAACCCGGATATCGTGGCAATGATTGGTGCCTCTGCTGCGCTGTCTCTGTCTGGTATTCCGTTCAACGGCCCAATCGGTGCGGCACGTGTTGGTTATATCAATGACCAGTACGTACTGAACCCGACTCAGGACGAGCTGAAAGAGAGCAAGCTGGATCTGGTGGTTGCCGGTACTGAAGCGGCCGTACTGATGGTTGAATCCGAAGCGGAACTGCTGAGCGAAGATCAGATGCTGGGCGCAGTCGTGTTCGGCCACGATCAGCAGCAGGTGGTTATCCAGGCGATCAACGATCTGGTGAAAGAAGCTGGTAAACCGCGTTGGGACTGGCAGCCGGAAGTCGTAGACGCTGCGCTGAACGCGCGCGTTGCGGCACTGGCTGAATCTCGCCTGAGCGATGCTTACCGTATCACCGACAAACAAGAGCGTTATGCTCAGGTTGACGTGATCAAATCTGAAACCATCGCGACTCTGGTTGCTGAAGATGAAACCCTGGACGCTAACGAACTGGGTGAAATTCTGCACGCAATCGAGAAAAACGTTGTGCGTAGCCGTGTACTGGCCGGTGAGCCGCGTATCGATGGTCGTGAAAAAGACATGATCCGTGGTCTGGACGTGCGTACTGGCGTGCTGCCGCGTACTCACGGTTCTGCGCTGTTCACCCGTGGTGAAACTCAGGCGCTGGTTACCGCAACGCTGGGGACCGCACGTGACGCACAGGTTCTTGACGAACTGATGGGCGAGCGTACTGACAACTTCCTGTTCCACTACAACTTCCCTCCGTACTCCGTAGGTGAAACCGGCATGGTCGGTTCTCCGAAGCGTCGTGAAATTGGTCATGGTCGTCTGGCGAAGCGCGGCGTGCTGGCTGTTATGCCGGAAGCAGACAAATTCCCGTACACCGTTCGCGTGGTGTCTGAAATCACCGAATCTAACGGTTCTTCTTCCATGGCTTCCGTCTGTGGCGCTTCTCTGGCCCTGATGGACGCAGGTGTGCCGATCAAAGCTGCCGTTGCGGGTATCGCAATGGGTCTGGTGAAAGAAGGCGACAACTTTGTCGTACTGTCTGACATCCTGGGTGACGAAGATCACCTCGGCGATATGGACTTCAAAGTGGCAGGTTCCCGCGACGGTATCTCTGCACTGCAGATGGATATCAAAATTGAAGGCATCACCAAAGAGATCATGCAGGTTGCACTGAACCAGGCTAAAGGTGCGCGTCTGCACATCCTGGGCGTGATGGAACAGGCGATCAACGCGCCGCGCGGCGACATTTCTCAGTTTGCTCCGCGTATCCACACCATCAAGATCAACCCGGACAAGATCAAAGACGTGATCGGTAAGGGCGGTTCTGTGATCCGTGCGCTGACCGAAGAAACTGGCACCACCATCGAAATCGAAGATGACGGTACTGTGAAGATCGCGGCGACTGACGGTGAGAAAGCGAAACATGCTATCCGTCGTATCGAAGAGATCACCGCAGAAATCGAAGTCGGTCGTATCTACAATGGTAAAGTGACCCGTATCGTTGACTTTGGCGCATTTGTTGCCATCGGCGGCGGTAAAGAAGGTCTGGTTCACATCTCGCAGATCGCGGATAAGCGTGTAGAGAAAGTGACCGATTACCTGCAGATGGGCCAGGAAGTACCGGTTAAAGTTCTGGAAGTTGATCGCCAGGGCCGTGTACGTTTGAGCATTAAAGAAGCAACTGAACAATCTCAGCCAGCGGCTGCACCGGAAGCTCCGGCTAGCCAGCAGGGCGAGTAAGGTTGCCATTTGCCCTCCGCGGTTGCGGAGGGCTTTTAACCTGGCAGGACGCCTTGTTAGCAACCGGGGAACAGGACGTTCAATTAATCGTTGTCTTCGGGAGTGGGAAATGACGCCTTTTTTGCGCTGGTGTTTCGTGGCAACCGCACTCACGCTGGCTGGATGCAGTAATTCCGCCTGGCGTAAGAGTGAAGTCCTCGCAGTACCATTGCAACCGACTTTGCAGCAGGAAGTGATTCTGGCACGCATGGAACAAATTCTTGCCAGTCGGGCTTTAACCGATGACGAACGCGCACAGCTTTTATATGAGCGCGGAGTGTTGTATGATAGTCTCGGTCTGAGGGCATTAGCGCGAAATGATTTTTCACAAGCGTTGGCAATCCGACCCGATATGCCTGAAGTATTCAATTACTTAGGTATATATTTAACGCAGGCAGGCAATTTTGATGCTGCCTATGAAGCGTTTGATTCTGTACTTGAGCTTGATCCAACTTACAACTACGCGCACTTAAATCGCGGAATCGCATTGTATTACGGCGGTCGCGACAAGTTAGCGCAAGATGATCTGCTGGCGTTTTATCAAGACGATCCCAATGATCCTTTCCGCAGCCTGTGGCTTTATCTCGCTGAGCAGAAGCTCGATGAGAAGCAGGCGAAAGTCGCGCTGAAACAGCGCTTCGAGAAATCGGATAAAGAACAATGGGGATGGAACATTGTCGAGTTCTACCTGGGCAACATGAGCGAAGCATCGCTGATGGAAAAGCTCAAGGCGGACGCAACGGATAACACCTCGCTCGCTGAGCATCTCAGTGAAACCAACTTCTATTTAGGTAAGTACTACCTAAGTCTGGGGGATTTGGACAACGCTACGGCATTGTTCAAACTGGCGGTGGCTAACAACGTTCATAACTTTGTTGAGCACCGATACGCATTGTTGGAATTATCGCTCCTGGGCCAGGACCAAGATGACCTGGCAGAATCGGACCAGCAATAGCTGACGTACACATCAGCCCGTAATCTTTTTTGATTGCCATCACCTTCACGGGTGAGGGCGTTGTTGTTCGTTAATACACCTACTTTGAGCCGGTTCACACTTTTCAATGAAAATTGCAGATCAATTTCATGATGAGTTATGTAGACTGGCCGCCATTAATTTTGAGGCACACGTACTACATGGCTGAATTCGAAACCACTTTTGCAGATCTGGGCCTGAAGGCTCCTATCCTTGAAGCCCTTAACGATCTGGGTTACGAAAAACCATCACCGATCCAGTCTGAGTGTATCCCGCACTTGCTGAACGGTCGTGACGTACTGGGCATGGCCCAGACCGGCAGCGGTAAAACTGCAGCGTTCTCCTTACCGCTGTTACAAAATCTTGATCCTGAGCTGAAAGCACCTCAAATCCTGGTGCTGGCACCGACCCGCGAACTGGCGGTTCAGGTAGCTGAAGCCATGACGGATTTCTCTAAACATATGCGCGGCGTGAACGTGGTTGCCCTGTACGGCGGCCAGCGTTATGACGTGCAGTTACGCGCCCTGCGTCAAGGGCCGCAGATCGTCGTCGGTACGCCGGGTCGTCTGCTGGATCACCTGAAACGCGGCACCCTGGATCTCTCTAAACTGAGCGGTCTGGTTCTGGATGAAGCCGACGAAATGCTGCGCATGGGCTTCATCGAAGACGTTGAAACCATTATGGCGCAGATCCCGGAAGGTCATCAGACCGCTCTGTTCTCTGCCACGATGCCGGAAGCGATTCGTCGCATTACCCGCCGCTTTATGAAAGAGCCGCAGGAAGTGCGCATTCAGTCCAGCATCACTACTCGCCCGGACATCAGCCAGAGCTACTGGACTGTCTGGGGCATGCGTAAGAACGAAGCGCTGGTGCGTTTCCTGGAAGCAGAAGATTTTGATGCGGCGATTATCTTCGTTCGTACCAAAAACGCGACGCTGGAAGTGGCTGAAGCGCTGGAGCGTAGCGGCTATAACAGTGCAGCGCTGAACGGCGACATGAACCAGGCGCTGCGTGAGCAGACGCTGGAACGTCTGAAAGACGGTCGTCTGGATATCCTGATTGCGACCGACGTTGCGGCCCGTGGCCTGGACGTAGAGCGTATCAGCCTGGTGGTAAACTACGATATCCCGATGGATTCCGAGTCTTACGTTCACCGTATTGGCCGTACCGGTCGTGCGGGGCGTGCAGGCCGTGCGCTGCTGTTCGTTGAGAACCGCGAGCGTCGTCTGCTGCGTAACATCGAACGCACCATGAAGCTGACCATTCCGGAAGTTGAACTGCCGAACGCAGAACTGCTGGGCAAACGTCGTCTGGAAAAATTTGCGGCTAAAGTACAGCAACAGCTGGAAAGTAGCGATCTGGATCAGTACCGTGCGCTGCTGGCTAAACTGCAGCCGACAGCGGAAGACGAAGAGCTGGATATCGAAACCCTGGCTGCCGCTCTGCTGAAAATGGCACAGGGCGAACGTACTCTGATCGTTCCGCCAGATGCGCCGATGCGTCCGAAGCGTGAGTTCCGTGACCGTGACGATCGTGGTCCGCGTGAGCGTAACGATCGTGGCCCGCGCGGCGACCGTCCAGAACGCAGCGGTGAAGACCGTCCGCGTCGTGAACGTCGTGACGTTGGCGATATGCAACTGTACCGCATTGAAGTGGGTCGTGATGACGGCGTGGAAGTTCGTCATATCGTTGGCGCGATTGCCAACGAAGGCGACATCAGCAGCCGTTACATTGGTAACATCAAGCTGTTCGCTTCGCACTCCACCATCGAACTGCCGAAAGGTATGCCGGGTGAAGTACTGCAGCACTTTACGCGTACCCGCATCCTCAACAAACCGATGAACATGCAGTTGGTGGGCGATGCACAGCCGCACACTGAACGTCGTGGCGGTGGTCGTAGCTTCGGCGGCGAACGTCGTGAAGGCGGTCGCGGTTTCGGCGGTGAGCGTCGTGAAGGCGGTCGTGGTGATGGTCGTCGTTTCAGCGGCGAACGTCGTGAAGGTAGCCGTGCGCCACGTCGTGAAGACGGTCCCAGCCGTCGTCGTGACGCGTAAACCTCTCGTTTACTGACGTAAAGTAATAGGTACAGCCCCGATAAAACCATCGGGGCTTTTTTTATTTCATTTGTACTATTGTACTGGTACAGTGCAACACATTAAAATGCGGTCACAACATTATTCGCTGGAGAAATCGCTAAATGGCAACACTAACCACCACCCAGACATCACCTTCGCTGCTCGGTGGCGTGGTGATTATCGGCGGCACTATTATCGGCGCAGGGATGTTTTCTTTACCGGTGGTTATGGCAGGTAGCTGGTTTTTCTGGTCAATGGCAGCGCTGGTCTTTACCTGGTTCTGCATGCTGCATTCCGGTCTGATGATCCTTGAAGCAAACCTCAACTACCGGATTGGTTCAAGCTTCGATACCATCACCAAAGATCTGCTGGGCAAAGGCTGGAACGTGGTCAACGGTATCTCTATTGCCTTCGTACTCTATATCCTGACCTATGCCTATATTTCGGCGAGCGGTTCGATTCTGCACCATACGTTTAGCGAGATGTCACTGAACGTGCCCGCCCGTGCGGCAGGTTTTGGCTTTGCGCTGTTGGTGGCGTTTGTGGTGTGGTTGAGCACCAAAGCGGTAAGTCGCATGACGGCGATCGTGCTGGGTGCGAAGGTCATTACTTTCTTCCTGACTTTCGGCAGTCTGCTAGGGCACGTCACGCCGACCACGCTGTTTAACGTCGCGGAAAGTAACGCCTCTTATACGCCGTATCTGCTGATGACACTGCCGTTCTGTCTGGCATCGTTTGGCTATCACGGTAACGTCCCGAGCCTGATGAAATATTACGGTAAAGACCCCCGCACGATTGTGAAGTGCCTGGTTTACGGGACGCTGCTGGCGCTGGTGCTGTACACCGTCTGGTTGCTGGGGACGATGGGGAACATTCCGCGTCCAGAGTTTATCGGCATCGCGCGAGAGGGCGGCAATATTGATGTGCTGGTGCAGGCGCTGAGCGGCGTGCTGAACAGTCGAAGTCTGGATCTGCTGCTGGTGGTGTTCTCTAACTTTGCGGTAGCGAGTTCGTTCCTCGGCGTCACGCTGGGACTGTTTGACTATCTGGCCGATCTGTTTGGTTTTGACGATTCGGCGCTGGGACGCTTCAAAACGGCGCTGCTCACCTTTGTTCCGCCGATCGTCGGGGGGCTGCTGTGGCCGAATGGATTCCTGTACGCCATTGGCTATGCAGGACTGGCGGCGACCATCTGGGCCGCGATTGTGCCCGCGTTGTTGGCACGCAAATCACGTCAGCGCTTCGGTAGCCCAAAATTCCGCGTATGGGGCGGTAAGCCGATGATTGTCCTGATTCTGGTTTTCGGTGTGGGTAACGCGCTGGTACACATCCTGTCGAGCTTTAATCTGTTGCCGGTTTATCAGTAAAACATGTTGCCGGATGGCGGCTGCGCCTTATCCGGCCTACGTGGATTTGTAGGCCCGGTAAGCATAGCGCCACCGGGCAAAAAACTATCCCAACAGTTCCTCTTTCACATCCATTGCCAGCTCAAACGAATGCAAACGTGCCTGATGGTCAAAGATCTGTCCGTTAACCATGATCTCGTCCGCCTGAGTTTCACGCAAAATAGACGCCAGCCCGTGGGCTACTTTCGCTTTATCACCCACCAGCGACATACTCAGCGCCTGCTGCACACCGTACTGCTCTGACGGCGACCAGAACTGATCCATATTTTGAATCGGCGCCGGGAGTTGGCCCGTTTCGCCACGCCGCAACTTCACGAAGGCTTGCTGCATCGAGGTGAACAGATACTCCGCATCACGGTTACTGTCGGCGGCAATGATATTGATGCACACCATCGCATACGGTTTTTCCAGCCGCGCTGACGGCTTGAACTGAGTGCGGTACAGATGCAGCGCCTGGAACAGCATATCCGGCGCGAAGTGGGAGGCAAAAGCGAATGGCAGGCCAAGCTGTGCGGCTAACTGCGCGCTATAGAGGCTGGAACCTAACAGCCAGACCGGGATCTTCTCGCCGTAGCCAGGAACCGGGCGCACCTGCGGATTGGGATCGCGCGCATCAAACCAGTCCACCAGTTCAGCGACGTCACGAGGGAAATTATCGATATCACCGCCCATATGACGGCGCAGCGCCCGCATCGTCGGCTGGTCGCTACCCGGCGCGCGTCCTAAGCCGAGATCAATACGTCCCGGATAGAGCGTATTCAGCGTACCGAACTGCTCGGCGATCACCAGCGGTGAATGGTTAGGGAGCATGACGCCGCCGGAACCGAGATGCAAAGTCTGGGTGTTCGCGGCCAGATAGCCAATCAGCACTGAGGTTGCTGCGCTGGCGATACCGGTCATGTTGTGATGCTCCGCCAGCCAGTAGCGATGATAACCCCGTTTTTCTGCGAGGCGTGCGAGATCCAGCGAGTGTGAGAACGCTTCTTTTGCTGAGGAACCGTCGGGGATCGGTGCCAGATCCAGCACCGAGAAAGGAATGGTTTTGTCAGTCATAATGGCTCACTTTGTCATCGGCATATTTTTTAATAGTGCATTAAAAAATGATAACCGTAGTTAACAAAGTGAGCTTTATAAAACGCGTGGCGGACAGAAAATACCTGATGATCAGGCCTGGAGTAGGCCGGATAAGGCAGTTATGCCGCCATCCGGCAGAGAGGCATTAGGCCTGCAATTCCAGACCAGCCAGACGTTTCCAGTAGCCGTTGCAGTCGCTGTGCGCGGTGAGCGGCAACGGCGCGCGTCCCGTTTCGTTGGCGCGGAAGGCGTCTAGCATCGCAAATGTCTCCGTTCCCAGCGGTGACAGGCGCACGATATCCACCAGCCCCTGCATTGACGTCAGTTCGTTGCCGAGGTTGTAGACATAGCCGCTCATGGTCTGAATGCCATTGAGGACGAACACCTGTTGGTTTTCCTGAGAGCGTACGTTGCGGCCATTAGGATACTTAATGCAGCAGGTTTCGCACTCGTCTTTCGGACGATCTTCCGAGCGAGCGGTAAAGCAGCGGGCGGAGTAAGCCAGCGGCAGATGTCCATAACTCAGGACTTCCACTTCAAACTGCCGGCGAATCCCCAGTTCATCACACTGATTGAGCAGGTTCATCAGCCAGTCGCGGGAAAGCTCCACCGGCATGCACCAGCGCACCATCCCCTGTTTGAGTAGCAGGCGCAGCGTGACAGCGTTGTAGCAGTTCAGCGCGTGTCCGGCGACAAACGGTAGCTTGCGGTCGGCGCACATGTTCACCACGCCAAGATCGCTGGCCTCCAGCAGAAAGTCGCCGTTTTCGACATAGCGCTTCAGCTCATTCAGCTCAGAAGAGGCCTGCACCAGCGCCAGCGTCGAAAGCACCACCTGCTTACCGCTACCGGCGAGCGATTTCGCCATATCCAGCCAGTCACCGACTTTGGTGGCGCGGCGTTTGCTGCACACCGCTTCGCCGAGATAGATAACATCCGCGCTACTGGTGGCGGCCTGCTGATAAAAGTCTTCCAGCGTCTCTTTCGGCCAGTAGTAAAGCACCGGCCCTAAGGAATATTTCATTGCTTCTCTCACTGCCATTTACGGTGATAGGCGCCAAGCGTCGTCTGAGTGCCTTCGGACATCGCGCCGAGCGTCTCCATCCAGACGGCCTGCGGCGCATAGTTCTGCGGGTCGGCTATGCAGCGGTCGATCGCCTGACGCCATACTTTCGCGACCTGGCTGACATAGGCCGGACTGCGCTGACGGCCTTCGATTTTCACTGAGGCAATATTCGCTGCCAGCAGTTCTGGTAGCAGTTCCAGCGTGTTCAGGCTGGTGGGTTCTTCCAGCGCGTGGTAACGCTCACCGTCGACCAGATAGCGACCTTTACACAGCGTCGGATAACCGGCGTTTTCCCCGTCCTGATAGCGGTCGATCAAGACTTCATTCAGGCGTGATTCCAGCCCCTGCGGCGTCTGCTGCCAGCGCACAAAACGGGCAGGAGAGCAGGCCCCTACCGTATTGGGTGATTCACCAGTCAAATAGGACGAGAGATAACAGCGGCCTTCGGCCATAATGCACAGACTGCCGAAAGCAAAAACCTCCAGCGGCACCGGCGTCACGCGGGCAAGCTGTTTCACCTGATGGATTGAGAGCACGCGCGGCAGGACGACGCGAGCAACATCAAAATTGCGATGATAAAAGTTGATCGCTTCTTCATTGGTCGCCGAGGCCTGAACAGAGACATGGCGCTCAATATGCGGGTAACGAACTGCGGCATACTCGAGCATAGCGAGATCGGCGAGGATCAGCGCATCCGCCCCCAATTGCGCGGCCATATCCACCGCACGCTGCCAGCGGGCATAGCCATCGGGATGCGCAAACGTGTTAATGGCGATGTGCAATTTTCGGCGGTGTTGATGGACAAAACTCACCGCTTCCTGCAATTTCTTCTCGGTAAAGTTAAGGCCGGCGAAGTGACGGGCGTTGGTATCATCTTTAAGCCCGATATAAACGGCATCAGCGCCGTTTTCGATGGCCGCCTTAAGCGCCGGGAGATTTCCGGCAGGGCAGAGCAGCTCCATAATTTATCCTGAAGATTGCGCCGCCTGGGACGCATAATTGTTAACGAACAAGGATTTTAGTTAACCTTGCTGCGACAATTTTTGATTTAAGGCAGTTAAAGTCGTATTGATATCAGTAATAAAGAGGTAGGGATTTCGTACGCAATTGTTGATTTACGCCGCTATGTCGTTTATCTGATATGGCAAAATAGCAGGATAATTGAAACAGGGAGTAAAGCTCGTGTTAGATAAGCTGCGTTCACGCTTAGTACATTTCGGTCCGTCTCTGATGAGTGTGCCAGTTAAACTGACGCCCTTTGCACTGCAGCGCCAGGTTCTGGAACAGGTCCTGAGCTGGCAGTTTCGCCAGGCCCTGGCTGACGGGGAGCTGGAGTTCCTTGAAGGCCGTTGGCTAAGCATTACGGTTCGTGATATCGGCCTGAAGTGGTATACCTCAGTTGAGAATGACAAACTGATCGTCAGCAAGGATGCGCAAGCCGACGTGAGTTTTAGCGCTGACGCCAGCGATCTGCTGATGATCGTCGCGCGTAAGCAGGATCCGGATACGCTCTTCTTCCAGCGCCGTCTGGTGATCGAAGGGGATACGGAGTTAGGGTTGTATGTGAAGAACCTGATGGATGCCATTGAGCTGGAGCAGATGCCCAAAGCGTTGCGCGTCATGCTGCTGCAACTGGCGGATTTTGTTGAGGCGGGCATGAAATACTCGCCAGAAACCAAACAGACATCGGTAGGTGAACCATGCTGATTCGAGTAGAAATTCCCATTGACGCACCCGGTATTGATGCCCTGCTGCGTCGTTCATTCGAAAGCGATGCGGAAGCGAAGCTGGTACATTCCCTGCGTGAAGATGGTTTTCTGACGCTCGGTCTGGTCGCCACCGACGATGAAGGTCAGGTGGTGGGTTACGTGGCATTCAGCCCCGTCGATGTGCAGGGCGAAGATCTGCAGTGGGTCGGCATGGCGCCGCTGGCTGTCGATGAAAGCTACCGTGGTCAAGGTCTGGCGCGCCAGCTGGTCTATGAAGGGCTGGATTCACTCAACGAATTTGGCTATGCCGCTGTGGTCACCCTGGGCGATCCGGCACTGTACAGCCGCTTTGGTTTCGAACTGGCCGCCCATTACGATCTGCATTGCCGCTGGCCGGGCACCGAAAGCGCGTTCCAGGTGCATCGTTTAGCGGAAGACGCGCTAAGCGGCGTCACGGGACTGGTCGAGTATCACGATCACTTTAATCGTTTTTAAGCGCCGGGGTTTGCAGATCGTTCAGTAACGCTGCAAACCCTTCGCCTTCCGCGACGAGTCGTTCTTTCTGCTGCTTGGTGAGTTTTTTGACCCGGTATTCTGCGCGTAGCGCCAGTGAGCGATCGCCAACCGGTGCGGAAAACGCCAGCGTCAACTCCCCTTTTCCGCGTAGCGCCTTCGCGCCTTTGCCACATTGATGCTGCTGGTAGCGGCGAGCCACGTCGGTCGTGATACCGGTATACAGGGCATTGTCGGCGGTGCGGATCAGATAAAGATACCAGGGTGTCATCATAGCCTTCGGCGTGTTACGTTTCTGGCATCCAGTATAAAAGAGAACCGAGATGGAAACACTCACTGCGATCGGTCGTTGGCTGACAAAACAACACGTTGTGACCTGGTGCGTGCATCACGAAGGCGAACTGTGGTGTGCAAATGCGTTTTATCTCTTCGACGCCAAAAAAGTGGTTTTTTATCTGCTGACGGAAGAGAAAACGCGTCATGCGCAGATGTCAGGCCCGCGAGCACCCGTTGCCGGAACCGTCAACGGTCAACCAAAAACGGTCGCCTTGATTCGCGGCGTGCAGTTTAAAGGCGAGATCCGTCTACTGGCAGGAGAAGAGAGCGACGCGGCGCGACAGGCCTATCTTCGCCGCTTCCCGGTCGCCAGAATGTTGTCCGCGCCGGTATGGGAAATCCGCCTGGATGAACTCAAATTCACCGACAACACTCTGGGTTTTGGCAAAAAGTTGGTGTGGGTGCGCGACGCACTCGGTGTTGTATAGTTAGAAGAGTCCAGGACGAGGAGAAGGCGATGAGTCAGGTACTGATTACCGGGGCGACCGGGTTGGTTGGCGGGCATTTGCTGCGGATGCTGCTTAATGAACCGAAGATCCATTCGATTGCCGCACCAACGCGACGTCCGCTGGCAGACATGCCTGGCGTCTATAATCCTCACGATCCGCAACTGAGCGATGCGCTGGCGCAGGTCACCGATCCTGTCGATATCGTTTTTTGCTGTCTGGGCACGACCCGGCGCGAAGCCGGCAGCAAAGAGGCGTTTATTCATGCCGACTATACGCTGGTGGTCGACACCGCCTTGACCGGCCGCCGTCTGGGCGCGCAGCATATGCTGGTGGTGAGTTCGATGGGGGCCAACGCCCACTCGCCGTTTTTCTACAACCGTGTAAAAGGGGAGATGGAAGAGGCGCTGATTGCGCAGGCGTGGCCAAAGCTGACGATTGCGCGCCCGTCGATGCTGCTCGGCGACCGCGCCAGACAGCGGTTCAGCGAAACCCTTTTTGCGCCGTTATTCCGGCTGCTGCCCGGCAACTGGAAGTCGATTGATGCGCGGGACGTGGCGCGCGCGATGCTGGCAGACGCGCTGGCGCCTGAACATGAAGGTGTAACGATCCTGACCTCGTCCCGGCTGCGGGAGAGGGCCGCCTGACAATTCACCCGGCCAATTTAGCATTTCCAAACATTTCCCAAAGGCGTATATTCCCGGCTTATTACTCTCAAACGCCCTGGGGAATGCTATGGCTGGTCAGTCTTCATCTCAGGCGGCAACACCGTTTCAATGGTGGAAGCCCGCTCTTTTCTTTCTCGTCGTCATCGTCGGTCTCTGGTATGTGAAATGGCAGCCTTATTACGGGAAAGCCTTCACTGCCGCAGAAACTCACAGTATTGGTAAATCCATTCTGGCACAGGCGGATGCGAACCCGTGGCAGGCGGCCTGGGACTATGCAATGGTCTATTTCATTGCGGTCTGGAAGGCAGCGGTACTGGGGGTGATCCTCGGTTCGCTGATTCAGGTTCTGATCCCGCGCGACTGGTTGTTACGTACGCTTGGGCAAACGCGTTTTCGCGGCACGCTGTTCGGCACGCTTTTCTCTCTGCCTGGCATGATGTGCACCTGCTGTGCCGCACCCGTGGCGGCGGGGATGCGTCGCCAGCAGGTTTCGATGGGTGGGGCGCTGGCATTCTGGATGGGAAATCCGTTGTTAAACCCGGCGACGCTGGTGTTTATGGGCTTTGTCCTCGGCTGGCATTTCGCGGCGATCCGTCTGGTCGCCGGGCTGGCAATGGTGCTGGTGGTGGCGACGCTGGTGCAAAAATGGGTGAAAGAGTCTGCGCAGACTGAGTTGCCAGTGGAAATCACGCAACCGGACGCGCAGGATGGGTTCTTTGTCCGTTGGGGCCGCGCGCTGTGGACGCTGTTCTGGAGCACCATTCCGGTCTACATCCTGGCGGTGCTGGTCCTGGGTGCTGCGCGCGTCTGGCTGTTTCCACATGCGGATGGGGCGATTGATAACAGCCTGTTGTGGGTGGTTGCGCTAGCGGTGGCCGGCTGTCTGTTTGTGATCCCGACGGCGGCAGAAATCCCGATTGTGCAGACGATGATGCTGGCAGGGATGGGGACAGCACCCGCGCTTGCACTGTTGATGACATTACCCGCCGTCAGCTTGCCGTCGCTGATTATGCTGCGTAAAGCGTTCCCGGCAAAAGCGCTGTGGTTAACGGCGGTGCTGGTGGTCATCTCGGGCGTGATAGTGGGAAGTCTTGCGTTGATATAAACAGGAATGCCGGGGGCGCTTCGCTTGCCCGACCTACGATAATACACTCTGTAGGCCGGGTAAGGCGGTCACGCCGCCATCCGGCAAATTCGGCCTGATGACGACGCAAAAGCGTCTAATCAGGCCTACGGGGATTACTTGATGAAGGTAAATGCCGTGGTGACGCGCGTCACGCCGCTAACCCGGCTGGCGATATCCGCAGCCGCTTTCGCTTCACGTTCGGTCACCAGACCCAACAGGAACACTTCGCCGTTTTCGGTCGTCACTTTCACGTTTGATGATTTAACCTGGTCGCTGGTCAGCAACTGAGAGCGCACTTTAGTGGTGATCCAGGTGTCGTTTGACGCGGTGCCCATGCCAATCGGCTGGCCCTGACGGATCTCGTTATAGACTTCGGTGGTTCCATCGACGCCCATTGCAATCTGTTTGGCGCGTGAAGGAAGTTCGCTATTCGGCGACTGACCGACCAGCAATACTTTACCCTGATAAGCCGTCACGTTAATGCGGGCTTCTTTCTTGATCTGCGCATCTTTCGACAGCGCACTGTTGACGCGCACTTCCAGGGTTCCATCGTCCACCTGAGTGCCTACGCTACGTGGGTCTGTTGCTGCTTTGGTGCCAACGGCGGCGGTACCGACAACCGCGGCGGCCACACAACCTTGCAATAGCAGAGCAGAAATAAGGACTGCGATTGGCGATAAAGCCTTCATGTGTACTCCTTAATCATCCTGGTGGGGGAAAAGCGTGTTATCGATCAGATCGCACAGGCAGTTTACCGTTAGCATATGCATTTCCTGAATGCGTGCGCTGTGGTGCGAAGGGATGCGGATCTCTACATCCTGTGGCCCTAATAATCCAGCCAGTTCACCGCCGTCATACCCGGTCAGTGCTACAATCGTCATGTCTCGCGTGACCGCTGCTTCCACGGCCTTAACGATATCGCGGCTGTTGCCGCGCGTCGAGATGGCCAGTAAGACATCGCCCGCATGACCCAACGCCCGAACCTGTTTTGCATACACTTCGTCATGCAGACGGTCGTTAGCAATCGCTGTTAAGACCACATTATCCGTATTTAGTGCAATCGCAGGTAAACTGGGGCGTTCTGTCTCAAAGCGGTTGATCATGCTGGCAGCAAAATGCTGTGCGTTGGCAGCGGATGTCCCATTACCACAACAGAGAATTTTGTTGCCATTAAGCAGTGAATGAACCAGCGTCACGGCGGCGCGAGAGATAGCATCCGGAAGGGCTTCTGCTGCTGCAATTTGAGTTTGAATGCTTTCGGTAAAGCAGACTTTAATTCTGTCTAACACGCTAATCCTTAAGAGTTGACCCATTAGGCTATTTTATTTGCCCAATGGGTCTGCTCTGAATCTTCAATTATGAGCAGTCAGTAAAGGCATTCCTGAACCACTCAACATCATTTCCGGTGAAGGCTAACACATCGAACCGGCAATCCACAGTATCAAAACTCCCATTGTGGCGCGCGAGCCACAAGCGGGCAGCTTGTAATAATTTACGTTGCTTGCTGCGCGTCACACTGGCAGCGGCGCCACCGAACGTGGTAGAGCGTCGGTAGCGGACCTCAATAAAGACGGTCGTCTTGCCATCACGCATAATCAGATCAATTTCGCCGCCGCGTTCATGCACGTTGGCGGCGATAAAATGCAGTCCCTTGCGCTCCAGCCAGCGACGCGCGGTGGTTTCCCACGCGTCACCGGCCTGTTTGCTCGTTAACTGGCGGGGACAATCTGCCCTTGTTGGTACTGGAGCCATGATAACTTCCTGTTAATCACACAGTCCTGACTGGCGGTCAGCGCGCCGGTATTCCCATTAATTTCGAAGCCCTGCACCTGACGCATCTGGGAGAAATGGTTCGCCAGCGACCAGGCGTCCACGCCCATCGCATACATGCGCGCCAGCGAGTAGTCGTTATGCACGGCGCCGAGCGCCTGTTGCATCAGCGACGGGTTCGCGCCCGCCAGCATCGGGATCTCGCTGTATTGCAGGCCATCCATTTCCAGACGGAAGTCAGGACCGGCAGTTCCCTGCGCGCTACGTGAACTGGCGTACAGCGTTGCACCGCTCTGGCTGCCATTGCGCATGGCGATCATCGGCTTGATGAAGGCGATCTCATTGGGTGTCGCCAGAATATACACGGCATCCACGCGACCACCGTTACCGCTGATTTGCGCATCCGTTGGCGGCGCCGGAATGGTTAAATTGCCAATAGTGACGCCGGGTTGAGATGGTGTGCTGGCAGCGATCGGGCTACCGGTTAACGCTATCCCGGAACCGCCGTTGACGCCCATGCGCAGTTCCGCCGTCGAGCCAAATTTCTGTTGCAGCACCGTCGCGCCACCCAGTTTTTGCCACTCCTGGGCAAAGGCGTTAGCAACACGATCGCCAAGCGCGCTACGCGGGATCAGCAGCAGTGGCGACTGTTTGCCCTGTTCACGGATATGGCGCGCCGCATCACGCGCTTCATCTTCCGGTGAGAGGGCGAAGTAGCAGATGTTTGCGCGGCTCTGCACCGATTCCGGCTGGTTAAGCGCCAGCACGTTCAACGGGGTGTTGCTTTTAAGCAGTTCGTCGACGTTGTTTTTCAGCAGCGGACCGACCACGATACTCGCGCCGTCCTGCTGAACCTGCGTCAGGATCTGATCGAGCGGTTGTGCGCTGGTGTCATAAATTTTCAGCTCAGCGGAAGGATTTGCCGCCGCGCTTGCGGTGGCTGGCTGCGCAGGCGTTGCCTGCGGTGCGCTGACCGGCGCGGGCTGTTCGGCCTGCTCGTCGTGGGTCAAATCGCTCACCGAAGCCTGGGAAGGACTGGCGACGCCATCGGTCGCCTGCGGCTGTGGATCCGCCGGCGTAGGGGCTGCGACCGGAGCCGGTTGTGCGGCGGGCTGCGCGTCGACAGGCTGCGTACCAAGATTTTTGGCTGCTTCAAAGCCCTGTTGAATGGTGCGACCAAATACGGCAGCCTGACCGTTCAGCGGCAGCAGCAGGGCGATTTTACTGGTCGAGGCGGGTTTAAAGCTCTGCACGTTGACCAGTTGGGTTGGCAGCAGTTTTGCTCCCGGATTTTGCGGATAGCGCTTTTGCCAGTCGGCAATGCCCGCTTTCATCATGTCCGGATCGCTACGGTTATCAAACCAGACACGTTGCAGATCCAGCCAGCCCTGCAACACGTTTTCATCGGCATTGATAACCAACGCCTGAGCTTGCTCCTGCGTCATGGCAGACAACGCTTGCCAGGTGGCGTCGATGTTGGCTTGTTTCTCTTTCGCGTCAAGCAGCGGTTCCTGCGCAATCAGGGCGCGAAGCAGGGCCAGAGAAGGACGACCTTGCTCAGCGGCGATGCCCATTTGCCAGAAGCGGATTTGCTGGTTTTTATCCAGTGCGGCAACGTCAATATTGCCCAACGCCTTGAGTGCGCCCGCATAATCCTGCTGGGCGATTTTTATTTCTGCCGACAGCAGCGACTGTTCCCGACGCTGGGTATCATTCAGATCCTGCGGCAGTTGGTTAAACAGTTCGATAGCCTGCTGGCTTTTGCCTTCTTTCAGCAGCGCACGAATGGCGAGTAATTGCCAGTTGGTCTTGCTATCATTTGCGCTTTGCTGCATCTGTTGCAGATAAAAGCCGGAATCAGCTTGCGCTGTGCCCTGCATATGGGCAGTGCTCTGATCGGGCGCCTGGGTGCCACAGCCGGCGAAAATCAGGGCTGCCAGAACGATGGGCAGACAGCGCGCGGCTTTTAAACGAGAGAATGTTAAGGGTACCATACTGTATCCAGTGATATTTTTTATACGCAGTGCTCAATATTAAATCGGCAATACGGACGACACAATGACACAACACGAATCGGCGGATAATTCTCGCGGCCAACTCTTTATTGTACCTACTCCTATCGGGAATTTGTCTGATATTACCCAGCGTGCGCTCGAAGTGTTACAAGCTGTTGATTTAATTGCCGCTGAAGATACTCGCCATACCGGATTATTATTGCAGCATTTCGCGATTAATGCCCGATTGTTCGCCCTGCACGATCATAACGAGCAGCAAAAAGCAGAAACGCTGGTGGCGAAGTTGAAAGAAGGGCAGAACATCGCGCTGGTCTCCGATGCCGGGACGCCGCTGATCAACGATCCGGGTTACCACCTGGTACGCATCTGCCGTGAGCAGGGTATCCGTGTCGTGCCGTTGCCGGGGCCCTGTGCGGCGATTACCGCCTTAAGCGCGGCGGGGTTGCCGTCCGATCGCTTCTGCTATGAAGGCTTTTTACCCGCGAAATCAAAAGGACGTCGTGACGCGCTGAAAGCTATCGAAACTGAACCGCGCACGCTGATTTTCTATGAATCCACGCATCGCCTGCTGGACAGTCTGGAAGATATGGTCGCGGTGTGGGGCGAATCCCGCTATGTGGTGCTGGCGCGTGAACTGACCAAAACCTGGGAGACGATTCACGGCGCACCGGTGGGTGAACTGCTGGCGTGGGTTAAAGAGGACGAAAATCGGCGTAAAGGCGAAATGGTGCTGATTGTGGAAGGGCACAAAGCGCAGGAGGACGACCTGCCTGCCGATGCCCTGCGCACCCTCGGGTTGTTACAGGCCGAGTTGCCGCTGAAGAAAGCCGCGGCGCTGGCGGCGGAAATCCACGGCGTGAAAAAGAACGCGCTGTACAAATATGCGCTGGAGCAGCAGGGGTAATCCTGGAAACACGCTGCAGCAAAAGAAAAACTGCAGCGTGCCAGATGAGATGGGGTGTTACCGATCTGAATAACGCGAACCATCCAGTAAACATGTTGTATTGTCATGCAGCCATAAAAATGAGGCTGGAATGGCGGTCGTCACGGCAGTGGTCAGGTATTTTTCGACAGCAGCCTGTTTTCCTTCTCCGGCAATCAGCAGCAAAATTTCCTTTGCATTGAGGATCTCCTTCAGGCCCAGCGTGATACCGTGCGTCACCGGACGACCGGCCGATTTAAGCATGTCGTGGTGACGCGTTTGTTCATCAAGCCTGCTGATATGGCAAAACGGTTCCAGCGCGGTCCCCGGTTCGTTCAGCCCCAGATGACCATTTTTGCCGATGCCCAATACGCATAAATCGAGACCACCGCGACTGGCAATCAAATCCGTCACGCGCTCGCACTCTGCCTCGTCGATATTTTCCGACTGAAAACCGATCAGCTGTTCCGGGCGCAGACCAAGCGGCTGCACGATGTGCTGTTGCAGGAAGGATTCACAGGTACCCGGCGCGTGTAAGGGAATCCCCACCCACTCATCGAGCTTCACGAAGGTCACGTTGCGGATATCAACGTGATGCTGCTGTATTTTCTCGACAAAGAAACGATAGGTCAGTTCAGGTGTCGCGCCGGTCGCCAGGCAGATCGTCGCGTCAGGTTTGTCCTGTATGACCTGAATTAACCGTTCGCTGGCGCGATCGCTGAGTGCGTCATAATGGTCGCAGTACTGTATGCATTGCATTTGTCAGTCATCCTTTTGACGAGGGGCGCACGTACCGTCGCGCCCGTTCGGTTTACAAAATGCCCAGTGCGGAAGAGACGATAGAAAGCACAAAGGTGACGCCGATTAACAATACCGGATGCGCTTTTTTCACCCGCAGCAGGTAGTACATCAGCAGCGTGTAGCCCATCGGTAAAATGTTCGGGAAGACCTTATCAAAGAAGTCCTTTTGCAGGGCCACGTTGTGCGTACTGTCGATGGCGAAAGAGGTCACGACATCAATATGGACATAGGAGGCGATCAGACCGCCAATCACCGTGATCCCGAGGATCGTCGCCGAACGGGCGATCATCTGCGAGTTTTCCCTCACCTTATCAATGGCTTTTACCCCGACCGAATAACCGACGTGAGTCCAGCCGACGCGCAGGAAAAAGATCATCAGATAGACGGCGAAGAACAGAATCGGCCCCAGTAAGTTGCCCTGGCTGGCGAAAGAGGAACAAATCCCCGCCATAATCGGCAGCAAGGTGAACCAGAAAATAGCATCGCCAATCCCGGCGATGGGGCCAAACAGCGCCACTTTCAGACCTTTAATGGTGTCGCGGTTTTCTCCTTTCTCTTCCATTGAGATAAGCAAGCCCATCAGGAAACCGACGAGGTTCGGGTGGGTATTGATAAATTCCAGATGATCTTTCATGGCCGCACTCAGGCCCGGCTTATCATCTTTATAGATTTTTTTCAGAATCGGCAGCATCGCCCAGGTAAAGCCGCCCGCCTGCATCCTTTCATAGTTAAAGCTCGCCTGAAGAAGGGAAGAGCGGAAGCCGAGACGGGTAATGTCTTTTTTACTGATTTCAGATCCCATTGCTGTAATCCTCTTCATCATCATTTTTACGGGCGACAGGCTGGGGTTGTGCCTGCTGTTTAGCTTTGGCATTGAAAAATTCGTACACGGCGAAACCCGCGCCGAGGACGGCGACCGGGAGCAGGTTGTTGACCTGGATGTAGCACACAAAGAGGAAGCCAGCGATCAGGTAAGGAATGTACTGCGCTTTGAACATCACGCGCAGCAGCAGACCAAAACCGACGGCAGGCAGAATACCGCCCGCGACTTCGAAACCATGAGTAAGCCAGGCCGGCATGGCTTTCACCAGCGCCTGCATGGCACCTTGCGCCAGATAGGTACACAGAAACGCAATAATGGCGTATGAGCAGGCGACAATCAGCGTTGTCAGCCAGTTCAGACGGGCAAATGCGCGGGTGTTGGCTTCTTTAGCGCAGTTGTCGGCCCTGGACATAAACAGGGAGAAGGCGGAATAGAAGAACAGAATCACATATTGCATCAGCAGGCTGAACGGCAAGCCGAGGCCGATGGCGGTTTTGGCATCCACGCCGGTAGACCAGGCGATCACCGTGGTCATCAGCCCCGCCATGATGGGGTTTGGCGGTTGTACGCCACCAGCGGGCGTCAGACCGGCAAAAGCCAGCTCGGTCAGACCGCCGGTGATCAAACCAATATGAATGTCGCCAAGAATGGCGCCAGTGAGCGTACAGACAATTATCGGTCTGAATAAGAATAGGGCTTCCAGCCAAAAATCGATTCCCAGAAAGAAGACTAATGCAGCAAGGGATATCCCTTGTAAAAGTGTTATTTCATGCATTTTGACACCTCATATAAATAAGTCCCTTTAATATGAAAACATTGGCTTGTTATTTACTCCGGGATCGCTTCTTTTTGATCGCCAGGGACATCCTGAATAAAAATGTTTACGCCGTGTTTCTTAATGAACTGCAGGTCCTGAAGATCCTGCTCATTGACATAAACCTTGCTGCTGATCTGCTTTTTGCCTTCCGAGAAGTGCATATTGCCGACATTCACGTCGTTGAGCGTGATACCGCCTTCGAGCAGTTTTCTGACCGTTTGCGGGGTGCGGCAAATCAGGAATATCTTCTGGTGCGGCGCGGCCTTACCGATGACATTGATGGTTTTTTCTATAGAAAAGAAACGGATGCCGAAACCGTAGGTTTCTGCGGTGATGCCCATTAATTTCTGCTGAATCTCATCCTGAGCGACATCATCATCCACGACAACCAGCAGATTGGCTCCGATTGTCGATGTCCAGGTGACACCCACCTGACCATGCACCAGTCGGTTATCAATACGCGTTAACAGGATATTTGGACTACCCATTCTTAAATCCTCACCATAAAATAATAGAATGACAGAACTTGTTGAAATATATTATTGTTACATATCGCATTCATGAATTTATTCAGCGTGATGTAATCTCGTTATTCTCCCCCGCTATCTGGTCAGAAAGCGCTACCTGATATTAATCAGATAACGCTTCTGAATATAATGTTGAAACAGTATGTTTTTAAGTTAAATCGGAATCAGCCACTAATTTGTTGGCTGAACCGCAAACCGTGATTTTACTTCTCACGACCTCTTTCATTGCATCCATACCGACACGCATGTAATAGCGCGGATCGTTGCCCTGTGGGTTGTCAGCAAACCACGCTTTCACGGCATCGGCGAAGGCAATTTTCAGTTCGGTGGCGACGTTAACCTTACAGACGCCCAGTTCAATCGTGCGGCGTACATACTCGTCAGGCACATCGCTCGCGCCGTGCAGCACCAGCGGAATATCCACCACTGCACGGATTTCAGCCAGGCGCTGGAAATCGATTTTCGGTTTTTTGGTGTAGAGGCCGTGTGCGGTGCCGATAGCGACAGCAAGGCTGTCGACGCCGGTCAGCTCAACAAAGCGTTTGGCCTCCTGCGGATCGGTCAGAAAGGCGCTTTCTGCATCAACGCTCATGTCGTCTTCGACGCCACCCAGTCGTCCCAGTTCTGCTTCTACGCTGCAATCGCGGGCGTGGCAAAAATCCACCACCGATTTCACCAGCTTCACGTTTTCCTCAAACGGGAAATGGCTGCCGTCGATCATGGCGCTGCGTACCCCGGCGTTCACTTTATGGCGAATGTCGTCCAGCGATTCATGATGATCGAGATGCAGCGCCAGCGGCATGCCGTAGGTGGTGGAGTAGGCGGTGCACAGCGCGTAAAGCTCTTCCAGCGCGATATGTTTAAAGGTGCCAGGCGTACCGGCGAGGATCACCGGTGATTGCATTTCGCTACACACTTCGAGGATCGCCTGGATAGTCTCAGCATTATGGATGTTGAAGGCCGGTACAGCGTAGCCTTTTGCCTGGGCATCCTGCAGGAGATACTTCGTGGAAATGATGCTCATGATCGGATCCTCTTAGGCCTGCCACGGGTGAATAACGACGCCCTGCACGACGCGGTTGACTGTACCGCTGCGGGAAGGGGTATCCGGCGTATTACCGACATTAATGGACTGGGTGAGCGCAAAGACCTGGGCATACATCAGGTAGCAGAATGCCAGTTCGCTATCGATAAAATGACGCGCGGGTGGCAGCAGAATGTGCGGGCCAGCTTCGATGATCGAATCGCTTTCGGCCGCAATCGCAACAACGCGCATTGC
Source organism: Citrobacter amalonaticus Y19 (assembly GCF_000981805.1). Classification (NCBI taxonomy): domain Bacteria; kingdom Pseudomonadati; phylum Pseudomonadota; class Gammaproteobacteria; order Enterobacterales; family Enterobacteriaceae; genus Citrobacter; species Citrobacter amalonaticus. Next base: position 3,766,069 of record NZ_CP011132.1, on the reverse strand, counting down.
CTGACCATCGCGGCGTAACTCCGCCAGCAGATCGAGATCGTACTGCCGTGTGTAAGGGTGGCTGGAGATGTACACCACGATCAGCGTTTCGTTATCCACCAGTGATTTCGGGCCGTGGCGGAAGCCGGTTGGCGAGTCGTAAAACGCGGCCAGCTTACCGGCGGTCAGCTCAAGTACTTTCAGGGCCGATTCACGCGCAGCACCCTGTAATCCGCCGCTGCCGAGATAGACGATCCGTTTCCAGGCGCCATTGCCAAACACGCCGTGGCTGAAATCACCCAGTGACGACAGGATCGTCTGACAGCGATCCGCAACATCGCGGAAGGTCCGGCTGTTGATGAGTTTCGGTGCGAACACCGCCAGGCAACTGGCCATCATGGTGGTAATACTGCTGGTCATCGCAAAACCGCGATCGTGCGTTTCTGTCGGCATCAGCAGGGCAAAGGCGTTATCGCTCGCCGCGGCGTTCTGGTACAGGCTGCCCGCTTCATTGCAGGTGATCGAAAGGTGGTAGCACTCAGGGACGAACTGATTTGCAAGCTCCACTGCGGCAACGCTTTCCGGGCTGTTGCCGGAACGGGCAAACGAAACCAGCAGCAGCGGATGCGCCGGATTCAGATAATCCATCGGATTGGTGACCAGATCGGTGGTCGGTACTGCGCTGATGTTTTGCCCGGTGTGGCTGGCAAGCCAGGGAGCGATTATCTCACCAATGAATGCCGAGGTGCCTGCCCCGGTCAGGACGATCCGCAGATCGTCTTTACGCAGCAGTGGCGCGAGAAAATTGTCGATCGCGGTACGAATCGCGTCGATGTTCGTCAGCGAGCGGATCCAACTGGCAGGCTGCTGGCGGATCTCTTCTTCAGTCCAGGTTCCGGTTGTTGCAGCAGCAGGGGTATAGGTTTCTGGCATAACGTAAGTCCTTAGTCTTGTGAATTCCACATCAGACGCTGGCAAAATGTCGCTATCTTTCGTTTCGTTTCACTTGTTCACATGATCGATTGATTAAAATTTATAGGAAAGAAATCGAAAGTTCAACAATGCAAAATGAAATAAAACGAAAAGTGTGATCAATTGTACGGAGAGGTTTTTTATCTTACTGATTAGTAAAGATTCCCCGTTATCTCTCTGGAGTACGGGTTTTCTTAATCGAAAGGAAAAGAAAGGCCTCGCGATTCATGATCGAAGGCCTGAGAGGAAAAAAAGGGTCAAAGGGGGAGGATCTGACCCTGAATCCAAATCTGGTGTAAATGCAGTCCGCCGTCGAGGGCGATCGCGCTGGCGCGTTTGCCTGGGGCTAACGATCCCAGGTGGCTGTCGATCCCCAGCAGACGCGCTGGATGAAGCGAAGCCATATGGATAGCATCCTCGGGGGCTGTCCCTGTCAGTTCGACCATATTGCGCACTGCCGCATCAACCGATAGCGTGCTGCCCGCCAGTCCACCGGATGCCGTTCGCACGATTCCTCCGTGCATTTCGACCTGTTCACCGCACAGCGTGTAGTTTCCGTCGGGCATACCGGCGGCCTGCATCGCATCGGTTATCAACACCAGCCTCTCTTTTGCACAGCAGCAACAGAGCTTCATGGCCGCCGGATGGACGTGGTGTCCATCGGCAATAAGTTCCAGCCACGCACGGGGATCGGTGAGTCCTGCGCCGACCATCCCGGGCTCCCGGTGATGAAGCCCGGTCATGCCGTTGTAGCAGTGCACAAGTCCATCCGCGCCCGCGTCAAAGGCGGCACGGGTTTGCGCCCAGCTTGCCGCGCTATGTCCCAGCATCACCCGCACACCCTGTTGCCTGAGATGGCGAATCGCCTGCAATGCCCCCGGTTTTTCCGGTGCCAGCGCCACCACGCGCAGGGTCTGTCGTGAAATGGCGATCAGTTCATCCAGCTCCGCAAGGTCCAGTTCCCGAAACAGCTCCGGGGGATGGGCGCCTTTATTCTGCGGCGTGAAGTACGGCCCTTCCAGGTAGCTTCCCAGCACCTGTGCGCCAGGTCCACCGCAGTGATAGCGCTGAGCAATACGCTCCAGCGCGCGGTGAATCGTCTTTAGCGGCGCGGTGACGGTGGTGGGGAGCCAACTGGCAACCCCTTCACGTGCTTTGTGCATCGCCAGCTTATCGAGCGCATCCGGTTCATCGTCCATCACATCGACCCCCGCGCCACCGTGGACGTGAATGTCGATATAGGCGGGACACAGTAGCTCGGCATCGCGCGCGGTGACGCCTGCCGGAATCGGTTCGATGGCCGTGATGACACCTTCTTCAACGCGCAACTGGTGATCGTCCCGCCAGCCCTGCTCGGTGAGCAGGCGTCTGGCGCGCAAAACCTGCGTCATATTCCTTCCTCGATGGGGTGCTCCTCGCGGCAGCGGCCCAGTTCATCCACCAGGCTTGTCAGACCGCGATGCCCGCACTCCAGCGCCTGCACTCGAAATGCTTCGCTGCTGAGCCCTTCGCGATCCAGCACCATTTCCAGCAGCAGTTGCAGGTTAGTGCCGGTGATCACCTCCCGGCCGGGTTTCAGCATCGCAAGCGTTGAGGCGACGCGAAACGGTGTGCCGCCGAGCAGGTCGGTCAGGAAAACGATATCTTCCTCGCCGTCCAGTTGTTCAATCGCCTGCTCAAGCTGCGAGGTGAGCAGCGCGGTAGTGGACGTTTCCGGAAAATCGATGGCGATAAACTGCGACTGCTCGCCAAGGATCTGTTTCATCGCTTTTTCCATACCGCTGGCAAACCCACCGTGCCCCGTCAAAATAATACCTAACATCGAAAACCTCTTTGCTTTACAGGAAGTGACAGAACTTGCCGACGACACCCAGCACCACGGTGATACCGATGAGGCGCAGCGGACTCCAGCCGCGACGGACCAACCAGAACATCGTCAGGGTATAGACCAGCGGTAAAAAAGCGGGCATCAGCTTATCGATAACGTCAGCCTGGAGCTTGACGACGGCATCACCCGCCTTGATTTCGAGCGTGGTGTTCAGGCGCACATAGGTCGCGACGAGCGCGCCAATCACCGTCATCCCGACGATAGACGCCGCGTGGCCCACTTTCTTCGTGTTGGCCTTGATGAGTGGAATAGCGGCGACCCCCATACGATAAGCATAGTGCGCCAGGCCAAAACGCAGAGCCAGATGGACCACGTTAAACAGTACAATAAAGACCACCGCGCCGAGGATGGAACCCTGCAAGGCCAGACTGGCCCCGATGCCGCCGCAAATAGGCAGGAGTGTCAGCCAGAACATCGCATCACCAATCCCGCCGAGCGGTGCGCCAACGGCAATTTTGGTGCTCTGAATACTGTTAACGTCCTGCTTTGAGCGCTCCATCGCCAGGATGATGCCAATGACAAACGTCACCAGGAAGGGATGGGTATTGAAGAACCCCATGTGGCCTTTCATGGCGCGCGCCAGGTCGCGTTTATTGGTGTGGATTTTTTTCAGCGCTGGCAGTAGACCGTACAACCAACCGGAAGCCTGCATACGCTCGTAGTTAAACGACGCCTGCAACAGCATGGAACGCCAGGCGACCCGGTTGATATCTTTTTTGGTCAGCTCGGCGCCAATGCTCTGATCTTCATAGATGTTTTCGTTTACGCCGGAAAGCAGCGTTTCTTCGCTGTCGGAAACAGTCGGAAGAGTTTGTTGATTAGATGCCATCTTCGAATTCCTCTTTCTGGGCCTCAGGTTGGGTCGGTTCTGGCGATTTACGCAGCAGGTCGATCAGCGCCATTGCCAGCGCGGCAGCGGCGATAGCCAGTACCGGTAGTTTGAGCCAGGCGGCCCCCACGAAACCGATGATAAAGTAAGGGATATAGACGTTTTTCATCATGATTTTCAGCAGTACGGCAAAGCCGATGGCTGGCATGATGCCGCCTGCGACGCCGAGACCGTCAATCAGACGTTCCGGCAGGACATCAATGGCCGTTTTCGCGTGCTCTGCACCGAAGTAGATCGGCAGGAACGCGCACAGAAAATAGAAAATCCCCAGAGCCAGTAACGCCAGATAGTTAACCCGTTCAATGCCGGCGGTATCGGCATTCGCCGCCATGCGATCGCAGCGGGACATCACCCCAGACATCACGGAGAACAGGAACGTAATCCCCATCTGTACTGCGACGGCAAACGGCACGGCGACGCCCACGGCGACATCCGGTTTCACCCCTGTCGTAATGGCGAACGTCGTGCCCACGATGGTGCCGATAATGACGTTTGGCGGTTGTGCGCCCGCGAGCGGTGCGAGCCCCATCCACACCAGCTCCAGCGTACCGCCGGTTAAAATACCGGTATGCAAGTCGCCCAGAATCAGGCCGACCAGCGGCCCAAGCACCACCGGGCGGTGCATGTGTGTTAATCCGTTGAACATATCCAGGCCGGCAATAAAGGCGAGGATACCTAATGCAAAAGCCTGTAACAGACTAATTTCCATGGTGAAGGCCTCAGATGAGTTTAAAGAGATCCTGCGCGGGTTCTGTCGGAACGCCCTGAACGAAACATTCCACCCCGGCGGCTTTCAGGCCGTTAAACGCCGTAATATCGGTCGCGTCGACAGAGACCGTTTTGGCAATCTGCTGCTTGCCATTGGCGTAGTGCATATTTCCTACGTTGATCCGTGTCACAGGAACCCCACCTTCGACCAGCCTGAGGAAATCGGTGGGGGACTTGCAGACCAGCAAAATCTTCTGTCGGTCAGCGGCGCGGTGAATGTTGTCGATCACTTTTTGCAGTGACCAGAAACGCACGGCAATCCCTTCCGCCAGCACCATCTCCATCAGGTTCTGTTGCACGGTGTCTTCCGCCACCTCATCGTTGGCGACCAGTACCAGATTCGCCCCCGCAAATCCGACCCACTGCACCCCGACCTGACCATGAATGAGCCTTTCGTCGATACGGCTGAGTACAATATTTGGCATAGCGTATTCCTCTTTTTTGTTATCCGTTCTGGGACGTTACGCCCTGGCAGGCGGCATGGTACTGCTGCAGTATGTCCTGAATGTGGTTGATGATGAGTTCTCGCGGTGTGGCATTGAGATCTCCCTCGCGCACTTTCACGTACTGTAACGGCATATACTGGCTAATGAGCGGCAGCGGAATCGGGTCATCCGCCAGATTGCGCACCAGTCGTTCAAACGCGTCATCAATCTGGCTGTCCGGCCAGTAGTAACGAACACGATCGGAATAGCTGTAGCCGCGTGCCAGACGACGGGTGTTGCCATCGCCGTGGTAGTGGCTTTGCCAGTATTCCGGACGATCGAGCATGACGCTCTCAAGGACATGACGCAGGTCGGAACAGGCTTTTGCCGGGAGCAACTCTTCTTCGATAGCGGCCAGCGAGAACAGCGCTTCGCGCAGGGCGAAGGTTAGGGCCGGACCGACTTTCAGGATGGCAAAGTGATCTTTCACTAACTGGCGCAGTGACTGCGGCGTTTGATAATCCGTGGAGTGCGCTTCAAAGACCAGCGTGTCATAGGCTTCAACCATCTTGCTTAACGCGACGGCTTTCTGCGGTTGATAATCAATGATGTGGGTATGATCGAACTCAACGCCGGGTTGCACCACCAGCGCGATGATGCGCGACCACATATTGTCGAGTCCCTGTTTTTCAAAGGCGTGGCGATGGGCTTCCAGCGTTGTGCGCGCGGCTTCAGGCGTGGTGACCGCCAGTTCGGTTAACGTCTCATGGGCACCGCCCGGTACCGGTACTTCAGTGCCAATCACATAGACGAGATCTGACTCACCAAAGTGGGCGATGCAGGTCTCTTCGGCTACCTTCGCCAGACGCGCGGCGCGTTCCGCGACGATGGCATCGGTCAATGGCACGGGATCGCCCTGGCAGGACATGCTGCAATCAAGGTGAATTTTTTTGAATCCGGCGGCGACATAGCTTCTGATCAGTTCGTCGGCATGGGCCATTGCCGGTTCTGCGGCCAGATTTTGCCAACGGTTGGGCCCAAGGTGGTCACCCCCCAGAATCAACTGCTCCTGAGGGAAATCAAGCGAGTCGGCCAGTTGGCAGACAAAATGGCGAAAATCGGCTGGGGTCATGCCGGTGTAACCGCCAAACTGGTCAACCTGATTCGAGGTTGCTTCAATCAGCAGCGGCGAGTGATTTGCCTGCGCGTAACGTATTGCGGATTCCAGTACCAGCGGATGCGCGGAACAAACGGCGTAAATTCCGTTTGCCTTACCTCGTTTATGCTGCTCCACCATATCAGTCAGATGTTTCACTTTCCTCTCCAGATCAGGTAACTGCGACTTGCAATCTTTCGTTTTGTTTCAATTGATACTGCATCATGGTCTTATAAAAATAAAACGAAAGATAATAGTTTTCCGATCTGTTTCACAAAAGAAACATAATGAAAGCATTCAGCCGACGTTTTTGCCCTTCTTGTCGGCTTTTTTCGGCTTGCATTCCGACAAAAGAAAGGCGTTAATAGGCGAAACGAAATGAAACGAAAGAATTAGCCAAAGGATTTCTTATGAGCAATACCGATGCTTCTGGAGACAAGCGAGTGTCAGGCACCAGCGAAAGGCGTGAGCAGATTATCCAGCGGTTGCGGCAGCAAGGAAGCGTGCAGGTAAGCGATCTTTCGGGATTGTTTGGCGTTTCCACGGTGACGATCCGCAACGATCTGGCGTTCCTGGAAAAGCAGGGGATCGCCGTTCGCGCCTATGGCGGCGCGTTGATTTGCGACAGCAATACCCCGGGCGCGGAGCCTTCCGTCGAAGATAAAAGTTCGCTGAACACGGCGGTGAAACGCAGTATCGCCAAAGCGGCCGTGGGGCTTATCAAACCGGGTCACCGCGTGATCCTGGACTCCGGCACGACGACGTATGAGATTGCGTGCCTGATGCGCCAGCATACCGATGTGATTGCGATGACTAACGGAATGAACGTCGCTAATGCCTTACTGGAAGCGGAGGGCGTGGAGTTGTTGATGACCGGTGGTCATCTGCGTCGGCAGTCGCAGTCGTTTTACGGCGATCAGGCCGAACAATCGTTGCAGAATTATCACTTCGATATGCTGTTCCTGGGCGTCGACGCCATTGATTTAGAGCGGGGCGTCAGTACCCATAACGAGGACGAAGCCCGACTGAATCGCCGGATGTGTGAAGTGGCGGAACGGATTATCGTGGTCACCGACTCCAGCAAATTTAACCGCTCGAGCCTGCATAAAATTATTGATACCCAGCGTATTCATACCATCATCGTCGATGAAGGTATCCCGGAAGAGAGCCTGAAGGAATTTCATCGCAGCGGCGTTGAGGTCATTATCGTTTAGGCGGCGTCGTTAAAATTCAAAATTGTGATGTCCTTCAATTAAACAAAAAGAAAAATGCCAGCGGGTTTTTTACGAACCCGCTTTCGTTTTTTCACTGATTTTTCGTCCCAGACTCCCGCTCACCTGTCCTGCACGCTTTTCGATCTTTCGCCTTTCCCATTTTCAGTTTAGATAAAACGAAAGAAAACGAGGTGTTTTTGCCAAAATCCGCGCTGTAGACGTGTTCACAAATTCGCCTTAAGTCTTCTGATTTAATATATTTAAAAGAAAACGAAAGCGATAAATCGCTAAAACATAACAATATGCAATGGAGCAAAAGCAATGCTGGATAACTTAAGACGTCGCGAACAAATAATTGACCTGTTATGCGATCAAGGCAGCGTTCGTGTCGAACCCCTGAGTGTGCATTTCGGCGTCTCAAGCGTCACGATCCGCAATGACTTACGTTATCTCGAGCAGAAAGGCTGCGTCATGCGCTCCTATGGCGGAGCCGTGTTAAATCAACACTTTGCCCTCGATCGTCCCTTACAGGACAAAGACCGACTGAATCGCGATGTGAAATCGCGCATTGCGGAAAAAGCGGCCAGCTTTGTGAAAGATGGCGACACATTGATTCTCGATTCCGGCTCGACCACCACGCTTATTCCACCGCTGCTGAAAAGCCGCCGCGATCTGGTGGTGATGACCAATGCGCTTAACATTGCCTGGGAACTTGCCAATTTTGAACGCGTGGATGTCATGATCCTGGGGGGAAATGTCAGGCAAAGCGTTTACTCGCTGTATGGCCCTTCGGCGGAACATCAGCTCAGACAGTATCGGTTTGATAAGCTCTTTTTGGGCGTCGATGGATTTTGTCTGGAAGCCGGGATCACCACGCCACATCCGGGAGAAGCGCACCTTAACCAGGTGATGTGCCAGGTGGCGCAGGAGGTCACGGTGGTTGCGGATTCCAGTAAGTTTGGCCGCAAGAGTTTTTGCATGATCAGTGAAATCAACGGTATTGATCGGGTGATTACCGACAGCGGTATCCCGGCGCATTACCATCAGGCGCTCAGCCAGATGGGGGTGGATGTCGTTATCGTGGATGAATGAGGAACATCGCCGGCAAAACGCGTTTTTGCCGGCGATGTCTTAGTGCATTAACGCATCCTGTTCGACCAGCAACAGGGCGGCACCGCGTACGCCGCTGGACGCGCCATGCACGGCCGGGAAGACATTCGCGGGGGCTAGGCCGGGGAAGAGGTAGCGCGACATGGCGCCCGGCAGTAGGGTGTAAATTTCCTCAATGTTAGAGACGCCTCCCCCCAGTACAAAGGCGTCGACGTCAAGAATCAGTTGCAACTGCGCCAGCGTACAGCCCAGCATGTCAATCCACGCCTCAACGGTGGCGACGGCGCTGGCGTTGCCATGACGATAGTTTTCCAGCAGCGTCTCCATTTTGAGCGACTCACCGCTTAAGTGCTTATGCAGCCAGAGTAAGCCTGGCCCGGACTGGTAGCGCTCCAGACAGCCCTGAAGGCCGCAGCCGCACTTGATTTCCGGCAGGTTATAGCGACGCATAAAGGTGGCCGGTAGCGGTAAATGACCAAACTCGCTGGCCATCCGGTTGCGCCCACGATACAACTGTCCGTCGATCACCAGTCCTCCGCCCATGCCGGTGCCGATAATCGCCCCAAAAATTCGTGAGAACTGACGAGCCTGATGAGTATGCGCTTCCGACAGCGCGAAGCAGCAGCAGTCATTATCCAGCGCCACCGAGCGGTTGAGTCGATGCGCCAGATCGTTCATTACCTGACGCCCGGTCAGGCAGGGGACATTCGACGACAGCAGCTTTCCGGTATGCCTGTCCATCAATCCGGGCATACCAATGCCGATTTTGCCCTGCATCCCCGTTGCCCAGTCGGCTGTATCGATAAGCGAGGTAAACGTCGAGAGAAAGAGTTCGTAATCCTGAACCGGCGTGGCCACGCGCTTGCGCCAGCAAACCTGCATTTCCTTATCAAAGGCGACAATTTCAGTTTTTGTGCCGCCAATATCAACACCGTAAAACATGCCACATCTCCTCGAATTTCACAGTGTAACCAGACAGTTTTCCTTGCGAGCGCGCTCAGCGGCAAAGACCATTAAGTGACTTTCCAGTGATTCATCGGGGCCGGAGAGAATCATACTTTGATCGCCTGCCATCACGGCGTGGATAAAGCGATCCATCAGATAGTAGTCACCACCGCCGTGGCCTCCCATCTGGGTTTGTGTGCCAGCGGCGATCTCTTCGATCGCGTAAACTGTCTCGCTATCCGTCAGAAAATCAAACACCCGGATCTGCTCGCCATTGCCCTCGAGATAGCCTTTCGTACCGAAAAGCCGCGTCTTTCGATCTTCCATGCGGGTAAAGGCGGTCATGGTGAACGTGACGGTTTGCTGATGGGCAAAGCGTAAGTTCACCACCTGATGATCCACCACGTCGTTATCACAGCGATAAACGCAGCGGCCATACGGACCTTCGCGCAGCGCCTGGCGAACGTTTTCCTCCGTGGGATCCGCCGTCAGCACGCGACGGAAGTGCGGCGTGCATTTGTGATCCTCGCCGAGGTAAATCTTACAGGCTGACCAGGGGCAGGTCGCTTCAACCTGGCAATCCAGGCAGCGATCGGCGGCGCCCTCCGGCTGGTTCTCCTTCACGAAATGGCTCAGGTTACCGAATGAGGTCACATCCTGACAGTGGTCGCCCATGATGTAGCGGATCCAGTCCATATCGTGGCAGGATTTCTGTAGCAGCATAAACGACGATTCTGCTTCATTACGCCAGTTACCGCGAACGAAGGAGTGCGCCTGGTGCCAGTAACCTACGGGCTCGAGATGCTGCATGCTGACGATGTCGCCAATCACTCCGCTGTCGAGCAGGGACTTGAGTTTTTGCGTGTAACGGGTGTAGCGCAGAACGTGAGCGACACCCAATAAAACGTTGTTGCGTTTCACCGCCGCAATGATGGTGCGGCAATCTTCCGGCGTGGGGGCGAGAGGCTTTTCCAGTAGGATGTGATAGCCGAGATCGGCAAGCGCGACGGCGGGCTCTTTGTGCATTGTATCCTGAGTACAGATCAGCACGACGTCCGCCATTCGCGGGCGGGCCGCGGCCTCCTTCCAGTCGCTAAAGATGTTTTCCTGAACAATCTTATGCTGAGTGACAAATTGTTGGCGGTACGCCTCTCTGGGTTCTGCCACACCGACAACCTGCATGCGATCCGGATGTTCAAGCGCGTAACGAGAATATATTTCGCCGCGCGCGCCTGCGCCAACCACTAACACGGTCACTTTCTTTGCACACATATAAACCTCTCATTTTGCCCTCGCCTGAATTCGCATTGTTCTGCGCCGTGGGGCATGAAAAAAACAAACTGTTATTTTTTGCGCCTGCCGATGACGTTCGCGACATCAGGACCCGGCTAAATTTTCTTCATCCTGCTTGTCGAATAAAAAAGCGGCGTCAAGATTGAATTTCACCCTGATCGATTCGCCGGGGAGAGGGCTCCAGTCCGGTGACGAATTGACTCGCAGGATCATTGGCTGTGCGCCGATGTCGAAATGCAGGAGATCTTCATTGCCCATTCTTTCCACGTTGGTTATCCGGGCGTCGAAGGCCGCAGGATCGTTGTGCTGCGCCAGTTGAATCGCCTCTGGCCGGATGCCAAACCAGACGCTGTCATGCGGATAATTTGTCAGTTGGGAGGCGAGTCGTGCGGTTAAGGGCAGGGTCAGCGCGTCATCCAGACGGAGCCCGTGCGTATCGGGGTCGAGTGCCAGCAGATGAATGTTCATTGCCGGGTTACCGATGAAACCCGCCACGAATTTATTTTTTGGCTGATGGTAGATATTGCCCGGGGTGTCGACCTGCATAATCCGTCCGCCGTTGAGCACACAAATGCGGTCACCCATGGTCATCGCTTCAATCTGATCGTGCGTGACGTACACCATCGTCGCGTTCACCCCTTCGTGACGCAACTGGCGATGAAGTTCTGTCAGACGCACGCGCATCGATACGCGCAGTTTGGCGTCGAGATTGGACAGCGGCTCATCAAACAAAAACACTTCAGGCTTACGAACAATGGCCCTGCCAACGGCAACGCGCTGGCACTGTCCCCCCGAAAGTTGACCGGGCTTTTTGTCGAGTAGCGTTTCGATTTCCAGTTTGCGTGCGGCATCCCGTACGCGAACATCAATCTCCTGCTTGTTCATTTTGCCCTGCAGGCTGAACGCCATATTTTTGTAGATAGTCATATGGGGATAGAGGGCGTAATTTTGAAAGACCATCGCCACGCCGCGCTCTTTTGGCAGCAGATCGTTAACGCAGCGTTCGCCAATAGAAATATGGCCATGAGTAATCTCTTCCAGCCCGGCGATCATGCGCAGTAACGTTGATTTTGCGCAGCCGGATGGCCCGACAAAAACCATAAATTCGCCATCGTGAATTTCAAGATCAACGCCATGAATCGCCTGGAAGCCATTCGGATAGATTTTGCCTACTGACTGTAATTGAATGCCTGACATAACAATGCCCCTTATCCTTTAATTCCGGCACCGGCGATGCCACGAATGAAATAGCGCTGGAAGAAAATATAAAGTAACAACATAGGGATAATCGCGAGTAACGCCCCCGCCATAAGCATGGGGTACTCCACTCCTGAACGGCCGGAAAGCGAGGCCAGCCCGACTGGCAGCGTCATTTTGTTCATCGAGGTATTGACGATGAGCGGCCACATTAAGTTATTCCAGCTCCACAACCCGTTAATAATGACGCAGGCGATAAGCCCGGGTTTAATCAGCGGCAGCATGATTTTGAAAAAGATCGTTAAATGGTTATAACCATCCATAATTGCTGCTTCTTCCAGTTCTTTCGGTACAGACAGAAAAAACTGACGCAATAAAAAGGCGCTATAAATACTGAATAACCCCGGCAGCACCAGACCTGGAATCGAGTTCAGCAGGCCTATTTTTTCGATCGTTAAAAACTGCGGGATCAAAAAGATCTGTCCTGGCACCATCAGAATCGAAATGCAGAGCGTAAAGAGGAGATCGCGCCCTTTAAAACGCAGGCGGGAGAAACCATACGCCGCCATCGCGGCAATCAGCGTCTGCAAAATGACGATCACCAGCGTCGAGACGATCGAGTTAAAATAAAAGCTGCCAAACGGCATCTCATGCAAGATTTTATCGTACGCCTGAAACCCCGGATTGGCGGGCAGCAGGATCGGCGGAAAGGCAATACTTTCCGCCTGGGTTTTAAACGAGGTGATGACCATCCAGATAAAGGGAACCACCGTGACCAGCGTCGCCAGGATCATCAGGCCATAAATCAGCCATTTTTCACGTTTTGTCATGAACATAGTGGTTGCCTTACTGTGCTTTAAGCCGTTTGCCTATCCATATTTGCAGCAGGGTCAGTACCATCGTGATAACAAAAATCACCACGGCAATCGCTGAGGCGTACCCTTTTTCATGGTAGATAAAGGCATATTTATAAAAGAGATAAGCGATGGTCATGGTCTGATCGTCCACCATGGAAGAACTGCCAAACAGCAGATACACCACATCGAATATTTGCAGCGTTTCGATGAACGAGATCACCAGAACGAAGAACAGCGTCGGGATCATCAACGGCAGGGTGATCGACCAGAAGCCACGCAGTTTGCTGATGCCATCCAGAGACATGGCTTCATAGATCTGCTTCGGGATCCCCTGCAATCCGGCGAGCAGAATGATCATCTTCAGGGCGATAGCCGACCAGATAATGACCAGCGAAGCGCTCAGGCGGACAATGTCCGGATCAGACAACCAACCGATGGCGGGGATATCGAAATAGGCCAGGATCTGATTGAGCAAACCGAAATTACGATTCATCAACCATTGCCAGACCATCGCAATGGCTGCAGGCATCGTGACGGCCGGAAGAAATAACAGCGTACGGAACAACCATTGACCGCGAATCGCCTGGTTTAAACCAATGGCCAGCAGTAAAGACAGTACCGTGATCACCGGGACACAAATAAAGACGTAGACCAGCGTATTAAATATCGCCGAGCGGAATTCATCGTCGCTGAATAAATTAATGTAATTATCCAGACTGATTGTCGTCCAGATTTGAAACTCGCCCAGATCGGTAAAACTATAAAATACGTTCTGGAAGAATGGCGTAAAGTAAAAAATAACTAATCCCGCCAGCAGCGGCAGAATCATTATCCACCCCCAGAAACGTTCTTCTTTTTCCAGTCGGGTCAGCGATTTCTTATTGGGTTCCCTGGCCGATAACGGCGGAGATGTCGCTTCATCTGAATAGCTCATACAGACTCCGGGATGCTCACTTTACAAACAATAAATGGTTAACGCAGGAGAGGTGAGAGGGAGCAAGGCTCCCTCAATATTATTTCTGCATTTCACGCTCAACACGTTTTGCGACACCGGGCATGACTTGTTGCGGATCATTCCCCATCCAGACTTTCTTCAGCCCGTCATTGAGAATGCTATTCCATTTCGCGGTATTGGAACCGGCTGTGGGATATTTATGGGAAAACGCCAGTGAATCGATATAGGCGGAAACATCGATATCCTTAAAGCCTTCAGCCCACGCTTTGGCGACTTTCTGATTGGCCGGAATCACCACTTTGCCCGCGGCCAGCGTTTGCTGTGCATGTTCAGAACTCATAAATTCAATAAACTTCCAGGCCGCTTCTTTATGTTGGCTTTTGGCCGACATCGCAAAGGCGAGACTGTGGGAGACGCCTGCCTGCTCCGCCATCTTAGGCATCGGCACTACGCCAATATGATCTTTGATCAGTTCGTTCTGCGAGAACGGCAGCGCCCACCATGAGCCTGCGTAGACCATTGCGACTCTGCTGGACTGGAAGACATCGGATGCTTCCATTTCACCTGGTGGCTGGATCAGTCCTGCTTTCAACATCCCCTGAACGTCGCGATACATGGCGATCGCGTTGTCATTGGCAACATCCGTTTTTCCCTCGGGCAGGACTATCTTATCGCCGGCCTGGAGCAGCAGGTTAAAATAGCTGTCCTGACCGCTGCTGAATTCCATCGCCAGTGGATAAGACTGCTGATCCAGTTTTTTACGTAGCTGTTCTGATTTCTGTTTTAAATCGTCCCACGTCCAGTTTTTATCGGGATAGGCTACGCCCGCCTGATCGAATATTTTTTTGTTATACCAGACGGCAATCGCATCGATATCACGCGGTATAGCATATTGCGTAGACTGGTACTGATAAGCATCAACGGAGCTTTTCACAAAGTCATCAAGGTTCGGTGATGATTTATCGTTTAAATAAGGGGTCAGTGGTTCCAGCATACCGTTCTTAACGTATTGCTGAAAATTCGGCATATTCATCCAGAATACATCCGGTGCAACATTTCCCCCGACCGCTGAACTGAGTTTTATGAAATATTGATCATAAGGCGTTAACTCGATTTCAATTTTTACTCCGGGGTTATTTTTTTCAAACTCATTAACCAGTTGCTGTTCGCCGGGAAGTTGATTTCGATCCCACAGCGTGTAGCGTAATTTAACAGGTTTATCTGTCGTCTGGCCTTCAGCACTGGCGATAGCCGGTGCTGTCAGTAAACAGGAAAAAAGGCATGCCAGGGCGACATTATTCTTATTCAAGGTATACATAACTTCCCTCTTTATTCGGGTCAGAATGTCGGTGAGGTAAATTACAGAAGCCATTGAATAGTCTGTTTAACAAAGGGGAAAGTCAAAGGGGGAAAAATAAGGGAATTATCGCATTAAAACCGGAGGTACTTTCGGTAGGTTTCTCTTTTATCAAAACGAAAAGAGGGCGGAAAGGGCGACTTCAGGTGTTGCTCTTTCTTTCAAGGAGTTAGGTTTTTTCTAGCGTGGAAAATCGAAAAAGGGCGGGTGAAAAATTAACCTTCAAAACTGCGAGCACTATCACTTTATCTTTCGCGGACAGAAAAGAAAAACGGGGAGGGCTCCCCGTTTTCCCGGTGGCTTTCGTTTCGAAAATATCAGGTCACTGGCGCCGGGTTAAACACCGCCAGTTGGTTGTGGAGTCCCCATTGGTCGGAGAAGGTTTTCTTACGGCCGCTGGCGACATCGAGAATAAATTCGAACAGCTTCTGACCGACGTCCTCAATCGTCTCTTCGCCTGTGGCGATGGTGCCCGCATTGATATCCATTAAGTCGTACCAGCGGTTTGCCAGTTCGGTACGGGTCGCCATCTTAATCACCGGCACGGCCATCAGGCCATACGGGGTACCACGACCAGTGGTGAACACCTGCACGGTGATCCCGGAAGCCACCTGCTGTGTGCCGCAGACAAAATCGCTGGCGGGCGTCGCGGCATAAATCAGACCGCGTTTGGTCGGACGCTGGCCCGGAGAGAGCACCTCGACAATCGCGCTTTTGCCAGATTTCGCAATCGAGCCCAGCGCTTTTTCCACGACGTTCGCCAGACCGCCCTTTTTGTTACCCGGAGAGGGGTTAGCGCTGCGGTCGGTTTTCCCCATATCGAGATAGTTGTCGTACCAGGCCATCTCTTCCAGCAGACGTTTACCCACCTCTTCGTTGATGGTGCGCGGTGTCAGCAGATGAATCGCATCACGTACTTCGGTGACTTCAGAGAACATCACCGTGGCACCGCAGCGTACCAGCAGGTCAGAGGCGTAGCCCACCGCCGGGTTCGCCGTCACGCCGGAAAACGCATCGCTGCCGCCGCACTGCATCCCGACGACCAGTTCAGAGGCCGGACAGGTTTCGCGCTGGCGCAGGTTCAGCTTAGCCAGATGGCGCTCAGCAACCTGCAGGATATCATCGACCATGGAGCGAAAGCCCACGTGCTTCTCGTCCTGCAGGCTGACGATGCTGGCGCTATCTACGGGAATACTTTGCACATCGTCGGTGCCTTCCAGTAAACGTTCCGGTTGCAGCTTTTCGCAACCCAGGCCAATGACCATCACTTCGCCGCCAAAGTTTGGGTTCAGTGAGATGTTATGAATGGTGCGGATTGGCACCACGGCTGCCGGGGCGTTAATGGCGACGCCGCAGCCATACAGATGGTTTAGTCCAACCACGCCATCGACATTCGGGTATTTGGGCAGCAGATCGCGCTCGATGATTTTGACGACATAATCCACCACGCCCGCCACGCAATGCACACTGGTGGTGATGCCGAGCAGATTCTTGGTGCCCACGCTGCCATCGGCGTTGCGATACCCTTCAAAGGTATAGCCTTCCAGCGGCGGCAGGGGTTCCGGGACTTTGGTCGCCAGCGGCAGCGTGTTCAACGGTGGGGCTTTCGGCAGCTCAACCATGGATTCATCAATCCAGCTTCCGCGCGGAATGTCGCGCATGGCGTAGCCAATCACTTCACCATAACGTACGATTTCGCCATGAACCGGAATATCCACCAGCGCGACTTTATGTCCCTGTGGAATATGCTCAATAAGCTCCAGTCCATCCGGGAATCGAGTCCCGGCTTTTAAACCATTGTCATTAACAATGATCGCCACATTATCTGTCTCGTGGACCTTTATATAAAATGCGCTCGGCGATTCTTGTCTGATTTCGATGTTGGCCATTGTCCAGTATTCTCCAGCCGGGGGTGATATTAATATAGAGAGTTCTACGAATCTGATTATTAAAATAAGGATGTCCTGTCGTGAAATAAGGATGTCAGGAGTTCAAAATTAAGAATGTGATCCAGATCACTCGTTATGGCGAAAGCCCTGCTATCAAGGGTAGTAAAGCGTAAATATGTGCATCAGCGCCCAGCGTTATGTGCATATGCTCAAGATATTATTTGTAATAGGTATTGTTAATGAGCATCTGCACAATGCTTAATGCTTCCCGCCTGATTATACTGAATCACGAAATGAGTATCTGCATTAATTAATAAGCGATAGCGTCTGTCATCAACCAATAATAATAAATATGTCTGCTTAAGTTCCTGAGGTAAATAAAATGATCATGGATACAGTTGAAGAAAAAAAGAAAGGTATGCATACACGCTATTTAATTCTGCTGATAATTTTTATTGTCACAGCGGTTAACTATGCGGATCGGGCGACGCTATCCATTGCCGGAACCGAAGTCGCCAAAGAGTTGCAACTGAGCGCCGTGTCAATGGGTTACATCTTCTCTGCATTTGGCTGGGCCTACCTGCTGATGCAAATCCCTGGCGGCTGGCTGCTCGATAAGTTTGGCTCGAAAAAAGTTTACACATACAGCCTGTTCTTTTGGTCGCTGTTCACCTTCCTGCAAGGCTTCGTGGATATGTTCCCGCTGGCCTGGGCGGGAGTGTCGATGTTCTTTATGCGCTTTATGCTGGGTTTCTCGGAAGCGCCTTCATTCCCGGCAAACGCCCGTATCGTGGCGGCCTGGTTCCCGACCAAAGAGCGTGGAACCGCGTCGGCCATCTTTAACTCTGCCCAGTATTTTTCACTGGCACTGTTCTCGCCGCTGCTGGGTTGGCTGACCTTTGCCTGGGGCTGGGAACACGTCTTTACCGTGATGGGCGTTATCGGGTTTGTCCTGACGGCGCTGTGGGTCAAACTGATTCATAACCCGACTGACCACCCGCGAATGTCCGCAGAAGAGTTGAAGTTCATCTCTGACAACGGTGCGGTCGTGGATATGGACCACAAAAAACCTGGCAGCGCAGTGGCCAGTGGTCCGAAACTGCATTACATCAAGCAGTTATTGACCAACCGCATGATGCTTGGCGTGTTCTTCGGACAGTATTTCATCAACACCATCACCTGGTTTTTCCTGACCTGGTTCCCGATTTACCTGGTACAGGAAAAAGGGATGTCGATCCTGAAAGTGGGTCTGGTGGCCTCGATTCCGGCGCTGTGTGGTTTCGCTGGCGGCGTGCTGGGCGGTGTGTTCTCGGATTACCTGATTAAGCGCGGTTTTTCTATCACCGTTGCACGTAAGCTGCCGATTGTGCTGGGAATGCTGCTGGCCTCCACCATCATTCTGTGCAACTACACCGACAACACCGCGCTGGTGGTGACGCTGATGGCGCTGGCTTTCTTTGGTAAAGGATTTGGCGCACTGGGCTGGCCGGTTATCTCGGATACCGCGCCGAAAGAGATTGTTGGTCTGTGTGGTGGGGTATTTAACGTCTTTGGCAACGTGGCGTCTATCGTTACGCCACTGGTTATCGGTTACCTGGTAAGTGAACTGCACTCTTTCAACGCTGCGCTGGTCTTCGTTGGTTGTTCCGCGCTGATGGCAATGGTGTGCTACCTGTTTATTGTCGGTGACATCAAGCGTATGGAACTGCAGAAATAATTAACGGTTAAGTGACAAGGTAAAAGTGATGAATAACGACATCTTCCCGAACAAATTCAAAGCAGCGCTGGCTGCACATCAGATTCAGATTGGCTGCTGGTCAGCGCTGGCAAGCCCAATCAGCACCGAAGTCTTAGGGTTGGCGGGCTTCGACTGGCTGGTGCTGGATGGCGAACATGCGCCAAACGATGTCTCCACCTTTATTCCGCAGTTGATGGCGCTGAAAGGCAGTGCCAGCGCGCCGGTTGTGCGTGTGCCGACCAATGAGCCGGTCATTATCAAGCGCCTGCTGGATATCGGTTTTTACAACTTCCTGATCCCGTTTGTTGAAACGGAAGAAGAGGCGGTGAATGCTGTTGCGTCAACGCGCTATCCGCCAGAAGGGATCCGCGGGGTGTCCGTATCGCATCGCGCCAACATGTTTGGCACCGTCCCGGATTACTTCGCGCAGTCCAACAAGAACATCACCATTATTGTGCAGATTGAGAGCCAGCAGGGCGTGGATAACGTCGATGCCATCGCTGCCACCGAAGGTGTCGACGGCATTTTCGTTGGCCCAAGCGATCTGGCGGCGGCGTTAGGCCACCTCGGCAATGCGTCTCATCCTGAGGTGCAAAAAGCCATTCAGCACATCTTTGCCCGCGCGAAAGCGCACGGCAAACCGAGTGGCATTCTGGCGCCGGTTGATGCCGACGCGCGTCGCTATCTGGAGTGGGGCGCCACGTTTGTTGCCGTCGGCAGCGACCTGGGCGTGTTCCGTTCCGCCACGCAGAAACTGGCTGATTCCTTTAAGAAATAACCACCACCGAAACAAGAGAGATAATTGATATGACTATGAAAGTTGGTTTTATTGGTCTGGGTATCATGGGTAAACCAATGAGTAAAAACCTCCTGAAAGCAGGTTACTCGCTGGTGGTTTCTGACCGTAATCCTGAAGCGATCGCTGACGTCATCGCGGCAGGCGCAGAAACCGCTCCTAACGCTAAAGCGATTGCTGAGCAGTGCGATGTGATCATCACCATGCTGCCGAACTCTCCGCATGTGAAAGAGGTTGCGCTGGGCGAAGGCGGCATTATCGAAGGGGCGAAACCGGGTACGGTGCTGATCGACATGAGTTCCATCGCGCCGCTGGCGAGCCGTGAGATCAGCGACGCGCTGAAAGCCAAAGGCATCGATATGCTGGACGCGCCGGTGAGCGGCGGTGAACCAAAGGCTATCGACGGCACGCTGTCGGTGATGGTTGGCGGCGACAAGGCGATTTTCGATAAGTACTACGAGATGCTGAAAGCCATGGCGGGTTCCGTTGTGCATACCGGTGATATCGGTGCGGGTAACGTCACCAAGCTGGCAAACCAGGTGATTGTGGCGCTGAACATTGCGGCGATGTCCGAAGCGCTGACGCTGGCAACCAAAGCCGGTGTGAATCCGGACCTGGTCTATCAGGCGATTCGTGGCGGCCTGGCGGGCAGCACCGTACTGGATGCGAAAGCGCCGATGGTGATGGATCGTAACTTCAAGCCAGGTTTCCGTATCGACCTGCACATTAAAGATCTGGCTAACGCGCTGGATACGTCTCACGGGGTTGGCGCTCAGCTTCCGCTAACCGCAGCCGTTATGGAAATGATGCAGGCGCTGCGTGCTGACGGCCTGGGAACCGCCGACCACAGTGCGCTGGCATGTTATTACGAAAAACTGGCGAAAGTGGAAGTCACTCGCTAATGACCTTGTGCCCGGATGGCGCATCGCGATCCGGGCCTGGATTGTAGGCCGGATAAGTAAAACGCCATCCGGCGTTGTGCAGTAACAGGCGATCATCATGAAAATCGTAATTGCCCCAGACTCTTATAAAGAAAGCCTTTCTGCTACTGAGGTAGCTCAGGCGATAGAAAAAGGATTTCGGGAAATTTTCCCCGATGCGCAGTATGTTTCCGTTCCGCTCGCCGATGGGGGAGAGGGGACGGTTGAAGCCATGATTGCCGCCACGCACGGTTCTGCACATTCCGCTCTGGTGACCGGACCGCTGGGTGAAAAAGTGAATGCCAGCTGGGGCATGTCAGGCGATGGAAAGACCGCGTTTATTGAAATGGCGGCCGCCAGCGGACTGGCGCTGGTTCCCCCCGAAAAACGTAACCCACTGATTACCACTTCGCGCGGCACCGGGGAGCTTATTTTGCAGGCGCTGGACAGTGGGGCGCGCAATATTATTATCGGCATTGGCGGCAGTGCGACCAATGACGGCGGGGCCGGGATGGTTCAGGCGCTGGGGGCGAAATTGTGTGATGCCAACGGCACTGAAGTTGGCTACGGCGGCGGCAGCCTGAATAGTCTCAACACCATTGATGTGTCTGGCTTGGATCCGCGCATAAAACACTGTGCTATTCGCGTCGCCTGTGACGTGACTAATCCACTGGTGGGCGAGCTGGGAGCTTCGCGGATCTTTGGTCCGCAAAAAGGGGCGACGGAGGCGTTGATTCTCGAACTGGACCGCAATCTGGCTCACTACGCGGACATCATTAAAAAGTCGCTGGGTGTGGATGTGAAAAACGTGCCTGGCGCAGGTGCGGCAGGCGGTATGGGGGCGGCGCTGACGGCATTCCTCGGCGCGGAGTTAAAAAGCGGGATTGAGATAGTCACCCAGGCGCTCAACCTGGAAGAACATATTCACGACTGTACGCTGGTTGTTACCGGCGAAGGGCGTATCGACAGCCAGAGCATTCACGGCAAAGTGCCGGTTGGCGTGGCGAACGTCGCGAAGAAATATCACAAGCCGGTGATTGGTATTGCGGGCAGTCTGACGCGGGATGTCGGCGTGGTGCATCAATATGGAATTGATGCCGTGTTCAGCGTATTAACCAGTATTGGTACTCTGGAAGAGGCTTTTCGCGGCGCATTTGACAACATTTACCGGGCATCGCGAAACATTGCGGCGACGCTGGCGGTGGGAATGCGCAGTGCGGGGTGACAAGGGCGTGCAAACCCTCTATACTGCGCGCCGAAGCTGACCAGACAGTCGCCGCTTCGTCGTCGTCCCTTTCGGGGGAGACAGGCGGAGGGGAGGAAAGTCCGGGCTCCATAGGGCAGGGTGCCAGGTAACGCCTGGGGGGGAAACCCACGACCAGTGCAACAGAGAGCAAACCGCCGATGGCCCACGCAAGTGGGATCAGGTAAGGGTGAAAGGGTGCGGTAAGAGCGCACCGCGCGGCTGGCAACAGTCCGTGGCACGGTAAACTCCACCCGGAGCAAGGCCAAATAGGGGTTCATAAGGTACGGCCCGTACTGAACCCGGGTAGGCTGCTTGAGCCAGTGAGCGATTGCTGGCCTAGATGAATGACTGTCCACGACAGAACCCGGCTTATCGGTCAGCTTCACCTCTTTATGTATAAACCCGCTCCGGCGGGTTTTTTGCTTTTACAGGTAGCGGCAACGCTGTTGCCTGATGGCGCTTTGCTTATCAGGCCTACGAACATCGACCCCGCTGCTGTAGGCCGGATAAGATGCGACAGCATCGCCATCCGGCATGGTGTTGAGTTGCTCGCAAAATGACTGTCCACGACGCTATACCAAAAAGAAAGCGGCTTATCGGTCAGCTTCACCTCTTTATGTATAAACCCGCTGCGGCGGGTTTTTTGCTTTTACAGGTAGCGGCAACGCTGTTGCCTGATGGCGCTTTGCTTATCAGGCCTACGAACATCGACCCCGCTGCTGTAGGCCGGATAAGATGCGGCAGCATCGCCATCCGGCATGGTGTTGAGTTGCTCGCAAAATGACTGTCCACGACGCTATACCAAAAAGAAAGCGGCTTATCGGTCAGCTTCACCTCTTTATGTATAAACCCGCTGCGGCGGGTTTTTTGCTTTTACAGGTAGCGGCAACGCTGTTGCCTGATGGCGCTTCGCTTATCAGGCCTACGCACATCGAACCCGCTCCTGTAGGCCGGATAAGATGCGACAGCATCGCCATCCGGCATGGTTTTGAGCTGCTCGCAAGAATGACTGTCCATGACGCTATACCAAAAAGAAAGCGGCTTATCGGTCAGCTTCACCTCTTTATGTATAAACCCGCTGCGGCGGGTTTTTTGCTTTTACAGGTAGCGGCAACGCTGTTGCCTGATGGCGCTTTGCTTATCAGGCCTACGAACATCGACCCCGCTGCTGTAGGCCGGATAAGATGCGGCAGCATCGCCATCCGGCATGGTGTTGAGTTGCTCGCAAAATGACTGTCCACGACGCTATACCAAAAAGAAAGCGGCTTATCGGTCAGCTTCACCTCTTTATGTATAAACCCGCTGCGGCGGGTTTTTGCTTTTACAGGCTGCGACAACGCTGTTGCCTGATGGCGCTTCGCTTATCAGGCCTACGAGCAGCACACGGAATCCTGTAGGCCGGATAAGATGCGACAGCATCGCCATCCGGCATGGTATTGAGCTGCTCGCAGATAAGATAATTCTGGTTCTGTGAGCGGCAACACAAAACGCTGCCAGTGGTTATTTTGGCGAAAGAAATGAAAAGCAAACGTTCTCTTAGGTGAAATTACTTGCTGCAAAAATGGAAAACGTCAGTGTTAATGTGTTGTTGAAAATGATAGCTATTTGTGTGTTAATATTTAATTAATGATAAATCCAATGTTTCTTTACAAACAAATAAGGCAAAAAAACGTGATGTATAACGTTATTTAACCCAACTTATGCTCTGAATATAATTATATTTGATAAATTACTTATTAAATTTAATGAACAATTTGACCATTAACTGCTCGATAATTGCTTGAAATATCGTCATTCCTCATTTTAAAACAGGAGGTGAAAATAACGGGTGTTATCGCCATAAAATATTGTTATCCCCCCCTCTTTTTTTGACAAAAATCAGACTAAAGTGACATAGTATTTATGTAGCGCATTGAATTAGAACGATTTATTTATTTTTCAATAACCACTTGAAATATAAGGTCAGGCAATTTGTGAGTGGTCGCACATATCCTGCTTCACGTAATTTGTTACACTTCACGCCGTCAACAAAGTTATTAACGCAGGTCGATATGAATACGTTCGCTCTCCCTAAAACACAGCAGTTAGTGGTCTTTCAGGAAGTCATCAGAAGTGGTTCTATCGGTTCTGCGGCAAAAGAATTAGGGTTAACTCAGCCGGCTGTGAGTAAAATCATTAACGATATTGAAGCTTATTTCGGCGTTGAGTTGGTGGTTCGCAAAAATACTGGCGTCACCTTAACCCATGCCGGGCAGGTTTTACTCTCCTGGTCCGAATCCATCACCCGTGAGATGAAAAACATGGTGAATGAGATGAACAGCATGACCGACAACACGGTGGTTGATATCTCATTCGGGTTTCCTTCGCTGATTGGCTTTACCTTTATGTCCGATATGATCCAGAAGTTCAAAGAGGTCTACCCAAAATCGCAGGTCTCCATGTATGAGGCGCAGCTCTCCTCATTCCTGCCGGCGATCCGGGACGGGCGACTGGACTTTGCGATTGGTACGCTCAGCGATGAAATGAAATTGCAGGATCTGCACGTCGAGCCGCTCTTTGAGTCGGAGTTCGTGCTGGTGGCGAATAAGTCCCGAACATGCACCGGCACCACCACACTGGAATCGTTGCAGAACGAACAGTGGGTGTTGCCACAAACGAATATGGGCTACTACAGCGAACTCCTCACCACCCTGCAACGAAATGGCATCAGCATCGAAAACATCGTTAAAACCGACTCTGTTGTGACCATTTATAATCTTGTTCTCAATGCTGATTTTCTGACAGTGATTCCGTGCGATATGGCGGCACCTTTTGGTTCGAACCAGTTTATTACTCTCCCTGTTGAAGAATCGTTACCCATTGCGCGCTACGCCGCAATATGGTCAAAAAACTATCGTATTAAAAAAGCCGCATCGGTTTTGGTTGAATTAGCCAAAGAATATTCATCTTACAAAGGTTGCAGACGAAAGCAATTAATTGAAATTAACTAATCGATTAAATTTAATTTAATCCTCAATTCATACCATCGTTCTTAATATCAGGCGTTGGTTACGGCTATCTATTACTTTACTATCAGGTAAGAGGTTACAATGCACATTACTTACGATCTCCCGGTTGCCATTGAAGATATCCTCGAAGCAAAAAAACGACTGGCGGGGAAAATATATAAAACAGGCATGCCTCGCTCAAACTATTTTAGTGAGCGGTGCAAAGGGGAAATATTCCTTAAATTTGAAAACATGCAGCGCACTGGCTCATTTAAAATTCGCGGCGCATTTAACAAACTCAGTTCATTGACGGATGCAGAAAGACGCAAAGGCGTTGTCGCCTGTTCAGCGGGCAACCACGCACAAGGGGTTTCCCTCTCCTGCGCGATGCTGGGTATTGATGGCAAAGTGGTGATGCCGAAGGGCGCGCCGAAGTCGAAAGTGGCCGCCACCTGCGACTACTCGGCGGAAGTAGTGCTGCACGGCGATAACTTTAACGACACCATCGCCAAGGTCAGTGAGATTGTCGAAATGGAAGGACGTATTTTTATTCCGCCGTATGACGATCCGAAAGTGATTGCCGGCCAGGGCACCATCGGTCTGGAAATTATGGAAGACCTGTATGACGTCGATAACGTGATTGTTCCTATCGGCGGTGGTGGTTTAATTGCCGGTATTGCTATCGCCATTAAATCTATTAACCCGACCATTAAAGTGATTGGCGTGCAGTCTGAAAACGTACACGGCATGGCGGCGTCTTATCAGGCTGGAGAAATAACCACGCACCGAACGACCGGCACCCTGGCGGATGGTTGTGATGTTTCCCGCCCGGGTAAATTAACTTACGAAATTGTGCGTGAATTAGTGGATGACATTGTCCTGGTCAGCGAAGACGAAATTCGTAACAGCATGATTGCTTTAATTCAACGCAACAAAGTAGTGACAGAAGGTGCAGGTGCACTGGCATGTGCTGCTTTATTAAGCGGGAAATTAGATGGCTATATCCAGAACAGAAAAACAGTCAGCATTATTTCTGGCGGCAATATCGATCTTTCTCGTGTATCGCAAATTACGGGTTTAGCTGACGCGTAAATCCGGCTATTAATCTCTTCGTTGAGGATAGGATATGAGTACTACTGACAGCATTGTATCCAGCCAGACAAAACAGTCGTCCTGGCGTAAATCGGACACCACCTGGACACTGGGTTTATTTGGTACTGCCATCGGCGCCGGGGTGTTGTTCTTCCCCATCCGCGCAGGATTTGGCGGCTTAATCCCCATTCTTTTGATGTTGGTACTGGCGTACCCCATTGCTTTTTATTGCCACCGCGCACTGGCGCGTCTGTGTCTGTCCGGCTCAAACCCGTCCGGAAACATCACGGAAACGGTAGAAGAGCACTTTGGTAAGACGGGCGGCGTGGTTATCACGTTCCTCTATTTCTTCGCGATTTGTCCGCTGCTGTGGATTTATGGCGTCACCATTACCAACACGTTCATGACGTTCTGGGAAAACCAGTTGCAGATGCCGGCGCTGAACCGCGGCTTTGTGGCCCTGTTCCTGCTGCTGCTGATGGCGTTCGTTATCTGGTTTGGTAAGGATCTGATGGTTAAAGTGATGAGCTACCTGGTATGGCCGTTCATTGCCAGCCTGGTGCTGATCTCGCTGTCGCTGATCCCTTACTGGAACTCTGCGGTAATCGATCAGGTTGATATCAGTAATATCGCGTTAACCGGTCACGATGGCATTCTGGTCACCGTGTGGCTGGGGATCTCCATCATGGTGTTCTCGTTCAACTTCTCGCCGATCGTTTCGTCTTTCGTGGTCTCTAAACGTGAAGAATACGAGAAAGATTTTGGTCGTGAATACACCGAGCAGAAATGTTCCAAAATCATCGGTCGCGCCAGCATGCTGATGGTGGCCGTGGTGATGTTCTTCGCCTTTAGCTGCCTGTTCACGCTCTCTCCGGCAAACATGGCGGATGCGAAAGCGCAAAACATTCCGGTGCTCTCTTATCTGGCAAACCATTTCGCTTCCCTGTCCGGTACGAAATCGACGTTTGCCACCGTGCTGGAATATGGCGCCTCCATTATTGCGCTGGTTGCCATCTTCAAATCCTTCTTCGGTCACTACCTGGGAACGCTGGAAGGGCTGAACGGTCTGGTGCTGAAGTTCGGTTATAAAGGCGATAAAACGAAGGTCTCTTCCGGCAAGCTCAACACCATCAGCATGATCTTTATCATGGGATCCACCTGGGTTGTCGCCTACGCCAACCCGAACATTCTGGACCTGATTGAAGCGATGGGTGCGCCGATTATTGCCTCGCTGCTGTGCCTGCTGCCGATGTATGCCATTCGTAAGGCTCCGTCGCTGGCGAAATACCGTGGTCGTCTGGACAACGTGTTTGTCACCGTCATCGGTATGCTGACCATTCTGAACATCGTGTACAAACTGTTTTAATCCTTAAGCTCAGGATGAGCGGAGTAGTGAAATGAATGAATTTCCGATAGTTCTGGTTATTAATTGTGGATCGTCTTCAATTAAATTTTCAGTACTGGATGCAAATAACTGCGATGTATTAATGGCAGGTATTGCGGATGGTATTAATTCGGAAAATGCGTTCTTATCGGTAAATGGAGGTGAGCCAGTCACACTGGCTCACCACAGCTACGAAGGCGCATTAAAGGCGATTGCTTTTGAACTGGAAAAACGTAATTTAAATGACAGCGTGGCTTTAATTGGTCACCGCATTGCCCACGGCGGAAATATCTTTACCGAGTCAGCCATTATTACCGATGAGGTCATTGACAATATTCGCCGTGTTTCACCCCTGGCACCGTTACATAATTACGCGAACCTGAGCGGGATTGAATCCGCACAGCATCTGTTCCCCGGCGTCACCCAGGTGGCAGTATTTGATACCAGCTTCCACCAGACTATGGCGCCAGAGGCTTACCTGTATGGTCTGCCGTGGAAGTATTTCGAAGAACTGGGCGTGCGGCGCTATGGTTTTCATGGAACGTCGCACCGCTATGTTTCTCAACGTGCTCATGAGCTGCTTGCGCTGTCCGAACAGGACTCCGGCCTGGTGATTGCCCACCTCGGCAACGGCGCGTCAATCTGTGCCGTTCGTGATGGGCACAGCGTCGATACCTCAATGGGGATGACGCCGCTGGAAGGGCTGATGATGGGCACGCGAAGCGGCGACGTGGACTTCGGCGCAATGGCGTGGGTCGCCAGCGAAACCCAACAGACCCTGAGCGATCTGGAACGGGTGGTGAATAAAGAGTCCGGCTTACTCGGGATTTCTGGCCTGTCGTCTGACTTAAGGGTGCTGGAAAAAGCCTGGCATGAAGGGCATGAGCGCGCACAACTGGCGATTAAAACGTTTGTTCACCGTATTGCCCGTCATATTGCCGGTCATGCCGCGTCGTTACACCGTCTGGACGGCATTATTTTTACCGGCGGTATTGGTGAGAACTCGGTATTAATTCGCCGCCTGGTGGTTGAACATCTGGCGGTACTGGGGGTGAATATCGACAGCGACCGAAATAACCTGTCGAATTCTCATGGCGAACGCATTATTTCCACCCCTGATGCCCGGGTTATTTGCGCCGTGATCCCAACGAACGAAGAAAAAATGATTGCACTCGATGCGATTCAATTAGGCCGCATTAATGCTGCCATGGAATACGCCTAATTTATTTGTAGTTCTGTAGAGAGATTATTTTTCATGAAGGTAGATATCGATACCAGCGATATGCTGTATGCCGAAGCATGGCTTGGCTTTAAAGGGACGGACTGGAAAGAAGAAATTAATGTCCGTGATTTTATTCAGCACAACTATACGCCTTATGAAGGGGATGAATCCTTCCTCGCGGACGCAACACCTGCAACCACCGCATTGTGGGAAAAGGTGATGACCGGCATTCGTATCGAAAACGCGACCCATGCGCCGGTCGATTTCGATACCAACATTGCGACCACCATTACCGCGCACGATGCGGGTTACATTGAGCAGGAACTGGAGAAGATCGTCGGTCTGCAAACGGATAAACCGCTGAAGCGCGCGCTGCATCCGTTTGGCGGCGTCAACATGATCAAAAGCTCGTTCGATGCTTATGGTCGTGAAATGGATCCGAACTTCGAATACCTGTTCACCGAACTGCGTAAAACCCACAACCAGGGCGTTTTTGACGCCTATTCTCCGGACATGCTGCGCTGCCGTAAATCCGGTGTGTTGACCGGTTTGCCGGACGGCTACGGCCGTGGGCGTATTATCGGCGATTACCGTCGCGTGGCGCTGTACGGCATCCGCTATCTGGTGCGTGAGCGTGAACTGCAGTTTGCCGATCTTCAGTCAAATCTGGAGTGGGGGCAGAATCTGGAAGCCACGATTCGCCTGCGTGAAGAACTGGCGGAGCACCGTCGCGCGCTGCTGCAAATGCAGGAGATGGCGGCGAAATATGGTTGCGATATCTCACGCCCGGCGCGTAACGCACAGGAAGCGGTACAGTGGGTCTACTTTGCCTATCTGGCGGCAGTGAAATCGCAAAACGGCGGCGCGATGTCGCTGGGCCGTACCGCATCGTTCCTCGATATCTACATTGAGCGCGACTTCAAGGCCGGGATCCTGACAGAGCAACAGGCGCAGGAGTTGATCGACCACTTCATCATGAAGATCCGCATGGTGCGTTTCCTGCGTACGCCGGAATTTGACACGCTGTTCTCCGGCGATCCGATCTGGGCGACCGAAGTGATCGGCGGGATGGGGCTGGATGGTCGCACGCTGGTGACCAAAAACGCCTTCCGTTACCTGCATACGCTGCACACGATGGGGCCGGCGCCGGAGCCAAACCTCACCGTACTGTGGTCAGAAGCGCTACCGATTGCGTTTAAAAAGTATGCCGCACAGGTCTCTATCGTTACCTCGTCGCTGCAATATGAAAACGACGATCTGATGCGTACCGACTTCAACAGCGACGACTACGCGATCGCCTGCTGCGTGAGCCCGATGGTGATCGGTAAGCAGATGCAGTTCTTCGGGGCACGTGCCAACCTCGCCAAAACCCTGCTGTACGCGATCAACGGCGGCGTGGATGAGAAGCTGAAAATCCAGGTGGGGCCGAAGACTGCACCGCTGCTGGACGACGTGCTGGACTACGACACCGTGATGGACAGTCTGGATCACTTTATGGACTGGCTGGCGGTGCAGTACATCAGCGCGCTGAACATCATCCATTACATGCACGACAAGTACAGCTACGAAGCGTCGCTGATGGCGCTGCACGATCGCGACGTCTATCGCACGATGGCGTGCGGCATTGCCGGGCTGTCGGTGGCGGCGGATTCGCTCTCTGCAATCAAGTACGCGACGGTGAAACCGGTTCGTGATCATAACGGGCTGGCGGTCGATTTCGTGATTGAAGGGGAATATCCGCAATACGGGAATAACGACGAGCGCGTGGACAGCATCGCCTGCGATCTGGTTGAACGCTTTATGAAGAAAATTAAAGTGTTGCCGACCTACCGGAATGCGGTACCGACGCAGTCGATTCTGACCATCACCTCCAACGTGGTGTATGGGCAGAAAACCGGGAATACCCCGGACGGACGTCGCGCCGGAACGCCATTCGCACCGGGCGCTAACCCGATGCACGGGCGTGATCGCAAAGGCGCTGTCGCTTCGCTGACCTCGGTTGCGAAACTGCCGTTCACCTACGCGAAAGACGGGATTTCGTACACCTTCTCGATTGTGCCTGCGGCACTTGGCAAAGAGGATCCGGTGCGGAAAACCAACCTGGTCGGGCTGCTGGATGGTTACTTCCACCATGAAGCGCACGTGGAAGGTGGGCAGCACCTGAACGTTAACGTAATGAACAAGGAGATGTTACTGGATGCCATTGAACATCCGGAAAACTATCCGAACCTGACGATCCGCGTCTCCGGCTACGCTGTGCGCTTCAACGCGCTTACCCGTGAGCAGCAGCAGGACGTCATTTCGCGTACTTTCACCCAGGCGATGTAACGTTATCGGGGCGGTCTGCGGATCGCCCCGATTCACTATGCGTATGAAAACCTGGTCTCCACTGAACGAGTCCGAGGGTATAAAAATGATTAGCGCATTCGATATTTTCAAACCTGGCATTGGTCCTTCCAGTTCCCATACCGTAGGGCCGATGAATGCAGGAAAACGTTTTATCGATCAACTGGTCAGCAGTGGATGCTTATCGCGCACGACGCGCATATCGGTTGATCTGTATGGTTCGCTATCGCTGACAGGAAAAGGCCATGCGACCGATACCGCCATTATGATGGGGCTTGCCGGCAACAGCCCGCAAAGCGTCAACATTGACGCCATCCCGGCGTTTATTGGCGAGGTGACCCGTACTGGCCGCTTGCCGGTCGCTGAAGGGAGGCATGTCGTTGATTTCCCGGTTGCCGACAGCATTGTTTTTCATGAAGAAGCGCTGCCCCGGCACGAGAACGGAATGCGGATCACCGCCTGGGATAACCAGGAAACGCTGGTGAGTAAAACCTACTACTCGATTGGCGGCGGGTTTATCGTGGAGGAAGAGCGCTTTGGTCAGGCGCACGACGTGGAAACGCCGGTCCCTTATGATTTTCATTCCGCCAGAGAATTGCTGAAACTGTGCGAGCACAACGGCCTTTCGGTCTCCGGATTGATGATGCAAAACGAACTGGCGCTGCGCAGTAAGGCGGAAATTGATGCCGGGTTCGCTCAGATCTGGGATGTGATGCAGGGTGGCATTGAACGCGGGATGAATACCGAAGGG
The DNA here is from genome assembly GCF_000981805.1 of Citrobacter amalonaticus Y19. Taxonomy (NCBI): domain Bacteria; kingdom Pseudomonadati; phylum Pseudomonadota; class Gammaproteobacteria; order Enterobacterales; family Enterobacteriaceae; genus Citrobacter; species Citrobacter amalonaticus. The sequence goes on along the minus strand of NZ_CP011132.1, from coordinate 3,734,693 downwards.
GTTTTACCCGGTCCGCTGAATGTGCCGCGTCGCGCAGTGGCGCTACGCCGTCTGCTGGTCTCCAGTGACAGTCTCTCCAGCGACCCGATGAACGTCATCGACTGGATCAACATGTTTGCGCTCGCTGTCAGTGAAGAGAACGCGGCAGGCGGGCGCGTGGTGACGGCGCCAACCAACGGCGCATGCGGCATTATTCCGGCGGTGCTGGCCTATTACGATAAATTCCGTCGCCCGCTGAATGCCAACTCCATTGCCCGCTACCTGCTGGCGGCCGGAGCTATCGGGGCGCTGTACAAAATGAATGCGTCCATTTCCGGGGCGGAAGTCGGCTGTCAGGGGGAAATCGGCGTGGCCAGTTCAATGGCCGCGGCGGGGTTGACTGAGCTGCTGGGCGGCAGTCCGGCGCAGGTTTGCATCGCGGCGGAAATCGCGATGGAGCACAACCTTGGCTTAACCTGCGATCCGGTGGCCGGGCAGGTGCAGATCCCGTGTATTGAACGCAATGCGATCAACGCGGTTAAAGCGGTTAACGCCGCACGCATGGCACTGCGCCGCACCTCTGAGCCGCGTGTCTCGCTGGATAAGGTCATCGAGACCATGTACGAGACGGGTAAGGACATGAACGATAAGTACCGCGAAACCTCGCGCGGCGGCCTGGCTATCAAAGTGGTGTGCAGTTAGCGAGCGCCAGAAAGCTTGCCGGATGACGGCTGTCGCCTTATCCGGCCTACACATTCATCGTTCGTAGGTCCGATAAGCTTGCGCCATCGGGCATTTCATCCATTGTCAGCCATCTAAAAGCACACTTCGGTGTGCTTTTTTGTTGTGATCGCCTTCAAATTGAGAAATAAAAACCATTATTCGTTATTGAAAGGGAAAAATTTTCTTAACTCATCGAAAATATCAGGGTTATTTTGTGACGTTTTTCTCTGAGCCTGAGCGTATGCTTTTTTCCATTCTAACGACTCGCCTGCATATCCCGTACCGCGTATCGCCTTGATGCGGCACGACAAAAAATAAAAATGTACCCTATATAATGAGCGAGAATTTTATGGAAACGGCAACGAACAGTAGTGTCATTCTCGACGCCAGCGCTCCAGCGCGTCGGGCTGGCATGACAGAGAGTGAGTGGCAGGAAGCGATTAAATTCGACAGCACCGACACCGGTTGGGTCATTATGAGTATCGGGATGGCGATTGGCGCAGGGATTGTTTTTCTCCCGGTTCAGGTCGGTTTGATGGGACTGTGGGTCTTTTTGCTCTCATCGATTATCGGTTATCCCGCCATGTACCTGTTCCAGCGGCTGTTTATTAATACGCTGGCGGAATCCCCGGAATGCAAAGATTATCCCAGCGTCATCAGCGGGTATCTGGGGAAAAACTGGGGCATTCTGTTAGGCGCGCTGTACTTTGTGATGCTGGTTATCTGGATGTTTGTCTATTCCACGGCCATCACCAACGACAGCGCCTCCTATCTGCATACTTTTGGCGTGACAGAAGGACTTCTGTCCGAAAATCCCTTCTATGGCCTGGTGCTGATCTGCATTCTCGTTGCTATCTCTTCGCGCGGTGAGAAGATGCTGTTCAAAATTTCTACCGGTATGGTGCTGACCAAACTGCTGGTCGTGGCGGCGCTGGGTGTGTCGATGGTTGGCATGTGGCATCTGTACAACATTGGCGCGTTGCCACCGATGGGGTTGCTGGTGAAGAACGCAATTATCACGCTGCCGTTTACCCTGACTTCGATCCTGTTTATCCAGACCCTGAGCCCGATGGTGATCTCCTACCGCTCCCGTGAGAAATCCGTCGAGGTAGCACGTCATAAAGCGCTACGCGCTATGAATATTGCTTTCGGCATTTTGTTTGTCACCGTCTTCTTCTACGCCGTCTCCTTTACGCTGGCAATGGGACACGATGAAGCAGTGAAAGCCTATGAGCAGAATATTTCCGCGCTGGCGATTGCCGCACAGTTCATCAGCGGCGCAGGCGCCGGTTGGGTGAAAGTGGTGAGCGTCATCCTGAACATTTTCGCCGTGATGACTGCGTTCTTTGGCGTCTACTTAGGTTTCCGCGAAGCCACGCAGGGGATTGCGATGAACATCCTGCGCCGCAAACTGCCTGCCGAGAAGATCAATGAAACGCTGGTGCAGCGCGGCATCATGCTGTTTGCCATTGTACTGGCCTGGAGCGCTATCGTGCTCAACGCGCCGGTTCTGAGTTTTATGTCGATTTGTAGCCCTATTTTCGGCATGGTGGGATGTTTGATCCCCGCCTGGCTGGTCTACAAAGTGCCTGCACTGCACAAATACAAAGGGGCGTCGCTGTATCTGATTATCGTCACCGGTTTGCTGCTGTGCGTATCTCCGTTCCTGGCTTTTTCCTGATTTATCCTGAAGGTTGTTGTTATGTCTGAGACGATAAAAAATCCGTTGTGGTCGCGTTTCATCCGCGCAGTACAGGAGGAGGTGAAACCGGCGCTGGGCTGTACGGAACCGATTTCCCTCGCGCTGGCTGCGGCGGTGGCGGCCTCTGAACTGCGTGGCGTGGTGGAGCGAATCGATGCCTGGGTCTCGCCCAATCTGATGAAAAACGGACTGGGAGTGACGGTGCCGGGAACCGGCATGGTTGGGCTGCCCATCGCCGCTGCGCTGGGGGCGCTGGGCGGGAATGCGAATGCCGGACTGGAGGTGTTGAAAGATGCTTCCGCGCAGGCGATTGCCGATGCGAAGGCGATGCTGGACGCCGGCAAGGTATCGGTGATGTTGCAGCAACCTTGTGACGATATCCTGTTTTCCCGGGCGAAGGTCTATAGCCATGACGGCTGGGCGTGCGTCACCATTGTGGGCGGTCATACCCACATTGTGCGTATCGAAACGCATAACGGCGTGACGTTTTCTCAGCAAGCGAACGCCAGCGGTGAGGCGCAGGAATCGCCGCTGGCGGTGCTTTCTGAGACCTCGCTGGAAGAGATTCTGGCGTTTGTGAATACGGTACCCTTTGACGCCATCCGTTTTATTCTCGACGCCGCCCGGCTCAACGGCGCGTTGTCGCAGGAGGGGCTGCGGGGAAACTGGGGACTGCACATTGGCGCGACGATGGAAAAGCAGTGCGCGCGCGGTTTGCTGGCAAACGATCTTTCGACGGCTATTCTCATCCGGACCAGCGCGGCGTCGGATGCGCGCATGGGCGGGGCAACGCTGCCCGCCATGAGCAATTCCGGTTCCGGCAATCAGGGGATCACCGCCACGGTACCGGTGATGGTTGTCGCCGAGCACTTTGGCGCGGATGACGAGAAACTGGCGCGCGCGCTGATGCTTTCCCATCTGAGCGCAATCTATATACATCATCAGCTTCCGCGTCTGTCGGCGCTATGCGCGGCAACGACCGCCGCGATGGGCGCCGCGGCAGGGATGGCCTGGCTGGTGGACGAAGGACGCTACCGCACGATTTCGATGGCGATCAGCAGCATGATTGGTGATGTCAGCGGAATGATTTGCGACGGGGCATCCAACAGTTGCGCGATGAAAGTGTCCACCAGTGCGTCTGCGGCGTGGAAAGCCGTGTTGATGGCGCTGGATGATACGGCGGTCACGGGTAACGAGGGGATTGTGGCGCACAACGTGGAACAGTCTATTGCCAACCTGTGTGCGCTGGCATGTCATTCAATGCAGCAAACGGATAAGCAGATTATCGAGATCATGGCCCGTAAAGCGCATTAACCGATGGCGCTTCGCTTATCGGGCCTACGGTAAAACATGTTTGTAGGCCGGATAAGGCGCTTGCGCCGTCATCCGGCAACGGGCCTCAGGCGGTTTCGTCCTCTTCGGCTAACCGAACTTCGGCATCGGAAACAATCGCTTCCAGCTCAGTCAACATCTCCTCGTAGCCAAAAGCACGAGGGGCGGGAGGCGTCTGCGCAACGTCGGATTTCACGGTCGGGATCTCTTTTTTCGCTTTCTTACTCATAGGTAACTCCGTTACTCATCACACCGGCAAATCTATCAGCAAAGCACGCAACGGCGTATCGGCAACGAGCGTTATGTTAGCTTCATCACGAATAAAGGCTCCGTCGCCACAGGTCAGCGCTTCCCGCGCTTCATCGTGGGTCACGGCGTGGAAGGTACCGTGGATCGACTGCAAATAGGCGCGCGGGCCGTGGAGCTGAAAACTCAGCGACTCGCCCTGATTCAGCTCGATCTGGTGTACCCACGCCTGCTGGCGCAACTGCAGGCTGCCGTTCTCGCCGTCGGGTGACGCGATCAGCTGCTGTTTAGCCTTTGTCAGTTTCATCTTCTGCACCAGGGCATTCTCGCGCTCAGGGCAGGCGTCGAGCCACAGCTGCATACGCGTAAGCGGTTTGTCTTTGCCGACATTATGCTCGCTGTAGCTGATGCCTGGCTGAGCCGCGAGCAGTAATGCTTCACCCGCCTGGGCCTGCACATTGTTGCCTTCACTGTCACGGTACTCAGCAACGCCCTCGAGAATCAGATTGAGCACGTCCACCTTTGGCCAGGTGCGCGGCTGGAAGGACGCGCCGGGCGCCAGTACTTCCTGATTGAGCACGCGCAGCGACGCGTAGCCCAGCAGTTTAGGGTCGAAATAGTGTCCAAAGGAGAAGGTGTAACGGGCCTGCAGCCATCCGTAGTCTGCTTGTCCGCATTGTTTGGCTGTCCGGGTAGTAATCATAGTTCTTGACCTCTCTTTACTTCCTTTTATGTTAAGGGGCTGGACGCTGCATTGTTAGCCAGATATTCTGCCCGGTATGTTCAAATTTCCTGAATGAGAACGATATGGCCAAAGAAAGGGCATTAACGCTTGAGGCATTACGCGTAATGGACGCGATAGATCGCCGCGGTAGCTTTGCTGCAGCGGCAGATGAACTGGGACGCGTGCCGTCTGCGCTCAGCTACACCATGCAGAAACTGGAAGAAGAGCTGGATGTGGTGTTGTTTGACCGCTCCGGACATCGAACAAAATTCACTAACGTTGGGCGCATGCTGCTGGAAAGAGGGCGTGTGTTGCTGGAGGCGGCAGATAAGCTCACCACGGACGCCGAGGCGCTGGCGCGAGGGTGGGAGACGCATCTGACGATTGTGACTGAGGCACTGGTGCCGACCCCGGCCTTTTTCCCGCTTATTGATAAACTGGCCCTCAAAGCCAATACGCAGCTTTCGGTGATCACCGAAGTGCTGGCTGGGGCATGGGAGCGGCTGGAACAGGGCAGAGCGGATATCGTGGTGGCCCCGGACATGCACTTTCGCTCGTCGTCTGAAATTAACTCCCGCAAGCTTTATACCCTGATGAACGTCTATGTTGCCGCACCGGATCACCCGATTCATCAGGAGCCGGAACCGCTGTCGGAAGTAACGCGAGTGAAGTATCGCGGCGTCGCGGTCGCGGATACCGCACGTGAACGTCCGGTATTAACGGTACAGTTGCTGGATAAACAAGCGCGCCTCACCGTCAGTACCATTGAAGATAAGCGTCAGGCGTTACTGGCAGGATTAGGGGTGGCGACGATGCCGTATCCGCTGGTGGAAGAGGATATTGCACAAGGGCGACTGCGCGTGGTCAGTCCGGAATCGACCAGCGAGATTGACATCATTATGGCCTGGCGGCGAGACAGTATGGGCGAAGCCAAAGCCTGGTGTTTGCGCGAAATTCCAAAACTGTTTGCCAGGAAATAAGCGACGCTTTGCTTCAGGATTACCCTCTTCGGGGCAAACCGATTGTCCCGAATATGATCAACGTATTTCGTTTTGTTTAGGGTCAGGCCCGAAGCGGTTTTCGCCGGGCGTGCCGTCCTGACAGCTAAAGAGGATGATCACCAGCCAGCCGATGACGGGAATCACTAACAATAACAGCCACCAGGCGGTGCGATCGGTATCGTGCAGACGCCGGAACTGAACGGCCCAACTGGGTAAAAAGACGAGGATCGCGTAAATCGTCGTCAGTATTCCTTCTCCTCCGGCGCGCTGCCAGCCAAACATCTTATCCAGGACGCCCAGTACGAACGCGAAGATGATGTTGACCAGAATGAACATCCAGAACTCTTTGCGGCGGGCCCGGCCACCGAAACCGACGTAATTGCGTAAAACGTTTATATACCAGTCCATTTTCGCCTCAACCTTGTGACAATCACTTGTTTTAAAAGCAATCAAAATAAGAATAGTTGCGAATGATTAGGTGGTAAATATTTGAATAGTGAATTAATAAGGCACCCTGAAGGGTGCCTGGAGAGTGATGACAAATCTCATCCTGATACCGGACAAGCAGAGATCACCTAATTAAAAACCAGGAAAATCAATTCATGGATTTTCGGCTGATAACCAAAAAGAAGGAAAAACCCCGTTTTTTCCTTCTTTTTCAGCGCACGGAGGCACCCTGAAGGGTGCCTGGATTCACTCAGCGAAAACGGCTGTCACGCCCGTGCGGTTCGTCGAGATCCTGCCACGGGCCAATGGAGATAATGCCCGTCGGATTAATCGTCTTATGACTGCGGAAATAGTGATTGCGAATATGGTCAAAATTGACCGTTTCCGCGATGCCCGGTATCTGATAAATATCACGCAGGAAACCATACAGGTTGAGATAGTCGCTGATGCGATGCTTGTCGCATTTGAAATGTGTGACATACACCGGATCAAAGCGGACGAGCGTTGTCCACAAACGAATATCTGCCTCTGTGAGCTGATTGCCCGTCAGATAGCGATGCTGACCGAGGAGCTGCTCCAGTCGCGCCAGCGCGGTAAAGACGTTTTCTACCGCGTCGTCATAGGCCTGCTGGCTGGTGGCAAAGCCAGCTTTATAGACGCCATTGTTAACGTTGTCATAAATCCAGCCGTTCAGTTCGTCGATCTTATTGCGCAGTTCGGGAGGATAGTAGTCCCCGGCTTTTGCGCCCAGCGCATCAAACGCCGTATTGAACATGCGAATGATTTCAGCGGATTCATTGCTGACAATCGTATGGTTCTTTTTATCCCACAGCACTGGCACGGTGACGCGACCGCTGTAATGGGGATCGGCGTGCAGGTAAAGCTGATACAGAAACTCATGCTGATATAAGGTATCGCCCGTGGCCGCCGGGAAATCATCGTCAAAGGTCCAGCCGTTTTCCAGCATCAATGGGTTCACCACCGAGACGGAGATAAACGGCTCCAGCCCCTTGAGCTTACGCAGGATTAACGTACGGTGCGCCCACGGACAGGCGAGTGAAACATACAGATGATAGCGGTCTTTTTCCGCAGCAAAACCGCCTTCGCCGGAAGGGCCTGGTGTGCCATCCGTCGTGAGCCAGTTACGGAATGCCGATACAGAACGTTGAAATTTGCCCCCGGTAGATTTGGTGTCATACCAGGTGTCATGCCAGACGCCGTCGATCAGTTGTCCCATGATTTCTTTCCCTCAGATAGCAAAAACGAGGAGAAAATCCCCTCGTTCTTTTTCATTCATTATAGAGCGCTTACCACTTTTTGTTCAGTACGCGGTCGATACTGAATGCGCCCGGACCGGTAATACCCAGCAGCAGGAAGCCGCCAGCAATGGTCAGGTTTTTCATGAACATCAGTGAGTTAACACCTTCCGCAAAGTTACTGTGGAAGATAAACGCGGTCAGCAGCGTGAAGCCTGCGGTAAACAGCGCGGTGGTACGGGTCAGGAAACCGAACAGAATCGCCAGACCGCCGCCAAACTCGAGCAAAATGGTCAGTGGCAGCAGGAATCCCGGAACGCCCATCGCTTCCATATATTGTTGGGTACCTGCGTAACCGGTGATTTTTCCCCAACCTGCGGTAATAAACAGGATTGGCATCAGAATACGTGCTACCAGTACACCAACATCTTCTAATTTTTTCATTCTTCTCTCCAGGAAACCACACAGACTGCTGATTTTGTTTTTTAGTGCAATTTCGCGGTGTTCCGCGTCATTGCTGTCGATGGAGAGAATCATAAGCGGGAAGAATGAGAATTGTTAGCAAGGAAAACTGTCAATAATCTTCAAAAATTTTGATTTTGTGGTGGAGCGGTATTGCCGTTGCCGGATGGCGGCGATGCCTTATCCGGCCTACATATTGAGTGTGAGCGTGCGTAGGCCTGATAAGCGAAGCGCCATCAGGCGACAGGCGAGCGCAGCGTCTTTTTGACCAGTCGCCATGCGCTCCAGAGACCGAACCCACGCCTTGCCCAACGCACGAGCAGGTTAGGATGGCGAATCGTCCAGACCGCCATCACGCTGCTGCCGACCAGCGCCCAGGAGCGCAAACTCAGCAGCGTGTTCCAGCCACGATCGTAAGCGCCTGTGGCTTCCAGCCAGTCACGACGACTGGCTGAAAGATCCAGCCGTTGCTGTTGGATCTCTCGAAGCAGTCGGGCCTTACGCTGTGCACGTTCGACTTTACCGCTCACGACTCTCCTCCTCGAGCAATTGCCGGTCATTCGCCAGTTCATGGCGGGTATGGCGTAACAATGTGGAGCGCCGCGCTTTGCGCAGCGTCCATATTCCGCCAATCAGTGCCAGAGCCAGCAGAACGACCGTGGTGGCAATCATCGCATTGAGCCGATACTGCGGGTCGACGGCCCAGATGATTAACACCATCAGGCTCATCAAACCAAATGCCGCGAAGAGCATGGTGAGTCCCAGCATCAGCAGGAGCTGAAAGAGGTTAGCCTTTTCTTCTTCCAGCTCGACCACTGCCAGACGCAACCGGGTTTCCACCATCTCAACAAGGATAGTGACAATCCGCTGCCCGATACCCAGAACGCTTTTCCCGGGCCCTTGTGCGTGATGAGGATCCGCCATCATTAACGACGCGACAGCAAAACGCCCAGCACGACGCCCACTGCCGCGCCGATCCCGACACCGGTCCACGGATTTTCGCGCACATAGTCGTCAGCACGCGCAGCGGCTTCACGGGTCTGTTTGGCAATAGCATCGCCCGTTTCACCGAGGCGATAGCGGCTCTCTTTCAGCGCGCGTTCGGCTTTGCTGCGGATCTTACTCAGCTCTTCTTTCGATTTATCACCAGAGGAGTTCAGCACCTCTTCCAGCGTATCGGCCAGGGATTTCAACTCAGCGCGCAGATGTTCCGATGTGTTTTCTTTCGACATAGTATTCTCCAGGTGAGTAAGTGGTCTGATGCTTAGTAGTCGCGAGCTTCGAGCTCTTTCAGTTCAGCCCGGGCTTCCGCCAGCTTGCGCTCGCGTTTGGCAATTTTGTCCGCATCGCCTTTTTGCTTCGCTTCGGCGAGATCGCGCTGACGTTCGGCGATCACTTCTTTCTGCTCAGCAATTTTTTCCTGATGATCGGCACGCAGCTTGCTGTCAGTACAGTGGGCTCTGACTTCGCTGAGCGCTTTTTTCAGCCCATTGATACGGTTCTGGTTATTGTGTTTTTCGGCGTAGCTGATTTCCCGTTGAATATCCTGCTCTTTCTCCTGACAGAGGGTGTTGGCATAACTGCCGGCACTGAGCGCGAAAAGGGAAATAGCGAAAGCGATGCGGTATTTCATTCTTGAACCTTCCATTGTGACTCGTCCCCATGAATTCAGAAACGATGATCCAGTGATAAAGCGACAGGGTGACCCCACCGCCTCATTAATCATAGACATTAATCGCTGAAATCACCAAAGTGGGTGATATGATTCGGATTCCTGGAGATTACCCTACCCGATGTGGGGTATCGCGTAAACGTGACAACCACTGGACGGCCTGACTGTTATCATCCTGCTGAGCGATGATGTAGCCGTGTGGCAACGTTTTGTCGAGCACCGCTTTGGCGGCGGCACTCTGGGCGCTGGAATCGAAAGTGATGAGCAGAGTGTCATTCTTCGGTGTAATGCTTTTAAAACGAATGCCGTTAGCGTCGAGATGATGCCAGATCGAGAAGCCGTCCGGCACGCTGGCCCCCTGGTGGACGGCACGGATCGCCAGCGTGGATTCTTGTTGACGAATCGCTGACCAGACCAACAACGTGGCGCTTAACACCAGCAGAAAGGCGGTGCTCCAGGCCAGTTGTTTAAGCGTTATGCGCGGTTTTAGCATTCCTTACCCTCGATTCCCGTATTTCTTTTTCCACAGGACGACCAGTGAACCGCCCAGGCCAAAAACCAGCAGCACAACGGGTAACAGCATCAGGCACGACATCAACTGATCTTCATACTTCAGGAATACCGGCGTTTTCCCCAGCAGATAACCCAGGCTGGTTAAAATCAGCACCCACAGCAACCCGCTCATCCAGTTGAAAAATTGAAAGCGGGCATTATTCAGGCCGGATAAACCCGCGATAGTAGGCAGCAAGGTGCGAACAAACGCGATAAAACGGCCAATAAGCAGGGCGGAAAGACCATGCTTATGGAACAAATGGTGAGCGCGTTGGTGATAGTGGGCGGGCAGGTGTGATAACCAGTTTTGTACAATGCGGGTATTGCCCAGCCATCGACCCTGAATATAGCTCAGCCAGCAACCGAGGCTTGCCGCCGCGGTCAGTAACAGAATGGTTTGCGGAAAGCCCATTGCGCCTTTAGCAATCAGAACACCCACTAACACCAGCAGGCTGTCGCCGGGTAAAAAGGCGGCTGGCAGCAACCCGTTTTCCAGAAACAGAATCATAAATAAAACAAAATACAGCATGCCAATCATGGAAGGATTGGCCAGTGTTTCAAAATCCTGCGCCCACAGGGCATGCAGTAATTGAGTCAAAAGTTCCATTCAGTATTCCAGGTCGAATTGGTTAACGTCACGCCGGGATCAACAGTTTGCTACGCCGCATCATTGTTAATGTTTTGCATGGTGTGCGGACGGCGCAAAGCCGCGGCCTGAACTATTCCCTGTTAAAAGTTATGAATTAAGCAAGCACTAACAAACATAAATTCGAATTGCATCTAATTGTAACAAAGGTCAACGTAGTCCGTTATAGAAATTACACGTCCGTGAAGTGTGATTCTGCTGATCGCAGGAGAGGGTGGCGAGAGGATTTACACAGGCTGACACTTTATACCTTTCGCTTACTGACAGGCGCCGCGGCGCGCCTGTCGAATCAAGAAATATTATTTTGTTGCGTTTGCCACCGTATCAAGATGAACCACCGGGTTTTCGGCAAACAGGTAACGGTCAGCATTAAATTCAAAATCGTCGCTGGTTTCATTAAACAGCATGATTTTTGTGTTCTCGAGATGCTGCCACATCGCCAGTTTTGCCGCATGTGGGTCTTTGCGGATCAACGCTTTAAGGATTTGATCGTGGTCGTCACACCAGTTATCCACGGTACGCGCATCAATGTGTTCGTGCAGTTTCTTCCAGTACGGGTTGTGACTGCGCTGAGTCCACATTTTTTCCACGATAGCGGCCAGCGCTGAATTCTGGGTGGCTAACGCAACCTGAATGTGGAATTGCAGATCCCATTCGGAGTCGCGGAAACATTTTTCGTTGCGCGCCTGTTCCTGGATAGCCATCAGCTTCATGATGTCTTGCTTGGTGACCTGGGTTGCGGCGAACTCCGCAATGTTGCTTTCGATAAGCTGACGCGCCTGTAGCAGCTCAAAAGGACCGTAGTTGGCAAACTCCAGTGACTCGTCAGTGGCCTGCTGGTGGCGTGGCTGGTTGGAAATTACGTGGATCCCGGAACCTTTACGAACCTCAACGAATCCTTCGACTTCCAGCATGATGATGGCTTCACGAACCACGGTACGGCTGACGTTTTTTTCATCGGCAATAAAACGCTCTGCAGGCAATTTATCGCCCACCAGGTAAACGCCCTGTTCGATGCGCTCTTTTAAATCAGCGGCAAGTTGTTGATACAAACGTCGTGGTTCGGTGATTTCCATATGCACTCCAGGCATGATACGGCAGACTGTATTTGTTATACCACTTTCGCGAGGTTGGCTCTATACGCAGAAACGAAAAAGCCGCCTGCGAGTGCCTGCAGGCGGCCTGGTTTGCTTATGTATTATTCGTCGGCAGGCTAACTCTGCGCTGCCGGCTTATTGAACTGCGTATCGGAATCAACGTCACTGGCCGGTTTGTTTTGCAGCACGGTCCAGATAACCAGCGCACCGAGCAGGTCGAACACGGCCAGTACCGCAAACAGCGGGCTGAAGCCGATGGTGTCTGCCAGCGCACCGACTACCAGGGCAAACAGCGTGCTTGCGAGCCAGGCAGACATCCCGGTCAGACCGTTCGCCGTTGCCACTTCATTACGACCGAAGACGTCAGAAGAGAGGGTAATCAGCGCACCGGACAGGGCCTGGTGAGCAAAACCACCAATACACAGCAGCATGATGGCGATGTATGGGCTGGTGAACAGACCGATCATCCCTGGGCCAATCATCAGTACGGCGCCGAGGGTGACGACCATTTTACGTGAGACAATCAGGTTGACGCCAAACCAGCGCTGGAACAGCGGCGGCAGGTAACCGCCCACGATGCAACCGAGGTCGGCAAACAGCATCGGCATCCAGGCGAACATCGCAATTTCTTTCAGGTTAAAGCCATAGACTTTGAACATGAACAGCGGGATCCAGGCGTTAAATGTCCCCCAGGCTGGCTCAGCAAGGAAACGCGGCAGAGCGATACCCCAGAACTGGCGGTTACGCAGGATCTGCACGAGTGACATTTTCTTTTGGGTGCTGTTTTTGTGCTGCGCTTCCTGACCATTAATAATGTAGTCGCGCTCTTCGTCCGTCAGTTTTTTCTGGTCACGCGGGTGCTTATAGAAGATAAGCCAGGACATGGCCCAGATGAAGCTCAGGACGCCAGAGATGATGAACGCCATCTGCCAACTGTGCATCACGATCGCCCAGACAACCAGCGGCGGAGCAATCATCGCACCGATAGAGGAACCGACGTTAAAGTAGCCGACCGCAATGGAGCGCTCTTTCGCCGGGAACCATTCGGAACTGGCTTTCAGGCCTGCCGGGATCATCGCGGCTTCTGCCGCACCGACCGCACCACGCGCCAGCGCCAGGCCACCCCAGCTTCCTGCCAGCGCGGTTGCGCCACAGAAAACGGCCCATAGCACGGCAAACATCGCGTAGCCTATTTTGGTACCCAGTATATCCAGCACATAGCCGGCAACAGGTTGCATGACAGTGTAAGCAGCAGAATAGGCTGCGATGATATAGGAGTACTGTTGGGTGGAGATGTGCAACTCTTCCATCAGAGTTGGCGCAGCAGCCGCCACAGTGTTACGCGTCAGGTAACCCAGCACGGTGCCAAGCGTCACCAGTGCAATCATGTACCAACGTAACCCTTTAATTTTACGCATGTAAAACCTCATCGTTTTGTTATTTCCGCAAGGAGCGCGGTCATCTTCCTGCCTGGGGCAGAGGATGCTGTTTACGACGGGGTAACCAAAAAAAAGCCGGTACGCCCGAACGTTGCCATAAATAAATTTTGCTAATTCGGTTTCCGTACCGGTCAATCCGATGATGAATCATCGGTAATTTTGCATTCCGTCTGCTTATGTATCGCGACGGCAGAAAGATAACTTGTCATACAACTTTAAAAGGTGAGTGCCATCACAAAAGTGTGAATCTTAGCATGGTTATTATTTCGATTCGGCGATACCAGAGCTGGCGCGGCCTGGGACGGTGTTTACCTCTTTGAGGGTAAATAATTTGTCAGCATTTATTGATCTATCTCACGAAAATATCTACAGCCCCTGGAAATTGGTGTGATAACTTTGTCAGCATCGCTACATAAGCAATCAGACGCACTCGTTGAGAGGAAGACGAAAATGACCCCGTTTATGACAGAAGATTTTCTACTTGATACTGAATTTGCCCGCCGTCTGTATCATGATTACGCCAAAGACCAGCCTATCTTCGATTACCACTGCCATCTGCCGCCGCAGCAAATCGCCGAAGACTACCGATTCAATAACCTGTATGACATCTGGCTGAAGGGCGACCATTACAAATGGCGCGCCATGCGGACCAACGGTGTCGCTGAGCGCCTGTGTACCGGCGACGCCTCCGATCGCGAGAAGTTTGACGCGTGGGCGGCGACGGTTCCGCATACTATCGGCAACCCGTTATACCACTGGACACACCTTGAACTGCGTCGTCCGTTTGGCGTGACGGGCAAATTGCTCTCTCCATCAACGGCGGACGAGATCTGGAATCAGTGCAACGAACTGCTGGCGCAGGATAAATTCTCCGCGCGCGGCATCATGCAGCAGATGAACGTGAAAATGGTCGGTACCACTGACGATCCAATTGATTCGCTGGAACATCACGCCACGGTCGCAAAAGACAGCAGCTTCCTGGTGAAAGTGTTACCGAGTTGGCGTCCGGATAAAGCCTTCAATATTGAGCAGGCGACCTTCAACGATTACATGGCAAAACTGGGTGAAGTCTCTGACACCGACATCCGTCGCTTTAGCGATCTGCAAAGCGCGCTGACCAAACGCCTTGACCACTTCGCCGCGCACGGCTGTAAAGTGTCCGACCACGCGCTGGATGTGGTGCTGTTCGCAGAGTCCAGTGACGCTGAACTGGATAGCATTCTGGCACGCCGCCTGGCGGGCGAGACGCTGAGCGAGCATGAAGTGGCACAGTTCAAAACTGCGGTGTTGGTGTTCCTGGGCGCGGAATATTCGCGTCGTGGTTGGGTACAGCAGTACCACATTGGCGCCCTGCGCAATAACAACCTGCGTCAGTTCAAACTGCTGGGGCCGGATGTGGGCTTTGACTCTATCAACGACCGTCCGATGGCTGAAGAGCTGTCAAAACTGCTCAGCAAGCAGAATGAAGAGAACCTGTTGCCGAAAACCATCCTCTACTGCCTGAATCCACGCGATAACGAGGTGCTGGGCACGATGATCGGCAACTTCCAGGGGGAAGGGATGCCAGGAAAAATGCAGTTCGGTTCCGGCTGGTGGTTCAACGATCAGAAAGACGGCATGGAACGTCAGATGACGCAACTGGCGCAACTGGGTCTGTTAAGCCGCTTTGTCGGCATGTTAACCGACAGCCGCAGCTTCCTCTCGTATACCCGTCATGAATACTTCCGCCGCATTCTGTGCCAGATGATCGGTCGCTGGGTGCAGGCCGGTGAAGCCCCGGCGGATATTCAACTGCTGGGTGAGATGGTGAAAAATATTTGCTTTAACAATGCGCGTGATTACTTCGCCATTGAACTGAACTAAGGCCCGGGGTTGATATGCAATACATCAAAATCCATGAGCAGGATAACGTTGCGGTCGCGCTGGCTGATTTGGCGCAGGGAACGGAAATCACGGTGGACAACCACAGCGTAACGCTTCGCCAGGATGTCGCTCGCGGACATAAATTTGCCTTGGGTGACATCAGGAAAGGGGCGTACGTGATCAAGTATGGCCAGCCTATCGGCCATGCGCTGGCGGACATTGCGGCGGGTGAACATATTCACGCCCACAATACTCGCACCAATCTCAGCGATTTGGATGAGTATAGCTATCAACCTGATTTTCAGGATCTTCCTGCCCAACCTGCTGATCGCGACGTGCAGATTTATCGTCGTGCTAACGGGGACGTCGGGGTACGAAACGAACTCTGGATCCTGCCAACCGTTGGCTGCGTCAACGGAATTGCGCGCCAGATCCAGAACCGTTTCCTGAAAGAGACTCATGATGCCGAGGGCACCGACGGTGTCTTCCTGTTCAGCCACACCTACGGCTGCTCACAGCTTGGCGACGATCACATCAATACCCGTACCATGCTGCAAAACATGGTACGTCATCCGAATGCGGGTGCGGTGCTGGTGATTGGCCTGGGGTGCGAAAATAACCAGGTGGATGCCTTCCGCGAAACGCTGGGCGAGTTCGATCCTGAACGTGTGCATTTTATGATTTGTCAGCATCAGGACGATGAAGTGGAGGCCGGGCTTGAGCATCTCCATCAGCTTTACGATGTGATGCGTCACGACAAGCGCGAGCCGGGGAAACTGAGCGAGCTGAAGTTTGGTCTGGAGTGTGGTGGTTCTGACGGCCTTTCCGGGATCACCGCCAACCCGATGCTTGGCCGCTTCTCTGACTATATGATTGCCAACGGCGGGACCACCGTTCTGACCGAAGTGCCGGAGATGTTCGGTGCGGAGCAATTGCTGATGAGTCACTGCCGCGACGAAGAGACGTTCGGCAAACTGGTTACCATGGTCAATGACTTCAAGCAGTACTTTATTGCCCACAACCAGCCGATTTACGAGAACCCCTCGCCGGGTAACAAAGCCGGTGGGATCACCACGCTGGAAGATAAGTCGCTGGGCTGCACGCAGAAAGCGGGCTCCAGTCAGGTGGTTGACGTACTGCGCTACGGCGAGCGTCTGAAAACTCACGGACTGAATCTGCTGAGTGCGCCGGGTAATGATGCGGTTGCTACCAGTGCGCTGGCGGGTGCCGGTTGTCATATGGTGTTATTCAGCACCGGTCGCGGTACTCCTTACGGCGGGTTTGTGCCGACGGTGAAAATCGCCACTAACAGCGAACTGGCCGCGAAGAAAAAGCACTGGATCGACTTTGATGCAGGCCAACTGATCCACGGCAAAGCGATGCCACAACTGCTGAATGAGTTCGTGGATACCATTGTCGATTTTGCTAACGGCAAGCAGACCTGCAACGAACGCAATGATTTCCGCGAACTGGCTATCTTCAAAAGCGGCGTAACATTGTAATTACCCATTATCTTACGCACCGCAGCAGGGATGACTGAACCGGGCACCTTGCTGTGGCGCGGGATCTTTCGGGTAATCACGAGAGTCTGGATTTTAAAAACGACGTTTCATATGATGAAGCGTCGTTTGTTTTTGTATTTCCTGACAAGGACCCCCCATGACCGCGTATTGGCTGGCTCAGGGCGTAGGTGTACTCGCGTTTCTGATTGGCATTACCACGTTTTTCAACCGCGATGAGCGCCGTTTCCGACTCCAGCTTGCCGTTTATAGCGCCACGATAGGCGTACACTTCTTTCTGATGGGCGCCTGGCCCGCCGGGATGAGCGCGGAACTCAATACCGTGCGCACCCTGGTTTCCATGCGCACCCGTAAACTGTGGGTAATGGCGCTGTTCATTATCCTCACACTGGTGCTTGGGCTGGCGAAGCTACAGCACGCGATGGAAATTCTGCCCATCATCGGTACGCTCGCCAGTACCTGGGCGCTGTTCCGCTGTAAGGGATTAACGGTGCGCTGTGTGATGTGGTGTGCGACAGCCTGCTGGGTGGTGCATAACTTCTGGCTGGGATCGATTGGCGGTACGCTGATTGAAGGCAGTTTTCTGGTGATGAACGGGCTGAACATTATCCGCTTCTGGCGCATGAAACGCCGGGGAATTGATCCGTTCAAAATTGAGAAAAGCGTGCAGGAAGAGACCCCTTCCGCCAGATGACGGAAGGGGCAGGCGCTTAGCTGCGCAGAGGATTATTCGCCAGACGTTCGTCTTCAGCCTGGCAGGCCGCAGCGGTAAACAGGACGTCAGTTGACGAGTTCAGCGCGGTTTCACAGGAATCCTGCAACACGCCGATGATAAAGCCAACGGCAACCACCTGCATGGCGATATCGTTAGGGATACCAAACATATTACATGCCAGCGGTATCAGCAGCAGTGAGCCGCCCGCGACGCCCGATGCGCCACAGGCACACAGAGAGGCGACGACGCTCAGCAGCAGCGCGGTGGGCAGATCCACCGGGATCCCCAACGTATTCACCGCAGCCAGCGTTAACACCGTAATGGTGATCGCCGCGCCCGCCATATTGATGGTTGCGCCCAGCGGGATAGATACGGAATAAGTATCGCGATCCAGATTCAGCTTTTCACACAGCGCCATATTCACCGGAATATTCGCCGCAGAACTGCGGGTGAAGAAGGCGTAGACGCCGCTTTCACGCAGGCAGGCAAAGACCAGCGGATACGGGTTGCGACGAATTTTCCAGAACACCAGCAGCGGGTTGATGACCAGCGCGACCAGCGCCATACAGCCGACCAGCACGACCAACAGTTGCGCATAGCCCCACAGTGTCTCGAAACCGGTGGTCGCCAGCGTGGAAGAGACCAGACCAAAAATACCGATCGGGGCAAAACGGATCACCAGTTTCACCATAAAAGTGACAGCGTTCGACATGTCATTGACCAGATTTTTGGTGGTGTCGTTGCCGTGACGCAGAGCAAAACCGAGGCCGACCGCCCACACCAGAATGCCGATATAGTTGGCATTCAGCAGTGCATCAATGGGGTTGGAGACCATGCTCATCAGTAGACCGCGCAGGACTTCCACGATGCCCGACGGCGGCACAATATCATTTGCGCTGGTGGTCAGATGCAGCGTTGAAGGGAAGGCAAAACTGAAAACCACCGCGGCAAGCGCGGCAGAAAACGTCCCCAACAGATAGAGAAACAGAATCGGGCGAATACTGGTTTTTTGCCCGTGCTGATGGTTAGCGATTGACGCCATCACCAGCATCAGCACCAACACTGGGGCAACGGCTTTTAACGCGCCGACGAACAGTGTGCCGAGCAAACCCACGGCAACCGCTGCCGGTTTTGAAATCCATGCCAGTAAGATCCCCAGTACGAGACCCACCAAAATTTGTTTTACCAGGCTTCCTTGAGCCAAACGCTGCAGCAGCCCCGCGGAACGTTGCGTAGTCATTTCTTCATCCTTTCATTGTGTTGTTGCTCATCCTTTGGACGTTCTATGGACGTCTCTTTCTGGATGTAACAAAGTGTTTGCCTGGTTGAGTATAAGGAAAGATAAAGCTTCGGGAAGCGAAATATGCTGGATTTTATGCTGTGATCATATTTTATAACTTAACATTAACAATGATGTGACATGTTCTACAAAATGTAGACAGCGGATTGTCTATTGGCCGGGGACGCGCTAGCGCCGCCCGGCTCGACAGAATTACGCCTGCTGTTTCTTATCATGCTGATAGTTGACCCAGGCATTGATCAGTAACGTCACGACCAGGATGCCAAACACCACGCCGAGCGAGATCGCAATCGGGATATGGTAGAAGTCGACAATCAGCATCTTAATGCCGATAAACACCAGGATCACCGCCAGACCGTATTTCAGCATGGAGAATCGCTCAGCAACCCCTGACAGCAGGAAGTACATCGCACGCAGACCGAGGATCGCGAACAGGTTTGAGGTCAACACGATGAACGGGTCGGTGGTGACAGCAAAGATGGCGGGAATACTGTCGACCGCAAAAATAACGTCGCTCAGTTCCACCAGAATCAACACCAGCAGCAGTGGCGTGGCATACAGCAGACCCTTTTTACGCACGAAGAAATGTTCGTTTTCGATGGTTTCGGTCATCCGCAGATGTCCGCGCAGCCAGCGCACCAGCGGCCTGTCGCCGATTCCTGAATCGTCCTCTTTCGCCAGCGCCATTTTCACCCCGGTAAACAGGAGGAATGCGCCAAACAGGTACAGGATCCAGTCGAACTGGGTGATAAGCCAGGTGCCGGCAAAAATCATTACCGTACGCAGGATGATTGCGCCCAACACGCCGTACACCAGTACCCGACGCTGCAATGCAGGCGGTACCGAGAAGTAGCTGAACAGCATCAGCCAGACAAAGACGTTATCGACGGCGAGGGATTTTTCAATCAGATAACCGGTGAGGAACGCCAGCGCCTGCGGATCGGCGACGGCGCGGCCTTCGGTTTGTACCAGATACCACCAGAACGCAGCGTTAAACAGTAACGAGAGCGTGACCCAGACCAGGGACCAGGCGGCCGCTTGCTTCATGGTCATCGTATGTACGCCACGACGCCCCTGCAAAAAGAGGTCGATAGCCAGCATAATCACCACAACAACAGCGAATCCGCCCCATAACAACGGTGTGCCGACAGTATTCATAAACATTCCTTACGCATAAAAAAAGGCCAACGTCAGAAGACGCCAGCCGCTGCTTTTTTATGCATAGACCTCGCCTTCCGGCAAGGTCTCACTTACAACAAAAAAGAATGCGTTAACGCATTCCTTTTACGTTGCCCGGTGACCGGATGTGGTTTCTCACACATCGTAATGACGATCGACCGACAATGAAGTTACTCCCCTTTGCAGGTAACAAAATATGACAGGCCACGCATTCCGTCAATGGCCTGTAACATCTGTTTTACAATGTTTTACGCAGTGGCGGCACGGCTGACGTCGTCTGCCGAGAAGATGACGCCGGTCTGGCGACGGATCTCGGTCAGCAATTTTGCCGTGATGCGACTGTTCGACAATCCAGGATGATTCACTTCATTGGCGTCCACCAGTTCTGCAAACGCCTGTGCCTCATACAGCATAGTATTGATGTGCTGTGGTTGGGTAAGGTCCTGGGTTTTTCCGCCGCGTGGAACAAAGCAGACCTTCTGGCATTCGGAGATTTTTTCGATCACCAGCGATCCGGCTTCGCCCTGGATTTCGCTGTCGATAACGGAGTCGCTCACTTTGGAATGCTGGAGGGTGACGCTGAAATCACCGTAGTCCATCATCACCACGCCATGGGCATCGACGCCGCTCTCCAGCAGGCTGGCGGAGGCTTGTACGCTATGCGGTTCTCCCCACAGCGCCACGGCGGAGGCCAGGCAGTAGAAACCGATATCCATGATCGAACCGTTGGAGAAGGCCGGGTTAAAGGTGTTCGGGTTTTCGCCGTCGAGATAGCGCTGATAGCGCGAAGAGTACTGGCAGTAATTAAGGAACGCTTTGCGCACCTTACCGACTTTCGGCAGCGACTGTTGCAGCAGCAGAAAGTTAGGCAGACTGGCGGTTTTAAAGGCTTCATACAGCACCACCTGGTTTTCCCGCGCACAGGCGATGGCAGCTTCTACTTCGGCCAGATTCGACGCCAGCGGTTTCTCGCAGATCACATGCTTTTTATGACTCAGAAACAGTTGGGTCTGGGGAAAGTGCAGCGAGTTCGGGCTGGCAATGTACACCGCGTCAATCGCATCGCTTTGCGCCATGGCGTCAAGCGAGGTAAACAGATGCTCGACGAGGTAATCATTGGCGAAGGTTTGCGCCTGTTCGAGGCTGCGGGAATAAACTGCGGTTAACTTATATCTGCCGGTCTCATGGGCGGCATCCACAAACTGACGGGTGATCCAGTTTGTGCCAATCACTGCGAAACGTATCATAAATGCCTTCAGGCTCCATAAAGGGATTCTTTCGTCAATTTAGCACGCCTTTATGACAAAGCCAGTGCGCTACTGCGCAGTTTCCTTTAACGACAACTGCGTCAACCACAGGCGCGTATCAAATTCCAGTTGGTGATAGTGCGGTTCCATGTGGCAGCAAAGCTGATAAAACGCTTTGTTGTGCTCTTTTTCCTTCAGATGGGCCAGTTCGTGTACGACGATCATCCGTAAAAAGGGTTCCGGCGCGTTGCGAAACACGGTGGCGACGCGGATCTCGGCTTTCGCTTTCAGCTTGCCGCCCTGCACGCGAGAGACAGCCGTATGCAGACCGAGCGCATTTTTCAGTACATGGATTTTATTGTCATACATCACTTTGTTGATCGGTGGGGCATTACGCAGAAACTGACTTTTCAGATCCTGGGTGTATTGCCAGAGCGCTTTATCCGTCGCGAAATCATGCGTTCCCGGATAGCGCTTTTCCAGCACCGCGCCCAGCCGCTGCTCGGCAATCAGCGTGCGCACCTGTGAAAGCAGGTTCTCCGGGTAGCCCTGGAGGTAGTTCAGTTCGTTCATCTCAGTCCACGCCAATTAACAAAATTGTTGTATACTCACGCACCCTTTTAAGGGATACGCCGAAATTTTACCATTCAGGAGGGCCGATGAGCCACACAGACAACGGTTTCCGTTCACTGACACTAAAACGTTTCCCGGAAACGGACGACGTTAACCCACTGTTGGCGTGGGAAGCGGCGGATGAGTATCTGCTGCAACAGTTGGACGATACGGAGATTCGCGGCCCGGTGCTGATCCTGAATGATACCTTCGGTGCGCTGAGCTGTGCGCTGGCTGAGCAGTCTCCGTACAGCATTGGTGACTCTTATTTAAGCGAACTGGCAACGCGGGAAAACTTGCGTCATAACGATATCGCGGAATCCAGCGTCAAGTTTCTCGACAGCACGGCGGAGTATCCGCAGGCGCCGGGTGTGGTACTCATCAAAGTGCCAAAAACGCTGGCGCTGCTCGAACAACAGCTGCGTGCGCTGCGAAAAGTGGTGACCCCGCAAACCCGGATCATTGCTGGCGCGAAGGCGCGTGACATCCATAACTCCACGCTGGAGCTGTTTGAGAAAGTGCTGGGTCCAACGACCACCACGCTGGCGTGGAAAAAGGCGCGTCTCATCAACTGTACCTTCAGCGAACCGGCTCTGGCCGATGCGCCGGAGACGCTGAGCTGGAAACTGGAAGGCACCGACTGGACCGTCCACAACCATGCCAACGTCTTCTCCCGCACCGGGCTGGATATTGGCGCGCGCTTCTTTATGCAAAACCTGCCAGAGAACCTGGAAGGGGAGATTGTCGATCTCGGCTGTGGCAACGGCGTCATTGGCCTGACGCTGCTGGAAAAAAATCCACAGGCTAACGTGGTTTTTGTCGATGAATCTCCGATGGCGGTCGCGTCCAGCCGCCTGAATGTGGAAACCAACCTCCCTGAGGCCATCGATCGCTGCGAGTTTATGATTAACAACGCGCTGTCCGGGGTTGAGCCTTTCCGCTTTACTGCCGTACTGTGCAACCCGCCGTTCCATCAGAAGCATGCGCTGACGGATAATATTGCCTGGGAAATGTTCCACCATGCCCGTCGCTGCCTGAAGATCAACGGCGAGCTGTATATCGTCGCCAACCGTCATCTCGACTACTTCCACAAGCTGAAGAAGATCTTCGGCAACTGCGCCACCGTCGCGACCAACAATAAGTTTGTGGTGCTCAAAGCGGTGAAAGTCGGCCGCCGTCGCTAACGTATTGCCGGATGGCGGCTGTGCCTTATCCGGCCTACAACATCTTACTCTTGCGTAGGCCTGATAAGCGTAGCGCCATCAGGCACATTAAATTCCCAGCGCCAGACGGGTGCCCTGGGCAATGGCCCGGCGAGCATCCAGTTCCATCGCCACATCACAACCGCCGATGACGTGCACGGTTTTTCCCGCCGCCTGCAGCGGTTCGGCCAGTTCACGGCGTGGCTCCTGACCGGCACAAATAATGATGTTATCGACCTCCAGCGTTCGCGCATCGCCACCGATCAACACGTGCAGGCCAGCATCGTCGATCTTCTGATAGCTGACTGCCGGGATCATCTTCACGCCGCGTGAAAGCAGCGTAGTGCGATGGATCCAGCCGGTGGTTTTCCCCAGCCCCTCTCCGGGTTTGCTGGCTTTACGCTGAAGCATCGTAATCTGGCGTGGGCTGCGAGCCAGATGCGGGCCTTCCGGGCGCAATCCACCGGCCTGTTGCAGGCTGGTGTCGATACCCCATTCCACACAGAAATCGGCAATGCTCTGGCTGGTCGGTTCACCGGGCTGGCTCAGATACATTGCGGTATCAAAGCCAATCCCGCCGCAGCCCACAATTGCCACCCGGTTACCGACAGTGGCTTTGTCACGCAGCACGTCGAGATAGGTTAAGACTTTCGGATGATCGATGCCGTCGATCGGTGGCCTGCGCGGCTCGATCCCGCTGGCGAGGATCACCTCATCGAATGCCAGCAGATCGTCAGCCACCGCATAATGATTCAGTTTCAGGGTCACACCAGTGACGTCGATCATCCGGCGGTAATAGCGGAGCGTTTCATAAAACTCCTCTTTACCGGGGATCTGTCTGGCGATAGTAAACTGTCCGCCGATCTCGCCCAGCGTATCAAACAGGGTGACATGATGGCCACGTGCCGCCGCATTGATGGCAAAGGCAAGGCCCGCCGGACCCGCACCGACGACGGCCAGATTTTTAAGCGCAGTAGCTGCAACAACGGGCATTTTGGTTTCATGACAGGCGCGGGGATTCACCAGGCATGAGGTCACTTTACCTACGAAGATCTGATCCAGACACGCCTGATTACAGCCGATGCAGGTATTAATCTCATCGGCACGCCCCGATTGTGCTTTCGATAACAGTTCAGCATCCGCGAGGAACGGGCGCGCCATCGACACCATGTCGGCATCACCGCGCGCCAGAATCTCGTCGGCAACCTGCGGATCGTTAATGCGGTTAGTGGTGACCAGCGGCAGCGAAACGTGGCCTTTCAGTTTACGGGTGACCCAACTAAAGGCACCGCGCGGCACCGGCGTGGCGATGGTGGGAATGCGCGCTTCGTGCCAGCCAATTCCGGTGTTGATAAGGGTCGCGCCTGCGGCTTCGATGGCCTGTGCCAGTTGCACGGTTTCTGCAAAGGTGCCGCCATTTTCCACCAGATCGAGCATCGACAGGCGGTAGATAATAATAAAGTCGTTCCCCACTCGCTGACGCACGGCGCGCACGACGTCAACGGCAAAGCGCATACGCCTGACATAATCACCGCCCCATTCATCGTCGCGCTGGTTGGTGCGCAGGGCGAGAAACTCGTTAATCAAATAGCCTTCTGAACCCATTACCTCCACGCCGTCGTAGCCCGCTTCCCGCGCCAGTTGGGCACAGTGGGCGAAGTCCTCAATCAGTTGCAGAATTTCTTCGTGGCTCAGGGCGTGCGGGGTAAATCGGTTGATAGGGGCCTGAATCGCTGACGGGGCCACCAGTTTCGGCTGATAGCTGTAGCGCCCGGTGTGCAGGATCTGTAGCGCTATTTTCCCGCCTTCGTTGTGAACAGCATCGGTAATGATGCGGTGATGTGGCACCTGCCGGGCATCATTGAGCGTAGCGCCGCCCTCCATCCCCACACCCGACTGCGCGGGGGCAATGCCGCCGGTGACAATCAGCGCGACGCCATGCCGGGCGCGTTCGGCGTAGAAGGCCGCCAGGCGTTCAGCCCCATCGGGATACTCTTCCAGCCCGGTGTGCATCGAGCCCATCAGCACGCGGTTTTTAAGCTGAGTAAAGCCGAGATCAAGCGGGGCGAACAGCGACGGATAGCTCATAAGATTGTCCAGTATGTAAAATTATTGTTATGTGGTCGGATGAGTTACTAATTTAGCCGTCGTCGGGTAAAAGGGAAAAGGGGAATGCGATGATTGTGATGGGATTCAAAAAAAGCCCTCTGTCCATGGACAGGGGGCTTTGTCTTGTTAACGCTTTCTGCCGCCCATTAAACTGCCTAACATTCCGCGAATGATTTGATTGGTGACCTGGCGCGCTGCGCTTTTCGCGACGCTCTGCACCACGCCATCACGCTTGCCGCCGCGCGGTCCGGTGCTGCCGAAGAGAATATCCTTCAGGCCGCCGAGGATCCCGTCGTCAACCGCCACCTCTTTGCCCTTCGTCGCCGGGCTACTTTGCGCTTCGGTCGTCGCCTGGACGCCTTTTTGCAGCATTTCAAATGCGGATTCGCGGTCCAGGTCGTCTTCATATTTGCCATAAACCGCAGAGTGGTTGATCAGTCCGTTGCGCTCATCATCCGTCACCGGCCCCATTCGTGAGCACGGGGCGATCACCATCGCCCGTTCGACTACCGACGGGCTGCCTTTCGCATCAAGGAACGAGACCAGCGCTTCACCGGTGCCCAGTTCCTGAATCGCTTTCTCCGTATCAAACGCCGGATTGGCGCGCATGGTCTGTGCGGCGGTTTTCACTGCTTTCTGATCTTTCGGCGTGAAGGCGCGCAGGGCGTGCTGAACGCGGTTGCCCAATTGGCCGAGTACGTTATCCGGAATATCCGCCGGGTTCTGCGAAACAAACCAGACGCCAACGCCTTTTGAGCGGATCAGACGGATCACCTGTTCGATTTTATCCAGCAGCACCCGCGGGGCGTCATTGAACAGCAGATGCGCTTCATCGAAGAAGAAGACCAGCTTCGGTTTTTCCAGATCGCCGGCTTCCGGCAGTTGCTCGTAAAGCTCGGAGAGCATCCACAGCAGGCTGGCGGCGTAGAGTTTTGGCATCTGGTAGAGCTTCTCGGCGCTGAGAATATTGATGACTCCTTTGCCAGTGGCATCGGTGCGCATCCAGTCTTTGATGTCGAGCATCGGCTCGCCAAAGAAGTGCGTTGCCCCTTGCTGTTCAAGCGTCAGCAGCCCGCGCTGGATAGCCCCAACCGAGGCGCTGCTGATGTTGCCATACTGATTCTGGAAGGATTTGGCGTTATCGCCGATGTATTGCGTGATGGCCCGCAGGTCTTTGAAATCCAACAGCAACAGACCCTGGTCATCGGCAATGCGGAAGATAATGTTCAGTACGCCGGACTGCACCTCGTTGAGATTCAGCAGACGCGCCAGCAGCAGCGGCCCGAGGTCAGAGACCGTGGCGCGAACCGGATGGCCTTTTTCACCGAAGATATCCCATAGCACCACCGGGTTGCTGTGGGGTTGCCAGTCGGTCATGCCGATATTTTTCAGTCTGGCGAGCAGTTTCTCGGAAGCTTGTCCCTCGGCGGCGACGCCCGTTAAGTCACCTTTCACATCGGCCATAAAGACCGGTACGCCGATTTCCGACAGCGATTCGGCCAGTTTTTGCAGCGTGACGGTTTTCCCGGTACCGGTCGCCCCGGTAATCAGTCCGTGGCGGTTCGCCATACCGGGGAGTAAAAACAGTTCAGTGTCTGGCGTGCGGGCAATCAGCAGGGGTGAGCTCATTAGATTTCCTCCATTTATCCTGCGTCGAGTATAGGCAATGTGGGTGAAAGAGAATATGCGCAGGGGAGAGAAAATCACTTATAGCGTATTGCCGTGGTAAATCTGGTATCCCAAGTCGATCGTATTGTGGTTGTGGTCGTTGTTCTTGATTTTGCTCAGCAACATCTGCGCCGCCATGCGGCCAATATCAAAACGGGGCGTGATGACGCTGGCAAGGCTTGGGATCATCTGTCGGCCCATCTCCAGACCGTGGAAGCCCGCAATGGAGATTTGCTCCGGCACGGACAGTTCGCGTTCCCGACAGAACAGCAGCGCGCCCATTGCAATATCATCATTGGTGCAAAAAACACCGTCTAAATCCGGGTGGGCGACGAGCGCGTCGCGCATCAGTTGCGTGCCCAGGTGAATCGACGAGATCGCCCGCGGATTAACGCGCAGAGGCGTCAGGTCTCGCTGCGTCATCGCGTCGCAGTAACCGCAATAACGCTGTTCATCACGAATATCGTCTTTCGAGCCGAGATAGAGAATTTTGCGCCGCTGGCGTTTATCCAGCATGGTGCTGACCATGTCAAACGCCGCCTGACGGTTATCAAACCCGACTTCCATATCCAGACGATCGCCCTGGATATCCATCAGCTCAATGATAGGAATCGCGGCCGAACGCAGGAATTTTACCGTACGTAAGGTGTGATATTTCTCGGAAAGAATGATGCCGTCGATATTGTAGGAGAGCAGGTTAATAACCGACTCTTCTTCTGACTCGCGATCGTAGTTGTAGTTGGCAATCAGCGTCTGGTAGTTGTGGTCAGACGTCACGGATTCAATACCGGCAAGAATGTCGGCGAACAGCTGGTTCTGAAAGGAAGGAATTAACACGCCAAGCGTGTAGCTTTGCGCGTTCAACAGCATCGCAGGCGCACGGTTTGGGATGTAGTTAATCTCCTCCATGATCTGCGCGATACGCTCGCCGGTTTCCTTTGCGACTTTTTTCGGCGAGCGGATATAGCGGCTCACCGTCATTTTGGTCACGCCCGCAAGCGTGGCGATGTCCTGCAAAGAAATTCTGTGGTTCCTCATCTTCTCTCCGCTACCGGGGGGCGGCGGCGATATCGCCCCCCGGTGGTTAATCCCGCCTTAATGCAGAACGGCGTTTAGCGCCAGCACGCCCAGCAGTCCCATAATTGAAATCAGGGTTTCCATCACGGTCCACGTCCGCAGCGTTTCACCGACGCTGAGGTTAAAGTAACCCTTAAACAGCCAGAATCCAGGGTCATTAACGTGCGAAGCGATCACGCTGCCAGCCCCGGTTGCCAGCACCATCAACGCCGGATCGGCATGGGTGACGTTAATGATCGGCAACACCACGCCTGCGGTCGTGATCGCGGCGACGGTCGCCGACCCCAGCGCGATACGCAGTAACGCGGCCACCGTCCAGCACATCAGCAGCGGCGACAGCGAGGTGCCGGTCATCAGGTGCGAAATATACTGGCCCACGCCGCTGTCTACCAGAACCTGCTTAAACGCGCCGCCGCCGGCGATGATAAACACAATCATAGCGATGGCGCCGATAGAATCACCGACGATATCCATGATCTGTTCAATCGTGCGTCCATTGCGTCGACCGAGGGTGAAAATCGCCAGTACGATAGCGATAAACAGCGCGACCGCAGGGTTACCGATAAACTCAAAGAATACCCGCACTGAGTTGGTTTTTGGCAGCGTAATTTCACAGACTGCGGCAACAGCCATCAGTATGACGGGGATCACCGCCGCAAAGATACTGTTCCAGAAGGAGGGCATCTCCTCTTCGGTGAACAGATGCGGGTTAAACAACCCTTCCGGCGGCGCTTTTTCAAAGCGGGTCAGCAATTTTGAAAACAGCGGGCCTGCGACAATGACGGTTGGAATGGTGATAATGAACCCGTACAGCAACGTGGTGCCGAGGTTGGCTTCAAAAATCGTCGCAATGGCGGTTGGTCCCGGATGCGGTGGCAGGAAACAGTGGGTCACCGAGAGGGCGGCGACCATCGGCACGCCGACATACAGCAGCGGCAAACCTGAAGAGGCCACCACCGTAAATACCAGCGGCAGCAGCAGAACAAAGCCGACCTCGAAGAACATCGCCAGCCCGACGACCAGTCCGGTGACGACCAGCGCCCACTGCACGCGCTTTTTACCAAACGTACCGATCAGGGTGGTGGCGATGCGTTGCGCGGCCCCGGTATCAGAAATCAATTTCCCCAACATTGCGCCAAAACCGAGGATCATCGCCAGCCCGCCGAGCGTGCCGCCGATCCCGTTTTGAATGGAATGTAAAACTGCCTGTGCGTCCATCCCTTCGGCGAATCCCACGACGGCTGCGACCAGGACCAGGGCGATGAAGCCATTGACTTTAAAGCCAATCATCAGGACCAGAAGCAGCGCGACGCCTGCCGCAATTATGATTAATGGCATAATCTTATCTCTTATCTGTGCCAAAAAGGCAGCGCTTGCGCGCTGCGTAGGGTTGTTCAGACGTTATACAGCGACCAGCATGCCGCCATCGACGAACAGCAGGTGCCCGTTGACGAAGTCCGAGGCTTTGGAGGAGAGGAATACCGCTGCGCCAATCAGTTCCTGCGGATCGCCCCAGCGGGCGGCAGGCGTACGTTTGCACAGCCATGAGGTGAAGGCTTCATCTTCAACCAGCGCTTTGGTCATCTCCGTTTTGAAGTACCCCGGCGCGATGCCGTTAACCTGGATGTTATGGCGCGCCAGCTCAACGCACATCCCGCGAGTCAGCATCTTCACGGCACCTTTCGATGCGGCGTACGGCGTGATGGTATCGCGACCCAGTTCGCTCTGCATCGAGCAGATGTTGATCACTTTCCCGGCCTGGCGCTCTACCATCCGACGGGTTACCGCCTGGGAGACGAGGAACACGGCGGTCTGGTTGACCGCAATCACATCGTTCCACTCCTGCTCCGGAAATTCGGTAAACGGGTGGCGACGCTGGATCCCGGCGTTATTGACCAGCACATCAATCGGGCCAATATCCTTTTCGATATGGTCAATCGCGGCGTCGATATCCTGTTTATGCGTCACGTTAAAAGGGGCGGCAACGGCGCGGATCCCTTCCTGTTGCAGTTTTGCGACGGCGGCTTCTGCCCGTTCCGACGTAATATCGTTAACGATAATCTGCGCGCCATACTTGCCAAGACCCGTAGCCAGCAAATAACCGATCCCCTGGGCGGAGCCGGTGATCAGAATATTTTTACCTGCCAGTGAAAAAAGATCGTTCATGATATTGCTCCTTATTTTTCATTCTCAAAGACGAGCTGAACTTTCGCCGCCTGGGTTTTGTCGCTGGCGAAAATCAGCGCCTGTTCCAGGTCGGTAAACGGATATTCCGCGCTCAGTAGCGGCAGCGGATCGATAACGTTATGCGCCAGCCAGGAGACCGCGGTGTTAAATTCGGTGGTAAAGCGGAAAGAGCCTTTCAGGGCGATCTCTTTGCCGATCAGCATCATCATCGGGAAGTCCGGAACGGCACCGCCCATCCCGACCTGCACCATCACCCCTTTTGCACGGGTGACTTCCAGACAGGTGGTGATGGAGGAGGGATGGCCCGAGACCTCAAAGCTGATATCGAAATAGCCTTTTTCCGTTTTCCACTGGTCGATGGAGTCATGCTGAGGATTTACCAGCGTATCCGCGCCCATTTGCTGAGCTAGCGACAGCGAACGAGGGCTGACATCGGCACAGACCACTTCCGCCGCGCCCAACGTTTTCACCGCGCTGACGATCAGGCAGCCGATGGGACCGACGCCAGAGATAAACACTTTCTTACCCTGCAGGTCGCCAGCCTCATGTGCGGCATGGATGGCCACCGCCAGCGGTTCAGCAAAGGCCATGACCTTTTCATCTGCCTGTTCCGGGTAAGGAATGCACTGGGCGGTATCGACCGTTTTAAACTGGGTAAAGCCGCCGTCGACGTGTGGAAAATACATTGCGCTGCCAAAAAAGCGCATTTCAGTACACTGGTTTTCTTCATGCTGAAGGCAATATTTACAATGGCCGCACGGTTTAGACGGATTAATGGCAATTGATTGTCCTTCGCGTAATGTTTCTGAATCGCTATGGACCACTTTGCCAATAACTTCATGGCCTAAAATCATCGGCGCTTTGACGGTGAAATTACCGACTTTGCCTTCCTGATAATAATGTAAGTCGGAGCCGCAAATTCCTCCGCGGGTTATTTTTACGAGCGTGCCTTTGTTATTCCATTCGATATTCTGCTGTGTTACGGCAACAGAACGCTTACCCGCGACAACGCAGGATTGAGTTTTCACTTCCATAAATGCCTCACTGGGTCAGGTCTTCATCTCCGGTGCATTTAAGCGGTTTTCATTGTCCTTATTTGTGATCGGCATCACGCTGGAAAATTGTTACACTACAATGTTACGCATAACGTGATGCGCTTTATAATTCTTATCTATGGAAATAAAAAAACGTGAAATTGTCGATTGTGCAGGCGTAGTATCGCGCCATGGAATATGACGCAGAGGGTTTTACATGGCCGGGGAAAGCTATATTTTGATGGGCGTTTCAGGAAGTGGTAAATCGTTAATTGGCAGTAAGGTGGCCGCATTATTATCGGCGAAGTTCATTGATGGCGATGATCTCCATCCTGCCAAAAACATTGATAAAATGTCTCAGGGAATACCGTTAACCGATGAAGACCGATTACCGTGGTTAGCGCGATTAAATGATGCTTCCTATAGCCTGTATAAAAAAAATGAGACGGGTTTTATTGTGTGCTCATCATTAAAAAAACAGTATCGCGATTTTTTACGCAAAGGCAGTCCTAACGTGCATTTTCTCTGGCTGGATGGCGACTACGACATTATCCTGGCGCGGATGCAGCGTCGGGCAGGGCACTTTATGCCGGTCGGCCTGTTGAAAAGTCAGTTTGAGGCACTGGAATGTCCGCTGGCGGAGGAAACCGATATTGCGCGTATCGACATTAATCATGACATTGAGAATGTGACGGCGCAGTGCCAGCAGGCGGTGCTGGCGTTTCGCCAGGCGCGGGAGCGACTCAGCGCCTCACTCTGAGCAAGGAGGCGCTGAGCCAGACCGTCAGAAATCGGCTTTTAGCACCACGCGGTAGCGGGCTTTGCCGTCACGCACGTGCTGAATAGCCTCGTTGATTTGCGACATCGGGAACAGTTCGGTGGTCGGCGAGACCTTGCGGCGCCCGGCAAACTTCATCAGCTTACGCAGCTCATATGGCGTACCGGTCGCCGAACCGGAGATGCTGCGATCGCCGGCAATCAGCGTGAATGCGGGTACCGGCAACGGTTTCAGCACCGCGCCGACGGTGTGGAAGTTGCCGCCGTAGGCCAGCGCTTCAAAGTAAGGCTGCCAGTCGAGATCGACATTGACGGTGTTGATGATGAGATCGAACTGGCCCGCCAGCGCGGTTAATGCCTGCGGATCGCGGCTGTTCACCACTTTATCGGCACCCATCGCCAGCACTTCTTTCTCTTTCGCCGGGTTAGAGCTGAACGCGGTGACTTCACACCCCATCGCATGCAGCAACTTAATCGCGATATGCCCCAGTCCGCCAATACCAATCACCCCGACGCGGCTGGTGGCGGTGATGTGGTGCATCAGCAGCGGTTTAAACACCGTAATACCGCCGCACAGCAGCGGACCGGCGGATTCAATATCGATGTTTTCCGCGAGCGGGATCACCCACTGCCAGTCTGCGCGCAGCTTCTCGGCAAAGCCGCCGCGATTGAGAATGGTGGGCACCGCGCCTTCCAGACAGTTGATCTGATTGCCGCTGATACACGCATCGCAATGCCCACAGCTTCGCGCCGTCCAGCCAATCCCCACGCGCTGGCCGATCGTCAGCCCTTTCCCCTGCGCCGCACTGCCGAGAGCGGCCACGCGACCAATCACCTCATGCCCGGCAACCAGCGGATACTGAGAGAATCCCCACTCGTTGTCGATCATCGACAAATCGGAATGGCAAATACCGCAGTAATCGACCTGCACCTCGACATCTTCAGGCTTGAGTTCGCCCGCATCGTATTCAAAGAGTTCGAGTTCGCTGCCCGCCTCTTTTGCGGCATAGCTTTTTATCATCGACATCGTGTTTCCCTCAGTGTGGTGTTGAACAGGAAAGTGTAGAGCATGGAAAACGGCGTCGCTTTGCAGAAGAGGGGATTGAGAAGAGGAATAGGGAGAAGCATGCTGATTTTTTCGACACTTAACGGAGAAGACACACGCTAGCGCTTGCATGGTTGCGTGCTACAGGTATAATCCACAACGTTTTCCGCGTACCTCTTCAGTGCCGAAGTGGCGAAATCGGTAGACGCAGTTGATTCAAAATCAACCGTAGAAATACGTGCCGGTTCGAGTCCGGCCTTCGGCACCAAAAACGATAATGGTAATCGTAAAACTCACAATAATCAGAGCGTTACACAATAAGACCGGAAATCGACAGTTCTAATAAAAGCGTCGGGTTTCTGGCTTTTTTGTTTATAAAGCCTCAGGTCGGATCCTTTCACTCACTCCCTGTTTTGTCAATCTCTCTCAACGCAACTTCTGAGCATCTCGACATTATGTTCGATATAGCTGAGTGTCACTTTAATATCCCGGTGGCCGAGTAATTTCTGCGTGACATACAAATTCTGCTCTGGTTTTTGCATCAGCTCAGTCGCGACGGTGTGGCGGTAGCGGTGCGATGAAAAACGACTGTGGCAGGCATCGCTCAGTTTCGCGAAGAAATAGCTTATCTGGTTCTCCGTCATCGTCTTGCCCTGGCGACGGGTCCACTGGCTAAAGCGATTAATATTGAACAGTTGGTCGTCTCCCCGCATCCCTTGTATTTTCGCCTGCAACAATAAATGCTCCAGATAAGGTCGCAGCCGCGAAGCGACAGGAACGATATGTTCATCGTGGCTTTTGCTGCCTTCGCTGCGGATAAACAGTGTGTTGTCCCTAAGGTCGATATCCCGGACGCGCAGATGCAGAAGCTGATTGAGCCGGATAGCGGTGTAATTGAACGTTTCTATCATCGCCAGCCAGAACCAGGCGGGGCAGAGGGGAGATCGGTAGCCACGCTGTGCCTTCTCCCGTTCAATGAAATGGTTCAGCACCTTACGGGAATTCAGGATTTGCTCCCGGCTCAGGGTTTTCTTTTTCTTGCGTGATTCCCGTAATGAGGTTTTCTGGAACGGGTTGGTGAATTGAGTGAGCAGTCCCTGTTCAATCGCAAAGTTATACAGTGCCCGCAGGTGGCGCATATAGTGGTTCCAGCTCACGGGTTTGATACACCTCACGTTTAGCAGATAGCTGCGCCATTCCAGCACCATATGGGGTGTGACTTCAGTAGGCAGGACATTGCGCCAGTGGTTAAACTGTTTCACTGCCGTGCGATAACAATCCTGGGTGTCAGGGCGCAATAGTCGGGCAAAAAAATACTCTTCCAGGAGCTTTTCAAAGGTCATTCTCACTTTCTCCTTCACTGAGTAAGAGATGAGGGTTGTTAAAAGGAACGTCATCTCCAAAAAGTTGTGTGGGATCGTCAAGCAAATATCCCTTCAGGCGTGAACTACGGCGTGGGCCGACAACTGCGCATTGCCAGATGTTCAGTCCATTTTTTCGTTTTCGATGAAGATTCAGATCCTGAAAAGCTTTCTGCACCTCCCGCCAGCGCTCCGCAGGAACATTCTGGCCGCAGCTATCCAGCCAGAGTTTGAAAATACCGGGTGTCACCAGGAATGCCGTTCCGGCGACAGTGTGGACTCTGGCGTTAGGTTCGTTGACTTCCAGGTGTTGCGCCTGAAGGTTATTGACCAGCCATTGCCAGAATGCTTCGCCAGACAGTGGGGTTTCGTCTGGCTCAGAAATGGAAGGCAGAGGCTCAGGTGTAACATTCGCCACAACCTCTGAGATTGTATTGTTGATAGATTCCGCCACAGGCGTAACGCTGCCAGTGAAAAGTACAGGTTGTTGCTGTGGGTTTTCCCAAATCAGCGAGGGTGAAAAACGTAACAGGGTGAGTTCGCTGCTCCAGCCGCCGCTGGCCTCAATCCGGCAACGCCAGATGGCTTTGTCTTCGCAGGGTATAAGCAACTGGTGTGACTGCATCTCGTCAAACAGCCGCACGTTATGCTGTGGCACTGCATCAATGCCCTGGCGCAGCAGCCAGCCACGAATGGCGTCGGCGGTGTTCTTACTGACCAGCCAAAGCGCCTCGTCTGTCAGCCAGCCGTCGGAACCGCCGTTCGGGTTATTAAGCCGAAATTCATGCGTCAGCAGGTCACGCAGTGCAGCGATGATTTGCTGCGGCAGTGAGGTTTGTGGACGATGGATAGCCTTAACCGGATCGCCACCGAGATAAAACGCCACCGACGCCCGGTCGGCTTTTTGCACCAGTTCACCCGCCAGCCCGGCATATTGATATTGTCCGTTCAGGCAGTGAAGGAGCGTGGATAATGCAACCGCGTCAGCGGCGAGCCAGTCGAGGCTTTTCGGCGGCAGAAGTTGAGTCAGCAGGATAGCTGCCGCAGCCGGATGGCGCAGATAATCACGTTGCGGCAGATAACGGAACCGATAGCGATCACTTAGTGGCCCATGCCATGGATACCATCGCTGCCCGCTGGCATCTTCCACTTCGATATCGGTGACGAGCTTACCCATATCGTGCAACAGCGCGGCGTAAATGATGACCGTTGTCCAGCGTTCAGACTGTGCGGCCTGATCTTCTGGTGCAGCATCAGGGGGGAAAAGATAACTCTGCCGCAGCCGTGCGGCATAACAGGCGGCTTCGAGGCTGTGATCGAGCAGGCCTCCCGCATGGGAGTGGTGGTGATTTTCCGACGCAGGAAACGACTGCGCCAGTTCTGCAAAACGATGGAGTGGCGTCAGCCAGAAGCTTTCAAACAGCGAAGCGGGGAGCGCGGTACTCTGGCGAATAAACTGGATAAGCTGTCGGCGGGATGCGTCAGCCAACAACGTTTGCGCAGATTCAGGTTGCAGCCAGCCCTCAGTGGCAATCAGTTCGCCAGTGGATGGTGTGGTGATTTGTTTCTTGCACATCAGCCATATCCGCATGATGGCCCTTTGTCCCTGATTGATTTTGAGTTGCAGGAAGGTATTGATGCAGAAAATCCTCAGGTACTTACATCAGTAAGTGACCGGGATAAACGAGTACAAACCGACTAAGCCGATATGAATGCCGTTTGCGACAGCCCTTTAGGGAGAGGAATACCAGCGCATCTGCAAATCGAAAAACGAAGGGAAGCCCCCTTTTCGGGTAAGCCCGTTCCCCCTTCAATCTCTTCCCCTTAACCTTTTATATTTTGCCTTTTTGTGCCGTTGTTTTTGGGAGGAAATTATTTATTCGTTGCGCAAATTTCATCGGGCGAAGAAAAACGGCAGAGCAGGGATGCTCCACCGTTGATATACAGGTCATGCGCTCAGCGCCAGCGGCTGTTGCGCCCGTTCAAGCAGATATTCGCAGGCATTGCGCGCCAGGCCACTGGCCCGAAAAATAGCACGTTTATCCTGTTGCAATATCTTAAGCCACGATGCGATGTAGCTGTCATGCTGTAGTTTTGCCTGGATACCGACATGGGCGCACAGGAATGCTGAACCCATTTCGGCGACAAGCTCTTCAAAACTGTACACTGGATCGCCAAAGGAATGCTTTCCGGCGGTGATGCCGTCCCGGTTCAGCCGTGAGGCGTGCCCGGTAGCGTGCGTCAGTTCGTGCAGCAGCGTGCCATAATAATCGTCACGTAAATCGAACTGTTCAGGATGGGGCATGACGATGCAGTCGCGTCCCGGTGAGTAATACGCACGATTCTGGCGTCGGTGGGTGATCACCACTCCGCTTTGTCGACCAACCTGTTCAGCGGCGGTGATGGGATCATCGACCATCACGACCGGCTGCGAAA
Organism: Citrobacter amalonaticus Y19; assembly: GCF_000981805.1. Taxonomy (NCBI): domain Bacteria; kingdom Pseudomonadati; phylum Pseudomonadota; class Gammaproteobacteria; order Enterobacterales; family Enterobacteriaceae; genus Citrobacter; species Citrobacter amalonaticus. The sequence goes on along the minus strand of NZ_CP011132.1, from coordinate 3,698,083 downwards.
AAGCGTCTGGCAGACCATCACATTGCTGAATGTTGAACAGCCGGAATTCACGCACGACGGCATAAGTCGTGATTTTAGGGTTGCCGTCAATATCCATAACGACGACTCCCTGGCTGTCCACTACCTCTCGCTGCTGGGGCAGATAAAACACTGCCAGTGTAGATTTTTCGCCTTTGCGGATGCTACCGCCCGCATTGCGAATCTGTGTGAAGGTCAGCCAGCGATCGCTCTCATATCCCTGTCGTTCCGCACTGTTCCAGAGCAAAGGAATATTGATGCCATGATACAGCCGCCCGGATAAGGCATTCATTGGCACCACCGGTTCCCCTTCCCGCCACGGGCGAACCCAGGGGATCACGCCCTTTTCCAGCGCGGCGATGATTTCGTCAGTGACTTTTTGGTAAAGATCGATGCTTCTGTTCATAAGCGTAACCTCATGATAAATAAGCCGGGTACAGCGCTCCCTGTCGGGAATCGCCCGGCGAGGGGAGTTAAGGATGCTGAGGCAATCAGCAGGTATGAAGAGCAGTAACCAGCAGGTGGTTATCTTCAAGCGTTAAGCGTAGCGGCGTCATCAGCGGTACATTGCTGCTGCCGTCAGCGGGCAGACAATACAGACCGAAATTGATACTTTTACGAGCTGCACCAGCGCTTTTGAATGTCAGCATGGTCGCGACAATCAGGTTTTCGAGGCGGTCGTCTTCCTGAGAGGGATCGGGTGGAAAACTGACTACTTTTTCCCAGGCCTCAGATGAGACAGACAACGATAAAGATGTTGCTTTCGTGGTGGATGAAGTTGGCATGGTGTTTCTCCAGTAGAAAAAACAGGGAAACACCGCCCGACAGGGAGAGTTTCCCTGCATTGGTGGGGTAGAGGATGTATCAGGCGCTGAGCGCTGTCCGCGAGGATGATACGGAGCGGACGAAAAGGCGAGCCTCACCGGGAAGGTGGCAACCTGAAGGCTCTGGTTGCGAGTGAACATCTGTGATGGTAGCTCTTATTGTTAGATATGAGAATCCTCAATCGAGGGGCTAAACGTAAAATTGCTTTAGTATCAAATTGTCGTATGGACTAGCGCTTCACTCTGAATGCGAAATGCCGGATATTTTACCCATATCTAGTAATCTTCTTTTGTTTGTGGTAAGCACAAGTATCCTGTAAAATCGGTCATTAATTGTTGATAATTATTAGAGTGGTCACTAAATTGAGTAAAATTAAAGCCATAGATCTTTTTTCAGGGGCCGGAGGCTTCTCTTTGGCTGCTTTGGAATTGGGTATTGATGTTTTATCAGCAATTGAATTGGACAAAGATGCGTGTGATACATATAGAGATAATTTAATAAGAAAAAGAGAAAATAATATAAAGCTCCTCAATCAGGATATTATGTCTATATCACCTATATCTATGATGGAAGACCTGTCTTTACTTGAAGGTGAACTCGATATTATTATTGGGGGGCCGCCCTGCCAAGGGTTTTCTTCACATAGGATAAAAAATTCTGGGGTTGACGATCCCCGAAATAATTTATTGATTAGATACTTTGATTTTGTGAAGGTTTTTAAACCTAAATTATTTTTAGTGGAAAATGTTCCTGGTCTTTTGTGGGAAAAACACAAGGGGTATTTAAATAAGTTTAAATCATTGGCTGAATGTAATAATTATAAAATAATTGGCCCTGTCAAATTAAATGCTAAAGATTATGGTGTTCCTCAGAATAGGAATAGGGTTTTCATTTTGGGGCTTCGCAGTGATGTTAATATAGGTGAAGTTACATGGCCGCCAGTTAGCACTCATTTCAAAGATAAAGAACCACAGTGGAAAAATTCATCTGAAGTTTTTGAAAGACCATCCTTAGATATTATTAGAAAAATAGAAAATAAAATCGGTGCAGAGTCAACGGCAAATCTAATCTTCTATAAGAAGAGAAGTGATACTTGTAGTGATGACTCATCAAACATACATATGAACCATGCTGAATATATGATTGATAGGTTTTCGCAGACTCCTATTAATGGTAGTCGTGAGGATATTGATTTTAGACTTCCTTGTCATGCTGCTGGCTATGGTGGCCATAAAGATGTTTATGGAAGAATACGCCTAGCTCAGCCCGGCCCAACAATAACAACAGGCTGCTTTAATCCATCCAAAGGACGTTTTCTTCATCCTTGGGAGAATCATGGGATTTCTATCAGACATGCTGCTAGATTTCAAACATTTCCCGATGACTATATATTTTCTGGTGGGATAATTAGTCAGGGGAAACAAGTGGGGAATGCTGTTCCTATATTAATGGGAAAGGTATTACTTAATTCATGCGTCAATATTATAAGGCATCAGAGTCAGGAGGATGATATTGCATGCAAACAAGAACTTTGACGTTTAAAGCTAGGGCTAGAACTATCGAGCATTTGGGGAAAGGGCAGATTGCAGATTGCCCTACAGCGGTTAGTGAGTTATGGAAAAATTCTTATGACGCTTATGCTCGGGATGTTGCGCTATATACAATCGATGGAGTTCGCCCATGCGGTGCGCTGATTGACAATGGTTGCGGTATGTCCTTGGAACAACTTGTAGACAACTGGCTCATTGTTGGAACTGAATCAAAAGCAAAGAAGAAAGCTCTTAGTGAAAAAGATCGATTTGGTTTAGCACTCAGAAAAACGCAAGGTGAGAAAGGAATAGGCCGTTTGTCTGCTGCATTTTTATCGCCTGTAACTTATTTGATTACAAAAAAAATTGATACTGGTTTTACTGCACTTTTAATTGATTGGCGTTTATTTGAAAATCCATATCTATCATTTGAAGATGTAACAGTACCTTCGGCTGAGTTCACTTCACTTGACGAAGCATCAGGAGTATTGGTTCAACTGATAGAACAGTTGAAAAAAAATGTTTATTTTGAAGGTATTTGTAATATTAGTGAAAATGAACAATTAAGACGTAGGGCTTGGGAGCGTTTTTCATTAGATGAAATAGAGTTATCCAATAACAAGGATATTACAACAACACAGGAAAAGATTTTAAATTTTTGCTCAGAGGATGTTGTTTTTTCTGATATATATTCTTCCTGGAATGATTTCTTGAATAAAGTAGAGAAACTCGATGGAGAAAAACATGGGACAGCTCTATTTTTATTAGAGCTGGGTAGAGAATTATCATTGTTAACTAATACAGGAGATATGGCTAAGGACAATATTGAATTGGCTGATATTGAGCAAAGTTTAGTTGATACACTCCGGGCATTTGTTAACCCCTATTTATGCAAAGATGATTCCTTTTCTTACGGGATTTTTACAATTAGGAAAAATGGTAGCTATCATCAAATTCTAAGCCAAACGGATGTCTTTGGTCGACATGACTTTAATGCTCTTGAGCATACTGTCGTGGGCAGTATTGACTCTAAAGGATGGTTCAGGGGGCGAGTGACAGCCTTTGGTGAAGATAAGGGGGATGTTATAATCCAACCTAATATAAATGTTAGTGAATACTCTGGTGTTGGTCCTTTTGAACTTTGTTTTGGAACATTTGAATTTAATTTTGAAAATACAACCCACTCAGCAAGAGAGCACGCAAATCTTTTAGCAAAGGCAAAAAAATATGCAGGCTTAATGGTCTTTAGAGATAATCTTCGTGTTCTCCCATATGGTCGTGTTGATAATGATTTCTTTCAGATTGAAGAGAGACGCTCATTAAATGCTGGTCGCTATTTCTGGTCTAACAGACGGCTCTTTGGTTATATAGGAATCGCACAGGATGAAAATAGAGAACTAAAAGATAAGTCTGGTAGGGAGGGGTTTATTAGGAATCAGGCGGCAAGAGAGTTAAAAACTATAGTCGCTGATTTACTTACCGATTTAGCTGATAAATTTTTTGGTCGCGAATCCGAAGAAAGAAAAGAACTTCTCGCACAAGTGAAAAAAGAACGGGAGTTAAGAAAGGCTGCACAGCAACAGGCTAGAAAGTCGACGCAAAAGAGTTTTTCGGAAGCATTAAAAAAACAAAAACCTATTTTAGATGATTCTCTGAATAGCATAATATCTTTAAAAAATTCCTTAGAAAAAAGCGAAAACATTGATCTTAATAAAATAAGAAAACTTGATGAAGAGCTGAGCATTTTAGATTTAGTGCGAACTGAAATAAAAACTCCGGTTAAACCTCCAAAGCTCGGTATATATGAAGAAAAGTATCGTGATTATAGAGATAAGTACAACGAATTTTCTGCATATGTACTACAAATGAAACTGATTGTTAATAAGTTAGACTCCGAGTTGAATAAGCTTGAGCCATCACAACTTGCAAAACGTCACCTTGAAAAAAATCAAGGAATGATTAATTCAAAACTTACTAAGTTTGTTACCAGTATCAACGAGAAAAATAACAATCTATTATCTAAGTGGAGTGCAGAAATAAAAGATGATCGCTCTATTTATTATAGTAGGTGTATAAGTTTGGTTGATGAAATAGACGATAATTCGAACATAGAACAAGTGCTGAATAATCTTGACAGCGTATATATAGAGTTGACGGATTTTTTGTCTTTTAAATATGAATCTATTTTAAAAGGATTGGATAGATTATATGATGGAATAAATCTTGACTCAGCATTTTCTATGTCAGAAGAAGAAAAAGTCTATTTTGAGGAAAAACAAAAAGCTTAAATGCTTTGGCTCAATTGGGGATTAGTGTCGAAATTCTCTCGCATGAGTTAGAGGAGATGGATGCTTTAGTTACTCGTGGATTAAATGCACTTCCATATGTTGCAAAGGAACATCCTGGTTATGAGTTAGCTTATAATGCACATAAGTCATTGACTCAGCAAATTAGATTTCTCTCTCCATTAAAAATATCTGGCTATCAGTCTCGCCAGAGGATTTCGGGGAAAAATATACATGATCATATTATTAAGTTCTTTGGTGATAGATTTGAACGGCAACGTGTCGATTTAAAATTTGGAGATGCTTTTAAAAACATCACAATCGTCGATTTGCCATCGAGAATTTATCCTGTTTTTATAAATCTCATAAATAATGCATTATATTGGGTAAATTTAGCAGACAAAAGGGTTATTCACATTGATCTGGTTGATGACCTAGTCATATTGGCTAATTCGGGGCCCGCTGTGGATGAAGATGATATACCAAAGCTTTTTGAACTCTTTTACAGTAAGAGAACAAATGGCCATGGGGTTGGCTTATATTTATGTCGTGAAAATTTAGCAGTTGCCCATCATCAAATATGGTATTCGGATGTAAAAGATGGTGGTGTTTATTTGATTCGCGATGGCGCTAATTTTATTATAAAGTTTAATGGGTTGGAGATGTGATATGACTACTAATACATACAATGAACTTGTAAGTAGCACATTCTGTGATAATGCAATTCGTTCTGTTATGATGATCGATGATGAGTTTATCACGTATTCGGATTCTGTTAAGGCGCTAAGTGGTCAAAAAACATTTACCGAAAAAAATATTGATTCTTCAAAAAGAGCAGCTCTATTAGAAAGTTTTTTTCAAAATAAAAAAATGATTTGTGACATCGACAATTGTGTTGTTAATTTCGATGTTGAACGGATTCGCAAATCAGATCTTATAATAATTGATTATCATTTGGAACATGACTCCCCAGATAAAACTCTCTCAATTCTCAATGAATTAAAAGATTCTGAACATTTAAATATGGTCGTCGTGTATACTAGAGAGAAAATGGATATTGTTTGGTTGCAAATAGCATCTATGTTAAGGGGGGCATATGATATCAACTCTCTTTTAATTGAATATGATAATGATGAGGTGACAGATTACTGGGAGAATACCGTCCTTCCAGATATAAAGGCAAATGTCGGGTATTCTTTATCGAAAGATGAAATCACACAGTATATTACGTCCAATAAGACAATAGGGAACTTAAAACAATTATTGAATAGAGATAATACCCTAACGGTTAAGGATGACAGAGATTTTCTGTACCGTTTGGTATGTGAATATTATGTTCAGTCAGCTAATATATTACCAAATGAACAGCTATATCATCATGTCAATGGTGATGTTAATGGTGTTAAATGGTTACAGGCAGGGAATATTTTTATTGCATTGTATCATAAAGGTCAGGACTCTTATGAAAATGATGCGGAAAACATATGGGCAACACTGAATGAGTCGTTGTGTGAGTGGCGGCCATCTTATTATCAACTTTTAAAATCAGAAATTCAAAATAAAATAGAGGCAGAAGCTTTATCATTTAATATACATCTGGCAAATGATATATATGGGCAGGCTGCATGGCTTAATGAAATAATAAAGGCTGAAGATGGCGTGCTGAAAGATGACAATATTGATGTTATTTTTGGTAATCTTGCTGAAGAATTGTATATAAAATTAAGAAAGAATGATAAGTTGCGAGGGTTTATTAACTCTGTTTTTGATACATATAAACAAGACTTTAATGCAGGGGGAGAGCGTGATTCATTGAAGTATTGTGCTCGTGAAATGAAACTTCCCACAAACCAAAATATCACTTTTCAGGATATGTATCATGCATTGAATATGAATCTTTCCTCTAGAAATTATGAGGAGAAACACATATCAACTGGAACTGTTTTTTGGGATATTGATAATGATAATTGGTACTTATGTGTTTCCGCTGCCTGCGATATGGTACCAACGCAAGGTAATGATCCTCACCATGAACGTCTACGTCCTCACCGATTGATAAAAGCACTTCAGCTTTTTCCTGTTAGACCTGATAAAGCATTACCATGCGCGCATCATTCAAAATATATTTATGCCTATGACAATAATAAGAGAAAATATTTCTCAATCTTTAATGAGGATAAGGGGTTGCCAGTTATTGACTATATGATAATACTTAATCACAGTCAGGAAGGGAATGAAGTGAATAAAAGGAAAGCTACGGCTGTAGTATTGAGAAATAAAGATGGTGAAATAGAAAAAGTTAATCTTAATATTAAGATGAAATCTCAACTTCGATCCGGATATGCAGAGCGGTATCAGGCTATAGCATCTCAGTATGGCGCAAGAATAGGTGTGGATTACATTAGTGTAGCGTTACCTTGATTTGATTACTAGTGAGTGTGATGGGTTTGATATTCATCACACTCTTTTTTATAAGCAAATTATATTAACATTTCTGATGTGTTTGTGTTGTCTGGCCATATAACCTCACATGCCAGATATTCACCTATAACAAATCTTACTACGATATCACCTGATGAGTCATCTACAAAGTATCGATATCGTCCTTCTTGTACATCTATCCAAGGATTAATGAAAATAGGAATATGTAGCTCTTTATTTTCTTGAGAAACCATTTTAGTATCTACAACAAGTATTCTTTGAGAATTTCTACTGCCAAGTTCACTGAGAAGATAAGCAAAACGGTCTGATTCAAAATCATCTAGTAATTCCTTATCCATTAAGGATATAGGATGCCACCAAACTGAGCTAGGTTCATTTTTGCATATTAAACTCAATTCGTAAGCGGCATGTCCTTGTGCTAGTTTTATTATGATTCTTTTTATCCTTTCACCCTCAACTGAGAAATAGGTTTCTCCATCTTTTATGTATTTCGCCGATTCTAACTTTTTTTGAAGTTTTGGTGTTCGTTCTAAAATTCCAGAAACTTTCTCTCTTCGTATATCTGAGGGAGATGCACTTCCTGCTATGGCGGCCTCAAGAAGGCATGCAACATATTCCTCATCTGAAGAAAAATCGTTGTTACATTTCCTGCAAGCTCCTACTACCGGTAGATTTTCAGGAAGCGGTGCATCTAGGAATACTTTAGATGGAACATGCTCTCTTGTTTCTGGAATACCACCACAATATACACAACCGCTCACCAGCCTATTATCTGCGTAATTATTTAACTGTTGCATTTTAATAACTCAATTTCCATGGTGTTTAAGTTAGATTTGCGTGCATTATAGATCGTGAAATGTTAAATAAATAGTTTTCAATTGGCATTGAACCAATACGTGTAAATATTTATTTTATGAATAATTTTTGATTTCATATTTACATGTTGGATTTTCTATTTAGCGGGTAAATTACCTCCCAATTATCCCCCCAGCCTTCCCCCCACCATCCTGCGCCACCTTAACCCCGCCTGCCAGCGCTCCGTTCACCACCATGCCAATCCGAACTCCAGCCCACGTCATTGCCCCCAGCCAGAACGTTGGTAGCACCAGAAACATTGACCCCATCACCAGGTTAATAATTACATCATCCTGAGTATTCTGGATCCCGGCCAGATTCCAGCTACTGTGGGTATCGCTGTTGTAGAGCACATCCAGCAGCCAGCTATCAAGCCACCGAGCTAGCTCCCACCAGAAGGTCATAAAAAACAGAGCGAACTGCACAAACGTTAGGGTCATCACCGCTTTTACATCCCATGCTGAGCAGAGCGTGACCAGCGGAATGCAGATCACCAGCGCCATTTGCAGCAGCGCCTGCACCATCGGTAGCGCCTGACGCACGCTGTCGAATGCCGGGAATGCCACTATGCTGCCGAGAATATTTCCGGCGCTGGATGCCAGCCGGGTAGCAGCATTGGTTAGCGTGCCATCGACATTGCCACCATAGCCGGGATAAACACGCCCATTCTGTGAGACCTGCATGTTGCGTTCGCTAACCAGCGAGCGCAGAACTGCTTCTTCGTAGGTCGCCTGTGGCTGGCCGATTTTTTGAAATGCCGTCCAGATATCCGGCGCCGGGAGTTGTAGGAGCCGTGCCTTCAGCCCGATGGTGTCGTCAGACCACCACTGTTTACAGGTGGGATAACCTCCCGCGCCCGTGTCGGCAAGTCCAGCGTCGCGGGAGGCGTTGTACGGCCAGTCACTGTGCGGAGCAACCGCATGGTCTGTATCGTAATAACCAAGTGTATTGAGAAGGTAAGATGATCCGACCCAGGCAGTATCATCACTGGTCGTATCATCCATTTCTCCAGCGCGGAATTTCAGGCGGGCGCGGGCCGGGGCGTAACATTCCTCGACAAAATCCCGCAGTTCCTGGGCCAGCGCTGGATCTTTAATCCGGGTATGTTGAACCTCAAAGCGGATCTGTCGTAGATCGGGCTGGCAGGGTAAGGTAGCGACTGTCGCGCTGGTGATGCCTTTGCTTATGACATGAATGAAATACCACCAGACCGGAACAGCAGCAGTTTTGCCGCCCAGCTCGTTAATGATCGGCTGGTAGCCAGTGTCGGCAGGCTGCGGCACCGACCAGCCGCACTGTTTCGAGCGCGTGTTATCGTATTTGATGGTATCGAGATCGATATTCAGTAGCGGCATGCAGGTGAACATAATCACCAGCAGTGAGGTATACATGAGGTGCTCGGTCCATACCAGGGACAGCGCTGCTTTGTTGCCTTCATCGGCTCCCTGGCTTCTCGCCTGTAGCCACAGTGCCAGCAGCTTAATCAGCAGCGGCAGTGCGAACAGTCCGGTGTCGCTGATTGCAGCCCACAGCCCGTTATTGACGACCCAGGCAAGTAGCGTCAGAAAATACTCCAGGTAGCTGTTGGTGGTCACTGGGAAACCTCCGGGACGATCTCATTGAGTAAAACCAGTACCATAAATACCAGCGCGATACGGCGGATCGTCGGGCGCTGTAATGGAAAGCGTTGGTGCAGGTGCCAGCCCACAGCACAGGTCAGTCCATAAAGCATCATGCGCCAGAGGAGTAGCTCGCTGTGGTAAACCCCCGGTGCATTACTTTTTGAGCAGCAAAATACTGCCGCCAGGCAGGTTATCAGCATCAGGCAGGAAAGTATCAACCGCTTCATTGCGTCTCTCCACTCGCGGGTTTATTCAGATCGTCCACACGTTTGTCGGTATCGTCCTCTACGCCGACGGCCTGACCTTTGGTTTTCGCCCGCATAGTTTGGCGTTCGAGGATGGTGAGTGCGGCGTTATCTGCCAGTGCCTGGCGCATATCCAGTTCCAGCTTAAGCTGCGACAGTTCCTGGTCGAGTTGCGCGGTTGTCTGGTTCAGTGCAGACTGCGCCTCTTTTTCGGCGGAGATATTGGGTTCACGCATTCCAGCCAGCAGTGTGCGCCGGGCCATCAGCGCCTGTTCCATTACGCGTGAGAGTGCCAGCTCGCCGGAGAGTCGCTGGATGAGCACGGCTGAATCAGGATCATCGCGTAATGCCTCGATCACCCCGCGTGTCAGCCGCAGTGCGCCGCCGCTGGCCTGTGCCAGAGTATCGTCGTTAACTGGCTGATTGCGGTTGACCATATCAATGATTAACGGCTGAATCTTCTCCTGCTCTTCCTGAATCAGGGGAGTCAGCCCAACGCCAGACTGAGCACCGCTTTGCTGATTCTGCTCGCCGGATTGATCGTTATCCGGGGCAACATTGATCGTCTGCTCGCCGACCACTCGCGTCAGCCACTGCGCTGCGTCCTCGGGTTTACTCCATACCTGACACAACTCTCCCTGGCAGTCATCGCCTGAGACGGCACTGGTGCTGGTCGCACTGCGATTATTGAGCAGGTTGTAGCCAGCGACTGTCGTATCACGCACCAGTTTGATCGGCGGCTGGCCTTTGCCGCCGCGATGTTCGCCGCCGACCCAGCGCTTACCTTTTTCTGCCGCTTCTTCGGCGGCTCTCTGGTCGGCGCGAACTGCGTCTTTTTCACTGGCCGCAATTCCCTGATAGTTCTCCGCCTGAGCGCTCTGCGTCCAGGCTGGGCCGATCGCATAATCGGTCATCTTCTCAGCCATTTTCTGGCAGCTTAATAGTGATTTATCGAAATCGAGCCGACCCTGAAGCACGCCGTTGGTCAGCAGGTCATAGAGTTGCGGATTGGCCCGCTGGATAACCATTGCAGGCAGACTGGCGACTGCGCTGGTCGCGCTTTCGATAACTTCGCCCATTAGTTGCTGAAAGCCGTCGGTGACGCCATTAAGCTGGTTACGCACTGTGGTATCGATATCGAAATTGCCGCACATCATATCGCTGTTCCAGCTTACGCCTGCTGTGAGTGGGAAGGTGTTACGGCGGGTGGCCGAAGGGGGAATGGCTGCGCCACCGCCGATGCGATAATACATCCAGTCGCTGATCGCCCCCTGTTGCTTGTATTGATAGTTGTCAGCCGCCGGGGCCAGAAAAGTGACAAACAAAAGACAGAATGCCGGGCGCATTATTAACCTCCGCTGCTGCCGAGAAAGGTCTGTCCGCGACGCGGACAGCATTTATAGGGTCGCCAGAGGGTCCAGACATATGCGCCATCTTCTGACAACTTATCGGCGTAAGTGTCGGTGGCAGTGCCGTCCGGGAAGATGGCGCAGGAGGTGGATTTTTTTGGTGCGAGCATTTGCCACTGATGGTTATTGCTGTCGCCTTCGATCACTGGATCTGGCGGCCAGTAGCCATCATGTGCTGATTTAGTCAATGGAATATAGACGTGCGATTGGCCGCTACGTGTCACCAGGTCAGCCGTTCGCTGGGCGATGACGGCACCGGCCTTGTAGTCGTGCGTCTGGCTAAGCGCACCGGCTCGTGGGTAAATATTGCCCCACATATCGCCATCTTTACTGACTTCACGCAGCCCTGGAGTCAGTGCTTCCGGGTACAACATCTCCGGCACACCGCTTCGCCAGGCGAGTGCATCCAGTGTGCTGAGAAAATAGGGAAGAAAAGGTTGTGACGACGGGGCGCAGACGTAGCCGAACTGAGCGAAGAAATTCGCCAGCGCATCACCGGCAGGAAATCCGATAGCATCAGCATTTTTAAAGCGTACTTTGCTGTGCTGGCCGACGGCACGAGGATTGGTATCGCCACCCTGTTCAGCAATCCCGGGCAGTGGTGAACTTAGCGGTGACATCTCCATCCACGGATTTTTCCCGGTGATGCTGTAGGCTGACACCACCAGGTCCGGGCGGTAATGGCGCACTTTTACTGACGTTCGAACTGAACAGCCGAACGGCGTGCAGTATAACCAGTAGCAGATGCCGACCACCCGATACTTCACGCACTCCGGCGACAGAGCGGAAGCGGCGATTTCAGGCGTCGAGATAGCATGTGCGAAACTGAATACGCACAGTAGAAAGGGAAATAGAATGCGCCCGGACATCAGACCTCCATGGTATACCAATGTAGCTCCGGTATAACGCAAAAGTTTTGCCTGACGCTGCATACAATTGAATGAGCAAATTAAAACATTCCAGATTTTAGTTTGCTCATGTTTTTCATTCACAGAAATGAATATTTTAATGAACTATTAATGCTTATTCACTAATTAATACACAATGACATGGTGCGACATTAAATAAAAAGAAAACTCTATACTTGTGTGACGGCCCTCTCATTACTAATTGTTTATTAACCCTATAAAGATCAGGCAAAAGTTGTAGAAAGTATCATCATATATTAGCTGACTCAGAGGAACACAGCTATGGATATTTCTACCCGTTTTTTATCAGTAATGGTGTTGTTATTTTATAATCCACTGGGTTGGTGCGCTTATCCAACTAAATATGACCCACCGCGCGTTATCTCAACCATGCAGGATGTTTCACAATCGACTCCGGTAGTGGTTATTCATCGGGGAAGCTGGGAGCCGGGTTTTCCCGAAAATTCGGAAGTCGCATTCATTCGATCAAATATTACCGGGACGGCGGTGATTGAGACGGATGTTCGACTGACGAAAGATCAGGTTCCGGTATTATTTCATGATGCAGGACTGGGGCGTTTAACCGATATTTATAGCTACGCCCCTGAGGGAGAGAAGCGATTCGATCCCTTTACAGGGGAAGGGTATAATCCAAAAATCTCTGATATGCCCTATAACACTGTCAAAGAGTTATATCTTCTTCATCACCCCGGAGATAAACCAACAAGTTATCGACTACTGTCTGTCAAAGATTTCTATGATTTTTATTACAATAATTATTTAAATCTAACTGTGTTTCTGGAAATTAAAGAACCGAAATCAGTGCCATTATTACTCAAAATGATTAATGAAGACACCAGGGATTTCTATCATGGGCAGGGGAATGGCAAACAGCTACATGCCAAAGATTTCACTGTTTTCAAATTTAACGTAAATTATTTCCCGTTTTACAGCGACTGGCAGAAGGTATTCTCGGATCAACAGGTTCCCTGTTGTTTTTACTCTATGCCATCTTACAAATCGAATACTTATAAGGATTTCTCACAGAAAGGGATAGATATCACTCAGTCACTCAGTAGCTGGATGTCGCCCGAAAACACCACACTTTCCGGAGTAGAAATTGGCCTGAAAACGCAGGGGGGTATCTTGCAGGATCTATACAACCAGGCGGCAGGCAAAGCCGTAACCGGGATCTTTAATGCTGTACCCGATCTCCTTCTGGCAAATCCGGCAATAAATCCGGTCGCGGCTATGGAAGATGTTTATGATGATTCAATCTACGTGAAAGCGAGCTATGCCATCTATGATGGAACCACCGGGCGGTGTTGTTATCGGCTTGCCGATTTGCTCTCCACCTGGCAGGATAAAAAAGACAGCAAAGATGAACGTGGCGATCCGTCTTATGTCGTGGGAAATAATACCGCGATGCCTGCATTCAGAGTTGTGACCTCCGATAAACCAGAAAATATGCTGAATGAGTTTAATACCAAAGGTTTTATTACAGATTCACCTTCATTTGGCACTGTATCCGGAATCAACGTTTTGCCGGTTTATCTTACCGCAGTATTTTAATATATGGAGAATATCATGAAAAAATTAGCTCTGTTGCTGGTCGTTTTATCTCTGCCATTGACAACGCTGGCGGCAAATAACGCAAGTGATTTAGCGACCCAATGTACTAAAAGCGGTAAGGCAACCGAATATATTGCTGATGCAACGCTTGATAAATATGTCAGTAGCGTGATTTATGATGGGGCAACTATAAATTCCAATGTGAATGTCAGAATCAATAATACCTATTATATGACTGTTCTTAGTGAACATGACCAGTGGTCAAGTTATCAGGGCGATGGAACTGATATTGCCAAAGTGGCCTTTACTGCCTATACCCTGGGGAAAAAGGTGAGTGCCTGCGTGGATAACAGTACTGGTTTCTTGTATGGGTTATCGTTTTAATTGTGATACCCCGATGGTGACATCGGGGTAGTTTTCTACAGATGATTTAATTTCAGGCGAATGGCCAGAGGCAGATGATCTGAAAGCTGTCCCCAGTTAATATTATTCCAGGGCTTATCGGCTTCAGGAACGTTTCTTTGCAAAACATCCCATTTCTGAGCCGTTGATGTCAGCACATAATCGATGCGACGATTTGGATTCCAGGCGGGATAAGTAAAGTTACCTTCGGGGGATAGCGTATCATTCATTTGATAGGTTAATTCCCGATATTCCGGTGAAGAAGGGACCAGATTTAAATCCCCCAGTAAGACAGGAATGGCATTTTTCCCCGTGTTGTCTACCAGCGCCATCAGTTCCCGCACCTGTGCCAGACGCAGTGTATTGTCACGATCCTGATCCGGATGAGTGATAATAACGGCAAGCTGTGCCGGCATGCCAGGAACTGTGATGTAGTTAACGCAGGCGGTACGTTGCTCTTTCCCTTCAGCGCTACTGAGTTTGATTTGCTCGGTTTTGTCTATTTTCCATCGCGACAGTAATGCGGTGCCGTATTGTCCACCTTCAAAATCGATAGATTTACACTCAGCGTAATGCATATTTCCCGCTTTGGCGAGCAAGGCTGCCTGGTCTATGGGTTGGCTTTCACCTGCATTTTTTGCGGATCGTTGTGTATTAAAATCCACTTCCTGCAACGCGATAATATCGCTGTGCAGAGACGGGATAGCTGCCGCCAGACTGGACGTTTTGTTTAACCTCGATGCCATTATATTCCAGGTGGCAAAGGTTAATTCCGGCGCGGTGGCGACAGCCTTATCAGACAGATAGCTATGCGCTCCGGCCGGAAAAATAATTGCGCTATAGCAGGTTAATAACAGCAGACGTATGGATTTACTCCCTCTCATTATCATGACCTCTCGGTGGTAGTTACGAATACTCGTATGCACCATCAACCGAAACTTCAGATTGGTGGCGTGGTAATGGCTTCCTTTTCAGACCCTGGTGCTGCCGCCTTTGCGTTAAATCTTTCTGGTTAACTTTGTATGATACTGCGCCTGCCAGGCGGTATTTATAAGGCATTAATCTTTTTCTGGACGTGAACAAAGAGGTGCAGCATGTCTGGTGTTTGGTAGCGGCTGCTTTGGTAGACGTAAATCCTCCTGCCCGGCATAACGCCCCGGCCAGATAGCCGATGGATGAAGATGAAGTGCGCGGGCAATCAGCCACTCTCCTTTCGGCCACGGACGGGTCAAGGTATTCGCTAGCGTGGAAGAGGCCAGCCCTGCTTGTCGCGAAAGCGCCGCCAGGCTGGTGCCACGTTTGTGTAGCGCGGCAATGATGTCAGCGGGATGCCAGTTTGCAGCTGTTGTTTTTTCCATCGTTATCCCCTGCTAAACGCTAATAGATAAAGGAATCCTTTAATGTTGCTCTTTATTTAATCTAAATTCAAGTAATGCATGAATTTATAAGGTAAGTCCTGAAGAGCGGACTGATCCAGAGGGTGATAATTCCTGAAGGCATACAGGAGTTGGACCGCTGTCATGATTGGTAAACGACTAAAAGTTTCAAGGGTTAGTGCTGGTTGGACGCAGGCAGAGCTTGGTGTTCGTGCTGGTTTAGATGAGGAATCGGCGAGTGCGCGGATTAGCTCTTATGAAAATGAGGTACATGCCCCTGATTTTAAACTTGCTTGCAAGTTAGCAGCGGCTCTTGATGTTCCTGAAGCATATTTTTATGCTGTTAATGACGATCTTGCTGAATTGATCCTGCAATATCATCGCTTCAAAAAGAATAACCCTGGAAGTACTTTGCTGATTTCTCCAGCATAGCTAAACATGATTTTTTCTTACAAATCTTACTATGGCAAAAGTGATTTGATTCAATCATTTGCCAATTAAATTCTCTGATAATGTTGCCCGAACAGGGACAACACAATGTCAGGGAGTCATCAATCCGTGCCTACTCAAACCTTACCCGAAGACCGGGAAACGTTGTACGATCTGGTCTGGCGTGAACCAGCAGAACGCATAGCTTCCCTTTATGGCATCAGCAGTGAATTACTGGCAAAACGGTGCAGCGCTCTGCGGATCCCCCGACCGCTGGCTGGCTACTGGAAAGCGCTGGCAAAAGGGACCGCTCCGGCAATTCCTGCCTTACCGGCACTTAAACAGAGCAAGGTGGGAAAGACCCACAATAAAAACACCCTCTCAATGCAGTCTCCGACAGTTCCGTTATCAACATCGACGTCATCAAAAACACGAAAGCGACTTCCGATTACCGGAAACGGCTACGGATTGATCAATGATCTCAAAACGTACCTCCCTGCTTCCGCTGTTACCAGAGACGGTTACTACAAACCCATGAAAAAGAAGCTGCTGGATCTGAATGTTTCTGATACCGGGTTTGACAGCGCAATAGACTTTTTGAGCCGGTTCTTTGATGCCCTGGGAAAGCAGGGATATCACGTTACACTGGATGCCCCGGGGGAATCACTGTATCGCGCAGATATTGAATTAAAGGAAGATCCCAAAGGGCCTGGATACCGGATTGACAATCCATGGCGGCCCTACACACCAAGCATTATCTGTGTTGGGGATATGTATTTTGCTTTTAATCTTGCAGAGATGGTGGAGTACACTCCAGCGAAGGAAGTTAAAGGTCGCTATGTTCGCGATGAGAAAATGGCGCGATGGACAAAAGGAAGAGAGCCATCGTCATTTCGCTATGTTTTAAAGCACTCTTTGCCGACCGGACGATTCTTGTTGCAGCTCTACTCGCCTTATTCATCAGCAGAATGGCTGCTTCAGTTTCGGCAAACTCAACAGTGCGGGTTAATAAGCCAGATCCCGAAGATGATTGCGGCGATGCACGATGCGGTTCCGCTGATTAAAAAACAGCGAGAAGAAGCCAGAGTCAAAGCCGAAGAACGGCACATTCAGTGGGAGTTGGATAAAAAGAGATATCAGGAGCGGGAGCGAATCAGACAGGAGGAAGAGGCGTATCGTGCCAGCTTAACCGAACTGAAATCCATTATGGCCCAATGGGATGTAGACAAGCGGCAGGAACAATTTTTTCGCGAAGCCGAACGCGATACCGCGGATCTTGATGAGAAGCTGAAGGCACAGGTTATTGAACGTCTGCAACTGGCCCGGCAGTTTTTGTCAGGGGATTCGGCGGTGGAAAGGTTGCTGAAATGGAAAACACCGCAGGATAGGCTGAGTAAAGGATTATGTTGCTGAGCACTATCTTTTTGAGAATTTGTATTGATTCTCTTTTATCTTGTTCATAATATCTATTTGTTCATGATTCATGAACAAACTCAAAGGTGTGAACGGATGAAAGAAGAACAGCTCTTGTCAGGTGTGGTAGAGAACCTGCCAAAAGGTTTCCAGTTGCAGTATGAACACAGCAACAAAATACATGATGGCTGGGCCACTCTGACAGGGCCAGGTGGTGAAACGGCGAAATTTGCCCTCGAAGTCAAGTATATCCACCGTAAAGCGTCGCTGATGGCCGCCCATGAACAGATGGCCCGTTTTCCAGTGGAGTTTCCTGCATTACTGGTGTGCAACCGTCTGACATCTGCACTTGCGGAATATTGTGCTGACAGAGAGATTAACTTCATCGATACGGCGGGAAATGCCCGCATCCAGGTTCCAGGGTTGTACCTGTTGATTGAAGGCCGCTATGAGAAGAAACCCGTTGTTGCCAGCAGCCGTTTTGCAGAAGGGGTGATGAAGCTTCTTTTCGTTCTCCTCTCCAACCCGGAAGCCCTAAACGATACTTACCGAGTCCTGGCAGAGAAAGCGGGTATCTCGCTGGGGATGGTCAGCAAGGCCTTCGATTACCTTGAAGCGCAGCGTTATTTCCGCAAATCGCAGAAGGGACGGCGTTTGATGAATGAAGAAGAACTGTTGGTACTTTGGCTGCGGGATTATGCTACTTCCCTGCGACCAAAGCTGGATCACATCTGGTCAACGTCACCTGACTCCTGGGATGACATCGTGCTCAGGCCCCCTGAGTATTGGGGGGGGGAAGTGGCTGCTGCAAAATTAAGTGAAGGCTACCTTATACCGGAAAACGGAATACTTTTTACACCATATCGATTGCCATTAAGACGGCAGCAATTGAAGTTAAGAGCAGGGCCGGGCAAAAAATTACAGTTGGTGTCTTGTTTTTGGGGGACAAGTTTTAAATTAAACCGCAAAGCTGAAGCGATGTTGTGTGTAGCCGAGTTACTGGCGAGCGGTGATGACAGAAATCGGGAAACAGCAAGGATAATCAATGACAAATATCTTCACCTTAGTGAATCCGATCTTTTCAGCTACTGAAATGTTATTGAGCCGAATCAACAGAATTTGTATTGCGCAAGAGATCCCATTTTTTATTGCAGGTGCAACAGCGCGTGAAATTTTGCTCCACAACGTTCATGGCAGGAGCGCTGGCCGCCGAACCCGCGATATTGATATCGCTGTTTTTGTGGATGGCTGGCCGATGTTTGATGCGCTAAAAAATGCTTTTCTTGCCGAAGGCGCACAGGCAGTCCGGGATAATGCCCATCGTATGATTGCCGAAGGAATTGAGCTGGATATTATTCCTTTTGGGGGCATTGCGGAAGGGAATCACATTGCCTGGCCGCCGGAGCGCGAGATCATTATGGCCATCGATGGATTTGCTGAGGTATTTTCCCATACCGTAATGGTGCAACTGGATAATGGCGAAAACCTACCGTTTTGCTCTCTGCCAGGGCTGGCGCTGTTAAAGCTCTTTGCCTGGCGCGATCGTGGGCATGGGAATGCTAAAGATGCGACGGATCTCTACAAAATTATCCGTGAATATGGGGCTATCGAAGATGAGCGTATCTATGAGCCTCCTGTTAACGGTGAAAGTCTGGACTGGGATATCGTGCGCATGGGGGCTGTTTTATTGGGTAGCGATATTGCGACAATTAGCGAGCACTCATCGTTAGCTGAGCTGATGCGTCTTGACCGGGAACGTCTGACGGATGCGATAGTGCGGCAATCTGATGCCGACGATATGACAGAGATTGAGCAGATAATGAACGACTTCTGGGACGTAATGGTGAGTGGCGGCTGAGGATTTGGTTCATTGTGAATGCAACCGGTGCGATAAGCAGGAAAAAATTTTGTTCACGATGGTGTTTTGTTCATGATTCATGAACGGATGTTATTCGTGAACGCTGGGCTATTGATAGCATCTTTTTCCGCCACCCTTATCGCCGCTTCCAGCTCACTACATCCAAACTCCTTCATAATCCGCATCCGCTCCGCCTTTTCATGTTTCTCCGTCATCCCCAGCGCCAGCCACAGGGCAGGGGGAACCACGCGGAACAGCGCCTCAACGCGAGGCGAAAGCACCACGCCTTCGGTGTATTTCCCTGGCGCTTTAGTGGCACTGAGCAGAAGCTGGCGCTGCTCCTGCGTCAGGGATTTAAAGCGGCTAACCTGTTCGACTTCTTCCGGCGGCATCACCAGTAGCTCCCACCACTCGATCATATTGAGCAATTTTTTCGAATCATCCGGAAAGTCGCTCAGGTTCTGAGTTGCCAGCCACAGCCAGATCCCCAGCTTGCGCCACATCTTCGAACCTTTGGTCAGAAATCGTGCCAGCAGTGGATTGACGGTGATGATATGCGCTTCGTCGGTGATATTGACGATGGGCCGTGCCAGATGCTGGTCACGTTCGCCCAGGTTGTTGATATGGTTAATCAGCGAGATATAGGCGATCGCCAGTTGCGCTTCATAACCCTCACGGGCAAACATCGCCAGATCTACCAGGGTGATATCTGCTTCCGGCCACGCCTCACCCTCACGGTTGAACAATTCGCCTTCAAATCCGGAACAGAACATTGTCATCGCTTCACCCATCTCCCACAGCCGGTTGCGGCGCGATTCCGGTAGCGCAGCATCCTGTGCCAGCGTAAACAGCGCATCACGGATATCCTGAGTCAATGTCTGACGTCGCTCGTGGGCCGTGAGTCGGGCGGCGTGGAGAATGGCTTCACGGATCAGCGCCCGGTCAGAGCGGGTGAGTCGGGCATCTTCTTTCAACTCGCCGCCGGTGATCATTAAGCGGGCGGTGATCTCCATTTCACCCAGCAGGTCGCGCTGTTCATTGCCTGCGTCATCAGCATCTTCATCGTCCGGCTCTGTTGAAGTGGTATCGCTCTCAGCCAGCTTCCACGCATCAGCAAACAGTGGCAGCGTGATGCCTGCGCCGGGTTTCAGGCTGATTTTATGCACCGTAAGGCCGTGCTCACGGGCGTAATCAGCCATCAGACCAAACGAGTTGCCTGCTTCGACAATAAACAGACGTGGGCGGTGGAGCGCCATCAGTTGCGCGATTTTGGCGTTCAGCGTGGCGGATTTGCCTGCGCCAGTCGGGCCGAGCAACAGCAGGTGCCCGTTCTGGGTGCGATCTTCGCGATTGAGCGGATCCCAGCACAGCATCCCTCCACCCCGGTTAAAGTAGCTAACGCCCGGATGCCCGGTGCCGCTCTCGCGGCCAAACAGCGGCAGCAAGTTGGCGAGGTGCTGCACAAAGCTGAATCGGGTATAGAGCTGGCGTTTATCCCGCGACGGATCGAAGCACATCGGCAGCCAGCGTAGCCAGGAACTGAGCGGGGCGATTTCGTCGTTCTCCTGCACCGGAACCATTCCCGCGTTCAGCAGCAGGCTGTTCAGGCTACGCACGCGTTTTGTCAGTTCGTTGTTGTCCGGAGCGGAGAGGTAAAACGCCAGCGCACTGCGGTAGAGCTTGTGCCCGTCTTTCAGCCAGTGGCGCACTTCCTGACAATCTTTTTTAGCGTACTCCGATTCGACATTCTCGCCGATGGCGCGGTCGCTGAGGCGACTTAAATGCTCCTCCAGCCTGTCTTGCGGCCAGACGACAATGGTCAGCGCCATAATTACCCCTTCTGGTAGCAGGTCAAACAGCGCATTAACGCCGTCACCGCGAGCGCACTATCCGGTCATATGGCCGACAGTCGGCGGTTTGCGTAGTCGGTCCAGCACAATGACCTTATGCGGACGCTGGTCGAACAGCCATGCCCCCTGTGCGGCCTGCGAGCGCGGTTCGCTGCATAGCAGGCTTTCGGCAAAATCCTGCAGCTCTGACACGTCGTCCTGCTGCGCCATCTGTTGCCAGAACTGCTGCGGGGTGTCGGTCATCTGCGGAGCGGAATTGAACCAGCGTAGCAGCCAGTGGCGGATGGCCTCACTTTCCAGCCGGTGGGCGGAAATACCCGCGCCTGACAGCGCAGAAACCATCCGTTCGCAGACGGTATTGAGTGCGTCTTCCGGGGCATCTTCCAGTGGGTCGCGTGATTTTGCGGGCAGCCAGCGATAGACCACCATTCGGGTGTGACGTTGCTGGCCGCGCCAGCGGGTATGGCTCACTGCATCGTCAAAGAAGTAGCCTTCCGGGCGGGAAACAGCGTGCAGATGGTGTTCCATCTCCTCAAGCCAGGCGCGGGTAAAATCAGAGCCTTGTGCTTCCGGGGCGGCATAATTGCGCAACGCGGCCAGCCAGTTTTCGGTATCGTCCTCGTCCTGACAGTAAAACTGCACCACCCACGGATGGCGATCATATTCCGTAAAACTGTCCTGGATCGCATCTTTCAGGATATCGCGCAGTTCTTCCAGCTTCGCCGGGGCGCGGCCTTCTGTGCCAAACGGTGTGATGTCATACACTACACCGACCGAGCGCCCGTCATCCAGCAGCAGTGTTTTACTTTGTGGCTGATATTCCACCCACGGTAGAAAATCGACGAATGACGCGCCTTTCTGGTACAGGCTGTCTACCGTTTTTTCAGTCAGCGTACCGCTGCGGACGGTCACAGCGGATCGGTCCGCTCATCGGGCAGGGCGTACTGCACCCGGTTGTAGAAGGGGAAAATAGTGGTGTAACCCGGCACCGGGACGCCTTCGCTGCCCGCAAGATGGGGGAAGACATACAGTTCCAGATCCGGGTTGGGTAATCGCTGAAACAGCGCTTTGGTGGAATTTCCGTTGTTGCGTGCGGCCTGCTGTTGTGCCGTCACTGTGGCGTCATCCAGCGGACGGCGCAGCACCGAACGCGCATCATACAGCGCCTGGGCGCTGCCATTCTGCCCACCCCAGATATTCAGCATCGTGGTGTTCTCGTCAACCGGCAGCAGGGTTTCCTGGCTGCTACAGGCGGCCAGCAGCAGTGGTAACAGCAGTATCAGCTTACGCATCAGTCCAGATCTCCTGAATGCTCTCCTGCTGTGCGGTAGTTAACGCGCCGCCCGTTAGGATCATAATCAATGGCTAACTGACGGGTGATATGAATGGCAACAGCCTTACCGGGCGGCACGTAGATGGCGTCAAACATCTGGCCGTAACGCTGCTTAAACCAGTCGGCGCTTTCTTTAAGGCCACCGCCCAGCGCCTGCCCGAGCACGTACTGCCCGCTGTCGCCCGTCAGAGCGGTGGTAATGGAGCCATCTTCCACGGTGGATGTGGTCTGGTTATTCGCCAGTGCCTGGGCGGCGGCAGACGATCCGGCCAGCAGGAACTGTGAACCTATGTATTCTGCGGCATTGGATTTACGTTCGCCGGGGATGCAGGGCAGGCCGTGGGGATCGGACAACCAGCCGATATTGCCTTCTGTACCATTCCCGGCTTTTTCTCCCTCTTCAGGCAGCGTGCGCACTGTGCCGTCGCGGAAGATAAAGGTGATTGACGTCAACGTGCCGCGAACGCAGGAAAGCGTCCAGTCCCCGGTGGCACTACCGGAAATAACTGCGCCTTCAACGTCGGGTAGATCGATGCTATTGGCGGTCAGGTTATCGCGGCCAATCAGCACCTTGAACGGGTAAGGGTCAGTCACGCTGCCGTTAAGCGGTATGCGGCCCAGCAGTGCAGTCATTGCCACCGAGCCGATCAGCGTGCTGTTCTGCGGCAGGGTGTAGACCGGTTTGACGGCGACAGGGGTTGTTGCTGGCGGCGGCGTAGCATCCGGTACGGTGGAAGGAAAAGCCAGTGTGGGTTGCAGCGGACGGCCATTTTTATCCGTCGGCAGGGCGTCAGCGGGGGCTACCCAGCGCAGTGGCTCACCGGAAGGGGTTTGTGCTTCATCAATACCCAGCCCGGCCAGCGAATTGTCGGCTGTCCGATTGCCTTTAAGCTGTTGGATCTGCGTTTGTAAAGCGCTGAGCATCTCATTTTGTTGCTGCGACGCGCTGGCCTGCTGGCGGTTAATTGCCTCGCCGATGCGGCTGTCTGTATTCTGCTCGCGCTCGCGCAATTGCTTATTTTCCTGCAACAGCGCGGCGTTGCTGGCTTTAACGGTTTCAAGCTCCTTACGCCAGAGTTTCATCTGGCCGACCAGCGTGGCGACAGTGTCGGCGGGGGTATCGCCCTCAATCCCCAGCGCCTGAAGCTCATTCTGGCTAAGCGTTGCGTCAGGTGCGGCCTGTTTATTCGGCGCATTTTTACTGTCCCGACAGGTGTTAAACAGCAAAGCGCTGCCTGCCAGGATAATCAGCGGTGTCAGGATCCGCAGCAGGGGATTTGACTGGAGTTTCATTTCTTCTTCTCCGGCGCGGGTTCCGGCAGCACGGCCTGTTCAGTGCGCTGGTTACGGGTAATAAGATAGAGCACGGTGGTGTCTTGCGCACTGCCCGCAGGCCCCAACCAGCGGTGCTGGAAGGCGACAGCGTAAAACCGCCCCTGAAGCTGTTGTGGATCGAGCTCCAGCCGGGTTGCGCTTTTGTTTTGCAGGCGAATAGCCGCCAGGTGGTATTGATCCAGTCGCCAGCCATTAACTGGCGTGGCGCTGACAGGAAGCGCAGGCAGTAACGTGGTGATGGTTTTCGCCAGCCGCACACCTTCGGGCTGGACGCCCGGCAGTGGCTCTACCGTGCGTAACGGTGCATACAACATCTGCGCGGCATAACGGGTCAGTGCAACCGGAAGCGGCGTGGAGGGTTCAGGTTGTGGTGCAGGGACGGGCTTTGTGTCGGTGGTCTGTTTCTCTTCGCGCACAATGCGCAGTGGCTCGCGGATATGCCCGCCTTTGCTGGCAGAAACATCCAGTAAAATCAGTTCGCCGTTTTCCGTGTCCTGAAGCTGTAGTCGGGTGGTGGCAAAAGGTTCACTGGCCAGCAGGTAGACAGTACTGTTGCTGCTCTGAATACGCAGTTTGCCATCCAGCGTTGCGGGATATCCTACCCGTACATTGCGATCGACAAACACAATGCGTTCCTGCCCGATGTTGAGTTCCACAGGCAACGGGATGCGCTCCCATGTTACCAGTTCGACAGCGTGCAGGGGCAGGGCAAACAGCATGATCGACAGCGGACGGAGGTTCATGGTTTAGCCGCCTCCAGTTTTTGCGGTGGAGAGGAAAAGCAGTCCAGCGCCAGCCCCCACGGATTTTTCTGCTGGTCGATGTCGTAACGCAGCACCCTGATCGGGTAACGCACCATCGCCCGCTTGACGGGTTCAGAGTGATAATACTCATCGACGGTGAGATCGAGCGTGACGATCCAGTTATCGCGATCGAGGATCTTTACCCGTTGGTCGCTGAATCCCCGCCCCGGAATTTCATAGATGCCACGCACCCGGTCACGCAGTTCGCCGTCTTGCTGGCGTTGGTGGAATTCCTGGTCAATCTGGCTGTAGCAACCGGGGGTCAGATAGGCCCGCAGGACGCTGAGATTATGTGGATAATCCGTCTCGCCGCTGGTCGGCCAACGATTGATTTGCTGGAATACCGTAAAGGCGAAGGCATATACCGTGGCAGGGGGCACTTCCCACCATGGGCGCTGGCTGGCGGCGCGTAAATCAGGTGGCAGATAAATGGTAAGTTGGCGAGGGGCGCTGTACCAGCCGATCCCCATTCCCAGCGCCAGCAGGAACAACGCAACCAGTGCGATATGCAGGGTGCGGATATGCGCATCCCGCGCCGCCAGCGCGTGTTTAAAGGTGCTCATCTCCGACTCCGGCGAATCGACCAGACGCCATCGTTTAGTACAAAGCGCTGTGCGCCGATGCCAAAGCGGGCCAGTTTCAGTTCCAGCACCCGGTATAGCCAGCTTTCTGGCCGCCCACGTTTGAGCCGCGCCAGCCAGCGTCCACCGCTTAGGATCGCCAGTGCGCCGCCGGGCAGGGCGCTGCCTGGGATAAAGCTCCAGTTTCGCCACAGCACGGCGGGAAGTATTCCTGCTAAAGCGCCGATAACCAGCCCACTCAGCAGAGCGATCAGCAGTTCGCTGACCGTCAGGCCGCGAAACACTGCAGGCTCGCGGTTCAGCCGTTCAGGGAGAAAGGGGATGGTGCTCATGATTTACAGGATGTCCGAGGCCTGGTTGAGCAACCAGATAGTGATCACCAGCAATACCGCGCCGACGCCCGCCATCGAGCCTAAATCCTTCCACTGCTTGCGCCCGGTCTGGATTTCGGAATAGGTGGAGATGCAGTTGTTGGCGACGACCAGAAAACCCACGGCGCAGATGCCCAGCGTCATCAGGATCACAATGTCATAGCCATAGTTTTGCAGCGTTTCCATAATACCGTCTCCCTGACCGCGTGAGGGATCTTCCATTTCCGGTAGATCGGCGTATGCAGGCAGAGCGGGGAACCACAGCAACCCTTTGATAATGCGCTTTTTCATTTCACCTCCTGAAGCGACTAGCTCAGTACCAGCCAGAAACTGACCAGCAGCAGTAAGATGGTTCTCCCGCCGATACTGCCCAGCGCCCGCCAGGTTATCCGCGCAGTTGCCACGCCCCGGTAAGCATCATTCAACGCCCAGGCCACCCAAAGCAGCAGGAACGCGCTGAACAGGCCGAGCATCGCCAAGCTGACAGCATCGGGCTTCACAAGGCTGGCGGCCTGGAAGGCGCTGATTTGTTCAGGGGTCATGGCGTGGTTTTCTCTTCACGGTACTGCCCGGCCAGCGCTGTCATGTCGCGTGGCTGGGCGCGGACGGGTGTCAGGTAATGTGTAATCCCGCTACGCAGGGTGGTGATATCTGCGTGGATACGCGGGTAATCGAAGTAGTACCGCTCGTTGATGCTGGTTCTGGCGCTTTGCTGCGCACGCTGGAGCGAGGCTTCTATTTGGCTAAGTTGGTTGAGAGACAGGGTTAGCTCTTCGCGCTCGGTGAGGGGGGCGGCGAAGACCGGACAGGCTATCAAAAGGCTGACGAAAAGTGTCGTGATTACTTGCATAAGCTGCTTTTTATTGGCTCAGGTTTGTTGAGTACCATGAGCCTTCAGCAAGTGGATTTCAGCCTGAAATTGAAAATACGATTACCAGGTTTATGTTGTGCTGTTTTATCCTCATATACAGTTTCAATTTTTGGGGATAGGTTATGGATAAAATACTGGATATCGTGAATGGATGGATCACTGCTGCTGTGGCAAGTGGAGCATTGCAGATAAAACAAATTCTTCTCTTTATTTTTATTGCAGGACCATTGGCTCTTGTTATCTGGAAAATACGAGGAATTATCGAATTTGTTAATGAGGTCAGGAACTCTAAATTAAATGAATTGCAGCATTTATTGGATAGTCACAAACTATCGGATGAGGTCAACATTTGTGTAGAAGATGAAATTACAAGGATAATTGGGTATCGCATGACGGGTATTGCGGATGTTGGCAGACAAAAAATTATTTTGCCGCTATTAGTAGAAAATAGGGATTCAATACCGGTTGACTTTTTCAAGAAATTCAAGTCCTTTTTAATGATTGAAAAAGGAACTCTTATATTTAAGAAAGGATTCTCTTTTTGGGTTGAGAACGCCATTTATGGCTGGTTCTCATTGCAGTTTTTATTACTTGCTGTTTTGTCTTTGGTTCTGTCTATATACAGGCATGAGCAAATTCCTGTTTGGGGGCACTTAGTATTATACTTTGTTGCTGCAATTTTGTTCCTGTTCTTTATTGCTTTTGCGAAGTTGATTCCCCGCCCTGAGGAATGTAAGTTATTAAATAATCTACTACAGGCCCAATATAATAACCCATCTGAATGATTTATTGATGAGGGGGCGATCATATATACTTTTTGAAAGCCCCACTCGACACCGATACCGCTAGCCCAATCAGAATAGCTCCTGGTATCAACACATACTCTGGTACAAGAAAAATAGGCGCCGCCAGCCACATTAGTCCCGTTGCTATCAAGCAGGATGAAATCATACGTCTGGCATGGTGATACACAAACCCGGACTCATGGCCTGCGCCGAATCGTCGTAAGTCGCGCCTGACCAGCCCGTCGATAAGGCCAATGGTAACGGTGAGCACAAACAGCGACAGCGCCTGCAACAGAATTGCCAGCCGCAGCAGAAAGGTGAGGGTGACGTTGGCTGCAGACAGTAATGCGCAGCGGATCACTGCAGTGACGGTTTCCGTGCAGAACATCCCACGTTGCTCGTTGAGCGAATGAACCAGCACTGCAATCCCTTGCTGCAACGTATCGCCGATAAGCGTCAGATCATGCACCAGCCACACTGGTGCGCCAGCAAACGCTTTCCACCATTGCCATGTCGCCTGCAATACCTGTTCACTGTGGCTGGCGCAGGCGTTCCGCCAGAAAAACGCATCCCCCAGCCATTCCAGTACAATCGCCAGCACCCATGCGCCGAGGAAAAAACCGGCCAGCATACCGGGCAGTAATGCGATCCAGCCGAGAAGGCCGGGACGGCGTACTGGGGGGGGTGAATGTTCAGGCATCAGTGCAGTGGTAGGGTGACGTAGCGGCAGAGGAAGCGTGCCTGATGGGCTTCATCGAGCCGTATCTGAAAAATATCGTGGTCATCCTGCGGTGGCATATCTTCGCGCCATGCCTGAAAGCCCTGCAAATTCATCCGGGCGATAATCTGGTCGGGCGTTTCTCCCTGTGTCAGTGCATCCACCGCCTGTTGCAGAGGAAGCGGTAGCGTCTGGGCAGGACATATCACTTCAACGCTCACGAGCTGTCGGCGGGTCCGGGGTGTCATCAGTGGTTTCCTCCGTTGATTGCGTGCAGCTGTCATTCAGCCATGTAATAAGGTCATTTTTTTCTGTTGCAACCTCTGCAGGGCGCTTCCACCACACGGGGGCATTACCATATTGGTTTTCCATGTAGCGGGTGATTTGGGCGATGTTTTCCGGCATCAGTGGGTCATGAACAGTATCCGGCAGAGGAATGCGTAGTTTCCAGATCTGCCCGCCTTCCAGTAGGGCGAACGCCTGGCCCTTCGGCAGTTGAACCAGTGACGCAGGTTCCAGCAACGGCACCTGCTCGCTGTTCACCCGATCCTGCGTGTTGCTGGAAAAACGAATACCCCCCTGGGCGTCGGCGCTGTCGGTGACGCCGGAACTGACGCTGTTGCTGAGCACATTCACCTGCGGCAGTTGTTTGGTCAGCAGTTCGGCGGTGGCGGTTTCCCGTACCCGCATCATGATCAGACTGTTGAAGTTGCCGACCACCTGACCCGCTTTGGCGCGGTCGCCGATATGGGCTTCGATATCGGAGAGTGTCTGGGTGTAGGCTGTGACCTGTATGCCTGCGCCGCCGCCTTTATTAATAAGGGGGATAAACTCATCGCCCATCAATTCGCTGAACTCGTCGCAGTGCAGATTGATGGCCGCTTTCTCTTCCGTCTGCGGTAAACCGTCCATTACGCCGTGTTTGTAGATATGCCCGGCGACGCTGACCAGATCGGCAAACATTGAGTTGCCGACAGCGGCAGCAATTTCCGTGTCAGACAGCGCGTCCAGTCCAACGTAGACAATCGCCCGTTGACGGATGGCCTGTTGCCAGTCAAATACCGGGCGTGGATCGTTGAGGTCGCCATAGTCCGGGGCCAGCAACTGGGCGATTTTCCCGGTGGTCAGTTTTTCCAGTAGCGGCAGCAGTGAGGCAACGATTTTATCGAAATAGGTTTTATCGTAGCGAACGGCAGAGCGCAGGCCGTCGAGGATCGGATCATGCAATCTGATGGTAGTGAGATACTGCTCCAGCGCGACAACATAGCTGTCTCGCCCCTGAAGGTTGCGCGGAGTGTTTTTTTCGGTGATGCCACCGGCAATACGGACCACGTTGTCCCATGCCTGACGGTCATAGCCCGGCAGAAAGACGCGGGCGTAGTCGATGAACAGTTCGTCGATGTTGATGACGTGACGGGCGATACGGGCATAGTCCGGGCGCTGGCCCAGCGCCACCAGGGCGCGGGTGATGATGTTGACGAAGCGCCAGGCGAACTCGCGGAAGGCGGCGGAATTGCCTTCGGTGGAGAGTTGCCCGGCGATGCGGCTGGCCACTTCCGAGATACGGCCAAAACGCCCTACAGCATTGTAGCGAGCGGAGATCTCCGGCCAGCCGAGATGAAATAACCAAAAGACGCTTTCCCGCCCGCTGCGGTGTGCCTCTGCCCAGACTCGGCGCAGCAGGTCAGCATCACCCTTCGGGTCGAAAACGATCACCGTATCGCCACGGTGAATATCCTGGGCGATCAACAGTTCTGCCAGCCGGGTTTTACCGACACGGGTAGTGCCAAGCACCAGCGTATGCCCCGGACGGTCGCGCAGCGGCAGCGTGACAGGTCCTTCACGCAGCTCCACGCCGTGCAGCAATGGATCACCGCCGCTGGCAGAAGAGCCGCTCGTTCGTAGCCAGTGTTCACATTGCGGCAGACGGCACAGATACAGCCGCTGGGTATGCGTGGGCAGCCAGCGAAAGCCGCGCCCGAGAAACAAGGCGTCGGGTAGCAGAGGGATGCGGCTGGCCGGGAGTGTCCAGAGCGGAAGATGACGCACGCGGTGGCGAAAGCGCAGGATGCGTAATCCCTGCCGCAGCCGTAAAAAGCTCAGCGCAAGCAGTGAGATTGCCAGCAGTCCGCCAGCGGATGGGGAAAGCAGCAAAGCCTGTGGCTCAACCGCGCAAAGCAGTGCGGCCAGCAGGGCTGCGCTGGCGCTGTAAAGCTCCACCGCCGGGCGCAGGATAAAATCCAGCCGCGCTGAACTGCTCATTGCGCCAGCCCCTTGTCGGTGATTAGCACCGGATAAGCGCTGATCGGCAGGTGTTTCGCCATGTCATCGGCGCTGACGGGCAGCAGTGTCAGTTCCGGGGCGATGGCACGAAGCGCATTCAGCCGCGCCAGTGTAGCGACGTTGATCACCAGTCCGGTCGCTTTCAGGGTCTTTAAGGTTTCACGCTGCTGGCGCAGCCATTCTGTGGATTGCGGATCGTCACCCATCAAAAACAGCGGCGTCATGCCCGGCAGGCTAAGCGCCAGTCGGGGCTGCTGGCCCGGATGAAGGGCATGGGTGACAACCGGCAGTAAACGGGACTCATCGAGCGCCAGCATGGGAACTGACGGCGTGGCAGAAACCGTGGCACTGTACAGTAATATGACCAGACCCAGATATTTCATGGCGATGTTCCTGACCGGGAGAGTAAGCGGATTTGCAGGCTGATTTTTTGACGGTAGTCGGCTGCGGGTTTGCCTCCGGCAGGATGGTGATAGCGGGCGGCGGCATCCAGCCAGCTTCCGGGCGCGGCATTGTAGTACTGGCGCAACAGCAGGGCAGTAACGGTGAGGTTGACAGACGGATCGAAGCTGGCACACAGGGAGCCAAACCACTGGCCGTTCCAGCCGAGGTTTATCTGTCCCAGCCCGGCATCGATGTGTTTCAGACTGCGGCTGTGGGCGAAATCCATTAATGCCCGACAGGCCGCCTCCTGGCTGACATAGCGGTAGCCAGTTCCGGCGACATTAAGCGTCCATGGCCACGGATGCAGCCCTTGCGGCAGTCGGGTGCCGCTTTCGGTGCGGGCCACGGCGTAGAGTAGTTCTGCCGGAACCTGCTGCTGCTTTGCAATTTGCTCATATAACGGTGGAACGGCGAAGACATAACCGCTGAACCAGATACCGCCTATCAGGGTGCAACAACGGGATGCCATTGCTCCCCCTGTTGTTCCAGCAGCAACGGCAGCGAGGTGCCACCCATGCGTTGCCAGCGGCCACCATCATGGTTAAGCGTAATCTGTCGGCGTTCGACCTTGCGCATATCAATATGCTGGCGCTGTGCCCAGCGTTGCAGGTTGGCATCATCGTTATGGCTGTTGACCAGCCAGATATCCAGCGCCCTGTCGTTATTGATGAGTTTTTGCGCCAGCGTCTCGCAGGCCGGGCATTGTTCACTGACGAACAGCGCCAGCCGTGGCTGGCTGATGCTACGAACGGGCGTCAGCGATGGGTAAAGTTGTTTCCAGGCTGAATTGTAAGCCCGCTGAAACGCCAGCTCTTTTTCTACACGTTGATGCTCCTTACGGGCCAGTAGTTCTGCATAGCGCTGGCGTTCGGTATCGTTGTTGGCTTCAACGCCCAGCGTGGTGAGGGGATCGAGTCCCGGCGACCAGAGGCCACGCTCACCCTGATGCAGTTGCTGGTAATGCTGCCATTCAGTGTCGGTTAACCCCCACTGCTGTGCCTGTGTGTGGGTAATGTTTTGCTCTTCAATATGGGTTTGCTGCGGGCTGGCACAGATTGCGGTGGGCAGAGCTAAAAGAGCCAATATATATCTGCGCACTGGTGTCTATCCTCCGCTATTGAGCGTCAGGCGCTGGCCGTTTTTACTGAAGGTGGCATGGCCTCCGTCCAGTTGTTGCAATTGCCAGCCCTGCACATTGTCACCGGGAGCCACAAGTTGCAGTTGTGCAAACGAGTGATAACCGGGAGGCGCAATCACGGCGAACGGCTGCCCGGCACGAAATTCTGTTCCCATCAGGGAAAAAGGGGCCGTTGCGGCCCTGGGGCGTGGTGAGTGGGCTTTGGCCGTGGCGCGGCTGCGCGTGGCGAACTGTTGCTGCAGGTGTTGATAATCGCTACTCAGGGTCTGGATGCGGTTTTCCTGGGCGCTGAGTTGTTCGTTGAGTGATTTGAATTTCTGCTCTTGTTCTGCGCAGGCATCAGTAAGTTGCCGGGTCAGGGTTTCGGTGCGCGTGTTGATATTTTTCACTGCGGCCTGAAGCTCGCCGTCATCGTTATGTTGCTGTGACAGGTCGCGCAACTGCGCTATCTGGTGTTGTGTTTGTTGTTGTACCAGCGCCAGGTGGTTCAGGTGGCTGACGAGCCAGAATGTCGCTGCGGCTATCAGCACCAGAATGCAGGCTGCAACCAGATAAGTCCGACGTTTACCCATGGCTGGCTCCTGTGCCCGGCGTGTCCAGGCGAAAACAGATTTCACGGTTAAGCGTATCGGTCTGCGTTTGCCAGCCTGGCCCTGCCAGTATGTTCATTGCGTCTTCCAGTCGTAGCGGACCGAGCCGATATTGCGAGAGCGGCAGCGGTTTACCTGCCAGAAACTCTGTTGGACGGTCATTGCTGCAAAGCCGGTAGCCACTCTGTTTTAGCAGCCAGATAAATGCATCGCCCACGGTGAGTTTCAGATTTGGCGGGAGGCTGATGTTGATAATCTGGTGCAGCGGATTGCGCTGGGCTTCATCCGGACGGGTGTTAATCAGCAGATAGCGATCGTAACGCACCACTTCCGGGGTGGGTGGCGTTTTGGGTTGTGGCGGCAGAGTGGCGGGCTGCCTGGGCGTTATGCAACCGCACAGCATCAGTATTGTCATCAGAAATCCGATTATCCGCGCCATGATCGTTATACCTGTTGAAATATCGCCTGAGAGTGCGTAATGGCAGGGAAATAAACAATCAACAATTCTGTTTCTGCTCTCAAAAAAAGGGCCTGCATGGCAGGCCAAAAAAGTCACTGGCAAAAATCAAGACAAGGATTATTCAGCGGCTCTGGCAGTTTTATATCGTCATAAATCAGAAGTAATAACGTAGCCCGAGTGCAGATTTATCATCGGTGCTGATGTCGTCCTCAATATCTGAAAGATTGCTCTGGTGGCTGTATTCCAGCCAGAGAAGAAATGATGGATTAAATTTATAATCGGTGCCTAATACGGTTCGGGTTTCCTGATAATTATCGGCAGCAGCATCGCCGTCCCGAATGGCCCACATGGCATAGACCGACTGCTTGTCATTAAAGCTCCATTTGGTTCCTGCCCCGAAAAGTTTGGCGTGTGTGGTTCCACCGTAAGGCGTGTAGTTTTCGGTTTCTCCCATATTGCAATTTTCGATGGTTTCACCACCATAATCGACAGCAAATGACAGGTTCCAGACCGGAATTAGATACTTTGCACTCAGGCCCCAGGTATCTTCTTTGGATGCGGGGATATCGAAATAACCTGATTCCATATTAGCGTCGGTCGAGCCATTACTTTTTTGTTGGGCATAGCCTGCCCGCAGGTAAAGATTAAATGGTGTGTCGTAGAAAATGGCCGATGACCAGGCGTAATCGATATCATTGACGGCGGTTTCATCCTGTAAGGTATAGGATGCGCCAAACCAGACGCCATTATATTTATCGCTGGTATATTTAAGGGTATTGGAAATGCGTTTGATGTAGTTGTTATCGCCACCGGCAACCCGCTTAGTCTTTTTATCAGCGTAGTACAGAGGGCCATTGTTCGCGTATTCATAAGTGAAATCAGACTGATGAACCGCATCGAACGGCACCGTCACACGTCCGAAATCAAACTCGCCAAAACCATCATAGTGAATGCCGCCATACGACTGGCGATTGGTTAAATTGAAATCGTCTTTTCCTTCCGTTGCCTGAGTGTCGTTTCCCCATTCGTAATACACCAGCGCTTTGAGTTTTTCATCAATTTTTCGTTCAAAAAGAAACCCAATGCGTGAAGCTTCATCGTCAAGTTTATATTGATTCGTCCCGTCTTCACGCGATCTGGCGGTGCTGCCATCCATCATCAGACGCAATGAGCCTTTAAGCTCGATCTTATTATCGTCCTTATCATAAATAACAGCCGCCGCAGCACAACCTGAATAAATGACTGATGCCAGAGCAAGAGTCGTGATTACTTTTTTCATCATGAGTATTCCATTAACGCATTAATTTATGAGTCCGGGGGAGGATTGCAGATAAATAGGTAATACCTCCCGGCAGGCCACTGAAATACAGAGCAGAGAGCAGGCATCAGAAAGGACGGTGTTTTCTGTTCATGGTGAGTCCCCTTTATCGTTTTCTATTTGATAAGACGCTGTCTCCCGCAGAAATAGCGGTACGGTTCCATCAATGTTCACGATCAGGGTAAGAGGGGGCAGAATGAGTTGATATACGTTTCCCTGTATCCCCGCACAGTTAATAATTCAATTAACCCGGCTGCGAGCATACGGCGACTGGCAGGATGTAACAGGTGAAATTGTTTTACGGCTGATGAGGGTTTACGGTAATGACGCCCGTAAGGGCGTCATGGTGAAGAATCAGGCTGCATCAGTGTGAGGTTCTTCTTCCTGATTGCTGGCCTGCCAGACGATTTCACCGTCGATTTTAACCAGACCAATATAAAGCAACCGGGCTTTCAGGCTGACGCCCGTTTCGCCTTTACGATCGCCTTTGCTGTAGGTGAACATATCGATGTATAAGTCGCCCAACCGGAAGTGAATCAGCACCTTGCGCTTTTCATTAACGGCCTGCTCACAGCGGGCAATCAGTTTACGCGCCTCGTTGCCGGTGACTTTACAGTCAAAGCGGACATACTCCACGGCATCGGCCGCCCCGCATAGTGCCGCAATATCACAGCATAAAAAGGGCTCACCACGTTTTGGCGTAACGGTGCGAACACGGTTAACGTAGCCCAGACCGCTGGTATAAAGATTGAAATAGGTTTTCTCGTTCATAGGATCCTCCCGCGTAGCTGAACGCGGCGCTGGTGATATGCAGAGTGCATCGGGGTAAAAGGGATGCGCTGGGGTGATGCTGCGCAATTAAAAGGAATTGGAACCAACGCCTTGCGACGGGTAGCTTGAGCAGGTTCCGGCTACCGGATAAGCAACGGCGATTTAAGCGAAGGCGAGAAGAAATGGCGAGGCGATATTCTGTTTGCTGCACCTTAAATAGCGTATTCCGCGCGGAGGTGTTCAGGTGCAGCGGGCTGAAGTTATCACTGCCCGCGTGAAATCACGCGCGATTCCTGAGTGCAGTGTGAATCGCAATAACTGGCGCTTGCGCACAAACGGATCCCGTTGTTATCCGGTGGGCGCCGGAAAAATGCAGAAGGTCCGGGCGGATAGCGAGACGGTTGCGTCTGGCTATCCGTCCGGAGTGGTGCTGAAAAAGGTGTAAAGTCTGTTTTGCGTGAAGGCATGGCATCCGTCACGGCGCGAATCAGCAAAACAAATCACGCTGTTGGGAGAGAGTGCGGGTGAATGTTAACCATGATGGCATCGCACGTCGCGGGAAAAACAGAACCCTGCGTTAATCATTTTCCTCTGGAGGATGCTGCCCCCGGTGTAGCTTCTCCACCTGTTCCATTTTTTCCTGACATTCTCGCGCCTGGCGGATAATAAACGTCAGTACCGACATCTGCATATTGAATACGATACGGTCCCTCTCAATTTCCAGTAGCGTGTCTCTGGCTCGTCGTGGAACTTTTGGATCGCCTATCAGGTGGCAAAATGCCGGGGTGCCGGTCTTATTATTTTGCTGGTTACGCCAGCGCAGAAAATTTGCGCCGGAAGGTGCCGGACCGATGGTGAAGATCAACGGAAGCTGCCGGACGGGATAATTCTTTGCGCTCTGGATCAGTTGTCGCATCAGTGGCTCCATCATCTCCCGCACTTGCCGGGCATTGTTCTCCAGCAGCTCAAACTCCCCCTTACCCTTAAAAGGTTTTAAAAGGCCTTTTAGGGAGGAGATGTAAGCCATCATTTTATAGTCTTCATCAGCCAGCGGCAGATAACCGGTAGTGGGATTATTCATCGTGGTTGTCTCCGGTGCTGGTGATTCGTGTGGTGGTTGATAGCGGCGGTGAGTACGACGAACGCAGTTGGCCGTTCAGTATTGCTTCCGGTAGTACGCCCAGACGTTCGATGACTGCTCTGGCCTGCGGTGTATCTTCAGTGAAGTCTTTACGGGTCAGTTCCGAACCGCGAAATTTCTGCGCCAGACTGAACGTGCTGCGGATCACTGACGCGGCATTGTTTAACCGGTGGTGCATTTCCCGGCGGGATATGACGGCGATATGTGCGGCCAGCAGAAGCTGACGGGCGAGCTGGTCGAAATCAGTCAGCAAATAGATGCCCAGGTACGCCAGCGGAGCATTGATAAAAAGCGGGAAACGGGCAGGCTGCACGTTGAGGCAGCTTTCAATGTTGATGCTGTCCGGGAGTTTGCTGAACAATGATTCTGCCTGCTCCAGCATCATGTGCATGGTTTTGCGTGAATGTATCAGTTTCTCTTCCATGCGCAGCATCCACAGGTCAGCGTAGGGATCATCATGTTCTGTCGCAATACGGATCTGATTGAGGATCTCGATAAAACGCGGCATGCCGATAATGGGGGCGGGGCCGTTTTCCGTCGCCCGACGCCCGGTCCATAAACGGGTCGCGTTATGGGTATGAAGCTGAATTTGGATCGCACTGCGCAGGGGACCCATGTTGAAGGTGTAGTCCGACATCTGTGTTTCCTGTGCGGGTGAGGGTATGCGAAGAGTGGCGGCGTGAGGTTTTGTGGGCAACGGGAAAACAAAAACGCGGTCGGGAAGATTTCTGGAAGGGGTTTTGATGCCACTGGCATCACCCTTTTGCCTATCGGTTGATGGTGAATTGATAGGTATTGATGTGATGCCAGTGGCATCAGGCTGTTGCCTATCAATTATTTGCTAATCGATAGGCAATGCTTTTATACTGCTAGTTATTATTTGATGCCTCTCTTTCGTCATTGTAGGATTTAGTAAATATGGCTGCTTTTTCAAAAGCGAAAAATTCCGTTATTACCGCGTGAATGAAAAATATAAAAGCTGGAATGAATAACGCACAAAATATTATGATGATAATGTTTTGTGTTACGAGTAGTGAGTTTCCATGATGTGCTATTAAAAACAGGATGGATGACGTTAAAAAGCCGATTAAAACACAGGTGATGATGCAAAAACATATAACCAGGAACGTAAATGTTCTGCCTCCCTTTGCATTGTATTTATCCGTTAACCTGCACTCACCGTTATCAAAAAAATCTACAGTACGCGCTATGTAGTTAATCCCCCTTGCCAGGTAAAGCATTTTTGAAGGATCTGACGAGTTCATTATGAAGCAAATATCGCGATATTTTGCATATTTCCATCCGGTAAACGTGCAGAACCAGTACTCTATCAATCGAAGGTTATGATTTTCTTTATTATATTCATCTAACAGATTTTGATGTGCCTCCTTAACGTTTCTTCGATTTCCCAAAAAAGTTTCCAACAAGATGATTAATGCTTTCCCAATTGAATCTACTCCCGGCATGATTTTATCTCCTTTATTTTATCCTTAATTCCTGATTGGATATTCTTACTTTTCAACGGTGAAGACAATGATAATAAATCGTTGGCAGTTATTTTTCATCACTACGAGAAATGAAATTTCAGAAACTGCAATTTAATCCCACATTCCCGGTAGTGACTGAGCGGGAATGTGGGAATTCTGGAGTGTCTAACAGACGGTTATGTATATGAGGAAAACAGTTTTTAGCGCGAAATGGCAAGAGGGTGATGCCACTGACATCACTCTCTTGTCTATTGGCCGATTGATAGGTTTTGATATGATATTTGTTGGCGTTAGCTCAGATCGCGGGATACCTTGTAAACTGTTTTCTGGCCGTTTTCTGATATCTCGGTTAAGAGATTTTCACGCACCAGGGTACGCAGATCATTACGCGCAGTGTTATCCGACACACCCAGCGCCTCAGCTATGCCTGCTGCGGAATATTTCCTATCAGGCTCTGCCAGAATGATGTTGAGTAGTGTGACTTGCCGTCCGGTTAGCCGGGATAGGATGCCAGATTTATACAAAAAATGGTCAATTTGGGCAGCACGCGTAACCAGCTCGTCTACATGCCGTAAGAGCCTTGTCATTGCCCGATGGATAATACTGGTCTGATATTCAAGGTAGTAGGTCAGATCCATGCCATCGGTTTCAGTGTACTGGTAACTATGGGCATATTTAGCCGGAGCGGCATGCAGCAACTGACTGATCGACACGTATTTAAACACATCATACTCTGATTTCAGCATGTACCAGTAAAACAGCCCACGACTTGTACGCCCGTTACCGTCTCTGAAAGGGTGTTCGTGGGCGATCATGAAGTGAAGAATACAGGCCTTTACCAGCGGGTGAACATAGGGTTCAGTGCTATTCACAAAATCACACACCATTTGCAAGCGTTCCGGCAGGTTGGCGGCAGTGGGTGGCTGGTGGACAATGTTACCGTCATAGTCGGCGATCACGACATCATTAGTATCGCGAAATTCGCCAGGACGGTATTTGTCGTCGTTTATCCCGCCCATTCCAACTGCATGGAAGCGGCGGATCAGGTCTGGCGTTAATGGCTCCTGGATAAGTTCCGGGATCTCGGCCATCAACCGCGCATTGCCGGCGATCATGTGTTCATCTTCGGTGCGGGGTGCTCTACCACTTTCCAGCATGTTTCGCGCCACAAGCGTGGTAGTGTTCGCGCCTTCCAACTGTGATGAGGTGATCGGTTCTTCCATGCTCAGTGCCGTTAATTCTTTACCCGCCCCCGAAGCCTGGCGGTAAGCTCTTTAAGCGCCAGCCTTGTGGCATATTTATCCACCTGCTCACACACTGACATGATGTTAGGTGTGAGAACGAAACCAGCCTGCTCGTCTGCTTCGTTGCGATAATTGATCCGTTGCATGGCTGAGTCACGCGCTCGCCGCGTAAGCGTCCAGGCGATAGAGACATTTTCTCCCCTGGCTGTGCGGCGGCAAAATTCGTCAAACGGAAGATAGCGGCCTTTATCGTCCGTCACGCGGCTGTAGTGCTGGTGGGCTTCCAGATCCGCTCCGGTGAGTTGGGAAAACGGAACAAGTGCTGGAGGTCTTTTGATTGGCATTTAACTATCTCAAAATTTTATGAATTTGAGATAGTATAGATCATCATTCATAACTACCTCAATATTTATTATTTTTGAGATAGATTGTTCTTGGTTAAAACACGACGCTTGGTAAAGCGTTCCAACCCAGCGTTAATTCCAGCGCAGAGTAATGGCGTGAGGGGTTATGAGCATTGGGAAAGCGAAAACGCAGGCGGGAAGACTGTTTGATGAAAATTTTGATGCCACTGGCATCAATCTATTGCCTATTCAAGAGGCACTTTTAAGTGTCCTTTTGTTGTGTGGGTGAAGAGGTTATAGGCTGCATATATGTCGATAAGACCGGTTTTTATAAACATATGAGCAGGAATCCAGCAACCTCTTCAACTGTGTCGCCACCACCGCCGTCTGTTCTGGAACACGTCGGGAAGTGTATTTGTTTAGCTGTTAGCTAATATCAGACGCCTGATGCCAGTTGCGATACTCAATAGCTGGCATCAAGCGACGTGTTCCATTAATGGAGCGTAGTGTAAGTTAAGAATCTGTTTATGGAACAAATCGAATGGGGTACTGAAGCAAATGATTTCGATTGTTCTATAAAAAGGATATACTTACATGAAATGCTCTATTTATGGAACAAAGAGGTGTGTAATGGCAAAACCATCCACTCGAACTTACTCCCGCTACAGCCGTGATGCTGCACGGCTGTTGGGGTTGATGCTTCGTACGGCGCGTATTGAACGCAAACTCACCGTTGAAGAGCTGGCGGAACGTGCTGGTGTATCTCGTGGACTCGTTTATCGTGCTGAAGAAGGAGACATGGGGTGTGCAATTGGCGCGGTATTTGAACTGGCTACCATAGTAGGTGTTCCGCTTTTTACACCTGACCATGTATCTATGACGTTACATACCGCGAACGTTGAGAAAACCTTATCACTGATGCCGCGCTCAGTGCATCACTCCAGGAAGGTGATAGATGATGACTTCTGATAACCGTCCCGACCGGGCATATGTATGGATCTGGTTGCCTGGTGCAACTAAACCGATTGTCGCAGGTGCATTAACCCGCGATGACAACAGATTCATTTTCAACTACGGGCGCAGTTATCTGGAACGGGAAGATGCGATCCCTGTCTATGAGCCGGAACTCCCGCTATCCCAGGGCGCAATTTTTCCCGCACCAGGGCTACAGCAGGCCAGTGCATTACGTGATGCGGCCCCGGATGCTTGGGGACGCCGGGTTATCCTTAATCGACTAATGGGCGCCCAGGGAAGGGATGCTGACCCTGACAGGCTGGACGAACTGACCTATTTGCTTGAGTCTGGCTCAGACAGAATTGGGGGGCTCGACTTCCAGCGGTCCGCTACGGAGTATGTACCGCGCGCGTCTCAAAGTGCATCTCTTGAAGAATTGATGCAGGCAGCATCAATGGTTGAAAGTGGCGTACCGTTAACTCCGGAGCTTGAACAAGCACTATTTCATGGGAGTTCACTGGGGGGAGCGCGACCAAAGGCAATGATAGAATCCGGTGAGCATAAATTTATCGCAAAATTTTCTTCCTCCACAGACACCTATAATGTCGTTAAAGCTGAATATGTCGCTATGCGACTGGCTGCGTGTGCCGGGTTGAACGTTGCGCCTGTTCTCTATCGTCATACCGCAGGTAAAGACGTCATTCTTATTGAGCGCTTTGATCGTATTCGAAGTGATGCAGGATGGCAGCGCCGTCTGATGGTCTCTGCGCTGACTATCTTTGGCCTTGATGAGATGATGGCAAGATATGCGAGTTATGAGGATTTGACGGATATAATTCGCCAGCGCTTCGATGCGCCTAAAGAAACATTACGGGAACTGTTCGGGCGTCTGGCTTTTAATATTATTTGTGGTAACACGGATGATCACGCCAGGAACCATGCAGCATTTTGGGACGGTGAAAAACTGTGCCTGACGCCTGCTTATGATATTTGTCCCCAGGGCCGTTCCGGGAATGAAGCAACGCAGGCAATGCTGATTATGGGTGAAAACCGAATGAGTAATCTCGCGGTTTGCCTGTCAGCGGCTGCCAAATTTCTGCTGAGCGAACAGGAAGCCATTGAAATTATCACACACTGCATCCGGACGGTTCATGAGAACTGGGAGGAGATATGCAATGCGGCTTCATTGAGCGAAGTGGATCGCAAATTTTTATGGGGACGAGTGTTCCTTAATCCGTTTATTTTTGAAGGTACACCAGAAGAGATTATGCAATTACGTTGATTTGTCGCTGTTACCTATTGATTGTAAGATGATCAATAGGTGTATATGTGATGCCAGTGGCATCACTATAATGTCTATTAATTTGCGCTGTATTGATAGCTATCTATGTGATGACACTGACATCAACTCTTCCCCAGACACTGCGCCGGATCTCCGCTACCAACTTACTGATATCCCGTTTTTTACGCGGTTCTGCTGGTACTTCCGGCTCTGAAACCACAGGCGGTACAAACTCCGACACCACAGGTTTATCCCGCCGATACTGATTAAACTCGCCACTCTGTGCTTTTCGGAGCGTTGCCAGCAGATAAGCAAGCGGGTTTTGCACGCCGCCACGGGAGACACGCCGGGCTGCATCATCAAGCACGTCCTGGCGCAATGCGGGTGGCAGGTTCTGCATCGCCTGCAAAACAAGCTGTTTTTCGGGCTGCGTCAGCGGGATTTCTGGTGGCCAACATGGTGGCGAGTCGTTCGCGCGCGGGGTAGTACTATTACCATTATCTGTAAGTACTGTACGTACAGAGGCCGGGTCCTGATCTGAGACCAGGCCGTCAGGCCCCGGTTTTCGGCTTAGTCCCGATTCGGTACCAGGCCGAATTTCACCCGGTACCACATTGAGACCGGGCGTTTCGGGCTTAGTCTTCTCAGAGGACTGGCGCTGTTGCCAGCGAGCGCGTTCTTCCAGCAGATCTATGCGCGACGATAAATAGCGCAGGCTGGTGTCCTGGCGAACGTCGTACAAAATGCTTTGCGCGGTGGCGCGGATGGTCTTGTTTTCATATCGTGAACACTGATCCAGCAAGTGAAGATAGCTGGCATCAAATCGCAGAGCGTCCAGCACGGTCAGCGGCTCATCGTGCAGGGCGTAGATATTGCCCATAATCCTCCCGGAAACGCGATCCCGCGCCTTGTGGCACAGGCTGAGCCAGCGCGTCAGTCTCAGCATCAGCAGCGCCCGGCTGACAGTGCTGCGTGAGGCTTTTTCATCCAGCGGGCGGTTTGACAACTGCACCTGCAATTCACTGTAAGAGGGGAACACCGCACCACCGTTTTCCTGTGCCTGCATTCGGATCACCTGCCAGGCGAATTTGTCTCTGGGAGATAACAACGGATCCTGCAATAAACGGCGAGGCACCGTGTCATGCTGATTGCCCATAAACAGCAGGCTGTCAGAGGCTGTTGTTGGATCCTTGAGCATCCGTTGCTGAAGTTTGTCGCCGGTGGTATTGATAAGCGCCTGGATATACGGTGTCATGATGTTCCCCATTGGTTCTTCAACTTTTTTCCCACTGGCGGATGAGATTCCAGACCACAGTTAACGAGAGCGAGCGTTCCTGAGCCAGTTGCATCATGGCTTCCAGCGCCTGCGTAGAATCCAGGTTATCCACTTTGATTTCCTGCCATCGCTTCCACAGGGCGGCTTCTTCCGCTTCATCCGGTGCCTGATTTCGTCCCTGACGGATATGGATCCCCATCAGCCGACGGCGAGCGCTGATTTCAGCAGTCGAAATACCGAAATAGTGGCTGATTAAGGCGATAGACCCCCCCAGTTGAACAGCCTGACCAACAAACTGCTGAAATTTCTGCTCCTGGCGCACCTGGACCAGCATTTTGCGCAGAACATCATGGTTAATGGTAATTTTCAAAAACTGCGCCGAGGTATTCCCCAGATGCATCAGCTCTTCAAATGTCAGAGTGTTCAGTTCGTTCAGCTCGTCGCGGTCGAAGCCCAGCGCTTCGCAATAGCGCACGTTGCCGTCCTTCAACTCCTGAATAACCTGAGATAAAACAGCCTGATTAATTGTCGGCATCATGGCGAGCCTCCTGCTGCAATTCTCTGATCCGGCGGACTATACGGATTAGCCGGAATGCTTTGATAAGAAAAAGATCGCTAAAGAAAAAATCATCCTGTTCACGCTGAAAAAAGAGGGCTGGTGTCAACGATGCCGATTGTTCATCCGTTAACGGACGATCGCTTAGTGCCGTCAGTAGCGCCTGGCAGGCGCGGGGCTGCGGTCGGGAATACATGGGATGGTCAGACGTAATTGCTCTGAGCTGGTAACCGATCCCTTTTTCATCATCGTCCCGGATGATCAGGTCATCGATGGCGTAGCATTCCGCCAGATCCCACGCCAGGCGATCGCTTATCGCCTGTAAGGATTCCACGGTGTCAAATAGTGATGAGATGCGCCAGATATCCGTGACCGGTTCATTGCCTTCACATAAATGCGCGGATCCTTCATCTCGCTCAGGTACGGAGGCTGGCGACCCATTATTTTCACCTTCCGGCTCTGGTTTACGTCTGCGTAGGGCAGGGCGCGGTTCAGGTTCCTCCGGTGGTACGTAAGGTGGCGGTTCTGGTGTGGGGCCAAGCACCGCCTGGCGTTTTTGTTCAGAAGGATCGACATCCAGCAATAACAGGTTGTAATCAACATTAAGCGCCTGACTCATCAGACCCAGCAACTCATCCTGCACCTGCTCAACCACAAAGGCTTCAGGCTGTTCATTAAACAGCGACAGCGCGGAGGAG
The DNA here is from genome assembly GCF_000981805.1 of Citrobacter amalonaticus Y19. NCBI lineage: Bacteria > Pseudomonadati > Pseudomonadota > Gammaproteobacteria > Enterobacterales > Enterobacteriaceae > Citrobacter > Citrobacter amalonaticus. The sequence goes on along the minus strand of NZ_CP011132.1, from coordinate 3,654,262 downwards.
AAGAGGTCATCGAAGTTTTCGTTATTTCCGTCATCGCCAGTATGACGCTGCCAGCGCTGCAATGCCGCTGAGCGTAGTGATAACAGCTTTTCGACCTGAGGGCGGCCCATTCCGGCGTATAACACTTCAGGGATGCAGGGCAACAGGTATTCCAGTGCTTGTTCCATCCGGCTGATATGCGACTGATTGATGGGATAGCCGTCATTCCTTAGATGTTCTGCCAGTTCGCGCTGCGAAAGTTCGCATTCTTCTACCTGCTGATACAGTTCACGCGCTTTATTGATCCCCAGCGCCCGTTCAATAAAACTCAGCTTTCCATGCAGATCGTTTTCCGCCAGATGACCTATCAGGCAGCGCAGTTCGCCCAGCACTGGCTGCTCCGGAGTGCCACCCCACGGTTTGTACAGGCACTGAATGCGCCAGAACCGTTCATCATGCGTTTCACGCCACAGCTCATTGAGGATCGACAGGCGGGTATTGCCGCCGTTGGCGATGATGAACCAGTCCTGACCTGGACGACGAGTGATCGGCGGCGGCGTGTCCAGCCCGCGCTGCCGGATCGACGCCTTAATGTCGTCATAGCTGGGGTTACGCATCAGCCGGGGGTTGAGATCATAAGGGTGAAGCTGTTCCAGCGTGACGATCATCGAGGTTTCTATTTGTGGATCGGCAAAACGCTCATCAGGTGCTCTTTCCTTGCCAAAATTGCCCTGTAACAGGCGTGACTGGAGTTCCGGTGAGGTGAGTTTACTGTTCATAATGCCGCTCCCTGCTGGCTGAGTGATTCAAAGCGGGTCTGAGCGCTGATAAAGCGTGTGCGCACCGTACCTACCGGGCCGTTGCGCTGTTTGCTGACAATGACTTCGGCAATGCCGCGATCCAGCGTGTTCGGATCGTACAGTTCGTCGCGGTAGAGAAATAAGATGACGTCGGCATCCTGTTCGATAGAGCCCGAATCGCGCAGATCGGCGTTGCAGGGGCGCTTATTAAGGCGTGATTCCAGCGCCCGGTTAAGCTGCGACAGTGCCAGTACCGGGCAATTCAGTTCCTTCGCCAGGGCTTTCAGTGAGCGGGAGATGGTAGAGATCTCCTGGTTACGGTTTTCCTCACCACCGCTGCGCATCAGCTGCAGATAATCGACAACGATCAGCGACGGGGAACCGAACTGGCGCAGCGATCGTCTTGCCCGGCTGCGCAACAGAGATGGGGTAAGGATCCCAGAATCATCGAGCAGTAAACGATCTTTCCACTCTTTCATCAGGATGGTGGCGCTGGTACCAATCCGCTGCCAGTCGTCATCGCTCAGATCGCCGCTACGCAGCCGGGTTTGCGAGACGCGCCCGAGCAGGGATACCAGCCGGAGCAGTAGCTGTTCTGCCGACATTTCCATACTGTAAATTTGCACCGGCTTCGCGGGACGTAGCATCAGCGCATTCACGCACAACGTCAGAGCAAATGCCGTTTTCCCAACGGCGGGGCGAGCGGCAGCGATGATCAGATCGGCAGGCTGGAAACCGCAGGTTAGCGCATCCAGTTGTTCCAATCCGGAAGGCGTGCCGCTGAGAGTGCCCCGTTCGGCCTCGTAGCGCTGAGCGATACCAGCCAGAACATGGTCAAAACAGTCATTGATGTCAATCAGGCCGCCATCCTGATGCGATTGGGCGATCGCAAACAGCTTTTGTTCGGCGAAAGCCAGTACATTGGCTACATTGCTACGTGTATGCCCTGCCATTTCAGTTAACTCATTGCCCAGCAACAGAAGCTGACGCAGTTCGCCGTAGCTGGCGATGTATTCCGCGTAGGGGCCGATATTTGCCGCGCTCGGCGTGTTTTTCGATAGCTCTGCCAGGTAGGCAAAGCCGCCCACCTGAGCGAGATAATCCTGTTGTTCCAGCGATTCACTTAACGTGATCAGGTCGATAGGTTTACCCTGCTCAACCAGCGTCTGCATGTGGGTGTAGATGGTGCGGTGCGCAGAGATGAAAAAGTCCTGTGCGGAAATTTGCGTAGCGACATCATCCCAACGACCGTTATCCAGCATCAGCCCACCGAGTACCGATTGTTCAGCTTCAACAGAATGAGGGGGCTGCTGGCGTTTGCGCTTACTCATCATGATTGCCCTCCTGACAGGCCAGAAAGGCATTCCATAAACGGCTTTGCTGATGAGGCGGAAGCAGTAATAGCGGTAAATCGCTGGAATAGAGTGGACGGTTTTTAGACCAGCCGATTTCAAACAGCGGCCAGTCTCTGGGGGCGGTTAGCAAACCAGCTTTATCACGCAGTTCGTCTTCATCTTCAAGGTTGTAGCAGTCCACTTTTTCCGGCGGGATATGCCAGAGTAGCGACATTAAAACCGGTAGCGTTTCCCGAGCTTCCTCCCGGTCAGCGGCCTCGAAGAAAACGATCGCTTCATCGTCCTTTTCAAAAGGGGACTGCGCGTAATACGAGCAGAATGCTCGCCAGATTTTCCGTTTCATGCGATGCCCTCCACTTTTCTATGTGGCAAGGCGAGAAACTGCGGGAACAACTCTTCGGCCAGCATCTTCATGGTTTCTGCTGCGCAAGGCGTTATTCTCCCTCTGGATCGCGAGTTATCCAGCCGGTGTACCGGTAGTCCCAGCGATGCCGCACGGCGGTAGGCCACACTGGCATAAACGGGCGTCATCAGGATTTCAGTGGGTACCAGCAGTTCCTGTTCTTTCAGCTTATGACGTAAAACCTGAAGCAGGTTGTGATGGATTTCGCGGGCGTCGTTGGTGTGATCGAGCTTGTTAATAACGGCTTTTAATGGCGGCAGAGGAATGCCATAGCGAGTAAAGGGCTGGAGATCCTGATACATTTGCAGCGTGCCGCGCAGAAACTCGCGTGCGGAAAGCATCTCCGGCAGAACCGGGGAGATAATGAGATCGCTCGCCAGTAGAACCATTTCCAGCGCGATGGTACGTGCGCCGATGGTGTCGATCAGGATGATGTCATAGCCAGGGATCTGACGAACCAGATGGCGCAGGCGGATCACGCCATCCGGCGCAGCCTGAAGTAGGCTCATCAGTTCACCACGAGGATCGTTGGAGATAATGATATCCAGATTGGGAACGGCGGTGTGCGAGATGATGATGTCTGGATCCAGCTCATTTTGCGCTATAAGCTCGTAAATCCCGCCGGGGGCTTCGTTATCGAGAGGGTAATAGCTGCTGAGTGTGGGCTGCCGGATATCGGCGTCAATCATCAGGATTTTTAATCCCTGATCGGCCAGGTAGCCGCCAAGATTGGCCGTATCGGTCGTTTTTGCCACACCGCCTTTGGTAGAAAGAATCGCGGCGATGAGCGTGGGTAGAGCTTGTGTCTGTGCGTTTTTCATAACCAGTGCCTTTTTCGTTATTTGAAAAAGGTCTTACTGTCGGAACGCGAAAACGCTGATTTTTGGAGATTTAATTACCAGGTGTTCTTTGATTCAAAATCAACCGTAGAAATACGTGCCGGTTCGAGTCCGGCCTTCGCACCATCGGAACATCAATAGACGTCAACGGACGTCTTTTTTTGTGCCTGAAATCCAGTATCCGCAAGGCTTTCCTCGATTTTCCTTTCAACAGAAGTCAACCTGATTCAATCTACATCAACTTACTAATGCGGGTACAACTGCGGGTATATCCCGGTTCGATAATGTTTGTACCCACACAGAACCCTTGAAAGGATACTCATCATGGCTCTGAGTGATGTGAAGGTTCGTTCGGCTAAGCCTGAAGCAAAAGCATATAAGCTTACTGACGGTGAAGGCATGGTTTGCTGGTTCACCCTAACGGTTCCAAATACTGGCGGCTGCGTTATCGTTTTGGCGGTAAGGAGAAGATGCTTGCGCTTGGGAAATACCCTGAAGTCTCGCTGGCAGATGCCAGGGCGCGGCGGGATGAGGCCCGTAAGCTATTAGCGAATGGCGTCGATCCCAGTGAGAACAAGAAGGTCGTTAAGGTAGAGCAGGAGCAAGAGGCGATAACGTTTGAAGTGGTTGCCAGAGACTGGCACGCCAGCAATCAGAAGTGGTCGGCATCGCATAGTGCTAGGGTGTTGAAAAGTCTGGAAGACAATTTATTTGCCGCAGTAGGGAAACGAAATATAGTAGATATTGGTACTCGCGATTTACTGGTTCCAATTAAAGCTGTGGAGAAGTCAGGACGTCTTGAAGTAGCTGCGCGTCTTCAACAGCGAACAACGGCAATAATGCGCTTTGCGGTACAGAACGGTTTAATCGATTACAACCCCGCACAAGATATTGCTGGAGCGATAGCTACTGCTAAACGGCAGCATCGCGCTGCGCTAGACCTCTGTCGTATTCCTGAATTGCTTCATCGTATTGATACATATACTGGAAGACCATTAACTCGGCTGGCTGTGGAACTCACGCTGTTAGTTTTCATTCGTTCAAGCGAACTGCGTTTTGCGCGCTGGTCAGAAGTGGATTTTGAAACGGCTATGTGGACGATTCCCGGAGAGCGTGAACCGCTGGAAGGTGTTAAACATTCTCAGCGTGGTTCGAAGATGCGGACTCCACATCTTGTTCCCTTATCGCGTCAGGCCTTAGCGGTTTTGGAAAAGATCAAAAGTATGAGCGGGAATCGAGAGCTGATCTTCGTTGGCGATCACGATCCTCGTAAACCCATGAGTGAGAATACGGTGAATAAAGCTCTGCGAGTGATGGGTTATGGCACGAAAACGGAAGTGTGTGGGCATGGTTTTAGGACAATGGCGTGTAGTTCGTTGATTGAGTCGGGATTGTGGTCGAGGGATGCGGTAGAAAGGCAGATGAGCCATCAGGAGCGTAACTCTGTGCGTGTGGCTTATATCCATAAGGCGGAGCATCTGGGGGAGAGGAGGTTGATGTTGCAGTGGTGGGCGGATTATCTGGATGCGAATAGGATGAAGGGTGTTAGCCCGTTTATTTTGCAAAGATCCATGTAAGAAAAGAGGTTTATGTGACAAATTAGTTTCAGAGAAACTTGCAGTATGAGAGTAAATTTCTTCCATAAAATCACATAAATGCCTTGAAGTAACTAAAGCAAAGCGTGCTTAAATGGGAAAATCATCTTGGTTCAAGGTAATATGAAGAGTGATCCTAGCTGATTAGAGAGTGTGTGGCGATGCAAACTTTTTTATTTGACACGCTTGGTCATTGTGAGGCGTGTTTCAGTAAACTGAGCACGCCTTTGAACTGCTTCTTCGGGTGGGCATGAATTTCTGGGTTTTGCTTACCAGAGTGTGAAAGTAAGTATTCAAATATTTACGCGGACTGGATAGCCTAATGCACGTAACGCTTTATTCGTTCTACCATTTCTGGGGGGCGTATCTTCTGGTCTTGCCCAACCGACCACTTCAGCAATAGAGTTAATACCGTAATGCTGGAATTTGTACTCTTCATCTTTTCCTGCCCGGTAGATCCTTTCCCACATTAATGAAGGTTTTCCACCGTAGAGGACATAATTGAGTAATTCAGCAATATTCATACCTTTTTGATTGGTCTGATCCATGAGCCATTTTGTGAACAAAATGGCACGTTCTTCCTTATTTAAGGAAGTTTTGGCTGAATGACCAAATGTCTCAGCACTCATTTTTATCACATGGTCCATCGTTGCATGCGTATAGGAGAATATTTTATGGAAATTATCCTGAGTCAATGAATTAATATTGTTTTTTGATAAGTGTTCACGAATATAAGGTGCGTAAATTCCCAAGTTGGTATCTTCATTCGATGGGGGCGCAGAGAGGCTCTTCCACCATGATAACATATTCATTAGTGCAGCTTGGGGATCTTTACTGTTTGTCTGATGATAATCCTCAAAAGGATATGTGTTATCACTTTGATGAACCTGATTGTAATAATACGCATGTAAAAACTGATCGGTTTGCCAGAAAATAGGTGTATCCTCTAAGATCCAATACGGTCTGAAGTCATTTATCTGGCTGGATATGTTTCGTATTACAGTAAGTGTGCTGTCCCATTCTTTATGAAAGCTATCTTTTCTTTTATCATTTGCCTTCGGTTTTTCATAATTACTGACGCCGCCCCATACTGGCACAATGCGCTTTCTTATAATTTCTTCTTCTTTTTTATCTTTCTCTTTCTTTAATTTTTGTAACTGTCTTTGTTCATCAATTATTTCTTGGCTGAGGTCAATACAACAATCAAGAGATGCTAAATTATCGAAAAATTCTTCTATTTGTAAGATTAAATCCGAGTTGTACAAATCACTTTCACTAAAGAAAATACCAGCTTCAATGTTAGAATTCCACGCGCGATCGGTTAGGTTTGCTGAGCCAATATATGCACCATAGCCTTTCCACCAAATGATTTTGCTGTGAAGGCAGTCGGGTACCAACTTACAAAAGATATTTTTTTTAGTATTAATAAGCAGTTTTGATAAAAAAGAAGGTGCAACAGGAACAGTATGATCATAGCGCATCCAGATATCTAATCGGTGATGGTTTTTTAGGCAGTGATCAAGAAGGGCTGTTTTATCATCACCATAGGCTATTGCTGCAACGACACCGTCAATTTCGCAATCCGGAGGAGGTAAAAAAGATCTAAAAAACTGTTTATTCAATCCATTTGCAATTAGTTTCATTATTTTCTAACCGTACATCATTCCAGATAAAAACAAGGTGAATAATATAGTTCAAAAAAATAAACAAAAAAAGACTTACGGATTATTTAACTGAGGAGTGTGACCCACTCCTCGATATATTTAGTTTACTCCCAGCGCCTTATACACCGCATCTACAGGTTCAGAGTAAAAACTGACCTGGAATTTGGTAAACAACTCGGCTGGCACCGTCGGGATATCTACCGCGGAAGACATCGGCAGAAGGACTTTTTTCGCGCCGCTATCGAAAGCAAGTTGTAAGCTAGCCGCCAGATCCTGAACAGGGTTGATTACTCCACCGAGCGTCATGCTACCTAAGACGACCATTTGTTCCTGAACGGGTTTCGCAAGTAAAACGGAACACAGCGCAATAAGTGCTGCAAGGCTGGTCGCGGTACTTGGTCCAGTATTGTGCAATTCGACTACGTGCAGGTGGTACTCATGTTCAGAAAATTTCGCTGTTGCGCTAACGCGGCTGAGGTTGCCTTTGAAATAGTCAAATCCAACCCGGATAGCTTCCTTAGCCGAGGTACTTGATCCCAGACCGGAAACGCTATGCTTACCATTGCCTGCGGTCATCTGAGTTTCGAAGCGATACAGACCCGTCATGCCACTTTCCGCTTGCGTCACTAAATGCACTACGCCTGGCTTTGGCATGCCAGCAGGAATTAATTCACTGCCGCCCTGTTCTGGCACGCTGACGAAGAATTCTTCCAGCGTCTCATTATCGATGTAACTGAAATTCACATCGAAAAATTCCAGTCCGCCCAGCTTTTTAAGCTGTTCTTTGACACGCCGACGGGCTTCCATTGCGTAGGTCAGACAAACCCGGACGTCCTCTTTGCTGTAAGAGCCATTGGGATGAAGAAGTTTCAATAGACCAGAAACCGTGCGCCTTACTGCGATAACGTCGCGCTGGTTGAGGTTATTACCCAGCTTGTAGAACTTATCGATTGCGTCGGAGAAGCTGCGCTTACGCATTTCCCGCATGTATTCGGCGAGGTAATCCGTGATAAGTCCGTAGCGATTGGTAAAGAATTCAGGGCGCATTTTCGGGATTTCCCAGCCGGGTATATAGGCATGGAAGCGATCGAAAAACGCCGTGTCGATCATCGCAGCAGGGAAGGGGGCTAACAGATGGCTGGTTTTGACTAACGTCTCAACGCTCTGATTGATGTTGCCGACGAACACCATCGACGCTTTGCCTTCAATTGAATCTCTGCCGCGTGAAAACGAGCCAGACGCCATGTAATCCTTCATGATTTGCACGCCGTCTTTGTCTTTGAAAGTGATCCCTGCCACTTCATCAAACGCGACCACATCCCACATGCCGACCAGGCCAATCTGGCGGCTAGCCATGTTGTAAAACAGGTTTGCTACCGTGGTTTGTCCGCCGGAAACTAGCAGTGAGTTTGGCGAACACTCTTTATAGACGTGGCTTTTACCGGTACCGCGCGGGCCCAGTTCGCAGACGTTATAGTTATTTTCCACGAAAGGGATCATGCGGGTGATCAGGTGCCATTTAGTTCGCTGCTCAATGTTGGCAGGTTCCATACCCACGGAACGTAGCAGGACGTCAATCCACTGGTCGCGGTTGAAGTGCGTACGTGCGGTAAATACCTCTTCCATGTCCATATTGGGCATCTGGATAGGTTTGAGCGTCATCAGAGAGAAGGGGGACGTTTTCTGTCCTTCCTCAAAGAAGTAGTTCACGGTGATCATGCACCAGATGCCACCGGTCAACAGCTTCTCGTTGTCCTTGACCATCTGCGGCGGAACCAGTGCATCTTTAATGCCGAGGTTGGAGAGCTGGGCTTCGTAAACGTCTTTCTTCTGATTGAGCTTTACCGACACTTTATCGATGATCTTGTAGGAGCCTCGCTCACGAATGAGCGATTTCACCTTCTCTGCTTCATCAGGGCGGACGTAGTTATCAGCCAGAATGCGCTTAACGTTCTGCAACCCTTGCTCGACGATCTGGTCATCGTCGGAAGCGCAGTACATACCGAGCAGATACTCCAGCACATAGACCGGGACGTTAGCCCCTTCCTTGAGCTGCTTGGTTAGATCTTTACGCACCACCCGACCACGAAAATGCTGATTCAGCAAGGCGTCCAGATCGTAACCTTCTGCGACGAGTTCCCCTTCGGAAACGGCTGGAACGGGTAAGTCATGATGGGTTTGCATATCGCCTCACTTAAAAGAAATCATCCTGAAATGCCAGATCGATAATCACAGGGTACTTCTGGTAACCCGTTTCCGTTTGCGCATCTTCCAGTATCAGCCAGTATTCATTACGACGATTGAAATTCGCGCCAATCAGCTTCAGCGTAACGTCACGCACGCGTTTTTCCATTGTGTTGTTATCGCTGTCAAAGCAGATTCGCTCTTTACCGGATACCACATTATTGGCGTTGTCGACGATGAAGATGTTCAGAGTACGCGGTTCGTATAACTCACCTACCGGATGGGTTTGCAGCAGGCTGACTTTATCAATGTTATTGACGAGTTTGATCAGCGGATGGTAATTCACGATATCTACCGGACGACGCTGAGGTTGCTTCTCGGCAGCGGTTTTCTGCAGCGCTTTCACCTGCAATACGGGAACGCAGACTTCCTGCAACATGGCACCACCGTGCACAAACCGCGCGCCGCCCGAGAAATGGAAACGCTGGATCCCTTTCGGGATCAGGAACTCGCTGTTATCGCTGACGCTTGCGGTATCCGCCACTTTTCCTTTCCAGCAAAAATCATCGGCAGGAAGCTGATGGCCGATAATAAAGCGTTTGTGGTTTTTAATCGTATTGTCTGGCTTGATCTGCAGCGTGGTTTTATCCTGACCGGAAAGGGGCTGTTGCTGGAACAGGAAACCGTGGTCCGCTGTGACGATAATGCGTGTACCGTGGAGACGGTTTATCACACGGGTCACTAAATCCTTCAGTTCAACCACCGCGTTGCGACACGCTTCGAAGGTCTTCTCCTCCGTCGATGCACTGTCGCCCATGGCATCAATGGTGTTATGCCAGATATAAATGACTTCATAATCGCGAATAAGATCCCGTCCTTCCTGATTTTTCCATTTCAGAAGATCGTCCGATTTTACTGCCATCCCTTTATATTTCTTGAGAATGGTATCGCGATTAGGCGTACCTGAAGTAGACAACCCGTCCGCATAGACGATGTCGCCATTACCTGCCTGGTAGCACATCTCGTCATGAGGCAATAATGCCGCCATTCCCAGCTGGGTATAGCTGGGTAACACCCCTAACTGGGAACGCAGTTCGGCAGTAAAGCGTTTTTCGGTATTGATCTGGTTGCCCAGCTCTTCTGCCACTTCATAACGCAACGCATCGGAGATAATCACGAACACGCGCTTGATTTGTGGATTATTAAACTGCGGCTTAACCACCTCATTGTAGAAGTTCTGCTGTCGTGGAACGCCCGCAATACGCCACTCCTGCATACGGTTTTCGGCTTCCAGAACCTTATTCCAGCTCCGGCTTAATTCTGCCAGATACCAGTTGGAATACAGCGCTTCGATATAGTCATCCAGGCTTTTCAGGATCATTGCGCCTTTGCTGTGAACCAACAGCGCGTATTCGTTAAACAGGCGGTAGGCCTGGTCAAAGCGGAACAGCTCTTCGCAGTACGCTTTCCAGAACGTTGCGCTGTCCTGATAGTGGAAACCATCAATATGACGATTGCGCAGATTCAGCAGCCGTTCAGCCTGACGAAGCGCATCATAAATAGCGTAGTATTCCTGACGCGTCTGGCACCAGTATTTGCTCTGGCGTTCGGACAGAAGCTTTTTGAAGGCTTCACGGTCAAGCGTGGTGCTCTCTTCCAGAAGTTGCGTCACCAGCGCATGAATAACGGTTTGTTCAATGCTCAGCGTGGTTTCGCACTCGTGCAGATCATACGGCGAGCTGAGACGGTACTGGTCTTCTGGTCGCAGCGCATCCTGCATCTGTTGCGCACAATAATCATAGGCGTCTTTGTAGCGACGGTCGGCACGCCAGGTGACCATAAAGGCCAGCGCGGAGGCTCTGCCTGACGGCGTGGTCAGCACGTTCTTTTCCAGCCATTCGCGTTTTTGCGGATCAGCCTGCGCAGAGAGATCGGTACAGAACAGCTTGAGGATCAGGTTTTCCAGGGTCGGATGTTCGGCCTGATAGCCCATTTCCTGATTCAGAATGTCCCACAGCACGCCTTCCAGGTCGTGGCGTTTCAGCATTGCCAGCGTGTTTTCCAGGTCGCTGTCGTCATCTTTTTGCTGATTAACGTATTGGGTAATCAGGCTGAATAGAATCTCTTCCGTTTTTGCTGTTTTTACGCCAGCGATGACCGCAACCATCTTCTTATTAAGGGAGGCTTCGTTTTCCTGCTCAGTTACCAGGCCTTTTAGGGCAGCAAGACGCTTCGTGCTGAAAAATGCCTTCCTACGTTGGATATGCTCGCGTAGGCCAAGCTGAGGAATACCTAACGTATTCAACGTGATGGCGGCGAAATCGGCGTGGAACTCCGTACTGTAAAGACGAATATCCAGCAGCCAGTCGAACTCTTTTGGGGGCACATCGTGGGGAAACCACAGCAAAAACTGCTGTTCAGGCTCATCAATTTCAATGCGCTTTTTTACCGCCAGCTGCGACTGGTCGGTCATATCGAGCAGCGTGACGTTCTCCAGTTCGAGGTTGCCCAGCTCTTCGAGGAAACGCTTATCGGGATCGTGCCAGAAAACGATGCGATGTTCGGCGAATTTTGCTTTAAGGCCGGCAATAAATTCCTGATTTTGCAAGGTCACAATCCCATGTTGATTCGGTAAATTTTAAGATGTCTGAACGCCTGGAAACCCTGTTCCTCGTTCTGACACAAATCCGCATTTTATCATGAACTGGAGGTGACGGATGCCTGAATAAGGTCGGTTTCCCATATCGAGACCACCACCAGGCTAAAGCCCGGTGGTGTGGGAAGGTAAGTTATTTGATTAAATCACCTCAGGCGCATTGCCGGTAATGGCTTTCACATCTGCCAGCAGATCGCCAAACTTACCGTAGTTAACCTTAACGCCATCGTCGAGATCAATACTGATTCTCATATCAGCATAGTGGCGTAAGCGATCGTCGAAGCTGCGCAGTTCGTTGAATTTCTTGCTCAGATTGTCGCGATCGCGCTTCAGACGCGTCGCTTCTCCGCCGGAGGCACCATCGACCTGTTCATTCAGGCGATCGATATTAGCCTGATAGCGCGCCAGCAGTGGTACAACATATTCGGTACGCATTCTCGCCAGCGTCGCGTCGTTGTAGCGATGCAGATAAACCAGGCACTCAAACGCTTTCTCTTTGCCGGAGCTGAACAGCCAGTAGATTGGGCGCTTTTTATACATCTTCATATGATCTTTCCAGAACTGGATGGAAAGATAGCGACGGATGGTATCCAGCGCAGATTCACCTTTTTTCGGCTTGACCGCGTATAAACAGAGACTTTCGGCTATAAAATCGAGGTTTTCCTGCAAGTGTTCTTCGCCCCAAACGGTGCGGACAAACTCTTTGACGCGAGAGGTGACGTCATCGTCAAACCACTCGTCATCCATTAGCGGTAGGATGCCGTCATTATCCGCCGGGAAGGTTTTGTACGCGCCTTCAGCGACAAGTTCGGCAAAGCCTTTATTGCCTTCATGAGCGTAGACCAGGCCTTCGCGATCGAGAGAGTAGCGGCCTATCATGCAGCCGATGGTATAGGACAATAAATCCATAATTGTTTTTGAGATAAACAATAATTGTTCATTTTCAATTCTTGACAATTTATAGTGTAAATTCTTAAATAATGTTATGTTCTCTATAGTTACAGAGTTTTCAATTTCATTATTTAATCCATACAAACTGTTTATTTTTGTATTTAGTTGGTTTTCCAAATTGTGACAGAGACTTATTTCTACTATGTTTTTATTGTAGAGGTTGTCAATAGCTATTTTTAATGAATTATGCCTTTCTTCAGTAATTACACTCTTAGCAAAATCCCATGATAGCTCCTGCTCGTCCCAGTCTCTTTTGTGTAACGTAATAAGTTCATTGGCTAAACCGTCAATTTCGGGTTTGATATCATGTAATTTTTGATGAAATGGGACTTTGGCTATTTCACCGACATTAACTGCTATTGTAGGGTTGATTATCTTTATTATTGAATTTGCTAAATTGGAGTTTAATAAACTCAGAATAGTTGATTGCTCATCTGATTTACAAAAACCAGATGAGCCTCTACCATCAAAGAGAAATCCTTGTGGAAGCAATCTAAAAGCATTGTCACCTGAAGCAACATCAGACCAAGTAATCCCTTTTTTAAAAATATACTCTAAATTATAGTTGTGCGATCGGATTTTTCCATCGTCAGTCCCGAAATTTCTTATTTCTTTTCCGTCAGATTCCCAATTAACTACATACTCATGGTTGCCGTACCATTTTCGATAGCTACCGCCTTTAGCATAAGGGAACCATTTTTTTAATGACTTACTTGCTTCTTCTCTGTCTTTACAGTCAAATCCTATATTATTTATAGAGACCTCATGCCAATACCGTAAGAAATTATCATTGTTGGCTGTTGACATGCCTAAGCGAGTAGTAAGTTTTTCAGAAAGTGGGATTGAGTTTCTGAAAGTCTGTAATAATTCTTTGGTAACCCAGTAAGCAATAGGAGATCCAGGGATATTTTTAAAATCACTTTGTTTAATGTTTTTAAATTTATTTTTTTTGATATTAATTTTTCTCTTTTTTCTTGTTCATTGCCGTTAATTAATCTGAGATATATCGATTGATATGAATCGATATTATTGTTTTTAATTACCCAAGCAGTTGTCTGAACAACTTCTCCAGAAATCTGAGAAAATGCACGAGCACCTAGATGCGCCATCGTGATAAATGTTTTGTTATCCAATAACCAGCTACGTAAAGTTTCATAGCTTGATAAAAACATCCATGACTGCATATTTATTTGTGCATTAAACCCATTGTCTTTTAGAAAAGAAAAAGCACGTTGCATAAACATTGAAAAGAGATCTGATTTACTATCAGGGAAGTAAGTCTTAGCAAATGTTTTCAAATCACTATTCATTCCACCATTACCCATATACGGCGGATTCGCTACCACCGCATCATACCGCTGCGCCAGTATCCACGCCTGTTGAATATACGGAATAAACGCTTTCGCTGCGGCCTTCTGCTGGAAATCTCCTTCTTGTTCCAGGCAATATAGTGCATCGAGAAACGCCTTCAGTTCCGCTTCTTCCTCCTGCGGGACCTGAATCAGTGAGCCCAGCGTTTTGGCGTTTACAAAGCGTTTCAGCGTGCGCATCAGCAGCTGATATTCCGCGCTGTCGGTGTGAGTTAATGCGGTATTTTCGGCAAACATATCGCCCATGCTGCCGGTCTGGTTCTGCTGGTGGAAGTTCAGCTGTTGCCACAGCTTAGCAATATCCAGATGCAGGCTCTCCTGCAGGGAGACAATATTCAGGCGTACGTCGCGGGTGAATATCCGGCGGTCATCCTGTCTAGCCATCATTAATAATGCAAAACCGGAAAGCTGGGCGGCACGGTCGTCTATATCGAGACCAAAAATATTATTTTCCAGAATCAGTTGTGGAATATCGCGAGCGCGATAGCCACGCTCTTCATAGATATTTTTAAGTACATTGTAGGCTTCAATCAAAATATGCCCGGAGCCGCAGGCCGGGTCGAGCACCTTGATGCCTTCCGGTTCAATGCTGGCAGGCGTAATGACTGCCAGTTGTGCCTGTACTTCTGGCGTCTGTTCAGCTGGCTCAATGTAGTAGTCCATTTTGCCTTTCAGCGGGGAATCCGGGTAGGTCTGCAACCACTGGCGGCCGACGGAGTTCTGCACCAGATACTGTACAATCCAGTTTGGGGTGAACAGCTGGGTGGCGGCAGGAATATCTTCGCTCTTTACCACCTTGCCAATAACGGCATCTTTTTTCTCAGAAATATAGAACTGATACAACCAGCCGATAACCTCAACTTCTTGCCAATCTTCTTCCGGAATACCGTCTACCAGACCGCGCAGAATAGAGTCAGTACGGGTCAGGTTATCTGGCAGCAGCAGTTCAGCTTCATCATCGACTGCTTCAAACAGGAACGGCATCGCGCGGTGCAGGGCGTGGCACTGGGCTAGCAGTAGTTCACGGTATAGCGTTTCGTCCTGGTTACCAGAGAGCTTCATCTCGACCAGCTGTGTCTTTTTCTCCGGCAGCAGGGCTTCTGCCACTTCCGGCACATGGTCCAATACTTCAAAACCGGTCGGGTTATCCGGGTGCGAGAGCATACGGAAGCCGTGGTCAAGGTAACCCTGGATCTCCATATAGCGAATGGCACATAAGCGGTTGAACCAGGTGTAGGCACAGTGCTCAACCAGCACGTCAAAGCCCTGCTCGCGGGCGCGTTTGACCAGACGATCGCGGCGGGTGAGGGTGGACTTGGGGTAGTCGAACTGACCATAGCGCACGGTCTCGCCAACGATCCCGGCATCTGCAATCTGCAGATTGCCTTTTTTATCGGCGGAAATCCCCAGCGTGGTTAGCTTCTGGATCACCGCATCGCGGAACTGATTACGAGCCTGTGGAGCGTATTTTTTGATGTTATTAGTATTCATAGAAAATCCTGCAAAGGGCAGCAGAGCGCTGCCCTGAAATGGGGGTTACTGAAGACGAATCCGGTCACCTGCCTCAATGGCTGCCAGCAGGGCAGCACGAAGCGTATCAAGCGCTTTTTCAACCTGCTCAGCGGTTTCCAGCACTTCACCACCGGTGGCTTTGCGCATCTCGCTGGCGACATTCACCAGATACGTTTTTTTCGGTACCGGTTGGATAACGGGTTTTTCTGCCACAACATAGGTCTGTTGTGATTCTGCAGCGCGTGTAGCTTCATTCGCTGCTCGCAGCTGGGCTTCTTGCTTTTTACGCAGCTCGTCAATCCACTGGTTAATCTTCTTCTCGGCATCCGTTTGCAGCGCCTTCGTCTCTTGCTGTTCCGCCAGAATTTCCGGAATCGACTGGCTGACCTCAGCGCGCTTTCTGGCTTTTTGCATTGGCAGCAGAACGCTGTTTTGCAGCTCCGATGTGGCATGCGCTTCCTGCAAGCGTTGACGACTCTCTTCGATGCGGGCGTCAATACGTTGCAGGGCGTGCTGGCGGTGCTGTTCAACTAACTGCTGGTTAACGTTCTGAACCTGTTCAATCAGCGGCGTGATGCGATTCAGATGCTTGTAAGGCTCCGGCATCTGCCAGATGTTTTCCAGCTCACCTAACGCTTTTACCGCCGCAGCGTCTTTTTCCAGCGCGCTGCGGTTGGATTTAAAGCTTCCGTTCAGCGCAGCCCCCAGCTTTTGCCAGGTGGAGAACTGCTTGCGGTAGAAATCGACCAAATCTTCGCGATCTTCACTGAAATCCAGCAATTCGTTTGCCTGGGTGGTGACCTTCTCAATCAGAGCAAACTCTTCTTTTTCGCTAAGAATGGAATTCAGCAGACGCAGACCTGAGTCAATCTCATTTTTGCTTGGATTGTTTCCACCTTCCGCTTTCGCTCTGAAGACATTCAGCTCTTGCTTCCAGTCGTCGAAGACCTGACGGATATGTTCGACCAGTGCGGGTTCTTCACGTTCGCTAAACGGCTGTTGGGCAATATCCGCCATAAGTTGTGCGGCTTTGCGAATTTGTGATTCGTCGTGACGACGAATTTTGTGCAGACGCAGCTCGCTGTGGCGACGACTGTTATTGAACAGTTCCCACACCTGCTTACGCTCGATATTGTTATTCTGCTGGCTAAAGCTGAATTTGCCTTTACGTGCCAGGCGAGCAACCAACAGCTTCACTTCTTCTTCTGGCCATCCATAAGGTCGACGAGCAAAGTGGTTCAGGACATCGCGTAAATAGACCGGTTTATTGTACTCGATGTTCATACTGACCCAGGTTTCCACTTCCCGCATCGCCTCAGGATTAGATTCCTCCAGCTCGCCTAGATCCAGCTCTGTATCATTCTCTACTGTAAGCAGCGCATGGATTTCACGTGCGATATCGCCGTTGAACGGCTTCAGCATTTTTAGCTTGGCAAACGTGTTTTCAATCACATAGCGGCAGGCTTCATCCACGATGCTGGACGGCGTCGAAGATTTCTTCGGTAAACGCTCGCCAATCGCCCAGACGTCTGCTTCGGCAATAAGCGACTCTAGCTGGACGCGCAGCATTTTTTCGCGAACGCTGTTCTCGCGGGCTTTTTCTGAAAGCAGGCTGGCCTGTTCCGGGCGTTG
The DNA here is from genome assembly GCF_000981805.1 of Citrobacter amalonaticus Y19. Taxonomy (NCBI): domain Bacteria; kingdom Pseudomonadati; phylum Pseudomonadota; class Gammaproteobacteria; order Enterobacterales; family Enterobacteriaceae; genus Citrobacter; species Citrobacter amalonaticus. Next base: position 3,637,322 of record NZ_CP011132.1, on the reverse strand, counting down.
TCCGGCGTTGTCCTTGAGGAATTTTTCGGTCTGAACGACTAAATCAATGTCGGTCCAGGTGCGCCCCTCCTCTGGGAGGCGAATCAAAATACAGCCATCACCTTCCGAAGTATAAGGACGGCAGGCGGCATCGCTGTTATAGAACGTATAGGTCGGATCTTTGGGGGTAAGAATTTTTACCACCAGATCGTTAAGCATTGCGCCGTCTAACGGGTGTCCGTTCAGGAAGCGGCTGATGTCGAAGTCCTGCTTATTTGCCGGATAGCGATATTTGCGGTTTTTCAGAATGTCATCAAAGATGATCGAAGCCAGTTTTTTGTTGATCGCAGAGAAGTCGACTTCAACATTGCGGATCTCGTTCTCGATCTCTTTTTCTTCGTTGGTCAGGAACACGTACTTGTCTTCGACACGTGCAATCAACATTTCCCGTTCCAGCTTGTTCAGGCTTGTTTCAACGCGACGGCGCAGATCGACTTTATCAGCATCGATTTTATCAATGGAAAGGGTGACCAGATTATCGAGTGTACTTTTCAGCACATCGACATAGCGGATCAGAAACAGCGTTTTCAATAAGTTGCCATCGAACTCATCAAGAATGCCATTCTGACAGGCCTGAGTGATGGTGCGGCTGACGGCCGGTTCGAGGAAGCTCTCAATCGCGGCATAAAAACGCCAGAAGGGAACCAGAGAATCCAGTCCTTGTGGAGCGATTTGCTGCGCCGCAGTCTGGAAGGCTTCTAACTGTGAGCGCTCACCCATAGCTAACTGTTTACCGGCGGCACCTTTGGTACGGATAGATTCAAAAACCTTCTGCAGAATCTGGTAATGCCAAGGGATAAACGGATAGTTATCAATAAACTCTTCTTCACTGGTGTAGGGGCGCAAAGAAGCTGTTGTTGTGGGATCAAAGGCAAGCTGGTTACGTAGAATGTCGGCTTTTTCCTGCCAGACTTTAGCCAGCGCGGGTTTTGCAGCATCGGTTTTCACCAACAGACGTTTTTGGATAACTTCGGAAGTGTTGGAGCTGGAAAGCTGTAGACGGGTAGAGAAACGGCCCTGGATTTTAGAAAAATCTTGTCCGTCGCGGCTGCTCATGCCGCCAATAGCCGCATTGATATCTGCCTGGGAGGTAACAATAACCCATGCGCGTCCACCGCAGATCACACCCAGGTTTTCAGTGATAGTCTGTAGCTTCAACATCATCTGCGTATTTTTACCGATGAACTGGCCGACCTCATCCACCATGAAGAGGATGTTTTTGCCGTTTTCATCCAGCCACTCCTTGACCCACTGGCAAAAATTATTGATATCTAATGGGAAGTTCTTATCCAGCTGTTCCACCCATTGACGCGAGGCGTCAATGCTTTGGCCGGTGGCCTGGCTTAGGGCTTCTGCCATTTCATCGCTGATGAAATAGTAGGAATCGCGCTCTTTTTCCCAGCTTGAACCAGTGATAGTGGAGAATGCGGTCTTAAATGCGTCGTATTGGCCGCGTTTAGCCAGCTCGCGCTCCAGATGGGCGATGTGCGGAAAATCAGCGCAGTAGCCAACCCGTTCGTTAAACACCTTCAGGAAGACTTTAAGGATGGCGTCTTCTTTGTCATCGACGTTAGCACGAGAATCAATATTGAACAGAATCACTTCCGTCGGATGATGGACCGCTTTGTTGATATCAGCGAGGAACAGAGCATCTTTGATTTTGTCTTCAAAGAAGGAGTATGCATTACGTTCTGTACCGTTATGGCTGACTTTGCGGTTAGACAATAGATACGACAGAATCTTGATAAAGTGTGATTTACCTGAGCCAAAGAACCCTGAAACCCATACGCCAATTTTGTTTTCCATGCGTATGCGCTCCGGGCCGGTTGCCGGAACATAAGATTCAAAGAAATGGCGAAGATGTCCTTCCAGTTCCCGGGTGATGACGTATTCATCAAGCTCAATCCAGGCACTGGCATCGTCCGTCTGTTCGGCTTTCACAACGCCATTAATATTTCGGTCCAGACGTTTCTCAAAGATCTGTTCAATATTCATTGCTGTGCTCTTTAACGAGGATTCAATGTCGCCGCAGGCCCGCTTTCGGGTACCAGCCTGAAGGCGCGATAATAATTTCGGGAATCAATGCCCGCCAATGGGGAGAGATCGTGTCCGCTATAGGTTCCTGGATAAAACATCAACAGAGGGGTAAAACCCATCACGTCCTGCAAGGCGCTCATCAGCTCATGGCCACGAACCAGCGGCCAGGCATTACCCATGCCTGTCAGGATGACAAATTCTTGATTCTGAAGATCGACTTTTTTTGCTATGTAATCCGCGATCTTTTTCTGATTCAATAAGCCAACGAGTTGTTTCTTCAGTGATTCTGTACCTATTTTAACTTCCTGCTGACAGACGCGCTCTAATAGGCCACGTTCAGTGAGCATGTCGATAATGATCTGGAAGATATTGAGATGCACGAACTTGTGGTCTTTTTCCAGATTACGCAACAGATACTTCAGGTGTTCACGTACCTGTAGCTCATTCTGAGCAGGATAATCAAAAATCCAGAACCCAATCTCATTACCTGAGCCGTTGTTTTTGAGAAAGCGCTCTTCGCTAATGCGGCTCTGAACCTGTGACAGGCGGTATTCAAGCACGGGATCGATCACCGTTGCCCCTCCAGAATAGAAACCAATTCTTGTTGCCCGAGGCGCTGCAAGGTTGCCTGGGTTTCTGGTAAAAGAAAGACTGACTGTAGATTGCGTCGGCGCGGCGTATCCAGATAACCCGCTTCAGCCAGCGCTTTGACCAGGTTGTTACCCATTTTTTTGATGGATGAATCTGAGTAACTGGTGAGTACGGGCTGCTGGCGAAGATGGCTGGTTACAAACTCATCCCAGCTATCCATAGGGAGCTTTTCTTTAAACTGTCTACGCAGGTCGTTTACCACTTCAGCCAGGAAGTCTTTAACAACCGGTGAATGGAGTACCAAGGCTACAAACAGCAATTGCTGACGCTCGCGTTCACTCCCATCCGCAATAAGTGACCACGCCGCTTTATCAAGCGTATTCAGGCGTAGTTTTATCGTTGTGGCATAGCGCTTCGCCGTATTGGCAGAGGAAGCTTGGAGAATGTTATGACCCACGATCTGCTCTTGCCAGGTTTGTTCATTGGGAGCGGTAAGCATGAGCTCAGCGATGATTCGACTTTCCCTGCTCATCAGCGGCCCGCCTAGCAGGTCTCCAATCCATGCCTTGTCGTTTTTCATCGTCATATCTACCCTCTGAAGACTGCTATGCAGCTCGTAAAAAAACAAACGATGATTGTAATGGGGGAAGGGGCCGGATGCCATGAGAAAAGGCAATTTGTGAGGGGGTAAGGCTCGAAAGAAGAGGACTTATATCTCATTGTCATAGTTGTTTTTGTTAATAGGCTCTGTGGACTGACTGACCCCACATCCGTAGACAGTTTCTGTCCACACGGCGAGGTCTTTTCGAATGGCACCGGGCTGACGCCACCGATGTGACCTGTTGTGATGAACACGGTTGTTCAATCTACTTTTTTTACAACCGCTTACGCCCACAAACGCTACGACTTTGCCGTGGCACACTGGTCTACCGCACCACTATCATATGGTAACCCACGAAAAATGGTGTGTTTAGCTGTAAATGTAGAGGTCTATATCGATCTCTGCTCCTATGCTACTAATAAAATTCAAGCTATCTGAGGAAAAGTGCATTGCTGGCTTCTCACCATTTTCTATTTTCACTATAAATGAGAAAACAAAGTTAACATCCAGTGAAGATTTAATGTCACAAAGTAGTTTTACTTTGTCCTCTAATAAATCAACAAGATAATAAAGTTGATCATTGAGATCTAATGAAACCTCCTCCTTAGTGCAAATTTTCCAACTAGTTTCAATACTTGGCCGTTTTTTTCCTTCAGGAATGACTCCCTTCACCTTGGTTTCAGTCGGAGAAATATCCAGGCGAATAGTAACATCCTCCGTATCGAATTTTTCTCCATAGATAGAAAAATACGCCATTACAGTTGTTCTATCCATTACATCCACCTATTTGATAAATTCGCTAGTTGCAACAGTGCATTCCCCCTCCAGACGTGAGTCTGGAGGGGGATTCTTCCTTCATGCGCGATCTCGCATGAATAACCAGAAAAATCTGCTCCCTGAGATTTATGGCTTTGACGATATGACCATTTGTGATGGACTACCCACCGCAGTGTAGTCCTCCACAAAGGTTAACTTGCCATCGTTCGCCGATACGCTAAAACGAGTAATATTGTCGCTACGTTGGTTCATCACATACAGCCAGCGGCCCTGTGCATCAAGCGTCAGGGTGCGCGGATAGTCGCCGCGCGTCCAGATATCCTGCTGATGTGTCAGTGCACCGTCAGCCGCCACAGTAAAGTGGCCAATGCTGTTGTGCAAACGGTTGGCAACATACAACTGTTTCCCGTCCTGGCTTAATACCAGACCAGCGGCAAAACTTGTGCCTTTATAGCCATCCGGTAATGCTGACACTGTTTTACCCTCCCGCAACGTACCAGTGGCAGTATTCAACTGATAGTAAGTTAGCGTGGAGGCCTCTTCGTTAATCAGCCACAGTCCATCGCCTTTAGGTGTAAATACAAAGTGACGTGGGCCGGCACCATCCGAAGAAGCAGACACAAACGGCGGGTTGTTTGGCGTGAGTTTGCCGCTTGTTGCGTCAAACCGGTATTGATAGATGCGATCCAGTCCCAGGTCGGTAGAATAAACATATTTCCCGCTGGGGTCTGCGGCAATCATATGAGCATGCGGACCGTTATGGTCGCTGATGGCAAAACTGCCTTCAACGGCGCCCTCTGGCCTTTCTGCGCCAGCCGGACCTTCATCCTGATATTTATCACTTGCTTCACCCAGACTACCATCCGCTTTAACCGGCAATACGGAAATCGAACCACTGACATAGTTCGCTACCAACAGGTGTTTCTCGTCTGGTGTCAGTGAAAGATAAACAGGTCCGGCACCGCCAGAAGCTGTCTGATTAAGCTCACTTAGTTCACCTTTGTCATTGATACGCCATACCTGTACGACGCCTTTCTCAACTTCACTGGCAGCATAAAGCGTCCTCCCGTCTGCGGAGATGGTAAGCTGTGCGGCATTAGGCAACGTACTGACCAGCGTTTTATCACTGAGTGCGCCAGTTTGTGGATCAACTGAAAAACGATATAGCCCTTCGCCATTAGGATTGTAGGTACCCACCCAGGCGAACTGTGTTTGCGCTGCGGCGGCAGTGGCGAGCAAAGAAAATGAAGCAACAAGCAGAGAACGTGCAGAAAGCATATAAACTCCTTGAGGTATCGACAGATCTTGTTTTTCTTTTCAGTCCACTCCTTAAAAGGGTGGGAAATGTGGGCATCACCGTCATCACATGGTATTGGCAAGTTGAACTTACTGGTTACCTGTGTCATTCATTACCATTTCGTTAATCACTTATATTGATCCGATAATGTTCGAAATTAAGAGTAATGCTGACAAACAAAAGTATGTAGACAATTGTTTTCCACTTCAAAGCGGAACGGATATGGACAAAGCTGATCAGTGTCTCATTTCAAGAGGATTGACCAACAGAAGATTCTGTTGCCGGTCGCTATGCCAGTACCAGCGTGAAGAACCAATGATTCGGCAGACTCTGGATACGTTTGTAAGTTCTTCAGCCAGATTAGGCAAACAGGCTTTGCGTTTGATGATGGGATTGGTAGTATAAAACATGAGAGTTCTCTCATTATTTAATATAAGGATTCGAACTCATCTCAAAACCGGTAAATCTGAACCTTTCAAGACTGTATGCCAGAACCGGTCTCGATTATGCATATAAGGGAATTATTTATGCGAAACCTAACTAAAACTCTATACATAGTACCATGCTCTTTACTTTTATCTGGTTGTGTCATTTCACTGTCGCCACTTTCTGACTATGCAGGAAATGACTCTGCGAAGATAAGAATTGCTAATAATGTTGACCCCTTGTCTTTGAAATTTTTCAAGAAAGTTGGAAATTGTCTTCAGGAAGTCGATTCTAAATCATTAGTGACCGGCGTTAATATTCTTGGTGTCAAATCCACAAAATCAAAAAAGGTTGAAGGCATTAAATCTTCACCAGAAGGCTCTCCATTAATAATGGTAGATGTTATGGAGTATAGCATACAATCAGAGCAATATCTTCAAATTGGATACCGCACCACGAGTCAGAGTACATATAGTCAGCAGGTTCACTCTTCATATCGTTCTTTTATCCCTAAAGCCGGTCATTCATATGAGGCTTATACTCTGACTGGTGGGTATTATATACAGCCGGTTATGATAATGGATATTACCGACGGAAAAAACACACCTGCGCCAGAATGGGATATAAGTGAATGTAATTACGAGGTTAGTATGATGGGGAAAAAGGTATATCAAAAATCATCTTCCGGGGAATAACGGAGAGGCATGAAGGAAATTAGCGCCAGTCATGCTGGCGCAGGTAATACAACTCCGCAGATAGGTAGATCGCCGGGATTAATTGTGGACCACATTTAACCGGATTCAGGATAATGGCATCAAAAGTTGATTACCCGAAAGAACAGAAAAAAGATAGCGAGCAAGAACACGGACGGTAACCGATATTGGTGGAGATGTTAAACTTAATCGAGCCTGTCCGTAATTCTGTGTAACTGCCCACTCGTTAAAGGTGATCGCTCAGGCGGTCACCGAACTCGATAATAAAACGACTCATTGCCAGCAGCCAGTTCTGGAACGGCATACTCCATTTTTTTGACGCGTCCTTGATTGCCAGATAAATAACCTTACGTACCGAGTCGCCGGTCGGGAACACTTTGCGTTTCTTAATCGCGGCACGGATTACACTGTTCAACGATTCGATAGCATTCGTGGTGTAGATAGCTTTTGCGGATATCCGGTGGATAGCCGAAGAACGTGTTGAGGTTTTCCCGGTGCACACGCCAGCTTTTGATGGTCCCGACCACCGGCATAAAATCTGCGCCCGTTGACAGGATATCTTTCAGTTCTTCCTGACACTGAGTGTACGTCTTCACCGAGCACGCTTCCGCGCTCATCCCGGCACAGTTTTCCTTCTTATAGCGCTCATTTTCTGCTTCAACGCGTTCTTTCGTGACTTGCCGAGGTGTCTTACTCTGCGATGCGGCTTCGGTTAAGTCACTGAGCGAGTTATTTTCGGCTGCGTTCTTACCCGTCTGTGCACCGGTCCCTGCTGATTCTGTGCTGTTACCCGCCAGTCCACTTGCAATCCCAGAGGCTATCCAGTTAGTTTTTGTCTTCTGTCGCGGTGGATGCAATCACTGCACCATCTAACTGGGTATGATTTCCCACGGTGACATCAAAGCCGCCTTTCCCGGCATAGATACCGCTCTGCTCCTGTACAGAGTCATAATCGCTTTTTATTTTGTCCTGACCTCTTTGATCGCCTGTCCCTGCGTGCCGGAAAACGTCAGCACAATCGGCACCAACTCGTCAATGCGAGATCGCCGCAACTGACCTGCTCCCCGTTGATTAGTACACCCCGATGTTAGTAATGTCTTCATAAGCCACATGAGGACATCCCCATGAAGAAGCGTTTTTCCGACGAACAGATCATCAGTATTCTCCGCGAAGCCGAAGCTGGGGTACCCGCCCGTGAACTCTGCCGCAAGCATGCCATTTCCGATGCCACGTTTTACATCTGGCGTAAGAAGTATGGCGGTATGGAGGTGCCTGAAGTTAAGCGCCTGAAGTCGCTTGAGGAAGAGAACGCCAGACTCAAGAAGCTGCTTGCCGAAGCCATGCTGGATAAAGAGGCGCTTCAGGTGGCTCTTGGGCGAAAGTACTGACGACAGACCAGAAGCGGGAAGCCGTGATGTTGATGTGTGATGCGACCGGTCTGTCGCAACGTCGTGCCTGCAGGCTTACAGGTTTATCCCTGTCGACCTGCCGCTATGAGGCTCACCGTCCGGCTGCTGATGCGCATTTATCAGGGCGCATCACTGAGCTGGCACTGGAGCGCAGGCGTTTTGGCTACCGTCGTATTTGGCAGTTGCTGCGCCGTGAAGGGCTTCATGTTAATCATAAGCGCGTGTACCGGCTTTATCACCTCAGTGGCCTGGGCGTAAAACGCAGAAGACGTCGTAAAGGGCTGGCAACAGAACGTCTGCCGCTGCTCCGTCCGGCGGCGCCCAATCTGACCTGGTCGATGGATTTCGTCATGGACGCACTTTCCACCGGTCGCAGGATCAAGTGTCTTACCTGCGTCGATGATTTCACAAAGGAATGCCTGACGGTCACTGTTGCCTTTGGGATTTCAGGCGTTCAGGTCACGCGTATTCTGGACAGCATTGCACTGTTTCGAGGCTATCCGGCGACGATAAGAACTGACCAGGGGCCGGAGTTCACTTGCCGTGCACTGGATCAATGGGCCTTTGAGCATGGTGTTGAGTTGCGCTTAATCCAGCCGGGCAAGCCAACGCAGAACGGATTTATTGAGAGCTTTAACGGACGATTTCGCGATGAATGTTTGAATGAGCACTGGTTCAGCGATATCGTTCATGCCAGGAAAATTATTAATGACTGGCGGCAGGATTATAACGAATGCCGCCCGCACTCCACGCTGAATTATCAGACACCGTCTGAATTTGCAGCGGGCTGGAGAAAGGGTCATTCTGAGAATGAAGATTCCGACGTTACTAACTGAGTGTTGTATCTAATCGTGGGGGCAGGTCACAACGTTACAGTTTCCCGCGAGCTTACACAGAGTCCATGAAGAGTCGAGTTTATGATGCGGGTAATTAGAAAAAGCTGAAAGCACAAGCCAGAAGAGAGGTTTAGTCAGTACTTTTGTTCATGTATCCTGAGGGGATGATACAAATTAAAGCCATCACCGCGTACGAGAGAGCGTCGCATGCAAAATTATTGTATTTAAGGGTAAACAGAAGATCGACAAATGTGTAAATAATGGCGAGATTATAGGGGGTGGATATGCCTATATCTCTGAATCTTTTAGCGCAAAGGTTGATGGAGATAAAAGAAAAAATGACGACGAAAGCCATTGTGAATATGAAGTAATTGAAGTTGAACTCGACGTTAAATAATTCCGGAAGAAAGGGCAGAGAGAATACAATCACGAGAATAACCAAGTTATAAATAAAATACCGCATTCTCGCAATTTTAGCTGTCCCATTTATGATGAAAAAATCCCTTAAAATCAATCTCATCCTTTTCTTCCTCTGTGTCCTTTGTTCCCCGTATGGTGTCATAATTTACGCTGCGTAATGCAGGATGGCTACGATACGCAGCGATAGCGCTAAGTTTTAGTTAAAATCCCCCAGAAGCGGGATACGGGTATCTCTGGGTGGTTCAGGTTTTAACGTCGCGGCTTTAATCTGACAGACGCTGGTGGCGATGATGCCAAGCAGTGACTCTTCCGGATAAGGCTCCCACTGACCAATTGGCGCACGCTTCGCAATAACATCTCCCTTCGCCCAGTATTGAGAAAGGTAGATACGTTCAAACTGTGCGCGCTGTTTCGTCTCACAGTTCACGACATTGATGACTGACGAGCTGGCAATATAAACCGGCGGGTTAGATTGCATTTGGCGTGGGCCGATGTAGTTATTGATCAGATAAAAACGGCGCAATTGCGTATTACCCTGGTAACTGGAAACGGTACGCATGTCGGCATACGTGCCGCCGGTATCATCTTCCAGCAATTTCACCAGCCCGGCGGGCTGAGGTGTAAATTGAGGCGCCTGAGATTTGTTCTGGCTGGTGCAACCTGCCAGCAATGCCAGCGTCACGCAAAAGAGGAGACGCTTCATTTTGCCGCTCCTTGCAGATCCGGGCGCAGCGGTAGCAGATCGGCATCCGTGACGTTCCCCTGAACGGAGCAGAGCAAACGGGATTTACCGTTAAATGCATCCAGCAATACGAGTCGTTCTACACTGCCTTTCGCTGGCGCAATGCCACTGGCGGCCCCTGAGTTCACCTGCCAGTCACCGGTGCCAGACAGTTTAATCATCGGGTTTGTCATATAGACGTCATCATTTTTGTGCCAGTTAACTTGAGAAAGAGCCTGCATCACGGCTTCGGGCGACTCATCAAAAATCAGTCCCCAGAAATAATATTTCCCCATCTCTTCCAGGTCGCTTTTTTGTTGCCAGTAGCCCGAAATCGTCAACTGTCCAGCTTTAACCGGGTGGGCAAACCAGGTAGCTTCGCTACCGTCTTTTGAAGCATACCAGGCGTGCTGGGCTTTATCTGTCGTCATAGGTGCGGCTTGCTTGAAAGCTGCCCGTTGGTTGTACAGTTCAGAGAAGAAGCGACTGTCGCAGTGCATCAGGCTTCCGGGCAGCGACTCTGCTTGTGCGATCCCCATCGTGCTCACCAGAAGCACCAGGGGTAATAAAAGTTTCATAAAATTTCCCTTTAAGCAAAAATGACCTTTTCAACGACTATCTGTAGGCTGTTTTACAGAAGTCCGATGTTATTTATCGGCAGCAATCGCTATATTCTGACTGTATTTCTGCCACAAACCATAATCTCTGGTAAAAATGGCCAGACTGTTGCACTACCCATTGCAGTCACTACTGTCTGACATGATACAGGTGTACCCCCGCTATATACTTCTTTGATCGCTACCTGCTGTTCTTTTGTCCAGGAATCAACTGTTCCCGGCTTATTTACTTCCACCGCGACTAGAAGATGTACCAGGCCATTATTCTCAGCAACAACTCTCTCCTACGTGGATTGCAGAGATGAAGTTGATTTTTCACTTTACTTTCAGTATGTTATCTTCGTTTTTATCTGCCGTACTTCCGGTGCGACAACTTTTTGCCCCGACGTGCCTTTTTCGCCTCGAGCACACTACCGCCACGGTGAAGAACCCACCTACCTGATAAATTGCCTGCAGCTGTTCAACATAATGCAGAGGATTATGCACAGTTCAGGAGGATGAACCATGCTAATCAGCGTTATGTCTTGCGCCCTTCAGAAGCCTGCGATGGTGCAGGTTGACAGCCAAGAGACTCAGACGGCTAAGAAATTAACTGTCTGAGCCTCCTTTTTATAATCAAATAAATAATATTCACACAGATTCAATTTCTCAGTTATACCAACCCTAAAAATTCTGGTAATTCCTTGACATATTCTGATTGTTCCCCCTTATACTCATGCGATAAATCAATAAATATAGCGGTCAGATTCTCTTTGTCCTTATCATCCAGTAATTGAAGTTCTGCAGCCACCTGTTCCATCGCTTCTACAGCCAAATCAGGATCGAGCGAGTCTTCATTAGTAAACTCTAAAAAGATAGCCAGATCTGCAACAATCTTAGCCAATTTTATTTCGCTATTCTTTGACAGTTTTCACCTCTATATTCTTGATCCCTAACGCATCAAACATCTTTTGAGCACGATTAGCCTGAGCATAATCTTTAGCTTTTTTGCGTTGTAACTACCGATATTTTTCTATCAATCCCGGAAATGCGAATCCCGATCTATCAATGTGAGTTTGCCGTATGTTAGCAACAAGGTACATGTTTTTAACCACCATCGTTTGAATTTTAATTATTCACAATGTCATTTTTTTGGTAAAATGTTATTGAAGGACCATCATCTTGTGTAGATAAATAAACTTCAATTATAAATTGTCTGCATGGGAATAATTCTTTTAAAATCAATCCCCATGAAATCTTCATCATGTTACATATTTGCTCAAATATTACATTTGAGACATCGTTTCCAGTATGCAAAAAAACATCATACATAGTAATGTTGTTTAACATTTTTTCAACTTTCGGCATCTCTCCAGAGAAATATTTCTTCCATGCAAGAAAGTTTTCTTCCTGATATCTCTCTTTAATGAGAATGCTGTTTTCAACTTCAATAAAGCTAGGTATTAATAATTGACTGCAAATAAGAAAGTCCTCTGGGTGACAACATTCACTGATGTAATTAGCGATGCCAATGGAATCAACATCCAACCACTGAGATTTCCATTCCTCATATTTTTTTAAGTCATGTGGCGGTTCTATCAATGCTATTGTTTTCATGGCAATTCATCCGGCCTTATAGGTCTGGGGAGAGATTTGGATGGTGGGGACTGAACCCTGACCTGTCCATTTGGTAGTATATTTCTGCCATACTCTATAACATGCGGGGTATCTATATTCCACCATGAGCAGTCCCGGTTACATCGACCCTTTTAATGATCATTCCGTTTGCGTCATAAGTTGCATAACTTGTGATATTTCCTTTGTTATCTGCACGATAAACGGTTCCGTTAACTGGGCCATTTTCAATGCTGAATCTACCACTTACCTGGCTTGCTCTTTCTAAAGGTCCTCCTTTTAAGTTCGTAGCATTTCTTGGTATTAATTTCCCAATCCCACCGCCACCTACAAGTGGATCACCATTCTCATCAAGAACCTTCGGCCCTAATTGATTGATGTCAATAATTTTTATCGGCGGATTGAGCTTGTCACGTAAGGAATTATTCTCAACTTCCACCTTCGCTGAAGTCCACCCGCAATCGTCACCAGACTGCTCACCAGACGTTTTTCATCGGCGGTGAGTTGGCTGACATCCTTACCGTACAGTGCGCTCACCAGATGGTCCGTCATCGCCGATGCGCTGATGGCTCCAATGGCCCCTGCCTTCATACCGTCAGAGCCGCTGCCACAATACCGTTCAGGACTGCACGTACCTATGTTTTATTACTTAAATCCATTGCAATACTAAGTGTTAATCTTGATGATTTGTCTTTAACTTCTTTTTTATACTGGTTCAACGATTGTATATTTATTTTGCTAATTACACCATCGATTCTTGATAGTTCAAACTCAATAATATATTGATTATTAACGAGTAGTGTGTATATGTCCTCGCCCTGTTCGATCACTTGATTCAGGCAGTAAACACTATCAATCTGCGAAAATTGATGGGCTAGTAAATCATTTATTGCATCATTTTTTAAAATGATGCTTTCAAACTTTAGTAATCTCTCTCGAATCAAATTTTCTGTTCTGGAGTTTATTAATTTCATTTTATCCTTCCCGGAGTTGTTGTGATCAGATTACCTTTTTCATCTGTTAAGATGGTCATAGTATTCGTTGGTTTTCCACTAAATTTATCAATGCCAATGCTTTTATCTAAGGTGATAACTCGTTCGTAGCGTGGTCCATCAGCGCTTTCAATCACTCGACTAATTGGTACGCTCGAAACCTCCTTACTTTGTAGAATATTTTTGACCTCAGACTGACTGATCGTAAATTGACTTGCATTTTTATCTGAGAAATGGCGTTGAACAACGTGTTCCCAACCTTGCTTTGAGTTACCATTCTGAACATTGATACGGGACTGAACGATTGGATGTTCCAAGTCCGCTTTCTCTATTATTTTGGTAGCGCCATTGGAAATTTTATACCCACTATTTACGTTGACATTCGAAAGTTTCTTGCCCGGCAATATAATGCTCGCCAGCATTCCGCCAGTGGCTTCCAGCGCCGCCTGATTTCCGCCAGCCGCCTGTTTAACCATATCCGCAACCGCTGACCAGGTTTCACTTTGCATCAGAGCAGCTACATTATCTGCCATCGCTTGATTCTTCCCGGCCAGGTCACTCATGGCCTTAGTGCAGTAGCTGTCACCCACAGCACAGGAAGCCAGCGCCATAGCCGCATCAGCGGCGTAGTCCGCCGAGCCTAATGCAGCATCACCAGTATCTGCGAGGGCATTGATGATACCGTTCGCGATGGAAGAGGTTGTACCTTCACCCAGCTTGTCTCTTACCTGATTTTTCAGGGATTCAGCAGCCTGTTTTGCAGCTTCGCGAGCCCGATCACCACTCAGCGAGTTATTCTCAACTTCCACCTTCGCAGTGTTGGACGCAAGAACAGCCATCGACAGATCGCCGTCAGTGACCGCTGCTCCTGCAAGTCCACCCGCAATCGTCACCAGGCTGCTTACCAGACGTTTTTCATCGGCGGTGAGTTGGCTGACGTCCTTACCGTACAGTGCGCTCACCAGATGGTCCGTCATCGCTGAGGCCGTGATGGCCCCAATGGCTCCGGCCTTCATACCGTCAGAGCCGCTGCCACCACTCGCCTGCGTCAGTGCTGCCGCCACGATACCGTGCAGGACTGCACGGAGAGTCGGGTCATCCTGTTTACTGACCAGTTCGGCGAGCAGGGGAGCCGCACCGGCTGCCGCGCCTGCTTTCAGGTTGCCACCGAGCGCACCGGCCAGTAGTCCTGCCGCCGCGCTGCCCTTCGTCCAGAACTCACTCCCCGGACCGTAATCGGTACTCTGGTAACCCGGCTGCGTTTTCAGGAACGCTTCCCGCTCCTGTGCCGTTTCACCCTGCATTTTACCTTCCGCAGTCAGCCGGGCTTCCAGTGCGGCGTTGGATTCCTTCGCCTTCTGCTCCGCATACTTACCGTACACATCCAGCACAGAGGTCGCCAGCGCCGCACCTTCGCTCTGTACCGCCAGGTTATCCTTCACCTTCTGTACATCACCGTTTACATCCACACCATGGTGGGCGTTGTCGGTGTCACGACTCAGGTCAGCAATATCCTGCGTCTGGTTATCCTTGTCGCGGATGATGAGGGTGCCGTTACTGATGGCTGACGACGTGGTGCCGCTGCTGCTCTCTTCTGCATGACCGGTACCGATGGCCGGAGCCACGTTGCGGTTTTCACCACTTCCGCTGCCGCCCGCACTGCCCGAAATCGCCACGGTGTAGCTGTCACCGGAGGTTTTGCTCTCATTGTGAATATCGCTCCAGCCAAGCGTTCCCGTATCCAGTTTGTTTTTGTCGTCCGTTGCCGTGGACGCAATCACCGCGCCATCAAGCTGGGTGTGGTTTCCGACCGTGATATCAAAACCGCCTTTTCCGGCATAAATACCGCTCTGGTCAGTGACGCTCTTACCACTCTGGGTGATGTTTTCGCCCGAGGTGTTGACGTTACCGGAAGACGCGCCATAGCACAGCGGAGGAACGCACAGGCTCAGGCCCGCGCCGGATGAGGACTGTTTGCTGTCGTAAGAGGCGGTATCCTGGACGCTGCTGATGGTCAGGTCGCGCCCGGTGTTCACCACCACACGGTTGCCTGCAAGCTCTGCCCCTTTCAGGGTGGTGTCGCGTCCGCTGTTCACGGTCAGTTGCTCTTCGGCACGGATAACGCTGTTGCTGTTGCTCTGTGACTGGCTGTTTTCCTTATCCTTCTGCTGTGAGGCGCCCAGCTCAATACTGATACCGTTCTGTGAACCTGGCCGGTCATCTCGTAACGCGATATTTTTGCGTGGCAATGCGTAGCGCTGGCGGGATTTACCGACGGGATGCCGATTAAGATCCGGGTGATGCCGGACTGCATCGTTATCACCACCCAGAACACCCGCGAACTGTATGGCTGCGCCGAAGGCTTACCCAACTTTTCCCTGACCTGATTTTTCAGGGATTCAGCAGCCTGTTTTGCCGCTTCGCGGGCCCGATCACCACTCAGCGAGTTATTCTCAACAACAGCTCTCTCTGACGTGCATTGTGGTGGTGGAGACGATTTTTCCCTGTACTTTCCGTCAGTTACCGTCGTTTTTTCCTGCTGTACCTCCGGCGCGACAACTTTTTGCTCCGACTCGATTTTTTCGCCTGAACACGCTACCGCCCCGGTGAAGATCACCAGGCACAACAATCACATCACCAGAATCGAGCCAGAGCTTGCTGATATCTAGGGAACTAACTGAGTCGGGAAGGTCACTTCACGACCTTCGATGTAATCCCATATTATTTTATGTAACTCATTAAAAATTGAAGATTTATAAGGCATAAATTTCATTAAGAACGAATGCAATTTGTCGGAACTGACTACTTTAATCTCCCCAACTTTTTTCACTTCTGCAGAGAAGACCTCTTTATTGTTAATGCAGTTAAAATACAAAACAACAGTCCTATCCTCTTTAGAATATAAAATATTATCTATATATAACGAGCTATTGGTTGAAGACTGCATTTCCATTCCAGGTCCCCTTAAATTCTTTGTCTGTCATTTTATAACTGGTTCCTTTCCATGGATCATAGATAGATACATTTCCTTTACTATCTGTACCTTTCACAACAACCCAATGCCCAATTTTACTCCCCTGATCCCACATCATTGCACTCCATGAACCTGTTTGGTTCAGAGCATCATATGCTTCAAAACCAACAAATCCTCCACTCCAGCTACCTTCACTATTCTTGGTTAAATCTCTAGCTAGCTGTTCAGGGCTTTTCAGACCCGTTCCAATCTGAGTTTGATCAACAAAGATATTCCTGTCTTTCAGTAGCATTTCACCGCAAGCACCACCACAACCTGTTGGTGTTGCTTGTTTAACCACATCTGGGTCCGCGATTTCATCCAGTACATTCCAGTTTCCACCGGCTCCCGCCTTAGGTGTAACAGGTTTAACGGTTACTTTACCGGTTGTGCTCCCTCCTGGTAGAACCTTCGCTGGCATCAAAACGCCAGATATTATCCCGGCAATATTCTCCAGTGCATTCTGATCTCCACTGGCCGCCTTTATTAGTGTGAATTTAATCCCTTCCCAGGCATCACCATTCATGATGCCATTCAGCACGTTAGCCGCCGCTGCATCTTTTTTTGCAATGTCACTCTGTGCCTGACTACAGTAACTGTCTCCTGTTGCGCAGGTCGCCAGCGCCGCTATCACATCAAACGCTGTATCGCCGCCCAGCATCGCCAGATCACCAGTTTCAGCGGCTAAATTAACCAACCCATTTGCAAGCTGCGAAGCGATATTATCACCCAGCCTGTCCCTGACTGTTCTTTCCACCATTCAGCACTTTGTTTGACCGATTCTCTGGACTTATCTCCGGCAAGACTATTATTGGTGACTTCCACCTTCGCTGTGTTGGACGCCAGAGCAGCCATCGACAGATCGCCGTCAGTGACCGCTGCTCCTGCAAGTCCACCCGCAATCGTCACCAGACTGCTCACCAGACGTTTTTCATCGGCGGTGAGTTGGCTGACGTCCTTACCGTAAAGTGCGCTTACCAGATGGTCCGTCATCGCTGAGGCCGTGACAGCCCCAATGGCTCCGGCCTTCATACCGTCAGAGCCGCTGCCACCACTCGCCTGCGTCAGTGCTGCCGCCACGATACCGTGCAGAACTGCACGGAGAGTCGGGTCATCCTGTTTACTGACCAGTTCGGCGAGCAGGGGAGCCGCACCGGCTGCCGCACCGGCTTTCAGATTGCCACCGAGCGCACCGGCCAGCAGGCCCGCCGCCGCGCTGCCCTTCGTCCAGAACTCACTCCCCGGACCGTAATCGGTACTCTGGTAACCCGGCTGCGTTTTCAGGAAAGCTTCCCGCTCCTGTGCCGTTTCACCCTGCATTTTCCCTTCCGCAGTCAGCTTCGCTTCCAGCGCGGCGTTGGATTCCTTCGCCTTCTTCTCTGCATACTTGCCGTACACATCCAGCACAGAGGTTGCCAGCGCCGCACCTTCGCTCTGTACCGCCAGGTTATCCTTCACCTTCTGTACATCACCGTTTACATCCACTCCGTGGTGGGCGTTGTCGGTGTCACGACTCAGGTCAGCAATATCCTGCGTCTGGTTAGCCTTGTCGCGGATGATGAGGGTGCCGTTACTGATGGCCGACGACGTGGTGCCGCTGCTGCTCTCTTCTGCATGACCGGTACCGATGGCCGGAGCCACGTTGCGGTTTTCACCACTTCCGCTGCCGCCCGCACTGCCCGAAATCGCCACGGTGTGGCTGTCACCGGAGGTTTTGCTCTCGTTGTGAATATCGCTCCAGCCAAGCGTTCCCGTATCCAGTTTGTTTTTGTCGTCCGTTGCCGTGGACGCAATCACCGCGCCATCAAGCTGGGTGTGGTTTCCGACCGTGATATCAAAACCACCTTTTCCGGCATAGATACCGCTCTGGTCAGTGACGCTCTTACCACTCTGGGTGACGTTTTCGCCCGAGGTGTTGACGTTACCGGAAGACGCGCCATAGCACAGCGGAGGAACGCACAGGCTCAGGCCCGCGCCGGATGAGGACTGTTTGCTGTCGTAAGAGGCGGTATCCTGGACGCTGCTGATGGTCAGGTCGCGCCCGGTGTTCACCACCACACGGTTGCCTTCCAGCTCAGCCCCTTTCAGGGTGGTGTCGCGTCCGCTGTTCACGGTCAGTTGCTCTTCGGCACGGATAACGCTGTTGGTGTTGCTCTGTGACTGGCTGTTTTCTTTACCCTTCTGCTGTGAGGCCCCAGCTCAATACTGATACCGTTCTGTGAACCTGGCCGGTCATCTCGTAACGCGATATTTTTGCGTGGCGATGGGTAGCGCTGGCGGGATTTACCGACGGGATACCGATTAAGATCCGGGTGATGCCGGACTGCATCGTTATCACCACCCAGAACACCCGCGAACTGTATGGCTGCGCCGAAGGCTTACCCAACTTTTCCCTGACCTGATTTTTCAGGGATTCAGCAGCCTGTTTTGCCGCTTCGCGGGCCCGATCACCACTCAGCGAGTTATTCTCAACAACAGCTCTCTCTGACGCAGATTGTAGTGGGGCGATTTTTCCCTGTGCTTTCCTTCAGTTACGGCCGTTCTTGCCTGCAGCACTTCCGGCGTGACAACTTTTGGCCCCGACGCGCCTTTTTCGCCTGAACACGCTACCGCCCCGGCGAAGATCGGAGGGCTTGATTGACCAGTTCCCTGCACCGGGTTTACTCTGGCTGAGCTTAGGACTGACTCAGCACTCCACAACCTGACACAGTTGACCGCCAGTCCCTACAAGCCGGAGAAACGTCAGCACAATCGATACCTGATCGTCAATGCGAATTCCGCGGAACCTTACCAACCTTTCTATTTTTTTCATGGCGATTCAAGGAGGAGGATTTTGAGGTAAGAAGCAGGCCATTGTAAAAGATTCAGCCGGGGCGGATTCAGGATTTCTGGTTAAGAAGGCTATCGATCCTTGGAATAAAAAAGCCTCTACAATAACCAGAGGCCATTTTAAAGATGTATATTACTTATCGTTCCTTACGGATCAAAGAATCATACTCCCCAAACTCAGGGAATATGTCATAATTCCCTGTCACATCGACTGTTGTTTGACTCTCTTCGAGTTTATAGGGATTAAACTGTTCTTCTCTTACCACAGCACTACCATCTTCGTTAAAGATATATGTAGTGCCATGCGATACATTTAATATACCTGCACCTTCGCCATCATGTTCAGCAAACTCTCGATAAACAGCCATTGATAGAAAAAGCTTTCCACTTTCTACCAACTGAAACTGGTACATTAGATACTCTTTTTGCTGCTCATCCAAAAAACCAACCCCTACCATTTTTTGTTTTTTATCACTTCTAAAAAACACGTTGGCTCTTTATCCGAATCAATAAGCACTGTATATGGAAGGCCGCGAGAATGCAGTTTCTGGGCCTCATGTTCAGTCAATGGGGTTATTGGTTCTTTGTAACCAATAGACCATTTTTTGCAATAAAAAATATTATGCCTCATTTGTATACCTTTCCGTTAGTATCACGGATTATCACGTTAGATTGCTTAGCTGAGTCAAGAACAGATTGTGGAATTGGTTTAATTTGCGGAGGAATTTCCAGAATATTTGAACCCTGTAATTGCTTACCACCTAACGCTCCACTGGATGGCACTTGCGCTATAGATGCACCTGCCGGGTATTTATTCACAGCTTCCCTAATGTAACTGGTCGCCGTAGCCTCTGTAATATCAGCAAATTGTGTGAACTTACGCGACACTATCTCACCTGTTGCCGGGTTATACGAATCTACACGATAATAGCCGTTTCCGTTGGGTTTGTTTACATACAGTTCATTATACGGATAATTTTTAGACTGTTCCGCGTTAAACTTATTACCAGCCTGAACATTCTGCAACCACTCAGGCTTGGCCGATATTGTTTTACCTGATGTTGAAGCGCCAGCTTTCCCCATTCCCCCGGTCACTGCACCCAACACCGCCATTGCAAGGATCTCGGACTGCTGTTTGTCCATGCCATACCGGTTTTCCAGCTGGCTCGCAAACTCGGTACTGGTAACGACACCTTCAGCCTCCATCTGTTGTGCCCAGAATGACGAAATATCATTCTTCATTTCTGACGGCACATCTGCATCAAAAAGCTGATCAAGGGCTTGGCGTACCAGCATCCCATTAGCCGGGATATCCCCGTACTTCTCTTTGCAGGCTTTAGGATTAACAGAGCAGATCGCAATCATTTCCTTTTGCTGATTGAGACTAAGATCTTCCATTTCTTTCACAATCTGCTGACAGTCGCCACGGGCCTCACAGCCTTTGGCCTTTGCTGCAAATCCATTGATCTGATCTTCGCTGAGCGAGTTATTCTCAACTTCCACCTTCGCGGTGTTGGACGCAAGCGCAGCCATCGACAGATCACCATCTGTCACAGCAGCCCCTGCCAGACCACCCGCTATAGTCACCAGACTGCTGACCAGACGTTTTTCATCGGCGGTGAGTTGGCTGACATCCTTACCGTACAGTGCGCTCACCAGATGGTCCGTCATCGCTGAGGCCGTGATGGCCCCAATGGCTCCGGCCTTCATACCGTCAGAGCCGCTGCCACCACTCGCCTGCGTCAGTGCTGCCGCCACGATACCGTGCAGAACTGCACGGAGAGTCGGGTCATCCTGTTTACTGACCAGTTCGGCGAGCAGGGGAGCCGCACCGGCTGCCGCACCTGCTTTCAGGTTGCCACCGAGCGCACCGGCCAGCAGGCCCGCCGCTGCGCTGCCCTTCGTCCAGAACTCACTCCCCGGACCGTAATCGGTACTCTGGTAACCCGGCTGCGTTTTCAGAAAAGCTTCCCGCTCCTGTGCCGTTTCACCCTGCATTTTCCCTTCCGCAGTCAGCTTCGCTTCCAGCGCGGCGTTGGATTCCTTCGCCTTCTTCTCTGCATACTTGCCGTACACATCCAGCACAGAGGTTGCCAGCGCCGCACCTTCGCTCTGTACCGCCAGGTTATCCTTCACCTTCTGTACATCACCGTTTACATCCACTCCGTGGTGGGCGTTGTCGGTGTCACGACTCAGGTCAGCAATATCCTGCGTCTGGTTATCCTTGTCGCGGATGATGAGGGTGCCGTTACTGATGGCCGACGACGTGGTGCCGCTGCTGCTCTCTTCTGCATGACCGGTACCGATGGCCGGAGCCACGTTGCGGTTTTCACCACTTCCGCTGCCGCCCGCACTGCCCGAAATCGCCACGGTGTGGCTGTCACCGGAGGTTTTGCTCTCGTTGTGAATATCGCTCCAGCCAAGCGTTCCCGTATCCAGTTTGTTTTTGTCGTCCGTTGCCGTGGACGCAATCACCGCGCCATCAAGTTGGGTATGGTTTCCGACCGTGATATCAAAACCACCTTTTCCGGCATAGATACCGCTCTGGTCAGTGACGCTCTTACCACTCTGGGTGACGTTTTCGCCCGAGGTGTTGACGTTACCGGAAGACGCGCCATAGCACAGCGGAGGAACGCACAGGCTCAGGCCCGCGCCGGATGAGGACTGTTTGCTGTCGTAAGAGGCGGTATCCTGGACGCTGCTGATGGTCAGGTCGCGCCCGGTGTTCACCACCACACGGTTGCCTTCCAGCTCAGCCCCTTTCAGGGTGGTGTCGCGTCCGCTGTTCACGGTCAGTTGCTCTTCGGCACGGATAACGCTGTTGGTGTTGCTCTGTGACTGGCTGTTTTCCTTACCCTTCTGCTGTGAGGCCCCCAGCTCAATACTGATACCGTTCTGTGAACCGATGAGGCTGACGCCCACGCCGGCGCTGACCTGGTTGCCGCTGTTTTTACTCTGGCTGTTGTGCGTGTTCTGTGAGGCGGTCAGCAGAATATCCTGCCCTGCATCCAGTACCACCTGTTTCCCGCCAATCTGTACGCCCTGACCGGCGATATCGTTACGGGCGTTAATAATGACGTTCTCACCGGCATTGATGGTGGTGCCCTGTGTGTCAGTGCTGTGATACCGGCTGTCCTGTGAGGAAGAACCTGCCGTGACAGAAACCTTGCCCTTCACAACAGCCGAGTCTGTCATCATACCCTGTGCGGCGGTGGTGCCCGCCTGACCCGCCTTAATGGCAGTGAGTCGGGCATCGTCGCCGTTTTCCGCGCTGCGGGCAGCCGTTTCAGCTGCCTTCGCCGCATCAACAGCCCAGCCACCGGCAGAGGCGGTCACCCCGTACTGTGAACTGCTGCTGTGGGCTTCCCCGTCACGGGTGTCGCGGCTCACGTCAAACAGGACATTTTCACCGCTGAGTGAAACCGATTTACCGGCGCTGACATCTGTACCAGAAAGGGACAGATCGCCTCCGGCCTGGGCAATAATGTTGCCGTTTGTGCTCGTTAACTGACTGCGTTGTCCGCTTTCAGTGGTCGCGTCATCACGGCTGCTGTGTGTCTCACGACTGTAGCCTGCCGTGGCGCTGTAACCGTCTCCCCCCAGCGTACCGATGGTTTTGCTGCTGCCGCTGTTTTCATTGTGAGACGTGTCACGTCCGGCGGTCACGTTAATGTCGCCTTTTACCGCTGACAGCATCAGGTCTTCTGTGGCCGTCAGATGGCTGCCACTGATGTTCACGCTGCCTTCCCGGCTGTTGATGTAAATATCCGAACCCTGAATGACGGATGCGTTTTCCGTCGTGCGCGTGCCGCTGCTGTTGCTTTCAGACTGACTCATCCCGCCCGGCAGAAGCTGGCTGCCGTGTTTGCCGCCCCCGGTGGTGGCCCGGGTGGCACTGCCTGCGGTCGGCATTTCTGAGCTGATGTTCCAGCCACTGGATTTGCTGCTGTTGCTGTAGGTTTCGGTATCCGTGGAGGTGGTGATGTTCACATCACGCTTCGCATCCAGTATCACCGCTTCACCGGCATTCACCTGACTGCCTGCAATCAGGATATTGCCGCTGTTGCCACCCTGCTTGCCGGTGGCGGTCATCTGAATATTGCCTGCTGCTGCAAGCTGGCTTCCGCTGTTAAATTCGCCCTGGTAGTGTGATTCAGAGGACGACTTGCTGCTGCCTGCGGAGACAGCGACCATCTGTCCCGGACCATCAAGGGCCAGGGCGGCACCTTCCGCACCCAGTGACTTCACCTTATCAACGGTGCTGTTACCGCTGCCGTCTTTCCCGCGCACGATGTCGCGTACATTGCGTACCGTGTCCTCAAACGGCGCTTTCACGCTGACGGTGATGCCGGAGGATTTTGTCTCCTGTTTCACCGATTCGGTGACCGTATCCCGTCCGGGGATAATGGCAATGTCACTGCCGGTGATATCGATATGCCCGGTGGCACGGGACGTGTCGTCCTTTGCCCGTCCGGCAATGACGTCGGCGGCGCTTAACGTGACCTGATTTCCGGCGCTGATAATGACGTTACCGCCGGAGGTGCCCACCATGCTTCGTGCATCGCTCTGCGTGGTCTCCGCACCCTGGCGGGTGGTTTTTGACGACTGCGAACCAATGGTTACACCGAGACCCGAACCACTGGAGAAGATGCCGGATTTCTTCGTCTTCTTCATGTCGTAATACGTGTCGGTGTTGGTGGCAGCTTCCACGGTCACGTTGTTGCCGGCCTTCAGTGCCACGTCGCGTTCAGCGGCAACGGATGCCCCCTGTACCGTCAGGTTATTACCTGCGCTGAGTACCACGTTTTCCCCAGAAAACTGTGTGCCTTTCTCGCGAGTGTGGCTTTCCTCGTGGATGGTGTGGGTGGTCTTTTTACTGAACATGCCACCGGAGGTTTTCTTCTTCTCCCGGTACTCATAGTCACTTTCGGTGGCAGTGGTGAGGGTGATATCCCGTCCGGCCACCACGGCTGCGTTTCCGTTGGCATATACATCTGCCGCCTGTGCGGTCACGTCCCGCCCGGCCACAATGGTGGTGTCTCCACCGGACGTGATTTCCGTTCCCTGCTGGCGAACGGACTCGTTAATCGCTTTCTTTTTCTTCGACGTATAGCTGTCGCCGGCGCTGGCAGACTCCGCCATCAGGTTCACATCACGCCCGGCCTGTATGGCGACGTTGTTTTCCGCTGCAATACCGGCGGCCTGGCTTGTGATATCCCGACCAGCAGCAAGTGTCAGATTATTACCTGCTGTTACCGTGGACACCGCTGCGTGGCTTTCGTGGCTTTCATTGTTGCCGTTGCGGTGAGACTCACCTTCACGGGCTGCGTTCAGGTTCAGGTCGTTACCCGCAGAAAGCAGGGCACTGTCTTTCGCACTGATGTCTGATGCGGTGACATTCAGGTTATTGTCTGCGACCATCACCAGGTTTCCGCCAGAGCTGATATTGCTGCCCTGTGAGGTGGTGGATGATGAACTGTTGTCTTCAGTGCGCCAGAAACCGGACTGACTTTTGCTCCCGCTTATCTGGTTTGCGGCAATGTTGATATCATTACCCGCAGACATCCCGAGGGTTCCACCGGATGAGACATTTGCCCCGGTAATGTTAATGTTTTTCCCTGCATCCAGTGAAAGAGCGTCTGTGGCGGTAATGGTCGCCACCGGACCGGTGTCCGTGCCGCTGACATGCACACTGCCATAACGACCATCACTGCCAGCGCTCCACTGCTGAGTCCGGGTCACATTGTTAATGCTGCCACTGATACTCTCGAGCGCCACCGTCTTACCGCTGATAGCAGAGCCAATATTGTTGATATCCCCGATGGCGCTCAGGTCCAGGCTGCCGCCCGCGCTAATCAGCCCCGCATTCAGGTTGTCGATATTGCCGGCACTGTCGAGCGAGAGACCGTTCAGTGCAGTGATGCTGCCTGCGCTGTTGGTGATATTGCCGCCCGCAAGCTGCACGTTGTTCCCGCTGATAACGCTGCCGTTATGAAGGGTGATATCTTTCGGGGAAAGGTACAGCTTTGGCACCATCACGGTCTGACCATTGATGGTCGCAGATTCCCACCACAGAATACTGCCCGTGAGTTGTGCCACCTGCTCAGCGGTCAGCGCCACGCCGAACTGCAGTCCGAGATTCTTCTGCTGGCTGGCGGCACTGTCCATCAGGTACTGCATCTGTTCGAGATCAGAACCCATGCCATTGATATAACGTGAACCGGTCAGGTTCAGCATCGCATTTGATACATACCGGGTATCAAAGGCCGCATCCCCGAGGAAGCGGTAATCCTTCTCCGGCTTCAGACCCAGGCGATCAAGAAAGTATGATGAGCCGAGGAACTGTTGTTCATCGGTATACACCAGGTTCGTTTCGTGCGGCGCCTGGCCGGGTTTCATGCCCAGCAACGCATAAAGATCGCTATACAGGCTTTGATCCAGTTGCCCCAGCCCGTCCAGTTTCGGGTTCACGGTGATCAGATATGGGCTGTCGGGACTGGTGGACGTAACAAAATAACCGTTATTCCCGGAAGGGAGCGGATACGCACTGGTATCACCGCCGCTACCCTGCGCATTATCCAGCGATTTACCGCCGCTGATGTTCTGCAATGCGCCGGAGACTTCATCGCGCCACTCGGGAGAATTCACCGTAACAGTGCCTGCATCGGTAAGCGATTGCGTTTGTTCTCCCGCACCTGTTGCCTGTGAACTGAGAGGGTTTAATGATGGTGTATCAATGGTATTACTGATACCCCCTGCATTTGCGGTAGTTGTAGTGTTACTGATATTACTGGCAAAGTTAACCTTCACTTTTCCGCCAGCCTGGATAACTGAACGGAAATTCTCGCCTTCCGCCAGCTCAGTCTCATGGCCTTTCAGGATATAAGTCAGTTTGGTACTTTCCGGTAATCGGTTGTCCCGTCCTGTTTCCGGATCCTCTGAATATTGTTCCGGGAGGTTATCCACTGTATCGGTAGCATAACCCAGATACCCAGAGTCATAGCTGTAAACAAGGTACTCCGTTGATATACCGGACTGCCAGCTCTGGTTATTGAGCACATTTCCTGTCAGGGTAATATCCTGGTTCGCAAAAATATTACTGGCCTGATTACTCAGGTTTTCAGCTTCGATCACCAAATTTTTCCCGGAAGCAATACGGGCAGATCCACCGTTGCTGGTGACGGTCACCCCAGTCTGGCTGGTTATAAATTTCTGATCAGCAACATCCTCAAATGCTGCGTAGTAATACTGCATAACGTGGAAGTAGTTACAGGCACTATGTGTACCACAGGGGCCTGTTTCGTAGTCACGGATTTTCTTCAGTATTCCGTAGGTGCCCTCCGGCAGCAGACTGATATCCACAGACAAAGTGGCATCCCCTATTCCCGGAATAGTTTGCCCACCACTAATATTCGTTTCTGTTACCTGTAATCCATCCCGCTGATTCAGCAAATGCCCCGTATTAATGGTGATATCACCACGTGTGGTCTCTATGGTGCCCGAACGGTTGATGATTTCGGTATTCGCAGTGCCGGAGGCATTCTTCTGCATCCACAGGCTGTTTCCGGCCAGGATATCGCCATACGTGTTATGAATGCGGTCAGCAAACAGCTTCAGGTTGTTACCCGCGTAAATTAGTGCAGTATTGAGCAGCGTCCCTGCGGCTGTCATCGTCAGACTACCAGCAGTACCAGTAAAACCGTTTGCGGTGATATCGCCACGCGAAGTCAGCTGTACATCTCCACCCGCCTGGAGCGAGCCGGAGGCATTCAGCAACAGACTCTGTGCGCTGAAGCTACTGCTGCCGTTACCGATGGTGAGCGTTTTGTTATTGGTAAATGCGCCACCGGCACTGAGCGTAATCGCATTCCCCTGCATCACACCGTTGTTGGTAACGGCGTTCTGTGAGGTGACGGAAAGCGTTCTTCCGGCCGCCAGCGTGCCGGTGTTAGCGAGCGCTGTAGTCAGTTTCAGTGTCGTATCACCGAGCGCCACCACCTGACCACTACCGCTGAAGTCCCGCACGTCGAGCAACAGATTACCTGCGCTGTACAGACGACCGGCGTCGGTCTGCGCCAGCGAGTCTCCCTTAACGGTGAGAGTCGTTGCCCCCAGAATCGTTCCGCTGTTGGTCGTGTTCCTGTAATTCATCAGCAGGTCCGCGCCCTGAAGCGTGCCGCTGTTATTAAACGATGTGCCTTGCAGTTCAGCACTGCCGGTCGCAAGTACGCGTCCGCCATTCACGGCGTTCACCACATCCAGCAACAGCGTGACGGCCTGTACCAGTCCGCTGCTGTTGTTCGCCAGTTCTGGTGCAGTGAGCGTGAGTTTACTGCCGGAGAGGATTTTGCCGTCGTTCTGCAGGCGGGTGGTGGCCTGCACGGAAGACTCGCCACCGCCCTGTATTGTGCCCTGGTTGTTCAGTGTCGCTGAGGTGACATTCAGTGCATTCTGGCTCAGTAAGACGCCACCGGAACGGTTGCTCAGTCCCCCGGAGACTGCCAGCGTCAGCGCTTCACCCTGAAGTCGCCCGCTGTTGGTCAGTTGCCCCGTGGTGACAGAGGTCGTCTGACCCTGGAGTTGCCCGCCGTTCGTGATATCGCTCGCGTTGAGCGTCAGATGACCGGCACTCAGCAGTTTACCGCTGGCCTGGTTGTTCAGAGTCTGGTTCAGGGTGACCGCAAGCGCATCCACGCCGGTTATCTCACCGCTGTTCGTCAGCGAATCCGCATCCAGCGTCAGGTTTTGCGCAATCCATTGTCCACTGTTACTCAGCGTCAGTGCCGATAAGGCCAACTCTCCGTTTGAGGTGATTTTGCTGCCGGACAGGCCGGTGAGGCGGTTGCTGATTTGCGCATCCAACCGCTCTGACGCCTGAATTGCACCGCTGTTAGTCAGTGTTCCGGCGTCAATCAGTATCCGCTGTCCCTGCCACTGGCCCGCGTTACTGGTGCTGCCTGCGGTGATGTTCAGCTCACCGGTTGTGAGTAACTTTCCACCACTGTTATTTGCCAGCGTCAGCAATGGTGCCGCCATCTCCAGTCGTGAGGCCAGCGTGAGTGCGGCGATCCCAGTGAGCGTTCCGCTGTTGGTGATACTGTCCTGACGAACCGTGACATGATTACCCTGGACAGTACCGCGGTTATCCAGAGAATGACCCGAAAGGGAAAGGTCGCCAGCAGAAAGCAGACTGCCCCGGTTGTCGGTTGTGGCTGCATTCAGCGTGATGTCGCCCTGACTCATCAGATCGCCGGTATTGCTGAGCATCCCGGCTGCCGAAGCGGTAAGGTTGCCGGTTGCAAGCACGCTACCGCTGTTTTGCCAGTCACGGACATTAACGCTGACGTTCTGCCCCTGTGTCTGCCCTGCGGTAGCCAGCGTGGTGCCTGAAAGTGTGAGATCCCCGCCCGTGAGCGTGCGGGAGCCTGCCAGTAAATCCAGTATTCCGCCAGTCAGCGACAGGGTGGTATCACCCTGTAACAGGCCAGAACTGGTGAGACGGTCTGCACTCAGCGTCAGCGTGTCACCTGCGATGCTGCCAGCATTCGACAGTGACTGCGCCGTGATGCGGTTCGCCCCCTGTGCCAGCAGCAGACCACCCGCGCTGTTATTCAGCGTGCTGTAATCAACATCGAGTGAAGCACCGCTTACCTCTCCGCTGTTGGTCAGTTGAGAACCTGACAGGGACAACGCGGCATCACTGGTGATAATCCCGGCGTTTTTCAGCTCAGGTATTGAAAGGGAGAGCGCGGCCGGACTGTACACCACACCGTTCTCGTGGTTGTCCAGCAGACGGGAGACCAGGGCGAGCGTCCGTTCACCGTGGATCAGGCCGCTGTTGACTACCGTGGTGCTGTTGATCGCAAGCGCGGAGGCGGTCAGTGTACCGCTGTTGCTGAGGCTGCCGCTCTCGGTGTTCAGCGTGGAGGCTGAGGATTTTCCACTGTGAGTCAGACTGTCACTGGCCTTCAGCGTGAAGCTGTCTCTGGCGGCCTGTATCCCGTCAAGCTGCGCGTTCTGTACCTCCACGCTGATGCTGTTGCCCTGGGTCTGTGCGGTGGAGGTGGTTGTCAGACGGTTGCCTTTCACGATCACGGAGCCATCCGCAACGGTCTCTCCGGACAGCGTAATGTCACGGGCGTTGATATTCAGCGCTGAGGCACTTTTGAGATTGCCGGTGCTGGTCAGGTCGGTGGCTGTGACCTTCAGACTGTTGCCCTGGACTGTACCGCTGTTTGTCAGTGTGCCGGTATTCACTACAGCATCTGACCCGGCGGCCAGTGTGCCGCCGTTGTTCAGGCTGCCGGTGCTGACAGTAAGTGTTTTCCCGGCAACGGTACGGCCTTTCAGCGTGGCGTCACCCGTGGTGGTGAGGGTGACATTTCCGGCGGCATTCACTGCCCCCGAGGTCTGGTTCAGACGTTGTGCACTGAGCGTGGCGTTCTGTCCGGCGGTCAGTTCTCCGCCGTTCTGGGTAATCTGCCCGGACGAGGACAACGCCAGATTTTTATCCGCCACCAGGCGGGACTGATTCAGCGTCAGAGCGGTTGTCCCGGTAACGTTAAGATTGCCACCGGCTTTGTTATCACCGGACAGTGTGACCTCCGTCCCGCTGACCGTTGTGTTGCCGCTGGCAAGGCTGTCTTTCAGGACCAGTTTACCGGCACTGTTTAGGGTCATGTCGCCGCTGCGGGCGTTGAGGTTGCCGAGGTTCACCCCGACACCGCTTTCGGTGGAGGTCAGGCGGATACGGTTGGCGTACATCCCGCCGAGTGCACCGGTATCAATGGCGACTTTCGGCACCTCGCCTTCACCTTTCAGCGCGCTGACGCGGCCATCCGCTGTGACGCGGTTAGCCCCGGTGGTGATCGTCAGGTCTTTCGCGTGCAGCGCGGCGTTCACTTCCGTTGCGCGGGCAATGATGGACACGGCATCTGACTGGCTTCCGTCCAGACCCGCGCCATTGATGGTGATGGAGCCTTTAGTGACCTCCAGCGCCTGCAGACTGCCGTCGGCGTTCATCACCGGTTTACCCGTGGTGAGTGTCGCCTGAGGAGTGTTGATAAAACCGCAGCCGTTACAGGTAATGCCGTAAGGGTTGGCAACCATCAGGTTCGCCGCTTTGCCCGCCACTTCGGTATAACCCTGAAGCTGTGAACGGTTAGCGCCGGTGACTTCGTTGATAATGCCTTTCGCTTCCTGTCCGACTTTCAGGTTCGGGTTACTCTGAATGAGCCCGCCCAGTTGCGTCTGGTTCAGCTTACCGGTGGCGTTATTGAGGATTAACCCCTCTTTGCCGACGTTATAGTCGTTGTATTTGTTATGCGAGATCCCCGCGCCGTTGGGCGTGGCAATATTCACCACCGGTACACCGTTTCCGGCCTTGTCCATCGTTGTGTTACCGGTAGGGGTGACGGTCGCTGCCACCGCGGGCAGCAGCGGTTGCGTTGCCAGCAGGGTACTCAGCAGCCAGCTCAGTACACGCTGAGAAAAACGGGTCTGATTGTTATCCATCGTTTTTGTCCCTTAAAACGCCACCGCCATGCGGTAATAAATAATGAGATGATCCGGGGCCAGCCAGTCCGGGTATTTCACAGGAGTTCCCACGGTAAACTGTGTCGAAAACCAGCGATTGGCGCTGGTCAGCCCGACTGCCGCGCCCCACAGCGTGCCGCTGGCGTACGGATCCTGGTCGTCCTGTTTCAGCCAGCCGCCATCCAGCGCCGCCATCGCGCTGATTTGCCCCATCCACGGCAGGGTAAACAGCGAGTAATTCAGCTCATTTCGCAGATAACCGCCATTGTTGCCGGAGAGATACTGTTCTTTAAAACCGCGGACAGAGCTTTCTCCACCCAGAGTGAGTTGTTCAGCTCCGTATAGCCGGTCCGGTGACCACTGAAAGTAAACGCTGCTGAGCCACCAGAGATCGGCTGCGACAGGTCGCTGGAAGCTGCCGTTGAGGCTCCATTTGCGGAACTCCGCTTTCGGCACATCGCCATATTTGTCGTGATCGTCTTCCGCGCCCAGCCACGGTACGCCGTGGGTAAAAGATGGGTTGAGGGTCGCCACGCCACCGAACATTTTTTGCGTGTGATTGATGCCGAGCATCACGCTGGAGAGCTTGCGGCTACTGGACTCCAGCAGCACGTCGTCAAGATAATTGCGACTGATACGGTGGGTGATGCCGGTGGTAAGACCGGTTTTTATATCGCCGTTGCGAAACACCACCCATGAGCCGATAAGCCGGTGCGTTTCGCTGTCGCCGGTTGAGCGCCACGGCCAGCCATTGTTATCTATGGTGTTGAGGTAATTGCTCCAGCTGTAGCTGTAATCGAGCAGGCCGTAGCCATACGGCACGCTGACACCCGCGGCAAAATTCTGCGCATCATGCGAGTTTGAAAAATCGCTGCTGCGCCCACCGCTGATAAACCATTTATCCGCCAGCCCAAGCAGGTTATTGCCGGTCATGGCGCCGCTGAACTGGCCGGTACCGGTGCTTTTCTGCCCGCTGTTATCAAAGCTTACCGAACCGCTAAGCGGAAATTCCGGCGTTGCTGTGAGATTGACAACTGACCAGCCCTGCGACTCGCCCGGCTGGATTTCAATTTCCACCGGAACCTGTCGCACGCGGTTTAATTGCTCCATACCCTGCTCGATGTCGCGCAGGTTAAGGATTTTTCCTTCCATCCCGGGAAACGTCATGGCGAGCGTTCGCTGCGGTACGCCTTCCAGGCGGATTTGCTGTAAACGGCCTTCCAGCACAGTGAGGGTCAGCACGCCGGAGGAGAGGTCCTGTTCGGTCAGAAACGCGCGACTGGTGATGTATCCCCGGCTGATATACCAGTCGGAGACGGCGTTAGTGACCTGCGTCAGCCGGGTCATGTCCAGGCACTGATTCAGCCAGGGTGCGGTAACGGTGGCGGCGTCGCGTGGAGAGAGAAGGGTGGCATCGCGCACTTCAATACGGGAGATGGTAAAGCACGGACCTTCAGTGGTCGGTGGCACGACAGGCGCGGACGGGTGGGGTAGCGGTGTGCTGCGCTCCAGTTCATCACGCTGACGCTGGTTCTGCTCAAGCAACTGTTGTTGCTGCTGTTGAATGGTATCGCGGTCGGCCGGAGAGAGCGGAGCCGCTGTGGCACGCACGCACGCTACCGCCAGAATGGTGATACAGAAGAGGCGCGTGACGACGGAAAATCCGCGTACTGGCTTCCTGCCCATTGCTTGTCCTTAAGGGAGGGTTGTATGAAAATTGAACGAGAAAATAAGGCATTAGTAAGATTTTGTAAATAACATTATTAATTTTGTGCATATGATAAGTAAGACTAATGGATTTGTTCAGTCTTACTGAAATAGCGAGAAAGTGTTGCATCAACAGACAGGAGTCAGATGTGCTGAAGGCCATTGTCAGTCCAGCCTTCGCACCAAAAATAAAATAACGTCCTCAAAAGCAGTTTTTATGCCCTAAGTCCGCGCCACATAAGATTTCTCTTTCAACAATAACCATTCCTCATCCACGCCGACAAACTTCAACGAATTCATCAAGGTAATATCCAGAAACGCCCCACCCAGTAGCTACCCCCTCAACACCCCTTCGCTGAATGTATCGTCGTTAGCCAGCGTGTAGTGTTTTCCGCCAGAGCATCGTTTCTGAAGAGGGCGCTGCCGGATACCACGCGATCGACGCCACTGGCAATGATCTCCGGGAGTTCTTCCAGGGTTAGTGAACCGTCAACGGCCAGCAGAATGGAATCTCGCTTGCCGGATGCATTGAGTAATGCGACAACCTGGGCGATGCGCCTCAGCAAAGCTTGCCTGCTGAGCTTGCTACCGTAGCCAGGATTGACCGCCAGAATTTGTATTATTTCAACGTCTTCAATGACCGGCAGAATGTGTTCCAGTGGTGTTGCGGGGCACAGGCTAATCCCCCGCAACACCGGCATCGTACCACCGGAGACGTCAGCCGTTTGCTCACCCAGCCAATGGAGCATATGGTGCAGATGCGGCGTATTTTCCACCTGCAACGTGACGCAGTGCGCGCCCGCCTTTACGCTTGCCTGCACGACGGGCCAGGGATTATCCACCATCAGGTGAACATCCTTAATCATCTGTTGTGGCAGTTGCGCGATTGCCCAGGGACCGACGGTGAACTGAGGGCAAAAATGGCCGTCCATCAGATCCAGGTGAAGAACAGGTTGTTCAAGCGCGCGAAGCGTTTGCTGGTACTCACCGAGTTTGAGCCACTGGCCGGCAAGAATACCGATGCTTAACGGGTAGCGCTTCATCAACGAGATGCACTCTGCGCGATTCAAACCGGAAAAGGGACGGTTCATTTTTGAGATCCTTATGGCATCAATCCATTGAAGACGCGTTTTTTTCGTGGGCAGCTCATCAGCGATTCCAGTTTTTCAACGCAGGCGAGGTAGTGGGGCGTTGTTTTATGGAACGCCACGGCGGCTTCATCCTTATAGGCTTCATAAATATAAAAGCGGCTCTCAACCTCCGGATCCTGCAACACATCAAAACGCAGATTCCCTTCTTCACGCACAGACCCCAGATGATTGAGGCGAAATACGTCGATAAATTCGGCGACTTTATCTTCGTGGACGTTAATCTCCACCAGAGTGACATGCATACTGTTCTCCTTAAGCCGTGTGGGTCCGCCAGGCGGACCCACGTTCGGTCAGTTTTTCTCGCTCAGATAGAGTTCATACGCGCGGTCAGCGGTTTCATTACGATGCACCACCGCATGGACGGCTTTCATCATGGCAACAGGGTGATCGGACTGGAAGATGTTACGTCCCATATCCACACCGGATGCCCCCTGGTCGATGGCCTGCCAGCACATCTCAAGCGCTTCACGTTCTGGTAATTTTTTACCGCCGGCGATAACAATCGGGACCGGGCAACCTGCGGCGATGCGCTCAAAACCTTTATCGACATAGTAGGTCTTGATGATCTGCGCCCCCATCTCTGCGGCGATACGGGTGGCGAGCGAGAAGTAGCGCTGATCGCGCACCATGTCTTTCCCCACGCCGGTCACTGCCATCGTTGGCATGCCGACTTTGATGCCCGCATCGATCAACTGAATGATATTTTTGATCGACTGGTGCTCGTACTCACTGCCGATATACACCTGTGCCGCCACGGCGCAACTGTTGAGACGAACGGCATCATCGATGGAAAGCGCGACCGCCTCATTGCTTAGCTCGGTCAGAATAGAGTTAGCGCCCGAGGCACGCAGTACCACCGGCTTGTTAGTGGCGGGTGGCACGACACTGCGCAGGATGCCGCGTGTGCACATCAGCACATCGGCGAGCGGGAACAGAGGGGCGATATTGATATCAATACGCTCCAGCCCTGTCGTCGGCCCCTGAAAATAGCCATGGTCAAACGCGAGCATGACCGTTCTTCCCGTCTCAGGATTAAAAATGCGCGACAGTCGGGACTGCATCCCCCAGTCAAGTGCGCCGCATCCCTTAAGTGTGAACGGGGTATTGCGTTGCGGCGTATCGGTATGGAAATCCTTACCATCTTTGATGTCATCTAAATCAGCCATTTTTTACTCCACGGTTAAGGAATGAAACTCAGAAATCGTATTTGTCGATGTTCTCTTTGGTGAACACCACGCGTTCAGGCAGAAGCACAATGCCGTTGCCTTTCGCCTCATAGCTGTAGCCCTGTACGCTGTTCGGCGAGACCTCGACCTGGCCCACGCCCGGAATGTCCAGCTTGTCGCCAGTATTCATGTCGCCTTTTTTCAGCAATGCGTCAGCCACGTACACGGAGATCTTGCCCTGCTGGACCACGTCCCAGAGGCCAAACTCTTTCACCGTGCCGCGTTCAACATAAGGGCGCATCACGTTTGGCGTACTGAAACCGACAATCGCCACGCTGGTGTTTTTCAGGTTCTCAGCAGCCTGAGCCGCGGCGGGAAGGGCGTTGGCATCCGGCGCGATGATGGCGTCAAGATCGGCATACGCCTTAATAATGCCTTCTGCGGTTTGCAGTGATTTGGTGGCGTCGTTATAGCCAAACTGGGTGGTGACAACTTCCCAGCCCGGATGATCTTTAGCGATTTTGTCTTTTGCCTCTTTCACCCACTGGTTCTGATCGGTCACGGTCGGACTGGAGTAGAAGAAGGCCACTTTGGCTTTCTCTTTTTTGACCTGGTTTGCGGCCATATCGACCAGCATGCCGCCTAACTGCGCGGGCGTGCCCTGGTTGATGTAGTACGAACGGCATTCCGGTTTGGTGTCAGAATCCCAGGTCAGCACCTTCACGCCGCGCTGCATGGCGCGTTTCAACGCCGGACATAAGCCATCCGGCGACACGGCGGAAACCACAATGGCGTTATACCCTTGGTTAACAAAGTTATTGATGAGCTGAACCTGACCGGACACGCTGGGCTCCGTCGGGCCGTCATAGGTGACATCGACGCCCAGCTCTTTGCCCGCCTCCAGGGCGCCGTTACCGCCACTGGTAAAGAATCCCACGCCAACCAGTTTCGGGATAAACGCGATTCGCTCTGCGGCATAAGCGTTGAGGGTGAACGCCGCCAGGCTAAGGGTACTGATTACGGCAATTTTTTTAATGCTCTGAATAGTCATGTACTTTTCCTTTAGGGCAATGTGGGTTTCAGGCCTGCCGGATAGCGCGACGACGCGCCAGCCAGTCTTTAATTTGCTGACGATGCAGGCTGACAGAACGACCTACGACAACGACAATAAGTAATGCGCCGGAGAGGGCGCTGGATACCTGATTGGGCACGCCAGCCATCTGCAACCCCTGTTGCAGATAGCCCACTAACAGCGCGGCGATGGCGGTACCGAGAATTGACCCTGAACCGCCGTAGATATTGGCGCCGCCGAGGACGACCGCCGTGATGGCGGGCATCAGGAAGGAGGCGCCCAGATCGGAACGCGCAGAGCCAAAGTAAGAGACCAGCAGCACCGCGGCGACCGCCGAGGCAAAACCGGTCATCGCGTACAGCGCGTACAGCGTCCGGTTCACCGGGATAGCGCTATACAGCGCCACGCGGGGGCTCTGCCCAATCAGGAAGACATTTCGTCCGGCGTGAGTTCGGTGCATCAGTAACCAGAAAAAGAGCACGCTGACGAGAAAGAAGATCAGTGGTACGGGCAGGCCCAACACATCGAGGTTGGCAAAATCGGTGAAGCCCTGCGGGAAGCCGCCGATACCTTCGTAACCGGTCGCCCCAGCCATCCCCGAAAGCAACAGCGCACTGCCGCCGAACAGGTACAACGTCCCCAGCGTGATAACCAGCGGGTTCACACCCGTGTAGATAATCAGCCCGGCATTGATCAGTCCGCATAGCGCGCCCAATGCGAGCGTCAGGATAATGGCCAGCGGCAGCGGGATGCCGCCCTGGAACATCACGCCCAGCGCGATGGCGCACAGCCCCATCGTGGAGCCAAAGGAGATATCGATCCCGCCGCTGACGATCACCATGGTTAAGGGCAGAGCAACAATGCCAATGCAGATAAAGTCGCTGGTGCTGAACAGCAGTACGTTCAGATCCAGCAGACGCGGGTTCAGGGCGCCGAATCCCAGAATTTCAATCACCAGCAGCGCGGCGAGCGCCAGTTCCCAGCCGTAACGGTGTAAACGAGTCATCAGGCTACCTCACGTTTTTTGGCGGTGCGCACGGTATCCGCTGCGCTTTTTGCCGACGGACGCGGCTGGGGCGGCGGAGTGAAGCGGGCATATTTTTGCCGACGGATATTACGTTCCAACGCACAGCGCAGCCGGCCGTCAAATACCAGCACCGCCAGCAGAACCAGACCGGCAATAAAATCATTCCACCACGCCGGAATGCGCAGCAGGACCAGCACGCTGTCGATTTGCGTCAGGAAATAGGCACCGAGCACGGCGCCAACGATCGTGCCGGAACCGCCCAGCAGGCTGATTCCCCCCAGCACGCAGGCGGCAATGGCTTTCATTTCCAGCCCGGTTCCCGTTTGATTAGGGATAAAGCCAATCTGCGAGGCAAAGACGATCCCGGCCAGCGCCGCCATGCAGCCATTGAGCGAGAAGGCCAGAATACGGATGGCTTCGGTACGCACGCCCAGTTGCCGCGCGCCCTGTAAATTATCCCCGGTGGCATAAAAACAGCGTCCAAAGGCGGTTTTTGCCAGCAGCCAGGCCATCAGCAGCATCAGCAGCAGGGTCAGCCAGCCGATGGCGGAGATCCCAAGGAAAACCGGAGCCGAGAGTTGCTTAAGCTGTGCCGGTAGTCCTTCAATCCATTTACCGCCCGTCCAGAGCAGCATGACGCCGCGATACAGGCCCAGCGTGCCCAGCGTGGCGACAATCGCCGGGATTTTCAGCCAGGCGACCAGCACGCCATTGATAAATCCTGCCAGCAGTCCCAGCAATAGCGTCGCGACGCAGGCTACAGGCAAGGGATATCCCGCGTTCAACAGCAGTCCCAGCAGCACGGCGCACATCCCGGTTATCGATCCGACCGACACGTCGATGTTGCGGGTCAGCATCACCAGCGTTGCGCCCATCGCCAGCAGCATGAGGATTTGGGCGCTGCTGAAGATCATCGTCAGCGTCTGAACGCTGAGGTACTGGCTGTCAATCATCCCTGGCATCACGAACAGCAGCAGCACGGCTAACAGTGCGGTTGCCTCGCGGTTATTCTGGATAAATTTCAGCATGGCGCCTCCCCGGAATGTGGTGTTGTCCCTGACGTACGGTCGCCAAACGCCACGTGCATGATGGTGTCGACATTAATCTCATCGCCTTGCAGGGCATCGTCGCCCGTTTCCCCTTGGTGCATGACGTAAACGCGATCGGCCATCTGTTCTATCTCCTCCAGGTCAGACGAGATGAACAGCACCGCGACATTCTGCGCCGCAATACTGCGGAGCAACTGATAGATATCGTTACGGGCAGAGACGTCCACACCGCGCGTCGGCTCATCGACAATCAGCACCTGCGGCGAGGCTTCGAGGCATTTGGCGATCAGAATTTTTTGCTGATTACCACCGGAGAGCGTACGCGCAGGCTGTTCGGGATCGTTGAGCTTGATATTGAGCGCGCGGCGATAGCGTTCGAGCGTGGCGCTGTCTTTTGCCGGATTTGCCCAGAAACCGCTGTGGTTGTGGGTTAACGCGCAAACATTCCACGCCAGCGAGGCATCCAGATTCAGCCCTGACGATTGCCGATCCTCCGGCAGATACACCAGACCGTGTTGCAGACGTTCGCGGGTGGAAAGCGTGGAGATATCTTTGTCGCCGAGCACCACGCTTCCGGCTCGCAGAGGCCGTAGCCCGTAAAGCGTTTCGGCAAGCTCGGTGCGCCCGGCGCCGACCAGACCGGCCAGGCCTAAAATTTCCCCGGCGCGGACCTCGAAGCTGACGTTCATAAACCCTTCGCCGGTCAGATTCTCGAGGCTCAGCACCGGCGTGCCCGCATCGTGCTGCGGACGGTTACCGGGCAGTTCCAGCCACAGTTTCTGTGTCGCACTCAGCGCATTTGTGCGTGAGGCGGGCGTGATGGCCTGGATAATCTCGTCAGTGGTCAGATCCGCCGTTTTCCCGGAGAGCGCAATGGTGCCGTCCCGCATCACGCTAATGTAATCCGCTATCTGGCGTATCTCTGGCAGCTTGTGGGAGATAAAGACGATCCCCACGCCGGTGCTCAACAATTCACGCAGACGACTAAACAAGCGATCGGTTTCCGCAGGCGTCAGTGAGGCGGTGGGTTCATCGAGAATCAAAATTCGCGAATCACGCATCAACCCACGCATGATTTCAACCATTTGTCGGTCGGCGACATCCAGTGAACCCGCCGGGCTGTTGATATCAAACTGGCAGCCCAGCGCGGCCAGCATTGCGCTCATTTTTTGCGTTGAGTTCTGGTGTTTGGGCAGACCAAAGAGAATGTTCTCTTTTACCGTCAGGCTGGGGAAGAGCAGCGGCTCCTGCGGCACAAGGTAGACCCCTAACTGATGCGCCAGGATGGGCGTCAGTTTTGTACAGCGGGATCCTTCAATCTCAATAATGCCGCTGTCCGCGGGAGTAATCCCGGCGATGATTTTCATCAGCGTGGATTTCCCGGCGCCATTCCCTCCCAGGAGCGCATGGACTTCACCTTTGTGCAAAGCAAAGTCAATACCTTTCAGTACCTTGACTCCGGAATACTGCTTGCTCACAGACTGAGCGCTGAGCAGCGGAGCGATCTTTTCTTGACTCATTTGCATGCCACCTCCGTTCGGCCTGGGTAGAATCAGGTTGAACAAATGTATTGTGCGATTCGAATTGTTCATAACCTTATGACCTAACTGCTCATAAAACCGACGAATAGATCACGTTTTATGCTAAAATGATCATCAAAATTAAATTTGTTCAATTGAAAGCCACTGAAATGTGGGTTTAATCACAGTTATTAACGACCAATGAATGAACAATTGTGTTCAGAAATTCGATATGTTCAAAGTGAAGACAGAATGATGACTATTAATGACCCGATGATTTCCGAGCAAGGGATGTGTGAAGAAGAGCTGGTGGCGCGCATTGCGTGGTTCTATTACCACGACGGTATGACGCAGAGCGACATCAGCAACAGGCTGGGGCTGACGCGGCTTAAGGTGTCGCGGCTGCTGGAGAAGGGGCATCAGTCCGGGATTATTCGCGTGCAGATTAATTCTCGCTTTGAAGGTTGTCTGGAATATGAAACCGAATTACGTCGCCGTTTTGACCTGAACAATGTGCGGGTCATCCCGGGACTCCCCGGCGCGGATGCGTGCGTTCGCCTGGGTATCGGCGCCGCGCATATGCTGATGGAGTCACTTCAGCCGCAGCAGATTCTGGCGGCAGGCTTCGGCGAGGCGACCATGAATACCTTAAAACGGTTGAGTGGGTTTATCTCTGCTCAGCAAATTCGCCTGGTGACGCTGTCGGGTGGCGTGGGACCTTACATGACCGGGATTGGGCAACTCAACGCGGCCTGTCCGGTCAGTATTATTCCGGCGCCGCTTCGGGCTTCCTCTGCGGAGATTGCCCAGACGTTAAAAAATGAAAACAGCGTCCAGGATGTCCTGCTGGCCGCCCAGGCTGCCGATGCGGCGATTGTCGGTATCGGCGCAATCAACCAGAAAGATGAGGCCACCATTATTCGCTCAGGCTATATCACTAAGGGTGAACAACTGATGATTGGCCGTAAAGGGGCGGTGGGCGACATTCTGGGGTACTTCTTCGATGGCGAAGGGCAGGTGATCCCGGAGATGAAGATCCACGATGAACTGATCGGATTAACCCTCAATACCCTGAAGACGATCCCGACCGTGATCGGCGTCGCCGGGGGAGTGAATAAAGCAGAAGCGATCGCGGCAGCGATGAAAGGGGGTTATATCAACGCACTGGTCACCGACCAGGAAACTGCCGCCGCCATTGTCAGCGGGCAGTAATGCGTATCTGCCGTGCAGGCGCGCGGCGGGGGAGTAACAGAATTTCCGTTTGTACCATGGAGAAAGCATTGACGACCTGACAGATATAATAAGCCGAGGACAAAAACGATGGCCCGACTCTGTACCCTCTCTGAATCAGCACATTACCTGATGGCACTGGACGCCGGAACCGGAAGCGTCCGCGCTGTGATTTTCGACCTGGAAGGCAAACAAATCGCGGCGGGACAAGCGGAATGGCGGCACCTTGCCGTACCGGATGTTCCCGGCTCAATGGAGTTTGATCTGGGGAAAAACTGGCAGCTGACCTGTGAATGCATCCGTCAGGCATTACATAACGCCGGGATTGCGCCGGAAGCGATTGCCGCCGTCTCCGCCTGTTCGATGCGCGAAGGCATTGTGGTCTATGACGCAGAGGGAACGCCCGTCTGGGCCTGTGCCAACGTCGATGCCAGAGCGGCACGGGAAGTCAGCGAGCTTAAGGAGATCCACGACTACACCTTCGAAAGCGAGGTCTATCGCAGCACCGGTCAGACGCTGGCGTTGAGCGCCATCCCGCGTCTGCTCTGGCTGGCACATCATCGTTCGGATATCTATCGTCGCGCCTCGACGGTAACGATGATCAGCGACTGGATGGCCTACATGCTCAGCGGCGAGCTGGCGGTGGATCCTTCCAATGCCGGAACCACGGGCCTGTTGGATCTCAAAACGCGCGACTGGAAGCCGTCATTGCTACAGATGGCCGGACTGCGGTCGGATATTCTCTCACCGGTAAAAGAGACCGGGACGTTGCTGGGAAGGGTGACGGCGCAGGCTGCTGCCCAGTGCGGGCTGAAAGCAGGCACGCCGGTGGTGGTGGGCGGCGGGGATGTTCAGTTGGGCTGCCTCGGCCTTGGGGTCGTACGTCCGGCGCAAACCGCCGTCCTGGGCGGAACATTCTGGCAGCAGGTAGTGAATTTACCCGCGCCGATTGTCGATCCTGAGATGAACGTGCGTATTAATCCGCACGTCATTCCGGGGATGGTACAAACCGAATCCATCAGCTTTTTTACCGGCCTGACGATGCGCTGGTTCCGCGATGCGTTCTGCGCCGAAGAAAAGCTGATAGCCGAGCGTCTGGGTATCGACGCCTACACGCTTCTGGAGGAGATGGCTTCCCGGGTACCGGCAGGCGCATGGGGGGTGATGCCGATTTTCTCTGACCGGATGCGTTTCAAAAGCTGGTATCACGCTGCCCCTTCGTTCATCAACCTGTCTATCGATCCGGAAAAATGCAATAAGGCCACGCTGTTCCGCGCGCTGGAAGAGAATGCGGCCATTGTATCGACCTGCAACTTGCAGCAAATCGCTGATTTTACCGGGATCCATCCCACGTCGCTGGTGTTTGCCGGGGGAGGCTCGAAAGGCAAACTCTGGAGCCAGATTCTGGCAGACGTGTCAGGGCTGACGGTCAACGTTCCGGTGGTCAAAGAGGCAACGGCGCTGGGCTGCGCGATTGCCGCCGGCGTCGGGGCAGGGATCTGGTCATCCATGGCCGAAACCGGCGAGCGACTGGTGCGCTGGGAGCGAGAGCATGTGCCGGACAAAGAAAAGCATGCGCTTTATCAGGAATCGCGTGAGAAATGGCAGGCGGTATATCAGGAGCAGTTAGGTCTGGTCGATCACGGGTTGACCACCTCGTTGTGGAAAGCGCCGGGTTTATAACAGGAGATCGTCATGATTAAATCGAATGAAGCGCAGCATGAGTACCGTTTTGGCGACAGTGGGCCGAAATACCTCATTCGCGGTCCGGTATGCGACATGGGCGTCGTCATGCTCCAGCCCGGTCAGTCTTTTCCCAATCATCAGCACATCGAAGCCTGTGAAATTTTTTATACCCTGGCAGGCGAAGTGACGCTGTACCTGAACGGTGAGCCCTACACGTTAGGCTCGGGGGATGTTCTGCACTGCGATCCCGGTGAAGCGCATTTTCTGGTGAACAACGGGGATGTGCCGTGGAAAGGCGTCTTTGTGAAATCCCCCCATATACCGGGTGACAGCCATCCTGTCGAACCGGCCGGGTATTAGTTTTTGGGATTTATTAATAAACAGACATCAACGGTCGGATAGCCATTTGTTATCCGACTGTTTCGTTGCGATCCCCTGGTTGTTACATCGTGTTGCTCACCATTTTGTGATCAAGGCTAAAAAATACACAGCCTGCTCCTCTCTCTGATTTACCTCTACGCACGGCCTGCATTACAGTGAATTTATAAATAAGAACGTTGTTCTATAATGTAGAACAGCAATGGAGCGCCTGAACCC
Source organism: Citrobacter amalonaticus Y19 (assembly GCF_000981805.1). Classification (NCBI taxonomy): domain Bacteria; kingdom Pseudomonadati; phylum Pseudomonadota; class Gammaproteobacteria; order Enterobacterales; family Enterobacteriaceae; genus Citrobacter; species Citrobacter amalonaticus. Next base: position 3,594,650 of record NZ_CP011132.1, on the reverse strand, counting down.
CGTTGCTCGGGAGAGTGAGAAGATGTCTATCAACACCATTTTTACGCCGCAGGATGAACAGTTCTATGCGGTGAAAACCCACGCAGCCGGCCCCCAGGGGGCGCTGCCGCTAACACCGCAGATGTTACTGGAATCGCCCAGCGGCAATCTTTTCGGCATGACGCAGAACGCCGGAATGGGCTGGGATGCTAACAAGCTTACTGGCAGAGAAGTGCTATTGATTGGCACGCAGGGGGGGATTCGCCACTCTGACGGTCGTCCCATCGCACTCGGTTATCACACCGGGCACTGGGAGATTGGCCTGCAAATGTCGGCGGCGGCGAAAGAGATCACCCGCCTGAGTGGCATTCCGTTCGCGGCGTTTGTCAGCGACCCGTGTGATGGTCGCTCGCAGGGCACGCACGGCATGTTCGATTCGCTGCCTTATCGTAACGACGCGGCGATTGTCTTTCGCCGGTTGATTCGTTCACTGCCGACACGGCGAGCGGTCATTGGCGTGGCAACCTGCGATAAAGGGTTGCCCGCGACGATGATTGCGCTGGCGTCAATGCACGATCTGCCGGTGATCCTCGTGCCGGGTGGGGCGACATTACCGCCTACCTTCGGTGAAGATGCCGGAAAGGTACAAACCATCGGGGCGCGTTACGCCAATAATGAGCTGAGTTTGAAAGAGGCGTCCGAACTGGGTTGTCGCGCTTGCGCGTCGCCCGGCGGCGGATGCCAGTTCCTGGGTACCGCGGGGACCTCACAGGTGGTGGCAGAAGCGTTAGGGCTGGCGCTTCCGCACTCGGCGCTGGCACCATCGGGTCAGGACGTGTGGCTGGAGATTGCGCGTCAGTCGGCACGGGCCGTGATGGCGCTGGATGAGAAGGGGATTACCGCCCGTGACATCCTCACCGATAAAGCGATAGAGAATGCGATGGTGGTGCATGCGGCTTTTGGCGGCTCGACGAATTTGCTGCTGCATATACCGGCTATTGCCCATGCAGCCAGATGTCGCCTGCCGGATGTGGCGCAGTGGAGCGCCATCAACCGCAAGGTGCCGCGCCTGGTCAGCGTGCTGCCCAACGGGCCGGATTATCACCCGACGGTGCGCGCATTCCTGGCGGGCGGTGTACCGGAGGTGATGCTGCACCTGCGTCGACTGGGGCTACTGCATGAAGATGTGATGACGGTGACCGGGCAGACGCTCGGTGAAAACCTCGTCTGGTGGGAGCACTCTGAACGACGTGCGAAATTCCGCCAGTGCCTGCGCGATCGGGACGGCGTGGAGCCGGATGATGTGATCCTGTCGCCGGAAGGGGCAAAGGCGAAAGGGATGACCTCCACGGTGGCTTTCCCGGTGGGCAATATCGCGCCAGAAGGTTCGGTTATTAAAGCGACGGCTATTGATCCGTCAGTGGTGGATGAGGACGGTGTGTATCGCCATACGGGCGAGGCACGCGTATTCGTCTCGGAAGAAGCGGCGATCAAAGCCATCAAACAGGGCCAGATCCAGCAGGGCGATATCATGGTGATCATCGGCGGCGGGCCATCCGGCACCGGCATGGAGGAGACTTACCAGCTCACCTCGGCGCTGAAGCATATCTCCTGGGGGAAAAGCGTATCGCTCATTACCGATGCCCGTTTTTCCGGCGTATCGACCGGTGCTTGCCTGGGACACGTTGCGCCAGAAGCGCTGGCGGGAGGGCCGATCGGCAAACTGCGCACGGGTGATGTGATTGAAATCGTAGTCGATCGCTTGTCATTGAAAGGCAGCGTGAACTTTATCGGCAGCGCGCAAGCGCGACTGACGCCGGAAGAGGGGGCGACGGTACTGGCGGAGCGCGAGTTACATCCCGACCTGAAGGCTCATGACTATCTGCCTGACGATACGCGACTGTGGGCGGCGCTGCAGGCCGTCAGTGGTGGCACCTGGAAAGGGTGCATCTACGATACTGATAAAATTATTGAGGTGATTAACGCCGGAAAAAAAGCGCTTGGACTTTGAATAATTAACATTAATTTATTGAGTCGCCGAAGAACTATTTTCGGCGACTGATAACATGAGTCTTAAATATATTATCCTGCACGGGAGGATGACTTTTTTTCATTTTCTGGGAAAGTGAATCGTTATCACAGAAGTTAAAATACATAATCACTAAAGCAAATATGACAATTGTTGCTTCATCTAATCCCTCTCTACAATCTTCCTCGTAAGCATCATCTGATAAGCACACGGATAAAGGGTGTATTCCTCACAAAGTTCACGTTCAGATATTTAATTTTGTAGGTCCCGGTCATTCGGAACGTATTTCTCTCATATGATCTGGAGGTAGAAATGCAGTTAACAATGAAAGATAAAATTGGTTATGGACTAGGGGACACCGCCTGTGGCTTTGTCTGGCAGGCCACGATGTTTTTACTGGCCTATTTCTATACGGATGTTTTTGGCCTGTCGGCAGGCGTGATGGGCACATTATTCCTGATTTCGCGCGTGCTGGATGCGATAACCGATCCATTAATGGGGTTAATGGTCGACCGAACGCGTACCCGCTACGGCCAGTTTCGTCCCTATCTGTTGTGGGGGGCGATCCCGTTTGGCATCGTCTGTGTATTGACGTTTTATACGCCTGATTTCTCCGCTCAGGGTAAAATTATTTATGCTTCTGTCACCTATATTTTACTGACGCTGGTTTATACCTTCGTTAATGTCCCTTATTGTGCGATGCCCGGCGCCATTACCGCTGATCCAAAAGAGCGTCATGCTTTACAGTCGTGGCGTTTTTTCCTTGCCGCTGCCGGTTCATTAGCCATTAGCGGCATTGCTTTACCGTTGGTGAAAATTATCGGCAAGGGTGATGAACAGGTCGGCTATTTTGGCGCGATGTGTGTACTAGGTATTTGCGGCGTAATACTGCTGTTTGTGTGCTTCTTTACGACCAAAGAACGTTATACGTTCGAGATTCAACCTGAATCCTCTGTTAAGAAAGACCTTAAATTGCTGATGGGCAATAGCCAGTGGCGAATTATGTGCGTCTTTAAAATGATGGCAACCGGTTCGAACGTCGTTCGCGGTGGCGCAACGCTCTATTTTGTCAAATACGTAATGGACCATCCTGAACTGGCAACGCAGTTTCTGCTCTATGGCAGCCTGGCGACCATGTTTGGCTCCCTCTGTTCGTCTCGTCTGCTCGGTCGCTTTGACCGCGTCACGTCGTTTAAGTGGATTATCGGCATTTACTCACTGATCAGCCTGAGTATTTTCTTTATTCCATCGGACAATATCGCGCTGATATTTGCGCTGAATATTTTGTTCCTGTTTGTCTTTAACACCACCACCCCACTGCAATGGTTGATGGCCTCTGATGTGGTGGATTACGAAGAGAGCCGAAGCGGGCGTCGCCTTGATGGCCTGGTATTCTCGACCTATCTCTTCAGCCTGAAAATCGGTCTGGCCATTGGCGGCGCGCTGGTGGGCTGGATCCTTGCCTTCTCCAGCTACTCGGCAGGCAACGCCGTGCAGCCAGATAACGTCCTGACGACCATCAAAATCCTTTTCTGCATCGTACCGGTCGTGCTTTACGTCGGTATGTTTACGCTGCTTTCGTTCTACAAACTGAGCAGCAAGCGTGTGGAAGAGATCAGCCAGCAACTGCAACGTCAGCGCGCCGTGCAGCCTGAGAAAAATCCTGCCGATGCCGCTGTAGCGGTGAACTGAGGAGAGAACCATGTATCAGATTGAAAACCCGATCCTGACCGGCTTCAACCCGGACCCGTCTATGTGCCGCGTGGGGGAGGATTACTATATCGCCACCTCAACCTTTGAATGGTTTCCCGGCGTGCGTATTTATCATTCTCGCGACCTGAAAAACTGGTCTCTGGTCAGCACGCCGCTCGACAGCGTGGCGCTACTGGATATGAAAGGCAACCCGGACTCTGGCGGCATCTGGGCACCTTGCCTGAGCTATGCCGATGGCAAATTCTGGCTGCTATATACCGACGTTAAAATCGTTGATTCGCCATGGAAAAATGGCCGCAACTTCCTGGTCACCGCGCCGTCTGTTGAAGGGCCGTGGAGCGCTCCCGTTCCAATGGGTAACGGCGGGTTTGACCCTTCACTCTTCCATGACGCGGATGGCAGAAAGTATTACATCTATCGTCCGTGGGGGCCACGCCATCACAGTAATCCCCATAACACCATTGTGCTGCAAGAGTTTTTCGCTGACACACAAACCCTTTCGCCGCACCGTTCAACGCTCTTTACTGGTACTCCGTTGGGTTATACCGAAGGGGCGCATATTTATCGTCGCGAGGGCTACTACTATCTGGTGGTAGCGGAAGGCGGTACCAGCTACGAACATGCCGTAGTGGTATTGCGGGCGAAAAATATTGAGGGGCCCTACGAGCTGCATCCTGATGTGACGATGATGACCAGTTGGCATCTGCCGGAAAATCCGTTACAGAAGAGTGGTCATGGTTCACTACTGGAAATCCATACCGGCGAATGGTATCTGGCATACCTGACCAGCCGCCCGCTGCATCTTCCGGGTATCCCGCGATTAGCGGCGGGTGGGCGGGGATACTGTCCGCTCGGTCGTGAGACTGGGATTGCGCGTATCGAGTGGCGTGACGGCTGGCCTTATGTTGAAGGGGGCAAACATGCGGCGCTGACGGTACCGGGGCCGCGGATGGCGGAGCAGGCTGCCGCCGGAACGGGGGCGTGGCGGACGGATTTTGACAGTGAAAGGCTCGACCCGGAATTGCAGACCCTGCGTATCCCATTTGATGACCAGCTTGGATCGCTTACCGCCAGACCCGGATTTTTACGTCTGTACGGCAACGATTCACTGAATTCCACCTTTACCCAGTCAACGGTCGCCCGCCGCTGGCAGCATTTCTGTTTCCGTGCTGAAACGCAGATGGCTTTTTCCCCTCACTACTTCCAACAAAGCGCGGGGCTAACCTGTTATTACAACAGTAAAAACTGGACATACTGTTTTATGGACTGGGAAGAGGGGCGCGGGCGGACGCTGAAGATTATTCAACTCGACCACAACGTGGCGCACTGGCATCTTTACGATAATCCGATTCTGGTGCCGGAGAATGCGGAAAACGTCTGGCTGCGCGTGGATGTGGACAATCTGGAATACCGCTATAGCTATTCATTCGATGGTGACCACTGGCAGACCATTCCGTTAACGTTTGAGGCGTGGAAACTTTCGGATGACTATATTGGCGGCAGAGGCTTCTTTACCGGGGCATTTGTCGGTTTGCACTGTGAGGATATCAGCGGCGACGGCTGCTACGCCGATTTCGACACGTTCTCTTATCAACCAAAAGCCTAGCGGAACGCCGGTCTAGGGTTGACGGTAGCCCAGCGTTATCGACAGCCCCAGCCCGGCATCCATCAGTTTCTGACGGCAGGTTGCCAGCTCATTGTCGCTAACGCGAGAGGTGAGGGTTGAGAGGCTCAGAGCCGCGATAACCCGCGATTCATGATTCCAGACCGGTACCGCGACGCAGCGTACGCCTGGCTCATTCTCTTCGTTATCCAGTGCATACCGGTTGTGACGGGTTTCTTTCAGCGCGGCAAGCAGCGAGGCGCGATCGGTAATGGTGGCGGGGGTAAAGCCGTTGAACTGATACCCCTCTAACACTGCGGCAAGTTCTTCATCATCCAGCCAGGCGAGCAATACCTTGCCGATGGCCGTGGCGTGAACAGGCAAACGGCGACCAATGCGCGAATAGGCGATGGCAGCCTGCTTGCCTTCAATTTTCTCTATGTAGACGCCTTCGCTGCCATCGAGAATGCCCAGATGCGTGGTCTGTCCCGTTTCCTGCGACAGGCGGGTCAACCAGCTTTTCGCCTTCTGGCGAATATCCATCGTGCCAACAACAAAGTGGCCACGCTCGACCAGTTTCATTCCCAGGCGGTATTTCCCGTTTTCCGGATTCTGATCGATATAGCCATGCAGCTGAAGCGTCTTGAGAAGCGAGTGGAGGGTACTTTTGCTCAATCCCATCAGTTTGCTTATCTCGGTGATTTTGAGTTCCGTCGCCTGTTCATTAAACAGGTCGAGGATCTGCAAAGCACGTTCAACAGACTGAATTATTGGCATAATTTTTCATCGTCCACGGAGAATTTTTCTTGTGTGACCGTACTATTTTCGTTGGGGAAAAGCAATGCCGGACACGCTTGCGTAATGCACGTTTTTGGCCGAAGAAGTGCAGGGTTGCCCGATGCTTCAGAAATTATCCTGGAACATATCATTACTCCCCCGCATCGAGAACGTTCTGATTATACTTGCGCCATAAACTCATTTTGCTGATCCCCAGATGGGTGGCGACTTTCTCCTGATCCTGTTCAAAAAGATCCATGTAGAACGCAATAATCTGTCGCTCAAGATCTTTAATTACGGCTTTCAGTTGTCCCTTACTCAGATCCGCGACGATCGTCCCGGTCGCCGATGACGAGTTGAAGGATTTAAGCGCGTTAAAGCCGGTCAGATTTAATATTTCAAACAGCGAAGCGTCGGGGAATCCGGCGGATAACAGCGCCAGTCGTTCAATAATAAAATTCAGTTCACGCACGTTTCCCGGCCAGTTGTAGGTGGAAAACAGGGCGATGAATTGCGCCAGCTTATGCCCACAGCCCGATTTTTCGAGGAAGTGATCAGCCAGAAAACGGACGTCGCCCTCTCGTTCCCGCAGCGGAGGCACCATTAGCGGTAAGACATTCAGACGGTAATAGAGGTCGCCGCGAAACGAGCCTTCTTCCGCCATTTTCTCCAGCGAGCGGTTGGTAGCGCCAATAATCCGCACATCGACAGGGATAATGTCCTTTCCCCCCACGCGCATGATTTCGTATTCCTGTAAGACGCGTAATAAACGGCTCTGAATGGGCAGCGGCAGTTCGCCAATTTCATCGAGAAATAAGGTTCCCTGGTGCGCCAGTTCGATCAGACCTTCTTTTCCTTCGCGCCGTGCACCGGTAAAGGAGCCGCCTTCATAACCAAACAGTTCGCTTTCCAGCAGGGTTTCCGGGATGGCGGCGCAGTTAATGGCGACAAAAGGGCCCCGGTGGCGTTTACTCTGGTTATGAATACTTTGCGCGAATAACTCTTTGCCGGTGCCGGATTCTCCATAAATCATCACCGGGGAGTGGGTATTGGCATAAATTTTTGCCAGATGAATCACCGACTCCATGTGTTTATTTTGCGTGAGAATATGCTCAAACCGGTAACGGGCGGTGAAGCCTTTTTTCATCAGCTTGCCGCGAATAATTCGTTCCACTTTTTGAATTTGCGGCGTATCGGTAAACGAACACACTACCCCGATACACTGCGTGCCACGAAATATCGGCACCCGACTGGTAATGATCGAGGTGTTGTCCAGATCCATAATCTCCCGAATTTCGGCAGATTTTGTCAGCAGTACCTGATTAATCCGCGTATTTTTGATGACGGTATCCACCGGTTTACCAATTACCTGCGTGGCCATCAGGCCAAATATGTTTTCTGCGGATTTATTGAAGATCTGAATCTCGTTATTTTCATTGGTGACGATGATCCCTTCCGTAATCGAGGAGAGGATAATCTCCAGTCGTGCCATATCCTGCTGCTTGCGGTGGGTCGTTTCAACGATAGCCATCGCTTCGCGCAGGGCGCTATTCACCGATTCCAGACCATTTTCGATCAGGATCCCCTGCATCGCATAGTGCTCCGCCGTGTCTGAGACCGGTAATCCTCCCGCGACGGTCTGGAAATTTCTCGCGCGGCATTTTTTGAGTTTATCGACCATATCGGCGTGCGATAGAAAGATAAATTCTTCAATCTCCACTTCCAGCGCCGTCGCCACCAGATTTACGTCCGATAAATAGTTCTGATAATTAAAAAAGGCGATTTTATGCGGATGTTTTTTCAGTGGCGTGAGTGATTTAAGTAAATCCAGCGCGGAGGTGAGAATACGCACCACGGGAATTTTAGTCACGCGATCGATATAGTCCGCCGTACCGCCACGACTGATAATGATGTCATAAAAATCAGGATCGAGATTGCGGGCGATCCCCGCCGCTTTTTCCAGACTGCCGTGAAAGACATGGCAATTAAAAATACCGGCGCATTGTTCAGTCACCACGGCGGCCAGTGCCGGATAGGGGGTAATCAGGGCCAGATTGGGTAATGTTTTATGTGACATAAATCACCATATAAAATTTGTGGCTATCACAAATCAATATCACAACTGTTATAGATTTCAAAATTGAAAGGCGTTTCTTCCTCTATCAGATAAATAACAACGTTTAATAAGATCATTAATATCATCTGGTTATGATGTTAGTTTCTGTTTCATTCATTTCTGGCACGCATATTGGATTGCACAGGCTACAGGCGAGAAGCCTTGTTGCACTGTCCAATAAAAAGTGAGGGAAAGAATGAGTAAACAGTCTGGTGTATTAAGCGGGGTTCGCGTTCTGGATTTAACCCGGGTACTGGCTGGCCCCTATTGCGGGATGATGCTGGCGGATTTCGGCGCAGATGTCATTAAAATCGAATTACCGGGAAAAGGGGATGATTCACGGGCCAACGCGCCGCAGATTAATGGCGAAAGTGCCTATTTCATGAATTTAAACCGCAATAAGCGCGGGATGACGCTGAATCTTAAATCGGAAGAAGGTCGGCAGATATTCCTCGATTTAGTCCGCGACAGCGATGTGGTGCTGGAAAATTATCGTCCGGGCGTGATGGAAAAGCTGGGACTCGGCTATGAGGATTTACGCAAGGTGAATCCGGCAATTATTTACGGCGCGGTTTCCGGCTTTGGTCATACCGGACCGTATTCGAAACGCGCGGGCTACGACATTATCGGCCAGGCCATGAGTGGACTGATGAGCACCACCGGTTGGCCTGATACGCCGCCCACCCGCACCGGGACAGCCATTGCCGATGTGGTTGGCGGAATGAGCTGCGCCATCGGCGTACTTGCCGCTTACGTTAATCGCCTGAAAACCGGCGTCGGTGAAAAAGTGGATATTGCGCTGGTTGACTCGATGGTGTCGTCACTGGAAATTATCAACATTATTTACCTTAATACCGGACGTATTCCGACGCGTATTGGTAACCGCTATGAAGCGATTTATCCGTATGACTCTTTCCAGGCGCGTGATGGCTACGTCATTATTGCCTGCGGTAACGACAAATTATACGGTCTGCTGAAACACGTCTTGCAAATCAGCGCACTGGAGGATGAGAAATTTAAATCCAACCTCGACCGTGTCGCCCACCACGCCGAACTGAAAGAAATAATCGAATGCTGGACCCGCGATTTAGATATCGACACCATCGTGACGTTGCTGTTGGATGCCGGGATCCCTTCTGCACCGATCAATACCATCGACCGCGTGACGCAGGATCCGCATATTGCCGGTGCCCGCGAAATGTTTGTCGATATTGAGCACCCCGTCGCCGGGAAAATTACCATGACCGGCAATCAGGTTAAATTCACGCATAACAAGGCAACCATCAGAATGCCTGCGCCCACGCTCGGTCAACACAATTACGAAGTGCTTAAAGAACGTCTGAACTATTCAGATGAAAAAATTGAGCAGCTCATTCGTTCAGGCATTCTGTAAGGGATTTCACCATGTCGACATTTATCCAGATTACGGAAGTGGGACCGAGAGACGGCTTTCAGAATATCAAAACGTTTATCCCCACCGATTTAAAAATAAAAATTATCGATCGTCTGGTCGAGGCGGGTATTGGGGCAATGGAAATCACCTCGATGGTCAGCCCGAAAGCGATCCCACAAATGCGTGATGCCCGTGAGGTTATTCAGCATGTTCTGACCGCGCATCCACATATTATTCCCTCCGTGTTAGTACCGAACGTAAAGGGAGCCAATCTTGCCAGTGAGGCGGGCATTAAAAATATTAACTATGTCGTGTCGGTCAGCCCGGCGCATAACAAGGCCAATATTAACCGCACGCATGCCGAATCGCTGGAGGATCTCTATAACATTCGCCACACCTTTACGGACATGACCATCACGCTGTCGCTGGCGACGGTATTTGGCTGCCCGTTCATTGGCGAGACGAGCCGTGAAACGTTGATGGATATGATCAAATTTGCGGATGACCTCGGGATTTCGGCGATCACCCTGTGCGATACCATCGGCGTCGCCAACCCGACCCAGACGTTGTCCGTCCTGCGCGGGATCCAGCAGAAATTCCCCAAAATGGACATTGGTTTGCATTTGCATAACACCCACGGCATGGCGCTGGCCTGCATGTTTGCTGGCGTCCAGTCAGGCATCACGCGCTTTGAGACCGCCGTCGGTGGACTGGGCGGGTGTCCTTTCGCGCCAGGCGCCGCCGGCAATGCTGCCACCGAAGATGCGGTGAATATGTTTAACCGAATGGGGCTCGATACCGGTATTTCCCTGCCTGACCTGCTGGATATCGCAAACCTTATCCGCAGCACGATCGAGCCGACATTGTTGAGCAGTCTTTCGCGTGCCCGAACCTACAGTGAATTTGATTTTTGCAGCGAAAAAATCTGACCTCTGAAACGGAAACAAACATGATGAATAATAATATCGGGAAACCGAAGATGACCCATTACAGATGGTGGGTCATGAGTTTTATCTTTGTTACCTACACCGTGGCAAACGCCGACCGCGCGAATATCGGCTTTGCTATTCCGTTTATACAGGAAGAGTTTCAAATATCGAATACCATGGCCGGGTTGTTAATCAGCCTGTTCTTTGCCGGATATGCATTTTTTCAGATCCCAGCCGGGTATTTAATTAAGAAATTCGGGATGCGTAATGCTTTTGCGATGGGGATGTTATTAACCTCCGTGTTCACGGGGTTGATGGGGGTGGTGAATAACATTTTCCTGCTGAAGATCCTGCGTTTTATGGTGGGCGTCTGTGAGTCGCCGGTGGTCATTGGCTCGACGGTGACCATTAACCAGTGGTTCCCGTCGAAGGAGAAAGGGACGGCGACCGGGCTGTTTCTGGCGGGATCCAAGTTTGGTCCGCTGATTGTTCCACCGCTGTGCGCATGGATAATCACCGTCTGGGGATGGCGTTATATCTTTGTCTTCTTCGCTATTCCTGGCATGCTGCTGGCGATCTTCTGGTATCTGATGGTTCGCAATAAGCCGGAAGAAAGCCGCTTCGTTAATGAGCAAGAAGTCGCTTATATCCGCGAAGAACAGCTTCCGGCGACGACCCAGGAAACCGCTGCACCGGTCGCGCCAGAGTTCAATTATTGCTGGCTCGACAAGCTGATTCGCACAAAACAGGTGGAAGAACTGTCCTGTTCGAAGCAGGTCTTCCGCTGCTGGGATATTTACGGCGTCGCGCTGGGGTACTTCTCGATGGTGGGGATCGTCAGCGTGCTGATGTCCTGGCTGCCCAAGTATCTGATCACCGAGCGCGGATTCGATCTGACGAGTTCTGCTGCACTGGCAGCGGCCCCGTTCCTCGGGACGGTAATGGGCAACTTTATTGGCGGCGTTCTTTCTGACCGGGTACTGAACAAGCGTCGTAAACCGCTGATGTTGCTCAGTGCCGGGGCGACGATTTTCACCATGTACTCGCTGGTTTATGCGCCGGAAAGCAAAATCGTTCTGTCGCTGATGCTGTTCCTGTTGGGGCTGATGCTGTCGCTGGGCTATTCGGCTTACTCGGTCTACGCGATGGGACGGGCGAATAAAGACATTTACCCGATCGCTTATAGCGTGATCAACATGGGCGGACAGCTAGGCGGAATGTGTATGCCGCTGATTGTGGGCATTATTCTGGATGCTTACAACTGGGATGCGGTGTTCATGGCGATGACCGGGTTCTGTGTTCTGTGTTTTATTCTGGTCTCCACGGTCATTGAACCCTTGTCGAAAAATATGAAGGTCAACTACCGGTAACCGGCGTGATGAAGTGCGGGTAAGCACATGGGCTAACCCGCACTTCGCCGTCCGCGTGTTTAACTCACCACCGTCGTCATCTGTCCCGGAAAACTAATTTGAATCACTCCGCCCCAGGCGCACATAAGTCTGGACTGCGCATTCAGTGCCGGGGCGTTGCCGGCCATGACCGTTGGCGAACCGGGCGCCCACGGCGCAACGGTCGCGGGAATACACGGCATGGGGGTAAGCACGCCCAGCGCCGCGGCGGTGGCCGCCGCCACCGTGGGATTCGCTATACTGCTGCACATGCCAAAGGGCAGAATGTTGACGAACGGTCGGTTATCCATAATGTTTGCCATCGGCAGGCTATTGACCAGCGTACGGTTGACAGGCAGGACGTTCAGCGTCGAGGGCGCAATGCCGAACGAGCACTGCATCAGGGCTCCGGTACAAACGGCGGGACAACTCATGGTAGCACCCCCAGTTGCCGCCAGAGTCGGCGGGCGGATTCATCACCGCTGATTAATTCCTGAAGTAACTCAGGTAAAGGCGTGTGTCCCCAGGCCCAGGCGCGCTCAAGCAGATAAGGTACCGGGCTGTGTGGTTCCGTGCGTTGCAGATAGCTGGCAACCTGGCGAAGCATCCGATAGGCCTCCTCGCGGCTGGCGAAAGTGACGGGGGACGATACCGTCGGCGGTTCATTGACGGCCGCCATCTGCGTGTTTTCAGGTGGTGCGTTGCCCAGCGCCTGTTGGCAAGTTTTGATTCGTTGTTCCAGTACGTGAAAAGAGGGCGCGGACGCATCCGGCCAGTGCTGGCAGACTGCGTTCAGGCGCTGCAGCCATTGCAGACTGGTCGCCAGCGCCTCGGCAACAGGGCGGCTGGCCTCGCTGAACGGTGGGCTGGGATGATGACCCTGCTGCCACTGGTTGAGCGTAATGCGTTCGCCGTTGACCTCGAACAGTGGGGTATCGGCAACCAGCGCGGCATAATGCTGCGCCACCCAACTGAGCGGGGCGGCGCGATAATCATAATCCCCGTCTCTAATCTGCGGATGCAACTCTCCCGGGTAATGTTCCAGCGCCAACGTCAGCAGCGCCAGCGCGCGCGGCAAGGCCGACAGTCCGTGCAAGCGGATCCAGGCATCACCAAGCCAGGCCATTACCACCAGATCTTTACTTCGCGTGGTGGTCAGATGGCTGGCCAGTCTGGCGACGTCCTCCCAGTCGGCGCGTCGGGGGGCGCTTTGCCAGACGCCAGTGGGCAATGACTCATCGTCCTCCTGGCGCGCGCTGACCAGTTGATCGAACTCGGGCGAATAGCGGATGGACTCCCCACAAGGGCTGTCCGGACTAATGGGAATGAGTAACGCGTCTATCTGTTCCATTGATGTTCTCCCGAAAATCCCTGTTCAGTCAGGATGACCCAGGGCAGCGGTGCATTGTCTTGCGCATTCAGTAACGCAAACTGGATATTGACGGTTGTACGCGAGCGCTGTTGTCCGTCGCTCACCGGCAGTGAAAAACGAAGCGGCACAGGCTGCGCCAGTGCGCCGCCGACACGCTGCTGGTCTGTCATGCGCAGCAGCGCCCATGCCCCTTGCCAGCGCCAGCGCGCGGTGCCACCCGCCACGCTCAGGCCGACGACAGCGGCATCCTGCACGGGACGCCACGCGGAATTTGCCGCCCAGCGCAGGCTGAACGTCAGGTTATCGCCGCTGCGCCAGTGCAGATCGGCGCTGTCGCCACCGGGCCAGGTCAGGGTCTGCTGATTCCCGCTTAACTGCCAGTCGACAATTTGATCCGCACCGGCTTCCTGATTGCGCTGCATCCGCCAGTTCACCCGTACCACCACGCCGTCTGGCGAGACCAGCGCGGAAAGCAACGGCTGTGCGGCGGCTAGCTGGCGAATCAGCGCGGGTTGGTCTGCGAGCGTTTCCGGCGGCAGTTTCGCCAGCAGCGACGCCAGTTCGCGAACCCGATCCACATCCGCATCCGGGGCATGGGGCCGCGCCGTGAAAGGGAAACGCCCGGCAAGCCAGTTGTTATACAACGTGAAGATGTTCTGCACCACACCGACGCTGCCCTGCTGGCGTAGCTGCTGACAATTTTGCACCGAGGCGCTGAGCAACGCGTTCAGCGAGGCGCTGTAAAAATCCTGCTGACCCGCTGCACGAAACGAGGCCAGTTCGCTCTGACAATTTTGGGCGGTTAATGTGGGTAACGTTGCGGCAAGGGTTTGCAGTTGTGCCGGTGCGCTGGTGGGATCCTGCTGTTGCAGACGCATTAATGTCTCCTGCGAACTGACCCAGCGGGCGATTTGCTGATTTTGCGCGGCGCTCAGCCACGGACGCTGCGTGCTGAGCCATTCTATCGGTTGCTGGTAGCGGGTGAGCGTTGCGGAAATCTGCTCCGTCTGGGCGGCGGCCCAGCCCATCACCTGCTGTCCGCTCGCTTGCGCCTGCTCCGGTGTCGCAGCGCTGACCGACGGCGGGCGGATGTCGGGCAGGCGTGCGCCGCCTTCATCGTTTACCCGCGCAATGATCTGTGCGGCAACCTGCTGGCGCAACGCGCTGGCGAGGGCCGGGCGATTGATCTGCGTCAGCGCCGCGATGACGCGATCGGCGTTCCCGGTGTCGAGCTCTCGCGCCGGTGCAGTGGTGGGGACGCCGCGATAGAGCGTCTGACGAATGGCGCGTTCGACGGCATTCTGCGCCAGTTCATTGAGCCGGGGGCGCCAGAGGCTGTCAGGGAGCTGTTCGCTATAGCGTTGATAGCCGGCAAACAGCGTTGCAGCCTGCTGAAGCTGCGGATCACCAGGATAGCCGGGGCTCTGAGGAAGCGGCAGCCCCGCGCCTCGCTGCCAGAACGGTTGATTCAGCAGATCGCGTAAACTTTTTTGCAGCGCCAGAATGTCGGGGGAGACATGAAACTCGCCCTCTGTGGATTGCGCGGTCAGCGTGGAAAAATGCAGTGGGGAGCGGTCAATCTGGAGCATCAACCGCTGACGGAGTTGTTTCTCATCGTTGAGCAGATCGTGAATGGTCGTCCGGTCGAGCAGGCGCAGCGCCTGCGCCTGAGTCAGCAAGGTGTCCAGGGCAATCCGCGCAGGGGAGTGCGCCGCGTCCTGACTGAGACTATTGAGCGTGGTCAGGGCGTTTTGCAGCCGACTGATCTGCCGCATCAGCAGGCGCACGACATCCGCGTTGATCTCCTCGTCACTGCTGAAGGTCAGCAGCAGTTCGTCAAGCTGCCCGGCATAGGTCTCCAGACTGGCGTTATCGTAGATTTGCGCCAGCCAGCGCCGGGTCTCGCGGGTAAACTGTTCGCTGTTGCGCTGGGTCAGTTCGCTGGCATCGGGCAGGTTCATCTGGCTAACGGGGAGTGTGGCGAGCATCTCATTAAGCTCAGACGTGGCGGGCAGGGCAGCCACTTCCACGTTGCTCCCCCAGACGGTGGAAGAGACTTCGGCCAGCGTCTGCACCGTGGGGCGTTTGACCTGTGTCAGTTGCAGCAACGGCAGATAGCGGGTCTCCATCTGTTTCGTCTGCTCGAGTAAATACAGGATCTGCCGGTAACGATCTTCCGCCAGCAGATCGTCCCGCTCGCGCAGGCCATCGCCGCGCGTCGCGCTCTGATGTTGCAGACAGATGTTGTTCATCGCCGGTGCCAGCAGGCTGCTCAGCGTGACGTTATGAAAGGTCTCGCTCAGTTTGCTGTCAGTCCGGCTGAACAGCGATCCCGGCCAGATGAGCGAGCGGAAATGCCACTGCGGGACGTCATTCACCATCCGCCAGTATCGCGCGGCAGCACGTTCACCTGGGGTATCGCTGGGGGCAATTTGCGTCGCGAGGCTCTGCAACTGGTTATGCAGCAACAGTGCGTTGGCATGCTGAGACGGCCAGCGCCAGAGCATCACGACCAGCCAGACGATGCACAGCGCGCTGTATCCCGCGAGGACAATAAAATGACGACGCAGATTAAGCCGTAGCAGGCGGCGCACCGGCAGCGCCAGCCCCCGTTCCGCGATGATTTTGTCGTGCAGAAGAGACTGGCAGAACGCCATTTGCGGCTTTTCGCCCACCATGTGATGTGCGACAAACCAGATCCCACGCAGTAGCGGCGGTTCATCGCGGGCATTGCTGCTCAGAAGCTTGTCGAAACCGGCGTGCAGCGCCGGTGCCAGCGACGGAAAAAACTCCGGCAGGCGAAACAGCGATGCTGGCGTGCTGCCACTGAGCGCGCCGAGTTCAGTGATCGCCTGGCGTAGTGAGAAGCGGGTGTTCTCCAGCGCATCGTCAATCCACTGCGGTTTCCAGACGGCCTCCCGGGGACACGAAATCGCACTCCCGATGGCGCTTCCCTGAGCCTGGGGCGGGAGCTGGCGCAGCAGCGTCCGCACGCCATCCTGCGCCTCCATACCGCTGATTAACAGATAAACAGGCAGGCTGAGGCCGCACACCTGTTGGATCTGCTGGCAGCGTTCTGACAGATAAGCGTATGCATCCTCCTGTAAATCCGCGAGCGGAAGCGTCAGGATCAGCGCATCCAGCGGGCGCTGAGGGCGACTTTTCACCAGTGCCGCCACCATCTTTTGCCAGTCGTTCTGTCGGATAAGCCGTTTTTTCTCCGTGGTTTGCAGTGAATGTGACACGCACAGCAGGCTGCACTGCGCATCAAACCACCACTGCCCGAACCAGGACTCTGTACCGTCGGTTAATGACCAGGTGCGGCACAGCAGACGGTTGTCCTCCTCGTTACCCAGCATCAGGATCCGGGTGCTGTCGTAAGGATCCTGTCCGCCATTGGCGCGCTGGATCTCCTTTTGCGCGCGGATAAAGGTGTCGTTGCGATATTGCCATTGCCACCAGACGCACCAGAGCGTGATCGCCAGCAGTACCAGCACAACGATCGCAAGCGACAGCCACGGCTGCATCATGGCGTCTCCTCCGCGCAAAGCTGCGTTGCGGAAAAGGTCGGTAGCGTATTCACGCCAATGGCCTCTTCGAGGCCCAGCCACAGATGTTGGCTCAGCAATAACAGCGCCAGCAGCACGATCAGCGCGACCAGATGCAGTCGGGAGTGATCGGGAAGACGGCGGCGGGGAGGCAGTTGCAGCGGCGTCCCCAGCGAGTCGGCATTCAGGCGTGCGGCAATGTCATCGTCCTGGGGGGCCTGCTGAAAAGCAAAATGCCACAGTAACCGGCAGGTCTCCTGATGCGCCGTTTCATTGAACGCGTCGCGGTTGGCGCCAAAGCCCAGCGTCAGGCAGCGTAAATAGAGTGCGGCGACATCGCGCTGGCCCGGTTGACGTTCACTGAGCAGGCGCTGAATGCGTTGTGGAATTTCATCCCCCGCACGATGCGTTTGCCAGAGGTGATATTCCAGCGGACACGCCTGCCACTGAAGGTGCGCAGGCCATGGCGTGTAGAGTACGGTTTCATCAATCAGCGCGACCAGTGCATACACGGCGGCATCGATCTGCGCCTGAAACGGGCTGCCTAACTCCCGGTTCAGGCGCTGCGCGTAGTCCGCGACGGCCTGATTACTCCAGTCGAACGCCTGTTGATACAGTATTTCCGGTGCCAGCGTGCTGGTTTTCCAGCGTTCAAATTGCGCCAGCCAGCGGGTAAAAACCGTATCAAACAGACGGCTTGCGGGCATGTCAGTCGCCATCGGCATGATGTTGCGCCTCCTGCCGATAGAGCATGATCCGCTCAGGCCTGACGCTGGTCTCATGCAGTGGGGCAATGACCAGCGGGGCGTCGTGTTCAAACCATTGCGTGGTGAGTGTGAGGGTAAACAGTGCGATGGTGCTGTCGGTTTCCCACTCCGTTCGCTGTTGTGCCGCAAGCGGTGCGACGGACATGCCGTGCATGCGCTGGCGGCGTAAGATCGGCAGAAACGGCTGGCAGGCAATCAGCGACGCCTGTAACCAGTCAGCCGCCGACAGCGGGCTGCCGTCAGGCATCAGGATACCTATCACTACCTGCTCGCCCGCGCGTATCCCGTCAGGCAGCGCCAGGGAGAAGTCGTCTTCCCCGGCAGTAAAATTCAGCCGCAGTCGGCGGCGGTGGATATGTGCCAGTTGCGTGCGCAGCAGCGTAAACAGCGCGGTAAATCCGGGCTGCATATTTTCGTAGTCGAAACCGGGTAGCCAGGGTAAGGGTTTATCCGGCGTCAGGATAGCGGTCTGACCGCAGAACAAACACAGCGCGCGAAACAGATCCGCCGGATGGGGCTTCCCGCTGTTTACCAGACATTCCAGCAGCGGTAGCACGCCCTGAATACTTTGCAGGCAAAGCGTCAGCCAGAGCCAGTTGTGAGTCTTGTCGTTCTGCCTGGCAAGTTGCGCTTCACGGCTGAGAAACAGGATCTTTTCTCTGGCCAGCAAACAAAGCTCACGAGTCTGTCGGCAGAGCGTGCTGCCCTCAATCACCTGCGGCGACGGGGGAAACCAGTCGTTGCGGCGAAATCCCCCTTCGGTGTAGACCACCTGAATCAGCGGCAGGCAGAGGAGATCGGCGCGTTCATCCCGACTGACCAGACGCGGTGCGGGCCGCCAGCTGGCAATGGATTCGGGAAACTCTCCGCTGGTTAAATCGGGCAGCGGCGCGCTGGTGACGGAACGAAAGCGCGTGGTAAACGGCTGCCACTGACCACCGCGGTTTGCCGACGGTAGCGCCAGCCAGAGCGTGTGTTCGCTGTCAGCGGCGGCCGGAAGCAGGCGAGCGCAGTCAAATTCCAGCGGCGGATCGCGTTGGACATCGTAGTCAATGGGTAAGCCATCGGGCATGATCGCCGTCAGGCGTAAGAGTCGCAGAGTGCCGGCGCAAAGCGCGGCATCGTCAACCTCCAGATGGGTTACACCCCAGAACCACGGGTTAGCATGACCTGCAAGCGCGGCGGCGAGGGCGTCATGGCGCAGCGACTGTAACTGGAAATGCTGCGGCAGCATCGCCATCCCTTCATACCAGCAGACCATTGCCGGAATTGTCGTCATATTACTTTCCTTGTTCAGGAGCCAGTACCGCCTCGTCCGTCATCAGTCGCAGATGCAGGGCGGTGATATTGTCCAGTCGCAGGCGGTGCTCGCCTTCGCTGCGATAGCGGGCGAACAGCAGCGTGGCTTCTGCCGGGACACCGCTCAGCGGATTGTCATCAGCGATAAAGCGGGAGCCGGGAACCAGCTCCAGAGACCACACCTGTAAACCGCCAGGGTAGTCGCGCTGCAGTTGCGCTCTGGCGTTAAACCACTGCGTTGCCGACAGCGTCTGTACCACAGGCACAAGCGAGGCATCGGCAATGGCGACAATATCCACGGCGACAGGGGTGTTATCATTAGCGTCCGCGACGGTATCAATGACCACCGTCTTTAATTCCACCTGATTTGACCAGAATGAACAGCCATTATTAAGTAATGCTAAACAAGTAATAAATATTATTCTGGCCAAATGGCTTCTGCCGTTAGTCATATAAATTCCTTTTATATCCTCCTTAAGAAAATAATTAATGGTGAGGTTTGTTTAGTTGATTTAAATCATTATTCGGCGTTAATCATTAAATAAACAGGTGAAAATAGAGTATGCCCGTAGAGTGAATATACCATATGGAATATTCACCCCATCATCTACTTTTTTATATGGTGTTGAATAATAACGTTATTATTCGATATATGTGATATTGATCAACTAGGAAGATTCCTATCCTGAAAACAAAAATTGGTTGATATTTATTTTCCATTGTGTTTTTTATAATGGCGATTGATTTTCTGAAATAACGTTTTCAAATAAAGGTGCACGCAAGGTTGCACCAGGGATTCTTATTGTGAAAAAGGACAAGTTATGGCAGAGAGTATTCAACATAAACTCAGTCGAATTAGACCTCCACGGGTACAAATTACCTATGACGTGGAAACGGGTGGAGCAATAGAAAAAAAGGAATTGCCTCTTGTTGTCGGTATTTTAGCCGATTTATCCGGCCAGCCAGCCTCTCCGCCTGAAAAGCTACGTGACCGGCGGTTTGTCGATATCGATCGTGATAACTTTGATGATGTGCTCGCGTCGATCGCACCTCGCCTGGCGCTCCAGGTGGAAAATCGGCTGGCGAATGATGACAGCAAATTCAACATCGAGCTTCATTTCAAAACCATCGACGATTTCTCTCCGCTTAACATTATTGATCAAGTGAAACCCCTTCAGCGTCTGTTTCTGGCTCGCCAGCGCCTGCGCGATCTGCTGACCAAACTGGATGGTAACGACGATCTGGATGCTCTGCTCCAGCAGGTGGTCAATGACAACGCTGAACTTCAGGCGTTACGGCCAATAACGGAAGACAAACCGGCAGAAAACGCGTAACCGAAGAGGAACGAACAATGGAAACGGTTCAGGAACAGGCTGAAACGGGCGGGCAAACGGTCACGCTGAGCGTATTGGATCGCATCATTCAGGAAGGGCGCATGGCGCGCGATGAACTGCAGCAGACCTACGCCCGCGACATGCTGGAAGAACTGGCGACGCAGATCCTTGATGAAGGCATGGCGGTGGAAAGCGACACGGTCGCCATGATCAACCATCGTATCGCACAAATTGACGCGCTCATCAGCGCTCAGCTTAATGAGGTGCTACATCATCCGGACATGCAGCGGCTGGAGGCGTCCTGGCGCGGGCTTCATCAGTTTGTGATGAACACCGAGACCAGTTCCCGACTCAAGCTGCGCCTGCTCAATGTCTCGCGTAAAGAGCTGCAAAACGACCTCGAAAAAGCGGTGGAGTTCGATCAAAGCACGTTGTTCAAAAAGCTGTATGAAGATGAATACGGCACCTTTGGCGGCAACCCGTATAGCGTGCTGGTCGGCGATTATGAATTTGGTCGCCATCCGCAGGACGTGGCGCTGCTGGAGAAAATTTCGCAGGTCGCGGCGGCGGCGCATGCTCCCTTTATTGCTGCGGCCAGTCCACGTCTGTTTGATATGGGATCGTTTGCTGAGCTGGGCGTGCCGCGCGATCTGGCGAAGATCTTCGAAAGTGCTGAGCTGATCAAATGGCGGGCATTTCGTGAAAGCGATGAGTCCCGCTATGTGACGCTGGTGTTACCCCATGTATTGCAGCGCTTGCCCTATGGCCCGGATACCGTACCCGTGGAAGGGGTCAACTTTGTTGAGGACGTCAACGGTCTGGATGCCAGTAAGTACCTGTGGGGCAACGCGGCGTGGAAGCTGGCAAACCGAATCACCGATGCCTTTGCGTTGTACGGCTGGTGCGCGGCGATTCGCGGTGCGGAAGGCGGCGGGCTGGTGGAAGATCTTCCGGCGCATACCTTCAGCACGCCTTCCGGTGATATCAGTTTGCGCTGCCCAACGGAGATTGCCATTACCGATCGCCGGGAGAAAGAGCTGAACGATCTGGGGTTTGTTGCCCTGTGCCACAAGAAGAACAGCAACACGGGCGCTTTTTTTGGCGGGCAAACCACGAATCAGGCGAGGATCTACAACACGCCGGAAGCTAACGCCAACGCGCGCATTTCCGCGATGCTGCCTTACATCCTTGCCGCCTCCCGCTTCGCTCACTATCTCAAGGTCATTATGCGCGACAAAGTCGGCAGTTTTATGAGCCGCGACGAGGTGGAAAGCTATCTCAATAACTGGATTGCCGACTACGTTCTGCTGCGCGACAGCGCGCCGCAGGAGATCAAAGCCCGTTACCCGCTACGCGAAGCGCGGGTTGACGTCAGTGACGTTCCCGGTAAGCCGGGTGTTTATCGGGCCGTCGTTTTTCTGCGCCCACATTTCCAACTGGAAGAGTTGACCACTTCAATTCGTCTGGTTGCTGAGCTGCCGCCACCGGCAGTTGCCTGATTAAAAGGAGATAAATCATGGATGCTATTTTTTTAAAACTGGACGATATCAAGGGTGAAAGTCAGGCTGATGGCTTTACCGATCAGATTGAGATCATGTCCTTCAGCCACAACGTGGCGATGCAGGTGACCAACGATGTCAGCAACACCGAGCGCACCTCCGGGCGCGCGCACGTAGGGGAGATGTCGCTGACCAAGTTTGTCGATCTCGCCACCCCGGTGCTCAACGAATACTGCTGTAGCGGCAAAATGATCAAAGAAGCAAAGCTGACGCTGTGCCGCAATGATGACGGCAAAATGCTGCCTTTTATCGTCTACACCCTGACCAATGTCATCATTTCTCACCTGAGCGTAAGCGGCGGGTCCGGCGGAAAACCGGTCGAAACGATGTCGCTGAATTTCACCAAAATCAAATGGGAAATTACCGCGCAGAAATCGGAGGGGACTCAGCAGGGAACCAGCTCTTCGGTCTGGGATATGACGATGAATAAGAAAGGGAGCTGATGATGAGCGCCTCCATACCGGTTGCACTACTCGACAGGCTGGCGGATGAGACTCTCTCACCTCGCGAGTCGGTCTACCGGGAACTGCGCAGGTTGTTCAACAGCCGTGCGCCGAAAGACGCCGCGTCACTCCCCGCGCTGCTCGCCTGGGGCGTGCCCGAATGGCACGGCATCCATGCGGATGATGATCGGGTGCTCGACTGGTTTTGTCGCCAGCTCAGACGCACGATTTTGCATCTTGAACCCCGTATTAAAGCGTTGACGGTGAGTGTCAAAGAGGCGCGCCACACCACGCTGGCACTTCATCTCGAAGCGCAACTGAGGGATGACGATGCGCTGCTGGCGCTGGACCTGGCATATCGAAATGGTCGTTGGTGGTAACGCCAACAGGAGAGAACGATGGACGACAGGTTGCTGGAGGATTTTTTGCAGGAACTCCGGTGGTTGCGTGCCGCCAGCGGTGAATTTTCCCGCCAGCATCCGAAGATCGCCGCCCGCCTGCGGTTAAGCGAATTTGACTGTCCTGACCCGCACGTTGAACGGCTGCTGGAAGGGTTCGCGCTGCAAAGCGCGCGCCTGAACCAGCGACTGGACGAGGGGTTTAGCGAACTGAGCGAATCGCTTCTGGAACTGCTCACCCCGCATCTGCTGCGACCCTATCCCTCATTTGCCACCGCCCGCTTTACGCCCGATCCGCTGGCGGGCGATCTGACCCAGGGCTACACGCTGCCCGCCGGTACGCCGCTGTACGCACTGACGGCAGAGGGCGAAACGGTCTGGTGGCGCACTGCATTGCAGCATACGCTGTGGCCGGTCGTGATCGATGACCTCACCTGGCTCGACGCGAGCGCGGCTCGTCAGGCGTGCGGGTTAAGCCAGGCGCGGGGCGCATTGTCGATTCGCCTTCGTTGTTTATCGCCCTGGCAGTTTTCCACGTTGGCGATGCGCACGCTGCGCATTTACCTTGCGGGGGCTTCGCAGATTAACGCCGCGCTTTTCGACCTGCTCTATGCCCACTCGATAGGCCCAGAGCGCCCACAACCCGTAGGGCTCGAAAATGCGGAACACCTGCTGGCGAGCGAGCCGGGCGTTGAGTCCAGCGGGCTGGCGTTGAGCGCCTGGATGCACTGCCCGCAGGCGCTGATGTATTTCGATTTGCCGATCCCGCAGGATCAGGACGGCGACACGATAACGCTCTGCATTCCTTTTCGTCGCGCTCCGGACATGGCGCTGCATCTGACGCGGGACGATGTGCGTCTCGACTGCGTACCGGTGGTGAATCTGTTTACGCGAACCTCGGAACCGCTGCCCGTCGGGCACACACACAGCGAATACCGGCTGGTTGCCGATCTCTACGACAAAGAGATGCAAATCTACCGCGTTGTGCAACTGTGGATGAGCCGACGTGATGACGCCTGGCCGGTGCCGGCCTATTACGGCGCGCAGCAGCATGCTGATGCCCGCTGGTTCTGGCATGCGCGGCGACATTATCGTCAGGAGAACGATCTCTGGCTGACGCTGGTGGACAGTCGTTTTGATCCCTTTGCCGCCGATGAATCGTCCACGCTGACGGCAACGCTTCTGTGCACCAACGGTGAGCGCGCGCCGTCGCTGGCGGCAGGAACCCCGCTGGCCTTTGAGTTTCCGGGGCCGATAGCGCAGGTGTGTTTGTTGGGCACGCCGACGAATCCGGGTCAGTCCGTAAGGCAGCGGAACGCACGCTGGAAGTTGGTTTCCTCACTGGTGCTCAATCATGTGTCGCTGACCGAAAGCGAGGAGTCACTGGCGTCACTGAAAGAGATGCTCTCTTTGTATGCCTCTTCGGGAGAATCGGCGGCGGTCTGGCAGCAGATCGACGGCATCCGTGCGATGCGCTGTGAGCGGGTCAGCGAGCATTCTGGCCGCGATGCGTGGCGTGGCTGGCGTAACGGCATTCGGGTCACGCTGACGCTGGATCCTCAGGCGTTCACCGCCAGCAGTCGCCTGCTTTTTGCCGCGATTATCGCCCGTTTTCTGGCGCGTAACGCTACGGCGAATTGCTTTGTGCATACCGTGTTGCAGGATGACAGCGAGGAGATCCCGCTATGGCGCGATACCGATCCCACCCTGCCGATAGTGTGATAGCGCAGCTACGGCGCGAACCCTGGCGCTTTTCGCTGGAACAATGCGTCCGGTTGCTCGAACTGAGCGGCGTGTCGCCTGAACTTCGCGGTGAGCTGGGGCTGACCTTTGCCCCGGCGGAGATTGGCCGTTTACAGGGGGCGCGCGTACAGGTGCGAAGCCTCGGTCTGGGCGGCGCGGACGGCGTTTTACCCTACGACGGACTGGAGGCGTTGCCGCAGGCGGCACAGGATTTCCTCAACCTGTTTGAGCAGCGGATGATTGAACACGACTGCCGGAGCCGGAGCGTATATCGGCTGGCGACGCCGTATGCCCGACGAGAGCAGGCGGCAGGGGGCGAGCTCATACAGGCGCTGTCTGGTTTTTTGACCAGGGCGCGTCCGGCGCAGGTGCCGTTATCGCTGATCCAAAGTGGTCTGTTGGCAAACCGCAGGCGCAGTGGCGCAGGATTTGTTGCACTGGCGGCGGCGATGATGAACATCACCGTGTCGGTGGAGGAGTTTGTGGGGCGCTGGCAGGCGCTGCCCGCCGACGCGCAGAGCCGCACCGGCTGTCGGCTGGGGCGCAACAGCGTGGCAGGCCGCCATGCCTGGCATCAACACGCGGGCATCCGGATCCATTTGATCGCCAGCAATGCCGCGCAGTGGCGCTCATTTTTACCCGGTGGCGAAGGCTTCACCACGCTGAGCCTGGCCGGACGCCTCTGGTTTGGCGCCGCGATTTCACTGGAACTGGTGATGCGTGGGACGTTGACGCTCGACACGCATCTGTCCCGCGCGCGGCCTCCGCGCCTGGGGCGTACCGCACAGCTACAGGGGCGCAAAGCGCCGCCGTGTTGCTGTCGTCTGTTTTTCAGGGAGGATGAACATGGATTTAAAAGCGTTGGTACAGCGACTGAACCCGAATTGCTTTCGCGCGCTGGAGCAGGCGGCTGAGCGGAGCCGGGCGCAGGGACACTGGTTTGTTGAGCCGGAACATCTGCTGCTGGCTCTGCTGGATGAGGAACAGGGCGATCTGGCCTGTTGCCTTAGCGAAGCGGCGATCCCTGCGGACAGGCTGCGTGAAGAGATTCAGCGCACGCAGGCGCAGTTTAAAACCGGCTGTACGCGCATGCCGGTCTTTTCCGTCCAGTTAGTGGAACTGCTGGAAGGGGCGATTCTGCTGGCGACCTTCCAACGTCTTACGCAGGTGCGTTCGGCGTTATTGCTGCTGGCATTATTGACCCGCGAACGACTGCGTAGCCAACTGGCGCAGGGGATGCCGTTGTTGCTCGGCATCCAGGCCATGACGCTGGAAAACCAGTGGCGGAACTGGTGTCGACTTTCCGTGGAGGAACAAAATGCGCCGCAGTCTGACGATCGCCCAGACCATGACAGCGGCGTACTGGATCAGTTTACCCACGACCTGACCCGCGATGCGCGCGAGGGACGGATCGACCCGATCATCGGTCGTGACAACGAGATCCGCCAGTGTATCGACATTCTGCTGCGTCGTCGGCAGAACAACCCGATTTTGGTCGGCGCGCCAGGCGTGGGGAAAACCGCCGTTGCCGAGGGGTTGGCGCGACGCATCGCTGAAGGCAACGTGCCGCCGCCGCTGCGCGACGTGGCGCTACTGGCGCTCGATCTTGGCTTGCTACAGGCCGGCGCGGGCGTAAAGGGCGAATTTGAGCAGCGGCTGAAAGGGGTGATCGATGCGGTCAAAAAATCCCCGCAGCCGATCATTTTGTTTATCGACGAAGCCCACACGCTGATTGGCGCGGGCGGTACAGAGGGCGGCAGCGACGCCGCCAACCTGCTGAAACCGGCACTGGCGAGAGGGGAGTTGCGCACTATCGCGGCGACGACCTGGCAGGAGTACAAAAAATATTTCGAGAAGGATCCGGCGCTGGACCGGCGCTTTCAGCGTATCCAGATTGAAGAACCGGACGAGCATCGCGCGGTGGTGATGCTGCGGGCGGTCGCCGATAAGCTGGAAGCGCATCATGGCGTACAGATCCTCGACAGTGCGATCCGCGAAGCGGTGCGCCTGTCGCAGCGCTACATCTCCGGACGACAACTGCCGGACAAAGCCATCAGCGTGCTCGACACTGCCTGCGCGCGCGTGGCGCTGGCGCAGCATGATGTGCCGCCCGCGCTCGAAGAGATCCGCCAGCAACGGGCGGCGATCGATGAAGAGGGATTGCGGCTGAATCGCGAACTGCTGGTGGGTGTCGATCATCACGACCGGCTGTGCGAGCTGGCGGTGCAGGCGGAGAAACTCCAGATTCAGGCGCGGGAAGTGGAAGGGCGCTGGCAGGATGAGCGCCAGCGGGTCGGCGAACTGCTCGCCGCCCGTCAGCGGATGCTGAATCTGAGCGAACGGCTCGATGAAGATGATGAAGAACTGGAGCAGCAACTGGTGGAATGCGCGGCGCTGATTGGCAAGCTGGAAACCGCTGCCGCACAGCTGCGCGAGGAAGTGCCACTGGTGGCCGATTGCGTGGATGCCGCCACCGTCGCCGCCGTGATTAGCGGCTGGACGGGGATCCCGCTCGGGCAGATGCTGACCGATGAAGCCCACGCCCTGCGTACGCTGGTCGAGCGGATGAGTGAACGGGTGATGGGGCAACAGGCGGCGCTGGAAACCATCGTTCAGCGCTTGCGCGCGTATCGCAGCGGCCTGACCGACCCGCAGAAGCCGGTCGGCGTGTTCCTGCTGGTGGGGCCAACCGGCGTCGGCAAAACCGAAACCGCGTATGCGCTGGCCGACGCCCTGTACGGCGGTGAACGTAACCTCATCACCATTAATCTTTCCGAGTATCAGGAAGCACACACCGTCAGCCAGCTCAAAGGCGCACCGCCGGGTTACGTCGGCTACGGCAGCGGTGGGGCATTAACCGAAGCCGTGCGCCGTCGCCCCTATTCGGTGGTGCTGTTGGATGAGATCGAAAAGGCGCATCCGGATGTGCTGGAGGCGTTCTATAACGTTTTCGACAAAGGGCTAATGGAAGACGGCACCGGGCTGATTGTTGATTTTAAAAATACAGTGATGCTGGCGACCAGCAATATCGGGGCGGAACTGATTCTGGAGACGCCAGTTTCTGAATTAAATAGCGAGCGGTTTAACGAAGAATTGCGAGAGGCGCTGTTACGTCATTTTCGTCCGGCGTTTTTAGCGCGAATGACCACGGTGGCCTATCGCGCTTTAGATGAAGAAATATTGCAGGGCATTGTGCTGGCGAAGCTGGAGAAATTAGCGCAGCGGTATTTAGTGGCGACGGGGGAGCGGTTAACTATGGATGAGGGGTTGATCGCGCGCGTTATGGAGAAATGCCAGGGCGCAGGGGCCAGGGATGTGGAAAACCTGGTGGTTGGGGAAGTGATGATGGGCGATAGATAGACGGGAGGTCTCAAAATGCGAATTAGTCGTGTTGATCCGGATGCCTATGATACCAGCGCCAGGTCTTTTATTGCCGCGATGGATATTTTATTAAAGGCAAAAACGGTATCAAAAGAAAGAATAGAAAGTGCGCAACGGATTGCTGATGAATATAAAACGGCAGGAACAAAATTTATCGTCACTGACTATGAGGGCGTGGCTGGTGTGGTAGGGCTGATGATTTTGTCTGACAACAAAGATGAAAAATGCTTTAAAGTTGAAGATGTTTGCACTCATCCGTGTACAAAGGGAGTCGGGCTGGCGCTGATTCAGCATGCCGTCAATTTTTCATCCGATTTTGGGTATATGGGAAAATTAATGCTTACGGATATGTCTGGCGGGAATTTTTATGATCGCCTGGGATTTATCTCTTCGGATCACAGCATTAAGAAAATACTTGAACCGACACGGAGTGAAAAATGGACTCTTTGTGAGGGCAAGGGGTTTATTTTGAAAGAATACAGCACAGTGTAAGCACAGTATCACCGGAATAAAAACGTCAACTGCTTTTGTAGGCCGGGTAAGGCGTAGCCGCCACCCGGCAATCCGCTATCGGCAAAAAATAAAAGGAATTTCCCGATGTCTGACACCCCCCTTATCAAACTCACCGCCCCGGCGTTTACCGACCTGACTGCCGCGACCGTTTATACTGAATCTCAACTTAACGGACTGACCACCGCCACGGTTACCGTAACCACCTCTGCGCCGTTAACGCTTGATACCGCGCTGGCGACCCATCTTACCGCCACCATCAACAACGCCGACTATGACGGGCTGATTGCCGAGATTCATCAACTCCCCGCGACGCGCAATGCCGACCGCTATCAGTTTGTGCTGCGTCCCTGGCTGTGGTGGCTGACGCTCTCCAGCCATAATCGCGTCTTTCAAAACCTCAGCGCGCAGGAGATTGTCGAGAAGGTGTTTAAGGACGGTGGCTTTACTGACTATAAATTTCAGCTCAACGCCAAACCGGCAAAGCGCGAGTACTGCCTGCAATACAACGAGAGCGATTTTAATTTTGTGTCGCGACTGCTGGAACAGGAGGGGATCTTCTGGTTCTTCACCCATGTCGCGGGAAAACACACGCTGGTGCTGGCGGATGACAACAGCGCGTTTCCGCCAACCCCCGGCGAGAAAAAGGTGAAGTATCTGGCGGCGCAGAGCGGTGAGCGGGAAACCGGGGCGATTCGTTCGGCGGCATTGCGCCTGCAAGCTACCGCGCAAGGGTTTCAGACCAGCGATTTCAACTACGAGCAGCCGAAGGCCGCGCTCTTTTCGCAGGCGGGTGAGAAGAAAGGCGGCGTGCATTATCAGCATCCGGGGCGGTTTAGCGTCAAAGCCGACGGCGACGCGCTGGCGGCGTGGAAGGTCAATGCCCTGACGTCACAGGCGAAACAACTGGTAGGCGAAAGCGACTGCGCGGCGTTGGTGGCCGGACACGGGTTCACCTTAACCGATCACGATGACAAAGCGTTGAATGGCGACTGGCTGGTCATCGCCGTCAGCCATGACTACGACGGTGAACGTTACCGCAACCGCTTTACCGCCATCCCGAAAGCCACGCTCTATCGACCGCAAAGCAGCACGCCGAAACCGTTTATGCACACGCAAACGGCAACGGTAGTGGGTAAAAACGGCGAGGAGATCTGGACCGATAAACTCGGCAGGGTAAAAGTGCAGTTCCCGTGGGATCGGGAAGGCCAATGTGATGAGACCAGCTCCTGCTGGCTGCGGGTGGCGACCGCCTGGAGCGGCAACGGCTTTGGTACACAGTTTATCCCGCGCGTTGGTCAGGAGGTCGTGGTGAGCTTTATCGACGGCGAGCCGGACAAACCGCTCGTCACCGGCTGCGTCTATAACGGCGTCAACGCGCTGCCCTATCCGCTTCCGGCGAATCAGACCCAGTCCGGGATTAAAACAAAAAGTGAAAAAGGGTTTAATGAGCTGCGCTTTGACGACAAAAAAGACGCCGAACTGCTGGCGATGCAGGCGCAAAAGGACTTCCAGCTTATCGTGCTGAACGACAGTAAAACGACAGTCGGTCACGATGACATTCAGAGCGTGAAAAACGACCGCACGCGCACCGTTGAAGAGGGCAATGAAACGGTCACGCTGAAACAGGGTAACCGGACAGTCAACATTGAGAAGGGGAGCGAAACGCTGACGGTCAAAGATAAGCGCAGCGTGATGGTGAAGGGCGATCAGGAACACGCGATTGAGGGCAATGAGACGCACAAGGTCAAAGGTAACTACACGCTGAACGTCGATGGCAATCTGACCATTAAGGTCAGCGGCACGCTGACGCTGGAGAGCGGTAAAACGCTGACGTTGAAGAGCGGGGCGGATCTGAAAGCCAGTGCGGCCGCGAGCCTGAATCTTGATGCTACCAGTATCGCCAGCGAAGCGAAGAGTTCGCTCACCCAGAAAGCCGCAACGATTAGCCAGGAGGCGAAAGCCACGCTGACCAGCAAAGCCAGCGCGATGCAGACCGTGGAGGGCGGCGGGATGCTGACGCTCAAGGGTGGGATGGTGAAGATCAACTAATGAGTGAGCGCCTGGACTATCAGCAGGACACCACCCGGCTACAGGCTGGCCTGACGGACGGCCAACTCTGTGGCGAGATGCATATTGAGGATCATGGGCGTCGGCTGATGGCGATGAATTATCAGCAGGGTGTTTTGCACGGCGTCACCGAAAGCTGGCACCCCAACGGTCAACTGGCAATGCAACAGGAATATCATCACGGCAGGTTGCAGGGCGTGGCGCGCTACTTCAGCGAAGAGGGCGTGTTGATCCGTGAGGAGCACTGGCGGGAAGGGCAATTGCACGGTGAGTGCCGTTGCTTTTATCCGTCCGGGCAGATGCAGATGCGCGAACAGTGGCAGGACGGTCTGCGTCATCAACAGAGTGAACAGTTCTACCCCGATGGCGCCTGCGCCCTGCGACAACGCTATGTCCACGGTCGTCTGGCCCACGACCCCGAGCGCTGGTTGCCGGATGGTCGTGCCATCAACGCCAGGGGGCAACCCCAGTCGCGGTTCAGTAAATGGACGGAGCATCTGTAGGCGCGATCGCGCCAGGTCAATGAAAGGTATGAAACTGCACGCGCTGACTACGACTTTCCTGTTATGGAGCGCGAGCACAGAGTTCATAAAAATTAGTGTTACTTCCCTCCGGTTCGTCATCGTTTTACACGAGCGGCTTTCTGTACCTGCATAACGGTGTTTGCGCAAAGGTGATGATGTATGGTTGATCGAATGTACGTTCCGCCGCTGGCTTCACGACGAGTGAAGCGAACCCAAATTCGCTCACGCGATAAATGGGCTGAGACGGATCTGTTTGTTGAGCAGGGCGTCAGGTATTTTTTTTGTGTCACCGGTAAGTGGTGCGATATGAGCCATTGCTGTGATGCGAACGGTTACACCGTCGACTATCTGAATTTTGCCCGAATCTGGCTGCGGTGCCGCCACGATCCGGCGACCTGGTTTACCTTAATTGGCACTATCGATAAATCAACCGATACCATGTTTGTGATTGGTGACGGTGCCCGACTAAATAACGGCTGGATTGCGCCTCGCAGCGGTGAGTTAGTGGTCTTTGCGAATGATATTTCAGGGATGTACTGGAATAATTTTGGTTCGGTC
Source organism: Citrobacter amalonaticus Y19 (assembly GCF_000981805.1). Taxonomy (NCBI): domain Bacteria; kingdom Pseudomonadati; phylum Pseudomonadota; class Gammaproteobacteria; order Enterobacterales; family Enterobacteriaceae; genus Citrobacter; species Citrobacter amalonaticus. The sequence continues at coordinate 3,563,217 of NZ_CP011132.1, read as the reverse complement.
GTACTGGAGGTCTGGCGATGAAACGCGAAGTCAATATCACCCTCTGATTACACGATGACCTTGTGACGTAAAAATTAGTGTACAAAAACAGTGGGTATTTGTGCACTTCATCAGATTCTTACCAAAAGCTGGCAAATTCAGCTCTTCAAAATTGATGAATATCAATTAATACACACTTAATTTGCGTCGTTAAAAAATGTCCTTATTTACGACTTGTTTACTTATTTTGCGTTTGCGGTGGCGGTGGTAAGACGTCGGATGACAAAAAGGATGTGCTGCGTTAGCGAAAATAATTGAAAGAGAACGTCGTAACTCTCTCTAAAAAAGCCAGTTATTGTCCTCAATGTAAACATTTATCTCAGAAGTAACGTATTGGCGGATAGGAATTTTCAATAATTGCGATGAATGTTTTACCGGGGGAATGAGGGCCGAAATACACTGAATTAATCCTCGCATGTCAATAAACCCTGACATCATTAGCCTGCTACAGGTCATCTTTCACTTGAAACGACGTTCCATTTTTAGACGTTTTCTTAACATTTCCATCACCCGCCTGCTGAAATACTGTGCGTTGACTTGTTATTCGGCCAACTGCATATTCCTCCCCAGTTAAGACGAAATAGCCTTCAGGAGCTGACGATGCCTTCCCGCGATTATCCCGATATCCGTAAAGCCAGAGGAACCCGTTCTAAAGAGATGGTGCTGTTAAGCGCCCGTGTTGAAACCCCGCTTTGGGACTATGTTCGGACACTGGCTTTAGAAACGCGTAAAAGCAAACAGGATATTATTGCCGAAGCGCTTATGCTTCATCGCACCGCCCATGAAGGCGGTGGCAAATAAGTGCGGGCAGGTTTTACAGGATGATGTTTTTACCCCTCTGGCGCGCCATGGCGTGTATGACGGTCACTGCATTATGGCGCGTTAGCGCATGTCGTTGATGCGACACGACAACAACCGCTTTTGTTTATAGAACTGCAAAGCGCTGATGGTCGCGGCGATAAATAACGCCAGCGCACCACACAGCGTGGCATCGGTAATGGCCTGCGTGCCGCTGCCCAACAGCGTGGTTAACAACGGCCCCAGGATCTGCCCGATGCCGTAGGTCAGTGTGACAAACCCCAGCAGATTGAGGTTTCCCGGCACAATAAGCTGGCGTGCGAGGGTCATAACCAGCGATGTGGTCCCCATGAACGTCGCGCCAAATCCCACGCTGCTCAGTACCAGCAACAGCGGGGAGCCGCTGGCAAGCGTCAGGAGCACACAGGCGGCCTGAATCACCAGGTTCGCCGTCAGACATTGCAGTACGCCCCAGCGTTTTGCGGCCCACAGCCAGGCGAAGCAGCCCGGCACAATCGAGACGCCAACCAGCGTCCACAGATGGACCGTCAGCAGCGGAGACCCCGCATCTTTCGCCATCAGTGGCAAGTAGGTCGCGACGATGATGTAACCGAATCCGGCCAGGCCGTAGAGCAGCGCCAGCAGCCACCAGCGCATCGGCTGCGGCTCATTTTTTACCTGTGTTGCGCCAGGCAGCGCGTGAGCGTGGGACGGAAGCAGCAGCGCCAGCAGAATCGCCAGCACGGCGGAGAAGACCGCCGCCCCGATCCACAGCGCGTGGGAAGAGAGCGCAAAGTGCAGTCCTGCAATCACGTACTCATTACCCAGCGCAATCCCGACGCCGACGCCAGAAAACAGTGAGGCAATGACAAAAGGATTGCGGGTATGTTGCAGCACCAGCGTGGAGCCAAAGATCAGCATCCCGGCGCTGGCGACGCCCGCCAGAAAGCGCACCAGCATCACCGCCATGGGGGCAGAGAATAGCGCCATCGAGAGGATCAGTCCGCCGGTCGCCACCGCTGAACTCAACAGCATAGGGCGTAAACGGCCTGGCAGATGAAAAAGTCCGAAGGAGAACAGCAGGCTGCCGACCAGGTATCCCGCATAGTTGACGCTGGCTATCCACGACAGTTCGGAAAACGTGAAGCGCCCCTCGGCCAGCAGCACCGGCAGCATCGGGGTATAGAGAAAACGGCCAATCCCCATGCCCAGCGCGAGGACCATCATCCCGAAAAGGGCGGTGCTGAGTGAATACCGGTCTGCGATGTGCGGTTGCTGGCTCATGCCGTACCCATTGTTATTTGTCGTGTGCGAAATGCGAGAGTAACAAATTTATAACAAATGGGTAAGGTGACGGGGAATTTATTGTGCGACTTCAGACGTGAAGCGGTAAAACAGATTGGGCTCTGCCACGATAAACAGCGAACCCTGGTTATCTATCGCTATCCCTTCTGCCTGCTGGATGGTGTGCGCCAACCCATGGTGGCCTTCGGTTAGCGTCATGACGCCGATAACGTCGCCGTCGGTTTTGACCTCTTTGAGCACGCGGGATTCGTGAGACAGGATCAGCAGGCTGTTCTTTTGGGTATTAAATTCCGCGCCTGAAATATCCTTGATATCAAGCTGTTGTTGCAGCGCACTGTCTTTGCTAATGGTTAAATGGTCATTATTGAGCAGCCCCGTTACTTTATAGATCCCAATCGGTCTCTTCTCTTTGAAAAACCAGAATGTCTCTTTCTCTCGTGACCAGGCGAGTCCCTCAAAGCCGTCGTTGGTCGGGGTTTCATACAGATCAAGCTTTAACTTTTTGAGGATGTTTACCTGCGACTGTGCATTGATAGTAATAACGTAAATGGAATAGTCATGTTCATCGCTGATGACAAACATGTCGTCACCAATGTACTCGATGGTTTCCAGATCGCGAATAAAATCGAGTGGGATGGTACGCAGCAATTGACCCTGTTTGGTCAATTCAATAATCGCGGCAGGTTTATTGATCGTGCTGAACAACGTATCACTTTTATCGGACCAGGTGAGTGAGGAGACATTTTTCTTCACGCCGTCGATTCGTTCCCCGTCTATCGTCGCGCGATAATCTGCAAGGGAGTTATTGTCGTTGTCGGGTGCGGCTCCACCCGACATGACATAACTCATTCCCGCAATGAGTAGAGCAAGAAGAAGCATGACTCGCAGAGGTGAGTTCAGGTATCGGGCGGACAATCTCATTATTCTTCCTTAAATAAAATCAAAGACATTAAGGGAGAAAGTATAAGGATTAATCTTAATGAATCCTTAAACGCGCGATAATTGCATGACGAAATTTATCGCGGTGTAGCGGGTTAGCGTGCTGGCGCATCGAAGGTTGCCACGCAGTGCCAGTCGCCCTGCTCAAGGCGGTAAATAGATTCGGTATGACCGGGGATCACCCACCGTTCTTCTTCTCCGGGCTGGCAATGCAGGTAGACGCACAGCCCACAGCCCCCGCGCAGCTGGCGGGGGATGTCAGCGACCCGAAAGGTCATACCAGCGGCCTGCAACGCTTTGCGGGTCTGAATCACGCCCACCGTCGAATGGAACAAAAACAGATACTCCGTCATCCGTGTTTTCTCTGCCGTTGACCAATCAGCGCCGCGCCAATGGCACCCGCAAACTGCGCGTCCGGGTGAGTGTGTACCGGGATGCCGACATGGCCTTCCAGCATGTGGGCAAAGGCCGTGCAGTGGCTGACGCCGCCGGTAAACAGCAGCGGTCCTTGTGACGAGAGTCGGCCGATGAAGTTGGCGCTGCGCCGCGCCATTGCGTTGATCACGCCTGCGAGGATCGCTTCCGGGGCGATACCCGCAGAGCGCAGGCTAATCACTTCGGATTCGGCAAAAACGGTGCACATGCTGCTGATGGCGTGCGGAGCAACCCCGGCGGTAATGGCGTCGAGTTGCTCCACGCTGGCGCCCAGGGTACGCGAAATCACTTCCAGAAAACGTCCGGTGCCCGCTGCACATTTGTCATTCATCAGGAAGTCGGTGAGGTTACCGTCGTCATCCAGTTGGATAACCTTGCTGTCCTGTCCGCCAATATCAATGACCGTGCGGGTGGCGGGAGCGAGTAGTCGTGCGCCCAGTCCGTGACAGGAGATTTCGGTCACCTGCTTGTCGGCAAAATCAACCAACTGGCGGCCATAGCCGGTTAAGGTCAGGTATGGCCGCGTTTCCAGATCTTGTGCGAGAACGTCCCAGGCCTCGCGGATGGCGTCGGCCGGGCGGAATGGCGTCGGGCACAGGAAACGGCGCTGAATCACGCCGTCTGCCAGTAAGATACCTTTGGTCGCCGTCGAGCCGGAATCAATCCCTATCGAATACGTCACGCCTGCTCCTTACAGCATTTCAATAAAGGCCGCGACGCGGGTGCTGAGCTGGCCGATATCCGACGTGGAGTAGTCAGTTTCAATGGCGATATAGGGAAGGTTGTGCTGTTGGCGAACATGACGCTTAATGGCCAGTGACTCAACGGCATAGGTATGACAGGCCTGCAAAATCACATCCACCACGCCGTCTGCCTGGTACTCTTCCACCATCTGGCTAAGCAGCGTCAGGCGCTGATCGTTTGGAGAGATGCACGAACAGCCGATGGCGAGATACTTGTCGGTGAGCGCGTCATACACGTCGCCAGTTTCCGCAACGCACTGCTCGGTTGCCTTCGCGCCGGTGCAGTTTTCGTATCCCACCACCCAACCGCCGTTGTCTTCAATGGCGCGCACCACTTTTTCTGCCGCGCCGCCAATCGGGCAACCGGTGATCAGAATGCGCGGACGGGCGTCCAGTCGCTTACCGTCCTGCCACGCCTGGCGCACCCGTTCGGTCATGCTGTTCAGTTCGTCAATAAGGGCTTCTTTATCAAAGCGGAAGGTGGCACCGTACACCACTTTCAGGATATCGCTGCCGCTCAACGCGGGGGGATTAAGCTGCCCGAGACGATAGAAATTCGCCAGTGCGCGACGTTCACGGTTTTTGAGGATAATGGCTTCGCGCAGCGCCGTTTCGGTTACCGGCGTTCCAAAGCGCGCTTCCACGGCCTGTTGCAGGCGCAGAATTTCTGCTTTCCACAGCGCGCGGGAGGCGGCATCCTGGCTGCTGTTTGGCAACTGCATGACGTGAACGGCTTTGAACTCCGCCATATACTCGTACATTTTCTTTTTGCCATCACAGGTGGTTTCACCCACCACCAGATCAGAAAAGTAGAAATAGGGGCATTTATCGGTTTTGCCGAAGCCGTAGCTGCTTTTGATCAAGGGGCAGAGGTTGCGCGGCAGATCTTTTTCGGCCTCTTCGATGGTTTCATCGGACGTTGAGCATAGCGAGACCACCACCGCCCCCGCCGCCATCGGGATCTCCTGCGGCATGAAGGTGCAATAGGTTCCCACCAGCGGGATTCCCTGCTCTTTGAGATCCATCACGGTGAGGAAGCCTTTCTGGCGGGCTTCAGAGAACTGGTCGAAAATGGCGGGCAGATCGGTGATAAGCGACATGGATTTTCCTTCCCCGTGACACGGGAGATGTTAAAAGTGTTCGCATTATAACCATGTCATTGTTGTGGGATTATTGATCTCCCGCCAGATAAGGCACTATAAAATTTTCTTCAGATCCATCTCTTCCTGGATGCGTTCGCTCCAGGCAAGATGGGTGCGAATCGCCTCCTCAATGCCCGCGTTGTAGTACGCCGGGCCCAATTTTTCGCTAATAAAATCAATAAAAAACTCGGCGTCGAACTGTTCCAGTTCCAGTTCGAAATGATCGCGGCAGTAGTCTCTGAGCGCCTCGCGCAGACCGTCGCGTTCCGCCGGGGACAGGGTAATGTCAGCCATTTTTTCTCCTTAAAAAGTGGACAGTGCGGGCAGCAGTGAGGGGATTTGCGACAACAGATATAACACCAGCCCGATAGTCCCTCCCACCAGCGTGCCGTTGACGCGGATAAACTGCAAATCTTTACCGATGTTAAGTTCAATCTGCCGTGACATATCGCGGGCATCCCAGCTTTTCACCGTGTCGCTAATGTGGCGGGTCAGGAAGGCGGCAAACTCCGGCGCCACCCGATGGGCGGCCTGCTCCAGATGGCCGTTGAGCGAGGCGCGTAGCGCATCGTCGGCGATCAGCGTTTCGCCAAACCACTGCCCGGCATGGGCGATTCGCTGTTTCACCCGGGAATCCTCGGCGTTGATATCCTGCTTCAACCACTGGCGTAAATCCGCCCACAGCTCGCCGAGATAGCGGTTAAAGGCCTCATCTTCTTTCAGGTAATCCTTGATGCTTTCCGCCCGGTTCGCCATCTCGGGATCGTTTTTCAGTTTATCGATGAGTTTAAAGGTGGCGCGATCGAAGGCGTGGCGAATCTGATGGGCGCGATCGTGAGTGATGTCATCAAGCAGCGAGTTCACCGCCTCTGACACCAGCTCCGCACTGTGTTCGCCCAGCCACTCGGTGGGCAGAATTCGGGCCTTCAGCGGATGCTCGGTCTCCAGCCAGTGGACAATCTGCCGGGCGATAAAGGTCCTGGAACTGTCGCGCTGGAGGAGGGCTATCAACTGGGCGATCAGCGTGTCGAGCAGCGCCTGATGGCGATCGTTTTTGGTCATGCTTTCCAGCATCAGGGCGCTGGTGCCGGAAAGATCGACCTTATCAATCGCCTTATGTACCGCACGTTTTAGCAGGCGCTGAATACGGGCATCGTCAGTCAGTTCCAGAAAGCCGCTCATGATCTGCAACAGATGCTGCCCGACTCGCTGTGCGTTTTCCGGCTGGCTGAACCAGTTACCAATCAGTAGCGCGGGCTCATGGCGGCGGATTAGCGCGACCAGGGACTGAGTGTCGAGGAATTTCTCCTGCACGAACTGACCCAGATTCTCGCCGATCCGGTCCTTATTGCGGGGAATAATCGCCGTGTGCCGCGAAATGAACGGGAGAGGAACGCGGCGAAACAACGCCACCACCGCAAACCAGTCCGCCAGCGCCCCGACCATCGCCGCCTCGGCAATGGCTTTGATCCCGCTGACCCAAAAGCCGGGCGGCAGGAAGAGGGTGACGACGAACGTGGTGGCAGCGATCAGCAGTAACGAGAGCGCCAACAGTTTGGCGCGTTTGAGTTCAGCGATTTTATTCATAGGGTTAAGGATAGAGCCAGACGGGGGGATCGTGCAAAAACAAGCGGGGATCAGTCGGGGATCCAGTTGTCCCACGCCGGTAGCGTCCCTAACTCCACGACCAGAAAATCAATAAATGAACGCACCTTCGGGTTGCTGTATTTGCTGGGGAAATAGAGCGCATAAAGGGTGTGCGTTTCGCAGGCGATGGTGCCGTCGAGCATCAGCGGGGTGATCTCCTCTTTCTGGATATGATCGCCAATCAGATAGGTGGGCAGATAGGCCACGCCCTGATCTTCCAGCACCGATTTCAGCAACACCAGGCTGCTGTTGGCCTGGATAGGCATATGCAGTTTCAACTGATGCAGGCGATCCTGCTCGTCGGCAACCTTCAGAACCGGGGTCAGGCCGGGGTAAACCAGACAGTCATGATTCACCAGATCGGTACGCCGCAGCGGCATCCCTTTCTTTGCGAGGTAACCGGGAGAGGCGCAGTACGCCCAGCGAATCGGCACCAGTTTGCGCGTGGCATAGTTTTGTGGTGGCGCGGTGGAGATGCGCAGGGCGATATCGAAATCCGAGTCGTTCAGATTGACGAAGTTATCGTTGAGATCGATATACAGATTCACATCCGGGTACTGGGTGCGATATTTGTCCACCAGATTGACCAGCCGGGAATAGCCGAAGGCAATCGAGCAGGTAATGCGTAATTCGCCCTGTGGATTGTGATAATAACCGGAGGTGGTATTTAGCGTTTCATCAAACTCTTTCAGTAATTTATTAGCCCGGTTAAACAAATATTGCCCGGCGTCGGTCAGTGTAATACTGCGGGTTGTGCGCTTAATTAATGTTGTCCCCAGCGTATCTTCCATTGCCGCCAGACTTTTACTGACCGCCGACGGCGACACATTCAGTTGCACCGCAGCCTCAGATAATCCTCCGCAGTCCACAATCCGGACAAAAAACTCTAAATGCTTGAGAGAAATGGGTGTGCTCATTGTTTCCTTTTACTCACAAGTGATTTGCAAAAACGGTACGAATAGACCGTTACATTGGGTTTTGAAACATGTAACTATTGAATCACAGGAAACGACCTACGCACAAAATGAAAAAATAACAACTTAAGTGAGTTGCGTCACAAATAATAAGGAGGCAAAAACAGAACGTCGCCAAATTGTGAATTTACTCTCATTTAATTCCATTCTTATAAAAGGTACCGATTATGTGGACACGACTCGAACCCTACAAATCGTCAATTATTTTATTACTTGCTCTGGTGGCTGGTGGTTTATTAGGGATTTATGCCCCCGCGTTTGCCAGTAAACTCCAGCCGATAGGTCAGATTTTCCTGAACCTGTTATTTATGATTATCGTTCCGCTGGTGGGAATCAGCGTAATGTCCTCCATCGCCAGCATGACCGACCTGAAACGCTTAGGGCGAATTATGGCGATTATCTTTATCGTTTCCATCGCAATGGCGTTTATTCCGGCGGCCGGGATCGTGGCGTTAGCCCTGTGGTACAACCCGGCGCAGGGGGTCACCATCGATCTTTCGCAGTCCGTGCAGGCGGGCAGCGGCAAGATGGATTTTGTCAGCATGATCACCACTAACGACTTTATTGGCCTGTTTTCTAAGTCGAATATTCTCGCGCTGATCGTGATGGCGATTATTGCAGGGATCGCGATTGGTCAGTCAGAACAGGCGGGTAAACGCATTGCTTCGCTGCTGGAAGATGCCAACACCGTCATTATGAAGATCGTATCGATCATCATGAAGGTCGCGCCGCTGGGGCTTGGCTGCTACTTTGCCGCCACGATGGCCAGTCAGGATTCCGGACTGCTGCTTACCTTTGCCCGGGCGATTGGTCTGTTCATGGTTGCCACGCTGGGTTACTACATTTTGGGTTCTATTCTTTACTCTTACATTGGCGGCGGCGTACCGGCGGTGAAGGCCTTCTGGCGTCACGCCATTGAGCCTTCCGTGACGGCGCTGGGCACCTGCTCTTCGCTGGGAACGCTGCCGGTGACCCTGCGCGCGGGCAAAGCGATGGGGATTAACCCGGAAATTGTCGATGTCTCGATCCCGCTACTGGTCAACCTGAACAAAGGCGGCGTGGCGATGATCGCGGCGCTGAAGATCGTCTTTATCTACTCGGTGCTGGGGATTCCGTTCACCACGGAAACCTTCTTCCTGACCATGCTGATCGCCGTGCTGTCCGCGATCATCGTTGGCGGCGTGCCGGGTGGGGCGTTCCTCGGGGAGATCTTTATCGTCACCACGCTGGGGCTGCCGATGGAAACCATTCCGATGCTAGTGGTGCTGGGCACCATTACTGATGCGCCAGCGACGCTGATTAACGTGATTCATGATTTGAATGCGGCACAAATTGTAGAACGCTTCTCCGGGAAAAAATCGGTGAATGCTGAGATAAATGCGACGGCTACGGTAGCCGAGGTTTAACGCAGAATTAAGGATAAAAAAGGTTATGAAAGATTCAGTGAAACTCGAAACCCAGTTGATCATCGCCGGACGCGATAAACGCTATACCCAGGGCGCGGTAAACCCGGTTATCCAGCGCGCTTCTTCGCTGGTGTTTGATACCGTGAAGGACAAAAAATTCGCCACCGCTAATCGCGCAAACGGCGAGCTGTTTTATGGTCGTCGCGGCACTTACACCCACTTCGCGTTCCAGAAGGCGATGAGTGAACTGGAAGGCGGCGTTGGCTGCGCGCTCTACCCGTGCGGCGCGGCGGCGGTGACAAACGCGATCCTCGCGTTTGTGCAGCGCGGCGATCATCTGCTGATGACCGGGGCGGCGTATGAACCGACACAGGATTTCTGCAATAAGATCCTGAGTAAATTCAACGTCGAAACAACGTACTACGATCCAATGATTGGCGCCGGGATTGTCGATCTGATCCGCCCGGAAACCAAAGTGGTGTTTCTTGAATCACCGAGTTCGATCACCATGGAAGTGCAGGATGTGCCGGGAATGGTGAAAGCGATCCGCGCAGTGAACCCGGAGATTGTCATTATGATCGACAACACCTGGGCGGCGGGCGTGCTGTTTAAGGCGCTGGACTTTGGGGTGGATATCTCGATTCAGGCAGGCACCAAGTACACGATCGGTCACTCGGACGGCATGCTGGGAACGGCGGTGTCCAACGCCCGTTGCTGGGATCAATTGCGCGAGAACTCGTATCTGATGGGGCAAACGCTGGATGCGGATACCGCGTATAACGGCAGTCGCGGCCTGCGCACGCTGTCGGTACGCCTGAAGCAGCATCAGGAGAGCAGCATCCAGATTGCACGCTGGCTGTCGGCACGAGCGGAAGTGGCGCGGGTGAACCATCCGGCGCTGCCGGAGTGTCCGGGGCACGAATACTTCACGCGTGATTTCAGCGGCAGCTCCGGTTTGTTCTCGTTTGTACTGAAACAGCGACTGACGGATGAACAGTTAGCGAACTTCCTCGATAACTTCTCGCTGTTCCACATGGCTTACTCATGGGGCGGGTTTGAGTCGCTGATTCTGGCAAACCAGCCGGAAGAGCTGAACAGCATTCGCCCGGCCGGGGATGTCGATTTCAGCGGAACGCTGGTGAGGGTGCATATCGGTCTGGAAGATGTTGGCGATTTGATTGCTGACCTAGAAGCCGGATTTGCCCGTATTGCTTAAAAAAACGGCCCCGCATGGCGGGGCCTGATTTTACTTCTCTGTTGCCAGTTCCGTTGCGTGATACTGACGCACCCGCGTTAACAACCCTTTCAACGTGAATACCACCGCCACTCCCGCAATCACCCCCAGCAGGTGAAACGGGATCCTGCCGCCGTTAAACCACAGTCCACGCCCGATTTCGACGGAAACGGCCATGACCGCCAGGATAACCATGTTCAGCGAGGCCGACACGGTTCCTTTCGGCAGGTTGTTGGTAAACAGCGTGAAGCGAAACAGCGTCGGGAAAATAAGCCCGATACCAAATGCATACAGGCTGGTGCCCAGTACCGACCACAGCCACACGTGGGGCCAGAAAAGGTTACCGGCAATCAGGACAAACAGGCCGCTGAGCTGAATGGGTATCGCACGCCAGATAAAGCGCGGGTCGGTCGGATCTTTCACAAAACGTGCAATGACCATGTTGGCGACGATTACCGCACCGAACACCGGGACCTGTACCCAGGCGAACTGTGAGGACGTCATGCCGCCTGCGTCGATCAGGATCACCGGGGAAACGGCGACCCAGCTCATCATCGGGATGTAGCTCAGCGAGATCGTGGCGACCCCAAAGAGGAAAACGCGGTTGCGAAAGACATCGCGGAAATCACGTATAACGCCGATTGCACTAAACGGCACTACGCCACGCTGGACCGTTTCCGGCATCGCCAGCAACAGGCCGATAAAGGCGATAAAGCCCATCACCGCAATAATGGCAAACAGCACCTTCCAGTGGACGAAGTGCATCAGCGCCGCGCCGGAAAGCGGGCCGATGATGGGTGCCACCAGTACGATAGAGGTGATGATCGCCATCAGCTTGATGGCTTTCGTCTGTCCGAACGCCTCCTGTACCGTGACATAGCCGACCGTCGCGATAAAGCAGATGCTGGTGCCCTGTACCACGCGCGCCACCAGGAACTGTGTCATTGAGGTGGTGAATAGCGTGGCGGTACAGGCGAGGGCAAAAATGAGCGCCCCGGTGACCAGTACCGGACGACGACCGATCCTGTCGGAAAGCGGCCCAAGTAACCATTGCAGCACCATCCCACCCGCGAGATAAAGACTGACCGCCGCCGGTGCCAGACTGACATCGGCATCAAACTCTCGCACGACGTTGATGATGCCTGGCTGAATCAGATCCGTCGACAAATAGGCGGCAAAATCATACAGAATCAGCGCCATCGGAAAGAACAGCGTCGTGGCGTGCCGCTTGAAAAACTCAATAATCCATTGCATACAAAACGAACTCCATGTGGAGAACCCCTTAACGGGAACAACGAAATTCAATACTGTCACAGGGACATCAGGCAGAAAATAGAGAACAGCAGACCGCGGATGTACTGAATTTCATGTAATCAAAAGCGCTGTCCATGGAGAACCACAGACAGAGGGAACACATTCTGACCTGTGTCAGAATGTGTATCGATTACAGATGGTTATCAGCACATCACACCTCGGGAAAAGTAAGTTGAACGGAAAATATACACCTTAAGTGTCATTATAATTTGATGTTAGTCAATAGATTGAGCTGAAAACATTCCCTGCGCCAATGGTCTACGGGAAGAGAAAACGCCAGACGATCCCGCAGCCAAAGGCGATCAGCACGGCCCCGGCAATGCGTTCGATCCACACGATCCCGTGACTGAGCCGTCGCTGGACAAACGGCAGGCCAATTCCCATCACAATCAACAGATCCCAGCCTAGCACGACGCTGGTCATCCAGACGCCGCTGACGGCCTGCTGCAACAGCGTCACTGACGGGCCAAGCAGGGCGGTCATCAGCGCCAGATAGAACAGGGCATTTTTCGGGTTGAGCAGCGACGAGCCTAGTCCCAGCAGCACCTGCTTACCCAACCCTGGACACGTGGACTGGGCATCTGCGCCCGTCAGCGTTTGTGGACGACTGCGTAGCAGCAGGCTGCCAATCCACAGCAAATAGAGTGCGCCCAACAGCGCGATCAGCGTGAAGAGCTGGGGGAGTTGTCGGAGGATCCCCCAGCCGGCAATCGCCAGCAGGATATAGAGGCCATTACCGGCGGCGATCCCCAGGCACAGTCCGGCACTGCCGCGCAGCCGATAGCGAACGGCGTAACCCACCAGTAAAAAGAAATCCGGTCCGGGACTGAGCAGCGCCACAAAGTGCGCCAGCGCCAGTGCGGGAAACGCAGGGGGAAAGAGTACAGACAACGGTTCCATAGTGACCTCAGTGTGCAAACCTGAGTTCACGCTACGCCTGGCGAAACGCTAATTATTGTCTGATATTGATCGTCCCCGCGCATACTGGCGCGGCGTGGCGGCGGTATAGCTGACAAAGGTGCGGTGGAAATGGCTCTGGTCGGCAAAGCCGCTTTGATAGCCGACGTCGGCGATGTCGTCTCCGGCGCGCAGTCGCGTCCTGGCAAAATCAATCCGTGCGATGTTCAGATAGCTGCCCGGCGTCAGGCCGGTGTCCTGCTTAAAGGTGCGGATCAGCGTCTCTTTACGCATGCCAAACTCTTGTGCGATGTCATCCAGCGACGGAGGAGAAAGCAAATTGCGTTGCAGTCGCTCTTTCAGAAACTGACTGGTCGCGCGCGGACGCTGCGGATTTCCTGGCTGCAAGGGGAGTGTGCGCAACAGGAGGCGGGCGGCATCGACAAGCGGTGCGGTTTGCCGCTTCTCCATTAACGCAACAAGATCCAGAAAGCGTTGAAAGTGGAGTGGGTTGCGGATAACCGGATTCGGTGCGAAAAGCGTGTTGGGCGTCGGTTCTGGCAACTGAGCAAGACACCAGTCGGCGTCCAGGTAGAGCATATGGTAGCTGCGAAACTGTCCATCGACCGGATTACAGCTGTGGGGCACCAGTGGCGGGATCACAATCAGATCGCCCACCTGCAGGCGATATTCTGTGCCGTGGCTGACGCAGCAGGTTTCACCTTCCAGAATGGCCCCAACAGAGAGTTGCGGATGATGATGACGCTTATACGCCTGATGACTGCGCCAGGTGCTGCGCAGTTCCAGCCACGTCAGCCGTTCATCGCGCCAGAACGATTGCGGAATATCTCGGGTGTGGGTCACGGTCAGCGCCTCCGACAAAGTGATGATGTGTTATATCACAGGATAACGGTCCCTGGTGCCGCAACCTCCTCCATCGCCACCTTTAACGCCTCGCCCAGTTTCTGCATCACGTCCCGATGCTTTTCGTTGGGCGGGAGCGCGCAGTTTATGCGCACGCAATTGCGGTATTTCCCGGATGCGGAAAACAGTGAGCCCGGCGCGACCTGAATTTTCAGGCGACAGAGCTGTCTGGCGACACAAACCATATCGACCTGCTCCGGGAGTTCGACCCACAACATAAAACCGCCTTTTGGTCGCGTAACGCAGATCCCACAGGGAAAATATTCTCGCGCCCAGCAGGTATATATCTCCATATTACGCTGATAAATCTGCCGCATTCGCCGGACGTGGCGGTGATAGTGACCTTCCCGGACAAACGCTGCCGCGGCCAGCTGTGTGGCGGGAACGTTAGTGCCAATGACGGCGTACTTCATGTGCAGCAGTTTGTCATGATAACGACCCGGTGCGACCCAGCCGACGCGCAGACCGGGGGCGACCGATTTGGTGAATGAACTGCAAAGGATAACCCGACCGTCGATATCCCAGGAATGAAGGGTTCTGGGACGGGGATACTCTGTCGCCAGCTCGCCATACACATCATCCTCAAAAATCACAATGTCGTGGCGTTGGGCAAGCGCCAGTACGGCGCGCTTGCGCGCATCCGGCATGATAAATCCCAGCGGATTATTGCAATTCGGAACCAGGATCACCCCTTTGATGGGCCATTGTTCCAGTGCCAGCTCCAGCGCTTCAATACTGATGCCGGTATCCGGATCCGTCGGGATCTCAATCACTTTGATCCCTAAGCCGCGCAGCAATTGCATGGTGCCGTAATACGCCGGGGATTCCACGGCCACAATGTCTCCAGCCTGGCAGACGGCCAGCAGTGCCAGTGACATGCCGCTTTGGCTGCCGCTGGTAATCACCAGATCATCGGCGTTAACAACTGAGCCGCCATCGAGCATTAGCCTCGCGATTTGTTGGCGTAGTGCGAGGCTGCCAGCCAGTTCATCGTAGCCCAGAATCGCACTCAGATTGTGTTGCGCCACGCGACTGAGCTCGCGCCAGAGAGGCTTCAGACTGGGTTGGCTGACATCCGGAATACCACTGCTCAGTGGGATAACCGATGGATCGTGATGGCCTTCCAGCATATTCAGCACCTGATCCCATTGGGTTATCTCAACCGGACGCTGTACCGGACGCGACATCGGGGGAACTGGCGGCTGCGCTTTTTGCGGCGCGACGAAGTAACCTGAACGGGGCTGCGGCGTAATGAGTTGCAGTGATTCCAGTACCTGATACGCCTGCTGCACGGTGCTGATACTGACACCGTGCTCCTGACTCAGACTGCGCACCGACGGCAGTTTTTCTCCGTGACGATACAGCCCTTGTTCAATACGCTCGGCCAGCAGATTGGCCAGATGTTGGTAACGCGTCATGCTGTATCCCTCGAAGATGCCATACAGATATAAAAATCAGTACAGACAGGTGCAAAATGTGCGGTGCAGAGACTGTTTTAGCGAATCTGTATGTTAAATAAAAGCTGTTTTTGAATCTGTATTGAACCACCCGAAAACCGCCAGAATAAAGGCTCTGGTATGAGAGGGGGTGGAGCATGGAATTTCATGAAAACAAAGCAAAGCAGCCGTTTATTGGCTTTGTCCTGATCTGGCGAGCGTTTAAAAAATGGCGGCTGCAGGTGCAAACCCGACGGATCCTGCTACAGATGAGTGATGAACGGCTCAAGGATCTGGGGTTACGCCGGGATCAGATCAACTAGTGCATTGTTGAAAAGACAGAGGCCGGACGTTATCAGCATCCGGCCTTTTTCACATTCAGCAAATTTATCAATTTATGCTTCCTGACCGCATGTTTCTTGATACTTACCCTGATAAGTATTACTTTCCCTTTCGCTATGAGAGGAAAGACACATGACTGAAGATGAGCGGTTTGCCCGTCGCCCGATGGGGATGCGTATGGCGATGGTAGTGCGTCAATGGCGTGCCATTATTGATGCGGCTATTACCGATACGGGCCTGACTCAGTCCAGTTGGACGGTGCTGATGCAACTGCATCAGTTGGGTGATAACGTCTCGGTCAGCGAACTGGCGGAGGTGCAGGGCATTGAACTGCCGCCGCTGATGCGCACGCTCACGCAACTGGAAAATCAGGGCTATCTGGTGCGTTCCACATCGCCATATGACAAACGCATCCGCCTGCTCATGCTGACCGCGGAAGGTCGTGCCCGGCTGGAAGCGCTGAACCGGGTGATTGAGGCCTATCAACATCGCGTCACACGTGCCATTCCTGAAGCGGATCTCGCTTCATTCAGTGCCACCTTAAATTTAATCGCCTGCAATTTGCGGACAATCCGCGAAGAAGATAATCAACACTAAAAACTATGATGACCCCAGAACAGAAGTTTGCCCGTTGGGTAAGGGTGAGTATTGCCGCTTTCCTGGCTATATTCGCCTGGTTTATCGTTGCCGATATCTGGATCCCGCTGACGCCGGACTCCACGGTGATGCGCACCGTTACACCGGTTTCGTCGCGCGTTTCCGGCTACGTCTCGCACGTCTATGTGCGTAACAACAGCCCGGTTAAAAAAGGCGATCTGCTTTATGAGCTGGATCCCACGCCATTTATCAATAAAGTTGAAGCCGCGCAAATCGCCTTTGCGCAGGCCAGACTGAGCAATCAGCAACTGGATGCGCAGATTGCTTCTGCCCGCGCTAACCTGCGTACTGCCGAATACACTGCGCGTAATGACAAACTGACGTTCGATCGCTATCAGCGGTTAAGCACGATGCAGAACGTGTCGCAGGCGGATCTCGACAAGGTGCGGACGACCTGGCAGACCAGCGAGCAGTCGGTAACCGCCCTGCATGCCAACATCCAGAATCTGCTGATCCAGCGCGGCGAGCGTGAAGATAACCATAACGTGACGCTGCAAAAATATCGCAATGCGCTGGAAGAAGCGCAGCTGAATCTGGCATGGACAAAAGTGTATGCGGAGACGGACGGGACGGTGAGTAATCTCCAGCTTAACGCCGGACTTTATGCCACTGCCGCCACGCCACTGCTGGCGCTGGTCAGCAATCAGACGGATATCGTGGCTGATTTTCGCGAGAAGAGCCTGCGCCATACCCGCGTGAACACCGATGCCGCCGTGGTATTTGATGCCATGCCGGGCAAAGTGTTCCGTGCACGCGTCACCAGCAGCGATGCGGGGATCCTCGCCGGACAAGAAGAGGTCAACGGCCAGTTGTCGCAGCCGGAGCAATCCACGCGCTGGGTGCGCGATGCCCGGCGGATGCGTATTCACGTGACTCTGAGTGAGCCGCTGGACAAACCGTTGCCGACCGGTGCCCGCGCTACGGTGCAGTTGTACAACAGTGAAGGGCCGTTTGCCCGCACCTTTGCGGGGGCGCAAATCCATCTGGTTAGCTGGCTGCATTATGTCTATTAACACGCTGGCGCGCGTGTTTACGCCACATGACAACATCGTCTATACGGCCAATGATTTTCGCCAGACGCTGCGGATAGCCGTTGCCGGGACGATCGCGCTGAGTATCTCGACCTTTTACAACGTGCAGTACGGCGTTTTCTTCGTGGTTTATCCACTGATGCTGATGTCGCTAGTGCCGATATTTAACCGCCATGTGGCGAAGCAGTTTGTATTCAGTGCGGCGGTGAACTGCGTCGAAATGGTACTGATTGTCGGTTATCTCTCGCAGTGGCCGGTGATCATGACGCTGGTGGTGTTTGGCCTGTACGTGATGCGTTTTCGCTTTATGAGCAAGGGACCGTTGTTTCTACTGGGATCAATGGGCGTGGTCTGCCAGAGCACGATGCTCAACTTTATGAGCTATCCCACCACGAACTGGCACACGCTGATGTTTTCCAACATGGAAGCCTGCGTGATGGCGGTGGCGCTAAGCGCGCTGCTGCACTATCTCATTCCCGACGTGGAACCACGCAAACCGCCGCCGCGCATTGAGAAAGATGACGCCCGCATTCGCCACGAATCGCTGCTTTCCGGGAGTGTCGCGACGATGATTTTTGTCATCTTTCAGGTCTGCGATCTGAGCGATTCGCTGTCGGCGCTGATGACGGGGATTTTGATTCTGTTTCCTATGCATTATCGCGGCGCGGTCCTGAGTTCTATCTGGCGCGTCGTCGGCGTGGTGCTGGCCTGTCTTTACATTCTGGTGGTGCAGTTACTTATTTATGATTTCAGTAACCACATGCTACTGATGATGCCGCTAATTGGCCTCGGGCTGGCCTTCAGCGCCCGTCTGCACGTGATGGAAAAAGTGGGCGCGGGCGTTGGCTTCGCCAGCATCACCACCATCGGCATTATGTTCGGCCAGAACCTGCACCCGGACAGCGACTTAGTGTTCAGCGATCTGTATCGCATCACCTCAGTGACCGTCGCGCTACTGGCAACGCTCACGATGGTGTTTCTGGTCCACCGCGTGCTCAACTGCTTTGCGGCAACGCGGTTTGTGATTACGGAGTAAGTGGGGTGAATGCGTGCCGGACGGTGGCATAAGGGGAGAATCGTAGGCCCGATAAGCGAAGCGCCATCGGGCAATAAAATTTACTTCTTAAGCCCCGCGAACGCGGCTCTGATCTCGTCTTCAGGCAACTGAATGCCGATAAACACCAGCGTGCTGTGCGGCGGTTCATCGCCCCACGGGCGATCCCAGTCGGCGCTATAGAGGCGCTGGACGCCCTGGAACAGCAGCCGGTTCGGTTCGCCTTCAATCCACAGCATCCCTTTGTAACGCAGCAGTTTTTCTGCGGACTCCAGCAGCAGGTTTTCCATCACGCGGGAGACATCGCTGATATCCACCGGGTAATCCAGTTCCACCACTATGGAAGAGATATCGTTCTGCTTGTCGCCGATGAAGTGGAAGCGCGGTTTGGCGCTGACGACATTCTCTTCCAGCATAAAGCCGTTGGTGTCGAACAGCAGGGAGAGGTCGATATCGCCATGTG
This sequence comes from Citrobacter amalonaticus Y19, assembly GCF_000981805.1. NCBI lineage: Bacteria > Pseudomonadati > Pseudomonadota > Gammaproteobacteria > Enterobacterales > Enterobacteriaceae > Citrobacter > Citrobacter amalonaticus. Next base: position 3,544,437 of record NZ_CP011132.1, on the reverse strand, counting down.
TCACGGTATAAACCGGCGCGCGGGCGTTGATGCGCGCCAGACGTTCCCGCAGTTTCTCGCTTTCGCCAGCGACGTCGGTTTTGGTCAGCAGGATGCGATCGGCATAGCCGACCTGCGACTGGGCGATGGTGAACTGGTTCATCTGATCGTCGGCATGGACCGCATCGACCAGCGCAATAACGCCATCCAGCAGATAGCGCTGGCAAATGATTTCATGGGAGAAAAAGGTCTGAATAATCGGGCCGGGGTCGGCCATGCCGGTGCATTCAATCACCAGACGATCGAAGCTGATATTGCCCTTATCGAGGTTGTCGAGCAGGTCTAACAGCGCATCCTCCAGTTCGTTCGAACGCGTACAGCAGATACAGCCGTTGGTCAGGGTTTTGATCTGCGTGGCGCGATCGCCAATCAGCTGATCGTCAACGGACACTTCGCCAAATTCGTTTTCGATAACGGCAATTTTGTAGCCGTGCTCTTCGTTGAGGATGTGGCGCAGCAGAGTGGTTTTACCTGCGCCAAGAAAACCGGTGAGTAGGGTGACTGCAATCGGGGTCATTCACTTCTCCTTCTAACAGCAGCGCATGCCGCCTTTACCGTCGCCGCCGTAGCGCGCCTGCTGGCGCTCGCGGAAGAATTCTTCATAGCTCATGTACGGCTTGTCCGGATGGTTGGTTTGCATATGCTCGACGTAGTTGTCGTAGTCTGGAATACCAATCAACATCTTTGCCGCCTGGCCGAGATATTTTTTTGCCTGACCTAAGTTACCAAACATTGTGCCGCCTCGTGAATGATTAAAGCCGGATGGCGGCTTTCGCCTTATCCGGCCTACGCTTACAGCATTCTGTAGGCCGGGTAAGCGAAGCGTTACCCGGCATCAGCTTAGTGATGTGAAGAGGTCTTCACGCCGCCTTCAGGAATCGGAACGTACGGGGTTTCTTTATCGGTACGTTTGTCCACGTTGCGCACATTCATCCAGGTTTTGAAACCGTAGAAGATGATGCTGTACACCACCACCAGGAACAGAATACTCAGGCCTGCGTTAGTGTAGTTGTTCACAACAATGTGATTCATGTTGGCAATCTGCTGTGCGGTCAGTTCGCCGCCGTTGGCAATCTTCTCTTTGTACTGGCTAGCCATATAGAAGAAGCCTTCCATCTGCGGGTTGGTGCTGAACAGTTTCAGACCCAGCGCCCAGGTGGTGCAGATAAGCAGCCAGACAGCCGGGATAACGGTCACCCAGATGTATTTGGTGCGCTGCATTTTAATCAGTACCACGGTACCCAGAACCAGCGCCACGGCTGCCAGCATCTGGTTAGAGATACCGAACAGCGGCCACAGGCTCTTAACGCCGCCCAGCGGATCGACCACGCCCTGATACAGCAGGTAGCCCCACAGTCCCACACAACCCGCCGTACCGACGATACCGGCAACCAGAGAGTCGGTTTTCTTCAGGAACGGGACGAAGTTACCCAGCAGGTCTTGCAGCATGAATCGGCCGGAACGCGTACCGGCATCCAGTGCGGTCAGGATGAACAGTGCTTCAAACAGAATACCGAAGTGGTACCAGAAGCCCATGTCAGCCATCGGCATGACTTTGTGGAACACGTGCGCGATACCAACCGCCAGCGTCGGTGCACCACCGGCACGGTTCAGAACGGACGGTTCGCCAATGTCTTTCGCCGTTTGCAGGATCTGCTCAGGTGAAATCACGAAGCCCCAGGAGCTGACGGTTGCCGCCGCATGCGCGGTCACGTCTTTCAGTTGCGCCATAATCAGCGGCGCGTTCTCACCACCCATCTCATGCAGGTTCGGCATGGTAATGCCCAGGCCTGCCGGTGGGGTGTTCATTGCAAAGTAGAGACCCGGTTCGATAATAGAAGCCGCAACCAGCGCCATGATCGCTACGAAGGATTCCATCAGCATCGCACCGTAACCGATGAAGCGGGCGTCAGTTTCACAGGCCAGCAGTTTCGGGGTCGTACCGGAAGAGATCAGCGCGTGGAAGCCAGAGACAGCGCCACAGGCAATGGTAATGAACAGGAACGGGAACAGTGCACCTTTCCACAGCGGGCCGGTACCGTCGATGTACTGGGTCATGGCCGGCATTTTCAGCTCAGGGTTGAGGAATACGATACCCAGCGCCAGACCGACGATAACACCGATTTTCAGGAAGGTGGCCAGATAGTCGCGCGGGGCGAGGATCAGCCATACCGGCAGCAGCGCAGACACAAACGCATAGCCTACCAGTGCAAAGGTAATGGTGGTGTCTTTAAAGGTCAGCGCCGGACCCCAGTATGGGTCGTGAGCAATCACGCCGCCGAAGTAAATAGATGCTACCAGCAGAACAATACCAATTACCGACACTTCACCCACACGCCCTGGACGCAGGAAGCGCATGTAGATCCCCATGAACAGCGCGATAGGCACGGTGGAGCAAACGGTGAAGACCCCCCACGGACTTTCGGCCAGCGCTTTTACGACGATCAGCGCCAGTACCGCGAGGATGATGATCATGATTAAGAAGCAGCCAAACAGGGCAATTGTCCCAGGTACGGAGCCCATCTCTTCTTTAATCATCTCGCCAAGCGACGCGCCGTTACGGCGAGAAGAGATAAACAGCACCATGAAGTCCTGAACCGCACCCGCCAGCACGACGCCCGCCAGCAGCCACAGGGTACCTGGCAGGTAGCCCATCTGCGCGGCCAGTACCGGACCGACCAGCGGACCGGCGCCCGCGATGGCGGCAAAGTGGTGTCCGAACAGGACGTAGCGGTTGGTTGGAACGTAGTTCAGGCCATCGTTATTGATGACCGCAGGTGTCGAGCGTGTAGGGTCGAGCTTCATCACCTTCTGGGCGATGTAGAGGCTGTAGTAGCGGTAAGCCACCAGATATACCGACACGGAAGCGACCACGATCCACAGGGCGCTGACGTGTTCACCCCGGCGTAAGGCGACAACCGAGAGGCAGAATGCCCCGATGATCCCGAGGATCACCCAGGGTATGTGCTTGAATATCTTTTTCGTATCCATAGTAAAACCTGGTTTTATAAGATTAATAATTGGCCGAAGCCGTTTGGTTTGGGTTGCGTTTGAAGAGGTAATGGGACTGCTATGCTGGTGACGATCTTGCCAGAGAGTCGCGCGCGTAAAGTACGGTAAATAAGTGAGCGGTCAAATGGTGAGTTAAGCGGTCAGAAGTGTCAGTAAGCGGTAAAGAGGATCGCAGAACGGCGAATATTATGTGACTGAGATCACAAAGAAAAATTCGTCAACGAATGGCGAATACCGACTACGCTTATTGCCGACAACATCATAAGGAGAACAACATGGAAACAGTAAACCTCACTTTATCTGAGGCTTACACGCTGGCGCGTGAGGTGTTAAGCATCAACGGCTTTAGCGCGGAACATGCGGATGCCATCGCGCGTAACGTGACGGCGGGCGAGCGTGACGGCTGCGCGTCTCACGGGTTATGGCGATTGCTGGGGATCGTCGAGACCCTGCGTAAAGGAAAAGTCTCCGCTGATGCACGTCCGCAGATTTCCGATCAGGCGCCCGCTATCGTCAAGGCGGACGCTGGCGGCGCGTTCTCGCTGGTGGCCTATGAACAGGCGCTGCCGTTGCTCATCAGTAAAGCCAGCACATGCGGAATTGCGGCGCTGGCGATCAACCGCTGCGTTCACTTTTCCGCGTTGTTTGCGGATATTGAACCGCTGACGGACGCCGGACTGGTGGGTTACGCCTGTACGCCAAGCCACGCCTGGGTCGCCCCGGCAGGCGGTACGCGTCCGCTGTTTGGCACGAACCCCATCGCCTTTGGCTGGCCGCGTAAAGGCAAACCGCCTTACCTTTTTGATATGGCAACCAGCGCAGCGGCGCGCGGCGAGATCCAGTTGCATCAGCGTTCCGGAAAAGCGATCCCGGAAGGGTGGGGCATCGACAGCGAGGGGCAACCGTCAACCGATCCGCAGGCGGTATTAAACGGCGCCATGCTGACCTTTGGCGGCCACAAAGGCTCGGCGTTCGCGGCAATGGTTGAACTGCTGGCAGGGCCGCTCATCGGTGACATGACCAGCGCGGAATCGCTGGCCTGGGATGAAGGGGCGGGTGGTTTGCCGTACGGCGGCGAGCTGATTCTGGCGCTTGATCCGTCCCGATTCCTCGGGGATGAGGCGCATCTCCATCTGGAGCGGGCAGAAACCCTGTTTGCCGCGATGCAGGCGCAGGGGGCGCGACTGCCGGGAGAAAGACGCTTCAGTACGCGGGAGAAATCGCTGCTGGAAGGCGTGACGATCACCCGCTCTCTGTTTGAGGACATTTCCGCGCTGAGATAAGGCAGAATGGGCGAGGCATCCTCGCCTGATTCCCGTTCGGGTAGAGGGTAATCGCATTTTTTGCCAGTTAATCGAACAAATTTCCTGTGATACCCCTCGCGATTACATAAAGTTTTCTCATTCCGGGCCGACAACCAGAGTATCTGTCTAGCGGAAAGAGAAAACATGTTAAAACGTATCAAGATTGTGACCAGCCTACTGTTGGTTCTGGCTTTATTTGGCCTTTTACAACTCACTTCAGGCGGATTGTTCTTTAATGCATTGAAAAATGACAAAGAGAACTTCACCGTGCTGCAAACTATTCGTCAGCAGCAGTCCACGCTGAATGGCAGTTGGGTAGCGCTGCTGCAAACGCGTAACACCCTTAACCGTGCGGGTATCCGCTACATGATGGATCAGAGCAATATTGGTAGCGGCGCGACCGTTGCGGATCTGATGCAGATTGCCAGCACCTCCCTGAAACAGGCGGAAAAAAACTGGGCGGATTACGAAGCGCTGCCGCGCGACCCGCGTCAAAGCGAAGCGGCATCGGCGGAGATCAAACGCAATTATGACATCTATCACAACGCGTTAGCTGAACTGATCCAGTTGCTGGGCGCCGGGAAGATCAACGAGTTTTTCGATCAGCCGACCCAGGGATATCAGGACGGTTTTGAGAAGCAGTATGTGAACTATCTGCAACAGAACGACCGTCTGTATGACCTGGCGGTAGGGGACAACAACCGCTCCTACAGCCAGGCAATGTGGATTCTGGGCAGCGTGCTGTTGGCGGTGCTGGTGGTTATTATTGCCGTCTGGTTTGGTATCAAGCTGTCGCTGATCGCACCAATGAATCGCCTGATTGCGAGCATTCGTCATATTGCCAGTGGCGATCTGGTGAAGCGTATTGATGTGGAAGGCACCAATGAAATGGGCCAACTGGCGGAAAGCCTGCGCCACATGCAGGGTGAGCTGGTGCGTACCGTGGGCGACGTGCGTAACGGCGCGAACGCCATTTACAGCGGCGCCAGCGAAATCGCGATGGGTAACAACGATCTCTCTTCCCGTACCGAGCAGCAGGCGGCGTCTCTGGAAGAGACGGCGGCGAGCATGGAAGAGCTGACGGCCACCGTTAAGCAGAACGCCGAAAACGCCCGTCAGGCCAGCCATCTGGCGCTGAGCGCGTCCGAAACGGCGCAGAAAGGCGGGAAAGTGGTCGATAACGTGGTGCAAACCATGCGTGATATCGCCTCCAGTTCGCAGAAAATTGCTGACATTATCAGCGTGATCGACGGCATTGCCTTCCAGACCAACATTCTGGCGCTGAACGCGGCGGTAGAAGCGGCCCGTGCCGGTGAGCAAGGGCGCGGCTTTGCGGTGGTTGCTGGTGAAGTGCGCAACCTCGCCCAGCGCAGTGCGCAGGCCGCGCGAGAGATCAAAAGCCTGATTGAAGACTCCGTCAGCCGTGTTGATGTCGGTTCTACGCTGGTCGAAAGCGCCGGTGAAACTATGGATGAGATCGTGAATGCGGTTACCCGCGTGACCGACATCATGGGTGAAATCGCATCGGCTTCCGATGAGCAAAGTCGTGGGATTGACCAGGTGGGTCTGGCCGTAGCGGAAATGGATCGCGTCACCCAGCAGAACGCCTCGCTGGTGGAAGAGTCCGCCGCCGCCGCCGCCGCGCTGGAAGAGCAGGCCAGTCGTCTGACTCAGGCCGTCGCCGTGTTCCACATCCAGCAGGAACAACGGCGTGCGCGTGACGTTGCCAGCGTTAAGCCCGTTTCTACAACGGTTCAACCGCGTAAAGCCGCTGTGGCGGAGACCGGGGATAACTGGGAAACGTTTTAATTAAGCATCAGGCGCATGGCACAACGTGATTCAAACGCGATGCCATGCGCCGTCTCTTCCTCTCGCTTCTGGCGTAATGCTGCCGGCAACGCGCCATCTTCCAGTATTTCAAATCCCAGATGTTGATACAGCGGCGCGTTCCAGTCGACATGGCGAAACGTGGTGAGCGTCAGAGAGGTAAAGCCCTGCTCGCGCGCCCACTGCGCGACGGTGTCGATTAACTGACGGCCAATGCCCTTACCCTGCCACGTCAAATGCAGTGAAAATTCGGCAATATACAGCGACGATCCCATTGCTTCGCCCAGCAGAAATCCAACGGGTCGATCGTCAGCCAGCGCCAGCCAACTCATCCCCTTACCGGCATAGTCCCGATGCTGATCCGCGCTGACGATGTGATCGTCTGCGATCCACGCCAGCTCAGGCACATCTAAAAAGCGCTGTCCTGCTGAGCGTTCAATGGCGGACAGGGCGTCAGCATCTGCCAGTGTGGTTGGGCGGAAGGTGATGTGCATAACGATACCGGGATTAAGGTGACAGTGAGGGCAGTATAACGCGGTGTCCGGTCGCAGGGAAAAGTCCCCGCTAGCGGGGACTTTACGCTGTTAACGGGTCAGACGAGTAATAAGGAAATGGCCGGTATGTAGGTCACCAGCAACAGCATGAGTAACAAGGTGCCCAGCAGCGGCAGAGATTGACGGAAAAACTGTCCGACTGAAACCTGAGTAATATTGCAGACCAGTAACATGACGGTGCCAACCGGAGGCGTGAAGGCGCCGATAGAAAGGTTGAAAATCATGATGATACCGAAGTGTACCGGGTCAATACCAAAATGCGCCACGACAGGTTTAAGCAATGGAACCAGGATCAGCAGAATGGCATTCCCTTCAAGAAACATCCCCAGTGTCAGCAAAAGAATATTGATGATTAACAGGAACATGTATTTGTTTTCTGTCAGCGTCGTGACAAAGTTCGCCACCGCGACGCCGGCATGTTCCATTGAGAAGATCCAACCGAGAGCGGCACTTGCCATGATGACTAACATGACCGATGCCGTTGCCCGCGCCGTTTCCCCCAGCGCTTTCACGACGTGACCAAGGGTCATTTGACGATAAATGAAGAAACCGATGATCAACACAATGAGTACGGCTGCCGCACCGGCTTCTGTTGGGGTGAAGATGTTGGCGCGAATCCCTCCGACGACGGCAAAAATCAAAAACAGCGCGGGCCAGGCCTGTCCAATAGAGAAGAGGGCTTCCTTACCGGTAGGCCAGGTGTCGCGTGAGGGCTTCGCGTTCGTTTTACGGGCAACCAGATAAACCGTAAACATTAACAGCACCGCACAGAGCAGACCCGGAATCAGACCGGCCATGAACATCTTTCCGATGGAGACGTCTGCCACCAGGCCATAAATAATCAGGGCAATCCCCGGCGGGATAATTGGGGTGACGAGGGATCCCCCGGCGGTGATCGCAGCAGCAAAGGCACGGTTGTAGCCTTTCCGTTCCATCTCGGGAACCATCATGCGCGACAGCATCGCCGCGTCGGCCAGGTTTGAGGCGCTGACCCCCCCCATCATCGTACTGACCAGAATATTGGCGACACCGAGTCCGCCCCGCATTTTACCCACCAGAATATTCGCCACTTGCAGGATACGTTCTGCAATACCGGTATAACTCATCAGCGTACCCAACAGGATAAAAAAGGGTATCGCCAGCAAGGAGGGGCTTTGGGTCGGCGCAATCAACCGCTGGACCGCAATTTCAATCGGAACCGTGGAAAAAAAGAGGAAATAGGCAATAATGCCGATAAACATTGCCAGATACACACGAATATTCAGAAATAAGCACACGATCATCAGTGGAATAATCAATAACCAGCTCATTGTTTTTCCTCGCCGACATCTACCTGTTTAAAATCGTTTATTAACCAGTAGAGCGTATAAATTGCCGTTGCCAGAGTACCGACGGGAACAGCGATATCAATCCAGAACCAGGAAACTTTCAATATTTGCGTGACCTTATACTGCGCCATTTCCGCCAGTCGGTAACCCAGCCAGGCCATATAAACCAGCAACCCAATGGAAAGCAGGGCAACCAGCGAGGCAATAATGCGTTTAACGTTATGCGGGAGCATATCGACGACAAAAGGAATAGTCAGATGCGCCCGGTCACGTTCAGCCACCACACCGCCCAGCATCACCACCCAAATCATCAGCAGTCCGGACATTTCTTCAGTCCATTGAATGGGCTGTCCTACAAAATAGCGCATGAATACGGCGGCAATGGTCATTACCACCAGGATAAACAAAGCCAGTGCTGCGCTCAGTTCTACAAGCTTGCCAAAGAAACGCATTAATCCTCCTTCAGAGAGTCGCCCTGGCCTTGAGAGGAAAGGCTTCGGGCGATCTGTGCCTGTATTTATTGCAGTTGCTGTTGAATGGTTTCATACAAGCCCGGCGTCCACTCCGGGAATTGCGAGTAAACTTCGCGTGCTTTCTGGCGGAATGCTTCGGTATCCGGGTAAATAACTTCGACGCCTTCCGCTTCCATGCTCTTCAGCATTTCGGCGTCGCGTTCAATCGTTAATTTCTGGCTGTAAAGGCCGGCTTCATAACCCGTTGAATGAATCAATTCCAGTTGCTCAGGAGAAAGCGTACTGAAAAAGGCTTCGCCGCCAATCCATACCGAGGTGTTGGTCAGGTAATTTACCATCGACAGATATTTCGCCTGCTCAAACAATTTTTGCCCTTGCAGAACGGAAATCGGGTTTTCGACACCATCAATAACGCCCTGAGTCAGCGCAGGGTAAACTTCACCCAGCGGCATCGGCGTCGGGGTTGCACCCATTGCCTGAATAGCTTTAATTTGCATCACGTTATTCGGTACGCGGATTTTCATTCCCGCAAGATCTTCCACCTTGCGAATCGGTTTTTTAGAAATAATCTGGCGAGTGCCGTACAGATAATTGTTCATCACCACATGAATCCCTTTTTTCTTCAGGTCTTCATTTTTTTGACGAAACCAGTCGCTCTCATAAATTTTGAAGAGTTTCTGCGGGTCATCGGTCAAATAAGGTCCAAACAAAATACCTAAATCAGGTTCGTAATCGGCAAGAAAAGCCACATCGGTGAGCGTGATGACGTTCATTCCCATCATGGCTTGTTCAGTCACATCTTGTTTTGACCCTAGCTGTGAGCTGGGATAGAGAACCAGCGTTATTTCTCCATCACTTTTTTTATTCAGAATCTCAGCCCAGTAGCGCATTACCACATCTAATGGTTCGCCTGGATTATTTTCGTAGGCGACTTTAATAGAAAGCGGTTTAGCCTGAATGGTGAATGGCAGAAAAAAAGTACAAACAGTAATCAGCACGGCTATTATCTTGTTCATTTTCTACTTGCTCCCAGGGATCAACGAATAAAACCAACTTTTGTACTGGCGGAAAAATTCAGAATGAATCCTGCCTAATCAGAAAGTAAGCAGAAAGTCATCATGGTGCTGTATGTGTTGTATAAAATCGTGCTCTTGCTAAAGGTTTGTTGTTTTTAATGTGTTTTTAATTCATTCATTTTCTTGTCGGATGGAGCGAATCATCGATTGCTTCGCCGTATTCAGGTGGTTGTGCAGCGCAAGAAGCGCATCGAGATCGCTGCGGCAAATCAGCGCGCTGAGGATAGTCATGTGCTCATCAATGGCGATGATATTGCGTTGCTTAAGATCGCGTTCATCCCATTGGTAATGGAAATGGAAGATAACCGAGATTATCTCAAGTGATTGATTAAAAAATATATTGTCGGCGGCAGAGAGCAGCAGCGCGTGAAAATCACGGTCTAACAGGGAGAACATGCGGAAGTTGCTACCGACGCTGTCGCGCAGCATGCGGTGGCGTTCCAGCAGCATTTTGGCCTGCAGCCAGCGCGGATCGTCATCCGGCAGATTGAGAAAGTGCTGTAGCGCATGGGTTTCCAGCATTTCACGCAGCTCAAAAAGCTGTTCGGCATAGGATTGATCGAACTTTTTCATGCTCCACTGACCGCGCTTTTCGCTCTGGATAAGATTGTAACGTCCAAATTTTAAAAGGTATTCTCGCACCACTACCGGGCTGACGCCCGCCATCCGGGCCAGTTGAAGTTCAGAAAACGTCTCGCCGGCGCGAAGCTGGCGCTGGTTAATCATCGTATAAAACGCCTGCTCAAAAATACGGTTCTGCTCCGCCATGGAGGCGGTCGTACAGGCAAAACCATCATCATGTTCGGGGCTACGGGTGATGACGTGGTCGTTGCCGACCAGAGTCAATACGCCGCACTCGCTGAGGTGATTGAGCATGTGGCGCACCGTGGTGCGACTGATGTTGTACATTTCGGCCAATGCGCTTTGCGACGGCAGCGGGGAAGGAAGATGACCGCGCGCCATATCATCGATCACCTGGTTAATGACATTGTGACGTAAATTTTGCGAACGGCTCATCGGGATCTCCTTTTGACTGCATTAAAACCCGATTTAAAACATTTTAATGCGCAGGGTTTCACAAATTAGCTTTCTCGTTACGCGGCTATTTCTATTTTCATCAATATCTGGAGCAACAAAGAAACAGGAGCGCATAACGATGTCCACAATGAATATGTTGATTTGCCAGGAACCCAGAAAATTAATTCATGAGAAACGTGACATTCCGATTCCGGAAAAACATGAAGCATTAATAAAAATTAAGTCTGTCGGTATATGTGGAACCGATATTCATGCCTGGGGAGGTAATCAACCTTTTTTTAGTTATCCACGCGTATTAGGCCATGAAATATGTGGGGATATTGTGACGCTCGGCGAGAAGGTGACGCAGTTTAACGTGGGTCAGCAGGTGGCGGTAATTCCCTATGTTGCGTGCCAGCAGTGTCCGGCGTGTCTGGGGGGCCGAACGAACTGCTGCGAGAAGATCTCTGTGATCGGCGTGCATCAGGATGGGGGGTTTAGCGAGTATCTCAGCGTTCCGGCGACTAATCTGTTGCAGGCGGAGGGGATTGATCCTCAGGCGGCAGCGTTGATCGAGCCTTACGCGATCAGCGCTCATGCGGTGCGTCGGGCAGCGATCGCACCGGGTGATCAGGTGTTGGTCGTCGGGGCCGGGCCGATTGGGATCGGGGCGGCGGCGATTGCGAGGGCCGATGGTGCGCAGGTGGTGGTGGCCGATACCAGTAGCGCTCGTCGCGAACATGTGGCTTCCCGTCTCGGCCTGCCGGTGGTGGATCCCTCAACTGAAGATTTTGAGGCTCAGCTGCGTGCGCAATTTGGCGGTTCGCTGGCGCAGAAAGTGCTCGATGCGACGGGCAACCAGCATGCCATGAACAATACCGTTAACCTGATCCGCCACGGCGGCACCATTGTCTTTGTCGGGCTGTTCAAAGGCGATTTACAGTTCTCTGACCCGGAGTTTCACAAGAAAGAGACCACCATGATGGGGAGTCGTAACGCCACGCCGGAGGATTTTGCGAAGGTGGGACGGCTGATGGCGGAAGGCAAACTGAACGCTGAAATGATGCTTACGCATCGCTATCCGTTTAGCCAGCTTGCGGAGATCTTCGAACGCGATGTGATTAACAATCGGGCGTTGATCAAAGGGGTGATTACGTTCTGACGATTGCCATGCAGCGCCCGGAGTTGTGTTGGGCGCTGTTTTTTTTATCACCGGTGGTCAGCCCTGGGCGCTGACCACTTTGATTTCCACCATCCCGATCCCCAGTTGACGCGGCGAGTGGCCGAGGATGTTGCCTTCGTTGGTCGAGACCGGATCGGGCGGGATAATCACCAGTGTATCCGCATCCGTCGGGTTATCGAAATGCAACGTGGTGGTGGTGACATCGTGGCTTAACACCAGCGTCTGCTCTTCCTTGCCAACGCGTACCGGAATCGGACGATTAGCATTGTCGCCAAAGGCTTTCGCGGTGATCACCAGGTCGAATTTTTTCGGCAGCGGCTGTTTGTACTCGATCTTCACTTCTTCCGCCAACTGCGCGTTGGACCAGCGTCCCCAGGATTCCGGACGAGAAATCCCGCTAAACTGCTTCACCTCTTCCGGCGCGCCCGCCACGTTGAAGACAAAACTGTCGGCCTTATAACGGATGTCGTTATCGACGATTTTCAGGGTATCGACATTGCCTTTATAACGTTCCATGTCGATCACTGTGTCTTTAAAGGCCGTTTTGCCTTTCCACTGTGCTTTATCAACATGCTGGACGATTTGCTCTCCGCCAAGCTGACCTTGTGAGACGCACCAGTCGGTTGAGAGGGCCAGTTCCGGTGACCACAACTGGCCCATCTTGTAGCAGCGATCGACCCAGACAAAGTTATCGCGCGGGGCAAAATCGGCAAGCTGGAAGCGCAGCGGGGCAGAGTATTCGCTTTCCGGGAGGGGTTCGACGCGCTTATCTGATATCCGTAACAGCAACGGCAGACGGAAATGGCTGCCGGAGAAAGCGATCATATTTTTATCCCGGTCGACGGTGAAATCTTTCATCTCTTTCGGGAAGTTCCACAGGCGAATGATGTCCGGCTTCATGGCGAGGATCTTTTCTTTGCTGTTGAGGAATACTTCCGACATCGACTGACCCGACAGGCTACTGCGCCCCAGACCGATATAGTTATCGCCGCCGAGAATATCCAGCACCGTCGCGCCGTTATCCATGGTGTTACGTTTGACCGCCAGCGTCTCCTGCTGCGGCTTGTCGCCACGTATCACGAAGAACAGGTTGTTGCGATCCTGTTTGTTGAGGTATTTCCATGCGCTGTTGTTCATCGCCAGATGGTCCGAAGAAACCACAATGACGGTATCTTTAAACCACGGCGAGGCTTTGATTTTATTGATAAACGCCGCGATGTTTTCCTGGCTACAGCTGACGGCGCTAAAGGACTGGTTGGGTTTGCCGTCAAAATCATAGCGTTTGCGCTGACAGGCGCGCGAGATAAAGCCGTCCGGATGATGGGTATCGACAGTCAGGGTAAACAGTGAAAAACGCTGGCCGGAGCGAGAGAGTGCTTCGAACTTCTTCCACGCTTCATCCAGTACCGTATCGTCATAGAAGCCCCAGTCGTTGCGGTAATTTGGATCGGCGACGACGCTTTTTAACTCTTCGGCACCATACAGATAATCGAAACCGTGGGACTTCAGGAACACGTCTTTCCCGGCAAAACGCAGGTTTGCGCCCTGCACAAAGTGGTTCTGGTAGCCGGAGTTTTTCAGGATATCCCCAAGACAGAGATTCTGTGGGAAGAAACTGGAGACCGATGCTGACGCATTGCCTTCAAACGGCGCGAACAGGGGAATGCCGCACTGGGAGGCGACCATCCCGGCGATGGTGTAGTCTGTCCCCGGTAACTGCTGGGTGTGGCTGAAATCCATCCCTTCGTTTTTCAACGCGCCGAGTTCCGGCGTGAGTTCCGGGAAGGCCTCGTTGTCGAAATAGGTACGCTCCAGGCTTTCACCGTAGATATACACCAGATTCAGCTTCGGGTTGGGGATGCTTTTCGCCGGTTCTTTATAGTAGGCCGCGAAATCGGGATCGCCGTCGCGAGTCTGGGATTTGACCAGTTCGCTTATCTGACGAAATGCCGGACTGGCATCGACGGAACCCAGCGCCAACAGCAGCGCCAGCAGGCTGTAACCAAAATGGTGAGGATGATGACGGCGACGACGCAGCACCCAGCCCAGCGTACCAAAGACCGCCACGAGCGCCAGCGCAATGCCGATGCCCGGCAGAATGTATTTGCCGACACCGGCCCCCGTCAGACTGTTCGTCAACGTGTAGAGTACTGCATCGTTAATGCCATCACCTGTGAAATAGTCGCTGGCGAGGAGTGTGATATTCAGAACCACAAAAAGTCCCAGCACCGCCAGGGTGGCGACAAACCACCAGGTGTTGCGACCCGCTTTCCAGGCATAAATCAGTACAGAGGCAAGAAACAGCGCGATGGAGAGTAACTCAGACAACGGACGATCCTCACAAATAGCCTTGCGATAAGGCTCTAAACCAGGCGTTCGACTGGCAGCTCAGCGTTTACAGAACGTACAATGTAATGGGGTTGTCACTTAGCTGCAATTCTAGTGACATTTAATTACGTTGTTATTCAGAATTGGTTTAGAAAGAGACTTTTTTTGATCGTCGTCACTTCCCGTCATCCCTGGGATGGGCAAAAGAGAAGGGCGAAAAGGGGCAAGAAGCGCCGCGTCTGGCGGAAAACGGCCAAAACGCGGCGTCGGAAATCAGGAAATAAAGTTCATACCCTGTTTGAGCACCAGGTCGCAGGCTTTGGTTTTCACTTTTTCTGCGAGTGGCGTACTGCCGATATTGTTCAGGTTAAGCTGCTGACCATCTTTGGTGTTGAGCAGACCCTGAATACCATCCAGATAGTTGGTGTCCTGTTTTTGCTCGGTTGCGCCGAGACCCAGTTTATCCAGTACCTGATTTTTCACATTTTCCGCATCGGTAACGGAAGCCAGCTTCTGCTTCGCGCAGTACTGTAAAATCCCGGCCGCGTTATTCATGTTGTTCGCACTCAGCGCCTGGTTGCCGCCATTGAGCAGGCTGGTCAGGGAAGAGAGCGACGTGCCGTTTTGCGACGAAGTGGTACTCTGCTTGCTCAGTTCACTGGCAGCACTGGAAAGAGAGTCTTGCCAGGAGGCGGCGAAAGTATTGGCTGCGAAGCAGGCGCTGGCCGCGATCGCGCAGCACAGCAAACGTTTTGTCGTTTTCATTATGATTACTCGTGTATAGACCTTCGTCGAAGTATAGCGCCGCTCAGTCTAAGAATGGTCTTAATACTCTTTGCCGGTTACCCGGCTGCGGAAACTGTCCCAGTTGAAGATCACCCACAGGCTGTTGCCCAGTCGCATGCGATCCATCACGCGCTCACCCAGCAGTTTGGTCATTTCTTCCATATTGCTGTTGGTGAGCATGCCGGTCGGACGTTTTGAGGAGGAACGACGATCGACGATCTGGTTGATGATGACCTTTTCATAGCGCGATTCGGTTTGCACGCCGATCTCATCAATGACCAGCAGATCAACATTGCTGAGATCGTTCAGCAACTGTTCTTCGCTGGTCTGGCGATTGCTGAACGTCTCTTTCATCGCCGACATGATGTCCGCCACGGTGATAATCAGCACCGACTTTCCGCGCAGCAGCAGTTCGTTGCAGATTGCCGCGGCGAGGTGGTTTTTCCCCGTCCCTGGTTTGCCGGAGAAGATAAAACTGGCGATGTTGCCATCGAACTCTTCCACATACTGGCGCGCTTTGCTCAGCGCATTCATCTGGCCTTCGCATTCAACATGATAGTTATCGAATGAGCAGTTCTGATGTAATGGACGGATGCCAGAACGGTTAAAGGTGCGCTGCATTTTCATTGCCCGATTTTCGCGAGCCAGCGCAGCGGCGCGAATTTCACCTTGCTCCTTCTGCCAGGCCAGTAGCTCTTCACCCGTTTTGAACGCGGGTTCGATATGGGCTGGCATCATTTTTTGCAGACGTTTCATCAGATCGCCAACGTTTTTCATGGTTAACCTCTAAAACCCGGTGGAATTTGATTATCTGGTTCGCTGACCGTGTTTACATCGCGCTTTGGCAGGCCACCGTTGCTCGCGCGGCCGATCTGGACGCTGCGCGCCAGTTTTTGTTGCCATTGCACGTGATGAAAAACTTTGCCTTCCGCTTGCCAGTAGGCCACGAATGAGGCCAGTTCTTCGGCGGTGACCGGCTCTCTTAACGCCACGCCCCACAGCGCGGCCTGGCGCTGAAAGTCGGCATCCGGCTGCCAGGCGGGGTACATGGCGAATTTTCCCAGCGGTACGGCGACCGGCACAGGTTGCGGTTCTTCATAAAACTGCGCATCCAGCGTCACATCGCTCCCCGGTCGGGCGAGCTTTTCTTCGAGCGCCAGCAGTTGTGCCAGACGAGCGGGGGTCAGCGCGTAAAAGGCCGGGGCGTTATTGGCAAACACCGCCACCGCGCCGCCTTCTGACTTCGCCAGCACCGTCTGATGATCGTGTAATAAGGCGTCAATACCAATGACGTCCGGGGTCAAAATTCTGGATGACATAACGTTTCTCAATACCGACTGCAACCGGGAAGGGACACTGCTTCTATAGTAACACACCGATGAGGAGGAGCGGCAGGGATGCGCCTGCCGCAGCGATTAAACGCGCGGACGTTTACGGTAAAACCACAGGCCAGGCACGGAGAGTCCGATCGAAAGCGCGCCCACAATCGACGAGGCTTTCAGGAAATTGGTCAGCAGCGTAATCATCAACGGTTCGCTGTAGCCGAAGTGGCTGATTTTCACCGCCGAAATCATCGCCGTGTAGGCTGAAATTCCCGGGAACATTGGGATCACCGCCGCAACGGTAAACACTTTGGGATGCGCCAGATACCAGCGCGACCACTGAATGCCAATGCTACCGACGAGCAGCGAGGCGACAAACGTGGACCATTCAATATTAAATCCGGCGGTCATCATCACCATCCGCGAACCGTGACCGAGTGCGCCAAGCAGCGCACACCAGGGCAGCGCGCGGTGCGGGACATTAAAGACCATTGCGAACCCGACCGCGGGGATTGCGGAAAGCAACATGTCCTGCATCAGCGCGAGAATGAAATCGATTATACCCATCCGCGAAGCCCCCAAAGCGTTAGTGCCATGACCACGCCCACGCAGGTCGCGAGCGTCAGCAGGCTGGCGATAGCCCAGCGCGCCAGACCGGTATTAATGTGTCCTTTAAACATATCTGCCACCGCATTGATCAGCGGAAAGCCGGGAACCAGCAGCAGGACGCTGGCGGCCATTGCCACTGTGGGCGTCTGGCTAAAGGTGGGAAGATGCAGCATCAGACCGGAAATGGTGGTCGCGACAAACGCGGTAACGCAAAAGTTGATCTGCGGATGCAAATGACGATGCGCCAGTAACTGGCGAATATACATCGCCACCATACTGGCGAAAAAGGTAATCACCGCGCCATCCCAACCACCGTTATTGAGCTTACAGAAGCAGGCGCAGGAGAGGCCGACCATCAGCGCGACCAGCCAGCGCGGATAGCGCAAGGGTCTGACCTGACTGAAACGTTTCTCGACGTCTTTGTAATCCAGTAGTTTGTGTTCGGCGAGAATGACGATGTGCTGAACCTCGGTGACCACGTGCATATTAATGCCGCGATCCTGGTTTTTTCGCGTGGAGGTCAGGCATTGCCCGTCTTTAATGGTGGTCAGAACGATAGCGTTGGAGGAGATTGCGCTTTCGACGCTGTCCATCCCCAATGCCAGCCCGAGTCGGGTAGAAAGTTCATCAACCAATGCGCTCTCCGCGCCGTGTTGCAGTAAAAAAAGCCCACACTGAATGCATAACCGTGTAACCGTTCGCTGTAATGACTGCTCTTCTTGCATGACTCGCCCTGGCTGAAAAGACGCGTTGCGTACTGTCGAATGACTCCTTTGTATCACGAAGCGCGCATTTTTTGGCTCCGGCTGAGATCAATCTTTCTGTTGAAAAAAGAACCGGCCATATGGTTACCAGAATTTGAACCGCTCCACAGTTTTGCCAAATCGGTGAAAAGTGCAATTTTTGCCCGCATTTGAACCTTCTTTTTCTGTGACTGCTTATCAAAAATGCAATTTGAAACTTTTATTCAACATTGATTAAACAAATAATCAACCATGCAGACGAGGAATGTGATGAAAACTCAGGTCGCAATTATTGGAGCAGGACCTTCCGGGCTGCTGTTGGGTCAGTTGTTGCATAAGGCGGGGATCCGCACACTCATCATTGAACGTCAGACGCCGGAGTATGTGCTGGGGCGTATCCGGGCGGGGATCCTTGAGAGTGGGACGGTCTCGCTCTTGCGGGAAGCTGGCGTGGCGCAGCGTATGGACAGCGAAGGTCTGGTACATCATGGCGTTGAGTTTATTTTTGATGGCAAACGCATTCCCGTCGCGCTGAGCGAATTAACCGGCGGCAAAAGCGTAATGGTCTACGGGCAGACGGAAGTGACACGAGACCTGATGCAGGCACGTAGCGAGTGTGGTGCGCCCACGATTTATGGCGTCCAGCAGGTTGATATTCACGATGCCAAAAGTGACCACCCCTCAGTCACGTTTGAGAAAAAGGGGGAGAAGTGCCGCATTGAGTGTGATTTCATTGCTGGGTGTGATGGATTCCACGGTATTTCACGACAAAGTATCCCGCGTGATCTTATCCGCGAGTATGAAAGTATCTGGCCTTTTGGCTGGTTGGGGTTGCTTGCCGATACACCGCCAGTCAATCCGGAGTTGATTTATGCGCATCATGAGCGCGGTTTTGCACTTTGTAGTCAGCGCTCACTAACAAGAAGTCGCTACTATTTGCAGGTTCCGCTCAGCGAGCGGGTGGAATCCTGGAGCGATGACCGCTTCTGGGGCGAGCTGAAACGGCGGCTGCCTGATGATCTCGCCACAAAGTTAGTGACTGGTCACTCACTTGAAAAGAGCATTGCACCGTTACGCAGTTACGTGGTGGAACCCATGCAATATGGCAGGCTCTTTCTGGTCGGTGATGCGGCGCATATCGTTCCGCCGACAGGCGCAAAGGGATTGAATCTTGCCGCGTCCGACGTGAATTATTTATGGCGTATATTGATGCAGTACTATCAACACGGGCGCAGTGACCTGCTGGCGACCTATTCCCGTCTGGCCCTTAACCGGGTGTGGAAAGGAGAGAGATTCAGTTGGTTTATGACCCACCTGCTGCATGATTTCCAGAACAAAAGCGACTTTGAGCGCAAGATGCAGGAGGCGGATCGCCAGTACCATCTGGGCTCGAAGGCCGGACTGACGACGATTGCGGAAAACTACGTCGGACTGCCTTACGAGACAGTCGGTGAATGATGAGGAAAAATGATGCAACTGGCTGACGTTATTCCCGTTTTTAAACTGTATGGTGAACAACAGGGATGGCCAACCCCCGATCTGCTGCACTGTGAGTCGATTCATCAGCGTAGCAGTTTGTATGAATGGCATATTCGGGTGCATCAACATGCTGAAATAGTCCAGTTGCTTTACTTGCATCGGGGTGAGGCAACGATTGAAATCGAGGGGCAGACAACGGTGAGGCGCGATGCTTGTATTCAGGTCGTCCCTGCGCTTTGTGTCCACGGCTTTCGCTTTTCCCCCGGAACCCAGGGCTACGTTCTTTCTCTGGCGCTGCCGCTGATTGGCCGTCTGGAGTCTCAGTTTCCACAGCCGCTCCCTTTGCTGAATAGCCCGCAGTGCGTACCGGTGGCTCAGTCCCGCAGTCACATCCGTACGCTTTTTTCCGCCTTGCAGAAGGAGTATCAGACGGATAATGAGGCGCGGGAAATGATGTTGTTTTCGTTGTTGAGTGCGCTGCTGGTCTGGCTTCGTCGGCAGAGTCAGCCTATTTTGCAATCGAATGACGCCCTGGCGCGCCGGCGTAGCGCGCTACGTCTTTTTGCCCGGCAGATTGAGAGCCACTATCGTGAGCATCTTCCTCTTACAGAATACGCGCAACGAATCGGCCTCTCTGCAAATTATCTGAATCAGTTATGCCGTGAATTTCATCATTGCAGCGCATTAAACGTTTTGCATCAGCGGTTGCTGCTTGAAGCCAAACGCAGCCTGCAATATACCAGCATGACCGTAAGCCAGATCTCCGATTATCTGGGATTCAGTGATGTAACTTATTTTTCCCGTTTCTTTAAAAAG
Organism: Citrobacter amalonaticus Y19; assembly: GCF_000981805.1. Lineage (NCBI taxonomy): Bacteria > Pseudomonadati > Pseudomonadota > Gammaproteobacteria > Enterobacterales > Enterobacteriaceae > Citrobacter > Citrobacter amalonaticus. The sequence continues at coordinate 3,524,541 of NZ_CP011132.1, read as the reverse complement.
CATTTAATGTTGTCTCCGAAGGCATATCGGGAATTAATTAAGAATAAATAATTTGTCCAAATTTGGATGAATAGAAAAATCCTATATAAAATAAGAATGTTTAATGTCCCGTTCAGGAGTATAACGACCATATTAACAATATCGACTTGTGTTATACCCTCTGAAAGTTGTATAACCACCCCTTGCGAAATTAAAGAAAAACACCAAGGATAAACAATTCATATTGTCTATTATTCTATTTTTGTGCATTGCATTTTTGTATGTATTAATACAAACGCGATCCATTTAATAGTAGATAAATTCATATGAATGTGGAGGATATATGTTGCCAGGATGCTGCAAAAACGGAATTGTCATCAGTAAGGTCCCTGTTATACAGGCGGGATTCCACGGAGTTATGCGACTGCATTTGCCAGAGTATGAGCTTACTTCTTGCGGGGGTGTAGAAGAACTCACGCCACTACAGCTACGGCGAGCAGAGTTGGCGATCGTGGATTTAACCGGTGAGTGTCAACACCCTCGCACTGTCTGTGAGCGATTCTATACACTCCTTTCTCAATATCGCGATATCCACTGGGTTTTCTTGGTGTCGCGCGCGTATTACGCGCAGGCGGTCGAATTGCTGATGCGTCCCTCTAGTACGCTGCTGTCTGATATCGAACCGATTGAGAGTCTGGTAAGCACCATCCGTTCTGGGCATAACAGTCCTGACCGAATCAGCAAAACGTTGCTGTCGCCACCCCTGTTAGAACATCTGGCATTTAGTTCTCACGCTATCCTGTTGACGCTATCAGAGCGAAAAGTATTGCGCCTGCTGGGGAAAGGTTGGGGGATCAATCAGATTGCAGCGTTACTTAAGAAAAGTAATAAAACCATCAGTGCCCAGAAAAACAGCGCCATGCGTCGATTATCACTACACAGTAATGCGGAATTGTACGCATGGATTAACAGTTCTCAGGGAGTCAGAGAGCTGAATTTACCTTCAGTATATGGAGAGTCAGCGGAATGGAAAATAGAAAACGTACGCGAAATGTCGCACTCATAGAAAAATGTGTCATGAGTGGTATTGGTATTCAGAATCTATTTAACGTAGCCTCAGATAACCAATATAAACTGCATCTTTATTTGACACTGGATGATTTTCAACAGGCGATGAGTACGACAGTTTTTTCTGCCGTTATTTTTTCTCTCTCCTCGATCCGAAAAGCCAGGCGAGTGGGGCTAATGAGCCTGATCGAACTGGCCGAAAATTATCCTGGGATGCGTCGTCTGGTTATTGCGGAAGATGATGTTGAAGCGCGTTTAATCAGCGCGCTGTCACCCTCCCCGTTAGATGGTGTGCTGAGTAAAGAAAACTCGCTCCCTGCGCTACAGGATGCGTTATTTACCGCATTGAGCGGCACGCGGCGGATCAGCGAAAGTAACAGCAATCTCTGGTATCTCAATCAGAGTCGCATGCTGAGCCCAACTGAGCGTGAGATTTTGCGCTTTATGTCTAATGGTTACTCAATGCCGCAAATTGCGATTGAACTGGCGCGGAATATTAAGACCATCCGGGCGCACAAGTTTAATGTGATGTCGAAACTGGGCGTCAATTCTGACGCCGGTTTACTGCATGCAGCGGATATTTTGCTTTAGCCGCCGCGAAAGCAAAGAACGGACGATGACTGACGCACATGCTGAAGTCAGTCACAGTAAACCAGCAACGGGGTTTCCAGCCCGAAAGGGCAAACCCCGGCACGGAGTCCCCGTCGCGTGGCAGACGCATTCGATTCTCCTGATACCCTTTCTTCAGTCCCCGACGCTTCAGAAAACGGCAGGTGTAATTTGGCATACGTCGTTCTGTACACTAAATGTTTTAGTGTAACAAACCAGCAACATGAGTGATTTTTCGATCCTCTTCACAATCACGGAAACCGGTTACCGTAACCGGTTGCAGTCTGTGAAAGAGCGATTAATACTGGAGTTGTCACTTCCTCTGTATCACATAAAAAGAGCCACTTATGAAATCTACCAACCATGCAGTCTTTAATGTGATTTTCCGGTTTGTCGAAAACTATGTCAGCCCGATAGCCGGGCGCATTTCTTCACAACGTCATGTTATGTCTATCCGTGACGGCTTTATTTCCGCGATGCCATTTATGATTGTCGGATCGTTTCTGTTGGTATTTGCCTATCCTCCGTTTTCGCCGGATACCACGTGGGGATTTGCCCGGGCCTGGCTGGATATGGCGAAACAGTTTGAAGGGCAGATCCTGACCCCTTTTGATATGACGATGGGGATCATGTCGATCTACATTTGTGCCGCTATTGCCTATAACCTGGGCAAACATTACGCGAAGTCACATCAGTTGGATCCGTTCATGTGCGCCATGCTCTCTATCATGGCGTTCTTACTGGTCGCCGCGCCTAAAACAAAAGGCACTTTGCCTGTAGACAGCCTCGGCGGAACAGGGATTTTTACGGCGATTCTGGTGGCGATTTATTGCGTTGAAATGATGCGCTTTCTGAAGGCACATAACATCGGCATTCGTTTACCCGATCAGGTTCCGCCGATGATCAAAAACTCATTCGATCTGCTGATCCCGGTACTGGTGGTGGTGCTGACATTGTACCCACTCAGCCTGCTGATTCAGTCACAGTTCGACATGCTCATCCCGCAGGCTATTATGTCTGTTTTTAAACCGCTGGTATCGGCAGCCGATTCTCTGCCAGCGATTTTACTGGCGGTACTGATTGGCCATTTGTTGTGGTTTGCCGGTATTCACGGTGCGGCGATCGTTTCCGGGATGCTGCAAATGTTCTGGCTGACCAACCTCGGTATGAACCAGACTGCGCTGGCGCAGGGCGCGCCGTTACCGCATATTTTCATGGAGGCCTTCTGGACATTCTTCATCGTGATCGGCGGGTCGGGCGCAACAATGGGGCTGGTGATTTGCTATTTGCGCAGTCGTTCCGTACATCTGCGCTCGATAGGCCGACTGAGCGTGGTGCCCAGCATCTTTAACATTAACGAGCCAGTGATTTTCGGTACGCCGATCGTCATGAATCCGGTGTTCTTTATTCCTTTCCTGGTGGCACCGATGGTGAATGCCGTGCTGGCCTGGGCGGCGATGAAACTGGATCTGATTGGTCGCGTGATTTCGGTGGTTCCATGGACCGCACCGGCACCCGTTGGTGCGGCGTGGGCGCTTGGCTGGGATTATCGCGCTGCGATTCTGGTCGTTCTTCTGGCTATCGTTTCTGCCGTCATCTATTTCCCGTTCTTTAAAGTGTACGAGAAGCAACTGCTGGAACAAGAGGCGGAAGAGGCACAGCGTTCAGACGCGGAAAACGAACAGATTGCATTGTAATTATCAGGGGGCGAACGCCCCCTGATTACTTCAGCGTACAGTCACCGCACTGCTGAACGTCTGGCAGACGATAACGCTGACAGCATGTTCTGCGTACCAGAATCCCCTCGCGAGGGACGACCGTGCGCCAGAGCGGGTTGTCAGCACCACAGGACAACTGCTTTTCAAAAAAACAGCCCTGCCGCAGCGTGTTCAGCAATTCTTCACCCAGCAGCGGTTTCATCTCAGTGAGATACCAGTTAATCAGATAACCGGTATTGCTCCAGATAAGTTTACCGTTGATCTCGCCGGTTGCCTCAAGCGCCTGGATGACCGGAGTCAGCGCCTGCTTAACCAACGTTTCCATGCGCGCCTGCGGTGATTGCGGCGTCGCCAGATGATCCTGATGCACGTCTATCCAGAAGCACGCGGCACGCCCTGTTTCGTGAAACTCCACGTGGACATGTTCGGGCGAAACATCAATTGCCGTCTCCTGGGTGAGCAGGGCAAGCATCAGTGGGGGCACCATCAGACCGATATACCACTGCGCCCACAGTGAGATCAGCGGTTTATTTTCTCGCGACTGCGTGGGATGATTGCGATAAATATGATCGGAGTAAACCGCCAGCAGAGACCGGATTTCGCTGGGGCGACGCCACTGCGCCAGTGTCATTGCGCTCTGCGGGGCGGGTTCATCCAGACGGATGAAATCCAGCAGATGTTCACGCGTCTGGGCTATGGTTGCGCGCACGGCCTCAGCCAGCGAGGGCATCTGCGGCTGGAGATGCGTTCGCCAGATGACATCGTCAATAATCGGTGCGGAACGATAGGCCATGAGTTAGATAGTAATCTAAATGATAATGATTACTAATCCTAGCGACAGGCATAACCGATAGCAAGATCTTTGTCAGTCTGGCGTTCAACGGCGCACGAATATGCCACGGCGTGTCAGGCGATACTTGGATCGCCACTGACTAAAATGTGGTTGCGACCCAGACCTTTCGCTTTATAAAGTGCTTTATCAGCATGAAAAATCGCCCCTTCGACATCTCTCCCCTCCAGAGGCGCAATACCGATACTGATCGTGACGTGAGTCGCGACGTTCTCATTGAACATATGGGGAATTTTAAGATCGTAAACATTCTGCCGGATGCGTTCTGCTGCCTCGCGGGCCTTCAGTGGGTCGCTCGCCGTCAATAACACCATAAATTCTTCACCGCCAAAACGGGCGACAATATCGCGTGAACGCACGGCGTTGCGGATTGCGGCGGAAACGCGGATCAGCGCCTGATCGCCCATCATATGCCCATAGTGATCGTTGTAGGCTTTGAAATGGTCGATGTCTATCAGCAAAACGTAATGCTCATGCGTATCCAGTTCCAGTATGACTTTCAGCTTATGCTGGAGTCCCCGCCGATTGTACAGGCCCGTTAACGGATCGAGCATACTCAGGTCGGTCAGCGTCTCTTTTTCGGCGAGCAGTTTGAACATCAACTGTTGGGCGAAATCGTCGTAGCGCTTTTGAATCACATGTTGAATCGCGATACCGGCCATGGGCAGGGCCATAAAAAATAGCAACCGCAGACCGTGTTCGTTGCCGTTTAGCCATAAACAGGCCAATAAGGATGGCAGCGAATGGAGGGTGAATGCGATGATATTATTGGCAAAAGCAATTGATCCAATAAAAAGCACGGTCAGCAGGGCGATCAGCAGAAAGGAATCGCCAGGGTTCTGCAACGCCTGGTATTTCAGCGTAATGTGCGCGGCCCATAACCCACCAAAGAGTATTGAAATAGCATGGAGATTGATTCGTTTCTTCGCATACCTTACATGCCATGTCAGCAACGCAGTGCTCAGTCCAAGGATAAGGAACCCAGGTATAGAGAGGGTTTGACTGGGATAGATCGGAAAGGCTACAGCAAACAACGCGGAAATAGCGTTGAGAAACAAAAAGAGTCGCAGAGAGAGTTGGTATTTTTTAGTGCGCAGAGTTTGCCAGGATTGTGCAGTCATGTCTTAACGTCATTATTTATCTAACAATTACACTGTTCAGGTCACACAAATAATGGGCGAGAAGATGCTCGCTTAAGATCAGATTATTGTGTCTTTATGTTTACCGCTGTGCAATTTATCACCTTAAATAATTCGTGTCATCATTGCTTAAGTAAAGCTCATGTAAGTGGTGTATGAGTTGCTGACAAATGAGAAAACTTATCATATGATATTGGTTATCATTATCAATGTGAGAGGTGAAACCATGTTGCAACGGGCGCTGGGCAGTGGCTGGGGAGTGTTGCTGCCGGGGATCGTGATTGCCGGGCTGGCGTTTGCCGATCTTTCCCTCGGGGCATGGAAGACCATTATTGTATTCGGGTTGCTGCTGACACCGGCGATGCTCTATCACAAACAATTACGACACTTCGTACTGTTGCCATCATGTGTTGTGTTGATCGGCGGAATGATGCTGGTGATGATGAACTGGAATCAGGGATGAAAAGCCGGAATACGACAGAAAGGGATGTAAGATAATTGGTGCGAGGGGGGGGACTTGAACCCCCACGTCCGTAAGGACACTAACACCTGAAGCTAGCGCGTCTACCAATTCCGCCACCTTCGCACAGTCATCTTACTTTTTGATATCGCCTCGTTGGTGCGAGGGGGGGACTTGAACCCCCACGTCCGTAAGAACACTAACACCTGAAGCTAGCGCGTCTACCAATTCCGCCACCTTCGCCCAGTGCGAGCAATATCAACGTGGTTTATGGTGCGAGGGGGGGACTTGAACCCCCACGTCCGTAAGGACACTAACACCTGAAGCTAGCGCGTCTACCAATTCCGCCACCTTCGCATACCATCGATTCTTAAAAAGAATCGCTACCACGGAGGCGCATTCTAGTGGTTTTCAGCTATTCGTCAATAGTTAATTACGAGGGATAACGGTGATTGCTGCAAAAACGGCCATTCGCATGGCCGTCATTGTGATGTCACGCTTTTTTCGCCTGGCGGGTCATGACCGTGCGATACACTTTGAAGCGTCCGGTCTGGGCGATGACCTCGTGGAAGCCGAAGGTCTCATCCAGCACCTGCGGATACGGTAGGAAGGCGTTAGCTACAATGCGCAGTTCGCCGCCGCTGTTCAAGTGACGCACGGCACCGCGAATCAGGGTTTGCGCGGCGTCAAGGCTGGTTTGCATACCGTCATGGAATGGCGGGTTGGAGATTATCATATCGAACCGGCCCGTCACGTCGGAGAAGACGTTACTGGCGAAGACCTCGCCCTCAATGCCGTTTGCCGCAAGCGTAGCGCGACTGGCTTCAACCGCCGGTGCCGCGACATCGCAGAGGGTTAAGCGGACTTTCGGCGAGTGGCTGGCAAGGGCTGCGGAAAGTACGCCTGCGCCGCAGCCGACATCCAGCACTTTGCCTTTGGTATGCGGCGTCAGGGTGGACAGCAGTAACTGACTACCTACATCCAGACCATCGCGGCTGAATACGCCCGGCAGGGTTTTGATCGTCAGCCCTTCAACGTGGTACTCGCCCCAGTATTTTTCCGCGTCAAACGTTGGCTGTTTGTCCAGACGACCGTGATACAGCCCACAGCGACGCGCGCTGTCGATTTTGTTCAGCGGGGCATATTCGGCCAGCATTTGCTCAGCGCTGCGCACGCCGCTGCGGTTTTCGCCGACCACAAAAATGTCAGTGCCAACGGGAAGCAGTGACAGAATATTCATCAACTGGAACTGGGCTTCCGGTTTGTTTTTCGGCCAGTAGTAGATAAAGGTGTCGCAGTCGGCAACGTCTTGCGTTTGTGCAACAAGGCTAAAGCGCGCGTTGTCGTCCATCTGGCGGCTCAGCACCTGCCAGTGGTGGAACTGCTGCGTATGTACGCGGCTGGCGGCGCATTCAAAACGCGCGGGCAGGTCATCCTGCAAATCTCCGGCAAACAGAATACGGCTTTGTTCGAAATCATCACTGTGGCGCAGCAAGACTTCACTTGCCGGGGTAAAAGCAGACATGGAAAACTCCTTAATTCATACAGCGGGCGATTATAGACGTTTGATGGCGTCTATTCGACTAATTTGCTATATTTGCGCCCCTGAATACAGGAGCGATTCGCTATGACAACCCGACGAGACTGGCAGTTACAGCAACTGGGCATAACCCAGTGGTCGCTGCGTCGCCCCGGTGCGTTGCAGGGAGAGATCGCGATTTCCATTCCTGCACACGTCCGTCTGGTGATGGTAGGTGAAGTACTGCCGCCGCTGACGGAACCTCTGGTAAGCGATATTCTGCGCGCATTAACTCTGAGCCCCGATCAGGTCTTGCAGGTGACGCCGGAACGCGTTGCGATGCTGCCACAGGGCAGTCGCTGCAACAGTTGGCGGCTGGGCACAGAAGCGCCGCTGTCACTGGAAGGTGCGCAGGTTGTAACGCCGGCTTTTGATGAATTGCGGGCAAACCCAACGGCACGTGCCGCACTATGGCAACAAATCTGCACACATGAACACGATTTCTTCCCTCAGTCAGAGTGATTTACCCGCCGCGTTTCAGATTGAAAAGCGCGCCCACGCGTTTCCCTGGAGCGAACAGACTTTTGCCAGTAATCAGGGGGAGCGCTATCTCAACTATCAATTGACGGTAGGCGGGAAAATGGCGGCGTTTGCGATTACGCAGGTTGTGCTGGATGAAGCTACGCTGTTCAACATTGCCGTGGATCCCGATTTTCAGCGCCGGGGATTTGGCAAAGCGCTGCTGGAACATCTCATTGATGAGTTAGAAAAACGCGGCGTCCTGACGCTGTGGCTGGAGGTTCGCGCCTCCAACGTTGCCGCCATCGCATTGTATGAAAGCTTAGGCTTTAACGAGGCAACGATTCGCCGCAATTATTATCCGACCGCTGACGGTCGTGAGGACGCCATCATAATGGCACTGCCAATCAGTATGTAAAAGAAGGTGTAATGATGAAGTGGGACTGGATTTTCTTTGATGCCGACGAAACGCTGTTCACGTTTGACTCGTTTACTGGCTTACAGCGGATGTTTCTCGATTACAGCATCACCTTTACCGCTGAAGATTTTCAGGACTACCAGGCCGTAAATAAACCACTGTGGGTGGATTATCAGAACGGCGCGATCACCTCATTACAGCTTCAGCATGCCCGTTTCCAGAGCTGGGCTGAACGGTTAAAGGTAGAGCCAGGCTCGCTTAATGATGCCTTTATGAACGCCATGGCCGAAATTTGCGCGCCGCTGCCGGGGGCTGTTTCACTGCTCAATGCGATTCGCGGCAAAGCCAAAATTGGCATTATTACCAATGGTTTCACCTCATTACAGCAGATCCGCCTGGAACGGACAGGACTTCGCGACTACTTTGATTTGCTGGTCATTTCCGAAGAAGTGGGCGTGGCAAAGCCGGATCCGAAGATTTTTGATTACGCCCTGGCGAAGGCGGGTAATCCCGATCGCGCTCGGGTGCTGATGGTGGGGGATACCGTCGCGTCCGATATTCTCGGCGGCATCAACGCCGGGCTTTCTACCTGCTGGCTGAATGCGCATCATCGCGAGCAGCCGGAAGGCATCGAGCCGACCTGGACCGTATCGTCATTACACGAACTGGAGCAACTCCTGTGTAAACACTGATTGCCTCCCCCCCGCTGATGGGTAAAATAGCCGCAATTTTTCGTATTCAACATGCGCGGTGCGATGCCGCGTTTACTCAAGAAGAATGAACTATGACGTTGTCTCCTTATTTGCAGGAGGTGGCCAAGCGCCGCACTTTTGCCATTATTTCTCACCCGGATGCCGGTAAAACGACCATCACTGAGAAAGTGTTACTGTTTGGACAGGCGATTCAGACTGCGGGTACGGTAAAAGGCCGTGGTTCCAGTCAGCATGCGAAATCGGACTGGATGGAAATGGAAAAGCAGCGTGGGATCTCCATTACCACCTCCGTCATGCAGTTTCCGTATCATGACTGTCTGGTCAACCTGCTGGACACCCCGGGGCACGAAGACTTCTCCGAAGATACCTATCGTACTCTGACGGCGGTGGACTGCTGCCTGATGGTGATCGATGCCGCGAAAGGCGTCGAGGATCGTACCCGTAAGCTGATGGAAGTCACCCGTCTGCGTGATACGCCGATCCTGACCTTTATGAACAAACTCGACCGCGACATCCGTGACCCGATGGAGTTGTTGGACGAAGTGGAGAACGAGCTGAGAATCGGCTGTGCGCCGATCACCTGGCCGATTGGCTGCGGCAAGTTGTTCAAAGGGGTTTATCACCTTTATAAAGATGAAACCTATCTGTATCAGACGGGTAAAGGCCATACCATCCAGGAAGTGCGTATTGTTAAAGGTCTGGATAACCCGGATCTCGACGCGGCCGTTGGCGACGATCTGGCACAGCAGCTGCGCGACGAACTGGAACTGGTGAAGGGCGCTTCTAACGAGTTTGATAAAGAACTGTTCCTGGCAGGCGAAATTACCCCGGTCTTCTTCGGTACGGCGCTGGGTAACTTCGGCGTTGACCACATGCTGGATGGTCTGGTGGAGTGGGCGCCTGCGCCAATGCCGCGCAAGACCGATACCCGCGTGGTGGAAGCGGAAGAAGAGAAGTTCACCGGCTTCGTCTTTAAAATTCAGGCCAACATGGATCCGAAACACCGTGACCGCGTGGCATTTATGCGCGTTGTTTCCGGCAAGTACGAAAAGGGCATGAAGCTGCGTCAGGTCCGTATCGGCAAAGACGTGGTGATTTCCGATGCGCTGACCTTCATGGCAGGCGACCGCTCGCATGTGGAAGAGGCTTATCCGGGCGACATCATCGGTCTGCACAACCACGGTACTATCCAGATTGGCGATACCTTCACCCAGGGCGAAATGATGAAGTTCACCGGTATCCCGAACTTCGCGCCGGAGCTGTTCCGTCGTATTCGCCTGAAAGATCCGCTGAAGCAAAAACAGTTGCTGAAAGGTCTGGTTCAGCTCTCCGAAGAGGGCGCGGTGCAGGTCTTCCGCCCAATCGCCAACAACGATCTGATTGTGGGCGCGGTCGGTGTGCTGCAGTTCGACGTGGTGGTTGCCCGTCTGAAGAGCGAGTACAACGTTGAGGCCATTTATGAGTCCGTCAACGTGGCGACCGCTCGCTGGGTGGAATGCGCTGACGCGAAGAAATTCGAAGAGTTTAAACGTAAGAACGAAGTTCAACTGGCGCTTGATGGCGGCGATAACCTGACTTACATCGCACCAACGATGGTGAACCTTAATCTGACGCAAGAGCGTTATCCTGACGTTCAGTTCCGCAAGACGCGCGAACACTAATCCCTCCTTCAGGGCGCGGCAGCCGCTGCGCCCTGCGACTTTTCCTGCCTTATTAGCCCGTTGCGGAATGTTCTTAAATCCCTCTGTTTTGCTTATGACTGCCTGTTTTTTGCGCAATTCGCCGCGCTTTTTCAAAATTGTGATCTATATTTAACAAAGTGATGACATAAATATTGGCTTTAAATACCGTTCAATGCGTGAAGTTAAGTGCTTAAAGCTAATGTCTATTGTAGTTACGATATTAATAACTGACTCAGAGAGCCACCTGTCAGCGCATCATCATCACCTTTTGTGATTGTGACCGCTGCCATTGACTTCTGAGCTGGGTGAATTTTTCACCACATTCAGCAATGCAACCTTATGTTGCCTGAGCTCAAATTATGAGCAAACCATACAGGAATTAATCGATGACTATGACAAGACTGAAGATTTCTAAAACTCTGCTGGCCGTGATGTTGACCTCCGCTGTGGCAACGGGTTCTGCGTATGCAGAAAACACCACCATGGATAAAGCGCAATCCGGTGTAGAAAGCGCAGGGCAGAAAGTCGATAGCTCTATGAATAAAGTCGGTAATTTCATGGATGACAGCGCCATTACTGCGAAAGTGAAAGCGGCACTGGTGGATCATGAAAGCATTAAGAGCACCGATATTTCCGTCAAAACCGATCAGAAAGTGGTGACGCTGAGTGGCTTCGTCGAAAGCCAGGCGCAGGCGGAAGAGGCCGTGACCGTGGCGAAAGGCGTTGAAGGCGTCACTTCCGTCAGCGACAAGCTCCACGTTCGCGACAGTAAATCAGACACCGTGAAAGGCTATGCCGGCGATACGGCAACGACCAGCGAGATCAAAGCGAAACTGCTGGCGGATGACATCGTTCCTTCCCGCAAAGTGAAAGTTGAAACGACCGATGGTGTGGTCCAGCTTTCCGGCACCGTGGATTCTCAGGCGCAAATCGAGCGCGCTGAGAGCATCGCGAAAGCCGTTGATGGCGTAAAAAGCGTCAAAAACGATCTGAAAGCGCAATAAGTCTTCGTTTTCTCCTCCGGCCTGGGTCGGAGGACGTCATGAGCACCACATAAACAATAGCGTGAATGAGTGGCCTGAGCGCTCATATCAAGCGGTCGACATTAACTATGGTAAAGGAGAAGCGTATGTTTCGTTGGGGCATTATATTTCTGGTTATCGCGTTAATTGCCGCCGCTCTGGGATTTGGTGGACTGGCCGGCACGGCAGCGGGCGCGGCGAAAATTGTCTTCGTCGTCGGGATTATTCTCTTCCTGGTCAGCCTGTTTACAGGGCGTAAGCGGCCCTAGCGCGTAAAGCGTACAACGATTTTGCTGTCAAGCCAGTCCGGTGGACTGGCTTTTTCGGTTTTAGCCGCCGCCTATTTGCGTTATTTTGGCACATTACGTAATAAGAAACAGGAAAGCAGAGTTGGGACAGCGTATACCCGTCACGCTCGGCAATATTGCGCCGTTGTCATTAAGAACGTTCAAACCGGGTCGCCTGGCGTTGGTCTGCGAGGGCGGCGGGCAGCGTGGCATCTTTACAGCAGGTGTGCTGGACGAGTTCATGCGCGCGCAGTTTAATCCGTTCGATCTCTATTACGGCACCTCTGCGGGGGCGCAAAATTTGTCGGCCTATCTGTGCAACCAGCCCGGCTACGGGCGCAAAGTCATTATGCGCTATACCACCAGACGGGAATTCTTTGACCCGGTACGCTTTGTGCGTGGTGGAAATCTGATCGATCTCGACTGGCTGGTGGAGTCCACGGCGAGCCAGATGCCGTTGCAGATGGATACCGCCTCGCGCCTGTTCGAAACGGGGAAATCGTTTTACATGTGCGCCTGTCGGGGTGATGACTACACGCCGAACTATTTCTCTCCCAATACTCAGAACTGGCTCGATTTGATCCGGGCGTCCAGTGCGATCCCGGGGTTCTATCGCAGCGGCGTGTCCCTGGAGGGGATCAATTACCTCGATGGCGGGATCAGCGATGCAATCCCGGTTCGCGAGGCTGTGAAACAAGGGGCGAAAACGCTGGTGGTGATTCGGACTGTGCCTTCGCAAATGTATTACACCCCGCAGTGGTTCAGGCGGATGGAGCGCTGGCTGGGCGAAAGTAGCCTGCAACCACTGGTCAATCTGGTCCAGCATCATGAAGCCAGCTATACGGAAATTCAGCGATTCATTGAAAAACCGCCGGGCAAGCTGAAGATCTTTGAAATCTACCCGCCGAAACCGCTGAAAAGTATGGCGCTGGGAAGTCGCATTCCGGCGCTACGGGAAGACTATAAAATTGGGCGACTGTGCGGGCGCTACTTCCTGGCGACCGTAGGAAAACTGCTGGCCGCCGAGCCGCCGTTATCACGCCACCCGCTGCAGACGGTCACGCCAACGCCGGTGGTGGTCCCGCCAGCACCGGTAGCCAACGATACCCATGTAGCGGCGCTGAGCGATGCGCCGCAGGCTAACGATACGACATTCAGTAATGAGGATCTGGCGTGAGTTTTCGCTTTATCGACACCCACTGTCACTTCGACTTCCCGCCTTTTACGGGGGATGAAGCCCACAGCCTGCAACTCGCTGGCGAAGCGGGCGTTGAGACGATCATTATTCCGGCCACCGCAGCGGAAAACTTTGCCCGCGTGCGGGCGCTGGCGGAACGTTTTTCCCCGCTGTATGCCGCACTGGGACTGCATCCCATTGTGATTGAGCAACATACCGATGACGATCTTGCGCGTCTGCAACAGGCGCTGGAGACGCGTCCGACAAAGGTGATCGCCATTGGCGAGATCGGTCTGGATCGGTATCGCGACGATCCGCAGTTCGCGAAGCAGGAACGGTTTCTGGAAGCACAGCTACAGCTGGCCAGGCGCTACGATTTGCCGGTGATCCTGCATTCCCGGCGCACGCATGACACGCTGGCAATGCATCTTAAGCGTCAGGATCTGCCGCGAACCGGCGTGGTGCACGGTTTCGCTGGCAGTCTGCAGCAGGCAGAACGTTTTGTGCAACTGGGCTATAAGATTGGGGTGGGCGGAACGATCACCTATCCGCGCGCCAGTAAAACCCGCGACGTGATGGCGCGATTGCCGCTGGAATCGCTACTGCTGGAGACCGATGCGCCGGATATGCCGCTGAGTGGTTTTCAGGGGCAGCCAAATCGCCCGGAGCAGGTGGCGAGAGTGTTCGGGGTGCTGTGTGAATTACGCCCGGAACCTGCGGAACAGATTGCAGACGCGCTGTATCGCAATACGACCACATTGTTTGATGTATAAGCGATCATACGATTGATTGGCCCACCATCCAGTAGTTGCATGCCTGATGGCGCTTCGCTTATCAGGCCTACGGTCGGCATATGTCGCTTTTGTAGGCCGGATAAGGCGTCAGCCGCCATCCGGCAGGTCATAAATACAACGCCGGAAAGATCAGATTATCCACGCCGCGTTGCTGTAATGCCGTTGCCAGTTGCTGCACGTCGTTCGGCGTAGCGCTCGCCCATTCACTCGCTTCTCCAAAGACCCCATGCGCATGAAACGCATTTAACCGCACTGGCACATTGCCCAATTGCGAAATAAAGATCGCAAGCGAATCGATGTGCTGCAAATAATCCACCTGTCCGGGAATCACCAGCAGACGCAGTTCCGCTAGTTTTCCCCGCTGTGCCAGCAGCGTAATGCTGCGCTTGATCTGCGCGTTATCCCGACCGGTGAGTGCAAGGTGGCGCGCGCTATCCCAGGCTTTGAGATCGAGCATCGCGCCATCGCAAACTGGCAGTAATTTCTCCCAACCGGTTTCGCTCAACAACCCATTGCTGTCAACCAGACAGGTCAGCGACTGGAGTTGCGGATCGGCCTTAATCGCCGTAAATAAATCCACCATGAAAGGCAGTTGCGTCGTGGCTTCGCCGCCGCTGACGGTGATCCCCTCAATAAACAATGATGCTTTGTGGATCTGGCGCAGCACGTCGTCAACGCTCATCGTCTGCGCCATTGGCGTTGCCTGTTGCGGGCACATCTGCAAACAGGTGTCACACTGTTCGCAGACATCGGCCTGCCAGACAACATTCCCGGCACTGAGACTCAGCGCCTGATGCGGGCACTGCGGAACGCACTCGCCGCAGTCGTTGCAGCGCCCCATCGTCCACGGGTTGTGGCAATTCTTACAGCGCAGATTGCACCCTTGCAGAAACAGGGCCAGACGACTGCCCGGCCCGTCCACACAAGAAAAAGGAATAACCTTACTTACTAAAGCGCATCTGCTGTTCATGACTCACGACACGAGGTTGGCGTTCCAGAATATGTGTATTGCGCGCGGCCTCTTCACCCAGCCAGGTGGTATTCGTCCGCGAGCCAGCGGCGCGGTATTTTTCCAGATCGGACAGGCGCACCATGTACCCCGTGACGCGGACCAGATCGTTGCCGCTAACGTTGGCGGTAAACTCGCGCATTCCCGCTTTGAACGCACCCAGACAGAGTTGCACCAGCGCCTGCGGGTTACGTTTGATGGTCTCATCGAGCGTCAGAATGTCGCTGATCCCGGACTGATAATGGGCATGATGCGGCGCGACGGTCTGTAGATGGGTGATCGGATCCGGTTCATCACCATAGGGCAAACGCGCTCCTGGCGTGGTGCCGATATCCGAACTGATCCCCGACTGGGCGTGCAGCATGGCGCGCTGCTGCCAGCCGTATTTCACCGGCGTGTTTTCGACAAAATCCGCCAACTGGGCGCTGATGCGATAACCCAGATCGTTTGCCGTCTCATCTTTGCCGTAGCGCGCATTCATGCCCGCTTTTTCGCACAGCAGGTTAACCGCCTCCGCCAGACCATACATACCGAACATCGGCACAAACCGTTGCGGATC
Source organism: Citrobacter amalonaticus Y19 (assembly GCF_000981805.1). NCBI lineage: Bacteria > Pseudomonadati > Pseudomonadota > Gammaproteobacteria > Enterobacterales > Enterobacteriaceae > Citrobacter > Citrobacter amalonaticus. Next base: position 3,509,019 of record NZ_CP011132.1, on the reverse strand, counting down.
GATCAACCCTTCCTGCACCAGGAAGCTATTCTCAAAGAAATGTGATTTGTCATAGAGGAACTCACATCGCGCATCAATGATGGCGATTTGCTGCTGGCAATAGTACGGCAACGTGCGGTTAAAGAAGTCATCAACAGAGGTACTGCGCCCGGCAATGGCTTTCAGATTGAGACGAACCAGCGTGCTGCCGCCGCCGGCAAGGGGCAGCGAGTTGTAACAGCTAACGATACCATAGCGACCTTTTGTGAAAATTTTATCATTTACAGGCCCGTTGGAAATATGCGGCTTGCTGCACTCACAGATGTTTTTTGCCACTTCCAGCAGCAGATCATCGGGGGTGATCTCTGGGTCGTAAATGAACGTCAGGTTAGGTGCAACCTGCTTTAATTCGGCATCGGCGCGTAAAATGGCTCGCGTGATGGGGGTATCGGCGGGGCCAATATTGGCATGCATGAAGGCGTCAGGCAGCGTTCTGTCGAGATAACGCCAGAAACGTTTTATTCGAATATCGATCGCTTCTTGTGTTAGAATTTTCACATACGGTTGCAGCAGCGTATCCAGTTGCCCCAGGTAAACCGGCATTGATGTCACGGAAGGTACGTGGTGATACAGAATGGTCAGCAGGGACAGCGCATCGTCCAGATCTTTCGCCCCTTCCAGTTCCAGCCAGGCTGAACCGTTAGCCAGAAAACGGGCGTAATCGGGAAGGACATAGCGTGGTTTATACGGCGCGTGACCTTCGAACATATCGCAGATAACCCCGTCGTCCAGCGCCTGGCGCGCCCCGGCGGGCAGTGCGGGGTAAGGCAGGTTGTTCTCTGCTTCCAGCGCGAGAAAATGGCGTTTCTGCTCTGGACTGAGGAGTGTGCTGGTGACGATTTGCTGGCAACGTTGTTGCAGCGCGGTTTCATGGGGCGTAGGCATCGGAATTCCTTTATCGGCCGAAGATCATAACGTCATTGTAGAAAGATGTGCTGCTGGCACTTTGATCCTGATGCGCCTGAGTGGAGAAGAAATCGACAGAGAAAGGCTATTATTTGAAGTTGATCTCATTACAGTAATGCAAATTTGTACGTAGTTTTCATTAACTGTGATGTATATCGAAGTGTAATGGCGAGTGGATGTTAGAATACTAACAGACTCGCAAGGTGAGAATTTTATACGGCAACGCCGTTGGAGAATGTTATGAGCGATTTAACTGCAAGCAGCCTGCGTGCACTGAAACTGATGGACCTGACCACCCTGAATGACGACGACACCAATGAAAAAGTGATCGCGCTGTGTCATCAGGCGAAAACCCCGGTCGGCAACACCGCTGCAGTCTGCATCTATCCGCGTTTTATCCCGATTGCACGTAAGACGCTGAAAGAGCAGGGCACCCCGGATATCCGTATTGCGACGGTTACCAACTTCCCGCACGGCAACGACGACATTGAGATCGCGCTGGCGGAAACCCGTGCGGCGATTGCCTACGGGGCGGACGAAGTGGATGTGGTTTTCCCGTACCGCGCGCTGATCGCCGGTAATGAGCAGGTCGGCTTCGATCTGGTTAAAGCTTGTAAAGATGCCTGCGCGGCGGCAAACGTGCTGCTGAAAGTGATCATCGAAACCGGTGAGCTGAAAGAAGAGCAACTTATTCGTAAAGCGTCTGAAATTGCGATTAAAGCCGGTGCGGATTTCATCAAAACCTCTACCGGTAAAGTGCCCGTGAACGCCACGCCGGAAAGCGCACGCATCATGATGGAAGTGATCCGCGATATGGGCGTTGCCAAAACTGTGGGTTTCAAACCGGCAGGCGGCGTGCGTAGCGCAGAAGATGCTCAGCAGTTCCTCGCGATTGCGGATGAACTGTTTGGCGCTGACTGGGCAGATTCCCGTCACTACCGCTTTGGGGCATCCAGCCTGCTGGCAAGCCTGTTGAAAGCGCTGGGTCACGGCGACGGTAAGAGCGCAAGCAGCTACTAAGGTGCTAAGTGCCTGATGGCGCTTCGCTTATCAGGCCTACGACATATCACCGTAGGCCGTATAAGGCGTTAGCCGCCATCCGGCAAAACCGCCTGCAAACTCTTTTCCCCATGGAGGTTCCCTTGTTTCTCGCACAAGAAATTATTCGTAAAAAACGTGATGGCCACGCGCTGAGTGATGAAGAAATTCGTTTCTTTATCAACGGTATTCGTGACAACACTGTCTCTGAAGGGCAGATCGCCGCCCTGGCGATGACCATTTTCTTCCACGATATGACTATGCCAGAACGCGTTTCGCTGACCATGGCAATGCGGGATTCAGGAACCGTCCTGGACTGGAAGAGTCTGAATCTGAATGGCCCTATCGTGGATAAACATTCCACCGGCGGCGTGGGCGATGTGACGTCGCTGATGCTTGGTCCAATGGTGGCGGCCTGCGGCGGCTACATTCCGATGATTTCCGGTCGCGGACTGGGCCATACCGGCGGTACGCTCGACAAACTGGAGGCGATCCCGGGCTTTGATATCTTCCCGGACGACAACCGTTTCCGCGAAATCATTAAGGACGTGGGTGTGGCGATCATCGGGCAAACCAGCTCGCTCGCACCGGCGGACAAACGTTTTTATGCCACCCGCGATATCACCGCGACGGTGGATTCCATTCCGCTCATCACCGGCTCTATTCTGGCGAAAAAACTGGCGGAAGGGCTGGATGCGCTGGTCATGGACGTGAAAGTCGGCAGCGGCGCGTTTATGCCGACCTATGAACTCTCTGAAGCGCTGGCGGAAGCGATCGTTGGCGTGGCGAACGGTGCGGGCGTGCGCACAACCGCACTGCTGACCGACATGAACCAGGTGCTCGCCTCCAGCGCGGGCAATGCGGTGGAAGTGCGCGAAGCGGTGCAGTTCCTGACCGGTGAATACCGCAACCCACGCCTGTTCGACGTAACGATGGCGCTGTGTGTTGAAATGCTGATTTCCGGCAACCTGGCGAAAGACGACGCCGACGCGCGCGCGAAATTGCAGGCGGTGCTGGATAACGGTAAAGCGGCTGATGTCTTTGGACGTATGGTTGCCGCCCAGAAAGGCCCGACCGACTTTGTTGAGAACTACGCGAAATACCTGCCAACGGCAATGCTCAGCAAAGCGGTTTACGCTGATAGCGAAGGGTTTGTCAGCGCGATGGATACCCGCGCGCTGGGCATGGCGGTAGTGTCGATGGGCGGCGGTCGTCGCCAGGCTTCGGATACGATCGATTACAGCGTCGGCTTTACCGATATGGCTCGTCTGGGCGACAGCGTAGACGGACAGCGTCCGCTGGCGGTGATCCACGCGAAAGATGAAGCCAGCTGGCAGGAAGCGGCGAAAGCCGTCAAAGCGGCAATTATACTTGACGATAAAGCGCCGGAAAGCACACCAACGGTCTATCGTCGCATTACCGAATAGCGATATACTGATCTGATCGCTTTTTTGCAGCGCAGATGAATGGAGAACAAGATGAAACGTGCATTTATTATGGTGCTGGACTCCTTTGGTATTGGTGCGACGGAAGACGCGGATCGCTTTGGCGACGTCGGTTCCGACACCATGGGGCACATCGCTGAAGCCTGTGCCAAAGGTGAGGCTGACAAAGGCCGTAAAGGCCCACTGAATCTGCCGAACCTTACCCGCCTGGGTCTGGTGAAAGCGCATGAAGGGTCTACTGGCAAAATTGCAGCCGGTATGGACGCTAACGCGGAAGTGATTGGCGCATACGCCTGGGCGCATGAGCTCTCTTCCGGTAAAGATACGCCGTCTGGCCACTGGGAAATCGCCGGTGTGCCGGTGCTTTTCGACTGGGGCTATTTCAGCGATCACGAAAACAGCTTCCCGCAGGAACTGCTGGATAAGCTGGTCAAGCGTGCGAACCTGCCAGGCTATCTCGGTAACTGCCACTCTTCCGGTACGGTGATTCTGGACCAGTTGGGTGAAGAGCACATGAAAACCGGCAAACCGATTTTCTATACCTCCGCGGACTCTGTGTTCCAGATTGCCTGCCACGAAGAGACCTTTGGCCTGGATAAACTTTACGAGCTGTGTGAAATCGCCCGTGAAGAGCTGACCGAAGGTGGCTACAACATCGGTCGCGTGATCGCGCGTCCGTTTATCGGCGACAAAGCGGGTAACTTCCAGCGTACCGGCAACCGTCACGATCTGGCCGTTGAACCGCCCGCGCCGACCGTGTTGCAAAAACTGGTCGAAGAGAAAGACGGCCACGTGGTTTCCGTCGGTAAAATCGCGGACATCTACGCCAACTGCGGCATCACTAAAAAAGTGAAAGCCACGGGGCTGGACGCGTTGTTTGACGCTACCGTCAAAGAGATGAAAGAAGCGGGTGACAAGACGATTGTCTTCACCAACTTCGTGGACTTCGACTCCTCCTGGGGCCACCGCCGCGATATCGCCGGTTATGCCGCCGGTCTGGAGTTGTTTGACCGCCGTCTGCCAGAACTGATGGAACTGGTGGGTGAAGATGACATTCTGATCCTGACCGCTGACCACGGCTGCGACCCGAGCTGGACCGGAACTGACCATACCCGTGAACACATTCCGGTGCTGGTGTACGGCCCGAAAGTGAAACCGGGCTCGTTAGGTCACCGTGAGACCTTTGCGGATATCGGTCAGACGCTGGCGAAATACTTTGGTACGTCCGACATGGAATATGGCAAAGCCATGTTCTAAGGTCATTGCCGGGTGGCGGCTGCGCCTGACCCGGCCGACAAAACCGTAGGCCCGGTAAGCGAAGCACCACCGGGCAAAAAAACTCAAATTAAAAGGGAACTGAAGATGGCTACCCCACATATTAATGCAGAAATGGGCGATTTCGCTGATGTTGTTTTGATGCCGGGCGACCCGCTGCGCGCAAAGCACATTGCGGAAACTTTCCTTGAAGATGTGCGCGAAGTGAACAACGTTCGCGGCATGTTAGGTTTCACCGGGACTTACAAAGGCCGTAAGATCTCCGTGATGGGTCACGGTATGGGTATCCCGTCCTGCTCCATCTACACCAAAGAACTGATCACCGATTTCGGCGTGAAGAAAATCATTCGCGTAGGATCCTGCGGTGCCGTGCGTGCCGATGTGAAACTGCGTGACGTGGTGATCGGTATGGGGGCCTGCACCGATTCCAAAGTGAACCGCATTCGTTTCAAAGACCATGATTTTGCCGCGATTGCTGATTTCGGCATGGTACGTGACGCGGTGGAAGCGGCGAAAGCACTGGGTGTGGATGCGCGCGTCGGCAACCTGTTCTCTGCGGATCTGTTCTACTCTCCGGACGGCGAAATGTTCGACGTCATGGAAAAGTACGGCATCCTGGGCGTGGAAATGGAAGCGGCGGGTATCTACGGCGTGGCGGCAGAATTCGGTGCGAAAGCGCTGACTATCTGCACCGTGTCTGACCACATCCGTACTCACGAGCAGACCACGGCTGCTGAACGTCAGACCACGTTCAACGATATGATCAAAATCGCACTGGAATCCGTTCTGCTGGGCGATAAAACGTAATTTTGTTTTGTGCCCGGTGGCGCTCACGCTTACCGGGCCTACAAACGCTGTAGGCCGGATAAGGCGCAGCCGCCATCCGGCAATTCTTGCAGTAGATTATCGAACCGCTTTCATAATCCACACCGACAGTTCCCGTAGCTCTTTTTCCTGTTCCGGGAAATCGGCCAGCAGCGCTTCGCACTCCTGTTGCAGTCTGTCCGCACGATACAAACAGCCCTGCAAACGTCCTGCCAGCGCTTCTAACGGTGCCGGATTGAGGCTGTCGGTAAAGACCTGGGCACGGGTGATGTGTCCTTTCTCAACGTCAAAGTGCAGTTCAACGCCTCCCCAGGTAAAGCGCTCATCCAGCAGATGTGAAAAAGCGGGCGCCTGACCGAAGTTCCACTCCCAACTGCTCTGGCGGGCAAAGGTTTCGGCGAAGTTCGGCAGATCTGGCGTGTTGTCCGGAGAAATAATCTCCGGCGTAACGCGTTCACCGTAATGCGTGAAAAAGGCTTCGGTCACCGCTGCGCAAACCTGTTCATGTGTGATCCCCTCCAGCAGTTCGGTGAGATTCGCGACTCGCGAACGAACAGAGGTAATCCCTTTGGCCGCCAGTTTCTTTTTATCCGGATTCAGGTAATTTGCCAGTCGGCTGAGATCCGCATTCAGCAACAGCGTACCGTGGTGAAAACCACGATCTTTGGTTTCGCGATAGGCGGAGCCGGAAACCTTACGGTCGCCATCCGCTGTTTTCACTACCAGATCGTTACGCCCGGAGGCTTCTGCCGTCACGCCCAGCGCGTTAAGCGCATTCAGGACAATTGCCGTTGAAATGGTCTTATCGTATTCCGGCTTCCCGGCCATAAAGGTGAAACAGGTATTGCCGAGATCGTGGAACACCGCGCCACCGCCGCTGCTGCGACGCGCCAGGCGCACGTTGTCCTCTTCCATCCGCCGGGTATTACACTCTTTCCACGGGTTTTGCGCACGACCAATGACGACCGTATCGGCATTGCGCCACAAAAACAGCACGCGCTGGGTGGCGGGCATTTGACGGAAAATACACTCTTCGACCGCCAGGTTGAACCAGGGGTCATAAGAGTCAGAAATAAGCAGGCGAAGTGTCGACATGTCAGTTTTCCTTTCCTGTAATGATTTACTCTTTTTTCTCGCTCTCTTCTTCTTCCGGCACCGACTTGTTGGCGGTTAGCAGGAAAGGCGATTGCTGCCAGCGGGTACGTTTACCCTGCAGCAGGGTGCGGGTCAGCACCACGCCGATGGCCAGTGAAAGCAGTAACATCAGGCGTAAAATGTTGGTGGTGTTATCCACCTGTTTGGCTTCGGTGGCTAAGGTATGGGTATCCAGCGTCAGGCGCAGATAGCCCAGTGGACCATTTTTCCCCTGAATGGGTTCGACAATCTGCTGGTTGAAGTAGCCGCCCGCTTTTTTACCGTCCAGCGCCAGACGGTCGCGCACATTTACGCTTTCGCCTGCCCGGGCGATCATACCGCCTTGGTCATCATAAACCCCGGCATCAAGAATGCGGCTTTCTTTCGTCAACTGCTGCAAAATGGTCTTGATGCGTTTTTCGTCGGGCGTTTCGGTTCGCATCAGCGGCGCGATGTTCAGGGTCACCTGATGTGCCAGCGTACGGGCCAACTCTTCAAGCTGCGGATTTCGCTGCCGCTGGTGATTTTGACTGAACCAGGACGCACCCTGCATGAGCGCAACAAGCAGTGCGAGACAGAACAATACAATCACTGCACGATGAAGTCGGAATTTCAGTTTTGCGCGAGCCATATTCCACCTGCTGAAAATTTGAGGCTTAATGTTGCCAGAAGCGATGGTTACAAGGTAGCCTCATGCGTTATTTTCCCCAGATCCTTTCCGGCCCGAATGATTTTACAGGAGCTTTAATGCCTAACATTACCTGGTGCGATTTGCCTGAAGATGTCTCTTTATGGCCAGGTTTGCCCCTTTCTTTGAGTGGTGACGAGGTGATGCCACTCGATTACCACGCTGGACGTAGCGGCTGGCTGCTGTACGGACGCGGGCTGGATAAGCAACGCCTGACCCAGTACCAGAGTAAACTGGGGGCGGCGATGGTGATTGTCGCGGCGTGGTGCGTCGAGGATTATCAGGTCATTCGTCTGGCCGGGTCGCTCACGCCTCGCGCCACGAAACTGGCGCACGATGCGCAACTGGACGTCGCGCCGCTGGGGAAAATCCCGCATTTGCGCACCCCTGGTTTGCTGGTGATGGACATGGATTCCACCGCGATTCAGATCGAGTGTATTGATGAAATAGCCAAACTGGCCGGCACCGGTGACATGGTAGCGGAAGTGACCGAACGCGCGATGCGCGGCGAACTCGACTTCACTGCCAGCCTGCGTAGCCGTGTGGCGACGCTGAAAGGCGCGGATGCCAACATTCTGCATCAGGTGCGTGAAAGCCTGCCGCTGATGCCGGGCCTGACGCAACTGGTGCTGAAGCTGGAAACGTTGGGCTGGAAAGTGGCGATCGCCTCCGGCGGCTTTACCTTCTTTGCCGAGTATCTGCGTGAGAAACTGCGACTGACGGCGGCGGTAGCGAACGAACTGGAGATCATGGACGGTAAATTCACCGGCAACGTGACTGGCGATATCGTCGACGCGCAGTATAAGGCCAAAACGCTGACCCGACTGGCGCAGGAGTATGAAATCCCGATCGCGCAGACGGTGGCGATTGGCGATGGCGCTAACGATCTGCCGATGATCAAAACGGCAGGACTGGGGATCGCGTACCATGCCAAGCCGAAAGTCAATGAAAAGACGGAGATCACTATCCGTCACGCTGATCTGATGGGGGTGTTCTGCATTCTCTCCGGCAGCATGAACCAGAAATAACGAGGTAGAACGTGGCAAAAGCTCCAAAACGCGCCTTTGTATGTAATGAATGCGGGGCGGATTATCCGCGCTGGCAGGGGCAATGCAGTGCCTGCAACGCCTGGAACACCATCACGGAGGTGCGCCTGGCCGCGTCGCCGACGGTGGCGCGTAATGAGCGACTCAGTGGTTATGCCGGGAACGCGGGCGTCGCAAAAGTCCAGAAGCTTTCCGACATCAGCCTGGAAGAGTTGCCGCGTTTTTCCACCGGTTTTAAAGAGTTCGACCGTGTGCTGGGCGGCGGCGTCGTCCCTGGTAGCGCGATTCTGATCGGCGGTAACCCTGGCGCGGGTAAATCCACGCTGTTGTTGCAGACGCTGTGCAAGCTCGCAGAGCAGATGAAAACCCTGTATGTCACCGGGGAAGAGTCGCTGCAGCAGGTGGCGATGCGCGCGCACCGTCTCGGTCTGCCGACCAGCAACCTCAACATGCTTTCGGAAACCAGCATTGAGCAGATCTGCCTGATTGCGGAAGAAGAGCAGCCAAAGCTGATGGTGATCGACTCCATTCAGGTGATGCACATGGCGGATATCCAGTCATCGCCCGGCAGCGTGGCGCAGGTGCGTGAAACTGCAGCCTACCTGACACGCTTTGCCAAAACGCGTGGTGTGGCGATTGTCATGGTGGGTCACGTCACTAAAGACGGCTCGCTGGCTGGACCAAAAGTGCTTGAGCACTGCATCGACTGCTCGGTATTGCTGGATGGCGATGCCGACTCCCGTTTTCGCACCCTGCGCAGCCACAAAAACCGTTTTGGTGCGGTGAATGAGTTAGGCGTCTTCGCGATGACCGAGCAGGGGCTGCGCGAAGTGAGTAACCCTTCGGCGATCTTCCTGAGCCGCGGCGATGAGGTTACCTCCGGCAGTTCGGTGATGGTGGTCTGGGAAGGGACGCGACCATTGCTGGTGGAGATCCAGGCGCTGGTCGATCATTCCATGATGGCGAACCCGCGACGGGTGGCGGTGGGTCTGGAGCAGAACCGTCTGGCGATTCTGCTGGCGGTGCTACACCGTCATGGCGGCCTGCAAATGGCGGATCAGGATGTGTTCGTTAACGTGGTCGGCGGCGTCAAAGTCACGGAAACCAGTGCGGATCTGGCGTTGCTACTGGCGATGGTCTCCAGTCTGCGCGACAGACCGCTGCCACAGGATCTGGTGGTGTTTGGCGAAGTGGGGCTGGCAGGAGAGATTCGCCCCGTGCCCAGCGGTCAGGAACGTATTTCGGAAGCGGCAAAACACGGTTTTCGTCGCGCGATTGTGCCGGCGGCCAACGTGCCGAAAAAACCGCCAGAAGGGATGCAGGTTTTCGGCGTTAAGAAGCTGACGGATGCGTTAAACGTATTTGACGACTTATAATGAGTGAAACGGAGGTTACCCATGTCGTCATTTGAATATCTGAAAACCGCGATTAAGCAAAAGGGCTGTACCCTGCAACAAGTGGCGGATGCCAGTGGAATGACCAAGGGCTATCTCAGCCAGCTCCTCAATGCCAAGATCAAAAGCCCCAGCGCGCAAAAGCTGGAGGCGTTGCATCGTTTTCTTGGGCTGGAGTTTCCCCGCCAGCAGAAAAATATCGGCGTGGTGTTTGGCAAATTTTATCCGCTGCACACCGGTCATATTTATTTGATTCAGCGCGCCTGTAGCCAGGTGGACGAACTGCATATCATCATGGGCTATGACGATACCCGTGATCGCGCGCTGTTTGAAGACAGCGCGATGTCTCAACAGCCTACCGTTTCCGATCGCCTGCGCTGGCTGTTACAAACGTTCAAGTATCAGAAAAATATCCGCATTCATGCCTTCAACGAAGAGGGAATGGAGCCGTATCCGCACGGCTGGGACGTCTGGAGCAAAGGCACTAAGGCGTTCATGGCAGAGAAGGGAATCGCGCCGAACTGGATCTATACCTCAGAGGAAGCAGATGCGCCGCAGTACCTGGAACATCTGGGCATCGAAACGGTGCTCGTCGATCCCAAACGTACCTTTATGAGCATCAGCGGCGCGCAAATTCGTGAAAACCCGTTCCGCTACTGGGAATACATTCCGACCGAAGTGAAGCCGTTTTTCGTACGTACCGTGGCGGTGCTGGGCGGAGAGTCGAGCGGGAAGTCGACGCTGGTCAACAAGCTGGCCAATATCTTCAATACCACCAGTGCATGGGAATATGGCCGCGACTATGTTTTCTCGCACCTCGGCGGTGATGAGATGGCGCTACAGTATTCCGACTACGATAAAATCGCGTTGGGACAAGCACAATATATTGATTTTGCAGTGAAATATGCCAATAAAGTGGCGTTCATCGATACCGACTTCGTGACCACCCAGGCTTTCTGCAAAAAGTACGAAGGGCGGGAGCATCCGTTTGTACAGGCGTTGATTGATGAATATCGCTTTGACCTGGTGATCCTGCTGGAAAATAACACGCCGTGGGTGGCAGACGGTTTGCGCAGCCTCGGTAGCTCCGTGGATCGCAAAGAGTTTCAGACGCTGCTGGTGGAGATGCTGCGCGAAAACAACATCGACTTTGTGCATGTTGAAGAGGCGGATTACGATGGCCGTTTTCTGCGCTGCGTTGAACTGGTCAAAGAGATGATGGGCGAGCAGGGGTGACCCACGCCGCAGGGTGAATGCGATGTTTAAGCACTTGCAGGATATGGCGCTGTTTGCCCTGGTCGCCGAACACGGCAGTTTTACCGTTGCCGCGCAGAAGGCAGGGCTGCCGAAGTCGAGCGTCAGCCAGCGCATCAGCCAGCTTGAGCAGCACGTCGGCATTCGCCTGATCAACCGTACCACTCGCAAACTGAACCTGACCTACGCCGGTGAACACTACCTGGTGCACTGTCGGGAAATTCTCGCAGCCAGCGAACGCGCAGAATACGCGGTTCAGCGGCTGCGTGACAACCCCAGCGGACGATTGCGCATCACATCGCCAGCAGGCATTGGCGCGACGCTGTTGGCGCGCCTGAACACGCTGTTCCAGCAGCGCTACCCCGATGTTTATCTGGATGTCAGTATCTCCGATGAGATGCTGGATTTGGTGGACAGCGGTTTTGACGTCGCGTTGCGCACCGGTAAGCCGCAGGATTCCTCGTTGATTGGGCGTATGATTGGCCATTGTCCGCGCTATCTGCTGGCCTCGCCCGATTACCTGTCACGTTTCGCGCCGCTGAACCATCCCCGTCAACTGGTCGAACACCATTGTATTGCACACAAGGCCTGGTCTGAGTGGCTATTCCATCGGGATGATGAAGATTACCAGCACCTGCCTGATCGTGTTCACCTGACGGATAATCTGGTATATGCCCGCGAAAGCGCCATCGCAGGGGCTGGGATCACGCTGCTGCCGGCATTCATGCTGGAAGATAAAATCGAAAAGGGTGACCTGATACCGGTGCTGCCGGAATGGACGGTGGCGGGAAACGATCTGTGGCTGGTTTATCCCAGCCGTAAGCTGAACTCTCCTGCGCTAATGAGCTACATCGAATTTGCCATGCAGTTCGATGAGCTCAGACACTTCTACAGCGTGGAGTGAGCGCGCCTCAGTCCTGACGCAGCACCTTGTGACCGTAGGCCAGTAGCGCGTCGGTGACGTTGCGCATCATGCGGCTTTCCGGCGCAAACCGATGCCAGTAGAGCATTCGGCGCTGGAACAGGCCCGGCGTGAGATCGATAAGCTCGCCGCTTTGCAGCTCTTTTTCAATCTGCAGGTGCGGGATCATACAGCAGGTGGTGCCCTGACGCGCCAGTTGCACAAAGGCTTCAGAAGAGTTGACGATGTGACACGGGACGCTGCCCGGCGGGAGATCGAAGTTCTGCTGCAGGAAGGCCTGGTGCATGTCATCCAGATGGTCAAACGCCACCGCAGGCGCTTTCAGCAGCGCGGAGCGGGTGACGCCGTTCGGGAAGTAGCGTTCGGCAAACGCTTTGGATCCCACAAACAGATAGTCGAGCGCGCCGAGCTTATCCACCAGACAGCTGGGCAGCGCCTGATGCTGAATACTCACCGCCCCTACCACTTCACCGCGACGCAGGCGTTCCTGGGTGCGGGTTTCATCTTCCACCTGTAAGTTGAGACGAATAGGGGAGTCGGCCAGTACCGGTGCCAGGGCTGGCAGCAGCCAGGTTGCCAGACTGTCGGCGTTGACCGCCAGCGACAGCAGCAGCGGCGTGGAGCCGGTTTGCTCATCGCCCAGCCACTCCTCTTCCAGTAACTCCACCTGACGAAGCAGCGCCAGCAGCTTTTGTCCCTGCTCCGTCGGACGCGGCGGAACGGTACGGACCAGCAGCGGTTGTCCGAACATATTCTCAAGCTGCTTGATGCGTTGCGAAACGGCAGATTGGGTGATGCACAGCTTTTGCGCCGCGCGCTCAAACCCGCGTTCTCGTATGACGGCATCCAGTGCTTGTAGTGTTCTGTAGTCCGGACGTTTCATTGCTCTGACACACTCCTGAAATATTTGCTTGTCCTGCACTATGACATAAATTTGCATTGGGTAAAGACGAAATCCGTAGCCTGGGAGCGGGTCGGGAAGATTTTTCCGCGCAATGGTCTATAATGCGCGTGAATTTTTCTCCACAAAGGCGAGACGATCATGACGCAGGATGAACTGAAAAAAGCAGTAGGATGGGCGGCACTTCAGTATGTACAGCCCGGCACCATTGTAGGGGTAGGTACCGGTTCAACAGCCGCGCACTTTATTGACGCGCTGGGCACCATGAAAGGTCAGATTGAAGGTGCCGTTTCCAGTTCGGATGCCTCAACCGAAAAACTCAAAAGCCTCGGCATCCCTGTGTTTGATCTCAACGACGTGGACAGCCTTGGCGTCTACGTCGACGGCGCAGACGAAATTAACGGCCACATGCAGATGATTAAAGGCGGCGGCGCGGCGCTGACCCGTGAAAAGATCATTGCCTCCGTGGCGAAGAAATTTATCTGTATCGCTGATGCGTCCAAAGAAGTGGATATCCTGGGTAACTTCCCGCTGCCGGTTGAGGTTATCCCAATGGCGCGTAGCGCAGTGGCTCGCCAGTTGGTTAAGCTGGGGGGGCGTCCGGAGTATCGCCAGGGCGTGGTCACCGATAACGGCAACGTGATCCTCGATGTGCACGGCATGGAGATCCTCGATCCGGTGGCGATGGAAAATGCCATTAACGCCATTCCTGGCGTGGTTACCGTCGGCCTGTTTGCCAACCGTGGCGCGGATGTGGCGTTAATCGGGACCGCTGACGGCGTCAAAACCATCGTGAAATGATCTTACCGGGGGAGCGCTTCCCCGGTTAAAATTTTTTTACAGGGCAAATTTGGTGACATGTATCACGTTTTGAATCTTGCCCTGCTGATCTCTCCAAAGAAAAACTTATCCCCAGCATTTTCCTCTGGCATTTGCCTCTGAATGAACGCTCCTCAACAGGGCGACGCAAACGTTCATATTGCCGCAATCATTATTTTTGATATGTTGAAAGGCGGATGCAAATCCACACACACAACATCAGATTGCATAAAAAGACAGGGTCGGGAAATGGCAAAGGTATCGCTGGAGAAAGACAAGATTAAGTTTCTGCTGGTTGAAGGCGTGCATCAAAAGGCGCTGGATAGCCTTCGGGCGGCAGGTTATACCAACATCGAATTTCACAAAGGGGCGCTGGATGCTGAACAGCTGAAAGAGTCCATTCGTGATGCCCACTTCATTGGCCTGCGATCCCGTACCCATCTGACAGAAGAAGTGATCAGCGCGGCGGAAAAACTGGTTGCTGTCGGCTGTTTCTGCATCGGCACCAACCAGGTTGATCTGACTGCTGCGGCCAAACGCGGTATTCCGGTGTTTAACGCGCCGTTCTCCAACACCCGTTCTGTAGCGGAACTGGTGATTGGCGAACTGCTGCTGCTGCTGCGCGGCGTACCGGAAGCAAACGCCAAAGCACACCGTGGCGTGTGGAATAAACTGGCCGCCGGTTCGTTTGAAGCGCGTGGTAAAAGACTCGGCATTATTGGCTACGGCCACATCGGGACTCAGTTAGGTATTCTGGCCGAATCGCTGGGGATGCACGTTTACTTCTACGATATTGAGAACAAACTGCCGCTGGGTAATGCTACCCAGGTTCAGCATCTCTCCGAACTGCTCAACATGAGCGACGTGGTCAGTCTGCACGTACCGGAAAATGCCTCAACGAAGAACATGATGGGCGCAAAAGAGATCGCCCTGATGAAGCCAGGTTCGCTGCTGATCAACGCCGCACGTGGCACGGTGGTAGATATTCCCGCGCTGTGTGATGCACTGGCGACCAAACATCTGGCTGGGGCGGCAATCGACGTATTCCCGACCGAACCGGCAACGAACAGCGATCCGTTTACCTCGCCGCTGTGCGACTTTGATAACGTGATTCTGACGCCGCATATTGGGGGCTCCACCCAGGAAGCGCAGGAGAACATCGGTCTGGAAGTCGCGGGTAAGCTGGCGAAGTATTCCGATAACGGCTCTACGCTTTCTGCGGTTAACTTCCCGGAAGTGTCGCTGCCGCTGCACGGCGGGCGTCGTCTGATGCACATCCACGAAAACCGTCCCGGCGTGCTGACGTCCCTGAACCAGATTTTTGCCGAGCAGGGCGTCAACATCGCCGCGCAGTATCTGCAAACATCGGCGCAAATGGGCTATGTCGTTATCGATATTGAAGCGGATGAAGAGGTCGCCGAGAAAGCGCTGTTAGCGATGAAGGCTATTCCAGGTACTATTCGCGCGCGTCTGTTGTACTAATCAGCTGTACGGGCAGGCGCTCAGTCTGCCCGTCATTTCTTCCTTTTCCCTCCGTTTTCTCTTCATCCCTTTCTGTAACGCATACATCCTGTTTTCGAGTCTTGCCGCAATCGGCAATTAAAGGCATCGTGGCGCGTTGAGCATCAGAAAAAGGAATTTACGATAGAGGCTTCAGCATAGGGCTGAAACGGAAAAGCCCCTACCGAAGCAGGGGCTTAAAAAAGGAAAGGGACGATGATGAGATACGTCATCATGCTGCTAATCCTATTAATCATAGCCTACCCAGCATATTAACAGAGAGGAAGCAGGAGGGAGGTTCGCCTCCCTCACCCTTTACCGAGGAATTTAGGTCAAAAAAACAGCGGTGTCAATCAACAAAGAAGCGCCTGGCACGCCCACACTTTTGACGGCGTCACAACGGCCGGTAAGGGAACATCCCACTCTTCTACCGGCAGTTTCTCCACGCGCTGACAGTCGTGGGCGTACCCCACGGGTATCAACCCATGCTGTTGCCAGTTTTGTAAGGTGCGATCGTAGAATCCGCCGCCCATACCTAAACGCTGACCCTGCTCATCAAACGCCACTAAAGGCGTAACCAGTACATCCAGTTGCGAAAGCGGCAGGACATCACGAACATCCAGTTTAGGCTCCTGAATCTTTAACCGATTAGTGACCAGTTCACTGCGCGGGTGGTAGTGCAGAAATAGCAAATTACCGGGGCTGAACGGGTGTAGAACCGGGAGATAGACGCGCTTTCCCGCCCGCCAGAGTTGTTCGATTAGCGGCTGGGTATCGAGTTCGCCATCAAATGACAGAAAGACGGCAACCGTCTGTGCCATCACGACGGGTGGATACGCAAGCATGCGTGACGCGGCCTGTTGACCGAAGGCGATTTGTTGCGAGAGTGTAAGCGCACGACGGCGTTGCCGAATCATCTGGCGAATTTCTTGTCGTGATAAAGGGAGTTCAGAAAGTAACGTCATGGCTGTTGCCAGGTAGAAGGAGAATCTCCGAGATGCCGCCGCAGGCTGTAACCCTTGAACCCTTGGTTCAAGGTGAATGCGTCGTCACAGTCTTAAGGCTTCTCGGACGAACCGAGCGTGCTCACCGACCATGGATCGCCACATTCTTGTGGTATGAAATATCGGCTCAGGGGACTGGCCCGCTTGCAAACATCTCAGAGAAATTTTGTCTTCACGGTCACTCTACCATAGTAAACCGAAAAGTGTTATTCAAAGTTTTGGTTCGTTTTTTCGGTTATGCGACCCTGATCAAGCAGTGCCTGTTCAATGGTCTGTTGGAGCATCCGAATACGTTGTTCCATGCTCGCCGCGTAGTCGCGGGTCTTCGCTTTTTCCTGAGTCAGTTCATAGCTAATATTCAGTGCGGCAATGAATACCAGCTGCTCAGTATTTGTGACTCTAGTGCGAACTTTCAGATCTTGCAACCGCTGATTCAGATCGTCCGCAGCCTGATTCAACGCATCCCGTTGTTCAGGCGGGCAATTCACTCGCAGTGAACGGCCAAAAATTTGGATATCGACGGGTTGTGCAGACATGCCACCTTCCTGCTGATTGACTGCGCTGCCTTCGTTTCCAGACCCTGAGTCTGCGAAGGGGCGACACTATAGCTACCCTGATGTGAAGATACAAGCCCTATTCTGGTTCACCAGGGTCCAAAGTGGTAGCATACCATGAATATCCTCCCTTTGATGACGAATGCTTATGTCTATACAGAACGAAATGCCTGGTTACAGTGAAATGAACCAGTATTTGAACCAACAAGGGGCCGGACTGACCCCGGCGGAAATGCACGGTTTGATCAGTGGGATGATTTGCGGTGGCAATAACGACAGCTCCTGGCAGCCGCTGCTTCACGACCTGACGAATGAAGGGCTGGCCTTCGGTCATGAACTGGCTCAGGCGCTGCGTAAAATGCACTCCGCGACCAGCGACGCGCTGGAAGATGACGGTTTCCTTTTTCAGCTTTATCTGCCTGAAGGTGATGACGTAAGTGTCTTCGATCGCGCAGATGCGCTGGCGGGATGGGTTAACCACTTCCTGCTTGGTCTTGGCGTTACGCAGCCGAAGCTCGATAAAGTGGCTGGCGAGACGGGTGAAGCCATTGACGATTTGCGCAATATCGCACAGCTCGGCTATGACGAAGATGAAGATCAGGAAGAGCTGGAGATGTCGCTCGAAGAGATCATCGAGTATGTGCGTGTCGCCGCGCTGCTGTGTCACGACACTTTTACCCGTCAGTCGCCGACCGCACCGGAAGTGCGTAAACCAACCCTACACTAAAAAGTAAAACGATAATGGAGGCCACGCCATGACACCGCAGGAATACCAACGTCGTCGCCAGGCGCTGCTTGCGCAAATGCAGCCAGGCAGCGCCGCGCTGATTTTTGCCGCGCCGGAAGTTACGCGCAGCGCGGACAGTGAATACCCGTATCGCCAGAGCAGCGATTTTTGGTATTTCACAGGTTTTAACGAACCGGAAGCCGTTCTGGTACTGATTAAAAGCGACGATACCCATAACCACAGCGTGTTGTTCAACCGCGTTCGCGATCTGACTGCGGAAATCTGGTTTGGTCGTCGTCTGGGACAAGATGCCGCGCCGGAAAAACTGGCGGTGGATCGTGCGCTGGCCTTCAGCGAAATCAATCAACAGCTTTTTCAGTTGCTTAACGGTCTGGACGTGGTCTACCACGCGCAGGGCGAATATGCGTATGCGGATGAGGTCGTCTTCACCGCGCTGGAGAAACTGCGCAAAGGTTCGCGCCAGAACCTGAAATCGCCGTCAACCCTGATCGACTGGCGGCCGATGGTGCATGAAATGCGCCTGTTTAAGTCGCCAGAAGAGATTGCAGTGATGCGTCGTGCCGGAGAAATTACGGCACTGGCGCATACCCGGGCGATGGAAAAATGCCGTCCGGGGATGTTTGAGTATCATCTGGAAGGCGAAATTCATCACGAGTTTACTCGTCACGGCGCGCGTTATCCGTCCTACAACACCATTGTGGGCAGCGGTGAAAACGGCTGCATTCTGCATTACACCGAAAACGAAAGTGAACTCCGTGACGGCTCCCTGGTGCTGATTGATGCAGGCTGTGAATACAAAGGTTATGCGGGCGATATCACGCGCACCTTCCCGGTGAATGGCAAGTTTACCCCGGCGCAGCGTGAGATCTACGACATCGTGCTGGAATCGCTGGAAACCAGCCTGCGTCTGTACCGTCCGGGTACGTCGATTCAGGAGGTCACCGGTGAAGTCGTGCGTATTATGATTACCGGGCTGGTGAAGCTGGGTATTTTGCAGGGCGAAGTGGATCAACTGATCGCCGATAACGCGCATCGACCGTTTTTCATGCACGGTCTGAGCCACTGGCTGGGGCTGGATGTCCATGATGTCGGTGAATATGAGCAGGATCGTTCCCGCATTCTGAAGCCGGGAATGGTGATTACCGTTGAGCCGGGACTGTACATCGCACCCGATGCTGATGTACCGCAAGCGTATCGGGGGATCGGGATCCGCATTGAGGATGACATCCTGATTACGGAAAACGGCAACGAAAATCTGACCGCCGGCGTCGTCAAAAAGGCGGATGAGATTGAAGCGTTAATGGCGGCGGCGAGAACGTAATGAGCGTGATCATTGTTGGCGGTGGCATGGTGGGCGCGACGCTGGCGCTGGCTATTTCCCGGTTAAGTCAGGGGACACTGCCGGTTCATCTGATAGAAGCGACCGCCCCTGAAGCGGACAGTCATCCCGGGTTTGATGCCCGGGCGATTGCGCTTGCGGCGGGCACTTGCCAACAACTGGCGCGAATTGGCGTATGGCAGGCGATTGCCGATTGTGCCACCGCGATCCATACGGTTCATGTCAGCGATCGGGGCCATGCCGGGTTTGTGACGCTCGACGCGGATGATTATCGCATCCCAGCGCTGGGACAGGTGGTTGAACTGCACGACGTGGGGCTGCGCTTGTTTGCCCTGCTGCGTAAAGCGCCCGGCGTCACGCTGCACTGCCCGGACCGGGTTGCCAGCGTGTCGCGTACCCAGGAACAGGTGAACGTCACGCTGGAAACGGGCGAAACGATCGCCGGACGCGTTCTGGTGGCGGCAGATGGGACGCGTTCTGCGCTGGCAACCGCCTGCGGCGTTGACTGGCAGCAGGAGCCTTATGAGCAACTGGCGGTGATCGCGAACGTCTCAACTGCGGTTGCCCATAACGGCCGTGCGTTTGAACGGTTTACGGCGCATGGACCGTTGGCGATGTTGCCGATGTCTGAAGGGCGCTGTTCGCTGGTGTGGTGTCATCCGCTGGATCAACGTGAGGAGATTCTGGGGTGGTCAGACGAACGCTTCTGCCGTGAACTCCAGACCGCATTCGGCTGGCGGTTGGGGAAAATCACGCACGCGGGCAAACGGAGCGCGTATCCACTTTCCCTCACCACGGCGGCAAAGGCATTTACGCACCGCACCGTGCTGGTGGGCAACGCCGCGCAGACGCTGCACCCGATTGCAGGGCAGGGGTTCAACCTTGGACTGCGTGATGTCATGAGCCTCGCCGAAACGCTTACAACCGCGCAGGCGACGGGCAAGGACATCGGCGACTATGCCGTACTCGCGCACTATCAACATCGTCGTCAGGGGGATCGCCAGGCCACGGTCAGCGTGACGGACAGTCTGGTCCATCTGTTTGCCAACCGTTGGGCACCGCTGGTTGTCGGGCGCAACGTGGGGCTGATGACCATGGAATTATGCCCTCCCGCCCGCGACGCGTTTGCGCAGCGAACGTTAGGCTGGGTGGCGCGGTAAACATCATCTCCAGACCGGACAGGCGAAGCGCCATCCGGTATTTATACGAACATGACGCCCGATGGCGGTTTCCGATTTCCAGGAGTAAACAGTGCAAAGTGTTGATGTAGCAATCGTGGGCGGAGGCATGGTTGGCCTGGCTGTCGCGTGTGGACTGCAGGGCAGCGGTTTACGTGTCGCCGTGCTCGAACAGCGCGAACCGCAACCGCTGGCGGCGGATGCCGATCCCGCGCTTCGCGTGTCGGCGATCAATGCCGCCAGTGAAAAACTGCTTACCCGACTGGGCGTCTGGTCAGACATTGTGGCTCGTCGCGCCAGTTGCTATCACGGGATGGAAGTGTGGGATAAAGACAGCTTTGGTCGTATCGAATTTGATGACCAAAGCATGGGCTACAGCCATCTGGGCCATATCGTGGAGAACGCGGTTATCCATTACGCGCTGTGGCAAAAAGCGCAGCAATCCTCCGATATCACGCTGATGGCGCCTGCCGAATTACTGCAGGTGGCGTGGGGCGAAAATGAAGCCTTCCTGACGCTGAAGGATGGCGCAATGCTCACGGCGCGTCTGGTGATTGGCGCTGATGGGGCAAACTCGTGGCTACGCAATAAAGCGGACATTCCATTGACCTTCTGGGATTATCGCCATCATGCGCTGGTCGCGACCATTCGTACCGAAGAAGCCCACGGTGCCGTTGCCCGTCAGGCGTTTCATGGCGAAGGCATTCTGGCGTTCCTGCCGCTTAGCGATCCGCATTTGTGCTCCATCGTCTGGTCGCTTGCGCCACAAGAAGCTGAGCGGATGCAGCAGGCAAGCGATGAACAGTTTAATCAGGCGCTGAACATGGCGTTTGATAATCGTCTGGGGCTGTGTCGCGTGGAGAGCGAACGCCAGGTGTTTCCGCTGACGGGACGCTATGCGCGTCAGTTCGCCGCGCATCGGCTGGCGCTGGTGGGTGACGCTGCGCATACCATCCATCCGCTGGCCGGACAGGGCGTGAACCTCGGGTTTATGGATGCAGCGGAACTGGTGGATGAACTCAAACGTCTGCATCGTCAGGGTAAAGACATTGGTCAGTACCTCTATTTGCGTCGCTATGAGCGCAGCCGTAAGCACAGCGCGGCGATGATGCTGGCAGGTATGCAGGGGTTCCGCGAGCTGTTTGCGGGGACGCATCCGGCGAAAAAACTGCTGCGTGATATGGGGCTGAAACTGGCTGATACCCTTCCGGGTGTTAAACCGCAACTTCTCCGTCAGGCAATGGGACTCAACGATTTGCCTGAGTGGCTTCGTTAAGCATTCACCTCTTTTAAAGAATTTGAAACCCGTCACATTTCCTTCTCCCGGCGTGTTCGCCGGGGGGATTCCCTCATTTGAAATAAACTAATTTCACTGTTCTTTTCGCATTATATTTTCTAATGTCGTGATTTTCTCATAACGCCAGTTTTGACATTTTTTTAGCGTTTAATGTGGTTATCTTTGCCTGTAATAGATTAATGATAGTTTTCTGTCTGCGTGATTTACGTTAACTGTGGTTTTTTATGCTGACGGTATTTTGGTGATTTTTGGCCATAAGCTAATGTGATGGTTAATTTTGTTTTATGGTTTAGCGTGGGTTTCGGTGGTAAGTTCAGGGGCAAAGAGAACGTTTGCGTCGGGGCCCAGCAGTGGCGTCGATGCCGGATTTCGTGGCGACAATTTTCGCCGCGAAAGGGTAGTTAGCCCCGCTTATTCAATGAGGACAAGATGGCTCAACAGACTCCTTTGTACGAACAACACACGCTATGCGGTGCTCGCATGGTCGATTTCCACGGCTGGATGATGCCGCTGCATTATGGTTCTCAGCTCGATGAGCACCATGCGGTCCGCACCGATGCCGGGATGTTTGATGTGTCACACATGACCATCGTCGATCTGCGCGGCAGTCGCACCCGGGAGTTCTTGCGTTATCTGCTGGCGAACGACGTGGCAAAGTTAACGAAAACCGGCAAAGCCCTTTATTCCGGTATGCTCAACGCCTCAGGCGGCGTGATAGATGACCTGATTGTCTATTACTTTACCGAAGACTTCTTCCGCCTCGTTGTCAACTCCGCCACCCGCGAAAAAGACCTCTCCTGGATTACCCAACACGCAGAACCTTATGCCATCGACATTACCGTACGTGATGACCTGTCGCTGATTGCCGTGCAGGGGCCAAACGCGCAGGCGAAGGCGGCATCCCTGTTTACTGACGAACAGCGCAAAGCCGTCGAAGGCATGAAACCGTTCTTCGGCGTGCAAACGGGTGACCTGTTTATTGCCACGACCGGTTACACCGGTGAAGCGGGCTATGAAATTGCGATGCCGAATGAAAAGGCGGCGGATTTCTGGCGTGCGCTGGTGGAAGCGGGCGTGAAACCGTGTGGTCTGGGCGCGCGCGATACGCTGCGCCTGGAAGCCGGTATGAATCTGTATGGTCAGGAGATGGATGAGGGGATCACCCCGTTGGCGGCCAATATGGGCTGGACCATCGCCTGGGAACCGACCGATCGCGACTTTATCGGTCGTGAGGCGCTGGAAGTCCAGCGTGAAAAAGGCCACGAACAACTGGTTGGTCTGGTGATGACTGAAAAAGGCGTTCTGCGTAACGAACTGCCGGTACGTTTCACTGATGCCCAGGGTAATCAACTGGAAGGCGTTATTACCAGCGGTACCTTCTCACCGACGCTGGGCTACAGCATTGCGCTGGCGCGCGTGCCAGCAGGCATTGGCGAAACGGCAATTGTGCAGATTCGCAACCGCGAAATGCCGGTAAAAGTGACTAAACCTGTTTTTGTGCGTAACGGCAAAGCCGTCGCGTGATTCATCCTTTTCTGGAGATTGATTGATGAGCAACGTACCAGCAGAACTGAAATACAGCAAAGAACACGAATGGCTGCGCAAAGAAGCTGACGGCTCTTACACCGTTGGCATCACCGAACACGCTCAGGAACTGTTGGGCGACATGGTTTTTGTTGACCTGCCAGACGTCGGCGCGACCGTTAGCGCGGGCGACGACTGCGCGGTTGCCGAATCGGTCAAAGCCGCTTCTGACATTTATGCGCCGGTCAGCGGCGAGATCGTGGCCGTTAACGACGCGCTGAGCGACTCCCCGGAACTGGTGAACAGCGAGCCGTATGCCGGTGGCTGGATCTTCAAAATCAAAGCCAGCGATGAGAGTGAACTGGACTCGCTGCTGGATGCGACAGCGTACGAAGCTCTGCTCGAAGACGAATAAATACGCGTCATCCTTCACGCTGCAGGTGTGTTGGCTTCCTCGCTCACCCCAGTCACTTACTGATGTAAGCTCCTGGGGATTCGCTGTGTCGCCGCCTTCCTGCAACGCGAATGATTTTGCGTATCGACCATAGTCGATGAGCCCGGTAAGCGAGAGCGCCACCGGGCAAACCAGTCAGACAATCACGATTCACTGCACGTTTCAGGAACCATCGCCCATGACACAGACGTTAAGCCAGCTTGAAAACAGCGGCGCTTTCATTGAACGCCACATCGGACCGGACGCCGCGCAGCAGCAAGAGATGCTGAATGCGGTTGGCGCCGGGTCGTTAAATGCGTTGATCGGCCAGATTGTGCCGAAAGATATTCAGCTCGCGACCCCACCGCAGGTCGGCGAGGCGGCGACCGAATATGCTGCGCTGGCAGAATTAAAGGCCATCGCCGGGCGTAACAAGCGCTTCACGTCATACATTGGCATGGGTTACACCGCCGTGCAGCTGCCGCCCGTTATCCTGCGCAACATGCTGGAAAACCCAGGTTGGTACACGGCCTATACGCCTTATCAGCCGGAAGTGTCTCAGGGTCGTCTGGAAGCGCTGTTGAACTTCCAGCAGGTGACGCTGGATCTGACCGGTCTGGACATGGCTTCTGCTTCGCTGCTCGATGAAGCCACCGCGGCGGCTGAAGCGATGGCGATGGCGAAGCGCGTCAGCAAACTGAAAAACGCGAACCGTTTCTTCGTTGCCGCGGATGTGCATCCGCAAACGCTGGATGTTGTGCGTACGCGTGCAGAAACCTTTGGTTTTGACGTGATTGTGGATGATGCGGCGAAAGTGCTGGATCACCAGGATGTGTTCGGCGTGCTGTTACAGCAGGTGGGAACCACCGGTGAAGTCCACGACTACAGCGCGTTGATTAGCGAACTGAAGTCACGCAAAGTGATTGTCAGCGTTGCTGCCGACTTTATGGCCCTGGTGCTGCTGACCGCGCCGGGCAAACAGGGTGCGGACATTGTTTTCGGCTCTGCGCAACGCTTTGGCGTACCGATGGGCTACGGCGGCCCACACGCGGCATTCTTTGCCGCGAAAGATGAATTTAAACGCTCCATGCCGGGCCGTATTATCGGCGTATCGAAAGATGCGGCAGGCAATACCGCGCTGCGCATGGCGATGCAGACTCGTGAGCAGCATATTCGCCGCGAGAAAGCGAACTCCAACATTTGTACCTCTCAGGTGCTGCTGGCGAACATCGCCAGTCTGTATGCCGTTTATCATGGCCCGGTTGGCCTGAAACGCATCGCGAATCGTATTCACCGTCTGACCGACATTCTGGCGGCCGGCCTGCAACAGAAAGGGCTGAAACTGCGTCACGCTCATTACTTCGACACCTTGTGCGTGGAGGTGGCGGACAAAGCGGCGGTATTGGCGCGTGCGCAAGCGGCAGAAATCAACCTGCGTAGTGATATCCATAGCGCGGTAGGCATTACGCTCGACGAAACCACCACCCGTGAAAATATTGTGCAGTTGTTCACTGTTCTGCTGGGCGATAGCCATGGTCTGAACGTCGACACGCTGGATAAAGAGGTAGCGCACGACAGTCGTTCGATTCAGGAAAGTATGCTGCGCGATGACGCCATCCTGAGCCACCCGGTGTTCAATCGCTACCACAGCGAAACCGAAATGATGCGCTACATGCACGGGCTTGAGCGTAAAGATCTGGCGCTGAATCAGGCGATGATCCCGCTGGGCTCCTGCACCATGAAGCTGAACGCGGCAGCGGAAATGATCCCGATCACTTGGCCGGAATTTGCTGAATTGCATCCGTTCTGCCCGCCAGAACAGGCGGAAGGCTACCATCAGATGATCGGTCAGCTTTCTGACTGGCTGGTTAAACTGACTGGTTATGATGCCGTCTGTATGCAGCCAAACTCCGGTGCGCAGGGTGAATACGCCGGACTGCTGGCGATTCGTCATTACCACGAAAGCCGCAACGAAGGGCATCGCGATATCTGCCTGATCCCGGCCTCTGCACACGGGACGAACCCGGCTTCTGCACAGATGGCGGGTATGCAGGTGGTGGTCGTGGCCTGTGATAAGAATGGCAACATCGATCTCGGCGATCTGCGTGACAAAGCCGGTCAGGCGGGCGAAAACCTCTCCTGCATCATGGTGACCTATCCGTCCACCCACGGTGTTTACGAAGAGACGATCCGCGAAGTGTGCGAGATAGTCCATCAGTTCGGTGGTCAGGTTTATCTCGACGGCGCAAATATGAACGCTCAGGTGGGCATCACCTCTCCGGGCTTTATCGGTGCTGACGTTTCACACCTTAACCTGCATAAAACCTTCTGCATTCCGCACGGCGGCGGCGGTCCGGGTATGGGACCCATTGGTGTGAAATCGCACCTGGCACCGTTTGTACCGGGACACAGCGTGGTGCAGATTGAAGGGATGCTGACCCGTCAGGGCGCGGTCTCTGCCGCACCGTTCGGCAGCGCATCGATTCTGCCGATCAGTTGGATGTATATCCGCATGATGGGCGCGGAAGGGTTGAAGCAAGCAAGCCAGGTAGCGATTCTGAATGCCAACTACATCGCCAGTCGGCTGAAAGACGCGTTCCCGGTGTTGTATACCGGTCGCGATGGCCGCGTGGCGCATGAGTGTATTCTCGATATTCGCCCACTGAAAGAAGAGACTGGCATTAGTGAACTGGACATTGCCAAACGTCTGATCGACTACGGTTTCCACGCGCCAACCATGTCGTTCCCGGTCGCGGGTACGCTGATGGTTGAACCGACGGAATCGGAAAGCAAAGTGGAACTGGATCGCTTTATCAACGCCATGCTGGCGATTCGCGCGGAAATTGACAGCGTGAAGGCGGGAGTCTGGTCGCTGGAAGATAACCCGCTGGTTAACGCACCGCACACCCAGAATGAGCTGGTGACGGAGTGGAATCACGGTTACAGCCGTGAAGTCGCCGTCTTCCCGGCGGGCGTGGCGAACAAGTACTGGCCAACCGTGAAGCGTCTTGATGACGTTTACGGCGATCGTAACCTGTTCTGCTCCTGCGTACCGATGAGCGAATACCAGTAATCTGCTGATTCGACTATCTTTTAAAGGCGCTTCGGCGCCTTTATTCTTTTTGGGGGAAAAGGGCATGGCAATAGCATTGGTTACCGGTGGCAGTCGCGGTATCGGGCGCGCGACAGCCTTGCTGCTGGCACTGGAAGGTTACACGGTTGCCGTCAACTTTCATCACAATATTCGGGCCGCCACCGGGGTGGTGAACGACATTATCGCCGCCGGGGGAAACGCGTTTACCCTGCGCGCAGATATCAGTGATGAAGCGCAGGTCGTGGCGATGTTTGAATCTATCGATCGTGAAAATGAGCCACTGGTGGCGCTGGTCAATAATGCCGGAATTTTATTTGAACAAAGTACCATCGAAAATCTCTCTGCCGAGCGGATTAACCGCGTGCTGTCGACCAACGTGACGGGGTATTTCCTCTGCTGTCGCGAAGCGGTAAAGCGCATGTCGCACAAACACGGCGGTCACGGCGGGGCGATTGTGAACGTGTCGTCAGCGGCGTCGCGTCTGGGGGCTCCGGGGGAATATGTTGACTACGCGGCGTCAAAAGGAGCCGTGGATTCACTGACCACCGGCTTAGCGCTGGAGGTGGCGGCGCAGGGGATCCGGGTTAACGGCGTGCGTCCGGGGCTGATCTACACCGAAATCCACGCCTCCGGCGGCGAGCCTGGGCGGGTGGATCGCGTGAAGTCAATGTTACCCATGCAGCGCGGTGGTCAACCGGAAGAGGTGGCGCAGGCCATTGTCTGGCTGCTGAGTGAGAAAGCGTCGTATGTCACGGGCAGTTTTCTGGAACTGGCAGGCGGAAAGTAAGACAAGGAATGCCGGATAGTGGCATAAACGCCTTATCCGGCCTGCGGAAACAGAACCTGTAGGCCGGATAAGCGCAGCGCCATCCGGCAATCCCTTAGAGAGCCTCGCCGTTGCTGGCGATCACCGTTTTGTACCAGTCGAAGCTCTTCTTACGTGAACGCGACATATCACCCGTACCGTCGTCGTGTTTGTTCACATAGATAAAACCGTAGCGTTTGCTGTACTGGCCGGTGGTGAAAGAGACACAGTCGATGCAGCCCCACGGCGTGTAGCCCATGAGATCCACACCGTCATACGTGACCGCCTTCATCATCTCTTCGATATGGGCGCGCAGATAGTCGATGCGGTAGTCATCGTTAATGCTGCCGTCTTCTTCCACTTTATCTATGGCACCAAAGCCGTTTTCCACAATGAACAACGGTTTCTGGTAGCGCTCATACAGTTCGCACAGTGAATAGCGCAGGCCCACCGGGTCAATCTGCCAGCCCCAGTCGGAGGCCTTGACGTGTGGGTTCGGTACGCTGCCTTCGAAACCCGAAATGGCATCGCCGCTGCCGCCTTCGGCCTTCACCGCATTGGTCATGTAGTAGCTGAAACCAAGGTAATCGCAGGTGCCTTCACGCAGAATCGCGGTATCGCCATCTTCCATTTTGATGTTAAAGCCGCGACGCTCCCACTCGTTGAGAACATAGGAAGGGTAGTAGCCGCGCAGTTGAACGTCGGTGAAAACATAGCGCTCACGCATAGACTCCTGGGCGAACATGACGTCCTCTGGTTTACAGGAGAACGGATACAACGCCACCATCGCCAGCATGCAGCCCACTTTCATCTCCGGGTTGATGCGACGTGCCGCCTTCACCGCTAACGCGCTGGCGACAAACTGGTGGTGCAGCACCTGGTACATGGTCTCTTCCGGGTTTTCGTGCTCGGTATAGACCACGCCGGAACAGCAATAGCCAAACAGCGGCGCACGCCAGTTGCGTTGGTTGTTGATCTCGTTGAAGGTCATCCAGTATTTGACCTTATGCTTGTAGCGTTCAAACACCACTTCGGCAAAACGAACAAAGAAATCAACGACCTTGCGGTTAGTCCAGCCGCCGTACTGCTGCACCAGGTGCAGCGGCATTTCAAAGTGAGAAAGGGTAATGACCGGCTCGATATTGTACTTGAGCAACTCGTCAAACATGTCGTCGTAGAATTTCAGCCCTTCTTCATTTGGTTGCGTTTCGTCGCCTTGTGGGAAGATGCGGGTCCAGGCGATGGACGTGCGAAAGCATTTAAAGCCCATTTCGGCAAACAGTTGGATGTCTTCTTTGTAGTGACCATAAAAATCGACCGCGTCGTGGTTCGGGTAGTATTTACCTGGTACCACGTGCTGGGTGATTTCACGGGGTACGCCATGTGCGCCGTCGGTCAGAACATCACAAATGCTGGGGCCTTTGCCGCCTTTGTTCCAGCCGCCTTCAACCTGATGTGCAGCAACCGCGCCGCCCCAGAGAAAATCTTTCGGTAAGGTGAGTTTTTTCATCGTTGCGTCATCTCAAATTAATACAAACTGATTTGAGTCTAACAAAGGGAAGGTAAATGTCACGATATAACAAAATAGCGAAACGGTAATTTGTTACCGCCAAAAAACAGTCTGTTTTTTTACGCTAATTTTTTCGCCAGCTTTCGCCCGAGAGACTCGAGAATATAAATAACGGGAATTTGCGTGGTAATATCGTACACGCCAGCAATACGGGTTTGCGGCACATGCCAGGAAAGATTAAAGTCCGCCAGTTTGGCGAGACGAGAGTGTTCATGGCTGGTAATCGAGAGCACCTTGCAGTTATGCAGGCTGAACTGGCTGGCAAAGCGCAGGAGCTCTTCAGTTTCGCCAGAAACTGATAACACAATTGCCAGCGCATTACGCGCCATGTCGTTAGTGACCGGGAAATAAGGATCGTCAATATGATTACTGAATTTTCCAACGTTTGAGAAAAAACGCGCGCCATATTTCGCTAAGGCTCCTGAGGTACCGGCACCGACAAATATAATCCGCTCGGACGATAAAATAATGTCTACCGCCTTTTCAAGTAATTGATCAAATTCATCGTTATTGACCCCTTTAAAGAAACTAATAATCTCGCTGGCGCCAAAATTAGCCTGTTGCGGTTCATTCTGCTCTAAATATAATTTAAAGCGTACGCGAAATTCGGAGTAGCCTTCACAGTTAAGCTTGCGACAGAAACGCAGCACGGTGGTGGTCGATACGCCCGCCGCTTCAGCCAGTTCCCGAATGGTCATATACATGACTTTGTCACGGTTTCTGATGACATAGTTGTAGACCAACATCTCAATGTTGTTGAGACTGGCGATGGCAGCGTGGGAGAACATACTCACAATGGCAATACTCACTCATCAGATATATCTACAGGGAATAATAACATGCAGCCAAATGACATCACTTTTTTTCAGCGTTTCCAGGACGACATTCTGGCAGGGCGTAAAACGATCACCATTCGCGATGAGTCTGAATCTCACTTCAGGACCGGCGACATTCTGCGGGTAGGACGTTTTGAGGACGACGGCTATTTTTGCACAATTGAGGTGCAGGGAACGTCAACCGTCACGCTCGACACACTGACGGAAAAACATGCACAGCAGGAAAACATGACGCTGGACGAACTGAAGCGGGTGATTGGCGAGATTTACCCGAATCAGTCACAGTTTTATGTGATTGATTTTAAATGCCTTTGAATTGAATGAACAACTGTTAGTTGAAAATTACGTTTCAATATTATGATTTATAACGATTATTCTTATAGCGATATTTATTTTAGCTAACAGGTGTTCACTGGAACCATTCTCAGTTACGCTAGAAGCGCAATCACGAACGTGTTCGTTTCACCGGAGTAAGTTATGGTCCAGAAGCCATTAATCGCACAGGGATATTCACTGGCAGAGGAAATCGCCAACAGCATCAGTCACGGCATCGGACTGGTGTTTGGTATCGTCGGTCTGGTGTTGTTGCTGGTGCAGGCGGTGGATATGAACGCCAGCGCAACGGCGATTACCAGCTACAGCCTGTACGGCGGCAGCATGATTCTGCTGTTTCTGGCGTCGACCTTGTATCACGCCATTCCCCATCAGCGGGCGAAGATCTGGCTGAAAAAGTTCGACCACTGCGCTATCTACCTGCTCATTGCCGGGACCTATACGCCGTTTCTGCTGGTGGGGCTGGATTCAACCCTGGCGCGTGGGCTGATGATTGTGATCTGGAGCCTGGCGCTGCTCGGTATTTTGTTCAAACTGACGATAGCCCACCGGTTTAAAGTGCTGTCGCTGGTGACCTATCTGACGATGGGCTGGCTGTCGCTGATTGTGGTGTATCAACTGGCAATCAAACTGGCGGCGGGAGGCGTAACGCTACTGGCCGTCGGCGGCGTGGTCTATTCACTGGGGGTGATTTTCTACGTCAGTAAACGCATTCCCTACAACCATGCTATCTGGCACGGGTTTGTGCTGGGCGGCAGCGTGTGCCACTTTCTGGCGATCTACTTGTACGTAGGACAGGCGTGATGTGATGGTTTGACGTTTTATCAGGCCTACAGGTACCTCTATGCAGCCCTGATAAGCGAAGCGCCATCAGGTGAGAGATGCCGGATGGCGACGTAAACGTCTTATCCGGTCTACAGGGCGAGAGGGATATCTTCGTAGGCCGGATAAGCGACGTGCCATCAGGTGAGAGATGCCGGATGGCGACGTAAACGTCTTATCCGGCCTACAGGGCGAGAGGGATATCTTCGTAGGCCTGATAAGCGACGTACCATCAGGTGAGAGATGCCGGATGGCGACGTAAACGTCTTATCCGGCCTACGGGGCGAGAGGGATATCTTCGTAGGCCTGATAAGCGAAGCGCCATCAGGCGTTATTCTCTTACTCTTCCAGTGAATAGGGCAGTGGTTTGATGTGCAACGTGTTGGCATCATCGCGTACGCGGAATACGCTGTCGGCTTCCATATCGTTGTTCATCACCACCTGTACCAGTAGCTGACCGTCATCCAGTTGCACTGCCGCGAGGACAGTGCCAGTACGACGCCAGTTCTCACCCATTTGCATCTCAAGATCCTCACCCGCTTCGGGTACCCGGCTGGCTTTACCCGCCAGAGACCACAACGCGCGTTTGTTCGCCCCGCGGAATTTCGCTCGCGCCACCATCTCTTGCCCGGTATAGCAGCCTTTTTTAAAGCTGATCCCTCCCAGCGCCTGAAGATTGGTTGCCTGCGGAATGAATTGCGCGCTGTTGGCGGAATCGATAACCGGAAGACCGGCCTCAATATCCAGCGCCAGCCACTGCTGGCTGTTATTCAGTTCGGCTTCGCCCCGCAGTTTTTCCGTCACGGTTTCCGCTGTTGTTACATCAGTAATTAACAGGAAGCGTTCCACCGGATGTTCAAACCACAACAGAGTGGTTGCCCCTTCACGCGTGACGGGCTTTTCGCCGTCAGGCAGTTCACTAAACAGATTCGCCAGTGCGGCACGCGCCTGGAAACCCGCCACGCCCAGCAGCACGCGTTCATCGTTCGGGGCAATCGTCACTTTCGAGAACACGGCGTACTTTTTCAGTTCGGTGACCTGCGCGTCACGCAGACTACGACGCTCAATCCAGGCAAAACCGTCGCCGTCGCGGAACAGTCGCAGGTTGCTCCACATTTTGCCTTTAGCGTCGCAATGGGCGGCCAGAACGTGTTGGTGCTCAGTCAGTAGACTCACGTCAGCCGTCACCTGACCCTGGATATACTTCTCGCTGTCAGCCCCGGTAATCGTGGCCAGCGCCCAGTCATCTAACGTCATTAACGTCACGGGCAAACGCGCAGAAGCTGACGGCTGACGAGGTGGAAATGGAGTAAATGCCATAAAAATGTCCTGATTTGCTTAACGCAGTGATAATGACTAATGGTAAAAGAGCTAGTGCCCAATGCAAGTGCTTTGATAGTCCCATTTGTGCCTTATGTTATAGATTGCGAGGCGGCATCCAGAAAACATGAACCCATTGAGTTATTGGGGATTTAATTAGCGATCGCGCTTGTGGTTACGGATATTCCCGCAAAACAGGATGAAAAACACGTTACAATAGCCGGGCAGTTCATTTGAGTGAGACAGGAAGAAAAACATGGATATTAACAATAAAGCACGTATTCACTGGGCATGCCGACGCGGTATGCGTGAACTCGATATTTCCATCATGCCGTTTTTCGAACATGAGTACGACACGTTGAGCGATGATGAAAAACGTATTTTTATTCGTCTGCTGGAGTGTGATGACCCGGATTTATTCAACTGGTTGATGAATCACGGTAAACCGGCAGATGCTGAACTGGAGCAGATGGTACGACTCATTCAGACACGGAATCGGGATCGTGGTCCTGTGGCAATCTGATCTCCGCGTCTCATGGCGCGCACAATGGCTATCGCTACTCCTGCATGGGCTGGTGGCGGCGGTTATTCTATTAATGCCATGGCCTCTGAGCTACACGCCGCTGTGGTTGATACTACTTTCGCTGGTTGTGTTTGACTGTGTTCGCAGCCAGCGTCGAATTAACGCCCGTCAGGGAGAGGTTAAACTTCTGATGGACGGACGGCTCCGCTGGCAGGGGCATGACTGGCTTATCGTCAGTGCACCGTGGATGATCAGCACCGGCATGATGCTGCGTTTGCGTTCTGAGACCGGTAAACGCCAGCATTTGTGGCTCGCGGCAGACAGTATGGACGACGCTGAATGGCGGGATTTACGCCGCCTGATGATGCAAACGTCGACGCTGGGATAGGCGTGATGAGCGGAATACGCAGGCAAGGCTGACGGGATATGCCGTCAGCCCGGCGAGGCAGGAAATCGGTATCAGGAATCGGTATCAGGAATAGTGCTCGGCCATTTCACCGAGAATTTGTTCACACCACGCCTGAATACGCTCATCGCTGAGATCGTATTGATTGGTTTCATCCAGGGCGAGACCGACGAACAACTGACCCTCGGCAATGACCGGTTTTGGGCTGGTGAATTCGTAGCCTTCGGTAGGCCAGTAACCGACGAATTTGACCCCTTTGGTCGACAGTTTGTCATGCAGCATGCCCAGTGCGTCAAGGAACCACTCACCGTAGCCTAACTGGTCGCCCATGCCGTAAAGCGCGACAATTTTGCCTTCGAGGTTGAGTTCGTCCAGTTGATCCCAGACGGCTTCCCAGTCCTCCTGAATTTCACCGAAATCCCAGGTGGGAATGCCTAAGATCAGCACATCGTACTGCTCCATCAGGGCCGGGGTATCATCTTTCAGATTATGCAGCGTCACCAGTTCCGGTCCGATGATGTCGCGAATTTTCTCCGCCGCCATCTCGGTGTAGCAGGTGCTGGAACCGTAAAAAAGACCAATATTCATCGCGTAAACGTCTCAATACTTGCTATGACTTTGCGCGTAGTGTACCAGAAACCCGTATCATTGAGTCATAATGGCGGGTTGCAGAATCAAAGAGGCTGATGTGGAACAGGATCTTGCACGCATCGAACAATTCCTTGATGCGCTCTGGCTGGAGAAAAATCTGGCGGAAAATACGCTGAGCGCCTATCGCCGCGATTTGACCATGTTGGTGGAGTGGCTCGCCCACCGTCAGGTGTCGCTGGATACTGCGCAAAGTGACGATCTGCAGGCATTACTGGCCGAACGGATGGACGGCGGATATAAAGCGACCAGTACCGCACGACTGCTGAGCGCGGTGCGGCGGCTTTTCCAGCATCTTTATCGTGAGAAGATCCGTTCAGACGATCCAACAGTGACGCTGGCGTCGCCTAAATTGCCCCAGCGTTTACCGAAAGATCTCAGTGAAGCGCAAGTTGAGAGATTATTACAGGCACCAGTGGTTGACCAACCGCTGGAGTTACGCGATAAAGCCATGCTTGAGATCCTGTATGCCACGGGGCTGCGTGTGTCTGAACTTGTCGGGCTGACGATGAGTGACATCAGTCTGCGCCAGGGCGTGGTTCGGGTGATCGGTAAGGGCAATAAAGAACGACTCGTTCCATTGGGCGAAGAGGCGGTGTACTGGGTGGAGACGTACCTGGAGCATGGACGTCCGTGGCTGCTGAACGGCGTGTCGATTGACGTGCTGTTTCCCAGTCAGCGCGCCCAGCAGATGACGCGCCAGACCTTCTGGCACCGCATTAAGCACTATGCCGTATTAGTGGGAATCGACAGTGAAAAGCTGTCACCGCACGTTTTACGCCACGCATTTGCCACGCATTTGCTCAATCATGGCGCCGATTTACGCGTGGTGCAGATGTTGCTGGGTCACAGCGATCTCTCCACCACCCAGATTTATACGCATGTTGCGACAGCGCGCTTGCGTCAACTTCATCAACAGCATCACCCAAGAGCGTGAATGCTGAGCGAACAGGAAAGGTTATGAAAAAAGGTTTAATGCTGTTTACCCTGCTGGCCACTGCGTTTTCCGGCCTGGCACACGCCGACGACGCCGCGATCCGCCAGTCTCTGACGAAACTGGGCGTACAGAGCACGGATATTCAGCCCGCCCCCATTGCCGGGATGAAAACGGTGCTGACCAACAGCGGCGTGCTGTACGTGACGGAAGACGGTAAACACATCATTCAGGGGCCGATGTACGACGTCAGCGGCGCAACGCCGGTCAACGTGACCAATCAGCTGCTGATGAAGCACCTGAACGCGCTGGAAAATGAAATGATCGTCTATAAAGCGCCTCAGGAAAAACACGTTATCACCGTCTTTACCGATATCACCTGTGGCTACTGTCACAAACTGCATGAAGAGATGAAGGACTACAATGCGCTGGGCATTACCGTGCGCTATCTCGCTTTTCCGCGCCAGGGACTGGAAAGCCAGGCCGAGCAGGATATGAAGTCCATCTGGTGTGCACAAGACAAAGCCAAAGCATTTGATGACGCGATGGCAGGCAAAGGCGTGAAAGCAGCAACCTGCGATGTGAATATCGCGGATCACTACGCGCTGGGCGTACAGTTTGGCGTGAGCGGCACGCCCGCCATTGTGCTGAGCAACGGCTATGTCGTACCCGGTTATCAGGGGCCGAAAGAGATGAAAGCGTTTCTTGACGAGCACCAAAAACAGACCAGTGGTAAGTAATTCACGTGAAACAACAGATACAACTTCGTCGGCGGGAAGTCGATGAGTCGGCAGAACTGCCTGCCGACCTCTCGCCGCTGTTACGCCGCTTATATGCCAGTCGTGGTGTACGCAGCGCCCAGGATCTCGAGCGTAGCGTAAAAGGTATGCTGCCCTGGCAGCAACTGAGCGGCGTCGAAAAAGCGGTCGAAATCCTCTATAACGCCTTTCGCGAGGGGACGCGCATCATCGTGGTTGGCGACTTCGATGCGGACGGTGCGACCAGTACCGCCCTGAGCGTGTTGGGGATGCGCTCGCTGGGCTGCGATAACATCAGCTACCTGGTGCCAAACCGTTTTGAGGATGGTTACGGCTTAAGTCCGGAAGTGGTCGATCAGGCCCATGCGCGCGGCGCGCAGCTGATCGTCACCGTAGATAACGGTATCTCTTCCCATGCCGGCGTGGATCACGCCAGGGCGCTGGGGATCCCGGTGGTGGTTACCGATCACCACCTGCCGGGCGAGACGCTGCCGGCTGCCGAAGCCATCATTAACCCGAATCTGACTGACTGTGATTTTCCGTCGAAGTCGCTGGCCGGCGTGGGCGTGGCGTTCTACCTGATGCTCGCCCTGCGCACCTTCCTGCGCGATAAGGGCTGGTTTGATGAACGAGGCATTACGCCGCCAAACCTGGCGGATCTGCTCGATCTGGTCGCGCTGGGCACCGTAGCGGACGTGGTGCCGCTGGATGCCAATAACCGGATCCTCACCTGGCAGGGCTTAAGCCGTATTCGCGCCGGGAAATGCCGTCCGGGGATCAAAGCGCTGCTGGAAGTGTCCAATCGTGATGCGCAAAAGCTCGCCGCCAGTGATTTAGGTTTCGCGCTCGGCCCGCGTCTGAACGCCGCAGGTCGGCTGGATGATATGTCCGTCGGCGTGGCGCTGCTGCTGTGCGATAACATCGGCGAAGCGCGGGTACTGGCCAATGAGCTGGATGCGCTGAACCAGACGCGTAAAGAGATTGAGCAGGGGATGCAGGCGGAAGCGCTGACCCTGTGCGAGAAGCTGGAACGCAGTCGCGAGACGCTGCCTGGCGGTCTGGCGATGTATCATCCTGAGTGGCATCAGGGGGTGGTTGGGATCCTCGCCTCGCGCATTAAAGAGCGTTTTCACCGCCCGGTGATCGCTTTTGCACCGGCAGGCGACGGCACGCTGAAAGGCTCCGGGCGTTCCATTCAGGGGCTGCACATGCGTGATGCGCTGGAGCGGTTGGATACGCTGCATCCGGGGCTGATGATTAAATTCGGTGGTCATGCGATGGCAGCGGGACTGTCGCTGGAAGAGACGAAATTCGACCTCTTCCAGCAGCGTTTTGGCGAGCTGGTTACCGAATGGCTGGATCCGTCGCTATTACAGGGGGAAGTGGTCTCTGACGGCCCGCTGAGCGCGGCGGAGATGACGATGGAGGTCGCGCAGTTGCTGCGTGACGCCGGTCCGTGGGGGCAAATGTTCCCGGAACCGTTGTTTGACGGGCATTTTCGCCTGCTTCAGCAACGCCTGGTCGGCGAGCGGCATTTGAAAGTGATGGTCGAACCCGTTGGCGGGGGACCGCTGCTGGATGGCATTGCTTTTAACGTTGATACCGCCTGCTGGCCGGATAACGGTGTGCGCGAAGTCGAACTGGCCTACAAACTGGATATTAACGAATTTCGCGGCAACCGCAGTTTGCAGTTAATCATCGATAATATCTGGCCCGTGTGATCTGACCAATTTCCCGTCACTATTCTCTATAAAAAAGAGCGTGGATTGGGTACAATCCCGCTCTTATCACCGCATTTTGACAAGCTCAATAAAAGAAATCAGACCATGTTTGAAATTAATCCGGTAAAAAACCGCATTCAGGACCTCACGGAGCGCTCTGACGTTCTTAGGGGGTATCTTTGACTATGATGCCAAGAAAGAGCGCCTGGAAGAAGTAAACGCCGAGCTGGAACAGCCGGACGTCTGGAACGACCCCGAACGCGCGCAGGCGCTGGGCAAAGAACGTTCCTCGCTTGAAGCGATTGTCGACACCCTCGACCAAATGACTCAGGGGCTGGAAGATGTTTCCGGCCTGCTGGACTTGGCTGTAGAAGCCGACGACGAAGAAACTTTTAACGAATCCGTCGCGGAACTCGATCTGCTTGACGAAAAACTGGCGCAGCTGGAATTCCGTCGCATGTTCTCTGGCGAGTATGACAGCGCCGATTGCTACCTCGATATCCAGGCCGGTTCCGGCGGTACTGAAGCGCAGGACTGGGCAAGCATGCTGGAGCGCATGTATCTGCGTTGGGCAGAAGCGCGCGGCTTCAAGACTGAAATTATTGAAGAGTCAGAAGGGGAAGTGGCCGGGATCAAATCCGTGACCATTAAAATTTCTGGCGAATATGCTTATGGCTGGCTGCGTACGGAAACCGGCGTTCACCGTCTGGTGCGTAAAAGCCCGTTCGACTCCGGCGGTCGTCGCCATACCTCGTTTAGCTCTGCATTCGTTTACCCGGAAGTGGATGACGATATTGATATCGAAATCAACCCGGCAGACCTGCGTATCGATGTGTACCGTGCATCCGGCGCGGGCGGTCAGCACGTTAACCGTACCGAATCCGCAGTGCGTATTACCCACATTCCGACCGGGTTAGTGACGCAGTGCCAGAACGACCGCTCCCAGCACAAGAACAAAGACCAGGCCATGAAGCAGATGAAAGCGAAGCTTTATGAACTGGAAATGCAGAAGAAGAATGCCGAGAAACAGGCGATGGAAGATACTAAATCCGACATCGGCTGGGGAAGCCAGATTCGTTCTTACGTCCTTGATGACTCCCGCATTAAAGACTTGCGTACCGGGGTTGAAACCCGCAACACGCAGGCCGTGCTGGACGGCAGCCTGGATCAATTTATCGAAGCAAGTTTGAAAGCAGGGTTATGAGGAACCAACATGTCTGAACAACACGCACAGGGCGCTGACGCGGTAGCCGATCTTAACAACGAACTGAAAACGCGCCGTGAGAAGCTGGCTGGACTGCGCGAGCAGGGTATCGCCTTCCCGAACGATTTCCGTCGCGATCACACCTCAGACCAACTGCACGCTGACTTTGATGCGAAAGAGAACGAAGAGCTGGAAGCGCTGAACATTGAAGTGTCCGTTGCAGGCCGCATGATGACCCGTCGTATCATGGGTAAAGCGTCTTTTGTTACGTTGCAGGACGTGGGTGGTCGTATTCAGTTGTACGTTGCCCGTGACGATCTGCCGGAAGGCACTTACAACGAGCAGTTCAAGAAATGGGACCTCGGCGACATCCTCGGCGCGAAAGGGAAACTGTTCAAAACCAAAACGGGCGAACTGTCTATCCACTGCACCGAATTGCGTCTGCTGACCAAAGCGCTGCGTCCGCTGCCGGATAAATTTCACGGTTTGCAGGATCAGGAAGCGCGTTACCGTCAGCGCTATCTGGATCTCATCTCTAACGATGAATCCCGTAACACCTTTAAGGTGCGTTCTCAGATCCTGGCGGGCATCCGTCAGTTCATGGTTGGTCGCGGCTTTATGGAAGTTGAGACCCCGATGATGCAGGTGATCCCAGGCGGCGCGTCTGCGCGTCCGTTTATCACCCATCATAATGCGCTGGATCTGGATATGTACCTGCGTATTGCACCGGAACTGTACCTGAAGCGTCTGGTGGTCGGTGGCTTCGAGCGCGTGTTCGAAATCAACCGTAACTTCCGTAACGAAGGGATCTCCGTTCGTCATAACCCAGAGTTCACCATGATGGAACTCTACATGGCGTATGCGGACTATAAAGATCTGATCGAACTGACCGAGTCTCTGTTCCGTACCCTGGCGCAAGATGTGTTAGGTAAAACGGAAGTGCCTTATGGTGATGAAGTGTTCGACTTCGGCAAGCCGTTCGAAAAACTGACCATGCGCGAAGCTATCAAGAAATACCGTCCGGAAACGGAAATGGCTGAACTGGATAACTTTGACTCCGCCAAAGCGATTGCTGAATCTCTCGGTATCAAGGTAGAGAAGAGCTGGGGTCTGGGCCGTATCGTGACTGAAATCTTCGAAGAAGTGGCCGAAGCGCATCTGATTCAGCCGACCTTCATTACCGAATACCCGGCAGAAGTCTCTCCGCTGGCGCGTCGTAATGATGAGAATCCGGAAATCACCGATCGCTTTGAGTTCTTCATCGGCGGTCGTGAGATCGGTAACGGCTTTAGCGAGCTGAACGATGCAGAAGATCAGGCGCAGCGCTTCCAGGATCAGGTGAACGCGAAAGAAGCCGGTGACGACGAAGCGATGTTCTACGACGAAGACTATGTGACTGCACTGGAGCACGGTCTGCCGCCGACGGCGGGTCTGGGCATTGGTATCGACCGTATGGTGATGCTGTTCACCAACAGCCACACCATCCGTGATGTGATCCTGTTCCCGGCGATGCGCCCGGTAAAATAAGCGGTGAAATATCGGATAGCGTTACGCTTGCCGTAGGCCGGATAAGCGTAGCGCCATCCGGCGTCAATTAACGTCGGCAATATTCTCGCAGCCGCTCGCGCGCATTATCATCAGCAGCCTGCATCACCATCCACGGACTGAAGGCCCACGGCGTCGCGTCAGTTCCGCGTAAAACATCCTCCAGACTGCTCCACTGATAATCCATCACTTCGTCGCGATTGACCTGCAGTTCACTGGTCACCCGTGCCGCATAGACCGGACAAACCTCATTCTCAACGATCCCACTGGGATCGATCGCCCGATAGCGGAATGTCGGGAAGACGGGGGTCAGGCTGGCGATCTCCACGCCCAGCTCATGACGACAGCGGCGGACAACGGCCTCTTCGTGGCTTTCATCCTGTTGAGGGTGGCCGCAAACCGAGTTCGTCCATACACCCGGCCATGCTTTTTTCACGAGCGAACGGCGAGTGACCAAAAGCTGTCCCTCTGCATTGAACAGCCAGGAGGAGAAGGCAAGATGCAATGGTGTGTTGGCGGTGTGGGCGCTGTATTTTTCCAGCGTGCCGGACGGGGAGTCCTGTGCATCCAGCAAAATGACGTGTTCCTGTCGCATAATGTCTCACTGTTACTCTTAAGCACGTACCAGTATATGAGATCTCACGACGCAATGATTAGCTCAGGGAGCGTTTAACGGCGAAGTTCGACATCCGCAACTTGCGGTACGGATGTCGGAAGCATGGAACGATTTTAGAAAAACAACAGCATGAACTGGAAGCGACTTTCGATACCCAGCGCAATGCCGTCTGAAATAGCGGGTATCGACATCAGCATGAGCAGCAGCAGGGTTATCAGGCAGCGCAAAAAGAGATTCATGCTATTCATCCTGCTGATTTTTTTTCAGCTTGCGCATCAGCAGCCACATTCGCACCGTTCTGACCTTCAGGTTTTTATCCGAAACGGATTCCTGTACCAGCCCGGTATGGTGGTGATAACCATTGAAAAACAGATTCAGTACCACCGCGCTGAAAGTGGCCAGCATAATGCCGCTGTGCAGCAGCGGCTGGAGAACGGCTGGCAGGCGAGAGAAAAAGTCATGCGATAACGTTGGCGTCATGCCCACGCCCAGACTGATGGCCACAATGTAGAGGTTGTAACGGTTCGTGGTGTAATTGCAGCGCGAGAGAATGCGGATCCCGGTCGCCAGTACCATGCCAAACATCACCAGACCGGCGCCGCCGAGGACGAACTGGGGAATGGAGGCGACCAGAACCGCCATTTTAGGCACCATGCCAAACAAAATTAAGATGACGCCGGAGGCGATACAGACCCATCGACTGTGCACGCGCGTGACGCTGACCAGGCCAACGTTTTGAGAAAATGAGGTATGGGGAAAGCTGTTAAACAGGCCGCCAATCATGGTCCCGACGCCATCCACGCGCAGGCCGCGAATGATATCCTGCGAAGAGAGTTTGCGACCGACGATTTCGCCGAGCGCCAGGAACATCCCCATCGATTCAATGAACACAATGATTAGCACGGCGGTCATGGTCAGAATCGACACCGGATCAAAGACGGGCGTCCCGAAGGCCATCGGTGTGACAATCGCGAACCACGACGCATCGTGCAGGCCTGACAAATTCACTTCATTCATCATCCATGAGAGCGCAAAACCAAAGATGATCCCCAGCAAGACCGCGACGTTGGACATGAAGCCTTTAGCAAATCGGGTGATTAATAAAATAAAAATTAAGACCGCAAACGAAATCCCTAAATAGACCGGGTTCCCATATTCAGGATTACCTTTCCCGCCGGCTGCCCAGTCAACGCCAACCTGAATGATGCTCAGACCAATCGAGGTGATCACCACGCCCGTCACCAGCGGCGGAAATAACGGCATCAGGCGACCGACAAGCGGCGCTAAGAGTGTGGTTATCACCCCTGCGGCGATGGTTGAGCCAAAAATGCCCAACAGACCGATATCCGGATTGATGCCAATCGCAATCATCGGCGTCACGGCGGCAAACGTCACCGACATAATCACGGGCAGGCGAATCCCCATAAAGCGGCCGATGCCAATACATTGCAGCAGGGTAACGATCCCGCAGCAAAAGAGATCGGAACTGATTAACAGCGCGATGGCGTCTTTACTGAGTCCGAGCCTGTCGCCAATCATCAGCGGTACAGCGACCGCGCCCGCGTACATGACCAGCACATGCTGTAAACCGAGTACGACCAGCTTACCGGGCGATAATATACGATCGACCTCATCGGTGGCGCGGCCTTGCCCCGACGGTGAGGGAAGTTGGGAATCTATGGCGCTCATGCGTTTTCTCCTGAAGGGCGAGGCCGATAGAACAGCTCCGCGCGTTTGCGCGGAGCATCGCTTAAATTGCCCATCCGCCGGCGTAGAACGCCACCAGCGCGACGGTAATGATGACGGTACCGATGTTCAGCTTTTGCCATTCCCGGGCAAAAACGCGACCCACAACCAGCGTGACGAAACCGAGCATAATGCCGGTGACGATATTACAGGTCAGAAC
This sequence comes from Citrobacter amalonaticus Y19, assembly GCF_000981805.1. NCBI lineage: Bacteria > Pseudomonadati > Pseudomonadota > Gammaproteobacteria > Enterobacterales > Enterobacteriaceae > Citrobacter > Citrobacter amalonaticus. Next base: position 3,466,715 of record NZ_CP011132.1, on the reverse strand, counting down.
GATAAAGACCGCGCAGACCAGACCGGCCATCGCATCGATGAAGTCATCGAAATCCAGTTTTGAGACGTTACTGAGCATCAGCAAGCCGACGTACATCAGCGCAGGGGCAGTCGCATAGCCTGGGATCAGGTAAGAGAGAGGCGATAAGAACAGAATGAGCAGGAATAAACAGCCAACGATGGTGGCGGTCAGTCCCGTTTTTCCTCCGGCGGCGGTTCCCGCTGCGGATTCAATATAGACGGCCGCCGGTGCCGCGCCGACCAGCCCGGAAAATACGGAGCTGATGGAGTCGCTGGTCAGCGCTTTACCGCCGTTGATTATCTGGTTGTCCTCATCCAGCAGATTCGCCTGTCCGGCGACGGCGCGGATGGTGCCGGTGGCATCAAATACCGCTGTCATCACCAGTGCCAGTACGCTGGGCAGCACCGCGGGTTGTAAGGCCCCCATAATATCAAGACTAAAAATCAGAGACTTACCGTCTTCACCGCTCAGACTGGGCATGGCGACCAGACCGTGATATTTGACGGCAGGGTCAAATATCAAACCGATAATGGAGATGGCGATAATCACCAGCAGGATCCCGCCAGGGACGCGACATTTCTCCAGACCGAAGATCACCGCCAGTCCCAGCAGGCTCATGATGACCGGAAATGAGGTGAATGCGCCTAGCGCCACCGGAAGTCCTTCCAGCGGGTTTTTAATCACCATGCCGACGCCGTTTGCCGCGATCAGCAACAGGAACAGCCCAATGCCGATCCCTGTGCCATGTGCGATGCCCATGGGTAAGTTTCGCAGGATCCAGGTCCGGACTCCGGTAACCGAGATGGCGGTAAAAACCACCCCCATCAGGAAAACGGCACCGAGGGCGACAGGAATCGAGATGTGCTGTCCCAGCACCAGGCTGAACGCGGTAAAGGCGGTCAGAGAAATGGCGCAGCCGATCGCCATCGGCAGGTTGGCCCAGAGTCCCATCAGCAGCGAACCAAAGCCTGCAACGAGACAGGTGGCGACAAAGACGGCGGCGGGTGGGAATCCCGCTTTCCCCAGCATTCCGGGCACCACAATGACCGAATAGACCATCGCCAGAAAGGTGGTCAACCCGGCCAGTATCTCCTGACGCACGGTACTGCCACGTTCAGTAATCTTGAAGTAGTTATCCAGCGCGCCGCGAGGTTTCGACGCGCCGGGGGTTTGCAGTATATCTCCAGACATAATAATGTCCTCAGCAGGATGTTAGCGTTCTGTCAGGTCCGTTCGTACACCAGACGCCCATCGACGTAGGTGCGGTAAATAGAGCGATCGTCGCCCAGCGTCATCATCACGAACAATTTGTCGACCAGGGTTGTAGAGTTGTCATAGCGCAGTTGCTGCAGCGGCGTCGCCGTTGGTTCCAGCACCACGAAGTCCGCCTCTTTACCTGGCATAAAGTTGCCAATAAGAGGGTCGAGACCCAGTGCTTTCGCGCCGCCGAGCGTCGCCAGGTAAAATGCTTCGTATGCCGAGAGTCGGTAACCCTGTAATTGCACCACTTTGTAGGCTTCGTTCAGCGTTTGCAGCATGTTGAAGGTGGTTCCCGCACCGATATCGGTTCCCATGCCGACGCTGATCTTCTTGCGCCAGGCTTTTTGCAGGTTGAATAAACCGCTGCCGAGGTAGAGGTTAGAGGTGGGACAAAAGGCGATGCTGGAGCGGGTTTCACTCAGGCGATCCCACTCTTTCTCTTCCAGATGTACGCAGTGGGCGAAGACGCAGTTTTTGCCGGTCAGCCCGTACTGGTGATACACATCCAGGTAGCCGTCATGTTCAGGATAGAGTTCCTTAACCCAGGCAATTTCGTCTTTGTTTTCACAGAGATGGGTATGCACCCAGGTATCGGGATATTCCTCACGCAGACGCTGCGCCATCGCCATCTGCTGCGGGGAAGAGGTCGGTGCAAAGCGCGGTGTGATGGCGTACAGCAGGCGGCCATTTTTATGCCAGCGCTCAATTAACGCCTTACTTTGCAGGTAGCTGCTCTCGGCGTCGTCCAGCAGGTAATCCGGTGCGTTACGATCCATCATCACTTTGCCGGCGATCATGCGCATATTGATATGGCTTGCGGCTTCGAACAACGCGTCAACGGACTGTGGATGGACCGTGCCAAAAACCAGCGCGCTGGTGGTGCCATTACGCAACAGCTGCTTGATAAAAAACGCCGACATCTCGCGGGCGTATTCCAGATCCTCGTAGCGTTTTTCGGTCGGGAAGGTGTGTTTATTCAGCCATTCCAGTAACTGTTCGCCATAGGCACCGACCATTTCGCTCTGGGGGTAGTGGATATGGGTATCAACGAATCCCGGCACGACCAGTTTTCCGCGATAGTCACGGATACGGATGGCGTCAGGGATCCGGTGTTTCCCCTCTTCCCACTCGCCAAACCATTCGATTTTTCCCTCGCGAATCAGCAGCAATCCGTCTTCCACAAATCGCAGCGCTGAGGCAATCTCCTCCGGGTCTTCGACGGTGCGAGTGACATCAATAAAGCTGCCGCGCACCGCTTTCAACGTGTGTTCTCCAGACATCGTAAACTCCTTTCCCGTTAATCCGTTTCCTCCGGGGAGGCGATGCCCGGCAGCACTTCTTCAGGCCGGTAACCTCCAGGGAGAATAATATTCAGTAGAATGGCGGTCAGACCGCCTGCGCAGATGGGGTTTTCCACCAACACATAAATTGAGGCAGGCAGGATTTTGAAAATTTCCGGGTCATAGGAGACGCCCAGACCCAGACCCAAAGAGGTGGCGACAATCAGCGTTTCACGGCGCTTAAGCCCGTTGGTGATGATGATGCGGATCCCGGCGATCGCGATCATCGAGAACATCAACGTCATTGCGCCCCCCAGCACCGCCGAGGGAATGGTGGTGAAGAAGCCGCCAATCATTGGAAACAGGCCAAGCAACACCAGCATGACGGCGATGGTGCGTCCGATATAGCGTGAGGCGACGCCGGTCATCTGGATAACGCCGTTGTTTTGCGCAAAGGTCGTCAAAGGGAGTGACCCTACCGCAGAGGCAATGACGGAGACCAGTCCATCCGCCAGCACGCCGCCCTTCAGGCGCGACTGATATTCATCCCCCTGAATCGGACGCCTGGACACCATTGCGGTTGCGGTAATGTCGCCGACGGCTTCCAGTACGCTGAGCAGATAAATGGTCCCGACGACCAGAAAGTGATGAAAATTGAACTGGAAACCGTACTTAAAGGGAGTAGGGATGGTGACCCACGGCAGATTGCGCATACTGCTGAAGTCCACCATGCCAAGGCACAGGGAGACGACATAGCCCACGCCCAGGCCGATCGCAATGCCGCCCATTCTCAGTAACGGACTGCGACAGCAGTTAAAACCGATCACCACGATCAGCACCAGCAACCCGACGCCAATGTTCTCGTAATTCCCGTAGGTGCCGCTGCTTTTCGCCGCAAAGCCGCCGCCAAAATCGATGATCCCGACTTTAATCAGACTCAGACCAATCATCAGAACCACAATGCCGCTGACGGTCGGGGTGATGACTCTGCGCAAGTAAGGCAGAATGAAAGACGAACCCACCACCAGAAATGCCCCGACAAAGGAGACGCCGAGCAGCGATGACATGATCAACTCTTCATGAAATCCGTCGTTTTTCATCCCGCTGCCCAGTGCAATCATCACCGTGACAAATGAGAAATTGACCGACTGAATCGAGAGTAAACCGGAACCGACCATGCCATAGCGATTTACCTGCAGCCAGGTGCCGATGCCGGAGGCAATCATCGCCATTGAGACCAGATAGGCGGTGGTTTCCGCCGAGAGCTGTAGCGCGGTGCCGACAATTAATGCTGGCGTTACCATGGGAACAAAAATGGCCAGCAGGTGGGTGATTGCGCCAATAATCGACTGATGAAAGGGAGGACGATCCTCCAGTTCGTAAATCAGATCCGAGCCTGCACGTGATATATCAGACATCCCTTCACTCCTTAATAAGTAAATTTGATCATCTGAATCAGCAGAATTAAATTCTGCGAATTTGAGGCGCAGGTTGCCCTGAGAACGGCTTATCTCATTTCCGCAGACGGCATTTAATCATTATTGAGTCATGAACTCGGGCCGCCTGAGCGGCCCACGTCGCTACACTTTTTCCAGCGCGGTCAGTATTTTCTCCGGTGTGAAATGCCATTCGCGCAACCACACGCCGCAGGCATCATGAATCGCGGTGGCAATGGCAGGCGCGGCGCCATTTACGCCAATCTCAGAGATTGATTTGGCGCCAAAGGGGCCGACTTTATCGTCGCTCGGCACCAGCACGGCACGAAAATCCCTGGGGATATCGCCAATTTTGGGGGCACCATAACTGCGCAGATCTCGGGTCAGCGGATGGCCTTCGGCATCATAGAGGATCTCTTCGCTCAGGCTATGACCGATGGCCCGCATTGACGCCCCGTAAATTTGCCCCAGCGCGAGTTCCGGGTTGACCGGCGTGCCGCAATCCAGCAGCGCATAGAACTTGTCGAGACGGATTTCGCCGGTGCGGGTATTCACCGCGACTTCGGCGAAGTTCGCCCCATAGGGGAAAGCAAAGTCTGCGGTGATGTAACTGGCCGTGGCGACCAGCGTGCCAAAACCGGTCCCCGTCTCCGCTCTATGCGCGATTTCACCGTAACTCACTTCTCCCTGCTTGCCGCGCACGACGCCAGGGGCCGCCAGTTGAACGTCAGAAACGGGTTCGCCCAGCATCTGCGCACCGTGAAAGAGGATTTTCTCACGCAGGTTTTCCGCCGCTTTACGTGCCGCATTCCCCGAGAAGCAGGTGCCGGATGAGGCGTAAGCGCCTTTGTCGAAGAGCGCATGGTCAGTGTCGCCGGAGATGACATGCACTTCCTCTGGCGCGCAGTGCAGCACTTCCGCCGCCAGCTTGGTGACAACGGTATCCAGTCCGGTGCCGATGTCCGCACCGCCGGAATGGACGATGAAGGTGCCATCGGACTCCAGTTTGATCATGCAGTTGGCCTGATCGATATCCGGGATCCCGGATTTCTGCATAATAATGGCGACCCCGCGACCGGTATGCCAGTCACCGTCCTGCGGTTTGGGGGAAGACCAGTCGATCATCTTCCGCCCCTGGCGCAGGATCTCTTCCAGTGCGCAGCTGGCGGCGGAAGGAACAGACGTTGGCGCTTTCCCTTCACCAATTGCCCCAAGGATTTTCAGTTCCTGTCCTTCGTGAACCCGGTTGCGCTCGATGATCTCCAGTTGGTCTATTTGCAGCTGTTCGGCAAGCTCGGCTAACGCCATCGTCATCGCAAAGGTGCCTTTTGGCGCGCCATAGCCCTGATACGCCCCGGTCGGACAGATGTTGCTGTAGTACGTGGTGACCTGGAAATCGACGTTGTCGCAAGGGTACAGCGGTAACGAGAGCGCCGGCCCGTTGCTTGGCACGGTCAGCGAATGGTTGCCGTAAGGGCCGGTATTGGCGCGGAAGTCCATTTTGACCGCCGTCAGGCGACCATCGTTCTTCGCGCCCAGTTTAACCGTGACTTTTGCAACGTGGCGGGAGGTATTGGCAATAAACTCCTCTTCACGGGTATAGCGGAAATAGACCGGGCGTCCGGTCACGCAGGTCGCCCAGGCGCAGACTTCTTCCAGCAGGATATCCTGTTTGGAACCAAAGCCGCCGCCGACGCGCTCCTTGATGACGTGGACCTTGTGCTGCTTCATGCCGACGAGACGGGCGACCTGGCGGCGAAGATGCCACGGTACCTGCGTTGAAGCGTGAATGATCAGGCGATCGCCGTCCATGCGGGTAAAGCAGATGTGAGGCTCTGCCGGGCACTGCTGCGCCTGCGTGGAATGGTAGGTGCGCTCAATAATCACATCCGCTTCGGCAAACCCTTTCTCCATGTCGCCAATATGACCATGAATGCTGGCGGCGATATTCTTGCGCGGGCGAGAACCAATCGGGAAGTTGATGATCATGTGCTCGCCACGCTGAGCGGCATGGCGGTTGTCCTCTTCCAGCGTCTCCGGCGCGCCAGCGACATACACCACTGGTTCATCGTGTACGACCGGTGCATCGTCCGCCATCGCTTCGTCAATCGACAATACCGGTTTAAGCACGTCATATTCCACGTCGATAAGCGCCAGCGCGGCCAGCGCTATCTCTTCGCTTTCTGCAACCACAGCGGCAACACGATCGCCGACGTGGCGCAGTTTCTTACCGAACATGCGACGGTCGAGCGGGGAGGGTTCCGGTGCGCTTTGCCCACCGGGCGTATAGTAGATATCGGGACAGTTACGGTGGGTGATAACGTGAACCACGCCGGGGAGCGCTTCGGCTTTGCTGACGTCGAGATGAGTAATCAACGCATGGGCGTGCGGACTGCGCAGCATTTTAATCACGCAGGCGTCAGGGGTGATGCGATCTTCCACATAGCAGGGCTTGGCCTGGACCATCTTGGCGGCATCGGTTTTTGGCCAGGGCTTACCAATGACCGTGAGATCGTCGCGGAAAGTGGGGGCGACGGTAATCCGGGCCTGCGGATCGTTTTTACGCGCCACCGCCAGTTCGATCACCTGATAATATTGCTGCCAGCCCGCGTCGCGACTGAACAGACCGGACAGCGCATCGTCAATCTCTTCACGCGTGGGGAGTGCGATACGCGCCAGCAGATCGCTAATGATAAGCGCAGCGGCAGGATCGTTATAACCGGACTGCACGACGCCGACATCCACCATCGCCTGTTGTACCAGGCTCAGCGAATTCCATTTACCGAGCGATTCGCTGGTGCGGATCTCCGCGTGATCCAACTGCGCGGCAATCAGTAATGAGGCATTGACGATGCGACCGTTGTAGAGAATGGCATCTGAACCGGCGAAGCCGAATCCGTCGTCGCTGTTGCGCACCGAGTGCATCCCGAGGTTGAACAACAGTTTCTGTACGTTCTCGCCTGGGTTAATCTTCATTTCACGGACCGTGCCGTTCAATGTGAAGTGAATTATCATACAACGTCCTCCCCGGCCATCAGGCAGTCGGCATACAGATCGGCCACGACCACGCCGGTGATGTAGCGCTTATAGGCAGCGCTGCCCCGAATATCATCCTGTGGGAATATGGCGTTAGCGACCGCCTGCTCCAGTTCCGTACCTTCGCGTGTTTGTGTTTCCACATCACGCAGGCGTTGTGCTTTGTCCGCCACGCCGTCCAGTGCGATGCAAACCCCCCCGTGTTCGGTTAACGCGACCGCCGCCGTCACGACGGTGAGTCCGGCCTGTGAACGGCTCACTTTGCGGGTGGCGCAAGGGCGGAAGGGATCTTTAATGATAACTTCGGTGATCAGGCGATCGTGCGGGGAGGCGAGATAGCTTTCCAGCGACAGGGTTTCGCCATCGCCAAAAACCAGTTTAGCGTCCAGCGCCAGCAGGACGGGAAGTAACACGGACTCTTTCTGTTGTGCGGCAATCTCACCGCCGAGGGTTGACTGGTTGCGTAAATGGCGTGAGTAGATAAAGCCAATCGCCTCCCGCAGTGCCGCCGGGAGATAGCGGGCGTCGTGTAGCGGTTGCAGGCGAGTCATCGCCCCAATACGCAATGCGCCATTGTCCCAGTCGATCCACTCCAGTTCCAGATCCTGCAATGAAATGGCAATCTGCTTATCGGTACGCGTTGGCGTGGCGTTAAGTTTGCTGCCCCCGGCAAACCAGACGGCCTCCTCCTGATAGCGGCGCTTGAGTTCCAGCGCCTGGTCAACGGAGTCGGGCCTGAAAAATTGTTCAATCATCAATCATTCCTCATCACTCCCTCTCCCGTTCAGGAGAGGGTATGGGCTATGCCAGCGCATCCATTCGCCGCCACATGCTGGCGGCGGCTTTTCGGGCCTGCGCATAAATTGAATCGGTATCGAAAGTGAACTGACGGTCTTCATACACCATCACGCCATTCACCATCACGCTGTGCACGCTGCCTGAACCGAGGCCAAAGGCGATATGCCCGGCAACGTTTTCAGCGATCAGCGGTGTTGGCGACGAATAGTCGAGGAGGGTTAAATCGGCCTTATAACCGGCTTGCAGTTGGCCAAAGTTTTCCCCAAAGTTGCGGTGCAACAGCTCGTTGCCGTTCGCCAGCGCTTTCGCAAAGCTGTCAGGCCACAGAGGACCGCCCGCGTCGCGATGTTTGAAGAAGGCAAATTTCATCTCTTCAAGCATGTCGGAGCCGATGCCGTCCGTCCCCAGCGCCAGATTGCGAATGTGGGTTAGGTGGTGGTTGTAACCGACATGGTTATTCATGTTGGAGCGGGCATTGTGTACCAGGAAGGCATCGTGCTGATTCAGCAACGCAATATCTTCCGCAGACAGGTACAGACCGTGCGCCACCAACGTTTTACTGTCGATAAGCCCGTATTCCGCCAGCCTCACCAGCAGGTCTTTACCGTACAGGTGATGACTATGAGAGACATCGTAGCTGTCTTCCGCCGCATGGATATGCAGCCCGCGTCCGGTGGCGTTGATGGCCTCGCGCAGCATCTCCAGACCGGCGTCGGGTACGGTAAACGGGGCGTGCGCGCCAATGTGCGCTTCCACCAGGTACGGCTCGTTACCGGTCTCCCGCGCGTGGTCAATCTGGCGGGCAAAGCGGATATTCTCTTCGACGCCTGCCTGCAACTCTTTGATTCCCTCGTTACGGTCGGTGGTTTCAAAGCAGGTCATGGCCCGCAGGCCCACCTTTAAAAAGGCTGAACGTAGCGTAGAGAGCGACCCCTGTATGTAGCCCGGCGAGGCGTGGTGATCGATAACCGCAGAGCATCCGCTCTTAATCGCTTCCATTGAGCAAATCAGCCCGCTGTAGTAGAGCGACTCTTCGTCCAGAGCCCGGTCCAGACGCCACCACAGGTTTTTCAGCGTTGAGATAAAGTCCGGGCTGGGGGCGATATTGGCCTGGATGCCGCGAGATAAACCGGAGTAAAAATGGTTATGCGCGCAGACCAGGCCTGGCATCACGATTCGCCCGTGCATCTCTTTCCATTGCGCCTGCGGGTAGCGCTGCGTCAGCGCATCGCCCACTTCAACGATCGCGTCTTTATCGATAGCAATATCCACGCCTTCGCGCACGCTGGCCGGATGAAGCTGTACGGCGGTGACATTTTTCAGAATCAACATGATTACACCTCCACGCGGCCTAACAGGTAATGGTGATGCTGGTGGACATAGCTGATGATGCGGCACATGTCATCCAGTTCCGGCGGGATGCTGGCGAACTGCCCATCATTGCGGATGGTTAACACCCAGCTTTGGTTATTCAGCCGGACCCTGACCCGAGAGTCTTCCACCAGGAAACCTGGGTTGCTGCTGTTGTCGAAATCCTGCGGCAGGCTAAAGAGCGTGACTTTGTCTTTATATGGCTTGCCCTGCCACGGGCAGAATTGGGCGCAGTTACCGCATTCGTTGCAGTAAGCGTCCAGGTGCAGCGTCTGGAAACGGTTCTGGAAGCCAGGAACAGGAATCGACACATTGGCGCGGTTCGGACAGACATCCACGCATTTGCTGCAGACATAGTTACATTCAAGGCAGCGGGCCGCTTCCTGGGCGACAAAAGCGTCACGGTCGTTTTTATCGACCGTCGCGACCGCAATCTCGCCTTTACGCTGATAGATTTCAGTGGCGCTGACGTTATTCCAGCGCTTATCGCCGTGGTGAGAGCGGATATTTTCCCGCCAGAGGATGGTATCCGTAGCCCGACGCGCCGAGCCGATGGCGGCAACAATGGATGATGGACCGCGCTGGACGTCGCCAATCATGAACACGTCGCTGAGGCGGGTTTCGCCGTTGCTGTTCACCGCAGGCCAGCCTTTGCTATCCAGCGGTATGCCCATTGCGTTCAGCGCGTCCGTATCCTGCTGTTCACCAATGGCGGTAATCAGGCTATCGATGTGCAGGGTCAGCGTTTCGTCGGTTTCAACCGGACGGCGACGCCCTTTCTCATCCGCCTCCCCGAGCGTCATGACGCGCAGGGTGAGCGTACCATCCGCATCAAAGCGTTCCGGATTATTAAGGAAACGGAACTCAACCCCATCGTGCAGGGCTTCTTCATACTCTTCACGCCAGGCGGGCATCTCCTGCAACGAACGACGGTAGACCACGGTGACTTTTTCCACACCCGGCACGCGCAGTGCCGCACGGGCACAGTCCATCGCCGTGTTGCCCGCGCCGACGATCGCCACATGTTTACCGAGCGTCAATGCGGCTCCCAGGTTGTACTCACGCAGGAAAGGAAGCGATTTCCAGATGTTGGGGTTGTCGCCATCGAGCCTTACTCCGCTGTTTTTGTCCGTACCGGTTGCGACCAAAACATAGTGGAATCCCTGATCTTTTAAGCCCTGTACGGTCAGATCAGGCGCACAGCCATATTCGAACTTCACGCCGTGATCGGCGACAAAATCGATATCGTGCTGGATGAGTTCTGCCGGAATACGGAACTGGGGAATGATATTTTTTACCACGCCACCCGCATTGGCTTCGCGCTCGAATAGCGTCACCGGATGTCCGGCCCGGGCAAGAAAGTAACCGGCGGCAAGCCCGGCAGGACCCGCGCCGATGACCGCGACAGGATGACGTGACCCCGAGCCTGCGGGTTTATGCCAGCGCTGTTTGTACTCTTCCCAGCCTTTTTCCAGCGCCACTTTTTTCAGTTCACGAATGTTAAGCGCGCTGTCGTAGTCCAGACGGGTACAGTTGTATTGACATTGATGATCGCAGATATGACCAGTGATCGCGGGGAGGGCATTTCGCTGATAAATCAGCTCCAGCGCGTCGGCATAACGCTGCTCGCCAAGCAGGCGAATATACTCCGGAATATCTTGTTTGATGGCGCAAGCTGTAATACAGGGCGCCACGTAGCAGTCGGTCAACGGCAAGCCGTCGGCCACGTCGATGCGTTCTTCAGGCTTCCAGTGTTTCTGGGTGTAGGCCATTGTGATGGCCTCTTCAGCCAGCCGATTCAGGCGAGCGACATCGACATGCGCCATCTCCCACGCATCCGAGGATTCCAGCTCGCGCATACAGGCGCTCAGACGCAGGTAACCGCCGGGTTTTAACAGGTCGGTCGCCATTGTGATCGGGCGAATGCCAGTGTCGAAGATATCGCGGATGGTCAATTGGCTGGCGCCGCCGGAATAGGAGATGGGCAATTTGCCGTCAAACGCCCGGGAAAGCACGGCGGCTACGTTGATAGAGAGAGGGAACAGCGCCCGGCCGGACATATACATCTCTTCACCGGGAAGCGCGCCTTTGTTATTAATGGTACCGAGGGTATTGGTGAGTTTGACGCCAAAACCCAGCGATTTTTCTTTTGCCAGCGTCATCAGCCGCTGCAACATCTCCAGCGCCTGGGTGAGTTTGAGATCGTGCTCGAATGACTCCTCTTTTAAGCCGATATAACCAAAGCCGCAGCGGTCCAGAATTTCACGCGCGCGCGGGTAACCCAGCAGCGTCGGATTCAGCTTCACAAAGGTATTTAACCCTTTCTCTTCCAGCATATAGCGGCAGATGGCTTCTATTTCGTGCGGCGGACAACCATGCATCGTGGACAGCGTGACGCCCTGCACCAGTTTTGCGGGAATGCGCGCCGGTAGCGCCTGGAGACGTTCCCTATGTTTGTTCAACCCGTGGCGCGCCAGGAACGTCTCATCGTGCAGCCACTGCTGCAGCGTGTCCCGATACTGCGCGAACTTAGGATGCGCCGACGCGTCCATCATGTTGTCGATGAACTGCTGCATCGGTGGTTGTTTGATGCCGTCAAGGTTATAGCCGACACTCATATTAAAAATGAACGACTTATCAGCGCCGGAAGGTTGCAGCAGTTGTTCCAGCAAATGCAGCGCGAACCAGGCTTTAAGATACTCATCCCATGCTTTCAGCAGGGTAAATTCCGTTGACCATTCGGTATTGAAGCACTCATCTTCCGCATCGATACAGGGTTTTTCCAGCTCCAGCCGATCGAGAATTTGGACTGTTTTGAGTTCAATGAACCGACCGCCGGTCAGCCAGGAGGTGATGATATTTTGTGCGAGTTGCGTGTGCGGGCCGGCGGCGGGGCCGACGGGGGTGGCACAGGTTTCACCGAATACGCTTACCGATTTGCCTTTTTCCGGTGAATAGAACTGCTGCTCAGGAATACCAAAAATCGAGCGCTGCTCCTGATATTCATCAAATAGGCGCGTCAAAAGTTCCTCAAACGGAATCGGACGCATTATATCCCCCATAACCCTCTCCTTAGCTTTACTCGGCTTCCTTCAGATCGTTGCAAGACAACGGGAAGGAACGCGTGTTCATAGATGTTATTGGTTGACCGGGACTGATAAAGCCGGCGGTTTGGAGAGATAGAGCAACATTCACACCACTCTGCCAAAACAGCGCCATAAAAATATAATTTTGTGAGATGGTTCTAATCTTTAGTCTGCTTTGTGAAATATTTCACAAACGCTAAATGAGAATGAAAATCAGCCGGGAGAGTTATTGCAATAAGGTATTTCATCGCCACATTCTATTTTCTCAAAAATGGCGAGCGCTTATCATTATGATAAGTGAGAAAATGAATCGGGAGAATATTTGAACGCAATCGTTTAACTACAGGCTTGCTATTTATTTGTATCGACTCTGCACGTTGATAAAATCCTCTGGAGTATCAATATCCAGAGTGATACGGGAATCGTTCATTTCAATGGTATTATGTTTTCCGCGCAGCAATGCCTGACGCATGCTGCTGACATTCGGTTGTGATATGGCCTGCAAGAGGCATTTTTTAGAGAGTAAAATGGGATGCCCCGGCTGACCCTGATAGCAGGGGATAATGGCGCTCTCGTTGCGTAACGCCCAGATTTTACGAAAGATATCGCGGTTCAGTTCTGGCATATCACCGTGGGTAATGAAGCAGTATTCACTGCACACAGCGGCTGCGCCGACCTTAATTGACGTAAATAAGCCCTGCGCGTAATCCGGATTGTACGTAATAATAATATTGGGCTGATTCGCATAGCGATTATGTATCTCCGTTGCGCGATAACCGGAAACTAATATCACTCTGTTGCAAAATTGCAGCGCGTTTTTGATACTTGCATCAAGAATTGTTCCCCCATGCCAGGGTAACATCATTTTCCATTTTCCCATTCTGGATGATAACCCAGCAGCAGTAATTATACAGTCGACCACAGGCATAGCGATTCCATAATGTCTATTAGACGTTGTGTCACTTCAGAGAGGCTTATGAGTATATCGGGTCATGCTTCTTTATTCTTTGATTTAGGTGCACAGAAACGGCCTACGGTTATTTCGGTTGTCGGCGCGGGTGGGAAAACCAGTACCCTTTTCTGGCTCGCTCGCCGCTTTCAATTATCAGGTCGGCGGGTATTTATCACCACCACGACGCATATGTTTCTGCCTGATCCGCCCTGGCCAACCCTTTTCTGCCGGGAACCCGCTTGCTTGCCATATCACACCTTAATGCAACCCATCATAACCTGCTTTCAGTCATGGAAAGCGCCATTGGGAAAAGCGAGTGGCTTCTCGCCAGACGCCATAGATGCGCTGGCCAGGCGAGCGGAATGTGATGTGGTTCTCGTCGAGGCAGACGGTGCCCGCGGAATGCCGCTCAAAGCGCCAGATGAGCACGAACCTTGCATACCTGAAAGCAGTTGCTGCGTGATTGCCGTTATGGGTGGACACCTTCTGGGGAAAAGCGTAGGGGCAGAGCTGGTGCATCGCTGGCCGCAGTTCGCCGGGATTACTGGCCTGACGGAGGGATCCCCCTTAACGCTGAAGGCGCTTATCCGACTGGTTCAGCATCCACAGGGGGCATTCAAAAATGCCCCGCCTGCCAGTCGACGAGTCTGGTTTCTCAATCGTTTTTCTCAATCTGAGAATGCTATTGAGGAACGTGAGCTCATCCAGCCGTTGTCAGACGGTGATGTGGAGGCTATCTGGCTGGGAAATGCCCAAGAAACGCCTGCAATCGCGCGCAGATTTGTGAGATAGCGACGCCGGGAAACACCGGGTTACTGAAAGGATATCCATTGAGGTTCGTATGAATATTTTCACAGAGGCTGCAAAACTTGAAGAGCAAAACCGCCCCTTTGCGCTGGCGCAGATTGTCGATAGCCGGGGTTCCACGCCCCGCCATTCGGCACAGATGCTGGTGCATCAGGATGGGTCTATCGTCGGGACTATCGGCGGGGGCATGGTGGAGCGCAAGGTGATCGATGAGGCGCTGCTGGCGTTACAGGAGAGAAAGCCGCGCATGTTCCATGGCCGGATGGCCCGCAACGGTGCCGATGCCGTCGGCTCGGATTGCGGCGGCGCGATGTCGGTCTTTATTAGCGTCCACGGCCTGCGTCCACGACTGGTGTTAATCGGTGGCGGACATGTGAACCGGGCGATTGCGCAGAGTGCGGCGCTGTTAGGGTTTGATATCGCCGTGGCGGATGTTTATCGCGAGAGCGTCAATCCGGACGCGTTCCCCCCTTCGGTACAACTGTTACATGTCGATTCTTTTTCCGCAGCGGTAGATGCGCTGGAGATCCGTCCAGACAACTTTGTGCTCATCGCGACGAATAATCAGGATCGGGAAGCGCTGGATAAATTGATCGAACAGCCCGTCGCGTGGTTGGGTCTGCTGGCGAGCCGTCGAAAAGTGCAGTTGTTCATGCGTCAGTTACGGGAAAAGGGCGTCGGTGAGGAGCACATTGCTCGTCTGCATGCGCCTGTTGGTTACAACATTGGTGCGGAAACGCCGCAGGAAATTGCGATCAGCGTGCTGGCGGAGATCCTACAGGTTAAAAACAATGCCCCGGGCGGACTGATGATGCGAGCCGCACACCCATCCGGTCATCAACGCGTGGTGATCCGCGGCGCGGGGGATATTGCCAGCGGCGTGGCGCTGCGTCTGTTCCATGCTGGTTTTAAAGTGATCATGCTTGAAGTGGAGAAACCGACCGTCATTCGCCGCAGCGTGGCGTTCGCGCAGGCGGTCTTTGATGGTGAAATGATCGTGGAAGGCGTGACGGCCCGGTTGGCCACCTCATCAGCAGAGGCGGCGGCGTTAGCCGAACGCGGCTTCATTCCCATTCTGGTTGATCCCGCCGGTTCGCTGATTGACGCACTGAAACCCATCTGCGTGGTGGATGCTATCCTGGCAAAACAGAATCTGGGCACGCGCAAAGAGATGGCTCCCGTGACCCTTGCGTTGGGGCCGGGATTTACTGCGGGTGAAGACTGCCATGCGGTGATTGAAACGAATCGCGGACACTGGCTGGGACAGGTGATTTACGCCGGTTGTGCGCAGGAAAATACCGGTATTCCTGGCAATATCATGGGGCATACCGCACGACGGGTGATCCGTGCGCCTGCCGCAGGCATTATGCGTGCCAGAGTGAAATTAGGCGATCTGGTGGAAGAGGGAGAGGTGATAGCCTGGATTGGGGAGCACGAAATCAAAGCGCCGCTGTCGGGTATGGTGCGCGGTCTGTTAAGCGATGGGCTGGCGGTGGTGGGCGGCTTTAAGATTGGCGATATCGATCCCCGTGGCGAGACAGCCGATTTTACCAGCGTCTCCGATAAGGCAAGAGCGATAGGCGGCGGTGTACTGGAAGCGCTAATGATGCTGATGCATCAGGGTGTGACGTCAACGAATGAGGTACTTGAAGTGGCGTAGAACGGTTTGCCGGATGGCACTGCGTTTATCCGGCCTACGGGGAGTCAATGGTAGGCCGGGCGAACGACGCGCGCCCGGCAAACGCACCAGACTACTGGCAGATTACGGTTCCGGTTTTTCCTTCAATCCCTTCTTTCGCTTTACTCAGCACCGTAATCAGGGCTTCCCGGCCGGGACGGGAGCGGGCAAACGACGCCGCGGCCTCGACTTTTGGCAGCATAGAACCTTTGGCAAAATGCCCCTCGCTGATAAAGCGTTCCGCGTCACTCAACGACAGACGATCCAGCCATTGCTCATTTTCTTTGCCAAAGTTAATCGCGACTTTTTCGACAGCCGTCAGGATGATGAGCATATCCGCATCGATCATTTCTGCCAGGCGGGCGCTGGCCCAGTCCTTGTCGATCACCGCGCTGGCGCCACGCAGATGGTTGCCCTCACGAATCACCGGGATTCCGCCTCCGCCCACGGTAATGACCACCTGTCCGGCCTCAACCAGCGCGTTGACGGTCTCTTTTTCGATAATGTCCACTGGCTTAGGCGAAGCAACGACGCGACGATAACCGCGACCCGCATCTTCTTTGAGCGTATAACCTTGTTTCTCAAGCTGTTCCGCTTCCTGCTGCGTGAAGAATGAACCGATGGGTTTGGTGGGATTCAGGAACGCAGGATCGTTGGCGTCGACCTCAACCTGCGTCACCAGCGTGGCGACAGGTTTGTGCATCCCGCGTGAGAGTAATTCTTCGCGCAGCGCGTTTTGCAGATCGTAACCGATATAGCCCTGGCTTAATGCCACGCAGACGGACATCGGCAGCATGGGAGAGTGCGCTTCTGTTTTTGCCGCCGCTTCAAATGCCTGGTTTATCATACCTACCTGCGGCCCATTACCGTGGGTCACGATAACTTCATGACCCTGCGCGATGAGATCCACAATGGCCTGCGCCGTGATTTTGACGGCCTGCATCTGTCCGGCCAGATCGTCGCCCAGGGCGTTACCCCCCAGCGCGAGAACAATTTTCTTCCTCATTTTTCCTCACTTGTCATACACAGTTGTCTGTTTCACAAACGCAGGACGGGGTAAACGGTTTACGTCGTAAAAAGCGGCCCCGGCCTGCTTTCCCTGTAAAGACGCCATCGCTGAAGACGGTTTCGCCACGCGACAGCGTTCTGACAATCGTTCCCTGACAGCGGAAACCCTCCCAGGGCGAATAGTCAGCGTTATCGTGCAGGCGGGCATGATGGATTTCCTGGCTCTGGCGGGGATCGATAATGACTACGTCGCCATCAGCGCCTGGTGCCAGTCGCCCCTTTTGCGGCCACAGACCGAACAGTCTGGCGGGCATCGCACTGGTCAACGCGACAAAACGTTCAGGGGTAATTCGTCCGCTCATGACGCCTTCAGAAAAGAGCAGTTGCAGGCGGTTTTCCACGCCGGGCAAACCATTCGGACAGCGGCTAAAATCACCGCCTGAGATCTGCAGGCGTTGTGCTGTTGAGAAGGTGCAGTGGTCGGTTGCCACCACGTCGATGGCTCCGTCGCTGATGCCGCACCAGAGTTTGTCCTGCTCACGAACATTGCGTAACGGCGGACTGAGAATGAAGTTCAGGCCGTCTTTGGCGTCATAACGGCGTTCATCCAGCAGCAGATACTGCGGACAGGTCTCTATCCACACGGACTGATGATTTGCTTTCGCCAGGCGTAAATAGTCCAGCCCCAGACCGTTGGACAGGTGAACGATATACAACGGCGCGTTACCTGCAAGCTGCGCAAGGTTAATCATCCGGGCGATGGCCTCGGCTTCACATTCCAGCGGTCTGCTCAGGGCGTGATAGCGCGGCGAGGTTAAGCCAGCGGCAATGAATTCGGCCCGTTTACTGGCGATAGCGGCATCGTTTTCCGGGTGGACGGTGGTTAGCGCGCCGGACTTGTGCAGACGGCGCAGCGCCTGCAAGGTTTCATCATCGTTGAGTTTGTACTGGTAGGTTAGATAGAGCTTGAAGCTGCTGATGCCTTCTTCCACCATCATCGGGATCTCATCGAGGATGGCGTGATTGACGTGCTGAATGACACCGTGGAAACTGTAGTCGATCGCCGCTTTATGTGCGGCATACCCCTGGTAAACCTCCAGTTGGTGGCGCAAGTGGCAGCCTGTCGGACCAAATCCCATATGATCGATAATGGTTGTTGTACCGCCACACGCCGCCGCGCGGGTGCCGGTAAAAAAATCATCACAGCTACGGGCGAGGCCTGTGTCGATATTGAAATGTGTATGCACATCCACGCCGCCGGGAAAAACGTAACATCCCGCTGCGTCAATCACTTCACAAGAGGGAGGCGGTGCGATCTCCGCATCTAGTTGGCGAACAATACCGTTCTCAATCAGTAAGTCCTGTCTTGCCTGTCCGTCGGCGTTAACGACGAGGCCATTTTTAATCAATACGTGCATAGCACACTCCAGAAATCCCCCGGTAAGCCGGGGGAGGCAGAGGGATTGTTATTTCGTTGCCAGCCAGGACAGTGGAATGGCCGCGTACATCGCAGCGCAGGTCACCAGATGCGATTTCCAGGTTTTTTCGTTTGGCGCGTGGGCTTCGGGTTCTTTACCCGGACCAAAACCGATCACCGGGATACCGTGACGTCCCATAATCGATACGCCGTTCGTGGAGAAGGTCCACTTGTCGACCACCGGCGCTTTGCCGAACAGTCCTTCATAGGCATTGACCAGCGCCTTGACGGTGAAGTGATCTTCTTCCACCTTCCAGGTCGGGAAGTAGCATTCGGTGGGGTAAACCAGTCCGGTCCAGGAGGGGCGGTCATAGTTGTACATCGAGACCACCGCATTGGCTGCTTTCACCGCCGGCAGGGCGCGAATCTCTTCCAGCGCACCTTCCCAGGTTTCGCCCCAGGTCAGACGACGGTCGATGGAGACGGCGCAACTGTCCGCCACGGCGCAGCGGCTGGGTGACGTGAAGAAGATTTCGGAAACGGTTAAGGTTCCTTTGCCGAGGAAGTCGTCCCAGGCCAGATTCTGTGACAATTCCTGTAACTCGTTGAGGATGGGGCCCATTTTGAAGATGGCGTTATCACCGCGTTCCGGGGCGGAACCGTGGCAACTGATCCCCTGCACATCAATGCGTATTTCCATGCGTCCGCGCTGTCCACGGTAGACCTGACAATCGGTTGGTTCGGTGCTGACGACGAATTCCGGGCGGATACCGGATTGCTCGATGATGTACTGCCAGCACAGGCCGTCGCAGTCCTCTTCCTGTACCGTACCGGTGACCAGCAGCGTGTACTCATCTTCCAGACCGAGATCTTTTATGATCTTCCCGGCGTAAACCATGGACGCCATGCCGCCTTCCTGGTCAGACGTGCCGCGTCCGCCGATCAGTTCGTCGGTCTCCATCCCTTCGTAGGGATCGAAATTCCAGTTCTTGATGTTGCCAATACCAACCGTATCGATATGCGCGTCCATCGCCACCAGGCGCGGACCATGGCCGATGTACCCCAGAATGTTGCCCATCGGGTCGATCTCGACTTTATCAAAACCGACTTTCTCCATTTCCTGCTTGATACGATGGATGACACGTTTTTCATCGCAACTCTCGCTGGGAATGGCGACCATGTCGCGCAGGAAACGCGTCATGTCCTCTTTGTAGTCGTTTGCTTTTTCAAGGATCAGTTTAAAGGGAATGTGCTTAGCCATGACTTTTCTCCAGTGTTCGCTCCCGAATCTCCTGGGGAGCGTTGTCCAATAGGGGGTAATTACAGTGCGACCGGATGTTTGCCTTCCCAGACCACTTCGCGGTAGTGCTTCATATCGGTGTCGCCTTCGGTACTGATGACCAGCACAACGGCGTCTTTATCTAACGCCAGTTTGTCCATTAAGGCCTGACGCTGTGGGTGATGATGGACGGCCGCCAGAACGCCTAACCCCACGGCTCCGGACTCTCCGGAGATCACGCGCGGGTCGTTGCCAAAAGGATTGCCCAGTACGCGCATGCCCAGCGCGGCAACGCTGTCCTGACAGGAGATAAACTGTGTGGCGCAGTTGCGCAGAATTTCCCAGCCGAGCGGATTGGGTTCACCACAGGCCAGACCGGCCATGATGGTTGCCATATCCCCACCGACGTTGACGATGTCGCCTTTCACGCCGGAACGATAAATGCAGTCCGCTTTGTCCGGTTCGACGATGATGCTGTGCAGATTTTGCGGGCCATAGACGTCCACCAGATAGCCCAACACGCCGCCCGCCATTGCGCCAACGCCAGCCTGTAACAGCACGTGGGTCGGCGTGACGTCCATGGCGCGCATTTGCTCAACGGCTTCATCGGCCAGCGTCGCGTATCCCTGCATAATCCAGGTGGGAATTTTGGTGTAGCCTTCCCAGGCGGTGTCCTGCACCACTTCCCAGCCATTTTGTTGGGCGTGCTGCATGGTCAGACGAACGGTATCGTCATAGTTCATGTCGGTGACGATACACTCTGCACCGAGGTTGAGAATGGCGTCCACGCGCTCTTGCGCAGAGCCTTTCGGCATGTAAATCACCGCATTTTGTCCGAGCTGTTGTGCCGCCCAAGCGATACCGCGACCGTGGTTGCCGTCGGTGGTGGTGGCAAACGTCATTTTTTCGCCGATGGCGTTTTTGAGCTGTTCGAAAGAGAGCGTCTCAATATCAAGATGATATTTCTCACACAGCAGGCAGGCGATGGCCCAGGCCCCGCCGAGCATCTTGAACGCGTTCAGTCCAAAGCGTTTTGATTCATCTTTGACGAGGATTTTCTTCACGCCAAACAGGCAGGCAAGGTCATCCAGCGCGCAGAGCGGCGTTGGATGGTAGCCGTCGATCTTTTGATGGAACTGGCGAGCGGCTTTGGCCTGCTTTTGCGAAAAAAGGGGCGACGTTTCACCGTTGTAAAAGCGGTTATCGGCAATATCGATCTTCAATGAGAAAACGGACATATCCTATCCTTTTGGCCTCCGGAAAGGAGAGCCGACCGGCAGGTCGGCTCAGGGGGTTATTTCACGCGTGGTTGCGCTTCTTTCAACAGTTGTTCCAGCAGCACGCCTGGCTTCGGATATTTGCGCGAGAGGATCATCGCGGCGATGATGTAGGGCTTCCAACTGGCTTCTTTGTAAGTCGCGATGCGGTATTTTTCGAATACGGCGTCGGTGACCTCGCCCTCTTTGCAGGAGACGCCGCTGATATCCGCAGGCAGGCAGTGCATATACAGCGCTTCGCCGTCGCGGGTGAGTTGCATCATTTCTTCAGTGCAGTGCCAGTTTTTATGCTTCGCATTTTGCTCAAGGCACTGTCTTTCCAGCTCTTTCAGGGCCGCGTGGTCATTGGCCCGCAGAAGTTCAGTACGCTCTTCCATCACTTTGTAAGGCGCCCATGACTTCGGATAGACGATGTCGGCGTCTTTGAAGGCTTCTTCCATACTGGTGACCTGACGGAAACTGCCGCCGGACGCGTTCGCGTTGTTTTTCGCCACTTCAATCACGTCAGGGATCAGGTCATAACCTTCCGGATGCGCGAGGGTGACGTCCATACCGAAGCGGGTCATCAGACCGATAATGCCCTGTGGCACGGAGAGGGGTTTGCCGTAACTGGGTGAGTAAGCCCAGGTCATGGCGATTTTTTTACCTTTGAGGTTTTCCAGAGAGCCGAAGTGTTCACGCAGCCAGGCCAGATCCGCCATCGCCTGCGTCGGGTGGTCGATATCGCATTGCAGGTTAACTAACGCCGGACGCTGCGGGAGTACGCCCTGTTTGTAGCCGTCATCAAGCGCGGCGCCGACTTCACGCATATAGGCATTGCCCGCACCAAGATACATGTCGTCGCGAATACCAATGGCATCGGCGCAGAAGGAGATCATGTTGGCCGTTTCGCGGACGGTCTCGCCGTGCGCGATCTGTGATTTCCCTTCGTCCAGATCCTGCTGAGCCAGGCCGAGCAGGTTAAGGGCGGAGGCATAGGAGAAACGGGTACGGGTGGAGTTATCGCGGAAGACGGAAATTCCTAATCCACTATTGAAGACTTTGGTGGTGATGTTTTCGGCACGCAGCATTTTCAGTGCGGCAGCGACGTCCAGGACTTGTTTCAGTTCATCCGGCGTCTGCTCCCATGTAAGCAAAAAATCCTTCTCGTGAAGGTGTGAGGTCAGCGAATTGATATCCTTTATCAGCTCATTAACAGTTTTCATTGTAAGATCCTGGTAGTGGAATGACGGCAAGGTGGCTTATCCGCGGTAATGACAAGCGGCATTACCGATATACTAGGGACTAACAATAAGTGTGCCAAAGTGAATCCGGCGGCGGATAAACGGGAATTAATCCGGCAATATGTGGTCCTGATCACAGAATAAAGCTATTTGTAATTCGTTATGAAAATACGAAAACGTTTGGCTTAATAAATATCGCAATCTGTCAATGAATTTACGGGCGGAATAATACCAGAGAGGGGAGTAAATACCGCCAGTTTGATAAACTCCCCCCGTTGATTCTCATATTGATATGGAAATGTGATTTCTCTTGCATATTTTCATTATAAAATGATAAAGAGCCTGTGTTTTTATCAAAGCAAATTTTGTCTGAGTTAGTATCCTTATATTCTACGAACCATCAATGTCTTCAATGATCAATCATTTAAGTGATTCCGGAAGGTAAGACTATGGTGCTTGCAACAACGCAGTCCGTTTTGATGCAGATTCAACCTACAATTCAGCGTTTCGCCAGAATGCTTGCCAGCGTTTTGCAACTCGAAGTTGAGATCGTTGATGACAACCTCTGCCGTGTCGCGGGAACCGGCGCTTACGGTAAATACCTCGGACGCCCATTGAGCGGCAACTCCAGATTGTTGCGCTATGTACTGGAAAGTAAAAAAGAAAAAGTTGTGACGCATTCCCGCTTTGATCCGCTGTGCGAAGATTGCGATAGCAAGGAGAACTGTCGTGAGAAAGCGTTTCTGGGAACGCCGGTCATTATGCAGGACCGCTGTGTCGGCGTGATCAGTTTGATTGCCGTAACGCATGAACAGCAGGAGCATATCAATGACAACCTGCGCGAATTTTCAGATTATGTTCGCCATATATCCACCATTTTTGTTTCAAAGCTTCTTGAAGATCAGAGTGGGAGTGACAACATCAGTAAAATATTTTCGACAATGATCGAGAATATGGATCAAGGTGTGTTAGTCATTGATGAAGATAACCGCGTACAATTCGCGAATCAAACCGCGTTAAAAATTCTCGGCGCGGTGCAGAATAATATGATGGGAAAGTCGGTCAGGTTCCGGCCATTAACGTTTGAAAGTAATTTCACCCACGGGCATATGCAACATATTGTCTCCTGGGATGATAAAAGTGAACTGATTATTGGTCAGTTGCATCATGTTGCAGGGCGGCAGTTATTCCTGATGGCCTTCCATCAGTCGCATACCAGTTCCTCTGTGTCGATTGCCACCGATGAGCCGCATATTGAGCAACTGGTTGGTGAATGCCGGGTCATGCGCCAGCTTAAGCGACTGATTAGTCGTATTGCGCCCAGTCCCTCCAGCATCATGATTGTGGGGGAAAGCGGCACCGGGAAAGAGGTGGTCGCGCGCGCCATTCACAAACTGAGTGAACGACGCAATAAACCGTTTATCGCCATTAACTGCGCGGCGATACCGGAACAGTTGCTGGAGAGCGAACTGTTTGGCTATGTCAAAGGCGCATTCACCGGCGCTTCCGCCAATGGTAAAACCGGCCTGATTCAGGCGGCGAACAGTGGAACGCTTTTTCTCGATGAAATTGGCGATATGCCATTGATGTTACAGGCTAAACTACTCAGGGCTATTGAAGCGAGAGAGGTGTTGCCGCTGGGGGCGAGCAGTCCGGTTCAGGTCGATATCCGCATTATTTCAGCCACCAATCAAAACCTCGGGCAGTTCATCGCCGAAGGTAAATTCCGCGAAGATCTGTTCTATCGATTGAACGTTATCCCTTTGACCCTGCCGCCGCTACGTGAGCGACAGGACGATATTGAACTGCTGGTGCACTATTTTCTGCATCTGCATACTCGCCGCTTAGGGTTGGTTTACCCGGGTATTGCACCGGATGTTGTGACCCTGCTCAGACACCATCAATGGCCAGGTAACCTGCGCGAATTAAGCAACCTGATGGAGTATCTGGTCAACGTGGTTCCTTCGGGTGAGGTGATCGACAGTACGCTCTTACCGCCAAATCTGATCAACAACGGTAAAGCGCCAGAACCGGTTGGTGTGGTGGCTCATATGGCGCAGTTGTTGTCTGATGACACTGGTGGAACCGCGCTGGAAGAGATGGAAAAGCAGATGATCCGCGAAGCGCTATCCCGCCACTCCAATAAAAAACAGGTGGCGGATGAGCTAGGTATCGGGATTGCGACGCTTTATCGCAAGATCAAAAAGTACGAACTGATGAGCGTTTAACTCAACACGCCAACGCGTTCAGGTTGCATCAGGGGGGCAAGCGGGCGAATGCCACCTCCCCGGAGGCAACCTGAAGGGAGGGGCGTTAATTATTCCGGCTCAGTACAGCGCTGTACGGTATCGACAATCATCTGATAACCGGTGCAACGACACAGATTTCCCGCAAGTCCGCGACGGATCTCCAGAATGGTTAACGGCTGTTCCCGCGGCTTTGCCAGCATCGCGGTGGTCGCCATAATCAAACCCGGTGTGCAAAAACCGCACTGCACGGCACCGGATCTGGCATAAGCCATCTGGACTTGCGAGAGTTGGCCACCAGCCGATTCGCCTTCCAGTGTGCGGATCTCTTTTCCTGCTGCCCACGCGGCAAGATACAGGCAACTGTCAATGGCTGTACCGTCAACCAGAACCGTACAGGCACCGCATTCACCGACACAGCATCCCTGTTTAACGCTCAGCAACCCTTGTTCGCGCAGGAGTTCAGAAAGCGGCATTCCCGCCTGAATGCTGAGCTGAAAAGGGTGACCATTAACGACGCATTCCAGCGTAATTCGGTTAGTGTCATTCATTGCAGCTTTCCTCCCGCCGCGACAACGGCTTCAGTAACCACTTTCCGGGTCATCGTCTGGATGAGATGCAGACGAAATTCCTTACTGGCCCGCCAGGAAGAGCGCGGGGAGACGTCTTGCAGAACGGATTCAGCGATCGCGTCCAGCGTTTGCAGGGTCAATGGCGCATTTTTTGCCGCGTTCTCCGCATGCTGACAGCGGACTGGCGTGGGCGCCGCAACGCCGAACGCCAGGCGAAGTTCGTTAACACCGCCGTTATCCAGTTGGCATCGTGCCGCACAGCCAATGGTCGAAATGTCCATCGCATCGCGCATGGCATATTTAAAATGTGCGCTGCCGGTATGGGCTCTGGGCTGCGGGGGGAAATGAAAGGCGACAAGGATTTCATTTTGCTCAAGAGCGACTTTTCCGGGACCGGTGTGAAAGCCGTTGATGCTGGTGAAACGCACCCCCTTCGGCGAGTAAATCTCAAGTGTGGCGTCATAAATTAGCGTTGGCGTTGCCGAGTCTGCGCTGGTTGCGCCATTGCAGATATTTCCGCCGTAGGTGGCGACATTGCGGATTTGCGGTCCGGCAATAGAGGCGGCAGCGGCGCACAGGGCAGGCAGATATCGTTGCGTGATGGGATTCTCGATAATCTCGCTAAAGGTGGTGGCGGAACCGATGCGCAACCCCTTCTCCTTTGTCAGCGTAATACCCCGCAGTTCGGGCAGATTATGGATGTCGACGATATGACGGTAACCCGCATTATGATGATGAAGTTGGATCAGAACGTCGGTTCCACCGGCGAGCAGTTTCGCCTGTGGATAGCGCGCCAGCAGGCTGATAGCCTCGGCAATGCCTGACGCGCGATGGTAAGAAGCAAAGTCAAACATGGTCTTATCCTCAAATCAAGCCAGCCTGGTGAAACTCCGCATACAACCGTTTTGGCGTCAGGGGCAGCGTATCAATCGCAACGCCTGTGGCCATTTTCACTGCGTTACGAATGGCTGCAGCAACCGGGATGATAGGCGGCTCGCCGAGGGATTTATGCCCATACGCTGATTGTGGCTCCTGGGTTTCAACGAATGCGCTTTCCAGTTGCGGCAGGTCGGGCATGGTTGGCATTTTGTAATCGAGGAGATTCGGGTTTCGCACCAGGCCACTTTCCGCATCGATGATCATCTCTTCAAACAGCGACCAGCCAATGCCCATCCCCATCCCGCCATGCACCTGTCCTTCCGCCAGTTGCGGGTTCAGAATATGACCGGAATCGTGGACATTGAGGATGCGGTTGACTGTGACCTTGCACAGCGCGATATCAACGCTCAGATCGACAAACGTGCAGCCAAACGCCGGTGGATTGGTGGTGGTTTTCACGGAGCATTCTGCTGACAGCTGGCCGCCGCGTTCCGGGTGATAAAAGGCATCCATCGCCAGCTCTTTTAATGACAGCAATGGAGAGTCCGGGCGATCGATAAGGACGATGCTACCTGCCGTCAGCGTCAGGCTCATGACGGACTGATGCAGCATGTCGGCCGCGTGATGAAGGATCTTATCGCGCAGTTGTATTGCTGCTTTGCGCAGCGCCGGTGCGGCGACATAGCTTTGGCGAGAGGCAAATGCGCCGGGGTCGAACGGGGTAATATCGGTATCCTGGGTCGAAATAACGTGTACATCGCTGACCGGTACGCCGAGGGTTTCCGCCACCATCTGCGAGAAGACCGTATCCGCCCCCTGACCGATTTCCGTGGCGCCGCTCTGAACGTTGATCGTGCCATCCTGATTCATAAGCAGACGGGCACCGGCGATCTCCACACCAACCGGCCAGGTGTTGGAGGTGTAGCTAAAGCAGGCGACGCCGACACCCCGGCGGATATTGCCCTGCTGGTGCTGACATTCAGCACGACGGGCGTCCCATTCAAACAGTGCGCGACCTTTTTGCAGACACTCCGGGAGTCCCGCGCTGTAGATGCGTTTGCCGGTAATTGGGTTCTTATCGCCTTCGCAGGCCGCATTACGCAACCGAACCTCGACCGGGTCGAGTCCCAGCGCCGTCGCGGCGTCATCCAGCATTGATTCCACGGCAAAGATCACCTGCGGCGCGCCGTAGCCGCGCATCGCGCCAGCGGAAGGGAGATTGGTATAGCAGGTGGTGGAACGGTAAGCATACGCGCTACGGGGATAGAGATAGGCCACTTTGTTGCCGCCCGCCGAGGCGATCGAGTGTCCGTGCGAGGCGTAAGCACCGGTATTTGACAGGACATCCAGACGATAGCCTTTCAACGTGCCGTCGCGATTGAGCCCCATCTGTCCATCAATTGTGAACGCATGGCGGGTACGGGAAGCGAGAAAACACTCTTCGCGACTCAGCGAGACTTTCACCGGTATACCGCCCAGTTTACGGGTCAGGAACGCGGCCATTGGCTCTTCCAGCACATCCTGCTTGTTGCCAAATCCGCCGCCAACGTACGGTTTGATCACCCGCACGCATGACCAGGGAATATCCAGCGCCTGACCCACAACCCGCCGTACAATGTGCGGAATCTGCGTACTGGAGACGATGGAAATACGTGAGTCATCTTCCATCCAGGCAAATGAGGTGACGCTTTCCATATGGCAGTGTTGAATAACCGGCGTCTGGTAATGTCCCTGGAGTTGATAATCTGCGGCATCAATGGCCTGTTGCACATCCCCGGTGGTCATTTCACTGCAATTGAGCAGATTACCGCCGGGATGAATGGGGACAGCATCATGCGCCAGGGCGGCCTCTGGTGTGGTAATCACCGGGAGTGTTTCCCATTCCACCTTCACCAGCAGGGCCGCTTTCTCCGCGGTTAACTCGTCTCTTGCCACGACAATCGCGACCGCATCGCCATGATGGCGTACGTGACGGGTCAACAGTAAACGGTCGGCGGTGTCGCGCTTGTTTTCATCCAGCGTCCAGGCGTGTCCTGCCGTGGCGAATGGAATATCAGGTACATCTTCCCAGGTAAACACGGCCAACACCCCGGGCAGGCTTTTCGCTTCGTCACAGTTGATGCTGGTGGCGTAACCATGGGCAATCGGGCTGCGAACGTACTTGGCATAACACATGCCCGCCATCATGTAATCATCAGTATATCGAGCCCGCCCGGTCACTTTAGCAATGGCATCCACGCGCATACATGACTCACCGGTAGCGGTTGCTTCCCGCGCATCCATAAACGTCCCCTTGATTTGACTATTCGGATCCTGAACAACCGTTAAATCAGGCAAGAATTACGCCAGAAGCGCAAAGTTGTGCTGCGAGAGAAGGGAAGTGTGATGGAGATAATAATATGACCTGTTGAAGGGGATAACAGACCGGGGAAAACGGATGTCTTGCGTATCATTATGAGTTTAATCAACTCATTGTGATACACGGTAAGTGGCAGTGATAGGGTTTATCTGGCAGTCCGTGATGATACTAACCGACGCAATAAATTTGGCATCCGGATTATGGCTGCTATCATATGGCGTCTGTGTATGTAGCGAGGAACGGTTTTGAGCGCAGGACGCCTGAAGAAAAATAGCCTGGGTATTGCCATGCTGCTTTGTGCAGGATTGCTGATCGCAGGCTGCTCGGGGAGCAAATCGTCTGATTCTGGATCCTATTCTGGCGCCGTTTATACCGTCAAACGGGGGGATACCCTTTACCGTATTTCACGCACGACCGGTACCAGTGTCAAAGACCTTGCGCGTCTGAACGGCATTTCTCCGCCGTATACCATTGAGGTTGGGCAAAAGCTGAAGCTTGGCGGATCGAAAACGGCCTCGGCGAAATCGACTAAAAAAGCATCCAGCAAAACGGCAGCGGTCAGACCGTCTTCTTCTGTGCCGCAATCGTCCTGGCCCCCGGTGGGCCAACGTTGTTGGCAATGGCCTGCCAGCGGTAAGGTGGTCCTGCCATACTCCACGGCGGAAGGTGGCAACAAAGGGATCGACATTTCCGCTGCCCGTGGTACGCCGGTTTATGCCGCCGGGGCAGGGAAGGTGGTCTATGTGGGCAACCAGCTGCGCGGTTACGGTAATCTCATCATGATCAAACACGGTGAAGATTACATTACTGCCTACGCGCACAATGACACGATGCTGGTGAATAACGGGCAAAGCGTGAAGGCCGGACAGAAAATTGCCACGATGGGCAGTACTGATGCGGCCTCGGTGCGGTTGCACTTTCAGATTCGTTATCGCGCAACGGCTATCGATCCGCAGCGTTATCTACCGCCGCAGGGCAGCAAACCAAAATGCTGACGGCGAATTAATCGCCAGTCAGCCGGTCTGTCCCTTGCCAACAAGAAAGTAAGGTTTATAATGCCTTACGCACTCCAAAGCGGGCGTAGTTCAATGGTAGAACGAGAGCTTCCCAAGCTCTATACGAGGGTTCGATTCCCTTCGCCCGCTCCAAACTCAACTCTCCTGAAGTCTACCAAACTCAACTTTCCCTTGATAAATCAGCAGTTATAGCAATTTATTAGTGTATTGAACTCAATAGTACTCCCTCAGGGTCAAGCTTAATGTGGGGGTATGGATGGGGCATAATTGTACCTCTGCTGAGAGGTACCCCCAATGAAGCTGACCGCTGGTCTGTTTCCTACCGTGAAGAGATGCTGAGAACCTTTGAAAAGGATGTGTTTCCTTATATCGGTCACCGACCAATCAAAGATATCAAGCCGATGGAGTTGCTTGCTGTTCTTTCAAAGACAGAAGCGCGAGGGGTAATTGAAAAGGTCCGCAAGGTTCGCCAGCGTTGTGGGGTCAATCCAGTTAGAAAAAATCAAGACAGCTTAAAAAAAGGAATCCGTATGGGTTCCCTTTACTGATCGCTAATTGGTTAGGCTATCTTTTAAATTAATGTTGAACTTGACAAGTTTTTGATGCTACGGTAAGGAAAAGGGAATATTTACAGGTTTGGAGGAAAATCACATGAAGCCAAAAGAAATA
This sequence comes from Citrobacter amalonaticus Y19, assembly GCF_000981805.1. Lineage (NCBI taxonomy): Bacteria > Pseudomonadati > Pseudomonadota > Gammaproteobacteria > Enterobacterales > Enterobacteriaceae > Citrobacter > Citrobacter amalonaticus. The sequence goes on along the minus strand of NZ_CP011132.1, from coordinate 3,437,045 downwards.
GTTTGCCAATGGGTTGACGCATTTAATAATGCTGATTTAGAAATTATTTCAGAATTATATGATGATAATGCAATAAACCATCAGGTTGCCAATGAGCCAGTTATTGGGAAAGAGGCTATAAAGAAAATGTTTGAACAAGACTTTTCTTTCCCAGAAATGGTTTGTATCGTTGAAAACATTTTCGAAGATGGACAATGGGCAATTTTAGAGTGGCGTGATCCATTAGGTTTGAGAGGTTGCGGTTTTTTTCACATAGTAAACAATAAGATTTTATTTCAAAGGGGCTACTGGGATAAGCTATCTTTCTTAAAACAGCACAATTTGCCTATTGAATAAAATGAATATGTATCTTATATGAATAGTTTTGCAAATTTCTTAAAGTGTGCATTAAGGGAAGCATAATAACTTCCCTTAGAATGGTTATAATATCAACATTATATTAAAACATGGCCATCGGTTAAAGTACTGATCATATCATTAACACGCTTTGGTGATGCCTAATTGAAATATGATAAAATCAGTCCAGTCAGTGGGAAGGGTAATATTCATCTTATAGAAATCTTTACGTGCTGATACAAAATCTTTATATAGTCTCGAAAATCGGTCTCAATCCACTTGAGGAAATATATGGAGAGGATGCTCCACATATTACTATTGGTGGCGTTACACCACTAACGTGTTCTCTTTCTGTCGATAAAATGTGGATATTGAATAACAAGCTAGCAAGGGAATTCAGAAAGAGCGGGTACAAGGATGAATGTAGTTATTTCATGGGGTATTCATTCATTGTAAGTCTCCAGCATAATCGTGCCATTCACATTTAGCGATCCTCCGGCATAATCAATCTGCCAATGAAGGAGATCGCTATGCGTCCACCCGTGATGACAGCACGCGAAAACCCGCGCCAACGGCAACTGCCCCCGCAGGCAGATCTTTGGTCACCACGGTACCTGCGCCAATCGTCGCACCATCACCAATGGTCACGCTGCCAATCACCATCGCGTTAGCACCACACTCGACGTCGTTACCCAGTACCGGGCTGGCGCTGACGCGCCCGTCGCGGTGGGTGATATTACCGATGGTCACCCCCTGGCGTAACGTGCAGTTCTCGCCAATCACCACGTCGCGGCCAATCACTATCGCGTGTGGATGGAAAATTTTCAGCCCGTAGCCAATGCGCGCGTGGTGCGGGATTTCGACGCTAAACAGGCATTCAGCGATCAGCTTATTGAGGATGACAAACGGCAGCCCCAGCAGCCTGGCCAGCGGGTTGCGGCTGCGCCACAGCGTAGACATGCGGTAGAGCAGGATCACCAGTTTAGATTTTAAGGCGCCAGCACCGGCAATTTCCTGCCAGGCGCGCTGCATGTTGGTTGCCATGTTCAGGTCTCCTTATTGGATAGTGACAATCGACAGGCGGTACCAGCCGTCGCTGCGCAGTCCTTCGTTCGCGAGCTTGATGCGCGCCTGCTGGTTGCCATCAACGAGCGCAACATCAAGATGATAACGACCGGGCTTGAGGTTTTTGGGCACCGGCAGGGTGAACTGGGTGGCCTGCGGGCCGGGTAGCCACTGGCGGATATCATCATCGGTCATCGACTGCTCAACGGTATTGTCGCTGGCATCCTGCAGCCGCCACGCCACGCGATAGCGTAGGTAAACAGGCGCAACGCCGTCGTTTGTCCATTGAGTCGTGAGCTTCAGCGGTTGTCCTGCATGGGCAAGAGCGTCGTGAGTCAGGGAAGCCACGCGGAAACGGTAGCCGATTTTTTCCAGCGCTTTATCGACAATGTCGCGATACTGGGCGGGAACTTCGCGGGATTTCAGATTCAGCGTGCTGGCGTGATGCTTCAGCGCCCAATCGTAAGTTGCCTGCACCTGTTCACGCGTGTAGTGCTGCACCGACTGCCACTCCGCCATGTAGCCGCAAATCTCAAGGCTTATCGGCGCTTTTTTCCAGCTGTCGTTGAAACCCGGGAAGGAGGTCTGCGCGGCGGCGAGGCGCTGCGGATAATCATCGCGCATATGGCTCCAGTCACGGGTGAAGTTGTGCCAGTCACCCCAGCAGTCGGCGCGCCAGCCAGCCCCTTTTTTCGCTGCGTAGGCGAGTGTTTCACCGCCGCTGATGAGCATGATTTTCGGCGTTTTTGGGAAGGCGGCAACGTGCATATCCACATAGCGATTCAGCTGCGCGGGCGTGTAGCGCTCCAGCAGCGGTTTCACGTTCGGGAAGTTGCTGTTATGCCACTCGCCCCACGAACCCACCATGCCAATATCGAGGTAGGCAAGTTCTGGATTGCCGTCATAGCGTTTGCCAAAGGCATTCAACAGCTTTTGGGCATAGCTGATGAACAGCGGGTCGTCGAGGTCGGGAACGAAGGTTTTGCCATCCGCGGTCCAGCTACCTTTAATGCCTTTTTTAATCAGCCAGTCAGGAATGCGCGAGCCGGAGTCCGGCTCTTCCAGCGTCATAAAACGCAGGCCCACGTTCATGGCGGGATTATGGTGTGCCGCCACCGCAAAGGCGCTATCGATCAACGCAAAATTGTACTGCCCCTCAACGGGTTCGAGGTCGCTCCAGTAATAGCGCTGATACTCAATACCGGTATCCGGATAAAGAGAATGGGGCAGGCGTTCGCCGTAGCCGTCGTGGAAGCTTGCCACCCCAGTGCCGGGATTGGTCAGCGGGCCGCTGATGGCCTTCGGCTGTACGGTGGTTTGATTCTCAGCGCTTTGCGCGTTGGCCGATGAGGAAGCAAAGGCCAGCGCGAAGATGAGCGGAATGATTCTACCTGAACCGAGAGTCTGGCAGCGCATGGTGCACTCCTTACAAGTTAAAGAGACTGGCGATGATTTAATATCCAGTCCCAAAGTCCCAGATGGTAGTTCTGGAAAATATCGATACCGAGCCAGGATTTAATCAGATACAGCGTGATAAACAGCGATCCCAGCCCGAGAATAAGTGCCAATACAACCAGCAAAGAGACCAGCAGACGACGCAGGGTGGACTCTTCGCGCGGGCGGCGACGGAAATCGCGACCGAACAAGAACACCAGATAGTAGCGTCGGGAGAACAGCGGAATACTGCGGCGGAAATCGACCTTGTGTGGCGTCACCAGGGTGATATCCAGCACGGCATTTTCCACCGCATGCCTCTGTTCATCGCTCAAAGAATCGAGCGTTTTTGGGTCCAGTGAACGGTAAAAGCTGTCCAGAACGCGTTGCTGTTTGTCAGAATTATCCAAAGTTAACCTGTTGATTTATTAAGTGTCTGTTGATAAACCTGCATGGTGTGCATAGCAATAGTATCCCAGTTATAACGGGTCAGGTAGTTTTGGTAATCCTGGCGAGGCAGGTCGATACGCTCGGCAATTTTCTGCGCCAGTGCAGCGACATCACCGACCGGGAAATAGGCGTCAGCTTCCAGCCCGACTTCAAGGTTGGCGGGAATATCACTGACCACCGCGGGTAGCGAGTAGGACAAGGCCTCCAGCAACGCGATAGGTAGCCCTTCGTGGTAGGAGGTCATCGCAAACAGTCGCGCCTGTGAGAACACCGCCTGCAGCGTGGTGCCGTTGACAAACCCGGTCAGAATCACCCCCGGCGTTTCCTGCGCCAGATGTTTGAGTTTTTCGCTGTACGGCGTCGGGTGATCGGCATCGCCAACCAGCACCAGCGGCCAGCTGACATCGGCCTGTTTCCAGCCAGCAATCAGATCGTGTAGCCCTTTTTCTTCGACAAAGCGGCTGACCGCCACCACGTATTCGCCGCGGCGCAAACCGTATTTCGCTAAGATCTTATCAAGGGTATCGGGGTTGGCCGATGCCGGCGGATTGGCGCCGTTGGGGATGACATGCGCGTCGGCGCGGCCATATTTCTCTTTGATCAAATTGTTGATGACTTCAGAGATAACAATGACTTCGTTGGCGTATTTCACCGCCCAGCGCTCGCCCAGCATCAGCGTTTTACGGGCAAAACCGCCCCATTTTTGCCGGTCGTAGTCCGGGCCGTGATGGGTAAAGACCACTTTTTTGCCCATCAGGCGCAGCAGCGGCACCACCAGGCCTGGCCCGATGGCGTGCACGTGCACGATGTCTGAGCCATCAAAGCGCGAGGCGATGGCGGCAAGCGTCGAATGGATGATGGCTTCTAGCGATTTTTTCTTCGGCGCCCAAATGGCCCGCGTTTTCACGTCCTTATAGCTACTGCGGCGATAGGGGACATAAGGAGAGCGGGCGATAACGCAGATATCGACATCGTTCTGCGCTTTGATGGCCGGATAGAGATTCTGGCAGTGCGTCTCTACGCCGCCTAACACGTCGGGGATCCCGCGTGTCCCGAGCACCGTAATGCGCTTAGTCATGTGCGCTTCCCTTTAACAGTTTTTGATACAGATCCATCAGCGCGTCCATGTGCACTCGCAGAGAGTATTTGTTTTCCAGTCGCTGGCGTGCGCGCAGGCCCATCTCGTGGGCGAGTTCAGGCTCTTGCGCCAAATCATCAAGGATTGCCGCCAGCTCGCCGACGTTACCCGGCTCAAACAGGCGTCCTTCCTGGCCATCACGAATCTGTTCGGGAATGCCGCCGATGTTGCCGCCGACGACAGGCTTAGCGAAGGACATCGCCTCCAGCACCGACATCGAGCAGTTCTCATAGTATTCGGACGGGACAATCACCGCGCGGGCATGGCGAATCAGTTCGTTGAGCCCTTCGCCCTGCTGCTGATAACCGAGGAATTCCGCCTGCGGGAAGCGGGTGCGCAGATCCTGATATAGCGGGCCATCGCCGGCGATTTTCAACGGCAGCGGATGCTGCATCTGCTGATGTGCCTGGGCAAGGGTGGCGACCCCTTTTTCGCGGCTAAGTCGGCCGATGAACAGGAAGTAGCCGTCATCGCGGGTATCGCCAATCGGCAGAGTGTCATCAATACCGTTGACGATGACGTCGACGGGAACGTCGGTGATTTTGCGGATGACCTGTTCACGCAAAAATGCGCTTGGCGAAACAATCGCGTCCAGTTTGTGATAGTTACGCGCAATATCCTGCCAGGTTGCTTCCAGCGACAGTAGCAGGCTTTTGCCCGCGGAGCCCTCCTGGCAGCGATAGCGGAAGGCATTCCACACCGAACCTTTCAGGCAGGCGTCGCAGACGTGCCCGTCGCGCAGCATGGTGTAAGACGGACAGACAATTTTATAGTCGTGCGCCGTGAGTAGGGTTTTACAGCCGAAGCGTTTGGCGATGGCGATGATCGACGGCGTCAGTTGATGATAGATATTGTGGAAATGCACGATATCCGGCTTTTCGCTCAGCAACAGGTTGTTGAATTTGCGGCAGGCTTCGGCATTGTGAATAAAATCGATGGCGGTCTTAATCTTGCCGCCAATTCCGCTGTTGCCGTGGTAGTCGACGTTGCTGACGAACCATTTTGCATAGTCAGAAGGGATGTTTTTCTCATGCTGCATGGAGAAATCCATCACCTGAACGCCAGCCGCTTTTAAATGGTCCCGCTCCTGAAAGTAGACGGTCTCCGCGCCACCTTTGATGAAAAAGAATTTATTGACGAGGAGCACTTTCATTTTTCGATATCCTGATGACTAACAACGGTATTTTCGGGTGGTTCCTGCGGGTCTGGCAGCGGTGTGAGCAGGCCGCGAATCAGCCCGGCGGAAAAGGCGCTTAGATTCAGCACGCTGTGCAGGCCAGCCAGCAGCGAGCGGTTTTTAACGGTTTTTAACAAGATAAACAGCATTAGCGGCAGCAGGGACAGGCCGAATAACGCAAGGTTCCCGCTCAGTAATGCCACCAGTACCGCCAGCCAGTAGAGAGTGAAAACCGCTTCGTTACGGGTGATTTTTAGCGCGTCGCGAAACCACGGTTTGCCCCACGAACTGCGCAGCAGTTCGCCCGGGCCGCTAAGAAAGCGGCTGCGCCAGCGGTAGCGCAGCATGGTGAAGGTCGACATCACGTGTGAGGTATGGCTGAAATAAGGGACATCGAGCCGATGCAGCTTGTAGCCTGCGTGATGCAAGCGAAGACCAAGCTCTGCCTCTTCATAGCCGTGCAGGCCGCGATGGGTCAGATAGCCGATTTTTTCGATGGCGCTACGGCGATACAGCCCGCCGCCGCCCAGATGGTCGCAATCACCCAGCGGATAGATTTTATGAATGCGCTGGTTACGGGATTTAAACTCGTAGTTGCTGCCTTCGTCCATCGTCACCCGACCGGCCACGCCAGCGTACTCCGGGTTAGCCTGTAAAAACGCCACCGCCGCGTCAATGAAGCCCTCTTCCAGCTCCATGTCACCGTCCATCAGCAGCAGAAACTCGCCCTGGCTGTGTATATAGCCGAGCTGGTGGCCGACACCGCAGCAGCGCTCTTCCGGATGTACCAGCGACACTACCATCACGCCTTTGGCGCTGGCCAGTTCGCGAGTGTTGTCGGTCGACAGGCTATCCGCCACGATGATTTCGTGAGGGTAGGCCGCCAGCTGGCGGTCAATGCTGTCGATCGTTTTCTCAATGCCCTTTGCCTCATTAAATGTCTTAATGCTGGCGGTTATAAAAGGCGAGTTATTCATACTCTCTCCGGATAGAACGACAGACGGTGCGACGGATAACCAGTGCCGAGCCGCTCGTCAGGTAAAACAGGAACTGTAATAAAGGGATAATCATTAATGTCTGGCTGTAGGGGAGGCTCAGCAGGCAGGCGATGATAAATACCGTAAACGCCGGGCCGTAGCACAGCAGCTGCACATCCTCTTTATCCAGCTGGCTGAGCGCCAGCATTGGGCGTGGCCAGGTGATGCGCACAATCCACAGCAGCAGGCTGATAAACAACGTAGTGCCGACAATGCCCACTTCCCACAACAGCATGCTCAGCGAAGTGGAGTCGAGCACCAGACGGAAAATAAGGTTCAGGTAGCCAGCGGAGACGGCGCTGCCGCTGTTGGTGGCGTTCAGGCCGTAGCCAAACAGCATGCTGGAAATGCCCCACATGTCGCTGTGGCGTGCCCAGAAGAAAATGGTGGTCAGACGGCCCAGTTCACCGGTGGCGGCCATGATGTAGTTGGTATCAAAAATGTAGTCGAGCGAGTCGAGGAAGATGCTGAACGAGCTTTTTCCCGCGTCGCCGCCAAAGGCCGACGAGTAACCGGCGGCGAGAACCATAATCGCCAGGGTGATGAGCCCACCCATCACCACGAAAATGACCAACAGGTTTTTCATCGTCACTTTGCTCACGCCGTTAACCCACGATGGCATGCTCCAGACCAGCGCCAGCATAAACGGCGACAGCAGGATGATGAATTTCACTTCGCCGAGAATACACAGCAAGAACCCGAGGCCAATATGCAGCGCAGCGGACCGCCAACTGGTGACACCGTGTTTCAGCTCAGAGAGCTTCATCAGCATAATCAGCAGACAAAACATCCCCATCACCGCCGTGTTGCCGCCGCCCATCGGGTCACCGCCGAAGGTGCCGACCACCGAGTCCCACTTTTCATCTTCGCCGCGCATTGCCACGCGCTGGGGCAGCACAATCAGTACCTGATAGATGACCAGCGGAAACTGGGCGTAGAAAATCCAGTACAGCACGCGGCTGATGCGATAAATTTGCGATTCCCGGCAGAATCCCAGCAACAGACAGAACAGTACCAGCGACATGCCGACTTCATTTTTAATCCCGATAATGGTGACGGTGACGCCACCCTGTAAAAATGTGCTGATGAGGGCCAGCACCAGAAAACAGAGGTAAATCACCAGGACCATCATTTCCGACAGGTCGAGCGCCAGCGGCGTGCGCTGGGTTTGCATCAACAGCATTCCGGTCGTTACAAACGCCATGATCACCGGTAGCCACAGCACGGCAAGAATACCGGTGAAGTACTGCACCACTCCGCAAAAGCAGAGCGTGACGATGGCGTAGATCTGGATCCAGAGTGCGTTGTTGATACTCATGGCGGCGTCATCTGTTGGCTAAGAGAAAAGGCGCGGCGGTTCATCTGTTGCCAGATAAACAGGTAGCGCAGCAGCGTCAGCAGCGAGAAGGTCAGCACGGCAATCGGATAGCTTTGGCCGAAGTAAGGCAGCACCAAAAACGCCAGCAGGGTAATGGCGAGCTGCTCGACCTGAATACGCAGGAAGTAAAAATGGGAGCCAAAAATCAGCTCGATGACGGTGAGCGGGCTAATCGCCAGCGCCAGGAACAGATACGGCAGGATGTAGCGAGAGGACGGCACCGAGGCTATCCACTCCTGGCTAAAGCCGAGTTTCATCACCAGCGGATAGAAGATCAATACGCCCAGGGTACAAATGATCGCCAACGCCAGAAGCAGGCGGCGGACTTTTTTGTATTCCGGATAGTTGAAAGTGTGGTTGCGGAAATCCATCGACCATTTTGAGAAGATTGAGTTGCGAACCGCGTTGCCGACAATGGTGACCGGCGACAGGCAAAAGCGCATTACCACCGAGAAATACCCAGCGACCAGCGCCGAGAACCAGAAGTTAATCAGCATAATGGGCAGGTTGTTGTTGACCATCGCCAGCACTTCCGCGGTGCCCACTTTGCTCAGGTGCTGGCGGTGTTCGCAAAAGAACGCCACGTTGCTGCGCACGCTCCAGTGTGACCAGCGCAGCGTGCTAAGACGAAACGTGCGCACGATGCAGCCGACAATCAGCACCAGCATTGAGGCCGTCCACAGCCAGTAGAACGCCTGAGTTCGCGAGGTGATCAGCAAGGCGGCGATCACCACCACGGAGACCATCATGCGCTGGAACACCAGAAAGCGGTAATTGCCGGTACGCAGCGACAGGTTTTCCGCCACCAGTACCAGCGCGTAGCTTAAGGTCAACAGGTAGAGGAACAGTACGTCGAGGTGGAACAGCCACGCGGTCAGGAACGCGTAGGGCGTGGCGATAATCACGCTTTGCACCACGCAAAACACCACGTTCCGCGCTAGCTGTTCATCATCCGGCTGGCGTGGAATCAGCAGTTGCGACGCAAAGGTACACACCTGCGCGCCTACCAGCACAATGCTGTAGATCAGTGAGTAAATCCCCACTTCCGCCATGCCGTATTTGTGGGAGATAAACCAGATCGACAGCGCGCCGATCAACTGCGAGATGACCGACGAGCTGGCAATGGTGGTAATACTACGCAGCAAATTCATCGTGATTTCGCCGGCGTCATCAGCTCACCGACCTGTTGGCTAAGCAGGCGTTGGCCTTCTTTGCTTTCAAGACTATCGTGACTGACCCGGTTGAGCACCGCGCCGGTCACGACGTTTTGTTCCCGCTTCAGGGTCGCCAGCACCGCTTGTAGCTCGCTGGTTTGCAAGCGTGCGGATTGAATGACCAGCACCACGCCGTCCGACTGACGGCCAATTAGCTGGCTATCCTGCGCCTGGTTGACCGCCGAGGTGTCGATAATGATGCGCTGATAGTGCTCGCGTAATGTGGCGAGAAGCGAGGCCAGCTGTGGCGAGGTAAGCAACAGCAGCGCCGAGCCGCTAAGCTGGCCGTGCGGCAATAAATCCAGCCGCTCACTTTGTTTTACCCGCACCTCATCCAGCGTTTTGCTACCGAGGATCACCTCGGCCAGGCCCGGCGCGTTGGCTGCCGATAGCCCGTTGCCGTTCAGAAAGTCGGTATCGATAAGCAGGGTTTTCTGGTCGATGCTGAAAGAGGCGGCCAGCGCTGCGGCGACCAGCGAACGGCCTTCACCGGCTTCGCTGGACGCGATGGTGATGACCTGCGGCGACGGCGCGCTCAGCTGAAGCTGGGTGCGAATCGCATGCACCAGATCGGCGCGCAGCGGATCGCTAAGCAGACGCTGTACCCTTTGCTGGCGAGTGCCGCCCGCCGCGAACGCGGGCAGTTCACCCAGCGGCGTCAGGTTGAGATTTTTGGCCAACTGGCTCATGCGGGTGACCGCATTATTCAGCGCTGCATCGACGATAATCCACACCAGATAGGCCAGCGTCACCAGCACGACGATGATAATCCACAGCATCGGTTTGTTCGGTTTCGCCGGACGTTCCGGCGGGACGGCCGGGTCGGAGATCACTGCGTCGGGCTGATCAAGCGATACCGAGAGCGCCTGTTCGTGCGCGCGTTGATAAAGCGTCTGATACAGCTCCTGAGTTTTATTCAACGCCGTCATCATGGTGTTGTACTGGTCGCGTTTACTCGCCAACTGCTGGAAGTTGCTTTTTTGGCCATCAAGCATCGTCTGGTAGCGTTTTTCGTCATCGACCGCCGCTTGATACTGCTGACGCGCGCCGCGCGCCAGTTCGCTAATCACCTGGCCTATTTGGGCATTGACCGCCCCGACCTGGGCCTGGGCTTCCAGAATTTTGTCATGCTTCGGCCCGTAGCGTTTACGCAGTTCGGCGAGGTTACGCCGCGTCTGGGTGAGGGCAATGCGCAGATCCTGAATTTGCGCGTGGCCGGAGAAATCCGGCAGCGAGATAATGTCTTCCGGTGAGTGTTTGGCGAGCGCTTTTTGCACCTCGTCGTACTGCGACTGGGCGGCAATACGGCGCTGGGTGGCGTCGGCCAGGCGATTGGTGATAATCCCCAGCTCTTCGGTTTCATAACCATCCACACCGCGGAAGGTCAGCATGTTTTCCTTTTTCAGGTAATCATCAATCGCGGCCTTCTGCGCCACCATTTGCTGCTGAACGCGGTCCATCTGCTGCTGGTTCCAGCGCTGGGCCTCTTCGGTCGCTTTACGTTTCTGTTCCACCGAGTAGTCGATGTAGGCCTGCGCCACGCCGTTAGCGACGCGAGCGGCCATCTCAGCGGAAGGTGACTGGTAGCTGATATCAATCAGTTGCGTGTTCCGCACGCCGCTCACTGACAGATTGTTCACCACATTTTTCAGCGTTTTTTCCATGCGCAGCGCGGCGTTATCCGCCGTGCTCTGCGAGGCATCAAAGCCGCCGTTAACGGTCGGTTCATTGTCCAGCCGCAGTTCGGTTATCGCCTTTTGCAGCACCACGCGGGATTGCACCAGTGCGTACTGCGTTTCATAGAAGTCGCTGCGGGTCGCGTCGTAGCGGCTCAGCTGCGGGAGCGGCGTGGCATCGTCCTGCAGCGCCTTGATCATCACCGCCGAGGTTGCCACGTATTTTGACGGAATCAGCTTAATCAGCGGGAACGCGACGACGGCGGCCACTGCCATCACGATCAGCAGACGCCAGATCTTACGGCGAATCTGCTGGGTGTATCTGGAGAACTCAACCACGTTTTCCAGCTTTTTTCCTTGCTCAACCATGGATAGTTTCATATCAGAAGAAGCTCATACCAACGATGACGGTGTCCCCAGGGCGAAGCGAATGGCGAACGTCCACGTTTTCCAGCAGTTCATTGCTGCCCGAGCGGCGAATGCTGAGATCGTGCTTATCCGCGCGGTCGGTGAAGCCACCGCCCAGCGCCAGGGCTTTCTCGACGGTCAGGCCGGGCTGCCACGGGTAGCCATCCGGTTTCTCCACTTCGCCGAGGATAAAGATATTGCGGAATTGCGTTACGGTGACGGTCACCATTGGGTTTTGCAGATAGTCGCCGCGCAGGCGTTGAGTCAGCTCTGCGCTCACGTCTTCCGGGGTTTTACCCAGCAGGTGCAGCTGTCCGATGTATGGGTAGGTAATGGTGCCGCTGCTGTCGAGCAAAAAGCGCATACTCATGTCCGGCTCACCGGCAACGGCAATGTTGATTTGATCGCCTTCGCCCAGCCAGTAACGATTGTCCTGGGAGGGGGTATCCATTAACGGCACTGGCGTACTGCAGGCCGTGAGCAGGCAACTGGAAAAAAGAAGAAGCGTCGCGAGTATATTTTTCACGTTAGATTTGTACCCTGGCCGTTAACATAATCAATTGGTTGTCGTAACCCAGCGTTCTGTCCACTTCCCGATCGTAGTTTGGCCCAATAAAAAACGAATCGGTCTTCTTGTTAGAACGCAGCGTATCCATCTGGTACTTCAGTTCGAAATTGATGGAGGGGCGGAAATCATAGCTCGCGCTCAGGGTCACCACCCCGTCGCGGTCTTTGCGATTGTTCGCCTGTTTTTTGTAATCCTCCATCACGTAGGTGTAATCGACGGTGGTAGAGAACCGGTCGACCCACCAGTGATGCGTCCATGACAGCCCGTTTTCAGTGACCTGAACATAGCCGCCCACTTCGGAAGGATCTTTAATGTGCTGGGCGCTGTGCAGGGCGACCGCCGACTGCTTCAGCGGTTTCCACTCCATTTTGATGTCCCAGTTCAGCCCGTTGAAATCATGGGCATCGGGCTCATTGATAAACTGCTTATACAGCCACGATACGTTGGCATCGATGCTGGTTTTACCGGTGACCTGCCCTTTATAGCCGTAGAGCAGGTAGTACTCGTTGCTATCCTTGAGCGAGCTGGTTTCATAGCGTCGCTGGTTGGTAATAAAACTATAGCGAAAGCGGTTTTTCTTGCTGTACATATCAAACAGTTCCACCACCAGGCTCGGTTCATGCCACTCCTGATCGCGGATGTATTGATAGAAATCACCGTCGGCGTTGCGGACATCATCGAGGTCGGTAAAGCGCAGCTGCTTGTACAGTAGGGCGGTTTCCAGTTTGCCTCGACCTTCCGGTGCGCCGTAGCTGTAGCGCACTTCGTTACTGAGAAAACGGGTTTTCAGCGGTTTGTTGATGCCAAACTCACGAAACTGCTGCGGAAGAAAACCTTCCGAAATACCGCGCCCACGCTCTTCGTGACCAAGCGTATCCTGAAGGTCTAAGCTCAGGCCGTGCATTTGACCATAGCGCCACTGGCCGTTAAACCTGAAGAAATGATTGGTGTAACTATCCGCGCTATCTTGCGTATAAGTTCGGTAATCGCCGGAATACATCAGCAGATAGCGATCTTCATCGCGCTCGCCAATCATGCGCAGCAGCGGGCTGACGTGGTAAAACGACGAGCTGATTTCGTTTTGCGCCCACGGCTGATAGGTAACGTTGCTTACCTGTCCGTAATCGACGGCGACCTGGCTTTGAAAATCAATACCGGCCACGCCGATGTGCGACTTCGGTACGGGCAGAGCCCATGCCGCAGGTACCGCCGCCAGACCGGCTATCAGCAGCGCGCTAGTAGGCGTTCTCACCGGAAAAGCCTTTGGTTATGGTTTTAAAAATGATTTTGATATCAAGCCACAGCGACCAGTTCTGGATGTAGTCGATGTCGTACTGGATGCGTTTTTCCATCTTATCCAGCGTATCCACCTCGCCACGATAGCCGCTGACCTGAGCCAGCCCGGTAATGCCCGGTTTCACTTTGTGGCGAATCATGTAGTTATCGACGATCTTACGATATTCCTCATTGTGGGCGACGGCGTGCGGGCGTGGCCCAACAATCGACATTCTGCCTTGCAGGACGTTGATAAACTGCGGCAGCTCGTCGAGTGATTTACGGCGCAGGAAAGAGCCAAAGCGCGTCACGCGCGGGTCCTGCCTGGTGGCCTGGATGACAACGTCCGCATTTTCCATTACACGCATGGAACGGAATTTATACACCGTTATTTTTTGACCGCTTAAACCGTAGCGATCCTGCTTGAAAATAATCGGGCCGCGCGAAGTGAGCTTAATCCCCAGTGCAATAATTAACATGAGCGGGGAAATAAGAATCGTTATTATGGTGCCGAGAATTAAATCTTCCGCTCGCTTAATTATTGCACCGCCGTCATCAAAGGGTGAGCTGAGAATACTGATGGCTTGCATATTACCAATCATACGCACTTCGGTGGTATGGGTGCTGTAGGAATAAATATCGGGCACAATAAAGGTATCAACGGTGGTATCTGACAGCATTGCAATAAAATGACGGATGCGCTGAACGGCGGCCATCGGTAATGCAATATAAATTTCGTCCAGTTCACCTTTGCGCGCACGTTCCAGCAGATCCTCTACTTTTCCACGATAAGGCGCGTGAGTGAGATAACCAAAACGACTTTCATCGCGGTCGTCATAATAGGAAAGATCAATTTTCTCGCTGCTATATTCTTTTAACAATTCATTTTCGGCGGCTAAGCCAGCTGGGGTCATACCTACAATCGCGACGCGCATGGTTTTTTGACGGAATTGTCTGAGTAATATGAGTCTGATAATTAATAGCGTCAAAAGTGGAACGGCGTACGGCAAAATGGGCGGTGGGAAAAGCGAGAAGTCCCAAAGACCTGTAAGATGCAAGTCATTGAAGTAGCTGAATGAAACGCGAAGTACTTCCATAAAACCGAACGACAAAACGCAAGTGCCTGCCAGACGCGTAAACTCCTGAGGATGCAGGCTTTTAATTCGATAACTATAAACGCTGGTATATTCGCCGATTAGCAGGAAAACAATTGAAAACAAAACGCTAAAGATTATGCCATTGTAAAAATCTTGTTGCGAAAATAAGTAGAAAAATAATATTGATGAAAAATTCATTGATAAAAAATCAATGAGTTTGGCAACAATAGGATATCCTCGCCGCTTAATTCTGATACGATGGCTAAGCATTTTTTATCTTATTCCTTAATAAGATTGTTCTGTATTTTGTGTCATTTTGATTAATCTTTGAGCTATTTTATGCATGTGCGAGGGGAGACCCCTGGCGGAGTAAAAGGCTCTGGTTACATCGTTTTTTAAATGACAAAGATCAAGGCGTGAAAAGAAGCAGATAAAAGTTTCTGGCTTTTTCCATACAAAGACAATTAAACAGTTGAGGTTAACTGCCAATCTATCCACTGTTAAAAAGAGGGAGAAGTTCAACCATGAGTAAATCCTGAATCACGATTTACAGATTGTAGCAAATGAAATAGAGGATGTCTTTCAGAGTATTTAAAAAAATCCTGTAAAGATGTCACGATATTCATACGCATGTGCTCCGAATGACTGACAACCATGATTTACGATCATAGTCGAGCAATTGACAATGGGCAAAAAAGGGAGGCGGATAAAAAGGCGTCTGTGTGCGCTCTGGCAGGAGCGCTGTTTACCCTGCTCGCGCTGTCTCACTGGACTCTGCGGTGTCTGTTAAACAGTTTGCCCGACGGTTTCGTTTCAGGGAGATTGATCACCCTGCGAAGCAGGACATCCAGAACTAGCGACTGGCAACAAAAAGATGGCTCAATTTTCCTGTTAACCATGGAGCGATGCCAGTAAACAACGTGACAAACAGCCAGAGATTTCCCGTCGTAAAGTCGTATGCTTTGACCAGTTCCAGCAATGACTTATGCATGAAAAAATAGCCCATGGCAGATTCGAAGCACACCGTCAACAACATCCATATTAATCCTGCCATGAGGTAATCGTTTTGGGTGCCTTTGGGTAAAAAAGGGAAGAGAAACCGGCAGACGACAAAGATGAGCAGGCATAGTGTTACACCACTCAACGGCAACGCGCAGACTTCACCTATTAAGGGGCTTATGACTTTATCGCGCAATGTACCATTCAAAACCGCAAGTGGTACGATAAGCAGCCAGATTGCTATAGATTTAATGATCATCGTAAATTAGTTCTGATGTGTATTCCGCTCTGATCGAACAAGTCCACGCTTCAGTTCGTCACGTTGTTTTTCAATTCTGCTTACTGCTTACTGCTTCAGAGAGGGCGAGCTTTTGCGATACGTCAATAATCTCAAGCCTGGACTGTAGATTCTGCACCTCCGCTTTTTCGTCAGCGACAGCTTGTGGCAAGTCGCCCAGGTGCTTCGCCGCGCCAGACTCAACTCCCCTGAAGTTTACCAAACTCAACTTTCCCTTGATAAATCAGCAGTTATAGCGCTTTTCATTCAATAGATTGCAACAAAACGACTCTCAGTAGCAACTCGAATGTGGGGGATGGGGGATTCCCAGCCATAGTGAACGGCGTTACCTGCTTCAAAAAGGGCAAGAGAGTATGGCGATTTCTGCAACAGCCATTTAACGTCAGCGCGGACCGGTTGACGCTCTGATCTGGAGAGTCGGTCGATACACGTAATGGTTGAGAGGAATAGTGGGATCCGTTATCCGCCGAATAATTTGTTGGGCAGCCTGTTTTCCTAAGGCCATCGGTTCAACCGCGATGGTCGACAGGGGGGGATTACTGTAGGCACAGGCAGCAACGCCGTCATAACCAATCAGAGAGATGTCTTTACCAGCAAACAACCCTCGTTCGCCCAGCGCAGAACATGCGCCAAATGCCATTAAATCGTTATAACAAATAACCGCCGTTGGCGGCGTTGCACTATCCAGCAAATGCTGCATCAGCAAAAATCCATTCGCTCGTGTCGGCTCGCAACGCAAAGACGCATCATCAATGCCCCAGGGTTGTAAACCAGAGCTTGTCACAGCGTCAAGATAGCCCTGATAGCGTAAATAATTGGCAGGGCCGCCGATAAATGCGATCACCTTATGCCCTTGCTGGATGAGGTATTCCGTTGCTTCTCTTACGCCGGCATAGCTATCGACGCCGACATAATCCGCCGGTAAACGCTGCCAGTCCAGAGGGCGCATCGCAATGAGCAACGGCGTTGAACTATTGGCATAGCGCTGGAGATCGGCTTCCGATGAGCTGTTCACTGGGCAGAGAACAATCCCCGCAACGTGGTGTTCCAGTAACGCATCCAGAACCTGCTTTTGTCGATCGCTGCGCTGTGACGTATTTGCCATTACCGTGATGTACCCCTGTTCTGCCAGGGTCGTTTCCAGTCCCATGGTAAATTCGGCGAAGAACGGGTTGGTCAGGTCGTCGATAACCACACCAATGGTGAGCGACTTCTGCGAGCGCAGGTTTGCCGCAAAGCGGTTATAGACATAGCCCAGTTCCTCCATCGCCTGCTGGACTTTCTCCTGCGTCTCTTTTTTGATCAAAGGGCTATCATTGAGTACCAACGAGACTGTCGATTTCGACACGCCAGCCGCGCGGGCGACATCCGTTAAGGTAACGCGCTTTCTTCCTGTCTCCGCCCTTACCATACCTGCTCCCAAATTGCCTTCAGATCAAAGGCGCTCACTTTACCATATTCTCCTCAGGCGCAAGGTAAACGATCCGACCAGGATCGTAAAGAGATCGCGGAATCGATCACAATTTTGCACATCCCGTGTTGTGTTTTATTCCTCTGAATCGTACAAATCACACATAAATTGGAACGTTCCAATAAACGTAAAAACACTAACTATATGTTTTAATGCGTTTAATCATTAATTAATTATATCGAAACAAGGAGAGATGTTATGTGTGCTGTACGAACAATCTCCGCTGCGGAAGCCTCTGAACTGATAGCCGATCGCGCTATCGTGACGGTTTCCTCTTCCAGCGGTATGGGATGCCCGGATGCCGTTCTGGCAGCAATTGGCGAAAGATTTAAAAATGAAGGACATCCACAGGCAATTACGACATTGCACCCGATTGCTGCGGGCGATATGTATGGCGTGAAAGGGATCGATCATCTGGCGCAGCCGGGTCTGTTGGCGAAGGTGATTGCGGGATCATATCCCTCAGGCCCTTCATCCATGACGCCACCGGCAATCTGGCAAATGATCAACAACAATGAGATCCCTGCCTGGAACCTCCCTTCCGGGATCTTATTTGACATGCACCGGGAAGCGGCCGCGCATCGTCCAGGTGTCCTGACACAAACGGGGATGGATACCTACGTTGATCCGCAGTTGCAAGGCGGCGCAATGAATGAAAAAGCGGCGCAGGACCCCTTCGTTGAGCGAATCACATTTGCCAACGACGAGTGGCTCTTTTTCCCCAGTATCGTGCCACAGGTAGCGATTATTCGGGCAACCACTGCCGACGAACGCGGCAATCTCAGCTATGAACACGAAGGCGCCTACCTTGGCCCGCTGGAACAGGCCATGGCGGTACGCAATAACGGCGGGATTGTGATTGCCCAGGTCAAACGCCAGGTCGCAGCGGGCAGTCTGAAGCCAAAAGACGTTCGGATTCCGGGCGTGCTGGTGGATTACATCGTGGTTGCGCCGGAACAGACCCAAACCACACAGACCGTTTATGAGCCAGCAATTAGCGGAGAAATCGTCCGCCCTCTCGAAAGCTTTAGCCTGATGGAGAACGGTCCTGCGCGTGTTATTGCCCTGCGCGTTGCCGAGGAGTTAAAAGCCGGTGATGCCGTCAATATTGGCTTTGGTATTTCCGCCAACGTCCCGCGTATTTTACTTGAGCAAGGTCGTCACGGTGATGTCACCTGGCTGCTGGAACAGGGCGCGATTGGCGGTGTGCCGTTGCTGGAATTTCAGTTCGGTTGTGCATCCAATGCCGAAGCCTTTCTTCCTTCCCCACAACAGTTCACCTACTTCCAGGGGGGCGGTTTTGATCTGACGCTGATGTCCTTCCTGCAAATCGGTGCGGACGGTTCTGTTAACGTTTCATATCTGCCTGCAAGACCGCACGTGACCGCAGGATGTGGCGGGTTTATTGATATTACCTCTCATGCGAAGCGCATTATTTTCTCGGGCTTTTTCAACGCGGGGGCGCAACTCAGTCTGGAAGGAGGGCAGCTCCATATCGCCAAAGAAGGAAAAGCCAAAAAGCTGGTGCAGGAAGTTTCACACGTCACATTCTCAGGTAAACGCGCACTGGCTCGCGGGCAACAGGTGCAATATGTCACTGAGCGTTGCGTAATGGAATTAACGGCAGAAGGCCTGGTTGTCACCGAAATCGCCCCGGGAGTGGACCCTGAGCGCGATATCCAGGCGCAAAGCGAGGCCCCTTTGCGCCTGGCGGCCAACCTGAAAACCATGAACGCTCGCTATTTCAGACAAGGAGGTTCTCATGAGTAACGGCACAATTGATCTTCATCGTGATGGCTTCGTGGCAACCTTAACGGTTAATCGGCCAACGAAACTCAACGCCTTAACCCCCGAGATGCTCGAGCAGCTTTTAGTCCATTGCCGCACTATTGAAACGGATGCTGAAATCAGAGTGGTTCTGCTCGCCAGCGCCTGCGAAAAAGCGTTTTGTGTTGGTGCGGATATCCATCGCTGGACATCGCTCTCTCCCCTGGACATGTGGCGAAGCTGGATTCGCCTGGGACATCAGGCATTTGACGCACTGGCCCAACTGCCGCAGCCGGTTATCGCAATGATACAGGGTCTGGCATATGGCGGCGGCCTGGAACTGGCTGCCGCTGCCGATATCCGTTTTTGCAGCGAAGAGGCTCGCATGGCACTGCCGGAAACCGGTCTGGCGACGGTTCCGGGCTGGTCTGGCACTCAACGATTAACGGCTCTGTTGGGGCGCTCTCTGGTCAAGGAGATGGTGTTTACCGGTGAGCCGCTGGATGCTCAGCGTGCGTTGGCATGTGGCCTGGTGAGTCGTGTCACGCCGATGGAAGAGCTAATCACTGCTGGACAAAATCTGGCGCAGAAAATCGCGCAACGAGCCCCCATCGCCGTACAGATCGCCAAACAAGTGATCGACGCGGGTGAAGGCATCGCGACAGGACGGACGCTGGAAGCGCTGGCTGGTGCCTGCTCAGCGGCAACTGAAGACGCTATTGAGGGTGGGCAGGCATTCAGGGATAAACGGCAGCCTCACTTTACTGCCAGATAGCGCCATGCCTGACTAATCCCGAAGGATTGCATTTAAAACAAAACGTTACCCATTAATTTCGAGTGGGTCTTTTCCCTCCCGCCCGAAAGGAGACTTCATCATGCAGTCACAGAATCCAGATGTAGCATCATCAGAAAAAATGGCTGAGAAAGGACATGTAACACCACAGGATCTCCGCCGCGCGGCATGGACCTGCTCGCTGGGCAGCGCCCTGGAATATTACGACTTTGCGCTGTACAGCCTGGCCTCAGCAATTATTTTTGGACCACTCTTTTTCCCGAATCAGGAACCCGGTATTGCCCTGATAGCCAGCTTTGGGACCTACTTCCTGGGCTTTGCCGTCAGACCATTTGGCGGCATTCTTTTCGGTTCGTTAGGCGACAGGCTTGGACGAAAATTTGTCCTGTTAGCGACCGTATTACTGATGGGGACCGCCAGTACGCTGATTGGCGTGCTTCCCACCTATGAAACCGCTGGCGTCTGGGCGCCGGTCATGCTGGTGGCCCTGCGCCTGTTGCAAGGTTTAGGCGCAGGTGCGGAACAGGCAGGGGCCGCCGTATTGATGACGGAATATGCCCCACGAGGAAAACGTGGCTACTATGCTGCATTACCGTTCCTGGGCATTCAGATCGGTACTTTCATGGCATCAGCGGTTTATTTCATCCTGCTGCATAATGTCACCAATATTGCTGAATCCTGGTTGTGGCGTCTGCCTTTCCTCGCCAGTGTCCTGATCATTGCCGTGGCGATTTATATCCGTTTGCACCTGAAAGAATCCCCGTCGTTTGCCCGGCTGGAAGCCCGTAAGCAGGTGACCGATTCACCGTTACGCAATCTGTTGAAAACCTCGCGTCGCAATGTGTTTGTCGGTATTGGCTTGCGTCTGGCCGAAAACGGCGGTTCCTCGATTTATCAGGCACTGGCTATCAGTTATATCGTGGGCGTTGTCGGACTGGATAAATCAGTCGGTACGCTGTGCCTGATGTCCGCCGTGGTGGTTGGCGCCATTATGGTACCCATTGCAGGATGGCTGACTGACCGCTTCGGTCGGGTAATTGTTTACCGTAGTCTGGCGATTTTCCAGTTGCTGATCACCTTCCCGGTGTGGTGGTCGTTCAGCCACGGTAATGTACCCGTCACTATCGTCTCTCTCTCGCTCGCTCTGGGGGTGGGCGCATGGGGAATGTTTGGCGCACAAGGCGCCTTCCTGCCGGAATTGTTTGGCGCGCGTCATCGTTATATTGGCGTTGCCCTGGCACGAGAAGTCTCTGCGGTTATCGCAGGCGGAATTGCGCCGCTGATCGGCTCAGCCATCATTACCTGGGTTATTCACACCAACGACCCAACCGGTATTGCCGCCTGGATGCCGATTGCTATCTACCTCAGCCTGCTCACCGTGGGAACCGTTATTGCCACGTTCTTTGCACCAGAAACGCGCGATCGTGACCTGGATGATCTGGCTGACGCGACGGTGAACACGACCGCAGCACGTCACAGCGCCTCGGAGTCATATCATGACGCATAATGTGTCCAGCGCCATTATTGATAACCTTACCGATGTAAAAATGCCTCATTACTCTCCGCTGGCGCAAGCCAGCGGGAGTCTGGACATTGATGACTACGTGTTGCCGGAATATCACTGCAATACGTTAGTGCTGGGCAGCGGTGCGGCGGGCTGGCGCGCCGCCGTCGAACTGAAACGCCGCGATGTTGATGTCATCGTGGCATCCAGTAAGGCATTCTGGGGAACATCAGCCTGCTCAGGTTCCGATAAGCAAACCTTACACACTGCAAATACACGCGGTAATGGCGATCGCTTTTTGGCGCTGAGCGATGCGCTCTCGGCGGGCGGGGCGATGGATAAAGATACGGCCTATGTTGAAGCCGTCGGTTCGGTGAATACCTGCGAAGTGCTGAAATACCTTGGGTTGGATCTGCCAGAAGATACGCTCGGTGCGACATTACGCTATCAAACCGATCACGATGAGTTCGGTCGGGCCACCAGCTGTGGCCCACGGACGTCGCGGCTGATGGTGAAAGTTCTGGCGCAGGAAGCGATGCGCCTGAACATTCCTCTGCTCAACCATACAACGGCAATCAAAATACTGACCGCGGGCGAGGGGCAGACACGACGCGTGACGGGGGTGGTCGCCATCGATAAATCCTGTCGGGAGAACCCCTGGCGTATGGTCGTTATCCGCTGTCAGCACCTGGTATTTGCAACCGGTGGTCCTGGTGAGCTTTATCGGGAAAGCGTGTATCCGGTGAACTGCTTTAGCGGACTGGGTATGGCGCTGGACGCGGGGATCACCCTGGTTAATCTGACTGAAAGTCAGTTCGGTATTGGTACGCCGCGCACGCGTTTTCCGTGGAATCTTTCGGGGACGTACATGCAGGCAATGCCCCGCATCTTCTCGCAGGATAGCGAAGGTCGACAGTACAATTTTCTGGCGGAGTATTACCCCACCACCCGCATGCTCGCTTCCGCTATTTTCCGCAAAGGCTACCAGTGGCCGTTTCATGCCGAGCGGATGCTGGACTATGGTTCCAGCCTGCTGGATGTCGCTGTCTATGAAGAAACCCAAAAAGGGCGCGACGTTTTTCTCGATTTTCTGTCTGAACCCGATCCGGCTGCGGATGGCATTCCCTTTGATCTGAATACGCTGGATGACGATGTTATTTCCTACCTGAAAAATAACGACGCTCTGCTGGCAACACCGCTTATCCGGCTACAGCGCATGAACCCGCTCGCCATCCGACTTTATCAGCTACATGGGCAGGATATCAGCCAGGCTCCGCTGCAATTCACCCTCAACAACCAGCACCTGAACGGCGGTATCGATGTTGATATTTGGGGGCAAACATCGCTTACCGGTTGTTACGCTGCGGGTGAAAACGCGGGTACGCACGGTGTAACACGCCCCGGTGGCGCCGCGCTGAATGCCGGCCAGGTTTTTGCTCGCCGCTGTGCACAACATATTGCGCACCAGCCGCAACTCATCCAGTGCCCGGACGTTGATCGCCACCAGATCTTGTCGGTGATTAATGAGGCGCAAAAGCACCTGAAATCCGCTCCCCAGGCTTTGCAACGTGATGATGTACGAACATGCATTCAGAATACAATGAGCACCCACGCCGCCATTCTCTGTCAGGCTGAAGGTATTGCAGAGGCTGTAAGGACTCTTGGCAAACTGTGTGACGATATCCAGCAGTCTGGCATTGAGTCTGATGAAAACAGTCTCACCCGTTCGTTCCAGTGGCAACAAAGCGCCAGACTGGCGCTGGCAGTGGTGCTCTCTTTGCAGTTTTATATTCACCAGGGTGGAGGAAGCCGGGGAGCACGCGCGATTTATGACGCTGAAGCGGGGATTGCACCTCAAAGCATTCGCGGACCACTCCAGTCCTGGCGTTTTCGCCCGGAAACACAGGTCGATCGTCAAAGGATGATTTGTATTCGTTGGACTACCAGTGAATATCAAATCTGGTCGAGAAATTGTCGCGAAAGGGGGACATTGTCGTTCAATGACTTTGAACGCCAGTGGCTCAATTGGTTAACCTCTGATGTTTTTTCCAGTCATTAACCCTTTACGGTTTACCAGTCCCTCCTGGAAAAAATGACCACAGAGGATGTTGACTACTTTTAGGCATAGAGGAAACCAGGATCTGTCGCTAAGCAAAGGGATTTGCATACCAACACGTACTGAATTTCAGACACCGTCCAGCCAACAATATCAACCGATGGAATAGAAGCGCGGGTGCAGCGGAGGAGATCCGTAAGAGCAGGTAATGGTGTCGGGCTGCATATTCAACCATCTCATTCATCTCATATATGAAAATCCAAATATAATTTTGACATTTAATGGATGCAGAGAGAGACTGCCAGAGAGAAGCAGGAGGACTTATGCCGCAATTATCATCAATTCAACTCTTCAAAAATCTCTCCGATGAAACCCGCCTCGGCATCGTGTTGTTGCTCAGGGAGATGGGAGAACTGTGCGTGTGCGACCTCTGCACCGCGCTGGAACAGTCGCAGCCCAAGATCTCCCGCCATCTGGCGATGCTTCGTGAAAGCGGATTGTTGTTGGATCGCAAACAGGGGAAATGGGTTCATTACCGCTTATCCCCGCATATTCCGTCCTGGGCTGCTCAGGTGATTGAGCAGGCCTGGTTAAGCCAACAGGACGACGTACAGGCCATCGCTCGCAAACTGGCATCAGCCAACTGCTCTGGCAGCGGTAAGGCTGTTTGTCTCTAAAAAATTTACCTGAATACATATGATTTTTCGAATGTGAATGGTAGGGAGGAAGTATGTTATTGGCAGGCGCTATTTTTGTCCTGACCCTCGTTTTGGTTATCTGGCAGCCGAAGGGATTAGGGATCGGCTGGAGTGCGACGCTGGGCGCGGTACTGGCGTTGATTTCTGGCGTTGTACACATAGGCGATATTCCGGTGGTGTGGAATATCGTCTGGAATGCGACGGCGACCTTTATTGCCGTGATTATCATCAGCCTGTTGCTCGATGAATCCGGCTTTTTCGAATGGGCGGCGCTGCACGTTTCACGCTGGGGTAACGGGCGTGGTCGTTTGCTGTTTACGTATATTGTTCTGCTCGGTGCTGCGGTGGCGGCACTGTTCGCCAACGATGGCGCAGCGCTTATTCTGACACCGATTGTCATCGCCATGCTGTTGGCATTAGGTTTCAGTAAAGGCACCACGCTGGCATTTGTCATGGCTGCCGGGTTTATTGCCGACACAGCCAGCCTGCCGCTTATCGTGTCGAACCTGGTGAATATCGTTTCGGCGGATTTCTTTGGTCTGGGATTCACGGAATATGCGTCTGTTATGGTGCCGGTGGATATTGCCGCCATTATTGCCACGCTGGTGATGCTGCATCTGTTCTTTCGCAAAGATATTCCGCCGACTTACGACCTGGCTCTCCTGAAAACACCGGTAAACGCGATTAAAGATCCGGCTACGTTCCGCACCGGTTGGGTAGTGTTGATTCTTCTGCTGGTGGGCTTTTTCGTTCTTGAGCCGCTCGGTATCCCGGTCAGCGCGATTGCGGCTGTTGGCGCAGTCATCCTGTTTGCGGTGGCGAAACGCGGTCATGCGATTAACACCGGCAAAGTGCTGCGCGGTGCGCCCTGGCAGATAGTCATCTTCTCTCTGGGGATGTATCTGGTGGTCTATGGCCTGCGTAACGCCGGGCTAACAGAATATCTCTCTGGCGTACTGAACATGCTGGCAGATAAAGGTCTGTGGGCTGCGACGTTGGGTACGGGCTTCATGACGGCATTCCTCTCTTCTATTATGAACAATATGCCAACCGTGCTGGTTGGCGCGCTCTCTATCGATGGCAGTACCGCAACCGGCGTTATCAAAGAGGCGATGATTTACGCCAACGTGATTGGCTGCGATCTGGGGCCGAAAATCACGCCTATTGGCAGCCTGGCAACGCTGCTCTGGCTGCATGTCCTTTCACAGAAGAACATGACCATCACCTGGGGATACTATTTCCGCACCGGGATCGTCATGACGCTGCCTGTGCTGTTTGTAACGCTGGTCGCGCTGGCGCTACGTCTCTCTTTCACGTTGTAATGAGATACTGATATGAGCAACATCACCATTTATCACAACCCGGCCTGCGGCACGTCGCGGAATACGCTGGAGATGATCCGCAACAGCGGTACTGAGCCGACCGTGATTCTTTATCTCGAGACCCCTCCGTCACGCGATGAGCTGGTCAAACTCATTGCGGATATGGGCATTTCCGTCCGGGCGTTGCTGCGTAAAAACGTCGAGCCTTACGAAGAACTGGGACTTGCGGAAGATAACTATACTGACGACCAGCTCATCGACGTGATGTTGCAGCATCCGATCCTGATTAACCGTCCGATTGTGGTGACGCCGCTGGGAACGAAACTGTGCCGTCCTTCAGAAGTCGTTCTGGATATCCTCCCGGAGGCGCAGAAAGGGGCTTTCACGAAAGAAGATGGCGAGAACGTAGTTAATGAAGCGGGCCAAAGAGTGAAGTGAACACTGGGGGGCGGATGTCCCCTTTTCTGTTACTTCTCGTGTTATTCATCGTATGTCACTCAACGCCGTCTTCTTTTCGCCAGCACATTACATTGACAGCAATATCTGTAACGTTACACTAAACCGTTGTAGCTCATAATTCTCAAGAAGATGGTGATGCCGGGGTTAGTGTCTTCCGCCATTCATCAATTGCCGCAAAGGAGATGTATGGCGAATATTCGTGATGTCGCAAAGCATGCTGGCGTTTCCGTCAGTACGGTATCCAATGTGCTCAACGGTCGTACCGATCAAATGCGGGCTGAAACGCTGGCGCGCATCCAGCAGAGCATGCAGACGCTGAATTACTTTCCAAACCGGGTGGCGCAGCAGCTCAAGACCGGGCAGGCCAAAATGATTGGTCTATTGGTGCCGTCCATAGTGAATCCCAGCTTTGCCGCCCTGGCGCGTGAAGTCGACCTGGCAGCCAAAAAGCGTCAGTTCCGGGTGCTGATTGGTAATACCTACCGACAGATTGAAGAAGAAGAGGCCTTTCTGGACGATATGTTTTCCCACGGTGTCCGCGGGATTATCGTTGCCGCCTGCGATATTGAAAAAGCGCATTTTGCGCGAGCGGCAGAGCAGGGCATGGTGATGGTGAACTATGATGGCCGCATGCCTGTTGGCGCTCAGTCTGACCATTTTGCGCTGGACAGCGTATCCATGAACAACATTGATGCCGGGCGAATGGCGGCAGAACATCTGATCGCACAGGGATGCCGTCGCCTCGCATTTGCCACGGTGGAAGGGATGACGCCCAGTCGTGCGCACAAAATCGAAGGTTTTCTTCGCGCGGTGCAAGAGCACGGACTTTATCGGGAAGGGATGATCATTGAAGGTCAGGCCATGGCCGCTTATGGCGACACGGAAATGACAGAACTTGGGCGGGCGCTGGCGTTAAAAATCAGCCAACAGCCGGAATTTCCGGATGGCATCGTGGCGATCAACGACGCGCTGGGGATAGGGCTGATGGCCGGTCTGCACCAGGCAGGGATCCATGTGCCGCAACAAATTTCAATTGTGGGTATCGACAATATCCCACTCTCCGGGCTGGTTTTCCCTGGCCTGACTTCCATCATGCCGCCGCTTCGGGAGATGGCCGAGGTGATGGTTGACCGGTTAATTGACCGGATCGAAAACCCGGCCATTTCGCCAGAGGAGTTTCTGTTCCCTCCGTCGTTGGTTTCCCGGCAATCGGTACGGTAACGGCGTGACACGAGAAGAACAGCACGTTCTTCTCGTTTTGTCATACCAGCGTTGGGGCCACGGTCAGCAGGATATTGGCGAAGCGGCGGGTTTCACCGGACGCGATGACCAGGATAGTGTCGGACGATTTGGCCCGCGAATAAAACGCGTTACGTTCAACATACTCAAACTCGATGGCCTCAGGAAGCATGTCGCGGTATTCGCGCTCAACGGTATTATCAAAATCCGCCGGGCTTGCCATTAACGTGGCTTTTTCCACATTAATATAGCCGAGGATTTTTTCCAGAATGACGACGCTGCCGATCATTCCCGGAGTGAAATTAAGCCAGATAATCCGTGCCTGCGCAGAGGTATTGGTTAAAAAAGAGTAATTGGCATCGGTGATTAAAATATTCGCCTTATGTCCGCACTGTGCCAGTGCCTGTAATAAATCAGGATGAATAATATCTGACTTGATCATATGTCATACCTTTTTAACGCTGGCGGGCATTATTGCCCGCCACATTTTTATGCCCGGTAAATACCACCGTTAATGTCGATGGTGGCGCCGGAAACGAAACCATCATATTCAGAGGCGAGGAAACAGATGACCCTTGCCACATCTTCCGGCGTGCCCGCTCTTCCCAGAGGAATGGCCTGGATGGTCTGGTCGGCAGAGGCCTGCGTGGTGTGTTGATTATGAAAACGCGTGCCCAGAATCAACCCCGGTGCCACGGCATTGACACGGATGCCGTGTTCGCCAAGTTCTGCGGCAAGCGAGCGTGTCCAGGTCAGCACTGCGCCTTTGGTGGTGGAATACACCAGAGAACCCGAGTGGCCGCCAGAGCGCCCGGCCAGGGAAGCCAGGTTGACGATGCTGGCGCCGTCTGGCGCGGCTTTCAGCCACGGTAATGCCTGCTGAGTGACATTCAGCATCGTCGTCATATTGACATCGATAACCGTGCGCCAGAAATGTGGCTCAATCTCACCCAGCCATTTGCGGGCAATAATGCCGCCGACGTTATTAACCAGAATATCGATACCGCCGAGGAATTCCGCCGCCTGCGCCACACAGCGGGCGGCATCTTCTTCATCGGTTAAATCGGCGAAACCACAGGCCGCCAGACAGCCCTGTTGTTCGGCGAGAGCCATTAATTCCCGTGGGCCTTCTTCGCCACTGAAATAATGAATATAGATATCGCATCCCGCCTCAATCAGTTTTTTTGCGCTCTCTTTACCAATGCCTTGCTCTGCACCCGTAATAAACGCTTTTTTACCCGTTAATAATCCCATTTCATACTCCCGTTATTCATATTTAAACGGCATCAGGCAATGACGTGACGTCGTTTTGCCGTTTTTTGCGCGTGGATATCCCTGCCACCTGAAGGTGGCAAATACAGCACTTAACACTCAGTAACCGGCCAGCCCAGGCAGCCAGGTGGTTAACGGTGGCGCCATGGCGACAATAATGATGCCGACAAAAATCACCGCCAGATATTTCGCCATCGGTCTGATGACATGTTTCATTTCCACCCCGCAAATGGCGCAGGTGGTGTACAAACCCAGGCCGATCGGTGGTGAGAACAGGCCAAAGCCCATCGCCATAATCATCACAATGCCAAAGTGCAGCGGGTTAAAGCCAAGCTGAATCGCAATCGGCACCAGAATAGGGGCGAATATGATCAGCGCAGGCGCACCTTCGAGAACCGCACCAAAGATGATCAGAATGACGATGGTTAACATCAGGAACAGCCAGGCACCTTGCTCCATACCAATTCCCACCAGCAACTCAGCGATCTGCTGCGGGATCATCTGAATGGTCAGGGCATAGGAGAGGCTGGTTGCACAGGCCACGATGAACAGCAGGACGCCGGACATCGCCGCAATATCAACGAACATTTTAACCGTGGCTTTCAGCGTCAGTTCGCCAAACGCCAGACGGCCCACCACAATGGCGTAGATAACCGCGAAGGCGGAAATTTCCGTGGAGGTGGCGATCCCCATCATGACGCCACGACCAATCATGAAGATCATGACCAGGCCGACAGCGGCGCCGAGGTAAAGCTGAGTCCGTGGGCGTAATACCGGATAGGCTTCGCTGACGTTAATTTTCCCGCCGAAACGGTTGGCGGCGACCATTAACAGCACCAACAGGCAGGCCGCAGGCACCAGGCCGGCGATAAATAACGCCCCGATGGAAATATTCGCGACAAAGCCCATCACAATCAGGTTCACGCAGGGAGGAATGGTCTCCGCCATCACTGCGGAGGCGGCAAATACCCCGGCAGCTTCTTCACTGTCCTGTTTCGCACGGCGTACCGCTGGCATTAACACCCCACCGACGGCTGCCACATCCGCCAGTTTGGAACCGGAGATGCCGGAGAAAAAGGCCATCGACAGCACGGTTGTCATGTTCAGACCGCCGCGAAACCGTCCCATACCGCGCACAATCAGTTCGACCAGTCGCGTGGACATGCCGTTGATTTCCATCGCGGCCCCGGCGAGCAAGAAGAATGGAATCGCCAACAGAACAAAGTGGTCAACGCCCGCCGCCACCTGTTGAGAGAAAAAGACAAACGGCAGGGAGGGGTCGCAGATAAAAAAGACCATTGCGGACATGCCGAGCGTGAAGGCTATTGGCACACCGGCCAGAATGCCGAGCACGAAGCAAATCAGCATCAGGCCCGCCGCAGCGCTGGCAGGATCGGCCATCAGCGACAGTTTCAGATAACCCAGCGCCGCCAGCACCAGGATCCCAACACCGCTGAGTAACACCACTTTGGCGCGTTCATGCAGGGCATGTTCCAGCGCGGCCACCATCATGACGACAGAGCCGATTAACACCGGGATCACGTAGATGGTCTGTGGCAGCCCCGTCTCGGTGGTTTGCAATCGCGCGGCCTGTACCAGGTCATAACTGGAAATCACCAGCCCGACGGAGACCAGAAACAGGATCCAGCGGCTGGCATGGATAACGTAAGGGCGAACGCTTTCAGGCAGGAAGCGTAAGAACAGATCGACACCAATGTGTCCGCCTCTGCCCGTCGAGGTGGCGACGCCAAAAAAAACCAGCGCAATCATCAGCGCGCGCGCCACTTCTTCCGCCCAGTGGATCGGTGAATGCAGGGCGTAACGCCAGATAACCGACGCGAATACCACCAGCACGTTGATAAACAACACCAGCGCCCCGGCCCACGACGTTAAGGTTGTCAAAAATCGACTCAGCCGCCCCAACAGCGTCAACAAAGTATTTTCATCCTTTGTTTTCAT
Organism: Citrobacter amalonaticus Y19; assembly: GCF_000981805.1. NCBI lineage: Bacteria > Pseudomonadati > Pseudomonadota > Gammaproteobacteria > Enterobacterales > Enterobacteriaceae > Citrobacter > Citrobacter amalonaticus. The sequence continues at coordinate 3,406,955 of NZ_CP011132.1, read as the reverse complement.
CGAGATATCTGCCATGGTGAACTCCTTTCATGGTTTGTTTGGGCAACATCGACGACCCGCAGAACTCCGCAGGCCGACGATGCACGGCTTATTGCTTGTCGCTCGGCGCCGCAGCGCTGATCTCGTCCACCATCGGTTTCAGATCCGGGTATTTATCCAGGAAAGTTTTCCAGACAGGCTGTACGGCCTGCGCGAAGAACGCCCGATCGGTTTCCCGGAAAGTGACGCCTTTGGCCTCCAGGTTTTTAATCGCTTCCAGCTCTTTCTGGCTGGCCTGCTGGCGTTCGTATTCCGTGGCTTCTTTCGCGGCGGCCAGCACGTCGGCACGCAGTGATTCCGGGATCTGCTCGAAGCTCTTCTTGTTCATGGCAATCATCAGCGGGTTATAACTATGGCGGGTCAGCGTGCCATTCTTGATGATTTCATAATATTTGCTGGCGTAGATGGTGGGCGCATCATGTTCGACGCCATCGATCACACCCATTTGCAGGCTGGAATAAACTTCCCCGCCCGGCATGGGAATGGCCACCGCCCCCATGTGATTCAGCGTGGCGATAAAGTTAGGCACCGGCAGCACGCGGATTTTCAGATTCTTTAAATCCTCTGGTTTTTCAATCGCCTTCTTGGTGTACACGTTACGTGCGCCGAGGTTATAGCCATAACCGAGCACCATCACGTTCGCTTTATCCATCATCAACTTAGAAAGCTGCTCACCGGCTTTGCCGTCCAGCGCTTTCCCAACCTGGTCATAGTCTTTAAACAGATAACCCAGATCCAGCACGCCCACTTCAGGGACCAGAGTGGCCCAGATTGAGGTGCCTGAAATCATCATGTTAATGGCGCCGATACGGACCTGCTGTGTGGCATCGGCTTCTTTTCCCAGCATCGCGTTGGCGAAATAATTAAGCTTAATCTGTCCTTTTAACTTCTCGTTTTTATTCAGGTTTTCCTGGAATCGGTTGAACCAGATGTAGTGTGCAGAGGAGTCATCTCCTGGCAGAGACGAGTAAACACGAAAATTGAGTGCTGCCTGTGCTGAAGCGCTCAGCACACTACCTGCAATCAGGGCGCTACTGAGGCAAGCGAGAGCCAGAAAACGTCTGGCTGAACGAAACGGTGTTGTTTTCATCATGATTATCCTTTCTCACAGTGTAGAGGTCGCGATAACGCCATCTGGCAAGGCTGACATGGCCATCTGGTTTAACGAAAAAGTCGCTTATTCTGTTTTCTGTAACGTTTTAGTGTAACGTTACAGACGCTATCCGACTCACTGTGCAAATGCAATATGCTTCCTTTCATCAACGTGAGTGATATGTGAATTTTGTGGCGGGCATCGCTAATTTACGGTTGGGTGTTACAAAACAGAAACGGGGTGTTCGCTGTTTAGTCACTGTTTAGCGGCGCAAGGCTCAGAAACCGGCACGTCGTAGACCGCCGGGCGGCGCGGTGAGAAGTCTGTGTCAACAGATTCGCGTTTCTCGAGTGATAACTTTTACGCATAGCTGCTAAGAAAATGGCATTTTTTACCTATGCATCAGGGTGATAGTGTCATTTGAAATATCAGAGAAAGCGCGGTGCGGGTAATGAAACATACCATTGGGATTCTGGGCGGCATGGGGCCTGCTGCAACGGCGGATATGCTGGAAAAATTTGTTGAACTGCGCCGTGCCAGCTGCGATCAGCAGCATATTCCGCTTATCGTGAGCTCCATTCCTGACATTCCCGATCGTACAGCCTGCCTGCTCTCTGGCGGTCCCTCTCCCTTGCATTATCTTGAGCGTTATCTGCACATGCTGGAAGATGCGGGGGCTGAATGTATCGTCATACCTTGTAACACCGCGCACTACTGGTTTGATGATTTACGGGCAGTGGCAAAGGCGGAAATGATCAGCATTCTGGATGCCACGCTGAGTGAGATTCCTCCCGGCGTGACCCGCGTCGGCCTGCTGGCAACGAACGCCACGCTGGCGACGGGGTTATACCAGAAGAAAATGACTGCGCAGGGACTCTCTCTGGTTCAGCCAGAAGAGGCCGGTCAGGCGCAGGTGATGCAGGCCATTTACGCATTGAAAAGCGGAGATAAACCCGCAGCGCAACGGTTGCTGTTTCCACAAATTGAACGACTGATTTCCCATGGCGCGCAGATAATTATTATGGGCTGCACCGAGATCCCGTTAATTGTGGCCGGGCATGAGAACCAGTTTGGGCGCCGGTTTATTGATTCAACTGCGTCTCTGGTCAACGCCGCGATTCGCTGGTATGAGTCATGGCCGGATACGCAGGTGGATGAGCCTGTGCAACAGGTTGCCTGCGTGTGAATGGAGATCAGGGGACCGTGTGCAGGTGGTGTAACTCCTTCCAGAAACGCTCCGCCAGGGGCGTCATCCGCGTATCCATCCGGTAAGCATAAGCCTGGATAGGAATGATCAACTCGTCCTGGTCCAGCACAATGAGCTGTTTATGACGAATCTCCTGACGAATCGCATACTCCGGGAGCCAGGCGATTCCACAACCGTCCAGCGCAACCTGCTTAAGCAACTCACTCATCGAAGAGACAAAAAATGTGCTGAAACTCAGCCCGGTATGACGGGTTAACGTTCGGTTGATAAGCCGCCCCATGTAGGAGTTCTGGCTATAGTTGAGCAGCGGGAAAGAGGGCTGGTCTAGCGTGTATCGCGGTTTTCCGTTCACATCGCTTGCGCAGACGGGAAACAGTTGCGACTCGAACAGGGGAATATTGGCAAACGGAGGCTGGAGCAGGTTTTCATCATAATAAGAGAAGATGAAATCACTTTGCCCTTCCCGCAACATATCAACTGCCTGATCGACATCGATCGCTTCAACCGACCAGGTAAACTGGGTTGGCATCTGGCTAACGATACCGGGTAATAACCCAAGCGACAGAGAGTGAGCCGCAGCAATCTTGATTTTACGCAGCGTGAAATCGCTGCCGCCACGGAGTTCAGCCAGGTTGCTTTCCAGTTGTTGTAGCAAATGGCGTATCTGAGAGTGAAAGATTTTTCCCTGCTCGGAGAGCTGTAGCGGCGAGACCTGACGATTGAACAATTCAACCCCTACCGCGTTTTCCAGTGCGCGAATACGACGGCTGAAGGCGGGTTGCGAGACATTACGAATAATCGCTGCCTGGGAGAAGTTTCGGCACTTTTCCAGGGTCAGGAAGTCATAAAGCCATTTCGTTTCAATGTTATACAAACCTGCACCACTCACATCCATTTACCATCACCTGTCAGCCGTCTGTCTGCGCCATTGTACGGGCATTCACACGGCTGACAACCGATTGCACTTACTCGAAGGTCCCTTTCACGCAGGCTTTACCGTCAACCACCATCTGTTTGCCGTGGGCATAAACCTGCTCAATACTTAATTCCGGTGTCATCACCAGCAGATCGGCATCCTTCCCTGGGGCGATTTCGCCTTTAGTGGAAAGGTTAAGAAAGGCAGCCACGCTGGTCGTCAGCGGACGCAGTGCGTCGGTCAGGGTAAATTCGTAATCGTTTATGAGCGATTGTACGGTTTCAAGCAAACTCTCGAAGCCCGCCACGCCAATTCCGGTGAGTTTTCCGGCGTCATCAAACAACGGTTGGCTACCGTTACCATCAGAACTGACCGTTATCCGGGCAAGCGGTATGCCGGCTTTCACTGCCCGAGCCACGCCCTCAGCCGGTGCGACCGGATCGGGAATACCACTGGTGATATCGATGGTGCCGCCTTTGAGAGCAAAGGCCAGAGCTTCTTCGAACAGCGCCTCATTGCGGTTAACGTGAGTGGGAAGCAGCTTACTCATCGGCACATCGCTATTTTCCAGAATGTCGTACAGCGGTTTGAGTCCCTTTTTGCTGTCGCCCATATGGAACACGCTGACTCCTGGTTTTCCGCCCAGCAGGCCACCCACGCGGGATTCCGCGGCCATGTTCGCCAGTTGATAATCGCCAGGGGCGGTAGAGCGGTGGTCGGAGACGGCGCATTTTACGCCGATGACGCGATCGATCAGCGCCACATCTTTTTCTACGGAACCGGTGATCGTCGGTGAAGGGACATGATAAGCGCCGGTTAACATCCAGGCGGTGATCCCTTCTTCATTCAGCGCCCGGGTTTTCGCCAGCAGTGATTCCGGATGACGGGTCACGGAGTCGGTGCCGAGCAAGCCAATGACGGTCGTGACCCCGGCTTCGGTCAGCCTGCTCAGTCTGACTTCTGGCGTTCGGGTTGTGGGGCCCGCTTCGCCACCGCCGCCAATCAGGTGAACATGCTGATCGATAAAGCCAGGACACAGGATCCGTCCTTTGAGATTGATAACCTTACAATTCGGCACGATCTGAGGCGAGATATCGCGTGCGACGGCAATAATCTTGCCGTTGGCGAGAAACACGTCGCAAATCCCCAGGTCTTCAGGGGTGTAAAGGTGTGCGCCTTGCAGTAACGTAAACTCTGCGAAGGATAAATCAGGCATGATAATTCCCTTTTTAAACAATAATCTGCATAACCCAGATCGACAGTAATGCGTTGATGGCACATACCGCAATGATGTGGGGATAATATTTGGCGTTCACTTCGGCGGTACCGAGGCAGCGCCCCACGTTCTGTACAGGGTTACCCATCAGGTATATCGCCGGGAGCAGAACCGTGACGTCGTGACCATTTAATGCTCCCGCCGTGAGCAGGCTAGCGGAAACGCCGACCGCGCCGCCCATACTCATTAGCGACGCTAATAACACCGTCGCGGCCTCACCGGGAAGTCCCCAGAATGCCATGATCGGCTGGCAAATGTGGCCCACCCAGTCAAGTAAACCGGTAATTTTCAGCGCCTGGATAATGACGAACGCCATGACCACGTTCGGCAGCAGGTTGGTGGTGGCAATGGTAAAGCCACGGCGGGCACCGTCGATAAACATGTCCATGACATTTTTGCGTACCTGAGTGGTCATGCTTGCGCTCCTTGCGTTGGGTTACGGCGTTCTTCAAAATTGATCCACAGACGTAGCAGATTGGCTCCGACAAATTTAAACAGCAGAATGACGGCCAGCGGGACGATAACAGACGTTCCCAGAAACGCGAAAACGGCAACGCCAGAGGAAAAATAGTTAGTAATAATCGCGCTGCCGCTGGTCTGGTATGTCGCAAAAATGACTTTGTCACGCTCGGTGATTTCGCCATCCTGCGCCAGTTCTTTCGTCATACCCGCCGCCGCATCGGTGTTTTGTAAGTTCGCGATGAGCGCCAGCGAGCAAATGCCCGGAATGCCCAACAGCGGCTTCAGGATGGGCGTCATCAGTTGTTGAGCCGCACGCAGTCCGCCAAGACCGTCGGTGATAGAGATAATGCCCAGAGACAAAATGACTGACGGCGCGAGCTCCAGCGCGAAAAGAAAACCATCTTTTGCGCCAGTACCGCTCGCACCACGGAAGGTTACAGACGCTTGTCCAGCACCATTCGCGATTTGGCCAAATGAACCGTTCAGCACGGTAAAATCAAAAACACGCCACCAACCGTCTGTCCCGGAAAAGATGCCGGAAAAGAAAATGATGGTCAGAAAAAATGCCAGATACCCTTTAAGTCCGACTTTTTCTGTCGCAAGCGGCAGCGCCGCCTGTTCCCCTTGTTGCGCCATAGCGAACCCCGTTATTTTTTTGATGATGTGTGTTTGTTGCGACAGGCCAAAAGAGGCCCGAACGTAATGACCTTACCAGTCGAAGGGATAAGGGGAAAATGCAAGAATGTTTCGCGCTATGCGTTTCTTGCATAACGCGGCAGAAAGTGTGGGCATTCAACCGCCAGCCTGTTTCCGGCTGGTTTTAATGGCGCTGGATAAATTCTCCCTCTGTACTTGTCACGAAAGTCAATTCAACGGCATTCTTCGCGGTAGGCGAAAGCCACGGTCATCGCGACCGCGTATGAGTGAGCGACGCCTCACCGCAAAGGTTAATGTGGAGAGTAATCTGCCGTATCGTTTACGCTATTCTCAATAACATAGCGTGTTTAATGCATCACGGTCTTTGGGGTAATTATGAGTGGAATGCGTTCTCGCACGGCAATTATCGTGGACGATCATCCGCTGGCGCGTATGGCTATTCGCAGCGTGCTGGAGAAAGATCACATTACTGTTCTCGGAGAATATGAAGACGGCGCGGTTGCACTGAAGAGTCTGGTAAAAACGACAGCGGATATTGTGGTTATTGACGTTGAGATCCCCGGTGTCAATGGTGTGGAGCTGGTGGAAAAGCTCAGAGCGAATCATTACGCCGGTGTGTTAGTTGTCGTTTCAGCGAAAAACGATCGTTATTTCAGCAAGCGCTGCGCGCAGGCGGGGGCGAATGCGTTTATCAGTAAAAAGCAGAACATGGATAACATTCTGGCGGCCATTACTGCCGCGCAGAATGGGTATACCTATTTTCCCTTTTTCAGCGAAGAAGCCTCCGAAATCCTGACCGACTCGCAGCGTCTGGAGTCCCTTTCGGCACAAGAGATGAAAGTCATGGGACATGTGCTTAACGGTCTGGACAATTCGCAAATCGGTGAGGCGATGCATATTAGTGGTAAAACCGTCAGTACTTATAAAACGCGACTAATGGAAAAACTCGGCTGTAAATCATTAATCGAACTGCTCTCTTTTGCTCATCAGAACAAGCTGACATGATGATGAATAACTGGCTGATAGTGGTGTTTATTATTTTATCAATAGGCGGGCGTACCGTTTACGCGCAGCAAAAAACCCCTGTTGAGCTTGAACTATCAGGGTTCAATTACATATCGCCCGTGCCGGTTTACCTGAGTGAGGATGACAAACGCTGGCTGCAACAGAAAAAAATCCTCAGCGTCGCCGTTTATGAACCCGTTCAGCCACCGCTGGTTCTGACAATGCTGACGGGACGTTATCGGGGAATGAATGCTGATTATCTGGCATTGATTCAACATTCCCTTAATACACGAATAAGTGTAATGGCGTATCCGGGCAAGGCTGATGCTGTCGCGGCGCTCAAAAAGGGCGACGTCGATATGGTATTAACCGGGCTGGAGAGCCAGTCCTGGCATGACGCAAGTGTTCAGGTTTCTCAGCCGCTGATTCATTCCTGGCCAAATTTAGTGACCTCCCTGGGCAACGTGATGGCACCATTGCAGAGCGCGCAACGTACGAGTGTGGCGATTGTTAACCACTATCCGGATGCCGATTTTATCCGCCAGTCCTTTCCCGATGCCGAGATCGATAACTATAGCAACTACCAGGAGGCGCTGAATTCCGTTAACAATGGGCGCAACGCCTGGTTTTTCGGTGATTCACTCACGACCAGCACCTGGCTTTCCCAGGAGTTCAGTCTTGCGCTGACAACCGTGAAGTATTGGCCTGCACCGCAGAGAAAGAGCTACTTATTATTTCTACCCGCGCAGCAACGGTTGCGGGAAATTGTGAACAATACCCTTAGCGCAATTGATGAAAACATCCATGGGCAAATTGCTCAGTCGATGATTGATAAAGGCAATCTCTCCTTCCTGATTGAGCCTCTGAACCTGACGCCACGCGAAAAGCAGTGGTTGAATAATCACAAAACACTCCGTGTGATTATTAATCCCTGGTTTGCTCCCTACACGATGGTTGATGGAAGCCAGCAGACGCGAGGTATTGTTGGCGACGTCCTTAATCTGATTGGCCTGCAAACGGGGATTCAGTTTGAGACCGTTGTCGTCAAATCGAATAAAGAGATGATCGCTGAGATGAAGAAAGGCAACTGGCATATTGTGCAGGCCGCTACCTATGATCTCAGCCGAGAAAATTATCTCTCTTTTACTCACCCCTTTATTACCACACAATTCGTGGCCGTGATCAGAAAAGAGGAAAACAAAGAACATGCGCTGCGACCCGGCAATCATGTCGCCATCAGCGGCGATCACACTTTACTGGCCAAACTGAAGGCGCACTATCCAGACATTGTGTGGGAAGAGGTGGAAAATTCCAGCGTGGCATTGAATCTGGTGGCAACAGGAAAAGTGGATGCTGCCATCTCGAATCAACTGACTGCGCGTTATCTGAGTGAGCATTACTATCCCGATCAGCTTTCCTGGATACCGCTTACCGGAGAAGAGCCCGCGGCAATTAGTTTCGCGGTGCCTCGTTCTGAACCGGAGCTACGGCAAATTCTGGATAAAGCGTTGGATGATATTCCACAAAAAGAGGTCCTGCAGATCGTCGGTAAATGGATTCGTCTGCCGGATGTCAAAATAGATACCTGGGAATTATATAACAGGCCTTTTTATCTGGTGGCTACGTTAGCGTCGCTACTGGTACTTAGCACCTTGTTATGGGCAGTTTATCTGGTGCGGGAAGTTCGTGTCAGAAAACGTTCTCAACGCTTACTGAAAGAGGAACGGAACAGAGCGCTCAGGGCTAATGAAGAGAAACGGGAATTTCTTTCTCATATGAGTCATGAAATACGAACCCCGGTCAGTGCCATAATGGGATTTCTTGAACTGCTGCAATTTTCTCCTGCGAAGTTTAGCCCGGAAGATAAAGCCTCAGTGGACCAGGCGGCTCAGGCCTCGCGTTCGTTATTAAAACTTATTGGCGAGATCCTCGATCTGGAGAAGATCGAATCGGGTTTATTAGAGGCGGTTCCCCAGTGGAAATATCCGGACGGTCTGGTGCAAGAAAAAATGGCATTATTCAGCGCGCTGGCGGCGCAAAAAGGGATCGCGCTGCATTACGATTCTCGTTTAGATGCGCGTGAAGCGATGCAACTGGATCCCCAATTACTGGGGCAGGTTCTCACCAATATTATCGGTAATGCGGTGAAATTTACCGAACGCGGTGATGTGCGAATTTCAGCGGCGAAGCATGAGCAAACGCTGGTAATTTCGGTGAGTGATTCCGGGCCGGGGATGAGCGAAGAAGAGCAACGACGTTTATTCACCGCCTTTAGCCAGGGAAAAGCGGGAGAACATCATCGTGGTTCGGGGCTTGGATTAGCAATCAGTCGGGCGTTAATGAGACAAATGGGAGGGACAATCGAACTGCAAAGTGTGGTCAATCGGGGGACGACCGTTACGTTGAGCCTGCCAGTCCAGACGTCGTTTGATATTACCCCCACCGTTACGGACGTTGACTCGCCTCTGCCAGCCTTTCAAGGAACATTACGGGTATTAATTGCGGATGACCTTCCTTTCAGCCGATTACTCCTGAAACGTCAGCTTATGACGCTGGGTATCATGGCGGATGAAGCCGACAATGGCGAGACGGCATTACGTTATCTTCAGCAAGGAAATTATGACCTGTTGATTACCGATCTCAATATGCCGGTTATGGATGGTACTGAGCTTGCCCGCCAGGTCAGAAAATTTACTACGACGCTTGTTATCTGGGGGCTCACGGCAACGGCGCAGGAGCACGAGCGCGAACGTTGTCTGTCGGCGGGGATGAATGCCTGTCTTTTCAAACCGATCACGTTGTCGCAGCTCTCTCATTTACTCTCCGGGGTGAGTGACACCCACGACACTGTATTTGATCTCGAAAGACTGGCGATGCTCGCGCAAGGGAATCGGGCATTGATGCTTCGCGCATTAAAAGAGGCGCAGGTAGAAAATCGCTGCGATTTAACGGCGGCTTATCAAGCCAGTGCGTCTGGTGATTATCGTCTGGTTAAACATCATATTCATCGCATTAACGGGACAGCACAGCTATTAGGGGTTGAGACCTTAATGAAGGCGGCACAGTCTTTGGAGGATAAACTCCCGGATGCGATTACGGTTACCGAACTGCCTGCTGAGTTTGAGCATATCCAGACATTGCTGGACGAACTGGAGCGGGCAATCGAGAAATTCACACCTTAATTTCCCTTCCTACATGTGTAGGCGGCGCCTGACAGAATAATAAGGCGCCGCTGATGTTGCTCCTGTGTTAACCAGGTAAAATAAGCCCTGTTCCAACAGAATAAAATGAGTTAATTAAACCTGGTATATTTCCTAAGAAAAATCCATGTTTTGGTTTATTACAAGTTTCAGCTATCAAATATGCTCGGATCATTAAACCAAACCTATCCATATAGATAGTGTTTAATTCTGTTTTTTATTGTGTGTTATGGGTTTTTGTTTTGATAAAAATAGATAAATATGGATCGTTGTTCTTTTGAAAGTAAAAAGATAGTAGAAACGATCGTTTTTATGTTTTCTGACGAAATCCACGACTTTTGTGATGTCATGCTGAATGAATTTCTGTAAATTTTACAGCGAAACATGAGGTGATTTACTGACGTTAAAACAGCAAGCAGGAAGTGTCGAAAAAGGAAGTTCTATGAAATTATCAGACTCTGTTTTTTCTGATGATTATTTTTTTATTGTCGGCATAAGTGCGTTGTTAACGCCGGAGTTGATTGATGAAAATTACACTATAGTCGATATTAATGAGTCCAATTTTCAATGGGGCACTGAGTATTTGTCTCCTGACAGGAAAATCATTGCATTTATCACCAATGATCTCGACTACTATGCGTTATGCCATTTGAGAGATATCACTTTCATTGATAAGAGACGGCGGATAAACGAAATCCTCTCGTGCCTGTTTGTTAATGAATCTCGGTATGCTTATCGGGTGAAATACACGCTTTCATTCCGGGAAAGTGAAGTTCTTGCTTGTATGCAAAAAGGAATGGATGCGAATGAGATTGGTGAGCTATTGGGCATGTCGATGAAGACATTTTATGCACACCGTCGCAGCTTAATATTTAAACTGCAACTCGGTAATCGAGTCTCTCTGTATCGAAATATCGCGCGAGTAAGAATGTGCAAACCGTCTGTTCATGAGTCTGACTTTACATAAATTATTGCGTTAATGTCGGGAAGTGAAAATAGGCAGAGGAGGTGAATGCAGGAATAATTGTTTTTAACATCAACGCTTTTAATTAAATATTAACTTAACTATCTGGATTTAACTCTATGAAAAAAATAGCACTGATATCTGCGATGTTATCGCTGTCTGCTCTGCAAGCCGCTAATGCAGCCGATGGCGTCATTAACTTTACCGGAACGATTACAGGAACGGCATGTGTGGTTGACCCTTCTGCGATTGCGCAGCCTGTTGATCTGGGAACCGTCTCAACGGCGGCATTTTCTGGCGGGAATGGCGCAACAGCGGCAGCCAAGCGCTTTAATATTGTGCTGAAATCCTGTCCGGCGAGTGTGAGCAGCGCCAGTATTCGGTTTGACGGTACCACTAACACGGCTAATCCTTCGATTCTGGCGTTGACCACGGGTCAAACGGCAACGAATGTCGGCGTCGCTATTTATGAGCAGGACAGCGCCACATTGATCCCGGTTGGCTCGTCTTCGGCTAGCGTGGCGTTGTTGGAAGACGTCGATAATACGTTGACCTATTTCGCAAAATATATGGCCACAGGGACTGTCGGCGCGGGGACCGCAAACGCGTCAACCTCCTTCACGGTGACTTATCAGTAAAAGCAGGGCCACCTGTGGCCCTGAGTAATCAATCAGGAACTCTCATGCTTCAGCAATTATATAAAACGCTTGCTGTGGGGATGATCTTTATCTCAACAGCGGCAATCAGTGGGGTTGAAATAGGCGGTACTCGTCTTATTTACAATAGTAATGCCAGTCAGGCCACAATAAGCGTCAAAAACCCGGACAATAAACCGTATCTGATCCAGTCATGGGTGAGTAAAAGCGAAAATAGTGATGACAGTGGCAGCGAATTTACCACGACGCCACCCTTGTTTAAATTAAATCCTAATTCACAGAACTCTGTTCGCGTCATGCTGGCAGGAAACAACTTACCGTCGGACAGGGAAAGTGTTTACTGGTTGAATATTAAAGCGATTCCTTCATCGTCACCGGATGCGAAAAATGAATTATTGATCGCCGTAAAAAGCAAAATGAAGCTATTTTATCGTCCCGCTGGATTAAAAGGCGATCCGTCTTTGGCATACCAACAGTTAATTTTTTCACGCGAGGGTGGGAAGTTAACTGTAAATAATCCAACACCTTATAGTGTGTCGCTTAATGAAGTAAAGGTGAACGGTAAAACGATAACGAAACCTCCAATGGTATTACCATTTCAAACCGTCACGCTACCACTATCGGGGATAACAGGTGGAGACGTATCGTGGCGTGCGATTAATGATTTTGGAGGCGTCACGACTGAACAAAAAGTTAAAATGTAGGTTAAGTACTTATGCTCCAGCTCAATGCGGTTTCAGGTTTTGCAACGTTAACGAAATTATCAGTCCTGGTCTATCTGTTTACACATGCATCAACCGTGTTAGCTGAGGATTATTTTTCACCCGATTTCATTGAAACCCGAGGAAATATTCCCCGTGATATTGATATCTCTCGTTTCAGCAAAACTGACGGACAGGTTCCCGGTGTTTATCACGTTGATGTCTATCTGAACGGAAATTATGTCGAATCTCGTGATATCCGCTTTCTGGGTAAAGAGAGTGAACTGGCTCCATCGTTAACCTATGCCGATTTCGTGAAATGGGGTGTGAAGCGTAACGCGCAGCCTGACTGGATGAGTATGGAGGATTCCGCAACCATCGATAATATTGGTGCGTTACTCCCCGGAAGCCAACTCAATTTTCAGTTTGATGGCATGCGTCTGGATATTTCGGTGCCGCAAGAATATATGCAGCGCGATCCACGCGGTTCAGTCTCACCGGAGCAGTGGGACGACGGACTGAATATGTTGTTCCTGAATTATAACTTCTCTGCTGCCAACAGCCATGGCAAGGGAGATTCGCGAAATGACAGCTATCTGAACCTGCGCAGTGGGATTAACGTCGGTCCCTGGCGGTTGCGTAATTACTCAACGTATAACAATAACGACGGAGACGGGCACTGGAACACCCTCAGTACGTCACTGGAGCGTGATATCAAAGTGCTGAAAAGCCAGTTCAGTATGGGTGACGGTTATACGCAGGCCGGCGTATTCGACAGTGTTCATTTCCGCGGCGCGCAAATTTATTCGGATGACACCATGTTACCGGAAAGCGTACGGGGATTTGCGCCTGTGGTCCGCGGTATTGCGCAAAGTAACGCACAAGTCACCATTCGTCAGGGCGGGAATATTATCTGGCAGTCTTATGTTCCGCCTGGTCCGTTTGTGATTGATGATCTCTATCCTACTGCCGCCAGCGGCGATCTTACGGTGGTTGTGCGTGAAGCAGATGGTTCGGTGCATCAGTTTATTCAGCCATTTTCGGCTGTGCCGATCATGCAGCGTGAAGGCCAGTTTAAGTATGCGTTGGCCGCGGGGAAATATCGTGCGTCAAACAGCACGGATAAGGAACCGGAATTTCTTCAGGCCACCATGAGTTACGGGTTGCCGTGGGACACCACGCTTTACGGCGGCATGCTGGCGTCGGGAGATTACCAGGCAGGGGCAGTCGGTATCGGCAAAGGATTGGGTGATTTCGGTTCGTTCTCTTTTGACGCCACCTTTGCCCATACACAGTTGCCAGGCAAAACGGAAGGCGGTATCTCGCTTCGTGCGCAGTATGCCAAAGATTTTTCATCCACAGGCACCTCGCTGAGTCTGATGGGGTATCGGTATTCCTCTTCCGGTTTTCATGATTTTCAGGAAGCGAATGGCGATGTGAATAAATACCGGATGGCGAGCGATAACGCTCTGGAAGGAAATGACTGGCGTTATCAGCGTAACAAACGCAGTAAAGCACAGGTGACGTTGAACCAGCAGCTTGGTGATTTCGGAAATCTCAACCTGTCGGCCTGGCACCAGGACTATTGGGGGGGTGATACCGAACGTAACGTCAGCCTCGGTTACAACACCAGTATTAACAATATTAATTATGGCCTGAACTATAGCTATTCCCGTGGTCCCTGGCACAACGACAATGATCATATCGTCTCTTTTACGATGCAGATTCCGTTCTCACGTTTCTTGCCAAATAGCTGGATGACGCTATCGGCAAACACGAATAAAAAAGGCGACACCACTTCACAGGTGGGGCTGTCGGGTTCCGCGCTGGAAGACAGAAATCTGAGCTGGAACGTACAGCAGGGATACAACAGTAAGGGGTCGGATGTGACGGGCAGTGCGTCGGCGAATTATAAGGGCCGTCATGGTGAATATCAGCTTGGTTATAACTACTCTCGCGATAACCGTCAGGTGTCGGTTGGCGCGATGGGGGGACTGGTGGTTCATCCGTATGGCGTCTCTGCAACTCAGCCGCTAGGCGAGACGATGGCGTTGGTGAAGGCCGAGAATGCGGCAGAGGCGAAAGTCGCGAATAACAGTGGCATTTACACGGACAGTAAAGGTTTTGCCGTTGTGCCGTATGTTGCGCCGTATCGGCAGAACAGTCTGACGTTAAATACCGACGCGCTGAACGCCAATACTGACGTGTTGAATGACACGCAGACCGTCGTACCCACAAAAGGGGCGCTGGCGCTGGCTGATTTCCCGACCGTTACCGGCTACCGCATCATGCTGCAATTGACGGGCAAAACGATCCCGTTTGGGGCGACGGCAAAAATTAACCACCGCGACAATACGCCAGAAGGAATTGTTGACGATCGTCAGCGAGTCTGGCTTAGCGGTGCACCGGAAAAAGGCTCCGTGGTGGTGAGCTGGGCAGGGGAAAGTTGTCTGGCACGTTATCAGATTGCGCAGGCTTCCGACAAAACACATAACGTCACCGCGGAGTGCAGGTAAGTGGAGAGTAAGATGAATCGAATTATTGTGAGTTTACTGTTGGTGGCTCTGGGACTGTTTTCACGTACTGCGCTGGCGTGGGATTGTTCGACGGTCACGCCATCAACAACATTATCGCCGCAGAATATCACTATCTCCAGGGATCTGCCGGTGGGAGCCGTTATTGGTACGCAGATGATGACGCCGACAGTGAATGCGTTCAGTTGTTTTGATTCACAGGAAGGGGTCATTTCCAATCAAACATTTGGCGTGAAGGCGACAGGGACCTTCGATTCGATGGTCAATGGGGTACGCGTCTATAAAACCAACGTTGATGGTATTGGCTATGCGATTTCCGCTACAACGGCAAAGTGTGCCGGAGGGAGTGCCAGCGTTACGGGGACGAATACGATTCGAGGCGATGTTAACACCGCCAGGCTTTGTCAAAATACCGCGGGAATGATAAGCCCCGGATTGAATGGTTCCGTGACGGTGACGTTTTATAAAACGGCGACGGAGACCGGTTCAGGTACTATATCGGCAAGAACGGTTGGGGCGTTGGTATTGCTGAATAACTCGCTGCTCTGGCAATCCCCGGATGCCGCCGTCAATATCAATGCGTTCACGGTGACCACGCCAGCCTGCAAACTGACCACGGCATCCATTCCTGTCGATATGAAAGAGGTTGATAAAAACGCCTTTAATGGCAAAGGTACGACGCCAGGAGAGGCGTATACCCAGTCATTCACTCTGCCGATGACCTGCAATGCCGGAACCGCAGTCAGCGTCAGGATGGAAGGCGATATTTATGACGCAACGAAAGGCGTTATCAATACGGCCAGCGGGAGTAACGCTGCCACAGGGGTCGGGATCCAACTGCTTTATGACAACCAGCCGATGAGGTTGGGCTCAGATGTGGCGGTTGGGACATCGAACACAGGAGGCGGATTCGCGGTACCGCTTAAGGCGCGTTACTACCAGACGGGCGATCGCATCACCACCGGGGCGGCGAATGGCATGCTGTCTTTTACGATGACATACCAGTAACGGCGAGTGAACAGCAGAACAGGTTAACGTCAACCTGTTCTGTGTGGATTGTTAATCACGACACATTGAAAGAGAAAGCCGCCAACGGCCGTTTATTCTCTATTCGCCATTACAAAATTAGCTGTGCCAGTAAAAAGCCAAACGGTACCGAGAAGATAATCGACAAACATCCTGGCAGGAAGAAGGGATGATTAATGATCTTTGAGCCATTCCAGCGTGAACTGAGAAAGGAGCCGGTGTCATCAGTGGCTATTGCAAATGCGGTTGTCGGATAAATATTCGTGATATAGAGTGCGCTGACCGCGACAAAACTGGCTAATATGGCATCTGCGCTAATGCCGATAGACGCGGCGATAGGCATCAGTAATGCACTGGTTGCCCCCTGACTGAACAACATCGCGCTGGTACAGAAAAATACGGCGGCTAATAAGACCGGCCAGGCGCGTAATATGTCACTGGCTTCCATTTTGATCTCATCGATATGGGCGCCGATAAGCGTGCTGCTCAACCACACAATCCCTAACACGACCACCAGCGATTCTGCGCCTGATTTAAATATCGGTGAGTTTTTCAGATCCTTCATGTCCACTTTACAGGTAAAAATAATGATCGTGGACACGACAAACATCGTAATAATGATTAAGTCGCGGGAGTTGATGGTATGTCCGATAAGCGATTTAAACAGCAACATACAGACCACGAAGACCACACCCGCCAGGAATATGGCAACCGAGGATTTTGCTCCGGCGGGAATAGTGCGGTGGGTATGTTTGTTCAGTACAATTTTATTCTCCTGCATGATTTTTTGACACACAGGATCGTCGGCCAGTTTTGCCCCCTGTCTGCTGGCAATAAAGGCCGCAATCAGCATGGCGAATAACGCGGTGGGCAGGATAACCAGCATCGCATCGCCGAAACTGACGCCCATCACCTCAACGGTGCCGTACATAATCGCCGTGGCGGCAGAGATCGGGGAGGCGGTAATCCCCAATTGTGACGCCACAACCGCCGAACTTAATGGCTGGCTGGGTCTGATACCGTTATCTTTCGCGACTTCCTGAATCACGTTCATCACCGACATCGCGGTATAACCGGTGCCGGAAAGTATCGTCAAAATAAAGGTCACGGTAGGGGCGAGAATATTAAGGTAGCCGGGGTGATGGCGTAATAACTTTTCTGTCAGGGTGACGAGATAATCCATTCCACCGGCCTGTTGCATGGCCGAGAGCGCCACAATGGTCGACAGAATAATAAGCATCACGTCGACAGGCGGAGATCCCGCCGGAACGCCAAAGATAAATACCGAAATCGCTAATCCGATCCCACCGGCAAACCCGACGCCAATTCCGCCCCAGCGGGCGGCAAGCATGATGGTTCCCAGCAATAAAACGACATGTAATATCACCATATAATTAACCTGCTCTTTGTTATATTTTATTTATCGGCAACAAGAGGGCGAGGTAATGAATAGAGAATATTCATTACCTGCAGTTAACGCTTATTTTTCGAAAACAGATGATTACAACATATTCATTTCTGTTTGATAGCGTTTAATCGCTGCCGTACTCTTTTGCGGGTCGGTCATATTCATCGGATCCAGCAGATAATCCGCCTGTTCCGGTGTCAGCAGTTTTTCTGCCAGCACGACCTGCCTTACGCTGCACTGTTGTTGGTACGCCACTTTCGCAATTCGCGATCCCACCTGATAACCAAACAGCGTGGCCACGACGGTGGCCAGTGCCGTACTTTCCCCTGCGTAGCGAGCACTCACTTCTTCATTGATCGCAATATCTTTCAGGCATTTATCGATAAATAACGGTATCCCCCGACTCAGTAACGAACAGGATTCGAAGAGCGCCTTCAGTAGCACCGGCTCCCACACGTTCAGGTCAAGCTCGCCGCCTTCAACGGCCATGGTCACCGTGACGTCATTGCCTATGACCTGATAAGCAATTTGATTTATCAGTTCGGGCATGACCGGGTTAATTTTGCCCGGCATGATGGACGAGCCCGGTTGTACGGCAGGGACGATAATTTCATTAAAGCCTGCGCGCGGCCCTGAACCCTGAATACGAAAATCGGTCGCCATTTTGGAGAGAAAGGCGGCGATTTTTTTGAGCTGTGCGGAAAATTCAATATAAAAATCACCGTGTTGCAAACCATCAAAGAAATCCGCTTCCGGGCGATATTTCTCGCCAGTGAGGGTTTCCAGCCACTGATAAACGGCCGGAAGATATCCCTCATGGGTGGACAACCCCGTGCCGATAGCCGTTGCTCCGAGCGGTAAATACAACGCCTCCTCGTTAACGTCGGCCAGCTTTTGCCTGAGTCTGCTGACCTGCGTGCGATACGCGCCAAATTGCTGACCAAACGTCATCGGCACGGCATCCTGTAGACAGGTGCGGCCTAGCTTCACCTTGTCGGCAAACAGACGGCTTTTATCCGCTAACACGGCTTCCAGTTTTTCCAGTTGCACGAGCAAATGTTTAATATTCATGCGGCTGGTCATTTTCATTGCCGCAGGAATGACGTCGTTAGTCGACTGCCCCATATTGACGTGCGTATTCGGATGAACCGCGTCATACCCCCGTGCGCCGGTGAGAAGTTCATTCGCGCGATTAGCGACCACTTCATTCATGTTCATGTTGGTCGAGGTGCCGCCGCCGCCCTGAAAAATATCAATCGGGAAATGGGCGTCAAAATCGCCCTTCATCACCTCTTGCGACGCCGCTACGATGGCGGTTGCTTTCTGCTGATCCAACGCGCCAATTTGCGCGTTTGCCTGAGCCGCTGCTTGTTTGATTGCGGCGATTGACCACAGGAAATGCGGAATATCCCCGGCCGTTTGTCCTGACACTGAAAAATTCAGTACCGCCCGTTGCGTTTGAATACCGTAGTAGGCTTCATCCGGCACCATTAACGTTCCTAATAGATCCTTTTCTTCACGCATCGTCGTTTCTCTTCCTGTATTAAGGTGTGTCGCTACCTTAATTCGCTGACAGTCCGGATAATTTGAAGTGGCTCAAAGAAAAAAAAGCATTGAAAAGATAAATACTCATTATTAAAAAATGTAATAGTAGAGGCGGAGATGAAGGATATTAACTTCGATTTTAAACAGTTACAGGCGTTTTTAGCGGTGATTGAGACCGGTTCATTTACCGCTGCGGCAAAGAAGCTCAACCTGACTCAATCCTCGATTTCTCAGCAGATTGCGAATCTGGAAAATGGTCTGAAGACAGACGTGATTAACCGCTCACAGCGGCCCATCCAGATGACAATCGCCGGGCAGGCGCTGTATCCGCTGGGGAAAAAGATTATCGATAGCGGTGTCTATTTGCAGGAACATATTAACGCGATCAGTCACGGGCATATTTCACATCTGAAAATTGGTTTCGTTGATTCGATTGGTAAATCCATCGGCCTGGATATCCTTAAGTTTCTGCAACCGCAGGTGAAACATATTTTTCAGGTTACCGGTACGGCATCGGGACTGCTTTCCGCGCTGAATATGGGCAGCATTAACCTGGCCATCACCATGCTGCATACTGAGATGCCGCCTAACGTCAGAATGTACCCGTTGATTGAGGAAGCGTTTCTGTGTGTTTGCCCCAAAGCCTGGCCGGAGACGCGACTGGAAGAGTTGTGTAAAAACAGGGACTACATCGCCTACACCCCCAATACGCCGACCGGCATCCAGACGCTCAACTGGCTGAAATGGAACAATCTGTCTCCATCCATACAGTTTGAAATGGACAATGCTGATGACATTCTGAAACTCATTTCTTACGGTTATGGATGGACGCTGACCACGCCGCTGTTTATGACCACCATTCCCGCGTTTACTGACTCGCTGAAGATCATCCGTATCAACAACCGCAAAGAGCGGCGCAAAATTGTCCTGCTGTGTAAGGACGACGAACTGTCTGAGTTCTATAAACAACTGGCGGTTGAAGTCCGCTCGATACTGGAAGCAAAACTGGAGCAAGGGTTTTACAGTAAGCTCGATTCGGATGCTGATGCGGATGTGCTGTCATGATCCCCAATCATTCATAATTGGCTCTCCAGCGAAGTATTGCCCGCCATTACCCTCTACAGTGGCGAAAATGCTAACGTTGGAGGTTGCTATGATTGCTGTGATTTTTGAAGCGGATGCGGTGCCCGCTCAGCAGGAACGATATTTACAACTCGCCGCTGAACTCAGGACGGAACTCGTTAATATGGAGGGTTTCATCTCGATTGAGCGTTTCAGGAGCTTGAGTACGGAAGGAAAGATTTTATCGCTGTCGTGGTGGGAGAGTGAAGAAGCCGTTGCGGTGTGGAAAAACAACATGAAACATCGGGCTGCTCAAATGGAAGGTCGGGAGTCGATATTTTCGTTTTACCGAATCCGTGTGGCACACGTTCTGCGTGATTATTCATCGGAATAAGCGGCAAATGGAATCCCCCCGACGCCGCTTCTGGCTGTCGGGGGGAGGGTTATATCCCAGCTCTTCGCCGGTAAACGGTTACAGCCTGAATGCCTGCAAGCCGGTCAGGTTGCTCTGTGTCTCGATGTTGAGCAGAAAATCCAGTAACCTATGACATTCTGTAGCCAATACAGAGTAAGGGGAATCACAACCACAACTGTACCCAATGTAAAAAGGGGAACGCAAAGATCCAGTCATTGGGTGGTCTATTTCTGAGCCATCATGAATGACAGCTACTGACCCGCAATCTGACAGAAAATCGCATTGGTTCGACAGCCAAATTTATTTTCCAGACGGAGTTTTCTGACATAAACTTCTTTGGGTTTTAGTTGATCAAGTTCAACGATTTCTTTAAACCCTCTGCCAGCAATAAAATGAGCCAGTAGGGAATACTCCGCCCGATTCAGCGTTTCTCCCCTCCGACGATTGGCCAATTCACCTCTGAATAATCGCTTGATTTTTTGTTCAATAGTCTCTTCTTTATCACAGGAATAAATAACCCCTCTGATCTCCTGGCGGTTGACAAGCCAGTAATTCGCCAAGGAACTCATTCTTTTATCGGCAATCAGAATGATATGCATTTTTGTACTGATCAGGTAATCAACCCAATCCGGTTTAACAAAATACCTCAGGTTAGCAAAGGAGAAATCGATAAAGATAAAGCCACTTGGCAAATAGTTTTTATACTTCATTAAAAACTTCTCAATGACTCCATTTTTAAAATAAATATTCACCTCCGGCCATACTGCGAATGGGATATGTTCACAATACAGAGAACAGACGCTCTTCTCAGGGGAAATAAGACATGACGTCTCACAGCTAATACAATGAATCTGTTTTCTTAAATACGCATTCATATATAAATTCTCCCAAATCGTTCTCATTCATTTGCTAAGTTTCTATACACGCCTGAGATTTTTCCAAAAAATGCCAGGAAACCACCCGTGTAAAAAAGTCCTTCCAGTGGGAGAGGCGTATTCAAAGGTTCCATACCCGAACTACTGGTCGTCAGGCCCCTGCCATGAACAGAGAACGTATGGGTATTCCCTTGCCACATACAGGAGAGTGTCATCGTTTTATTGGTAATTATCCTGGTGCTCGTTGGTGAAATAGACACCTGAATGAGCCCAGGCAAACCGGTTCCCGGACCAGATTCCATTAAAGAATCGAATACAATACAGAGCATCTGGGGGGCGTGATACAGAGGAAAAGGCGTCACGTAAACACCTGACGCACCAGGAAAGTATTTTTTGAAAATAGAATTCATTTCCTGTCCTTAAGGGGGAATAATAAAAAGTAAAACTAATTGATACGTGACCATTCAATATGTCATATTTATTACTTTTATGAAAAGTAAAGTCAATATTACGTGATGTCAATAGTTCTGGAATTGAATTGAGTCTTTAAGATATGCAGGTAAAAATACCATAAAGGGTAAAATTCTTATATTTAAAGAAAGTGTGATATGCGATGCATTCCATGCAATATATGCAAATAAAACTATTCTTTTACGCGAGTAAAATAAGAATTTATTTCAGCCACTGAGTCATTATTGCAACGATCTGACGGGGATCCGAAAGAGAAAATAGCACTTTATGTTAAAGGACAGGCAAATGAGGTTTAGCTATCTGATGACGTATTGGTCACTCAATATGAGAGGAACCTTATCGTGGGTCTGTTGAGGTTGAAATGCGTCAATATATAAATCGTCACGGAAAATACAGACGCTTCAGCGCCGTTGATAAAGGAATATCACCTTTAACCCTGTGGATTTTTTTAACCCGCTGATGATCTGTGGGAATGCAGAGGTCGTCGTTATCCGACTTGTGGCGAGAGAAGAGGCATGCGTTTCTTCTGTGTAAAGGGGCGAACAGCGTTAGGAAAAAACGATGCATCGCTAAGAATTATTAAGAAATTATTTTGTGATCATTTTTACCACGCTTTGCCTGGACAGGGATCACCAGCAGAGAAGATTCGTCTTTCATGGTGACTTGCAGGTTTCTGCCTGAAGGTCGCGATGGCGTTAGCGTTGAGCGGCTTTGTTGCCGAAGGTGGCATAAGAACAGATTGAGTGCCGTTTTAAGAAGGGACTGAAACAAGAGTTGGACAGCATTGAATTTTTGAATGAATGCAACCCTAAATATTACCCCTTGAAAATACAAGGGGCAATATAATAAGGAAGAATATTTGATATTCGTCGTGTTTTAATGGTTTTTTATTGATTAAGTGCTTATTGCATTCTGTACCCGGGAGATTAAATGTTAGATAATCTCGGGTGGATTTATCCCTGGTGTTACGTTGGTCTTTGACCGCCTGACTAGTATGCGCCGCGAGCGCTATTAGTCAGGTATTTTTTAAGTATAAGGAAGAGCTGACCTAAAAAAAAGCTGTCCTAAAAGACAGGGGATAATAATTTCGGAATGTTATTATCAGGAATGAATAAATGAACTCTTTTGTTGAGTTTTTTTTGCTTGATCGCGATAAGTTGCCGTCAGGTTTTGCCACTGAACTCTACCGGCTGCGAAACCGAACATTTCGTGAGCGACTCGACTGGAAAGTGGAATGTAGTGATGGCCTGGAAAAGGATCAATTTGATAACGAAAACACGACTTACCTTTTAGGCATGCATGGGGGAGAGATCCTGTGCGGCGCCCGATTTATCGACGCGACGCAACCGACGATGATCAGCGAAATATTCCATGAGTACTTTGATAATATCTCCCTCCCCACGGATATTCCCTGCTGCGAAGTGAGTCGCCTGTTTTTAGATAAAGCCAGACGTGATTCCGGAAACCTTCGCGGGATGCCCGCCAGTAAGGCGCTGTTCCTCGCGATGATCATCTATTGCATGAAAAAACAGTACCGGGGTATGTACGCCGTTGCCAGTCGCGGCATGTACGCCATCTTTCGTCATGCTAACTGGAAAATAGACGTGATTCAGAAAGGTCTCTCTGAGAAAGGTGAAACTATCTATTATATTTTTATGCCGGCAAGTGAAAGCGCGGTCGAAAGCATCATCAGCAAAGACAAGGCCAGCCACTGGCTCCGTGAGATACTTCAACAACTTCGGCGTATGTAATCCCACACGGAGTTCAGTTATCCAGTAATCTGAGCTCCATGCCGAGTTTTACCGCATGTCTGGCATTGTTCACGCCCAGCTTTTTCATCGCATTGCCCATATGAAATTTCACGGTTCGCTCTGCAATTGATAAAATTACCGAGACTTCCGCATACGTTTTACCTGCACTGACCCATTTCAAAATCTGTCGTTCACGCGGCGACAAAAATACGTTCTTTTTCTGATGAACTTTACTGTAGAGATCGAGTGTCTTCTGATGTAACTGAATAAGAAAATGCATGAAATGCGCACGGCAGGTTTCCATCTCAATACCCGAATCTTTCTGGCTGATGATGGACAACACGACAAGATTATTCTGATAGTCATGCAGGGGAAACGTCTGACCCTGAAAAATATTGTGTTCGGAACTTTCACTGAAAATGCGTGTAAGGCTATAACCGCTCGCCAGCAGGACCTTGTTCTCCCAGAAAAAATCTTCGACGCTGCTTAATGCCCTGATAATAACAGGGTCAATAAACTGATATTTTCTTTCGAGATAGATGTTAAACCACTCAGGATTATTATTGATAATCTGCATTTGCGAGGGATCTTTCTTGTTCATGATCGCATATGCATACACAATATTTTTGTAGTCCTTAATGAACGCATTCAGTTCATTCTGGATGACCGCATTGATCCCTTCATCGCTGTAATACATATCCTTCACGCCAGCTGCTGCCTCTGAAATAAGTGTCTGAATAAGCAGTATAGCCTGCCTTGTTGCCTGACAAAATGGACTTCCCCCACAACCGTCGATATTTTCTGTGACGTGACCCCGATAGTTACCGCGACGCCTCATTGTTGGTGATGACGGGAACTCATGTGGTCGGTACTTTCACTTTTTCAGTCCCATATAGTGTATTGAGTCCCTTTGAATTATGCTGTTTCCCCATTGCGCGACTGAAGATTTATTGATTACTAAAGGAAATGATATGAAGTCTATCGGTATTTTTTGCGGTTCATCTGAAGGCCATTCTCCGGTTTACATGCAGGCTGCTCGCGAAGCCGGAACCTTTCTGGCTCAGGCTGGACTGGGGATTGTTTATGGCGGTGGCCGGGTCGGATTGATGGGGGCCGTGGCGGATTCTGCTCTGCAACACGGTGGGCACGTGACGGGGGTGATGCCTGTATCTTTGGTTGAACGTGAAATTGCGCATACCGGGCTGACAGATTTGCAGGTCGTTGAAAATATGCACCAGCGTAAAGATCGCATGGCGGCGCTGTCTTCTGCTTTCATCGCCTTACCCGGCGGGGCGGGCACCCTGGAAGAGATTTTTGAGCAGTGGACGTGGGGGCAATTGGGTATTCATAACAAGCCCTGCGCGTTTTATAACATGAACGATTTTTATCAACCGTTGCAGGTTATGGTACAGAAGATGGCCGATGAAGGTTTTATGAAGCAGAGCTACGTGGATATGCTGTTTTTCTCCGATTCCTTGCCGGAAATTGTTGAGTATTTTGCGACGTACACGCCGCCCGCCTCCAAGTGGACGGCGAGCCAGAAATAAGGCAATGCGCCGCTCCAGGGGGCTGGGCAGTAACAGCAGTGCGACGCTGGATTATCACGGCGGTCACGCTGAATGAACCGGCCTCTCTGCACGATGTGCGGTGAACGTTAAAAGATATTTACAGCGTGAATGTAAATACGTAGTGTCTTCAGGGAGAACCAGGTGCCGCCGACGCGGGCAAAAACGGCAAGGAAGCAGGAGAACGGATGAAATTTATCGCCACCTTAACCGGGCAACACATTGATTTCAGCGATATTCGACCGGAGCATATCGCGATTGAAGATATCGCCGTCGCCCTTTCGAACATCTGTCGCTTTGCCGGGCATGTGCCTGAATTTTACAGCGTTGCCCAGCACGTGGTGCTGTGCAGTCAGTTGACGCCGCCAGAGTTCGCGCTTGAAGCGCTGTTGCACGATGCCGCTGAGGCTTATTGCCAGGATCTTCCCTCGCCGCTAAAGCGTTTGCTTCCTGAGTACAAAGAGATTGAAGCACGACTGGACAACGCCATTCGCCAGCGCTTTCATCTTCCTCTCACGCCGAGCAAGGTGATTAAGCAAGTGGATCTGATGATGCTGGCGACCGAGCGGCGCGACCTCAATCTGGATCCCGGAAATGACTGGCCGATGCTGGCAGGCGTGTCGCCCACGACGCGACTGACCGTCAATCCGCTGATGCCACGGCAGGCGCGAGCGCTCTTTTTATCCCGCTTTCAGGAACTGACAACGGGTTAAAGATGGTATGCCGTTACGGTTCTGTGCGTCCCGGTCAGTGAATCGAACACCTCGACATCCGACGCCTGAACAGGCATCCCCGATGCGCGGAGTCGCTGTATATCGGCGGCAATTCGCTGGATCCCCAGCCAGAACAGCCCATCAAGGGCGTTAACCTCTAAACCGCTCTCCAGCGCCAGACGAAGCCGTTCTTCGGGACGCTTTGTCTGACTGGCTACCTGCTGATAGGGCGCGGTGGTGATCGTTTCCTCATCCATACGGCGGATACGCGACGACAGACGATAACGAAATGCATCGGGGACGCGACTGAGATCGGCGTTGATGCTGTAAACCTGCCCACGGCGTTTATCATTAATCAGGACATTTTTTTGGGTGAGGGCAAATTCTTTGCGCAGTTTATCAATCAGCTGCGGGGTGCGGGTGAGCAGTAAACGAAAGGGCAGTTCGAAGCTGGTCACGTAATCGACATTGAGCAGCGCAATACGCAGTCGTTCTTCAACGCCGGCATTCTCTTGCTGGCACTCCGCCAGAACGTCCTTCCATTGGCTGGTAATGCGCGGCGACTCGTTGATTTCAGTGAAATGATATTTCTCAATCAGATAATCGATACGCCTGGTCATTGTTCCCTCCCATCCCATCTGCCTGCTCGCCAGTAGCACAACATAGCATAGAGAAAGAGACTGAATACAGAGAGACGAATTGTCGTCCATTTAAGAATATTTAAGAATTTAAACTAAATTCTATATTTTCAATGGGTTATGAAAATCATGTCAGTTAAGACTTTTTAATTGAAGTATTTAATTAGTTACCAATATAGTTTTAATGTCGCGCCAGATGATATAGCAGAACGGAAATCAACGGCAAGCTAAATGGATTATTAATACGGAAGTAAAAGCGATGACAATATATATCATAAGTAATAATAATTATTTGCAGGACGGCATCGTATTGTTGGCAAAAGAGGCCAACCTGGACATCGTGAAAGAAACCATGCACCATTTGCCTGTAGACAAACTCACTTTCGACGATACCGTGATTTTGCATCTTAATTTGTTCAACAAAGGTTGCGCCAGGCAAATATCCAGTCTTAACAAAAAATGTAAGCTATTGATTATTTTGAATTCTGAACGAAGTGCCCTGGTCTTTGATGCCGACATGATTGTCAGTGCCCGACAATCTCTGCTGGCGCTGACGATGATTATTACGCGTCTGGCGAGCATGGAAAAACGGCAGGTTATCAGGAATCATATTCTCAATCGCGTCGAGAAAATGATCATTTGTGAATCACTGCAGGGTAAAGATATTAACCTGATTGCCGAGTCACTGGCATTGCCGCCGAAACGGGTATACACCTATCGCAATCTCGCGTGCAAGAAATTGGGTGGTCACAGGGTCCACGATCTGCTGCTAATCAAAGATAATTTACTGGAAGAGAGTATGTTTCTTTAACACGCGTCAGCTCTGTTAAGCACAGAGCTGACGGTGGTATCCGGCTTAGCGGGCACAGTACAACAGGGGGCGTTTTCCGATGGTAAACAAGAATCCGTGGTTGCCCTGATTGAGAATAGAGTAACTCACATTTTTATCGGGATAGACGTAGAAATCAGGCAGAATATTGGCTAATAACGCATCCGGTAACGTCTCGATAATTTCGAACTTATTGATTCGGGTTGAGTGTAAGTGGTACGAATCCTGGTTTTCTGTCCAGTTATAGGCGACATCTCGTCTGATTCGTCCTTTAAGTTTGTTATCTTCAATGTAGGTCCCGCTGACGGCCACGATGCCGTTCTGATTCTTCAGGGAATACATGTAATTCAGCGTAATATTTGCGCGCGCGTTTTCATGATACACCACCAACGACATCGAACATTCCTGTTTATCGTAATGTTTAGACATCAGAACATTGTATATCGCGCCGATGAGCACACCCGCGAGTAAAAACACCGCACTCATCATCATGATTGTTTTTTTACTCACTTCCTGCTCCACGAAAAGAGAGTGTGATACAACCCGGAACGGCTGATTTCAGGTAATTCTTGCGACAGACAAGAACGGCTAATCCGGGAGACGTTTGTGACAGCGGGAAATACACCCAGGGATACTTTTCGCAATCGAGGCCAGAACCCAGAATCAACGCCTTAAAGCGTGCATAACTGTTTTTGTTATCGTGGCTGTCATCCGTGGTATAGAAGTGGCAACCTTTGTCCTGCTCGACGAAGGTATAGCCAGCGAAGAAAGGCTTCGTATCATTAAAGTGCCAGACAACGTTCGTGCCGATCGCACCAATGAAAAATGCCGCTAACATGGCGATGATGCCAACGAAGAAGGGCAGTCTGCTGCGCTGACTTACCGTTACCGTACGGGCGGGAAGGGCAGTATCTTCTGGCGTCAACTCTGGCCCGGCGTCAGTGTCGTACTCCACATCCAGTTCATCTTCACCCTGCAGAGTATCGGTCGCTTCAGTAGCCTGAGCGGCCGCAACGCGGGTGATTCTAACGCTTTTATCGATTTGAAACCCTTTGCGCGGTACGGTGGCGACCAGGATTTGGTCGGTCTCACCGACGGCACGCAGGCCACGACGGACAATAGAGATGTTCTGATAAAGGGTGTTTGCCGGAACCAGCATACCTTCATCTTCCCACACCTTTTTGAAAAACTCTTGCTGAGTGACCACGTCCGGTGACGCTTCGAGCAGCAAAAGCAGACAACGGCTGGCAGGCGTTGTCAAAACGACGTTAATTTCCGGATTAGTAACCGAAATTAACTTTTTACTGTCTGGTCTGAATTCAATATTATCGTTAATAATCCAGTGCATATAGGTTCACGGTGTACGAAAGTGATAAACAGTAACGACTTAAGTGTAGAAAATTCTGGACATAGTATTGCATATACTTATGTGAACACTGTAAGCCGGTTGATTTATGAAACTATTGTTTTTGTTCTGTAGTTTTACATATGTATATAGACAATAAGGTGATTTGTTAACAAAACCAGTGGTTTCTGCCGCTATGTTTAATTCGGTGGTGTAATCTTCCTGGAATCTCAGGTAATCATCCTGGACAGATTACTGCCGTATTGCGGAGATATCGGTTTTATGTCAAAAAACTCAACCAGTTAGATTAATTATTAGGCACCGACCTGTGGGCGCAGATAAATATATTATGTTTGTCATGTTCATTTCGTAGTGACTCCTGCTGATATTTTGTCCCTAAATGGCGTAAGTCGATGACTTCCGCTGATAAATACGTCATTTCCACTGTCTGATTTTCAACGGCGTGGAGAAAACGGAGTAGAAAACGGTTTCAACACGTTGATTTAAGATCCGTCATCAGACAGATGCCCCTTTATGTAATCACGCTTCTTGATTAGTATTTTTTAATGAAAACAAGGGTTTTTAAATCGTTTTATTAGAAAAATTATTATGCCGACCTTGCATCAAATAGTCAATTAGAGCAAATAACCTTAAATATCATTAAATACATAATATAAAGCCTTAAATATCTCCGTAACTGGTTTTTTATACTTATGAATAAGAGATAGGTGAGCATTTACTCATCTAACATTAAAATCGTAACGGGGACATTCACACGCTATGCTTAAGGGATAAACAAAAAAGAGGCAATGTCATGGATAAGCAACTTGAGGATGCGGGTTATCGCGTCTATACCGGCGAGAAAATTGATGTCTACTTCAATACGGCGATTTGCCAGCACTCCGGAAATTGTGTTCGCGGTAGCGCTAAACTTTTCGATCTGAAGCGCAAACCGTGGATTATGCCTGATGAGGTTGATGTTTCAACGGTTACCAGGGTCATCGATACCTGCCCAAGCGGGGCGCTGCAATATCGTCGTAAATAAGCGAGGGAAAAATGGAAATACTGGAAGGCCGTAATAAATTCTATGTCAATGATGCGCAGGGGAATCAGGTCGCTGAAATTGTTTTTGTTCCGACCGGTGAACATTTAAGCATTATTGAGCATACTGATGTCGATGCCAGTCTGAAAGGACAAGGCGTCGGAAAACAACTGGTGGCGAAAGTGGTGGAAAAAATGCGCCGCGAGAATCGCAAAGTTATCCCCCTTTGTCCGTTTGCCAAACACGAGTTTGATAAAACGCGCGAGTATGACGATATTCGGGCCTGAAAACCTGCCGGACAATGCGCCTGAGCAGTCCGGCTACATTTACCCTTCCCGATGCAGTAAATCCTGATAGATACCGGTTAATATCCCCTGCGGTCCAAACTCCTTTTTGATCCACTGAGTCACCTGACCGGTGGCGGAATGCTGAGTAGCGAGCAGCATTCGCGAGTCCTGACGTGGGTTATGGATCTGTCGCGTGACCAGCAGCGAATCTTCCATCGCTTCACGCACCATGTAGTCCGGTAAAAAGCCAATTCCTGCACCGAGGATCTGACACTGGCATTTGGTATTGAAATCCGGCACGAGAATGGATTCCTGACCATGCAACAACCAGCCCACCTTTTTATTAATGGTATGCGCGGTATCTTCCACCATGATGTTCGGGTAGAGACGCAACTGACTTTCGGCGATCGGCTCAGGCATGAAAGCCAGCGGGTGATCCGGTGCGATCGCAAATGCCCAGCGAATGGCGCCAATTTCGGTGTAATCAATACCGCCGCCGTCCAGCAGCGTATCGGGCGCGCCGATGGCGATATTGGCCTGGTTGTTGATGATGGAGTCCCAGACGCCGTTATACACTTCAGTGGTGACCGTAATCTGGCAGGTCGGAAACTGCTTCTTCAGCACCTGGAGTAATCGCGCGGTATGTTTTGGCGTATACAGAAGTTGATTGATGCAAATACGCACCCGCGCCTCAATGCCCTGCGCAATGGTATCAATGCTGCGCTTGATGGCGTGAAAATCGTTCAGCAGGTCGGTGGCCTTGCGAAAAAAGTAGCGTCCCGACTCGGTGAGTTCAATGCTGCGGGTATTGCGGGTAAACAGCACCACATCAAGACCCGCCTCCATTCGTTTGATGGTATAGCTGATGGCAGAGGTCGTCAGGCCCAGTTCCTCCGCCGCCTTGCTGAAACTGCCAAAACGGGCGGCGGTGGTAAAAGCCTGCAGGTTTTCTTCCGTAAAAATTGAATTCATGCACAGGTTCCTGTTCTGGTCAGCGGTTGTCGCGTCTCCCCGGAGATGACTGTATTGGCTTGGCTTGCCATTGGGCAATCACTTTTGAATAACTTTTAATACCTGAGTCGGGCTCAGGCACTGTCTTTCGATGTGGATTCACTCAGTTTCCGCCCGGTGTACTCCGAGATAAAACCCACGCAGTTCCCGGCTAAAAAGCCGAGTAGCGTCACCGTCCAGTTCAGTCCGGTGGCGAAAAACAGCGTCATACCAAGGAAACCGCCAGGAATAAACGAGGTTAACCAGAAACGCCCCTGCCAGACGATAACGGCGGAAAACGGCACGGTCATAACCACACTTGCCCAGAACGAAGAAAGCCCGCTCGCGGACGCCAGCCATCCGGAGGCCAGTGCTGCCAGAAAAGCCCAGACGGCGCCGGTGTAGTTCACAAACAGGCTTTTCACAAAGCCCGCTTTGCTCCCCCCGGCAGCATAGAAGCTGCAAAACGCGACAAAGCCGATAGTTCCCAGTAATTCCCAGCCTGGAGCCAGCCCAACCCTCGAGGACACCATCTGCCAGAGACCTGCACAAATGCCGACAGTAATGCCTGTTGCGGTGAGTCCGTTCATCTTTATCCCCTCTCGTCATAAACGTCTGGATAGCGTGGTTTCGTTCGGCAACTATATAGAAAGAAAACCCGATTGAGTTAAGGGGAATAACAGCAAAGAAATAAAGGGTGCACTACAGCACAGTCTGTGCGGATTGTTAAAAACCATTCAATAATTAATCCGCTTATAGCGAATAAAATTTAAGCGGGTTCTTTTCTATAAATTTCGTTGCTATTCTCAGTCCATCAGATACAGCCACAAAAATCAGGGGAATGATCATGACAAATACCAGTCTGATGACAGACTACCTAATGGCTGCGCAGCAGGGTGATGTAGGAAAATTAACTTTCTGTCTGGAACAGGGCGTGGATGTGAATACCTGTAACCGCCAGGGACAGACGGCAATTATTCTGGCGAGTCTGCATAAAAAATATGACTGTGTTGCTGCGTTAATTAGCGCAGGTGCGGATATTAATCAGCAGGATCAGACTTGTTTGAATCCTTTTTTATTGAGCTGTCTGAATAACGATCTCACACTGTTGCGTTTAATTTTACCGGCCAGGCCCGATCTTAATCGATTAACGCGTTTTGGCGGCGTGGGATTAACGCCTGCCTGTGAAAAAGGCCATCTTGATATCGTCAACGAGCTACTCACGCAGACGACGATTAATGTGAATCATACCAACTTTGTTGGCTGGACGCCGCTACTGGAAGCCATTGTGCTGAATGACGGCGGCGCCACACAGCAGGCGATTGTTGCCCTATTGCTGGAAAATGGCGCCAGTCCGCATATGACGGATAAATACGGCAAAACGCCGCTGGAACTGGCGCGGGAAAAAGGCTTTGAGGCGATCGCCCAATTGCTGATTGCCGCAGGAGCCTGATGAAGGAGAAACGCTATCGACACCCCATTACGGCGGTGTGTGCAAGCGCTAACTGCGGATGCGGGCTTTCTCTGCGAACGCGGCAGCGGGCGGGTTGAACAGGTCTTT
This sequence comes from Citrobacter amalonaticus Y19, assembly GCF_000981805.1. Taxonomy (NCBI): domain Bacteria; kingdom Pseudomonadati; phylum Pseudomonadota; class Gammaproteobacteria; order Enterobacterales; family Enterobacteriaceae; genus Citrobacter; species Citrobacter amalonaticus. The sequence continues at coordinate 3,374,722 of NZ_CP011132.1, read as the reverse complement.
TCCCGGGCAGTTAATCTGTATTTCCCGGCGCAGCGCCAGCTACTGACGCTGTTGTGTGAAGAGTATGACAACGCGCCCAACAGCGCCCGGTTAGCACTCACCCACTTTGACGGCCTGTTCCGGCCTGGTGAGTTGGTTCAGTTTCATCCTTCGGGAATCACTGTTGGTGATGATAAATGGATAGACACGACATCCTGTCACGACTGGCACATGCCGACACTGCTATTGAGTCCCGAAAGGTTCCGGCAAATTCCCTGGCAACGGTGGAGCGAACTTATCCATCAACAGTTACGGGAGAATGAGACATTATTTCTCTGGCGCGGCGAGAATCCATTTTATCAGGCGATGTGTCACGAATTACAGCATCGACGAAATACATTATTACGTGCAATGCGAAAAGGGACCGAAATTGCGCCCGCCGTAATCCGGATGATGGGGTTAGGCATTGGCCTGACGCCCTCAGCAGACGATTATCTGGTTGGCCTGAGCATTATTTTATTTATTGCTGGCCACCCGGCAGAAAAATACAAGGAGGCATTTTGTTCGGCACTGCAATCGGGCAGAGAAAATACCACGCTGCTTAGCGCGATTACGCTGGAGGCGGCATTTAAACAACGCTATCGCGAAAATATTGCCGGGTTTATTAGCCGCATGATTAATGAACCCAACTGCTTTTCTATCCAGTCTATTGCCAATATTAAAAGTATTGGCTCAAGTTCCGGCTGCGACATGCTGTATGGCATGGCAGATGCCTGCGCGCTGAGCCAAATATATGGAGGGAATTATGTCAGTTAAGATAGTCATTAAACAGAATACCTATTTTGATTCCGTGTCACTTATGTCCATTTCCACCCGCGCCAATAAACTCGACGGCGTCGAGCAGGCGTTTGTGGCGATGGCGACCGAGATGAACAAAGGGGTGCTAAAAAATCTGGGGCTGTTGACGCCGGAGTTGGCTGAGGCGAAAAACGGCGACCTGATGATTGTGATCAACGGTAAAGAGGGCGCAGACAACGATCAGACGCTGGCGGCCATTGAAACGTTGTTCACCAAAAAAGCGGAAAGCGGCTCGCACGAAGCGCGCTATGCCACGCTGAGCAGTGCGAAAAAACATATTCCGGACAGCAACCTGGCGGTGATTTCGGTTAACGGCCTGTTTGCTGCCCGTGAAGCGCGTCAGGCGCTGCAAAACGATCTGCACGTGATGCTGTTTTCTGACAACGTCTCTGTTGAAGACGAACTGTCGCTCAAACAACTGGCGCACGAAAAAGGGCTGCTCATGATGGGGCCGGACTGCGGGACGGCGATCATCAATGGCGCCGCGCTGTGCTTTGGCAATGCGGTCCGTCGCGGCAACATTGGCATTGTGGGCGCTTCGGGGACCGGTAGCCAGGAGCTGAGCGTACGCATTCATGAATTTGGCGGCGGCATTTCACAACTGATTGGCACCGGCGGACGCGATCTGAGTGAGAAAATCGGCGGCCTGATGATGCTGGACGCCATCGCGATGCTGGAAGAAGACCCGGAAACGGAAATCATCGCGCTGATCTCAAAACCGCCTGCCCCGGCAGTGGCGCGTAAGGTACTGGAGCGTGCGCGTGCCTGCCGTAAGCCCGTCGTGGCTTGTTTCCTTGGTCGCGCAGAACCGCCTGCTGACGAACAGGGTCTGCAGTATGCGCGTGGGACAAAAGAGGCTGCGCTGAAAGCGGTATTGCTGAGTGGCGTGAAGAAAGCATCGTTAAACCTGCATCCGCTGAACGAGACGCTGATTGCCGAAGTGCGCGCGCGTCTGACGCCACAACAGAAGTACATTCGCGGTCTGTTCTGCGGCGGCACGCTGTGTGATGAGACCATGTTTGCGGTGATGGAAAAACACGGCGATGTCTACAGCAATATTCAGCCCGATCCGGCCTTCCGCCTGGCGGATCTGAATCGCAGCGTTAAACACACCTTCCTCGACTTTGGCGATGACGACTTCACCAACGGTAAGCCACACCCAATGATCGACCCTACCAACCGTATCAGTCGCCTGTTGCAGGAGGCTAACGATCCGCAAGTGGGCGTGATCGTGATGGATTTTGTGCTCGGCTTTGGCTCGCACGAGGATCCGGTTGGTTCGACGCTCGACGCTATCAAAGAGGCGAAAGCGATCGCCGCCGCGGATGGGCGTGAGCTTACGATCCTCGCCTATGTGTTAGGCACCGATCTTGATACCCCGTCACTGGAAAAACAGCGCCAGATGCTGAGCGACGCGGGCGTGATTCTGGCAAGCAGCAGCACCAATACCGGTCTGTTGGCGCGTGAATTTATCTGCAAAGGGGAGGAAGCCTGATGAGCCAGTCACTGTTTACCCAACCGCTGAACGTCATCAACGTGGGTATCGCGATGTTTAGCGACGATCTGAAAAAACAGCATGTCGATGTCACCCAACTTGACTGGACGCCGCCGGGCCAGGGCAACATGCAGGTGGTGAAGGCGCTGGACAGCATTGCCGATTCGCCACTGGCGGAGAAAATCGCCGCTGCGAACCAGCAGGCGCTGGAGCGGATTATCCAGTCGCATCCGGTGCTGGTCGGTTTCGATCAGGCGATCAACGTGGTGCCGGGCATGACCGCGAAAACGATTCTCCACGCCGGTCCGCCGGTCAGCTGGGAAAAAATGTGCGGCGCGATGAAAGGCGCGGTCACCGGCGCACTGGTGTTTGAAGGGCTGGCAAAAGATATTGATGAAGCCGCTGAACTGGCAGCCTCCGGTGAGATTACCTTCTCGCCGTGCCACGAGCATGACTGCGTCGGTTCGATGGCGGGTGTCACTTCTGCTTCCATGTTTATGCACATTGTCGAAAACAAAACTTACGGCAACATTGCGTACACCAACATGAGTGAGCAGATGGCGAAGATCCTGCGCATGGGAGCCAACGACCAGAGCGTGATCGACCGTCTGAACTGGATGCGTGACGTGCAGGGCCCCATGCTGCGCGATGCGATGAAGATTATCGGTGAAATCGATCTGCGCTTAATGCTGGCACAGGCGCTGCATATGGGCGATGAGTGTCACAACCGCAACAATGCGGGCACTACGCTGCTGATTCAGGCGCTGACGCCGGGCATCATTCAGGCCGGTTACCCGGTTGAACAACAGCGTGAAGTGTTCGACTTTGTTGCCAGCAGCGATTACTTCTCCGGCCCGACGTGGATGGCGTTGTGTAAGGCGGCAATGGACGCGGCGCACGGCATCGAATACAGCACGGTGGTGACCACGATGGCACGTAACGGTGTGGAGTTTGGTCTGCGGGTTAGCGGCCTGCCGGGGCAGTGGTTTACCGGACCAGCGCAGCAGGTGATTGGCCCCATGTTCGCAGGGTACAAGCCGGAAGATTCCGGTCTGGATATCGGCGACAGCGCGATTACCGAAACCTACGGCATCGGCGGTTTTGCGATGGCGACGGCACCGGCCATTGTTGCGCTGGTCGGCGGAACGGTGGAAGAAGCGGTCGATTTCTCCCGTCAGATGCGTGAAATCACGTTGGGCGAAAACCCGAACGTCACCATCCCGTTACTGGGCTTTATGGGCATACCGACGGCGATCGACATCACCCGCGTCGGTAGCAGCGGCATTCTGCCGGTGATCAATACCGCGATCGCGCATAAAGATGCCGGTATCGGCATGATTGGCGCCGGGATTGTCCACCCGCCGTTTGCCTGCTTCGAAAAAGCAATCCTGAGCTGGTGCGAACGCTACAGCGCATAACCACGCACTCCCCGGCGCTTTCTGAGCCGGGGATTCTTTCTCAACACACACAATAATCCCATCACACTCTGTACCGGAAACCTACACGATGAAAGAACTTGTGGTCGTTGCCATTGGTGGCAACAGCATTATCAAAGATAACGCCAGCCAGTCGGTTGAACATCAGGCCGAGGCGGTGAAAGCCGTTGCCGATACCGTACTGGAGATGCTGGCATCGGACTACAATATTGTTCTGACCCACGGCAACGGCCCGCAGGTTGGACTGGACTTGCGCCGCGCGGAGATCGCTCATGAACGTGAAGGGCTGCCGCTTACGCCGCTGGCAAACTGTGTCGCCGATACGCAGGGTGGAATTGGCTATCTGATCCAGCAGGCGCTGAATAACCGGCTGGCGAAGCGCGGCGAGCAGAAAGCCGTCACCGTCGTCACCCAGGTCGAGGTGGATAAAAACGATCCGGGATTTACCCATCCTACTAAGCCTATCGGCGCGTTCTTTAGTGAAGCCCAGCGTGATGAATTACAGCGGGTCAACCCCGACTGGCGGTTTGTGGAAGATTCCGGGCGCGGCTACCGTCGGGTTGTTGCGTCACCTGAACCGAAGCGCATTGTGGAGTCGGAAGCCATTAAGGCACTGACGCAGAAGGGCTTTGTGGTTATTGGCGCGGGCGGTGGCGGGATCCCGGTGGTGCGCGGCGAGCAGGGCGATTATCAAAGCGTCGATGCGGTTATCGATAAAGATCTCTCTACCGCGCTGCTGGCGCGGGAGATCCAGGCGGACATTCTGGTTATCACCACCGGCGTTGAGAAGGTGTGCATTCACTTTGGCAAACCCGAACAGCAGGCGCTGGACTGGGTCGACATTCCCACGATGACCCGTTATATGCAGGAAGGTCACTTCCCGCCGGGCAGCATGCTGCCAAAAATTGTCGCCAGTCTGGCGTTTCTCCAGCACGGCGGCAAACGCGTCATTATCACTACGCCTGAGTGCTTGCCCGCGGCCATTCGCGGCGAGACGGGCACCCATATCGTCCATTCATAACAGGAAGCAACGATGAAGGAAAACAAGAGCCGCCGTGAGTTTTTGAGCCAGAGCGGGAAGATGGTCACCGCCGCCGCGCTATTGAGTGCTGGCGCACCGGTCGCCTATGCGGCAACCTCTGGTGCAACAACCTGTGACGCCAGAGGCACCATGACGATTAACGATACCCATTACTACCTCGACAACGTCCTGCTTGAGACGGGCTTTGACTATGAGGGCACGGTCGCGGTTCACACGCGTACGGCGCTGCAAACCGTGGAGATTCAGGCAGGCAAAATTGTCGCGCTGCGCGACAACAAGAGCCATCCAGACGCCACGCTGCCGCATTACGATGCGGGCGGCAAACTGATGCTGCCGACCACGCGCGACATGCACATTCACCTCGATAAAACGTTCTACGGCGGGCCGTGGCGCTCACTGAACCGTCCGGCAGGCACCACCATTCAGGACATGATTAAACTTGAGCAAAAGCTGTTGCCAGAACTGCAGCCTTATACTCAGGAACATGCCGAAAAGCTGATCGACTTGCTGCAGTCAAAAGGAACCACCGTGGCACGCAGCCACTGCAATATCGAACCGGTCTCTGGCCTCAAAAATCTTGAGGATTTGCAGGCGGTACTGGCACGGCGTAAAGCGGGCTTCGAGTGTGAAATCGTGGCGTTCCCACAGCATGGTTTGTTGTTATCGAAATCAGAACCATTGATGCGTGAAGCCATGCAGGCCGGCGCGCACTATGTCGGCGGGCTGGATCCGACTAACGTCGACGGCGCGATGGAAAAATCCCTCGATACCATGTTTCAGATCGCCCTCGATTATAACAAGGGCGTGGACATCCATCTGCATGAAACCAGCCCGGCGGGCGTCGCGGCGGTGAAGTATATGGTTGAAACGGTTGAGAAAACGCCGCAACTGAAGGGCAAGCTGACCATCAGCCACGCTTTTGCGCTGGCGACGATGAATGAGCAGCAGGTTGATGAGATTGCCGCTCGCATGGTGGCGCAGCAAATTTCCATCGCCTCAACGGTGCCGATTGGCACGCTGCATATGCCGTTGAAGCAGTTACACGATAAAGGCGTGAGGGTGATGACCGGCACGGACAGCGTGATCGACCACTGGTCGCCTTACGGTCTGGGCGACATGCTGGAGAAGGCCAATCTTTACGCCCAGCTCTACATTCGTCCCAATGAGCAAAGTCTTTCTCGCGCGCTGTTCCTCGCGACAGGCGATGTGCTGCCGCTTGACGAGAAAGGCGAGCGTGTCTGGCCGAAAGCGCAGGATAACGCCAGCTTTGTGCTGGTGGACGCCTCCTGTTCTGCCGAGGCGGTTGCGCGTATTTCACCACGACACGCCACGTTCCATAAGGGACAACTGGTGTGGGGAAGCGTCACTCGCTAAACGGGGGGTAGCCCGCTACGGTAGTCGCGAGACGGCTTTTTCGTAGTGCCAGAAGGTGCCGTGATCGTTGATAGCGTCATAGCGAACCGACGAACACGGCGCCCCATGTCCCTGTAGCGAGACCGACAGCGTGGAAAGCGGCGCAATCATGATGCCGCTTGCACTGCCAGCTTCGCAGCTTATCCCGGCCAGCGTGATATGCCACGGGGTAGGGTTGGTTATCTGTAGCTGATTTTGCGGCCCGACATACGCCACGCGCAGCTTTTCTGCGTCACTTTCCCGAAGCGCACCAATGCCCTGTGGGCGGATGAACAGCTTCATGCGGATGCGTAACGGCAGTACCACTTTTTGTGCCGCCTGCGCATCGGTCTGCGTCATGGGGGGGATCTGATACACATTCAGCCAGTAAAGCGCTTCGCGATCGCGCGGCAGGGCGGAGGTATCGGTCAGTTGCAGCGTAATGCTGCGCAGCTCACCGGGCTGCATTTTAAACACCGGCGGCAGCGCGATGACAGGCGTCGTCTCCTCGTTGGGCTGGCTCGAGGGATTGCCTGTATCCGTCCAGACCTGAACCAGGGCTGGTTGTTGCGGAGAGTTGATCAGCGCCAGCGACGTGCTTTTCTCACCAGCATTAAAAATAACCCGGGTCACTTCGCTATTCACCACCGCGTGGGTGGAGAACGGCAGAACGTTCAGCAGTAACGCGCTACTGAAAGCTAACCACCACCTGAAGTTGTGCATAAACCGATCCTGCTGTAATGGATTCGCCAGGAATTGCTTCCAGCGAAGCGGTGAATTCACCGTTGTAAAATTCGGTCGAACCGCTTGTTGAGGTTTTAGAGGTTAAATCGGCATAGCCGTACCATCCCCCGGCGTTGCCCGTGGCGGTTGACGTCAGATTGGGCAGAAGGTTGATGGCACTACCGCCCAGCTTCTCGCTGTAGATGCGAATACCCACGCCGGACGCCACGCCGCTGGTGCCATAATGGTTATCGAGCAGCCAGGTCCAGGCTCCCGATCCGGTTTTGAGTCCTAACTGGTTCGCCGCATTTGCCGCCGTCTGATTATTTACCAGAAAGCCCATCGCCACGTTCGCTTTGCTGGTTGTTGAGACTGCGGTACTGGAAATCGCGCCGGTTTCGCATTCAACGGTTATGTTAAAGGGTGTCTGCGCCGTGCCGCCGCCGCTCAGCTCACCGACGCTTATCGGCGGCAGGCGGACAATGGCGGGATAGTCGTCGATCCGACAGGCCGCGCCGCGCACAAAGAAACTCTGGTTGGTGAGCGCCCAGCCGCCGGGCCACTGCATGGCGCCCCAGCCGTCGTAGTTGGTTCGGCTGTCGGCGCCGTCAAACAGCCCGGAACTCATACCGCCGCCGTGAAAGGCGATATAGCCTGCCGGTCCCGCGTAGGTATAACCATAGCGATTTGAACTGTTCACGCCTTTTGAAGCATCATCAACCCGAAAAAGCTCAACGAAAACATCGCTGAAGGCGCTGCCCGGGATGTAAATATAGGTTCCGTCATTAAACATCTCGCTTTCAGGGATGAGGCGTGTTTGCCAGTAGCGCGAGTAGTATTGCCCGGTTTTCAGGTTGGTCAGCCTGAGCGCCACGTTTTTGACGTAGGTGTAGTAAGCGCCTTCAATACCTGCAACGGCCTCTCTGCCACCCGAGGCGTCATCGCCGTTGGTGGCGTAATATTCATATACCTTGCCGATTTCCGCGACATCGCAGCGGAAATAGATCTGGTTGGCGTTGACGCCCTGGGTGCGGCCGTTAGGCACAAAACTGGCCGTTGAGCTGGCGAGCAACGTGCCTTCGCTCTGAAAGCCGGTGCCGCTGCTTAAGCTGATAACGCCGGGCAGCCCCAGCTTGCCCCTTACTTCGCTATCGCCAACCCCACCCCAACTGGCGCCGATATAACCGGCATCTTTCGCCACCTGAGACAGATCGTTGGCAGACGTTACCCTTTTACAGGCAGACCATGCCGGCGGCGTCAGTACGACACCGACCAACAGCAGCGGGAGAAAAGAGGATAATTTCATGAGCCATCACTCCTGGCGGCAAGGTAGCGTAAGTTGATACAGCGGCGCGTCGGGCGTCGTCGGCAATTGATACCAGACCTGGCACTGCTGGGCGGCATTCTTACCCCACTTAACGAACAGCACGCCGGACTGCGCGGCGATTCGGGCGTAGATTTGCCCGCCCTGACCCATGATGCCCACGTCGTCACCGTTGCTGTCCGTGACGTCCGCACCCATCGGTGGCTGGCTGCCGTCGGGCAGGGTGGTGTTAATCAACGTCGCTTTACCGCGAGTGGTCTTGAACGTTACGCGGGAAATTGCGCCGGCATAGGGGACCAGCCGCTTGCTGCCGCCCTGAAGTTCGACGTCATCGGCTATATTCTGGCTGTCGAGGCTAATGGTGTTATAGCGGTAGGGCGTTAAGGACGGAAGGATCGCGTAGCCGAAACGGTCTACCGTCGCGCCCTGCCCATTACGAATTTCGGCACCGCGTGCGCCGGGGGCTTCCACCAGTGCGAAGGTGTCGCTGGTATATGGACCGGCAGTCAACCCGCCGCGATGGGCAACCAGCGTGCCGGACATCCCCAGCCCATACTGCTGATAGCTTTCGCCCCGGGAGGCCCAGGCGCGGAAGGCGCCGACAGAGGTGCGGCGTTCAATATTGCCGCCCCACGTTGAGCTGTCGCCGCTATCATTGTTGTGCTCAATACCGCTGTAGAGCGCCCACGAGGTGGTACTTTTCTCGCCCGTTGTCCCACTCATCCCGACCGTTGCCGTCCGGCTGTCGCGACTGCGGTTCATGTCCAGGTTGATCTGCGAACGGCTGGAGCCAAAGTCGAACGGAATCGAAATCCCCAGCGACACCGTGTTTTCGGTGTATTTGCGCTGGTTCTCGTTATCGAAATCGCGATCGTTGACGCTGCTGAAGTAGCGGCTGGAATAAGTACTCCGCTGGCGTGCGGCGCTGACATTGAAGCTGATATCCCGCCAGCTATTGCTGTAGCCGAGCTGTAGTTGGGTGATGCGTGAGGCGTTGTTGTAGTAATCCGATGTGCTGCCGGTAAAGCTCAACATCCCCCAGTCGCCCATCGGCTGGCTGAGGGTCGCCGAAAAGTTGTTCCGCTGATTGAGCGTGTCGGAGTAGTAGGCGGTGCCGTTTTTTTCCTGGCGACGCACGCCGAGCACATCCTGCAAATCGCGATAGCCGCTGGTGGAGTAGCGATAGGCCGCGAGGACCAGGTTGGTTCCGGTAGTGAAGGTTTTACTGTAGCTCGCCTCGACGCGCCAGCCTTGTTGCTTCTCGTCATTTTCTACATGGGCGTTGGAAAAAACCGTGTTCAGACCGAATGCGCCGACGGAAGTCGCCAGCACGCCGCCGGCGAGAATGGCCTGATAATTATCCGCCAGTCGCGACCCCATGTTGGCCGTCAACACGTTGCTCATCCCGCGCTGCAACACGCCTTCAATAAACTTATTTTCCACGCTGTAGTACTGACGAACGTGGCCCATCGCCAGTTCGTAGTTCCAGTTACCGGGACGAATCGAGTCCGGTACGGCGGAGTAGGGGACGGTAAAGCGCGATATCTGACCGCCGGCGTCAATGACATCGACCGTCAGATCGCCCTGACCGCGGGTGTTGTACAGATCGTTAATCACGAAGGCACCGGGCGCGACAGTGGTCTCGTAGATGACCTTTCCCTGCTGACGCACCACCACATGGGAGGTGGTGGTGGCGACGCCGCGCACTTCCGGGGCATAACCCCGTTTGCCCTGCGGCCACATGCGCTGATCGGTGCTGAGCTTAATGCCGTTGAATGACAGACTGCCAAACAGACTGCTGTTAGTGTAGTTATCACCGAAGGCAATGATGCTGTCCATGTGCGGCAAAGGCCGCTGTACCGAGGTGGCGACCGCGTTATATTTGTAGTGGCCGCCTGTCTGATGATCATCGGCGTAACGCAGGTTACCCTGATGACGAACTTGCCAGAGGCCAAGGTTGATCCCAGCGTTGATATTGCTCCACAGATAGTCATAGCGCAGATGGCTGTCCGTGTTTTCGGTGTGATAAAAATTGGTGTTGTGGCGCAGAAACAGCGCGGTTTCACCAGCATCCCATTCGGATACCGGAATGAATCCTCTCGGCGAATGTAACAGCCCCGCCTGAGGAATCACCATGTTCAGGCGTAACGTGCGTAAATCCACTTCCCAGTTGATTTTCTGTCCCAGACTGTCGATCGGCAGACACGCGTAGGGCGTCGCACTTTGCGTTGTACGAATGGCGCTGGCGGTAATCAGCTCTGGTGACAGGCAGGGCTGAACCCGCGCCTTGTCGCCTTCCGGTTTGACCAGCGTGATCGATGCCTGGTGACGAATCAGCTGGTTGTTGAGATAGACGTCGAGCACATAGTTGCCTGTTGAAAGCGCGTCATCTTGCTGATTAAAGCGACCCAGATCCAGTGACTTGCCCACATCGGAACCCTGCAAAAGCGCCGGGTCAAAGTAATATTCCGCGTACGCCGTCGCCGGGACTAGCGCCAGGCCGACCAGGGGCGCGACGACGTTATAGCGGATAGTCGGCACTGATGCGTGCTCCCTGATCGTTGATCAAGGTGATGCGTACGCGCTGTGCGTTAGCGTCAGAGGCACGCGAAAAGTGAAACGTTTCGCTGGCAAAGGGCGAAATCATGTCATTTTTGGGGTGCTGGATTTGCGACGATCCGCCGGGTTGCAGGGCCGAGACGGTGACGAAATAAGGCTGGTTGTTTGTAATACTTATCGCCAGTTCTTTATTTCCGCTAATCCGTTTGACCTGCAGATTTTCCAGCATTTTTTGCGGATCGCCAACCAGCCCTGCCGGGCGATAAAAAAGTTTGACCCGATTGCGTAACATAATCAGCAGACTGTTTTGTTTTTCGGTTTGGCTTGCTGATTGTCCGGCATTGGCAGGAGGGATCTGCATGAAATTAAAATAGACCAGTGATTCTCTGTCCTGCGGTAATTCTTTTCCCTGGGTGTAAACAATACGAATGATTTGCCCTTCTCCAGGCTGAATGCGAAATGCCGGCGGCGTGGCAATAAACGGAACTTGCGCAGACTTATCCGGACCATCGGCCATATTGCCGTTATCAAACCAGCTCTGGACAACATAGGGAATGCCATCTTTATTTTTCAGATGCACATCGGTAGATTTCGCGGCGCCATTATAAATGATACGCGTTCCTGTCATCGTAATACTGGCATTCACGTGGCTACAGCATGCGATAAAAAAAAGAAACAGGCAGCCTGAAATAAACGGACGATGGCGATGAGAGGTTCGCATAACATTTTCCCTGAAGGTGAATGGCGGGAATACATTCCCGCCAGAACGACTTTTACTGATAAGAAACAGCGTATTGCAGTGAGGCCTGTACGGTACCGGTAGAGGCAGTACCACTAGTGAAATACTGGGCTTTATAGGTCGCGCTCGCCGAGTCCATGTTAGCGGCGAGAGAGAGGTCACCCGTACCGGTAAAGGCGTTGCGGAAATCAATTTCGTCGCCGCTGGTGTCGAGGATTTGGATCTCCACATCTACCGCCGAGCCCGTGCTGCCCAGGTTTCCGGTGACTGAACTGATGTTGTTGCCAACGAAGACCGTGGAGATCTCCACGCCGGAAGGTGAGCCGGTACAGTTGCTCACGCCAACATCAAATGTCGTCGCGCCAGCCACCTGATTGGCATTCAGTTCGGTGGCCGTCACGGTCGGCAGCAATACCACCGGAGAGGCATCAGAGCCATTTACCGATATTGAACAGGTCTCGTCACTCACTTCACCCATAAACGTAATGGTATTGTCAGAGGCCAGTGCATTTGTGGAAAAGAGCGCAGAAGCCACCAGCGCCGATAGGAAGGCACGATTCAAGGTCATAATATAAACTCCATTTTTTTTCAGTCGTGTTGATTTACCCTGCGAGACAGGGTTCTTCCATGCTCAGGGACATTTATCGTGATGGCTCTGTGCGGGAATGGGGGAATAAATAAAATTATTGGTAATTTTCTTAAACGGTGAATGTTTCCCGCGTCAGGAATATCGTAACGGCAATATTTATATTTTCTTAGCGAGGCTAAGTTCACCCTGGTTAATCAGTTAATTTGTCTGTGCGGATATTACCGAGAATATCCATAAAGAGGAAAATCGTTTAAAACGAACAGATAGATTGCGGATGATAGGTTTAATCTATTGAAATTTGGAAATGAAATGGCGGTGGCTTTGTTAGGAATTTTATATTATTAGATGATTAATATTGAAGTGTTTAGCCGGGAGAAAGGCGTATTTCCGACTGACTCGCTGTCAGTCCAGGAATATTCACATTTTATGCATAAGAAAAAATGAATAGTTAATCGTGCTAACCGTTTTGTTGATGACAGGTTGGGATGAGAATTTTATTGTATTACAGATGTGTTTTTGGAAACTTAATGCCGTGAGTTCCAATAACTACAGGTTGCTCAACATCAAAAAACAAGAAAATTCTTTTTACTCTACAATTGATGTTACGTCATTTTTATCATGTTCATGGCAAAAAATGCAGGCTCGGCCCCAGGAAGAGAAGACCTGCGGCGATATTTTCACCAGCAACGTGTGCTCTGCGGCACGAGCAGGAGGGGGGAGGTTGAGAAAATACTCGCTTCACAACGAGGAGGATGACGTTTTTCTGGAAAGATTAGTGAGCACAGCGACAAGCGCTGTGCGTCAGAAAACCGTTTTCAGGAGGCGTGAACAATCCCCATGTAGCCATGAATGCCCATATACAGGCCGACCAGACCGATCAGCAGGCTGGAAAAATAGGGGGCTTTCCTTGCCAGTGCGTTGAATCCACTCCAGCGTTTAGCGACCTGATGGACGCTAACGGCCGCACCCACACCAACGGTTACCAGCGTAATGGCCAGCCCCAGGCTAAAGCAGAGCACCATCGTTGCGCCGAGCGTAAAGGCTTTCAACTGGATACAAATCAGCAGCACGGTAATCGCCGCCGGACAGGGGATCAGGCCGCCCGTCAGACCAAACAGCAAGATTTGCCCATTGGTCACTTCTTTGCCGTGAAAACGGCGCTTAATATCACTGGCATGTGCGCGTTCGTGGGCGTCCTGCCAGGCTTTTGATCCTTCCGACAGTCCCGCCAGAGCGCTGTGATCGTGATGATGCTCGTGATCGTGATGCGCATGATCATGGTGTTCGTTATGGTCATGATGATCGTGAGCATGATGATCGTGATGGTGGTCATGGTCATGATGATGGTCGCGATCGTCATGCTGCATATCGGTGAGCCAGTTTCGCTCCCCCTGCCACGTCCGCCAGAACATCCAGGTCGCAGTGCCCAGAATAATAAACGCGGAAATCAGCTGCAGCCAGGGTTCCACGGACTCTGCGGTAAACGCCCGACTGATATACATGCCACCGAGAGCAATCAGCCAGACCACGGCGGTATGAGAGAGCGTTGCCGCCAGTCCCAGCATCACTGCCTGTTTGATCGTCCCCTTAATGGCGATGATAAATGCCGCCATCATTGTTTTTGAGTGGCCGGGTTCCAGCCCATGCAGTACGCCGAGAAGAACCGCGCTGGGAATGAAAAACCACGCGTTACCTTGCTGAAGAAGTGTTGAAAATTCACCCATGATAATGATTCTTAGTTGCCTGTTTCGCCCGATTCTACTCCCCCCCAGTACCAAATACTACCCTCCAGTAGCCGCGTAATGCTATAATCCACAACGATTTGTGTTAACGAGGTGTTGCAATGTCACATACCATCCGCGATAAACAGAAACTAAAAGCCCGAACCAGCAAAATTCAGGGGCAGGTGGTTGCGCTGAAGAAAATGCTTGACGAACCCCATGAGTGTGCCGCTGTGTTGCAGCAGATCGCCGCGATACGCGGAGCGGTAAATGGATTAATGCGGGAAGTGATTAAAGGGCATCTGACCGAGCATATCGTTCATCAGGGTGATGAAGAGAAGCGAGAAGAAGATCTGGACGTGGTTCTTAAGGTTCTGGATTCTTATATAAAATAGCCGGGAACGTTGTCCCGACTCTGTGTCTTAGCAATACACTACCGCCTGATTCCGCTGGGAAATATAGCGCTCAACGTGCTTATAGCCGCTAATGGATTCCAGCGCATGCAACAGGCAGCAAACGGCCCTGGCATTCGTTCGATCGGTATCGTCTTCACTATGACTTTGCAACGCCTCTTCACATAACCTGCGCACGGCAGGTGGAAAGGCGAGTTTTTGCAGAGAGCGCTCCAACTCTCCGAAGGCAATCTCATTACGTGCTGTAAAGAGCGATAACAATATCGCACTCAGCGCGCGCGTTTCTTCTTCGTAGTATCCCACTTTTTTTACCTTGTCCATTTCGTTCCCTGTTGTCGGACTCATCTGCGTCTTTGCAAATGCACTGCTGTACCATCCGTCTCTTTAAGTAACAGCGGGTAAGATGACTTATCGCCAGAGACCGGATGCGAGTGAATAAACAACGAATTGATTCGTCCACCCATTCTTTTTTCAATTCTTTGCTTGTAGGCGTAGATGCTGCGGATGTCCATGTCCAACAGTTGAGCGATCTGGTGCGGATTACTGCCTGCAACCATATGGCCCAGAATGGTGAACTCCATCTGCGTCAACGTATTCCCCTTGGTGAACGACAAATGCCGTCCGATAAACACCTGCCGGATCTTCTCATTGGCGACATCCAGTCCGTCATCGTGGTAAATGATGGCGGAAATCGCTGGATTTTTTTTACGCCAGTAGTTGGCGAGCGACTGCATGTTGCGATCGCTTATCAAAATAATACCCATGCGTGTGCTTGCGAGATATTCTATCCACTCTGTATCCAAAAACAGACGTAAAAAGCTAATAGAGAAATCTACAAAAATATAACCGCTAAGTCTGGCGTTGTGATTGTTATTTAAAATCCCTTCAATGACCCCTTTATTAAAATAGATGCTTTCTTCTGGCCACATGCAAAAGCAAGCATTGGCGCAATACTGTAAGCGGGGTGATTTTTCGGGCATTATTTTGCAATGCAAGGTGCAACTGCTGCATGTCAAATTCTTTAATTTAACGTCCAGCCCCATATTGAGAGCCTCCCTATCCGTAGATGATTTCATAATTTCATCCGTTTTAAAACATGTCAATACTCTACAAAATGCAACTTTGATAGAGAGTAAATCCTAAAGTTTATTTATTGCTATTATTCTTAGTTGAGTTTTTTTTTAGGGCGTTCTCTCTGTATCAATTCAGGTTTCTATAGGGGTTATTGCCCACCTGACGAAGCATGAAAAAACGTCCCCAGGAATTTTGTAACAACCACCAGGAAAATCTATATTGCAAAAATGTTTAAGTTTTATCGCTAAATGGCATTAATGGCAAAAAGTTGATCTTATGTTAAATTGTCTGAAACAATTGTAACAATGCTTATGTCTTTTATTAAGTAATGCTATTTATCTGTTTGTCCGTTTTTTAAACGTGAAACAATAATAATGAGTGCTGAGTGATAAAGCATCTAAAATGGTCTTAATTAAGAATACATGATCCTTTTCAGGTTGAAGTGTCTTGATTTATAAGAATTTTTATTTTTGATTTATGATCGCACTGACATATCCATTATATATTTGGTGATCTCTGTATAAGATTTTTGTAGCATGATATTCATCATGTAAATGCGAGAATGCACACTGTGCCTGAGAAGTACACACACACAACATTATACACAATTAATAACCTGGTTGACTTTCACCCGGGTGACAGAACGCTGACGAATAAAAATACACAAAAAACGGTCATTCTTCAAAACCCTGCGAGTTTCATTCTTTTATATCTCCTTACAAATTGTGGGGTTGTTATTCCGCAAGCTCAGCTCGTAGAGGCGGGCTGGGGGGATAAAAATACTATCACCTCCGTCAATACGTTATACCAGACGGTGCTCATGCTCAGAAATGCGTTAACTGAAGTCGGATTGCCACGCGATCTGATTAAAACTGTAGCCCGGCGCGGAATGATAATGACAGCGGATATTCAACGTACGGAGACGGAATCGGTTGATCATGAGAGTGAGGGCGAGATTGGGGAGGAACCTGCGCTGACGGCGGTTCCGCCCAAAATGTGGCCTTCCAGGAACGTGTTAATGGTGGGGGCCATTTTACTGTCGGTTGTGCTGATCGGTGTTGGCCTCTCTTTTGGCCTGTTATATCCGACGGCAGAATCGCTGTTTTCTTCCTATACGATTATTGATACCACCTCCTTTTCATCCTGTACCCTGTTATTGAAAGGCAAAGGTACGATAAATACTCGCTATGCAACATTCCTGACGAGACACCCGGATATCTGTCAAAGTCATAAATATGTGTATCTGTCAGGATTGAACAGCGCGAAAAATATTGCGGCCGTCGCCTGTCAGTTAGATATAAGAGAAAATCCTCAGACAAAATGTACGACGTGGTACTCAATTAATGACAAAAACTAAAATAGTAATACTTATTTTACTGGTTGTAGTGATGGTATTAGCAGGCGTAGGCTACTGGTATTCACATAAAGGCAAAAATGGAATTGATTGCCAGGGGCGCGTGGTATGGGAAATTAATAATGAGGAGTTCCGGGGGGACGTCGCCTACCAGATGCAGAATAATCAGGGAATAGTCACCATCACCGGTGATTTGCATACGCCAGAGGCTGAAAATTATAAAATTAGCCGGATTATCTATTTCACTTATTACCAGGTGCGGGACAACTATGTTATTAGCAGCAATAACCTCGTGCGGTTTCCGAGTGATAATTTAGAGGCGAAAAAAGGATACCGCTCGCTGCCCTCGATCTATCTCTCTGAACGCGCGTCTTTCTCGCTATTGGTTAAACGCTATCAGGAAGGGTGGGTCTTTACGACGGTCGGCGCGCCCTCGCTGTTATGCCGCAGTAGTGAGTAAACGGCCCGGACGAGCCGTTTACTCCCGTATTAGCCAAAGAACATCACGGATACGCAGAGCAGGCCGACAATCAGGGTGATCAGATTGCCCGCAGAGCGGTGCGGTTTTAACACCGGGATCAGGTATGTCGACAGGGTCGGCATAATGAACAAAATCATGGCGATGAGCGGTCCGCTGATGGCGTAAATCATCGAGATCGCATTCGGGTTGATGCAGCAGACAATAAAGGTAATGGCTGACACCAGCATGATGGACACCGCGCGGTTAAAGGCACGGCTTTTCTTCACCCCAACCTGTTGCAGACCGGTTTTGACCACCTCGGTTGCCCCTTCGATGACGCCAAAGTAGGTGCCGAGAAAGGATTTCGACATCGCCACCACGGCGACGATGATACCCGAGACAGAGAGCCACGCCGGGGCGGCAGGCATCATGGATAAGGCTGAAAGAATCGTGACGCCTTCATTTTTGGCGGCTTCAATGTACGAAGGTGGAATCGATAACAGGCAGCTAAAGACGAAGAACAGCACGCTTAAGCAGATAATCAGATAGGCTACCTTCATGATTTTTTTGCATTTACCCATGGCCAGCTCGCCATATTTCTCACGTCTGTCGATGGCAAACGTGGAGATAATAGGCGTATGGCTAAAAGCAAAAACCATCACCGGAATCGATATCCAGACCTGATGCAAGGTGTGCTGATCGAACGCCATTTGCTCGGTGAGCAACGCGGGTTGCCAACTGCCGGTCAGATACAGCGAGAGAAATAAGAAGTAAGCGATCAGCGGGAACACCAGAAATCCCATCACCCGAATGGTCGCATGGCGGCCCATCAGGAAAATCAGGTTCAGGATTAACACCACGCCGAGGCTGACCCCCATGCGGATGCCCAGATTAATCTCAAGATAGCGGGCTAACTGCTCTGTCAGAGAGTTGGTGATGGCGACAGCATAAATCAGTACCACAACAAAAAAGGCAACAAAGTACAGCGTGGTGATGAGGCTGCCGATCTTCTTACCGTAATAGTGCGTCACCGCACCGGTGATCCCTTCTCCCGCGGAGGTTTTAGACGAGAGAATGAACTGACATAAGGCCCGATGCGGCCAGTATGTGAGAGGCCAGGCGACCAGGGCGGTGACAAACAATACTATCGCGCCCGCAGAGCCAAGCTGGATGGGGAGAAACAGGGTTCCTGCACCCACGGCAGTCCCATATAACGCAAAGCTCCAGAGCGTCTCTTCTTTTGACCAAATTTTAGACATTTCTTGAACGTATCAACTATAAAATAAACAAAAAGAAGCGCAATTTACCATAAATGAGCGGGTGGGCGTGAGGGTTGAACGGGAGAAGGGGTGGCAACGAGCCTTGCCGGAACCCTGGTGATTCCGGCAAATGTGTGAGTTATCAGGCAGTCACACGCTGTTCGCGACGCTTCACAACGCGTACGCGTAACGTGTCGTAAGCCCAGTTGTAGAACATGGTGTAAGGCAGGAAGAACAGGAAGAAGCCAATCTCCAGCGTAAAGGCCTGCATCAGGCTGACGTTCAGCACGTACGCCACGATACTTACGCCAATGACGATAAACCCGCTTTCAAATCCCAGCGCGTGAAACGCACGCACTTTCGCCGTTCGTTTCACCAGATGTGAAGGCCAGAAACGGTCAAACAGCGCGTTGTAGATAATGTTCCAGATCATCGCCGTGGTCGCCAGCAGGATCGTCAGTCCGCCCATTTCCAGCACCGAACGCTGCATCAACCAGGCTGTGGTCGGTGCCAGGATCGCCGTGGCGATCCCTTCAAAACATACGGCGTGGAAGACACGCTCCAGTAACGAACGACGTTGAACCGCATTGTGTTGCATAACTTACCTTTCTCAAAAACGCCCGGATAACGGAATAGGCAGTATTTTATCGTTTTATGTGATATCTAAAAGATAGTATCCATCGATAAAGTAGATAGTCCATGCGTTATTCACCCGAAGCCTTAACCGCATTTGTCGAGACCGTTTCCTGTGGTTCCTTCTCGGCCGCGGCGCGCAGACTGCGCAAAAGTCAGTCCACCATCAGCACGGCGATCGCCCATCTTGAAGCCGATCTTGGCGTTCAGTTGTTTGATCGTTCCTCGCGTCAGCCGGTGCTGACAGAAGAAGGAAAGAAAGTGCTTGGCTATGTTCAGGCGATTCTGTCGGCCAGCGAACGTCTTGATGAGGTGGCGCTTTCACTGGCCGGTGAAACTGAAGCGCGTCTGACCTTTGTACTCTCCGACACCCTGCACCCTGATGTGCTGGAGGAACTGATGGTGCAGTTTGATCGCCAGTTTCCGTATACCGAGTTTGAATGTCTGATTGGCGAGGATGTGGACGTCATCGATCTGTTGCAAAAAGAGCGGGCGCAGGTCGGTTTGATTGAAGCCAGGGACCACTATCCTACCGATATCGGTGCGACGCGTCTGCCGATGCAAACGTGGATGGGGCTTTATGTCGCCGCTTCCCATCCGCTGGCGAAAGAGAAAAAACTGCAGTGGGATCAGTTGCACACCTGGCGTGAGTTGCGCCTCAATACCTACATCGATCACGGCGCTCAACTTGCCCGTGGTCCTGTGTGGTCTGCGCCGAACTATTTGCTGTTGTTGAGTATGGCAGTACAGGGTTTTGGCTGGTGCGCGCTGCCTTGTGCGCTGGTGGAGGAGTTCGCCGCGGAAAAACCGCTGGTGCAACTGGATGTTCCGGGATGGCCTAAAGCCATTGCGATCGATCTGCTCTGGAACAAAAAATCACCCCCCGGCGCGGCGGGGAACTGGCTGAGATACCATTTACAGCAAGGTAGTGTCCCGGACTGAGGGGTGTTATCACGATTTCCTTTGTGATAAAACTCACTTTTCTTAAACAATCAAGATAACTATTTTTAACAATCCTCTACTATTGCGGTGTTATTTTGCGCTGAGGTCGTAATGAAAGAGGTGGTAATCGTCGGGGCGTTGCGTACGCCTATTGGTTGTTTTCAGGGGACGCTGGCGCGTCATTCTGCCGTTGAGCTGGGCAGTATGGTGGTCAAAGCGTTGATTGAAGGCAGCGGCGTGAATGCGCATGCCGTTGATGAAGTGATCCTCGGGCAGGTGCTGACGGCGGGGGCGGGGCAAAACCCGGCGCGTCAGTCAGCAATCAAAGGGGGATTACCGAACACCGTTTCTGCTATCACCATCAACGACGTTTGTGGCTCCGGGCTGAAAGCGCTGCATCTCGCCACGCAGGCGATCCAGTGCGGCGAAGCGGACATTGTGATTGCCGGTGGGCAAGAGAACATGAGCCGCGCGCCGCATGTCCTCACCGACAGCCGAACCGGCGCGCAGTTGGGCAACAGCCAGCTCGTTGACAGCCTGGTGCATGACGGCCTGTGGGATGCCTTCAATGATTACCATATGGGCGTGACCGCCGAGAATCTGGCCCGTGAATATGGCATCAGCCGGGAATTGCAGGATGCCTATGCCCTCAGTTCGCAGCAAAAGGCGCGTGCGGCCATTGATGCCGGTCGTTTTAAAGCGGAGATTGTCCCGGTTGCAACTCAGCGCAATGGGCAAACCGTGATCATTGACACCGACGAGCAGCCGCGAACTGATGCCAGCGCAGAAGGTCTGGCGCGGCTGGATCCCGCCTTCGAACTGTCAGGGTCGGTGACTGCGGGTAATGCTTCCTCGATTAATGATGGCGCGGCGGCGGTGATGATGATGAGCGAGTCCAAAGCGCAGGAGCTGAATTTGCCTGTGCTGGCGCGCATTCGCGCTTTTGCGAGCGTCGGCGTGGATCCCGCGCTAATGGGGATCGCCCCCGTCTATGCCACTCGCCGCTGTCTGGAACGGGTCGGCTGGCAACTGGCCGATGTGGATCTCATTGAAGCGAACGAGGCGTTTGCCGCCCAGGCGCTTTCCGTGGGCAAAATGCTGGAGTGGGACGAGCGCCGGGTGAACGTCAACGGCGGGGCGATCGCCCTTGGACACCCGATTGGCGCTTCCGGTTGTCGTATTCTGGTTTCACTGGTGCACGAAATGGTCAAACGCAATGCCCGCAAAGGTCTGGCGACGCTGTGCATTGGCGGTGGGCAAGGCGTGGCATTAGCCATCGAGCGCGATTAACGCTTCTTTTTTCTCCTCCCTCTACATCCATCCCTGTTATGCCGCGCGATGCATCGTGGCGGCATGACTGTGTTTTGTTTTACATTCCTTCCGTTTTTAGCGCCAGACAGATGAACTAAGCGAATGAACTTACAGCGGTTTGTCCGGTAACCGTGGTGCCGCAGATTCAGGCGTAAGTCCTATTTCCTTGTTTTACTATACGATTTTCCCCCTGCACTTAATCACGGAATGAATCGATCGTGATCGGAATTACACTTTTGATAATAAGATGCAGAAAAAGTGAAACGACGTTTTATTTGCAATTGAAAACGGATCCCCGGAAGACTATCATGGGCGCATAACGTAAAACGGAACAGCGTTTCGCTCTCCGTTGAGGGATTCCCGCTCAGTACATCACTGGAGGTAAATGTGGACGTAAGACAAAGTATTCACAGCGCGCACGCCAAAACACTGGATACCCAGGGGCTACGCAAGGAGTTTTTGGTTGAGAAAGTGTTCGTGGCTGACGAATACACGATGGTTTACAGCCACATTGACCGCATTATCGTCGGCGGCATTATGCCGGTGGCGAAAACGGTCTCCGTCGGCGGTGAAGTCGGTAAGCAGCTTGGCGTAACCTATTTCCTCGAACGTCGCGAACTGGGTGTGATCAACATCGGCGGCGCGGGCACCATCACCGTCGACGGTCAGTGCTATGAAATCGGCCACCGCGATGCGCTGTATGTTGGCAAAGGGGCAAAAGAAGTGGTCTTCGCCAGCGTGGATAGCGCGACGCCAGCCAAGTTCTACTACAACTGTGCGCCGGCTCATACCACCTACCCAACCAAAAAAGTGACGCCTGCCGATGTTGCGCCTGTGACGTTAGGTGACAATCTCACCAGCAACCGCCGTACGATCAATAAATATTTCGTGCCGGATGTGCTGGAAACCTGCCAACTGAGTATGGGCCTGACTGAACTGGCACCGGGCAACCTGTGGAACACCATGCCGTGCCATACCCATGAACGCCGCATGGAAGTGTACTTCTATTTCAACATGGAAGAAGACACCTGCGTCTTCCATATGATGGGGCAGCCTCAGGAAACGCGTCATATCGTGATGCACAATGAACAGGCGGTCATTTCGCCAAGCTGGTCGATCCACTCCGGGGTGGGCACCAAAGCCTATACCTTCATCTGGGGCATGGTGGGTGAAAACCAGGTCTTTGATGACATGGACCACGTTGCGGTGAAAGATCTGCGCTAGTCGCGGGCGCTCATAACGCCTGTCCGTGACAGGTATGAAAAACTAAGGATTTACAATGATTTTGAATGCATTCTCTCTCGAAGGTAAAGTCGCTGTCGTGACCGGTTGTGACACCGGTCTGGGCCAGGGCATGGCGCTCGGTCTGGCGGAAGCGGGCTGCGATATCGTCGGGATTAACATCGTTGAACCGACCGAAACCATCGAGCGTGTGACCGCACTGGGCCGTCGCTTTTTGAGCCTGACGGCTGACCTGCGTCAGATCGACGGGATCCCGGCGCTGCTGGAGCGCGCGGTTGCTGAGTTTGGTCATATCGATATTCTGGTTAACAACGCGGGCCTGATCCGTCGTGAAGACGCGATCAATTTCAGCGAAAAAGACTGGGATGACGTGATGAACCTGAACATCAAAAGCGTGTTCTTTATGTCTCAGGCGGCGGCAAAACACTTCATCGCGCAGGGTAACGGCGGCAAAATCATCAACATCGCTTCCATGCTCTCCTTCCAGGGCGGTATCCGCGTCCCGTCTTACACGGCTTCCAAAAGTGGCGTAATGGGCGTGACCCGTCTGATGGCGAACGAATGGGCGAAGCACAAGATCAACGTCAACGCGATTGCACCGGGTTACATGGCGACCAACAACACTCAGCAACTGCGTGCCGATGAGCAGCGTAGCGCTGAAATCCTCGACCGTATCCCGGCAGGACGTTGGGGTCTGCCGAGCGATCTGATGGGGCCGGTGGTGTTCCTGGCATCCAGCGCATCGGATTACATCAACGGCTACACCGTGGCTGTTGACGGTGGCTGGCTGGCGCGTTAATTCGTTGCTGCTGGTTGAGAAAACCCTGCCTTCGCGCAGGGTTTTTTATTGATGGAATCAGGCGTTGAGAAAATCGTCGCGAACCGGCGTAAAGGTATCCAGCAGGGTTCCCGGCTTCAGGCAGACGCAGCCGTGAATAATATTCGGCTGTTTATATAATGTATCCCCTGCGCGTACCACCTGCTTTTCGTCACCGATGGTAAATTCAAATTCACCGGATAACACGTAGGTCAGTTGCTCATGCGGATGGTGATGCAGCGGGCCAATCGCCCCTTGTTCGAAATTAACCTCGACAGCCATCATTTTGCCGTTATGCGCGAGGATGCGGCGGGTGACGCCATTGCCCAGATCTTCAAGCGTCGTCTCGTTATGGAA
Organism: Citrobacter amalonaticus Y19; assembly: GCF_000981805.1. NCBI lineage: Bacteria > Pseudomonadati > Pseudomonadota > Gammaproteobacteria > Enterobacterales > Enterobacteriaceae > Citrobacter > Citrobacter amalonaticus. The sequence continues at coordinate 3,351,003 of NZ_CP011132.1, read as the reverse complement.
AACAAACATGCGGGATCCTATTGTTTGAAACAATGTTTCATTCAAGCTAACTCAGGCGCGTGACAAAGAAAATGGCAGAGCGAATGAACTGGAAACTTGATCACAAGTTTGCTTCACTGCTGTAAATCACTGATGAAGGAGCAGGTAATGAAGACGATCGGCTTGTTAGGCGGGATGAGTTGGGAATCGACGATCCCGTACTACCGGTTAATTAACGAAGGGATCAAACAGCAGCTGGGCGGACTTCATTCTGCGAGCCTGCTGTTGCACAGCGTTGACTTCCATGAGATCGAAACGTGTCAGAGCCGCGGCGAGTGGGACAAAGCCGGGGACATACTCGCGCAAGCCGCGATTGGGCTACAGCAGGCGGGGGCGGAAGGGATCGTCTTATGTACCAACACGATGCACAAAGTGGCGCAGGCCATTGAATCGCGATGCTCGCTGCCTTTTCTGCATATTGCCGATGCGACCGGTCGCGTCATTTCCGCACAGGGAATGCGCCGGGTTGCGCTGCTGGGAACGCGTTATACCATGGAGCAGGATTTTTATCGCGGTCGCCTGGAACAGCAGTTTGCCATTGAGAGCCTGATACCCGATGCGGATGCGCGGGCGAAGATCAACCAGATAATCTTTGATGAGCTTTGCCTCGGACACTTTACCGAGACCTCACGTCAGTACTATGTCGAGGTGATTGACAGCCTGGCGGCGCAAGGCGCAGAGGGCGTCATTTTTGGCTGCACGGAGATTGGCCTGTTGGTACCGGTAGAGCGTAGCCCGATTCCGGTGTTCGACACCGCCGCTATCCATGCCGCAGACGCCGTGACATTTATGTTGTCGTAACCGGCCCGAGGATCTGCTCCAGCGCCGTCACCAGGAGGTGATGGCGGGTTTGCAGATGATGGCTGAAGGCCTCGACCAGTGCGGAAGCAGGTCGGTGGATGGGACGAACCAGGCTTACGGTAAACGGCACGGAAATACTGAATCGGCGCACCACCACGCCGCTCGCCGCATAATCCAGCGCGGTAAACGGGTTCACGACGGAAAGACCGACGCCGGCGCGTACCATCGCGCACACTGACGCCGCGCTGTGGGTCTCCACGACCATTCGCCGCTTAACGTCGTGCTCATTAAACAGCGTGTCCAGCAGCTTCCGGTAACTGTCCGTGCGCGACAGGCTGATGTAGTTCTCCCCCTGAAAATCCTGCGGCGTTAATACCGGCTTTTCCGCCAGCGGATGCCCAGACGGCAGCACGCAGACTTCATCGAGCGAGAAGAGTTCTGTACGTTCGGTGCCCGCTGGCGTGTGCAGTGTTTCCGTCAACCCCAGATCGTGACGCTGAGCGGAAAGCCACTCTTCAAGCAGCGGTGATTCCTGCGGCACGATGTTCAGGCTGACGTCAGGATAGCGGGCGAGAAACGGCTGAATCAATGCAGGCAGCAGCGACTGCGAAAAGACCGGCAGACAGACAATCGACAACTCCCCCTGACGAAACTCCCGCAGGCTTTCCGCCGCGCTGACAATCCTGTCCAACCCGTACCAGGATCGCTGAACCTCTTCAAACAGACGTAACCCCTGAACTGTCGGATGCAGGCGGCCGCGCGTGCGTTCAAACAGCGTTAATCCCAGCACTTTTTCAAAGCGTGCCAGTTCGCGACTGACGGTGGGCTGTGACGTATGCAGCAACCGCGCGGCTTCGGTCAGGTTTCCGGCGGTCATGACCGCATGAAAAATTTCAATATGACGTAAGTTAACGGCAGCCATAGTCACCTCGTTTGATTCAATCCATATCATTTTTGCATAGAGTCGATATAAAACGATATTTTTTATTCTCTTCGCACTGTGGCGTAATGATAAAAAACGTCATGTCCGGAGCCCGTTATGCCTCATTCACTGTATTGCACCGATACCGATCTCACCGCGGAAAACCTGCTCAGGTTGCCGGCTGAATTTGGCTGTCCGGTCTGGGTTTACGACGCACAGATCGTTCGTCGCCAGATTGCGGCGTTACAGCAGTTTGATGTGGTGCGCTTCGCGCAGAAGGCCTGCTCCAATATTCATATTTTGCGTTTAATGCGTGAGCAGGGCGTTAAAGTGGACTCCGTGTCATTAGGCGAAATCGAGCGTGCGCTGGCGGCGGGATACGATCCGCAAACGCATCCGGATGACATCGTTTTTACCGCCGATGTGATTGATAGCGCTACGCTGGCCCGCGTCAGCGAATTGCGCATTCCGGTCAACGCCGGTTCTGTCGATATGCTCGATCAGCTTGGGCACGTCTCGCCGGGCCATCGCGTCTGGCTGCGCGTTAATCCGGGCTTTGGTCATGGTCACAGCCAGAAAACCAATACCGGCGGCGAAAACAGTAAACACGGCATCTGGCATACCGATTTGCCGCAGGCGCTGGCGGTGATGCAGCGTCATCAACTGAAGCTTGTCGGTATTCACATGCACATTGGTTCAGGCGTTGACTATGGCCATCTGGAGCAGGTGTGCGGCGCGATGGTGAGTCAGGTGGTTGATTTTGGTCAGGATCTGGAGGCGATCTCCGCTGGTGGCGGCCTGTCGATTCCTTATCACGATGACGAAGAGGCGGTGGACACCCGGCATTATTTTGGCCTGTGGAACGCCGCGCGCGAGCAGATCGCCCGTCATCTGGGGCATCATGTGAAGCTGGAAATTGAGCCTGGACGTTTTCTCGTTGCTCAGTCAGGCGTGCTGGTCACCCAGGTTCGCAGCGTGAAGCAGATGGGCAGTCGCCATTTCGTGCTGGTGGATGCGGGTTTTAACGATCTGATGCGCCCGGCGATGTACGGCAGTTATCACCATATTACCGCGCTGGCGGCGGATGGTCGCTCACTGGAAAATGCACCGCAGGTTGACACGGTCGTCGCAGGACCGCTGTGTGAATCGGGCGACGTCTTTACCCAACAGGAGGGCGGCAAGGTGGAGACCCGCGCGCTGCCGGTGGTGGCACCGGGAGATTACCTGGTACTGCATGATACCGGCGCGTACGGTGCGTCGATGTCGTCGAATTACAACAGCCGTCCGCTGCTGCCGGAGGTGCTATTTGACAACGGTCAGGCGCGACTGATTCGCCGTCGCCAGACCATTGAAGAGCTGTTAGCGCTGGAGTTATTTTAAGCCAAACCAGGGGCCGGTGGTCACCGAGTCGCGCAAGACCAGCGTGCCGGTAAAAGGCGGGATCGGTTCAACGTCTTCGCCATTGACCATGCGGATCGCCTGGTCGATTGCGGTGGTGATCATCGTGTCGATGGGGAGATAAACCGTCGACAGTCCCGGCTCAAGCCATTTTGCACTCGGCGCATCGTCAAACCCAAACAGCGACACATCCTGCGGAATGTTAAGCCCGGCCTGATGCAGGGCTTTCGATGCGCCCAGCGCCATATCGTCGTTACAGGCGAACAGGGCGCTGAACGTCACTCCTTCCTGAAGCAGTTCATTACAGGCGTCATAGCCGCGCGTCATGCTGGAATCGCCATACTTCACCTTCGCCGGATCCCAGGCGATACCGTTTTTCTCCAGCGCCTTACGATAGCCCATCAGACGTGACTTCCCGGTCGGCGTGTGTCCCGGCACGGTAATACAGGCGATCTCGCGGTGCCCTTGGGAAATCAGGTAGTCCACCGCCTGAAATGCCGCGTCTTCCTGTTCAAAAAAGATGGCGCGTTCGCGGGCGAGGCTGACGTCGCGGTTGATGATAATCAACGGCATCGTAATCGAATCCGCCAGCGCCAGAATCGCCTTTTCGCTCATATAGCGGGTGTAGAGAATGATGGCGTCACACTGCCGGTCAGCCAGCATCTGCACCGCTTCTTGTTCGCGCTCCGGCGTATCGTGACCATCGGTGACAATCAACTGCTTGCCGTGAGATTCAGTCTGCCGTGAGGCCTGCTGTAGCAGGCGGCCAAAGTAGAAACCATCAAAGGTCGACACCACCAGTCCAATGCTGTTGCTGGTTCGGTTCGCCAGCGAGCGAGCCAGAAAGTTTGGACGATAATCCAGCGCTTGCATCGCCTTAAACACTTTCTGACGTGTACTCTCTTTAACCTGACCGGTGCCGTTCAGCACGCGAGAAACGGTGGCTTTCGAGACACCGGCACGACGGGAAACATCCAGCATTGTTATCATGACGCGTTCCTGATTACTCGTTTGATGGCGCATTGCCCGACTCCACTGGCGTCGTCACGGAATGGCGGCGGACCAGCGTCGGGCTGAAGACATGGATGACATCCGGCAGCGGGCGCTTTTCCGCCAGCGCGAGCGCCAGCTCTGCGGCCTGCGTTGCCATCGTCACGATGGGATAACGCACGGTGGTCAGTCGCGGGCGAACGTAACGTGAAACCAGCACATCATCAAAGCCTATCAGCGAGATCTCCGCCGGGACGTCCACACCGTTATCATTCAACACGCCCATTGCGCCTGCGGCCATGGAGTCGTTATAACAGGCTACTGCAGTGAAGTTTCTGCCGCGACCCAGCAGTTCGGTCATCGCCTGCTCTCCGCCGCTCTCATCCGGTTCGCCAAACGTCACAAGGCGATCGTTCACCGGGAGATGGCTCTCTTCAAGGGCATCGTAATAGCCTTTAAGACGATCTTCCGCATCCGAAATGGAGTGATTCGAGCAGAGATAGCCAATGCGAGTGTGGCCCTGTTGGATCAGGTGACGAGTCGCCAGCCAGGCGCCGTAGCGGTCATCCAGCGCCACGCAGCGTTGTTCGAAACCAGGCAGGATCCGGTTGATCAGCACCATGCCGGGAATTTGCTTCATTAATGACGCCAGATCGGCATCCGGGATCATCTTGGCGTGAACGACAAGCGCGGCGCAGCGGTGACGAATGAGCTGCTCGATCGCCTGACGCTCTTTTTGTTCATTATGGTAGCCGTTGCCAATCAGTAAAAAATTGCCGGTGTTATAGGAGACTTGCTCCACGGCTTTCACCATCGCGCCGAAAAAAGGGTCGGAAACATCGCCAACCACCAGACCTATGGTCTCGGTGGACTGCTGCGCCAGCGCACGCGCGTTGGCGTTGGGATGGTAGCTGAGTGACTCCATCGCACTGGTCACCGCCAGGCGCGACGCCTCGCTGGCTTTGGGGGAATCGTTGATGACGCGGGAAACGGTGGCGACTGATACACCAGCCAGTCGGGCTACATCCTTTATGGTCGCCATGACAGTACCTATTGTGGGTAAACGCTTACATTCAGTCAGTGTTACGGAAAACGTCTGCTGGTTCAAGCAGATTGCCTGTTACGACGCGGCAAATGTGAGCAACACCCTCGGAATTAAGACAAAAATCGAAAGATGCAAACCATTAGTTACACTTTGCGAAGGGCTGTTGCGATTGTTCGCTGGCGACGTTTCCTGGCGGCTTGATAAAGTTGAGATCCCAGAGGTATTGATAGGTGAAGTCAACTTTCGGGTTGAGCACACGAATTACACCAACCTGCGCCAGTTGCGCAGGTTTTTTTTTGCGATTTCCGCAATCTGTAACAGTAAGCGATAATTTACACAACTGGTTGCATTTCCCTTCATTCCTTTGCGTTTTCTCGCTGGCGAAGCGGTCACGTACCGACCACAATCAAGATCCCAGAGGTATTGATTGGTGAGATTATTCGGTACGCTCTTCGTACTCTGTCTCTTGCACCAACCTGCGCGGATGCGCAGGTTTTTTTTCGCCCCGACTTTACTGTCGCTCCTGTTGCCTTGTTCGTGTAATCTGCCACCATTATTTTACCGAATCGTGCGCAAAGGGAGTTGAAATGTTATTTGGCTTTTTCCGTAACCTGTGCCGTGTGCTCTACCGGGTACGCGTGACGGGGGATATGCAGGCGTTGCAAGGAGAGCGCGTCTTAATCACCCCCAACCACGTCTCTTTCATCGACGGTATTCTGCTGGCGTTGTTTCTACCGGTACGCCCGGTGTTTGCGGTCTACACCTCGATTAGCCAGAAGTGGTACATGCGCTGGTTAACCTCGCTGATTGATTTTGTGCCGCTCGATCCGACGAAGCCGATGGCGATTAAACATCTGGTTCGTCTGATCGAGCAGGGGCGACCGGTGGTGATTTTCCCGGAGGGGCGCATTTCGGTAAGCGGCTCGCTAATGAAAATCTACGACGGTGCCGGATTTGTCGCCGCGAAATCCGGCGCGACGCTGGTGCCGGTACGAATTGAAGGGGCTGAGCTCACCCATTTTAGTCGCCTGAAAGGGCTGGTGAAACGTCGATTCTTCCCGCAGATCCATCTGCATATTTTACCGCCAACCCATCTGCCTATGCCCGACGCGCCGAGCGCACGCGATCGTCGTAAAATTGCGGGCGAAATGCTGCATCAAAAAATGATGGAAGCGCGAATGGCGGTGCGCCCACGCGAAACGCTGTATGAATCGCTGCTGGCGGCGAAGCATCGCTATGGCGCAGGTAAACACTGTATCGAAGACATCAACTTCAAGCCGGAAAGCTACCGACAGTTGCTCACTAAGACGCTGTTTGTCGGGCGTATTCTGGAGAAATACAGCGCTGAAGGCGAAAAAATTGGCCTGATGCTGCCGAATGCAGCCATCAGCGCGGCGGTGATTTTCGGCGCGGTGTCTCGCCGTCGTATCCCGGCAATGATGAACTACACGGCGGGCGTCAAAGGGCTGACCAGCGCCATCACCGCCGCGGATATCAAAACCATTTTTACCTCCCGTCAGTTCCTGGATAAAGGCAAACTCTGGCACCTGCCGGAGCAACTGACGCAGGTTCGCTGGGTCTATCTGGAAGATCTCAAAGCTGATGTGACCACGGCAGACAAGCTGTGGATCTTTGCGCACCTGCTGATGCCGCATCGGGCGCAGGTCAAACAGCAGCCGGAAGAGGCGGCGGTGATCCTCTTTACCTCGGGCTCTGAAGGCCATCCAAAGGGCGTGGTGCATAGCCACAAGAGCCTGCTGGCTAACGTCGAGCAGATCAAAACCATTGCTGACTTCACCGCCAATGACCGCTTTATGTCGGCGCTGCCGCTGTTTCACTCCTTCGGCCTGACGGTGGGGCTGTTTACGCCGTTGCTCACCGGCGCTGACGTGTTCCTCTACCCCAGTCCGCTGCATTATCGCATTGTGCCGGAACTGGTTTACGACCGGAACTGCACGGTGCTGTTCGGCACCTCCACGTTCCTCGGGAACTATGCGCGCTTTGCCAATCCGTATGATTTTTATCGCCTGCGCTATGTGGTGGCGGGAGCGGAAAAACTCCAGGAGAGTACAAAACAGCTCTGGCAGGACAAGTTTGGTCTGCGCATTCTCGAAGGTTACGGCGTGACGGAATGCGCGCCGGTGGTGTCGATTAACGTCCCGATGGCAGCGAAGCCCGGTACCGTTGGGCGGATCCTGCCCGGCATGGATGCGCGCCTGCTGGCTATCCCCGGCATTGAAGAAGGCGGTCGTTTGCAACTGAAAGGGCCAAACATCATGAACGGTTACCTGCGCGTGGAAAAACCGGGCGTGCTGGAAGTGCCGGCGGCGGAAAATGCCGCGGGAGAACTGGAGCGCGGCTGGTATGACACCGGTGATATCGTGCGCTTTGATGAACAGGGATTCGTGCAGATTCAGGGACGCGCCAAACGCTTTGCGAAAATTGCCGGCGAGATGGTCTCACTGGAGATGGTGGAGCAGCTGGCGCTCGGCGTGTCGCCGGAGAAAATGCATGCAACGGCTATCAAGAGTGATGCCAGCAAAGGCGAAGCGCTGGTGCTCTTTACCACCGACAGCGAACTGACGCGTGACGTTTTACAGCAGTACGCCCGCGCGCACGGCATCCCGGAACTGGCGGTGCCGCGCGATATCCGTTACCTGAAACAACTCCCGTTACTCGGCAGCGGTAAGCCGGATTTCGTGACGCTGAAAAGCTGGGTTGATGATCCGGAAAAACAAAATGCCTGAGTCAGTACATACCAATACCTCTGTCTGGTCGAAAGGAATGATGTCGGTTATCGCGGCGCAGTTTCTCTCGGCGTTTGGCGATAACGCCCTGCTGTTTGCCACGCTGGCGCTGCTGAAGGAGCAGTTCTATCCGGACTGGAGTCAGCCGATTCTGCAAATGGTGTTTGTGGGCGCTTACATCCTGTTTGCGCCGTTTGTGGGTCAGGTCGCTGACAGCTTTGCCAAAGGCCGGGTGATGATGTTCGCCAACGGCCTGAAACTGCTGGGGGCGGCAAGCATCTGCTTTGGCTTCAATCCGTTTATCGGCTATACGCTGGTGGGGGTTGGCGCAGCGGCTTACTCACCGGCCAAATACGGTATTCTGGGTGAACTGACGACCGGCGATAAGCTGGTGAAAGCTAACGGTCTGATGGAAGCATCCACCATTGCGGCGATCCTGCTTGGCTCGGTGGCGGGTGGGGTGCTGGCCGACTGGCATGTCATTGCTGCACTGGTCGCCTGTGCGCTGGCCTACGCCGGTGCCGTGGTGGCAAACCTCTCTATTCCCAAACTGCCCGCCGCGCGTCCTGGGCAGTCCTGGCATCTGGCGAAAATGACCCGCAGTTTCTTCTGCGCCTGTGTTTCTCTGTGGCGCAACGGCGAAACACGTTTCTCGCTGGTGGGCACCAGTCTGTTCTGGGGCGCGGGGGTGACGCTGCGTTTCCTGCTGGTGCTGTGGGTGCCGGTGGCGTTAGGTATTACCGATAACGCCACGCCAACCTATCTTAACGCGATGGTCGCGATCGGTATTGTGGCCGGGGCGGGGGCCGCTGCCAGACTGGTGACGCTGGATACCGTGGTGCGCTGCATGCCTGCGGGGATCCTGATTGGCGTCGTCGTGCTGATTTTTTCTCTGCAACACGCGCTGCTACCTGCTTATGCGCTGCTGATGCTGATCGGCGTACTGGGTGGTTTCTTTGTGGTACCGCTGAATGCGCTGTTGCAGGAGCGCGGTAAGAAGAGCGTCGGCGCGGGTAATGCTATCGCGGTACAGAACCTCGGTGAGAACAGCGCGATGCTGTTGATGCTGGGGCTCTACTCGCTGGCGGTGTGGGTAGGGATCCCGGTCATTGCCGTGGGGATCGGTTTTGGCGGTCTGTTCGCGCTGGCCATTGCGGCGCTGTGGATCTGGCAGCGCCGTCAGGCATAATCAACGCGCCGGAATATCCTCCGGCGCGCGTCTGTTACGGTGCAGGATAGGTGTAAACCTGATGCACCGCTTCAATTTCCGCCAACACCTCTTCGCTTAATTGCAGATGTAAGCTCTCAACGTTGGTTTTCAGCTGTTCCATCGTGGTGGCGCCAAGCAGCGTACTGGCAACAAACGGCTGACGACGAACGAATGCCAGCGCCATCTGCGCCGGATCGAGGTTATGGCGTCTGGCTATCTCCACATACGCGGCCACGGCTTTTTGCGTCTGCTCGCCGCTGTAGCGGGTAAAACGACTAAACAGCGTATTGCGCGCCCCGGCCGGTTTCGCACCGTTCAGGTATTTACCGGTCAGCGTGCCAAATCCCAGACAGGAATAGGCCAGCAGTTCGACGCCTTCATACTGGCTCACTTCCGCCAGTCCCACTTCAAAACTACGGTTGACCAGGCTGTAAGGATTCTGGATGGTGACAATACGCGGCAGGTCATGCTTATCCGCCAGATGCAGATAGCGCATGACGCCAAAGGCCGTTTCATTTGAGACGCCGATGTAGCGAATCTTACCCGCGCGCTGAAACTCGGCCAGCGCATCCAGCGTATCCAGCAGCGACACCACCGGCGCGGCGTCGGTCCAGCTATAACCGAGCTTGCCAAAACAGTTGGTCGGGCGCTGCGGCCAGTGAACCTGGTAGAGATCCAGATAATCGGTCTGTAGACGCTTCAGGCTGTCGTGCAGCGCTTCGCGGATGTTCTTGCGATCCAGTGCCTGGTTCGGACGAATGCTGTTGTCGTTATTACGCGACGGGCCGCTGACCTTGGAGGCGACAATCAGTTTTTCACGGTTGCCCTGTTTGGCCAGCCAGTTTCCGACGTAAGTTTCGGTGAGCCCCTGGGTTTCCGGGCGCGGCGGGACCGGGTACATTTCGGCCACGTCGATCAGGTTAATGCCGTTGGCGACGGCATAGTTGAGCTGTGCATGTGCGTCGGCTTCGCTATTTTGTTCACCAAACGTCATTGTGCCCAGCCCCAGTGTACTAACTTCAAGCGAGCTGTGGGGTATACGGTGATATTGCATAGCCGTTTCCTTTTTATAATCACGACATAAGGATTATAAAAATGGCTGAGGGAAGGGAAAAAGGGAAGAAAAATTGTTAAGGCCAGCAGCGTGGCTGACCTCAACCCTCAACGTTCAATGATCTGAGAAACCTCGTCACGGTTAATTTGCATGGCGTTGCCCTGCTGGTCGTGGTAGCTCACCAGACCGGTATCATCGTCAATTTCGGGTTTCCCGTCGGTCAGGATCATCCGACCATCTTTGGTCGCCATCACATAGTCGCTACTACAGCCGGAAACAGCAAAAGCCAGTCCAACTGCGGAAATTATCACTGCCCATTTTTTCATCCATTTATCCTCACGTGGCCTGCGTCTGATAATAGTCTAGTAATAGCCTGACGTTATGGGCAGGAAAAGCAGGAAAATCTTAAACTGAGAGGAGAGAAGGAAAGAATTTCGCTCCCCACAGGGAGCGAAAAAGGCAATTACAGCGGTTTTTTTTGTTCCGCAACAGGTTCAGGCTCTCGACCGCAATCGAGAAGAACATGGCAAAATAGATGTAACCCTTCGGCACGTGAACGTCGAAGCTTTCCAGTATCAGCGTGAAACCCACCAGAATCAGAAACGACAGCGCCAGCATCTTCACGGACGGGTGTCGGTCGACAAACTCGCCAATAGGACGCGCTGCAAACATCATCACGCCAACAGCAATCACCACCGCCGCCATCATAATGAACAAGTGATCGGACAAGCCGACCGCCGTGATCACCGAGTCCAGACTAAAGATGATGTCGAGCAGCATGATCTGCACGATCGCCCCCAGAAAGGAGGTGACGCGCATATTCATCCCTTCTTCTTCACCTTCAATGGATTCGTGGATCTCCTTACTCGCTTTCCAGATCAGGAACAATCCACCGAGCAGAAGGATCAGGTCGCGGGCGGAAATGGCTTCCCCAAACATGTCAAACAGCGGATTGGTCAGCCGGGTCACCCAGGCGATGGAGGCCAGCAGCGCCAGTCGCATGATCATCGCTGCCGCCAGACCGAGGCGTCGGGCGTGTGCGCGTTGTGCTGTCGGGAGTTTTGCAACCACCAGAGAGAGGAAAATAATATTATCGATCCCAAGCACGATCTCCAGCAGCGTCAGCGTACCGAGCGCAAGCCAGGCGTTAGGATCGGTTATCCATGCAAATAACATTGAACAAAGTCCTGCCAAAAAAGAAACGCCAATTATATGCTTCCCGGGCGGCAGGCGAAAGTCTAACGCTGTTGTAACAAAAAGTGGCGTTCCAGCAGGGCGCGCGTGAAGTTCTTTTTCAGATAAAAACCCCGCGGCAGCGTCAGTATTGGCTCGCCCTGGGCACCGATGGCCTCGGTGAGCGCTTTGGCGTTTGCCGCCTTCGGTCGCAGTTGTAAAAATTCGCCATGCCGGGCGGTGATGCGTTCAACCTGACCGAGCACAATCATGTCCATTAGTTCTTCCCAGTCCAGACGCAACTGACGGTCTTCTTCTTCATCTGGACTCCACAGCACCGGCGATCCTACCCGCCGTTGTGCGAGAGGAATACTGCGCTCGCCTTCCACCGGGATCCACAGGACTCGCTTCAGCTTATGCCGTACGTGGCTGGTTTCCCACGTCACGCCGCTGTTTCCCGTCAACGGCGCGACGCAGACAAAGGTGGTTTCGAGCGGTCGCCCGAGGCTATCGACAGGAATGGTTTTCAACTCAACGCCGAGCGCGGCGAAATCCTGCTCAGGCTTACTTCCGGCGCTGGCCCCCAGCCAGAGTTCCAGCAACACGCCGATCCAGCCTTTGTCCCGTTTGAGATCTTTCGGCGCAACGATGCCCGCCAGCGCTGCCAGTTCACCTAACGAATAGCCCGAAAGCTGCTGCGCCTGCTGGAGCAGAAGGGCTTCAGATTCCGGCGGAAAGCGTAAAGGATGGAGTCCGGACATGCGTCATACCTTAGGTGAAAAAATGAACAAGGATTTTATACCGTGGGAAAGAAGTTTATCGTTTTCCACATGCGATATTCAATGCCATGATTTATATTGATTTTTAGTTTCCGGCATAACGTGTTGCGCAACGTCAGAACGGGTTTTCCATTTCTGGTCACTGAATTTAAACAGGATCTTACACCATGTTATCCACAGAAAGATGGGATAACTGTGAAAAACCACGACTACTGTTTCCATTTACAGCCTTGACGTGCGACGAAAATCGAATTTTCACACAATTTGTGTCTAACTTATTGGCACAATCTGTGGATAAAGTCGGCACTGTTCGATCTTTCATCAGCCTGAGGATCGTCAGTGTGATGTTTGTCACCTTTTTGCCTGATAACAGGCAAAATGTCAGGATAACCTCATGAATATAAGAAAATATTTTTTTCATCCTGACGGCTGGTTATTCAGACTGTACCGGTTTTTCCCGGAGTAATTCCGTACTTCTTCACAACTCTATCCACAGAAAAGGTGAATAAAATCGCCCAAATGGGTGAGTGTCTGTTTATAACTTTGTCTTTAACTGTGGGTTATTCAATTGTTATTAGATGCACACCGCTTTAACTCAGTGGTTTACCGTCTGTCAGGAGTGTGAAACAATCATTCTCATATAAGGTTTATATTGAGGTAGTCCGGTGATTGATGACGATGGCTACCGCCCAAATGTAGGTATCGTAATTTGTAATCGTCAGGGGCAGGTGATGTGGGCCCGGCGGTTTGGTCAGCACTCCTGGCAGTTCCCACAGGGTGGGATAAACCCAGGAGAATCAGCAGAACAGGCGATGTACCGGGAACTGTTTGAAGAAGTAGGGTTAAGCCGTAAAGATGTGCGAATCCTTGCCTCTACTCGCAACTGGTTGCGTTACAAGTTACCAAAACGTTTGGTGCGTTGGGATACAAAGCCGGTGTGTATCGGCCAGAAACAAAAGTGGTTTCTTTTGCAGTTGATGAGCGGGGACGCGGAAGTCAATATGCAAACCAGCAGCACTCCTGAGTTTGACGGCTGGCGCTGGGTAAGTTACTGGTACCCGGTTCGGCAAGTGGTTTCATTTAAACGCGATGTCTATCGCAGGGTGATGAAAGAGTTCGCAAGTGTTGTGATGGCGCTTCAGGAAGCGGCGCCGAAGCCGCAAAGTACACCTGCTTATCGACGTAAAAGAGGTTAAGCCACGCAAATTATGCTCACCCGCCTGCGCGAAATAGTCGAAAAGGTGGCCAGTGCTCCGCGTCTTAATGAAGCGCTGAATATTCTGGTTACTGACATCTGTCTTGCGATGGATACAGAGGTCTGCTCGGTTTATCTGGCCGATCATGACCGGCGTTGTTATTACCTCATGGCGACGCGGGGGCTTAAAAAACCGCGTGGTCGAACTGTCGCACTCGCGTTTGATGAAGGTATCGTCGGCCTGGTTGGCAGGCTGGCGGAACCTATCAACCTCGCCGATGCGCAAAAACATCCCAGTTTTAAATACATCCCCTCGGTAAAAGAAGAGCGCTTCCGTGCCTTCCTCGGGGTGCCGATCATTCAGCGTCGTCAACTGCTGGGTGTCCTCGTCGTACAGCAGCGCGAACTGCGCCAGTATGATGAAAGCGAAGAATCCTTCCTCGTGACGCTCGCCACGCAGATGGCGGCAATCCTGTCACAATCTCAGCTTACCGCTCTGTTTGGCCAGTATCGCCAGACGCGTATTCGTGCATTACCGGCGGCGCCGGGCGTGGCGATAGCAGAAGGCTGGCAGGATGCGACGCTGCCGCTGATGGAGCAGGTGTATCAGGCCTCGACGCTGGATCCTGCGCTGGAGCGTGAGCGCCTGACCGGCGCGCTGGAAGAGGCGGCAAATGAGTTTCGCCGTTACAGCAAGCGGTTTGCCGCTGGCGCGCAGAAAGAGACCGCCGCGATATTCGATCTCTATTCGCACCTGCTTTCCGATGCCCGCCTGCGACGCGAGCTGTTTACCGAAGTTGATAACGGCTCGGTGGCGGAGTGGGCGGTCAAAACGATCATCGAAAAGTTTGCTGAACAGTTTGCCGCGCTGAGTGACAACTACCTCAAAGAGCGTGCGGGCGATCTGCGTGCGCTGGGCCAGCGCCTGTTGTTTCATCTTGATGATTCCGTACAAGGGCCAAATGCCTGGCCAGAACGCTTCGTGCTGGTCGCTGACGAACTCTCCGCCACGACGCTGGCGGAACTGCCGCAGGACCGACTGGCAGGGGTTGTTGTCCGTGACGGGGCGGCCAACTCTCATGCTGCCATCATGGTGCGTGCGTTGGGTATTCCCACCGTGATGGGGGCTGATATCCAGCCGTCGGTGCTGCACCGGCGTACGCTGGTGGTCGATGGCTATCGCGGTGAGCTGCTGGTCGATCCCGAACCGGTATTGATCCAGGAATATCAGCGGCTTATCAGTGAAGAGAACGAACTCAGCCGTCTGGCGGAAGATGACGTCAATTTACCTGCACAACTGAAAAGCGGCGAACGGGTTAAGGTCATGCTGAATGCGGGGCTTAGCCCGGAGCATGAAGAAAAACTGGGCAGTCGTATCGACGGGATTGGCCTGTACCGCACCGAAATACCCTTTATGCTGCAAAGCGGTTTTCCTTCTGAAGAGGAGCAGGTGGCGCAGTATCAGGGTATGTTGCAGATGTTTAACGACAAGCCGGTGACGCTACGAACGCTGGACGTTGGCGCGGACAAACAGTTGCCGTACATGCCAATCAGCGAGGAGAATCCCTGCCTGGGCTGGCGAGGGATCCGCATTACGCTCGATCAGCCAGAGATCTTCCTGGTTCAGGTTCGCGCGATGCTGCGCGCCAATGCGGCGACGGGTAATCTGAGTATTCTGCTGCCGATGGTAACCAGTATCGACGAGGTGGATGAAGCACGCCGCCTGATTGAACGTGCCGGGCGCGAAGTGGAAGAGATGATCGGTTACGCGATCCCGAAACCGCGTATCGGCATCATGCTTGAAGTGCCGTCGATGGTCTTTATGCTGCCGAATCTGGCAAGTCGCGTTGATTTTATCTCCGTCGGCACGAACGATCTGACCCAGTACGTGCTGGCGGTGGATCGCAATAATACGCGCGTCGCCAGCATCTACGACAGCCTGCATCCGGGGATGTTACGTGCGCTATCGATGATTGCGCAGGAAGCAGAGCGCAGCGATATCGACCTGCGCGTGTGTGGCGAAATGGCGGGCGATCCGATGTGTGTGACCATCCTGATTGGGCTGGGTTTCCGCCATCTCTCAATGAACGGTCGCTCTGTGGCGCGCGTGAAATACCTGCTGCGCCGCATTGATTACGAAGAGGCAAAAACGCTTGCCCAGCGTAGCCTTGAGGCGCAACTGGCAACGGAAGTGCGCCATCAGGTGGCGGCGTTTATGGAGCGTCGCGGGATGGGCGGTCTGATCCGTGGAGGGATGTAAAAGCGCTATACAGATCTTTTACATCTTCTGCGCAGCCTCGTTAACCCCCTTATGCTATCATTCGCTCCTTTGGAGCGCCTGTAAGCAGTGGGTGCGCATATCGCTCGCTGAGTCTTTTCAGCGGAATAACAAGAACTTGTGGTGACAGATGACCAGTAGCTATCTGCATTTTCCGGAATTCGATCCGGTCATTTTCTCAATTGGGCCCGTTGCACTTCGCTGGTACGGCTTAATGTATCTGGTGGGCTTCATTTTCGCGATGTGGCTGGCGACGCGCCGTGCCAATCGCCCTGGCAGTGGCTGGACGAAGACTGAAGTCGAAAACTTACTCTACGCAGGTTTCCTCGGGGTCTTCCTCGGTGGGCGTATTGGCTACGTGCTGTTCTATAACTTCCCGCTGTTCCTGGATAATCCGCTCTACCTGTTCCGCGTCTGGGACGGGGGCATGTCCTTCCACGGTGGCCTGATTGGCGTGATTCTGGTGATGATTATTTTCGCCAAACGCACGAAGCGCAGTTTCTTCCAGGTCTCTGATTTCATTGCTCCGCTGATCCCCTTTGGCCTGGGGGCCGGGCGTCTGGGCAACTTTATCAACGGCGAACTGTGGGGCCGTGTCGACCCGAATTTCTCTTATTCCATGTTGTTCCCAGGGTCACGCACCGAAGATATTCTGCTGCTGCAAACCAACCCGCAATGGCAATCCATATTCGATACCTACGGCTCCTTGCCACGCCACGCCTCCCAACTCTATGAGATGGCGCTGGAGGGGGTCGTGTTGTTTATCATTCTTAACCTGTTTATTCGTAAACCGCGCCCGATGGGCTCCGTCTCCGGACTGTTTTTGATTGGCTACGGCGCGTTTCGTATCATCGTTGAATTCTTCCGTCAGCCGGATCAGCAGTTCACCGGCGAATGGGTACAGTACATCAGCATGGGACAGATCCTCTCGATTCCGATGATTGTCGCTGGTGTTGTCATGATGATGTGGGCCTATCGCCGTCGCCCACAGCAACACGTTTCCTGAGGAACCATGAAACAGTATTTAGAACTGATGCAAAAAGTGCTGGATGAAGGCACACAGAAAAACGACCGCACCGGAACCGGAACGCTTTCCATTTTTGGTCATCAGATGCGTTTTAACCTGCAGGAAGGATTCCCGCTGGTGACGACAAAACGTTGCCACCTGCGCTCCATCATCCACGAACTGCTGTGGTTCCTGCAAGGTGACACCAACGTGGCCTATCTGCACGAAAATAACGTCACCATCTGGGACGAATGGGCGGATGAAAACGGCAATCTGGGCCCGGTATACGGTAAACAGTGGCGTGCCTGGCCGACGCCGGACGGTCGCCACATTGACCAGATCGCGACCGTGCTGAACCAGTTGAAAAATGATCCCGATTCGCGCCGTATTATCGTTTCGGCGTGGAACGTCGGCGAACTGGACAAAATGGCGCTGGCACCGTGCCACGCGTTTTTCCAGTTCTATGTCGCGGACGGCAAGCTCTCCTGCCAGCTGTATCAGCGCTCCTGTGACGTGTTCCTCGGTCTGCCGTTTAACATCGCCAGCTACGCTCTGCTGGTACACATGATGGCGCAGCAGTGCGATCTGGAGGTTGGCGACTTCGTCTGGACCGGCGGTGACACGCATCTGTACAGCAACCACATGGAGCAGACGCACCTGCAACTGACTCGCGAGCCGCGCGCGCTGCCGAAGCTAGTGATCAAACGTAAACCCGATTCTCTCTTCGACTACCGCTTCGACGATTTTGAAATCGAAGGCTACGACCCGCATCCGGGGATTAAAGCGCCGGTTGCTATCTAAACTGGCCTTATCCTGTCATAGCCGACGCCATTGCGCGTCGGTTTTTTTTACCCCAGTTTTGGTTTTTCGGCGTGGATTCCTGAAATGTTGCAACCTGCTGCAACAGGGTAAATTTCCCTCGTAACGCGCCGAAAAACCTGAATTCTCGCCTCGTTTTAACTTCCCGACGCGTCATACTGCCGCCATGAATACACAACAGGGCTATACGCTCATCGAAACGCTGGTCGCGATGCTTATTATTGTCAGCCTGAGTGCAACAGGACTCTACGGCTGGCAGCAGTGGCAGCAACAGCAACATCTCTGGCAGACCGCCTGTCAGCTGCGCGATTTCTTGCTGCAGCTACGGGAGGACGCCAACTGGCATAATCGCGACCACATCATTACCGCCATCAGGGAGGACGCGTCATGGTGTCTTGTCAGTTCGACAGCCTCACGAAATACCTGTACGCCGCGCTCTGCGCTCGTTTTTGTGCCGCTCTGGCGCGATGTCGACCTCGTCGGGATCACCGCCTCGCTGGCGTTTTATGGTCAACGCAATACCGCGTGGCCGGGGAATATTCGCCTGAAAAATACGGCAGGGGAGTGGCGGGTGGTGGTTTCGCCCTGGGGACGCATTCGCCTGTGCGAGCGCGACGATACCCAGGGCTGCCAGTGAGTGAACGCGGTTTTTCTCTGCTTGAGGTGTTAATTGCGATGGCAATCAGTAGCGTACTGTTGTTGGGGGCCGCCCGGTTTTTACCGGCGTTACAGCGCGATATTTTGCAGCAGACCCGCAAGCTCGCGCTGGAAGATGACGTGTGGCAGCGCGTGTATACCGTCGCAAAACACCTTCAACGCGCGGGCTATTGTCACGGTAGTTGTAGCGGCGAAGGGGTAAGCATTGCCGAGTCTGGCCAGTGCGTTATCGTACAGTGGGACGCAAATGCGAATGGCATCTGGGAAAGTGAGCCGGCAAAAGAGGCTGAACAAACCGGATTTCGTCTGAATGACAAGGTACTGGAGACGCTGCGCGGCGCGAAAACGTGCAGCGGAAAAGGATGGGATAAAATGACCGATCCTGACGTTGTGCAGATTACGGCATTTGAAGTCACGCGCCAGGATATCGCGGGTTTTGCGCCCGAACTGACCTTACATTTGCGCGGCAGCAGTCGGGCCGATCCGCAAACCGTGGCTGACGCGCGCTACAGCGTCAGTGGCTTTAATTTATGAATCGCGAGCGGGGCGTCTCCTCTCTGGCGCTGGTTCTGCTGCTGTTGGTCCTCGGCAGCCTCTTGTTGCAGGGCGTTAATCAGCAGCAGAGCAGTTTTGCTTCACGGGTAGCGATAGAAAGTCAGGCTTTACAGCGCCAGGCTGTCGTGCAGTCAGCCATGGAGTGGGGCAGGATGCAGCAATGGTCGGTCAGCTCAGAACAACCGTGTCGGTATTATGGCGAGGACAATGTCCCTGTCTGCCTGCGCAGGCTCGCTGACGGTCGCGCGTTGCTTGTTGCCAACTATCAGGGAACGTCCGTATGGCGAGAAGGCGAACAAAAGGAGGAACGCGTCGTTTTTTCTCCTCATGGCTGGAGCGATTTCTGTCCGCTAAGGGAGGTCGCACTATGCCAGATCCCCTGAGCCGACAGCGTGGGTTTAGCTTGCCGGAAGTCATACTGGCGATGGTCCTCATGGTGATGGTGGTGACGGCGCTTTCCGGGTATCAGCGCGCGCTGATGAACAGTTTTTTCATCAGAGGTCAGTATCTTCAGCTCTGGCGGCAGGGCTGGCAACAGACGCAACTGCGTTCGTTTTCGCCACCTGTTAACTGGCAGGTTAACCGAATGCAGACAACGCAGGCGGGATGTGTCAGCATCAGCGTTACGCTATCTTCACCTCAGGGCAGGCAGGGAAAAATGACGCGTCTGCATTGCCCGAACCGTTAGTCGTCAGGAGTCTCTATGTTAAGGGTCTACCACTCAAACCGTCTGGATGTGCTGGAAGCATTGATGGAGTTTATCGTCGAACGCGAACGGCTGGACGATCCCTTTGAGCCAGAAATGATTCTGGTGCAGAGTACCGGGATGGCGCAGTGGTTACAGATGACCCTTTCGCAGAAATTTGGTATCGCCGCCAACATAGAGTTTCCGCTCCCGGCAAGCTTTATCTGGGATATGTTCGTCCGCGTACTGCCGGAAATCCCAAAAGAGAGCGCCTTCAACAAGCAGAGTATGAGCTGGAAGTTGATGACGTTGCTGCCACAACTGCTGGATCATGACGACTTCGCGTTGTTACGCCACTATCTGACGGACGATACCGACAAACGTAAGCTGTTCCAGTTGTCGTCACGCGCAGCGGATCTTTTCGATCAGTATCTGGTGTACCGACCAGAATGGCTAACCCAGTGGGAAGCGGGACGAACAGTCGAGGGGCTGGGCGAGGCGCAATGCTGGCAGGCACCGCTGTGGAAAGCGCTGGTGGAATACACCGATGCGTTGGGGCAGCCGCGCTGGCATCGTGCCAATCTCTATCAACGGTTTATCCGGACCCTGGAAAGCGCCGACACCTGCCCGCCAGGACTCCCTTCCCGTGTGTTTATCTGCGGGATCTCTGCGTTGCCGCCCGTGTATCTACAGGCATTGCAGGCGCTCGGCAAACATATCGACATTCATTTGCTCTTCACCAATCCCTGCCGCTACTACTGGGGCGATATAAAAGATCCGGCGTATCTGGCAAAGCTGCTGGCGCGTCAACGGCGACATAGTTTTGAAGATCGTCATTTACCGCTGTTCCGTGACAATTCGAATGCCGAAAGTTTGTTTAACGGCGATGGCGAACAGGATGTCGGTAACCCGATGCTGGCCTCGTGGGGGAAACTGGGACGCGACTATATTTATCTGCTCTCTGAACTGGAAAACAGTCAGGAGCTCGATGCGTTTGTCGACGTAACCCCGGATAACCTGCTGCATAACATTCAGGCCGATATCCTTGAGCTGGAAAACCACGCCGTGGCGGGCGTGAGCCTGGAAGAGTATTCGCGCAGCGACAACAAGCGACGCCTTGATCCGGACGACGCCAGCGTCACCTTCCACATCTGTCATAGCCCGCAGCGTGAAGTTGAAGTTCTCCACGATCGTCTGTTGGCGATGCTGGAGGCGGATCCAACGCTCACCCCGCGCGACATCATCGTAATGGTGGCGGATATCGACAGTTATAGCCCGTTTATTCAGGCGGTTTTTGGCAGCGCCCCTGCAGAGCGTTATCTGCCCTATGCCATTTCCGACCGCCGGGCGCGTCAGTCGCATCCGGTATTGCAGGCGTTCATCAGCCTGCTGTCACTGCCTGACAGTCGCTTTGTTTCTGAGGATGTGCTGGCGCTGCTGGATGTCCCGGTGCTGGCGGCGCGCTTCAATATCAACGAAGAAGGGCTGCGCTATTTGCGGCTGTGGGTCAATGAGTCGGGCATTCGCTGGGGAATTGATGATGACAACGTGCGGGAACTGGAGCTTCCGGCAACGGGGCAGCATACATGGCAATTTGGCCTCACGCGCATGCTGCTGGGCTATGCCATGGAAAGTGCGCAGGGCGAGTGGCAGTCCGTTCTGCCTTACGACGAATCCAGCGGACTGATCGCCGAGCTGGTGGGGCATCTGGCGTCATTACTGATGCAGCTTAATCTCTGGCGTCGTGGCCTGGCGCAGGCGCGTCCGCTGGAAGAGTGGCTGCCGGTATGTCGTGAGATGCTCAACGACTTTTTCCTGCCTGACACTGAAACCGAGGCGGCCATGACGCTGATCGAGCAGCAGTGGCAGGCGATGATCGATGAAGGATTGAAGGCTGAATATGATGACGCGGTCCCCCTGTCGCTGCTGCGTGACGAACTGGCGCAGCGGTTGGATCAGGAGCGGATCAGCCAGCGTTTTTTAGCCGGGCCGGTGAACATCTGTACTCTGATGCCGATGCGTTCTATTCCCTTCAAAGTTGTCTGCCTGTTGGGAATGAACGACGGTGTCTATCCGCGCCAGCTTGCGCCGCTCGGTTTTGATCTCATGAGCCAGAAGCCAATGCGCGGGGATCGCAGTCGTCGTGATGACGACCGTTATCTGTTCCTTGAAGCCTTAATTTCTGCCCAGCAGTCGCTTTACATCAGCTACATCGGGCGCTCGATTCAGGATAACAGCGAGCGTTTCCCTTCCGTGCTGGTTCAGGAACTGCTCGATTACATTGGACAAAGCCACTATTTGCCGGGTGACGAAGCGTTGACCAGCGATGAGAGCGAGAAACGGGTCAAAGCGCATGTCGCCCGACTGCATACCCGTATGCCGTTTGATGCGCAAAATTTCCTGCCCGGCGAGCAGCAGAGCTACGCCAGCGAGTGGTTACCGGCGGCAAGCCGCAGCGGAGAGGCCCATAGCGATTTTGTGCAGCCGTTAGCCTTTGACATGCCAGAAATGCTGAGTCTGGAAACGCTGCAACGCTTCTGGGCCCATCCTGTACGGGCATTTTTCCAGCAGCGCTTGCAGGTTAATTTCCGCTCCGAAGAGAGTGAGATCCCGGATACCGAACCGTTTACCCTGGAAGGGCTGACCCGTTATCAGCTCAACCAGCAGTTACTGAATGCGCTGGTCGAACAGGAGGATGCCGAACGTCTGTTCCGTCGCTTCCGCGCGGCGGGGGATCTGCCGTATGGGGCTTATGGCGAGATCCTCTGGGAAGTTCAACATCAGGAAATGCAGACGCTGGCAGACAGGGTCGTGGCCTGCCGTCAGCCGGGCCAAAGCCTGGAGGTCGATCTGCACTGCAACGGCGTACAGTTGACCGGTTGGCTGCCGCAGGTGCAGGAAGATGGTCTGCTGCGCTGGCGGCCTTCGCTGATCAGCATTTCACAAGGCGTGCAACTTTGGCTCGAACACCTTGTCTATTGTGCCTGCGGGGGAAAAGGTGAAAGTCGGCTGTTTTTGCGAAAAGACGGAGAGTGGCGTTTCCCACCGCTGGAGCAAGAGCAGGCATTGGGTTATCTGGCGCAACTGATTGACGGATATCGCGAAGGGATGTCAGCACCGCTGCTGGTGCTACCTGAAAGCGGCGGCGCGTGGATAAAAACCTGTTATGACGCGGCAAATGATGCCATGTTAGATGACGATGATACGCGACAAAAAGCCCGCGTGAAGTTTATGCAGGCTTATGAAGGCAACATGGTCGTGCGTGGCGAAGGCGAAGATATCTGGTATCAGCGCCTGTGGCGGCAACTGGACTCAGAGACCCTGGAGTCCATTATTTTGCAGTCACAACGTTACCTGCTTCCGCTTTTCAGATTTAATCAGTCGTGATGATTGTATAAAAATTGCGCAATTTTGATGCTTCCTTTATGATGCGTTGCCCTGCTCATAGAAGCATCCAATGCGTCTTTGCGCAGAAAGAAAGTTAATGATGAGGTTCTTGAATGCCCCGCAGCACCTGGTTCAAAGCGTTACTGTTGTTGGTCGCCTTTTGGGCGCCCTTAAGTCAGGCAGACACCGGTTGGCAACCCCTTGCGGAAACCATCCGTAAAAGCGACAAAGATACCCGCCAGTATCAGGCTATTCGCCTGGATAATGGCATGGTGGTATTACTGGTATCCGACCCGCAGGCGGTGAAATCGCTTTCTGCGCTGGTGGTACCCGTGGGGTCGCTGGAAGATCCGGACGCGCATCAGGGACTGGCGCATTACCTTGAACATATGTGTCTGATGGGGTCGAAAAAATACCCGCAGGCCGACAGTCTGGCAGAATACCTGAAACTGCACGGCGGCAGCCACAATGCCAGTACTGCGCCGTACCGTACGGCGTTCTATCTGGAAGTGGAGAACGACGCGCTTACCGGTGCTGTTGATCGCCTGGCCGATGCCATTGCCGAACCGCTGCTGGATAAAAAATATGCCGATCGCGAGCGCAACGCGGTAAACGCTGAGCTGACGATGGCGCGCACCCGTGACGGGATGCGGATGGCGCAGGTGAGTGCGGAAACTATCAACCCGGCGCACCCTGGCTCACGTTTTTCCGGCGGTAATCTGGAAACCTTAAGCGACAAACCGGGTAACCCGGTGCAGCAGGCGTTACGCGATTTTCACAGCACGTATTACTCCGCCAACCTGATGAAAGCGGTTATCTACAGCAATAAGCCTTTGCCGGAACTGGCAAAGATTGCTGCAGAGACCTTCGGGCGGGTGCCAAACAAGAATATCGAAAAGCCGGAAATTACCGTGCCGGTTGTCACTGATGCGCAGAAGGGCGTCATCATTCATTACGTTCCTGCGCTGCCGCGTAAAGTGCTGCGCGTTGAGTTCCGAATTGACAACAACAGCGCCCAGTTTCGCAGTAAAACCGACGAGCTGATCACGTATCTGATTGGCAACCGTAGTCCGGGTACGCTTTCTGACTGGCTGCAAAAACAAGGGCTGGTGGAAGGCATTCGCGCGGATTCCGATCCGGTAGTCAACGGCAACAGCGGTGTGTTAGCCATTTCCGCCACGCTGACCGATAAAGGCCTGGCGAACCGCGAAGAGGTGGTTGCGGCTATTTTCAGCTATCTCAATCTGTTACGTGATAAGGGCGTGGATAAACGCTACTTTGACGAGCTGTCGCATGTGCTTGATCTCGACTTCCGTTACCCGTCGATCACCCGTGATATGGACTACGTCGAGTGGCTGGCGGATACCATGATCCGCGTGCCGGTGGCGCATACGCTGGATGCGGTGAACATCGCCGATCAATACGATGCGAAAGCCATTCAGGCGCGTCTGGAGATGATGACGCCGCAAAATGCGCGTATCTGGTACATCAGTTCGAAAGAGCCGCACAACAAGACCGCTTACTTTGTTGATGCCCCTTATCAGGTCAATAAAATCAGCGAGCAGACCTTTAGCGACTGGCAGATAAAAGCGCAGGGTATTGCGCTGTCGCTGCCGGAACTAAACCCCTATATTCCTGACGATTTCACACTGATTAAACCGGAAAAGAAATATGACCGTCCGGCGCTGATTGTGGATGAGCCTGATCTGCGCGTGGTGTACACCCCGAGCCAGCATTTTGCCAGCGAGCCAAAGGCAGACGTGAGCGTCATCCTGCGTAATCCGCAGGCGATGGACAGCGCCAAAAACCAGGTCATGTTTGCGCTGAACGACTATCTGGCGGGGATTGCGCTCGACCAGTTAAGTAATCAGGCGGCAGTGGGCGGCATTGGTTTTTCAACCAACGCCAACAATGGCTTAATGCTCAATGCTGACGGCTACACGCAGCGTCTGCCGCAGCTTTTCCAGGCATTGCTTGAAGGCTATTTCAGCTACACCGCCACCGACGAGCAGCTTGAGCAGGCGAAATCCTGGTATAGCCAGATGATGGATTCCGCAGAAAAAGGGAAAGCTTACGAGCAGGCGATTATGCCGGTGCAGATGATCTCTCAGGTGCCCTATTTCTCCCGCGATGAGCGGCGCGCGCTGCTGCCGTCGATCACCCTGAAAGAGGTGATGGCCTACCGTGAAGCGTTAAAATCGGGTGCCCGCCCGGAGTTCCTGGCAATTGGCAACATGAGCGAAGCGCAGGTCATGACGATGGCGCGGGATATCCAGAAGCAGCTTGGCGCGAACGGTTCTGAATGGTGTCGTAACAAAGATGTGTTGGTGGATAAGAAGCAGTCGGTCATTTTTGAAAAAGCGGGCAGCAGCACCGACTCCGCGCTGGCGGCGGTCTTTGTCCCCACCGGCTATGATGAGTATGCCAGCTCGGCCTACAGCGCCATGCTGGGCCAGATTGTTCAACCGTGGTTCTACAATCAACTGCGTACGGAAGAGCAGTTAGGATATGCGGTGTTTGCCTTCCCGATGAGCGTCGGACGCCAGTGGGGGATGGGCTTCCTGCTGCAAAGCAGCGATAAACAGCCGTCATATCTCTGGGATCGCTACAAGGCATTTTTCCCCACGGCGGAGGAGAAATTGCGGTCGATGAAACCGGAAGAGTTCGCTCAGATTAAACAGGCTGTTGTCGCGCAGATGTTGCAGGCACCGCAAACGCTGGGCGAAGAGGCATCGAAATTAAGCAAAGATTTCGATCGTGGCAATATGCGCTTCGATTCACGTGATAAAATTGTGGCTCAGATAAAACAGCTGACGCCGCAAAAACTTGCTGATTTCTTCCATCAGGCGGTGGTAGAGCCGCAAGGCATGGCGGTACTGTCGCAGATTTCCGGCGGTCAAAACGGGAAGCCGCACTATGTGCACCCGGAAGGCTGGAAAGTGTGGGACAACGTCAGCGCGTTGCAGCAAACTTTGCCCCTGGTGAGAGAACAGAATGAATGATGTCGCTGAGTCCCTTGATCCCCTGCGCTTGCCCCTTACGGGCGAGCGCCTGATTGAAGCCTCTGCGGGCACCGGCAAAACCTTTACTATCGCGGCGCTCTATCTGCGTCTGCTACTCGGACTTGGCGGTTCCACTGCCTTTTCCCGTCCCCTGACCGTTGAAGAACTGCTGGTGGTGACCTTTACCGAGGCCGCCACCGACGAGTTGCGCGGTCGCATCCGCAGTAATATTCATGAGCTGCGGGTAGCCTGTCTGCGTGAATCAACCGACAATCCCCTTTATGCCCGTCTGCTGGACGAAATCGACGATAAAAAACAGGCGGCTCAGTGGCTGCTGCTCGCCGAGAGACAGATGGATGAGGCGGCGGTGTTCACCATTCACGGTTTTTGCCAGCGCATGCTGAGTCTGAATGCCTTCGAATCCGGCATGTTGTTTGAGCAACAGTTGATCGAAGATGAATCTCTGCTGCGCTACCAGGCCTGTGCGGATTTCTGGCGTCGCCACTGTTACCCCTTACCGCGTGAAATTGCCCAGGTGGTGTTTGAAACGTGGAAAGGACCGCAGGCGTTGCTGGCAGATATTAACCGCTACCTGCAAGGGGAAGCACCGGTTATCAAAGCGCCGCCGCCGGATGACGAAACGCTGGCGTCCCGCCATCAACAGATCGTGCAGCGAATCAACGCGCTTAAGCAGCAGTGGTGCGATGCGGTGGGGGAGCTTGAAGGATTGATGGAAGCCTCCGGCATCGACCGGCGTAAATTTAACCGTGGCAACCAGGGCAAATGGATCGAGAAGATCAGCGCCTGGGCTCAGTCCGGGACGCAAAGCTACCAGTTGCCCGAGGCGCTGGAGAAGTTCTCTCAGCGCTTTCTTGAGGATCGTACTAAAGAAGGTGGCGCAGTGCCGCAGCATCCGCTGTTTGTCGCGATAGATGAACTGCTGGCGGAACCTCTGACCCTCAGAGATCTGGTGATCACCCGTGCGCTGGCGGAGATCCGTGAGACGGTGGCGAAAGAAAAACGTCGCCGGGGTGAGCTGGGATTTGACGATATGCTCAGCCGACTGGATGGTGCGCTGCGCAGTGAAAGCGGCGAGGCGCTGGCGGCGGCGATTCGAACCCGCTTCCCGGTGGCGATGATCGATGAGTTCCAGGATACCGATCCGCAGCAATACCGTATTTTCCGTCGCATCTGGCAGCATCAGCCAGACACCGCGCTGTTGCTGATAGGCGACCCGAAGCAGGCGATTTATGCGTTTCGCGGCGCGGATATTTTTACCTATATGAAGGCTCGTAGTGAGGTCAGTGCGCACTATACCCTCGATACCAACTGGCGTTCCGCGCCGGGTATGGTGAACAGCGTCAACAGACTGTTCAGCCTGATGGACGATGCCTTTATGTTCCGCGAGATCCCGTTCCAGCCGGTGAAATACGCCGATAAAAATCAGTCGCTGCGTTTTGAATTTCATGGCGAAACTCAGCCCGCGATGACGATGTGGCTGATGGAAGGGGAAAGCTGTGGGATAGGGGATTACCAAAGCTATATGGCGCAGGTGTGCGCCGCGCAGATCCGCGACTGGCTGAAGGCCGGGCTGAGCGGAGAGGCAATGCTTATTCGCGGTCACGACGCGCGTCCGGTGAGCGCGGCGGATATCAGCGTGCTGGTGCGTAGCCGCCAGGAAGCGGCGCTGGTGCGCGATGCCCTGACACAACTGGCGATTCCGTCCGTGTATCTTTCCAACCGCGACAGCGTGTTTGAAACGCTGGAAGCGCAGGAGATGCTCTGGGTGCTACAGGCGGTGATGGCACCAGAGAAGGAAAATACGCTACGTAGCGCACTGGCGACCTCCATGATGGGGTTGAACGCGCGCGATATTGACCTGCTCAACGACAATGAAAATGCCTGGGATCAGGTAGTCGAAGAGTTTGTCGGCTACCGCCAGATTTGGCAGAAACGAGGCGTGATGCCAATGTTGCGCGCGCTGATGTCGGCGCGACAGATCGCGGAAAACCTGCTGGCAACGGCGGGCGGCGAACGTCGCCTGACCGATATTTTGCACATCAGCGAGTTGTTGCAGGAGGCGGCTTCGCAACTGGAAAGCGAGCATGCGCTGGTACGCTGGCTTTCGCAGCATATTCTTGAGCCCGACAGCAACGCCTCCAGCCAGCAAATGCGTCTGGAAAGCGATAGCCATCTGGTGCAGATAGTCACCATCCACAAGTCAAAAGGGCTGGAGTATCCGCTGGTCTGGCTGCCGTTTATCACGCATTTCCGCGTTCAGGATCAGGCGTTTTATCACGACCGCAGCTCGTTTGAAGCGGTACTGGATCTGAGCGACTCGGACGAAAGCGTGGCGCTGGCGGAAGCCGAACGGCTGGCGGAGGATCTGCGTTTACTGTACGTGGCGCTGACCCGTTCAGTCTGGCACTGTAGTCTGGGCGTCGCACCTCTGGTTCGTCGTCGGGGTGATAAAAAGGGCGATACCGATGTGCATCAGAGCGCGCTGGGGCGTCT
Organism: Citrobacter amalonaticus Y19; assembly: GCF_000981805.1. NCBI lineage: Bacteria > Pseudomonadati > Pseudomonadota > Gammaproteobacteria > Enterobacterales > Enterobacteriaceae > Citrobacter > Citrobacter amalonaticus. The sequence continues at coordinate 3,322,747 of NZ_CP011132.1, read as the reverse complement.
GCTGCAAAAAGGCGAACCAATGGACGCCGCCGGACTGCGTGCGGCGATAGACGCAGTTTGCGATGAGAACATCGTCTGTCGTATCCCGGAAGCGGCCAGCATGGAACCGTTGCCCATTGCCGCTGCGAGCGGGGCAGCACTGAATGCCCGACGGCTACAACGAACGCCGGGCGATAGCTGGCGGGTGACCAGTTATTCTGGCCTGCAACAGCGTGGTCACGGTATTGCTCAGGATCTCATGCCGCGACTGGACATCGATGCGACAGGCGTCGGTGAGGTAGTTGAAGAGCCGGAACTGACGCCGCACCAGTTTCCGCGTGGCGCGTCGCCGGGGACGTTTTTACACAGCCTGTTTGAAGATCTCGATTTTACCCAACCGGTAGAGGCTGCCTGGGTGCAGGAAAAACTCACACTTGGCGGCTATGACGCCAGTTGGGAACCGGTCATCACCGCGTGGGTGACGGCCATTCTTCATGCGCCGCTTAATGAGACCGGCATCAGTCTGAGCCAGCTTTCTGCGCGTGAAAAACAGGTCGAGATGGAGTTTTATCTGCCCATTAGTCAACCGCTTATCGCAGAAAAACTGGATGCGCTGATCCGCCAGTATGACCCGCTCTCAGCAGGCTGTCCGCCGCTGGAGTTCGCCCAGGTTCGCGGGATGCTGAAGGGCTTTATCGATCTGGTGTTTCGTCACAACGGACGCTATTACCTGCTGGATTACAAATCGAACTGGCTGGGTGAAAACAGCTCGGCTTACACCCCACAGGCGATGGCGACGGCCATGCAGGCGCATCGCTATGATTTGCAGTATCAGCTCTATACCCTCGCGCTGCACCGGTATTTGCGCCATCGCATCGCGGATTACGACTACGAGCGCCATTTTGGCGGCGTGATTTATCTGTTCCTGCGCGGTGTGGACCGCGAACAGCCGCAGCAGGGAATTTACACCACCCGCCCGTCTGAGGAACTGGTTGCCCGGATGGACGAGATGTTTGCCGGCGTGGCACTGGAGGAGGCATCGTGACGCTACAAAAGCGATTACTTGAGGCCGTAGAGCAGAAGCAACTGCGCCCTCTGGATGCGCAATTTGCGCTGGCGGTGACCGGCGAACATGAACCTGCGGTGACGCTGGCAGCGGCGTTACTCAGTCGGGACGCCGGAGAAGGGCACATCTGTTTACCGCTCGCCCGACTGGCGATGCATGCCGATCTGCCGCCTCTGCTGGCAGCCTGGCTGAGTGAGTCAGGCGCACCGGCGGACTGGGCGGAATGTCTGCTCGCATCGGATGCCGTCAGTCGTGGTGAGCGGCCATCGCCGATGATCCTCCACGGCGATCGACTGTATCTGAACCGGATGTGGCGCAACGAACGCACGGTCGCCCGTTTCTTTAGCGAGGTGAATCAACCCATCGCGGTGGATGAAGTCTTGCTGACGCAAACGCTGGAAGCGCTGTTCCCGACGACAAACGAAATCAACTGGCAAAAAGTTGCCGCCGCGGTGGCGCTGACCCGCCGCATTTCGGTGATTTCCGGCGGACCGGGGACCGGGAAAACGACGACCGTGGCGAAACTGCTGGCGGCGCTGATCCAGATGGCGGAAGGCGAGCGTTGCCGTATTCGTCTGGCGGCACCGACGGGTAAAGCCGCCGCGCGTCTGACAGAGTCTTTAGGCAAGGCGCTACGGCAGTTGCCGCTGACGGATGAACAAAAGAAACGCATCCCGGATGAGGCCAGCACCTTACACCGACTGTTGGGCGCGCAGCCGGGCAGTCAGCGCTTACGCCATCACGCAGGCAACCCGTTGCATCTGGATGTGCTGGTGGTGGATGAGGCGTCGATGATTGACCTGCCGATGATGTCGCGACTGATAGATGCATTGCCGCCGCACGGGCGCGTCATTTTCCTCGGCGATCGCGATCAGCTTGCCTCGGTCGAGGCGGGGGCGGTGCTGGGCGATATCTGCGCCTGGGTGAACGCGGGCTATACCCCAGAACGGGCACAGCAGCTGACTCGTCTGACGGGAATGCCCGTTCCGGCAGGCAGGGGCAATGACGCCGCCATGCTGCGGGACAGTCTCTGTCTGCTGCAAAAAAGCTACCGTTTTGGCAGTGATTCCGGCATTGGACAACTGGCTGCGGCGATCAACCGTGGCGATAAGGCTGCGATAAACCGCGTTTTCCAGCAGGGCTTTAGCGATATCGATAAACGGACGCTGGAGAGCAGTGAAGATTACACCGCCATGCTTGAAGACGCGCTGACAGGTTACGGACACTACCTGCAGTTGCTTCAGACGCGCGCGGAGCCTGCATTAATCATTCAGGCATTCAATGAGTTCCAACTGCTGTGCGCGCTGCGCGAAGGACCGTTTGGTGTGAGCGGACTGAATGAACGCATCGAACTGGCTATGCAGAAAAAGCGTAAAATTCATCGTCTGCCCCATTCCCGCTGGTATGAAGGGCGGCCCGTAATGATTGCCCGCAACGACAGCGCGCTGGGATTGTTTAACGGCGATATCGGTGTGGCGCTCGATCGTGGACAAGGATTACGGGTCTGGTTTGCAATGCCGGATGGCAGCATTAAATCTGTGCAGCCCAGTCGCTTGCCGGAACATGAAACCACCTGGGCAATGACGGTGCACAAATCGCAGGGCTCGGAGTTCGAGCATGCCGCGCTGGTATTACCCACACAGCGTACGCCGGTGGTGACACGGGAACTGGTGTATACCGCTGTCACCCGTGCCCGTCGCCGCCTGTCGTTATATGCCGATGAACGCATTCTTGCCAGTGCGGTTGCCACCCGAACCGAACGTCGCAGCGGGCTGTCGACGTTGTTTAAATGACCGGGGGCCGGATGGCGCTTGCGCTTATCCGGCCTACGTTGAGCTCATGACGGTACGCCGCCATCCGGCCATTCACTAACCGCTAACCCAGATCCGCCATCAGCACTTTGGATTTCCGCTGATAGTTGTACATCTCTTTTTTGCTTTCCGGCAGCAGGTCGATATCCACCGGCGTGAAGCCGCGCTCCTGGAACCAGTGAATGCTGCGGGTCGTCAGGACGAACAGCTTGCTCAGGCCAATCTGCTTCGCCTGGGCAGCGATCCGCTCCAGCAACACTTCTCCCCTTGAAGAACTGCGGTAGTCCGGATGGACAGCCACGCAGGCCATTTCACCGATCTTCTCTTCCGGGAAGGGGTATAGCGCAGCACAGGCGATGGTCATGTTATCGCGTTGAATAATGGTGAACTTGTCGATCTCCATCTCCAGCTGTTCGCGCGAACGACGCACCAGAATCCCCTGCTGCTCCAGCGGGCGGATCAGCTCCAGGATCCCGCCGATATCGTTAATGGTGGCGCGGCGGATCTGCTCGGCGCTCTCCATCACAATCTGCGTCCCGATACCGTCGCGCGAGAACAGTTCCTGCAACAGCGCGCCATCTTCCTGATAGCTGATCAGGTGGCAGCGACGCACACCGCTGCGGCAGGCTTTCACCGCGCCACGCAGGAAGCGTACGGTGCCCGAGTTGTAATCGCCTTTTACTTCTTGTGCTTCTACGCGCGCCTGCGCTTCGTTCGGAAACAGCTCAGAGACGATATCGCCGTCGTCGTTGGTCACCCCCTGCGAAGAGCAAAAGCCGATCATCTTTTCGGCTTTCAGTTTGATAGCCAACTGTGTGGCGATCTCTTCTGAGGTCAGGTTAAAGCTTTCGCCGGTGACAGACACCGCGACGGGGCCCATCAGCACGATGGCGCCGCTGTCCAGTTGACGATGGATTGCCTCTTCATCGATACGACGGATACGCCCGCTGTGGCAGTAATCCACACCATCATCGACACCCAGCGGCTGCGCAATGATAAAGTTGCCGCTGACCACGTTGATATGCGCGCCCTGTAGCGGCGTGTTGTTCAGGCTCATCGACAGGCGTGCGGTGATATCGAGTTGCAACGTGCCCGCCGCCTGCTTTACCAGCTCCAGCGTTTTGGCGTCTGTGACGCGGGTATTTTTGTGATACATCGGTTCATGGTGATGGGTGACGAGGTTGGCGTCGATTTGCGGACGCGCGCCGTAGACCACCACCAGGCGAATGCCGAGGCTGTGAAGAAGCCCAATGTCGTTGACGATGCTGGAAAAGTTTTCATGCTCAATGGCTTCGCCGCCAAGCATAATGACAAACGTTTTTCCCCGATGGGTATTGATATAGGGAACAGAATGGCGGAATCCCTGTACCAGTTCGGTTCTACGCTCCTTCACCACGGCATATCCTCATTGCATGATTATTCGTAATTAGTGTATTTTTATTCTGTTTTACTGCCGCGTGCAAGTGCAAATTTTGACCCTGACAAAGTTTTTTCTCAGTAATACCGTGAATACAATAACAATGTTTACCCTTTTATAGATGACAGATTATGCGTCATTCGTTAAAGTTTCCGGTCAATTTAGACGTTTAGTATCTCATCACCATTACGTTTTATTTTGCTCGGGAGAAGCATGTCAGGATCCAATCCACCTATCAGCCGCCGTCGTTTACTGCAAGGGGCGGGCGCCATGTGGCTATTGAGCGTCAGTCAGGTCGGTCTGGCTGCGGTCAGTCAGGTCGTTGCGGTTCGTATTTGGCCAGCATCCAGTTACACCCGTGTGACGGTGGAATCGAATCAACAGCTGAAGTACAAACAGTTTGCGCTGAGTAATCCTGAGCGCGTGGTGGTGGATATTGAAGGTGTGAACCTGAATTCTGTGCTGAAAGGTATGGCGGCGCAGATTCGTCCCGACGATCCTTATATCAAGTCGGCGCGCGTGGGGCAGTTCGATCCGCAGACCGTACGCATGGTGTTTGAACTGAAGCAAGACGTAAAACCCCAGTTGTTTGCGCTGGCACCGGTGGCGGGTTTCAAAGAACGTCTGGTGATGGATCTCTATCCGGCCAATGCGCAGGATATGCAGGATCCTCTGCTGGCGCTGCTGGAAGATTACAACAAAGGCGATCTTGATAGGCAGGTTCCCCCCGCGCAAAGTGGCCCGCAGCCGGGTAAAGCCGGTCGCGATCGCCCGATTGTGATCATGCTCGATCCTGGGCATGGCGGTGAGGATTCCGGTGCCGTCGGTAAGTACAACACGCGTGAGAAAGATGTGGTGTTGCAGATAGCCCGGCGGCTGCGAGCCTTAATCGAGAAAGAAGGCAACATGAAGGTCTACATGACGCGCAATGAAGATATCTTCATTCCGCTGAAGGTGCGCGTGGCGAAAGCCCAAAAGCAGCGTGCGGATCTCTTTGTCTCGATTCATGCGGACGCCTTCACCAGTCGGCAACCCAGCGGTTCATCCGTGTTTGCGCTGTCGACCAAAGGGGCAACCAGTACGGCGGCGAAATATCTGGCGCAGACGCAGAACGCCTCGGATTTGATCGGCGGCGTAAGTAAAAGCGGCGACCGCTATGTCGACCACACCATGTTCGATATGGTGCAATCGCTGACCATTGCCGATAGCCTGAAGTTTGGTAAAGCGGTGCTCAACAAGCTCGGCAGGATTAACAATCTGCATAAAAATCAGGTGGAACAGGCCGGGTTTGCGGTGCTGAAAGCGCCGGATATCCCATCGATTCTCGTCGAAACCGCGTTTATCAGTAATATCGAAGAAGAGCGGAAGCTGAAAACGGCAACCTTCCAGCAGGAAGTGGCGGAGTCGATTCTGGCAGGGATCAAAGCGTACTTCGCCGATGGCGCGACGCTGGCGAGGAGAGGGTAATAAAAAAGCGCTGAAAAGCGCTTTTTTTCTGGACTACAGAAACAAAAAAACACCCGTTAAGGTGTTTGATGTTGGTTGCGGGGGCCGGATTTGAACCGACGACCTTCGGGTTATGAGCCCGACGAGCTACCAGGCTGCTCCACCCCGCGTCCGTCTTTCTGCTGCGCATTTCAAACCACATTTCCTGTGATTCGAACTGCTATGCAGAAACTTTTACTACTTTAAATTTGATTGGTTGCGGGGGCCGGATTTGAACCGACGACCTTCGGGTTATGAGCCCGACGAGCTACCAGGCTGCTCCACCCCGCGTCCGTCTTTCTGCTGTACATTTCAAACCACATAAACGTTAGCTTTCCTGTGGTTCGAACTGCTATGCAGAAGCTTTACTGCATCAAATTTTAATTGGTTGCGGGGGCCGGATTTGAACCGACGACCTTCGGGTTATGAGCCCGACGAGCTACCAGGCTGCTCCACCCCGCGTCCGTGGATGCGCACTATACTCTGCTCGCATTTTCATGCAACCCTTTTTTCACCTGGATCACGTTTTCGGGATGAAAATGAACAAAAACAAGGCATTTCAGTTTAATTAATGTGCAAAATTTGCGTCAGGGTAGCGGTGCTCGTTTCATTAGCGGGCCGGGTTTGTTATCTTCATTGCGCATGATTTACAGCTAAAAGAAGAGAACAATGAAAGGACGTTGGGTCAGTTACCTTCTCGTGGGCGCGGTAGTGGCAATGCTGGCTGCCTGTTCCTCCAAACCAACCGATCGCGGACAGCAGTATAAAGACGGGAAGTTTACCCAGCCTTTCTCACTGGTGAACCAGCCGGATGCCATCGGCGCGCCGATCAACGCCGGCGATTTTGCCGAACAGGTCAATCAGATCCGCAGCGCATCTCCGCGCCTGTACGGCAATCAAAGCAACGTTTATAACGCCGTACAAGACTGGCTGCGCGCCGGTGGCGATACGCGTACCATGCGCCAGTTTGGCCTTGATGCCTGGCAGATGGAAGGCGCTGACAACTACGGCAACGTGCAGTTTACCGGTTACTACACGCCGGTGATCCAGGCGCGTCATACACGTCAGGGCGAGTTCCAGTACCCTATCTATCGTATGCCGCCGAAGCGCGGTCGTCTGCCGTCACGCGCCGAGATCTACTCTGGTGCGCTGAGCGACAGCTATATCCTGGCGTACAGCAACTCCCTGATGGATAATTTCATCATGGACGTGCAGGGTAGCGGCTATATCGACTTTGGCGACGGTTCTCCGCTGAACTTCTTTAGCTATGCCGGGAAAAACGGTCACGCCTATCGCAGTATCGGCAAGGTGCTGATCGATCGCGGCGAAGTGAAGAAAGAAGATATGTCGATGCAGGCAATTCGCCACTGGGGCGAAACGCACAGCGAAGCACAAGTGCGTGAGTTGCTTGAGCAGAACCCGTCATTCGTCTTCTTTAAACCGCAATCTTTTGCCCCGGTGAAAGGAGCCAGTGCGGTACCGTTGATTGGCCGCGCGTCGGTGGCGTCTGACCGCAGTATTATCCCGGCGGGCACCACGCTGCTCGCCGAAGTTCCGCTGCTGGACAACAACGGGAAATTTAACGGCCAGTATGAGCTGCGTCTGATGGTGGCGCTGGATGTCGGTGGGGCGATTAAAGGCCAGCACTTCGACATTTACCAGGGCATTGGGCCGGACGCGGGACACCGTGCGGGCTGGTATAATCACTATGGTCGCGTATGGGTGCTGAAGAGCGCGCCTGGCGCGGGCAACGTGTTTAGCGGCTAGTCGCCGGAGGGCGCTTCGCTTATCCGGCCTACATCCTCGAGTAGGCCTGATAAGGCGCAGCCGCCATCAGGCAGTCACACTGCTCGGTATTAATGAATTTGAGGTGTTATGTCTGTTGTAATAAGTGATGCCTGGCGTCAGCGTTTTGGCGGCACCGCGCGTCTGTATGGTGAAAAAGCGCTACAGCTGTTTGCCGATGCGCATATCTGCGTGGTTGGGATCGGCGGCGTCGGCTCCTGGGCGGCGGAAGCGCTGGCACGAACCGGGATCGGCGCGATTACGCTCATCGACATGGATGACGTTTGCGTGACGAACACCAACCGCCAGATCCATGCGCTGCGCGACAATGTCGGGCTGGCGAAGGCGGAAGTGATGGCCGAGCGTATTCGCCTGATCAACCCCGAGTGCCGGGTGACGGTGGTCGATGACTTTGTTACGCCGGATAACGTTGCGGAATACATGAGCGCGGGATTCAGCTATGTCATTGATGCTATTGACAGCGTGCGGCCCAAAGCGGCGTTGATTGCGTACTGTCGACGCAATAAGATCCCGTTAGTGACCACCGGCGGCGCGGGCGGGCAGATCGATCCGACACAAATTCAGGTCGTCGATCTGGCGAAAACCATTCAGGATCCGCTGGCGGCAAAACTGCGCGAACGACTGAAAAGCGATTTTGGCGTAGTGAAAAACAGCAAAGGCAAACTCGGCGTCGACTGCGTGTTTTCAACCGAAGCGCTGGTGTATCCGCAGTCTGACGGAAGTGTGTGCGCCATGAAGGCGACGGCAGAAGGACCCAAGCGAATGGACTGTGCGTCGGGTTTCGGCGCGGCAACGATGGTCACCGCCACGTTCGGTTTCGTGGCAGTATCCCATGCGTTGAAAAAGATGATGGCAAAAGCGGCGCGTCAGGGGTAGGCCGGATAAGACGCTTCAGCGTCGTCATCCGGCGGAATGAGCCGCATTAATGACCGCCTCGTTCAGCGCCGTTAACCCCAGACTGCGCGACGCGCTGAGCTGCGTGCGTAATCCCAGCTCATCAAACAGCGCCAGCGGCGAGCGGGCCAGAAGTTCCGCCGCCGTTTTCCCTTCCGCAGCGGTCAGCAATACCGCCAGCAGTCCGCGCACGATGCGACCTTCACTGTCGCCGAAGAAATGCAGCGTGCCCTTTTCTGAGCGCGTATATCCCAGCCAGACGCGATTTTCGCAGCCAGCAATCTCTTTGGCCTGCGCTTTGAGGTCGTCTGGCAATGCCGGAAGCTGTTTACCGAGCAGGATCAACTGACGATATTTGTCTTCCCACTGGGTCAGCGGGAGAAAGGTATGGCGCAACGTCTCTTCGGTTACGGTTGTGCCAAACGGGTGTCCGGCAAACATTGGGCTAGTCATTAATCCACCAGTATTTCCAGCGCGCGATCAACGGCATTGACCAGCGCATCCACATCACTTTGGGTATTATACGGCGCAAATGAGGCGCGTAGCGTACCTGTGACGCCAAGTTCAGCCAGCAACGGCTGCGCACAGTGCTGCCCGGCACGCAGTGCGATGCCATATTCCGCCAGCAGGGTGACCATATCGCTATGGTGAACGCCGGCAAAATCAAAGGCCAGCAGACTGGAGTCCTGACAGCGAAACGAACGGAATCCCGGGCGCTGAGCCAGCGCCTCTTCCGCCAGCGTGGCCAGCCCGCGACTCCAGCTTTCCGCCTGGATGATATCAACATCGGCCAGCCATTCCAGCGCGGCGCTCATGCCAATCACGCCAGCGACGTTAGGGGTGCCTGCTTCCAGCTTCCAGGGGGCTGCCTGCGTAGTGAAGCCCTCGAAACTGACGTCGTTGATCATCTTACCGCCGCCAAGCCAGGGCGACATGGCTGCCAGCAACGCTGGTTTGCCGTAAAGCACGCCGATACCGGTTGGGCCGTACAGCTTATGTCCGGAAAAGGCGTAGAAGTCGATGTCGAGCGCCTGGACATCCGCCGGGAAATGGACCGCTCCCTGTGCGCCATCCACCATCACCACCATGTCAGCGGCATGGGCAAGCGTAATGGCACGGGCTAAGTCCGGGCAGCCGCCGGTAACGTTCGACATCTGCCCCAGCGCGAGAATTCGGCTACGCGGGGTGATTACCTCCGCCAGACGTTCGACATCAGGCAGGTGCTGGGTATTGAGCGGCAGCTTGACCACTTTCGCCCCGGTTTGCTCCGCGACCATCAGCCACGGCACGAGATTCGCATGATGCTCCGCGACGCTGACGATAATCTCATCGCCCGGTTGCAGGCGAGGACGGGCATAGCTCTGCGCCACCATGTTGATGGACTCCGTGGTGCCACGGGTCCAGACGATGGTTTTATCATCCGGCGCATTCAACAAACGCGCCACTTTCTCCCGCGCGGCCTCATAGCGCGCGGTCAGGCGCTGGGCTTCGGCGAACTGGCTGCGGTGGACGTTGCCAGCGCTCAGGCTATAGAACTGTCGGGTCGCCTCAATAACGGCCTGCGGTTTGAGGGCCGTCGCGGCGCTATCCAGATAGACGCCCGCGTCAGCTAATGCGGGAAATTGCGCGCGAAATAGCGCGGGATTGAAAGCGTTCATGGGATTCCTCGATTCAGTGATCCGATCGTGGCGCAAATTGGTCGCTGATTCAAGGATTGTGCGGCCACCAGGAATCCTCTGGATGTTGTGGCGAAATCAGACCAGTAGCTTATGCTGAATTATGTTAGGCAAATATTTATGCCTGTTACGGAGTACGTTTTAAATAGCATAAACAGCTTTTAGGAGAAAAAGATGAAAAAGACTGCCGCAATTATCTCTGCATGTATGCTGACTTTTGCCCTGAGCGCCTGTTCCGGTCCGAACTACGTGATGCACACCAATGACGGGCGTAGCATCGTCGCGGACGGTAAGCCGAAAACCGATGATGAAACCGGGATGATTTCGTACAAAGACGCTAATGGCAACAAACAGCAGATCAATCGTACCGATGTGAAAGAGATGGTCGAGTTGGATCAGTAGTCGCCAGATAGCAGGTAAAAAAAAGCACCGCAAATTGGCGGTGCTACATTAATCACTATGGACAGACAGGGTAAATGTACAGGAAGTGAAAAAGGGTAGCGTTGCTACCGTGGTCTGAATCGCAGACCAATTGCAAACACAACAACACAACATCACAACCGTAAGCCAAAAGCCCACCAGAACACGCATTCCGATAAAACTTTTCGTTCCGGCTCAGGAAGTGCCGCCACTATAGGTATTTGCTGGTAGTTCCTCAACGGACAAATTATAATGGCTCAGATTAAAAAAACTAATAGGTTACATAGTGTAGCTTAATTGTTAAATTCTTTTAACATCAAAGTTTAAAAGCCATGTCAAAACGACTTCCACCTCTGAACGCATTACGTGTTTTTGATGCCGCCGCACGGCATTTGAGCTTCACCCGCGCAGCAGAAGAGCTTTTTGTGACGCAGGCCGCAGTAAGCCACCAAATCAAGTCACTTGAGGATTTTTTGGGGCTGAAGCTGTTTCGTCGACGCAACCGTTCTCTTCTTCTTACCGAAGAAGGACAGAGCTACTTCCTCGACATAAAAGAGATTTTTTCGCAATTAACCGAAGCGACGCGTAAACTTCAGGCGCGGAGTGCAAAGGGGGCGCTGACGGTCAGTTTATTGCCCAGTTTTGCGATTCAGTGGCTGGTGCCCCGACTCTCTAGCTTTAACTCAGCTTATCCGGGAATTGATGTCAGGATCCAGGCGGTGGACCGTCAGGAAGATAAACTGGCGGACGACGTCGACGTGGCGATTTTTTATGGCCGCGGCAACTGGCCTGGACTACGCGTAGAAAAATTGTACGCCGAATATCTGCTGCCGGTGTGCTCGCCGCTGCTGCTGACGGGGGATAAACCCCTGAAATCGCCCGCGGATTTGGCTTCGCATACTTTGCTGCATGATGCCTCACGTCGTGACTGGCAAACCTATACGCGACAGTTGGGGTTGAATCACATCAACGTGCAGCAGGGACCTATCTTTAGCCATAGCGCGATGGTGCTCCAGGCTGCTATCCACGGACAGGGCGTGGCGCTGGCGAATAACGTGATGGCGCAGTCAGAAATTGAAGCGGGGCGACTGGTCTGCCCGTTTAATGATGTTCTGGTCAGTAAAAATGCATTTTATCTGGTTTGTCATGACAGTCAGGCAGAACTGGGTAAAATAGCCGCGTTCCGTCAGTGGATACTGGCGAAAGCGGCCACGGAACAAGAGAAATTCCGCTTTCGTTATGAACAATAACTTACTTAGGGTATTACCATGACCAGCCGTTTTATGCTGATTTTTGCCGCTATCAGTGGCTTTATTTATGTCGCTCTGGGTGCTTTCGGTGCGCATGTCCTGAGCAAAACCCTTGGTGTGGTTGAAATGGGCTGGATCCAGACCGGCCTGCAATATCAGGCGTTTCATACGCTGGCGATCTTCGGGCTGGCGGTGGCGATGCAACGCCGGATCAGCATCTGGTTTTACTGGAGTAGCGTTTTCCTCGCGTTAGGTACGGTGCTTTTTAGCGGTAGCCTGTATTGCCTGGCGCTGTCTCATCTGCGCCTGTGGGCGTTTGTTACCCCTGTCGGCGGCGTGAGCTTCCTGGCAGGTTGGGTGCTGATGTTAATCGGTGCCATCCGTTTGAAGCGTAAGGGCGTTGTTCATGAATAAGGTTGTGTTGTTGTGTCGCCCGGGCTTTGAAAAAGAGTGTGCTGCCGAAATTACCGATAAAGCAGGGCGTCGGGAGCGCTTCGGTTTTGCTCGCGTCAAAGAGAACGCGGGCTATGTCATCTATGAGTGCTATCAGGCAGAAGACGCCGAAAAAATTATCAGCGAGCTGCCGTTCAGTTCACTGATTTTTGCTCGTCAGTGGTTTGTGGTGGGCGAGTTGCTCCAGCATTTACCACCGGAAGACCGCATTACGCCGATTGTCGGCATGTTGCAGGGCGTGGTGGAGAAGGGCGGCGATTTGCGCGTGGAAGTGGCGGATACGAATGAAAGCAAAGAGCTGATGAAGTTCTGTCGCAAATTTACGGTACCGCTACGTGCTGCGCTGCGCGACGCTGGCGTTCTGACGAATTATGAGACGCCGAAGCGCCCGGTGGTGCACGTCTTCTTTATTGCACCAGGCTGCTGTTATACCGGCTACTCTTACGCCACTAACAACTCGCCGTACTATATGGGCATTCCGCGCCTGAAGTTCCCGTCCGATGCGCCAAGCCGTTCGACGCTGAAGCTGGAAGAAGCGCTGCACGTGTTTATTCCGCAAGATGAGTGGGATGAGCGTCTGGCAAACGGGATGTACGCGGTGGATTTAGGGGCCTGCCCTGGCGGCTGGACCTATCAGCTGGTCAAACGCAATATGTGGGTGTATTCCGTCGATAACGGCCCGATGGCGCAAAGCCTGATGGATACCGGGCAGGTCACCTGGCTTCGCGAAGACGGCTTCAGGTATCGCCCCAACCGCAACAACATCTCGTGGATGGTGTGCGACATGGTTGAGAAGCCGGCGAAAGTGGCGGCGTTGATGGCGCAGTGGCTGGTCAACGGCTGGTGCCGGGAAACTATCTTTAACCTCAAGTTGCCGATGAAAAAGCGCTACGAAGAGGTTTCGCAGAACCTGGCCTATATCCAGGCGCAGCTCGACGAGCATGGCGTGAATGCGCAGATTCAGGCGCGTCAGTTGTATCATGACCGTGAAGAAGTGACGGTGCACGTCCGCCGCCTGTGGGCAGCGGTCGGTGGACGTCGCGACGAGCGCTAGCGTCTGCTTTTATCTTATTGGTAGCGTCACCACAGCGCCGTCAGGCGCTGTTCTCCCCATCTATATTTCTGATTTTCTTCGGCATTGATCAGCCCTGAGAACAGGACGCGTCAATATTGATATCATTGAAATGCTAATTATTTTCTTTAATATGGATAATCAATATCCTAAAGATAAAAGCGCTGGTTTACGTTGTTTTTAATGGACAAAACACTGAATGTTGCCATGGAGTAAGATATTTATGTATTCATCAAGGAATGTTATTAGTCTGACAGTAATATAATTATCCAAAAAACAGATAAAGTCGATAATGTTTATATTGTCCTAATTTTCTTTCATGTATTGCGTTCGTCAGATCTTGCTGATAATAATAGTGACACGTTTTCCCGGTCGGGTTTGTTATCTGATCTAAAAACAGCAAAACTGACATTGTATTGAATGCGAACAATCGTAGTACTCTGGATTTTTTGATGTTAAGGATAAAGCGTAATGTCAAATGCCATGATATGGCAGGTTAAATTGCCAAAGCTTAATGGCTAAAAACGTTAGGTTGGCATCATTTTTTATACCAAGGAGACAACATGTCAAAGGTAATTAAATTCTCGCTGCTTGCAATTGTTATTTCTGTGATTTCTGGTTGCACAGGTAGTGTCTATAACAAACAGAAAAATTGTGATTACGATTATTTGTTACACCCGGCAATTTCTATTTCTAAAATGATTGGCGGTTGTGGTCCTGTAGATCAGTAATCCTCTGTCTGAGCCAACCGCTCTGGTTGGCTCAGACATCTGTCTTATCCGTGAAAACATTCTTGTATCCAGCAGATCAATGCATAAGTACCACGTTACTATTACCCAGTAAAAACTCAACTTTTGCCTGAATTTCATTGATTGAAACTGATGATGTGAATGAAAGGGCGAAGTGTTTTAATCATTGGGACAATGACCGAATTATCTATCCCATCTTGTCAGCGAAGAGAAATATTGACGGAAACCGTTTTATCGGGGAGATGAAGGCGTATTTCATCTTCCGACAGCCACTCCACGCGCCAGGCTATTACCTCTGTTGAGCCCACAAGATCCAGGGTTGCAATCAATCAAAAAGAAGATGGTTATCTTTATGTGTTTTTAATGGTTTTTTTCTTGTTTTGTATTTTACAGGGATGTTGGATTAATGAACTATTTTAATTTAATATGTTAAGTAATAATTTCATGGTTAATTATTCTTATGATTGTTTCTGATGTGATAGATGATATTGCCAGGGGGATTGCCGCGGTAGCGCGAGTTCTGGATTTTATTCGTTGAATGCGATGACCTGCTTACATCGACGCACTGTCCGACACAATATGCGTTACGTCATCCAGATGCCCGAGTCGGGCTTCTCCTGAACGATTGAATTTACTCTTGTCGATCAGCAATAGCGACTGCGATGCGCGTTTCAACAGGACCGATTTGAAATCCGCGTTAAAGGTGCTGGAATCCCACAGAGCGCCGTGGCGATCAATCCCTTCGCAGGAAAATATGAACAGATCGACATCAAGGGATTTGAGCTGTGAAATGAGTGCCGGGTTGACGTAGCAGCCATGCTTGCGCTCGAGTCTGCCGCCAGAGCTGATGAGCTGAATATGCTGGCGCTTACCGAGTTCCTGGCAAATGGGCTGGCTGTTGGTAAAGACCTGAATATTGATATCCGGCAGTTGCCGGGCCAGATACCAGCAGGTAGAGCTGGCATCCAGCGCAATGACCATGCCTTCTTCAATCCAGCTCAACGCCTTCCTGGCGATATCGGCTTTATGCGCGTAATGGCTCTTCAGGCGAATATGAAAGGGATCGCCGCTGTCCGGATTTTCCCGCAGGATCCCTTTCGCACGCCCGTGGTTACGCAGTATTTTGCCCTGAATCTGCAGTTCGCTGAGATCGCGGCGGATGGTCTCTTTACTGACACTGAGCTGAACGGCCAGTGCCTCGGTGGTCAGGCTTTTATGCTGACTGAGCAGATCCACGATCGCCTGCTGACGTGCCGCTTTCATCTCTTATCACCTCTCAATCAAATGCGCCGACCGCGATTGAGATTACGGTGTTACCCCTTTTTTTAAAAGAATATTCCCGTACTTTGCTCGTTCACCAGTGATGACAATCGCAAAGGCCTTTTGCGCGCGCTCGTAGAAGGCGAAGCGATCGATACGCGCGATCTCCGGACACGGTGCCTGTGCGGAAAGTGCATCGCGATAGCGCGTTTCAACGCTCGGGTCGAGCGTGTCGCCTTCGACGGCCGCCATCATGACCAGCGGTGGCGCATAGTTGTCGAGCTCAAATAACGGGATCACGGCTCGCAGCAGGTCGCTGACGTTGAGACCATCGGCACGGATCACCTGCGGCCCCATGCTGTGCGCCGGGAAGTGCGCGTCTGAGAAAATAATCTCATCGCCATGACCCATCTGCGCCAGAATTTTAAGCAGATCCGGCGAGATGAGGGGAGAAATCGTTTTAAGCATGCATATTCCTTTATTGTGTTTGGGGATAGAAATAGCGGTACTGGTAGCGCACCTGTTCTCTCGCCTGCTGCGGACTGGAAAACGCGCCGACGCCATACCAGCCGTACATCGCCGCGCCGGCAACGGTGGTTTCGGCGTCATCCAGCACCTTGATGGGGATCTCAAGGGTGTTGGCTTTGATCTGATTCCACAGCGCATTACGACTCCCGCCGCCGACCAACAGCAGTTCCGTCGCGCGGAACTGACCAATTTTTTCCAGCGTATGCAGGTTATGCCGCAGTTGCTCCGTCAATCCTTCCAGTGCCGCACGATAGAAATGCGCGCGGGTGGTATTGAGCGTAACGCCTCGCCAGCCTGCGTTTGCAGAGGAGAGCAGTTCGCACTGCATCTGCACGCCATCGGACCCGGCAGGAATCGCTTGCGCTTGCGTAATCAACGTTTGCCACGGGGTCTCGGGTGTCCACAGCAGTTTGCGCACCCACTCAAGTACGCCGGAAGCGAGCCACTGCATCCCCGGATTATAAAGTCCTGACTGGCTGTCCAGTTCACAGGTTGAACCCGCATGTCCGCTCAATAACGATGTATCAACCCTGGCGCTACGCACCATCAGGATCTCCCACGTGCCGGAAGAGAGAACCGGTTCGTCTTGCTCCGCGCCAGCGCCAAACAGCGCAAACTGGGTATCGTGTCCGGCGGAGAGCACGGGAATGCCCGGTGGCAGACCGAGTATCGTTGCCATTGCAGGCTGCAGAGAACCTGTCTGCTCACCTGCTTCCACGAGTCGCGGAAAGAGCCGTCGCGGCAGTCCAGTGGCCTGTAAAATATCGGCGCTGAAATCCCGCTGCTGGATATCCAGCATCTGGCTGGTGCCAGCCATGGTGATGTCTGTGGTGAATTCGCCGGTCAGACGATGATTAATGAGTGAGGAGATAAACAGCCAGGCATGGGCCCGCTCCAGCAGTTGTGGGTGATTTTCTTTTAGCCATATCAGCTTGTACAAGGTGTTGAAGCTAAATGCGCCGACGCCGGAAAGGGTCTGAAGTTGACGTGGCGACATAAAACGACGGATGCTTTCCATCACCGTGGCGGTGCGTGGGCATTTCCAGCTAATGATTGGGTAGAGTAACTCGCCGCGTTCATCGACCAGCGCACCGTCAACGCCGAAGGTGGTGACCGTGATGCCGCGGATCTGAAAGCCTGAGAGTTCAGCGGATAGTGTCTGGCAGCACTGTGCGAAACGTTGCAGGATGGCGTCCAGCGACCACTGATGCCAGGCGCTATTTTCCACGGCAATTTCGCTGGCATTGGCAACCGCAGCACGGGCGACAATGTGTCCCTGACGATCAACGGCGATGGCCCGCACGTTTGTCGCGCCGCAGTCGAGAACCAGGATGATTTCATTTTTCATAATGACTCCCGTTGCCGGAGGGCACTGCGCTTATCCGGCCTACAGGTTGTTTACCCGTAGGTCGGATAAGATGCCGCAGCGTCGCCATCAGGCAATTACGCGGTCCTTAACGTTTATACAGCGGTCCATAATTCTGACAGGCGCGGTAATCCTGGCCTTCTGTGTCCATACCGTGTGCGGCCCAGGCGGAAGGGCGATAAATTTTCGTCTCTTCCACGTTGTGCATGCAGACCGGAATGCGCAGCATGGCGGCGAGGGTGATAAAGTCAGCGCCGACGTGGCCGACGGTCAGGACGCCGTGGTTCGCGCCCCAGTTCGCCATCACGGAATAGACGTCAGAGAACGGCCCTTTACCGGTGAGGCGGGGGGCAAACCAGGTAGTGGGCCAGCTGGAATCGGTGCGTTTGTCGAGGGTGTCATGCACCGCTTTCGGCAGTTCGACGCTCCAGCCCTCCGCAATTTGCAGTACCGGTCCCAGACCTTTGATGATGTTCACGCGGGTCATGGTGAACGGTACGCCGCCTTCGGTCAGGAAGCGTGATGAATAGCCGCCGCCGCGGAAATACTCATGGATCGCCGGACACCACTCGGTCGCCGCCAGGCAGGCGTCAGCCTCCTGCTGTGTCACCTCCCAGTGTGGTTTCACCGTCGGTTTTCCTTCGCTGTCGCGCTGTTTACAGGTGCCATCCAGCGCGGCGGAACCGGAGTTGATCAGATGGATAATGCCGTGTTCTGCTCGTCCGGTCAGCGGTTGACCCGTCACACGTTCAACCGCTTCTGGCGACCAGTAGGTCCGCACATCGGCAAAGACCTGTGCGGTGCCGGTCAACTGATGTCCAAGCAGCATGGCGACGCCGTTCAGACTGTCGTTTTCCGTGGCGACAACGAACGGTTCACGCACGCCGTTCCAGTCGAACGAGCTGTTCAGCAGCGCTTCGGCGGTATCGCCGTTGGGATACTGATCGGTCCAGTGACGTTGCCCCTGAAAGCCCGCGGCAATCGCGTTATAGCCGAGTGACTCTTCCACGCGTCCCTTTTCTGCCAGCTTAGGGTTCCCTTGCATCATGTCGCGAATGCACATTGCCATCAGCAGACTTTCCCGCAGGATCGCCCGGCTTTGTTCGGCGTTACGCTGATACTGTTTAGCATTTTTATCTTCGCCATAGCGGAAGTGCTTATCCGCCCATGCCAGCGCCATTTCCAGTTCCGCTTCGTCATAGATTTTTTGATCGATGCGACGGCGCAACTCTGTCATATCGACGGACTGGACCTTCATCCCCAACCAGGACTCAAAGAAGTGATGGTCGACGATGGAACCGGCGATCCCCATCGACACCCCGCCCAGAGAGAGGTAGCTTTTCCCCTTCATGCTGGCGACGGCAAGTCCTGCCCGGGTGAAGCGCAGCAGTTTTTCCTCAACATCGGCCGGGATCGACGTATCGCCGGCATCCTGTACATCCTTGCCGTAGATAGAGAATGCAGGGATCCCTTTTTGACTATGCGCCGCCAGCGCCGCAGCCAGATAGACCGCGCCCGGGCGTTCGGTGCCATTAAAGCCCCAGATGGCTTTCGGGCGCAGAGGATCCATATCGATAGTTTCGCTGCCGTAACACCAGCACGGCGTGACGGTGATTGTCAGGCCGACGTTTTGACTACTGAACTTTTCCTCACAGGCGGCGGATTCCGCCATTCCGGCAATACAGGTGTCGGCAATAACGCATTCAACCGGCGTGCCGCAGGCGTAGCGCAGCTTCTCTGTCAGCAGGGCCGCAGTGGCCTTTGCCATGTTCATCGTCTGTGCTTCCAGTGATTCACGAACGCCCATTCGGCGTCCATCAATGACCGGACGAATACCAATTTTCGGCAGGTTTTTCTTCTTCATTCGGGGTTCCTCATCTCACGTATTGGCGCGCTGCTCAGGCGGATGAAAGAGCGCCACCGCAGCAGGCGGCTGAAACAGATTAAATTGCTAACTCGAGTTAGCTTAGATATTGGCGCGTTTTTTACACAACTTTTTTCTGATGGGATTGTGAGGGGCTTCACGAGAAGTGGTTAAAATTCGATCTGCATCAAATAATTAATTGGCAGTCAACTTTATTAAAATATTTAAAATCAGACAATTAGAAATAAATGTCTGTCCGGCATCACAATTTTAACCCAAATGATTTGGCTATTTTTGGTGGCTAAAATAGCTTTAAAGGGCAAATCGCTAACTCGAGTTAGCAATATCTGGCAACATATCGACGTGACGTATACGTGTTTTCAGGAAGTATTCACATTCATGGTGACGCTCGCTCCCTGAGAATGCACTTCGCCTGATTCACTGCCTGCAGTTTCTGATTATTGAGGAAAGCAGCAATGTCCGAAACATTTTTACAGATGAATCATATTACCAAACGCTTTCCCGGCGTATTAGCGTTGAGTAATGTGAACTTTACTCTTCGCAAAGGCGAAGTGCATGCGCTATTAGGCGAAAATGGTGCAGGAAAGTCCACACTAATGAAAATTTTATCCGGTGTTTATCAACCGGATGAAGGGGATATTATATTTGAGGATCGTCCTGTGTCATTCAGCGACCCACTCAGCGCGCAGAATGCCGGGATCACCATTATTCATCAGGAATTTAATCTCTTTCCGGAATTAACCGTGGAAGAAAATATCTTTATCGGCAGAGAGTTTTGTAAAAATAATCGTTGGCGGCTGGATGAAAAACAACAGCGACAGGCGGCAAGCGAGATTTTGCAGAAATTAAACCTGAATATTTCGCCAGAAACGCTGGTGGCAGACCTGACGGTGGCACAACAGCAGATGGTGGAAATCGCGAAAGCGATATCCGTCAATGCCAAAATCCTGATTATGGATGAACCTACGGCGGCGCTGACGGAAACGGAAATAGAAAGTTTATTCCAGGTGACCCGGTTGCTTAAAGCGCAGGGGACCGGGATTGTCTACATCTCGCATCGTCTGGAAGAACTGGCGCTGATTGCCGATCGCGCGACGGTTATGCGCGACGGCCAGTACATCGATACCGTGGATTATGAAAACGTGAAGATAAGCGACCTGATTGCGATGATGGTCGGGCGCGAACTGGGAAATATCTATCCTCGCCGCGAAGCGCGGGCGCATCAGGAACCGGTGCTGGAAGTCCGCGGCCTTACGCGCAAAGGCGTTCTCAATAACATCGACTTTACGTTGAATCGGGGAGAGATCCTGGGCTTTGCCGGCCTGATGGGCGCCGGGCGTACGGAACTGGCGCGGGCCATTTTTGGCGCCGATCCTATCGACAGCGGAACCATTACGCTGAACGGCAAGGCCATTGTGATAAAGAGTATTTCTGACGCCATCGCGCAAGGCATTAGCTATTTAACCGAAGACCGCAAAAAAGAGGGGCTGGCGCTTAATTTGTCCGTTGAGCGCAATATCATGTTGGGGAATTACCCTGAATACGCCGACCGTTTTGGTAACGTTGATTCGAAACGTTGCCAGCAAACGAGCGAAGAACAGGTCAGGGCGCTCAGAATCAAAACGCCACACCTTGAACAGGCGGCCCTGAATTTGAGCGGAGGAAATCAGCAAAAAATTATTATTGCCCGCTGGGTATGCAAAGATACCGATATTCTTATTTTTGATGAACCCACGCGGGGAATTGATGTCGGCGCAAAACTGGAAATCTATGAATTAATGAATCGTCTCGTGGCGAAAGGGAAGTCGATCATTATGATTTCCTCTGAACTGCCGGAGGTTCTGGGCATGTGCGATCGTATCTTAGTCATGCGCAGTGGTCGTATTACCGGAGAATTAACTGCTGATAACGCCACCCAAGAAAAAATCATGCAATATGCGACGTTAGAGGATTAAATCATGACCGTCTCTGTAACCTCTTCAGACAGCAACAATAAGAAAATAAAAATTAATAAAGAACTTTTAATGCGCCTTGCGCCGCTGTTTAGTTTAATTATTTTGGTTGTCTTCTTCAGTGTCAGCTCGCCGTTTTTCTTTAACACCGAAAATATTATGACGATTGCGCTGCAAACGTCGGTTATCGGCATTATGGCCATTGGCGTGACGTTTGTGATTATTACGGCAGGGATCGACCTCTCCTTAGGCTCGGTGGTGGCGTTTTCCGGCGTCGCGGTGGGTATCTGCGCGACACTCGGATTGCCGCTGCCAGTCTGCATCCTGGCTGGCGTGTTGGCCGGGGGATTGTGCGGCTACGTGAACGGTTTGCTGGTAACCAAAATGACGATTCCGCCGTTCATCGCCACGCTGGGTCTGATGATGTCCGTCAGGGGTATCAACATGGTGATGACAGACGGTCGCGCCATCTATTTTGCCGATTACCCCACCTTTAAATTGCTGGCGCAGGGGCGTTTATTCGATGTGCTGCCGTATCCGGTGTTCTATCTGGTGATTGTCGCCCTGGTCGCTGGTTACATCCTCAAGAAGACGGTGATTGGTCGCTACG
This sequence comes from Citrobacter amalonaticus Y19, assembly GCF_000981805.1. Lineage (NCBI taxonomy): Bacteria > Pseudomonadati > Pseudomonadota > Gammaproteobacteria > Enterobacterales > Enterobacteriaceae > Citrobacter > Citrobacter amalonaticus. Next base: position 3,301,068 of record NZ_CP011132.1, on the reverse strand, counting down.
TCTATGCCGTAGGCAGTAATGAAGTGGCGGCGCACCTTTCCGGGATCAAAGTCCAGCGCGTCAAAATCTTTGTCTATGCCTTCTGCGGACTGTTGACTGGCATTGCCGGGGTAATTCTGGCCTCACGCCTGAACTCCGGTCAGCCAACGGTCGGCGTTGGTTATGAACTGGAAGCCATTGCCGCCGTGGTGATTGGTGGCACCAGCCTGATGGGCGGGATTGGCACCATCGGCGGCACCATCATTGGCGCCTTCATTATGAGCGTGTTGAAAAACGGCCTGAACCTGATGGGGGTCTCCCAGTTCTGGCAAATGGTGGCGATGGGGGTTGTGGTCGTCGCCGCCGTCTACCTCGATACGTTACGCAAAAAGATTCGTTGATTTACGCTCCCGGCAGTCACGGGGAACACTGACCCTGACGTTAAGGGTGACACACTTACAACGGAGTACAACAATGAAAACCAGGCATTTTGTCTACGCGTTATCCCTGCTGGCGTGCATCACGTCCAGCGCGTTAGCGAAAGATTTGAACCTTCCGGTCATCAGTAAAGGTTTCCAGCATGAATTCTGGCAAACCGTGAAAATGGGGACGGAAGCGGCGGCGAAAGAGTTGGGTGATAAAACCAGCTATGTCGGACCTGCGGACGAAACCCAGATTGCGGAACAAATTCAGTTGGTTGAAAACGCTATGGCGCAAAAACCGAACGGCCTGCTGCTGGCCGCGCTGGATGCGAATGCGCTTGCCCCGCTGGTGGAAACGGCAAATTCGCGTGGCATTAAGGTTGTCACCTTTGACTCTGGCGTGAACTCCGATATTCCAGTCAGCTTCGTGGCGACCAATAACCGTAAAGCGGGCGCTGAAGCGGCGGATGCGCTGGCGGCGCAGGTGAATAACAAAGGTAAAGTCGGCATTATCGCGCACGTCGCCGGGACGTCATCGGCGATAGAGCGCTCGGAAGGGTTTATTGCCCGCATGAAGGAAAAGTATCCGGATATCAAGGTGCTGCCCGTGCAGTACAGTGATGGCGATCCGCAAAAAGCAATGGATAAGACCATTGACATGATTCAGGCCAACCCCGATCTGGCCGGGATCTATGGCACCAATGAAGGCTCAACGCTGGGCGTCGCTAACGCTATCGACAGCCAGAATCTGAAAGGGAAGGTGAAAGTCATTGGTTTCGACAGCACCGAAGCCATTATTAACTTCCTCAACACCGGCGTTATCCAGGGCTTTGTCGTCCAGGACGCTTATCAGATTGGTTATCAGGGGATCAAAACCCTGAATGCGGCGCTGTCAGGGCAAACGGTCGCGAAAGAGATCGATATCCCGGTGAAATTCGTGAGCGCCCAAAACATCAATACGCCGGAAATTGACAAGCTGTTACATCCTTTCGGCAAGAAATAAACAGGCAGGGGGGCGACGTCTGCGCCCCCGCTTACCTGGTGAGATCAACAGCGTGCGCTTAACCGACTGATGCGGTAAGACAAAAGTGTAAAATGCTTTTATGATTGTCAATTGACGCGTGGACGGTGACTGGGGCACATATATGGCTAAAACAGTAGAACAGATAGCCAGCGACCTGAATTTATCGGTGACAACCGTGAGACTGGTGCTAAATGGAAAAGCTGAACAGTATCGAATCAGCCTCAAAACGCAAACGCGTATTAATGAATATGTTGAGCGATATGGTTATGTGATTAACCATTCCGCCCGCAGTCTGAAGCTGAATAAAACCGATACGCTAGGTCTTATCGTACCCAATATTTCTAACGTCTTCTTTGCCACGCTGGCGGAGAAGCTGGAACAGCGTTGTCGCCGCTCTGGTTACCAACTGATGATTAGCTGTACCTATGATGATGTCGATTACGAAAACAAAATAACCAAAGCGTTAATTGCCCGTAATGTTGATGGCCTGTTTATTGTCCCGTCAACGTTAGAAAACCAGCAGCATCATTTACGTCAGGTAAGAAAACCGATGGTATTGCTGGACCGTGATTTTAAATATACGGATAACGCGTTGGTGGAAAGTCACAATATGTCTGGCGGCGAGCAATTAACCCAAAATTTACTGGATGCAGAAAAGCTGCCAGTCTGGTTTCTGGTTGGCGATGCTGGTTTGCCCAGTATCAGCGACCGTCTGTCGGGCTACCTGAATGCGCTCAGTAAAAAAGGGATTCATCACCGCGACTGGGTGCGTGAAGGACCGGTAAACACCCCGGAAGGGGGATACCAGATTATGCAGACGCTGATCGACGACGTGGGATGCCCGCAGGCATTTATCGCCTCGTCGTTACCGGTGCTGGAAGGGGCGGTAAGAGCTATCCGCGACCGTTTTGGCGTTATCCCGTCCGAGATCAATATCGGCACGTTCGATGAACATCCCATGCTGGGATTTCTGTCTAATAACGTGTGGTCAATGCAGCAGGATGAGAATGCCTGGGCGGAAAAAGCCTTCGCGATGATGCTCAACGCCATTGAAGATCGTCCCGTCCATGAGACGGTAAAAGTGGAAATGAAATTAATTAAGCGCTTAAGACAAAAATAATATACGCGACAAAAAGAGCGTTATCAGTCATTGAACCGATTACCCCGGAGAACTGAGATGGAAAGAACTCGTTTATCTCGAGAAATTATCGAAACCTGTCTTGAAATGACGCGCCTGGGTTTAAACCAGGGGACGGCGGGAAATGTGAGCGCGCGTTATCAGGACGGTATGCTGATTACCCCGAGCGGTATTCCCTATGAGCGAATGACCGAACAGATGATTGTCTACGTGGATAACGACGGCAAATACGAAGAGGGGAAATTACCGTCCAGCGAATGGCGTTTTCATCTGGCGGCGTATCAGACTCGCCCGCAGGCGAATGCGGTTGTGCATAACCATGCCATTCACTGTACTGCGGTGTCTATTCTCAACCGGCCGATCCCGGCAATCCATTATATGATTGCCGCGGCGGGGGAAATTCTATTCCCTGTGCGCCTTACGCTACTTTCGGCACTCGCGAACTCTCTGAACACGTCGTCGTGGCACTGAAAAATCGCAAAGCCACACTGCTGCAACATCACGGTTTAATTGCCTGTGAGGAGAATCTGCAAAAGGCGCTGTGGCTGGCGCACGAAGTGGAAGTGCTGGCGCAACTCTATATGAAGACGCTGGCGGTGGTGGATCCGGTGCCGGTGTTATCCGATGAAGAGATCGCCGTGGTGCTCGAAAAGTTTAAAACCTACGGATTACGTATTGAAGAATAAGCGGCGGGGAGTCCGTCGCGGTTTGTGTGCTGGGTCGGATGGTTTGCGCCATCTGGCCCACAGCACTACCGCGCCAGGCGCAACTGTTGCAGGTTACCGTCAAGATGCAAATCGGTTTGCAAACGCGCAATATCACGGCATAAGAAGGCCATCTCCTGGTGAGCTTCCAGTTTCTTGCGCCATTTTTCCGGCACCTCATCCAGATGCGCGTAGAGACCTTCCAGCGTCTGAAACTGCACCAACAGTTGGGTGGCACTTTTCGGGCCAATGCCAGCGACGCCTGGCACTTTTGAACTGCTGATCCCCGCCAGTCCCCAGTAATCCGGCAATTGTTGCGGTTGAACGCCAAACTCTTTTTCAATGAACGGCGCATCCAGCCAGCGTTTCTGAAAGTAATCACGAATGCGTAAGGTTGGGGAGAGCAACTGGCAATAGCCTTTGTCAGTCGACACGATGGTGGCCTGATGGCCCGCTTGCGTGACTTTGACCGCCAGCGTTGCCGCCAGGTCATCAGCTTCATTGCCGCTCGACACCCAACACGCGACGCCTCGCTGTTCGAAGGCGTCACGCAGGGCGGGCATCTCATTGTGCAGTTCGTCAGGCATGGGGGGACGACCGGCTTTGTAGTCCGCAAGGCGCTGATGGCGCCAGCCACTGCTCCGCGCTTCATCATCAAACACCGCCACGGCGTGAGTGGGCTGGCTGTGGACAATCAGCTGATCAAGCGCATGCAGGCAGGTCTGCGCGCAGGGCGAACCCTGAACGGCGTGGATCCGGCGAATTAAATTGAGCGCGTCGACGATGAGCAGATGGACAGCCACGGTGTTCTCCCTTACCAGTCAGCGTATAGGGTAACATTCAGGACAGAAGCAGGCTATTGCGGGAGGCCAAAACAAGAAGAGGCCTCGCAAAATGAGGCCTCTGTGTGCACGATTAATCGCAGGTGACAATCTTCATGGCCAGGCCGCCGCGAGAGGTTTCGCGATACTTGGCGTTCATGTCTTTACCGGTTTCGTACATGGTTTCGATGACTTTATCGAGGCAGACGCGCGGTTCGCTGGTACGACGCAGCGCCATACGAGCCGCGTTGACCGCTTTAACGGAAGCAATCGCGTTACGCTCGATGCACGGTACCTGAACCTGTCCCGCAACCGGATCGCAGGTCAGACCGAGGTTATGTTCCATGCCGATTTCCGCCGCAATACACACCTGCGTCGGACTGCCGCCCAGCAGTTCTGCCAGTCCGGCCGCCGCCATCGAGCAGGCCACGCCGACTTCGCCCTGACAACCCACTTCCGCACCGGAAATAGAGGCATTCATCTTGTACAGTGAGCCAATTGCGCTGGCGACCAGCATATAGCGCGCCAGCGAGTTAGCGTTCACTTCGCGGATGAATTTGTCGTAGTAGGCGAGGACTGCCGGCACGATACCGCAGGCGCCGTTCGTTGGCGCGGTGACCACGCGTCCGCCAGCGGCGTTCTCTTCGTTCACCGCCAGCGCGAACATGTTGATCCAGTCAACCACCGCCATCGGATCGGTGGTGGTTTTGTCGCTGCTCACCAGCATACGACGCAGCGCCGCCGCACGACGCGGTACTCGCAGTTTTCCTGGCAGCACGCCCTCGGTGGTAATGCCGCGCTCAATGCCGCCGCGCATCACCTCCCAGACGTTAGCAAAGTGCTGTTCCAGCTCTTCTTTGCTGTGCAATGCCAGTTCGTTTTGCATCATCAGGCCGGAAAGGGAAAGCCCGGTTTCCTGGCAGTGTTTTTGCAGATCGGCAGCCGATTTGTACGGATACGGCACGTTGACCGGCGAACTGTTCGTTAAACCGAAATGTTCTTCATCAACGATGAAACCACCGCCGATGGAGTAGTAAGTCTGGCTGTAGAGGACGTTATCGTCCGCCAGCGCGGTAATGCGCATCCCGTTCTCATGCAGAGACAGGTTATCGGCATGGAAATTCATGCACTTATCAACCGGGAATTCGACCTCATGCTGACCATTCGCCAGCAGCAGCCGCCCGTGGGTGTTCACATCCTGGATAAAACTCGGGATGGCGTCGATGTCGACGGTATCCGGCAGATTTCCCGCCAGACCCATGATAATCGCGATATCAGTGTGGTGGCCTTTACCCGTCAGCGACAGGGAGCCATACACATCCACCACGACGCGGGTGACATCCGTCAGAATATTGCGGGCAATCAGATCATCCGTGAATTGTTTGCCGGCTTTCATTGGTCCAACGGTATGTGAACTGGAAGGGCCAATGCCGATTTTGAAAATATCGAATACGCTAATCATAGGGCATCCATTGCGGTTATATCAGGGAGGAAGCGCCGCCCGAAAGCGGCGCTAAACAACTTAGCTGAACAGGGAGTAGAAAATCGCGGAGATAGCAATCAGACCCATCACGACAACAAATACGTTGCTGATGTGACCGCTGTATTTACGCATTGCCGGTACTTTCTGGATAGCGTACATCGGCATCAGGAACAGGATCATCGCGATGATTGGACCGCCCAGGGTTTCAATCATACCGAGGATGCTCGGGTTCAGGGTGGCGACAATCCAGGTTGTTACCAGCATGAACAGCGCAGTGATTTTGTTCAGTTTGTTGATTTCGATGGACTTGCCTTTGCCGCGCAGAGACTTAATCACCATACCGTTAAAGCCTTCACGGGCGCCCAGGTAGTGGCCGAGGAAGGATTTAGTGATAGCGATAATGGCGATGATTGGCGCCATCCATTCGATGAACGAGACGTTAAAGTGGTTCGCCAGGTAAGACAGAATTGAGATGTTCTGTGCTTTTGCCGCCGCCAGGTCTGCCGGAGTCAGGCTCAGTACGCAGCTGAAGACGAAGAACATAACGGTCAGCACCATCATGATGTGCGCGCAAGCCAGAATTTTGGAACATTTCTTCTCCGCACCCTGACCGTATTCTTCACGTTTCGCCACGGCGAAAGAGGAGATGATCGGAGAGTGGTTGAAGGAGAAAACCATCACCGGAATTGCCAGCCACAGCGTCATCCACAGGCCATTGCCGGTTGACGCGGCAGTGTCAAAGGACAAGGTTTCCAGCGCCGCACCGCTCCACTGAGGGATCAGGTACACCGCCAGCAGCATCAGCGCCGCAACAAACGGGAACACCAGGATACTCATCGCCTTCACGATCATCTGCTCACCGAAGCGGACGATGGTCATCATACCGACAATCAGAATCAGCGACAGAATCGCACGCGGCGGCGCAGTCATTTGCAACTGGTGGGTCATGAAGCTTTCAACGGTGTTGGTAATCGCGACGCTGTAAACCAACAGGATCGGGTAAATCGCGAAGAAGTAGAGCAGGGTAATCAACTTACCTGCACCGACGCCAAAGTGCTCTTCAACCACTTCTGTAATGTCTTCGCCCGGGTTTTTGCCGGACAGCACGAAGCGAGTCAGACCACGGTGGGCGAAAAAGGTCATCGGGAAGGCGATAATTGCCATGATGATCAGCGGGATCATCCCGCCGACACCTGCGTTGATTGGCAGGAACAATACGCCCGCACCGATAGCCGTGCCATAAAGGCCCAGCATCCACATGGTATCAGTCTTGCGCCATGCGCTTCGTGTTTCAGTCGAAGCAATCGTGCTGGTTTGAATGGTTTCCATCTGTTTCTCCTGGAGGAAGCTAAAAATCAGGAAAAAATTCCTGACCGTAAAACGAAATTCTTGCAATGACGATTTTTATAAAATTTTTAACCGTAGTAATTTGCGGGCAGAAAGATACATTTAACTAATGAATCTATCAGTGATCGCGATCCCAAATGCAATAATCCACTTCTAACGTGGATATGTTTGGATCATTAGTCTGTTAAAAAATCATCACAGCGAATTTACGCGCGCGAAGGCTAGCATTAACGACATATCGACCGAAAGCATCGCAAGGCAGATACGGAGGTTGCGTTGTAAAACGCGTCATTTCTGGTGGTTTGTGATGACTAAGTTAAATTTCGGCTGATAAAACGCGGTTGCATTAGGTGGGTAATCGTTTGCGTTGCGATAATTTTTGTATGATGTATTAACAGCCTTAATAAAGCAAAGACGTTATCTCTTTGGTAATCATAAAAAAACGGGAGGGCCATCAGCCGCTCCCGGTTCATGAAACGCGTTTCGCGTCAGGCGCTGATTTCGTAGCAGGGGATGTACGCGGTGCCGGGTAGCTTCATACGGTGCTGCGCGACAAAACCTTGCAGGAGATCGTCCATGCGACGCATCATTTCACTGTCGCCATGGATTTTGTATGGACCAAACTCTTCAATAGCGCGGATGCCCATTTCCTTGACGTTACCCGCCACAATCCCGGAGAAGGCGCGACGCAGGTCTGCCGCCAGCACCTCAACCGGTTGGTCAGGGTACAGCTTCAGGTTGGCCATGTTCTCGTGGGACGGTTCGAACGGCATTTGCAGATCCGGCGTGATACGAATCGACCAGTTGAAGCTGTAGGCATCACCGGTGTCACGACGATTCTCTTTCACCAGCGGCATCGCTTTTTTCATCAGGCGCGCCACTTCAGCCGCGTCATCAATGATAATGCGGTAATGCGCGCGCGCGGCTTCTCCCAACGTATGCACGATGAACTCATCCAGCACACGGAAGTAGTCGGCACTCTCTTTCGGGCCGGTCAGGATGAGTGGCAGAACCTGATCCTTGTTCGCCGGGTTCATCAGGATCCCCAGCAGATACAGCAGCTCTTCTGCCGTTCCCACGCCGCCCGGGAAGATGATAATGCCGTGGGCGATACGCACGAAAGCTTCCAGACGTTTTTCAATGTCCGGCATGATGATCAGTTCGTTAACCAGCGGGTTCGGCGGTTCAGCGGCGATAATCGATGGTTCGGTCATCCCAATAAAACGGCTGTCTTTATAACGCTGCTGAGCATGACCCACCGCCGCGCCTTTCATGGGCGCTTCCATCGCACCGGGTCCGCAGCCGGTGCAGATGTTCAGCTCGCGCAGACCTAACTGCGTCCCGACGCGTCTGGCGTACAGGTATTCGTTTTCATTAATGGAGTGGCCGCCCCAGCAGACAACCATGTTTGGCGCTTCGCCCACGTGCAGCGCTCTGGCATTTCGCAAAATAGAGAACACCAGGTTAGTAATGTGCACGGAGCTTTCGAGATCCAGATGCTGGAAACGGCCCGCGTTATGAATCTGACCATTAACGAACAGAATGTCGCGCAGCACGGCAAACAGGTTTGCCTGCAGCGCACGGATGATACGACCATCGACGAAAGCATCTTCTGGCGGGTTGATCAGTTCCAGCTTCACACCGCGTTCGCGACGCAGCACGTTAATGTCGAAACTTTCAAAGCGGGACAGCAGCTCTTTGCTGTTGTCAGTCAGACTGCCGGAGTTTAAAACGGCAAGCGAACAGTTACGAAACAGTTGATACAGGTCGCTGCTGGCCGTGCGTTTAAGCATATCGACTTCCAGCTGCGACAACATGTCCATTGAGCCAAGCGGGCTAATATGTGTAATCAAGTAAACTCCTTATGGGACGCAAAACGTCATTCCCTGTAGATTACAATAGCCCTGGCTTATGACCTTTCACAACCTTGCGCGTGGAATCGGACACGCAAAATGGTGAAATAATTTACTGTCGAACTAATCTGCCGGTTGCCGGAACGAAGTTGGTGTTGCTCCGCCATGGATTAATATCCAGACCGCCACGGCGCGTATAGCGCGCATAAACGCTCAGTTTCTCAGGCTGGCAGAAGCGTAGCAGATCATTGAAAATGCGTTCCACGCACTGCTCGTGGAACTCATTATGATGGCGAAAAGAAACCAGATAACGGAGCAACTTCTCTCTGTCAATTTTACGTCCGCGATACTGAATTTGTATGGAGCCCCAGTCCGGCTGATGGGTGATCAGGCAGTTTGATTTCAATAGATGGCTTACCAGCGTCTCTTCCACCACTTTTTCCCCACTGGCGGCGGACTGCAGAGGGTCAGTGGTGAACTGGTAGTTATCGATGTCGATGTCTTGAAAATCAATGCAGGCGCCGTGAAAGTGCGCGACAGGTTGTCCTTCCAGTTCGTCGAGACGGTACAACGCTACGGTCACATCCCCTTCGGCACAGGCGCGCAGATCGTTTTCCAGCGTCTGTTGTACCGCTTCCCAGGAGTCAAACCGCGTCTGGTTGAAGCTGTTCAGGTACAGCTTAAAACTCTTGGATTCAATCAAATTAACGCTGGTGTAATCCAGTTCTACATGGCCTACCGCCACCTGCGGTAATCCCCTGGCATTCAGCCATGACAGCTCATACAGCGTCCAGATATCGGCACCGTGAAACGGCAGACTGTCTGCTTTTAGTCCCAGCGGGTCGCGATTCAGACTGCGGGGCACGCCCTGTAGCAGGCTGGGGTCGTAAAGATCCCGGTAATCCGTTGATTTACCGAGCGTCAGGCCGTCAAGAGCCTGATGGTTTTCATAAGAAGACATGTTTCACCGTCATAAACCAGATACACTATGCGACAAGTGTATCCTGGCTTTTATGAAGAGAGAAACCGGTGGACGAACAGACAGCCCTGGCCCTGAAGGACTTTACGACGCGCTACTGCGACGCATGGCACGAAAAACACGCAAGCTGGCCCATGAGTGAAGAACTATATGGCGTGCCTTCGCCGTGCATTATTTCTACCACCCGTGATGCCGTTTACTGGCAACCGCAGCCGTTCGAAGGTGAACAGAATGTAAACGCGGTTGAACGTGCCTTCGATATTGTGATACAACCAGCGCTTCATGCATTTTATACCACGCAGTTTGCCGGGGACATGCGCGCGCAGTTGGCCAGTGAAACGCTGATGCTGTTGCAGACCTGGAGCGCGGATGATTTCAGACGGGTTCAGGAGAACCTGATTGGTCATCTGGTGACGCAGAAACGTTTGAAACTGTCGCCGACCCTCTTTATTGCCACGCTGGACAATGAACTGGAGGTGATTTCACTGTGCAATCTGTCCGGTGAAGTGATCAAAGAAACGCTGGGAACCCGTAATCGTTCCGTTCTGGCGCCTTCTCTTGCGGATTTCCTTACGCGACTTAAGCCTCTTCTGTAATCCATTTACCCCATCAGCGTGTGAGAGATCTCTTACAAGCCCTGTAGGAGATCGCCAGGTGATAAATGAAGACATTGCGAAACAAAAAACGCTAATATTCTAATAAATCATCAAGTTAATCATTTTCTGTCAACTTTCATATGAAATTTTCCTTAAGGCATTGCCTATAAGCACCTTGTAAGACGGCGTGAAAAAGGCGATTCTATCTACGTCGACAGGGAGTCGCACAACGAAGTGAACATCAGGATGATGGCACTTCGGCAGGACACACCAGGACGGTGTTACAGGGAAAGGCTTCAGGATGAAGTGAAGTGGAAAACGCAGGAGCGCGTTAAAGGACACCTCCAGGAAGGAGAACGAGAGCCGGTCAGGATAGTCGGTGGGTCAGGATGGCCAGGATGCTTCAGGATGAAGTAATCACATCGGGGTGGTGTGGTGCAGGATGCAAATGTTCAGGATGAACAACAGGTCGCAAGACCACAGGAAAAGTTGTCACGGATGAGCAGGGAGCACGAAAAGTAGCTGGAATGCTGCGAAACGAACCGGGAGCACTGTTTTTACAGTGCTCCCTTTTTTTTGTTTCTTTTTTTACTGGTGGTATCCTTCGCGCCAGATTTTTCATCATTGAGGTGACTTTCATGACGACTCATGACCGTGTGCGTCAGCAGCTCCATGCACTTGAAGCGTTGCTGCGTGAACATCAACACTGGCGGATGGATGAACCCGAAACCCACCTGTTTACCAGCACCCAACCGTTTTGTATGGATACGATGGAGCCGCTTGAGTGGCTGCAATGGGTTCTGATCCCCCGTATGCATGATCTACTGGACAGCGCGCAACCGCTGCCCGAGGCGTTTGCCGTCACGCCATACTACGAAATGGCGCTGACCGCCGATCATCCGCAGCGTGAAATCCTGCTGGCGGCGTTGCAGGCACTGGATGCGCTTTTCGCGCAAGATAAATCCTGATGCTGGAAATTTTGTATCAGGACGAGTGGCTGGTTGCGGTCAACAAACCATCCGGCTGGCTGGTGCACCGCAGTTGGCTGGATCGCGACGAAAAAGTGGTGGTGATGCAAACCGTGCGTGACCAGATTGGTCAGCATGTGTTTACCGCCCATCGCCTCGACAGACCGACATCCGGTGTGCTGCTGATGGGGTTATCCAGCGAAGCCGGACGCCGTCTCGCGCAGCAGTTTGAGCAACATCAGATGCAAAAACGCTATCACGCTATTGTCCGTGGATGGTTGATGGAGGAGGCGGTACTCGATTATCCGCTGGTGGAAGAACTGGATAAAATCGCCGATAAGTTTGCCCGCGAAAACAAGGACCCGCAGCCTGCCGTGACCCATTACCGCGGTCTCGCTACCGTTGAAATGCCCGTGGCGACCGGACGTTATCCGACGACGCGTTACGGACTGGTGGAACTGGATCCACAAACAGGACGCAAACATCAGCTCAGACGTCATCTGGCGCACCTGCGCCATCCGATTATTGGCGACAGCAAGCATGGCGATTTGCGACAGAACCGCAGCGCGGCGGAATACTTTGGCTGCAACCGGCTGATGCTGCACGCCAGTCAGCTTTCGCTGACGCATCCGTTTACCGGTGAACCGTTGACGATTCATGCGGGGCTGGATACGGTCTGGATGCAGGCATTATCACACTTTGGCTGGCAGGGACTTCTCCCTGAGAATGAAAGGGTTGAGTTAAGTGAGCCAGCAGGTCAGGATGAAGGAATAAGTTCTTCATCCAGGGAGTAATTAAGCATGGCGGAAATTGGGATTTTTGTCGGGACGATGTATGGCAATGCGCTGCTGGTTGCCGAAGAGGCCGAAGCGATCCTGACGGCTCAGGGGCACAAAGCGACCGTTTTTGAAGATCCTGAACTGACGGACTGGCAGGAATATCAGGACAAAATCGTGCTGGTGGTCACCTCCACGACCGGGCAGGGCGACTTACCTGACAGTATTGTGCCGCTGTTTCAGGGGATCAAAGACCAACTGGGTTTTCAGCCCAATCTGCGTTACGGCGTGATTGCGTTGGGTGACAGCAGCTACGTCAATTTCTGCAACGGCGGTAAACAGTTTGACGCCCTGTTGCAGGAACAGAGCGCACAGCGCGTGGGTGAAATGCTGCTGATTGATGCCAGCGAGCACCCGGAGCCTGAAAGCGAATCCAATCCCTGGGTTGAACATTGGGGCACCCTTTTACCCTGAGAGTTAACCCTCCCCCTACCGGGAGGGACTCCTTTGTGACACCAGGCGCGGGAACGACCTGCCTCTAGTCTACCCAATACTGAATCGTGTTAGCCTCAGGCAAACGCCCCTAAAAGCCTTCGTTATTGAAGGGTTTTTAGGGGCGTTTTCATAGGGTCAAGCGACCTGTTTCACACTCCTGCCTTTTCCACGTAAGCCCCGCGCGATTTCCGTTATATGTTTTCATTTCCGTGAAGTCGCTTCCATCACCCTGGGCTTTTGCCATAAACATAAGTGATACGTTGCCTAAATGTTGGGTTCTTGCACGGTGAGCAAGAACCTGGTGCTTTTTATACTTCTCCTGCCAGTAATAAAAAAATGCAGTTAGCAAGGCGAACGACCTAATAAAAGCTGCAAAAAAACACGAAACGTCACCTCTGATCCCCTACCAGTTGTGCTGTTCAGAGTGAGCGTGACTAACGCGAAAATTCAGGAGTGCAACAATGAGTTCATTAAGTCAGGCTGCGAGCAGTGCGGAAAAACGCACAAATGCCCGCTACTGGATAGTGGTGATGTTGTTTATCGTCACCTCCTTCAACTATGGCGACCGCGCCACCTTATCCATTGCCGGTTCGGAGATGGCCAAAGACATTGGTCTGGATCCAGTCGGTATGGGGTACGTTTTCTCTGCGTTCTCATGGGCCTACGTTATCGGGCAGATCCCGGGCGGCTGGCTGCTGGACCGTTTTGGTTCCAAACGTGTTTACTTCTGGTCCATCTTCATCTGGTCCATGTTTACCCTGTTACAGGGCTTCGTCGATATCTTCAGCGGATTCGGCATTATCGTTGCGCTGTTTACCCTGCGCTTCCTCGTCGGTCTGGCGGAAGCACCGTCCTTCCCCGGCAACAGTCGTATTGTCGCGGCCTGGTTCCCGGCGCAGGAGAGGGGAACGGCAGTCGCGATCTTCAACTCTGCACAGTACTTTGCCACCGTTATTTTCGCCCCGATCATGGGCTGGCTGACGCATGAAGTGGGTTGGTCGCACGTGTTCTTCTTTATGGGCGGCCTCGGGATTGTTATCAGCTTTATCTGGCTGAAAGTGATCCACGAACCAAACCAGCATCCGGGCGTGAACAAGAAAGAGCTGGAATATATTGCAGAAGGCGGTGCGCTGATCAACATGGATCAGAAAGACACCAAAGCCAAAGAGCCGTTTAGCGTGAGGTGGGGGCAGATCAAGCAGTTGCTGGGTTCCCGCATGATGATCGGCGTATACATCGGCCAGTACTGCATTAACGCGCTGACTTACTTCTTTATTACCTGGTTCCCGGTTTATCTGGTGCAGGCTCGCGGCATGTCGATCCTGAAAGCGGGCTTCGTGGCCTCGGTTCCGGCCGTGTGCGGATTTGTCGGCGGAGTGCTGGGCGGCATTATCTCCGACTGGCTGATGCGTCGGACCGGCTCGCTGAACATTGCGCGTAAAACGCCTATCGTGATGGGGATGCTGTTGTCGATGGTGATGGTGTTCTGTAACTACGTCAACGTTGAGTGGATGATCATCGGTTTCATGGCGTTGGCGTTCTTTGGCAAGGGCATCGGCGCGCTGGGCTGGGCGGTGATGGCCGATACCGCACCGAAAGAGATCAGCGGCCTGAGTGGCGGTCTGTTCAACATGTTCGGCAACATCTCCGGTATCGTAACGCCCATCGCGATTGGCTATATCGTCGGCACGACAGGCTCCTTTAACGGCGCGCTGATCTATGTGGGCGTGCATGCCCTGGTGGCGGTACTGAGCTATCTGGTGCTGGTGGGGGATATTAAACGTATCGAACTGAAACCTGTCGCAGGACAACTATCATGACGACGCAATCCAGTCCCGTTATCACGGACATGAAGGTCATTCCGGTCGCCGGACATGACAGTATGCTTCTCAACATTGGCGGCGCGCATAATGCGTATTTTACCCGCAATATCGTGGTTCTCACCGATAACGCCGGCAACACCGGCGTAGGTGAAGCACCGGGCGGTGAGGTGATCTACCAGACGCTGGTGGATGCCATTCCGATGGTGCTCGGCCAGGAAGTGGCCCGGCTGAACAATGTGGTTCAGAAGGTACACAAAGGCAATCAGGCGGCTGACTTTGATACCTTCGGCAAAGGCGCATGGACTTTCGAACTGCGCGTAAACGCGGTGGCCGCGCTGGAAGCTGCCCTGCTTGATCTGCTGGGTAAAGCGCTCAACGTGCCGGTCTGCGAACTGTTGGGACCTGGCAAACAGCGCGATGCGGTGACCGTGCTCGGCTATCTCTTCTACGTCGGCGATCGCACCAAAACCGATCTGCCCTATCTGGAGGCCACGCCGGGCAATCACGACTGGTATCACCTGCGCCATCAGGAAGCGTTGAACAGCGACGCCGTGGTGCGCCTGGCGGAAGCTTCGCAGGATCGCTACGGCTTTAAAGATTTCAAACTCAAAGGCGGCGTGCTGCCGGGCGAGCAAGAGATCGACACCGCCCGTGCGCTGAAAAAGCGTTTTCCGGATGCGCGTATCACCGTTGATCCAAACGGAGCCTGGCTGCTTGATGAAGCCATCGCGCTGTGTAAAGGGCTAAATGATGTGCTCACGTATGCAGAAGATCCGTGTGGCGCAGAGCAGGGATTCTCCGGTCGCGAAGTGATGGCGGAATTCCGCCGGGCCACAGGGTTGCCGGTGGCGACGAACATGATCGCCACTAACTGGCGCGAAATGGGCCATGCGGTGATGCTCAATGCCGTCGACATCCCTCTCGCCGATCCGCATTTCTGGACACTTTCCGGTGCGGTGCGAGTAGCACAGTTGTGCGACGACTGGGGGCTGACCTGGGGCTGCCACTCTAACAACCACTTTGATATTTCACTGGCGATGTTTACCCACGTTGGCGCCGCTGCGCCGGGTAAACCGACCGCCATCGACACGCACTGGATCTGGCAGGAGGGCGACTGTCGCCTGACGAAAAATCCTCTTGAGATTAAAAACGGAAAAATTGCCGTTCCCGACGCCCCTGGACTGGGTGTTGAACTGGACTGGGATCAGGTTCAGAAGGCGCATGAAGCCTACAAAAAACTGCCAGGCGGCGCGCGAAATGACGCAGGCCCGATGCAGTACCTGATCCCCGGCTGGACTTTTGACCGTAAACGTCCCGTTTTCGGCCGTCACTGATTTTGTATAAGGACTCAACAATGAACGCACAATTTACCACCCCGGTGGTTACGGCCATGCAGATTATCCCGGTTGCGGGACACGACAGTATGCTGATGAATCTGAGCGGTGCGCACGCGCCATTCTTCACGCGTAATATTGTGATTATCAAAGATAATTCGGGTCATACTGGCGTCGGTGAAATCCCCGGTGGCGAAAAAATCCGTAAGACGCTGGAAGATGCGATCCCGCTGGTGGTGGGTCAACGGCTTGGCGAGTACAAAAACGTGCTGAATGCGGTACGCAATACCTTTGCCGATCGTGACTCAGGCGGTCGCGGCCTGCAAACGTTTGACCTGCGCACCACCATCCACGTCGTCACCGGGATTGAAGCTGCACTGCTGGATCTGTTGGGGCAGCATCTGGGCGTTAACGTGGCTTCGCTGCTGGGCGACGGTCAACAGCGTAGTGAAGTGGAAATGCTCGGCTATCTGTTCTTCGTCGGTAACCGCAACGCCACGCCGCTGCCGTATCAGAGCCAACCGGATGAGAAGTGCGACTGGTATCGTCTGCGTCATGAAGAGGCGATGACGCCCGATGCGGTCGTCCGTCTGGCTGAAGCCGCGTATGAAAAATACGGTTTCAACGACTTTAAACTGAAAGGCGGCGTGCTGGCAGGGGAAGAAGAGGCAGAATCGATTGTGGCGCTGGCAAAACGCTTCCCGCAGGCACGGGTCACGCTGGATCCCAACGGTGCCTGGTCACTGAATGAAGCGATCAAAATCGGTAAGTACCTGAAAGGTTCGCTGGCCTACGCGGAAGATCCGTGCGGTGCTGAGCAGGGTTTCTCAGGCCGCGAGGTGATGGCGGAGTTCCGTCGTGCTACCGGTCTGCCGACGGCCACCAACATGATCGCCACCGACTGGCGTCAGATGGGCCATACGTTGTCATTGCAGTCGGTGGATATTCCGCTGGCTGACCCGCACTTCTGGACGATGCAGGGCTCTGTGCGCGTCGCGCAGATGTGTCATGAGTTCGGTCTGACCTGGGGTTCACACTCCAACAACCACTTTGACGTTTCACTGGCGATGTTCACCCACGTCGCGGCGGCGGCACCGGGCAAGATCACGGCGATCGATACCCACTGGATCTGGCAGGAAGGCAACCAGCGCCTGACCAAAGAGCCGTTTGAAATTAAAGGCGGCATGGTGCAGGTTCCGGCGAAACCGGGTCTGGGTGTTGAGCTGGATATGGACCAGGTGATGAAAGCCCATGAGTTGTATCAGAAGCATGGATTGGGCGCGCGTGATGACGCGATGGGGATGCAGTATCTGATCCCGAACTGGACGTTCGATAACAAACGTCCGTGTATGGTTCGTTAAGATGTACACCGGTCCCAAAAGGACCGGTTATTTTTTATCGGTAAACCGGGTGTATGCTTAGCTGAGTCAACATGCGTAAGGACGGCTTATGAAAATAGTGATCGCACCGGACTCGTATAAGGAAAGTTTGAGTGCTCTTGAGGTGGCGAATGCCATTGAGCAAGGTTTTCGCGAAATCTGGCCTGATGCGGATTACGTAAAACTTCCGGTTGCTGATGGGGGAGAAGGTACGGTCGAAGCCATGGTTGAGGCAACGACGGGACGCATTGTTGAAGTCGATGTTACGGGCCCACTTGGGGAACCGGTCACCGCGTTTTATGGTTTATCCGGTGACGAGCGCACGGCCTTTATTGAGATGGCGGCGGCCAGCGGTCTGGAGCAGGTGCCTGTCGCGTTACGCGATCCATTAAAAACAACCTCCTGGGGAACCGGGGAGTTGATTCGTCATGCGCTGGATGCTGGCGTAGACCATATTATTATCGGACTCGGCGGCAGTGCGACCAACGACGGCGGCGCGGGCATGGTACAGGCGCTGGGGGCAGAATTGCTCGATGCCCGGCACAATGACATTGGTAAGGGCGGTGCGGCGCTCGACGCGCTTGCAAAAATTGATATCAGCCAGTTGGATCCGCGTCTTGCCGCATGCCGTATCGAAGTGGCGTGTGATGTGACCAATCCGTTGATCGGTAAAGAGGGGGCCTCGGCAGTGTTTGGCCCACAGAAAGGGGCAACGGCAGAAACTATCGACCGTCTGGACACGGCACTGGCGCATTATGCGCAGATTATCGCCCGCGATCTGGGGGTGGATGTCCTTGAACTGGCTGGCGGCGGCGCGGCAGGCGGTATGGGGGCGGCGTTGTACGCGTTTTGCGGTGCGCAACTGCGACGTGGAATTGAGATAGTTACCGATGCGCTGCAACTGGATGCATGCGTTGCCGACGCCGATTTGGTCATTACCGGAGAAGGGCGCATCGACAGCCAGACAATCCACGGCAAAGTGCCGGTAGGCGTGGCGAAGGTGGCGAAGCGCTACCACAAACCGGTGATCGGTATTGCCGGTAGCCTGACGGCCGATGTTGGCATCGTCCATGAGCATGGACTTGATGCCGTATTTAGCGTGATTTATACCATCTGTACGCTGGACGACGCGTTAAAAAACGCCGCCGAGAACGTGCGCATGACCGCGCGCAACGTCGCGGCAACACTCAAAATGGGACAGACGCTACGCTGAAGCGAACAGTCGGCCGGATGGCGCGATGCCTGTCCGGCCTTATAACAGCCATTTGCGCGCTTCACGCGCCACGTTATCCATCTCGTCAAGCAGTTCCAGAAACTCGGGTTCCAGATCCTCTTCTGGCGTCCCTTCGCGTAACTGGCTTTCCAGCAACTGACACAGATTCTTCATGCGCGGTACGCCGCTATAGCCGCAACTGCCATGCAGTTTATGAATCAGATCGATTAAGCCTTGCGGGTTTTCTCCCACCAGTTGCTCTTCGATTTTATTACGCACTTCCGGCAGGAAATCGATCAGCATTTGCAGCATATCGCGTGCCAGATCGGGTTTCCCTGCAGCCTGACGCAGCGCCAGTTGCCAGTCCAGCGTGGCATTTGGATTGAAAACGGGTTCAGTCGGTTCTGCGCTAAGCTGGCGTGTCGGGGCGGTAGTGCCAGGTTTATAGCGCTGCAGCAGGTTATACAGTTTCTCTTCTTCGATCGGTTTCGCCAGATAGTCATTCATGCCGGCACTCAGCAATTTCTCTTTCTGACCTGCCATCGCGTGCGCTGTGACGGCGATCACCGGGGTTTGTTGCTGATGCGGGAGCTGGTGGATCAGTTCGCAGGCCCGAATACCATCCATATCCGGCATCTGAATATCCATCAGGATCAGATCAAACTGCATTTGTTTCGCGCGATCGACCGCCTGCTGGCCGCTGTCACACAGCTCAACGTGTTGAACCAGATCGTCCAGCAGTGCGCCGATCAGCTTCAGGTTCGCCGGATTATCATCGACCGCCATGACAGTCATGGCGATTTTGCTTTCGTCTGATGTCAGCAGGCTTTCGTGGGGGTTCTGACGACACAAATCCACCAGTGCTGGCAGCAGACGCGTGGAGGTCAGGGGTTTTAGCAGACAACTGGCCACGCCGTCTTGCTTAAGTTTCTCGGCATTCACCTGAGCGTGGCACGGCAGCGCCAGCATCAGGAACTCGGCCATTTTGGTCGCCTGAATCAGTCGCTCGTGCTGCATCGTCAGCGGCTCTTTGAAGGTGACGGCAACGCCGAGCAGCATAAAGTCGTAATGTTCAACGGCCAGCGCGGAAAACGTTGGGCTGTAGACCACGTCCAGCGGCGTTTCGCTGAGAATATCCAGCGTGCACTGTGCGGCGGCGGCATTCGGCTCGATGTAGGCAATGCGTTTCCCGGCCAGACAGGCGGTGGCCGGGCCGTCGTTGATCACATTTGGATTCAGATCGAGATTGATATGGAACCAGAAGGTTGAGCCGCGATTCGGCTGGCTGTGGAAGGAGATATCGCCCCCCATTTCGTTAACCAGTTTTTGCGTGATCACCAGTCCCAGCCCGGTGCCGCCGTGGCGACGGGAAATGCTGGCATCAGCCTGACGGAAAGCCTGGAACAGGCGCGACTGATCGCGTTCCGGGATGCCGATGCCGGTATCGCGGATCTGTACTTCAATTTGCACTTTGGTGTTACTCAGCGAGCGCTTCTCCACCAGAATATCGATGTTGCCGTTCTCGGTGAATTTGATCGCATTGCCGACCAGATTGGTGATCACCTGTTGTAAACGCAGCGGGTCGCCAATCACGTTATCGGGCACATCATTCTTAATATTGAGCGTCAGCTCCAGCCCTTTGTCGTGCGATGAATGCGCCAGCAGCGTCACCACTTCATCGAGCGTATTGCGAAGTGCAAAAGGAATGCTTTCAAGAATGAGTTTACCGGCTTCCAGTTTTGAGAAATCGAGTACGTCGTTGATGATCGCCAGCAGGTTATTTGCCGATCGCTCGATGGTATTCAGGTGGTCGCGCTGGGTGGTATTCAGCTCGGTTTTCAGCGTCAGGCGCGTAAAGCCGATCACGCCGTTCAGCGGAGTGCGCAGCTCATGGGACATGTTGGCCAGAAACTCAGACTTGATGCGCGCGGCTTCCTGCGCGCGTTTTTTCGCCAGGTCCAGCTCGACGTTCTGGATCTCCATCTGCTCGAGCGTTTCACGCAAATCGGAGGTGGCCTGATCGATATTGTGCTGCATCTCTTCGTGATAAGCGGCGAGCGACATGGCCATCGAGTTAATGCCATTTTTCAGCATATCCAGTTCGCCGAGCATAAAGCCCTCAACGCGACTGTCGAGTTGCCCACGTCGGATGCGGTCAACCGTATTGACCATGTTGCGAATCGGCCCTGTCACGTCGCGCATCAGACGCCAGCCAAAGATCAGCGCAATACCGATACAGAACAGCATCATGACCGTTGAAATGAAGATTTCTTTATACTGTTGCAAGCGAACCGACTTGAGATCGAGCTCAAGCGCCACATATCCCAACATATTGCCCGCGTTTTTCGCGTCAGTGGCCGGAGATTCGTCAAGCGAATAGCTTTCCGAAACGATCGGCGTTCGCAGGATTAAAATATCGCCATGGCGCTCAACGCTCAGTCGGCGCGGGAACGGTGAGCCCGGAGGCAACTGCATGTCCGACGGATTGAGATGGAAATTGGAGGTGACGAAAAGTTTGTTATTTTCGTCATACACCGAAATTGCCCGCACAATGTCAGAATGACGGCGATGCAACACGCTAATGAGTTGGCCAATGGATTCGCGGTTTTGCAGGTTCATGCCATATTCGGTAGAGACCGCGAGGGGCTCAATAATACTGGCGCCGGCATCTTCCAGTTGACGCTGCAAGTCGTGGTAGCGATGCACAACAAAAAAGATACTGAGCAGTAAACCGATGAGAACGGTAGGGGCCAGGATCAGAATCATCATGCGAGCGCGCAGGCTGTAGTTGGTCATGGAGTTCCGTTATGGGACAATTAGGGTCACACTGTTAATTTGAGAATAACCTCGTCGATGGCGCAATTCTACTCTGCAAAACGGCGCGTGACGACGCGCCAGATCATAACCGTTACCGTCAATGACCTCGACTCTTTTGGTCAGGGTGTTGCGCGACACAACGGAAAGACGCTGTTTATCCCCGGATTGCTGCCGCAGGAAAGTGCGGACGTGGCGATGACCGAAGATAAAAAACAGTACGCGAAAGCGCAGGTTAAGCGCCGGTTGAATGATAGCCCGGATCGCGTAACACCGCGCTGTCCGCACTTTGGCATTTGCGGTGGTTGCCAGCAACAGCACGCCAGTATCGAATTGCAACAGCGCAGTAAAAGCGCCGCGCTGTCACGCCTGATGAACCATGATGTCACTGAGGTGATCGCCAATGCGCCGTGGGGCTATCGCCGTCGCGCGCGGTTAAGTCTCCATTATCAACCGAAAACCCAGCAGTTCCGGATGGGGTTTCGCAAGGCGGCGTCCAGCGACATCGTCGATGTCAGACAGTGCCCCATCCTGGTGCCCCAACTTGAAGCATTGCTGCCCGATCTCAGGGCATGCCTCAGCACCCTGCAGGGAATACGCCATCTGGGACACGTTGAACTGGTGCAGGCCGGCAGCGGTACGCTGATGATTCTGCGCCATACCGCGCCATTAAGTCGCGCGGATAACGAAAAACTGGAACGCTTTTCGCATTCAAAGGGTCTGTCTCTGTATCTGGCACCGCAAAGCGAGATACTGGAAACGGTATCTGGTCAGACGCCCTGGTATGAGTCAAACGGACTACGCTTAAACTTTAGTCCGCGTGATTTTATTCAGGTTAATGAAGGGGTGAACCAGAAAATGGTGGCCAGCGCGCTGGCGTGGCTGGACGTACAGCCTGGCGATCGTGTGTTGGATCTCTTCTGCGGGATGGGCAATTTCACGCTCCCGCTGGCGGCACGGGCGGCAAGCGTCGTTGGGGTAGAAGGTGTGCCTGCGCTGGTGGAAAAAGGGCGCGAAAACGCGCTACAAAATGAGTTACACAATGTGACATTCTTTCATGAAAATCTTGAAGAGGATGTTACCCGACAACCGTGGGCCAAAAACGGTTTTGATAAAGTCCTGCTCGACCCTGCGCGCGCAGGGGCTGCAGGCGTGATGCAACATATTATAAAATTGCAGCCTGGCCGCATTGTTTATGTATCCTGTAATCCTGCCACGCTGGCGCGTGATAGTGAGGCGTTATTACGCGCAGGATACCAGATTAAGCGGCTGGCGATGCTCGACATGTTCCCCCACACGGGACACCTGGAATCGATGGTGTTGTTTGAGCATTCATAATGAATCACGACTTGTCGACTTCGACAGGTCACGTCCCTTAAGGAGAGGACAATGGTTGCGGTAAGAAGTGCACATCTAAATAAAGCTGGGGAATTTGACCCGAAAAAATGGATCGAAAGTCTTGGGATCACCAGCCAGCAGTCATGTGAACGCTTAGCCGAAACCTGGGCGTATTGCCTGCAACAGACGCAGGGGCATCCGGATGCGGAACTGCTGCTGTGGCGTGGCGTGGAGATGGTGGAAATCCTCACAACGCTGAGTATGGATATCGACACGCTGCGGGCTGCGCTGCTGTTCCCTCTGGCAGATGCCAATGTCGTTAGCGAAGATACCCTGCAGGAAAGCGTAGGTAAGTCTATCGTCAACCTGATTCACGGTGTGCGTGACATGGCGGCCATTCGCCAACTGAAAGCGACCCATACCGATTCCGTCTCCTCAGAGCAGGTCGATAACGTGCGGCGGATGCTGCTGGCGATGGTCGACGACTTCCGCTGCGTGGTCATTAAACTCGCCGAACGCATTGCCCATCTGCGCGAGGTGAAAGACGCGCCGGAAGATGAACGCGTACTGGCGGCGAAAGAGTGCACCAACATCTATGCCCCGCTGGCGAACCGATTAGGTATCGGCCAGTTGAAGTGGGAACTGGAAGATTATTGCTTCCGCTATCTGCATCCTGCCGAGTACAAACGCATTGCCAAACTGCTGCACGAACGACGTATCGACAGGGAGCACTACATCGAAGAATTTGTCGGTCATCTGCGCTCAGAAATGAAAACGGAAGGCGTGAAGGCGGAAGTGTACGGACGCCCGAAACACATCTACAGCATCTGGCGAAAAATGCAGAAAAAGCATCTGGCGTTTGATGAGCTGTTTGATGTCCGCGCCGTGCGTATCGTTGCTGAACGTTTGCAGGACTGCTACGCCGCGCTGGGGATTGTGCACACCCACTATCGCCATCTGCCGGATGAATTTGACGACTACGTCGCCAACCCGAAACCGAATGGCTACCAGTCGATTCATACCGTGGTATTGGGGCCGGGCGGCAAAACGATTGAAATCCAGATTCGTACCAGACAGATGCACGAGGACGCCGAGTTGGGCGTTGCCGCACACTGGAAATACAAAGAAGGCGCAGTCGCAGGCGGGGTGCGTTCAGGTCATGAGGACCGCATTGCCTGGCTGCGTAAGCTGATCGCCTGGCAGGAAGAGATGGCAGACTCCGGCGAGATGCTTGATGAAGTACGCAGTCAGGTTTTTGACGACCGGGTTTACGTCTTTACGCCGAAAGGCGATGTGGTGGATCTGCCAGCCGGCTCTACGCCGCTCGATTTTGCATATCACATTCACAGTGATGTAGGGCACCGTTGCATTGGGGCGAAAATCGGTGGGCGCATTGTGCCGTTCACCTATCAGTTGCAGATGGGCGATCAGATTGAAATTATCACTCAGAAACAGCCAAACCCCAGCCGTGACTGGCTGAACCCGAATCTGGGCTACGTAACGACCAGTCGCGGGCGCTCGAAAATCCACGCCTGGTTCCGTAAACAGGATCGGGACAAGAATATCCTTGCAGGACGGCAGATTCTGGATGATGAGCTGTCGCATTTGGGGATCAGCCTGAAAGAAGCGGAAAAGCACCTGCTGCCGCGCTACAACTTTAACGAACTGGAGGAGTTGCTGGCGGCGATTGGTGGCGGAGATATCCGTCTGAATCAGATGGTGAATTTCCTGCAATCGCAGTTCAACAAACCGAGCGCAGCCGAAGAAGATGCCGCTGCGCTGAAGCAGCTTCAGCAGAAAACGCATACCCCACAGAACCGACGTAAAGATGATGGTCGCGTGGTTGTGGAAGGGGTCGGCAACCTGATGCATCACATTGCTCGCTGCTGCCAGCCGATTCCGGGCGATGAGATTGTCGGGTTTATCACCCAGGGGCGTGGGATTTCTGTCCATCGCGCGGACTGTGAGCAGTTGGTCGAGCTGCGAGCGCATGCGCCGGAGCGCCTTGTAGAGGCCGTCTGGGGCGAAAGCTACTCGGCGGGATACTCGCTGGTGGTGCGTGTACAGGCCAACGATCGCAGCGGCTTACTGCGTGATATCACGACGATTCTGGCGAACGAGAAGGTCAACGTGCTTGGCGTCGCCAGCCGTAGCGATACCAAACAGCAGCTTGCCACCATCGACATGACGATTGAAATCTATAACCTGCAGGTACTGGGACGTGTGCTCAGCAAGCTGAATCAGGTACCCGATGTGATTGACGCGCGTCGCTTGCACGGCAATTAATTATTTGTAGGCCGGATAAGGCGTTAGCCGTCATCCGGCAATATCACAATGCCCGATGACGCTTCGCTTATCGGGCCTGTATTTTCAGGATGTTCCAATGACTCAAATTGACCGCCTGCTTGGCATCATGCAACGCCTGCGAGACCCGGAAACCGGCTGTCCGTGGGATAACGAACAGACTTTCGCTACGCTTGCCCCCTACACCCTTGAAGAAACCTACGAAGTGCTTGATGCGATTTCGCGTGAAGATTTTGACGATCTGCGCGGTGAACTGGGCGATCTGTTGTTCCAGGTGGTGTTTTACGCGCAAATAGCCCAGGAAGAAGGGCGCTTTGATTTCAACGATATTTGTGCCGCTATCAGTGACAAACTGGAGCGGCGCCATCCGCACGTTTTTGCCGATGCAAAGGCTCGTGACAGCAGCGAAGTGCTGGCCCGTTGGGAGCAGATCAAAACAGGCGAACGGGCGGAAAAAGCGCAGCATTCTGCCCTTGATGATATTCCGCGTAGTTTACCGGCGTTAATGCGGGCGCAGAAAATACAGAAGCGTTGTTCGAACGTGGGCTTTGACTGGACGACGCTGGGACCGGTGGTCGATAAGGTGTACGAAGAGATTGACGAGGTCATGCACGAGGCCCGGCAGGTCGTTGTCGACCAGGCTAAACTGGAAGAGGAAATGGGTGATTTACTGTTTGCCACTGTCAATATGGCCCGTCACTTAGGCACCAAAGCGGAAACCGCCCTGCAAAAAGCCAACGAAAAGTTCGAGCGGCGTTTTCGTGAGGTTGAGCGGATTGTGGCGGCACGGGGCCTGGAAATGACCGGCGTTGATCTGGAAACGATGGAAGAAGTCTGGCAGCAGGTAAAACGACAGGAAATTGATCTCTAAGGAGTTTGAGCGGTCAAGGGCGTTTTGTGTGATTTTTTAAATAACAAGCTCTTGATTTGCGTCAAAAACATTTACCCCAAAGGGGCTATTTTCTCACTCCCGATGTTAAATGTGAGCTGACGAAGAGGAGGAATAATGAAAGTTTGTGGCGTACGTCATGTTCGGGTATACTACTTTCCCGTCCTGGTTATTCCATCGTTTCACCCTAACTTCTCAGGTTCAGCATGACAACGAACTATATTTTTGTGACCGGCGGGGTCGTATCCTCTCTGGGTAAAGGCATTGCCGCAGCCTCCCTCGCAGCCATTCTTGAAGCCCGTGGCCTCAACGTGACCATCATGAAACTGGATCCGTATATCAACGTCGATCCGGGTACCATGAGCCCAATCCAACACGGGGAAGTGTTCGTTACTGAAGACGGCGCTGAAACCGACCTGGACCTGGGTCACTACGAGCGTTTCATTCGCACCAAAATGAGCCGCCGCAACAACTTCACCACGGGTCGTATCTACTCTGACGTACTGCGCAAAGAGCGTCGTGGTGACTATCTGGGCGCGACCGTACAGGTTATCCCGCACATCACCAACGCCATCAAAGAACGCGTGCTGGAAGGCGGCGAAGGCCATGACGTTGTCCTGGTCGAAATCGGCGGCACCGTCGGTGATATCGAATCTCTGCCGTTCCTTGAAGCGATTCGTCAACTGGCAGTTGATATCGGTCGTGAACACACTCTGTTCATGCACCTGACCCTGGTGCCTTACCTGGCCGCCGCGGGTGAAGTCAAAACCAAACCGACCCAGCACTCTGTGAAAGAACTGCTGTCTATCGGTATTCAGCCTGATGTCCTGATTTGTCGTTCCGATCGTACCGTTCCGGCGAATGAACGCGCAAAAATTGCATTGTTCTGTAACGTGCCGGAAAAAGCCGTTATTTCAATGAAAGATGTCGATTCCATTTATAAAATTCCAGGCCTGTTGAAATCGCAGGGCCTGGACGATTATATTTGTAAACGATTCAGCTTGAACTGTCCGGAAGCTAACCTGTCTGAATGGGAACAGGTTATTTATGAAGAAGCGAACCCGGCAGGCGAAGTGACTATCGGTATGGTCGGCAAGTACATCGAACTGCCGGATGCCTATAAGTCAGTGATTGAAGCGCTGAAACACGGCGGTTTGAAAAATCGCGTGACCGTCAACATTAAGCTTATCGATTCGCAAGATGTTGAAACGCGTGGTGTCGAAATCCTGAAAGATTTGGACGCTATCCTGATCCCTGGCGGTTTTGGCTACCGTGGTGTGGAAGGGAAGATCGCCACTGCACGCTATGCGCGTGAGAACAATATTCCTTATCTGGGCATTTGCCTGGGTATGCAGGTTGCGTTGATTGAGTTTGCGCGTAATGTCGCCGGTATGGACAACGCCAACTCGACGGAATTTGTGCCAGACTGTAAGTACCCGGTTGTGGCGCTGATTACCGAATGGCGTGACGAAGAAGGCAATGTTGAGGTTCGTACTGAGAAGAGCGATCTCGGCGGCACGATGCGCCTGGGCGCGCAGCAGTGCCAGCTTGGCGACGATAGTCTGGTTCGTCAGTTGTACGGCGCACCGACCATTGTTGAGCGTCATCGCCATCGTTACGAAGTCAACAATATGCTGTTGAAACAGATTGAAGCTGCGGGTCTGCGTGTTGCAGGCCGTTCCGGTGATGATCAGTTGGTCGAGATCATTGAGGTACCGAATCATCCGTGGTTCGTGGCCTGTCAGTTCCATCCGGAATTTACTTCCACGCCACGTGATGGACATCCGTTGTTTGCTGGCTTTGTGAAAGCCGCCAGCGAGCATCAGAAGCGTCAGGCGAAGTAAGGGTAAAAAAGTTAGAACGGCAACGCGTACCAAAGGTACGCGTTGTTTGTCTGGAGTTTTAGTTTAACTTGTACTGAGGAAAACCTAATGTCCAAAATCGTTAAAGTCATCGGTCGTGAAATCATCGACTCCCGTGGTAACCCGACTGTTGAAGCCGAAGTACACCTGGAAGGTGGTTTCGTCGGTATGGCAGCAGCTCCGTCAGGTGCTTCTACGGGTTCCCGCGAAGCGCTGGAACTGCGCGATGGCGACAAATCCCGCTTCATGGGTAAAGGCGTACTGAAAGCTGTTGGCGCGGTTAACGGCCCGATTGCTCAGGCTATCCTTGGCAAAGATGCCAAAGATCAGGCTGGCATCGACAAGATCATGATCGATCTGGACGGTACTGAAAATAAATCCAACTTCGGTGCGAACGCCATCCTGGCTGTGTCTCTGGCAAACGCCAAAGCTGCTGCTGCCGCTAAAGGCATGCCGCTGTACGAGCACATCGCTGAGCTGAACGGTACTCCGGGCAAATACTCCATGCCGGTTCCGATGATGAACATCATCAACGGTGGTGAGCACGCTGACAACAACGTCGACATCCAGGAATTCATGATTCAGCCAGTTGGCGCGAAATCCCTGAAAGAAGCCGTACGTATGGGTTCTGAAGTGTTCCACAACCTGGCTAAAGTGCTGAAAGCGAAAGGCATGAACACGGCTGTGGGTGACGAAGGTGGCTACGCGCCGAACCTGGGTTCTAACGCAGAAGCGCTGGCTGTTATTGCTGAAGCGGTTAAAGCTGCGGGTTACGAGCTGGGTAAAGACATCACTCTGGCGATGGACTGTGCCGCCTCTGAATTCTACAAAGACGGTAAATACGTTCTGGCTGGCGAAGGCAACAAAGCGTTCACCTCTGAAGAATTCACTCACTTCCTGGAAGACCTGACCAAACAGTACCCGATCGTTTCTATCGAAGACGGTCTGGACGAGTCTGACTGGGACGGTTTTGCTTACCAGACCAAAGTACTGGGCGACAAAATCCAGCTGGTTGGTGACGATCTGTTCGTAACCAACACCAAGATCCTGAAAGAAGGTATCGAGAAAGGCATCGTTAACTCCATCCTGATCAAATTCAACCAGATCGGTTCTCTGACCGAAACGTTGGCTGCAATCAAGATGGCGAAAGACGCTGGCTACACGGCTGTTATCTCTCACCGTTCTGGTGAAACTGAAGATGCGACCATCGCTGACCTGGCTGTGGGTACCGCTGCAGGCCAGATCAAAACTGGTTCTATGAGCCGTTCTGACCGCGTTGCTAAATACAACCAGCTGATTCGTATCGAAGAAGCGCTGGGTGAAAAAGCACCGTACAACGGTCGTAAAGAGATCAAAGGTCAGTAATTTATTACTGTCGCTTTACGCTCTGAAAAACCCGCTTCGGCGGGTTTTTTTATGCCTGCGGTTAGCGCAGCCGCTGCACATGACCAGGAAGACGAAATCTGCGATAATTACAGATTATCCCTTTAACAGAGAACGCTATGCAGTACCCGATTAACGAGATGTTCCAGACCCTGCAAGGTGAGGGTTACTTTACCGGCGTCCCCGCCACTTTTATTCGTTTACAGGGATGCCCGGTCGGCTGTGCCTGGTGCGATACCAAACACACCTGGGATAAGCTTGAGGATCGGGAAGTTTCCCTGTACAGCATCCTGGCGAAAACCAAAGAGAGTGATAAATGGGGCGCGGCGAGCAGCGAAGATCTGCTGGCGGTGATTGGCCGACAAGGGTACACCGCGCGTCATGTGGTGATTACCGGCGGTGAGCCCTGCATCCATGACCTGACGCCGCTCACTGATTTGCTGGAAAAAAATGGGTTTAGCTGCCAGATAGAGACCAGCGGTACGCATGAAGTGCGCTGCACACCCAATACCTGGGTGACTGTTTCTCCAAAGGTGAACATGCGTGGTGGTTATGACGTTCTCTCACAGGCGCTGGAACGCGCGAATGAAATCAAGCATCCGGTCGGACGGGTTCGCGATATTGAAGCGCTGGACGAACTGCTCGCCACGCTGAGCGACGACAAACCGCGAGTGATTGCGCTGCAACCCATTAGCCAGAAAGACGATGCCACACGCCTGTGCATCGAAACCTGCATCGCGCGCAACTGGCGTCTGTCGATGCAGACGCACAAATACCTGAATATTGCGTAGAAATCGCGCCGGATGGATGACCTTCATCCGGCGTGCGCGTTACGCGTTTGACCAGCTTTGAATGGAATTGACGTTATCCAGGTTGCCATGCAGCACTTCATACGATTTTTTCAGAATCACATCCGTGTGTGCGGTTAAATCCCGGAAGATCCCTTTGTTCAGCGCTTCATAGCGTCTGGCATTGCTCTCGATCGGCATGAATACATCTTTCACCCGCACCATTTTTTCAATCGCTATTTCATAGTTCGGATACAAACCCAGTCCGACAGCCGTGTTAATTGCCGCACCCAGGCTCGCACAACCGTTAATCGCATTTCGTCTTGCCGGAAGATTGAACACATCGGCGAAGATTTGCATAAACAGGTCGCTGTTTGAGCCACCGCCAGTGATGATCACGTGTTTAGCAAAATGGTTCATTTCATTGCACATATTGTCATAATTGTTCTTTAGCGTCAGGGTAACGCTTTCCAGAATAGAACGGTAAATCCAGGCGTAATCCATGCTGGAATCAAAACCAATCATGATCCCGCGTTTGAACGGTTCCCAGGGGTTAGTCAGCCAGTCCAGGACCGTCATTAATCCATTGCAACCCGGCGGAACTGAGGAGGCTTTCTTGTTGAGTAAATCCTCAGGCGATAAGTCCTGCGTCTTTGCATCCTGAATCAGCGATTCACCCAACATATCCCGCAACCAACTGACCGTCCACATGCCTTTGCGGATGCCGTAACCTTCATACAGCAAGGTTTCCGGGATAGAAGACATTATCGGCCAGTACGCAACAGGATCTTTTGGCAACGCTTTGCCATTCATCATCAGTGCGATATAGGTACCCAATGAAATAACAGCCGTTTTATCATCCAGTAGTCCAGCCCCCAGCGCTTCAACGGGTTTGTCACTGGTAGTACAGATGACGGGTAATCCAGGCGGAAAACCCGTCGCTTTCGCGGCTTTTGCTGTCAAATGACCGAGGAGGGTTCCCGGCATCTGTACATCAAACAGCATCTTGCGCGGAATGTTGAACTTCGTCATCACGTCATCATCATCACTCCACGTCCAGGTTTTGTAATCCACGGGCCACTGACCAAAGTAGTTTGCAATGTTGTCTTTAAATTCTCCGGTTAAACGATGCGACAGATAACCCGAAAAGGACGTCACGTAAGCGACATCAGGATTCGTGTGCTCGTAGGGACGCGTCACGCGCGCATCCTGCCAGCTAATTAGTGGCGCTGCTGGTGTGCCATCGGCTTTAAGTAAAGCGCGACAACAGCGAATGGAGCCCAGTCCAATTCCTACAATGTCATTTTTGTCGCCAGCGAACTGGCTCATTAACTCCTTGCCAGCACAACATAGCGAGGTCCACAAATCGTCGTCCGGATGCTCTGCGGTATCTGCATCGGGGGTAAACATCGGTTGCAGGAGTCCTTTTCCCTCACAGACCACATTGCCCTCCAGGTCATACATCACGACCTTAGTACTCTGACTTCCACCATCAATTCCAATGATGTATTTATTCGACATTTGTCATTCTCCTTTAATTTTTTCTCTTCACTCGCCGGAGGTTTCTGCGGTGAGTGATGTCATCTTGTTCTGTGAGAAATCGGTGGCGCGTATCTTGCGAGATAACAAAAAGGTAAAGAGGATCACCATACACAGCGCCGTCAGCCCCATCAGCCACATATTGCGATAGGCTTCTGCCGCCGGGAGCGTGTCCTGCCAGTGGCCGATAATCGGATACACAAACACGTCAGGCAGGAAACCGATAACCGAGCAGATGCCCACCGTGGTGCCCATGATGTAGGACGGTGTTCTGGCCTCACCGGGGCAGGCCCAGTAAAGTCCACGTGAGGCGTAACAGGTGAAGCCCAGCAGCAGGATCAGACCGATCCCCATCACCACAGACTGCGGATTTGAGTTCGTCACCAGTAACGCTATCAGCGCGATGGCACCGACAATTGACAGCAATTGAATGACGCGTGTCGGGGACTTAATTTTGCTGTACGCCGTGATGATGCCGCCCAACGGACCACAGATAGCGCGGAAAATCTTGTTAATGACAATACCCATGTAGCTCGCCGCCACCAGCGACATACCGTACATTTCGGTCAGATAGTTAGTGGAGTAACTGAGGATGGCATAGATCGTAAAAACGCCAAAAATCACCATACTGCAGTACCAGGTGGTGCTGATGCGTAACACTGCCAGAATATCGCTGAGCTGGAACGATTGTTTTTCTTCTTTCGTATTGTCACCGTGACGTATGCCATCACTCACAAAGAACCAACATAAAATGCCTAACAGGATGTAAACCACGCTGTAAATCAGGATCACGGCTTTCAGACTGTTGCTGTCGTCCGGTGCAAAGCGTGAGAAGACCCACATGGTAAATACCGCCAGTGACATGACACCCACACCGCGGAGGCCTTCCATCCAGCCCATGATTTTCCCTTGCTCGCTGTGGTCACCCAATAATGAAGCAGCTTTAATGGATACAGACCACAGCATCAAAATGGTGGTAATGGCAAAGGCAACCTGAATACAGAGCATGACCCACAGCGGTGGATAGGTCATCATCAGCAGACCAAGTAATCCGGTGATAATCATTGCCGAAGTAATCATTTTACGATGAGAGAATTTATCGGCGATAACCCCGCTGGGAGCATAAAGAATAATCGCGGCAATACCAAAGGTACTCATTATGAGCCCAATTTCGGTATTGCTAAATCCCATGAATTTGGCCATGGGAATTTGATATATATAACGTAAATAAGCCAGATCAAAACTGACACCGCCACTAAAACTAATAATGGCGAGTGTTATCCAACGACGATATGAGTTGTGTTGCATACCGAATTCCCATTTCTTGTAGACAAAAAAAAGAGAAAAGCAAACCGCCTTTTTACAGGGGGATTACTTTTCTCAGGTCTCTAGTAATTGTGTTTAGAAATAGCATGGGGTCGATTTTTGTATTGTGAGAATAATCACGGTTCTTGTTTTTTACCATTCTCGCAATATGAAAGAGGTAACTGTGATTACGATCACATTAGATATATCAGCGTTGTGCTAAAAATTTTCTCCAGTTACCAGAGATAATGAGAAAGGTAACTTCCCTTTTGCGGGGGAAGTTACCTTTCTTTTTTTTTGCCTAAAGGAATTTGGAGCTAACTATGTCGATCGAATCTCTCAACGCATTTTCAATGAATTTTTTCTCCCTGAAAGGGAAAACGGCGATCGTGACGGGCGGCAATAGCGGTCTGGGCCAGGCTTTCGCGATGGCTCTGGCGAAAGCCGGGGCGAACTTATTTATACCCAGTTTTGTAAAAGATAACGGTGAAACCCGGGAGATTATTGAGAAACAGGGTGTTGAAGTTGAGTTCATGCAGGTGGATATCACCGGGAAAGGCGCACCGCAGAAGATCATTGCAGCCTGCTGTGAGCGCTTTGGCACCGTAGATATTCTGGTGAACAACGCCGGGATTTGTAAGCTGAATAAGGTACTGGATTTCGGTCGTGCAGACTGGGATCCGATGATTGATGTCAACCTGACGGCGGCGTTTGAACTGAGCTATGAAGCGGCAAAAATTATGATTCCGCAAAATAGCGGTAAAATCATTAATATTTGCTCCTTATTCTCTTATCTTGGGGGGCAATGGTCACCGGCTTATTCGGCAACCAAGCATGCGCTCGCCGGATTTACCAAGGCATATTGCGATGAACTTGGACAATATAATATTCAGGTTAATGGCATCGCGCCGGGTTATTATGCTACCGACATTACGCTGGCGACCCGCAGCAATCCAGAAACTAATCAGCGTGTACTGGATCATATTCCAGCCAATCGTTGGGGTGACACTCAGGATTTAATGGGGGCGGCGATATTTCTTGCCAGTCAGGCCTCTAATTATGTTAACGGTCATTTGCTGGTTGTCGATGGCGGTTATTTAGTTCGCTAAAACCTACCAGGTGGTTTCTGTCTTGTTTATTATCAGAAAGGAATAGCTATGTCTTTATCTCGCCAGACAATTGTTGACCAGTTAAAAGAAATTGTTGGATCTGAACGCGTAATTACCGATGAAACCGTATTAAAGAAAAACAGTATTGACCGTTTTCGTAAATATGCTGATATTCATGGCGTCTACACGCTGCCCATTCCGGCGGCAGTGGTCAAACTGGGTTCAACGGAGCAGGTTTCTCGCGTTCTGGCCTTTATGAATCAGCATAAAATCAACGGAGTACCGCGTACCGGAGCATCAGCGACAGAAGGCGGTCTGGAAACCGTCGTCAAAGATTCTGTTGTGCTGGACGGTTCCGGGATGAACCAGATCCTGAGTATTGATATTGAGAATATGCAGGCAACTGCTCAGTGTGGCGTACCGCTTGAAATTCTGGAAAACGCGCTGCGTGAAAAAGGCTACACCACCGGGCACTCGCCACAGTCTAAACCGCTGGCACAGATGGGCGGTCTGGTGGCGACCCGCAGCATCGGGCAGTTCTCCACGCTGTATGGTGCGATTGAAGACATGGTGGTCGGTCTGGAAACCGTGCTGGCGGACGGAACGGTGACTCGCATTAAAAATGTACCGCGTCGGGCTGCCGGACCGGATATTCGCCATATCATCATCGGTAACGAAGGGGCGCTGGGCTACATCACAGAAGTGACAGTGAAAATCTTCAAATTTACGCCGGAAAACAACCTCTTTTACGGCTACATTCTGGACGACATGAAAATCGGTTTCGACATCCTGCGGGAAGTGATGGTGGAAGGCTATCGTCCTTCCATTGCACGTCTGTACGATGCCGAAGATGGCACTCAGCACTTCACCCATTTTGCTGACGGAAAATGCGTACTGATCTTTATGGCGGAAGGTAATCCGCGGCTGGCGCAAGCGACGGGTGACGGCATCGCGGAGATCGTCGCGCGTTATCCGCAGTGTAAACGTGTGGACAGCAAACTTATCGAGAACTGGTTTAACCATCTGAACTGGGGGCCGGAAAAAGTCGCTGCTGAACGCGTACAGATCCTGAAAACCGGAAATATGGGCTTTACAACGGAAGTCTCCGGCTGCTGGAGCTGCATTCATCAGATCTATGAAAATGTGATCGCGCGTATTCGCGCTGAGTTCCCG
The DNA here is from genome assembly GCF_000981805.1 of Citrobacter amalonaticus Y19. Classification (NCBI taxonomy): domain Bacteria; kingdom Pseudomonadati; phylum Pseudomonadota; class Gammaproteobacteria; order Enterobacterales; family Enterobacteriaceae; genus Citrobacter; species Citrobacter amalonaticus. The sequence continues at coordinate 3,266,230 of NZ_CP011132.1, read as the reverse complement.
CATGTGGATGACATCACGATGTTGGGGGGCCACTCTTCCCACAGTTATATCAACGGCACCAATATGTACTTTGTTTATGACTACAACGTGGTGGACTGCAAACCGGAAGAGGAGATCGACAAGTACCATAATCCGCTTAACAAAATCATCTGTGAAGAGACGATTCGACTTGGCGGTTCAATGGTGCATCACCACGGCATCGGTAAACATCGTGTCCACTGGAGCAAACTGGAACACGGCAGCGCATGGCCGCTGCTGGAAGGCCTCAAACGTCAGTTTGATCCGAACGGTATTATGAACACGGGAACGATCTACCCGATTGAGCACTAAAGAGTCAAACGGCTTCTCAACCGGGAAGCCGTTACTTTACCGGACAATGAAGGGGTAGATATGAACACTTCACCGGTGCGAATGGACGATTTACCGCTGAACGGCTTTCACTGTCGTATCGCTGCGTTGACCTTTGGCGCTCACCTGACCGACGGCTATGTTCTGGGGGTTGTCGGTTACGCCATTATCCAGTTATCGCCTGCAATGCAGTTAACGCCATTTATGGCTGGAATGATTGGCGGTTCGGCGTTGCTCGGGCTTTTTCTGGGGAGCCTCGTGTTGGGTTGGGTTTCCGACCACATTGGTCGGCAGAAGATTTTCACTTTCAGCTTTGTGCTGATCACCATCGCCTCTTTTTTACAGTTTTTTGTCACCTCGCCGGAACAGCTTATTACGTTACGCATACTGATCGGTATTGGGTTGGGCGGTGATTATTCCGTCGGGCATACCTTGCTGGCCGAATTCTCACCACGTCGCCATCGTGGGGTATTACTGGGGGCGTTTAGCGTGGTGTGGACCATTGGTTATGTGCTGGCAAGCCTGGTGGGGCACCATTTTATTGCTGAAAGTCCTGATGCCTGGCGCTGGCTGCTCGCTTCCGCAGCGCTGCCTGCATTGTTGATTACTCTGTTGCGCTGGGGAACGCCAGAGTCCCCACGCTGGTTGCTGCGCCAGGGACGTTTCGCTGAGGCGCACGCGGTAGTACGTCGTTGTTTTGGTCCACATGTATTGCTCAGTGATGAAATCGCAACGGCATCCTGTAAGCATATTAAAACGCTGTTTTCCGCTTATTACTGGCGACGAACCGTTTTTAACAGCGTGTTCTTTGTTTGCCTGGTTATCCCGTGGTTTGTGATTTACACCTGGCTGCCCACTATTGCCCTGAAGATCGGTCTGGAGGATGCGCTCACTGCCAGCCTGTTGCTGAACTCGCTGTTAATTGTCGGCGCATTGTTGGGGCTGGTATTGACGCATCTGCTGACACATCGCTGTTTTTTGCTCGGGAGTTTTCTGCTGCTTGCGGCGGCATTGTTAGTGATGGCTTTCTTACCGTCCGGTAGCTCTCTGACGCTGCTGCTTTTTGTCTTGTTCAGCACCACGATTTCTGCCGTCAGTAACCTGGTGGGGATCTTGCCTGCTGAAAGTTTCCCGACGGATATCCGCTCGCTTGGCGTTGGCTTTGCAACTGCGATGAGCCGACTTGGCGCGGCAATCAGCACGGGGCTGTTGCCCTGGACGCTGGCGCAATGGGGCATGCAGGTCACGTTACTGTTGCTGGCTGGCGTATTACTGATTGGTTTTGTCGTGACCTGGCTGTGGGCGCCAGAAACGAAGGCATTGCCGCTGGTGGCAGCCGGGAGTGTGGACAAAAAACAGGGAGGGGTGAATGAACATTCTGTTCGCGTTTAAGGCGGAACCGGACGCCGGCATGCTGGCGGAAAAAGACTGGCTGGCGGCGACCACCGGAACCAGTGGGCCCGATACCGTATTACTACGCAGTTCCCCTGGCGCAGACGAACAGGCGGCAGCGGCATTATTACTGGCTCAACGCCGCAACGGTTGTCCGATGACGTTGACGGCGTTAAGTATTGGCGACGAACGTTTGCTTCACTGGTTGCGCTATTTTTCTGCGTTAGGTTTTGACCATTCGGTGTGGCTGGAAAGCGCGGCAGATCTGCGTTTTACCCCAGAACTTATCGCCCGGCAGATTGTTGAGTGGCAGCGAATGCACGCAGAAAATTTGATTGTTACCGGTTGTCAGAGTAGCGAGGGGCAGAACGGGCAGACGGCGTTCCTGGTGGCTGAAATGCTGGCATGGCCCTGTTTTACTCAGGTAGAACGTTTCACGCTCGAACCGCCTTTTATCGTCATCGAACAACGCATGATTACCGGGATTCGTCGCTGCCGGGTACGGCTTCCGGCGGTGATTGCCGTCAGACAGTGTGGTGAGGTCGCACTTCCTGTGCCGGGAATGCGCCAGCGTCTGGCAGCAGCAAAAGCCGAAATAGTCCGCCAGCCTGTTTCTGGCGGTAAGACGCTGAACGTTCAATGTCAGGCACTGACGCGACCAGAGCAGCGACGCAATGCCATCATTATTGATGGTGCGACGGCGCAGGAAAAAGCACTGACGCTGTGGAAGACATACTTGCGCCAGAGGATCCCCTCATGAAGATAGCGATTATCACGGAAGCGGGTGAGTGCAGAGCGATGGCGGGCTGGATTGCCGAGAACAGTTCTGGTGCCACAGAACTGACACGCTGGATCCTCGACCCTTTGCCGGCGGTGGCGGAACAGGTGCTGGAGGCGCTGGTGGCGCAGTGGTTGCTGACGCCAGCCGATATCCTGATTTTTCCGGCGGGTCCACTTGGCGATGAACTCGCGACAAGATTGGCCTGGCGTCTGCATGGCGGCAGCGTTTGTCAGGTACTGACGTTGGATGGACAGCAAGGTGTGGTGACGAAATCGCACTGGGGGAACGCGCTGCTGGCAACGTTAAAAATTGCTGCGCATCCCGTGTGTTTATCGCTGGCGCGGCAGACTGAGATAAGTTCGTTGAGTCACTCTTTGCCTGCAATGAAGACGTATCGGATTGTGCCCATGACCGCGCCCGACTGGCTGGATGACGTGGAAAACATCACCCACGTCGATGTGCATCCTCTGTTGCAGGCTAACTGTGTGCTGGTTGTCGGACAGGGCGGCAGTGAAGCGGATGCGGAAAAAATCACAGCTCTTGCCCGCGAACTACACGCCGAGGTGGGATACAGTCGCGCACGGGTGATGAACGGTGGTTTTGACGCCGGGCGCGTGATTGGCATATCGGGGCATTTACTCTCACCTGATGTGTGTATTGTGGCAGGCGCATCCGGTGCGGCGGCGTTGATGGCCGGGGTTCGTCAGAGCCGGTTTGTGGTGGCGATAAATAACGATGCCCGCGCGCCTGTTTTCTCGCAGGCCGATGTGGGTATTGTGGATGACTGGTTACCGGTACTGGAAGCGCTTTGTCACTGCCATGATGCCGGATGATGCTACACCCTGTAGGCCGGATAAGGCGCTTACGCCGCCATCCGGCAATGGTGCTGTTGCCATGCCCGATGGCGCAAGCTTATCGGGCCTACAAACCTGTCGTAGACCGGATGACGCCATCCGGCAATGGTGCTGATGTCATGTCCGATGGCGCAAGCTTATCGGGATTACAAACTTATCGTAGGCCGGATAAGGCGTTCACGCCGCCATCCGGCAATGGTGGTGATGTCATGCCCGATGGCGCAAGCTTATCGGGCCTACAAACCTGTCGTAGACCGGATGACGCCATCCGGCAATGGTGCCGATGTCATGCCCGATGGCGCAAGCTTATCGGGCCTACAAACCTGCCGTAGGCCGGATAAGGCGTTCACGCCGCCATCCGGCAATGGTGCTGCTGCCATGCCCGATAGCGCAAGCTTATCGGGCCTACAAACCTGTCGTAGGCCGGATAAGGCGTTCACGCCGCCATCCGGCAATGGTGCTGATGTCATGCCCGAAGGCGCAAGCTTATCGGGCCTACAAACCTGTCGTAGGCCGGATAAGGCGCTTACGTCGCCATCCGGCAATGGTGCTGATGTCATGCCCGATGGCGCAAGCTTATCGGGCCTACAAACCTGTCGTAGGCCGGATAAGGCGTTTACGCCGCCATCCGGCAATGATGCTGATGTCATGCCCGAAGGCGCAAGCTTATCGGGCCTACAAACCTGTCGTAGGCCAGATGCTGCTCTGCTTAATTCAACTTTTTAGCTAACGTCCAGACGTCGGTGTTTGTCGTGGAAAGCGCAGCGACACCGGCTTTCATCGCATTGCGGGCGTCTTCTTCGTCACACACCAGGCCACCGGCAATCAGTGGCTGACGTATTTTTTCCGTCACCCATCCCAGCACTTTCGGCATGCAACCTGGCAGGATCTCAATACAGTCCGGGTTCGACTGCGCCACTTGCTTATCGATATTGTGAAAAGAGATAGAGTCGACGATGAACAGGCGATGAATGCAGAAAAAACCTTCTGCCCGCGCCGCCTTCAGCATCGGCGCTTTGGTACTGATAATGCCATCCGCTTCGGTGACCAGTTTCAGAAACTGAATCACCACCTCTTTGTTGGATGCCCCTTCCAGTAGATCAACATGAATGAATGCGTATTTCCCGGCATTTTTTATTTTCTTCACGATCTGACTGATGGTGCAGATATTACCGTACAACACCGAGATGAACTGGCATTCAGAATCGATGGCTAACTGCAAACTGGCATTGTCTTTAACCGCGGCAATCACCGGATTCTGGCGGAGCAGGTGTAACAGGGGCATAGTTTATCCTTATCAATTAGCCAAAGCGGTAAGTGATGCCAAATCCCGATGCGGGGTAGTGCCACCCTTGCAATGTTTTTTCATCGCAAAGCAGCCGGCAGGTTCCGCATTCCAGACAGCCACGAAAGTCGACGTGCAGCTCACCTGCTGATGTGCGGGAAAACAGCCCGGCGGGACAGGATTTTATCAGTAGATCCACCGTATTACTGTCGACTGTAGTCGCAATAACGAGATGTGAAACCTGTGCGGGACGCCAGACGTTACGGGCTACAGACATCGTAAACTCCTGATTATATCGCCTGCAACATGACGCAGACCGTGACGACGCAACTGGCGCCAGACAATCTGGCGCAGAGGAGGAACGGGATGGTTGCCCTGATGCCAGATCTCGCGGGAAATATCCTCCATCAGAGTAGGCCACTGGCGATACCATCCCGGGCGTTGAAGCAAGGCGGGAATATCTTTGTAGCGCTGCAGGACCTGCCACAACAGACTGTGCTGTATATCCTGATGGTAAGCCGGAAACAGATTTTGCGGTTCGGATTTCTGGCAGGCCGAAATCAGCGTTTGGGCGGCCGCCTGAGCGCCGATGAGCGCCATATCCATGCCTCGAACGGAGAAACCCGTATTGACGCAGCTGCGCAGCGCATCCCCCACTAACAGCCAGCCTTCTCCCGCGTACTGCACGGGCAGGCTGTGTAATCCGCCTTCCGGCACCAGATGCGCGCCATACTCCAGGGTTTCGCATCCTCTGAGTAGCGGATACAGCGCGGGATGTGTTTTGAGTCGTTCCAGCAGTTCGACTGCAGGGATATCGCTTTGAGCAAGCGTAGAGAGCGGACAAACGACGCCAAAAGAGAGCGTTTCTTTATTGGTGTACAGAAACGCACCGCTGGGCAGCGCGCCGCAAACCTCTCCACTGAACAGCATCGCGGCGCCTTCCTCTGCGGATAACCGGAAACGTTCTTCAATGACCTGTTGATCCAGCGCCAGCGTCTCTTTAATTCCCAGCGCCATTGCAGCTGTCGAAGGACGCGGCTGAAAACCATAACGTTCGGCCAGAACGCTATTTGCCCCTTCCGCGAGAACCACATAGCGGCCGCGAAGCGTTTCATCATCGGCAACTACGCCGCAGACTCTGCCATCTTCAATATGGAGCGCGTCAACGGTAACACCGCTAATGAACTGCACGCCTTCAGCCTCAGCCTGAGCGACAAACCACGGATCGAAGCGGGCACGCAGCAGACTCCATGAATCCCCGCCGGGTTGCAGGCTGGACCAGGTCGTTGCGCCATCACGCGTTAATAGTGTCAGATTCTCCTGATTAATACGGCGTTCAAGCGGGGCAGATTGCTGGAAATGGGGGAGGAGTTCGGCAAGCGCATGAGAGTACAGACGTCCGCCGGAAAGATTTTTACTGCCGGGAAGTTCGCCACGCTCAAGAAGCAGAACAGACAATCCTGCACGTGCGCAGCGTAAAGCACAAGCGGTGCCAGCTATCCCCGCACCGATGATGATAATATCGAAATCGTCAGCCATGTTGTGCTCCAGATATCCAGAGCACACAACCCTAACAGAATGTTAGTTAAGGAAAATTGACCGCCGACACATCCGCTTAAATCACTCGCCGCGATAGACGCAGCCCGCCGTACAGGTTTCTTTCACCATTACCGCACTCAACAAGGGGACTGACGGTTTAACCTGATCCCAAATCCATTGTGCCAGCACTTCGCTGGTCGGATTTTCGAGACCAGGAATATCGTTCAGGTAGTAATGATCGAGCCTGTCGTAAGTTGGTTTGAACGCGGCTTTTAATTCGGCGAAATCGATAATCCACCCGGTATGTGGACAGACTTCACCGGTGACTTCCAGACGCACCATAAAAGAGTGTCCGTGCAGACGGCCACATTTATGCCCTTCAGGAACATGTGGCAGATGGTGAGCGGCTTCGAAGGTGAAATCTTTAAACAGGGTGGTGGTCATCTTAAATTCTCAGTCAGGCAAAAAACCGCCGTAGGGTACCGGAAAGTACATTTTTTATCATTAACTAAAACGGCTTTCCGTCGCAGATTACGCCATTCATTGCTTCTATGGGAGGTAACTCTATATATTTCATGCGGTTATTTAATCGTTTTTGTTGTTAATAACTATAACTAAAACAGGTTAGTCCATTTGGTTATTTGTTATTTCCAACCCTTCTTTAATTGTTATTATCCCCGCCGTTACCCTTATCTTCAGTTTGGGTTTTATTGCTTAAATCCGCTTTGCTTACTGGAACATAACGACGCATGACGACACAGGCCCCACCTTCCGCTTTGCTTCCGCTGAACCCGGAGCAGCTGGCTCGCCTACAGGCGGCCACGACCGATCTCACGCCCATGCAGCTTGCATGGGTTTCTGGCTATTTCTGGGGCACGCTGAATCAGCAACCCGGCGCGACCGTTGCGACGCCCGCTCCTGTAGCTGAAATGCCGGGCATCACGCTGATCTCCGCGTCACAAACAGGCAACGCGCGTCGTGTGGCGGAAGCGCTGCGTGACGACCTGTTGGCGGCAAAGCTCAGCGTCACGCTGGTGAACGCAGGCGACTACAAATTCAAACAAATCGCCAATGAGAAACTGCTGGTTGTCGTCACGTCCACCCAGGGTGAAGGCGAACCGCCGGAAGAAGCCGTCGCGCTGCATAAGTTCCTGTTCTCTAAAAAAGCACCGAAGCTCGAAAACACCGCATTTGCGATTTTGGGTCTGGGTGACACGTCATACGAGTTTTTCTGCCAGTCAGGCAAAGATTTTGACAGCAAACTGGCGGAACTTGGCGGTGAGCGTCTGTTGGATCGCGTTGACGCCGATGTGGAATACCAGGCCGCCGCCGCCGAGTGGCGTGCCCGTGTGGTCGAGGTGTTGAAATCACGCGCGCCGGTGGCGACACAGACTCAGTCAGTTGTCAGCGGGGCGGTAAATGAGATCCACTCCAGCCCGTATACCAAAGAAGCGCCGCTGAGCGCGGCGTTGTCCGTGAATCAAAAAATCACCGGCCGTGATTCAGAGAAAGATGTTCGCCATATTGAAATCGATCTCGGTGAGTCGGGTCTGCGCTACCAGCCTGGTGACGCGCTGGGTGTCTGGTATCAGAACGATCCTGAGCTGGTGAAAGAGATGGTGGAACTGGTCTGGCTGAAAGGTGATGAGCCCGTTACGGTCAATGGCCAGTCTCTCCCGCTGTCCGACGCGCTACAGTGGCATGTCGAACTGACCGTCAATACTGCCAATATCGTTGAAAATTATGCCACCTTAACGCGCAGTGAATCGTTGTTGCCGCTGGTCGGTGATAAGGCGCAGTTGCAGCATTATGCGACCACGACGCCAGTTGTCGATATGCTGCGTTTTTCGCCAGCACAGCTGGATGCCCAGGCGTTAGTCGACCTGTTGCGTCCGTTGACGCCGCGTCTTTACTCCATTGCGTCCTCTCAGGCGGAAGTGGAGAACGAAGTGCACATCACTGTGGGTGCGGTGCGGTATGACGTGGAAGGCCGCGCGCGCGCCGGTGGCGCATCCAGCTTCCTCGCCGATCGCGTCGAAGAAGAGGGCGAAGTGCGTGTGTTCATCGAACATAACGATAACTTCCGTCTGCCGACGAACCCGGAAACGCCGGTGATTATGATTGGTCCGGGGACGGGTATCGCGCCGTTCCGCGCCTTCATGCAGCAGCGCGCCGCTGATGACGCGTCGGGTAAAAACTGGCTGTTCTTTGGCAATCCCCACTTTACCGAAGATTTCCTCTACCAGGTGGAATGGCAGCGTTACGTCAAAGAAGGCGTGCTGAGCCGTATCGATCTCGCCTGGTCACGGGATCAAAAAGAAAAAGTTTACGTACAAGACAAACTGCGCGAACAGGGCGCAGAACTGTGGCGCTGGATTAATGATGGTGCCCACATTTATGTCTGCGGCGACGCTAATCGCATGGCGAAAGACGTTGAGCAGGCATTGCTGGAAGTGATTGCTGAATTCGGCGCGATGGACGCGGAATCAGCAGATGAATTTTTAAGTGAGCTGCGCGTTGAGCGCCGTTATCAGCGAGATGTCTACTAATGAGCGAAAAACATCCAGGGCCCCTGGTGGTCGAAGGTAAACTGACGGACGCCGAGCGCATGAAGCTGGAAAGCAACTATCTGCGCGGCACCATTGCTGAGGATCTGAATGACGGTCTCACCGGCGGTTTTAACGGTGATAACTTCCTGCTGATCCGTTTTCACGGTATGTATCAGCAGGATGACCGTGATATCCGCGCCGAGCGTGCAGAACAGAAGCTGGAGCCGCGTCACGCGATGCTGCTTCGCTGTCGTCTGCCGGGGGGCGTCATCACCACCAAACAGTGGCAGGCGATTGATAAGTTTGCCCATGACAACACCATTTACGGCAGTATTCGTCTGACCAACCGGCAGACGTTCCAGTTCCACGGGATTCTGAAGAAGAACGTGAAACCGGTGCACCAGATGCTGCACTCCGTTGGCCTGGACGCGCTGGCAACCGCCAACGACATGAACCGTAACGTGCTGTGCACCTCGAACCCGTACGAATCTGAACTACATGCTGAAGCCTACGAGTGGGCGAAAAAGATTTCTGAGCATCTGCTGCCGCGCACCCGCGCCTATGCTGAAATTTGGCTCGATCAGGAAAAAGTCGCGACCACTGACGAGGAGCCGATCCTCGGTCAGACCTATCTGCCGCGTAAGTTCAAAACTACGGTGGTGATCCCGCCGCAGAACGATATCGATCTGCATGCTAACGACATGAACTTTGTCGCGGTTGCGGAAAACGGCAAGCTGGTGGGCTTTAACCTGCTGGTGGGCGGTGGTCTGTCGATTGAACACGGTAACAAGAAAACTTACGCCCGTACGGCGAGCGAATTTGGCTATCTGCCGCTGGAACACACGCTGGCCGTGGCGGAAGCCGTTGTCACCACGCAGCGTGACTGGGGTAACCGTACCGACCGTAAAAATGCGAAAACCAAATATACGCTGGAGCGCGTTGGCGTCGAGACGTTTAAAGCGGAAGTGGAACGCCGCGCGGGGATCAAATTCGAACCGATCCGTCCGTACGAATTTACCGGCCGCGGCGACCGCATTGGCTGGGTGAAGGGCATCGACAATAAATGGCACCTGACGCTGTTTATTGAAAATGGCCGAATCCTCGATTATCCGGGGCGTCCGCTGAAAACAGGCCTGCTGGAGATTTCGAAAATCCATAAAGGCGAGTTCCGCATTACTGCGAATCAGAATCTGATTATCGCTGGTGTGCCGGAAAGCCAGAAGGCGAAGATTGAGAAGATCGCGCAAGAGAGCGGCCTGGTGAGCACGGTGACGCCGCAGCGTGAAAACTCCATGGCTTGCGTGTCGTTCCCAACCTGTCCGCTGGCAATGGCGGAGGCCGAGCGTTTCCTGCCGACGTTTATCGATAAGATTGATGGTCTGATGGCGAAACATCATGTCAGTGACGAGCATATCGTGATGCGTGTGACGGGCTGCCCGAACGGTTGCGGTCGCGCGATGCTGGCAGAAGTCGGGCTGGTCGGGAAAGCGCCGGGGCGCTACAACCTGCATCTTGGCGGTAACCGAATCGGCACGCGTATCCCGCGGATGTTCAAAGAGAACATCACCGAACCGGAAATTCTCGACTCGCTGGACGAACTGATTGGGCGCTGGGCGAAAGAGCGCGAAGCGGGTGAAGGCTTCGGTGACTTTACGGTGCGTGCGGGCATTATTCGCCCGGTGCTCGATCCCGCCCGGGATTTCTGGGAATAACGTCTTATTGCCGGATGGCGGCGTGAACGCCTTATCCGGCCTACGGATTTTGTAGACGCCCTGTGGCCGTTGTAGGCCTGATAAGCGAAGCGCCATCAGGCAGTCAAACAGTGAGGAACCTATGTCCAGACTCGATCTAAACGCCCTGAACGATCTACCAAAAGTGGATCGCGTCCTGGCGCTGGCTGAAACCAACAGCCAACTGGAAAAACTTGACGCTGAAGGGCGCGTGGCATGGGCGCTGGAGAATCTGCCTGGCGAATATGTACTCTCTTCCAGCTTCGGCATTCAGGCGGCGGTGAGTTTGCATCTGGTCAATCAGATCCGCCCGGATATCCCGGTGATCCTGACCGACACCGGTTATCTGTTCCCGGAAACCTACCAGTTTATTGATGAGTTAACGGACAAACTCAAGCTGAATCTGAAGGTATATCGCGCTCCCGAAAGCGCCGCCTGGCAGGAGGCGCGTTACGGTAAACTGTGGGAGCAGGGCGTGGAAGGCATTGAGAAATACAATGAGATCAACAAAGTCGAACCGATGAACCGGGCGTTGCAGGAACTCAACGCACAAACCTGGTTTGCGGGGCTGCGCCGCGAACAGTCCGGCAGCCGTGCGCATCTGCCCGTGCTGGCCATCCAGCGCGGGGTCTTTAAAGTGCTGCCAATTATCGACTGGGATAACCGCACGGTTTATCAGTACCTGCAAAAACACGGGCTGAAGTATCACCCGCTGTGGGATCAGGGCTACTTATCGGTGGGCGACACACATACTACCCGTAAATGGGAACCGGGAATGGCAGAAGAAGAGACGCGTTTCTTTGGGCTAAAACGCGAGTGCGGGCTGCACGAAGGGTAAAATAAAAATCTGAAAATGTTTTCCCGTGCTGTTTTATTAATTTCTTTGTTTTACCCTTGCTGACGTTATTGCCGGAGGCAGTGACGTCAATTTAAAACTGAGGGATTAAATAAATGAAGAAAATGTTATTTGTTGCAGTGCTGACTCTGGTGTCTGGTTCTTCTTTTGCAGCAATTACAGATACTTGCCAGCAATATTTTGATGATGTTGATGCGTTGATTGTTCAGGCGTCAAAAACCAGCGATCAGGCTAAACAGCAAATGGAAGCAATGAAACCTCAACTGGAAGAGGCTAAAAAGCAACTTGCAGCATTACCGGCTGAAAATCAGGATGCTGGCTGTAAACAAGGCGCTGCCGCACTGGTGCAAATGAAGCAGTCCATGGGCATTCAATAAGTTATTACAAATAAGTTATTACAAAAGAGCGTAATTGAAAAAACGACGCTCAGAATAGTGTCACTCTTCGCGTCTTTTGCCGGATAGCGGTATCGCTTTATCCGGCCGTATGATTAGCTCGCTTTTGCTAATTCTTTCACCAGCGGCAGCATAATGCGCATGACGTCGCGATTGCGATGTTCAATGCGTCCAGGCAGGGCTTTATCAATGTGCTGTTGATTATCCAGACGGACGTCATGCCAGCTATTTCCAGCCGGGAAAGAGGCGGTTTTGGCGCGCTGCTGGTAACCATCTTTCTTGCCGAGATTCCAGTTCGTCGCCTCGACGGAAAGCACCGAAATTCCCGCTTTATCGAAGACCTCTGCGTCGTTGCAGCAACCGGTGCCTTTTGGATAATCCTTATTCAGGCCAGGATTACTGGTGGCGACAATACCATGACTGCGCGCGAGTGCTAATGCCCGGTCGCGGGTTAATTTGCGCACGGCTTCCGGGGTATTTTGCCCGCTATTAAAATACAATTTGTCACCGACGATCAGGTTATCGAGATTAATCACCAACAGCGTGTTTTTCTTCTCGACCGCACTCATGCGCTTGAGCAGGTTTTCGGCCCCCAGTTTTCCTTCTTCCTCGCCGCTGGTGGCAATAAAGCGAATACCGTATTCGGTAGGCACATCTTTCAGGCGTTCTGCCAGTTCGAGCATAACGCCCAGTCCGGCGGCGTTATCATCCACACCTTGCAGTGTCAGACCGCCGAGGTTCGCGTCGGTGTCGGAGTCACTTTGCGGGGCATAGGTGTCCAGATGCGCCATGATAATAATCTGCTGCGGGGCTTTGCCTTCATGAGCGGCAATAACGGTACTGCCGGTCACGTTGTGCCAGTTTTTGCGGTTATTTTTAGCGGTATAAATGTAGCGACTGTTGAATGTGCGGATATCACTGCGATAACCCATCTGTTCAAACTGCTGGCGTAAATAGTCGGCAGACAACATTTCCGCCGGAGAACCGGTCATCCTTCCCGGGAAAACGGTCGCAATATGACGGGTCTGCGTTGTCGCAAAATCGCCCGGTTTTGGGGATGACGCCTGAGCGGGGACAATAAAGCATACGCCGAGCGCCAGGAGAGCGGAAAGACGGCGCGTTGCGGAAAACATAGTGAATCCTTAATAGCCAGCAGGGGAAGCCCTGAATACAAAGCAAAAATTTTACGCCATCTAGTATGAAACGGTGACCTCGCTAAGACAATTTCATTTGCTCTTAAATGCCCGAATTCCGGCGGGTTAAGCACTTTTTGATATTTGCTTTGCCAGATCGTTATTCCTTTGAGGAACTACTCATTCCAATTCGTAATTTCATTCGTTCTCCTGCGCTCCCTATAGTCGGGTTATCTGACGCGCTCGACATTAGCGGTATTGTAAAGGAACGGTTATGGACCAAAAACGACTCACCCACCTGCGACAGCTGGAGGCCGAAAGCATCCACATTATTCGCGAGGTGGCGGCTGAATTTTCGAACCCGGTAATGCTGTACTCCATCGGCAAGGATTCCAGCGTTATGCTGCATCTTGCCCGTAAGGCATTCTATCCGGGGTCGTTGCCGTTCCCGTTGCTGCATGTCGATACCGGCTGGAAGTTCCGCGAGATGTATGAATTTCGCGATCGTACTGCCAAAGCGTACGGCTGCGAATTGCTGGTGCATAAGAACCCGGAAGGGGTGGCGATGGGCATCAACCCGTTTGTCCACGGCAGCGCCAAGCACACCGACATTATGAAAACCGAAGGGCTGAAGCAGGCGCTGAACAAATACGGTTTTGACGCCGCATTTGGCGGCGCGCGCCGCGATGAAGAAAAGTCGCGGGCGAAAGAGCGCATCTACTCCTTCCGTGACCGCTTTCATCGCTGGGACCCCAAAAACCAGCGTCCTGAGCTGTGGCACAACTACAACGGGCAGATTAACAAAGGCGAAAGCATCCGCGTTTTCCCGCTCTCCAACTGGACCGAACAGGATATCTGGCAGTACATCTGGCTGGAAAATATTGAGATCGTCCCGCTGTATCTGGCGGCAGAGCGCCCGGTGCTGGAGCGTGACGGCATGTTGATGATGATCGATGACGATCGCATCGACCTGCAGCCTGGCGAGATGATCAAAAAACGGATGGTTCGTTTCCGTACCCTCGGCTGCTGGCCGCTGACCGGCGCCGTGGAGTCAAACGCACAAACATTGCCGGAAATTATTGAAGAGATGCTGGTCTCGACCACCAGCGAGCGTCAGGGCCGCGTGATTGACCGCGACCAGGCGGGCTCTATGGAGCTTAAGAAACGTCAGGGGTATTTCTAAGGAGCCGCCATGAACACCACACTTGCACAACAAATCGCCAATGAAGGCGGCGTCGAAGCCTGGATGGTCGCCCAACAACATAAAAGTCTGCTGCGCTTTTTAACCTGCGGCAGCGTGGATGATGGCAAAAGCACCCTGATCGGTCGTCTGTTACACGACACGCGGCAGATTTATGAAGATCAGCTGTCGTCGTTGCATAACGACAGCAAACGCCACGGTACACAGGGTGAGAAACTGGATCTGGCACTGCTGGTGGATGGCCTGCAGGCCGAGCGCGAGCAGGGGATTACCATTGACGTGGCGTATCGCTATTTCTCCACCGAGAAGCGTAAATTTATCATTGCCGACACCCCAGGGCACGAGCAATACACCCGCAATATGGCGACCGGCGCATCAACCTGCGATCTGGCGATCCTGCTGATTGACGCCCGTAAAGGCGTACTGGATCAGACTCGTCGTCACAGCTTCATTTCAACGCTGCTGGGGATCAAACACCTGGTGGTGGCGATCAACAAAATGGATCTGGTCGACTACAGCGAAGAGATCTTTGAACGTATTCGCGAAGATTATTTGACCTTTGCTGAACAGTTGCCGGGCAATCTGGATATTCGCTTTGTACCACTCTCTGCACTGGAAGGTGACAACGTGGCCTCCCAGAGCGCCAGCATGCCGTGGTACAGCGGCCCGACCTTACTTGAAGTGCTGGAGACGGTTGAGATCCAGCGCGTGGTTGACAGCCAGCCAATGCGCTTCCCGGTGCAGTATGTAAACCGTCCGAACCTCGATTTCCGGGGCTATTCCGGCACGTTGGCTTCTGGTCGCGTTAAGGTGGGACAGCGTGTAAAGGTGCTGCCGTCCGGCGTGGAGTCCAGCGTGGCGCGGATCGTCACCTTTGATGGCGATCTGGACGATGCCTTTGCCGGTGAAGCCATAACCCTCGTCCTGAAAGATGAGATTGATATCAGCCGAGGCGATCTGCTGCTGGCGGCAGACGAAAATCTGCCTGCCGTACAGCATGCCGCTGTTGACGTGGTCTGGATGGCGGAACAGCCGCTGGCGCCGGGACAGAGCTACGAAATCAAAATCGCGGGTAAAAAGACCCGTGCGCGCGTTGATAACGTTCAGTATCAGGTGGATATCAACAATCTGACGCAGCGTGAGGTGGACAATCTGCCGCTGAACGGCATCGGTCTGGTCAATCTGACCTTTGATGAGCCGCTGGTGCTGGATACCTATCAGCAAAACCCGGTGACCGGCGGGCTGATTTTCATCGACCGTCTGAGTAACGTCACCGTGGGGGCCGGTATGGTCCGCGAACCGATTGTGCAGGAGACCGCTGCGCCGTCAGAATTCAGCGCCTTTGAGCTGGAGCTGAATGCGCTGGTGCGCCGCCACTTCCCGCTCTGGGGCGCTCGCGATCTGCTGGGAGGAAAATAATGGCGCTGCATGACGAAAACGTCGTCTGGCATGCTCATCCCGTCACGCCGCAACAGCGCGAGCAACATCACGGTCATCGTGGTGCTGTGCTGTGGTTTACCGGGCTGTCGGGGTCCGGTAAATCGTCGATTGCCGGAGCGCTGGAAGAGGCGTTGCATCAAGTGGGCGTCAGTACCTACTTGCTGGATGGCGATAATGTTCGCCACGGCCTGTGCAGCGATCTGGGGTTTAGCGACGTCGATCGTAAAGAGAACATTCGTCGCGTGGGCGAAGTGGCAAACCTGATGGCGGATGCCGGGCTGGTGGTACTGACGGCGTTTATTTCTCCGTACCGCGCGGAGCGGCAGATAGTGCGTGAGCGCGTCGGTGAGGGACGCTTCATTGAAGTGTTCGTGGATACACCGCTGGAAATCTGCGAAGCCCGCGATCCAAAAGGGTTATACAAAAAAGCGCGCGCCGGCGAGTTGCGCAATTTCACCGGAATTGATTCTGTATACGAAGCGCCTGAATCGCCTGAAGTTCATCTTCATGGCGAACAATTAGTAACAAATTTGGTCGCCCAATTATTAGACCTGCTCAGACAGAGCGATATTATCAGATCCTGAGACACCTGACTTGTGTGTACAGTCAGTCAAGGTTACAGGATTCAATATGCGCGATAGCCAGAACATCACACTCACAACGACAGACGCGTTTGCTACTGATGACGAAACCACCTGGTCGCTGCCGGGCGCCGTGGTGGGTTTCGTATCATGGCTGCTGGCGTTGGGGATCCCCTTTCTGGTGTATGGCCCTAACACATTGTTTTTCTTCATTTACACCTGGCCTTTCTTCCTGGCGTTGATGCCCGTTGCCGTTGTCGTGGGTATCGCGCTGCATTCCCTGCTCAAGGGAAAATTGCGCTACAGCATTGTCGCAACCCTGCTGACCGTTTGCGCGATGTTCGGCGCGCTGTTTATGTGGCTGCTGGGCTAAAGCGCGACCGCTGTCCATAATTCAAACCGTAACTAACAATGAGATGATGTTCTCAGGGTTCTGGGTATACGTTATAAAGGGCAATTGTGGTACATTTGCCCGCGTTGTTGCGGCTTTCCCGTCCGCAAACGTCGTGTCGTTTGTGGAAGTATGGGAGGATGATGCCGTTTTTCAGGGGGCAGGATGGGTAAACTAACGCTGCTGTTGCTGGCTTTACTGGTCTGGCTACAGTATTCGCTGTGGTTCGGTAAGAACGGCATACATGATTACAGTCGCGTCAATGATGACGTGATGGCGCAGCAGGCGACAAACGCCAAACTTAAAGCACGTAACGATCAGCTCTTTGCCGAAATTGACGATCTCAATGGCGGTCAGGAGGCTATCGAGGAGCGTGCACGCAACGAACTCAGCATGACTAAGCCGGGCGAAACGTTTTATCGTCTGGTGCCCGACGCGTCTAAACGCGCGCAAACTGCGGGGCAAAATACTCGTTAAACCAGCCCAGGAAATCACATGGCAGCCACTTTTTTGGATGTTTGCGCCGTGGTGCCGGCGGCCGGATTTGGCCGCCGTATGCAAACGGAATGTCCGAAGCAATACCTCTCAGTCGGCAATAAAACCATTCTCGAACACTCGGTCTCTGCGCTACTGGCGCATCCCCGGGTGACCCGCGTGATCATCGCGATCAGCCCTGGCGACAGCCGCTTTGCTCAACTTCCTCTGGCGCAGCATCCGCAAATTACCGTCGTGGACGGGGGAAATGAGCGGGCAGACTCTGTGCTGGCCGGATTACAGGCCGCCGGAAATGCCCAATGGGTGCTGGTGCATGATGCGGCGCGTCCCTGCCTGCATCAGGATGATTTAGCGCGCCTGCTGGCGCTTAGCGAAACCAGTCGCACCGGCGGGATCCTCGCCGCACCGGTGCGCGATACCATGAAACGCGCGGAGCCGGGCAAAACGGCCATCGCCCATACGGTTGAACGTAACGATTTATGGCACGCACTGACGCCGCAATTTTTCCCTCGTGAACTGCTGCATGACTGTCTGACGCGTGCGCTGAATGAAGGCGCGACCATCACCGATGAAGCGTCGGCGCTGGAATATTGCGGCTTCCATCCACAGCTTGTTGAAGGACGAGCTGATAACATCAAAGTGACCCGTCCGGAAGATTTAGCGCTGGCTGAATTTTATCTGACCCGAACAATCCATCTGGAGGATGCATAATGCGAATTGGACACGGTTTTGATGTACACGCCTTTGGCGGTGAAGGCCCAATTATCATTGGTGGTGTGCGCATCCCGTATGAAAAGGGGCTGCTGGCGCATTCTGATGGTGATGTTGCGCTGCATGCGCTCACCGACGCGCTGCTTGGCGCGGCGGCGCTGGGTGACATTGGCAAGCTGTTTCCGGATACCGACCCGGCGTTTAAAGGCGCGGACAGTCGCGAGTTGCTGCGTGAAGCCTGGCGTCGGATCCAGGCCAAAGGCTACACTCTGGGCAATGTCGACGTGACCATTATTGCGCAGGCGCCGAAGATGCTGCCGCACATCCCGCAAATGCGCGTGTTTATTGCTGAAGACCTCGGTTGTCACATGGACGATGTGAACGTGAAAGCAACCACCACGGAAAAACTCGGTTTTACCGGGCGTGGGGAAGGGATTGCCTGCGAAGCGGTGGCGTTACTCATTAAGGCCGCGAAATGACAGAGTTTGAAAATCTCACCTATCTCCACGGAAAACCGCAAAGCGCCGGGTTGCTGAAAGCCAGTCCGGAAGATTTTGTGGTGGTCGAAGATTTAGGTTTCGAACCGGATGGCGAAGGTGAACACATTCTGGTGCGTATTCTCAAAAACGGCTGCAACACCCGTTTTGTCGCCGACGCGCTGGCGAAATTTCTGAAAATACATGCCCGTGAGGTGAGCTTTGCCGGGCAAAAGGATAAGCATGCGGTCACTGAACAGTGGCTGTGCGCGCGCGTACCGGGCAAAGAAATGCCCGATCTGAGCGCCTTCCAGCTTGAAGGCTGCAAGGTGCTGGAATATGCGCGTCACAAACGTAAGCTACGTTTAGGCGCGCTGAAGGGCAATGCGTTCACGCTGGTGCTGCGCGAAGTCAGCCAACGTGATGAGGTAGAATCCCGTCTACAGGCGATAAACACCGGCGGCGTACCGAACTATTTTGGCGCGCAGCGTTTTGGTATTGGCGGCAGCAATCTGCAAGGCGCGCTGCGCTGGGCGCAAAGCGATACGCCTGTGCGGGATCGCAATAAACGCAGTTTTTGGTTGTCGGCGGCCCGCAGTGCGTTGTTTAATCAAATTGTCAGCGAGCGTCTGAAAAAAACAGACTTTAATCAAGTTGTTGACGGCGATGCGCTACAATTAGCGGGACGCGGAAGCTGGTTTGTCGCCACACAAGAAGAACTGGCGGAATTACAGCGTCGTGTCGATGAAAAAGAACTGATGGTGACGGCTTCGCTTCCCGGCAGCGGCGAGTGGGGAACCCAGCGGGATGCGCTGGCGTTTGAACAGTCCGCGATTGCCGAAGAGCACGCGTTGCAATCACTGTTGCTGCGCGAAAAAGTCGAGGCCTCGCGAAGAGCGATGCTGCTCTATCCGCAGCAATTAAGCTGGAACTGGTGGGATGATGTCACCGTTGAGTTACGTTTTTGGCTGCCCGCGGGGAGCTTCGCCACCAGCGTTGTGAGGGAACTGATCAACACAATGGGTGATTATGCGCATATTGCTGAGTAACGATGATGGGGTCCACGCGCCCGGTATACAAACGCTGGCGAAAGCCCTGCGGGAGTTTGCTGACGTACAGGTCGTCGCCCCGGATCGCAACCGCAGTGGCGCGTCAAACTCGCTGACGCTTGAATCTTCTCTCCGGACGTTTACCTTTGAGAACGGCGATATTGCCGTGCAGATGGGGACGCCCACCGACTGTGTTTATCTGGGCGTTAATGCGCTCATGCGCCCGCGTCCGGACATTGTGGTCTCAGGAATTAACGCCGGCCCCAACCTGGGGGACGACGTTATCTATTCCGGTACCGTCGCGGCGGCGATGGAAGGGCGTCATCTCGGCTTTCCTGCGCTCGCCGTATCGTTAGACGGGCATCAGCATTACGAGACCGCGGCGGTCATCACCTGTCGAATCTTACGCGCACTGCGTCGGGAACCGCTGCGTACCGGGCGGATCCTCAACATCAACGTGCCCGATTTACCGCTGGAGCAGATCAAAGGCATCCGCGTGACGCGCTGCGGCAGTCGTCATCCAGCGGACAAAGTGATCCCGCAGGAAGATCCTCGCGGTAACACGCTGTACTGGATTGGTCCACCGGGCGACAAATGCGACGCCGGGCCTGATACCGATTTTGCGGCAGTGGACGAAGGTTACGTGTCCATTACGCCGTTGCATGTGGATTTAACCGCACACAGCGCGCATGATGTGGTTTCCGACTGGTTAGAGAGCGTGGGAGTTGGCACGCAATGGTAAGCAGACGCGTACAGACGCTTCTTGAACAACTGCGCGCGCAGGGGATCCGCGATGAACAGGTGCTTAATGCCCTGGCCGCGGTGCCGCGTGAGAAATTTATTGACGAAGCGTTTGAACATAAGGCCTGGGACAATATCGCGTTGCCGATAGGTCAGGGACAGACGATTTCGCAGCCGTATATGGTGGCGCGAATGACCGAACTGCTCGAACTGACCCCGCAGTCGCGGGTGCTGGAAATTGGCACCGGTTCCGGGTATCAGACGGCGATACTGGCGCACCTGGTACAGCAGGTTTGTTCAGTCGAACGCATTAAAGGGCTGCAATGGCAGGCGCGTCGCCGTCTGAAGCAGCTCGATTTACATAATGTTTCAACCCGTCACGGTGATGGATGGCAAGGCTGGCAGGCACGCGCGCCATTTGACGCTATTATTGTGACGGCAGCTCCGCCGGAAATTCCGACCGCGTTGATGACGCAACTGGATGAAGGCGGAATTCTCGTCTTGCCCGTGGGTGATGAGCATCAGTTTCTGAAACGGGTGCGTCGTCGGGGCGGCGAATTTATAATCGACACCGTGGAGGCGGTACGTTTCGTTCCCTTAGTTAAAGGGGAGCTCGCGTAAGAAGCGGTTCCGAATACCTGGAGTTTTCCTGGAGTTTTTGGAACGGGTCAGCGTATCGTGGTCACATTTTCCAGTGCCCATTTGCTGTCTGCACGATTATACGTCACTGGTTGTTAACCAATTTTTCCTGGGGGATAAATGAGCGCGGGAAGCCCAAAATTCACCGTTAGCCGCATTGCGGCACTTTCACTGGTTTCGCTATGGCTGGCGGGTTGTTCAAATTCATCGAATCCGCCTGCGCCGGTAAGCTCAGTCAATGGTAATGCCCCGGCGAATACCAGTTCCGGTATGCTGATCACGCCGCCACCGAAGATGGGGACGTCGTCGTCCGCCCCGCAGACACCGCAAATTCAACCGGTGCAGCGTCCAACGACGCAACCGACGCACGTTCAGCCGGTAGCCGAGCAACCTGTGCAGATGGAAAACGGACGTATTGTCTACAACCGCCAGTATGGGAACATTCCGAAAGGCAGCTACAACGGTGGCAGCACCTACACCGTTAAAAAAGGCGACACGCTTTTTTACATCGCCTGGATAACCGGGAACGATTTCCGTGACCTGGCGCAGCGCAATAATGTCCAGGCGCCGTATGGCCTGAACGTCGGACAAACGCTGCAGGTGGGCAATGCATCTGGCGCGCCAATTACCGGCGGTAATGCGATTACTCAGGCCGATGCAGCAGAGCAAGGAGTTGTGACCAAACCTGCACAAAATTCCGTCGCCGCTGTTGCGTCGAAACCGACAATTACGTATTCTGAGGATTCAGGTGAACAAAGTGCTAACAAAATGTTGCCGAACAACAAGCCTGCTGGGACAGTTGTCACAGCGCCTGTAACGGCTCCGGCAGTTAGCGCAACCGAATCGACAGCAAGCAGTTCGTCTACCAGTTCGCCAATCTCCGCATGGCGCTGGCCGACTGACGGCAAAGTGATCGAAAACTTTGGGGCTTCCGAAGGGGGCAATAAAGGGATCGACATTGCAGGCAGTAAGGGACAGGCTATTATCGCGACCGCCGATGGGCGCGTGGTCTATGCCGGTAACGCACTGCGCGGTTACGGTAATCTTATTATCATCAAACACAACGATGATTACCTGAGTGCCTACGCTCATAACGATACAATGCTGGTCCGGGAACAACAAGAAGTGAAGGCAGGACAAAAAATAGCGACGATGGGTAGCACCGGAACCAGTTCTACACGTTTGCATTTTGAAATTCGTTACAAGGGGAAATCCGTAAACCCGCTGCGTTATTTACCGCAGCGATAAAGCGGCGGAACCAGGCTGACACTTGCTAGTTCCGTCAAGGGATCACGGGTAGGAGCCACCTTATGAGTCAGAATACGCTGAAAGTTCATGATTTAAATGAAGATGCGGAGTTTGATGAGAACGGAGTTGAGGTTTTTGACGAAAAAGCCTTAGTTGAAGAGGAACCCAGTGATAACGATTTGGCTGAAGAAGAGCTGTTATCGCAGGGGGCCACACAGCGTGTGTTGGACGCGACTCAGCTTTACCTTGGTGAGATTGGTTATTCACCACTGTTAACGGCCGAAGAAGAAGTGTATTTTGCGCGTCGCGCACTGCGTGGAGATGTCGCCTCTCGCCGTCGGATGATTGAAAGTAACCTGCGTCTGGTGGTGAAAATTGCCCGCCGTTATGGCAATCGAGGTCTGGCACTGCTGGATCTGATTGAAGAGGGCAATCTGGGGCTTATCCGTGCCGTCGAGAAGTTTGACCCGGAACGCGGGTTCCGCTTCTCAACATACGCAACCTGGTGGATTCGCCAGACGATTGAACGGGCTATCATGAACCAAACCCGTACCATTCGACTGCCGATTCATATTGTTAAAGAGCTGAACGTCTATCTGCGTACCGCGCGTGAGTTGTCCCATAAACTGGACCACGAACCCAGCGCGGAAGAAATTGCAGAGCAACTGGATAAACCGGTTGATGACGTTAGCCGTATGCTTCGTCTTAACGAGCGCATTACCTCGGTAGACACCCCGTTGGGTGGCGATTCCGAAAAAGCGTTGCTGGACATCCTGGCCGATGAGAAAGAGAACGGTCCGGAAGACACCACGCAAGATGACGATATGAAACAGAGCATCGTCAAATGGCTGTTCGAACTGAACGCCAAACAGCGTGAAGTGCTGGCACGTCGTTTCGGTCTGCTGGGTTATGAAGCGGCGACACTGGAAGATGTAGGCCGTGAAATCGGTCTGACTCGTGAACGTGTTCGTCAGATTCAGGTTGAAGGTCTGCGTCGTCTGCGTGAAATCCTGCAGACTCAGGGGCTGAATATCGAAGCGCTGTTCCGCGAGTAAGTACTGTTCTAACAAGAAAGGCCAGTCTCTTTGAGGCTGGCCTTTTTCTTTCTGGTTTTTTGCTGTGGTTTCGCGGGCGAAGGCAGACGGGAGCATTTTCATACGTACTCAGGTTTGTTAATCAGGCATCATTTTCTTGATTAGCATGGCGAATTGCGCACGTTCCTCGTCATTCAACCGTCCCAGAAACTCCTCATCCACCTGGTTTCCCAACGGCATGCATACTTTCAGCAATGCTTCGCCCTCTGTGGTCAGATAAACGAAGCGGCGACGTTTATCCAGCGGATCGTTCTCACGTCTCACCAGCCCGCGTTTTTCCATCCGGCTTAGCATTTCCGCCAGCGTCGCTTTGGTACTGACGGCGGCCTCCATCAGATTAACCTGTTCAATGCCGGGACGTTCCGCAATGGCACACATTACCGCGTATTGCGGTTTAGTGAGATCCGCTAACGCGTGCTGCCAACGCGACGTATGTTGCTGAAACAACTGGCGTAACAAGTGAAACGCTTTATTCCGTAACTCCATGGAAACTCCAGGCTAAAAATCGCATTTCTTATCATAACGGGTAACGCCGCGTTTTTTAATGAGGAAATCTTAAGCGATACGTGCGAAAAAAAAACGGATGATCTTGTCGTCGCGGTTTCACAGGGGTAATTTAAACAAAATGTTCGTATACGAACAATTTATGGAGTGATGGATGAGATTGATTGTGGGGATGACCGGGGCAACGGGGGCGCCGCTGGGCGTAGCGCTGTTGCAGGCATTGCGGAAAATGCCGGATGTGGAGACGCATCTGGTGATGTCGAAGTGGGCTAAAACCACCATTGAACTGGAAACGCCATACCGCGCGCGCGATGTCGCCGGACTGGCGGATTTTTGCCACAGCCCGGCGGATCAGGCGGCGACAATCTCGTCAGGTTCGTTTCGCACCGACGGCATGATCGTTGTCCCCTGTAGCATGAAAACGTTGGCGGGGATTCGCGCCGGTTACGCCGACGGCCTGGTGGGACGCGCCGCCGACGTGGTGCTGAAAGAAGGGCGCAAACTGGTGCTGGTGCCGCGTGAAATGCCGCTCAGCACGGTTCATCTCGAAAACATGCTCGCGCTTTCCCGCATGGGCGTGGCGATGGTGCCGCCGATGCCCGCTTTCTACAACCATCCCCAAACCGTTGATGATATTACACAACACATCGTGGCCCGCGTTCTGGACCAGTTTGCGCTGGAACATCCCTACGCGCGTCGCTGGCAGGGGTTACCACAGGCACAGAATTTTTCACAGGAGAATGAATAATGGCATTTGATGATTTGCGCAGCTTTTTGCAGGCGCTCGACGACCAGGGACAACTGCTGAAAATCAGTGAAGAGGTGAACGCGGAGCCGGATCTGGCGGCGGCAGCCAACGCCACTGGCCGTATTGGCGACGGTGCGCCGGCGCTATGGTTCGACAATATCCGCGGTTTCACCGATGCGCGCGTGGCGATGAACACCATCGGTTCCTGGCAAAATCATGCCATTTCATTGGGCTTACCACCGAATACGCCGGTGAAAAAGCAGATCGATGAGTTTATCCGTCGCTGGGATAAGTTCCCGGTGGCCCCGGAGCGTCGCGCGAATCCGGCATGGGCGGAAAACAGCGTCGAGGGCGAAGAGATCAATCTGTTCGACATTCTGCCGCTGTTTCGCCTGAACGATGGCGATGGTGGGTTTTACCTGGATAAAGCCTGTGTGGTTTCCCGCGATCCGCTCGACCCGGACCACTTCGGCAAGCAGAACGTGGGTATCTATCGGATGGAAGTGAAGGGTAAGCGGAAGCTAGGCCTGCAGCCGGTACCGATGCACGATATCGCGCTGCATCTGCATAAGGCAGAAGAGCGCGGCGAGGACCTGCCGATTGCCATCACGCTGGGCAACGATCCGATCATCACGCTGATGGGCGCGACGCCGCTGAAATACGATCAGTCCGAATATGAGATGGCGGGTGCGCTGCGTGGAAGCCCGTATCCCATCGCCACCGCGCCGTTGACCGGGTTTGATGTGCCGTGGGGATCGGAGGTGATCCTGGAAGGGGTGATTGAAAGTCGCAAACGCGAAATCGAAGGGCCGTTTGGCGAGTTTACCGGTCACTATTCCGGTGGTCGCAATATGACGGTGGTGCGTATCGATAAGGTTTCGTATCGCAGCAAACCGATTTTTGAATCGCTTTATCTCGGTATGCCGTGGACGGAAATCGACTATCTGATGGGGCCGGCCACCTGCGTGCCGCTGTATCAGCAACTGAAGGCTGAATTCCCGGAAGTGCAGGCGGTTAACGCTATGTATACCCACGGTCTGCTGGCGATTATCTCAACCAAAAAGCGCTACGGCGGTTTTGCTCGCGCGGTGGGGCTGCGCGCGATGACCACACCGCACGGGCTAGGTTACGTGAAGATGGTGATCATGGTGGACGAAGATGTCGATCCGTTCAACCTGCCGCAGGTGATGTGGGCGTTGTCGTCGAAGGTTAACCCGGCGGGCGACCTGGTGCAGTTGCCGAATATGTCGGTGCTGGAACTGGATCCGGGCTCAAGTCCGGCGGGGATCACCGATAAGTTGATTATCGATGCCACCACGCCGGTTGCGCCGGATAACCGCGGCCACTATAGCCAGCCGGTGGTGGATTTACCGGAAACCAAAGCCTGGGCTGAAAAACTGACCGCCATGCTGGCCGCACGCAAATAAGGAGAAGAAGATGATTTGCCCACGTTGTGCCGATGAACATATTGAAATCATGGCGACCTCGCCAGTGAAAGGGATCTGGACGGTGTATCAGTGCCAACATTGCCTCTACACCTGGCGTGATACGGAACCGCTACGTCGCACCAGTCGAGAACATTATCCGCAGGCGTTTCGGATGACACAGAAAGATATCGATGACGCGCCGATGGTGCCGAGTATTCCGCCGCTGCTGGCGGAAGATAAGCGCTAACGGAGTGCCGGATGTCGGCTGACGCCTTATCCGGCCTACGAAAGTACAGTACCGTTAGTGTGTAAGCCCGATACGCAAAGCGTCATCGGGCATTTTTATTACACCAGACTCTTCAACCGATAGATCCACTCCAGCGCCTGACGGGGCGACAGGGAATCCGGATCGAGGTTTTCCAGGGCTTCAACTGCGGGAGAGGTCTCTTCCGGGACGGACAGCAGCGACATTTGCGTGCCATCCACCTGCGTTGCCGCCGCGTTCGGCGAAAGGCTTTCCAGCTCGCGCAGTTTCTGCCGCGCGCGTTTGATCACCTCTTTCGGAACGCCCGCCAGCGCCGCGACCGCCAGGCCGTAGCTCTTACTGGCCGCGCCGTCCTGAACGCTGTGCATAAAGGCGATGGTATCGCCGTGCTCCAGCGCGTCCAGATGCACGTTGGCTACGCCTTCCATTTTCTCCGGCAGTTGTGTCAGCTCGAAATAGTGCGTTGCGAACAGCGTCAGCGCTTTGATCTTATTCGCCAGGTTTTCCGCGCATGCCCACGCCAGCGACAGGCCATCGTAAGTGGACGTCCCGCGGCCAATTTCATCCATCAATACCAGACTGTTCTCGGTGGCGTTGTGCAGAATGTTGGCCGTTTCGGTCATCTCTACCATGAAGGTGGAGCGCCCGGAAGCCAGATCGTCCGCTGCACCCACACGGGTAAAGATGCGATCGATAGGACCAATTTCCACTTTCTGTGCCGGCACGTAGCTGCCGATATAGGCCAGCAGGGCAATCAGCGCGGTCTGGCGCATATAGGTACTTTTACCGCCCATATTTGGCCCGGTAATGATCAGCATTCTGCGCTGCGGCGAGAGGTCCAGCGGGTTGGCGATAAACGGCTCATTCAGTACCTGTTCCACGACCGGATGGCGGCCTTCGGTAATACGAATACCCGGTTTATCGCTAAAGGTCGGGCAGGTGTAATTCAGCGTATACGCGCGCTCGGCCAGGTTCACCAGTACGTCGAGTTCCGCCAGCGCACTGGCGCTCTGTTGCAGATCCGCTAGGTGCGGCAGCAGCAGATCGAACAGTTCGTCATAGAGCTGTTTCTCCAGCGCCAGCGCTTTACCCTTAGACGTCAGAACTTTATCTTCGTACTCTTTGAGTTCAGGGATGATGTAGCGTTCGGCGTTTTTCAGCGTCTGTCGACGGACGTAGTTGATCGGCGCGAGGTGACTCTGCCCACGGCTAATCTGGATGTAATAACCGTGTACAGCGTTAAAGCCGACTTTCAGCGTGTCCAGTCCGGTACGCTCACGTTCACGGATTTCCAGCCTGTCGAGATAGTCGGTCGCGCCGTCTGCCAGCGCGCGCCACTCATCGAGTTCTTCGTTGTAGCCGGGGGCGATAACACCGCCGTCACGGACCAGTACCGGCGGCGCGTCAATGACCGCGCGTTCCAGCAGTTCCCGCAGTTCGGTGAATTCGCCCATTTTCTCGCGCAGCATCTGTACGGGGGCGCTTTCCACCGATTCCAGCTGCGCACGCAGTTCCGGCAACTGCTGGAAGGCGTGACGCATACGGGCGAGATCGCGCGGACGGGCGGTGCGCAGTGCCAGACGCGCGAGAATACGTTCCAGATCGCCCACCTGGCGCAACACCGGCTGTAGCTCGTTGGTCGCATCCTGTAACGATCCGATGGTCTGCTGGCGTTCAGTCAGGATTTTCGTGTCGCGTACCGGCATATGCAACCAGCGCTTGAGCATACGACTGCCCATCGGCGTTACGGTACAGTCGAGCACGGAAGCCAGCGTGTTCTCTACGCCGCCCGCCAGGTTCTGGGTAATCTCCAGATTGCGGCGCGTCGCAGCATCCATGATGATGCTGTCCTGCTGGCGTTCCATGGTGATAGAGCGAATATGCGGCAGGGACGTGCGCTGCGTGTCCTTGACGTATTGCAGCAGACACCCGGCAGCGCAAAGCCCGCGCGGCGCGTTTTCAACGCCAAAGCCAGTCAAATCGCGAGTACCAAACTGCAAATTTAACTGCTGACGGGCGGTATCAATTTCAAATTCCCACAGCGGGCGACGGCGTAATCCGCGACGGCCTTCAATCAGCGCCATCTCAGCGAAGTCTTCGGCGTACAGCAGTTCCGCCGGGTTGGTGCGCTGCAATTCGGCGGCCATCGTCTCGCGATCGGTGGGTTCGCTCAGGCGAAAACGACCGGAGCTAATGTCCAGCGTGGCGTAACCGTAACCTTTACTGTCCTGCCAGATGGCGGCAAGCAGGTTGTCCTGGCGCTCCTGTAACAGCGCTTCATCGCTGATGGTGCCTGGCGTAACAATACGGACAACTTTACGTTCAACGGGCCCTTTGCTGGTGGCCGGATCGCCAATTTGTTCGCAAATAGCGACGGACTCCCCCTGATTCACCAGCTTAGCGAGATAGTTTTCGACCGCATGATAAGGGATACCCGCCATCGGGATAGGTTCGCCAGCGGATGCGCCGCGTTTAGTCAGCGAAATGTCGAGCAGTAGTGATGCACGTTTTGCATCGTCATAAAACAGCTCATAGAAGTCACCCATGCGGTAAAACAGCAGGATCTCCGGATGCTGAGCCTTCAGCTTGAGATACTGCTGCATCATGGGAGTGTGGTCTGAAAGATCCTTGTCGATAGACTCTTGCATTTTGATTTTACTCGTTTTTTAAGTCTCTTTGGGTCTGCGGTGACCCCATATAAATCGGTAAATGTGTCTACCAGAAGTAGACCGGGTAGTACCGGGCAGCCATTTGGGCTTGCCGGTATACATTTATAAAATGGCACCTACTCAGTCGATTATAATCAATAAGTTATCTATCGACGTGAAACCTGGTCTCAGCCAGCATGGTGAGTCGTCTACTTATCCAACCCTGACCGAAAACCCTATCTTATCACTGACAACCGCCGGGATTCACCCGTCGGTTTTGGCGTCAAAATCTGTGTCGCTTAAAACCGACGTTGTCCACACGACTCGTGTCATGAACAGAAAAGCAACCGGCGATATGGGGTAAAACACCGCAAGAGGTTATCAGATCTCTGGTCGATAATGTCGCAGATTTTGCCAGCATTGATCAGGTACGCGGGGCCACTCGCAATTCGGTGAGGTATGAAGTGTCCTCTGGAGGCCGGAGAGTTTATTCAGTATAAATTTCTGATGAATGAGTGGGTTACTGTCTGTTCATTGTGTTGAGATGGTGTATGGCATCATTTTTGTCATGCAGGCTCGACGTCCCTTGTGTCGTTCAGTACACTTCATGAGGCTACCCGAATCGCTAATCATAATGATTTCAGTCTGAGTTGTTCGATTTACATGCTGAATCTGAATGACATATACCTGAAAAACACTTCCACATTGTATTTCGAAAGAGTCAGTCACGAATCTAAATCATCCAATTTTGAACAAGCTTATTGTTGTCCAATAATGGACAGTCTAATTCTGCACTGCTCTGCCTGTATCGGTTATTATATTATATCTTTCGATCCTAGATATAATATTTAAGATTTTAAGGCTATTGTGGTGTGTTGTATTCTTCTATGAATGTTGCTTTATCTTCACTTTTTATCTTATCTGTTTGATAAATTGATGGTTGTTAGTGTACTTCATTCAATTCTGGTAGGTCCTGAATGGTTCGCGTTGTGTTTTTTTTATTGATCATGGCAATAATTCCAGGGACATCGCTGGCTGCAGATCAATATACAGAAAATAAGACGTCCTACGAAGGAAAAATATCGTCTGCCTCATCAGCAGAACTTCCTGATTTAGGCAGTGCTGCTACTGAAAAGAGTGAAAAAGAAGAAAGTGGCAACTCTTTTAAAGAACAATCAACAAATTATTTAACAAATTCGGCTACTCAGGGATTTGAAAACCTGACGCCGGAGGCGCTGGAGTCACAGGCTAAAAGTTATTTACAAAATAAAATCACCTCTTCAACACAATCCTATATCGAAGGGTTGATGTCGCCTTATGGCACCGTGCGCACCAATTTATCCATTGATCAGGAAGGTTCTCTGGAAGGGAGTTCTCTGGACTACTTCGTTCCATTATATGACGACCAGGAGACTGTTCTGTTCAGTCAGCTTTCAACCCAGCGTAAAGAAGATCGAACTATCAGCAACGTTGGGATAGGGGTTCGTCACAATGTGGGACGCTGGCTGCTCGGCGCCAATACTTTTTATGATTACGATTTTACCCGCGGTCATCGTCGGTTGGGACTGGGCGTGGAGTCCTGGACCGACTTCCTGCGATTCTCCGGGAACTATTATCACCCGCTCTCTGACTGGAAAAATTCGCCGGATTTTGATTTTTATGAAGAGCGACCAGCTCGCGGATGGGACGCACGCATAGAGTCATGGTTACCCTTCTACCCGCAGTTAGGCGGGAAGCTGGTTTATGAACAGTACTATGGTGATGAGGTTGCGCTTTTTGGTAAGGATAATCTGGAGAAGAATCCACAGGCGGTCACGCTCGAGCTGAACTACACCCCGGTACCGTTAGTCACTTTCAGTACGGATTATAAAGCGGGTACGGGAGACAACACGGATGTCAACGTAGCCGCCACGCTGAATTATCAGTTTGGTACGCCGCTTAAAGCCCAGCTCGATCCGGATAATGTCAAAGTCCAGCGCACACTGGAAGGCAGTCGCCATGATTTCGTCGACCGCAATAATTTTATCGTTCTTGAATACCGCGAAAAAGATCCGCTTGACGTTACGCTGTGGCTAAAAGCCGATATGACCAATGAGCATCCCGAATGCGTGGTTCTCGATACGCCAGAAGCCGGGGTTGGCCTGGAAAAATGTAAGTGGACGATCAACGCGCTGATTAATCACCACTACAAAATCGCGACCGCCTCATGGCAGGCGAAGAATAACGCCAATCGTGTATTGGTCATGCCTGTGGTTAAGGCGAACACGCTGACGGATGGCAATAACAACAGCTGGAACCTGGTATTACCTACGTGGGAAAACGCAGCGACAGAGGCCGAACGTATCGCGTTGAATACCTGGAAAGTGCGAATCACGCTGGAGGATGAAGAAGGTAATAAGCAAAACTCCGGCATTGTAGAGTTGACCGTGCAACCGAACCGAACAATCGAACTGGTTGTTGATACGTTAACTGACGCCGATCTCAGCAAGCATAAACATGAAGCCAGTGCGCAGGCGGATGGTGTCGATGGTGTGGTCATGGCGCTACTGCTAACAGATGCGTACGGCGACGATACCGACAGTAAAGGCAATACGCTGGTGGATGTTGCCATGGCCCCGGAGTTGTACGACAGCAACGACAAAAAGGTCGCACTCTCGACAAAACCCTGCACTAACGAAACACCCTGTGTGTTTATCGCCAGTCGCGATAAACAGGCCGGAACCATCACGCTCTCCAGTACGCAGCCGGGCACTTTCCGCTGGAAGGCGAAAGCAGATGCCTACGACGACAGCAACTATGTGGATATCACTTTTCTGGGTGAAAAAATCGATGACGCCAACGCCATCGTTTATCAGACACGCACCGGTAACCCAGTGAATTTAATTGGGAAAAAGGACGAGCATCTGCCTTTGAGTAGTGCGTATCGATTTATGTTATGGCGCGATAAAAACAAAGATGGCGTTTTTCAGATGTCAGAGCAGCTCAGCGCAGAGGAAATGGCGCAGTACGACTACAAATGGGAGTTTTTCGGCCAAAGCGTCAGCGGTGATACGGGCGCGCAGGCCAATACCGAGAATCAGGATTTGGTGCTTCCCGCAACGAACCGCGAAGCAAAGCAAAAATTTGGCGCCAGCGAAAAAAGCGGTGTCCAGGGGTATGGGATACGTGTCGCGTATCGCAAAAAGTAAAGAGACATTAGCGTGATGGTTAACAAAGGCCAGTCGCTGAGATTCGAAACAAGAGGATATTAATGAAAAAAGTAACAATACAGCGCCTGACCAAAATTGCGTTAGCGCTAACTATCGCCGGATATTGCTCCGCACCGGTCCTGGCTGCAAATAAAACAAGCCGACTGAGCCAGGTGAGTAAAGTGGGCAGCCTGCAATCGGGCAACTGCTGGCAGACGTCTGGCAACACGGGCAGTATTATTGGTACCGTTCCTAAAATTAAACTGCCGGGTGCGGAAGCAACCGACGATGGTCTGCACGTCAAGGTCGCTATTGATCGCGGTAGCCGTACGGCATCGACTGATGGCGATAAACAGTTCCACGTCGGCGATAAAGTGACTGTCTCCTGGGATATCAACGATACAGAAGGTGATACTGATGATGCAACCACCCCTAAAACTAAGGGAAGCATCAAGTGGATGTGTTACAAAGATCAGAGCAAAACCGTAGGGCACACAATTGATAACGATGGCTCGGATTCTTATACCATCAAAGCTGAAGATGAGAACTGTTATATCGGTTTACAGATAACCCCGGAAACAATAACAGGCGATCCTCGCAAGGGTGTGCTGGTCGATATGGCAGACCTGTCCACTGCGGCAGGCGGTGGTAGCGATAGTGATGACATTCCTGAAGGGCCGGTTGTCGATAATGAGGTGATCGTCACGATTTACGACAAGGATGACACCAGCATTAACCTGCTCAAAAACGCCGACGCGAAATTGCATACCGGCCATACCTATAAGGTTAAACTGTGGCGCGATAAGAACGGTAACGGCACGTATGATGATGGTGTGGATACCGATGTTACCAGCTATTATGACTACATGTGGGTGTTCACCGGAGCGAGCGCGACGGCTAGCACTTCTGGCGATTCCAGCGTACAGAACCAGGATCTGGTGATCCCGGTAACCAACGCAGAGGCAAAAGCCAATGTTCTGTCAACGGCAGGCGTAGATGGCGTACAGGGCAACACCCTGGCCGTTAAATACAAACGTAAATAATTTTTCTCTTCACATGCCATTCCCTACGGGGAATGGCATTTTTTGTAGGCGCTGTTTTTGCTCAACGGAAGGGTTGAGCAAAAATAACGCAAGCAGGTGGTAAAGCGGGAATTATCTATGTGTAGATACCGGAAAGTGAGAAAGATAGTGGCGCTGCTGTCATTGCTGGCAGTCGCTTCCGGCATACCAGTGTTTTCCGCCCAGGGCGCGCCAACAAGCGGGGCCTGGCAGGTAACGCAAACGTCTACGGGCGAAGTGGAAGGCACTAGCCCACAGGCTGACAGCGCGACAATCGCGGTTTATCAGGGCAGCGTACAGCTGGATCCTGCCAAAACGCACACGATTCCGTACAGCGCAACGCCCGGTGATTTCAGTGCGGATGCTGCTCCTGACCGCCTGATCCTGACCAATCCCACAGATACCGAAGGCGACCTATTTGCCGCACCGCCGGAGTTGCAGTGGGAGAACCAGCAGGTCCCCGGTGCAGAGCTGGTATGGGCCGATATTGCTACGCCGGATACGCCACTTGACCCACAGCCGGTGGTCGATAAATCATTTTGCGCTCAGAACCTGGCCGGACGTCATTTAGTGGTATGGCCGCAGGTGGTTTCGTCCACAGCGCCGCCGCTGTATCTCTCCACCCTCACCGGTACGCCCACCACGGGTACAGTAACGTTGCAGGATAAACGGGTGGCGATAGATATCGCCCCTGCGGAAAACGATCCACTGGCGGTCAGCGCCAGTCAGTATGACGGCACGCTGAAAGCGGCAAAAGTTAAAGTGGGAGAGACGATTACCCTCACCATCACCACGCATGACTGTGCCGGAAATGCGCAGGGTAATGTGGCTTTTGTGATTACCCGAAGTGATGCTATAGGACGGCAGGGAGACGTAAACAACAGCGCACCGGTACAGGTCGGCAGTACGGAACTGACTACCACCGACACCGCATATCATGGTGTCACTGACGCCAGCGGAACGGCGACAGTTACCGTTACACAGAACAACGGGCCAGGGGTGAAAACCACGCTGAAGGTCAAACCTTCGGAATACAGCACGCTGGAAGAGGACGTGAATGTGATTTTCACTACCCTCACCAGCCCGGACAGCGATAAGGCCGCGATGTGGGGCCATATGGCGGAGAGTACCACGGTCGGCGATTTTACCTATAGCCGACCTAAGCTGTTGGGGGAAACCTCCGGCACGAACGGCACGGTGACCGACCATAACGAAGTGTGGGCGCTGTTTGACTGGAACAGTGCTAATAGCCACTGCAACACCCTGTTGCCAGATCTTAAGCGACTGGTTGCGCTGGATGCATTTCAGGGTACGCAAACCGTTCAGGATACGCTGGGCTGGCCGATACAAGGGGATTATTACTGGTCGAGTTCAGCCGGGGATCCTGGCCTGCACTTCGCGGTGGATATGCATGGTGAGGATAGTACCACCAGCAGTGACAGCGAGCACTATCTGGTAAGTTGTGTGGATCATGCTATGCCAGAGGCTATACCCAAATTGACCCTTACGGCGGATCATTTCGACACCGACCTGGGTGCCTCGAAAGTGATGACCAGCGAATCAATCACCATGACGGTGGCGATAACCGACAGTGCGACCGGAGAGCCGCTACCGTATACCTACTACACCCTGCAGTTAGGTGCGGCGCAAAACCGCGCCAAAGAAACCAGCGCGGCGTGGGAAAATTCGCCGGTAGTGATTACGGGTGAACAC
Source organism: Citrobacter amalonaticus Y19 (assembly GCF_000981805.1). NCBI lineage: Bacteria > Pseudomonadati > Pseudomonadota > Gammaproteobacteria > Enterobacterales > Enterobacteriaceae > Citrobacter > Citrobacter amalonaticus. The sequence goes on along the minus strand of NZ_CP011132.1, from coordinate 3,231,748 downwards.
ATTCAGGCCAGCGATTCACACTTTTATGAGGGGGTCACGGATGCCAATGGCGAAGCCTCCGTCGTACTGACCCAACCGCAGGGGGAGGGTGTTCGCACTACCGTCACCGCCGGAATGCGTGAGGGGTACACCACCGAAGACAGCAAAGATGTGATTTTTACCGTCATCACCAGCCCGGATAGTGATAAAGCCCGGATGTGGGGCCATATGAAAGAGGGGGCCACGGCAGATGGGAATCTGTTTATTCGCCCGCTGCTGTCGGAGGAGTCCAGCAACGAAACGGGTAATTATCGGGAAAACAACGAGGATTGGGCGACATTTGCTCAATTCAATCAGGCGGTAACCCAGTGTGGTGACGGGCAGTTACCGTCTGCGAGTTCGCTGGAAAAACTGTATGCCGGACACAGTTCAAACCAGATAGTGACGGATCTGGGTTGGCCAACGGAGGGCTACAGCTATCTGGCGGCAGATACGGACGGCACCACTTACCACAACGTCAGCCTGAAAAACGGCGATCAGGGTAATTTTACCGGCAGCGCGCCAAACTATCTGAGCTGTGCAGCCACGGATCTGGTGGCGCAACTTCAGGTGACAACCAACGGCGACGCCACTCAACGGCTGGCGAAAGCGAAAGTGGGCGAAACCGTCATCTTAATGGTGCAGACCACCAACGCAGTCAACGGCCTGCCAGCGCCTAATGTGGCGTTCACGGTGGCGTCTTCAGCGCCCACAAACCGTCAGGGCAGCGCCACTGGTTTTTCAGCGGGCGGCCCGCTGATCGTCAACGGGCAGTCATTGGGTACCACTGGCATCACGACCGGAACGTATCAGGGCGTTACAGATGACCAGGGACAGGCGCAACTGGTGATTGAGCAACCAAATGGGACGGGGCTGAAAACGCCGCTGACCATCAAACCGGTGGACTCACGGGTGGCCAGCGCCATCAACTACGACGTGATTTTTACCGTTCCCACCAGCCCGGACAGCGACAGCGCCCACATGTGGGGACACATGGATGAGGTTATTACGGTAGGTAACGATACTTTTTATCGCCCGAAGCTGAAAGACGAATTTCCCTCTGCTCCCACCGTATCCAATGAGGAAGCCAACGAAACCTGGGGCCGACTGGATTACTCCAAAATCAATAATAAAGCGGTCGGTGGGTGTGATACCGACCACTTACCGACTTCCGACCAGCTCTCTTCGCTCTATAACGCTAATAAAAGCGGGACAATGAATAGCGTACACGGCTGGCCGGTCAACTATGGTTATCTGTCATCGACGAAGGGAACGGGAACCTCTACATCCTGGAACACGGTTGCTATGAACAATGGGACGGTGAGTGTGGTGCCTGCTACTTACGCAGGTTATTTTAGCTGCCTGAAAAACCCTAACCTTACGCCGACGCAATTAACTATTCAGACGCTGGATGAGGCGCAATGGTTTGACTCGCTTAAGGCGGCAAAGGCGCAAAAAGGCGACACGCTGCAATTAAAAATCACTACCAAAGATGCTGCCGGAACTCCCGTACCGAGCACACCTGTTGTTATCTCTCGCGGCGACGATTACAACCGTCAGAATGCCAGACTGAGTACCCCTTCACCGATGGTAATTAATGGTCAAACATTGTCCAGCACATCGTCTGTGCTGAATGGAGTAACCGGTGCGGACGGTACTCTGATGTTGACGGTGACGCGCGAAAATACTGCAGGAACGAAAGCGGCGATCGTTGCAAAGCTGTTTGCTAACACCAGCGTCACGGCCAGTATGGATACTATTTTTACCGTCGTGACCAGCCCGGACTCCGCGAAAGCGGTATACTGGGGTCATATGCCTGAAACACTCACGGCTACGGATGGCACAGTATTCAAGCGGCCGTTGTTGTTGGATGAGCTGTCGCAAAAGAGCGGTATTCTCAGCAACCTGGAAAATAACGAAACGTGGGCGCTATTTAACTGGACTCAGGCGCAAAACAGCAGCGCCGGCGGGTGTGGTGATACCTACACTCCCCTCCAGGCCGCGCTGGATTCGCTTTATAATGCCAATTCGGGCGGCGCTATCAGCAGTATTCAGGGGTGGCCGACAGGCAGGAACTACTGGAGTAGTACTGCGGATGATAATCAGCAGGGCAGTCGTTATTATAAATCGGTAAATTTGAAAACCGATGCCAGCATTGGTGAAGTGGTCTCTCAGTCGCGACTGCTTACCTGTCGGAGCCAGCCCAGCGCCAAAGCCAGCCAGATAGATATATCGTCCGCCCAATATATCGACGCCCTGGCTGCGACCAGAGCGCCAAAAGGTAGCAAAATTACGCTACAGGTGACCAGCAAAGATGCGCAGGGGAATCCGGTACCTAATACGGCCTTTACCCTGACTCGCGATACCAGCGCGATTCGTGCTGGCACCCCTAATACGGGTTCGGCCTCTTACTTAATGGTTGGCTACACAGGTGGACAAAGTACATCAATGCAGTCAACTGCCAATAAATTCTTCGGGGTGACCGATAATAACGGCCAGGCGCAACTGGATGTTTCTCAGGATAACTCCCCTGGTCTGAAAACCACGTTGACCGCGACGCAGGATGATAACACTGCCGTGAAGACGTCGATGCCGGTCATTTTTAGCGTCATCACCAGTCCGGACTCCGCCAAAGCGCAATTCTGGGGCCACATGCCGGAAACCCTGACGGCAGCGAACGGCATGGTCTTTAAACGCCCAAGACTGTTCGATGAATTACCGCAAACCAGCGGTTTCGCGAGTGTATCAACAGGCGGTGAAAAGTGGGTGACGTTCAAATATGCGCAGGCTCAGGATGCCAACGCGGGCGGATGCGGCGATGACTATATTCCCGAGCAGAGTAACCTGGATTCTCTCTATAGCGTCTGGCCCAATGGCGCCATCACCAGTGATCAGGGATGGCCGACAGTTGCGACCTACTGGAGTAGTACCGCTGATAGTACGGCCGGGAACACGCGTAATTACCAGGGGGTGAATATGAGCACCGACGCCAGCAGCAAAACGCCGGCCACGCAGACGTTAATGCTGACCTGCCAGAGCCAGAAAAGGATTTTTGCCGGCCAACTGGTACTGTCATCAGCGCAGTATGTTGACACGCTCAGCGCCGCCAAAGCAGTACAAGGCAGCAAAATTACGATGCTGGTGACGACCAATGACGAACAGGGGAATCCGGTACCCAATACGGCCTTTAGTTTGGCGCATAATATCAGCACCAATCGTGTGGGGGCGACAAATACGTCAACGGCATCTAATCTCTACGTCACCCCCTCTGGCGGGCAAACCCAATTGATGACGTCATCGAGTAGATTTTACTTCGTCACGGACAATAGCGGCCATCTACAGCTGGAGATTGCCCAGGACAACACGGTTGGGTTAAAAACCCCGCTGGTGGCCATGCTTGATCACGACAATACGGTGGTGCAGGACATGCCAGTGATTTTTACTGTCATCACCAGCCCGGACAGCGACAAAGCGCAATACTGGGGGCACATGCCGGAAACCTTTACCGCCAGTAATGGTGTGGAATATCAGCGTCCGCTGTTGTATGACGAATACCCGGTCTCTGTGGGGGTGAGTAGCTATACTACGGCGGGAGAAAAATGGCCGTTGGCGACGCCGGCCACAATGGATTCGGGTGCCTGTACCCGGAATCAAATGCCGTTGCTGAGCGATCTTCAGGCGTTGTATGTCGATCACTCTGGGGGCAGTATCACGACAACTTTAGGTTGGCCAACAGTTTATGCCTGGTGGGCAGGAGATCAGAAAGTGGTGGGTGCTTCGCAACTGAACGATCAATATGTGAACATGAGGACAGGTGTGGTGGGATCGACAGCTTCAACCACAATGGCGAACACGCAGGTATGTCTGACGAAACCACGCGGAAAAACAGGCAACGGTGGTAGGTCTGAATGAAAAAGCGGCTGTGACGGTGGCTGTAACGGACATCTCCGAACAACCGCTGTCCGGTGAAGTAATGCTTAAAGGCGGCCTTCAACGGCCGCCTGTTCATGATGTTGTTCCCAGCTTCCTGAATTGACGTCGATCGCGCAAGGCGGTGTAAACAAACGCAATAATAAAAATAATCGTAAACAGCACCACGATAGTGGGGGCAGGGGCGCTGTCGATAAAAAACGACAGGTAAACGCCCAGAAATGAAGTGACTACCGACAGCCCCGTTGCCAGCAGCAGTGCGTGGGCAAAGCGTCGGGTGAGTAAAATGGCAATGGCGCCAGGGGCAATCAATAAAGAGATCGACAAAATGATCCCCACCGATTTCAGCGTGGCGACGATGGTCAGCGCAATCATGCACAGCAGTCCGTAGTGCAGCAACGTGGTGTTCAGGCCGCTGGCTCTGGCCTGATTCGGATCAAAAGCATGAAGCAATAAATCTTTCCATTTCAGACTGATAATCAGCGCAATTCCCAGCGCAATCAGTGCCGTTTGTGCAATATCGGTAAGCGAAACGCCCAGCATGTCGCCAAATAAGATATGGTCAAGATGGACCTCTGACTGAATAGAAACGTACAGCACCAGTCCGGCACCAAACATCCCTGAGAAGACGATCCCCATAATGGTGTCGCGTTTGATGCGGCTGTTGTCATCGAGATATCCCGTCGCGACAGCACAGAACAGACCGGCGATAAACGCGCCAATCGCCAGCGGAATACCGACGATATACGCCAGCACAATCCCCGGAAAAACTGCATGGCTCATGGCATCGCCCATCAGTGCCCAGCCTTTCAGCACCAGAAATACCGACAGTAGCGCACAGGGAACCGCGACAATGGTGGAAACGGAAAGCGCATTCACCATAAAGTCGAACTGAAAAGGTTCCAGCAGGGTGGTCAGGAACATGACGGCTCCTTACGGCGTGCCCGACGACGGTTCGCCAACAGGCCGTGTTTGGGGGCGAAAACGAACGCCAACAGGAACAGCAGCGTTTGCAGCACCACGATGATCCCGCCGGTCGCGCCGTCCAGCCAGTAGCTGAGCCAGGCACCGAAGAAACTGGTCACACTGCCGATGGCAACGGCAATGATAAGAAGGCGCGGAAAGCGATCGGTCAGCAGCCAGGCGGTGGCACCGGGCGTCACGACCAGGCAGATCACCAGAAATGCGCCCACAGTTTGTAGCGCGGCCACGGTGGACACTGACAACAGGGTGAAAAACAGTAGCTTCAGACGACCCGGATTCAGGCCAATCGAGCGGGCGTGGTTCTCATCAAAAAAAGTCACCATCAGATCCTTCCACTTCAGCAGCAGGATGAGCAGGGAAACCACGCCGATAATCGCCAGTTGCACAATGTCTTCCGGCGCGATGGCCAGCACGTTGCCGAGAATGATGGTCTGAATATTCACCGACATCGGGTTGAGCGACACCATAAACAGCCCGATGCCAAAGAATGACGAGAAGATCAGGCCAATAATGGCATCTTCTTTCAGCCGCGAGCGCTGGTTCAGAAACAGCATGCTGCCCGCCGCCAGACCGCCGGAGAGGAAGGCCCCGAGCGAAAAGGGTAAGCCGAGCATGTAGGCACCGGCAACGCCCGGCACGATGGAATGCGACAGCGCATCGCCAATCAGCGACCAGCCTTTGAGCATCAAATAGCAGGAGAGAAAGGCGCACAGGCCGCCAACCATCGCTGACACCCACATCGCGTTGAGCATGTACTGATAGCCAAAGGGTTCCGTCAGCCAGTTCATGATGGCTCTCCGCCGCCTGCCGTACGCCGGGAGATAAACGGACGTTCGTCGTCGGTAATGATGTGTTCTTCGCCGCCGCTGAGCGCGACGTGGCGCAATACGCCGCTGAACGCCAGCTCAAGGTTTTCGGCGGTAAAGGTCGTATCGGTTGGGCCGCTTGCCAGCACGGTGCCTTTGATCATCACCGTATAATCACAGAATTCGGTGACTGACCCGAGATTGTGGGTGGAAACCAGCATGGTGCGCCCCTCATCGCGTAACTCGCGTAACAGCGCAATAATGCGGGCTTCAGTTTTGACGTCGACACCGGTAAAGGGCTCATCCAGCAGAATCACCTGGCCGTTCTGGGCGATGGCTCTGGCAAGAAAGACGCGTTTTTTCTGCCCGCCGGAAAGCTCGCCAATCTGGCGGTGACGGTATTCCAGCATGTCCACCCGCGCCAGCGCAGCGTCGACGCTTGCTCTGTCCGCTGCCTTCGGGCGACGCAACCAGCCCATATGCCCGTAGCGACCCATCATCACCACATCTTCTACCAGCACCGGAAATGACCAGTCGACCTCTTCTGACTGCGGCACGTAAGCAATCAGATTCTGCTTCAGCGCGTTATTCACCGGCTGTTGCAGGATGGAAATTTCGCCCTCCGCCAGACGGACAAAGCCCATTAACGCCTTGAACAACGTCGATTTTCCCGATCCGTTAACCCCTACCAGCGCGGCAATAGAGCCGCCGGGCACCTGAAAGGTGGCATCGCGTAGCGCGGTATGGCCATTGCGATACGTCACCGTCACCTGATTTACGGTAATCGCCGATTGACTCATTTCTGGTTCCTCAGACCGTCGTTAATGCCGCTGACGATGGTCTCGGTGGTGACCCGCAACAGGTCGAGATAGGTGGGCACGGGGCCATCGGCGGCGCTCAGCGAGTCGACATACAGCACGCCGCCGTAATGGGCGCCGGACTCCCGGGCGACCTGACGGGCCGGTTTGTCGGACACGGTGCTTTCGCTGAACACGGTGGGGATCTGATGTTGTCTTATCGCATCGATCACTTTGCGTACCTGTCTCGGCGTTCCCTGCTGATCGGCATTGATCGGCCAGAGGTACAGCTCTTGCAGATCGTTATCGCGGGTAAGGTAGGAGAACGCCCCTTCACTGGTCACCAGCCAGCGTTTATCGGCAGGGATTTTTGCCAGCGCGGCCTGGAGGGGGGCCAGCGTCTGGCGAATTTGTGCTTTATAACGTTCGGCATTTTTCTGGTAAATCGCGGCGTTATCCGGATCGTATTTCGCCAGCGCGTCGCGAATATTGTCGACGTAAATCATCGCGTTTTCTGCCGACATCCAGGCGTGAGGGTTAGGTTTTCCGTTATACGGGCCTTCACTGATCCCCATCGGTTTTACCCCGTCAGACACCGTCACGTCCGGTACGCCCGACAAATTCTGATAGAAGCGGGCAAACCACAGTTCCAGATTCAGGCCGTTAGAGAGGATCAGTTGCGCCCCCTGTGCCCGCTTAATGTCGCCCGGAGTGGGTTGATACTCATGAATTTCCGCACCGGGTTTGGTTATCGAACTGACATTTGCCGCCTCGCCCGCCACGTTTTGCGCCATATCGGCAATGATCGTGAAGGTAGTAACGACATTGAGTTTCTCTTTGGCGTAAGCCGGTGACAGCGCGAAGATGACCAGTACAGCAGCCAGCAGAGACGACGTCAGACGGGGGAGATGTGACATAGTATCCCTCATAAAAAAAGTGGTTAATTATTCATCGAATATAGCCTTTGCTATGTTATATAGCACAAGGCATATATAAAGATAGTGTTAAATGAAAATAATTCTTATTTGGGTGTGGTGGGGATGTCACCTTCGGGTGATAGTGTCGCGAGAATTTAAGTTGTAGAATAAATGCACCTTAATGTTGTGGAGGGCGCATCATGTCCGGCAAGCGTATCGCTCGCGAAAAACTGACGATTAAAAAGATGATCGCGCTGTACGAGAGCCAGTGTCCACAGGCATCTGATGAGCCAGAACACTACGACGCGCTGTTCGCTTATGCGCAAAAGCGTCTGGATAAGTGCGTCTTTGGCGAAGAGAAACCAGCCTGTAAACAGTGTCCGGTGCACTGTTATCAGCCTGCGAAACGTGAAGAGATGAAGCAGATCATGCGCTGGGCGGGGCCGAGAATGCTCTGGCGTCATCCGATCCTGACCGTTCGTCATCTCATCGACGATAAACGTCCCGTGCCGGAATTACCGGAAAAATATCAGCGCAAGAAGTAGGGCGTGGGTAAGCCCGACAGCATGACGCCATCGGGCACCTGAATTACGCTTTGGTGGCAATCAGAATCGCTGAGGCTTTAATCAGCGCGATCACGCGGCTGCCCTGGCTCAGTTTCATCTCTTGCTGACTTTCATTGGTGACGACGGCCACAATCTCAAATCCGGCGTCGGTTTTGATGTGGACAGTGGCATTGACCGCGCCCTCGGTGACCTGAGAAACGCTACCAGCGAACTGGTTGCGGGCTGAAAATTTCAGACCACAGTCTTCTGTTGCCAGGGTAACCCACGGCGCTTTGATCAGCGCAATGGCATCTTTGCCTTTCACCAGCCCCAGCGCCTGCTGGCTGCTGTGGGTGACGATGGCGACCAGTTTCGCACCGCCAGCCAGCGTCAGCTCCACTTCGTCATTCACTGCTCCTGTTGCGACTGCGCTAACCGTACCCGTTAATTGATTACGTGCTGATACCGCCATGTTGCCTCCTTTTGTTTATGTTCCACAGAGTATAGCCTGAACGGCTTACACTAATGCATCCTTATCAATACCTAAGCGCTTCATGCGTGACAGCAGCGTTGTGCGCTTGAGTCCGAGACGCTGAGCCGCCCCTTTCGGACCCGCGACCACGCCGTTGGTCTCTTTCAGCACCCGCATGATGAGCTGATACTCGTCCTCGCCTTCCTGTGCGACTTCCGTCGCGACAGGCGGTACGTCAGGCGAGAGCATGCCGACATCCGGCAGCGAGAGTTGCAGTACGCTTCCCCGCGTCAGCAAAACGGCGCGCTCAACCACGTTTTCCAGTTCACGCACGTTGCCAGGCCACTCCATATTGCTGAGGATGCGCAGGGTTTCCGCCGGGATACTGTCGATGTTACGTCCCAGCCGTCGGGCGATTTTAAAGGTGAACGCTTTCACCAGCAGAGGGATATCCTCCGGGCGTTCGCGCAGCGGCGGAAGCTGGATCGGAAAGACGTTAAGGCGATAGTAGAGATCGCTGCGAAATTCGCGATCCTCAACCATTTTTTTCAGATCGCGGTTGGTGGCGGCGATCAGACGCACGTCGGTCTGGATCAGCTTGTTGCTGCCCAAACGCTCAAATTCCTGTTCCTGTAAGACGCGCAGAAGCTTCGGCTGTAGTTCCAGCGGCATGTCACCCACTTCATCCAGGAATAATGAACTTTTATCCGCCAGTTCAAAGCGGCCAATGCGCTGCGCGCTGGCACCGGTGAAGGCGCCGCGCTCGTGGCCGAACAGATCGCTTTCCAGCAGTCCGGCGGGCATGGCGGCACAGTTCATCTTCACCATCCGGCGCGCGTTACGCCCGCTCAGATTGTGGATCGCGCGGGCAATAAGCTCTTTCCCCGTGCCGGTTTCCCCAAGGATCAGCACGGTACTGTCGCTCTGCGCCACCATCTCGACCTGCTTGAGTACGCTGTACATCGCCTCGCTGCGCCCGATGATTTCGCCAAACTCGCTATCGACATTATTGAGCTGTTCGGTGAGCGCCAGGTTTTCATCCACCAGTCGTTCTTTCAGTCGATGGATTTCCTGATAGGCGAGGGCGTTATCCACGGCGATGGCGATGCGCCCGGCAATCTGGCGCAGCAGGTTCAGGTTGGCGGTGGTGAACACTTTTTCTTCACACTGCGCCAGCTTGAGCACGCCGAGCATGGTGTTGCCCGACATCAGCGGCAGCAGGCACAGCGTCTGGATCTGGTTGCCCCATGTATCGAACAGCATGCGTTCATACGGGGCCAGCGCATCCCGTTCGTTCAGGTTAATCAGCAGCATCTCTTTGCTTTTAAACACCCGCTCCGTCAGGGTGCCGGCTTCATCCACTTCGCTCTGTTCGTGCGCCGGATGGCTTTCATCGAGGTAGTGGGTGGAGTAGATGCTGAGCTTATTTTTACGGCGGCTGCGCAGGACAATGCTGATGTCGTCGATGTTGAAATAGTGGTGGATCTCTTTGGCGACTTCGCTGACCAGTTCATCCATGTCGAGTCGGGAGAGCACGGCGTTGGTGATGGCGACCAGAATGCGAAAGTTGTCGCGTTCGCGGCACAAGAGATCGTAATCGACGTTGTTCGTGACCCGGCACTGAATTTGCTCCGCCACCACGCCAACGATCTGCGTGAAGGTTTGCAGACGCTCGTACTCTTTTTCGCTCCAGGGGCGGTCTTCATTGCGGATGAACTCACAGCCGCCGAAAATGCGCCCATCCGCCGCCAGCGGCAGCAGGCAGTAGTGACCAAAGGGCGTGTAAAGCCCGCCGCTGGCCAGTTGCGGCCAGGTTTCCGTAAATTCGTGATAATTGCAGTGCAGGGCATCGGGGCGAGAGAGAATACGGCGGACCGGGCCGTGGGCCAGCACGGTTTCGTCTTCGTAGACGACGGGTTTGCCGTTATCGCGCGTAGCGTAATACGACGCGCGCTGCGTTTGCGCTTGCCACAGTATAATTGCCGCGCTGTCGGCAAGCGCTGAGCGCTTTACCAGTTGCGAGAGCGCCTCACTCAGCGATTGCAGGTCGGCCTGCTGTAACAATGTGCGAGTGATGTCGAACAATCCTTGCTGCCCGAGATCGCTCATCGGTGTATACGACATATTGCTTTTCCAGGAAAGTACCGCAGTGCGGTGCGAAAAAGAAACTAAATTATAGATAGATATACTCGACTTCCGCCGGATGGCGGCAAAATAGCCTTATCCGGCCTACGGTTCAAAAGCGTGTGTAGGCCGGATAAGGCGAAGCCGCCATCCGGCATAATTACAGAATTAACAAATACGCGGCAGTGGTTCGGCGTGCGGTAAATCCAGCGTGCGCTTCACGCCGTAAAGACCGGCCAGACGCACGCCTTTACGTTCGACGACTTCGCCAATCAGTGCCGCATCGCGCCCCAGCGGATGGGCATGCAATGCAGCCAGCACCTGCCCGGCCGCCTGACGTTCAACCGCAATCACCAGCTTGCCTTCGTTAGCGAAGTTAAGCGCATCAAGCCCCAACAGTTCACAGACTCCACGAACGGCGGGCTTCACGGGAAGTGCGGATTCGGACAGTTCAATCCCACAACCGCAGGCGGCGGCAAACTCATGGGCGACGGCGTTAACGCCGCCACGGGTGGCATCGCGCAGGGCTTTCACGCCGGGGATATCGCGCAGCGACTGAATCAGCGGCGTCAACACCGCGCAATCGCTGACCAGTTCACCATCCAGCCCCAGCTGTTCACGCAGATTAAGAATGGTTGCCCCGTGATCGCCCAGCGTCCCGCTAACCAGCAGCACATCGCCTGCGCTCAGGGTTTGTGCGCCCCAGTGAATATTCGCAGGAATAGCCCCCATGCCCGCGGTGTTGATGAACAGTTTGTCTGCCGCGCCGCGCTGAACGACTTTGGTATCGCCGGTGACGATGGCGATGTTGGCCTCACGCGCGGTGGCGGCCATGCTGCTCACCACGCTTTTCAGCGTCTCCATCGGCAGTCCTTCTTCAAGGATAAAACCGCAGGAGAGATAGCGTGGGATCGCGCCGCTGACGGCGACGTCATTGGCGGTGCCGCAGATCGCCAGCTTGCCGATGTTACCGCCGGGGAAAAACAGCGGATCAATGACATAGCTGTCGGTGGAGAAGGCTAACCGATCGCCTTCAGCGACCAGTTGCGCCAGTTCAAGCCGCGCCTGATCTTCTTGTTCCGCCAGCCACGGATTGGCAAAGGCTTCCATAAACAGGCTATTAATTAGCTGCTGCATAGCCTGACCGCCGCTGCCGTGGGCGAGTTGTACGCTGTTCATGCTTCACACTCCTGCTGACGATACTGATACCAGGCGGCGCATGCGCCTTCTGAAGAGACCATCAGAGCGCCGAAGGCGGTCTCTGGATTACAGGTCTTGCCAAACAGCGGGCACTGGTGCGGTTTACATTTCCCGGTCAGCACTTCGCCGCAACGGGCGCGCGGATCGTCGTAAACCTGCTGGGGGGCCGGGCGAAAATGCGCTTCGGCATCAAAACGCTGATAGTCGGGCGTCAAATGTACACCGGACGATTCAATCACCCCCAGGCCGCGCCACTCGCTGTCGCCGGTAACGCAAAATACTTCGGCAATGGCCTGTTGCGCCAACAGATTACCGGCATCGGGCACCACGCGGCGGTACTGATTTTCGACCTGACTGTGGGCCGCTATTTTCTGCTCAACCAACATCAGGACGCCTTGCAGTAGATCAAGGGGTTCGAATCCGGCGACCACCAGCGGACGATGAAATTCACTGGCAATAAAATGATAGGCCTCAGTACCGATAACCATGCTGACATGGCCTGGCGCGAGGAACGCATCGATGCCGTTGTCGGGCTGTTCCAGCAGACTGCGCAGGGTAGGAATGAGCGTGATGTGCTGGCAGAAGAAGTAAAAGTTCTGCACGTCGCGCAGTTTCGCCTGTTGCAGGGTAATGGCCGTCGTCGGCATGGTGGTTTCAAAGCCGAGACCGAAGAAAACGACTTTGCGCGTCGGGTTTTCCTGCGCCAGTTTGAGCGCATCCATCGGCGAGTAGACGATGCGAATGTCCGCGCCGCGCGCTTTCGCCTGCAACAGCGAGCTTTGTTTCCCCGGCACGCGCATGGCGTCGCCAAAGGTACAGAAAATCACCTCCGGATGGCTGGCTATCTCCACGCAACTGTCGATACGCCCCATCGGCAACACGCAGACCGGACAGCCCGGACCATGGATAAACTCCACGTTTTCGGGAAGCAACTGGTCGAGACCAAATTTGAAGATAGCGTGCGTATGGCCGCCGCAGACTTCCATAATGCGCAGCGGACGTTCGGCGGTGTACGGCAGATGCGCAGCGCGTTCACGCAGGTGCTCAATCAGTTGCATCACCTGTTCCGGCGCGCGGTATTCATCAACAAAACGCATTATTTTTCCTCGCCATACAGCAGAGCGCCGACGTCAGGCTCAACATCAAACATATTCTGGAGCGCATCGAGCGTGTCGCGCGCTTCGGCTTCGTTAATCACGCTCATGGCAAAACCAACATGAACCAGAACCCACTGGCCCAGACGGGGTTCACCGTGCTCATCGCAACTGCCGACCAGCGTCAGATCGACGTCGCGCTGAATGCCGCAAACGTCGACTTTCGCCAGGTTACCGTCAATGCTGCGGATTTGGCCGGGAACGCCTATGCACATCGCTGTGCCTCCAGCCAGTTCAGCCACTGATCCATCCCTTCGCCGCTGGTGGCGGAAATCAGGATGATCTCGATGTCCGGGTTGACTTCCCGGGCGCTGGCAATGCACTTCTCAACGTCGAAATTCAGGTACGGCAGCAGGTCGACTTTGTTGAGCAGCATCAGCGAGGCGGCGGCGAACATATGCGGGTATTTCAGCGGCTTGTCTTCGCCTTCAGTGACAGAAAGCACCGCCACTTTATGGCGTTCGCCGAGATCAAAGCTCGCCGGGCAGACGAGGTTGCCGACGTTTTCGATAAACAAAATTCCGTGGTCTTCCAACGGCAGACGCGGCGCGGCATCGGCAATCATCTGCGCGTCGAGGTGGCAGCCTTTGCCGGTGTTGACCTGGATTGCGGGCGTGCCGGTGGCACGAATGCGCGCCGCATCGTTGACCGTCTGCTGGTCGCCTTCAATAACGGCACACGGCACACTGTCTTTGAGCTTCATCAGCGTTTCAGTGAGCAGGGTCGTTTTACCGGATCCTGGGCTGGAGACGAGGTTGAGCACCAGTTGCTGGCGCGCGGCGAAGCGGGCGCGGTTGCGCTCAGCCAGCCGGTTGTTCTTATCCAGCACGTCGATTTCCACTTCCAGCATCCGGCGCTGGCTCATGCCCGGCGCGTGGGTTCCGGCTTCACCGTGACCGTAGTGCAGATCGCCTTCTTCAGTCTGGCTCGGGGTGAATTCGGACGTTTTGATGCCGGTAATATTCAGCGCCGGGCGAGCTGCCGGGGCAAAAGGCGCGCTGCGAAACGCGGAATGAGGGTTATGCTCATCACCCTCTATATAAAGGTTGCCTTCAGCGCAACCGCATGTTGTACACATCGCTCACTCCTGATCTATTTCTATTCGTCGAATCTGTAATCCGTCATCGGCCACGATTTGCAGCGTGTCGCTATTGCATTGTGGACAACGGCGTACGCGCTGGGTGAGTAAGGTGACGTACTGCTGACAGGATTCACACCAGCATTCGGCTTCTTGTTCCTCGAGGTGCAGTTTACAACCTTCCGCAACGGTGCCACGGCATACCAGATCAAAACAAAAGGAGAGAGCACTGGTTTCTACGCAAGAAAATGCGCCAATTTTGAGCCAGACCCCAGTTATCCGTTTTGCGCCGTGCGCGACGGCCTGTTGTTCGATCAATTCCAGTGCCCGCTGGCAAAGGGTAATTTCGTGCATATCGCCTCCCGATGTTATGGGCAGGGTTAAGCAATAACTATGCCAGCCTGAAAATTGCGTGTGCGTGCCGATGACGATGATGACGAAATGACATGTCATCAGGTCGTCGACATCCGTCATTTATTTTTAAATTCATGTAAAAACAAACAGTTAAAAACTGGCATGAAAAATGCTTATGGCAGGCTATCTCTGTTAAACGGGTAACCTGACATGACTATTTGGGAAATAAGCGAAAAAGCCGATTACATCGCGCAGCGGCATCGTCGCCTACAGGACCAGTGGCATATTTACTGCAACTCGCTGGTTCAGGGGATCACCCTGTCGAAAGCGCGTCTGCATCATGCGATGAGCTGCGCGCCGGATAAAGATCTCTGCTTCGTTCTGTTCGAACACTTTCGTATCACCGTCACGATGGCGGATGGCTTCAACAGCCACACCATTGAGTATTACGTCGAAACAAAAGATGGCGAAGATAAACAGCTGATTGCACAGGCGCAGTTGAGCATCGACGGCAAAGTGGACGAGCAGGTCAGCAACCGTGAGCGCGAGCAGGTTCTGGAACACTATCTCAATAAAATCGCCAGCGTCTATGACCGACTGTATACCGCCGTTGAGAGCGGCTCGCCGATCAATCTGAGCCAACTGGTGGCGGGACAAAACCCGGCGGCCTGAACGCGGCGTTTTGCGTCGTGACGTCGTGTCATCGGTTGTCACGACGATTTGAGGGACAGACGTGTCGATAAGTGTCGATACTGACATTTCATCGGCATGTTTTCGTCAAAAATGACTATCACCTGAGGAATGCCTGGTGAATCGTTTTGTAATTGCTGACTCCACGCTCTGTATCGGCTGCCACACCTGTGAGGCCGCCTGTTCAGAGACGCATCGCCAGCACGGCCTGCAGTCTATGCCGCGCCTGAAAGTGATGCTGAATGAAAAAGAATCTGCGCCGCAACTTTGCCACCACTGTGAAGATGCCCCCTGCGCCAGCGTATGTCCGGTCAACGCCATTAACCGGGTGGATGGCGCTGTGCAGCTTAATGAAAGCTTGTGCGTGAGCTGCAAACTGTGCGGCATCGCCTGTCCGTTTGGCGCGATCGAATTTTCTGGCAGCCGTCCGCTGCATATCCCGGCCAACGCCAATACCCCGAAGGCCCCGCCTGCGCCACCGGCACCGGCCCGCGTCAGCACGCTGCTGGACTGGGTTCCGGGCGTGCGCGCCATTGCGGTGAAATGTGACCTGTGCAGCTTTGATGAACAAGGCCCGGCCTGCGTGCGGATGTGTCCCACCAAAGCCCTGCATCTGGTGAACAACACGGATATCGCCCGCGCCAGCAAACGCAAACGTGAGCTGACGTTCAATACCGACTTCGGCGATCTCTCCTTGTTTCAGCAGGCTCAGAGTGGAGATGCAAAATGAGCGCAATTTCACTGATCGTAAGCGGCGTGGCCTGGTTTGCCGCCGCCGCTGTCCTGGCATTTCTGTTCTCTTTTCATAAAGCGCTGAGCGGCTGGGTCGCTGGCGTGGGCGGCGCGGTTGGCAGTCTGTGCACCGCCGCGGCGGGTTTCACCGTACTGCTCCACGCCGTTGCCGTGAGCGGCGTGATGCCGTTTATCGGTCATGGCGTACAAATCACCCCGCTGAATGCCATCTGGCTGATTACGCTGGGGCTGTGCGGGCTGTTCGTCAGCCTGTACAACATCGACTGGCATCGCCATCCGCAGGTCAACGCGAACGGCCTGCTGGTGAATCTGCTGATGGCGGCGGCAGTGTGCGCGGTTACTGCCAGCAATCTTGGCACGCTGGTGGTGATGGCGGAAATCATGGCGCTGTGCGCCGTGTTTCTGACCGGTTGTAGCAAAGAAGGCAAGCTGTGGTTTGCGCTGGGACGTCTCGGCACGCTGCTGCTGGCGCTCGCCTGCTGGCTGGTGTGGCAGCGCTATGGCACCCTGGAGTGGCGCCTGCTCGATCTGCGCACGCAGGAACTGCCGCTGGGCTCTGATATCTGGCTGCTCGGCGTGGCGGGCTTTGGTTTGCTGGCGGGGATTATTCCACTGCACGGATGGGTGCCACAGGCACACGCAAACGCCAGCGCACCGGCGGCGGCTCTGTTCTCCACCGTGGTGATGAAGGTCGGTCTGCTGGGCATTCTCTCTTTGTCGCTGATTGGCGGTAATGCGCCGCTGTGGTGGGGCGTGCTGCTGCTGATACTCGGCATGATCACCGCGTTTGTCGGCGGTCTGTATGCGCTGATGGAGCACAATATTCAGCGTCTGCTGGCGTATCACACCCTGGAAAACATCGGCATTATTCTGCTCGGCCTGGGCGCAGGCGTGACCGGGATTGCTCTCAATCAACCGGCGCTGATTGCCCTTGGCCTGACCGGTGGTCTCTACCACCTGGTGAACCACAGCCTGTTCAAAAGCGTACTGTTCCTCGGTGCGGGCAGCATCTGGTTTCGTACTGGCCATCGCGATATCGAAAAGCTGGGCGGCATCGGCAAACGCATGCCGGTCATTTCCATTGCGATGCTGGTTGGGCTGATGGCGATGGCCGCACTGCCGCCGCTGAACGGCTTTGCTGGCGAGTGGGTTATCTATCAGTCCTTCTTCAAACTGGGCAATAGCGGCGCGTTTATCGGTCGTCTGCTGGGGCCATTACTGGCGGTTGGACTGGCGATTACCGGTGCGCTGGCCGTGATGTGTATGGCGAAAGTGTATGGCGTCACCTTCCTCGGCGCGCCGCGCACGAAAGAGGCGGAAAACGCCTGCTGCGCGCCGCTCCTGATGGGTGTCAGCGTCGTGGCGCTGGCGATTTGCTGTGTGCTGGGCGGTGTTGCCGCGCCGTGGCTGCTGCCGCTGCTGGCGACCGCCGTCCCTCTGCCGCTGGAAACCGCCAATACCACCGTTTCGCAGCCGATGATCACGCTGCTGCTGGTAGCCTGTCCGCTACTGCCGTTCATCATCATGGCGATGTTCAAAGGCAACCGTCTGCCGTCGCGTTCACGCGGTACGGCATGGGTTTGCGGCTACGATCACGAGCAGTCGATGGTCATTACCGCACACGGTTTCGCGATGCCGGTGAAAGAAGCCTTTGCTCCGGTCCTCAAATTGCGCAAGTGGCTTAACCCGGTAGCGTGGGTTCCGGGCTGGCAGAGCGCGGCTGTACCGGTTCTGTTCCGTCGTCTGGCGCTGATTGAACTGGCGGTGCTGGTGGTGATTGTAGTTTCGCGAGGAGCCTGAGAATGAGTGTTTTATATCCGTTAATTCAGGCGCTGGTGTTGTTTGCCGCCGCGCCGCTGCTATCCGGCGTGACCCGCGTGGCGCGCGCTCGTTTGCACAATCGCCGCGGTCCGGGCGTGTTGCAGGAGTATCGTGACATTATCAAACTGCTGGGCCGTCAGAGCGTCGCGCCAGCGGACGCTGGCTGGGTTTTCCGTCTGACGCCGTTTGTGATGGTGGGCGTGATGCTGACTATCGCGACCGCGCTGCCGGTGGTGACCGTCGGTTCGCCGCTGCCGCCACTGGGCGATTTGGTAACCCTGATTTACCTCTTCGCCATTGCCCGTTTCTTCTTTTCCATTGCCGGTCTGGATACCGGTAGCCCGTTCACCGCGATTGGCGCCAGCCGTGAAGCGATGCTTGGCGTACTGGTAGAGCCGATCCTGCTGCTGGGCCTGTGGGTTGCGGCGCAGGTGGCCGGTTCCACGCACATCAGCAATATCGCCGATACGATTTATCACTGGCCTGCCGCCCGCAGTATTCCGCTGATTCTGGCGCTGTGCGCCTGTGCGTTTGCCACCTTTATTGAGATGGGCAAACTGCCGTTCGATCTGGCGGAAGCGGAGCAGGAGTTACAGGAAGGGCCGCTGACTGAATACAGCGGCAGCGGCTTTGCGGTACTGAAGTGGGGCATTAGCCTGAAACAGTTGGTGGTACTGCAAATGTTTGTCGGCGTGTTCCTGCCGTGGGGACAGATGGAGACATTCAGCGCAGGTGGACTGCTGCTGGCGCTGGTGATTGCCATCGTCAAGCTGCTGGTCGGCGTGCTGGTGATTGCCCTGTTCGAAAACAGCATGGCGCGTCTGCGTTTTTGCGTCACTTCACGCGTGACCTGGGCCGGTTTTGGGTTTGCGTTTTTAGCGTTCGTCTCCTTGCTGGTGGCGTGATTTAAGAGAGTTTATATATGAACGAAGAAAAACCAGGTCAACAATACCTTGCCGCACTGCACCAGGCGTTTCCTGGCGTGGTGCTGGACGAAGCCTGGCAGACCAGGGATCAACTGACGATCACTGTGAAGGTCAATTATCTGCCGGAAGTGGTCGAATTCCTGTACTACAAGCAGGGCGGGTGGCTCTCTGTGCTGTTTGGCAACGACGAACGCCAGTTGTGTGGTCACTACGCCGTGTATTACGTGCTGTCGATGGAGCAGGGCACCAAATGCTGGATAACGGTGCGTGTTGAGGTCAGCCCGGACAAGCCGGAATACCCGTCCGTTACGCCGCGCGTGCCTGCGGCGGTGTGGGGCGAACGCGAAGTGCGCGATATGTACGGTCTGATCCCGGTTGGTCTGCCGGATGAACGCCGTCTGGTGTTGCCGGATGACTGGCCGGATGAACTGTATCCGCTGCGTAAAGACAGCATGGATTACCGTCAGCGCCCGGCGCCGACCACCGATGCGGAGACGTATCAGTTCATCAACGAACTGGGCGACAAGAAAAACAACGTGGTGCCGATTGGCCCGCTGCACGTCACGTCGGATGAACCGGGTCATTTCCGCCTGTTCGTTGACGGTGAAAATATTATCGACGCCGATTACCGCCTGTTCTATGTCCATCGCGGCATGGAGAAACTGGCGGAAACCCGGATGGGCTATAACGAAGTCACCTTCCTGTCGGATCGTGTCTGCGGGATCTGCGGTTTTGCCCACAGCACCGCGTATACCACGTCGGTTGAAAACGCGATGGGCATCGTGGTGCCGGAACGCGCACAGATGATCCGCGCCATTCTGCTGGAGGTGGAGCGTCTGCACTCCCATCTGCTGAACCTCGGCCTGGCCTGTCACTTCACCGGGTTCGACTCCGGTTTTATGCAGTTCTTCCGCGTACGCGAAACCTCCATGAAGATGGCGGAGATCCTGACCGGGGCGCGGAAAACTTACGGTCTGAACCTGATCGGCGGGATTCGTCGCGATCTGCTGAAAGAGGACATGATCCAGACTCGCCAACTAGCGCAGCAGATGCGTCGCGACGTGCAGGATCTGGTGGAGATGCTGCTCAGTACGCCGAACATGGAACAGCGCACTGTGGGTATTGGTCGTCTGGATCCGGAAATCGCGCGTGATTTCAGTAACGTCGGGCCGATGGTTCGCGCCAGCGGTCACGCCCGCGACACCCGCGCCGATCACCCGTTTGTTGGTTACGGCCTGCTGCCGATGACGGTTCACAGCGAACAGGGCTGTGATGTGATCTCACGCCTGAAGGTGCGCATTAACGAAGTGTACACCGCGCTGAATATGATCGACTTCGGTCTGGACAACCTGCCTGGCGGACCGCTGATGGTGGAAGGCTTTACCTACATTCCGCATCGCTTTGCGCTGGGCTTCTCCGAAGCGCCGCGCGGTGATGATATCCACTGGAGCATGACCGGCGATAACCAGAAGCTGTACCGCTGGCGCTGTCGTGCGGCGACTTACGCCAACTGGCCAACTCTGCGCTACATGCTACGTGGCAACACCGTTTCTGATGCACCGCTGATTATCGGTAGCCTTGACCCTTGCTATTCCTGTACTGACCGTATGACCGTGGTGGATGTGCGTAAGAAGAAGAGCAAAGTCGTGCCGTACAAAGAACTTGAGCGCTACAGCATTGAGCGTAAAAACTCGCCGCTGAAATAAGGAATCGCCATGTTTACCTTTATCAAAAAAGTCATCAAAACCGGCGCGCCGACTTCGTCTTACCCGCTGGAGCCGATTGCGGTTGATAAAAACTTCCGCGGTAAGCCGGAGCATAATCCGCAGCAGTGTATTGGCTGCGCGGCCTGCGTGAATGCCTGTCCGTCGAATGCGCTGACGGTGGAAACCGATCTGGCCAGCGGCGAACTGGCCTGGCAGTTCAATCTCGGGCGCTGCATTTTCTGCGCCCGCTGCGAAGAAGTGTGCCCGACGGCGGCGATCAAGCTTTCGCAGGAGTACGAGCTGGCGGTGTGGAAGAAAGAGGATTTCCTCCAGCAGTCTCGTTTTGCGCTGTGCAACTGCCGCGTGTGTCAGCGTCCTTTCGCTGTGCAGAAAGAGATTGATTACGCCATTGCGCTGCTCAGGCACAACGGCGACAGCCGCGCGGAGCATCACCGCGAAAGCTTTGAGACCTGCCCGGACTGCAAGCGCCAGAAGTGCCTGGTGCCGTCCGACCGTATTGAACTGACTCGCCATATGAAAGAGGCCAGCTGATGAGCAATTTATTAGGCCCGCGTGACGCGAACGGTATTCCGGTACCGATGACGGTGGATGAGTCCATCGCCAGCATGAAGGCGTCCTTGCTGAAAAACATCAAGCGTTCAGCGTATGTTTATCGCGTGGACTGCGGCGGCTGCAACGGCTGTGAAATTGAAATTTTTGCCACTCTGTCACCGCTGTTCGATGCCGAGCGCTTCGGTATCAAAGTCGTACCGTCACCGCGTCATGCGGACATTCTGTTGTTCACCGGCGCGGTCACCCGCGCGATGCGCTCTCCGGCGCTGCGTGCCTGGCAGTCCGCGCCCGATCCTAAAATCTGTATCTCTTACGGCGCCTGCGGCAACAGCGGTGGCATCTTCCACGACCTGTACTGCGTCTGGGGCGGCACCGACAAAATTGTGCCGGTGGATGTGTATATTCCGGGATGCCCGCCGACGCCTGCGGCTACGCTGTACGGATTCGCGATGGCGCTGGGCCTGCTGGAGCAGAAAATTCATGCTCGCGCACCAGGCGAACTGGATGAACAGCCAGCGGAAATTCTGCATCCGGACATGGTGCAGCCGCTGCGTGTGAAGGTCGATCGCGAAGCGCGTCGACTGGCGGGCTATCGCTATGGGCGGCAGATTGCTGATGACTACCTGCGCCAGCTCGGTCAGGGTGAACATCAGGTGGCGCGCTGGCTGGAAGCGGAAAGCGACCCACGCCTGACCGAGATCGTCACGCATCTGAATCAGGTTGTTGAAGAGGCGCGTATCCGATGAGTGAAACGGTGGTGTTCAGTCAACTGAGCCGTAAGTTTATTGATGAGAACGATGCGACGCCCGCAGAGGCGCAGCAGGTTGTCTATTACAGCCTGGCGATTGGTCACCATCTTGGGATCATCGACTGTCTGGAAGCGGCGCTGACCTGCCCGTGGGAGGCGTATCTGGCGTGGATTGCCACGCTGGAAGAGGGGAGCGAGGCCCGCCGGAAGATGGAAGGGGTGCCGAAGTACGGCGAGATTGTCATCGATTTTAATCATGTGCAAATGCTGGCGCACGCGTTCGATCGTGCGCTTGCCGTACAGACCCCGGAACAGCAAGCATGGAGTAAACAGATGCTCAGCATGCTGCATGATATTCATCAGGAGAGCGCCATTTACCTGATGGTGAGGAGACACCGTGACTGACGTTTTATTGTGTGTTGGCAACAGCATGATGGGGGATGACGGCGCGGGTCCGCTGTTGGCAGAAAAATGTGCGGCGCAGGCGAAGGGCCATTGGGTGGTCATCGACGGCGGCAGTGCGCCGGAAAACGATATTGTGGCCATCCGCGAACTACGACCGGATCGTCTGCTGATCGTGGATGCCACCGATATGGGGCTGAATCCCGGCGAGATCCGCATTATTGATCCTGACGATATCGCCGAGATGTTCATGATGACCACCCACAATATGCCGCTGAACTATCTGGTCGATCAGCTCAAAGAAGACGTCGGTGAGGTGATCTTCCTCGGTATTCAACCCGATATCGTCGGATTTTATTACCCCATGACCCAGCCGATTAAGGACGCCGTCGACACCGTTTACCAGCGTCTTGACGGTTGGGAAGGCCACGGCGGTTTCGCGGCTTTAGACGCGTCGTGATGTTCACGCCGGATGACGGTCTGACCTCATCCGGCCTGTTCTTCTCTCACCTGCTCAATCACTAATTTCCCCTGCATCACGGCCACATTGACGATGGTGCCGGTCGGGAACCCCGCCTGTTCCAGCCAGTCGCCATTAATGGTTAACGACGCATGCCGGCTATAGCGGCGCGTATTGCCGGTTTTCGGATCTTCATGGCGCTTTCTGACATAGCTCACCTTTAAACGACGAAACGGCCTGCTGATAGCGACTTCAGGACTGCCAGTCTCAATAGTCATAAACGATTCCTTGTTGCCCACGAGTAGATGAAAATACCTGTATAAAATACCAGTATAAAAGGGAAGGGGCAAACTGGAAACTGGAAGGAAGATAACGGAAACAGAATGCAAAAGATGTAATGGGAAAGGGAGGGAGGCGGAAAAGACCGGACAGCGCGAGCGCCATCCGGCAACCTGTTTACGCCAGATCCTGCCCGTTGCTGGCGATCACTTTTTTATACCACCAGAACGATTTTTTACGGGTTCGCGCAAGCGTACCGTTCCCGGCATCATCACGGTCGACATAGACAAATCCATACCGTTTGCTCATCTCCCCCGTCGACGCGGCCACCAGATCGATACAGCCCCAGGTGGTGTAACCCATCAGCGGCACACCATCCTCAATGGCGTCAGCCATGGCCCGGATATGTTCGCGCAGATAGCTGATGCGGTAATCGTCATTAATGTTGCCGTCGGCATCGATTTCATCTTTTGCCCCAAGACCGTTTTCCACCAGAAACAGCGGTTTCTGATAGCGGTCGTACATCATGTTCATGGTGATGCGCAGGCCAAGCGGGTCTATTCCCCAACCCCAGTCGCTCACCTGAAGGTACGGGTTGCGAAGTGACTTCACCACGTTCGCGGCACTGGTGTTCCTGGTGTTCATCTCAGCCGACGCACAGCGTGATGCGTAATAACTGAAAGAGACAAAATCGACGGTATTTTTCAGGATCGCATCATCTTCCGGGGCTTTCTCTATCACCACGCCTTTCTCGCGGAACACGCGAGCGGAATAGGCGGGATACGCCCCGCGCGCCTGCACATCAATAAAGAACAGGTTTTCGCGGTCTTTTTCCAGCGCCGTCCAGACATCTTCCGGCTTACAGGAGTACGGGTAAAAGTTCCCGCCCGCCAACATACAGCCGACCTGGTTTTGCGGGTTTACCTCATGAGCGATTTTCGTCGCCAGGGCGCTGGCGATCAGCTCATGGTGCGCGGCCTGATATTTCACCTGATCCTGATTTTCCCCCTCTTCAAACACCAGCCCGGCGCCGGAGAACGGGCTGTGCAGCATGATGTTGATTTCATTGAAGGTCAGCCAGTATTTCACCAGACCGTCGAAGGCTTCAAAACAGGTGCGCGCATAGCGAGTGAAAAAATCCACCATCTTGCGGTTACGCCAGGAGCCGTATTCGGTGACCAGATGCATCGGTACATCGAAGTGACACAGCGTCACCAGCGGTTCAATACCGTATTTTTTGCACTCGGCAAACACCGCGCGATAGAACGCAATACCTTCCTCGTTTGGCGTCAGTTCGTCGCCGTTGGGATAAATACGGCTCCAGGCAATCGAGGTACGAAAGACGGTGAAGCCCATTTCCGCCATCAGGGCGATATCGTCTTTATAGCGATGATAAAAATCGATTGCCTCGTGGCTTGGATAAAATTCGTCATTCCGCAGTTGAAAGCGTTTCTCCAGTCCCAGTTTGACCGGCATGCGATGCTCGCCGTGCGGGATCATATCGACGGTGGTCAGCCCTTTGCCGCCCTCCCGGTATGCCCCTTCAGACTGGTTGGCGGCCAGTGCGCCGCCCCATAAAAATCCTTGCGGAAATACAGCCATAATAAACCTCAGTGAATAACAGTCAGACGCTGGCGCTTTTTACCGCGGACGGTTGCGCAGCCTGGTTTTTTCGTGCCTGTGCGGCTGCATCCTCGACGGGGATATCCTCAAAGCCCAGCAGCAGCGTCAGGACAAACGACAACACGACCGCCAGCGCCATGACGCCGAACACCCAGACGATGGTCATGGGATTAGCCGGATCGAAGAACTGAACGCTGGTAAACAGGCCCGGTGCCGCCATCGAGTGGCTGGCGAGTCCGGCCATCCCGGCAACCGCACCACAAATGAAGCCGCTGATAAGACTCGCAATCAGCGGACGTTTCAGACGTACCGCCACCCCGTAGAGGGCCGGTTCCGAAATCCCGGCCATAATGGCGGAAGCGGCGGCGGCCAGCGCGGTCTGGCGCAGTTCCGGGTTTTTCGTTTTCCAGGCAACCGCCAGCGAGGAGCCGCCAAGCGACAGGTTGGCACCAATTTCGGACGGCATTACCATTCCTTCTTTGCCCGTTTCGGCGATGGTCTGGATGATGGTCGGCGTAAAGACGCGGTGCATCCCGGTCATCACCAGCAGCGGCCACAGTGCGCCCATAATGGCGACAGACAGCCAGCCGAGATAGCCGTGAATGGTATAGACCAGCGCTGAAATGGCGCTACCGATCCAGATGCCAATTGGCCCGATCAGGACGATGGCAAGCGGTGCGGCGATCAGCACGATCAGCATGGGTTTCAGGAAGTTTTTGGTGACCGCGGGGGTAATGCGATCCACCCAGCGTTCGATATACGACAGGCACCAGGTCATGACCAGCGCCGGGATCACCGTATAGGTATATTTCACCGCCGTGACCGGGATCAGCGCGAATTCAACGTGTTCGCCCTGCGCCGCTTTCGCCATCAGATCGATAAAGCTCGGATGCACCAGCACCCCGGCAATGGCGATCGCCAGCGACATGTTAGTTTTGAATTTAATTGCCGCTGATGCCGCCACCATTAACGGCAGGAAGAAGAAGGCGCCATCGCCGATCACGGTCAGGATCGTTAACGTGGAAGAGCCTTTTTCCAGCACGCCGGTCATTTCAAGGATCATCGCCAACAGTTTGAGCATCGATCCGCCGATAATCGCCGGGATCAGCGGCGACATGGTGCCGATCAGCGCATCCAGGATCCCTGCGCCAATGCGTCTGAGCGTCAGCTTCGGTTTACCGACGGGTTCGGCAGGTTGCATATCGCCGGGCAGCAGGCTGACGACTTCCCGATACGCCTGGGAGACGGTATTACCGATGATGACCTGACACTGGTTGTCGCTGCGAACCACGCCGAGTACGCCGCTGAGGGTTTTGAGCGTGGCGCTGTCGACCCGCGCGTCATCTTTCACGACGAAACGCAGACGCGTCATGCAGTGTGTCACTGCGGTGATGTTGTCGACGCCGCCCAGAGCCGTCACCACGGAGCGCGCCAGCGCTGCATAATTCTTGGACATAGGATTTTTATCCTGTTTTATCAGTAGGGTACGTTTTATTTTGCCGTGCGTTCGTCTGAACGATCGTCGGTGATGAAACGCTGGTGAGAAACCGGTTCCACAAAATCATGAATAATTTGTAATTATCAGGCAATGTTTAATTTTGTTTATTTGTCTGAATTGTGATTTGAGTCACTCGATATTTCCTGGCGTGATTTAGCATCTGGGACAACTACGCGGAGGTGAAGTACACTGCATCCCATTGCGAGAAAAGGAAGAAAACTTATGACGACGATGCTGGAGGTAGCGCAGCGGGCCGGGGTGTCGAAGGCGACGGTCTCCAGGGTGCTTTCAGGGAATGGCTACGTCAGCCAGGAAACGAAGGATCGCGTCTTTCAGGCGATTGAAGAGAGCGGTTATCGGCCAAACCTGCTGGCGCGTAGCCTTGCGGCGAAAACCAGTCAGACGCTGGGACTGGTGGTGACCAACACCCTCTACCACGGCGTCTATTTCAGCGAGTTACTGTTTCACACCGCGCGGATGGCGGAAGACAAAGGCCGCCAGTTGCTGCTTGCGGATGGTAAGCACAGCGCCGAGGAAGAGCGTCAGGCGATCCAGTATCTGCTGGATTTGCGCTGCGACGCCATTATGATCTACCCGCGTTTTCTCAGCGTGGATGAGATCGATAAAATTATCGACAGCCACTCGCAGCCGATTATGGTTCTTAACCGCCGGTTACGAAAAAACAGCAGCCACTGCGTCTGGTGCGATCAAAAGCAAACCAGTTTTAACGCCGTGGCGGAACTGATTGCCGCAGGCCATCAGCAGATTGCCTTTATTACCGGCTCGATGGACTCGCCGACCGGGGTTGAACGCCTGTCGGGGTACAAAGAGGCGCTGACCCGACACGGTATCGCCGTCAATGACGAGCTGATCGTTAAGGGGAAATGGACGCCTGCCTGCGGCGCGGCGGGAGTGGACGCGCTGCTTTCGCGCAACGTGACGTTCAGTGCGCTGGTAGCCAGCAACGACGACATGGCGATTGGGGCCATCAAACAGTTGCATGACAAAGGGCTGGCCGTGCCGTCTCGGGTGTCGGTGATCGGTTTTGACGATATCGCGATGGCGCCCTACACCATACCGGCACTCTCCAGCGTCAAAATTCCGGTGACGGAGATGATTCAGGAGACCATCGGTCGACTCATCTTCATGCTGGACGGCGGGGCGTTTACGCCACCGAAAAGCTTCACCGGCACGCTGATCTGCCGCGATTCTGTTGCGCCTGTCGCGGCGCGATAAAAATTGTCACCCGTCATCGTCATTCGTGACGATGACACCGCAATGGTCGCCCTCCGTATTTAAATATCGTTAAATTACAGCAAGATAAAAAACTGGCATGATTTGTGAATGTTTCGGCACATTATCTGTCATTGCTGGAGAGTTTGATGAACCGTTTCATCATTGCAGACGCCAATAAGTGCATTGGTTGCCGTACCTGTGAGGTGGCCTGCGTGGTCTCCCATCAGGAAAACCAGGACTGCGCGTCACTGACCCCTGAAACCTTTTTACCCCGTATCCATGTGATCAAAGGCGTCAATGTCTCGACGGCGACATTGTGCCGCCAGTGTGAGGACGCGCCATGTGCGAACGTTTGTCCGAACGGTGCCATCAGCCGTGATAAAGGCTTTGTCCATGTCATGCAGGAACGTTGCATTGGCTGTAAAACCTGCGTGGTGGCTTGTCCGTATGGGGCAATGGAGGTGGTGGTGCGTCCGGTCGTGCGTAACAGCGGCGCGGGCCTGAACGTGCGGGCGGAAAAAGCGGAAGCCAACAAGTGCGATCTCTGTCATCATCGTGACGCCGGTCCGGCCTGTATGGAAGCCTGTCCGACGCACGCACTGATTTGTGTGGATCGCAACAAGCTTGAGCAACTCAGCGCCGAAAAACGTCGTCGCGCGGCGCTGGATTCTTCTGCATCTTTGCTGTTCTGATATCTGAAAATCCGCGTAAAATACGGTCGTACTTATGCCGGATGGCGGCTTCGCCTTATCCGGCCTACTGTTCGCATCCCCGTAGCGCCATCCGGCAAACCGGGATAGATGACTGCGGGAACGGCTTAATGACATTAAACAATCACTCCGGCGTACAGCTACGTATTCGCGGCAAAGTCCAGGGCGTCGGCTTTCGTCCCTTTGTCTGGCAACTGGCGCAGCAGCTTCAGTTGCATGGCGACGTCTGTAATGACGGCGACGGCGTGGTGGTACGATTGCTGGAAGATCCCGCGCCGTTTATTAGCGAACTGCATAGTCACTGTCCGCCGCTTGCGCGTATCGACAGCGTGGAGAGTGAGCCATTTCACTGGGGGCAGCAGCCCGCGGAGTTCAGCATCCGCCAGAGTGCGGGCGGTGCGATGAACACCCAGATTGTGCCCGATGCCGCCACCTGCCCGGAATGTCTTGTCGAAATGAACACGCCCGGTGAGCGGCGTTATCGCTATCCGTTTATCAACTGCACCCACTGTGGCCCGCGTTTTACCATTATCCGGGCGATGCCCTACGACCGTCCATTTACCGTGATGGCGTCTTTTCCGCTCTGTCCGCAATGTGACAAGGAGTATCGCGATCCCGGTGACCGACGTTTTCACGCCCAGCCGGTGGCTTGCCCGGCGTGTGGTCCGCATCTGAGCTGGCTGAGCGGCGAACGGCAGGCGGAAAAGGACGCGGCATTGCAGGCTGCGGTTGAGATGCTGAAGGCGGGGGGCATTGTCGCGGTTAAGGGCATCGGCGGATTTCATCTGGCCTGCGATGCGCGAAACGGCGATGCGGTGGCAACCCTTCGCGCGCGTAAGCGCCGTCCGACAAAACCGCTGGCGGTGATGCTGCCCGATGATAACGGCTTGCCGGATGCGGCCAGCCGGCTGCTGAAAACACCCGCCGCGCCGATTGTGCTGGTGGATAAACAGCACGTCGCCTCGATGTGTGACGGCATTGCCCCGGGGCTTGCGGAAGTTGGCGTGATGCTGCCTGCCAATCCGTTGCAGCATCTGCTGCTCCAGGAGCTGAACGGTCCGCTGGTGATGACCTCCGGCAATCTCAGTGGCAAACCTCCGGCCATCAGCAACGAACAGGCGCTTGACGATTTACAGGACATTGCCGAAGGTTTCCTGCTGCACAATCGCGACATCGTGCAGCGAATGGACGACTCCGTGGTGCGTGAAAGCGGCGAAATGCTGCGGCGCTCGCGGGGATATGTTCCGGACGCGCTGGCGCTGCCGCCGGGCTTTCGCGACGTGCCGCCGATGCTCTGCCTGGGGGCGGATCTGAAAAACACCTTCTGCCTGGTGCGCGGTGAGCAGGCGGTGCTAAGTCAGCATCTTGGCGATCTCAGCGACGACGGGATCCAGCATCAGTGGCGTGACGCGCTGCGGTTAATCCAGAACATCTATGACTTCACGCCGCAGCGCATTGTTCGCGATACCCATCCGGGGTACGTCTCCAGCCAGTGGGCCAGCGAGATGAACCTGCCGACAGAGCGTGTGTTGCATCATCATGCCCATGCTACGGCTTGTCTTGCCGAGCACGGCTGGCCGCTGGACGGCGGCGATGTCATCGCCCTGACGCTGGACGGAATCGGAATGGGCGAAAACGGCGCGCTGTGGGGCGCAGAGTGTCTGCGGGTGAACTACCGTGAGTGCGAACATCTTGGCGGACTGCCCGCCGTGGCGCTTGCCGGTGGCGATCTCGCCGCGAAGCAGCCCTGGCGTAACCTGCTAGCGCAGTGTCTGCGTTTTGTGCCGGACTGGCAGCGCTATCCAGAAACTGCCGTCGTGCAGCGGCAGAACTGGAGCGTGCTGGCGCGGGCGATTGAGCGTGGGATTAACGCGCCGCTGGCCTCGTCCTGTGGGCGTCTGTTTGATGCGGTTGCCGCAGCGCTGAACTGCGCGCCAGAATCGCTCAGCTATGAAGGTGAGGCCGCCTGCACGCTGGAGGCGCTGGCGTCGCAATGCGCGGGCGTTAAACACCCGGTGACGTTGCCGCTGGCGGGTAATCAACTGGATCTGGCAATCTTCTGGTCGCAGTGGTTGAACTGGCAGGCAACGCCCGTCGAACGCGCGTGGGCCTTCCACGACGCGCTGGCGCAAGGGTTTGCGGCAATGCTGCGCGAACAGGCCGTCGCGCGTGGCATCGACACGCTGGTGTTCAGCGGTGGGGTGATGCACAACCGGTTACTGTCGGCGCGTCTGGCGTATTATCTGGCGGATTTCACGCTGCTGTTCCCGCAGCAGTTACCGGCGGGTGATGGCGGATTGTCGCTGGGGCAGGGGGTGATTGCCGCGGCGCGCTGGCTGAACCAGCGCGATATGCCGGATGGCGACGCGTAGCGTCTTATCCGGCCTACAATGCGCCACATGCCGTAGGCCGGATAAGGCGTAGCCGCCATCCGGCACCACGTCATTTACATGGGCAGCGTTTTCAACAGGGCGAAAGCCTCCTTCATCCTGTCTTCGCTCACCACGAAGGCGCAGAGTTGCCCTTCAGCGTTCATCCCTCTGGCAACCATCCCGTCAGATTCTGCGGCAATGTGCCAGTTCAGATCGCGACGCTGGGTTTCCCCTGCCAGGTGCAGCGGCAGTTCCGGCGTTTTGATTTTGACCAACATGGCGGGCAACTTCAGCGGCGCGTTGCCGCCGAGCAGGTTTTTCGCCAGGTACATGGCGCTGAGCTGAATCGGCTGCAGGAAGGGCAATACCTGACCGTTGATCTCCGCGCAGTCGCCGAGGGCGTAAATATCCGGGTTGCTGGTTTGCAGGAAACTGTCGACACAAACGCCGCGATTGAGCGTTAGACCGGCACGACGCGCCAGCGCCGTTTCCGGACGCAGGCCGGTGGCGGCAATCACCACATCGACGTCAATGCAGCGTCCACGATCGAACGTTGCGCGAATACCGGATGCGGTTTTCTCCAGCCCCTGCAACTCTGATTTCAGCAGCAGGTGCACGCCCATATCGGTAAGACGATGCTGTAAGCGACTGCTCACTTCTGGCGGCATCAGCGAGGCGAGAAGGCTGGCGGCATTATCAATCAGCGTGACCGCTTTACCCGCACGGCAGAAATCCATCGCCAGTTCGGTACCAATCAATCCGCCGCCGACAATCAGCACCCGTTGAGCGTCGCGCAACTGCGTTTCACCGGCGCGGTACTCCTGCTGACTGTTCAATGTGAGCATTAACTCACGTCCTGGCACCGGCGGGACAAAGGCTGAAGCGCCCGTGGCCAGCACCAGCTTGTCATATTGCCACTGCTTATCCTGGCTTTTTACCACGTGGGCATCGGCATCAATGTCGGTGACCCAGGTGTGCGGAAAGAGACGCAGCGTAAATTGTTCGGCAAATTCCCCCGCCGACTGGCGAGTGAGATCGTCGGCGTGCTGCGCCTGGCTTATCACATGGCTGAGATCGGGTTTGTTGTACTCATCCATGCTGTCAGCGGCAATCAGGGTTAACGGAACATCGGCGTCCTGCTTGCGAATGTTTTTAACTAACTGGCGGGCGGCGAAGCCCGAACCAATGATGACGATTCCCCGACTCATTTTGCCTCCGTTGCCAACACGTCGAAGACGTCTTTGCCTAATGAACATTCTGGGCACAGGAAGTTGTCTGGCACATCGCTCCACGGCGTACCCGGCGCGACGTCCTGCAACGGTTCACCTTTTGCCGGATCGTAAATCCACTGGCACACACTGCACTGCATGCTCGGACCGAGGTCGGCTGCCGTTGCGGCGGCGCAGGCGCACGCTTCTTCTTTGGTCGTCGCTTTCACTGTCGCTTCCGGCAGCGGCGTGAGCGCCCACTGACGCGCGATGTCGCGACCGTGCTGGCGGCACAGTTCCAGCGCGTCGATGTCCGGACGCCATTTAGCTTTCAGGCTCAGGGACATGTCAAAACCGGCATCCTGTAAACGGGTGGATAAGCGGTCGACCGCACCGCCGCTCCAGCCGTGGGATCCAAAGGCGCTGGCGCGTTTGTTACGAAAACGCAGCCCTGTCATCTCTTCCACCAGACCGGCGATTTTCGGCATCATCACGTTGTTCATGGTGGAGGTGCCGACCAGCACGCCTTTCGAGCGGAAGACGTTGGTCAGGATTTCATTTTTATCGCTGCGGGCGACGTTAAAGATTTTCACCGCCACGTTGGGGTCGACTTCGTTAATCCCCTGAGCTATTGCATCTGCCATCATGCGGGTGTTATTGGACATGGTGTCGTAGAAAATCGTGATCCTGTCTTCCTGATAATCCGCCGCCCATTTCAGATACAACTCAACAATCTGGGTCGGATTATCGCGCCAGACCACGCCGTGAGAGGTGGCAATCATATCCACCGGCAGGTTGAAGCCGAGGATTTCGGTAATTTTGGGCGTCACCAGACGACTGAACGGGGTCAGGATATTGGCGTAATAGCGCTGGCACTGCTCGAACAGTTCGGTCTGATCCACTTCATCGTTAAACAGGCGTTCGTCACAGTAGTGCTGGCCGAAAGCGTCGTTACTGAACAGGACGGCATCGCCGGTCATATAGGTCATCATGCTGTCCGGCCAGTGCAGCATTGGGGTTTCCACGAAGATCAACTGCTTGCCGTTGCCGATATCCAGCGTGTCGCCGGTTTTCACGACGTTAAAGTTCCACTCAGGATGGTGGTGGTGGCCGGTAATCGAGTCAATCGCGTTGGCGGTGCAGTAGATGGGCGTATCCGGGATCTGCATCATCAGTTCGGTCAGCGCCCCGGCGTGATCTTCTTCCGCATGGTTGATAATGATGTAATCGATGTCTGCGAGGTCGATTTCATTACGCAGGTTCTGCACAAATTCGCGGCTGAATTTATGATCGACGGTATCGATCAGGACATTTTTTTCCTCACGGATGAGATAGCTGTTGTAGCTGCTGCCGCGCAGCGTTTTGTATTCAGTTCCGTGGAAATCACGCACTTCCCAGTCACGTTGGCCAACCCAATGAATGTTATTTTTAACCAGAATAGACATAGCAACCTCAATTAATTCAGCGTTGTTCAAATTAGTTGTTTTGCTTATTGCAGGTCGCATGCCAACTTTTTAATTTATTGATTTACAATAAAATGTTGTTCCTATACTCACTTAATGGTAGTCAAAAAGACTACCCCTGACACAGTCAATATGACACCATGAATTGTCAAAATGACAGTGAGGACACCATGAGTTTTTCCGTTGATGTGCTGGCGGGTATCGCCATTGAATTACAGCGCGGAGTGGGTCATCAGGACCGGTTTCAACGTCTGATTACCACGCTGCGTCAGGTGCTGGAGTGTGACGCCTCTGCGCTGCTGCGTTATGAGGCGCGCCAGTTTATCCCGCTGGCGATTGACGGTCTTGCTCGCGATGTGCTCGGCAGGCGTTTTACGCTGGAAGGGCATCCCCGACTGGAGGCCATCGCCCGCGCCGGAGATGTGGTGCGCTTTCCGGCGGACAGTTCCCTGCCCGATCCGTATGACGGGCTGATCCCGGGGCAGGAGAGCCTGAAAGTGCACGCCTGCATTGGGTTGCCGCTTTTTGCCGGGCAGAACCTGATCGGTGCGCTGACCCTCGACGGTATGGCGCCAGACCAGTTTGATGTTTTCAGTGATGAGGAGTTACGACTGATCGCCGCGCTGGCCGCTGGTGCGCTCAACAATGCGCTGCTGATTGAACAACTGGAAAGCCAGAATATGCTGCCGGGTTCGGGCACCGATTTCGAACAGGTCAAAGAGACGCAGATGATTGGCCTCTCGCCGAACATGATGCAACTGAAAAAAGAGATCGAGATTGTAGCCGGCTCCGATCTCAACGTGTTAATCAGCGGCGAAACCGGCACCGGGAAAGAGCTGGTGGCGAAGGCGATTCACGAAGGTTCGCCTCGTGCGGTCAACCCGCTGGTTTATCTGAACTGCGCCGCGCTGCCGGAAAGCGTGGCGGAAAGTGAACTGTTTGGTCATGTAAAAGGCGCGTTTACCGGGGCCATCAGCAACCGCAGCGGCAAGTTTGAAATGGCCGATAACGGCACGCTGTTTCTTGACGAAATTGGGGAACTGTCGCTGGCGCTACAGGCGAAACTGCTTCGCGTGTTGCAGTACGGCGATATTCAGCGTGTCGGCGATGACCGCAGTCTGCGCGTGGATGTGCGTGTGCTGGCGGCGACCAACCGCGATCTGCGCGAAGAGGTGCTGGCGGGACGTTTTCGTGCCGATCTGTTTCATCGCCTGAGCGTGTTTCCGCTTTCTGTCCCTCCGCTGCGAGAGCGCGGTGAGGATGTGGTGCTGCTGGCGGGCTATTTTTGCGAGCAGTGCCGACTGCGGCTGGGGCTTTCCCGCGTGGTGCTCAGTCCGGGCGCGCGCAGCCATCTGTTGAATTACGGCTGGCCGGGTAATGTGCGTGAACTGGAACATGCCATTCATCGGGCGGTGGTGCTGGCGCGGGCGACCCGGGCCAAAGACGACGTCGTCCTGGACGTGTCGCATTTCGCGTTACAGGAGGAGGCGATGACGTCGCTGCCGGAAGTGGCGGCGGATATCCCGCGCAATCACAATCTGCGTGACGCGACGGAGGCTTTCCAGCGGGAAGTGATTCGCCAGGCGCTGGCGCAAAATAATCACAACTGGGCGGCCAGCGCGCGGGCGCTTGAAACGGACGTCGCCAACCTGCACCGGCTGGCGAAGCGTCTTGGGCTGAAGGATTAGATAATCCCGGCCTGGTAGAAATCCTGCAGGTTGATGGCGCCGGTGAGTTTACCGGTTTCATCCACCACCGGTGCGGCGGTGATTTTGCGCTTCATCAGGATCTCTTTGGCATCAATCGCCCGGCTTTCTGACTGCAAGGTGATGCCATTGTGGGTCATCGCTTCACTGACCGGGGTGGTGAGCGCGCCGCCGCCAACCAGCCAGCGACGCAGGTCACCGTCGGTAAAGACGCCTTTCACCTGCATCTGCTCGTCGCAAACGGCGACCAGCCCCAGACCGGTACGGCTTAACTCCAGCATCGCGTCCATCACGCTTGTGGCGAGTTGAACCTGCGGGACGGCATCGTCGCGGCGCATCAGGTGATGCACTTTATTGAGCAAACGCGCGCCCAGCGCACCGGCCGGATGCGAGCGGGCAAAATCTTCTTCATTGAAACCGCGTGCCTGCATGACCGCCATCGCCAGCGCGTCGCCCATCATCAGGGTATTGACGGTGCTGGACGTCGGTGCCAGGTGCATCGGGCAGGCTTCGCGCTCAACGGAAATATCCAGCACGGCTTTCGCCGCCAGGCCCAGCGGTGAATGGGGTTTGCCGGTCATGGCCAGCAGGGCGATGGACTTATCTTCCAGGCGAGGGATGATGAGATCCAGCTCTTTTGCGCCGCCGGAATAGGAGATGAACAACATCACGTCGCGGCTTTCGATCATCCCCAGATCGCCATGCAGCGCTTCGGCAGGATGCACAAAAAAGGCCGGAGTGCCGGTACTGGCGAGCGTCGCGGCGATTTTCTTACCAATATGACCCGACTTGCCGATACCCGAGACAATCACTTTGCCTTCGCAATGGATAATGATATTGGCGGCGCGGATAAAGTCATCGCCCAGACGTTCCGGCAGACGGCTTGCTTCCTGTAATTCCAGCATTAACGTCTGACGTCCCGCGTTCAGTAGTGCATCACTCATTGGTTTCTCCGGTTATGATCACTTCAATCCCCTTTTCTTCCAGCGCCTGACGAAATGCGGGATCAATGCCCGCGTCGGTAATCAGTTTGTCGACGCTTTCCAGACTGCATACAACATTCGGACTCTTGCGACCAAACTTTGATGAGTCAGCCATCAGAATGACTTCTCGAGCGGCATTGCACATCGCTTTACTGACGGTGTAAACCTCATTAAAGGTGGTCACGCCCGCACTGAGGTCAATGCCGTCAGTGCCCATGAAGAGTTTATCAAAACTGAACTGCTCAAAGGCGTTTTCCGCGAGTTGTCCGTGAAAGGAGGCCGATTTTTTACGGAATGTTCCGCCGGGCATCAGGATGGTTTGTTCGTTGTCTAACTCGGACAGCGCGTTGACAATATGCAGGCTGTTGGTCATGACGGTGATATTGCTAAAGCGGGTAAGCATCGGCACCATCTGTAGCACGGTGCTCCCGGCATCCAGAATGATGGAGTCGCCATCGTGGATAAAGTGGACGGCTGCTTCAGCAATACGTTCTTTCTTGAGCGTATTGATCAGCGTTTTGTGATCGATAGGCGGATCGGACTCCTCTTTATTTAACATCACGCCGCCATAGGTACGAATGACGGTTTCGGCATTTTCCAGAACGACAAGGTCTTTGCGAATGGTTGTGCCCGTGGTGTCAAAGTACTGGGCCAGTTCTTCCACTGAGCATTTCCCCTGCTTTTGCAGATGCTCAAGAATAGCGGCCTGACGCTGACGAGGTTTCATTGGTGTAATTACCCTGAATTAAATTTGCGAAATGATAATTTCGCAAGCTATTAGCATTCACAACGAAATTACCCATGTTTCAGACTAAGCGCCAATGATAGTGCATTCTGCGATAACGGATCATGGGGAAAGATCACATCAGGCTGTAATTCATTCAAATGTTTGCCCTGAATGGCGGCGATTTTGCCTGGTCTGGCGAATACGGTGAGACCTTTCATAAACAACGTATCGGTGACCCGACGATCGTCATCGAGTGCGACCGCGACAACGACGCGCGGTTTAAAACGTCCTCCCGAACGCCCCACGCCGACACGTCCCTGTAGGCAAAGTTGGTCAAACGCTTTGTTAAAGCGCGATATTTGCCAGTACCCCAGCGCCAGTTGCGCGCACCAGGCAATGACGGCGACGGTAACGAGTGCGGATACCATATTGTGCTCCTTTTATTTTGCCGGATGGCGGTTTCACCTTATCCGGCCTACGGGTAAGCCCGGTAAGCATAGCGTCACCGGGCTGCACCCATTAAAACATCACCTGCCCACCGGTTACGTTGATTGACTGTCCGGTGCAGTACGACGCTTTCTGGCTGGCATAGAATAACAGCATATTCAGCACATCCTGATAGTCGCAGCCGCGCTTCAGCGGAACCTTATCAATGTAATACTGCTCCACTTCGTCAGGTTCAATACCCAGCTTGGTGGCGTACTGCGGCAGCAGCGACTGGAACATCGGTGACTTCAGCAGGTTGCCAAGCATCAGCGAATGCACGGTAATGCCATATTCCGCCAGATCCAGCGCCAGCGACTGCGTTAATCCCACGCCGCCAAACTTCGCTGCGCTGTAGCCGGAGTTGTGTTTGCTACCCACTTTTCCGGATTTGGAGTTGATCTGAATAATGCGTCCCTGAATACCATCGCGGATCATCAGACGAGAGAATTCACGTGCGCAGAGGAAGTAGCCCACCAGGTTCACCTGCAGCGAGCGGTCAAAATCGCCGAGCTGGAAGTCACTGATAAATGCCGCTTTGGCGATACCCGCGCTGTAAACCAGCAGATCCACGCGGCCAAAAATTTCATCCACGCCGCGAGAGAGCGCGAGCACGCTCTGTTCGCTGGTGGCGTCGGCGCCAAAACCGTAGGCCATGCCTTCGCCAAATTCTGCGTTAATCTCCTGTGCGACGTTCGCGGCTTTATCACTCTGAATGTCCACAACCGCAACGCGATACCCTTCTGCTGCAAGCCCACGGCAAAGGAATGCCCCCAGGGTCTGTCCTCCACCAATGACAACGGCAACCTGATTCATTTTTCTCTCCTTAAGCGACAAACTTCAAAATACAGCCCGGCGCGATGTCGTCCGGTACTGGCCCCGCAACGTGCACGGTGCCGGGAAATTCCGCTTCGCTCTGTCCGTCGAAGCGCAGGGTGATATGCCCCAGTTCACGTAAATTCTGTTCGGCCACGCTGCCGACGGCGGTGACCGGATAATGATGCTGACCCAGTTCGAACTGCGCACCGGGTTGCAGCGGGCCGTTCAGTTCGCCATGACAATGGATAAAGCAAAACTCCTCGATATCCGCAGGCGCGCCTTCACGAAAGGTAATCAGCATCTGGTCGCAGAGGGCATCCGGTGCGCTCTGTCCGATACGGGTGATGGTGGTCTGATAAATAACGGTCATGTCGAAACCTCTTATTGATAAATAAAGCCGGAAACAAACCAGGCGATGAGAACAGTAGGCGCACCGGTCAGGAAGCGGCTCACCAGTACCGACGGTACACCGACGCGAACCGTGTCCTGACGCGCTTCTGCCAGTGACAGACCGACCGGGATAAAGTCGCAGGCCGCCTGGGCGTTGATGGCAAACAGCGCGGGCAGCGCCAGGTGTGGCGGGATGTTGCCCAGACCAATTTGCACGCCGATCAGGACGCCGATAACCTGCGCAATCACCGCGCCAGGGCCGAGGAACGGCGACAGCAGCGGGAACGAACAGATCAGCGCCAGCGTCACCAGACCCAACGGATGGCTGGCAAGCGGCGCCAGGCCGTGGGCGATCCAGTCGCCAAGACCCGAGGCCATGATGATGCCGATCAGCGCCGAGACGAATGCCATGAACGGAAGAATCGTTTTCAGTACCGTATCAATGGTGTCGCGACCCGACTGGAACAGCACGGCCACCGCCGACCCCATCCCCATCCCGACTTTCGCCAGCAGGCCATCGCTCTGTTCCGTGATCTTTTTACTGGCGTCGTAATCGCGTCCGGCGGTGGTACTTGCCGGTTGTTGCTGCGGCTGCGGCTGTGCTGCAGTAGAGGCGTCGCCCACCACGGTAATGTTGTCTTCCCTGACGCCAGAGACATAGATGTCTTCGACGATGTACTGGGCCAGCGGGCCGGATTTCCCGGTTGAGTGAATGTTCACGGTCGGGATACGGCGTTTGGGATAGATCCCGCAGCGCAGCGTCCCGCCGCAGTCGATGATGGCGACGCCAATTTCATCTTCCGGCGGCTCACCCTCTTTAAAGCCGTCGACAGCCTGCCAGCCGGTTAACTGCGCCAGCTTGTCGACAATCGCCGGGCGCGTGCCTGCGGTGATATAGACAATTTTCTTGCCGTCGGTCACGTCCAGCTCTAACGGGCCACCCCAGCCGCCAGTTCCTCGTTCAATACGAATACGCGTCATGATGTTGCTCCTGCAAGGTGGACTTTCTGCTCAAGTTGGATACCCATCTTTTTCTCAAAGATGGAGGTTGTGAGGTCCGTGACCCAGCCACGAAAGAAGTTGGTGACCAGACCGACCAGCAAATAGCTCACGGCCAGCGGGCCGAGCGGGAGACCTAGCGTGGTCAGGCCGCTGGCAATACCGAGATAAACGAACAGTTCGCCGGGGTTGATATGCGGGAACAGGCCGTTCATCGAGTGACAGCTGTAAGAGGCTGCCGCGTAGTAGCTGGGCTTGTATTTCTCTGGCATAAAGCGGCCCAGACTCAGGGTCATGGGGTTACAAAACACAAACGTGCCAATAAAGGGCAGAATCAGGTAACGGGATAATGGGTTCCCGGCACAGCGCTGAGCGAAGCGTTCGATTCGCTGCTGGCCGATAAAGTTGATCAGCGCATTCATGATGACCAGCAGGCTGATCAGCAGTGGAAGAATACCGGTGACCATGCCGGTAAACACCTCTCCACCTTTCTGGAACAGCCCGATGAACCACTCTGCTCCATGTGTAATGGTTTCGATCATTGTTCTCTCCTGTAGGGATTTTTAGTTATCTTGCGAATGGGTGACTTATTTTAATCAGATTGAAAGATATAAAAGTGTTATTTTGATCTCAAAATGAAAGTAAAATATTTTAAGTTGAAAGTTTTTGTGGAAAGGAAAGAATGTGCTGACGATCAAATGAGGGGAAGTGATACGTAAATTGTGTGACGCCGCGCGTCTGGCGCTTCCTTGTATGGCGGGGGATGCTTTACCATACTCCTTCTCTGGCTGAATCTGTTTAATGGATGTCTCATGTTCAAGCGTCGTTATGTAGCATTACTTCCCCTGTTTGTGTTACTTGCTGCCTGTAGTAGCAAACCGAAACCCCAAGAGCCTCAAACGACAACGGGGACGCCTTCCGGCGGTTTCCTGCTTGAGCCCCAGCACAACGTTATGCAGATGGGCGGCGATTTTGCCAACAACCCAAACGCGCAGCAGTTCATCGATAAGATGGTGAACAAGCACGGTTTTAATCGTCAGCAGTTGCAGGAGATTCTGTCTCAGGCGAAACGTCTGGATTACGTTTTACGTCTGATGGACAGGCAGGCGCCCACCACGCAGCCGCCAGCCGGGCCTAACGGCGCATGGCTGCGCTACCGCAAACAGTTCATTACTCCGGATAACGTGCAAAACGGCGTGGCGTTCTGGAATCAGTATGAAGACGCGCTGAACCGCGCCTGGCAGGTTTATGGTGTCCCGCCGGAGATCGTCGTGGGCATTATTGGCGTGGAAACCCGCTGGGGCCGCGTGATGGGAAAAACGCGCATTCTGGATGCGCTGGCGACGCTGTCGTTTAACTATCCACGTCGTGCGGAGTACTTCTCTGGCGAACTGGAGACGTTCCTGCTGATGGCGCGTAACGAACAGGATGATCCGTTAGATCTGAAAGGTTCCTTTGCTGGCGCGATGGGGTACGGACAATTCATGCCGTCGTCCTATAAAGAGTACGCGGTGGATTTCAATGGCGACGGCCACATCAACCTGTGGGATCCGGTCGATGCCATCGGCAGCGTGGCGAATTACTTCAAAGCGCACGGTTGGGTGAAAGGCGACACAGTGGCGGTGATGGCGAACGGTCAGGCACCGGGACTGGCGAATGGCTTTAAAACACAGTACAGCCCTTCCCAACTGGCGGCTGCCGGATTAACGCCGCAACAACCGCTGGGCAACCATCAGCAGGTGAGCCTGTTGCGACTGGATATCGGCACCGGTTATCAGTACTGGTACGGCCTGC
The DNA here is from genome assembly GCF_000981805.1 of Citrobacter amalonaticus Y19. Classification (NCBI taxonomy): domain Bacteria; kingdom Pseudomonadati; phylum Pseudomonadota; class Gammaproteobacteria; order Enterobacterales; family Enterobacteriaceae; genus Citrobacter; species Citrobacter amalonaticus. The sequence continues at coordinate 3,191,000 of NZ_CP011132.1, read as the reverse complement.
CGAACTTCTATGCCATTACCCGCTACAACCACAGCACCCATTATGCAATGGCGGTATGGCAGTTGGGTCAGGCGGTGGCACTGGCGCGCGTGCAGTAACGATTTTTACCCAGGGGAGTTTCAGCTTCCCTGGGCTTCACTCGTTTTTTCGGAATCCCCCTCGTAAAATTGTCACCTCATCCCCATCTCTGTCGGGAAAGTGCTATCTTGTCCGGCATATTTTTTTAACTGACAGAGGCTGATATGACTGACAGTGAACTGATGCAGTTAAGTGAACAGGTTGGGCTGGCGCTGAAGGCGCGCGGTGCGACCGTGACCACCGCAGAGTCCTGCACCGGTGGTTGGGTGGCGAAAGCCATTACCGATATTGCCGGCAGCTCCGCCTGGTTCGAGCGCGGTTTTGTCACCTACAGTAACGAAGCGAAATCACAGATGATTGGCGTGCGCGAAGAGACGCTGGCGCAGCATGGCGCGGTCAGTGAGCCGGTGGTGGTTGAGATGGCGATTGGCGCGCTGAAAGCGGCACGCGCCGATTTTGCTGTCTCCATCAGCGGGATTGCCGGACCCGATGGCGGTAGCGAAGAGAAACCGGTTGGCACCGTCTGGTTCGCCTTCGCTAGCGTGCGCGGAGAAGGGATTACCCGTCGGGAATGCTTTAGCGGCGACCGTGATGCGGTGCGTCGACAAGCCACGGTTTATGCGTTGCAAACCCTGTGGCAACAATTTCTACAAAACACTTGATACTGTATGACCATACAGTATAATTGCGACAACAGTATAGAATTCACTATCCGGCTTCAGCTGGCATGACAGGAGTAATTAATGGCTATCGACGAAAACAAACAGAAAGCGTTGGCGGCAGCGCTGGGCCAGATCGAAAAGCAATTCGGTAAAGGCTCCATCATGCGTCTGGGTGAAGACCGTTCTATGGACGTGGAAACGATCTCCACCGGTTCGCTTTCACTGGATATTGCGCTGGGCGCAGGCGGCCTGCCGATGGGCCGTATCGTCGAAATCTACGGGCCGGAGTCTTCCGGTAAAACCACGCTGACGCTACAGGTGATTGCCGCTGCGCAGCGCGAAGGCAAAACCTGTGCGTTTATCGACGCAGAACACGCGTTGGATCCAGTCTATGCGCGTAAGCTGGGCGTTGATATCGACAATCTGCTCTGTTCTCAGCCGGACACCGGTGAACAGGCGCTGGAAATCTGTGACGCGCTGGCACGTTCTGGTGCCGTTGACGTTATCGTTGTCGACTCCGTGGCGGCGTTGACGCCGAAAGCGGAAATCGAAGGCGAAATCGGTGACTCTCACATGGGCCTCGCAGCACGTATGATGAGTCAGGCGATGCGTAAACTGGCCGGTAACCTGAAGCAGTCCAACACGTTGCTTATCTTCATCAACCAGATCCGTATGAAAATTGGCGTGATGTTCGGTAACCCGGAAACCACCACCGGGGGTAACGCACTGAAATTCTACGCGTCTGTTCGTCTGGACATCCGTCGTATCGGCGCGGTGAAAGAGGGCGATAACGTGGTGGGCAGCGAAACCCGCGTGAAGGTGGTGAAAAACAAAATCGCGGCACCGTTTAAACAGGCTGAATTCCAGATCCTTTACGGCGAAGGCATCAACTTCTATGGTGAACTGGTTGACCTGGGCGTGAAAGAGAAGCTGATCGAGAAAGCCGGCGCATGGTACAGCTACAACGGCGAGAAAATTGGTCAGGGTAAAGCGAATGCAACAGCCTGGCTGAAAGACAACCCGACGACCGCGAAGGAAATTGAGAAGAAAGTCCGCGAAATGCTGCTCAATAACCAGGATGACAAACCCGCTTTCACCGTTGATGATGGTGAAGGCGTTGCGGAAACCAACGAAGATTTTTAATCGTCAGGTGTCCCCCATCCGGATAACGCAGAACTGCCATCCGGCAAAAAGTTGAATTACACTCAAGGGCTGCATTGATGCAGCCCTTTTGCATTTCTGATTTTGAAGGTTGTTATGAGTGAACCCACACCGCGCCGACCCGCGTATCCCCGGCTGTTAGATCGCGCAGTACGTATCCTCGCGGTTCGTGACCACAGCGAACACGAGTTACGACGCAAACTTGCCGCCCCGGTGATGGGGAAGAATGGGCCGGAAGAGATTGATGCCACGGCAGATGATTATGATCGGGTGATTGCCTGGTGCTACGAGCATCACTATCTCGATGACGAACGGTTCATCGCCCGCTTTATCGCCAGCCGCAGCCGTAAAGGGTACGGTCCGGCGCGTATCCGTCAGGAGTTGAATCAAAAGGGCATTGCCCGTGAATCGACTGAAAAAGCGATGCGGGAATGTGAGATTGACTGGTGTGCCCTCGCGCGCGACCAGGCGACTCGCAAGTACGGTGAACCGCTGCCTGGCGCTTTTTCGGAAAAGGTTAAGATACAGCGATTTTTGCTTTATCGCGGGTATCTGATGGAGGATATTCAGGAAATATGGCGAAATTTTGACGATTGAACGCATACGGGATTTTACTTCCCCGTAAAGAAAACTTATCTTATTCCCACTTTTTCCGTTCGGGTGATGGTTGTCATATGACGATCTGCGTCTGAAACGAATATTCCTTAAATACACAACATCATTCAGGCTGCATCAAGGCGGTAAGTGAGTGAATCCCCGGGAGCTTACTGGAGTCAGTGACTGGGGTGAACGAACGCAGCCAACGCAGAGGCAGTTTGAAGGATGAAGTGTAGCTTGATTTCAGGATAATTATGAGCAAGAGCACCGCTGAGATCCGTCAGGCGTTTCTCGACTTTTTCCATAGTAAGGGACATCAGGTAGTTGCCAGCAGCTCCCTGGTGCCGAACAATGACCCCACTTTGTTGTTTACCAACGCCGGGATGAACCAGTTCAAGGACGTTTTCCTTGGCCTTGACAAGCGTAATTATTCCCGCGCTACCACGTCCCAGCGCTGCGTGCGCGCGGGTGGTAAGCACAACGATCTGGAAAACGTCGGTTACACTGCACGTCACCATACCTTCTTCGAAATGCTGGGCAACTTCAGCTTCGGCGACTATTTCAAACATGACGCCATCCAATATGCGTGGGAACTGCTGACCGGTGAGAACTGGTTTGCCCTGCCGAAAGAGCGTCTGTGGGTGACCGTCTACGAAACAGACGATGAAGCCTATGAAATCTGGGAAAAAGAAGTCGGTATCCCTCGCGAACGTATTATCCGCATTGGTGATAACAAAGGCGCGGCCTATGCGTCGGACAACTTCTGGCAGATGGGCGATACCGGTCCATGCGGTCCGTGCACCGAGATTTTCTACGATCATGGCGATCACATCTGGGGTGGCCCTCCGGGAAGTCCGGAAGAAGACGGCGATCGTTACATTGAGATCTGGAACATCGTCTTTATGCAGTTCAACCGTCAGGCTGACGGTACGATGGAACCGCTGCCGAAGCCTTCCGTCGATACCGGTATGGGTCTGGAGCGTATTGCGGCTGTGCTGCAACACGTCAACTCCAACTACGAAATTGACCTGTTCCGCACGCTGATTGAAGCGGTAGCGAAAGTGACCGGTGCGACCGATCTGAGCAACAAGTCGCTGCGGGTCATTGCGGACCACATTCGTTCCTGTGCGTTCCTGATTGCCGATGGCGTGGTTCCGTCGAACGAAAACCGGGGCTATGTCCTGCGTCGTATCATTCGTCGCGCGGTACGTCATGGCAACATGCTGGGCGCGAAAGAGACCTTCTTCTACAAACTGGTGGGCCCACTGGTTGACGTCATGGGATCGGCGGGTGAAGAACTGAAGCGTCAGCAGGCTCAGGTTGAGCAAGTTCTGAAAACCGAAGAAGAACAGTTCGCCCGTACGCTGGAGCGTGGACTGGCGCTGCTGGATGAAGAACTGGCGAAACTGTCCGGCGATACGCTGGACGGCGAAACGGCATTCCGTCTGTACGATACCTACGGTTTCCCGGTTGACCTGACGGCTGACGTTTGCCGTGAACGCAACATCAAAGTGGATGAAGCCGGTTTTGAAGCCGCCATGGAAGAGCAGCGCCGTCGCGCTCGCGAAGCCAGCGGTTTTGGGGCGGACTATAACGCGATGATCCGCGTCGATAGCGCCTCTGAATTTAAAGGTTATGACCATCTGGAACTGAATGGCAAAGTGACCGCGCTGTTCGTCGATGGTAAAGCGGTGGATGCAATTAGTGCCGGTCAGGAAGCCGTTGTCGTACTGGATCAGACCCCGTTCTATGCGGAATCCGGTGGTCAGGTTGGTGATAAAGGTGAACTGAAAGGCGCGGGCTTTACCTTTGCCGTAAGCGATACGCAAAAATATGGCCAGGCGATTGGTCACCTCGGCAAACTGTCTGTGGGCTCTCTGAAAGTGGGTGACGCGGTTCAGGCTGACGTAGATGAAACGCGTCGTGCGCGTATTCGACTGAACCACTCCGCCACGCACCTGATGCACGCGGCGCTGCGCCAGATTCTGGGTACGCACGTGGCGCAGAAAGGCTCGCTGGTCAACGATAAAGTACTGCGTTTCGACTTCTCGCATAACGAAGCGATGAAACCTGCGGAAATCCGCGCGGTTGAAGACCTGGTGAACGCGCAGATTCGTCGTAACCTGCCGGTTGAAACCAATGTGATGGATCTGGAAGCGGCGAAAGCAAAAGGCGCAATGGCGCTGTTCGGCGAGAAATACGACGAACGCGTTCGCGTACTGAGCATGGGCGATTTCTCTACCGAACTGTGTGGCGGGACTCACGCCAGCCGTACGGGTGATATTGGTCTGTTCCGTATCGTCTCCGAGTCCGGGACCGCGGCAGGGGTTCGTCGTATTGAAGCGGTAACAGGTGAGGGCGCCATTGCGACCGTGCATGCAGAAAGCGATCGCTTAACCGATATCGCACATCTGTTGAAGGGCGACAGCCAGAACCTGGGCGACAAAGTCCGTTCAGTACTGGAACGGACCCGTCAGCTCGAGAAAGAGCTTCAGCAGTTGAAAGAACAAGCTGCGGCGCAGGAAAGTGCAAATCTTTCCAGCAAAGCGGTTGATATCAATGGCGTTAAGCTGTTGGTGAGTGAGCTTGCGGGTGTTGAGCCGAAAATGTTACGTACCATGGTTGATGATCTGAAAAATCAACTGGGGTCGACAATTATCGTGCTGGCAACGGCAGCTGAAGGTAAGGTTTCTCTGATTGCAGGTGTGTCTAAGGACGTGACCGATCGTGTCAAAGCAGGGGAATTGGTCGGTATGGTCGCTCAGCAGGTGGGCGGTAAGGGTGGTGGTCGTCCGGACATGGCGCAAGCCGGTGGTACGGATGCGTCTGCTCTGCCTGCGGCGTTAGCCAGTGTGCAAGCCTGGGTCAGCGCAAAACTATAAAATAGTTACACAAAATCATTCGAGCTGCATCAAGGCGGCAAGCGGATTAGTCCCCGGAAGCGAACAGGCAGTTAGTGACCGGGGAACGCGCGCAGTCAACGTTGAGGCAGCCTGAAAGATGAAGTGTATAAGCGTTAGCCGATGCCGTGGATAAGTATTCTGCGGCGTTTGCATCAACGTTGTCGACAACGATAAAGTCAGGTTGAAGTTGTGTATATCGGCTAAACTTAGGTTTAACAGAATGTGATGCCGTGACTGCTTACATGTAATGTGTTTGTCATCGCTTACTTTTTGGCGTTATATGATGGATAATGCCGGGATACAGAGAGACCCGACTCTTTTAATCTTTCAAGGAGCAAAGAATGCTGATTCTGACTCGTCGAGTTGGTGAGACCCTCATGATTGGAGATGAGGTCACCGTGACAGTTTTAGGGGTGAAGGGCAACCAGGTACGCATCGGCGTAAACGCCCCGAAAGAAGTTTCTGTCCATCGTGAAGAGATCTACCAGCGTATCCAGGCTGAAAAATCCCAGCAGTCCAGTTACTAAGGTTTCCGCGTCTCACCTGCTCGGGTGAGGCGCAACCTGATGTCTTCGTAAATCCCTCTCTTTTTCGTCATGTTGTGACTCTTATCCTGTTTCGCGTAACGCTCTCCTGGCGCCGTAGCGCTTTTCTATTGCAGCCCCAGAGACCGATTTATCTGTTGATAAAACACTCCTTTTGCCGTTTTTGCAGACTAATTGAACGTGAAGTGTGCAAACGATAAAAGCTCAGGAAAAATTGTTTGACTTATAAGTCCCAGAAAGTAATATGTGCGCCACGCAGCGACGAGAAGCTCTTAACGAGAAACTCGAAGCACTCGTAAGAGGCGTGTTGGTGAGGTGGCCGAGAGGCTGAAGGCGCTCCCCTGCTAAGGGAGTATGCGGTCAAAAGCTGCATCCGGGGTTCGAATCCCCGCCTCACCGCCATTTGCATCCGTAGCTCAGCTGGATAGAGTACTCGGCTACGAACCGAGCGGTCGGAGGTTCGAATCCTCCCGGATGCACCATCTCTTACTTGATATGGCTTTAGTAGCAGTATCAAAATCTGCAGTAAAGTAAGTTTCCCGATTGCATCCGTAGCTCAGCTGGATAGAGTACTCGGCTACGAACCGAGCGGTCGGAGGTTCGAATCCTCCCGGATGCACCATCTCTTACTTGATACCGCTTTTATGCAGTATCAATATCGGCAGTAAAATACGTTTTCCGATTGCATCCGTAGCTCAGCTGGATAGAGTACTCGGCTACGAACCGAGCGGTCGGAGGTTCGAATCCTCCCGGATGCACCATATTTCTCCAGGATAACAGCAGGTTTGTTGTTTCATGGTCTGCGAGATTCTCGCAAGTACCAGGGAGAGATAACGTTGCTTCAGCAACGGCCCGAAGGGCGAGGCGCAGCCGAGTCATCCTCCCGGATGCACCATCTTCTCCAGAATAACAGTAAGTCCCGATGCATCCGTAGCTCAGCTGGATAGAGTACTCGGCTACGAACCGAGCGGTCGGAGGTTCGAATCCTCCCGGATGCACCATCTTCTCCAGAATAACAGCAAGTTTGTTGTTTCATGGTCTGCGAGATTCTCGCAAATACCAGGGAGAGATAACGTTGCTTCAGCAACGGCCCGAAGGGCGAGGCGCAGCCGAGTCATCCTCCCGGATGCACTATCTTCTCTTAGATACACCATCTTCTCTCTTTATTCCCCCTCTGCATTGAGACCCTGAACAATCCTCAGCATCGTCGTCAGCGACAAAATCCAGCAATTACGATAAAGTAACGTCTGTTTATTTGCTGGGTGAGAGTGCTATGTACGAACGTTATGCGGGTCTGATTTTCGATATGGATGGTACCCTTCTGGATACTGAACCGACGCACCGTAAGGCGTGGGTTGAGGTATTAGGTCGTTACGGTATGCACTTTGATCTCCAGGCGATGATCGCCCTTAACGGCTCAGCCACATGGCGCATTGCGCAGTCCATCATTGAGCTGAATCATGCGGATCTCGATCCCCACGCGTTAGCCCGTGAAAAAACCGACGCGGTAAAAATCATGCTCCTCGACAGCGTCGAGCCGCTGCCGCTGATTGAGGTGGTGAAAGCGTGGCATGGCCGCCGCCCGATGTCCGTCGGAACTGGCAGCGAAAGCGCGATCGCGGAAGCACTGCTGGCCCATCTGGGGTTGCGTCGCTATTTTGATGCTGTTGTTGCCGCCGATCATGTTCAGCACCATAAACCTGCGCCAGATACTTTCCTGCTCTGTGCCGAACGTATGGGCGTGCCCCCGGCGCAGTGCGTGGTATTCGAAGATGCTGATTTTGGTATCCAGGCGGCACGCGCCGCTGGAATGGATGCTGTGGACGTTCGACACTTGTGAGTGACGGACTGTCGCTCCTTTCATTGTTCGCCAGCAGTTTTCTCAGCGCTACGCTGTTGCCCGGCAACTCGGAAGTCGTTCTGATTGCCATGTTACTGGCCGGACTCAGTCATCCCTGGGTCTTAGTGTTAACAGCAACAATGGGTAATAGCCTTGGAGGGTTAACTAACGTTATCCTTGGGCGTTTCTTCCCGCTGCGCAAGACATCGCGCTGGCAGGAGAAAGCCACCGGCTGGCTTAAACGCTATGGCGCGGTCACACTATTATTAAGCTGGATGCCGGTTGTGGGTGATTTATTGTGCCTGTTAGCGGGATGGATGCGCCTCTCGTGGGGGCCGGTACTCTTTTTTTTATGCCTTGGCAAAGCGCTGCGCTATATTGTCGTCGCGGCTGCTACCGTTCAGGGCATTACCTGGTGGCACTAATTGTGCCTGGGGATTCGCCTTTAGGGTAACCACTACAATTATGCTAATTAATACGATTTTGACAGGCGGGAGGTCGATTTGATCCCGGACGTATCACAGGCTCTGGCCTGGCTGGAAAAACATCCTCAGGCACTACAGGGGATTCAGCGCGGGCTGGAGCGCGAAACATTGCGCGTAAATGCGGATGGCACGTTGGCGACAACGGGACATCCTGAAGCGTTAGGCTCAGCGCTGACGCATAAATGGATAACCACCGATTTCGCCGAAGCGCTGCTGGAGTTTATTACACCAGTAGACGGCGATATCCAGCATATGCTGACCTTCATGCGTGACCTGCATCGTTATACCGCCAGAAATATGGGCGATGAGCGTATGTGGCCGCTGAGTATGCCTTGCTACATTGCAGAAGGTCAGGACATTGAACTGGCGCAATACGGCACCTCGAATATTGGTCGCATGAAAACGCTGTACCGTGAAGGGTTGAAAAACCGTTACGGTGCGCTGATGCAAACCATCTCCGGTGTGCACTACAACTTCTCGCTGCCGATGGCATTCTGGCAGGCGAAGTGCGGCATTGTGGAAGGCGAAGAGGCAAAAGAGAAAATCTCTGCCGGCTATTTCCGCCTGATCCGCAACTATTACCGCTTCGGTTGGGTCATTCCTTATCTGTTTGGCGCGTCCCCGGCGATTTGTTCTTCCTTCCTGCAAGGCAAACCGACCACGCTGCCATTTGAGAAAACCGACTGTGGGATGTACTACCTGCCGTACGCGACCTCGTTGCGTCTGAGCGATCTGGGTTATACCAATAAATCACAAAGCAATCTCGGTATTACGTTTAACGATCTCTACGAATATGTGGCAGGATTGAAGCGGGCGATAAAAACGCCTTCTGAAGAGTATGCGGCGGTCGGGCTGGAAAAAGACGGTAAGCGTTTGCAAATCAACAGCAACGTGCTGCAGATTGAAAATGAGCTGTATGCGCCCATTCGTCCGAAACGCGTTACGCGTAGCGGTGAATCGCCTTCAGATGCGCTTCTGCGCGGCGGTATCGAGTACATCGAAGTCCGCTCGCTGGATATCAACCCGTTCTCGCCAATCGGCGTGGACGAGCAGCAGGTGCGTTTCCTTGACCTGTTTATGGTCTGGTGCGTGCTGGCCGATGCGCCGGAAATGAGCAGCAGTGAGCTATTATGTACGCGGACCAACTGGAATCGGGTGATTCTGGAAGGGCGTAAACCGGGTCTGACGTTAGGTATTGGTTGTGAAACCGCGCAGTTCCCGCTGCCTGAAGTGGGCAAAGATTTGTTCCGCGATCTGAAACGCGTGGCGCAAACGCTGGACAGCATCCACGGCGGAGAGGATTATCAGAAAGTCTGTGACGAACTGGTCGCCTGCTTTGATAATCCGGAATTGACGTTCTCTGCACGTATTCTGCGGTCTATGCTGGATACAGGCATTGGCGGCACGGGCAAGGCGCTGGGCGAAGCTTATCGCAATCTGTTGCGTGAAGAGCCGCTGGAACTGTTGCAGGAAGACGACTTTGTGACTGAACGTGACGCTTCAATACGTCGTCAGCGTGAGGTTGAAGCGGCAGATACCGAGCCGTTTGACACCTGGCTGGAAAAACAGGCCTGACAGAAAAGAAAAAGGCCACTCGGGAGTGGCCAAAATTTCATCTCTGAAAACAGGGATGATGATAACAAATGCGCGTCTTTCATATACTCAGACTCGCACCGGAACGAAGAGTTCAGTTTATTTTAAAAAAATTATCGGAGGTGGCTAAATGCCGTTGTTAGATAGCTTCACTGTCGATCATACCCGGATGGAAGCACCTGCAGTCCGCGTGGCGAAAACGATGAACACCCCGCATGGCGACGCCATTACCGTGTTTGATCTGCGTTTCTGCATTCCAAACAAAGAGGTGATGCCGGAGAAAGGGATTCACACGCTGGAGCATCTGTTCGCAGGCTTTATGCGTAATCACCTCAACGGCAATGGTGTCGAGATTATCGATATCTCCCCGATGGGCTGCCGTACCGGTTTCTATATGAGCCTGATTGGGACGCCTGACGAGCAGCGCGTAGCCGATGCCTGGAAAGCGGCAATGGCTGATGTGCTAAAAGTTCAGGATCAGAATCAGATCCCGGAACTGAACGTCTACCAGTGCGGCACGTATCAGATGCACTCACTGAGCGAAGCACAGGACATCGCGCGTCATATCCTGGAACACGACGTTCGCGTCAACAGCAACGAAGAGCTGGCGCTGCCGAAAGAGAAGTTGCAGGAACTGCACATTTAGTCGTTGTGTGATTACCGACCAAAAAAAGCCCGTTCAACTGAACGGGCTTTTTTATCGCGGTCAGCTAGTGCGCGCCACCGCCGCCACCGCCCGCACCAAACGGGGGTTTAGCGAACCAGACCAGGCCGAGCAATACGAGGAAGATCCCCGCCGACATCCAGAAGATCTCGTTAGCCGAAATAATCAGCCCCTGATTGGTGATCTGCTGGGCTATCCAGCCTGACGCCTGCTGCTGCGTCATGCCCAGTCCCTGTAGCTGATCGTACATTGCCTGCGCGTTCGGATTATACGGATTCACCGACTCGGTTAGCTGCGCGTGGTGCATCGACTCCCGGTTGGTCCACATGGTGGTGGTAATCGATGTTCCGATTGACCCCGCCAGCGTTCGCGTAAAGTTAGACAAACTCGATGCTGCCGCCAGGCGCTCCGGCGGTAGGCCAGACAGCGTGATGGTCGTCAGCGGCATAAAGAAGCACGCGACCGCGAAGCCCTGAATAAACTGCGGCCAGGCGGAGGCACCGAAGTCCATTCCCGGTTCAAACGTCCACGCACGCCAGTAGAAGCAGACGGCGTACATAATAAAGCTGAACGTCACCAGCCTGCGCATATCCAGCTTATGGGCAAAGCGGCCAATAATCGGCGACAGGATCACCGGAATGATCCCCACCGGCGCGGACGCCAGACCTGCCCACGTCGCGGTATAACCGTAGACCTCCTGCAAGAGCTGCGGCAGCAGAACAATCGCCCCGAAGTACAACATATAGGCCAGACTGATACACAAACAGCCGATGGTAAAGTTTCGCGACTTAAAGAGCGAGAGATCGACAATGGGGTTGTCGTCGGTGAGCTCCCAGACAATCAGGAAGCTAATGGCGACCACCGCCACCACGGTCAGAATGACGATTTCCTGCGAGGCGAACCAGTCCAGCTCTTTCCCCCGGTCGAGCATAATCTGCAAGCTACCGATACCAACCACCAGCAGCGCCAGCCCGATGGCATCAATCCGCCGCTGCTCGGTACGCGTTTCGCGACCGCGCAGGGTTTGCAGCGTCATCAGAACCACCACAATACCGATTGGCACGTTGATAAAGAAGATCCAGCCCCAGTGATAGTTATCGCTGATATAGCCGCCCAGAATCGGGCCGCAAATCGGCGCGACGATCACCGTCATCGACCACAGCGCCAGCGCGATAGAGCGCTTCGCGGGAGGATAGTTATTAAGCAGCAGACTTTGCGAAAGCGGGATCAGCGGCCCGGCAACGACCCCCTGAACAACGCGGAAGAAGATCAGCATGTTCAGGCTGTTGGAGACGCCGCACGCCCATGAGGCAATGGCAAACGCCACCGTTGACCACATGAACAGCTTCACTTCCCCGACGCGCTTTGCCAGCCAGCCGGTGATGGGAATCGAGATGGCGTTCGCCACCCCGAAGGAGGTGATCACCCACGTCCCCTGGCTCAGCGATGAGCCCAGGTTCCCGGCGATAGTGGGGATCGCCACGTTAGCAATGGTGGAGTCCAGCACCTGCATGAATGTCGCCAGCGACAGCGCAATCGTCATAATGACGAGCTGCGCGCCCTCCAGCGGTTTTTGCTGTTGCATCACACGCACCTCAGATTAGCCTGCGTTGGCCTGCACAATCTCTTCGATCAGCTTGTTGACCGGGGCAAGGCTGATTTCACGGGCGTTACTCTCAGACACCGGCGTAGTGCGAACCTGGCTGGCCAGCACCTGACCGTCGCGATTCGCGGTATCGACGGTGACGAGCGTCGATAAACCAATCCGCAACGGATGCTGCGCCAACTGCTGTGCGTCCAGTTCGATACGCACGGGCAGTCGCTGAACCACTTTGATCCAGTTACCGGTCGCGTTCTGTGCTGGCAGCAGAGAGAAGGCGCTGCCGGTCCCCATATCAAGACCCACCACTTTACCGGTGTATTTAACGTCATCGCCGTAGATATCGCTGATGACCGTTGCCGGTTGACCGATACGCATATGGGCAAGCTGCGTCTCTTTGAAGTTAGCGTCAACCCACAGATTGGTAGCCGGAACCACGGCCATCAGCGGCGTCGTAGGGCTAATTTGTGCGCCAGGCTGCACGGCGCGACGAGAAACGTAGCCGGTCATCGGGCTGACGATTTTGGTTCGTTCCAGCGCCAGCCAGGCGTTACGCACTTCGGTGGCGGCCTGCTGGACGGCGGGCTGATCTTCCAGCTTGCTGTCCAGAATCATCGCCTGATTCGCATTGTATTGCTGAATGGCAACATCAAGCTGCGCCTGCGCGCTGGCCACGGCATCACGCGCGTGTTGCAGCTCTTCGCGGCCGATCAGGTTGGCGTTACCGAGCGGTACGCGACGGTTAAAATCGCTTTGCGCCTGGGCGAGGGCGGTTCTCTGCACCTCAATGCTCGCCTGCAACTGCTTGCTGTTGATCATTAACTGATGCGTCTGACGAACGCTGGAGGCCAGCGCGGTCTTCGCTTTTTCAAATGCCTGTCTGGCATCCGTTTGATCGAGCGTGACGAGAACGTCACCCTGTTTAACAAAGTCAGTGTTATCCGCCCAGACTTTCGTCACACTGCCGGATACCTGTGCCATGATTTGAACCTGGTTCCCTGCCACGTATGCATCATCGGTCTCTTCGACATGACGCAGTACCAAAAACCAATAAATCCCATATGCCACAGCAATAATGATAAAGAGCAAGGTCAGGAGGAGTAGCATGCTTTTACGTTTGCTTTTCTTCTTAACCGGTTGCTGCGGGGTTTGAGTCTCCGCATTTGCGCTCATGTTGTTCTCCACGATCTTATTTTTTCGTCGGCTGGGCCGAGCTGTTTACCAGAAAGGCCAGCACGTTCAGGTGCTGGCCAGTCAGTTTTCTTTCTTAATCTGGATTATTGAGCGAGTCGACGCGTTAGCTCAGCGCCTCAAGGATAGCACCATCCTGGTCCATCTGATCGAGACGCGTCAGAAGCTTACGGGTGATGTGCTCAAGCTGGTCTTTCTCTGCAGTACTCAGTGCAGACCAAAGTTGATGCAGGCAGTTATGTTGCGGTGGTAATACCTCGCGCAAAAAAGCATGACCCTTATCGGTTAACTGTAGATGCAGGCAACGACGATCGTTGTCGCTTTCACGGCGCTCGATCCAACCGCGCTTTTCCAGCTCATCAGCGATACGTGTCGCGTTAGTACGCGATGACCCCAGGGCACAGCTCAGTTCAGAAGGCTGAATGCTGTGGTTTTCCTGAGACTCCAGCGTAATCAACGCCATAAACAACGTCTCGTTAATCCCTTGAGCTTTCAGCATTTTATTGCGATTATCCAGCAGCTTTCCTTGCATATGCATGCAAAGACGAGTCAGCAGAATTTCCTGATAAGGAAAATCCTCGTGGCGGCTGGCGCGAAATTTTAGCATTTGTTCAATGGGCGTAAACGAACTATCCATTTGGGCATGACCTCATTAATTTCAGCCGATATAGTAACGACAGTGACAAATAAAGTAAATGTATTATTAAATTAAAATGATTCTTGTATCCTATAAAACCGCCAACATTTTCCACGCTAGTCCATAGGCCAGAGCACTTAATAGCGTGGGAACAATGATGCTGCGCGTTTTATAAAAACTTGCACCCAATACAGCAAAACCCACGAGCGTCGGCACGAAGCGACTGGCGTCGTGCATCACCTCAGGGGCCGTTGACACAACCAGCAGGGCGCAAATTGATGCTATGCCGATGGTGTCGAGTAGTACGCCGGTTGCGCCACGCTTGCCCGGACGAGTGTTTCCCATCTTCAGGCGCAGCGGTAAATAGCGAAACCCATAATTCACACAGCCGACCAGCAACCCGAGTAGCAGTACCTCATAGCGCATCGGGAACCCCTTGCCAGAAAGCCTGAATCAGCGCGGTCAGACAGCCGCACACAATCCCCGCAAGAATTGCGGCGGGGATGGAAAACAGCGTCACGCCCGCCAGTGCGCCAGCGAGTGCGGCGGTCACGCACAGGGACTGTTTGCGCTGGAATGACGCCAGCAGAAAACTCATAAACAGCGCGGGCAGCATAAACCCGAGCGCCGCTTCGACCGCCGGGAATCCTTTCAATAAACCGCTGCCGGAAAAGGCGCCGATTACCGTTCCCAGCACCCATGAGGCCCAGGAGCAAAATGCAATGCCGATCATCCAGTTCTCGCTCCAGCGACGATTATCCCGCACCAGCTTCGCGGTGGCAGCGGCAAAAACTTCGTCGGTGAGGCCAAAAGCCCACAGGGCGGTTTTCGGTTTACTGAGTTTCAGAGCGATACGACTGCGCAGAGAAGGGCCGTATAAAACATGGCGTACATCCATCGCCATGACGGTCAGGGCGGCAACCCACAATGTGCTGCCTGCGGCGAGCATGGTCGTGATAACGAACTGGCTGGCGCCAGCATAAATAATGCAGGAGAAGAACACGCTCTCAACAGGGCTAAACCCGAGGCGGGTCGCATTGAGACCAAATGCAAAGGCAACAGGAATGTAGCTAATGACGATGGGTAAGCTGTCTTTGAATCCTTCCGCGCAGGTCGCCGGAGGAGTATTGGGCAGAGAAACGGGCCTTTCCATATAATTATGCGCGTTATCACCAATGTTAAAATTATCAGGGTTAATAATCCCTATCACCTTAACAGACTGGGGGGCTCCTTAACACCCTCAGGAGCCCAAACGAACGCAAACGCTTGCTGAGCGCTTAAATAGCGGCTTCTTGTCGGTGAAATCCTCGCCACCAGACCAGCAGGTTCAGTATGGCAACGGTCGTCCCCGCCAGACAAACGCCCAGCCATCCGGCATGCTGCCAGGCCGAGGCGGAGATTAACGACCCTGCGGCACCGCCGATAAAATAGCTGGTCATATACCCGGCAGTCAGGCGGTTTCGCGCCTGCGGATAAAGACGATAAATCACCGTCTGGTTGGTAATGTGAACCCCCTGAACGGTGAGGTCCAGTACCAGGATCCCCACAATCAGCGCCAGTACCGAGGCGTGTCCCAGCCAGATAGCGAGCCAGGAGAGCAGCAGTAACAGCAAGCCCCAGGTCGTGGTGAGATGAGAATGCCCTTTATCCGCAAAACCGCCTGCCGGACGTGCGCCGAGCGCGCCAGCGGCACCCGCCAGCCCAAACAGGCCAATCATCCCTTCGGAATAGTTAAACGGCGGGGCCGCCAGTAAAAAGGCCATTGAGGTCCAGAGAATGCTGAAGTTGGCGAAGGTCAGGCAGCCCAGCAGCGCACGGGTGCGCAGCAGTTTATCGCGAGTAAACAAACTGAATACCGACCCCAGCAGTTGCGGGTAGTTCAGGTGGGTGTCGGACTTCACCTTCGGCAAGCCGCGCCACAGGGCGATAGCCATCAGCGCCATCAATACGGAGGCGACCCAGAAGACGGTACGCCAGCCGCCGAGATTCGCCAGCAGGCCCGCCACGGTACGCGCCAGTAAAATACCCAGCAGCAGGCCGCTCATGATGGTCCCGACTACTTTGCCGCGTTTATCCGGTGTGGCAAGCGTCGCCGCCAACGGCACCAGAATCTGTGCGACCACGGAAAAGAGCCCGGTCAGCGCCGTACCGAGGATCATCATCGCCAGCGACTGACTGCTGGCGGTAATGAGCATTCCGCCCGCCGCCAGCAGCGTCATGGTGACGATCAGCGTCCGGCGTTCAAACATATCGCCAAGCGGAACCAGAAACAGCAAACCGGCGGCGTAACCCAGTTGGGCGGCGGTGACAATAAACCCGGCTGAACTGGCGGAAAGCGAGAAGTTGCGCGCGATGGTATCGAGCAGCGGCTGTGCATAGTAGTTGCTGGCGACAGCCAGACCGGTTGCCACAGACATGAGAACGATCAGTGCCGGGCTCAGCCCGTGGGAGTTTTTTGTCATTATGTTCGCAATCGTGAGTCAGGTGATGATTTCTTAGGGAATCAATCATAGCGGACATTTATGAATGTAGGGGATTTGTTGCGTGCCGGATTGTGCGGTCAGAGGAGAAGAGAAAGCGTGTAGGCCGGATAAGCGCATCGCGCGCCATCCGGCCTTGGTGTGGTTACTGTGCCTGATGGCGCTACGCCTATCAGGCCTACGAGTGGGATTACTTCTGCGCAGCCAGCGCGTCGTTTATCCAGCCGTCGAACTGCTGCTGGTGGGCTTTGATCCAGCCGTCAACGTGACCCTGAACGTCAGCTTCCGACGCTTTACCGTCATGCATCATGGCGTTCTGCGCGTTGATGTCCGCCAGCGGCAGTTTCATGATGGCAAACAGTTTCGCCGCCGCCGGGTTTTTCTCTGCCCAGGCTTTGTTGGCAACGATGTGCATGGTATTGACCGGGAAGCCATAGTTCGCGCCGTTCGGCAGTTTGGTATCGATATCTTTCTGCTCGCCCGGCAGCGAGGAGAACGGCACCTGCAACCAGACCACATCTTTGCCCGGCTTCATCACGTCGCTCACCCAGTAAGGCGTCCATGTGTAATACAAGACAGGTTTCCCTTCTTTAAAGCGAGTGATGGTATCGGCCATCATCGCCGCGTAGTTACCGTGGCTGACGTCGACAGTTTTTTCCAGATCAAACGCTTTGTTCTGGTGGTTAATGACCGCTTCACACCCCCAGCCCGGCGAGCAGCCCATCATGTCCGCTTTACCGTCGCCGTTGGTGTCAAAAATTTTGGCGATTTTAGGGTCTTTCAACTGGGCGATATTGGTGATTTTGTATTGCTCTGCGGTTTTCTTATCGATCAGATAACCCTGTGCGGCACCGGTGACAAACGTGCCTTCACGCCAGAACTTTTTGTCCCCGCCTGCCGCGGAATACATATCATCGTGCAGCGGTTGCCAGTTGACGGCGGTAAAGGTGGCATCGCCGGAGGCGATAGAGGTGTAGCCCACGTTATAGTCGACTTCGCTCGTTTTGTTGACGGTGTAACCCAGTTTCTCCAGCGCGCGGCTCACCAGCAGCGTCTGGAACGTTTCTTCGGTGATGGTGCTCTGTACCGGTTGGACGGTAATGCCTTTGCCTGGTAGGTCGGCAGCGAAAGCGCTGGTAGAGACAAGGGTGGCAAACGCTGTGGCAATAATCATCTTCTGTCGCATCGTTGTTCCTTATTACACTTCATCCTTCAGGTTGCCTCTTTGTTGGCTGCACTCATGCACCCCAGTCACGTACTGCGTGTACGCTCCTGGGGATACCTTCGTTTGCCGCCTCGATGCAACCTGAATGATTTTGTGTAAGTTTATGAGTGTAGGCCCGGTAAGCATCGCGCCACCGGGCAACAGGTGAATTACTTAGTGAAAGGGCGCGTGATGAGCCCAACGGGACCTGTGGTGTACCAGCGGCGATTACCCCGACTCCGGGAGTCGCGGCCCACAGCCTGAGTCAGACGGTCCAGAATGATGGCGAGGATCACAATGCCGACCCCGCCGACGGTAGCCAGTCCCATATCGAGACGACCGATACCGCGCAATACCATCTGACCCAGGCCGCCGACGGCAATCATGGAGGCGATCACGACCATCGAAAGGGCGAGCATGAGCGTCTGGTTGACCCCCGCCATAATGGTGGGCATCGCCAGCGGTAGCTGAACTTTGAACAGCATCTGACGCGGGCTGGCCCCGAACGAGCGTGACGCTTCGATCAGATCGGCTGGAACCTGGTTAATCCCGAGGATCGTCAGACGCACAATGGGCGGCAGCGCAAAGATGATCGTCACCACCACTCCCGGCACGTTACCGATGCCGAACAGCATCACAATTGGCACCAGATAAACGAATGCCGGCGTTGTCTGCATAGCGTCGAGCAGCGGACGAACGATCTTCGCCGCCCGTGGACTGCGCGCCAGCCAGATCCCCATCGGCAGACCGATCACCACACAGAACAACAGGGCGGTCAGCACCAACGCCAGCGTAATCATCGCCTGCGACCAGGCACCGATGGCACCGATCGCAATCAGGGAAATCAGCGTCGCCACGCCCATCCCGACGCCGGAAATCTGCCAGGCGATCAGCGCGAAAATAATAATCGCCACCGGTGCGGGCATCCCCAGCAGCAGTTGCTGAAAACCGTTAAGGATGTAATCCACCGGAACACGAATGCCCTGGAAGAGGGGGCGAAAATGGGTGACTACCCAGTCGATCCCATCGGTCACCCAACTGTCGAGCGGGATCAGCGTTTTATGGAACGGATCCATAATATTGAAATGCTCTGGTGCTGGCGCAGGCGCGCTGGTCAGCCAGTCTGCGCTGCCGCTGTCGGCAGGCGTTCCTGACGGCGTGCCCCAGGCGTCAGCGGATTGTGCGGCGCTATCGGTCGCTGGTGCGGTATCCCACGGATTGGATTGATCAGCCATTGTTTGTCCCCTCGCGATCTAAAGCCTGTAGCAGCATGCGTTTTGAAATAATGCCGACATACTGTTGTTCCTCATCAATAACCGGCACCGCGCACGGCGCCTGTCCGACATGAGAGAGCAACTCGCTAAGCGGGGTTTGCGCATCCACGGCCAATGGCTCGTCGAGCA
Source organism: Citrobacter amalonaticus Y19 (assembly GCF_000981805.1). Taxonomy (NCBI): domain Bacteria; kingdom Pseudomonadati; phylum Pseudomonadota; class Gammaproteobacteria; order Enterobacterales; family Enterobacteriaceae; genus Citrobacter; species Citrobacter amalonaticus. Next base: position 3,171,957 of record NZ_CP011132.1, on the reverse strand, counting down.
GCGCCCCATCAATGTTCTGGGACTGGCCTAATGCCGCTTTTAATGAGTCGATGGAGACCACGCCAACAAACTTATTGCCGCGTTCGATGACGTAACCATATTCACGGTCTTCATCCTGCAATAATTTCAGGGCAGAACGGGGGCCAAAGCCTGGCGTTTTACGAATCAGTCCGACCGGACTACGGCGGGCAATATCTTTTGCGCTAAAGACCTGGCTAATATCGACGCCACGGAAGAAGGTGCGGACATAATCGTTCGCCGGATTATTCAGAATTTCATCCGGGGTACCGACCTGAACCACTTCGCCATTTTGCATAATGGCAATTCGGTCACCAATACGCATTGCTTCATCGAGATCGTGGGAAATAAAGACCACGGTACGCTGATGTTTCGCCTGCAGTTTCACCAGTTCATCCTGCATCTCGGTACGAATTAAGGGATCAAGCGCGGAGAAGGCTTCATCCATTAATAAGATGTCAGGGTTAATGGCTAATGCCCGGGCAAGACCGACACGCTGACGCATCCCGCCGGAAAGTTCATCCGGATAGCCGTGGGCGTAATTCTCAAGTCCCACCTGACGCAGGGCGTCCAGCGCTTTTTCGCGACGTTCCTCAGCACTCACACCGGCTAATTCCATGCCGAATGCGGTATTGTCCAGAACGGTCATGTGCGGCATGAGCGCAAATGACTGGAAGACCATCGCAATCTTTTTTCTGCGCACCTCGCGGAGTTCGGCATCCGATATTTTGGCGATATCGACGCCGTCAATCAGTACCTGTCCGCGGGTGGGTTCAATCAGGCGATTGAGAAGGCGTACCATTGTGGATTTACCCGAACCGGATAATCCCATGATGACAAATATCTCGCCTTCTTCAATGGCCAGACTGGCGTCTTTAACGCCAAGCGATAGCCCTGTTTTTTCCAGAATGTGTTCTTTTGAAAGTCCTTTTTCAATATATTTGAAGGCGCGTTGTGGATGCTCTCCAAATACTTTATATAGATTTTTAACTTCTAATTTAATTGCCATGCAATAGAAAGATTCCTGTTATTTATATATATCGATATGTTACCTGATAGAAATAGTCACCTTTTTCTACCCTAACATACTGAGAATCTGAGACAACCCTGAATGTGAAATGAGGCAAAATAGGGTGGAAGGCAAATTGCCGTGACTTCCCATGATATAAGGGCTGAGAGCAAACTGCGGGCGGTAAATATTTTTGTAAGGACCACTGAAAAGGCGCCTGAATTTCGAAAATTCAGGCGAATATGACAACCGCTATTGAGTGTAGATCACCCTGAAATAGTTGGGTGATAAAAACGTGATCTGCTTAAAATATTAACATCATTATTTTAGTGATATTCCTCATATTAATTTGCGTTAAAAATTCCAGTCTTCATCTTCCGTTTCGACGGCTTTACCCATTACATATGATGACCCTGAACCGGAGAAAAAGTCGTGGTTTTCGTCGGCGTTGGGCGACAGCGCGGCAAGGATCGCCGGGTTTACATCCGCCATTTCCGCCGGGAACAGCGCCTCATAACCCAGGTTCATTAACGCCTTGTTGGCGTTGTAACAGAGGAACGCGTTGACATCCTCAGCCCAGGTGGTGTCGGCATACAGTTCTTCGGTATAACGGACTTCGTTATCGTACAGTTCCATCAGCAGGTTGAGGGCGAAATCCTTCAGCTCATCACGCCTGGATTGAGACAGTGTTTCCAGCCCTTTCTGGTACTTATAGCCAATGTAAAAGCCATGAACCGCTTCGTCACGAATGATAAGCCGGATCAGATCGGCGGTATTGGTGAGCTTGCCACGGCTGGATAAATACATTGGCAGCCAGAAGCCGGAATAGAACAGGAAGGATTCCAGAAACACGCTGGCAATCTTCTTCTTTAAGGGATCGTCGCTGGCGTAATGGGCGAGGATAATTTGCGCCTTCTGCTGTAACGGCACATTTTCTTCACTCCAGGCGTAGGCGGCGTCAACATCTTTGGTCTGGCACAGCGTAGAGAAGATGGAACTGTAGGAGCGGGCGTGCACCGCTTCCATAAAACTGATATTCGACAGCACCGCTTCCTCGTGCGGCGTCAGGGAATCCGGCATCAGAGACGGGGCTCCGGCGATGTTCTGGATGGTGTCGAGCAGCGTCAGCCCGGTAAAGACGCGGATGGTAAGCTGCTGCTCGGCGGCGCTCAGGCTTTGCCACGCCGGAATATCGTTAGACAACGGCACTTTTTCCGGCAGCCAGAAGTTGCTGGTCAGACGATTCCACACTTCCAGATCCTTATCGTCCTGAATCTTATTCCAGTTGATGGCGCTCACGCGTGATAATGTCATTCCGCTCTCCTTACAGTGCGCACGAGACGCAGCCTTCAATTTCAGTACCTTCCAGCGCCAGTTGGCGCAACCGGATGTAATACAGCGACTTAATACCTTTTCGCCAGGCGTAGATCTGCGCTTTGTTGATATCGCGGGTGGTGGCGGTATCGGGGAAAAACAGCGTCAGCGACAGGCCCTGATCGACGTGTTTAGTGGCTTCGGCGTAGGTATCAATGATTTTCTCCGCGCCGATTTCATAAGCGTCCTGGTACATGTCCAGATTCTCATTGGTCATGAACGGGGCCGGGTAATAGACGCGCCCGGTCTTGCCCTCTTTGCGGATCTCCACTTTCGAGACAATCGGGTGAATGCTCGATGTCGCGTGGTTGATATAAGAGATTGAACCGGTCGGCGGCACCGCCTGTAAATTCTGGTTGTAGATGCCATAGCGCATCACCTCGTCGCGCAGGTAAAGCCACATTTCGCGCGTCGGGAGCGTGATGCCGCTACGGGCAAATAACGAGCGGACTTTCTCGGTTTTCGGCTCCCAGCGCTGCTCCAGATACTGCGTGAAGAACTCGCCGTTGGCGTAACGCGACTGCGTAAATCCGCCGAAGGTTTGCCCACGCTCGCGCGCCAACAGCATCGACGTATGCAGCGCATGCCAGGTGATGGTGTAAAAGTAGAGATTGGTGAAATCCAGCCCTTCTGGCGAACCATAAGCGATGCCTTCACGCGCCAGATAACCGTGCAGGTTCATCTGTCCCAGCCCGATGGCATGGGAGGCGGCATTGCCGGCGGCAATCGACGGGACGCTGCGAATATGGCTCATGTCCGACACCGCCGTCAGCCCCCGAACCGCCGTTTCCACCGTCCGGCCAAAGTCCGGGGAATCCATGGTGTGGGCAATATTCAGCGAGCCGAGATTACAGGAGATGTCATGCCCGGTCTGCGCGTAGTCAAGGTTCTCATCCAGGGTGGAGGCGCTGTTGACCTGCAAAATTTCCGAACACAGGTTGCTCATATTGATGCGGCCTGCAATCGGATTGGCGCGATTCACCGTGTCCTCATACATGATGTAGGGATAGCCGGATTCGAACTGAATTTCAGCCAGGGTCTGGAAAAAGTCGCGGGCGTTAATGTATTTTTTGCGCACCCGCTCGTCGGCAACCAGTTCGTCGTACCGTTCGCTTATCGCGATATCGCCAAAGGGCTTACCGTAAAGACGCTCGACGTCATAGGGCGAAAACAGCGCCATCTGCGCATTCTCTTTGGCCAGACGGAACGTGACGTCCGGGATCACCACGCCCAGGGAGAGCGTCTTGATGCGGATCTTTTCGTCGGCGTTTTCGCGTTTGGTATCGAGAAAACGCAGAATATCCGGATGGTGCGCGTGCAAATAGACCGCCCCCGCGCCCTGACGCGCGCCGAGCTGGTTAGCATAGGAAAAGGCATCTTCCAGCACCTTCATCACCGGGATCACCCCGGAGGACTGGTTTTCGATGCGCTTGATCGGCGCGCCCGCTTCGCGCAGGTTAGAGAGTAAAAACGCCACGCCGCCGCCGCGTTTGGAAAGCTGAAGCGCGGAGTTCACCGCCCGACCAATCGATTCCATATTGTCTTCAATACGCAGCAGAAAACAGGAGACAAGTTCGCCGCGCTGCTGTTTTCCGCAGTTTAAGAAGGTGGGCGTAGCGGGCTGGAAACGCCCGGAGAGCATCTCATCGGTAAGCTGTGACGCCAGCACTTCATCGCCCTGCGCGAGCGTCAGCGCCACCATCACCACCCGGTCTTCAAAGTGTTCCAGGTAGCGTTTGCCGTCGAAGGTTTTCAGCGTGTAGCTGGTGTAAAACTTCCAGGCGCCAAGGAAGGTCTGGAAACGAAAACCGCTGGCGTGGGCGCGGGCAAACAGCGTCACCACGAAAGCGCGATCGTAGCGAGTCAGAACGCTTTCGTCGTAATACCCTTCGCGAACCAACGTTTGCAGCCGTTCTTCCTGGCTGGCAAACGTGACGGAGTGAGGGTGAACGTGCGCGGTAAAAAAGGCCTCGACCGCCTGCCTGTCTTTATCAAACTGAATACGGCCTGCTTTATCGTACAGATTCAGCATGGCGTTCAGCGCATGGTAATCCAGCGATTCCTGTATTACGCGTTCTGCGGTTGTCGTTGCCAAAATTCGCTTACTCCTTTTCGAACGTTGTCGATATCGGCGGGTGTTCCCATCAGCTCAAAACGATAGAGCCAGGGCACGGCGCATTTTTGGGCGATCACGTCTCCTGCGCGACCGTACGCCTCGCCGAAGTTACGATTGCCAGAGGCAATAACGCCACGAATTAACGCCCGGTTATGGGGATCATTTAAAAAGCGGATCACCTGTCGCGGAACCGCGCCAGCCGTGCCGCCGCCTCCATAAGAGGGCACCACCAGTATGTAGGGGGCGTCTACCCGGATCCGTTCGCGTTCATTCAGCGGAATGCGAATGGCGGGCAGCCCCAGACGCTGCATAAAGCGGTGCGTATTTTCAGAGCTGCTGGAGAAGTAGACGAGCGGGTTCACGCGCTGGCTACCCGAGGTTCAGGATGCAGACGGTTGATCATATCCGGACGGAACCCGGACCAACTGGTCTCACCGGCAATGACGACCGGCAACTGGCGAAAACCTTGCGCACGCAGGGTTTCTGCCGCGTCGGGCACCAGATCGACGTTCACCATCTCAAATTCAAATCCACGGCTTTCCATCGCCCGTTTAGTGGCGTGGCACTGAACACAGTCATTTCGAGTGTAAATAGTAATGCGCATGATTCGTATTTCCATTTAAAATGAAAGAACGGCGCGATAAGACGCGTCGGTTTGGGTGTGTACTGATAGAGGGAATACTAGATGTAGTTGAAATAAGTTTCAACCATACAAGATATGGGAATTTTCGATTAATGACTCCCCACCGATGCGCACGGCGGGGAGCGGGGATTTATGAAGAAAAATCGCCGGTTTACATCCGCATGCTCACGGCCAGGCGGTTAAAGCAGTTCATCAGGCCGATCGCAAAGGTCAGGTCGCTGATTTCGCGCGCGCTGAAATGCGCGAGCAGCGGCAAATAAACGTCATCTTCGGCATGGGTTCTGGCGATATCGGTCACCGATTCCGCCCACGCCAGAGCGGCTTGCTCCTGCTCGCTGAAATGATGACTTACCCGCCAGCCGGCCAGCGCGTCCAGTTTACTTTGCGCGACGCCCGATTTACGCAGCGCCTTGCTGTGCATCTCCAGACAAAACGCGCAGCCGTTGATCTGCGAAATCCGCAGGTAAATCAATTCCATCAGCGTGGTATCCAGTGCGCTGTTTTCCAGTGCCGTTTTCGCCTGTACCAGGGCGTTATAGACTTCAGGGCTGAGTTCATAGTAGGGCTGGCGTAACGTCGTCATTGTGTATCTCCTCGTGTTGATGGCCGGCAATGTAGCACTATAATGGACTGCATAAGAGAGCCATATTTTTACGAAAAAAGCAGACCATATGCCGCGCTATCAGCAAATCGCCCGTCAGTTAAAAATCGCCATTGAACACGGGGAACTCAAGCCCGGCGCCAGACTGCCATCCAGTCGTACCTGGTCGCAGGAACTGGGTATTTCGCGCTCGACGGTGGAAAACGCCTATGCAGAGCTGGTGGCGCAGGGCTGGCTGGAGCGGCGAGGGCAGGCGGGAACGTTTGTCAGCGCACAGTTGCAGCCGGAACAGGCGCTCAGTGAACCGGTGGTTTTTGCCGGGGAAAGTACGATCCCGCAGCCTTTTCAGATGGGGCTTCCCGCGCTGGATCTCTTTCCGCGAGACATCTGGGCGCGGGTAATGGGGCGACGACTGCGCACGCAGACGCGTTTTGATCTGGCACTTGGTGACGTGTGCGGTGAAGCCGCGTTGCGCCAGGCGATCGTGGACTATCTGCGCGTGTCGCGCAGTATTGAATGTCTGCCCGAGCAGATTTTCATCACTTCTGGTTATGCGGCTTCGATGACCCTCATCCTGCGTGCGCTGGCCGCGCCGGGCGATGGCATGTGGATTGAAGATCCCGGCTTCCCGCTGATCCGTCCGGTCATTGAACAGGAAAACGTCGCGCTGCTGCCGGTTCCGGTCGATGACGACGGGCTGAATGTGGCGGTCGGGATCCGCGATTATCCGGATGCACGCTTTGCGCTGCTCACTCCAGCCCATCAAAGTCCGCTCGGCGTCGCGCTGTCGTTATCCCGGCGTCATCAACTCCTTGAGTGGGCATCACAGTCTCAGGCGTGGATCATTGAGGATGATTACGACAGCGAGTTTCGCTATCACGGCAAACCGCTGCCGCCGCTGAAAAGTCTTGATGCGCCACAGCGGGTGATTTACGCCGGTACGTTCAGTAAGTCGCTGTTCCCCGCCTTGCGCTGTGCGTGGCTGGTGGTGCCGATAAACCAGGTGGGACGCTTTCGCCAGCAGGCGACACGGATGGCCTGTAGCGTGCCGCTACTCTGGCAGCAAACGCTGGCGGATTTTATCCGCGATGGTCATTTCTGGCGGCACCTGAAAAAAATGCGTCAGCATTATACGCAGCGAAGACAATGGATTGAAAAGGCGCTCGGCGAACAGGGATTTCAGGTTGTCCCCCAACAGGGCGGGATACAACTGGTGATTGCAGTTGACGGTGATGATGTCGCGCTAGTGCGCAAAGCCAATGAGGCGGGACTGGCGGTTCAGGCTTTAAGCCGCTGGCGGGTAACATCAGCCGGGCAGGGAGGGATGCTACTGTCGTTCACCAACATCGCGTCTCCGGAAATGGCGAGTCAGGTAGCAACGCGGTTACGGCGAGCGGTTCAGGCAGGGCTTTAAACGGGGCTCGGTGTGCCGGATAAGCATGAACGCCATCCGGCACGCGCCTCGTCATCAGCGACGCAGGCTCAGCAACGCGCCGACGAAGATCCCCACCGCCGTCGCCGTACCGATGCTACACCATGGCTTATCGCGGACAAACGTATCGGCGCAGCCGACGGCATCCCGGGCCGCTTGTTGCACCCGCGTGCGGCCATGCATTTTCGCCCGTGTCTCTTTCAGCAGCGCCTGTGCTTTACGCCGCGCGGTATCCGCTTCCTCCTTCGCATCGCTGCCCCAGGACTTCAGTACGGCTTCCAGACTATCGGCCAATTGATTGACGTCATTGTGAATATCCTGCACGCCATCATCTACGTCGTTTCGGTTCGGTCTGTTAAACATATGATCCTCCAGTGATTTCGATGTGACTTTCAGTTTAGTCGATATTTTTAACTTCAGAGGCAGTTCACGACGTTATTGCGCGTTTATGGACTTTTCTGAAAGCGTTGCTAATGCTGAATCAGGTAAGGTAAGCCCGCAGTAAAAGATAACGAGGAAAAAATATGTATTTACGACCTGACGAGGTGGCGCGCGTACTTGAAAAAGTGGGGTTTACCGTCGATGTGGTGACACAGAAAACGTACGGTTATCGACGTGGCGAGAATTATGTCTATGTAAATCGCGAAGCGCGTATGGGACGCACCGCGTTGATTATCCATCCGACATTAAAAGAGCGCAGTTCATCGCTGGCTGAACCGGCGTCTGATATTAAAACCTGCGCGCATTATCAGCATTTTCCGCTTTATTTAGCCGGGGACACGCACGAGCACTATGGTATTCCCCACGGCTTTAGTTCGCGTATTGCGCTTGAGCGCTATTTGAATGGATTGTTTGGCGAGGCGAACTAATTAAGCGACTGGCATCGCCAGTCGCTGAGTGATTTCAGGCTTTGACCTGCTGGTAGCGACTGACTTTGAACAGGCGGCGGCAGTAATCCAGGAAATAGCCATAGACCGCTCCCATCAACATGGATATCACAATATTAGAACTGACTGCGGCGGTAATTTGATGCCAGTCAGCGCCTACCGTTAGCAGAATAGCGACATAAACCGGGGACTGGAAAGTGACATAAGCCAGCACGTCCGCCAGATTTTTCAGCCATCCCGCAGAACCCACTTTACGCGACACCTTCATAAAGAGATCGCGATACATTCCGTAGGGCCAGGCGATCAGAATGTTGACCGGAATGGCGACCAGTCTGGAAGAAAGCGATTGCTCAAAGGTCATTCCGGAGAGGAATATCTCGATCAGCATGTTCACGACAGAACAATAAACAACCATCGCGAACGTGTCTGCTACAGCATGACGCAAGCGTGACTGTGGTGAGAACATGCTAATGCTCCTTGTAAAAAGGGATAAAATCGTCGTTAAGTGAATTTTTCTTAGTGATTTAGCGTGGCGTTTTCGCTTGATGATAGGTTATATTGCTGCATTGTAACTATCAACTAGCTAAATGTTTTTATTTTTACGCTTTTTGTCGACAAAATACTCTGTAAGCGCCTGATTTTTGTGCCGCATAGAGTTTTTGTTGTTGATGTGATTTAACTAATTAAAAATCAACATGTTATGTAATCTCGTCGGCTGGAGTGCTTTCAGGTGAGGTAAAAACCGTTACTCAATGTCCGAGGAGCCGACAGGAAGGTTATTCGTCAGAGAATGTAAAAATGAGTCTGGATATTATTCAGGATTCAGCAAACTATATTATAATAGCGGGAGATCGGTATTTTCTCTGTTATATCTCAGGGGCTGGAAAACGTTCTGATAATATAATAGACTACGCAGTGTAATACTTTTGTTCTAGCGTTAAAGGGTTTTAATTATTATGAGCTTGATGTTACAGAACTTAAATAATATTCGTACACTACGCGCAATGGCTCGCGAATTCTCCATTGACGTTCTTGAAGAAATGCTGGAGAAATTCAGGGTCGTCACTAAAGAAAGACGTGAAGAAGAAAAACGGTTACAGCGTCAGCGCGCTGAACAGCAGGAAAAAATTAATTCTTTGCTGGCGATGATGAAGGCCGACGGAATTAGTCCGGAAGAGTTATTCGGTGGTGAAGTCGCGACCGCACGGACGGGTAAAAAACGTCAGCCGCGTCCGGCGAAATATCGCTATACCGATCTTAATGGGGAAAGCAAAACCTGGACCGGTCAGGGGCGTACACCTAAAGCGATGGCTCAGGCACTGGCGGCAGGTAAATCTCTGGACGACTTTCTGATCTAATTATCTGGGCGGTGAGGTGACCCTCACCGCTTATTTCCCACGGTGTTCCCCGCTATTATTGAGGACGACGGTTCCACGGCATTTTGTCGAGCAGTCGCGCCATTCCACAAAAGCCTGTCAGTCCGGCAAACAGGAGTCCCGCACCCACGAACCCACTGAGCAGAAAGAAACCATTGCTCACGCTGTACCCCAGTACGACGCCCAGTAACGCCAGTCCGCCTGCCGCAATTTGTACCTGACGCATCAGTGGAAGCGGCTGTGATTTATCTTCCGCCGTGGGCAAACCCGCCGCTTTCCAGCCGTCAATGCCCCCTTCCAGCAGCAAAGCTTCTGCTGGCGCGGCAATCGCCTGTAATTTAGCCGCATTATTTTGCGTCCGTTTCCCGGACTGACAATGGAAGATAACGAGCTCACCCCGCAGCCTGGCAGGAAAGTCCCCTTGTTCCAGAGCAGACAGCGGTGCGAGATGAGCCTGCGGAATATGCTCACGCAGGTATTCGTCGGCATCGCGAATATCAATCAGTCTGGCGCCTTGCTCAATACGGGCTTTTGCGTCGCGCGGGGAAATCGTCCCGATGGTCATGTTCACTCCTTATGGACAATAGACGTTTTTCAATGTGGCAATGAGTGAGTTCACCGCTGCATTTTTAATAAAGTAGAGGATGCGCTGGGCATCGCGCTGGCTGTCAATCAGACCTTCTTCGCGCATTCTTGCCAGATGCTGTGAGGTGGCTGACGGGCTCAGCCCGGTGGCGCGAGCCAGATCGCCCGCGCTGGTTCCCGGTGAGCCGCAAAGCATACACAGGATCAGCAGTCGCTTAGGGTTGCTCATTGCTTTCAGCAGCGCCGCCGCCTGTTCAGCGCTGGCCTGGAGTTGTTCAAGTTCGCTCATATGTATTTTAGGTTTTGCTAAATTAAGTAAATTCTAAAGTAAAAGCGAAACGCATGCCAGCGTAAAGCGCGTAAAAGAGGGTAAAAGCGCGAGAGGGGACTGGCAATCTCCGCTAAGCTCACCAGGCTTAGAGATAAAATCTCTTTTTTAACAATAAGTCATTTTTCTTTTTGGAGTGTGTATGGGTTTCTGGAGAATTGTTTTTACGATCGTTCTGCCCCCGCTGGGCGTCCTGCTGGGGAAAGGATTTGGCTGGGCATTCATTCTTAATATCATTTTGACCCTGCTGGGCTATATCCCGGGTCTGATTCACGCGTTCTGGGTGCAAACGCGTCCTTCAACGCTTTCTTAACCTTCAGGATTTTTCTACCCGCAGTTTACCGGTCATGGCCTGCTGGATAATAGGAATCGGCGTCAGCAAATGTTGGCGCATAAGTTCACTGGCGCGTGCCGCATCGCGCGCCAGAATTGCCTCTGTTAGCGTCTGATGCTGAACGTGTTTATCCTCCAGCATTTCAACCGACAAGACCGTTTTTCGTAGCCAGATAAACCGATAGCGCGCCGCGAGATCGAACAGCCGTTCGCGCATTTGCAGCAGGTACTGCGAACCGCATCCGGCGACGATGGCGGTGTGGAAGGCCTGATGGCGTAAATCCCACTCATCCAGCAGATGTTCGCTGGCGTCGCTTGCCTCAAGCTTGCTGAGCATATGGGCGCGAGCGAGGATCTCGGCTTCCCATTCGTCACCGCCGCGTTTAATCGCCAGACTCACCAGCATCGCTTCCATATTGGCGCGGGCGTCGAAAATATCGAGCAGTTCCTGCTCTGACATGGACGCCACCCGATACCCTTTCTGATTCACTACCGTGACCAGCCGTTCCGCCACCAGATGAGAAAGCGCCTCTCTGAGCGGCCCAACGCCAAGAGAATAGCGTGAGGTTAATAAACTCATGCGCAGTTTTTCATCAGGCTGATAAATACCGCGGATAATATCGTTCTTCAGCCAGCGGTATCCATCTATGGCCGTCGGATGGGAAATGGCGGTCATGGTCTTACTCCTGAATCCTGTTCCCGGCCTGCGCCGGGAAATCATTTAACGGGTATTTTGCAGCGGTGTCTTTTGCCACAATACCAGTTTTTTCCAGCGCGACATAATCGGTACGGTACAAATAATTCCCAGTCCCAGCAGCCCGGTAGAAATAACTTCCAGCTGTTGCGCCGGGCGAAAGAGCATCACAATCAGCACAAAACTGATAAAGCCAATCACCAGCCAGGTCAGCCACGGATAGAGCCACATTTTCAGTTTGAGCTCGCCGCCTTCCGCCAGCAGGATTTTGCGCATCCGCAACTGGGAAACGGCGATGACCAGATACACCAGCAGGGCGATGGCGCCGGAGCTGTCGATCAGGAACTTAAACACTTTTGCCGGAGCGTAATAGTTCACGACCACGGTTAAAAATGCCGCGCCGGTTGAGAGCAACACCGCCACGTAAGGCGTTTTGCTGCGATTGATTTTGCCCATCATGGCTGGCGCGTCGCCACGGCGGCTCAGGGAGTAGAGCATCCGCGACGCAGTATACAGCGCCGAGTTCAGGCAACTGGTCACCGACAGCAGGATCACGCAGTCCATGATCAGTTTGGCATGCGGAATATGTAGCAGCTCCAATACCGACTGATAGGAGCCAACCTCTTTCAGTCCCGGCATGTTCCACGGGATCAGGGCGACGACGACAAAGATCGAGCACAGATAGAAGATTGAAATACGCCAGATGACCGAGTTGGTGGCGCGGACGATATGTTTATCCGGCGTGTCGGACTCAGCGGCGGCAATGGTGACAATCTCAGCGCCCATAAATGAGAACATGGTGATCAGCATCGCGCTCAGCACCGCGCCAAAGCCGTTCGGCATAAAGCCGCCGTGATCCCACAAGCGCGAGATACCGCTGACTTCAGCGTGAGGGTAAAAGCCGCCGATCGCCGTCGCGCCGAGGACGATAAAGGCGAGGATGGCAATCACTTTGCACAGCGCCAGCCAGAACTCAAACTCACCGTAGTTTTTGACGCTCAGCAAATTACTGCCGGTTAACGCCAGCGTAATAACCAGCGAGAACAGCCAGATCGGGACGCCGGGAACCCAGGAGTTGAGGATGATGGCGGCGATATTCGCTTCAAGCGGGATCACCAGCACCCAGAACCACCAGTACAACCAGCCGATGGTGTAACCCGCCCAACGGCCGATAGCTTTATCGGCGTAGGTGGAAAAGGAACCGGTGTCCGGCGTGGCGACGGCCATTTCGGCCAGCATCCGCATGATCATCACCACCAGTAACCCGGCGAACAGATAGGCTAGCAGGACGGCGGGCCCGGCCTGGGCTATCGCCACGCTGGAACCCACAAACAGACTTGCGCCGATAACGCCGGCAATAGACAGCATGGTGACGTGGCGTGATTTCAGCCCGCCCCCTAAATCATGTGATTGCGACAGTTGCCCCATCTTATGCCCTCTTTATTGTTATTGAGTCGTTTGCCGGATGGCGGCTGCGCCTTATCCGGCCTACAAACCACGCCGACTCTGTGGGCCGGATGGCGACTGCGCCTTATCCGGCCTACAAACCACGCCGATTCTGTGGGCCGGATGGCGGCTGCGCCTTATCCGGCCTACAAACCGCGCCGACTCTGTAGGCCGGATAAGCGAAGCGCCATCCGGCAATTGGCTGCCAGGGTTAACGTTGCTTAGCCTCGTCAAAGCACTGGGCGATAATATCCAGACCCTGGCGAATCTGTGCCTCTTCGATGGTCAGAGGAACGAGGATACGCAGCACGTTGTAGTACGGTCCGCAGGAGAGCAGGATCAGCCCTTTGTCGCGGGCACGAGCGACGATCTCAGCTGTCAGTTTTGCATCCGGCTTGTTGTGATCGCCGTCTTCAAACAGCTCGATGGCGATCATCGCCCCCAGACCACGGACATCGCCGATTTCACGATGCGTTTCGGCAATCGCCAGCAGGCCATTGCGCAGGGTTTCGCCGAGCTCATTGGCTTTTTGCAGCAGATTTTCCTGCTCGAAAATGTTTAACACTGCCAGAGCAGCGGCACAGGCAATCGGGTTGCCGGCATAGGTGCCGCCCAGTCCACCCGGCGGGACCGCGTCCATCACCGCTGCGCGTCCGGTTACGCCCGCCAGCGGGAAGCCCCCGGCGATAGACTTGGCGAAGGTGGTAATGTCCGGCGCCACGCCCATCTGCTCCATTGCGAACAGCGTACCGGTCCGGCCTGCGCCGCTTTGCACTTCATCGGCAATCAGCATGATCCCGTGTTCATCGCAAATCGCGCGCAGGCGTTGCATAAAGGCTGGCGAGGCAGCGTAAAAACCGCCTTCGCCCTGTACCGGCTCAATCACAATGGCGGCGATATCTTCCGGTGCGGCATCATTTTTGAAGATGCGATGAATGCTGGCGATGGCGTCGTCTTCGCTAATACCGTGCAGGGCGCAGGGGTAAAGTGCGCGGTAGACGTGACCGGGCATCAGCCCCATTCCGGCTGAGTACGGGTTCACTTTCCCGGTCAGCGATAGGGTGTAGTGGGTGCGACCGTGGTACGCGCCGCTAAAGGCGATGGTTCCCGACCGTTTGGTGGCGGCGCGGGCTATCTTCACCGCGTTTTCCACCGCCTCAGAACCGGTGGTGACCAGCAGGGTTTTCTTGGCGAAGTCGCCCGGCACTTTCTGGTTCATGATTTCGCACAGTTGCAGATACGGCTCATAGGCCAGCACCTGGAAGCAGGTATGAGACAGCTTTTTCAGCTGTTCTTCGACCGCTGAGACGATCTGCGGGTGCAGGTGTCCGGTGTTCAGCACCGCGATGCCGCCAGCAAAATCCAGATACTCGCGGCCTTCTACGTCCCAGACCCGACAGTTTTCCGCACGCTCGGCAAAGATCGGGTGGATCTGCCCTACGCCACGCGGGACGGCGTTGCTGCGACGCTGCATTAATTCGTTATTGGTGCTCATCAGGTGTTCTCCAGTCGTTATATTATTAAAGGCCGATGCACAGATATTTGATTTCTAAGTAATCTTCGATGCCGTATTTGGAACCTTCACGGCCAAGACCGGAGGCTTTTATCCCGCCAAACGGCGCGACTTCGTTTGAGATAATGCCGGTGTTAATGCCGACGATGCCGTATTCCAGCGCCTCGCCCACGCGAAAGACGCGGCTTAAATCACGGGCATAGAAATAGGCCGCCAGACCAAATTCGGTGTCGTTGGCCTGTCTGATGACGTCGGCTTCATCACTAAAGCGGAACAGTGGGGCCAGCGGGCCGAAGGTCTCTTCTTTGGCGACCTTCGCGTTGTCCGGTACGTCGACCAGAATGGTCGGCTGGAAGAAATTGCCGCCCAGCGCGTGCGGTTTTCCACCGCTAATCACCCGGGCACCTTTTTCCAGCGCGTCGGCGATGTGCTCCTGCACTTTGGCGACCGCTTTCTCATCAATCAGCGGGCCGGTGGTGACATTGGGGGACAGACCGTCGCCGAGATGCAGTTTGTTTACCGCCTGTTGCAGTTTCTCCGCAAAGCGCTCGTACACGCCGTCCTGCACATACAGACGGTTGGCGCAAACACAGGTCTGCCCGGCATTGCGAAACTTTGACGCCAGCGCGCCTTCTACTGCTTTATCCAGGTCGGCATCGTCAAAGACGATAAACGGCGCGTTACCCCCCAACTCCAGGGAGACTTTTTTGATGTCTTTGGCGCACTGTTCCATCAACTGGCGGCCAATTTCCGTCGAGCCGGTAAATGACAGCTTGCGCACCAATGGGTTGCCGGTCAGTTCGTTGCCGACCGCGCTCGCCGAACCGGTGACGACGCTGAATACGCCCGCCGGTATCCCGGCGCGGTTTGCCAGTTCCGCCAGCGCCAGCGCGGAGAACGGCGTCTGGCTGGCGGGTTTAAGCACCATCGTACAGCCTGCCGCCAGTGCCGGACCCGCTTTGCGGGTGATCATCGCCGAAGGGAAATTCCACGGCGTAATAGCGGCAGTGACGCCAATGGGCTGTTTAATGACGATCAGGCGTTTGTCGGCCTGGTGTCCGGGAATGGTGTCGCCATAAATACGTTTACCTTCTTCGGCAAACCACTCAATAAAGGAGGCGGCATAGCTGATTTCTCCTTTGGCTTCCGCCAGCGGCTTGCCCTGTTCCAGAGTCATCAGACGGGCGAGATCGTCCTGATGTTCCAGCATCAGATTGAACCAGCGACGCAGAATGTTTGCCCGTTCTTTGGCGGTGAGGCTGCGCCAGGCGGGCAGTGCACGATGAGCGGCCTCAATGGCTTCGCGGGTTTCCGCGCTGCCCATTTTCGGTACGCAGCCCAGCGTCTGGCCGTTGGCCGGGTTGGTTACCGTAATGGCGTCGCCGCTATCGGCATCGCGCCACTGGCCGTCGATCAAGGCCTGCTGACGGAACAACGTCGGATCGTTAAGTTGCATGATGGCTTCCTGTCTTAAAAAGGTTAACGGGTAAAGGCAGCGTGTAAGGTGTTCACGCTACGTGCCGCACGCAGCGTGCGTCCGGGATTGCTCTGGCTTGCCAACAGCGTCTGTACCTGGCTGACAATATGCGCGCCGATGGGGAGCGCAGACGTCGCCGCCGGAGAAGGGGCGTTGCAGGTGTGGATCGAGCGTGGGGTGGTGACAAACAGAAAATCGTCGATCAGCTTGCCGTCCGGCGAGACCGCCTGCGCGCGAACGCCTGCAGGCCACGGTTGCAGATCGTTTAGCGTCAGGCTCGGGCAGTACTTTTGCACCAGCCGCAGATAGCCACTTTTGCACAGCGAGTTTTTCATCTCGCTAAGTCCTGCGCGCAGGTTGTTTTGCAGGACCCGACGAATGCCGGTAGAACCGAGGATCTCCAGCGTGTCATTGAGCGAAAAGTCGCGCTTGCGATAGCCTTCGCGCTTAAACGCCAGCACGGCGTTCGGCCCGACCGTGACGCTGCCGTCAATCATGCGGGTAAGATGGACGCCGAGAAACGGCATTGCCGGATCGGGGATTGGGTAGATCAGATGGTTGACTATCTGGTTGTGCTCCGCCGCCAGACGGAAGTATTCGCCACGGAACGGGCAGATGATAAAACCGGGTTCGACGCCAAGCATTTTCACCAGCCGGTCAGCCATCAGTCCGGAACAGGTAATCAGCGTCGCACCGGTAAATTCCTGCCCCTGGCGGGTACGCACCACCACGCCCGTGGCGTGTTCTTTCAGGGCGCTGACGTCGGCGTTGTAGAGGATCTCGCCGCCTCTGGCCTGGAAGATTTTCGCCATCGCTTCCGTCACGTCACGGTAGCTGACAATCCCGCTGGACGGCACAAAAATGCCACCGAGTCCGGTAATGTTCGGTTCGCGCTCGCGCAGTTCCTGCGCATTCAGCCACTCGCGCTCCAGGCCGTTGGCGGCGGTGCGATCCCACAGGGCGCGCATCCGTTCCATTTCCTGTTCCGAGGTGGCGACCAGCATCTTGCCGCAGGTGTCATAGCGGATGCCGTTTTGATCGCAAAAGGCTTTGGTCGCGCGGTTGCCGGCGAGACAAAACTGCGCTTTCAGGCTGCCGGGGGTGTAATAGACCCCGGCATGGATCACGCCGCTGTTGTGGCCCGTCTGATGACAGGCCGGGCCGGACTCTTTTTCCAGCAGCGCGACCCGGGCGTCCGGATACACCTCAATTAACTGCATGGCGGTCGACATGCCGATAATGCCGCCGCCAATAATCACAAAATCATACATCCGCTTGTTCCTTCACGCTTACTGGTGAGTCTGGTAGTGGTGGGTGGAATAAGCGAAGTAGCCGCGCTGGCGCATCAGTTCGCGGCGCAGGTCCGGGTGCGAGGTAAAGCGATCGCGACCGTGCAGCCAGAACAGGTTGTTAATCAACAGGAATTTACCCACCGATACCGGAACGGACAGGATGCTTTTGCTGGTTTCGAGTGCGTCGGACAGGTCGCTCAGCCAGACGCCTTCCTCAAAATCTTTCGGCTGCACGAACTGGTCGATGTAGCGCATGACCGGGCGGCCCTGTTGGTCGACGTCAAACACCGGGTGGAACACATCATGGCTGACGTTCTTGCTGGGCGGCGCGGCGAAGCGCATCGGACGACGTGCCAGTGGATGGCTGAAGTACTCGTCGAGATGCTCCCAGTCGTCGAGATGCAGCAGCAGCGAGTTGCCGCCGGTCATGTTCTGCTCGTCGATCTTCATCATCAGCACGTAATCGGTGATCTCTTCGACATAGGTTCCGTCGTTGTGCAACTCCATGACGCGGTGCGGCTGACGCAGATAGCTGTCTGAGTTATCGACATTTTTCACCACAAAGCGCGCATAGTACTGACCGCTCATGGCATCAAAGTTGGAGCGTCCAACCAGATGCGCCACCGCGGTTGCCAGTTTGACCATCTCGTCAGCCTGCGCTACGTCATCAATGCCTTCCGCGTTGATCAGCAACGCTCCCTCTGCGCGATCGAGCAGCGTTTTAAGCAGCAGCGGTTGCAACTGGTTGTCGCACAGACTGTCGAGGATCTGGCCCACTTTGAAGCGCAGGAACGATTTATATTCCAGAGCCTGCACCGGCCACTGCGCGACCTGCTGGAGAAAGTGTTCCGTCGTCCGGGCGGAAAAGGTCAGCTCCAGCAGACGCGGAGACTGAGCTGACGGTTTCAGCGTAAATCCGTTGTAGTGTTGGTCTGGATCTTCAGCGTTCGGTTTAACGGCAGTCAGTGCATTCATCAGAATCGATCCTCTCAGTAGATGGTCAGGGAAACATGGCGAAGCTCATTTCGTAGCCATAAATTAAAAATATCTACATTTTTAATAAACGCGCACAAAATGAACTTTTTGTTTCTTTTTTGTGATCAAAAACAACAAAAAATTAACATTATTAAGTGCAGGGATAAGGGGAGGATGACCAGGAGAAAAGGGAAGAAAAAGTTGAGGAAACCGCCGCTTAGCCTACACTAACGCCGGTTGTGGTGCGTCTGATGAGCGAGGCTCGAAATAAACATGTTGATTAAAAACCTCTTTCGTCGGGTGAAGTGGATCAGTTCCGGCCTGTTGGCGCTGGTCAAACACGTGGTGCTGACGCTGCTGGTGGTATTGATTGTTTTCCTCGGCGTGCGGGTGTATCAGACAGAGAGCGGGCCGGACCTTCATCCCTGGCATACCTGGCACGGGAATGAGATGAGCGCGGCGGCGCTGGACAACGCCACGTTTGCGCAGTATCAGGCGCGGGAAGAGGCGCTGTTTGCCGATCTGCAAAAACAGGTGGGCGATAAACTGAGCGCGGATGAGCAGACGCCGATCAACCGTTTCTGGTCGGGCAGCCGGGTGTATCCGGCGCAATTTACTCCCAACGGAAACTGCTCATTCGTGCTGATGCCGCAAGGCAAACCGCGCGGTGTTGCCGTGATGCTGCACGGTCTGACCGATTCGCCCTACAGCCTGAAATATGTAGCGCAGATCTACCAGCAGCAGGGATTCATCGCCGTGGTGCCGCGCCTGCCCGGACACGGTACTGCGCCGGGAGCGCTAACGGCGGTCGACTGGGAAGCGTGGCTGGCCGCGACGCGTCTGGCGGTCCGTGAGGCAACGCGACTGGCGGGTACTGAAGTGCCGCTGCATCTGGTGGGTTACTCTAACGGCGGTGCGCTGGCGCTGAAATACACGCTGGACAGTCTGGACGACGCCGCGCTGCGACGCCCACGTCAGGTAGTGCTGTTGTCGCCGATGATTGGCGTCACATCCTTCGCCCGTTTTGCCGGACTGGCGGGATTGCCGGCGTTGTTCCCCGCCTTTGCCAAAGCCGCGTGGCTTAACGTCACGCCAGAATATAACCCCTTCAAATACAATTCGTTCCCGGTGAATGCGGCGCGGCAGTCTTATCTGCTGACCAAAGCGCTACAGCAGCAAATCGTACAGGATGCGCAGAATACGCGACTTCACGATCTGCCGCCGGTGCTGACCTTTCAGTCGGTGATGGATTCTACTGTCAACACCCAGGCGGTGGTGGACTCGTTGTATCGCTATCTGGGGCCAAATGGCAGCGAACTGGTGCTGTTTGATATCAATCAGGCTGCTAACCTGCGGCCACTGTTGCGTAGTACTTCTTATACCGCCGCAGCGACGCTGTTGCCGCCTGTTCCGCGTGCTTACCGTACGACGGTGGTGACCAACGCCACGGCGGAAACTCTGGCCGTGGTGGCGCGTGACACGCTCGCCGGGGCGCGTGACGTGCAGGTTCAGCCATTACGAGACGCCTGGCCGCAGGAGATGTACTCGCTGTCGCATGTGGCGGTGCCGTTTCCACTGACCGATTCTCTTTATGGATTAAAGCCGGATGAGTTGAATCGCTATGGGTTGAGCATTGGCACGATTGCGCTGCGCGGAGAGACCGCCACGCTGCTGGTGGGGCTGGATACGTTAATGCGTGTCACCTCGAATCCGTTCTTTCCCTATCTGCAAGAACGGATTGAGGCGGTTGTCGGGGGGCAACGCTAACGCGTTTTATCGCCCCGCCAACACAGGCCGGATTAGCGCCGCGTCGGCGGCAAGGGATTACTCGCTGATTTTTTTCTCAACGGCGGCGGCGCCTTCTTTGGTCTTATTCCAGCCTTTTTCCGTCCCTTCTTTCGTGGCATTCCAGCCTTTCTCGGTGCCTTCTTTGGTTTTATTCCAGGTTTTTTGCGAACCTTCACTGACTTTACTGCTCAGACTGTCGCTTTTACCTTCGGCGGTATGTTTTGCTTTCAGTCGTTGCTCGTCGCCCTGATTCTGCGCCTGGTGCAGTTTCTCTTTTGCGGTATTCGCATTTTCATGCGCGGCAGCCACGTCATTATCCGTTGCGTGTGTGGTTGCAGCAAAAACCGGTGAAGCCAGCAGAAGTGCAGATAATGCGATCATGGTCTTTTTCATAATATCCTCGCTTAACATTATTCGTTATTAGCGTGATTAAGCATGACAGCGGAACGAGAGGCTGGCTTTAGGAAAAAACTGTAAGCAGAAAATATCAATTTTTATCCATGCGTTACGCCGGGATTACCCCATGCAGAATTAACCTGGTGATGAGAAATAAATATCGCCGCGACTATGGTTATTTAGCGTTCTTTCTACCATGCTTTTTAGACTCGCGACATGAAGCGGGTAAATGGCATTGTAATCACTCATCTAACGCCCGGGGCTGACAATGCGTAACACTCTTCTCCCCATTATCGTTGCCCTGTTGCTCTTTGTTTTTGGCGTTTTCATTCTTAACGCGCAGCTCTGGTATTCAGCCAGAGCGAACAGCCTTGCGGGCGCGCGGTATGTGGTGAGTGATGTCGATGTCATTCTTGATGAAGCGAGCCGCGCCACCCATACGGCCAGCAATATCGCCCTGAAAGGCTGTGACCAGGAAAGCCAGTATCTGCTTGGCATGGAGGCGGCGTTACAGCCTCATCTCAGGACTATCTTTATCTTTCGCCAGGGAGAGATATGGTGTTCGTCGTTACCGGGCAATCGTATGTTGCTTACCCATCTTCCGGAGTTTCCCGACAGCAAACTGTTGCTCGCGTCGGCAAAAAGTACCGTCAACAAGCGACCCGTGCTTTTGTACCAGACGCCGCTTGCAGAAAAGCGAATAGTGGTCACCATCAGCGATCAACATATTCGCGACACCTTGCGTACGCCGCTGAAAGGGGTGAGCTACGCGCTTAGGGTCGGGAGCACGGTTCTGAGATTGTCAGGGGATGTGATTAAGGTGAGTGAGTCAGACCGGAATGTTGGCTACGTAAAGTCTGACCATTATCCCTTCGCGGTAAGATACACCCAACCTTCGCTATTTAGTTTGCACCGACTCATCAGTCAGGGAATGGGCATTATCGTTTTTATTATGTTGATATCGTGTCTTGCGGGATATGCGCTCGAGCGGTATTTAAACAGAAGCACCACACCGGAAGAAACGCTGCGCAGGGCCATTAATAAAGGCGAAATTGTGCCTTTTTATCAGCCGGTGGTGAATGGCAGAGAAGGCACGCTGCGAGGGGTAGAAGTCCTGGCAAGATGGAAACATCCTACTGCGGGATATATTTCCCCGGCATCTTTTATCCCGGTGGCAGAAAAATCGGGGCTGATTATTCCGCTCACCCAGGGGTTGATGAGCCAGGTTGCCGCGAATATGAACGCGATTGCCAGCAAACTGCCGGAAGGCTTTCATGTCGGAATAAACTTTAGCGCTTCCCATATTTCGTCCCCGACATTTGTTGCAGAATGCCTGAAATACAAGGAGAGTTTCAGGCGAAAAGATCTGAACCTGGTCATTGAGGTGACGGAGCGCGAGCCTTTGCATGTTGATGAACACCTTGTACAAACCCTTAATGTGCTTCATGAAAATGGGTTTGTTATCGCACTGGATGATTTTGGTACCGGGTATTCGGGGCTTTCATACCTTCATGATTTGCACATTGATTATATCAAGATCGATCAAAGCTTTGTGGCGCGGGTTAACGCAGAAGAGGATTCAACCCGGATCCTGGATTGTGTGCTGGATCTGGCGCGAAAGCTGTCGTTAAGTATTGTTGCCGAGGGGGTGGAAACGAAAGCACAGGTTGACTACCTGAACCGCAACGATATTACCTTTCAGCAGGGTTACTATTTCTTTAAACCGGTCAACTTCACCGAACTGATAAAAATTCTTCTGTCGAAGCCTAACGTGAAGGTCATCGTAGAGTAGGGGGATTCTTTCAATTTGAATGAGGCGTGTCTGAAACGTTCACCTCCTGCATCCCTTTTTGCGGATCAAGAAAATAACATTTGGTTTTTGATGAATGGGCCTGCGAAGCCGCTTCGCATTGTGAGTAGTCCGTAAAGGCGCCAATAACTTCACTTTTTGTATTGTTGCCAGAAAGTGCGAAAACCAATGCCAGAACGTACATATTTTATCCTTAAAATAACGACGGGCTGCTATTTGGGGTTGATTTGTAAATAAAGCGTTGTTGTACTTTTATTGATAATAAAAGGTAAAAATAGAATGCATTTAATCCTTCTAATAATACGACTGGCATCACTGAATACAAGTCAAAAACTGCTGAAAGTCCGTTTTCGGACAATTTATCCTTTATTAATGACGTAAATAAATAGCGAACCTGATTTATGTCATAGGGATACGATCAGGGAGTGAGATTGCGTCGATCGCCCGCATGGGCGAAAGCGAAATCGGGCGTGGAAAGCCCGTCGCGTTGATACAGCGGTAAACTGGCGAAATTACTCATAGGTGACTGTCATATTAACTTGTCCCGTCACCGGTCCGGTATAACTGACACCATTACGTTTAATGGCGCCGCGCTGGACAAATCGCGCACCAAACTGAGCGGTGTCCTGACTGCTATAACTGAGATCCTGCGTATTTGCTTTAACCTGTCCTTTGCTACCCGTACTGATGGGAAAACTGGGATAAGGTGCGATGGTAGTATTGACATCAATTCGGCTACCGTTATAAGACATCTCGATTTCTAACCCGTCAATATACTGACCGCCGCTGTCATACACGGAGATATTTCGGTTAATTAACCCGCCTGAACTGGCATCCTGAAAGCTAAATTTCACATTATTAAGTTTTCCAGAACATTCAATATTAAGATTAATCGGTTTTACGGTGCCATAAGCGGGTAAAACCCCTGTATTTCTGCCTGCCACATCGGTCCAGGTTCCCAGGTTTACCTGATATTGAGTTGCTCCTCGTAATCGGCAGGTAGGTTTTATCACTGTTATCCCGCCGGAACCCATGATGGAGGTCGGTGCTCCAGAGCTTGTACCGCTGGAAGCACTAGTACCCCATCTGACCTGCTCCCCGTTGATTAGTACACCCCGATGTTAGTAATGTCTTCATAAGCCACATGAGGACATCCCCATGAAGAAGCGTTTTTCCGACGAACAGATCATCAGTATTCTCCGCGAAGCCGAAGCTGGGGTACCCGCCCGTGAACTCTGCCGCAAGCATGCCATTTCCGATGCCACGTTTTACATCTGGCGTAAGAAGTATGGCGGTATGGAGGTGCCTGAAGTTAAGCGCCTGAAGTCGCTTGAGGAAGAGAACGCCAGACTCAAGAAGCTGCTTGCCGAAGCCATGCTGGATAAAGAGGCGCTTCAGGTGGCTCTTGGGCGAAAGTACTGACGACAGACCAGAAGCGGGAAGCCGTGATGTTGATGTGTGATGCGACCGGTCTGTCGCAACGTCGTGCCTGCAGGCTTACAGGTTTATCCCTGTCGACCTGCCGCTATGAGGCTCACCGTCCGGCTGCTGATGCGCATTTATCAGGGCGCATCACTGAGCTGGCACTGGAGCGCAGGCGTTTTGGCTACCGTCGTATTTGGCAGTTGCTGCGCCGTGAAGGGCTTCATGTTAATCATAAGCGCGTGTACCGGCTTTATCACCTCAGTGGCCTGGGCGTAAAACGCAGAAGACGTCGTAAAGGGCTGGCAACAGAACGTCTGCCGCTGCTCCGTCCGGCGGCGCCCAATCTGACCTGGTCGATGGATTTCGTCATGGACGCACTTTCCACCGGTCGCAGGATCAAGTGTCTTACCTGCGTCGATGATTTCACAAAGGAATGCCTGACGGTCACTGTTGCCTTTGGGATTTCAGGCGTTCAGGTCACGCGTATTCTGGACAGCATTGCACTGTTTCGAGGCTATCCGGCGACGATAAGAACTGACCAGGGGCCGGAGTTCACTTGCCGTGCACTGGATCAATGGGCCTTTGAGCATGGTGTTGAGTTGCGCTTAATCCAGCCGGGCAAGCCAACGCAGAACGGATTTATTGAGAGCTTTAACGGACGATTTCGCGATGAATGTTTGAATGAGCACTGGTTCAGCGATATCGTTCATGCCAGGAAAATTATTAATGACTGGCGGCAGGATTATAACGAATGCCGCCCGCACTCCACGCTGAATTATCAGACACCGTCTGAATTTGCAGCGGGCTGGAGAAAGGGTCATTCTGAGAATGAAGATTCCGACGTTACTAACTGAGTGTTGTATCTAATCGTGGGGGCAGGTCACATCCACTAAAATACGAAACAAAATCAAAACCTGAGCTAAGTGATAAATTAGACGATGCCTGTATGTTATTTATTTTTACGAGTTCTCCTCGTACAGCATAAATTGCATAATGATCGCTGCCATTAAATGTAAACTGCTTGCTTCCAGTATTGTATATTGGTTGAAATGTGCTAGATATAACATTGCTATTTGTAAGTGAACTGACGGGATACTCTATGCCTGGCGACCAGCCAAAGTTGTATACAGACAACGAACCCCAATATGCAAATGCTGGTGTATACCCTGTTTGAGTGGATCCAGAACTTACAAGTTTTACATAAAGCTTCAGGCCAATGCCTGGATTGGTTGTTGAGAATGTTTGTGTTGCGCTATTGAATGTATTATATCGTATGCCCAATCCCCCAGTAATATTATTGGCAGCTGCGGTGCTTGTTATTTGATATGAGTTGGAGTCATAGTAATATGAACCACCCGAGCCACTATTGCAGCGAAAAGTAACATTAGGAACAAAATCGCCGTAATCCCAACTGTACAGCGTTGCACCATTGGCAAGATTATCGTCTACTATCAGGGTTCTGGATTGAGAAAATGGCTGTTGTCCGGTAAATGAAACGCTGCAATTCGCTCTTTGCAACGTTGTATTATTGTTCCAGTAAAAAGGTTGAGAAGGAACGATATCAGCGCTTGCCAGTCGACTTATTCCGCTAAGAACCAATATTGGCATTATATATTTGCAGATTCGTTTAGTCATAACCGTACCTCAGTCGTCAGCACGCCGGTCTCTCCGCCGAAATCATTAATTGCGCTGTAGGTGAGGGTGGCAGACTTACCGATTAACCCCTTCGGCACGCTATAACGCTGGCTGCTCATTGGCGCGGGCATTTCAATTTTGTCTTCCAGTCGGGTTTCGTTTACGCCGCCCGCTTTCAGGGACAGTTGACCGAAGCTGATGTAGTAAGGGGTAGGGTTGGTTGCTTTCAGCCAGGCCGCACCGCCTTCGCGTTCAACGCTCCAGGTCAGCGATTTCACCGCCTCCGCAGCCTTACCGCTGTCCAGTCCTTTCGGGCGGACGAATATTTTTAATCGACTGCGAATCGCCAGGACCAGCTTGTTATTCTCGTTGTCTTTGGCTTTCGGCGGAATTTCCTGGATCGACAACCAGTATACCGACTCCCGGTTTTGTGGAATTTCACCCGGTAAAACAACCAGACGTAATTTCCCTTCCTGTTTTCCGGTGAGTTTCATCACGGGCGGGGTTAACACTAAAGGCAGGTTATTTTCATTGCCTTTTAAATCTTCCAGCCACGACTGAACCAGATACGGTTCCTGGCTTTCATTAACGATCTCAATTGGCGTTTCTTTATCGTCGGCATAAGCCACAATACGCGTCAGTTGTGGACGAACGGCACTCCAGCTGTGTACCGGAATTAAAAAGCTCAGTGCAGCGCTGATTAACAGTGAATGTTTAATGGTCTTTAACAACATAATTCTACTCTCTTGAATAATTCATTGAACAGGCGCGGGTAACGCCCTGTTTATTACTGGCAATTCACCGTGATTTTTTGGTGCCACTGCGATTCAGGTTTATCGGTATTTAATTTTGGTAACGTAAACTGACACTGCTTATCACGCCCCCAGGTCACTATCAGATGCTCATCTTTGCGTGCATCCAGCCCCGTCAGATACGCCAGTCCGTTATTACCCACAATGCTGGCTTCTTCACGTTGACCTTCAACGGTGACCACTGCGCCGACCGGAATCGTGTGTGGACTCTTAATGACCACCATTGCACGACGCCCGCTGCGTGTAGCAAAACGGAGCAGCACCACCGCGCCTTCGGTCGGTACCACTTTCTTCGTCGACTCCTTAAGTTCCACATTCGGCGCATTTTGGGTGTCTAAACTGACGGTGTTATAGCGATAAGGGCTGAGATACGTCACGACGGCACGCCCCCAGCGGTCGGTTCTGACATTGTTATTACCAGAGACGCTGATATCAGGTGCATCATCCGTTTCCACAATGCCGATGGTGTCACCCATTCTTTGGGCGAGCAGCAGACCGCCTTTGTACAACACGACACCGCCGGAAATACCGGCTGAGAACTGGTCAGCATAATTACTGTGGCTGACCGATGAGTTCAGGGTGGCAAAACTGGCGTTATGGGATAATGACGCCGATTCGCTGAGTTTATTATTGGTATCCCGTTGCACATTAATGCCATAAGACAGCGGGCTGTCCTGTTGCCCGCCGGAAATTCCGACTGACTGGCTGTAGCGGTTATCTTTATTGCGCGTCAGGTTATAACTCACCGAGTTATAGTTCCTCTCGCGTTCGCCCCAGCGTAAAGGGATGCTGACGCCGAGATTGAGCGAGTTGTCATTGTCGCCGCT
The DNA here is from genome assembly GCF_000981805.1 of Citrobacter amalonaticus Y19. Lineage (NCBI taxonomy): Bacteria > Pseudomonadati > Pseudomonadota > Gammaproteobacteria > Enterobacterales > Enterobacteriaceae > Citrobacter > Citrobacter amalonaticus. Next base: position 3,145,165 of record NZ_CP011132.1, on the reverse strand, counting down.
GCCATTTTTACTGTAGGTATAGGCGAGGTTGACGCTGGTTGAACCCACCATAAAACCATAACCGGCGGACGCTGACGTGCTCTTTTCAGACGTGCCGTAATAGCGATCCTGACTCAGCGAAAGATAAAGGCTGCCATAGTCTTGCAGGCCCTGGTTGATGTTGACCTCAAGCCGGCTGCGACGACGCTTATTCCACAGGCTATCCCCTGTTTCATAATCGCTGTCATAGTCATACCCCGAGTGATTATTTCGGCTAGTAAACTCTGAGAAAGACAGAAAATGTTCTGAACGATATTGATAGCCTAAAATACGCAGGCCAGTATCGGTCTGATCAAACTGTTTTGCATATAACAAACGAACCGCGCTACCGTTTTTGGTGCTGGTGTCATGGGTGCTGGTGGCGTAATCATAGCGATAACGCGCCTGGGCGAGATCTAACGAAAACGCACCGATATTACCGATATTCCACGCCGCCCCCATCGCCAGAGACTGATACTGCTCTGACCCGAGGCTGGAGACATTCAGCGTAAGCGCTTCAAATCCACGCTCAATGCTCAGCGCTGCCATTAATGGCTTATCAGACTGGCTGTCGCGATATTCCCCCATCGACAGGCTGTAACGAAAGGCGCCGGGGCGGATCATATTTGGCAGTGCGGTATACGGTACGGTGAATTTCTGCTCTGTACCGTCAGTTTCTTCAACCGTGACGTCCAGATCGGCACCGATCTGTCCGGTATACAGGTCGTCAATGGCAAAAGCACCGGGCGTCAGGGTTTTACTGTAAATAATATTGCCACGCTGGCGCACCACGAGACGCGCGTTGGTGCGGGCGACGCCTCTGATGACCGGCGCATAGCTGAACTGCGATTCCAGCAGCATTCTTTCATTGGTACCGAGGGTGAAACCGCGCAGCGGAATAACGCCCATAATGCTGCTGGGCGTATAGGTATAGATATCCCCGGCAGAGATTTTTGATTGCAATGCGATAATATTGCGTTCGGCATACAGTCTGTCGTGGTTAGTTTTCCAGCCCTCGCGGCTATTCTTATTAAACGTATCAAAGCTATAAAGTCGCCACACACCCGCACTGGCAATACTACTCAGACTGACAAAGGCGTTATTATTAGAACTGCTGTTATTCCCTTCGTTATTGGTGCTTTTTGGGCGGGTATTATAAAAATAGCCATTGTAAGCGGTTCGTAATGCCGGGGTGCCATCATCCCACTCTGTTGGAGAGATCATTTGAAAGCGCGAACTGTTTACGGCTTCCTGCGGCAGAGTCAGTCTGAGCTGCTGGTGCGCATCATCGTAAAACACAGCAGCCGCAGGAATGCGCTGCGCTAAATCTTCACAGCTCCCGTCCGATGGCGGCTCTTTTTCTGGCGTTTGCCAGTCATCATAAAGCTCTGTTTTCACGCCTAGTTCGTTTAACAGATGACGACTCAGGCAGGGAACAACCAGCTTGTCTTTTGCCTGAGGGATAAAGTTGATCTCGTAAATATCCGCTACGCGATCGTTCACGACCACCTCAACCTTTTTTTTCCCCGGTGCCAGCGTATTTTTATAAAGAAATATATCGGGGGTCGCGCCATTTTTATCCTGGCGTAAAAATTCACTCTCAAATTCACTGTCGTTTTCCTCTGCATTGATACATGAGGAAAACGACAACAAAATCGAAGCTGCCAGCATAGATAAAACACGATAAGCGGGGATAGAGAAATAGTAAGCTGGCATAGTCGTTTTCTTTTGTTACTTAGGAGTAATAACCACCACGGCAAATTTTGCCGTGGTGGTTTAGATAATCTACATCAGACCTTATCTGACCTATCAGAAGTAGGAGATGACAAAGTCGGCAACGCCGGTGACGTTACCTGACGTCACCCCAGTGCTCAGGGATTTGTAGGCTGCTTTATAATTCAGCGTTACAGGCCCTGGCGAGCCGCTTGCTGGTAATGCCACGCCTGGATCACTTGCCGAACCGCCGTTCACGTCGATTTGCGTCGTGCCGTTCTGTTGCATAATGGCGATAGCCACGTTCGCTGCTACAGGGGCTGTTGCGGTGTTCGTGATAGCGCCTCCGGTTGCACCGGTTGTTGTGAACAGTGCGCGCACGTTACTCAGTGCCACCGTTGCCTCGCATCCGGTAAGCTGGATGGAGAATGGCGTCTGACCGGCGTAAGTCCCGGCGGCGGCGTTCAGGGTAGCGGTTGAGACGTTTGGCAGTGTCAGAACGGCGGTGCCTGGAGTCCCCGTAGTATCGGCAGTAACAGACGCAATCGCGGTACATGCCGAACTGGTGACAAGACCGTTGAACGTAATTGTGCCGTCAGCAGCCTGGGCAATCCCGCTGCTTACACTTAATGCAATAACGGATGCCAGAAGATATTTATTCATAGTAACTCCATGTTGATTTATATTTCATACATTCCATGTTTGCCTTGTAATAGAGAACGTTATATTTGATTATCGTCCGATGCGTGCGTGGGCACTCATCAAATGATGACCATCAAGCGTAAACGCTATAAACAAGTGTCCATGTCATTCTTAAAACGATATTGGTATAACCTTAATCCTCAATGGATTGAACTTTCCCTCAATAAATATTGATTAAGAGAAAAGTTGAGATTTCCAATACCAGAATGCTAGCGAAATTGATTTTTTTATACAAATGAGTAGCTGAAATTCACTATCCTCAGCATGAAATATTGCGTTTTCATTTTTTACAGAGATTGGTGCAGGTTTTGTTGGGAGGGAAGCACTGTTGTTGACATGTTCGTCTGAAAGGGCCATTTTGTTGCATGAGATATCATGTCTCTGGATAACTCAGCATTTTGTATTTTTTTAATTATGAATTTAGGATGAAAATATAACGATTATCTTTAACGGATATTTCACAATAAATAAACAGCACGACCGATAGATCATGTGCCGGATGCCTTTAGCCGTTAGCACAATACCAGCGTGCGACTATTTAGCACAGTACAAATAGATATACTGATTATTTCCAATCAGATACCCACCATCACCTGCCGGATAAACGGTAATGGTGTTTTTTGAGTTATGGTAAAAGAAATAACTTGGCAGTAAATCTTTGAGTATCGGGTCTAGTTCTGAGCGATTTCCAATCTCAGCATTTGAGTTGTTCTTGATATAGACCCTGGAACCTCGCTGTTCGGCGTCATAAGAGGCCACCTTCTGTACATAGCCCAAACTCTCACCGTTTCTTTTCTTCAGTTCTCCTTCGATAACGGTTTGACCTGATTTACCATCAATAGAGTGAAATGCTCTCATGCTAAAGATATAGTTTTCATTTTTAACGGTGGTGTATCCCTGACATTCGAAATGTGCCAGAAGCCGGTGTTGATGATAAAGGTAGATATTGACGATCACCAGAAGGCCAATGATAAGACTCATGGCGACATTAAGTACTTTCTGATTCATCGTGCCGCATCTCCCAGAATATTGTAAGTCGTACAGTCAAACGGTAAGTCACTTTCCAGCGGATGTTTGCACAACAGCAATGATGAATGAATATTGAATTGCAGGCTGGCCGTGTATAAATACACATAGGGTGTTTGTTTACAATCAATGTTGTTATCGTTGATCTGTTTGCTGACTTCCGTTGTCGTAAATTTATAATTGGTATGAACAGAACAACCCGATATGTTCATTTTCTGCGTGTAAATGTCGTTTAACGCGGTGGGTAATCCCCATAAAAATAGCTGAAGCCCAGCGGCAATGGATAACACCAGTACGCTTATCAGAAAGAAAAGCTTAAGGGGATATTGATTCTTAAAGACGCTTTTTTCTGCGGTAGTGCTGCTTTGTTGAGCCGTAGAGTGGGGAATTTCCGGCAATGCAGATTCTACCTCGTCAACATCGTCGGTTAAGTCTATCTCCTGAACGTTGACGTCTTTCGCAAGTAAGAACCCTTTTTTGGGAACCGTCTGGATTATCTTATCCCCATCCTCAGAAAAGGTCTTAAGCGCCTTTCGTAATAAAGAAATGTTCTGATAAAGCGTGCTCACAGGAACGGATGCGCCCTCATCTCCCCAGACATAAGGGTAAAAATCATTTTGAGGAACCAGGTCGTGGCGGCGTTCAAGTAAAAGCTGGAGGCAACGACTTGCCGGAACATTGAGGGTAATGGCGAGGTTCGAACTATGGCGGGATACTAACTGATACTTGTCAGGCAGGAACTCAATCAGATCGTCAAGAATGTACCGGTTTGGCATGGAGAGACTCTATGTATATGAAAATTATAACTTTATAAAAAATAAAAATGTAATTTAGATTTTGTTATCAATAGTATAGCCTTCCTTGAATAAGATGAAGCTATCAATGTGGTAAAAGTCTCTCTACAGGCGCCTTATGACATTAACCATATGAAATATAAAGAGATAATAAAAATCACCTTTGTCCGCAGGCAGAATGCACACCTCTCTTACACTCTACTTTAACTCTGATTTTATCTAATTCATTTTTTTGCCTGGCAATTGACCGCTAATATAACTCACGCCAATAGATTGGTAGCCCGCGGTGAGAACGTATCTTCAGACTGAAAAGTCTTAGTCGTTATAGGGTTAAATTGAAAGAAGCGAGTCTGGATAGTTGATCATGCTAAAAATACCGGCAAATAGATCAATTATGGTTGAGTGTTTTTTTTAATGGTCAATGCCTTATGGTGAGTCTCTTTGGGATCATTAACCGATCTGAACAGAATGCTATTGACCTGCTATAGCATAAAGATCTGCTATTGAGTTCTCCGGCAGCGTTTTAGCTTTATGGTTTGGTAGATGTCTTATTTGTTTGCCAATCTAATTGTTTTTAATGAGAATGCGCATAAAAAGTAAGGGCATATGCTTGTCAGTACATCGCAATGCGTTAATCAGTACTTTATAGAGATAGATGCCATGGATAAAACTATTTTTGGATATTACATCGAACCTGATGTCTATTTTGACATTAATAAAAGAATGCTGGTCAATGTGGATAAAAACATTCGTTCCCACAGCTATTCCCCTGTTACTCTCAGGGAAACAATGTTTCATCTGTTAGTCTATTTACTGGAAAATGCGAAAGGGAATATCATTAGTAATTCTGACATTTTGTTAAATGTCTGGGATAACTACGGATTAAGTTCATCCAACCAACGCCTATGGCAGGTAATGAACGCATTAAAAATTAAGTTAAACTCGGTAGGCGTGACTGAGGACTTCATTATGCGGGTAGAGTCTAAAGGTTATTATGTCAGAGAAAATCTAGTTAATATTTTATACACGAACAAAAAAAGTAGCTTCGCTGGGAATCACAGTGATGCTGATCAAGTTATTTATTAATCATTTATTGTCTGCTTGATAACGATATCAGGACGACTGACTATATTATATCGCGAGGTTGTAATGTGTTATTTCTTGTTTACTGAGAATGTTTATTTACACTTTGCTTTACGTTCGCTGGGTAATTGCAAAAGGTCGATAGTATCCCCTGATACTACCGATTTAAGCGACCTCTTTAAGGAAGAATGTCCAACGGCTGCGCTGTTGGATTTCAGCACACCAGCGTCGGCTAAAGCTAATATAAACACATTGTACCTGCTGAGCCATCAACACCCGGAAATACCCGTGATCGTATTAAAAGGTAATCATAGTACCTTAAGCTGCATATCCAGGTATCCATCCTGCAATATAACCTACTCAGCAGGATATGTTATCAATTATTTGAGCGCGATTTTAAAGAATGTGCAGACAGATGCAGTGCACTACGCGTTTTCTGATCCAAAGTTAACGGACAGGCAAGCCAGCATTATGTATCTGGTCTGCCTCGGACTGAATTATAAACTAATAGCTGGCATATTAGGTATGAAAACGAAAACGGTCTACGTGCATTACTATTACACCATAAATAAATTGAATGTTAGCAGGGTTTTCGAATTTGCACATTATCAGCATTTTTTAATCAAATTCATACGGGATGAATACCCTGAAGCCATGCACATGCTAGCTTATTATCTGAAGCATTCCGAAATGGATATTACATTCTCACCTCCGGTGAATACACCTGATATTCACGCGTTTGATAAACTGTTTCTGCCTGAATCTGGCGGTATATACGGTTCCGATGAAGTGTTTCCGACGGTGGATAATCTGCAAACAGTGTTGTCGTAACGTGAGTGTTGTTTACAGGATTGTCGCGGTCAACCAAAACGGAGCGAGTGAGACGGCAGGATTCGCCCCCTGTAGTGTTGTAGTGTTGCCTGGTTTTGTGTTTTGTCAGAGGTTGAGGGAAACGGCCTGATGTGCAGGCCGTGTGATAGTTATACCGGTGTCGCCACATATCGGGTGCCAAAGCTCGTCCAGCGAGGAATGATGGCAAATATGATGGCTATCAGCAGGCATGACAGATTAAACAGCACATACGGCGCGTAATCCATCGTCGCCACACCGAGGGTTTTCGCCATAAACATCCCCGATATTGTCCACGGAAACAACCCTTCCAGCAGCGTGGCGCCGGACTCCATGGCGCGTGACATGTTGACCATATGGAGATTTTTCTCCTTATAGCAGGGGTCATACATGCTCTTGACGATAAAGAAACTGATTACCGCATTGCCGGTGCAGGCCACCAGAACCGAACTGGTCAGCATAGTCGCGAGGAGGGTTCGGGTGATGGTATTAAGCTTTTTCACCAGGCTTCTGAGAATGACCGCCAGCGCCCCCGACACGTCCAGTGCCGAGGCGAACATAAACGCGCACAGCATCACCACTATCGGGCCGGTCATCGAGTACATGCCGCCCCGGTTGAGCAGTACGTTGATGTTTCGACTCGTCGCCTCATCCAGCGCCATCCCGTGCAGGCCGGGTAGCATGTCTGATTTAAAACCGTTGATGGCCGCGCTGATGATATCGGTGAGCGTGATTTCCTGAAACAGTACCGCTAGCACGATGCCGGACAGCGCCGAGGCAACCAACACAATCACCGAGTCCCATTTTTTGATGGCCCCGACAAACACCAGCAACGCAGGACAAAGCAGCAGCGGGTTCAGCCAGAACAACTGCGACAACGCTGATTTCATTACCGCAATGGCCGCCATCTGTTCGCCGGTGCCGCCGTGAAGGTGACTGCCCAGGGCGTAAAATCCGCAGCAGGCAACCGCAAAAGCTGGCAGCGCGGTATAGAGCATATTGCGGATGCTCTGGTACAGGTCGGCTCCGGCAGCAATGGCGGCCATGTTGGTCGTATCGGAGAGCGGTGAGAGTTTGTCGCCGAAATAGGCCCCTGATATCACCGCTCCCGCGGTCACCGGCAGTGATACGTCCATCGCCGAGGCAACAGCCATAAGCGCCACGCCGATGGTGCCCGCCGTTCCCCATGAGGTGCCGGTAAACGTGGAGATGCAGACGGTGACCAGAAACGCTGTCAGGTACAGGTATGCCGGATTGATGGCGGCCAGCCCGTAATTGACCATCAGTGGAATAGTGCCGGAGACCATCCAGCAACCAATCAGCATTCCGATGGACAACAGGATCAAAATGGCAGGCACCGCATCCTTGATTTTCCCGATCAGCGATGTCATCACTTCGCTCCAGCTTCCGCCGTAGTAACGGGCGTAGGAACAGGTGACGGCAGTGATGCAGAGCAGCGTGAACTCGACCGGGTAGTTCAGCAGGCCAATACCGATGGCAAAGATAAAGAATATCACCGCCAGCAGGCAGAGAGCGGAACCGAATGACGGTTCTTTCCTGGCATCCATCATTTATCTCCTTTAGACATATCCGCGATGGCGGCGAAGGCGGCGTCCAGGTCGGCAATCAGCAGAGCCGGGCTTTCCTGGCCTACGGACAGGCGTATCAGGCCGGAGGCGATGTTGTCGGCAGCGAGCGCAGGCTCGTTGTAGCCCCGGTTGGGGGAGATAATCAGACTTTCGTACCCACCCCAGCTACAGCCGACCTTAAATACCCGACAGGCGTCGATAAACCGTTTCACCGTTTCGAAATTTCCGCCGCGAATTTCAAAGGCGAAGAGACCGGAGAAACCGTACATCTGCCTGCGGATAATGGACTGCTGCGCCGGGGTTACCAGGCTGGGATGGCGGATATTTTCCACTTCCGGGCGGGTTTTCAGGTACTCAATCACCTGTAGGGTATTGTCCTGATGGCGAGGCATCCGCACCGGCAGCGTACGCAGCCCACGTAACAGCAACCAGGCGGCGAACGGCGACAGTACCGCGCCCAGCAACTGGTGGGAGAAGTCACGGATGGCGGCCATACGCTCGTGGGAGGTAATCACCGCCCCGGCAATTAAATCGCTATGACCGCCGAGATATTTGGTGCAGGAGTGAATGACGATATCGAAGCCGAGCGTCAATGGCTTCTGGAACAGTGGCGTGGCCCAGGTGTTATCGATAACGGTGGTAATGTTATGCGCCCTGGCAAGCGCGGCAATGGCTGCCAGGTCGACAATGTTCATCGTCATGGTGCCGGGCGATTCGGTGTAAATCATCCGGGTGGCGGGAGTGATTTTGCGGGCGATACTTTCCAGCGTTCCATCAAGCACAATATCGTATTTCACGCCGAATTTTTCCGCCATCTGGCGGACTAATGCCTGAGTCGGGCCATAGACGTTGTTGACCAGAATGATGTGATCACCGTGGTTGAGGTTCGCCATCAACACCGCGCTGATGGCGCCCATTCCCGAAGCAAAGCAGCGGCAGGCCTCGCCGCGTTCAAGCTTTGCCAGCTTATCTTCCACCATCTGTACCGTCGGATTTAACCCGCGCGAATAAATATAGCGCTCGGCTTCATGTTGCATGTCATCGCAGTAGGCCTGGTAGTTTTTCTGCACAAACAGGCTGGTCTGGATAATTGGCGCGCTGACTGCACCAAAGTAGCGTTCATGGGGTTCATCCAGCCCGGAACAGGCCAGATTATCGTCAGTGGCAACATCATCGTTTTTGAGAAACATGTTACTGATTTCCATCGTTAATTCCCTTATGTGTGATGCATGGCAGGCTGGACGATGCGAAGGCGGGGCCGCAGGCGTCGTTGAGCCTGTTAATTTTTGGGTCTTATGAAACGGTGAAACGCTTAAACCGTTATTGGCTTTAGCGCGCGGGGCGTGGTGGCCCGGTTTTTACGGTGAGCGTGAAAGGGATAAGACAGGCAGCAGGGCCGATTTTCAGCGGATGTCCTCCTGCTGCCGTCGAAAGGACGGGCATAGGTAATTCAACAGGCATAAACAACTCTCCATGTCAGGTGTCGCGGTAATGCGTTCTGTCACTCACGGCGCGGGGCGTGATGCGCCGGAGTGACGATGCCGGTTTGACCGCATCATGATGGGGTGTTTGGTTCTTAAAAACTGTTATTTAGTTCATGTAAATTCAAGTATCCATTGAATTAGTATGGTTAAACTTGAAGATTGACCTGACAGGGAGAGCGATAATTCTGGTTTCTGAACAGAGGCTGGGCCAAAGCCGTGATGGGTAAGCGATTAAAAATTTCCAGAATAAATGCAGGCCTGAAACAAGCGGAGCTCGGCGTGCGCGCCGGGCTGGATGAAGAGTCGGCTAGTGCGCGTATAAGTTCATATGAGAACGAAGTCCATGCGCCCGATTTTCGGCTGGTGCGCAAGATAGCGGCGGTGCTCGATGTGCCGGAGGCCTATTTTTATGCGGTGGAGGATGACCTGGCTGAGTTGATTTTACGCTACCATCGGTACAGGAAGCTCCACCGTACAGTGGAGTAGGTGATTGCAGGGCTGCTTAGAGTCGATGGGGTTGCCTTGCGACGCTTTTCTGATGTTTGGCGGCGTTGATTTCCGTATCGGTTAATGGTTTGGTTTTTCTTGCCATGGGGAGTCTCCATGCGTTTAGGCCCAACGAAAACAATAGAGCATTTCGTTGGGCCTATCAATGGGCCTAAAAGGTTCGGATTTAATTAGTTAGCATCAGACTTCGCGGGACAAAATGAAGGCACAAAAAAGCCCGCAGGGCTTGCGCCGTGCGGGCTCTTAGGACTTCATCGGATGACTCTGGTAATCACCGATGGAGAATTTTGGTGCTGGCGGCAACATTGGCACCGGAGCTGATGGGGATTAAAAACCAGCCCGCGATGATAAAAAATCGCGCGCTTGACCGTTCGATGGTATATCTCCGTGAACCCCTTTCCGTCTGGCTGGCCGCAGGAAATGAAATTAATTATTCCGCACAGGACAGCGATATTTTAACGGCCATCGGATTCAGGCCTGATGCGGCCTCGCGGGATGATAATCGCCAGAAATTCACCCCGGCACAGAACCTGATTTACACCCGCCGACGTGCAGAACTGGCCGCACGGTAGCACGCAAAAAAATCCCCGAAAATTCCGCTATTTTTCCCGAAAAAAGCCATGCATCCATAAGGTGCATGGTTTTGCATGCAAATTCCCGTATTTTATTTCCCCCGCCACGCCAGTACCGGCGCGGCCTGAGCCTGTTCATGCACCTGCATAAAAACTGCCCTATAAAGCGGGCAGGCGTGGCGGGGAGAGCATTGCGCGCCATCTATTTCATTAAAAATCAATAAGAGTTATCTTTTAAGTCACGATTGGGGGGCTACAGCATAGGATGTGTTATGGATGCTTTACAGACTGCGTTAGAGAAGTTGTTAAGGGATGATGGCGATACGATTTATAGCTACTTTCATGAAATTAAATCAGATTATTTGATTGAGGGAACTTCTGCATCCTGCCACTTTCATTGTATCAATTTAGATGGAAATGGACGCCCCAAAATCAATGCACTTATTCAATTTCTAGTTGGGAAAGTGATCGACTACTCAATTCCTCGTAAAAAGATAAATGAGGCGATGCAATATCAGCGTGATACAGGATCAACCCTTAAAATTACTAAATTATTTATGCAGGCTATGGGATTGTTTACCAGCCTTTCAAATAGTGGTGAGGGTGGGGAGTTAATACTGTTCTTATTTGCGGAGAAATTCCTAAAACTCCCACAAATAATTTGCAAAATGAACCTTAAAACAAATCCAGAAATGCATTACCACGGTGCAGACGGCGTACATATAGGCGTTGACAATCAGAGCCAGAAATTGTGTTTGTATTGGGGGGAGTCAAAGTTATATTCTGATTTAACTCAGGCGATTTATAAATGCATGAAGAGCATATCTCCTTTGATTACTAGTTCATTTGGTAGTGGCAGTGCGGAGGAAAGAGATATTCAACTACTCAGCGACTTTATGAATGTTGATGATCCTAAACTAGAAATTGCCTTAAAAAAATTCTTGGATCCTGATGAGCCTGAATTTAATAAATTAGAATATCGAGGGATTTGTTTGGTAGGTTTTGATATTGATGATTATCCATCTGAACCCAATAAGTTGAATATTAATGGATTGGCTGATTCGTTTAGCAGCAAGATTGATACTTGGAGAGATAGCATAAAAAAAGAATAGTTGAGGAAAATATTCATGGGATATCATTACATGTGTTTTTAATTCCGTTTCCATCAGTAGATAGTTTTAGAAAGGCATTGGTTGCCTCTCTGGTAGGAGAGTGACATGAGTATGAAAGATCTACCTAATTGGTTAGTTCGTAATAAAGGTTTTATCAAGAAATTAGAGAAACTAACTATCGCATCAGTAGTTGGACAATTCCCTTCTGTTAGGGCATCTCATGAAAATGATATTTCTGATTTGGATATCAGCTATCTATTGACCTGCGGAAGTATTTTATCACAATCAAATGATGAACTCTGCCAAGATTCGGCCTTGAGGATTTCTCAATATTGTTTAATTAACTCTGTTAATGTGCAGAGAAAAGATAGTGCCGCATTGATTTTAGATACTTTGGCAAATAATGCTACAGTAGAGCTAGCAGTAGAAAAAGGATTTCTGAGCGAGGGGTTTGAGAAAAGGCTACCTATAGCTGGTCAGCTTGAAGCCATGAAGCGAAAAATTGAACATACAATAGAGATTGGAAATGATAAGTTTATTTATGCAAACAAATTTCAATCTGAATTTTGGGATAGTGCTCAACAAAACGAATGGATAAGTGTCTCTGCTCCAACATCAGTTGGTAAATCCTTCATTTTAGAATCATGGGTGGAGGACTATATTTTCAAAAGAGATAAAAGTTTAATTGTTTATCTGGTACCTACGAGAGCATTAATTAGTGAGGTGTTTGAGTCTATCGTAACACAACTTGACCCATATAGAACCGGAGTGATTAATATACAAACCTTGCCTCTTAGAACTGCTTATGACAACTCTAAGACAAATGTTTTCATATTCACTCAAGAAAGGCTTAATATATTTTATAACTCTCTGAATGAAAAGCCGATAGTAGATCTTTTAATAATAGATGAAGCTCATAAAATTGGTGATTCTCTCCGAGGTATATTCTTGCAGTATGTATTGGAAATGACATGTGCAAGGAATAGACATATTAAAGTTATTTTCGCTAGCCCTTTTACTTCCAACCCTGAACTATTGTTATCAGATGCACCATATAAAGGAAAAACAAGCGTTATAAAAAGTAGCTATGTTACTGTTAACCAAAATTTAATTTGGGTGGAACAACGCCCAAATACGCCTAAAAAATGGCGGATGTACTTTTTTTTCAGAGGCGAACGGCAATTTATAGGGGATTTTGATTTAGAAAATACGCCGTCTTCGGACAGTAAAAGATTGTCCTTTGTCGCACTTACGCTGGGAAGACATGCTTCAGGTAATGTAGTTTATGTAAACGGCGCTGCTGATGCTGAAAAAACGGCTAAACAAATTGCAGATGGTTTGAATTATGATACTGAGGATGAAGATGTTTTAAACTTGATTGAGTTAAGCGAGAAAGTTATTCATGAACGATTTGCGCTTAATGTTACTTTGAGGAAAGGGGTTGCATTTCATTATGGGAATATGCCATTAATAATAAAGACTGAGGTCGAGAGGTTATTTAGTAAAGGGAAAATAAAATATTTAATTTGTACTTCCACTCTAGTAGAAGGTGTAAATTTGGCCTGTAAAAATATTTTTATTCGCGGGCCTAAAAAAGGTAGTGGAAAACCTATGCAAGAGGATGACTTTTGGAATTTGGCCGGTAGGGCTGGACGATGGGGGAAAGAATTTCAAGGAAATGTGATTTGTGTTGACACTAATAATGAAAGAATATGGAATGGTACTCCTCCAATTAGTAAGAAAAATATTAAAATAATTCGTGCGACAGACTCACTGCATGACGAGGTTAATTCTATTTACGAATACATTGACTCACCTCATCATTATGGAATGACACGAGCAAACCCAAAATTGCAGGGGTTACTTAGTTATTTATGTATTTCACATTATCTTCATGATGGGCTGGTTTTTAATCCTTACATTGAAAAGTATAATTTAGAAAACTTAGACGAATTGGATGCTAAAATTACTGAAGTATTGGATTTATTGAGTTTCCCTCTTGAGGTGGTAACTCGTAATCCAGGCATTAGCCCAATATTAATGCAAAGTTTGTGGAATAGGTTTTGTGACTGTGATAAAGATAATTTAGAAAACCTACTCTTAGCTGACCCGTCAAGCGATGATGCTTTATCCTCATATGTCGCAGCATTTACACGTATATCTGACACGATGAGCATCGAGTTAGGATATAATTCTAAAGGTGCATTTGTTCTTGCCCTACTGGTCATTAAATGGATGAGGGGATATCCGCTAGCAAGATTGATATCTGAAAGAATAGATTATTTTAAAAAGAAAAAGAAAGAATACAAAGAACCTTCTGTAATAAGAAACGTTATGGAGGATGTAGAGCGAGTTGCTAGGTATCAAGCCCCGAAATTACTTTCTTGCTATAATGATCTATTAAGGTATTTTTATATTTCTGAAGGTCGGGCAGACCTTGTCGAATACATTGATGATGTAGGGGTTTTTTTAGAACTTGGAGTAAGTATAAAGACGCAAATATCTCTGATTAGCTTAGGTTTCTCACGAACGTCAGCCGTTATGATATCTGAGTATATTACAAGTGATAATTTAGATGAGCTATCTTGTATGCAATGGATTAATGAAAATAGCAGTCTACTTGATGATTTACCTGCATTAGTAAAAATGGAAATTTACTCAATCGTTAATGGGATTGAATTATAAATAATGGAGGGGTAACCCTCCATTATTGTTTTACAAATAAACCCCACCAATGTATTAGATCTCTTCTTTGCACCAGATATGTTGAGCGATTATAAGCTCTTCGTACTTCATTTTTATCAGTATGAGCTAAAGCTGCTTCAATTACATCAGGATTGAAATTAGCTTCATTCATAGCAGTACTAGCAATTGATCTCAGGCCATGAGCTACTAATCTGCCACCATATCCAATACGTTTCAAAGCGGCATTGGCTGTTTGGCTATTCATTGCTTTTTTTGGATCATTTCTACTGGGAAAAACATGTTCACGATGAGCACTGATAGGCTTCATAACTTCCAAAATATCTAAAGCCTGAGGTGATAAAGGAACTATGTGTTCCCGCTTAGCCTTCATCCGTTCGGCTGGAATCGTCCAGAGCTTTTCCTCGAGATCAATCTCTTTCCATCGAGCACCGGAAGCCTCAGAAGGGCGCACTAGGGTCAGGAGCTGCCATTCAATAAGACAGCGAGTCGGAACAGACAGATTCGACATGACCAAGGAACGCATCAGTTTCGGCAGTTCTTCTGGTCGTAGCGTGGGCATATTTTGCTTTTTGGGTTTCTCAAATGCCATTCCAACACCTGATGCCGGGTTAGCATCAATCAGACCTGTGTTAACCGCATAAATCATTATTTCATTAATGCGCTGTACCAGGCGGCGAACTGTCTCCAGTGCCCCTCGTGCTTTGATTGGATCAAGTGCTTCAACAATCGTTCTGGCCTTTATCTCCTGAACAGGTATCTCACCAATAGCAGGGAACACGTCTTTATCCAAAGAACGCCAGATGTCTTTTGCATAATCTTCTGTGACACTTCTGCTTTTCATCTGGAACCAGTTAGCGGCCACAGTTGAGAAAATGCTGTCTAATTCAATCTGGCGTTGTTCTGACGCTTGTTCTTGCTGCTGTTGTGGATCCTTCCCCTGCGCGAGCGTAGCTAAATGTTGGTCGCGTATTTGGCGAGCTGCTGCGAGCGTAAGGGCAGGGTATGAACCGAGACTCAGATTGGTGCGGCTATTACTTACAGGACGCTGGTATCGGAAGAGCCAGAGTTTTTTTCCAGATGTTTTGACGAGTAAGAACAGGCCGTCACCATCATGGAGAGTGAAGTCTTTTTCTCGGGGCTTAGCTTTAAGGATCTCGTTATTAGTGAGGGGGCGTGTAATGCGCGCCATGTTTGGATCCCTTTCATAATTGGTACACGTTTAATGGACCACAGTATAGCGTGTACCTAAACGTGTACCAATTTTCTCTGGATTTAGCCGGATGTTCTCGGACAACGACAGACACAAAAAAGCCCACAGGGCTTGTGCCATGCGGGCTTTCTGTACTTCACCGGACGTATCCGGATCATGATTTGGTGGAGCTGGCGGGAGTTGAACCCGCGTCCGAAATTCCTACATCCTCGGTACTACATGCTTAGTCAGTCTTTACATTCGCCTGGCACCTGCGGACAGACACGCCACTACCAGACTAGCCTGATTAGTTTTAACGCTTCAACCCCAGGCAGGGCCTCCACGCGATCTCTTTTGGGTTTGACCTCTCTTTGATCCCCGTCTTAAGAGCGGAAGCT
Organism: Citrobacter amalonaticus Y19; assembly: GCF_000981805.1. Lineage (NCBI taxonomy): Bacteria > Pseudomonadati > Pseudomonadota > Gammaproteobacteria > Enterobacterales > Enterobacteriaceae > Citrobacter > Citrobacter amalonaticus. The sequence goes on along the minus strand of NZ_CP011132.1, from coordinate 3,129,423 downwards.
AGGGAGAGAGGGCTCAGAGCAGGTTATTAAGCTGCTAAAGCGTAGTTTTCGTCGTTTGCGACTATTTTTTGCGGCTTTTTACGAGGCCAACCGCCCCTCGGCATGCACCTTGGGTTTCGCAAATCCCGTCGAATCCAGAATCAGCCCCAATGTGTTAAGACAAGTATAACAGACTTGTGACAGCCCTTTCCAGCCCAATCCTCAAGGATTTACCGCTCGCGCAGCGCTTCTCGCGCCCGATTGAACGGTTTGATTAAATAGTCGACGATGGTTTTTTCACCTGTTTTTATATCCACTGTCGCAATCATGCCCGGTACGATGGAAAAACGGCGTCCCAGCTTGTTTTGCAGATAGTCCTGATGGGTGCGGATGAAGACGCGGTAGTAGAAGATTTCCGGCTTCACCTTGTCCTGAATGGTATCCGGCGAGATGGTTTCAACCACGCCTTCCAGACCACCGTAGATGGCGTAATCGTAGGCGGTGATTTTGACCAGCGCGCGCTGACCGGGGTGGATAAAGGCGATATCGCGCGGCGACAAGCGCGTCTCAATCAGCAGATGATCGTCAACTGGCACGATCTCCATCATCTCGCCGTTTGGCGGGATCACGCCGCCGATGGTCGTGACCTGAATGTTTTTCACAATACCGCGAACTGGAGAGCGAATGGTCAGGCGGGTCACTGAATCTTCGCGTCCCTTAATGATGGCCGAGAGCATGGCCACTTCGGCGTTGGCTTTGGACAGCGCCTCGCGCGCCTGGACGTAATATTGCGAACGCAAATCCGTAAGCTTCAGGCCGATGTCGCTTTTTTGCCGCTGTAAACGCAGCACCTCAACGTGGCTGGCGGCTCCGCTTTTTGCCAGTCGTTCGGTGATCGCCAGCTCTTTATTCACCAACGTCAGCGCCTCTTTGAGCTCAGATTGCGCATCGGCGAGTTGCGCGCGGCGACTGGTATAGAGTCGCGTTTCCGAGGCGAGCAGATCCGGCCAGGCGTTCAGCTCGTCAGAAAAGACCAGCGGCTTGTCGCTCACCTCCGCCGTCAGGCGCTGACTGGAGGCCAGCGACGCACGATAGCGGGCCGCGCTCTCGCCAACGTTAGACTCCGAGCGCGTGGGATCCATCCGCGCCAATACCTGTCCCGCCTGGACCTGATCGCCCTCATGCACCATCAGTTCGGCGAGGATCCCTCCGTCGAGCGACTGTAATACCTGCTCGCGTGAACTGGGGATCACCTTGCCGGTGCCGGTCGAAACCTCATCAAGAATGCCGAACCACGCCCACACTGCGAGGAGCAGACACAAGATACCGGTGAGCCAGATGATGCGGCTGGCACCCGAAAATTCGCGCTCGCGGCTGTCGTCGAGCGCGTCCAGAGGGGCCTCAGGCTGACTGGTTTTCATTTTTCCACTCCCGCGTGTTGGCCTGCGCGGCCATTCGACTTTGCCCCAGCGCCTGCGCTTTCGGCGCGTCCATCACCAGTTGCCCCTCTTTGAGCACCACCACCCGTTCGACCAGCTCAAGTACCGGTACGCGGTGGGTGGCGACCACCAGAGTGCGATTGCCAAGCCACTGTCCCAGCCGTTGAATAAACTCGCGTTCGGAATGCTCATCCAGCGAGGCGGTGGGCTCGTCCAGCAGGACGATATTGGGTGCGCGCAGCAGCATGCGGGCGAGCATGATGGACTGCCGCTGACCGCCGGATAGCCCGTTGCCGCCTTCCATAATCGGGTGATCGAGACCTTTCGGCAGCCGTTTCACGAAATTGGCTGCGCCGCAAATTTCCAGCACGGTAAAAATCTCGTCGTCGCTGGCATGTGGGGCGCCCAGCGTCAGGTTTTCACGCAAGGTGCCGAAAAACAGGCGCGCATTCTGGCTGAGAAGACCGACATTACGGCGTAAATCGGCCATATCGATGTGCGTCAGGCTGAGGTTATCAAGACGCGCGTCGCCCTCGACCAGTTCCACACCGCCTGCCAGCGCTTGTAACAGCGTTGATTTGCCCGCACCGTTGCGCCCGAGCACCGCGATGCGTTCACCGGCGGCAATCTCCAGCCGGTTAATGCGCAGCGGCACTCGCTGGTCTTCACTGTGATAGCGAAACTGCGCGTTCTCGAACAGATAGTGGCCGTGAAAGATCTCCTGATGCACCAGCGTTTCGTCGCGCTGGGTCTCGGTGGGGAGTTCCATAATGCTGTCCAGCCCCTTTTTGGCGGCTTTCACCTGCTGCCAGCGCGCCAGTACGCCGCACAGATTGCCCATTGGCGCGATCATTCTCGAACCGAGCATCGAGGCCGCTACCACCGAACCGGTTGTCAGGGTGCCTTCAATCACCAGCGGGGCGCCAAACATCACCATCGCGGCATAAACCAGTCCCTGGACGGTGACACCCCAGTTGATCAATCCCTGCGACAACTCGCGGGTGCGCAGCCCGGACTCGGCGGTGATGCGGATATAACTGTTCCACTGCTGCAGAAACCGGTTCTCCGCCTGCATCAGCTTGATATCCTCCAGCCCCTGAACGCTTTCGACCAGCACGGCGTTACGCAACGTGGCTTCGTGCGCCGACTGATTCGCCAGCTCCGCGAGCTTTTTTTGCAGCAGCAAACCGGGAAGGATCATCAGCAGCGCGGCGACCGGAGCGATCCACGCCAGCGGCGGGGCGATGATCGCCAGCACCACGATGAACAGGAAAAAGAAGGGCAGATCCACAATGGTGGAGATGGTCGAGGAGGTCACCATCTCGCGAATCTGCTCCAGCTCGCGTAGTTGCGAAATAAAGCTGCCGGTAGAACGCGGGATCGCGCTGTTGCGCAGGCGCAGCGCGTGGCTGAATACGCGATCCGACACCCGCATATCGGCACGTTTACCCAACAGATCCATAACGTGACCGCGGGCGAGTCGCAGCAGAAAACCGAACAGCATGGCTATCAATACACCAGCGGCGAGCACGTACAGCGACGGCCACGACTGCGCGGGGATCACCCGGTCATACACCTGCATCGAGAAGATGATCCCGGAAAGCGACAGGATGTTGATCAGCAGCGCCGCCAGCATCACCGGGCCATAGGGGCGCAGATCTTTCAGCACCAGACTTTTCAGCCAGTCGGGTTTGAAACGTGAGATGTAGGCGTCCACCCGGCGGTCTTTCACGGCGGAAAGGGGGCGGAAGGCGATGATGAAACGGATCGTCGGCAGCAGATCGCGCAGAGAAACCCGGTTGCGCTGCAGTTCGCCGTTGATAAAACAGACGTCAAGCTGGTCTTCGCCATCAAACTGTTCTACCAGCACCAGTTCACCGTCCTGGAGCTGGATCACCACCGGCAGACGCCAGCGGGTGAGCGATTGTTCCGTGGGGGCCAGCGGCTCAAATGAGAGTCCGGCCTGGCGGGCCAGTTGACTGAGCGCCTGCGGCATTGGTTTATCTTTGAACCACGGGGCGCTTGCCTGTAACGCGCCGGGAGAACAGGCAATACGATAATGGGCGGCGATATGGCTCATCGCCCGCGCCCAGTTAGCCAGCGCCGGTGCGGTGATGCGTTCGTCGCCAGGGATGTCGGCGTGGGTCATGGCTGGATCTCCACTGACTGGATCGTGCGGTTTTCCAGACCAAAGGCCTGGCGCATCTGACCGGTGTTGTACAGACAGTTAAGCTGCAGTTGATGCAACTGACTCTCCGTCTGTAGCTGTGCGAAGCGCGCCTGATAGACCTCCTGCTCGGCGTTAAGCACGTCGAGAAGCGGTCGGGAGCCGAGGTCGAGATACTGCTGTTGATACAGTTCGCGCGTCCGCTCGCTCAACGTCTCCTGACGCTTCTGGATCTGTAACGAGGTCGCCAGGTTCATCGCTTCACTGCGATCCGCAAGCAGCTTCTTGCGCACGTCCAGCCGGGTACGCTGGATTGCCGACTGGGCGGATTCCACCGCGTGGCTGGCGGCGTTGCGACGGGCGGTTAAGCCTCCGCCCTGATAAATGGGCATCTCTACTTTCACCCACGCCGAATACTGGGTGCGATCAACGGACTCATGCCCGGCGTAGTTATCGTTGAGATAGCGCCGCACCTCCGGCTCCAGCGAAACCGTCGGCGTCATTTGCGCGTTGGCGTAGTCGAGGTTGGCCTGGGCGATGTTAGCCTGCGCCCAGGCGGCGAGCACGGAAGGCACCAGCTTGTCGTCTGGCTTTGCCAGTTCGCAACTGCGACTCAGCTTTTGCGGGAACTCGTTACTGATGGCGTTGAGGTTTTTCCAGCCCAGCCAGGTCATGAGCGTCGACTGCGAGCTTTCAAGGTTGGCCTGATATTGCACGAGCTGGGAGCGCGCGCCTTCGATACGCGCATCGGTTTGCACCACGTCCGATAGCGAGCTGGCGCCTTCGTCGTTGCGCTGATTCGCCAGCCTGCCAATGGCGCTCAGGGCATCCAGTTGCTCTTTTGCCACCGCCACCATCTGTTGCCAGGTCTGCACCTGCACGATAGCGGTCGCCGTTTCATGACTGACCGTATCAATGCTCACCAGCACGTTGGCCTGTTCCTGCGCCACACCGGCATTTTCTGCCCGCACCTGGCTTGCGACTTTGCCAAAGTCATAGAGCATTTGCGACAGTGACAGCACCAGCGATGGGCTAAATCCGCTGTCGGAATAGCTGTTGGTATAACCGTTGTTCATCCCGGCGTTAACCTGCGGATAGTATTTGGCTTTTGCGACATCGACCTGCTGGATTTGGGCGTACAGTTTGCCGACCACTTCCGCGATCGACGGATGCCAGCTGACGGCGCGATTGACCGCCTGAGAGAGGGTCAGTTCGCCGGGGGCGGCGCTGTCGCCGCTCAGCGGCATCGGGCCATCAAGCGCGGGTAGTTCCTGTTGTTCAACCCACTGTTGCGGGGCGATGCGGGGCGTCTCCCCGGCCGCGATAGCGGGGACAGCGCACAGGTTTCCCACCAGCCACCAGAATGTAAGCGGTCGTTTTCCCATCTTTCTTCCCTAATTGAACGTGTTTTTTTTGCCCCGGGCGAACGTGCGCCCGGGGTCGTTGTGTGGTCGTTCTGGCGGCCTTTATCAGGTCACAATGTGGTTTTGTTCGATAAGCTCCGTCAGCGTGGTTTGTACATTCTCCAGGGTCACCAGTTGTGTGGCGTGATAAGTACTGCCTGTTCCGTCACGGTCGATAGAGATGATGGTGTTGCTGCCGCTGGTGCTGACGCTGAGATAGTTGCCAAGCGTCGCGGTTTGTCCGTTCCAGCCCACCAGCAAATCGCCGATATCAATCTTGTCGCCCTGCGCCAGCGAGAAGTTTTTCCAGGTGTCCGCGCCGTTACCGCCCGTGGCATCACTGGCGTTGAGCAGGGTGTAGATCAGCGTGTCGCCATACACCGATCCCACCAGCACGTCGCTTTGCGAGGTACTGGTCACCTGCGGCGCGATATCCACCGTCAGCGTGGCGGTGTCGGTATGACCGTGGGTGTCATTGAGCGTGTAGGTAAAGGTCTCCTTCGCCGTGATGGAAGAGAGCGCCACGCCGTTGTTCAGCGTGTAGGTATACGAACCGTCAGCGCGGATTTGCAGCGAACCGTAGTGACCCTGAATGGTGGTGGTGGCGCTGGAGTAAGGATCCAGCGTGGCGGTACTGCCGTTAAAGCCGGTGATGGTCAGGCGCGTATCGACGGTGTTCAACTGATCCATCGCCCCGGCGGAGTCGCTGCCGTCAAAAATATTGCCAGTGACGGTATGCGTGCCGGAGGTTTCGAAGTTATCCAGATCGACCGTCGTGCCGGTGATTTTCGGCGTAATGGTTGCCGCGCCTGCCAGCGTGTTATTGCCGGTGAAGTTCAGGGTATAGGTGCCGCCATCCAGTTCCAGCCCGCTCAGATTGACGGTCACGGTGGCGCCGCCCAGCGTGATGTTGGCGACCGGCACCGTGCCGGAGCGAATGATCACGCCGTTTTCCACTATCGACCAGTTGATGGTCAGGTTGCCCAGCGTGACCAGCGTCGAGACATCAAAGACGATGGACGCGCCTTTCAGAATGGTGCCTGCCGCGACGTCAAAAGTGCCGCTGCCGCTCCCGGTCCTGCCGAGTAACCCCCAACTGGCGCTGCCGACGGTGGAATCGAGATAGCTCGTGGTGTCTTGTACCGCTGCGGCCAGCAGGGTATCGCTGACATCGTTCACGGCATCCAGCGGACGAGCGGTCGGCTGGATGTTGAGCGAGGCGGTATCGGTATCCCCGTTTGGTGCTTTTACCGTGTAGATGAAGCTGTCCGGCGTTTTGGTGCCGTCCGCGCCCACGCCGCTTTTCAGGGTGTAGGTGTAGTTACCTTTGGCATCGATGGTCAACGTGCCGTAAGTCCCCACAATGGTCGTTGTGCCGGTTGCGGCAATCGCCACGCCGTTCACTTGTGTCACCAGCGTACCGACGGGCGCGATGTCATCGCTCAGCACATTGCCCTGGGTGGTGGTGGTCAGGCTGTCAACGCTGTAAACATGGTCCTCAAGCACGTTAAGGGTGTAACCGGTGAGCGCCGTAATGCCAAACGCCGGATTCAGCAGGAACAGGTATTCGCCGCCCGGCAGGTTCAGCGTCAGCTTGCCGGACTGACCGCCCAGCAGCGGCGCGTTCAGCCAGTTTTTCTCCACTCGCCACTGTTCAAACTGCTGGGTGACGTCGTTGAAGCGATAGATGTACAGATCGAAGCTGGATGCCACCGCCACGCCGCCAATGGAGGATTGCAGCGTCATGGTGCGCGTTGAACCCTGCTCAACGTCGAAAATGATCGGGTTGCTCAGTTTGTCCAGTACGCCCAGATCCAGCACGTTGCCCAGACTGACGTTCACCACCGTAAAGCCGCCCTGCGAGGACGTCCCGTTGTTGATGGCCTCCACATGGGTGTCGTAGGGCAGGGTGGCGACGTTATCCACGGCGGTCACGCTGCTGGCCGGCGTGTCATTGCCCAGAGTAATCACCAGCTTCGCCGAGGCGCTGTTGCCGCCGCCGTTGATGGTGTAGGTGAAGCTCTCCGTGCGTCCAATGACCGACGCCGGACTGTTCGGGTTCAGCGCGTAACTGTAGGTGCCGTCCTGATTAATCGTCAGTGTGCCGTAGATGCCCTGAATGACGTTACTGCCGGCACCCAACGTAAAGCTTTGTCCATTGGCGTTGGTGACGGTGGTGACGACGGTATCCAGTGGGGCGCTGTCGTTATTCAGTACGTTGCCGGTCTGCGGCGTGGTCGTGGTGATAGTACCGGCGCTGGTCTCTTCGACGCTGACGTTCAGTGCGGTATAAGAGCCGGTCGCCAGCAGCGCCGTGTTATAGGTCAGCACCCGATAAGTGCCGCCCTCCAGTCCGGACACGTTCACCGTGACGCCGCTACTGCCGAGCGTCAGCAGATTAGCAAACTGCGCTTGCGCGGTGTCGATGACGGTGGTCCACGAATTGGTTGCGGCGTCATATTTCTGGATCGCCACTTCCTGCGTATTCAGCAACGAGAGTACGACGCCGGTGGTGCTGGCGTCGATCACCAGATTTGCACTGCCGCCGTTCTGAATAGTGAATTCAACGGCTGCCGTATCATTACCCAACACGTTCGCCACGTTGCCCAGCGCGCCAACCAGCAGCAGACCATAGTCGCTGAGTTGCTCGGTGGTGACGGTGGCATTAGAGGTTAACTCCAGATTCTCCACGTTATCGCTGGCTGAGATGGGTAGCGTTGGCGCGGTGACCTGCGTCGGAGTCGAGGCGTTGCCGACGGCGTCCGTGGCGCTGACGCTGATGTTCTCGCCGCTGGTCTGCTTGCGATCAAAGGTATAGGTGTAATTGCCGCTGCTGTTGGCGGTGGTGGTGACCGTTAACCCCGTGCTGAGGGTAATGGTTACTGTGCTGCCCGCTTCGGCAGTGCCGCTGATGCTGGCGCCGTCACCACTGATGGTGCCAGTTGGCGCGACCGTGACCGTATCCACCGTGACGGTATAGCCTGATGACAGCGTACTGGTGCCATTGGTATTGGTGGCCGTGGCGGTGAGGACGTGCGTCCCGTCGGTGATATTGGCCTGCGGGGTCAGCGACCAGTTGCCCTGCGCATCTACGCTGGCGCTACCAATGGAGACGCCGTCGCTGTACACCGTGATGGTGGAGAACGGCTGGCCCGTCCCGTTTAACAGCGGTCTGGCGTCATTGGTGGCCTGACCGTTAGCCACCAGTCCGGTTATCGACCCCACATCGTCCGTCAGCGTGGCGATTACCGGTGCGCCCGGCAGGCCACTGAATGGCGCAATAACGCTGCCGGATGTCCCGGTGTTACCCGCTTTATCCTGGGCGACCACCTGCAACGTTTCCCCACCGACCTGCGCCGGATTAATCAGAATGTTAAAGCTGCCGGTAGTCCCGTCCGCAACGCCGGTTCCCAGTACCGTACCGTTGCTGCTGGTGATGGTGACGGTGCTGCCAGCCTCTGCCGTCCCGGTGACGTGGCTGCCGTTGGTGATCACTGCCAGGTTGGTCGGCGTGCCGGGCGGAGTGGTATCCACCACGATGGTCGATGCCGCCGACGAGGCGCTGACGTTGCCCGCCGCGTCGGTGGCTTTGGCGGTAAAGGTATGTGAACCCTCCGCCAGTGCGCTAGTGGGGGTAAAGCTCCACGCGCCGTTGGCATCGGCCTGAATGGGCGTTGGCGTGAGTAACGTCGCGCCGTCATAGATATTGATGAATGCCCCAGGTTCACTGGTTCCCCGCAGCTCAGGCAGGGTGTCGTTCGTGCTTTGTCCGCTGCCGACGGGACCGGTGATATTGCTGACATCATCAAGGATGGTGGCGATCACCGGCGCGTTTGGCGCCAGCGTATCCACTGTGACGGCAAAGCTGGCAGCCGGACCAACGTTGCCCGCCGCGTCGGTCGCCGTCACCGCAAGGGTATGCGCGCCATTGGTTAAAGCGGTTGTTGGCGTGAAGGTCCAGTTGCCGTCCGTACCGACGACGAGGCTGCCAATGACCGTGCCGTTGTCGGTAAAGGTCAGCGTGGTGCCTGGCTCTGCCGTGCCGTTAAGCGTGGGTCGGGTGTCGTTAGTGCTCTGGTTGGGCGACAGATTACCGGTCTGCGGCGCGCTGTCATCGACCACGGAGGTAATCACCGGTGCCAGCGGCGCGGCGGTATCCACCGTGACGGCGAAGCTGGCCGAAGGACCGACGTTACCGGCAGCATCCGTCGCGGTAAAAGTCAGTGGATGATTCCCCTGGCCCAGATCGCTGGTGGGCGTATAGGTCCAGGTTCCGTTCGCCTCGACCGTCACGGTGGCGAGGGGAACGCCGTTGTCCGCGATGTTGACTGTGGTTCCCGGCTCACCGGTACCGGTGAAGGTGGGACGCGCGTCGTTGGTGGTTTGACCGCTGGTCAGACTGCCGGTGACCGGGCCAACGTCATCCTGCACATTGCTGATTACTGGTGCGCCAGGCGAAACGGTATCGACCGTCAACGCAAAATTCGCTGACGCCGGTCCGGTATTGCCCGCGCTGTCGGTGGCGGTGACTCTAAGCGAGTGGGCCCCCTGGGAAAGCCCGTCTGGTCGGTAGCTCCAGCTCCCGCCTTCGGTCACGGTGGCGGTACCCAGTAGCACGTTGCCATCGTAGACGTTAATGGTGCTACCGGGTTCGCCGGTGCCGGTAATGACTGGTCGAGTATCGTTCGTGCTTTGCCCGCTGGTGAGATCGCCGGTTCCTGGCGTCACGTTATCGGTGACGCTGACGATGGCGGGAGCCGTAGGGGCAACCGTATCGACCACCACGGTAAAGGCGGCGCCAGGGCTGACGTTACCGGCGGCGTCCGTAGCGGTCACGTTGAACGTGTGCGATCCGTTGCCCAGCGCGGTCGCGGGTGTAAAGGTCCACGCGCCTGTACCGTCGGCCTGCACGGTGCCCAACAGCGTGGTGCCGTCAAAAATGCTGACGGTGCTGTTGGCTTCGGCGGTTCCGGTAAGCGTTGGCCGCGTGTCGTTGGTACTTTGTCCGTTGCTCAGCGAACCGCTATTGGGGGCGACGTCATCGGTGACGGAACTGATGACAGGAGCCGATGGCGCCTGCGTGTCCACGGTCAGGGAGAACGCGGCTGACGGGCCTTCGTTGCCTGCTGCATCCGTCGCCGTGACGGTCAGATTGTGCGGGCCGCTGCCTAACGGGTTATCCGGGGAGAGCGACCAGCTTCCGTCGGTGCCCGCCACCACGCTGCCCACGGCGAGTCCGCCGTCATACAGCGTAACGGTGGATCCCGGCTCCGCCGTTCCCTGGAAGGTGGGCTGAGTATCATTGGTGCTTTGCCCGTTCGCCAGAGCGCCGGTTGCCGGACTGGTGTCATCGGTGACGCTTTGAATCACGGGAACCCGTGGCGCGGTGGTATCGACGTTCACCGTCCAGGCGGCAGAAGGCGCGCTGACGTTACCCATCGCATCGGTGGCGGTGACGGTTATCGCGTGTGAGCCGGTCGCCAGCGTCGGCGCGGTGAAGCTCCAGCTACCGTTGGTGACCAGCGCGGTGCCAATTTTTACCCCATTGTCGTAGACGGTAATCGTACTGCCTTCTTCACCGCTGCCGCTAAAGTCGGGCGTGGTATCGTTGGTGCTGCCGCCGTTACCGATGACGCCTGTCTGCGGTTCGCTGTCATCCGTGGCGCTGGCAATGGTTGGCGCCACTGGTGGCGTGGTGTCCACCACCACCACAAACGGCTGCGACGCGATACTGGTATTTCCCGCCGCGTCGGTGGCGGTGATAGTGAGATTGTGGCTGCCTTCCCCCAGGCCTGTGGGAGGCGTAAAACTCCACGCGCCGTTGACCACCTGCACCTGGCCGATGGGCGTATCGCCATCGTAAATCGTGATGGTTTCACCGTTGGTGCCACTGCCACCCAGAGTGGGGCGAGTATCGTTGGTTGTCTGTCCGCTGGTCAGCGTTCCCGTTCCGGGGGCGACATCATCCGTCACGCTACCAATTACCGGTTGTGCCGGTGGGGTGAGATCGACGGTGATGTTAACCACAGCGGACGTTTTGCTGCCATCCGCGCTATCGACCACCTGGAAGGTGTGTGGGCCTTCGCCCAGCGCATCGGGGGATGTCCAGTCCCAGTTCCAGCTGCCGTTCCCGTCAACCGGAACGTCCGATGCGACAAGGGTGCCATCGACCAGAATATCGACGGTAGAGTTCGGTGTGGAAAAACCGTGCAGGCCCGGTTGCGTATCGTCGGTGGTTTGCCCACTCTTCAGATCCCCCTGAACGCTACCCGTATCATCGACGATGGCGCTGATGACCGGTAACCCGGTGCCGGAACCCGTAAAGTTCGTTGGATCGCTGTTGTTACCGGCGGCATCCTCCGCCGTGGCGGTCAGCGTATTGAGGCCCGTCTGCGCTGGCGTGACCTGAATCTGGAACGTGCCGTCCGTCGCCACGCCCGACCCAATGACATTGCCGGCGGTGTCGCGGATCGTCACCGTGCTACCGGTTTCCGCCGTGCCGCTGACCGTTGCGCCATCGGCAGAGATCGTCACATCCTCCGGAGCCGCCGGTTTCGTCAGGTCGACGTTTAGCGAAATGGAGGCGGAAGGGCCGCTGACGTTCCCCGCCGGATCGGTGGCCGTTGCCGTCAGCGTGTAATTGCCTTCGGTGAGCGGTGAGTCCGGGACGATCGTCCAGTTTCCGTCGGAATCGACTTCGGCGGTGCCGATAACCGTGACGCCATTCGACAGGGTGATGGTACTGCCAGGTTCGCCGGTACCGCTAATAGGCAACTCGGGCTGGTTGGTCACTGCCGGACTGCCCAGCGAGGTGATAAACGGCGCGTCGGGCGCCTGAGTATCAATGGTGATGCCAATCGCATCCGATGGTTGACTGGTGTTGCCTGCGGCATCTTTTGCCGTCACGGTAAAGTTATAGCTGCCTTCGACCAGTTCGCTACCCGGGGTGAAACTCCAGATGCCATCAATGACTTCGGCGGTGCCAATCGGCACGCCGTTATTCAGAATGGTGACAATGCTGCCCGTATCGCCCGTCCCACTCAGGGTTGGGGTGGTGTCGTTGGTCTGCCCGCCATCGCTCAACGGCCCGCCGTCATCGTTAACCGTCAGCGTCGGCGTGCCAGGGGCTTCTGTGTCAACGCGCACGATACGTTCCGGCGAGGTGCTGCTGTTACCGGCAGGATCGGTCGCGGTCACCTGGATGGTATGGTCGCCCTGCGACAACGGGCCCGTCGGTTGAAAACTCCAGTTTCCGGAATTGTCGATAACCAACGGTGACTGTTCGACGCCGTCAAGGGTAATGGTGATGGTGTCGCCTGGCGTACCGCTTCCGCTCAGGATCGGTCGCGTATCATCGGTGTACTGACCGTTATCGAGTATGCCGGTCTGGCTGCCGACGTTGTCGGTGACGATCAGGTTGGGTTCGGCGGGTGGGGTGGTATCCACCAGAATACCGACTGGCGCGGAAGGTTCACTGACATTGCCCGCCGGATCGGTACTGGTAAGGGTAAAGACATGATTGCCTTCATCGAGGGCGTCCGACGTGTAGCGCCAGGCACCGTCAGTCACCGTGACGGTGGTGACCAGCGTGCCATTGTCGTAAATGCTGATGACATCGCCATCTGTTCCCGTGCCGCTCAGCACGGGCTGGGTTTCCTGGGTCGCCTGGCCGTCGGTCAGTGGGTCATTGGCGCTATCTATCAGCGTCAGCGTGGGGGCATCGGGCGCGGTGGTATCCACCGTAATGGTAATGGGCGTGGATTTATCGCTGGTGTTGCCCAGAGGATCGCTGGCGGTGACGCTCAGCGTGTGGTCGCCTTCGCCCAGCGCGGGACTCGGGGTAAAGTTCCAGCTACCGTTTTCATCGACTTCCGTTGTGCCAATGACCGCCGTGCCGTCATATACCGTAATGGTGTCTCCGGCGGTGCCGCTGCCGCTTAATACTGGCTGCGTAGCGTCGGTTACGTCGTTGTCCGCCAGTTCACCCACGTTGCTGCCAGTGTTATCCGTCAGGGTGACGACCGGAATAACAGGCGGTGTGGTATCGACCGTAATGGTGATGGGAGCAGACGGCGTGCTGGTATGGTTTGCGGCATCGGTCGCGGTGACGGTGAAAGTATGGTCGCCGTCGCCCAGCACCTGTGTGGTGAGCGTCCAGTTGCCGTTGCTGTCTACGGTGGCCGTTCCCGCCAGCGGGGTATTTCCGTCCAGAATGGTGATGGTGGCACCGGGTTCGCCGGTTCCGCTGAAGGTCAGTTGATTGTCATCGGTGAGTTGTCCATCGCCCAGATTGCCTTTCTGTGCGCCGATATCATCAACAATTGAACTGACGACGGGGGCATCCGGTGCGGTGATATCCGGCGCCACGACCTCGTACGGCAGGCTGGTATTGCTCGCGGCGTCCGTGGCGGTGACGCTCAGCATTTCACCGTTGGCCTGCGGTGGGTCAAGCGTGATAACCAACGTGCCGTTCTCCGGGACCGGACCGGATTGCGCCAGCGTATTGCCGTCACTGTCTTTAACCGTAATCGTACTGCCGGGTTCGGCGGTGGTGGTCAGGGTGGTGCCGTCCTGCGAAATGACCGCCGTGGGGGGCGGCGGTGCCGTGGTATCCGGTGCGGTGACGTTGGCTGGCGTACTGTTCTGATTCGCCGGATCGGTTACCGTGGCGGTCAGCGTTTCGCCGTTAGTTTGCGGCGTATCCAGTGTGACGGTGAAATTCCCCTCATCGTTGGTTTGACCGCTGCCGATTGGGTTGCCGTCCGGATCGCGAATCGTTACCGTGCTGCCGGGTTCCGCTGTCCCCGTCACGGTAGTGCCATCATCCGAAACATCCAGGTTTCCAGCCGGCTGGGGAGGGGTGGTATCCGGGGCGAGGGTGGTCGCCGGGGGACTGGTCAGATTCGCCGGATCCTTGACGATGGCGGTTAAGATTTCACCGTTAGTTTGCGGCGGGGCCAGCGTGACGGTAAATGAGCCGTCGGGTTGAACCCGCTCAGACCCCAGCGGGGTATTGTCGCTGCCGTAAATCGTCACCGTCGTGCCGGGTTCGGCGGTACCGGTCACCGTTGTCCCATCTTCAGACACCTCCAGATTGCCTGCGGCCTGCGGCGGTGTGGTATCCGGCGCTGTCGCCTGGCCGGGCGAACTGTCATTTCCCGCCTTATCCGTGGCGGTCGCGGTCAGAATCTCCCCGTTTACCCGTGCCGGATTGAGCGGGAAGCTGAATTTTCCTTCACTATCGGCGGTCGTGGTGCCGAGTGTGGCGCCGCTGGCGTCTGTAATCGTGATTTTGCTCCCGGCCTCGGCGCTGCCGGTGAGCACAGTACCGTTTTGCGTGACGAGCAGATCGTCGGGGGCTGCCGGTGGGGTGATATCCACGGTGACCGCGAATTCTACCGCGTTGCCGCTGACGCCGTCCTCTGTGGTCTGCGTCGCGGTGTAGTTGTGCAATCCTTCAGACACACCGCTCAGCGCGAATGACCACGTGCCGTCGTCGGCGCTCGCCGTCCCGATAGCGATACCATTTTCATAAATGGTCACCTCCGCGCCAGGCAGTGCGGTCCCTGTGAGGGTGGGGGTGGTATCCTTCGTAAACTGACCGCTGCCTAACGTCACGGCGGTGGGTTGCGTATCATCAATGATGCCGGTAATGGCCGGGGCATCAGGGAAACCTGAGTCGGAACCGAGGAAGGAGGCTTCATCGCCTTCGTTGCCCGCCGCGTCAGAAATGTCGGCATAGAGCTGTTCGGAATCGGTTTGTGCCGAATTGAGACGAACGGTAAACCGACCCGTGTCATCGACCTGAATGGAGGCAAGAATATGATGTTGATTGTCGAAAATCGTGACGACGCAACCGGCTTCTGCAAGGCCTGATACCCAGAGCCCATCCTCAGAAACCGTTAACCCGGAGACCTCATCCGGGGCAACGGTATCGACGGTAAAGGTGAAATCGCCGGAGACGGCGCTGGTGCTACCGTTTTCGTCTGTGGCGGTCGCGGTCAGCACATGTTCACCGTCAGAAAGGGGCGCGTCGGGTTGATAGTGCCAGTTACCCTGCCCGTCGACGACGACGGTTCCCATTACCTGTCCGTTGTCATAGAGGGTGATGAGGGAGCCTGCTTCACCGGTACCAGAAATCATCGGCTGGCTGTCGTTGGTGGTCTGGTTCACCTGAATGGTGCCGGTGATGCCGGGAACGGCATCCACTGCGCCGATAATCGTGGGAGCAGTCGGCGGCGTGGGATCCTCTCCTCCCGGAGGATTTGTGCCGTTATCGCCGCCGCCGTTGTCTCCGCCACCGTTATTTCCTCCGCCATCCCCCGGTGTGCCGCCGTTGCCTGAACCATCGCCAGGATTGCTGTTGTCGTTATCATGATGGCTACTGCCGCCACCCGAGGATGCGATAGCCGCGATCCCACCCGCAGCAACCGCGCCACCCAGCACCCACGGCCAGATAGCTCCGCCTTCGTGAGATTCACCGGCGGTGACAAGCAGATCGTCAATGGTTGAAATTTGTTCAAAATGCAGGCCGTTTTCCGGGTTTTCCACCCACCACAGCGCCCCGTGACTGTCTTCCAGCACCAACTGGCTGGCTCCCTGGTCATTCGCCACATAGAAATTTTTAACGGTCAGTTTTTCACCTGAAGTAAAGGTGATCACCAGATCCTGATTCACGCGAGCCAGTTGACTGATGTCGCTACGCTCTGCGGATAATTTCACAATGGAAGGGGCATTAAGTGTGACTTCAGAGGCTTCGACATTGGTGGAAACGCCCGTCAACTTGGATATAACGGCGAGAAGACGCATATGTTTACTCCTGATGGCTTGCTCTGTGCATGAATTCGTTAAATTCACCGGACAGGGAAAATGTACAGATGAGCGATCCCGTCCATCATGTCGATGAATTCTCGCCGGTGATTTCTATGCTGTGGTCGTGCCGATGATGGTTTCTGTTGCGCTGAATAACCCTTTGTTTTTTTGATTCGCTGGTACTTTCGTATTAGATGATATAGTCAGAAAGAACCTATTCTGCAAATTAACGTATATTTGTGATTGGTTTAGCGGGAGTGAAATATATACGGTTTTGCACCGCCTGGCGAAGTGGAGTGGCACGATATAAAAAGAGGGGGTGACTTATTTTGATGTATTAAAAGGAGTTTTTTGATTTTCGTAAGCCAGGTGGATAATTGATTTCTTACACAAACTGTATTGGTATTCCGGAGTTTTAAAATGGCAAAAAAATTATTTGAAGTATCGGGTAATTGGGCTATGGACATAATATGAAAATGACTGAGGATATATTCTTGACAGTTTTTACGTTTCAGCAGAAATAGAAATAAAGAAAGAGAGAATATATTTTTGGAGATTCAAGGGGTAAATAATAATGACCTACCCCGAATGCGAGGCAGGTCACATAATAATGTGTTTAACGACCAGCATGCTTCATAATGCGCGCTTTATCCAGTTGCCATTCACGATCTTTCAGATCGGAACGCTTGTCATGCTGTTTCTTACCCTTCGCTACGCCAATTTTGACTTTGCACCAGGCATTCTTCCAGTACAGAGAAAGGGCGACAACGGTGTAGCCTTCACGATTCACGCGCCCATACAGTGAGTCAAGCTCGCGCTGATTCAGCAGCAGTTTACGGGTGCGAGTGGGATCGCACACCACGTGCGTGGAGGCCACCGCCATCGGCGTAAAGTTAGCGCCGAACAGGTAAGCTTCACCGTCTTTCAGGATCACATAGCTGTCGCCGATGTTGGCCTTACCGGCGCGCAGGGATTTCACTTCCCACCCTTGCAGGGCGAGTCCCGCTTCGAACTCTTCTTCGATAAAGTATTCGTGTCGCGCGCGCTTGTTTAGCGCGATGGTGGCTGAGCCAGGTTTGTGTGCTTTTTTCTTCGTCATAGTGCCGCTCAGTATAGGTAATCTGGAATCGAAAAACACCCCATTTCATCCTTCAGGGGGCAAGGGGATATCTTAGCATGAACAAGGTTGTACCCTGTTGTGGGATAGCGTTTTTTTTACCTTGCGATAAATGGTATTATTTGTTCGATTTTTGTTGATGGAAATAGCTATGCCGCAGATTAGTCGAACCGCGTTAGTCCCTTACAGTGCGGAACAGATGTATCAGTTAGTGAATGATGTTCAGTCCTATCCCCAGTTTTTACCGGGTTGCACCGGCAGCCGCGTTCTCGAGTCCACGCCAGGACAGATGACGGCTGCGGTGGATGTCTCTAAGGCGGGGATCAGTAAGACGTTCACCACGCGAAATCAGTTAACCAGTAACCAGAGTATCCTGATGCAACTGGTTGACGGCCCGTTCAAAAAACTGATTGGTGGCTGGAAATTTACGCCGTTGAGTTCGGATGCCTGCCGCATTGAGTTTCATCTCGATTTTGAGTTTACCAATAAGCTGATCGAGCTGGCGTTTGGCCGTATCTTCAAAGAACTGGCATCCAATATGGTGCAGGCCTTTACGGTTCGTGCCAAAGAGGTCTACCGTGTCGCCTAAGATTGTCGTTGAGGTGGCCTACGCGCTGCCGGAGAAACAGTACCTGCAACGGGTGACGTTGCAACCGGGGGCGACGGTCGAAGAGGCTATCCGTGCGTCGGGGTTACTGGAACTGCGTACCGATATCGATCTGACAAAAAACAAAGTCGGTATCTACAGTCGTCCGGTCAAGCTGGCGGATGTGTTACAGGATGGCGACCGGGTTGAAATCTACCGTCCACTGATTGCCGATCCGAAAGAGTTGCGCAGACAGCGAGCAGAGAAATCAGCTAAAAAGTAGCAGATAACAAAAAAGGTGCTCCATGAGCACCTTTTTTGTTATCAGAAGACAAGCTTACTGGTTGTCGGTCAACGCAGGCTTGTTATCGATATTGGTCAATACGCCGCTGCTGTTGAAGGTCAACGTCAGCGTTTGCTGCGTGACGCCTTCATGGCCCGGCTGTTGACGGAACACATAGAACCAGGTGTTGGTGCCAAACGGATCGGACATCATCGGCGTACCCAGCGCATAGGCAACCTGCTGTTGCGTCATGCCCACACGAATTTTGGATACATCGTTCGCGGTCAGATAGTTCCCCTGGTTGATATCAGGGCGGTAAACCACTCGCTCCAGAGTGGAACAGCCTGCGGTCAACATCAATAATACTGCTGCGGCAGCAGTCAGCGTTTTACAGCGCATAGTGATTTGATTCCTTTTCGGGCCCGAGCAGTATGTGGCTCATATGTAATATGCCGATGATAATAGACCTTTCACCACTTTAAAACCTTTTGCTTACGGGTCCGACGGCGTTTTTGTTGTCTACTCTGACCGTTAAGGTGCAAAAAAGTTTAGGCCGCCAGCAGTTCTTTCGCATTTGCGAGGGTGTTTCGCGTCACTTCGCTGCCGCCCAGCAGGCGCGCCAGCTCCTGCAACCGTGCGCGTTTATCCAGCGGTTGCATATGCGTTTCGGTCATTTCGCCATCCGTCTCTTTGCTGACAAAAAAGTGCTGATGGCCGCATCCCGCAACCTGCGGAAGGTGGGTGACGCACATCACCTGGGTCGATTCACCGAGCTGACGCAGCAATTTTCCAACGACCGCCGCAGTTGGGCCGCTGATGCCGACATCGACTTCATCGAAAATCAGCGCCGGGGTTTCCATTTTACGTGCGGTAATCACCTGAATCGCGAGGGCGATACGTGACAGTTCCCCCCCGGAGGCCACTTTGGCAATCGGCTGCATCGGCTGGCCTGGGTTGGTGGTCACTTTAAACTCGACGCGGTCCGCGCCGTCCTGACTCAGATGATGCTCATCAAACGTGATGTCGATGGTGAAACGACCGTGCGGCATAGAGAGTGAGTGCATACTCTCGGTAATCAGGGTACTCAGTTCTTGTGCATAATGCTGACGTTGCTCATGTAGCGCTTTTGCCGCCTCCAGCGCCTGTTGGCGATGCTTATTCACGGACAGGGTCAGGGTTTCCAGTGAGTCGGCCTGATCGTCGAGTTGCTGCTGTTCCTCCAGCAACGACTGATAATACTGCGGCAGCGCTTCCGGACTGACGTGATGTTTACGGGCCAGTGAAATTTGTTTCGAGATACGCTGTTCCAGCTCAAACAGGCGATTAGGGTCTAAATCCAGGCGATCGCAATAGTGGCGCAGTTCATCGCTGGCTTCCGTTAGCTGAATAGTTGCCTCTTCCAGCATATCGAGGATACCTGAGAGCTTACCGTCCATGCCGACCAGTTCACTGACCAGTTGCTTCGCGGTATACAGCTGACTTTGCAGGTTCACGTCCTCGCCGTCTGCCATCAGCGATAGCGCATTCTGGCTGGTGGAGAGAAGCTGACCGCTGTTGGCCAGGCGCTTGTACTCTTCATCAATCTGCTCAAATTCACCCGCCTGCGGGCTAAATTCGTTCAGCTCTTTAAGCTGATACTGCAGCAGTTCTGCACGAGCGGCACGTTCCTGGCTCTGCTGCTGGTGGTGTGCTAAATCACGGCAGCTCTGGTGCCAGAGTTGGTAACGCGCAGCCATATCCTGTACCAGCATGGATTCATTCGCGTAGCCATCGAGCAGGGATTTTTGATGTTCGGTTTTGGTCAGCAGCTGATGCGCATGCTGGCCGTGAATTTGAATGAGCCGTTGCCCCAGTTCGCGAAGCTGAGAGAGAGGGACCGCCGTTCCGTTGATAAAGCCACGGGAGCGCCCGTCGCTACTGATCACGCGGCGAAGTAAACACTCACGTCCTTCTTCAAGCTGGTTTTCTTCCAGCCAGCGCAGGGCGGCGGGGGTGTCTTTCAGCGAAAAGCGGGCGCACAGGTCGGCACGGCTGGCGCCAGCACGAACCATGTCGGCTTCAGCACGACCGCCGAGGCACAGGCCGAGCGCATCAATTGCAATGGATTTACCCGCCCCGGTTTCACCGGTGATGACGGTCATTCCGTTCTGAAAATCGATCTCAAGTTCACGAACGATAGCAAAATTGCTGATGGTCAGTTGTGCCAACATAGCTGTTTTCCTGTATGAAAAACCATAACTGTAATTACATACAGTATAAACGGGTTTTTTATACAGTAAAGAGGTTGGCGTTAAATTAAAATAATTTTTTTGACCAGCCCAGCTTGGTGCTTAATGTATTGAAATAGCTGTAATCTTTTGGGTGGATGAGATTCAGATGGTAATCACAGCGACGGATCAGCACATCTTCACCTTCCTGAATGGGCAGCGCTATCTGGCTGTCGCAGCTGATTTCGAGATCGTTACGGCGATGCGAGAAGCGCAGCCGAATGGTGCTGCTGCTGTTGATGACCAGCGGACGCGCCGACAGGGTGTGCGGAAACATCGGCACCAGCGTGATGGCATCAAGCGACGGGGTCAGAATCGGGCCGCCGGCAGACAGGGAATAGGCGGTGGAACCGGTTGGCGTTGAGATAATCAGACCATCGGATCGCTGGGAGAAGGCAAAGCTTTCGTCAATATAGACTTCAAACTCAATCATGTGCGCGACCTTGCCGGGGTGCAGCACGACCTCGTTAATGGCGGTACTGATGCGTTTCTGGCAGTCCTTCTGACATACCTGTGCTTCCAGCAAAAAACGTTTTTCCGCGACGTAATGGCCTTCCAGCACGTCGGCGAGCTGTTGCTGCGCGTTATCGGGGTCAAGGTCCGTCAGAAAGCCGAGATTGCCACGGTTGATGCCGATCACCTTGATGTCGTATCGGGCCAGGGTACGTGCTGCGCCGAGCATGTTGCCGTCGCCGCCGACGACAACCGCGAGGTCCGCCTGCTGACCAATCTCCGCCAGGGTGCCGATTTTCACATTCTTCAACTGCAGCTCGTGAGCGATTTGCTGCTCGACAATGACCTCATACCCTTTGGTGCATAACCAGCGGTAGAGCATTTCATGTGTTGTGAGTGCCGTGGGGTGACGAGGATGTCCCACAATGCCGATACACTTGAAATGATTATTCATTTTTCGAGGTCCTTGTGATGAAGATTGATGACAATGTGAGTGCTTCCCTTGAAACCCTGAATCTGATCCCCATAATAAGCGAAGTTAGCGAGATGAATGCGAAAAAAACGCGGAGAAATTCATGAGTAGTAAAGAACAGAAAACGCCTGAGGGGCAAGCCCCGGAAGAAATTATCATGGATCAGCACGAAGAAGTTGAGGCGGTTGAATCAGACGCTTCTGCTGAGCAGGTGGATCCGCGCGATGAAAAAATTGCGAATCTGGAAGCGCAGCTTACTGAAGCTCAAAATCGTGAACGTGATGCGGTGCTGCGCATAAAAGCGGAAATGGAAAACCTGCGTCGCCGTACCGAGCTGGACATTGAGAAGGCACACAAGTTCGCGCTGGAGAAATTCGTCAATGAACTGCTGCCGGTGATTGATAGCCTGGATCGTGCGCTGGAAGTGGCGGACAAAGCCAATCCGGATTTGAAGCCGATGATGGAAGGGGTCGAACTGACCCTGAAATCGATGCTGGATGTGGTGCGCAAATTTGGCGTTGAAGTGATCGCTGAGACGAATGTCGCGCTGGATCCGAATGTGCATCAGGCGATTGCGATGGTCGAGTCTGAAGACATCGCGCCGGGCAATGTGCTGGGTATCATGCAGAAGGGCTATACGCTGAACGGCCGTACGATCCGCGCGGCGATGGTCACCGTCGCGAAAGCGAAAGGGTAATATTTCGGCTATTTGTATTGCCGGATGGCGCTGACGCTTATCCGGCCTACGGCCCGTTGGAATATCCGCGGGCCGTTGCTGTTACTCTGCGACGCTTTCCCGCAGCGGTTTAACGGGCAACACTTTGACCTGCTTAATCATATTCTCCTGAACGTCGAGAATATCGATATCGTATTGACCGATGCGCACGCGAGTGCCCGCAATCGGGATCTCTTCCAGCGCCTCAAGAATCACGCCATTTACCGTCCGCGCGTCGTCTTCCGGCAGATGCCAGTTAAACGCTTTATTAATTTCCCGCACGTTGGCGCTGCCGTCGATGATCACCGACCCGTCATTTTGCGGCGTCACTTCCTCAGCAAGCGTAGGTGACATCGAGGTGGTGAAGTCGCCGACAATCTCTTCGAGAATATCTTCCACCGTGACCAGCCCCTGAATATCGCCATATTCATTGACCACCAGACCGACTTTCTTTTTATTGCGCTGAAATTTGATGAGCTGCGTGCTGAGCGGCGTACCCTCCGGGATGAAGTAAATCTCATCGGCGGCGCGCAGCATGGTCTCTTTGGTGAACTCTTTCTTTTCCGACATCAACCGCCAGGCTTCGCGAACGCGCAGCATGCTGATGGCGTCATCCAGCGAATCGCGGTACAACACAATGCGCCCGTGCGGCGAGTGCGACAACTGACGCACGATAGACTTCCAGTCGTCATTAATATCAATACCGATGATTTCACTGCGCGGCACCATGATGTCATCAACGCTGACCTTTTCCAGATCGAGCACCGACAGCAGCATGTCCTGGTTGCGCCGGGAGATTTGCGTGCGGGATTCATTCACGATGGTGCGCAGCTCATCCTTACTCAGCGAACCACTGATCACGATATCGGTTTTAATGCCCATCATGCGCATCAGCAATCGGGTGATAGTGTTGAGCAGCCAGACCAGCGGCATCATCAGAATCTGCAAAGGAACCAGCAGGAAGCTGCTGGGGTAGGCCACCTTTTCCGGATACAGCGCAGCAATGGTTTTCGGCAGGACCTCGGCAAACACCAGCACGACGAAGGTCAACACGCCGGTGGCGATGGCGACACCGGCATCGCCGTACAGTCGCATACCGACAATGGTACCGAGCGCCGAGGCGAGGATATTGACCAGGTTATTGCCAATCAGCACCAGGCTTATCAGGCGATCGGGTTTACGCAGCAGCTTTTCAACGCGCTTTGCCGGACGATTTCCCTGTTTAGCCAGGTGGCGTAAGCGGTAGCGATTCAGGGTCATCATCCCGGTTTCGGAACCGGAAAAATAGGCAGAGATGACCACCATGACGATCAGTGTGACGATCAGCGTGGTGGTGGAGATGTGTTCCAGGGGGCGCCTCCTTTAAGGCTTAGCTGACAAACTGCTGCAATATCCGGCTACCGAAATAGGCCAACGTCAGGATCCCAGCGCCCGCGACGTTAAACCACACGACACGACGACCGCGCCAGCCTTCATGGTAATGCCCCCACAACAGAACAATATAGACAAACCATGCGATGATAGAGAGCACCGCTTTGTCGATATTTTCCATGCTGAACAGATTGTGCATGTAAAACAGACCGGTACACAGGGTAAGCGTCAACAGGACCACGCCAATCTGCGTAATGTGGAACATCTTGCGCTCGATGCTCATCAGCGGCGGCATTTCATTATTAAACGCCAGCTTTTTGTTTTTAAGCTGATAATCGATCCAGGCCAGTTGCAGCGCATACAGCGCGGCGATAATGAGCGTCGCGTAGGAGAACAGCGACAGCCCGATGTGGATCATCATCCCCGGCGTGGCTTCGAGATGGGTAATGAATTCGTTCGGCATGAAGGTCGCGAAGGCCAGATTGATCAGCGCGAAGGCATACACCACCGGCAGCAACAGCCAGCCACGGTTGCGCGAGGCGACAATCGTCATCACCGTACAGATCATCAGGCTAACCAGCGAGCCGACGTTCAGCAGGCTCAGGTTTTGTCCGCTGTCGCCACCCGGCAGAATGCGGGCTTCAAGCGCGATGGCGTGACACACCAGCGCGACCACCGCAGAAAGAATGGCCATACGCCGCCAGCCGCTGTTTTTTTGCAGCAGAGCGGGGACGATCAGCGCGAGGCTGACGGAGTAGGCGACAAGGGCGAGCAGAGCAGAAACGGGCATAATGGTGTCGACAGTTGGCCAGTGAGAAAGAGAAGCAGTATAGCGTTACGTGACCGCGGCTCCAACCGTTGCATAACAACAAAGACGGCTTCATGTTATACTGCGGCAAATTAATGTTCATGCGTCGCGTGAGCGACCAACCGTTTCCACCCCAGGCGAGAGACAATGTTTGATAATTTAACCGATCGTTTGTCGCGCACATTGCGCAACATCAGTGGCCGTGGACGCCTTACTGAAGACAACGTTAAAGAGACGCTGCGCGAAGTGCGCATGGCGCTGCTGGAGGCTGACGTTGCGCTGCCGGTAGTGCGAGAGTTTATCAATCGCGTAAAAGAGAAAGCGGTTGGACATGAAGTTAACAAAAGCCTGACGCCAGGACAGGAGTTCGTCAAGATTGTCCGTAACGAACTCGTGGCGGCGATGGGCGAAGAGAACCAGAGTCTGAATCTGGCTGCGCAGCCACCGGCCGTGGTGCTGATGGCGGGCCTGCAGGGTGCCGGTAAAACGACCAGCGTCGGTAAGCTAGGTAAATTCCTGCGCGAAAAGCACAAGAAGAAAGTGCTGGTGGTCTCTGCCGACGTCTATCGCCCGGCGGCGATCAAACAGCTGGAGACGCTGGCTGAGCAGGTTGGCGTTGATTTCTTCCCGTCGGATGTCGGTCAGAAGCCGGTCGATATCGTTAACGCGGCGTTGAAAGAAGCCAAACTCAAGTTCTACGACGTGCTGCTGGTGGATACCGCCGGTCGTCTGCACGTTGACGAAGCGATGATGGACGAAATCAAACAGGTTCATGCCTCTATCAATCCGGTAGAAACCCTGTTTGTCGTCGATGCGATGACCGGTCAGGATGCGGCGAATACCGCGAAGGCGTTCAACGAAGCGCTGCCGCTGACCGGCGTGGTACTGACCAAAGTCGACGGTGACGCCCGTGGCGGTGCCGCGCTCTCTATTCGTCACATCACAGGCAAGCCGATCAAATTCCTCGGTGTTGGCGAGAAAAACGAGGCGCTGGAGCCGTTCCATCCGGACCGTATCGCGTCACGTATTCTCGGCATGGGCGACGTGCTGTCGCTGATCGAAGATATCGAAAGTAAAGTTGACCGCGCGCAGGCTGAGAAGCTGGCGACTAAACTGAAAAAGGGCGATGGTTTCGACCTGACCGACTTCCTGGAACAGTTGCGGCAGATGAAAAACATGGGCGGCATGGCGAGCCTGATGGGCAAGCTGCCGGGCATGGGGCAGATCCCGGACAACGTGAAGTCGCAAATGGATGACAAAGTGCTGGTGCGCATGGAGGCGATCATCAACTCGATGACGCTGAAAGAGCGCGCGAAGCCGGAAATCATCAAAGGGTCCCGTAAACGCCGTATCGCGCAGGGCTGCGGTATGCAGGTGCAGGACGTTAACCGCCTTCTGAAACAGTTCGACGACATGCAGCGCATGATGAAGAAGATGAAGAAGGGCGGGATGGCGAAGATGATGAGAAGTATGAAGGGGATGATGCCCCCAGGATTCCCCGGCCGCTAATCTTTACAGGCCTGGCTTATTTGCCATTTCGGCGTCGGGGTGTGCTCGCCATCCTCACGTACTGCGTGTACGCTCCGGTGGCTGCGCGCACGCCGGCACCGAACTGGCTGCACCGCCGACGGCCTTCTGCGACAGAGTTTTCAACTGCTGATTGCAATTTCCCCAGAAATCAGTAAAATTTTCGGGCTTTTAATATGACACCCGGGCTCCGTTCCTCGATGGGGCCCGGTTGTTTTATTCACACAAGAGGATGTTATGGTAACTATTCGTTTAGCTCGTCACGGCGCTAAAAAGCGTCCGTTCTACCAGGTTGTTGTTACTGACAGCCGTAATGCACGTAACGGTCGCTTCATTGAGCGCGTTGGCTTCTTTAACCCAATCGCTAGCGAAAAAGAAGAAGGCACTCGCCTGGATCTGGATCGCATCGCTCACTGGGTTGGCCAGGGCGCGACCATTTCTGATCGCGTTGCTACGCTGATCAAAGAAGTAAACAAAGCAGCTTAATCTGTCACGGTGGTCATGATGAGCAAGCAACTCACTGCGCAAGCACCCGTGGACCCGATTGTCTTAGGGAAAATGGGATCGTCTTACGGTATTCGTGGTTGGCTCAGAGTGTTTTCTTCCACTGAAGACGCCGAAAGCATTTTTGACTATCAGCCCTGGTTTATCCAGAAGGCGGGTCAGTGGCAGCAAGTACAGCTGGAAAGCTGGAAGCACCACAATCAGGATCTGATCATCAAGCTGAAAGGCATTGAAGATCGGGATGCAGCGAATTTACTGACCAATTGCGAAATTGTCGTCGATTCGACGCAACTGCCAAAACTGGAAGAGGGTGACTACTACTGGAAAGACCTGATGGGCTGCCAGGTAGTGACCACAGAAGGCTACGATCTCGGGAAAGTCGTCGACATGATGGAAACCGGATCGAATGACGTCATCGTCATTAAGGCAAACCTGAAAGATGCGTTTGGTATCAAGGAACGCCTCGTGCCGTTCCTCGATGGGCAGGTTATCAAGAAAGTCGATCTCACTACGCGGACTATCGAAGTAGATTGGGATCCTGGTTTTTAAACCACCGGATAAGCGGTAAATGACGGCGTGATGGGGATTGGCTTGTGTTTATAGGTATCGTTAGCCTGTTTCCAGAAATGTTTCGTGCAATTACCGATTACGGGGTAACTGGCCGGGCTGTTAAAAATGGCCTGCTGAACATCCAGAGCTGGAGTCCTCGTGACTTCGCGCATGACCGGCACCGTACCGTGGACTCACGTCCTTACGGCGGCGGACCGGGGATGTTAATGATGGTACAACCTTTACGGGATGCCATTCATGCAGCAAAAAGCGCGGCGGGTGAAGGCGCTAAGGTGATTTATCTGTCACCTCAGGGACGCAAGCTTGATCAAGCGGGCGTCAGCGAACTGGCCACGAATCAAAAGCTGATTCTGGTATGTGGTCGCTACGAAGGCATAGATGAGCGCGTGATCCAAACCGAAATTGACGAAGAATGGTCAATCGGCGATTACGTTCTCAGTGGTGGAGAGTTACCCGCAATGGTACTGATTGACTCCGTTTCCCGGTTTATCCCGGGGGTTCTGGGTCATGAAGCATCGGCAACGGAAGATTCCTTTGTGGATGGATTGCTGGACTGCCCGCACTATACCCGACCTGAAGTGTTAGAAGAGATGGACGTCCCGGCAGTATTACTGTCAGGAAACCATGCTGAGATACGTCGCTGGCGTTTGAAACAGTCGCTGGGCCGCACCTGGCTTAGAAGACCTGAACTTCTGGAAAACCTGGCTCTGACTGAAGAGCAAGCAAGGTTGCTGGCGGAGTTCAAAACGGAACACGCGCAACAGCAACATAAACATGATGGGATGGCGTAAGCCCCCGATTATCAGTTTACCCAGGATAAGAGATTAAATTATGAGCAACATTATTAAGCAAATTGAACAAGAGCAGATGAAGCAGGACGTACCTTCCTTCCGTCCGGGTGATACCGTGGAAGTGAAAGTATGGGTTGTTGAAGGTTCCAAAAAACGTCTGCAGGCATTCGAGGGCGTGGTTATCGCTATTCGTAACCGCGGTCTGCACTCTGCATTCACTGTTCGTAAAATTTCCAACGGCGAAGGCGTTGAGCGTGTCTTCCAGACTCACTCTCCGGTTGTTGATAGCATTGCTGTCAAACGTCGTGGTGCCGTTCGTAAAGCTAAACTGTACTACCTGCGTGAGCGTACTGGTAAGGCTGCTCGTATCAAAGAGCGTCTTAACTAAGATATCGCTCAGGCGACATCCTGTTAGAGGGGCTGGCCAGTTGGCTGGCCCTTTTTTTATCTCCATAATACTCACGGTATTAACCTTCAGTTCATAAATCATTTACAATGACCCTCGTTCGCAGCGAGTGAGTCAGGGTGTTATGGGTAAAATTCGTCAGTCAGGTTTTCAGCAGCGTGCGGCAGGTTTCGCACTGTTTGCGATCCTGCTGATTATTATTGCTCCGCTGATCTCCGTGGCGCTGCAAACAGACCCGATGAGCGCGATGCCGGGTATGCATCATGAGATGAGTGCGATGGCTGAACACGACGGGCATCACGGTGATTCTCCTCCAGTCCCGATGCCTGTCGATCACGGCGAAGCCTGTGGCTACTGCGTGTTACTGGCTCACGTTCCCGGGCTTATCCTGGCGCTGATGATTCTGCTCTGCGGCGTTCTGCTCAGAGTGCAAGGCAAACCCACTCGTCCGACCGTTAATCACTGGCACTTCTTCCCCTGGCTGTATCCTGATACGCGCGCGCCGCCGCGCAGGTCCTCACTTTCCTGTTGCTGAAAATAAGATTGTGCGCATAAGCGTCACGACACTCTTTTGCTTTTTCTGAGGAAAAGTATGACAACCTGCACACCGCGCGCGGCATGGGTAACCCTGCTGCGACGCCTTCATTTCTATATCGGCCTGTTTGTCGGGCCATTTATCTTTGTTGCCGCGCTGACCGGCACGCTGTATGTGGCGACGCCACAACTGGAAGAGGCCATTTACGCTCAGGCACTTAACGGGACGATGCAAGGGGAGCCGCAATCGCTGGCGGCACAGGTTGCTGTCGCTCAGCAGGTGACCGGTGGGCACCTGCGCCTGCATGCCGTTCGCCCCGGACTGGAACCTGGCGAGACAACGCGCGTCATGTTTGCTGACCCTGCCCTGGCGGCCTCCGAACATCGGGCCATTTTTATCGATCCGGTGACCCTGGCCGTCAAAGGCGATATGCCGGTGTACGGTACCAGCGGCATTCTGCCACTTCGTCAGTGGATTGATTATGCCCACCGCTCGCTACTGTTGGGGGAGGCCGGGCGCATTTACAGTGAACTGGCGGCATCCTGGATGTGGATGGCGGCGCTGGGCGGCATTGCGCTCTGGTGGTTTACGCGCCCCCGTCGCCGGCTGAACAACCCGGTACAAAACCACCGGCGTCTGCACGTTACGCTGGGATGGTTGTTGTTAGCCGGAATGCTGTTGTTCTCGGCAACCGGACTGACCTGGTCGCAGTGGGCAGGCGGCAACGTGGATAAAATGCGTGCGGCATTTAGTTGGCTGACGCCACAACTTAACGCGCAACTTCACGGACCTCGCCAGCTTCATGATGAACATACAGACCATCATGGTGGCATGGTGATGCCTGAAACCCGCGTGGATATTCGTCTGTTCGATCCCGTATTACAAACCGCGCAAAAGGCAGGGTTGAATGCACTCCGACTGGAAATCCGCCCGCCGAAGGATGCGCAGCACGGCTGGACGGTGACGGAGATCGATCGCCGTTGGCCCACTCAGGTTGATGCGGTTGCTGTCGACCCGACAACATGGCAGGTGACCGATCGCACCCGGTTTGCCGACTTCCCGCTGATGGCGAAGCTGACGCGTTGGGGCGTCGATTTTCATATGGGCATTCTGCTGGGATTACCGAACCAGCTGCTGCTGATCGGCTTTGGCGCTGGGCTTTGCCTGATGATAGTGATTGGTTATCGGCTGTGGTGGATCCGCCGCCCTGTTGCTCCATCAGCCAGCCCGACACAGACGCTGGTGCATTGTTGGCTTATGTTGAGTGTTCGGGGACGTGTCAGTGTTGTGCTGCTGGCGATTGCGCTCGGACTGGCAATGCCGGTGCTGGGGGGAAGTCTGCTGCTGTTCATGCTGATCGACTGGCTGCGCTGGGTTCACGCGTCACGTGTGGTGTTCACGCAGTCAGCCGACTGAGGATTAAGGCGTGCTGATGACCACGGCAACGCGGCGGTTTTCAGCGCGACCTTTCGCCGACTGGTTGCTGGCGATCGGGTATTTTTTCCCTAAGCCCTGAGTGGTCAGATTGGTGCGCGGAATCTTCGCGCCCTCTGACCATGCGTCTGCCACGACATTGGCGCGTTTGAGCGATAACGCTTCATTGTAGCTGTCCTCGCCATAGTTATCGGTGTGTCCATCCATACGCGCATGATTCAGACCCACTGAGGCCAGACGAGCGGCCATCGACGCGATCTGCTGCTGGCTTTCTGCCCGCAGCTTGTAGTCATTCTTATCAAACAAAATGGTGTCGGAAAGCCCCAGGGACCAGTCTCCCGCAGATTCTGTAAATCCGTACGATTGCATGGCCGCTACTTGTTCAGGGGTGAATTTGCCCTGTGGGGCCTGACAGCCTGCCAGCAGTAGCGTGGCAAGAATGAGTGGGGATAAAAGACGCTTAAGCATGTGTGCATTCCTTTTTTATTTAATCGAGCGCTCTGTGCGCTGATGTTTAGCCTGATACATATTGCGATCGGCCAGTTCTTGTAATTTCTCGGCGGAAGCGTGCTCCCAGGTCAGCGCGTAACCCATGCTCAGCGTCATACTGACTAAATGCCCGTTATGCAGGTCAAAAGGACGAATAAACTCTTGTGACAACGCCGCGCTGATTCGCTGGACTTCATAGTCTGAATGGACGCCGTAAAGCACGACGGCAAACTCATCTCCGCCAAGGCGATAAGGGATATGACGGTTGCCACCAAATTCGGCCAGTCGTCTGGCGACTTCAATCAGGACACGATCGCCTGCGGCATGCCCCCAGGTATCATTCACGAATTTGAAGTTATCACCATCAAGAAACAGGAGCGCTGAACTGCTACGGGCGGAATTGTCGTTCATCAGGGCGCTGATACTGCTACGAAAAGCCGCACGGTTTGCCAGACCCGTCAGCGGATCGTGCAGTGCCGTCCGCAGTAATTGTGCGTTTTTGGCCTGCAGACGCAGTTGCCACTCTTCCATTTCATCCAGCAGGCTGTTGAAGTCCTGGGCAAAATTGTGGAACTCTTCAATCCGCTCTTCAGAGACGCGGCGGGAGAAATTACGGTTGGTACGCACATCGTGCACCACGTCGGTGATATTTTGCAGCGCCTCAACCACGCCGCGATGCAGATGACGCGTCAGCAAAATGGCAATACTGGAAGCCAGCAGAATTGATCCGGTGAGCACGGCCAGTGAAAGCCAGATGAAGTGGCTGATTAAACTGTCACGCGCGGTAAGTCGAACTTCGCCAATAATCTCACCGCTGTGCCAGACGGGCTGGGCGACGGGGAAGGGAAAGAGCCAGTGGCTGATAAAATCCCCCAGCTTATCGCTGTTCTCCTGCGCGTTATAGCGCCAGGAGGCAATGATATTCTGATTATTGTCACGAACTTCAGCAGCGGAAAATTGCCCCTGTTGGCCGAGCGCGGCCAGCGTTTCTGCGGCGGCGGCGTCATCGGTAAATACCAGCGCGGCTTCCAGGCTGTGGGTCATTGTCGCCGCTGTGAGCTCAAGGTTTTTTTGCGCGTACTGTTTTAACGTCAGTACCGAGGCAACGCACAGCAGCAGCCAGATCAGCGTCATGGTCACGATCACGCTGGTGATGTTGATGCGTCGCAACGCTCGCTTAAACGTTGGACGGGTAGTCGAAGAATGATCCTTATCCATGCTTTTTATTCCGTGCGAGCATCAATACATCCGGATTGACTCGTACGCCACTGTGCGACAAGGAATCCAGATTAACGGCGAATCTGACATCATTATTGTTAATAATCAGACAAAAGGCGCTACCAATAATGCATTCGGCATTCTGTTCTGCAATTAATAACAACGCCTTAGACGGATATTTATTTGTTAATTCAACCTGAGCAGTAGGAGATTCACTGCCGAAATAAACACCATCACAACGCGCAGTTAATGCTTCTTGTTCGGTGTTAATAATAACGGGTTGATAAGGCAGCGACGTATCACTGCTGTCTCCCAGTACGCTGGCGAACCGGGAAGACGAGAAAATGCACAGTCTGGGCGGCCCTGAGAGGGCAGGCCAGCGCGTATAGCTGACAATGCCAGAGACCATAGTGCGAACATTTTTCGCCGCATCAGGGATGTCCTGAGCACAAACTGGCCATCCTGCCAGTAAAAGCATTAACAGCATCAGGCGTCGGTGAGAAGCAAACATTACGGTTTCCTCACCAGCATCTTTTATCAGTCATCAAAATACATCCATGTCTTGTTTAAAGCAAAATAGCATTATTTTTGCGGAGCGTCATTATAGCTTGTGGATTAATGGATAAGACTTAAGCTAAATCTGATTAAATATTAATTCAGGCGTGTTGAGCTGGCATTTTCATCAGCACCTTGTTGCCAGGCTTCACGCAACTGACTGGCATTTTCTACGGTATCGCAGCTGGCAGGGAAGGTTTTCCCCGTCACGCCTCTGGCATAGGCAAAATTTTGCTGGCAGGTTTTACGTTGGCCTTCCGCATAGCCTTTGAGGTATTGCGGGCGATCCACCTCCGGGTCATTAAAGGTATCGGCCAGCGTTTCATTATCTTTAACGGCAACGCCGGAAATTGCATCTTCGATGCCGGCGTCATACCAGTTGGTACTGGTCCATGTTGGCGCGTGGGTGTAAGGATCTACCTGACAACCACTGAGCAGAAAAATGATTGCGATACCCACTATTCTCGTCATTGCCCGTTCTCCTGTTTTTTCAAAGCATAGCGGATCGCGCAATAAACACGTGTAAATTATTTTGTACGACTTGTGAGGCGTTAAATCGGACTAGTATCATCATTGTAAAGTAATGTTTACGTATTTTGGATTGATATCTTTACTCGTTGTGTTATCGTTACGTCATCCTCACTGAGGAAAACTATCGCAAACGAGCTAAAACAGGATCGCCATCATGCAAAAAGACGCGCTGAACAACGTACATATTACCGACGAACAGGTTCTGATGACCCCGGAACAACTTAAAGCGGAATTCCCGCTGAGCCTGGCGCAAGAGGCGCAAATCGCCCAGTCGCGTAAAACCATTTCTGACATCATTGCCGGTCGCGATCCGCGCCTGTTGGTGGTGTGTGGTCCGTGCTCCATTCACGATCCTGAAACGGCCCTGGAATATGCTCGTCGGTTTAAAGCCCTTGCCGCAGAGGTCAGCGATAGCCTCTATCTGGTGATGCGCGTCTATTTTGAAAAACCCCGTACCACCGTTGGCTGGAAAGGGTTAATTAACGATCCTCATATGGATGGCTCCTTTGACGTTGAAGCGGGGCTGAAAATTGCGCGTCGACTGCTGCTTGAACTGGTCGACATGGGACTGCCGCTGGCGACGGAAGCGCTGGATCCGAACAGCCCGCAGTACCTGGGCGATCTGTTTAGCTGGTCGGCGATTGGCGCGCGCACCACGGAATCACAAACGCACCGTGAAATGGCGTCGGGTCTGTCGATGCCAGTGGGTTTCAAAAACGGCACCGACGGCAGTCTGGCAACGGCGATCAACGCCATGCGCGCCGCGGCGCAGTCGCACCGTTTTGTCGGTATTAACCAGGCCGGACAGGTTGCGCTGCTACAAACTCAGGGTAACCCGGACGGGCATGTGATCCTGCGCGGCGGTAAAGCGCCTAACTACAGCCCGGCAGACGTCGCCCAGTGCGAAAAAGAGATGGAGCAGGCGGGACTGCGGCCGTCACTGATGGTAGATTGCAGTCATGGTAATTCCAATAAAGATTACCGTCGTCAGCCTGCCGTGGCGGAGTCGGTGGTTGCGCAAATTAAAGATGGCAACCGCTCAATCATCGGCCTGATGATTGAAAGTAACATTCACGAAGGCAACCAGTCCTCCGAGCAACCGCGCAGCGAAATGAAGTACGGCGTGTCCGTTACCGATGCCTGCATCAGTTGGGAAATGACGGACGCGTTGCTGCGTGAAATCAACAAAGACTTGAACGGCCAGTTGGCGGCGCGCCAGGCTTAAGAGGTTCGTTATGGTTGCTGAGTTGACCGCATTACGCGATCAAATTGATGAAGTAGACAAGGCGCTGCTGGATTTGCTGGCGCGCCGTCTGGAACTGGTGGCAGAGGTCGGTGAAGTCAAAAGCCGCTTTGGCCTGCCGATTTACGTACCAGAGCGCGAAGCCTCGATGCTGGCGTCGCGCCGTGCGGAAGCGGAAGCGCTCGGCGTACCGCCCGATCTGATTGAAGACGTGCTGCGCCGGGTGATGCGTGAGTCCTATTCCAGCGAAAACGATAAAGGGTTTAAGACGCTGTGTCCTTCTCTGCGCCCGGTGGTCATTGTCGGCGGGGGCGGGCAGATGGGGCGGTTGTTCGAGAAAATGCTCACCCTGTCGGGTTATCAGGTGCGGATCCTCGAACAGCATGACTGGGATCGCGCGCAGGAGATCGTCGCGGATGCCGGGATGGTGATCGTCAGCGTCCCGATCCATCTGACGGAATCGGTGATCGGCAAGTTACCGCCTTTGCCGGCTGACTGCATCCTGGTCGATCTGGCTTCGGTGAAAAATGGTCCCTTACAGGCGATGCTGGCGGCGCACGATGGCCCAGTGCTCGGGCTGCACCCGATGTTCGGTCCGGACAGCGGTAGCCTGGCCAAGCAGGTGGTGGTCTGGTGCGATGGGCGCCATCCGGAAGCCTATCAGTGGTTCCTGGAGCAGATTCAGGTCTGGGGCGCACGACTGCACCGTATCAGCGCCGTCGAGCACGACCAGAACATGGCGTTCATTCAGGCGCTGCGCCACTTTGCGACGTTTGCCTATGGTCTGCATCTGGCAGAAGAAAACGTGCAGCTTGAACAACTGCTGGCACTCTCTTCACCGATTTATCGTCTTGAACTGGCGATGGTGGGACGACTGTTTGCCCAGGATCCGCAGCTTTACGCCGATATCATCATGTCGTCGGAGAGCAATCTGGCGCTGATTAAGCGTTACTATAAGCGTTTTGGCGACGCGATCGGCCTGCTGGAGCAGGGGGATAAACAGGCGTTTATCGACAGCTTCCGCAAAGTAGAGCACTGGTTTGGTGATTACGCGAAGCGTTTCCAGAGCGAAAGTCGTACGCTATTACGCCAGGCGAATGACAGTCGACAGTAATGGCAGGATGATGCCGGATGTTGGCTTCGCCTTATCCGGCCTACAAAAGTCGCATGAATTGTAGGCCGGATAAGCGTAGCGCCATCCGGAAAATTAAGATTGTCAGCTCGGATCGACGGGCACCACGTTCTCACTGGGATAGCAGCCCAGCACCTTCATGGAGCGAGTAATTTCGCCCAACTCTCTGAGCGCTTTTTGCATCTGTGGGGATTCCAGATTGGCCTGGATGTCGAGATAAAACATCTCTTCCCACGGATTGCCGTGTATGGGGCGGGATTCCAGTTTGGTCATGATCAGATTGTGATTACGCATCACCAGCAGCGCTTCCACCAGGGCACCGGCCTGTTGTCCTGTCGCCATCAGCAGCGTGGTTTTCGCCGGCACCTGGTCGGAGACGTTGATCGCTTTACGCGCCAGCACAATGAAGCGAGTGATGTTCTGCGTCTGATTCGCTTCAATACGTTCCAGAACCTGTAAACCGTGCAGCACGCCACCGGCTTCGCTTCCGAGTGCGGCCACGCGTGGAGAGTTCGCCTGAGCGACCTTTTCCATCGCGGCGGACGTGCTTTCGGTGTACTCAATTTTCCAGTGCGGATAACGACTGAGAAACTTGCTGCACTGCTGGAACGGCTGCGGATGGCTGTACACCGTTTCGATGGTGTCCAGGTTTGTTGTTCCGCAAACCAGCACGCAGTGGTCGATAGCGATCGTCATTTCGCCCACAATGGACAGCGTCGTGTGTTGCAGCAGATCGTAGACATCGTTAATTCCACCGGAGCTGGTGTTTTCAATTGGCACGACCGCGTAGTCGGCCTGGCCGGTTTCGACCTGATTAAAAATATCAGCGAATTTTGCACAGCCGCTTTCAATAAACTGTTCAAAGTGACGTGCTGCGTACTGACGTGCCGCGAGATGTGAGTAAGAACCTTTTGGTCCCAGGAATGCCACGCGCGCGGAATGCGGGTTGGTTTTATTCAGGTGTTGCTGGAGTAGCGCCTGCTGGGTGAGAACGGAATCTTCGATGATGAGCTGAAAAAGGCGGGTGATGTAGTGCGCATCAAGATGATGCGCTTTGCCAAGCGTAATCAGTCTGTCCAGCAGATCGCGTTCGCGGTCGATATCCCGCACCGGGCGATGGGACTCGAGCTTGGCTTTGCCGACTTCAACCGCCAGCCCTCGTCGCTCGGCCAGTAACGCCAGCAATTTTTCATCCAGCGTGCTGATTTTATCGCGCAGCGCCAGTAATGGGTTTTCCGATGTCATAGTGTTGCCTTTATTGTTATCAATAAAAAAGGCCCCCCGGTGTGGGAGGCCTTATTGTTCGTCTTCGCATTCTTTTTCACACGACGAAAGCCTCCCATTCAGGGGAAGGTAAAAAAGAATGCGAAGAAGAACGGGGTGAGTTTCATATCAGTTTCCTTAAGTGATGTGAGTAAAGTACCCGTACTGTTTTCACCCTGTCAACAAAAAACGCGCCCGAAGGCGCGTTGGCGATACACTCAATGTAAGGGACTACTCTTCTTCTGCGTCGACGAAGTTGGCGTCTTTTACTGAAGTTGTTGCACGACGGGCTTCGCCTTTGTGCTGCACTTTATTGAGCTGCCGTTCCAGCTTGTTGATCAAATCGTTAATGGCGGTATACATATCTTCGTGTTTTGCGCTGGCGACCAGATGTCCGTTCGGTGTATTGATGGTGGCATCAGCAATGAAACCCTGTGGCTCCTTGGACAGAATGATATGCGGATTAATTAGATGAGTTTGCCATTTTTCAAGTTTGGCGAGACGGTCTGCGACATGTTGGCGAATTGCCGGAGTAATTTCCATTTGTTTACTGGTAATGTTCATTGTCATAAATTTTACCTCTTGTCTTTCCCGTCTTGGTGATTCCAGCATACCGTTCCTAATGTCAAAATGTGTGATTTGAATCACATTATTCTGTCACTTTTTGTCAAGGAAACCTTTTTGTGAGTTATCGCAGGAAGAGGTGATTTTTAACTTGAGGAAAGCCAGAAAGCAGGCCATATTTGATGGGTTGCGTCACGCAAAAGTCATCAGCGTCACGACGCGAAACGGATAATAAAACGGCAGCTCAAGGGCTGCCGTTTTTGCATCTGAAAATCGATCAGGTGTTGCTGCTGTTGGAGGCGATAATTTTCGCCACTTTGTCAGCCTGCGCCGTCATCTGCATTTCGCGATAGGCATTTTCCATCAGCGGCAGGGCGTCACGCGTTGCCTGTGTATCCGGGAAATCACGCAACATGCCTTCTACACGGTTAACCACGGCAACCCATGCGCCGCGTTGGGTGTAGTAATCTGCAACGGAGTACTCATACTTCGCCAGACGATCTTTCAGGAACACCAGACGTTTGGTGGCGTCGGTGGTGTACTGGCTGTTCGGATAACCGCGAACCAGTTTCGAAAAGTCATTGAACGCAGCTCGTGCATGCTGAGGATCGCGGTCACTACGATCGACACCAAAGAACCCTTGTAATGCGCTGTCATCTAACGCCATATTGGTCAGACCACGCATATACATGACATAATCAATGTTAGGATGCGTCGGATTCAGGCGGATAAAGCGATCGATAGCAGCCTGAGCAAGCGGCAGATCGGCATTTTTGTAGTAGGCGTAGATGAGATCTAACTGCACCTGCTGAGAATAAGGACCAAATGGATAGCGATTATCCAACGCTTCCAATTGCGTTATTGCCTGTTTCCAGTTACCGTCCTGCAGCTTTTGCTGAGCAGTCGCGTAGATTTCATTAGGCGGATTATCGGGCACCTCTTCCTTTGAACCAGAGCAACCCGCCAAAAACAGGCTCAACGTGGCTGCTGCCACCAGATATTTCATGCGCGTCATGACGTTTTGACTTTCCTCAAAATGTTTACGGGAGATTCTCTGTTCCTGCTCCCGGTTAAGACCAGCTACAATAGCACACTATATTAAACGGCAAAGCCGTAAAACCCAACGATAAACGAAGAAGCTGTATATGGCACAACGAGTACAACTCACCGCAACAGTATCCGAAAATCAACTCGGTCAACGCTTAGATCAAGCTTTGGCCGAAATGTTCCCTGATTATTCGCGATCGCGCATAAAAGATTGGATTCTTGATAAGCGCGTGTTGGTCAACGGTAAACTTTGCGACAAACCTAAAGAAAAAGTGTTAGGCGGAGAGCTGGTCGCCATCGATGCTGAAATCGATGAAGAAATCCGCTTCGAGCCTCAGGATATCCCACTGGATATCGTTTATGAAGATGATGACATCATTGTTATCAACAAGCCGCGCGATCTGGTTGTCCACCCTGGCGCGGGCAATCCGGACGGCACGGTTCTGAATGCGTTACTGCATTATTATCCGCCGATTGCTGATGTTCCGCGAGCGGGTATTGTCCATCGTCTGGATAAAGACACCACCGGGCTGATGGTGGTCGCGAAAACCGTCCCGGCGCAGACGCGTCTGGTTGAAGCGCTGCAGTTGCGTGAGATCACCCGTGAATACGAAGCGGTAGCGATCGGTCATATGACCGCAGGCGGCACGGTGGAAGAACCTATCAGCCGTCACCCGACGAAGCGTACCCATATGGCGGTGCATCCGATGGGTAAACCGGCGGTGACGCACTATCGCATCATGGAACACTTCCGTGTGCACACGCGTCTGCGGTTGCGTCTGGAGACCGGGCGTACGCACCAGATCCGCGTGCACATGGCGCATATTACCCATCCGCTGGTGGGCGATCAGGTGTACGGTGGCCGTCCGCGTCCGCCGAAAGGGGCGTCGGATGTGTTTATCTCTACGCTGCGTAAATTCGACCGTCAGGCGCTGCATGCCACTATGCTGCGTTTGTATCACCCTATTTCCGGTATCGAAATGGAATGGCATGCGCCGATCCCGCAGGATATGGTTGAACTGATTGACGCGATGCGCGCAGATTTCGAAGAGCATAAGGATGACGTGGCCTGGCTATGAGTGAGCTTATTGTCCCGCAGTGGCCTCTACCGAAAGGGGTGGCGGCCTGCAGTTCGACCCGTACTGGCGGCGTGAGTTTGCCGCCGTATGATGCATTAAATCTGGGTGCCCACTGTGGCGATAACCCGGAGCATGTCGACGAGAACCGCAGACGCCTGTTTGCTGCGGGCAATCTGCCTTCAAACCCCGTCTGGCTGGAGCAGGTTCATGGAAAAGATGTCCTGAAGCTGACCGGCGAGCCTTACGCCTCTAAACGGGCGGATGCATCATACAGTAATACGCCAGGTGCCGTTTGCGCGGTGATGACGGCGGACTGTCTGCCCGTATTGTTCTGTAACCGGGCGGGTACCGAAGTGGCGGCAGCCCATGCGGGCTGGCGTGGATTATGTGAAGGCGTACTGGAAGAGACGGTGGCCTGCTTTGTCGACAAGCCAGAAAATATTCTTGCCTGGTTAGGTCCGGCGATTGGTCCTGCGGCGTTTGAAGTGGGGCCAGAGGTGCGCGAGGCGTTTATCGCCAAAGAGGCTAACGCGCATGAAGCCTTTGTGCCGCGCGGTGAAAAATATCTGGCGAATATTTATCAGCTTGCGCGTCAGCGCCTGGCAAAGGTTGGTATTGAGCAAATTTATGGTGGTGACCGCTGTACTTTTAGTGAAAATGAGACTTTCTTCTCTTATCGTCGCGACAAGACCACGGGGCGTATGGCAAGTTTTATTTGGCTGATATAACCTAAAGAATCAAGACGATCCGGTACGCGTAATTTTCTTTTCACATAATTCAGGTCAATAACCTTGAATAATTGAGGGATGACCTCATTTAATCTCCAGTAGCAAATTTGACCTGTTATGGGAGGAGTTATGCGTCTGGATCGTCTTACTAACAAATTCCAGCTTGCTCTTGCCGATGCCCAGTCGCTCGCACTGGGGCACGACAACCAATTCATCGAACCTCTTCATTTAATGAGCGCCTTGCTGAATCAGGAAGGGGGATCGGTACGTCCTTTATTAACCTCTGCCGGCATTAATGCCGGACAGCTACGCACAGCTATCGATCAGGCGCTGAGTCGTTTACCGCAGGTGGAAGGCACCGGTGGCGATGTCCAGCCGTCTCAGGATCTGGTGCGCGTACTGAATCTTTGCGACAAGCTGGCGCAAAAGCGAGGGGACAACTTTATTTCGTCAGAACTGTTCGTTCTGGCGGCGCTTGAGTCGCGCGGTACATTGCCCGATTTACTGAAATCGGCTGGCGCAACAACCGCCAATATTACTCAGGCAATTGAACAAATGCGTGGAGGTGAAAGCGTGAATGACCAGGGGGCTGAAGACCAACGTCAGGCCTTGAAAAAATACACTGTCGATCTGACCGAACGTGCCGAGCAGGGTAAACTTGACCCGGTTATCGGCCGTGATGAAGAGATCCGCCGTACCATTCAGGTGTTGCAACGTCGTACTAAAAACAACCCGGTGTTAATTGGTGAGCCTGGCGTCGGTAAAACGGCGATTGTTGAAGGGCTGGCACAGCGAATCATTAACGGTGAAGTCCCGGAAGGGTTAAAAGGCCGTCGCGTTCTGGCGCTGGATATGGGCGCGCTGGTGGCGGGGGCAAAATACCGTGGAGAATTTGAAGAGCGCTTAAAAGGCGTACTTACCGATCTCTCCAAACAGGAAGGGAATGTCATCCTGTTTATCGACGAACTGCACACGATGGTGGGCGCGGGTAAAGCGGATGGCGCAATGGACGCCGGGAATATGCTAAAACCGGCGCTGGCGCGTGGGGAACTGCACTGCGTAGGGGCGACAACGCTCGACGAGTATCGCCAGTACATCGAAAAAGATGCGGCACTGGAACGTCGTTTCCAGAAAGTGTTCGTGGCAGAGCCTTCAGTGGAAGATACCATCGCGATTCTGCGTGGTCTGAAAGAACGCTATGAACTGCATCACCATGTACAGATTACTGACCCGGCGATCGTTGCGGCGGCTACGCTGTCTCATCGCTACATCGCTGACCGTCAGTTGCCGGATAAAGCTATTGACCTGATCGATGAAGCGGCATCCAGCATCCGCATGCAGATTGACTCCAAGCCGGAAGAGCTGGACAGACTTGACCGCCGCATTATCCAGCTCAAACTGGAACAACAAGCGCTGATGAAAGAGTCTGATGAGGCGAGTAAAAAACGTCTCGATATGCTTAACGAAGAACTGGACGACAAAGAGCGTCAATACTCTGAATTAGAAGAAGAGTGGAAAGCGGAAAAAGCGTCACTCTCCGGAACACAAACGATTAAGGCCGAGCTGGAACAGGCGAAAATTGCCATTGAGCAGGCTCGTCGTGTTGGCGATCTGGCGCGGATGTCCGAACTGCAGTACGGCAAAATCCCTGAGCTGGAAAAACAACTGGAAGCCGCGACCCAGTCTGAAGGCAAAACCATGCGTCTGCTGCGTAATAAAGTGACGGATGCGGAAATTGCCGAAGTGCTGGCGCGCTGGACCGGTATTCCGGTTGCGAGAATGCTGGAAGGCGAGCGCGAAAAACTGTTGCGTATGGAGCAGGAGTTACACAGCCGCGTGATCGGGCAGAACGAAGCGGTAGAAGCGGTATCGAACGCGATTCGTCGTAGTCGTGCAGGTCTTGCCGATCCAAATCGTCCGATTGGCTCGTTCCTGTTCCTCGGCCCAACCGGGGTAGGTAAAACCGAGCTGTGTAAGGCGCTGGCAAACTTTATGTTTGACAGCGATGATGCGATGGTGCGTATCGACATGTCCGAGTTTATGGAGAAACACTCCGTGTCTCGTCTGGTGGGGGCGCCTCCGGGATATGTCGGCTATGAAGAGGGCGGTTACCTGACAGAAGCGGTTCGTCGTCGTCCTTATTCCGTCATTCTGTTAGATGAAGTTGAAAAAGCGCATCCTGATGTGTTCAACATTCTTCTGCAGGTACTGGATGATGGGCGCCTGACCGACGGGCAGGGGAGAACGGTCGACTTCCGTAATACGGTGGTCATTATGACCTCGAACCTGGGTTCCGATCTGATTCAGGAACGCTTCGGCGATCTGGACTACAGCCATATGAAAGACCTGGTGTTAGGCGTGGTGAGTCACAACTTCCGCCCGGAATTCATAAACCGTATAGATGAGGTTGTTGTATTCCATCCGTTGGGTGAACAACACATCGCCTCTATTGCGAAGATCCAACTGCAGCGTCTGTATAAACGTCTGGAAGAGCGTGGCTATGAAATCCACATCTCCGACGAGGCGCTGAAACTGCTGAGCGCGAATGGTTATGATCCGGTGTATGGGGCTCGTCCGTTGAAACGAGCAATTCAGCAGCAGATCGAAAACCCGTTGGCGCAGCAAATCCTGTCTGGTGAGTTAATTCCAGGCAAAACGATTCGTCTTGAAGTAAACGACGAGCGTATTGTTGCAGTGCAGTAATTCCTGATGAAATAAAAAATGGGCTCTCCGGAGCCCGTTTTTGTTTAAAAACCAGGCTAAAATGATTGTTGATAAGGTGATTTGCCTGGAAAGTGAGCGGTTGATAAGTTTTTTGTATTTTTGACTTGTCAGCCCGAAATAACTCCCTATAATGCGCCTCCACTGACACGGAACAACGGCATGCAAGCCGCCGGGTCAGCAGGGTTTCTCCGGAAATTCTGACAGAGAAAAGCGAAATAAACGCTTGACTCTGAAGCGGGAAAGCGTATTATGCACACCCCGCGCCGCTGAGAAAAAGCGAAGCGGCACTGCTCTTTAACAATTTATCAGACAATCTGTGTGGGCACTCAAAGTGACTGGATTCTTAACGTCTTCGGACGATAAATGAATACCAAGTCTCAAGAGTGAACACGTAATTCATTACGAAGTTTAATTCTTTGAGCATCAAACTTAAATTGAAGAGTTTGATCATGGCTCAGATTGAACGCTGGCGGCAGGCCTAACACATGCAAGTCGAACGGTAACAGGAAGCAGCTTGCTGCTTTGCTGACGAGTGGCGGACGGGTGAGTAATG
Organism: Citrobacter amalonaticus Y19; assembly: GCF_000981805.1. Lineage (NCBI taxonomy): Bacteria > Pseudomonadati > Pseudomonadota > Gammaproteobacteria > Enterobacterales > Enterobacteriaceae > Citrobacter > Citrobacter amalonaticus. Next base: position 3,086,658 of record NZ_CP011132.1, on the reverse strand, counting down.
TCTGGGAAACTGCCCGATGGAGGGGGATAACTACTGGAAACGGTAGCTAATACCGCATAACGTCGCAAGACCAAAGAGGGGGACCTTCGGGCCTCTTGCCATCGGATGTGCCCAGATGGGATTAGCTAGTTGGTGAGGTAACGGCTCACCAAGGCGACGATCCCTAGCTGGTCTGAGAGGATGACCAGCCACACTGGAACTGAGACACGGTCCAGACTCCTACGGGAGGCAGCAGTGGGGAATATTGCACAATGGGCGCAAGCCTGATGCAGCCATGCCGCGTGTATGAAGAAGGCCTTCGGGTTGTAAAGTACTTTCAGCGGGGAGGAAGGGGATGTGGTTAATAACCGCATCCATTGACGTTACCCGCAGAAGAAGCACCGGCTAACTCCGTGCCAGCAGCCGCGGTAATACGGAGGGTGCAAGCGTTAATCGGAATTACTGGGCGTAAAGCGCACGCAGGCGGTCTGTCAAGTCGGATGTGAAATCCCCGGGCTCAACCTGGGAACTGCATTCGAAACTGGCAGGCTTGAGTCTCGTAGAGGGGGGTAGAATTCCAGGTGTAGCGGTGAAATGCGTAGAGATCTGGAGGAATACCGGTGGCGAAGGCGGCCCCCTGGACGAAGACTGACGCTCAGGTGCGAAAGCGTGGGGAGCAAACAGGATTAGATACCCTGGTAGTCCACGCCGTAAACGATGTCTATTTGGAGGTTGTTCCCTTGAGGAGTGGCTTCCGGAGCTAACGCGTTAAATAGACCGCCTGGGGAGTACGGCCGCAAGGTTAAAACTCAAATGAATTGACGGGGGCCCGCACAAGCGGTGGAGCATGTGGTTTAATTCGATGCAACGCGAAGAACCTTACCTGGTCTTGACATCCACAGAACTTGGCAGAGATGCCTTGGTGCCTTCGGGAACTGTGAGACAGGTGCTGCATGGCTGTCGTCAGCTCGTGTTGTGAAATGTTGGGTTAAGTCCCGCAACGAGCGCAACCCTTATCCTTTGTTGCCAGCGGTCCGGCCGGGAACTCAAAGGAGACTGCCAGTGATAAACTGGAGGAAGGTGGGGATGACGTCAAGTCATCATGGCCCTTACGACCAGGGCTACACACGTGCTACAATGGCATATACAAAGAGAAGCGACCTCGCGAGAGTAAGCGGACCTCATAAAGTATGTCGTAGTCCGGATTGGAGTCTGCAACTCGACTCCATGAAGTCGGAATCGCTAGTAATCGTGGATCAGAATGCCACGGTGAATACGTTCCCGGGCCTTGTACACACCGCCCGTCACACCATGGGAGTGGGTTGCAAAAGAAGTAGGTAGCTTAACCTTCGGGAGGGCGCTTACCACTTTGTGATTCATGACTGGGGTGAAGTCGTAACAAGGTAACCGTAGGGGAACCTGCGGTTGGATCACCTCCTTACCTGAAAGAACCTTTCCTTTGCAGTGTCCACACAGATTGTCTGATGAAAAGTGAATAGCAAGGCGTCTTGCGATTGAGACTTTGTGTCCCCTTCGTCTAGAGGCCCAGGACACCGCCCTTTCACGGCGGTAACAGGGGTTCGAATCCCCTAGGGGACGCCACTTGCTGGTATGTGAGTGAAAGACGCGTGCCTCAGTATCTCAAAACTGACTTGTGAGTCATGTTTGAGATATTTGCTCTTTAAAAATCTGGATCAAGCTGAAAATTGAAACGACACACAGTCAATGTGTGTTCGAGTCTCTCAAATTTTCGCAACACTGACGGTGTTTTACGAAACATCTTCGGGTTGTGAGGTTAAGCGACTAAGCGTACACGGTGGATGCCCTGGCAGTCAGAGGCGATGAAGGACGTGCTAATCTGCGAAAAGCGTCGGTAAGGTGATATGAACCGTTATAGCCGGCGATGTCCGAATGGGGAAACCCAGTGCAATTCGTTGCACTATCGTTAAGTGAATACATAGCTTAACGAGGCGAACCGGGGGAACTGAAACATCTAAGTACCCCGAGGAAAAGAAATCAACCGAGATTCCCCCAGTAGCGGCGAGCGAACGGGGAGCAGCCCAGAGCCTGAATCAGCATGTGTGTTAGTGGAACGGTCTGGAAAGGCCGGCGATACAGGGTGACAGCCCCGTACACAAAAGTGCATGTGTTGTGAGCTCGATGAGTAGGGCGGGACACGTGGTATCCTGTCTGAATATGGGGGGACCATCCTCCAAGGCTAAATACTCCTGACTGACCGATAGTGAACCAGTACCGTGAGGGAAAGGCGAAAAGAACCCCGGCGAGGGGAGTGAAAAAGAACCTGAAACCGTGTACGTACAAGCAGTGGGAGCCTCTTTTATGGGGTGACTGCGTACCTTTTGTATAATGGGTCAGCGACTTATATTCTGTAGCAAGGTTAACCGAATAGGGGAGCCGAAGGGAAACCGAGTCTTAACTGGGCGTTAAGTTGCAGGGTATAGACCCGAAACCCGGTGATCTAGCCATGGGCAGGTTGAAGGTTGGGTAACACTAACTGGAGGACCGAACCGACTAATGTTGAAAAATTAGCGGATGACTTGTGGCTGGGGGTGAAAGGCCAATCAAACCGGGAGATAGCTGGTTCTCCCCGAAAGCTATTTAGGTAGCGCCTCGTGAACTCATCTTCGGGGGTAGAGCACTGTTTCGGCTAGGGGGTCATCCCGACTTACCAACCCGATGCAAACTGCGAATACCGAAGAATGTTATCACGGGAGACACACGGCGGGTGCTAACGTCCGTCGTGAAGAGGGAAACAACCCAGACCGCCAGCTAAGGTCCCAAAGTCATGGTTAAGTGGGAAACGATGTGGGAAGGCTCAGACAGCCAGGATGTTGGCTTAGAAGCAGCCATCATTTAAAGAAAGCGTAATAGCTCACTGGTCGAGTCGGCCTGCGCGGAAGATGTAACGGGGCTAAACCATGCACCGAAGCTGCGGCAGCGACACTATGTGTTGTTGGGTAGGGGAGCGTTCTGTAAGCCTGCGAAGGTGTGCTGTGAGGCATGCTGGAGGTATCAGAAGTGCGAATGCTGACATAAGTAACGATAAAGCGGGTGAAAAGCCCGCTCGCCGGAAGACCAAGGGTTCCTGTCCAACGTTAATCGGGGCAGGGTGAGTCGACCCCTAAGGCGAGGCCGAAAGGCGTAGTCGATGGGAAACAGGTTAATATTCCTGTACTTGGTGTTACTGCGAAGGGGGGACGGAGAAGGCTATGTTGGCCGGGCGACGGTTGTCCCGGTTTAAGCGTGTAGGTGTGTGTTCCAGGTAAATCCGGTTCACTTTAACACTGAGGCGTGATGACGAGGCACTACGGTGCTGAAGTAACAAATGCCCTGCTTCCAGGAAAAGCCTCTAAGCATCAGGTAACATCAAATCGTACCCCAAACCGACACAGGTGGTCAGGTAGAGAATACCAAGGCGCTTGAGAGAACTCGGGTGAAGGAACTAGGCAAAATGGTGCCGTAACTTCGGGAGAAGGCACGCTGATATGTAGGTGAAGTGATTTACTCATGGAGCTGAAATCAGTCGAAGATACCAGCTGGCTGCAACTGTTTATTAAAAACACAGCACTGTGCAAACACGAAAGTGGACGTATACGGTGTGACGCCTGCCCGGTGCCGGAAGGTTAATTGATGGGGTTATCCTTAGGGAGAAGCTCTTGATCGAAGCCCCGGTAAACGGCGGCCGTAACTATAACGGTCCTAAGGTAGCGAAATTCCTTGTCGGGTAAGTTCCGACCTGCACGAATGGCGTAATGATGGCCAGGCTGTCTCCACCCGAGACTCAGTGAAATTGAACTCGCTGTGAAGATGCAGTGTACCCGCGGCAAGACGGAAAGACCCCGTGAACCTTTACTATAGCTTGACACTGAACACTGGTCCTTGATGTGTAGGATAGGTGGGAGGCTTTGAAGTGTGGACGCCAGTCTGCATGGAGCCAACCTTGAAATACCACCCTTTAATGGCTGGTGTTCTAACGTGGGCCCTAATCCGGGTTGCGGACAGTGTCTGGTGGGTAGTTTGACTGGGGCGGTCTCCTCCTAAAGAGTAACGGAGGAGCACGAAGGTTAGCTAATCCTGGTCGGACATCAGGAGGTTAGTGCAAAGGCATAAGCTAGCTTGACTGCGAGCGTGACGGCGCGAGCAGGTGCGAAAGCAGGTCTTAGTGATCCGGTGGTTCTGAATGGAAGGGCCATCGCTCAACGGATAAAAGGTACTCCGGGGATAACAGGCTGATACCGCCCAAGAGTTCATATCGACGGCGGTGTTTGGCACCTCGATGTCGGCTCATCACATCCTGGGGCTGAAGTAGGTCCCAAGGGTATGGCTGTTCGCCATTTAAAGTGGTACGCGAGCTGGGTTTAGAACGTCGTGAGACAGTTCGGTCCCTATCTGCCGTGGGCGCTGGAGAATTGAGGGGGGCTGCTCCTAGTACGAGAGGACCGGAGTGGACGCATCACTGGTGTTCGGGTTGTCATGCCAATGGCACTGCCCGGTAGCTAAATGCGGAAAAGATAAGTGCTGAAAGCATCTAAGCACGAAACTTGCCCCGAGATGAGTTCTCCCTGACCCTTTAAGGGTCCTGAAGGAACGTTGAAGACGACGACGTTGATAGGCCGGGTGTGTAAGCGCAGCGATGCGTTGAGCTAACCGGTACTAATGAACCGTGAGGCTTAACCTTACAACGCCGAAGCTGTTTTGGCGGATTTGAGAGAATATTCAGTTCAGCTTGATACAGATTATGTCACTACGTGGAAACGGGGTGATAAAACAGATTTGCCTGGCGGCTGTAGCGCGGTGGTCCCACCTGACCCCATGCCGAACTCAGAAGTGAAACGCCGTAGCGCCGATGGTAGTGTGGGGTCTCCCCATGCGAGAGTAGGGAACTGCCAGGCATCAAACAGTGAAGAAGCCCATCCTGACGGATGGGCTTTTTTGCGTCTGTGCACCACGGAAAATGCCGGATGGCGGCGTCGCCTTATCCGGCCTACATGAATCCTTACCAGTCCACATCTAATTCTCTCAAGTCCTCTGCGCTTACTCCTAAATTCTTTCCCTGCTAATTAAAACCGTGATCCCTGTCTCATAATAAATCATAACAATTATATAACATTTCATTTACTAAAAATGACAGCAAACACAACCGAAAAGCACAATCGGATCTTTGGCAGGAGTACCATTCTAATGACTGAAAGCAGTGTAACTGCGAACGGGTCACTGACAGACAGTGACACCCGTCGTCGCATATGGGCAATTGTAGGCGCGTCCTCGGGGAATCTGGTCGAATGGTTTGATTTCTATGTCTACTCGTTCTGCTCGCTCTATTTTGCCCACATCTTCTTTCCTTCCGGAAACACGACAACGCAGTTACTACAAACCGCAGGTGTTTTTGCGGCGGGGTTCTTAATGCGTCCTATTGGCGGCTGGCTATTCGGTCGCATCGCCGATAAACATGGCCGTAAGAAATCCATGCTGTTGTCCGTGTGCATGATGTGTTTGGGATCGCTGGTGATCGCCTGTCTACCGGGTTATGAAACCATTGGAACCTGGGCACCGGCGTTGTTACTGCTGGCGCGCTTGTTCCAGGGGTTATCCGTTGGCGGGGAGTATGGCACCAGCGCAACCTACATGAGTGAAGTTGCCGTAGAAGGCCGTAAGGGGTTCTACGCCTCTTTCCAGTACGTCACGCTTATCGGTGGTCAGTTGTTGGCGCTGCTGGTTGTGGTTGTCTTACAGCAGACCATGGAGGATTCAGCACTCAGAGAGTGGGGCTGGCGTATTCCTTTTGCTTTAGGCGCAGTGCTGGCGGTAGTGGCGCTCTGGTTACGTCGTCAACTGGATGAAACGTCAAAGCAGGAAACGCGTGCGCTGAAAGAGGCGGGATCGCTGAAAGGGCTATGGCGTAACCGTAGAGCCTTCATCATGGTGCTGGGTTTCACTGCGGCAGGATCGCTATGTTTCTATACCTTCACCACATATATGCAAAAGTATCTGGTGAACACCGCGGGTATGCATGCCAATGTGGCAAGCGGTATTATGACGGCGGCGCTATTTGTTTATATGCTTGTGCAACCGTTGTTTGGCGCGCTGTCAGATAAAATTGGCCGACGTACCTCTATGCTGTGCTTCGGTGCACTGGCAACCCTGTTTACTGTGCCTATTTTGACCGCGCTTCAGAATGTGACTTCACCGTATGCGGCATTTGGTCTGGTGATGTGTGCGCTGCTGATCGTCAGCTTCTACACGTCGATTAGCGGTATTTTGAAAGCAGAAATGTTCCCGGCGCAGGTTCGCGCACTGGGGGTAGGGCTTTCTTATGCCGTGGCGAATGCGTTGTTTGGCGGTTCTGCGGAGTACGTGGCGTTGTCGCTGAAATCTGTCGGCATGGAGACGTCGTTCTTCTGGTATGTCACCGTTATGTCGATCGTGGCATTTCTGGTCTCGCTGACATTGCATCGCAAAGGGAAAGGCCTGCGTCTTTAGTGATGTGCCATTTGCCAGAGGGTATAGCCGGTCGTTGCGCCAGCAACATCCCAGGCAAAGTCTTTCCAGCTCCAGCCGCTCCCTGCAGGGCGGCTATCCCAAAGCTCTTTTGACGCTCCCAGACTTACCGAGAACATCAAACCCACCATCGCGCTGCGATCGCGGTTCATCCCCTGATGCTGAGCGAACTCATTGCCTGCGGCTGAGAGCATCGCGGAAGCAATAAAGTGCTGCGCTTTGTCCTGCCCACTCCAGCTGTCCTGCGCCATATGGCTACAGCCTGACAGAATAAAGGTACTAAGAATAAAAATAACGCGCACCCGTGGCTCCTATAGAAAAAACCCCGTTCAGGACGGGGTTTCGCTTACAGAATACGGCTTATTAGCCTGTCGATTCGAATACGACGCAATCGACGGATCAGTTTGCGAACTTTTACCGGGTAATCGGCAATGCTCTGCAAGTCACGATAGTGCTTAACGACGGTGGTATGCGTACGAATCAGCGCCAGCTCTTTCTCTCGCTGCGCAGCCAGTTCTTGCTTAGGATCGTGGATCAGGATCGCATTTTCCAGATCCAGACGCCAGGCGCGCGGGTTGAGGTTGTTCCCGGTCAGCAGCATCCACTTGTCATCGACCCACATCCCTTTGAGATGGTAGGTATTGTCGTCGTCTTTCCACAGGCGAACGACCAACTGATCGGTATTCACGTAATATTGCAAACGGCTCAGGAAACGACGCAGGTTAATCTCATAGAGATAGGGCAGTGCGCCGATTATCTTAAATGGCTCATTTTCCGGGATATAAAAGTCGTTGGCGGTTTTATCACCCACAATGATCTCAACCTTCTTTCCTTCCCGCAGCAGTTGAATGATGTTACGGACAAGAATTGCCGGCAGGTTGAAATAGGGGGTGCAAATCGTGAGCTTATGCTCCGCACAGGGCATAAGGTGGAAAATGGTTTTGTTCAGCAGGCTGGATTTCCCCAGACCGACCAATGGCGTCACGGACAGTTGTTCATTATCGGCATCGCCCTGGAAATGGTAAGCGGCGTCGCGTAACTCCTGGCGATACAAACGAATGTCGTTTTTAATCTCCGGGCTTTTCGGACGCAGGGTATTATCCAGACGATTCACGCCACGACCGTTCATCAGGTTCTGGGTCACCCATTCGAACATGATGTCAGCCATTCGGGCGTTACGAATTAACTGATAGCGGTCATAGCGATATTTATCGTGCTGATGCAGATAGACATCGTTCAGACTTGCACCGCTATACAGGACGCTATCATCGATGATAAAGCCTTTAAAGTGCAGAACGCCGAGCGCTTCACGGGTATTGATCGGCACGCCATATACCGGAACATCGACACCCGGATTTTCATGCGCCATCCGGCAATACCAGTCGGCATTGGTATTGGATGCTGCTGCGCCAATACGCCCACGCTGCGCACGATGCCAGTCGACGAGTACCCGAACATCCAACTCAGGACGCTGCCGTTTCGCCTCGTATAGCGCGCTGAGAATGCCTTTGCCTCCGTCATCCTGTTCCAGATACAGGGCAATAATGCAAATGCGCTGCTTCGCGCTGGCTATTTTTTCCAGCAGTGTCTCCCTGAAATTAGCGGGAGCATAAAAGAAATCGACATCATCAACTGATTGAGAAATCTTAGGTAGTTGGGCAAGGTGTTGTTGATGTTTATTACGCTTAAATTTTGACAACATCACAGTGCATTTCTTCTCTGTTCATTGAAGGGTCCTCTGTGCTATGCAGACGACATAAGCGGGCAATGATAACACCGTCCCCGTCAAAGTGGTCAACATTTCCAGTACCTTACTCACGATTCCTCGGGCGGAGCCAGATCCAGCGACAGCCCGACGATTCCCTCTTCGAGCTGGATATCCACGCTAAAACCAAGCTTACGCGCCAGCGCGACCATGCCACGATTATTTGGCATCGTAATACCATTCAGTCTTCTCAGTCCGTGATCTCGTGTATAGGTAATCAATTTTTCCAGCAATCGACGACCCAATCCTAACCCTTTGAGATCGGAGCGAACCAGCACCGCAAATTCTGCATCAATATTATCCGGGTCGGAGATCGCACGGGTCACGCCAAGGATCTCTTCCGTTCGTTCTACGCGTCTCACCGCGACAAACGCCATTTCCCGATCGTAGTCGATCTGCGTCATGTTAGCTAAATCTTCATGAGTAAATTCATTTATCTCGCTGAAATAACGGTAATAAAGATCTTCTTTGGTGACCTGGGAAATAAACTGCTGAAGCTGGGGTTCATCCTCTGGCAGGATAGGGCGGAACAGACACTGCTCGCCATTTTTCATCTCTACCCACTCTTCCAGTTGATGCGGGTAGGGGCGCACGGCAAGGCGGCTTTCGTTATCGCCTTCGAATGGGGCGATATCCAGCGTGACATCCAGGGCGGTGAACTCACCGGCGGAGGCCAGCAGCGGATGAATATCCAGACGCTGGATCTCGGGACAGTCGACAATCAGGTTTGAGACCTGAACCAGCAACTGGCTTAACCCTGCAACATCCAATGGGCGCAGCGCACTGCGGCCGCGGATCTTTTTATTCTTGATCGCCTGAATCACTAAATAGCGCGCCAGGTTCATGTTCAGCGGCGGTAATGCCACCACGGCCTGCTCTTCAGGGCGCCACTCAACGCCGCCTTCACCCAGCATAATCAAAGGGCCAAACACCGGATCGTGCTCAACCACCACGCGCAGTTCCTGCGCCCCCGCACGGTTCGCCATGCTTTGCACCAGCAAACCGTGGATCCGCGCCTGAGGCCAGGCCATTTTCACGCGATCAATAATGGCATTGGCTGCCTGCTGTACTTCATTTGCCGTGCGCAGGTAAAGCATGACGCCCTGAACTTCAGATTTGTGCGGAATGTCAGGCGAGCGCAGTTTCAGCGCGACCGGATAGCCAATTTGTTCCGCAATATGGACAGCTTCGATGCTGTCGCCGGCAATCCAGGTCGGGAGCGTATGCAAGCCATAAGCTTGCAGGATCGGCTGAACCTCGTGGGTATCAAGCGAGGTCGCGCCTTCAGCAATCGCCTGCTGAAGCAGATCATGGGCCTGGGCCGTGTTGGAGGTCAGATTGCTGGGCAGCGCCGGTGTTTCACGCAGTTGTTTCTGGTTTCGCCGGTACTCGACCATATGCATAAACGCGGTGATCGTCCCTTCCGGGGTGCGATAGGTAGGGAGTCCGGCTTCACTGAACAGTCTGCGGGCTTCCTGGGAAGAAAACTCCCCACACCAGTTGGTCAACAGCGAGACAAATTTGCCGCGTGGATGATGCTTAACGGATTCAATCAGCGTCTGAGCACACTCGGTGGCGGGGGCGGCGGCGCTGGGGGAATGAATCACCATCAGCGCGTCAAAGTCCTGACTGGCGAGCAGAATATCCAGCGTTCGGGTGTAATGCTCAATGCTGGCATCGTCGCGCAGATCTAGCGGGTTGGCGATCTCGACATGGACAGGCAGAGCATCGCGCAGCTTCTGGCTGGTCTCTTCACTCAACATGGCCAGCTTGCCGTTGCGTGACCAGAGCTGATCAAGCGCCAGCGCGGCAGGCGCGGCACCGTTACTGATGATCATCAGTCTGTCGCCGCGCAGAGGGCGCATGTGGCTGAGTGTTTCCACTGCAGAAAAGAGCTCGTGAGTATCGTTCACACGCAGCAAACCGGCGCGCTGGATGGCGGCATCCCAGGCGGGATCCATTCCGGCGCTGGTATGCAACAACCGCTGTGCCGCCGGGCTGCGACCACTCTTAATGACCAGAATTGGCTTATTGCGCGCGGCGCTACGGGCGGCGGAAACAAAGTGCCGGGCATCACTGAGATGTTCGAGATAAAGCAGAATGGCGCTGGTTTTGCTGTCACGCGCCAGATAATCCAGCAACTCATCGACATCAATATCCAGGCTGTCACCGAGCGCAATAAAGTAGGAGAACCCCATTTCCCGCTGCTGCGCCCAGTCGAGAATGGTATTGGAGACCGCGGCGGACTGAGAAATAAACGCCAGCTTGCCGCGTTTAATCGGCACCGGCGAGAAGCTGGCATTCAGCCCCTGCCAGGGCGCCAGCAGGCCAAGACTGTTAGGGCCAAGCAGGCGCATGTTGTAGCGTTGCGCACAGGCCAACAGTTCTGCATGTTGCGCGGCGGGAGCCGAGAGAATAATGCAGGTTTTACAGCCTTTTTCGCCCAGGGCTTCCAGTAAGGCCAGATTGCGGCTGGCATTGGTGCACAACACCGCGAGGTCTGGGGTGAAGGGCAGGCTGGCGACATCGGGCCAGGCCAGGACGCCCAGAACGGCTTTCCAGGCGGGTGTTACCGGCAAAACGGGACCGTTAAATCCTCCCGCCAGCAGGTTGCGCATCATCAGATATCCTGCCCGATTGGGCTTCATCGATGCTCCGATCACCGCAATCGATTTTGGTCGCAGAAGCGCTTCCAGTCCTCGCTGACTCATACCGGTTTCCCTTACACAGAAGTGACCGAATGATTTTAAACGCTTTCTGCTGATTCTGCTGTGATGCTTCCCTGATGTTGGGTTTTTCCTGCGAGATAGCGCGTTTTAAAGCGGGTAAAGTGTTCGCCGAGGCTGCTTGCCGCCTCGGTATCCCCAGCCAGATCCAGCAGCGCAATAGCGACTTCGGCCGTGCAATATTGCCCTTCGGCATGGACTTCGCGCAGGTGGTAGGCCGACAGACGCGACAGATCCACCGAGATCACGGGTAGAGAGTCGAGATACGGGCTTTTGCGGAACATTTTTCGCGCTTCCGGCCAGGTGCCGTCGAGCATTATGAACAGCGGAGGCTTACCCGTCGGTGGGGTTAAAATCACCTCACGTTCGGCTCCGGCATAGGATGCAGGGAACACGACGATCGGTTGATAATCCGGGTTTTTCACCAGATCCAGCAGGGCCTGCGGCGGTTCTGTTCGTGACCACTGAAACGCGGCGGTGTCCGGTAAGATATCGGCGATCAGACGTCCGGTGTTGCTCGGTTTCATCGGTTCCGTGTCAAACATCACCAGACAAAAACGGCTTACAGCCCGAGAGGGCGACAGCGTCGCACACAGGCAAAGTTTCAACGGTAGCAGACAGCGCTGGCAGCGGCGAATGCGATTACCCCGGGCGAGAAAAGGGCGAGTGGCGCGCGCCAGACGTTCAGCGCGAAGCTTGAGAACAGCGTTTTCAGTCATAGAGAATGCGTTGAAAAACGCTATTGTCGCAGAGGTGAAAACGGGGCACAAGATGCGCCCCGTAGAGTTTACAGCGATTCGTTCAGCCAGCTGTCAAATGGCGCTTTGGGAACCGCGCCGTTCAGCATGTCGACAACCTGACCCTTTTTGAAGATCATAATGGTAGGAATACTGCGGATACCAAAGCGCGCGCTGAGCTCACGCTCCGCTTCCGTGTTAACCTTCACGAAGCGAACTTTGCCGCTGCGTTCTTCGGCGACATCTTCAAAGATGGGCGCGAAGTTACGGCACGGGCCGCACCACGGTGCCCAGAAGTCGATCACCACGGGCAGATCGTCTTTGAGCAGTTTATCCAGTGTTTCACCGGTCGCATTGATCACCTCCCCGTCAAACAGGTCGTGACCACAGCGTCCGCATTTTGCCGCATCCTCAACCCGATCGTCGGGAATGCGGTTGATGGCCTGGCAGCTGGTACAAACGGTATTCATAACTAACCTCTGGATGCGTCGGGGGTATTGAACGGCAGAGACGCCGATATGTTTCTAATATGTTACATATTATCGATGAGACTGTTTTAAACGACAATCTGTTTTATTCAATGAGTACAATAGTCATAAGCTTTTAAATGAAATAATGGCTAACCTGGTGCACATCGGGTAATCTGCGCGCTTCGCGCAGCGCTGGTGGAGAAAAGCATGAACGATGAATTGAAAAACAAAAGCGGCAAGGTCAAAGTGATGTATGTCCGCAGTGATGATGATTCTGATAAACGTACCCAAAACCCGCGTACCGGGAAAGGTGGCGGGCGTCCAGGAAAATCTCGTGCTGACGGTGGCCGTCGCCCCGCCCGCGATGAAAGAACCCCTCAGAACCGCGATCGCAAGCGTGAAGACTCACCGTGGCGGACCGTATCCCGCGCGCCGGGTGATGAAGCGCCTGAAAAAGCCGATCACGGTGGTATCAGCGGTAAAAGCTTTATCGATCCTGAAGTCTTACGTCGTCAGCGTGCGGAAGAAACCCGCGTTTACGGTGAAAATGCTTGTCAGGCCCTGTTCCTGAGCCGCCCGGAAGCGATTGTCCGCGCCTGGTTCATTCAGAGCGTCACGCCACGTTTCAAAGAAGCATTACGCTGGATGGCGGCAAACCGCAAAGCGTACCATGTGGTTGATGAAGCGGAACTGGCGAAAGCCTCAGGTACGGAGCATCACGGCGGTGTCTGCTTCCTGATTAAGAAACGTAACGGCACCACGGTGAAACAGTGGGTGAGCCAGGCGGGCGCGCAGGACTGCGTGTTAGCGCTGGAAGATGTTTCTAACCCGCACAATCTCGGCGGCATGATGCGTAGCTGCGCGCACTTCGGTGTGAAAGGCGTGGTGGTGCAGGACGCGGCGCTGCTGGAGTCCGGTGCGGCGATCCGCACTGCGGAAGGCGGTGCCGAACACGTTCAGCCGATTACCGGCGACAGCATCGTTGATGTGCTGGATGATTTCCGTCAGGCGGGCTACACCGTGGTGACAACCTCCAGCGAACACGGTAAGCCGCTGTTTAAAACCGAACTGCCAGAGAAAATGGTGCTGGTGTTAGGTCAGGAAATTGACGGTTTGCCGGATGCGGCGCGCGATGTCAGCGATCTGTGCGTGAAAATCGATGGCACGGGTCACGTTGAAAGCCTGAACGTCTCGGTGGCAACCGGTGTGCTGCTTGCCGAATGGTGGCGTCAGAACAAAGCCTGATAAGAAAAATGCCAGCGAATCGCTGGCATTTTTTTATTCACTCTCAGCCGGTAACACCGGCATCCAGTCAATCGGCTTCTCGCCGCGTTGTTCCAGCCACTGATTCGCCAGGACAAAATGATTACAGCCAAAGAACCCACGATGCGCCGAGAGCGGTGAGGGATGAGGCGCTTTCAGAACATGATGACGTTTCTGGTCAATAATCGCGCCTTTCTTCTGTGCATGAGAGCCCCAGAGCAGGAAAACTACCCCTTCACGATGTTCGTTAATCAGGCTGATCACTTTATCGGTGAACGTTTCCCATCCCAGACTGGCATGCGAATGCGCCTGGCCCGCCCGTACGGTTAATACCGTATTAAGCAGTAGAACCCCCTGATGCGCCCAGCTTTCAAGATAACCGTGGGCAGGACGAGTGAAACCGGGGATCGACCCCTCCAGTTCCTTATACATGTTCAGCAGCGAGGGGGGAGTGGCAATACCGGGGCGAACGGAAAACGCCAGACCATGCGCCTGACCAGGGCCGTGGTACGGGTCCTGTCCGAGGATCACGACCTTAACATCACCCAGCTCGGTGAAGCGAAACGCATTGAACACATCTTTTTGCGGCGGATAAACCGTTACCCCGGATTGACGCTCTCCGGCAACAGTATGCAGCGTATTGATAAAGTAGGGCTGCTGTTTCTCTTCAGCCAGCACATCGTGCCAGGTTAATTCAGTGGCCATCTCGCTCTCCTGCGAATTTTCAATCGCCATAGCTTAACTGCTTCTTTCGATGGCGCAAAATTCTCTCCGCGACGATGTGCGCTATGCACTTAATAAAGTTGAAAATTTGTGTAAAAAGTTTATATCCGCATATGGCGTAAGTTGATGTAAAACAATAAAATCATCCAATCACCTTGCCTGGTGTGTGGATTTTATTGATTTAAATCAATGAATCGAGGGGGTCAGGGGGGTATATATACACTCAAGCAACAATGGTTTTACCAATTGGCCGCGAGCCGGCCAACCCTAATCAAATAATTTGCCGGGGAGGCATCACAATGATTACAGGTATCCAGATTACTAAAGCCGCTAATGACGATCTGTTGAATTCCTTCTGGCTGTTGGACAGCGAAAAAGGCGAAGCGCGTTGCATCGTGGCTAAAGCCGGTTTTGCTGAAGACGACGTGGTAGCGGTCAGCAAACTGGGTGAAATTGAGTACCGCGAAATTCCGATGGAAGTCAAACCGGAAGTCCGTGTGGAAGGCGGTCAGCACCTGAACGTTAACGTTCTGCGTCGCGAAACGCTGGAAGATGCGGTTAAGCATCCGGAAAAATATCCGCAGCTGACTATCCGTGTTTCTGGCTATGCCGTGCGCTTTAACTCACTGACGCCGGAGCAGCAGCGCGACGTTATCGCTCGTACCTTTACTGAAAGCCTGTAAGGCTTAACCTTTAAATAAAAACGCCGGGTTTCCCCGGCGTTTTTTTATTCTTCGTTTGATTCCTGCGGTGTCGTTGCCGCACTCGGCTTGCGACGTTTACCAATGTTTTTGGTATCGCGATGGCGTTTTTTCACGCGCGGTTTCTCTTTGTCTTTCTCTTTTTTCTTCTCTTCACGTTTCGCGAGCGTTTTCTTCGACGGTTTGCCCGTCATCTTTTCGCTCGGTGCGCGTGAAGTTGGACGCAACTCATCAATCACCCGTGATTTCAGCGGTTCTTCGATATAGCGACCAATTTTCAGCAGCAGCAGATGATCGTGCGCTTCAACCAGCGAGATTGCCGTCCCTTTGCGACCAGCGCGGCCCGTACGGCCAATGCGGTGCAGATAGGTGTCCCCGCTACGCGGCATGTCGAAGTTAATCACATGGCTGACGTCTGGAATATCGATTCCGCGCGCCGCGACGTCGGTGGCAACCAGCACGTTAACGCGACCGTCAGTAAGACGATTAATGCCTTCGTTACGCTTGACTTGCGCCATCTCACCTTCAAGATAGCAGTTGTTGATCCCCGCCAGACGCAGTTTTTCAGCCAGTTCGTGTACGCGCTCGCGTTTGCGGACAAACACGATGGTGCGAGTGGCGTCGTCTTGTTTCAGTAGGTGCTTCAGCAGTTCGAATTTGTGCTCGAAGTTATCCGCGCGGTAATACCACTGGTGAATCTTCTTACGCTCGCGGGTTGATGGCATCGCGGAGACTTCAACCGGATCTTCCAGCAGACGCTCGGCAAAATCTTTAATTGCATCGCCTTCCAGCGTGGCGGAGAACAGCATCGTCTGTTTGCGCCAGCGCGTTTCCCCGGCGATGTGCTCGATGTCCTGGGCAAAGCCCATATCCAGCATCCGGTCAGCTTCGTCGAGGATCAGCGTTTCCACGGCGCGGCAGTCAAAATTCTCTTCTTTAATATACTGCATCAGACGCCCGGTGGTGGCGACCACGATATCCTGGTTTTCGCTGAACACTTCGGCGTGGTTCATGTACGCTACGCCGCCGGTAATCGTCGCGATATCCAGGTGGGTGTTCTTGGCCAGTTCACGGGCATGATCGGCGACCTGCATTGCCAACTCGCGTGTCGGGGTCAGGATCAAGATACGCGGCGGACCGGATTTTTTACGCGGAAAGTCGAGCAGGTGCTGCAACGCTGGCAGCAGATACGCCGCCGTTTTACCGGTGCCTGTCGGCGCAGAACCGAGTACGTCACGGCCTTCGAGCGCAGGCGGAATGGCGGCAGCCTGAATGGCGGTCGGGCGAGTGAAGCCTTTTTCCTGGAGGGCATCCAGCAGGCTTTCATCGAGTTCAAGTTCGGAAAAAGTCGTTACAGTCATGTTCTACCTCTGTGTGGGGCGCTGATTATAGACGTTACGGCTGCAATCTTCATCTGTTTGTATGGATATCGCTTCTCAGGTATTGTTTCCACCTGGTGCTGTTGCCGTTTTTCCTGCAAGGTTTTTAATTCATGCCTCAGTCTACATCCGTCCTTCGTCGTAATGGATTTACTTTTAAACAGTTTTTTGTCGCGCACGATCGTTGTGCGATGAAAGTGGGTACAGATGGGATTCTGTTAGGGGCATGGGCACCGGTGGCGGGCGTAAAGCGGATCCTCGATATCGGTACCGGCAGCGGCCTGTTGGCGCTGATGCTGGCGCAGCGTACCGATGAAAGCGTCACCGTCGATGCTGTTGAACTCGATAGCGACGCCGCCGCGCAGGCGCAAGAAAATGTTGCCCGCTCGCCGTGGGCGGATCGGGTGACCGTACAGACGGAAGATGTTCAGCC
The DNA here is from genome assembly GCF_000981805.1 of Citrobacter amalonaticus Y19. Lineage (NCBI taxonomy): Bacteria > Pseudomonadati > Pseudomonadota > Gammaproteobacteria > Enterobacterales > Enterobacteriaceae > Citrobacter > Citrobacter amalonaticus. The sequence goes on along the minus strand of NZ_CP011132.1, from coordinate 3,069,963 downwards.
CTGGGCCGCGCGCCAGACCGTCAAATATGACCTTATCATCAGCAACCCACCTTATTACGAGCAGGGTGTTGAGTGCGCCACGCCGCAGCGGGAACAGGCGCGCTATACCACGATGCTGGATCATTCCGCTTTGTTAACGACGGCGACGGGGCTTATCACGGAAGAGGGGTTCTTGTGCGTCGTGCTGCCGGAAAATATCGGCAATACCTTTACGCAGCAGGCGTTAAATATGGGCTGGCATTTACGGCTACGCACCGACGTTGCCGAAACCCAGGCGCGATTACCGCATCGGGTGCTGCTGGCATTCTCCCCAAAGAAGGGAGAATGCTTTAGCGACAGGCTGGTGATTCGTGGGCCGGATCAGCGTTACTCTGAAGGGTATACGGCGCTGACCCAGGCATTTTATCTGTTTATGTGAGCATTTAATGGCGAGAGTACTGATGGACCTGATTCCTCCAGCAGCGCCGGATAATCGAGCGTGTAGTGCAGACCCCGGCTCTCTTTGCGCATCATCGCGCAGCGAACAATCAGTTCGGCGACCTGCACCAGGTTGCGTAACTCCAGCAAATTATTCGAGACGCGGAAGTGGGCGTAATACTCGTCGATCTCCTGCTGCAACATGGTGATACGGCGCAGGGCGCGCTCCAGACGTTTGGTGGTGCGCACAATCCCCACGTAGTCCCACATAAACAGCCGCAGTTCATGCCAGTTATGCTGGATGACGACCAGTTCGTCGGGGTTGTCCACGCGACTCTCATCCCAGGCGGGCAGGGCGTTGACGCCACGGGCATAAGGCATTCGTCGGTCGATATCTTCCGCCGCGGACCAGCCGTACACCAGACATTCCAGCAGCGAGTTTGAGGCCATGCGGTTCGCACCGTGCAGGCCGGTATAGCTCACTTCCCCAATCGCATACAGACCATCCACATCGGTACGACCAAAGTCGTCAACCATCACGCCGCCACAGGTGTAGTGTGCCGCCGGCACGATGGGCACCGGTTCTTTGGTCAGGTCGATGCCCAGCCCCAGCAGCTTTTCATAAATCATCGGGAAATGCTGACGCACAAAGGCTTCTGGTTTATGGCTGATATCGAGGAACATACAGTCCGCGCCAAGACGTTTCATCTCATGGTCGATAGCGCGGGCGACGATGTCGCGCGGTGCCAGTTCCCCTCGGGCGTCAAAGTCCGGCATAAACCGCGTGCCATCCGGGCGTTTGAGATGGGCGCCTTCTCCGCGCAGTGCTTCGGTGAGCAGGAAATTACGTGCCTGAGGGTGATAAAGCGCGGTAGGGTGGAACTGATTAAACTCGAGGTTTGCGACCCGGCATCCTGCTCGCCAGGCCATTGCGATACCGTCGCCGGAGGAAATGTCCGGATTCGTTGTGTATTGATACACCTTTGATGCGCCGCCCGTCGCCAGCACGACAGACTTCGCGTGGCAGGTTTCTACTGCCTCTTTATTCCGGTTCCAGACCCATGCTCCGACGACGCGTCGCGTACCGGGCAGACCAATTTTATCGGAGATGATTAAATCGACGGCATTACTGCGTTCCAGTACCCGAATGTTCGGATGGTTTTGCGCCTTGCTGACCAGCGTGGTTTCCACCTCTTTGCCGGTGGCGTCGGCGGCATGCAAAATGCGACGATGACTATGGCCGCCTTCACGCGTCAGATGGTAACTTTCTTCACCGTTAGGCTGGATCTGAGTATCAAACAACACGCCCTGGTCAATCAGCCACTGTACGCAGGGGCGGGCGTTGCTGGCAACAAACTCCACCGCATGGCGATCGCAAATACCGGCGCCCGCAATGAGCGTATCTTCCACATGTGAATCAATACTGTCGGTTTCATCGAAAACGGCGGCAATCCCGCCCTGCGCGTAGAAGGTGGAGCCTTCACTGACAGGACCTTTACTCAGCACGATAACCTGGTGTTTTTCAGCCAGACGCAGCGCCAGCGAGAGTCCGGCAGCACCGCTACCGATAATTAACACATCACAAGAAAGTTCAGGAGTGGTTTTCATGATTTTTGTTTAATTTACTAAACATTGTTTGGCCAGCATAGCACCACAATCGGCGATTCAGCACGTTTTATTTTCAATTGTGTTGTAATGGCTAAACAAGGCGGGGCGATCAAAACGGATATCTGTCTGGTCATCCATTTTGCGCGACGGGCCGTAAGTTCCAGATTAGATGATGAAATAAAGTGGCCATTGGGTTACTCTGCACGCGGTTTATGGTCATTTCTAAACAGATATACCCGCCATACTTCAAGTTGCATGTGCGTTGGCTTTCCTCGCTCACCCCAGTCACGTACTGGAGTACGCTCCCGGGGATCCACGGTGTCGTCGCTTTCCTGCAACTCGAATTATTTAAGGTATTGTGCGTTGTTCGGAATCTGTAGACTTATAATGAGAGATAATGACCGTCTACAACATGACAAACAAAAAACAGATGCGTAACGGAACTTTACAAAAACGAGACACTCTAACCTGTTGCTTGCTCATAGTGCAGCTAATGGAGTGGCGTTTCGCGAACGCGTGGAAATTTGGTTTGGGGAGACTTTACCTCGGATGAGCGAGCAGTTAACGGACCAGGTCCTGGTTGAACGGGTCCAGAAGGGAGATCAGAAAGCCTTCAATTTACTGGTAGTACGCTACCAGCATAAAGTGGCGAGTCTGGTTTCCCGCTATGTACCGTCGGGCGATGTTCCCGATGTGGTGCAAGAATCATTTATTAAAGCCTATCGTGCGCTGGACTCGTTTCGGGGAGATAGTGCTTTTTATACCTGGCTGTATCGCATTGCGGTGAATACAGCGAAGAATTACCTGGTGGCTCAGGGGCGTCGTCCGCCATCAAGCGATGTGGATGCGATTGAAGCAGAAAACTTCGAAAGTGGCGGTGCGCTGAAAGAAATTTCGAACCCTGAGAACTTAATGTTGTCAGAAGAACTGAGACAGATAGTTTTCCGTACTATTGAGTCCCTCCCGGAAGATTTACGCATGGCAATAACCTTGCGGGAGCTGGATGGCCTGAGCTATGAAGAGATAGCTGCTATCATGGATTGTCCGGTGGGTACGGTGCGTTCACGTATCTTCCGAGCGCGGGAAGCTATTGATAATAAAGTTCAACCGCTTATCAGGCGTTGACGATAGCGGGATACTGGAAAAGGTATTAGGCATGCAGAAAGAAAAACTTTCCGCTTTAATGGATGGCGAGACGCTGGATAGTGAGTTGCTTAATGAGCTGGCTCACGACCCGGATATGCAAAAAACCTGGGAAGGCTATCATCTGATCCGTGATTCAATGCGGGGTGATACACCTGAGGTTCTTCATTTCGATATTTCCGCTCGCGTCATGGCCGCTATTGAAGATGAGCCGGTACGTCAGACGGTGCCATTCATTCCAGAGGCCCAGCCTGCGCCGCAGCAATGGCAGAACATGCCGTTCTGGAAAAAAATGCGTCCGTGGGCCGCGCAACTTACCCAAATGGGCGTTGCCGCGTGCGTATCGCTTGCAGTTATCGTTGGTGTCCAGCACTATAATGGACAATCTGAAACGTCCCAGCAGCCTGAAACGCCGGTCTTTAATACTTTGCCGATGATGGGTAAAGCCAGCCCGGTAAGCCTGGGAGTACCTTCTGATGCGACCGCAAACGGCGGGCAACAGCAGCAGGTACAGGAGCAGCGTCGTCGGATCAACGCTATGTTGCAGGATTACGAATTGCAACGCCGACTGCACTCCGAACAGCTTCAGTTTGAGCAGGCACAGACACAGCAAGCCGCTGTTCAGGTGCCAGGAATTCAAACTTTAGGAACGCAATCGCAGTAATGAAGCAACTTTGGTTTGCCATGTCACTTGTGACGGGTAGCCTGTTCTTCTCTGTCAACGCCTCGGCCAACACTGCGTCCGGGGCGTTGTTGCAGCAGATGAACGTGGCCAGCCAGTCACTCAATTACGAGCTGTCATTCGTCAGCATTACAAAACAAGGCGTTGAGTCTCTGCGCTATCGCCATGCACGCCTGGAAAATCGTCCACTTGCACAACTGCTGCAAATGGATGGCCCGCGTCGTGAAGTGGTCCAGCGAGGGAATGAAATCAGCTATTTCGAGCCCGGACTCGAACCGTTCACCCTGAACGGGGACTACATCGTTGACTCCCTGCCATCGCTTATCTATACCGATTTCAAACGTCTCGCCCCCTACTATGATTTCATTGCGGTGGGCCGTACCCGTATTGCCGATCACCTGTGCGAAGTGATTCGCGTGGTGGCGCGTGATGGTACGCGTTACAGCTATATCGTCTGGATGGATACGGAAACGAAGTTGCCAATGCGGGTCGATCTTCTCGATCGCGATGGCGAAACGTTAGAGCAATTCCGGGTGATCGCCTTCACCGTGAATCAGGATGTAGGTAGCAGCATGCAGACGCTGGCGAAAGCCAGTTTGCCGCCGCTGCTTTCCGTGCCGGCGGGTGAAAAAGCGAAATTCAGCTGGAATCCAACCTGGCTTCCGAAAGGGTTTAGCGAAGTGTCCAGCGGCCGCAGACCGTTGCCAACGATGGACAACATGCCGATTGAATCGCGTCTCTACTCCGACGGTTTGTTTAGCTTTTCGGTTAACGTAAACCGGGCGACTCAGGCCAGCACCGATCAGATGCTGCGCACCGGACGCAGAACGGTGAGCACCAGCGTACGTGATAACGTGGAAATCACCATCGTGGGCGAATTGCCGCCGCAGACTGCGAAGCGTATTGCCGACACCATTAAGTTTGGAGCCTCACAATGATTAAAGAGTGGGCTACTGTGGTTTCATGGCAAAACGGCGAGGCGCTGGTGAGTTGCGATGTGAAAGCGTCCTGCAGCAGTTGTGCTTCACGCGCCGGCTGCGGCACCCGAGTGCTGAACAAACTGGGGCCACAGACCACGCATACCCTTGTCGTGGCGAGCGATGTGCCGCTTAAGCCAGGCCAGAAAGTGGAACTGGGGATTGCCGAAGGCAGCCTGCTAGGTTCCGCCATGCTGGTTTATCTGTCGCCGCTGGTGGGGTTATTTCTCATCGCATCGCTTTTTCAGGTGCTGTTTGGCTCCGATCTTGCGGCGTTAAGCGGTGCGATACTCGGTGGCGTCGGCGGATTCCTGATTGCTCGCGGTTATTCCCGTAAACTTGCCGCACGCGAAGCCTGGCAACCCGTTATTCTTAATGTTGCTCTCCCGCCCGATATGATTCGCGTTGAAACCCCCTCTACCGAAACGACCCCATGATATTCTTGCCGGATGGCGGCTTAGCCTTATCCGGCCTACAAACGATCGGCAAGTCCAGTAGGCCCAATAAGCTTGCGCCATCGGGCATCGTGCTTCTCTTACGATGTTTTACATCAGAAAAGCGATGCCGTTTCCAGTTCCCGCTATCCTGACTCTATGAACGTTTCCTCGCCTTCGCGTTGTAGTGTAGAATGCGGCGTTTCAGTTAAACAGACGTTAAGCTCAGAACAGCGACTTCTCAAAGCCTGTCCAACCAGGCGTAAGGCACAATAATTACACTATATGAAGAACATACGTAACTTTTCGATCATTGCTCACATCGACCACGGTAAATCGACGCTGTCTGACCGTATTATCCAGATCTGCGGTGGCCTGTCTGACCGTGAAATGGAAGCGCAGGTTCTCGACTCGATGGATCTTGAGCGTGAGCGCGGTATTACTATCAAAGCGCAGAGCGTAACGCTCGATTTCAAATCCGCTAATGGTGAAACTTACCAGCTTAACTTCATCGACACCCCAGGCCACGTTGACTTCTCGTATGAAGTTTCGCGTTCGCTTGCCGCCTGCGAAGGCGCTTTGCTGGTGGTAGATGCCGGGCAGGGTGTAGAAGCGCAAACCCTGGCAAACTGCTACACCGCGATGGAAATGGATCTCGAAGTGGTGCCGGTCCTCAACAAAATTGACCTGCCAGCCGCCGATCCTGAGCGTGTCGCCGAAGAGATTGAAGACATCGTCGGTATTGATGCGACCGATGCCGTGCGCTGCTCGGCGAAAACGGGTGTGGGCGTGACCGACGTTCTGGAACGTCTGGTGCGTGATATTCCGCCTCCGGAAGGCGATCCGGATGGCCCGTTACAGGCGCTGATCATCGACTCCTGGTTCGATAACTATCTCGGCGTTGTCTCGCTGGTGCGTATTAAAAATGGCACCCTGCGCAAAGGCGATAAAATTAAAGTGATGAGCACCGGTCAGACCTATAACGCGGACCGTCTGGGGATCTTCACGCCAAAACAGGTTGATCGCACCGAACTGAAATGCGGCGAGGTAGGTTGGCTGGTGTGCGCCATTAAAGACATTCTCGGCGCACCGGTTGGCGATACCCTGACTCAGGCACGCAACCCGGCAGAAAAAGCGCTGCCAGGTTTCAAAAAGGTAAAACCGCAGGTTTACGCGGGGCTGTTCCCGGTCAGTTCTGATGACTACGAGAACTTCCGCGATGCCCTTGGCAAACTGAGCCTCAACGACGCCTCTCTGTTCTATGAGCCAGAAAGTTCTACCGCGCTGGGCTTCGGCTTCCGCTGTGGCTTCCTCGGCCTGTTGCACATGGAGATCATTCAGGAACGTCTGGAACGTGAATACGATCTGGACCTGATCACCACCGCGCCGACCGTCGTGTATGAAGTCGAAACCACGGCGAAAGAGACGATCTACGTCGACAGTCCGTCCAAGCTGCCGCCGTTGAATAACATCTACGAACTGCGCGAGCCGATTGCGGAATGTCATATGCTGCTGCCTCAGGCTTACCTCGGTAACGTGATTACCCTGTGTATTGAGAAACGCGGCGTGCAGACCAACATGGTTTACCACGGTAACCAGGTGGCGCTGACCTATGAAATCCCGATGGCTGAAGTGGTACTCGACTTCTTCGATCGTCTGAAATCCACGTCGCGCGGTTATGCATCGCTGGATTACAACTTCAAACGCTTCCAGACCTCCGACATGGTGCGTGTTGATGTCTTGATCAACAACGAACGAGTCGATGCGCTGGCGCTGATCACTCACCGTGATAACTCGCAGAGTCGTGGTCGTGAGCTGGTAGAGAAGATGAAAGAATTGATCCCACGTCAGCAGTTCGATATCGCGATTCAGGCGGCGATCGGTACACACATTATCGCGCGTTCTACCGTGAAACAGTTGCGTAAAAACGTTCTGGCAAAATGCTATGGCGGTGATATCAGCCGTAAGAAAAAGCTGCTGCAGAAGCAGAAAGAAGGTAAGAAGCGTATGAAGCAGATCGGTAACGTTGAACTGCCTCAGGAAGCGTTCCTCGCCATTCTGCATGTCGGCAAAGACAGCAAATAATCCTTAAGGAGTTGGCATGGCGAATATGTTTGCCCTGATTCTGGTGATTGCCACATTGGTCACGGGCATGTTGTGGTGCGTGGATAAATTTATCTTCGCGCCAAAACGTCGGGAGCGTCAGGCGGCAGCGCAGGCTGCTGCCGGAGATTCACTGGATAAGGCAACGCTGAAGAAAGTGTCGCCGAAGCCTGGCTGGCTGGAAACCGGTGCCTCGGTTTTTCCGGTGCTGGCTATTGTGCTGGTCGTGCGTTCATTTATCTATGAACCTTTCCAGATCCCGTCGGGTTCGATGATGCCGACACTGTTGATCGGGGATTTTATCCTGGTGGAGAAATTCGCCTATGGTATTAAAGATCCGATTTACCAGAAAACGTTGATCGAAACAGGCCATCCGCAGCGTGGTGATATCGTGGTCTTTAAATACCCGGAAGATCCGCGTCTTGACTACATCAAGCGGGCGGTCGGTTTGCCTGGCGATAAAGTGACTTATGATCCGGTCGCGAAAGAAGTCACTATTCAACCGGGCTGTCGTTCGGGCCAGGCGTGTGAAAACGCGTTACCGGTCACCTATAGCGACGTTCAGCCGAGCGATTTTGTGCAGACGTTTGCACGTCGTAACGGTGGGGAGGCGACCAGTGGTTTCTTCGAGATCCCCCTGAGCGAAACGAAAGAGAACGGTATTCGTCTGTCTGAGCGTAAAGAGACGCTGGGTGACGTGACGCACCGCATTCTGACCGTGCCGATTGCTCAGGATCAGGTGGGGATGTATTACCAGCAGTCTGGCCAGCCGCTGGCGACCTGGATTGTGCCGCCGGGACAATACTTCATGATGGGCGACAACCGTGATAATAGCGCAGACAGCCGTTATTGGGGTTTTGTCCCTGAAGCGAATCTGGTCGGTAAAGCCACTGCCATCTGGATGAGTTTCGACAAACAAGAAGGCGAATGGCCTACTGGCGTTCGTTTAAGCCGCATCGGTGGTATCCACTAATTGCCGCGAATCGTTCATGTTGTCGTCATAACGACGGCAACATGAATTATTTCTTCGATAAATCCGCCCAGGCTAACGACATCCCTTGTCGTTGTGTATAGAATATTCCCCCGAAGTTTCAGGTTGGCGCCTCCTGGTCGCCACGGCACACGAAACAGCGTTGGTCCCCCTATATGAGCGTACATAAGCTGCTTAACGCGGCCGATAAAATGCTACGTATATCAGGTCTGTTTCGTGTGCTGAATTGTTGACGCATTTATTTATTGGTATCGCATGAACCCCATCGTAATTAATCGGCTTCAACGGAAGCTGGGCTACACTTTTACTCATCAGGAGTTGTTGCAGCAGGCATTAACCCACCGCAGTGCCAGCAGCAAACATAACGAGCGTTTAGAATTTCTTGGCGACTCAATTTTAAGTTTTGTGATTGCAAATGCGCTCTATCACCGCTTCCCGCGTGTGGACGAGGGTGATATGAGTCGTATGCGCGCGACGCTGGTGCGCGGTAATACGCTGGCTGAATTAGCCCGTGAGTTCGATCTGGGTGAGTGTTTGCGCTTAGGGCCGGGCGAACTGAAAAGCGGCGGATTTCGTCGCGAATCGATTCTGGCCGATACCGTCGAAGCGCTGATTGGCGGGGTTTTCCTCGACAGCGATATTCAGACCGTCGAAAAGCTGATCCTCAACTGGTATCAGACTCGTCTGGACGAAATCAGCCCGGGCGATAAACAAAAAGATCCGAAAACGCGTTTGCAGGAATATTTGCAGGGTCGCCATCTGCCGCTGCCGTCTTATCTGGTGGTGCAGGTGCGTGGTGAAGCGCACGATCAGGAATTTACTATCCACTGCCAGGTTAGCGGCCTGAGTGAACCGGTGGTTGGCACAGGTTCAAGCCGTCGCAAGGCGGAACAGGCTGCCGCCGAACAGGCGTTAAAAAAACTGGAGCTGGAATGAGCGACGAAAAAACGTACTGCGGATTTATTGCCATCGTCGGTCGCCCGAACGTTGGTAAATCCACGCTGTTGAACAATCTGCTCGGGCAGAAGATCTCGATCACCTCCCGTAAAGCGCAGACCACGCGTCACCGCATTGTCGGGATCCATACCGAAGGGGCATGGCAGGCGATTTATGTCGATACCCCGGGTCTGCACATGGAAGAAAAACGCGCGATTAACCGTCTGATGAACAAAGCGGCCAGCAGCTCCATTGGGGATGTTGAACTGGTGATCTTTGTGGTGGAAGGCACTCGCTGGACTGCGGACGACGAGATGGTGCTCAACAAACTGCGTGACGGTAAAGCGCCGGTGATTCTGGCCGTCAACAAAGTGGATAACGTGCAGGATAAAGCCGACCTGCTGCCGCACCTGCAGTTCCTGGCAAGTCAGATGGACTTCCTCGACATCGTACCCATCTCTGCGGAAACCGGGATGAATGTTGACACCGTTGCGGGCATCGTGCGTAAGCATCTGCCGGAAGCGGAGCATCACTTCCCGGAAGATTACATCACCGATCGTTCACAGCGCTTTATGGCTTCTGAAATCATCCGTGAAAAGCTGATGCGCTTCCTTGGCGCTGAACTGCCGTACTCCGTGACCGTGGAAATCGAACGTTTCATTACTAACGAACGCGGTGGTTACGATATCAACGGGCTGATCCTCGTCGAACGCGAAGGACAGAAGAAGATGGTCATTGGTAACAAAGGGGCCAAAATCAAGACCATTGGTATTGAAGCGCGTAAAGACATGCAGGACATGTTTGAAGCCCCGGTTCACCTTGAACTGTGGGTGAAAGTGAAATCCGGCTGGGCCGATGACGAACGCGCACTGCGCAGTCTCGGTTACGGCGAAGACTAGTAGTAATACTCTATGGCTTTCGAGGTGCAGGCAGGCGGCAAGACCGCGAATCCCCGGGGCTTACGGAAGTCAAGTGACTGGGGTGATCGGGCGCAGCCAACGCACCTGCAACTTGAAAGACGACGAGTATTATGATGGAGGGCTGGCAGCGCGCATTTGTCCTGCACAGTCGTCCCTGGAGCGAAACCAGCCTGATGCTGGACGTCTTCACGGAAGAGTCGGGTCGTGTGCGCCTTGTAGCCAAAGGCGCACGTTCTAAACGCTCTAATCTGAAAGGCGCTCTCCAGCCTTTTACCCCCCTGTTAGTCCGCTTTGGTGGACGTGGCGAAGTCAAAACGCTGCGTAGCGCGGAAGCCGTTTCTCTGGCACTCCCTCTGAGCGGTATCACGTTATACAGCGGCCTGTACGTCAATGAGCTGCTTGCTCGCGTGCTGGAGCACGAAACCCGCTTTTCTGCACTCTTCTTCGATTACCTGCACTGCATTCAGGCACTGGCGGGGGCAACGGGAACGCCGGAGCCTGTGCTGCGCCGTTTTGAACTGGCGCTGCTCGGTCATCTCGGTTATGGGGTTGATTTCCTGCACTGTGCGGGCAGCGGCGAGCCGGTGGATGACACCATGACCTACCGCTACCGCGAGGAGAAAGGCTTTATTGCCAGCATCGTTATCGACAACAGTACCTTTACCGGACGCCATCTGCGGGCGCTGGCAGAACGCGAATTTCCGGATATTGATACGTTGCGCGCGGCGAAACGCTTTACCCGCATAGCGCTGAAGCCGTATCTTGGTGGTAAGCCCTTAAAGAGCCGCGAATTATTCCGGCAGTTCATGCCGAAGCGAACATAAAATCACGAGGATTGTCATGGCTGAATTACTGTTAGGCGTCAACATTGACCACATTGCCACGTTACGCAATGCGCGCGGCACCGCGTATCCGGATCCGGTCCAGGCGGCATTCATTGCCGAGCAGGCGGGTGCTGATGGTATCACCGTCCATTTACGTGAAGATCGCCGCCACATTACCGACCGCGATGTCCGCATTCTGCGACAGACGCTGGACACGCGTATGAATCTGGAAATGGCGGTGACGGAAGAGATGCTGGCGATTGCCGTTGAAACCAAACCGCATTTCTGTTGCCTGGTGCCGGAAAAGCGCCAGGAAGTGACCACGGAAGGCGGGCTGGACGTGGCCGGACAGCGCGACAAAATGCGTGATGCCTGCAAACGTCTGGCTGACGCCGGGATCCTCGTCTCTCTGTTCATTGACGCCGATGAAACGCAAATCAAGGCGGCTGCTGACGTGGGCGCGCCGTACATTGAAATTCATACCGGTTGTTACGCGGATGCGAAAACCGATGCGGAACAGGCGCAGGAACTGGCGCGCATCGCGAAAGCCGCCACCTTCGCTGCGAGCCTGGGGCTGAAGGTCAATGCGGGCCACGGTCTGACCTATCATAATGTCAAAGCCATCGCCGCACTGCCGGAAATGCACGAGCTGAACATCGGTCATGCGATCATTGGTCGCGCGGTGATGAGCGGGTTGAAAGAGGCTGTAGCGGAAATGAAACGTCTGTTGCTGGAAGCGCGCGGCTAATGGCCATTCTCGGGTTAGGCACCGATATCGTGGAGATCGCGCGTATTGAAGCGGTGATCTCCCGCTCCGGTGACCGGCTTGCCAGACGGGTACTTAGCGCTAACGAATGGGCTATCTGGGAAACGCACCAGCAGCCGGTGCGTTTTCTGGCAAAACGCTTTGCCGTCAAAGAGGCCGCCGCGAAAGCCTTTGGTACCGGTATCCGCAACGGGCTGGCGTTTAATCAGTTTGAAGTCTTTAACGATGCGCTCGGTAAACCGCGCCTGCGATTATGGGGAGAGGCGCTCGCGCTGGCGGAGAAACTGGGCGTTGCGCATATGCACGTGACGCTGGCCGATGAACGTCACTATGCCTGCGCTACGGTCATTATCGAAAGTTAGATTTTATCGGCGTGGTGCATCTGGACAAATTTGTCCCAGAGTTGTTCTTCTGTTTCGACATGTGCCGGATCTTTAAGGATCGTATTAGGGATCGGGCACACCTTCTGGCAGGTGGGCGTGTCGTAATGCCCGACGCACTCGGTGCACTTGTCGCTGTTAATCTCATAGATGCTGTCACCCATCGAAATGGCCTCATTCGGGCATTCGGGTTCGCACATATCGCAATTGATGCATTTTTTAGTGATTAACAGGGCCATCAGGAAACTCTCAAAACAACACAAAGCGGGCGGGCATTATACGCGCATTCTTTGCTCAGACCAGTTTTTTTACCAGCGCCTCGCTGTGGCGAATACGTTCAGGCGCGTGCTCCAGATCCTGCTGAACCAGCGCCATAAAAAGCAGGTCGGTGAGCATCATTTGCGCGTGGGTTGATGAGATAGCCGCGCTGCGGGTGGCCTGTTCTTCCGCGATGGTATACAGACAGTGGCTGGCGCGCTGCTGGAGCGCATTGGGCGTGAACCCGGTGATCGCCAGGATCTGCCCCCCGACGCGCAAGGTTTCCTCTGCTGCCAGATTCAGCTCCCGACGTTCGCCGCTGTAGGAAATCGCCACCAGCAGGGAGTCCGGCGTCAGCGCCTGTACCGTGGCCAACAGCGCATGCATGTCGCGCTCAACAATGGCGTTCAGGCCGATCTTCATCAGTTTCCAGGCAAAATTCTGCGCCACCAGGCCGGATGCGCCAATCCCGGTTAACACAATCCGGCGGGCGTTGCGTAGCATCGTCACGCTTTCGGTCAACTTCTCTTCGTCGTTGACATCCAGCGTGGCATGCATCGCCGCCACATTCTCTTTGATCAGTTTCTCGCCAACCAGACGCAGAGGATCGTCGCCGCGGATCTGGTTATGCACCGGCACGGAATGCGGGTTCGGGTTGCTGACCAGCGCTTCGCTAATCGCCAGTTTCAGCGCCGGGAATCCCTTATAGCCGAGCTTTTGCGCGAACTTCACCACGCTCGACTGGCTGACGCCCGCTTCGGCCGCCAGCTGCTGTGAGCTGAGGTGGCGGGCGGCGTCGGGTTGTATCAGAAGATAGTCCGCGAGTTTTTTATCGCTTTGCGCAAACCCCGGGTAGCGCTGGCGGATGCGAATCAAACAGTTCATGGTCTCTCCTGGCGAAAACGTGATGGCGGCAACAAAATGAAATTTCACTCGCCTGTACGAATATTATATTCCATTATGGGCCGCTAATATGAATTAAAAATTCCTGAGGAGCAAACATGAATCTCGGCGCTTTAGTGTCAGAAACCCGTAATCCGCAAACAATGGACCTCGATGCGCTGTCGACGCTGGAGCTGGTTCACCGTTTTAATCAACAGGATACGCTGGTAGCGGAAGCAGTAAAAGCAACATTGCCCGATGTTGCGAGCGCCGTCGATGCAGCGGCTGAAGCGTTAAAATCCGGTGGCCGGATTATCTACATGGGCGCGGGGACCAGCGGCCGACTCGGCGTGCTGGATGCGTCTGAATGCCCCCCCACGTTTGGCGTTCCTCACGGTCTGGTGGTGGGGCTGATTGCCGGTGGTCCGGGGGCATTACTGAAAGCGGTTGAAGGGGCAGAAGACAACGCGCAACTCGGTGAAGACGATCTGATTGCCCTGAACCTCGCGCCACAGGATCTGGTGGTTGGACTGGCGGCCTCAGGGCGTACGCCGTATGTCATCGGCGGACTGAAATATGCCCGTAAAACGGGCTGTACCACGGTTGCTATCTCCTGTAATCCCGACTCGCCCATTGCCCGGGAAGCCGACATCGCGATTTCTCCTGTGGTAGGGCCGGAAGCATTGACCGGCTCAACGCGCTTGAAGTCTGGCACCGCGCAAAAGCTGGTGCTCAACATGATCTCCACCGGGGCGATGGTGAAGTTTGGCAAGGTTTACCAGAACCTGATGGTGGATATGAAGGCCACCAATATCAAGCTGATGGACCGCGCGTGCCGGATGGTGGTTGAAGCCACTGGCATTGCGCGCGCAGAGGCACAGACGTTGCTGAAGCAGACCGATTTTGACGTAAAACCGGCCATTCTTATGGCGCTGAGTGGCCTCAACGCCGATGCGGCGCGAGAAAAACTGGCCGCCCATCAGGGATTTTTACGGGCTGCGTTAGCAGACTCATCGAGGTAACTATGGATAAGACGGCGACCCTTGCCAGCGACATTCTGCTGGGAATAGGCGGAGAACAAAATATTCTGCGTCTGGAAAATTGCATGACGCGCGTCAGGGTGGAGGTAAAGGACGATACGGTGTTGGATATCCCGCGTCTGAAACAGCTACCCGGCGTCAGTGGCTACGTGAAGCAGGGGGCGCAGCATCAGCTTATCGTCGGGCCCGGCAAGGCGGCTAAGGTTGTTGATGCCATGCGTTCGCTACTGACGGAGGGGAGCGAACGCCCGGTCGGCGATGACATTGAGCGCACGAAATCGCAGGCGAAAGCGAAGTACAAAGCGCCTATGAGCGATGCGCTACGTAAGCTGGCGAACGTGTTTATTCCCCTGATCCCGGCGTTTATCGCCTCTGGTTTAATCACCGGCATCATTAACATTCTCAAACGCCCGGATATCGTCGGTGATTTCGCCACCCAGTACCCCAACATGCTGGGGCTGATGGGGATCTTCGGCAGTGCGGTCTTTGCCATCATGAACATTCTCGTGGGGGTGAATACGGCGAAAGTCTTCGGCGGTTCGCTGGCGATGGGCGGCGTGATGGCGGGTATCCTGTCGAGTCCGCAGCTGGCGCAAATTACCCTCTTTGGCGAAGCGTTGCAGCCAGGCCGCGGCGGGGTTATCGCCGTGCTGCTGGTGGTGGCGCTGATGTGCTGGATAGAGCGTAAGTTCCGCGAGATATTGCCCGGCTCGCTGGAGTTGATCCTCAATCCGCTGCTGACGACGATCATCACCGGTACGATTGCGATTGTGGCGCTGCAACCGCTGGGCGGCTGGATTTCAGAATCGATAGCCCATGGCGCGTCCTGGGCTATCGATCGCGGCGGCTTTCTGGTGGGGGCGGTGCTGGCGGGAACATTTCTGCCACTGGTGTTGACGGGGCTGCATCAGGGGCTGGTGCCCATTCACGTCGAGCTGGTACAGGCTCACGGCTACAACGCGCTCTTTCCGATTCTGGCGATGGCGGGCGTCGGGCAGGTGGGGGCGGCGATTGCCGTGCTGATGAAAACCCGTAACGCGCGGCTGAAAAAAGTGATTAAAGGCGCGTTGCCGGTGGGATTACTCGGGATTGGCGAACCGCTGATTTTTGGCGTCACGCTGCCGCTGGGCAAGCCGTTTATTGGCGCCTGCCTGGGGGGCGCGGTAGGTGGGGCGCTGATCAGCTACTGGAAGGTCGCCACCGTTATCACTTTCGGCATTTCCGGATTGCCGCTGGCGTTAACGATTGTTGCCGGAAAAGTGATGTTCTATCTGTTAGGCTATTTAGTAGCAGTCATAGCCGGGTTCCTGTTTACCTGGCTGTTAGGATTCAACGATCCCGAGGAGTAAGGTTTGACCAATCACGCGCGTCGTGTCGTTTTTTTCGATTTGGATGGTACGTTACATCAGCAGGATATGTTCGGCAGTTTCCTGCGCTATCTGTTGCGTCGCCAGCCGCTGAATGCGCTACTCGTGCTGCCGTTGTTGCCGGTTATCGTTGGCGCATTACTGATCAAAGGGCGTGCCGCGCGCTGGCCGATGAGCCTGCTGCTGTGGGGATGTACTTTCGGTCACAGCGAGGCCAGCCTGCAGGCCAGACAGGCCGATTTTGTCCGCTGGTTTCGACAGAACGTCACGGCGTTTCCTCAGGTGCAGGAGCGCCTGACCACCTACCTGCTCAGTTCTGATGCCGATATCTGGCTTATCACCGGCTCGCCGCAGTCGCTGGTGGAACAGGTCTACGTTGATACGCCGTGGCTGCCGCGCGTGAATCTGATCGCCAGTCAGATGACGCGAGGATACGGCGGTTGGGTGCTGACCCTGCGCTGCCTGGGGCATGAAAAAGTCGCGCAGCTTGAACGTAAAATCGGCACCCCGCTGCGCCTTTACAGCGGCTACAGCGACAGTAATCAGGACAACCCGCTGCTCTATTTTTGTCAGCACCGCTGGCGCGTTACGCCTCGGGGAGAACTTCAGCAACTGGAATAGTTGAAAGCATTGTATAATGCGCCCGCTATGATTACCGGAGTACCCCCCTTTGTCAGAAGTTGAATTTAGCCACGAATACTGGATGCGTCATGCGTTAACGCTGGCGAAGCGCGCCTGGGATGAGCGTGAAGTCCCGGTCGGCGCCGTATTGGTGCACAACAATCGCGTGATTGGCGAGGGGTGGAACCGCCCGATTGGCCATCACGATCCTACCGCGCATGCGGAGATCATGGCGCTGCGCCAGGGCGGCCTGGTCCTGCAAAACTATCGTCTGATTGATGCGACGCTGTACGTGACCCTTGAACCGTGCGTCATGTGCGCGGGGGCGATGGTGCACAGTCGTATTCGCCACGTCGTGTTCGGCGCGCGCGATGCAAAAACCGGCGCTGCCGGTTCGCTGATGGATGTTCTGCATCATCCGGGAATGAATCATCGCGTTGAGGTCACTGAGGGGATACTGCGTGAGGAGTGCGCGACGCTGCTCAGCGATTTCTTCCGCATGCGCCGTCAGGAGATCAAAGCGTTGAAGAAAGCCGCAAGTCAGTAGTCATTGCGGCCCTGTTTACTCTTTCTCTTCTTTCTTCTGCGGTAAACGCAGCAGCGACGGAGAGTGCGTCAGATAGCCGGACGACGATTGCGACAGGAAGGCGACGAGCGGTCGCCGCTGCTTGCCAAATTCTGTCGGCGAGACAACCGGATACTCCTCTGCCAGTTTCATCTCTTCAGCCAGTTGCTTTTCTTTTTCCTGCAAATAGCCCTGCAGGCTTATCTGATACTTACGGATGTTCTCAACATAGGCGTAGGCCTCATGTCCGCGTGCATAGCCATAGGTCAGCTTGCTGTAATACTGTTTTTGACTGAGCAAGGGCAGGCGCTGTTTGACGTCAGCCCAACTGTCCGGGTTGCCCTTCGTTTTGGCCGTCAGCGCCCGCGCATCAAGCATATGCGCATAACCCATGTTGTAGGCCGCCAGCGCAAACCAGATGCGCTCGTTCTCCGGCACGGTGTCCGGCACTTTACTCATCATGTCCTGTAAATAACGCGCCCCACCGCTGATGCTTTGCTCAGGATCGGTCCTGTCGGTCAGACCCAGACTTTGCGCGGTGTTTTTGGTGAGCATCATCATGCCGCGCACGCCGGTTGGCGATGTGGCCTGCGCATCCCAGTGCGATTCCTGCCAGGCAATGGCGGCAAGCAGCTGCCAGTCAATTTCCTGGGCGTATTTCTCAAACAGCGGTTTCAGGTCGGGGAGCATGGCGTCGACCGCGCGCAGAAAGGTGCGGGTATCGACATAGTCAAAATCATCGCCGTGCCCCAGATACTTCTCTTCGAGACGCGCCAGCGAGCCGTCTTCATTCATGCCGTTGAAGAAATCGAGCAGGGCGGCAGATAACGTGTTGTCATCATCCAACGGACTAAACCAGGTCACCGGCTGTTCGTCGGTAACGTCCAGCGCAACGGCCAGTTCGGGATGAACGCGCTGGTACAGGCTGATGGCGACAGAATCGGCGATGGTGTAATCCAGTTGCCCGGCAATCACCGCATCAAGCAGTTCCGTTGAGCCTTTTTTCTCGTCTATCCGCCAGCTCAGTTCCGGGTATTTTGTCTGCTTCAGGGTTTGCAGATCGTTCGCCACCACATGCCCTGGGGTGATGGTGAGCTGATTTTCCGTCACGCTGCCCAACGTGCGGGGACGATACTGGCCCACTTTGTAGACCAGTTGCTGGGATACCGAATAGTAGGTGGGCCCCGCCTGATAGTTTTTCACCCGTTCGCTGTTGTAGACCAGTCCGGCCGCCAGCAGGTCGGCGTCGCCATTATCGAGGTCGTCAAACAACTGGCTGATGTTCTGGCGTACGGTAATCTTCAGCTTTACGCCCAGATAGCTGGCGAACTGCTGCGCCAGCTCATAATCAAGCCCGTACGGCTTACCGTTAAGTTTTGTCCAGGTGAGCGGCGACTCAATGGTGCTCACGCGCAGCTCTCCCCGCGACTGGATCGCGGCGACTCGATTATCGGCTTTACCAAACCAGGGGATTGAGGGCCAGAGGGCCGCTGCCAGCAACAGCGTCAGTATGCCGATGAACAGATAATTAATCTTTAATTTTTTCAATTAGTTAATTCTCTGAACCGTGCGTTGCCTCAGGATGGGAAAAGGAATAGAAAGACCAGGATTATTCATCAATGAGCGGCATTTTGCTTAAACTTGCGCCAGTTGGCAACTAATTAGCGCGATCGATAGCATCGTATGACAACAAGGCGGAGTGATTTTATTTCGACGCAAACGGTTTCGTCGGCGGCCCAGATTCTTTATAATGACGCCCGTTTCCCCACTTGGGCACACCGAAAGCTTAGAAGACGAGAGACTTATGATGGAAATTCTGCGTGGTTCGCCTGCACTGTCCGCATTCCGTATTAACAAACTGCTGGCACGTTTTCAGGCTGCCAACCTCCAGGTAAGCAATATTTACGCCGAGTACGTCCATTTCGCTGACCTGAACGCCCCGTTGAACGAGGATGAGCACGCGCAGCTTGCCCGTCTGCTGAAATACGGCCCCAGCCTGAGCAGCCACACCCCGGAAGGAAAACTGCTGCTGGTGACGCCTCGTCCTGGCACCATCTCCCCCTGGTCTTCCAAAGCGACGGACATCGCCCATAACTGCGGTCTGCAACAGATTGATCGCCTGGAACGCGGCGTCGCTTATTATGTTGAGGCCTCCACGCTGACCGCGGAACAGTGGCAGCAGGTTGCCGCTGAACTGCACGATCGAATGATGGAGACGGTGTTCTCTTCATTAGCCGATGCGGAAAAACTGTTTGCTCACCATCAGCCCGCGCCGGTTGCAAGCGTTGACCTGCTGGGTGAAGGCCGTCAGGCGCTGATTGACGCTAACCTGCGTCTCGGTCTGGCGCTGGCGGACGACGAAATTGATTACCTGCAGG
Source organism: Citrobacter amalonaticus Y19 (assembly GCF_000981805.1). NCBI lineage: Bacteria > Pseudomonadati > Pseudomonadota > Gammaproteobacteria > Enterobacterales > Enterobacteriaceae > Citrobacter > Citrobacter amalonaticus. The sequence continues at coordinate 3,050,671 of NZ_CP011132.1, read as the reverse complement.
ACGCGTTTACCCGACTGGGGCGCAACCCGAACGATATCGAACTCTACATGTTTGCGCAGGCGAACTCTGAGCACTGTCGTCACAAGATTTTCAACGCCGACTGGGTCATCGATGGTAAGCAACAGCCGAAGTCGCTGTTCAAGATGATCAAAAATACCTTTGAAACCACTCCGGACCACGTGCTTTCCGCTTATAAAGACAATGCGGCGGTGATGGAAGGGTCTGAAGTGGGCCGTTACTTTGCCGACCACGCGACCGGACGCTACGACTTCCACCAGGAGCCGGCGCATATCCTGATGAAGGTGGAAACCCATAACCACCCGACGGCGATCTCCCCGTGGCCGGGTGCGGCGACCGGTTCTGGCGGCGAAATTCGTGATGAAGGGGCAACCGGACGCGGCGCGAAGCCAAAAGCGGGTCTGGTCGGTTTCTCCGTCTCTAACCTGCGCATTCCGGGTTTTGAGCAGCCGTGGGAAGAAGACTTCGGCAAGCCGGAGCGGATTGTGACCGCGCTGGATATCATGACTGAAGGCCCACTGGGCGGCGCGGCGTTTAACAATGAATTTGGTCGTCCGGCGCTTAACGGCTATTTCCGCACGTATGAAGAAAAAGTCAACAGCCACAACGGCGAAGAGCTGCGCGGTTATCACAAGCCAATCATGCTGGCGGGCGGGATCGGTAACATCCGTGCCGATCACGTGCAGAAAGGCGAGATCGTCGTGGGGGCGAAGCTGATCGTTCTCGGCGGCCCGGCGATGAATATCGGCCTGGGCGGCGGCGCGGCATCTTCTATGGCATCCGGCCAGTCTGACGCGGATCTCGATTTTGCCTCCGTACAGCGTGATAACCCGGAGATGGAACGTCGCTGCCAGGAAGTCATCGACCGCTGCTGGCAGTTGGGCGATGCCAACCCGATTCTGTTTATCCACGACGTCGGCGCGGGCGGTCTGTCGAACGCCATGCCCGAACTGGTCAGCGACGGCGGACGCGGTGGTAAATTTGAACTGCGTGACATCCTCAGCGATGAACCAGGAATGAGCCCGCTGGAGATCTGGTGTAACGAATCCCAGGAACGCTACGTACTGGCCGTTGCGGCGGATCAACTGCCATTATTCGACGAGCTGTGCAAGCGCGAGCGCGCGCCGTATGCGGTGATCGGCGAGGCGACCGAAGAACGGCATCTGTCGCTAAATGACCGTCACTTCGACAACCAGCCTATCGATCTGCCGCTTGACGTACTGCTTGGCAAAACGCCGAAGATGACCCGCGACGTCCAGACGCTGAAGGCGAAAGGCGAGGCGCTGAACCGCGCTGATATCACCATTGCCGATGCCGTTAAACGCGTTCTGCATCTGCCGACGGTAGCAGAAAAAACCTTCCTGGTGACCATTGGCGACCGTACGGTGACCGGGATGGTGTCCCGCGATCAGATGGTTGGTCCGTGGCAGGTGCCGGTGGCAAACTGCGCGGTAACCACCGCCAGCCTTGACAGCTACTACGGCGAAGCGATGTCGATCGGTGAACGTGCGCCGGTGGCGTTGCTCGACTTCTCCGCCTCTGCCCGCCTGGCGGTCGGCGAAGCGCTGACCAACATCGCGGCAACGCAGATTGGCGATATCAAACGTATTAAGCTTTCCGCCAACTGGATGGCCGCAGCCGGTCACCCGGGTGAAGATGCGGGTCTGTATGAAGCGGTGAAAGCGGTCGGTGAAGAACTCTGCCCGGCGCTGGGTCTGACCATTCCGGTGGGCAAAGACTCCATGTCGATGAAAACCCGCTGGCAGGAAGGCAACGAACAGCGTGAAATGACCTCGCCGCTGTCGCTGGTGATTTCCGCTTTTGCCCGCGTGGAAGATGTGCGTCATACCATCACCCCGCAGCTTTCGACCGAAGAGAACGCGCTGCTGCTGATTGACCTGGGGCGTGGCCATAACGCGCTGGGCGCCACGGCGCTGGCGCAGGTCTACCGTCAGCTCGGCGATACACCGGCAGATGTGCGTGACGTCGCGCAACTGAAAGGCTTCTACGACGCGATGCAGGCGCTGGTGGCGCAACGTAAACTGCTGGCCTATCACGACCGTTCCGACGGCGGCCTGCTGGTAACGTTGGCAGAAATGGCCTTTACCGGTCACTGCGGTGTTCGGGCGGATATCGCGGCCCTGGGCGACGATCGTCTGGCGGCGCTGTTTAACGAAGAGTTGGGCGCGGTGATTCAGGTTCGCGCAGCGGATCGCGACGCGGTGGAAGCGCTGTTGGCGCAGCACGGTCTGGGCGATTGCATCCATTACCTGGGTCAGGCCGTCGAGGGCGACCGTTTTGTTATCGAAGCCGACGGTCAGGCCGTCTTTAGCGAAAGTCGCACCACATTGCGAATCTGGTGGGCTGAAACCACCTGGCAGATGCAGCGTCTGCGCGATAACCCGGAGTGTGCCGATCAGGAGCACGACGCCAAAACCAACGACGCCGATCCGGGCCTCAGTGCGAAGCTGACGTTTGATATCAATGAAGATATCGCCGCGCCTTACATTGCGACCGGCGCACGTCCGAAAGTCGCCGTGCTGCGCGAGCAGGGGGTGAACTCCCACGTAGAAATGGCTGCGGCGTTCCAGCGTGCAGGCTTTGACGCGATTGACGTGCACATGAGCGATCTGCTCGGTGGCCGTACCGGTCTGGGTAACTTCCAGGCGCTGGTGGCCTGTGGCGGCTTCTCTTACGGTGACGTGCTGGGCGCAGGTGAGGGCTGGGCGAAATCAATCCTGTTCAACAACCGCGTGCGCGATGAGTTCGAAACCTTCTTCCATCGTCCACAAACGCTGGCGCTGGGTGTGTGCAACGGCTGCCAGATGATGTCAAACCTGCGCGAGCTGATCCCCGGTAGCGACCTGTGGCCGCGCTTTGTGCGTAACCATTCGGATCGCTTTGAAGCCCGCTTCAGCCTGGTCGAAGTGACCCAGAGCCCGTCTTTGCTGTTGCAGGGAATGGTCGGGTCCATGATGCCTATCGCCGTCTCGCACGGGGAAGGGCGTGTTGAAGTTCGCGACGCGGCTCATCTGGCGGCACTGGAAAGCAAAGGGCTGGTTGCGCTGCGCTTTGTCGATAACTTCGGCAACGTCACAGAAACCTATCCGGCTAACCCGAACGGCTCGCCAAACGGGATTACCGCGGTGACCACTCAAAATGGTCGCGTGACCATTATGATGCCGCACCCGGAACGCGTGTTCCGTACCGTCAGCAACTCATGGCACCCGGAAAACTGGGGCGAGGACGGTCCGTGGATGCGTATCTTCCGTAACGCGCGCAAGCAGTTGGGGTAATACGGTTCACTCAATCCACGTCCGGGCAGGTTATGTCCGGACGTGTTGCTTCTCCCGATGTTTATCTGAAGGACAAACCTGACGATTTTTAGTACAATCCTTCCCAACGTTTACAGGGAAGGGAACGGGTTATGAAGCTTGTCAAATCGACCAAATTGTTTTTTATGCAAGGAACCTCGGACAAAGTTTACGAGGTCGATCTTTGTGAACAACAAAGTGGTGATATTGACCGTTACTGGGTTAATTTTCGCTATGGACGACGCGGCAGCCGCTTACGGGAAGGGACCAAAACCCCCGCTCCGGTTGATTTAGCTCAGGCGGAAGCCATCTTCAACAGTATTGTTGTCTCTAAAACCAACAAAGGCTACCGCGAAGCCACTTCCCCTACGTCGTCATCCCGCCATTCTCCCTCGTCTTTTTCGTTACCTGCAATGCTGTGCCAAATCGACGAACTCAAAGAGAGTACACAGCGCGCCCGTTGCATCTGGCGACTGCCGCAACAACCCGATGTCGCTCTGGCAGCGTGGCTGGAAAAAGGACTTAACCCGCAACATCACTGGCTGGAAAACTACGTTCGCTTATGGACCCTCGGGCGGGCTGGCGATGCCCGCAACCAGGCAACAGTGAAGGGCTTCCTGACCAGCGAATCGCTGCCGCTGCGTAACCTGGCACACGAGGTGTGGCTGCGTCTTGGCGATGATGATGAGATAGCCCTGCAAAAAGAACAATTGATCGCAACATTACCCAATGAACTGGCCTCGGCAATTACCCGCAATGACAGCGTCTCGCTGGATGCACTGCTAAACCAGTTTGTCAGCGAACGAAATCCTGATGCCAGTGGGTTACTGAAAACGCTGTATCTGGTCGCGCTGGACAGTGCGCCTCTGCATCAAAGCCTGATGCGACTGCTCACGACCTTACCGTTGCGACCGACTCTCTTCAAAGGTGTTCGCTACCTGTTCAAAATGGCGGAGTTTCGCCTGGATGCACCGATGTTTGCCCTGTTGGCCTGGCGCTTTGACACGACGCGTGAGTTTTTCGACGCAGGGTGGGACGGTGTGTATCTGGATGGCGCTGGCTACATCAAACCCAGCGCCGAGTTTCTGCGTGCCGATAGCCGACTGGCGTATTCGCGAAAAACACGCAATTACCTGCGCCGTCGTAGCTGGCGAGCGCTTCGTCGCCTGGGCGCGCGTAACGACACGCGGTATGTGGATATGGCCTGCGCTGTCCTGTTGCAGTTTTGCGAGTCAGGGTTGCTACCCGAAAGACAAATCTACGGTGGAACCTACGCGGCCGATGCGCATCTGTTTGCCTGGAACGCCATTCTGCGGGCGCAAAATCCACACTATCAACGCCACCGTCAGAAGCCGCTGTGGATCCGGTTGGCTGACGATGAAGACACGATTCGCGGTGAGGCTTTCCCGCAGTTGTGGGATCAGCGACCGGACGCGTTGCTGACGTTATTACTGAAAAGTGATAGTGACGTTGTCTGTACCTTTGCGTTACGGGCATTGCAAGAGAATACCGCGTTCTGCCGGGCGCTAACGGATCAACACCTGGCGCAACTGCTGGTTCGGCCCTCTCCGGCGATTTCTGCGTTTGTCCTGTCGTTACTGGCCGGACGTCCACTGAGCGGTGAGTTGCTTCTGGCGCTGATACGCAGTCCGTATTTGCCAGCGCGCACTCTGGCGCTGACTCAGCTTAACAGCATGAGTGTTTTGCTCGATGACGCGACGCTGGTCACGGCGCTGCTACTGTCTGATGATGCGGAAATTCGCAGTTGGCTGAGTGGGCGCTTAAGCCAGCGACCGTTGACGGCGATGCAGGCAGACGCGCTGGCGAGGGTATTGTTCCCGCAGCTGAGTGCCGCGCACACTCATTTTTCCACAGAACATGCGCAATGGCTGGCGGTGTGTATCACCAGCCATCTGAACCTGATGATGTTGCAACTGACGCTCGATTCGTTACGTGTGTTGTTTGACCATCCGGATGTTGGCGTGCAACTTCTGGCTGCGGAGTTACTGGTCAGCAGTCACTTCACCGCAGAGGAACTTCCTCAGGAACTGATCGCGCATCTCCATCATTCATCCATCGCGGCGATACGTGCAACAGGGATTGCGCTGATGGGCAAACAGAGTCCGGAGAGGTTACTTCTGCAACTCCCACAGCTCGTTGCGTTATTAAGTTGTGGTGAATCGGCAGAGCAGCAGGCGTGTTATACGCTTTTAGGGCGGTTGGCACAGGATTATGCGCCGACTGTTTTTGCCGCCTTGTTCCCATTGTTGTTCCAGAAAGAGGCGCAAGACGGTGTACATCAGGCGTTGCTGACATTCATCACTCAACAACTGAAAGCATGTCTGGAAATACTGGATAAAGATACGCTCTGGAGACTGATTCAGGCCCGGTCGTTGGCGGCACAATCGCTGGGGTACATGATCCTGTGCGCCCGCCCTGCGAGGGAGTTGAGTGTCAGACAGTGGGTGGTGCTGGCCAGTCATCCGGATCATCGTTTTCGTGACTATGCGCTGGCCGCGTTTGAACAGCATGTTGATATAGCACGAGAACAAAGCGGCATCTCTCTGGAGTTGTTGGAAAGCGACTGGCCGAAGACACGCGAATTTGGTTTCGCCTATTTCCGCCAGCATTATCCGCCGCAAACCTGGACGCCGGATTTGATTGTGAACCTGTGTGACAGCCAGCGTGAGGATGTACAGGCATATGGACGTGAGCTGTTGCAAATCTTCTTCCAGCGTGAGCAAGGGGAAACCTATTTGCTGAAGCTGAGCCAGCATCCGTCGGTGACGGTACAGACGTTTGTGACGCACTTTTTCCAGGAATACGCTGCCGGAAAACCGCAGGTTATCCTGGCGCTGAAGCCGTGTTTCCTGGCGATTTTGTCGCAGGTTAATCGAGGCCGTATCGCCAAAGATCGCACGCTGGCATTTCTGTCGCAGCAGGCTGCCATCAGCCCACAGGTTCTGGAAATGGTGGGGGAGTTGTTGACCCGTCTCTCTTTAACCGTGGTGCAAAAAGACAAAGCGCCGCTGATAAAAGCGATGCTGCAACTGCAAAAACACTATCCGCATCTCAACTTACCGCTTGAAATCGTTGCCCCATCCGCACAAGGAGCGTGCCATGCAGGTTAACTATCGCTATCAGGGGAAGAGTGGCGTCTCCGATAAGGGGCTGACGTTTACGCCAGATAGCCTGCGCCAGCCGGCGTTTTTTGTCGGCGAGTTGAAGCAGAAGCTGGCATTTCGCGAAGCCATCTCTGCGCTGCATAACGTCGTGATTTCTGACCTGCGTTTTCAACCTAAAGACCGCACCGAATACCTGAACTGGCTGGCAGGAGAGGAACAGCGTCTTCTCGCGGAGTTTATTGCTGAAAAAGGGCATATCCGGGAGGAAATTAGCAGTATCCGCCAGGCGTTGCAAAAAATGAATGGCGAGGCGGATACCGTCCTCGCCCCCTATCGTCAGGCGCAGAGAGCTTACTTTAACTATCTGTTTAAAAAAGATATTGATGCCTGGTACGTGCTGGATCCGGTGATCACCGTCCATCCCGATGAAGTTTTCTTTGAGTGCTTTTCTGAGGATGAATCAAGTTATGGCAAGCTGAGCTGTCACTACGATGTTTTCGACAACATCAGCGATCAGGCTTTTGGCACCACCAACATTGACTATTCCGAAGGGTTGTATCAGGCCTTTCAAAAAATTCGCGACTACCGCCCTACGCAGTTAAAAATCGATCCGGAGGGTTTTGCGGTGCAGACCGATGGTATTGAGTGCGAAGAGAAAAAAATCGATCTGCCGGATAGTTGGGTACGCGGTTTTTTACAGGTCAGTTCAGCGATGACATTGCCGATGGTGAAGTTTAGCCTGCAACCGATGGATCTTCACAACATCTGCTACCGTCTGCGGCGAAAAAAAGAGCGCAGCGGACCACGAGCACTGCGTTTTGAGCTGACTCCGGGGCAGCCCGTTAACATTGTTTTCGAGCCGTGGAACGAAACGCTGGTCTGTCCGCGTTCGGTGTATCAGGGGGAGCAACCGCGTTCGATTCGTATCTGGGGACGGCGGCGACTGCATATTCTTGAACGGTTGATCCCGGTTGCAGAGAAGTTTGATGTTTGCCTGCTGGGCGATGGGATGCCTTCGTTCTGGATTGCTGATTTAGGCGCGATGAGTTTTACCCTTGGCCTCTCCGGTTGGAGTGCTAATGACTGGTCAGAACAGGGAAATTTTGATTTGCTTGCCCCGCGTCAGGACGTCGATGCCATGACTCTGGAGCGGGTTTATCATGCGCTTAGCATCGGTCATCTTGTCTCCACCCGCGCGCTGGCGGTCAGCCTGCGACTGGAGGAGAGCGTGGTGAAAGCGGCGCTGGCGGCGTACAGCCAACACGGGCAGGTGTTATACGATCTGAATAAAGATGTCTGGCGTGTCCGGGCGCTGTGTCGTGAACCGATCCCGTTAGAGCAGTTGCGATTCCGACATGAACGGGAGGAGAAAGCGTTCAATTTTGTCCACGCCGGACTGGTGACGGTAGACAACTGTCAGCGCAATGCAGCAGGCACAGAAATGACCGGTTCGGTGCTGGACAATGCGATTCGCTATCCGGTGAAGCTGACGCTGGACGGCGACCAACGGCTGATGGCAGGAGAGTGCAACTGCCACTATTTCCATCAGAACCGTCTGCGCCGCGGACCGTGCGAACATATGCTGGCGCTGCGTCAGGCGGCAAGGATAAATGCATGATGAAAAGGACATTCCCTGCTGATATACTGAGCCTCAATAGCGGCGTGGCAAGCAAACCTTGCATCCCGGATGGTGGATCGCCATTCAGGTTTTATGACTGCCCACGCGTCACTGATGTCATCTTCACTGGGCAGAGTGTGAGTACCTGTCACTATTGCAGTATGGCTTCAACGAAGCCAATGAGTGACAGGTACTCCACTCTGCGTCGAGTGGATAACCTCAGTACCAGGAACTCTTCGAAGGCCTTATCCGCCACGCCGCTATCCCTTCCATTACTCTTCGCATCTTATCCCGCATTACGATCAGGGAGTGTTCGTTATGTCTGAGACACCGAAGCTGACCCGTCAGCAAATCTATGAGCGGATCCGCGAAACCAGTAAAGAGGAGTACATCCAGGCCGAGATGATCCGTCTTGGTTTTTGGGATGCCACGCAGGAAAAGCCTGACCTGACGACAGAATTCATTACCCGACGGGCGGCGTTGGAGAAGCAACTTGCCGAACTGGGGCGGAAGCAGCAGTTGTACAGCGATCCGCAAAAAGCCTTGCGGGAGCTGCATAAAGCGCGGAAAAAAGCGGCGCTGGAAAAACGCGAACAGACGCGAATCGCCCGCAACAAGGCGCGCTATGAACGTGCGCAACAGTGGCATGAAAAACAACGATCAGAAATTACTTATCTCGGCGCGGGTTATTCTTTCGGCCTCGATGAAACCACGCATGATGACGCCCGATTGCAGCAGCACCATCTGCCGCAACTGGCGAACAGTCAGGCGCTGGCAACCGCGATGGGGATTACGCTTAACGAGCTGCGTTTTTTATGCTTTCAGAAAGAGGTGTCGCGTATCAACCATTACCGACGTTTTTCTCTTATGAAAAAAAACGGGGGTCAGCGGCTGATTTCCGCGCCGATGCCGCGTCTGAAGCGAGCTCAATACTGGATCCTCGAAAATATTCTCAATCGTGTGCCGCTGCATGATGCCGCACATGGCTTTGTGACGGGACGTAGTATCCTGAGCAACGCACTACCGCACGTGAATCAGGCGATTGTGGTTAATCTGGATATGGAGAATTTCTTCCCGACGGTGAACTATCGCCGGGTTAAAGGCGTGTTTCGTCAGTTGGGTTATTCGGAGCAGATTGCCACGGAACTTGCTCTGTTAACGACAGAACCCGAAGCGGAGCAGGTTGTCCTGGACGGTGAAAACTGGTTTGTACAACAGGGGGAGCGCTTTTTGCCCCAGGGGGCACCGAGCAGCCCGGCGCTCTCGAATATTATCTGCCGTCGTCTTGATAGTCGTATGCATGGGATGGCAAACAAGCTTGGGTTTACTTACACCCGCTATGCAGACGACATGACCTTTTCCTGTGCGGATAAATCAGCCAACGTTCAGCAATTGCTGTGGCGCTGTAAGCAGATTGTTCAGGATGAAGGGTTCAGGCTTCATTCTGAGAAAACAAGAGTGATGCGTAAGCCGCAAAAGCAAGAAGTGACCGGGATTGTGGTTAATGAGAAACCATCGCTGGATCGTAAAACCCTGAAGCGATTTCGCGCTCTGCTATTTCAGATTGCCAAAGATGGTATCGAAGGCAAACGCTGGGGGGCGGGCGAACTGATGGCAAGCCTTGAGGGATACGCGAATTTTGTGGCTCAGGTAGCACCCGATAAAGGGATCCCGCTACAAAAACAGGTTACCGACCTGAAGCGGCGTTTTGGCTATGCCACACGTCCGGGGCGGATTACTGCCTTGAACAAGACATTATTCCGGGCAAAAGCGGCGCGTGGCGAAGCACCGCGTGATAACTGGTGGCAGGCTCAGGGACCGTCGGCACCGGTACTGGAACTCACAATGCAACAGAAGCAGGCGATGCGGCGACCTGTATCCGTGACTTCGCCAACTTCCCCAAATAACGACACACCGCGGACCGTGAACGCTGATGCGCCAGCACATCAGCCAGCACGCACTTCAGTGAAATGGTGGATAATCCTGATTGCGATAATTCTCTACTTCCTGATGCGGAAATAAAGCGTGTTAGGGGTGTCGGTAAATTGCGACAATCGGGCGTAAGAGGTGTCTCTATATGGAGACACTTAACTGCTTGATTTATATGAGTACTGAAATGTTTTCTTTAAGGTGTTGCTAATTAGCGACACTTTGCCTGGAAATTATTCAGAGTGCCAGAAACATGGATTGGCAATAAAACTCATCAAATTCATTGTGTTAATAAATTGTTTTCAATATTGGCATAGTTACTGCATAATAGTAGACAGTGGCTCATTCACCTTCTTATGTCAGCCCCTTCGGGACGTGCTACATAAACTTCGAATGACGCACAACAAGGTGCCTGCCGTCCAACATCTGATAATAGCGCTGCTTTATCAACCATCGGGCGAAACGTCGAGTTAGGCACCGCCTTATTCCATAACAAAGCCGGGTTCAGCCCGGCTTTGTTGTATCTGGCGTTCCCCTCAGTTAGCATCGTCCTATTCATCTCCTGTGAGAGTAACGCATTGAAGCGCTGGTCTGTTTTCCCCCGGTCATTACGCCAACTGGTGACGCTGGCATTCCTGCTGATCCTGTTACCGCTGCTGGTCCTCGCCTGGCAGGCGTGGCAAAGTCTGAACGCGCTCAGCGCCCAGGCGGCGCTGACGAACCGTACCACCCTTATCGACGCGCGCCGCAGCGAGGCGATGACCAATGCCGCGCTGGAGATGGAGCGCAGCTACCGTCAGTATTGCGTCCTTGACGATCCGACGCTGGCGAAGGTGTATCAGAGCCAGCGCAAACGCTACAGCGAAATGCTGGACGCCCATGCGGGCGTGCTGCCTGACGATAAGTTGTATCAGGCGCTGCGTCAGGACCTGAACGGTCTGGCGCAACTGCAATGCCATAACAGCGGGCCCGATACCGCCGCCGCTGCACGACTGGAAGCGTTTGCCAATGCCAATACCGAAATGGTGCAGGCGACGCGTACCGTGGTTTTCTCACGCGGGCAGCAGTTGCAACAGGAGATCGCCGAACGCGGGCAGTTCTTCGGCTGGCAGGCGCTGGTACTGTTTCTGGTGAGTCTGGCGATGGTGCTGCTGTTCACGCGAATGATTATCGGGCCGGTAAAGGGCATCGAGCGGATGATCAATCGCCTGGGGGAAGGGCGATCGCTGGGCAATACCGTCACTTTTGCCGGGCCGCGCGAACTGCGTTCCGTTGGGCAACGGATCATCTGGCTGAGCGAGCGCCTCTCCTGGCTTGAATCCCAGCGCCATCAATTTTTGCGCCATCTCTCCCATGAACTGAAAACCCCGCTGGCCAGTATGCGGGAAGGGACCGAACTGCTGGCGGATCAGGTGGTGGGGCCGCTGACGCCGGAACAAAAAGAGGTGGTTGACATTCTTGATGACAGCAGCCGCAATCTGCAAAAATTGATTGAACAACTGCTTGATTACAACCGCAAACTGGCTGACAGCGCCATTGAAATGGAAAGCGTGGAAATTGAACCGCTGGTGGATATGGTGGTTTCCGCTCATAGTCTACCGGCCCGCGCTAAAATGATGCATACCGACATTGAACTGGCGGCAGAACGCTGTCTTGCCGAGCCGATGTTATTGATGAGCGTACTGGACAATCTTTATTCCAATGCGGTGCACTACGGGGCTGAATCCGGTAACATTCGTATTCGCAGCCGCTTACAGGGGACAACGGTATATATCGATGTTATCAATACCGGAACGCCTATCCCTGAAGCGGAAAGAACCATGATTTTCGAACCTTTTTTCCAGGGAAGTCATCAACGGAAAGGGGCAGTGAAGGGGAGCGGACTGGGGTTGAGCATCGCCAGAGATTGTATCCGCCGTATGCAGGGGGAGCTGTATCTTGTCGATGAACAGGCGCAAGAGGTTTGCTTTCGCATAGCACTGCCGTTATCTGCAACGAAAAACGATTAAATAACGCTAAGCCTGGTGAATATGCCACACGTTTTTGTTCACATTTTCCAACGTTTATTCTCCCGCCAGGTCATCCTGGCGGGAATGCCCTGCCTTGCGCTGATGGGCTGTACGCCGCATGTGGTGAAACACATCACGGGAGATGCGCCACTGGACGTCCTACCGACGTATCAACTGGCGGACTACCTGTCGGTTGAGTGCACCGATATCTGGGCATTGCAGGGGCAATCGACTGACAGCAATCCCCTTTACTGGCTGCGCGCCATTGACTGCGCGGATCGCCTGTTGCCGGTGCAGTCGCGCAGCGAGGCCCGTATGCTGAGCGACGACAGCTGGCAAAATGCCTTTAAACGCGGCATCTTGCTGGCGAATGCCAAAATCACGCCGCTGGAGCGTCGCGAGAACATCTCGCGACTGGATGCGTTAAGCCCGCAAATTCCGGCGCAGGTGCGTCCGCTTTATCAGATCTGGCGCGACGGTCAGTCGCTGCAGCTCCAGCTCGCCGAAGAACGTCAGCGCTACAGCAAACTGCAGCAAACGACCGATGGCGATCTGGATACGTTGCGTCAGCAGCACCAGTACCTTCAGGCACAGCTCGATCTCACGACGCGCAAGCTGGAAAACCTGACCGATATTGAGCGTCAGCTTTCCACCCGTAAACCGGCGGGAAATTACAATCAGGATGCGACGCATGGCGGCGACAAGTCTGAGGGACAAGCACCTGTACCTTCACAAGATGAGGTGACCCCATAATGAGTCGTAAACCGGCGCATTTACTGCTCGTGGATGATGACACTGGCCTGTTGAAACTGCTGGGCATGCGTCTGACCAGTGAAGGCTATAGCGTGGTAACCGCAGAGAGCGGGGCCGAAGGTCTGCGCGTTCTGAACCGTGAAAAAGTGGATCTGGTGATTAGCGATCTGCGCATGGATGAGATGGACGGCATGCAGTTGTTCAGCGAGATCCAGAAGGTTCAGCCGGGGATGCCGGTTATCATTCTTACCGCTCACGGTTCGATTCCGGATGCGGTCGCGGCAACGCAAAAAGGTGTGTTCAGTTTCCTGACCAAACCCGTGGATAAAGACGCGTTGTATCAGGCGATCGATGAGGCGCTTGAGCAGTCGGCACCCGCCACGGACGATAGCTGGCGCGAATCGATTGTCACGCGTAGCCCGCTGATGCTGCGTCTGCTGGAACAGGCGCGGATGGTGGCGCAGTCCGACGTCAGCGTGTTGATCAATGGTCAGAGCGGCACCGGGAAAGAGATCTTCGCTCAGGCTATCCACAATGCCAGCCCGCGCAGCGGTAAACCGTTTATCGCCATCAACTGCGGCGCACTACCGGAACAACTGCTGGAGTCGGAGTTGTTCGGCCACTCACGCGGTGCGTTTACCGGCGCGGTGAGCAACCGTGAAGGGCTGTTTCAGGCGGCGGAAGGCGGGACGCTGTTCCTTGACGAGATTGGCGATATGCCTGCGCCATTACAGGTCAAACTGCTGCGCGTCTTACAGGAACGTAAAGTCAGACCGCTTGGCAGCAACCGCGATATCGATATTGATGTGCGCATCATTTCGGCAACCCATCGCGATCTGCCGAAAGCGATGGCGCGCGGCGAATTTCGCGAAGATTTATACTACCGCCTCAATGTGGTCAGTCTGAAGATCCCGGCCCTGGCGGAGCGAACGGAAGATATTCCGCTGCTGGCAAATCATCTGCTGCGCCAGTCGGCGGAGCGGCATAAGCCGTTTGTGCGCGCGTTTTCGACGGATGCAATGAAGCGGCTGATGACTGCCAGTTGGCCTGGCAACGTGCGCCAGCTGGTGAACGTGATCGAACAGTGCGTGGCGCTGACCTCCTCGCCGGTGATCAGCGATGCCCTGGTCGAGCAGGCGCTGGAAGGGGAAAATACCGCCCTGCCGACCTTTGTCGAAGCGCGTAATCAGTTTGAGCTGAACTATCTGCGCAAGTTGCTGCAAATCACCCGAGGCAATGTCACACATGCGGCAAGAATGGCGGGCCGTAACCGGACGGAGTTCTATAAGCTGCTGTCGCGCCATGAGCTGGATGCAAACGATTTCAAAGAATAAGTTAGCGTAATATGTTACGTTTATCCGATTAAAAGACAGGCGACCTTTTCAAGGACTAGCATGAAAAAGATTGATGCGATTATTAAACCCTTCAAGCTCGATGATGTGCGTGAAGCGCTGGCTGAGGTAGGGATCACCGGTATGACCGTCACCGAAGTGAAAGGCTTTGGGCGTCAGAAAGGGCATACCGAGCTGTACCGTGGCGCGGAATATATGGTGGATTTTTTGCCGAAGGTGAAAATTGAAATCGTCGTGCCTGACGATATCGTTGAAACCTGCGTGGATACCATTATCCGTACGGCGCAGACGGGCAAAATTGGCGACGGTAAGATTTTCGTCTTTGATGTGGCGCGCGTGGTACGTATTCGTACCGGTGAAGAAGACGACGCGGCAATTTAAGCCGCGCCGTGCTTGCCGGATGGCGGCGTGAACGCCTTATCCGGCCTACAACATCCCGTAGGCCGGATAAGCGTAGCGCCATCAGGCATGACGTAATTACAAGACCTTGTGCGGGCCGAAGCATTCGTAATGAATGTTTTCGTTTTTCACGCCCAGTTCAACAAGCTGCTTCGCGGCAAACTGCATAAAGCCAACCGGGCCGCACAGGTAAAACTGCATCGCCGGATCGCTGATTGCGCCTTCCAGTTTGTTCAAATCCATCAGCCCAATGCTATCAAATGCGCCTTTCGCCCGATCGGCTTCGGTTGGTTCGCGATACCAGGTGTGCGCGGTAAAGTTCGGCAACGTTTTTCCCCGTTCGCTCACCTCATCGGCAAACGCATGCACATCGCCGTTTTCTGCGGCGTGGAACCAGTTGACCTGGGCGCTGTGCTGCGCGTTGGCCAGCGTATCCAGCATCGCCAGCATAGGGGTTTGACCGACGCCGGCAGAAATCAGCGAAACCGGCGTGTCGCGGGCAACCGCCATAAAGAAATCGCCTGCTGGCGCGGCTAAATGAACGACATCACCGATGTTCGCATGGTTATGCAGCCAGTCTGAAACCTGACCGCCTTCTTCACGCTTAACGGCTATACGGTAGCTTTTGTTATCTGGTTTGCGGGTCAGGGAATACTGACGAATTTCCTGATGCGGAAAACCGTCTGGCTTCAGCCAGACACCGAGATACTGGCCTGGCTGGTATTCGGCCACAGCGCCGCCGTCTACCGGTTCAAATTCAAAGCTGGTAATCAGTGCGCTGCGTGGCGTTTTCGCCACGATACGGAACGGGCGCGTGCCTTCCCAGCCGCCGGTTTTGCTGGCGTTTTCAGTGTAGATTTGCGCTTCGCGATTGATAAAGACGTTAGCCAGCACGCCGTAGGCTTTACCCCACGCATCCAGCACTTCCTGGCCCGGGCTGAACATTTCGTCGAGGGTCGCCAGCAGATGTGTACCGACAATGTTGTACTGTTCTGGTTTGATCTGGAAGCTGGTGTGCTTCTGGGCGATTTTCTCGACCGCAGGCAGCAGGGCAGGCAGATTCTCAATATTGCTGGCATAGGCGGCAATGGCATTGAAAAGGGCTTCACGCTGTGAGTCATTACGCTGGTTACTCATGTTGAAAATTTCTTTGAGTTCAGGGTTATGAGCAAACATGCGATCGTAAAAATGGGCGGTCAGTTTGGGACCCGTTTCAACCAGCAGGGGAATAGTGGCTTTTACAGTGGCGATGGTTTGGGCGTCAAGCATACGGTCTTCCTTTATGTGAATCTTTAATGATGTATGTCAAATACATCTTATAAAAAATACCCCTGCACTGTAAATGGTTCTTTGGCGCTTTACGTATTAAACGTTACAACGTGAAAAATCTGCATCACAAACCTGAAAAGAAATCCGTTGAAATTTGTAAGGTCTTCATTCGGCAAAGCCTTATGTGGAGTGGAGGTAATCGTTTGCGTAAATTCCTTTGTCAAGACCTGTTATCGCAGAATGATTCAGTTATACTGTTGCCCGTTGTCCAACAGGACTGCCTTTTAAGGCCAAAAATTCTATCGTTAGCTGAGTCAGGAGATGCGGATGTTAAAGCGTGAAATGAACATTGCCGATTATGATGCCGAACTGTGGCAGGCTATGGAGCAGGAAAAAGTACGTCAGGAAGAGCACATCGAACTGATCGCCTCCGAAAACTACACCAGTCCGCGCGTCATGCAGGCGCAGGGCTCTCAGCTGACCAACAAATACGCTGAAGGATATCCGGGCAAGCGCTACTACGGCGGCTGCGAATACGTGGATATCGTTGAGCAACTGGCGATTGACCGCGCGAAAGAACTGTTTGGCGCAGACTACGCTAACGTGCAACCGCATTCCGGCTCTCAGGCTAACTTCGCCGTCTATACCGCGCTGCTGCAACCGGGTGATACCGTTCTGGGTATGAACCTGGCGCAAGGCGGTCACCTGACTCACGGCTCCCCGGTTAACTTCTCTGGCAAACTGTACAACATCGTGCCTTACGGTATCGATGAGTCAGGTAAAATTGACTACGAAGAGATGGCGCAGCTGGCTCAGACTCACAAACCGAAGATGATCATCGGCGGCTTCTCTGCCTATTCCGGCGTGGTTGACTGGGCAAAAATGCGTGAAATCGCTGACAGCATCGGCGCGTACCTGTTCGTTGATATGGCGCACGTTGCGGGTCTTATCGCCGCAGGCGTTTACCCGAACCCGGTTCCGCATGCTCACGTTGTGACCACCACCACCCACAAAACGCTGGCTGGCCCGCGCGGTGGCCTGATCCTGGCGAAAGGCGGTGACGAAGAGCTGTACAAAAAACTGAACTCTGCTGTTTTCCCAAGCGCGCAGGGCGGTCCGCTGATGCACGTGATCGCGGGTAAAGCCGTGGCGCTGAAAGAAGCGATGGAGCCAGAGTTCAAAGTCTACCAGCAGCAGGTGGCGAAAAACGCCAAAGCGATGGTGGAAGTGTTCCTGAACCGTGGCTACAAAGTGGTATCCGGCGGTACTGAGAACCACCTGTTCCTGCTGGATCTGGTGGACAAAAACCTGACCGGTAAAGAAGCTGACGCCGCGCTGGGTCGTGCCAACATTACTGTGAACAAAAACAGCGTGCCGAACGATCCGAAGAGCCCGTTTGTCACTTCCGGTATCCGTATCGGTTCTCCGGCCATTACGCGTCGCGGCTTTAAAGAAGCGGAAGCGAAAGAGCTGGCGGGCTGGATGTGTGACGTGCTGGACAACATCAATGATGAAGCGGTGATTGAGCGCATCAAAGGTAAAGTTCTGGACATCTGCGCACGCTTCCCGGTTTACGCGTAAGTTATCGCAGAAATCAAAAAGGCCGCATGATGCGGCCTTTTTGATTGATGACAAACATCCTGCAGACGAAATTGGTACATCTTCTACACATGAATTGTCGGGTGGCGCTACGCTTACCCGACCTACAAAAACCTACGATATCAATGGTTTTGTAGGCCCGATAAGCGAAGCGCCATCGGGCGACGGTCTAATGTCTGTCTACCGATATCGCCCCCGGACCCGTCACGGCCAATAACAAAAACCCCCCGGCAATGCTGACATTTTTATAGAAGTTAATCATATTCGGCCCCACCGCATCACCGGTCATATTCCAGAAGTGATGACCGATCACGGCGGTACCCAGCGTATAGAAAACGAAAATAATCGCCAGGGGACGAGTGAAAAAGCCCAGCACAATCAGTATCGCCGCAGGAACCTCCATGACAACGGCAATAATGGCCGCCAGCATTGGTGCAGGCGCACCGAGAGAGGTCATGTACTGCACGGTCCCGTCGAACCCTGTCAGTTTAGGAAAGCCAAAAATAATAAACAGAATTGCCAGCGCAATGCGGGCAATCAATAAAAACAGATGACGTGATTCACCAAAATCAAAATAGCGTAACGTGTTCATAGCAGGCTCATTGACATGAGTAACGTACTTTAAAATTAATACACAACGCCTCGCCTCGCCATTGGCTAAATGTCGTTCAGTTGCGACTCGACGTACAGATAGCCAATTCCCATCAACTGCTGGGCGCGAGTCAGCGTACCAAAGCCAATCTGCGTCGCTTTCGCTCGCGGGTTATCACCGTGATCGAAGGGATTAAATCCCGTCTGTTGCCGTAGCGTGTTGAGCCAGGGTTCACCGAAGGCGCAACTGCGTCCGTACAGCCAAATCTGATTAATGTTCAGGATATTGAGAAAGTTATACAAGCTTAAGCCAATCGCGCTGGCGGCATGTTCCACCCACGCCTGAATGCGCACATCTCCCTTGCGCCAGGCATCGATCAGCATATCCGTGGTCAGCGTTTCCGGATCCCTTCCCGCCATCGGTTGCGCTTTCATCCAGACCCTGGCCTGCTTTTTCAATGCGCTCAGAGAGGCGACGGTTTCCAGACAGCCGTAACGCCCACAATCGCAGGCGATGCCGTCGGGGTTAACGATGGTATGCCCAATCTGACCGCTGCCGTACAGACTGCCACGATAAATCTGTTCGTTGATAACGAAAGAGGACCCAATACCGTAGTCGACGTTGATGACGCAGAAATCCTCGTTGGCTGCCGGGTTTTGCCATTTTTCCGCCAGCGCCAACATCACACAGTCGTTGTCCAGACGGACCTGTATGCCGAGCCGCTCCTCCAGCAGATACTTTATTTCCACTGGCGTTTTCCACGGTGCCTGCGGCATGGTTTTCGACGCGCCGGTGATCGGATCGACCTGACCGTGGACACCCAGCGCCAGGTTGATCGTGGTGTCGGGGTAGCGCTGACGCCAGCGACGCCAGTGGCTGGCAATCGCCGCGAGCAGCGCTTCAGGCGTCGCGGCATTGATCACCTCATGCTGCCAGTCGCCAACCGCCACCAGTCGGGCATCGGCCAGTTGGCTGGTCAGGCTGGTGGGGGTGACGTTCATACATAGCGTCCACGCGCCCTGTTCCGGCAGATGAAAACTTCCGCTGCTGAGCCCACGCTGACTCAGCGTTTCCCGGGAGTGGCAAATCCGGCCTTCGTCCAGTAACTCTTCAAGAATGTTACTCACCGCCGGAATCGACAGGCCGGTGAACTGCGCCAACTGCGATTTACTAAGCTGCTTTTCACGCCACAAATGCGACAGGAAGATCTGTTTATTCGCCTGTCTGACCCGGGCGTTATTGAATCCCGAACGCTGCATACACTTAACTCCCTTAACTATATTGCGTGAGCATTGTGCATTTTACCGCCAGTTATCTGCCACACAATAGCCACAAGATGACATTTTACTTTTGTTTATTGAGTGGAGGCAGCATGTACGGTTCAGTTAAGGTCTGGCAGGAAACCCTTTCACTACCGACCTGGACGGTAGGTGAGGAAGATACCAACCCGATGTTCCTGGAAAAACGGGTTTATCAGGGGTCTTCAGGTGCGGTTTACCCTTACGGCGTGATCGACACCCTGACCGGCAAACGCGAGATGCGCGAGTACCAGGCTGTGTGGATGGAAAATGATTTTATCCGCGTCATGCTGTTGCCGGAACTGGGCGGGCGTATTCATCGCGCGTATGACAAAGTGCAGCAGCGCGATTTCGTTTATTACAACGAGGTGGTGAAGCCTGCACTGGTTGGCCTGCTCGGGCCGTGGATCTCTGGCGGGATCGAATTTAACTGGCCGCAGCATCATCGTCCCACCACCTTTATGCCGGTGGATTTTACGCAGCAGGCAGGGGACCATGGTGAACAAACCGTCTGGATGGGCGAAGTGGAGCCGATGCGCGGCCTGCAGGTGATGACCGGGTTCACTCTTTATCCGGATCGTGCGCTGATAGAAATCACCGGTAAAGTCTTCAACGGCAACGCCACGCCGCGCCATTTTTTGTGGTGGGCGAACCCGGCGGTGAAGGGCGGTGACGATCACCAAAGCGTATTTCCGCCTGATGTTACGGCGGTATTCGATCACGGCAAACGTGATGTCTCCGCTTTTCCGATCGCCACGGGCACTTATTACAAAGTCGATTACTCGGCAGGGGTGGATATCTCCCGCTATAAGAATGTGCCGGTGCCAACGTCGTACATGGCAGAAAAATCGGACTACGACTTTGTGGGTGCCTGGCATCATGGTGAATGCGGTGGACTATTGCACGTTGCCGATCATCATATCTCGCCGGGAAAAAAACAGTGGAGCTGGGGGTACGGGGATTTCGGTGTCGCCTGGGATCGCAACCTGACCGATGAGAATGGTCCGTACATCGAATTAATGACCGGGGTGTTTACGGACAACCAACCTGATTTCACCTGGCTTGCGCCTTACGAAGAGAAGGTGTTCGTTCAGAACTTCCTGCCGTACAGCGAATTAGGGATGGTGCAAAACGCCAGCACTGAGCTGGCGCTGCGACTGGTGCGTGATGAAAACCGGCTGTCCGTCGGCGTCTATGCGGTTGCGCCATTACATGACGTGCGGGTGACGCTCAGCGCAGACGGCGCGCCTTTCTTCGAAACCACACTGACGCTGGCGCCGGGGAAAAGCTGGCTGACGACGCTTGCCGATTCGGGTTATGCACGGATCACCATGACGGTCACGCGTCACGACGGCCAGACGCTGCTGCAGTATGAAGAACATATTGCTGACGATCTGCCGCTCCCCTCGGCGGCAACGGCCCCCGCGCAACCAGAGGCATTATCCAACACGGATGAACTCTACTTTATCGGTCAGCATCTGGAGCAGTACAACCATGCCAGTCGCTACGCCGGGGATTACTATCGCCGGGCGCTGGAGATCGATCCGCTGGACTATCGCAACAACGTCGCCCTAGGGACGCTGGCGCTGAACCAGGCTGACTGGACGCAGGCTGAACGCTGCGCGAAAGCAGCATTGCAGCGAGCGCATCACCTGAACAAAAATCCGCGCGATGGCGAAGCCAGTATGTTGTTGGCCGCTGCGCTGGAGCGCCAGGGCGATTGCGAACAGGCCTGGGATCATTACTACAAAGCGAGCTGGAGTGGAAACTGTCGCGATGCGGCCTTCTGGGCACTGGCGAGGATCGCGATGGCGCGCGGTGACCATGCGGATGCATTGGAAAAAGTGACGCAGAGTCTGCGTTTTAACGGCAGCAACAACCTGGCGATGGGGATGAAAGCGCTGGTGCTGGCAGCGCTGGGGCGCACATCAGAAGCGTTGAAGTACATCGAACAGCAGCTCCATGACTATCCGCTCAGCTACGCGCTGCATTATGCTCGCTGGGCAATACGCCGGGATGAACTGTCGAAAACGGCACTTATCACCATTACCGGTCGACGTGGCACCAACGCGTGTGAACTGGCGGGATGGCTGCTTTCTTTCGGTCAGAAAGCGGCGGCTCGCGAACTGCTGGCGCTGCTGGACAGCCAGGAAACACTGCCGTTGCTGTGGCGGGCATCACTAAGCGACGATCCGCAGCCGTTCATCACCCAGGCACGTGCCTGCCTGCACAACCGGGTGCGTTTCCCGAATACTCTCGATGAAGTGCAGATGCTGCAAACGCTGTCGCACAGTGCATATACCCGTTATCTGTTGGGTTGCTTCTGGTACAGCAAACGCCGCTACGAAGAGGCGCTTTCCTGCTGGCAATTCACCCTGCAACAGGAGCCCGAGTTTGCGCCAGTGCATCGTCTGTTGGGGATTTATGCGTGGAACAAACAGCAGGATGCCGTAAAAGCACATCAGTATTTGTCACAGGCTGTGGCGCTGGAGCCTGACAATGCCCGCTTCCTGTTTGAACTGGATTACCTCAATAAGCTGTTGGCGACGCCTGTCGAGCAGCGTTTACAACAGCTTGAATCACGCAAAGCGGTGGTATTCCAGCGTGACGATCTGACGGTGGAGTTGCTCAGCTTGTGGAACGGACTGGGCCACTACGATGAAGCGGCGAAGGTTCTTGGCGAGCGCGTGTTCCATCCCTGGGAAGGGGGCGAGGGGAAAGCGACCGGGCAGTACTTGCTGAACCAGATTCATCGGGCGCTGGCGGCGATCGGCAGGGAGGCGTTATCTGACGCGGTCAGCCTGCTACAACAGGCGCTGAGCTATCCGCATAATCTGGGGGAAGGGCGTTTACCCGGACAAACGGATAACGATATCTGGTATCTGTTGGGCTATTGCGCCCAACGCCAGGGACATCATGACGAGGCGCAGCGTTACTTTTCCCGCGCCACCCGTGGCGGAAGCACTCTGGATGCCGGTCGTTACTACAACGATCAGCCCGTGGACTACCTCTTCTGGCAGGGCATGGCGCTGAAAAAACTGGATGAGCGTGACGAGGCAGAACAACTCTTCAAAAGCTTCCTGCAATGGGTGGCGTCGCAGCGAGACCATGTGCCGGAGGTGGATTTCTTCGCTGTCTCATTACCGGATCTGGTGGTGCTCGACACCCCGGCAGAGGCAAAACATCAGCAGCACTGCCTGTTTATCACCGCGTTGGGGCATCTGGGGCTGGGGGATTTGTCCGCCTGCCAGCAGGCGCTTGACGCACTTCTGCAACAGAATCCGGCGCATGACAAAGCTCTGCTCCTGCGCCATGTCATCAGACTGGAATTATTGCACTAAACCCTGAGCCGGTGGCGGTGACGCCACCGGAAACTTACTGTTCCCTGCGTTTCCCTGAAAGAGGAATCATAATGAATAACGCGCAGACACATTTGAAAATCGGCTACGTCTGGACCATCTGTCTGGTCGCGGCCTGTGGCGGTTTGCTGTTTGGCTACGACTGGGTGGTGATTGGCGGGGCAAAACCCTTTTATGAAGCGTACTTCTCGATAACCGATCCGGCGCAGTCGGGCTGGGCGATGAGTTCGGCGCTGGTAGGCTGTATTTTTGGGGCGCTGATTTCCGGCTGGTGTGCGGATAAATTTGGCCGAAAAATGCCGCTGATCCTCTCGGCTATTCTGTTCAGCGCCTCCGCATGGGGAACTGCCGTTGCCAGCAACTTCGACATGTTCGTGGTTTACCGCATCGTCGGCGGCGTCGGGATTGGCCTTGCATCCGCGCTCAGTCCGCTGTACATCGCCGAAGTCAGTCCGGCGGAGAAACGTGGGCGCTTCGTGGCAGTGAACCAGTTGACCATCGTGATTGGCGTACTGGCGGCGCAACTGATCAACCTGATGATCGCCGAACCCGTTGCTACCGGTGCGACACAACAGGCCATTGTTGAGAGCTGGAACGGGCAGATGGGCTGGCGCTGGATGTTTGGCGCAGAGTTAGTCCCTGCGCTGGTGTTTCTGGTGCTGATGTTTTTCGTCCCTGAATCCCCGCGCTGGCTGGTGAAGGCGGGTAAACCGGAGCGTGCGCGCGCTATGCTGCAACGTATTGGCTCTGTGGAGTATGCCGGGCAGACGCTAAAAGAGATTGAGCACACGCTGGTCAAAGATAACCACAACGTGGCGTGGTCAACGCTGTTGCAACCGCAGATCAAACCGATCGTCATTATCGGCATGGTGCTGGCAGTCTTCCAGCAGTGGTGCGGGATCAACGTGATCTTTAACTACGCGCAGGAGATTTTCGCCTCTGCCGGTTTCGACATCAACGGTACGCTGAAATCTATCGTCGCCACCGGCATTATCAACCTGGTCTTTACCCTTGCCGCGTTGCCGCTGGTGGATAAAATCGGTCGTCGCAAACTGATGCTGTTTGGCGCATCCGGCCTGACCGTGATTTATGTGTTGATTGCCAGTGCGTACGGAATGGGGATTATGGGCTGGCCTGTGCTGGTTTTGGTGCTGGCAGCCATTGCGATTTATGCCCTGACCCTGGCGCCTGTCACCTGGGTGCTGCTGTCTGAAATCTTCCCTAACCGTGTGCGTGGGCTGGCGATGTCGCTGGGTACGCTGGCGCTGTGGATTGCCTGCTTCCTGCTGACCTACACCTTCCCGCTGCTCAATGCCGGGTTGGGTGCCGCCGGGAGTTTCCTGCTCTATGGCGTGATTTGTGCGATGGGCTATGTGTACGTGCTACGCAATGTGCCCGAAACCAAAGGCGTCACTCTGGAAGCCCTTGAGGAGCAACTGGCGGCAAGGCACCTGAAAGCCAGCTCGTCGGCGAAGCAGGGAAGCGTACACTGATGACGGCGCCGCTGACGCTGCATAACGCGCATTTGCGGATGCGCGTGGACCCGCAGGGTGGTAGGTTGCTGACGTTGTTTTCGTTACAACATCAACAGCCGGTTTTACGTGCAGGCGAGGGGAAAACCGCCGGTGATGGCGGGTTGTTTCCGATGCTGCCGGTGGCCAATCGTGTGGCGGGCAATCGCTTCAGCCAGCGCGGAACCGAGGTGCTGTTGCCGCTGTATGAGGCTGATGACCGGTTTTTCCTGCACGGTGACGGCTGGCTTAGGCACTGGGAGGTGGCAGATGTAACCGACGACAGTTGTCGATTGCGTCTGCGCAGTCAACTGGCGTGCGGGTATGACTATCTGGCAGAACTCCAGTATGCGCTGGAGGCGTCGGTACTCAGGGCATCACTGACGATCGTTCATCAGGGCAAACGCCCGATGCTTTACGGCTGCGGTTTTCACCCGTTCTTTGTGTTTGATGCACAAAGCACCGTGCAGTTCTCGGCGAGCGGTTACTGGCCAGAAGGCGATCATCATTTGCCACTGGCCTGGCAGAGCGAACTCCCGGCGGAAGTCGATTTCACCAGGGCGCAATATGGTGCGGATCGCTGGTTGAACGTGGGGTATTCCGGCTGGAGTGGGCAGGCCGTCATTCGCAGAGATGTGATGAATATCACGATTTCTGCGCAAACTCCCTGGCTGATGCTTTTCAGAATGCCAGGTCAGTCGTTCCTTTGTCTGGAACCGCAGACGCATCCGGTAAACGCCCACCACATGCCGGGGCAGCCGGGATTACGGATGTTAGGCGCCGGAGAACAGTGTCGTTTTGAGATGGAGATTCGTGTTGATTAGCAGCAAAACGTTGTTATGTGACTGTTAATGTTCACTTGCGCCAGCCTGCGTTTATCGCCAGACTATCGCCTCCACACGGGAGGGGATCATGGTTTTGCACTCCACGCGCTGGCTGGCGCTCGGTTACTTCACCTACTTTTTTAGCTACGGGATTTTTCTTCCCTTCTGGAGCGTCTGGCTTAAAGGGCTTGGCCTTACGCCAGAGACCATTGGCCTGCTGTTAGGCGCTGGACTGGTGGCGCGTTTTCTCGGCAGTTTGATTATTGCCCCACGGGTCAGCGACCCGTCGCGATTGATTCGGGCGTTACGCATCCTGGCGCTACTGGCGTTGGTCTTTGCGCTGGCTTTCTGGGCCGGAACCCACGTTGCCTGGCTGATGGTGGTGATGGTCGGCTTTAACCTCTTCTTCTCACCGCTGGTGCCGCTCACGGACGCGCTGGCGAATACCTGGCAAAAACAGATTACGATGGACTACGGTCGGGTACGGCTGTGGGGTTCGGTGGCGTTTGTCATCGGTTCGGCGTTGACCGGAAAACTGGTCAGCGTGTTTGATTATCGGGCGGTTCTGGCGCTGCTGACGCTGGGCGTCGCCTCCATGCTGTTGGGAATGCTGATTCGCCCCAGCGTGCTGCCACAAGGGGAAAACCGGCATCAGGAGAGCGCCGGTTGGCCCGCTTGGCGGGCGCTGGTCACGCAGAGCTGGCGCTTTCTGGCCTGCGTCTGTCTGTTGCAGGGGGCGCATGCCGCTTACTACGGTTTTAGCGCCATTTACTGGCAGGGCGCGGGTTATTCCGCCTCGGCGGTAGGCTATCTCTGGTCGCTCGGTGTGGTGGCGGAAGTGATTATCTTTGCCCTGAGCAACAAACTGTTCCGCCGCTTCAGCGCCCGCGATCTGTTACTGCTCTCCGCCGTCTGCGGGGTGATTCGCTGGGGACTGATGGGCTGGACGACGGCGCTGCCGTGGCTGATTGTCGTGCAGATCCTCCATTGCGGCACCTTTACCGTGTGCCACCTGGCGGCGATGCGCTATATCGCGGCGCGTCAGGGAAGCGAAGTGATCCGTCTGCAGGCGGTCTATTCTGCGGTGGCGATGGGCGGCAGCATTGCCATCATGACCGTGTTCGCTGGCTTCCTGTATCAGAATCTGGGCAACGGCGTCTTCTGGGTAATGGCGCTGGTGGCGCTACCCGCCATGGTGTTGCGGCCAAAAGTGGCCGCTTCAGCCTGATTCCAGCATCTTGCGGATCTGCTGTTGCTGGTGTGGTGTCAGCGCCTGATCCGCGTGAATCAACGGTGGTGAAAAGAGCGGCAGCAGCGTGGCGTAAGGGGTGACAATCAGCGCCACGCCGCGCGGCGAGCCCTCCCGCTGAAAAGTCCGCATCGGCAACGGTTTGATGTTCAGCGGCAGTAGCGTCAGTTCACGCAGTTGTTGCTCTATCTGCTGTTCCAGTTGCGGGTTATCCCCGGTCAGTAAGACGACCTGTTTCTCATGCAGGTCATTATCCTGCATCAGCCATGCGCCAAAAATTACCGCCACCAGTCCCGTCTCTTCCTCAGAAAATTCAACGTCATACTCTTCTTCAAGCCCGCGTAACGCATCACGAGTGGTACGCATCAGACGCGGATAGAGGCGGGCGAACTCTTCCGGCAGCGTGTTATCGATACCGATAGAAAACAGACTGCGGTTCAGCGCCTGGGCGAGGTGGATATAGAGTTGGGCATTCAGCCCGTGTTCGTCATTGAAACGCACCGCGCCCATTTCGCGAAAACGCAGGATCAGGCGGGCGATCGCCAGACGCAACCGCCGGTTCTGCTGATGGTTATCACGAATCGGATCCGGGATACGGATCATCGAAAACAGCAGCGCCATAAACAGTGATTCCGTGAGCGGCGCATTTTGCATGACGCGCCGCTGCCAGTGGCGACCAATCTCCTGCGCCAGCGGGTATTCAGCGCAGGATTGCGCCCAGCGCTGCTGGACAGGATTAAATTCCGGGGAGATCCCCGCGTGATGCTGCAACAGGCAATATTGCAGATAGAGGTGCAGGAACTGGATGTCCCGGCACTCAAACGGTTTTTGCAGGCGACGCGCGCAGAGGTTAATCAGCGCGTGCAGATTGGTATCGTCATACAGCGTACGCAGGATCCCCCGCTGTTTCAGTTCGGTTTTGAGGGCGGGGGCAAAGTGTTGGGTAATGAACGCCGGGCACAAACGCAGGCCGCGTCTGAGCCAGTGTAAGAGGCAGAGGCGTTGGTTTAGCGCGGTACCTTCGATCCGGTAGCACCCATTCGGACCAGTGCTAATGCTGAGTCGATGATAACGCTGGATCTCTTGTCCCGTTTCGACAATATCCTCACGGGCAATTGCATCATCGACACCATTTAGCGCACTGAACATTTCCGCGGTGGCAATTTGTCCCGGCTGGAAAAGCGTCAGCAAAACCTGGCAACGGCGCTGGGGAGCAGAAAGTACAGATGGCGGAGCAAGCGTTGTCATCATCTGTCGGATCTCCCGTAGGTATGTTAGATAAGAATAGCTAAAGTTTTTCCATAGCCATTACGAATGAAATGTTTTGCGTCAGGATTGCAGGGAGACGTCACAGAATTTTTCACGCGTTCAGCCACGCCAGAAAGTTTAACGCAGCGCTTTACCAGGATTTTTCGCGTTTTTTATCTTCATGTTGCGCAGAAAAAAGCCCCGTCGGCGAAGACGAGGCTGAAAGGTTGCTAATGGATTAGCGCTTTTGTCGTAGGGTTAAACCGACATCACCACCCGGGTGCACAGCCAGCAGCGTTTCTCTGGAGTAGTCGCTCTCGCTCATCAAACAAGCGCAGGCGGCATCAAAGATAGCAATGACCAGCATGATGGAGGTGGTTGCCAGCATGTTCAGTGGATCCGCCTCGCGCTGGACGCCAGTAGAAATCACCAGTCGGGCGTCGCGGGCAATGGCGGAGTCCGGGTTTTCCGTGACGCTGATAATCGGTACGTTTTTTACCTTCAGACCGGGCAGTAGCCGCGTCAGTTCGTCAGAGTTGCCTCCGCGCGAGATCAAAATGACCCGATCGTCCGCGCGTAGAAAACCGAGATCGCCGTGCGCGGCATCGGTGGCGTTGAGATAAATAGCCGGGCGTTCAACGCAGGCCAGCATGTGGGCAATTTTTCGCGCCGCAATACCGGAGGTGCCGACGCCGGTGACCACGATCTTCCCACGGCATTCGCGCAGTTCCGTCATTAATGCGTTCCAGACCGGTTCGTTCAGATGCTGACCCAGACCGGCCAGCGCCTCACTGTAGAGGGTCCAGGTATCGGTGGCCTGTTGCCATGAGTGATTCATGCGTCCCCCTGCATCAGTTGACGGTACTTCATATGATCCTGATACATCTCGTGGAACACCTGATATTTACGGTCGTAATACTGCTTAATGCGATTGGTCTGTGGGGTGACCGTTTTACCAATCCGGCTCATCGCCGACATCGCTTCCGGGAAGGTCTCGAAAACGCCAGCGGCGATGGTGCCCATCATCGCGCCGCCCAGCAGCATCGCTTCGCTCTCTTCCGGCAGTAACATGGCGCAACCGGTGGCATTGGCATGTTCCTGTACAAAGATAGGGTTCTTGGTGCCGCCGCCGCTGGCCATGATGGTGTCGATGCTGTAACCGCTCTGGTTCATCGTCTCAATGATATGGCGCGTACCCAGCGCGATGGCCTGAATGGTCGCCAGATAGTGCAGCGCCATATCTTCCGGCGTGCGGGAAAGTTTCAGGCCGCTAATCGCCCCGGTCAACGTTGGGTTGGCGCGCGGTGAACGGTTGCCGTGAAAGTAGGGCAGGATATGAATATCGCGGGTCAGGAAGGCGATATTTTCCGGTTCGCCCGCCATTTTACGCAGCAGCGCGTTCAGCACTTCATAAATGGTATGTCCCTGCGCTTTTGCCTGCGCCAGCAGCGTCTCGTAACAAGGATGGGACTGAATAATGTGGTCGATCAGCGCGCCGGTAGCGGACTGGCCGCCTTCGTTGAGCCAATATTCCGGCAGCACGGCGGAATAGTAGGGGCCCCAGACGCCGCCGATAAAGCGCGGCTGTTTAGAGATCGCCATGTGACCGGTCGAGGTGCCGCCAATCAGCGCGACGCGACGGTCAAAGTCAGCGACTTCGCCGGAGACGCCGCAAGCGCCAAGCGTGCCAAGTGTACCGGCGTGGGCGTCGATGATCGACACGCTGACGGCGGTGCCGGGAATCAGTCCCATTTCACTGGCGGCGCGCTGGGTCAGCCCGTGGCCGAGCGGTTCGCCCATC
The DNA here is from genome assembly GCF_000981805.1 of Citrobacter amalonaticus Y19. NCBI lineage: Bacteria > Pseudomonadati > Pseudomonadota > Gammaproteobacteria > Enterobacterales > Enterobacteriaceae > Citrobacter > Citrobacter amalonaticus. The sequence goes on along the minus strand of NZ_CP011132.1, from coordinate 3,021,404 downwards.
GTTTTCACGTAGCGGCCAATTTTTTCCGCATCGTGTTCCAGCAGGTCTTCCAGCCCGATTTCGCTGAAGTAGCTGGCATCCCACTTGTCTTCATGGCCCATGTAGGTCCATTTGCACACCGTGGAACAGAGGGAGCGCGTGTCGTCGCCGGTGGCGCGCCAGGTCAGGAAGTCAGGTAAATCAAAATAGTAGCCCGCGTTTGCCCAGGTGTTAGGCATATGCTGTTTCAGCCACAGCAGCTTCGGCGTCTGCATTTCCGGGGAGATAATCCCACCCACGTAATCCAGAACCCGGTGGTGCATCGCGTTGATGCGCTCTGCCTGGGTGATGGCGCGGTGATCCATCCACACGATAATGTTCTGTTCGCTGCGCCCCGAAGGGCTGATGGTCAGCGGTTTGCCCTCTTTATCCAGTACCACCAGCGAACAGGTGGCGTCAAATCCCAGCCCTTTCACCTGGATTGGGTTGATATCGGACTGATTAATGGCATCACGAACCGCGTTGCAGACGGCCTGCCAGATGTTATCGGACGACTGCTCAACGAAATCGGCCTGCGGGCGGTAAATCTCAATCGCGCGAGTGGCCTGACCGACCATTCTGCCGTTAAGATCAAATACGCCTGCGCGAGCGCTGCCGGTTCCTACATCCACACCAATAAAGTAACTCGCCATAATTTTTCTCCTGAAATCAGGCTCTACGATTCTGTAATGCGATAAAGAGGATGAGGACCGCGCCCCAAAGCGCCATCGTCAGATAGCTGCTGATCCCCAGCAAGTTAAAGCCGCTTTCCAGCATTTGCAGCACAATCAGCGCCAGCACCAGGCCGATGATACGGCCAAATCCGCCGTCCGGATTAATACCGCCCAGCACCGACGCGAGAATAGTGACCAGCAGATAAGACTCTCCGTATCCGGCCTTTGCCGAGTTGAATTTCGCCATCATTAAGATTGCGGCCACCCAGCCGAGCAGGGCGGAAATGACGTAGACGGAAATCTGTACCCGAACGGTGTTCACGCCGCTGTAGCGGGTCGCCTGTTCGTTGGAACCCATCAGATAGAGACTGCGCCCGAGCGTGGTGTGTTCCAGCAGTACCCACAGCAGCACGGCGACCAGCAAGAAAAGCAGCAGGGCGACGGGAATACCCGCGAGGGTGGCGTTGCCGAGATACTGAATTGCCGCCGGGAAGCCGGAAATCACCGTGCCGTTAGAGAGCAAGATGTTCAGCCCGGAGATAAGCGTCATCGTACCGAGCGTAGCGAGGATCGGCGACACGCCAACCCAGGCGATCAGCGCACCGTTCAGCGTACCAATCGCGACGGCGACCGCAGCGCCGGCCAGCAGCGCCAGCGCGAGAAACAGCGGATTGTCCGGATGGCTGACGATGACGGCGGCCATGACCAGCGAGCAGGCGTTGGCACCGGCGATAATTGACAGGTTAATGCCGCCCGTCAGCATGGTCATGCCCATTCCCAGCGCCAGCATGCCGAGGATCGGCAACTGCGAACCGATGGACTGGAAGTTTGCGACGCTGAAAAAGCGGGTGCCCAACAGCGCCGAGAAGACGACGGCGACGACGATAATAATCACGCACTGCAGACGGATGATGGCATCACCGGGTAATACTTTTGCGAACGCTTTCATCTCAAAGCTCCCTTGCCAGTTTGCGTTTCTCATTCCACGCCGTGGCGCTGATGCTGACCAGGATAATGACGCCGCTGAAAACGGTGTGCCAGTACGAGGAGACGCTGAGCAGCGTCAGACCGTTTTGCAAAAAGGCCAGCAGAATCACCCCCAGCAGCGTACCGGTCAATGTACCGCGCCCACCGCTCATGCTGGTGCCGCCCAGCACGACCGCTGCCAGTACCGTTAGCTCAAAACCGAGCAGCGAGTTCGGCGCCACGGACTGTGTGATCTGCGCCTGCACAACAGCAGCGACGCCTGCGAGAACGCCCATAAAACCATAGACATAGAAATGCAGCTTCAACAGGTTCAGCCCAAGGCGGGATGCGGCGTCGCGGTTGCCGCCCATCGCGTAAATCTGACGCCCGAGACGGGTGTAGTTCATCAGGATGGCGGTGAAAACGATCGCGGCGGCCAGACACAGTAGCGGGAGCGTGAGGCCATAGTCATAGCCATCGGCCGCCGTGAAGGAGAACCAGTTGATGCCGTTCATAAACCAGTCCGGGAAGCCGTACAGCCAGGTGCCTTTGGTGGCGTAAACCAGCAGACCGTAATAGACGTTCAGCGTCGCGATGGTGATGATGATCGCAGGCACGCGCAGCCAGTAGACCAGAAAGCCGTTAATCAGCCCGAGCAGTAGCCCGACGACGACAGCGATGGTCAGCGCCAGCAGAAAGTTACCGCCATGCACGATCACCCAGCTTGCCATCGCGTACTGTGCTATCGCCGTCATCGCCGGGAACGAAATATCGATCCCCCCGGAGATCAGCACGACGAACAGCCCGCAGGCAAGAATACCGAGAATGGCATAGCTGGTCGCGACGTCTGTCAGGTTGCCGAGTGACAGAAACTCGTCGGTGCTGACGCTCAGCCCGACAGCGAGCGCAATCACCAGCAGACCCAGCCAGAATTCATGGTGCCCGACTAAACGGGAGAGACGAAAGTTATTCATGGATGACCTCGACCACCTCTGCAATGTCCTCTTCGCGACAACGATGCGGATTAAACTCAGCGACCAGCTTCCCGCGCCGCATGACCAGCACGCGATGGCTGTTGTAATAGGCTTCCGGGATCTCATCGCAAATCATCAGCACCGCCATACCTTGTTCCGCCAGGTTGCGGGCAATCTGATAAATTCCTTCTTTATTGGCGATGTCGACGCCCACCGTCGGGGAGTCCAGGATCAGGATGCGCGGCTCGGTCGCCACCCATTTGGCGATGGCGATGCGCTGGGCGTTGCCACCGGAGAGTGTTTTGACCGGCAGTTGCGGATCGGCCACCTTGATGTTCAGTTCCCGGATGAGATCAGCGACCAGCGTTTTTGCTTTGCCGTGATCGAGCAGGCCACTGCGGGTATGCAGTTTGTCGAAGACCGTGACAATGGTGTTGTCGTAGATCGACTGTTCCATGATAAGCCCCTGGGTCAGGCGATCTTCTGAGACATAGCCGATGCCGTGCTTGATGGCGTCATGGTTGTTACGTAGTTGAACCGGTTTGCCGTTAATGCGGATTTCACCGCTTTCCGGGTGCGTCATGCCAAACAGGCTCAGACAAAGCTCGGTGCGGCCCGCGCCGAGCAGACCGACAATTGACACGATCTCACCGCTACGCAGTGACAGGTTGATGTCCTGGTATTTTCCTTTGCGGCTCAGGTTGCGCAGTTCCAGCATCGGCTCCTGCTCAACCGGCGGTTTTTCCGGCAGCGGGCTGTAGTGGAAGCGTTGACCGGTCATCAGGAAGGCCAGCTCATGGCTGTCGAGTTCGCTTGCGGGATACGTCCCCACCAGTTTACCGTCGCGCATGACGCTGATGCGGTCCGCCACTTCCATCACCTCATCGAGACGATGGCTGACGAAGACCACGCAAATGCCGTCGGCTTTCAGTTCGTTGACCACGCGCAGCAGGCCGTTAACCTCCTGGCGCGTCAGAGAAGCGGTGGGTTCATCCATGATGACCAGGCGCGCGTCGGCGGCAATGGCGCGACAAATCGCCACTAGCTGGCGGTCGGCAATGGAGAGTTTTTCCACTTTTTTATCGGGATCGATGCTGACGCCAATCCGCTTCATCGCCGCCAGCGCCTGCTGTTTCATCGTGCCGCGCCGCACCCAGATATCGCCGCCGGGAAGGTAGCGATTGACGGCAATATTCTCCGCCACGCTGAAGTTCGGGAAGAGGGATAAATCCTGATAGATAACCTGGATGCCGTAGTGCGAAGAGAGCTGTGGCGACAGTTGGTGGAACAGTTTGCCGTCCAGCAGGATCTGCGCCCCTTTTTCCGGCTGATAAACCCCGGAGATCACTTTAATAATGGTGCTTTTTCCGCAACCGTTCTGCCCTGCCAGACAGTGAACTTCGCCTTTTTTCAGCGTCAGATTCACATTATCCAGCGCCAGCACGCCCGGGAATTGCTTGCTGATATTCTCAAGAGTGATAAATGCGGTGGTGTCTGTCATGGACAATACCCCTGCGAGCGCCCTGACGGGCGCAGAGTGTTAAGCCTGTTGATAGCGCCGACCAGACGGTCGGCGTTAGGTTTCCCTGGTGGTGGCTGGAGCCTTAGAAACCGAGTGACTGTGCGTTGTCTTTGGTGACTTCGAGGATCTTGTTAAAGCGGATCACTTTCTTCTCCATGTCGACATCGGCTTTCCCTAATCCATCAATGGTCAGATCTGGCGTCACTTCTTTGCCTTTCAGCAACTGATCCGCCACGGTCACCAGCGCGTAGCCAGCATCTTTCGGATCCCACAGCATCGCTTTTTTGATGTCGCCACGCATCAGATAAGGCGCAGCCTGCGCGGGCATGGCAATCCCCACCACGGCAATTTTATCTTTCGCGCGTTTTTTCTGTACCGCCTGACCCGCACCAATCGGACCCAGCGAACCGAAGCCAATGATGCCTTTCATCTGCGGATAGGTTTTCATCAGATCCAGCGTGGTGGAGTAGGATTTGTCGATGCTCTCGGCCACCGGCAGACGGGTGGTCACTTCAAACATCTCCGGGTATTTCTCTTTCTGGTACTTGATGGCGTAATCGGCCCAGGCGTTGTGTAACGGCACGGTCAGCGAGCCGACGTAAATCGCATAGCCACCTTTGCCGCCCATATCTTTCGCCAGTTCGTCGACGTTGGCCTGCGCGTACTTCTCGCTGTCGATCGTTTCGATATCCCACTGGCCGATTTGTTGATCCGGTGACTCATGGGTCAGAACGACAATGCCCTTATCGCGCGCTTTTTTCAGCACGGGCTCTAGCACCTTGGCGTCATTAGGTACCACAATGATCGCGTTAACGTTCTTGGCAATGAGATCTTCAATGACCTTCACCTGCTGAGCCGGATCCGGCGTGGAAGGGCCGGTCTGATAAGCATTCACATCCAGTTTCTTCGCTGCTTCATTCACGCCGGTTTCCATGCGGTTAAACCACGGAATGCCGGTGACTTTAGCAACCACAGCGATTTCATATTTTTCTGCCGCAAAGGACGGGCCGGACAACATGCATGCAGAAACCAGGGTTGCACTGAGTAATGCGAGTTTGAATTTCATAGTTGTACCTTTTGTAGGGACCGGGGCATGTCACGAACAGGAGGTTATCAACGAAGGGAAGAGGTAATGAATCGCAAGTTTCGTAAATGTGATAAACGCCCATTATTGTTAATTTTTATGCGTTATTTGGTTAATTTATGGTTAAATTTGAGAGTTATCGCGAAATGAAGTTCAAATTCATTGTTAATAAATATCGTAAACATCTTATTTATTTTTACAATTGGTTATCAATTGGGTTGTGACGCACAGACAATACTCGCAGCAGACACGCAGCCTCCAAAGACAAAATTGCAAATCTGAGAACTGAATCGATCCCAGAAATCCGCGCTCAACATTCCTCATTTCAATGTTATCCTCACGGACAATCCTGTCACGGCGATCGTGACTCTCGTGGCCATCCTGTTTTTGTGGGAGTCGAAGTCATTCATGATACGCGGCGTTTTGTTGGTGTTATTCACTTTTTTGACGTTTACGGTGAGCGCACATCCTCACAGTTTTATCCGTCTGAAAACGGAAGTGGTCAGTGATAACGGGTCTATCGTGGCGCTAAAAATGCGCTGGACGATGGATGAACTGACCTCTGCTGATCTGCTCTATGATGCGGGTGACGCTAAACCGGGTTCTGAAATATGGAAAAAGCTGGCGGCGGAAGTGATGGCGAATGTGCTGGGGCAGCATTACTTTACCGAAATGTGGCACAACGGGCAGCGCGTCAAATTTAAAAACCGGCCCACGGAATACGGCATGGCGCGTGATGAGCATCAGGCAGTGCTTACCTTTGTGTTGCCGCTTGCCGAACCGCAGCCGTTGAGCGGGCAGCGTTATACTTTCTCGACCTTTGACCCCTCTTATTATGTCGATATGAGTTACGAAGAAGACCGCGATGCGACGCTATCGTTGGCGATGCGTGAGCGCTGTAAAATCGCGTTGCACACCCCCGAACCGAGCGAGGCGTCGCTCAGTTTTGCCCAGTCTCTGGATAAAGACGATGCGCCGCCAGAGGATATGGAACTGGGTAAACAATTCGCGCAGACGGTGACGGTCATATGTCAGTAATATTGCCAAACCGCGTCCGCACACGGCGCTGGATATCGCTGTGGCCGCTGGCGTTGTTTTTGCTGATGGCGGCGATCGGCGGCGTCTGGCTGTGGTACGCCTGGCCGGAGGTGATGGTCAACAGTATCGTCTGGCAGCGGGAGGTGAATCAGCAGATGAGCGTGCTGCTGAAAGCCGTTGCCGCCAGCCCAGCCCAGGCGGGCGGGTCGTTGCTGCTGTTTAGCTTTTTATATGGTGTGCTGCATGCGCTGGGTCCGGGGCACGGAAAGGTGGTGATTACCACCTGGCTGGCGACCCATCCTTCAAAGCTGAAGTCGAGCATTGGCCTGACGCTGGCCTCCTCGCTACTACAGGGGCTGGTGGCCATCGGGCTGGTTGTGGTAGTGCTCAGCATCCTGCAACTGCCGGCGAGACAGCTCCATCTGAGCGGTTTCTGGCTGGAGAAGGGGAGCTACGCGCTGGTGGGGATTCTGGGCCTGTTGCTCTGCTGGCGGGCGCTGAAGAAACTACACGCGCTGCTGCGCAAACCCACATTTACCGCTTTTACGCCACATCATAGTCATCATGAAAACTGTGGTTGTGGGCATCAGCACTTACCGAATCCGGAACAACTGCAGCATGGCGATGACTGGCGCGCACGGCTGATGATTATTCTGTCAATGGGGATGCGTCCCTGTTCCGGGGCTATTATGGTGCTGCTGTTCAGCAAAGTCATTGGCGTATTTTACTGGGGGATAGCGTCGGTGCTGGCAATGGCGGCGGGCACCTCGTTGACTATTACTTCTCTGGCGCTGCTGGTGCACAGTTTTCGCACGCTGGCGGTCAGGCTGAGCGGTAACCGCGCGCCGGTATTGTGGCGACAGATTGGCTGGTCGACGCTGGCGTTAGCCGGTGGTGTGATACTGGTGGTAGCAGCAGGCGTGATGTGGGTGAGTGCGGTACCTGTAGGGCGAGGGATAAGACCGTTTTAAACGTGCCCTGAGGGAGAATGCCTGATGGCGCTTCGCTTATCCGGCCTACAGATCATTTTACTCTGTAGGCCGGATAAGGCGTTAGCCGCCATCCGGCAGCAAACGATTAACGCTTCAGCGCGTCGCTCAGTTCATCACGCATGTTCGCCAGCATCGCTTTTACCACGCGCGGGTTGCCCGCCACGATGTTGCCGGTCGTCATATAGTTATGACCGCCGGTAAAGTCGCAAACCAGTGCGCCTGCTTCGCGGGCGATCAGTTCACCTGCGGCGAAATCCCACGGCTTGAGGCCGATTTCGAAATAACCGTCAACGCGGGCAGCGGCAACATACGCCAGATCCAGCGCGGCAGAGCCGGTGCGGCGGAAGTCAGCGCACTCGGTAAACATTTTGCCGAGGATATTCATGTAAGAGGTGGCGTGCTGTTTGGCTTTGAACGGGAAGCCAGTAGCGATAATAGTGCCGTTCAGGTCACGTGCATTGCTGCCGCGCAGACGATAGCCATTCAGCTGGGCGCCCTGGCCGCGGGTGGCGGTGAACAGTTCATTACGCATGGGATCGTAAACCACAGCGACTTCAGTACGGCCTTTAATGCGTACAGCGATAGAAACGGCGAAGTGAGGCAGACGTTTGATGAAGTTGGTGGTGCCATCCAGTGGATCGATAACCCATTGAACATCCTGATCGGTACCTTCATGTTCACCGCTTTCTTCGGTGATGATGGTGTGCTGCGGGTAAGATTTGCGGATCGTTTCGATAATAATCGCTTCGGCGGCTTTATCGACGTTGGTCACAAAATCATTGCTGCCTTTCTGGCTGGTTTCTACTGAGTCAGGCGTTTCGTAGTGTTTGGCAATTACATTACCCGCCTTGCGCGCTGCGCGCACGGCGATGGTCAGCATCGGATGCATCGGTCTCTCTCACTGGATGTTAAAGAACGGGAAAACGGCGCAGAGTATAGCAGCGAGATCGGAATATGTCTTCGATTTATGATAATATGGGCGAATAATCTTTAGCTGAAGAAAGACAATGCTGCAAAATATTCGAATCGTGCTGGTGGAAACGTCACATACCGGCAACATGGGCTCTGTTGCCCGCGCAATGAAAACAATGGGGTTAACCAACCTGTGGCTGGTGAACCCGCTCGTAAAACCTGACTCCCAGGCTATCGCTCTGGCGGCAGGGGCCAGTGATGTGATCGGCAACGCGCAGATCGTCGACACCCTCGATGAAGCGCTGGCCGGATGCAGTCTGGTGGTAGGAACCAGCGCACGTTCGCGTACGCTGCCGTGGCCAATGCTCGATCCGCGCGAATGTGGTTTAAAAAGCGTTGCGGAAGCGGCAAATACCCCCGTGGCGCTGGTGTTTGGTCGTGAACGCGTTGGTTTGACCAACGACGAACTGCAAAAATGCCATTACCACGTCGCGATTGCGGCAAACCCGGAGTACAGTTCGCTGAACCTGGCGATGGCGGTACAGGTCATCGCTTATGAAGTGCGCATGGCCTGGCTGGCAACACAAGAAAACCGTGACGCGGTGGTGCATGAAGAAGCGCCGTATCCGCTGGTGGACGATCTGGAGCGTTTTTACGGTCACCTTGAGCAAACGTTGCTGTCGACAGGGTTTATCCGTGAAAACCACCCCGGACAGGTGATGAACAAACTGCGTCGTCTGTTTACGCGCGCGCGTCCGGAGAGCCAGGAGCTGAATATTCTGCGTGGAATGCTTGCCTCTATTGAGCAGCAGAATAAAAGCAAGTAACGTTGCTAATGCCGGATGGCGCTGCGCTTATCCGGCCTACGAATCGTGCGGCCTGTAGGCCGGATAAGCGCAGCGCCATCCGGCAACGCAAAATGGCACTGAAGGTTAAATACCTGACTAAAACAGTCAAGTAAATAGTTGACTGATTTAGTCGGGAATGTCAGACTTGGCCCTGCTATGCAATACCCCCATTTTACAATAAAAAACCCCGGGCAGGGGCGAGTTTGAGGCTAAGTAAGACATGAGACTGACATCTAAAGGGCGTTATGCCGTGACCGCAATGTTGGACGTTGCGCTCAACTCCGAAGCGGGCCCGGTACCGTTGGCTGATATTTCTGAACGTCAGGGAATTTCCCTTTCTTATTTAGAACAGCTGTTCTCCCGTTTGCGTAAAAATGGTCTGGTTTCCAGCGTACGTGGACCAGGCGGTGGTTATCTGCTGGGTAAAGATGCCGGCAGTATTGCCGTCGGTGAAGTGATTAGCGCTGTTGACGAGTCGGTTGATGCGACCCGTTGTCAGGGCAAAGGCGGTTGTCAGGGCGGCGATAAATGCCTGACCCACGCGCTGTGGCGTGACTTGAGCGACCGTCTGACCGGTTTCCTCAACAACATCACGTTAGGCGAACTGGTGAATAATCAGGAAGTCCTGGATGTGTCTGGTCGCCAGCACAGCCACGACGCTCCACGCACAAATCGTACACAAGACGCAATTGACGTTAAGTTACGCGCTTAATTAGAAAAGTACGCAATATCATTCAGGCTGCCAACGCAAAGGCAGTCTGAAGGATGAAGCGTAAAAGTATTTCAGAGTCAGGCCGGGGCGCTTGCGCTCCGTTAACACGGTCGTACATCCAGCCGGTTGCCTGACTCCTTGCATTAGAGCGATGTACGGAGTTTATAGAGCAATGAAATTACCGATTTATCTCGATTACTCCGCAACCACGCCGGTGGACCCGCGTGTTGCCGAGAAAATGATGCAGTTCCTGACGCTGGACGGAACCTTTGGTAATCCGGCCTCCCGTTCACACCGTTTCGGCTGGCAGGCTGAAGAGGCGGTGGACATCGCCCGTAATCAGATTGCCGATCTGGTAGGTGCCGATCCGCGTGAAATCGTCTTTACCTCCGGTGCGACTGAATCCGACAACCTGGCGATCAAAGGTGCAGCCAACTTTTATCAGAAAAAAGGCAAGCACATCATCACCAGCAAAACCGAACACAAAGCCGTGCTGGATACCTGCCGTCAGCTGGAGCGCGAAGGGTTTGAAGTGACCTACCTGGCGCCGCAGAGCAACGGGATTATCGATCTTAACGTGCTGGAAGCGGCGATGCGTGACGACACCATCCTGGTTTCCATCATGCACGTGAATAACGAAATCGGCGTGGTGCAGGATATCGCGACTATCGGCGAAATGTGCCGTGCGCGCGGCATCATCTATCACGTTGACGCCACCCAGAGCGTGGGCAAACTGCCTATCGATCTGAGCCAACTGAAAGTTGACCTGATGTCTTTCTCCGGTCACAAAATTTATGGCCCGAAAGGGATCGGCGCGCTGTACGTTCGTCGTAAACCGCGTATTCGTATCGAAGCACAGATGCACGGCGGCGGTCACGAGCGCGGCATGCGTTCCGGTACGCTGCCTGTCCACCAGATCGTCGGCATGGGCGAAGCCTATCGCATTGCGAAAGAAGAGATGGAAACCGAGATGGCGCGTCTGCGCGGTCTGCGTAACCGTCTGTGGAACGGCGTGAAAGATATGGAAGAAGTCTACCTGAACGGTGACCTCGAGCAGGGCGCGCCAAATATCCTCAACGTGAGCTTTAACTACGTTGAAGGCGAGTCGCTGATCATGGCGCTGAAAGACCTTGCGGTTTCTTCAGGTTCCGCCTGTACCTCTGCGAGCCTTGAGCCTTCCTATGTGCTGCGCGCGCTGGGAATGACTGACGAGCTGGCGCATAGCTCTATTCGTTTCTCTTTAGGTCGTTTTACTACCGAAGAAGAGATTGATTACACCATCGAACTGGTTCGTAAATCTATCGGCCGTCTGCGTGACCTTTCTCCACTGTGGGAAATGCACAAACAGGGTGTGGATCTGAACAGCATCGAATGGTCACATCATTAATCGGTACCGATAAGGAGAATTCATCATGGCTTACAGCGAAAAAGTAATCGATCATTACGAGAATCCACGTAACGTGGGCTCTTTTGACAACAGCGACGAGAACGTGGGCAGCGGTATGGTGGGTGCACCAGCCTGTGGCGACGTGATGAAGTTGCAGATCAAAGTCAACAATGAAGGTATCATTGAAGACGCGCGTTTCAAGACTTACGGCTGCGGTTCCGCTATCGCGTCCAGCTCCCTGGTCACCGAATGGGTGAAAGGAAAATCGCTGGACGAAGCACAGGCGATCAAAAACACCGATATCGCCGATGAGCTTGAGCTGCCGCCAGTGAAAATTCACTGTTCTATTCTGGCAGAAGACGCGATCAAAGCCGCTATTGCGGACTACAAAAGTAAACGTGAAGCAAAATAATAAGAGTTGAGGTTTTATTATGTCGATTACACTTAGCGACAGTGCAGCAGCGCGAGTAAATACCTTCCTGGCGAACCGCGGTAAAGGGTTTGGCCTGCGTCTGGGCGTGAGAACTTCCGGCTGCTCAGGTATGGCGTATGTACTGGAATTTGTTGATGAACCGGCGGCAGAAGACACCGTGTTTGAAGACAAAGGCGTTAAGGTCGTGGTCGACGGAAAAAGCCTGCAATTTCTGGACGGAACGCAGTTAGACTTCGTAAAAGAAGGTCTGAACGAAGGGTTTAAATTCACTAACCCGAATGTGAAGGACGAGTGTGGTTGCGGCGAAAGCTTCCACGTGTAACGCGCGTCATCCGAAAACCCCGCCGTGGCCATGCTACGTGTGGGGTTTGTTCTAACAGGCTACCCCTGAGAATGTTATGGACTACTTCACCCTCTTTGGCTTACCGGCCCGTTATCCGCTCGATATTCAGGCACTAAGCCTTCGATTTCAGGATCTGCAACGGCAGTATCACCCTGATAAATTTGCCAGCGGTACCCAGGCGGAACAGCTTGCTGCCGTTTCGCAATCCGCCACCATCAACCAGGCCTGGCAAACGCTGCGCCATCCTCTGAGGCGCGCAGAATATCTGCTTTCGTTACACGGTTTTGATCTCAACAACGAGCAGCACACGGTGCGCGATACCGCATTCCTGATGGAACAACTGGAATTGCGTGAAGAACTCGATGAGATCGAACAGGCGAAAGACGAGGTGCGGCTGGAACAGTTTATTCAGCGCGTGAAAAAGATGTTTGATAGCCGCCATCAACTGATGGTGGAACAACTGGATAGCGAGACGTGGGACGTTGCGGCCGATACCGTGCGTAAACTGCGTTTTCTCGATAAACTGCGAAGCAGTGCAGAACAACTCGAAGAAAAACTGCTCGATTTTTAATATTCGGAAGCAATTATGGCCTTATTACAAATTAGTGAGCCTGGTCTGAGCGCAGCGCCACACCAGCGTCGTCTGGCTGTGGGTATCGATCTCGGGACCACCAACTCTCTGGTCGCAACCGTACGTAGCGGTCAGGCGGAAACGCTGGCCGATCACGACGGTCGTCATCTGCTGCCGTCTGTCGTTCACTATCAGCAGCAGGGCCACACGGTCGGCTATGATGCGCGTGCCAATGCCGCGCTGGATACCGCCAATACCATTAGCTCGGTGAAACGCATGATGGGGCGTTCGCTGGTGGATATTCAGACCCGTTACCCCCATCTGCCGTACCGTTTTCAGGAAAGCGTTAATGGCCTGCCGATGATTGAAACGGCGGCGGGTTTGCTGAATCCAATTCGTGTTTCTGCCGATATCCTGAAAGCGCTGGCGGCGCGAGCCACCGAGTCACTCTCTGGCGAACTGGATGGCGTGGTCATTACCGTACCGGCGTACTTTGACGATGCACAGCGTCAGGGGACCAAAGACGCCGCGCGTCTGGCGGGTCTGCATGTCCTGCGCCTGCTCAATGAACCGACCGCCGCGGCGATTGCCTACGGTCTGGATTCCGGCAAAGAGGGTGTTATTGCGGTGTATGACCTCGGCGGCGGAACGTTTGATATCTCTATTCTGCGCCTGAGTCGCGGCGTGTTCGAAGTGCTGGCGACCGGTGGCGATTCTGCGCTGGGCGGCGATGACTTCGATCACCTGCTGGCGGATTACATCCGCGAGCAGGCGGGAATTGCCGATCGCAGTGATAACCGTGTTCAGCGTGAATTGCTGGATGCTGCCATCGCGGCAAAAATTGCGCTCAGCGACGCCGAGTCCGTAAGGGTCAACGTGGCGGGCTGGCAGGGTGAAATCACCCGCGAACAGTTTAATGATCTCATTTCCGCGCTGGTTAAGCGCACGCTGCTGGCCTGTCGTCGCGCACTGAAAGATGCCGGCGTCGAGGCGCAGGAAGTCCTGGAAGTGGTGATGGTTGGCGGTTCCACGCGCGTACCGCTGGTGCGTGAACGCGTGGGCGAATTTTTTGGTCGTCCGCCGCTGACGTCCATCGACCCGGATAAAGTAGTGGCGATTGGCGCGGCTATCCAGGCCGATATCCTGGTCGGCAACAAGCCGGACAGTGAAATGCTGCTGCTTGACGTTATCCCGCTGTCGCTGGGACTGGAAACGATGGGCGGTCTGGTGGAAAAAGTGATCCCGCGTAACACCACCATTCCGGTGGCGCGCGCGCAGGACTTTACCACCTTCAAAGACGGTCAGACCGCGATGTCTATCCACGTGATGCAGGGCGAACGTGAACTGGTGCAGGACTGCCGTTCGCTGGCGCGCTTTGCATTGCGCGGTATTCCGGCGCTACCGGCAGGCGGCGCGCACATTCGCGTCACCTTCCAGGTGGACGCAGACGGTCTGCTGAGCGTCACTGCGATGGAAAAATCCACTGGCGTTGAGGCCTCTATTCAGGTGAAACCGTCTTACGGTCTGACCGACAGCGAAATTGCCTCAATGATTCAGGATTCGATGAGCTTTGCCGAACAGGACGTAAAAGCCCGCATGCTGGCAGAGCAGAAAGTCGAAGCGGCGCGTGTGCTGGAGAGTTTGACCGGCGCGCTCACCGCTGATGCCGCGCTGCTAAGCGCCGCAGAGCGTCAATTGATCGACGATGCCGCCGCGCATTTGAGCGCCGTGGCGCTGGGCGATGATGTTGACGCTATCGAACAAGCCATTAAAAACGTAGACAAACAAACCCAGGAATTCGCCGCCCGGCGCATGGACCAGTCGGTCCGTCGCGCGCTGAAAGGCCATTCCGTGGACGAGGTTTAATATGCCAAAGATTGTTATTCTGCCTCATCAGGATCTCTGTCCGGATGGCGCAGTTCTGGAAGCAAAGACCGGTGAAACCATTCTTGACGTTGCACTGCGTAACGGTATTGAGATTGAACACGCCTGCGAAAAATCCTGCGCCTGTACGACCTGCCACTGCATCGTGCGTGAAGGCTTTGACTCCCTGCCGGAAAGCACGGAAGAAGAAGACGACATGCTGGATAAAGCCTGGGGACTGGAGCCGGAGAGCCGTTTAAGCTGTCAGGCTCGCGTAACCGAGGATGATTTAGTGGTCGAAATCCCACGTTACACAATCAATCATGCTCGTGAGCATTAACAGAGGGTAGTATGGGACTGAAGTGGACCGATAGCCGCGAAATCGGCGAAGCGCTGTACGACGCCTTCCCCGATCTCGATCCCAAGACCGTTCGTTTCACCGATCTTCATCAGTGGATCTGCGATCTTGAGGAGTTTGATGACGACCCTGGCGCATCCAATGAAAAAATTCTGGAGGCGATTCTGCTAGTCTGGTTAGATGAAGCAGAGTAATTTCCCCGTCATGCTTCACGCTGCAGATGCGTTGGCCGCGCTCGCTCACCCCAGTCACAGAGTTATCTCTGCTCCCGGGGATTCACTCGATTGCCGCCTTCCTGCAGCGCGAATCATTTAGTGGAATGAACATACGGGCTGCCTTCGGGCGGCCCGTTTGCTAATAAGGATAAATAAAATGACAGAAGCCATGAAAATTACGCTTTCCACGCAACCCGCTGACGCACGCTGGGGCGAAAAAGCGACATACAGTATCAATAACGACGGTATTGCCCTGCACCTCAACGGAAAAGATGACCTGGGCCTTATTCAGCGCGCCGCACGTAAAATCGACGGCCTCGGCATCAAGCATGTGCAACTGGCAGGCGAAGGCTGGGACGCTGACCGCTGCTGGTCATTCTGGCAGGGCTACAAAGGGCCGAAAGGCAGCCGCAAAGTGGAATGGCCTGAGCTGGACGATGCCCAACGCCAGGAACTGGATAATCGTCTGACCATCATTGACTGGGTGCGTGACACCATTAACGCACCAGCGGAAGAGCTGGGGCCAGAACAACTGGCGCAGCGCGCCGTGGATCTGCTGTGCAGCGTGGCGTGCGATCATGTCTCTTACCGCATTACCAAAGGTGAAGATCTGCGCGAGCAGAACTACATGGGGCTGCACACCGTCGGTCGCGGCTCTGAACGTCCGCCGGTTCTGCTGGCGCTCGACTACAACCCGACGGGAGATAAAGAAGCCCCGGTTTATGCCTGCCTGGTCGGAAAAGGGATCACCTTTGATTCCGGCGGCTACAGCATCAAGCAGAGTGCCTTTATGGACTCCATGAAGTCTGACATGGGCGGTGCCGCAACGGTAACCGGCGCACTGGCGTTTGCCATCACCCGTGGCCTGAACAAACGCGTGAAGCTGTACCTGTGCTGTGCGGACAACCTGATCAGCGGCAACGCCTTCAAGTTGGGCGATATCATCCACTATCGCAATGGTAAAAACGTGGAAGTGATGAATACCGATGCCGAAGGGCGTCTGGTACTGGCGGACGGGCTGATCGACGCCAGCGCGCAGAAACCGGAGCTTATCATCGATGCCGCGACCCTGACCGGCGCCGCGAAAACTGCACTGGGTAACGACTACCATGCGTTGTTCAGCTTCGATGACCAACTGGCGAACCGTCTGCTGGCGAGCGCTGCCGAAGAGAACGAGGCGTTCTGGCGTCTGCCGCTGGCGGAATTCCACCGCAACCAATTGCCGTCTAATTTTGCCGAGCTGAACAATACTGGTAGCGCGGCGTATCCGGCAGGGGCGAGTACGGCCGCAGGATTCCTGTCGCATTTTGTGGAAAACTACCAACAGGGCTGGCTGCATATCGACTGCTCGGCAACCTATCGCAAAGCGCCGGTTGAGCAGTGGTCTGCCGGGGCGACTGGTCTGGGCGTGCGTACAATCGCCAATTTGTTGACTGCCTGAAAGGTGTTGTTGTAGGCCGGGTAAGCGAAGCGCCACCCGGCATTTTGCCTGATGGCGACGCCGTGCGTCTTATCGGGCCTACAATCCATATAGATAATTTGTGATCCCTATGTCCGAAACCAAAAACGAATTAGAAACCTTACTGGAACAAGCCGCGACTGAACCCGCGCATCGTCCGGCATTTTTCCGCACCCTGCTGGAATCCACCGTCTGGGTGCCCGGCACCGCGGCAGAAGGCGAGGCGATTGTCGAAGACAGCGCGCTCGATCTTCAGCACTGGGAAAAAGAAGATGGCACCACCGTTATTCCCTTTTTCACCTCTCTGGAAGCGTTGCAGCAGGCAGTAGACGATGAGCAGGCGTTTGTGGTGATGCCGGTACGCACGCTGTTTGAAATGACGCTCGGCGAAACGCTGTTCCTCAACGCGAAATTGCCAACGGGCAAAGAGTTCATGCCGCGCGAAATCAGCCTGCTGATGGGGGAAGAGGGTAATCCGCTAAGTACCCAGGAAGTGCTGGAAGGGGGGGAATCCCTGATCCTCTCGGAAGTGGCCGAACCGCCTGCGCAGATGATCGACTCGCTCACGACGTTGTTCAAAACCATCAAGCCGGTGAAACGTGCGTTTATCTGTTCGATTAAAGAAAGTACGGATGGTGAGGCGAACCTGCTGATTGGTATTGAAGCCGATGGCGATATTGAAGAAATCATTCATGCGGCAGGTAGCGTGGCGACGGATACGCTACCAGGTGATGAACCAATTGATATCTGCCAGGTGGTAAAAGGAGAAAAGGGCATCAGCCACTTTATCACCGAACATATTACGCCGTTCTACGAACGCCGTTGGGGCGGTTTCCTGCGCGATTTTAAACAGAACCGGATAATATAAGAGAAGGAAAGCCGCCCCGAAAGGCGGCATCCTCGCTTACCTGCCCTGGTCGTTGGTCTTTACGAAAACAGAATGACCGGAATCACTCCGGTCTGCGTGAAGGCACAACACGCCAGAAACAAGAAGCACGATACAGACGTACCGTATCTTCATTGTGCGGTCCATGCGAAGACCGCTTCACGACAGCACCACTGGCGATAATGCCGTGACAGCAAGTGCTGGGGGCACTTACATTTACGGCCATGGGACATCCTTTCCTGAAGCCAGTGCCCGTTTGCGAAGCGGCGGAAAGGGCCGGGAAGAATAATACATCAAATTTGCAATAGTTTCCCGGCTAACTAACTTGACATTTTCTCCCTTTAACGAGAGTATTTGTGCGCTGGGGTGTACTTACATTGCTGTGGCAACACAGCCAGCTGGAAAGGCCGCGAACCGGACCAGCGCAAAAAAACCGCTCAAACGTTAGAGCGGTTTTTTTGTGGACAAGACAGACTAATAAATCAGAATTTATTCAGTTTCCGCCGGTTCAACCGGTAAATCGGCACGTGCTCCCCATTCGCTCCATGCGCCGTCATACAGCGCGACGTCGGGCACGTCCAGCATCGCCAGCGCCAGCACGACGACCGCTGCTGTCACGCCAGAACCACAACTGGCGATGATCGGTCTGTCAAAACTGACTCCGTGGCGAAAGAAGATGGCATCCAGTTCGTCGGTTGTTTTCAGTTCACCGTCCTGAACCAGTTCGGTCCACGGTACGTTTAAGGCGCCAGGCACGTGACCGCGTCTGAGACCCGGACGCGGCTCGTCGACTTCAGCATTAAACCGCGCAGCCGGGCGGGCATCGACTATCTGCGCGCTTTTCTCATGGCTGGCGAGCAGAACGTCGGTGATGCGCACGACGGCTTCAGGAGTAAACGCCGCATCAAATTCGCCTTCCGGCAGTTCGACGTTGCCTTCCTGAAGCGGCAACTCATCACGTTGCCAGCCGGCCAGCCCCCCTCCCAGAATGGATACGTTTTCCACGCCAAAGGTCCGCAGCATCCACCACGCACGCGGGGCGGAGAACAGATTTCCCTCGTCATAAACAATCAGATGTTTATCCTGATCTATCCCCAGTTCACGCATCGCGACGGCGAAGCTTTCCGGGCGCGGCATCATATGCGGCAGAGGGGAGGTGTGGTCGGAGAGCGCTTCAATATCAAAAAACACCGCGCCCGGGATATGCCCTGAGCGATACTCTTGCGCTACGTCGCGGTCTTCCTGTCCTGGAGGCGCCATCCGGGCGTCGATAATTTGAATCTGCGGATCGTCAATATGCTCGGCAAGCCAGTCGGCGGCGACAAAAAAGGCGGTAGTCATGGGTGTCTCCATGTTTATCAGGTGTCCGGTAAATTGTCAGGCCTTTGCTCATAAGGGACAAGTAAAAGAGGCTGATTTGTCTGGTGATCCCACACTTATTCATTAAATTCAGACCAGACAGGCCGGATAGAGACTTACACAAAGTGAAATCTCACGCATAATAACGATTCTACGTTGCTAACGGGCCTCGTCGGCCAGGGATGAAAAATGAAACACATACGCGTAGTCGCTTGCATGCTAATGCTGGCGCTGGCAGGGTGCGACAACAACGATAAAGCGCCTGCGGTGGTAAAAAACGACGCCCCTGCGGCGCAACCCGCAGTGGAAAAGAAAGCGGTCAACGATACCGCGCAATTGCAGAAACTGGCCCAACAGAGTGAAGGCAAAGCGCTGACGCTGCTGGATGCCTCTGAAGTGCAACTGGACGGTGCATCCACGCTGGTGCTGACCTTTTCCATCCCGTTAGATCCTGAACAGGATTTTGCCCGAATCGTCCACGTGGTGGATAAAAAAAGCGGCAAAGTCGATGGCGCATGGGAACTGTCGCCGAATCTGAAAGAGTTGCGCTTACGCCATCTGGAACCCAATCGCGATCTGCTGGTGACCATTGAGCGCGATCTCAGGGCGCTGAATAAAGCCATCTTCGAAATCAACTATGAGAAAAGCCTGACCACGCGGGATATCCAGCCCAGCGTGGGCTTTGCCAGTCGCGGTTCGCTGCTGCCGGGGAAAGTAGTGGAAGGTTTGCCGGTGATGGCGCTCAACGTCAACAACGTAGACGTTAACTTCTTCCGCGTGAAGCCGGAATCGCTGGCGGCCTTTGTCAGCCAGTGGGAGTACCGGAATTCATTGTCCAACTGGGAGTCTGACAAGCTGCTGAAAATGGCGGATCTGGTCTATACCGGTCGTTTCGATCTCAATCCTGCGCGCAACACCCGCGAAAAACTCCTTCTGCCACTGAGCGAGATCAAGCCGCTGCAACAGGCGGGTGTCTATGTCGCGGTGATGACCAAAGCCGGGCAGTACGAGTACAGCAACGCCGCAACGTTATTCACGCTCAGCGATATCGGCGTGTCGGCGCACCGCTACCAGAGTCGGCTCGATGTGTTTACGCAAAGCCTGGAGAATGGCACCGCGCAGCAGGACGTGGAGGTCGCCTTGCTGGATGAGAAAGGGCAGACCCTGGCGAAGGCGGCCAGCGACGCGAAAGGCCATGTTCAGCTCGAAAATAACCCGAACGCCGCGCTGTTGCTGGTGCGTAAAGAGGGGCAAACCACGCTGCTGGATCTGAAACTCCCGGCGCTGGATTTAGCGGAATTCGATATCGCCGGGGATCCCGGTTACAGCAAGCAGTTCTTTATGTTTGGCCCGCGCGATCTCTATCGTCCCGGTGAGACGGTGATCCTCAATGGTCTGCTACGCGACAGCGACGGTAAGACGCTGCCCGATCAGCCGGTGAAGCTGGAAGTGGTTAAGCCGGATGGCCAGGTCATCCGTACCGTGGTCAGTCAGCCGGATAACGGGTTGTATCGTTTCACGTATCCGCTGGACAGCGGCGCGCCAACCGGAATGTGGCACATTCGCGCCAACACGGGTGATAACCAAACCCGGATGTGGGACTTCCACGTAGAAGATTTCATGCCGGAGCGGATGGCGCTGAATCTCACCGGTCAAAAAACGCCTTTGTCGCCGTCTGACGCGGTGAAGTTCTCGGTGGTCGGTTACTACCTTTACGGTGCCCCGGCGAACGGCAATGCGTTGCAGGGACAATTATATCTGCGCCCGCTGCGCGATGCGGTACCGTCATTGCCGGGCTTCCAGTTTGGCAATATCGCCGAGGAAAACCTGTCGCGCAGCCTCGATGAAGTACAGCTGGCGCTGGATGACACCGGGCGTGGCGACATCAGTACCAGCAGCCAGTGGCGCGAAACCCACTCGCCGTTGAAGGTGATTTTGCAGGCCAGCCTGCTGGAGTCCGGTGGTCGTCCCGTTACGCGTCGCGCCGAACAGGCTATCTGGCCTGCAGACACCTTACCGGGTATCCGTCCGCAATTTGCGGTGAAAGCGGTGTATGACTACCGCACCGATACCACGGTGAATCAACCGATTGTCGACGAAGACGGCAATGCCGCCTTTGACATTGTCTATGTCGATGCCCAGGGCGGGAAGAAAGCGGTCTCCGGGTTGCAGGTGCGCTTGATTCGTGAGCGTCGCGACTACTACTGGGACTGGCTGGAAAGCGAAGGCTGGCAGTCGCGCTTTGATCAAAAAGATCTGGTAGAAGGCGAACAGACGCTGGATCTGAAAGCGGATGAAACCGGCAAAGTGACATTCCCGGTGGAATGGGGTGCCTACCGACTGGAAGTCAAAGCACCAAACAATGCGGTCAGCAGCGTTCGTTTCTGGGCAGGCTACAGCTGGCAGGATAACAGCGATGGCAGCGGCGCGGCGCGGCCGGATCGCGTCACGCTGAAGCTGGACAAACCGGCCTATCGTCCGGGCGACACCATGAAGTTGCATATTGCGGCGCCAGCGGCGGGGAAAGGCTATGCGATGGTGGAATCCAGCGAAGGTCCGCTGTGGTGGCAGAAAATTGATGTTCCGGCCCAGGGGCTCGATCTCTCCATTCCGGTCGATAAATCCTGGAATCGCCACGATCTGTATCTGAGCACGCTGGTGGTGCGCCCGGGCGATAAATCCCGCTCTGCAACGCCGAAACGTGCCGTGGGGCTGCTGCATCTACCGCTGGGGGATGAAAACCGCCGTCTGGATCTGGCGCTGGAAAGCCCGGCCAAAATGCGTCCGAACCAGCCGTTAACCGTGAAGATCAAGGCCAGCAGTAAAAATGGCGAGATGCCAAAACAGGTAAATGTACTGGTGTCGGCGGTGGACAGCGGCGTGTTGAACATTACCGATTACGCCACGCCGGATCCGTGGCAGGCGTTCTTCGGACAAAAACGCTACGGCGCGGATATTTATGACATTTATGGTCAGGTGATTGAGGGCCAGGGGCGGCAGGCCGCGCTGCGTTTTGGCGGTGATGGCGACGAACTGAAACGCGGCGGTAAACCGCCGGTCAACCATGTGACTATCGTGGCGCAGCAGGCGCAACCGGTCATGCTGAATGAACAGGGTGAAGGCAGTGTGACGCTACCGATTGGCGATTTCAACGGCGAACTGCGCGTGATGGCGCAGGCGTGGACGGCGGATGACTTTGGTAGCAATGAAAGCAAAACCATCGTCGCGGCCCCGGTCATTGCTGAGCTGAATATGCCGCGCTTTATGGCCGGTGGCGATAGCGCGCGACTGGTACTGGACGTGACTA
Organism: Citrobacter amalonaticus Y19; assembly: GCF_000981805.1. NCBI lineage: Bacteria > Pseudomonadati > Pseudomonadota > Gammaproteobacteria > Enterobacterales > Enterobacteriaceae > Citrobacter > Citrobacter amalonaticus. The sequence continues at coordinate 2,999,483 of NZ_CP011132.1, read as the reverse complement.
ACCTGACCGATCACCCGCAGTCATTAAACGTGGCGCTGGCCGCCAGCGGATTGATCGAACTGGTCAGTGACCAGCCTGCGCAGCTCAGCCTGGCGCCGGGCGTGCGTACGACCTTGTTTGTGCCTGTTCGGGCGAAAGAAGGATTTGGCGATGGCGAGCTGCAGGCGACGATAAGCGGACTGAACGTGCCGGGAGAAAGCATCGGGCCGCAACAGAAGCAGTGGAAAATTGGCGTACGTCCGGCATTCCCCGCGCAAACGGTCAATAACGGCGTGATGCTGCAACCGGGAGAAAGTTGGACCCCGCCTGCGGAGGGGTTAGCGAATTTCTCTCCGGTTACCGTTCAGGGTCAACTGCTGTTCAGCGGTAAACCGCCGCTGAATCTGGCGCGCTACATCCGTGAGCTGAAGGCGTATCCTTACGGCTGTCTGGAACAAACCACCAGCGGCCTGTTCCCGTCGCTCTATACCAATGCCGCGCAGCTAAAAGCGCTGGGTATTACGGGCGATACTGATGAGATGCGTCGTGCCGCAATCGAAACCGGGATTGCCCGCCTGCTGCAAATGCAGCGTGACAACGGCGGATTCGCGCTGTGGGACAAGAATGGTCCGGAAGAGTACTGGCTGACCGCCTATGCGATGGATTTCCTGGTGCGGGCGGGTGAACAGGGTTACAGCGTTCCGGCAGAGGGGATCAACCAGGGTAACGCGCGTCTGCTGCGTTATCTGCAGGATCCGGGGATGATGTCGGTTCGCTATACCAGCGACACGCAGGCGAGCAAATTTGCCGTGCAGGCCTATGCCGCACTGGTACTGGCGCGACAGCAGAAAGCCCCGCTTGGCGCACTGCGCGAGATCTGGGAACGTCGCGCTCAGGCTGCTTCCGGTTTACCGCTGCTGCAACTGGGCATGGCGTTGAAAACCATGGGCGACGCGAAGCGGAGTGACGACGCGGTAACGCTGGCGCTGTCCACCTCGCGCCACGATGGACGTCAGTGGCTGGGCGATTACGGCAGCCCGCTTCGTGATAACGCCCTGATGCTGGCGCTGCTGGAAGAGAATAACCTGAAGCCGGATGTCCAGAACACGTTGCTGAACACGCTCTCTGAACAGGCGTTTGGTCAGCGCTGGTTGTCAACACAGGAGAATAACGCCCTGTTCCTGGCTGCCCGTTCGCTACAGGATTTACCCGGTACCTGGCAGGCGCAGACCTCGCTTGCTGAACAACCGCTGACGGGCGATAAAGCGCAAACCCGTAATCTGGATGCCGATCAACTCGCGGCGCTACAGGTGACGAATAACGGTTCTCTGCCGTTGTGGTTGCGTCTGGACGTGAGTGGCTATCCGCAAACGACACCGGCACCTGCCAGTAATGTGTTGCATATTGAACGTCATATTCTGGGAAGCGATGGGCAGAGCAAATCGCTGGAATCACTGCGCAGCGGCGAGCTGGTACTGGTCTGGCTGGAAGTGAAAGCCAGTCAGGACGTGCCGGACGCGCTGGTGGTGGATCTGCTGCCTGCCGGACTGGAACTGGAAAACCAGAATCTGGCCAACGGCAGCGCCAGTTTGCAGGACAGCGGCAGTGAGGTACAAAATCTGCTTAATCAGATGCAGCAGGCGGATATTCAGCACATGGAGTTTCGGGATGACCGCTTTGTCGCCGCCGTGGCGGTGAATCAGGGGCAGCCGGTGACGCTGGTCTATCTGGCGCGTGCAGTGACGCCGGGAGCCTATCGGGTGCCGATGCCTATGGTGGAATCGATGTATATTCCGCAATGGCGGGCGACCGGCGCGGCTGAGGAATTACTGATTGTTAAGCCGTAAATGGGGCGATTAACCGGTAAACGCGGCGGCTGGCTTTGGCTGGTCGCCGCGTCTGTTTTACTCGTCTGCGCCGTCTGGGCAGCAGACAAAATCTGGCCGCTGCCTTTGCGTGAGGTCAATCCGGCGCGGGTGGTGGTGGCGCATGACGGGACGCCGCTGTGGCGGTTTGCAGACGCCGACGGCATCTGGCGCTATCCGGTGACGCTCGAAGAAGTCTCCCCGCGCTATCTTGAGGCACTCATCAACTATGAGGACCGCTGGTTCTGGCAACATCCGGGAGTAAACCCTCTCTCTATACTTCGCGCCGCCTGGCAGGATCTCTCCTCCGGGCGGGTGATTTCCGGCGGCAGCACGCTGACCATGCAGGTAGCGCGACTGCTGGATCCGCATCCCCGCACGTTCGGCGGTAAGTTTCGCCAGCTCTGGCGCGCCCTGCAGCTTGAATGGCACCTCTCAAAACGCGATATCCTGACGCTGTACCTCAACCGTGCGCCGTTTGGCGGCACGTTGCAGGGGATTGGCGCGGCCAGCTGGGCTTATCTCGGTAAACCTCCGGCGCAACTCAGCTACTCTGAAGCCGCTTTACTGGCGGTATTACCGCAGGCGCCGAGTCGTCTGCGTCCCGATCGCTGGCCGGATCGGGCAGAAGCCGCGCGCAATAAAGTACTCGAGCGGATGGCGGCACAGGGGATCTGGTCGCAGCACCAGGTTGAGGAGTCACGTGAAGAGCCTGTGTGGCTGACGCCCCGCCAGATGCCACAACTGGCACCGCTGTTCTCGCGGATGATGCTGGGCAAAAATCATGGCGACAAAATTGTCACCACCCTGGATGCCGGGCTGCAACGACAGCTGGAAGAACTGGCGCAAAACTGGAAGGGCAGGCTGCCCGCGCGCAGTTCGCTGGCGATGATCGTCGTCGATCACACTGACATGAGCGTGCGCGGCTGGGTTGGATCGGTCGATCTGAACGATGACGCGCGTTTCGGTCATGTGGATATGGTCAAGGCGATTCGATCGCCTGGCTCAGTGCTGAAGCCTTTTGTTTATGGACTGGCGCTGGATGACGGATTAATCCACCCGGCGTCTTTATTGCAGGATGTGCCGCGCCGTAGCGGGGATTATCGCCCTGGTAATTTTGACAGCGGTTTTCATGGCCCCGTCAGTATGAGCGAAGCGCTGGTGCGCTCGCTGAATTTGCCTGCGGTACAGGTGCTGGAAGCCTACGGTCCGAAGCGCTTTGCTGCACAATTACGTAATATCGGGCTGCCGCTGTTTCTGCCCGCAGGCGCGGCACCTAATCTGTCGCTTATTCTGGGGGGCGCGGGCGTGCGGCTTGAGGATATCGTCGCGGGATACAGCGCTTTTGCCCGCCACGGCAAAGCGGGAATACTGCGTCTGCAACCGGGCGATCCGCTTGTCGAACGCACGCTGATGTCGCCAGGCGCGGCGTGGATCATCCGACGGATTTTAGCCGACGAAGCGCAGCCGCTGCCGGACAGCACGCTTCCCCGGATAGCGCCGCTGGCATGGAAAACCGGCACCAGCTATGGCTATCGTGATGCGTGGGCGATTGGCCTCAATGCCCGCTATGTCATCGGTATCTGGACGGGCAGACCAGACGGCACGCCCGTTGCCGGACAGTTCGGTTATGCCAGCGCGATCCCGCTGCTCAATCAGGTGAACAACCTGCTTTTAGCCCGCAGTGCCTCGCTGCCGGAAGACCCGCGGCCGCAGTCGGTTACGCGCGGCGTCGTGTGCTGGCCTGGCGGACAGTCTCTTCCTGCTGGTGACAGCAATTGTCGACGCCGTCTGGCCACCTGGCTGCTGGAGGATGCGCAGCCGCCCACGCTACTGCTGCCGGAACAGGAGGGAGTAAGCGGCATTCGTTTTCCTGTCTGGCTGGATAAGGACGGTCGACGCGTTGCCGCCGATTGTCCGCAGGCGCGGGAGCAGATGCTGATTGTCTGGCCGTTGCCGCTGGAACCGTGGTTGCCCGCCTCAGAACGTCGCCGCGCGCGCGTGCCGTTGGCTTCAACGGAATGCCCGCCACACGGGCAGGATCCTGCGTTGCCGCTGTTGCTGTCGGGCGTGCGTGATGGCGCAATCGTCAAACGTTTACCAGGTGCCGCTGAGGCGAGTTTAACGATTCAGAGTAGCGGCGGAGAAGGCGAGCGCTGGTGGTTCCTCAATGGCGAACCGCTGCAAGAACGTGGGCGCAGTGTCACGTTACGCCTGCGCGAAAAAGGTGACTATCAGCTCCTGGCGATGGAGGCGAGCGGACAGGTTGCGACGGTGAGATTTACTCTGCAGTAGACCAGATTGACATTTTTTGTTGCTAATGCTCATCTTATTTTAAAAAAATGTTACCTTCATCCATATGCAATAGCCGGGATGCTCTTTATAATCCGCGCCAGGTAAAACACAACAGAACATCTTTCAGAGGTAATCATGGCTATTGAACGTACTTTTTCCATCATCAAGCCAAACGCGGTGGCAAAAAACGTTATTGGTAATATCTTTGCGCGCTTTGAAGCAGCAGGGTTCAAAATTGTCGGCACCAAAATGCTGCACCTGAGCGTTGAGCAGGCGCGCGGCTTCTACGCTGAGCATGACGGCAAGCCGTTCTTCGACGGTCTGGTTGAGTTCATGACCTCGGGTCCTATTGTGGTGTCCGTGCTGGAAAGCGAAAACGCGGTACAGCGTCACCGCGATCTGCTGGGCGCAACCAACCCGGCTAACGCCCTGGCGGGTACGCTGCGTGCTGACTACGCTGACAGCTTCACTGAAAACGGTACTCACGGTTCTGATTCCGTGGAATCCGCCCAGCGCGAAATCGCCTATTTCTTCGGTGAAGGCGAAGTGTGCGCCCGCACGCGCTAATAATTTCGTAAATGCCGCGTGCAAACGTGGCATCCTTGCGCCAGACTTTGTACAATGCAACGCCCCGGATGAGCCACTGCTTACCGGGGCGTTTCTTTTCAACCTCCCATGGGCCATAACGTGTAACAACGAGGCCGGAAAAAATTATGTCTGAATTAGTTAACACTTCCGAAATTATCACGCCTGCGGTTCCTGCGAAAAATGGCAAAATCAACCTGTTGGATCTGAACCGTCAGCAGATGCGTGAATTCTTTAAAGAGATGGGCGAGAAACCGTTTCGTGCCGACCAGGTGATGAAATGGATGTACCACTATTGCAGCGACAACTTTGATGAGATGACCGACATCAACAAAGTGCTGCGTAACAAGCTCAAAGAGGTGGCGGAAATCCGCGCGCCGGAAGTGGTTGAAGAACAGCGCTCCTCAGATGGCACCATCAAATGGGCGATTGCCGTGGGCGATCAGCGCGTTGAAACGGTGTATATCCCGGAAGATGACCGCGCCACGCTGTGCGTCTCGTCACAGGTAGGTTGTGCGCTGGAGTGTAAATTCTGTTCAACCGCGCAGCAGGGTTTTAACCGTAACCTGCGCGTTTCTGAAATTATCGGTCAGGTCTGGCGTGCGGCGAAAATTGTCGGTGCGGCGAAAATCACCGGTCAGCGTCCGATCACCAACGTGGTGATGATGGGGATGGGTGAACCGCTGCTCAACCTGACTAACGTCGTGCCGGCCATGGAAATCATGCTTGATGATTTCGGCTTCGGTCTGTCCAAGCGTCGCGTTACGCTGTCGACCTCCGGCGTGGTGCCTGCACTCGACAAATTAGGCGACATGATTGACGTCGCGTTGGCTATCTCGCTGCATGCGCCGAATGACGAAATTCGTGACGAAATTGTGCCGATCAACAAAAAGTACAATATCGAAACCTTCCTGGGCGCGGTTCGCCGCTATCTGGAGAAATCCAATGCCAACCAGGGACGTGTCACCATTGAATACGTCATGCTGGATCACATTAACGACGGCACAGAACATGCGCATCAGTTGGCGGAGCTGCTGAAGGATACGCCCTGTAAGATTAACCTCATCCCATGGAACCCGTTCCCGGGAGCGCCTTATGGACGTAGCTCTAATAGCCGCATTGACCGTTTCTCTAAAGTGTTGATGAGCTATGGCTTTACCACCATTGTGCGTAAAACGCGGGGTGATGATATCGACGCTGCCTGCGGGCAACTGGCGGGAGAAGTGATCGACCGTACAAAACGTACGCTGCGTAAGCGTATGCAGGGTGAAGCTATCGACGTTAAAACCGTCTGATGCACACGTGCCACAGCCTGATTTTTGTGCTGTGGCACAATGTAATTTGCATGAGGGTCAGAGTCGTACTTGTCCGGTCAATAATAACGGTGCGTTTTTGTCGACTTTAAGGCAGTATGTACGGCGCGACAATAGTTTAGCCTTCAGGCTTAAGCTGTTTTTGTTAAGAGCCAGCAGACGGGTTTATACTGTTTGACTCAGGTTGACTGACCAGATTCTCGCGGCGTGGGTGGGCATTATGACTCGCCGGCGCCTGAACCTTAATTTTCACCAGCAGCTGTAGCGAATGAATACTGAAGCCACTCACGATCAACATGAAGCACAATCCACCGGCGTTCGTCTACGCAATGCCCGTGAACAACTCGGACTCAGCCAGCAGGCTGTCGCTGAGCGACTTTGCCTGAAGGTATCCACCGTACGCGATATTGAAGACGATAAGGCCCCTGCCGATTTAGCTTCAACGTTCTTGCGTGGGTACATCCGCTCTTATGCGCGTCTGGTCCATATTCCTGAAGAAGAACTGCTACCGGCTCTGGAGAAGCAGGCACCGGTTCGGGCGGCGAAAGTTGCGCCGATGCAGAGCTTCTCGTTAGGCAAACGCCGTAAAAAGCGCGATGGCTGGTTGATGACGTTTACCTGGCTGGTGCTGTTTGTGGTGGTCGGTCTGACGGGCGCATGGTGGTGGCAAAACCACAAAGCGCAGCAGGAAGAGATCTCCACGATGGCCGATCAATCCTCTGCTGAGCTGAACGCCAACAGCGAAAACACACAAAGCGTGCCGCTGGATACCAGCGCAACGGCAAGCCAGGACAACACGCCGGCATCCACCGGTCCGGCGGAGACGGTACAAACGCCTGCGCCGACGACCGCACCTGCGGTTGACCCGCAGCAGAACGCCGTGGTCGCCCCCTCACAGGCTAACGTGGATACCGCAACAACCGCTCCGGCAACCCCGGATGGCGCGGCACCGTTGCCAACCAATCAGGCGGGCGTGGAAGCGGCTGCCGATCCGAACGCACTGGTGATGAATTTTACCGCCGACTGCTGGCTGGAAGTGAGCGATGCGACGGGCAAAAAGCTGTTCAGCGGGATGCAGCGCAAAGATGGCAATTTAAACCTGACCGGTCAGGCGCCTTACAAGCTTAAAATTGGCGCGCCGGCTGCGGTACAGATCCAGTATCAAGGAAAACCTGTCGATCTGAGCCGTTTTATCAGAACAAACCAGGTTGCGCGTCTGACCCTCAATGCCGAACAATCACCGGCGCAGTAATAGACGGGTAACGCGGGAGATTTTTCATGCATAACCAGGCTCCAATTCAACGTAGAAAATCAACGCGTATTTACGTTGGGAATGTGCCGATTGGCGATGGGGCTCCCATCGCCGTACAGTCGATGACCAACACGCGAACCACGGATGTGGAAGCAACGGTCAATCAGATCAAAGCGCTGGAACGCGTGGGCGCTGACATTGTTCGTGTTTCTGTACCCACAATGGATGCCGCAGAAGCCTTCAAACTGATCAAGCAACAGGTTTCTGTTCCGCTGGTCGCCGACATTCACTTCGACTACCGTATTGCGCTCAAAGTGGCGGAGTACGGCGTTGACTGCCTGCGTATTAACCCCGGCAATATCGGTAACGAAGAGCGTATCCGCATGGTAGTGGATTGCGCCCGTGACAAAAATATCCCGATTCGCATCGGTGTGAACGCCGGATCGCTGGAAAAAGATCTACAGGAAAAGTACGGCGAACCGACGCCGCAGGCCTTGCTGGAATCGGCAATGCGTCATGTGGATCATCTCGATCGTCTGAACTTTGATCAGTTCAAGGTCAGCGTAAAAGCGTCTGACGTTTTCCTCGCCGTTGAATCCTATCGCCTGCTGGCAAAGCAAATCGATCAACCGCTGCATTTAGGGATCACCGAAGCCGGTGGCGCGCGTAGCGGTGCGGTGAAATCGGCTATTGGTCTTGGCCTGCTGTTATCTGAAGGGATTGGCGATACATTGCGAGTTTCGCTGGCAGCCGATCCGGTGGAAGAGATCAAAGTTGGCTTCGATATCCTGAAGTCGCTGCGCATCCGCGCTCGCGGGATCAACTTCATCGCCTGTCCGACCTGTTCGCGCCAGGAGTTTGACGTTATCGGTACGGTTAACGCGCTGGAGCAACGTCTGGAAGACATCATTACGCCAATGGATGTCTCCATCATTGGCTGCGTGGTTAACGGTCCGGGTGAAGCGCTGGTGTCCACGCTGGGTGTCACCGGCGGCAACAAGAAAAGTGGTCTCTATGAAGATGGCGTTCGCAAAGATCGTCTGGATAATAGCGATATGATTGACCAGCTTGAAGCCCGCATTCGCGCTAAAGCGACGATGCTCGATGAAGCACAGCGGATTAACGTGCAGCAGGTTGAAAAATAATAACGTGATGGGAAGCGGCGTGCTTCCCGTGTATGATTGAACCCGCATGGCTCCCGTATCGCTCGGGGAAGCGCTGAGGGTTCATTTTTATATTCAGAAAGAGAATAAACGTGGCAAAAAACATTCAAGCCATTCGCGGCATGAACGATTATCTGCCTGGCGAAACCGCCATCTGGCAGCGCATTGAAGGCACACTCAAAAACGTGCTCGGCAGCTACGGTTACAGTGAAATCCGCTTGCCGATTGTAGAGCAGACCCCGTTATTCAAACGCGCGATCGGCGAAGTGACCGACGTGGTTGAAAAAGAGATGTACACCTTTGAGGACCGTAATGGCGATAGCCTGACGCTGCGTCCGGAAGGCACGGCAGGCTGTGTTCGCGCCGGCATCGAGCATGGTCTCCTGTACAATCAGGAACAGCGTCTGTGGTACATCGGGCCGATGTTCCGCCATGAGCGTCCGCAGAAAGGGCGCTATCGTCAGTTCCATCAGTTAGGTGCCGAAGTTTTTGGTCTGCAAGGACCGGACATTGATGCCGAACTGATCATGTTAACCGCGCGCTGGTGGCGTGAGCTGGGTATCGCTGAGCATGTCAATCTGGAACTGAACTCTATTGGTTCCCTGGACGCGCGTGCAAACTATCGCGATGCGCTGGTGGCGTACCTGGAACAACACATTGAGAAACTCGACGAAGATTGCAAACGTCGCATGTACTCAAATCCGCTGCGCGTACTGGATTCCAAAAACCCGGATGTGCAGGCGCTGCTCAATGATGCTCCTCAGCTTGGCGACTATCTGGATGACGATTCCCGCGAGCACTTTGCGGGTCTGTGCACACTGCTGGAAGCGGCAGGCATTGCCTACACCGTCAACCAGCGTCTGGTGCGCGGTCTCGACTACTACAACCGCACTGTCTTTGAGTGGGTCACCAGCAGTCTGGGCTCTCAAGGTACGGTCTGTGCGGGCGGTCGTTATGACGGACTGGTCGAGCAACTCGGTGGTCGCGCGACCCCGGGTGTCGGCTTTGCAATGGGCCTGGAACGACTTGTTTTACTGGTTCAGGCAGTTAATCCGGAATTTAAAGCCGATTCTGTTGTCGATATATACCTGGTCGCTTCAGGTGCGGATACGCAGTCTGCGGCAATGACACTGGCTGAGCGCGTGCGTGATGAAATCCCGGGCGTGAAGCTGATGACAAACCACGGCGGCGGCAACTTTAAGAAACAGTTTGCCCGAGCTGACAAATGGGGCGCCCGCGTTGCTCTGGTACTTGGCGAGTCCGAAATGGCTGCCGGAACCGTTGTAGTGAAGGATTTGCGCTCCGGTGAGCAAACCGAGGTGGCACAAGACAGCGTCGCCGCCCATTTGCGCACGTTAATGGCTTAAGGAGAAGGACTGCGTGGAAATTTACGAGAACGAAAACGACCAGGTCGATGCGATTAAACGCTTCTTTGCCGAAAACGGCAAAGCCCTGGCTGTTGGGGTTATTTTAGGTGTTGGAGCGCTGGTTGGCTGGCGCTACTGGAACAGTCATCAGACTGAGTCCGCACGCTCTGCTTCTCTGGCATATCAAACCGTGGTGAGTTCGCTCAGTGCGGGTAAAGCGGAAAACCTGTCTGCCGCGGAGAAATTTGCCGCAGACAATAAGAACGCCTACGGCGCGTTAGCGTCGATGGAACTGGCACAGCAGTTTGTCGATCAGAATCAACTTGAGAAAGCCGCAGCCCAGCTTCAGCAGGGACTGGCCGCCACGAGTGATGAGAATCTTAACGCGGTGATCACGCTGCGTCTTGCTCGTGTTCAGGTCCAACTCAAGCAGGCGGATACGGCGCTGAAAACCCTTGATAGCGTGAAGGGTGAAGGATGGGCAGCGATTGTTGCCGATCTGCGCGGCGAAGCACTGCTGAGCAAAGGTGATAAACAAGGTGCGCGTAGTGCGTGGGAAGCGGGCGTGAAAAGTAACGCCTCCCCGGCACTGAGCGAAATGATGCAGATGAAAATCAATAATTTGTCCATCTGAGAGGGACCCGATGCAATTGCGTAAATTACTTCTGCCAGGGCTGCTTTCCGTTACCCTGTTGAGCGGCTGTTCACTGTTTAGTGGCGAAGAAGACGTTGTTAAAATGTCCCCATTACCGGTGGTTGAAAATCAATTTACCCCGTCTACGGCCTGGAGCACTTCCGTAGGCAACGGTATCGGTGATTTCTATTCCAACCTCCATCCGGCGTATGCCGATAACGTGGTCTACGCTGCCTCTCGGGCTGGCGTGGTGAAAGCGTTGAATGCAGATGACGGCAAAGAAGTCTGGTCGATCAACCTGGGCGAAAAAGATGGCTGGTTCTCACGCTCGTCGGCACAGTTGTCTGGCGGCGTAGCGGTTGCTGGCGGTCACGTCTATATTGGCAGCGAAAAAGCGCAGGTTTATGCGCTGAACGCGGCGGACGGTACGGTTGCATGGCAAACCAAAGTGGCGGGTGAAGCGCTTTCTCGTCCGGTAGTCAGCGACGGAATCGTGTTGATTCATACCAGCAACGGCCAGTTGCAGGCACTGAACGAAGCCGATGGCGCCATTAAGTGGACCGTGAACCTGGACATGCCGTCTCTGTCGCTGCGTGGTGAATCTGCGCCGGCCACCGCCTTTGGTGCGGCCATTGTCGGTGGCGATAACGGTCGCGTAAGCGCCGTGCTGATGCAGCAAGGTCAGATGATTTGGCAGCAGCGTATTTCTCAGGCCACCGGCTCTACTGAGATCGACCGTCTGAGCGATGTGGATACGACACCGGTTATCGTCAATGGCGTCGTTTACGCCCTGGCTTATAATGGTAACCTGACCGCGCTGGATCTGCGCAGTGGCCAGATCATGTGGAAACGTGAGCTGGGCTCGGTGAATGACTTTATCGTCGACGGCAGCCGTATCTACCTGGTGGATCAGGATGACCGTGTACTGGCGCTGACCACCGATGGCGGCGTCACGCTGTGGACGCAGAGTGATCTGCTGCACCGTCTGCTAACGTCCCCGGCGTTGTATAATGGCAACCTGGTGGTGGGGGATAGCGAAGGTTATCTGCACTGGCTTAACGTCGAAGACGGCCGTTTTGTGGCTCAGCAGAAAGTAGACAGCTCCGGCTTCCTGACCGAACCGGTCTCGGCCGATGGCAAACTGCTGATCCAGGCCAAAGACGGTACCGTGTACGCCATTACACGCTAATCGTCCTGGTCGTACGCTTTAAAAAACGGCTCCTGGTGCAGGGGCCGTTTTCCTGTTTTTAACAACAGCGCAAAAATGGCGTCTGTTGTCTGATGATTTTTAAAATGAGGCTTTAAACATGGTACCTGTGGTCGCGCTTGTCGGGCGCCCTAACGTTGGAAAATCCACGTTATTTAACCGTCTAACTCGCACCCGAGATGCGCTGGTTGCGGATTTCCCGGGTCTGACTCGTGACCGTAAGTACGGTCGTGCGGAGATTGAAGGTCGTGAGTTTATCTGTATCGATACCGGCGGTATTGATGGCACCGAAGATGGTGTAGAAACGCGCATGGCGGAACAGTCGCTGCTGGCGATTGAAGAGGCGGATGTGGTGCTGTTCATGGTTGATGCGCGCGCTGGCCTGATGCCAGCCGATGAAGCTATTGCCCAGCATTTACGCTCCCGTGAAAAACCGACGTTCCTGGTCGCCAACAAAACGGACGGACTCGATCCGGATCAGGCCATCGTTGATTTTTACTCGCTGGGTCTGGGTGAAATTCACCCGATCGCCGCGTCTCATGGTCGTGGCGTGCTCAGCCTGCTGGAACACGTTCTGCTGCCGTGGATGGACGATGCCGCGCCGCAGGAAGAGGTGGATGAAGACGCCGAATACTGGGCGCAGTTCGAAGCCGATGAGAACGGTGAAGAAGAGCCGGAAGATGACTTCAATCCGCAGGATCTGCCAATCAAGCTGGCGATTGTCGGCCGACCAAACGTCGGTAAGTCCACACTGACTAACCGTATTCTGGGTGAAGACCGCGTGGTGGTTTACGACATGCCTGGCACCACCCGTGACAGTATCTATATCCCGATGGAACGTGATGAGCGCGAGTATGTGCTGATCGATACCGCCGGGGTGCGTAAGCGCGGCAAAATCACCGATGCGGTGGAAAAGTTCTCGGTCATCAAAACATTGCAGGCTATTGAAGACGCTAACGTAGTGATGCTGGTGATTGATGCCCGTGAAGGCATCTCTGACCAGGACCTGTCGTTGCTGGGCTTTATCCTCAATAGTGGGCGCTCACTTGTTATCGTAGTGAACAAGTGGGACGGACTGACTCAGGAAGTCAAAGAGCAGGTGAAAGAGACGCTGGACTTCCGTCTGGGCTTTATCGACTTCGCGCGCGTGCACTTTATCTCTGCACTGCACGGCAGCGGTGTCGGCAACCTGTTTGAATCCGTCCGTGAAGCGTATGACAGCTCCACCCGCCGCGTCAGTACGGCGATGCTGACCCGTATCATGACGATGGCGGCTGAAGATCACCAGCCGCCGTTGGTTCGTGGCCGTCGCGTGAAGCTGAAATATGCTCATGCGGGGGGCTACAACCCACCAATTGTGGTGATTCACGGTAATCAGGTCAAAGACCTGCCGGATTCCTATAAGCGCTACCTGATGAACTACTTCCGTAAATCGCTGGAAGTGATGGGGACGCCGATTCGCATTCAGTTTAAAGAGGGCGAGAACCCGTATGCCAACAAGCGCAATACGCTGACCCCGACCCAGATGCGTAAGCGTAAACGTCTGATTAAGCACATCAAGAAAAGTAAGTAATAACTTACCTGCCTGGCAGGTAACCCCAAAAAGCCCGCGCCCGTCGGGCTTTTTGGTATCTTTCCGTCTACCGTTTATATTCTGGTAACGTTACTCAGGCGCACGGAAGCCCGTCTTTAGAAGATTGTCTGATGACCGACAAAGCAAAACAAATCGAGAAAATCCGCAAACTACTGGCTCTTGCCGCACAATCCTCTAATGACGGTGAATCCGCAAATGCGTTTAGTCGCGCCCGTCGTTATATGGCGATTTATGGGCTGACGATGGAAGACATTTACGGCAGTGGCGGGGCGTCAGCCGACAATTCCGCAGAATCTGAACGCTATCGCCGGGATGCTGAAACCGCCAGACAGGAGGCGGCAAACGAGCGCCGGGCGCGGCAGGAAGCAGAGCAAAAGCATCGGGAATACCAGACTGAGCAAAATAAGCGCGCGGCGGAAGAGAAAAGGCGTTACGACGAGGCGTACTTTCGTCAGCAGGCCGAGCAAAAGGCCCAGGAAGAGAAGCGACAGGCAGATGAGCGCGCCCGTCAGGACGCCGCAGCACAACAGGTTAAAACAACGGCGGCACGGTCTGGAAAAATGTCATTGTCTGACAAATTCAAGGCGGAGAAATTCGGTTTTGGTCTCCTCGCCGTGGTGGCTGCACTGGTGATCGTTGGCCTGAATAATTCCTCGTCGACGCCAGCGGATACGCCATCAGTCAACAAGCCCGCGACGCCTGTTGTGATGCCGACACCCGCATCGCCTCCTGTAAGGTTGCCCGAACCGCCGCCGACAGCGAAGTATCAGCCCCAGGCAGAACCCGTTCAGAAACCCGTACCCGTTACGCCTGTCGCGCCGCCACGACCTGCTGCGGTGAACATTATTGAATACTCGGCGAAAAGCCGGGCGGTATACTCCTGTCTGGCTGACGGCACGGAGAAGTACAACGGCGGTGGCAATGTTAGTTACAAGATGCAGACCTTTTTCTTTGTCAGTCCCTCTGAGATTGCTTTTGGTAAAAATAAATCCGGAATACGGGTCGTGACAGCCGAAGGAAACGGGATGTACAAGCTTGAAAATGGTGATGAAGTCGCGGTTGATGTTTTTGGGGCGATTGAACGTTACTGGAACCCGAAGATGACCTTTACCTGTTTCACATCAGAAAAGGCATTGGGTCAGTATCTTCAGGACAGAGCGCCCCAGTAATGGTGGGCATCCTCTTTTGCGAAAGAGGAGAGTGAAGGAGGTAGTATGGAATTGATGTGTCCTGTTTGTCATAACCCGTTGGAACGCAATGGTGAAACGGCCCATTGCGCAATCTGTAATACGGACTTTGCCGTTGAAGCGCAGTGTCCGGACTGCCACAAGCCGCTCCAGGTGTTAAAAGCCTGCGGTGCGGTGGATTATTTTTGCCAGAACGGTCACGGGTTGATTTCAAAAAAACGCGTTGAGTTTACGCTGCATAACGTGTGAACAGGTACGGCTCAGTCTCTGACAGGGGCAGAGCCACTTACTTGCGGGCGCGCTGCTTCACCGGTTTGATGTCGGTGATCTGGCTTTCCACCCAGCCGTCTTCCAGTCGGGTGGTCATCACATCACCCGCCTTCACCTGTTTCACTTTTTTCAGTACTTTGCCATCGGTGGCGGTAGAGACGCTGTAACCACGCGCCAGGGTCGAGAGTGGGCTGACGGCTTCCAGATGCGTTACCGCGTTGCCAAAGCGTTCACGCGTGGAGCTGAGACGTGAACGTACATGCTGAGCCAGACGATATTCCAGTTGCTGAATGCGGGTTTGCGCCCGATGAATGCGCGGCTGAGGGCTTTGCTGGTTCAGGCGTTGCACCAGGCGAGACTGGCGCTGGCTGGTACGCTTCACCTGGCTGTCGATAGCCACATTCATACGCTGATGCAATCTTTCCAGCGCCGTCTGCTGACGGGCGAGACGCAACTGCGGATGCTGCTGTTGCAGGCGGTGATAAATCTGGGTGAACCGGCGACTGCGGTTCGCCAGAAAGTAATCCATCGCCATGCCGAGACGCTGCTGGGCGGACAGGATCTGGCGCATCAACTCCTGCTGATTCCGGCTGACCATTTCAGCCGCGGCCGAAGGCGTTGGCGCACGGAGGTCAGCAATAAAATCGGCAATCGTCACGTCGGTTTCGTGGCCGACCGCGCTGACGACGGGGATCGCGCTGGCAAAAATAGCCCGGGCGACGCGTTCGTCGTTGAAGCTCCATAAATCTTCTAGTGAACCGCCGCCGCGCCCGACAATCAGAACATCACACTCTTGGCGCGCATTCGCCAGTTCAATAGCCCGGACAATCTGCCCTGGCGCGTCGTCGCCCTGGACGGCGGTCGGATAGATAATGACCGGCAAAGAGGGATCGCGACGTTTCAGTACATGGAGAATATCGTGCAGTGCGGCCCCGGTCTTCGAGGTGATCACCCCCACACAATGGGCGGGAGAGGGGAGAGGTTGCTTGTGCTGCTGATCAAAAAGCCCTTCAGCCTGCAGTTTGGCTTTTAACTGTTCATACTTTTGCTGGAGCAAACCTTCACCGGCAGGCTGCATGCTTTCGACGATAATCTGATAGTCGCCGCGCGGCTCGTACAGGGTGATATTGGCGCGAACCAGCACCTGCTGGCCATGCTGGGGGCGAAAGGTCACCCGACGATTGCTGTTGCGGAACATCGCACAGCGCACCTGCGCAGTGTCATCTTTGAGCGTGAAGTACCAGTGCCCCGATGACGGCTGCGAGAAATTGGAAATCTCACCGCTGATCCAGACCTGTCCCATCTCCTGTTCCAGCAGCAGACGAACCGTCTGATTCAGGCGGCTAACAGTAAAAATTGCGGAGGTCTGAGAGGATAACATGTGAGCGGGATCAAATTCTAAATCAGCAGGTTATTCAATCGATAGTAACCCGCCTGAGCAGGAGCGCAAGCATTATTTGCAAAAAAGTGTGGATGCAACCGATTACGCTCTGTATAATGCCACGGCAATATTTATCCACCCCCAGGTTAGAGATATTGCCCATGCTACGTATTGCTAAAGAAGCTTTGACGTTTGACGACGTCCTCCTCGTTCCCGCTCACTCCACCGTTCTGCCGAATACTGCCGACCTCAGCACGCAGTTGACGAAAACCATTCGTCTGAACATTCCTATGCTTTCCGCAGCAATGGACACCGTGACTGAAGCGCGCCTCGCAATTGCGCTGGCACAGGAAGGCGGCATCGGTTTTATCCATAAAAACATGTCGATTGAACGTCAGGCGGAAGAAGTTCGCCGCGTGAAAAAACATGAATCTGGCGTGGTAACCGACCCGCAAACCGTTCTGCCAACCACGACCCTGCGTGAAGTGAAAGAACTGACTGAACGCAATGGTTTTGCTGGCTACCCGGTGGTGACACAAGACAATGAACTGGTCGGGATTATCACCGGTCGTGACGTGCGTTTTGTGACCGATCTGAGCCAACCTGTCAGTGTTTATATGACGCCGAAAGAGCGTCTGGTCACCGTTCGCGAAGGCGAAGCGCGTGATGTCGTATTGTCTAAAATGCACGAGAAACGCGTTGAGAAAGCGCTGGTTGTCGATGACAGCTTCCACCTGCTCGGCATGATCACCGTGAAAGACTTCCAGAAAGCTGAACGTAAACCAAATTCCTGTAAAGATGAGCATGGTCGTCTGCGCGTTGGCGCTGCGGTTGGCGCAGGCGCAGGTAACGAAGAGCGTGTTGATGCGCTGGTTGCGGCCGGTGTTGACGTGCTGCTGATCGACTCTTCTCATGGTCACTCAGAAGGCGTTTTACAGCGCATTCGTGAAACTCGCGCTAAATACCCGGATCTGCAAATCATTGGCGGTAACGTGGCGACCGGCGCGGGCGCGCGTGCCCTGGCGGAAGCTGGCGTGAGCGCGGTGAAAGTGGGTATCGGCCCTGGCTCCATCTGTACGACCCGTATCGTGACCGGCGTGGGTGTTCCGCAGATAACCGCGGTGTCTGATGCCGTTGAAGCGCTGGAAGGCATGGGTATTCCGGTTATCGCGGACGGCGGTATCCGTTTCTCTGGTGATATCGCCAAAGCCATCGCTGCGGGCGCAAGCGCGGTAATGGTCGGTTCTATGCTGGCAGGTACTGAAGAATCCCCGGGTGAAATCGAACTCTACCAGGGGCGCTCTTACAAATCCTACCGCGGCATGGGCTCTCTGGGCGCAATGTCCAAAGGCTCTTCTGACCGTTACTTCCAGAGCGATAACGCGGCTGACAAACTGGTGCCGGAAGGTATCGAAGGCCGTGTTGCCTATAAAGGTCGCCTGAAAGAGATCATACACCAGCAGATGGGCGGCCTGCGCTCCTGTATGGGGCTGACCGGCTGTGGTACTATTGATGAATTGCGTACTAAAGCGGAATTCGTACGTATCAGTGGTGCGGGTATTCAGGAAAGCCACGTTCATGACGTGACCATCACCAAAGAGTCCCCGAACTATCGTATGGGCTCCTGATTTTCTTCGCCCGACCTTGTGTCGGGCGATTTATTTAATCTGTTTCACTTGCCTCGGAATTAGCGTCAATGACAGACAATATTCACAAGCATCGCATTCTCATCCTTGATTTCGGATCGCAGTACACACAACTGGTTGCACGTCGCGTGCGTGAACTTGGCGTTTACTGCGAACTGTGGGCGTGGGATGTGACTGAAGCACAGATTCGCGAGTTTAATCCTAGCGGTATCATTCTTTCTGGTGGTCCGGAAAGCACCACTGAAGAAAACAGCCCGCGTGCACCGCAATACGTTTTCGAAGCTGGCGTTCCGGTCTTCGGCGTGTGCTATGGCATGCAGACGATGGCGATGCAGTTGGGCGGCCATGTTGAAGGTTCGACGGAGCGTGAATTCGGCTATGCGCAGGTTGAAGTGGTGACCGACAGCGCGCTGGTTCGCGGTATCGAAGACTCCCTGACCGCTGATGGCAAACCGCTGCTGGACGTGTGGATGAGTCACGGCGATAAAGTGACGGCAATCCCGTCCGACTTCGTTACCGTTGCCAGCACCGAAACCTGCCCGTTTGCCATTATGGCAAACGAAGAAAAACGCTTCTACGGCGTTCAGTTCCACCCGGAAGTCACTCACACCCGTCAAGGAATGCGCATGCTGGAGCGTTTTGTGCGCGACATCTGCCAGTGTGAAGCCCTGTGGACGCCGGCAAAAATCATCGATGACGCCGTCGAGCGTATTCGTCAGCAGGTAGGCAATGACAAAGTGATCCTCGGCCTTTCTGGCGGCGTGGATTCTTCTGTCACCGCGATGCTGTTGCACCGCGCGATCGGTAAAAACCTGACCTGTGTCTTCGTTGATAACGGTCTGCTGCGTCTGAATGAAGCTGAGCAGGTGATGGACATGTTTGGTGACCACTTTGGTCTGAACATTATTCACGTTCCGGCGGAAGAACGTTTCCTGACTGCGCTGAAAGGCGAGAACGATCCGGAAGCGAAACGTAAGATTATTGGCCGCGTCTTTGTTGAAGTCTTCGACGAAGAAGCGCTGAAACTGGAAGATGTGAAATGGCTGGCGCAGGGCACCATCTATCCGGACGTTATCGAATCTGCTGCCTCTGCGACCGGTAAAGCACACGTCATCAAATCTCACCATAACGTCGGCGGCCTGCCGAAAGAGATGAAGATGGGGCTGGTTGAGCCGCTGAAAGAGCTGTTCAAAGACGAAGTGCGCAAAATTGGTCTGGAACTGGGCCTGCCGTACGACATGCTCTACCGTCACCCGTTCCCGGGCCCGGGTCTTGGCGTACGCGTGCTGGGCGAAGTGAAGAAAGAGTACTGCGACCTGCTGCGTCGTGCGGACGCTATCTTCATTGAAGAACTGCACAAAGCCGACCTGTACAACAAAGTGAGCCAGGCGTTCACCGTGTTCCTGCCGGTTCGCTCTGTTGGCGTGATGGGCGATGGTCGTAAATACGACTGGGTGGTTTCTCTGCGTGCGGTCGAAACTATCGACTTTATGACTGCACACTGGGCGCACCTGCCGTATGACTTCCTGGGCCGCGTATCTAACCGAATCATCAACGAAGTGAATGGTATTTCACGCGTCGTGTATGATATCAGCGGTAAGCCGCCCGCCACGATCGAATGGGAGTAAATATCCCTCCACGTCGCTGACGCGTAGTCGACAAAACCCTCTGTTTATACAGGGGGTTTTTTGTTTTATCCGGGCACAGAGAATACCAAATGACGTCTGTCTGGAATAAAAGGATTAACGTTGAGCAGGCGTTTCGACAGAGAGGCTGGACTGTTGCGCGTCTTTTTTGTCCTGATGATGATGCCAGGCACCGATAGAAGAGTAGACAAAGCGTCCAAAAAAGAAGATAAAGCTGATAAGCAATACGATACGGGTCATGCGACTGTTAAATCGATGTCGTCTTCGCATACTGGTTGCCTGACTCACAAAAGGTTCCTTAAGGGATGCCCATTCGGGCGATGAGTACATTAAGGCATACTGTGTCGGACGGGTCAATTACTGATTATGTAAAATTGCGTCAGTTGATTCATATTCTGGTGTTATGGAAATTAATTACATTATTTGCATTAATAATGTGAAAATGATAACGCAGTGAAATAAAGGTAATAATTGATTAATGGGGACTAAATTATTTGATATACGTCAAAATTTACTTTCTATTGATAACTAAAATCGGTGCGACATGTATGGTGAATTTTTCATCTTAATTTGACGTCAGGTGGGATGCCTGTCTGATACACCCCCGTCAGGATTTTGGGGGTTCCGCTGAGCATCTATGCGACTGAATAAACGTTATATTGCAATCAGAGATAAGTGGTGGGGACTTCCTCTGATTTTACCTTCCCTGTTTTTACCGCTTGTGAGCCAAATGAATACCTATGCGCATGTGGCTACCGGGGACGTTATCCTTTTCTTTTTACCGTTATCGCTCATGATGAGCCTGATGATTTTTTTCGGTTGGGCTGCATTACCCGGAATTATTCTGGCGATTTTTATTCGCAAATATCCTCAGGTTGGGTTGGCGGAAACGCTACCTATTATTGTGCATTTTCTTATTGCTATCGTGCTCAGTTGGGGCGGTTACCGCGTCTTTACGCCCCGGCGTAATAATATTTCTCATGGTGAGGCGCATCTGGTTTTCCCGCGCATTTTTTGGCAGGTTTTTTGTCCTGCGACGCTTTTTCTGGTGCTTTTCCAGTTTGCTGCCTTTGTGGGGATGTATGAAAGTAAACTGAGCTTAATGGGGGTAACACCGTTTAACATCAACGCATTAATAAACTACCAGGGCATTCTGGTGGGAAACTTGATTGGTGTACCGCTTTTCTATTTTATTATTCGTGTTATTCGTAATCCGTTGCATTTGCGCAGCTATTATTCACAGTTAAAATTACAATTTGATGCCAAGGCCTCACAAAAAGAGCTCATTATTTGGCTGTTGGTATTGTTTGCATTAATGTCTTTGCTGTGTATGCCATTGAATGAAAATAGTTCAATTTTCAGTACAAACTATACGATGTCGTTATTACTCCCGGTGATGTTATGGGGAGCGATGCGTTATGGTTATCGTTTCATATCGCTGCTGTGGGCCCCGGTTTTAATCATTGCGATTCATAATTACAAAAGTTATACGCCCTTTTATTCGGGTTACGATGTGCAACTGGCGATTACCTCTTCCAGTTTCCTGGTTTTTTCTTTTATTGTGAATTACATGGCGGTACTGGCGACGCGCCAGCGGATTGTGAGCGGGCGTGCCCGCCGCCTTGCGTTTCTTGATCCGGTGGTCCATCTTCCTAATCTTCGCGCACTCAACCGCGCGCTGAGAAGTACCCCCTGGTCAGCACTGTGCTTCCTGCGCGTTCCTGAACTGGAATTTCTGGTTAAGAATTACGGAATTATGCTGCGTATTCAGTACAAGCAGCAATTATCCCACTGGATAGCCGAAAAATTGGGGCCAGATGAGCATGTTTATCAAATGTCCGGTCCTGACCTGTTGCTGCGCTTGAATACAGAGTCGCATCAGCAACGTATTGAAGCGTTGGATGAACATATCAAGACATTCCGGTTTGTCTGGGATGGCATGACGTTCCAGCCGCAGGTGGGGATGAGTTATTGTTACGTACGTTCCCCGGTAAACCACATCTACTTGTTGCTGGGTGAGTTGAGCACCATTGCTGAGTTGTCCATCATGACCAATACGCCAGAGAATTTAGAGCGTAGTGGCGCCATGAATATGCAGCGCAATCTGAGAGACAAAGTCGCGATGATGAACCGGTTGCAGCATGCGCTGGAGCATGACCGTTTTTGTCTGATGGCGCAGCCAATCGAAGGGCTTCGCGGCGATGTTTATCATGAGATCTTACTGCGATTGCTGGACGATGACGGTGGCATGATTAGCCCTGATACCTTTCTGCCCGTCGCGCATGAGTTTGGTCTCTCATCCAGAATCGATCTCTGGGTTATCGAACACACGTTACGCTTTATGGCGGAGAATCGTGCGCAGATGCCTGCCCGTCGCTTTGCGCTTAATCTGTCGGCGTCCTCTGTCTGTCGGGCCAGGTTTGCGCAGGATATCAGTAAACTGCTGAGCAAATACCAGATAGAAGCATGGCAATTGATTTTTGAAGTGACGGAAAGTCAGGCGTTGATGAATGCCGGGCAGGCGGAAACCACGCTGCAAAACCTGCAACAGTTGGGCTGCCAAATCGCCATTGATGACTTCGGTACAGGTTATGCCAGCTATGCAAGGCTAAAAAACGTTAACGCCAATATTCTGAAGATTGATGGCAGTTTCATCCGCAATATCGTTTCGAATAGCCTCGACTATCAGATCGTGGCCTCGATCTGTCATCTGGCGCGAATGAAGAAAATGCAGGTGGTCGCTGAATTTGTTGAAAGCGAGGAGATTCGCCGTGCAGCGATTTCGCTGGGGATTGACTACATGCAGGGATATTTAATCGGTATGCCGCGACCGTTAAGCGAGACGCTGAAAGAGCAGGTGCCAGTCACTGGCACCTGAGTGTGTTTCACGCAGCGATTTCCGGTGAATGTTCTTCTTCGATTTTCAAACGCCAGCCGGTCACGCCTTCCCAGTACTGCTGTTCTTTTTCCAGATCGAGCAAAACCAGCGCGTTCTGGCTGAACCAGTCATGAGGGAAACGCAGGGTCCAGTGGTTGTCGTCGGTGATGAGCGTCAGCGTGGGTGGCGTGGTAGTAGCCTGACGCTGGTTGTTCAGCAGCACGCCAAGACGTAGCAGTTGAATGAGCGGCAGGAACTGCTTCTTCTTAAACAGCGTAAAACGGGGGAGATCGTCCAGCTTAACCGCTTTACGATGGTAGCGAACCAGCGTGGCCATCATGGTTTGCTGCTCCTGATTAAAACCAGGCAGATCGCTGTTTTGCAGAATATACGCCGAGTGGCGGTGCAGGCCACTGTGATTGATGTTCAGCCCAACCTCATGCAGCATTGCCGCCCATTTCAGCAGCGCCTCAAGCTGAGGATGCGCCAGCTTCGGCTGCTGTGCCTGCCATTGTTCATACATCTGCATGGTGGTTTCCAGCACGCGTCGAGCCTGCTCGCTGTCGATGTTGTACTGATTCGCCAGGCTGCTGGCGGTGCGGCTGCGAACATCCTGATGGCGGAAGCGACCTTCCATTTCGTACAACACGCCTTCGCGTAGCGCGCCATCGGAAAGACGTAACTCGTTGATCGCCAGCGCATCAAAAACACCGCACAAAATTGCCAGACCCGGAACAAAGACCGCTTTTCGCTCTTCAGATAACCCCGGCAGGCTTAGCGACTCGAAACTACGGTGTTGCAGCAGCTCGCCAACCAGCCTGTCCAGACGCTCAGGCGTGATGAAGCCGTCTTTCTCGCCCATTGCCAGGAGCACTTCATGCGCGGCTTTGATGGTGCCGGAGGCCCCCAATGCGACGTTCCAGCCCTGAATGCGGAATTGCCAGGTCAAGGTTTCAAGCTTCTGCGCCGCCGCCATTCTGGCGCGCTGGAAGTTCTCCTGGCTAATGACTCCACCGGGGAAATAGATCTGAGCAAAACTGACACAGCCCATACGACGGCTTTCAACCAGCTTTGGTTCGAAGTTTTCGCCAATGACCAGTTCCGTCGAGCCACCGCCAATGTCGATGACCAGCTTGCGGCCTTTCTCCGGTTGCGTATGCTCCACACCCATAAAGATCAGGCGCGCTTCTTCATTACCGGAAATGATTTCGATCGGATAAGGGATCACCTTTTCCGCGCGTTTGAGAAAATCGGTGGCGTTTTGCGCCTGACGAAGCGTATGCGTGCCGACAATACAGACGCTGGAGGGGGCGAACCCCTGAAGGCGTTCAGCGAACAGCGACAGGCAGCTTAAGCCACGCTCCATCGCCTCTTCGCTCAGCATATTGTCTTCGCCGAGACCATCCGCGAGATGCACGCGCTGCTTCAGGCGGCCAATAATCTGCATGGCGCCATCCACCACACGGGCAATCACCATGTGAAAACTGTTTGAACCAAGGTCGACCGCCGCAAACTCCTGCGGTCGTGGGGTCTTATCATGTATTGGCATAGCGTTAGTCAGATTGTTCGAGTGATTTGATATAGTCGTAAATAGCCAACTGCGACTGCACTTTGCGGCGGTTTCCACGCGGCACGTAGCGATTACTCAGTTCTTTATCGATGTAGCGGGCTTTTACCGTATCGCTGAACAGGATGTCAACAATATCCAGCACCTGTTGCTTCAGGCGCGGGTCGAGAAGCGGCGTCGCCACCTCAATGCGATAGTCGATATTGCGCGTCATCCAGTCTGCGGAGGAGAGATAAACCTGCTTGTCGCCGCCGTTCTCGAAGATGTACACCCGGTCATGCTCAAGATAACGGTCCACAATACTGATGACGCGGATATTATCGCTGATGCCTTCCAGATTCGGAATGAGCGAGCACATGCCGCGAATCAACAGATTCACCGCCACACCGGAGCTGGATGCGGCGTACAGTCGATCGACCAACCCTTTATCCACCAGGTTATTCAGCTTCAATGTGATGCCGGAGGGCAGTCCCTGCTGGGCGTTGGCGATTTCACGATCGATCATCTCATACAGCAGGCGACGCGAGTTTTGCGGTGAGACCAGCAGATAATCGAACGCCACCGGGCGATACGGGTTCTCGATAAAATTGAACACCCGGCGGACTTCGTTGGTGATCCGCGCATCGGCGGTCAGCAGCGAATAGTCGGTATACAGGCGGGCGGTTTTTTCGTTGAAGTTGCCGGTGCCGATATGGGCGTACCGCACCACCTCTTCGCCTTCTTTACGCGAAATCAGGAACAGCTTGGCGTGAATTTTTAAGCCTGGCGCAGAGAAGATCACGTGAACGCCTGCTTCCGTCAGGCGCTTTGCCCAGTGGATGTTCGCCTCTTCGTCAAAACGCGCCTGCAGTTCCACCACCACTGTGACTTTTTTACCGTTATGGGCGGCGTGGATCATAGCGTCGATGATGCGTGAGTCTTTCGCGACGCGGTAGATGTTGATTTTGATCGCCAACACGCTGGGGTCAAACGATGCCTGACGCAACAGTTCCAGTACGTGTTCAAAGGTGTGATACGGATAGTAGAGCAGCACATCACGTTCGCGAATGGCGTCAAATCCGTTACGGAATTTCTCTTTATCAAACCAGACGTGGCGCAGACGCGGGAGCGGCTTATTCACCAGATTCGCTTTGCCCACATTGGGAAAATTAATGAAATCTTTAAAGTTGTGATAGCGCCCGCCGGGAACGATAGAGTCGTAGCGTGAAATCGTCAGCTTCTCGCGCAGGACTTCGACCAGCGCATTAGGCATGTCGCGCTGATAGACAAAACGCACTGGCTCGGCGGTCAGACGCTGTTTCAGGCTGGAGGACATGAGTTCCATCAGACTGGATTCCATCTCGTGAACCAGATCGTACTCGGCGTCACGGGTCATCTTCATGGAATAGGCGTTCAGCGCGTCGTAATCAAAGAAGCCCTTAAAGATATCGTCCAGGCAGTAGCGCAGAATGTTGTCCAGCAAGATCATCGGCTTGCGACGACGTGGGGCTTCCGGCGGCAGATTCACAAAACGTGGAACCTTGTCAGACGGAATTTCCAGCAGCGCATAGCGAATGGTGTCGCCGCGAATAATTTCAACCGCCAGATAGGTGTAGTCATCCTTCAGGAACTGTACCAGATCCGTCTCGCGGTTAATTAAAATCGGGGTAATGTGCTGGCGCAGATACTGTTTGAAGTAGTGGCGCAGCCAGCTTTGTTGATTGACTGACAGCTGACGCTCGTTAATCAGGAAGATCTGATTACGCGCCATCTCCAGCAGCAGTTCGTTATACAAGCCATCGAATTCCTGGTCGGCTTTCAGCACGCGGGACTGGATTTTGCCTAACAGGTGGCGAGAATGCGAATTTGAACCCTGTTCTTCACTGATGATGATGCGGCGTTTGAGTTCTGCGAAACGAACTTTGTAGAATTCATCCAGGTTATTGGAATAGATGCCTAAGAAACGCATCCGTTCAATCAGCGGGTTTGATTTATCCGCAGCTTCCTGGAGCACACGTTCGTTGAACGCCAACCAGCTCAGCTCTTTCTCGATGTATAGCTTTTCCTGACCCATTAATACTTATACTCCGTTTTATTCACGGGACACTGCCTGATTATTATGGCGAGCATTGCGCTCGGATGTCCAACTGTGCCAGAAAAGTATGACAATAAACCGTATGATCGCAAAGGGGAAGGGGGACGGGAGGTTTGAAGAGAACAGCAGGCCGGATAAGGGATGACGTCCGATATCCGGCACGGTTTTATTCGTCGGCAGCGTAGCCCTGCGGCGGCAGGCGAACACCGTCCAGCCAGGCGGCATTATCGTGCATTTTCAGTCGCCCTTCCACAAACCAACTGACCACCAGTGGGTAAATGGCGTGTTCCTGTACCTGAACGCGAGCGGTGATTTCATCTTCGTCGTCGCCTTCAAAGACCGGGACTTTGGACTGCAAAATGACCGGCCCGCCGTCGAGTTCGTCAGTGACAAAGTGGACCGACGTGCCGTGTTCCTCATCGCCATTTTCCAGCGCCTGACGATGGGTGTGCAAACCGGGGTATTTGGGCAGCAGAGAAGGGTGAATATTCAGCAACCGTCCGCTGTAGTGCGCGACAAACGCCGGGCTCAGAATACGCATAAAACCGGCCAGCACGACGACGTCAGGCGCATAAGCGTCAATCTCAAGGATCAGTTCGCGGTCAAACGCTTCACGACTGGAAAACTGATCGGCCGTCAGCGTATGGGCCGGGATTGCCGCTTTTCTCGCTCGCTCAAGGCCGAACGCGTCGGCCTTGTTGCTGAATACTGCCCGCAGGGTGCCGTTGATTTTCTTCGCTTTGCAGGCATCAATAATCGCCTGCAAATTGCTTCCGTTACCGGAAATAAGCACCACAATATTCATTATTCAATAACCACGCGCTGCGCGGAGTCAGACGCTTTGATGACACCAATCTTCCATGCATCTTCACCTTTGGCCTTCAGCAGGGCAAGGGCGTTGTCCACTTCCGCCGCTGGCAGGGCAATGACCATGCCGACGCCGCAGTTGAAGGTACGATACATTTCATGCTGGCTGACGTTACCGGCGTTCTGCAGCCAGTTAAAGACGGCTGGCCACTGCCAGGAGGACTCATCGATCACCGCCTGCGTGTTGTCCGGCAGGACGCGCGGAATGTTTTCCCAGAAGCCGCCGCCGGTCAGGTGCGCAATCGCGTGCACATCAACCTTCTCGATCAGTTCCAGAATTGATTTCACGTAGATACGGGTCGGTGCCAGCAGGTGATCGGCCAGTGGTTTACCTTCCAGATCCGTGGTTTGCGGATCGCAACCGCTGACGTCGACAATTTTACGCACCAGTGAGTAACCGTTGGAGTGCGGGCCGCTGGAACCCAACGCAATCAGCACATCGCCATCGGTCACTTTAGAACCGTCGATGATTTCTGATTTTTCTACCACGCCGACGCAGAAACCGGCGACGTCATAATCTTCACCGTGGTACATCCCGGGCATTTCAGCGGTTTCCCCGCCGACCAGCGCACAGCCAGACTGCAGACAACCTTCCGCGATACCCTGAATCACGCTGGCGGCGGTATCCACATCCAGTTTGCCGGTGGCATAGTAGTCGAGGAAAAACAGCGGTTCAGCACCCTGAACCACCAGGTCGTTGACGCACATCGCCACGAGATCGATACCGATGGTATCGTGACGTTTCAGATCCATCGCCAGACGCAGTTTTGTCCCTACGCCATCAGTGCCGGAAACCAGTACCGGTTCACGATATTTTTGCGGCAATGCGCACAGCGCACCGAAACCACCCAGACCACCCATTACTTCCGGGCGGCGAGTTTTCTTCACTACGCCTTTGATTCGATCCACCAGAGCATTACCCGCGTCAATATCAACACCGGCATCTTTGTAGCTAAGAGAGGTTTTATCGGTCACTGCCTGGTTCCCCACGTTTTCTTACGGTAAAAGTAAAATTCGGCGCAATTCTAACAGGGAAAGCAAACGTTTGCTAGCCTGCGTTACATCCGTTTTTATCTGTCGATTTTTGCTGCATTTTCTCCGCAATGGTTCGTTTTTATGACCTGAGCCACGAAAATGAAACCGGGTTCAGTTTCCTCCTTGAAAGCATTGATGGGATTGCTCAGTATCTTACTGAAACCGGTTTCTGTTTTGTCATTGCGAATCAACGAGGGAAACTATGTCTGGATTTAATGCGAATTTCATGTGGGGTGGGGCGGTTGCGGCTCACCAACTCGAGGGCGGCTGGCAGGAAGGCGGAAAAGGCGTCAGCGTTGCCGACGTCATGACGGCGGGGGCTCACGGCGTGGCGCGTGAAATCACCGATGGCGTGCTGCCAGGAAAAAACTATCCAAACCACGAAGCGATCGACTTCTATCACCGCTATAAAGAGGACATCAGGCTGTTCGCGGAAATGGGCTTTAAATGTTTTCGCACCTCCATTGCCTGGACACGTATTTTCCCGCGCGGGGATGAAACGCAGCCAAACGAGGCTGGACTGCAATTTTATGATGATTTGTTTGATGAATGCCTGAAATACGGCATTGAGCCGGTGATTACCCTGTCGCATTTCGAAATGCCCTACCATCTGGTGACGGAGTATGGCGGCTGGCGCAACCGCAAGCTGATCGACTTTTTTGTCCGCTTCGCAAAAGTGGTCTTTACCCGCTATCAGCACAAAGTGAAGTACTGGATGACCTTCAATGAGATCAACAACCAGGCCAATTTCCATGAAGACTTTGCGCCGTTTACAAACTCCGGCCTGAAGTATCAGCCCGGCGAAGATCGTGAACCGGTAATGTTCCAGGCGGCACATTACGAACTGGTGGCCAGCGCGCTGGCGGTGAAGGCGGCACGAGACATTAACCCGTCGTTGCAGATTGGCTGCATGATTGCCATGTGCCCCATCTACCCACTAACCTGTGCGCCGAACGACATGATGATGGCGATGAATGCTATGCATCGTCGCTACTGGTTTACCGACGTGCATGTGCGGGGGAAATATCCGCAGCATATCCTCAACTATTTTGCCCGCCGCGAGTTTACCCTCGATATGACTGAGGAAGACCGCGTTGCTCTGTCTGAAGGCTGTGTGGATTACATCGGCTTCAGCTACTACATGTCGTTTGCTACCAAAGCGACGGACGATAACCCGCAGCTCGATTATGACGAGAGTAAAAGCCTGGTTTCCAACCCCTACGTACCGAAATCGGACTGGGGCTGGCAGATTGATCCGGTGGGACTGCGTTATTCGCTGAACTGGTTCTGGGATCACTACCAGCTCCCGTTGTTTATCGTTGAGAACGGCTTTGGCGCGATTGATGTTCAGCAACCGGACGGCACCGTAGACGACAGCTATCGTATTGAGTACATGGCTGCGCACATTCGCGAGATGAAAAAAGCGGTGGAAGAGGACGGGGTGGATCTGATGGGCTACACCCCATGGGGATGCATCGATCTGGTCTCTGCGGGAACGGGCGAAATGAAAAAGCGCTACGGGTTTATCTACGTCGATAAAAATAATGACGGTAGTGGGACGCTGGCGCGGCGGCCCAAAAAATCTTTCGCCTGGTATCAACAGGTGATAAAAAGCAACGGTGAATCCCTCTGATTTCAGTCACTTGATACTCAGCCCCGCACAGAGTGCGGGGCGTGTTTTATACTCATCACCCAAACGTATACCACTTTGCTTGATCCAGGTCATGCATACCTTATGTTGCGCCAGAGAGGAAAAGCGGTATAATCCGGCGATTTTTTTGTGGTTGCCACTCGTCTGAGGAAAGGAGAAGAGTATGAAGATCGTGGAAGTCAAACACCCACTCGTCAAACACAAGCTGGGTCTGATGCGTGAGAACGATATCAGCACCAAACGCTTTCGTGAACTCGCCTCGGAAGTAGGCAGTCTGCTGACCTACGAAGCGACTGCCGGCCTGGAAACTGAAAAAGTGACCATTGAAGGCTGGAATGGTCCGGTCGAAGTGGACCAAATCAAAGGCAAAAAAATTACCGTTGTGCCTATCCTGCGCGCAGGCCTGGGGATGATGGACGGCGTGCTGGAAAACGTGCCAAGCGCGCGTATCAGCGTGGTCGGCATGTACCGTAACGAAGAGACGCTGGAGCCGGTCCCGTACTTCCAGAAGCTGGTTTCTCATATTGACGAGCGCATGGCGCTGATTGTCGACCCGATGCTGGCGACCGGGGGTTCCGTTATCGCAACCATCGATCTGCTGAAAAAAGCGGGCTGCAGCAGCATCAAAGTGCTGGTGCTGGTTGCGGCACCGGAAGGCATCGCCGCGCTGGAAAAAGCGCATCCGGATGTGGAACTGTACACCGCATCGATCGACCAGGGATTGAACGAGCACGGATATATTATTCCGGGGCTTGGTGATGCTGGCGATAAGATTTTTGGTACGAAGTAAGTGAATAACTAATAAATAGCCGACTTTAAGAGTCGGCTTTTTTTTGAATAAAACAACTCAACGACTCATAACAAACACACTCAGAGGAAAACACTATGACGCGCCGTGCTATCGGGGTGAGTGAAAGACCGCCGCTTTTACAGACAATCCCGCTTAGTTTGCAGCACCTGTTCGCCATGTTTGGCGCAACCGTGCTGGTGCCAGTTCTGTTTCATATCAACCCGGCCACCGTGTTGTTATTCAACGGGATCGGGACGTTGCTGTATCTCTTTATCTGTAAAGGAAAAATCCCTGCCTATTTAGGTTCAAGCTTCGCTTTTATCTCGCCGGTTTTGCTACTGCTGCCGTTGGGATACGAAGTGGCGCTGGGTGGCTTCATCATGTGTGGTGTGCTGTTCTGCCTGGTTTCTTTCATTGTGAAGAAAGCCGGTACCGGCTGGCTGGACGTCATGTTTCCTCCTGCGGCAATGGGCGCAATCGTTGCCGTCATCGGTCTGGAGCTGGCGGGTGTTGCCGCCGGTATGGCTGGACTGTTGCCAGCGGAAGGACAAACTGCGGATTCTAAGACCATCATTATCTCGATGGTGACGCTGGCGGTGACCGTGTTCGGCTCGGTGCTGTTCCGCGGTTTCCTCGCAATCATCCCTATCCTGATTGGGGTGCTGGCAGGTTACGCGCTGTCGTTTGCGATGGGCGTGGTTGATACCACACCGATTGCCGAAGCGCACTGGTTTGCACTGCCGACCTTCTACACCCCTCGCTTTGAGTGGTTCGCTATTCTGACCATTCTGCCTGCGGCGCTGGTGGTGATTGCCGAACACGTTGGTCACCTGGTGGTGACAGCGAACATCGTCAAAAAAGATCTGGTTCGCGATCCGGGCCTGCATCGCTCGATGTTTGCCAACGGTCTGTCGACGGTGATTTCCGGCTTCTTTGGATCCACGCCGAACACCACTTACGGTGAGAACATTGGCGTAATGGCCATCACGCGGGTTTACAGTACCTGGGTGATCGGCGGTGCGGCGATTTTCGCTATTCTGCTCTCCTGCGTTGGCAAACTGGCGGCGGCGATCCAGATCATCCCACTGCCGGTAATGGGCGGGGTGTCATTGCTGTTGTACGGGGTGATTGGCGCGTCCGGTATTCGCGTGCTGATTGAATCGAAAGTGGATTACAACAAGGCACAGAACCTGATCCTGACCTCCGTTATCCTGATCATCGGCGTCAGTGGTGCGAAGGTGCACATTGGTGCGGCGGAGCTGAAAGGGATGGCGCTGGCGACCATCGTCGGGATCGCGCTGAGTCTTATCTTCAAGCTGATCTCTGTCCTGCGCCCGGAAGAAGTGGTGCTGGACGCGGAAGATGCGGATACGCCGCAGCAGTAATAGGGGAGCCGGGCAGTGATGCTGCCCGGTTCTAACACGATAGAATTCTGTGATAAACTCATCGCGATTGAATGAAATCTGGATTGAGGTCTCTCTGAACACACCGGCACAGCTCTCTTTGCCACTTTATCTTCCTGACGACGAAACGTTCGCAAGTTTCTGGCCGGGGGATAACGCCTCTTTACTGGCCGCACTGCAAAATGTGCTGCGTCAGGAGCATAGCGGATACATCTATCTCTGGTCGCGTGAAGGCGCGGGTCGCAGCCATTTGCTGCACGCTGCCTGTGCTGAACTGTCTCAGCGTGGCGATGCGGTCGGTTATGTGCCGCTGGACAAACGCACCTGGTTTGTACCGGAAGTGCTCGACGGGATGGAACATCTGTCGTTAGTCTGCATCGACAATATCGAATGCGTTGCCGGGGACGAACTGTGGGAGATGGCCATTTTTGACCTCTACAACCGCATTCTGGAATCCGGAAAAACGCGATTGCTGATCACCGGCGATCGTCCGCCGCGCCAGTTAAAACTGGGGTTACCCGATCTGGCCTCGCGTCTGGACTGGGGACAAATCTACAAGCTGCAACCGCTGTCGGATGAAGACAAATTGCAGGCGCTGCAGTTGCGCGCCCGACTGCGTGGATTTGAACTCCCGGAAGACGTGGGGCGTTTCTTGCTCAAGCGGCTCGACCGGGAAATGCGCACGCTGTTTATGACACTCGATCAGCTTGATCACGCGTCCATCACCGCGCAGCGCAAATTAACCATTCCGTTCGTAAAAGAGATCCTAAAGCTCTAGCCGGAATATAAGGTTACGTATCACGGTAGGCCTGATAAGCGCAGCGCCATCAGGCATCCGCTGGCGAACAAACGCCGTTACGCCGGGGTTTACTCCTCAATAGCCAGATCGTTAAGCAAATGCTGCATCAGCAGTGGGATGGGCCTGCCCGACGCCACGCTTCTTCCTCCTTCGCGCCACAACGCCGTACCGCTGACGTCGAGATGCGCCCACGGAATATTTGCCGGACAAAAATGATGCAGCAGCCAGGCCGCTGACGCGCTGATTGCTGCGTTGTTAGTCGGCGTATTACAGAGATCGGCAATCGCACTCTCCGTTTGTTTTTTCAAGCGTGCATCCAGTGGCAGCGACCAGACTTCATCACCACTCTGTTCACCGGCAACCGTTAATGCCGCGCGCAGCCCGCTATCCTGGGTCATCAACCCGCTCAACTCATAGCCCAGCGCTTTCACCACTGCGCCAGTTAAGGTCGCCATATCGATGATATAACGCGCCTGTGGATGGCGCTGGCTGGCCCAGGCGATGGCGTCTGCGAGCACCAGTCGCCCTTCGGCGTCGGTGTTGTTGATCTCCACCGTCATACCGTTACAGGCGCGCGCCACGCTGCCCGGTTGCATGGCATTCGGTCCGATGGCATTTTCTGCCAGCGCCAGTACGCCCATCATGCGCACCGGTAAATTTAACTCTGCTGTGGTAAGCAACAGGCCCAACACATTTGCCGCGCCGCACATGTCGTACTTCATGGTGTACATGCCCGCGCCTTCTTTCAGCCACAGACCGCCGGTGTCGAAGGTGATGCCTTTTCCGACATAGCAGCGGACGGGGCCGCTGCTGACGCCGTCGTAGTGAATCGCCAACAGGCGGGGAGGACGGTTTGAGCCTTTCCCCACCGCATGCAGCAGGCCAAGACCTTGCGCGACGATAGCCTGCTCATCCAGCACTTCGCAGCGCAAATCAGGGTAGGCCGCGCAGAGACGTTGGGCCTCTTCGACAACGAACTGCGGCGTACACTGTTCGGATGGGATATCCGCCAGGCGGCGGGCGGCGACCATTCCGTTGGCAATGGCCTGCTGTTGACGAAAAATGTCCTCTAACGCTTCCTGCTGCTCGGGTAAGCAAAGCGCGTCGATGTGAGAGAGTCGCACTGTCGCGTTGTCTGCTGTTTTCAGTTGCAGACAGTCCAGACGATAGGCCTGATTGAACAGAAAACGTAGAACCTGAAGCAGCACGGCTTCGTGAATGTCGCGGACATCAATAATAACGTGGGCACTGACCGGTGTGACGAACAGTGGACGCAGCGCATTCAGCAAACCGTTTGTCAGATTATCCTGCCACAGCGCTGACGGAATGAGAGTGATGCGTTTGAAAGGGGCGCAGCCAAAACAGGTGTCCGCCGTGTTGCCCGTTGCGCGCATTTCGTTTATCAGCGCGGAGTCCGGTAACTGTTGGCTTGTGGTCCGGGCAATCAAATGCGCGTTGGGTTGCGCCTCTGAAAGGGAATGAATCAACTGACAGGTAATCATTATTCTTCCTCTATTGGCGCACGGATCCGTGCCGCATAGGCCTGCATCCATGCCGCATCGACAGGCTGGTAATGGGTTTTTTCGTGCCGGCGTTCTGCGAGATAGACGGTGAGCGGGTGGCTGGCTGTGGCAACGGTAAACGAGAAGGTTTTGATATTCGTCGCCGCGCCAAACTCTCCCCGGTTATTCATACAGACGACAGATAAATCACCCACCCGACCAAAGCGGGACATCAGGTTATCCTCAAGTTCAAAAACCACCGAATCCGCTGCTTGCTGCGGCGTCATGCCTTGTGCCATACGGCGGACGATTTCGTAGCTGGTACAGCCTTTCATCAGGTCTTCGCCAACGCCAGTGGCGGTCGCGGCGCCGATTTGGCTGTCACAGTAGAAGCCGGAGCCAATAATCGGTGAATCTCCCAGGCGGCCGCGTTTTTTCATAAACAGACCGCTGGTGGAGGTTG
Organism: Citrobacter amalonaticus Y19; assembly: GCF_000981805.1. Lineage (NCBI taxonomy): Bacteria > Pseudomonadati > Pseudomonadota > Gammaproteobacteria > Enterobacterales > Enterobacteriaceae > Citrobacter > Citrobacter amalonaticus. Next base: position 2,965,070 of record NZ_CP011132.1, on the reverse strand, counting down.
CCACGCTCATCGAACCGTGTACGTCCAGCCCGATGATTCCGACAGTATCGTGGCCGTCATAAGGACTCAGCCCCTTATCCAGCGTTTCGCGACAGCGCTTGCGATAGTGCTGGATGGCGCGATCGGTAAGCATGGTTTTTTCAGCAAATCCCTGACTTAGCGCCCACTCACGAGCGCCCTGGCCGACAAGCAGGCTGTTATAGCGCTGTCGGCTCAGGGCGTGCGCTACGCGTACCGGGTTCGCGATATCCACGAGATTTCCCACGGCACCAAACGCCAGCGTGTCGCCATCCATGAACGCGGCATCCAGTTCCACCTCACCATTTTCGGTTGGCAGTCCACCGTAGCCAACGGATTTGTACAATGGGAAGTCCTCAACTGCGGCAACGGCATCGACTACCGCGCTGGCCGTCGGTTGCCCTGCAGCCAGTGCACCAGCGGACTCCGTAACGCCTTCAAGCGCCATTCGCCAGGTGGCGATAATTCCCCACATGTTTTACTCCTGTTTAACGGGTGTGCTCTCGTTTTGGGTCAGTGTGGCGATTTCCGCCGCGCGGTATTGTTTATCGACAATGCGCATGAAGGGCAGATAGAGCATTGCGCCAATCAGTAAATTAATGAGTTGCATGACGCTGCCGCTGAGATGGCCTGTGACGATAAAGCCACTGATCACCGGCGGCAGTGTCCACGGGATGAACACCCCGGTAGTGACGGCGACCGCCCCGATTTTCATCGCGACGTACTGGATGGTAACTAACACCAGAGGCACCAGGTTGAACGGGATAAGCATGATGGGGTTCATGATCACCGGCAGGCCGAACAGAATCGGTTCGTTAATATTGAAAATCGATGCCCCGGCTCCCAGTCGGGCCACTTCCCGCATGTTTTTACTGCGGGCAAAAATCAGCATCGCGATAACCAGTGATAAGGTTGCGCCAGCCCCTCCCATCCAGATCATGTCAAAAAACTGCTCGGTGATAATATGCGGCGGCGTAACGCCCGCCTGAATCGCGGCGATGTTATCCGTCTGGTTCTCCATCCACAGCGGACGAATAATGCCATTGATCATCGACCCGGAGTTAATGCCCACCGACCATAAAATGGTGATGCTGAATACGGTCATCAACGCGCCAAAATAGGAGGTGCCATAGTGACGAACCGGCGTCGCAACCACTTCGTAGATAAACCGGTGGATTGTCTGGTAGTGGGTATTTTCAAAAAAGATGCGAACGATCAGCACCAGGATCATCACCAACAGGGCGGGGATCAGCGCGGCAAACGATTCCTGTACGGCAGGCGGAACCCCTTCGGGCATCTTGATGACCAGCTTTTTGCGTTTCAGCCAGCAGAACAATTCAGTCCACAGCAACGAGCCAATCATCGCAACGAACAGCCCTTTAGTGCCGATCCACTCTACCGGCATCACGGTGATGCCGCCGTTATCCGCAACTTTGATGAACGGGGTGAGGATCAGAAAGCTGACCAGCGCCAGAATGCCGCAGGAGATACGATCTTCACCGTAGTGTTCCGCCAGACGGTAGGCAACCAGAAAGCTAATGAACAGCGACATCGTTGAGAATACCGCGCTAAACGGGATCTCAATAATGCTGCTCCAGCTTTCGCCAAACGCGCCAGACATAAATTGCTGATAGGTCTGGTTCGGAAACGAGGAGATAACCAACAGAATGGAACCGACGATAATGAACGGCATAAAGGAAACATAGGCGCCGCGGATCGCACCCAGGTGACGCTGTTGCGCCGTTTTGGCCGCAAGCGGCATCAGTTTTGCTTCAAGAAATCCCAGAACATTGTTCATTGTGAACTCCGTACAAGATCGGATGAGAGTGTTTATGGTATGCCAATGGATTATCAGCGAAGGATGCTAGCCGAAAGGTGAATCTGGTCACAATGTGTTCGCTGGATGAGTATAAATCTCATATGATTAGTTATCTTTGCGAAAAAGGATTTGGCGATGGAAATAAAACTGCATGCCAATGCCACCACCACACCGCGCATCCGACGCTACCTGCAACAGTCGGATAAAAGCGACAGAGCGCTGGCCGCTGAGCTGGGGATTTCCGTCACTACGGTCAGGCGCTGGCGCCAGCGTGAGCAAACTGCCGATCGGCAAACTACGCCGAAAGTGATACACAAAGCGATGAGACAAGAGCAGATTGCACTGATTAACGGGCTGCGGGATGCGACTGGCGCGCCGTTAGATGAGCTTCTGCTATTGGTCAATGAGGGGCTGGGGATTCACGTCTCCCGCGCGACGCTAAATCGTTATCTTAAACCTGCAAGGGCGATGCGACAGGGGGCGAGCCTGCAAGGGAAAAAAGCGCTGAAAGCCGGGCTGTTCCCCTATTTGCTTGAGGTGCATCATCTCCCGCTGTCACTGCATATGGAGGATGGCGGGGAGCATCACCTGCTCTGGGCTCGCGAACCGGTGAGCGGCTGGTGCTATGCGCGATTGTATGCGGGGATTTCGTCGCATCTGGTCATGAATTGGCTCGACGCGCTGCTGGCAGCCTGTCCTGCTGATATACAATCTATTGAGACTTTTATTATTGACGCTAACCGTGTTGGGCTGGAACAGAGGCTGAAGGCGCGCGGTATGACGCACAAAATTAACCGGAATGTGCAGAATGCGCTCCAGGTCAATCTTCCGCTGGTGACGATCGTTCCGCGGGTAGCGGACGTATCAGCCAGTCAACTGCTGACAGAGATTTGCGAAAGTTATAATACCGGTAAGGCGCAAAAAAAATTGGGGGAGATGACGCCGCAGGCTTTTCTGGAAGCACTACGGCGTAATGATGATTAGCCGATAATGTCCAGCACCTGCTCCGGCGGACGGCCAATGCGCGCCTGGCCGTTCGCAACGACAATGGGGCGCTCCATCAGTTTCGGGTTTTCCACCATTGCCTGAATCAGTTTTTCTTCACTCAGGCTGCTGTCTGCCAGGTTGAGCGATGCGTAGAGATCTTCTTTCCTGCGCATTAACTCCCGGGCGCTTTCCATGCCCAGCATCTTCAACAGTTGACGCAGCGTTGCGGCATCTGCGGGCGTCTCCAGGTAAAGCACCACTTCCGGTTCCACCCCGTGCGATTGCAGCAGATTGAGCGTTTCGCGGCTCTTTGAGCAACGCGGGTTATGGTAGATTTTTACGGCCTTTGACATGGTGAGTCCTTTTTACATTTTCGTGTACGGCTTAAAGCGTTCCTGCAACTGACGCAACTGGTCGATGCGCGCATCGTAACGAGCCTGCTGCTGACTGCCCAGTTTCACCTGCGAACTGGCACTGCTCAGCAGCGAAACGGCCTGATCGAGACGGCCTGCCAGCGCATACCCTTCCGCACGGGCAGCCAGTTCCTGATCGCGGTTATACAGCGCGGCTTCCGCCTGCGCCAGCAGATCCCAGCCGTTGGCGTCGTCTTTGTTATTAAACGTATAGCGGTTGAGGATGGCCGCCGCTTCTTGCGGCTGACCTCCCTGTAGCAGGGCGTTCGCAAGGTTGAGTTGCAGAACCGGGTTGACGCGCAAATCACGCGCTTTTTTCAGTCGGGCAATGGCGTCACTGGTTTTCTTCTGTCCGAGGTCGATATCGGTGGCCAGATCCAGATACCAGGCGTTATTCGGTTCAGCGGACAGCAGTGGTTGCAGCGCTTTGCGAGCGTCGTCGTATTTACTGGCTTCCATCGCCTGCAACGCACGACCATACTGCGCCGCGCGCTGTTGTCGGACATTCCCTTTTGCCCACTCGTCCAGCATGTCGCTGGTCAGTTGGTTGCGCCCGGAGTTATACATTCCCAGCGTTCGCGCTTTCGCCAGGTAAAAATCTTCAGAGGATTGCACGACCACCGGACGCATCTGGTTTGCGCGGTTGCGGGTATCCGAGAGACGGCTTTCCGGCAGGGGGTGAGTCAGCAAAATTTCAGGCGGGCGAGAGGAGTAACGCGCCTGGTCGAGCAGTTTTTCCAGGAAAGTCGGCATCGCCTGCGGATCGAATCCGGAACGTTGCAAAACCTGAATGCCGATACGGTCGGCTTCCTGTTCATTCTGCTGCGTGAAGCTAATCATCCCCTGACGACTTCCCGCCAGCGTACCGGTGAGTGCGGCCATCCCGGCCTGCGGATTGGCCATCGCTAACAGAATGGAGCCTAATGCGCCAACCCAGGTCAGCGGCGCGTTGCGTTTCTGATCTTCCATGGCACGCGCCAGGTGGCGCTGGGTGACGTGTGAGATTTCGTGCGCCATGACGGAGGCAAGCTGGCTTTCATTGTCGGAATAGCGAAACAGGGCAGAGTGCAGCACGACGTTACCGCCAAAAAAAGCAAAGGCGTTAATTTCATCGTTATTGATCAAAAAGAAATGGAAGGGGGTCTTAACCGAATCGGCGTGCGAAACCAGACGCATACCTAAACCATTAATGTACTGAACCAGTAGCGGATCGTTAATCAGCGGCGCGCTGCCGCGCAACTGGCGTACATAATAATCTCCCATCTGCATTTCCTGCCCGATGGAGAGCGTACTGGCCGCCGAGGTTCCCATGTCCGGCAGGTTGTCCGCGGAGTCTGCGAACGCGGGAGCCACCTGACCCAGGGTCAGCGCGGCAATGAGGGTAGCCACAAGGTTTTTCTTAAACTGCCTGAACATAACCTCTGTCCTGTTTTCTTTGAGATAGTCATTTGACCGATGCTGGGCTGTATCGTTCCGTTCAGCCGACACAGGCAGTGTAACGGTGAAATCTGTCGATGAATACCCTGCACAAATGACTTTTCAGTTTCCTGAATCAGCAATAAAAAGCGAAGTCTTTTTTGTGACATTTCGATACAATTCGGGATCGCAATCCCGCTATTGAGGTTCAGGGAAGGTTTTATGCTCGAAATGTTGATGCAATGGTATCGTCGTCGCTTTAGCGACCCCGAGGCGATTGCCTTGCTGGTTATTCTGGTCGCCGGGTTTGGCATTCTTTTCTTTTTTAGCGGATTACTGGCGCCGCTACTGGTCGCCATTGTGCTGGCTTATCTGCTGGAATGGCCAACGGTGCGCCTCGAAGCCATCGGCTGCTCGCGCCGCTGGGCGACGTCTCTCGTGCTGATCGTGTTTGTCGGCATTCTATTGCTCATGGCCTTTGTAGTGATGCCAGTGGCATGGCAACAGGGGATCTTACTGATTCGCGACATGCCCGGCATGCTGAACAAACTGTCGGATTTTGCCGCCACGCTGCCGCGTCGTTATCCGGCCTTAATGGATGCGGGCATCATCGATGCCATGGCGGAAAACTTGCGCACCCGCATGCTGACGATGGGCGACTCGGTGGTGAAATATTCGCTGGCCTCTCTGGTTGGCTTGCTGACTCTGGCCGTCTATCTGGTGCTGGTGCCGCTGATGGTGTTCTTCCTCGTCAAAGACAAAGAACAGATGCTAAACGCCGTGCGTCGCGTGCTGCCGCGTAACCGCGGTCTGGCAGGGCAGGTCTGGAAGGAAATGAACCAGCAAATTACCAACTATATTCGCGGTAAAGTGCTGGAGATGATGGTCGTGGGCGTGGCGACCTGGCTTGGTTTCCTGCTGTTTGGTCTGAACTACTCGCTGCTGTTGGCGGTGCTGGTAGGCTTTTCTGTACTCATTCCCTATATCGGCGCTTTTGTCGTTACCATTCCCGTGGTTGGCGTTGCGCTGTTCCAGTTTGGTCTGGGAACCGAATTCTGGAGTTGTTTCGCTGTCTATTTGATTATCCAGGCGCTGGACGGCAACCTGCTGGTGCCGGTGCTGTTTTCTGAAGCGGTGAATCTGCATCCGCTAGTGATTATCCTGTCGGTGGTTATCTTTGGCGGACTGTGGGGATTTTGGGGCGTTTTCTTCGCCATTCCATTGGCGACCTTAATCAAGGCCGTTGTCCATGCCTGGCCGGATGCGCAGGTTGTTGACGAGTCGTAGCTAAGCTAATGGCGCGAGATAAAAAGCGTGCGTGAAAGGGACGTTTGCACAGGCAGCAGATTACCCGGCCTACAAACTGTAGGCCGGACAGGGCGTTAGCCGTCATCCGGCAGCGCGAAAATTAAGCGTTTTCTTTCAGCCAGTTCAGCACCACATCGTGGTGATTACTGGTTTTGAAGTCATCGAAAACGTGTTCAACCTTGCCGTTCGCGTCAATCAGGAAGCTGATGCGATGGATCCCGTCATAGGTTTTCCCCATAAACGATTTCTCGCCCCAGACGCCAAACTGCTCGCAAACCTGATGATCCTCGTCGGACAGCAGGGTAAAGTTAAGTAGCTCTTTTTCGGCAAAACGGGAAAGCTTTTCAGGTTTGTCTGTACTGATACCCAGCACGTCCACACCTGCTTTTTTTAGCTCATCCATGTTATCTCGCAGGCCACAGGCCTGAACGGTACAGCCTGGCGTCATGGCTTTCGGATAGAAATAGACCAGCACACGCTGTCCCTGGAAGTCGGTCAAATTTACTTGTTCTCCGTCTTGATCCGGCAAGCTAAATTTCGGTGCGATGTCACCGGCTTTCAGTGGATTCATTACTTAACTCCATCTTGTTCATCATGTTGTGAATAATTAACAACGTTAATACTGCCTTGTGCATTGAGTTCTGTACATAGTGCTTTAAAGGCCTGTTCAATATTTGAGGCATCATCCGACGCCGGACTGTGGGCGGTAATCTGGATATATAACTGCGCCGCCTTATCATTTTCAGCAGGTTGCGTGCGCGAAACCAGTTCCGCGATGTTCATTCGATGGCTATCAAACAGGGCTGTAAATCGTTCAATTAAATGTGGCGAATCCGGCACATCGACCTGCACCCATACCGTTGCTGGCATTGGCGGTCGGGGATGCGCCGTCGTACGTTTCATCACAATCAGTAAATCCAGCTCTGCACCTTTCAACGGCAGGGTCGATTCGATCAGGGTGATGGCATTCCAGGTACCCGACAGCAGCATGATAAACGTAAACTCATCGCCCAACATGGCCAGGCGACTGTCTTCGATATTACAGCCGCAACTGCTGACATGGCGGGTGATCGTGTTCACAATTCCCGGGCGATCGGCACCCAGCGCAGTAATAACCAGGTAATGTTGCGATGAAGGTGTCAAACCTGTTCTTCCTTTGAGAGGTGGGGTAATCATAAGGAAAGCATAAAAAAAACCTGCATACAACAATCAGAACGGCTCTCGTCGCTTGCTTTTATTGTCGTACCAAACGTAACATTGAGACACTTGTTTGCACAGAGGATGGCCCATGTTCACGGGAAGTATTGTCGCGCTTGTTACACCGATGGATGAAAAAGGTAATGTCTGCCGGTCAAGCCTGAAAAAACTGATTGATTATCATGTCGCCAGCGGCACCTCGGCGATCGTTTCTGTAGGCACCACCGGTGAGTCTGCCACGCTGAGTCATGATGAACATGGCGACGTGGTAATGATGACGCTGGAGCTGGCTGATGGACGCATCCCGGTGATTGCCGGAACGGGCGCAAACGCGACCGCAGAAGCCATTAGTCTGACGCAGCGTTTCAATGACAGCGGGATTGTCGGCTGTCTGACGGTGACGCCTTACTACAACCGTCCGACTCAGGAAGGTCTGTTCCAGCATTTCAAAGCCATCGCTGAACATACTGACCTGCCGCAAATTCTGTATAATGTGCCATCCCGTACCGGTTGCGATATGCTGCCGGAAACCGTTGGCCGTCTGGCGGAATTAAAAAATATTGTCGCAATTAAAGAGGCGACAGGGAACTTAAGTCGGGTTCACCAGATCAAAGAGCTGGTTTCAGATGATTTTCTGCTGCTCAGCGGTGATGACGCAACTGCGATGGACTTTATGCAGCTTGGCGGTCATGGCGTGATCTCCGTAACGTCTAACGTTGCGGCGCGTGATATGGCGGAAATGTGCAAACTGGCGGCGGAAGGGCGTTTTGCCGAGGCGCGTACCATTAATCAGCGTCTGATGCCGTTACATAACAAACTGTTTGTCGAACCCAACCCTATCCCGGTGAAATGGGCATGTAAGGCGTTGGGCCTTGTGGCGACCGATACGCTGCGCTTGCCGATGACACCGATCACAGACAATGGTCGTGAAATTGTCAAAGCGGCGCTCAAGCATGCCGGTTTGCTGTAAAGTTTAGGGAGATTTGATGGCTTACTCAGTACAAAAGTCGCGCCTGGCCAGGGTTGCGGGTGTATCGCTTGTTTTGCTGCTCGCGGCCTGTAGTTCTGACTCGCGCTACAAGCGCCAGGTGAGTGGTGATGAATCCTATCTGGAAGCCGCACCGCTTGCTGAACTTCATGCGCCTGCCGGTATGATTCTGCCGGTGACCACGAGCGACTACAACATTCCGGTTACCAACGGCAGTGGTGCCGTAGGGAAAGCGCTGGATATCCGTCCGCCGGCACAGCCGCTGGCGCTGGTTTCCGGTGCCCGGACCCAGTTTGCGGGTGATACCGCAACGCTGCTGGTGGAAAACGGGCGTGGAAATACGCTGTGGCCGCAGGTGGTCAGCGTGATTCAGTCTAAAAACTACACGATTGAAAAACGTGATGATGCCAGCCAGACGCTGACGACCGGTTGGATTGACTGGAATCGTCTGGACGAAGACGAGCAGTATCGTGGCCGTTATCAAATCTCGGTTAAACCGCAGGGCTATCAGCAGGCGTTGATGGTGAAACTGGTGAACCTGGAGCAGGCTGGTAAGCCTGTTGCGGACGCCGCTTCACTGCAGCGTTACAGCACTGAGATGATGAACGTGATTTCTGCGGGGCTTGATAAGACCGCGACTGACGCCGCGAATGCCGCACAGAACCGTTCTGCAGCCACAATGGACGTGCAGAGCGCCGCCGATGACACCGGTTTACCGATGCTGGTGGTGCGTGGTCCGTTCAACGTCGTCTGGCAGCGCCTCCCGGCAGTTCTGGAGAAAGTCGGTATGAAAGTGACCGACAGCACCCGTTCACAGGGAAGCCTGGCCGTCACCTACAAACCGTTGTCCGACAGCGGCTGGCAGGAACTGGGCGCTCGCGATCCTGGGCTCTCTTCCGGTGACTACAAACTGCAGGTCGGTGATTTAGACAACCGCAGCAGCTTGCAGTTTATCGATCCGAAGGGGCATACCCTGACGCAGAGCCAGAACGACGCGCTGGTTGCTATCTTCCAGGCAGCGTTTAGCAAGTAAAAAAACAGGGCTGGAGAAATCCGGCCCTTTTTATTTCCGTGCTACGCAAACGTGTGCGTGGCATAATATTCCCCGTTTTGAATACAAATGATCACACCCAGGAGTAATGAAGATGCAAAAGCAAGCTGAGTTGTATCGTGGTAAAGCGAAGACCGTATACAGCACGGAAAACCCGGACCTGTTGGTGCTCGAATTCCGCAATGATACGTCAGCAGGGGACGGCGCACGCATTGAGCAGTTTGATCGTAAAGGCATGGTGAATAATAAATTCAACTATTTCATCATGACCAAACTGGCTGAAGCGGGTATCCCGACGCAGATGGAGCGACTGCTCTCCGATACCGAATGTCTGGTGAAAAAGCTGGATATGGTGCCGGTCGAGTGCGTGGTGCGTAACCGTGCGGCAGGCTCTCTGGTTAAACGTCTGGGTATTGAAGAGGGCATCGAACTGAATCCGCCGTTATTCGACCTGTTCCTGAAAAACGATGCAATGCATGACCCGATGGTCAACGATTCCTACTGCGAAACCTTTGGCTGGGTGAGCAAAGAGAATCTGGCGCGAATGAAAGAGCTGACCTATAAAGCGAATGACGTGCTGAAAAAAATGTTCGATGACGCGGGGCTGATCCTCGTCGACTTCAAACTGGAGTTCGGTCTGTACAAAGGCGAAGTGGTTCTCGGTGATGAATTCTCTCCGGACGGCAGCCGTCTGTGGGATAAAGAGACCCTCGAAAAAATGGACAAAGACCGTTTCCGTCAGAGCCTGGGTGGCCTGATTGAAGCCTATGAAAACGTTGCACGTCGTTTGGGTGTGAATCTCGACTAACTCGCCTTTCTGGCCGGGGAACACTCTCCGGCCTGTCCTGCGCACGTCAATCGCGCTTTCCTGTGGTAATCTTGCGCTGAACCGCCTACGATCATCATCATAACGAATATATTGTTGAGGTGAGTATGCGCTGGCAAGGGCGTCGTGAAAGTGACAATGTGGAAGACAGGCGCAACAGCTCGGGTGGTGGCCCTTCTCTGGGCGGGCCGGGGTTTCGCCTGCCGAGTGGTAAAGGCGGGATTATTCTGCTCATCATCGTGCTGGTTGCCGGGTATTACGGCGTCGATTTAACCGGACTGATGACGGGACAACCGGTCTCACAGCAGCAGTCATCGCGTTCCATTAGCCCGAATGAAGACGAAGCGGCAAAATTTACCTCGGTGATTCTGGCGACAACAGAAGACTCCTGGGGTCAACAGTTTGAAAAAATGGGCCGCACCTATCAACCGCCGAAACTCGTGATGTACCGTGGGGCAACGCGCACCGGTTGCGGTACCGGACAATCCATCATGGGACCGTTTTACTGCCCGGCGGATGGCACGGTCTATATCGATCTCTCCTTCTACGATGACATGAAAGAAAAACTGGGCGCGGAGGGTGATTTCGCTCAGGGTTATGTGATTGCTCACGAAGTGGGCCATCACGTCCAGAAACTGCTGGGTATCGAACCGAAAGTGCGTCAGATGCAGCAGAACGCCTCGCAGGCGGAAGTCAACCAACTCTCTGTGCGTATGGAACTGCAGGCGGATTGCTTTGCCGGTGTCTGGGGTAACAGCATGCAGCAGCAGGGCGTTCTTGAGTCTGGCGATCTGGAAGAGGCGCTGAATGCCGCCGAAGCGATTGGCGACGATCGTCTCCAGCAGCAAAGTCAGGGCCGCGTCGTGCCGGACAGCTTCACCCACGGAACGTCAGAACAGCGTTATAGCTGGTTTAAGCGCGGTTTTGATAGCGGCAACCCGGCGCAATGTAATACCTTTGGCAAAGGTTTTTAACTTCTGAGGCAGGGATGTCTGGCTATACCGCGCTGAATGCGTTAACCGCACAAATGACCCGGGAGGGGATTCGCCGCCTGCTGGTGCTGAGCGGCGAAGCGTCCTGGTGTCATGAGCAGGCGCAACACCTGCGTGAGGCGTTGCCCGGTGACTGGCTATGGGTTTCCCCCGATGCGTCCGTCGAACCCTGCTGTACGCCTCAGGCGCTGCAAACGCTTCTGGGGCGCGAATTTCGCCATGCCGTTTTCGACGCTCTGGCGGGGTTTGATGCGGCGGCCCTGGCCGCCTTAAGCGGAACGCTGCGAGCGGGCAGTTGGCTGGTGCTACTCGCACCGCCACTGGCGCGCTGGCATCACTGTCCTGATACAGATTCGCTGCGCTGGAGTGACGGCGCGCAACCTGTTGCGACGCCCCATTTTATCCAGCATATCCGTCGGCTCATTGCGGCGGATGCGCAGACGCTGTGCTGGCAGCAGTCTCAGCCGTTTTGCGTTCCCCATTTTCCTGAACGTCCCCACTGGCAATCCGCAACCGGTGCGCCGCTGCCGGAACAGGCGGCTATTCTGGCGCAGTTGTTACAGATGCCCAAAGGGATCGCCACGGTGACCGCCGCGCGTGGGCGCGGTAAATCGGCGCTGGCAGGGCAGTTGATTTCGCGCATTGAGGGACGCGCCATCGTGACCGCACCGGCAAAAGCGGCAACGGACGTGCTGGCGCAGTTTGCCGGTGACAACTTCAGCTTTATGGCACCCGATGCGCTGCTGAGTGCGGAGGTGCGTGCCGACTGGCTGGTGGTGGACGAAGCCGCGGCGATCCCCGCGCCGCTCCTTCAGCGCCTTGTTTCCCGTTTTCCGCGCACTCTACTGACCACAACGGTACAGGGCTATGAAGGCACCGGACGCGGCTTTTTGCTGAAATTCTGCGCCCGCTTTCCAAAACTACAGCGTTATGAACTCCGGCAACCCGTCCGCTGGGCGCAGGGGTGTCCGCTGGAGAAATGGATCAGTGATGCGCTGGTTTTTGATGATGACCGTTTTGCGACCACGCCGCAGGGCAGCATTACGATTGCCCCTTTCGAGCAGGATGCCTGGCAGACGCGGCCGGAAATGCCCCTGGCGGTCTATCGACTGCTTTCCGGGGCGCATTACCGCACTTCTCCATTGGATCTACGTCGAATGATGGATGCGCCGGGTCAGCATTTTTTCCGCGCCTCTTGTGAGGGGCAAATTGTCGGGGCGCTCTGGCTGGTTGAGGAAGGCGGGCTTGCTCCCGAACTCAGCCAGGCCGTCTGGGCGGGATTTCGGCGACCGCGGGGGAATCTCGTCGCGCAGTCGCTGGCGGCACACGGGGGCGATCCGCTGGCGGCTACCCTGACCGGTCGTCGGATCAGCCGTATTGCCGTCCATCCGGGACGCCAGCGCGAGGGGATTGGACAACAGCTGATCGCGCAGGCTCGTGCGGCAGACTGTGACTACCTTTCCGTTAGCTTTGGCTATACGCCTGAGCTGTGGCGCTTCTGGCAGCGCTGCGGCTTCATCCTGGTGCGCGTAGGGAATCACAAGGAGGCCAGCAGCGGCTGCTATACCGCAATGGCGCTCCTGCCGCTAAACGCGGCGGGAAGACGTCTGGCCGAATATGAGCATCACCGTTTACGTCGCGATGCCGACATCCTTGCGCGATGGAACGGGGAAGCTATCCCGGTTGAACCGTTGAAAACGACTACGCTTAATGGAGATGACTGGCTGACGCTGGCGGGGTTTGCCTTTGCACACAGGCCGTTGCTGACCTCTCTTGGCGGTCTGAGCCGTCTGCTGGCGACCAGCGCGTTGCCGTTACCGGCGCTGCGGGGCAGCCTGCAAGCGCGGCTTAGTGATGCAGAGCTCTGCCTGACGTTGCGCCTTTCCGGGCGCAAAGCACTGCTGAAGCGTCAGCGAGAAGAGGCGGCGCAGGCGTTAGCCGCGCTGGACCCCGAGCGGACCGAACATGACCGCAATCGCATTCTGCAATGGCAATTTTTTCACTAACTCCTTCAATTTTCTGGCATGGTCATTGCGATTGAGCAGCGTAGAATTAACGACATCAGTTAAGGAGACCGCCATGAAACATGACCATTTTGTTGTTCAAAGTCCGACCCAACCTGCTCAACAGCTGTTGTTGCTGTTTCATGGCGTGGGCGATAACCCCGTCGCAATGGGCGAGATCGGTTCGTGGTTTGCCCCGCTCTTCCCGGACGCGCTGGTGGTCAGTATCGGTGGCGTTGAGCCGAGCGGTCCGGCATCCGGGCGTCAGTGGTTTTCAGTGCAAGGGGTGACGGAAGAGAATCGCCAGGCGCGGATTGACGCGATCATGCCGGTGTTTATCGAAACGGTGCGCTACTGGCAAAAACAGAGTGGCGTAGGGGCAAATGCCACGGCGCTGATTGGCTTCTCTCAGGGGGCGATTATGGCGCTGGAGAGCATCAAAGCCGAGCCAGGCCTTGCTTCGCGGGTGATTGCGTTTAACGGACGCTACGCCAGCCTGCCGGAAACCGCGTCGACCGCCACCACTTTCCATCTGATCCACGGTGGTGAAGATCGGGTGATTGAACTATCCCATGCGGTGGCCGCCCAGGACGCGCTGTTAAGCGCGGGCGGGGATGTCACGCTGGATATTGTGGAAGATCTCGGTCACGCGATAGACGATCGCAGCATGCAGTTTGCCCTCGATCATTTGCGTTATACCGTGCCGAAGCACTACTTTGATGAAGCGCTCAGCGGCAGTACGCCAAACGATGATGACGTGATTGAGATGATCTAAAAGACAAGGCCGGATGGGGATCCCTTCCGGCCTTTGGTTATTTCTTCGGTTGGTCTTTCTTCGGCCAATCGTCGTCGTCCCACTTATCGTTAAAGTCACGATGCGGGGGAAGTTCCGGCTTATTGGCGAGGAATTTTTTGTGGTCGACGCGTTTGAGATCCTTGATCACGTTCAGCAACACACCTACCAAAAACACCAACACCAGAATCCACCAATATTTTGCCAGCCAGTCCATGCGCGTTACCTCTTGCAGGAACCTCGTCAGGCGACGAGTTGTTCCATAATACGTTGATACATACGGGCAAGCAGCTGCAGGTCGGCGGCGTTCACGCATTCATTGATTTTATGAATCGTGGCATTCACCGGCCCCAGCTCCACGACCTGCGCCCCCATGCGAGCGATAAACCGTCCATCAGACGTACCGCCCGTAGTCAGCAACTGCGGTTTAATTTCATTATAGTGCTCGATGGCGTTCACGACGGCATCCACCAGCTTCCCGCGATCGGTCAGGAACGGCTGGCCGGAAAGCCACCAGTCAACGGTATAGCGTAGCTGATGTTTTTCGAGCAGCGCGTGCACCCGCGCTTTGATCATCTCGTCGGTCAGTTCGGTACTGAAACGGAAGTTGAACTGCACGAACAGTTCCCCGGGGATGACGTTATTGCTACCGGTGCCAGCCTGGACGTTGGCAATCTGCATGCTGGTGGCCGGGAAAAATTCATTGCCCTGATCCCACTCAATGCTTACCAGCTCATTGAGCATTGGCGCGGCGCGGTGTACCGGGTTATCCGCCAGATGCGGGTAGGCGACGTGTCCCTGAACGCCATGAATGGTCAGGTTGCAGGTTAGCGAGCCGCGACGACCGTTCTTCACGACATCACCAACTACTTCAGTGCTTGAGGGTTCGCCGACCAGGCAGTAATCCAGGCGCTCATTACGCGCCATCAGCGCCTCGACCACCTTGACCGTGCCATTCTTTGCGCTGGCCTCTTCATCCGAGGTTATCAGAAACGCCAGACGGCCTTTGTGGGTCGGGTGCTGAGCGACAAAGCGCTCTGCCGCCACCACCATGGCCGCCAGCGAACCTTTCATATCCGCCGCGCCGCGACCGAATAACATCCCGTCTCGAATGGTTGGCTCGAAAGGCGGGTTGATCCAGCGATCGGCATCGCCTGCAGGCACAACGTCGGTGTGGCCGGCAAACGCCAGCGTTTCACCCTGTCCACGCCATGCCCAAAAATTCTGTGTATCCGCAAAATCCATACGCTCAACGGTAAAACCGATCGCGCGCAGGCGTTCAATCATTAACGCCTGACATCCCGCATCATCCGGGCTCAGGGAAGGGCGGCGAATAAGCTGCTGTGTCAGCTCAATAACCGGGCACGACATAGACTACACCTCGTCAAAAAACTGCTGATAACTGGATTCACTAAAACCCAGCAGCATAGGCTTCCCGGGCGCGCAGAGCAATGGGCGTTTGATGATAGCCGGCATTTCAGTCATTAATGCGGCGGCAGACGCTGCATCGGTGATGTGACTGCGCGTGGCATCATCCAGTTTGCGCCATGTCGTGCCACGGGTGTTGAGAAGCGGCTCCCAACCTAATTCATTGATAAATGAAGTGAGAAGTGCATTGTCCAGGCCATCGACACGGTAATCGTGAAAACGGTAGTCAATGCCACGCGCTTCCAGCCAGCGGCGGGCCTTTTTAATGGTGTCGCAATTTTTAATACCGTAGAGGGTAATCATTTGCATCCTTATTAACGTAAATTGACTATATAGTCATCAATATCGTTACGTCCGATAATACATTTTGTCATTTAATCGTGATCGGTAAATATAACATTGTTGAAGTAATGTGAATAATAATTCCTGAATCCGCCGACATTGACTGCTTAATCCAAATTCGGAATTTCCCCCTTGCAGCCACCTGTTTTTTAATCAAAATTGAAGGAGTACCAGATAACGTATGATTGTGTCGGATTATTGCTGTATGTCACATAAAATTTATGGGTTGCGCGCCATAGTGATGACATTACCCCACACCCCGGAGGATGTAATCACAGCAATTGGTTAATTTGTCTTCACCAGGAGATAATATTTTTGTAGAATGCCCATAATAAAAAGCAGAGGTTGTTATGATTGAACGCGAACTGGGGAACTGGAAAGATTTTATTGAAGTGATGCTTCGCAAATAAATTTCTGGAAGGATGACCAAATAACAGAACATACCGTGTGAGATTCATCACACAGAAAGGGCGACCCGTTGGCAGGTCGCCTTTTTTATCGCTTATTCCTGACGTGGCTTCAGCGGGAAGCGACGACGGACCAGGACAAAGAACAGCGGCACGAAGTAGATTGCCAGCACCGTTGCCGAGATCATCCCGCCCATGACGCCTGTCCCGACGGCGTGTTGACCGCCGGAACCCGCCCCGTTGCTGATGGCCATCGGCAGCACGCCGAAGATAAACGCCAGCGAGGTCATCAGGATCGGCCGTAAGCGCTGCCGACACGCGTGCAGCGTCGCATCCAGCAGATCGTGTCCTTTCTCGTTCATCTCATTGGCAAATTCCACGATCAGAATGGCGTTCTTCGCCGAGAGACCAATGACCGTCAGCAGCCCGACCTGGAAATAAACATCGTTTTCCAGACCGCGCATCCAGGTGGCGAGCAGCGCGCCGATAACCCCCAGCGGCACCACCAGCATGACCGAGAACGGAACCGACCAGCTCTCATACAGCGCAGCCAGACTCAGGAAGACCACCAACAGTGAAATGGCGTACAGGGCCGGAGCCTGCGCCCCGGAGAGCCGCTCCTGGTACGACATGGCGGTCCATTCGAGACCAAATCCGATTGGCAACTGACGCACCAGCGACTCCATCACATCCATCGCCGTCCCGGTACTCACGCCAGGCGCGGCTTCACCGACAATCTCGACGGCGGAATAGCCGTTGTAGCGCTCCAGACGTGGAGAACCGGTCTCCCAGCGTGAGGTGGCGAAAGCGGAGAAAGGCACCATGCCGCCGCTGTTATTGCGCACGTACCACAGGTTGATATCGTCTGGCAGCATGCGGTATTTCGCGGCTGCCTGGACGTAAACCTTCTTCACGCGACCGCGGTCCATAAAGTCGTTGACGTAGCTTGAACCCCAGGCGGTCTGCAAGGTGTCGTTGATATCGTCAATGGATACGCCCAGCGCCTGGGCTTTGCGTTGGTCGACATCAATTTGCAACTGCGGGCTGTCGTCCAGACCGTTGTGGCGCACGCGGGTCAGGGCGCTATCCTGCGACGCCAGACGAATCAACTGGTCGCGTGCGGCCATTAAGGCGTCATGACCGGCACCGGCGTGATCCTGCAGTTCCATATCAAAGCCTGCGGAACTGCCGAGACCGCTGATGGCCGGCGGACTGCTGGCGAACACGCGCGCCTCTTTGATTTTGTTAAAGGCTTTCGTCGCACGTTCGATAATGGCAAACGAGGTGCCAGTGGTGGCGTCACGTTCGCTCCAGTCTTTCAGGCGCACGAACATACGCGCCACGTTCTGACCGTTGCCTCCCGGCCCGGACCCGACTGTCGCAAAGACGGACTGAACGGTATCTTTTTCGTGGGTGGAGTAATATTTCTCGACTTCCTGCACCACTTTTAACGTTTGCTGCTGCGTGGAGCCACTCGGCAACTGAATCGACGTGGTAAACATGCCGCGATCTTCCAGCGGCAGGAACGAGGTCGGCAGACGCAGGAACAGAACCACCATCGCGCCAAGCAGCAGTACATAGATAAGGATCCAGCGCAGGCTGCGATGCAGAATCTTGGCAACGCCTTTTTCGTAGCGTTCGGCATTGCGGTTGAAGGTGCGGTTAAACCAGCCGAAGAAACCGGTTTGCCCGTGATGCTCGCCTTTGTGCAGCGGTTTAAGCAAGGTGGCGCACAGGGCAGGGGTGAGGATCATCGCCACCAGAACGGAAAGCACCATTGCCGCCACAATGGTAATGGAGAACTGACGGTAGATTGCCCCGGTGGTCCCGCCAAAGAAGGCCATCGGTACAAAGACGGCTGACAGCACCATCGCGATACCGACCAGCGCGCCCTGAATTTGCCCCATCGATTTTCGCGTCGCTTCGCGCGGCGTGAGACCTTCCTCACTCATAATGCGCTCGACGTTTTCCACCACCACGATGGCGTCATCCACCAGCAGACCGATCGCCAGTACCATCGCAAACATGGTCAGGGTGTTGATGCTGTAACCGAAGGCATAGAGCACTGAGAAGGTACCCATCAACACCACCGGTACGGCAATGGTGGGGATCAGCGTGGCGCGGAAATTTTGCAGGAACAGATACATCACGAGGAAAACCAGCGCGATCGCTTCCAGCAACGTTTTCACCACGTCTTCAATAGAGGCTTTAACGAAGGAGGTGGTTTCATAGGCCACCTTGTACTCCAGACCGTGCGGGAAATATTGCGCCAGCTCATCCAGGCGCTTAATCACCTGCGTTGCGGTGGACATCTCGTTGGCCCCCGACGCCAGTTTAACCCCCAGCCCGGACGCTGCATTACCATTGAAACGGCTGAGATAGTCGTACTTCTCCGCCCCCATTTCGACGGTGGCGACATCGCCCAGGGTCACTTCTGAACCATCCTGATTGACGCGCAGC
Organism: Citrobacter amalonaticus Y19; assembly: GCF_000981805.1. Taxonomy (NCBI): domain Bacteria; kingdom Pseudomonadati; phylum Pseudomonadota; class Gammaproteobacteria; order Enterobacterales; family Enterobacteriaceae; genus Citrobacter; species Citrobacter amalonaticus. Next base: position 2,946,622 of record NZ_CP011132.1, on the reverse strand, counting down.
GTAATGGCGCGAAACTGTTCCGGCGTTTGCAGCAGCGACTGGGCGTTAATGGTGGCGTTCAGCGCCTGGGTATCAATGGAAGGCGTTCCGCCTAACTGCCCGACGGCTATCTGCGCGTTCTGCGACTCAATGGCGTCAGTGACATCTTTTGCGGTCATCTGGAAACTGTTGAGCTTTGCCGGATCCAGCCAGATGCGCATGGAATATTGCGAGCCGTAGGCATCGATATCGCCGACGCCGTTCACCCGGCTGAGCGGATCCTGAATATTACTGGCGACGTAGTCCGCAATATCCTGCTTATCCATCGAACCGTCGGTCGAGACGAAGGCAATGGTCAGGATGTTAGTATCCCCGGTCTTACGTACCGTTACGCCCTGGTTCTGTACCGCCTGCGGCAGTTTACGCATCGCTGACTGCAACTGGTTCTGAACCTGCTGGACAGCTTCATCCGGATCGGTACCGGCAACGAAGCTCAGCGTCACCGACGCTTGTCCGGTACCGCTGCTTTGCGATGACATGTACATCAGATTATCGAGGCCGGTCATGTTCTGTTCAATGACCTGGGTGACGGTGTTTTCCAGCGTTTGTGCGGAGGCGCCGGGATAGTTCGCCGTGATGCGCACGTTTGGCGGCGCCAGATCCGGATATTGTTCCACCGGCAACGAGAAAATCGCCAGGGTACCTGTCAGACACAACAGGATAGCCAGCACCCAGGCAAATATGGGGCGATCGATAAAGAAATTCGCCATCAGAAAGAGGACCTCATTATTCTACATATCTTTATAGGTATGACTTGCTTCACTGTAGCGGGAAGGTACGAGCCAAACGTGAAGAAAAAAAGAAGATAATGTAAATTATCATGCCTGATTACCGCGTTTGTCAGCTTCCCGCACGCTCACGTCCGGTTTTGTGCGAATTTATGTCAGATGACTCGCGTCCTCTTCTGATTCTGTCGAGCGAAAGCTAATGCTCACTAACGTCCCGCCGCCGGAAGGCTGCGAGAAACTTAATGTGCCGCCAAGACGTTCCGCACGTTCGCGCATAATGTTCAGGCCATAATGCCCCGCCGGTTCGTTAGGCTCGCCGATACCCACCCCATTATCACGGATATACACCGTGTGATTACCATCCGGTGCCGTCACACAGCTAACGGCAATCTCACTGGCATTGGCATGCTTCATCGCGTTGAGCACCGCTTCACGGATAATCTGCAACAGATGGACCTGCATCTGCGCATCGAGCGCCAGCGTCGGCAGCCGGCAGTCCAGAGTGAGTTTAGCCGCGGTCTGCCCCTGCAGTGCTTCGAGCATCTCATGCAGTGCAGAAGGTAAATCGGCCTGCTGTAACGTCAGACGGAAGGTGGTCAGCAGTTCACGCAACTGACGATACGCATCGTTCAATGCCCGTGAGAAGTCATCCATAATGGCCTGCGCCGGGGAATTATCCTCCGGAATGGCGCGTTTAAGCAGCGTCAACTGAATGCGCAGATACGAAAGCACCTGTGCCAGCGAATCATGCAGTTCGCGGGCAATAGTGGCGCGTTCCTCCATCAGCAACAGTTGCTGGAAATGTTTCTGCGCGTGGTTGAAGTACAGGCCGCGTCCCAGCATGGTCGACACGCTGTTTAACAGCGGGATCGCGCTGGCGACATGCTGACTTTGCCAGTGCAGCTCGCCGTAGACCGTCTCCTGCATCGTCACCGGCAGGATTTGCATGGGCAGGTTGGCCTGCTTTTCGCCCTCGCTGATGCGCCAGTTTTCACCGACAGTCAGCTCAAGGAATTGTGCCGCTTCGTTATCACGGACAATCTGCAAAATATGGCGGAAGCAGTGCACATCAATCTGACTGGTATTCAGCGCCTGAGAACACTGGTACAGCACTTCCAGACGACGTTTGGCTTCATGGAGATCGTGGGTCTTTTCTTCGACCGTTGCTTCCAGCGAGCGATACAGTTTGTGCAGTTCGCTCGACATCTGATTAAAGGTTTTTGCCAGCAGTCCCAGCTCATTAGGCAGGTGCGTGTCCAGCGGCGGCGAGTCAAACTGACCGTGTTCAATGCGCTGACTGGCCATCACCAACTGATTCAGCGGGCGCACAACCTGATGACGAATACGTCGCAGGGTGAAGAAGACGAGGGTAAAGATCCCGAAACCGCCCGCCAGCGAGATCCCCACCACCAGCATCACTTTGCGTTCGGCATAGTGCTGCAATGCCAGCACGAAGAGATCGATCTTATCGACGTAGGCGTTAATGTTGTCCTGATACCAGTGCAGGTCGCCATCAACCAGACGGCGGTTCATTTCCAGCCAGTTGGCATGCAATTGCGCGTAGCGGCCTTTCACCGCCTGAGGCACATACCAGGCATTCAAATTGTTTAATGCTGATGAGTTTAACGCCTGCTGAAAGAGCTGACGGTGGGCGTTTAACTGTGGGCTTTGGCTTTGCAGATCGTACCCCAGACGATAGCTCTGCATGCGCAACGAACCCGCCACGTTAATGGCTTCGGCATCCCGCAGGCTGCTTGCCAGCGTCAGTAGCGCAACGCCGGTCGAGAGAATCGAGAGCAGGACAATGTAAAAAAAGGCCCGGGCCAGACTGGCCGAGACAGGGCGTTTGACGATCACACGCGTAATTTCCTTTAAAAGTGCTTACGGCGAAAAATCTCTCGCAGATCTGAAACGTAATTTCACCTGGGCTGAAATAAATTGATCTGCCACAGGTTCTGTAGAAATAGTTGCGCTTCCTGGGCAAATGAACATTGCCGACGTGTGGTCAGTCGGTTAATAACAACACTTATATAAAGAATAAGGTTTTTACAACCAAAAAAGAAGGTCGCCATGAACCGTTTTATTATGGCCAACAGCCAACAGTGCCTGGGATGCCATGCCTGTGAAGTGGCTTGCGTTTTGGCCCACAATGAAGAGCAACATGTCCTTAGCCAACGTCACTACCAGCCCCGGATCACGGTTATTAAGCACCAGCATCAGCGGAGCGCGGTGACCTGCCACCATTGCGAAGATGCTCCCTGCGCCCGCAGTTGTCCGAATGGGGCGATAAGCCACGTCAACGACAGCGTGCAGGTTAATCAGCAAAAGTGTATCGGCTGTAAATCCTGCGTGGTGGCCTGTCCGTTTGGCACCATGCAGATAGTCCTGACGCCCGTCGCCAAAGATCAGGTCAAAGCAACGGCGCACAAATGCGACCTCTGCCAGGGGCGGGAAAAGGGACCGGCCTGTGTGGAGAACTGTCCTGCGAACGCGCTGCAACTGGTGACGGAAGGGTCGTTAAGCCGACTGGCAAAAGCACGACGTTTACGTACCGCCCGGCAGGAGAATCAGCCCTGGCATGCGGATGCGACGGCGACCGCCGCCTCCGGGATAAGCAAAATTGAGCAAATGCACGCGACGCCTGCGCGCGGTGAGCCGGATAAACTGGCTATCGACGCGCGAAAAGTCAGCTTTGACGAAATCTATCTGCCCTTTCGCACGGCACAGGCAGAACGGGAGGCCTCACGCTGCCTGAAGTGCGGTGAGCACAGCATTTGCGAATGGACCTGTCCGCTGCATAACCACATTCCCCAGTGGATTGAACTGGTAAAAGCCGGGAACATTGATGCGGCGGTGGAGTTGTCTCACCAGACGAACTGCTTGCCGGAAATTACCGGGCGCGTCTGTCCACAGGACCGACTGTGCGAAGGCGCCTGTACGGTGCGCGACGAGCATGGCGCGGTGACGATCGGTAACATTGAGCGCTACATTTCCGACAGCGCGCTGGGTAAGGGCTGGCGACCGGATCTGAGCCATGTTCAGAAGGTGGATAAGCGCGTGGCGATCGTTGGCGCCGGTCCGGCAGGGCTTGCCTGCGCCGATGTGCTGACGCGTCACGGCGTCAGCACCACGGTGTTTGACCGCCACCCAGAAATCGGCGGACTGCTGACCTTTGGCATCCCGGCCTTCAAACTGGATAAATCACTGCTGGCGCGCCGTCGGGAAATCTTCAGCGCAATGGGGATCCATTTTGAGCTGAACTGCGAAGTAGGCAGGGACGTGAAAATGGAGGCGCTGCTGGAGGATTACGACGCCGTGTTTGTCGGCGTAGGAACCTATCGTTCGATGAAGGCTGATCTGCCGAATGAGGATGCGCCGGGTGTCTACGACGCGCTGCCGTTCCTGATCGCCAATACCAAACAGGTGATGGGGCTGGACGAATCTCCTGAAGAACCGTACATCGACACGGCCGGACTCAACGTGGTGGTGCTGGGCGGCGGTGATACGGCGATGGACTGCGTACGTACCGCGCTGCGTCATGGCGCAAGCCAGGTGACCTGCGCCTATCGCCGCGACGAAGCCAACATGCCGGGGTCGAAGAAAGAGGTAAAAAACGCGCGTGAGGAAGGGGCTAACTTCGAGTTCAACGTGCAACCGGTCGATCTGGAACTGAGCGCGGACGGGCGCGTTTGTGGCATTCGTCTCCTGCGTACGCAATTAGGTGAACCGGATTCCCAGGGACGCCGCCGTCCGGTGCCGATCGCAGGCAGTGAGTTTGTGATGCCAGCAGACGCCGTGATCATGGCGTTTGGTTTCCATCCGCACGGGATGCCGTGGCTGGAGACTCACGGTGTCCAGGTGGATAGCTGGGGACGCATCGCGGCGAACGTTGAGAGCGCGTACCGTTACCAGACCAGTAACCCGAAAATCTTTGCCGGTGGGGATGCCGTTCGCGGCGCCGACCTGGTGGTCACCGCAATGGCGGAAGGACGCCATGCCGCGCAGGGGATCATCGACTGGCTGGGGATAAATTCGGTTAAATCTCACTAGGTTTCCACGCAGACAAAACCGGCTTCACGGCGTAGTATAATTTCTCTTCTTACGCTGTGGAGCCGGTATGTCGCAAAAAATCACCCTCGTTAAAGACAAAGTCCTTTCTGATAACTATTTCATCCTGCGCAATATCACCTACGATCTGACCCGTGCGAACGGCGAAGTCATCCGCCACAAGCGCGAAGTGTACGATCGCGGCAATGGGGCAACGATCCTGCTGTACAACGCAGAGAAAAAGACCGTCGTGTTGATTCGTCAGTTCCGCGTGGCGACGTGGGTGAACGGTAACGAAAGCGGGCAGTTGATTGAAACCTGCGCCGGATTACTGGACAACGATGAACCCGAAGCCTGTATTCGCAAAGAGGCGATTGAAGAGACGGGCTATGAAGTGGGCGAGGTGCGCAAGCTCTTTGAGCTGTACATGTCCCCCGGCGGCGTGACGGAGCTGATTCACTTCTTTATCGCCGAATACAGCGAAAGCCAGCGCGCCAGTGCGGGCGGCGGCGTTGAAGATGAAGATATTGCCGTGCTGGAACTACCGTTTACCCAGGCGCTGGAGATGATTAAAACCGGTGAGATACGAGACGGTAAGACCGTGTTATTGCTCAACTATTTGCAATCCTCTCATTTAATGGATTGATAAATAAGATTTATATTTCTTTACGAATTATTGAATCTATCCGACAAATCCGATTGAGCATGGTTAACAGCACAACGAAGATACGACCTGTGTTGTTCGTTTGACTTCTGGGGTTATTACCGTCCATGCGCTATCGCGTTATTTTCCTTTTCCTGATTGGTCTGATTCCGGTCCAGTTGCTGTGGGCCGCGCCCGCGCAACAGGCCTTTTCTGACTGGCAGGTGACCTGTAATAACCAGAATTTTTGCGTGGCGCGTAACACTGGCGAACACGGCGGACTGGTGATGACCCTGAGCCGCAGCGCCGGGGCGCATACCGACGCCGTTTTGCGCCTCGATCTTGGCGGATTGACCGCACCCGCCAGTGAAGCGGACATTGAGCCACGACTGCTGCTGGACGGCAAACCGCTGGCGCTGAGCGCAGAGCACTGGCGAATCACGCCGTGGCACCTGGTGACGGACGACACGGCGACCATTGCAGCATTTCTGACAACAATTCAGGACGGGAAGGCAATCACCCTGCAAAAGGGCAATCAGACGGTTTCGCTTGCCGGGCTGAAAGCGGCGCTGTTGTTCATTGACGCACAGCAAAAGCGGGTAGGCAGTGAAACGGCGTGGATTGAAAAAGGTGACGATCCGCCACTCAGCGTTCCGCCCGCCCCGGCGCTGAAAGGCGTGGCCATTGTTAACCCGACGCCAACACCGCTCTCCCTCGATGAACGCAATGACCTTCTTGATTACGGCAACTGGCGAATGAACGGTATTACGTGTTCACTCGATCCTTCACGCCGCGAGGTGCGGGTGACCGCCCTTACTGATGACAAAGCCTTGCTGATGATTGCTTGCGAAGCCGGGGCGTATAACACGATTGATCTGGCGTGGATTGTATCGCGTAAAAAACCGCTGGCCTCGCATGCCGTGCGGTTGCGTTTACCGTTCAACAGCGGCGCGGAAAGCAATGACATGGAGTTGATGAACGCGGTGTTTGATGAGAAGTCGCGCGAACTGGTCACCCTGGCAAAGGGGCGGGGATTAACGGACTGTGGCATCCAGACGCGCTGGCGTTTTGACGGCCAGCGTTTTCGTCTGGTGCGTTATGCCGAAGAGCCGAGTTGTGATGGCTGGCATGGGCCAGATGCCTGGCCCACTTTATGGATCACGCGTTAATTTTCTGTCGGATGGCGACTGCGTCTTATCCGACCTACGAGAAAAGCTATCTGTAGGCCGGATAAGACGCGTTAGCGTCGTCATCCGGCGTTGCATACATCAGGCGTTCAAAACCTTGTGTGCTTTCTCCACAATGTTCTCAACTGTAAAGCCGAAATAAGGGAACAGCTTCTCTGCTGGCGCCGATTCACCGTAACCGGTCATTCCGACAATCGCTCCTTTTAAGCCCACATATTTGTACCAGTAGTCGGCGATACCGGCTTCAACCGCGACGCGTGCGCTGACGTTCGACGGCAGAACCGACTCGCGGTATGCCTCGTCCTGGGCATCGAAAATATCCGTTGAGGGCAGGGAAACCACGCGAACATTGCGCCCTTCACCGGTGAGTTTCTCTGCGGCCAGCAGGGTAATCTCCATTTCTGACCCGGTGGCGATCAGGATGATATCCGGCTTACCGCCGCCATCTTTGAGCACATAACCGCCGCGGGCAATCTCTTTCACCTGCTCCGGCGTGCGTTCAACCTGTGCCAGGTTCTGTCGTGACAGGATCAGCGCCGTTGGACCATCATGGCGCTCGACTGCCAGCTTCCAGCCCACCGCCGCTTCAACCTGATCGCACGGTCGCCAGGTGCTGAAATTGGGCGTCAGACGCAGGCTGGCCAGTTGTTCCACCGCCTGGTGCGTCGGACCATCTTCCCCCAGACCGATGGAGTCATGGGTATACACCATAATTTGTCGCGCCTTCATCAGCGCCGCCATGCGCGCCGCATTACGTGCATATTCGACGAACATCAGGAAGGTGGCGGTATAGGGCACGAATCCGCCGTGATGGGCGATACCGTTGGCGATGGCGGTCATGCCGAATTCACGCACGCCATAGTGAAGGTAATTACCTGCAAGATCGTCTTTCAGCGAGGTCGAACCTTTCCAGATTGTCAGGTTACTTGGCGCAAGGTCCGCCGAACCGCCTAACAGTTCTGGCAGGAGCGGACCGTAGACGTTAAGGGCATTTTGCGATGCTTTGCGGGTGGCGATTTTGGCGGGATTCGCCTGAAGCTCGTTGATGTATTTCTGCGTGGTTTTTTCCCACGCCTCGGGCAGACCGCCGGTCATGCGGCGCGTGAACTCGGCGGCCAGCTCCGGATGCGCTTTCTGGTAAGCGGCGAATTTTTCATTCCAGTGTTGCTGCGCTTTCTCGCCTTTTTCACGGGCGTCCCAGGCGCGATAAATCGCTTTCGGGATCTCAAACGCCGGATGGTGCCAGCCCAGTTTCTGTCGCGTCAGCGCCACTTCTTCTTCGCCCAGCGCCGCGCCGTGGGATTCCTCTTTCCCTGCTTTGTTCGGCGAGCCAAAGCCGATCACCGTCCGACAGATAATCAGCGACGGTTTGTCCTTCACGCGCTGCGCTTGCTGAATCGCTTTCTTCACCGCTTCCGGGTCATGACCGTCGATGTCGTGGACGACATGCCAGTGGTAGGCCTCAAAGCGTTTGCCTGTGTCATCGGTAAACCAGCCGTCGGTTTCACCATCAATGGAGATACCGTTGCTATCGTAAAAGCCTATCAGCTTGCCCAGTCCCAGCGTTCCCGCCAGCGAGCAGACCTCATGCGAAATGCCTTCCATCAGGCAGCCGTCGCCCATAAACACATACGTGAAATGATCGACAATCTCGTGATCCGGCTGGTTGAACTGCGCTGCCAGCGTGCGTTCGGCAATGGCTAAACCGACGGCATTCGCCAGCCCCTGACCCAGCGGCCCGGTCGTGGTTTCCACCCCCGGCGTATAGCCGATTTCCGGGTGCCCCGGCGTTCTGGAATGCAGCTGGCGGAAGTTTTTCAGCTCTTCAATCGGCAGATCGTAGCCTGTCAGGTGCAGCAGGCTGTAGAGCAGCATCGAGGCATGACCGTTAGAGAGAATAAAACGGTCGCGATCGTACCAGCTCGGATCGGTTGGGTTGTGGCGGAGGAAATCGTTCCACAGGACTTCGGCGATATCCGCCATTCCCATCGGCGCGCCGGGGTGGCCGGAATTGGCTTTCTGAACAGCGTCCATACTGAGCGCACGAATGGCATTAGCAAGGTCTTTACGGGACATAGAACACTCCGTGGCAAGGTTTAGAGTTTGGCAGCGAGCAGGTCTTCCAGTTTGCGTTGGTCAACGGCGAACAGACGGATACCGTCAGAGAGTTTCTCGACCGCCATCGCATCCTGGTTATGCTCCCAGCGAAATTCGGCTTCGCTCATGGGGGCGGGGCGATGGAAGGTTTGTGAAGACGGCACCAGCTTACGCACGACCGGTTCTTCTTTTTCCTGCAATTCTTTCAGGAGGTTGGGAGCAATCGTCAGGCGATCGCAGCCGGCCAGCGCGAGGATCTGCTCAGTGCGACGGAAGCTGGCACCCATGACGATAGTGTCATAGCGATGCTGTTTGAAGTAATCGTAGATGTTGCGCACCGATTTCACGCCCGGATCTTCCTCTACAACATACGGATCCATGGGGCTGCGCGCCTGATACCAGTCATAAATACGACCGACAAACGGGGAGATCAAAAAGACGCCTGCTTCGGCGCAGGCGCGCGCCTGGGCAAAGGAAAACAGCAGCGTCAGGTTGCAGTTGATTCCCTCTTTCTCTAGCGCCTGTGCGGCGCGAATGCCTTCCCACGTGGAAGCCAGCTTAATCAGAATGCGGGATTTATCGATTCCCTGCTGCTGGTACAAATTCACCAGGTGGCGGGCCTTTTCAATGCTCTTTTGTTGATCAAAGGAGAGGCGGGCATCCACTTCGGTCGACACGCGGCCCGGAATACTTTTAAGAATTTCCGCGCCAAAATTCACTGCCAGCTTGTCACAGGCTTCGGTAACCTGCTGTTCCTGGGTTTTACCCTGTTTCTTCCCCCACTGGATCGCATCGTCAATCAGATGCGCGTAATGCGCCAGTCCGGCGGCCTTCAGCAGCAGGGAGGGATTGGTGGTGGCATCCTGGGGTTGGTAGTGACGAATAGACTCAATATCACCGCTGTCGGCCACGACAGTGGTGAATTGTTTAATGCCGTCTAACTGGTTCATAGGAAATACTCCTTGAAAAGTAACGTGTTAGGTGAGTGCTTAACATCACACTTCTGCGAAATTCATGAGCTGCACCACAAAAAAGCATAGCAGACGGGCATGGTAATGCTGGCACAAGGAGGTAACATGGTTGTTATGAGTTGATTACGAAATCTTTATTTAAGTCGTGATAGTTTGGGGACCTTCAAAGTTTGCGTCCCGCAGTGCGGTGATAATGTGCGACGCACCTGGCTGCGCGTGACTTTTTTGAACGATACGTGAAAGGAACAACAAGATGGATGACCAGTTAAAGCAAAGCGCCCTTGATTTCCACGAATTCCCGGTACCTGGTAAAATCCAGGTTTCCCCGACTAAGCCCCTTGCCACGCAGCGCGATCTGGCGCTGGCCTACTCGCCTGGCGTCGCAGCACCTTGTCTTGAAATCGAAAAAGACCCGCTGGCTGCGTATAAATACACCGCGCGTGGCAACCTGGTCGCCGTTATCTCTAACGGAACGGCGGTGCTGGGCTTAGGCAACATTGGCGCGCTGGCCGGCAAACCGGTCATGGAAGGCAAAGGCGTTCTGTTTAAGAAATTCGCCGGTATTGATGTGTTCGATATCGAAGTCGATGAGCTCGACCCGGACAAATTTATTAACGTCGTCGCCGCGCTGGAGCCGACGTTCGGTGGGATCAATCTGGAAGACATCAAAGCGCCAGAGTGTTTCTACATCGAGCAAAAACTGCGCGAACGGATGAATATTCCGGTGTTCCATGACGATCAGCACGGCACCGCGATCATCAGTACCGCCGCCATTCTTAACGGCCTGCGGGTGGTCGAAAAAAATATCTCCGACGTGCGGATGGTGGTATCCGGCGCGGGTGCAGCGGCGATCGCCTGTATGAACCTGCTGGTGGCGTTGGGGATGCAGAAGCACAACATCGTGGTCTGCGACTCCAAAGGCGTTATCTACAAAGGCCGCGAGCCGAATATGGCCGAAACCAAAGCGGCCTACGCGGTTGAAGATGACGGCAAACGGACGTTAAATGACGTCATCGACGGCGCAGACATTTTCCTCGGCTGTTCAGGCCCGAAAGTGCTGACCCAGGAAATGGTCAAAAAGATGGCCCGCGCGCCGATGATTCTGGCACTGGCTAACCCGGAACCGGAAATTCTGCCGCCGCTGGCAAAAGAGGTGCGTCCGGACGCCATCATCTGTACCGGTCGTTCCGACTACCCGAACCAGGTCAACAACGTCCTGTGCTTCCCGTTCATCTTCCGTGGCGCGCTGGACGTCGGCGCGACGGCGATCAACGAAGAGATGAAGCTGGCTGCGGTCCATGCGATTGCCGAACTGGCGCATGCCGAGCAGAGCGAAGTGGTGGCCTCGGCCTATGGCGACCAGGATCTGAGCTTCGGCCCGGAATACATCATTCCAAAACCGTTCGACCCGCGCCTGATTGTCAAAATCGCGCCAGCGGTTGCCAAAGCGGCGATGGATTCCGGCGTGGCGATGCGCCCGATTGCAGACTTTGATGCTTACATCGACAAGCTGACGGAATTTGTCTACAAAACCAACCTGTTCATGAAACCGATCTTCTCGCAGGCGCGTAAAGCACCGAAGCGTGTTGTACTGCCGGAAGGGGAAGAGGCGCGCGTCCTGCACGCCACGCAAGAACTGATCACGCTGGGGCTGGCGAAGCCGATCCTGATTGGTCGTCCTGGCGTTATCGAAATGCGCATTCAGAAACTGGGGCTGCAGATCAAAGCGGGCGTCGATTTTGAGATCGTCAATAATGAATCCGATCCGCGCTTTAAAGAGTACTGGAGCGAGTACTACCAGATCATGAAGCGTCGTGGTATTACCCAGGAGCAGGCGCAGCGTGCGGTAATCGCCAACACCACGGTGATTGGCGCGATCATGGTACAGCGCGGCGAAGCGGATGCGATGATCTGCGGCACCATTGGCGATTACCATGAGCACTTCAGCGTGGTGAAAGCCGTGTTTGGTTACCGTGAGGGCGTCCATACCGCCGGGGCGATGAACGCTCTGCTGCTGCCGAGTGGCAACACCTTTATTGCTGATACCTACGTCAATGACGATCCTGAGCCGGAAGAACTGGCTGAAATCGCTGTGATGGCGGCGGAAACCGTGCGTCGCTTTGGTATCGAACCGAAAGTCGCGTTGCTGTCGCACTCTAACTTTGGTTCATCCAGTTGCCCGTCTGCCAGCAAAATGCGCGCCGCGCTGGAGATTATCAAAGAACGAGCGCCTGACTTGATGATTGACGGCGAAATGCATGGCGATGCCGCGCTGGTGGAAAGCATTCGCAATGACCGGATGCCGGACAGTCCGCTGAAAGGGTCGGCCAATATTCTGGTGATGCCAAATATGGAAGCCGCGCGCATTAGTTATAATTTACTGCGCGTTTCCAGTTCAGAAGGTGTCACAGTTGGCCCTGTCCTGATGGGGGTGGCAAAACCGGTTCATGTATTAACGCCGATCGCTTCTGTTCGTCGAATCGTGAATATGGTGGCGCTGGCAGTCGTTGAGGCGCAAACACAACCGTTGTAATCCGTTGAATGATGATTTAACACTCGCTCTTATCCTGACTGGTTCAGGGTAAGAGCTTTATTCGTGTACGTCGTCCGCATTATTATCCGCCATTCTACTTACCGTGAAGCCGTGTTGTTCCCGTCTTGCCATTCCCAAAGCAACAATGAGATTAAATCGCTTGCGCCTTTTTAACGAAATCTAAATAATGCGTCATCTCAGCAATTACGGTTATTAAAAATGTCTTTAAAATCAATGTTAAGACGGTTTCTTTATCGTCTTTATGATTATCAGTCTGCTTATATTGATAATTCAAATATAAAATTAGCGGTTATTCATATACCCGATCAAATCGGGGACGCAATGTCGGTTTTTCCTATAATACGTGCGCTGGAAGCGCATAACGTAAAACATTTGCTAATTGTATCCTCTACGATTAATCAATCGATATTTGAGGCGCTTTCTTTGCGTCAGACAACATTAACCGTAATAAGTATGACCATGCAAGACTATGCAACGTTCAGTGAAATAAAAACAGTCGCCAGAAAGATAAGAAAAGAGTATGGAACCCCCGATATATGCATCGAAGCTATGCGCCGAAAAAACCTGAAAACAATGGTTTTCATCAATAAATTAAGGGCCAGAACGAATCTTCAGGCGGCAGGGTTAACGATGAAGTGTTATTCCCCGGTGTGTCAAATAGCCTCAAAAATGGATCAGAACTTTCGTGCACCCGTGCCGATGACCTGGGCAATTCTGATGCGAGAAGCGGGATTTTCCGCAGTCAGGGGGGCTTTCGAACTCCCTCTCAGCGAAGCGGTGTTAACGGAGGTTCGCCGTGAAACCCTGGCGTTAGGACGGTATATCGCCCTGAATCTGGAAGGCAGCGCGCAAGAACGTACTTTTTCGCTCCCTGTTGCCAAAAAGCTTATCGCGATAATCAAAAAAGAGTTCGACCTGCCGATTATTATTGTCCACGGGCCGAAGGGGATCGACAATTCGGTTTCGTTAACGCAATCCTGTGATGGGGTGCATCGACTATCGTTATCGCCCTCCATAATGCGTTCCGCAGCGGTCATCAACGATGCCTTTCTGGCTATCACACCGGATACGTCTGTTTTACATATGGCAAGTGCATATAATATCCCTGTGATTGCGGTTTATGCCGATTATAAAACGCGTTGGCCGGCGATGCAGGATATTGCAGAAACGATAGTGGTTGGCAAAGATATTGATCATATCAATCTGGATGAATTCAACGAAGCGATAAAACGCGTCAACTTGCGGATTCAGAGCAACCCATCCTGAGAGTGCTTTTTATAACGCAATTTCTAATGATACCGGCCAGTCGTCGCAACCTTCTGGCGGGTGCAATAAAGTGATATTGGTAACGAAAACCCCTGTCTTTCCCGGCACAACTGCACCTTGGGAATATTTCACGTTGTCTGAAAATTCTGCGCACGCCCTCGTTATAACGCGTTCTCCGTTTTCCCGAGAGTATTCAATGTCATTTGTAATAAGTCTGGTTTTTTTATTTTCCCATTCTTAGTGATCCACCTCACCTTTTAAATCTCTTTGCCGAATTTTGTTATTTACCCTGACAAAAAATTGCCACGATAAGCCCTGTCTTAACACAGGCGGTGAGCAATGGATAAAGAACGCATTATTCAGGAATTTGTGCCGGGCAAACAGGTCACGCTGGCGCATCTCATTGCGCATCCTGGTGAAGAACTGGCGAAAAAGATCGGCGTTCCCGAAGCCGGTGCCATCGGCATTATGACCCTGACGCCAGGAGAAACCGCAATGATTGCTGGCGATCTGGCGATGAAGGCTGCCGACGTACACATCGGTTTTCTCGACAGATTCAGCGGCGCGCTGGTGATTTACGGCTCGGTTGGTGCGGTAGAAGAGGCCTTATTGCAAACGGTCAGTGGGCTGGGACGTTTATTAAATTTCACGCTCTGCGATCTGACGAAAAGCTAATTTTGAGGTGCTTATGAAACGTATTGCGTTTGTTGGCACAGTCGGCGCAGGAAAAACAACGCTTTTTAATGCGTTACAGGGAAATTATACCCTCGCCAGAAAAACGCAGGCCGTGGAATTTAATGAAAATGGCGATATCGATACTCCAGGGGAATATTTTAGTCATCCCCGCTGGTATCACGCCTTAATTACCACGCTGCAGGACGTTGACACGTTGATTTATGTCCATGCAGCCAATGACAAAGAAAGTCGCTTACCTGCCGGGCTGTTAGATATCGGCGCCAGTAAACGACACATCGCCGTGATCAGCAAAACGGATATGCCAGATGCCGACGTGACCGCGACGCGGGAATTACTGCGCGGGATTGGGTTTCAGGAGCCGATTTTCGAACTCAACAGCCATGACCCGCAAAGCGTGCAGCACCTGGTGGATTATCTGACTGAGCTCAGCCAAAAGGAGGAAGGGGCAGGTGAAAAAACTTATCACAGCTAACGATATACGTGCGGCACACGCACGGGGCGAACAGGAAATGTCGGTGGTGCTACGCGCCAGCATCATCACCCCGGAAGCCCGTGAAGTCGCGGAACTGCTGGGCGTCACGATTGTGGAGTGCGACGGATCCGCGCCAACGGCAGCGTGCAGTGCGGACGAGGCCAAATCTGAAACCCAGCGCATTCGCGAAACCATCATCGCGCAACTGCCGGAAGGGCAGTTTACCGAGAGTCTGGTTTCGCAGTTGATGGACAAAGTGCTGAAGGAAAAACAGTCGCTGGAGCAGGGCGGGATGCAGCCGGGTTTTGATTCGGTGACCGGCAAAGGCGGCATCAAAGTGATCGACGGTAGCAGCGTGAAGTTCGGCCGCTTCGACGGCGCGCAGCCACACTGCGTCGGCCTGACCGATCTCGTCACCGAGCAGGATGGCAGCAGCATGGCCGCCGGGTTCATGCAGTGGGATAACGCCTTCTTCCCGTGGACGCTGAACTACGACGAAATCGACATGGTGCTCGACGGTGAACTGCATGTGCGCCATGAAGGCGAAACGATGATCGCCAAAGCCGGGGACGTCATGTTTATTCCGAAAGGCTCAAGCATTGAATTTGGCACGCCGACAACCGTGCGCTTCCTGTACGTTGCGTGGCCTGCGAACTGGCAATCGGTATGAACGATTTCATCACCGAAGCATGGCTCAGAGCGAACCATACGCTCAGCGAAGGGGCGGAAATCCATCTCCCCGCTGATGCTCGCCTGACGCCCTCTGCCCGCGAACTGTTGGAAGGCCGTCATCTGCGCATCAAGTTTCTGGATGAACAGGGCAGTCTGTTTGTCGACGACGAGCAACAGCAGCCGCAACCGGTGCACGGGTTAACCAGCAGCGACACGCATCCCCAGGCCTGCTGTGAACTGTGTCGCCAGCCGGTGGCGAAAAAGCCGGACACGCTGACCCACCTGACGGCGGACAAAATGGTCGCCAAAAGCGACCCGCGTCTGGGCTTTCGCGCCGCGCTGGACAGCACCATCGCGCTGGCGGTGTGGCTGCAAATCGAACTGGCGGAACCGTGGCAGCCGTGGCTGGCGGACATTCGTTCACGGCTGGGCAACATTATGCGCGCCGATGCCATGGATGAACCGCTGGCGGCACAGTCTATCGTTGGGCTGAACGAAGATGACCTGCACCGTCTTTCCCATCAACCGTTGCGCTATCTGGAGCACGATCATCTGGTGCCCGAAGCCAGTCATGGTCGCGAGTCCGCGTTGCTGAACCTGCTGCGAACCAAAGTTCGCGAGACGGAAACGATCGCCGCTCAGGTCTTTATCACTCGCGGTTTTGATGTCCTGCGCCCGGATATTTTGCAGGCGCTGAACCGTCTCTCCAGCGCGGTCTACGTGATGATGATTCTGTGTGTCACCAAACACCCACTCACCGTCAGCCAGATTCAACAGCGACTGGGAGGTGAACAATGATCATTGAACGCGCCCGTGAACGGGCTCAGCAAGCCCCGGCTCGGGTGGTCTTCCCGGATGCGTTAGATGAACGCGTGCTGAAAGCGGCGCATTACCTGCAACAACACGGCCTGGCGCGACCTGTTCTGGTGACCAGTCCGTTCGCGCTGCGCCAGTTCGCCCTCACTCATCGGGTCGCGCTGGACGGTATTCAGGTTATTGACCCACACAGCAATCTGGCGATGCGTGACGCGTTCGCAGAGCGCTGGCTCGCCCGCGCCGGGGAGAAAACGCCGCCGGATGCCGTTGAGAAACTCAATGACCCGCTGATGTTTGCCGCAGCAATGGTCAGTGCGGGCCAGGCGGATGTCTGCATTGCCGGTAACCTCTCTTCCACAGCCAATGTGCTGCGCGCGGGCTTACGCATTATCGGCCTGCAGCCGGGGTGCAAAACGCTGTCGTCTCTCTTCCTGATGCTGCCGCAGTACGTCGGCCCGGCGTTAGGGTTTGCTGATTGCAGCGTGGTGCCGCAGCCGACGGCAGCGCAACTGGCGGATATTGCGATCGCCAGCGCCGACACCTGGCGCGGCATCACCGGCGAGGAGCCGCGTGTGGCGATGTTGTCGTTCTCCAGTCAGGGCAGCGCGCGCCACCCGTGTGTGGCTAACGTGCAGCAGGCAACGGAGATCGTTCGTGAACGCGCGCCTGAGCTACTGGTGGATGGCGAACTGCAGTTTGACGCCGCTTTTGTACCGGAGGTCGCGGCGCAAAAAGCGCCAGCCAGTCCGCTACGGGGTAACGCCAACGTGATGGTTTTTCCGTCACTGGAGGCAGGCAATATTGGCTACAAAATCGCCCAGCGTCTGGGCGGATATCGTGCCGTCGGGCCGCTGATTCAGGGGCTTGCCGCACCGCTTCATGACCTCTCGCGAGGTTGTAGCGTACAGGAAATTATCGAACTGGCGTTGGTGGCAGCCGTGCCGCGCCAGACTGACGTGAGTCGCGAACGTGACTCACAAACCCTGGTTGTATAAATGGTCCCGTTCTGGACCCCATGAGAGGAAAACATAATGGAAGCTTTAGGAATGATCGAAACCCGGGGCCTGGTTGCACTGATTGAGGCCTCTGATGCGATGGTAAAAGCCGCACGCGTGAAGCTGGTTGGTGTGAAACAGATTGGCGGCGGTCTGGTGACTGCGATGGTCCGTGGCGATGTCGCGGCCTGCAAAGCGGCAACGGATGCCGGTGCTGCCGCTGCACAGCGTATCGGCGAACTGGTCTCCGTTCACGTCATCCCGCGTCCGCATGGCGATCTGGAAGAAGTGTTCCCGATCAGCTTCAAAGGCGACAGCAACATCTAAGCAGGACTGGGGCCGGATGGCGCTGCGCTTATCCGGCCTACATGACAGCAGCACAACGTAACCCACGGAGGCGGGTATGAAACTGGCAGTCGTCACAGGACAAATCGTTTGTACCGTACGCCATCAGGGACTGGCACACGACAAATTGCTGATGGTGGAGATGATTGATGCCCAGGGAAATCCCGACGGGCAGTGCGCCGTCGCCATTGACAGCATCGGGGCGGGAACCGGGGAGTGGGTGCTGCTGGTCAGCGGCAGTTCAGCTCGCCAGGCGCATCGCAGCGAAGCGTCCCCTGTCGATCTGTGCGTGATTGGTATCGTCGACGAAGTGGTGGCTGGCGGTCAGGTGATATTCCACAAATAGGACTGAACATCATGAATCAACAGGATATTGAACAGGTGGTGAAAGCGGTACTGCTGAAAATGAAAGACAGCAGTCAGCCGGCGACTGCCGTTCATGAAATGGGCGTCTTTGCCTCCCTGGATGATGCCGTGGCGGCAGCAAAAGTCGCTCAGCAGGGGCTGAAGAGCGTGGCGATGCGTCAGCTTGCCATTGCGGCTCTACGTGAAGCAGGCGAAAAGCACGCCAAAGAATTAGCGGAACTTGCGGTCGCAGAGACCGGCATGGGACGCGTCGACGATAAATTTGCCAAAAACGTGGCGCAGGCGCGCGGTACACCGGGCGTGGAGTGTTTATCGCCACAGGTACTGACCGGCGATAACGGCCTGACGCTGATCGAAAATGCGCCGTGGGGCGTTGTGGCCTCAGTGACGCCATCCACTAACCCGGCGGCGACGGTGATTAATAACGCCATCAGCCTGATTGCGGCGGGTAACAGCGTCGTGTTTGCACCCCATCCGGCGGCGAAAGGGGTTTCACAACGCGCAATTACACTGCTTAACCAGGCGGTGGTCGCGGCGGGCGGCCCGGAAAACCTGCTGGTGACCGTGGCGAATCCGGATATTGAAACCGCGCAGCGGTTGTTTAAGTACCCGGGCATTGGCCTGCTGGTCGTGACCGGCGGCGAAGCGGTAGTCGACGCTGCTCGCAAGCACACCAATAAACGTCTGATTGCCGCCGGTGCCGGTAACCCGCCGGTTGTCGTCGATGAGACGGCGGATCTGGCGCGGGCCGCGCAATCCATCGTCAAAGGCGCGTCGTTTGATAACAACATCATTTGTGCTGATGAGAAGGTGCTGATTGTTGTCGACAGCGTGGCGGATGAGTTGATGCGCCTGATGGAAGGTCAGCAGGCGGTGAAACTGAGCGCCGCGCAGGCCGAACAGCTCCAGCCGGTACTGCTGAAAAATATTGATGAACGCGGCAAAGGCACCGTCAGCCGTGACTGGGTCGGACGCGACGCGACAAAAATCGCCGCCGCCATTGGTCTGCACGTTCCGGAGCAAACCCGACTGCTGTTTGTTGAAACGCCCGCCACGCATCCCTTTGCCGTCACTGAACTGATGATGCCGGTCCTGCCGGTGGTTCGGGTGGCAAACGTCGACGAGGCGATTGCGCTGGCGGTGCAACTGGAAGGCGGCTGTCACCATACCGCCGCGATGCACTCGCGCAACATCGACAACATGAACCAGATGGCAAATGCCATTGATACCAGCATCTTCGTCAAGAACGGACCGTGCATTGCCGGACTGGGGCTGGGCGGCGAAGGCTGGACCACGATGACCATCACCACGCCAACCGGGGAAGGGGTGACCAGTGCGCGCACGTTTGTGCGTCTGCGTCGCTGTGTTTTGGTGGATGCGTTTCGAATTGTATAAGGGATGAATGATGGCGCGCGACGAAGAAAGTTGGCTCACCCCAAGACTGCAAAAAGCAGCCGACCTGTGTAATCAGGCGCCTGCAACGAGCGATTCCCCACTGTGGCTGGGCGTTGACCTGGGCACCTGTGATGTGGTGTCGATGGTTGTCGACGGCGATGGACAGCCGGTTGCGGTGTGTCTTGACTGGGCTGACGTCGTGCGCGATGGCATCGTCTGGGATTTCTTCGGCGCGGTCACCATCGTGCGCCGCCATCTCGATACGCTCGAAAAGCTGCTCGGATGTCGGTTTACCCATGCGGCGACATCGTTCCCGCCGGGTACCGACCCGCGCATCTCCATCAACGTGCTGGAGTCTGCCGGACTGGAAATCAGCCATGTGCTGGATGAGCCAACGGCGGTCGCCGACCTGCTGCAACTGGATAACGCCGGTGTCGTGGATATCGGTGGCGGCACGACCGGGATTGCCATCGTTAAGCGGGGCAAGGTGACGTACTCGGCGGATGAAGCGACGGGCGGTCACCATATTTCTCTGACCCTGGCCGGAAATCGTCGCATCCCACTGGAAGACGCCGAGCAATACAAGCGCAGCAACGCGCAGGAGATCTGGCCGGTGGTGAAACCGGTCTACGAAAAAATGGCGGAGATCGTTGCCCGTCATATCGAAGGACAAGGAATAGCCGATTTATGGCTGGCGGGTGGCTCCTGTATGCAACCGGGCGTGGAGGCGTTGTTTCGCCAGCGCTTCCCGGCGCTCCAGGTGCATTTGCCCCGGCACAGCCTGTTTATGACACCGCTGGCGATCGCCAACAGCGGGAGAGAGAAAGCGGAGGGAATCTATGCAAGCTGAATTGCAGACGGCGCTCTTTCAGGCATTCGATACCCTGAATCTGCAACGAGTGAAAACGTTCAGCGTACCGCCGGTCACGCTGTGCGGGCTCGGGGCGCTCAGTTCCTGCGGACAGGAAGCGCAATCGCGAGGCTTAAGCCATCTGTTCGTGATGGTCGACAGTTTCCTGCATCAGGCGGGGATGACCGCATCGTTAGAACGCAGTCTGGCGATGAAAGGCGTGGCGATGACCGTCTGGCCGTGTCCGATGGGCGAACCATGCATTACCGATGTTTGCGCGGCGGTCGCCCAACTGCGCGAGTCAAAATGCGACGGCGTCGTCGCTTTTGGCGGCGGTTCAGTGCTGGATGCGGCAAAAGCGGTGGCGCTGCTGGTGACCAATCCGAATCAGACGCTGGCGGAGATGACGGAATACAGCGCTTTACGTCCTCGTCTGCCGCTGATTGCCGTACCGACTACCGCCGGAACCGGATCGGAAACCACCAACGTGACGGTGATTATCGACGCGGCAACGGGGCGCAAGCAGGTGCTGGCGCATGCGACGCTGATGCCGGATGTGGCAATCCTCGACGCCGCACTGACCGAAGGCGTACCGCCCCATGTGACGGCAATGACCGGGATTGATGCGCTGACACATGCGGTTGAAGCCTACAGCGCACTGAATGCCTCGCCGTTCACCGACAGCCTGGCGATTGGCGCGATTGCGATGATCGGCAAATCGCTGCCGAAAGCGGTGGGTTACGGTCACGACCTCGCGGCGCGGGAGAGCATGCTGCTCGCCTCCTGCATGGCAGGGATGGCGTTTTCCAGCGCCGGACTGGGGCTGTGTCATGCGATGGCGCATCAACCAGGGGCCACATTACACATTCCGCACGGCCAGGCGAACGCCATGTTGTTGCCGACGGTAATGGGCTTTAACCGCATGGTGTGTCGCGAACGCTTCAGTCATATCGGGCGTGCGCTCACCAATAAGAAATCAGACGATCGCGATGCGATCAATGCCGTCAGTGAACTGATTGCTGAAGTGGGCCAGGGTAAACGGCTCGCCGAGGTTGGCGCAACACCAGAACACTACAGCGCCTGGGCGCAAGCCGCGCTGGAGGATATTTGTATTCGCAGTAACCCACGCACCGCCACGCAGAGCGAAATTATCGAGTTGTACGCGGCGGCACAATAAAAGCATACCAGGACGTAGGCCGGATAAGGCGTTCGCGCCGCCATCCGGCAAAACGCGACATCATTGCCTGATGGCGCTGCGCTTATCAGGTCTACGAAAACCCTGGCAAATGGAGACAAGGGTATGGGAATTAACGAAATCATCATGTACATCATGATGTTCTTTATGCTGATTGCCGCCGTGGACAGGATCCTGTCACAGTTCGGCGGGTCAGCGCGCTTTCTCGGGAAGTTCGGCAAAAGCATCGAGGGATCCGGCGGTCAGTTCGAAGAAGGGTTTATGGCGATGGGCGCTCTGGGGCTGGCGATGGTCGGTATGACCGCGCTGGCGCCAGTGTTAGCCAAACTGCTCGGGCCGGTGATTATTCCACTGTATGAAATGCTTGGCGCCAACCCGTCCATGTTCGCCGGAACGCTGTTGGCGTGCGATATGGGCGGCTTCTTCCTCGCCAAAGAACTGGCGGGTGGCGATGTGGCGGCGTGGCTCTACTCCGGGCTGATTCTGGGGGCCATGATGGGGCCAACCATCGTGTTCTCCATCCCCGTTGCGCTGGGCATTATTGAACCGTCTGACCGCCGCTATCTGGCGCTTGGCGTGCTGGCAGGCATTGTCACCATCCCTATCGGCTGTATCGCCGGAGGGCTGGTCGCGATGTACTCGGGCGTTGAGATTAACGGACAACCGGTCGAGTTCACCTTCGCGCTGATCCTGATGAACATGATCCCGGTGATCATCGTCGCCGTGCTGGTGGCGCTGGGGCTGAAATTTATCCCGGAAAAAATGATCAACGGCTTCCAGATCTTTGCGAAATTCCTCGTCGCGCTGATCACCATTGGCCTCGCGGCGGCAGTCATCAAGTTCCTGCTGGGCTGGGACCTGATCCCCGGTCTTGACCCGATCTTCATGGCGCCAGGCGACACCCCCGGTGAAGTGATGCGCGCCATTGAAGTGATCGGTTCTATCTCCTGCGTGCTGCTCGGGGCGTATCCGATGGTGCTGTTGCTGACCCGCTGGTTTGAAAAACCGCTGATGCGCGTTGGCAGCCTGCTGAAAATCAACAATATGGCGGCAGGTGGCATGGTGGCGACGCTGGCGAACAACATCCCGATGTTCGGCATGATGAAGCAAATGGATACCCGCGGCAAAGTGATCAACTGTGCTTTCGCCGTCTCTGCGGCCTTCGCGCTGGGTGACCACTTAGGTTTCGCGGCGGCCAACATGAACGCCATGATCTTCCCGATGATTGTCGGCAAATTGATTGGCGGTGTGACGGCGATTGGCGTGGCCATGATGCTGGTGCCGAAAGATGAAAATGTCCCGGCAGAAACGGAAGCGGAGGCGCAATCGTGAACACGCGCCAGCTACTGAGCGTCGGTATCGATATCGGCACCACGACCACTCAGGTGATCTTCTCGCGCCTGGAACTGGTTAATCGCGCGGCTGTGTCGCAGGTGCCTCGTTACGAATTTATTAAACGCGACATTAGCTGGCAAAGCCCGGTCTTCTTTACCCCCGTCGATAAGCAGGGCGGGTTGCGGGAGGACGAACTTAAGGCGCTGATCCTTGCCCAGTATCAGGCGGCGGGGATCGCCCCGGAATCGGTCGATTCAGGGGCCATCATCATCACCGGCGAGAGTGCGAAAACCCGCAACGCGCGTCCGGCGGTGATGACGCTCTCTCAGTCGCTTGGCGACTTTGTGGTCGCCAGCGCCGGACCGCATCTGGAATCAGTGATTGCCGGTCACGGTGCCGGGGCGCAAACCCTGTCTGAGCAACGGATGTGTCGGGTACTGAATATCGACATCGGTGGCGGCACCTCGAATTACGCCCTGTTCGATGCCGGCAAGGTGAGCGGCACCGCCTGTCTGAACGTCGGCGGGCGTCTGCTGGAAACCGACGGTCAGGGACGCGTCGTGCATGCCCATCAGCCCGGACAACAGATTGTTGACGAGGTGTTCGGTGCCGGTACCGACGCCCGTTCGTTGACGGTCTCGCAGTTAGGGCAGATAGCGCAGCGGATGGCGAGTCTGATCGTGGAAGTGATCGACGGTACGTTGTCGCCGCTGGCGCAAACGCTGATGCAAACCGGGTTACTGCCGGCGGGCGCGAAGCCGGAGGTCATCACCCTGTCCGGCGGCGTCGGGGAGTGCTATCGCAACCTGCCTGCCGACCCGTTCTGTTTTTCTGATATTGGGCCGCTGCTGGCGACGGCGCTACATGAGCACCCGCGTCTGCGCGAGATGAACGTGCAGTTCCCGGCGCAAACCGTGCGCGCCACGGTGATTGGCGCGGGGGCGCACACGCTTTCGCTCTCCGGCAGCACCATCTGGCTGGAAGGGGTTCAACTGCCGCTGCGCAATCTGCCGGTGGCGATCCCGGTGGATGACGCCGATCTGGTGAGCGCGTGGCAACAGGCGCTGATGCAGCTCGATCTGGATCCACAGACTGACGCATACGTACTGGCGCTTCCCGCCTCGTTGCCGGTGCGTTACGCCGCATTACTCACGGTCATCGACGCGCTGCTCGCGTTTATCGCGCGTTATCCGAATCCGCATCCCCTGCTGGTGGTGGCCGAGCAGGACTTTGGTAAAGCGCTGGGCATGCTGTTGCGCCCACAGTTACAGCAACTCCCGCTGGCGGTCATTGATGAAGTGATTGTCCGGGCGGGCGACTATATCGACATTGGTACGCCTTTGTTTGGCGGATCGGTTGTGCCGGTGACGGTGAAATCACTCGCATTTCCTTCCTGAGGGAACGACTTATGAAACTAAAGACCACATTGTTCGGCAATGTTTATCAGTTTAAGGATGTAAAAGAGGTGCTGGCAAAAGCCAACGAACTGCGTTCGGGGGATGTGCTGGCCGGCGTCGCGGCGCAAAGTTCGCAGGAACGCGTGGCGGCGAAACAGGTGTTGTCGGAAATGACGGTGGCGGATATTCGCAACAACCCGGTGATTTCCTATGAAGAGGACTGCGTCACGCGTCTGATTCAGGACGACGTCAACGAAACGGCCTACAACCGCATTAAGAACTGGAGCATCAGCGAACTGCGTGAGCACGTGCTGAGCGATGACACCTCGGTTGATGATATTGCCTTTACGCGTAAAGGGCTGACCTCGGAAGTGGTGGCGGCGGTGGCGAAGATCTGCTCTAACGCCGATCTGATCTACGGCGGCAAGAAAATGCCGATTATCAAAAAGGCCAACACCACGATCGGCATTCCGGGCACCTTCAGCTGTCGTTTGCAGCCGAACGACACCCGTGACGATGTGCAGAGTATTGCCGCACAAATCTACGAAGGTCTCTCTTTCGGTGCCGGCGATGCGGTGATTGGCGTCAACCCGGTGACCGATGACGTGGAGAACTTACGCCGCGTACTGGACACCGTTTACGGGGTAATCGACAAGTTCAACATTCCGACCCAGGGCTGCGTGCTGGCACACGTCACCACCCAGATTGAAGCGATTCGTCGCGGCGCGCCGGGCGGACTGATCTTCCAGAGTATCTGCGGCAGCGAAAAGGGCTTAAAAGAGTTCGGCGTGGAACTGGCCATGCTGGACGAAGCGCGGGCGGTGGGGGCGGAGTTTAACCGCATCGCCGGAGAAAACTGCCTGTACTTCGAAACCGGACAGGGTTCGGCGCTCTCCGCCGGGGCGAACTTCGGCGCGGACCAGGTGACAATGGAAGCCCGTAACTACGGTCTGGCGCGTCACTACGATCCGTTCCTGGTCAACACCGTGGTGGGCTTTATCGGGCCTGAGTATCTCTACAACGACCGGCAGATCATTCGTGCCGGTCTGGAAGACCACTTTATGGGCAAGCTGAGCGGCATCTCGATGGGCTGTGACTGCTGCTACACCAACCATGCCGATGCCGATCAGAACCTCAACGAAAACCTGATGATTCTGCTCGCCACCGCGGGCTGCAACTACATCATGGGTATGCCGCTTGGCGACGACATCATGCTCAACTACCAGACCACCGCATTCCACGATACCGCGACCGTACGCCAGTTGCTGAATCTGCGTCCGTCGCCGGAATTTGAACGCTGGCTGGAAACGATGGGCATTATGGCAAATGGTCGCCTGACCAAACGGGCGGGCGATCCGTCACTGTTCTTCTGATGACGCGGGGATGACAAACAATGGATCAAAAACAGATTGAAGAAATTGTACGCAGCGTGATGGCGTCAATGGGACAGACCGAGCCGCAGACCGCCGCCCCGTCGCCACAGTCCTGCAACCAGGCACAGTGCGCGGCGCCGTCCAGTGCAGAAAGCTGCGCGCTGGATCTGGGCTCCGCAGAAGCGAAAGCCTGGATTGGCGTGGAGAATCCGCACCGCGCGGAGGTGCTGACTGAACTGCGCCGCAGCACGGCAGCCCGCGTGTGTACAGGGCGTGCCGGGCCGCGCCCGCGTACTCAGGCGCTGCTGCGCTTTCTTGCCGACCACTCCCGCTCGAAAGACACCGTACTGAAAGAGGTGCCGGAAGAGTGGGTGAAAGCCCAGGGGCTGCTGGAAGTGCGCTCGGAAATCAGTGACAAAAATCTCTATCTGACGCGCCCGGATATGGGTCGCCGTCTGAGCCAGGAAGCCATTGACGCGCTGAAATCGCAGTGTGTCGCGAACCCGGATGTTCAGGTGGTGGTGTCTGACGGTCTGTCTACCGATGCGATCACGGCGAACTATGAAGAGATCCTGCCACCGCTGCTGGCCGGTCTGAAGCAGGCCGGACTGAAGGTCGGGACACCGTTCTTTGTTCGCTATGGCCGCGTGAAGATTGAAGACCAGATCGGCGAGATCCTCGGCGCGAAGGTGGTGATTCTGCTCGTTGGTGAACGCCCAGGGTTGGGGCAATCAGAAAGTCTCTCCTGCTATGCGGTCTATTCACCGAAAGTGGCGACCACCGTTGAGGCCGACCGTACCTGTATTTCCAACATCCACCAGGGCGGCACGCCGCCGGTAGAAGCGGCCGCCGTGATCGTGGATTTGGCCAAACGTATGCTGGAGCAGAAAGCGTCCGGCATCAACATGACCCGTTAAGGAGGCATCATGCCAGCATTAGATTTGATTCGACCCTCGGTCAGCGCAATGCGCGTGATTGCTTCCGTGAACGACGGGTTTGCACGTGAACTTAAATTACCGCCGCATATACGTAGCCTCGGTCTCATCACGGCAGATTCTGATGACGTCACGTATATTGCCGCAGACGAAGCGACAAAACAGGCAATGGTTGAAGTGGTGTATGGCCGTTCGCTGTACGCCGGGGCCGCACACGGACCGTCACCGACGGCCGGTGAAGTGTTGATTATGTTGGGGGGACCGAACCCGGCGGAAGTGCGCGCCGGTCTGGATGCGATGGTCGCGCATATTGAAGGCGGCGCGGCGTTCCAGTGGGCGAACGATGCAGAAAACACGGCGTTTCTGGCGCACGTGGTGTCGCGCACCGGTTCTTATCTCTCGTCAACGGCAGGCATTGCGCTGGGCGATCCGCTGGCCTATCTGGTGGCACCGCCGCTGGAAGCAACGTATGGCATTGATGCGGCGATGAAATCTGCCGATGTACAACTGGTGACCTACGTGCCGCCACCGTCGGAAACCAACTACTCGGCGGCGTTTTTGACTGGCAGTCAGGCTGCCTGTAAAGCCGCCTGCAATGCCTTTGCCGATGCGGTTCTGGATATCGCCCGTAACCCTGTTCAGCGCGCGTAACGGAGGTCATCGATGATCAATGCACTGGGGTTACTGGAAGTGGAGGGCATGGTTGCCGCCGTTGATGCGTCGGATGCCATGCTGAAAGCCGCCAACGTCAACCTGCTGAGCCATGAAGTGCTTGACCCGGGCAAGGTGACGCTGGTGGTGGAAGGCGATCTGGCGGCATGTCGCGCGGCGCTGGATGCCGGAAGCGCCGCGGCACAGCGGACAGGCCGTGTCATCAGCCGCAAAGAAATTGGTCGGCCAGACGACGATACCCAGTGGCTGATCGGCGGATTTAAGCGTGCGTCGAAACCCCCTGAGCAGAAGAACGCGCCGAAGCCTGAAGCGCCTGCGCGGTCTGAATACGCCGACGCGCTGCTGGCACAGCTCGCCACAGTGCGTCAGGGCATGACGGCAGGAGAGGTCGCCGCGCACTTTGGCTGGCCGCTTGAAGAGGCCAGAAACGCGCTGGAACAGCTCTTTACTGACGGGGCGTTGCGTAAACGCAGTAGTCGCTATCGCTTAAAAAATTAACCTGTCGGAGGGCCGGACGTCTTACCAGGCGTCCGGCATAAAAGATCATGAAAAAGACCCGTTCAGCCAGTTTGCACCATCTTTATCATGAAGCGTTACCCGAAGACGTTAAACTCACGCCAAAGGTTGAAGTGGACAACGTTCACCAGCGGCGAACCACGGATGTTTATGAGCACGCTCTGACGATCACCGCCTGGCAGCAGATTTACGATCAGCTGCATCCGGGGAAGTTTCATGGCGAATTCACGGAAATCCTGCTCGATGATATTCAGGTTTTTCGCGAGTACACCGGACTGGCGCTGCGTCAGTCCTGCCTGGTATGGCCGAACTCGTTCTGGTTTGGCATTCCGGCCACGCGCGGCGAGCAGGGATTTATTGGCGCGCAGTGTCTTGGCAGCGCCGAGATTGCTACCCGCCCGGGCGGTACGGAGTTCGAGCTGAGCACGCCGGATGATTACACGATCCTCGGGGTGGTTATCTCGGAAGATGTGATTTCCCGCCAGGCACAGTTTTTACATAATCCGGAAAGGGTGCTGCATATGCTGCGCAACCAGTCGGCGCTGGAGGTCAAAGAGCAGCACAAGGCGGCGCTGTGGGGCTTTGTTCAGCAGGCGCTGGCGACCTTTAGCGAGAACCCGGAGAATCTTCATCAACCCGCAGTGCGTAAGGTGCTGGGGGATAACCTGCTGCTGGCGATGGGCATGATGCTGGAGGACGCGCATCCTATCAACTCGGCGGAGAGCATCAGCCATCAAGGCTACCGCAAACTGCTCTCGCGGGCGCGGGAGTATGTGCTGGAGAATATGTCGGAGCCGTTGACGGTGCTCGACCTCTGCAACCAGCTCCACGTCAGCCGCCGTACGTTGCAGAATGCATTTCACGCCATTCTGGGCATTGGGCCGAATGCGTGGCTGAAGCGGATCCGCCTGAATGCGGTGCGGCGAGAATTAATCAGCCCGTGGTCGCAGAGTACGACGGTCAAGGATGCGGCAATGCAGTGGGGGTTCTGGCATTTAGGGCAGTTCGCCACCGACTACCAGCAACTGTTCGCCGAGAAGCCGTCGCTGACGTTGCACCAGCGAATGCGCCAGTGGATGTAGTGGCGTGCCTGATGACGCTTCGCTTATCAGGCCTACAAAGCCAGACCCCGTAGTACCTGATGGCGCTTCGCTTATAAAGCCAGACCCCGTAGGCCGGATAAGGCGAAGCCGCCATCCGGCATGAATAATGTCCTCAGGCGTGGGGGGAATGCGTCACACCCACTCGCGTACCTGAATAAACTCGCTAAGGGCGGCCTCCGGGCTGTCGGCGTCCGGCTGCCAGTCATATTCCCAACGCACCAGCGGCGGCATTGACATCAGAATGGATTCGGTGCGTCCGCCGGTTTGTAGCCCGAACAGGGTGCCGCGATCCCATACCAGATTAAACTCCACGTAACGACCGCGGCGATAGAGCTGGAAGTTACGCTCACGTTCCCCCCAGCTCATCGTTTTGCGGCGCTCAACGATCGGCAGATATGCATCGCTATACCCCTGGCCGACGGCCTGCATGAAGGCGAAACAGTGGTCAAAGTCCGGCGTGTTCAGATCGTCGAAAAACAGTCCGCCGATGCCGCGCTGCTCGTTGCGATGTTTGAGGAAGAAATAGTCGTCGCACCACTTTTTGTAACGCGGATAGACATCGTCGCCAAACGGCTGACACAGATCGCGCGCGGTGCGATGCCAGTGAACGGCGTCTTCTTCAAAGCCGTAGTAGGGCGTTAAGTCGAAGCCGCCGCCAAACCACCAGACTGGGTCGGCACCCGGCTTTTCAGCAATAAAAAAACGGACGTTGGCATGGCTGGTGGGAATATAAGGATTAAGCGGATGCACGACCAGCGACACGCCCATCGCTTCAAAACGGCGTCCCGCCAGTTCCGGGCGATGCGCGGTGGCCGACGCTGGCATCGCGTCACCGTGTACGTGAGAAAAATTGACCCCAGCCTGTTCGAAGATACCGCCGTTACGCAGCACCCGACTGCGTCCGCCGCCGCCCGCGTCACGCTGCCAGCTATCCTCAATAAACTCCGCGCCGTCAATGGCGGTGAGTTGCTGGCAAATGGCATCCTGCAGGTTCAGCAGGAACTGTTTTACGCGCAAAGCATCGGGTTTCATGATTAACGTTTCTTCGAGTGTGCTTTCTGATTATCAAACCAGTGGAAATAGCTGATCACGCCGTTGGCAATGGCGGTGGCAATCTTCTGGCGAAACGCCGTGGTGCCCAGCAGTCGCTCTTCTTCCGGGTTGGTGATGAACGACGTTTCCACCAATACCGAGGGGATTGACGGTGATTTTAGCACCACAAACGCCGCCTGTTCCGTATTGCGACTGTGCAATTTATGGACAGGTTTGATCTTCCTGAGAATATGCGAACCCAGGGTCAGGCTGTTTTTGATGGTATCCGTCTGCACCAGGTCAAATAACACCTGCTGCAACAGGTGATCTTTGTCGGTTGCTTTCTTGCCTGCCGCTTCGTCGGCGCGGTTTTCGCGATCGGAAAGGTATTTCGCCATGGCGCTACTGGCCCCGCGATTAGAGAGGGCAAACACCGACGCGCCTGCCGCGCTGGGATTGGTAAAGCCGTCGGCGTGAATCGACATGAACAGATCCGCGCCGTGCTTATGGGCGATTTCGACGCGATCGTACAAGGGAATAAAGGTGTCGCCCGAGCGCGTCAGGCGGCAGTCAATGCCCTGGCTGCGTAAAATGGAACGCACATTTTTCGCAATCGCCAGCACGACGTGCTTTTCTTTGGAGCCGTTGCGGCCAATGGCGCCGGTGTCGACACCGCCGTGTCCCGGGTCCAGCACGACAATGCGCTTGCTACCCGATTTTTTCGTTACGGGCTGACTGTGACCATTGCTGGTTTTCAGTGGGGCTTCTTTGGCTGTGGCGTTCGACATCCCTGTTAATGTCAGCGCCGCCAGTCCGGCTTTCAGCACCTGGCGGCGCGATGTGAGAGTTTTTAGCGGTTTAAAAGTGCTCATACGGCCTGAGTTGTAAAAAAAATAATCCCGATGTTATATCGTATCGCGTAATCCGTTACGACGCTTGATGTTGAGAATTGTTTTACTTTTCATTTCAATACGTGACAATCCGCTATTATGCCATTTTTTCCGCCGTTTCGCGTCAGATATTGGCTAAATCAGTCGTTCACGCCATAATCACTATTTTTAGGGCTAAAAGGGTCTCAATACCATGGAGATACGCGTTTTTCGCCAGGAAGATTTCGAAGAGGTGATCACCCTCTGGGAGCGCTGCGATTTGCTGCGTCCATGGAATGATCCGGAAATGGATATCGAGCGAAAGGTGAATCATGACGTCAGCCTGTTTCTCGTCGCGGAAGTGAACGGGGAGGTGGTGGGGACGGTGATGGGCGGCTACGACGGCCATCGCGGATCGGCCTATTATCTCGGCGTACATCCGGAATTTCGCGGTCGTGGTATCGCCAATGCGCTGCTTAACCGGCTGGAAAAGAAACTCATTGCGCGCGGTTGTCCGAAGATTCAGATCATGGTGCGTGAAGATAACGATGTCGTGCTGGGGATGTACGAGCGACTCGGCTATGAGCATTCCGACGTACTGAGTCTGGGAAAACGCCTGATCGAAGATGAAGAATACTGAGTTCCATCCCGCTGATTACGACAGCCACGGTCATTTGCGTCTGCCCTTTTTATTCTGGCTTGTGCTGCTGCTCCAGGCGCGGACCTGGGTGCTGTTTGTGATCGCTGGCTCCTCTCGCGAGCAGGGCACCGCGCTGCTGAATCTGTTTTATCCCGATCACGACAACTTTTGGCTGGGGCTGCTGCCCGGCATTCCGGCCGTGCTGGCGTTTTTGCTGAGCGGGCGACGTTACACTTTCCCGCGTTTATGGCAGGCATTGCGACTGTTGCTGATTGTGGCTCAGCTAACGCTGCTCTGCTGGCAGCCCGTTCTGTGGTTCAATGGCTCTCCTGTTAACGGTGTTGGACTGTCGCTGGTGGTGGCCGATATCGTGGCGCTTCTCTGGCTACTGACAAACCGACGACTCCGCGCCTGCTTTACGCCCGAAAAAGAATGACGGAACTTTTTGGTGAAGCCGGACTCCAGGTAACGTTGACTTTGATTATTAATGAAAGGAAGTGAGATGAAATCGCTGCGTATCTTGTTATGTGCCATGCCGCTGGCGCTGACCGGCTGTTCGACGCTGTCGTCAGTTAACTGGTCTGCCGCCAATCCGTGGAACTGGTTTGGTTCATCGACAGAAGTGACCGAGCAGGGCGTTGGTGCGCTCACGGCATCGACGCCGCTGGATGAGCAGGCCATCGCCGATGCGCTGGACGGCGACTATCGCCTGCGCAGCGGCATGAAAACCGAGAACGGCAATGTGGTGCGCTTTTTCGAAGCCATGAACGGTGACAAGGTGGCGATGGTCATCCAGGGCGAGCAGGGGCATATCAGCCGCATTGATGTCCTGGATAGCGAAATTCCTTCCGCAGCTGGTGTTGAGGTTGGCGCACCGTTTAGCGACCTCTACAGCAAAGCGTTTGGCCATTGTCAGCCTGCCGCCGCTAACGACCCTGGTGCCGTGGAATGTAAAGCCGAAGGCAGCCAACATATTAGCTATCTCTTTACCGGCGAATGGAAGGGACCGGAAGGGTTAATGCCGCCGGACGATACGCTGAAAGCGTGGAAAGTGAGCAAAATTATCTGGCGTCGTTAATTTGCGTCTGAACAAACCCTGGAACGTAAAAACAGGGTAAAATAGCGCCCATCAATGCCACGATTGCGTGGCATTCTCATTTTTCAGGAGGAATGATGTCTCAGGTTCAGAGTGGCATTTTGCCAGAACATTGCCGTGCGGCGATTTGGATTGAAGCGAATGTGAAAGGCGACGTTGACGCCCTGCGTGGGGCCAGCAAAGCGTTCGCTGATAAACTGGCGACCTTCGAAGCGAAATTCCCGGACGCTCACCTGGGCGCGGTTGTGGCGTTCGGTAACAACACCTGGCGCGCCCTGAGCGGCGGGGTGGGGGCTGAAGAGCTGAAAGACTTTATCCCTTACGGTAAAGGTCTGGCTCCGGCCACGCAGTACGACGTGCTGATCCACATTCTTTCTCTGCGTCACGATGTTAACTTCTCTGTCGCCCAGGCGGCGATGGAAGCCTTCGGCGACTGCATTGAGGTGCAGGAAGAGATCCACGGTTTCCGTTGGGTGGAAGAGCGTGACCTCAGCGGCTTTGTTGACGGCACAGAAAACCCGGCAGGGGAAGAGACGCGTCGCGAAGTCGCGGTCATCAAAGACGGTGTGGATGCTGGCGGCAGCTACGTCTTTGTTCAGCGCTGGGAACACAATCTGAAGCAGCTCAACCGTATGAGCATTCACGATCAGGAGATGATGATCGGGCGTACTAAAGAAGCCAACGAAGAGATCGATGGCGACTCCCGTCCGGTGACATCACACCTGAGCCGTGTGGATCTGAAAGAAGACGGCAAAGGGTTGAAAATTGTTCGCCAGAGCTTGCCATACGGGACGGCCAGCGGTACTCACGGTCTCTATTTCTGCGCCTACTGTGCGCGTCTGCACAACATCGAACAGCAATTGCTGAGCATGTTTGGCGATACCGACGGCAAACGCGACGCCATGCTGCGCTTCACCAAACCGGTGACTGGCGGATATTACTTTGCGCCGTCGCTGGACCGTTTGCTGGCGCTGTAATGTTTGCCGGATGGCGGCTTCGCCTTATCCGGCCTACAAATACAACGTCTGTTCCTGGCGCGCCACGTAGGCCTGACAAGCGTAGCGCCATCAGGCGCGAATGCGTTGTTGATGTCGGATGGCGGCTTCGCCTTATCCGGCCTACAAATACAACGTCTGTTCCTGGCGTTCCGCGTAGGCCTGATAAGCGTAGCGCCATCAGGCGCGAATGCGTTGTTGATGTCGGATGGCGGCTTCGCTTTATCCGGCCTACAAATACAACGTCTGTTCCTGGCGTTCCGCGTAGGCCTGATAAGCGTAGCGCCATCAGGCGCGAATGCGTTGTTGATGCCGGATGACGGCTTCGCCTTATCCGGCCTACAAATACAACGTCTGTTCCTGGCGTTCCACGTAGGCCTGATAAGCGTAGCGCCATCAGGCGCGAATGCGTTGTTGATGCCGGATGGCGGCTTTGCCTTATCCGGCCTACAAATACAACGTCTGTTCCTGGCGTTCCGCGTAGGTCTGATAAGCGTAGCGCCATCAGGCGCGAATGCGTTGTGGATGCCGGATGGCGGCTTCGCCTTATCCGGCCTACAAATACAACATCTGTTCCTGGCGTTCCACGTAGGCCTGATAAGCGTAGCGCCATCAGGCGCGAATGCGTTGTTGTGCCGGATGATGGCTTCGTCTTATTTGGCACAACAGTGAAAAATACCAATCCCCGCCCCGGCGGGGATTATTTTTATCTAAGATTTACCTTAATTAGTGAGCTGTTCC
The DNA here is from genome assembly GCF_000981805.1 of Citrobacter amalonaticus Y19. Classification (NCBI taxonomy): domain Bacteria; kingdom Pseudomonadati; phylum Pseudomonadota; class Gammaproteobacteria; order Enterobacterales; family Enterobacteriaceae; genus Citrobacter; species Citrobacter amalonaticus. Next base: position 2,912,584 of record NZ_CP011132.1, on the reverse strand, counting down.
TCAGCACGTATCATTTTTTGCTGTATTTTCAATGCTAATGGAGTGTAAGACTTCATATTCACAAGGAGAGCATTGAAATGGGTAAACTCACGGGCAAAACAGCATTGATTACGGGCGCATCACAGGGCATTGGCGAAGGCATCGCCAAAGTGTTTGCCCGGCATGGCGCGAACTTAATCCTGCTGGATATCTCCGATGAGATTGAAAAGCTGGCGGACGAACTGGGTGGCCGCGGGCATCGCTGTACTGCCGTGATTGCGGATGTGACCGATCCCGCGTCTGTGGCAGCGGCGCTGAAGAAAGCGAAACAGGCGGAAGGCCGTATCGACATTCTGGTTAACAATGCCGGCGTTTGCCGTCTGGGAAGCTTCCTCGACATGAGTGACGAAGACCGCGACTTCCACATTGATGTGAACATCAAAGGCGTCTGGAACGTGACCAAAGCCGTTCTGCCGGAGATGATTAAACGTAAGGACGGTCGCATTGTGATGATGTCCTCGGTCACTGGCGATATGGTCGCCGATCCGGGTGAAACCGCCTATGCGTTGTCGAAGGCGGCGATTGTCGGACTGACCAAGTCGCTGGCGGTGGAGTATGCCCAGTCGGGGATTCGTGTGAATGCGATTTGCCCGGGCTATGTGCGTACCCCGATGGCGGAAAGCATTGCGCAGCAGTCCAATCCGGCCGATCCGGAATCGGTGCTGACCGAGATGGCGAAAGCGATCCCGCTGCGTCGCCTGGCCAGCCCGCTGGAAGTGGGTGAACTGGCGGCTTTCCTCGCCTCTGATGAGTCCAGCTATCTCACGGGCACGCAAAACGTGATTGATGGCGGCAGTACGCTGCCGGAGACCGTCAGCGTCGGGATCTGACGACCGCACAACCCCTTCTGACTCTCAGGAGGGGTTTCTCTTATTCCCTTTTCAACTTTCAAATCAGCAAACGGTATATAAAACCGTTACTCCTTTCACACTCGTTATAAATATTATGGCTATTAGAAAGTCATCAAATTTATAAGGGTGCGCAATGGCCGTTAACTTACTGAAAAAAAGATATCTGACGCTGATAGCGTCGCTGTTACTGGTCGGTCAGGCGCAGGCGACGGAGCTATTGAACAGCTCCTACGACGTCTCCCGCGAACTGTTTGCCGCCCTCAACCCGCCGTTTGAACAGCAGTGGGCGAAAGATAACGGTGGCGATAAGCTGACCATTAAGCAGTCACACGCGGGCTCCTCAAAGCAGGCGCTGGCGATTTTGCAGGGGCTAAAGGCCGATGTCGTGACCTACAACCAGGTGACCGACGTGCAGATCCTGCATGACAAAGGCAAGCTGATCCCGGCCGACTGGCAAAGCCGTCTGCCGAACAACAGTTCACCGTTCTACTCCACGATGGGTTTCCTGGTGCGTAAAGGTAACCCGAAGAACATCCATGACTGGAACGACCTTGTCCGAACTGACGTGAAGCTTATCTTCCCGAATCCGAAAACGTCTGGTAACGCCCGTTACACGTATCTGGCCGCATGGGGTGCTGCGGATAAAGCGGACGGCGGCGATAAAGCTAAAACCGAACAGTTCATGACGCAGTTCCTGAAAAACGTCGAAGTGTTTGATACCGGCGGTCGCGGTGCCACCACCACGTTTGCCGAACGCGGACTGGGCGATGTGCTGATAAGCTTTGAGTCTGAAGTGAACAACATTCGCAAACAGTATGAAGCGCAGGGTTTTGAAGTCGTTATCCCGAAAACCAATATTCTGGCCGAGTTCCCGGTCGCCTGGGTGGATAAAAACGTCCAGGCCAACGGCACCGAGAAAGCGGCGAAAGCCTATCTGAACTGGCTGTACAGCCCGCAGGCGCAAACCATCATTACGGACTACTACTACCGCGTGAACAACCCGGAGGTGATGGACAAACTGAAAGATAAATTCCCGCAGACCGAACTGTTCCGCGTGGAAGAGAAGTTTGGCGCCTGGCCTGAGGTGATGAAAACCCATTTCACCAGCGGTGGTGAACTGGACAAACTGTTGGCGGCGGGGCGTAAGTAATGTTTGCAGTCTCCTCCCGACGCGTGCTGCCCGGCTTTACCTTAAGCCTGGGCACCAGTCTGCTGTTTGTGTGTCTGATTTTGCTGCTGCCGCTCAGTGCGCTGGTGATGCAACTGGCACAGATGAGCTGGGCGCAATACTGGGAGGTGATCACCAATCCGCAGGTGGTTGCCGCCTATAAGGTGACGCTGCTGTCGGCGTTTGTGGCGTCGATTTTTAACGGCGTGTTTGGCCTGCTGATGGCGTGGATCTTAACCCGCTATCGTTTCCCGGGGCGGACGCTGCTGGATGCGCTGATGGATCTGCCGTTTGCCCTGCCAACGGCGGTCGCCGGTCTGACGCTGGCCTCGCTGTTTTCCGTTAACGGTTTCTACGGCGAATGGCTGGCGAAGTTTGATATCAAGGTGACGTACACCTGGCTTGGCATCGCGGTGGCGATGGCGTTCACCAGCATTCCGTTTGTCGTGCGTACCGTGCAACCGGTGCTGGAAGAGTTAGGCCCGGAATACGAAGAAGCGGCGGAAACGCTGGGGGCCACGCGACTGCAAAGTTTTCGCAAAGTGGTATTGCCTGAACTGTCTCCGGCGCTGGTGGCGGGTATCGCGCTGTCGTTCACCCGCAGTCTCGGCGAGTTCGGCGCGGTGATTTTCATCGCCGGCAACATCGCCTGGAAAACGGAAGTCACCTCGCTGATGATTTTTGTTCGCTTGCAGGAGTTTGATTACCCTGCCGCCAGCGCCATTGCTTCGGTGATCCTCGCGGCATCGTTGCTGCTGTTGTTTTCGATTAACACCCTGCAAAGTCGCTTTGGCCGACGTGTGGTAGGTCACTAATGGCGGAAGTTACTCAATTGAAGCGTTATGACGCTCCCCGCATCAACTGGGGTAAATGGTTTCTGATTGGCACCGGTATGCTGGTGTCGGCGTTCATCCTGCTGGTGCCGATGATCTACATCTTCGTGCAGGCATTCAGCAAAGGGTTGATGCCCGTGCTACAGAATCTGGCCGATCCGGATATGCTGCATGCTATCTGGCTGACGGTGATGATCGCCCTGATAGCCGTACCGGTGAACCTGGTATTTGGCATTCTGCTGGCCTGGCTGGTGACCCGTTTTAACTTTCCAGGACGCCAGTTGTTGCTGACGCTGCTGGATATTCCCTTTGCCGTCTCGCCGGTGGTCGCGGGTCTGGTGTATTTGTTGTTCTACGGCTCCAATGGTCCGCTGGGCGGCTGGCTGGACGAGCATAACCTGCAAATTATGTTCTCCTGGCCGGGGATGGTGCTGGTCACTATCTTCGTCACCTGCCCGTTTGTGGTACGTGAGCTGGTGCCGGTGATGTTAAGCCAGGGCAGCCAGGAGGATGAGGCGGCGATTTTACTCGGCGCCTCCGGCTGGCAGATGTTTCGTCGCGTGACGTTGCCGAATATCCGCTGGGCGCTGTTGTATGGCGTGGTGCTGACCAACGCCCGCGCGATTGGCGAGTTTGGTGCGGTGTCGGTGGTGTCCGGCTCGATTCGCGGCGAAACCCTGTCGCTGCCGTTACAGATTGAATTACTGGAGCAGGACTACAACACCGTCGGCTCTTTTACCGCCGCCGCGCTGCTAACGCTGATGGCGATTGTTACCCTGTTTTTGAAGAGCATGTTGCAATGGCGCCTGGAAAATCAGGAAAAACGCGCGCAACAGGAGGAAAATCATGAGCATTGAGATTGCCAATATTAAGAAGTCTTTTGGTCGCACCCAGGTGCTGAACGATATCTCACTGGATATTCCTTCAGGTCAGATGGTTGCCTTGTTGGGGCCGTCCGGTTCCGGTAAAACCACGCTGCTGCGCATTATTGCCGGGCTGGAGCATCAGTCCAGCGGCCATATTCGCTTCCACGGCACCGACGTCAGCCGTCTGCATGCGCGCGAGCGTAAAGTCGGTTTTGTGTTCCAGCACTATGCGCTGTTCCGCCATATGACCGTTTTTGACAATATCGCTTTTGGTCTGAGCGTCCTGCCGCGTCGTGAGCGCCCCAATGCGGCGGCGATCAAAGCGAAAGTGATGAAACTGCTGGAGATGGTGCAACTGGCGCACCTGGCGGAACGCTTCCCGGCACAGCTTTCAGGCGGTCAAAAGCAGCGTGTTGCGCTGGCCCGCGCCTTAGCCGTTGAGCCGCAAATTCTGCTGCTGGATGAACCGTTCGGCGCTCTCGATGCGCAGGTGCGTAAAGAGTTGCGTCGCTGGTTGCGTCAACTGCACGAAGAGCTGAAATTTACCAGCGTCTTTGTGACGCACGATCAGGAAGAGGCCACTGAAGTGGCGGACCGCGTGGTGGTGATGAGCCAGGGCAACATTGAACAGGCCGATGCGCCGGATCAGGTATGGCGTGAACCGGCGACCCGTTTTGTGCTGGAATTTATGGGCGAAGTTAACCGCCTGCAGGGCACGATTCGCGGCGGACAGTTCCACGTTGGCGCGCACCGCTGGCCGCTGGGCTATACGCCAGCGTATCAGGGGCCGGTCGATCTGTTCCTGCGTCCGTGGGAAGTTGACATCAGCCGCCGTACCAGTCTGGATTCGCCGTTGCCGGTACAGGTCATCGAAGCCAGCCCGAAAGGCCACTACACCCAGTTAATCGTGCAGCCGCTTGGGTGGTATCATGAGCCGCTGACGGTAGTCATGCAGGGTGACGATGCCCCGGTACGCGGCGAACGTCTGTTTGTCGGGCTGCAAAACGCACGGCTGTATAACGGGGAACAGCGTATTGAGACCCGCGAAGAGGAACTTGCTCTGGCACAAAGTGCTTGATAGGTTATCAGTATGTTTATCGCCCGGAGGCGCACCGCGATCCGGGCTTTTTTATGGACAGCGCGCGTGAACACATTAGAACAAACGATTGGCAATACGCCTCTGGTGAAACTGCAACGACTGACACCCGACAACGGCAGTGAAATCTGGGTCAAACTGGAAGGTAACAACCCGGCAGGGTCGGTGAAAGATCGTGCCGCGTTATCGATGATTGTCGAAGCGGAAAAACGCGGCGAGATTACACCTGGCGACGTGTTAATTGAGGCCACCAGCGGCAACACCGGCATTGCGCTGGCGATGATTGCCGCGTTGAAAGGTTATCGCATGAAGCTGCTGATGCCGGACAACATGAGCCAGGAGCGTCGTGCAGCGATGCGCGCCTACGGCGCCGAGCTGGTTCTGGTCACCAAAGAGCAGGGGATGGAAGGGGCGCGTGATTTAGCGCTGGAAATGGCGAATCGCGGTGAAGGTAAGCTGCTGGACCAGTTCAACAACCCGGACAACCCCTACGCGCATTACACCACCACCGGCCCCGAAATCTGGCAGCAAACGTCCGGGCGGATCACCCATTTCGTCTCCAGTATGGGGACGACCGGCACCATTACCGGCGTGTCGCGTTTTCTGCGTGAGCAAGAGAAACCGGTGACGATTGTGGGGCTGCAACCGGAAGAGGGCAGCAGTATTCCGGGGATTCGCCGCTGGCCTGCGGAATACATGCCGGGCATTTTTAACGCTCAGCTTGTCGATCAGGTTGTGGATATTCATCAGCGAGACGCGGAGAACACCATGCGTGAACTGGCCGTGCGTGAAGGGATCTTCTGTGGCGTCAGTTCAGGCGGTGCAGTCGCTGGCGCGATACGCATTGCGAAAGCGAATCCGGGCGCGGTGGTGGTGGCGATTATTTGCGATCGCGGCGATCGCTATCTGTCGACTGGCGTCTTTGGCGAAGAGCATTTTAGCCAGGGATTAGGGATATAGTTTGTAGGCCTGATGAGCATAGCGCCATCAGGCAAACATACGGCACGATCGCCGGATGACGACGTAAAGCGTCTTATCCGGCCTGTTATGATCAATCGTTACGTTTTTCCACAAGCTTATCAAGGAACTGCCAGAGCGTTTCGTTCATTTCCCGGTAATCCCAGTCACGCATTTCCTCGTTTGAGCGAATAAAGCGCTTCCCTTTGGCTTCTGCCAGTTCCTGTTCGGAATGTTGAATCAATCCTTCAACCGCCCCGGCGGTAAACTCCATATGGCACTGGAAACCATAAACAAAATTACCGTACTGTACGATTTGCCGTGGGCAGCCTGCGCTGGTGGCAAGTACCGTTGCCTGGTCGGTTAACCCCGGCATGTCGTTGTGCCAGTGACCGACGGTGAGCGGAGAGCCGAAGTGGGCAAGCAGTGGATGCTGTTTTCCTGCATCGGTTAGGGTGATGGGATAGTGACCAATCTCTTTTTCCGGGCTCTGGCAGACTCTGGCACCCAGCGCCTCACCAATCAGCTGTGAGCCCAGGCAAATCCCAACCACAATACGACCCGCCGAGATGGCCTGGTTGATCAGATGCTGTTCGGCCAGAGAATCAAAGTATGGGCACTCTGCAAGCGTGGTGCGCGGTGATTGTGGGCCGCCAAAAACGACCAGCATATCAAAGCCATCGGCGTTAGCCGGAACGGCTTCGTTGTCGTAGACGCGAGTCCAGGTGATGTTGTAGCCACGCGCTTCGGCCCACGGCAAATAAGCACCGGCCGATTCAAACGACTCGTGAATGATAAAATGGATGTGCACGGAGGCTCTCCTGTTATTGGCTCAGCGCCTGATGAAGATGGGCGGCCAGGCGGTTGATGTCGTTGTCGTTGAGTGTGGAAAGGGTAATGCGCAGACCCTGCGCGGGCGTGTTGACGCCGAAGGCTTCGCCTTCACGCACCAGCCAGCCGAACTTCGCCAGCGCGAATGCGGTGTTCTGACTGGCTTCGGCGAGCGGTAGCCACAGGTTCAGGCCATCGCCGGGGGAAACGTTGCTGAGGCCTTGCATGCGCAGCGCCTGAGCCAGTTTACGCTGCTGATCGGCATAAAACTGGCGGGACTCCGTGAGAGTTTGCTGCCAGACGGGGTCTGCCAGACAGGCGTGAACCAGATCCTGCAAAATGTGGCTGACCCACTGACTGCCGGCGTTAAGGCGCAGGCGCAACTTTGCCGAAGTTGCGGGATCGCTGGCGACAATGGCAAGACGCAGGTCCGGCCCCAGCGCTTTCGACATTGAGCGAACGACCGACCAGTGGAGCGTTTCTGCTGCAATCACCGGATGCCATGCGGAGGCTGAAAGCAGGGCAAAGTGGTCGTCAACAATCACCAGCACCTGCGGATATCGCGCAAGAATAGCCTGCAATGCGCCAGCGCGGGTAGCGCTTAAACTGCATCCCGTCGGGTTGTGCGCCCGTGGCGTCACGATCACCGCGCGTGCGCCTTTACTCAGCGCCTGTTCAAGCCCTTCGGGTAGCATTCCTTCGCTATCGACGCCCACCGGGCTGGCGCGGAATCCGGCGTATCGCAGCATGTTAATGCTGCTTAAAAAACAAGGATCCTCAACCACCACGCTGTCGCCCGGCAGCAGATGGGCGCTCAGCAGGCGTTCAATGGCATCAATCGCGCCGCTGGTGATATCAATTTCGCCCGCGGCGGGAACGGCATTCTGCATCCATTGTGTGGCCCAGCGCTTTAGCGCCGGTGAAACCGGTGCGTCGCCGTACAGGCGGTGGTCGTGATGGAGATGTGCAAAGTAGCGACTCAGGTCGGGCAGACGAGTTGGATCTGGATTCCCGCTGGAGAGATCGTGCAGTGGCGTATGGGGGTCGCCGCCTTCCCACGCGATGGGCGTAGAGGCGCTTTTTATGACGGTGCCATTGCGGCCACGACTTTGCGCCAGTCCGGAAGTGACCAGGCGTTTGTAGGCCGCCGCGACGGTATTGCGATTCACGTTGAGTCGCGTTGCCAGTTCCCGCACCGGCGGCAATGTTTCACCCGCAGGCAGCACGCCACTGGTCACGTGCTGACGTATACTGTCAAAGATTTCGCTGGCGGTTTTTCCGTCGATCATTATTGACCTATGACAAAATGAATTTTAGCATATGACGATAATAGTGAGGCATCAGCCCGCTGTCCAGTGAGAGGAGAAGTCTATGGGGCAGGAGAGTGATATTCAGTCAGTGCTCTTCGACGATAAGCATCGGGCATTACAGACCGATATTGTCGCCGTTCAGTCACAGGTGGTGTATGGCAGCGTCGGCAACAGCATCGCTGTTCCTGCCATCAAAGCAAAGGGATTGCGGGTGACGGCGGTGCCTACCGTCCTGTTCAGTAATACTCCGCACTATGACACGTTCTATGGGGGCGTGATTCCGGCTGACTGGTTCAGTGGCTATTTGCAGGCGCTCAATGAGCGCGATGCGCTGCGCGAGTTAAAAGCGGTGACCACCGGTTATATGGGCAGCGCGGAACAAATCGCTCTGCTGGCGCAGTGGCTAAAAACCGTGCGTGAATCGCATCCTGATATTCCTGTTCTGGTCGATCCGGTGATTGGTGATACCGACAGCGGAATGTATGTGAAAGCCGAGATCCCGGATGCCTATCGACAGCACCTGTTGCCGCTGGCGCAGGGGCTGACGCCGAATGTTTTTGAGCTGGAGATGCTCAGCGGCATGCCGTGCCGCACGCTGGAGGAGGCTGTCGTCGCGGCGAGATCGTTGCTGACCGACACGCTGAAGTGGATTGTGATCACCAGTGCGCCAGGACAGGACAAAGACACCATCAATGTGGCGGTGGTGACGGCACAAACGCTGGATGTGATTGAACATCCGCGTGTAGAAACCGATCTGAAAGGGACCGGCGATCTGTTCTGTGCCGAATTGATTAGCGGCATTGTGTTGGGAAAATCACTGACGCAGGCAACGCAACAGGCTGCGGAACGCGTGCTGGAGGTGATGACCTGGACGCAGCAATGCGGTTGTGACGAACTGATACTGCCTCCGACAGAGGAGGCGCGATGAAGAGCTATCGGCTGGTGGTTCGCCAGCAGGGACGCATTGTCGGGCATTTTGAAACCAGCGGGCTGAATGCGCTGGAAGATATCTGCGTGGCGCGCGCGATGTTTGGCATCACAGGCGGCTACCAGTGTGAACTGCTGGTTTCTGATTCCGAAAAGAGGATGCTGGAGAGCGGGCCGGAAGGGATGAAAATCCTGATGCGTGAAAAGTGTTATCGCCCGGTGACCTCGCCATTGTGACTGCTGTATCGATGCCGGATGGCGGCGCAAACGCCTTATCCGGCCTGGCGGTTCAACTCCGTGGTGAAAAATCGCATAGGCGCTGATAAGCACAGCACCGATGCCGGATGGCGGCGCAAACGCCTTATCCGGCCTACCGATCTAACTCCGTGGTGAAAAATCTCGCAGGCCTGATAAGCGCAGCACCGATGCCTGCGCAAACGCCTTATCCGGCATACCGGTTCAACTCCGTGGTGAAAAATCGCGTAGGCCTGATAAGCGCAGCGCCATCAGGCAGGTCGGAAGCATCGTTGTTGGATGACGTGTATAAAAAAATGGCGCCAGAAGGCGCCATTTTTTCCTGCGGCAAGAATTATTTCTTGATGCGGATAACCGGGGTTTCACCCACAGTCACGCTACCGGACAGTTTGATCAGTTCTTTGATTTCGTCCATGTTGGAGATAACAACCGGAGTCAGGGTAGACTTGGCTTTTTCTTCCAGCAGTGGCAGATCGAATTCAATAACCGGGTCGCCCACTTTCACACGCTGGCCTTCTTCAGCGATGCGCTTAAAGCCTTCGCCTTTCAGTTCAACGGTGTCGATACCGAAGTGAACAAACAGTTCGATACCGCTATCGGATTCGATAGAGAACGCATGGTTGGTCTCAAAGATTTTGCCGATGGTACCGTCAACCGGTGCAACCATCTTGTTACCGGTTGGTTTAATAGCGATGCCATCACCCACGATTTTTTCAGCAAAAACGACATCCGGTACGTCTTCGATGTTGACGATCTCGCCCGAGAGCGGTGCAACAATCTCAATAGTTCCGGTGTCTTTCTTATCATCAGAAACCAGAGACTTCAGTTTATCGAACAAACCCATGATCTTCTCCTAAGCAGTAAATTGGGCCGCATCTCGTGGATTAGCAGATTGTTTTTTCTTCAATGAACTTGTTAACCAGCGTCATTAACTCGTCCGTTGTCGGTTGAGCAAGAGCCTGCTCTGCTAACACCTTCGCATCTTCGAAGTTCGTGTTACGGATAATCTTCTTAATGCGCGGGATAGAAATGGCACTCATAGAGAATTCGTCCAGACCCATCCCCAGCAACAGAAGTGTAGCACGTTCGTCGCCTGCAAGCTCACCGCACATGCCAGTCCATTTACCTTCAGCATGAGAAGCATCAATAACTTGCTTGATCAAAGTGAGGACAGACGGTGACATTGGCTGGTAGAGATGTGAAATCATATCATTACCACGGTCAACTGCCAGAGTGTACTGCGTTAAATCATTGGTGCCGATACTAAAGAAATCAACTTCTTTGGCTAAATGACGAGCAATCGTTGCTGCAGCCGGTGTTTCCACCATCACGCCAATTTCAATCGTTTCGTCAAAGGCCTTACCTTCGTCACGCAGTTCCTGTTTGTAGATTTCGATCTCTTTGCGCAGCGCGCGGACTTCTTCAACAGAGATGATCATCGGGAACATAATGCGCAGTTTACCGAAAGCAGACGCGCGCAGGATGGCGCGAACCTGATCGCGCAGGATCTCTTTACGATCCATCGCGATACGTACGGCACGCCAGCCCAGGAACGGGTTCTCTTCTTTCGGGAAGTTCATGTATGGCAGCTCTTTGTCGCCGCCGATGTCCATGGTACGCACGATCACCGCCTGAGAGCCACAGGCTTCAGCCACGGCTTTGTACGCCGCAAACTGTTCTTCTTCAGTTGGCAGCGCGTCGCGGTCCATAAACAGGAATTCAGTACGATACAGACCAACGCCTTCCGCGCCGTTGCGCTCTGCGCCTTCGACGTCACGCACGGTGCCGATGTTGGCGCACACTTCAACCTGATGGCCATCCAGCGTGATTGCCGGTAGGTCTTTCAGTTTAGCCAGTTCCGCTTTTTCAGTGGCAACCTGCTCCTGAACGGCGCGCAGTTTTTCAATTTCGTCGTTGGTCGGGTTGACGTAAACCTGGTTGTTTACGGCATCCAGAATCAGATAGTCGTCGTTTTTCACCTGAGAGGTGACGCTACCGGTACCCACGATGGCTGGCAGTTCCAGAGAACGCGCCATGATAGAGGTGTGGGAGGTCCGGCCGCCCGCGTCGGTAATGAAACCCAGCACCTTTTGCAGGTTCAGCTGTGCGGTTTCGGACGGGGTCAGGTCAGCGGCAACCAGGATCACTTCGTCCTTGATTGCGCTCAGGTCAATAATTGCCAGCCCCAGGATGTTGCGCAGCAGGCGTTTACCGATGTCACGTACGTCAGCCGCACGTTCTTTCAGGTATTCATCATCCAGTTCTTCCAGGGCAGTGGCCTGACCTTCGATAATTTCATGTGCAGCTGCGTCAGCCGTCATGTGTTTATCTTTAATCAGGGCTATGATTTCCTGCTCCAGCTCCTCATCTTCGAGCAGCATAATATGCCCTTCGAAAATGGCTTCTTTTTCTTCACCGAACGTTTCACCGGCTTTCGTTTTGATCGCTTCTAACTGTGCAGATGCTTTGGCACGACCGCTAAGAAAACGTTCAACTTCCTGATCAACCTTATCGGCAGAAATTTTTTTCCGGTCAATGACGATTTCGTCTTCTTTCAGCAAAAGTGCTTTGCCGAAAGCGATACCCGGGGATGCTAAAATGCCTGAAATCATAACCCTACCTTACTTGTGACTGATTTTTAAAAGAACCCGGAAAAACTTATTCCAGTTCCGCCATCAGCTTGACCAGATGTTCAACCGCTTTCTGCTCGTCTTCACCTTCTGCAGAGATAGTAACGACGGTACCCTGAGTCAGACCCAGAGTTTGCAGTTTAAACAGGCTTTTCGCGCTGGCGCTTTTGCCGTTGGAAGTCACAGTAATCTCAGAAGTGAAGCCTTTCGCTTCTTTAACAAACTGAGCAGCAGGGCGGGTGTGCAGACCGTTCGGAGCGGTAATGGTAACTTCTTGCTGGAACATTGTATTTCCCCAACTTATAGGTTTAGTGTTGTGGAACTAAAGTCTAGCCTGGCGGTTTGACTTTAGCCTGTATTGTTAGCGCCGGCGTAAACGGGCGCGACACACCAGGTGTTTACGCAATCCGTTGCAGTCAACCTCTGGCCGCTGACGTTTCGCTCGTCATTAAACATTATGCCGCTAAATCAATACTTGAACCAAATCATAAAATCGATTCAGCCAGCACTTTTCCTGTAACGATTAATTTCGCGCTTCAAAATAATTAATCAGGTTAAATACCAGACCTGGCGGGGTGAAGCAATGGCAGGTGGGGTTAAAATTTGACGCAGGCCACAAAAAAGCACCTGAAAAGGTGCTTTTTTACGCGTTTTTAACATGCTGGCATTACTGTTGCAATTCTTTCTCTGTGAAGAGATCGGCAAACAGTGCAGTGCTCAGATAACGCTCACCCGATGACGGTAGGATAACCACAATATTCTTATTGGTAAAGGTTTCATCTTCCTGAAGTTTAAGCGCGGCAGCGACCGCGGCTCCGGAGGAGATACCGGCAAGAATGCCTTCTTCTTCCATCAGACGGCGGGCGGTGGAGATCGCCTCTTCGTTGGTGATGGCGACCACTTTATCGATCAGTTTCAGATCCAGGTTACCCGGAATAAAACCGGCACCAATACCCTGAATTTTGTGCGGACCCGGCTTCAGCTCTTCGCCTGCCAGCGCCTGAGCAATCACCGGGGAATCCGTCGGCTCAACGGCTACGGTAATCAGGTCGGCTTTGCCTTTGGTGCCCTTAATATAGCGGGTGACGCCGGTCAGCGTACCGCCCGTACCCACGCCGGAGATAAAGACGTCAACCTGACCATCGGTATCTTCCCAGATTTCCGGGCCGGTGGTTTTTTCGTGAATTTCCGGGTTAGCCGGGTTGCTGAACTGCTGAAGCAGCAGATATTTCGCCGGATCGCTGGCGACAATTTCTTCCGCTTTCTGAATCGCGCCTTTCATACCTTTCGCGCCTTCGGTCAGCACCAGGTTGGCGCCCAGCGCTTTCAGCAGCTTGCGACGCTCGATACTCATGGTTTCGGGCATGGTCAGCGTCAGCTTGTAGCCACGTGCTGCAGCGACATAGGCCAGCGCGATACCGGTATTGCCGCTGGTGGGCTCAACCAGTTCAACGCCCGGTTTCAGCACGCCGCGTTTTTCAGCATCCCAAATCATGTTGGCACCGATACGGCATTTGACGCTGAAGCTCGGGTTACGTGATTCCACCTTCGCCAGAATGCGTCCGTTACCGATACGGTTCAGTCGAACCAGCGGCGTATGACCGATAGTCAGCGAGTTGTCTTCAAAAATCTTACTCATGGCCTGTCCTTAACTGTATGAAATTGGGATACCTTCCCAGCATACCCTTCAGACTGAGATGGGGAAGTAAAGATTTCGCATATCTATATGCTATGGAGAAATAATGGGGATCAGTATGGAATAAGAGGTGGCATAAGCCACCTCCCGTTTACACATTTTTGCATTACTTCCATAACGCGTGCTTAGCACGATAGCAATCTACCCACATCGCCGTGGCGCCGCAGACCGCCACCGGCATGATGAAGAGGTTAAGTATCGGGATCAGCGTAAACAGGCTGGTGAGCGCACCAAACTGCATATTGATGACCTTACGGCTGCGCAGAGCGGTACGCATCTCTTTAAACGGCACTTTATGGTTATCAAAAGGGTAATCGCAATACTGAATGGCCAGCATCCAGGCGCTGAACAGGAACCACAACACGGGAGCGACAGTTTGCCCGATGCCGGGTATAAAATAGAGGATCAGCAGCACAATGGCGCGCGGCAAATACCACGCGAGCTTTTGCCATTCGCGTTTCATAATGCGCGGCACATCTTTCATGATGCCCAGAACCCCGGTATCTGGCGGCGTTGCGCCGGTCAGGCGCGCTTCCAGTTGCTCCGCCAGCAGGCCGTTAAACGGTGCGGCAATCCAGTTGGCCAGGGTCGAGAAAAAGTAACCAAACACCAGCAGCACAGAGAGGACGGCGATAGGCCACAGCAGATAGCTCAGCCATTGCAACCAGTCGGGGACATGACTCATGAGTGACGGGATCCAGACATCCAGTTGTGTGAATAACCACCAGAATGCACTGCCCATCAGCAGGATGTTTACCAGTAGCGGTAAAATGACATAGCGACGGATCCCCGGCTGCGAAACCAGTTTCCATCCCTGAGCAAAGTAGTAAAAACCGCTGCGTGGTGCAGTGACAGATGATGACACCATAGTCAGGACATGCTCCTTTTAGTATAAGTCCTAAGCGAACACGGGTATCTTACCGGGTTATCGCATGCAGAACAGTTCGGAAATGTTCGAAAAAACAGCAAAAAGCACAATTTCGTTCATCTTTATGCTGTGAAAGCTAAGAGTACACTTGCACTTGACGTAATCGACAAATACTCTTAGTGAGTAAATGTTTGCCGTGGTGGCAAGGTGTTAGAACAACAGAGAATATAATGATGCAGGATTTGCGTCTGATATTAATCATTGTTGGCGCGATCGCCATAATCGCTTTACTGGTACATGGTTTCTGGACCAGCCGTAAAGAACGATCTTCTATGTTCCGCGATCGTCCACTGAAACGCATGAAATCAAAACGCGACGACGACTCGTATGACGATGATGTTGAAGTAGACGAAGGCGTCGGTGAAGTTCGTGTTCACCGCGTGAATCATGCCCCTGGCAACACGCAGGAGCATGAAGCTCCTCGCCAGTCGCCGCAACACCAGTACCAGCCGCCTTATGCGTCGGCACAACCGCGTCAGCCGGTTCAGCAACCGCCTGGAGCGCCGGTACAGCCGCAGCATGCCCAGCGTCCGCCGCAACAGCCGGTACAGCAGCAGCCTGCGCCGCAGCAATCCGCGCAGCAGGTGCATCAGCCAGCGCCACAGCAACCCGTGCATCAGCCGCAGCCGGTTCAACAACAACCCGTTGCGCCGCAGGTTCAGCCTGTTCAGCCGACTGCGCCACAGCCATCGCAGCAGGCTTTCCAGCCCGCAGAACCCGTTGTTGAGTCGCAGCCTGAACCTGTCGTTGAAGAAGCACCCGCTCCGGAAAAACCTCAGCGTAAAGAAGCCGTGATCATCATGAACGTCGCCGCCCATCATGGCAGCGAGTTGAACGGTGAAGTGCTGCTCAACAGCATTCAGCAGGCCGGTTTCAAATTTGGCGACATGAATATCTTCCATCGTCATCTGAGTCCGGATGGCAGCGGCCCGGCGTTGTTCAGCCTGGCGAATATGGTTAACCCGGGTACGTTTGATCCAGAAATGGTCGACTTCACGACGCCGGGCGTGACTATCTTCATGCAGGTACCGTCTTATGGCGATGAACTGCAAAACTTCAAACTGATGCTGCAATCCGCACAGCACATTGCCGATGAAGTCGGCGGCGTGGTGCTCGACGATCAGCGTCGGATGATGACGCCGCAAAAATTGCGGGAGTATCAGGACCGTATCCGCGAAGTGAAAGACGCGAACGCCTGATACACTCGAGGCACGACAACTTCTTTTCTGAACCCCCGCCTGTCGGGGGTTTTTTATCATTGATGGTGCGATATGGAATCAATCGAACAACAACTGACCGAACTGCGAACCACGCTTCGCCATCATGAGTATCTTTACCATGTGATGGATGCGCCAGAAATCCCGGATGCAGAATATGACCGTCTGATGCGCGAACTGCGTGAACTGGAAGCGCAGCACCCGGAACTGATCACCCCGGATTCTCCGACTCAGCGTGTGGGTGCTGCGCCGCTGGCGTCTTTTAGCCAGATTCGTCATGAAGTGCCGATGTTGTCGCTGGACAACGTCTTTGATGAAGAGAGTTTCCTGGCATTTAACAAACGCGTGCAGGACCGCCTTAAGAGCAGCGATAAGTTGACCTGGTGCTGCGAACTGAAGCTGGACGGTCTGGCGGTCAGCATCCTCTACGAAAACGGCGTGCTGGTAAGTGCTGCAACCCGTGGCGATGGCACGACCGGTGAGGACATTACTTCAAACGTGCGAACGATTCGCGCTATTCCGTTGAAACTCCGCGGCGATAACATTCCGACGCGTCTGGAAGTGCGTGGCGAGGTGTTTTTGCCACAGGCTGGTTTTGAGAAGATCAATGACGATGCTCGCCGGACGGGCGGTAAGTTGTTTGCTAACCCGCGTAACGCGGCGGCGGGTTCGCTGCGCCAGCTTGACCCGCGTATCACTGCGAAGCGACCGCTCACTTTCTTCTGTTATGGCGTTGGCGTGCTGGAAGGCGGTGAACTGCCCGATACCCATCTGGGCCGCTTGCTCCAGTTCAAAGCGTGGGGGCTGCCGGTCAGCGATCGCGTGACCCTGTGTGACTCCCCGGAAGCCGTGCTGGCGTTTTACCACAAGGTGGAAGAAGACCGCCCGACGCTGGGTTTCGACATCGACGGCGTAGTGATTAAGGTCAACTCGATGGCGCTTCAGGAGCAACTGGGGTTTGTCGCGCGCGCGCCGCGCTGGGCGGTAGCCTTTAAATTCCCGGCGCAGGAGCAGATGACCTTTGTTCGTGACGTGGAGTTCCAGGTGGGGCGTACCGGCGCGATTACGCCCGTTGCGCGCCTTGAGCCTGTTCAGGTTGCGGGTGTGCTGGTGAGTAACGCCACGCTGCATAACGCCGATGAAATCGAGCGTCTCGGGCTGCGCATTGGCGATAAGGTGGTGATTCGCCGTGCGGGCGATGTCATCCCACAGGTGGTCAACGTGGTGCTTTCCGAACGTCCGGACGACACGCGGCCAGTGGAATTTCCGACGCATTGCCCGGTATGCAATTCCGATGTCGAACGGGTGGAAGGTGAAGCGGTCGCTCGCTGTACCGGTGGGCTGATTTGCGGTGCGCAGCGTAAAGAGTCCCTCAAGCATTTCGTCTCTCGTCGGGCGATGGACGTGGACGGGATGGGTGACAAGATTATCGACCAACTGGTTGAGAAAGAGTATGTCCACACACCGGCAGATTTGTTCAGGCTGACAGCCGGTAAACTGACCGGTCTCGACCGGATGGGGCCGAAGTCAGCGCAAAACGTGGTGGATGCGCTGGAAAAATCGAAAGAGACGACCTTTGCGCGCTTCCTGTATGCGCTGGGGATCCGGGAAGTCGGCGAGGCCACGGCGGCGGGACTGGCGGCCTTCTTTGGTACGCTGGAAGCGCTGGAAGCCGCGTCTATTGACGAGCTGCAAAAAGTCCCGGACGTGGGCATTGTCGTCGCCACCCATGTGTTCAACTTTTTTGCCGAAGAGAGCAACCGCGAGGTGATTGCGCAACTGCTGGCGGAAGGCATTCGCTGGCCCGCGCCGGTGGTTATCAATGCGGAAGAAATCGACAGCCCTTTCGCCGGGAAAACGGTCGTTCTGACGGGGAGCCTGAGTCAGATGTCGCGCGATGACGCCAAAGCGCGGCTGGTGGAGCTCGGGGCGAAAGTGGCGGGCAGCGTCTCGAAGAAGACCGATCTGGTCATTGCTGGCGAAGCGGCAGGTTCCAAGCTGGCAAAAGCGCAGGAGCTGGGGATCGCGGTCATTGACGAAGCGGAAATGCTCCGCCTGCTGGGTGTCTGAGATGGAGAAAGAGCAGCTCGTTGAGATTGCCAACACGGTGATGCCGTTTGGTAAATATAAAGGGCGTCGGCTGATCGATGTGCCGGAAGAGTATCTGCTGTGGTTTGCCCGCAAGGATGAGTTCCCGGCGGGTAAACTGGGCGAGCTGATGCAAATCACGCTGCTGATCAAAACGGAAGGGCTGAGCCAACTGGTTCAGCCCCTGAAGCGTCCGCTTTAAGCTTTTGCGGCGCGGCTGTCCTGCTGCGCCTGTAACTGCTCGGTCTGGCGCTTATAGCGACGCGCCAGTACCGCGCAGACCATCAACTGGATCTGGTGGAAAATCATCAGTGGCAACACCATCATCCCAATGACGGACGTCGGAAAGAGGATGTTGGCCATGGGCACGCCGTTCGCCAGACTCTTTTTCGACCCACAGAAGACAATGGTGATTTCGTCGGCCTTGTTGAAGCCGCATTTGCGCGCCACAAAGATGTTTACGCCAATCACAATGGTGAGCAGCACAATGCAGACCACGACGATAAACAGTAACGATCCCCAACCGACTTTGTGCCAGATCCCGTTGACGACAGCTTCGCTGAAGGCTGAATAGACCACCAGCAAAATAGATGTCTGGTCAGTCTTCGCAATCCATTTTTTATTTCGCGCAACCCACTTGCCGATCCACGGGCGGGAAAGGTGTCCGAGCACAAACGGCAACAGCAGTTGCAACATGATTTTGCCGACCTGCTCCAGACTTCCTTCTGCGCCGTGAATGTTCATCACCACACCGACCAGCAGCGGGGAGAGGAAAATCCCCAGCAGGCTGGAGGCCGACGCTGAGCAGACCGCCGCCGCCACGTTTCCTCCCGCCAGCGACGTAAAGGCAATCGCCGACTGCACCGTGGCGGGCAAAATACACAGATACAGGAAACCGGTGTACAGCATCGGGTCAACGTTTACAGGCGCCCACCAGGCAAACAGTACACCCAGAACCGGGAACAGAATGAAGGTGCTGCACATCACCCACAGGTGCAAACGCCAGTGACTGCCGCCAGCGATAATGGCTTCGCGAGAAAGCTTTGCTCCGTGCATAAAGAACAGGAGCGCAATGGCGGCGGTGGTGATGCCTTCAACAACAGGAACAAAATCTCCCTCAGCTGGAAAAAATGAGGCCAGCAGGACGACCGTAATCAGGGTCAGGGTAAACGGCTCAAGGATACGAAAAATATTCATAAATACTCCAGGAATTCGGTGTCCTCATTTTGCTTTTTTCATTTTGAGAAATAAAATTGATTTATTGCATCTATATATGAATTGAGTTGATGAATTATTCACTGCGTCAATTACGTGTGTTTGTCACCGTTGCTCAGGAGCGAAGTTTCAGCCGGGCCGGTGAGTTTATTGGTCTGAGTCAGTCGGCAGTCAGTCACAGTATCAAAGAACTGGAGCGTCAGACAGGGGTGAAGCTCCTGAACCGCACGACGCGTGAAGTCGTGCTGACGGAGGCCGGACAACAACTGGCGGGCCGCCTGGAGCGACTGCTGGATGAACTGCATATCACGCTACGGGAAGCGGGCAGGGTGGGCACGCAACTTGCCGGTACTGTCCGTGTGGCGGCAAGCCAGACTATCTCTGCCCATCTCATTCCGCAGTGCATTGCGCAAAGCAACCAGCGTTATCCGGCGATCGACTTTGTCCTGCACGATCGACCGCAGCAGTGGGTGCTGGAGAGTATCCGCCAGGGGGAAGTGGATTTTGGTATTGTGATTGATCCCGGCGCAGTGAGCGATTTGCAGTGTGAAGCGATACTGTCTGAACCCTTTCTTCTGCTCTGCCATCAGTCGCATCCGCTGGCGCAACAGGAGTGGGTGAGCTGGCAGGATCTCCTGCAGGAACGACTGGTGTTGCAGGATTACGCGTCGGGAAGTCGACCGCTCATTGACGCGGCGCTCGCACACTTTGCGATAGAGGCCAATATTGTGCAGGAGATTGGCCATCCGGCGACGCTGTTTCCGATGGTGGAAGCGGGGATAGGCATTAGCATTTTGCCTGCGCTGGCCCTACCGCTGCCGCAGGGGAGTCATTTGCAGGTGAAGCGCCTGACGCCGGTAGTGGAACGGCAGTTGATGCTGGCGCGTCGCAAGAATCGCTCGCTGTCGACAGCAGCCCAGGCGCTGTGGGAAGTGGTTCGCACCCAGGCGAATGCATTAACGGATTTACGTGCACAGGATCCGCTCTATCAGATATAGACATCAATCTGATGATCATCGGAAGGATAATTTACGCCTTCGGCTTTGACCTGCGTTTGTTCCTGCTTTTGCTCGGCCTCTTCGGCCTGCTGACGCTGTAACTGTGCCAGTTGCGCCTGCAACATTTTGATCTGCGTTTGTATCAGTTCCTGCTGCTTTTGCTTCTCTTCGGCACTGCCGCTGCCGTCTGATACCTCTTTGAGCTTCTGCGTCAGTTGGGTGATTTTCTCTGCAATTTGCGCGATTTGTGCCGAGACGCTGTTACCGGCGGCGGCTTTTGTCCCACCGCCGCTGCTTTGCACGGAAGGGGTTGAGACGTTGATGGTGGTCATCGTGGTTTCCTTTTGCCATTAAAACTACGATATCGGCACAAGTTCGCAGACCTTCAGTACTCCCTGCCATTTCTGGCAGTGACACGTTTTCTCATCCGACGGTTTTGATTCGTCATATCAATATATATTTACTATCGATCGGTAGGGAAAACTGTATTGGTAATCGATTGCGTACTCTCGCTATAACCATTACCTCCCTCACTCAATGAGTGATTAGCCGATTATAAGGACATCTCATGACCGACTCCCACTTTTCCCAGAATCCCTGGTACAGCGCTGATATTATTCGCGGCTACAAACCTGACTTCACGCCGCGCGTCGCCTTTATCCTTGGATCGGGTTTAGGCGCGCTGGCTGAGCAGATAGAAGACGCAGTGGCGATTTCCTACGAGACGCTGCCGGGCTTCCCGGTGAGTACCGTTCACGGGCATGCGGGCGAGTTAGTGCTCGGTCATCTGGCCGGGGTTCCTGTTGCCTGTATGAAAGGGCGCGGGCACTTCTATGAAGGACGCGGCATGACCG
This sequence comes from Citrobacter amalonaticus Y19, assembly GCF_000981805.1. NCBI lineage: Bacteria > Pseudomonadati > Pseudomonadota > Gammaproteobacteria > Enterobacterales > Enterobacteriaceae > Citrobacter > Citrobacter amalonaticus. The sequence continues at coordinate 2,891,825 of NZ_CP011132.1, read as the reverse complement.
TCATGACCGACGCCATTCGCACGATGAAGCTGCTGGGTTGCGAACTGTTGTTCTGCACTAACGCGGCGGGCTCTTTACGTCCGGAAGTGGGGCCAGGGAGCCTGGTGGCACTGAGCGACCATATTAACACCATGCCGGGGACGCCAATGGTTGGGCCGAACGACGACCGCTTTGGCGAGCGTTTCTTCTCGCTGGCCAATGCCTACGACGCCGATTATCGCGCGGTTTTGCAGACCGTCGCGGCCGACGAGGGTTTCGCGCTGAGCGAAGGGGTGTTTGTTTCCTATCCGGGACCCAACTTTGAGACAGCAGCAGAGATCCGCATGATGCAGATCATCGGCGGCGATGTGGTGGGGATGTCGGTGGTGCCTGAAGTCATCACCGCCCGCCATTGCGGACTGAAAGTGGTTGCCGTGTCGGCGATCACCAATCTGGCGGAAGGCCTGGGCGATGTGAAACTCTCGCACGCGCAAACCCTGGCGGCGGCTGAACTTTCACGACAGAACTTTATCGACCTGATTTGCGGGTTCCTGCGCAAACTGGCCTGAAACAGATAATAATAATGACCCCGCCAGCAGGCGGGGTTCGTACTCTACGGCAAGGAAGAGAAAAATGGGTATTGCGTCCCGATTAAAGATCATGTCGTTTATGCAATATTTTATCTGGGGAAGTTGGCTGGTGACCCTGGGCTCATACATGATCAACACCCTTCATTTTACCGGTGCCAATGTTGGCATGGTGTACAGCTCAAAAGGGTTGGCGGCGATTATTATGCCCGGCATCATGGGCATTATTGCTGACAAATGGCTGCGCGCAGAGCGCGCTTATATGCTCTGTCATCTGATCTGCGCGGGCGTGTTGCTCTACGCGACCACGGTGACCGACCCGGACACGATGTTCTGGGTGATGTTGATCAACGCCATGGCCTTCATGCCGACCATTTCTCTTTCTAACAGCGTCTCGTACTCCTGTCTGGCGCAGGCAGGGCAGGATCCGGTAACGGCATTTCCTCCTGTCCGCGTTTTCGGCACGATTGGCTTTATCGTTGCAATGTGGACCGTCAGTCTGATGGGACTGGAGCTGAGCAGCGCGCAGCTGTACATTGCGTCCGGTGCATCACTGCTGCTGGCTATCTATGCGCTCACGCTGCCAAAAATACCGGTGGCCGAGAAGAAAGCGAGCGCGTCGCTCGCCAGTAAGCTGGGGCTGGATGCGTTCGTGTTGTTTAAAAATCCGCGGATGGCGATCTTCTTCCTGTTTGCGATGATGCTGGGTGCCGTACTGCAAATTACCAACGTTTTCGGTAATCCCTTCCTACACGACTTTGCCCGCGATCCGCAATTTGCCGACAGCTTTGTGGTGAAATACCCGTCCATCTTACTGTCCGTCTCGCAGATGGCGGAAGTGGGCTTTATTCTGACCATCCCGTTCTTCCTTAAACGTTTTGGCATCAAAACGGTCATGCTGATGAGCATGCTGGCGTGGACATTGCGCTTTGGTTTCTTTGCCTTTGGCGACCCGTCACCGCTCGGTTTTGTCCTGTTGCTGATGTCGATGATTGTTTACGGTTGTGCCTTCGACTTCTTCAACATTTCTGGCTCCGTCTTCGTTGAGCAGGAAGTGGAATCCCGGATCCGTGCCAGTGCGCAGGGACTGTTTATGACGATGGTCAACGGCGTCGGGGCGTGGGTCGGTTCCATCCTGAGCGGTATGGCGGTGGATTACTTCTCCGTGGATGGCGTAAAGGACTGGCAAACCATCTGGCTCGTCTTTGCGGCGTATGCCCTGGCGCTGGCGGTGATTTTCGCGCTGTTCTTTAAGTATAAACATGAGCCTGAAAAATTGACGCAGCACTCGCTGGCTCGCTAACCCTCCTTTGCGGCGGGCGAGTGTTGCCCGCCGTTCCTGTTCTGCGATGCAATGTGGTAATTTGGCGCATCCGTTTTTCCCTCAGGAGCGCATTACCCATGGAACGCACGCACCGTATCGATCTCAAGTTATTGCGTTATTTTCTTGCCGTCGCTGAAGAGTTGCATTTTGGACGCGCCGCCGCTCGTCTGAATATGTCGCAGCCTCCGCTGAGCATTCATATTAAGGAGCTGGAGCAGGAACTCGGCACGCTGTTGTTTATCCGGCATTCCCGTAGTGTGGCGTTGACCCACGCGGGGAAAATCCTGATGGAAGAGTCACGGCGTCTGCTTTCCAGCGCCAGTCGGGTGCTGGCGCGAGTCGAACAGATCGGGCGCGGTGAGGCAGGGCGTATCGAACTGGGGGTCATCGGCACTGCGATGTGGGGCAAAATGCGCCCGGTAATGCGGCAATTCCTGAAGGCGAATCCCAACGTTGAGGTATTGTTTCGCGAAAATATGCCGGCGATGCAGATGGCCATGCTGGAGCGACGTGAACTGGATGCCGGTGTCTGGCGAATGGCGATTGAGCCCGCGCCTGGATTTACCAGCCTGCGGCTGCATGAATCTTCTTTTCTGGTGGCGATGCCGGAAGAGCATCCGCTGACTGCCCGTGAGGCCGTGCCGTTAGCCGCACTGCGCAACGAATATTTCGTCACTATGCCGTCGATTCACACTGACTGGACATTTCTGCAACGCGTTTGTCAGAGCGCCGGATTCTCTCCGATGATTATTCGTGAAGTGATGGAACCACAAACTGTACTGGCGATGATTAGCATGGGGATCGGCATTACGCTGATTGCAGACAGTTATGCGCAGATGAACTGGCCGGGGGTGGTGTTCCGTCCATTAGAAGAGCGTATTCCGGCTGATTTGTACATTGTGTATGACCAACAGCAGACGACACCCGCACTGGAACATATGATCGACGCCTTAACGGCGTAACGGAGAACCGTAGGCCTGATAGGCGTAGCGCCATTAGGTAAGCAGGTTTGAGCCTTGTGAATCCAGATATCGCCGGATGGCGACTGACGTCTTATCCGGCCTACGCGGCTTAACTGAGTAGTGTAGGCCTGATAAGCGAAGCGCCATCAGGTAAGCCGGTTTGAGCCTTGTGAATCCTGATATCGCCGGATGGCGACTGACGTCTTATCCGGCCTACGTAGCTTAACTGAGCAGTGTAGGCCTGATAAGCGAAGCGCCATCAGGCTCGAATCGTGACATTCTGCGCACTGCGCATAGCAAAAAGGCGCCTTTAGGGCGCCTTTTTACATTGGTGGGTCGTGCAGGATTCGAACCTGCGACCAATTGATTAAAAGTCAACTGCTCTACCAACTGAGCTAACGACCCGAAGTGGTGGGTGATGACGGGATCGAACCGCCGACCCCCTCCTTGTAAGGGAGGTGCTCTCCCAGCTGAGCTAATCACCCACTTCGGTACTTCACAATAAGAAATTTAGCTGGCGAGAAAGTGGTGGGTGATGACGGGATCGAACCGCCGACCCCCTCCTTGTAAGGGAGGTGCTCTCCCAGCTGAGCTAATCACCCACTTCTCAATTTCTTATCTACACGGCGGAGTCTACATAAAGTAGTTGGTGGGTGATGACGGGATCGAACCGCCGACCCCCTCCTTGTAAGGGAGGTGCTCTCCCAGCTGAGCTAATCACCCCCGCTGTGTGGAGTCGCATTATAGGGAGAGTTGAAAATGAGTCAACGCCTTTTCTAAAGAAATTGTTCGTTCGTCGTAATTTTAAACAAAACGATCGTGAAACGGTCTCGGACGCATGATTTCTAAACAAAAACGTCTATACGCGGCGTTTACCCGGTAACAACATTGAGGATTTACCTCACAGTGATAGAATATCGGCCATTCCATTTTTCCCGGATTTGCCGGTTGTCGGCATCTTTATAAACGTAAGGCCATTTCATGAAAATCAAAACTCGCTTCGCGCCAAGCCCGACAGGTTATCTGCACGTCGGTGGTGCGCGTACTGCTCTCTATTCCTGGCTTTTTGCACGTAATCACGGCGGTGAGTTTGTGCTGCGTATTGAAGACACCGATCTCGAACGTTCCACGCCGGAAGCGATTGAAGCCATTATGGACGGTATGAACTGGCTGAGCCTGGAATGGGACGAAGGCCCATACTTCCAGACTAAACGTTTCGATCGTTATAACGCAGTGATTGATGAGATGCTGGAAGCGGGTACGGCCTATAAGTGTTACTGCTCCAAAGAGCGTCTGGACGCACTGCGTGAAGAGCAGATGGCGAAGGGCGAAAAGCCGCGTTACGACGGGCGCTGCCGTCATGGTCATGAACATCACGCGGATGATGAGCCTTGCGTTGTCCGTTTTGCCAACCCGCAGGACGGTTCTGTCATTTTTGACGACCAGATCCGTGGCCCGATCGAATTCAGCAATCAGGAGCTGGACGATCTGATTATTCGCCGCACCGACGGTTCCCCGACCTATAACTTCTGCGTTGTGGTGGACGACTGGGATATGGAGATCACCCATGTGATTCGTGGTGAAGACCATATCAACAATACCCCGCGTCAGATCAACATCCTTAAAGCGCTGAACGCGCCGGTGCCGGTATATGCTCACGTGTCCATGATCAACGGCGACGACGGTAAAAAGCTGTCCAAACGTCACGGCGCGGTGAGCGTGATGCAATATCGTGATGACGGTTATCTGCCGGAAGCCCTGCTGAACTATCTGGTGCGTCTGGGCTGGTCCAGCGGCGATCAGGAAATCTTCACCCGTGAAGAGATGATCAAGCTGTTCTCCCTCGGTGCGGTCAGCAAATCCGCCAGTGCGTTTAACACGGAAAAACTGCAGTGGCTGAACCATCACTACATTAACTCGCTGGCACCGGAGTATGTGGCAACGCATCTGCAGTGGCACATCGAGCAGGAAAACATCGACACGCGCAATGGACCACAGCTGGCTGAACTGGTGAAACTGCTGGGTGAGCGCTGCAAGACACTGAAAGAGATGGCGCAGAGCTGCCGTTACTTCTACGAAGACTTTGCCGGGTTTGATGCCGATGCCGCGAAGAAACACCTGCGTCCGGTTGCGCGTCAGCCGCTGGAAGTGGTGCGCGACAAACTGGCGGCCATTACCGAGTGGACGGCTGAGAACGTACACCATGCCATTCAGGCGACCGCCGATGAGCTTGAAGTCGGGATGGGCAAAGTCGGTATGCCGCTGCGCGTTGCGGTAACCGGTGCGGGCCAGTCTCCTGGCTTAGACGTAACGGTGCATGCGATTGGTAAAACCCGCAGCATCGAGCGTATCAATAAAGCACTGGCTTTTATTGCAGAGCGTGAAGCGCAACAGTAAGCAAGTGGCGCATTAACGGAACGGCAGGGGAGACTCTGCCGTTTTTACTTGTGTCACTCAGCATCGTTCAGACCCAGCCGAATAAGAAAACCGCGGATGCCTTCGCGTGAAAGAAACAGCGCTAACTTTTCCCGTTCCTCTTCGGACATATTTTCCACGGCATCAATAATCTGCCGATAGGCATGGCTACGGATGCCGGGATTGTATTCGGCCAGCGATTCTTCAACCTGATAAAATGCAGAATGGTGACGAAACGCCGGGATGTTCAGAATAAATTCCCGCACGCGCGTATCGATATGCACGAGCCTTGCCCGACCACCTTTAACACCTGGAAATTTTTCCGTTTCCCATTTTTGCTCACGGATCCAGCGATTCACGGTTTGTTTAGCCACACCGAGACAATCCGCCAGTTCTTCGGTGGTCATTTTGCTACGTAATCTTTTCATATTATTTGCTGTCGCGGATCCCTAAGCGTTGTAATAAACCGGTAATCCCTTCCCGCAGTAGCAAAGAGGTAAAGTGTTTTTGTTCGGCTGGTGTCATCTCTTTCACCAGCTTGACCAGTAGCGCTTCCAGTGAGGCATCGCCTGGGGGCGAAAAGGTGTCAGACAGTCCTTCCGCCGAGCGCTCTGCGCTGCGGATATATTCACGAACCTGTTCGTTAACATGCACCAGTCGCGCTTTACCACCCTGGACGCCTGGTTTTGGTGATGTCGCCCAGCCCTCTTTACGTACCCACTTATTGATGGTCTGTCGGCTGTAACCCGTCAGATTAGCGAGTTCTTCTGGCGTCATCCGCTCCTTGAACATAAAGATTCCCTGAATAGTCGTATGGTTAATTAGTGGTTCATTTTATAGCACCATTTTAGTGGAAACCGTGACGTGTTTAACTACTGAATGCGAGTAGTTATGCATTGTTATTCAGTTGTCTGCTTTTTCAGCGATTAGAATCGGGGTTTTCAATTTGCCGTTGACACATGCGAAGGGAATTCATATGATGCCGCCCGTCAACTCGACAAGCTTTACGTAATGGGGCTATAGCTCAGCTGGGAGAGCGCTTGCATGGCATGCAAGAGGTCAGCGGTTCGATCCCGCTTAGCTCCACCAAAAATTGAACCCAACAATTTTGGTACGTAAACGCATCGTGGGGCTATAGCTCAGCTGGGAGAGCGCTTGCATGGCATGCAAGAGGTCAGCGGTTCGATCCCGCTTAGCTCCACCAAATTCAGAACCCTCGCTGTGAAGCGGGGGTTTTTTTATCCCTGCATACCTTCCATTTTTGTAATACAGTTGCTGATAAGCCAGAGTCTATTCTGCAACGTGTGGCATCTGTTTCTGGTGGGCATAGGTTTGCTTCGCGATGCGAATAAACTTATCATTGATGTGATTAATAGTTCGTTCCGTGAGAGCAGTCAATTCATGCCAGCCAAGCGCAACCTGATAAATAATATAAGAATATTCGCTCTTGCGATCGTGCTCTCCATCGCAGCCATCCAGTTTTCGCGTTTGATTTCTCCGCTTGCGATTGTGGATTCCAGTTATATTTATCTCTCGTGGTTACCGCTGTGCGTACTGCTGTCGATGATGTTTCTTTTCGGCAGACGCGGTGTTCTGCCTGTCATGTTAGCGTTGTATATCACTAACCTCTGGAATCTTCATCTGCCGTTTGCCCAGGGGGTTGTGCTCCTGTTTTGCCAGATGTTTGCGGTGGTGGGCACTTGCGCCATTGTTCGCTGGCAATTGGGGTCGCGCTGGCGCTATGGACTACCCAATCGCAATATCTGGCGACGCGTCATTTTTTTCGGTTTTATCACCCCTGTGGGTATCAAAATCAGCATGTATCTGGCGGGTCATTATCTCGACTTTCCGGTAGCCGTCTCGACGTTCTTTGGTACAGCCGCCGCTATTTTCACGATTGTCGATATTCTAAGCCTGATCTCCGCGGTGCTGATCTTCACCATGCTTTTTTATTACCCGATGCGGATGATCGTGAGTCCACACTATGCCCGGACATTCTGGCGTAGAGATATCGCCCCCTGCTTCAGGAAGGAAACGCGCTTATTTACCTTATGCTGGCTGGCTGTTATCGCTGTTCTGCTTATCCTGATGTGCGCCCCGTATGACAACGATTACATTGCCGGGTATCTGGTGCCCGTTTTCTTTATCATTTTCACCTCCGGCGTGGGCAAGCTGACTTACCCTTTTTTGAACCTGAGCTGGGCGGTTTCAACGCTGTTCTTGCTGACCTACAACCGCAATTTTTTACAGGGCGTCGGGTCGGAGTATTCGTTGGCCTTCGTCCTGTCGGTACTGGTTTCGTTCAGTATTTGTCTGCTCTATATGATGCGTATCTACCAGCGTAGCGAATGGTTGAATCGTCGTTGGCATCAGCAGGCGCTTACCGATCCTTTAACCCGCTTGCCGAATCTGCGCGCGCTGGAACAGTTCCTGCAAAAAGCGTCCGGCCAGAGCATCTGCTGCCTGCGCATGGAGAATATGGAGTTTCTGAGCCGCCACTACGGCATGTTAATGCGCGTTCACAGCAAACGCACGGTGCACCGTATGCTGCAACCGCTGATGCTTGAGAATGAAAAAATCTTCCAGTTGCCCGGCAGTGAATTATTGCTGGTGCTCAACGGGCCGGAGATGGACGCGCGCTTGCAACATATGCTCGACCTGTTGAACAGTCGCAAAATTTACTGGAACAACACCGGCCTGGACATGGGTTATGGCGCATCCTGGGGACAATGGGACGGTAAGCAGGAGACATTGCAACCGCTGCTGGGGCAATTGAGTTGGCTGGCCGAACAATCCTGCGTAAATCACCGGGTGCTGGCGCTGACGCACAGCCAGGAAGTGGCGACAGGTCAGACGACCGAACGGGTGCTGCTGCTCAATAAAATACGTAAAGCACTCGATGGTGGCGATCTCCTGCTTTACGCGCAGCCTATCCGCGACGCTCAGGGCAAAGGGTACGATGAAATTCTCGCCCGGCTGAAAAGCGATGACGGCATCATGACCCCGGATCAATTTATCCCGCTGATCGCCCAGTTTAACCTCAGCGCCCGTTTTGACCTGCAGGTGGTTGAAGCCTTGCTGAACTGGTTATCTGAGCATCCTTCTGTTGAGCCTGGGCCGCTTTTTTCGGTCAATTTAATGCCGCTGACCTTGCTGCAAAAAGAGACCGCGCCGCGCATTATTCGCCTGTTCACCCGTTATGGTATCGCTCCGGAAACGGTCATCATTGAGATCACTGAAGAGCAGGCGTTTTCCAATTCGGAAACCAGCATGCAAAACATCGAACAGTTGCACCGGTTTGGCTTCAGGATTGCGATTGATGATTTTGGTACCGGGTATGCCAATTATGAGCGTCTGAAACGCCTGCAGGCTGATATCATCAAAATCGATGGCGTGTTCGTAAAAGATATTCTGACCGATTCGCTGGATGCGATGATTGTGAAGTCGATAGCCGATCTGGCAAAAGCAAAGTCGTTAAGCGTGGTGGCGGAATATGTAGAAACGTCTGCGCAGCGGGAGTTGCTGCTAAGCCTGGGAGTGAACTACCTGCAAGGGTATTTGATTGGACGACCGAGGCCATTAGGGGAATAACAGGTATAAAAAAACGGGGATGTGCTCCCCGTTTTCATGTTAGTGCTGTCTTACAGAACCAGTGCGGCGATAGATGCAGACAGAACGCTCACCAGCGTAGAGCCGTAAACCAGCTTCAGACCGAAGCGAGACACGACGTTACCTTGCTCTTCGTTCAGGCCTTTAATCGCGCCCGCGATGATACCGATAGAAGAGAAGTTGGCGAAGGAGACCAGGAACACAGAAAGGATACCTTCAGCGCGCGGAGAGAGCGTGGAGGCGATTTTCTGCAGGTCCATCATCGCAACAAATTCGTTGGAAACCAGTTTGGTCGCCATGATACTGCCCACCTGCAGCGCTTCGCTGGACGGCACACCCATCACCCAGGCAATCGGATAGAAGATGTAGCCCAGGATGCCCTGGAAGGAGATGCTGTAACCGAACCAACCGGTCACGGTAGCGAACAGGGCGTTCAGCGCGGCAATCAGCGCGATGAAACCGATCAACATAGCGGCAACGATGATCGCCACTTTGAAGCCCGCCAGAATGTATTCACCCAGCATTTCGAAGAAGCTCTGACCTTCGTGCAGGTTGGACATCTGGATGTTTTCTTCGCTGGCGTCAACGCGATACGGGTTGATCAGCGACAGCACGATAAAGGTGCTGAACATGTTCAGAACCAGCGCCGCAACGACGTATTTGGGCTCCAGCATGGTCATGTACGCGCCGACGATAGACATGGAAACAGTGGACATTGCTGTTGCTGCCATGGTGTACATGCGGTTGCGGGACATTTTGCCGAGAATGTCTTTATACGCGATAAAGTTCTCAGACTGACCAAGGATCAGCGAGCTGACGGCGTTGAAGGATTCCAGTTTGCCCATGCCATTGACTTTGGATAACAGGAAGCCAATGGAACGGATGATAATCGGCAGCACGCGAATATGCTGCAGAATACCGATCAAGGCTGAAATGAAGACGATAGGGCACAGAACTTTCAGGAAGAAGAAAGCCAACCCTTTATCGTTCATGCTGCCAAAGACGAAGTTCGTCCCTTCATTGGCGAATCCGAGCAGTTTTTCAAACATTTCGGAGAAGCCTTTAACGAAGCCGAGGCCGACGTCAGAGTTCAGGAAGAACCACGCCAGTAACACTTCTATAACAAGCAGTTGAACGACATAACGAATGCGAATTTTTTTACGGTCACTGCTTACCAGCAATGCGAGGATCGCAACAACGGCAAGTGCCAGGACAAAATGAAGGACGCGGTCCATATTTGCTCCAAATATGAGGCAGGTTAAATTTCCGTGCACATTCTATGCAACGTGTGCAAAGAAAACGAGATCTAACACACACTATAATCAGGACCTGTGACGAGATTCAAAAATAGTGATCCGGCATACACTTCTGTTATGCCTAATCCGAAAGTAAATAGTTAAGTTATTGTGCTAATATAATAACAATTATTAAACATGCTGCGCGCATTTCCTGTACCCGCACTCTTAATCGTTCCCGCCTGTCAGAGAAATCAAGGTTACCTTCTTTACATGCACTTGATAACCATTCTCATCAGGCATAACATAAAACATAGCACAGGCTATGTTTCAGAGGCAGAAAATGACAAACGATCGCGTTGAGAGTAGCAGTGGAAGAGCAGCGCGCAAGTTAAGGCTCACATTAATGGGACCTGCATTCGTCGCGGCTATCGGGTATATCGACCCGGGCAACTTCGCGACGAATATTCAGGCCGGTGCCAGCTTTGGTTATCAACTGCTGTGGGTGGTGGTCTGGGCAAACCTGATGGCGATGCTTATCCAGGTCTTGTCAGCCAAACTGGGCATTGCTACGGGTAAGAATCTGGCTGAACAAATTCGCGATCGCTATCCGCGTCCGGTGGTCTGGTTCTATTGGGTGCAGGCGGAGATCATCGCGATGGCGACCGATCTCGCGGAATTTATCGGTGCGGCGATAGGATTCAAACTGATCCTCGGCGTGTCGCTATTGCAGGGGGCGGTGCTAACCGGGATTGCCACCTTCCTGATCCTGATGCTCCAGCGTCGCGGGCAAAAGCCGCTGGAAAAAGTGATTGGCGGCCTGCTGCTGTTCGTCGCCATGGCCTATATTGTTGAACTGGTATTTTCCCAACCCAACTTTGCGCAGCTGAGTAAAGGCATGATGATCCCCAGTCTGCCAAACTCTGAAGCGGTATTCCTGGCTGCCGGGGTGCTGGGCGCAACCATCATGCCGCACGTTATCTATCTGCACTCTTCATTAACGCAACACCTGCACGGCGGCACCCGTCAGCAGCGCTATGCGGCGACAAAATGGGACGTGGCTATCGCCATGACCATTGCGGGATTCGTCAATCTGGCGATGATGGCGACTGCCGCCGCCGCGTTTCACTTTAGCGGCCACACGGGCGTTGCCGATCTGGATCAGGCTTATCTGACGCTGGAGCCGTTGTTAAGTCACGCGGCGGCAACGGTATTCGGGTTAAGTCTGGTGGCCGCAGGACTGTCGTCAACGGTGGTGGGGACGCTGGCGGGGCAGGTCGTGATGCAGGGTTTTGTCCGCTTTCATATCCCCTTGTGGGTGCGCCGTACCATCACCATGATGCCGTCCTTTATCGTGATTCTGATAGGTCTTGACCCGACGCGTATTCTGGTGATGAGCCAGGTGCTGTTAAGCTTTGGTATCGCACTGGCGCTGGTACCGCTGCTGATCTTTACCAGCGACAGCAAACTGATGGGCGATCTGGTGAACACCCGTTGGGTTAAACAGACTGGCTGGATGATTGTGGTGCTGGTGGTCGCGCTGAACCTGTGGCTGCTGGTTGGTACGGTGCTGGGGTTGTAACCGGCAATGAAAAAGCCCGGGGCTTGCGCATCGGGCTTTCAACAACAACGGAATTAATGACGGTGTCCGTGACCTTTTCCGCGCCCGCGATGGTCGTCGCGATCGCGCCAGCCTTCCCGGTATCCGCGCTCGTAAGCTTTACGCTTGTCCCAGCCGCGGTGATAGCCATTGTCATGTCGCCACCAGCGATTTTTACGCCATTCATAATTGCGATGCCAGTAGTCACGGTCACGCCAGTGTCCGCCGTCCCAGTAGTTACCGTAATTATCGCGATCGCCAATTTGTAATTTTATCGATGGCAACAGGGTGATTTCGCCCGCGTTTGCGGCAAGCGGTGTAAAAGCCAGTAAGGCTGCCGCCAGAATCAGTGACCTGAACATTCTTTATCTCCTTCACGATCGAAGCCGTAGTCGGCCTGTTAACGTAATATTACGGGGCCGTAAAGCCCCATTTCATCGCCTTAACTCTTAAATCATGAATGAGAGCACGAATTGCTAAAAACGCAGTTAACGCGTGCTGTTCAGAATGTTGTCGATATCGGCGCACTCCTGGTCGGTGAAATGGCGATTGGCCAGCATGCCGACCGCATCTTCAATCTGCGTGGTTTTACTGGCACCAATCAGCACCGAGGTGACGTTATCGTTACGCAGTACCCACGCGAGCGCCATCTGCGACAGTTTTTGCCCACGCTTTTCGGCCAGCGTATTGAGCTGGCGAACGGTTTCCAGTTTTCCGGCGGTGAGCTGATCCGGATTCAGAAAACGGCTCCCGCTCGCAGCTCTGGAATCAGCCGGGATCCCATTCAGGTAGCGATCGGTGAGTTGTCCGCCTGCCAGCGGCGAAAACGCGATACTGCCCACCCCTTTTTCCTGCAACACCGCCAGCAGTTCGTCCTCCACCCAGCGTTCAAACATTGAATATTTGGGCTGATGAATCAGACACGGCGTGCCCAAATCATTGAGAATATCGATAGCTTCACGGGCACGATCGGCCGGGTAATTAGAAAGCCCCACATACAGCGCTTTTCCCTGGCGCACGATGTGGTCGAGCGCTTTCATTGTCTCTTGCAGAGGCGTTTCAGGATCGGGACGGTGATGGTAGAAAATATCCACGTATTCGAGCCCCATCCGCTTCAGGCTTTGATCAAGGCTGGCAATCAGATACTTGCGGGATCCCCAGTCGCCGTAAGGGCCTTCCCACATGGTATAACCCGCTTTGGTGGAGATGATGAGTTCATCGCGCCACGGCAAAAAATCTTCCTGAAGGAGGCGGCCAAAGTTACGTTCCGCCGAACCCGGCGGGGGACCATAGTTATTGGCGAGGTCGAAGTGGGTGATCCCCAGATCAAACGCGCGCTGAAGCAGAGCACGGCTGTTTTCCACCTGGGTGGTATCGCCGAAGTTATGCCACAGACCAAGCGAGATAGCGGGTAGCTTCAGGCCGCTCTGACCGCAGCGGCGAAATGCCATTCTCTGATAACGATTTTCATCAGGCTGGTAAACCATTGTCTTCCCTCGCAGTGAATTCAGCTCTCCAGTGTATACGTTTACACTCATCATTTTTCAATGACATTCTCGCCCCGGACACTGTAAATTCTGCTTTCCACCCTCATCGCCGCCGCTTTCTGGACAGCCCCAACGCTTCTTCAATACTCAACATGAGGTTACCGTCAGAAGGAAAGCTGTCATGCAAACCCCTTATACCGTTGCGGATTACCTGCTCGACAGAATTGCCGGGTGCGGCATCGGGCATCTGTTTGGCGTACCGGGTGATTACAATTTGCAGTTTCTTGACCATGTGATCGACCATCCGCACGTGCGCTGGGTCGGGTGCGCGAACGAGCTTAACGCCGCCTATGCGGCGGACGGTTACGCCCGGGTCGCCGGGGCTGGCGCGTTGCTGACCACGTTTGGCGTGGGTGAACTCAGTGCGATGAATGGCCTGGCGGGCAGCTATGCGGAATATGTTCCCGTTTTGCATATTGTTGGTGCCCCGTGTAGCGGCGCGCAGCGTCGGGGAGAACTGATGCACCACACGCTGGGCGATGGCGACTTCCAGCACTTCTACCGTATGAGCCAGTCCCTCTGTGTTGCCAGTGCGTTGCTGGATGAGCAAAACGCCTGTCACGAGATTGACCGCGTCCTGTGCGCGATGTTGACCGCTCATCGCCCGGGTTACCTGATGCTGCCCGCTGACGTCGCGAAACGTCCCGCCTTACCTCCTTCAGCGGAGCTGGCTCTCTCTGGGTCGGAATTGCAGGACAACGTGGCGACGGCATTTCGCTACCATGCACGACAAATGTTGATCAACAGTCCACGCGTGGCGCTGCTGGCAGATTTTCTCGCCCACCGTTTTGGTCTGCAACCGGTCCTGCAACGCTGGATGGCCGAGACACCCATGGCTCACGCCACGCTGTTGATGGGGAAGGGGCTTTTCGACGAACAGCAACCGGGGTTTGTCGGGACTTACAGCGCGGGGGCCAGCAGTGACGATGTCCGTCAGGCGATAGAACAGGCGGATACTACGATTTGTGTGGGAACCCGATTCGTCGATACGCTGACGGCCGGTTTTACCCAGCAACTGGCGCTGGAGCGTACCATTGAGGTTCAGCCGCAGGCATCACGGGTGGGAAGCACCTGGTTCAGCGGTCTGTCTATGGAGCAGGCGGTCACCACGTTGCGTGAGCTGTGTCTGGAGCTCTCTTTTGCACCGCCGCCCGCTAAACCTGCAACCGTACAGCCGCACATCGAAAGAGGGCCTCTGACTCAGGAGAACTTCTGGCATACCGTGCAGCAGGCGCTGGCACCCGGCGATCTGATCCTCGCCGATCAGGGCACGGCGGCGTTTGGGGCCGCGTCATTGTCGCTGCCCACGGGGGCGGAACTGATAGTACAGCCGCTCTGGGGATCGATAGGCTATTCGCTGCCAGCAGCGTTTGGCGCACAAACGGCGGCACCTGAACGTCGGGTTATTCTGATAACCGGCGACGGCGCCGCGCAACTGACCATCCAGGAAATGGGATCTATGCTGCGCGACGGGCACACGCCGGTGATCCTGGTGCTCAATAACGACGGGTATACCGTCGAGCGAGCGATCCACGGGGAGAAACAGCGGTACAACGATATTGCTTCCTGGAACTGGACGCAGATCCCACGGGCATTCAGCCTTGCGGATCAGGCTGAATGCTGGCGGGTGACTCAGGCCATCCAGCTCGAGGAGGTACTGGCCCGGCTGGCGCGTCCACAGCGGCTCTCGTTGATTGAAGTTGTGCTACCGAAAGCCGACTTACCCGTGCTGTTACGTAAGGTCACCCAGGCGCTGGAATCGCGTAACAGCGGATGACTATTTATCTTCCCGGTTGGCGATCATCATCGGTTTGCCCGCCAGTAACAGCCAGGCCGGAAGCATCACAATACACAGCAGCGGCAGCAGGGTGGTGTCCGGCACCACGACTGCGGCCATAAACAGACTGAGCCAGCCGTCACGGGTGACGACCAGCACCAGGCCCAGAATCGCGCAGGAGACGGTAATGGCCGCCGGAACGGCTTCAACGTGGGCGTGCAGCATCAGCCCCAGCGCTACGCCGATGAATACCACCGGGAAGATTCGCCCTCCACGGAAACCGCTGGCCGCCGCAATGACCAGCGCGGCGAGTTTAATCACCGCTAACATGAAGAAATCCGTTGTGCCGAGCGTCTGGCTGAACGCGATTTGCTGCATTTCATCCAGGCCTTTAAACAGCGTTAGCGGTCCTCCCACCACGCCGAGTATCCCTAAAAGGAAGCCGCCGATGCCGAGGATCAGCACCGGGTTTTTCAGGCGATGCAATAAAGCGTGCAGTCGGGGTAAACACCAGACCGCCACCATCCCTGCCGCGATGGCAATCGCCGCCACCACGGCCCCGGAGAAAATGTCCACGATCCGCATCTGGGGATAGTGGGCTATCGGGAGCGAGAAATGCGGATGAAAGAACAGGCTGGTGGTCAGCGAACCTGCCGCCGCCGCCATTAACGGCGCGAAGAGGCGATCCCACAACGGGGTATCGTTAGAGCCGCTCAGGGTTTGTGAGAAAATCAATGCGGCGGCGACCGGTGTGCCAAACAGGGCGCCGATGGTGCCGGCAGAGGCCAGAATGGTCCAGTCGAGTGCGCCAATCCGCGGGAAAAACCGACGACCCATCGCAACGGCTAACGCGATGTTAACCGCCATAATCGGATGTTCGGGGCCGAGGCTGACGCCACCCGCCAGACCCAACACCAGCGCGATGATCAAGCCTGGCAACGCCGCAGGAGAAATCGGCGCGCCGATCAGCGGTTCAGTGGCCGGATCAGGACCGGCATGCCCGGTGCTGTAGCGAATCACCAGACCGACTATAACCCCGGTTAGCGTCAGGGTAAGCATGATCCAGACGGGGGAGTCGGCAGCGATCCCCAGACTTCCCGGCAGACGTTGCCAGAGTATGCTCTGCAAGATGGAAGCAAACTTCATGACCACAATCAGGACTAAACTGGATGCGATCCCCAGAAGCAACGCGGGAAGCGACAATAACAACATGGTTCTGGCTCGCGGATGGAGCATGTTTTTTTCCTTAATGCCGTATCTTGCGTTCAGTTTGCCGCGTCAGCCGGATGGCATCGCTGCAAATGGTGCTGAAACGATAAAGTTATTGTGTGACCTGGATCGATATTTTCAGGGGACTCGCTTTTCTGACGTTGTTGTTATGCCCCCGTGTATTTACAGTGTGGCAAAGACTTATTTTGACTTTAGCGGAGCAGTAGAAGAATGACAAAGTATGCTTTAGTAGGTGATGTCGGCGGCACCAACGCCCGTCTTGCTCTGTGTGATATCAACAGTGGTGAAATCTCGCAGGCCAAAACCTATTCCGGTCTGGACTATCCCAGCCTGGAGGCTGTCGTGCGTGTTTACCTCGATGAGCACAAGGTTGACGTGGACGCTGGCTGTATCGCGATTGCCTGCCCGATTACGGGGGACTGGGTCGCGATGACCAACCATACCTGGGCGTTTTCTATTGCGGAGATGAAAAAGAATCTTGGCTTCAGCCATCTGGAAATCATTAATGATTTCACCGCGGTGTCGATGGCGATCCCGATGCTGAAAAAAGAGCATCTGATCCAGTTTGGCGGCGCGGAACCGGTTGAGGGTAAACCTATCGCGGTTTATGGGGCGGGTACCGGTCTGGGAGTATCGCATCTGGTCCATGTCGATAAACGGTGGGTCAGCCTGCCGGGCGAGGGTGGTCACGTCGATTTCGCGCCGAACAGTGAAGAAGAGGCGATCATCCTGGAAGTCCTGCGTGCCGAGATTGGTCACGTTTCTGCGGAGCGCGTACTGTCTGGTCCGGGGCTGGTGAACTTGTACCGCGCGATCGTCAAATCCGACGGACGTCTGCCGGAAAATCTGCAGCCGAAAGATATTACCGAACGCGCGCTGGCCGACAGTTGCACGGATTGTCGCCGCGCGCTGTCGCTGTTCTGCGTGATCATGGGACGTTTCGGCGGCGATCTGGCGTTAACGCTGGGCACCTTTGGCGGTGTCTACATCGCCGGTGGCATCGTGCCGCGCTTCCTGGAGTTCTTTAAAGCCTCAGGCTTCCGCGGTGGTTTTGAAGATAAAGGTCGCTTTAAGGCCTACGTTCAGGACATTCCGGTGTATCTGATCGTTCACGATAATCCCGGCCTGCTGGGTGCCGGCGCGCATCTGCGCCAGACGTTAGGCCAGATTCTGTAAACCACGTTAAACGAAAAAACCGCGTGTCTCACGCGGTTTTTTTCACCCATTTGATAAAGGAACCGACAGAATGAAAACGGTAGAACGCAAAAACTACCCTGAATTAGGTGACGTTAACGCGCCTTATGTTCATGCGGTGAAATACAATGGGATGCTCTATATTTCGGGGCTGACCGCCTTTGGCACGCCGGCTCAGCGCGGTGGTATCGCAGAACAGGCGGAAGAGATATTCGCTCAGATAAAGAAAGTGACCGCCGCAGAAGGCATCGATTTTTCCGCGCTGATAAAAGTGACTATTTTCATTACCTCATTTGATGAAATTGACACGTTGCGTGAGGTCCTTTACCGGCACTACGGTGAATATCTGCCAGCCAGTTCCCTCGTTGAAGTCAGCCGTCTTTTTTCACCCGATCTCAGAATCGAAATTGAGACAGTGTTCGGACTCTGATTCAGGCTTTATTGCATCATGACGACACCGGTGAAACGTGTCTGCCAACTGGTATCGGCGTGAAAATTGCAGGTATAATCTCAGACATCACTCCTCAGGTTTATAAGCAAAGATGACAAAACTTACCTTACAAGAGCAGATGCTCAAAGCGGGTTTAGTAACCAGCAAAAAGATGGCGAAAGTCCAGAGAACGGCTAAAAAATCACGCGTGCAGGCTCGTGAGGCAAGAGAGGCGGTCGAAGAAAATAAAAAGGCGCAGCTTGAGCGTGACAAACAGCTCAGCGAGCAGCAAAAACAGGCGACGCTGGCGAAAGAATTTAAAGCCCAGGTGAAGCAACTGATTGAAATGAATCGGATCACTGTCGCAAGAGGCGACATTGGCTTTAACTTCACCGATAACAATCTTATCAAAAAAATCGAAGTGGATAAGCAGACCCAGGCGCAGCTTATCAACGGACGTCTGGCTATAGCGCGTCTGGCTACCGATAACAGCGACGAGAGCGAATACGCGATTATCCCGGCCAGCGTTGCCGATAAAATTGCGCAGCGCGATGCAAACAGCATCGTCTTACACAGCGCGCTGAGTCAGGAAGAGCAGGATGAAGACGATCCGTATGCTGATTTTAAAGTGCCTGATGATTTGATGTGGTAAGTCGCGCTCAGAATGGCGCGGCGTGATGCGCGTTGATGCACTCCCCGCTGACGGGATGAACAAAGCGCAGTTCGCTGGCGTGAAGCATCAGACGCGAAGTTTGTTCTGTACCGGGCAGCAGGCGACCGCCATACAGGTCGCAGCCCAGAATGGGGTGCCCCATTCGCTGGCAGTGAATGCGTAGCTGATGTGTACGCCCGGTTTCCGGCGTGAGTTGCACCCGCGTCAACGGTATTGCGGTTCCATCGGCCAGTTGCCAGACAACACGCTCAACGACCTGATAATGCGACCGCGCGGGCTTGCCCTTGATCGGGCAAATCGACATCAGCGGGAACAGGGCCGGATCTTTAGCAATCGGTGCGTCTATCGTTCCCTCGTCAGCGTCCAGATGTCCGCAGAGCAGCGCGCTGTAGACTTTACTGACAGTGCGCTGGCTGAACTGGTGGCAGAGAGCGGCATTGATCGCTTTATTACGCGCCACCACTATCAGTCCGGACGTGCCGAAATCCAGGCGGTGGACCAGCGTACAGCCAGGGAATTGCTGAACCAGTCGATAGTGTACTGAATCGAGATTTTGCGGATTCTTCCCTGAAAGACTGAGCAACCCGGCGGGTTTGTTGATAATCACCAGGTGATCGTCCTGATAGAGTGTCTCTATCTCGTCGTCGCACGGTGGGGCAATAAAGGTATCAATAATCGTCGACATCAGGCTGCCCGGCGGGAAAGTGGGTGCGGATAATAACCCATTTTCCGCCGCCCGGCGAATGACGGTGACTTCACTTTCCCTCGCGTCGCTGAAATTTATCATCCAGACTTAACCCAAAGACGTGGCCTGCGCAGGCATTGTGCTTTACACTGCGCGCTGCAAAAAATTGAGTAGATTAACCAGACGGTAATGGCGATGAACGGAACAATCACAACGTGGTTTAAAGATAAAGGTTTTGGATTTATCAAAGATGAGAACGGCGATAACCGCTATTTTCATGTGATTAAGGTTGCCAACCCAGAGCTTCTCAAGAAAGATGCGGCGGTAACCTTTGAGCCCACCACCAATAACAAAGGTCTCTCTGCGTATGCGGTGAAGGTCGTACCGGACAGCAAATATATCTATATCGCGGGCGAGCGCCTGAAGCTCACCTCGATTAAGTCATTCGTGGTGTTCAGCGAAGAGGTTCCGGCCGATACGCCGATTGATAAAGAAAATGCGGTGCTCTCTGTCGGGCTGCTGATGAGCAATATCAGACCGAAAGCCACGGAGAAATCAGGTGAAATGCGCACAGTGAAAAAACTGGCGATCACCACCTTTCAGGGCACGACGCTGATCTTCTCGGAAGATGAGATTGATATCGAGTCCACGGTCAACATGCTCAAAGTCTGATTTCTGCGCGGCCAGGCGACAGCGCAACGCCGTCCACTATAAATGCATTAACTGGCGGAACTCTTTTACCTTACTGCGGCTTACCGGGATCTCAAATTCCAGATCCTTGAGCCGCAGAATATAGGTATTGTTAAACCACGGTTCAATCTCACGGATCTTGTTCAGGTTGACGCAGAACGAGCGGTGGCAGCGGAAAAAATGCGAAGGCGGCAGTTTGTTGCAGAACTCGGTGATATTGATGGGCATCACGTACGACTCCCGCCGCGTATAGACAAACGTCATTTTCTCATGCGCTTCGGCGTAATAAATATCGTTGATCGGCGTGACGATGATCCGCTCATCTTTGATCAGGTTGATGGTGTCGTTTTCACGCGTAACGGGCCCAGCCGCGGCGGTGCCGGACTGTTGCTGTTGCCAGGCCGCCTCCAGCTTTTGCAGCATCCCGACGATCCGTGATTCCTGATATGGCTTGAGAATATAGTCAAACGCTTCCAGTTCGAACGCTTCAACCGCATGTTCTTTCCACGCGGTAATAAACACAATAAACGGCTTATGAGCGAACTGACTGATATTTTTCGCCAGCAGAACGCCGTCCAGCGACGGAATATTGATATCGAGAAAAATGGCGTCGACGCGGTGATGCTGCAAAAACTTCAGCACATCCAGACCGTCGTCAAACGTGCCGACAATCTCCATCTGGCTGTGTTCTTTAATCAGCCAACTGAGTTCCTGTTGGGCGAGGAATTCATCTTCAACGATGATGACTTTCACAGTGTTACTCCGGCTTAAAGCAATAACGTGGCGGGCGTCGCGGTCGCGGTGTGCTGGTTCGGCACATAAAAGGCGATCTCAGTACCGGGTTCCAGGCGGCGAATATGCAGGCCTTCACCATATAACAGCTTAACGCGATGATGGACATTAAGCAGGCCAATTTTATTGCCCGGCATTTCGTTGGATTCCACACGCTCAATCACTTTCGGATCGATACCGTGGCCGGTGTCTCTTACGGCAATGCGCACCCGGTTGCCGCATTCGGCGACGCTAATCGTCACCACGCCTTTTCCTTTACAGGGCTGAATGCCATGAACAATGGCGTTCTCCACTAACGGTTGTATCAGCAGGCTGGGAATGGAGCAGGTGACCTCTTCATCAATATCATAAATCACGGTCAGCTTGTCGCCAAAACGGGCCTGTTCAATGGCAATGTAATCCTTGATTTGGTACAGCTCTTTTTTGATGTCGATCTGCTCGTCATCCTTTAACTCAATGTTATAGCGCAGGTAACGCGACAAATTAAAAATGAGCTGACGGGCCGTGTCCGGATTAAGCCGAATCGATGATGAAATCGCGTTCAGGGCGTTAAACAGGAAATGAGGATTAATTTTACTTTGCAGCGCGCGTAGCTCTGCCTTATTTGCCATCTCCCGTAATTGCTCGGTACGGGACACCTCGAGCTGAGTCGAGATAATCTGCGACAGACCGATTGCCATCTCCTGCAATGACGAGGTGATCTGATGGGCGTGGCAGTAGTAAATTTTCAGCGTGCCGGTCACGACGCCCTTTTCCCATAATGGAATGACCAGCATGGAGTGGATCTCCGGCGTGCGGTGCGCTTCATCATTGTTTTTAATGATGATTTCACCATGACTGATCGCCTGCTGAGTGGTCGGGCTGACAACGTCATCGTGGTTGCGGTAGTTGGCTTCCCCGACGCCGACGTAAGCCAGCACGTGTTGGGTATTAGTAATTGCCACCGCATCAGCGTGGATATCGTGACGAATGATTTCGCAGATCTGGCGCAGCGATTCGCTGTTGACCTGGCGAAACAGGGGCAGGGTTTTATTGGCAATATCCAGTGCCAGCTTGGCCTGTCGCGCGGCGCTTGCTTCTTTCTCACCCTCAACGCTCTGTACCAGCAGCACGATAAACCCGATACAGACGCTGCCGAGGATCATTGGAATACCGATTTTCGAGACGATATCCAGCCCCAGTTCGGTGGTTGGCGCCCAGAGGACAACCAGGATCATCGTCAGCGTTTCACACAGCATGCCGCCTAATATCCCGGCGCGCCAGTGCTGGGCTTTGGGGATCTTGCGGTTAATCCAGCCAGCGAGACAACCCGCCAGAATGCTGGTGATAAAGCAGGGGACCGCCGTCACGCCGCCAATGTCGATCAGATAGCGATGCGTTCCGGCAATGACCCCTGTAATAATGCCCACCCACGGACCAAACAGGATCCCGCCTGACATCACGGCAATAATACGCACGTTCACCAGTGAACCTTCTACCGGCACGCCGGACCAGGTGCTGAACAACGCGAACATCGAAAAAATGGCGGTGACGGCGAGCAGTTCTTTTGGCGTATGGGCAGACTTATGCAGCAGCTCGCGAAACAGGCGGATGCGGATGAGAAAGAACAGGCAGAATAGCATCAGCGCTGCCCGGTCAAAGACGGCCAGCAGCATGGTAAATATTTCGTGCACGGGGGACTCTTGCCAAAGGGTTAAAGCACTATGATAGGTAACCGCAGGGCGGATGACCAGTCTGCTGAGATCGGGTGGCTAATGAGGAAAAACCTTAATTTTAAAAGGGGATTGTTGGGCGATTGGTGTATTGACAATACATCTCATCAATCGCGGGCTTTCGTGGTTACCAGCACAACAACAAAGTGTTATAAAAAAGTAACATCTAACGACAGTGAAAACAGATTATTTCCTCTTTTAAAATCGACATTCCTCTTTTGTGAGACGAAAAAATATTTTCCTTTCCCTCTCGACAGAGGGATTTTAATCAGGCTATTTTCTAAACATGCCACCATCGTGGCAGCGTCGCTCGGACGGTCCGGGCGCTAACGTGAATCTGAGGAAATTATGGCTGACTCTCGCCCTGAACGTCGCTTTACGCGTATTGATCGTCTCCCCCCTTACGTTTTTAACATCACGGCTGAACTGAAGATGGCTGCGCGTCGGCGCGGCGAAGATATTATCGACTTCAGCATGGGGAACCCGGACGGTCCGACGCCGCCTCATATCGTCGAAAAACTGTGTACCGTGGCGCAGCGCCCGGATACGCACGGTTATTCCACTTCTCGCGGTATTCCGCGTCTGCGTCGAGCCATCTCCCGGTGGTATCAGGAACGTTATGACGTTGATATTGATCCGGAATCCGAAGCGATCGTCACCATTGGTTCAAAAGAGGGGCTGGCGCACCTGATGCTGGCAACGCTCGATCATGGTGATACGGTGCTGGTGCCGAATCCCAGCTATCCCATTCATATCTACGGCGCGGTGATCGCTGGCGCCCAGGTGCGTTCTGTTCCGCTGGTGGAAGGTATCGATTTCTTCAACGAACTGGAACGCGCGATTCGCGAAAGTTATCCAAAACCGAAGATGATGATCCTCGGTTTCCCGTCTAACCCGACGGCACAGTGCGTCGAGTTAGAATTTTTTGAGAAAGTGGTCGCGCTGGCGAAGCGTTACGATGTACTGGTGGTACACGATCTGGCTTATGCCGACATCGTTTACGATGGCTGGAAAGCGCCGTCCATCATGCAGGTGCCAGGGGCGCGCGACGTGGCGGTGGAGTTTTTCACGTTGTCGAAAAGTTACAACATGGCCGGCTGGCGCATTGGCTTTATGGTCGGCAACAAAACGCTGGTCAATGCTCTGGCGCGGATTAAGAGCTATCACGACTACGGTACGTTTACCCCGTTGCAGGTTGCCGCCATTGCGGCGCTGGAAGGCGATCAACAGTGCGTGAGGGATATCGCCGAACAGTATAAGCGTCGTCGTGACGTGCTGGTGAAAGGACTGCATGAGGCAGGGTGGATGGTCGAAATGCCGAAGGCCTCGATGTACGTGTGGGCGAAGATCCCGGAACAGTATGCCGGGATGGGGTCACTGGACTTCGCGAAGAAGCTACTGAATGACGCCAAAGTGTGTGTATCGCCCGGCATTGGTTTTGGTGATTACGGTGATACCCATGTGCGCTTCGCGCTGATTGAGAACCGCGATCGTATCCGTCAGGCAATCAGAGGGATTAAATCGATGTTCCGCGCCGATGGCTTGCTGCCTGCCGGAACGAAATCGACCTCTGAAACCCTCGAGTAAAACGTTCTGTCCATCCAAACGCAAACAGGAGCCATCGGCTCCTGCTTTTTGCTGCATTGTTGTCTCTAGATCATCAGGGCGAACGTACCGGCCCAAACGATGACCATAAAAGAAATGCCCATAAAGAAATATTTCACTTTCATCTCTCCGCGTAATGACTGATACGCCTGAATGAATTTCATCTCATCTGATTATAGAGAGCTGAGACCGGTAAAAACGAAACCCGGAATATTCCCTGTTTCGTCTGTGGTATCACCTCAGAATTCTGTGCGTTGATTGCTCCAGACGGCGCTAATGTACGCCTAAAAAAGGAGCGAGACAAGAGGGATTTTCTTATTTACTTTTAGTAACTTACAACTGTCGGGATTCGGCGACAGTATAATTGCAGAGGGTAATAAATCACTGTTGAGCGACGCGATGTATAGCGCAAAAAACGAGGATAAAAACCATAGTCTAATCAAGGTTGTTGGCGGGTGGCAGACAATAAAAAAGGCCTTGCGGCCTTTTTTAAATGTAGAGCGAGGCTTCACCCAATGGGCGGGTTTTAAAGCGACGGTGGATCCAGAGATACTGCTCGGGTGCGCGCATGATCTCTTTCTCGATAATTTTGTTCATATAGGCGGCGGCCTGATTTTCATCAGCCGGATAGCCTTTCATCTCAGGAGAGATATACAGACGGTAGCCGCTGTTATCCACTTTTCTGACCATCGTAACGGTGAGCATGGCCGAACCTGACAAACGCGACAACACATAGGTACCGTTCGTGGTCGCCACGTCTTTAACGGCGAAGAACGGGGCGAATGAACTGCCTTTCGGGCCGTAATCCTGGTCCGGAGCAAACCAGACGGCTTCGCCTTTCTTCAGCGCGCCGACGATGCCGCGCAGATTGTTTCTGCCGATCATGGCTTTATTTGAACGCATCCGTCCACGGGTCTGTACCCACTCCATCAGCGGATTGTTGTGTGGACGATAGGTCGCCATCATCGGCTGGCAAAGACCCATCACCCGGCCACCGAGTTCCAGTGACATAAAGTGAACGCCAACCACCATCACGCCGCGGTTTTGCGCCTGCGCGCGTTGCAGGTTGTCCAGTCCTTCAACATCAAACCATTTACGCACGCGACGGTCCGGCCAGAACCAGGCCATGCCGGTTTCCAGCAGCGCCATGCCGAGAGAACGGAAATTCTCTTCGATCATCTTTTCTCTCTGTTCCTGAGTATAAGACGGGAAGCAGAGCTCAAGGTTTTTACGGGCGATGGACTCGCGACGTTTCAGGAAAGGGCGTGCCAGCGAACCTGTTCGGGTGCCGAGAAAGCACAGAACCGGGTAGGGCAGTTGCACCAATAACCAAAGCACACCAAGACCAAACCAGGTGAGCCAGTAACGCGGATGCAAGAACGCGCGGGAAAATTTGCATGTTGGGAACATAAATACCTTCTATTGATACCCATTTTTGTATCGCAGAAGACGTATTCTCCAACGCGGTACACTCAATGTTTTAGGCCATCATGTACGACAATGGTTCCTGCAAAGAGTGTAAAACTGCGTCAGGATAAAACCACGAGGGGCATGAATGCTGGACGTATAATGTACCATCCGGGGATTAATGTCAGCCACAAATAATTAATCAAGAAGCGTAAATATTTGCATTGTACATAAAAAATAATGGCGTGATTTTTAATGGGTTGTTTTTAATAAAGTTAGAAAAGAACAATGCGGAATATTCGTGTAATTACCATTGTTATAAAAAAGTGGCGAGATTTGCCGGAAGGGCCACTTTAGCTTATGATTGAAAATATAAGGAGAGTAATGATTTACGTTTTGAGTTCACGCAAAAAGGAGGTACAGCGATGATCTTTTTTTTAGCCTTTCTGCTCGTGAGTATGCTGGGTGTCAGCGGCTATATCGCACAGGTTTTAGGTTGGGGTTCAGCCATTAGCGCGTTTGTCGGCATGGTCATTCTGGCGGTGCTGATATACTACACCACGATGTGGTTGACTGCGGGTGATGAAATGGTCACAGGATTGTTTCTTTTTCTTTCACCTGCCTGCGGTCTGATCATCCGTTTTATGGTGGGGTACGGTAAACGCTAATTGGCCCGGCAATAAATCATGAGTATTGATGATTGCCATTTTTAGAAAGAGTTATCGAGTCGTATGAGAAAGTGCCAGCCAACTGGCACTTTCGTTGTCAGGACCAACAAAAACAATCCGGCAAATTCCTTCTTTCCTTCGTCCTCAATCGGCGACAGACCATTCCTGTGGATAGCGTGCGGGCACGAAACGCAGCGTGAGCGCCATCAACCCGGCAACACAGAGGGCGTGGAACGTCCAGTCAAGCCAGTAATTTCCGCTCAGGCTACGCAAAATACCGGAGAGCCAGGGAGAGAGACCGGCGATAATAAAACCAATCCCCTGCATAAAAGCGACTAATTTGCCGGATATCACCGGATGTTGGGCATGATCGAGCGCCAGCACCAGGCATAAAGGAAATGCGCCGCCCAGGCCAAAACCGCAAACCACGGCCCAGAGAATTGGCAACTGCGCAGGCCAGAGAATAAAACCACAAAAGCCAAGCATCTGTAAGGTCAGCGCGAAAAGTAGCAGTTTACGGCGATCCTGATGACGCGCGAGCATTGGCAATATCAGCGCCCCCGCGGTCTGACCGACGGTCATCAGCGCCAGCAGCGTGCCGCTGAACTGTGCACTTTCTCCCAACTGAATATAGTACGGCGGCAGCCAGGCAATCAGACTGCCGTAACCGCCATTGATCACGCCAAAATAGAGTCCCAGCGTCCAGGCGCGCGGGTTGAGTACGACGCGCACGGCAGCACTTTTCGGGTGAGGTGAAGGAATCTCTGTTGAGTGACGTTGCGCCAGCCAGCCGACCAGGGCAATCAGCGCGGGCAGGGCCCACCATGCCAGCGAGCGGTGCCAGAGTTCGCTGTGCTGCGCGAGCCACGGCGTCATCGCCGCGCCGAGTCCCCCTCCGCCCATCAGGGCGGCCGACCAGAGCCCCATCACCTGCGGCATGCGACGATGGAAAAGACGCTTAATCACCGTTGGCATCACCACCTGAACGATCCCAATACCGATGCCGCCCAGCAGGGCGCTGCTGAGCAGCATAACGCTGTGCGGTGCCAGTTCGCGAAGCAACGCGCCAGTCATCACCATCAACAAACCTAAGGCGACGCTGAGACGTTCGCTGATATGACGATTGATCCATCCTCCGGCCAGCGCCAGCGCGCCCATGGCGATCATCGGCAATGCCGTGAGCAGCGACGCCACGGCAAAGCTCATGCCGCTAGCGGCACGCAGTTGCGGCAGCAGTGGGCCGACAGAGGTCAACAGCGGACGCATATTCAGGCCAATCAGCACCAGAACCAGCAGAGCCAGGCCAATGTGCGGGGTTTTGTTCATGACTGTTTTTCAGCGAAGCGTTGATAAACTGCCAGCCCATTGGGTTGCGCAAGATGATGAACGGGCAGGATTTGTTGATCGAGGGGCTGCTGTAACTGCTGATAAATTGCCGCAGTGGAGAGATGGAATGCTTCGCCATCGGCATTGCTGTTGGCGAACCAGACTTCTTTCACGCCGGTGAGATACATTGCGCTAAGGCACATCGGACACGGTTGTCCGCTGGCGTAAACCACGCATTCGCGAAGCGTCGCGCTGCCTGAATGAGCCGCAATCGCCCGAATGGCGTTGAGCTCCGCATGCCCGGTGGGATCATCATCCAGGTGCAGGGTGTTGACGGCTTCGGCGATCGTTTCGCCGTTGCGGACAATGACCGCGCCAAATGGGCGTCCACCCTGTTCAACGTTGCGGGCTGCCAGGGCCAGCGCCTGTTGCAGATAGTTATCATGTGCAGACATGCTTTACTCCTGTGAGCAGAGAAAAGAAGAACGATACGCCTGCGCGTACCGTTCTGATGGATTAGAAGGGCTTCGTCGGCAAATACTTACCATCCAGGGTAATCACAGCGCGCTCGCCGCCTTCCGGATCCGCCACTTTTTTGACATCCAGCTTGAAATTAATGGCGCTGATAATGCCGTCGCCAAATTTTTCGTGAACCAGCGCTTTTAGCGTGGTGCCGTATACCTGCAACATCTCATAGAAACGGTACATCGTCGGGTCTGTCGGTACGCGATCGTCAATACTGCCGCGCAGTGGAATGGTCTGTAACAACAGTACCGCATCGTTGTCGAGGGCCAGTTTCTCGCCGACGAGACGCGCAGCATCGGCCGGAAGGGCGTGTTGACCGAGCAGTGCGGCAGTGACAAATGCTTCTGATAAGCCGGTGCCGTCCGCGAGTTGGGCAAACGTGAGATCTTTTCTGGCTTTGCTCAGCAGGATCTGGTCGGCCAGGGCCAGGCGAATATCACGGTTAATTTGCGACTGAATCATAATGGAACCTCTTTGATACGTTAAAAAATAGCTCAGGCTGCGGATGACTGGCGATAAGGCATCGCGCAGGTGTTCGGGTTTTTTGCCAGTGAGACGAACCGTCTGCTGGCACCGTCGTAAGCGGCAATCTCTGCGCTTTCGATGTCGTAGACCCAGCCGTGGAGCGCAATGCGCCCCTCTTCAAGTGCGAGACGCACTGAGGGATGGGTCTGAATGTTGGCGAGTTGTGCGATGACGTTTTCACGCACCATCGAGGCCGTTTTTTCGGTCAAAGAGGCGTGCTCGCGTGACTCGTTGACTACGCGAGCGGAGTCCGCATAGCGCAACCAGTGATCGACGGCTGGCATGTGGTCCAGGCAGTGACATCCGGCAATCGCGGTCATTGCGCCGCAGTCGGAGTGTCCACAGATAACAATGTCGGTAACGCGAAGTGCAGAGACGGCGTATTCCACCGAGGCGGTCACCCCACCGGGTTCAGGACCATATGACGGCACAATATTGCCAGCGTTGCGGATCACGAACAGATCGCCCGGCTCGCGCTGCGTGACCAGTTCGGGGACCAGGCGGCTGTCCGAACAGGAGATGAATAACGCACGGGGGTTTTGCTGGGTGGCAAGGCGTCTGAATAATTCCGCGCGTTCAGGAAATACAGTGCGCTGAAACTTCAGGAAGCCATCAATAATCTCTTTCACGAATAATCCTCTGTCTCGCTATGCGATGAACACAGGCTACGTGCTTCGTATCATAAGATAAAAGACTCATTTATAATGGAGTCTATTGGAAAATCTTATAGGTAAAGGCGATGCTGGATCGACACACCCACTATTTTCTCGCCGTGGCGGAGCATCACGGATTCACCCGTGCAGCGGCGGCGCTGCACGTTTCGCAACCGGCGCTTTCGCAGCAAATCAGGCAACTGGAAGAGATGTTGGGCGTGCAGTTGTTCGATCGCAGCGGGCGTATGACCCGGCTGACCGATGCGGGAGAGGTCTATCTGCGCTATGTGCGCAGTGCGCTACAGGCGCTGGAAGAGGGCAAACGCGCCATTCATGATGTGGAGGATCTGAGCCGGGGTTCCCTGCGCGTTGCGGTCACGCCGACCTTTACCGCCTGGTTTATCGGCCCATTACTGGCTGAATTCTATGCCCGCTATCCCAATGTGACCTTACAGCTACAGGAAATATCACAAGACAGAATCGAAGAGAGGCTGGTTAATGACGAACTGGACGTCGGTATTGCCTTCGATGAAGTTCACTCATCGGATATTGATGCACAGCCGTTGCTGACTGAAAACCTGGCCCTGGTCGTGGCAAATCATCATCCGCTGGCCGCACAGGCGTCGGTGGATTTGCGCGTGCTCAATGACGAAAAATTGATTTTACTGAATGCGGAGTTCGCTACCCGGGAACAGATTGATCGCTACTGCCGTCAGGCAGGACTGCGACCGCAGATTCTCATGGAGGTCAACTCCATCAGCGCGGTGCTGGAACTGGTGCGGCGCACCGGATTATCCACGCTGCTGCCTGCGCCCATCGCCGCGCAGAGTCACGACCTACAGGCGATTTCACTGACTCCGCAACTCCTTGAACGCACGGCCGTATTAATGCAGCGCAAAGGTGCCTGGCGAACCGCTGCCGCCAGGGCGTTTGTCGCGATGGCGCAGGAAGGCGCAAAGGCAGTATCAGCGGCGAGTTAAGCGGGGATCCGGTGAGGCAAACTGCGGATCAGATAGTGATTGCATAAGGAAATCAGTTTGGGTATTTTTATGCAGTAAATGTGCATAAAAATAAAAGGAGAAGGGAATGTTCAGTCAGTGGATAAAAGCAGGATGTTTGATGATGGCGTTGACCGGGGCCGCTTTTGCAGCACAAGAAACCTACGTGGTCGGCGCGGGTGGCACCTATCGCCCGTTTGAGTTTGAAAACAGCCAGAAACAGCTGGAAGGCTTTGATATCGATATTATTAAAGCCATCGCGAAAGCGGAAAACTTTGATGTCAAGCTGGTCAACACGCCGTGGGAAGGTATCTTCGCGACGCTGGGTTCCGGGGATCGCGACATCATTATCTCGGGGATCACCATCACGGATAAACGTAAACAGATGGTGGATTTTTCTCTCCCTTATTTCCCGGCGGAGCAGTCCATTGTCGTTCCGGCTGATTCAAAAGTGAGTTCTCTGGACTCGCTGAAGACGGAAAAAGTTGGCGTCGTTAACTCCAGCACCGGCGACATTGTGGTTTCTGGCGTTCTGGGGAAAAACAGCACCGCGATCAAGCGTTTCGACAATACGCCGTTAATGTTGCAGGAATTGTTTGAAGACGGTGTCAGCGCGGCGGTTGGCGATGTCGGCGTGGTGAAATACTACATCAAGCAGCACCCGGAAAAACAGTTCAAGCTCGTCCCGGACGCCAAGTTCGAGCGCCAGTATTTTGGTATTGCGGTCGCCAAAGGGAATACCGAATTACAGCAGAAGATTAACGCGGGATTGAAGAAAATCATCGCTGATGGCACCTACGATAAAATTTATAAAACCTGGTTTGACAGCGAAGTCCCGACGCTTCCGTCAGAGTAATTTGCATTATTAATTTATTTTTAAGCTGACACGCTGTCTGTGTCAGCTTTTTTGCAGGGGAAAACCATGACGGGATTTCGTTGGGAAATCATCCAGGAGTATGCGCCATTGTTTATGGAAGGCGCATGGATGACCATAAAATGTACCATCATCTGTGTCTGCTTGGGCACACTCTGGGGGTTAACGCTGGGGCTGGGCCGCATGGCAAAAGCCGAGCACGGCTTCTGGAAATACGCACTCCGCTATTGTGTTCAGTATCCCGTTCGTTTCTACGTCAGCGCCTTTCGCGGAACACCACTGTTTGTTCAGATCATGGTCGTCCATTTTGCGCTGGTGCCGTTGTTCATCAATCCCCGAGACGGGATGCTGGTTACCAGCGGGCTGATGAGCGCCGATGTCGCCCGCGAACTGCGCTCGGGCTACGGTGCTTTCTTATCCTGTATTGTGGCGATAACGCTAAACGCCGGGGCCTATGTTTCCGAGATCTTCCGTGCGGGGATCCAGTCGATTGACCCAGGTCAGATGGAGGCGTCGCGGGCGCTGGGAATGCCGTGGTGGAAAACCATGCGCAAAGTTATCCTGCCTCAGGCTTTTCGCCGTATTCTCCCGCCGCTGGGCAACAACGCCATTGCGATTGTCAAAGATTCCTCACTCGCCTCGGCTATCGGGCTTGCCGATCTGGCCTACGCAGCGCGTACGGTTTCAGGTGCTTACGCAACCTACTGGGAACCCTACCTGACCATTTCACTGGTGTACTGGGTACTCACCTTCCTGCTGGCGCAGCTGGTTAACCGTCTGGAAAAAAGGTTTGGTAAAAGTGATCCACATTAAAAATTTACATAAACACTTTGGTGACAACCACGTTCTGCGCGGGATTGACTGTGATATCAAACCCCAGGAAGTGGTGTGTATCATTGGTCCGTCAGGGTCCGGGAAAAGCACCTTCTTACGCTGCATGAATGCGCTCGAAACGGTTACCGAAGGCGAAGTCGTGGTGAACGGTTTTGCCGTTCACGATCGCAAAACCGATCTCAATAAAATGCGTGAAAGCGTGGGAATGGTATTCCAGCGTTTTAATCTGTTTCCGCACATGACGGTGCTGGACAACCTGATGATGGCGCCGCAAATGCTGTTGGGGCTCTCCCGCAGTGAAGCGGTCAGCCAGGCGGAAATGCTGTTGGAAAAGGTCGGGTTAAGTGATAAACGCGATGCCTGGCCTTCGCGTCTGTCGGGCGGTCAGCAGCAGCGCGTGGCGATTGCACGCGCGCTGGCAATGAATCCCTCGATCATGCTGTTTGATGAGCCCACCTCGGCGCTGGATCCGGAGTTAGTCGGCGATGTGCTGGCGGTGATGAAGAACCTGGCTAACGAAGGCATGACCATGGCGATCGTTACCCACGAAATGGGA
Source organism: Citrobacter amalonaticus Y19 (assembly GCF_000981805.1). NCBI lineage: Bacteria > Pseudomonadati > Pseudomonadota > Gammaproteobacteria > Enterobacterales > Enterobacteriaceae > Citrobacter > Citrobacter amalonaticus. The sequence continues at coordinate 2,859,413 of NZ_CP011132.1, read as the reverse complement.
TTTGCCCGTGAAGTGGCCGACCGGGTCATTTTTATCGATCACGGTATTATCCAGGAAGAGGGATCGCCTGAGGTGCTTTTTACGTCGCCAGCGAATCCGCGAACGGCTGAATTTTTAAGTAAGGTTCTCTGATATAAGATGCCAGATCGGTATTTTCCGATCTGGCCATTTACGTCAAAAATCAGATCTGCTCTTTTATTGTTTTGCTGCTGCCGTTTGTTTTTACCGACGCGATACCCACGTCACGCGACTGCGTGGAGGCATACATCTGACTGGTGCCAATAACCTGATGATTGCCTGCTTTTAAATTAAAGAAAAACTTACCGTTCGACGCCGTTTTCGTTTCGTAGCGCTCGTCCAGCGGGCTATTTGACTGAACGGAGGCAATGCCATTTTCTGCCGCCGCTTTCGTGGTGTACAGTTCGCTTGTGAGGATCACCTCACCATTACCTGCTTTCAGTACGAAGCGGAACTGATCGTTTGTACTCTTACTTAATTCAAACCAACCGGCCATAATTATCACCTTTTTGAAAAGAGAGGAATTACCGCACCGTATTGAGCATAGTTTAATAATAATTTATCAGGCAATATTCGAAGGGATCTGAAAAATCTCAAATAGTCGCGGTGCAGAAGGAGAGAAATGAAACCGATCAACGTGCGTCTTGCAAAACTCAGGAGTCGGTTTCCACCGCCGGTCATTCTGTTAATCTTTGTGGTCGGGGATTGTCTGAGCGCAAATCCGCGTTTTACCTTTGGCCTGGTCACTCAGGTACTGAGTATGGCGATCGCGGTGATAAGCCTCGGCGTCATCCTGACGACCGCGTGGCACATGCATGTGAATCGCACCACGCTTAATCCGCTTCAGGCGGATAAAACAACGACGCTGGTCACGTACGGATGCTATGCCTGGAGTCGAAATCCTATTTATCTTGGACTAACAGGTGTGCAACTTGCCGTTGCGCTCTGGATGGGCAGTCTGCCAGGCGTGATTGCCGTACCGTTCTTTATGCTGGTGGTAGCCCGATTGCATATCGATTTTGAAGAGTACCAGCTGCATAAACGCTTTGGTTCGGAGTGGGAACACTACGCTAAACAGGTTCGTCGCTGGCTATAAAGGCCATCATGCTGACTATCCGCAGATTGCATCGACAAAGGCGATGGCATCGGCGACAGCGTGACGCGCCTGCCACGCAAGGTATCCGGGGCTGTCCGCGTCACAAAAGCCGTGCTGCGCATCGAACATATGACATTGCACCAGGGGCAGGGTTTCCAGCTTCTGTTGTAATACCGTAGGGTCGAATGACGGCTCGTGGCGAGCCATAATCATCAGCGCAGGGCAGTGCGGTAACTCATCGCTGTACTGACGAATGCGAGAACCATAATGGCAGATTACCCCGTCACACAAGCCGCTTCCTGCAACTCGCCATGCGAGCGTTGCTCCGGTGCTGTAGCCGATGACAATCAGTTTGCGATATTGCGCGCGCAGTGGGGCAAGCAACGTTAAGACGGGTTGTGGATCAAAACCAACGTGGTGTGAAAAATAGTGATACGCCTCATCTTGCTGGGCATAGCTGTACGGAGCCTCATGTGGAAAAAGTGCTGGCGCGTAGACCTCGAACCCACGCGCTCGCCACATTTCGCTGGTACGCCGGATATGCGCATTGATGCCGTAGATTTCATGCAGAATGACGACGGCATCTGACCGTTGGCTGGACATCTGCGGGTTAGTCGTCCGCTTTGTGTGCCCAGGCGGGCATGGCAGTCAGGTAGCGTTTAGCGCGCTTACGTGATTCCTCTGGGCCTACGTTTTGCCAGGAGTCAAGATAGGCCGCCAGACCCGTTACGGCTTCCTCCCAGGGTTTCAGATTGCCTTCTGCGTCGCTGCAATAGGTGCAGTACGTATCGCTCACCCCTTTAGCGTTAGGTATCGATAGTGGCATTCCACAGGCGTGGCAATACTGTTCTTTTTCTGACATTGCATCCTCCTTGTTTTGTGATCGTCTAATAAATATACGGTTATTGGGCGGGCTGAATCCGATGCCAGATCAAATAACCCTTATGGATGTGTCACAAATATTGATTTGATTTATGTATTGAAGAATAAGGGTCTGCCAGGCTTTCTGGGCTTGTGGACTTTGCGGTTCGCGAATACGTTGCTACTCTGCAGCAATGTGGGTTTGCAGAGGGCGTAATCCCCTGACGCTCTCACCTGAGCTGGTGTACCCAACTCTCAAGCGTGGTAGAACCGACATTCATCGCTTCACTGGCTTGTCTATATGAGTCGCTCTTATTAACCATCAACTTTGCACATTCCAGCCTGATCTAAGGGGCAAAAGTACGCTTAGTTTTCTTGTTCATGAATCCACCTGTTGTGTGTTGAGGTGAGAATATCACTTCTAATCAGGTGGCCAAATTTACTGTGTCACTACACAAGTGCCAGGAAACCGATGCCTGTTCCTGTCACGCGCTATACAGTAAATGTGCGTTCGATAACTAAATGATAAGACAGTTTAATAATTTATAATGTTCTTAAATACCGGGAAGAACTTCTTAAACTGAGAGCCGATGAATAATGTAAGTCACGATAAAATAGGAATAAAGATCAGGTGCGACTGAGATTTTGCCCACATAAGCAGTTAAGAACCGCCGTTGATACCCGATCTGCCCATTTCCCCTCTATTGACTCATTTTTTGTGCAATGTAAAACTTCACTCAGGATACATAAGGGGTGCTAATTGAATAGCTCTGAATCAGTGCAGGGATGCAGATAAACCTTGGTAATCGCATAGAAATATCACCCAGACATATTCTGTCCTCTGTTCTGTTAGAGTATTTAAAACAAGGAAATATCAAGCAATGTGAAATATTACCAGGGTAAGTGTATTTCTGCGTAAGCCGGAATAACTTCCAGACATCATTATTTCCTTTGTGCTGTTTTAGAGAAATAACATCTACACAACAATCCCTTCATGGTGGAGATACATGGAGGGATTAAATGGAACACTTAATTTAACAGGAATTAACATCCTGTTAAAGAGGCTTTTCAGATATTTCTTTCTGAAGGGACGGGTGTTGCCTGAACTTCAATAAAATAAGCCTGCCACATTATTTTTATTTTAATAAAAACAATGAACCAGACAGGTGAATTTAAATATCTAACGAGTGTGCAATATGAATAAAATCTATCGCGTTATCTGGAACAGCACCCTGATGCAATGGGTCGTCACTTCGGAGTTTGGTCGCGCCAGAATCAAAAGAGCCGTCAGCAAGGCTGTGAAGGCGACCGGTTTGATGGCGGCAATGACCGCAGGGGCAGTTGCTGCCTCCTGTGATCTTGCCACCCTGAATTGCCAGCTTGATGCCACCTGGAGTGCGGCAACAAACAGCAATGAGACCGGCGCTGCGGTTATTACTGACGGCAATACCTGGTCGGTTTCGGGGCTGGACACATGGCGGGCAGGAGATATGACCTATAAGTATTATACTCATCTCCAGCAAGTCATTGACGCAGGCTACACTGTAATGCAGGGCGGGAGTGCTGTGACGTCTTTGCCTGCGGCCGGGAACACGATTATTTTCCCTGGCCTGACCACGGCGGTAACCGTATTTGATCCGATCACCTCGAGTAACAAAACGGTTATGGTCTATAGCTCTGGTGCGTTTACCGAGCTTGATGCCTATTATTTCAACCCGGCTGAATCATTTGTCTTAGCGGATGCTGAGCCTTATATTGATACCCGACTGGCAACGGTAACCAATGGTGTTGCTAATATATCGCTGAATAAAAGCCAGTATAACCTTGGGGAATTAAGAGAAAGCGCCCTGGTTTATGTGGATGGCACCACGACAAATGACGCCACGGCTAACTGGACGTCACAACAACTCATTTATGCAAATATTCCGAGTGACCTGGATACGCTGGGTTCACCCATTAACCGGAGCATTAAGACTGACAGTTATGTGGGGACCTTCACCGCGTTTGACGGTTCATCGCATACCGTCAGTTCCCTGGCTGATTTTAAAACCTGGAATAACTGGCTTATCAGTAAATTGTCTTCCGGCGATTTGGCTTACACCAGCTATCAGACCGAGCTGAAAAAAGCGTATACCTCAACCTCTCTGACTTATCAGGTCTCTCACTCCCCGGATGGGTTTGACGTTTCTGTTTATGGTGAGCGTGATGTCGCTGTTCTTCAGGCAAATGGGCAAAATGCCACTATCAACATTGCCCCGGGTGGTTCAATTGATTTGAGAGCAAGCAGCAGCGCGTCATTTCTGCTTGTCAAACTGAATAATAATGCCACGTTTATTAATAACGGTACGGCAATGACCACTAACAGGATCGCCCACATTAACAGTGGCTCATCCTTCATCAATAATGGGTTCCTGAGTCTGGGGGGGAATATCCCGGATAGCGCCTATCAAAATATCGCAATTGTCGTTGATGGCAACGGTAGTCGTTTTGTAAACAGCGCTCAGGGTACCTACACCATTTCCCCCCGTTACAATTACACCAATAAAAACCAGAATGGGATTGTAGAAGGGGTTCAGACACATATCGGAACCACGGCTGAAAATGCCGGGACCATTAATACCGGTTACTGGAGCAACGCTGTCGATCAATTTCAGACAGGCAGCGTCTGGATTGCCAAGGTGTATAACGCCTCTTCTTTCGTTAACACGCCGACGGGTAATATCAATTTAGGCTACAACCAGGACGGTAGTAGCGAAGCGTATCTGAACACCGAGAGTGCCGCGATTCACACGGAAACCGGTGGCCGTGGCGACAACCAGGGGACCATAACGCTGAGTTCGATGGCCAACGGTGTCTATGGTCTGCATGCCCTTGATGGTACTGCGTCCCTGGTAAACAGCGGTACTATCAATGTCAACAGCAACGGGGACGACGGCGCATTTGTTCCCTCTGAAAGTATCGGGATTTATTCGTTCAGCCAGACGGCGGGGACTGTCGGCAGCTCCGGCGTCATCAACCTTAATGGCGTGAATAACACCGGGATCAAAGCGGTTTCCGGCGGCAAAGCGTCATTATCCGGCGACATCAATATTACCGGTGGCGCAGAGCTGTCAACCGGACTGCGTAACTACGGTGTCTGGTCTGAAGGCACGGGCTCGCAGGTCGATATTTCCGGCCAGATTAATCTGGACGGGGACGGGGCGATAGGCGTTCATGCCCGCTATGGCGGCAATGTGACCATCTCCGGTACCGGTGAAGTGAACTTTACTGACGGCAGCAACCAGATTGGCTACTACGTCTACGGGCAGACGGCTTCCATCACCAACAACGGCACCGGCGCGCAGAATGTCAGCACCGAAGACTCCGTGCTGTTCCGCGTCGATGACGGGGCTGACTTTACCGGCGGCGCCGGTGCGGCATCCGTCCTCACCGCGTCTGGTCAGGGATCAACCGCCGTGGTCGCCAACGGTAAAGACGCCACCAGCGGCAATGTCTCCGCCTTTAACTCCGGTGGTATGACACTCAACCTCTCCGGGCAGGATGCCACCGGCGTGGTTATCCAGGGTGGCGCACAGGGTAAAATCTCGTCTAACGCCACCATCAACATGACCGCCACCGGCGCGGTGGCCGGGATTGCCGACGGTCAGGGCTATGACATCAACGGTAATGCACTGGGCAGCCCGATTGCGGGCGTGCTGTCGAACGCGGCACTGGCCGCGGGGGCGGCAGGTTTTGGGTCCGGCACCCTGCTGGTCACTGAGGCGGCGCTGAATTCCGCGCTGGATGCCGTCACCGGCTTCATTGCCCGCAACGGGGCGGAAGTCAGCAACGCCGGGAACATCGTCTTTACCGGAAGCAACACCACCGGTCTGCTGGTCGAGGCGGGTGCCCGCGGCAATAACACCGGCAGTATCACGGTTGGTGCCGGCGGTACCGGGATCGTGGCACAGGATGCAACCGGTACTCACACCACGGTGGTCAATACCTCGGGTAACCTGGTGCTGAACGGCGGCAATACCGCCAACCGTACCACCGGGATCGTTGCCAGCGGCGCGAATACTACCGTCAACATGACCGCCGGTACGGTGACCCTGAACGGCAACGGCGCCACCGGCGTGCGGGCCTCTGAGGGAGCAACCGTGAACCTCTCCGGTACTGCGACGCCAGCGTTTTCTTCCTCCGCGACGGATCAGATCCTGTTTGCCATCTCCGGCGCAGGCTCCACCATCAACACCAGTGTCCCGGGCGGGACGGTGCTGGATGCGTCCGGTGAGCGTTCCACCCTGTTCCGTCTGGAAGACGGGGCGGCGATGGACGGCGACATTCAGGTGGCGGCCAGCGGAAAGGATGCAACTGCGCTGTACGCCACCGGTGAAAATACGACGGCGGTTATCGGCAGCGGCAGCCAGCTTAATATCAGCGGTAACGGCGCTACCGGGGTGATTTCTTCGGGCAGTGCGACCGCCACCATTGAGAGCGGCGCGACGCTGGCGCTGACCGGCAGCGGTGCCACCGCCGGGCTGGTTGACGGCAACACCTATGCCTCTGACGGCTCGCTCTCGCAGCAAAATACCGGCGCGGAACTGATTAACGCCGCGACCATCAGCTCCACGGTCTCCGGCGCCACCGCCTTTACCGCCAAAAACAGCGGTACGCTTGCCAACAGCGGTAATGTCCTGCTGACCGGTGCAAACTCCACCGCCATTAAGGTACTGGGCGGGAAAGTCAACAACACCGGCAGCATCGAAGCGAACGGCACGGCTCTGTATATCGGGGCCGGTGACCAGGGACAGGCCTCCACCGTCACCAACAGCGGCACGGTACTGGCGACCGACGGCAGGGCGGCCATCGAACTGGCGGCCGGCAGCCTGAACCTCGTCGGTAGCGGCGTGGGCACCATTGAAGCCCGCGGCACGGCAGACGGCGTACTGGTCAGCAGCGGCGCGACCGGACTCGACGTGACCGGCGCCCATATTATTGTCGGCGCGGCGGGCGCGTCCGGTAACGGCATCGAGAACGCCGGCAACCTGACCAACCTGCAACTGACGAACACCACCATTGATGTCGCAGACGGTGCCGGGGTACGCACTGCGGTGACTATCGACGACACCAACAGCGGTACCATTAATGTCAGCGGCGCGGGTACCGGGATTGCGTTTACAAACGCCGATGGCAGTGCGACCAGCGGTAACCTGGACCTCTCCGGTTCGTCCGGCCTGACCATTAACGTCAGCGGCACCGGCGGTACGGGGATTTATGCGAACACCACCGGCACCACTGATACCGCCGTGAGCGTGAACGTCAGCAGCGCCACCGGCGGCGCGGCTCTGAAACTCGGTAACGGCGTCACCTCCGCCACCAACCGCGGTACGCTGACCTCAGCCAGTACCACGACGGCGACGGTGGAGACGGCAAATGCTACTGCCTTTACCAACACCGACACCGGGGTTATCACCGCGTCAGCGTCCGGTAACCCGGCGCTGGCGATGAACGCGGCGAATGCCACAGTGACTAACGCCGGGACCATCAACGGCGATGTGGTGATGAACGGTGCCAGCGGTACGGTGAACAACAGCGGTACGGTCAGTAACAATATCACCACCACCAGTGGCAATAACGCGGTTACCGTGGACAACGGAACCGTCGGCGGCAATATCGCGCTGAGCGGTAACGGCACCAATACCGTCCTGCTGAAAAACACCGCGGACGTGCGCACCGTCAGTGGTTCGGCGGGTAACGATACGGTCACCGTTCTGGGTAACGGCAACACCTTTACGGCGCTCAACGGTGGCAGCGGTACGGCCACGGCGGTGTTTGACGGGGTGACGGCGGGCTTCCATATGGACGGCACCGGCGCGCAAATCAACAACTACAACCAGGTGAATCTGCGTAACGGCTCGCTGTTCAGTCTGGATAACAACTATGCCCTCGGCGGTAAACCGGCCGGCGGTGCCGGGTTTAATATTGATGCCACCTCGGTACTGGCGGTGAACAGCACGGTCGACCGGACGCTGACCAGTGCCCTGACCGGAACCGGCACCGTGGCGGTGGAGAACGCCGGACAGGCGTTTAACTTCGCCACTACCACCGGCAGCGCCTTTGCCGGGACCGTGGACCTGAGCAATGCGACCCTGGCGCTGGGCGGGGTGAATACCACCGCCCTGACGAATGCCACCCTGAAGGCCGACACCGGCAGCGTTACCACCGTGGCGGACGGGGAACAGGTTATCGGCGGTCTGACTTTCGCCAGCGGTAAAGTGGCATTTAACGCCAGCGCGCCAGCACAGAAAGTGGCGACCAGTCATATGACGGTCAGCAAGCTGGATGCATCCGGCAACGGTACGGTACAGATTAACGTTCCGGCACCGTATGTCCCGGGTCATGAAACCAGCACCACCGCCTCACTGATGACTCAGGATGACGCCAACATTGGCCTGGAGCTGGTCGGTGCTGCACTGGTTAACGGTGCCGGTGGTAACCTGGTGTTGCAGGACCAGAGCGGTAATCTCATCACCGATGACACAGAGGTGGATATCGCCCAGGGCGGCAGCACGGTGGCGAAAGGCACTTACGATTACCGCCTGACCACCGCAGGGACGTCCGGCAGCCAGGACGGTCTGTATGTCAACTACGGCCTGACAGAGCTGGAGCTGCTGGCAGGTCAGACCCTGACGCTTGATGGCACACCGGGCGCCACCGGCGCGGCGGCGGACCAGTCCGCCCGTATCACCGGCAGCGGCAGCCTGGCAGTCAGTACTACAGGCAGTGACGTCCTGTCCCTGTCCAACAGCAGCAACGATTACACCGGTGAGACCACGGTCCTGAGTGGCACCCTGCGTACAGACGTTGACGGCGCACTGGGAGATACCGCGAAACTGGCGATTAACAGCGGAGCGAAAGCTGACCTCAACGGTACACGGCAGACGACCGGCATCCTGGCCGGTGATGGCGGCTCACAGCTTGACGTCAACGGCGGCAGCCTGAGCCTGCGCAGTGGCGGGTACAGCAGCGGTATCCTGACCGGAGGCGGTGCGCTGAACGTTAATGGCGGCGTGCTGACCATTGACGGTGCCAACGGCGGTCTGAGTGCCATCACCACCATCAGCAACGGTGCGGAAGTGGTCATCAGTGATGCACAGGGCGCAGGTACCGGTGATATCAATGATGAAGGCACCCTGACGCTGGATAATGTCACCGGGATGCTGGCAAACATTATCAGTGGTACCGGTAATGTGAACGCCACAGACACCACGGACGCCACCCTGTCCGGTGACAACAGCGGGTTCAGCGGTCTGTTTACCATCGACAGCGGCAGCAACCTGACCGTCAGCGAACAGAACCACCTCGGTACGGCGACAGTGAACGATAACGGTCTGCTGACCGTCGACACCGCCAGTGACTGGACGCTGGTGAACAGCATCAGCGGTAGCGGCGGTCTGGACAAACAGGGCGCAGGCACCCTGACCCTGACGGCGGACTCCGCCGCGTATACCGGCACTACCGACATCACCACCGGTGAACTGGCGCTTGGCAGTGATGAAAGTTCTGCGGTGAATATGACGAGCAGTCTGGTGAATATTCATAACGGTGCCTCGCTGACCGGTTACGGCAGCACCGCCGGGCATGTGGATGTCATGCAGAGCGGGACCCTGCAGGTGACGGACTTCACGGTGGGCGGCAACCTGAGCAACAGTGGTTCCGTTCTGTTGACCCGTACAGACGGTCAGCCGGGCAACACCCTCACCGTCAACGGCAACTACGCCGGCAGCAACGGTCTGCTGGCGTTCAACACGGAACTGGGCGGCGACAGCTCCCCGACCGACAAACTGACGGTGAACGGCAACACGGCGGGGAACACCCGGGTCAGCGTCACCAACACCGGCGGCACCGGGGCGCAGACGGTAAATGGTATTGAGGTGATTCAGGTGAACGGCAGCTCTGCCGGGAACTTCGCCCTGACCACCGGCACCGTCGAAGCCGGGGCTTATGTCTATGCGCTGGCGAAAGGCACCGGCAGCGCGGCGAAAAACTGGTATCTGACCAGTAAATGGAAAAACAGCACCACCCCGACAGACCCGGTCTCCCCGGCCACACCGGATAAGCCGGGGACCTCACCGGTGGTTGACCCGACAGCACCCGACGCGCTGCGTCCGGAAGCGGGCAGCTATATCGGCAATATCGCGGCCGCCAACACGCTGTTCAACACCCGTCTGCACGACCGTCTCGGTGAACCACAGTACACCGATGCGCTGAAAGGCGAGGGACTGGCCGCCAGCATGTGGATGCGTCATGTCGGCGGACACGAACGGTCTTCTGCCGGTGACGGTCAGTTGAAAACACAGAGCAACCGCTACGTGCTGCAACTGGGTGGCGACATCGCACAGTGGAGTACCGACGGTGCCGACCGCTGGCATCTGGGCGTGATGGGCGGCTATGCGAATGCGCACAGCAACACCCGCAGCGACCGTGCTGGTTACGGTTCAGACGGGCGCATCAGCGGCTACAGCGCCGGTCTGTACGGCACCTGGTACCAGAACGAGGCGGACAAAACCGGAGCCTATGTTGACAGCTGGATGCTGTACAACTGGTTCGACAGCAGCGTGGAAGCGGACAACCGCGACAGCGACAGCTACGACTCAAAAGGGCTGACCGCCTCACTGGAAGCGGGTTACACCCTGAAAGCCGGTGAGTTCAACGGCAGCCAGGGCACGCTGAACACCTGGTATGTGCAGCCACAGGCGCAGGTCACCTGGATGGGCGTGAAGGACAATGCGCACACCCGGAAAGACGGTACCCGTATCGAAACGCAGGGCGACGGCAACATCCAGACGCGTCTGGGCGTGAAGACTTACCTGAACAGTCACCACAAAATGGATGACGGTAAACAGCGTGAGTTCCAGCCGTTCGTGGAAGTGAACTGGATCCACAACACCGAAAGCTTCGGCGTGAAGATGGACGGCACGCAAGTCAGTCGTGACGGCGCGCGTAATCTGGGCGAAATCCGCACCGGGGTGGAAGGTAAGCTGAATGACCGTCTGAGCGTCTGGGGTAACGTGGGCGTGCAGATGGGTGACAAAGGCTACAGCGACACCCAGGGCATGCTGGGGATAAAATACAGCTGGTAACGCATTGTGCTAAAAACAGGAGCCGGGAAACCGGCTCCTGTTTTATTATTCCTGTGCAATGACAACGTCTGTGGCGACACGATGCGACTGAAATACAGCTCAGATAAGGAGAATGACATGTTACATGCTGAAGCGTTTCTGTTTGATATGGACGGCACCCTGGTAGACTCAACGGAGGTGGTTGAAAATGAATGGCGCAGGTTCAGCGCCCGCTTTGATCTGGATGCAGAAGAGGTTATCGCTTTTGCTCATGGGCGACAAACGCTCGATACGGTTATTCATTTCTTAGGCGCTGGCGAAGAGGCCGTGACGGCTGCAGATGAGCTGGATGCACGTGAACTGATGATCCTTGACGGGATTGTTGCCATTGCCGGGGCGGCCGATTTGTTGCAGCGCCTGCCGCAGGATCGCTGGGCACTCGTCACCTCCGCAAGCCGGGAGTTGGCTATTAACAGGATGCATGCAGCCGGATTACCGCTTCCGGCCGTGATGGTCTGTGCAGAGGATGTCGCAGAAGGAAAACCCTCGCCTGAAGGCTATCTGAAAGCCGCATCGATTCTTGGTTATCGTGCTCAGGACTGTATTGTTTTTGAGGATGCGGCTGCCGGGATACGTGCCGGTAATGCAAGCGGTGCGCGCGTGATTGCCGTCGTCCCCGATGCTAACGGCGCTCAGGAAGCTTTTGCCTGCGCCACATTAACCATGCTGAACATCGTCCCCGACACGAGTGGCTTCAGAATAACCTTGCTCATGGCTGAAGAGTAAGCGTCATTTCAGTACCGTCTGGCAGCCCCTGAAACACCAGAAAGGGGAGTGGACACTATCCATGAAATCATTCAATTCAGTGCGTAAAAAAGCCTGAATATCCCGTTGAGCTCAAAATCAACATGGTTGAACTCTCACATCAACCAGAGACTTCCGCCACACAACTCGTGCAGAGGTTTCATCTCCGGATTGGGAATCTTACTCGTCCACAGGGACTGCATTTCTGACCTGATAACTTGATCCTTATCAATATGTTGTAATCTAGTGACTAAGAAATATCTAATTAAAAAACGTATAAACAATATTAAGTGTAATGGATTTATAACAGAATGAATCTTACCCTCTCAGAATAATGAAGAAAAAAGAAAGGTAGTCACCAGAGTAAAAATGCAATCGCTTGTTTCATTGGCTGTTTTAAAGTTGTCTTTGAATGAAATGCAAGAATGCTTTAATCGTTTTAATCTGTCTGAATAAAAAAATCGATCGTTAGCAACGATCTGTATTATTTCATTGATAGTTAAAAACTATTAGTATTCTTTACTATGCACTATTTAAACAATTTCCTGACTGACATCGATAAAAATACTATCTGTTTATCCTTTATTAAAAATAACACTCTCTGGCAGGGGACAGGGATGAATTTCATCATTTTTATTTTATTACCTTTTAAATTATATGCGTAATAATTTTTTGCGGAAGTGGAGCAAGGATATGAATACCATTAAATGGAAAAAAATTTGTTCATTAGCATTTGGGTGCACTTTTTTAGTCGCTCCCTGTGCCGAATCTGTCGAATCAGAAGAACTGACAAGTGCGACATACACTACTGGCATGGGTTCCATTTCCACTGGTGGGACATATACTGTCAGTCAGGGAGATGTCATCCGGGATGCCAGTGGATATACCGGACATTCTAGTGGTCAACGCCCCCTGGCCAATACCGTTAACGGCGATATTGATTTCATTATTGACCCGGGAAGAACGTTGACGTTCAGAGGCTTCAACAACAATCAGGGAACAAGTGAAAGGACCACGCTGTATGCCTATGAGCGGGGCGGACCCTACGGCGGCAGGATGAGCTTTACCGGGGGAAATGTTATCGTCAGTAACGAGTCGAATACTGGCAATTCATATATTTATGCCCTGTTTGCCGGTCCGGGAGGGAAATTTGATTTCAAAAGCGATGGCGATAATAAAATTAATCTTTCAGTTCTGATGCCAATGGTCGGCCCCGCGAGAGCTGACCGCCATGGGATCGGTTTGTACCAGGGACAGTTCGGCTTTGATGGCGGACGTTTCAGGATCGAAATTGAAGGTGATCCCGAGGACGATGGTCTCTCTCACCGCGAAGGGCTGGCAGTATCTGCAGGCAGTACTGTTGACATTAAAGCAGATCTTATCGAGGTTGACGTCAGTGAAGTCGCGATGCTTTTATCAGCAAGCTTGGATAGCAGCAATTACCCTGTAGTAAACAATGTGATGAACCGTGTTAACTTTGAGGCAGACTATATATCGATTAAATCAGGTCAAATAGGTCTTTGGGGAGGGGGAAATCTTGACGCTAATGGTGTCAGCAGTCAGATTGAGTTTACCGGTCAGACTAAAATAGAAGCGCTCTCCAGAGGAGATGTGGATATCTACTATGGCGAAATTGTTGGTGGTAGAGCAATTGAATTGCTTTCAACTGATATTACCTTTAACGGTGTCACTGAAGTTGTTGGTGAGAACCTGACCTTATTGGGGACCCGACCCGGCTATGATCATGAATTTCTCGGCTGGCAAGATGGGTACTGGTTACGAACAATAACAATTATGGACCACTCCAGGCTGACGACGAATGATGACTTTATAATAACCAGCAATGGTGGTTATTATAATACCGGCTTCTACCTCTGGGAAAGTGAAGCGTATTTCAATGGTAAAGTCCGTATCAATATGCTGAATGGCGGAGATACCACGCGCGCAGTCTATTCTATAGGCACGACCGAAGACACTACCCCCACCCGGGCTGAATTCAGAGATGATGTTATTATCTCCCTTGCCGGTTCTGACGCCCGATACGTTTCCGGTATGGAAGCCGCAGGTGGTGGCGTTATCGAAGTACAAAAGGGATTACAAATTACTGACAACGACAATGCCACCTGGTCACTTTTCTCCCGGGAAGAAAACAGCCTGATCGATGTGAATACTTCTGGTACGGGTACTATTCAGCTCAAAGGTAATATCGGCGCGATTAATGATGCTACGCTCAACATGGTTCTTAATAATGAAGACTCCTGGGTGACAGCGGCCAGCTATACAGAAACCAATTTTGACACCACGCCTGGTACCGTCAATCTGGCGCTGACAAACGGTTCTGTCTGGAATATGACCGACAGTTCTCATGTTACGAACCTGACGATGGACAACAGTACCGTGAACTTTCTGCCGCCGGGACACGCCGGTAACTTCAAAACGCTGACGGTTGAAGGCAATTTCAATGGCGGCGGTACGTTGAATATGAGTACAAAGCTGGGCGGCGATAATTCCCCTACCGATAAATTAGTCGTGGAAGGCGATACTTCCGGAGATACCCTTGTTGCGGTAACTAACGCAGGTGGCGCGGGGGCGACGGCGGCAAATGGTATCGAACTCGTTGAAGTCCTTGGCAACTCTGCCGGAACCTTCGAGAAAGTGGATCGAATCGTTGCGGGGATTTATGAATATGACCTCGTCAAAAGAGGGAAAAACTGGTATCTGACGAACAACATCGTGGTTGAGCCAGAGCCGGGTCCAGAGCCCGTTCCGGCAGACACGCCTCCTGTAGAACCCACTGCACCAGGCGGTGGACAGCAGTACCGTCCTGAGCCGGGTATCTATCTGGCTAACGCACTGGTCGCGAATACGCTGTTTACCACCACAATGCACGATCGGCTGGGTAAAGCGCAGTACACCGACATGTTAACCGGGCAGCAAAAGTCAACCAGTCTATGGATGCGCCATACGGGAGGTCATACCCGTTTCAAAGATACCTCTGGTCAGTTGAGCACTCAGAGCAACCGTTACATTGTGCAACTGGGAGGGGATGTTGCACAGTGGAGCACCAATGGTGTTAACCGTTGGCACCTTGGCCTGATGGCCGGTTATGCCACCAGCAGTAGCCATACCCACTCTAACCTGACGGGATACTCCTCTCGTGGACAAATTCACGGCTATAGCGCGGGTATCTACGGTACCTGGCATGCCAACGATATTGATAAAACGGGAGCCTGGGTTGACAGTTGGTTACTGTACAACTGGTTTGATAACGACGTTTCCGGTGACTATCTGGAAACGGAGAAATACAAATCGGATGGTATTACGGCTTCTCTGGAAACGGGGTATAACTTCCGTGTTGCTGGCAGCAGCGACGCCCGCACCAGCTACTGGTTACAGCCGAAGGTGCAGGCAATCTGGATGAACGTGCGCGCTGACGACCACACAGAGAAAAACGGTACCCGCGTGGTTGATAATTCAGAGGGTAATCTGCAAACCCGTGTTGGTGTGAAAGCATACCTGCAGAGCTATAACAAAATGGATGAAGGAAAGGACAGAAGCTTCCTGCCGTTTGTTGAGGCTAACTGGATCCACAATACCAATCAATTCCGCCTGAAAATGGACGGTGTCAGCAATGAGATTAGCGGCACGCGCAACTACGGTGAACTGAAAGTGGGTGTGGAAAGCCAGATCAACCAGAATTTGCATCTGTGGGGGAACATCTCACAACAGATAGGCAATAACGGTTATAGCGATACCCAGGGAATACTGGGCGTGAAATACACGTTTTGATCCCTTGCCCACCCGCATGACTGTGGGTGGGCTTTTTCAGGTATAGCCGTGTCAATGTCCCACAAGGCGTCGGTGGTGAACGGACACACGTTTGTTGTCAACATGACGTCCTCCCATACCTTAAGCCCCGGCACTGACCGGGGCGAAAGTGGTAAAGACCGTGATTGACAGGATGACACCCGCGGTTTAGTCGTCTGCTTTGTGTGCCCAGGCAGGCATAGACGTCAGGTAACGGATTGCGCGTTTACGTGACTCCTCTGGGCCAACTTTTTGCCATGAATCAAGAAATCCCGCCAGACCGGAAACGGCTTCATCCCAGGGCTTCAGATTGCCTTCGGCATCACTGCAATACGCGCAGTATTTATCGCTCGCCCCTTTAGCATCGGGTGCGGACAGCGGCATTCCGCAGGCGTGGCAAAACTGTTCTTGCTGTGACATTTAACGCTCCTTGTGTTTTCGGGTTGTCTAATAAATATACGGATTATAGACAAGTCGAATCCGATGCCAGATCAAATAACCCTGATAGTCGTGTCACAAATATTGATTTGACTTATGTGTTGAGAGAATGGGGGTCTGTTAGTCTGATTGGCTTATCGATAACTCAAGGGATTGTTGTGCTGGAAATCTTTTCTTAACCCACTGAAAAATATCTTCAAATATTTTTCGCATAGCAAAATTCATGGTTCGTTCAGGACGAATCCGTTTTTGTATGGGTTAAAAAAGGGTCAACATGCACGTCACATGGACCGTCAGTCCCGTGGGATATCAGCGCATTGCAAAGCGTTGTCCTGCCTGCAATATCAAACGCGATTTCATCCCTTCCGGGGCTTTCAGAATGAATTCGCAAAAGAAGCTGCTGGATGTCTGGAGCATCTATAAGTGCCTTCATTGCGACTATACCTGGAATATCAGTCTGTTCTCGCGACTCCCTGTCAGCCGTATTGACCGCGACCTTTATGCGCGGATCGTTGCCAATGACGCAAACGCGATCCTGCTTTTCGCCCACGATCGCCAAATTCTGAAGCGAAATAATGCCGAGCTCTCCGGGAGTCCGGACTTTGCTGTTCGTGAACAGTGGCGGGTGACACTTGCCCGCCATCAGCAGGTGAAGGTCACTATCCGCTTAACGGCCGCCTTTCAGGTCAGTCTGTTATCGGTGATGAAAAAGCAGTTGCGACTCAGTACGGGGGAGGTCGCGCGACGGATTGCCGAAGGGAAGATTCGCGGCATTACGCTGCGTGAACTTAAAAATCGCAAACATCATGATACGACGCATGAGCTTTGGATGAGCCCGGAGGCGTTCTACTCAACCCGGAAAATGAAGCGCTAAACGACGACGCCCGGCCAGTATGGCGGGTGTCGAAATGGCGAATAACGCGACGCTGAATCAGGACTTTATCCGATGTTTTTCAAGATAGATCATGGTCAGTCCTGCGTGAATGGGGACGTGACGGTATTCCTGATAGCCGTGTCGGTGATACAATCGCAAATTGCCTGCACTTTTATGTCCGGTAAAGAGTTCAAAGCGTGTGATATCAGGACATTGTCTTTCCAGTTCATTGAGTAAGTCTGAGCCGATTCCTCTGCGCTGAAAGTCAGGATGGACAATCAGACGCCCCACATGACAGGTATTCCCGACAACATGACCTCGCACCGAGCCGATAATTTGCCCTTCCCCCAGAGACGCTTTAAGCATGAGTGTGTCGGTAAATTGCGCCAGTAATGATTCAAGCGTTTGCTGCAATGCAGGAATCGAATCATCCTGATACAGTAATGCTTCACTCTGGTAAGCCATTTTTTGAAGCAACAATATATTTTCTGCATCTACGGGGGTGGCCAGTTCGATGGTAAGATCCATTTTGTTCACTCTTGTTTACAGTCTTCGGTTACCGTGATGATGTCTTTTTATTTCACGAACGATTTCACCAAAAATATCACTCTTCAAGTGAGATAAATTCTTCGCAATAAGGCGTATAAGGACGCAGATTCGCGTAATTTCGTGAGAAGCGAAGTCTGTGGTCAATATTTTTGATCAGCCTGTTTGTGGAGTCTTCATTCAGAAGTTTACACACATACCGTGTATCCAGACGTAATATTTTGCACGCCTCAAGCGTTGGACAAAAATTCATGGAATGGAACGTGATCTGTTTTTCACTTCTTGCCACCACGGGCATTTCATCCACCGTGGCGTGAAATCGGGTTACCAGCAAGCGATGGGCCGCCTCTAACAGATTGCTGTGTTCAGCACGCAGTACCGCACTATTCTCACAGAACCAGGCGGTTCGACGCGCAATGGAATCTGCATTCAGCGCCTTAAGATCGTCATCGGTCGCCGAACGTAGTCTATTGATTTCATTTCGAACATCGGCGCGATAAAGAATGGAACATTCCCGCTGAAGAATACCTTTATGCACGGTAATATCCATTCCCGCTTTGTCGAACGCCTCGGTACAGAGGAATAAAATTCGCCGCCGCCCCTGATCCAACGCATCCTGAATAGAATAGCCATAAGCTATCTCTTTGATACCTGACCACGCAATGGCGAAAGCACACATCGGACAGGGTTCACTGGTCGAGAGAAGAAGACAGCCGGATAAATCTTTGCCGATCTTTTTCCCGGCAAGTTTAATGGCATTAATTTCAGCGTGCGATGTTGGGTCTGATTCTGTTTCCTCACCATCGTGCGCAGAGGCAATGATTTCCCCCTCCTTGATGATGACTGCACCAAATCCTTTATTTCCTTCGCGCAGACTTTCTTCTGCCTCTCGAATAGCATGGCGCATATAAGATTCAAGTTGAATAATATCATCCATAAGTTATTTATTCCGTGGTGTATTTTTATGGATTATTACACCAGCGTTATTCCGGTGGCAAGGAACAATAATAGAATTCTCTGTCGCACAAAGAAACGCGTTATTTACGTGAAGATTCGTGACTGATTATTTATCTGAAAAGGGGCATTCCTGCACAAAGGCACCGAGTGCGATCGCGATGCCACCGAATGAAGACATCAGGCATTCCTCCGTTAGCATGCCCGGAAGACAACTAAAGTCATGCCGCTCGCCTTTTTGGGGCGGGAGTCAATGGCAATGGAATTGTCAAACAGGGACGGGTTACTGGGAATGCGTCGATGTGGATGTACGGCGATATGGTGTCCCCTGCAGACTTCGGATGTGATTTTTAACATATTGATATTAAATAAATTTAATTTGTTCGATTAATGCATGAGCCCCCAGTAAGGCCCCCGCTTGCATTAAGTCAAAACTAGAAGGTTTAACGGGAATTTTTACGTCCATTTGAATTGAATTGGATTGGATTGGATGGTACGGTGCTCTGACCATTTACGGAATCGTAGCGAGCACCATCCATGCTTGAAAATGATACCATAATCTGGCTCCTTACTGTTTAGTGGGCAACGCCCTTGGATAATGTCTGGCTATGATGTCATTCAGCTTATCGACCAGTTCCGATCGCTTAAAAGAGATATGTGCCGTTCCCTTCTGAAAGTATTTGATCGCAAACATCTCGTCCTCGTAATAGTTGCTATGCCTGTTCTCATGGATATGATCGCTGAGACGACGGGTAACGTCAGCGCGGTTGTCGGGGACAGGCTTGCCATCCAGAAGCATCAGCATCCGCTCAAGGTCAGCTAATCGATCGCGCTGCCGGCCCCAGTTAAGCCCAAATCCCCATCGGTCACATTTGACCAGTCCCGTCACAATAATTTTCGCACCAAACTTGCAGGGCGAGTTCGTTTTAAAGTCCCAGCTCAGACCTTTGAACACGTTAATTACGCCACGCTCAAAAACCTCACCTTTGCTCTGATGCAGTTGCTCAAACGTGTTCAATATGTTGGCTTCAGAGATCGCCGGGATGTCGTCTTTCTCCAGACTGTTGTACCACTCATCACGGGCCTGCTCGTCCATGAGCGCAAGCATCCCTGACTTTTTCATTAAATCGCGCCATATACCACGATCGAGATTACGGGTAATGGCTTTCATCGCTGTTTCTGGTTTTTCCATCAGCCAGCAACCACAGCGGAATTCCTGCTTCATGGCCCAGTCCAGCGCCGTTTTACCGCCGATACTGCGGGTCAGCGTCGAGATATCGTCCAGTTGCTGAATGAGGGATTCAATCTGCGTAAGCGCGGCGTTACGTCCGCTGACGATGCGTTCAATGCTGGTGGAGCAAATCACATCTGTATGGCCGGTCAAAACTTCAGGTTCGGTGAGGGTAAAGTCTGACATCATTTTTCCTTTTATATAAAGCAAAGCGCCAGCTGGTGAGGGCTGGCGCTTGTATGTGTGTGATGAGTTCGGACAGGTGGCTAATTTGTACTGGCCTGTTGCAGACGCTGAAGATGACGGAGATCGCGAACGTCTTTAAGCGCCTGCTCAATCCAGGGCAGCAGTGTTGCTGAATCGGTGTTATCTTCGTCGTTGTCGAAAATTATCTCGCTGTCGCAATCGATGTTGTCCTGCAGCCAGCCAATCAGAATGTTGAGAGCCGCTTCGGTGGTTAATTCCGGCATGTGAAAACCTTATGGAGATTGAGGTTGAGCTACCAGTCAAACGTAGCGAAGCCCGGCAGCACTTCGCCAAAGGCATCCAGATGAATGATGCCAGCAGAGTAGCGACGGATAAGCGTCACCACTAACTGGCGGCAGGCTTTTGACAGACCGAGGCGTTTGAGGCGTAAGACCGGAAACGACCACGCCCCCAGGTGGAACAGATAACCCGAGCCGGTATAACTAATCCATTCAGACTCACCAAAGTCTTCATGCTGGTGTGAAAGGGTAAACAGCAGTGAATTGTCCTCTTCCGTGATATGTGCGGTGCTGCACTGAATGCCGTTAACGCGGGCGACGGGCGGAAGAGGATCTTCGACAACCAGTTTTCCGGGCTCGTCAGCAACGCGAAGGGAATAACCGTTGTCACAGACCACATCGAGCAGCGCAGCCAGTTCAATGCCGTCAATATCCACAGCGATCCGGCCCGCATTCAGGGCCAGAACGTTGATGGTGCCGGCTTCTACGGTGAGGGACAGCTTCATGGCTGCACCTCACGGTATTTGCCGGTGGTGATGTCGGTCACCACTTTGTAGCTGTTGCGGGTCATTAACCCTGTCGCTTTCCGGGCGCGGAGAATATCGATACTTCTAAGAAGCGGCGACTGTGTTTCTGCACTGAAGCCCTGACGATCTGTGCGAACCAAATCGTATTTTTCCACAATAAAATTCACGGCGTCGCACAGTGATATACCAGCGTCGATATGCTCCTGAATCACGCCATCATTGCCAAACGGCGTATCGCTGAGCGTAAGGCCGTAGTGACGATCCAGCAGGTGGCTCAGAAGGCGCTGCCATATCGCCACGGGTGACGGGCGTGGTGAAACCTCCCGTGTCGGGGGAACAGGTTGTGTTTGCATAATGGAAACCTTTATTGGTGAGTTAAATGAAGGAAAATGCCGGGAGGTTTATTCGGTTATTGCAGGTGTCGGGTAAATCGCGATATAGAGATAACCACAACTGCCGAGGGTATCCGCCTCGCAGGTCAGTCCTTTTGCGTGGAGCGTGACGCGATGCTGATAGCGGGGAGTGAGTTCACCGCTGGTGAGCATGAGTTCCAGTTGTTTCAACAGCAGTGGAAACGCCTGATCGAGATGGCACAAATCAGCGTCGCTGAACTGCCCGGTGATACTGGTGCGGTCGGCGAGATAGTGCAGGCAATTGGCCTCCTGGACCAGACGGGCACCAAAGCACGGGGAGATGCTGCGTCTGAGCCCCCACCATGGTTCGCTGACATCATTCGTTGTTATCGTGGTTTTCTTCGACAAAATGTAGCTCTCCTTAATCGTGAATTAATTCAGGCTTACGCTGCGTAATACGACATACGGGCCGTTGCGGTCCTGGCGGCGCTCTGCGAATACGGCCAGTACACCGCTGATATCCTGCACTTCCCGTCCTGCGTAGTGGCAGACGCTGCCGGACCATTTGTATTTACCCGTGCAGAAGCGAAACAACCGTGCCTGCGGATGCTGGCGGTAAATCGTCATTGCCTGACGTTTGCTGATGATTTTCATCGGTATTCTCTCCTTAAAGCCAGCCTCTCTCGGAAAACGAGACGATTTCCAGGCCACCGATAACCAGGTGATCCAGCAGGCGAATATCTACCAGATCCAGCGCTTGCTGAATACGCGTAGTGACCTGACGATCAGCATTGCTGGGCTCAGCGTGCCCTGACGGATGGCAGTGAGCGACAATAATCGCCGCCGCGTTATGCTTCAGACCGGCCTTAACCACTTCGCGGGGATGGACCTGCGTATGGCTGATGGTGCCGGTAAAGAGGGTTTCGTGCGCAATCAGCCGGTGCTGGTTATCAAGGAAGAGCGCGGTAAACTCTTCCCGTTCCAGTGTGGCAAGCTGCAGGCGCAGCCAGTCCCGGACGGCGTGGCTGGACGTGAATGACACCCCGGGTTCACGTAACTGACGTTCCAGCAGGGTGAGCGCCTCCCGGATGGTGTGCTGTGCGGATGCCGGCAATTCGGCGGCAAACAGCGGTAATTGTGTTTCCATAGCGAGGCTCTCAGTCGATGATGTGCATGATAGCGCTGGATTCCGCGTGGTTAAGCGCGTAGTCCCGCAGACGGTAATAGTGTTCCGTCATGGCGTCGCATTCGGTACGCATGGCGTGGTGGCTGTAAGTTATCAGACAGCCGGCTATGCCCGCGGCCTCTGCGCTCATCTCCGCACAGTTACCGTTCATACTGTTAAACAGAGACCATTTTTCATCGGTATCCTCATTCGCTTCCGGGATCATAAAGGCACCGCCGTTGCTCATTGTGTAAAACTGCCAGATGCCCCCGTTGTAGTCCGCGCAGTAGCGGTCCATCCACGCGAAGATGGTGGGTTCAAGGATTATCCATTGCGGTATGTTGCCAAAGTGCTGTGGCCAGAAGTCAGCGCGCTGTTCGTCCGGGACCGGCATGGCGGTCAGTGAAGGCGCAGAACCAGCATCGGTTGATTGTGGCTGTAACTGGAGGGTATCGTTAAGGTTGATAATGTCGGTCATGTCAGTTGTTCCTTTTGTAAAGGTCATAAGTGCATTCCCGCTGAACGGGAGCGCGTAAGTTGTTTGATTTTTGGTGTAACAGACGAGTCGTGTTACCGGCAGGTAATATCAGCAGGCGTCAGATGCAGGTGTAACTGTGGGCAGGATTGTGCATAGCCATCGACATCGTACTGTGAGGGTCAGATACCATCTGAATCAGTCTGCTGACACAGGCTAAGTTCGCCAGGTCGGTAACAGAGATGTCTGCACCAGGAGCAGAGGTCATCGTCGGATATGGAGCGGCTGCCGGGCTGGTTTTGCAGGGAAACAGGCCAGATTGCTGTCTGGTGCACATTCGCAGGAACGTGCTGCATCAGCTCAGAACCTGCAGCAGTTCTTCTGCCATCACCCACAGTGCGCGGTTCAGCTTGATGTCGCCGTCGATGCCATTGACTGCTCTCGTCCGGCTACTTTTCCCCTGCGCTGAGCGGCCTGGCAGACCACCCTTACTCAGGTTCTCCTGCAGCCGGTTAAACACCGTCCACAGGTCGTTTTTCTCATCCTGCCAGCGGCGGGGGGACAGAATCTGTGCGTCGGTCACTGGCTGATGCTCCTCGCCAAAGCGGTATGTCAGCGCAGCCTTCGCCAGTGCCTGCTGTGCCGGGGGAGGCAGCATCAACGACTGCATTGCCTCACGCTTCTCTTCCACCCGGTCAAATACCCCGAGCACTTCGTAAGCCCCTTCAATGACTTTTCCCACCACATCGCCCTTATGGGGTACCCGCACTTCACCAAAAGATGTTCCGCAGACCAGACCATTACAGCAGACACTACGGAACAGTCCCGGCAGCATCTGGTAGCTGCTGGAGCCGTCATGAGAGTTGAGTAGAATGATTTCCGGGACCTGCTGACCGGCGATTTGACCGGCCTGGCGCAGACGTAACAGATGTTTCGTGTGCTCCCGTCGATCAGGGTCACGCACCCGGGTCTGGCAGGCAAAGAAGGGCTGAAAACCTTCCCGTTGCAGATTTTCCAGCAGGGTGATGGTGGGGATATAGGCATACCGTTCACTGCGTGAGGCGTGTTTATCCTCACCAAATACGCTGGGTGTGTGCTGCATCAGTTCTTCGTGTGTTAACGGACGGTCGCGGCGGATCAGGTTCACCCGACCAAAACGACTGGCTAATCGCATGGTGTATTCCTTATTTGAAAACAGAAATGAAGTAACCCCGGCTCCGTCAGAAGCGGGGGTGGGTATGGGATTTAACGAGAATGAAAAAGTAGTCAGGACGGTATAAATGGAAAAGAGCAGTGCGTCTCTAAAACGCACTGCTCTTCAGAAAAAATATGTCTGCTAAAAATACTATTTTTCAGCATCAGAGGTTGTTGTTGCTACATCGGGTTTACCGTGAATTATCTGATGCTTTGCCAGGGCTTCCGGCATTGTGTTGATGCAATAGTTAATGTAGAAAACATGGAACAGAATTGTCCATGCAGGATTCATTCTTAATTCAAAACGAAACTGCGTCAGCGCGTACTGTTGCAGTGAAGCTCTGGCTTTAAATGCCCAGACAATGGTCAGTACAATCCAGGCCAGCGAGATTAGAAAGGCAAGTCCGGCCATCATTTGTGCGGAACTGTCATAGGCGTATCCATATTGATCAACCTGAACCGGAAAAAGCAGATTAAGCATGACGGAAACGCCGGAGCATACCGCCATCCAGACAATAAATGTTCCGGATGAGAAACGTTGCCCAACTTCATCCATAATGGTGTCCTGATTTTTATACAGCCACATCAGGGGGTATATTCCATATGTGGCAGCTGCCAGTAATACCAGATGCCATGTTGGGGTGTTCAGCTTTTCTTTTAAAGATGAAATAGTTGAATCGCTCATTAAAAAATACCTTATAATTGATGGTTGATGTCAGAATGTTTCGTGATAAAACAAAAATTGTCTGATCTTCTTCTGAATGGTGGGACGAGAAATAAATTAATCTCTCACTGTATAGCCAATAATAAAGTCAGCTATATCTTCACTGTCTTCATGGCTATTTTTTGGTAGTTGTTCAACGGAGAACAGATTATTGAACGCTCCTTTACAGGCAAGTGTGGCAATCTTCGTACCATTGTTGAATACGATAATGCCATCGAAGGCAGGGGTTTCACCGTCATAGCGTTGTACAACAACATAGTCATATTTCCCTTTATTAAAACGCAGATACTTCAGCTCACCTTTACCGCGATTGAGTTCACGGTAGTAGTGAAAGGCTTTGACACCAGACATCCCTTCTTTTAACTCCAGCTCCTGGGTACCATCTTTTTTAAAGAGGTTATAGGTGTATGGAAAGCCGTCCTGAGCAAGCACCGACAGAGCTTTACCATTCGTGAGCTTACAGTCTGCGACTACCGTTGCTGGTGCGTCCGTGTGTGATACTGAGGGCTGCGGGTTTTCCGGTACGGATGGCGTTGGGGCCGGGGTGTCAGAACTCTCCGTTTCCGGAGTGCTTTTTTCCCCGGCATTATGCCCGTATGCAGAGACGGGCATGTCATTACCATTTCCCTGATACTGATGGCGAGTCTGAGACTGGATGCGTTCAGTTGCGGCGCGATCCTGCTCCGTCACAGCCAGGGGGTGACGGGATTTTTTCCTCCATTCACCGTCAATCTTTTCATATCCCGCCTGAGCCATCATCTGCGCCTGAGGGTCTGCGGCAGGCTCCGGAGCGGGTTCATTTTTTCTCCCGCCACTCAGCAAATCACCTAATGTCAGGGATGAATTATCAGAAGACGGGGAAGGTGCACTGGCCGTCTGGCGTGGCAGGAACCGCTGGCAGATTTTGGTGAAATTGCCTTTATAAAAGCGGGAGGACTCCCCTTCGATAGTGACCTTCGCGCCCATGAACCCGGTGAATTCTCTCATCGCCTGAGCGGACAGCGTCGATGCTGAGTTTTCACTGGTACCGAGCATGGTCACCCTGCGATTACCCGTCGCGTCACTGCACAGCAGTGTGGCCTTATAAGGGTTTCCGTTAATCTCAATATCAGTAAAACGAGAGCCCAGGATATCCAGGTTATCCGGACAGCCTTTCTCCATTTTCAGAAATCCCACGCTGCCTTCAGACACAATCGCGATTTCGTTTTGTCCGCTGCTGAGGGCCTGACACTTTCCACTTTCAATTTCCCAGTTATCGGAAAAGTAATCGCACCCGGTAAGCGTGGTTATTGCCGCAACGATGATCAGAGAATGCCGGAATATCTGTGGTCTTAACTTTCTGGTGGTTAACATATTTTCTCCATATTCGTCCGTGTGATTGCCGCCATAATCTGCTGGCAGTCACGGTCGAAAGCTGTTTATAAGGTTATTGATGAAGGGGAAATGCGGCAGCGCAGAAATGAAGTTCTCTTCAGCCGTCAGGCTGCTGATATCTTCTCTCCGCTCAAACCGCGCTGATGTCAGGGTGACCGTGCTGATCTTTGCCAGAAGAAACACCCGGATCTCCCCTTTTTGTGAAGCCACCAGGTACCAGTCGCATCCGTAATAGATGAGACGATAGGGCTCCAGGGGCGAATGCCGTCGTCCGTCCGATAACAGGGAAATGCAAAGCTGTTGCCTGATAGCCTGGATCAGCCGTGAAAAACAGTCCGGCAGCGCGGTAGTTGTAGTTAAAGGTGAAAACCAGATAAGGCAGGGAAAAGGATCCTGATCCCCTGTCAGACAGGACATTAGCCGGGGGTTCTGATCCGGAAGTATCTGGGCAATACCCGTATTGCGTATAAAGGAAAGCATTTCCGGTGTGAATGCCTGGCTGACACCGGCTTTTAGCCTGTAGCGGCCCTCATCATTTTCTAAATCAAGATGGATCAGCCGCTGGTGGAAATCACGCTGCAGGGTACGTTCGGTAACACCAAACTCGTCAGACAGCGCTTTCAGTGACAGAGACTCCCCCGCCATCAGGCGACTGATGATCAGTGATAAGCGAACAGCCAGCCGATCGTGTCGTGAGCTGTTGTCAGGCATAAGCGGGATCTCCTGGACAGTAAATGCCAGTTATTTCATGGGGTTATTATGCAATATGAGGTTGCCAGGTTATGTCGCTGAAGAGCCAGGGGATGCAAAAAACACTAAAAAAATCACCTGAGTTAACAGGCTGATATTCAATGATAAATTTGCATGCAGGGGCATTATGATAAGTGGTGGCGACACAACCTGTCGCTGGAGGAATGAA
Source organism: Citrobacter amalonaticus Y19 (assembly GCF_000981805.1). Classification (NCBI taxonomy): domain Bacteria; kingdom Pseudomonadati; phylum Pseudomonadota; class Gammaproteobacteria; order Enterobacterales; family Enterobacteriaceae; genus Citrobacter; species Citrobacter amalonaticus. The sequence goes on along the minus strand of NZ_CP011132.1, from coordinate 2,832,464 downwards.
ATCAGAAAAATTTATCCCAGAGCGAGACAAGCAACCCGATGATTTTTTGTCTGGCCCTGCGAAGAAGTGCAATAAGCCAGGAGGGCAGGGAAAAAGTATCGATAATCCGATCGAAGCTGTCTCCCATTGTTTCACCAAAATCTTCCCGGGCCTGCTGCTGATCCTGCTCCGAGCAATTCTCCTGACGACAATGGCTGAACACGGCGCTGGTGGCATGAGCAGGCAGCGCATGGATCATCAGAGAGACAAATGCCGGGAGATTCCATCCTGCCGGAGCGGCAACGGGCAGAACCGGAAAGGAGGAAGGAAATAATCCGGCCACTCTGGCGCTGGTAGCCGCCAGCGAAAGTTGCTGCTGGCGGGAGGGCGATAAATGCTGCGCATCCCACTCATGGGCTGGCGAAATGCGATCGGCCTGGCTCAGCACAAACAGAAACCGTGAGGGATCAGCCCCTTCACCCAGCAAAAAACGGTGCATGGAGATGTCAGCGGCATAAGCCCGTTCATCCGCCCTCAGTACCCAGATAATCAAATCAAGTTCAGGCAGCAGGCTTTGATATAACATTCTGTATTCCCGGTCATACTCCGGTGTTTCTCCGACCCCGGGTAAATCCACAAGAGTCATCTGCCGCTCACCAATCTCCAGAGTCAGGCGCTGAGCGTCGCGGGTACAGCCTGTCAGGGGATGCGTGGCGCAAAGCGGGGACTGAAACAGGGCATTGCAGAGGCTGCTTTTACCCGTGCCGCTCTTGCCCATGATGCCAATAACGGGTTTATAGTGGATGGTCTGATGAAGATGCTCAAGAAGCTGTTGAAGGATATTTTCAGGCAGGAAAGTAAGATGCGTGCGCAGTTTTTGCAGCGCGGGATGTAGTGTGGACATAGTCGCTCCGTATGATAAAGGCATCCTGGCGTTGACAGCCAGGCTAATCATGGAGGTAATATAGCCGTGAGATTTTCTGGAAAATCAGGGGTTGTGAGATGTCTGAAAATGGTAGTAACAGCAGGCAGGTGTTTTTGCAAAAGATTCGAACACAGGCCCGTATTGAGGAGATACTGTACAGTAAAGCCTGGGTTAATACGCAGAGAACACTCAAGAGGAGTGGGCTGATATGTGTAAAGGAACAGGAGGACGGAAAATTTGAATATGGTCAAGGAACCTTTAGTTTTCATACTGTCAGATACCTGTATATGCTCCATACTGCCGCTGGATTAATCAATCAACATAAACATTTTCCGGGTAAGGTTGAAGTCGCAAAACTTTATGGCTTTAGCAGTAATATCATTCCACCATATATAATTGTTCCTCTTTCTGTCAGGCGTAAGGCTGAAGGTTTCCGACAAATGACAGAAAAACAGATTACAGATAATGTTGATAAAGAACCAGAATTTAGTGGAAGCCTCTATGCCTTGCTATGTGATGTGTATAAAAAAGATATGGAAAAACTTAATAAGATGATTATTGATTTGCCTGTTACCAGAGAAGAAATACATGCAGCACCTGAGCTCAGTATTGACATATATCGAAAAGTCCATTCGCAGTACGTTACTGTTTTCAGACTTTTTTGTTATGAATGCAGGCGCCTCGGCTATTTTCATGATCTCGAACAACCAATGAAGGCAATGATAAGAATAATAAACAGTGAGGAAACAGAGAAATTTCATAAATTATCCTGCGCATTATTCTTCATGTTAATGTATTGGGATAAAGATGATTCGCTTTCTTCTTTTTTTTACTGGTTGTTTATTCCTGAAGCTAAAAACTTCCACTCTAAATATATGAATAAAAAAACGGATGATTTCATTGCTCTTGTGTATAAAAAATATCTCTCACCCGCAACTAAACGTCGTAAAAAAAAGTAAACAACAAATAATGCATCAATCGAGTTTACTATTAAGGATTATCTGTTCAATTAAAGCGCGCTGTGTTGTTTTTCTCTCTTTGACAAGTTTATCCAGTTTCTTTTTCGCCACTAAACTTATTTTCACTGTAATTTGTGTAATGCTATCATCTTTTTTGTTTATAAATTTATTTTTATAGGCGTTATGGAAAAAAGTAATAAAGTTATTTCTAATTAGAATAATACCATCCAGTTTCTCATATTCTTTTAAATATATTTCATCTATGGCTGCAACAATAGCATGGTAACGCTCGGTTGTGTTATACGGATAGTAATTGTAAATAAAACTACGGGAATCAAAAGGATTCTTTTTCTTTATGAATTCCCATGCCCATTTTGTTGCTTTTTCTGTCTTTGGTAGCCATGAAAGATCTTTTATTTTATCAGATAAGTAAGCCCATTCATCACGCATATCTGAAACAACACGGTTAAAGTCATGCTCTGATATTTTTTTACTTAACATATTAAACCATGATTTCACAGCGAACACACGTTCTTCATGCGAAGTAGGGGCCTTGCCTAACTGGAGATAGTTATAAAGTGGTTCTGTATTATCATTGCCATCAATAACAATATTAAGGGTTGAGCAATCGGCTCTAAGAATAAAAAGCCAGCACCAGAAAATTATACGTTCACCATTAACCCAGTCAGGTTTTGTATCTTTTTTCACTTTCAGATTCGACCATGCCTCACCTGATATTTCTCTGGTGCGTCTGACAAAAGGTCTCCCTATTGAATCAGATTTATCATTACCCATCACTCACTCCATTCTTCATTTCCTCTCATCAACTTTACTACTTTAGGCGTCATCAAAAGTCAATAAATCCAGCTTTAACATGCAAAAAAATGTCGAAAAAATTCCTGTAAAATTCTTACTTTTTGGTTTACATACCTTGTTTGGAGTCTCTATTACCTGAGAGGAGGGTTATGCGGTCTTAACTCAACGTGAAGGGCTGTCATGTCAGGATGCCTTTCGCTGTAACTCCCATCAGGATGAGGTAAAGGTACCCTTTAAAGGCATTTATGCAGATGGCTGGCAGTAAAGCAGTAAGTTCATACTTCCGGTGTCATTGTATGGGAACGGCATCAGTTACCTGCGATTGACTAACTGGAGTTGTCTCCCGAACTCATCAATTTACGGGAACCTTACAATGACAACGAAAACAGAATCCTTTATTTCCAGTAAACCCGTTAACACTTCTCTCCTGAACGATCAACTTGTTGATATGGCATTTATCACGGAGTTTACCGGTATGACAGACAAGTGGTTTTATAAACTCATCTCTGAAGGGAAATTCCCAAAACCGATTAAGCCTGGACGTAGTTCTCACTGGAAAGTGAGCGAAGTGGAAATCTGGATGCAGGAGAGCGTTATGGAATCAGGAGGGAAGTGATTGTGATGTTTTTATTCATCCAGCGCTAACTTGAGAGTGATATCATTAACGATGTAATACTGAACTTCACATCTGCCATGTGAAATACCATGTTAAAACAATATGGCCTGATGTCGGTAATAGTAATATATCCTTGTTTATATATCTTCATTTGTACATCCGTATTGGTCTGCTGTCATATACCTTCTTACTGTAAGCATCATTACTGCCCTAACTTACTGTAAGTATCATCATTCAGTTATCTGTTAGACACAATCCATCTTGGATAAATAATAAAATATAAGTACAGAAACACCTTTGCTGAGGTATTGCTGTATCTGCACATTTAAATCATTAAGGAATAAATACCATGATGAATGAAAAGAAATATAACCCGCACTATCTCGACAAAATAACCCATGTGATTGATAAGGCACTCGGAGAACATCCCCGGACTCTGGCTGTCCGGATTGATTTACACTTATCACCCGACTGGTATGATAACGAGATGATAACTTGCTATCCTAACCTCTCAGAAAACGTAATGGCGCGTTTTACCCGCTCACTAAAAGCGAAGATTGAGCACTATCGCTACAGGATTAGTAAAGAAGGGAAACGAGCTCATCCGTGTACACTGAGATATTTCTGGGTAAAAGAAATAAACGATGCAGTGTTTCCGCATTACCATGTTGTAATCTTTCTGAACAAAGATCTGTTCTGGAAACTGGGTAATGTCACTGGCGATAAACAATGCCTCTGGACAATGATATCTGATGCCTGGTTAAGCGCATTAGACGTATCCGCTTACAACGAGTATTACCGACTGGTTCATTTCCCTCAGCAAGGAGTATATATCCTGGACTATAACAGTTCTGAATATTTAATACAGTTCGATAAGTTGTTTTCACGATTAAGTTATCTGGCAAAAGAGCGTACCAAGATTTACAGCCCGGATAAGCGTTCAATGGGATGCAGCCAGAAGTAAACAATAACTGAAGAGGGCAATGTTCTGAGGAACGAATATCTTTCGTCCTCAACTTCATTCTACCGAATCAACTTCCTGGTGAAACATCCCGGACAGGAATACCCCATGCATTATCCACTTTGCTTTAACACACGGTTTGAACCCTTTTATCCTCCCTACCAGGACAAGATCATCGCTGTCATCGCACAGGCTCAAAGAACGCATCCGCGAACGCTGGCTGTCAGACTAAAACTCTGGCTGTCGCTGGAGACGCTGACGGAGCGCCGTCACTGGTTGTCTGCTGATTTTATCGACGCGCTGCGGACCTCGCTGGCGTCTTACAGCAGGGAGCACAACACGCCGGAAAGTCAGCTCAGCTATCTGTGGACACGGGATGAAAGCCGACCCTGCTACCATGCGGTGCTCTTCATGAATCAGGACACCTTCGACGCGGATACAGCCAGGACCAGCCGTGCAGATAGTCTGGATCAACTGCTCAGCCGTACCTGGAGGAACGTGCAGGGTTTTTCCGGGCTCTCAACGGCATCACCGTTCTGTGAGAGAGTCAATGATGTTTATCTGCTGGATCCGAACCATTGTGATTACCGGGAGGAACTGAACCGGTTGATCTGGCATATCAGTGATATGGCCCGCGATCGTGCCCGGGTGACAAATCCGGAAGCCAGAGCGCTGGAGAGCAGTGCCTGGTAGGTATTTTTTAACAGAAGTTCCTCATCCTCTGAAGGAGTATCGGCGTGTCCTGTAACGCAGTCACGCCGGTCTGCTCCCGCCATTAATCATTCAGAGGGAGAGCGCGATTATGACCACCACAACGCATACCGGGAGCACCACGCAGCAGTTACTCCGTGCGGAAGATCCGCTTATCGATATGACGTTCATCACTACATACACCGGCATGACCGACAAGTGGTTTTATAAACTAATAAGCGACGGGTTGTTTCCGAAACCCGTCAAACTTGGCCGCAGTTCCCGCTGGTTCAGGAGTGAAGTGGAACACTGGATGCAGCAGCGCATTGCTGATTCACGGGGGACCTGACCTCAATGAGTACGCGACGTCCCCCAAAGTCGGGTGGCATTCCGCCGTACTGGATATGCGACAAATGCCGACGCCGGTACCGTGGTGAGAAGCCCTGTCCTTTCTGCTGGCGGCTGAGCACGCACTGACGGCCTGTTCGCTACATCCCCGGTTATTCGTATAGCCCGTATCAACATCCTCCGCAGGCTCACAATTTAACATCATTTATCCGCCAGACACCGCCCGTCATGCAGCCCGAACAGGGACGACTCATGCCTGCGTGTAGTCTGGTGGCAGGGAACAAATCCTGTGAATGCAAAATCGTTTATGGTTTCTGACAGCAATAACCACTTTATTGACAAGTGGATCGCACAACGTTTCCCGTATAAGCGCCACACTGGTTGTGGGAAACGCTGTCACGGTGAACATGGTTTTCTGCAATGGCACGCCCTGGAGCGACAGGCTTTGATAATGAAGCTGCCGGGGTGACGACATGCGTATGCTGAAATGCTATATGGCGAGCGACAGCTCCGGACATTTAGTCACTGCCGGTGAGGCGATACGGGCACCGGAGCTGGCATGGAGCTGTACCTCCTGCTGTCAACGACGGATAAAAAGTGATCCACTTACATCTCCACCGACGGTCTAATATTGATCCACCGTTTTACTCAGGATTAGCTTCTGCGATAACCCCGGCCTTTCGTTTCTGTTTCAGTCGATAGCTCTCTCCTTTTATTTGAACAACGTGTGAGTGGTGTAAGATCCGGTCCAGCATCGCCGATGTCAGTGCTGCATCCCCGGCGAACGTCTGATCCCTCTGCCCGAACGGCAGATTGGATGTCAGGATCATCGCGCTCTTTTCGTAACGTTTAGCGATGACCTGGAAGAACAGCTTTGCCTCTTCCTGACTGAACGGCAGATAGCCTATTTCATCAATGATGAGCAGCTTCGGTGCCAAGCGCAACGGCGATGCGCCGCCCCCAGTCTGCCCGACCGATGTAATGGATGCCATGAGGCAGAAGAAAGGACTTCAGCCGCTGCCGCGCACACTTTAAATCTTCACGGGCAGGTGCCCATGTTCGAGCTAAATCTCTGAATGCCTTATCTTCAACTCCAGGAATGTAAACAGCAGATAGATCTCCTGCGCGCAGTGAACGCACCAGCCTGATGGCATCACGTCGGTCAGTTTTAACCCGCTCACCCGTTTATTTCGGAATAAGCGAGGGCGCACAGACCATACAGTTAAACCCGAACTTCACCAGCCGCCGATAAAGGCCATAACCACAGGGACAGGCTTCATAAACGATACTTACCTGCGATGACTTTGACCCCAGACGCTTGCCAATTCGTTTAATATCGGTAGGTGTTGTACCCCAGCTCAACAGGTTCAGAATTGATAGCATAGGCGACAGTAATCGATTCTTTGTGAACATCTAATCCGACGCACAACGTACTATGGTTGTTCATGCTGGCCTCCGTGATGGAAATATCGGGGTGTAGCAATTGCTCACCCATGCGGCTCTGACAATGATGTTAACCCGCGTTAAATATCCCACGTTGGCCAGCACCTGTCTCACGGAAAGTCATACTGTCTTACGAGTAAAACGCTAACTGGATGCATTCAATAGGTACCATGGTTCTGAATTTGCAGGTAAAATGCTGGATAAATGGGTGTATGAAAGAGGGATCAGAATCGACTTCTCACAGCCAGGAACACCGACGGATAATGCGACGATAGAGTCCTTCAACGGGAGATTACGGCAGGAATGTCTGAACGAGAATTGGTTCATGTCTGTGGAAGATGCCCGGTGCAAAATCGAGGCCTGGTGCATATGCCGTCCCCATTCCGCACTGGGCTGGATGACGCCATCCGAATTCGCTGAGAAGTCTGCCGGTTGGCAGAATATGCAGCCAACATGAAGCCGGTTATTCCTGATTATGACTGGAGCATATTCGGGGTCAGGGTCAGTGGTGAGAAAAGCCGAGCGTTAATTGACTTTTCTCACGCAATACAACCTGTTTTAGTTCATTTCGTCAACCGCAGTTTTCCCAGCAATGCGGCCAAAAGTAAAGATATCTGCCAGTGCATTTCCCCCTAAGCGGTTACCTGCATGGATCCCCCCCGCTACTTCACCAGCCGCATATAAGTTATTGATAGGGTGGTTATTTTCATCCAGAACCCGAGTGGCTGTATCGATCTTAAGTCCGCCCATCGTATGGTGAACGGCTGGCTGTCTCGGGGTTGCATAGAAAGGTGCTTTTTCGACCTTCAAGCTAAAGGTGTCCTTGTGGAATTCAGGGTCGATACCTGACTCTACATAGCTATTATACTTGTCAACTGTATCCACTAGCACAGCGGGATCCATTCCAACTTTAACAGCCAACGCTTCAAGAGTATCGGCTCTAAAGAGAGTACCCTCTTCAACTTGACGATCAATTTTCTCCTGACTTGTATTGGCGGCGGTTTTCTTTATCTCATCATCAGCAATCAGATAAAAGAGGCCACCTTCTGCCAGTGCAGCTTTTGTCAATACGTCTCGGCCGGCGAATTCATTGACAAAACGTTTCCCTTGTTTATTCACAATCACGAAGTTCTCTGGCGGTACCTGAAGCCCACTAAAGAGCTCGCCCGTATTAGGGTCTGCTACTGGCATCAACTGAGTGAAACCCATCCCCGTTAATCCGGCACCCACGGATTGACCCAGAAGGATTCCGTCACCTGTCATTGCGTAGGAGTTCGTTGTCTTAATATCGTCAGCAATGTGGCTCCAGTATGTATTGTATTGTTTTAGCATCCTGGTATTGGCACCAAAACCACCGCTGGCCAGAACAACTGCTTTGGAACGAATGGTAATCTTCTGACCGTTAACACCTACGGCAATAACCCCTTTGATTTCCCCATCTTCAATTAAGAGCTCTTTCGCTGGGCTATCGGTAATAATGGTTCCAAACATGTCTTCAATATATTTTCTTAAGGCAAGAATAAAGGCTGTACCATATTTTTTGACGGGTTTATGCCCACGACGCCATAGTGCACCAACAGGGGCAAAGACGATGTCTTTATGATACTCAACACCAATTTCCTCGAGCCATTTAATACTCTCCAGAGCTCTGTCTGTTAAGATCTTAACCAGATCGTATTGACCATAGATGTTGTTTCCTTCGAGATCCGTACGCTTGCCACCGAAATAGGTCTGCATTCTGTGAAGAAGCGGAGAATCAAATAAATAACCTTTTTCATCGCCGAACTGTTTTTGGTAGACAGCGAATTCCTGTTTCAGCGCTCTGAAGTCAGCCAGATACTCTTCGTGAATATTACTTTCATCTGTGTTTAATAGGACTTCAATGGTATGTCTTTCACCCGGATTTTCCTGGAAAGATCTCTGCCACTCAGGGTTAGCGGCATTAATAGGGCCACCAGTACGGATAGTATTACCTCCAACGGCTGGGTATTTTTCTAGTACGATAGCACTCTTGCCTTCTTGCAAGACGGTTGCTGCCGCACTTAATCCTGCTCCGCCGCCGCCAATGACAACGACATCACAGGTATACTCTTCATCGCCACGATTCAGACTGCTGGCTGGTTTCGGACGCCTTTTCAAGATATCAGGATTAACACCAGCTAGTTTAACCGCTTTGGCAACACCATCAATAACCGCATGACTTGTCTCAGATGCGCCTGATAGGGCATCCACATTAAGGGTTTGCCCCTCAATGATCTTGTCAGGGATCCTTATAAACACAACGTCAGCTAGACCTTCTGTCTCACCGCCGGTGTCAATATTAATGCTTTCGATTTTCTTCTCGCTAAAGGATACCTTTATTGGAAGGTCGCCACCATGACCTAAGGCCTTGACTTCATAGGTGCCGGGATTGAAGGCGAAATCCTCTTCTTCATTTAATTGGTTCGAGATCTTGGCAAAACGCATGAACCTTAAGAAGCAGATTTCCAAAAAGTCGATTGTACCTTCGCTGTTCAGCTGACCATTGTCATCAAAGGCCTTGTGGGCATTGCCAAGTAAGAATTCGTATCCAGGCATAACATTGGCATTGACTCCGGGTGCATCCAATATCTGACGAAGATGCAACTGAGCACGTGATGAGCCCTGAGAGTCAATGGAAGCGCCCAGGATCATAACCGGCTTGCCATCCAGAGGATGAAGCTCGTAGCTTAGCCATTCCAGTAGGCTCTTCAGGCTAGAGGGAATAGAATGGTTATATTCTGGCGTCGCAAGAATGACGCCATCACTTGCCATGATTTTTTCATTAATTTTCAGGAGCTGTGGGCTGTTAGATGGGTTGTCCTGGTTAAACATGGGTATTTCGTTGATTTCCAATAATTCAATTTCTGCTTTGTCTTTAAAATGCGCTTGCATAAATTGAAGCAGTGTCCGGTTATAGGACTTTGGTGATGTGGTTCCGACGATAGCTGTAAATTTCATTTTTCTTATGCCTCCTGAGTCTGCCATGCGAATTTTTTATCTTTTTGGGGCGCAGCCCTCTCTGATATGAGCTTTACAATAAGCTCGGTAAACAGAACAAATTCTCTAAAAATCTCATCAAGTTCAGCCAGCTTGTCTTCATAGAGCAACGCGCCCCCAGCATTAAAGGCGGTTTGTGATTTTCCCAGAAGGAATTCGCTGCTGGGCATAATTCGTGCGGCCAATTCAGGAGAATCAAGAATTTGGCGAAGGTGTCCCTGCGCGCGAGAAGAGCCTAATGCGCCATGGGAAGCGCCCACAATCAAGGCTGGCTTATCAGTGAGAGCCTGACTTGTATAGCTGATCCATTCCAGAGCGTTCTTTAAAACCGCGGGAATCGCGTGATCGTACTCCGGGGTAGCAATAATAACGCCATCAGCCTGACGGATTTTAGTGGACAATGCTTCAACTTCTTGAGGCACCTGGTCATCTTCTGCTTCATAAAAAGCAGGTAATTCTTTGATCTCAAAAAGTTCTATCTGGACTTCTTTTTCAAAATGTGCCTTCATGAATTGCAGTAACATGCGGTTTGTTGACACATTGGAATTGGTGCCAACAATTGCTAAATAGTTCATATTAAAGGTTTTCCTATAGCTGAATAATTATAGATAGTTTCTGGATAGAGTTTTATCACAGTATGAAACAGGTGGCTAATAGTTATATGATTATAAACTATAAGTAATTTGTTATAATGCAAAAGTTAATTGATTAGGGAGGGAAAGCTAATGTCAACATACAAACGTCAAAATATTTTACATTATATTGACTCTTTGCTTTATTTCAGCAATTACAGCAAGGCTGCTGAATTCCTTAATATATCTCAACCTTATTTAACACAGGTCATTAAGCGTATTGAAAATGAGCTGAATTGTCAGATTATCAACCGCAGTAAGTTGCCCTACCGTTTAACAGAACCGGGCAAGATTTACTATGATTATCTAAGTTCACTCGAGGCAGTTTACGTCAATATGCGCAGGAAAATAACTACGATAACGGACACGGATAAGACGGCCATAAAAATTGGTATCTTAGCCAGTATCGGTACCTACCTTATCCCACTTTTTTTACCCAAGTTTCTAGCTATCTATCCCGAATGTCAAATAGAGCTGGTGGAAGACATACCGGGAAACAATGAGCAAAGACTGTTAAAGAGTGAGGTGGACTTTTGGATTGGGCAGAATTCAAGCAGCATTGCGCCGGCGCTTTGTGCAGTTTCTTGGGGAAAACATAGATATTATGCCGTAATACCCAGATCTTGTGAGTTATATCAAAAAGACACAGCCACCATTGCACAAGGCAGTATTGCGATGGAAGACCTTTTGCGGCAAAGGCTTGTGCTAACATCCAAAGGTTCAGCCATTAGAATGCAAGTCGATCACTTGTTGGGCATTTATAAAATAAAGGCCAATATCATTCTGGAAAGCAGTGAAATAGATACTGTGAAAAATCTTGCCATGGCCGACGTGGGCTTGACCTTTGTCCCTGAAAGTTTGGCATTAGAGCCTTGCCCCGCGAAATACAACATTTATGAACTGCCTATTGATCAATTGAACTTAGATTACTTCATCGCTCATAGTAGAAAGAGAGGACTGTCCGCCATCGATAAAGGCCTACTTGATGCATTTCTGCGTTATAAAGATACCGAACAGTACTCCTACTACCATGAAGAGAAGAATAAATGACTGACGCCAATAAAGTGATAGACCTCATGGGAACCAAGATTCGTCTTTATTTTAAGGGGTATCAGGCTGAAAAGTGTCTAACGGAAGCGAGTGCGATGTTAAGGCATTATGAGCACATCTTTAGCGCCAACAGGGAGCAATCTCAATTGTCTGCTCTGAAAACAAAAGCAGCCCGTGAACCGGTCGCTGTAGATCCGGATTTGTATGAATTAATCAAGGTAGGCAGAGCGCATAGTCTTGAACCCAATAGTTTTTTAAACATTGCCATTGGCCCTTTGATTAAGCTTTGGCGTATTGGCTTTAAAGAAGCGAGGATTCCCAGCAAAGAAGAGATCAGCCAGGCCCTGGAGCGCTTAAATCCTGCCAATATTGTCTTGGACGATGAGAAAAATTCGGTGTTTTTTGCTAAAGAAGGTCTTGAAATAGATTTGGGTGCCATTGCAAAAGGGTATTTCAGTGACAAGATCATGGATTTCTTCAAAGAAAAGGAGCCGCATTCTGCCATGATTGATATTGGCGGAAACCTGCTTGTTTATGGAGAATCGCCAAAGAAAAGCTTGGATTGGGATGTTGGTATACAGCACCCTTTTCTACCAAGAGGCCACAGCGTCGCCAAGATAAAGATCAGAAATCAGTCAGTCGTGACTTCAGGTATCTATGAAAGAACCTTTGAGCACAATGGAAATAAGTACCATCACATTTTCGATAGTCACAGCGGCTACCCTGCCGATAACAATGTGGCATCCCTAACAATTATCTCTGATAAATCATTGGATTGCGACATCTATACTACGAAACTGTTTGGATTGGAACCGAGAAAAATTTTAGTTGAAGTCAATAAAATAGAAGGGATGGAAGCCATTGTGATTACCGTTGATGGGCAACTCGCCATTACTGATAAACTTAAGGATAAGATAACGATTGCATCGCAGACATAGGCTGGTCAATGCAATCCCGGATGACAAAGGATGTTGTTCTGAACGCACTGCTGATGGCTGTATGGCGGCGTAATCCCCAAAAACAGGTGCTGGTTCACTCAGACAGTAAGAATATCGGCGTCAGTTTTCATCATCATGCTTGCTGTTTTGCCTGACCGGTGGATCACTGATGCAGTGAAGGCTTCCCGGTTTCCTGACTCACACTCTGAACGACCAGCAATGTGTCTTTCCCTGGACCCGTCGGTTATCGGGAAGTACTCCATGCGAGGCTTCTCCTCACCGATACGCGTGACTCAAGAAGAGCCTGACGGCTTGTCTCTTTACTGTCCTGTCCGGGTTATCGTCAGGGGGGAAATGGCGAATAATTGCAGGTACAGGAATAACCTATGACAAAGGCAAAACTCGTTCATTTATCGCCTGTCGTTGGTGGCGTTGATACGCATAAAGATTTACATGTTGCTGCTGTGGTTGATCAAAATAATCGGGTCTTAGGTAGTGAGTTTTTCACGACAACACGTCAGGGATACCGTCAGATGCTGGCCTGGATAGCATCTTTCGGAACTGTTAAACGCATCGGAGTTGAATGCACAGGTTCCTACGGTGCAGGTTTATTGCGTTATCTCCAGAGTACCGGAGTGGAAGTTCTGGAGGTCACAGCACCAGATAAAATGGAACGCCGTAAGCGAGGTAAAAGCGATACCATCGATGCAGAAAGTGCTGCTCACGCAGCTTTTTCACGCATACGAACCGTCACACCAAAAACTCGTAGCGGAATGATTGAAGAGTTGCGTGTCCTGAAAGTCTGCTGCAAAACGGCTGTTGCTGCGCGACGTATTGCACTTCAAATGATCCAGATGAATATCGTTTCTGCCCCGGATGAGCTACGTGACCAGATACGTCACCTCACGAGGATGCAGTTGATCCGTACCCTGGCTTCGTGGCGGCCCGACGTTACCGCCTATCGTAATGTCCAGGATGCTTACCGTATTGCGCTGAAATCCCTGGCTCGCAGATATCTTGAACTGCATGATGAAATAGCAGATCTGGACATCATGATAACGTCAATAGTCGATGAACTGGCCCCGGAACTTATCAAATGTAAAGCAGTGGGGTATGAATGTGCTTCGCAACTGTTGATTACGGCTGGCGATAATCCTCAGCGTCTGAACTCGGAGTCTGGCTTCGCGGCTCTATGTGGCGTCAGTCCTGTTCCAGTCTCTTCCGGGAAAACAAACCGTCACAGGCTTAACCGTGGTGGTGATCGTGCGGCCAATAGTGCCCTGCACATTATTGCCATTGGCCGATTACGCACGGACACGAGAACACAGGAGTATGTGGCAAAACGGGTAGCTGAAGGACACTCGAAAATGGAAGCACTGCGTTGCCTTAAACGTTATATCTCACGTGAAGTCTACACGCTTCTACGTAATCAAAACCGACTAATCAACAGTACTCAAATAACAACTTGACTCTTAGAAGGGCGTCCAGGGCAGCCAATACACAAGTCATGAGTGGCAGTCATTCCTGAAGTCACATGGTCTGGAAGGTAGCATGAGCCGTCGCGGTAACTGTCACGATAATGCGGTTGCAGGGAGCTTTTTCCAGCTACTGAAACGCGAACGGATAAAGAAAAAGATTTACGGAACGCGTAAAGAAGCCCGTAGCGATATTTTTGATTATATCGAAATGTTTTATAACAGTATGCGTCGGTATGGCTCGAGCGATCAGATGTCACCGGCTGAATATGAAAACCAGTATTATCAACGGATCGCAAGTGTCTAGATTATCCGTGGCGATTCAACATTTATTGCCGTTGGTTTCGTGGACAGATGGGGTCAGTCCACAGAACATTGCTGGTCTAGTGCGCCAGAGTGTTCATACAAAAACTGGAACACCAAAAAGATAAACTGGCAGGCTGGGTCAGGGTGATCCACGCGCAGGCATATTGTGAGGTCATCGATAGGACAACTCTGATTCCTTACATGCCGGGTGCTTCATAGCCGGAGAGAAGGATTAAAGAAACCCATATCGGCGCGAAGTGCGTTGCCGAAGCCGCCTTTTTTCATTGATATAGTTCACTTTTATTATCACAATCAAATCGTTATCAAGAATTGGCTTTTTCGTGATATTATATTATTGTAATTTTATTTGATAATTTGAAGCAGCATAATTAGTATTATATTTCTGTTATCAGAAGTAGGCTGGTGCCTCAGGGCGCTTTGATTATTAAATAGTATATATACAAAGAATGGTAAATCAATGACGAAACAAGAGTGGGTTTTACAGTTAAGACGTTGTTCTTCAAAAGAAACATTGGAGAAAATTATTGATAAAAATAAGTATGCGCTATCCAATGATGATCTTGAGCAATTTTATGCCGCAGCAGACCACCGACTTGCCGAGCTGACAATGGGAAAGCTTTACGATAAAGTCCCTGCAAGTGTATGGAAATATGTATATTAACTCTATGACTATAAAGCATATTTAGTGGTAATGGGTTTTATTTAGATACTAATTGATGCTTGATTACTCATTTTGTACAAAAAAATTCGGCAATAGTCAAAGGTGTTTCGTGTCTGAATATAGATTTTAAGCGGTAGTAGAATAAAGACCTATATATTTAAAAAATGAAATTTATCTGAATATATCTCTGGTAGCGAAATTTACCCGTTGATGATTTACGCTTGGTTGACTGGTCAGCACTCAACAAACTGGTGCGCGTCGTCGAGTCGGTATTTCACGCCGGCGCGGATCCCCGCTTCACCTTCAACCGCGACGGCGAATCGCATGCGTTCACCGTCGTGATACGCCAGCGCCGCGCAGCCGCCGCCCGGTCCCAGCACGATGAAATCCACAACCCCGGTACTGGCAACGATCGCGTTGTCGCCGTTGCAGATGATATGCACATTATCGCCGCTGTTGGCGATTTTCGCATTTGCGCCAAAGCTCACTATCTGGCTCAGGTCGCCGTTACTGGCGACATGGTTTCTTTCACCCAGCGAACTCACCCGCACACGCATCCCGCAGCTGGCGATCCGCGTTCCGTTACCGGCGCTACTGATTCGCGTCGAGTTTCCTGCGGCAGCCAGTCGCGCGCGATCCCCGGAACTGCTGATATGGCTGTTATAGCCAACGCTGCCAATGCGCACGCAGTAGCCCGCACTGGCAATTTGTGACGCATAGCCTGAGCTGGCGATCTTCATGTTATCACCCGCACAGCCCAGATTCGCGTTATCACCCGCATTCGCCACCTGCTGATCGCCCAGCGACGCATCCGGCCGCGCCAGTCGCGACATGGCGGAGATATCCTGGCGGGCGAAATTTTCTTCATTCAGCCAGCGCGACCAGGCGTATTCCACCAGGCTGTTCGCCCAGTCGAGATAACCTTCGCGACTCAACGCCCGATGGACATCGGCGTAGTTGCCGCCCTCAGGAAAACGGCGCAGAAACCAGCGGTACATCACCGCACCAACCCGCCAGTTGCGTAAATCCTCTCGCGTGATCAGCATACGTTAATGCCGGTGATAACCGTCGACCATGCAGCGGAACGTCTCGCCAGGCGTGCGGCCCGTGGTGCACAGGTAGAGGTGACCAAAAATAAAGAACAGACTGATGATTGCCAGCGCGAAATGTGCCTGCAGCAACCAGTAGCGTACGCCGGGGAATACGTCGCCCACGACCTGCGGATAGAGCGCCAACAATCCGCTCAGCAGCAGCAATGGCAACAATCCGTACATCACACCGACATAGGCCGCCTGCTGTAACGGATTAAACTTCGAACGCGGCATTGCCGGGAACGGATGCGCTTCCCCCTGCATAATGCCAAACAGATAGAAACGGGTCTGTTTCATCGCTCGCGCCACCCAGCCCTGGGGACGGATAATATAATGATGACCGTTCCCGCCCAACGCATTGATCAGCACGAAACCGACCCAGCACGCCAGCAGCAAAAATCCGCAGACTTCGTGCACCGTCAGCAGGCTTTTGATCACCGCTGCGCTGACCAGCGAGAAATGGTTGATAAGCCCGCTGCCGAGCAGGAGCAGAAACAGCAAGGCATTCGACCAGTGCCACAGGCGTACCGCACGAGAATACAGGTAAACCTTCTCACCATGCCCGGCGGCGGCCTTGTTGGCCGCGCGAAAGCGAAGCCAGGCGTGTACCCCCTGCACCAGCCCCATCGCCACCAGCAGAAGTCCGGCGATCACCAGCCAGACGGGCCAATACTCGGGGGAAAAGACCGGCACATAATTTGCCAGTTGGGCCTGGAACTGTTCAGCATTCTGCGACGCGTTCATACATTATCCTTTTTAATCAAATGTTGACCGAACCGACGATACAGATGGGGCTGACCCGCCCCCGGAAGTTGATACTGGTAATAGTTATTTTCCTGTAGCCAACGCTGGATGTCCGGGCTGTCTTCGCGACCAAACAGCAGCGCATGTTCCGGGCAGGAGGTCACGCAAATGGGCGGAAAACCTTTTGCCAGCCGGGACTGGGCGCAAAAATCGCATTTGTCCGCCACTTTGGTGATCGGATTCAGGTAGCGCACCTGATAGGGGCACGCGCCGATACAGTAACTACAGCCGATGCAGCGCGAACTGTCGACGCGGACGATCCCGTTCTCATCGCGCCACGACGCACCGGTTGGGCAAACCTCAATGCAGGGCGCATCATCAGCAGTGCTGACAGGACTGGCGGAAGTAGTGATACAGCGTCTCGTTGTTATTATCTGAAACGGGAATATGCGCAATCGACAGGCGACTTCCCTGCGCGGGAACATGATTCGTTTTGCGACAGGCACGGGTACAGATGTTACAGCCATTACATCGCGATTCATCATGGATCATGACGTAACGAACGGGGTCGCTGGCTGTTGTCTTCGTCAGCAGCGTCTGGCCGGGTCCGCTGAAGAAAATGACCGTTCCCATGCCAAGCACAAATTTTCGTCGAGTGAAGGACATCTTGTTATCCTCTAATGCTGTGGTCGCGCTCGTCCACGCTTTCCATGAATTCAGGGATTCTGAAACTGCTCAACTTCCAGCCATTCGCACAAACCGTATGCTTTGCCGTAACTCATAAAGCGTTCGCTGAATAAATAGGGCACGTCGGTCGACGACGAGACCGGGCGAATATCGGCATAGTCGGGATGCGTTTCAATCGCGGCCAGTGCGGCGTCTATCTGCTCAGGCGCGAAACCGTAAGGCGATTGTTCGAGCATGGCGACCTTGTACGGATGTGGATAGGTCTGGCAGTCAAAGCGCACTGCCTGTGCGATTGCCCGACAGGTATCCTTCTCCACCACCTGAACGCACATGTCGGCATAGTTGGCGGTCATGGTCCGGGTTGAGTAGTAATATTCATCCTGAGAGCCCTGCACCCGGGCGATATCATCCCCGGCAAGCCCCTCTCTGAGCGTTTCTAGTAGAGGTGTGAGCTCCGCCTCGTCCACCGAATAAGGCGGCTGCAGGAACAGTTCGCGCGCGACGAGCTGGCCGTTCGCCGAATGCTGGCGGATAAAATCCGCCATAATCTCAGCGGGACTTTCTGCCACCGCCTGTTCATCCGCGCAGGCTACCGGCTCATGTCGCCCCTGCAGCCACTGCCGCTTTTCGAGATCGACGTAGGGCATAGCGGGTTGACTCATATCCTCTGGATGGCTCATATGATGTTCCTTAAGCCGGTAACAGATTCTGCGCGGCCAGATCGTCAGCGACATCTTCCAGGCCGAGTCGATTCAACGTCTCGCGAGTCGGGCAGCCCAACTCAGGGTGCCAGCCCATCTCTTCATAAAACAGCGTCAGAGATTCACGCATGTCGTCGCGGTCCATCTTGTCGGTACCTTCGCTAAAGACCGGAATCTTCGGATCCTTATCAAATACCCACGAACAGATCAGGTCGTGCGCATTGCGCATATCGTTGTTCTGCATCAGTTTCACCGTGTAGGCGCGATGTAGCGTGAAGATGCGTTCTGCGGCTAAATCGAGACTGGCCTGAGTGGTTTCATCACCGGTCACGGCCTGGAAGAACTTCGCTTCCAGATCGAGATCCCCGCATAGTTGCGACTTTTCAGCGGCGACACGGTCATCGGCCAGACCCAGTTACACAGCGTGACGGCGTTATGCAGGCACACTTTCAGCAGCGTCCATTTGGCATATTTAATTTTTGCCGCGTTGATTGGCGTGTAATTTTTGGTTTCATCATAGGCGTCTGGTGAGCCAAACAGTTCCGCGGCCACTTCCCGCTGGAGTGGTAAGCGCATCAGTAACTGCACCAGATAGGGAGGAAGTTCGTTCTCTGCAAGTACTGTTGAAAGTCGTTTTACCACTACGACTCCTGTCGGCATACTGATGCCAAATTCCAGCAAAAAAGCATGCATCTGATTGGTCGTTTTGACTTTATCTCTGACCAGTGATTCCCTGACCCGATGAAGCGCCCGCATGGCCTGCTGAGCTTCTGTTCTTGGTTGCACAAATCGCATGGAGGGACGAGATGCCGCTTCACATATGGCCTCTGCATCGACAAAATCGTTCTTGTTGCTCTTAACAAAAGGGCGAACGAACTGCGGAGAAATCAATTTTGCGTCATGGCCTAAATCAGCAATCCGGCGAGCCATAAAATGGGCTCCGGCGCATGCTTCCATCACAACAGTAGACGATGCGCAGCCTGCCAGAAACTCAATAAGTTTGGTGCGGGTAAACTTTTTACGCAGCAATGCCTTGCCTGACTTATCCTGGCAGTGGATGTGAAAGGAATGCTTGCCGAGATCGATACCAATAAGCGTAATGTTTTGCATGATGGCCTTCTCCAGAAAGAAAAACACCCTGCAAGGGTACTGCTCACAGGGGGTGGGGACCATCTCATTAACCATGGAAAATGAGCTGCTGAAAGAAGCCGTTGAATATAGTCGACAAAAAAAGTGGATAGCGCACGTGCCCTTATTGCCGGAGGATGGCGAATAAGCCTTGTCAGCCGTTGCCTTCGGGTATCACGTGCGCAACTGCATGCCATGGCCCGTCGGTCGAAGAACTGGCAGGATCGTCGACGCAAGCGCAAGTCTGATGATACTGAAGCGCTGGACCGTATCTATAGTGTTATCGGCGATCTGCCAACGTATGGTTATCGTCGGGTATGGGCACTGCTGCGTAGACAATCAGAAACTGACGACATGGCGGTGATCAATGCCAAACGAGTGTACCGAATCATGCGTCAGAATGCGCTGCTGCTCGAGCGGAAACCTGCAATACCGCCCTCGAAACGGGCGAATACAGGAAAAGTGGCGGTTAATGAAAGTAACCAGAGATGGTGCTCTGACGGGTTCGAGTTCCGCTGTGACAATGGCGAAAAACTGCGAGTCGCGTTCGCGCTGGACTGCTGCGATCGTGAAGCACTGCACTAGGCGACCAGCACGGGCGGCTTCGACAGCGAAACCGTACAGGACGTTATAGGACGTTATGCTGGGAGCTGTGGAGCGTCGCTTCGGCAGCGGCCTTCCTGCGTCGCCAGTGGAGTGGTTGACGGATAACGGTTCAGCGTACCGCTCTCGTCAGACGCGTCAGTTCGCGAGAATGGTAGGACTGGAGCCTAAACATACGGCGGTACGCAGTCAGGAAAGCAACGGGATGGCAGAGATCTTCGTGAAAACGATGAAGCGCGACTACATCAGTATTATGCCGAAACCAGACGGGTTAACGGCAGCAAAAAACCTTGAGGAAGCGTTCGAACACTATAACGAATGGCATCCGCATAGTGCGCTTGGTTATCGCTCGCCACGGGAATATCTGCGGCGTCGGACCAGCACTGGGTTAAGTGATAAAAAGTGTATGGAAATATAGGGGCCAATCCAGTCGAGGTGATAATGGATATTATACAATCTGGTTCCATAAGATGACTCCTGATTACAGTGACCTGTATCATACTTCAGGTTGCGTACTTGTTAGCCCTGTGCCCGGCCCATCCATGGGCCTTGTTTTTTTACCGATACCGAGGAAATTACCCTTCGGCATGTTTTTCCCGGAAACTAAACCCGATCCAGTGCCTGACGCAGATCCTCAATCAAGTCTTCGAGATTTTCAATCCCGGCGGAATAGCGGATCAATCCCTCGGGAATGCCTGCGTTAGCCCGTTCCTCGGCCGTTAATTCCACGTGACTGGTTGTACAGGGAGGGCCAACCAGCGTGCCAACCGAGCCAAGACTGGCGGCTTTATGAGCCAGCTTCATGTTTTCCAGAACGGTAATCACGGCGGGAAATCCCCCTTTAAGAGAGAAGCTCATCATCCCGCCAAAACCGCGCATCTGCTTTTTCGCGATATCATAATGCGGGTGCGTCGGCAGTCCAGGATAAAAGACCTGTTCGACTTTCGGATGCGCCGACAGCCAGCTGGCGATCTTCATGCCGTTTTCGTTATGTCTCTGCATACGTAATTCCAGCGTTTTCATGCCGCGCAGGATCATATAGGCCGAATGGGCGTGGAGCGTGGCACCGGTAATTTCCCGATAATGAAAGATGGTGCGGATCAGCGATTTTTTGCCGACCACCAGCCCGCCCATGACATCCGAATGGCCATTCAGATATT
Source organism: Citrobacter amalonaticus Y19 (assembly GCF_000981805.1). Classification (NCBI taxonomy): domain Bacteria; kingdom Pseudomonadati; phylum Pseudomonadota; class Gammaproteobacteria; order Enterobacterales; family Enterobacteriaceae; genus Citrobacter; species Citrobacter amalonaticus. The sequence continues at coordinate 2,811,512 of NZ_CP011132.1, read as the reverse complement.
TCGTGGCGCTGTAAACGACTAAATCGGCGCCAAGGGTCAACGGACGTTGATTGATCGGCGTCGAGAAGGTGTTGTCGACAATAACAATCGCCCCTTGCTGATGAGCAACTTGCGCCAGACGCTGGATATCAACAATTTTTAGCGTCGGGTTAGTCGGTGATTCGAGATACAGAACCTTGCAGCCTTTTTTTATTTCTTCCTCAATAGCAGAAAAGTCCGTGGTATCGCACAGGCAAACATCAATATCCTGGCGGGGAAGAAACTCAATAAAAATTTTATTGCTGCCGCCGTAGGTGTCTTTAATAGCGATGAGACGATCGTGCGACTTTAACAGGGCGAATAAGGTGTTACTGATCGCCGCCATGCCGGTGGAAAAACTGGTTGCATCCTCGCCGCCATCAAGCAGGGCAATTTTTTCCTCCAGTGGTCTGACGGTCGGGTTGGTATTTCGGGAATAAATATGGCCTTCTTTTTTTCCCTGGGCGACCGCGAACCATTCATCCATATCATCATAATTGAAGGTCACAGAATTAAAAACCGGAACGCAAATCGCTCCTTCTGCAAAGGCATCCTGCTCTCCGCCCCAGATGGCCTCGGTTCCTTGGTGGAATTTTTCTGGCATAATATACTCCTTATCACAGTCTAATCAATAGGATGGCTGATGATTGATATCTCATGCGTTAACGACTTCACTGATCACTAACATATTGTCGCCACTATGGATCACCCCGGGGAAATGTCTGGCGGTGACGATTCCTGAACATTTTGCAGCATATTCTGTCGGCTTGACGCCGGTACGTTTCATATCATGGACGCGGGCAACGATATCGCCTTTATTGACCATGGCGCCAAGATCATAACAAATTTCAAACAGGCCATCGTGCTCACAGGTAATAAAACAGTCACTATTTTGCTGTGTTAAACATATGCTGGTAGATAACTGTAATTCGCCATCGAGAATACCGGCGCGAATCAGAACATTAGTCACGCCGCGTTCGGCGATGGCGATGCTTTTCGCGGAACTGGAACCGCCGCCGCCCAGTTCGGTGGTGACAAAGAGTTTCCCGGCGGCTTCAACTGCGGTGTCAAACATCCCCACAGAGTCCAGTTCCAGCATCTGTACCGAATAAGGAGCGGAAAAAGCCGCAACCAATTGCTCGGTTTCTTGCTGCAGCACTTTATTCTGCAGAATATGGCTGGCAGCGAACGGCAGAAAATCGAGCGTTTTCCCACCGGAGTGGATATCAACGACAATATCCGACAGCGGTAATAACGTACGCTGGAAATAGTCGGCAATTTTTTGCGTTACCGTCCCGTCAGGGGCGCCGGGGAAACTGCGGTTCATATTGCCATGGTCAATCGGCGATGTGCGGGTGCCAGCCATAAACGCCGGAGTATTCATAAATGGCACAATAATGATCCGACCATGAACATCAGCAACGTTAATTGTACTGGTCAACTTGCTCAAGGCTACCGGGCCTTCATATTCATCGCCATGATTCGCCCCGGTCAATAATGCCGTTCTGCCGTTGCCGTTTTTGATAACGGTGACAGGGATCATAATCGCCCCCCAGGCTGATGAATCACAGGAGTAGGGCAGCTTTAAGTAACCATGATGAACCCCATCAGCAGCAAAATCGATGGTCGAAGAGATTGGATTTTTCGCTAACATTGGTAAACTCGTCCATTATTTAACAAATAATTTTCTGGGATAATGACAAAAAGTCTCGACGCCGGTATTGGTAATTAAGATACTTTCGGTAATTTCTAATCCCCAGCTATCCATCCACAGCCCGGTCATAAAATGAAAAGTCATTCCCGCCTGCAGTTCGGTATGATCATCGGTGCGCAGACTCATGGTTCTCTCGCCCCAGTCCGGGGGGTAGCTAATCCCGATGGGATAACCACAACGGTTATCTTTATGGATGCCATATTTCTCTAAGATGGCGAAGAAGGTTCGCGCAATATCGCCGGTGGTATTGCCTGGCCGGGCGACATCAAGCGCGCGTTCGGTTCCTTCCAGAATCGCTTTTTCGGCATCAAGGAAAAACTGCGGCGGCTTACCTAGATAGATCGTTCGCGACATCGGACAGTGGTAACGCTTATAACAGCCGGCAATCTCAAAAAAGGTGCTGGTATTATTCTGTAACGGCGAGTCATCCCAGGTCAGATGCGGGGCAGCGGCATCTTTTCCCGATGGTAATAGCGGGACGATAGCCGGATAGTCGCCGCCGAAATTGTCAACGCCGCGGATCCCGCTGTCATAGATTTCCGCGACAAGGTCGCATTTACGCATACCTGGCTCGATGCGCTCATAAATCCGGTTATGTATATTCTCGACAATACGGGCGGCGATCCGCATGTATTCTATTTCCTGTGCTGATTTAATGGCTCGCTGCCAGTTGACCAGCACCGTCGCATCAATAAAGCGGGCAGTCGGCAAATGCGTCTGCAGGGAGGAGAAGGCTTTAGCGCTGAAATAGTAGTTATCCATTTCCACGCCGATAGCCATGTTTTCCCAGCCATGGGCCTGGATAACGTCTTTAGCCAGGTAATCCATCGGGTGGCGAATCGGCGACTGGACATAGAAATCGGGATAGCCAATCAGGTTTTCTTCCTGCATGAAGACGGTACGTTTTGCCCCATTAACATCCTGGGCGCGTCCGAACCAATAGGGATCTCCATCCATCGGCAGAATGACGCACTGGTGGACGTAGAAACTCCATCCGTCATAGCCGGTGAGCCAGGCCATATTCGATGGGTCGGTCACCAGCAGGAGTTCAATGCCTTTCTCCTGCATCGCCGTACGGGTTTTGGATAAGCGCAATTGATATTCTTCACTGGTAAAAGGAAGATGGGTATTCGCTGCCGCCATAGTCATCTCTCGTATAAATAACGAATTATTGAGGGAACGGGGATCTATCCTGTTTATGCGACGAAATAGTTTCCCGCCTGAAAAACGTCATAATTCACACCAATTCGCCGTATCTTCTGCCGTTGAATACATCCTCCGAATTCAATTTTCTGATACCCCGATGACATCGGACTGCATCGCACCATTAAGGTGCGTTGCACTCTTTTTTATCGCAAAGCCGCTATCCGTTTCCCCGACATCGCTGCCTGTTACGACTCGGGGAATTTATAATCTTATGTTTATAAATACCTTTTTATCGACGTAACGGGCAGGCAGGTGTCGCAGGACACCGCCGTTTTTTTTGGCACGATAGATGCTTATATCTGACTAACCAGGGCGTTGTTTCACAGCGAGCCTGGTGGGGCGAACTCTCACGGTACAAAACAGCCTGCTCTGGACGGAGAGGGGGTTTGCGACGGTTCGGGCAACTTTTTATCACTGCCCGGCGTCTCTGTGAGCATGACAAGATAATATTACTATGATTTAAAATTTTTCTTGTACTAGTGCATTTTGTTTTTGTAATGATTTAAATATACGAAAAAAATATAATTGTCATTATACAACATCGGTAGGTTGTATCTGTGGGTACTGGTTTAACAGGTCATAAATCGTCAACAGCCCCTGCTCAAATTGCGCGTCGTTGCAATCTGCGCCGATGCAAACCCGGATGGCATGGGTTATGGCTGTCTTATCGGTAGAAAAAGGCGATGAAGAAGAGACGGCAATGTGCCTTTTTCTTAGCTCCGTTGTGAGATTGTCGGGCTGCCAGTGTTCAGGAATGTTGAGCCAGCAACTTAATGCCTGACGGTTGCCGCCGGATAAGTAGTTATCAAAATATTTTTTCACCAGTTCTTGCCGTTTTCTGATGAGTTTTTTTTGTATTTCAATCAGATGGCTGGCTGTACCGTCCATGACCCAGCGCGAAGCGATTTCGGCGAGTATCGGCGAGGCCATCCAGCTGGTTACCCGCAGTATGCTCTCGGTACGTAATGCCAGTCTCGGTGGCATTATGAGGTAGCCAATGCGTAAACCGGTGAGCACGGTTTTGGTAAAACTGGTGCAGTAGAAGGTCAGATCGGGCGCCCAGGAAGCGATCGGTCGGGGACGTTGCTGTTGGCTTAATAGCGCGCCGTAGACGTCGTCTTCGATAATATAAACATGGTAACGCGCAGCGATTTCGGCAATCTGTCGCCTGCGGTGCTCCGGCATTATCGCCCCGGTAGGGTTGTTCAGGTTGGGAGTGCATACCAGAGCGGTGACCTTTTGATCGTCGCACAATTCTTCAAAATGGTCGGGAATAATGCCGTGTTGATCGATCTCCAGACCTTTTAATTTAAACCCCAACACTTGTGACAGGCCGATCACGCCATGATCGGTCAGCTTTTCGCACAGGACGAGATCGTTCGGTCCCGCCAGCGATGACAGCGCCAGATTGATAGCTTCGGCGCAGCCGTTGGTGATGAGAATGGATTTGGTTTCTGCGTCAAGGCCCGTTTTCTCTTTTAACCAGTGGGCGGCGGCCTGGCGATGGGATTCAAGACCAGCTATCGGTCTAAACGCGTGGATCCAGGGTTGAGACGGTTCCTGACTGAGTTTCAGACAGGTCTCCTGCCAGGCTTTTTCCTGTTCCGCGTTGCGGATAAGACAGGCATTCGAGAAGTCCAGCATGGTTTGCTGTTGTTGATCCAAAATATCGTAATTGACATTATCGGTAGCTCGCCGGGTCACAAAACTGCCTCTTCCTGTTTCCCCTCTTATTAATCCTTTTCTTTTCAATTCCTTATAGACATTCGTCACTGTCTGAATACCGATATTCAGATCATCTGCCACTTTTCTTTGCGGGGGAAGACGTTGTCCGTCGACCAGTTTCCCCGTCTCAATCTCATGAATAATCGTGTCGACAAGCACCTTGAATTTGAACTCGCCCGGACGAATTTTGTTGAGTGCCGTACCCCATGATTTCATCGTCAATCCTCCTGCCTGATTAATTTAAATGCACTAGTACAATATGGAAATTTTTTTGACATAGTATACTTTATCCTGTGTGATAAGGATAACAACCTATCCCATTAACAACGTTGACGATGACAATCGGTTTTGTCAGACCATGATTTATCAGAACAGGGATCATTCATTATTTCGGAGGCTCGGGTAAATGAAAAAATGGCGTAATATGACACAACGGACCGCCTGGGGGATTGGGGCGCTGGCCTTATTGGTCAACTTTTCCTGTCACGCGGATACGGCGCTGGAGAAGCTAAATAAAACAGGTGAAATTTCGATTGGTTATTCCAATGAGGAGCCATTTGCCTATGCGGACGCCTCAGGGAAGGTTACCGGAGAGTCGCCGGAAATCGCGAGGATCATTTTCAAAAAACTGGGCGTCAAAAAAGTCAATGCCGTGCTGACGGAATGGGGTGCGCTGATCCCGGGCTTGCAGGCCGGCCGTTTCGATGTAATTGCCGCCGGGATGTACATCACCCCGGAACGCTGTAAACAGGTATTGTTTACCGATCCGCAATATCAGCTCAGCGACAGTTTATTGGTTAAGGCCGGCAATCCCCAAAAATTGCACAGCTACGCCGATTTTGCGAAAAATTCCGCCTTACGTCTTGCTGTGACCTCCGGCACGGTTGAACTGAAATATGCCCGCGATAGCGGCATTCCCGACGATCAGATTATCCAGGTACCTAATACCATCGCGCAATTACAGGCGGTCAGAGCCGGCAGGGCGGATGCGGCGGTCGGGACAGCATTGACCATGCGAGATCTGGCGAAAAAAGGGGGGGGTGGTGTTGAGGCAATTAGCGATTTCGTCGATGACCCGTCTCATACCGGCTATGGCGCGCTGGCGTTCCGTCCGCAGGACAAAGGGTTAAGGGATAAAGTGAATGCCGAACTGAAAAAGTGGCTGGGTTCAGAAGAGCATCTGCGTACGATTGCGCCATTTGGTTTTGATAAAAGCAACATTACCCATAAAACTGCCGCTGAAATTTGTAGAGGTGCATAACGGCGCGAATGGCCGCTATTTAGGGGCGTGTGTGGTAAGGAGGAGGACGGAGTCGCCTCTTCCTTATCGTCTTGATCTAATCATTATGTAAATCAATTTATTGCATCATGATTTTCGGGAAATGAGCGGGGGTATTTATGCGTGAATTATTGCCTTTGCTATGGGATGGCACGTTAGTCACTTTGCAAATCACCGTGCTGGGATCGCTACTGGCGATGGTGGTGGCGCTGGTTGCGGCATTAGGCAAACTCTCCCGCTGGACTGGAGTGAAGTGGATTGCTATTGGGTTTATCGAGCTGTTTCGCGGGACGTCTTTGTTGGTCCAGTTGTTCTGGCTGTTTTATGTTTTACCGCTGCCGCCGTTTAATATCACCTTGACGCCGTATGTGGTAGCTGTGATTGGTCTCGGTTTGCATATTGGCGCGTACGGTGCGGAAATTCTCCGCGGGGCGATCCTTTCTGTCCCCAAAGGTCAGACAGAGGCGGCATTATCGCTGAATATTTCCCCGCTAAAGTGCTTTACCCATGTCATCTTACCGCAGGCGATCGTCCATGCGATCCCGCCCGGTACCAATCTGTTGATTGAGTTATTAAAAAATACATCTCTGGTTTCATTAATTACGCTGTCAGATCTCACTTTTCGCGCCGGGCAGCTCGATCAATTTACCGGCAATACTCTGGAGATTATGGGCTTGACCCTCCTGTTCTATTTTGTGATGGCGCAAATGCTGGTGGCGGTGATGCGATTGATTGAGCGCCGGTTTCATCGTGGACGTCAAAAGAGGAGCGCGGCATGAGTTTATTTGACTGGCACTACGCTGGCGAAATTTTCCCCCTCCTGATGCAGTCGTCGATCAAGACGATCTTTATCACTGTGGTTGGTTATGCAATCGCTTTAGTGATCGGCTTATTGCTGGCGATGGCCCGGCGTAGTCCCTCCCGCTGGCTGGCTCACCCGGCAACATGGTTGATTGAATTTATTCGCAGCACACCGTTATTAATCCAGGTCTATTTTATATTCTATGTGCTGCCGAACTATGGTTTTAATATATCCGCGACCCAGGCCGGGATTTTTGGTATCGCTCTGCATTATGCCTGTTATACCGCAGAAGTTTACCGTTCAGGATTTAATAGTATCCCGCAAGGTCAGTGGGAGGCGATCAAAGCGTTGAATATACCTGGCCGCGCGGCATATTTCGATATTATTTTCCCACAGGTTATCAGGCCGATGGTGCCGGCATTGGGAAACTATTTTATTGCTATGTTTAAAGATACCCCGGTGTTATCTGCGATAACAGTAGTGGAAATTATGCAGGAAGCTAAAAATATCGGTTCAGAGCATTTTCGCTACCTCGAACCGATCACCCTGGTGGGCTGTTTCTTCCTGACTATTAGTATTGTTCTGGCAATTCTGTTTAATAAAATAGAAAAAAAGATTGCCTTACCATGAATAATGGAGCGTAACGATGAATGTTCAACAACAGACCAACGGCCAGCCGTTAGTTCGCTTTAATCATGTTGATAAGTACTATGGCAAACTAAGGGTATTGCATGATCTTAATCTGGACATCCCGGCGTTCGAAAAACTGGCGATTATTGGGCCGAGTGGTTCCGGGAAGTCGACGGTATTACGTACGCTAATGACTCTGGAGCAAATAGACTCCGGCACCATTGAGGTCGAGGGAGAATTATTGAGTCATGTTCATCGCAACGGTCATCTTATTGCTGCGCCGGACAAGCATATTCGTCAGATAAGAAAAAAGATTGGTATGGTTTTTCAGAATTTTAATTTGTTTCCGCATATGACGGTCATGAAAAATGTTATCGAAGCACCGATCAAAGCGTTGGGGTTATCGAAAGCAGAGGCTGAGGAACGCGCCGTCAGCCTGTTGCAAATGGTGGGATTGATGGATAAATCAGACTTATATCCGTCACAGCTTTCCGGCGGTCAACAACAGCGGGTGGCGATTGCCAGGGCGCTGGTCATGCGGCCGAAGATCATGTTGTTTGATGAGGTGACTTCGGCGCTTGATCCTTCATTATGCAATGAAGTGTTGCAGGTGATTCGCCAGTTAGGCGAACAGCATAAGTTGACGATGATTATGGTGACGCACCAGATGGGGTTTATTAAAGAGTTTGCCGACCGGGTGTGTTTTTTCTGTCATGGCAATATTCTGGAACAGGGCGCTCCCGCTGACATATTAAATCATCCACAAACTGAGCGCTTGCAGCAATTTTTAAATGGTTAATTGCTGGCAGCATCGTGATATCGACGAGGCTGTTGTAGGTTAATTATTTTCAATATGAGGATATGATACAGATGTTGGTGGATAATCAGGAAAATAAATTCTCTATTGTTGATATTCGCAACTTACATAAACGTTTTGCGGACAATAGCGTGCTCAACGGCGTGGATTTGCAGATCTCGCGTGGCGAAATTGTCACCATCATTGGACAGAGTGGTTCAGGGAAAAGTACTTTATTGCGCTGTATCAATGGACTGGAGAGTTATCAATCCGGCGAACTGCGGGTGGAAAGCGAACTGGTGGATTGTACCAACAAACGATCTCTGCAACAATTGCGTAGTAACGTCGGTATGATTTTCCAGAATTTTAATCTCTTTCCCCATCTCACTGTGGCGGAAAATATTATGCTGGCGCCGCGGTTGGCTAACTTTTTGACTAAAGAAAAAGCGCAACAACAGGCCTCACGGCTATTACAACGAATGAGTCTCGTAGACAAATTCGATGACTATCCCGAGCAACTCTCGGGAGGGCAGAAACAGCGCGTGGCGATTGCCAGAGCATTAGCGATGAATCCTGAAATTCTATTGTGCGATGAAATTACTTCCGCCCTCGACCCTGAACTGGTCGGCGAGGTTTTGTCAGTGATTGAGGAATTAGCTAAAGAGGGAATGACGATTATTATGGTCACCCATGAGATGGCTTTTGCCAGAAAAATTAGTCATAAAATTGTTTTTATGCATAACGGCAAAGTGCATGAGATGGGAAGTCCGGAAGGGTTATTCAATCGTCCGGCGACGGTTGAACTACAACGTTTCCTGTCGACGGTGTTTTAATCTGTTGGGCTCTTAGGGGCCGGAGTCGATATGTCAAATAATATTCCTTCAGCTATGAATATTGCTGAATTTTATTCTGCCAGAGCGCGCATCTATCCGTTGGCAACGGTGAGCCCATTGATTTATTCCCGCAGTTTATCCGAACTGTTTTCTGCGGATATTTATTTAAAATGCGAGCAATTCCAGGCTACGGGGTCATTCAAAATTCGCGGCGCCGCCAACATGATCATTTCCGCTTTGAAAAAAGATGAGGATAAGCTCAGAAAGTATGGCGTGGTGACCGCCTCTACCGGTAATCACGGGCGGGCAGTTTCTTATGTGGCGAAAAAACTGGGGATCCCGGCGACGGTCTATCTTTCCTCGCTGGTGCCGGAAAACAAGGTCCGTAGTATTGAGCAGGAGGGCAGCCGGGTGGTCCGCATCGGCAACAGCCAGGATGATGCCATGCAGGGAGTCAAAAGCGCAGTGGCGGAATCAGGGATGATAGAAATCCCGCCTTTTGATCATCCGGCGATTATTGCCGGTCAGGGAACGATCGCGTTTGAGCTTAATGAGCAACTGAAAGATATCGATGATATTTTTTGCGGTCTTTCCGGCGGCGGGTTGCTCAGCGGTATTGGTCTGGCAATGAAATATCTTGCCGGGCAAACGAAAATCGTCGGCGTCAGCCTGTCTCATGGTGCCGCCATGTGGGAAAGCCTGCAGGCCGGCAAACCGGTGAGGGTTGAAGAAACCCCCAGCGTGGCGGATTCGCTGGGAGGCGGCATTGGCACGGATAATCGCTGGACGCTGCCGGCGGTAAAACGCGTGATGGATCAGCATTTTCAGGTGAGCGAAAGTGATATCGCCGCTGCGCTGCTGTTGCTTTTTGAAAAAGAGAAAATACTCGTCGAGGGAGCCGCAGCGGTGGGGCTGGCGGCGCTCTTACAACATCATCCGGACATTAGAGGCCGGAGAATTGTCCTGATTTTAAGCGGCAACAGTATATCAACTTGCGCGTTGCCCGCATTAAGACAACGGGCAGCGAGCCTGCATGAGGTATTGCCATGAAGTTATTTGAACTCCCTGAAATCGCCCATGCCGTGAAGATCGATCATGCTGCAACCGAGAGTATCGAATATGCGCTGGCGGCGTTAGGCACTGGCTCCGTCATTCAGCCGGGCATTCTTTCAATGAATTTTCCGCAGCAAAATGGTGAAGTCGATATTAAAACCGCCTGGATCCATGGCAGTAAAAATTTTGCCGTTAAAATCAGCACCGGGTTTTTTAATAATCATACGTATGGTCTGCCTAGCCTGAGTGGGATAATGATCGTGTTCGACGCTGAAACGGGCCGTGCGGAGGCTATTCTGGCTGATAATGGCTATCTGACGGCCGTCAGAACGGCGTTATCCGGCCTTATCGCCGCGAAATATCTGGCCCGTGCCGACAGCACACGGGTTGCCGTCATCGGTTCCGGGGAACAGGCCCGGCTGCAGGTCAGAGCATTAAAACTGCTATTTCCGCTTGAACAGGTTAATGTCTGGTCGCGCAACGATGACCATGCTGTGGAATATGCGCAGGAGATGCAGGATGCGGCCCCTCAGGTACGGGCATACGAGAAGATAGAAGATGCCTGTCGCGATGTTGATATTATTGTCACGACCACGCCGGCGATCGAGCCGGTGTTACTGGCGGAGCACGTGAGTCGCGGCAGCCATATTACGGCGATCGGATCGGATAATGAATTCAAACGGGAAATTAGTAGCGAGTTGCTCACTATGGTGGATATCTTTTGCTGCGACCTGCAGTCGCAAAGCGAAAGCCATGGCGAACTGAAATATTTCAAAAACAGACATCAGGAAACACCCTGGCCGGTATACGAAATTGGCAAAATCATTGCCGGGGAAATCGCCTGCCAGAGAAAACCAACGGATATATCATTGTGCTGCTTATCCGGCACTGGCGTATTAGATAGCGCTATTGCGGAATATGCGCTTTCACGACTTTGAGCACTGGTGACGTCGTTGCGGCCGGGCCTGCCATGCGGCATGGCTTGGCTGCGCGCGTCGACGGTTAATTCACCAGATAAACCCGTGCTTCGTAAGGATTCAGCAAGAACTGGCTGGTTGGCTCGTGAGGGAGTACCGGGTAGTTGTTCAACCGCAAATTGCGGTGATCGAGCAGGAGCCCTTCTTGCTGATATTGCGCCTCGTCGGTGTTCATATTGCAGATAATCACCGCGCGTTTCCCTTTCAGCGTACGGGTAACCCCCTCGGCCTACACGATATGCTGGGCAACATCTCTGAGATGATGTTCACCCCGTTCTATCTCAACAAAATCAACAGACTTCACGGCCAGGCTGGTGGTTTTGTGGTTCGCGGAGGCAGCGTCATCTCGAATGAATCAGAGATCCGTAGCGCGACCCGTAAAGAAATTAACTACTACGATGAAGCCCATCCTTTCACCAGCAAAACCACCGGCCTGCGTCTGGTGCTGGTCTCTCCGACCATTACATCAACAGGCCGCGTGAAACAGCTGGAGAAAAATTGGGCTAGCCGGGTAGCACAGGAAGATGCTGAAGGCGATCGTATTATCGACTTAATCAATAAGTAATATACGTGCGCCAGGTCGGACAGGGGATATCGCAGGATATCCCCTGCAGAAATAGGTGTGATGTGAGCCTGTAATTATACTTGCTTACCTGCTCTGTTCTGATATTATTTACTCTTACTCTCTTCATCATGTATTCACCCTGACCTTTCCTTGTCTTTTAAGAGGAACAATAATCTTACCATTTTCCTGTCGATAAATATTAAATCCTTTCTTCACATTTTGTTTACTCATCATCCTGAACAGTATTTCTGGTAGCAACAGAAGCTTAATTCCGTTTACACAACCTCATTCCTGAATTGTTTTAGGTATCTATGGAGAATAATCATGTGCAATACTCATTCACCTTTCTTCACAGAGGACTGGTTTCTCTCTTCATTACTCAACCAGCATATCGACGAAATGGTTAATCGCTATTCCTGCTTACTGGCATTGCGAATGGATTTATTTTACCAACGGGATACTGACAGTTTTATGCAACTGGATCACTGCAGACTTGAATATGATATAAGAAGCCTTATGAACGAGTTCGGGGCGTTAAAAGCTTCTGTGGGTTATTTCTGGGTTATCGAATGGACGGAGAAACACGGATATCATGCTCATGTCGTGTTCTGGCTGGATCGTCAGAAAACGCAGACCACGTATCCAGGTTTTGAATGGATATCAAAACGATGGCGGGAAATAACGAACAGTAACGGCGGTGTGCACCGATGTGAATATCAGGAACATTACCCTGCGGATATCAATATCCCCGTTCGTTATGATGACTCTGCCAGTATTTTAAATATCCGTCGCGTGCTTGGCTATCTGGCGAAAGAAGAACAAAAAAAGGAATTATGTGAATACAGTTGTAACGAAGTGCCCCCTCGTCCAGCATCCGGACGTCCGCGTCAACAGCCTATAATCTAATCCAGTCATGGGTTGTCCCTGAATCATAAAGCAGCCAGCTTAATTCGTATCGATGCTAATGCTGATGTAAGAGTAAGGTATAATGGCGGGATATCCAGCCATGGATAGTCTCACCGTTATATTCAACTTCAACGCCCAGCCACTGGCGATTCGATTTATCCAGAGTGACGAATGTCAGCACTTCTGTCCTGGCTACGAGTATGAGCCGGCGTGGCAACTGTCGGGATACTCAGAAGAGCAGGAACAGAAAATGGAATCGACTTTCGATACCTAGCGCAATGCCGTCAGAAATGGCGGGTATCGACATCAGCATGAGCAGCAGCAGGGCGGTCAGGCAGCGCCAAAAGAGATTCATGCTATTCATCCTGCTGATTTTTTTTCAGCTTGCGCATCAGCAACCACATTCTCACCGTTCTGACCTTCAGGTTTTTATCGGAGATGGATTCCTGTACCAGCCCGGTATGATGGTGGTAGCCATTGAAAAACAGATTCAGTACAACAGCGCTGAAGGTGGCCAGCATGATGCCGCTGTGTAGTAACGGCTGGAGAACGGCTGGCAGGCGAGAGAAAAAGTCATGCGATAACGTCGGCGTCATCCCGACCCCCAGGCTGATGGCCACAATGTAGAGGTTGTTGCGGTTCGTGGTGTAATTGCAGCGCGAGAGAATGCGAATCCCGGTTGCCAGTACCATGCCAAACATCACCAGACCTGCGCCGCCGAGGACGAATTGAGGAATGGAGGCGACCAGAACCGCCATTTTCGGCACCATCCCAAACAAAATTAAGATGACGCCTGAGGCAATGCAGACCCATCGACTGTGCACGCGCGTGACGCTGACCAGGCCAACGTTTTGGGAAAATGAGGTATGGGGAAAGCTGTTGAACAGCCCGCCAATCATTGTCCCGACGCCATCCACGCGCAGGCCGCGAATGATATCTTGCGATGAGAGTTTGCGACCGACGATTTCGCCGAGTGCCAGAAACATGCCCATCGATTCAATAAACACAATGATTAGCACGGCCGTCATTGTCAGAATCGACACTGGATCAAAGACGGGGGTGCCGAAGGCCATTGGTGTGACAATCGCGAACCACGAGGCATCGTGCAGGCCTGACAAATTCACTTCATTCATCATCCATGACAACGCAAAGCCAAAGATGATCCCCAGCAGGACCGCGACGTTGGACATGAAGCCTTTGGCAAATCGGGTGATTAATAAAATAAAGATTAAGACCGCAAATGAAATCCCTAAATAGACCGGATTTCCATACTCAGGATTGCCTTTCCCGCCAGCAGCCCAGTCAACGCCCACCTGAATAATGCTCAGACCAATCGAAGTGATTACCACACCCGTTACCAGCGGTGGAAATAAGGGCATCAGGCGACCGACAAGCGGTGCTAAGAGTGTGGTGATCACGCCAGCGGCAATGGTTGAGCCAAAAATGCCCAACAGACCGATATCCGGATTGATGCCAATCGCAATCATCGGCGTCACCGCGGCAAACGTCACCGACATAATCACGGGCAGGCGAATCCCCATAAAGCGGCCGATGCCAATACATTGCAGCAGGGTAACGATCCCGCAGCAGAATAGATCCGAGCTGATTAACAGCGCAATGGCTTCTTTGCTGAGGCCGAGTCTGTCGCCAATCATCAGCGGTACAGCGACCGCGCCCGCGTACATGACCAGCACATGTTGCAGACCGAGTACGACCAGCTTGCCAGGCGATAATATACGGTCGACCTCATCGGTGGCGCGGCCTTGCCCCGACGGTGAGGGAAGTTGGGAATCTATGGCGCTCATGCGTTTTCTCCTGAATGGCGAGGCCGATAGAACAGCTCCGCGCGCGTTTGCGCGGAGCATCGCTTAAATAGCCCATCCGCCGGCGTAGAACGCCACCAGCGCGACGGTAATGATGACGGTACCGATGTTCAGCTTCTGCCATTCCCGGGCAAAAACGCGACCAACAACCAGCGTCACAAAACCGAGCATAATGCCGGTGACAATATTGCAGGTCAGGACGATAAAGACCGCGCACACCAGACCGGCCATCGCATCGATGAAGTCATCGAAATCCAGTTTTGAGACGTTACTGAGCATCAGTAAACCGACGTACATCAGCGCAGGCGCCGTTGCATAGCCTGGAATCAGGTAGGAGAGAGGAGACAGGAACAGGATAAGCAGGAACAAACAGCCGACGATGGTGGCGGTCAGTCCTGTTTTTCCTCCGGCGGCGGTACCCGCAGCGGATTCAATATAGACGGCGGCCGGCGCTGCGCCCACCAGTCCGGAGAATACGGAGCTGATGGAGTCGCTGGTCAACGCTTTACCACCGTTGATGATCTGGTTGTCTTTATCCAGCAGATTCGCTTGTCCGGCGACGGCGCGGATAGTACCGGTGGCATCAAATACCGCCGTCATCACCAGCGCCAGTACGCTGGGCAGCACCACAGGCTGTAAGGCTCCCATGATATCAAGGCTAAAAATCAGAGACTTACCATCTTCACCGCTCAGGCTGGGCATGGCGACCAGACCGTGATATTTGACGGCAGGGTCAAATATCAAACCGATAATCGAGATGGCGATAATCACCAGCAGGATCCCGCCGGGAACCCGGCATTTCTCCAGCCCGAAGATGACCGCCAGCCCCAGCAGACTCATCAGAACCGGAAAAGAGGTAAATGCGCCGAGTGCCACCGGAAGCCCTTCCAGCGGGTTTTTAATCACCATACCGACGCCGTTTGCCGCGATCAGTAACAGGAACAACCCAATGCCAATCCCTGTGCCATGCGCGATGCCCATGGGTAAGTTTCGCAGGATCCAGGTCCGGACCCCGGTAACCGAGATGGCGGTAAAGATCACCCCCATCAGAAATACCGCGCCGAGGGCGACAGGAATCGAAATGTGTTGCCCTAGCACCAGGCTGAATGCGGTGAAGGCGGTCAGCGAAATGGCGCAGCCGATCGCCATCGGCAGGTTGGCCCACAGCCCCATCAACAGCGAGCCGAAGCCTGCGACGAGACAGGTGGCGACAAAGACGGCGGCGGGCGGGAATCCCGCTTTTCCCAACATTCCGGGCACAACAATGACTGAATAGACCATCGCCAGAAAGGTGGTCAACCCGGCCAGTATTTCCTGACGCACGGTACTGCCACGCGCCGTAATCTTGAAGTAATTATCCAGCGCGCTGCGTGGTTTCGACGCGCCGGGGGTTTGCAGAATATCTCCAGACATAATGATGTCCTCAGCAGGATGTTAGCGTTCTGTCAGGTCCGTTCGTACACCAGACGCCCGTCGACGTAAGTGCGGTAAATAGAGCGATCGTCGCCCAGCGTCATCATCACGAACAATTTGTCGACCAGGGATGTTGAGTTGTCATAGCGCAGTTGTTGCAGCGGCGTCGCTGTCGGTTCCAGCACCACAAAATCCGCCTCTTTGCCCGGCATAAAGTTACCAATCAGATTGTCGAGGCCCAGCGCCTTCGCACCGCCGAGCGTCGCCAGGTAAAAGGCTTCGTATGCCGAGAGTCGGTAACCCTGTAGTTGCACCACTTTGTAGGCTTCGTTCAGCGTTTGCAGCATGTTGAAGGTGGTACCGGCGCCGATATCGGTCCCCATACCGACGCTGATCTTCTTCCTCCAGGCTTTTTGCAGATTGAACAAACCGCTGCCGAGGTAGAGGTTTGAGGTCGGACAAAAGGCGATGCTGGAGTGGGTTTCGCTCAGGCGATCCCACTCTTTCTCTTCCAGATGTACACAGTGGGCGAAGACGCAGTTTTTTCCGGTCAGTCCGTACTGGTGATACACATCCAGATAACCGTCATGTTCCGGATAGAGCGCCTTAACCCAGGCAATTTCATCTTTGTTTTCACAGAGATGGGTATGGACCCAGGTATCGGGATATTCTTCTCGCAGACGCTGCGCCATCGCCATCTGCTGCGGAGAGGAGGTCGGGGCAAAGCGCGGCGTAATGGCATACAGCAGGCGCCCATTTTTATGCCAGCGCTCAATCAATGCCTTACTTTGCAGGTAGCTGCTCTCGGCGTCGTCCAGAAGGTAATCCGGCGCGTTACGGTCCATCATCACTTTGCCGGCGATCATGCGCATATTGATATGGCTGGCGGCTTCAAATAGCGCATCCACGGACTGCGGATGCACCGTGCCAAAAACCAGCGCGCTGGTGGTGCCGTTACGCAACAGTTGCTTGATGAAAAAAGCCGACATCTCGCGCGCGTATTCCAGATCCTCATAGCGTCTTTCGGTCGGGAAGGTGTGCTTATTCAGCCATTCCAGCAACTGCTCGCCATAGGCACCGACCATTTCGCTCTGGGGGTAGTGGATATGCGTATCAACGAATCCCGGCACGACCAGTTTTCCGCGATAGTCACGGACACGGATGGCGTCAGGGATCCGGTGTTTTCCCGCTTCCCACTCACCAAACCATTCGACTTTTCCCTGGCGAATCAGCAGCAATCCGTCTTCCAAAAATCGCAGCGCTGAGGCGATCTCTTCCGGGTTTTCGACGGTGCGGGTGACATCAATAAAGCTGCCGCGCACCGCTTTCAACGTGTGTTCTCCAGACATCGTAAACTCCTTTATCGTTAATCCGTTTCCTCCGGGGAGATGATGCCCGGCAGCACTTCTTCAGGCCGGTAGCCTCCAGGGAGAATGATATTCAGTAGAATGGCGGTCAGACCGCCCGCGCAGATGGGGTTTTCCACCAACACATAAATTGAGGCAGGCAGGATTTTGAAAATTTCCGGGTCATAGGAGACGCCCAGGCCCAGTCCCAACGAGGTGGCGACAATCAACGTTTCACGGCGCTTAAGCCCGTTGGTGATGATGATGCGGATCCCGGCGATTGCGATCATTGAGAACATTAGCGTCATCGCGCCCCCCAGCACCGCCGAAGGAATGGTGGTAAAGAAGCCGCCAATCATTGGAAACAGTCCAAGCAGCACCAGCATGACGGCGATGGTGCGGCCGATATAGCGAGAGGCGACGCCGGTCATCTGGATAACGCCGTTGTTTTGCGCAAAGGTCGTCAATGGCAGTGAACCCACTGCAGAGGCAATGACGGAGACCAGCCCATCGGCCAGTACGCCGCCCTTCAGGCGTGACTGGTATTCATCCCCCTGAATGGGGCGTCTGGACACCATCGCGGTCGCGGTAATGTCGCCGACGGCTTCCAGCACGCTGAGCAGATAAATGGTCCCAACCACCAGAAAGTGATGAAAGTTGAACTGGAAACCGTACTTAAAAGGGGTCGGGATGGTGACCCACGGCAGATTGCGCATACTGCTGAAATCCACCATGCCAAGGCACAGAGAGACGATATAGCCCACACACAGCCCGATCGCGATGCCGCCCATTCTCAGTAACGGACTGCGGCAGCAGTTAAAACCGATCACCACGATCAGCACCAGCAACCCGACGCCGATGTTCTCGTAGTTTCCGTAGGTGCCGCTGCTTTTCGCCGCAAAGCCGCCGCCAAAATCGATGATCCCGACTTTAATCAGGCTCAGGCCAATCATTAGCACCACAATGCCGCTGACGGTCGGAGTGATGACTCTGCGCAAGTAAGGCAAAATGAAAGACGATCCCACCACCAGAAATGCCCCGACAAATGAAACGCCGAGCAGCGATGACATGATCAACTCTTCATGGAATCCGTCGTTTTTCATCCCGCTGCCCAGGGCAATCATCACCGTGACAAACGAAAAATTGACCGACTGAATCGAGAGTAAGCCGGAACCGACCATGCCATAGCGATTGACCTGCAGCCAGGTGCCGATGCCAGAGGCAATCATCGCCATTGAGACCAGATAGGCGGTGGTTTCCGCTGACAGCTGTAGCGCGGTGCCGACAATTAATGCGGGCGTGACCATGGGGACAAAGATGGCCAGCAGGTGGGTGATCGCGCCGATAATAGACTGATGAAAGGGAGGGCGATCCTCCAGTTCGTAAATCAGATCTGAGCCTGCACGTGATATATCAGACATCCCTTCACTCCTTAATAAGTAAATTTGATCATCTGAATCAGCAGAATTAAATTCTGCGAATTTGAGGCACAGGTTGCCCTGAGAACGGCTTATCTCATTTCCGCAGACGGCATTTAATCATTATTGAGTCATGAGAGCGGGCCGCCTGAGCGGCCCACGTCGTTACATTTTTTCCAGCGCGGTCAGTATTTTCTCCGGTGTGAAATGCCATTCGCGTAACCATACGCCACAGGCATCATGAATGGCGGTGGCAATGGCAGGCGCCGCGCCGTTAACGCCAATTTCAGAGATCGATTTAGCGCCAAAGGGGCCAACCTTATCGTCGCTAGGCACCAGCACGGCACGAAAATCCCGGGGGATGTCGCCAATTTTGGGCGCACCGTAACTGCGCAGATCGCGGGTCAGCGGATGGCCTTCGGCATCATAGAGGATCTCTTCGCTCAGGCTATGGCCGATGGCCCGCATCGACGCACCGTAAATTTGCCCCAGTGCGAGTTCCGGGTTGACCGGTGTGCCGCAGTCCAGCAGCGCGTAGAACTTGTCGAGACGGATTTCACCGGTTCGGGTGTTCACCGCGACCTCGGCGAAGTTCGCCCCATACGGGAATGCGAAGTCTGCGGTGATGTAACTGGCCGTGGCGACCAGCGTGCCAAAACCGGTTCCCGTCTCCGCTTTGTGCGCGATCTCAGCGTAACTCACTTCGCCCTGCTTGCCGCGTACAACGCCAGGTGACGCCAGTTGAACGTCAGCAACGGGTTCGCCCAGCATCTGCGCACCGTGAAAGAGGATTTTTTCACGCAGGTTTTCTGCTGCTTTACGCGCCGCGTTCCCCGAGAAGCAGGTGCCGGATGAGGCGTAAGCGCCTTTGTCGAAGAGCGCATGGTCAGTATCGCCGGAGATGACATGCACCTCTTCTGGCGCACAGTGCAGTACTTCCGCCGTCAGTTTAGTGACAACCGTATCCAGCCCAGTACCGATATCTGCGCCGCCGGAGTGGACGATGAAGGTGCCATCGGACTCCAGTTTGATCATACAGTTCGCCTGATCGATGTCCGGGATCCCTGATTTCTGCATAATAATGGCGACCCCACGACCGGTACGCCAGTCACCGTCCTGTGGTTTGGGCGACGACCAGTCGATCATCTTCCGCCCCTGACGCAGGATCTCTTCCAGTGCGCAACTGGCCGCGGAGGGAACGGAGGTTGGCGCTTTCCCTTCACCGATCGCGCCGAGTATTTTCAGTTCCTGTCCTTCGTGAACCCGATTGCGTTCGATGATCTCCAGTTGGTCAATTTGCAGCTGTTCGGCAAGCTCGGCTAACGCCATTGTCATCGCAAAGGTGCCTTTCGGCGCGCCATAGCCCTGATATGCCCCTGTCGGGCAGATATTGCTGTAGTACGTTGTGACCTGGAAATCGACATTGTCGCAAGGGTATAGCGGTAGCGAGAGCGCCGGGCCGTTGCTCGGCACGGTTAATGAATGATTACCGTAAGGGCCAGTATTGGCGCGGAAGTCCATTTTGACCGCTGTCAGGCGACCATCTTTCTTCGCGCCAAGTTTGACCGTGACTTTTGCCACGTGACGGGAGGTATTGGCAATAAACTCCTCTTCACGGGTATAGCGGAAATAGACCGGGCGTCCGGTCACGCAGGTCGCCCATGCGCAGACTTCTTCCAGCAGGATGTCCTGTTTAGAACCAAAGCCGCCGCCGACGCGCTCCTTAATGACGTGGACCTTATGCTGCTTCATGCCAACGAGGCGGGCAACCTGGCGGCGCAAGTGCCACGGTACCTGCGTTGAGGCGTGAATGATCAGGCGATCGCCGTCCATGCGGGTAAAGCAGATATGAGGCTCTGCCGGGCACTGCTGCGCCTGTGTGGAGTGATAAGTACGCTCGATGATCACATCCGCTTCGGCAAACCCTTTCTCCATATCGCCGATATGACCATGAATGCTGGCGGCGATATTTTTTCGCGGGCGTGAACCAATCGGGAAGTTGATGATCATGTGTTCGCCACGTTGAGCGGCATGGCGGTTGTCTTCTTCCAGCGTCTCCGGCGCGCCAGCGACGTACACCACCGGTTCATCGTGTACGACGGGCGCATCGTCCGCCATGGCTTCGTCAATCGACAATACCGGCTTAAGCACATCATATTTCACATCGATGAGTTCGAGCGCGGCCAGCGCAATCTCTTCGCTCTCTGCAACCACGGCGGCAACACGATCGCCGACGTGACGCAGTTTCTTACCGAACATGCGACGGTCGAGCGGGGAGGGTTCCGGCGCACTTTGTCCGCCGGGCGTATAGTAGATGTCGGGACAGTTGCGGTGGGTGATCACGTGAACCACGCCGGGCAACGCTTCGGCTTTGCTGACGTCAAGATGAGTTATCAACGCATGGGCGTGCGGACTGCGCAGCATTTTAATGACGCAGGCGTCAGGGGTGATACGGTCTTCCACATAGCAGGGTTTGGCCTGGACCATTTTGGCGGCATCGGTTTTTGGCCAGGGTTTACCAATCACCGCGAGATCGTCGCGGAACGTGGGAGCGACAGTCATACGGGCTTGCGGATCGTTTTTGCGCGCCACCGCCAGTTCGATCACCTGATAATATTGCTGCCAGCCGGCATCACGACTGAACAGACCGGACAACGCATCGTCAATCTCTTCACGGTCAGGAATCGCGATACGTTCCAGCAGATCGGTGATGATCAATGCGGCAGCCGGATCGTTATAACCGGACTGCACAACACCGACATCCACCATCGCCTGTTGTACCAGGCTCAACGCATTCCATTTACCGAGTGATTCGCTGGTGCGGATCTCCGCGTGATCCAACTGTGCGGCAATCAGTAATGAGGCATTGACGATGCGACCGTTGTAGAGAATCGCGTCCGAACCGGCGAAACCGAATCCGTCGTCACTGTTGCGCACGGAGTGCATGCCCAGGTTAAACAGCAGCGTCTGTACGTTTTCGCCCGGGTTAATCTTCATTTCACGGACCATGCCGTTCAATGTGAAGTGAATCATCATACAACGTCCTCCCCGGCCATCAGACAGTCGGCATACAGATCGGCTACGACCACGCCGGTGATATAGCGCTTATAGGCCGCGCTGCCCCGAATATCATCCTGTGGGAATATGGCGTTTGAGACCGCCTGTTCCAGTTCCGTCCCTTCGCGCGTTTGTGTTTCCACATCATGCAGGCGCAGTGCTTTGTCCGCCACGCCGTCCAGCGCGATGCAAATGCCACCGTGTTCTGTTAACGCGACCGCTGCGGTCACGACGGTTAATCCGGCCTGTGAACGGCTCACTTTGCGGGTGGCGCAAGGGCGGAAGGGATCTTTAATGATAATTTCGGTGAGCAGGCGATCGCGTGGATCGGCGAGATAGCTTTCCAGTGACAGGGTTTCGCCATCACCAAACACCAACTGAGCGTCCAGCGCCAGCAGGACGGGGAGTAACACGGACTCTTGCTGTTGTGCGGCAATCTCGCCGCCGAGGGTAGACTGGTTGCGTAGATGGCGGGAGTAGATAAAGCCGATCGCCTCCCGCAGTGCCGCCGGAAGATAGCGGGCGTCGTGCAACGGTTGCAGGCGAGTCATCGCCCCAATACGCAATGCGCCATTGTCCCAGTCGATCCACTCCAGCTCCAGATCCTGCAGTGAAATGGCAATCTGCTTGTGGGTACGCGTTGGCGTCGCGTTGAGTTTGCTGCCCCCGGCAAACCAGACGGCGTCCTCCTGATAGCGGCGCTTGAGTTCCAGCGCCTGGTCAACGGAGTCGGGCCTGAAAAATTGTTCAATCATCATCATTCCTCATCACTCCCTCTCCCGTTCAGGAGAGGGTACGGGCTATGCCAGCGCATCCATTCGCCGCCACATGTTGGCGGCGGCTTTTCGGGCCTGCGCATAAATGGAATCGGTATCGAAAGTGAACTGACGGTCTTCATACACCATCACGCCATTCACCATCACGCTGTGCACGCTGCCTGAACCGAGACCGAAAGCGATATGCCCGGCAACGTTTTCAGCGATCAGCGGCGTCGGCGACGAATAGTCGAGGAGGGTTAAATCGGCTTTATAACCGGCTTGCAGTTGGCCAAAGTTTTCTCCGAAGTTGCGGTGCAACAGTTCGTTGCCGTTCGCCAGTGCTTTCGCAAAGCTGTCAGGCCACAGAGGACCGCCCGCGTCGCGATGTTTGAAGAAGGCAAATTTCATCTCTTCAAGCATGTCGGAGCCGATGCCGTCCGTCCCCAGCGCCAGATTGCGAATATGGGTAAGGTGGTGGTTATAGCCCACATGGTTATTCATGTTGGAGCGGGCATTGTGTACCAGGAAGGCATCTTGCTGATTCAGCAGCGCGATATCTTCCGCAGACAGGTACAGGCCGTGTGCGACCAGCGTTTTACGGTCGATGAGCCCATGTTCCGCCAACCTGACCAGCAGGTCTTTACCGTACAGATGATGACTGTGGGAGACATCGTAACTGTCTTCCGCCGCATGGATATGCAGCCCACGCCCGGTAGCGTTGATGGCCTCGCGTAGCATCTCCAGACCGGCGTCAGGCACGGTAAAGGGGGCATGCGCGCCAATGTGCGCTTCCACCAGATACGGCTCGCTACCGCTCTCCCGTGCATGGTCTATCTGACGAGCGAAGCGGATATTCTCTTCGACGCCTGCCTGTAGCTCTTTGATTCCCTCGTTACGGTCGGTGGTTTCAAAGCAGGTCATTGCCCGCAGGCCGACTTTTAAAAAGGCTGAACGCAGCGTAGAGAGCGAACTCTGTATGTAGCCAGGTGAAGCATGGTGATCGATAACTGCAGAACATCCGCTCTTAATCGCCTCCAGTGAGCAAATCAGTCCGCTGTAGTAGAGCGACTCTTCGTCCAGAGCCCGGTCCAGGCGCCACCACAGGTTTTTCAACGTTGAGATAAAGTCCGGACTGGGGGCGATATTGGCCTGGATCCCGCGCGATAAACCGGAGTAAAAGTGGTTATGCGCGCAGACCAGCCCCGGCATCACGATTCGTCCATGCATCTCTTTCCATTGCGCCTGCGGGTAGCGCTGCGTCAGGGCGTCACCCACCTCAACAATAACGTCTTTGTCGATCGCAATATCCACCCCTTCACGCACGCTGGCCGGATGAAGTTGTACAGCGGTGACATTTTTCAGAATCAACATGATTACACCTCCACGCGGCCTAACAGGTAATGGTGATGCTGGTGGACATAGCTGATGACGCGGCACATATCATCCAGTTCCGGCGGGATGCTGGCGAACTGCCCATCATGGCTGATGTTTAACACCCAGCTTTGGTCATTCAGCCGGACTCTGACCCGATCGTCTTCCACCAGGAAACCCGGGTTGCTGCTGTTGTCGAAATCCTGCGGCAGGCTAAAGAGCGTGACTTTGTCTTTATATGGCTTGCCCTGCCACGGACAGAATTGAGCGCAGTTACCGCATTCGTTGCAGTAAGCGTCCAGGTGCAGCGTCTGGAAGCGGTTCTGGAATCCCGGCACGGGAATTGACACATTGGCGCGGTTCGGACAGACATCCACGCATTTGCTGCAGACATAGTTGCATTCAAGGCAGCGGGCCGCTTCCTGGGCGACAAAGGCGTCACGGTCGTCTTTATCGACCCTCGCGACCGCAATCTCGCCTTTACGCTGATAGATTTCAGCGGGGCTAACGTTATTCCAGCGCTTATCACCATGGTGGGAGCGGATATTTTCCCGCCAGAGGATGGTATCCGTGGCCCGACGCGCAGAGCCGATGGCGGCAACAATGGATGACGGACCACGCTGGACGTCGCCAATCATGAACACGTCAGTGAGGCGGGTTTCGCCATTGTTGTTCACCTCTGGCCAGCCTTTGCTGTCCAGCGGAACACCCATTGCGTTCAGCGCTTCGGTATCCTGCTGTTCACCAATGGCGGTAATCAGACTATCGATGTGCAGAGTCAGCGTTTCGTCGGTTTCCACCGGACGGCGACGTCCTTTCTCATCCGGCTCCCCGAGCATCATGACGCGCAGGGTGAGTGTGCCATCCGCATCAAAGCGTTCTGGATTGTTGAGGAAACGGAACTCAACCCCATCGTGCAGGGCCTCTTCATACTCTTCACGCCAGGCGGGCATCTCCTGCAGCGAACGACGGTAGACCACGGTGACTTTTTCCACACCCGGTACGCGCAATGCCGCACGGGCGCAGTCCATCGCCGTGTTACCCGCGCCGACGATCGCCACATGCTTACCGAGCGTCAATGCAGTTCCCTGGTTGTATTCACGCAGGAAGGGAAGCGATTTCCAGATGTTGGGGTTGTCGCCATCGAGTTTCACGCCGCTGTTTTTATCCGTACCGGTTGCGATCAGAACATAGTGGAACCCCTGATCTTTCAGGCCCTGTACGGTCAGATCTGGCGCACAGCTATATTCGAACTTCACGCCATGATCGGCGACAAAATCGATATCGTGCTGGATGAGCTCTGCCGGAATACGGAACTGGGGAATGATATTTTTCACTACGCCGCCCGCGTTGGCTTCGCGTTCAAATAGCGTCACCGGGTGTCCTGCCCGGGCAAGGAAATAACCGGCAGCAAGCCCGGCAGGACCCGCGCCGATGATCGCAACCGGATGACGTGAGCCCGAGCCTGCGGGTTTGTGCCAGCGCTGTTTGTATTCATCCCACCCTTTTTCCAGCGCCACTTTTTTCAGTTCACGGATGTTCAGGGCGCTGTCATAGTCCAGACGGGTACAGTTGTACTGGCACTGATGATCGCAGATATGACCGGTGATTGCGGGGAGGGCGTTTCGCTGATAAATCAGCTCCAGCGCGTCGGCATAACGCTGCTCGCCCAGCAGGCGAATATACTCCGGAATGTCCTGTTTGATGGCGCAGGCCGTAATACAAGGGGCGACGTAGCAGTCGGTCAGCGGCAAGCCGTCGGCCACTTCAATGCGCTCTTCAGGTTTCCAGTGTTTCTGGGTGTAGGCCATCGTGACGGCCTCTTCCGCCAGTCGATTCAGACGTTCGACATCGACATGCTCCATTCCCCACGCATCCGAGGACTCCAGTTCACGCATACAGGCGCTGAGTCGCAGGTAACCGCCTGGTTTTAACAGGTCAGTCGCCATGGTGATCGGACGAATGCCGGTGTCAAAGATATCGCGGATGGTTAACTGGCTGGCGCCGCCGGAATAGGAGATGGGCAATTGGCCGTCGAACGTCCGGGAAAGCACGGCCGCCACGTTGATTGAGAGCGGGAACAGCGCCCGGCCGGACATATACATCTCTTCGCCGGGAAGCGCACCTTTGTTATTAATGGTGCCAAGGGTGTTAGTGAGTTTGACGCCAAAACCCAGCGACTTTTCTTTTGCCAGCGCCATCAGGCGCTGCAACATTTCCAGCGCTTGGGTAAGCTTAAGATCGTGCTCAAATGACTCTTCTTTTAAGCCGACATAACCGAAGCCGCAGTTGTCCAGAATTTCACGCACCCGAGGATAGCCCAGCAGTGTCGGATTCAGCTTCACAAAGGTATTCAGCCCTTTTTCTTCCAGCATGTAGCGGCAGATGGCTTCGATTTCGTGCGGCGGGCAGCCGTGCATGGTGGACAGCGTGACGCCCTGCACCAGTTTTGCGGGAATGCGCGCCGGCAACGCCTGTAGACGTTCCCGATGTTCGTTCAACCCGTGGCGCGCCAGGAACGTCTCATCGTGTAGCCACTGCTGTAGCGTGTCACGATACTGTGCGAACTTAGGATGCGCTGACGCGTCCATCATGTTGTCGATGAACTGCTGCATAGGCGGTTGCTTGATGCCGTCAAGGTTATAGCCGACGCTCATATTAAAAATGAACGACTTACCGGTATCGGCTCCCGAAGGTTGCAGCAGTTGCTCCAGTAAATGCAGGGCGAACCAGGCTTTAAGGTACTCATCCCACGCTTTCAGCAGCGTAAATTCAGTCGACCATTCGGTATTGAAGCACTCATCTTCCGCATCAATACAGGGTTTTGCCAGCTCCAGCCGATCAAGAATCTGGACCGTTTTGAGTTCAATAAACCGACCACCAGTTAGCCAGGAGGTGATGATATTTTGTGCAAGCTGAGTGTGCGGGCCGGCGGCGGGGCCGACGGGGGTGGCACAGGTTTCACCGAATACGCTTATCGATTTGCCTTTATCCGGTGAATAGAACTGCTGCTCAGGAATACCAAAGATCGAGCGCTGCTGCTGATATTCATCAAATAGGCGCGTCAAAAGTTCCTCAAACGGAATCGGACGCATTATATCCCCCATACCCCTCTCCTTAGCTTTACTCGGCTTACTTTCGGTTGTGGCAAGACAGCCGGAAGGCGCGCGTGTTCATAGTTGTCATTGGTTGACCGGGACTGACAAAGCCGGCGGTTTGGAGAAATAGAGCAACATTCGCACCACTCTGACAAAGCGGAGCCATAAAAATATAATTTTGTGAGGCGCTTCTAATCTTAAGTCCGCTTTGTGAAATATCTCACAAACGCTAAATGAGAATGAAAATCAGCCGGGAGAGGTATTGCGATAAGGTATTTCATCATCGCATTCTATTTTCTCAAAAATGGCGGTCGCTTATCATTATGATAAGTGAAAAATGAGGAGGGGAATATTTGAACGCAATCGTTTAACTCCGTATTTACTATTTATCTGTGTCGACGTTGCGCATTGATAAAATCCTCTGGAGTATCAATATCCAGAGTGATTCGGGCATCGTTTATTTCAATGATATTATGTTTTCCGCGCAGCAATGCCTGACGCATACTGCTGACATCCGGTTGTGAGATAGCCTGCAACAGGCATTTTTGGGAAAGTAATATAGGATGACCAGGCTGGCTCTGATAGCAAGGGATAAGTGCGTTATCGTTGCGTAAAGCCCAGATTTTACGAAAAATATCGCTGTTCAGTTCAGGCATGTCACCGTGCGTGATGAAGCAGTGCTCGCTGTGCACGGCGACAGCGCCCACCTTAATTGACGTAAATAAGCCCTGAGCATAATCCGGATTGTACGTAATAATGATATTGGGCTGATTCGCATAGCGATTATGTATCTCAGTTGCGCGGTAACCAGAAACTAATATTACCCTGTTACAAAATTGCAGCGCGTTTTTGATACTTGCATCAAGAATTGTTCCTTCGTGCCAGGGTAACATCATTTTCCATTTTCCCATTCTGGATGATAACCCAGCTGCAGTAATTATACAGTCGACGACAGGCATGGCGATTCCATAATGTCTATTAGACGTTGTGTCACTTCAGAGAGGCTTATGAGTATATCGGGGCATGCTTCTTTATTCTTTGATTTAGGTGCACAGAAACGGCCAACGGTTATTTCAATTGTCGGTGCTGGTGGGAAAACCAGTACTCTTTTCTGGCTTGCTCATCTCTTTCAATTATCAGGTCGACGGGTATTTATCACCACGACGACGCATATGTTTCTGCCTGACCAGGCCTGGCCGACCCTTTTCTGTCGGGAGCCCGCCGGGCTGCCGTATCAGGTGTTAATGCAACCCATCATAACCTGCTTTCGGTCGTGGAAAGCGCCATTGGGAAAAGCGCGTGGTTTCTCACCCGACGCCATCGATGCTCTGGCCAGGCGTTCGGAATGTGACGTGGTTCTCGTCGAGGCAGATGGCGCCCGTGGAATGCCGCTTAAAGCGCCAGATGAGCACGAACCTTGCATACCTGAAAGCAGTTGCTGCGTGATTGCCGTTATGGGTGGACACCTTCTGGGGAAAAGTGTGGGGGCAGAGCAGGTACATCGCTGGCCGCAGTTCGCCGGGATAACAGGCCTGACGGAGGGATCCCCCTTATCGCTGAAGGCGCTTATCCGCCTGGTTCAGCACCCACAGGGGGCTTTCAAAAATGCCCCGCCAGCCAGTCGACGCGTCTGGTTTCTCAATCGTTTTTCTCAATCTGAGAATGCCATTGATGAACGCGAGCTCATCCAGCCGTTATCAGACGGTGATGTGCAGGCTATCTGGCTGGGGAATGCACTGGAAACGCCTGCAATCGCGCGCAGATTTGTGAGATAGCGACGCCGGGAACACCGGGTGACTGAAAGGATATCCATTGAGGTTCGTATGAATATTTTCACAGAGGCTGCAAAACTTGAAGAGCAAAACCGCCCATTTGCGCTGGCGCAGATTGTCGATAGCCGGGGTTCCACGCCCCGCCATTCGGCACAGATGCTGGTACATCAGGATGGGTCTATCGTCGGGACTATCGGCGGTGGCATGGTGGAGCGCAAGGTGATCGCCGAGGCGCTGCTGGCGTTACAGGAGAGAAAGCCGCGTATGTTTCATGGCCGGATGGCCCGCAACGGCGCTGATGCCGTCGGCTCGGACTGCGGCGGCGCAATGTCGGTCTTTATTAGCGTACACGGCCTGCGCCCGCGACTGGTGTTAATCGGCGGCGGGCATGTGAACCGGGCGATTGCCCAGGGGGCGGCGCTGTTAGGGTTTGATATTGCCGTGGCGGATGTTTATCGCGAGAGTGTTAATCCGGAGGCTTTCCCTCCATCGGTACAGTTGTTACATGCCGATTCTTTTACCGCAGCAGTGGATGCGCTGGAGATCCGTCCGGACAACTTTGTGCTTATCGCAACGAATAATCAGGATCGGGAAGCGCTGGACAAATTGATCGAGCAACCCGTCGCGTGGTTGGGTTTGCTGGCAAGCCGCCGCAAAGTGCAGTTATTCATGCGTCAGTTGCGGGAAAAGGGTGTCGGTGAAGAGCACATTGCCCGCCTGCATGCGCCTGTGGGTTACAACATTGGCGCCGAAACGCCGCAGGAAATTGCGGTCAGCGTGCTGGCGGAGATCTTACAGGTCAAAAATAATGCGCCTGGCGGACTGATGATGCGCGCCGCGCATCCGTCCGGCCATCAGCGCGTGGTGATTCGCGGTGCAGGGGATATTGCCAGTGGCGTAGCGCTGCGATTGTTCCATGCCGGTTTCAAAGTGATCATGCTGGAAGTGGAAAAACCGACCGTCATTCGCCGTAGTGTCGCCTTTGCGCAAGCCGTCTTTGATGGTGAGATGATCGTGGAAGGCGTGACGGCACGGCTGGCCACCTCGTCGGCAGAAGCGGCGGCGTTAGCCGAACGCGGTTTTATCCCGATTCTGGTCGATCCCGCAGGTTCGTTGATCGATGCGCTGAAACCCGTCTGCGTAGTGGATGCGATTCTGGCGAAACAAAATCTGGGTACGCGAAAAGAGATGGCTCCCGTGACCATTGCGTTGGGGCCTGGGTTTACTGCGGGCGAAGACTGCCATGCGGTGATTGAAACGAATCGTGGACACTGGCTGGGGCAGGTGATTTACGCCGGTTGCGCGCAGGAAAATACCGGGATACCCGGCAATATCATGGGGCATACCGCACGGCGTGTGATCCGTGCGCCCGCCGCAGGCATCATGCGCGCCAGGGTGAAACTAGGCGATCTGGTGGAAGAGGGGGACGTCATTGCCTGGATTGGGGAGCATGAAATCAAAGCGCCGCTGTCGGGGATGGTGCGCGGCCTGCTGAGCGACGGTCTGGCGGTGGTGGGAGGATTTAAGATCGGCGATATCGATCCCCGTGGCGAGACAGCCGATTTTACCAGCGTCTCCGATAAGGCAAGAGCGATAGGCGGCGGTGTACTGGAAGCGCTAATGATGCTGATGCATCAGGGTGTGACGTCAACGAATGAGGTACTTGAAGTGGCGTAGAACGGTTTGCCGGATGGCACTGCGTTTATCCGGCCTACGGGGAGTCAATGGTAGGCCGGGCGAACGACGCGCGCCCGGCAAACGCATCAGACTACTGGCAGATTACGGTTCCGGTTTTTCCTTCAATCCCTTCTTTCGCTTTACTCAGCACCGTAATCAGGGCTTCCCGGCCGGGACGGGAGCGGGCAAACGACGCCGCGGCCTCGACTTTTGGCAGCATAGAACCTTTGGCAAAATGCCCCTCGCTGATAAAGCGTTCCGCGTCACTCAACGACAGACGATCCAGCCATTGCTCATTTTCTTTGCCAAAGTTAATCGCGACTTTTTCGACAGCCGTCAGGATGATGAGCATATCCGCATCGATCATTTCTGCCAGGCGGGCGCTGGCCCAGTCCTTGTCGATCACCGCGCTGGCACCACGCAGATGGTTACCCTCACGAATCACCGGGATTCCGCCTCCGCCTACGGTAATGACCACCTGTCCGGCCTCAACCAGCGCGTTGACGGTCTCTTTCTCAATGATGTCCACCGGCTTAGGCGAAGCCACAACACGACGATAACCGCGACCGGCATCTTCTTTGAGTGTATAACCTTGTTTCTCCAGCTGTTCAGCTTCCTGCTGCGTGAAGAATGAACCGATGGGTTTGGTGGGATTCAGGAACGCAGGATCGTGGGCATCGACTTCTACCTGCGTCACCAGCGTGGCGACCGGTTTGTGCATCCCGCGTGAGAGCAATTCTTCGCGTAGTGCGTTTTGCAGATCGTAACCGATATAGCCCTGGCTCAATGCCACGCAGACGGACATCGGCAGCATTGGCGAGTGCGCCTCTGTTTTTGCCGCGGCTTCGAATGCCTGGTTAATCATACCCACCTGCGGCCCATTACCGTGAGTCACGATAACCTCATGACCCTGCGCAATGAGATCCACAATGGCCTGCGCGGTGATTTTGACGGCTTGCATCTGTCCGGCCAGATCCTCACCCAGCGCGTTACCACCCAGTGCGAGAACAATTTTCTTCCTCATTTTTCCTCACTTATCATACACAGTTGTCTGTTTCACAAGCGCCGGGTGGGGTAAACGGCTTACGTCGTAAGAAGCGGCCCCGGCCTGCTTTCCCTGTAAAGACGCCATCGCAGAAGATCGTTTCGCCACGCGACAGCGTTCTGACAATCGCACCCTGACAGCGGAACCCCTCCCAGGGCGAATAATCGGCGTTATCGTGCAGGTGGGCATGATGGATCGTCTGGCTCTGGCGAGGATCGATAATCACCACATCGCCATCAGAGCCTGGTGCCAGTAGCCCCTTCTGAGGCCACAAACCGAACAGCCTGGCAGGCATCGCACTGGTTAACGCAACAAAGCGCTCAGGGGTAATTCGCCCGCTCATCACGCCTTCGGAAAAGAGCAGTTGCAGGCGGTTTTCGACGCCGGGCAAACCATTCGGGCAGCGGCTGAAATCGCCGCCTGAGATCTGCTGGCGCTGCGCCATTGAGAAGGTGCAGTGGTCAGTCGCCACGACGTCAATGGCGCCGTCACTGATACCGCACCAGAGCTTGTCCTGCTCACGTACATTGCGTAACGGCGGGCTGAGAATGAAGTTCAGGCCGTCTTCCCCGTCATAACGACGTTCATCCAGCAGCAGATATTGTGGACAGGTCTCTATCCACACGGGCTGGTGATTCGCTTTCGCCAGGCGTAAATAGTCCAGCCCCAGACCGTTGGATAAGTGGACGATGTACAACGGCGCGTTCCCCGCGATCTGCGCAAGGTTAATCATCCGGGCGATGGCTTCGGCTTCACATTCCAGCGGTCTGCTCAGGGCGTGATAGCGTGGCGACGTTAAGCCAGCGGCAATGAATTCGGCCCGTTTACTGGCGATGGCGGCGTCGTTTTCCGGGTGGACGGTGGTCAGCGCGCCGGACTTGTGCAAACGACGCAGCACCTGCAAGGTTTCATCATCGTTGAGTTTGTACTGGTAGGTCAGATAGAGCTTAAAGCTGCTGATGCCTTCTTCCACCATCATCGGGATCTCGTCGAGGATGGCATGATTGACGTGCTGAATGACGCCGTGGAAGCTGTAGTCGATCGCCGCTTTGTGCGCGGCGTACCCCTGGTAGACCTCCAGTTGATGACGCA
This sequence comes from Citrobacter amalonaticus Y19, assembly GCF_000981805.1. Classification (NCBI taxonomy): domain Bacteria; kingdom Pseudomonadati; phylum Pseudomonadota; class Gammaproteobacteria; order Enterobacterales; family Enterobacteriaceae; genus Citrobacter; species Citrobacter amalonaticus. Next base: position 2,779,138 of record NZ_CP011132.1, on the reverse strand, counting down.
AGCGACAGCCCGTCGGACCAAATCCCATATGGTCGATAATGGTTGTTGTACCGCCACACGCAGCGGCGCGGGTACCGGTAAAAAAATCATCACAGCTACGGGCGAGTCCGGTGTCGATATTGAAATGCGTATGTACATCAACGCCGCCGGGAAAAACATAGCATCCCGCAGCGTCAATCACTTCGCACGAGGGGGGCGGCGTAATCTCCGCGTCCAGTTGACGAACAATGCCGCTCTCAATCAGCAGGTCCTGTTTTGCCTGTCCGTCGGCGTTAACGACAATGCCATTTTTAATCAATACACGCATAGCACACTCCAGAAATCCCCCGGTAAACCGGGGGAGACAGATGGATCGTTATTTCGTTGCCAGCCAGGACAGTGGAATGGCAGCGTACATCGCGGCGCAGGTCACCAGATGTGATTTCCAGGTTTTTTCGTTTGGCGCGTGGGCTTCGGGTTCTTTACCCGGACCAAAACCGATCACCGGAATACCGTGACGTCCCATAATCGATACGCCGTTGGTGGAGAACGTCCACTTGTCGACCACCGGCGCTTTGCCGAACAGGCCTTCATAGGCATTGACCAGCGCTTTGACGGTGAAGTGATCTTCTTCCACTTTCCAGGTTGGGAAGTAGCATTCAGTCGGGTAAACCAGCCCGGTCCAGGAGGGGCGGTCATAGTTGTACATCGAGACCACCGCATTGGCTTTTTTCACTGCCGGCAGGGCGCGGATCTCTTCCAGCGCGCCTTCCCAGGTTTCACCCCAGGTCAGACGACGGTCGATAGAGACAGCGCAACTGTCCGCCACGGCGCAGCGGCTGGGTGAGGTGAAGAAGATTTCGGAAACGGTTAAGGTCCCTTTACCGAGGAAATCATCCCAGGCCAGATGTTGTGACAATTCCTGCAACTCGTTGAGGATTGGGCCCATTTTGAAGATGGCATTATCACCGCGTTCCGGGGCGGAACCGTGGCAGCTAACTCCCTGCACATCAATGCGTATTTCCATGCGTCCGCGCTGTCCACGATAAACCTGGCAATCGGTCGGTTCGGTGCTGACGACAAATTCCGGACGGATACCGGATTGCTCGATGATGTACTGCCAGCACAGACCATCGCAGTCCTCTTCCTGTACCGTACCGGTGACCAGCAGCGTGTACTCATCTTCCAGGCCGAGATCTTTTATGATCTTCCCGGCGTAAACCATGGACGCCATGCCGCCTTCCTGGTCAGACGTGCCGCGTCCGCCGATCAGTTCGTCGGTCTCCATCCCTTCATAGGGATCGAAATTCCAGTTGTTGATGTTGCCGATACCGACCGTGTCGATATGCGCGTCCATTGCGACCAGGCGCGGACCATGGCCGATGTACCCCAGAATATTACCCATCGGATCGATCTCGACTTTATCGAAACCGACTTTCTCCATTTCTTGTTTGATGCGATGGATAACACGTTTTTCATCGCAGCTTTCGCTGGGAATGGCGACCATGTCGCGCAGGAAACGCGTCATGTCTTCTTTGTAGTCGTTTGCTTTTTCAAGAATCAGTTTAAAAGGAATGTGCTTAGCCATGACTTTTCTCCAGTGTTCGCTCCCGAATCTCCTGGGGAGCGTTTTTCAATAGGGGTTACAGTGCGACCGGATGTTTGCCTTCCCAGACCACTTCTCGGTAGTGCTTCACATCGGTATCGCCTTCAGTACTGATGACCAGCACAACGGCATCTTTATCTAACGCCAGTTTGTCCATTAGGGCCTGGCGCTGCGGGTGATGATGGACGGCAGCCAGAACGCCCAACCCTACGGCGCCGGACTCTCCGGAGATCACGCGTGGGTCGCTGCCAAAAGGATTACCCAGCACGCGCATGCCCAGCGCGGCGACGCTGTCCTGGCAGGAGATAAATTGGGTGGCGCAGTTGCGCAGAATTTCCCAGCCGAGCGGGTTAGGTTCACCACAGGCCAGACCGGCCATGATGGTCGCCATATCGCCCCCGACGTTGACGATGTCGCCTTTCACGCCGGAACGATAAATGCAGTCCGCTTTGTCGGGTTCGACGATAATGCTGTGCAGGTTTTGCGGGCCATAGACGTCGACCAGGTAGCCCAGCACGCCGCCCGCCATGGCACCCACGCCAGCCTGTAACAGCACGTGGGTCGGCGTGACGCCCAGGGCACGCATTTGCTCAACGGCCTCATCGGCCAGCGTGGCGTAGCCCTGCATAATCCAGGTAGGGATTTTGGTGTAACCTTCCCAGGCGGTGTCCTGCACCACTTCCCAGCCGTTTTGTTGGGCGTGCTGCATGGTCAGACGGACGGTATCGTCATAGTTCATGTCGGTGACGATGCACTCTGCGCCGAGGTTGAGAATGGCGTCCACGCGCTCTTGCGCCGAGCCTTTCGGCATGTAAATCACCGCATGTTGTCCGAGCTGTTGTGCCGCCCAGGCAATACCGCGACCGTGATTACCGTCGGTGGTGGTGGCAAACGTCATTTTTTCGCCGATGGCGTTTTTGAGTTGCTCGAAAGAGAGCGTCTCAATATCAAGATGATATTTCTCGCACAGCAGGCAGGCGATGGCCCAGGCTCCGCCGAGCATCTTGAACGCGTTCAGTCCGAAGCGTTTTGATTCATCTTTGACGAGAATTTTCTTCACGCCGAACAGGCAGGCAAGGTCATCCAGCGCACAGAGCGGCGTTGGGTGGTAGCCAGCGATCTTTTGATGAAACTGACGAGCGGCTTTGGCCTGTTTTTGCGAAAAAAGGGGCGACGTTTCACCGTTATAAAAGCGATTGTCGGCAATATCGATCTTCAATGAGAAAACGGACATATCCTATCCTTTTGGCCTCCGGAAAGGAGAGCCGACCGACAGGTCGGCTCTGGGGGTTATTTCACGCGCGGTTGCGCTTCTTTCAACAACTGCTCCAGCAGCACGCCAGGCTTCGGATATTTGCGGGAGAGGATCATCGCGGCGATGATGTAGGGCTTCCAGCTGGCTTCTTTGTACGTCGCGATGCGGTATTTTTCGAATACGGCGTCGGTGACTTCCCCTTCTTTGCAGGAGACGCCGCTGATATCCGCTGGCAGACAGTGCATATACAGCGCTTCGCCGTCGCGGGTGAGTTGCATCATTTCTTCAGTGCAGTGCCAGTTTTTATGCTTCGCGTTCTGCTCAAGGCACTGTCTTTCCAGCTCTTTCAGGGCTGCGTGGTCATTGGCGCGCAGAAGTTCGGTACGCTCTTCCATCACTTTGTAAGGTGCCCATGATTTCGGATAGACGATGTCGGCATCTTTGAAGGCTTCTTCCATGCTGGTGACCTGGCGGAAGCTGCCGCCGGACGCGTTCGCGTTGTTTTTCGCCACTTCAATCACGTCCGGAATCAGGTCATATCCTTCCGGATGTGCCAGGGTGACGTCCATACCGAAGCGGGTCATCAGACCGATAATACCTTGTGGCACGGAGAGGGGTTTGCCGTAGCTGGGTGAGTAGGCCCAGGTCATGGCGATTTTTTTACCCTTAAGGTTTTCCAGCGAACCAAAATGTTCACGCAGCCAGGCCAGATCCGCCATCGCCTGCGTCGGGTGGTCGATATCGCATTGCAGGTTAACTAACGCCGGACGCTGCGGCAGCACGCCCTGTTTGTAGCCGTCATCCAGCGCGGCACCAACTTCACGCATATAGGCGTTGCCCGCACCAAGATACATGTCGTCGCGAATACCAATGGCGTCGGCGCAGAAGGAGATCATATTGGCCGTTTCGCGGACGGTTTCGCCGTGCGCGATTTGTGATTTTCCTTCGTCCAGATCCTGCTGAGCCAGGCCGAGCAGATTAAGGGCGGACGCATAAGAGAAGCGGGTACGGGTGGAGTTATCGCGGAAAACGGAAATCCCTAATCCACTATTGAAGACTTTGGTCGCGATGTTTTCGGCACGCAGCATCTTCAGCGCAGCAGCGACGTCCAGGACTTGTTTCAGTTCATCCGGCGTCTGTTCCCACGTTAGCAAAAAATCCTTCTCGTGAAGGTGTGAGGTCAGCGAATTGATATCCTTTATCAGCTCATTAACAGTTTTCATTGTAAGGTCCTGGTAGTGGAATGACGGCAAGGTGGCTTATTCGCGGTAATGACAAGCGGCATCACCGATATACCAGGGACTAACAATAAGCGTGCCAAAATGAATCCGGCGGCGGATAAATGGGAATTCATCAGGCAATATGTGGTACGGATCACAGAATAAGGCTATCTGTAATTCGCCATGAATATACGAAAACGTTTGGCTTAATAAATAGCGCAATTTGTCAATGAACCGACTGACAGAATAATACCCGAAAGAAGAGTAAATACCGTCAGTTTGATAAACTCACCCCGCTGATTCTCATATTGATATAGAAATGTGATTTCTCTTGCATATTTTCATTATAAAATGATAAAGAGCCTGTGTTTTTATCAAAGCAAATTTTGTCTGAGTTAGTATCCTTATATTCTACGAACCATCAATGTCTTCAATGATCAATCATTTAAGTGATTCCGGAAGGTAAGACTATGGTGCTTGCAACAACGCAGTCCGTTTTGATGCAGATTCAACCTACAATTCAGCGTTTCGCCAGAATGCTTGCCAGCGTTTTGCAACTCGAAGTTGAGATCGTCGATGATAACCTCTGCCGCGTTGCGGGAACCGGCGCTTACGGGAAATACCTCGGACGCCCGTTGAGCGGTAACTCCAGACTGTTGCGCTATGTACTGGAAAGTAAAAAAGAAAAAGTCGTGACGCATTCCCGCTTTGACCCGTTGTGCGAAGGCTGTGATAGCAAAGATAATTGTCGCGAGAAGGCTTTTCTGGGAACACCGGTCATTCTGCAGGACCGCTGTGTAGGCGTGATCAGTTTGATTGCCGTAACGCATGAACAGCAGGAACATATCAATGACAACCTGCGTGAGTTTTCAGATTATGTTCGCCATATATCCACCATTTTTGTTTCAAAACTTCTTGAAGACCAGAGTAGCAGCGACAACATCAGTAAAATATTTTCGACAATGATCGAGAATATGGATCAAGGTGTATTGGTCATTGATGAAGATAACCGTGTACAGTTCGCGAATCAAACCGCGTTAAAAATTTTTGGCGCGGCGCAGAATAATATGGTGGGAAAGTCGGTCAGGTTTCGGCCATTAACGTTTGAAAGTAATTTCACTCACGGACATATGCAGCATATCGTCTCCTGGGATGATAAAAGTGAACTGATCATTGGTCAGTTGCATCATGTGCAGGGACGGCAATTATTCCTGATGGCCTTCCATCAGTCGCATACCAGTTCCTCTGTATCGATTGCCACCGATGAACCGCATATTGAACAACTGGTGGGTGAATGCCGGGTCATGCGCCAGCTTAAGCGGCTGATCGGTCGTATTGCCCCCAGTCCGTCCAGCGTCATGATTGTGGGGGAAAGCGGTACCGGAAAAGAGGTGGTCGCGCGCGCCATTCACAAACTGAGTGAACGACGCAATAAACCGTTTATCGCCATCAACTGCGCGGCGATACCGGAACCGTTGCTGGAAAGTGAACTGTTTGGCTATGTCAAAGGCGCATTTACCGGCGCTTCCGCCAATGGGAAAACGGGCCTGATTCAGGCGGCAAACAGTGGAACGCTATTTCTCGATGAAATTGGCGATATGCCCCTGATGCTACAGGCTAAACTGCTCAGGGCAATTGAGGCGAGAGAGGTGTTGCCGCTTGGCGCGAGCAGTCCGGTTCAGGTCGATATCCGCATTATTTCCGCCACCAATCAGAACCTTGGGCAGTTTATCGCCGAAGGCAAATTCCGCGAAGATCTGTTCTATCGACTGAACGTCATCCCACTGACCCTGCCACCGCTACGTGAACGACAGGACGATATTGAACTACTGGTGCACTATTTCCTGCATCTGCATACTCGCCGTTTAGGGCTGGTCTATCCGGGAATTGCACCGGATGTGGTGACCCTGCTCAGACACCATCAATGGCCAGGAAATCTGCGTGAATTAAGCAACCTGATGGAATACCTGGTCAACGTGGTTCCTTCTGGCGAGGTGATCGACAGTACGCTTTTACCGCCAAACCTGATCAACAACGGTAAAGCGCCAGAATCCGTTGGCGCGGTCGCTCATGCGGCGCAGTTGCTGTCTGAGGACACCGGCGGAACCGCGCTGGAAGAGATGGAAAAGCAGATGATTCGCGAAGCGCTATCCCGCCACTCCAACAAAAAACAGGTGGCGGATGAGTTAGGCATCGGCATTGCTACGCTTTATCGCAAGATCAAAAAGTATGAGCTGTTGAACGCGTAACTATTCATGCAGGCGCGTTCAGGTTGCATCAGGGGGCTAGTGTGTGAACGCTACTGACCCGGAGGCAACCTGAAGGATGAGGCGTTAATTATTCAGGCTCTGTGCAGCGCTGGACGGTATCGACAATCATCTGATAACCGGTGCAACGGCACAGATTTCCCGCCAGGCCGCGACGGATCTCCAGAATGGTTAATGGTTTTTCCCGCGGCTTTGCCAGCAATGCGGTGGTCGCCATAATCAGACCCGGCGTGCAGAAGCCACACTGCACGGCGCCGGATGTCGCATACGCCATCTGAACACGCGAGAGCTGACTGCCAGCCGATTCACCTTCCAGTGTACGGATCTGTTTTCCTGTTGCCCACGCGGCAAGGTACAGGCAACTGTCGATGGCCGTGCCATCAACCAGCACCGTACAGGCCCCGCATTCACCGACACCGCATCCCTGTTTGACACTCAGCAATCCTTGTTCACGCAGGAGTTCAGAGAGCGGCATCCCCGGCATGATGCTGAGCTGAAAAGGGTGATCATTAATGACGCATTCCAGCGTGATTCGGTTCGTGTCATTCATTGCAGTTTTCCTCCGGCCGCGACAACGGCCTCAGTAACAACCTTCCGGGTCATCGTCTGGATGAGATGCAGACGAAATTCCTTACTTGCCCGCCAGGAAGAGCGTGGGGCGACATCCTGCAGAACGGATTCGGCGATCGCGTCCAGCGTCTGGTGGGTCAATGGCGCATTTTGCGCCGCGCTCTCCGCATGCTGACAGCGGACGGGTGTGGGAGCCGCAACGCCGAACGCCAGGCGAAGTTCTCTGACGCTGCCGTTATCCAACTGGCATCGTGCTGCACAACCAATGGTCGAGATATCCATCGCATCGCGCATGGCATATTTAAAATGCGCGCTGCCGGTATCCGTCCTGGGCTGCGCTGGGAAATGAAAGGCAACAAGGATTTCATCTTGCTCAAGAGCGACTTTTCCGGGACCGGTGTGAAAACCGTTGATGCTGGTAAAACGCACCCCCTCTGGCGAGGTGATCTCAAGCGTGGCGTCATAAATCAGCGTTGGCGTCGCCGAGTCTGCGCTGGTTGCGCCATTGCAGATATTCCCGCCGTAGGTGGCGACATTACGGATTTGCGGTCCGGCGATGGAGGTGGCTGCCGCACACAGGGCTGGCAGATGTCGTTGCGCGACGGGATGCTCAATAATCTCGCTAAAGGTGGTGGCGGAACCGATACGCAGCCCCTCTTCCTTCGTCAGGGTAATGCCTTGTAATTCGGGCAGATCATGAATATCAACGATATGATGGTAACGCGCATTATGATGATGGAGCTGGATCAATACGTCGGTTCCGCCAGCGAGCAGTTTCGCCTGCGGATAGCGCGCCAGCAGGCTGATCGCCTCGGCAATGTCTGAAGCGCGATGATAAGAAGCAAAGTCAAACATGGTCATATCCTCAAATCAAGCCAGCCTGGTGGAACTCCGCATACAACCGTTTTGGCGTCAGTGGCAGCGTATCAATCGCAACGCCTGTGGCCATTTTCACCGCGTTACGAATGGCTGCAGCAACAGGAATAATGGGCGGCTCGCCGAGGGATTTATGCCCATACGCCGATTGCGGCTCCTGCGTTTCAACGAATGCGCTCTCCAGTTGCGGCAGGTCAGGCATGGTCGGCATTTTGTAATCAAGGAGATTCGGGTTACGCACCAGACCACTTTCCGCATCGATGATCATCTCTTCAAACAGTGACCAGCCAATGCCCATTCCCATCCCGCCGTGCACCTGACCTTCCGCCAGTTGTGGGTTCAGAATATGGCCTGAATCGTGGACATTGAGGATACGGTTGATCGTGACCTTGCACAGTGCGATATCGACGCTCAGATCGACAAACGTGCAGCCAAACGCCGGTGGGTTAGTGGTGGTTTTCACCGAGCATTCCGCTGACAGTTGGCCGCCGCGTTCCGGATGGTAAAACGCATCCATCGCCAGCTCTTTTAATGACAGCAACGGAGAGTCTGGTCGATCGGTAAGGACGATGTGGCCTGCCGTCAACGTCAGACTCATGACGGACTGATGCAGCATGTCGGCAGCGTGATGGAGGATCTTATCGCGCAGTTGTATTGCCGCCTTACGCAGCGCTGGCGCGGCGACATAGCTCTGGCGAGAGGCAAATGCGCCAGGGTCGAACGGGGTAATATCGGTATCCTGGGTTGAAATGACGTGCACATCGCTGACCGGCACGCCGAGTGTCTCCGCCACCATCTGTGAGAAGACGGTATCTGCCCCCTGACCGATTTCCGTGGCTCCGCTCTGAACGTTGATTGTCCCATCCTGATTCATAAGCAGGCGGGCACCGGCGATCTCCACGCCGACCGGCCAGGTGTTGGAGGTATAGCTAAAGCAGGCGACGCCAATGCCCCGGCGGATGTTGCCTTGCTGGTGCAGACATTCAGCGTGACGGGCGTCCCACTCAAACAGCGCGCGGCCTTTTTGCAGACATTCCGGGAGCCCCGCGCTGTAGATCTGTTTGCCGGTAATCGGATTCGTGTCGCCTTCGCAGGCCGCATTACGCAGTCGAACCTCAAGCGGGTCGAGACCCAGCGCCGTCGCGGCGTCATCCAGCATCGATTCCACAGCAAAGATCACCTGCGGCGCGCCGTAGCCACGCATCGCGCCAGCAGAAGGAAGATTGGTATAGCAGGTTGTGGAACGGTAAGCGTATGCGCTACGGGGATAGAGATAGGCCACTTTGTTGCCGCCCGCCGAGGCGATCGAGTGCCCGTGTGAGGCATAAGCGCCGGTATTGGACAGAACATCCAGACGATAGCCTTTCAACGTACCGTCGCGATTGAGCCCCATCAGTCCATCAATCGTGAACGCATGACGGGTACGGGACGCGAGAAAACACTCTTCACGGCTGAGAGAGACTTTTACCGGTATTCCGCCCAGTTTACGGGTCAGGAAGGCGGCCATCGGTTCTTCCAGCACATCCTGTTTGTTGCCAAATCCGCCGCCGACGTACGGTTTGATAACCCGCACGCATGACCACGGAATGTCCAGCGCCTGGCCCACGACCCGTCGTACGATATGTGGGATCTGCGTGCTGGAGACGATGGATATTCGCGAGTCATCTTCCATCCAGGCAAATGAGGTGACGCTTTCCATATGGCAATGTTGAATCACCGGCGTCTGGTAATGCCCCTGGAGTTGATAATCCGCAGCATCAATGGCCTGCTGGACATTCCCCGTGGACATTTCACTGCGATTGAGCAGATTGCCGCCAGGGTGAATGGAGACGGCGTCCTGCGTCAGGGCTGCTTCTGGCGTGGTAATCACCGGGAGTTTTTCCCATTCCACATTTACCAGCAGGGCTGCTTTCTCTGCGGTTAACTCATCTCTTGCCACGACAATCGCGACCGCATCGCCATGATGGCGTACGTGACGGGTCAACAGAAAACGGTCGGCGGTGTCGCGTTTGTTCTCATCCAGCGTCCAGGCGTGTCCTGCCGTGGCGAAGGGAATATCCGGCACATCTTCCCAGGTAAACACAGCCAGTACCCCGGGCAGGCTTTTCGCCTCGTCACAGTTGATGCTGGTGGCGTAACCATGGGCAATCGGGCTGCGAACGTATTTGGCATAACACATGCCAGCCATCATGTAATCATCAGTATATCGAGCCCGCCCGGTCACTTTAGCAATGGCATCCACGCGCATACATGACTCACCGGTAGCGGTTGCTTCCCGTGCATCCATAAAGATCCCCTTGATTTGACTTTTCGGTTCCTGAACAACCGTTAAATCAGGCAAGAATTACGCCAGAAGCGCAAAGTTGAGCCGTGAGAAAAGGGAAGTGTGACGGAGATAATAATATTGCCTGTTGGGAGAGGGATCCGACCTTTAGCGATGAGCACTCTGCGTATCATTATGAGTTTAATCAACTCATTGTGATACACGGTGAGGTTCTGTGACTGGGGATTTTAGACAACGAGAGCAGCCAGTCCCTGAGAGAATTGTATGGCATAACAAACTCAGCTTGCTGGAGGTAAGGAGACTATCACCCGTATTTACGGGTTCCATCCCCGCAGCTACACGCTGAAGTTCCGTTGAACCACTTTCGCTGACACGGGTGAACCAGTTGCTTAGCTGTGGCTTGTTTTTGGTTTTCAGGATCCGGTAGAAGTCCAGAGCCAGTTGCTGCGCTATTTTCAGTTGTGGCTATTTTTCACACATCAGACTGATAAAGCGGGATGCATAATTTTCTTCAGCCCCTATTATTCGCCATGGCATCAACCATTGGCTTACACGGGAAGCGGAAGGAAGTCGGGCGGTGGCAGTAACCGGAGGTATCCAGCCTTGACGCCATCTGGCAATGGCGTCCCTGACGATGGTTTCACTGCCTGTAAATCCCCTCGCCACCATTTCACGCCATATCCGGCTTGCATTATAATTACCCCTTTCACGTTGCTCTTCTAACCACTCTCTCCATGGGTCAAGAAGGCCTCGCTTTGGAAGCCGGATCGACATTTCAGGGAATGCACCTGACTGTACCCCGCGACTGACTGTCACTCGTGATAAGCCGGTGATGCGGGATATTTCCCTGAACACACATCCCTTATTATGCAGGGCCATCACTTCCGTCCAGCGCTGATACCGTTTATTGCGGGTCTGCTGTTTAAGGCGTTCCGGACGACGGAACGAGGGTACAGGCACAGATGGTTCCGGCTCAGGTTATTTCTTTGGTGACAACTCACTGGCAACAATGCGTATCAGAGGCATATGTCTGTACATCATCCGTTCGAGCGCATCACCTATATTTTTCAGCAGATGCTAGCGATCTGCCACTTGCCTTGCCTGGGGTACGCCTTCCCTAGTAGCCATAGCATAGATGCCACCGCGATCCCGTGATACTACCTGTATCTCATGATATTTTCTGAACCAGGATGCCAATGCACGCCGGCCGCGTCTGGGAAGCAGAACCAGGGGACGGTGAGTATCAAGATTGACTATTAACGTGCCGTAGCGATGACCCCGGTGCTAGGCCCACTCGTCGATACCAACATGGGGCGTGCAAGGCGGCTTCGTCTCTGGTGTATTGACCACCCTGCGAAGAAGAGTATCTGCGCTGGTCCGGAGACCGGCTGCCGTTGCAGCCCGTCTTCCAGCCTCTCCACCGGCGATTAATCCCAGCTGGCACTGTAAATTTTGCAGCGCATGCGAAGACTGCTGCCGGGAAACCACTTAACGGTCATGCTGGTGTAGCTAGTGATGAACGTTGTGCTCCGAAATGACGCAGCCCTGAAATTGCAGGCTCTGGTAAATCTATAGCTGAACGGTGGCGAGGAACACTAGACCGTCTGGTATCCAGTAATCTGAAATAAGTTCTCTTTACTTAACAAAAAAAAGCACGAAATGCAAATTTTGGAATTTTGTTCCAATTTTTAACTTTATTTTGTTTTTTATGTTTTTTTTATGTTTTTTTATGTTTTTTTTGTGATTTTAATTCGTCAGTTATTTCAGCAAGATTAATAAATTTAGCATACGGCTATGGAAGGCACAGAGTTAAGATTTTTCTTATTTTTTATAATTATCATGAGATAAACTTATAACTAATTGATTTTAATTGTTTACTTTTATTACGCGTTAGGATTTATCTTATTGGTTAATTGTTTTAACGATCGTTTCCTCATATTTGATAGTTAAAAACTATCAAATTAGTATTAAATTAAAGATATAAACGATTTACCCAAAAAAGCTATTTACCTGTAATGTTATATTGAAGTCACAAAAGATAAAAATGCGTTCACATACTTTCAATTGAGTACTGTAAATTAATTTACTGCTTTCATGTACTAAGAAGGATAGTAATGTACAGGGTATTTTTTTTAGGGGAGTCAGTGCTTATCTTTACGGGAATAAAAGAAGTGTTACTTCGTTGTTTTTTGTCCGTTGATGTTATTCATGTCCCTTTGACCAGTGATGGTCTTTTGCATGATTCTGTATCTGTTCGTAATTCTGATGTGGTTATAGTTTCTCCTGATGAAAAAAACTTATTAAGATATTCAGGATTAGTAAGAAACATGAAGCAACCCGTTATTATCTTTTCTGAAAAAAAAGTGTATAAGCTGATTGAGATTGTGTGTGGCAGAGGTTGTTTTTTAATTGAGTCCAATTCTTCTTTAAGAGTGTTTAGTGAGAAACTTTCTTTTTTTATCACTTACAGGAACTTTGTTAAAGGAGCTTTTCCTGTACCTAAAAGAGCAATAACGGAAATTGAATTCAGGATTATGATAATGATATCAATGGGATGGTCGCTTACCCGGATAGCGTTGTCTATGAATAGAAGTGTAAAAACAATCAGTACACACAAAACTAACATTTCTCAAAAGCTGGGACTTAATAGCCAACAGCTAAAAGCATTTCTTGCCAGGGAAGACTTTTTAAATTACCTGTTTTAAAAATATTGATAATATTTTTCCTGGCTACTGATCGTATTTTCTGGAAAATTCCAGAAATAGATTTTTGAAAAAAATAAATTCTGCGAAAGTGGAAGGCTTTCTATCGTTCGAAATTCATGAGCAGAGTAGCCCCGTACCTGCTGCATATCAAATATGACTACAACTCAATATTTATCATATTTAGATACTAAATGTATCTAAATATTCGTCAGACGAGGTTTATATATGAATAAGATTTACAACATCATATGGAATGCGGCGCTCGGGCTTTGGATTGTCGCCTCCGAATTATCAAAAGGGAAGAAAAAAAGCAGCTCGCGTAAAACGGGATTGCTTATCGTTTCCGGTATATTCGCTGGCGTTTCTCTCACTGCCGTGGCCGATGACACACGCGATATCGCCGTGGATTACAAGGATGGTATTTCGGCTGGCGTCCATCAGAACGTATTCAACTACGGTTTTTTATATGAAAACCAAAACAACGCCAATGAACTGAATATCACCGGGGCGATCCCCACGATAGTCTACGGACAGACCGGCATTGTGGAATCATCGACCATCCGGGATCTGCTGGAAAGCGGCAAAATTATTATTACCGCCACCAACCTCGCCCACGAGCAAAAATCCATCACCACAATTGAAGAGCTGGCGGAATACCTGAGTCATACACAGTCGTCTACCCCGCAGCAAAGCGTGGAATTTCAAGTGATTGACCCGGCCGATCCCGAGACAACCTCCACCCTGAAGGTGTTTGATACCGCAAGCCTGGCAAACTTTATTAGCGTTTCGCAAATTGGCGATGCCGTGCTTAACACGTTTGATGCCAATGTGTCGCAAATCTATAAGCAGTTTGGCTTTGCCCTTGCCAAAGATGGCGCAACCGCCAATCTCAATATTGGCGATAATTCACTGAAAGTAAGAGAAAATGCTATCCGTCTGCTGGCAAAAGACTCTTCTCTGCTCAAAGCGCAAGACCTGAACAGCAAGGTCAACTGGCAATCCGATAACTACATTCAGTTTGGTGCTGCGCCGGTCGTTCCGAACAAAACCTTTGCCGGTTCGAAACAGACCACCGTGTTTGGCAAAGACATTACCTTAATGACCTACGGCTACGACGAAGAGGGCAATGTCGTTGAAACGGGTAACCGCACCTTTTCCATCAAAAGCACGGCGGACCTGGCGAACTTCAACAACTGGCTGGTTGGCGCCGGCAGTGAGAGCGCCAAAACCCCCGACGGGCAAGATATCAGCCAGATCCAGCTCTGGCTGGATTTTGGCGCTATCAGTAAAGTTTCTGACGCACAGACCTACTACGCGAGCCTGATCAATCAACTGCTGACCTCCGGTACCAATGCCGACCTGCTGACCTGGGATTACGATGTCTGGACTGACGGACAGGCACACACCAATAACACCACGGCGGCCACAGGGGAACTGCATGCCATCTACGCTAATGGCCAGGGCACCACAGGCACATTGGTTGCGGGCACAACTCTGGCTGTCGATGGTAGTATCAATGGGGCAATGAAGGCCGATGGCGAGGGTTCTATCGTCAATGAAGGCGCCCTGAACGTGCTGCGAACCGCTACCGGACAAGGGTTGGCGATTGGCATGCTGGCCAGTGATGCCAGTGCCACTAACCACGGCACGATTAACTCCGGTTTGTTTATCGACAAAGATGGTAATCAGAACGTCAGCAGTTACGGTGCCTACGGTATGCAGGGGCTGGGAAACAGCACCGTGGTGAACGAAGGGACCATTAACCAGGCCATCACAACGAACAACTACGGAACCGCAGCTGCAGCCGACCCATGGTCAACCGATAAACCCAACAGTTCTCTGACGCTTGCTATCGGTATGCAGTTGTCCGATCAAACCAACGGGACCAACAGGGGTGAGATTAACGTCGTGGACGGACGCGCTAACGGCGTCTCATTTGGCAAGGGAACGGCTTACGCCGTTGAAGTGTCCGGTTATGCCACCTTCACAAACGCTGCTGGCGGTACCCTTTACCTTGGGCGTGATGCCGTCACCCCCGCTGACGATGTTGCGATGGGCGGCGGTGCCAGCCCCAGCGCCGGGATCCTGACCCGAAGCTCAGGCGATGTCACCAATGACGGAACGATCACCCTCGGAAAAGGCGTACGTAACGCGGCGGGGATCCTGGTCGGCAACGCCACCGGGAACGTGATCAACACGGGTAAAATCACCCTCAATGGCGACTCGTCGTCCGGCACCAGCCAGAACTTCGGTATTTCCGTGCGCGACAGCGGCAGCGAAAACGGCCAGCAGATCCGCAACGACGGCGAGATTACCGTCAACGGCCACAACAACATCGGTATCCATCTGACCGCCAGTTCGAAGAACGCGCATGTAACATCCAGCGATACAGGGGCGATCACGGTCGCGGGCGACGGCGGCACATCAAACCGTAACTATGCGATCTGGGCTGAGGGAAGTACCACATCCCAGGCCACCGTCGACGTGTATTCCACAATCACGCTGGATGAAGTCGGCAACATTGGCGTTCATGTCCGCGATAACGCGGTGGCTAACATTAACAGTACCAGCAGTCCGCTGTTCAACAATAGCGATCAAATAGGCTACTACCTGTACGGCAAAGGCGCGACCGCCAATATCGGCGAAGCCGTTATGAACGATAACGGTCAGGCGCGCACCACGTTATTCCGCATTGCGAATGGCGCAAACTTTGCCGGCAATACGTTCGACCCGCTGACGCACCAGCTATCTAAACTCGAGATGACCTTAACGGGCGAAAAATCAATTGGCGTCTTCGCGACCGGTAAAGGCAGCACCGTGGATACGGGTGAAGCAACATTTACGGTAAGCGGCAACGGTGCGGCGGCACTGCTGCTCGAAGGGGGCGCAGAAGGCACCATCAGCGATAAGACCCTTATTGAACTGACCGGCTCAAATACCACTGCCGGGATTGTCGATGGTCAGGCGCATCAGTTGAACGGTAACAAACAGGGTACCCCTGTCGAAACCATTCTTAACTCCAGCGCCATCATTAAATCCCTGGATACTGGGCTGAACGTCATCGCCTATGTGGCGAAGAATCTCGGCAACATCGTTCTGCAACAGGACGCGGTTATCGATCTCGCCAGTAAAGACAGTATCGGTGTTGACGTGCAAGAAGGAGGACGGTTAACCAACAACGCATCCCAGGCATTGCATGTCAGCAACGGGATTGGCGTTCGCGCCTCTGGCAAAGATGCGCAGATCAAAAAGCTGGGCGCGATTGAGGTCGATGACGGTACCGCAGGCGTGCTGCTGACCAATGGCGCAACGCTGAATATCACTGCGGGAACCGGTGGATTAGCCGATACCATTACGACCAACGGCACGGCGGATGGGATTCGCCTTGAAGCCGGTGCGGGGTCGCTGACCGCCAAAGGCGTCACCATCAGCGCATTGGGCAGCGGCGCAGGCATTCAGAACCATGCCGAAAGTTCGGATATCACGCTGAACGACGTCACGATTAACGCCAACGACGGTCCGGGGATCCGCACCAGCGTGGCGCTGAACGTGAAAGACGGCGCCAATAATATGCTCAACGTCACTGGCTCTGGATCAGGCTTTGCCTTCATGAAAGAGAACGGCGACAACGCGACCGGCGATTTGGTTATCGGCACCGGTTACACCGTGCTGGTACACAACGATACCGGAAACGCCACGGGGAACGGGATCGATGCCCGCACCAACGGCAGACTGACCACCCGCGCCGATATTACCATTCAGGACGCGACGGGCGGTTCAGCCATTCTGGCAAAAGACGTTTCCGCCATCACTAACAGCGGCAACATCACCTCCAACAGCGTGAAGGGTCCGGTAGTGGATGCCAGTGGCGACAGCAGCAAAACCATCACCAACAGCGGCACGATCCTCGCCGCCACCGATCAGGATGTCGCGATTCAGTCCGGTAAAGGCAATGACACCATCAACATCAGCGGCGGCAATACGCGTGGCGTCATCAATACCGGCGCCGGTAGCGATCGTTTTATCTGGAACAGCGGAACGTTCGCCGGGGAGGTGAACTTCGCGGGGACAACCAACAACAAGGCCAACATCGGCAACGTATCGCTGGCGAACACGCGCCACATCACCACGCTCGCCGGTACGGGTAACGCCCTCACCTTCACAAACACCAGGGGTAATATCGGTACGCTGCTGGCGGATGACCTCAGTCTGGGAACCCACATTGGCAGCGGCTGGAATACCTTAACGCTGACGGGCGCACAGGCGGATATGCGCATCGTGAATAGCCTGACGCTGACTGACGGCACCCTGGCCGTTAACGACGGCGCGACGCTGCGCACGGGCGACCATCGCGATGCCAGTAATACCGGCGCGACCATTGGCAACTACAGCATTACCACCAGCGGTAAGGCCAGCAATATCATCTTTGATACGCAGGGCAATGACGCTGACAGCCAGATTTATCAGGGCACCATCAGCGGTAGCGGCAACTTTGTCCGCGCAACGGGTGGCACGACGGTGTTCACCACCGACAATAGCTACAGCGGTTCCACTACGATCAATCAGGGCGGGATTTTACATCTCGGTCAGGGCGGTACGACGGGCGGAATCAACCCGGTTTCGCAGATCATTGATGACGGTATTCTGACCGTGAATCGCAGCAACAACGTCCTGCTTAACGGAGTGATTTCTGGTATCGGCGCGCTGGAGCAAATCGGTAAAGGTATCACCCGTTTAACCGGCGCCAACAGCTATAAAGGGGAGACCACCGTCGACAACGGCACACTGCTGGTCAATGGCGATCAGTCTGCCGCGACGGGCATGACCACCGTGAACGGCATTGCAACCCTGGGCGGCACCGGCACCCTCGGCGGCGACGTCGTGATGAATGACGCCACCACCCTTAGCGCAGGCGACGGCGGCGCGGGGACGCTGAAGATCAACGGTAGCCTGCAACTGGGTAGCAAAACCACCTCCGCGTTTGAACTGGGACAAGCCTTCGTGCCCGGCGGCGCACAAAACGATCTGGTTGATGTCGCCGGCAATCTGCTGCTCGACGGCACGCTGAACGTCAGCCAAAGCGCAGGCGGCACGTTTGGCCCAGGCGTCTACCGTCTCTATAACTACGGCGGTACGCTCGACAACCAGACGCTGGCGTTAGGCGACATTCCGGTGGGCCAGGATAAGAGCAACATTTTCGTCCAGACGGTGCTGGATAAACAGGTCAACCTGGTCAACGCCAATGGCGTCACGCTGCAGTTCTGGGATGGCGCACAGACGGGCGAAAACCACGGTAAAACCGGGATTGAAGGCAACGGCAAAATCGACGGTGGCGATGGCAAATGGATGGCGATCGGCAGCCTGGGCGATAACAACTGGACACAGCAGGACGGTATCGGTAACGCGCCGTGGGCGCAAAAAGCCTTCGCGGTCTTTACCGGCAACGCCGGTACGGTCGAGGTCGATCAGAGCGCGGGCAACGTTCAGTTCTCTGGCGCGCAGTTTGACGCGGACGGCTATGTCATCAAAGGCGATGCGCTAAACGCATGGGAAACCACCGCGGGCAGCAATGAGCTGATGCTGCGCGTCGGTGCCGGTGGCGCAGGCGATAACTTCACCGCAACGATCGAATCGACGATCCGCGAAGGTGACAGTGCGGATAGCCTGACGCTGGTCAAAACCGACCAGGGACGTCTAATCCTCAGTGGCGACAACACGTATCATGGCGGCACGCGTATCGATGGCGGCACGCTACAAATCTCGACGGATAACAATCTGGGCCAGGCGGGAACCGGCGTCACTATCAACAACGGTTCAACGCTACAGCTGGGCGCAGATTTCACCACTCAGCGCACTCTCACCCTGGGCACGTCTGGTGCGAATGCCGTGTTTGATCTGAATTCGCACCACTTCTCCCCTGTTGGCGATATCGCGGGCGCGGGCAACCTGAAAGTCACCAGTAGTACCCATGATGCGGCCAGCACGCTGTCGCTCGATCGGGCTAACAGCTATCAGGGCACGACGCTGATTGAAGGTACCGGACAAGCTCACAACGTCACGGTAAATGCCAGCCAGACGGGAACATTTGGTAGTAACGCCAGCAGCACGGTGAGCGTAACGAAAGGCGCGACGCTGAACATCAGCGGCGCAGCAACCGGTCTGCAATCCCTGACGCTGGACATTGCCGACAGCCTGTTAACGCTAAAAGACACGGTCACTGCCGCCGACGCGACGCTGAATCTGAACGGCACAGCAAAGGCGCTGATTGCAGGCAATGCAACCGCAGGACAGTCGACCATTAACGTGTCAGAAGCGAGTACGCTGGCGCTGGAAGAGGATGCCAGCGGCGGCAGCGCAACGGTGACCAACAGTGGACTGATGTCCTTTGCCGATCGGGCGCTGGCGGAAATGACTACCGTGAAAAACCTCTCCGGCGGCAACGTGGATGTCAGCAACGTCGACAGCGCGACGTCTATCGGTTCGCTGTCCGGCGCGGGCAACGTTGTACTGGGCGATAAAACCCTTTCCCTCGGTAATCTGGCGCTGGATGACACCATCAGCGGCATCATCAGCGGTGACAGCGGCAATCTGGTGAAAATCGGCGACGGAACGCTGACCTTAACCGGCGACAACACCTGGACCGGCACCACATCGGTCGATGAGGGCGTACTGCTGGTCAACGGTAATCAGGCGGCAGCGACCGGTGACGTAACGGTCAAGGCGGGCGCAACGCTGGGCGGCAACGGCATTATTGGCGGCGCGGTGAATGTTGCGGATAACGGCCATATTACCGCCGGTTCCACACTTAACAGCGTCGGCAAACTGACCACCGGTGCTCTGACGCTGAATGAGCTGTCGCAGCTGGATTATCAGTTTGGCCAGGCGTATACCCCGGGCGGAGCCTTCAACGACCTGATTAACGTCAACGGCGATCTGGTACTCGACGGCAAGCTCAACATTGAAACCTCACCCGGCGGCAATTTTGATGTCGGCGTCTATCGCGTCATTAACTACTCCGGCACGCTGACCAACAACGTGATGGACATTGCCAACGCCCCGACGGCGGCAGACAGTCTGTACGTGCAGACATCGGTTAACAATCAGGTCAACCTGGTGAACCACGGCGGTCTGACGCTGCGCTTCTGGGACGGCACCGGCGGTGAAAATGGCGAACTGAAAAACAACGGCGTGATCAACGGCGGCGACGGTATCTGGCAATCCAGCCACGGCAACGATAACTGGACCACCGATGAATCCACACCGGAAGGCGCGCTGAACGCTCCGTTCACCGATGCCGCTTTCGCCGTCTTCCAGGGGGTGGCAGGCAATGTCACCGTGGATAACAGTCTGGGTGATGTGATCATCAGCGGCGCGCAGTTTGCCACCGATGGCTACCGCGTGGCAGGCGATGCCATCACCACCGACACCGCCAATACGCTGATTCGCGTCGGCGACGGCACCGTCGATGGCGCAGGCTATATCGCCACCATCGACAGTGAGATCCGCGGCACCGGCGGCGTCAATAAGAGCGACCTCGGTACGCTGATCCTGACCGGCGAGAACAGCTACAGCGGCGGTACAACGATTACGGCAGGGACACTGCAGGTTTCCGGCGATAAAAACCTCGGCGCAGCCAATACCGGGATCACCTTTAACGGCGGCACGCTGAAGTATGGTGATGCGTTTAATACCGCCCGCAAGGTGACGCTGGAATCCGGCGGCGGGACCTTCGACACCAACGGACATGATGTTTCCCTGTTAACGGAAGTGGGAGGGGATGGTCAACTGACCAAAACCGGTAATGGCTCACTGACGTTGACGCTGGATAACATCTACACTGGCGGTACCACTATTGAGCAGGGCATATTGCAACTCGGCACTGGCGGCAATACCGGCAGTGTTCAGGGTGACATCGTTGATAACGGCGTGCTCAGTGTTAACCGCGCCGGTATGCTGACGTTAACCGGTAATATCAGCGGCGAAGGTCAGTTGCATCAGACCGGTGGCGGCACGACTGAACTGCAAGGTGAAAACAGCTACAAAGGCGCAACGCTTGTCACCAGCGGGGTTTTACAGGCAGGTAATACCAACACCCTGAGTGCATCATCGCACCACTATATTGTCGCGGGCACGACTCTGAACACCCAGGGTTATAACCAGACCGTAGCAGGACTGAACAACGGCGGTGATGTGTCACTCATCGGTCAACAAGTTGGGACAACATTAACCATCAAGGGGGACTACAGCGGTGAAAAAGGCACTATCAACATGGCAGCCGCGCAGGGTGCTAACGGCTCGGGTATTGCCGACCGCCTGATCATCGATAGTGGTAAGGTCAGCGGGAGTACGTTGCTGGATGTCGATGGTTCCGGTCTCGGCGCGCCGACTATGGGTGATGGTATCGAAGTAGTGACGGCGCTCAATGGCGCAACAACCACGGCGCAAACCTCGCGGGATGCCTTCCATCTTGTCGCCGAACGTATGGCTGCGGGTGCCTTTGAGTACCAGCTCCATGCCGGGAATGCGCAGGGGCAGGGCGAAAACTGGTATCTGAGAAGCGAATACCGTCCGGAAACGATGCTGTTCTCCGGTCTCGCCAGCATTGTTCGTCAGGGCGACATCAGCCTGTTAGGTAATATGCACCAGCGTATGGGGGATGACATCAAACCGGGTATTGATGAAGATAATCGTGCATGGGCAAGAATGCTTGGTTACTCCGGAAAAACTAAGCTGGATGACGCGACTGGGACACAAACCGACAGCCATACCATGGGGATCCAGATGGGGGTTGATCTGTACGCTGATAGCAACTGGAAAGCCGGTGTCTACACCAGCATTCTGGATATCGACAGCAGCGTCAAAGGCAGCAAAGCGGGCAGCGCGGGTAAAGGCGGTAATATCGATGATAACGCATTTTACCTTGGCGGATATGCCACATGGTTCTCCGGGCATGGCATATACATCGATAACGTTCTGCAATACGGTAGTCATGATGCTCGCCTGTCTGTATCCGGGAACAATGGCTCCCACACAGTGAAAGGGCACACGCTGACCGCCTCCACGGAAGTCGGAAAGGCGTTCAGTTTAGGGGCGAGTGTATGGAGTCTGGAACCGCAGGCGCAGTTGATTTATCAGTACAGCGATTTTGATGACAGCACGCTGGGGGGCGCGACGAAGACAAAAGTCAGACTCGATACTGCCGATTCGTTTACTGCTCGCGTGGGTCTGCGCCTGAAGGGCGATTATGATACGAACGCCGGAAAGATTCAGCCTTATGCCCGTGTCAACCTGTGGCAGGGGCTGGGGTCGAAAGACAAAACCCATTTCAGTAATACGGTTGCCACTACCACGCTGGAATCCTCACAGCAGTATTCCAGCACTGAGCTCGCAGCGGGTATGACATGGAATATCGACAGAGATCTGCAGGTTTATGGCGAATTGGGCACCCAATTCAGCAATGGGAGTAATAAGTCTCAGATCGAAGCGCCGGTTAATGCCTCCTTTGGTTTTAAGACAATGTTTTAACACGCATGAAATGTAAGTAGGCTCTCTGTGGCTAATGTACTGCACCCTAAAAGTAGGCTACTAACTGAGTAAGGTGCAGTTTTTTATGGTAAAACAGACTCTGTTGAATAAATCAAACTTTTGCCGACTTGCAGGATCAGAGCACCTATCGTCCTGACAACAAAGGCAGATCCGTGGCAAAGCAGAAGTGAATCGCTAATCTAGACACTTCTGAGCCGTTGATAATATTGATTTTCATATTCCGTCAGTGGCATCTGATCACTCGAACCATACCGACGCTTACTGTTATAAAACATTTCGGTGTAATCAAAAATATCACTGTGGGCTTCTTCCCGTGTTCCGTAGATCTTTTTCTTTATCCGTTCACGCTTCAGTAGCTGGAAAAAACTTTCTGCAACTGCGTTGTCGTGACAGTTACCACGACAGCTCATACTGCCCTTTAGTCCATGTGATTTCAGGAACGACTGCCACTCATGGCTTGTGTACTGACTACCCAGGACGCCCTTCTAAGAGTCAAGTTGTTATTTGAGTACTGTTGATTAGTCGCGTAAGCGTCAGCAGGCTCGCCGTCATTCCCCCCCACACGGTTCTGCGCTGGCTGTGGGAGGCCGTGAGTGCGCCAGGATGTGGATAATTATGCTGATGAACCTCAATACGCTGGTGGCAGTGAGAAAATCGCCACCTATGGATAGCGTGTTGCAGGAGATGTATGCCATTACTGGCGAAGCATGGCGCACAGTGACGAAAACGGATAACAACGTCTCCAGCATTTCTTCTTTCATTATCAGTCGCTCAGATAAGCATTCATTTACACAGCCATTCAGTCAGTTACAGACCCGGGTGAATGGGATGACATATCCCGTTATGACGGCCAGAACGAGTGTTATTTGTCCGGGGATGTCGTTCCTGCTGCAATCAGGGGGGATGTCAGTTATTCTGGCCTGAAAATACCAGACTTGTCCTGGTCTTCCCTGATGTCGGCAGCGCCGGTATACTTCCTGTATGAAAAAAACTCACGAAACTTTACCTCCGGAACAAACCGTTACAGCACTTGCGCATTTTGCCTGGTGCGCCCTTGTCGCATTACGCACTGCACAGCAGGATGGTCAGGCATTGTCCCCACTCAGTGCTCATGCCTTTTTGCTTCGCTGGCTCGCGACGGCACAAAAGCAAAAACGGTTCCCGCGTGCGATTGCATCCAATATTGAGGAATTGCTGACACTGGGTCGAAGCAAAGGCCCTGTCGCCAGCTTACTTCATCGACTGGAATATCTGTGGGCATCCTGCACGGGGCAGGTACCCGCCCAGTCGGATTTGTACCGGCTGGCTTACGCTATTGAACAGCTTAAATCGCAGGGCTGGGTTAATGCTGTGGTCAGTGACGAGGAATGGGGCTGTGAAGGTCTGGCCGAAGAATACAGCGGAACTGATGCGCTGCTTACCAGAAAGTCGGCACTGACCTGTGGATTTTCGGGGGAGGGCAAACTGATTGCACCGGTTGAATTTCTTGTGGCGGGTGACTTGTCAGCCTGTGTGGCTGTTTTCCTGTCCCATGCACTCCCTGCCGTCATGCGTAAGCCTGACCGGATAGCATTACAGCCCTGACAGTAAATTAAACACTCGCTGTCGGGACATAAACCCGATTGTGGGAGATCTACTCATTACTCGTTGCTGACGTATGCCTTTTTAGCCAGAACAATTCGCACGTAATGCCTATAAATTCATACCATCCAGGTAAATACTGGGAGCATAAAAGCATATGACCATGAACAGGAAGTTAACTGGCAGAGGGGTATGCGAATGAAGAGGCAAGACCTACACACACTGAGCAACTTTGATTTTCTGGCCCGCAGTTTTGCTCACAGGCACGCCCTTGGAGTCCCTGTAAATATCAGTGCGATTACCGGCAATATGAATGCAGAGCAAAAATCGTGGTTTGAGGAACGTTACAGATATTACTGTATTCAGGAGGAGCGCACGAAAGTGCATGAACAGCACAATAAAACCACTGGACAGTATGAGTCAGCATGTCCTCAAAAAAAGTAAGTGTTTTCGACCGATGACTCAGTGAAAAAGCCAGGTAACCATCCTGTGCGGCGTCACGGGCTTGTACATAAGCAAGAGAGTCTGGAAGGAGATACTGGAGATAAATGTTTCTATAGGTGTGCCTGCAGGTATGTAGCCCCGATCTACAGCCCCCTGCATTGATATGTTTAAGCATGTGGCGATCCGGTCACTGTAAGATGAAACCCCTGGGAGCCCAGGATTTGTCAGCATGAAGACAGGACCGACACAGTCGCGGATCCGTCAGTTAACGGTTTTGCTGAAGGCATCCACCGCCAGGATGGCATAAGTGATATCCTCTGCTGACAGGTCAGGATTCAGGTTTTTCAGCGTGTCGCTTTCGCTGTTTGCCAGCGCGCCTAGCTTCACCAGGTTTTCCCGGCTCTCATTCTCCAGATGTACCTCTTTCAGGATGGTTGGCATTTTGATTGAACGATAAAAACGGATATAACGAGCTATCTCTTCATCCGGGCGCTGCTCCAGCACCATCTGGGGCAGCGTGCCATAAGCGACCTTTTCGCTATGAGTCAAATGATGGATATCGCCATCAATCGCGGTAAAACCATTATGGATAGCATTCGCCGCGGCCAGTCTCGCATTTTCAAAGCCAAGTCCTGAAAGAAGCGTATTTGCTTCGACGACTGCCTCTATCGCCGGCGTGACCACTTTATTCTCCACCGTCTGATAGGCGCTAGAACCAAATGTTAATAGATTTTTTTCGCAAGCTTCAGCGATAGCCATGCCGGCAATGGTCGGATCGCCATTGACCATCGATTTACTGTGAGAAAGCTTCATCGCTTTCGCTTCGACAAAAGTAGCCGGGCCGTCAGCAATACCTGAGGCAAACAGGCGCACAGGCGCAAATAACCGGGCAGCCCAGGCTCACCACACCATCCACTATCGCAGCCGCAGGATGTCTTCTGCTCAGCCCCCGGCACTGGACAGCAGGACGTTTTCCCGCTGTCCACCCGGTCGGTTTTTTCACACAACTGACGTGCACTGGCGGCATTCCGACGCTGACATTAAATGGTCAATGTCTCCACCAGCGTGGTAATTGTCGCCTAATAAAAAGGCCACGCAAATGCGCAACTTGGAAACGGTTACCGCTGACTGGCGGCGTTTTTCCCGATTTGATATTGTTGATTCGCCAAAACCACAACGCTAAGTGGAGTAAAAATGAGTAATTACTCAGACCTTTTCCAAATCATCAAGAACAGAGTTTGCCAGAATAATGATTTTCCGGCGTATTCACTGATGGAAGAGAATAACTACCGGGCCAGCCAGGTATGGTATCGAATCGGACAGATATTCACCCTTGAATGCGTCCTTTCTGAATACAGAAAATGCCACTCATCAAATTATTATCTGCTGGACAACAAAAAGGCACTTCATCACCTTATTTTTCAAATAACAAAGTGGAATCTGGAGGACATCAGAAGGCTATCTCTTAATGACAGTCTGTTTATTATTTCAGACAGGCTAAAATCTGATTACATGTCAGAAGAAGCTGCGGAATTTCTCCGTTCGCAAAAACTTCCGGTCAGTCATTATCCTGTTGACGATTTCTCAGGAGCGGACTGGGATCCCAAAGAAAACTCAGTTTTTCTTCAAAGCCCCCAGTAGACAGCCACTCAATTTCTGATGAAATCTCAGTTAGCCGTTCCTCAAGGGCGGTTTTTTCTTTCACCAGACGGTTGAAGTGAGTAAGGTGAAGTTTTTTCTGCTCCAGCCAGTCTTCAGGTTGTTCGGCGGTCATATCTGGATTAAAAAAGTACGGTTGATGCTTTTCGTCTTGCAATATTGACCTCCAGAAAAGCAAAAAACCCGCCGATTTGAACTGCACCCCAAAAGTTGGATACCCAACGGAGTAAGGTGCAGTCTATGAAGCCAAAGTATTCACTTGAGTTTCGTCATTCGGTCGTCAAGTTTTATCTTGCTGGAAATGGAGCCCGAAGGACCGGCAGTAAGTTTGGTGTTAACCGCGATACAGTTAGCCAGTGGGTTCCCGTACGTTATTTCACTGTCATGTTCAGCACCATTGATGACGCTAAGATTTAACATGTTCTTATCATTGTTGTAAATACCCAGAAACATATTACCGATAATTTTGTGCGTATTCCATTAACAAAGCCGTATAGAGGCATAAATTCGTGTTGTTATTCTGCGTTGAAGAAAGCAGACTTTAGTCGATAATTTTTACATAACGTATTGACATAACTGACCTTCTGTCATTTATTGATTGCTGTCGACACTCAAACGCGCCATCACAGCCTTAGTCGGCAAAAGATCCCATTACCCGTGAAATGGGGAAAACACCGGATTCAGACCCATTGGTCTGGCTCTTCTCTTTGCTAAGGAGTTAGCATGCAGTTTCGTTTACACCATTTAGTCCTCATCCCACTTTTAACTCTCGCTGCCTGTAATCAGTCAGCCACCACAGCGCCTTCAAGCTCACTCCCCGTCGCGGCCAGGCACCAAACGGCAGTAGTGAATAATGCCAGACTTGAGATTTCGGCCAGTGCACTGGAATACAACACGCAAAAAATTCAAAAACTTCTGGGCAATAAATCCTCCCTTTGCGCCATTTTGAAAGGAGATGCCTATGGGCACGATCTCTCCCTCGTCACACCGATCATGTTGAAAAACAATGTTCAGTGTATTGGTGTTGCCAGTAATCAGGAGTTGCAAACCGTACGCGAACTGGGTTTCAAAGGTCGCCTGATGCGCGTAAGAAACGCCACGGAGCAAGAGATGCGGCAGGCGACGGAATATGATGTTGAAGAGCTGATCGGCAATCTGGATATGGCCAAACGTCTGGACAACATCGCCGCTCAACAAGGGAAAACGTTGCGTTTCCATTTAGCGCTCAACTCGGGTGGCATGTCACGTAACGGCCTGGAGGTCAGTAATGCTGCCGGGGTGAACGAGGTGAAGGCTATCTCTGAATTACCCCATCTGAAAATCGTTGGCATCATGTCGCACTACCCTGAAGAAGATGCGAACGCAGTGCGCAAGGATTTGGCTCGTTTCAAGGTGCAGTCCCAGCAGGTTCTTGATATCACTGGGATCAAACGCAGTGACGTCACACTACACGTCGCCAATACTTTCGCGACCCTGACCGTGCCAGAATCCTGGCTCGATATGGTACGAGTCGGCGGTGTATTTTATGGCGATACCATCGCCAGCACGGACTACTTGCGCGTCATGACATTCAAGTCATCCATTGCAGCGCTCAACCATTATCCGAAAGGAAATACCGTAGGTTACGATCGCACTTATACGCTGAAACGTGATTCAGTGCTGGCGAATATCCCGGTAGGTTATGCCGACGGTTATCGCCGCGTATTTAGCAATGCAGGTCACGTCCTTATTGCGGGGCAGCGCGTCCCGGTCGTCGGTAAAACCTCGATGAATACCGTGATGGTCGATGTAACGGACCTGAAAAACGTCACCCCTGGCGATGAGGTGGTGTTCTTTGGTAAGCAAGGTAGTGCCGAAATTACCGCCACGGAGGTCGAGGACATTAGCGGTGCCCTGTTTACGGAAATGTCGATTCTCTGGGGCGCGACGAATAAGCGCGTTTTGGTGGATTAACGTTCTGCTGGATTAGGGGTCTGAAACCCAATGGAACGGAAACGCATGTCCTTGAGGTAACTGCATGATATATAAAACATAATTGGCATAGAAGAGTGTTCTTTTAATCGAAGAATGGCATTTAAAGGACAGTGTTTGTCTACTAATCGTATGGTTACGGGGAACTCATCTTCACATAAATTTTCAGGCACCCTGCTTCGGTGGGGGTTGTCGTTTTACAGCCACAACACAGGGCGAGCGCCGGTTTCCAAAACTGAGTGAAGAAAGGGTTCGGGTCTTTGAAGACAGCCCAGTCCTGAACGGGGAAAGGGACACTAAACTTCT
Source organism: Citrobacter amalonaticus Y19 (assembly GCF_000981805.1). Classification (NCBI taxonomy): domain Bacteria; kingdom Pseudomonadati; phylum Pseudomonadota; class Gammaproteobacteria; order Enterobacterales; family Enterobacteriaceae; genus Citrobacter; species Citrobacter amalonaticus. The sequence goes on along the minus strand of NZ_CP011132.1, from coordinate 2,750,869 downwards.
GCATAAATGTGCCACCGCATTTGAATTCAGGAGAAATATTCCTTTATTTATCAGGCTTATATTGACATTTTTATGCCGGAATGTTAGTAAATTATCCATGCGATGAATCCCCCTGTGCGGAGGGGCAACCAGTCAAATACACATCCTTTTGCAGACCTTGCTGACTGGGGCTGGTCTATCGGGAGGCACCCGGCGTCGCAACACAGGTAAGGTCGGGAGGGTGGCGAATATAATACCCTTACGGGAAATAAGTCCTCGATTTTCAGAATCGGTTTGAGTCTCCCGGCACCAAAAAATCTGGCAGTAAAGCAGTTGAAGTGCAAGATGGCACAGTTTCGTTTTCACAGAGCACATAATGAAAAAAATCATTTTCGCACTAGCAATAACTTTAACTGGTTGTTCATCCAAAATCCCCGCAAATTATAAATGTACGGATTTAGAGTCTAAGCAAACTCACAACATCACACTTATCGGAAATTCTTTGAAATATGATGCTGTTGAAATGGAAAAATACGACACAAAAAAGGTTAAATTCGCAAGTGATGAAGTAAAAATTGATACGTCTATTGATGTTTTCAAAAACAAAGTAGGCAATGATTATGTATCAATGACTAAACATGAAGGGAAATTAATTTATGTGTATGCGTCAAATGTAAATGCGGATAAAGCCGTATCAATGGGAATATGTAACTAATTTCAAAACATAGTCCCCAGAGCTCTCATCCCCCCTAGAAGGTGTGAAATAGTCCCAGTGTCAGCGGCCCTCAGCTGGGAAGAATGTATCATTCAATGCACTCTGATTTATAAAGGATTATACTGCATCAGGAGAGTTTTTGGATTGTTTTCGCAGCCCAAATTCATCTTTTACCAAAAATGGCCTCCGAGATCCCCTGAAGCGTTATCATAGCTTCAAGCAGGTCATCTTCGTTCAGCAAGCGTTGAGATTTGTTGGCGCTGTGAGCATGCCGTCTTCGGGAAGGATATCGCCAGAAGGCACTGACTGTGAACGGTTATTGTCCCGGTTAGTCTGGACCTGGCGGGCAACGTCCAGAACATGGCCCAGTCTTTTGTTATCAACAATCGCAACGGGATCAACTTCAGAAAACCGGCCATAGGTGGAGTAGGGAAGTAGCACGCCATTCAGTCTCAGTTCCTTATGCCCGCCAGGATAATGCCAGACATCGATATACTTGCCGATGGCCCTTCGACTGTATTCACTGTCCTCAATCAGATAAAGCATCTTGTCATACTGTACGGTCAGGCTTTTTGACACACGACGTGGCTCCCGCTAGGTAAATTCAGCATCAAGATCATCGTCTGATGCCAGCGGCCGATGCGCGTTAAAATCATGCTGGGGGGCTTTGGCAAAGCGCCGATTATAATCCGCCATGTATTCTTCCGCAAATGCATTCGCTGCTTCTATCACAGAGCCCCTTAAGCCTGAGCTCCTTAACCAGTCGGTCCTGAAGTGTCAGATAAGCTCGTGTAACGTGACCCTTTGCCTGGCTGGTTTCCGCACAGAGTGGGGTGATATTGAGGCAGCGCATGACCCTGGCAAACTGGGTTTCACCGGGACCGGTGGTGGCATGTTTATTATTAACCCTGAATACGCTGGCTTTATCGCCGTAGGGGATCATCGGTTTACCGTATATTTTCAATATAGCCCCCGCGTCGCTTCAAAATAAGTAATTGTGGATTCTGATTTTACAAACAACAAGTGCATCAGTCGACTGGTCGCATCGTCAACATAGACCAGTGCTGTACAGGGCAGACCCCGGTTTTCAAACCAGTGCTGGTCACAGCCATCAATTTGTATCAGCTCGCCAGTACAGGGGCGCTGGTAACAGGGCTGATAAATTTTCGGCGGGCGTTGTCTGCGCGGGATCCAGAGTCCGGCTTTTATCATGAGGCGTCTGATGGTTTCCTTGCCAAGAACCAGTCAGTGAACTTCCACCAGCTTTTTCCGCGCCAGCGCGGGGCCAAAATCACGATAGCGCTCCCGGATGATACTGAGTGCCTGATCTGTCAGTGACGCTGGCAACAGACGATTGCCAGTGCGACTGCGACTCTGGTTATTCATGCCAACCGGTGATATACAGCGACCGGGGTGGCCATTATCGATGGCCGGGCTGCCTTGATCGTATCAACGCATCCGGACTTATAAGGTCCATGTCGCGCAAAGGATGCTCGTCGGATAATGCGGCGTGTGAAGGCTTCTTCGGGCGGGTAAAAAATGAAATGTTCTATGGCAGAAACTGGGCAGGTATAACGCTGGAAAAATTTATCTGCTTCCTCGACAGGTACATACATTGGTATAACGAGAAGCGTATCAAGCTATCATTAGGTGCAATGAGTCCGGTGAAGTACCGGCAGCATCTTGGGAGCACAACATAACAGTCTAGGAAAACATCCGCAGCCCCCAAATAGACATTAGCATTGAGCCACTACATCAGAATATGTTCGCTACGGATTTTATGGTAAATGCCGTAGCGGGCCATAATTCAATATGCTCTGGAAACCGGTCATGGCACATGTTCTGGGGGAAAGGATAATGGAAGCGCTGGAGCGTCTTCTGGTGCTGCTTTCGGCATTTGAAGTGGTGGTCTGGATGACAGATGGTTGGCCGCTGTATGAATCACGACTGAAGGGAAAATTACATGTTATCAGCAGAGATATACACAGACATGACCTCGATCTGAGTCTGCATCGAGCAAGGGCTGGGCAGGAAGTCTCTGTTGTTTTCAACATCGGTCGAACGGCATGACAAGGTCATTGGGCATTATCTGACGGTAAACCATCATCAATGAATTTGAGCTACAACCCAGAATCTATTTTTTGCCACAGAACAATAATTGATTTACATTAATACGGATAATTAAATCAGGTCTAAATATGGAAGAAAAAGAGGGCAGAATATGAATAATTCTAATAATACCATTGACATTAAATTAGCGTTTCCTCTGTGGAAAGGACTAATCACTTTATTATTTGGAATAATACTCTGGTTTATTCCGCCACCTTCAGGTCTTTATGCCAATGCATGGCATATGTTTGCAATATTTGCGACCACCATCTTTGCGATTATCCTTAAAGTCATGCCCATGGGCGCAGTCACTATGATCGCGCTTATTTTTTCTGCACTCACCGGAGTTACTCCGCTCTCAGCAAAAGGAGATGCGGTAGGCGCGCTTTCTGGCTTTGCTAATGCGACGATCTGGTTGATTGGGATAGCAATGTTTATTTCGCGTGCGGTTATTAAAACCGGACTTGGAAGGCGAGTTGCTCTATGGTTTATCTCTAAATGTGGTTCGAACATGCTCGGTGTGGCCTATGGCCTTGCGCTCTCCGATCTCGTACTTGGGCCTGGTATACCCTCGGCATCAGCGCGCGGGGGTGGCATTATGTATCCCATAACGCAGTCTATTGCCGCTGCATATAATTCAGAACCAGGCGCGACTGCAAGAAGAGCCGGGGCTTTTTTGATGATCTGCGTGTCACAAATAGATGCGATCGTCTGCACGATGTTCCTGACCGCGATGGCGGGAAACCCGTTAATTGCTGAACTGGCCAGAAACCAGGGCATAGAAATTAGCTGGACTACCTGGTTTGTTGGTGCGATCGTTCCCGGAATAGCTTCACTCGTTCTCCTCCCGTTAGCCCTTTACTTTATTTATCCTCCTGAATTGAAAAAAACGCCAGAAATTCCCGATATTGCCCGTGAAGAATTAAAGAGAATGGGACCGATGTCTTTGGCTGAAAAAATACTGGCCTTTGATTTCATGCTGTTAATTCTTCTATGGACTGTAGGTGATATTTTCTTTTCGATTTCAGCGACGCTTTCTGCCTTTATTGGTTTGGCAATTCTTCTTCTGTCAAATATTATGTCATGGAAAAATATTATAGAAGAGAAGACAGCATGGGATACGATGTTCTGGTTTGCCGTACTTGTGATGATGGCTAACGCCCTGAATAAGTATGGAATGATATCATGGATATCAAAAGGGATCGTAGGCTATGTCAGCCATTTTGAATGGTTAACCGTATTCTTGGTGTTGGTATTAATTTACTTCTATACCCGTTATTTTTTCGCATCGGCAATGGCTCATATTTCTGCCATGTATCTGGCATTTCTTGCCGTCGCCATTTCCGTCGGTACGCCGCCGCTCTTTGCAGCATTAGTGCTCGGTTATACCTCTAACCTCTCTATGGGGTTAACTCAGTATTCTGGTGGGCCGGGCCCAGCACTATTTGGCTCAGGTTACAACTCAACCGGGCAATGGTGGGGGGTGAGTTTTGTGGTTTCGATCATATCCATTCTGATATGGCTTTTACTCGGTGGAGCATGGATGAAGGTTATCGGATATTGGTAGCTTCTAACTTCAGTCTGAAACCATTGAGGCCGCGTCAGTGTGGGGAATATTACGTAACTGCATTGGACTTGACTCCCCATTTGCAAATTACTTGATGATCGCCAACAATAAATATCCTCCGGCATAGCCAGAGGATATTTATTTAATTACAACCTTACCGAATCAATGTGCCAGATATTTTCGGCATACTCCTTGATCGTCCTGTCAGAAGAGAAATACCCCATATTGGCGATATTGAGCATCGCTCCCGCGATCCACTTTTCGGGATGACGATACAATTCATCCACCTTATCCTGGCAATCGACATAGCTAATCGACGCCCGTTCCAGCAGAGCGGTATCGTTGGGATACTGCTCCTGCAACGTTTTCAGGAAGTAGTCGTTAATCTCAAAGATGATCTGCAAATGACGCGGCAGGATTTTACCCAGCATATCCACCGACCAGGTTTCCAGCGCTTCGCTCATCAGCGTGTGGTTGGTGTAGGAGAAGACCTGGCAGCACACCTCAAACGCATCTTCCCAGCTGAATTTGTGTTCATCAATCAACAAGCGCATCAGTTCCGGGATCGACAGTACCGGGTAGGTATCATTGAGGTGAATGGCGGTTTTATTCGCTAGGTTGTCATAGGTTTTATGCAGCTGGTAGTGGCGGCTCAGAATGTCCTGTAAACAGCAGGCTGGGCTGAATACCGTGCAGGAGTGCGACGTGGAAGACGTTCATGCCCGGCTCCATTGTCTGCTGTATAATGGCGATTTTCTCCTGAGGAGTCTTATGTTTACGGACTTCTTGCCCTAACAGGATCCCGGTCATCTCAAAATTAGCAACAGTGTTAGACATATATTTAAGCCCATCTCTTATCTGGAGATACAGCTACTGTCTGGTGTTTCAGGGGGCTACATCACAGGATCATCTGTAAGGCAAGAAGCGGTTCCGCTGGCGTTTGCCCGAAGGTAACCCTTATCTGAGGACAGAAGCCAGAAATACGTATACATCGCGTTTTGCTGAAGTGGTAATGGCGTTCGCCAGTATTTAAATGGAGAGCCGGATGTGCTGAAAGGTGCACGCCCGGTTCGGGGAGGAGAGGCAGGGAAATAGTCCGACTACGTACTGCCTCTTACTCTACTCTGGGCAGGAAATCGCTGGTGCTATCTGGTGGTCATCATGGATCTTTTTTCCCGCAGGGTTATAGGCTGAAGCCTGTCAGAAATGAGCCGTGGATATTTTGTCTCTGATTACCATGCTTCATGGCAAATTCTCCTGACTCTTTCAACAGCCTTCATGCCTGTATTACCGGGAAAAACCTTAAAATAAATCGCGTATGCATCTATTATTCTGAATAACGAGGGTAATCCGTATATCCTCTTGAGCCATAGAGTCCATAAAGCGTGGTTCCATCGATCCCAGCCAGCGGATAGTCATTCTTCAGGCGATCCACTAAGTCTGGATTAGACACAAAATGGTGAGCAAAGCCGACTAAATCCAGTTTATTTTTTTTCAGTGCGTCTTCTGCACTTTCACGGCTGTAACCACCTGCTATGATTAGTGTGCCTTCGTAGGCGTTTCGGAATTCGTTGAAAAACTCAGTATCATGCTCTGTGCCCATCGTATGCTGGTTACTTAAATTCACGTAGGCCAGATTGCGTTGTCCCAGTTCACGCGCAGCCGTCAGCCAGGTTTCAGCCTCATCCGCGAAGGGTCGCATCCCAAGGAGCCGTCCAAAAGGAGACAGGCGCACGCCGACATGCTGTCCGCCAATTGCGTCAGTGAGAGCGTCCAGAGTCTCAAGCAGGAAACGTAGCCGATTCTCAATCGAACCACCGTAACGGTCCTGCCGGGTATTCAGCTCACCATTGATAAATTGTTCAAATATGTGTCCATGAGCTCCGTGTACTTCAACACCATCAAAGCCGGCCTCTATCGCTCGATTTCCGGCATCAACAAAATCCTGCGTAATACGAGGAATCTCATCGGTTTCCAGTGCCCGGGGGAGGCTCGCCTGGACATGCCCGGGGACGTCGTGTTTTGCCGCGGCATAGAGATCGTGAGAGATGTCCGTCCCCCGGCGGAAATATTTCAATTCAAGCAGCCCCCAGTTGATCGCTTCAAAGTGCGTATCGCAAACGTCTTCAATGGTTCGCACCATGGCGCGTTCCAGTGGGGAGGGGGGCAACATGGACGTCTCAGGGAAAGCCTCTTCTAGATATTCGAGGATTACCGTCGAGTCATACAGCATTGTCGTGTCGTCGATCTTGAGCACCGGGACTTCCATGCGCGGATTTTGCCGGCGTAATACATCATTTTTATCGCCGACGACCGGGTGATAGGTTGAAAACACAATGCCCTTTTCACGCATCATTATGCGGATTTTCTGGGCATAGGGTGAAAGCGGATGCTCTATGAGCAGCAGTGGTTCAGACAAAATAGTCCCCTCCATGAAGTTGATTGAACGTGCTCCGTGGCCGGAGCCAAAACAGGTCCGAATCAGTAGCGGCGGTACCCGATTTTTGTACGATACAATCCCTGACGCATTGCTTGTATACTGAAAATGCGGCTGAACAAGAAATATGTCGTCTGGCCGCATTCCCCGGTTTCTCAAACGCCGTCAGACCGCCGCCAGCGTGGCACTATCGATCACGAAGCGGTATTTGACATCGCTTTTGAGCATGCGCTCGTAGGCATCGTTGATCTTCTGGATCGGGATCAATTTGATGTCGGCGACGATCCCCTTCTCGGCGCAGAGATCGAGCATTTCCTGAGCCTCGACGATACTGCCGATGATCGACCCGGCAATAGATCTGCACCTGAAGAGCAGGTTGGCGATGCTCGGTGATGGATGTGGATGCTCAGGCACGCCGACCAGCGTCATGGTCCCATTGAGCTTCAGCAGGCCGGTAAAGACATCCAGATTATGGCTGGCGGCTACGGTGTCAAGGATGAAATAGAAACTGTTGGCGTGGGCGGTCAGCTCATCGGCATTACGAGATATGACGACGTCATCAGCGCCCAGCGCCAGAGCCGCGGAACGCTTGCTTTCTGAGGTGGTGAAGGCTACGGTATGGGTGCCTAGGGCGTGGGCCAGCTTGATACCCATATGGCCGAGTCCACCGATGCCGACCACGCCGACTTTCTGGCCGGGACCGACCTTCCAGTGACGCAGCGGCGACCAGGTGGTGATGCCCGCACACAGCAGCGGCGCCACCGCGGCCAGCTGGCTTATCATTACCGTGGCATTCTTTCCGTACCTGTTGTCCATCAGCTCCAGCAGGTCGTTGCGCTGCGCCGGCAGTAGCGGTTCCAGCCCCCAGTCATCCAGGACGAGCAACTGCGTTTTCGACAGCTGTGCAAGCTGCTTCCTGTAGCTGCCATCTGCCCGGCTGTGTGTCAGTTCAACCAGCAACCGGCTCAGACGCCAGTACTGTACGTTGTAACCCTGCTGGCAGGCATTGTTGCCCAGGGCACATCCCACGTAGGTTTTACCGCAACCACAGGGGCCGGTTATCAGCAGGTTCTGTCCCCTGAGCACCTACTCGTTCAAATAAGGACGAACCTTTACTGTTTCCACCAACGTAGCTGACTTTGCCCGTACCGCTGTGCAGCGCACCCGCAAGATAGTACTTTTCATTCTGGCCCGGCGTGACAACGCGTTTTTGCTGTCCACGTAGCTGCCAGTCTGCGCCAATTTTGGGATTGAGGTGAATATCCACTTCATCTTCGTAAAACACGGGGTTTTCCGCACTGCATTTCGCCAGTACTTCATGGATAGCGGCCATTTTTTCTTCTTTGTGTGGGTCACAGATACGCAGTGTCGGCGCTGCTCTCCTCCATACCAGTCCGGCAGCAGGTAGCCATCGCCGGATGGTTGAAGTATGTAGCGGATACCTTCATCTTTCCCATCAGGAACCTCTTGGATAGATTTTTTTTACTGCAAAGAAATAAGTTACTAAAGATAGCTTTAGCAGGCAGACATTTGAGTGATTTTTAGGCGAAGTCGTTATGGCAGCTCAGGCGGCAGCGCCGACGTCTGCTCACTGTCCTGCTCACGCAGACGTGCGCGGAACGCCCGCATCACCGGCCGTTGCTGGCACGGGCCATAGAGAGGGGAATAAACTCCCCCAAAGCACCTTCCTGCGGGCGTTTGTTTGATGCTGTCGCGTACGCTCTCAGGTGCATTCCGGAGAGTAGCCGCTATGAGGGGGAAGCGGCTTCTCAGCTGGAAGCGCTGGCATCCCGTTATGTTGGTGCCACTCATCCGGTTACGCTACCCTGGCGCAACGGTAAGCTGGAGCTGGAGATCTTCTGGCGACAGTGGTTGTGCTGGCAGGGTGGGGCAGGTGAAAAAGCCTGGGCTTTCCATGATGCGTTAGCCTGCGGCCTGGCAGCTATGGTGCGCGATTGCGCCGGGAGACGCGACATTCAAACTCTGGTCTTTGGTGGCAGGGTGCTGCATAATCGGCTACTGGTATCTCAACTGAAATTCTATCTCGCTGGATTCACGTTGCTGTTTCCTCAGCAGCTTCCTGCCGGCGATGGATCCATTGCGTCTGGGCAGGCAGTTGTCGCCTCTGCCCGCTGCAAAGCTCATTGAGCAAAGCAATGATACTTGTATGTCCTTATCGTGTGTATGCGGAAGTGAATAGCAGAGAGGTCGGCAATGCGATCAAAAATGAGGGTATCGGCGCTGAATTTGATGGATTTGCTTAATCAACCATCCTATCATCACATTTTTCGGCAGTTCCATAATAAAAAATGCCATAAAGGCGAGCGAGTAAGCGGTCCGGGTATGCGCAACGATAATATCCTGATCGTCTCCTCTGGCCAGTTGCGCGTTTTTCTCTCTTATGGAGAGCGGGAATTTACGTTGTATTATCTTGAGAGCGGCGATATTTTTTCGACCCATACTCGGGCATATATTGAAGCAGTAAAAGAATCGGTCATACTTACGTTGCCCACAAAAATATTTCACCAGCTTCTGATGACCTATCCTGAAATAGGAATGCAAATGACAGGAATACTTGGCGATATGTTAGGCAGCTCATGGGACATTATTGAAAGTATTATTTTCCACGATGCCAAAACCCGGCTGATTGCCTTCATTTTATCGCTGGGAAAAGAACGCGGTATGGTGACGGAGAACGGGACGGAATTTGAATGCGATCTCACTATGGAAGATATTTCGCTGATTATTGGCTCGACCCGCCAGACCACCTCCTCTTTATTTAATGTCTTAATCAAAGATGGCGATATTATGCGGATTGGCAAAAATAAATACGCCATCGGAGATATTACAGCACTGAGTATCCGGCTCGCGGAGTATAAAGCCTGAGCCGGGAGTAATACCTTATCGCTCGGTACAGGAGATGCAGGGGTCGATGCTGTTCACAATCAGTGCCACATCAGCCACTGTGTTATCACGCATCATCACCGGCAGTGCATCCCAGTTCGGGTAGCTCGGCACACGCCATTTCAACCGCTCCGGCATATCTGTCCCGTTGGTGCGCAGGTAGTAAATTAACTCACCGCGCGGGGCTTCGGTTTTCGCCACCGCTTCGCCCGGTGAAATGGTCGGCAAACCTGAAATCGACACCGGCCCTTCCGGCAGTTGCGCCAGGCACTGGCGGATCAGCGCGATGGCCATTTTCACCTCATCAAGACGCACCATCGCACGCGACCAGACGTCGCCGTCAGGACGGGTCATGGTGGCAAAATCCAGCTCCGGGTAGATGGCGTACGGCGTTTTGGCGCGCACGTCATATTCCACGCTGGATGCGCGTGCCACCGGGCCAATCAGGCCATATTCCAGTGCAATCTCTTTGGGCAACACACCGACACCACGGGTACGGGTCAGGATACTGCTGTGGGTGGTGTAAATCTGGTGGATTTCGTCCACCGCCGGGGCCACTTCATCCAGCCGCTTGAGCAGGTAGGCGATGCTCTCGGCATTGAGGTTATATTTCACGCCGCCAATACAGTTCGCCCCCAGATCCATACGGTTGCCGTACAGGGTCTCTTTAATGTCCTGCACGATTTCACGCGTTTCCAGCACGTGCATAAACAGCGACGTAAAGCCGATAATGTGCGCCATGATGCCGACGTTAAACAGGTTTGACGCCACGCGCTTGATCTCATCGGCGATCACGCGCAGATAGTGGCCGCGCGGCGGCACGTCGATGCCGGCAATCTCTTCCAGCGCCATGCAAAAAGTGGTGGGGTGACTGTTGGAGCACAGGGAACAGATACGCTCGGTCAGGGTAATGTTCTGGTAGAAGTTGCGCTTCATCACCAGATATTCCATACCACGGTGTACGTGCCCGGCAGAGATATGCAGCCCTTTAATGGTTTCCCCTTCGAGGTCGAGCTTAAAGTACATCGGTTCTTCCAGCGCCACGTGCAGCGGGCCAACCGGCATTTGATAACGGGTCATTGTTTCTCTCCACGTTGCTGCATGATTTTTTCCCACAGCGCTTTGGTGCTGGCGGCGTTCACCATGTCCGAGAACGGGATGAATTTTTGCAGCACTGCCGCATCAATGTTCTCGTCAATAAACAGGCGGGTGGGGTTGGGGTGTCCCGCCGCGTTCAGGTCGTAGAGCTCCATAAACTCGCGCTCGTTCCAGTCGGCATTGTGAAACACCGGGGTCAGCGACGGGATGTCGCGCTGGCCTTCGGCGAGGAACACCGTCAGGGTCAGCGCCGAGCCGTCGAGATCAAAGTGGTAGGCAATCTCGTGGATCTCCGTAGGCTTGCCTTCCACGCGCTGCCAGGCGCTGATGGTATGCAGGCGTCCACCCAGCTGTTTGATGCTCTGGGCGGCAGGCAGCAGTTGCACCGGGCTGGTCAGTTTCACCCAGGCGGTTGCCACCCCCCATTTGCTGACCTGGGTTTTAAAGCTAAAACCCGGCGTCAGGTGTTGGTTAAACAGGGCTTCTGCCTGCTTGATATCGTCAATCATGGCGCTTCTCGCGGTGGTTAAGGTGCGGATCTCGTTGAGTAATCCCGAGATCGCTAATCAGGTCGATGCCCGGCGTATTTTGCTGCGCGGCGGCGCGGGCCTGACGGCAATTCGGGCACAGCTGGCGCATGGCGGCATCAACGCTATCCGGCGTCTGATAGACCTTGTCCATCAGTGCCGGGCTGGCGGGCAGAAACGCGGTGCTACAGGACATACAGGTCTGAAAGAGCATGGTGCCCTCTTCGATCATGCGGTATTTGTCCTCCTGCTTATGCGCCAGATGCCAGTCGTTGGTCAGGTGAATCGCTTTCGGCACGCAGTAGTGCTCGCACAGGCCGCAGAAGGTGCAGGTGTTGTGCCAGAGCACAAACTCCACTCCTTGCGGCGTCTCTTCAAAATGAATGGCGCCACCGGCACAGACGTGTTCGCACATGCGACACACCGAACAGCGCGAGGCATCAAAGGCGATGCGCCCACGCAGGGCCTCTGGCGTAAAAGTTTCGCCAAAGGGGAAGGGGTCGGTGGATGGCCCCTGGCGCAGGTTGCGAATCAGGACTTTAAGAAAGTTCATGCCAGCTCCTAAATGCGTTGACGCCAGATGTCGATAGCCATGGCGATCCCTTCGATGATGGCCTGCGGGCGGGGCGGGCAGCCCGGCACGTTGACATCAATCGGCAGGTAACAGTCCATGGGCCCGGCGACGGCATAGCTGTCGCGGAACACGCCGCCGGATATCGGGCAGATGCCAATCGCCACCGTCACTTTCGGTTCGGGGATCTCCTGATACACGCGCAGAACCTTCTCTTTGACCTTCATGGTCAGCGGGCCGGTAATCAGCACGATATCCGCATGTTTCGGGCTGCCGCAGTACTGACAGCCAAGACGCTCCACGTCATAGCGCGGAATACAGGCGGTGGTCGCCAGTTCCACATCACAGCCGTTGCAGGAGCCCGCATTGATGCGGTACAGCCAGGGGGAGCGGGTGGCGATGGAGTTCAATAACGTCATAATGTTTTCCCTATGCCTGAGCCAGCACGCTGATAAGACCAATAATGCCCAGCAGTTCAGGCCACTTCAGATAGAACCAAAAGGCCTGATCGATACGCATCCTGCCCACCATGGCGCGCAGCAGCGTTTTACACACACAGGCCACAACAAGGCATTTCACCAGCAGCACCAGCACGCCCGCGATGCCCGCAGGTCCGTTGGGGAAAAAGAGCGTGATGCCCAGTCCCACCACCACCAGCGTTTTCAGCGCCGACATCAGATGAAACAGCGCCAGCCCTGGCCCGGTGTATTCCAGAATCGGCCCTTCCAGCACTTCGGATTCCGCCTCGGGAATATCGAACGGGGCGATCCCAAGATTGGCAGGCATAAACAGCACATAGGCCGCCAGCGCAGGCCACATCCACGGGTCGAACAGGAATGCGCCGTGTTCTTGCTGGTAAGCCACGATCTCGCCCAGGGAGAAGGTGACCCAGCCGCCCTGTGCCAGCCCGACTTTCATCGCCACGCTTGCCAGTGCCAGCAATAACGGCCCCTCATAGGCGAGGATCAGCACCATTTCGCGGGAGAAGCCCACTGCGCCGTAAACCGAACCCGAGCAGGAACCCGCCAGTATCAGCACCACGGCCGGGACCGTGATCAGGTACAACAGCACGATCAGATCGCCGAGTTCTGCCGCCGGCTGATACACATTGGCGACAGGGAGCAGGGCGATGGCGATCAACATGCTGCCCACGCCAATGGCTGGCAGCGCCAGGAACAGACGGCGCGGTGCGCCATCCGGTACTAACGTCTGCTTGCGCATCAGTTTGATAATGTCGAAAAACGGTTGCAGTAGCGGGGGGCCGATGCGGCGCTGCAGACGCGCCACAACGATACGATCCACCCCTTTGAGCAACAGGCCAAAAATCAGGGCCGCCGCGCCCAGCGGAAAAATTATCAGCGGCGCGAAAAGTGACGTCATCATGGTGTTATTCCTTCTCCCGGGGATGCAGCACCTGGCGGATTAACCGTTCAGGCGTCTGATACAACGCTGAAGCCGGAACATGCGCCTGCACCGGGGTCAGGTCACAAACGCCGCCCTGGTGTAAATGAATCGACTGCGACTGACGGTTGCTGAGGCGATAAAACAGCCAGCCCACAACGCAAACCACCGCTACCAGCATCCACATGGTCAGCGGGTGCCAGCCGTTGGTGCCCGGCAGCGGCCCGGTCCAGGTGACGCTGATCTGCCCAAGACCGCTGACCGCCATCAGATGGCTAATCGGCACCAGCAGCACTCCAGGCAGCAGGCTGACAACCAGTGCGACCAGGCTAAGTAGCCCCATCGGCAGCAGCATGCTCAGCGGTGCCTCTTTGACTTTTTCCAGCTGTGGCTCAGGCGTGCCCATAAAGGCCGCATGGGCGAATTTCAACACCGCCGCCAGGGTGAACAGGCTCGACATCATCGCGCCCAACCCCAGCAGATAGTGCCCACTCTGGAACGCTGCCTGGTAAATCAACCATTTCGAGGCGAAGCCGTTTAACGGAGGAATGCCCGAAAGCGACAGCCCGGCAAACAGGAACATCCCGAAGGTCAGCGGCATTTTGCGCCCCAGACCGCCCAGCTCATCCAGACTCGACACGTGCACCTGCGCCAGGATGCAACCCGCGGCGAGGAACAGAATGTCTTTGAGCAGCATATGGTTCACCAGATGCATCAGCCCCCCGGCAATCCCTTCCGGCGTGGTCAGCGCCAGCCCCAGCAGGATGTAGCCAAGCTGGCTCACGGTGCTGTAAATCAGCAGACGTTTGATGCCGTTCTGAATCAGCGCCAGCGCCCCGGCGTACAGCAGCGTGAGGGTGGCGATAATGGCAATGGCGTACATCAGTGTATTGGTGCTGCCCAGCTCGCCGAAGCGAACAAACAGCATGCCCGCGCCGCCGAGAGCGAACAGCTTAAGCACCCCGTAGATCCCACTTTTCAGCAGCACGGCAGAGATGTATCCACTGACCGGCGTCGGCGCTGTTGGCGGGTGCATCTGGTAATCGATGCGCCACGGCAGCTGTGCCGCTTTCATCAACATCCCGGTGAGGACGAGCACTAATCCCGCACCCAGCCACGGCAGCGACATGGTGCTGGCGGCGTGTGCGATGGCATCGAAGCTGAACCCGTCACTGCGGGCGCAGAGCATCGCCACGCCGAGGAACATGCAGGTGGCACCAACAAAGTTGAAGATGAAGTACTTAAAGCCTTCGCGCAGCGCCGCTTTGCTTTCGTCGTGGATGATCACGAAGTAGAGCGTCCAGCTACTCATGATTTCCCAGAAGGCGAAGAAGTTGAACAGGTCTTTGCTGGCGGTTACGCCAAGCAGACCGCCAATCATAAAGACGAAGAAGAAGAAAAAGCGGTGCTGGCTGTGGGCGTGATCCATATAGCCGATGGCATAGCAGAGGTTGATCACCCCAACGCCTGCAATCAGCGCGGCAAACCACCAGGAAAGCAGGTCGTAGCGCCCGGCGTCGGTCAGCACGGTGGCCAGCGTCAGCGCCATCACCACCACGGCGAACGTTCCGGCGCGGCGTGGCGCTCGCTTGCCAAGCATAAAGGTCGCAATCGCGCCAACAATCGCTATCAGCGCCGCCGGAGACCAGTCAAGATTGAGCGTTGGCAGGGCAGGGATGGCCCACTGTTGATGTTCGGCAATCTGCGCGATAACCGGGCTAACCCACTGCTGCAAACCGTAATCCGGGAACAGACCGCCCAGAATCACCAGCGCGGCGAGCATGCCGGTGGCAACCCGCATCGCCAGCGGCGCGTCTTCCACCACGCCACCTTTCCACGGGGAGAAGAACAGCACGCGGACAATGCGCAGGTAGTAAATCGCGCCTAATACGCTGCCGGCCAGGAACAAGGCGGCAACGGCCAGCGCGTCGGCTTTTACCGCTGCATAGATCATCATGAACTTGCTAAAGAAGCCGCTAAAGGGCGGTAAGCCCATCACCGCCAGCACGCCAATGGCGAAACATAGGGCGGTGAACGGCATCACGCGACCCAGGCCTGCGATATCCGGCAACTTCTTCCCGGCGGCGTGGGCAATCAGGCCGCCTGCGGCTAGGAACAGCAGGTTTTTGAAGATCGCGTGGTTCATCACGTGCAGTAGCGCACTGGCGACGCTCAGGCTGGTCAGCAGCCCCAGCATGGCGAGGATCTCACCCACCTGCGCCAGCGTGGAATAAGCCAGAATGCGCTTAAGGTTCTGCTCGCGCAGGGCCATCACTTCCCCGTAAATCACCGTCATGCAGCCAAGCCCGGTGACCACCATGCCAAACGCCGGATGGGTGCCCAACGCCAGCAGGTGCCCGGTGAGACTGGTGCCGAGGACAATAAGAAAGATTTTTACCAGCCCGAACACACCGGCTTTGGTCAAAATACCGGACATCAACGCCGAGATAGACGACGGGGCAACCGGGTGGGCATCCGGCAGCCAGCCGTGCATCGGCCACAGGCCTGCTTTAACGCCCAGGCCAATCAGGAAGCAAATACCGATAACGGCAGCAAACGTCGGGGTCAACTGGGTAGCCTGCGCGGCGATAATCGACATATCGAAGCTGCCGAAACGGGTATGGCAGACCAGAATGCCGAAGTGCATGATGTACGCGCCGGTGCAGCACATCAGGAAGTATTTGCGCCCGGCTTTTAATGCCTCCGGCGTGCGCTCGTGAACAACAAGGAAATACGAACTCCAGGTCATTAATTCCCAGAACAGGTAGAAATTGCCAAAGTCCTCGGCGGAAGCAACGCCAATCAAGGATCCGGCCATTAAGAACAGGAAGAAATAATAGCGGTTTGCGTGTTCATCATGGCGCATATACGCCTGAGAATAGATGGCTGCCACCGTAATCAGACCAGCAGACAGTACCGAGAATAAATGGGACAGGCTGTCGCCGTTATTATGCTGCCAGACCAACACCAGCGTGGCCAGGGCAATAATCACTGCGCAACAGTCGCGCAATGTCGCATTTATTTTGCCTACCACGTACAGCACAAAGCCGCCAGCATAAGGCAATATTACCCAGTAATGCCACGGGGTTTCGAAATTCGGTACCGGAGTTTTTACCGAGGCAGTCGCATAGTGTTCGGCAAGGTGCAATAACGGTTCCGGCATCAGGCTGAGATACACCGTAGCACCGGTTAATATAAACAGCAGGATCCAGCGCGCTGATAATAATTCCGCTGTGAACGACGTCACAGGTGCGGCATTATTATCAGGCTCAAGGCACACGCGCTGAATAACAATAATATAATAAATTGACGCCAGAATAGTCGCCAGCGTCGCGATTGCGGCAATGGCCCATTCCCCTTGTTCCATTGCGCCATATAAAATCAGAAACTTGCTGAATGAGCCTTTAAAGGGGGACAGTCCCATTACGGAAAACAGACCGAAGCCAAACAGCAATGACGCCAGTGGCCAGCGTGAACCGCTGCCTGCCAGCTTATCCAGCTCACTTGAGCAGTTACGCTTAATAAGATACGCCGCACTGAGGATGGTCAACAGGCGCATAACCACCTGTAACCCCAAATGCATCAACGCGCCGGTTTCACCCGATGCGCTATCAAGACCAAAACCCAACAATACATAGCCCAGCTCTGCCAGCGTGGAAAAAAGCAGTAGCCTGGACAGATTGCGGATATGTAATAACGCCATTACTTCACCGGCTAATAATATTAATGTTCCTGACCATGCGAGTAATGGAATGCCGAACAATGATACTCCCATTTATTCCTCACGATACGTAGAGAGCGGATAGGCGAGAGTAAATTTATTAAATGACGGCATTCTTGTCTGTCAGCCAGCTGACAGATATTTCGCAGCAAAACTGGGAATATGATTACCAGTCATGCAGTTATTAATAAAATATTAACAACTACCCGGATAAAGTATGAGCGGTATCACTGTATTAATGAGAATGAATATTAATACGCCTTTAGGGGCAGTGAATAAATTAATGCCGTTGAGGTTTTCCAGGATTATTTCATCGCAATATTGATGATCTTAATCAAGAAAAAACCACTTTTTTACCAGGGAATTATTTACCCCCGGACGTGATGATCTCATCACGTCCGGGGGTGTCCCCGCAGACAGAAGTCGGAGAGTGTCGCGTATGTGTTTGGGTATCCCAGGGCAAATTCTGGAAATAAAAGATGTCGACAACCTGCTGGCTGTGGTGTCGGTGGCCGGGGTCAAGCGGGAGGTCAATATTGCCTGTCTGGTTGGCCCGCAGCAGACGCCCGAGGACTGCGTGGGCTTTTGGGTGCTGGTGCATGTGGGGTTCGCCATGGCGCGAATTGATGAGCAGGAAGCGGCCGAGATGCTTATCGCGTTGAGCGAACTCGATGAGCTCGAGTAACGACCTGAGCAGGAGATCCAACAGATGCATGAAGCGGCATTAACCCAGGGACTGGTGAAGATTCTGATTGCCGAGGCCGAGCGCCATCAGGTGGAACGTATCACCCGGGTGCGGCTGAAAATCGGAAAAATGCGCGCGGTAGAGCCGCAGTCGATGACCTTCTGTTTTGCTGCGTTTGCCGCCGGAACCCTGGCGGAAGATGCGGAGCTGGTTATCGAAGCGCTGCCCGCCGTTGCGCGGTGTCAGGCCTGTGGTAACGATTTTGAAGTGATCAAATTCCATTTTCAATGTGCCCTTTGTCACAGCCGGGATGTCCAGCTTATCCAGGGTGACGAACTCTACATTGAAAGTTTTGATGCGTGAGGTAGAGGGTAACGACATGAAAAAAAAGGAAAATGTCATGATTTACGCCAATGCGCAGAAATGCCTTGGCTGCCATAGCTGTGAAATGGCCTGCGCGGTCAGTCACGGCGGGGATAACGGGTTGTTTGATGCGGTTCGGGACCAGCTTCCGCTCCATCCACGCATGAAGGTGGTGGCAACGGGCGAGGCCAATATTCCGATGCAGTGCCGCCAGTGTGATAACGCCCCCTGCGCGATGGTCTGCCCCACCGGAGCCTGCCGTCAAACGGACGGACAGGTGTTTATCAATGAGGCCAACTGCGTCGGCTGCAAGCTGTGCGTGATGGTCTGTCCGTTTGGCTCTATCACCGTACGGCGCACCGAGCAGCAAAGCGCCTGGAGCGTGACCAACCAGGGCGTGGCGCAAAAATGCGACCTGTGCGTCTCCTGGCGTAAAGAAAATGGCAAAGAACATACCGCGTGCGTCGAGGCCTGCCCGACGAAAGCGATAAGCCTGGTGGATATGCAGACCTATCGTCAGGCACTCATTAAGGCCAGAGCCAAAGAGCTGGCCCAATCCCAGAAAAATATCGATTTGGTCTTAAGGGGAATGTAATGGATATCAAAACCAGAACGAGCGATCCCGCCACCATCGCCTTGTGCCCGGTAGCGGAACAAGAGGGCATTGCAACCGTATTCGATCGTCATCAGATGCAACAACCCCAGTGCGGTTTTGGTAGCCTTGGGCTGTGCTGCCGTATTTGCTGGAAGGGGCCATGCCGCGTCGACCCGTTTGGCGAGGGGCCGCAGTACGGTATTTGCGGTGCCAACAAAGACACCATCGTGGCACGTAACCTGATCCGTATGATGGCGGCAGGGGCAGCGGGCCACTCCGAGCACGGTCGCCATATTGCGCTCGCCATGCAGCGCGTGGGCAAAGGCGAACTGCCGGATTACCAGATTCGCGACCCGGAAAAACTGCGCGGCGTGGCGAAACGTCTGTCCATCGAAGTGGAAGGGCGCTCCACGCGGGACATCGCGTACGACGTGGCGACTAAAACGCTGGAAGATTACCAGAACCAGGACAGCAAAAAACCGTGCCACTGGCTGAGTGCTTCTCTGCCACCGCGCCGCCTGTCGCTGCTGGGCAAACTCGGCGTGCTGCCGCACAACATTGATGCCACCGTGGCGCAGATCATGTCGCGTACCCATATCGGCTGCGACGCGGATCCGACCAACCTAGTGCTTGGCGGTTTGCGTGGCGCGCTGTCGGATTTTGACGGCATGGTGCTGGCAACCGAACTGTCGGATGCCATGTTCGGCACGCCAAAACCGGTGGTCACCCAGGCCAACATCGGCGTGATCAAGAAGACCGCCGTTAACATCGCGGTGAACGGCCATAACCCGCTGCTCAGCGAAGTGATTTGCGACGTGGCAGGCGAAATGCAGAGCATCGCGCGTGATGCCGGAGCGGTCGACGGGATTAACATCGTCGGCATCTGCTGTACCGGTAACGAAGTGATGATGCGCCACGGCATTCCGCTGGCGACCAACTATCTGTCGCAGGAGATGGCGATTTTCACCGGCGCGCTCGACGCGATGGTGGTGGACGTGCAGTGCATCATGCCGTCATTGTCGGCCATCAGCGAGTGTTACCACACCGAATTCATCACCACAGCCGATGAAAACAAAATCCAGGGCTCGCGCCACGTCAGCTTCCACGAAGACCATGCCCGCGAAACGGCGCGCAAAATCGTCCAGTACGCTATCGACGCGTACGGTCGCCGTGACAACACCCGCGTGAAAATCCCGGATATCAAACAGACTGCCATCGTCGGTTTCAGTACCGAAGCGGTGATGGATGCGCTGGCATTACTGAACCCGGACGATCCGCTGGCCCCGCTGGTGGAGAACATTGCCAACGGCAATATCCTCGGCGTGGCGCTTTTTGCCGGCTGTAACACCACCCGCGTGAAGCAGGATGACAGCTTCCAGCAGATGGCCAAAGTCCTCGCGCGCAATAACGTGCTGATGCTGGCAACCGGCTGTGGCGCAGGGGCGTTTGCCAAAAACGGGCTGATGAACCAGCAGGCGACCGAAGCCTGGGCCGGGGATTCACTTAAAGCGGTACTGACCGCTATCGGCACCGCTGCCGGGCTGGAAGGGCCGCTGCCGCTGGTACTGCATATGGGCTCGTGCGTCGACAACAGCCGTGCCGTGCTGCTGGCCACCGCGCTGGCGGACAAGCTGAATGTCGATCTCAGCGATCTGCCGCTGGTGGCATCCGCCCCGGAAGCGATGTCCGAAAAAGCGATCGCCATCGCCTCCTGGAGCGTGGCGCTGGGCCTGCCGACCCATTTGGGTATCGTGCCGCATGTCACCGGTTCGAAAGTGGTGACCGATCTCATCACCGAACAATCCAAAGAGTTGCTCGACGGCTATTTCCTGGTGGAAACCGACCCGACACTGGCGGCGGAAAAACTGGTGGCGGTGATGAAAGAGAAACGACGCGCCCTGGGGATTTAACCCCTTATCAGCCCGCATCACCGCGATGCGGGCTGACTCTATTTGGTTGACGAGGTTGAAATGAAAATAGCCATTGCAGGCAAAGGCGGCGTGGGCAAAACCACGCTGGCAGGGCTGTTGGCCCGTTCATGGGCGGCAGAGGGGAAACAGGTACTGGCGATAGACGCCGATCCGGATACGAATCTGGCCTCGGCGCTGGGCATTCCCGCTGAGCGCTGTGCCGGGCTACAGCCCTTTTCGCGCATGAAAGAGCTGGCAATGGAGCGCACCGGGGCGGGGGCAGGCTATGGCAGCCTGTTTATCCTCAACCCGAAAGTCGACGATCTGCCGGAGATGTTCTGCGTACAGCATGAAGGCGTGCGCCTGCTGCAAATGGGGACCGTCGAGCATGGCGGCACCGGTTGCGTCTGCCCGGAACATACTCTGGTGCGTCGCCTGATGAGCCACCTGTTGCTCGAGCGCGATGACGTGGTGGTGATGGACATGGAAGCGGGAATTGAGCACCTCGGGCGCTCGACCGCCGAAGCGGTGGATGTGCTGGTGGTGGTGGTCGAACCCGGCCAGCGCAGCATCCAGACTGCCCAGCAAATTGGCCAACTGGCGGCGGATATCGGTATCCGCAAGCTGGCGTATGTCGGCAGCAAAATTGCCCGTCCTTCCGATAAAACCTTCCTGCAATCGGCGTTGAATGAAGAACAGATTCTGGGCTACCTGTCGCTCAACGAGACCATTCGCGGCGCGGATTTAAGCGGAAGCGCGCCTTTCGATCTCGGCGGCGAGTTTATGGCGGAACTGGCGGTTATCAGGCAACGCCTGATGGCCCTGTGTTAAACGAGGAGAACGGACATGTGTCAACTGCGTGTGCGCGTGTTGCTGGCGGATAACCGCGAAGAGCTGCTCGATGAAGTCACTCATATTGCCTGTGATGCGGACAAAGTGACGATTTCGCGCCTGTTCGAAGCGGATCGCGAGCTGTTCGGTTTTGAGATTAAAGAGATTGACTGCATGCATAGCCGGGTGCTGGTGACCCCGCGTGCGGCAGGTTAAAAAAGGGGAGAATGCTGATGATTGAAGTCCCACTGTTAAAGAAACTGCACGTGCTGGTGCCCCACTGGCGCGAACACAACGACGAGCATATCGCCGAAATGGAAAAGTACCTGCACGCGCTCGAGGCCGAAGGGCAGAACGAGCTGGCGAACCGCTGCCGGGAAACGCTGGTACAGATGGCGCTGGTGAGTGAAAAACTGGCGCTGATGGCGCAACAGCTTAAGTCGGTGAAACTGCCGGGGCGGGAGAAACGCGATGTGCGATAACTGTGGGTGCAATATTCCGCACCGGAGCCATATCAGCCTGGGCAACGGGGTTATTCATGCCATCTCACCGGTGAAAAGCGAAGCCTCCCATACGGTGCAGGTGCTGAAAAACCTGATGCAGGATAACGACCATCAGGCGCAGTACAACCGTCAGCATTTTGATGCCCATGGCACCCGGGTCTTCAACCTGATGTCCTCTCCCGGCAGCGGCAAGACATCGCTGCTGGAAGTCACCATCGGGCAACTGCTGGCGCGGGGTTTACGCGTGGCAGTGATTGAAGGGGATCTGGAGACCGAAAACGACGCCGTGCGTCTGCGGCGTAAAGGGGTTCCGGTGGTGCAGATAACCACCGGCATGGCCTGCCATCTGGACGCACAGATGATTCACAACGCCTGGCACACGCTCAGCGCCGACCCGGTGGATATTTTGTTTATCGAAAACGTCGGCAATCTGGTCTGCCCGGCCAGTTTCGACCTGGGTCAGCATCATAACGTGGTGCTGCTCTCGGTACCGGAAGGGGACGACAAGCCGGAGAAATACCCGGTGATGTTCCGCCTGGCGGAAGCCGTACTGGTCACCAAGGTTGATCTGCTGCCGTACTTTACAGAATTCAGTGCAGAACGAGTACGGGAGGAAATCGGGGTGTTGGCACCGGGAGCCGAAATACTGATGCTTTCAACCAAAATCCAGGAGGGCATGATACGTTGGGTGGAGTGGCTTCTGGATAAAACTCAGCAGAGAGTGGGATTCTGAAGAACCCGGGGCGGCAGGGACAGCAGGCAGGTCGCTGCTAACACTAACATATTGATATCTGGCTACCCTGAAAATTTTAGATGTGGGGAATCTTAGTGTGGCGTTGTAACTACCGGCAGACGTCGGAGGGCTGGTGCTGATCTCCGCCGCGTGCCTGGAATAACCGATTTTTAAGGTGGCGCTTACAGATATATGATTTAAAGCATAGCTCATTGTATCAACTGGGAAAATGAAGTTTTACGTTAACAACATGTCTCCGCGTAGCCGGTTGTCGATTGCCGGAGATAAACCTAATTAGGTGATAACTATGTGTATTAATATCAGAGCTGCGGCTGTTTCCGTACTGGCACTGTTTCCGATCATGGCTTTTGCCCATGTGGGCACTGATGGCGGCACGCACCATGTATTAAGTTTTACCGAGGGCTTTATTCACCCTCTGACCGGTATGGATCATATGGTAGTTATGGTGCTGGTTGGCGTCTGGAGCGCCATGAATATCCGTCGGTGGTGGTTGGCGCCGCTGGCGTTCTCTGGTCTGTTATTGATAGGGGCGTTAGTCGGTATGGCGGGCGTGACGATTGCCGGTACGGAGTATATTGTCGCGAGTTCTCTGCTGGGTATTGGCGCGATGGTGGCTCTGCAACTGAAGCTGCGCGAAGCGGCCGGTGCGCTGATTATTGGTGCTTTCGCTATTTTCCACGGACTGGCGCACGGGGCTGAGCTGTCTCATTCCGCAGTGGCGCTCTCCGGTATGGTTATCGCCACGGCCGGGCTCCATCTGATTGGCCTGGGGATTGGATCGCTGGTGACATTTTCGTCCACGCGTTACCAGTGGTCATGTGTGATTGGTGGGAGTTCGTCACTGCTGGGGATTGGTTTGCTGGCTGGCGTTATCTGAGAAACCCAGCAGTTAATTCCCCGGCTGAACCAGCCGGAAATTTTATTCTGCGATTATCGGCTAGTCCGTTGATACTGTACGGATTAAGGACCGACGTGATTCGGGCGTGTTGTTATATGATGAGGTGAAGTCATGCGTTTTGTTGATGAATACCGGGCTCCACAACAGGTGATGCAGTTGATTGCCCATCTGCGCGAACGGGCCGTGCACCTGACTTATACCTCTGCGCGCCCACTGCGTATTATGGAAGTGTGCGGCGGTCATACTCACGCCATCTTTAAGTTCGGTCTTGATCAGTTGCTGCCGGAGAACATTGAGTTTATCCACGGTCCTGGCTGCCCGGTGTGCGTGCTGCCGATGGGGCGCATCGACACCTGTGTGGAGATAGCCAGTCACCCGGACGTGATCTTCTGTACCTTTGGCGACGCCATCCGCGTACCGGGGAAAAATGGTTCACTGCTCCAGGCGAAAGCACGCGGCGCGGACGTACGTATTGTCTACTCACCGATGGATGTGCTGGCGTTGGCAGAGAAAAATCCGCAGCGCAAAGTCGTGTTCTTCGGTATCGGTTTCGAAACCACCATGCCCGCAACGGCCATCACGTTGCAACTGGTGAAAACCCGCAATATCGACAACTTCTGGTTCTTATGCCAGCACATCACTCTGCTCCCGACGTTGCGCAGCCTGCTGGAGCAGCCGGATAACGGCATTAACGCCTTTCTTGCACCCGGTCATGTCAGTATGGTGATCGGCACCGATGCTTACACGTTTATTGCCGACGAGTTCCAGCGCCCGCTGGTGGTCGCCGGATTCGAACCGCTGGATTTGCTGCAGGGCGTGCTGATGCTGGTCGAGCAGAAAATCGCCGCCCACAGCAAGGTGGAAAACCAGTATCGCCGCGTGGTGCCGGATGAAGGCAACCGGCTGGCGCAGGCGGCGATGGCCGATGTGTTTGCCGTCAGCGGCAACAGCGAATGGCGCGGGCTGGGCATGATCGGTGAATCCGGCGTGCATTTAACCCCGGATTACCAACAGTTCGATGCCGAAGCGTATTTTCGCCCGGCAGTACAGCAGGTGTATGACGATCCGCGCGCCCGTTGCGGCGATGTATTGACCGGCCGCTGCAAACCGCACCAGTGCCCGCTGTTTGGCAACACCTGTAATCCACAAAGCGCCTTTGGCGCGCTGATGGTCTCTTCAGAAGGGGCCTGCGCGGCCTGGTATCAGTATCGCGCTCAGGAGTATGAAGTATGAATGAAGTCCAACTCGCTCACGGCAGCGGCGGCCAGGCGATGCAGCAACTGATCAGTCAGTTGTTTATGGAAGCTTTCGCCAACCCGTGGCTGGCGGAGCAGGAAGATCAGGCGCGGCTGGATCTGGCAGCGCTGGCCGCTGGCGGCGACCGGCTGGCGTTCTCCACCGACAGCTATGTGGTTGATCCGCTGTTCTTTCCCGGCGGCAATATCGGCAAGCTGGCGGTGTGCGGAACTGCTAACGACATCGCCGTTAGCGGCGCTACGCCGCGCTATCTCTCCTGTGGCTTTATCCTTGAGGAGGGTCTTCCAATGGCGACGCTGCAAGCCGTGGTGGAAAGCATGGCTGCGACTGCCCGCGCGGCTGATATCTCCATTGTGACCGGCGACACCAAAGTGGTGCAGCGTGGCGCAGCAGACAAACTGTTTATCAATACCGCCGGGATTGGCGCGATTCCGTGTTCGATTCGCTGGGCGGCGCAGTCGCTGCAACCGGGTGATGTACTGCTGGCAAGCGGCACGCTGGGGGAACACGGTGCGACCATTATGAATTTGCGTGAAGGGCTGGGGCTGGACGGCGAGCTGTCCAGTGACTGCGCAGTGCTGACACCGCTGATTGCCACGCTACGGGATCTTCCCGGTGTCAAAGCGCTGCGTGATGCAACCCGCGGTGGCGTCAATGCTGTGGTACACGAATTTGTCGCTGCCTGCGGTTATGGCATCGACCTGAACGAATCCAGTTTGCCAGTAAAACCGGCGGTGCGCGGCGTGTGCGAACTGCTGGGGCTGGAAGTACTGAACTTTGCCAACGAGGGCAAACTGGTGATTGCGGTACAGCGCGAAGCCGCAGAGCAGGCGCTGTCCCGTTTACACACCCACCCACTGGGCACCGATGCCGCGATGATTGGGGAAGTAGTTGAACGTAAGGGCGTACGCCTTGAAGGGGCATACGGTGTAAAGAGAATCCTGGATTTGCCATATACCGAACCATTCCCTCTTATATGCTGATAACTGCTTTTCTGCCGCAGATCTGAAGCATCCTACCAGGATGTTTTTATCCTTCAATTAGTTTACCTCATAAGGACATAGCCTGCTATTACCGGAGCCGCTGCCACAGATGGCCTATTCTATCAAAGGATTACCTTTGGCTGACTTTCATTATAATATTTTCATCAATTGAGTCTTGGAGATACATATGCAAATTAAATATCGTTTTTTTGCTGGAGGGCGTTATGAATTTTCATCCATGGATTAATGCATTTCATATCGCCGCCGGTGTTATATGGACTGGTGGTGTTCTGGCGATGGCTGTCTTATCTGCTTGTGTTTCCAGCTCATCAGGTAATTATGCTGGCAACATGCAACAGACGTTAGCTGGATTTATCCATCGCTGGAATCGTAAGGTAACTACGCCCGCGATGATCATTCTATGGGGCTGCGGAGTGGTCATGCTTGTGTCACATGGTGCGTTACCGCATGCATGGCTGCTGCTCAAAATTATTGCGGTATTGGCGATGTCAGCTCTGCATGGCATACTGTCAAGCGGCATACGTAAGATGGTGAATGGAGAACAACCAAGTCACAAACTGGGTATGGCTGGCTACAAAGTGGTTATTATCCTGACGGTAATCATTATTTTCCTTGCCGAACTCAGGCCGTAATTAATAAGTGTAATCGTGTTTTTTATCAGTTTTCTGACCGTAACGCGACCTGATTGGTCGTTTCCATCCAGGTAGAGGGATTGAGGAGTAGTACAAATCAAACATTGAGGCCAAATATGGGGAATCATTCTGATTCATTATAACAATGGTGAGTTCACTTTTCTTTCTGTGCTTTGTGCTGTGAGCTGCTTTGCAGGATAATTGGTTCTCTTCGTAGGATGGGCTTCGGTTGCAACTATTTTGTGTCTGGCACTGGTACTTAAATCTTCCCTGGCGCATCCGCGCTGGGATATTCCTCCCAGGATATTGTTAATCGTCCTGCTGGCTATGGGGGTGACCATGGCTGCGCCTTATCTGGGGGCGGGGGCCAGCGGTGTTATCGCCTCTTTTCCGTTTATGGTCGTCACTCCCGGCCCGACCGTTCTGCTTGCTCTCAATAATACGGCCTGCTATGGCATCAGCCGGGCGACCTGGGGAATTATTGGCGCAGCAGCAGATTGTTCCTGTTAATCCTCGCCGGGTCGGTTGCTTTGTACCATAAAAGCAGCACGTAAGCTTCCAGCCAGATGAAAGGATATTGAGCACGGACGAGGTAATTAGGTTGTATCAATCGCTGAAGTTATTGGTGAAGCGCTTGAACGCGCACTGATAGCACGTTTGATCCGGAGGAGCGCTGGGACTGGCTCAGTATAATGCCGGAGACGACGTGCTCTTGCGATATGCTGGTGGTGATGCCGCCACGCCTTGCAACAGAGCTGAACGGCAACAGCGGGCTATTTCGTGCACTCAACACGACGTCGGAACTGTACATGCAGCTTTTTGGTATGGAGTTCCCAGCAGGGCATCAGACCAACTGCAGAGCCTGCGTGACGCAAGCGTGTACACAGGCCGAGCATTCTGGCAGGAAATAGCAGAGATCGCATTTTACGGCGATGGCCTGCACACCTACACCCGCTTCCCAACGCAAGAAAGGATGGAGAGTTAATGCACTTTATGCACGTCTGAGCATACTGCCAGACAAGTATTACATTCTATGCACCACTGAGGATCGGCAACCACAAAGCGGTTTATGTCAACTCCTTGAGAAAGAAACAAAACGTCCAGCTTTGCTAAGCATAAAGAGTGCCACTATTTAAACTCAATAAAATCAATCAATAATATTTATTTTATGGCGAAAGGGAGATAAAAGTGATGGTCATTTGTTCATGTGAATCACTTTTGGCATTAGTGTCGGAGCAAGATTTCGATTTGTGATTAAGGTCATATCTAAAAAAGGAACAGTGGGAGGAACCAATCATATTGTACTCATAAAATCTGTAGGCTTATTGCATACGAGTAACCAGCTAATTGATGTCGCAAAACGTATTTACATTCTCTCGGCTGCAGCTGGCTATCCAGTTGCTGTTGAGGCCTGCTTAGTGGCTTCAAATCGTATATAGTAAGTATCTGTGGGTGCCGGTTTCGCTTCAGGAGACTTGCAGCATCATGGGGTATAGCTAAATAGCTTCGCATATTACCGCTCCACTTTCGCCAGACCGTGTTGATTACCCGGAAACGGTGAAACAGCGTTCATAAACTGCGTTACCTGTTTCAGTAACTGCCACATATACCGGCACTGATGATTTCGCGTTATGGTTTCGTGTAACGATAACCACAGTCGCTCTATCGGATTCAGCCACGGTGAATACGTTGGCAGGAACAGCAACCGGAACTTTGAGTTTTCTTCCAGCCATCGCTCCACTTTACGGCTTTTATGAATGATGTAGTTATCCGCCACCAGTGTGATGGTTTTCGCCCGCCGATATGTACGCCGTAATTCCTCTAACAGACTGATAAATAAACCAGAACTCTTGCTGCTGCCACTGACGTAGTGAACCCGCCCCGTACCTGAGTGCAGTGCGCCAGCCAGATAATGCTTCTGGTTCTGTCCCGGCGTGGCGATACGTTTCTGTTGCCCTTTGGGCATCCAGTCCGCGCCGATTTTCGGGTTCAGGTCGATGTCGACTTCATCCTGATAAAACACAGGATGTTCCGTCTGCTCCTGAGTCAGCGCCTGCTCAATAGCAAGGCGCTTTTCATCATAGTTCGGGTCTTTGATTTTCAGCGTTGGCGCGGCTCTGCGCCAGACTATATCTGCCTGTTTCAGGTATCTGTGCAAGGTGGCGGGATGAAGCGTCACATTAAAAAGTCGGTTGACGATGAGCGCCAGCAGCTCGGTGCTCCAGCGGGAGCGAAGCCAGCCAAAATCCTGTGGAGAACGTTGCACCAGAAACGGCAGGATGTGCAGGATATCTGCGACCGGCCAGCGAGGCGCGCGTCCGGGTTTGAGGCTTTTTAGTCCGTCAACACCATGTAAAGTAAACCAATTTATCCATCTT
Source organism: Citrobacter amalonaticus Y19 (assembly GCF_000981805.1). NCBI lineage: Bacteria > Pseudomonadati > Pseudomonadota > Gammaproteobacteria > Enterobacterales > Enterobacteriaceae > Citrobacter > Citrobacter amalonaticus. The sequence continues at coordinate 2,722,030 of NZ_CP011132.1, read as the reverse complement.
CCGACGGATGAGCGAGCAGCACAAAGTAGTCTGGCGACGTCGGTAACGGTCATTCCCTGATGCAGCATCAGTATGGCAATGAGTCGTCTGGCATGGTTTTTATCACGAGTCAGTTGGGCTTCTTTACACATCAGTCGTCGTTCTTCATCAGGAATTGCTGCTATGATTGGCATCGCTCAGTCCGGTTGGTGGTTTGGGATATTTGGCGATTGATCAGATCGCACAATCCGGGCTGAGTTCCTTTCACGTGATCTACTATTTTGCGAAGTTATTTAGTTTTTTGAAACTTACTTTTGGTTCATAACCCATTATGCCTATGAGGTCATATAAGACATGAACATTTTATGATTCAGGACAAAATATGATGCTTTGATGCACTTAGACTTATGCTTATGGCAAAGCACATCGGGGGGGTTATGAAGGACGGTATATATCAGATTTCTTTCAATATGGGCGCTAATGACTTTGGCAGAGGCACAATCATAGCCTGCGAAAATATGATAAATGGGGCAGACTCTGACTTTACATATCGTGGAAGGGTTTCTGAACATAAAATATTGCTGCATATTGATCAGTACCAGGAAAATATGGGGCAAGTTACCCGACCGCAGATTAGCTTTCATATGAACCTAACAGTAGAAGATACTCAGGGGGGATACTTATTCACAGGGTCAAGTCCACTTGGTGGTGGGAGCGATGATATTCATATCAGGGCATTTTTCATATGTGACCTATATAGCAACTAACCTTTTATTTTCACAGCAGTATTTATTTAGTCAGGGTTGGTGCCATAAGCTATGGTGATACATCAGAATGTGTCAAACCGCCACTGCTTATGAAATGGAAGATTATGGATGTTATCCATACCTCCCTTTACCAGAAAATATATACTAACCTATCAGACACATTTTATTTTTTACTGATAGCAGATGATAAAATGTGTGTGTGGGGAGGGGGGAAGAAAGAACATAGCACAAGTAAATACTGAGACTTACTCATCAGTTTATCCACTCTGCCTCATTTTATAATTGAAAATATAGCTCTATATGTATATTTTAATTAGATGCTAAAACTATTTTTGCAATAATGATAAAGTACTTACAAAAGTATTGATATTAACAACCAGCGAAAGTCAGGGCTTGGATAACTAGTGGAGCAAGCGATGCGAGAAAATATGAAGGTATCTGCCCTGAACCTGATTGAACTGTTGAATAAGTCACAATATCAGGAGGTTATGCAGCAATTTTACACCAAACACTGCAAAAAGAGCATGGTCAGTAGCCCTGATACCAGCAGCAATGATGTTCTGATCGTTTCTTCAGATCGGCTACGTGTTTTTCTCTCATATGGTGGACGTGAATTTACGCTCTACTACCTTGGCGGAGGGGATGTTCTTACGTAAGCGATGAGATGGTCTTCCCCCTCCTTCACGGCAGCACCCATTTACGCCATGATGGATGTACTTTAATCAGTGAAAAGTTAGAGGGATACCATGTCTGAAATGAAAATCACCGGCATCGATCTGGCTAAAACGAACTTTTATCTTTTCAGTATCAATGCTTATGGAAGACCAGCAGGAAAGATAAAACTTTCTCGCAGCAACTTGCTCAACTGGCTGGTCCAGCAACCACCGATGACCCTTGCTATGGAAGCATGTGGGGCATCGCATCACTGGGCACGGGAGATACAAAAGCTTGGTCATAAAGCGATTTTGCTTCCGGCGCAACATGTCAGAGCTTATCAGCGGCGCCAGAAAAATGATTATAACGATGCACAGGCAATTGCTGAAGCTTGCCAGCATGGAACCATCCGGCCTGTACCCATAAAAACGCTTGACCAGCAGGATATTCAGACTTTTTTAAAAATGCGCCAGCTGGTTTCGATGGAAAGGACACAGCTGATAAATCATGTACGTGGACTTCTCGCCGAATATGGCATTGTGCTGAATAAAGGTGCAACAGAACTGCGTCGAGTGCTTCCAGCACTGCTTGAGGATGCTGAAAATGGACTCACTGACACCATGAGGACATTGCTGTATCGGCAGTATAACCGGCTGATTACGCTGGATGATGAGCTGGAATGGTATAATGCTGAACAGAAAAAATACGTTCGACAGGATCCTGTATGCAAACGGTTGTTAGCCATTCCAGGATTCGGCCCTCTGGTCAGCCAGGCAATAAAAAGCTGGATGGGGGATGGCAAACAGTTTAAACGCGGAAGAGACGCCTCTGCTGCCTTAGGGTTAGTCCCCCGGCAGTTCAGTACCGGCGGCAAGCAGGTTTTGCTGAGCATATCAAAGTGCGGCAAACAGTATGTCAGATCCATGCTGGTACATGGAGCGAGGGCGGTCCTGTTCAGGGCTGCTGAGAAAACTGATCCACTAAGCGTGTGGGTTAATCGCCTCAGGGAAAAACGTGGATTTAATCGAGCAGTGATTGCCCTCGCAAATAAGCTACTGCGGATCTCCTGGGTAATTATCGCCCGCAATGAATTATATTTACCCGTAGTAATGAAAAATCATTAAGTTACTGTCTGTGCTAGTGCAATGAAAGCTAACTTGAAATTGCGAAGAATGCAGAAATGATGAAAAACAGGTCAAACCTGCATATCGAAAACCTGTCGACTGTACGAGGCTATCAAAACCGTGTAAGCGTAAAGGACGGTATGTGCGGATGATTCATCGAGGCCAGAAGCTATTCACTTCAAAACAGGCCGGATATACGAAAGCAAACCTGTCACTGTCATTATGACTGCCGTCTTGCAATATGGGGGAAGACCATCTCATCGCTTACGACCGGACCCGGCACCATAGTCCTCTTGGCGACTTCAATCCGGAGGGCTCCGAACAGGTCCCGCCGTGAGGACTGTAAATATCTACGGTTGTGGGATCAGTCCATGCCGGTAATCCCGACAGAGCGAAACAGGCAAGAAAAAGCCGGGAAGGAACGAAGAGCTCCGACCCGGCCTGTTCTGACTTCGTATTGCATACCTGCGGAATAAAAATGCGAGTAATTATTCCTTAAAAAGGATAACAATAAATACCGGAATATTTCATGCACTAAGATTGAAATATCTGCCAAGGATCACTGTTGCTGATGGATGCTTTTTACCTGAATGCACTGCATCATGTGAGTGGTGAAAAAGACAGTAAGGTATCAAATCAGTGATTGCGGAGCCAGTAAGGCAAAGAACTTACTGTATAACTTGAAGCCAGTTTTTTGAAAAAAAATTGAAGAGTTTCCGAAGAGTGCTGAATGTTATTGATGGCGACGGCAGTTCTTGTATCTACACACAAACTGATGAGGGGGCCCAAGCCGGATAGTATCTGAGCTGATTTTCGGCCCTACGTTACCCTGGCTTTTATCTATTATTAACCAAGGGAAGGTGCGAATAAGCGGGGAAATTCTTCTCGGCTGACTCAGTCATTTCATTTCTTCATGTTTGAGCCGATTTTTTCTCCCGTAAATGCCTTGAATCAGCCTATTTAGACCGTTTCTTCGCCATTTAAGGCGTTATCCCCAGTTTTTAGTGAGATCTCTCCCACTGACGTATCATTTGGTCCACCCGAAACAGGTTGGCCAGCGTGAATAACATCGCCAGTTGGTTATCGTTTTTCAGCAACCCCTTGTATCTGGCTTTCACGAAGCCGAACTGTCGCTTGATGATGCGAAATGGGTGCTCCACCTTGGCCCGGATGCTGGCTTTCATGTATTCGATGTTGATGGCCGTTTTGTTCTTGCGTGGATGCTGTTTCAAGGTTCTTACCTTGCCGGGGCGCTCGGCGATCAGCCAGTCCACATCCACCTCGGCCAGCTCCTCGCGCTGTGGCGCCCCTTGGTAGCCGGCATCGGCTGAGACAAATTGCTCCTCTCCATGCAGCAGATTACCCAGCTGATTGAGGTCATGCTCGTTGGCCGCGGTGGTGACTAGGCTGTGGGTCAGGCCACTCTTGGCATCGACACCAATGTGGGCCTTCATGCCAAAGTGCCACTGATTGCCTTTCTTGGTCTGATGCATCTCCGGATCGCGTTGCTGCTCTTTGTTCTTGGTCGAGCTGGGTGCCTCAATGATGGTGGCATCGACCAAGGTGCCTTGAGTCATCATGACGCCTGCTTCGGCCAGCCAGCGATTGATGGTCTTGAACAATTGGCGGGCCAGTTGATGCTGCTCCAGCAGGTGGCGGAAATTCATGATGGTGGTGCGGTCCGGCAAGGCGCTATCCAGGGATAACCGGGCAAACAGACGCATGGAGGCGATTTCGTACAGAGCATCTTCCATCGCGCCATCGCTCAGGTTGTACCAATGCTGCATGCAGTGAATGCGTAGCATGGTTTCCAGCGGATAAGGTCGCCGGCCATTACCAGCCTTGGGGTAAAACGGCTCGATGACTTCCACCATGTTTTGCCATGGCAGAATCTGCTCCATGCGGGACAAGAAAATCTCTTTTCTGGTCTGACGGCGCTTACTGCTGAATTCACTGTCGGCGAAGGTAAGTTGATGACTCATGATGAACCCTGTTCCATGGCTCCAGATGACAAACATGATCTCATATCAGGGACTTGTTCGCACCTTCCCTATCTCTCTGTCGGTTAATCCATCTTTTTTTAATTGCTTAATGTTTTCCAGTGATTCTGCAGATCTCGGATTTCTTCGGGCTATATTTTCTGTCAGACTCATTAAATGGCCTGTTTCTTCATCCACATTTTTAATAATGGCCGGAATGAGTTTCTCCCCGTATTGTTGGTATGCTTCCAGGCGGCCTTGTCCACATATCAGTGCATACTGATAGTGTTCATGTGCGATCTTTCTAACAGAGATAGGCCGTTTAAGTCCGATCAGGTGTATGTTCTTTTTTATTTCTTCATGAGTGAATTTGTCACGTTTTCTCGGATTTGCTATGTATATACTGTCAACTTCTATCATTTTTATTTCATCTTTTAGGTTCATCAATGATTTCCTTTAGCTTTGTTCGTTTAACCAGACGGTAGAGTGGGTGCAAATCATCAAAACGGTACATGTCAAAACTGAAATGGTTTTGCTCTTTTAACTCTTTATCATTTAGCAATAAGTCTATTGATGGAAATATATAATAATCTATAATCGAAGTGTTCAAACTATCCATGCGAGCAGCAATGCTGATATCAGGGGTGAGTGTATGGTGAAAGTTTATCTTCCATCTTAGACCCCCAGTTTGCTTCTTCTGGCACCGGATCGCCTGAATAAATAACGTAAATTCGTCATTGATATTCAACAAGCCGTTATCGCAGGTATCACTTACCCAGCCATCAGAGAGATATATATTTTCGATTAAACTATCAGATATTTTTCTATTGATGCCCTGTAAATATTTTTTTGTTTCCAGCCATGAGTAATCCTCTTTTGGGTTGTATCCTACCAACTGATAGACTCTCAGCAGACTGCCAAAGCGGGCACGGTATACACTGCTGGAGGGCAATAATTCTTCTTCATCTATCAGTAATCCTGAAAGTCTGCCTTTTTTTATTAGTAGCGAGTGAAGTTTTTCAAGTAATTCGTCTTCAGATAAAACGATCGAGCGGTTTTTGATGATTTCTCTGGCAAGATTAAATTTCTCCACGCTAACTATAGGCTCATACGCCCCGTCATATCGGATCCATTTATCTTCAGGATTGATGACGTGTTTCTTCTTGAGCTTAAAAGATTTTTTATTATAAACGTTATTTCCAATGTATTTTTCGTTTGTGAGTATCTGATGGATTTTCCCTCTTGTCCATTCAGTGTCGTTATCAGCAATGATTTTATTTCGATTGAGCTCAGATGCAATAACTCGCTCTGGTTTTGCCTCCAGGTTAAACATGTCAAATATCTTGTTTACAATATTTACTTCATTCTCAGGGCCGGGAACAAGAATAACACGATCCGTCTGGATACTCTTACGCTGACCAAACTCGAGTTTGCCCTTCTCAACCCGGTTTTCATCAATAAGCATACGCCGCAACCCATAACCTGGCATGCCTCCCTGATGAAAACCTTTCCTGATTAAATTAGCCTGCCCTAAGAAAACTTTCTCTGATAAGTTACGGCTGTAGCTTGCCGCACCGTATCTTGAAAATGCAAGTCCGAGCATTTTCATTTCCTGGTTATCATCAGAAAAAGGCTCTGCACAATAAATGATTCGTACACCATTTTGTTGAATCAAATGGCTGTAGTGGCCGGCTTCGTCTGTATCCTGAAATCGTCCAAACCTGCTGACATCATAAACAAGAACAACAGATATATTGATTCTGTGGTTGATAACATCATCCAGTAATGACTGAAGCCCGACTCTACCAGACAAATTTAATCCGCTCTTACCTGCGTCGTTATAGCTGTGTTTAATGACTATATTATGCCGTGCAGCGTATTCATGAATGTAGGCTGACTGATTGTCCTGAGAATATTTTTGATGTTCTGTAGACATCCTGACATATTCGGCTGCGTATATGACTTTATCTTCTGAAGCAGACAACATTAACTCCGTTAGTAATCGAATGAACAATTTTTCGCATCATTCATGGTTTTGTTTTTTCATGCAATAGTTAATTAAATTATTTTGTCAAAAGTTTGTTTGCTATCAATCAATAACCACATTATAAAAACCTTTACTGATATTAATTGTCTATATTGCCGCTGTTCTCACATTTTTTATAGTAAAGATGAAGCCTCTTATAGTTTGTATTGAAATTTGAGTATTGGTTTCAAAATTCAAGTAAAGCCGAGAGAGTTGGGGCCCAAGTTATTGGTCTGTCAAATTATCTGGGGGATAGGGTGAGGATGCCTTGGGGGGCATACAGTGTGGTTTTCTTCCGCCGAGTTGTGATCTGGGGAATATTAAGAAAACAATATCGCTTTATGGCATCATTCACTTGGGTCGTTTTTCAGATATTAATTAATAAAATGACTCTGGTATACAAACGACCGGCACCATCTACAAAAAAGAACGCAAGTGGTAAAGCTCAGCCCATGATGGACTGAGTAACCGTCTTAACCGTCAAGAGCTGAAGTTAATTATTTTTACTTTATATTTTCCATCGTAAGGTTGCCGCGTATGTAGTACACCATAACAAAGATGCACCTGCTTCAGCCCAACCCCCTCACGTGAAGAGGCTGGAATAAATCATTTTTCACATCCCGACCTTGCATTCCGGTTCTAACGGGTTTGCGAAGCATTCGACGGCACCCCGAATTGTAGTTATGTGATAGCCTAGTCCTGATTGTTAAAGAGCGCTACGGCATGACTTCTGCCGTTCAACGAATGGTCGTCTGGATGGTGATTTGTTTCGGTCTGTTCGCTGGTGACAAATTGATGTTAGGTTATGTCTAACTTTTCGATAATAGGCAAAGCCTATTATTTTGTTTTTGGCTGCCAGTAAGGGGAAATAAAAAATCCCGCCTAAGCGGGATATATTTTGGATGAAGAGAGGGAATGATGCAGGTTAGGTGCGTCGTTTTCTAAAGTTTTCGTCGTTTTGTACATACAGCAAGGAATCAAGAATTAAGCCTGAAATTCTTAACACATCTTCTGGATTATCTATAAAAATCCTGTTGTTATCATATTCTAGTCCCGCCCTCTTTATTTCATTACCCGCTATTTCGCTTATATCAATAGGTAATTGAATTGAAGAACGATTCTTCTTATCGTAATAACGAATCAACCAACGGTTAGTTTTACCTTGGAAAAGAATAGAATAGTATGACTCTGTATCCTTAGCTTGCAGATCGTACTCAGGCCCAGTGATTGAGGTTATTTTCTCTAATAAAATCCGTTCATTGTAAGTTGTTACTATATTGGGGTTTTCTGAATCAACGATGTCCGCATGTTCATCAACGGTGATGCTTTCAACATCATTATTAGATGGAGCTACGCTAGGGTAAGGGGTTCTTGATGACAGCCCAGACACGACCATTTCACTTACTGACCGTTCAACGGCCTGCCTGACTAATGGTGTAATAGTTTCGATAAATCTCTGGTTTAATTGACGTCCAATGTTTGCACGTCCGGCAACATACCTTACAAACTCATGGTCAACTTCCCTGAGACTGGTGCTAACGACTTTCACAAAAGCAGATATGTAGACACTCTCTTCCGCAAGCGTTCTTAGAGCTTCAGGCTTAAACTTATCGTGCCGAAATCTAAATAGCTGCTCTGCATCGGAATCTTTAATGTCATCCATCATTATCCGCAAGAATGGTGTTGAATCCATTATGTTTTTTTCATTAAGGTCCGTGAAAAAACGCCATTCAACACCATTGGTTATAGCCGAAATTGTAACTTCGGGGGTGGAATTAAAATATCGGGATAATTGCGGGCAATGGTTGTCAATTTTTTCTTTACAACTTTTTGCTTCAATGAACATGACCGGAACGCCTTGGCAAAACAAGGCATAATCAACACGCTCTCCAGATTTTACGCCAGGAAAGTCTGCACCATATTCAGCTTTTACTTTTTGTGGGTCGTAAGCATTAAACCCCAATATATCTAAAAAAGGTAAAATTAAAGCCTGCTTTGTTGTCTCTTCAGTAGTGCAATGCTCTCTAACCTTTTTAACATGCTCAATATGGTTTTTAAGGCGTGTTTTAAAGTTTTCCATGCATCCTCCATGCAAAAATGAAAACCTGCTGTTAAATCAAAGCAAATCCAAACGTTGCGGAGGTAAGGAGACCCGCATTCCCACGCGTATAGATATGCAAGTTAATTGGGGCTTAGTCTTCAGCATAGGGATGGCTTACAAGAGTTTCCCATCTGACCATACAAGTCTAAGCTCTGGCTTTCTTCGGCTTTTTCCCGTTATCACTTTGTTCTGACCATCTCCTTACCTTCAGTTCTAGTGAGTCAACATATGCACGTGCGTCGCTATCAGCCCAGCCGGGGGCTTCTTTCCCTTCTTCAAGTAAGATGAAATCAACAATAGCCTGCTTTTCCGAAGAAGCTTTACTGTAAAGTTTGTCAAGGGAGCCAATTTCATCAGATACCTCTGTTATCTGATGGTGATCGCAACTGATAGGATATCCTTTCAATCCCCAATGTTCAGAGCCTACAACATCAGAAAAGTAATTCCATAGCTCTGGCAATTTTTCCTTTGATATCGATCCCTTATTGATCCAGTCATGGATTGATGGGGGCTTGATTTTAAAATGACGTGCAACTTCCGCCTTACTTTTGGCAGACCCCATTGCAATCTTCTTATCGATGGCCTGCTCGATGGCTCGGCCCAAATCTTTACCGCTAAGCATTGCCTAATAATCCTCATAATAATTCAATTAGGCAATTCCTATTTATCTTTCATTAGGTTTCGCCTAATTCATGCTTGTGTAGAAATATAGGAACTTTACTCGTGAAACAAAAAAGTAGCCTTGATGCAATCCGGGAGGCATACAGGATGGTTGGTGGACAAGCGGCAATGTCCCGGAACTTAGGCGTCTCTTCGCCAACGGTTAATCAATGGACAACAGGTATTCGGCAGATACCAACTGAACGGTGCCCAGAGATAGAAAAAACAACAGGTGGTTCCGTTAATCACCGCACCAGGAAAGATACAAGTTTTATGCTGTTGTATTTGCACTTTTTAGGCTATCAATAAAATCTCCATACCACTGCATCATTTCACGCCTGCCATCAAGGTATTGCGCATGGTTGTAAGTCCCGCGAATACTGTTCTTATCCACGTGGGCAAGTTGAGTTTCGATCCACGCAGTATTAAAGCCCTGTTCATGCAAAATGGTACTCATGGTGTGGCGAAAACCATGCCCGGTTGCTCTCTTATCGTAACCAATCCTTTTTATAACCATATTGATGCTGGCTTCACTCATCGCTTTGTTAACATCGTTTCGTCCTGCAAAAATAAGCTGATAGTTCCCTGTTAGTTCTCCCAATTGACGAAGGGCTCTCAAGGATTGAGTTGATAATGGGACAACATGAGGACGTTTCATTTTCATTCTGGTTTTGGGTATTTCCCAGATTCGATTATCGAAGTCGATTTCTTTCCATTCAGCCAGACGTAACTCTACTGTTCTTAACCCTGTCAGCATGAGCAGCCGGGTAGCGAGAAGTGTAATAAGACTTCCAGAGTAATTTGATAGCTTGTGCAAAAAATCAGGCAGTTCTGCGGCGTTAAGAAATGGATAGTGCTGTTTCTCATGGCTTTGCAAAGCGCTACCAAGATCAGCCGCTGGGTTGTATTCGGCACGACCAGTAACAATCGCGTAGCGAAAAACCTCACTACAACGCTGGCGCACTTTGCTAGCAAGCTCTGCTGCTCCTCGCTTTTCCATTCGTTGCAATACAGACAAAAGCTCCAGCGGCTTAATTTCATTCACTGGCTGGGGGCCTAGATAGGGGAAGACATTATTATTAAAAGCTCGCTTAACGTAGTCTGCATAATTTTTTGACCAGCCAGATACTTTTGCGTCGTACCACTCGAGAGCTATTGCTTCAAAGGTGTTAGTAATCGAGAGCTTTTTAGCTAACAGCTCGGCTTTTTTGACCTCACCGGGATCCTTATCACTTGCCAATACCTTTCTAGCTTCATCTCGTTTAGTGCGAGCTTCTGCAAGTGATATGTCTGGATAGATCCCAAATGACAACTTTTTCTCTTTCCCGGAGAATCGATATTTCATACGCCAGTACTTTGAACCGTTAGGATTGACTTGGAGATACAATCCACCGCCATCCGCTAGCTTATAGATTTTTTCTCTGGGTTTGGATGTATCTACCTGACGTGCATTAAGGGACATTGGGGGCCTCATTTTTTATTGAACAGGATAAGCCCCCTATAAGGCCCCCACATACGTATTGATTTACGCTGAAATGGGTAGATGCCGGTTGACATGGAACTGTCAATATCGGGGGTCTAATGCTGATTATAAGGGAGTTTTATTGATTTCGGTAGACTTCAGGATATGTGTATATGGTGTCCCCTGCAGGAATCGAACCTGCAACTAGCCCTTAGGAGGGGCTCGTTATATCCATTTAACTAAGGGGACGAAGCGGCACCGAGTATACCGGTTTTTGTTTGTCTCGGTAAGTGAGGGGCCGCCTGACTGTTCAAACCGTCGCCATTCAGGACTGTTTTTGTTCCTTTTTCTGCGCGTTGTCGCTTTTTTGCGCCGCTATCCTGGCTTCTTCTTTACGCTTGTTGCTCATATCGTTGCGGATCTGCGCGTGGCTTATCAGGGCAAAGATAAAGGTACCGCCGCAAATGTTTCCGGCAAGCGTCGGTAAGGCAAACGGCCAGAAGAAGTTGCTCCAGTGCAGCGTACCGTTAAATACCAGATAGAGAATTTCAACCGACCCAACCACGATGTGAGTGGTATCGCCCAGCGCAATCAACCACGTCATCAGGATAATCACCACAATCTTCGCTGCGCCAGCCGCCGGGAACATCCAGACCATAGTGGCAATCAGCCAGCCGGAGATAATGGCGTTGGCAAACATTTCCGTGGGGCTGTTTTTCATCACCGCCATGCCTATCTTAACAAACGCATCGCGGGTCTCTTCGGTGAAGACAGGCATGTATTCAAAGGCCCACGCCGCAATCGCGGTGCCCAGTACATTCCCCAGCAGTACGATGCCCCACAGTCGCATCAGCAGGCCCGCGTTGCCGAACGTCGGATTTTGCATCACAGGCAGCACAGCGGTGACGGTGTTTTCGGTGAATAACTGCTGACGAGCCATAATGACGATGATAAAGCCAAAGGTATAACCGAGATTCTCCAGCAAGAAACGGCCCGGTACGCCCTCCAGTTCGACGTGGAAGATGCCTTTTGCCAGCAGTGAGGCTCCCATCGAAAGCCCGGCGGCAATGGCTGACCACAACAGCGCCATCGCGTCCCGCTCCAGCTCTTTCTCCCCGTCCTGACGGATATGCTCGTGAATCGCCATCGCCCGCGAGGGGAGGCGGTCCTCATCCACTTCTATCTTCCTCCCGCTCTGTTTCTCTTCACTTTCAACGGCTAGCTCGTCGCTATGTTTATCTATCTTGTCGTTTTCATGATCAGCCATCATTCGTCCCCGGTATGAGCACAGACAAAATAAAGCGTAGCGGTTTTTAGCCTGAACCCCGTCGGGGCATACTCTGAAAACGCAAAAATGGTAACGTTTGTTTTTCTTCATCTCGCTAGAATAGAAGCACGACGATTCTGGTGCGACCAGGCTATGATCACATCAACGAGTTTGGTGATATAGACATCGTTTGACGTACTGTTACAATCGCTCACACCTTTACAGGCGGATACGATAGCGTTCCGTCATGGATGGCAATCAGCGATAGCCATAATTAACAGGGAGACATTTATGAAGCTTCGCCTGTCGGCGCTTGCGCTGGGAACCACACTGCTGGTGGGGTGTGCAAGTTCTGGCACAGAACAGCAGGGGCGTTCAGACCCGTTTGAAGGGTTCAACCGCACCATGTACAACTTCAACTTTAATGTGTTGGATCCGTATATCGTTCGACCGGTGGCTGTCGCCTGGCGTGATTATGTCCCGCAGCCTGCCCGTAATGGTCTGAGCAACTTTACCGGAAACCTGGAAGAACCGGCGGTAATGGTGAACTATTTCCTGCAGGGCGATCCGTATCAGGGGATGGTGCATTTCACCCGTTTCTTCCTCAACACGATTCTGGGGATGGGCGGCTTTATTGACGTCGCCGGTATGGCGAACCCGAAACTACAGCGCGTTGAGCCACATCGCTTCGGCAGTACCCTGGGCCACTATGGCGTCGGTTACGGTCCTTATGTGCAGTTACCGTTCTATGGTAGCTGGACTATTCGTGATGATGGCGGCGATATGGCGGATACGTTCTATCCGGTTCTCTCCTGGCTGACCTGGCCGATGTCTATCGGTAAGTGGACGATTGAAGGGATTGAAACCCGCGCTCAGTTGCTGGATTCCGATGGTTTGCTGCGCCAGTCCTCCGATCCTTACATTTTGGTTCGCGAAGCTTACTTCCAGCGTCATGACTTTATCGCGGATGGCGGGAAGCTCAAGCCGCAGGAAAACCCGAACGCGCAGGCGATTCAGGACGAACTGAAAGAGATCGATTCCGAGTAAGCCAGATTGGGCAAATAAAAAGGTGAGCTAAAAAGCTCACCTTTTTTACATCTGCAATAAATCAGAATGCGTAGTTGAAGTTGGTACCGAACAGCCAGGCTTTACCTTCAGACTCAAACTGGTACGGGCCTTCATTAATTTTAACGCTCTGGCCGTGCATGTAAGAGACGCCAACGTCCACAGACGCATCTTTATTGAAGGCGTAGGTGGTACCGGCGCTCAGCCAGAAGCGGTCCTGATCCGGAATCGAGATAGAGCGGTTTTGTGCCGGAACCGGGCTATCATCGAAGGCGATACCGGTACGGAACGTCCAGTTATCATCGTAGTAGTAGGTGGTACCCAGTGCGATGCGGTAGGCGTCTTTAAAGCCTTCATCTTTCTGGAACAGCGTCTCGCCACCGGTGGATTTCGCTTTCAGCTCCTGGAACTGACTCCAGCTGGTATAGGCCAGGCTGTAATGAATAGCCCACTGCGGCGCCACGCGGTTATAACCGGATACTTCCCACATTTCTGGCAGGTTCAGCGTCAGATAACCTGACTGGGTCGCGCCGCCGGTAGCGGTCGGAATACCCAGGTTGTAGTTGTTAATCGCCGTCGGCAGATCGCTGCTGTAGTTACCTTTAAAGTCAATTTTGACTTCAGAACGGTAGGTCAATGCGTAGCGGTTGTTTTTATCCAGTTCATACAGGATCCCGGCGTTCCAGCCGAAGCCCCATTGGTTACCGTTCAGGTGGGCAATTTTGGTATCACTTGGGATGCCGTTGGCGGTGGCAGCCAGTTGCTGACCCTGCGGCGTTTGTCCGGCTGGAGATTGCATCACCTGACCGGCGACCAGTTGACCCAGGTCACCGGCAAAGCGTTCGATTTTCGCACGGGCATAAACGGCGTTCAGACCGAGACCAAAGCTCCAGGCGTCGTCTAAGCGATAGGCACCGCTTAAGTTGAGGTTCATGGTTTCAAGGTCGGTGGTACCGCCGACAGAACCGCCCGCGTAGGTATCGTTGAACTCTGTCGCCAGACCGTAGTTAGAGGTAATGGATGCTCCCCAACCGAACTGATCGTTAATTGGCGCAACAAAGTGCGCGTTTGGCACCCATGCCGTTGGCGCGATGTTATCGGCATCAAGGCTACGGCCAGACGGCGAGCGTCCGCTGATGTTGACGTCCGGATCGATATAGACCGCACCCGCGGAGAACGTCGGGCGATCGAACATCGTGATCAGCGCTGGGTTACGGCTGACGTTACCTGCGTCGTCTGCGATAGCGCCTTCACCCGAATAGGCCCGGCCGAGGCCAGAGGAAGAAAATTCGTTTAACTGAAAGCCTGCAGACCAGGCCTGGGTGGAGATAATTGCCACTGCGACTGCGAGAGCAGACTTTGTTAACAGGGTTTTCTGGCTCATGACCATAACCTCAATTGATTTATTTTTATACAAACTATGTTACATGGTGTAACAGGAGCGCGAAGTGTAGGGTCTGTGGTACGACTTAGAAATCAGACCAGTGGCGTGAGTATAGGTCTGACCAGATAAAATGTTGCAAGTATGTTTATAACTTTTTTCAATTGTGATCTTAAAAACGCGATCCAGCTGGCAAAATTGACGGTTTGCACACTCATTCTTTTGGGTGAAATTTGTTCTGGATCATTTTTAAGTGTGATTTCGGTCACTTATCGCATTTCGCACAATTAACAACTGGAGAGGCGAATGTGGGGAGCGTAAAATATCCCCATCGTTTATCTGGCACCCTGAGTGCAAAATACAGAGGAAATCTACAATGAGTAAATGCAGTGCTGATGAAACCCCGGTTTGCTGCTGTATGGATGTTGGCACCATCATGGACAACTCCGATTGCACCGCATCATACAGCCGCGTGTTCGCTAACCGCGCAGACGCTGAAGAGACGCTGGCGGCGCTGACCGAAAAAGCGCGTAGCGTGGAATCTGAACCGTGCAAAATCACCTCAACTTTCACCGAAGAGTCTGACGGCGTGCGCCTGGATATCGATTTTGTCTTCGCCTGCGAAGCTGAAACCCTGATCTTCCAGTTGGGTCTGCGTTAATCCCACCTTGTTGTTTTTGATGCCCCGGTGAGTTTTTCCCGGGGCATTTTCATTTCTGGCAGTGATTATTCACTGTGCCATAGCTCTCACTTTCTTCGCGCTCCGCTTGGCTAAATGTAAAAAATTGGTTAAGACTATGATCAGGTCAGACCACTTATTTTATTTTTACAGGGGAGTGTTATGAGTCAGGCTTTACCGCTGGTCACCCGCCAGGGCGATCGCATCGCCATTGTGAGCGGATTACGTACGCCTTTTGCCCGTCAGGCGACCGCCTATCATGGCATCCCCGCCGTCGATCTCGGCAAAATGGTGGTTGGCGAACTGCTTGCGCGCAGTGAAATCCCTGCCGATGTCATTGAGCAATTGGTTTTTGGGCAGGTCGTCCAGATGCCGGAAGCGCCGAACATTGCGCGTGAAATCGTGCTCGGGACCGGGATGAATGTGCATACCGATGCCTACAGCGTCAGTCGCGCCTGTGCGACCAGTTTTCAGGCCGTTGCCAACGTCGCGGAAAGCCTGATGGCCGGTACCATTCGCGCGGGTATCGCCGGTGGTGCGGACTCTTCGTCGGTGCTGCCCATTGGCGTCAGCAAAAAACTGGCGCGGGTACTGGTTGATGTCAATAAAGCCCGCACGATGGGGCAGCGTCTGAAACTCTTTTCACGTCTGCGCCTGCGCGATCTGATGCCCGTCCCGCCTGCCGTGGCGGAATACTCTACCGGCCTGCGAATGGGCGATACCGCCGAACAGATGGCGAAAACCTACGGCATTACTCGTGAACAACAGGATGCGCTGGCGCATCGTTCTCACCAGCGCGCCGCCCAGGCGTGGGCAGAAGGAAAGCTGGCCGATGAGGTGATGACCACCTACACGCCGCCTTTTAAAGATCCCCTGTCTGAAGATAACAACATTCGCGGCAACTCGACGCTGGCGGACTACGCCAGACTGCGCCCGGCATTTGACCGGAAACATGGCAGCGTAACGGCGGCAAACAGTACGCCGCTGACGGATGGTGCGGCGGCGGTCATCCTGATGACGGAATCCCGCGCCAAAGAGTTGGGGCTGATTCCGCTCGGCTATCTGCGCAGCTACGCGTTTACCGCGATCGATGTCTGGCAGGATATGTTGCTGGGACCGGCCTGGTCCACGCCGCTGGCGCTGGAACGCGCGGGGATCACGATGGCCGATCTGACGCTTTTCGATATGCACGAAGCGTTTGCCGCGCAGACGCTGGCGAATCTCCAGCTACTTGGTAGTGAGCGCTTTGCTCGTGAGGTGCTTGGTCGGTCCCATGCCACCGGTGAAGTTGATGACAGCAAATTTAACGTACTCGGCGGCTCGATTGCCTTTGGACATCCGTTTGCCGCGACGGGCGCGAGGATGATTACGCAAACCCTGCACGAATTACGCCGACGCGGTGGCGGCTTTGGCCTGGTCACCGCCTGCGCGGCGGGTGGACTGGGTGCGGCAATGGTTCTGGAGGCGGAATAATGGAAACGACATCGGCTTTTACGCTTAACGTTCGTCTGGATAACGTCGCCGTCATCTCCGTTGATGTCCCAGGAGAAAAGATGAACACCCTCAAGGCGGAATTTGCCTCCGAGGTTCGGGTCATACTTAAGCAGATCCGTGAAAACAAGGCGATTCGCGGCGTCGTGATCGTTTCCGCGAAAGCGGACAATTTCATTGCCGGGGCGGATATCAACATGATTAGTCGCTGCAAAAGCGCGCAAGAAGCGGAAACGCTGGCGCGACAGGGGCAGCAACTGATGGCTGAGATCAACGCGCTACCCGTCCCGGTGGTGGCCGCCATTCACGGTGCCTGTCTGGGCGGCGGGCTTGAGCTGGCGCTGGCCTGTCATGCGCGAGTCTGTACGGATGATGCGAAAACGGTACTCGGTTTACCGGAAGTTCAACTGGGGCTGTTACCGGGATCGGGCGGCACCCAACGGCTTCCGCGCCTGGTGGGCGTCAGTACGGCACTGGATATGATCCTCACCGGTAAGCAACTTCGCGCGAAGCAGGCGCTGAAAGCGGGACTGGTGGACGAGGTGGTTCCGCAGACGATTCTGCTGGACGCCGCCGTGGAATGGGCGAAAAAAGAGCGCCCCGGTCATCGATCCCTTCCGGCTCGTGAACGTATTCTGGCGGGCCCTCTCGGGCGAGCGCTGTTGTTTCGCATGGTCAGCAAGAAAACGGAACAGAAAACGCAGGGTAACTACCCGGCGACAGAACGCATTTTGCAGGTGATGGAAACCGGACTGGCACAGGGCAGCAGCAGCGGTTATGACGCGGAAGCGCGCGCGTTTGGCGAACTGGCGATGACGCCGCAATCCCAGGCGTTACGCAATATCTTTTTTGCCAGTACGGACGTGAAAAAGGACCCGGGCAGCGAGGTTCCGCCAGGGCCGTTACGCAGCGTCGGCGTATTAGGCGGTGGGCTGATGGGCGGAGGGATTGCCTACGTCACGGCCTGTAAAGGTGGCTTGCCAGTACGCATCAAAGATATTAATCCCAAAGGAATCAATCACGCACTGAAATACAGCTGGGATCAGCTTGAAACGAAGGTGCGTCGCCGGCATATCAAAGCCAGTGAGCGTGACAAACAGTTGGCGCTAATTTCTGGTTCGGTGGACTATCGCGGCTTTTCCCATCGCGACCTGATCATTGAAGCGGTGTTTGAAGATCTGTCGTTAAAACAACAGATGGTGGCGGAAGTTGAGCAAAATTGCGCATCTCACACCATTTTTGCATCCAATACCTCATCTTTACCTATTGGCGATATTGCGGCAAAAGCGGCCAGACCCGAGCAGGTGATAGGTTTGCACTTCTTTAGTCCGGTTGAAAAAATGCCGCTGGTGGAGGTGATTCCGCATGCCACGACGTCGGAGCAAACCATCGCCACCACGGTTAAGTTGGCGAAAAAACAGGGCAAAACACCGATTGTGGTGCGTGATAAGGCTGGATTCTACGTAAACCGTATTCTTGCGCCGTATATCAATGAAGCGATTCGCCTGTTAACCGAAGGCGAGCGGGTCGAACAGATCGACAGCGCGCTGGTAAAGTTTGGTTTTCCGGTCGGGCCAATCCAACTTTTGGATGAGGTCGGAATCGACACAGGCACTAAAATTATACCGATACTGGAAGCCGCTTATGGCGAGCGTTTTAGCGCCCCTGCAAATGTTGTTTCATCAATATTGAATGACGATCGCAAAGGTAGAAAAAATGGTCGGGGTTTCTATCTTTATGGGGCGAAAGGGCGTAAAAGCAAAAAACAGGTCGACCCTGCAATTTATACGCTTATTGGCGCACAGTGGCAAAGTCGGCTCTCTACCCAGCAGATTACGGAGCGCTGTGTCATGTTAATGCTCAATGAGGCGGCGCGCTGTTTCGATGAGCAGGTGATCCGTAGCGCGCGCGATGGTGACATCGGCGCGGTGTTTGGTATTGGTTTTCCTCCGTTTCTCGGTGGCCCGTTCCGTTATATGGATTCTCTCGGGGCGGGTGAAGTGGTTGCGGTATTGCAACGTCTGGCTTCGCTGTATGGTCCACGGTTTACGCCGTGCGATACGCTGTTACAGATGGCGGAGCGGGGTGAAAGTTTCTGGAAAGCAGATGCAACTGACCTGAATTAACAAGGTCAAATGTAAGGTAAATCCGTACTGAATGGTTGTGGTTTGGTTAAATTGTAAACACAGATTGACTATACTTACGCCATTGAGGTAAAACACAGCGTTTCATTCAGTGAACGGATAAGGCACAATGCCGGCCACTGCATTACAGCAACCCTGAGAGGTTTTAGCTGGGGTGCGTGTGATTCTGGTTAACAAAAGCGGTGCAATATGCAAGTTTTTATCATGCGTCACGGCGACGCGGCCCTCGATGCCGCCAGTGATTCGGTTCGTCCCTTAACCACCTGTGGTTGTGATGAATCCCGCCTTATGGCGAACTGGCTGAAAGGTCAAAAAGTGGATATCGAACGTGTTCTGGTGAGCCCGTTCCTGCGAGCCGAACAAACGTTGGATGTGGTAGGGGGATGCATGAACCTGCCAGGCGACGTGGATGTTTTGCCGGAGTTGACTCCCTGCGGCGATGTCGGTCTGGTCAGCGCTTATTTACAAGTTCTGGCCAATGAAGGTGTCGCCACCGCACTGGTGATTTCCCACCTCCCGTTAGTGGGTTACCTGGTGTCCGAGCTGTGCCCTGGCGAAACGCCGCCGATGTTTACCACCTCAGCGATTGCCAGTGTAACGCTGGATGACAGCGGAAAAGGGGTGTTCAACTGGCAGATGAGTCCGTGTAACCTCAAAATGGCGAAAGCGATTTAACCTGTCGTTTTACCTTCAAAGAGCCGCTGATGCGGCTCTTGTTGTTTTTGCGCTCAGGGCAGTTCCGGCGGAGCCCACTCTTCCACCTCTATCAACACCAGCAGCGCGGCGTCGCCGCCGTACTCTTTCGGTGCCTGATGGAAAGCCATGACATGCGGATGCTGCGCCAGCCACAGCGGCGTCTGTTGCTTCAGCACATGTTTGCCGTGCCCGTGCATCACACAGGCGCAAAACACATGCTCCCGTCGGCAGGCGGCAATCAGCGCGCCCAGTTCCTGTTTTGCCTGAAGCTGCGTCAGACCGTGTAAATCGAGAAACAATTCCGGGGAGTAATCGCCGCGGCGCATTTTCTTCAGCTCGAAATGGCTGACGTCAGGACGGACATATTTCACCGGGCCTTCCGTATTCAGCAGCGGCTGAAATTCATCAGAGAAATAGTGGCTGGCATCGGCCTGCTCTGAAAGCAGTCGCTTAACCGGAACTTCGGTGACTTTTTTACGCAGCGGGCGATGAACAATGGTGTCCTGTTTAATCTGGCGGGTGCCGGTCATCAGTTGCCGGAACAGCGCCTGGTCCTCCTCGCTGAGCGATGTTTTCTTTTTCATTCTGCGGTCTCATCTTTTTTTATTATCCGTTAGTTTACCCGACTCGATGCGGATGCGAATGCTCAAAACGCAATTTTCACCCGGCTACCCCTGCGTGATTGCTGATTTATCGCCGTCTTCATGGCAAACTAGCCGCCGAAATTAATGCGAGCATGCCCTGGAGGAACAGATGGATAAAATTTTCGTTGATGAAGCAGTGAGTGATCTGCATACCATTCAGGACATGTTGCGCTGGGCGGTCAGCCGTTTTAGTGCGGCGAATATCTGGTACGGTCACGGGACCGATAACCCGTGGGATGAAGCCGTACAGCTGGTGCTGCCCTCGCTGTACCTGCCGCTGGATATTCCCGAAGACATGCGTACCGCGCGCCTGACCTCCAGCGAACGCCACCGTATTGTTGAGCGCGTGATCCGTCGCGTGAATGAACGTATCCCGGTGGCCTATCTGACCAATAAAGCCTGGTTCTGCGGCCATGAGTTCTATGTTGACGAACGCGTGCTGGTGCCGCGCTCTCCAATTGGCGAGCTGATCAACAACCGCTTTGCGGGGCTGATTTCACAGCAACCTCACCTCATACTGGATATGTGCACCGGCAGCGGCTGTATCGCGATTGCCTGCGCCTACGCCTTCCCGGAAGCGGAAGTCGATGCGGTAGATATCTCGGCGGACGCGCTGGCCGTGACCGAACGTAACATTGAAGAGCACGGTCTAATCCATCACGTCACGCCCATTCGCTCCGATCTGTTCCGTGACCTGCCAAAAGTGCAGTACGACCTGATCGTGACCAACCCGCCGTACGTTGACGCGGAAGATATGTCCGATCTGCCTAACGAATATCGTCACGAGCCGGAACTGGGGCTAGCGTCCGGCACTGACGGCCTGAAACTTACCCGTCGTATTCTGGGCAACGCGCCGGATTACCTGTCTGATGACGGTATTCTGATTTGTGAAGTCGGTAACAGCATGGTACATCTGATGGAACAATATCCGGATGTCCCGTTCACCTGGCTGGAATTTGACAATGGCGGCGATGGCGTCTTTATGCTGACCAAAGCCGAGTTGATTGCTGCCCGCGAGCACTTCAGCCTCTATAAAGATTAAACCACAACGACAACAACGAGACCGCAATGGCAGGAAATACAATTGGACAACTCTTTCGTGTAACCACCTTCGGCGAATCGCACGGGCTGGCGCTCGGTTGTATCGTCGACGGTGTGCCGCCGGGCATTCCGCTGACGGAAGCTGACCTGCAACACGATCTCGACAGACGTCGCCCTGGCACGTCGCGTTACACGACGCAGCGTCGCGAACCGGATCAGGTCAAAATCCTTTCCGGCGTGTTTGAAGGCGTCACAACAGGCACCAGCATTGGTCTGTTGATTGAAAACACCGACCAGCGTTCGCAGGACTACAGCGCCATCAAGGACGTGTTTCGTCCCGGACACGCGGATTACACCTACGAGCAGAAATATGGCCTGCGCGATTATCGCGGCGGCGGACGTTCCTCTGCGCGAGAAACCGCGATGCGCGTGGCGGCAGGGGCGATTGCAAAAAAATATCTCACCGAAAAGTTTGGCATCGTTATTCAGGGCTGTCTGACCCAGATGGGCGACATTCCGCTGGCAGTCAAAGACTGGTCGCAGGTAGAGCTTAACCCTTTCTTCTGTCCGGACCCGGATAAGATTGAGGCGCTTGATGAACTGATGCGTGCACTGAAAAAAGAGGGCGATTCCATCGGCGCGAAGGTGACCGTGGTCGCCAGCGGCGTCCCGGCGGGGCTGGGCGAACCGGTCTTTGATCGTCTCGATGCCGACATCGCCCACGCGCTGATGAGCATCAACGCGGTGAAAGGCGTCGAAATTGGCGACGGATTTGATGTCGTGGCGCTGCGCGGCAGTCAGAACCGTGACGAAATCACCAAAGAGGGGTTCCAGAGCAATCACGCTGGCGGTATTCTGGGCGGGATCAGCAGCGGTCAGCAGATCGTGGCCCATATGGCGCTGAAACCGACGTCCAGTATTACCGTTCCGGGGCGCACCATTAATCGCTTTGGCGAAGAGGTGGAGATGATCACCAAAGGTCGTCACGATCCGTGCGTGGGGATCCGCGCCGTACCGATCGCAGAAGCAATGCTGGCGATCGTGCTGATGGATCACCTGTTACGTCAACGGGCGCAAAATGCGGATGTCAAAACGGATATTCCACGCTGGTAAGAAATGAAAAAAACCGCGATAGCACTGCTGGCCCTGCTTGCCAGCACGGCCAGCCTGGCGGCGACGCCGTGGCAGAAAATTACCCAGCCCGTGCCGGGCAGCGCGCAGTCAATTGGTGGTTTCTCGAACGGCTGCATTGTGGGGGCAGACACGCTTCCCGTGCAGTCCGAGCACTATCAGGTGATGCGTACCGATCAGCGCCGCTATTTCGGCCATCCCGATCTGGTGATGTTTATTCAGCGCCTCAGTACACAGGTGAACAATCTTGGACTGGGAACGGTGCTGATTGGCGACATGGGAATGCCCGCCGGTGGCCGATTTACTAGCGGACATGCCAGCCATCAGACCGGTCTGGATGTGGACATTTTCTTGCAACTGCCAAAAACACGCTGGACTCAGGCGCAGTTGCTGCGTCCCCAGGCGCTGGATTTGGTCGCTGGTGACGGTAAACATGTGGTGCCGACCTTGTGGAAACCGGAAATCTCCAGCCTGATTAAGCTGGCGGCGGAAGATAACGACGTCACCCGTATTTTTGTAAATCCTGCCATAAAACAACAACTTTGTCTGGATGCCGGTACCGATCGCGACTGGTTACGTAAAGTGCGACCGTGGTTCCAGCATCGTGCGCATATGCATGTACGATTACGCTGTCCTGCCGGCAGCCTTGAGTGCGAAGATCAACCTTTGCCTCCTCCGGGCGATGGCTGTGGCGCGGAGTTACAAAGTTGGTTTGAAACACCAAAACCTGGAACAACAAAGCCTGAGAAGAAGACACCGCCTCCGTTGCCGCCTTCCTGCCAGGCGCTACTGGATGAGCATGTACTTTAATGGATAATTTTGCAGACCTGTTTATGGTCTCACCGCTATTGTTGATGGTGTTGTTTTTCGTGGCAATGTTGGCTGGATTTATCGACTCACTGGCGGGGGGCGGGGGTCTGTTGACCATCCCTGCGCTGATGGCGGCAGGGATGTCTCCCGCGCAGGCGCTGGCGACCAACAAGTTGCAGGCTTGCGGCGGTTCGATTTCTGCGTCTATTTACTTTATTCGCCGTAAGGTGGTCAACCTCGCCGAGCAGAAGCTCAATATCGCAATGACGTTTATTGGCTCGATGAGCGGCGCACTGCTGGTGCAACATGTGCAGTCAGACGTGTTACGTCAGATCCTGCCTGTTCTGGTTATCTGCATTGGCCTCTACTTTTTGCTGATGCCGAAAGTGGGTGAGGAAGACCGGCAGCGTCGTCTGTACGGTTTGCCATTTGCCCTGATCGCCGGGGGCTGCGTGGGCTTTTACGATGGCTTCTTTGGCCCGGCGGCAGGCTCATTTTACGCGTTGTCATTTGTCATGCTGTGCGGCTATAACCTCGCGAAATCGACGGCCCACGCCAAGGTGCTGAATGCCACCTCCAATATTGGCGGCCTGCTGCTGTTTATTATCGGCGGGAAAGTGATTTGGGCCACCGGCTTTGTCATGCTGATCGGACAATTTCTCGGGGCGCGGATGGGCTCCCGACTGGTACTGAGCAAAGGACAAAAGCTGATTCGGCCGATGATCGTCATCGTCTCGGCTGTGATGAGCATCAAACTTATTTATGATAACCATGGACAGGAGATTCTCCACTGGCTGGGGATGAATTAATGAACAGTACGCACCGCTACGAACAGTTGATTGACATTTTTAACGGCTGCTTTGCCGATGATTTTAATACCCGTCTGATTAAAGGCGACGACGAACCGATCTATCTTCCTGCTGATGCAGAGATCCCGTATCACCGGATTGTCTTTGCGCACGGCTTTTACGCCAGCGCATTGCATGAGATTTCGCACTGGTGCATTGCCGGAAAGGCGCGCCGCGAACGGGTGGATTTCGGCTACTGGTATTGTCCGGACGGTCGCGATGCGGCGACGCAGGGGCAGTTTGAAGATGTGGAAGTGAAGCCCCAGGCGTTTGACTGGTTGTTCTGCGTGGCGGCGGGGTATCCGTTTAACGTCAGTTGCGACAACCTGGAAGGCGATTTTGAACCGGACCGCGTGGTGTTCCAGCGTCGGGTTCATGCGCAGGTGATGACGTATCTGGAGAGCGGCATTCCCGAACGTCCGGCGCGCTTCATTAAGGCATTACAGAATTATTATCACACGCCTGAACTTACGGCGGAACAGTTCCCGTGGCCAGAAGCGCTCAACTAAAGCCAGCGCCACGTTACAATGAGGAAAGAAGATGATCGCGGAGTTTGAATCACGCATTCTGGCATTAATCGATGACATGGTAGAGCATGCAAGCGATGATGAGCTGTTTGCCAGTGGATATTTGCGTGGCCACCTGACGTTAGCCGTTGCAGAACTGGAAGGTACAGATGACCATTCTGCTCAGGCCGTCTATGCCAACGTCACCCGCAGCCTGGAAAACGCGATCGGTGCCGGTGAGTTGTCGCCGCGCGATCAGGCGTTAGTGAAAGAGATGTGGGACACGCTGTTCCAGAAAGCAACGCAATAATCACGATACCGCCATCCGGCCTGGTTACCTTGCCGGATGGCGCGTTTGTTTATCCCATCGGTGTTTTAACCGCTTTCCCTTTCAACAATTTCCGCACCCATAAACGATTTGGATTTAATGCTGCCAGCGTGGCGGCATCCATCGGCACCGGTTCATCACTCATCTGTGAGGCCAGAATTTCTGCGCACAGGGGCGCGGAGCACAGCCCGCGGGAACCCAGCGCACCCAGCATAAACAAATCATCATACACCGGCGCACTCGCCGCGCCTGCTTTGTTGTCGGCTAAATCAGCGTACTGTACCAGCGTGGCGGCATAGTCCGGAACGCTTCCCACCATCGGCAAATGATCGCGAGTGGCGCAGCGTACGCCGCAGCGCGCCGCGTTGTCGCTGACATCGACCTCTTTTGCCCATTCCGCCGCCGGGAAGCAGTCAATCAGGCGCTGTCGATTCTGCTGCTGATCGTCTTCCCGATACTGCGTCTCTTCACTGCCGCGATGGTAGCTGGCACCGATACAGTGCTGCTGATTAGCCGGGTTCTGCGGCGTGAGATAGCCGTCATAGCACAGCACCTGACGGATCCCACAAAGCGCTGGCGTCGTCGGAATATGGCTGACCTGACCGGCAACAGGGTAGACGGGTAACGGTTGTGTCTGCGTGAAATGGTTAATCTGATGACCGTTGGCCAGTACCACCACCGCATGGTCAGCGCGATAACCGTTCGTAAAGTGCAAATCCCAGCCGGATGCAGACTGGTTAAGTGTCGCCAGCGAATGCTGATAGTGACAGCGTAATCCCTGTTTTTCGGCAAGCAGAAGTACGGCTGCGGTTAATTGCGCCGGGCACAGCCAGCCGCCCAGAGGGTACGTCACGCCGCCACAGCCGGTTTCGACACCGGTAAGGTGTCGCGCCTGTAGGGCATCAACGGCGTTTGCCAGCGCTGAGGGTAAGTCCAGCAACAGCATCTGCGCGATTTTCTGCTGACTCTTGTCGTCCCAGCCCAGTTGCGTGACGCCACACCAGTCGTGATCGAACCGGACAGGCAGGGCGTCATAGAGACGACGGGCGAACGTAAATGCAGCGGGGAAAAAGAGGTTTATTGCCGCGTCGTGTTTGCTGAGAAGAGGATAGAGCGCCCCCTGACGGTTGCCGGACGCGCCCTGGGCGGGTTTATCATCCGCGCAATAGAGCGTGACCTGCCAGCCGCGGCGCAACAGCGCCAGCGAAAGCAGCGCGCTGGCAATCCCGCCGCCAATCAGAGCGACCTCGCGTTTTTCACTGCCCTGACGGGAAAACCACGGCATTGATGCCGGCAGCGCGGGAGCGTGTTCCATCACGCCGCGCAGCATCTCGCGCTTGCGACCAAAGCCTTTGCATTTCTGCATGGTAAAACCGGCATCCTGTAAACCGCGACGAACAAATCCGGCAGATGTAAAGGTCGCCAGCGTACCGCCCGGTCGAGCCAGTCTCGCCATCGCGTTAAACAGCGTTGGCGTCCACATGTCCGGGTTTTTGGCCGGGGCGAAACCATCAAGAAACCAGGCGTCGACTTTTTGATTCAGGCTGTCATCGAGTTGATCGGTGAGTTCATTGATATCGCCAAACCAGAGATCGAGCGTGACGCGCCCTTCATCCAGCAGCAGACGGTGACAACCCGCCAGCGGCAACGGCCACTGGGCCTGAAGTTTCCCGGCAAATTCAGCGAGCTCCGGCCAGCGCTGATGTGCCGCAGTAAGATCGTCACGGGTCAGCGGAAATTTTTCAAAACTGATGAAATGTAATCTTTGTAGCGTAGCCTCGGGCTGAGTGGCGCGAAATGCAGCAAACGCCTGCCAGAGCGTGAGAAAGTTCAGGCCGGTGCCGAAACCACTCTCCGCCACCACAAACAGCGGGCGAGAATGTTGTGCAAAGCGTTCGGTGATTCGGTTGCCGCCGAGGAAAACATAGCGCGTCTCTTCCAGACCGTTGTCGTTGGAAAAGTAGACGTCGTCAAAATCTCGGGAAACAGGTGTACCCTCAGCGTTGAATTCGAGGTTGGCGGGTTGTATAGCGTATTGTTTCACGTAAGTTACTCGTCTGACAGGCAGTGTCACGATCTTAGCGATGTGTGCCAGGCGGCGCAAATTTCAGTACAAATTGGCTGATCGGACTTGTTCGGCGTACAAGTGTACGCTATTGTGCCAATCGAAACTTACTATAGTGCGATTACAGAGGTATTGAATGAAACGTGCAGTGATTACTGGCTTGGGCATCGTTTCCAGCATCGGTAATAACCAGCAGGAAGTCCTGGCATCTCTGCGTGAAGGACGTTCAGGGATCACTTTTTCTGACGAGTTTAAAGATGCAGGAATGCGCAGCCACGTATGGGGCAACGTCAAACTGGACACCACTGGTTTGATCGACCGTAAGGTGGTTCGTTTCATGAACGATGCCTCTATTTATGCCTATCTCTCCATGCGTGAAGCGATTGCGGATGCAGGCCTGAGTGAAGAAGCGTATCAGAACAACCCGCGCGTTGGCCTGATTGCCGGTTCTGGTGGCTCTTCCAAAGCGCAGGTATTCGGTGCTGACGCCATGCGTAGCCCGCGCGGCCTGAAGGCGGTTGGCCCGTATGTGGTCACCAAAGCGATGGGCTCCGCGGTTTCCGCCTGCCTTGCAACACCGTTCAAAATTCACGGCGTGAACTACTCCATCAGCTCTGCCTGTGCGACCTCCGCACACTGCATCGGTAATGCGGTTGAGCAGATTCAACTGGGCAAACAGGACATCGTATTTGCTGGCGGCGGCGAAGAGTTGGGCTGGGAAATGGCCTGTGAATTCGACGCGATGGGCGCACTGTCCACCAAATATAACGACCAGCCTGCTAAAGCTTCCCGTACCTATGACGCGCACCGTGACGGTTTTGTTATCGCCGGCGGCGGCGGTATGGTCGTGGTCGAAGAGCTGGAACATGCACTGGCGCGTGGCGCGCATATCTACGCGGAAATCGTGGGATACGGCGCGACGTCTGATGGCGCTGACATGGTTGCACCGTCTGGTGAAGGCGCGGTGCGCTGCATGCAGATGGCGATGCACGGCGTTGATACCCCAATCGACTACCTGAACTCCCACGGGACTTCTACGCCGGTGGGTGATGTGAAAGAACTGGGTGCGATTCGCGAAGTGTTTGGCGATAACAGCCCGGCTATCTCTGCGACCAAAGCGATGACCGGTCACTCTCTGGGTGCCGCAGGCGTACAGGAAGCGATTTACTCTCTGCTGATGCTGGAACACGGCTTTGTCGCACCGAGCATCAACATTGAAGAGATGGACGAGCAGGCTGCCGGTCTGAACATCGTGACCGAAACTCTCGATCGTGAACTGACCACCGTCATGTCCAACAGCTTCGGTTTCGGCGGTACCAACGCCACGCTGGTGATGCGTAAGCTGAAAGCGTAAGACCGTTGTTGACGAAAAAGGGAGCCAAGCGGCTCCCTTTTTACTTTTTAAGCGGTTCGTATTCTGGCGCGATTTCTGCAGACCACGCCCTGGCACGGGCAATAGCACCGGCATCGTAGATCGGATGTTCAAACTGGTGCGTAAGATCGCGTACTCGATAAATTTTCCATTGGCCATCTTCCCGACGGGTGTACACCAGTAAATGGATAAGACGGGTACTGGAATCACCAAGCCATACTTCCACTTTTTCGCCGCCCAGAAAAGCGCTGGCCGTCCCGGTGCGGAATGTAGAGATCCACTCCGGTGCGTAATCCTGCACGTACATAAAGTAGTCCGAATTCACGATCTCCTGCTCATAATAATTGTCAATTTGCTTCAGCCTTTGAATAATCTCAGTTGAAACATATTTTCCATAAACCGGATTGGTGTAATTGATGAGACTCTCATCGTTATCGCTGGTGTATATCGTCATGTACTGAAGGTAGAATTGATTCACCATGTTACGACTACTTGTATCATTGTGAACACTACATCCCGATAATAGTAAAAGAATTAATGGCAGAATAAGTCGCATCAGTTTCTCCTGTATATCGTATATTGTGGTCTTGCTGTCCTGTAACCTGGACCTGCCCACATATCACGCTGCCTGAAATCGGAATACCATTCTTGCCCATCAAAAATAGCCATATGACCGCTGGCATTTCCTCCCGCATAGGGTTGCAAAATGACAACATCACCTGCACGCAAAGATTCATAGGGAGAGACTGGTCTGAAACCCGCGTTAATTAATAGAGAACCATAATCTTTGGCATGCCCTGTGTGTCCTATATCGATGCCTCCGGCATAGATTGCCTTTCGTGTATATTCAGCACATTGCCTGATTGAGTGTGCATGAGCGTGACGTTTTGCATAGTTTGTTGCTGCTCTTATATCCCATGTCATATTATATTCTCCCTGTGTTATTACGTGATCTGTTAATTAATTATCACTGTAGCTATGGGGGGAATAGGTAATATGTGCTATAGGGGAGGAATATAAATAACTCAGATATATTTTATATATCAATGATATTGATTTTTAAAATACGTGAGAACGATTGCACTTTTATTCTTTTGAATGAGGATGCGTTTCTTCATCGTCGGAAATGTAGCGCGATGGCCAAATCACGTCCGGCGTTGTTTCCAGCGCGTTGGCAATAATCCATTCTGCTCGAGGCCAGCTACGGACGAAAACGTTGCGCAGGGAATCTGGTGATAATCCTGCAACACGAGAAAGTTCTCTGAGCGTAATACCCTTTTTTTCAAGTGCACTTTTAATATCTGCACGATGCCAGTCTTGGCTTTTTTCTCTCATTCTGTAATCCTACAAAGATATGTTATCGGCACCGATATTTTTCAGGATGTGATATTACAGTGAAAAAAGAAGGTGATTTTCTTTTGTCGACTGAATATTGCCAGAATCCCCCTGAAATTGCGCGAAAAAAGAAAAATTATTTTTATATTATTGGCGAAAGGAACGAAATGATGTCTAAAGAATGGCTCACGGTACAGGAATGTATTGGTCTACCTGGTTTTCCCGGTAGCGTCCCCGCTGTTCGCAATCGACTCAATAGCCTGAGTGCAGGTAAAGAAGGCATTAAGCGCAAACGCAGTAAATCGAAGGCATGGGAATACCATATTTCGATTCTCCCCGTGTATGTTCGTCCTTACGTTGTGGACAGCGATCCTGAATCAGTGCGGAATGAGGCATCGGCCTGGGAAGCGGAACCGAAAGAAATTTGGGATATGATGTTCAGACTCCTGACGCCAGAACAGCAGCAGCAAGTGACTTATCTGTTTGGTACTAAAGGGATTGGTGCGGTGCTTCCTTCGCTCTTCGACGATAATTCTCTGTATTGAGCACATGCATGGTTTGCGGTTGACAACTTTAGCCACTCACAGGCAGACTTCAGGCCCATCATTATCTTCTGGATAATGCGTAAGCGTTTGACGTTATCCAACGCACCTTAATCCTGACGGTCAGGTGGAGGGGGCGTGGCAATTCCTCGCCTTACTCTGCATTCTGGAGTAACGCATGACAGCAGTAACCCATAAAGAAAAAACATCTGTAGCGAACACATCGCTTTTTCGCATCGCTTTTGCGGTCTTTTTGACCTACATGACGGTCGGCCTGCCGCTACCCGTCATTCCACTTTTTGTCCACCATGAGCTGGGCTATGGCAATACGATGGTCGGTATCGCCGTGGGCATTCAGTTTCTGGCCACCGTCCTGACGCGCGGTTATGCCGGGCGACTTGCCGATCAGTACGGTGCCAAACGTTCTGCGCTTCAGGGGATGTTCGCCTGCGCGCTGGCGGGCGGCGCGTGGCTACTGGCGGCGCTGTTACCCGTTTCTGTGCCGATCAAATTCGCATTATTGATAGTCGGACGTCTGATCCTCGGCTTTGGTGAAAGCCAGTTACTCACCGGCACGCTGACCTGGGGACTTGGCCTGGTGGGGCCCGCACGTTCCGGTAAGGTGATGTCGTGGAACGGGATGGCGATTTACGGTGCGCTGGCAGCAGGCGCACCGCTGGGGCTTCTCATCCATAGCCATTTTGGTTTTGCGGGTCTAGCCGGTACGACAATGGCGTTACCGCTGTTGGCATGGGCGTTTAACGGAACGGTGCGTAAAGTGCCGGCCCATGCGGGTGAGCGTCCTTCGTTGTGGAGTGTGGTGGGGCTTATCTGGAAACCGGGTCTGGGTCTCGCGTTACAAGGCGTAGGATTTGCCGTTATCGGCACCTTTATCTCTCTCTATTTTGCCAGTCACGGCTGGGCGATGGCCGGTTTTACGCTGACCGCGTTTGGCGGGGCCTTTGTCATCATGCGCGTGCTGTTTGGCTGGATGCCGGACCGCTTTGGTGGGGTCAAGGTGGCTATCGCTTCCTTGCTGATAGAGACCGTTGGACTGATACTGCTCTGGCTGGCACCGACGGCGTGGTTTGCGCTGCTCGGTGCGGCACTCACCGGGGCAGGTTGTTCGCTGATCTTCCCGGCGCTCGGCGTTGAGGTGGTCAAACGCGTACCGTCGCAGGTCCGTGGGACAGCGCTGGGAGGCTATGCTGCATTTCAGGATATCTCTTATGCGGTGACCGGTCCGCTGGCGGGGTTGCTTGCCACGTCCTGTGGCTATCGATCCGTGTTTCTTGCCGGTGCGATTTCGGCGGTGCTGGGGATTGTGGTGACGCTGTTGTCGTTTCGCCGGGGCTAGACGACCAGCCAGAAAATCAGTAACGCGACCAGCAGGGCGATAAACAGCAGTCCGGGACGCGCGGTGAACGATCGCAGCGTCTCAATCACCGGCGCAAACGGACTGTAAATCGGCTGAATGTGGCGCGGATCGGTTAATTCCCGATCGCGCTCAACGCGCTTCAGGAAGATCTGATTCAGGAGATCCTGCACCTGGGCGGTAGTGAGCACCGTTTGCGGTTGGATCTGCCAGTTCTGCTGGGCGTAATCTTTCAAACTGACCAGCTCGTCGGCTTCCAGCGGTTGCTTAAGCGCCGCCTGTAGCGATTGCAGAGTGGGAGCATGTTGCAGACTGAGGGTCTGACGCGCCTGCAGCCAGGTCGCCAGATGAGTGAAATGCTTTGCCGGGATCAGCTCACCGCTTTTCACTGCGGAGAGTTCCAGCATCGATTGCCAGATGAGCTTGCCGGACTCCCCCGTGGCGGCGGCCAGTTTGGTCACCAGCTGATTTAACGTATTGTGTTCGGCGGGCATCAGCGGGCGATCGGTTGCCGGGCGCTGTTGCGGCTGCGGGATCGACAACTGCCCCTGCTGTAAAAGCGTCAGTACGTTCTTAAGCTGCTCCGGTTTGAGTTGACTGAGCGCCGTTTGTCCGTACTGCTGGCGAATGAAATCGCTCACCGCCTGGCGATTGTTTCCCTGACTCAGCAATTCCGTCAACTGCGAAAGTACCTGACGGTTGGCATGATTCTGTTGAGCCACGCCAAGACGCTGGCTGAGATTTTGCTCCGCCGCAGGGAAATGGCGCGACAGCAGCGGAGTGTCGCTTTTCACTCCGAGATCGTGCTTCATGCCAGCCCACACTTCCGCACTTTGCTGTTGCGTCAGTGAAATCAGGCGGGTTATCAGTCGTTCCAGTACGGTCCGCTGTTGCGTGGAGAGCGGTTGTTCGCCCGCCGTGGATACCGCAGGTTGCCCTTCACCGGGAGGGTGCGCGGGAGTACCGGAAATGGGTTGCATCATCACTTATCCTTAAAACATCAATCTTAGCAAAGTATGCCTGGCGGCCAGATTATGGCACACTTGCCCGGTTAACTCTCGTTCTCAAACAGGTACGACAGACGTGAAAATTCTCGTTGATGAAAATATGCCTTATGCCCGCGAATTGTTTAGTCGTCTGGGTGAAGTCAAAGCGGTTCCTGGACGCCCCATCCCTGTCGCTGAACTGGATGATGCCGATGCTTTAATGGTGCGCTCTGTCACCAAAGTGAACGCGTCATTGCTGGAGGGGAAAGCCATCAAGTTCGTTGGTACCGCAACTGCCGGCACCGATCATGTGGATGAGGGCTGGCTTAAGCAGGCGGGAATCGGATTTTCAGCGGCTCCCGGCTGTAACGCCATTGCGGTGGTGGAGTATGTTTTTTCCTCGCTGCTGATGCTGGCGGAGCGTGACGGATTCGCATTACGCGATCGTACTGTCGGGATTGTCGGCGTGGGTAACGTCGGAGGGCGCCTGCAGGCTCGGCTGGAAGCGCTGGGGATCCGTACGCTGTTATGCGATCCACCGCGCGCCGATCGCGGGGACGAGGGCGATTTCCGATCGCTTGATGAGCTGGTACAGGAAGCCGATGTCCTGACCTTCCACACACCGTTGTTTAAAGAAGGGCCGTACAAAACGCTGCATCTTGTCGATGAAGCGCTGATTAGTCGCCTGAAACCGGGTGCCATTCTGATTAATGCCTGTCGTGGCGCCGTGGTGGATAACACCGCGCTGCTGGCGCGCCTTAACGCCGGGCAGGCGCTGAGCGTGGTTCTGGATGTCTGGGAAGGTGAACCGGATCTGAATGTCGAGCTGTTGAACAAGATCGATATTGGCACGGCGCACATTGCAGGTTACACGCTGGAAGGCAAGGCGCGCGGCACCACGCAGGTCTTTGAAGCCTGGAGCGCATTTATCGGTCGCGAGCAGCATGTCGCGCTGGATACCCTGCTGCCTGCGCCGGAATTTGGTCGCATTACGCTGCATGGCCCGTTGGATCAGCCGACGCTGAAAAGACTGGTGCATTTGGTGTATGATGTGCGCCGCGACGATGCGCCACTGCGCAACGTTGCCGGAATACCGGGTGAATTTGATAAACTGCGCAAAAATTATCTCGAGCGCCGCGAATGGTCCTCACTGTACGTGATGTGCGACGACGCGGATGCGGCGGCGTTACTGTGTAAACTGGGTTTTAACGCGGTTCATCACCCGGCACGTTAATGTCTTCTTAATGCTTCCTGACGAATAATCGGCAGGGAAGCTTATGCTTTTCTGGAGTAAACCACCATGTCTGAAGGCTGGAATATTGCCGTCCTCGGCGCGACGGGCGCCGTCGGCGAAGCGTTGCTTGAAACCCTGGCAGAACGTCAGTTCCCGGTTGGGGAAATTTTTGCGCTGGCACGTAATGAAAGTGCCGGCGAACATCTGCGCTTTGGTGGTAAGTCAGTGATTGTGCAGGATGCGGCTGAATTCGACTGGACGCAGGCACAGCTGGCCTTCTTCGTTGCCGGGGTCGACGCCACGGCAGCCTGGGTGGAAGAGGCGACAAATGCGGGTTGTCTGGTCATTGATACCAGCGGTCTGTTCGCGCTTGAGCCGGACGTCCCGCTGGTGGTGCCAGACGTGAACCCGTTCGTGCTGGCAGACTACCGCAATCGCAACGTGATTGCCGTGCCAAACAGCCTGACCAGCCAGTTGCTGGCTGCGCTGAAGCCGCTTATCGATCAGGGGGGACTCTCTCGCATCACCGTAACCAGCCTGCTTTCTGCGTCTGCGCGCGGTAAGAAAGCCGTCGATGCGCTGGCCGGACAGAGCGCGAAACTGCTGAACGGGATCCCCATCGATGACGATGATTTCTTTGGCCGCCAACTGGCGTTCAACATGTTGCCGCTGTTGCCGGATCGCGAAGGCAGCGTGCGTGAAGAGCGCCGGGTCGTCGATGAAGTGCGCAAAATCATGCAGGATGACGGGTTGATGATCTCGGCAAGCTGCGTACAGTCACCGGTGTTTTACGGTCACGCGCAGATGGTAGCATTTGAAGCGCTGCGTCCATTGGCTGCCGAAGAGGCGCGCGATGCTTTTGCCCATGGTGAAGACATTGTGTTGTCAGAAGAGCGTGATTTTCCGACTCAGGTGGGCGACGCCACAGGCAGCGCGCACCTGTCCGTGGGCTGCGTACGTAACGATTACGGTATGCCGGAGCAGGTTCAGTTCTGGTCCGTGGCGGATAATGTTCGCTTTGGCGGCGCGCTGATGGCGGTGAAAATTGCGGAAAAACTGGTGCAGGAGTACCTGTACTGATGTCTGACCAGCAACACTCGCCGGTGTATAAAATTGCGCTGGGCATCGAGTATGACGGCAGCAAATATTATGGCTGGCAGCGTCAGAATGAAGTCCGCAGTGTGCAGGAAAAGCTGGAAAAAGCGCTCTCACAGGTCGCCAACGAGCCGATTAACGTTTTTTGCGCCGGACGCACCGATGCCGGTGTGCACGGCACCGGGCAGGTTGTGCATTTTGAAACGACCGCGCTGCGCAAAGATGCGGCATGGACATTGGGTGTAAATGCGAATTTACCTGGTGACATTGCGGTGCGATGGGTGAAAGCTGTACCGGAAGAGTTTCACGCGCGTTTCAGCGCCACGGCTCGCCGATATCGTTACATCATCTACAATCATCGGTTACGTCCGGCGGTGTTAGGTAAAGGTGTGACGCATTATTATGAGCCGCTGGACGCCGAATGCATGCATCGTGCGGCGCAGTGTCTGGTTGGCGAGAATGACTTTACGTCGTTTCGCGCCGTCCAGTGCCAGTCGCGTACACCGTGGCGCAACGTAATGCACATTACTGTCTCGCGTCATGGCGCGTATGTGGTGGTCGATATCAAAGCGAATGCCTTTGTACATCATATGGTCAGGAACATTGTTGGCAGCCTGATGGAAGTGGGTGCCCACAACCAGCCGGAGAGCTGGATAGCAGAGTTGTTAGCGGCAAAGGACAGAACGCTCGCAGCGGCAACGGCGAAGGCCGAAGGACTGTATCTGGTTGCGGTAGACTACCCTGACCGGTTTGACCTTCCTAAACCGCCCATGGGCCCGCTCTTTCTGGCGGACTAATTTGAGTCGTATAAAGGCACAACTATGGACCTGATTTACTTCCTTATCGATTTTATCCTGCACATTGATGTGCACCTGGCGGAACTGGTCGCACAGTACGGCGTCTGGGTTTACGCGATTTTGTTCCTGATCCTGTTTTGTGAAACCGGACTGGTGGTGACGCCGTTCCTGCCAGGCGATTCCCTGTTGTTTGTGGCGGGGGCGCTGGCGTCGCTGGGCACGAACGATCTCAACGTGCACCTGATGGTGGTGTTGATGCTGATTGCCGCGATTGTTGGCGATGCGGTGAACTACACTATTGGTCGATTGTTCGGTGAGAAGTTATTCAGTAACCCGAACTCGAAGATTTTCCGCCGCAGCTATCTGGACAAGACGCATCAGTTTTACGAAAAACATGGCGGAAAAACCATCATTCTCGCCCGTTTTGTACCGATCGTCAGAACATTTGCGCCGTTTGTGGCGGGAATGGGACATATGTCGTATCGTCATTTTGCGGCCTATAACGTGATAGGCGCGCTGCTGTGGGTTCTGCTCTTCACCTACGCAGGTTACTTCTTTGGTACCATTCCGATGATTCAGAACAACCTTAAGTTACTGATCGTCGGGATTATTGTGGTGTCTATCCTGCCGGGCGTGGTGGAAATCATCCGTCATAAACGCGCGGCGTCACGTGTAACAAAATAGAAACTAACTCGGCGGTTCGACCACTTTTTTATCCAAAGTTTCGGGCTGTTATGTTTTAATGTGCAACATTCATGGTCTGTCGGGGGCAAAAATGGCATTATGCGCCCCCACGGCAAAACTGGAACACACCAGGTTCAGGCAGAAAGGTCATAAATGAGCTGGATTGAACGAATTAAAAGCAACATTACTCCCACCCGCAAGGCAAGCATTCCTGAAGGGGTGTGGACTAAGTGTGATAGCTGCGGTCAGGTTTTATACCGTGCTGAGCTGGAACGTAATCTTGAGGTCTGTCCGAAGTGTGACCATCACATGCGTATGTCGGCGCGTAACCGCCTGCATAGCCTGTTAGATGAAGGAACGCTGGTGGAGCTGGGTAGCGAACTTGAGCCGAAAGACGTACTGAAGTTCCGTGACTCCAAGAAATACAAAGACCGTCTGGCTTCCGCGCAAAAGGAAACCGGCGAGAAAGATGCGCTGGTGGTGATGAAAGGCACGCTTCACGGCATGCCGGTTGTCGCAGCGGCATTTGAGTTCGCGTTTATGGGCGGCTCGATGGGGTCTGTGGTCGGCGCACGTTTTGTGCGTGCGGTTGAACAGGCGCTGGAAGATAACTGCCCGCTGGTGTGCTTCTCTGCCTCCGGCGGCGCGCGTATGCAGGAAGCGCTGATGTCGCTGATGCAGATGGCGAAAACCTCTGCGGCGCTGGCAAAAATGCAGGAACGCGGTCTGCCGTATATCTCCGTGCTGACTGACCCAACGATGGGCGGTGTCTCTGCAAGCTTCGCGATGCTCGGCGATCTCAACATTGCTGAACCGAAAGCGCTGATAGGCTTCGCGGGTCCACGCGTTATCGAACAAACCGTACGTGAGAAACTGCCGCCGGGATTCCAGCGCAGTGAGTTTCTGATCGAAAAAGGCGCTATCGATATGATCGTCCGCCGTCCGGAGATGCGCCTGAAACTGGCAAGCATTCTGGCGAAGCTGATGAATCTGCCCGCGCCAAATCCGGATACCCCGCGTGAAGGCGTGGTGGTGCCGCCGGTGCCGGATCAGGAACCTGAGGCCTGATAACTGAAAAGGGCAGGGCCACAGGCGCTGCCCTTTTGCTTTTCTCAACGTAACGAATTTACGGGCATCATGAACAACAAACGTATTCCTAAAGCCGCGTCGCCCCTGGCCTCGTGGCTTTCTTATCTGGAAAACCTCCACGCAAAAACGATCGATCTGGGCCTTGAACGCGTAAGCCAGGTGGCTGCGCGGCTGGGCGTGCTGAAGCCTGCGCCGTTTGTCTTCACCGTGGCCGGCACCAATGGCAAAGGCACCACCTGCCGGACGCTGGAATCCGTTTTGACGGCGGCAGGATACAACGTTGGGGTATACAGTTCGCCGCATCTGGTGCGCTACACCGAACGCGTACGCGTGCAGGGCAATGAACTGCCCGAATCGGCCCACACCAAATCCTTTGCGGAGATCGAAGCGGCGCGTGGGGATATTTCGCTGACCTATTTTGAATATGGCACCCTGTCCGCGCTGTGGCTGTTTAAGCAGGCGCAACTGGATGTGGTGATTCTGGAGGTCGGGCTGGGCGGACGACTGGACGCGACGAATATCGTCGATGCCGATGTCGCCGTGGTCACCAGTATTGCGCTGGACCATACCGACTGGCTGGGACCGGATCGTGAAAGTATTGGCCGTGAAAAGGCAGGTATCTTCCGTGCGGATAAACCGGCGATTGTCGGTGAACCGGAAATGCCCTATACCATCGCCGATGTGGCGCTGGAGAAAGGCGCGCGGTTACAGCGCCGTGGCGAAGACTGGCAGTTTACGGTAACGGAAACGGGGTGGTCTTTCAGCGACAGCCACGGCACACTGGTTGACTTACCGCTGCCACAGGTACCGCAACCCAATGCGGCGACCGCGCTGGCGGCACTGCGCGCCAGTGGTCTGAACGTCAGCGAGCAGGCGATCCGCGATGGCATTGCCCAGGCGATTCTACCGGGACGTTTCCAGATTGTGAGCGAGTCGCCGCGTGTGATCCTTGATGTCGCGCATAATCCCCATGCGGCGGAATATCTGACCGGACGGCTGAAAATGTTGCCGAAAAAGGGGCGCGTTCTTGCCGTTATCGGTATGCTACATGATAAGGATATTGCGGGAACGTTGGCCTGGTTGAAAAGCGTGGTCGACGACTGGTATTGTGCTCCGCTGGAAGGCCCCCGAGGCGCGACGGCAGAGCAACTGCTGGAACATCTCGGTAAAGGCAGTGTCTATGACAGTGTCGCGCTGGCATGGCATGCCGCTCTGGCAGACGCGAGACCAGAAGATACCGTACTGGTGTGTGGTTCATTTCACACGGTTGCACATGTCATGGAAGTAATGGACGCGGGGAGAATCGGTGGCGAGTAAGTTTCAGAATCGTTTAGTCGGCACGATTGTGCTGGTCGCGCTGGGCGTGATTGTGCTGCCCGGGCTGCTCGACGGGCAGAAAAAACATTATCAGGATGAATTTGCGGCGATCCCGCTGGTGCCGAAACCAGGCGATCGCGACGAGCCGGATATGATGCCCGCGGCAACGCAGGCATTGCCGACTCAACCGCCTGAAGGGGCGGCGGAAGAGGTGCAGGCAGGCGATGCGGCGGCCCCGTCGCTGGATCCGTCACGCTATGCGTCAGCGAACAATCCTGAGCTTGATGCGACGCCAGCGCCTGTAGAACAACCCAAACCAAAACCGGTTGAGAAACCGAAGCCGCAACCGAAACCACAGCCGGTTGTGGAGGCAACGCCTGCTCCGGTTCCTGCTCCTGCGCCAAAACCAGCGGCGGAAGAGAAACCGGCACCGACGGGTAAAGCTTACGTTGTGCAGTTGGGTGCGCTGAAAAATGCCGATAAGGTCAATGAGATCGTGGGTAAACTTCGTGGCGCAGGTTTCCGGGTATATACTTCACCGTCAACGCCAGTACAGGGTAAAATAACCCGTATTCTCGTGGGGCCGGATGCATCACGCGACAAGCTGAAAGGTTCGCTCGGCGAGTTGCAGCAAATCTCCGGATTAAGCGGAGTGGTGATGGGGTACAGCCCGAACTGAGTCATGGTTTTATCCGCCGGACAGGATGATAAAACCGCGTCCGGCAATGCCCGAAGAGGCAAAAAGTCAGATGGCGTTGAATATTTTTTCAGCGCCATTTTTATTTACGCGCGGGAAGGAAATCCCTACGCAAACGTTTTCTTTTTCTGTTAGAATGCGCCCCGAACAGGACGACAGGGCGTAAAATCGTGGGACACATATGGTCTGGATTGATTACGCCATTATCGCGGTGATTGGTTTTTCCTGTCTGGTTAGCCTGATCCGTGGCTTTGTTCGTGAAGCGTTATCGTTGGTGACATGGGGTTGTGCTTTCTTTGTCGCCAGCCATTACTACACTTACCTGTCTGTCTGGTTTTCGGGCTTTGAAGATGAACTGGTTCGAAACGGGATTGCCATCGCGGTGCTGTTTATCGCGACGCTTATCGTCGGCGCTATTGTGAACTACGTGGTAGGGCAACTGGTCGAGAAAACCGGTCTGTCAGGTACCGACCGGGTTCTGGGAGTCTGTTTCGGGGCTCTGCGTGGCGTGTTGATTGTTGCTGCCATTCTGTTCTTTCTCGACACCTTTACCGGCCTGTCGAAAGGTGAAGACTGGAGTAAGTCACAGCTAATCCCGGAGTTCAGTTTCATCATCAGATGGTTCTTTGACTATCTGCAAAGCTCGTCAAGTTTCTTGCCCAGAGCATAAGCGTTGGGTTGTAGCTTAACGAGGAAAAAGACGTATGTGCGGTATTGTCGGTATCGCCGGTGTTATGCCGGTTAACCAGTCGATTTATGACGCCTTAACAGTGCTCCAGCATCGTGGTCAGGATGCCGCTGGCATTATCACTATCGATGCAAATAACTGCTTCCGCTTGCGTAAGGCAAACGGCCTGGTGAGCGATGTCTTTGAAGCTCGCCACATGCAGCGTATGCAGGGCAACATGGGCATCGGTCATGTGCGTTACCCAACGGCTGGTAGCTCCAGCGCCTCTGAAGCTCAACCTTTCTACGTCAACTCCCCGTATGGCATCACGCTTGCCCACAACGGCAACCTGACCAATGCCCACGAACTGCGTAAAAAGCTGTTTGAAGAGAAGCGCCGCCACATCAATACCACCTCGGATTCTGAGATCCTGCTCAATATCTTCGCCAGCGAACTGGATAACTTCCGTCACTATCCGCTGGAAGCCGACAACATTTTTGCGGCGATTGCTGCGACCAACCGCCAGATCCGCGGTGCGTATGCCTGCGTGGCGATGATTATTGGTCACGGTATGGTTGCCTTCCGCGATCCGAATGGTATCCGTCCGCTGGTGTTGGGTAAACGTGATATCGGCGACGGTCGCACCGAGTATATGGTGGCGTCTGAGAGCGTTGCGCTGGATACGCTGGGCTTTGAGTTTCTGCGTGACGTTGCGTCAGGCGAAGCGGTCTATATCACTGAGAAAGGGCAGTTGTTCACCCGTCAGTGTGCTGAAAACCCGGTCAGCAACCCGTGCCTGTTTGAATATGTTTACTTCGCGCGTCCGGACTCTTTCATCGACAAGATTTCCGTCTACAGCGCCCGTGTGAATATGGGAACCAAACTTGGCGAAAAAATTGCTCGCGAATGGGAAGATCTGGATATCGACGTGGTCATCCCGATTCCGGAAACCTCCTGCGATATCGCGCTGGAAATTGCGCGTATTCTTGGTAAACCGTACCGCCAGGGGTTTGTGAAAAACCGCTATGTTGGTCGTACCTTCATCATGCCGGGACAGCAGCTGCGCCGTAAGTCCGTACGTCGTAAACTGAACGCTAACCGCGCGGAGTTCCGTGATAAAAACGTCCTGCTGGTGGATGACTCCATTGTGCGCGGCACCACCTCAGAACAGATTATTGAGATGGCGCGTGAAGCCGGGGCGAAAAAGGTCTATCTGGCCTCTGCGGCACCGGAGATTCGCTTCCCGAACGTGTACGGTATCGACATGCCTACCGCAAACGAACTGATTGCGCATGGTCGCGAAGTAGATGAGATTCGCCAGATCATCGGCGCAGACGGTCTTATCTTCCAGGATCTTGACGATCTGATCGACGCCGTGCGCGCTGAGAACCCGGATATTCAGCAGTTCGAATGTTCCGTGTTTAACGGCGTCTACGTCACGAAGGATGTGGATCAGCAGTATCTCGATTTCCTCGATTCCCTGCGTAATGACGACGCCAAAGCGGTCCAGTTACAAAACGAAGTCGAAAACCTCGAGATGCATAACGAAGGGTAATCCTGACCTGCCAGGGGGCGGATCCTGCCCCCTGACTTGCAACTCCCCATAAAATCCTGCAAAGTCAGCCCAGAAGTCAGACGGGGCGATATATCATGAAACGACTCATAGTAGGGATCAGCGGTGCCAGCGGCGCCATTTACGGCGTGCGGCTGTTGCAGGTTTTGCGCGATGTACCGGACGTTGAAACGCATCTGATCATGAGTCAGGCCGCCCGCCAGACGCTGTCACTGGAGACCGATTTATCGCTGCGCGATGTCCAGGCGCTCGCCAGCGTGACGCACGATGCGCGCGACATTGCCGCCAGCATTTCATCAGGCTCATTTCCGACGGCCGGCATGGTGATTCTGCCATGCTCAATCAAAACCCTTTCCGGTATTGTGCACAGCTATACCGACGGTCTGTTGACCCGCGCGGCAGACGTGGTGTTGAAAGAGCGCCGTCCGCTTGTATTGTGCGTTCGGGAAACGCCGCTTCATCTGGGGCATCTGCGCTTAATGACTCAGGCGGCGGAAATTGGCGCGGTGATTATGCCGCCGGTTCCGGCGTTTTATCATCGTCCTGTGACGCTGGATGATGTGATAAATCAAACAGTTAATCGCGTTCTCGATCAGTTTGATATCCCTCTGCCGCAGGACCTTTTCACCCGCTGGCAGGGAGCATAATGCTGCGCCGTCAGCGTGCCTTTTTGCATCAGTTGCCCTGTTTCAGGGCAATTTTGTAACCGCGATCATATCCTCAACATTTAATTCGCTAAATCCATTCGAAACGCTGCGGTTCGTCCGGCAGACCTGCTATCTTCAACATCAGGACAATATTGCAACGTTTTATTAACATATTTAACGTCGAATATCCCGAGCGGCGCGAAAATGGCATAAGACCTGCATGAAAAAGCCTGCAAACACACAACACAGCGTAAAACATAATAAAGTCATTCCACTTGAGGGTTATGTATGAAGAAGTCAATTCTCGCTCTGTCATTGCTGATAGGTCTTTCTGCAACGGCATCCAGCTATGCAGCGCTACCGCAAACGGTGCGCATTGGCACGGACACAACCTATGCACCGTTCTCTTCGAAAGATGCCAAAGGCGACTTCGTCGGCTTTGATATCGATTTGGGCAATGAGATGTGTAAGCGTATGCAGGTTAAATGTACCTGGGTCGCCAGTGATTTTGATGCGCTGATCCCATCACTCAAAGCGAAGAAAATTGATGCCATTATCTCTTCGCTCTCCATTACCGATAAACGTCAGCAGGAAATTGCCTTCTCTGACAAGTTATACGCGGCGGATTCGCGTCTGATCGCGGCGAAAGGGTCACCGATTCAGCCGACGCTTGACGCGCTGAAAGGGAAGCACGTTGGTGTGTTACAAGGCTCGACTCAGGAAGCGTATGCCAATGATATCTGGCGCAGCAAGGGCGTGGATGTGGTGGCCTATGCAAACCAGGATCTGATCTATTCCGACCTGACTGCGGGTCGTCTTGATGCGGCATTGCAGGATGAAGTTGCTGCCAGCGAAGGGTTCCTCAAACAGCCTGCGGGCAAAGACTACGCTTTTGCCGGTCCTTCCGTGAAAGATAAAAAGTACTTCGGGGACGGTACGGGCGTTGGTTTACGTAAAGACGATGCTGAACTGAAAGCCGCCTTTGATAAGGCGCTGGCCGATCTGCGTCAGGATGGTACTTACGACAAGATGGCGAAAAAGTACTTTGACTTTAACGTCTACGGTGACTGAAACCTCAATAC
Organism: Citrobacter amalonaticus Y19; assembly: GCF_000981805.1. Lineage (NCBI taxonomy): Bacteria > Pseudomonadati > Pseudomonadota > Gammaproteobacteria > Enterobacterales > Enterobacteriaceae > Citrobacter > Citrobacter amalonaticus. The sequence continues at coordinate 2,678,690 of NZ_CP011132.1, read as the reverse complement.
GGGGAACGGATTGCACTGTTTGGGTTAACCATTGCGGTGCGTGACGGGCGAAATGCACTGTCATGGTGCAATCATTTCAGATGAACAGGGCGGAAATGCATATTTAAGCGCTTTTCATGCAAATTAAACCGGGCGACAGGGTAGAATGTTTTGCCTTGTCGACCCGATTAGTGGCACGATAACTGCACCTGGTCCTGTAAACATCCCTATAAAAGACAGTCTGTTGAGGATAGTTATGAAAAAACTGGTGTTATCTCTTTCTCTGGTCCTGGCTTTCTCCAGTGCTACCGCAGCATTTGCCGCCATTCCGCAAAAAGTTCGTATCGGTACCGATCCGACCTACGCCCCGTTTGAGTCAAAGAATGCCCAGGGGGAATTAGTCGGTTTTGATATCGATCTGGCGAAAGAGCTGTGCAAACGTATTAATACACAATGTACCTTCGTTGAGAACCCGCTGGATGCGCTGATCCCTTCGTTAAAAGCGAAGAAAATCGACGCCATCATGTCCTCGCTTTCAATTACTGAAAAGCGTCAGCAGGAAATCGCCTTCACCGACAAGCTTTATGCCGCCGACTCTCGTCTGGTGGTGGCCAATGCGTCTGACATTCAGCCGACCGTTGAATCGCTGAAAGGTAAGCGCGTCGGTGTGCTGCAGGGCACCACCCAGGAGACGTTTGGTAACGAACACTGGGCGCCAAAAGGCATTGAGATCGTGTCGTATCAGGGCCAGGACAATATTTACTCCGACCTGACTGCCGGGCGTATTGATGCCGCATTCCAGGACGAAGTCGCCGCGAGCGAAGGCTTTCTGAAACAACCCGTTGGCAAAGATTACAAATTCGGCGGCCCGTCTGTGAAAGACGAGAAACTGTTTGGTGTAGGGACCGGTATGGGACTGCGCAAAGAGGATAACGAATTGCGTGAAGCCCTGAACAAAGCGTTTGCAGAAATGCGCGCTGACGGAACTTACGAGAAGCTGGCGAAGAAGTACTTTGATTTTGATGTTTATGGCGGTTAATCACCGCAGGTGCAGATAAAGTCCGAAGATGTTTGACCGGCTTTATGCCGGATGACGGTTTCGCCTTATCCGCGGTCTACGACGATGCTCTTGTAGGCCGGATAAGCGTAGCGCCATCCGGCATCAATGAAGTGTGTCATCACGTCAAAAGAGGCTTCTGACTCACCACTCACGACAGGACAGGCAGCATGTTGTACGGGTTTTCAGGTGTTATTTTACAGGGCGCAATTGTCACGCTGGAACTGGCTCTCAGTTCCGTGGTGCTGGCCGTTCTGATCGGCCTCGTCGGGGCGGGGGCCAAACTCTCGCAAAACCGGGTGACGGGGCTTATTTTCGAAGGTTATACCACCCTCATTCGCGGGGTGCCTGACCTGGTGCTGATGCTGCTGATTTTTTATGGCTTGCAGATAGCGCTCAACGCGTTAACCGATGCGATAGGCATCAGCCAGATTGATATCGACCCGATGGTCGCCGGTATTATTACGCTCGGCTTTATCTACGGCGCGTATTTTACGGAAACCTTCCGTGGCGCCTTTATGGCGGTACCCAGAGGACATATTGAAGCGGCAACCGCCTTCGGTTTCACCTCTTCACAAACTTTTCGCCGCATTATGTTCCCGGCGATGATGCGATACGCGCTGCCGGGGATTGGTAACAACTGGCAGGTGATCCTCAAAGCGACGGCGCTGGTCTCGCTGCTTGGTCTGGAAGATGTGGTCAAAGCCACGCAACTGGCCGGGAAGAGCACCTGGGAGCCTTTCTATTTCGCCATCGTCTGCGGACTTATCTATCTGGTATTTACTACGGTTTCCAATGGTGTGCTGCTGTTCCTTGAGCGCCGTTACTCCGTCGGTGTGAAGAGGGCTGACCTGTGATCGAGATTATTCAGGAGTACTGGAAATCCCTGCTGTGGACGGACGGTTACCGCTTTACGGGCGTGGCGATTACGCTGTGGCTGCTGATCTCCTCCGTGGTGATGGGCGGTATTCTGGCGGTGATTCTGGCGATTGGCCGCGTCTCCAGCAACAAATTCGTTCAGTTTCCCATCTGGCTGTTTACCTATATTTTTCGCGGGACGCCGCTGTACGTTCAGCTACTGGTGTTCTATTCAGGGATGTACACGCTGGAGATAGTCAAAGGCACGGATTTCCTGAACGCCTTCTTTCGCAGCGGTCTGAACTGTACCGTTCTGGCGTTGACGCTGAACACCTGCGCGTATACCACAGAGATTTTCGCCGGGGCGATCCGCTCGGTTCCACACGGTGAAATTGAAGCGGCGCGCGCGTATGGCTTCTCCTCGTTCAAAATGTATCGTTGCATTATTCTGCCTTCGGCGCTGCGTATCGCGTTACCCGCGTACAGCAACGAGGTCATTTTGATGTTGCACTCTACGGCGCTGGCCTTCACCGCAACGGTTCCGGATCTGCTGAAAATCGCCCGTGATATTAACTCGGCGACCTATCAGCCCTTTACCGCCTTCGGTATTGCCGCCGTGCTGTACTTAATCATATCGTATGTCCTGATAAGCCTCTTCCGCCGCGCGGAAAAGCGCTGGTTGCAGCATGTTTCCTCTAAATAATTCGAGTAACACGATGTCTGAGAATAAATTAAACGTTATCGATTTGCACAAACGCTACGGCGAACACGAAGTGCTGAAAGGGGTTTCGCTGCAGGCCAACGCCGGAGATGTGATCAGTATTATTGGCTCATCTGGCTCGGGTAAAAGTACGTTTTTGCGCTGCATAAACTTCCTCGAAAAACCGAGCGAAGGGTCGATTGTGGTCAATGGCCAGAACATCAACCTGGTGCGTGACAAAGACGGTCAGCTAAAGGTGGCGGATAAAAATCAGCTTCGTTTACTGCGTACGCGCCTGACGATGGTGTTTCAGCACTTTAACCTGTGGAGCCACATGACGGTGCTGGAAAACGTCATGGAAGCGCCGATTCAGGTACTGGGTCTGAGCAAACAGGAGTCCCGCGAGCGGGCGATCAAATATCTGGCGAAAGTCGGTATTGATGAGCGCGCCCAGGGAAAATATCCGGTGCATCTTTCCGGTGGTCAGCAGCAGCGCGTGTCGATTGCGCGCGCCCTGGCGATGGAGCCGGAGGTGTTGCTCTTTGATGAACCGACCTCGGCGCTGGATCCTGAACTGGTGGGCGAGGTGCTGCGTATCATGCAGCAACTGGCAGAAGAGGGAAAAACGATGGTGGTGGTGACGCATGAAATGGGCTTTGCCCGCCATGTCTCAAGCCACGTAATTTTCCTGCATCAGGGGAAAATCGAAGAAGAGGGCAATCCGGAGCAACTCTTTGGTAATCCGCAAAGTCCACGGCTGCAACAGTTCCTCAAAGGTTCGCTGAAGTAACCGTTCTCTGTTGGCGTGGCCTTTTCAGGTTAACATTCAATGCCGGATGGCGGCGTAAACGCCTTATCCGGCCTACAGATCACCAAACGCCTACAGATCAACAAACGCCTCTGCCTCCAGACGGTATCCCCAGTCATCGTAGTGGATACCGTTGACCTCAAACGCTTTCTCCAGCACCTGCGTACGCGTAAACCCCAGCTTTTCCAGCAAGCGCACCGATCCCTGATTCTCCGCCAGTACCCAGGCGTTGATTGCCTTTACGCCAGCGTCACGAAAAGCATACTGACAGACGGCGCTGACGGCTTCGCTGGCAATCCCCCGTCCCTGAAAGGCGGGGATGATGCAATAACCAATATCTGCTTCCTGCGGAAAATGATGGCTTACCTGTAAACCAATGTCGCCCAGAGGCGTGGCGTCGTGATGCTGGCGGATCACAAAGGTATGCTTTGAGGTGAGGCGCCGTGCAAACAGTAAGCGTGTTTCGCGTTCGGGGCAGAGGTTGCCCATAAAACGCATGACGTCCGGATTTTCACGAAGCGCGAGGAAAAAGGGCCAGTCTGTGGGTTGAAACGGGGAAAGCGTCAGTCGTTCAGTGGTGAGTCGTGCCATAAAATCGCCATTCCGGAAGCCAGTGAGACTACCTTACCACCGGAATAGCGAGAGTAAACAGGGAAGACGTTAGCGAACAACATCCGCCAGCGCTTCTTCAAGATCATACCAACGGAAGGGAAATCCGGCGGCTTCCAGTCGCTTTGGCAGGGCGCGCTGCCCACCCAGCACCAGAACGGATGACTCACCCATCAGCAGGCGAATCACCGTTGCCGGTACGCGAAGAATCGCAGGCCGCTGTAGGGCATGTCCCAGCGCATGAGCAAACTGCTCATTGCGTACCGGATAGGGTGAAACCATGTTGAACGGTCCACGCAGGTCGTTATCCAGCAGCCAGAGGATCGCATTGACCATGTCATCAATGTGGATCCAGGCCAGATACTGGCGACCGCTGCCAATGGGGCCACCAAGACCCAGGCGAAACGGCGGGATCATTTTGGCGAGGATCCCTCCTTCTGGCGCCAGCACCACGCCGGTACGCAGCAGGCACACCCGCGTTCTGTCGCTTTGCGCCTCACAGGCAATTTGCTCCCAGCGCGCGCAAAGCTTATGGGTGAATTCGTTATGCGGCGGCTCTTCCTCGGTAACCACCACTTCGCCGAGATCGCCGTAATAACCGGCGGCCGAACCTGAAATCAGGACCGACGGCGGCGTTTCACTGGCGTTAATGAGGTCCGCCAGTTTCTGAGTGATGCGCCAGCGGCTCTGGCACAGGCGATCTTTTTGCTCTGTCGTCCAGCGCTTGTCAGCAATCGGCTCACCGGCCAGGTTAATCACCGCATCGATACCGTCGAGGTTGCGCTTATCGTCCAGCGTGCTCCACAGCGTGACCCGATTATTGAGTTTCTTATGGGCGTCATCGGGGCGGCGGGTCAGTACAGTCACCTGATGACCCAGTTCCTGTAGGCGCGGGACCAGGTGTCCTCCGATAAGGCCAGTTCCTCCGGTTACCAGTATCTTCATGCAGCCTCCCGTGATGGCGGTTAGCGCTGCCAGCTCAACGTCATGGAGACAGAATCGGCATAACGCAACGCGTGTAGTTTGTCGACTTCCACTTCAGCATAAGTGACCCAGTGATGTTCGCGTGCGATATCGAGCACATCCTGGGTTAATTTTTCTAACAATGAGAAGCGGTTGTTCTCAACGTGCAGGATGATATTTTTGGTGATCGTGCGGTAGTTCAGCGCATCATTGATATCTTCGCTGACGCGGGCTTTGTCTGCCGGATAGTGAATTGCAACGTTGATGACAATATCCTGTCGGTTGTTGACCTCTTCCTCTTTGATACCGATGAAAGTGCGTAAGCGAAGGTTTTTTATACGAATAATAGCGTCATGATGTGACATTGCAGGTCTCCTCCATGTATGAACTCTCGCATGATACACGAGAATCCCGCCACGTTATCCTTTTGCACTCGCAGTATCCTGGTGCGCCTGCAGCATCGCGCGCTCCGTGGCGGGCCGACTGCGAATGCGGTCAAACCAGTTCTTCACGGCGGGAAACATCTCAAGGTCGACACGTTGGCGCTGCCAGGCGTTCACCCACGGCCAGCAGGCAATATCGGCAATGCTGTAATGTTCACCCCCCAGCCACGGCGACGTTTCCAGCCGTTTATTGAGGACGTTGTACAGTCGCTGTGTTTCCACCTGATAGCGCTCGATAGCGTAGGGGATGGCCTGCGGGGCGAAATGGTTGAAATGGTGATTCTGACCGAGCATCGGTCCCAGTCCGCCCACTTGCCAGAATAGCCATTGCAGCGTGGTACAGCGCTCGCGCAATTCGCCGCTCAGCAACAGGCCACTCTTTTCCGCCAGATAGACCAGAATGGCGCCAGATTCAAACAGGCTGAGCGGTGCGCCGCCATCGACCGGAGCATGATCGACGATGGCGGGGATTTTATTGTTGGGGGAAATGGCCAGAAAATCAGGGCGAAACTGATTACCCTTGCTGATATCCACCTTAATGAGTCGGTAGTCCAGCGCAGCCTCTTCAAGGAAGATCGTAATCTTGTGCCCATTGGGTGTCGGGGCGTAATAGAGGTCGATCATTTCAGCTCCAGAAAGCGTTGAGTGGAATAAGACAATCACAAGTATAGAAAGCCTGCTGCGCTGTGTGAGTTTTCATCAGGTGACAGCAAGCGAAAGACCCTCTATGTTGGGAGAAAAGCCTACTAACGACGAGGATGCTATGAGTAAACCCACCATCACGCTTTGGTCAGACGCGAACTTTTTCTCTCCCTACGTGCTATCGGCCTATGTCGCGTTGCAGGAAAAGGGGCTGCCGTTTAGTCTGAAAACCGTCGACCTGAGCCGCGGCGAACATCTACAACCGGGCTGGCAGGGTTTTGCACTGACTCGCCGTGTACCGCTGCTGGAAATCGATGATTTTGAACTGAGCGAGTCTTCTGCGATTGCTGAATATCTGGAAGACCGTTTTGCGCCACCTACCTGGGAACGCATCTATCCTCACGATCTGCAAAAGCGCGCCCGCGCGCGACAGATTCAGGCATGGCTGCGCAGTGATTTAATGCCTATTCGTGAAGAGCGTCCGACAGATGTCGTTTTCGGAGGCGAAAAAAAAGGGCCGCTGAGCGAGGCGGGAAAAGCCAGCGCCGAAAAACTGTTCGCCACGGCGGGGAATCTGCTGGCGCACGACATGCCAAATCTTTTCGGTGAATGGTGTCTGGCCGATACCGATTTAGCCCTGATGCTCAACCGGTTGGTCCTCAATGGCGACGAGGTCCCTGAACGACTGGCGGAATATGCAGCATTTCAGTGGCAACGCGCTTCTGTCCAGCGCTATATTGCGCTTTCCGCGAAGCGTTCAGGCTGATAAAGCGTCTACAATCCAGTATCATAATGCAGATTTTGATGACACGGAGTATGTGATGAAACTGATGTTTGCATCCGACATTCACGGGTCCTTGCCTGCCACAGAACGCGTGCTGACGGTGTTTTCACAGAGCGGCGCGCAGTGGCTGGTGATACTGGGCGATGTACTCAACCACGGGCCGCGAAATGCCTTACCCGAAGGCTACGCGCCTGCGCAGGTGGCTGAACGACTGAACGAACAGGCCGCGCAGATTATCGCGGTACGGGGAAACTGTGATAGCGAAGTGGATCAGATGCTGTTGCAGTTTCCAATGACCGCGCCCTGGCAGCAGGTGCTATTGGCTAATCAGCGGCTATTTCTGACACACGGCCATCTCTTTGGGCCGGATAGCCTGCCACCTCTACGTACTGGCGATGTCCTGGTGTATGGGCATACGCATCTGCCAGTGGCAGAAAAAAGGGGCGATATTTATCACTTCAACCCGGGTTCAGTGAGCATTCCGAAAGGCGGCTTTCAGGCAAGTTACGGCCTGCTGGATGATAATGTTTTAAGTGTTATCGCACTCAATGATCAAAGTATCATTGCACAGGTAGCGATTAATTCGTAATTTACCCCCACATATGTAAATGCGCCGTAAGAGCGCCAGAAAAAGAAGGTTTCCTGATGGTGGAACAGCGTCGTTTGGCAAGTACGGAATGGGTGGATATTGTGAATGAAGACAACGAAGTCATTGCACAATCCAGCCGGGAACAGATGCGAGCGCAGGGCCTGCGTCATCGTGCGACCTATATTGTCGTCCACGACGGGATGGGCAAAATACTGGTGCAGCGTCGTACCGAGACAAAAGACTTTTTACCCGGCATGTTAGATGCCACTGCTGGTGGCGTTGTGCAGGCCGACGAACAGCTGCTGGATTCTGCCCGTCGTGAAGCGGAAGAAGAGTTAGGCATTGCCGGTGTGCCTTTCGCTGAACACGGCCAGTTCAATTTTGAAGATAAGAACTGTCGCGTCTGGGGTGCGTTGTTCAGCTGTGTGTCACACGGCCCGTTCGCCTTGCAGGAAGAAGAGGTCAGCGAAGTGTGCTGGCTGACGCCAGAAGAAATTACCGCCCGCTGTGATGAATTCACGCCCGACTCTCTGAAAGCGCTGGCGCTGTGGATGACCCGTAACGCCAAAAACGAAGCTGCCAGGTCAGAGCCGCAGCAGGAGAAGCAGGAAGAGGCGGAGTAACCGCTCAGCAACTGTCCCTTATGCGTAAACTGGAGGCGATTGGTTTTTGATCGCTCCAGTTGCCATCCTCAAATCGCGCCAGTAATGCCCGTCCAGCCTCAATGCCAATCTTACGATGGGGCACTGCCATCGTGGTTAACGGCGGCTGGCAAACCCTGCTCACATCGCTATCGCCAAATCCGACCACCGCCAGATTGTCAGGCACCTTGATGCGTCGCCGTTGGCACTCATACAGCACGCCGCAGGCCAGTTCATCCGACACGCAAACCAGCGCGTCGAGTTCGGGCCAGGCGAGAATAAACTCGGGCAGTTGCGAAGCGCCGGTGGAGAAGTTGGGGGGGAGCGCCGCGTTAATCACCCGATTCGGCGACATATGGTGGCGCATCATTGCCTTATACCAGCCCTGCAAGTGTTGCTGAAAAATCCACTGTTCCTGATTGGCGCAGAGCAGTCCAATGTTCTGGTAGCCGCGTTGAATCAACATTTCGGTGAGTTCAAACATGGCGGCGACATTATCAATACCAATGTTCATATCAATGGGATCGCTACGAATCGCGCCCATCTCCATGACCGGAATCCTGGCGTTCTTCAGCCAGTTCCGCACGGTGTCGCTGTGCTCAACGCTGAGCAAAATGGCAGCGGCAATATTGGAGGCCAGCAGCGTCTCCAGCAATGTTTCTTCTTGTTCCAGGCGATGACGGGACTCTGCCAGCATGATCTGGTACCCGGCGGGTTGAAGGACTTCCTGCAATCCAGCGAACATTTCCGAGCAGCCAGCCTCAGAGAGATTCGGCACAACCATCGCAATGGTTCGTGATGACGCAGATGCCAGCGCACTTGCCGCCAGATTGGGCATGTAGCCCAGTTCATGCACAGCGGCGTCTATTTTTTCCCGGAGTTTATCGGAAACCTGTTCAGGCGTGCGCAGTGCACGAGAGACGGTCATGGTGCCGACACCAGCAAGTTGAGCGACATCAGCGATGGTCACTTTGCCTGTACTACGTCGTTTTCGGGTCAGAGACATACACATTCCTGCGCAATTACAACCGGTTGAGCCGCTTTCTATCGTCATTTTTATGCTTCGTATGCAGGGCAAGTATACGCCTTTAATGGTTTTCATTGCTGTGATTTTACCGGGGTATTGTATTTTGATAGCGCTATCACATATCTGAACGATATCCCCTGATAGCGCTATCTTTGTGAGTCTGATCGCAGATAAGGTTTTATGGGTTGAATAAAGTTTGCTCACATTGAGCAAAAAATAAGGAGAGGGCGTGCTGAATAAATGGTTAACGGAGACAACCATCATGCTGCGCGAGAGCGTTGAGGACTGGCAACAGGCCCTTGAATGGTGTGCCAGACCTTTGCTTGCCGCCGGGGTCATTACATCGGAATACCTCACCGCCATCGTCGCGCAGCACCATCAACTGGGACCTTATTACGTCCTGGCGCCGGGTCTGGCGATGCCGCATGCCAGACCAGAAGAAGGGGCAAAAGCATTAGGGCTCTCATTGTTGAAACTGGAGCACGGTGTTTCATTTGGCGCAGGTGAATTTGATCCTGTCGATATTATTATCATGCTGGCGGCACCGGATAAACATAGCCATATTGCGATGATATCCGCACTGGCGGAATTATTTTCAAGCGACGAAGGTCTGGTGCAATTACATCAGGCAACAACCCTGGAGGAAATTAAAACAGTTATTTCACGTTTCTGATGTAAGTCGTTTGGGCATCTTCTAAAACATGACGCGAAAGCGTGATGCGGGCGTACTCTACTTAAAAAAGGGGATAATAATGAAAATTCTGGCGATTTGTGGCTCTGGCCTGGGCAGCAGTTTTATGGTCGAAATGAATATTAAAAAAGTGCTCAAGAAACTTAATATTCAGGCAGACGTTGAACATTCCGATCTCTCCTCCGCCACGCCAGGGGCTGCCGATCTGTTTGTGATGGCAAAAGATATTGCCGCCAGCGCCAGCGTACCGGAGGCGCAACTGGTGGTGATTACTAATATTATCGATATCAATGAACTGGAAGCGCAATTGCACGCATGGTTCGACAAACAATAACGGTAAATGCACCCAATCATGCAAATGACCTGAAGGTCGTTTGCGCGCTGATGTGCATAAAGCGAGGTGGATATGTTTATCCTTGAAACGCTGAATTTTGTTGTTGATATTCTTAAAGTCCCCTCCGTGCTGGTGGGGTTAATTGCATTAATTGGCCTGGTGGCACAGAAGAAATCGTTTTCCGATGTGATAAAAGGAACAATTAAAACGATTCTGGGGTTTATTGTTCTTGGCGGCGGCGCAACGGTGCTGGTGGGATCGTTAAATCCGTTAGGCGGAATGTTTGAGCACGCCTTTAATATTCAGGGCATCATTCCTAATAACGAAGCCATTGTCTCTATTGCCCTCGAGAAATATGGTGCTTCAACCGCGCTTATTATGGCATTTGGGATGGTGGCGAATATTATTGTCGCCCGCTTCACGCGCCTGAAGTATATCTTTCTGACCGGGCATCATACGTTTTATATGGCCTGCATGATCGGCGTCATTCTGACCGTCGCCGGATTCGACGGGATTGGCCTGGTCTTTACGGGCTCGTTGATTCTGGGGTTGGTGATGGCCTTTTTCCCCGCGCTGGCGCAGCGTTACATGCGACGGATCACCGGTAATGATGAGATTGCCTTTGGTCACTTCGGCACCCTGGGATACGTGCTGTCAGGCTGGATTGGCAGCGTCTGCGGCAAGGGCTCCCGTTCGACCGAAGAGATGAACTTGCCGAAAAACCTGAGCTTCCTGCGCGACAGTTCAATCTCTATCTCTCTGACCATGATGATAATCTATCTGATTATGGCGATCAGCGCCGGTCGGGAATATGTCGAAAGTACCTTCAGCGGCGGGCAGAACTATCTGGTTTACGCCATCATCATGGCGATCACCTTTGCTGCCGGGGTATTCATTATTCTGCAAGGCGTCCGTCTGATTCTGGCGGAAATCGTCCCGGCGTTTACCGGTTTTTCTGAAAAACTGGTGCCTAATGCGCGGCCTGCACTGGATTGCCCGGTGGTCTATCCCTATGCCCCGAATGCGGTACTGATTGGCTTTCTGTTCAGTTTCCTCGGAGGCCTGGTGGGATTGTTCCTGCTGGGGCAGATGAAACTGGTGCTGATCCTGCCAGGCGTTGTTCCCCACTTTTTCACTGGCGCAACGGCCGGGGTGTTTGGTAACGCCACCGGTGGGCGTCGCGGGGCCATGATTGGCGCGTTTGCCAATGGCCTGTTAATCACCTTCCTGCCGGTTCTGCTCCTGCCTGTACTGGGCGCGATTGGTTTTGCCAATACCACCTTCTCGGATGCTGACTTTGGCGTCATTGGCATCGTTCTCGGCAATCTGGCGCGTTATCTGTCGCCTTTTGCCATCACGGGGCTGGTTGTGGCGTTGTTTGCGCTGTTGGTGGCCTGGAATCTGTTCGCGAAAAACCGGACGGTAGCGGGTCAGACTGAGGAAAATAATGGAGCCAAATCATGAGTGTGAAGGCGGTAACCCAACTGGCGCGGGAAATTCGCATCGCCACCCTGAAGTCGCTCATTCATCTCGGCTTTGGCCATTTTGGCGGCTGTATGTCGGTGGTGGAAACGCTGGCGGTTTTGTATGGCGAGGTGATGAACATTGATCCAGCCGATCCGGACTGGCCGGAGCGGGACTATTTCGTGTTGTCAAAAGGCCATGCCGGGCCAGCGCTGTATAGCACGCTGGCGCTGAAAGGCTACTTCCCGGTCGCTGAGTTGAGCACGCTGAACCAGAATGGCACACGCCTGCCCAGTCACCCGGACAGGCTTAAGACGCGTGGCGTTGATGCGACGACAGGATCGCTGGGGCAGGGCATTTCTATCGCCGCGGGGATGGCGCTGTCGCACAAACTGGCGCAGCGGGCGAACCGGGTATTCTGCATTGTCGGCGATGGCGAGCTCAATGAAGGGCAGTGCTGGGAAGCGTTCCAGTTTATTGCCCACCATCGGCTGAATAACCTGACGGTTTTCGTTGACTGGAATAAGCAGCAACTGGACGGCGAACTGGATGACATCATTCACCCGTTTTGTCTTGAAGATAAATTCCGCGCGTTTGGTTTTGAGGCGTTCACGGTGAAAGGGGATGACATCCCTGGACTGTTGGCGGTGGTACAACCGGTTCTGGATAACCAGGCACGTCCACGCGTCGTGATTCTTGACAGCATCAAAGGTCAGGGAGTGCCGTATCTGGAGCAATTAACCAACTCGCATCACCTGCGCCTGACGGATGCGTCAAGACTTGCGCTGAACGATAACCTTCGCCAACTGGAGGCTACGCATGATTAAGCTCGCGCCCGAAGGGCAAAAAGACAGTGTGGAGATGCGCAAGGTTTATGCCGGTTTTGTCGCGAAAGAAGTGGCGGCGGGAAGCCCGATTATTGCGCTGGAAGCCGATTTGATGAGCTCCATGGCGATGGACGGTGTGGCGCGCGAGTATCCGCAGCATGTTATTAATTGCGGCATCATGGAGGCGAACGTCATAGGTACTGCGGCAGGGCTGGCGCTGACCGGACGCAAGCCGTTTGTGCATACCTTTACGGCGTTTGCCAGTCGCCGCTGTTTCGATCAGTTGTTTATGTCGCTCGATTACCAGCGGAGTAACGTCAAAGTCATCGCCTCCGATGCTGGCGTGACCGCCTGTCATAACGGCGGGACGCATATGTCTTTCGAAGATATGGGCATCGTTCGCGGGCTGGCGCATTCGGTCGTGCTGGAAGTCACTGATGCCGTCATGTTTGAGGATATCTTACGCCAACTGATCGACCTCGACGGGTTCTACTGGGTGCGCACCATCCGTAAACAGGCACCGAGTATTTATGCCCCGGGATCGACCTTCACGCTGGGAAAAGGGAATGTGTTGCGCGAAGGCAACGATGTCACCTTAATTGCCAATGGGATTATGGTGGCTGAAGCGCTGGAAGCGGCACGTCAGCTGGAACGAATGGGAGTCAGTTCGGCCGTCATCGACATGTTCACCCTCAAGCCTGTCGATCGCATGCTGGTGAAAAACTATGCCGAAAAAACGGGGCGGATTGTGACCTGTGAAAACCACAGTATCCATAACGGACTGGGATCGGCGGTAGCGGAAGTGCTGGTGGAAACCTGTCCGGTTCCGATGCGGCGGGTGGGCGTCCGGGAGCGTTATGGACAGGTTGGCACCCCGGACTTCTTACAGGAAGAGTATGGACTCACCGCGGCAGCAATTGTGACCGCAGCAAAATCACTGCTTTAGAAAGGTAATGCCGGATAAGCGCTAACGCTTATCCGGCCTACGAGGATAAGAAAGACTGTCAGCCGGATAAGACGCATTAGCGTCGCCATCCGGCATTTTGGATCAATGGTATCCCATAATCTGTGCGCCAATCACCACCACACTGGACATAATAAACAGCAGTCCCAGCAGCGTCGCACCCACTTTCAGCCAGTTACGGAAATCCACCCGACAGACACCTAACGTCGCCATCAGTGACGCTGAGGTCGGATAGATGATATGGCTGAAGCCATCGCCAAACTGGAACGCCAGCACGGTCACCTGACGGTTAACCCCCACCAGATCGCCGAGTGGCGCTAACAGTGGCATGGTCAGCGCCGCCTGGCCGGATCCCGAGGTAACAAAGAAATTAAACACGGCCTGGAAGAGCAGCATAAACCACGCGGCAACGGCGTTATCCAGCCCACTGATGCCGTTGGCAATACTGTGCAACAGCGTATTCAGCACACTCGCGTCACCCGCTTCACCGTTGCCTACCAGCAGCAATATGCCTTTGGCAAAGCCCACCAGCAGGGCGGGGGCAATCATCATGCGCGCGCCTTCAGTGAAAGAGGAAGCCATAATGTTGACCGTCATGCCGTTAAGGCGAAAGACAACGGCGATAATGCCAATCACCAGGCCCATGGTGAAGAACTGGCTGGCGATTTCAGGAATAAACCAGGCGTTGACGATGACGCCCCAGACAACCCATACCATCACGCCGGTCAGAACCAGCAGCACCAGCCAGTCGCCGATCGTGAAGCGTCGCTCGACAACGTCATTCTGTTGTTCACGGAAGAAACGGTCAGATTCATGGACGCGCGACAGAAGCGGGTTCTTTTTCACCCGCGAGGCGTAGGCCAGGGTAAACGTCAGGCCAATCAGCGTTGCAATGACCCAGACCACGATGCGCAGACCGGAACCGGAGAGGACGGGGACGCCGGCAATACCCTGAGCGACCACCACGCAGAAAGGGTTCATCCACGAACTGGCAAAGCCGATTTGCGTCGCAATATAGGTCACCAGCACGGTGGTGATACTGTCATAGCCCAGCCTCACCATCAGCGGCGCGATGATGATCGCAAAGGCAACCGCCTCTTCCCCCATACCGAATACGGCGCCGCCCAGCGAGAAGAGAATAAACAGTACCGGGATGAACAGCACTTCGTTACCTTTGGTATGGCGGATCAGCGCCAGGATGCCATTATCAATGGTACCCGTACGCATGACGATGCCAAACGCGCCACCAATCACCAGCATAAACATGATGATACCGACGGCGGTACCGAATTTAGAGCCAGAAGTCAGCCCTTCGAATGGGAAGTTCATCAGGCCCGGACTTTCGTCACCGGTGGTAAAGAACTTCACCGGGTGATACTGCGCTTCACCTGCCTCGTTGGTCAGAATACGAAAGGAGTGCGGATCGACCACTTTACGGGTTTTTGTCTGACCATCTAACTGGTACTGCACCTCCTGGCTGTCGAACATCCCGACGGGGACAACCCAGGTCGCAAGGCTGGTTAAAATAGCGACAAAGAAAATAATGACCAACGTATCGGGCATGGCCCATTTTCTTTTGGTTGGCTGTGTTTCGGTTACTGCAGACATGACCGTCTATCCCTGTTGCAAAGCAAAGAGGCTAAGTATGCAAACAGGCGAATGGTTATTCATTGATACAGCGCAGTTAAGCCCAAAAAATCAGATTTTACAAAGCGGGAAGGGCGGAAATAAAACACCCGGAAATAGTGGCTATTTCCGGGTGTTGACTGGGCTCATCAGAGCCCAGGTGGGCGGTTTACTGCTGCTGTGAAGACTGAATCGCGGTCAGGGCGATGGTGTAGACGATATCGTCAACCAGCGCGCCACGGGACAGGTCGTTCACCGGCTTGCGCATACCCTGCAGCATCGGCCCGATGGAGATCAGGTCGGCAGAACGCTGTACCGCTTTGTAGGTGGTGTTACCGGTGTTCAGATCCGGGAAGATGAACACGGTAGCGCGACCGGCAACCGGAGAGTTCGGCGCTTTGGATTTCGCGACATCCGCCATCACGGCGGCATCGTACTGCAGCGGACCATCGATCATCAGGTCAGGACGTTTTTCCTGCGCCAGACGAGTCGCTTCACGTACTTTTTCTACGTCGCTACCCGCGCCAGAGGTGCCGGTGGAGTAGGAGAGCATCGCGACGCGCGGTTCGATACCAAAGGCAATGGCGGAATCAGCAGACTGGATAGCGATCTCAGCCAGTTGTTCAGCGGTCGGATCCGGGTTGATCGCGCAGTCGCCGTAAACGTAAACCTGTTCCGGCAGCAGCATGAAGAATACGGAGGAAACCAGTGAACTGCCTGGCGCTGTTTTGATCAGTTGCAGCGGCGGACGAATGGTGTTAGCCGTGGTGTGAACGGCGCCCGATACCAGACCGTCAACTTCGTCTTGTTCCAGCATCAGCGTACCGAGAACCACGTTATCTTCCAGCTGTTCGCGGGCAACGGTTTCGGTCATGCCTTTGCTCTTACGCAGTTCAACCAGACGGGCGACATAGCTTTCGCGAACCACTTCCGGGTCTACGATTTCGATGCCAGCGCCGAGTTCAACGCCCTGAGACGCCGCAACACGGTTGATCTCTTCCGGGTTACCCAGCAGCACGCAGGTAGCGATACCACGTTCAGCACAGATGGCCGCCGCTTTCACGGTACGCGGTTCGTCGCCTTCCGGCAGCACAACACGTTTACCGGCTTTACGCGCCAGTTCGGTCAGCTGATAGCGGAACGCTGGCGGAGACAGACGACGGCTACGCTCAGAGGTCGCGGTCAGAGACTCGATCCAGTCAGCGTTGATGTAGTTTGCCACGTACTCCTGGACTTTCTCGATACGAGCGTGATCGTCAACCGGCACTTCGAGGTTGAAGCTCTGCAGGCTCAGAGAGGTCTGCCAGGTATTGGTGTTCACCATGAATACCGGCAGGCCGGTCGCGAAAGCGCGTTCACACAGTTTAGAGATGCGCGCGTCCATTTCGTAACCGCCAGTCAGCAGCAGGGCACCGATTTCTACGCCGTTCATCGCAGCCAGGCATGCAGCAACCAGCACGTCCGGACGGTCAGCGGAGGTGACCAGCAGAGAACCGGCACGGAAGTGTTCCAGCATGTGCGGAATGCTGCGCGCACAGAAGGTGACAGACTTCACGCGACGCGTGTTGATGTCGCCTTCGTTAACGATGGTGGCATTCAGGTGGCGCGCCATGTCGATAGCACGGGTCGCGATCAGATCAAAGCTCCACGGCACCGCGCCCAGAACCGGCAGCGGGCTGCTTGCGGTGAGCTTAGCCGGATCAACTTTCACGATTTGTGCTTTGGAAGAGTCGTCGAAAATCTCGGACAGATCCGGGCGAGTACGGCCCTGTTCATCAACCGGGGCGTTCAGTTTGTTAACGATAACGCCGGTGATGTTGGTGTTTTTTGCGCCGCCGAAGCTGCTGCGAGTCAGTTCAATACGCTCGTTCAGTTGTTCCGGCGTATCGGTGCCCTGAGACATCACGAAGACGATTTCCGCATTCAGCGTTTTAGCGATTTCGTAGTTCAGAGACTGCGCAAACTGGTGTTTACGGGTTGGGACCAGGCCTTCAACCAGTACCACTTCTGCGTCTTTGGTGTTCGCGTGGTAGTTCGCGATGATCTCTTCCATCAGCACATCTTTCTGATTGCTGGACAGCAGAGACTCAACGTGACTCATCTTCAGCGGCTCAGCCGCGGTGACAGAGGAGTTTGCACGAACGATAGCGGTGGTCTGGTCAGGCGCATCGCCACCGGCGCGTGGCTGGGAGATGGGCTTAAAGACACTCAGACGAACGCCTTTGCGTTCCATAGCGCGGATGACGCCAAGGCTGACGCTGGTCAGGCCGACGCTGGTTCCGGTAGGGATCAGCATAATAATACGGGACACGGTTTATCCTCTTTCGTTACCGCCCGTTGGGCGGGTTACAAAACAGCACCGCCAGCTTAGCTGGCGGTGTGAAATCAGGCAGTCAGACGGCTCGCGTCTTGCGCGATAACCAGTTCTTCGTTGGTTGGGATCACCACCGCAGGACGGGTACCTTCCTTGTTGATGAAACCGGACTTGCCGAAACGTGCAGCCAGGTTACGTTCATGATCAACATCAAAGCCCAGCACGCCCAGTTTACCCAGGGACAGCTCGCGAACCATCGCCGCGTTCTCACCGATACCACCGGTGAAGACAACCGCGTCCAGACGACCGTCCATCAGCGCCGTGTAGGAACCGATGTACTTCGCCAGACGGTGGCAGTAAACGTCCATTGCACGTTTCGCGTCTTCTTTGGTGGTGTAGTTGTCTTCAACGTAACGGCAGTCGCTGGTGACTTCGGTCAGACCCAGCAGGCCAGACTCTTTGGTCAGCATCTTGTTGATCTGATCAACGCTCATACCCAGCGTGTCGTGCAGGTGGAAAATGATTGCTGGGTCAATGTCACCAGAACGGGTACCCATCACCAGACCTTCCAGCGGGGTCAGACCCATAGACGTATCAACACATTTACCGTTGCGGATAGCAGAAACGGAACCACCGTTGCCCAGGTGGCAAGTGATGATGTTCAGCTCGTCTACCGGCTTGTTCAGCATTTTTGCCGCTTCCTGAGTGACGAAGAAGTGGCTGGTACCGTGCGCGCCATAACGACGAACGCCGTGTTCTTTGTACAGGCTGTACGGCAGGGCGTAGAGGTAAGACTCTTCCGGCATGGTCTGATGGAACGCGGTGTCAAACACAGCCACGTTCTTGTCTTTCAGATTCGGGAAGGATTTCAGCGCTTCTGCGATCCCGATCAGGTGAGCCGGGTTGTGCAGCGGTGCGAAAGAGGCAGAATCTTTGATGCCCTGAATAACAGAGTCATCGATAACCACGGAGCTGGTATACTTCTCGCCGCCGTGTACGATACGGTGACCGATTGCAGTCAACTGCGCAGACAGTTCTGGTTTTTGTGCCAGAATAGTATTAACGATAAAGTTCAGCGCTTCACTGTGAGCGGCGCCTGCACCTAAAGCCGCTTCTTGTTTACCGCCATCCATTTTCCATTTGATACGTGCTTCTGGGAGATGGAAACATTCGGCTAAACCAGAAAGGTACTCTTCACCGTTAACTGCATCGATGATTGCAAATTTCAGTGAGGAGCTACCGCAGTTCAGAACCAGTACTAACTTACTCGACATGGAAGTACCTATTATTGATACGTGGCTAAAAAAACGTCAGGGAGCCAAAAGCGTAGCGCAGTGTGACGCTGACATTTATGATTAACATCATGCCAGTTGTGTTTTTTGGCACGATGGAAGAAATACCTTTGAGTCTATGCCATTTTGCGTATTTTTCAGCCAATGGCATACTATATGTAAATTTGACGACTCAATGATTTTGGACTACTGGCCATTTACAGGCCGCTACAGGATACCCGATAGTCGGTATCAATGACAAAATGTTTTGAACGTTGTCCCGTATAGTTGTTGTTTTGCACAAATATTTGAATTTTTATATGTGAAGTTGAGGTAAGCCATGTCGACGCCGGATCATCGCTCCGTAAATTTTTTCAGCCTTTTTCGTCGGGGGCAGCATTACTCAAAGACGTGGCCAATGGAAAAGCGCCTTGCGCCCGTCTTTGTTGAGAACCGCGTGATACGGATGACGCGTTACGCGATCCGCTTTATGCCGCCAATCGCCATTTTTACGCTGTGCTGGCAGATAGCACTGGGCGGCCAGCTAGGGCCTGCCGTCGCCACCGCGTTGTTCGCGCTTAGCCTGCCGATGCAGGGGCTGTGGTGGTTAGGAAAACGTTCCGTCACGCCACTTCCGCCCTCTATACTGAACTGGTTCTATGAAGTCAGAGGAAAATTACAGGAAGCTGGGCAAGCGCTCTCCCCGGTGGAAGGGAAGCCGGATTACCAGGCGCTAGCTGACACGCTTAAGCGTGCCTTCAAACAACTGGATAAAACTTTCCTTGATGATTTGTAATTGACCCCGGATTACGCATATAAAAGAAGGCATTATTGATGCCTTCTTTTTTTTCACTTTTTTCACCGTAGTAGAGTGATACAGGAGTCCAAAATGGAAATGACCAACGCTCAACGTCTTATTTTGTCTAATCAATACAAAATGATGACTATGCTCGATCCGACTAACGCCGAGCGTTATCGTCGTCTGCAGACGATCATTGAACGCGGTTACGGTCTGCAAATGCGCGAACTGGATCGGGAGTTTGGTGAGCTGAAAGAGGAAACCTGTCGTACGGTTATCGACATCATGGAGATGTATCATGCCCTGCATGTCTCATGGGCCAACCTGAAAGATGCGCAAAGTATTGATGAGCGTCGGGTGACCTTTCTGGGTTTTGATGCCGCAACGGAAGCGCGCTACCTCGGCTATGTTCGCTTTATGGTGAATGTGGAAGGTCGTTACACTCATTTTGATGCCGGTACTCACGGCTTCAACGCGCAGACCCCAATGTGGGAAAAATATCAGCGGATGTTAAGCGCGTGGCATGCCTGCCCGCGTCAGTATCATTTGAGCGCCAACGAAATCAACCAAATCATCAATGCCTGAGGAGGTGAACGTGCAGTGCAAAGGCTTTCTGTTTGACCTGGATGGGACGCTGGTTGACTCTTTACCCGCAGTGGAACGCGCATGGTGTAACTGGGCCGATCGTTTTGGGCTGGCGCATGACGATGTGTTGAGTTTTGTTCATGGCAAGCAGGCGATCACCTCTTTGCGTCACTTTATGGCGGGTAAGCCTGAGGCGGAGATCGTCGCTGAATTTACACGTCTGGAGAAAATTGAAGCGACAGAAACGGCGGGCATTACTGCGCTGCCCGGTGCCGTTGCGCTGCTCAATCATCTGAACAAAGCCGGGATTCCGTGGGCGATTGTCACATCCGGGTCAATGCCGGTCGCGCGCGCGCGTCATCAGGTTGCCAACCTGCCGGCACCGGAAGTTTTCGTCACCGCTGAACGGGTCAAACGCGGTAAGCCAGAACCGGATGCTTACCTGTTGGGGGCACAGTTGCTGGGGTTATCGCCGCACGAATGTGTGGTGGTGGAAGATGCCCCTGCGGGGGTGCTCTCGGGACTGGCGGCAGGCTGTCATGTTATCGCGGTGAATGCCCCGGCGGACACGCCGCGTCTGGATGAGGTCGACTTCGTCCTGACCAGTCTGGAGCAGCTTTCAGTGACCAAACAACCGAACGGCGATGTGGTCGTGTTAAGAAATACCTGATCATGATTTAGCCCCGATTTGTCGGGGCTTTTTTATGGCAGAATCATTCCATCTTCTCATCTGACAAGGACAAGGATAGGTTGTGAACGGTGAATTGATCTGGGTTCTCTCGCTGTTGGCGATTGCCGTTATTTTGTTTGCGACGGGCAGAGTGCGTATGGACGCGGTCGCTCTGTTGGTCATCGTCGCCTTTGTTCTGAGTGGAACACTGAATATTACCGAAGCCTTCTCTGGCTTCAGCGACCCTAACGTCGTGTTGATTGCCGCGCTGTTTATCATCGGCGACGGACTGGTGCGCACCGGTGTGGCGACCGTCATGGGGACCTGGCTTGTGAAAATGGCGGGCAGCAGCGAAATCAAAATGCTGGTCCTGCTGATGCTGACCGTTGCCGGACTGGGCGCGTTTATGAGTTCAACCGGCGTTGTCGCGATTTTTATCCCCGTGGTACTCAGCGTCTCGATGCGCATGCAAACGTCGCCATCGCGCCTGATGATGCCACTGAGTTTCGCAGGGCTTATCAGCGGCATGATGACGCTGGTGGCCACCCCGCCAAACCTGGTGGTTAACAGTGAATTGTTGCGCGAAGGCCATGCCGGTTTTAGCTTCTTTAGCGTTACACCTATCGGTCTGGTGGTGTTGGTGCTGGGCATTATCTACATGCTGCTGATGCGTTTTATGCTCAAAGGTGACAATCCGCAACAGCAACGGGATGGCTGGAAGCGCCGTACCTTCCGCGATCTGATCAAAGAATATCGCCTGACCGGGCGGGCGCGTCGACTGGCGATTCGTCCGGGCTCGCCGATGATCGGTCAGCGCCTTGACGATCTCAAACTGCGTGAGCGCTATGGTGCCAACGTCATCGGCGTTGAACGCTGGCGGCGCTTTCGGCGGGTGATTGTGAACGTGAACGGGGTTTCGGAGTTTCGCGCCCGCGACGTCTTGCTGATTGATATGTCTGCCGCCGATGTTGATCTCCGTGAATTCTGTAGCGAGCAATTGCTGGAGCCGATGGTGCTGCGCGGGGAATATTTCTCTGACCAGGCGCTGGATGTGGGAATGGCGGAAATCTCACTGATCCCGGAATCGGAGCTGATTGGCAAGTCGGTACGGGAAATTGGTTTTCGTACCCGTTACGGGCTGAACGTGGTCGGTCTGAAACGCGACGGCGTGGCGATTGAAGGCTCGCTTGCCGATGAGCCGCTGCTGATGGGCGACATCATCCTGGTCGTCGGTAACTGGAAGTTGATCGGTATGCTGGCGAAGCAGGGGCGAGATTTTGTCGCGCTTAACCTGCCAGAAGAGGTGAGCGAGGCCTCACCGGCGCACAGCCAGGCCCCGCACGCTATTTTCTGTCTGGTTCTGATGGTCGCGCTGATGCTGACCGACGAAATACCTAATACTGTTGCGGCGATTGTGGCCTGTCTGCTGATGGGCAAATTCCGCTGCATTGACGCCGAAAGCGCCTACAAGGCGATTCACTGGCCTAGTATCATTTTGATCGTCGGCATGATGCCCTTTGCACTGGCGCTGCAAAAGACCGGCGGGGTTGATTTAGTGGTGAAAGGGTTGATGGACGTCGGCGGCGGTTACGGCCCGTACATGATGCTGGGCTGTTTGTTTGTGCTGTGTGCGACCATTGGCCTGTTTATCTCAAATACTGCGACGGCGGTGTTAATGGCGCCGATTGCCCTTGCAGCGGCGAAGTCGATGGGCGTTTCCCCTTATCCTTTTGCGATGGTGGTCGCGATGGCGGCGTCGGCGGCCTTTATGACGCCGGTTTCGTCACCGGTCAACACGCTGGTGCTGGGACCGGGGAATTACAGCTTTAGCGATTTTTTAAAGCTGGGCGTCCCGTTCACCCTTATCGTGATGGCGGTATGCGTGGTGATGATCCCAATGCTGTTTCCGTTCTGACCTGCTGCCCGGTGGCGCTGACGCTTACCGGGCCTACGAGACGTTCATATCATTCGGACATGATTGGATGCGATCTGTAGGCCGGATAAGACGTTTACGTCGCCATCCGGCAACATGGCTTACAATGGAGAATCCTGGCTAATTTCATCGAGAGACAGGTGGAAACTGGGGACGAAGACCTCCATGAAATAGTCCATCTCCGGGCTCCGGCGTAATTCCAGCGTTTTTTCCAGTCGCGTCTTCGCCAGCAGGAATTCATTATTTCCTGCCGACAACTCTTCCAGACACTTCAGATACGCGCACAGCGCGTCGGCTTGCTTCACAATTGATTTTTCTTCTTCGCTATACGCATGTTCATCAATCAGTGGCGCAAAAATATCCCGCAACTCATCGGGCACCATATCGACCAGTTTCTGCTGCGCGATTTTCTCAATCGCCTTATATTCCTGGGCGATTTGCGAATTGAAATATTTTACCGGCGTGGGCAGATCGCCGGTCAGCACTTCTGACGCATCGTGATACATCGCCAGCAGCGCAATGCGTTCAGCATTAACCTGACCGGCAAACTTTCGGTTTTTGATAGCAGCCAGCGCATGGGCCACCATCGCGACCTGGAGGCTGTGCTCAGAGACGTTTTCTGTGCGCACATTGCGCATTAAAGGCCAGCGGTTAATGAGTTTGAGACGGGAGAGATGGGCAAAAAAATGGCTCTGCTTCATAGTGACCTTTTCATGATAACAACCTGGAGGTCATTGTGCGCAGAGAAGGCCGCCGGATGCAAATACCGGCAGCCAATTTCAGACGGTGGCCTTAAGCCTGGTGATATCCCGACAGGAAACGTTCAAATTTACTCAGCGACATCTCAATGTCGTCAATGCGGGGCAGGGTGACGATGCGCACATGATCCGGCCACGGCCAGTTAAACGCCGTTCCCTGAACCAGCAGGACTTTTTCCTGCAACAGGAAATCGAGCACCATTTTCTGGTCGTCGTGAATATTGAAACGTTTGGCGTCAATTTTCGGGAACATATACAGCGCACCGCGCGGCTTCACACAGGAGACACCCGGAATATCGTTAATCAATTCCCAGGCGCGATTGCGCTGCTCATACAGGCGTCCACCAGGCATGATAAATTCACTGATACTCTGGTAACCGCCCAGCGCCGTCTGAATAGCGTGCTGCGCTGGCACGTTGGCGCAAAGACGCATCGATGCCAGCATTTCCAGCCCTTCGATATAGCCTTTCGCATGCTTCTTCGGACCGTTGAGAACCATCCAGCCCTGGCGGAATCCGGCGACGCGATAGGTCTTGGACAGGCCGTTAAAGGTTATAGTCAGCAGGTCCGGCGCCATCGCGGCGATGGAATGGTGCTCAGCGTCGTCATACAGGATCTTATCGTAGATCTCATCGGCAAAGATGATGAGATTGTTCTGCCGCGCGATCTCGACGATTTCCATTAGCAGTTCTTTGGAATAGACCGCACCGGTCGGGTTGTTCGGGTTAATGATGACGATCCCACGGGTACGCGGCGTGATTTTTGCGCGAATGTCATCAAGGTCCGGAAACCAGTCGGACGATTCATCGCACAGATAATGCACGGCATTACCACCGGAGAGCGAAACGGCCGCCGTCCACAGCGGGTAATCCGGCGCGGGCACCAGCATTTCGTCCCCACTGTTCAGCAATGCCTGCATCGCCTGCACAATTAGCTCCGAAACGCCGTTGCCGATATAGATATCTTCGACGGTGACGTCACGCATACCACGAGCCTGATAATGCTGCATGATGGCTTTACGTGCGGAATAGAGGCCTTTCGAATCGCAATAACCCTGCGCGGTCGGCAGATTGCGAATGACGTCTACCAGAATCTCATCGGGGGCGTCAAAGCCAAAAGGGGCGGGGTTACCAATGTTCAGTTTCAGAACCTTATTGCCTTCTTCTTCAAGGCGTTTCGCTTCCTTCAGAACAGGACCGCGGATGTCATAACAGACGTTTTCTAATTTGCTGGATTTCTCAATGGGGGACATGAACCTTGACCTTTTTATGCTGTTATCATCACTTCCTGCCGTGGAAGTCAGTTTGAAACAATGTACTCCCACGGCGGGGCGTTTTGAAGGCTTTGCAGAGGAAGATTTTGCTGAATGTTGATGTGCTATTATGTTGTCATTGACTGGTTTTTACGTGGTTGACAGAGATAAAAACAGAAATTGCTTGGTTTTATAGTATGATGTTTCAACGTTGTCGTTAGTGAGTGGCGTATTCTCTGGTCTGGAAAAGGTTCTGTGTTCGTGAAATTTCGGGAAGACTCTTACGTCATTTAATAATTCGTAAATACTGAAAGATTAACCGCCGGCTGTGTTATCGGGATGTACGGGAACCCTGGCGGTGTAAATCTAATGTTAAGCAGGATTTATGAATGACCTCGAATCTCATTAATTATTATTTAATAATTAAAAAGGCTTTACGCAAGGCGAGAATAATAGCGGCTTGGTTTGAGAAACATAACAAAACTTTGCATCAGATTATTCGCATTAAGGCTTATAAATAAAAAGGTTTTAGGTTAAGATACGCCTGAGGAAATGGCATGTAATCGCATGATTTTTTAAAATCCCGGACGGGGTTTTGTTGCTAACTTACTGCCATATATGCTTATTTCTCGTTGATGTATGCTCAGCTCCATTCTTTACGTTTACACTTTTACATCCAGGTAACGGCAGAAATCTACATACGCTTTAATAGGTCAGCCCGTTCATAACATAATAACCTGAGAGTTCGCGTAAGGTATTATTACGTAAGAAAGAGAGTAGCATTTCGCCAGTCTCATGATATACCTATTTACTTTCACCTGCTGCCAGTGGGTGAATCTGCTAAGGAAGCGCATTACAAACGGAATTGCTTGATTTTGTATGCACAGCATTAACAAGCTCAGTATGAGCCGCCAGTAAGTGAAAAATTATGATAAATGCAAATCGTCCGATAATTAACCTCGACCTCGATCTGCTGAGAACATTTGTTGCTGTTGCCGATCTGAACACATTTGCAGCAGCGGCTGCAGCGGTGTGTCGTACTCAGTCTGCGGTGAGCCAACAGATGCAGCGCCTCGAGCAGCTCGTGGGAAAAGAACTCTTCGCTCGTCACGGTCGTAACAAACTGTTGACTGAACACGGCATCCAGCTTCTGGGGTACGCCAGAAAAATTTTACGTTTCAATGATGAGGCCTGCTCATCATTGATGTTCAGCAATCTTCAGGGAGTATTAACTATCGGGGCTTCTGATGAGTCCGCCGATACGATACTGCCCTTCCTCCTCAATCGCATTAGTTCGGTTTATCCGAAACTTGCGCTGGATGTCAGAGTGAAGCGAAATGCTTTTATGCTCGACATGCTGAAATCGCAAGAGGTGGATCTGATCGTTACCACCAATCGTCCCGGATCGTTTGAGAGCCTGACGCTGCGTACTTCACCGACACACTGGTACTGTGCCGCAGAGTATGTACTGCAAAAGGGCGAACCGGTTCCGCTGGTGTTATTGGATGATCCCAGTCCGTTTCGTGACGTGGTCCTTGCCACTCTGAATGCGGCGAATATCCCCTGGCGGCTGGCCTACGTCGCGTCGACACTGCCAGCAGTGCGCGCGGCGGTGAAGGCGGGTCTCGGCGTGACGGCGCGCCCGGTAGAAATGATGAGCCCGGACCTGCGCGTGCTGGGGGCCGTTGACGGATTACCGCCGCTGCCGGACACCGAATACTTACTCTGCCGCGACCCGGCGTCGAAGAACGATCTGGCGCAGGTCATCTTTCAGGCGATGGATACCTGGCAGAATCCGTGGCAGTACAGTCCGATTACCCCGGAAGGGGGGGATGATTCCGTGCTGGTCGAAGGAGACTATGAGTAACGGATCACAAAAAAGTCATTAAAAAATGCAAGTGTAAAAAAGAGCCACTGATGATTAAAAAACATCCAGTGGTTCTTTTTTTGTACTAATATCCTTAACGGACAGGAGGGAAAAGCTAAAAATCCTCATAAATCAGCGAGTAGACGTTGCGATTAAAAAATGCGTAAAAATTAAGCAAAATTCGCAACTCAACGCTTTCATGTTAAAAAACGAGAGAAATTGTTGCTGTTTTTTCTGGTGGATTAACAAAAGCGTGTCACAGATCAAGAAAATACTCCCTTTTAGGGGAAGGCTTTTGGATCAATTCCTGTCAAAATAGGCGCGATTTTTCCTACTTACTTCACAACGGACACGATTCAACAACGTTCCCATTTAGCCTGTGAATCGATCGACACGGTGCTAAAGCGCATTAAATGTTAAGGGTGTTGTTATCATGTAAATTAATGTGAGGAAACTTTTGTTAAAGTTGACAAAAGGTTATAGAAAGGAGTAAAAAACCCCATCAATTGGCTGTTTAAAACATTTTTTGCAGCGATTGTAAGGTTTTTTTTATTCCTCCCCATGAATCGATGTGGCGTTCATCTGCCGAAAAGAGCAGAGAATTTGGCGCTACTTTTGATGAGTAAGCAATGAGTATGTCAACATCCACTGAAGTCATCGCTCATCACTGGGCATTCGCTATCTTTCTTATTGTCGCCATTGGCCTGTGCTGCCTGATGCTTATCGGCGGTTGGTTTTTAGGCGGTCGCGCACGCGCGAGGTCAAAAAACACCCCGTTTGAATCCGGTATCGACTCGGTCGGCTCCGCCCGCTTACGCCTGTCTGCCAAGTTTTATCTGGTAGCCATGTTCTTCGTTATCTTCGACGTTGAAGCGCTGTATCTGTTCGCATGGTCGACCTCCATCCGTGAAAGCGGCTGGGTTGGCTTTGTGGAAGCTGCAATTTTTATTTTTGTGTTACTGGCAGGTCTGGTTTATCTGGTGCGTATTGGCGCGCTGGACTGGACGCCCGCGCGTTCACGCCGCGAGCGTATGAACCCGGAAACGAACAGTATCGCTAATCGTCAACGCTAACCGCGAGGCATTAAGATGGATTATACGCTCACCCGCATAGATCCTAACGGTGAGAACGACCGTTACCCCCTGCAAAAGCAGGAGATCGTAACCGACCCCCTGGAACAGGAAGTTAACAAAAACGTGTTCATGGGCAAACTGCATGACATGGTTAACTGGGGTCGCAAAAACTCAATCTGGCCTTATAACTTCGGCCTTTCCTGCTGCTACGTTGAGATGGTGACCTCGTTCACCGCCGTGCATGACGTGGCGCGCTTTGGCGCGGAAGTCCTGCGTGCTTCGCCGCGTCAGGCTGACCTGATGGTGGTGGCGGGGACCTGCTTTACCAAAATGGCACCGGTCATTCAGCGCCTCTACGATCAGATGCTGGAGCCGAAATGGGTGATTTCCATGGGCGCGTGTGCCAACTCCGGCGGTATGTACGATATTTATTCGGTAGTGCAGGGCGTTGATAAGTTTATCCCTGTGGATGTTTACATCCCGGGTTGCCCACCGCGTCCGGAAGCGTACATGCAGGCGTTAATGCTGTTGCAGGATTCCATTGGCAAAGAACGTCGTCCGCTCTCCTGGGTGGTTGGCGATCAGGGCGTTTATCGCGCCAACATGCAGTCAGAGCGCGAGCGTAAACGCGGCGAACGCATTGCAGTAACGAATCTGCGTACACCAGACGAGATTTAATTTGCGCCTGTCGGCAGCAGCATTTTACTTCGCCTATCACTACATAAATCGCGCGAAGCTCTGTCGACAGTCACCACGGACCATTTGCAATGGTGAACATTATGACCGACTTAACCGCGCAAGATGCCGCATGGCAGACCCGGGATCACCTTGATGACCCGGTCATCGGCGAACTGCGCAACCGTTTTGGGCCGGATGCCTTTACCGTTCAGGCGACTCGCACCGGGGTACCCGTTGTTTGGGTCAAGCGTGAACAATTACTGGAAGTGGGCGATTTCTTAAAGAGATTGCCGAAACCTTACGTCATGCTGTTTGACTTACACGGCATGGACGAACGTCTGCGCACACACCGCGAAGGGTTACCCGCCGCGGATTTTTCCGTTTTCTACCACCTGATTTCCATTGAACGCAATCGCGATATCATGCTCAAGGTGGCATTGTCTGAAAACGACCTGCGCGTGCCGACCTTCACCAAACTGTTCCCGAACGCCAACTGGTATGAGCGCGAAACCTGGGAAATGTTTGGGATTGATATTGAAGGTCACCCGCACCTGACGCGCCTGCTGATGCCGCATACCTGGCAGGGTCATCCGCTGCGTAAAGACTACCCGGCGCGTGCTACCGAATTTGATCCGTTTGAGCTGACTAAAGCGAAGCAGGATCTTGAAATGGAAGCGCTGACCTTCAAACCGGAAGACTGGGGCATGCAGCGTGGTACCGAAAACGAGGACTTCATGTTCCTCAACCTCGGCCCGAACCACCCGTCCTCACACGGTGCATTCCGTATTGTTCTTCAGCTTGATGGCGAAGAGATTGTCGACTGCGTGCCTGACATCGGCTACCACCACCGTGGTGCTGAAAAGATGGGCGAGCGTCAGTCCTGGCACAGCTACATTCCGTATACCGACCGTATCGAATACCTCGGCGGTTGCGTCAACGAGATGCCGTACGTGCTGGCGGTGGAAAAACTGGCGGGCATTACCGTACCGGATCGCGTTAACGTTATCCGCGTGATGCTCTCCGAGTTGTTCCGCATTAACAGCCACCTGCTGTATATCTCGACGTTTATTCAGGACGTCGGCGCCATGACGCCGGTCTTCTTTGCCTTTACCGATCGCCAGAAAATCTACGACATCGTGGAAGCGGTCACTGGCTATCGTATGCACCCGGCCTGGTTCCGTATCGGCGGTGTGGCGCATGACCTGCCGCGCGGTTGGGACAAACTGCTGCGTGAGTTCCTCGACTGGATGCCGAAGCGTCTGGCTTCTTACGAGAAAGCCGCACTGCAAAACACCATTCTGAAAGGGCGTTCGCAGGGCGTGGCCGCTTACGGTAAGAAAGAAGCGCTGGACTGGGGCTGCACAGGTGCGGCGCTGCGTGCGACCGGTATTGATTTCGACGTGCGTAAAGCGCGCCCTTACTCTGGCTATGAAAACTTTGACTTTGAAGTGCCGGTTGGCGGCGGAGTTTCCGACTGCTACACCCGCGTCATGCTGAAAGTGGAAGAGCTGCGCCAGAGTCTGCGCATCCTTGAGCAGTGCCTCAATAATATGCCGGAAGGCCCGTTCAAAGCGGATCACCCGCTGACGACGCCGCCGCCGAAAGAGCGCACGCTGCAACATATCGAAACCCTGATCACCCACTTCCTGCAAGTGTCGTGGGGCCCGGTCATGCCGGCGAACGAGTCCTTCCAGATGGTGGAAGCGACCAAGGGTATCAACAGTTACTACCTGACCAGCGATGGCAGCACCATGAGTTATCGTACCCGTATTCGTACCCCGAGCTATGCGCATCTGCAGCAGATCCCGGTGGCAGTACGTGGCAGCCTGGTGTCCGACCTGATCGTCCATCTGGGTAGTATCGATTTTGTTATGTCAGATGTGGACCGCTAATTATGCACGAGAATCAACAACCACAAACCGAGGCTTTTGAGCTGAGTGCGGCAGAGCGTGAAGCCATTGAGCACGAGAAGCACCACTACGAAGACCCGCGTGCGGCGTCCATTGAAGCGCTGAAAATCGTTCAGAAGCAGCGCGGCTGGGTGCCGGACGGCGCAATCCATGCGATCGCCGATGTGCTGGGGATCCCGGCAAGCGACGTCGAAGGTGTTGCGACGTTCTACAGCCAGATCTTCCGCCAGCCGGTGGGACGCCACGTGATCCGCTATTGCGACAGCGTGGTATGCCATATCAACGGCTACCAGGGAATTCAGGCGGCGCTGGAGAAAAAGCTCAACATCAAGCCGGGGCAGACGACCTTCGACGGTCGCTTTACGCTGCTGCCGACCTGCTGCCTGGGGAACTGCGATAAAGGGCCGAACATGATGATCGATGACGATACTCATGCTCACCTGACCCCGGAAGGCATTCCTGAACTGCTGGAGCGGTATAAATGAAAGACATTATCCGTACTCCCGAAACGCATCCGCTGACCTGGCGGCTGCGTGATGACAAACAGCCCGTCTGGCTGGACGAATACCGTAGCAAGAAAGGCTACGACGGCGCGCGTAAGGCGCTGACCGGTCTGTCTCCGGATGAGATTGTCAACCAGGTAAAAGACGCTGGCCTGAAAGGGCGCGGCGGCGCAGGCTTTTCCACGGGTCTTAAGTGGAGCCTGATGCCAAAAGACGAATCCATGAACATCCGTTACCTGCTGTGTAACGCCGATGAAATGGAGCCGGGCACCTATAAAGACCGTTTGCTGATGGAACAGCTGCCGCACCTGCTGGTGGAAGGCATGCTGATCTCCGCGTTTGCGCTGAAAGCGTACCGGGGTTACATCTTCCTGCGCGGTGAATACATTGAAGCGGCCGTGAATCTGCGCCGTGCGATTGCGGAAGCGACTGAAGCCGGTCTGCTTGGCAAAAACATTTTGGGCACCGGTTTTGACTTCGAACTGTTTGTTCACACCGGGGCAGGGCGTTACATCTGCGGTGAAGAGACTGCGCTTATCAACTCCCTCGAAGGCCGTCGCGCTAACCCACGCTCGAAGCCGCCGTTCCCGGCGACCTCTGGCGCATGGGGTAAACCGACCTGCGTCAACAACGTGGAAACGCTGTGTAACGTTCCGGCGATCCTCGATAACGGCGTGGAGTGGTATCAGAACATTTCGAAGAGCAAAGATGCCGGTACCAAGCTGATGGGCTTCTCCGGTCGCGTGAAGAATCCGGGACTGTGGGAACTGCCATTCGGCACCACCGCGCGTGAGATCCTCGAAGATTACGCGGGCGGTATGCGCGATGGGCTCAAATTCAAAGCCTGGCAGCCCGGCGGAGCGGGAACCGACTTCCTGACGGAAGCGCACCTCGATTTGCCAATGGAATTTGAGAGCATTGGTAAAGCCGGAAGTCGTCTGGGTACGGCGCTGGCGATGGCGGTTGACCACGAGATTGGCATGGTGGGGCTGGTGCGCAACCTGGAAGAGTTCTTTGCCCGTGAATCCTGCGGCTGGTGTACGCCATGTCGTGACGGCCTGCCGTGGAGTGTAAAAATTCTGCGTGCGCTGGAGCGTGGCGAAGGTCAACCAGGGGATATCGAGACACTTGAGCAACTGTGTCGTTTCCTCGGTCCGGGTAAGACCTTCTGTGCACACGCACCGGGTGCGGTTGAACCGCTACAGAGCGCCATTAAATATTTCCGCGAAGAATTCGAAGCTGGCATCAAGCAGTCGTTCAGCAATACCCATGCAATTGGTGGTATTCAGCCGAACCTGCTGAAAGAGCGCTGGTAAACGTTTTACGCGAAAGCATTCACGTTACGTCAAGGCGGCGACTGAGCGAATCCCCTGAGCTTACTGAAGTAAGTGACAGGGGTGAACGACGGAAGCCAACGCCGAGGTAGCTTGAAGGATAAAGCGGAAAAGAAATTCGATTAACGCTTAGTCTCCGACTAAGCCAACTGGAAGCATGCTGACTATGGCTACGATTCATGTAGACGGCAAAGAATATGAGGTCAACGGAGCGGACAACCTGCTGGAAGCTTGTCTGTCTCTCGGCCTTGATATTCCGTACTTTTGCTGGCATCCGGCGCTGGGAAGCGTTGGTGCTTGCCGCCAGTGTGCGGTGAAGCAATACCAAAACGCGGAAGACACGCGTGGTCGCCTGGTGATGTCTTGTATGACACCGGCCACCGAAGGCACGTTTATTTCGATTGACGACGAAGAAGCGAAACAGTTTCGCGAAAGCGTGGTGGAGTGGTTAATGACCAACCACCCGCACGATTGTCCGGTTTGTGAAGAGGGCGGTAACTGCCATCTTCAGGATATGACCGTGATGACCGGCCACAGTTTCCGTCGTTATCGTTTCACCAAACGTACTCACCGCAATCAGGATCTGGGGCCGTTCATCTCTCACGAAATGAACCGCTGTATCGCCTGCTATCGCTGCGTGCGTTACTACAAAGATTATGCAGACGGCACCGATCTGGGCGTGTATGGCGCGCACGATAACGTCTACTTTGGTCGCCCGGAAGACGGCGTGCTGGAAAGCGAGTTCTCCGGCAACCTGGTAGAAATCTGCCCGACCGGCGTATTCACCGATAAAACGCACTCCGAACGCTATAACCGTAAGTGGGACATGCAGTTTGCGCCAAGCATCTGCCAACAGTGTTCCATCGGCTGTAACACCAGCCCGGGTGAGCGCTACGGCGAACTGCGTCGTATCGAAAACCGCTACAACGGGACCGTTAACCATTACTTCCTCTGCGACCGCGGTCGTTTTGGTTATGGTTACGTGAACCTGAAAGACCGTCCGCGTCAGCCGGTACAGCGTCGTGGCGATGACCTGATCACCCTCAACGCCGAACAGGCGATGCAGGGCGCGGCAGACATTCTGCGTCAGTCGAAGAAAGTCATTGGCATCGGTTCTCCGCGCGCCAGCGTCGAGAGTAACTTCGCGCTGCGTGAACTGGTTGGAGCGGAAAACTTCTACACCGGTATCGCCCAGGGCGAGCAGGAACGTCTGCAACTGGCACTGAAAGTGCTGCGTGAAGGCGGAGTGCATACCCCTGCGCTGCGTGATATCGAATCTTACGATGCGGTGCTGGTGCTGGGCGAAGACATCACCCAGACCGGAGCCCGCGTTGCGCTGGCCGTGCGCCAGGCGGTGAAAGGCAAAGCTCGCGAAATGGCGGCAGCCCAGAAAGTGGCTGACTGGCAGATTGCGGCGATCCTCAACATCGGCCAACGTGCGAAGCATCCGCTGTTCGTGACCAACGTCGATAACACCCGTCTGGATGATATCGCGGCCTGGACCTACCGTGCGCCGGTTGAAGATCAGGCGCGCTTAGGTTTCGCTATCGCCCACGCGCTGGACAACACGGCGCCAGCCGTTGACGGCATCAGCAGCGATTTGCAAAACAAAATCGACGTGATCGTTCAGGCGCTGGCCGGGGCGAAAAAGCCGCTGATTATTTCCGGCACCAACGCCGGTAGCGCTGAAGTGATTCAGGCGGCTGCCAACGTGGCGAAAGCGCTGAAAGGTCGCGGGGCTGACGTCGGTATCACGATGATTGCCCGTTCTGTGAACAGTATGGGCCTGGGCATTATGGGCGGCGGTTCACTTGATGATGCGTTGACTGAACTGGAAACCGGTCGTGCAGACGCGGTGGTGGTGCTGGAAAACGATCTGCATCGTCACGCGTCGGCAACGCGCGTGAATGCCGCGCTGGCAAAAGCGCCGCTGGTAATGGTGATTGACCATCAGCGCACCGCAATCATGGAAAACGCTCACCTGGTGCTTTCTGCGGCAAGTTTTGCCGAAAGCGACGGTACAGTCATCAACAACGAAGGCCGTGCCCAACGTTTCTTCCAGGTTTACGATCCGGCGTACTACGACGCCAACACCATTATGCTGGAAAGCTGGCGCTGGCTGCATTCGCTGCACAGCACCGTGCAGAGCCGTGAAGTGGACTGGACGCAGCTTGACCACGTTATCGACGCCGTGGTTGCCGCAATGCCTGAACTGGCCGGCATTAAAGACGCCGCGCCGGATGCCACCTTCCGCATTCGTGGACAGAAACTGGCGCGTGAGCCGCACCGTTACAGCGGTCGTACAGCCATGCGCGCGAACATCAGCGTCCACGAACCGCGTCAGCCGCAGGACAAAGACACGATGTTTGCCTTCTCTATGGAAGGGAACAACCAGCCGTCGGCGCCGCGTTCACAGATTCCATTTGCCTGGGCTCCGGGCTGGAACTCCCCGCAGGCGTGGAACAAGTTCCAGGATGAAGTGGGCGGTAAACTGCGTCATGGCGATCCGGGTGTGCGTCTGATTGAAGCGTCAGAAGGCGGTCTGGATTACTTCACAACCGTTCCGGCGAGCTTCCAGGCGCAGGACGGACAGTGGCGTATCGCGCCGTACTACCATCTGTTTGGTAGCGACGAATTGTCTCAGCGTGCGCCGGTCTTCCAGAGCCGCATGCCGCAACCGTACATCAAACTCAACCCGGCCGATGCCGCGAAGTTGGGCGTGAATGCCGGTACCCGCGTCTCCTTTAGCTACGATGGCAATACGGTCACGCTGCCGGTTGAAATCGCTGAAGGGTTGACGGCAGGGCAGGTCGGTTTGCCGATGGGCATGCCAGGCATTGCCCCTGTTCTGGCGGGCGCACGTCTTGAGGATCTGCAGGAGGCACAACAATGAGTTGGATTACACCGGATCTGATTGAGATCCTGCTGACCATCCTCAAAGCGGTGGTGATCCTGCTGGTGGTGGTCACCTGCGGGGCATTCATGAGCTTTGGCGAACGTCGTCTGCTGGGGCTGTTCCAGAACCGTTACGGACCGAACCGTGTAGGCTGGGGCGGTTCGCTCCAGTTGGTCGCGGACATGATCAAGATGTTCTTTAAAGAAGACTGGATCCCGAAATTCTCGGATCGCGTCATCTTTACGCTTGCGCCAATGATCGCCTTTACTTCGCTGCTGTTGGCGTTTGCCATCGTGCCGGTGAGTCCGGGTTGGGTGGTTGCGGATCTGAACATCGGGATCCTGTTCTTCCTGATGATGGCGGGTCTGGCGGTGTATGCGGTGCTGTTCGCCGGTTGGTCGAGCAACAACAAATACTCGCTGTTGGGTGCAATGCGTGCGTCTGCGCAAACGCTCAGCTACGAAGTGTTCCTCGGACTTTCCCTGATGGGCGTGGTGGCGCAGGCCGGTTCATTTAACATGACCGACATCGTCAACAACCAGGCTGATATCTGGAACGTCATTCCGCAGTTCTTTGGTTTTGTCACCTTCGCTATCGCAGGCGTGGCGGTGTGTCACCGTCACCCGTTTGACCAACCGGAAGCCGAGCAGGAACTGGCCGATGGTTATCACATTGAATATTCCGGGATGAAATTCGGTCTGTTCTTTGTGGGGGAGTACATCGGTATCGTCACCATTTCTGCGCTGATGGTAACCCTGTTCTTCGGTGGCTGGCAGGGCCCGTTCTTACCGCCATTCATCTGGTTCGCGGTGAAAACCGCGTTCTTCATGATGATGTTCATTTTGATTCGTGCGTCGTTACCGCGTCCTCGTTATGACCAGGTAATGTCCTTCGGCTGGAAGATCTGCCTGCCGCTGACGCTCATCAACTTGCTGGTAACGGCGGCTGTCATTCTCTGGCAGGCGCAATAAGGGGCACAAAGACCATGACCTTAAAAGAATTGTTAGTAGGCTTCGGCACCCAGGTACGCAGTATCTGGATGATCGGCCTGCATGCGTTCGCGAAACGCGAAACGCAGATGTACCCGGAAGAGCCGGTCTATCTACCGCCCCGTTTTCGTGGTCGTATCGTTTTGACGCGCGATCCCGACGGCGAGGAGCGCTGCGTTGCCTGTAACCTGTGTGCGGTAGCGTGTCCGGTAGGCTGTATTTCTCTGCAAAAAGCAGAGACCAAAGACGGTCGCTGGTATCCGGAGTTTTTCCGCATCAACTTCTCACGCTGCATTTTCTGCGGGCTGTGCGAAGAAGCCTGTCCGACAACCGCGATTCAGCTTACGCCAGATTTCGAACTGGGTGAGTACAAGCGCCAGGATCTGGTTTACGAGAAAGAGGATCTGCTGATCTCCGGTCCGGGTAAATATCCGGAATATAACTTCTACCGGATGGCAGGTATGGCAATCGACGGCAAAGATAAGGGCGAAGCAGAGAACGAAGCTAAGCCTATCGACGTCAAGAGCCTGTTACCGTAAGGAGAGGGGCAATGGAGTTCGCTTTTTATATCTGTGGCCTGGTCGCCATTCTCGCTACCTTGCGGGTGATCACCCATACCAATCCGGTGCACGCGTTGCTGTACCTGATTATTTCGCTGCTGGCGATTTCCGGGGTGTTCTTCTCGCTGGGCGCTTACTTCGCGGGTGCGCTGGAAATTATCGTTTATGCCGGTGCCATTATGGTGCTGTTCGTGTTCGTGGTGATGATGCTCAACCTGGGCGGTTCTGAAATCGAACAGGAGCGCCAGTGGCTGAAGCCGCAGGTGTGGATTGGTCCGGCGATTCTGTCGGCCATCATGCTGGTGGTGATTGTTTACGCCATTCTGGGGGTTAACGATCAGGGTATCGACGGCACGCCAATCAGCGCGAAAGCGGTCGGTATTACGCTGTTCGGGCCTTACGTCCTGGCGGTTGAGCTGGCGTCCATGCTGCTGCTGGCGGGGCTGGTGGTCGCTTTCCACGTCGGTCGCGAAGAACGCTCTGGTGACGTGCTGAGCAACCGTAAAGACGACAGCGCGAAAAGAAAAACGGAGGAGCACGCATGATCCCCTTACAACATGGACTTATCCTCGCTGCGATTTTGTTCGTTCTGGGCTTAACCGGTCTGGTTATCCGCCGCAATCTGCTGTTTATGCTGATTGGTCTGGAAATC
Organism: Citrobacter amalonaticus Y19; assembly: GCF_000981805.1. Lineage (NCBI taxonomy): Bacteria > Pseudomonadati > Pseudomonadota > Gammaproteobacteria > Enterobacterales > Enterobacteriaceae > Citrobacter > Citrobacter amalonaticus. The sequence continues at coordinate 2,641,640 of NZ_CP011132.1, read as the reverse complement.
ATGATCAACGCTTCCGCGCTGGCCTTTGTGGTCGCCGGGAGCTACTGGGGCCAGACCGATGGTCAGGTGATGTATATTCTCGCTATCAGCCTTGCGGCTGCCGAAGCGAGTATTGGACTTGCGCTGTTGCTGCAACTTCATCGCCGTCGCCAGAACCTGAACATCGATTCAGTAAGTGAGATGCGTGGATGAACATGCTTGCCTTAACCATCATTCTGCCATTGATTGGCTTTGTCCTGCTGGCGTTCTCTCGTGGCCGCTGGTCAGAAAATCTCTCCGCAACCGTGGGCGTGGGCTCCATCGGTCTGGCGGCGCTGGTCACCGCTTTTGTCGGTGTCGACTTCTTCGCAAACGGCAAGCAGGCGTTTAGCGTCCCGCTGTGGACGTGGATGTCTGTCGGAGATTTCAACATTGGTTTCAACCTGGTACTGGACGGCCTGTCGCTGACCATGCTGTCGGTGGTCACCGGTGTCGGCTTCCTGATCCACATGTTTGCGTCCTGGTACATGCGCGGTGAAGAGGGCTATTCCCGCTTCTTCGCCTACACCAACCTGTTTATCGCCAGCATGGTTGTTCTGGTGCTGGCCGATAACCTGCTGTTGATGTACCTCGGCTGGGAAGGCGTGGGCCTGTGCTCCTATCTGCTGATCGGTTTCTACTACACCGATCCGAAGAATGGCGCAGCGGCCATGAAAGCGTTTGTCGTGACCCGTGTGGGTGATGTGTTCCTCGCGTTCGCGCTGTTTATTCTGTACAACGAACTGGGCACCCTGAACTTCCGCGAAATGGTGGAACTGGCCCCGGCGCACTTCGCGGCAGGCAACAACATGCTGACGTGGGCGACGCTGATGCTGCTGGGTGGCGCGGTCGGTAAATCGGCACAGCTGCCGTTGCAGACATGGCTGGCTGACGCGATGGCGGGCCCGACGCCGGTTTCCGCGTTGATCCACGCGGCAACGATGGTCACCGCCGGTGTCTACCTGATTGCCCGTACTCACGGCCTGTTCCTGATGACTCCGGAAATTCTGCATCTGGTCGGTATCGTCGGTGCCGTCACGCTGGTGATGGCAGGTTTTGCGGCACTGGTGCAGACCGACATCAAACGTGTGCTCGCTTACTCCACCATGAGCCAGATTGGCTACATGTTCCTGGCGCTCGGCGTCCAGGCATGGGATGCGGCGATTTTCCACCTGATGACGCACGCGTTCTTTAAAGCGCTGCTGTTCCTGGCGTCCGGTTCCGTCATTCTGGCTTGCCATCACGAACAGAACATCTTCAAGATGGGCGGCCTGCGTAAATCCATTCCGCTGGTTTATGCCTGCTTCCTGATTGGCGGTGCGGCGCTCTCTGCGCTTCCGCTCATCACGGCGGGCTTCTTCAGTAAGGATGAGATCCTGGCGGGTGCGATGGCGAACGGTCATATCAACCTGATGGTGGCGGGCCTGGTCGGCGCGTTCATGACCTCTCTGTATACCTTCCGTATGATTTTCATCGTGTTCCACGGTAAAGAACAAATTCACGCTCATGCAGGGAAGGGGATTACTCACCACCTGCCGTTGATTGTCCTGATGATCCTGTCCACCTTCGTTGGCGCGCTGATTGTGCCGCCGCTGCAAGGTGTACTGCCGCAGACAACTGAACTTGAGCATGGTCGCGTGATGACCCTGGAAATTACCTCTGGCGTGGTGGCGATTGCGGGCATCATGATTGCCGCGTGGCTGTGGCTGGGTAAACGTACGCTTGTGACGTCGATTGCCAACAGCGCCCCTGGCCGTCTGCTGGGGACCTGGTGGTATAACGCCTGGGGCTTCGACTGGCTGTACGACAAAGTGTTCGTTAAGCCGTTCCTTGGCGTCGCCTGGCTGCTTAAACGCGATCCGCTCAATGCGCTGATGAACGTGCCAGCAATTCTTTCCCGCTTCGCAGGTAAAGGCCTGCTGTTCAGCGAGAACGGTTATCTGCGCTGGTATGTCGCTTCAATGAGCATTGGCGCCGTTGTGGTGCTGGCACTGCTGATGGTATTGCGTTGAGTTTGAGGATTGGGGTGTTTTGCCCGGTGGCGCAGGGCTTACCGGGCCTACGAAACGTAGGTCGGATAAGCGTTAGCGCCATCCGACAGTACCCAAAAGAATTTTCGAAATTCGTTGAAAATCAGGTCCTTTAGAGGACTTTTACAAGGAATAAAGATCACCATGTTATTACCCTGGTTGATACTAATCCCCTTTATCGGTGGCTTCCTGTGCTGGCAGACCGAACGCTTTGGCGTGAAGGTGCCGCGCTGGATTGCGCTGGTAACCATGGGACTGACGCTCGCACTTGGCCTGCAACTGTGGCTACAGGGCGGCTATTCGCTGACGCAATCTGCTGGTATTCCGCAGTGGCAGTCTGAATTTGTCCTGCCGTGGATCCCGCGCTTTGGCATCTCGATTCATCTGGCCATCGACGGCTTGTCGTTGCTGATGGTGGTGCTGACCGGTCTGCTCGGCGTTCTGGCGGTACTGTGCTCCTGGCGAGAAATCGAAAAATACCAGGGCTTCTTCCACCTGAACCTGATGTGGATCCTGGGCGGCGTTATCGGCGTGTTCCTTGCCATCGACATGTTCCTGTTCTTCTTCTTCTGGGAAATGATGCTGGTGCCGATGTACTTCCTGATAGCGCTTTGGGGTCACAAGGCGTCTGACGGGAAAACGCGTATCACGGCGGCAACCAAGTTCTTCATTTACACCCAGGCGAGTGGTCTGGTGATGCTGATTGCCATCCTGGCGCTGGTGTTCGTTCACTACAATGCGACCGGCGTGTGGACCTTCAACTATGAAGACCTGCTGAAAACCCCGATGTCGCACGGCGTCGAGTATCTGCTGATGCTGGGCTTCTTCATCGCGTTTGCGGTGAAAATGCCGGTGGTTCCACTGCACGGCTGGTTGCCGGATGCGCACTCCCAGGCACCGACCGCAGGTTCCGTTGACCTCGCTGGTATTTTGCTGAAAACCGCGGCCTACGGTCTGCTGCGTTTCTCTCTGCCGCTGTTCCCGAACGCGTCGGCGGAATTTGCGCCTATCGCAATGTGGCTGGGCGTCATCGGTATCTTCTACGGTGCGTGGATGGCGTTCACGCAGTACGACATCAAACGTCTGATCGCTTACACCTCGGTTTCGCACATGGGCTTCGTGCTGATTGCCATCTACACCGGCAGCCAACTGGCGTATCAGGGTGCGGTAATTCAGATGATCGCGCACGGCCTGTCCGCGGCGGGTCTGTTCATTCTGTGTGGTCAGTTGTACGAACGTCTGCACACCCGCGACATGCGTATGATGGGCGGTTTGTGGGGCAAAATGAAATGGTTGCCTGCGCTGTCCATGTTCTTCGCGGTGGCGACGCTGGGTATGCCGGGTACTGGTAACTTCGTTGGCGAATTTATGATCCTGTTCGGCAGCTACCAGGTGGTTCCGGTCATCACCGTGATTTCGACCTTTGGTCTGGTGTTTGCCTCTGTTTACTCGCTGGCGATGCTGCATCGCGCTTACTTCGGTAAAGCAAAGAGCCAGATTGCAAAACAAGAACTGCCAGGGATGTCGCTGCGTGAGCTGTTTATCATCCTGTTGCTGGTCGTGCTTCTGGTACTGCTTGGCTTCTATCCGCAGCCGATTCTGGATACCTCGCATTCTGCGATGAGCAACATCCAGCAGTGGTTTGTTAATTCCGTTACTACTACAAGGCCGTAAATCGCCATGACAATAACTCCACAACACCTGATTGCGCTGCTACCGCTGCTGATCGTCGGCTTGACGGTGGTGGTTGTGATGCTCTCCATTGCGTGGCGACGCAATCACTTCCTCAATGCCACGCTGTCGGTCATTGGGCTTAACGCCGCGCTGGTTTCGCTCTGGTTTGTTGGCCAGGCTGGCGCGATGGATGTCACCCCGCTGATGCGAGTTGACGGTTTCGCGATGCTCTACACCGGACTGGTTCTGCTGGCAAGTCTGGCGACCTGTACCTTTGCCTACCCATGGCTGGAAGGTTATGACGACAACCGGGAAGAGTTCTACCTGCTGGTGCTGATTGCCGCACTGGGCGGTATTCTGCTGGCGAACGCGAATCATCTGGCGGCGCTGTTCCTCGGTATCGAGCTTATCTCCCTGCCGCTGTTTGGCCTGGTGGGTTATGCGTTCCGCCAGAAACGATCGCTTGAAGCCAGTATCAAATACACCATCCTGTCTGCTGCCGCCTCTTCATTCCTGCTGTTCGGTATGGCGCTGGTGTACGCGCAGTCTGGCAACCTGTCGTTTGTCGCGCTCGGTAAGAGCCTCGGCGACGGTATGCTGAACGAGCCGCTGCTGCTGGCGGGCTTTGGGATGATGATTGTGGGTCTGGGCTTTAAACTCTCGCTGGTTCCGTTCCACCTCTGGACGCCAGACGTCTATCAGGGCGCACCGGCTCCGGTGTCCACCTTCCTGGCGACGGCGAGCAAAATCGCTATCTTCGGTGTGGTGATGCGCCTGTTCCTGTACGCGCCGGTTGGCAACAGTGAAGCGGTTCGCGTGGTGCTGGGCGTGATTGCCTTTGCCTCCATCATCTTCGGTAACCTGATGGCGCTGAGTCAGACCAACATCAAGCGTCTGCTCGGTTACTCGTCTATCTCCCACCTTGGCTACCTGCTGGTGGCACTGATTGCTCTGCAGAGCGGTGAGATGTCAATGGAAGCGGTCGGCGTTTACCTCGCCGGTTACCTGTTCAGCAGCCTCGGCGCATTCGGCGTAGTCAGCCTGATGTCCAGCCCGTATCGTGGCCCGGATGCCGATTCTCTGTTCTCCTACCGAGGTCTGTTCTGGCATCGTCCGATCCTCGCGGCAGTGATGACGGTGATGATGCTGTCTCTGGCCGGTATCCCGATGACGCTGGGCTTTATCGGTAAGTTCTACGTGCTGGCAGTCGGTGTGCAGGCGCACCTGTGGTGGCTGGTTGCCGCTGTGGTGGTCGGTTCCGCGATTGGTTTGTACTACTACCTGCGCGTTGCCGTGAGTCTGTACCTGAGCGCGCCGCAGCAGCTTAACCGCGATGCGCCGTCTAACTGGCAATACAGCGCGGGTGGTATTGTGGTGCTTATCTCCGCGCTGCTGGTGCTGATCCTCGGGGTCTACCCGCAGCCGCTGATCAGCATTGTGCAGTTAGCCGCACCGCTGATGTAAGCGAAAAGCAGAAACGAAAAAACCCGCCTCGGCGGGTTTTTTTATGGGCGGTAATCTTCAGGCAATCCGCTGACGGCTGACCAGCGGGCCGCTGACGTTTTGCGCCGCACGGTCCATCACTTCCTGAATAACGGATGACAGTTCGTTTACCTCAAACTTCGCCACGTAGCCATCGGCTTTGACTTTGCGGATGTGATCTTCGTTGGCGCTGCCGGAGAGGGAGGAGTGAATGACCACCGGGATCTTCTTCAGCCGCTCGTCGGTTTTGATTTTCCGGGTCAGGGTGAAGCCATCCATCTCAGGCATTTCAAGATCGGTGAGCACCAGCGCGATCTTCTCGCTGACAGCTTTGCCTTCCGCTTCTGCTTCCTGCGCCAGTTGCTGGATTTTGTCCCACGCATCTTTACCGGTGATGTGCATCTGATGGGGAATCTCCATCGCCGTCAGACCTTTCTCCAGCATCGCGCGGGCCACGCGGGAGTCTTCCGCGACAATGGCGACGGCACCGGGGGTGATATTAAACTTATTGGTTTTCAGTTCCGTTGCGCGCAGGTCATGATTCGACGGCACGATGTCATACAGAATTTGCTCCACGTCGAGCACCAGCGCCAGGTTGTTGGTCTCTTTGTCTTCATCCAGACAGGCGATACTGGTGATATAGCGGCCGTTTACCGCTTTCTCGGCAGTGTGTACCTGCTTCCAGTCCAGCCGCATGATGTTTTCTACCGACTCAACGGCGAAGGCCTGCACGCTGCGGGCGTATTCGGTGATCAACAGAATGTTGAGCCCATTCTCCGGCTTGCAACCGGCAACGGCGGGGAGATCAATGACCGGAATGACCTGGTCGCGAATGTTGACCATTCCCAGCAGGGGGGCTTTCATCCCCGCCGGACGGGTAAAGGCTGGCATGGGTACAATTTCGCGCAATTTGAACACGTTAATGCCAAACAGCTCAGACTTCTGTTCGTGCAGGGAGTTTCCCAGACGAAACAGCAGCAATTCAAAGCGGTTGGACAGGGTCAGATTCGCCCTGTCATCGATATCTTTCTGGAAATTATCCATTCTGTCCTCAGTGTGAATACTGCGTTTTTACTGTTATCGGCACTGAGAGTGAAAAATGGAGCACTAAACCGTGAAAACGGCGAAATCGTCGGCAAGTTCCGTGGCTGGAAAGATTGCCTGACACTCTGCCAGCAGTCGCTGGCAGCCCGCGGCGTCATAGCGTGAACTGACGTGCGTCATGATGAGCTTCCCGACCGCGGCCTCGCGCGCCAGCAGCGCCGCCTGACGGGTGGAACTGTGTCCACGGCTGTTGGCTTTTTCTTCCATAGACGTATCCAGCGTGGTTTCGTGAATCATCACATCAACCCCTTTCGCCAGCGCAAGCGAGGATGCACAGGGGGCGGTGTCGCCAAAAATCGCAACCGCTTTGCCGGGCGTCGCCGGAGCAAGAAAATCCACCCCGCATATCACACTGCCGTCTTCTAGGGTGACAGTTTTGCCTGCTTTCAGATCCTGAAACCAGGGGCCGACTTTCACCCCTGCGGCTTTTAGCGCTCTGGCATTCAGCGCGCCGGGTTTGTCATGCTCTTCAACGCGGTAGCCGTAGCATTCCAGCGGATGTTCAAGCGGGTAAGCCGTCACTTTTCGCAGCCCGTCATCGAGAATTTCCCCGGCGGTGATTTCGACGATTTCCAGCGGATAGTCGGTCCAGGAACCGCTCAGGCGCAGCGCGGTTTCCGTAAACTCGCGCAGCCCTTTCGGGCCGTAAAGCGTCAGCGGGTGAGCATTGCCCGCCATCGAACGACTGCACAATAGACCCGGTAAACCGAACAGATGATCGCCGTGCAGATGGCTGATGAAAATCCGCTCAATCTTGCCGGGATGATGTGCCGTGCTCAACATCTGATGCTGTGTGCCTTCACCACAGTCAAACAGCCACAGTGCGGGCTGCGTTGGGTGCTGATGATGCAGCAACATGGCCGTCACGTTACGGGCACGCGTGGGAACGCCTGCCGAAGTACCTAAAAAGAGAAATTCCATAATTTCATTACACTTTTGAAAAATAATCTGGCTAGTATAAATCGTTTACGGAAAAAGGAGCGCACGATGATTACCTGGCAAGATCTGCATCATTCGGAATTAACAGTCCCTCAACTCTATGCGTTATTAAAACTGCGCTGCGCCGTGTTTGTTGTCGAGCAGAACTGCCCCTATCTTGATGTGGACGGCGACGACCTGGTGGGTGAAAACCGCCATATCCTCGGCTGGCATGACGGTGAACTGGTGGCGTATGCGAGGATTCTGAAAAGTGGAGAAGATCTGGAACCCGTCGTGATTGGACGGGTGATCGTCAGTGAAGCGTTACGTGGTGAAAAACTGGGACAAAACCTGATGGCGCAGGCGCTGGCGTCCTGCCAGCAACACTGGCCGGAGAAGGCGCTGTATCTGGGCGCACAGGCACATTTGCAGGCGTTCTACGCGCGATTTGGTTTTACGCCGGTCACTGACGTGTACGATGAAGATGGCATCCTTCATGTGGGGATGGCGCGCGAAGCGATTCGGGCGTGATCCTCAGTCGTTGTCTATAGTTAGGGGCAGGTTTTACTAACATGGAGAACGAGAATGTCTTATCAATTTGGTGATTCGCGTATTGATGACGACCTGACGTTGCTGAGTGAAACGCTGGAAGAGGTGCTGCGTTCCTCAGGGGATCCTGCCGATCAAAAATACATTGAACTGAAAGCGCGGGCGGAACAGGCGCTGGAGGAGGTCAAAAATCGCGTAAGCCAGGCGTCAGATAGTTACTATTATCGCGCCAGGCAGGCGGTTTATCGCGCGGATGACTATGTGCACGAAAAGCCCTGGCAGGGGATTGGCGTTGGCGCAACGGTCGGACTGGTGCTCGGCTTACTGCTGGCACGACGCTAACCTGAAACCGTGATCGCATTGACTCCCTAAACTGGGGTACTGCTTTTTTTCCGCAGTACCCCGTATAATGTGAGGTTTTTAACAGGGAGAGGTCCGCGTGCATTCACTCACTACTGCGCTGGAAGGTCTGACGCGTCTTTTGTCGCAGGCGATCCCGGCGGCACCAGGCATTCGGGTTCTCGATGTCCCTTTTCCCCTTAATGACGCCTTCGATGCGTTAAGCTGGCTGGCAAGTCAGTCCATTTATCCGCAATTTTACTGGCAGCAGCGCAACGGCGATGAAGAGGCCGCCGTGCTGGGCGTCGTTGCCCCTTTTTCCTCGCTCGATGAGGCGCAACGCTTTCTTCGTCAACATCCGCAGCAAACCGACCTGCGTATCTGGGGGCTGAACGCGTTCGACCCTCAGCAGGGCAACCTGGTGTTACCGCGCCTTGAGTGGCGCCGCTGTGCGGGCGTAGCGGTACTGCGTCTGCATCTGTGGAGTGATTTTTCTCTGCGCGAGGATGCTGATCGGGCGCTGACCTTCCTGGCCTCGCTGACGAGCGTAAAAGCGTTGCCGACGCTGCGTCTGAGCAAAACGGGTGAACAGCACTGGCCTGAAAAAGCGGGCTGGATAAACCTGATTGAGCAGGCCACTCAGACGATAGCCGACGGCGAACTGGATAAAGTGGTGCTGGCGCGAGCCAGCGATCTGCAATTTTCTCGCCCGGTGAATGCCGCTGCCGTCATGGCCTCAAGCCGCCGTTTGAATCTGAACTGCTACCATTTTTACATGGCCTTTTGCGCCGAGCGCGCGTTCCTGGGCTCGTCTCCGGAACGTCTCTGGCGTCGGCGTGATACCGCGCTACGCACCGAGGCGCTCGCCGGGACGGTGGCGAATCATCCTGATGATTATAAGGCCTGGCAACTGGGCGAATGGCTGATGAAAGACGACAAAAACCAGCGCGAAAATATGCTGGTGGTCGAGGATATCTGTCAGCGCCTGCAAGACTACACCCATTCGCTGGACGTTTTGCCGCCGCAGGTGCTGCGGTTGCGAAAAGTGCAGCATCTGCGACGCTGCATCTGGACGGCGCTGAATCAGGCGGACGACACGCTGTGTTTACTGCAGTTGCAGCCGACGGCGGCCGTCGCCGGGATCCCCCGCGAACGGGCGCGGGCGTTTATTCAGCAGCATGAACCTTTTGCGCGGGAATGGTACGCCGGGTCGGCGGGCTATCTGTCATTACAGCAAAGCGAATTTTGTGTCTCGCTGCGATCGGCGAAAATTAGCAATAACGTGGTTAGACTGTATGCTGGCGCGGGGATTGTTCGCGGGTCAGATCCTGAGCAGGAGTGGCAGGAAATCGACAATAAAGCCGCTGGCCTGCGATCTTTGTTACAGATGGATGGATAATGAGTCACATATTCCCGATTCATATCAATAATCCCTTTTTTCCGTTCTTTATACTGAGTCGCAATATTGATACCGGACAATCTCATGTCAGTAAGCGCATTTAACCGACGCTGGGCGGCGGTCATTCTGGAAGCATTAACTCGCCACGGTGTCAGGCATGTTTGTATTGCCCCTGGCTCTCGTTCCACGCCGCTCACCCTGGCGGCGGCGGAAAATTCGGCCTTTATTCACCACACCCATTTTGATGAGCGTGGTCTTGGCCATCTGGCGCTGGGACTGGCAAAGGTGAGCAAACAGCCCGTTGCCGTGATCGTGACCTCTGGTACGGCGGTTGCTAACCTTTATCCGGCACTGATTGAAGCGGGGCTGACCGGTGAAAAACTGATTCTCCTGACGGCTGACCGTCCCCCTGAACTGATTGACTGTGGCGCGAACCAGGCGATTCGCCAGGCGGGCATGTTTGCGTCGCATCCGTCACAAACGCTTTCCCTCCCGCGTCCGACGCAGGACATTCCGGCCCGCTGGCTGGTGTCGACCATCGATAATGCGCTGGCCTCGCTGCATGCTGGCGCGATACACATCAACTGTCCGTTTGCCGAACCGCTGTATGGCGAGATGGATGAGACCGGTCTGGCCTGGCAGCAGCGCCTCGGCGACTGGTGGCAGGATGACAAGCCCTGGCTGCGCGAAGCGCGTCGGCTGGAAAGCGACAAGCAGCGCGACTGGTTCTTCTGGCGCCAAAAACGCGGCGTTGTCATCGCCGGGCGAATGAGCGCGGAAGAGGGCAAAAAAGTGGCGCAGTGGGCACAGACGTTAGGCTGGCCGCTGATTGGCGATGTGCTGTCGCAAACCGGACAGCCGCTTCCCTGCGCCGATCTCTGGCTCGGTAATGCGAAGGCGGTGACGGAACTCCAGCAGGCGCAGATTGTGGTGCAACTGGGGAGCAGCCTGACCGGAAAGCGCTTACTGCAATGGCAGGCAAACTGTGAGCCGCAAGAGTACTGGATTGTCGATAATATCGAAGGACGGCTGGATCCGGCGCATCATCGTGGTCGTCGTCTGGTCGCAAAAATCGGCGACTGGCTGGAACTGCATCCAGCGGAAAAACGTCAGCCGTGGTGTGTCGACATCCCGCGTCTGGCGGAGCAGGCCTGGCAGGCCGTGGTGGCGCGTCGGGATACCTTTGGCGAGGCGCAACTGGCGCATCGTATTCGTGACTATCTGCCTGAACAAGGGCAGCTTTTTGTCGGCAACAGCCTGGTGGTGCGCCTGATTGATGCGCTGTCAAAACTCCCGGCCGGTTACCCGGTTTACAGTAATCGTGGGGCCAGCGGCATTGATGGTCTGTTATCGACGGCCGCCGGTGTGCAGCGCGCCAGCGCGAAATCGACGCTGGCGATCGTGGGTGATTTGTCGGCGTTGTACGACCTCAATGCGTTAGCCTTGCTACGCCAGGTTTCCGCGCCGTTCGTACTGATTGTGGTGAACAATAACGGCGGGCAGATTTTCTCGCTGCTGCCCACGCCGCAGAGCGAACGTGAACGCTTCTACCTGATGCCGCAGAATGTCCATTTTGAACACGCTGCCGCGATGTTCAACCTCAAGTACCATCGCCCGGAAAGCTGGGATGAACTGGAGGCGGCGCTGGCGGGTGCATGGCGTACGCCTGCAACCACGGTGATTGAACTGGTGGTCAACGACACTGACGGTACACAAACGTTGCAACAGCTCCTGGCGCAGGTAAGCCATCTATGATCCTGCACGCGCAGGCAAAAGACGCCCAACCAGGTTCGCCCTGGCTGGTTTTTCTGCACGGATTTTCGGGTGACGGCCAGGAGTGGCAGACGGTTGGCGAGCAGCTTGCAGGCTTTTCCCGACTGTATGTAGACTTACCCGGTCACGGCGGATCGGCGGAAATTCGCGTCAGCGGATTTGCCGATGTCACTGCCTTGCTGTGTAATACTCTTCTTAGTTACAACATACTAAACTATTGGCTGGTGGGATATTCGCTCGGCGGCAGAGTGGCGATGATGGCGGCCTGTCAGGGAATGCCGGGGCTTTGCGGCCTGGTGGTTGAAGGCGGTCATCCGGGACTGCAAAGCGACGCTGAACGCGACGCGCGCCGACGTTCTGACCATCACTGGGCGGAACGTTTTCGCCATGACGCGCTGGCTGACGTGTTTACTGACTGGTATCAGCAGCCGGTGTTTGCCTCGCTGAACGCACAGCAACGAGAAGCGCTGGTGGCACTGCGTAGCCAGAATAACGGCGAAACGCTGGCGGCAATGCTGGAGGCCACTTCGCTGGCGGTCCAGCCTGATTTACGCGATGCGCTCAACGCGCGCGCATTTCCGTTTTATTATTTATGTGGTGAACGTGACAGCAAATTCTGCGCCCTCGCGACGGAGTTAGCGGCGACCCGCCATGTGATTCGTAACGCCGGACACAACGCGCATCGGGAAAATCCCGCGGGCGTGGTGGACTGTCTGGCTCAGATTCTGCGTCTCTGACTAAAGGACACACTATGATCTATCCTGATGAAACAATGCTTTATGCGCCGGTAGAATGGCAAGATTGCTCCGAAGGCTACACCGACATTCGCTATGAGAAATCAACCGACGGTATCGCAAAAATCACCATTAATCGTCCACAGGTGCGCAACGCATTCCGTCCTCTGACCGTCAAAGAGATGATTCAGGCGCTGGCGGATGCCCGTTACGACGATAACGTCGGCGTGATTATTCTGACTGGCGCAGGCGATAAAGCCTTCTGTGCCGGTGGCGACCAGAAGGTTCGCGGCGACTACGGCGGCTATCAGGATGACTCCGGCGTGCATCATCTGAACGTGCTGGACTTCCAGCGTCAGATCCGTACCTGTCCGAAGCCGGTTGTGGCGATGGTGGCGGGTTATTCCATCGGCGGCGGCCATGTGCTGCACATGATGTGCGACCTGACGATCGCGGCGGAAAATGCCATCTTCGGCCAGACCGGCCCGAAAGTCGGTTCCTTCGACGGCGGCTGGGGCGCATCTTACATGGCGCGGATCGTTGGGCAGAAGAAAGCGCGTGAAATCTGGTTCCTGTGCCGTCAGTACGACGCTAAACAGGCGCTGGATATGGGCCTGGTTAACACCGTGGTTCCGCTGGCGGATCTGGAAAAAGAGACCGTGCGCTGGTGTCGTGAAATGCTGCAAAACAGCCCGATGGCGCTGCGTTGCCTGAAAGCCGCGCTGAATGCCGACTGCGATGGTCAGGCTGGCCTGCAGGAACTGGCGGGTAACGCGACCATGCTGTTCTACATGACGGAAGAAGGTCAGGAAGGCCGTAACGCCTTCAACCAGAAACGTCAGCCTGATTTCAGCAAATTCAAACGGAATCCGTAATGCGTAGCGCGCAGGTATACCGCTGGCAGATCCCCATGGACGCGGGGGTGGTTCTGCGCGACAGGCGGTTAAAAACGCGTGATGGGCTGTATGTCCGTCTGCACGAGGGCGAGCGTCAGGGATGGGGAGAGATCTCCCCACTGCCGGGCTTCAGTCAGGAAACCTGGGAAGAAGCGCAGGTTGCGCTGTTGGCCTGGGTTGACGGCTGGCAGCAGGGAGAAGACGCCTTGCCGACGATGCCTTCTGTGGCCTTTGGCGTCAGCTGTGCGCTGGCGGAGATTGCCGGAACCTTGCCTGAAACCGCGGACTATCGGGCCGCGCCGCTGTGTACCGGGGATCCTGACGATCTGGTGCTGCAACTGGCAGATATGCCCGGCGAAAAAGTGGCGAAGGTGAAGGTTGGGCTGTACGAAGCGGTTCGCGACGGCATGGTGGTCAATCTGCTGCTGGAGGCGATACCGGATCTACAGTTGCGGCTGGATGCTAACCGCGCCTGGACGCCGCTGAAGGCCCAGCAGTTCGCGAAGTACGTGAACCCGGACTACCGCAACCGCATCGCGTTCCTCGAAGAGCCGTGTAAAACACGAGATGACTCGCGAGCCTTTGCCCGGGAAACCGGCATTGCCATCGCCTGGGACGAGAGCCTGCGTGAAGCGGATTTTGCCTTTGAGGCAGAAGAAGGCGTACGTGCGGTCGTTATCAAACCGACGCTGACCGGTTCGCTGGAGAAAGTGCGCGAGCAGGTGCAGACGGCGCAGGCGCTGGGGCTGACGGCGGTGATCAGTTCGTCCATTGAGTCGAGCCTGGGCCTGACGCAACTGGCGCGCATTGCTGCCTGGTTGACGCCACAAACTATTCCTGGTCTGGATACGCTGAGCCTGATGCAAATACAACAGGTGCGTACCTGGCCGGGGAGTGCTCTACCGTGCGTAGACGTTGACGCGCTGGAACGCCTGCGATGACCTTTCCTGACTGGCCGTGGCGGTACTGGCGGCAGGTTCAGGGAGACGCGCCAGCCTTACGCCTGAATGATGAGGTATTAAGCTGGCGCATGCTCTGTAACCGGACTGATGCCCTGGCGAGCGGTTTTGCCGCACAGGGCGTCACCGAAGGCAGCGGCGTTATGTTGCGCGCCTGGAATCATCCGCAGACCCTGCTGGCGTGGCTGGCGCTGTTACAGTGCGGAGCAAGAATTTTGCCGGTCAACCCACAGCTTCCCCACCCGCTGCTGGCGACCCTGTTACCCGATCTCACGTTGCAGTTTGCGCTGGATCTGGAGGGAGAAAATTCATTTCCCTTTCTGATCTCGCTGGACTGTCAGGACGCTGATGGTCAGCATGCCGTCGACTGGCAACCGCAGCGTCTGTGTTCCATGACGCTGACCTCCGGCTCGACGGGTCTACCGAAAGCAGCGGTCCATACCTGCCAGGCGCATCTTGCCAGTGCCGAAGGCGTGCTGTCGCTGATGCCGCTGGCAAAAGAGGATGACTGGCTGCTTTCTCTGCCGCTGTTTCATGTCTCCGGACAGGGAATTATGTGGCGCTGGTTATCCGCCGGTGCGCGGATGACCGTGAGGGAAAAACAGCCGCTGGAACAGATGCTGGCCGGGTGCACGCATGCTTCGCTGGTGCCGACGCAGCTCTGGCGACTGCTGGTGAACCAGACGCCAGTAGCGCTGAAAGCGGTTTTGCTGGGCGGTGCGGCGATTCCGGTCGCGTTAACCGAACAGGCGCGCGCGCAGGGCATTCGCTGCTGGTGTGGTTACGGCCTGACGGAATTTGCCTCGACGGTGTGTGCGAAAGAGGCGGACGGTCTGGCTGACGTGGGTATGCCCTTACCGGGACGAGACGTCAGAATCGTGAATGACGAAGTCTGGTTGCGGGCGGCCAGTATGGCGGAAGGCTACTGGCGAAACGGTAAACTGGTTCCGCTGGTCAACGATGAAGGCTGGTTTGCCACACGCGATCGCGGCGTGCTGAATGGAGGCAAACTGACCATCGCCGGGCGTCTGGATAATCTCTTTTTTAGCGGCGGAGAGGGGATTCAGCCCGAAGAGGTGGAGCGGGTCATTGTGACTCATCCCCATGTGCTGCAGGCGTTTATCGTCCCGATCGAGGACGCCGAATTTGGTCATCGTCCGGTGGCGGTGGTTGAGTATGACGCAGATGTCACAGAGGACGATCTCTGTGAATGGGTGAAAGACAAACTGGCGCGCTTCCAGCAACCGGTCCACTGGTTTTCTCTGCCTGCAGAACTGAAAAATGGGGGGATCAAGATTTCCCGACGGGAAATTGTTGACTGGGTGAATGAATTATTAAGAAAACATTAATTTCACTTCGCAGTTTTACCAATTGATGCCCATTGCCATTTTGTTTATCTGCTACTGTGTAACGTAATGTAAACGTTCCCGATAAGTAAAGGTAAGCAATGGAATGGCTGGTGAAGAAGTCGTGCTATGACAAAACGTCAGGGAAGCATGCATTAGTGTTGAGTGATGCTGGCGGTTCATTGAAAATGATCGCTGAAGTCCAGTCCGACATTATGGTGAATGCTGGTGACATCCTGTCGCCGCTGAAAGATGCCCTGTATTCCGTCAACCATGATAACGGGCGGATGGTGAAGATTCTGGACGCCCGAAGCTATACCTGCGACGAGTGGGAGCGCTTGAAGACGCTGTTGGTAAAAAAATGAACATCAGCGCGTTTTTCGCTGCGCGGGCAGAAAAATGAACATCAGTCCGGCCATGATACACAGCACGCCCAGTAACGCTTTCAGGGAAAACACGCCCTGCCAGCCGGGTAAGATAATCGACGCCACCCACACCAGCACATAACTCAGGCTGAGCAGCGCGTACGCCTTGCTCAGCGCGAGGTGATGCAGCGCGTTATGCCAGCAGAAAACCGACAGCAAATAACCCGCTAAGCCAGCGAATAGCGCGAGAGTACCGGTATGGATGGAGAACAGCGCCGGGATAAAGGCCTGCCACTGCGCCATCGGCGGCAGGTTTTCCATCGCAAAGCCCAAACCCAGTTGCGCGATGGACGTGATGACAACGCTGCACAGTCCCCACAGTAATCCCATTACGCCGCGCTCCCCAGAATAAAAATACCGCTGATGATTAAGGCGATGCCCAGCCAGTGGTGAAGTGTCACCGGTTCGCGCCAGATTTTCCATGCCAGCAGTGTGATCCAGACAAAATTGAGACTGAGCATGGGATAAGCAATGCCCACAGGAATGCGCTGCAATACCAGCAACCACAGGACCATCGCCAGGCCGAGGCAGGCGAGCGCCAGCCCCAGCCACAGGGTAACATGGCGTCTTCGCGCGCGTGTTGGCACGCGAAGCGTCGCCTGCTTCTGGCATAACTGTCCCGCCACGCTGAGCAGGCTGGCCATCACTAAAACCAGCCAGATCATTTGGGACGATACTGAATCAGCACCAGACGCCCCTGATTATCGATTTTATCGGCAGGCGGAATGGCAAGGCGGTTGATGTCTTCATCCTTCGCGATGGTGAGCACGAGCGTAATAATCCCCTCCTGACGGTGTTGGCTGAGCCAGTCCGCAAAATCGGCATAGCGAATGAACCGGCCTCGGGCATCGGGATAGTTAAGGCCATATTTTAGCTCGCCGGTTTGCCCATACATTAAGATATCGTCCCGCTTCAGACTCCAGGCCAGACCGGCGGCGACCCCTACACTATCGGTAAGAATGTAGCGGCTCGGCTCCAGAGTTTCTCGGGTCATCTCGACAAAAAACTGCGGCTGTTTGGATTCCATCACCCGATCGGGAACGGAAAAACCAAACAATAGCGCCAGCGCCAGCGGACACAACGCGGCGTAAACCCAGCTTTTCTCCGTGTTACTCAGCGTATACCAGCCGAAAAAGATCCACAGGAAAAAAATACCCAGAGAGCAGAAGACCTTGTACACCTCAATGTGCACCCAGACCGGCGATTTCAGCGGCCCCCACGGCGAGACGACCAGCGTGGCAATAATCCCGATCACGCCGAACAGGATGTTGATCCAGCCGTTGATGCGCAGCGCGGCATAGCCTTTTTCCGCGGCATTCAACCCATATCTCGCCATCAGTATCGCGAGTGGGGCGAAACACGACAGGATATAGGTCGGTAATTTGCCTTTGGCGATGCTGAAGAACAGCAGTGGCATCACTATCCAACCGAGCAGATAGAGAGCACCGCGTGAGTTATCGCGCTCCTGCCAGCCGGTTTTTAATGCTCCCGGAAGCAGGGCGAGCCACGGCAGGCTTCCGGCGATCAGCACCGGCAGATAGTACCAGAACGGCGCTTTGTGCTGGGCGTCATCCATCGCGAAACGCTGGATATGTTCGACCCAGAAAAAGTAGTGCCAGAAGTCGGGTTCACGCTGGGCGATCGCCAGTCCCCACGGCAGAATAACCGCGACACAACTGATGACCGCTAACCCGCCGTAGAGAAACAGATCTTTCCAGCGTTTCTGCGCGGCAACCCACGGCAGAACGCTGAGCACCGGTACGGCAAGCGCCAGAAAGCCCTTGGTCATGACGCCCATCCCGCAGGTCACGCCGAGCAGCAGGAATCCCACGCTTTTCCCTTGCCAGGTTGTGGCCTGCATCGCCAGCCAGAAGCTGCACAGTCCCGCCATTAGCCAGAGCGCGATCAGTGGATCGAGTACCGCGTAGGTGCCGATCCCGTAAACAATGAACAACGACAAGAAGATAATGGCCGACAACAGCGCGGTACGCGTATCCCGCCATAAGCGCATGGCGAGCCATGCTACCAGCGCGGCGGTTACCAGCGTCGCAAAAATCGCGCCAGCGCGAACGCCGAAGTTGTTCGCCCCAAACAGCCATTGCCCGATACTGTTGATCCAGTATCCGGCAATCGGTTTTTCAAAGTAACGCACGCCCAAAAAATGGGGGACGAGCCAGTCGCCGGAGGCCAGCATCTCGCGACTGATCTCGGCATAGCGCGTTTCATCAGGCTGCCACAGCAGGCGCAGGTTGATGGGGATGATGTACCAGAACGCGATAAGCGCGATCAGTATCTGATAATAACGGGTGTTCTTCATCGTGTGACGCTCATCGCTTGCTGGCAGCCTAACCATCCTTCTCTTCCCGCGATTTTACCGCGAACAATCTCTCCCGACGGCAAGATATTGCGATCGTCAGGTAGCAAATCGCCAAGCGGGCAGAAGGTGATGCCCCTCTCAGTCGCACGCGCAAGCAGATCCTCAAACTGGTGATTCCAGGCTCCGCCTTCGACTTCGGCATGGATGGTATACACAGGGGTACCGGTATCCTGCTGCATCCGGGAGAGGATCCAGTCGTTGAAATCCTCCGCCTGAACCTCGCGACCCACCGCTTCGTCCCATGTGGGCAGCGTGACCGGAATTTGCGGTGTGGCGAATGAACCGTCCCCGAGAAGCGGACGGAACGGTGTTCTGCCGCGGCAATCGCTGTTGTAACGCAGAGGGAATGCCTCTTTGGCGAGAACCACTCGCTGGTCAGCGCGCCAGCCTGCGACGGCGGAACAGGTCACCGGCTGACCGGTGATCGCCTCCAGGGCGGTTATCCCGTGTGCAATATCGGCGATAAGCTGCTGTTCGCTCCACTGCGGGCTGCGGGACTGCCAGGCATGGTGATCCCAGGCGTGCAGCCCCGTTTCATGCAGGCGCGCGGCTTCCCGGATAATCTCTGCGTTTGCGCGGCCGATTTCTTTTCCCGGCCAGGCGGTACCCGCCAGCAAAATATCCCAGCCGTAAAGAGACGCAGCGTTTGAGCGCAGCATCTTCCACAGAAACTGCGGTTTGATCAGGCGCCAGAGATGGCGCCCCATGTTGTCTGGTCCGACGCTAAAGAAAAAACTTGCCCGAATGTGATATCGGTTCAATGACGCTAACAGGCGTGGCACGCCTTCGCGGGTGCCACGGAAGGTATCGACATCAATTCGCAAGCCTACTTTTGTCATGATGAATGTTCCGTGAGATCCACACTGCGCAGGAAGAAATCCAGCGTCTCGTCGACCGTTTCGCGCATATCGATGGTCGGTTCCCAGTCCAGGCAACGTTTTGCATTACGGATGTTGGGCTTACGGTGCTCCACATCCTGATAGCCTTTGCCATAATAGCTGCTGCTCTCGACGACGCGTAACCCGGCAAACGGCGGGAAGTGATTGCGCAGGGGATGTTTGTCGAAACTCTCCAGCAGCATTTCCGCCAGTTCCTTGATGCTGGCTTCGTTTTCCGGGTTACCGATGTTGATGATTTCACCGTCACAGCGGCCCCCGGCGTTTTCAATGATCCGGTATAGCGCTTCGATACCATCGCGGATATCCGTAAAGCAGCGCTTCTGTTTTCCGCCTTCGATCAGCTTGATCGGCGAGCCTTCTACCAGATTGAGGATCAACTGAGTAATGGCGCGTGAGCTGCCAATTCGCGCGGAATTCAGGCTGTCCAGACGCGGTCCCATCCAGTTGAACGGGCGGAAGAGGGTAAAGCGCAGCCCTTCTTTTTCGCCGTAAGCCCAAATGACGCGATCGAGAAGCTGTTTGGACACCGAGTAAATCCAGCGGGGCTTATTGACCGGCCCGACAATCAGATTTGAACTGTCCTCATCAAACACTTTATCGGTACACATCCCGTAAACTTCGGAGGTCGATGGGAAAATGATGCGCTTACGGTATTTCACGCAGTAGCGAATGATTTTCAGGTTCTCTTCAAAATCCAGTTCAAAGACGCGCAGCGGGTTGCGGGTATATTCAATGGGGGTGGCAATGGCCACCAGCGGCAGCACGACATCACATTTCTTAACGTGATATTCGATCCATTCAGAATGAATGCTGATATCGCCTTCCACGAAATGAAAACGCGGATGGTTGAGGAAACGACCGATTGCGTCGCTGCCGATGTCCAGACCATAGATTTCGTAGTGGTCTTCGCGTAACAGGCGTTCGGTAAGGTGGTTGCCGATAAAGCCATTCACGCCGAGGATCAGCACGCGGGTACGGCGCTTGCTGGCCGCCAGCGATGGGTTATTTAAACGAGAACCCGCAACCAGGCCGAGGATCTGTGCTAACTGTGCGCCTTGCACCGTGATGCCGTTGCCTGCCTGTCCCGTCACCACTTCCAGCGCGCCTTCGGAACAGGCGATCAGCAAAGGGGAGACGGAAATCACGGTGCCCGGTTGCACGTTCTGGTTCTGAGCGTGGACGCGGGATGACCAGATGGTGAATTTTTGCGTACCGGAATAGCTGAACGCGCCCGGCCAGGGGGCCGCGACCGCCCGCACCATGTTGTGCAGCGTCGTTGCCGGTCTGTTCCAGGTCAGGAAGCTGTCTTCGGGCGTGCGGCGACCAAAGTACGTCGCTTCGCTTTCGTTTTGCTGAACGTCGTGTGTCTCTTGCCGTTTGATGGACGGTAATGCCTGTTCCAGCACCAGGCGTGCGGTCTGACAAAGCTTATGATGTAGCGTAAGGGCCGTATCGTCAGGCGAGATGGCGACGCGCTGTTGCTCGACAATGGCACCCGCATCGGCGCGTTTCACCATGCGGTGCAGCGTCACGCCGGTTTCGCTTTCGCCGTTCACCAGTACCCAGTTCAGCGGGGCGCGACCGCGATATTTCGGCAATAGCGAACCGTGCAGGTTGAATGCGCCTGCCGGAGCCAGCGCCAGAATCGCATCGCTGAGCAGATGGCGATAGTAGAAAGAGAAAATAACGTCGGGAGCGAGTTGGCTGATACGTTCAGCCCAGATCGGGTGATTGACGTCATCGGGAGCGTAGACCGGGATCCCCGCGTCAGCCGCCAGGCGAGAAACGGAGCCAAAAAACGCGTTTTCTCCCGGATTATCCGCATGCGTAAAAATGGCGGCAATGTCATAACCGGCGTCGAGCACAGCCTGAACGCCCAAACACCCCATATCGTGATACGCGAAGACAACGGCTTTCATTGTTGGTTTTCCTTAGTAGAGTGCGAGCTTTCCGGACGAATAACTTGCTGGACGAAATAGCGGGGACGGGCGCGGACATCGTTGTAAATTCGGCCAATATATTCGCCGAGTAATCCCATGCCGATGAACTGCGCGCCAATAAAGGTAAACAGAACGGCAAACAGCATGAACACCCCTTCTGCCGCCCATTGGGGTCCCAGCGTCAGGCGGAGGATGACGAGGAGTATCGACAGGGTAAATCCGGTGACGGCAATGACGCTACCGAGCAGGCTCAGCATGCGCAGAGGCGTCGTCGTCAGGCAGGTCACCAGGTCGTACATCAGGTTAATCAGCCGCATAAAGCTGTATTTGGAGTCGCCAAATTCACGTTCAGCGTGATGAACGGGGATCTCCGTGGCGCGTCGGGCAAAGATATTCGCCAGAATCGGGATAAACGTACTGCGCTCATGACAATGCAGCATGGCATCGATAATGTGACGGCGGTAAGCGCGAAGCATGCAGCCGTAGTCGCCCATCGCTTTGCCCGTGGTTCGTTGAATCAGGTGGTTGATCATCTTCGAGGCGGTCTTGCGAAACAGACTGTCCTGACGATTCTGGCGCACGGTGCCGACGACGTCATACCCTTCATCGGCTTTTGCCACCAGACGCGGGATCTCTTCCGGTGGGTTTTGTAGATCGGCATCGAGCGTAATGATCAGGTCGCCGGTGACGTGGCTGAATCCCGCCATGATGGCGGAATGCTGCCCGTAGTTGCGATTCAGTAAAATCGACACCACATGGCTGCCTTCGGCTTCTGACGCGTCAATCAACAACTGTGCAGAATTGTCGCTGCTGCCGTCATCAATCAACAGGATCTCATAATCTTTTCCCAGACTCTCACAGGCCGCGGTGGTTCGCCTGAGCAGTTCCGGCAGGCTTTCCTGTTCATTGTAGACAGGGATCACCACCGATACTTTCGTTATCGGAAGGGCTTCAAACATGGTTATTTTCCTGCAATCTGGCGAAGCGCGGTAATGACGCGAGCGGTATCCGCCGGGGTCATATCGGGGAACAGCGGGAGCGAGCAGATACGCGCGCTGTTCCATTCGGTATTGGGGAGCGACAGGGTGTTAAAACGTTCGCGGTAATATTTCTGCGTGTGTGCCGCGCGGAAATGCAAACCTGTCCCGATCCCCTGGGCTTTGAGCGCTTCCATCAGCGCGTCGCGGCTGATGCCGCACCGGTCTTCGTCGGTACGAATAATAAACAGATGCCAGGCATGAACGTGGGGCCACGGCGGCAGACTCAGCGGCTGAAACGGGAGATCGGCCAGCGCGTGTTGGTACTCCTGAGCGATGGCAGCCCGACGACGGTTGAGTGTCTCAAGCTTATCTAACTGAACCAGGGCCATCGCCGCGTTAATGTCGGTCAGATTGTATTTGTAGCCCGGCGTCAGGACCTCCGCCTGGGGCGCACGACCCCAGGTCTGGCGGTCAAAGGCATCAACGCCGAGTCCGTGAAACTTCAGGTTGCGTAACTGCCGGGCGAGTGGCTCATCGTCGGTGACGATGAGTCCCCCTTCTGCACAAGTGACATTCTTGATGGCGTGAAAGGAGAAAATCGCGGTGCCCCGAGCGCCGACGTGACGACCCTGATAATAAGTGCCGACCGCGTGGGCGGCATCTTCGATAACCGCAATACCGTGACGTTCCGCGAGGGCGTAAATAGCATCCAGATCGGCCGGTGCGCCGGCGTAATGGACGGGAATGATGGCTTTCGTGCGCGGGGTAATGGCGGCTTCAATGTGTTCAGCGGTGACCATCAGCGTGTCGCGGTCAACATCCACCATGACCGGGGTTGCCCCCAGCAGCACAATCATGTTCAGTGTGGAAACCCAGGTCATTGACGGAGTGATGACTTCATCACCGGCACCGATTCCCAGCGCCATGAGGGCGATATGCATGCCTGCCGTGGCAGAACTCACGGCAATGGCGTGTTGGTTTCCCGTCAACTGGCAAAAAGCCTCTTCCAGTTGCTGATTTTTCGGGCCGGTGGTAATCCATCCAGAATCGAGAACCGCTTTGATAGCGGCAAGTTCTTCCGTACCTACCGCCGGGCGAGAGAAAGGCAGAAAATCAGACATTATATTTCCTTCAGCCATTTGGATACTGCGAGCCTTTTATTTATTGCGTCATAAACAGGAGGCTAAATGAGAATTATCCAGTCAGAACTAAATAGTAGTCTATGAATATTAAATTAACCTTAAGAACTTAACATTATGGAAATATATGCTTTTTTATCGGTATTGCATTTGCAATGGCCGCGGCTTTCGGGCATTTTCCCCACATGAATGATCATGCCTTTCATTAAGCGGCGCGCCGTAAGGTTATATTTCTGTTTGCCGGTATCAAGTGGAGTTTAATGTGTTTGTAGTATCCCAATATTTTGTTAAATACAAAAAATATACGGCTGTTCTGCTATCGGCACTGGCGATCATGGTGGGGCTGGGCAGCCATTTCGCCTGGAGCAGCAACGGTCTACCGAGAATCGATTCCCGTACTCTGGCGGTACTGGCAAAACAGCATCCGGTAGTGGTGCTGTTTCGTCATGCTGAGCGCTGCGACCGGTCAGACAATACCTGTCTGTCGGATAAAACCGGCATCACCGAGCAGGGGGCGAAGCAGGCTCGCGCGCTGGGTGCCTCGTTTAGCAAAGAGATTAAAGACTACGATCTGTATGCCAGCGATACGGTGCGCACTGTTCAGTCAGCAACCTGGTTTTCTGCGGATAAAAAACTGACGGTGGATAAAGGCATGCATGCCTGTGGCCGGGGAACCGGGCAGGCTATTGAGCGCCTGGTAAATAAATCAGAAAATAAAGATGTGGTTATATTTACTCACAATCATTGCCTGACCTATCTGGCAAAAAATATGCGTGGCGTAAAATTGACGCCGGATTATCTGGACGGTCTGGTGATGCATGTTGATAAGGGAAAACTGTATCTTGACGGTAAACTGGTCTCACCTTAACCAACATTATGAATAAAAGATGACAGCCGCAATAGCTGTCATCAGAGATTATAATAACCCTTTCAGCGTTAAGGTTTTCACTGTCGCAACGTTCAGATCGTATTGCGGTAAATCTTCCGGCTTGACCCAGGCAAACGCCTGAAATTCTTCATTGATATGCACTTCGCGATTGGCGGCGATACAGTCGAAAATCAGGTAAATCATATAGATCTCCTCCTGACGGCCATCGGGGTAGGTTTTGGTACGGATATCGTCACTGAAGGTCCAGGGTTTGATGTCAGTCAGAACCAGCTCAGTGCCCAGTTCTTCGCGAATCTCACGGCGCAGGGCCTCTTCAATCCGCTCTCCCGGCTCAACGCCACCGCCAGACAGCGCCCATTGACCCGGGAAACCCCCCCGATCGTCGGCCATCTGGCACAGGAGATAACTTCCCGCATTCTGTATTAAGGGGCAAACAATTGTCCTTTGACGCACGGTAATGTTCCTTGAAGCAGAGGTAGAGTTAGCAGGGAAAAGTTTATCGTCTGGCAACATCAGATAACATGTTTATTTTCCATTCACATGAGAAATGTACTGTAAAGGATAATAATGAATGAGAAATGGTTCCCGGATGCTCACTGGGGGATAAAGGGGGTTAACGATTCTCTTCTCTCTCTTTAACGGTATTATTTAGTTACAAAACGTCGAACGATCGCTTTTTTAGCTCATTGATTCCTTTGGTATTGGCAGTACAATTCCGCAGCTTTGGGGAACTTTACGTATTTGCTTGCTGGAAAGGGTAAAAATGAAAAAAAGCGTATTATTTGGAATAGCTGGAATGCTGTTCGTTTCCGCTTCTGCGAGTGCGATAAGCATCAGCGGTCAGGCGGGTAAAGAATATACCAACATTGGCGTTGGATTTGGTACGGAGACAACCGGACTGGCCGTGAGCGGTAACTGGATGCATAACGATGACGACGGCGATGCTGCGGGGCTGGGATTAGGGCTGAATCTTCCGCTCGGTCCACTGATGGCGACCGTGGGCGGTAAAGGGGTTTATACCAGTCCGAACGACAGTGATGAAGGTTATGCGGCAGCCGTTGGCGGTGGATTACAGTGGCCAATAGGTGAAAACATCCGCCTGTTCGGTGAGTACTACTACTCTCCGGATTCGCTATCAAGCGGTATCCAGAGCTATGAAGAGGCGAATGCCGGCGCGCGTTTGAAGATCATGCGTCCGCTTAGCATTGAAGCAGGTTATCGCTACCTGAATCTGGCAGGTAAAGATGGCAATCGCGATAATGCCATTGCAGACGGCCCCTACGTTGGGGTCAACGCCAGCTTCTAATTCCGGTGGCGCGATCTCCTGTCGCGCCACTTTTATTTCCTTCCGGATATTTCTCTGCCACGCCACTTCCCCCTTTGCGTTATAGTATTTTCATCATAAAAGCAGGAGAACACGATGTTAAATGTGGAGATGTTATCCACCGGGGATGAAGTGTTGCACGGGCAAATCGTCGACACGAATGCTGCCTGGCTGGCCGATTTTTTCTTTAATCAGGGATTGCCCTTAACGCGCCGTAATACGGTGGGCGATAACCTCGACGATCTGGTCGCCATTTTGCGCGAGCGGAGTCAACATGCTGACGTTCTGATCGTCAACGGCGGCCTGGGGCCGACCAGTGACGATCTCAGCGCGCTTGCGGCGGCGATGGCAAAAGGGGAAGGGCTGGTTCTGCACGAGGCCTGGCTTGCGGAGATGGAGCGATTCTTCCGGGAGCGTGGCAGAGTCATGGCGCCCAGCAACCGTAAACAGGCGGAACTGCCCGCCAGCGCCGAATTTATCAATAACCCTGTCGGCACCGCCTGCGGTTTTGCCGTGCAGCTCAATCGTTGCCTGATGTTCTTTACGCCGGGCGTACCGTCAGAATTTAAAGTGATGGTGGAACATGAGATTCTGCCGCGCTTGCGCGAGCGCTTCTCCCTCACCGAGCCGCCGCTGTGTCTGCGTCTGACCACCTTTGGTCGTTCGGAAAGCGATCTGGCGCAAAGCCTCGACTCGCTTCCATTACCGGACGGAGTGACCTTGGGTTATCGCTCATCGATGCCGATCATCGAGCTTAAGCTCACCGGGCCGTACGCCCAGCGCGAGGCGATGCGCAGCCTGTGGCAGGACGTTAAGCGCGTTGCCGGGCAAAGTCTGATTTTTGAAGGCACCGAAGGACTTCCTTTGCAGATTGCGCGTGAGTTGCAGAAAAGGCAGCTCAGCCTGACGTTGAGCGAGCAGTTCACCGGCGGACTGGTGGCATTGCAGCTTTCCCGCGTGGGCGCGCCGTTACTGGCCAGTGAAGTGGTGCCTTCGCAGGAAGAAACGCTGGCGCAGACCGCGCACTGGACGTCGGAACGACGCGGTAAACATTACGCCGGACTGGCGCTGGCGATCTCCGGGCTGGAAAACGATCACCTGAACTTTGCGCTGGCGACTCCAGATGGGACGTTTGCGCTGCGCGTACATTTCAGCGTCACCCGTCACAACCTGCAGGTTCGTCAGGAGGTCTGCGCGATGATGGCGCTTAACATGCTGCGTCGCTGGTTCAACGAACAGGATATTGCCAGCGAACATGGCTGGATTGACGTGGTTGAATCACTGACGCTGTAGTCTTCAATCGCCCGATGGCGCTGTGCTTTTCGGGCTGATTCTCTTTTTTTGTCCAACCTGTTGTACTCCCCGCGAAAAAATCCGTGATTCATCTCGCATTTCTGCACGTAACTTCTCCATCCTGCTGGAAGAAAGACGTGGCATGACGCGCCTCACAAATTTACCCGCCATGACCGATCACACTGATTCCAGTATCTCAGACTGGAGTCCAGTATGTTGGAATCAAGCAAAGTCCCGGCGCTCACTCGCGCCATTGATATTCTCAATCTGATTGCGCGGATTGGCCCCTGTAGCGCCGCCACGATCATTGAAACGCTGGGCATTCCCAAAAGCACGGCTTACCTGCTGTTGAGTGAACTGAAGCGTCAGCGGTTTATCAGCGTCGATCATCAGGAGAACTTTTGTCTGTGGACCAAGCTGGTGGAACTTTCCGGCCATGCGCTCAGCAAAATGGATCTGCGTGAACTGGCGCGCCCACGCCTGACGCAACTGATGGATGAAACCGGGCTGCTCTGCCATTTGGGGATCATCGACCATGAAAGCGCGTATTACATCCTGAAGGTGGAATCGTCTTCGACCATCAGCGTGCGCTCTCATGAAGGGAAAAGCCTTTCGCTGTATCGCTCTGGCATTGGTAAATGTCTGCTGGCGTGGCAGCCTGCCGCCGTGCGCAACGCCATTATTGAACAACTGGTGTGGGAGCAGACGACTCCCACCACGATCACCCAACCGCAACAACTCAGAGACGAACTGGAGCGCATCCGTCAGCGCGGCTGGAGCTTCGATAACGGAGAAGATTATCCGGATGTCCGCTGTGTCGCCGCCCCTATTTTTAATGCCAATAACGAACCCGCCGCCGCCATTTCGGTGGTCGGCACTCGCTTAGAAATCAACGAAGAGAATCGTGATTATCTTGCCGGCAAAGCCATTGCCTGCGCGAAGGATATTTCACGTCTGTTGGGATGGAAAAGTCCCTTCGATTCACTCGCATCATAATAATGGAGAACATCATGACCCTACCCAAAATTAAACATGTCCGCGCCTGGTTTACCGGTGGAGCAACGGCAGAAAAAGGTGCAGGCGGCGGTGATTATCATGACCAGGGCGCTAACCACTGGATTGACGATCACATCGCCACGCCGATGAGCAAATATCGTGAGTACGAACAGTCGCGTCAGTCCTTTGGGATTAACGTGCTGGGTACGCTGATTGTTGAAGTCGAAGCCGAAAACGGACAGACGGGCTTTGCGGTCTCCACGGCAGGGGAGATGGGCTGCTTTATCGTTGAAAAACATCTCAACCGCTTTATCGAAGGGAAATGCGTCAGCGATATCAAACTCATTCACGATCAGATGCTCGGCGCGACGCTGTATTACTCGGGTTCCGGCGGTCTGGTGATGAACACCATCTCCTGCGTCGATTTGGCGTTGTGGGATCTGTTTGGCAAGGTGGTGGGCCTGCCGGTCTACAAACTGCTGGGCGGCGCGGTGCGCGATGAAATTCAGTTCTATGCCACCGGGGCGCGTCCGGATCTGGCAAAAGAGATGGGCTTCATTGGCGGCAAAATGCCGACCCACTGGGGACCGCACGATGGCGATGCGGGGATCCGCAAAGATGCCGCTATGGTGGCGGAGATGCGTGAGAAGTGCGGCCCGGATTTCTGGCTGATGCTGGACTGCTGGATGAGTCAGGACGTGAATTACGCCACGAAACTGGCCCACGCCTGCGCGCCATCTAACCTGAAGTGGATCGAAGAATGTTTACCGCCGCAGCAGTACGAGGGCTATCGCGAACTGAAGCGCAATGCGCCAGCAGGCATGATGGTCACCAGCGGCGAGCACCACGGCACGCTGCAGTCCTTCCGCACGCTGGCGGAAACCGGCATCGATATCATGCAGCCGGATGTGGGCTGGTGTGGCGGCCTGACCACGCTGGTCGAGATTGCTGCGATTGCGAAATCGCGCGGACAACTGGTCGTGCCGCACGGCTCGTCGGTCTATTCGCACCATGCGGTGATTACCTTCACCAACACGCCGTTCAGTGAGTTCCTGATGACCAGTCCGGACTGCTCAACGATGCGTCCACAGTTTGACCCGATTCTGCTTGATGAGCCGGTTCCGGTGAAGGGCCGCATTCATAAATCTGTGCTGGATAAACCGGGATTCGGCGTCGAGCTTAACCGCGACTGTAACCTGAAACGCCCTTATAGCCACTAATGACCTGTGCGTTGCCGCAGAGACGGCAACGCCCTCATTTCTTTGAGGATCTTGCTATGAGCACCACTCTTCTTGACGGCGTAGTGAAGAAAAACCGCGCACGTTTGATCCCGTTCATGCTGGCACTGTATGTACTGGCGTTTCTGGACCGTTCGAACATTGGTTTTGCCAAAGAGACCTATCAGATTGACACCGGGCTGAGCAATGAGGCCTACGCGCTTGGCGCGGGGATCTTCTTTGTGGTCTACGCCTTTCTCGGTGTGCCCGCTAACCTGCTGATGCGCAAACTGGGGGCCAGAACCTGGATTGGCACCACGACGCTACTGTGGGGATTCCTCTCCGCCGCGATGGCGTGGGCGGATACCGAGGCGAAATTCCTGATTATACGTACCCTGCTGGGGGCGGCAGAAGCCGGTTTCTTCCCTGGCATGATCTATCTCACCTCGCAATGGTTCCCGCAGCGTAACCGCGCCAGCATTATGGGGCTATTTTACATGGGGGCGCCGCTGGCGCTGACGCTGGGATCGCCGCTGTCCGGCGCCCTGCTGGAGATGCACGGCTTTATGGGCCATCCCGGCTGGTTCTGGATGTTCGTTATCGAAGGTTTACTGGCGGTCGGCGCCGGGGTCTTCACCTTCTTCTGGCTGGATGACACCCCACAACAGGCGCGTTTCCTGAGCGCAGAAGAGAAAGCGGCGCTTATTAGCCAACTGGCGAGCGAAGAAGAGAAGAAAACCACGTCAAAACTCTCGGATGCCCTGCGTAACGGGCGCGTCTGGCAACTGGCGATTATCTACCTGACGATTCAGGTGGCGGTATACGGACTGATTTTCTTCCTGCCGACTCAGGTTGCGGCGCTGCTGGGAACCAAAGTGGGCTTCACGGCGTCGGTGGTGACTGCCATTCCGTGGGTTGCCGCACTGTTCGGGACCTGGCTTATCCCTCGCTACTCCGACCGCACTGGCGAACGCCGTAATGTCGCCGCGCTGACGCTGCTGGCGGCGGGGATTGGCATTGGTGTATCCGGTCTGGCGTCTCCGGTGGTGGCGATTCTGGCGCTTTGCGTGGCGGCTGTTGGTTTCATCGCCGTACAACCGGTGTTCTGGACAATGCCGACCCAGTTGCTTTCCGGCACGGCGCTGGCGGCGGGGATCGGTTTCGTGAACCTGTTTGGCGCGGTGGGCGGGTTTATTGCGCCAATCCTGCGCGTTAAGGCGGAAACGATGTTTGCCAGCGATGCCGCAGGATTGTTGACGCTGGCGGGCGTCGCGATTATCGGCTCGTTGATTATCTTCACGCTGAGCGTGAACCGCCCCGCGTCGCAACCGGGTGCTGCGCATCAATAATTTTATCCACGTTGTAAGGATCATTATGAACGCATTGTTAGCAAACCCTTTTAAGGACGCGCTCCGCAAAGGGGAAGTACAAATTGGACTGTGGCTGAGTTCGACGACCTCTTACATGGCGGAAATTGCCGCGACGTCGGGTTATGACTGGCTGCTGATTGACGGCGAACACGCGCCGAACACGGTGCAGGATCTCTATCATCAGTTGCAGGCGATGGCTCCCTATGCCAGCCAGCCGGTGATCCGCCCGGTAGAAGGCACTAAGGCGCTGATCAAACAGGTTCTGGATATCGGCGCACAGACGCTGTTGATTCCGATGGTTGATAGCGCAGAACAGGCGCGGCAGGTGGTTGCCGCCACCCGTTACCCGCCCGAGGGCGAGCGCGGCGTTGGGGCCAGCGTGGCGCGGGCGGCGCGCTGGGGACGGATTGACAACTATATGGCGCAGGCCAATGCGTCACTCTGCCTGCTGGTGCAGGTCGAAAGTAAAGCCGCGCTGGAAAATCTGGATGCGATCCTGGACGTGGACGGTATTGACGGTGTGTTTATTGGTCCTGCCGATCTTTCGGCGTCTTTGGGGTATCCGGACAACAGCGGACACCCGGAGGTACAGCGGATTATCAAAGAGAGCATCCAGCGCATTCGTGCGGCTGGAAAAGCGGCGGGTTTTCTCGCCGTCGATCCGCTTATGGCGCAGAAATGTCTGGAGTGGGGCGCGAACTTTGTTGCCGTCGGCGTCGATACCATGCTGTATACCGACGCACTGGACCAGCGGCTGGCGATGTTTAAGCCCGGTCAGGCGACGCAGAAACTGAAAAAGAGTTACTAAACTCATAGCCCGGTGGCACTCCGCCACCGGGCTATCTGTCAGGCTTTAGGGCTGTTTGCCATGACATCGTCGAATGACAACCCGGTAATCGCGACTACCTTGTCGCGTTCGATCCCGCTTTTCAGCATCATTCGCGCGATACGTAATGCCTCTTCCCGGGTACCTTTTTGTAATCCTTCCTGTAGACCCTTTTGTAGTCCTTTCTGCAGCCCCGTGTGGTGGCCTTCCTGCCGAAGCCTTTCTGCAATCGTCATCAATCTCTCCTTGTGATGGGGAACACGTCTGGCGACGTCACGGATAAAGTCGCTGAAGCGGGACGCCTCGCCGTACTGCACCAGGTAATTAAACAGCGTATGCAACTGGCTGTCATTAGCGGTACCGGTTATTAAAAGCGAAACCAGTCGGTCAACCAGCCCCATCAAATCACGATCGCGGATATGCTTTTGCATCAGTTCCAGCAGGGCTATGCGCTTATGCTGCATGATTTCGTCGTCAGAGATGACCGTGATATCGACCAGCGGAAAGGCTTCCGTGTAGAGTCGCCGCGCCAGTTGTGGGTCGTCAAATTCGTCCAGCCAGTTTAGTGAAAAAGGGTATGGGCTTTGTTCGCCATGATAAAACAGTATCGGGATCACCAGCGGCAGGGTTTTATTTCCGCTATCAAGATGGTGTTGCATAGCGGCAGTGGCATAACGCATCAAACGAAATGCCATGTGTGGCACGGAGGTACTCTGATGTTCGATAACGCAATAAATGTAACCCTCTCCCTCGCGTGTTTTCAGCGACCACAAAACATCGGAATAGTAGGTTCTCAGGTTGTCTTCAATGAAGGTGGTGGATTCCAGTTTGAGCGTGGTTAAATCGCAGAGTTTGCATAGTGATTCAGGAAGATGAATCTTAAGAAAATCCTCCGCGACGTCAGGATGTGTCATCATCTTTTTAAACACGGCATCGTGGGGTGTTGACGTCGTTGATTTCGCCATGGTTGTCCGTCACCAAAGAATCCAGTGACGTGACGATACGGCGTTATATTAAGGGCTGCATGTGCGAAATTCAGGCTTTGCGAAGAGGTGTGGGAGATAAATACAGATGACGGTAACGTATTCAATTTTGTGGAAGGCTAAACGCAAAAACGCCCGGTGACATTGCGCCACCGGGCTACACGCTTAACTTAAGGCTTTCGCCAGCAGGGTGATCGGATGCTCACAACGTTTGCTGGTGGACATCTCGATTTGCCATTTGCAGGTCTCGCAGTCGGTAACCACGATATCCGCACCGCTCTCTTCAATCTGTTTAAACAGTGGCGTGCCGATGGCTTGCGAGGTGGGGTAGTTCTCCTTTTTAAAGCCGTAGGTGCCGGCAATCCCGCAGCACTGGGAGTCCAGCACAGTGAGTTCCAGCCCCGGAATGCGGCGCAGCAGTTCAAGGGTGTACAGCGTCCAGCCCATTTTTTCCATATGGCACGGGGTGTGGTAGACCACTTTCAACGGCAGTGTTTTCAGCGGCAGCGTTTTTCCTTCATCCAGTTTTCGCCACAGCCAGCGGGTCGCCAGTTCAATATGTTCCCGCAGACCGCTGTTGTCGACGTCCAGGACTTCCGGGTACTCATCACGCAGTGCAAAGGTACAGGTTGAAGAGGTGGCAATCACCGGGATCCCTTTTACGGCAATCGCTTCACGTAGCGATTCGACGTTGGTCACCGCCTGTTTACGCGCTTTATCGGTAAACCCATTGGCAATCAGCGGTACACCGCAGCACTTCTCTTTACTCAACAACTGGACACCCGTGCCCATCGCGTTCAGCACGGTGATCAAATCTTTGCCGAGCTGTGGGTGGTTGTAATTCACAAAGCAACCGTGGAAGAAGGCAACCTGATCGGTGTACTGCGCCTGCTGGGCCGCCACGCTGCGATACCAGCGGCGGAAGGTGCCAAAAGAGTATTTCGGCAATGTACGACGATGATCGATTTTCAGCGCATAATCGAGCAACTGGCGCACCGGTTTCAGTGAGGTCGCTGTATTAACCACCGGCGCGAACGGCGTGGAGACGCTGCCCATCAGATCGGTATGGCTTAAGATGAAGTTACGCAGCGACGGGCGCGAGGTGTCATATTTGGCGCGTGCGCGTTGAATAATGTCGCCGATTTTCACGTCAGATGGGCAGGCCACTTCGCAGCGTTTGCAGTTAATGCAATATTTCAGCGCGTCGTCATACAGCGCGCCATCTTTCAGGCGCAGGCGCTCACCGTCGGGACCGGCCTGTTTAGGGCCCGGATAGCCTGGGTTAACACGGCTGACCGGACATGCGGTGGTGCACACCGTGCATTTGATGCAACTTTCAAAACGGGTATCGCTCATTGCTCACCTCCTGCACGTGCTGCAATGTGATGGGCGGCATGTAATGCGGTAACTGCACAGACGCCGCCTCCGCATCCTTGGGCAATCGGGTCGAATCCGCCGAGAACAGAGCCAATGGCATACAGATTGTCTACGGTTTGTCCCGCCAGCGACGGGCGCAGCGTCTCATCGGTGGTGACGCCAAACTGCTGCCAGGGTTGCGCATCAAAGAAATCACGTTGATACCAGTCGGCGCGGGTCGCCGCTTGCTGAACATCCAGCCCCAGAATCGGCTCGCGGATACCTTCACGCTCGGCGAGCAGGCCGCTACTAAAGAAACTCCCGCTGGCGAGCACGGCAAAGCGTGGGCGCAGGGGGATGTCCGCGTGATTGCGCGTCCAGATTTCGCTCACCACGCCATTTTTACAGGTGACTTTCTTCACTTCATCGCCGGGCATCCAGATCCCGCCCTGGCGGACGAACTGACGCTGCAACTGGTTATGCAGTCGGATCCCCAGCACCGACGGCGGCAACGTTGGCAGTAACCTGAGCGAGCAGGGCAGGCGCTCGTTGAGCCAGCGCCAGAGACTGTCATCCGCCAGGCCAAAGCAGGCGGGCATGATGATCATTTCGCACGTTTTGGCTATCGGCAATAACGCGTCATACAGTAGTGGCCACTTGTCTTCGTTATCCAGAAAACGGGCAATGTTCACCGCCCGAAATTCGGTGGCGTTGTCGCGCAAAATGTCCAGTTCCGGCAGATCAATCTCTGCGGTGTCGACCTCCAGGTCGCGTTGACTGAGAGAGGCGGCAGCCAGGTGTGCCTGGAAATCGAGCAAGCCGCTAATGCCCACTACGCAGATACGTTTAGCGTCCAGCGGCCAGACAGGGACTTCCGGTGAACTAAGCCAGGTCGAACGCAGCGTCCCTAGCGGGGTGACGCGCTGATGCGACGCCTGAACCTCGCCCTGTAAATGCGCACCGGATGCGTTCAGCAGCGCCTGCGCTTGCTCTGCGAGTGTCAGCACCTGCTGTGCGCCGAGTGTTGCGTAAGGATGTGCAGGAGCCTGTTCGCGCAGGGCGTTCAGGCCCGCAGTGATATCACTCACCGGTTGCCCATCCGGCAGCGTGCTGAGCAGATCCAGCGAGCCGGAAGAGAAGTGCAGCGCGCTCTGTCCACGGGTGACCACCGCGCAACGTAAGCCGCTCTTTTGCAACTGTAGACCGCACAAGAGTCCGGCGAGACCGCCGCCCATAATGACTGTATCAAATCTCATCGCGCGGCTCCTTTTCCAGACCACATAATCCCTGGTACACCCAGCGGGTAAATTCGCTTTCGCGCAGCGCATCGCCCCAGGCGATTGGTTGCACGCCTTTCCAGCGCTCGTTGAGGAAATCCGATAGCTGGGTGATGGATTGTGCAGCGGTGGTGATGTTAAAGCGTTGCAGCAATCCGGCCGCGCGGCAGGCGCAGAGTTCACCCTGACAGGTGCCCATCCCCACGCGGGTGCGACGACGGAGATCCAGCAGGCTGTTAACGTTTAAATTTTCGACGGCGTACTGCACTTCACCCGCGGTGACGGCTTCGCATTCACAGACCAGACTGCGGTGCTGGCGGCCATGACTCAGCCACGCCGGCGTACGATCGCCGTGGCGATACACTGCGGAGCCTCGCAGTGGGGCAGGCAGGGAGATCACGCGCTTCAATGTGCTTTCTGTCGGCTCTTGTGAACCCGGCAGCGGCGTGTCTGCGGTGATGCAAGGGCGCGTGTTGCCAAGCTTACGGCAGACCGCATCGGTGGCCCATTCCGCCATCAGGCGGTAGGTCATCAGTTTGCCGCCGGTAATGGTGATAAACCCGTCCAGTCCGTCACGTTTCGCGTGATCGAACAGCACAATGCCGCGGCTGACGTTACGACCACTGGGATCGTCGTCACTCGCCACCAGCGGGCGCACGCCGGAGTAGGCGCGCAGAATGCGGGTTTTCGCCATAATCGGCGCCAGCTTTTCACCTTCGCGCAGCAGGATATCGACTTCATCAGCAGTCACTCTGTTGCTGTCGATATCGTTGTAATCAATGTGGGTTGAGGTCGTGCCAATCAGCGAAATCGTATCGCCAGGCACCAGAATATCGGCGTCAGATGGCTTACGGCAGCGGTTTATGACGTGCTGATTGATGCGATGGTCCATAATCAGCAGCGATCCTTTCGCCGGGAACATACGGATGCTCAAATCAGCATATTCCGCGATCCGCTGTCCCCAGATCCCGGCGGCGTTAACCACCACCGGTGCATGCAGGGTTTGCGTTTCGCCATTCAGGTGGTTACGCACATGGACGCCGCTGACGGTCGTGCCTTCGCGGATAAGTCCAGTCACTTCGTGGGCGGTCAGGATAATGGCGCCGTGCTCTTTCGCATCGAGCATGTTGGCCGCGGTCAGCCGGAACGGGTCAACGGTACCGTCCGGCACTTTAACCGCGCCAATTAGTTGCGGATTCACCGACGGCTCAATGATCCGCGCCTGTTGCGGATCGATTGCTTCAGCACGAATACCCGCCTCTTCGCAGGCGCGAATAAAGGTGGCCTGAAAGGAAAGTTCATCCTCAGGCAGGGTAATAAACAGACCGTCCGTTGGCTCAACGCAGTGGCGGGCGATACGTTTGAGAATTTGGTTTTCGCTGATGCATTCACGGGCAGATTCCGCGTCGGTCACGGCATAGCGCGCACCGCTGTGCAGCAGTCCATGGTTACGGCCGGTCGCACCGGTCGCAATGTCGTGACGTTCGACTAAGATGACACGCAGACCGCGTAGCGCGCAGTCACGGGCAATCCCTGCGCCAGTGGCACCTCCCCCAATGATAATCACGTCACTTGTTTGCGAGTCGCGAGTTTTCATTGTTTTCCCTCACAGTTCGTTTTTTATCATTTAGCCACATAAAAAACATGGTTTGTTTGATTTCGCGCATATTCGCTCATGATTCGAAAATGAAACGTGATTTCGTGCGCCTTTCTGAACATTTGTCATAAATCTGTAACAATATGTGCTGTAATTCACATTAACGACATGTATCTTTACCTAACATCGCCGCCACGCGGGAATCGGCGGGGGTCGTTCGAACCACCTGCGATGTTTACCATGACTAAAAGACGGGCCACGGAGGCTACATTATGTTGAGTATTTTTAAACCAGCGGCGCACAAAGCTCGCTTGCCTGATGCGGAGATCGATCCGACTTACCGACGTCTTCGCTGGCAGATATTCCTGGGGATATTTTTTGGCTATGCCGCGTACTATCTGGTACGCAAGAACTTTGCCCTCGCGATGCCTTACCTGGTGGAGCAGGGCTTTTCGCGGGGAGATTTAGGTTTTGCCCTTTCGGGGATCTCTATTGCCTACGGGTTTTCGAAATTCATCATGGGGTCGGTTTCGGATCGCTCGAATCCGCGCGTTTTCCTGCCAGCCGGTCTGATTCTGGCGGCGGCGGTGATGCTGTTCATGGGCTTTGTGCCGTGGGCGACATCGAGCATCGCCGTGATGTTTGTGCTGCTGTTCCTCTGCGGATGGTTCCAGGGAATGGGGTGGCCGCCGTGCGGACGTACCATGGTGCACTGGTGGTCGCAGAAAGAGCGTGGCGGGATCGTCTCCGTCTGGAACTGTGCGCATAACGTCGGTGGCGGGATCCCTCCGCTACTGTTCCTGCTCGGGATGGCCTGGTTTAACGACTGGAAAGCGGCGCTGTATATGCCAGCGTTCGGCGCCATTCTGGTGGCGATTTTCGCTTTCGCGCTGATGCGTGATACCCCGCAATCCTGCGGCCTGCCGCCAATCGAAGAGTACAAAAACGACTACCCGGATGATTACAACGAAAAAGCGGAAGAAGAACTGACGGCGAAGCAGATCTTCATGCAGTACATCCTGCCGAACAAATTGCTGTGGTACATCGCTATCGCGAACGTGTTCGTTTATCTGCTGCGCTATGGCATTCTCGACTGGTCTCCGACCTATCTGAAAGAAGTGAAGCACTTTGCGCTGGATAAATCCTCCTGGGCCTACTTCTTCTATGAATACGCAGGGATCCCAGGGACGCTGCTGTGCGGCTGGATGTCGGACAAAGTGTTCCGTGGCAACCGTGGGGCGACCGGCGTGTTCTTTATGACGCTGGTGACTATTGCCACTATCGTTTACTGGATGAACCCGGCTGGTAACCCGACCGTCGATATGATTTGTATGATTGTGATCGGCTTCCTGATTTACGGTCCGGTCATGTTGATTGGTCTGCACGCGCTGGAACTGGCGCCGAAAAAAGCCGCAGGGACGGCAGCCGGCTTTACCGGCCTGTTTGGTTACCTCGGCGGTTCCGTGGCAGCCAGCGCCATCGTCGGCTACACCGTGGACTTCTTCGGCTGGGACGGCGGCTTCATGGTGATGATTGGCGGCAGCATTCTGGCCGTTGTCCTGCTGATTGTGGTGATGATCGGCGAGAAACGCCACCACGCTGAGATGCAACTGAAACGCAACGGGGGCTAAGTGAATGAAGACCGCACTGAAAAAACTGAGTCTGACGCTGATAATGGCGGGCGCGGTAATGGGAAGTCATGCGCTGGCGGCCAGCACCACGGATAAAGTGGTGATTGCCCACCGTGGCGCGAGTGGATATCTGCCGGAACATACGCTGCCTGCGAAAGCGATGGCCTATGCGCAGGGGGCAGATTATCTGGAGCAGGATCTGGTGATGACCAAAGACGACCAACTGGTCGTTCTGCATGACCATTACCTGGATCGCGTGACTGATGTCGCTGAGCGTTTCCCCGATCGGGCGCGCAAAGACGGTCGCTACTACGCCATCGACTTTACCCTGGACGAAATCAAATCCCTGAAGTTTACCGAAGGGTTTGATCTGGAAAACGGCAAGAAGGTACAGACCTATCCTGGCCGCTTCCCGATGGGTAAATCAGATTTCCGCGTACATACCTTTGCCGAAGAGATCGAGTTTATTCAGGGGTTGAACCATTCCACCGGCAAGAACATTGGTATCTATCCGGAGATCAAAGCGCCGTGGTTCCATCATCAGGAAGGGAAGGACATCGCGGCTAAAACGCTGGAAGTGCTGAAAAAGTACGGTTACAGCGACAAGCAGGACAAGGTCTATTTGCAAAGTTTTGATGTGGCGGAACTCAAGCGCATCAGAAATGAGCTGGAACCCAAAATGGGGATGGACCTGAACCTGGTACAGCTGATCGCGTACAGCGACTGGAATGAAACCCAGGAGAAGCAGCCGGACGGCAGTTGGGTTAATTACAACTACGACTGGATGTTTAAACCCGGGGCGATGAAGCAGGTGGCGGAGTATGCGGACGGCATTGGGCCGGACTACCACATGCTGATTGATGAGACGTCGAAGAAAGGCAATATCATTCTGACGGGCATGGTGCAGGACGCCCATCAGAATAAGATGACGGTTCATCCTTATACGGTGCGCGCCGATCAGTTGCCGGACTACACGACGGATGTGAATCAACTGTATGACATCCTGTACAACCAGGCGGGTGTGGACGGGCTGTTCACCGACTTCCCCGACAAAGCGGTGATGTTCTTACGTAAAGAGTAAAATCGCGTTATCTCTCCACTGCACCCCAAAATCGGGCGACCGCTGAGTAAGGTGCAGTTTTTTTTGTCTCATTTTCACGATAAGACGTAAAAAGCGCGCACCAGATCAAGAAATCCGGACCCGAACATAAATATCTTAAGAAATCCTTAAGTAGACGATTTATATTAATAGTCTGAATAGTTTATGTCGTTATTGTAACGGATGAGGCCGAAATGGTGCAGGAAGAGTTTAATCACTGGTGGGCAACGGAAGGCGATTGGGTTGAAGAACCGAATTATCGACGCAAAGGGATGAGCGGTGTGCAATGCATCGAACGTGACGGAAAGAGACTGTATGTGAAACGGATGACTCAACACCTGTTTCACTCGGTACGCTATCCCTTCGGGCGTCCGACGATTGTGCGCGAAATCGAGGTGATCAACGAACTGGCCCGCGCGGGCGTTATCGTGCCGAAAATTGTCTATGGCAAAGCGACAAAAATTGACGGTGAGTGGCGTGCGCTACTGATCACCGAAGATATGAAAGGCTTTGTGAGCATCGAGGAGTGGTATAAACAGCATGCACTGACGCCCTATCCTGATGAGGTGCGCGACGCGATGCTGAAAGCGGTCGCGCTGGCTTTTAAAAAGATGCATAGCGTGAATCGTCAGCACGGCTGCTGCTACGTACGTCATATCTATGTGAAAACGGAAGGGACGGTAGAAGCCGGGTTCTTAGATCTGGAAAAAAGCCGCCGTCGTTTGCGTCGCCATAAAGCGGCACAGCATGACTTCTCCCAGCTTGAGAAGTACCTGAGTCCCATCCCGAGAGCGGACTGGGAACAGGTGAAAGCCTATTATTACGCGCTGTAACGCGCGTTACATCTCAATTTCGATGTCGCCTTTTGCCCTGCAACAGCAGGGCAAAATTTCGCCTGGCTGAATGAACGCTAAAGGCTCGGCGATCCAGTCGACCTGACCGGCAATCAGCCGGGTGC
This sequence comes from Citrobacter amalonaticus Y19, assembly GCF_000981805.1. Taxonomy (NCBI): domain Bacteria; kingdom Pseudomonadati; phylum Pseudomonadota; class Gammaproteobacteria; order Enterobacterales; family Enterobacteriaceae; genus Citrobacter; species Citrobacter amalonaticus. The sequence goes on along the minus strand of NZ_CP011132.1, from coordinate 2,601,843 downwards.
GGCATGAGCCGCAATAGCCTTCGCGACACTGGTATTCCACGTCAACGTTGTGCGACTCAAGCGCGGCGAGCAGGGAAGGATGTTCATCCTGGCACAGCAACTGTGTGCCAGTGATGCGCAGTGTGACGCGTCCCATCAGAGCTGGAAATTGCTCAGATCGTCAGTATCGACTTCGGAGTCGATCTGCCCGACCAGATAAGAGCTTACTTCCACTTCCTGCGGGGCCACCTGAACGTTATCGGACACCAGCCAGGTGTTGATCCACGGAATCGGGTTTGAACGGGTCTGGAACGGCAGATCCAGACCGACCGCTTGCATACGAATGTTGGTGATGTATTCGACATACTGGCAAAGAATGTCTTTGTTCAGGCCGATCATCGAACCGTCGCGGAACAGGTAGTCTGCCCACTCTTTTTCCTGTAAGGCCGCCTGTACAAACAGGTCATAGCACTCCTGCTTACACTCTTCAGCAATTTCCGCCATTTCCGGATCGTCAACGCCGCTGCGCAGCAGGTTCAGCATGTGCTGAGTGCCGGTCAGGTGCAGCGCTTCGTCACGGGCAATCAGGCGAATGATTTTGGCGTTGCCTTCCATCAGTTCGCGTTCAGCGAAAGCGAATGAGCAGGCGAAGCTGACGTAGAAGCGAATCGCTTCCAGCGCGTTGACGCTCATCAGGCACAGATACAGTTTTTTCTTCAGCACGCGCAGGTTCACGGTGACGGTTTTGCCGTTCACGGTGTGCGTCCCTTCGCCCAGCAGATGCCAGTAGCTGGTCATCTCGATCAGCTCATCGTAATAGCTGGAAATCCCTTCCGCGCGTTTCTGGATCTGCTCGTTGGTGACGATGTCATCAAACACGATGGCCGGATCGTTAACGATATTGCGGATAATATGGGTGTAAGAGCGCGAGTGAATGGTCTCGGAGAAGGCCCAGGTTTCGACCCAGGTTTCCAGTTCCGGAATGGAGATCAGCGGCAACAGCGCCACGTTTGGGCTACGTCCCTGGATAGAGTCCAGCAGCGTCTGGTACTTCAGGTTGCTGATAAAAATGTGTTTTTCATGCTCCGGCAGTGCCTGGTAGTCGATGCGGTCGCGGGAAACGTCAACCTCTTCAGGGCGCCAGAAGAACGAGAGTTGTTTTTCGATCAGCTTTTCGAAGATGTCATATTTTTGCTGATCGTAGCGGGCCACGTTAACCGGCTGACCAAAAAACATCGGTTCCAGAAGCTGGTCATTTTTCGTCTGTGAAAAAGTGGTGTATGCCATGAATGTGTCCTGTTTGGAGTTTACTGCCGGATGGCGCAATGCTTATCCGGCCTACAACACGATGCATTTGTAGGCCGGATAAGGCGTTTACGCCGCCATCCGGCATTACAATATCAGATCTTACATGCGCCGCTTTCGCAGCCATCATCCTGAATGGAGGGCACCAGATCGTCCTGGGCATCTTCCGCGCCGTCGCGGGTGTTCTGATAATACAGCGTTTTGACCCCGAACTTATAGGCGGTGAGCAGGTCTTTCAGCAACTGCTGCATCGGCACTTTTCCTGACGGGAAGCGTGACGGATCGTAGTTGGTGTTGGCCGAAATCGACTGATCGATAAATTTCTGCATGATACCAACCAGTTGCAGATAGCCGTCGTTACCCGGCATTTCCCACAGCAGTTCATAGGCGTTGCCCAGGTGCTCGTAGTCTGGCACGACCTGACGCAGAATACCGTCTTTCGACGCTTTAATGCTGACGTAGCCGCGCGGCGGTTCAATACCGTTAGTGGCGTTCGAGATCTGCGAAGAGGTCTCGGACGGCATCAGGGCAGAGAGCGTTGAGTTACGCAGACCAAAGGTCTTGATGGACTCACGAAGCGCTTCCCAGTCATGATGCAGCGGTTCGTTGGTGATGGCATCCAGATCTTTCTTGTAGGTGTCGATCGGCAGAATGCCCTGCGCGTAGGTGGTTTCGTTAAACCACGGGCAGGCGCCTTGTTCGATAGCCAGTTCGTTAGAGGCCTTCAGTAAATAGTACTGAATGGCTTCAAACGTCTTGTGCGTCAGGTTGTTGGCGCTGCCGTCGGAGTAACGCTTACCGTTTTTCGCCAGCCAGTAAGCAAAGTTAATCACGCCAATACCCAGCGTACGACGACCCATCGCCCCGCGTTTGGCCGCCGGGATCGGGTAGTCCTGATAATCTAACAGCGCATCGAGGGCGCGAACGGCCAGCACCGCCAGCTCTTCCAGTTCCTCGAGGCTGTTGATCGCCCCGAGGTTGAATGCGGAGAGCGTACACAGGGCTATTTCACCGTTTTCGTCGTTCACATCCATCAGCGGTTTGGTGGGCAGGGCGATTTCCAGGCACAGGTTGGACTGGCGTACCGGCGCGACCTGCGGATCGAACGGGCTGTGGGTGTTGCAGTGGTCAACGTTCTGAATGTAGATACGACCCGTAGAGGCGCGTTCCTGCATCATCAGCGAGAACAGTTCAACGGCTTTGACACGCTGTTTGCGGATGCTGTCGTCTTGCTCGTATTTCACGTACAGGCGTTCGAATTCATCCTGATCGGCGAAGAAAGCGTCATACAGCCCCGGAACATCGGACGGGCTGAAGAGTGTAATGTCACCGCCTTTCAGCAGTCGGGTGTACATCAGCTTGTTGATTTGTACGCCGTAATCCATGTGACGAACGCGGTTGCCTTCGACGCCACGGTTGTTTTTCAGCACCAGCAGGCTTTCCACTTCCAGATGCCACATCGGGTAGAACAGCGTGGCAGCACCGCCGCGTACGCCGCCCTGAGAGCAGGATTTCACGGCGGTCTGGAAGTGTTTGTAGAACGGGATACAGCCGGTGTGGAACGCTTCGCCGCCACGGATCGGGCTACCCAGCGCACGGATACGACCGGCGTTGATGCCGATACCGGCGCGTTGGGAGACATATTTTACAATCGCGCTGGAGGTGGCGTTGATCGAGTCCAGGCTGTCGCCGCACTCGATCAGCACACAGGAGCTGAACTGGCGCGTCGGGGTACGAACGCCGGACATAATCGGCGTCGGCAGAGAAATTTTGAACGTCGACACCGCGTCATAAAAACGTTTTACGTATTCCAGACGGGTTTCACGCGGGTAGTTAGAGAACAGGCAAGCCGCCACCAGAATATAGAGGAACTGGGCGCTTTCGTAGATCTCACCGGTGACACGGTTCTGTACCAGATATTTCCCTTCCAGCTGCTTAACGGCGGCGTAGGAGAAGGTCATATCACGGTCGTGTACGATGAACGAGTCCATCTGCTTGAACTCTTCTTCCGTGTAGTCTTCCAGCAGATGATTGTCGTATTTGCCCATTTCAACCATTTTCACCACATGGTCAAACAGTTTCGGCGGTTCGAACTCGCCGTAGGCTTTTTTACGCAGATGGAAAATCGCCAGGCGCGCCGCCAGGTACTGATAATCCGGCGCTTCGCGAGAGATTAGATCCGCTGCCGCTTTAATGATGGTTTCATGAATATCGGAGGTCTTGATACCGTCATAAAACTGGATGTGGGAGCGCAGTTCGACCTGAGAAATCGATACGTTATTCAGTCCTTCTGCCGCCCAATCCAGAACCCGATGGATTTTGTCGAGATTGATGCGCTCTGTACTACCATCACGCTTTGTCACCAGCAGACTCTGATTCATGTGGTTTTTTACCTGTCCGTGAAAGAAAAAATATCCCCTACATTATCCACAATGCCACCTTGTGACTAACTCTGTGGATAAATACTATATGTAGGGGTTGAGTGTTAAAGTAAACGCTATATGGTGAGTATTCTAGTAGGGATTCTTTTCAGCACAAGAGTTGATTTTGAGGTTAAATTGAGGTTGCAAAAGGGTAAGAAAGGCTAAGTGCGCGTCTTATAAGGCCTGGCGGGGATGTCAATAATTTATAAAAAAAATAGATAATTTGATCGAGTGCTGATTTCTTCAACGAAGGTATAGAATCTTCTTATGACCTGGCGCAAATTTTGTAACCTGGAGACGGGCGAGAGATGCCGGATGGCGACGTAAACGTCTTATCCGGCCTACAGGGCATATTTCCGTAGACCTGATAAGCGTAGCGCCATCTGGCAAGTGGATTATTCCGCCTTCGCCGTGGTGTGCACCATATAGTTCACATCAACGCCGGGACCAAGCTTGAAGGTGTTGGTGATAGGGTTGAAATGCAATCCGGTGATATGGCGCTCCTGTAATACCGTCTGATCCACCCAGCCTAACAGCTCCGCAGGCTTAATAAATTTTTTAACATCATGCGTGCCTTTCGGCACCATGCGCAAAATATATTCCGCGCCGACAACGGCCATCAGCCAGGATTTGCCATTGCGGTTAAGGGTTGAGAAGAACACCTCGCCGCCGGGTTTGACCAGTTGGGCACAGGCTCTGACCACCGATTGCGGATCGGGCACATGCTCCAGCATTTCCATGCAGGTCACTACGTCATACTGATGGGCATGTTTCGCCGCGTGTTCTTCTACGGTTTCCTGCACGTACTCCACCTGAATGCCACTTTCCAGCGCATGCAGTTTGGCGACCTGCAAAGGCTCAGAGCCCATATCCAGACCGGTCACCGTGGCACCTTCACGGGCCATACTCTCTGCCAGAATGCCGCCGCCGCAGCCCACATCAAGCACCTTTTTACCAAACAGGCCGCCTGCGCGTTCAGCAATGTAACCCAGTCGCAGTGGGTTAATGCGATGCAACGGTTTAAATTCGCCTTCCAGATCCCACCAGCGAGACGCGACTGCTTCAAACTTGGCAATTTCTTCGTGGTCAACGTTGTGGTTTACCGGTGGTTTTACGGCATTCATCGGGGCTTTTACTCCTTCTATGGCTTGTTACAGGAGTATATCAGTCCGCGCGGGTGAATAAAGCTTATTGGTTTACCTCAATCGGTGCGGATGTGTTATAATTTGCGACCTTTGAATCCGGGATACAGTAGAGGGATAGCGGTTAGATGAGCGACCTTGCGAGAGAAATTACACCGGTCAACATTGAGGAAGAGCTGAAGAACTCTTATCTGGATTATGCGATGTCGGTCATTGTTGGCCGTGCGCTGCCGGATGTCCGAGATGGCCTGAAGCCGGTACACCGTCGCGTACTTTACGCCATGAACGTATTGGGCAATGACTGGAACAAAGCCTACAAAAAATCGGCCCGTGTCGTTGGCGACGTCATCGGTAAATACCACCCGCACGGCGACTCTGCGGTATATGACACCATTGTTCGTATGGCTCAGCCGTTCTCGCTGCGTTATATGCTGGTGGATGGCCAGGGGAACTTCGGTTCCATCGATGGCGACTCTGCGGCGGCAATGCGTTATACGGAAATCCGTCTGGCGAAGATTGCCCATGAGTTGATGGCCGATCTGGAAAAAGAGACGGTTGATTTTGTCGACAACTATGACGGCACGGAAAAAATCCCTGACGTTATGCCGACCAAAATCCCTAACCTGTTAGTGAACGGTTCCTCCGGTATCGCGGTTGGGATGGCGACTAACATTCCCCCGCACAACCTGACTGAAGTAGTCAACGGTTGTCTGGCCTATATCGACGATGAAGACATCAGCATTGAAGGGCTGATGGAATACATCCCGGGTCCGGACTTCCCGACGGCGGCGATTATCAACGGTCGTCGCGGCATTGAAGAAGCCTACCGTACCGGTCGCGGCAAAGTGTACATTCGCGCCCGCGCGGAAGTGGAAGCTGACGCGAAAACCGGTCGTGAAACCATCATTGTTCATGAAATCCCGTATCAGGTGAACAAAGCGCGCCTGATCGAGAAAATTGCGGAACTGGTAAAAGACAAACGCGTTGAAGGCATCAGCGCGCTGCGTGATGAGTCTGATAAAGACGGTATGCGCATCGTGATTGAAGTTAAACGCGACGCGGTCGGTGAAGTGGTACTGAACAACCTCTACTCCCAGACCCAACTGCAGGTCTCTTTCGGTATCAACATGGTGGCACTGCACCATGGTCAGCCGAAGATCATGAACCTGAAAGACATTATTTCAGCGTTTGTGCGCCACCGTCGTGAAGTGGTGACCCGCCGTACCATTTTCGAACTGCGTAAAGCCCGCGATCGTGCGCATATCCTTGAAGCGCTGGCGATTGCGTTGGCGAACATCGACCCGATCATTGAACTGATCCGTCGCGCGCCGACCCCGGCGGAAGCGAAAGCGGGGCTGATTGCGCGTCCGTGGGATCTGGGCAACGTGGCGGCGATGCTGGAACGTGCCGGTGATGATGCCGCGCGTCCGGAGTGGCTGGAGCCTGAATTTGGCGTGCGTGACGGTCAGTACTACCTGACGGAACAGCAGGCCCAGGCGATTCTGGATCTGCGTTTGCAGAAACTGACCGGCCTTGAGCACGAAAAACTGCTCGACGAATACAAAGAACTGCTGGAACAGATTGCGGAACTGCTGCACATTCTGGGCAGCGCTGACCGCCTGATGGAAGTCATCCGCGAAGAGCTGGAACTGATCCGCGATCAGTTCGGCGACCAGCGTCGTACCGAAATCACCGCCAACAGCGCCGATATCAATATCGAAGATCTGATCAACCAGGAAGATGTGGTTGTCACCCTGTCTCACCAGGGCTACGTGAAGTATCAGCCGCTGACCGACTACGAAGCACAACGTCGTGGTGGGAAAGGCAAGTCTGCTGCGCGTATTAAAGAAGAAGACTTTATTGACCGCCTGCTGGTGGCCAACACCCATGACACGATCCTCTGCTTCTCCAGCCGTGGTCGCCTGTACTGGATGAAGGTGTATCAGTTACCTGAAGCGAGCCGTGGCGCGCGTGGTCGTCCGATCGTCAACCTGCTGCCGCTGGAAGCCAACGAACGCATCACCGCCATCCTGCCGGTACGTGAGTACGAAGAGGGCGTGAACGTCTTTATGGCGACTGCCAGCGGTACGGTGAAGAAAACGGCGCTGACCGAGTTCAGCCGTCCGCGTTCTGCCGGTATCATTGCGGTCAACCTGAACGACGGCGACGAACTGATTGGCGTGGATCTGACCTCCGGTTCCGACGAAGTCATGCTGTTCTCGGCGGCGGGCAAAGTGGTGCGCTTTAAAGAAAACGCGGTCCGTGCGATGGGTCGTACCGCGACCGGCGTCCGGGGTATCAAACTGGCGGGCGAAGACAAAGTCGTCTCCCTGATTATCCCACGCGGCGAAGGCGCGATCCTCACCGTGACGCAAAACGGTTACGGTAAGCGTACGGCGGCGGAAGAGTATCCGACCAAGTCCCGTGCGACACAGGGCGTTATCTCTATCAAAGTGACCGAGCGCAACGGTTCCGTTGTTGGCGCGGTGCAGGTCGATGACTGCGACCAGATCATGATGATCACCGATGCCGGTACGCTGGTGCGTACTCGTGTGTCGGAAATCAGCGTGGTAGGGCGTAACACTCAGGGCGTGATCCTCATCCGTACCGCGGAAGATGAAAACGTGGTGGGTCTGCAGCGTGTGGCTGAACCGGTAGATGACGAAGACCTCGACTCTATCGACGGTAGCGCGGCGGAAGGGGATGATGATATCGCCCCGGAAGCGGAAACCGATGATGATGTCGCAGACGATGCTGACGAGTAATTAGCGGGTTTACATACCACACAAAAGGGAGGCTTAGCCTCCCTTTTTTACGTCCTGAATTCACCTTTCCCATTGCCACGAAAGTCATGTCTGAGTAGTTTTGCTTTTAATGTATAAAAATACAAAATTAAATGAATAATTATAACTCTGTGAAGGTGCTCACTGTTTGTTCAGCCATTTACCGTTAACTTTCCTGTTACCAAACCGCGATATTTAAGAGCCCTTACTGGCAGGAGAACTAAAAATTAATAAATAAAATCATCTGAAGTGTTAAAGAAAAAAGCGTTGGCTGCCTTCGTCTGTCAGTTCACTTCTGACGGATGAATATACTTATACCTACACGTTGGGAGTTAACTATGATAGTTGAAATTGCAGAAGGCTTTATCCATCTTTTCCAGAGCGCAGGTAAGATATTCTCCGGGATGATCGTCAGTACCATTCCGATGCTGATAACCTTAATTTTGACCGTTAATTTTATTATGAAATTAATTGGCCAACAGCGAATGGAAAAAGTCGCCACCCTGATGGGGAAATCAAAAATATTAACCTATGGAATTTTGCCCAGTTTTGCCTGGTTCTTCCTAAGCAGTCCGGGTGCGCTGACGATGGGTAAATTTTTGCCAGAACGCTGTAAACCCGCTTATCAGGATGCGCTGGGTAGTACCGTACACCCACTGACGTCTCTGTTCCCACACATTGTACCCTCGGAGCTATTTATCTGGCTGGGCGTCGCCGCCGGTCTGACCCGACTCGACCTGCCGGTTGCCGACCTGGCTTTGCGCTATATCGCCGCGGGTATTCTACTCGGCTTTATCCGTGGTTTTCTTACGGAATATATCTTCACCCGGCTGGAGAAACGCGAACTTAATCAGGAATAAGGGAAAACAATGAAAGTACTATTTTCGGCTGACGTCGTAAAGGCTGGAAGAAAAGTGGAAGAGGGACTGCTTAATGGCATGTTGATTACCTTTAATGACCGCGCTCCGGAAGATTATCTCGACTACGTGCTGGTTATTAAGAATATTGTTTGTGATGTGACCCCATTACAAAAAACAATGGATTATGTTCTGCAGATGAATAATCACACCTGGAATATAACCTGCTGGGGGGAGGCTGCATGGCAAAATTTATGCGAGTTAGGCCATGTGACGGTGGTATTTGACGGGGCTGAAAAGCCAATAGCCTATGGTTCATTACACGTAAACAGTCATTGTTCTCCATCCGTAAATGAATTGATTGGCCCATTGAAAATAATGAGGAAAACCAATGAAAACTGTACTGATTAAAAAAGGTCATTCAGGGATTGGCGATGACATGTATTTATATCGCGATCCCCGCATGGTGATTCTGTCGTTAACCGGGAAAACCATTGATCCGGTCGCGAAAAAACTGGGTGAGATGCTGGAGATGACCGTGGTTAACGGTTTTGATGCCATGCCGGATGATAAGAAAATCCTCTGTGTGGTGATCAACTGTGGCGGTTCACTTCGCTGTGGCATCTATCCACAGAAAAGAATCAAGACAATCAACGTGCTGCCTACCGGTGCGATGGGGCCGCTGGCGAAATATATCACCGAGGATATCTACATCTCGGATGTCAGCCTTGACTCGCTTTCGCTGATTGAGACCATTAATCAACCGGTAAACGATGATGAAAACGTCGAGTTCAGTGAGCCTCTCCCGGCAGGCAATGCCAGTGCTGTGGCTCGCGATACCGGGCAGGTAAAACCGCGCGGTTCAGCGACCAACACCGCACTGGAGTTGATGACGAGTTTCGCGACGGGGATCGGTAACTTTGTCAGCCTTCTCTACGCCTCGGCGCGTGAATCGGTCGAGTTGTGTATTAAAAACGTGATCCCCTTTATGGCCTTTATCTCGGTGCTGATCGCGCTGGTTCAGGAAACCGCGATTGGCCAGTGGACCGGGAATGCGTTGTCGCCGCTTGCCGGATCGTTAACCGGGCTGTTTGTGATTGCGATTATCTGCGGCCTGCCATTTATTTCGCCCATTCTGGCTCCCGGCGCGGCGATTGCACAGGTCGTTGGCGTGCTGGTGGGAACGCTCATCGGTAGCGGGGTGGTTTCGCCTCTGATGGCGCTGCCGGCGCTGTTCGCGATTAACGTCCAGGTGGGGGCCGATTTCATTCCCGTTGGGCTGTCCATGCAGGAGGCGAAAGAGAAGACCATTCGTCTCGGTGTTCCCTCGTTCTTGTTATCACGGATGATTACCGCGCCTCTGGCGGTGGCCATCGGTTATCTGTTTTCGTTTGGCTTGTTTAACTGAGGAATCATGTCATGAACAAAATCAATGCCGCGGTGGTGGGGGCTGGTATTTACGGCAAACATCATATCAATGCGTATCACTATAATCCGTGGGTGAATCTGGTGGGGTTTTGCGAGATCAATCCGGACATCCGCGCCAGAGTGGCGGCGGAGTTTCAGGTACCCGGTTACGCCTCGCTGGCAGAGTTATTTGCTGCGACGGAGGTTGATCTGGTGTCCATTGCCACACCGGATCCGTTCCACTTTGATGCCACCATTGAGGCCATCAACGCGGGTAAACATGTGCTGATTGAAAAACCGATGGCGACAACGTCGGCGGAATGTCGGGAAATCATCCGTTGTGCACAACAGCAGGGGGTAAAGATTGGTGTCGATTACCACAAGCGTTGGGACGGGATGGCGCAGCATATTCATCATGAGCTGTTGAAACCCGAAACCGGCCAGGTTCTGCGTGGCTACATGAGCATGGACGATATCATTGACGTGCCGAAAAACTGGCTGTCATGGGCGAACGAGAGCTCTCCCGTTCATTTCCTTGGAACACACTGCTTTGATTTGATTCGATATTATATGAATGGCGCCAATGCAGTAAGCGTCTATGCGATAGGACAGAAGAAGAAGCTGGTTGCGGAAGGCATCGATTCCTGGGACACCATTCAGTCTTTCGTCACGTTTGATAATGGCGCGCAATGGACTGTTGAAGTGGGGTGGTGCTTACCTCCTTCATTCCCCAAAGCAAATGACGGTCGCAGTTTTGTTATCACCGAGAATAACTATTATCGTGCCGACGCGCAGTTGCGGGGTTATGAAATGTTTACGCCACAGCGTAGCGCAACGCCAAATTATAATTTTATTAACTACGTTAATAATAAGGCTAGCGGTTACGGAATTCAGCCAATACATGATTTTGTTGAGCACATATTATTTGATACCCCGTATCTGGCAACCGCAGACGATGGGTTGCAGGCTACGTTAATTTGTGAAGCCGTGCACCACTCGTTATCAACAGGAAGTATTGTGCAGTTATAATTAATCTACAATTTATGCCTCATAAACAGTCTTTTCTGGCTTTAATTTCTCTGATTAAGGCAGGGTTCTTTATTCCCCCACAACCCGGTCGATGATCATCGTTTATGAGGCGTCTTTTCATTATTCATATTCAGATAGCAATATTGCAGCGCATGGAAAAAGAGGGTGTGCAATGACATTTTCAGCGCGGCGAAACTAAGAGGACTGGCACTGGACTGAGGTGTATATAAGGTCACATCGGCCAGCGACGCGCCGCTCTGATGACAGGCAACCGCCAGTGAGGCGGCTTCGTGCTCTCGAATCAGCGTAATCAATTGATTGTCAGGCTCATCTTTGAGTCCTGGCAGCAGGATCACCGAATCGCAATCCGTCAGGGCGTTTGTCAGCAGTGAATGGGCATTCTGGTACTCTACGGGAATACAGACTTTACCAATATCGCTATAGTCCTGAATAATATTGCTGAGTAAAGAGCTTAATTCCCGCGGATGGCAGAAATAGAGGTTGCGACTGGAGTTAATAATCTCAAAGAAAGTGTTGAGTGCCGCCGGATTATTATTATTAATGAACTCGCTAAGGATAACGTTGTTCTTCGTTGCCTGGGCCGGGAGTAGTGTTTCTGGTTCACTACGCAGACACTTAATTAAATCATATTTAAATGACGTAAAACCCGTATAACCGAGGGATTGCGCAAAACGCACGATAGAGGGTTGGCTGGTCTGTGTCTTTTTTGAAATTGCCGTCGACGTCAGTTTTTCCGCGCCCGATAATGTAGCCAGAATGTAACGGCTAATTGTTTGTTCCGCGTGCGAGCCTGTTTTTACCAGTAACTGAAGTTGTTCGATAATGTTCATTAAGGTCCCTCGGTTTTGTTTATTATGACAGATACACTTTATCCTTCAAGCAGCCTCTGTGTTGGCTACGGCATTACTCGGCTCATCCATGAACCTCACTCTTACGGACCATCGCTTTGCCGGGGTGTAAAAAACCCCTGGCACATCGTTATCTCTGTGCCAGGGGTTTACAGGAGCGGCATCCATGCCATCTGAATGATGTTGTGTATAACCGGGGGACGCCAGGTATTAATTCATCCTTTCCACAATCATGGCGATTCCCTGACCGCCGCCGATACACAGCGTCGCCAGACCCAGCGTTTTATCCCTGGCTGAAAGCGCATGCAGTAATGTCACCAGAATTCGCGCGCCGCTGGCACCGATGGGATGACCAAGCGCAATCGCGCCCCCGTTAACGTTCACCTTCTCTGGGTCGAAGCCCAGCGTTTTGCCAACGGCGAGGAACTGCGCGGCAAACGCCTCATTGGCTTCAATCAGATCGATATCCGAAAGCTGTAGTCCGCTGTATTGCAGCGCCTTTTGCGTGGCGGGTACAGGGCCCATTCCCATCAGCGCCGGGGCGACGCCGCCGCTGGCGTAGGCCTTAATGCGTGCCAACGGTTTCAGCCCTGCTGCCAGCGCGGCAGATTCTTCCATGACCACCAGCGCCGCCGCGCCGTCGTTAATCCCTGAGGCGTTACCGGCGGTGACGGTGCCGGCCTTATCAAACGCCGGACGCAGGGCGGCAAGGCCTTCCGCTGACGAGTCGGCTTTGGGGAATTCATCGCGGTCAAAGACGATGGTTTTCTTCCGCGACGTGACGCTGACCGGCACAATCTCGGCCTGAAAGGCACCAGAATTGATGGCGGCTACCGCTTTTTGCTGGGAGAGCAACGCCAGCTCATCCTGCATTTCGCGGCTGATACCGTATTCGCGGGCGACGTTCTCGGCGGTGATCCCCATGTGATAGCCGTGAGTAGCGCAGAGCAGGCCGTCACGCAAAATCACATCTGATAGCTGACCGTCGCCGAGGCGATAGCCCCAGCGGGCTTTCGCATCCAGCAGATATGGCGCCAGACTCATGTTTTCCATGCCGCCGGCGACCAGTGCCTGCGCCTGACCGGCCTGAATCGCCTGGGCGGCCAGCGCGACGCTTTTGAGCCCTGAACCGCAGACTTTGTTGACGGTAAAGCCACAGACCGTCTCACTAAGGCCGCTCTTTAGCAGTGCCTGGCGCGCCGGGTTTTGTCCCAGACCTGCCTGTAACACGTTGCCCATGATCACTTCATCCACGCGCTGCGGATCGAGTTGCGCGCGCTCCAGCGCGGCGTTAATCACGGTCGCGCCAAGATCGATGGCGCTGGTCGTTGCCAGTGCGCCGTTGAAGCTGCCGATGGCGGTACGTGCTGCGCTGACGATGACACAATTTTTCATCTTCTGTTCCTTAAAAGTAAGCGGCTGCCGTCAGAAAAAGGTCAGGCCGACAACAAAAATGACGCCGGAGAAAAGCAGGGCTGTGATGCAGTAACCCATGATGTCGCGAACCCCCAGTCCGGCGATGGCCAGTGCGGGAAGCGCCCAGAAGGGTTGCGCCATGTTCATCCACTGCTCGCCGTAGGCGATCGCCATGACGGATTTACCGAGATCGGCCCCTAACGCCTGCGCGGCGGGCATCACGAACGGTCCCTGAATAACCCAGTGACCGCCGCCTGACGGCACGGCAAAGTTGATCAGCGCGGAGCTGAAGAAGGTCATGACCGGGAAGGTGTCTTTATTGGCGACGTTGATGAAGAATTCGGTGATAAGCCCCCCGAGACCGGAGTGTTCCATCATCAACTGGATCCCGGCATAGAACGGGAACTGCACCAGGATACCGGCGGTGCTGCGCGCGGCGGCGCTGATGGCACGCATATAGGCCATCGGCGTTTTGTGCAGCAGCAGACCGGCAATCATGAACATCAGGTTGACGGTGTTGATGGTGATGTTGAACCCTTTCTCAGCGAAGTAGATCCCGAGGTAGGCGACGCCTAACGCCCCAATGATCAGCGCTAGGATACGGCTCTCTTCCAGTTTTTCTGACGGAGGCGCATCTGCCGGCAAGGTCTTCTGGAAATCAGGTTCTTCCATCAGCAGTTTCGGATCGACGCTGACCACATCTGACGGTTTTGGCGTCATCATGCGGGTGATAAACGGCATGACCACAATCAGCCCGACGGTGATGAAGATGTTGAAACCGGTGAACAGGGTATCGCTGACTGGAATCAGGCCTGCAATGTGTTCAACCGGGTTACCCGGCGTTGCCGCAAGCAAAGGCATCGACCCGGAGAAGCCGCCGCCCCAGGTCAGAAAACCGATATAGGCGCAGGCAATCAGCAGCGGATAATCGGAACCTGGCACGCGACGAGCAACTTCACGGGCAAACATCGCCCCTACCACCAGGCCGAAACCCCAGTTGATGACGCAGGCGACGGATCCAAAGAAGGTCACCAGCATTACGCCCTGAGCGGGCGTTTTAGCGGCAGACGCGGCGGTACGCAGCAGGTTTTTCACCGGACCGGAACTGGCCAGAGCGTGGCCTGTCACGATGATCAACGCCATCTGCATCCCGAAGGCCAGCAGGTTCCAGAAACCATCCCCCCAGAAACGCACCATGGCGACGGGCGTTTGCGGTGTTAACCACAGCGCGATGCCGAACGTCAGCAGCGTCAACAGCATGGCGAAAATCAGGGGGTCGGGCAGCCAGCGACTGACGAAGCGCGTCATGAAACGCGAAATACGGCCAATCATGCGTCACCTCGCTGAACGACCAGATCGGCGGCAACCTCAAAGTGCGCTTCGGTTTTTGCGCGCAGGGTATCAAGGTCGCACCCGTCGACGATTTCCGTCAGCCACATTTTGCCGTCGATAAAGCGGAACACCGCGAGTTCGGTGACCAGCACATGCACCGCATGCTGAGCCGTCAGGGGCATGGTGCAGTGGCGGAGGATTTTCGCCGAGCCGTCTTTCGCGCAGTGCTCCATCGCAATAATGACTTTGCGCGCGCCGGTCACCAGATCCATTGCGCCACCCATACCGGGGACCATTTTGCCGGGCACCACCCAGTTTGCGAGGTTGGCCTGTTCATCGACCTGCAACCCGCCCAGAACGCAGGCGTCCACATGGCCGCCACGGATCAGGGCGAATGACATCGCGCTATCGAACATCGCCGCGCCCGGCAAAATCCCACAGGGTTGTCCACCGGCGTTCACCAGATCGGGATGCGCGGTGGTGACCGGCCCCAGTCCGAGAAATCCGTTTTCCGATTGCAGAGTGATATGAATGTCATCGGGTAGGTAGTTGGCGACCATCGTCGGCAGGCCAATACCTAAGTTCACGACGTCGCCATCACGAAGTTCTTGCGCCACGCGGCGCGCAATACGTTGTTTCGCATCCATTATTTGCTCTCCTGTGGAATGACGATATGGTCGATTACCGCACCGGGGGTGACTATCTGGTCAGGCAGCAGATCGCCTGTCTCAACGAGTTCGTCAGGTTCCACCAGGGTGATATCGGCGGCGAGGGCAATAAGTGGGTTAAAGTTGCGGGCGCTGAGCTGGTAGGTCAGGTTGCCGAGAGGGTCGGCACGGTGCGCGCGGATGAGTGCCAGATCGGCACGCAACGGGCGCTCCAGCAGCCAGGTTTTTCCGTCGAGCGTCAGGGTTTGTTTGCCATCTTCCACGATGGTGCCGACGCCGGTGGGGGTCAGGAACCCGCCGAGTCCTGCGCCGCCGCAGCGGATCTGTTCAATCAGCGTACCTTGCGGCACCAGTTGAACCTCCATCTCTTTGGCAATCATTCGACGCCCGGTTTCCGGGTTGGTGCCGATATGGGACGCAATGACTTTGTTCACCCGGCCATTGACGATCAGAGGGCCGATACCGGTATCGACAAAGGCGGTATCGTTGGCGATCAGGGTCAGGTCTCTGACGCCGGATTCAAGCAAAGCTTCGACAAGACGGGGCGGGGTCCCTACCCCCATAAAACCGCCAACCATGATGGTCATGCCGTCACGAAAGAACCCGGCAGCGTTTTGTAAGGTAATCAGTTTTGTTTTCATTATGTTTCCCTTGTGCATACTCCATTTTGGGTACGCAAAGGGAATAGCAATTGGGATGCCAGAATGGCTAACAGGTAGGGGAATTAATTAAGATGTTGAATAAGAAGGTTTATTTAATCTTGCGTTGTGTGATCTCCGTGCGGATGCTATGCAGAATTTTGCGCACTGTGCAAAATTCTGCATAGCAGATTCTGGTTCTACAACCCTGTCGTATCGATACCGTATTCCTGCAGTTTGTACATCAGAGCGCGTCGACTGATGCCTAACATCAACGCGGCGTGGGTGCGGTTTCCATCATGTTGCTCGAGCACCTCGATAATGATCCGCTTCTCCTCACGTTTAATTTCTTCTTTCAGATTGCGTTCACCGGGCTGCGTGGCTTTTATCTCGCTGCCGCCACTGGCAGGTTGGCGGAGCGGGGCGGGCAGATCGTCAGCAAAAATAACCGCCCCGGTATTCATTACGACCGCCCGCTCAATGACGTTCGACAGCTCCCGGATGTTGCCGGGCCAGGGCCAGGTGACGAGCATCGACATGGCCGCAGGATCGATCTCAATAATATCGCGCTGATTTTCCGAACTGAATTTCTGTAAGAAGTGGTTAGCAAGCAGCGCAATGTCTTCCCGTCGTTCGCGCAGCGGGGGAAGTTGCAGATGAATGACATTCAGACGGTAAAACAGATCTTCACGGAAGGCGCCTTCTTTCACCATCGTATGGAGATCCCGGTTGGTGGCGGCGACGATGCGGATATCCACCTGAATGGTCTGGTGTCCGCCCACGCGTTCGAACTCTCTTTCCTGCAGGATGCGCAGCAGCTTCGCCTGCAGCACCAGCGGCATTTCGCCAATTTCATCGAGCAGCAGCGTTCCCTGATGGGCGCGTTCAAACAGCCCCTGACGCTGAGTCTGTGCCCCGGTGAAAGCGCCTTTTTCATGACCAAACAGCTCGCTTTCCAGCAGCGACTCCGGCAGCGCGGCACAGTTGATTTTGATAAACGGACCGTTTGCCCGGCGCGAGTTGTAGTGAATGGCCCGCGCAATCAACTCTTTACCGGTGCCGCTTTCGCCACTGATCAAGACGTTGGCCTGCGACAGGGCAATTTTCGCCGTGTCTTTGCAGATATCCATCATCCGTGGACTGTTGGTCAGGATATGCCCCCACTGCCAACTGGTACTCAGTGCCTGATGCAGGCTGCGGATCTCCTGTTTCATCGCCTGCAATTGCAGTGCACGTTGGATCAGTAAATTGAGTTCATCGAGATCGAAGGGTTTGATCACGTAATCAAACGCACCGCTGCGTAACGCTTCGACGGCGGTTTCGACTTCGGCGTAAGCGGTCATCAGGATCACGGGGATGCGCGGCTGCTGGGTGCGCATGACTTTCAGTGCGTCAATCCCGTTCATTTCCGGCATACGGATATCCATCAGCACCACATCCGGCGGGGTGTCGGCAAAGCGCTGCAAGGCTTCTTCACCATTACTGGCGCAGTGCGTTTCATGTCCCTGTAGCGAGAATGCGGTAGTGAGCATGCGACGAACGTTGTCTTCGTCATCCACGATGAGGATACGATAGCGGGTTTTCATACTGACACGTTTCCCTGCGGGTTAATGGGCAAAATAAGGGTAAAGGTCGCGCCGCATCCGGGCATGCTGGTGACGCGAATATCGCCCTGGTGGGCATTGATGATGCGCTGGCTGAGCGCGAGTCCAAGCCCCGTTCCCGAGGCTTTGGTGGTGAAAAAGGGATCAAAGATCTTTTTCTGTAGCGTGATATCAATCCCACAGCCGTTATCTTCAATCGTCACCGCTTGTTGTGTGGTTGAGTATTGCCAGGTGCGAATGCGAATTTCACCGCGCGCGTTGATGGCCTGCACGGCATTAATCAGAATATTGAGGATCACCTGCTTCAACAGTTCGCGATCGGCAACGATGGCAGGCAGTCCCTTATCCTGTTCGACGTTAAACGCGATCCGCGCCTGTACGCCGGAGGTTTGCACCAGAATCAGCGTCTCTTCGATCAGCGAGTTGAGCAGCACTTGCTGCCACTGGCTTTGTCGCGGACGGGAAAAATCCAGCAACTGCTGAATGACTCTGTTGATGGAGTCAATTTCTTTCAGTACCACGGACAGATATTCCTGATGTACTGGCAGACTGGTTTGCTGACGAATGATCTGCACATAGCCGCGGATGGCGGTAAGCGGATTACGCACCTCATGCGCTACCCCGGCCATCAGTTCACCTAGCGTGGCCAGTCTCTCCGTCTGCGCCAGGCGACGTTGTGTTTCTTTACGGGCGGTCAGGTCGGAAAAAATCACCAGTGCGCCGATCAATTCGCCATTGGGGTTATGAATACGACTGGTGGTGACGCTGAGTTCGATGGTGCGATCGCGCGCCGGAAAACTGACTTCTTGCGCCAGATGTTCCGTACCGTGCGCCAGGGTATCGAGAACCGGGCTGGAAAAATGAGGGTCGGAAAACAGCGTGGCATAAGGCTGACCGACCAGTTCATTCAGCGTGTAGCCGGTAATCATTTCCGCAGCGGGATTCATGGTGGTGACGTCGCCCTGTCTGTCGATCGCAATCACGCCGTCAGCGGCGTTTTCAATGATCAGGTCGTTAAGGGTTTTGGTTTCACGCAGCGTTTGCGCCAGGGCGTTGACGCTGCGACTGATTTGCCCCAGTTCACCGGGAAGATTGGGAAGTTGCGCCGGCGTTTTCTGCGCCAGCGTCGACAGACCGTCCGTGATAATGTCGATATTGGCACCAAGACGTCGGGAAAACAGCACAATCAGTAACAGGCTACAGAGCAGGCCCGCCGCCAGTACCGCAATAATGCGCACGTCCATCTTCCAGGCCTGACGCTGAATATCTTCCGTTAGCTCATTTGCCCAGATGTAACCCATCACCTCGCCGTTGCGGGTGATGGGGATCATCGAGTTGAGAATATCGCCGCGCACCTGGCGACCGGAAAAAACCACCGGAGCATTGTTGCGCATCACTTCACGTCCGGGGTGATCGGCGGCAATCGTCACGCCGACGTTATTTTGGTACAGCGCGGAAGGGGCGTAGGTCACAATCGCATCCAGCGCTTTGTTATAGTAGCCTGCGCCAATGCCCGGAAACGCCAGGGTTATCTGTTCGGTGATGGGGCCGAGTTCGGCATTCAGCGCCCGGATCCGCTCCTCCCGCGGCAACGTCGTGAAATCGTCAAAGCGTTCGCCCAACGCCTGATCGAGCAGGTGAACGACGGCAGATAATTTTTTCTCTTTTTCGGATAAGACTGCTGACCGTCCTTCGGTTTCTACGATATAACCAATCGACAGCGTCGGCACAATGACCATCAGGATCGCCATCAGTATCATTTGATTGCGTAAGCGTCGCGGGTATAACCCTCTCAAAAAGCGCATGCTGACTTCCCTGTGGCTCTGTACGGCAAATGCTGATTATCGATGGTTGCGGCAATGGTTTCTCAGCGGTGTATCATATTCCCGCAAACAGAGGCGCGGGCATTGCGACGCCGCGCATTTACCGCTACCTTAACCACACTCCATTTATCGCCTGAGGCGGAGCTTCGCCCTTTTGAAATACCTTGCTTCCTTTCGCACAACCCTGAAAATCTCGCGCTACCTGTTCAGAGCGTTGGCGCTGTTGATTTGGCTGCTCATTGCCTTTGCTTCGGTGTTCTACATCGTGAACGCCCTGCATCAGCGGGAATCAGAGATTCGCCAGGAGTTTAATCTCAGTTCCGATCAGGCCCAGCGCTATATTCAGCGCACGGCGGATGTGATGAAAGAGCTCAAGTATATTGCGGAGAATCGCCTGACGGCGGAGAACGGCGTGCTGACGTCGCGGGCGCGTGACGATAAAACCGTGGTCCCGACCTTTCAGCCGCTGTTTGCGGATTCGGACTGTGCGGCAATGGGCAACGCCTGGCGCGGATCGCTGGAGTCGCTGGCGTGGTTTATGCGCTACTGGCGCGACAACTTCTCTGCGGCATACGACCTGAATCGCGTTTTTCTCATTGGTAGCGATAATCTCTGCATGGCGAATTTCGGCCTGCGCGATATGTCCGTCGAGCGCGATAACGCGCTGAAAACGCTGCACGAGCGGATTATGAAGTACCGCAATGCGTCGAAGGATGAGTCCGGAAGCAATCTTTACTGGGTGGGGCAGGGACCGCGTCCGGGGATTGGTTATTTCTACGCGCTGACGCCGGTCTATCTGGCAAACCGCTTGCAGGCGCTGTTAGGCGTCGAACAGTCCATTCGGATGGAAAACTTCTTTACGCCGGGCAGTCTGCCGATGGGGGTGACCATTCTGGATGAAAATGGTCATGCGCTGATTTCACTGACCGGGCCGGAAGGCACTATTAAGGCGGAGCCTCGCTGGATGCAGGAGCGTTCCTGGTTTGGCTATACGCCGGGCTTTCGTGAGCTGGTGCTGAAGAAAAACCTGCCGCCGTCCTCGCTGAGCATTGTCTATTCCGTCCCGGTTGATCTGGTGCTGGAACGGATCCGGATGCTGATCCTGAATGCTATTTTGCTGAACGTGCTGGTGGGCGCGGCACTGTTTACCCTCGCGCGGATGTACGAACGGCGGATCTTTATTCCGGCGGAAAGCGACGCCCAGCGTCTGGAAGAGCATGAGCAGTTTAACCGTAAGATTGTCGCTTCCGCGCCGGTCGGGATCTGTATTCTGCGCACTGTTGACGGTATTAACATTCTCAGTAACGAACTGGCGCACACCTATCTGAACATGCTCACCCATGAGGATCGACAGCGGCTGACGCAAATCATCTGCGGACAGCAAGTGAACTTTGTCGATGTGCTGACCAGCAATAACACCAACCTGCAGATCAGCTTCGTCCATTCCCGTTATCGCAATGAAAACGTGGCGATCTGCGTGCTGGTGGATGTCTCCGCCCGCGTCAAAATGGAGGAGTCATTGCAGGAGATGGCGCAGGCGGCTGAGCAGGCGAGTCAGTCGAAATCGATGTTCCTGGCGACCGTCAGCCACGAGCTGCGCACCCCGCTGTACGGCATCATCGGTAACCTTGATCTGCTGCAAACCAAAGCGTTGCCAAAAGGGGTCGATCGTCTGGTGACGGCGATGAATAACTCCTCCAGTCTGCTGCTGAAAATCATCAGCGATATTCTCGACTTCTCGAAAATTGAATCTGAGCAGTTGAAAATTGAGCCGCGTGAATTCTCACCGCGAGAGGTGATGAGCCATATTACGGCGAACTATTTGCCGCTGGTGGTGCGCAAGCAAATAGGACTGTACTGCTTTATCGAACCGGATGTGCCGGTGGCGCTCAATGGCGATCCGATGCGCCTGCAGCAGGTGATTTCTAACCTGCTGAGCAATGCGATTAAATTCACTGACATTGGCTGCATCGTACTGCATGTCAGCCGTGACGATGATTACCTTAGTATTCGGGTGCGGGATACCGGCGTTGGGATCCCGGCGAAAGAGGTGGTGCGCTTGTTCGACCCATTCTTCCAGGTCGGTACTGGCGTGCAGCGCAATTTCCAGGGAACGGGGCTCGGACTGGCGATTTGCGAAAAGCTGATCAGCATGATGGACGGCGACATTTCGGTCGATTCCGAACCGGGGATGGGCAGCCAGTTTACGGTGCGTATTCCGCTGTATGGCGCGCAGTATCCGGCGAAAAAAGGTCTCGATGGACTCGCCAGAACACGCTGTTGGCTGGCGGTGCGTAATGCCTCGCTGTGTCAATTTGTTGAAAACAGCCTGACGCGCAGCGGCGTCGAGGTGATGCGTTATGAAGGCCAGCCTCCGTCGAGTGACGACGTATTGATCACTGACGATGCGCTGGAACAGCCGTGGCAGGGGCGTGCGGCGGTCATTTTCTGTCGTCGCCATATTGGTATTCCGCTGGAAAGGGTGCCGGGGGAATGGGTGCACAGCGTCGCGTCGCCGCATGAACTGCCGGCGCTGCTGGCCCGGATCTACCGTATTGAGCTGGACGATGGCGCGCTCTCTTCCGCGTTACCGGCCCCGGAAAAAGCGGCGGCCACCAATGATGACATGATGATCCTGGTGGTTGACGATCATCCTATCAACCGTCGCCTGTTGGCCGATCAGTTGGGATCGCTGGGGTATCAGTGCAAGACGGCGAATGACGGCGTGGACGCCCTGAACGTGCTGAGCAAAAACCACATCGATATCGTGCTGAGCGACGTTAACATGCCGAATATGGATGGCTATCGTCTGACGCAGCGTATTCGTCAACTGGGGCTGACTCTGCCGGTGGTTGGGGTGACGGCAAATGCCTTAGCCGAAGAGAAGCAGCGCTGTCTGGAGTCGGGGATGGACAGCTGCCTGTCGAAACCGGTCACGCTGGACGTTATCAGGCAGACGCTGGCGGTGTATGCGGATCGGGTCAGGAAAACGCGAGGTTAAAAATGCCGGATGGCGGCTTTGCCTTATCCGGCCTACAGAACGGGGATGTTTTCCGTAAGGAGTAGGCCTGATAAGCGGAGCGCCATCAGGCATTTTGCAACGGAAAGAGAAATTAGTCTTTATCTGCCGGGCTCAGGGTCACGGAAGAGAGATAGTTCAGCAGTGCGATATCGTTCTCAACGCCCAGTTTCATCATCGCGGATTTCTTCTGGCTGCTGATGGTCTTGATACTGCGGTTCAGCTTCTTGGCGATTTCAGTCACCAGGAAACCTTCAGCAAACAGACGCAGAACTTCGCTTTCTTTCGGAGAGAGCCGCTTGTCGCCGTAGCCACCCGCACTGATTTTTTCCAGCAGGCGAGAGACGCTTTCCGGGGTGAACTTTTTGCCTTTTTGCAGCGCCGCGAGCGCTTTCGGCAGATCTGTTGGCGCGCCCTGTTTCAGGACAATCCCTTCGATATCAAGATCAAGAACCGCGCTCAGGATGGCAGGGTTATTGTTCATGGTCAGAACAATGATCGACAGGCTCGGGAAGTGGCGCTTGATATATTTGATCAGCGTGATCCCATCGCCGTACTTATCGCCCGGCATGGAGAGATCGGTAATCAACACGTGCGCATCTAATTTTGGCAGGTTGTTGATCAGTGCTGTGGAGTCTTCAAATTCGCCAACAACATTCACCCACTCGATTTGCTCAAGTGATTTGCGAATACCGAACAGTACAATCGGATGGTCATCGGCAATAATTACGTTCATATTGTTCATGTAAAGGCTACCTTGCTACAGCAAGCTCTTGACGTAAGCGTCAATGTCGCTGATGTATTTTTCTATTCCTAGAGCATCTTTCTCGCGAATCAGATGTTCCAGCGTTTCACATAACTGCTTGCCGGGTACCAGATTTAGCATGGCAAACACGCCTTTCAGGCGGTGAGCCGTTTGGGCTAGCGCAGCAAAATCGCTGGTTGCTGCCTCAGTATACAACCTCTTAACATCATCCGGTACTGTGTCTACAAATAGCGCGTAATAGCCGCTGGCATGAAGTTCGGCGTTTTCATTACCTCCCAGAGGGGATTCCGGGATAGCCTCCTGCGCCAGTTGTTCTTCAATTAGTTGTAGTACAGCTTCCTGCATAGCGTTGCTCATATTAAAGTTGACGCGAAGCTGGCCAGGACCAATTTTCCGCACGCCTGACTCATCATCGCTTAAAAGCAAGCCGGAGGCAGTAAGATTAGACGGATTATCCGTTAAAAAGAGATCATATTCTTGACTTATGAGTCTCTCATCCGGGGTAATGCAGGTCGCTCCCCAGTTTTCCAACTGACGAAGCACGATGTTGCGAACCTCGTTAGAGGTCACGTCGATCATGACGCTGACATCATCCAGCAGACGCTCTTCGTCTTCTCTATGCTGGTCGAGCGGCGTCATTTTAACATGGACTGTGTAGCGTGTACCCAGTGCTTCTCGCGCTTTTATGTTCAAATGTCCGCCGAGTTTACGCGCCAGCTGATCGCATAACCAGAAGGCCAGCGGATTGGCTTTGCCGTAACGATCTTTCTGCGTCTCGCTGATGAACGGGAAATGCAGGTTGTCGATTTCGCTCAACGTCACGCCTTCACCGGTATCCAGAATGCGGAATGTCAGGCGTTCGGCCACCGATTCATCCTGACTTACCTCAAGCGTGATTTTACCAATCTGGGTGGTTGTCACCGCGTACTGCATCAGCAACAGTAAGATCCGCCGCAGCGCATCGCGATCGCCATGCCGCTCATCGTTTGCCTTCAGATGGTTGTTGATGAGCAACTGCAGCCCTTTGCGTTTCATGGCCGGCAGCACGTGTGGCACGACTTCGTCAATCAGCGCCTGAACCGAGAAGAGGGTCGGTTCGCTCTTCCAGGTATCGCTTTCCAGCATATTCGCCAGTTGAATTTCATCGATCATGCGTACCAATACGTCGGCATGATTCGCCAGTTGCTGCGCATCAGGTGTTTGCACTTGGGCAACCTCGGCCGCCAACTTTTTAACCGGGTCTTTTAACGTCTCGCTGATGTTTTGCATAAAGGCAGCGCGGCCCTGCTGATTTTTTTCGTATAACCGCTGCGCCTGTTTGAGCTTTTTGTTCACCAGTACTTCACGATCCTGGTCGCGGATAATAAAGATCTGGGTACGCGGAGCAACCTGACTGCGGAACAGGCGTATCTCATACAACTCATTATTGACGGTCGCCTGGATAACGCCCTGATGCTGTTCCGCCATGCTGGTGATGTTTTGCAGATTCAGATGCGGTAACAGATGGTCGGCAATTTTGTTGCTCATCACCGTGCGGTTCGCCTCCTGGTCATGCACCAGCAGACCCAGCGGCAGCAGGGAGACAATTTCTTCATTAATGGCGCGCAGAATACGTAGCTCATTATTGGCTGCGGTATTCGGCGCGACTTCGGTTGTGCGTCCGGGTTGGTGACGGAAGGTGGTGTAGCCAAACAACGCGAGGGCCAGCAGGCCGATATTCAGCAACAGCGGCAACAGGATGTTTTGCAGCGTGTCGAGCAGCAGGGTTCCGAACGGCACCTGCCAGACCAGTCGCATTCCCGTCGAGTTCAGCACCGAAGAGATTTCAATTTTCGAACTGTTAAAGCTGATGTTTACGCTATCTGGCGATTCTTTATCCGGATTGCGTGTACTGACCGGCGTGGTGTCAGGTTCAAGGCGGAAGCTGTCCAGCGGCATGCCGGGGGGAATTAAGTCATTGATGGGCAGATCAAATGCGACAACGGTCGCCAGATGTCCCGGCTGGTTAAAGGTGGTCCGCAGGGTAAAGTAGTGGCCATTTTGCCAAGCCAGACGACGCAGCGACGAAAAGCTTTCCCGTTCATCCAGCGCATTGGCCTGCTGAAGCATCTCTGCCCGGCGTGAATCGACAATGCTGCCGATGGTCGACTCTTTAAATCCCGACGAGAGATCTTTCAACGGCAGCGTCGAGATGAGGGTCAGACTGTTGTCCTGGCCGTTGAGATAATACATGGACCACGGCACTGTTTCGGCACCCCACAGGGTATCGAGATAGGTCGAGATCCGCTGCGTCATTTCCAGCGTTGAACTGTCATGCGAGCCAAAGATCAGCGCTTCAGTTTTACGACGCGGTTTTTCGAGATAGTAAACGTCCTGCTTCAGGCGCGTTTCCTGTAATCCTTCGCTGCTCGACGGGTTCGTGGTCGCTGCGATGTTGTCATAGATTTGCCAGGTCGCGTAACGCCAGGTATCGATACGCTTATGGATAGCATGTGTGATATCGACGATTTGATAGCTCTTATCTTTCAACCATGCGTTAACCGCGCTCTGCACCATCACGCCCATCGTTACCAGCAACACGATTATCAGTAATAAAAAGAAACGGGTAATGCTTCCCGGCAGGAGGGAGAATCGGGACGTAGCCGTTGTATCAGACTGACTCATTCGTGGTTATGACCTGTAAAACAACGCCGAAGGTGAAAGGGCAGTATAAAGGGTACGGTGTGAATTTCCACATTCTCTACTCATTGATGTTCTGCATTTTTTGCCAAAAAGAATTCATCAGCTAGATGATGTAAAAGTGTACAGACCCGCCGCCTGCGTACAAATATTACCCGACGTGTGATGTCAAATAGCACGAAATAACAAGAAATCGGTTTCTGATATCAGCCAGTGACTGAATGAAGGTAAATAGTTAATAGTTGTTATTATTTTTGTGCGGTAGCACATAAAGAGAAAACAAGTGTAAAGAAGGGTAAAAAAAAACCGGACGCATCGCATCCGGTTGAAATAGGGGTAAACAGACATTCAGAAATGAATGACGGTAATAAATAAAGTTAATGATGATAGCAAGAGATATTTTAATGATGCGTGACGATTTTGTTTTGTCATTCAGTGCTATGAAATTTATTTAAATAACTTATTGTTTTTGTTGTTATTTTTATATTTCTTGAGTGATTGTGCTTATTTTTTGTCTTTTTGAAGCAAAAAAAAAGTTCCCTCATATTTACATTTTGAAACACCTATGTGGATAAATGAAACATCTTAAAAGTTTTAGTATCATATTCGTGTTGGATTATTCTGCAATTTTGAGGAGAATGAACTTGCCGACTGGTTAATGAGGGTTAATCAGTATGCAGTGGCATAAAAAAGCAAATAAAGGCATATAACAGAGGGTTAATAAAATGAAAGTTAAAGTACTGTCCCTCCTGGTACCAGCACTGCTGGTAGCAGGCGCAGCAAATGCGGCTGAAATTTACAACAAAGACGGCAACAAATTAGACCTGTTCGGTAAAGTCGACGGTCTGCATTATTTCTCCGATGATAAGAGCGCTGACGGCGATCAGACCTATATGCGTATCGGCTTCAAAGGCGAAACCCAGGTTAACGATCAGATCACCGGTTACGGCCAGTGGGAGTATCAGATCCAGGGTAACGCACCTGAATCCGAAAACAACTCCTGGACTCGTGTCGCATTCGCGGGTCTGAAATTCGGCGACGCGGGTTCTTTCGACTACGGTCGTAACTACGGCGTTGTGTATGACGTTACGTCCTGGACCGACGTCCTGCCAGAATTCGGTGGCGACACCTACGGTTCTGACAACTTCATGCAGCAGCGTGGTAACGGCTTTGCGACTTACCGTAACGCGGATTTCTTCGGTCTGGTGGATGGCCTGAACTTTGCCCTGCAGTATCAGGGTAAAAACGGTAGCCCGTCTGGCGAAGGTCCTGATGGCCTTGATTACACCGGCGTAACGAACAACGGTCGTGAAGCACTGCGTCAGAACGGCGACGGTGTCGGCGGTTCCGTAACCTATAACATCGGCGAAGGCTTCGGTCTGGGTGCGGCAGTGAGCAGCTCCAAACGTACTGATGAGCAGAACAAGCTGAACCTCGGTAACGGCGACCGTGCTGAAACCTACACTGGCGGCCTGAAATACGACGCTAACAACGTTTACCTGGCAGCACAGTACACCCAGACCTACAACGCAACACGCGTAGGCGGCCAGGGCTGGGCTAACAAAGCACAGAACTTCGAAGTGGTTGCTCAGTACCAGTTCGACTTCGGTCTGCGTCCGTCCGTTGCTTACCTGCAGTCCAAAGGTAAAGACCTCGGCGCAACGGTTAACGGTCGTACCTACAACGACGAAGATCTGCTGAAATATGTTGATGTTGGCGCAACCTACTACTTCAACAAAAACATGTCCACCTACGTTGATTACAAAATCAACCTGCTGGATGACAACGCCTTTACCCGTAGCACGGGTATCAGCACCGACGACATCGTTGCACTGGGTCTGGTTTACCAGTTCTAAGTTTGCTTAATGTCGATAAAAGGCCCTTCGGGGCCTTTTTTTATGCGGTTTTACGGCGCACAACTGCTGGTTTTTGGTGTACTCTTGCGCTTCTTTCGCAGGAGGACAATCACGTATGGAAATGAACATTGCTCGCGTGGCCTTACTGGCTGTGACCGTCTTTTTTACCGGGTGCGATAACGCACCAGACGCGGCGCAAACGCCGGCGGTGGCTCCGGTCGTGTTGGAAGGGAAAACGATGGGCACCTTCTGGCGTGTAAGCGTGGTCGGGGTCAATGCTAAATCGGCAGCGGCGCTACAAACAAAAATTCAGACGCAACTGGATGCCGACGACCAACTGCTCTCAACCTATAAAAATGATTCGGCGCTGATGCGCTTTAACCTGTCGAAAAGTCTTTCTCCCTGGCCTGTCAGCGAGGCGATGGCGGATATTGTTACCTCAGCGCTGCGTATTGGGCAAAAAACGCAGGGCGCGATGGACATCACCGTCGGGCCGTTGGTGAATTTGTGGGGATTTGGTCCCGACAAACAGCCGGTCCAGATCCCGACGCAGGCGCAAATTGACGCGGCAAAAGCTAACAGCGGGTTGCAGCACCTGACGGTGATCAACCAGGCGAAACAGCAATATCTGCAAAAAGATCTGCCGGATTTGTTTGTCGATCTCTCCACCGTCGGTGAAGGCTACGCCGCCGATCACCTGGCACAGTTGATGGAGCGGGAAGGTATCGCCCGCTATCTGGTTTCGGTCGGCGGGGCGCTGAACAGTCGCGGGATGAATGCCGAAGGGCATCCGTGGCGGGTGGCTATCCAGAAACCCACCGACCGTGAGAATGCCGTTCAGGCGGTGGTGGATATTAACGGACACGGCATCAGTACCTCCGGCAGTTACCGCAACTACTACGAGCTGAACGGCAAGCGCCTCACTCATGTTATCGATCCGCAAACGGGTCGTCCCATCGAGCATAATCTGGTGTCGGTGACGGTGATTGCGCCAACGGCGCTGGAGGCGGATGGCTGGGATACCGGGCTGATGGTGCTCGGTACGGAGAAAGCCAAAGAGGTCGTACGCCAGGAAGGGCTGGCGGTGTATATGATCACCAAAGAGGGGGAGGGATTCAAAACCTGGATGTCTCCGCAGTTTGAAAGCTTCCTCATCCGTGAACAAAATTAAAAAGCAAGATTGCGGGTTTTCGGGTGACGGGTTTCGGACACACTGCAGCTAAGCAGGCACTATGCTTAATGAAGGAGTCCAGAATGAAAAATTATCAACGCGTAAATGACGATCAACGCTGGCAGTCGGTGTTAGAACGCGATTCTGACGTCGACGGTCAGTTTGTGTTTGCCGTGCAAACGACCGGGATCTTTTGTCGACCCTCCTGTACGGCCAAACATGCGCTGCGTAAAAATGTCCGCTTCTTTCCCGATGCGCAGGCCGCGCTGATGGCAGGGTTTCGCCCATGTAAACGCTGTCAGCCGGATAAAGCTAACGCCCAGCAGCACCGGCTGGATAAAATCACGCATGCCTGCCAGCTTCTGGAGCAGGAGAACCCAATAACGCTCACGGTTCTGGCTGAGAAGGTGGCGATGAGCCCGTATCATCTGCATCGCTTGTTCAAAGCCACAACCGGGATGACGCCAAAAGCCTGGCAGCAGTCGTATCGCGCCCGCCGCCTGCGTGACGCTCTGAGTCACGGCGAAAGCGTGACCCAGGCGATTCTGAATGCCGGTTTTCCTGACAGCAGCAGCTATTATCGTAACGCCGATGCGGCGCTTGGGATGACGGCAAAACAGTTCCGCCGTGGCGGTGACAAACTGGCCGTGCGCTATGCGCTGGCTGATTGCTCACTTGGACGCTGTCTGGTGGCGGAGAGCGAGCGGGGAATTTGCGCCATTTTGTTAGGCGATGACGATGCGGCGCTGATTGCTGAACTGCAGACCTTGTTCCCGGCCGCTCAGGATAGCCCCGCTGACGTTCATTTTCAGCAGCGCATTCACCGTGTGATTGCCAGTATTGACGGGCGCGACGCCGCACTGTCGTTGCCGCTGGATATACAGGGCACCGCGTTTCAGCAGCAGGTCTGGCAGGCGCTACGCACGATTCCCTACGGCGAGACCGTCAGCTATCAGCAACTGGCAAAAGCGATCGGCAAGCCGAAAGCGGTTCGTGCGGTTGCCAGCGCCTGTGGCGCGAACAAACTGGCGATCGTGATCCCCTGTCACCGCGTTGTCCGCGGCGATGGTTCTCTTTCCGGTTATCGCTGGGGCGTGTCGCGCAAGGCGCAGATCCTGCGGCGTGAATCGCCTGATGAGGGAACATAATGCTCGATCTGTTTGCCGATTCGCAGCCCTGGCAGGAACCGCTGGCACCCGGCGCCGTCATTTTGCGCCGCTTTGCCTTCAGCGCGGCGCCGCAACTGGTGCAGGAGATTGAGACGGTCGCCCACCGGTCGCCGTTTCGGCAGATGGTCACCCCCGGCGGTTACACGATGTCGGTGGCGATGACCAACTGTGGACGGCTGGGCTGGACGACCGACAGCCACGGCTACCTCTATTCGCCTGTCGATCCGCTGACGGGCCTCGCCTGGCCAGACTTTCCGCCGTCCTTTCTGCGTCTGAGTCAGCAGGCGGCAACGGCGGCGGGCTACGCGGATTATCAGCCGGACGCCTGTCTGATCAACCGCTATGTGCCTGGCGCAAAGCTTTCTTTGCATCAGGATAAAGACGAGCCGGATCTGCGCGCGCCAATTGTCTCTGTCTCGCTGGGCTTACCGGCTGTCTTTCAGTTTGGCGGCCTGAAGCGTAGCGATCCGCTGACGCGCATTCTGCTGGAACATGGTGATGTGGTGGTCTGGGGCGGAGAATCACGTCTGTTTTACCACGGTATTCAGCCGCTGAAGGCCGGGTTCCATCCGGCGACCGCGGATTGTCGCTACAATCTGACTTTTCGTCAGGCGGGTAAAAAAGAATAAAAATAAGAATTATTATTGCTGAACGCGTTGAGACGTTTAAACTGCGGGCTGTTATTCCTTGTCCGGGTTGTATGAATGGAACTACTTCTTCTTGTCTGGCGGCAGTATCGCTGGCCATTTATTAGCGTGATGGCGCTCAGCCTCGTCAGCGCGGCGCTGGGGATTGGTCTTATCGCCTTTATCAACCAGCGTCTTATTGAGACCGCGGATCCCTCTTTGCTGGTTTTACCGGAATTTCTCGGGTTGCTGTTACTGTTGATGGCGGTGACGCTGGGCTCACAACTGGCGCTCACCACGCTGGGACACCACTTTGTCTTCCGCCTGCGCAGTGAATTCATCAAACGTATTCTTGATACCCACGTTGAACGTATTGAGCAACTGGGCAGCGCCTCTCTGCTGGCCGGATTGACCAGCGACGTGCGCAACATCACCATTGCCTTTGTCCGTCTGCCTGAACTGGTACAGGGGATCATCCTGACCGTCGGTTCGGCGGCGTATCTGGCGATGCTGTCGACCAAAATGCTGCTGGTGACGGCTATCTGGATGATTATTACCATCTGGGGCGGTTTTATGCTGGTGTCGCGGGTTTACCGGCATATGGCGACGCTGCGTGAAACCGAGGATAAGCTGTATAACGATTATCAGACAGTGCTGGAAGGGCGCAAAGAGCTGACGCTCAACCGCGAGCGGGCGGAGCATATCTTCAACAACCTCTATATTCCGGATGCCAAAGCGTATCGCCACCATATTATTCGTGCCGATACCTTCCACCTCAGCGCCGTAAACTGGTCAAATATCATGATGCTCGGCGCGATTGGCCTGGTGTTCTGGATGGCAAACAGCCTCGGCTGGGCGGATACCAACGTCGCGGCGACTTACTCGTTAACGCTGTTGTTCCTGCGGACACCGCTGCTGTCGGCGGTGGGAGCATTACCCACGCTGCTGACGGCGCAGGTTGCATTCAACAAGCTGAACACATTCGCGCTGGCGCCGTTTAAGGCACAATTCCCGCGCCCGCAGGCGTTCCCGGGATGGAAAACCCTCGAACTGCGTAACGTCATGTTCCACTATCAGGACAACGCATTCTCCGTGGGACCAGTGAATCTGACGATTAACCGGGGTGAACTGCTGTTCTTAATCGGCGGCAACGGCAGCGGGAAATCGACGCTGGCGATGCTGCTGACGGGGCTATATCAGCCACAGTCCGGGGAGATCCTGCTGGACGGAAAACCTGTCAGCGCCGAAAAGCCGGAAGATTATCGCAAGCTCTTTTCGGCAGTGTTTACCGACGTCTGGCTGTTTGACCGACTGCTGGGGCCGGAAGGTAAACCGGCCGATCCTGCACTGGTTGAGAAGTGGCTGGCGCACCTGAAAATGGCGCACAAGCTGGAACTGAGCGATGGCCGGATCCTGAATCTGAAGCTGTCGAAGGGGCAGAAAAAGCGCGTGGCGCTGCTGCTGGCGCTGGCGGAAGATCGCGACATTATTCTGCTCGATGAATGGGCCGCCGATCAGGATCCGCACTTTCGCCGCGAGTTTTACCAGGTGCTACTGCCGCTGATGCAGGAGATGGGGAAAACCATTTTCGCCATCAGCCACGACGACCACTATTTTATTCACGCCGACCGTCTGCTGGAAATGCGTAACGGACAACTGAGTGAACTGGTGGGCGATGAACGTGACGCCGCGTCGCGCGATGCGGTCGCGCGCACGGCCTGATTTATCTGACCGTTGTCCCGATGGCGCAACGCTTTTCGGGGCAACGGCTCTTTTTTTATCCATCTGACGCCCCCGTTTATTGTTATTTACATAACCTCGCGCCATGCTTAATGGCATCTCATATCATGGATTTATGATTAATGTTCGCTAAACACCAAAACAGCGCAAGGCTGCGCGATGAAGAACGTGCGCGGCTGATCTGGCTGCTCACTACCGATAAAGCCATTGTTTCCACCCTGTTAGGCAAGCTCACCCTGGCTGAGCAATATGATGTCGGAACGTTATCCGACGATATTGCTGAGGTAGGCGCGCTGGTCGACCATCTTCCGCCGCCCGATCTCGCGGATACCCTTGAAGCGCTCCCGTCGGAAGAGCGTCACGCCCTCTGGCGGCTGATCGAAAGCGAAAAGCGCGGCTATGTGCTGCTCGAAGCCTCGGAAAACGTCTGGGACGACCTGATCGATGAAATGACCGACCGGGAGTTGCTCGAGGCGCTGCAATATCTCGATATCGACGAACAGATTTACCTGGTTCAACACCTGCCGCGTAACCTCACCGGCCGGTTGCTGGCGACGCTACCGCCCGAAGAACGGGCCCGCGTGCGTCAGGTCATGCATTACGAAAAGAATCGCGTCGGTGCGATTATGGAGTTCGAGGTCATTACCGTCCGCCCGGACGTGACGCTGGAAGTCGTACAGCGCTATCTGCGCCGTCTGGGCAAGATGCCGGAAAACACCGATAAACTGTTCGTCACCCGCCGTGACAAAACGCTGGTCGGGGAGCTTACCCTGACCTGTATTTTGCTCAACGACGTGCAGCGCAAAGTCAGCGAGGTGATGGATGACGATCCGCTGACCTTCGCCCCGGAAGACAAAGCGGAAAACGCGGCGCGTACCTTCGAACGTGACAACCTGGTCAGCGCCGCGGTGGTTGATTCATCCGGCAAACTGATGGGACGCCTGACGATCGACGAGATAGTCGACGTGGTCTATGAAGAAACCGACACTGATCTGCGTCGGATGGGCGGGTTGAGCGCTGAAGAGGACGTTTTTGCGCCCGTTCCCAAAGCGGTGAAAACGCGCTGGGCGTGGCTGGCTATCAACCTGTGTACCGCGTTCATCGCCTCGCGTGTGATTGATGGCTTTGAGCACACCATTTCACAACTGGTGGCGTTAGCGTCGCTGATGCCCATTGTCGCCGGGATCGGCGGAAATACCGGTAATCAGACCATCACCATGATTGTCCGGGCGCTGGCGCTACAAAACATCCAGCCGGGTAACCTGACGTTTCTTATTCTGCGCGAGATGGGCGTGGCGCTGGTCAATGGCCTTGTCTGGGGCGGGATTATGGGCGGGATCACCTGGTGGCTGTACGACGACATGGCGCTCGGCGGGGTGATGACCCTGGCAATGATGCTGAACCTGTTAATGGCGGCGCTGATGGGGGTGATCATCCCAATGACGATGGTGAAGCTCGGACGCGACCCGGCGGTCGGTTCGAGCGTGATGATCACCGCGATTACTGATACCGGCGGGTTCTTTATTTTTCTTGGGCTGGCGACGCTGTTTCTGATGTAGTGCGTCGTTTACGCTTCACGATGCGGGGCAGTAATCCCATTGCCACCACCCCGGCAACCACGCCAATCGCCAGGTTGCCGGTGGAGACCGTTGCGCCAACGGTAATGACCATCACCAGCGTCTCCACCACGGGCAGTGTCGTCAGGGTGGCAGGCTGAATGCTGTGCCAACTGAATGTTTTCACTGCCACAATCACCATGATCCCGGCCAGAACCGACATCGGGATTTTCGCCATCACGTCGCTCAGCGCGGTCACCAGCAGCAGTAAAACCAGCCCGGCGGCGATCGTCGATACGCGGCTGCGGCCTTTCCCCATCTCCACGTTCACGATGGTCTGCCCGATCATCGCACAACCGGCAATGCCGCCATAAAAACCCGCCAGAATGTTGGCAAGTCCCAGACCCGTGCTTTCACGATTTTTATTCGACGGCGTAACCGTCAGGTCATCAACCAGTTTCGCCGTCAGCAGCGATTCCATCAGGCCGACGAAAGCGATACTCAGTGCGCAGGGCCAGATAATCGCCAGTGTGTGCAAATTCAGCGGCACCAACAGTTGCGTCAGTCCTGGCAGGCCACCGCTCATTGCGCCTTCATCGCCGACGGTCGGCAGCAGTTGCCCGGTGGTCGCGGTAAACAACGTCAGCAAGACAATGGCAATCAGCGGCGCAGGGATGCTTTTAATCACCCGCGGCACCCACAGCACAATCAGCAGCGTTAAGGCAAACAGTCCCCAGATGAGCGGGCTTTTGCTCCAGAAATGGGGAACCTGGGCGAAGAAAATCAGAATGCCGAGGGCGTTCACAAACCCGGTCATGACGGCGGTGGGAATAAAACGCATCAGGCGCGCCATCCCGGTGACGCCAAACAGAATCTGAATGAATCCGGCCAGTACCACCGCAGGCAGGATGTACTGTACGCCATGCTGATGCACCATCGGGCCAATCACCAGCGCAACGGAACCCGCTGCCGCCGTGACCATCGCGGGACGACCGCCCATGAAAGACATGGCCAGACAGAGAACCACTGAGGCAATCAGGCTGACTTTCGGGTCAACGCCAGCAATCACTGAAAAGGAAATCACTTCCGGGATCAGCGCCAGCGCGGTGATGACACCCGCCAGCGTTTCGCGTACCAGCAGATGGGGAGTGCGAAGAACGCCGCTGACGGTGTGTTCCGCAGCCAGGGCAGGAGACGAAGGGGTTACAGACATATTTACTCTCAGGTCGGAAAGGGCCTGATAACAGCAGACCGGCAGGCGTCCGTGCGGTGAATAACAGCGCGCCGCATAGTACCTTTCTGGAGCGTCAGTTTCCAGAAAATATTGCGAATAACCCTATAAAGATTCAACGTATTTTTAACATTTTTAAAATCTAAATATAATTTATAAACAATATTTAAATGTTATTACTGAAATGTTAACGTTGATGCCGCTCGATTTTCACCTGCAAAAAAGCAAAAAACGATACTAAAAGTAAGGCATTAACAATATGAAAAAAGTGACTGCCATGCTCTTCTCGATGGCCGTAGGGCTGAA
This sequence comes from Citrobacter amalonaticus Y19, assembly GCF_000981805.1. Lineage (NCBI taxonomy): Bacteria > Pseudomonadati > Pseudomonadota > Gammaproteobacteria > Enterobacterales > Enterobacteriaceae > Citrobacter > Citrobacter amalonaticus. Next base: position 2,566,449 of record NZ_CP011132.1, on the reverse strand, counting down.
TGCTGTCTCGATGGCGGCAAAAGCGAAAGCGACGGAAGAGCAGGAAACGGACGTGCTGTTGATCGGCGGCGGCATCATGAGCGCGACACTGGGAACGTATTTACAGGAACTGGAACCCGGCTGGTCGATGACGATGGTGGAGCGCCTGGACGGTGTTGCACAAGAGAGTTCAAACGGCTGGAACAACGCCGGTACAGGGCACTCCGCGCTGATGGAACTGAACTACACGCCACAGAAAGCCGACGGGAGTATCAGCACCGAAAAGGCAGTCGAAATTAACGAAGCCTTCCAGATTTCCCGCCAGTTCTGGGCGCATCAGGTCAATCGCGGTGTGATGCATGACCCGCACTCCTTCATCACCACCGTTCCGCACATGAGCTTCGTCTGGGGGGATGAGAACGTCAACTTCCTGCGCGCCCGCTATGCGGCACTGCAACAGAGCACGCTGTTCCGTGGCATGCGCTACTCTGAAGACCACGCGCAAATTAAAGCGTGGGCGCCGCTGGTGATGGAAGGGCGCGATCCGAAACAGAAAGTCGCCGCCACGCGTACCGAAATGGGAACGGATGTGAACTACGGCGAAATTACACGCCAGCTGATTGCCTCGTTACAGAAAAAGCCCAACTTTGCGCTGGAACTGAGCACCGAAGTCCGCGGGTTTAAACGTAACGACGATAATACCTGGACGGTGACCGTCGCCGATCTGAAAAACGGTGAGGCGGAACATAACATCAAAGCAAAATTCGTCTTTATCGGCGCAGGCGGCGCAGCGCTGAAACTGCTGCAGGAAACCGGTATTCCTGAAGCCAAAGAGTATGCGGGCTTCCCGGTCGGCGGTCAGTTCCTGGTCGCAGAAAACCCGGACGTGGTGAATCGCCATCTGGCTAAAGTCTACGGCCAGGCTTCCGTGGGCGCACCGCCGATGTCGGTCCCGCACATTGATACCCGTATTCTGGACGGCAAACGCGTCGTGCTGTTTGGGCCGTTCGCCACCTTCTCCACCAAATTCCTGAAAAACGGTTCGTTGTGGGATCTGCTGGGTTCAACCACGCCTTCCAACTTTATGCCGATGGTCAACGTGGGGCTCGATAACTTCGATCTGGTGAAATACCTGATTAGCCAGGTCATGCTGAGCGATGACGACCGCTTCGACGCGCTGAAAGCGTACTACCCGCAGGCGAAGAAAGCGGACTGGCGTTTGTGGCAAGCGGGTCAGCGCGTACAGATCATCAAGCGTGATGAAGACAAAGGGGGCGTACTGCGTCTGGGAACGGAAGTGGTGAGCGACAAAGAAGGGACCGTTGCCGCCCTGCTGGGCGCGTCACCGGGCGCATCCACCGCCGCACCGATCATGCTCCACCTGATGGAAACGGTTTTCAAAGATAAAGTGAGCACGCCGCAATGGCAGGAGAAGCTGAAAACGATTATTCCGTCTTACGGTACAAAACTGAACGGCAACGTTGAGGCGACGCAGCAGGAGTTGCAATACACCAGTGACGTGCTGGGTCTGAAATATGACAAACAGCAGGTGGCAGACTCGCTGCCCGCACCGCAACTGAAACCTCAGGCGCAGCCAGAGCGTAAAGCCGTCGCGGATATCGCGCTGTAACGGTATTGCCGGATGGCGCTGCGCTTATCAGGCCTACTTCAGGTTGTTGTAGGCCGGATAAGGCGGTACGCCGCCATCCGGCATCATCAGGGACTTAACGCGTTACCGCGTTCTGCACGTTATCTTCCGCTTTCCAGATGCGGAATTTCACATCGACATTTGCCGGGGTATACACCACGATCGGCAACTTGCTGTTGTAACGCAGCATTGCGTCATCACCCAGATACGCGGTCACAAACTTCGGCTCTTTCTTGCCGTCCGGGCAGGCCATCATGGTCGATACCGGGGAGGTGACTTTGTCAAAGACATAGTAGTCATAACCCCAGCCTTCCAGCGTTTTGCTTTCCAGCTTACCGCCCAGGCGATGCTGGTTGCAGTCGACTTCCAGCGTCTGGCCGATCATCAGTTCCACTTTCAGAGTAGATTCATCTTCCTGATGGGGTAACTGAATGACCTGGCGCTTCATCCCTTTTTCCGCCTGCGGATAAGGGGCGATTTTTTCCAGCGGTTGCGGAGTAGTCTCAGCGGATGCCGCCCACGCAGAGGTGCTGGCGAACGCAGCGAACAAAACGGCAGGGACCATTGTCTTCATTTTAGAGTTCACAGGTTTTCCTTTTTTATCTTATGAACGATTCACGGCAGATTAGCATATTCACCAGAGTTATTGATCTGTCTTTACGTATATTTTAAGTGTGATAACTGCTTATGTGTAAGTTGACTGGTTTATTATGCTTATATTTTATTTTTTATTGGGTAATTATCCTAAAAATAATTTCGATATATAAATAACTACATAACCCTTTGATATGTGCGGAGAAGCACATTCCGACAAGCTTCATTCACACTCTTTTGATCCAACCACTGGTTTTACCCCGATTGGGGTATGCTCCTGGAACACATCCTTTACTATCTTACCGATCATAATAATGACTTAGTAGTAACACGGTTTTTATTGTCGTTCACCCAGCCGGGGGAGCGTCGTTTATGGAAGGGCGATGCCATGGTTGATCTATCCCGTCGAGGCATACTGACTGGCAGTTGGCGTAATGCTAACCGTGGGATCCGTCCGCCATGGAGCATGGAAGCCTCTCAGTTTCTGTCCCAGTGCACCCGTTGCGACGCCTGTATCCAGGCTTGTGAACACGATGTTTTGCAGCGTGGCACGGGTGGCTATCCGAGCGTTAATTTCCAACAAAGCGAATGTACCTTCTGCTACGCCTGTGCGCAGGCTTGCCCCGAATCTCTCTTTTCTCCGCGCCACACCAGGGCATGGGATCTGATTTTTACCCTTGGGCAAGCGTGTCTGGCGTTTCAGTCTGTAGAGTGCCGCCGCTGTCAGGATAGCTGTGAGCCGCAGGCGATTATGTTTCGCCCAACGCGGTCCGGCATTTATCAGCCACAACTCGATAACCAGAACTGTAACGGATGCGGCGCGTGTGTCGCCAGTTGCCCGGTGTCAGCCATTACCGCGGAGTATAACCATGCACAATAACTGGCAGGTCTGCAGCCTAATTGTCCAGGCCAAAGGCGAACATGTACAGGATATCAGCACGCAGTTAAACGCATTGCCGGGCTGCGAAGTGGCCGTAAGCGATTCGCAAAGCGGTCAGATGATTGCCGTGGTTGAGGCAGAACACAGCGAAACGCTGATGCAAACAATTGAGTCAGTACGCAACGTAGCGGGCGTGCTGGCGGTGTCGCTGGTTTATCACCAGCAGGAAGAACAAGGTGAGGAAACACCATGAAACTCAGTCGTCGTAGCTTTATGAAAGCTAACGCCGTTGCGGCCGCTGCGGCGGCTGCCGGGCTAAGCGTGCCGGGCGTTGCCCGCGCAGTGGTTGGTCAACAGGAAGCCATCAAGTGGGATAAAGCCCCGTGCCGTTTTTGTGGTACGGGCTGTGGCGTACTGGTCGGAACTCAACAGGGGCGTATTGTCGCCTGTCAGGGCGATCCGGAAGCCCCGGTTAACCGGGGTCTGAACTGCATCAAGGGCTACTTCCTGCCGAAAATTATGTACGGAGATGACCGTTTAACGCAGCCGCTGCTGCGTATGAGAGACGGTAAGTACAGCAAAGACGGCGAATTTACGCCGATCAGCTGGGAGCAGGCCTTCGACGTGATGGAAGAGAAATTCAAAACCTCACTGAAAGAGAAAGGTCCGGAGTCTGTCGGCATGTTTGGTTCCGGTCAGTGGACCATCTGGGAAGGGTACGCCGCCTCCAAACTGTTTAAAGCCGGTTTCCGCTCGAACAACCTCGATCCAAACGCGCGTCACTGCATGGCGTCAGCGGTAGTTGGCTTCATGCGAACCTTTGGTATGGACGAACCGATGGGCTGCTACGACGATATCGAGCATACCGATGCGTTTGTTCTGTGGGGCGCCAATATGGCGGAAATGCACCCGATCCTCTGGTCGCGCATCACCAACCGTCGTCTCTCCGATCCGAATGTTAACGTCTCCGTGCTGTCCACCTTCCAGCACCGTAGCTTTGAGCTGGCGGACAACGGGATGATCTTTACGCCGCAGTCTGACCTGGTGATCCTCAACTACATCGCCAACTACATCATTCAGAATAACGCGATTAACCAGGACTTCTTCAGCAAGCACGTCAACGTCCGCAAAGGGGCAACGGATATCGGCTATGGCCTGCGTCCGACGCATCCGTTGGAAAAAGCGGCGAAAAACCCAGGTTCTGACGCCTCTGAGCCGATGAGCTTTGAAGATTACAAAGCGTTTGTTGCCGAGTACACGCTGGAAAAAACCGCTGAAATGACCAGCGTGCCGAAAGATCAACTGGAACAACTGGCGAAGCTGTACGCCGACCCGAACAAGAAGGTCATCTCCTACTGGACGATGGGCTTCAACCAGCATACGCGCGGCGTGTGGGCCAACAACCTGATCTACAACATTCACCTGCTGACCGGCAAAATCGCACAACCGGGCTGCGGACCGTTCTCGCTGACCGGTCAACCTTCCGCCTGTGGCACTGCGCGTGAAGTGGGTACCTTTGCTCACCGTCTGCCAGCGGACATGGTGGTCACCAACGAAAAACACCGTGAGATCTGCGAAAAGCACTGGAATATCCCGGCAGGGACTATTCCGGCGAAAATCGGTCTTCACGCGGTGGCCCAGGACCGGGCGCTGAAAGACGGCAAGCTGAACGTCTACTGGACGATGTGTACCAACAACATGCAGGCCGGTCCGAACATCAACGCCGATCGTCTGCCGGGCTGGCGCGATCCGCGCAACTTTATCATTGTCTCCGATCCGTATCCGACCGTCAGCGCGCTGGCAGCGGACCTGATCCTGCCAACCGCGATGTGGGTGGAGAAGGAAGGGGCTTACGGTAACGCCGAGCGCCGTACCCAGTTCTGGCGTCAGCAGATTAAAGCGCCGGGCGAATCGAAATCCGACCTGTGGCAACTGGTTCAGTTCTCACGTCGTTTCAAAACGGAAGAGGTCTGGCCTGAAGAACTGCTGGCGCAAAAACCGGAACTGCGTGGCAAAACGCTGTATGACGTACTGTTTGCCACGCCTGCGGTGAGCAAGTTCCCGCTGACCGAGTTGAAAGAGGATCAGCTTAACGACGAATCCCGCGATCTGGGCTTCTACCTGCAAAAAGGGCTGTTTGAAGAGTACGCCTGGTTTGGTCGCGGCCACGGTCACGATCTGGCACCGTTCGATGATTACCACAAGGCGCGCGGTCTGCGCTGGCCGGTAGTTGACGGGAAAGAGACGCAGTGGCGCTACAGCGAAGGTAACGATCCGTACGTCAAAGCGGGCGAAGGCTACAAGTTCTACGGTAAACCAGACGGTAAAGCGGTGATTTTCGCGCTGCCGTTTGAACCCGCCGCTGAAGCCCCGGATGCAGAATATGATCTGTGGCTTTCCACGGGGCGTGTGCTGGAGCACTGGCATACCGGCAGTATGACGCGCCGCGTGCCTGAACTGCACCGCGCCTTCCCGGAAGGGGTTCTGTTTATTCATCCGCTGGATGCGAAAAAACGCGACATGCGCCGTGGCGATAAAGTCAAAGTGATCTCACGTCGTGGCGAGATGGTTTCCATTGTGGAAACCCGTGGACGTAACCGTCCGCCAGAGGGGCTGGTTTACATGGCGTTCTTCGATGCCGCACAGCTGGTGAATAACCTGACGCTGGATGCGACGGATCCGCTCTCTAAAGAGACGGATTTCAAGAAGTGCGCCGTGAAACTGGCGAAGGTGTAACACGCCATGTCCCGGTCAGCGAAACCCCAAAACGGCCGCCGCCGCTTTCTGCGCGATATTGTACGCACAGCGGGTGGACTGGCTGCCGTTGGCGTGGCGCTGGGGTTACAGCAGCAAACCGCACGCGCTACAGGCGTGCGGTTGCGCCCGCCTGGGGCCGTGAACGAGAACGCCTTTGCCAGCGCCTGTGTGCGCTGCGGGCAGTGCGTTCAGGCATGTCCGTATGACACCTTAAAACTGGCGACGCTCGCGTCGGGTTTGTCGGCCGGTACGCCGTATTTTGTTGCCCGCGATATCCCTTGCGAAATGTGCGAAGACATTCCGTGCGCCAAAGTGTGCCCCAGCGGGGCGCTCGACCGGGAGATTGCCTCCATTGATGATTCGCGAATGGGGCTGGCGGTTTTGCTGGATCAGGAAAACTGCCTGAACTTCCAGGGCTTACGCTGTGACGTCTGCTACCGCGAGTGCCCGAAAATCGATGAGGCCATCACGCTGGAACTGGATCGCAATATGCGAACCGGCAAACATGCGCGATTTATCCCGACCGTTCACAGCGACGCCTGCACGGGCTGCGGTAAATGTGAAAAAGTCTGCGTGCTGGAACAGCCGGCAATCAAAGTGTTGCCGCTGACGCTGGCGAAAGGGGAGTTAGGTCACCATTACCGCTTCGGCTGGCTGGAGGGGAACGATGGCAAATCGTAAGCGTGACGCCGGGCGCGAAGCGCAGGCGAAAAAAGGCGTGTGGCGGAGTCACCGCTGGCTGATTTTCCGCCGTCTTAGCCAGCTTATTGTGCTGGGAATGTTTCTGAGTGGTCCGTGGTTTGGCGTGTGGATCCTGCACGGGAACTACAGCAGTAGCGTGCTGCTGGATACGATCCCGCTGACGGATCCGTTGATTACTCTGCAAAGCCTGGCGAGCGGTCATCTGCCCGCTGCAGTGGGGCTCACGGGCGCAGCGATTATTACGGTGCTGTACGTCCTGGCAGGAAAGCGATTGTTTTGCAGTTGGGTCTGCCCACTGAACCCGATTACCGATTTTGCGGCCTGGCTACGTAGAAGGTTTGACCTGAATCAGTCCGCAACCATTCCGCGTCATATACGGTACGTACTTCTGGTTGTCGTGCTGGTGGGTTCAGCGCTGACCGGGACGCTACTGTGGGAATGGATTAACCCTGTTTCACTGCTGGGGCGTAGCCTGGTGATAGGATTCGGTAGCGGCGCACTGCTGATTATCGCTCTGTTTTTATTTGATTTGCTGGTCGTTGAACACGGCTGGTGCGGGCATCTTTGTCCTTTAGGCGCACTGTATGGCGTGCTGGGTAGCCAGGGCGTGTTAACCGTTGCGGCAAAAGACCGACAGAAATGTAACCGCTGTATGGACTGTTTTCATGTTTGCCCGGAACCGCATGTATTACGTGCACCGGTGCTGGATGAGCAAAGCCCGGTGCAGGTCACCAGCCGCGATTGCATGGCCTGCGGTCGCTGCGTGGATGTCTGTTCTGAGGACGTATTTACAATAACTACACGATGGAGTTCGGGAGCGAAATCATGAAAAGCCATGACCTGAAGAAAGCGCTGTGTCAATGGACAGCCCTGCTGGCCCTGGTGGTGAGCGGTGCGGTTTGGGCGGCAAACGGAGTGGATCTTAGCCAGTCCCCGGAAGTGTCGGGAACACAGGAAGGGGCGATTCGCATGCAAAAAGAGCAGGAGCGTATGCCGCTGAACTACGTGAATCAGCCGCCGATGATTCCCCATAGCGTCGATGGTTACCAGGTGACCACCAACACCAACCGCTGCCTGCAATGCCACGGTGTCGAAAGCTATCGCACCACCGGTGCGCCGCGTATTAGTCCAACTCACTTTATGGACAGCGACGGCAAAGTACTGGCCGAAGTGGCGCCGCGTCGTTATTTCTGTTTGCAGTGTCATGTGCCACAGACTGACGCCCCGCCGATTGTGGGTAACACCTTTACCCCATCGAAAGGTTACGGGAAATAAGAGGTCATTATGGAAAATTCTAACCGTAAACCAGGCCGGATTAAGCGCCTCTGGCAATGGTGGCGTCGCCCCAGTCGCCTGGCGCTGGGTACGCTGCTGTTAATCGGGTTCGTCGGCGGGATTATTTTCTGGGGTGGATTTAACACCGGGATGGAAAAAGCCAACACCGAAGAGTTCTGCATTAGCTGTCATGAAATGCGCAATACGGTGTATCAGGAGTACATGGAAACCGTGCACTACAACAACCGCAGCGGTGTACGCGCGACCTGTCCTGACTGCCACGTACCGCACGAATTTGTGCCGAAAATGATCCGTAAGATCAAAGCCAGCAAAGAGCTATATGCCAAAGCGTTGGGGCTCATTGATACCCCGCAGAAGTTCGAAGCACATCGTCTGACGATGGCACAGAATGAATGGCGAAGAATGAAAGATAACAATTCTCAGGAGTGTCGTAACTGTCACAACTTTGAGTTCATGGACTTAACCGCCCAGAAGAGTGTCGCCGCGAAAATGCACGATCAGGCGGTGAAAGACGGGCAAACCTGTATTGATTGCCATAAAGGGATTGCGCACAAGCTTCCTGATATGCGCGAAGTCAAACCGGGCTTCTGACGGGGTGGTAATGAGTGGGTAGTATGCTTGAAGCCAGAAAGCTCCTCTGCGAGCGGGATGAACGAGTCCTGTTTAGTGATTTGTCGTTCCAGGTCAACGCAGGGGAGTGGATACAGGTCACCGGCGGCAACGGCGCAGGGAAAACGACCCTGTTGCGGTTGCTGACAGGACTCTCTCGTCCTGATGCCGGGGAGGTGTGCTGGCGGGAGCAACCGCTGCATCGGGTGCGGGACAGCTACCATCAAAATCTGTTGTGGATTGGACATCAGCCGGGGATCAAAACCCGGCTGACGGCGTTGGAGAACCTGCGTTTTTTCCACCAGGACGGTGACAGTGCGCAATGTCTCGCGGCGCTGGCGCAGGCCGGCCTTGCCGGATATGAAGATATCCCTGTTAACCAACTTTCTGCCGGACAGCAGCGCCGGGTGGCGTTAGCGCGTCTCTGGCTGACCCACGCCACGCTGTGGATCCTCGACGAACCCTTTACCGCCATTGATGTGAACGGCGTAGAACGCCTGACGCAGCGAATGGCGCAGCATACCGAAGAGGGGGGGATTGTTATCCTCACCACCCACCAGCCAATGAACGTCGCCACGGACCGCATTCGCCGGATTGCGCTGACTCACGAGAGGGGCGGGCAATGATGTGGCGTATCTTTCGTCTCGAACTGCGCGTTGCCTTTCGCCATAGCGCGGAAATTGCTAATCCGCTGTGGTTCTTTCTGATTGTCATTACGCTGTTCCCGCTGAGCATTGGGCCGGAACCGCAACTGCTGGCGCGTATTGCGCCGGGCATTATCTGGGTCGCTGCGCTGCTGGCTTCGCTGCTGGCGCTGGAGCGACTGTTTCGCGATGACCTGCAGGACGGCAGTCTTGAGCAACTGATGTTGCTGCCGATCCCTTTGCCGATGGTGGTGCTGGCAAAAGTCATGGCCCACTGGATGGTCACCGGTTTGCCGCTGTTAATCCTCTCTCCGCTGGTGGCGTTGCTGCTGGGGATGGACATCTACGGCTGGAAAATTATGGCGCTGACCTTGCTGCTGGGGACGCCGACGCTGAGCTTTCTCGGTGCGCCGGGGGTGGGTTTAACGGTTGGGCTAAAGCGCGGTGGCGTGCTGCTGAGCGTACTGGTGCTGCCGTTGACTATCCCGTTGTTGATTTTTGCGACCGCCGCAATGGATGCGGCATCCATGCATCTTCCTGTGGATGGATACATGGCGATTTTAGGCGCGCTGCTGGCGGGTAGCGCGACGTTGAGTCCTTTTGCGACGGCGGCGGCGTTACGCATTAGTTTGCAGTAATGCGTTGCCTGATGGCGCTGTGCTTATCAGGCCTACAAGAGCAAGAAGGTAGGCCGGATAAGGCATCAGCCGCCATCCACCTGTTGCCTGATGGCGCTGCGCTTATCAGGCCTACAGGGGCAGAGTATGCAGTATGTAGGCCGGATAAGGCGTCAGCCGCCATCCGGCATGACGGTAACTTTATTCGTTTGAGTCTGGTGACTGAATTATGTGGAAAACACTTCATCAACTGGCGATGCCGCCGCGGCTGTATCAGATCTGCGGCTGGTTTGTCCCATGGCTGGCGATTGCCAGTGCAGTGGTGCTGGCAACAGGCTGGATCTGGGGATTCGGTTTTGCGCCAGCGGATTACCAGCAGGGGCAGAGCTACCGCATTATTTATCTGCACGTCCCGGCGGCGATCTGGTCAATGGGGATTTATGCCTCGATGGCGGTGGCGGCGTTTATTGGCCTGGTCTGGCAGATGAAGATGGCGAACCTGGCGTTGGCCGCGATGGCACCGATTGGCGCGGTGTTTACGTTTATCGCACTGGTCACCGGCTCCACCTGGGGCAAACCGATGTGGGGCACCTGGTGGGTGTGGGATGCGCGGTTGACTTCGGAACTGGTGCTGCTGTTTCTCTACGTCGGCGCGATTGCCCTGTGGCATGCCTTTGACGACCGTAAAATGGCGGGGCGCGCAGCAGGGATCCTGGTGCTGATTGGCGTGGTGAACCTGCCGATTATTCACTATTCGGTAGAGTGGTGGAACACGCTGCATCAGGGTTCCACCCGCATGCAGCAAAGCATCGACCCGGCCATGCGCACGCCGCTGCGGCTGGCGATTGTCGGCTACCTGCTGCTGTTCATCACGCTGTCGCTGATGCGCATGCGTAACCTGATTCTGATGATGGAAAAACGTCGCCCGTGGGTGAGTGAACTGATTTTAAAAAGGGGCCGCCAATGACCACTGCATTTGCATCCTGGAGTGAATTTTTTGCGATGGGCGGCTACGCCTTTTACGTCTGGCTGGCCGTGGCGCTGAGCGTCATCCCGCTGGCGGTACTGGTTATTCATACCGTGACGCAGCATCGCGCCATCTTGCGTGATGTTTCCCGACAACGGGCGCGTGAAGCCCGCCTGCAAGCGGCGCAGACACAACGGGAGGCGGCGTGAATATACGACGTAAAAACCGTTTATGGATTGCCTGCGGCGTGCTCGTCGGGTTAGCGCTGACGATTACGCTGGTGCTTTACGCCCTGCGCGCCAACATCGACCTGTTCTATACGCCGGGTGAGATTATCTACGGTAAACGTGAGACGCAGCAGATGCCGGAAGTGGGGCAACGGCTGCGGGTGGGTGGCATGGTCATGCCCGGCAGCGTGAAGCGTGATGCGAATTCGCTGAAGGTGAATTTCAGCATCTACGACGCCGAAGGGGTGGTGGATGTCACCTACGAAGGCATTCTGCCGGACCTGTTCCGTGAAGGGCAGGGCGTGGTGGTGCAGGGAGAGCTCGGCGAGAAAAATCACATCCTCGCGAAAGAGGTTCTCGCCAAGCATGATGAGAACTACACGCCGCCGGAAGTCGAAAAAGCGATGCAGGAAAACCATCGTCGCCCGGCAAGCGTCAATAAGGATACGACACCATGATGCCTGAAATTGGCAATGCGCTGTTATGCCTGGCACTGGGCGTTGCGTTGTTACTCTCGGTCTATCCGCTGTGGGGCGTGGCACGCGGCGACGCGCGGATGATGGCATCGGCAAGACCTTTCGCCTGGCTGTTGTTCATCCTGGTGATGGGTGCCTTTATGGTGCTGATCAACGCCTTTGTGGTGAATGATTTTACCGTGCTCTATGTCGCCAGTAACTCCAATACGCAACTGCCCGTCTGGTATCGTGTCGCCGCCACCTGGGGCGCGCACGAAGGCTCGCTACTGCTCTGGGTGTTGCTGATGAGCGGCTGGACGTTTGCCGTCGCGCTGTTTTCTCAGCGGATGCCGCTGGATATCGTTGCCCGCGTGCTCGCGGTGATGGGGATGGTCAGCGTCGGTTTCCTGTTATTTATCCTGTTTACCTCTAATCCCTTTACCCGCACGCTGCCGGATTTTCCGATTGAAGGGCGCGATCTGAATCCGTTGTTACAGGATCCGGGACTGATCTTCCATCCGCCGCTGCTGTACATGGGCTATGTCGGTTTCTCAGTCGCCTTCGCGTTCGCTATTGCGGCGCTGATGAGCGGTCGTCTGGACAGCACCTTCGCCCGTTTTTCGCGTCCGTGGACGCTGGCGGCGTGGGTTTTCCTGACGCTGGGGATCGTGCTGGGCTCGGCATGGGCTTACTATGAACTCGGCTGGGGTGGCTGGTGGTTCTGGGACCCGGTAGAGAACGCCTCGTTTATGCCGTGGCTGGTGGGAACCGCGCTGATGCACTCGCTGGCGGTCACTGAACAGCGTGGTAGTTTCAAAGCGTGGACGCTGCTGCTCTCCATTTGCGCGTTCTCGCTCTGTCTGCTCGGGACATTCCTTGTGCGCTCGGGCGTGCTGGTGTCGGTGCATGCGTTTGCTTCCGACCCGTCTCGCGGGATGTTTATTCTGGCCTTCATGGTACTGGTGATCGGCGGCTCGCTGCTGCTGTTTGCCACGCGCGGGCATAAGGTTCGCTCGAGGGTGAATAACGCCCTCTGGTCACGCGAATCGCTGCTGCTCGGTAACAACGTGCTGTTGATTGCCGCCATGCTGGTGGTGCTGCTGGGAACGCTGCTGCCGCTGGTGCATAAGCAGCTTGGGCTGGGCAGTATCTCCATCGGCGAACCGTTCTTTAATACTATGTTTACCTGGCTAATGGCGCCGTTTGCCCTGCTGCTGGGCATTGGCCCGCTGGTGCGCTGGGGACGCGATCGACCGCGTAAACTGCAACGGTTACTGGTCATCGCGCTGGTCAGCACTTTTGTGCTCTCTCTGCTGTTGCCGTGGCTGTTTGAGAACAAGATTGTCGCCATGACGGTGGTCGGGCTGGCAATGGCCTGCTGGGTGTTTGTGCTGGCGATGGCGGAGCTTGCACAGCGAATTTCGCGTGGCACGAAAATGACGCTCAGCTATTGGGGGATGGTGGCCGGGCACGTCGGCCTGGCGGTGACCATTGTCGGGATCGCCTTCAGCCAGAACTACAGCGTCGAGCGCGATGTCCGCATGAAAGCGGGCGATAGCGTCGATATTCATGAATATCGCTTTACCTTCCGCGATGTGAAAGAGGTCACCGGCCCCAACTATCGCGGCGGGGTGGGGATCATCGACGTCACCCGTGATGGCAAGATGGAAGCGACGCTGCATGCCGAGAAACGGTTTTATAACAGCACCAGTTCGATGATGACGGAAGCGGCGATTGACGGCGGGATCACCCGCGATCTGTACGCGGCGCTCGGCGAAGAGCTGGATAACGGCGCGTGGGCCGTTCGTCTGTATTATAAACCGTTTATTCGCTGGATCTGGGCGGGTGGAATATTGATGGCGCTGGGTGGGCTGCTGTGTCTGTTTGACCCACGTTATCGCAAACGCGTACAACCGCAAAAATCGGCGTCGGAGGCGGTATGAAGCGCAACGTACTTTTGATTCCCTTTGTGATTTTCCTCGTGATTGCCGCGGCGCTGTTGTGGCAACTGGCGCGTAATGCAGAAGGCGACACGCCGACGAACCTGGAGTCGGCGCTGATTGGTAAACCGGTACCGACCTTTCGACTCGAGTCGCTGGAGAACCCCGGTAAGCATTATGAGGCGGACGTGCTGACGCAGGGCAAACCGGTCTTACTTAACGTCTGGGCGACGTGGTGCCCGACCTGCCGCGCTGAGCATCAGTATCTGAACCAGCTGTCGGCGCAGGGGATTCGCGTGGTGGGACTGAACTATAAGGACGACCGCCAGAAAGCGATCGTCTGGCTGAAAGAGTTGGGCAATCCCTATGCGCTGAGCCTGTTTGACGGCGACGGCATGCTGGGCCTCGATCTCGGGGTCTATGGCGCGCCGGAAACCTTCCTGATCGACGGTAAAGGCATTATTCGCTATCGCCATGCCGGGGATCTGAACGCCCGCGTCTGGGAGAATGAGATCAAGCCGCTGTGGGAGAAATACGGCAAGGAGGCCGCGCAATGAGAATTTTGCTGAGTGTGCTGATGCTGCTGCTTTCTGCCAACGCGCTGGCCACCATTGACGTGATGCAGTTTAAAGATGAAACCCAGGAGCAACAGTTCCGCCAGTTGACTGAACAACTGCGCTGCCCGAAGTGCCAGAACAACAGCATTGCGGATTCCAACTCAATGATTGCGACCGACCTGCGGCAGAAAGTCTATGAACTGATGCAGGAAGGGAAAAGTCAGAAAGAGATTGTCGACTACATGGTGGCGCGCTATGGCAACTTCGTCACCTATGATCCGCCGCTGACACCGCTGACTGTCCTGCTGTGGGTGCTCCCGGTAGCGGCAATTGGGGCGGGCGGCTGGATTATCGTTGCCCGCTCGCGTCGACGGGTACGTCTGAAACGGGAGGTGTTCCCGGATGAGATGACGTTAGCGGAGGGCAAACGCGCCGGGCTGGCGGTTTATCTGCCGGGAATTGTGATTGCCGTCATCGTGAGTGCCGTCAGTTATTACCAGACCGGGAGCTATAAACAGGTGGCAATCTGGCAGCAGGCGACGGCGCAAAGCCCGGCCTTGCTGGAGCGCGCGCTGGATCCCAAAGCGCAGCCGCTGGATGAGGAAGAGATGACGCGTCTGGCGCTGGGGCTGCGCACCCGTCTGCAAAGTGATGCGACAAACGTTGAAGGCTGGATAATGCTCGGGCGGATAGGCATGGTGCTCGGCAATGCCAGTACCGCTACCGAGGCGTATGCCAACGCCTATCGACTCGATCCGAAGAACAGCGATGCGGCGCTGGGCTATGCTGAGGCGCTGACCCGCTCTTCCGATCCTGATGATAACCGTCGGGGAGGGGAGCTGCTGCGAGAGCTGGTCCGTAGCGATCACGCCAATGTGCGGGTCCTGAGCATGTACGCTTTCAATGCCTACGAGCAGGAACGTTTTGGCGATGCGGTTGCCGCCTGGGAGATGATGCTGAAGATGCTGCCAGCGAACGATACGCGTCGTGCGGTGATTGAGCGCAGTATCGCGCAGGCAATGCAGCACTTATCACCAAAGAGTGAGTAACCACCACCCGGCTGGATTGAACGCTCTGGCCGGGTGTTGCTGAATTACTGTAGCCCTCGGGTTTGTAAAAACAGAATGGTGGCGGCAACGCGCGAGCGTACGTTGAGCTTGCGTAACAGGTTGCGGATATGCACCTTCACGGTTTGTTCGGAAATGTTGAGGACCGAGGCAATCTGCTTGTTGGACAGTCCCTGTGCCAGTTCGTGCAGGACATCCAGCTCACGCTCGGTCAGCATGCTGAACGGATCGTCCTCCTCACCAAACATTTCACGCTCACGCAGATAGTCACTGACGCGTTCGCTGAACACCTTACCGCCATTGGCACCTGTGCGAATGGCGTCCAGCAGGACTTCCGGATCGCTGTCTTTTAACAGATAGCCATCCGCGCCAGCATCAATCAGGGCATAAATGTCGCTGGCTGAATCCGAAACGGTGAGAATAATGATCTGCGCCGTGATCCCATCGCGGCGAAGGGCGTTCAACGTATCCAGACCGCTCAATCCTTTCATATTCAGATCAAGCAGAATCAAATCCAGATCGAGACGGTTTGCCAGATCAATCGCTGTTGCGCCATCGCCCGCTTCGGCAACCACCTCAAATGTCGGATCCAGTTCCAGTAACTGACGGATACCACGACGCATAAGAGGGTGGTCATCTACCACCAGCACCTGAAAAGGCAGTGATTCAGGCATAATTATCTCCCGAGATTTTAGTAGAATCATTATTGTTATTCGATCACGAATCGTCCAGATTCACCGCATCGATAAGAGGGTGAAATATTACCCCAGATTACGCATGGGTAAGAAGTAAAACCTGTCGGGAAAAGGGGGGAGAGGGAGCCTCTCATCGTCATGAGAGGCTATGCGATTTAAGGGTGTAGCGCGACGTGAGTCACGTCTTCCTTTGGTATCGCGCTGAAATACCAGTATTCATCGTTAATTTTGGCGGCGCTAAAGCGCGCAAGCGAGAGCGACGAGTCGGACGATGCGCTCTTCACCTGCACGGTGCCGGCTAACGGACGTTTGCTCACCAGCATTAAATCGCCACGGTTATTGAACCAGGCCGTGGCATCGTCACCGAGCGCTTGCTGCTTACCGTTTGCCCGCACGGAGTAATCGAAGTTGACCTTTTCCTTTTCCACATTCCCTGCGCCAAAATAACGGCCATAGACCTGCGGATCGTGAAAGAAACCGAAATGCCCGCCGCTGTTTTGCATTTTCAAAAAGTGGAAATCAGGCACGGTAAAGTCCTTGTGCCCCTGACTGAGTTGGTTCTTAACGATACTCACACGAACAAAATCTTGCTGATAAACGCGCGTATAAGCGGCAAACATTAAGGCGTATGACCAGAGGAATACCGTGGCCATCAGGCCTGTAACGGCATAGACACCCTTCATGACGCCCGGGCCGGCTACCGTGACGACTTCCCTCGCGAGGAAAGAGAGGGCCAGCAGGAAGAATAAAAATGTCGACAGCATGACCCGGTCGGGATACGACGGAGAGGCCACCATGATAAACGAGGTCCCCAGTCCCACCAGCAGCATTAACCCGACCATGCTGAGATTCGCACTTTTAATGCGATGTCCCTGTCGTTTCGCTACGAACAAAAGAATCGCCAGTAAAACCAGCACCACATACGAAATCCAGACCAGCGCCAGGTGGCTAAAGAAGCGATCGCTCAGATGAATCGTGATTCTTTCAACGATCGATTTATCGTACCAGACGGTATGCGCGCCTTGGGCGCGAATAAAATTGCCGGGTGAGAAAATCAAAATACTGGCACCTACCAGTGCGGACAAAAAGTAAGCAATTTTATTCGCAATGACGCGTTTCTCTTGCCAGTAATCGTACACGATAGCCAGAAGGGCGAGGCCAACGACAAAAGGTGCGACGCTTTCATTGGAACAGCCCGCCAGCAGTCCGAGCAACAGCATACCAACATGCATACGCTCTTCGCGCTGTCGTTGTATGCGGTACAGATTCCATATCCATGCGGCGACGAACAGATTCGTCCACAGGTAGTTTGCGCTGCCAACGATCCAGAAAACCGTTTGTCCAATATTCGGGTTAGCGACCCAAAAGGTCAGAAAAACAAGGGTAAAAATCAGCGCATCATGCTTTTGCCATTTCAGCGTGCCCGTCGGTGTTTTCACAATGAAATAGCAGAACGCGACAACGACAAGACCCGTCATGGTCGAGACGAAACCACGAGACCCGGTGGCGAGTAACAGCGCGCTGACAAAATCAGCCACCACGCGCCCGCTCCAGGTCAGGTAGTGATGCAGGTGCGCATCAAACGAGATGCCCAGCAGGGCATAACGGTAATCATCGGAGTGAATGGGGGTGAACCACTCCAGAACAAATACGGCAAAAAAGGCAATTAAAAGAATGCTTTTATTAACATGCTTTAACATCAGTTATCCTTGTCTGAATCGTGGTCCATCGTTTTACGTTTTTTCAGGATGTATCGGGGCCGCTTCTTGGTTTCGACATAGATTCGCCCGATGTACTCACCCAGTACGCCGATACCAATAAGTTGAACGCCTCCCAGAAACAGGATTGACACAATCAGGGAAGAATAGCCACGCACGGGATTTCCCCACAGAAGCGTATCTATTACCATTCCCGCGCCGTAGGTGAAAGAAAACAGGGCAACCGCGAGGCCAATGTAGGTCCAGATACGCAGAGGAAAGGTGGAAAAAGAGGTGATCCCTTCCAGCGCCAGGTTCCACAGCTTCCAGCCGTTAAATTTACTCTTCCCGGCACAGCGAGTGGCGCGCGCGTAGAGGACGATGTCAGTTTTGCCGCCAACCCAGGACAAAATCCCTTTCATGAACAAATTGCGTTCTGGCATTTGTTTAATGTTGTCCACCACTTCACGACTCATTAGCCGAAAATCGCCGACGTTTTCTTCGATATGCGGTGTACTGATTTTATTGTGCAGTTTGTAGAACCACTCGGCGGTTTTAC
Source organism: Citrobacter amalonaticus Y19 (assembly GCF_000981805.1). Taxonomy (NCBI): domain Bacteria; kingdom Pseudomonadati; phylum Pseudomonadota; class Gammaproteobacteria; order Enterobacterales; family Enterobacteriaceae; genus Citrobacter; species Citrobacter amalonaticus. Next base: position 2,548,559 of record NZ_CP011132.1, on the reverse strand, counting down.
GCTTCAGGCGGCCATCGACGGAGCGATCGGAACGTTTAGCCAGCACAATGTCCGCCCCTTCCTGCCATTTTTGAATCAGGTGAGGGAGGACTTCGACAGGGTCCTGGAGATCGACATCCATCGGAATCACGGCGTCGCCACTGGCGTTGTCGAGTCCGGCAAGCAGCGCCGGTTCTTTGCCAAAATTTCGCGTAAACGAAAGCGGGACAACGAGTGGGTCGGCAACGGCGAGGGCGTTAACGATGGATTCCGTCGCATCGGTACTGCCATCGTTAATGAACACAATTTCGATGTCATGCTCTTTTAGCGCGTCGTATTCGCGCACCGTTTTGTAAAAGAGACCAATGGTTTCTTCTTCGTTGAAGACAGGAACGACCAGTGAAATTTTCATCGTGCGTCCTTGAATACAATGAATCTGGAATAGATAAATCCACAAATGAGGCTAATGGCTGAGAACGCGACCAGCGTCACCAGCGGCGGGAAACCGCACTTCTCAGCCCCCCAGCCCGTCAGAATACTGAGCAGGCCCATAAAACCGACATACAGCAGATAGCGACGCGTTGTGGTCGATTGCTTGAAGGTAAATCGGGCATTGGCATAAAAAGAAAAACTCACCGCAATGCTGAAGCCCAGGAAGTTTGCCAGCGCCTGATGGGTATGAAAAACGTAGATGCAGATAGCAAAAACTACCCAGTGAATCAATGTGTTGATCACGCCTACGGAAGTGTACTTAATGAAGTGATGCCACATAAGCAATAGGTTCGGCTGTGCAAAAACCGGGATTGTAACATTATTCCTTTCCCTAACTCGAATCGAATTCAACGCTTATGAGAAGGAATAATAAAAAGCCAGCCCTGATGGGCGTGGCTTTTTTGGGGAATTTTGGTCGGCACGAGAGGATTTGAACCTCCGACCCCCGACACCCCATGACGGTGCGCTACCAGGCTGCGCTACGTGCCGACTCGTGGGAGGTAATACTACCGCTTTCCGCACCGAATGCAAGGGGACATCTGGCTAACTGATTAATAATAAATCAGTTAGCGATAAAACGCTTCTCGTCTGTCAACACCTGCAACAGCAGACTCAACTGCGGTTTCTGATCTTTAATCTTCTCACCGCGTAAATCGTAAGTCTGGTACTTGCCGTTGTTGTTCAGCACCAGCGTCATCTCAGGCGTAGTGATCGCCAGCGTACTGAGATCGGCCGCCGTCACCCAGTAGTGGCGACGATTGGCGTTGAACAGATCCTGTCCTTGCGAATACTCATTGGCAGGCGTGCTGACGTGGAGCAGACGCTGCATCAGCGTGGTCATGACATCAGTATGATCGGTCAGGCTGTTGATCCGCTGCGCGGGGGTTCCCGGCCAGTGAATGATGAGCGGAACCTGCAGGTGGCCGCGTGACCAGGCAAAGTTTCTCTCTTCATCGCTTAGCGCGACGCCGCGACCGGCAGTAATAATCACCACCGTGTTATCCAGTTTGCCGGACTCGCGCAGCGCACCGAGCACGCGGTTGATCTGTTTATCCACATCCCCCGCCGCGCGGGCGTAACGGCGGGTGAAAGTCGTCTGGTTGCTGTCGTCAAGGTTGGTGCCGTTAAACGAAACCCACGAGAACCAGCGGTTATCTTCCTGTGCGTAACGGCCCAGCCAGTTGATCCACTGGCTGGCGGTCTGCTCGTCGGACTGCGTTTGAACGCTTGGCATCGAGAAGTCAGACAGCAGTGCCTGGCGGTACAGCGGACTGGTAAAGCCATCGGAGGAGAACAGCCCCAGCTGATAGCCTTGTTGATTCAGCGCCGAAATCAGTGCCGCAGGCGTTCGGGTGGACAGAATACCGTCCATATAGCTCGGCGACACGCCGTAGAACAGGCCAAAAATGCCGTTATCGGTGGTGTTGCCGGAACTCATGTGGCGCGTGAAGGCAATGTTCTGCTCGGCAAATCCGGCGAGGGCAGGCATCTGTTTTTCATAGCGCGAGTAGTTCAGGCCATCGACGGTGATCAGCAGGACGTTTTGCCCGGTGCCCATATCGCGATAACGTAACTCGCTCAGCGGATACTGCACAGACACGGCTTCCGGATTTCCCTGCTCAACCAGACGGCGCTGATACTCCTGCGCATCCAGCAGGCCATGTTTTTCCAGAAACCGGCGCGCGGTCATCGGATAAGAGAGCGGCAGATTGGCGCGCTGCATGGTGATCGGGCGATAGAAATTGGCATCCGCCCAGATATAGACCACATGCGAGGTAATAAATGACACAAAGAAGAAGGCGGCCAGCGGCTTGGCGAAGTGGCGACGCCGCGTCAGGCTGCGCAGTTTTTGCCAGCTCCAGGTCGCAAACAGCATTTCAATCAGCAGGATAACCGGCACGCTGATAAACATCAGCTGCCAGTCGCGCGCCATCTCATTCTGGTCGGGGTTAATCACCAGTTCCCAGACGATGGGATTAAGATGCAGGTGGAAACGGGTAAACACTTCGCTGTCGATCAGCAGAAGCGTCATTCCGGCCGTCGCCAGAATGGCTGACAGGAAACGCATCAGCCTCTGGGACATCACAATGAACGTCAGCGGGAACAGGATCAGCAGATAGGTGGCAAACACCAGAAAGCTGAAATGACCGACGATACTCAGATAAGAGTAAACGCGACCTGCCAGCGTTGTCGGCCAGTCGGCGACAAACAGGTAACGGCTGCCGAGCACAATGGCCAGCAGAATGTTGAACAGTGCAAACCAGTGCCCCCAGCTAACCATCTGGGAGACTTTTTCACGGTAGCGCTGACGGTGAGTTACCATAACTTGTCGTTCGTTTCCCCGAAGTCGGCTTTTAGTGCGCTTTGTCGTCGTTTACCGAGGACTGCAACGCGCGGGCAAAAGAGTTCGCAATCGCCTGGCGCTGAGCCGGGGCAATGCTGGTATTAATAAGGTTGGTGACCATGTTTCCCAACACCATCAGGGAAAGGTCAGTCGGTGCCTTATGTTTTTCAAGTACGTTGAGCATCTCGGTGAGCAGTTGTTCAACGTGTTCGTCACTATAGCGGGAGATTTGTGGCATAAATCGAAATCAGTTTATTCATGAAAGGGCAACATATTACCGTAGCAACAGTTTTTTTTCCGCTTTTTTATCCTCAATAATTCGCGTTACCGTGCGACAGGTAAAATGGCGCTGCATCTTCTGTTGCGTCGCCTCGCCGGTGGTGGTTGAATACTGCCCGGTCTTTAAGGAGAGTTTATCATGAGTCTGGATATCAACCAGATTGCCCTGCACCAGCTTATCAAGCGTGATGAGCAAAACCTTGAGCTGGTCCTGCGCGATTCATTACTGGAACCGACAAACACCGTTGTCGATATGATGGCTGAGTTGCATCGGGTCTATAGCGCGAAAAACAAAGCGTATGGCCTGTTCAGCGAAGAGAGTGAACTGGCGCAAGCGCTGCGCTTGCAGCGTCAGGGTGAGGAGGATTTTCTCGCCTTTAGCCGTGCGGCAACCGGACGTTTGCGTGACGAACTTGCTAAATACCCGTTCGCGGACGGCGGCATTGTGCTGTTCTGTCATTATCGCTACCTGGCGGTAGAGTATTTACTGGTGGCGGTGCTGAACAACTTAAGCAGCATGCGCGTCAATGAAAACCTGGATATCAACCCGACGCACTATCTGGATATCAACCATGCCGATATCGTCGCGCGTATCGATCTGACTGAATGGGAAACCAATCCGGAATCCACTCGCTATCTGACCTTCCTGAAAGGCCGGGTAGGGCGCAAAGTGGCTGACTTCTTTATGGATTTCCTCGGTGCCAGCGAAGGTCTCAACGCGAAGGCGCAAAACCGCGGACTGCTGCAGGCGGTCGATGACTTCACCGCCGAGGCGCAACTGGATAAGGCCGAGCGTCAGAACGTGCGTCAGCAGGTGTACAGCTACTGCAACGAGCAGCTCCAGGCTGGTGAAGAGATTGAGCTGGAGTCGCTGTCAAAAGAGCTTTCCGGCGTCAGTGAAGTGAGCTTTAGCGAGTTTACGGCAGAGAAAGGCTATGAACTGGAAGAGAGCTTCCCGGCCGATCGCAGCACGCTGCGTCAACTGACCAAATATGCCGGTAGCGGCGGTGGGTTAACCATTAACTTTGACGCGATGCTGTTGGGCGAGCGCATTTTCTGGGACCCAGCCACCGATACGTTGACCATTAAAGGCACGCCGCCGAACCTGCGCGATCAGCTTCAGCGTCGCACCTCAGGCGGTAACTAAGCGCCATAAAAAAACCCCGCCGGAGCGGGGTTTTTCTTCAACCTGTTGGCGATTACGCGCGAACGAAGTCGATGTGAGTCAGCTTCGGCTTGAACGCGTGACGCTGTACAGCCTGAGCTTTAACTTTCACTTCTTTACCGTCAACAACGATAGTCAGAACGTCGCTATAGAAACCTTCTTTAGCTTGCATGTTCATGATGGAATCGTGGTCCAGTTCGATAGCAATCGGGGCTTCTTTGCCACCATAGATGATTGCCGGGAACTTGTTAGCGGCACGCAGGCGGCGGCTCGCACCCTTACCCTGCTCTTTACGTACTTCAGCGTTGATAGTAAACATTTAAATCTCTCTTTAATAATTCCTGTTACAGGCGACCCAGCAACAGGTAAGTGATCTGCTTTGCGTATGCAAAAGCGGGCGAGATTCTATCCTCAAACGCCCGTTACATCAATCAAAAGTACGATTAACCGCGTAATTCATGTGCCCGACGGAAACGTCCCTCGTAATCGAACACTTTTTCCCGCACCTGCCAGTACTGACCTTTCATTCGCGCCACCACAAAGTCGGGATGACGTAACAATGGCTGCTGCGCGAGGATATCCGCCGCCGTAATCCAGCGTAGCGGCACGCCGGGTGTGCGGGTATGCGGGCGAATAAACAGTTGTTCAAACGCGGTACGCTGGGCCGGGGTTTGTAAGCGAAAGCGTTCGCTGACATCCGCGCCGTCTTCGTCGTAGTAGGTGATTTTCAGCCATTCACCTTTCTCGTCATGGCCGTGTTGCAACGTCATGCCGCTACAACGGAGCACCAGCGCGTCTTTCAGCTTCAGCGCGTCTTTCAGCATGTCGTCCGGATCGACGAGGATCGTATCGCATTCCCGGCATCGGCGGGCGGCAATGTCGTTTTCGGCATTACACTGCGGGCAATTTTTAAAGCGAAAGCGAAAATCGCACTGCTCGCGGTGTCCCTCATCATCTTCAAACCAGCCCTGACAGCGGCGTCCGAAATGTTCTACCAGGGTACCGTCAGCGGTGGTTTTTCCCCAGAAGGTGTTGGCGAAGCCGCAGGCCGGGCAAAAGACCTGTACCGGCACGTTGTCACTCTTGCCTTTCGGACTGCCCACTTCCGGGGAATAGAGGTCGTGCGGATTACCGGCGTAATCGAGAATCAAACAGTCCGTTTTTCCTGGCGCGAGGCGCAGGCCGCGGCCCACAATTTGTTGGTACAGACTGACCGACTCCGTGGGGCGCAGGATCGCGATGAGATCGACGTGCGGGGCATCGAAGCCGGTGGTTAAGACGGAAACGTTGACCAGATAGCGAAAACGCTGGGCTTTGAACGCCTCTATCAGTTCGTCGCGTTCAGGGCCGGGAGTGTCGCCAGTAATCAGCGCAGAATCCTCTTTGGGGAGCAGTCCGGCAATCTCTTTGGCGTGCTCGACGGTGGCGGCAAATATCATCACCCCTTTGCGGGTCTGGGCAAATTCGACAATCTGGCTGATGATGTGCGGCGTGATGCGCTGCTGCCTTTTCAGCTCCCGGTTCAGATCGGCTTCGCTAAACAGACCATTACTCTGCACCTGCAGGCGGCTGAAATCGTACTGAACCACTGGCATGTCGAGTCGTTCCGGCGGTGTGAGATAGCCGTGCTTAATCATATAGCGCAGCGGCAGCTCATAAATGCAGTCGCGAAACAGCGCCTTGTCGTCGCCGCGTACCATACCGTGGTAGTGGAAATGATAGATCCAGCCTTTACCCAGACGAAAAGGCGTGGCGGTCAGCCCCAGCAGGCGAATATGGGGATTGGCATTGCGCAGATGAGTGAGGATCTGCTGATACTGGCTCTCTTCGTCATCGCCGATGCGATGGCACTCATCGACAATCAGCAGCGAAAACTCGCTCTGGAAGGCGTCCAGGTTACGGGCCACGGACTGGACGCTGCCAAACACCACTTTGCCGTGGCTCTCTTTGCGCTTGAGTCCGGCGGCAAAAATATCGGCCTCCAGTCCCAGCGCGCAGTATTTGGCATGGTTTTGCGCCACCAGCTCTTTCACATGTGCCAGCACCAGCACACGCCCCCTGGCGACGCGCGCCAGTTCAGCAATCACCAGGCTTTTACCGGCGCCGGTGGGGAGAACAATCACCGCAGGCGTACGATGGCGGCGGAAATGGTTGAGCGTGGCATCCACAGCTTCTTGCTGGTAGGGGCGAAGTGTAAAAATCATGGTCTCACAATACGTAACGAACTCGGGTATAGTATGCCACGAATCGTTTTCCCTTGAGGGATGTTGTTAGCCCGCTATACTGGGCAGATAACGGCTCCACTTTTCGGGCAATGGCCCGATTCCCGTATTTTTACAGGCAAAATCACACTCATGCGACTTGATAAATTTATCGCTCAGCAACTCGGCGTCAGCCGCGCTATTGCCGGGCGCGAGATCCGCGGTAGCCGTGTTACCGTGGATGGTGAAATCATCCGAAATACCGCGTTCAAACTGCTGCCAGAACACGACGTAGAATATGATGGCAACACGCTGGTTCAGCAAAACGGCCCTCGTTACTTTATGCTTAATAAACCCCAGGGCTACGTGTGTTCGACCGATGACCCGGATCATCCGACGATCCTTTACTTCCTGGATGAGCCGGTCGCACATAAATTACACGCTGCGGGTCGCCTGGATATCGACACCACCGGTCTGGTGCTGATGACCGACGATGGGCAGTGGTCGCATCGTATCACTTCGCCACGTCATCACTGCGAGAAAACCTATCTGGTCACGCTGGAGTCGCCGGTTGCTGATGATACCGCCGCGCAGTTTGCGAAAGGCGTGCAGCTACATAACGAGAAAGATCTCACGAAACCGGCGGTGCTTGAGGTTATGACTCCCACGCAGGTGCGTCTGACCATCAGCGAAGGGCGCTATCATCAGGTGAAACGAATGTTTGCCGCCGTGGGCAACCATGTTGTCGGACTGCACCGCGAGCGAATCGGCGCCATTACTCTCGATGCTGACCTTGAACCGGGTGAGTATCGTCCATTGACTGACGCGGAAATTGCCAGCGTTGGCTAAGCCAGACAGGCCAGGTTTTTAACCTCCCTCTGACAAATTCAGGAGTTTTTTGTGACCACCCGGCAGCACTCGTCTTTTGCCATTGTTTTTATTCTCGGTCTGCTGGCTATGCTGATGCCGCTGTCGATCGATATGTATCTTCCGGCGCTACCGGTGATCTCCGAGCAGTTTGGCGTGCCGGCAGGCAGTGCGCAGATGACACTCAGCACCTATATACTGGGCTTCGCCGTAGGGCAGTTGCTGTATGGACCGATGGCGGATAGCCTCGGGCGCAAACCGGTGATCCTCGGCGGCACGCTGGTGTTCGCCGCTGCGGCTGTGGCCTGCGCGCTGGCGCAGACCATCGATCAACTGATTGTCATGCGATTCTTTCACGGCCTGGCGGCAGCCGCGGCCAGCGTGGTGATCAATGCGCTGATGCGCGATATGTACCCGAAAGAAGAGTTCTCCCGCATGATGTCATTCGTCATGCTGGTGACCACGATTGCGCCGCTGATGGCGCCGATTATCGGCGGTTGGGTGCTGGTATGGCTGAGCTGGCACTACATCTTCTGGATCCTGGCGATCGCAGCGGTGCTGGCCTCAGTTATGATCGCGACACTCATTAAAGAGACGCTGCCGGTTGAAAAGCGCCAGCCGTTTCATATTCGCACGACGATAGGTAACTTCGCCTCGTTGTTTCGCCATAAGCGGGTGTTGAGCTATATGTTGGCCAGCGGTTTTAGCTTTGCCGGGATGTTCTCATTTCTCAGCGCCGGGCCTTTCGTGTATATCGAAATCAACCACGTATCGCCGCAGGATTTTGGCTACTATTTCGCCCTGAACATCGTCTTTTTGTTCATTATGACGATTTTTAACAGTCGCTTTGTGCGTCGGATCGGGGCGCTGAACATGTTCCGTACCGGCTTGTGGATCCAACTGGTGATGGCGGTGTGGATGGTGCTCAGCGCGCTGTTTGGCGTCGGTTTCTGGGCGCTGGTGCTGGGTGTGGCGGTCTTTGTCGGCTGCGTGTCGATGATCTCCTCCAACGCGATGGCGGTGATCCTCGATGAGTTTCCCCATATGGCGGGAACGGCCTCGTCGCTGGCAGGCACCTTCCGCTTTGGCATTGGCGCGCTCGTCGGCGCGTTGCTCTCACTGGCGACGTTTAACTCGGCCTGGCCGATGATTTGGTCCATTGCTTTTTGTGCAAGTTGTTCAATTTTGTTCTATCTCTATGCGAGCCGCCCGAAAAAACGGTGATCAAAGACACAACATGGGAGCCGTTCGGCTTCCTTTGTTGATGTACGTCAACGACAATTCCATCATTTCCCCGATATATGTTTATTTTATGTAAAATCAATTTATGTAAAAAGTCACATCATTGTAGTTAAAAAGGTTGAGTTAGATCGCAGAAACGGGTACATATAGCCCGCGCTCCCGTCCCGACTGGAAACCGCTATTTTAATAAAGGCCATACCGACTATACAGGCCACGCGGGATAAGGATCGTCACGTTATGCAACCGTTTAAGGACGGATTGTCAATGATGTGTTAATATGGATGTAAATAAATTGTGAAGTGATTGTGCTTCCGGGGAAAGAAAGTGACAACATTACAGCTCTCAATCGTTCATCGCTTACCACAGAACTATCGTTGGTCAGCGGGTTTCGCAGGTTCGAAAGTTGAACCGATTCCGCAAAATGGCCAGAGCGTCGAAAACAGTCTGGTCGCACTTAAACTGCTGAGTCCGGATGGCGACAGCGCCTGGCCGGTGATGCATAAACTGAGTCAGGCGCTCAGCGATATCGAAGTCCCTTGCTCTGTACTGGAGTGTGAAGGCGAGCCGTGCCTGTTTGTAAATCGTCAGGACGAGTTTGCCGCGACCTGTCGTCTGAAGAACTTTGGCGTGGCCATTGCCGAACCATTTTCTAACAACAATCCATTTTGAGCGTCAGCTTAGCGTGAGAAGCTGACGCGTATACGCCTGCTGCGGTGCGCTAAAAACGTGCTCGCATTGCCCCTGCTCGATAACCTCTCCCTGTCTCAGCACAATCACCTGATGGCATAACGCGCGTACCACGTGCAGATCGTGGCTGATGAAGATATAGGCCAGGCGGTGCTTTTGCTGCAACGATTTCAACAACGCGAGAATTTGCGCCTGCACGGTTCGATCGAGAGACGATGTGGGTTCATCAAGAACAATCAATGACGGCTTGAGGATCAGCGCTCTGGCAATCGCGATACGCTGGCGCTGACCGCCGGAAAACTCCGCCGGATAGCGGTGACGCGTGTCGGCATCCAGTCCCACTTCGGCCATCACGGCCATGACCTGCTGCTCACGCTGTTCGGCTGAGAGCGCTGGCTGGTGAACGCGCAGTCCCTCCTCAATGATTTGCAGTACGCTCAGTCGCGGATTCAGCGAGGAGTTGGGATCCTGGAAGACCACCTGGATACGATGACGCACGGGCAGCAGTTGTCGGCGCTTAAGATGTTGTAACTGTTGACCGTCAAATTCTATGCTGCCCTGAGAGGTAATAAGCCGCAGGAGCGCCAGCCCGGTAGTGCTTTTTCCCGAGCCTGATTCCCCCACCAGCCCCAGCGTTTCACCCGGTTGCAGACTGAAACTGATGCCTTTCACCACTTCATTGTTCGCCACCACGCGCTTAAGGATACCCTTACGAATGGGGAACGCGACGCGCAAATCCTCAACCCTGAGAAGGGGGGACTGCCCCTGCGGCAATGGAACCGGATCGCCTGCCGGTTCGCTGTTGAGCAACTTCTGCGTGTAGGGATGTGTCGGTGCGCGGAGAAGGGGAGCGGCGCGGTTTTGCTCAACGCATTGCCCGTTTTGCATCACCGCCACGCAGTCGGCGAGCTTCCTGACAATACTGAGGTTATGGGTGATGAACAGCATCCCCATATTCAGCTCGTGCTGGAGTTCGCGCAGCAGTTGCAGGATTTGCGCCTGTACCGAGACATCCAGCGCGGTGGTTGGCTCATCAGCGATGAGCAACTCGGGTCGCGTTAACAGCGCCATTGCAATCATCACCCGCTGGCGTTCGCCGCCGGAAAGCTGGTGCGGGTAATCACCCAGCCGTGCTGCCGCCTGGCGAATGCCGACCCGGTCGAGACAGCTCAATATCTCCGCACGTGCCGCTTCCCGACGCATTCCCCGGTGCAGGGAAAGCACTTCATAGAGCTGTTTTTCGAGATTGTGAAGCGGGTTCAGCGACACCATCGGCTCCTGGAAAATCATGGCGATTTTGTTGCCGCGTACGCCGCGCAGGGTCTGCTCACTGGCATGCAGTAAGGATTCCCCGTGAAAACGGATGTCGCCGCCGAGATACACTGCGGGCGGGGTAGGCAACAGGCGCAGAATCGACAGCGCGGTAACGCTCTTGCCGGAGCCGGATTCTCCCACCAGCGCCAGCGTTTCGCCGGCCTCCACGCGCAAGGAAATCGCGTTAACCACGGTGCGGACCGTCTCCTGCTTGCGAAATCCCAGCGTCAGATTGTCAATGGCGAGCAAAGGTTGCGTCATGTTACACCGCCTTGTTGGGATCGAATGCGTCACGGACGGCCTCGCCGATAAAGATCAGTAGCGAGAGTAAAATGGCCACGGACAGGAAGGCTGTAATGCCCAGCCACGGCGCTTGCAGGTTATTTTTACCTTGCAGGAGCAACTCGCCCAGCGAAGGAGAGCCCAACGGCAAACCAAAGCCGAGGAAATCCAGCGACGTCAGGGTGGTGATAGAGCTGCATAAAATGAACGGTAAGAAGGTCAGGGTGGCAACCATCGCGTTGGGTAGCATGTGGCGAAAGATAATACTGCGGTCACTGACGCCGAGCGCCTGGGCGGCCCGGATATAGTCAAAATTGCGCGTGCGTAAGAACTCTGCGCGCACCACGCCCACCAGGCTCATCCAGCCAAACAGCACGGTAATTGCCAGCAGCCACCAGAAATTGGGTTGCACAACGCTGGAGAGCAAAATGATCAGGAAAAGCGTCGGCATACCCGACCAGACCTCAATAAACCGCTGGCCCCAGAGATCCACTTTGCCACCGTAATAGCCCTGTAGCGCCCCGGCCAGCACGCCCATGACGCTTGAACACAGGGTAAGCATCAGGCCAAAAAGAATGGAAATACGCGTGCCGTAAAGCACTCGCGCCAGCACGTCGCCGCCGTTGGCATCGGTACCCAGCCAGTTTTGCGCCGAAGGGGGAGAGGGGAAGGGGGTGTCGGTCGCAAAGTTGATGCTGTTCGCCCCAAAGCGCACCGGTGCCCAGAGAACCCAACCGCGGTTTTCCAGTTGTTGCTTCAGCCACGGGTCCTGGTAATCCGCCCTCGTTGCCAGTGGGCCGCCGAAATCGCTCTCACTGTAGTTTTTGACCAGCGGGAAATACCAGCTTCCGTCGTAGCGCACCAGTAACGGTTTGTCGTTAGCAATCAGCTCAGAGCACAGGCTCAGACCAAACAAGACGAGAAAAATCCACAGCGACCAGAAACCACGACGATTATGGCGAAAACGTGCCCAGCGGGCCTGATTGACGGGGCTTAAATGGGCCATCAGCGTCCCTCAAAATCAATACGCGGATCGACCAGCGTATAGCTGATATCACTGAGAATATTCAGCAGCAGGCCAATCAGGGTGAAGATGTACAGCGTACCAAACATCACCGGGTAGTCTCGTGAAACCGTTGCCTCATAGCCCAACAGTCCCAGACCATTGAGTGAGAACATCACTTCAATCAGCAGCGAACCGGTGAAAAACATACTGATAAACGTGGCTGGAAAACCGGCGATCACCAGCAGCATGGCGTTGCGAAAAACGTGCTTCCACAGGATATTCCCCTCACTCACCCCTTTGGCTCGGGCGGTGACGACGTACTGTTTACGGACCTCATCGAGAAAGGAATTTTTGGTCAGCATGGTCAATGCGGCAAACCCGCCAATGACGGTCGCAAGGACGGGTAAGGTGATGTGCCACAGATAGTCGGTTATCTTCTGATACCAGGGCAGGGAGTCAAAATTCGCCGAGACCAGACCACGCAGCGGGAAGAGATCGTAATAGCTGCCGCCGGCAAAGAAGACAATCAACAGTATTGCGAACAGAAACGCCGGGATAGCGTAGCCGATGATAATAAACGCGCTGCTCCAGACGTCGAACCGGCTGCCGTTATGCACGGCCTTGCGGATCCCCAACGGAATCGACACCAGATAGATGATAAGCGTACTCCACAGCCCCAGGGTAACTGACACCGGCAGACTCTCTTTGATGAGCGTTAGCACCGAGGCGCTACGAAACAGGCTGTCGCCGAAATCGAAGCGAATGTAATTCCACAGCATGGTGAAATAGCGCTCGTGCAGTGGCTTATCAAAACCGTAGCGTTGGGTGATTTCGGCAATCACTTCAGGGTCAAGGCCGCGCCCTCCGCGATAGTTGCTGTCGCTGATATTCCCCACCCCGGTCCGGGCGTGGCTGGCGCGAATGCCTTCGCTTCCGGCACCGGGCAGTGCGCTCGTCTGCCCAAATTCAATGGCGGCAATCGCCTGGTCGACCGGGCCGCCAGGGGCAATTTGCACGATGAAAAAGTTGATGGTGATAATCGCCCAGAGCGTCGGGATAACCAGCAACAAACGGCGAATCAGGTACGCGCCCATTTATTCTCCCTGTCGTCTGGCGGCAGGCAACTTCGCCGCCCGGTTCACGTCATACCACCAGTTATCCAGACCGAGGGTATAAATTGGACGAATGGCAGGACGAGAGAATTTATCCCACCATGCCAGTCGGTCTTCCGCCATGTACCACATCGGCAGCATGTAGTAATTCCAGGTCAGCACTCTGTCCAGCGCGCGCCCAAGCGGCAGCAGTTTGTTTTTATCCCCTTGCGCCGCGATGATTTGATTGATGAGTTTGTCGACCACCGGACTTTTCACGCCGGGGGCATTATAGCTTGAGTCGATGTATTCGGACGCCCAGGAGATTTGCAGATCGGAACTGGGCCACGGCATCGCGCGCCACAGGGTTGGCATCATGTCGTAATCCCGACTGCGCAAGCGATTGGTGAGTTGTGAGTTATCCACCTGGCGAATGTTCATCGTAATCCCCAGACGCTGGAGATTATGCTGGAAGGGCAGGACCCACTGGCTGTTACTGGCGGCGGAAATGAGCAGTTCAAAGCTCAACGGTTTACCGGTGGCGGTGTTAATCCGCTGCTGACCTTTCAGTTCCCAGCCCGCGTCTTTCAGTAAGTTATCGGCTTTTAACAGGTTTTCCCGATCGTAACCGTCACCTTTAGACACGGGAGGCTGATAAATCTGGCTGAAGACTTCCGGCGGCAGGTCCTCTTTCATCGGTGCCAGCAGTACCAGTTCAGCCGCGTCAGGGTAGTTTCTGGCGGCATACTCGGTGTTCTGGAAATAGCTGTTTGCCCGGCTCCAGGCGTTGTAGAACAGCGCTTTATTCATCCACTCAAAATCGAACGCCAGCGTAACGGCTTCACGGACGCGTCGGTCGCTGAAAACGGGGCGCTGAGTGTTGAAAGCCAGCCAGCGCGTATCCTGCGCCGATTCATTTTTCTGTTCATCTTTGATGATGTACTGATTATCAAAGTTTTTACCGACATAGCGTGTCGCCCAGTTTTTGGCGTCGCTTTCCAGGCGCAAATCGAACGCACCAGCCTTAAAGGCCTCAAAAGCCACGTTGTCGTCGAGATAATAGTCGTAGCGAATGACATCGAAATTCCAGCGGCCGCGATTGACCGGCAGATTGGCGGCCCAGTAATCCTTCACGCGCGAATAGACAATATACTGGCCCATCTTCCACTGACTGATGCGATAAGGACCGCTGCCCAGTGGAGGTCTGGACAGCGGGTCGCTGAGTTTGTGATCTTTCCAGTACGCTTGTGGCATTACGGGCAGCGAGAACAGGCTGAGCATATCCTCTTTACCCGGCTTCGCGAGTTCCATACGTACGGTCAGCGGCGCAATGGCTTTGACCGTTGTGCCTTTGTAGACCAGACGAAACTGCGGCACGCCTTCAGTCATAAATTTGTTGAAGGTAAAGGCGACATCTTTTGCCATGATGGGCTTTCCATCATGAAAGCGGGCGCGAGGGTTGATCGTGATTTCAACCCACGAATAATCCTCCGCATAGCGTGCGCTCTCGGCGATCAGTGGATAATAGCTGCCGGGTTCGTCATCAGACGTGGTAAACAGGGTGTCGTAGAGTTGTTCGGTCCGTGCGGCGGGATTACCGCGCAGGGCATAGCGGTTGAAATTATCGAATGTGCCGAGGGCGGAAAGCGTGATCTGACCGCCTTTGGGGGCCGCGGGGTTGGCATAATCGAAATGATCAAAATTGAACGCGTATTTAGGCTCTCCCAATACGGCGAAGGCATAGCTCTCTTTGATTGCCTGCGCCTGGGCGCCCGCGCTCATCAACATGACAAACAGCAGCAATATGCGAACGATTATCTGCAAAGGGATTCCTTCTTTTGCTTACCTGCCAGCGCAGGTCACACTTATGCCTGAATAATAGGGCAGGTGGCGTCTGTTGTGAATCCACGCGTCGGCGCTTTACCATTTCAGCGTGTGTGGCTGCGAAACCCACTGGACAAACTCGTCGAGCGGCATTGGGCGGCTGACCCAATAGCCCTGAAGAAAGCGAACCCCGTGTTCATGCAGCCATTTCGCCTGCTCAGGCGTTTCCACCCCTTCGGCCACCGTCATCATATTGAGGCGCTTAGCGAGCGTTAGTACTGCATCCAGCACCGGTGAAGTGACGGTTTCGGTACCAATGGCGTGAATAAAACCGCGATCGATTTTCAGATAATCCAGGGTATAGCGCTCCAGATAGATCAGCGCGCTGTGGCCGGTACCGAAGTCATCTATTGCAATTTCGAAGCCTGCGGCGTGCAACCATTCAAACAACTGTGAGGCTTCATGCTGCTGGATCATGTCGCGTTCGGTAATTTCCAGCACGATCTGGAAGTGGTTGGGAGGCATCGCGGCGACTAACTGGCGAACGTCGTCTTTAAAACTACTGCTGTGCAGGTGGTCAGGCGCAATATTGATACCGTACTTTGCACCAACAGGGAGGACTTTTTGTAGTTCAGGGGCATCTCGCGCCAGCAGTTTAAACAGATGCTGGGTCAATGGCACAATCATGTGCTGGGCTTCAGCGTAATGAATAAACGCATCAGGCGGGATTTCCCCCGCTGTTGGATGTTTCCAGCGCAGCAGCACCTCCAGCCCGGTGACTTTCAGCGACTGCGTATCCACGACGGGTTGATAGACGACATAGAATTGATCGCGTTTGATTCCGGTGAGGATCTCTTTCCCAGGCCGCAAGCGGATGCACATGATGTAGTAGCAGAGTAAACCTGCAATGATGCCTCCCATCCCGCCGAGAAGCAGGGCATACCATAAGTCGGGCCAGGTCCAGTTGGTGGCGTATAGCCTGATTGTCACCGGAACACCGCTAATTTTTGCTTCGCGCTCCGGCGAACTGTCGAGTTCACCAACGGTGAGCAGATGGTCCGAAAAGGTCGATAACACGGTGTTGCCAACGATAATGGCGATCCCGTCAAAGTCTTCCTGTCGGGCGGTATACAGCAGATACGGCGTGAGGTTGATATTCAGGGAGGTGAAAACGCCGCTGTTCAGCATCAGAGGATTGCGATACCAGATTACCATAGCCGGTTTGTTGGGCATCATCGGCGTTCCCGGGATAATCGCCATATCGATATCTTTACTGATATCGAGGCTGGGGACCAGTTCAGCCAGTAGCGCATCCATTCCGCCAGTTGCTGATGAGCAAAAGGCTTTCTTATCCTTAACCAGCAAAAAAGCGCGAACGTTCAGGCTAAACGCGGCACGGGAAGTGAGTTCCGCGCCGACTTGTTGGCAGGTATTTAAGGTCAGCGGCTGGAGGATATCGGTGGTACTTTTGAGATCGGCGAAATAGCTGACCAGATAATGTTGAATGTCGAAAACCAGCGTGTCGTATTTGACTTCCCGCTTATGCCACGCCATTACGAACTGTAGACTACTGATAACAATAGCGACGACAACCCCGGTAATCAGGCAGGTAAGCACGATTTTTCGACCAGTCGTTAAGGCGCGTGTGAACATGATGCCTGGCTTTACCCTGAGGTTGACGATGATGATAAATGTGATGGAATAACAAGACTATAGCCTGGATTGATTCAGCGAGTCATGCTTTTCCACAGAGAGTAGAGGGGAACCAAAAAAAAACACCGCCGAAGCGATGCTTTTCGTTTGTCTCGTCAGGGTAGCCAAGGGATAGCAACCAAACGATTAACTGCGGCTCAGAACCCTACGCGCTTCGTTGTAGCGCTTTTTCCAGTATGGCTCGTTCATGCTGGAGATAATGACACCGCTGCTGGTAGAGGCATGAACAAACTGGTTGTTGCCAATGTAGATACCAACATGACGGCCCGTCGAACCTGCACGAAACAGAACCAGATCGCCGGTACGCAGATTCGTGCGTGAAACAGATTTACCTGTTTCCTGTTGTTCGTAGGTCGAACGTGGGAGTTCTAAACCGAATTGTTCACGGAATGTACGTTGTACAAAGCTGGAACAATCAATACCTTTTTTGGAGTTGCCGCCGAGACGATAGCGCACGCCTTTCCAGTCAGCATACTGATCCATAATCCGCGACTTAACATCGAGGTTACGCACCATACTCTCAAATTCATCCTGAGAAGCTTGCAGTGAAGAAGCCTCTTGACCCACACCAAGCGTCTCAGAATGCGTGTTCTTTGCGGTGTTACTGGTAGTGCTACATGCAGAAAGCAGTACCGCGACTGCTATCGCGGGAATCCCGCGCAAGATATATCTCAAGATCGGTTGAGATTTGACCATTTTGTTTGTTTTCCCTTGAAGTCCTTAACGATAAATATCGTTATAAAAAATGCCAAACGTGACGAGACTAATTAGCTGTGCTCAATGAGACAATTCTTTAAGCGCAAAACTGTGGCAGAACGCACAAATTTATTCACGAAGAGAATATTAACCCAGCGAGACAAAACGAGTTCGAGGTTACCCGATCGTTGCAGGCTTGGCGAGTGGTTTTATCTGAATTTTAATAAGAAAAAGTGATACAGAAAGTGAATAAACGGGATTGGTTAATTTACGTGCAAAGTGGTGTAAAAATAGGCAATTCATTAATTATTAAAGAGAATGTTATGACTGGATAATGACAGTCAGATGAATAATTTATCTTAACGCATCATCAGAGCTTAAGAATAAACCCTGATGATGTTAATAACTGTGGGTTATTTGTTTAAGATTTGTTTGTTTTTGCCGGGGAGATAATTGTCAAAAAGCGCGATAAGGCGATCGCTTAGCGGGGTCAAAAGACACCAGGGCAGGCCAATTAAGACCACGGTTAATGAACCTACGGCGATATCGGTGAACCAGTGGGCACCGATCATAACGCGCGGGAAAGCAAAAACCACAACGATAATAAGGCCGATAATCCCTGCGGTTTTTCCGAAATAGCGCAGCATAAATGCGGCGAAAATAAGCAGCATCATCCCGTGATCGCCAGGGAAACTGTCTCTGGACGCATCCTTCGTCGAAATATGCAGCAATTCACTGACGCGATAAATATTATCAAAACTGAGTGTGGGGCTTGCGCGTTTTACGGGCAACAGCGCCTGACCCGCCTGGTTCAGAACCACGGCGGTGAGCAGCATCACCAGGCCGATGATGACAATACGGCGGCGGCCTGCAGGCGGTTCCTTCAGCCAGAAACTCAGCATCAGACAGCCCATCGCCAACAGGGAACAGGCGTCAAACGCCCGGTTATTGGTGATGGCGACCAGCCACAGGAAGGCCTGGCTCTCTACCAGTTTCTGGTTGAAAAAGTGAAAAATGCCGGCGTCAATGGGAAACCAGAATCCATGATTTGCAGGGATATACCAGCTCATGAACAGAGCCAGACCCGCAACATTGAGCAAAAGTATCAGTGGTAACCGGATTTTCATATTTAAAAAGTTCACTGTTCAATAAATCGCAGGCAACCTTACGCGTGTTCAGCTAAACGAAGCTTCAACAATGCGCTCTGCAACGTATTCCAGTCTGCCTCGGTACTGGAAATCAATTCGACACGGCTGTCCGGCGGCGCGACGTTCTGTGTTTCAATGTGCAGATCTTCACCCTGGCGATTGATGCGCACAAGGCCTTCCGGAATACGCATGACCCCTTTCACCCGACCAACGGGCGCCAGACGCGCCCATTCCAGCAGCCCAATAGTGTCAAAGACGGTATCGGCATCGAAAATCCAGCCGCACGCCTGATGCCCCTGACCGCTGTTCAGGCTACGACGCCAGCGCTGTTGTGCCGGCAGGCTCAGCGCCGCGAGTCCCCGCGTCTCAGGGTGGCTGTGCGAATGCGCTGCGCTGGCGGGTAATTCAGTCAGATTCAGACGCGGTAAGTCCAGCAGTTGTCCGTCAATCTGGCCATGATCGGCCTGCACTAACTGACGAGTGCCGCCGAACTGTTGCCACCAGGTCTGCAGGGCGCGTTCACTCTCCGCTGTCGCGCGATCGGTTTTATTCGCCACGATGATATCTGCCGCCGCCAGTTGGTCACGGAAGTTCTCATTGGCAACAATTTTTTCATCCAGCAACCCGCGCGGGTCAAGGATACACAGCGTGGCGCGAAGGTCTATCCAGGGTTCGTACACCGGCGCGGTGAGGAGGGAGAGGATCTGTTTCGGGTGCCCCAGTCCTGTCGGTTCAATCAGCAGGCGGTCTGGTTTTCCCTGACGCAATAGCGTATTCAGTCCAACCTGCATCGGCAGGCCGTTCACGCAGCACATGCAACCGCCGGGGATCTCTTTAAGCAACGCGCCGCTATCTGCAAGCAGGGCGCCATCGATGCCGACCTCGCCGAACTCATTGACCAGTACCGCCCATTTTTCGGCAGGATCTTTGTGCGCTAACAGATGAAGAATCGAAGTGGTTTTTCCGCTGCCGAGGAAACCCGTGATGAGGTTAGTTTTGGTCACGCCTGCTCCAGAATGATGTGCCGTAACGGTTACCATTAATCCTGGCGAAAAAAAGGGAAAAAGAGAAGGGCGGGACGAACGAAGACAGGCTCCGTTCGCCTTAATGGCAGAAATTGTTAACTTTTTAACGTATCAATTACCGCCTGATGCGCGCCGCGTTGCGCGATACGCTGCCAGGCCGCTTCAATCGCCTGGACAAAAACGGGATTGTGCGGGAGGTCATTGCCAAAGACTTCCTGTAAAGAGAGCAGAGCTGCGACGCGCTGGTCCTCACGGCTGGTGGCGACTATTGCGCGGATTTTATCGCTCAGTGGGTCGCGAACGTCGATGGTTGCGCCAGCATCATCGATGCCACTGACGTAGCGCATCCATCCCGCCACCCCCAGAGCCAGTAATGGCCAGGCGCTTTCGCGTGCCAGATGGAGGCGAATACCAGCCAGCATCCGCTGCGGTAGTTTCTGACTACCGTCCATCGCGATTTGCCAGGTCTTATGCTTCAGCGCGGGATTAGCAAAGCGTTCAATCAGGCTTTGCGCGTAGCCGGTTAAATCGACGCCAGTCATACTGAGCGTCGGCGCCTGTTCATTCATCATCAGTCGGTACGCGGCTTCGCGGAACGCGCTGTCCTGCATGCACTCATTAATATGCTGAAATCCGGACAGATAACCGAGATAAGCGAGAAATGAGTGGCTGCCATTCAGCATTCGCAGTTTCATCTCTTCCCAGGGGCGAACATCGCTAACCATCTGCACGCCTGCGGCTTCCCATGCGGGACGACCGGCGACAAAATTGTCTTCAATCACCCATTGAATGAACGGTTCACAGCTGATGGCGCAAGGATCGGTTACGCCCAGTTCGCGGGTGATTTCAGCCAGTGATTCCTCTGTTGCGGCCGGAACAATACGGTCGACCATGGTGGCGGGAAAGCTGACGTGTTCACGGATCCAGCTTGCCAGCGCGGGAGAGCGTTTTTCCGCCATCCCCAGTACGGCATTCTTCACGACATGACCGTTATCAGGAATGTTGTCGCAGGAGAGCACAGAAAAAGGCGCCAGTCCGCGTGCCTGTCGACGTGACAGCGCCTCCACCAGAATACCGGGCGCGGAATGGGGTTCACCAGGCGATTGCAGGTCGTGAATAATGCGCGCATTTGTCAGGTCCAGCGCGCCGGTAGCCGGATCGATGCAATATCCTTTTTCGGTGATGGTCAGTGAGACGATCGCGACCTGGGGCTCGCAGAATTTTTCGATAATAGCGGCGAGCGAATCGAGTTTTGCATTCAGACATTCGTTGACGGCACCGACGATAATGGCCTGATTGCCATCCGCACCTTTTTCCAGCACGGTGTAGAGATGATCCTGTGCGCGGAGTTGACTCATCAACGTGTCGCCGCTGAACAGGCTGATTTCACAAATTCCCCAATCTCCACCCCGGGCGTTCAGCACCCGATCGGTCAGTAATGCCTGGTGCGCACGATGAAAGGCGCCAAAGCCGAAGTGCACGATGCGCGTTGTGAGTTGCTGGCGGTCATAGTGCGGCGTTTGTACGCCATCCGGCAATACTGCTGAGGCAATTGTAGTCATTTGTTACACACCTGATTAACCATAAATTAACAATGCCAGTGTAAAGTTATATGACAACAAATTAAATTGGTAAGCCGAGTTTATCCGGGTAATGTGAGCTGGATCAACCAATCATGCCCCCTTTATTGATCATTATGCAGAAGCCTGTATGGTAGTCGTCATTCAGTTGAGTTAATTTGGTATAACAACTTTGTGAGGTAAAGCAATGGAACAAACCTGGCGTTGGTACGGGCCTGGCGATCCGGTATCGCTTGATGATGTGCGTCAGGCTGGCGCAACGGGCGTTGTGACGGCATTGCACCACATTCCGAACGGCGACGTGTGGCCGGTCGAAGAGATTAAAAAACGTCAGGCAATCCTGGCGGAAAAAGGATTAACCTGGTCGGTTGTCGAAAGTATTCCTGTGCATGAAGAGATCAAGACCCGCTCCGGTCAGTATCAGACATGGATAGCGAATTATCAGCAGAGCATCCGCAATCTGGCGGCCTGCGGCATCGATACCGTCTGCTACAACTTTATGCCGATTCTGGACTGGACGCGTACCGACCTCGAGTACGAATTGCCGGATGGTTCGAAAGCGCTGCGTTTCGATCAGATAGCCTTTGCAGCTTTTGAGTTGCATATCCTCAAGCGTGCGGGCGCTGAAGCGGACTATAGCGACGAAGAACAGCGTCAGGCTCAGGCGTATTTCACTGCCATGAGTGATGCGGATATCGAAAAACTGACCCGCAATATCATTGCCGGTTTGCCTGGCGCGGAAGAGGGCTATACCCTCGATCAGTTCCGTGCGCGTCTGGCCGAGTATGACGGCATCAGCAAAGACGATCTGCGTGACAATATGGCGGTGTTCCTGCGCGCGATTGTTCCGGTGGCTGAAGAAGTGGGCGTACGACTGGCGGTGCATCCTGACGATCCGCCGCGTCCGATTCTCGGGTTACCGCGCATTGTCTCCACCATTGAAGATATGCAGTGGCTGAAAGAGACGGTCGACAGCATCTATAACGGCTTCACTATGTGTACGGGTTCATACGGTGTTCGCGCGGATAACGATCTGGTGAAAATGATCGAAACCTTTGGCGATCGTATTCACTTTACCCACCTGCGCTCGACGTGCCGCGAAGAGAACCCGAAAACGTTCCATGAAGGCGCGCACTTGCAGGGCGATGTGAACATGGTTGCCGTGGTGACGGCGATTCTGACCGAAGAGCAGCGCCGTAAGAAGGCGGGTGATTTACGTCCGATTCCGATGCGTCCCGATCACGGTCATCAGATGCTGGACGATCTGCATAAGAAAACCAATCCGGGCTATTCTGCGATTGGGCGTCTGAAAGGACTGGCGGAAGTGCGCGGTGTTGAACTGGCGCTGAAAATGACCCAGTTCCGCGATCTGCTATAAGGCAGCAAATGATAAAAAGGACAGCCCAGGCTGTCCTTTTTTACAGGTAGGCAAAACTTAATCTGCGCGGCCCATATAACGGCGCTCTTCAATATGAATACGGATTTTTTCACCGGCGCTCAGGTATTCAGGAACCAGAATGACCAGACCGGTACTCAGCGTCGCAGGTTTGTTGCGCGCGCTGGCGGAAGCACCTTTAATGCCAGGGGCGGTTTCCACAATTTCCAGATCAACCGTCTGCGGCAGTTCGAGCGCCAGTAGCTGACCGTCCCAGGTCAATACCTGCATATCCGGCATCCCGCCTTCCGGAATAAACAGCAGTTCTTCTTCGATCTGATCTTTGGTGAAGGTATAAGGCGTGTAATCTTCTTTATCCATGAACACGTATTCGTTGCCATCGACATAGGAGAAATCGACGCCACGGCGGCTCAGGGTGACGGTGTCCACAATGTCGTCGCCCTTGAAACGTTCTTCCACTTTCAGACCGGTACGGACATCGGAGAAACGCATTTTGTACAGCGTTGCTGCGCCACGGGCGGTCGGGGACTGAATATCAATATCTTTCACAATCAGCAGCTTGCCGTTGTAATTCAGTACCATACCTTTTTTGATTTCGTTCGCTCTTGGCATCGAAAAGATCCTGTTATCGAGATTAGCTAAATTATCGCGTCAAACTACTCGCGCCGGGTCATTCAGGCAAGCGGAATTCACCTTTTGCTGGTGCAAAAAAGGTGGTACTGTGCGCGACTGTCCGGTGGTCACAATAAAGAGAGTCTGATTATGGAATGCCGTCCGGATTGTGGGGCATGTTGTATTGCTCCTTCCATCTCCAGCCCTATCCCCGGCATGCCCGAGGGTAAGCCCAATAGTCAATTATTCACAGTATAAAAACGACTTAACTAAGAAGATATGACTTTCTTGCTAAGTGTTTCAATTGCATGTGAAAAACATTCCCCATACCCAATTTTAGACAGCTGTAATAACTCATTTAGTCCAGAATGACTTGTGAACGAAAGATTTTCATATAGACATATAGGAATTTCTGTATTGTCTTTAAATCGTCTGTCAGGACCACCCGATTTGTTAACATACTTCCATGTCCTGCCAACGACTAAGGCATCTCCGGGCACACTTTCGCTTTCAATGAACTGACTATTACCAACGTTAATGAATAGTTGGTCATAACTAACAGCACCGACACCGTCACGGTCAAAAACGAGTACTCTATCTGGAAAGAAATGTAATGTTTGACGACCTACATTGATGGCAATCGTCTCAATATTTGTTTTAACGAAGGGAGGATTTGATTTGCTGATAGAGGTTGTTTTTCTACGTAGCAAGTTACTTGCTCCGGCATGATATTTAGGGTCATAAACAGCTCCAGAAGCTTCTACATGCCATACCTTTGAGCAGCTTGCAAGCATAGCCCCACTATCATGAAGTTGCTGGTAACATGCCATCATTTCGTCATCAAAGTCATAAAAAAGAACAGTGGTCTTTCTTAGCTGATCGTACATGTAAGCAAAAACGGAAACAGCTCCCCCTGCGATAAATCCTATTGCCAGGCACCACTCAGGCCATGCCTGTGAAAAACCGTAAAGTAAAATTGCAATCGAAAGGAAAATAGCGAAGGGCCATATTTGTAACTTCTTACGTTTGTTATTCAACTCTTCAAGCAGTTCTCGGGAATTGGAATCAACGATTTCCGAGATATGAGATGACTCGATTTCCTCAAGAGGTGCATGCGTATTGTCATGTTCTACTGGGGATTCATCAGGTACACGTTGAACCTTCTTGCCGTCCTGTGGGATCATACTTGGTGAAAGCGAAGCACGATAATAGACCCCGCCAGCGCCGATGTGGATGTAATTTCCTCTTGGGCCAGTACCAATCCTCAGTCCTTTTATACCAATAGATGCACCGACTCCTGATTTGGATAGGTTGAATCTCATCGGTCCAACGCGAATGCTCTTCTTAACATAAAAGCCCATAGTAACTCCATGTAATAAGTTGCATGACAGTACTTCTGAGCAAGATTTTACACTGAAAAAAAGAATAGGTTAAGAAAAGCATGGGAACGAATTTATGTTTTTACTTATTTATTCAATACATTAGAAGTTAACGGCTACATTCTGAAAGCATAGATATAGATGGCAGGCTACCAGTCAGTAGGACATTCTGTTACTGTCAATAATTGAGTGTGACCTGCCCCCACGATTAGATACAACACTCAGTTAGTAACGTCGGAATCTTCATTCTCAGAATGACCCTTTCTCCAGCCCGCTGCAAATTCAGACGGTGTCTGATAATTCAGCGTGGAGTGCGGGCGGCATTCGTTATAATCCTGCCGCCAGTCATTAATAATTTTCCTGGCATGAACGATATCGCTGAACCAGTGCTCATTCAAACATTCATCGCGAAATCGTCCGTTAAAGCTCTCAATAAATCCGTTCTGCGTTGGCTTGCCCGGCTGGATTAAGCGCAACTCAACACCATGCTCAAAGGCCCATTGATCCAGTGCACGGCAAGTGAACTCCGGCCCCTGGTCAGTTCTTATCGTCGCCGGATAGCCTCGAAACAGTGCAATGCTGTCCAGAATACGCGTGACCTGAACGCCTGAAATCCCAAAGGCAACAGTGACCGTCAGGCATTCCTTTGTGAAATCATCGACGCAGGTAAGACACTTGATCCTGCGACCGGTGGAAAGTGCGTCCATGACGAAATCCATCGACCAGGTCAGATTGGGCGCCGCCGGACGGAGCAGCGGCAGACGTTCTGTTGCCAGCCCTTTACGACGTCTTCTGCGTTTTACGCCCAGGCCACTGAGGTGATAAAGCCGGTACACGCGCTTATGATTAACATGAAGCCCTTCACGGCGCAGCAACTGCCAAATACGACGGTAGCCAAAACGCCTGCGCTCCAGTGCCAGCTCAGTGATGCGCCCTGATAAATGCGCATCAGCAGCCGGACGGTGAGCCTCATAGCGGCAGGTCGACAGGGATAAACCTGTAAGCCTGCAGGCACGACGTTGCGACAGACCGGTCGCATCACACATCAACATCACGGCTTCCCGCTTCTGGTCTGTCGTCAGTACTTTCGCCCAAGAGCCACCTGAAGCGCCTCTTTATCCAGCATGGCTTCGGCAAGCAGCTTCTTGAGTCTGGCGTTCTCTTCCTCAAGCGACTTCAGGCGCTTAACTTCAGGCACCTCCATACCGCCATACTTCTTACGCCAGATGTAAAACGTGGCATCGGAAATGGCATGCTTGCGGCAGAGTTCACGGGCGGGTACCCCAGCTTCGGCTTCGCGGAGAATACTGATGATCTGTTCGTCGGAAAAACGCTTCTTCATGGGGATGTCCTCATGTGGCTTATGAAGACATTACTAACATCGGGGTGTACTAATCAACGGGGAGCAGGTCAAGTGGGGGATGAGCAAGGATTCTATAATGAAGTGTCGTATCGATTGCGGGGCTTGTTGTACTGCACCTTCGATTTCAAGTCCAATTCCGGGAATGCCGCAGGGGAAACCAGCTAATGTAAGATGTGTTCAGTTATCGGAGGATAACCTATGTAGCATCTTTGGCTCACCCCTGCGCCCTAAAGTATGCGGCAGTCTACAACCGTCGATAGATATGTGTTCTACGAACCGTGAAGAAGCTTTTATTTACCTTATCCAGTTAGAGGAAGCAACAGCACCTTCGATTGGGAACAGTTTCCATCTATAATTTCATTCTGCGTTATCATATTTTTTTAACCGCTCGACTTCCTTGCGTAAAGCTTCATACTCAACCAACAAAGATGCATAGTCAGAAGGCGGTTTACCTTCGGATAATTTTTTAGTTTTTGATGGACCACGTCTTTTTGTAACCAGTTTGTATTCAGAATGAAAACGAAGGTTAATATACCCATATTTCGTATCGGGGTTAGTTAGGTTGTAAGTTGTTTTATAGACCGAACGTCTGGTTGATGAGTCTATTGATATGATGTCATTAGTAAAAACCATCTCAGGTGCAGATAGGTACGCGACATTGTCTTCACAGACAAAAAGATAACATAAAGCCGATTGGCTGTTTTCAAGTGGTGCAATGATCCAGCGGGCAATCCCTATCAATTTATGATCAGGAAGCCGTTGTTTAATTTTTCTGACCCGGTCCACTTCACTTTTATCGAGGTCCAGAATGAGTGCTATTTGGCTGAAAGAACGTTTAAAAATGAATTGCGACTTTACTCGGTTATTGCCAACTCGGTTCAGTTTTACCGTGGATTCGCGAAGGAAATAGGGTTCTTTTTGTATTCTTTTGGGAAAAATTGTAAAGTGTAAATTCATGGTTTCGTCTACCTAGATTCGTTGTTGATGCCATTATTTATCATCTTTCGTGGGCAATCAAAATTTGCATGTCCCAAAAAACGCGACATGCAAAGATATGTATTTTTAACTTGCTGATATATATAAGTTTTTATTTGCATTAAAACGCCTTAAAAGAGACATGAAAAAGACGTGTATACTTGTAAATCATTGGTTTGTATGGGTTTTATTTTTACCTATAATTATAGCAACTTCGGCTGCGCCTCGTTGAAATCATACCCAAGCAATAATTCTGAAAGGTTTCGAGCGAAGCGAGTTCAGACGTGAGCGTAGCGAACGGATGACAGGGATCAGCCTAATCAGAACTTTTAATAACATAATATAACTACTACGAGTCGCGTAGCGACGAAGTATCACGCAGTGAGCGAAGCGAACAAGTGATAGTCTTACTGTTAACATTCAAAAATGCTGTGTGTCACTTCGGCTTCGCCTCGTGAAACTTCGTCGCTACGCGACTCGTCGGTAATAATTAGGTCGGTAGATTTGGTAAGGTAAAAGACAGTGATCTGAATATACGTTAATTGTATTTGTTTAAAGCTGTAATGTTCTTCGTTCGTGATTCATCATCCTTCCAGATCTTACACACTGGTTTTCCTGTATCGTTTCATTGCTGTGCTCCCCAATTTCAAAGAGGATACAATCTTCGATTGGCTCAACCTTTTCGCTCTAACGAATACATACGCAAACTGTTCAAACGATTACGTGCCCGCCTGGAGTCAGGGAACAACGGTTTATCGGAACCTATTATCGATTTTGCGTACGGTTGGGTTTGCGAACAGGAAAAGGCATCACAGCCCCATTACCATTGCTGGATTGCACTTCCAAATCGTTCGGTAAGGTGGTTTGGAACTCCTGAAAGAGG
This sequence comes from Citrobacter amalonaticus Y19, assembly GCF_000981805.1. Classification (NCBI taxonomy): domain Bacteria; kingdom Pseudomonadati; phylum Pseudomonadota; class Gammaproteobacteria; order Enterobacterales; family Enterobacteriaceae; genus Citrobacter; species Citrobacter amalonaticus. Next base: position 2,521,016 of record NZ_CP011132.1, on the reverse strand, counting down.
GATCGCTGGTATTATTACGGAAATCTGGATGAAACTGACAGGTGGTAAAGCAACGCTGGTAAACTTGTCTAAAGCTACGAAGGACTATCCCGATCACTACGTCATTCATCGTGAATATCCTTCATCACTTGAAGGTCCGATATTCTGGCTATCTTACCTGGCAAAAGAACGCGGTAAGTTGCAAACAGGGAAGGGAACACGCATGTACTCAACATCGAAATTGAGTCGTAAAGCACTGGATTCGTAAATATCGCACAGGAAGCCCGTAGTGCGTTTTTCTTTGTAAGTTATGCGATTGCATTACCCATGTCATGAAAAGCGCTTAGGATCGCACTCAGGACGTTTGAGAGCATGACCAATACATGATTAACTTGATGCTTCGGTCATGTGTTTGATGACTTAACGATAATTGCTTTGCTTATAGCTGTATACATTACTTCAAAATTCCGAGCGAAGCGAGGGACACGAACGAAGTGAGTGTTAACAGATAAACTATAGAACTACATAATTATATTATTATATTTTATATATAGAGAAAAATGTAGTTTTTGGACTGGTTTTTAACCAGTTGTAAACCATCCGTCTTCGCTTCGCTTGACGGAACTCACTTCGCTCGTAATTCAGGATATCTCTTCAACATTTGAAGCGAAGGACACGAACGTAGTGAGTGTGTTATGAATTCACAACCCGCAGAATGTTTTGTTCAATGATCACTGTACGGTCAGAACCGAATAATAAAATGTATTAGCTCAGATTTGCACCGTTGGTAACATTTGTCACAAAGCCAGACCCAATTTGACATTCCGCTCCGAGTCAACAGCGGACATTACTGACATCAAATTTTGTTAAGCTACAGTGAGGAGTTCAGCATGTATAATGCTTTTACTATTCCATATGGAACCCTAACATGAATCGTTTGACTGAGATTGGTTTTATCAAGGTGGGATTCTGGCAGATTATAGACGGTAGCCTGAAGTACCATCTCGATGACAGATTCACAGATGTTAAGAACAACCTCTATGCATTTGTTTGTGATGGTGAGGTAAAATACGTTGGTAAAACCACTCGTCTACTACGTAACAGGATGTACCATTATTCACGTCCAGGCCCTTCCCAGACTACGAATATAAAAAATAACGCTAACATCATTGAGATGCTATCTAATAATGTTGCCGTTGATATCTTAGTGCTTCCAGATTCGGGACTGATGCACTACGGGCAATTTCACTTAAATCTTGCTGCTGGTCTTGAGGATTCCATCATTAGTGCCATTAACCCTGAATGGAATGGAATTCAGAGGCCAGAACTGAAGTGTGAGGAAGTAATATCAACTGAAGCTGAAATCATCACACATAGCAGTATTAAACAATTCACTTTCAACATGACAGATACGTACTGGCGAAGAGGATTCTTTAATGTGCCGGTAGTAAGTTCTCAAAAGTTTGGTAAAGACGGTGAGAACATCAAGATTGTTCTTCATGATGGCATGTCTTCCATCACGGCAATGATTAACCGAACTGCCAATCAGTCTGGTTCACCCCGCATTATGGGGGGCGTTGAGCTTAGGCAGTATTTTCAACTCAATTACACAATTGGTGATGTTGTACCTTTCGAGGTGCTCACACAAAATATGATGAAGCTAAAATGAAAGATTATTTTTTCCTTCTTACAGTCGTATCAGCCTGAACGTTCCGCAGGTTGGCCTGCTCGCTGTCAATTAAATACGCAGATTTTATCAAAGTGGATCCGGTAGTAATAAACAACGAACGTCCTCTTCGCTCAGGACGGATGGTCAGATTCGAGTACGTTCTGTCTGCGCATTAATCCGGTCAGAATCGAATATAATTAGCTTACTAACTCTTTCTTGATTCGGTAAAAGGTGGCGCGACTGATATCTGCTGCTTTCATGATGTGGGCTGGTTTAACGTTCTGTGCCAGCATTTCCCGAACCACTTCACGGGCTTGCATATCTTTTTCTTTCCCCGTATACAAACCTGCCTGTTTTGCTTTTGCGATCCCTTGTGCCTGGCGTTTACGCCGGGTTTCATAATCTTGTCGTGCCATTGTCGCGAGGATATCGATCAGCATGGCATTAACTGCTCTCAAAATGCCGCTGGTTAGGTCACTACCAGACATTTCAACCATCTGCCAGCTTGTTGGCAAATCCATTGATACAATAACCAGCCCTTTACTGTTCAGCGTAGCTTTGAGTTCAGCCCATTCTTCATGTTGAAGACGACTGAGACGGTCAATCGCTTCAATAAGAAGCAGATCGCCAGGTTGTGCTTCTTCAAGAAGATGCATTAGTTCCACACGCTCCAGCTTCGCACCGCTGGCATTCTCAATGTATTCTCCGGCAATCGACCAGTTTTTGCTTTGCGCAAATTCGCGCAAGCTAACTAATGCACGGTCAGCATGTTGGCCTTCAGTAGATGCACGGCAGTAGATACGGACATTCATTATGTATTCTCTTTTAAGTATCAAATCAATACCCATATGATACATTACATTGTTTTGTAGTCAATAGGGTTGAATTTGATTGTATTGAGACTTCTTATCATGGTCTTTATCAGGTATACCTAAAAGAGATATTGTATTGAATGTTCTCAGATCATGCTTGGGGTATACGATGTAGTCAGTTCCTGTAACTGAACCACTCAGTTTGCATTTCAGTAGGTCTTTATCAATTACAGCGAGCCACTACTGGGGACCGGAATAGTCTAGCATCTACATAACCAGTTTTTTGCCATAATAACCTGTAAAATAATTTTAGTTTGCCGAATACGTAACACTGAACTGACCTGCCCCCACGATTAGATACAACACTCAGTTAGTAACGTCGGAATCTTCATTCTCAGAATGACCCTTTCTCCAGCCCGCTGCAAATTCAGACGGTGTCTGATAATTCAGCGTGGAGTGCGGGCGGCATTCGTTATAATCCTGCCGCCAGTCATTAATAATTTTCCTGGCATGAACGATATCGCTGAACCAGTGCTCATTCAAACATTCATCGCGAAATCGTCCGTTAAAGCTCTCAATAAATCCGTTCTGCGTTGGCTTGCCCGGCTGGATTAAGCGCAACTCAACACCATGCTCAAAGGCCCATTGATCCAGTGCACGGCAAGTGAACTCCGGCCCCTGGTCAGTTCTTATCGTCGCCGGATAGCCTCGAAACAGTGCAATGCTGTCCAGAATACGCGTGACCTGAACGCCTGAAATCCCAAAGGCAACAGTGACCGTCAGGCATTCCTTTGTGAAATCATCGACGCAGGTAAGACACTTGATCCTGCGACCGGTGGAAAGTGCGTCCATGACGAAATCCATCGACCAGGTCAGATTGGGCGCCGCCGGACGGAGCAGCGGCAGACGTTCTGTTGCCAGCCCTTTACGACGTCTTCTGCGTTTTACGCCCAGGCCACTGAGGTGATAAAGCCGGTACACGCGCTTATGATTAACATGAAGCCCTTCACGGCGCAGCAACTGCCAAATACGACGGTAGCCAAAACGCCTGCGCTCCAGTGCCAGCTCAGTGATGCGCCCTGATAAATGCGCATCAGCAGCCGGACGGTGAGCCTCATAGCGGCAGGTCGACAGGGATAAACCTGTAAGCCTGCAGGCACGACGTTGCGACAGACCGGTCGCATCACACATCAACATCACGGCTTCCCGCTTCTGGTCTGTCGTCAGTACTTTCGCCCAAGAGCCACCTGAAGCGCCTCTTTATCCAGCATGGCTTCGGCAAGCAGCTTCTTGAGTCTGGCGTTCTCTTCCTCAAGCGACTTCAGGCGCTTAACTTCAGGCACCTCCATACCGCCATACTTCTTACGCCAGATGTAAAACGTGGCATCGGAAATGGCATGCTTGCGGCAGAGTTCACGGGCGGGTACCCCAGCTTCGGCTTCGCGGAGAATACTGATGATCTGTTCGTCGGAAAAACGCTTCTTCATGGGGATGTCCTCATGTGGCTTATGAAGACATTACTAACATCGGGGTGTACTAATCAACGGGGAGCAGGTCAGAACGTAAGCGTATAGTTGTGGTAACTGTCAATTTTTTCATATTCTGTTAAGAATAAATTAATGTTTAAAAATTATGATAAATGAATGTCATCACAAACATGGCACGTCCTTTACAGGAATAAATCTCACCAATTATTATATTTTCGCCACAGAACCTGTCCGGGAAGGATAGTCTGTTTAGTATTAACTGTTGATGCTGTTATAAGGAGTTTCTGGTGCAGGTAAACAAATTTACGGATGATATTGATATTAGTTCTCATGAGCGTTTCATCGCGGCCCGTAAAAGTACGTGGGTTAGTGTGCTTGTTAATTGTTTTCTGACATCCGGGCAGGTGATTACTGGTATATTTTCTGGATCTCAGGGACTTATCGCGGATGGTATTCATTCCCTGTCTGATTTAGTCTCAGACTTTGTTGTACTCATTGCAAACCATAAAAGTAAAAAAAATCCCGATGATGACCATCACTACGGTCATCATCGTTATGAAAATGGTGCATCATTAATTCTGGGGACAATTTTATTTATTGTTGGCATCGGCATGTTATGGTCAGCAGTAAATAAAATGAAACAACCAGATGATATTCCTCAGGTACATATTGTTGCTCTGTGGGTGGCTTTAGCCGCACTGGTTATCAAAGAGCTTCTTTTTCGCTATATGCTTGCCGTAGCAACCCGAGTAAAATCCACTATGCTGGTCGCTAATGCCTGGCATGCACGCTCTGATGCCGCTTCGTCTTTGGTTGTGGCTATTGGTATTATTGGGAACTTATCAGGTTTTAAATTACTCGACCCAGTTGCTGCAATGGTTGTCGGACTGATTGTAACCAGAATGGGATATTCATTTATGTCAGATTCGCTTCATGACTTGATGGACAGATCCGTGGATATTGAAACTGAAAATAAAATAAAAACCACATTATTGTCAACGCCTGGAGTTGAAGGTATCCATGATCTCAAAACCCGTAAAATGGGAGATCTTGTTGTTGTTGATGTTCATCTGGAAATTAATGGTAATTTATCAGTGAAAGTAGGGCATGACATTGCTGTTTTAGCCAGGAAATCAGTTTTAGATAATCATCATGTATTAAATGTCATGACGCATGTTGACCCTTTTTTTAAGGAGGTAAGTGGCCTTGATTATGGAAGTGTAAATAATCATAAACAATAATTTTAATGCTGATTTTCTTCGGGGAAATTGGCAAATAATTATTTTCTTTGCTCAATGTTACGTCTTCGGATTGTGATTTTTTTAAATGATAGTAAACAATGTGGGGTTATTATGAGAAAAATTATGCATAGTGTTATAATAGGAACAGCCCTTGTTTTATCTACCAGTGTAATAGCTGGTTCTGACGGTGTTGAACATGCCATGAAGATGATGAATAAAAGCTACCGCGCAGCACTTAAGGAGGAGGACGTTACATCTTTCAGGAAAGATATGCAGGATCTGAAATCAACAGCAGAGTCCATCTTGAACGGCCCGGTAGAGGGGTATGACAGGGAAACGTATGTTGCAGGTATGTCACTTCTGATTGATGAGGTAACTGCTGTTGAAAGTACCGCTGAAAAGGAAGGTCTTGACGCTGGGAAAATTGCAGCACAGAAACTGGGCAGTATGATGAGAAAATACCATAATAAACTTGGCGTTGACTGAACCGGGAACTATCAGGAGAAAGTAGATATGCTGGAAAGATATCCCGGAACTGACATGATATAGCTGCTTGTATTAGAATGGATAGTTATGCCCTGGTGAAGAAATTCTAATACGTTATCTTATCTGCTCAGTACATATAAAAATGTTGGGGTCGCAAACATGCTTACCGATGCTACATTGCCTCAACATAAGCTAAGTCCTATTGATGTTGCACGGGGCGGATATACCCGCTTCGTGCTTCACTGAAACATACTGATGATCTCTTGGCTGGAAAAACACTTCTTCATGGTAATCTCTTCATATTACTGATGTGATGTACTATAGGTTTAGATACCATTCTCTGATTAAAGAGTATTGTTTAGTTCCGATAAGTTAAGGTTTCGTTAATAAAAAGGCATGTTGATTTGGTCAACCACCCCTAACAAAGTGGCTAAATTATGAATGAAAATTTACGTAATGCTCTCCCTCACAAAGACACACCATTTCTACGTGTGCTTCATATCATCTTAGCTGTATTGATTTTATTGCAGATTGTTAGTTCAAATCTTACCGAAAGCGATGCTCTCAGTGACTATACTCTCACAGGGTTCGTTACATGGTTCCATGTTATCACTGGATTATCACTGATTGTTCTTGGGTTAATCATGCTTGCATGGATGCTAACACAACGAGGATTTCATTACTATTTTGCTTGGCTGACTCTTGATTTTCGAGGTGTGGTTGAAGATATCAAAATGCTGATGTCATTCCGTCTCCCTGAAGCTCATGCTGGTGGGATTGCTGCCTTAGTCCAGGGGCTTGGTGTACTTGCGCTATTGGGCGTTGCATCATGTGGTGGTTTCTGGTTTGCACTCAATACAATTCCTGGAATGTCGCCAGTGCTGACAGAAAGTGTCCTAAATTTGCATAAGTTTCTGACTGTATTTATTGAAACCTATTTCTGGGCGCATGGTTCGATGGGGTTGCTGCATATATTTCTCACCATCCGTAGCCAAAGGAAAAATTCCGTTACGGAATAGTGTGATAGATTGATGATTAATAAAGTGTGCTGTAATGGCTGGATAAAATTGACTACAATAGTTTAATTATCTGTCAAGGCATTCTTATATGTCCGTAATTCCGATTAGTGTGCGTAGTTGAAGGAAAGCAAAGATATGCATCTTGAACGACACAGCATCGAAAAAGTGGGATGGCTTCGGGCGGCTGTACTGGGGGCAAATGACGGAATTGTTTCGACAGCAAGCCTTGTCCTTGGTGTTGCGTCAGCAAACACCAGTTCTTCGGGAGTTTTACTTGCTGGTGTTGCCGGACTGGTTTCTGGTGCGATGTCGATGGCAACGGGAGAATATGTTTCAGTCTCATCTCAGGCTGATACCGAAAACGCTGCACTTGCTCAGGAAAAAAGGGAGTTGGAAACCGATTATGAAGGTGAAATGCAGGAACTGACTTCACTTTATATACAACGTGGACTGGATCCTGTGCTTGCCTATAGGGTTGCAGAGCAGCTCATGGCGAGAAATGCTCTGGATGCTCATGCCCGTGAAGAACTTGGGCTGACGGATACAAACTCTGCACAGCCCCTTCAGGCTGCTGTCTTTTCTGCTCTGAGTTTTTCTGCTGGTGCCGTGTTACCTTTAATAGTTGCATGGTTATCTCCTCCAAAGCAGGTTTTTTTGTTTATTATCCTTTCCACCCTTTTTTCACTGGTGGTCCTTGGTTATATATCCTCTGTTGCAGGTAAAGCACCTCCTGTCAGGGCGATCATAAGAATTATGTTCTGGAGTACACTGGCTATGTTTTTGTCGATGGGGATTGGTCATTTTGCAGGGCAGGTCCTGCTTTAATGTTCTGTCGCGATATTTCGAGTCGTATGTCATAAAAAAAAACGCTAATGTAGCTCCTTACAGGTTTTATTCCCCTTGGTACAGTGTCCATTGAAGAAAGATGCAGGGGCTTGGCCCCTGCATTTGAAGAGAATAAATAATGTTACTTAAGACAAATCTCCCGATCATAGACTCCACCATTCACAGCCAACATTTGCCTTTTCTTTTTTGAAATCATACCAGTCATGATTTGCGAATCATCTAAAAAAATACCTTCAAATGTTCCAGGACGTGCATTCCATCCTGCAATAATTACTGTATCTCCAACGTTTAACTTTGCTACCTTATCGTTATTATAATCCGTATTTTCAAAAATAAACTTTAGTCCTTCATTTGAACCAGAAATATACAATGTAACTAACGGATTCTTACTGAATGTAACAGTACCGATTTTTTTATTTTACCTGTAACCATCAATCGGCACTTTTTGAAATCGTTAGTTGCCCTAAACTCATGTTCTTTAAATCGTGAATAAACCTCTTCAGCTGTATAAAGTCTCGGAAGTATATCGATGATAGATGGTCTAGATAATTGCGAGATTTGCTGTAAAGAAACAGTATTTGCGTGTAAAGTCGGTTTTACTTCAGTTGATTTTGCTTGGCATGGAGTTATTGCAATCCCCTGAAATACGTAAAAACTGAAGGTGATAGCAACAGTTATGACTGATTGTTTTATGCGATATTCAATTCGTGATTTCATTGTAATCTTCCATAAATTCTATCTTAACAATCTTATTACCATTGTGGTAAATTTTCACGTCGTCAGACGGAATCTTCACTGCATTACGGATCTCATTCATTGTATCGTTAGATAACATACCGCAGCCTTCCATATACATAACCTTACGGGTGTTGGTATCTGATGTATTAGTGAAGCCGCTGCTGACCCATGAATCAGGTATTTCGACTCCATGTATCAGATTCATATATTCAACGATAAACGTATCTGTCAGGTGAAAATGTCCAACCATGTATTTTCCGTTATAGGTTTGACTAGAAGACGAAGTTATCCAGTCGTTTTTTAAAACCAAAGTCAGGGCATTATTTTTCATTTTCAGACTCCAGTTCACGAATACGGTTTTTCGTCATGTCGGTAAGACATTTCTGTTCATTATTGCAACCGGATTTTTGCTTTATCCATTCTCTTTGGGAAGGGAGTAATCGTTTTCTAGTTTCAGGGCTAAGGTTTTTCCAGACCGAATTTAGTTTCTCATCGCTTGCTTTATAACTGTGTGTATCGACATTTGAGGTTACTGCATTGTTTTTGGTGGCTTCGCGGTTGTTATTATAGAAAATGGGTGCACGAACTCCCTGAGCATAATCTTTAGCTGCTTTGTCCCACACTCCTTGACCATTGGCAGTCAGTATTTTTCTGAACTCTGTAGTGTTGAAACTGTAACTGCGGATCTCGCCATTGAAATCTAGTTTCACGTTGACGGTGGTTGACTTCGCAATGCCAGTCAAGAAATCCCCAGCTTCTGAACCAAGTGAACAGACTAATTCCTTCGTATCGTCGTTATTCTTTGGGCGTAGTCCGTGCATCGTGAATCTGCCGTTATCAGTTGTAGCAGTGATATCTACCAGCGGCACGATCGAGGATGATTGCTTTGTTATCGCGAAGCATATTCCCTTCAGATTTACATCCCTGTCCATTCCGAGAAACATCAGGGCGTTTTTGTCGTTGCTGGCGACACCTGCTGATTTCGCCTCTGGCAAGAAATAGACGGTACTGGAGGCGGCGGTTATAGCTGAAATGAGAACAACGCCTGATGCCATGATTTTTAACGTTTTTATAAGGATAGTCATTCTGGATACCTTCTTTCTATTGCACTCCATCGGGGGCAGATCACCATCCCGTGAGTCTTGCTAGTGAGAAACACTACTCGAAGAATCATGATCTTACATTGATCTGTAAAACCTATCAATAATGTAAAATCAATCTATAAAAACGATCGATTGTGGTGTGTATAATTCCGAGATTGCTTTGATGTAACGGAAACGGAGATAGGGCTATTGAGGGCGTTGGTAGGCTTCCCCTTGACAGGTATGCAAGGGGAGAGTGATTTACTGTAAAAGTTTTTCTAAGTCTTCCAGCGAGTTAATCTCGTATTTAATACCGTTGACAGTTGCATACGATTTACTTGTAGTGCTAGCTACCTTGATAGCCAATCCATTACCTTCGTTTTGGTTTACACCATCCTCCAGCTTGGTTATAAACGTCGGGTTTAGAATGCTGACTTCATGCTTGTCCTTAATATGCTGTGCAAATTTTTCAGGTGAAATCAGTTCATCAATGAAGGAGTGCAACACAAGTCCTTGCATTTTTAGTAAGTCATGATCATTTACTGTCTGTGCTTCTACATACGAAACACCAGGTGATCGGTTTCGATTGAACTTAATCACGATTCTCTGTTTTGTCTCGTCGGCGAAGGTTACTTCAAAATGACCATACCGCCCATCAATGTCATAGCAATCAATACGTTTGATAGCTTGCTTTATCTTCAGCCTAATTCGCTTACGATCAGGGTTTTTAGTGTCATGAACATCGAAATTTCGGAATTGATCCCAGCCAGTAGTTTGAATTTCTGAGCGGCTGATTTTGTACTGTTGATATTCTCGCTCAAGCGTTATTTTTTTCTGTTTATTGGCATTAATCTGATCTGCCAATTCTTCGAGGTCATCTGTCAAAGTTGCCAGCTTTAGCAGCTTTTTAACAGCTTCAGATGCCTTTTCAATCTCAGATTCGTACCAAGCCGTTTTATCTTCTTGGTGGTTGTTCCAGACGTGATCAGCGATTAGTTGCAAAACAGTGTGCTCAAGCTGGTATGACGTAAAACCTTTTTTACCGCAAGGTTTACCCTGAACGATTTTTGAACCACATATATAACGGTACTTGTTTTCACTTGAACCAGATTTGAACATGAAAGAACCACATTTTCCGCAAAAAAGAATACCGATACCTGAGAGTAGCGGGATTTCTGGTTCAGGATTACCTGCTGGATATTTTGATGAATTACGAGTGATGGCGCGGTGTCGATCTAATTTCGAAAGTGTCAAGTAGTCCACCTCCGACATAAGAGCAGGGTAGTAATCAGGGATAATGAATGTTTCTTTTAACGGCTCATCTGATTCGGAATCGTATATGATGACACCTGATTCATCACGTTTATCCAGCGTAAAGGTTTTTTGTCCGTGAACAGTGGGGTTCAAAAATGTCCTGATCAAATGTTTACCCCATTGTTCAGTTTTGGGTGTCAGCGCTTGACCTGTCTGGTCTTTATAAACCCTCTTTTTAGGGGCAGGGTAATGTTCGTTAAGATATCGTTGGATTCCAAGAAGAGTTTCACCGTTTTGTTTAAGTTCGATAATCTTCTGAGCTGCGGTAAAATATAGAGGATGTGGAGTAACGTATCCTGATTTTGTATCTACCCACCAAACATTCTGACCGACTGATTCTATTGCTTTTGCTGGTGTTCCCGATTCTCTTGTCAGGTTGTGTCGTATCAACGAACGGGCCTGGGCTTCAACTCGATTCTTTTTTGTCAACGACTCGTCGTGGGCGCGTGTGAACATCAACAATGAAATGATTAAATCGGTTGGATTATTCTTTACGTCCGCGTACTTATAGACCTTCTCATCCATGCCAGTAACAACGACTATCCCCCTGCTAAGTATGTTCTTGAATATATCCAAAGCGCTCCAGGCATCATCACGACTAATGCGGTCAAGATTTTCGACGACTAGCCACGAGCCAACGGGAACCTTCGCCCCAATCTGCTTGATGAACTCCGATAGCTTCCCTTCATGAGCATTTTTTCCTTTGAACGCAGACATGCCGAGATCGTGGAAAGCCGTTGTATCAAGTTCGAGATTATAACGGGCCGCAATTTTTAGAGCGGTATCTTGCTGACGCTCCAGGGAGTTACCTTCCCGTTGTTTCACAGATGAAAAACGCACGTACGAATATAGCTTGGGTTTCATTGAGTGTGATTCCCTTCGGATGGTATTGATTGATCAGATAGATCTGATGCTAACAGCAGGAATGTGAATTTTAAACAGTGAATAATTATATGTTAGGCAAACCCGCTAACACGCCGTGTATCCAGCTTGATGAACACCTGCGATGTAAAATTTTCGCGTCTCCACTGCGGCCAAAGGTGTGCTCCGGATTGCAGCCGAGCGCGGAAATGTGCGGCGAATCATCTCGCCAGGCGATGACCTGGCTTATTGAACTGGAGACGCTGACGGCGCCTTAGACATCCTTGATACGCGTCAGACAGGCCATCGTAGCGATAATCATCACCAGCGCGAACCAGAAGACGGCATGGTAGTTCCAGATTTCAGCGGCAATACCCGCCAGCGACCCGGCGATAATCCAGCCGACGCGGATGGTATTGGTATACAGCGTTGTTGCTGAACCCGCCTGGCCTGGCATCAGATCCTGAAAATAGAGCATCCCGATCCCGCCGAGAATACCGATGTAGATGGCGTTCAGCAGTTGTAAACCCAACAGCACAACCGGGGAGTGCGCGACCAGCATTCCTGCGTAAAAGCAAAAACCAGCGGCGACCGCAATGCACATCAGCAGACGCTTACCCAGGCGTTTTGCGAAGTAACCGGCAATCAACATCGTCGGGATTTCCAGCCCGGCGGCCGTCCCCATCATCACGCCCGCCAGTTTCTCCGGCAGATGCAGCTCATTAATAATAAACAGCGGCATATTAATGATATACAGGCTGTTCGTACCCCACATTAAGGTGCAAATCGCAAACAGCAACAGGGTATCCCGGCGGTTGCGACGTGGCGCTTCCAGCGTGCCGGTTGCCAGTGCAGTTTCTTTACGCATAGACGGTAAGAAAAACCACACCATCGCGCCGCAAACCACAAACGCCACTGCGGCGCTGAGGTACATCACTGTAAAGCTGAAGCCCAGCGCCAGCGCGTAAGCCAACGGCGGACCTATCACCCATGCGAGTGAAACCTGGGCGCGCAGTATGGAACTGAACATCACCGCTTCACGCCCTGTGCGGTCAGCATGTTCACGGGCCAGAGCAAACATTTGCGGGTTGGCGGTCGAGCCAAAGCTGCTGAGAAACACGCCGACAAACAGCAGGATAAAGTAGTTACGGTTCCAGGCGAACAACACGCACGCCAGCATGCCCAGCGCACAGCAGAAGACGATCAGCTGTTTGCGATCGCCTTTTTTATCTGAACGTCCCGCCAGAAACTGGCTTACCAGGATGCCAATCACGGCACTGCCAGTAAAAAAGAAACCGACCATTCCCGGACGCGCATGGACTTCATCGGTCAGAAAAAGGCTCAGCGTGGGAGTCTGTAGCGCGCCTGCAATACCGGTGAGAAAGGCGACAATAAGGAAAGCCGTAGACGTCAGGTCAAACGTTTTTGGCGAGGCGGCAGCGGGGGTGTTGTGCATGTTCGGGTATCAGTAGTGTGATGAGACGCGGAGTTTACGCCGCTTAGCTGCAAATAAACAGATGACTAAATCAAAATCGCCACGAAAAATCAAAATGGCATTTCACTCTGTAAATATGGCTAGCTGACGTTGCTGAACCTTAAGTGAAATAGCGCTGTATTTGCTTCAGCACCTGACAGGCAATGAGGCGAAAATGTGCATTGCTTCTAAATTTTGCGATCAAAAATGCAACTTTTCTTGCGTGCTGAAGCAGAAAGCGCAAGACTTCTTGAAACGTTTCAGCGCTGTCGAGTTTCAGTTGAGGGAACCGTATAGCGTCTTTTTTCTCATGCAAGCTGAATCGTTTCAATTCAGCAGGAGAGGAGAACCATGTTTCAGTTATCTGTTCAGGACATTCATCCGGGCGAGCAGGCCGGAGACAAACAAGAAGCCATCCGTCAGGTTGCCGTTGCGTTAGTGCAGGCCGGTAACGTAGCGGACGGCTACGTAGACGGCATGCTTGCTCGCGAGCAGCAGACGTCCACTTTTCTTGGCAACGGGATTGCGATTCCACACGGCACCACTGACACCCGCGATCAGGTGCTGAAAACCGGCGTTCAGGTTTTTCAGTTCCCGCAGGGCGTGACCTGGGGTGACGGTCAGGTGGCCTACGTGGCGATTGGTATTGCCGCCAGCTCCGATGAGCACCTTGGTCTGCTGCGTCAACTGACGCACGTGCTGAGCGATGACGCCGTGGCTGAACAGCTTAAGTCAGCGACCACGGCTGAAGAACTGCGTGCGTTGCTGATGGGCGAAAAGCAGAGCGAACAGCTGAAGCTCGACAACGACACGCTAATGCTGGATGTCGCCGCAAGTGACTTAGTGACGTTGCAGGCGCTGAACGCGGCGCGCCTGAAAGAGGCGGGCGCAGTAGATGCGGCGTTTGTCGCAAAAGTGATTAACGATCGGCCGATGAACCTGGGTCAGGGGATCTGGCTGAGCGACAGTGCGGAAGGCAACCTGCGCAGCGCTGTGGCGGTGAGTCGCGCGGCGAATACCTTTGACGTCGAGGGCGAAAAGGCGGCACTGCTGGTGACCGTCGCCATGGCTGACGATCAGCCCGTTGTGGTGCTGAAGCGTCTGGGCGATCTGCTGCTGGACACGAAAGCTGACCGTCTGCTGAACGCCGATGCAGCCACCCTCCTGGCGCTGCTGACCAGCGATGATGCACCGACCGATGATGTGCTGAACGCCGAATTTGTCGTTCGCAATGAGCACGGCCTGCATGCCCGTCCGGGGACCATGCTGGTCAATACGATTAAACAATTTAACAGTGAAATTACCGTGGCAAACCTTGATGGAACCGGCAAACCGGCAAATGGACGTAGTCTGATGAAAGTGGTGGCTCTGGGTGTGAAGAAAGGGCATCGCCTGCGCTTTACGGCACAGGGAGCGGATGCTGAACAGGCGCTGAAAGCGATTGGCGAGGCCATCGCCGCCGGTCTTGGGGAGGGCGCATAATGAGCAGACGTGTTGCTACCATCACGCTAAACCCGGCCTACGACCTGGTGGGGTTCTGTCCCGAAATCGAACGCGGTGAAGTTAACCTGGTGAAAACTACCGGTCTGCACGCGGCGGGTAAAGGGATCAACGTGGCAAAAGTGCTGAAGGATCTTGGCATTGACGTCACGGTCGGTGGTTTCCTCGGCAAAGATAACCAGGACGGCTTTCAGCAGTTGTTCAGCGAACTGGGTATTGCTAACCGTTTTCAGGTGGTGCAGGGCCGTACCCGCATCAACGTCAAGCTGACGGAAAAAGATGGTGAAGTCACCGACTTCAACTTCTCTGGTTTTGAGGTTACGCCTGCCGACTGGGAGCGTTTTGTGAATGATTCCCTGAGCTGGCTGGGTCAGTTCGACATGGTGTGCGTCAGCGGCAGTCTGCCGTCCGGCGTAAGCCCGGAAGCATTTACCGACTGGATGACGCGTCTGCGCAGTCAGTGTCCATGCATTATCTTTGATAGTAGCCGTGAAGCACTGGTCGCGGGGCTGAAAGCCGCGCCGTGGCTGGTGAAACCCAACCGTCGCGAACTGGAAATCTGGGCCGGTCGCAAGCTGCCGGAAATGAAAGATGTGATTGAGGCGGCGCATGCGTTACGTGAACAGGGTATTGCGCATGTGGTGATCTCCCTCGGCGCTGAAGGTGCGCTGTGGGTGAACGCCTCCGGAGAATGGCTCGCCAAACCGCCTTCGGTGGATGTGGTCAGCACCGTGGGGGCAGGGGATTCGATGGTCGGCGGCCTGATTTACGGTTTGCTGATGCGCGAATCCAGCGAACATACGCTGCGTCTGGCGACAGCCGTCGCAGCGCTGGCGGTCAGTCAGAGCAATGTTGGTATCACCGATCGTCCTCAGTTGGCCGCAATGATGGCGCGTGTCGACTTACAACCGTTTAACTGACAGCAGGAGAGGCACAATGAAAACGCTGCTGATTATTGACGCTAACCTCGGGCAGGCCCGCGCTTACATGGCGAAAACTCTGCTCGGTGCGGCGGCGCATAAAGCAAATCTGGATATCATCGACAATCCAAATGACGCTGAACTGGCGATCGTACTGGCCGATGCCATCCCTAATGACAACGCGTTGAACGGCAAAAAAGTCTGGCTGGGCGATATTGCCCGGGCGGTTGCGCACCCTGAACTGTTTCTTAGCGAAGCCAAAGGTCATGCTAAGCCTTACAGCGCACCGGTTGCCGTCGCCCCCGTCGCCACGACCAATGGTCCGAAACGTGTTGTGGCCGTGACGGCGTGCCCGACCGGCGTCGCGCATACCTTTATGGCGGCAGAAGCGATTGAAACCGAAGCGAAAAAACGCGGCTGGTGGGTGAAAGTCGAAACCCGTGGTTCTGTGGGTGCAGGCAATGCCATCACGCCGGAAGAAGTGGCGCAGGCGGATCTGGTCATTGTGGCGGCAGACATTGAAGTGGACCTGGCAAAATTTGCCGGTAAGCCAATGTACCGTACTTCTACCGGGCTGGCGCTGAAGAAAACCGCGCAGGAACTGGACAACGCCGTGGCGCAAGCCGTGGTGTATGAGCCAACCGGAAAAGCGCAGGCTGCGGCGAATGAAGGGAAAAAAGAGAGTGCAGGCGCGTATCGTCACCTGCTGACGGGCGTCTCCTACATGCTGCCGATGGTGGTTGCCGGTGGTCTGTGTATCGCGCTCTCCTTTGCCTTTGGTATCGAAGCGTTCAAAGTCGAAGGGACGCTGGCGGCTGCGCTGATGCAGATTGGCGGCGGATCGGCTTTTGCGCTGATGGTGCCGGTACTGGCCGGGTACATTGCTTTCTCGATTGCTGACCGTCCGGGTCTGACGCCGGGTCTTATCGGCGGTATGCTCGCCGTCAGCACCGGTTCTGGCTTTATCGGCGGGATCATCGCCGGCTTCCTCGCAGGTTATGTGGCGAAGGCCATCAGCACGAAGCTGAAGCTGCCGCAGAGTATGGAAGCGCTGAAACCGATCCTGATCATTCCGCTTATCTCCAGCCTCGTGGTGGGTCTGGCGATGATCTACCTCATCGGTAAACCGGTCGCCGGGATCCTCGAAGGGTTAACGCACTGGCTGCAAACCATGGGGACGGCGAATGCGGTGCTGCTGGGCGCAATCCTCGGCGGGATGATGTGTACTGACATGGGAGGGCCGGTCAACAAAGCGGCATACGCGTTTGGCGTTGGCCTACTGAGTACACAAACCTATGCGCCAATGGCGGCCATTATGGCGGCAGGCATGGTGCCACCGCTGGCGCTGGGTCTGGCGACGATTGTTGCGCGTCGTAAATTCGACAAAGCGCAGCAGGAAGGGGGGAAAGCAGCGCTGGTACTCGGCCTGTGCTTTATCACCGAAGGGGCGATTCCTTTTGCCGCACGCGATCCGATGCGTGTTCTGCCGTGCTGTATTGTTGGCGGCGCGCTGACGGGA
The DNA here is from genome assembly GCF_000981805.1 of Citrobacter amalonaticus Y19. Classification (NCBI taxonomy): domain Bacteria; kingdom Pseudomonadati; phylum Pseudomonadota; class Gammaproteobacteria; order Enterobacterales; family Enterobacteriaceae; genus Citrobacter; species Citrobacter amalonaticus. Next base: position 2,504,069 of record NZ_CP011132.1, on the reverse strand, counting down.
GCAATCTCTATGGCGGTTGGGGCAAAACTGATGGCACCGCATGGCGGTCTGTTTGTTCTGCTGATCCCAGGGGCGATTACCCCGGTGTTAGGATACCTGATTGCCATTATCGCCGGTACGCTGGTGGCAGGTCTGGCTTATGCCTTCCTGAAACGTCCGGAAGAGGACGCTATCGCCAAAGTGGCATAATGTCATCGCTTCATACCAGGGCAGAGATTTCTCTGCCCTTTTTTTATCTCCGTTTTGTGTCCTTCCTCTCAAATTTTTCCTCGCTTACAAACTGTATCTATAGAAAATTGTGATTCTGTTCATATCTGGCGGCTTTTGCCCTTGCCAGTGCGTTTACTTTCATAAAAACAAGTTTACTATGAACACATGTTTGAATGTAAACATGTGCTCTAATAAGTTGTTTGAGCCGTGAATAGTCTTAACGATCTCATTGTCATGGTATTTTCATACCAGGAGATGTGCTATGCGAGAAAAGGAATACATCATCACGATTGGTTCCGCCAATATGGACGTTGCAGGATATTCGCATGCTTCTTTAAATTATGCGGACTCGAATCCTGGGAAAATTAAATTTACGCCGGGTGGGGTCGGTCGCAATATCGCCCATAATCTTGCCCTTCTCGGGAAGAATTCCTGGTTAATGACGGCTGTCGGCAATGATTTTTATGGGCAATCATTATTGGCGCAGACGAATCAGTCAGGCGTGCATGTGGATAATTGCCTGATTGTCACCGGCGAGAACACTTCAAGTTATTTATCGCTCCTTGATAATACCGGTGAAATGCTGGTGGCAATCAATGACATGAGCATTACCGAACATATTTCGGCGGCGTTTCTGGCTCAGCATCTCGATTTCATCCGCGGTGCCCGAGTGATTGTGGCGGATTGTAATATCAGCGAACACACGCTGGCCTGGCTACTGGATAACGTAGGGAATGTTCCGGTGTTTGTTGACCCGGTGTCGGCGTGGAAATGCGTGAAAATCCGCGAGCGTTTAGCCCAGATTCACACGCTTAAACCTAACCGTCTTGAGGCGGAAACCCTCAGCGGTATCGCGCTTTCAGGGCGTGAAGATGTCGCGAAAGTCGCGGCCTGGTTCCATGAGCGTGGCCTGTATCGTCTGGTGCTGAGTATGGGCGGTGATGGGGTTTATTACAGTGAAAGAGGCGGTGACAGCGGTTGGTCGCTACCGATAAAAACCCAGGTGGTCAACGTCACCGGAGCGGGGGATGCCATGATGGCAGGACTTGCCTCCTGCTGGGTTGACGGCATGCCTTTCATTGATTCTATCCGATTTGCGCAGGGTTGTTCCTCGATGGCGCTGGCCAGTGAATATACCAACAACCCTGAATTATCTGTTGCGAACGTTAAAACCCTTGTGGAGAACACAGAATGTCTGAATTAACGCTTTCCTCTGAATTACTGCATATTTCGCCAGAAGTCCAGGACGCCATTAACAGTAATAAACCGATTGTTGCGCTTGAGTCGACGATTATTTCTCACGGTATGCCTTTTCCACAAAATGCGCAGACGGCAATTGAAGTTGAAGAAACCATCCGTAAACACGGAGCCGTACCGGCAACAATTGCCATTATTGGCGGGGTAATGAAAGTCGGGCTGAGTAAAGAAGAAATTGAATTATTAGGTCGCGAAGGACACAGCGTCACTAAAGTCAGTCGTCGTGATTTACCGTTTGTCGTGGCTGCCGGAAAAAATGGTGCGACCACTGTTGCCTCAACCATGATTATCGCCGCACTTGCGGGTATTCACGTTTTTGCCACCGGCGGGATTGGCGGTGTTCATCGCGGTGCTGAACATACGTTTGATATTTCCGCCGATCTTCAGGAACTGGCCCATACCAATGTGACTGTAGTTTGTGCCGGCGCGAAATCTATTCTCGACTTAGGTTTAACCACGGAATATTTAGAAACGTTCGGCGTGCCGTTAATTGGCTATCAGACCACCGCGTTACCGGCGTTTTTCTGCCGTACCAGTCCGTTTGAGGTCAGCATTCGTCTCGACAGCGCGAAGGAAATTGCCCGTGCGATGGCAGTGAAATGGCAAACCGGCCTGAACGGCGGTCTGGTAGTTGCCAATCCAATCCCGGAAACCTATGCCATGGCGGAAGAGAAAATCAACGCGGCGATTGACCAGGCTGTCCGGGAAGCGGAAGAGCAGGGCGTTGTCGGCAAAGAAAGTACGCCGTTCCTGCTGGCGCGCGTTGCGGAATTAACCGGCGGCGACAGCCTGAAGTCCAACATTCAACTGGTGTTTAACAACGCCGTACTGGCCTGCGAGATCGCGAAGGAATATCAACGCCTCGCCTGACAATAACGAACGGGCAGCTCGCGGTCGCCCGAAACCACCAAAACCTGGCTTCGCGCCGGGTTTCCTGGCATGAAGGGAAATCATTATGGATATAATGAGAAGTGTTGTGGGTATGGCGGTATTGCTGGTGATCGCATACTTACTGTCGGTGAATAAAAAGCACATCAGCTTACGTACCGTAGGCGCTGCGCTGGTACTGCAAATCGCAATTGGCGGGATCATGCTCTATTTCCCGCCGGGCAAATGGCTGGTTGAGCAGGCCGCGCTGGGCGTGCATAAGGTCATGTCTTACAGTGACGCAGGCAGCGCCTTTATCTTTGGTTCTCTGGTAGGGCCAAAAATGGATGTGCTGTTTGATGGCGCCGGGTTTATTTTTGCCTTCCGTGTGCTCCCCGCCATTATTTTTGTCACTGCGCTTATCAGCCTGCTGTACTACATTGGCGTGATGGGGCTGCTGATTCGTATTCTTGGCGGGATTTTCCAGAAAGCGCTGAACATCAGCAAGATTGAATCATTTGTTGCGGTCACGACCATTTTCCTCGGGCAGAACGAGATCCCGGCGATCGTCAAACCGTTTATTGACCGTCTGAATCGCAACGAACTGTTCACCGCTATCTGTAGCGGGATGGCCTCGATTGCGGGCTCGATGATGATTGGCTATGCCGGCATGGGCGTGCCGATTGATTATCTGCTGGCAGCCTCGTTGATGGCGATTCCGGGCGGGATCCTGTTTGCCCGTATTCTGAGTCCGGCAACAGAAGAATCAAAAGTCACCTTCGAAAACCTCTCTTTCACCGAGACACCGCCAAAAAGTATCATCGAAGCCGCGGCAAGCGGGGCGATGACCGGGCTGAAGATTGCCGCCGGCGTGGCGACGGTGGTCATGGCGTTTGTCGCGATTATTGCGCTGATTAACGGCATTATCGGCGGTGTTGGCGGCTGGTTCGGCTATGGTCATGCGACGCTGGAAGGAATTTTCGGTTGGGTGTTAGCCCCGCTGGCGTGGATCATGGGTGTTGACTGGAGTGATGCCTCTCTGGCGGGTAGCCTGATTGGGCAGAAGCTGGCGATCAACGAATTTGTTGCTTACCTCAACCTCTCGCCTTACCTGCAGGACGGCGGCACGCTTGATGTGAAAACCATCGCCATCATCTCTTTTGCGCTGTGTGGATTTGCCAACTTTGGTTCCATTGGCGTAGTGGTTGGGGCGTTCTCAGCCATCTCACCTCAGCGCGCGCCGGAAATCGCCCAGTTGGGCATGAGGGCGCTGGCGGCGGCCACGCTCTCTAACCTGATGAGTGCGACTATCGCCGGGTTCTTTATCGGACTGGCATAGCGTGAGTTTGCTGAACGGTAGCTGATGTCTTATCCGGCCAGGAGAAACGTCTCAAGGCCGGATAAGGCGTTTTTACTGGCTTGTTTTTAACAGATACAGCGCGTTATCAGCGGAAAGGGTGGGGTTGTTGATACTGACGCTGGCGCGTGACAGGGCCGCACAGGCCATCGCAAAATTCGCGCTTTCGCGAAAATCGCTCCCTTCCAGGAAGCAGTAGATAAGCCCGGCCATAAAACCGTCGTCGGCGCCGAAGCTGTCGACCACCGTATGCTCAGGCGGCATGAGTAAGAATTGCTCGCCATCTTTCTCGCTACAGAAGACCGATTCATCTTCCAGACAGACAAATATCTGCTGAATGCCCTGTTGGTGTAGGGCATTCACCGCGCGGAGTCGATCGTCGTCACTGTTGATGGGATGGCCCCATAAGATTTCCAGCTCTTTTTGCGTCGGTTTCAGCGTATGGATGCGCGTAAACCAGGTTTTCACCTTCGTCGCCTTGAACTCGGAAACGGTATCAATAAACACCGGAATATCATCAGCAACCGTAAAGACCCACTCGATGGCTTCCGGCGTCAGGTTACAGTCCGCCAGCACCACGCCAGCGTGACGGATTAAATCCCGCGAGCTGTTCAGTAACTGTGGCGTTAGCTGTTGCAGGATGTGGGTATCGTTAATCGCCAGCACTGTCTCTTCCTGCTGGTTGGCGATAGAGAGATAGGTGGAGGTGTTATGCCCGTGCAGACGAATGCAGCTGGAGATGTTGACGCCCGCCTGACGCGTTTGCTCCAGCAGCGTCTCGCCATAAAAATCACTGCCGACAGCGGAAATCAGATGGACATCGCGACCCAGCAGGGCGAGGTTATGAGCAATATTGCGCCCGACGCCGCCCGCAGAACAGTGGATACTGCCCGGATTGGACGCGGCCTGCGGGTAGTGGATATCCGCCATGCCGCGAATATCCATGTTAATTGCTCCCACTACCACGCAATAGGCCTGTTCGGTGAGGATGTACCCTTTCCCTTTGATCGCCCCTTTACGCATCAGGTCCATGATGTGCGCGGCAACGCGAGAACGGCTGATCTGCAAAATGTCGGCGATTTCGTTTTGCTGAATCAGCGGGTTGCGGCGCAGAATTTTGAGTATCTGTTTTTCCCTGTCGTTCATGATTACGCAACCGCCTTTTCAGTCTGCTGCGCTTTCAGCCAGGCAATCTCTTCTGCCCAGATGTCGGGATTGATGGTTTCCAGCACCAGCGGAATGCCGTCGAAACGGGCGTCCTGCATGATCCAGCGGAACGCGTCGTGACCAATGTTGCCTTCACCCAGGCTGTGGTGGCGGTCGACCCGGCTGCCAAGGGTGCTCTTGGCGTCGTTCAGGTGCATACCGCGCAGATAGTGAAACCCAACGATGCGCTCAAATTCGGCAAAGGTTTTTTCGCATTCGGCGGCGGAGCGTAAGTCATAGCCTGCGGCGAAAGCGTGGCAGGTGTCGATGCAAACGCCGACGCGCGATTTGTCTTCCACGCCGTCGATGATGGCGGCAAGGTGTTCAAATTTGAAGCCGAGATTGCTGCCCTGACCGGCGGTATTTTCAATCACTGCGGTCACGCCTTCGGTCTGGGCGAGGGCGATGTTGATTGATTCGGCAATTTTCGCCAGACATTCGTCTTCCGATATTTGCATCAGATGGCTGCCCGGGTGAAAGTTAAGCAGGGATAAGCCGAGCTGCTCGCAGCGCTGCATTTCATCGAGAAAAGCGTCGCGGGATTTTTCCAGCGCGTCGCTGACCGGATGGCCCAGATTGATCAGATAGCTGTCGTGCGGCAGGATCTGGGCGGAGGTGAAGTGGTATTTCTCACAGGCGGCTTTAAAGTCATCGATGATTTGCGCGGTGAGAGGGGCGGCGCGCCATTGACGCTGATTTTTGGTGAAGAGCGCAAACGCGGTTGCCTCGATTTCAGCGGCGCGAATGGCGGCATTTGCCAGCCCGCCTGCTGCGCTGACGTGTGCTCCGATGTATTTCATTAAAACTCCTGTTAACCCTATACGCTTTATCCTCCAGGCGGTCTCTTCGTTGGCGGCGTTCACTCACCCCGGTCACGTACTGATGCACGCTCCCGGGGATAAATTGATTTGCCGTCCTGATGCAACCTGAATGATTTTGCGTATGAAAAAACAATCAACAAATTATTCCCAATCATAGCGGGTTAACAGGGTCAGGATGTAGCGAATTATGCAATAACGTGCTGGACCAGGACGTTAATCACGCCACCGCCGACAATCAGCCAGATGAACAGCACCAGTGCCATTAACAGCGGTTTCGCTCCGGCTTTCTTCAGCGCGCTCACGTGCGTTGTCAGCCCCAGTGCCGCCATCGCCATGGCCAGCAATACCGTATCCAGCGTGACCAGCATGTTCACTACCGCCTGCGGCAACAGATGGAACGAGTTGAAAATGGCAACCACGATGAACAGGATGGCAAACCACGGAATGGTGATTTTGCTTTTTTCCCCACCGCTGGCCGGTGACAGTTGCTTAACACGTGCGGCCATAAAGATGAGGAATGGAGCCAGCATCATGACGCGCAGCATTTTGGCAATCACCGCTGCGTTTTCCGCATCCGGGTTGATCGCGTGTCCTGCCGCCACAACCTGTGCCACTTCATGCATGGTGGAGCCAATAAAAATACCGTACGTTTCCGGGCTAAACCAATGTGCCAGCAGTGGATACATCGCCGGGTAGAGGAAAATCGCCATCGTGCCGAAGATCACCACCGTCGCGACGGCGACCGTGACTTTGCTGGCTTCGGCTTTCACGACGGGTTCCGTCGCCAGTACCGCCGCCGCACCGCAAATACTGCTGCCCGCGCCGATTAACCAACTGGTCTGGCGATCCAGACCAAAGACCTTCTGACCCAGAAAGCAGGCCAGCATAAAGGTGCTGGACAGCGTCAGAACGTCGATCAGAATACCGCTGACACCCACGTCAGCAATTTGCGCGAAGGTGAGGCGAAAGCCGTAGAGGATGATCCCCAGCCGTAATAAATGTTGCTTGGCAAACAGGACGCCGCCGTCACAGCTTTTCCAGATCTGCGGATAGACGGTGTTACCCATCACCATCCCCAACAAGATTGCTAAGGTGAGGGCGCTGAACCCGGCACCTGCCACGGCGGGAATGGACCCGCCCCATAAGGCAACCCCGGTAATAACTGCACTGAGGGCAAGCCCCGGAATAAAATGCCACATTGTTCGACGGTGATTCGTTAAGGTGAGTTCTGTCATTGCCTTCTCCTCTTTTATGGGCAAAAGGTTACGGCGAACTGGCTTAAAAATAAAATTGATTATATATTTATAATTAATCTTTATAAGTGGTAAGCGACCATGCACATCACCCTGCGGCAACTTGAAGTTTTTACCGAAGTTTTGAAAAGCGGCTCAACGACGCAAGCGTCAGTGATGCTGGCGCTGTCGCAGTCGGCGGTCAGTGCGGCGCTGACCGATCTGGAAGGTCAGTTGGGTGTTCAGCTTTTCGATCGTGTAGGCAAACGGCTGGTGGTGAATGAACATGGGCGCTTGCTTTATCCGCGGGCGCTGGCGTTACTGGAGCAGGCGGTGGAGATTGAGCAGTTGTTCCGCGAAGACAACGGCGCTATCCGCGTGTACGCCAGCAGCACTATCGGCAACTATATTCTTCCGGGGGTGATCGCCCGTTATCGTCGTGATTTCCCCACTCTTCCCCTGGAACTCAGCGTCGGTAACAGTCAGGACGTGATTACGGCGGTGCTTGATTTTCGGGTCGACATTGGGCTTATCGAAGGGCCGTGCCACAATACGGAAATCATCTCGGAGCCGTGGCTGGAAGATGAACTGGTGGTATTCGCCGCGCCGACTTCGCCACTGGCGCAGGGACCGGTAACGCTTGAACAACTCGCTGCTGCCCCCTGGATCCTGCGCGAGCGCGGTTCCGGAACGCGGGAGATTGTGGATTATCTGCTGTTGTCGCACTTACCCAAATTTGAAATGGCGATGGAACTGGGAAATTCCGAAGCCATCAAGCACGCCGTGCGTCATGGACTGGGAATTAGCTGCCTGTCGCGCCGGGTGATTGATGAACAGCTCCAGGCAGGAACGCTCAGTGAAGTCGCGGTGCCGCTTCCGCGCCTGGTGCGTACGCTCTGGCGGATCCACCATCGCCAGAAACACCTCTCCAACGCGCTGCAGCGCTTCCTGAGTTATTGCGAATAATACCTTCCGGGAACGGAGCGCCTGACGGTGATCCGTTCTGGGGGCAGTAAGCCCACCGTTCTCTGCTATTACTTATAATCCGCGGCCAGTCATGAAGGTCTCTTATAACAGCGCATTTGTGCCAGAAGGAGAGCGTTTCGTCTGTTACAATCGCGCCTCATTTTTTGGATGGATAGCATTTTCACATGGTTTCCGAAACTAAAACCACAGAAGCGCCCGCGTTACGTCGCGAACTGAAGGCGCGTCACCTGACGATGATCGCCATCGGCGGCTCCATCGGTACCGGCCTTTTCGTTGCGTCTGGTGCCACCATTTCCGCAGCGGGTCCTGGCGGTGCGTTGTTTTCCTATATTCTGATTGGCCTGATGGTGTACTTCCTGATGACCAGTCTTGGCGAACTGGCGGCGTATATGCCGGTGTCCGGTTCGTTTGCGACCTACGGTCAGAACTATGTTGAAGAAGGCTTCGGCTTCGCGCTGGGCTGGAACTACTGGTACAACTGGGCGGTGACCATCGCTGTTGACCTTGTAGCGGCACAACTGGTGATGAACTGGTGGTTCCCCGATACCCCAGGCTGGATCTGGAGCGCGCTGTTCCTCGGTGTGATCTTCTTGCTGAACTACATCTCGGTCAGAGGCTTTGGTGAAGCGGAATACTGGTTCTCACTGATCAAAGTGGCAACCGTGATTATCTTCATCATTGTTGGTGTGATGATGATCGTCGGCATCTTCAAGGGTGCCCAGCCGGTGGGCTGGAGCAACTGGACGACGGGCGATGCGCCGTTTGCCGGTGGCTTTGCGGCCATGATTGGCGTGGCGATGATAGTCGGCTTCTCTTTCCAGGGGACGGAGCTAATTGGTATTGCGGCTGGTGAATCTGAAGATCCGGAAAAGAACATTCCGCGCGCGGTGCGTCAGGTGTTCTGGCGAATCCTGCTGTTCTATGTCTTTGCGATTCTGATTATCAGCCTGATCATCCCGTACACCGACCCAAGCCTGCTGCGTAATGATGTGAAAGATATCAGCGTCAGCCCGTTCACATTGGTCTTCCAGCATGCCGGTCTGCTCTCTGCGGCGGCGGTGATGAATGCGGTGATCCTGACGGCGGTGCTGTCGGCGGGTAACTCCGGGATGTATGCGTCAACCCGTATGCTTTACACCCTGGCCTGCGATGGCAAAGCGCCGCGTATTTTCGCGAAGCTCTCTCGTGGCGGTGTTCCGCGTAATGCGCTGTACGCCACCACGGTGATTGCCGGCCTGTGCTTCCTGACCTCAATGTTCGGTAACCAGACGGTTTACCTGTGGTTGTTGAACACGTCCGGGATGACGGGCTTTATCGCCTGGCTGGGGATTGCCATCAGCCACTATCGTTTCCGTCGCGGCTATGTCATGCAGGGCCATGACGTGAAGGATCTGCCGTACCGTTCAGGTTTCTTCCCGCTGGGGCCGATCTTCGCGTTCGTCCTGTGTCTTATCATCACGCTGGGGCAGAACTACGAAGCGTTCCTGAAAGACACCATTGACTGGGGCGGCGTCGCGGCAACCTATATCGGTATCCCGCTGTTCCTGATTATCTGGTTCGGCTATAAGCTGACCCGAGGGACTCACTTTGTTCGTTACAGTGAAATGCACTTCCCGGAACGTGTGAAGAAGCAATAGTCACCGCACAAGTGAAGCGATAAAAAAAAGCCCCGACATGTCGGGGCTTTTTGTTGAAGCAGGCTCAGAAGTTGTACGTCAGACCCACCGTATAGCGACGACCATCGAGGATAGTGTCGTAGGTATCGTAATCAATCTGTTTATCCAGCGCGTTATACACCCCAGCCGTCACCAGCAGGTTCTTGTTCGCGTTGTAACGCAGACCGACATCAACCTGCGTGTAGGACGGCGTACCTTGCGACATTGAGGTGCGGCTCAGATATTCAGAGGTTTTACCGCGGAAGTTCAGACGACTCCAGAAGCCCACCGTCTCAGTCGCCTGCCAGTCCAGCGTCGTGTTAAACATATGCTTTGGCATTTTGTTTAACGGCTTGCCTTCGAATTGGCCGCTTTTCTGTTCTGACTCGGTATAAGTGTAGTTGGCCGTCCAGTTCAGGTCGCGAGTCATCTTCCAGCCGAATGTCGATTCCACGCCGCGCATGTTGGCTTTATCAACGTTCACGCGATCGCTGACAAAATCATAACTTTCACTGCCAATCGTACAGACCGGATCGGCGCTGCTGTTACAGCGGCGAACTTCGGTGATCTTGTCTTTGAAATCGGTATTGAACAGGGTGACGCCGGCGTTGAGGTTGTCGCCGTTATCCCACAGCAGTCCCAGTTCTTCGCTCAGGCTCTTTTCCGGCTTCAGATCCGGGTTACCGACGATAATGCCATTCAGACGACCCCCACCGGTGACCTGGCCCCAGTTTGCGGAGGACTGACGCAAATCCGGCGCGCGGTAGCCTGCGGAGACGCCACCTTTTAAGGTCCATTGATCGCTCAGATGCCAGACGCCATAACCACGCGGCGTCCAGTTGTCGCCGTAGTTTTCGTCTTTATCCATGCGGATCCCACCGGTCAGAGTAAAGCTGTCGGTCATCGCCCATTCATCTTCTGCAAACAGCGCCCAGCTCCAGCGGGTCAGTTTGTCCAGACCCTCAGCCGCTTTCAGTTGGTTGCCGGTATCGCTCAGTTTTTCATAACGATACTGACCGCCCAGCGTCAGGGTATGGGCACCGAGGAAAATCTGGTTCTGGTTATTGAAGATCGTGTTGTACGACTTCATCTCACGGCCTGGGTTGTTGGTCTCTTCCTGCTGGATATAGCTGGTGGTGTTGAATTCATCGTAATAGCCGCTGTGCGTTAATGAGTACGTGGTGTGCTCATAGCGGTTTTCACTTTTTGTATTGGGTTTACAGGTTCCGTTACGGCAGGTCTCTGCGGCCATGGATTTGCCAGGCGTACTGTCGCGATCCTGCAATTCACGGGCGATATCAAAATCGATGTCGTTCTTATCGTCCGGCGTAAAGTTAAGGGTCAGACCGCCGTTACGCAGGCGTTGCTCATTGTAGCCGTTGACGATCTGGTCTTCTGCGCGGCGAGACAGCAGCCCGGTGACTTTCGCGCCCAGCAGGCCGTCGATCAGCGGGCCAGAAGCATAGGCATTGGTCTGGAACAGATCGCCGGAATCGCTGTTTTCCTGGAAGGTGGCATCACCGTGCAGTGAACCGGTCCAGCCTTTGGTGTTAGACACTTTTTTGGTGATCACGTTAATTACGCCGCCCATCGCATCGGAGCCGTACAGCGATGACATCGGGCCACGGATGACCTCGATTCGCTCGATGGACTCCAGCGGTGGCAGCCAGCCCTGTTCGATCCCAGAGTTATCGCTGTTCGGACGTGTACCGCGAGTGCTGATACGTTTGCCGTTCACCAGGAACAGCGTGTACTGCGACGCCATCCCGCGGATGCTGATATCGCTGCTGCTGCCCCCGCCGGTGACCACCACGCCAGGCACATCTTTCAGCGCATCGGTAACGTCACGGTAAGCTTTATCTTCAATTTGCTGTTTTGAAATAACCGAAATTGAAGCCGGGGCATTCTGGATTTTCTGCTCAAATCCCGTTGCGGTCACAACAACGGTATCCTGATCGGCAGCATGAACGAACGATGGGAGGCACGCCGCGCTGACTACGACGGCAATAGCCTTAACGTGAGGTATAGTCATTTTGTCATTCCATTAAACGAGTAAAATCCGCATGTCATGTGAAAGGCCATGACAACTGTATGTGTTTGTCTTTTAAGAACTCTTTGCGGTAAAGAAGCGAGGGGAATTGTACAAAAGAATGAATATTTGTAAACACTAATGATAATTGAAATCATTTGCGTTTGTTTGATTTGTAAGGGAAATCCTTTGAAGTCAACGAGATAGGGGAACGTAAATGTGAGGGAAAAATGAAGAAATAATGGAGAAGTAACGAAGAAAAGGAGGGCGCATTGCCCTCCTGGGGTTATTTCATCAAATGTTCGGCATGGAAGCGCAGATGATCCTCAATGAATGAGGCAATAAAGTAATAGCTGTGATCGTAGCCGGGCTGAATACGCAACGTCATCGGCCAGGCGGTTTGACGAGCGGCTTCTGCAAGAACGGCGGGTTGTAGCTGATCGGCCAGAAACTGATCGCTGTCACCCTGGTCAATCAGCGTCGGGATGGCATCTTCCGGCTGGCTGGCGTACATCAGTGCACAGCTGTCCCATTGGGCCCATGCGGCGTGATCTTCACCCAGATAGGCGCGAAACGCTTTCTCGCCCCAGGGAACGCGGCACGGATTAACGATTGGCGCGAAGGCGGAGACGCTGGTGTACTTGCCCGGATTTTTCAACGCCATGATCAGCGCGCCGTGCCCGCCCATTGAGTGTCCACTGATCGCGCAGCGTTCGCTGACGTTAAAATGCGCCTGAATCAGCGCCGGGAGTTCATCGCGCACGTAGTCATACATGCGGAAATGGGCAGCCCAGGGTTGCTGCGTCGCATTGAGATAAAAACCGGCTCCCTGGCCCAGATCATAACCTTCATCGTTGGCGACCTGTTCGCCGCGTGGGCTGGTATCCGGCATGACTAAAACGATACCCAATTCTGCCGCAATACGCTGCGCGCCAGCTTTGGTGGTAAAGTTTTCATCATTACAGGTTAACCCGGACAGCCAGTACAGCACCGGCGGAGGGGTGGTATCGCGAGGCGGGGGGAGAAAAATGCTGAACGTCATTGTGCAGTTCAGCGTGGTGGAGTCGTGTCGCCAGCGTTGCTGCCAGCCTTCAAAACAGCGGTGCTCTTCGAGCATTTCCATGCGTGGCTCCTTGTTGTGTTGAACCTGAATGTGTTCGCAAACTCCCCATAATACAGATAATTCATGGCACTGTGAGTAACTTTCACTTCCGCATTGCGCAGACATGCTTCATCATCGATAGCAGTCGATATAACCCTTCCCGCTGCCTTTTGCAAAACACGATTTGAAAGGCGACGGCGATTTCAATAATTATCGTTGCGAATACTGGATTATGTGCGCGGCCTCACGCACAATAATCAGGCTGTCTACAGCCTAAAAACTTTGCCCCACGTAGGGCAGAGACGCCACACCTGCAGGAGAAGAATAAATGTCATCACTCAGTAAAGAAGCGGCCCTGGTTCATGAAGCGCTGGTAGCGCGAGGGCTGGAAACGCCGCTGCGTCCGCCCGTGCATGAGATGGATAACGAAACGCGCAAACGTCTTATCTCAGGCCATATGACCGAGATCATGCAGTTGTTGAATCTCGATCTGAGCGATGACAGCCTGATGGAAACGCCACATCGCATCGCCAAAATGTATGTTGATGAGATTTTCTCGGGGCTGGATTACGCCAATTTCCCGAAAATCACCGTCATTGAAAACAAAATGAAAGTCGATGAGATGGTGACGGTACGCGACATCACGCTGACCAGTACCTGTGAGCATCACTTCGTGACCATTGATGGCAAAGCCACCGTGGCCTATATCCCGAAAGATTCTGTGATTGGTCTGTCGAAGATCAACCGCATTGTCCAGTTCTTTGCCCAACGTCCGCAGGTACAGGAGCGGTTAACGCAGCAAATCCTGACTGCGCTGCAAACCCTGCTGGGGACCAACAACGTGGCGGTATCGATTGATGCAGTGCATTACTGTGTGAAAGCGCGCGGTATTCGCGACGCCACCAGTGCGACCACCACCACCTCGCTTGGTGGCCTGTTCAAATCAAGCCAGAATACGCGTCAGGAATTTTTGCGCGCGGTACGTCATCACAACTGATTAAGGCAGGGGCTATGGAGCGTAATGTCACGCTGGATTTTGTTCGTGGCGTCGCCATCCTTGGCATCCTGCTGTTGAATATCAGCGCCTTTGGTCTGCCAAAGGCGGCTTATCTCAATCCTGCCTGGTACGGAAGTATTACCGCTTCAGATGCCTGGACCTGGGCCATTCTGGATCTGTTCGCCCAGGTAAAATTCCTCACCCTTTTTGCGCTGCTGTTTGGGGCGGGCCTGCAAATGCTGCTGCCACGCGGCAAGCGCTGGATCCAGTCCCGTCTGACTCTGCTGGTGTTGCTCGGTTTTATTCATGCTTTGCTGTTCTGGGATGGCGATATTCTGCTGGCCTATGGGCTGGTGGGGCTGATCTGCTGGCGACTGGTGCGCGATGCGCCGTCGGTGAAAAGCCTGTTTAACACCGGGGTGCTGCTCTATCTGGTTGGAATTGGCGTCCTGTTGTTACTGGGTGCGATTTCCGGTAGCGCCTCTAATCGTGCCTGGACGCCGGATGCCTCAGCCTTACTGTATGAAAAATTCTGGAAAGTTAACGGCGGCGTCGACGCTATCAGCAATCGGGTTGAAGGATTATCAAACAGCCTGCTGGCGCTCGGTGCGCAGTACGGCTGGCAACTGGCGGGCATGATGTTGCTCGGGGCCGCGCTGATGCGCAGTGGCTGGCTGAAAGGACAGTTTCGCCTTTCGCATTATCGACGCAGCGGCTTTTTACTGGTTGCTGTGGGACTGCTAATCAATCTACCTGCCGTGGTCGCACAGTGGCAACTGGACTGGGACTATCGCTGGTGTGCTTTCCTGTTACAGGCCCCGCGTGAACTCAGCGCGCCGTTTCAGACGCTCGGCTATACCGCGTTGATGTTTGGTTACTGGCCGCAGCTTAGCCGCAGTAAAATCGTTCTCGCGATTGCCTGCGTCGGACGAATGGCGCTGACGAATTATCTGCTGCAAACCCTGATTTGCACCACACTGTTTTATCAATTCGGCTTATTTATGAAATTTGACCGTCTTGAGCTGCTGCTGTTTGTTTTCCCGGTGTGGCTGGCGAACCTGCTTTTCTCCGTTATCTGGCTGCGATTTTTTCCCCAGGGCCCGGTGGAGTGGCTCTGGCGGCAGTTAACCCTGCGTGCGTCAGGGATATCATTGTCCCATACATCCAGATAACGATCTGGATCACAATCATTAACAAAATGGATGTAAGCGCTTTCATCGCTGTGACCGCACTCACGTAGTCCTTTTCCCTCCGCTGACAAAATAGCCGCCAGTTATGCAGCGAGTGACTGCAATTCCAGACAGGGTAGTGAATATGATCACCATTCGTGATGTGGCGCGTCAGGCAGGCGTATCCGTGGCGACGGTTTCCCGCGTATTAAACAACAGTGCGCTGGTCAGTCCCGATACGCGCGAGGCGGTAATGAAGGCGGTGACGCTGCTGGGCTATCGGCCAAACGCCAATGCCCAGGCGCTGGCCACGCAGGTCAGTGAAACCATTGGCGTGGTGGTGATGGACGTTTCCGATGCGTTTTTTGGCGCGCTGGTGAAAGCGGTGGATCTGGTTGCTCAGCAGCATCAGAAATACGTGCTGATCGGCAACAGCTATCATGAAGCCGAAAAGGAGCGTCATGCCATTGAGGTACTGATCCGCCAGCGGTGTAATGCCTTGATCGTTCACTCGAAAGCGTTAAGCGATCGGGAACTGGGCGAGTTTATGGATCAGATCCCCGGCATGGTGCTGATCAACCGTATTGTCCCTGGCTATGCCCATCGCTGCGTCTGTCTGGACAATATCAGCGGCGCGAAAATGGCAACCCGTATGCTATTGAATAACGGTCATCAGCGTATTGGTTATCTGGCCTCCAGCCACCGCATTGAAGATGACGTCATGCGCCGGGAAGGGTGGAGCAGCGCGCTCAAAGAGCAGGGCATTGTCCCGCCGGAAAGTTGGATCGGCATCGGATCGCCGGATATGCAGGGCGGTGAGGCGGCGATGGTGGAGTTGTTGGGACGCAACCTGCAGTTAACCGCCGTCTTCGCCTATAACGACAATATGGCCGCCGGGGCGCTGACGGCGCTGAAGGACAACGGTATTTCCATCCCTTTACACCTTTCAATCATTGGTTTTGACGATATTCCCATCGCCCGTTACACCGATCCCCAACTGACAACGGTGCGCTATCCCATTGCTTCTATGGCAAAACTGGCGACAGAACTTGCCTTGCAGGGCGCGGCTGGAACGCTGGATTTATCGGCGACGCATTGCTTTATGCCGACCCTCGTGCGGCGTCATTCGGTTGCCGTGCGACAGAATGCGGCGGCGATCACTAACTTATAATTTCGCCAGATGTAACCGCTTTCAATATGTGAGTAAATTCACAGTATCTTAACATTGTCGTCGCTATGATGGCACCGCTTGTCGCACTGTAACTACGATGTAACTGTGAGTAATCACTTTTACCGAGGTAAAGGCGCTTTAAGCGAAATTAAAACCTATTTCTGGAGCGTTACCGGGCAAGGAAGAGAGATTTTTTTAAAATGAGCTTCGGCGTTCACATAACACTTCATTAACGTTTTGTCCCGCCGGGCATTTATCTTACGTACTACCCTGCATAATAAAACCGGAGTTACCATGAATAAGAAGGTGTTAACCCTTTCAGCCGTTATGGCAAGCATGTTATTCGGCGCGGCTGCGCACGCTGCTGATACTCGCATCGGTGTGACAATCTACAAATATGACGATAACTTTATGTCCGTGGTGCGTAAGGCTATCGAAGCAGACGCGAAAGCGGCGCCTGATGTTCAGCTGCTGATGAACGACTCGCAGAACGACCAGTCGAAACAGAACGATCAGATTGACGTGCTGTTGGCAAAAGGCGTGAAAGCGCTGGCCATCAACCTGGTTGACCCGGCGGCTGCGGGTACGGTTATTGAGAAAGCGCGCGGCCAGGGTGTGCCGGTCGTCTTCTTCAACAAAGAACCTTCGCGCAAAGCCCTGGACAGCTATGACAAGGCTTACTACGTCGGTACTGACTCCAAAGAATCCGGTATTATCCAGGGCGATCTGATCGCTAAACACTGGGCGGCAAACCAGGGCTGGGATCTGAACAAAGACGGTCAGATTCAGTTTGTGCTGCTGAAAGGCGAGCCGGGTCATCCAGATGCTGAAGCGCGTACCACTTACGTTATCAAAGAGCTGAACGATAAAGGCATCAAAACCGAGCAGCTGCAGTTAGATACCGCGATGTGGGACACCGCAATGGCGAAAGACAAAATGGACGCGTGGCTCTCCGGTCCGAACGCGAACAAAATTGAAGTGGTTATCGCCAACAACGATGCGATGGCAATGGGTGCTGTTGAAGCGCTGAAAGCGCACAACAAAACCAGCGTACCGGTCTTTGGCGTCGATGCGCTGCCAGAAGCGCTGGCGCTGGTGAAATCCGGCGCACTGGCCGGTACCGTGCTGAACGATGCGAACAACCAGGCTAAAGCGACCTTTGATCTGGCGAAAAACCTCGCTGACGGCAAGGGTGCCGCTGATGGCACTGAGTGGAAAATCGACAATAAAATCGTCCGCGTTCCTTACGTAGGCGTTGATAAAGATAACCTGGCCGAGTTCACCAAGAAGTAAGTTTGTGGGGCGCGATGATTATCGCGCCCTCTCATCACGCACTCTGCGAGGCCAACAAGGTATAATTATGGTCAGCACAACTACTCAGCCGTCAGGCGAATTCTTGTTGGAAATGAGCGGCATCAACAAGTCTTTTCCCGGCGTTAAGGCACTTGATAATGTTAATTTAAAAGTCCGCCCGCATTCGATTCATGCATTAATGGGAGAGAATGGCGCTGGAAAGTCGACACTATTAAAATGTCTTTTTGGGATCTATCAAAAAGATTCTGGCAGCATATTATTTCAGGGTAAAGAAATCGATTTTCATTCAGCCAAAGAAGCGCTGGAGAATGGTATTTCAATGGTACACCAGGAATTAAACCTGGTATTACAGCGTTCTGTAATGGACAACATGTGGCTGGGACGTTACCCCACCAAAGGTATGTTTGTCGATCAGGAAAAAATGTACCGTGATACCAAAGCTATTTTTGACGAGCTGGATATTGATATCGATCCGCGTGCGCGTGTCGGGACATTGTCCGTGTCGCAAATGCAGATGATCGAAATTGCCAAAGCGTTTTCGTATAACGCGAAAATTGTGATTATGGATGAACCGACCTCCTCGTTAACTGAAAAAGAGGTCAACCATCTGTTCACCATTATTCGCAAGCTGAAAGAACGTGGCTGCGGAATTGTCTATATCTCCCACAAAATGGAAGAAATTTTCCAGTTGTGCGATGAGATTACCGTTCTGCGTGACGGACAGTGGATTGCGACGCAACCGCTGGAAGGGCTGGATATGGACAGGATCATCGCCATGATGGTTGGTCGTTCCCTGAACCAGCGATTCCCGGATAAAGTCAACAAGCCGGGTGAAGTCATTCTGGAAGTGCGTAACCTGACCTCGCTGCGCCAGCCATCGATCCGCGATATCTCTTTTGATTTGCATAAAGGCGAGATCCTCGGTATTGCAGGACTGGTCGGCGCCAAACGCACTGACATCGTTGAAACGCTATTTGGTATCCGTGAGAAATCATCGGGTACTATTACGCTGCACGGCAAAAAGATTAATAACCATAGCGCGAATGAAGCCATTAACCACGGTTTCGCGCTGGTCACAGAAGAGCGTCGTTCCACCGGTATTTATGCTTACCTGGACATTGGTTTTAACTCCTTAATTTCCAATATTCAGAATTATAAAAATAAAGTCGGTCTGTTAGATAACTCGCGAATGAAAAGCGATACCCAATGGGTGATTGATTCCATGCGGGTAAAAACGCCAGGTCACAAGACGCAAATTGGTTCGCTTTCGGGCGGTAACCAGCAGAAGGTGGTTATTGGTCGCTGGCTGCTGACGCAACCGGAAATTTTAATGCTCGACGAACCCACCCGTGGGATCGACGTCGGTGCGAAGTTTGAAATTTATCAGTTAATTGCGGAACTGGCGAAAAAAGGTAAGGGGATCATTATCATCTCCTCCGAAATGCCGGAATTGTTAGGGATAACAGATCGTATTCTGGTCATGAGCAACGGCCTCGTTTCTGGAATTGTTGATACAAAAACGACAACGCAAAACGAAATTCTGCGTCTTGCGTCTTTGCACCTTTAAGATCAGGGGCTCCTCATGAGTGCGTTAAATAAGAAAAGTTTTCTTACTTATCTGAAAGAGGGCGGTATTTACGTCGTTCTTTTAGTCTTGCTGGCCATTATTATTTTCCAGGATCCCACGTTCTTAAGTCTGCTTAACTTAAGTAATATTCTGACCCAGTCTTCCGTGCGTATTATTATTGCGCTGGGGGTGGCGGGTCTGATTGTTACCCAGGGGACTGACCTGTCTGCCGGTCGTCAGGTTGGGCTGGCGGCGGTGGTGGCGGCAACGCTGCTGCAGTCAATGGATAACGTCAATAAAGTGTTTCCGGAAATGGCGACCATGCCGATTGCGCTGGTTATCCTGATTGTCTGCGTTATTGGCGCGATCATCGGTCTGGTGAACGGGATTATCATCGCTTATCTGAACGTGACGCCGTTTATTACCACGCTCGGCACGATGATTATCGTCTACGGGATCAACTCCCTGTATTACGACTTCGTGGGGGCCTCACCGATTTCGGGTTTTGATAGCGGCTTCTCGACCTTTGCACAGGGCTTTATCGCACTGGGCAGCTTCCGGCTTTCGTATATCACATTCTATGCGCTGATTGCCGTCGCATTTGTCTGGGTGCTGTGGAATAAAACCCGCTTTGGTAAAAACATTTTCGCCATCGGCGGTAACCCGGAAGCGGCGAAAGTGTCAGGTGTGAACGTGGCGCTGAACCTGCTGATGATCTATGCGCTGTCCGGTGTCTTCTATGCCTTCGGCGGTCTGCTGGAAGCTGGGCGTATCGGTTCGGCGACCAACAACCTGGGCTTCATGTACGAACTGGATGCGATCGCGGCCTGCGTGGTCGGCGGTGTGTCGTTTAGCGGCGGGGTGGGTACCGTGTTCGGTGTGGTGACCGGTGTGATTATCTTTACCGTCATCAACTACGGTCTGACCTACATCGGCGTTAACCCGTACTGGCAGTACATCATCAAGGGCGGCATTATCATCTTCGCGGTCGCGCTGGATTCACTGAAATACGCGCGTAAGAAGTAACCCTTCAAGGCAGAATCAAACCGGTGCAGACACGTTTTGCGCCGGTTTTTTATTTGATAAAAACCAGCCAGATACCCACAAGTAGCGCGCCAACCGAAAGGCCAAAGTAGACGCCAATATAGCTCCAGTAAGCGGCAGGTTCCGCGGAACGCTGAATTAAGCGCGGTGTTTGCGAGCCCTTGACCGTTTTCTCGACGACGCCGGAGCGTAATCCCTTAATACCTTCCCGCAGGGTCCAGGCGACGATCATCAGTACGCCAATCACGATAAAGAGGGTTTTGTCTTCCAATGCTTATTTTCCTTGTTTCTTTTGCAGTTCAAGTAATTGCTCTGGTGTCACGGCGGGATACCCCTGGGCATCGTCAGGAACCTGATGCAGGGTGGGGATCGGCACTAACGGGCCGAGGAATCGGGGTTCACGTTTAAACAGATACAGGTCGACCAGCGCGCCAAAGCGTGCGCCAAATTCGCGAACCCGAACCGTCAGCATATCCTTTGGTGAAGGCACGGCGTAGCACTGCGCCTGAATGCCCATATGCAGGGCGATAAACAGCGCGCGCTCGCAGTGAAAGCGCTGGGTAATGATGATGAAATCATTGGTGTCGAAGACTTTACGGGTGCGGACAATCGAATCGAGAGTGCGAAATCCGGCGTAATCTAACACGATGTCGGCAGGATCGACGCCGGCGGCAATCAGATCTTTGCGCATGGTCATCGGTTCGTTGTAGCTTTGCAGCGCGTTATCGCCGCTAAGCAGCAGGTAGTTCACTTTGCCACTGTTGTAGGCGTTAAGTGCGCCCTGAATACGATAGCGGTAATACTGGTTAATCACCCCGGTGCGATAATATTTTGCCGTACCGAGTACCACGCCAACCTGACGGTAGGGAAGGTCCTGAAGTTCATCGTAAATATAGGGGGCGGTTTTCCAGCTCATCCAGCGGTCAAGGCCCAACACGACCAACAGCAGCAAGCCGATCAGGACCAACAGGCTGTAGAGTACGCGCTTTAGCATGAAGAAGACTCTGTCACTGGATGAAATTTCAATCAGGCTACTGTACCCGCTGTCGAAGCGCAAGAAACAGCAGTCTGATTGGGGGGATTTTCAGCAATACGCCGTCATGCCAAACGAAACCAGTGCAGGCCTGATAAGCGTAGCGCCATCAGGCGATGAGGCCGGATGACGGTGAAAACGCCTTATCCGGCCTATGAACTGACGCCATCAGGCGATTAACTCAAAAGCACCCGATCAATGTTACTGCAACCCAGCGCTTTCAGCGTGGCGGCGGTGGCATCCCACTGGATCAGCGGCGCGTCGGCTTTTTCCGCCAGAACCGCCCGTTGAATATCGGCATAACCGTAGCCGTTCAGATTCAGCAGAATCAGCGCCCCCTGCAACGGTGGCAGTGTCGGGTTAAACGCGGCGTTCTCGCCATAGCTTCCGCTAAAGATGCGCCCGTCTTTGCACTCCAGCGCCACACCGCTTGGTGACTGGCTGTACGGCATATGACTGCGGCTCGCGGCGGCGATGGCCGCTTGCGCCAGCGCATCACCCTGAGGGGCAAAACCGTGATCCTGTTCATCCATCAGCAGCGTTTTGATGTCGAGATCTTTAGGTCCAAACGCATCCGGCAAATAATCGCGCAGCGTATGCGGTTCGCGACCGGGCAGATGAATGCGCAGATCCAGTCCGCTGTTCAGTTCGTTCATAAACTGACGGCAGTGGCCACAAGGGGTGTAGTTAACGGTGATCGCCGCGAGGCCTTTCTCGCCGCGCAACCAGGCGTGGCTGATGGCGCTTTGTTCAGCATGAACCGTCTGCTGCATGGTCGCGCCGAGGAATTCCATGTTGGCGCCGAAGTACCATGTTCCGCTCACGCCGCGCGCAATCGCGCCGACGTTGAAGTTGGACAATGGCGTACAGGCGCAGGCCGCAGCCAGCGGCAGCAGTGCAAATGCCAGCGCGTCTTCGTCCAGTCCCGTTGCGCTTTTAAGCATTGATACCTGCTCAGCCGTTAGCGAAGCGGGGAAATGCGTATCCGCCAGGATAGGTGCCAGCGCGGATTGCAGATTATCTGCAAGTTGGCTAAAGGCAGTTTGAAAACGTGGGTGCATGGCGTTGCCTCATAACAATGTATTGGGATCGTAGTGTACGGGCCTGTTACGGTCATATGTGTGATCGTAATCTCATTGTGTATGCAACTTATGAAACTTAAATTAAAAATGCGCGACGTATCGCAAATTTTAGCCCATAACCGCGAGAATAATCGGAAACAGGAACGGGGCGATCAGTGAGGTAATAATCCCGCAAATCACCAGCGCCAGTGAACTGAATGCGCCTTCCTGATAATCCAGTTCTGCACAGCGGGCGGTGCCGAGGGCGTGAGACGCGGTGCCCATCGCCAGCCCGCGCGCGGCTTTGGTTTTAATGCGCATGGCGTTTAACAACGTATGACCAAAGACGGCGCCGAGAATACCGACGAAAATCACGCACACGGCGCTGACCGCCGGGATGCCGCCGATGCTGCCGCCGACGGCCATCGCAATCGGCGTGGTGACGGATTTCGGTAAGACGGAGGCGGCGATTTCAGGCGTTGCGCCCATCAGCAGCGCCACCGAGGTGCCGGTCACCATGGCTACAATGCTCCCGACAAAGCAGATAGTAATGATTGACTTCCAGCGGGCACGGATCTGATGCAATTGTTCGTACAGCGGGTAGGCCAGCGCCACCACCGCCGGTTGCAGCAGGTCATTCAACACCTCGCTGCCTTTAAAATAGCTGTCGTAGGAGATACCGCTCAGCAGGAGGAACGGGATAATCACCACCATCGCCACCAGCAGCGGATTCAGCAAAGGAAATTTAAAACGTGCAGCCAGTTTGCGCGCGCCGAAAAAAACCGCCAGCGTCAGCGGTAAAGACCACCAGATTGACGACATCATTCTTTAGACCCTTTCTGACCAACCACTTTGCGTTCACCGTGGACCAGGTGCGAACTCCAGCTCACCACCAGAAAAACCACCAGCGTACTGATTGCGCACGACACCACCACCGGACCAAACTGCGCGCGCAGCAGATCGAAGTACTGCATGACACCGACGCCAATCGGTACAAACAGCAGCGCCATATAGCGAATCAGCACATAGCAGCCGGGGTTGACCCATTTTGCTGGAATGATTTGCAGTGCCAGCAGCACAAACAGGATCAGCATCCCGATGATGCTGCCTGAAATGGCGACGGGCAGCAGGGACGCAATAAAAATGCCTGCATACAGACAGGCATAAATCAGCACGAAAGCGCGCAAGTATTGCCAGATGATATTCAGTGTCTTGCTCATGTTGTAATTCCTTGAAGCGACGGATTCATCATACAATTAAACTTTAAAACGTGCTATCGATCACATCATGAATTCTTAGCATACTGAAGATAGACTGCGGGAACATTGGGCAATGTCCCCAATACGTGGCGCTAAACTTGTGCCAGCAGTTGCAAGAAACGACTCAGTGCGCTGGACGGCGTCTCATTATTGCGCCAGAACACCCCCACGCTGCCCTTTTGTTCGATCTTCGGCAGGTTGAGGATCACCAGTTGTCCCTGGCTGGCATAGCGTTGCGCCAGCCGTAACGAAAGGATAGAGATCATATCGCTGCTTTGCAGCAGGTTGGTGCTGACGTTCATTGATGCCGATTCGATGGTGTTTTCCGGCAGCATCACCCCGTTATCAACCAGCGCGTTATCAATACTCAGGCGGATGGGCGTTCCCGTCGGCCAGACAATCCAGCGCCAGTGCGCGAGATCGGCCCAGCTCAGGGTGTCAAACTTCGCGAGCGGATGGTGGGGACGGGCGACAAAGCAAACGGGTTCGGTATACAGCACCTGATAATTGAGCGGGAGTTGCAGCGCTCGCCCACCGACGCGACCCACCACCACATCCACGGAGCCGGCAAGCAGATCGTGCAGCAGCGGCGTCATGACCTTTTCTTCAATGTTAAGATGCAGCGTCGGCATCTCAACGAGCAGATTGAGGATCGCCTGCGACACACAGTCGGTCGCCACCGGCGAGCAGCCAATCTTCAGGCTCCCTACCAGCCCGCCTTCTTTAAAACGTGCCATTTCATACTGTGAACGCTCCATGTCATTGATTAAGCGCTGGGCGTGTTGCAGCAGCAACTTGCCGCCTTCCGAGGGTCGCAGACCTTTACTGTGACGTTCAAAGAGCGTGATCCCCATCTCATCTTCGAGCTGTGACAGCCATTTCGACAGCGCGGGCTGGGTGATATTCATCATCCGCGCGACGTGCGTGAGATTCCCTTGTTCGCCCAGCGCCACCAGCATTTGCAGATGGTGCAGCTTCAGTTTTTGCGCCCAGTTTGCCATCAGCGATAACCTCCAGGTTATGTCTCTGCATGAAATGCCATTGTACATTTTATCGCCCAGTCTACAAACTCGTAACATACCTAAAACAAAACAACATCTGTCCCTACCTGCACCGAGGCATTCACTATGACTCAACGACGTGAACTACAAGCTCTGATCGATGCTGCTCCTGTCAGCAAGACACAGTGGCGGGTGATCATCTGCTGCTTTCTGGTGGTCATGCTTGATGGTTTTGATACTGCCGCCATTGGCTTTATTGCACCCGACATTCGTACCCACTGGCAGTTAACGGCCGCAGACCTGGCACCGCTGTTCGGCGCGGGTCTGTTAGGACTTACCGCTGGCGCCTTACTTTGCGGACCGCTGTCTGACCGTTTCGGTCGCAAACGGGTGATTGAGCTCTGCGTGGCGCTGTTCGGCGCGCTGAGCCTGATTTCCGCCTTTTCGCCGGATCTGCAAACGCTGGTCATCCTGCGCTTTCTGACCGGTCTGGGTCTGGGCGGCGCCATGCCAAACACCATCACGATGACCTCTGAATACCTGCCAGCCCGCCGCCGTGGCGCGCTGGTCACCCTGATGTTCTGCGGCTTTACTCTCGGTTCCGCAATGGGCGGGATTGTCAGCGCGCAACTGGTGCCGGTCATCGGCTGGCACGGAATTCTGGTCCTCGGCGGCGTGTTACCGCTGATGCTGTTCTTCGTACTGCTCGCAGTCCTGCCGGAATCTCCGCGCTGGCAGGTACGTCGCCAGCTACCGCAGGCAACCATCGCCAGAACGGTCAGCGCGATCACCGGCGAACGTTACGACAATACGCAGTTTTACCTCCAGGAGGCTGCGGCGATTGCCAAAGGCAGCATTCGCCAGCTGTTTGTGGGGCGTCAGTTGCCCATTACCCTGATGTTATGGGTGGTGTTCTTCATGAGTCTGTTAATCATCTATCTGCTGTCGAGCTGGATGCCGACGCTGTTGAACCATCGCGGGATTGACCTGCAACAGGCTTCCTGGGTGACGGCGGCGTTTCAGGTTGGCGGTACGCTCGGCGCGCTGGCACTGGGCGTGCTGATGGATAAACACAATCCGTTCCGGGTGCTGGCCGTGAGTTACGCGCTGGGGGCGGTATGCATCGTCATGATTGGTCTGAGCGAAAACGGGTTATGGTTGATGGCGCTGGCGATCTTCGGTACCGGGGTGGGTATCAGCGGATCGCAGGTGGGCCTCAACGCCTTAACCGCCACGCTCTATCCCACACAGAGTCGGGCGACGGGCGTAAGCTGGTCCAACGCGGTGGGACGCTGCGGCGCGATTGTTGGTTCGCTTTCCGGTGGCGTGATGATGGCGATGAATTTCTCTTTCGATACCTTGTTTTTCATTATCGCGGTTCCGGCGATCATCAGCGCGGTGATGTTAGCCGTCCTGACGGTCGTCGTCCGCCAGTCCGCCTCTGTCCCTGACGTTTTGCCGCACGCAAGCGTCGTGAACGAATAAGGAGAATCCCTATGTCAGAACAAAATCAGGATGTTAAAAACAGCCGTCAGCAGTTTTACCAGCATATTTCGGGGCAGAACCTGACCCCACTGTGGGAATCACTGCACCATCTGGTGCCGAAAACGCCGAATCCAACCTGTGCGCCCGCGTACTGGAACTACCAGGAAATTCGCCCGCTGCTGCTGGAAAGCGGCAACCTGATTGGCGCGAAAGAGGCGATTCGTCGTGTGCTGGTCCTGGAAAACCCGATGTTACGCGGGCAGTCCTCCATCACGTCAACGCTCTACGCGGGGTTGCAGTTGATCATGCCGGGGGAAGTTGCACCCAGCCATCGTCATAACCAGTCGGCATTACGCTTTATCGTCGAAGGGAAAGGCGCGTTTACGGCCGTGGACGGCGAGCGCACCCAGATGCACACCGGCGACTTTATTCTGACCCCGCAGTGGCAATGGCACGATCACGGTAACCCTGGCGATGAGCCGGTGGTCTGGCTGGACGGTCTGGATCTGCCGCTGGTCAACCTTTTGGGCTGCGGTTTTGCTGAAGATTACCCGGAAGATCAGCAGCCGGTCTCGCGCAAAGAGGGCGACTATCTGCCGCGCTATGCCGCCAACATGCTGCCGTTGCGTCACCAGAAAGGTAACTCATCGCCAATTTTCAACTATCGCTATGACCGCAGTCGCGAAGCGTTACATGACCTGACGCGTCTGGGCGATGCCGACGAGTGGGATGGCTACAAGATGCGCTATGTCAACCCGGTAACCGGCGGCTACCCGATGCCATCGATGGGCACGTTCCTGCAACTGTTGCCAAAAGGTTTTACCTCGCGGGTGGCGCGTACCACTGACAGCACCATTTACCACGTCGTGGAAGGGGCGGGTGAGGTCACCGTCGGCAACGAGACCTTCCGTTTTTCAGCCAAAGATATTTTTGTGGTTCCGACCTGGCGCGGCGTGTCGTTCAAAACCACCGATGAGACCGTTTTATTCAGTTTTTCGGACCGACCGGTACAGGAAGCCCTCGGGTTGTTCCGCGAAGCCCGCGATTAATTTGGGAGAGAACCATGACTCAGTACGTATTTGCCCCGCAAGCCCCCGTGACCGTACCGGTTGTCGGCAGCGATGCGCAGTTCCCCGTCCGTCGCGTGTACTGCGTGGGACGCAACTATGCCGCCCATGCCCGCGAAATGGGGTTTGATCCGGACCGTGAACCGCCGTTCTTTTTCTGTAAGCCTGCCGATGCGGTTGTGCCGGTTGCCGCCGGTGAAACGTTAGCGCTGCCGTACCCGGCGCAAACGGACAACTACCACTATGAAATTGAGCTGGTGGTCGCCATCGGTAAAAAGGGCGGCGACATCCCGTTAGAAAAAGCCCATGAATACATCTGGGGTTACGCCACCGGGTTGGATATGACCCGTCGCGATCGCCAGATGGAAATGCGTCAGATGGGGCGTCCGTGGGAAATCGGCAAAGCGTTCGATCTCTCTGCGCCCATCGCGCCGCTGCATAAAGCGGACGAGATTGCGGATATCACCTCCGCGCCTATCTGGTTACAGGTCAACGGCAACGATCATCAGCGCAGCGACATTCGCCATCTGATCTGGTCGGTGAATGAAACGATCAGCTATCTGTCCGGTTTCTTCGAATTGCAACCGGGCGATCTGATCTTCACCGGTACGCCGGAAGGCGTCGGCGCCGTGGTGAAAGGGGATGTGATCACCGGTGGCGTGGACGGGTTGACGCCTCTCTCAGTGAAGATTGTCTGAGGTGATGTATGAAGCTGTACAGTTTTTTTAACAGCTCGGCGTCATACCGCGTACGTATCGCGCTGGCATTAAAGGGCATCGACTACCAGACGGTGGGCGTCAATATTCGTATCGGTCAACAAAACGAACTGGCCTACCGGCGGATGAATCCGGTGGGGCTGGTGCCGACGCTGGTGACCGATGACGGCGAAGCGCTTGGTCAGTCGCTGGCCATCATCGACTGGCTGGACCGGCATTTTCCGCAGTCACGGTTGTTGCCCGTCAGCGATCCGGCGCGTACGCAGGTGCTGGAAATCGTCTATGCCATCGCTTGCGATATTCACCCGGTAAACAACCTGCGGGTGCTGCGCTATCTGAGCGAGGAACTGAAGGTCAGTGAAGAAGAGAAAAAACGCTGGTACGCGCACTGGATCCAGCAAGGGTTAAGCGCCGTCGAACAGCTGTTGCGTCAGAGCCAGTCGCAGAACTACTGCGTGGGCAATGCGCCGACGCTTGCCGACTGCTGCCTGGTCCCGCAATGGGCGAATGCGTTAAGAATGGGGTGCGATCTGAGCGATTATCCACGCTGTAAAGCGGTGTATGACGCCTGTACGCAGCTACCGGCGTTCATCGCGGCAGCCCCCGAAAATCAACAAGATAAAATCTCAGCCTGAGAAGGAGAATGACAATGGCTAAAGTGACGAGAGCAATTATTGTCGGCGGCGGAATTGGCGGGGCAGCCACCGCGCTTTCGCTGGCACGTCAGGGCATCAAAGTGATGCTGCTGGAAAAAGCCCATGAAATTGGCGAAATTGGTGCGGGCATTCAGCTCGGTCCAAACGCCTTCTCAGCGCTGGACAGCCTCGGCGTCGGCGAAGTGGCGCGTTCGCGTGCGGTGTTTACCGATCACATCACCATGATGGACGCGGTGAACGCGGAAGAAGTGGTGCGCATCGAAACCGGACAGGCCTTTCGCGACCACTTTGGCGGTCCGTATGCGGTCATCCACCGGGTCGATATCCACGCTTCCGTCTGGGAATCGGTACTGACCCATCCAAATGTTGAGTACCGGACCTCGACCAACGTGGTCGATATTCGCCAGACGGCAGACGATGTGACGGTATTCGATGAGCAGGGTAACAGTTGGACCGCCGATATTCTGGTCGGCTGTGACGGCGTGAAGTCGGTTGTGCGTCAGAGTCTGCTGGGTGATTCGCCGCGCGTGACCGGACATGTGGTCTACCGCGCGGTGATTGACTGTGCGGATATGCCGGAAGACCTGCGCATTAACGCGCCGGTGCTCTGGGCCGGGCCGCACTGCCACCTCGTGCACTATCCGCTGCGCGGCGGCAAGCAGTACAACCTGGTCGTCACTTTCCACAGCCGTCAGCAGGAGGAGTGGGGCGTTAAAGACGGCAGTAAGGAAGAGGTACTGTCGTATTTTGCCGGGATCCATCCGCGTCCCCGGCAGATGCTGGATAAACCCACGACCTGGCGTCGCTGGTCAACCGCCGATCGCGAACCGGTAGAAAAATGGGGTACGGAGCGCATCACGCTGGTTGGCGATGCCGCGCACCCGGTGGCGCAGTACATGGCGCAGGGGGCCTGTATGGCGCTGGAAGATGCTGTCACGCTGGGCAAAGCGCTGGCGCAATGCGACGGCGATGCGGCAAAAGCCTTCGCGTTGTATGAGTCGGTACGTATTCCACGCACGGCGCGCATCGTCTGGTCTACCCGCGAAATGGGACGCGTGTACCATGCGGCGGGCGTGGAGCGCCAGGTGCGTAATCTGCTGTGGAAAGGCAAATCGCAGGCGGAGTTTTACCGCGGCATGGAATGGCTGTACGGCTGGAAAGAAGATAACTGTCTTCTGCCACGCTGAGAATAAGGGCCTTTGCCGGGGGCGCGTCGCTTGCCCGGCCTACCGCCATGATGGGGTGCAGGCGGGATAAGGCGCTATGCGCCGCCACCCTTGCAAAAGGTTTTGCTCATCCCGGATAGGCGCTATGATAGCGCCTCTTTTTTTGCGGATGACGATATGCGTGTTTTACTGGCGCCGATGGAAGGCGTGCTCGATTCACTGGTGCGCGAACTTCTGACGGAAGTGAATGATTATGATCTCTGCATCACCGAGTTTGTGCGCGTGGTGGATCAACTCCTGCCAGTAAAAGTCTTTCATCGTCTCTGTCCCGAACTGCTCAACGGTAGTCGGACGCCTTCCGGCACCTTAGTGCGCGTGCAACTGTTGGGGCAGTACCCACAGTGGCTGGCGGAAAATGCGGCTCGCGCTGTGGAACTCGGCTCTTACGGCGTCGATCTCAACTGCGGCTGTCCGTCTAAAATGGTGAACGGCAGCGGCGGTGGCGCGACGTTACTGAAGGATCCTGAACTCATCTATCAGGGCGCGAAAGCAATGCGTGAAGCAGTGCCGGCGCATCTGCCGGTGACGGTGAAAGTGCGTCTGGGCTGGGACAGCGGCGACAAGAAATTTGAGATTGCGGATGCCGTCCAGCAGGCCGGGGCGAGTGAACTGGTCGTACACGGGCGCACCAAAGAGCAGGGCTATAAGGCGGAGCACATCAACTGGCAGGCGATTGGCGAAATCCGCGAGCGTCTGTCGATCCCGGTGATTGCCAACGGTGAAATCTGGGACTGGCAAAGCGCTCAGGAATGTCTGGCGGTCAGCGGCTGTGATGCGGTCATGATTGGTCGCGGGGCATTAAACATTCCCAACCTCAGCCGAGTGGTGAAGTACAACGAGCCGCGAATGCCGTGGCCGCAGGTGGTTGCGCTGTTGAAAAAATATACCCGCCTGGAAAAACAGGGTGACACCGGGCTGTATCACGTCGCGCGCATTAAACAGTGGCTGGGTTATTTGCGTAAGGAATACCGTGAGGCCACGGACGTCTTTCAGGATATTCGCGCGTTAAATAATTCACCGGATATTGCCCGCGCGATCCAGTCGATTGAAATTTAATATTTATTGAAGTTTTTATATTCTTCTGGAATATACTTTTCCAGTTGTGACTTTTCGTTGCCGAAGATGTTATGCCACGCGTAACTAAAAAACGAGTCACCACAACGGGTAAGCTCCGCGCACCTTTTCTTATCAGAACCCTTTCATGACTCGTAATTCTTTTCACGCGCTGAACGCGTGCTTTCCGCTGGCTATTCTGCTCGCGGGATGTGCCCCCATGCATGACACCCAACAGACGCTGGTTCAGCAACCTCCCGCTTCTCACGTGGATTCCGCGCTGCCGTCGGCGCTGAATAACGGGTGGCCTGGCAGCCAGTGGTGGCAGGATTATCATGACGCACAGTTGAACGAGTTAGTGAAGAACGCGCTTGCCAGTTCCCCGGATATGCAGGTGGCGGAACAGCGGATCGCGCTGGCCGAAGCGCAGGCCAACGCGGTCGAAGCCCGGGATGGGCCGCAGGTTGATTTCTCTGCGGATGCCGAACGGCAGAAAATGTCAGGAGAAGGGGTCATGGGGCCGTTTGCGGTCACCGATCCGGCAGCGGGCACGACCGGGCCGTGGTATACCAATGGCACGTTCGGCTTAACCGCCGGTTGGGATCTCGATTTATGGGGCAAGAACCGCGCGGAAGTGACGGCGCGAATCGGTGCGGTGAAAGCGCGGGAAGCCGAGCGCGAGCAGACGCGTCAGCTGTTAGCCAGCGGCGTTACGCGGCTTTACTGGGAATGGCAGACCGAGGCGGCGCTCAGCAAACTGCTGACGGAAATTGAACAGGAACAGCGCAACATCATTGATACCGATCGCCAGTTGTACCAGAACGGCATCACCTCGTCGGTGGAAGGCGTGGAAACGGATATTGATGACAGCAAAACCCAGCAGCAGTTGAATGATATCGCCGGGAAGATGAAGGTGATTGAGGCGCGTCTGAGCGCATTGACCAACACGCAGTCGACGTCGCTGAAACTGCACGCAGTGAACCTGCCGCAGGTGGAGAGCCAGCTTCCAACGCAACTGGGTTATGCCCTGCTGGCGCGCAGAGCGGATTTGCAGGCAGCACACTGGGTGATTGAATCCTCCATGAGCAGCGTGGAGGCGGCGAAAGCGGCGTTTTATCCCGACATCAATCTGATGGCCTTTTTACAACAGGATGCGCTGCATCTGAGCGACTTGTTTCGCAGTTCCGCCCAGCAGATGGGCGTGACCGCTGGCCTGACGCTCCCCATCTTCGACAGCGGCAGGCTGAATGCAAACCTTGATATCGCCCAGGCGCAAAACAATTTGTCGATAGCCAGTTATAACAAAGCGGTGGTTGATGCGGTAAACGACGTGGCGCGCACCGCCAGTCAGGTAGCGACGTTGATGCAGAAAAATCAGCATCAGCAGCAGATTGAACATGACGCCGAGCGGGTGGTCAGCCTGGCGCAGGCGCGCTTTGACGCCGGGATCATTGCGGGTTCTCTTGTCAGCAAGGCCAGAATACCGGCGCTGCGCGAACAGGCGAACGGACTGATTTTACAAGGCCAGTGGCTGGATGCGTCGATCCAGCTTACCAGCGCGCTCGGTGGTGGCTATCATCACTCCTGAGACATCTTCGCTTTACTGCGGCGCTTCAGCCACCAGCGAGCGCCGATCACCAGCACTACCGCCAGAATCAGCCAGATCCAGTGCTTGAGATGCTGATCGAGGTGATGTAACCACGGCGCGATCACTTCACCTCCCACGTAGCCCAGGGTGGTGAAGATTAGCGCCCAGACCAGCGCGCCGAGGATGTTCAGCGGTAAAAAAATCTTTGGCGGCAGATGACTGGCACCAATCAGCAGCGGGCCGATGACGCGAAACCCGTACATAAAGCGGGTGCCGATCACGAAAAGATACGGGCGGCGCTGGATCATCTTCTGCGCCTGGCGGATTTTGTTGCGGTGACGGGCGAAGCGGCGCAGGATCCTGCCGCCATAGCGACGTCCCAGCAGATACAGTAGCTGATCGCCTATCATGCCACCTAAGGCCACGGCCACCACCACGAGGGGAAATTTGAGTAATCCCTGATGTGCGGCAACGCCCCCCAGCAGGGTGATGGTCTCGCCTTCCGCCAGACTCCCGATCACCAGCGCGGCATAACCGTATTGCGCAATAAGACTGTTTATATCCATACGTCGGTATGACCTCCACGAATATAAGCATACACCCTCTGAATTCGGGATGCTCAAAAAGGGCCGTCACACGCAGCGGCATTTCTTTGTCTGTACAATAAATAATCTAAAAGCTGAATTATACTTGAAGTGTTAAGTCCACAGCTGACAACAAGGGGGCGGTATGAACCATGTCTGGGGGCTGTTTTCCCATCCCAATCGTGAAATGCAGGTGATCAACAGCGAGAACGAAACGGTTTCGCATCACTACACCCACCATGTGCTTTTGATGGCGGCCATCCCGGTCATTTGCGCCTTTATTGGTACGACACAAATCGGCTGGAATTTTGGCGACGGCACTATCCTGAAGCTCTCTTTGTTTACGGGACTGGCGCTGGCTATCCTGTTTTATGCCGTGATGCTGGCGGGCGTGGCGATCATGGGGCGCGTGATCTGGTGGATGGCGCGGGGTTATCCGCAGCGTCCGTCCTTGACCCATTGTATGGTGTTTGC
The DNA here is from genome assembly GCF_000981805.1 of Citrobacter amalonaticus Y19. NCBI lineage: Bacteria > Pseudomonadati > Pseudomonadota > Gammaproteobacteria > Enterobacterales > Enterobacteriaceae > Citrobacter > Citrobacter amalonaticus. Next base: position 2,470,881 of record NZ_CP011132.1, on the reverse strand, counting down.
CGGCTATGTCGCGACGCCGCTATTTCTTAGCGGTCTGGTGGCGCTGTATCCGCTGGTGTGGCTTTGCGCATTTATCGGAACGATAGCGCTGTTTTATACCGGCTATCTGCTCTATCTGGGCATTCCGACCTTCCTGAATATCAATAAAGAAGAGGGCTTAAGTTTCTCCAGTTCGACCCTCGCTATCGGCGTACTGGTACTGGAAGTGCTGCTCGCGCTGACCGTCATCCTCTGGGGATACGGCTACCGCTTGTTCTGATTACCGTGCTGCATTGTTGGTGCAAAAGCCAGCAATGCAGCATTTCCTGACGATTCTCTTCTGGCGGCAAGGCTATTAGCTCGCTATGATTCCTCTGCTAGCCCGAGCTACCCTGGCTTCGGCGGTGCGTGTCATCACGCGTGAATCATTTTCTGAAATCTCATCATGCTGAAATTCCGAGTTTCCATACTGAGCCTGGCGCTGATGCTGGCTGTGCCTTTTGCGCCGCAAGCGCTGGCAAAAACGGCGGCGACTGCCGCGGCGTCTCAACCTGAGATCGCCTCCGGTAGTGCGATGATCGTGGATCTGAACACCAATAAGGTGATCTATTCGAATCATCCGGACCTGGTGCGTCCGATTGCGTCAATTACCAAATTAATGACGGCGATGGTGGTGCTTGATGCACGACTGCCGCTGGACGAAAAACTGAAAGTGGATATCAGCCAGACGCCGGAGATGAAAGGGATCTACTCTCGCGTGCGGCTGAACAGTGAAATCAGCCGGAAAGATATGCTGCTGCTGGCGCTGATGTCCTCGGAAAACCGGGCGGCGGCAAGCCTGGCGCACCATTATCCTGGCGGCTATAACGCATTTATTAAGGCGATGAACGCGAAGGCGAAAGCGCTGGGCATGACCCAGACGCGTTTTGTGGAACCGACCGGTTTGTCGATTCATAACGTGTCGACCGCGCGCGATCTCACCAAAATGCTGATTGCCAGCAAGCAGTATCCGCTGATCGGCCAATTGAGCACCACGCGTGAAGATATGGCGACCTTCGCCAACCCGGCGTATACGCTGCCGTTTCGCAATACCAACCATCTGGTGTATCGCGATAACTGGAATATTCAGCTGACTAAAACCGGCTTCACCAACGCGGCTGGCCATTGTCTGGTGATGCGTACGGTAATCAATAATAAACCGGTGGCGCTGGTGGTAATGGATGCGTTCGGTAAGTACACCCATTTCGCCGACGCCAGTCGTTTACGCACGTGGATCGAAACCGGGAAAGTGATGCCGGTTCCGGCGGCGGCGTTGAGCTATAAAAAGCAAAAAGCCGCACAGATGGCTGCTGCGGGTGGCAATGCGGGCGAACAGACCGCGCAAAACGACTGATGTCGCTATAAGCCAAATAAGGCGAGGTCGTCCTGGAAAATAGCCTGGGCCTACGTAGGCCGGATAAGGCATTTATGCCGTCATCCGGCACTGGAAAATAGCCTGATGGCGCTTTGCTTATCAGGCCTACAAAGCCAGACCCCGAATGCCGTCATCCGGCACGGGGAAATAGCCTGATGGCGCTTCGCTTATCAGGCCTACGAAAACATCTCACCCGTAGGCCGAATAAGGCATTTATGCCGTCATCCGGCATGGATAACAAAATCTTACTCCGGCAGCGTCCAGTCACCTTCGTTGAGTGGGCGCTGCATAATCAACGTATCCCGCCAGTCCCCTTTTTTATACCCGACGCTACGCAACTGTCCGGCAATCTCGAAACCGTGCTTTTTATGCAGTCGCAGCGACCCCGGATTGTTATGCCCGTCGCCAATCACCGCCACCATCTGCCGCCATGGACCTTCCTCACAGCGGGTGATTAACGTGTGCATTAGCAGGCTGCCGACGCCGCGTCCGGTCATGCTGGCATCGACATAAATCGACTCTTCCAGGGTAAAACGATAGGCCGGGCGAGGGCGATACTGCGTGGCATAACAATAACCGACGATCACGCCGCGGTAGAGCGCCACCAGCCACGGCAGGCCATACTGCGCCACCGTGCGCATACGTCGGCGCATTTCATCGACCGTTGGAGGCGTTTCTTCAAAAGAGGCGCGGCCATTCAACACATGCCACGCATATAACGAGGAGATCGCCTCTACGTCGTCAGGCAGCGCGTCGCGCACCTTGATGTCGTTATCAGAAAGCGTATCGGCAACAGACATGGTTCTCACCTTTGCGAGGAAAAACCGGAGTCATCACGACTCCGGCACATCTCATTACTTTTGCGCGATATTTCGTGCAAATCCAGCCTGTGCCTCAGGCACAGTAACTGGCGTTAATCAGAAGAGGGTACTTTCCAGAATTTTTGCTTACTGGTCTTGCCAATTCCGGGATTCATACTGTTGGTTGGGTCATTTTCGCGATAAAAACGGGTCAGCGTCGCTGGTGCTTCATACAGATGCCCGACGTTATGCTCTGCCGGGTATTGCGCGCCGCGCTGTTGCAGCAGTTCCAGCATTTGCGCTTTTAGCGCGTGCGCATCCACGCCTTTCTTCACGATGTAATCCTGATGGAAGACGTAGCACATAAAGTGACCGTAATAGAGTTTATGCACCAGTTGGTTATCCATTTCTGCCGGCAGATGTTCGTACCATTCGGTGTCATTGCGGCGCAGCGCAATGTCCAGCGCCAGAATATCTTCCACCTCGTCAGCATGAACCGCCTGATAGCGAATGGCGGCGCCAGCTGCTGCGAAGCGGTGCAGGAAGGCTTTGCTACCTTCTTCCGGCGTGCAGGCAAAGAAATCGCCTTCTGCGGTTTTAAAGAATTCGGTGAGCCAGCTTTGCGCTTCCGCGACGCCATCGCCCGCCATTTTTAACAGCAGATGATGTTCATATTTATCGCGCCAGCTTTTCATCCGCGGCGGCAGATGACTCGGGAACAGATGACCAAACTTCTGCATTGCGCGATCGGTAAAGTGCGGACGGAAGAATTTGACCTTTTCCAGCATCGCGTCGGTACGCCCCTTCAGAGTGAAGAAGAACGGCATTTTGTCGGTGCCGAGCTTATCAATCATCAGGAAGGTGTCTTTGCCGTACTGTTCGGCAATGTCGTAGATGTCGCGGTGCATGTATTCACCCGCCACCGGCAGATTGTCGAACGTCGCCAGAATATGGCGGCGGATCTCCGTCAGCACTTCGGGTTGATTGGTGCCAATGTAAAACACCTGCTGGTTTTTTTCCGCTTCGAAGGTGTCGAGACGCACCGCAAAGACCGCCAGCTTCCCGGCACAGCCAGAAGATTCAAACAGGCGATCCGGATCGGCGTTATAGCGTGCGGGCGTGTCGGCGTCGATGTCTCTGACGCGGGTGACGTAGTCGTGATCGTGGGCGTGTCGCCCGTCGTGGCGCACATTTTCCTCTTTGATCCGCTCATCGTCCAGTTGACTCAGGATCTGCTCTGGCGTTTGTCCCAGATCGATCCCCAGATGGTTAACCAGTTGCAGTTTGCCGTTTTCATCAATGCGGGCAAACAGGGACATTTCGGTATACGCCGGGCCTCTTTGCACCAGCGAACCACCGGAGTTATTACAGATCCCGCCAATGACCGATGCACCGATGCACGACGAACCAATCACCGAGTGCGGCTCTCGTCCCAGCGGTTTCAGCGCCTTTTCCAGCGAATACAACGTGGTGCCGGGATAGGCCAGCACCTGCTCGCCTTTGCCCAGCACGTGGAGCTTGTCGAGGCGCAGAGTGCTGATGATGACAACCTCGCGATCATAGTCATTACCGTTCGGCGTGGAGCCTTCGGTCAGGCCGGTATTGGCGGCCTGCATCAGGATAATTTTATCGGCGTTGACGCAGGCGTTCAGCACGCGCCAGAGTTCCAGTAGCGATCCGGGAAAGACGACCGCCAGGGCGTCGCCCTGACCGGAACGGAAGCCCTTGCGATAGCGGGCGGTTTTAGCGGGATCGGTTAGCAGGTGTGAATGTCCCACCAGGCGGGCGAGCTCATTCAGGAAGGTTTTATTATCAGTTGTTGTAATGGAAGACATTCTCCACTCCTTGTGGTGGGACAAAATATCAGGTTCAAGCATAGCGCTTTGTATGACAATACGCTTTCTCATTCACACTGTCTTTGAATTGGCGGCGTTGAAAATTAAGAGAATAACCTTAGCTTTCTGCCGCGCTGCCGTTTAGGCTTATGGCAAAATGCGGTTTTTGTTATATTTTCGCTGCCACGTCGGGCTTTAGAGAAAGAGAGAATCAACATGAAATGGCTATGTTCTGTAGGTGTCGCAGTCAGTCTGGCGTTGCAACCAGCGCTGGCGGAGGAGCTGTTCGGTAACCATCCGCTGACGCCGGAAGCGCGGGATGCGTTTGTCACCCAGTTGCTGACGAAAATGACCGTCGATGAAAAGATTGGTCAGCTACGTTTAATCAGCGTCGGCCCGGATAACCCGAAAGAAGCCATCCGCGAGATGATCAAAGACGGTCAGGTTGGGGCGATTTTTAACACCGTCACCCGTCAGGACATCCGTAAAATGCAGGATCAGGTGATGGAACTGAGCCGCCTGAAAATCCCTCTCTTTTTTGCCTACGACGTGCTGCACGGCCAGCGTACCGTCTTCCCGATTAGCCTCGGACTGGCGTCCTCTTTTAACCTCGACGCGGTGAAAACCGTCGGACGTATCTCGGCGTATGAAGCCGCCGACGACGGCCTGAACATGACCTGGGCGCCGATGGTCGATGTCTCCCGCGACCCGCGCTGGGGACGCGCCTCGGAAGGCTTTGGCGAGGATACGTATCTGACCTCCATCATGGGCAAAACGATGGTGGAAGCGATGCAGGGCAAAAGCCCGGCGGATCGCTATTCGGTGATGACCAGCGTGAAGCACTTCGCCGCCTACGGCGCCGTGGAGGGTGGTAAAGAGTACAACACCGTGGACATGAGTCCGCAGCGCCTGTTTAACGACTATATGCCGCCGTACAAAGCCGGTCTGGATGCGGGTAGCGGCGCGGTGATGGTGGCGCTGAACTCGCTGAACGGTACGCCTGCGACCTCTGATTCCTGGCTGCTGAAAGATATTCTGCGCGACAAGTGGGGCTTTAAAGGCATTACCGTGTCTGACCACGGGGCCATCAAAGAGCTGATTAAACACGGCACCGCCGCCGATCCGGAAGATGCGGTACGCGTGGCGCTCAAGTCCGGCATTAACATGAGTATGAGCGACGAGTATTACAGCAAATACCTGCCGGGATTGATCAAATCCGGCAAAGTGACGATGGCGGAGTTGGATGACGCGGCGCGTCACGTACTCAACGTGAAATATGACATGGGGCTGTTTAACGATCCGTACAGCCACCTGGGCGCGAAAGAAACCGATCCGGTGGATACCAACGCCGAAAGCCGACTGCACCGTAAAGAAGCGCGTGAAGTCGCGCGTGAAAGCCTGGTACTGCTGAAAAACCGTCTCGACACGCTGCCGCTGAAAAAATCAGGGACGATTGCGGTCGTCGGTCCGCTGGCTGACAGCAAACGCGACGTGATGGGCAGTTGGTCTGCCGCAGGCGTGGCTGACCAGTCCATCACGGTACTGACCGGCATTAAGAATGCCCTCGGCGCGAACGGTAAAGTGGTGTACGCCCATGGGGCCAACGTTACCAACGATAAAGACATTGTCACCTTCCTCAATCAGTACGAAGAGGCGGTGAAGGTGGACTCGCGTTCTCCTCAGGAGATGATTGATGAAGCCGTCGCGGCGGCGAAGCAGTCTGATGTGGTGGTTGCCGTGGTGGGTGAGGCGCAGGGCATGGCGCATGAAGCGTCCAGCCGTACCGATATCACCCTGCCGCAGAGCCAGCGTGACCTGATCGCGGCGCTGAAAGCGACCGGCAAACCGCTGATACTGGTGCTGATGAACGGTCGTCCGCTGGCGCTGGTGAAAGAAGATCAACAGGCCGATGCGATTCTGGAAACCTGGTTTGCCGGTACGGAAGGGGGTAACGCGATTGCCGACGTTCTGTTTGGCGACTACAACCCGTCAGGCAAACTGCCGATGTCCTTCCCGCGCTCGGTGGGGCAGATCCCGACCTATTACAGCCACCTCAACACCGGTCGTCCGTATAACGCCGACAAGCCGAACAAGTACACCTCTCGCTACTTTGACGAAGCTAATGGCCCGCTCTATCCGTTTGGGTATGGTCTGAGCTACACCACCTTTAACGTCTCTGATGTGACGCTTTCTGCGCCGACCATGAAACGTGACGGCAGCGTGACGGCAAGTGTGAAGGTGACCAACACCGGCAAGCGTGAAGGTGAAACGGTTATCCAGCTGTATGTGCAGGACGTCACGGCTTCCCTGAGTCGTCCGGTGAAAGAGCTGAAAGGCTTTAAGAAAGTGAACCTGAAACCCGGCGAAACGCAGACCGTCAGCTTCCCGATTGATATCAACGCGCTGAAGTTCTGGAATCAGCAGATGACGTTTGATGCCGAACCCGGCAAGTTCAACGTCTTTATCGGCGTCGATTCTGCCCGTGTGAAACAGGGATCGTTTGAATTGCTGTGATCGGCGTAAGGGGGAGTATGTCGCTGTGGTGCGCTTTTCCGTTCACCCTGGCAGTATGGCTTCCCTGACAGTCCGATTTCCGTGAACGGCAAGGGAGGCTCCCCGCCTCCCTTACATCCCTGGTTCCCGACCAGGAAAATCGCTTCGATTCTCGGCTCTACAAACAAACTCTTTTCGCTGTTAAAAAGGCAAACCGCAATGATGGTCAGGTGTGGATGGGTCCGGCTGAAAATTGCCGACGTTTTTCCGTAAGGCCGGGGGAACCCGCAGGGACGCGGGTTCAGGGCGCGCGAAGCAGGGATGCTGAGTCGCAACCGACCCGATAGCCTGGAGGAATAAGCGGAGGGTATCGCGAAGCGACAATTTCTCCGCCGGGAGCCTGGATTGTTAAGGAGGCGGCGACGAGCCTCCTTAACACGTTCACAGGTAATGGGGTTTCAGAGGCGCTATGGACATAGCGTGAACGGAAAATGTGAGGAGATAAAATATAACTAATGCCTGGCGTTAAGATAAATAAGTTCTACGACTGTCCGAAAAAACCGAAATGTCGGGTTAACAGAACACTTTTCGACTATGCTTTTTCCTCAAGTCGCTGAAAAAGTCGACAAAAAGATGAGGAAAGCATCATGACAATCTCAAAGATTTGGGCCGGTTCGCTGGCGCTGTTAGCGGCAGTGAGCTTACCCTTGCAGGCGGCGTCGCCGGTGAAGGTTGGGTCGAAAATTGATACCGAAGGCGCGCTACTAGGCAACATCATTTTGCAGGTGCTGGAAAGCCACGGCGTTAAAACGGTCAATAAAGTTCAGTTAGGTACCACGCCGGTCGTGCGCGGCGCAATCACCTCGGGCGAACTGGATATCTATCCCGAATACACCGGTAACGGCGCGTTCTTCTTCAAAGATGAAAACGATCCGGCATGGAAAAATGCGAAAGAAGGCTTTGAGAAAGTCAAAAAACTCGATGCAGAGCAGAATAAGCTGGTCTGGTTAACGCCCGCTCCTGCCAACAATACCTGGACCATCGCGGTGCGTAGCGATGTCGCCGAAAAGAATAAACTCACCTCACTGGCCGATCTCAGCCGCTATCTGAAAGAGGGCGGTACGTTCAAACTGGCCGCCTCCGCCGAATTTATCGAGCGTGCCGACGCGCTGCCCGCGTTCGAAAAAGCCTACGGTTTTACGCTCGGTCAGGCACAACTGCTTTCACTGGCGGGCGGTGACACGGCAGTGACCATCAAAGCGGCCGCGCAGCAAACGTCCGGCGTCAATGCTGCGATGGCCTACGGTACGGATGGCCCGGTCGCCGCGTTGGGCCTGCAGACGTTAAGCGATCCCAAAGGCGTTCAGCCCATTTATGCGCCAGCCCCTGTGGTGCGTGAGGCGGTGTTGAAGGCGTACCCGCAGATGGCGGAATGGCTGCAACCCGTGTTTGCCAGCCTGGATGAAAAAACGCTGCAACAGCTCAATGCCAGCATTGCCGTTGAAGGATTAGACGCCAAAAAAGTGGCGGCGGACTATCTGAAGCAAAAGGGATGGGTGAAGTAAAAGGACTGAAAAAGGTTGGGTGACGTGTCAAAAGTCAGTATTCAGCGCGTACTGTTGCTGCTGGTTGTTCTTTCAGCCGCCGCCGTTGCGCTGCCGTTTGTGAACTATGCCCCGAATCGCCTGGTGTCGGGAGAGGGACGACAGCTCTGGACGCTCTGGCCCGGTTCGCTGTCGATGCTCACCGGCGCAGGCTGCGTCTTGCTGGCATTGTGCTTTGTGCCAGGAAGAAAAGGGGCGTGGTGTACGCTGGTGGTGACACAACTGCTGGTGATCCTGATGCTGTGGAGCGTAGGCAAGGCGGCGACGCATCTGGCAGCAACGGGGACGCCGCTGGCGCGAACCAGCGTGGGAAGCGGTCTCTGGCTGGGACTCGCGCTGGGATTACTGGCCTGCAGCGATGCCATCCGACGTATTACCGTACAGCCACTCTGGCGCTGGGTTTTACATGCGCAGATGGCGATTATTCCCGTCGCGCTCTTGCTGACGGGGACGTTCGATGATCTCTCTTTACTCAAAGAGTACGCGAATCGCCAGGATGTCTTTGATGATGCGCTGACCCAGCATCTGACGTTGTTGTTGGGTACCGTGCTGCCCGCGCTGGCGATTGGCATTCCCCTCGGTATCTGGTGTTATTTTTCCACCGCCCGCCAGGGACTGGTGTTTACCGTTCTCAATGTTATCCAGACCGTTCCTTCCGTCGCGCTGTTTGGTCTGTTGATTGCACCGCTTGCCGGACTGGTGAACGCGTTCCCCTGGCTTGCGACGGTGGGCGTGGCGGGAACCGGTCTGACTCCGGCGCTGATCGCGTTAGTGCTGTATGCGCTCTTGCCGCTGGTTCGCGGCGTGGTGGCCGGGCTGAATCAGGTTCCCCGCGATGTCCAGGAAAGCGCCCGCGCGATGGGGATGAGCACCGCGCAGCGCTTTCTGCACGTTCAGCTTCCGCTGGCGCTGCCGGTTTTTTTGCGTAGCCTGCGGGTGGTGATGGTGCAGACCGTCGGGATGGCCGTCATCGCCGCGCTGATTGGTGCCGGTGGTTTTGGCGCGCTGGTGTTTCAGGGACTGCTGAGCAGTGCCGTGGATCTGGTGCTGCTGGGCGTGATCCCGGTCATTGCGCTGGCAGTCCTGATTGATGCGCTGTTTGACTTAGGGATCGCTCTGCTGAAGGTAACCCACCATGATTGAATTTAGCCACGTGAATAAAGCCTTTGGCGAGCACAACGCGGTTAGCGACCTGAATCTGCACGTTAAGGAAGGCAGTTTCTCGGTGCTGATTGGCACCTCAGGTTCAGGGAAGTCCACTACCCTGAAAATGATTAACCGGCTGGTGGAGCATGACAGCGGCATAATTCGCTTTGCGGGTGAGGAAATTCGCCGTCTGCCGGTGCTGGAACTGCGTCGGCGGATGGGCTACGCAATTCAGTCGATTGGCCTGTTCCCGCACTGGACGGTGGCGCAGAACATCGCCACCGTGCCGCAATTGCTGAAGTGGCCGCGCAGAAAAATTGATGAGCGGGTGGAAGAATTAATGGCGCTGCTCGGCCTGGAAACTGGGCTGCGCGAGCGTTATCCGCATCAGCTTTCCGGTGGGCAGCAGCAACGTGTGGGCGTGGCGCGGGCGCTGGCTGCCGATCCGCAGGTGCTGCTGATGGATGAACCTTTCGGCGCACTGGATCCGGTCACACGCGGGGCGTTGCAGCAGGAGATGACCCGCATCCACCGTCTGTTGGGGCGAACCATTGTGCTGGTCACGCATGATATTGATGAAGCGCTGCGCCTGGCGGAGCATCTGGTGCTGATGGACGGCGGAAACGTTGTTCAGCAAGGGACGCCGCTGGCGATGCTGACGGCGCCAGCAAATGACTTTGTGCAACAGTTTTTCGGTCGCAGTGAACTGGGGGTACGGTTGCTGTCACTGCGAACCGTGGCCGACTATGTTCGCCGGGATGAACAGATCGCCGGGGAGGCGCTGACGGAAGAGATGACGCTGCGCGATGCGCTTTCCGCGTTTGTCGCGCGCGGGTGCGACGTGTTACCGGTGGTCAATCAGCAGGGTGGTGTCTGTGGGACGCTGCATTTTCGCGATCTGCTACTGGAGACGCTGACGCATGAAACGGCTGTGTGACCCGCTGATCTGGTTGATTGCGCTCTTCCTGCTGATGCTGTTGGGTTTACCGCACAGCCAGACGATTTTCGCCAGTCTGTTTCCTGAACTTCCGCGCCCGGTTTACCAGCAGGAGAGCTTTCTCGCGCTGGCGCTGGCCCATTTCTGGCTGGTCGCGGTGTCGAGCCTGTTTGCCGTGGTGATTGGCGTGGGTGCCGGAATGGTGGTGACACGTCCCTGGGGACGAGAGTTTCGTCCGCTGGTGGAGACCATTGCTGCCGTTGGACAAACCTTTCCGCCCGTCGCGGTGCTGGCGATTGCAGTGCCGGTGATGGGGTTTGGCCAGCAACCAGCCATTCTCGCGCTGATCCTGTACGGTGTGTTACCCATCCTGCAGGCGACGCTGGCGGGACTGGGGTCGATTGCGGACAGCGTGCGCAGCATTGCCAGCGGAATGGGGATGAGTCCGGGACAACAGTTGCGTAAGGTTGAGCTGCCGCTGGCGGCGCCGGTGATTCTGGCAGGCGTTCGCACGTCGGTGATTATCAATATTGGCACGGCAACTATCGCGTCGACGGTGGGGGCCAGCACGCTCGGTACGCCGATTATCATCGGGCTGAGCGGATTCAATACGGCGTATGTCATTCAGGGCGCGCTGCTGGTCGCGCTGGCGGCGATCATCGTAGACCGCCTGTTCGAGCGGTTAGTGCTGCACCTTAGCCGGCACGCAAAATGAAGGTATAGCCTGCGAGCATCACCCCGCCAATACCGCCGATGGCCATGAGTAAAAAGAGGGTGATGACACCGATTTTCGCGACGCTCATGATGTTCTCCTTATGTTAACTCAGAGATTATACAGAGAAGCGTAGCTGTTAATGAATCATTAAATGCCAAGTGGATAAATATCGTGTCCTTCCGCGCGCCAGGTATTCAGTTGCTGCTGCTGTGCCGATGTCTGATTTTCGCCGCACCACACCAGTAAAGTTCGTCCCTCGAACAGGTCCGGGCGAAACTGGCTCAGCGAATGCGCCAGTACGTCAACCCGCCATCCCTGCTGGCTGGCGACCCAGCCTTCCAGCCACAGACGCGTGGTATCGTGAATATTCCAGCCCACGACCAGCGCATCTTTCCCCTGTTTTTTTCTGGCCGAGGCGAGGCAAATGGCGATGTAGTTGATCAACACGCCGTCAAGGATCCCCAATAGTGCCAGTAGCGTGGGCTGTTGGCACTGCAACCGCCGACGCAGCGGAAGAAAAAGGTGGGTGGTTAGCGTCTGCGCGGGGTAATCCTGCCCACGCTCTTTTAGCCAGATCCGCAGGCTGTGCAGATTGTTATTTTGCAGATAGTGCAGCAGGGTTTCCTGCTGTTCACGCCAGCCGTTTTGCAGATCCACATTCTCATTGCTCAACAGCATTTTGACCTTGCCGACCTGCACCCCGTTATCTATCCAGCGCTTAATTTCGCGGATCCTGTCGATATCTGAATCATTGAACAGGCGATGTCCGCCGTCGGTCCGCTGCGGTTTCAATAATCCATAACGCCGTTGCCACGCGCGGAGCGTAACGGGGTTAATATCACAAAGCAAAGCCACTTCACCTATAGTGTAAAGCGCCATCATTTTATCCTTGCTCGCGAGGTCCCAGTCTAACTTTAGTCGCTCTTTTTCGAACCAGGTAGTTTTGTCTGTTTTTTAATCAACAAAGGGGTGATATTGTAATCGCACGAACACTTTTGAGTGATCGTTCTCACGAATTCATCTTTTTTTGCAACAGTTCAAAGAAAGATCAACGTAGTCGATGTATGTTACGCGGTTTTAAACGCAGTGTGGTTTGCGGGTATGTACGATTTTAATCTGGTGTTGCTGCTGCTTCAGCAGATGTGTGTGTTCCTGGTTATTGCATGGTTGATGAGCAAAACACGCTTATTCATACCGTTGATGCAGGTTACCGTTCGCTTACCCCATAAGTTACTGTGCTACGTCACCTTCTCTATTTTCTGTATCCTCGGCACCTATTTCGGCCTGCACATTGACGATTCCATCGCCAACACGCGTGCGATTGGCGCAGTGATGGGTGGTCTGCTCGGCGGACCGGTCGTCGGTGGCCTGGTGGGGCTAACCGGGGGGCTGCACCGCTATTCGATGGGCGGCATGACCGCGCTCAGTTGTATGATCTCCACCATCGTTGAAGGACTGCTGGGCGGGCTGGTGCACAGCGTGCTGACGCGCCGGGGACGCACCGATAAAGTCTTCAATCCGCTGACGGCAGGGGCCATTACGTTTGTCGCTGAAATGGTACAGATGCTGATCATCTTGCTGATCGCCCGACCGTTTGACGATGCTTACCGACTGGTCAGCAATATCGCCGCCCCCATGATGGTCACCAACACCGTTGGCGCGGCGCTGTTTATGCGCATTCTGCTCGACAAGCGCGCGATGTTTGAAAAATATACCTCTGCGTTTTCCTCCACCGCGCTGAAAGTGGCGGCCTCCACCGAGGGGATCCTGCGCCAGGGATTCAACGAAGTGAACAGTATGAAGGTGGCGCAGGTGCTGTATCAGGAACTCGATATCGGCGCAGTGGCGATTACTGACCGCGAGAGGCTGTTGGCCTTTACCGGGATTGGCGACGATCATCATTTACCGGGCAGGCCTATCTCTTCCAGCTACACGCTACGGGCCATCGAGACGGGCGAGGTGGTTTATGCTGACGGCAACGAAGTGCCGTACCGCTGTTCGCTGCATCCGCAGTGCAAACTTGGCTCTACGTTGGTTATCCCATTACGCGGTGAAAACCAACGGGTGATGGGGACCATCAAGCTGTACGAAGCAAAAAACCGACTCTTCAGTTCCATTAACCGAACGCTGGGCGAGGGGATTGCTCAGCTACTCTCCGCGCAGATCCTTGCCGGGCAATATGAACGTCAGAAAGCGATGCTGACGCAGTCAGAAATCAAGCTGCTGCATGCGCAGGTCAATCCGCATTTCCTGTTTAATGCGCTCAACACCATTAAAGCGGTGGTGCGCCGCGACAGTGAACAGGCGAGCCAACTGGTGCAGGATCTTTCCACCTTCTTTCGCAAGAACTTAAAGCGCCCGTCGGAGATCGTCACGCTTGCCGACGAAATTGAGCACGTGAATGCCTATCTGCAAATTGAGAAAGCGCGATTCCAGGCGCGGCTGCAGGTGAGTTTAAACGTGCCGGATGCGCTGGCGCATCAGCAGTTGCCGGCCTTCACCCTGCAACCCATCGTCGAAAACGCCATTAAGCACGGGACGTCACAACTGATGGGCACGGGGGAGGTGTCCATCACCGCCCGGCAGGAAGGACAGTACCTGATGCTGGATATTGAAGATAACGCCGGGTTGTATCAGCCCACTACGAATGTCAGCGGTCTGGGCATGAATCTGGTCGATAAACGCCTGCGCGAACGGTTTGGCGATGACTATGGCATTAGCGTGGTCTGCGAACCGGATTGCTTTACCCGAATAACCCTACGACTGCCCCTGGAGGAGACGCATGATTAAGGTGCTGATTGTGGATGATGAGCCGTTAGCGCGGGAAAATCTGCGGATCTTGTTACAGGAACAAAGTGATATTGAGATAGTGGGCGAGTGCGCCAACGCCGTTGAAGCGATTGGCGCGGTGCATAGACTGCATCCGGACGTGCTGTTTCTGGATATTCAAATGCCGCGTATCAGCGGGCTGGAAATGGTCGGTATGCTTGACCCGGAGCATCGTCCGTATATTGTTTTTCTGACCGCGTATGACGAATACGCGATTAAGGCCTTTGAAGAGCATGCCTTTGATTATCTTCTGAAACCGATAGAAGAGGCGAGACTGGAGAAAACCCTCAGCCGCCTGCGCCAGGAGCGAAGCAAACAGGACGTGTCGGTGCTGCCGGAAAACCAGCAGTCGCTGAAGTTTATCCCCTGTAGCGGGCATAGCAGGATCTATCTGCTGCAAATGGATGATGTCGCTTTTGTCAGCAGCCGCATGAGCGGCGTGTTCGTGACCAGTAGCGAAGGCAAAGAAGGCTTTACGGAACTGACGCTCAGAACGCTGGAAAGCCGCACGCCGTTGCTGCGCTGCCATCGACAGTATCTGGTTAACATGGCGCAGTTACAGGAAATTCGCCTGGAAGATAACGGTCAGGCAGAGCTGATATTACGCAACGGATTAACCGTGCCGGTCAGCCGCCGCTATCTGAAAAGTTTGAAAGAGGCGATTGGCCTGTAAAACTGGTACACTGCGCGCCATTGCATCATCGACAGTTGAAGGCTCTATGCTTAGTAACGATATTCTTCGTAGCCTGCGCTACATCCTGAAAGTGAATAATAACCACATGGTGCGCATTCTTGCGCTGGCCGACATGGAATCCACCTCTGCGAATTTCGACACCTGGATGACCAAAGAAGACGAAGAGGGGTTTGTCCGCTGCCCGGATATTATCCTCTCCGGATTTCTGAATGGCCTGATCTACGAGAAGCGCGGCAAAGATGATTCAGCGCCTGAACTGGCGCTTGAGCGTCGGGTGAACAATAACACAGTGCTGAAAAAGCTGCGTATCGCCTTTTCGCTGAAAACGGATGATATTCAGGCGATCATGACTCAGCAGAACGTTCGCGTTTCAATGCCGGAAATCACCGCCATGATGCGTTCTGTGGATCATAAAAACTACCGCGAGTGCGGTGACCAGTTTATGCGTTATTTCCTGCGCGGATTGGCAGTGCGCCTGCACGGTAATAAAGACTGAAAGAAAAGCGACGACCCGGCATGATACCTGGTCGTCGTCGTTTGATTATTTCACTTCTTTAAAGCCAGAGGCTTCCAGCATTTTCTGGCTCTGCTTCATGCTGATACCATTGCTTGGGTCACCAGAGAATTGAGCACCCATCACGCCTTGCAGCTTTTTAAAGTCAACTTTCTCCATGTCAACAGAGACGGTTTCTTCCGCGTAGCCATCCTTATAGTTCAGCTTCTCTTCTACGCCCGGAATGTTTTGATATTTTGCACTGATCGGATCAAGGATCTTCGCCGCGTCTTCTTTGGTTTTTGCCCCGATAGACGCAAAGTTGATTTTGTTCTGTGAGGTCTGCTTAATGACTTTGTCACCCTTGTAGGTATAGGTCATTACGATCTCAGTACCATTGACATCCGCTTTGAATGTTTTGCTTTCTTCCTTGTCGCCACATCCTGCCAGAGAGAAAACGAGAACTGACGCGAATACTACCGAAAAAAACGTATTTAATGCTTTCATGTAAACTCCATTTTATTAAACGTCTGGTACTCAAAAAGGTGGTACCTGGTATGTATACCAGAAGAGAAATAATATAGAAGGAATAAACGACTTAATATGTCTGAAAATGAAGTCTGAAAAATCTGAAAACTACGCGATGTCGTATCTGGCGAACGTATCACATAAAAAAGCGCCGCGAGAGCGGCGCTTGAGAAAGAACTTATTTAACCTGATGTCCAGGCTTCGCGCCTTCATCCGGGGTCAGCAGGAAGATATCTTTCCCGCCAGGACCCGCCGCCATCACCATCCCTTCAGAGATGCCGAAGCGCATTTTACGCGGCGCCAGGTTCGCCACCATGATGGTATGACGACCAATCAGCACCTGCGGATCCGGATAAGCAGAGCGAATACCGGAGAAAACGTTGCGCTTCTCGCCGCCCAGGTCCAGCGTCAGGCGCAGCAGTTTGTCGGAACCGTCAACAAATTCGGCGTTTTCAATTAGCGCCACGCGCAGATCGACTTTGGCGAAATCATCAAAGTTAATGGTTTCCTGAATCGGGAAGTCCGCCAGCGGGCCAGTCACCGGAGCGGTCATGGCTTTGACCTCTTCCTTAGACGCTTCAACCAGCGCGTCAACCTGCTTCATGTCGATACGGTTATACAGCGCTTTGAAGGTGTTCACCTTGTGGCCCAGCAGCGGTTGCTGGACAGTATCCCAGCTCAGCTCCGTATTGAGGAACGCTTCGACGCGCTCGCTCAGGGTCGGCAGCACCGGCTTCAGGTAAGTCATCAGCACGCGGAACAGGTTGATGCCCATTGAGCAAATCGCCTGCAGATCGGCGTCGCGGCCTTCCTGTTTCGCCACGACCCACGGAGCCTGCTCGTCCACATAGCGGTTCGCGACATCCGCCAGCGCCATGATTTCACGAATCGCTTTGCCGAATTCACGGCTTTCCCACGCGTCGCCAATCATCGTCGCCGCGTCGGTAAAAGTTTTATAAAGCGCAGGATCGGCCAGTTCAGTCGCCAGCACACCATCAAAACGCTTGCTGATAAAGCCAGCATTACGGGAGGCGAGGTTCACCACCTTGTTGACGATATCGGTGTTCACGCGTTGGACGAAATCTTCCAGGTTCAGGTCGATATCATCAATGCGCGAAGAGAGTTTCGCGGTGTAGTAGTAGCGCAGGCTGTCGGCGTCAAAATGGTTCAGCCAGGTGCTGGCCTTAATAAAGGTGCCGCGGGATTTGGACATCTTCGCGCCGTTGACCGTGACATAACCATGCACGAACAGGTTAGTCGGCTTGCGGAAGTTGCTGCCCTCCAGCATGGCCGGCCAGAACAGGCTGTGGAAGTAGACAATATCTTTACCGATGAAATGATACAGCTCGGCCGTTGAATCTTTCTTCCAGTATTCGTCAAAGCTGACGGTATCGCCGCGCTTGTCGCACAGGTTTTTGAAAGAGCCCATATAGCCGATTGGCGCATCCAGCCAGACATAGAAGTATTTGCCTGGCGCATTCGGGATTTCAAAACCAAAGTAAGGCGCATCGCGGGAGATATCCCACTGTTGCAGGCCAGATTCAAACCATTCCTGCATTTTGTTCGCGACCTGCTCCTGCAGCGCGCCGCTACGGGTCCATGCCTGCAGCATTTCGCTGAAAGAGGGCAGGTCAAAGAAGAAGTGTTCGGAGTCACGCATCACCGGCGTTGCGCCAGACACCACGGATTTCGGCTCGATCAGCTCAGTCGGGCTGTAGGTCGCGCCGCACACTTCACAGTTGTCGCCGTATTGATCCGGAGATTTACATTTCGGACAGGTGCCTTTCACAAAACGGTCCGGCAGGAACATGCCTTTTTCCGGATCGTAGAGCTGAGAGATGGTGCGGTTCTTAATAAAACCGTTCTCTTTCAGACGGGTATAGATAAGCTCAGACAGTTCCCGGTTCTCATCGCTGTGCGTGGAGTGGTAGTTGTCATAGCTGATGTTGAACCCGGCGAAATCCGTCTGGTGTTCCTGACTCATTTCACCAATCATCTGCTCCGGGGTGATGCCAAGCTGCTGTGCTTTCAGCATGATCGGCGTGCCGTGGGCGTCGTCGGCGCAGATGAAGTTGACCTCGTGGCCGCGCATTCGCTGGTAACGGACCCAGACATCAGCCTGGATGTGCTCCAGCATATGGCCGAGGTGGATTGAGCCGTTGGCGTACGGCAGTGCGCACGTTACCAGAATTTTCTTCGCGACTTGAGTCATAGTGGGCAATTACTTCTTTTGTAGTGAAAAGGGCTTTGATAGTACCAAAAGGGTCAATACTGCGCCAAGAGTTAAGGGCATCAAACCACAAATGAATAATTGTTACCGCTGGAGTACACTACCTCGCTACAATTGATCTTTTCAGAACAACAAAAAGGAGTCGGGATGAACGTACAATCCCAGGCCAAATCACCAGAAACCCTGCGCGCGATGGTCGCCGGGACGCTGGCGAATTTTCAGCACCCCACCCTGAAGCATAATCTGACGACGCTGAAGGCGTTGCATCACGTCGCCTGGATGGATGACACGTTGCACGTTGAACTGGTCATGCCGTTCGTCTGGCACAGTGCATTTGAGGTGTTAAAAGAGCAATGTAGCGCCGATCTGCTGCGTATCACCGAGGCGAAGGCTATCGACTGGAAGCTTTCTCACAATATCGCCACCCTGAAACGCGTGAAAAATCAGCCGGGCGTGAATGGCGTGAAGAACATTATCGCTGTCAGTTCTGGCAAAGGCGGCGTTGGTAAATCGTCGACTGCGGTAAACCTGGCGCTGGCGCTGGCGGCAGAAGGGGCGAAAGTGGGGATTCTGGACGCCGATATTTATGGGCCATCGATCCCGACCATGCTGGGTGCGGAAAACCAGCGCCCAACCTCGCCGGATGGCACCCATATGGCACCGATCATGTCCCACGGGCTGGCGACGAACTCCATCGGCTATCTGGTCACTGATGATAACGCGATGGTCTGGCGTGGGCCGATGGCCAGCAAAGCGCTGATGCAGATGCTGCAGGAGACGCTGTGGCCGGATCTGGATTACCTCGTGCTGGATATGCCGCCAGGCACCGGTGACATTCAATTGACCCTGGCGCAGAACATTCCCGTCACAGGGGCTGTGGTGGTCACCACGCCGCAGGACATCGCGCTGATCGACGCCAAAAAAGGCATCGTCATGTTTGAAAAAGTTGAAGTGCCGGTTCTGGGCATCGTCGAAAACATGAGCATGCATATCTGCAGCAACTGCGGCCATCATGAACCGATCTTTGGCACCGGCGGCGCGCAGAAACTGGCTGAGCAGTATCACACGCAACTACTGGGGCAGATGCCGCTGCATATCAGCCTGCGTGAAGATCTCGATCGCGGGACGCCGACCGTTATCAGTCGTCCGGACAGTGATTTCACCGTAATGTATCGCGAACTGGCGGGACGTGTTGCCGCGCAGCTTTACTGGCAGGGTGAAGTCATTCCTGGCGAGATTGCCTTTCGGGCCGTCTGATTTCTGCTGAACTTTTTTAATTATCCCCATTCACCGTATTCGTTAAATAGTGATGCGGTGAATATTTAATTTAAATATTGCTGTCTGATTTATGTAGTGTCACTGAACTGTATAGGCATTTTTCTTAAAAAAGAAGCGTAATCCACCCTTTAAATTGCTCATTTCCGCACGATTAATTTATTATTTCTATTGGTATGGCAATGGAGTCATGACCATACTTTACAGGCAGACGTATTGCGCTGTAACTATTTTTACTACAGGGATTACACTCGACATGAAGAACTATCTGCTGTCAGGAATCATAGTTTTGACTTACGCAATGAGTACCCCTGCTTTTCCCTCCGATACAGCAACGTTAACCATCAAGGGTAGAGTGACGATACCGACTTGCAGTACCGACGTCGTTAACAGTCAATTGCAACAACGTTGTGGTAATACGCTTTTTCAGTTTACTGCACAGGATGCCAAAGAAACCTCTTCAGCAAGGGGCGTGGTGACTGAAATGACCCATCTTCCCGGAGATACGGCACGACAGATTGTACTTAACCGCTACGATTAATCGGACGGTTATCTCTGTAAGCAAACTTTCTTTTTATCCGAAATCATCACTGTGAATGATTTCGGTATTTTTATTCCCTTCTCATATATGACTGTACAATAATTAGCTTAAATTAATTGCCACTGAAAATAGTTATTCTCTTCTTTATTTATTGAAACTATGTTTCATAATTTAATTTGCGTTAAATCAATAAAACAATGTCTTTACATTGCGGTAACCTACTGTCTGTGAGAATTTACGCTCCGAGATAAGCTGTTTCTTAACAAATAGAAATTATTCAATTAAGGAAAATATTATGAAGCGTACAATTATTACCATCGCTGTTCTTTCATCTGTTTTTATCAGTGCTGGTGCAGTTGCTGCAACCGGTGAAACTTACGATTCCGGCGTATTAAAGATTAACGGTAAAGTGGTTGGGACGACGTGCCAATTTATTGACTCAAATACTGCTGAAATCAGTCTGAATGAAGTGGGTATGGATAAACTGAGTACGCTTCCCGTCGGCCAGGCTTATACCCCGGTGGTCAATGGGACTCAACAACCGTTGAGAATTAAGTGTGAAGGGAATAAAACCCCGCGGGTAACATTTTCTGCCAGCCAATTTGATGATAAAAAAGTTACGTTTAATAACGGCGATGCCAAAGGGGTAGGGTTTGCGGTTTACTACGGTAATGACAACAAACAGATTGACCCTGCCGGGAAAATGGACCTCGCGCTCGAAAAAAATGCAAATGGCGAATATGAACTCAATTTCTTCGCCCGCTATGCTCGTTTGAATAATAGTGATGCAGTTAAAGCCGGTAGCGTAAGTTCAACACTGACGCTGACGGTTGTGACAGACTGATATATGATACCGGCGGTATTTACCGCCGGTTCCTGGTGAGTAAGGCCGCGCAACTAAAGATGAAAAAACTGGTTGTAGTATTATTATCTGCCATGATGTTACCTGCTCATGCAGGCATTGTTATCTATGGCACTCGGGTCATTTACCCGGCAGAAAAAAAAGAAGTGGCTGTACAATTGATGAATGAGGGCAGTAGCGCTTCGCTTGTACAATCGTGGATTGATGAGGGTGACACCTCATTACCGCCGGAGAAAATCCATGTGCCTTTCATGTTAACGCCACCGGTGGTGCGTGTCCCGGCCAGTTCCGGGCAGCAGCTCAAAATTAAAAAAATGACCAATGGATTACCAGAAAATAGAGAAAGTCTGTTTTACTTGAATGTCCTGGATATTCCGCCGAATAACGCCGAATCGACAGGTAAGAACACGCTCAAGTTTGCTATGCAAAACAGGATTAAACTTATCTGGCGTCCAAAAGGAATCACTGCCGTCAACGAGGAGAGCTTTCGTAAGTTAGGCTTATCCGCCTCTGGTCGAACTCTGGTTTTGAAGAATGACACCGCGAACTGGATTACTATTGCCGATATTCATACAGGAACGGTAAAAATAAATGATAAAGCCATCATGCTGGAACCGTTCTCAACGCAGACCGTAAATACGAAGTATGCTGTCGAAAAAAAATATGAATTAACGATTATTGACGATAGCGGTAATTATATTAGTAGCAAAGTGAATGTGAAATAAGCAGGAGTTGATTATGCCGCGGATGACCCCTGTTGCATCGGTTATATTATTCATTTTATTTTCTCATCAGGTTCACGCTACCGCGACAGAAACATTCGACACCCATTTCATGATCGGGGGAGCAAAAGATCAGAAAGTGTCAAATTTTAGTCTGGATGAAAGCAAACCACTTCCTGGCCAGTATGAACTGGATATTTATGTCAACAAACAATGGCGTGGCAGATATGAGATCAACGTTGGTGAGGAACCTGATGATGTTTGTCTGACTGATGATATGTTGCATCACCTCGGCGTAATAACCGACGATCTGAAACCACAGGTACCCGATCGGTGTATTACATTAAAGCGTGCGATCAGAAGTGGAAGCTATACGTTTGATATAGGTATTTTTCGTTTGGATCTGAGTGTTCCGCAGGCCTATATTACACAAGTGGAGTCGGGTTACGTTTTACCTGAGAATTGGGAACGCGGAATCAATGCTTTCTATACGTCATATTATGTGAGTCAGTATTACAGCGATGATCAACGCTCAGGAAGTAACAAGAGCACTTATGTCCGGTTTAATAGCGGATTGAACTTACTGGGGTGGCAGGTACATGCGGATACAAGCTTTAGCAAAGCAGAAGCCAGTCAGGGGGAGTGGAAAAGTAATACGCTGTATCTGGAGCGCGGTTTTGCGCCAATCCTTGGTATATTGCGTACCGGGGATATGTATACGTCGCCCGATATATTTTCGTCTGTACGCTTTAGCGGCGTTCGCCTGTTTCGCGATATGCAAATGTTACCGAACTCAAAGCAAAATTTTACGCCGCGGGTACAGGGGATCGCGCAGAGTAATGCTTTGGTTACCATTGAGCAGAATGGTTTTATTGTTTATCAAAAAGAAGTTCCGCCGGGACCCTTCTCAATTGCTGATTTGCAACTGGCAGGTGGCGGGACAGATCTGGATGTCACAGTACGCGAAGCAGACGGTTCAGTCACAACCTACCTGGTGCCGTATGCTTCAGTCCCCAATATGCTACAGCCCGGGGTTTCAAAATATGATTTTGCAGCCGGGCGTAGCCATATCGAAGGGGCGAGTAACCAGTCCGATTTTGCGCAGGCCAATTATCAGTACGGATTAAACAATTTACTGACGCTTTTTGGCGGCACCATGTTTTCTAACCACTACCAGGCGTTCACTTTTGGTACGGGATGGAATACGCGCATGGGTGCGATTTCTATAGATGCCACCCGGTCACACAGCAAGCAGGACAGTGGCGACGTATTTGATGGTCAGAGTTACCAGGTCGCTTATAACAAATATGTGGCGCAAACCGCGACCCGTTTTGGACTTTCGGCATATCGTTATTCATCGCGCGGCTATCGGACATTCAACGATCATGTCTGGGCTAATAACAAAAACAGCTATCATCAGGATGAAAGCGACGTTTACGATGTCGTTGATTATTATCAAAGCGATTTTGGCCGTAAAAATACCTTCTCGGCAAACATCAGTCAGACGTTGCCGGAGGGATGGGGCGCCGTTTCATTGAGTTCACTATGGCGAGATTATTGGGGACGAGGGGGAAATAGCGAAGATTATCAACTCAGTTATTCGAATAGCTGGCAGCGGATTAGCTATACATTCTCAGCGAGCCAGACCTACGATGAAGATCATCGGGAAGATAAACGTTTTAACTTGTTTATTTCTGTTCCGCTTGACTGGGGGGATGGTATTACCACGCCGCATCGTTACCTGAGCATGTCAAATTCAACCACCTTTGATGAGAATGGTCTGGCGTCAAATAATATCGGTTTAAACGGAACGACGGGCGATCGCGACCAATTTATTTATGGTGTTAACCTGAACCATCAACGGCAGGATAATGAAACGGCCGTAGGTGGAAACGCCACCTGGAATACCCCGATAGCAGCCATTAACGGCAACTACAGTCAGTCGACACACTATCATCAGTCCGGTGGGAGTCTTTCCGGCGGCGTGGTGGTGTGGTCTGGCGGTGTGAATTTATCGAATCGACTTTCGGATACGTTTGCCATTATGCAGGCACCGGGGCTGGAAGGCGCTTACGTAAATGGACAAAAATATCGGACGACAAATGCTAACGGGACGGTTGTCTACGATAATCTGACGCCTTACCGTGAGAATCACCTGTTGCTCGATGTATCGCAAAGCGACAGCGAAACCGAACTGCGCGGAAACCGTAAAAACGCATCCCCATACCGTGGTGCGGTGTTGCTTGTGCGCTTTGATACCGATAGGCGTAAACCGTGGTTTATTAAAGCCCAACGCCCGGATGGCGCGCCCTTAACCTTTGGCTACGAAGTGAATGATATCCACGGGGATAACGTGGGGGTCGTGGGGCAGGGAAGCCAGCTTTTTATCCGTACAAATGACATTCCATCTGAAGTCAGCGTGGCGGTTGATAAAGAAAAGGGACTTTCATGTTCGATTACTTTCGATAAGACGATTGATGAAAGTAAAGTCTATATTTGCCAATAGTGTCGGATACCGCTATGAAACTCAATTTTTTACTTTTACTGATTCTGATGGTGGTGTTGCCCGCATCTTACGCGGGGTGTAAAGGAAATATCTCTTACGAGGATAATCTAATCATACGTGAAGATTTTTCCATTAATTCCTCGCAGTCAGAATCTTATACTCACCAGTTTAACGATCTCACTTGCGCAGGGACGAATACTATTAGTCCATTAAAAACATCGGATGTTATTGTTGGATTATATGATGATACCGTCAAGCTAGCGTTGAAATTTACGTGGGTAAATAGTTCTGATATCGGTCTGGCAAGTGGGAAAGGTGATTTTTCAGCGAGCTATCGAGTCGATGTTTCGCCTGCAAGCAGTAGTGCATCTGTGAACATCTCTGCGGGGGCAGGGAACAGCGTCTATATCAAAGATGTGACTTCGCTTTCCAGCGCAACGGCTACTTCTCAGAGTTCAGCACTCTTTACCTTAGTGGTTTGCTTACTGTCGGGGAAAGCGTGGGAACCTTGCATCACAAGTTATCATAACGCGCTGGCAAAGGACGGCGGATTTTACTCTTCGAATTTGCGTTTAACCTACAACAGAAAGCAAACGACCTGCAAACCTGAAGATTTGAATATTGTACTGCCTGATATTGCTCTCTCGGAACTTGCTGTAAACGGAAAGATTGTCAGCAAAAATGTTTCCGAAAATATTCGATTGCAGTGCGATAATCTTTTTGGTGACCGCAAACAGACGTCACGCAAAATGGTTGCGTATCTTTCCAGCAGTGATTTAGTCGCGGGAAGCAGTTTTATTCTTCGGGGGAGTTCAGATAATGGTGTTGGATTTGTCCTGGAGAATAATAATCAAGTCGTCAATATATCCAGTGTGACCGGACAAGGTGGCGCAACCACATTATGGAAAGTGGATAAACCAGGGGACGTAGTGAACAGCAACACAGTGATCATTCCCATCGTTGCCAGTTATTACGTTTATGACAAAAGTAAAGTGAAACCGGGCAACCTCAGCGCAACCGCGTTAATTTACGTGAAGTACGACTGACCTCACAGGGACCCTCCGCCAAACGAGGCTGACAGCAAAATAAGCATTCAAATCCCCCTCTCCACGAGGGGGCATTTTTAGCGGTGATAAAAAATCTCGCCATCGTAGGCTTTAATAATTTTACCGTCAGCGTCATTGATCAACACATACGCACCGCCCATATAGGTCCAGTGAGTCCCGGCATCCGGTGCAGGTAAATTACGCAGATTCCATTGCTTGATGGTGTACTCGTCAGTGCGATACATCTCTGGCACCGTATCGCCTGGTTTGAAATGGGTGAAGTCCGCGATGAAGCCGCTGAGTTCGTACTGATCAATCCCCTTCGCGGCGACGGTTGTCGCGGGTGCGGCCCAGACCGCGCTGGATGCGAGCAGCAGCGCGCCCATCACCAATTTATTCTTCATACTTCTACGCTCCACTGTTAGAACCTTCAAAATCAGTCATGTATCTTTCCCGGCCTTCATGATGACTGACAAGCGCTGGTTTGTTAGATTCCCGGAAATTTCGTAAAAAATGTAAATACATTCTTCGTCTGACAACTGCACTATAGAAGAATTCGGCCAAAAATGATGGTGGCAGGTAGCGTTTTCGGACCACTGACTACCAATGCCACGATCCCCAGATGCAGAAATGCAGGCGTTCGGCATACATCACACCAGCGATGAAGCCCATAGAGATCAGAAGTAAATACAGAAAAAGATAAAGGACTATCAACGTTAACGCACTGGGTTTCATATTGAAATAGGCTTCATAAATAGAGACGCTTAAAATATCTTCGAAAAATAACAATTAATCAATGTCAACATATAAATTACCTTACGCGATACTATGGCGTAGTGAGCGTTTTTTGATTTTGATAAATATCATAATATTAAAGGTATTTAATGTTATGGACAGAATGATATTTGATGACATTGTATTCTTGTACCTTCTTGGTTAATTAATTGCTAATTAATAAATCAGAATGAAAAAAACAGCCAGGAGTACTCTTATTCTTCATGTCGGGAGAGCTTGTCTATATCAACACTACATGAATTATATTGACAGTACAGAATGACAAAAATATCCTGCACATGATCTGTTGATATAAAATTCGCGGCTAGCCAGTTGCGTCATTCTTTTTGTTAAATAATAATGGTGATGGTAGTGATGAAAACGTTAAGCATAAAAAAGACCGTTTATGTTCTGGTTATTGCCAGCGTATTGTCTGGTTGCGTTTCGGAAGAAGAACGTCTCGCGCGCTGTGAAGCTAAAGGTGTAAGCCGCGATGTTTGTTATCAGGTCGATCGCGCTAATCAGCAAATGATCGATAGTAACGCGCAGCAAAACGCTTATGCCAATGCCCGTGCTGCGGTAAAACAGCATGCGCAGGCCGCGAAGAAAAAAAGTGTCTATTACTATGAAGGAATGGAAATCAAAAAGGTGAGTACCGGTTTGAATATTAATGGCTTGCCAGCATCTCTCGTGGAGAAAGAGGAAAGCGCCACCGTTTATCAGCAAGGTTTACATTATTTTATCGTGTACAGCACGGGACGGTTAGCGGTACTTAATGACCAGCGTCAGATGTTGGGCTGGGCAAAATAAAAAAATATCGCCTGCAAATCTGCGGTTCTTGCCGCGGGTCAGGAAAAGTTGATTTCTGTCACGTCAGGAATAAGATAATAAACGCTGACGGTATCAATGATTCATGTGGCGCTTCAGATTGAAGCGCCACTGTTTTAACCGACACCTTAGTGTCGTTTCACCATGTTCTTACCAGCCTAATGAAGCAGAAGCCGCTACGACGGAATCACCATCAGACGTTCCGGCATAGCTAACCGTTGCGGCGACATTCTCTGCGAATTTATGACGATAGCCCATGGCATAACCTTGTTCATTTTTAAAATCAGCAGCGCCAACAGCAATAGCATTATCAGTATCTACATAGTGAAGTCCGGCGATAGACGCGGCGCCTGCAATACCACTACGATATTCTTTACGATCGTCGTTTTGCTGTTTTTCCATTGAAGAGAAGCGCGAATTATTTTGATTTTCCAGGGTCGTAATACGCGTTTCATGGTTAGCTAACTGTCTGGTGTGAGTCTGAATGGCGCCATCTTGCACTTTTTGTTTAGTTTGCACGTTAGCTACAGCGACCTGGTTAGTTGCTGCACGCTGTAACGCAGCGTCAGCCTTACCACCATTAGTGCTAATTAACACGTTTTGATCGTTATCGACAATTTGCTGGTTTGTTTTGTTAGTAGCAATATCATCGCGATTCTTAATGATGGCCTGGCCGTCATATTGTTCATCCAGAGTGACACGCTGCACCAGGTTATCATGATCGGTACGAATTTGTTGTGCATAAGTGGCAACATTATTCACCTGAGTCACATCCGCTTTACCCGCTTCCAGGGCAGATATTTGCCCTTCATGCTTTTGTAAATCATACGTAGCACCATCAATACCAGAGACAAAAAAAGCCCCATTGGTCGTGGGATCCGTGACCACTGCCTCCACGTTAGGGAAGGTGCGAATAAGCGGGGAAATTCTTCTCGGCTGACTCAGTCATTTCATTTCTTCATGTTTGAGCCGATTTTTTCTCCCGTAAATGCCTTGAATCAGCCTATTTAGACCGTTTCTTCGCCATTTAAGGCGTTATCCCCAGTTTTTAGTGAGATCTCTCCCACTGACGTATCATTTGGTCCGCCCGAAACAGGTTGGCCAGCGTGAATAACATCGCCAGTTGGTTATCGTTTTTCAGCAACCCCTTGTATCTGGCTTTCACGAAGCCGAACTGTCGCTTGATGATGCGAAATGGGTGCTCCACCTTGGCCCGGATGCTGGCTTTCATGTATTCGATGTTGATGGCCGTTTTGTTCTTGCGTGGATGCTGTTTCAAGGTTCTTACCTTGCCGGGGCGCTCGGCGATCAGCCAGTCCACATCCACCTCGGCCAGCTCCTCGCGCTGTGGCGCCCCTTGGTAGCCGGCATCGGCTGAGACAAATTGCTCCTCTCCATGCAGCAGATTACCCAGCTGATTGAGGTCATGCTCGTTGGCCGCGGTGGTGACTAGGCTGTGGGTCAGGCCACTCTTGGCATCGACACCAATGTGGGCCTTCATGCCAAAGTGCCACTGATTGCCTTTCTTGGTCTGATGCATCTCCGGATCGCGTTGCTGCTCTTTGTTCTTGGTCGAGCTGGGTGCCTCAATGATGGTGGCATCGACCAAGGTGCCTTGGGTCATCATGACGCCTGCTTCGGCCAGCCAGCGATTGATGGTCTTGAACAATTGGCGGCCAGTTGATGCTGCTCCAGCAGGTGGCGGAAATTCATGATGGTGGTGCGGTCCGGCAGGGCGCTATCCAGGGATAACCGGGCAAACAGACGCATGGAGGCGATTTCGTACAGAGCATCTTCCATCGCGCCATCGCTCAGGTTGTACCAATGCTGCATGCAGTGAATGCGTAGCATGGTTTCCAGCGGATAAGGTCGCCGGCCATTACCAGCCTTGGGGTAAAACGGCTCGATGACTTCCACCATGTTTTGCCATGGCAGAATCTGCTCCATGCGGGACAAGAAAATCTCTTTTCTGGTCTGACGGCGCTTACTGCTGAATTCACTGTCGGCGAAGGTGAGTTGATGACTCATGATGAACCCTGTTCCATGGCTCCAGATGACAAACATGATCTCATATCAGGGACTTGTTCGCACCTTCCCTAAGTATGGGAGGGTTAAGTACTGTATTATTTGATGCTTATCCTAACTTGCGTCAACAGGAGCCTCTAGTAAGACAAATTTGGAAGGAGCTTTATGATCACGGCTTGGTCAGCAGCGATTCTCTTAGCGGGACAATGTCCCGACAGGGATTGACAGAAAGAAGAACCTCTGATTTAGGTGACATGTTCTTAAACTTTATTACACAACATTAAGGGGTAAAAAAACATGCGTATCACTGTTACATCTCAGAACGTAGACCGACATAAGAAGAAGATAGAACGTGATGATCTGAAGGGGTTGACCTACTTTATACAAATGGCAAACAGTGTTCGCGTAACTGCCTCTCAGGATCATCAGGCAATAGTACAAGGCGTTTTAGGTAAGCCTGATGGTGACAACTATCATCAGTTACCGTCTTATTGGGTCTGGAATGATGTGGATGCGGTGAAACTTGTTGATGTGCTTTACGCGGTAGCTAACACATGATGAGATTCAAACCTCGTCATATAGTGGGGCTATTTGCGATCTTAGTGACTGGTATGATTATTCTTTACTGGTGTTATGGGATTCAGGTAAGTGCTACTGCTTCCCATGAACCAGAAGAGAAGAATATTTGCCCGCTATCACATCCTTTAATGGTGAAGGTAGCTAACAACACTTTCCGCAATTTTGCTCGTGCGCAAATCAAAATAGAACTCTGGAAAGGGGATAGTGCTATTAACATTCTGACGACTTCTGATTTTTATTTTTTGAAATCTTTAGCGCCTTTTAAATCAGGAACTCTATGTTTTTCAGATAATTATTTTGCTACTAATATTGTTTCGGGCGAAGGTATTGCAGCATCAGCTATTAGGGAAGCAAGAGAGCTTGAAGTAAAAATAAAAGATACTCAAACCGTAGTTTTAGAAATCATTCCAACTTTTTCGAAGTAGCTTCTCCTTGCTAGGTTACTACGTGATTTGGTAAACCAAACTCGTTAACGAGCTTCAGTAATCGATCCCCGTGAATACGTCCTGAATATCGCTTTCCATGATCCCCACATAGGCCAGCGTGATTGACTGACTTGAATGACCGTATAACTTTGTGAGTGTGGGCAATGACACACCACGCTTCAGAGCGATATCCCAGGTTTTTACGTGGTGTATGTGCCGCGACATGCAGCCCCAGACGATCACCCGCTTCCTTAAATTTGGTTGAGACCGTCACCCGACTGATCGGCTTTCCCTTTGCACGGTTGCTTTCAACCTGAAACAGATATTCATGACCAGAATTTGCCGCCTGACGTTCTGCAACGATTTCCAGCGCTCTGGCAGTCAATAATATAGTGCGTGTCTTTCCGGTTTTCTTTTCCTTCAGGTGCAACATGTTCCCATCCAGGTTTTGAAAATCAACAAAACGTAGCGAGAAGGTGTCACTTATGCGGGCCGCTGTCTGGTTCAGGAATACCCAGAGATCCCCATAAATAGGTGCCTTTGGGATACAAGCTGGGACACATGGCTATTTTTCAATCAAAAAGGTCGATTCTAGGGGGTTGTGTCTTTGGCTTCCCGCTGGCATGATCCTGATCAGGGATTAATGTGGAGCATTAATCGCAAGTTTTTGATTTTGATTCAAATGACTCGGGGTGCCCCTTTTCACGAAGGGCTGAGAAATACCCGTACCACCTGATCTGGATAATGCCAGCGTAGGGAAGTCAGACACTGCTCGTGTCCCTTCTTCGCGCGGGCAGGAGCGTAATCATGCAGCCTGACCTGCACAGCCGCGAACACGCGGTTTGTACCTTAAAACAATTTCGCACCCTTTCTCCGTTAACCCACTGTATGACCAATGACGTCGTGCAGAGTTTTACCGCCAATACGCTACTGGCGCTGGGCGCTTCTCCTGCGATGGTGATCGAGCCGGAAGAGGCTCGCCAGTTTGCCGCCATTGCCAGCGCCTTGCTGATTAACGTGGGTACGCTGACGCAGTCGCGCGCGCGGGCAATGCGAGCGGCGGTTGAGCAGGCGAACAGCGCAAAAACCCCCTGGACACTGGACCCCGTTGCCGTGGGCGCGCTCGAGTATCGTCGTCGTTTCTGCCTTGAGCTTCTTGCCATAAAACCCGCCGCCGTGCGCGGTAATGCCTCTGAGATCCTGGCGTTAGCCGGTGAAAGCGCCGGGGGACGCGGTGTGGATGCCACCGATGCGGTCGCAACGGCCCTGCCGGCGGCGCAGATTCTGGCACGTCAGACTGGCGCGATTGTGGTGGTCACTGGTGAAGTGGACTACGTCACGGACGGCGAGCGCACGCTGGGCGTCACCGGCGGCGACCCGTTGATGACGAAGGTCGTAGGCACCGGCTGTGCGCTTTCCGCCGTAGTGGCTGCCAGTTGTGCGCTGCCTGGAAACCGAATCGAAAATATCGCTTCTGCCTGTGGATGGATGAAGCTGGCGGGGCAGATTGCCCGCAAAACCTGTCGCGGACCCGGCAGTTTCATTCCGGCGTTTCTCGACGCGCTCTACACCCTGGATACGGAGGTCGCAGCATGAAGCGGATTAACGCCCTGACCATTGCCGGCACCGATCCCAGCGGTGGCGCAGGCATTCAGGCCGATCTGAAAACCTTTTCGGCGCTCGGTGCCTACGGCTGTTCAGTGATTACCGCGCTGGTGGCGCAGAATACGCGTGGCGTACAGTCGGTCTATCGCATTGAACCGGATTTTGTCGCCGCGCAGCTCGATTCGGTGTTCAGCGATGTGCGCATTGATACCACCAAAATCGGCATGCTGGCGGAAACCGACATTATCGAGGCGGTGGCGGAGCGGTTGCAGCGCCATCAGGTGCGGAATGTAGTGCTCGACACGGTCATGCTGGCGAAAAGCGGCGATCCGTTGCTGTCGCCTTCCGCCGTTGAGACATTGCGCAAGCGACTGCTGCCGCAGGTTTCGCTGATTACGCCTAACCTGCCTGAAGCGGCGGCGTTGCTGGATTGTCCGCATGCGCGTGTGGAAAAGGAGATGCTGGAACAGGGACGGGCGCTGTTGGCGATGGGCTGTGGCGCGGTGTTAATGAAAGGTGGTCATCTGGATGATGCGCAAAGCCCCGACTGGCTGTTTACGGCTGCCGGTGAGCAGCGCTTTACCGCACCGCGGGTGATGACCAAAAACACGCACGGCACCGGTTGCACGCTCTCTGCGGCGCTGGCGGCGCTGCGTCCTCGACATGCTGACTGGGCCGGGACGGTGCAGGAGGCGAAAGTCTGGCTGTCGGCAGCGCTGGCGCAGGCGGATACGCTGGAGGTCGGGCACGGTATTGGACCTGTTCATCATTTCCACGCGTACTGGTAGCGTATATACTGGCAGCAGACTGGTTGTCAGGAAAAAGACTCATGGAACAAGCGCATACTCAACTTATCGCGCAACTGAACGAACGTATTTCAGCGGTGGATAATACGCCGCTGTATATTAAGTTTGCCGAGACGGTAAAAAATGCTGTGCGTAGTGGAGTGCTTGAGCATGGCAATATTTTGCCCGGCGAGCGAGATCTCAGCCAGTTGACCGGCGTCTCACGCATCACGGTGCGTAAAGCGATGCAGGCGCTGGAAGAAGAGGGCGTGGTGACGCGTGCGCGCGGCTATGGTACGCAGATCAACAATATCTTTGAGTATTCGCTGAAAGAGGCGCGCGGTTTTTCTCAGCAGGTTGTCCTGCGGGGGAAAAAACCGGACACCTTATGGGTCAACAAGCGAGTTGTGAAGTGTCCGGAAGAGGTGGCGCAACAGCTGGCGATTGCCGCCGGCAGTGATGTGTTCCTGCTTAAGCGCATTCGCTACGTTGATGAAGATGCCGTGTCTATCGAAGAGTCGTGGGTGCCCGCGCATCTCATTCATGATGCCGATGAGATTGGTATCTCGCTGTACGACTATTTCCGTAGTCAGCACATCCACCCGCAGCGTACCCGCTCGCGGGTGAGCGCAAAGATGCCGGATGCCGAGTTCCAGTCGCATATCCAGATGGACAGCAAAGTGCCGGTGCTGGTGATAAAGCAAGTGGCGCTTGACCAACAGCAGCGCCCCATCGAGTACAGCATCAGCTACTGTCGAAGCGATCTATACGTTTTTGTGTGCGAGGAGTAACTCCTCGCGAAACGGCGCACAGTCACCGCCGCGATGTCCAACCACCCAGGAGGCCACGGCGTTGCCGAGCAGCACCGCGTCCGCCAGCGACCAGTCCGACGCCAACCCGGCCAGCATTCCCCCCGCGTGACTGTCGCCCGCGCCAATCGTATCAACGACCGTTGTCGGGAAGGCAGGTACACATCCGGAGGATTGCGCGCTGAAAAACCAGGCACCCTCTTTGTCATGGCGAACGATCAACGGTGCCGCAAATCGCGTCACCCATTGCGCGCCCAGAACTTCCACATCCTGGCTCAGACCAAATCGTTGGGCCGCGATTTCAGCTTCCTGACGATTGAGCGACACCAACGGACGACAAGCCAGAATGCGCGCCATTAGCGCATCTGGGATATCGCCAATGCGCGGACCAAAATCGATAAACGGCATCATCTGATCCAGACTTTCCAGCCACTGCACCAGCAGTTCGCCGCAGGGTGAGGCCAACTGATAGCCCGAGAGATAAATCAGGCTATTACGCGGGACGGTGAGCTGAGCCAGCCAGTCGGCATTCCACTGGTTCTCAACGCCGCTGAATGACATGAACGTGCGTTCGCCATCCGGCTCGACCAGCGCCAGGCACCAGCCGTTGTCACCTTCTGTGGTCTCGATGAGGCTGTGTAACCCTTCTTTCGCCATCCGGTTACGAATGATATCTGCCCACACGCCCTGGCCCAGCGGCAGGGCGTTACCGGCATCAATACCCAGCCGTTTCAGCGCGACGGCGATGTTCAGTGCGCAACCGCCAACGTTAACGCCTTGCTGCTTCAGTTCAATGTCGCAGCCGCGCCAGGGAAGGGCATACGCATCGGCAATGACATCGATAACCGCCGCGCCGATGACCGTGACCGGCTGGTGAGTCGTTAAACCTGGCAGCAGGTCGGCTAAACGTGATGCGTTCATGACGCCTCCCGACGTTGGCGCAGACGTGCAAGCGCCGTAGCATAGCGGTTGAAATCGAGCTGATTGACCGTATCCAGCTCCTGTTTCCATGCCGGATTAATGGCGCTGACGCCCTGCAACGCGCCGCAAATGGCCGTCGCCATTGCTCCAATGGTATCGGTGTCGCCACCGAGATTCGCGCACAGGATAGCGCAACTATTGGGATCCGTTTTCGCCAGTTCGACCATCGCAATGGCGCAGGCCACCGATTCGATCGTGCTGGTTCCCGCACCGATCACCTGATACAGCTGTTCGCTGGCCGCTTCGGCACCGTCTGCATTACGCACAATTTTTAGCGCCATCTCCAGACGTGCACAGAGCGACGCGCTAAAGGTGGTGATCCGCTTCTGTTGCGCGTGCAACGCGATGGCGGGAAGTGAGTCAACGATCGCCGCCCAGGACTCGCCCTCGATCGCCCGTGAAATCGCCCATGCCACCACGACCGCACCGGCGATAGCCAGATCCGATTTGTGCGTCGGGCTGGAGGCCAGCGCGACATCGTCGATAAACGCATCCAGATCGCGCGCTGGCAGCAGGCATCCCAACGGCGACACGCGCATGGCTGCACCGTTGGTGACGCCGTTGTTCTCCAGTTCCGCCACCGGTTTCCCGTCGCGAATGGCGTTCAGGGCGATTTTCGACGTCGGGCCGAGGACGTTTTTGTTGAAGGCGTCAAAGCGCAGCGCCCAGTCGAGAATGTTACGGCCAATCAGGTCCGGGTCTATCTCGCCGTCGCGCGCCAGCAGGGCATCCGCCAGACAGAGCGCCATTGACGTATCGTCGGTAAATTCTGCGCGGCCAAAATAGCAGGCCGCATTGTTCTCTTGCGGGCCCGGCAGAAAGCGGTCAATCCAGCCAAAGTGCGCTTTAACGCGGGCTCTGGGCCACAGTTCTGACGGCATACCCATCGCATCCCCTAACGCCTGCCCGTAAAGAGCACCGAGAATACGTTCTGCTTTCATTTTACTTCCCCTTGTGTCAACGCAGTCTCGCGAACCTCAATAGCGGTAATTTCTTTGTCCGATTCGCGAAAGAAAATCATAAACAGTACGGCAATCACGGCGATCATCACTGCGCCGAATGTCCACATGCCTGCCCAGTTGAAGGTGAGACCGTTGACCGGTTCCGGATAGGCAAACATTTTTTCCATCATTACGCCACCGAGACGGTAGCCCAGCAGGCTGCCGAATCCCTGACAGCAGAGTGTAATCAACCCTTGTGCGGCGGTACGCATGTGCACCGGCGCTTTTTTATCGACGTAGATATACGCCGTCACGTAGTAGAAGTCATAGCTCACGCCGTGCAGCAAAATACCGAGGAACAGCAGGGCATAGGTGAAGTATTCGTCTGCGCTGCCATAGATAAAGAAGCCATAGCGGATCGCGGCAGTGATAAGACCAAGTAACAATACCTTTTTAATACCAAAGCGCTTGGTAAAGAAGGGCAGTGCCAGCATAAAGAAGATTTCGGAGAACTGACCGAGGGTCATCCAGCCGGTGGCATTTTTCATCCCCACTTCCGTCAGATATCCATTGGCGAAGATGTAATAGAACGCCAGCGGCATCGCGAACAGGAACGAGCAGAAGAAAAAGACGAGGAAGTTTTTATCACGCAGCAGGGTAATCGCATCCAGACCCAGCATGACCTTGAAGTCCATCTTGCCGGTGCTTTTCGGCGGCGTATCCGGCAGGAAGAAGGCAAACACGCCCAGGAGCGCTGAGCTTGCAGCCGTCACCAGCAGCGGGATGTTGGTTGGCGAGATGTCGTTATAACCCAGCATTTGCGGCAGGAATCCACAGGCGAGACCGGAGGCAATCCAGCCGATGGTGCCCATCACGCGGATGCGCGGGAAGTCGCGCTCCACGTCCGGCACGTTGGCAAACGCGATGCTGTTGGTCAGCGCGATGGTCGGCATATAGGTCAGCGAGTAGGCCAGCAGCAGCGGGAAGAATCCACCGAACGTCGTCTGCTGAGCGGCAAAATACATCAGCACCGCACCGGCGAACATCAGTACTGCCAGCACCTTTTGCGCCGAGAAAAATCGGTCAGTCAACGAGCCCACGAGGATCGGCGACAGGATCGCGGCGATTGCGGTACAGGCATAAGACCAGCCAATCTCACCGGCGGTAAAACCACTTTTA
Organism: Citrobacter amalonaticus Y19; assembly: GCF_000981805.1. Classification (NCBI taxonomy): domain Bacteria; kingdom Pseudomonadati; phylum Pseudomonadota; class Gammaproteobacteria; order Enterobacterales; family Enterobacteriaceae; genus Citrobacter; species Citrobacter amalonaticus. Next base: position 2,435,301 of record NZ_CP011132.1, on the reverse strand, counting down.
CTCAACCAGAGCCAGAGTGGAACAAACCAGGCTCCCCAGATAAACCATTCAACGAACATCATGAACGACAGCTTCACTGTAGTTTTCATCTTTAAATCCTTCATGACAGGTAAGGTACGTCATGACAGTACCATTTAATAATACCTTTTAAATACCTTTGAGGCGAAACCTTGACCGTCTTAACACTTTTTTGTCAGTGAATCGTGCCAGCGGATAACGCTGAAAAATGCCCGAAAGATGGAAAAAATGGCCGGTCAGTACCAGACTTATGGCTGCCCGCAAAACGCGGGTCAGGACAATTCACATTCCGACGCATTCGGAACTTACGGGAGCATAGCTATGACTGATATTGCGCAGTTGCTTGGCAAAGACGCCGACAGCCTCTTACAGCATCGTTGCATGACCATACCCTCCGACCAACTCTATCTGCCCGGACATGACTACGTCGACCGCGTGATGGTGGATAACAATCGCCCGCCTGCGGTACTGCGTAACATGCAGACGTTGTATAACACCGGGCGTCTGGGGAAAACGGGTTATCTGTCGATTTTACCGGTCGATCAGGGTGTGGAACACTCGGCTGGTGCCTCGTTTGCCGCCAACCCGCTCTATTTCGACCCGAAAAACATTGTCGAACTGGCGATCGAAGCCGGATGTAACTGCGTGGCTTCGACCTATGGCGTGCTGGCTTCCGTATCGCGCCGTTACGCGCATCGCATTCCGTTTCTGGTGAAACTTAACCATAACGAAACGCTCAGCTATCCGAATACCTTCGACCAGACGCTGTACGCCAGCGTGGAGCAGGCGTTCAATCTGGGGGCGGTGGCCGTAGGCGCAACCATCTACTTTGGTTCAGAAGAGTCACGCCGGCAAATTGAAGAGATTTCCGCCGCCTTTGAACGGGCGCATGAGCTGGGTATGGTCACCGTGCTGTGGGCCTATCTGCGAAACTCCGCCTTTAAAAAGGATGGCGTCGACTACCACGTCTCCGCCGATTTAACCGGGCAGGCAAACCATCTGGCGGCAACCATTGGCGCGGATATCGTCAAACAGAAAATGGCGGAAAATAACGGCGGATACAAAGCCGTGAACTATGGCTATACCGACGATCGCGTCTACAGCAAACTGACCACGGAGAACCCGATCGATCTGGTCCGTTACCAACTAGCAAATTGCTATATGGGGCGCGCGGGGTTGATTAACTCCGGCGGCGCGGCGGGCGGAGAGACCGATCTGAGCGACGCAGTGCGAACCGCGGTTATCAACAAACGCGCGGGCGGCATGGGGCTGATCCTCGGTCGCAAAGCCTTCAAGAAATCGATGGCTGACGGCGTGAAACTGATCAACGCTGTGCAGGACGTCTATCTCGACAGCAAAGTGACGATTGCCTGATGTCACTCATTCCTCTCTCGCTGCGGGAGAGGAATGACTTCAACGAAATAAAGGGTAATCTGGCGGCAGGCGGCAGCGCAACGCGTTGGACAGGAGTTCAATGTGACATTGTTGACCGCTGAGCGGTTCACCGTCTCATTCGTTTTCCTTTTTGGCACCAGAACGGTCCGTTTTTCACCTTTCACTCCTTCCGGGTTGAATAAAAACACCGGCTATCCGGAGTCGGACGCATCTGGGTTCAGGGCGGATAAATGATTTAAACCCATATAATAAATATACTCCCTTATATTTCAACTGTATTTAATCGATGTTGTCGTGATGATATGCCTCTGTGTTATTTTTGCTGATTACCAGTGATGTTCATATAGTTAAGTCGACGCATGGTACATTTCCATTAATGATTTTATTTTTGCTGTTAATATAGTCAACTCTACACCATTTACCATTGCTACTAATTGAATGCAAATTAATTTTATCACCTTTAATTAAATATGATTTTTTCATTTTGAATGATTCATCATAAAAAAATGACTTTTCTGATTTAACACTGATTGCGGGGTATAAAAGACACATGTTGATATCTGAACTTTTCGGTGATGCTTTGGTTAAGATAATTTTCCCATCTTTATATTTTTCAGTCATGATGTCAAATTGCGATGATGTTGTATTATTGCCTACCACCCATGGACTATCATTATATACGTCGCAGTCACCATTTTTTTTCATGTGCAAAATAGCGTAGTTGTCATTTAAAAATGATTGTTTAGTATCATATAGCTTATAAAATAACCCATCTGCATTGTGACGAATTATTACGGGGAGATATTTCATTTTTCCATTAATGACTAATGACGTGTCCAGTGAGTCCATGTTTGTTTCAATGCTGGTTATTTCCATTTCTATATACTCAGCATAATTTTGAGGTGCTGGGTAATTTAATCCACACTTACCTTCTTTAGCTAATATGCCATTTTGTTTACTTTTAATATTATAATAGAAGCAATCAATATAGAATTTTTCATTTCTGTAAATAAGTGTTGCGTAAGAAGTAAAATCATGTAACGATCGTCCATCTGTAACAATTGCTGGTACATCTGAAAAAAAATCAAAGGAATAGGAGGGGTTATTTGTGTAATTAGTCTCGAATTTCATTTTTTTTATGTCACCACCAATTTTAGCGTATATTTCATTATTGACATCATCATAACCATAAATAATGCCATTACCATAAGTGGAGAAAGTGAAGGAGAACATAATTGAGAGTATGAATGAATATCTTATCATGTTAAAAATCCTTAGGAGCGGATGATGTTTTTTCTAAAATATGCTGAAATTTTTCGGCGTAAGAAGCTATTAGTTCTTTTTGGTCGCTTCCGTTAATAACCTTTCTGGCATCTCTATATTGCACTTCACTATTATTGATGTACGAGGATATTTTATTTCCTGTAAAAACCCCTTCCTCCATTCCCCATACCATAATTGGCACTGCGTATTGAAAATCACCAGCCAGATCTGGTTGATTTACAAAATCATCTCCAAATTTGTCTGATGCTTTCTGGTAGTTTATTTTCCATGTCAGATGAACGCATCCTCGGCCACGATATTTATAACCATCGCCTTGATTTGTATTTCCATTGGCTATGGCTTTATCTCTTTTATTTTGAGTGTTGGCTAGCACAGGATCATATTTATTGAAATAGCTAACGCTCCCAATTTCAGCCCCTTCGCTAAAATATTCCCCAGCGGTAAAATCATAACTTTCATGTCTTGCAGTAGCAAGCATATAAGCAAGCTTGTATAAGTTGGGTTTGTAATCTTTAATGTCCCTAAAATATATATTTATGTTTTCTAATAGTTTTTTTAAATTTTCTTTTGATTTTATAGATAGTCTTGCAGAGGTTACAGGTCCGAATGACATATGTTCTTCAGTGTATATTGTAAGGAAATATTCAACGTTAATTAATTCTTCAATCTCCCTGAATACATCCAAAAACACCACCGGATGAAAATGCCACACGGCCTCATCCTTATCAAACGGCGGTACCTGACTCATCCACTCCAGGTCCGCCTGCCATTTCTCGCAGTATTTCACTTCTTCCGGGTCCATATCTTCGTAAAATCCTTCCCACCGCCCCGTCGAACGACCGCCGAACCACTCGCTGTGATGTTTCACTGTCAGCCGGTTTACCACATCCCTTACCAGCGGGTCACGCACCACCAGTGCCTGCCGGATTTCTTCTTCCGTGACTTTTCCGTCCCCGTCACTGTCCATTTCGGCCATCAGCTCCCGGTAAAAGGGCGGCACCTGTTCGTACAGCCAGTCATCTCCCTGTTCCGCTGAGCGGCTTATTGAGCCAAACGCTTCCGGCACCCAGCTTTCATACGGGCTGTAGACCATATCGCCGCTGCTGTTCTCCTCCAGCGGCTGAAAACCCAGTTTCAGTAAATCGTACTGATTCACCTCTTCAACGTCACTCTGTGGTAACCAGCCGTTCCCTGTGATGTTATACCACCACTGTTCTGATTCATCGGTGACCGGTGTTGTGGTTTCCCGCGCAAGCACACAGCGGGCGTTCAGCGTGGCCGAAGTGGCAGTGAATGCCGGGTATTCCGGTGAGGCCTGACGGGTGTATAACATTTTTCCTTTTGGCGCCAGAATGGTCCGTTGTTCTCCTTTTACCCCTTCCGGGTTGGATAAAAACACCGGCATATTCGGGTCGGCGCTCAGTACCTCAAGATGGACAAACCATTCACGGTCGACCTGACCGCTTCCCTCACCGGGAGATTCCATGCACCCCATAAATCCGACCGGTGTTCCGGCGCTGACCTTCCATTCCTCCGTTTCGCCCCCCGGAACCACTGAATCAAAAACGCCTTTTGCTTTCGCCTTCTGCATCCACACGGGCATCAGAGCCTGTATATCGCCATCAGATTCCACCAGTGCCAGGTCCAGCGTGACCCAGTACGGGTCATTTTCCACCGAGTCCTCTTTAAGCAGATGAACCAGCCCGAACGTCATCAGGGTCGTCTGATGGTTTTTCGTCACATAAAAACGTCCGGTGCGTGATGAGACAAAACGATCTCCCGCGTTAAGGCTTTTGCTGGTTATCGGCGGTGCCTGATACGTGACAGGATCCCCGCTTTCCTGACCGTCGGGAAGACCATTTTGCCCGTTGACATATTTGCGCAGCCCGATGCCGCTGTGTCCGGCTTTGATTTTATAACAGGGGGAAAGGGGGTAATCTTTTACCGGAGCCAGATGCATATACAGGCTGTAAAACTCCAGCCAGCTTTTTTCTTTTTGCGGGTCAGGCTGACACTGCGATTTCACCAGGATAAACGTGCTGCTGTAGCGGAGCGACTGCCCGTTGTAAGGTGCGGTCAGGTAATCATTGTTAATCCGGTAAGCTGCAATGGTGCCGTCGGCCATAAACTGAAGGGGAACCGGGTCTCCGGTACTGGAAGCATCCGGGTTCAGGGCGGAGAAAGGATTAGAGACGTCACTGATATGTATAGCACCGTGCCACAGTCCGTTAACGCCCAGCAGCCAGGTTCCGTGTGCTTCTCCGTCAACCAGACGCATTAGCTCATCCAGTGTGGCGAAGTCTTTTCCGTCTGTATCCCTGATGGGGTAACTTATTTTCATGTTCAGTCCTTTATCGTGAAAATCTTCCGCGCCGTTGTGGCGGTACCATGTCTTTACGGGGGGGGAGGAGAACTAAAGGTGTCCTGGACGCTTTTTCGTGGTGGCTCCGTACTTTCGGTTCCAGAACTACCATTATCCTCATCCATCAGCGCTTTCAGCACCGCCGGTTGCAGCGTCCCTACCGGCGTCCCCGGACTTCCCCCGCCGTTAAGGTTGATTCTGGGGCCGGTGATATCCACGCCTCCCGCGTGTATCACCACAAATGAAGCGCCCACTTTCAGAGTGATTTTATCGCCGCTCTCCAGTACCACGGTATCCCGTGCTTTTATCCCCAGCGCCCCCGTAATTTTTCTCGCCAGGTCGCCCTTCACCTCAAGGCTGTGTTTGCCCTGCACCAGGCTGATATGGTCGCCGGTGGTTTTGTGCTCCTGTCTGCCGTCCACCGTCACCTTACGGTCATTCGCCACGTACAGACCGTCATCGTGGCTGACGTTCACCCGCCGGTCATTCGTCACCTTCAGCGTCTGGTCGTGACGTACCGTGATGCTCCGGTCATGGGCCACCGTACTGGTCTGGTCATGTCCCACCGTTATCGCCTGGTTATTGCCGATGGTTTCGGTATGGTCCACTTTCACACCGGTGGAGCGGTTGTTCAGCACCTCCGTATCCATGTTCTTCTGTGCATGGATATAGACCTGCTCCTTGCCGGTCGCATCGTCAAATTTCAGTTCATTAAACCCGCTGCCCTTGTAGGTTTTTGACCGGATGGTCATCTGCGTCTTCGTACCCGGCAGACTTCCCGGTGAACGGTTATCCTGGTGGTAGGTGCGGCCCATCACTATCGGCTGGTCCGGGTCGCCGTTGAGGAAGTCCACGATGACCTCCTGGCCCACGCGCGGTATCGCCAGGTTACCGAAGCCGGTTCCCGCCCATGCCTGCGACACCCGCACCCAGCACGAACTGTCCTCGTTTCCCGGACAGTAACGGTCCCAGTGAAAACGTACCCGCACCCGGCCATGCTCGTCGCAGAAGATTTCCTCGCCCGCCGGGCCGGTGACGATGGCGCTCTGGGGACCATCCACGCAGGATTTGGGCAGGGGAGGGACGCGCCAGGTTCTGTCTGCCGGAATGACGCTGAACCGGTTAGACAGCGTGGTGCCTTTGCCCTGACTGCCGTGCAGCGCCTGCGGTTGCTCACCCGTCAGGACGCTGTTCACCACCTGCCATTCCCGGTTCAGCGTGTCAGAAGGATGCCCGGTCAGGGTGAAACGTTTTCCCGGCCATAACTGGGGGGAGTTGCTGCAACCTGTCGCGGTCTCTGCATTATGCCGCCAGCCGTCCATCTGATAGCGGGCAAAAGCCTGCCCGTGCTGCTCATCCTTGAAACGTCCCGGATAATCGAAGATTTCATACTGCGTGAGCTGACCGTTCAGGTTTTCGCCGTCGCGGTTGTAATAGCCCGGCCAGCCCGGTGTTTTGAAGGTGTAGTCCTGAGTCTCGACGGAAGACGGTCGTATCTGCGCCTGATAGCGGAACTGGCTGATGCATTCTGTGGAGACCTCTGTTGTGGTGTTCGGGTTAAACGGCATCTCTCCCGAACGCGGCACCCCGGCGACATCGTCGCACAGCACGAGTTTTTGCTCCGGCCCTTCCTGCGGGTGCCAGTCAAAAAAGAAGATACCTTCCTCTGACCACAGGCGCGTCAGGAACGCGAGGTCGGTTTCACCGTACTGGACGCAGAACTCGCGTGCCGGATGCGGCTCATAAAACACCGGGGTCCATTCAGTGATGCCGTTTTCAGTGAGCAGGGTGGAGGAGATAGTCCGGATATCCTGCTGCTGGAAGATGCGGAAGTTCTGCCGCAGGGCACCGCGCCAGAGGGGAGGGACAATGGTGAGGTGGTAGCGCATCTGCCAGTGGTTATTTTCACCGGGGGTGACTTCACTGATGATACCGCTGACGTAACGCTGTGCCACGGAGCCCTGCCAGATGGTCAGTACGGCATTTTTTTCGAGAAAGTCGGTCGCCACCAGGTCAGGAAGGCCGCTGGCGATATCCACCTTAAGCAGAAAGGGGGCTGAGTAATGCTGAGCCAGACGAAAGCCCACCACCGCGGTGGCCATTTCCATCAGTCCGTCAACTTCCAGCGTAAAACGCAGTCCCTGCAGTGACATGAAGTTATCTCCGTGACATATCATCCGAAAAGTACCATACGCCTGCTCAGGATGGATGCGGAGAGAGATAACCTGGTTTAACTGAAAAATAGGAAAACGTTTAGAAAGGATATGAAGCATCGTTATGATGCGATTTTCACCAGGAGAGAGTGCAAGGAAAGGGGGAAATCAGTTAAAGCTAAAGAGGGGAGAGCCTGTAAATAATTCTGTGTAACTGCCACCGTGCTAAAGGAGATCGCTCAGGCGGTCACCGAACTCGATAATAAAACGACTCATCGCCTGCCGCCAGTTCTGGATCAGCATACTCCATTTTTTCGATGCTGCCTGTATTGCCAGATAGACCACTTTACGTACCGGGTCATCCGTCGGGAACACTTTGCGCTTTTTGACAGCCGCACGGATCACTCTGTTCAGCGACTCGATGGCGTTTGTGATGTAGATAACGGTTTTGGCGGAGTAACCGTTGCGGGAATTCGTGCCGGATTTGGGCTGATTTTTCTCATAGCCGAGATAGTGAGTCATTTCAGCGTTGAGAGCAGCCTCAACGCTGATTTTCTTCAGCAGGCGATCGAACTGGCTGAGATCTTCAGGGGTTTTGAGATTTTTTGGCCAGTTCATTGGCCAGAGCCTGCAACTGTTTTTCATCCACAAATTAACCTTCATTTGATGTTGGATTGAACATATCAAAATCAGGCAATTACACAATCTCGTGTACAGGCTCAAAAAAAGCGTTCCTGATATCACTCCGGAGAACAACATTGCGGGTCGCGTAAAGTGATCCGCAATGTTGTTCTCCGTATATTTCAGAACCTTCAATCATCCCTGCGGCTGTGTTTCTTGCCATCGTTTTTATTGTTCGATGATTCAGAATCCACATCTGGCAGCTCCGCCGAGCGACGGAGGAAAAAATCCTCGGAGACAGAAGAAGCATAATCAACTTTCTGTATATCATGCACAAAATAGGAATACAGGGTATTTGCCGTAGAAGACGACGACATCGGCATATTTTCGTCATGATATGCGGCATGCGCAAACGTAAGAAACGTTTCTGCCCGATTAACCGCCGCATTGTAAGCCACCTCCTGTAGTTCCATTCGCCGGTCATTCGGTCGCGGACTTACCCTGAAATCATTGTGCAAACCAACCGCCACACGCTTTACCTCATCCAGCCAGCCCCAGAGTGAATCCAGTTCGGAAATTTGCGCTTTTATCGCATCCGCTTTTGTATTGGGATTAATCCCTGTTCCGGCAAGCGGGCCGTAGCCACTGATCTGTTCACGCTGAGCCAGCGACAATTCTTTATCCAGCCGCTCCCGCTCATACTGGTACATGTAGTACTGTTCGCCCAGCCAGAGAAAGTAATTATCCAGATGTTTTTCCTGTGCGGTATCGCTGAACGTGTTTTCCTTCACCTCTTTTTGATAACGGCTAACCCAATCCGTGACCGGCATTCCCTGCACGGCATCATTCATTAGAAAATAGCTGGCAATAGTTTTTGACAATACCGGCAAATCTTCAAAATCAGGAAACGGCACGCCAGCCTGACACGCGGCGTGGTACATATTGTATAACGCCACCCGGCATAGCTCTGCGCTGGGCTTCTGTTCGTCTGGCTTCAGGCCTCCGCCGATATCTTCACTACAGCCAGGCAGCAGCAACTCCTGATGTCTTTCCGCTTTTTTTGCAGCCGTATTGCCCAACAGATACAAACCACGCCAGGGACGCCGTTCATGAGCCGCCGCCAGATGCAGCGCTTTACACACCGCATCCGGCAACGGTGAATCCTGATCGATAGCTTTATCGCCCAGTACCAAACCGATCATTTTCCCGGGCATCCCCAGCCACATAAAAAAATAGTCCAGTCCATTGTTACTGCTGGCAGGCGAATGGCGCGAGCAATCAAAAAGACCGGTAAAAACGATGTCAACCGGCACATTTTTATACTGGTATTTTCCCGCTTTATTCTTCTGGCAGATCTCCTTAAGAAATTGATCCAGAAATTTACGCGCCAGCGTGGCCCCCAGATCAAAACCATAGAGTGAAACTGAAATGGTTTTGATTGTTACATTGCTGTCTTTCGTATTTTCCTTATAAAACTTCTTAAACTGTCGCTTCGCGGCTGTAAGGCGGGTAGGCTCGCCGGTCATAAAATGGGCGCTCATGACTTCGTTATCCCGCAGCCAGGGCGTGGATTCAATGCCGGCTTTCCCCAGCGCGCTAAGCGCCATCTTGCCCACCCCCCTGGCCCACTCCAGCGGATTATTGAGATATTCAAGGGCATTGCCCAAAACATCCGTCCACTTTTTCCCTCTGGCAATATCCATTCCCGCATCCGATACGGTATCTTTTGGCAGTTTTTTGACATCCTCCAGAAGGTTACCCAGGCTGATATCCATTACTGAATAAATTTTCTCAGCAGCATCATCATGATAAGGCGTGCCCATTCCTGAGAAATAAAAAGCATTAAAACAAACTGTAGATGTGTTTTTATCTTTATCCGGGTATGCCCGGAACAGACGGGCGATATTGCTCAGGCGGTGATCCGGCGCATCCTGATCAATATTGCGTCCAACGCCGTCAAAAAAGAAAGCAACATGCCAGACCCGTCCACAGTTACCAACATGATGGTCTTCTGCCTGCTGCGCCCGCGTGGCCGCCGAAATGGCCGATTCATCGATCATGGCTGCGCCTCCTGCCCAGTCTCATTGTTTTTCGAATAGTCTTTACGTTCCTCATACGGCGACCCTGCCCCCTCACTCCAGCCCAACAGGACCTTATCGCCAGGCAGAAAATGCACATGCAGAAAGTCCTGCCCGCGCTCTCTTTTTGGCAGAGGCATCACGGTACGATGTATTTCAGTTCTGATGCCTGCTTCATACTGTGCTCGCGTATAATCGACCGTCCAGATAACCTCCGCTTCCTCACCCCGGATATCACCGCAGCAGGTTGTTTTCCCGCCGCCGTGCGCAAACGCATTCGCCCCCGCCATCCCGTTAACGCTAAATCCGCGAATAGGCCGGTCAATCTCGCTGTGGATCTCCAGTATCACTCCGCCTGACGGCGGCCCCCAGAGCGACATCCCCACACTCCACAGAAACCAGAGCACCGGCAGCGCTATCACACCGCCCCACACCCAGCGGCCCCAGCGGGCGTACCCGCGCGTGAGCTTTTGATCAAACTGTTCCAGTCGGCTAAAAAATCCCATTATTCGTAGTTCCCTATTGCCAGTTCGTTGATAAAGACACATCAGCGAGGAACATCACTCCGAACCGAGGTCAGACAGCGATATTTCATTTCTTTTTACCCTTTCCAGCACCGTCTGAAACTCTGCCGACCCAAGATAGTCTTTCTTGCCGTTCAGATAGCTTATTGCATAAATTTTCTGGTCCAGCGGATTCGTCAGCCCAACCTGCCGCGCCTTACTCAATGCTTTTTCCACCATGTGCCGCTGTGCGCAGGGTGGAAAGTGATTGCTGACTTTCATCGTCCGCCACTCCCTTAAAAGTACCGATACATCCTCTCTCCCCGCTATTTCTCGCCACAACGGTTCGTCAAGGGTAAGCGCTCTGCCGACAAAGTCTCTTACCTCTGAAAACGGTATAGTCAACCGTTGCCATTGTGAATCCTCCTGCACCCACCATGATTCAATCGGCGAGAACAGCAACGAGTGCCACCCCATGTCAGACCGGGCAGCCAGCTTTTTCAGTACGCGAGGGGTATAAAAACGCAGCAGGACTTTACGCTTGTCCGGTGTTTTCGCCGTGCATCCGATAGCAAGTCGGGGAGCCAGATGCAACAGCGGCAGTTCAGAAAAAATAATGCCTGCCACAGGTAACTTTTTGATGAGTATGTCGGTCAGTTCTTTTTCTTCTTCAATACACGCCAGCCACGGGCCATAAGGTGCCACCGCCTTCAGTTCCGGCAAGTGATACAAGGGAGTACATCTGTCTTCATAATGCTTCATCACCAACTGGCGCATTTCGTCAGTGAGCGCGCCGGATTCAAACAAAACAAAAACGTTGTGTTTTTTATTGCGATTTAACCAGTGTTTAACCAACTGTAGTTCTGACGACATAGCGCAGCACCCCCTCATCTCCGACCAATACACAGACAGGATGCCCGGCTATTTCAGAAACCATCTGAAGTAATATTGCTATGCCCATTAGTTAAACTTCCTCTACTACAGCATCGTCAGCGCTTATGGCATTCAGTAAGCACTCAACACAGATTTTCCCGAGCGGATTTTCCTGCTCCCCACCCGTCGTATCATTCTGTTCAGGCTTACCACCATCGCTATCGCCATCATCCACCAACGCCTTCAGCACCGCCGGTTGCAGCGTCCCTACCGGCGTCCCCGGACTTCCCCCGCCGTTAAGGTTGATTCTGGGGCCGGTGATATCCACGCCTCCCGCGTGTATCACCACAAATGAAGCGCCCACTTTCAGAGTGATTTTATCGCCGCTCTCCAGTACCACGGTATCCCGTGCTTTTATCCCCAGCGCCCCCGTAATTTTTCTCGCCAGGTCGCCCTTCACCTCAAGGCTGTGTTTGCCCTGCACCAGGCTGATATGGTCGCCAGTGGTTTTGTGCTCCTGTCTGCCGTCCACCGTCACCTTACGGTCATTCGCCACGTACAGCCCGTCATCGTGACTGACGTTCACCCGCCGGTTATTTGTCACCTTCAGCGTCTGGTCGTGACGCACCGTGATGCTCCGGTCATGGGCCACCGTACTGGTCTGGTCATGTCCCACCGTTATCGTCTGGTTGTTGCTGATGGTTTCCGTGTGGTCCACTTTCACATCGGTGGTGCGGTTGTTTAGCACCTCCGTATCCATGTTCTTCTGTGCATGGAGATAAACCTGCTCTTTCCCGGTCGCATCGTCAAATTTCAGTTCATTAAACCCGCTGCCCTTGTAGGTTTTTGACCGGATGGTCATCTGCGTCTTCGTACCCGGCAGACTTCCCGGTGAACGGTTATCCTGGTGGTAGGTGCGGCCCATCACTATCGGCTGGTCCGGGTCGCCGTTGAGGAAGTCCACGATGACCTCCTGGCCCACGCGCGGTATCGCCAGGTTACCGAAGCCGGTTCCCGCCCATGCCTGCGACACCCGCACCCAGCACGAACTGTCCTCGTTTCCCGGACAGTAACGGTCCCAGTGAAAACGTACCCGCACCCGGCCATGCTCGTCGCAGAAGATTTCCTCGCCCGCCGGGCCGGTGACGATGGCGCTCTGGGGACCATCCACGCAGGGTTTGGGCAGGGGAGGGACGCGCCAGGTTCTGTCCGCCGGTATCACCTGAAAATTATTGTCCATTGTGGTGCCTTTGCCCTGACTGCCGTGCAGCGCCTGCGGCTGCCCGCCCGTCAGGACACTGCTCACCACCTGCCATTCCCGGTTCAGCGTGTCAGAAGGATGCGCGGTCAGGGTGAAGCGTTTTCCCGGCCACAGCTTCGGTGAGTTGCTGCAACCTGTCGCGGTCTCTGCATTATTCCGCCATCCATCCATCTGATAGCGGGCAAAAGCCTGCCCGTGCTGCTCGTCCTTGAAGCGTCCCGGATAATCGAAGATTTCATACTGCGTGAGCTGACCGTTCAGGCTCTCACCGTCGCGGTTGTAATAGCCCGGCCAGCCCGGAGTCTTGAAGGTGTAGTCCTGAGTCTCTACAGAAGACGGTCGTATCTGCGCCTGATAGCGGAACTGGCTGATGCATTCTGTGGAGACCTCTGTTGTGGTGTTCGGGTTGAACGGCATCTCTCCTGCCGGAGACACTCCGGCGACATCGTCGCACAGCACGAGTTTTTGCTCCGGCCCTTCCGGCGCGTGCCAGTCAAAGAAGAAGATACCTTCCTCTGACCATAATCGCGTCAGAAATGCGAGGTCGGTTTCACCGTACTGGACGCAGAACTCGCGTGCCGGATGCGGCTCATAAAACACCGGAGCCCATTCAGTGACGCCATTTTCGTTCAACAGGGTGGCAGAAATGGCGCGGATATCCTGCTGCTGGAAGATGCGGAAGTTCTGCCGCAGGGCACCGCGCCAGAGGGGAGGGACAATGGTGAGGTGGTAGCGCATCTGCCAGTGGTTATTTTCACCGGGGGTGACTTCACTGATGATACCGCTGACGTAACGCTGTGCCACGGAGCCCTGCCAGATGGTCAGTACGGCATTTTTTTCGAGAAAGTCGGTCGCCACCAGGTCAGGAAGGCCGCTGGCGATATCCACCTTAAGCAGGAAGGGGGCTGAGTAGTGCTGAGCCAGACGGAAGCCCACCACCGCGGTGGTCATTTCCATCAGTCCGTCAACTTCCAGTGTAAAACGCAGTCCTTTTAAAGACACGGGTACCTCCCTGGTACAGATAAAACTTATCTTATGGGAACCGGTAATGTGACGGAGGAGAAAGCAGGCCGATCGCGTAATTCCGGAAAAATGATAAGCATGATTACTGCATGAAACGAAATACTCCCTTTTTGCATTATTTTTTTTGACTGATATCAATGGGGCGAGTCAACAGGCAGAATATTTATTAAGCACTGATTGCATATTGTTCAATATATTTTCTGTCTGGATGCTTTTGCTTTTGATATTCACTTTGCGATTGAGTTTAACGACATCCCGCATTTTTAAAATCTCATGTTCTGTTATTTTTTTACCACGTCACCATCACTTTAAAATCTATTTCAGGTAGGGGCAGGGTTGCTTTCTCTGCCATACGCTGTTGCGCTGGGCGGCGTGAAACTGATCAACGCCGTGCAGGATGTCTATCTCAATAGCAAAGTGACGATTGCCTGATGTCATTCATTCCTCTCTCGCTGCGGAAGAGGAATGACTATTACGACTTCAACGAAATAAAGGGCAGTTTGGCGGCAGCGTAACGCGTTGGACAGGAGCTTAATGTGACATTGTTGACCGCTGAGCGGTTCACCGTCTCATTCGTTTTCCTTTTTGGCACCAGAACGGTCCGTTTTTCACCTTTCACTCCTTCCGGGTTGAATAAAAACACCGGCATATTCGAGTCGGCACTCAATACCTCAAGATGGACAAACCATTCATGGTCGATCTGACCGTTTCCCTCGTCGGGAGATTCTACAGATTAGATACTTATGTCTATTTTTTAAGGTCAAAGCTATCAGGCTTAATCCAATATAAAGAACTTTTGCCAGATTGTGATGTATAATTTATTTGATAAAAATCTCCATCTTCTGACATATCTGTAAGTATAAAGGTATCACCTTTAATTAAATATGACTTGATTTTTTTATGCTCATCTGATTGAGAATATAAAGAGGATTTTTGAACTGTAATCACGCCTTTCAAAGGTTTTCTTGAGGAGTAGTTATCACCTCCTGACAATAATTCTGTGTGATTTTCAATGCCATTTTTATAATATTTTCTTTTTATTTGCTGACAATCCGTACAAGAATCAGAAAACAGTAATGTCCAGTGTTTACCTGACGAAACCAGGTAAACATCATCAAACCACATTCCTTGATCTCTATAGGAACTTACAACATTACCATTGATTTCAGACACATTGCATACGCTCCCAGACTCGCCAGCAGAGGGGGCGCTTTCTATTTTATTATCATCGATCTTAAAAACTACAGAACATTTATTCACATCATTTCTGCTGCTAAGAAAAAGATATCTATTATTGTTGATTTCTTTAATTTCAATATCTTCATAACCTTTCGATATAAATTTTTGAGTGGATGCTGGCAACATTAGACCATTGCATGACTTTATAGTGCATTCACCTGCATAGCTATTTACACTGATACTAATCACACTAAGTGTGATTAGTATCATGACTTTTGTAAGTGCCATCAATCTAATCCCCATTCTTTTTTAATTGCATTAAAATAAACTTTTCTTTCAGACAAACCTCTTTGCCCACCATTGACTGCTAGCGTAACCAATTCAACATTATTATTTTCATTGTCAATTAAAATATTGATATCTCCTTTGGCATCATACTTCTTATGGATACCACCATTATTTCGCCAAAACCAGCAAGATGCTTTAATTGCGTTATTCATTATGGTTGCCACCAAGTCAGAGTTATTAACACAATCAACGCCTGAATGGTTAGAGAAACGCTGATAATTCTTTTTCCATGTCAACTGAATTAACCCTCGACCTTTATAACGAGGCCCATCGCCTATAACCGTGTTTCCATTTTTAATTGCATCCGGATGCTGTCCCGGATCATAGTTATGGCCTGATCCAAACTCTAAGGTTGTATCGAAATGAGCGGATTCATGTAAACATTGAGAAAGAAAATGAGCCTTGTGGTAGGCGCCAGTAATGCCATATTCTATTAATTGCTCATTGAACTGGCTCACGAAATTATTTTTATCAAACTCATAAACGTCTGGATAATTATTTTTAAAGTGTTCGGAAAATTCTCTCCCACCTCTTTTTCCGGTAAACCAAGGATTGGTATGCCCTAATAATTTTTCAATCAATTCAACGGTGATTTCATACTCTCCACCCTCTTTGATTGCATCCAAAAATACCACCGGATGAAAATGCCATACGGCCTCATCCTTATCAAACGGCGGCACCTGACTCATCCACTCCAGATCTGCCTGCCATTTCTCGCAGTATTTCACTTCTTCCGGGTCCATATCTTTGTAAAATCCTTCCCACCGTCCTGTAGAACGACCGCCGAACCACTCGCTGTGATGTTTCACTGTCAGCCGGTTCACCACATCCCTTACCAGCGGGTCGCGCACCACCAGTGCCTGCCGGATTTCTTCTTCTGTCACGTTTCCGTCATTGTTGCTGTCCATCGCGGCCATCAGCTCATGGTAAAAGGGGGGAACCTGTTCATACAGCCAGTCATCTCCCTGCTCCGCAGAACGGCTTATCGAACCAAAGGCTTCCGGCACCCAGCCCTCATACGGGCTGTAGACCATATCGCCGCTGCTGTTCTCCTCCAGCGGCTGAAATCCCAGTTTCAGTAAATCGTACTGGTTCACCTCTTCAACGTCACGTTGTGGCAGCCAGCCGCCCGCAGTGATGTTATACCACCACTGTTCTGATTCATCCGCGACCGGCGTTGTGGTTTCCCGCGCAAGCGCACAGCGGGCGTTCAGCGTGGCCGACGTGGCGGTGAATGTCGGATGTTCCGGTGACGCCTGACGGGTGTACAGCGCTGTGCCTTTGGATGCCAGAACCGTCCGTTTTTCTCCCTTTACCCCTCCCGGGTTGGATAAAAACACCGGCATATTCGGGTCGGCACTCAGTACCTCAAGATGGACAAACCATTCACGGTCCACCTGACCGCTTCCCTCGCCGGGAGATTCCATACATCCCATAAATCCGACCGGCGTTCCGGCGCTGACCTTCCATTCTTCCGTGTCGCCACCCGGCACCACCGTGTCAAAAACGCCTTTTGCTTTCGCCTTCTGCATCCACGCGGGCATCAGAGCCTGTATATCGCCATCCTGCTCCACCAGTGCCAGGTCCAGCGTGACCCAGTATGGGTCATTTTCCACTGAGTCCTCTTTAAGCAGATGAACCAGCCCGAACGTCATCAGAGTCGTCTGATGGTTTTTCGTCACATAAAAACGTCCGGTGCGTGATGAGACAAAACGATCTCCCGCGTTAAGGCTTTTGCTGGTTTTCGGTGGTGCCTGATACGTGACAGGATCCCCGCTTTCCTGACCGTCGGGAAGACCATTTTGCCCGTTGACGTATTTGCGCAGCCCGATGCCGCTGTGTCCGGCTTTGATTTTATAACAGGGGGAAAGTGGGTAATCTTTTACCGGAGCGAGATGCATATACAGGTTGTAAAATGTCAGCCAGCTTTCTTCTTTTTGCGGGTCAGGCTGACACTGCGATTTCACCAGGATAAACGTGCTGCTGTAGCGGAGCGACTGCCCGTTGTAAGGTGCTGCCAGGTAATCATTGTTTATCCGGTACGCGGCAATGGTGCCGTCGGCCATAAACTGAAGGGGAACCGGGTCTCCGGTACTGGAAGCATCCGGGTTCAGGGCGGAGAAAGGATTAGAGACGTCACTGATATGTATAGCACCGTGCCACAGTCCGTTAACGCCCAGCAGCCAGGTTCCGTGTGCTTCTCCGTCAACCAGACGCATTAGCTCATCCAGTGTGGCGAAGTCTTTTCCGTCTGTATCCCTGATGGGGTAACTTATTTTCATGTTCAGTCCTTTATCGTGAAAATCTTCCGCGCCGTTGTGGCGGTACCATGTCTTTACGGGGGGGAGGAGAACTAAAGGTGTCCTGGACGTTTTTCCGTGGTGGCTCCGTACTTTCGGTTCCAGAACTACCATTATCCTCATCCATCAGCGCTTTCAGCACCGCCGGTTGCAGCGTCCCTACCGGCGTCCCCGGACTTCCCCCGCCGTTAAGGTTGATTCTGGGGCCGGTGATATCCACGCCTCCCGCGTGTATCACTACAAATGAAGCGCCCACTTTCAGGGTGATTTTACCGCCGCCCTCCAGTACGACGGTATCCCGTGCTTTTATCCCCAGCTCCCCCGTAATTTTCCTCGCCAGGTCGCCCTTCACCTCAAGGCTGTGTTTACCCGCCACCAGGCTGATATGGTCGCCGGTGGTTTTGTGCTCCTGCCTGCCGTCCACCGTCACCTTACGGTCATTCGCCACGTACAGACCGTCATCGTGGCTGACGTCCACCCGCCGGTCATTCGTCACCTTCAGCGTCTGGTCGTTACGCACCGTGATGCTCCGGTCATGGGCCACCGTAATGGTCTGGTCATGCCCGCCGGCATTCTTCTTACCCACCGTCACCGTCTGGCCCAGCCCCACCGTTATCGTCTGGTTGTTGCCGATGGTTTCGGTATGGTCCACTTTCACATCGGTGGTGCGGTTGTTCAGTACCTCCGTATCCATGTTCTTCTGCGCATGGATATAGACCTGCTCTTTCCCGGTCGCATCGTCAAAACGCAGTTCATTAAACCCGCTACCCTTGTAGGTCTTCGACCGGATGGTCATCTGCGTCTTCGTGCCCGGCAGACTTCCCGGTGAGCGGTTATCCTGGTGGTAGGTGCGGCCCATGACTATCGGCTGGTCCGGGTCGCCGTTGAGGAAGTCGACTATCACCTCCTGGCCGACGCGCGGAATGGCGAGATTGCCGAAGCCGGTTCCCGCCCACGCCTGCGACACCCGCACCCAGCAGGAGCTGTCCTCGTTGCCCGGACAGTAACGGTCCCAGTGAAAGCGTACCCGCACCCGGCCATGCTCGTCGCAGAAGATTTCCTCGCCCGCCGGGCCGGTGACAATGGCGCTCTGCGGGCCGTCCACGCAGGGTTTGGGCAGGGGAGGGACGCGCCAGGTTCTGTCTGCCGGAATGACGCTAAAGTGGTTAGACAGCGTGGTGCCTTTGCCCTGACTGCCGTGCAGTGCCTGCGGTTGCTCACCCGTCAGGACGCTGTTCACCACCTGCCATTCCCGGTTCAGCGTGTCAGAAGGATGTGTGGTCAGGGTGAAACGTTTTCCCGGCCACAGCTTCGGTGAGTTGCTGCAACCGGTCGCGGTCTCTGCATTATTCCGCCATCCATCCATCTGATAGCGGGCAAAAGCCTGCCCGTGCTGCTCGTCCTTGAAGCGTCCCGGATAATCGAAGATTTCATACTGCGTGAGCTGGCCGTTCAGGTTTTCGCCGTCGCGGTTGTAATAGCCGGGCCAGCCCGGTGTTTTGAAGGTGTAGTCCTGAGTCTCGACGGAAGACGGTCGTATCTGCGCCTGATAGCGGAACTGGCTGATGCATTCTGTGGAGACCTCTGTTGTGGTGTTCGGGTTGAACGGCATCTCTCCTGCCGGAGACACTCCGGCGACATCGTCGCACAGCACGAGTTTTTGCTCCGGCCCTTCCGGCGCGTGCCAGTCAAAAAAGAAGATACCTTCCTCTGACCACAGGCGGGTCAGAAATGCGAGGTCGGTTTCACCGTACTGGACGCAGAACTCACGCGCCGGATGGGGCTCATAAAACACCGGGGTCCATTCAGTGATGCCGTTTTCAGTGAGCAGGGTGGAGGAGATAGTCCGGATATCCTGCTGCTGGAAGATGCGGAAGTTCTGGCGCAGGCCACCGCGCCAGAGTGGAGGGACGATGGTGAGATGGTAGCGCATCTGCCAGTGGTTATTTTCACCGAGGATGACTTCACTGACGATGCCACTGACATAACGCTGTGCCACGGAGCCCTGCCAGACAGTCAGTACGGCATTTTTTTCGAGAAAATCGGTCGCCACCAGGTCAGGAAGGCCGCTGGCGATATCCACCTTAAGCAGAAAGGGGGCTGAGTAATGCTGAGCCAGACGGAAGCTCACCACCGCGGTGGCCATTTCCATCAGTCCGTCAACTTCCAGTGTAAAACGCAGTCCTTTTAAAGACACGGGTACCTCCCTGGTACAGATAAAACTTATCTTATGGGAACCGGTAATGTGACGGAGGAGAAAGCAGGCCGATCGCGTAATTCCGGAAAAATGATAAGCATGATTACTGCATGAAACGAAATACTCCCTTTTTGCATTATTTTTTTTGACTGATATCAATGGGGCGAGTCAACAGGCAGAATATTTACTAAGCACTGGTTGCATATTGTTCAATATATTTTTTGTCTGGATACTTTTGTTTTTGATATTCACTTTGCGATTGTATTTAACGACATCCTGCATTTTTAAAATCTCTTGTTATGTTATTTTTTACCACGCCACCATCACTTTAAAATCTATTTCAGGTAGGGGCAGGGTTGCTTTCTCTGCCATACGCTGTTGCGCTGGGCGGCGTGAAGCTGATCAACGTCGTGCAGGATGTCTATCTCAATAGCAAAGTGACGATTGCCTAACGCAATAGCGGACAATCCGGCGGCAACCGACACCGCAAGGCGGCGGGCAGGATTTCGATATGAAACTCCTGTCCGCTCAACGGTTCACCGTCCAGATTAAAGGTAATGTCATGCGGTGCCTGGATAGTAAACCAGGCGGAGGCACCGTCGATGATGTTGGGGTTTTCCTCCTGCGGCTTCAGGGTGGAAAACAGCGCGGGCAGGATCTCTTCCCCGGTGAAAATCCGTAGTTGCAGTAGACCGTCGTTGATCAACGCATTCGGGCACAACTGCTGTCCACCGCCGGCCTGACGTCCATTACCAATTCCAATCACCAGCGCATCACCCTGCCAGTGGAAGTTTTCGCCACGGATTTCGCAGCGGTCCGGCTTTAGCGTATCCATGCGCATCAGGCCGTGAATGATGTATGACACGCCGCCCAGCGCGGCTTTCAGTTTTTCCGGTGTTTCAGTGGTGATGCGTGTGCCAAAGCCGCCGGTCGCCATATTGATAAAACAGGTCTTATCGTTGACCTGCGCCATATCAATCTCAATGGCGTTGCCGACAATCGCCAGCTTCAGCGCCTTATCCAGCTCAACAGGGATCCCGACGCTGGTGGCAAAATCATTGGCGGTGCCCAGCGGCAGGATGCCGAGCGCCGGAATATCAGGACCCTCACAGTGAATCAGGGCCGTCGACACTTCGTTAATCGTGCCGTCACCGCCGCCTGCGATCACCGTTTCAACGCCCAGACGGCGGGCCTCTTCGACATAACGTTCTGCATCGCCTTTTTCCCAGGTGACGCGAACGTGAATTTCAACGCCTTCGTCGCGGAGCAGCCCAATGGCTTCCCGCAGTACGGGGTTATCTGCACTTTTACCATTCAGAATCAATACGCTGGAGGGGAAATGATCCATTCCTTCTTTGCCCGTTTGTTTTTGAAAGACCTGAAGAAAGTGTATAGCAGAAACGAAAAAGGGAGGTCAGAACAGGACTAAAATACGCACACAATATACTATTTTTGCAAACTAAATCGCGGTACAGAAAGGCGGCAAATGAACGAATCCCTGGGAGTATAGAATTACTATGTGGCCAGGGTGAGTGAGTGCAGCCAACGCATCAGTACCGCGATTTAGGCCGCAAAAAAAATAAGCCTGCGTAAGGGAGATTACGCAGGCTAAGGAGGTGGTTCCTGGTACAGCTAGCATTTATGGGTTATGTTTTTCAGCGAGATGGATAATACCCTTAAAGATCGAAGCGGTATGTGATCGGTTTCTAAGATTCCTCCTGGCGTGAAAAAATAACCCTGATTAACTATTTAGCATGCGGATTACGCGTCGATTCGCCGGAAAAATTGCGCATTAACAGCGCATAATCCAGCGTCAGATCCTGCGGAACAGGGATCCATACGGTATAACCGTCTCCTGGCGCCACCGGCATCGGCTCGCCTTTGGCGTTTTCCATCTGCGCTAACGTGAAGTTGACGTTGCCCTGCGGGGTCATCAGTTCCAGGCTGTCGCCGACGGAGAATTTATTTTTCACCGCCACGGCTGCAAGGTCGCCTTTGCGTTCACCGGTGAACTCGCCCACGAACTGTTGACGCTCGGAAACCGAGTATCCGTATTCGTAGTTTTGATAATCGTCATGGGTGTGGCGACGCAGGAAACCTTCGGTGTAGCCACGGTGTGCCAGGCCTTCCAGCGTTTCCAGCAGTTGTGGGTCAAACGGCTTGCCTGCAGCGGCGTCGTCAATCGCTTTACGATAAACCTGTGCGGTACGCGCGCAGTAGTAGAAGGATTTGGTGCGGCCTTCGATTTTCAGCGAGTGCACGCCCATCTGCGTCAGACGTTCAACGTGGGCGATGGCGCGCAGATCTTTCGAGTTCATGATGTAGGTGCCGTGTTCGTCTTCGAACGCGGTCATGTATTCGCCCGGACGCTGAGCCTCTTCAATCATAAACACTTTATCGGTTGGCGCACCGATACCCAGCGTTGGCTCCACATTTTGTACCGGGATCGGCTCGTATTTGTGAACGATATTGCCGACCACATCTTCTTTGCCTTCCTGTACGTTGTATTCCCAACGGCAGGCATTGGTGCAGGTGCCCTGATTCGGGTCGCGCTTATTGATGTAGCCAGAGAGCAGGCAGCGGCCAGAGTAGGCCATGCACAGCGCGCCGTGAACGAAGATCTCAATCTCCATCTCCGGCACCTGATTGCGAATCTCTTCAATCTCTTCCAGCGACAGCTCGCGAGACAGAATCACGCGGGTCAGCCCCATCGAGTGCCAGAATTTTACCGTGGCCCAGTTTACGGCGTTGGCCTGGACGGAGAGGTGAATCGGCATCTCCGGGAAGTTTTCACGCACCAGCATGATAAGCCCCGGATCGGACATGATCAGGGCATCCGGACCCATTTCCACCACTGGCTTCAAATCGCGGATAAAGGTTTTCAGCTTCGCGTTATGCGGCGCGATGTTCACTACCACGTAGAATTTTTTACCCAGCTCATGGGCTTCATTAATGCCGAGCTGTAGATTCTCGTGATTGAATTCGTTATTGCGCACGCGCAGAGAGTAACGCGGCTGGCCCGCATAGACGGCATCTGCGCCATAGGCGAAAGCGTAACGCATGTTTTTCAGCGTTCCCGCCGGGGAAAGGAGTTCCGGTTTAAACATAATTTTCTCGTTCTGATGACAGGTCAGATCCGCTTCACCTGATGAAGCGGCTAGAGGAGAGTCCTCACTTTAAGGGCGGGCATTGTAGCGCTGCGGGGCAGGGAGGTAAAGGAAAACGCCAGGCCCGATACGTGTCGCGTTATCGGGCCGTAATTTGTGTTAGCGCGTCAGGCAATCCGGCATGCATCTGCTTCCCAGCGATACCCGACGCCATACACCGCGCGGATAAATGACGGCTCTTCGTCGAGCGCTTCCAGCTTGCGACGCAGGTTTTTGATGTGGCTGTCGATGGTGCGATCGGTCACCACGCGGTAGTCATCGTAGAGATGGTTCAGCAACTGTTCGCGGGAAAACACTTTTCCCGGCTCGTGAGACAGGGTTTTGAGCAAGCGGAATTCCGCAGGCGTCAGGTCAAGCATTTTACCGCGCCAGGAGGCCTGAAAACGGCTTTCATCGACGACAAGCGGGCTTTCGGCGTCCAGTTGCTGCAGTTCACGCTGCGGCTTGCAGCGGCGCAGAATGGTCTTCACGCGAGCGACCACTTCACGCGGACTGTAAGGCTTGCAGATGTAATCATCCGCGCCAATTTCCAGACCCAGCAGGCGGTCGATCTCCTCAATTTTGGCGGTGACCATCACAATGGGCACCTCGGAGAAGCGGCGGATTTCCCGACACAGGGTCAGACCGTCGGTACCCGGCAGCATCAAATCCAGCAGGATCAGATCCGGCGGCGTCTGGCGCACATAGGGCAGCACCTGGTCACCATGGCTAATCAGCGTCGGGGCATAGCTTGCGGCGCGCAGATAATCGATAAGTAACTGTCCCAGCTTGGGTTCATCTTCCACAATCAGGATGCGTGGTGTGTTTTCATCAATGGGTAACTCAGTCATACGTCTCTCTGTAAATCGCGTTCCAGCGGTAACTCTACTGTAATGCTAACCCCACCAAAAGGCGAATGGGCAGCGTGGATGTGACCATTATGTGCGTCGACGATGTTGACACAAATCGCCAGCCCCAGACCGGAACCTCCGCTGGCGCGGTTGCGTGAACCTTCGGTGCGGTAGAATCGCTCGAACAGTCTCTGAAGCTGATCGTCACTGACCCCCGGCGCGGAGTCGGCAAAGGTGATCAGCACGCGTTTGTCGCGCAGCGCTGCGCTGATACGCAATCCGCCGCCGCTGTCAGTGTAACGAAGGCTGTTTTCCAGCAGGTTGTTGAACAACTGCATCAGGCGATCGCGATCGCCGAACACGGTCACGCTATCGGGCAGGGAAAACTGTAACGTCAGGCCGCGACTGGCGAAACGTTCACGGAATGCGCCGCCCGCCACTTCCAGTAGCGGGATCAAATCAACCGCGGTTTTTTGATAGGCCAGCGCGCCTTCGTCAGACATCGAAAGCTGGTGCAGATCGTCGACCAGTTTGGTCAGCGTACCGACTTCCGCCTGTAACGAGGCCACCGACTCCGGCGTGAATTTTCGCACCCCATCCTGAATCGCTTCCAGTTCACCGCGCAGCACTGCCAGCGGCGTGCGCAGCTCATGCGAGATATCGGCCATAAAGTCCCGGCGCATCTGCTGATTCTTTTCCAGCGTACTGGCGAGCTGGTTGAAGTCCTGTGCCAGTTTGCCCAGTTCATCGGCGCTGGTGGCGGTGACGCGGGTAGTGAAATCTCCCGCAGCCAGTTTGTGCGTACCTTCGACCAGACGTTTGACCGGGGCCAGCAGTCCGCGCGCGAGTGGGAAGGTCGCCAGCGCCGCCAACAGGGTCGACAGCGCGACGATAAGCCAACTGGTGCGCCGCTGCTGCTTATCAAAATTGATGTCCGTATTACGCGTCAGGCGTTCGACAGGCGAGGCGATCACCGCACCGACCTCAAGGCCGTTCACCAGAATGGGCCGCCGCGTGCCGTCTGCGGGAACCGGGCCGCGCGGGCCGACCATCACATGGGCATCCTGGTCCACCACCCAGAACTGGGTGCGCCAGCCGTGCGGCGGCATGCCGGGACCTGATCTGTCATCGTCTTTATCATGCTCAAATGAACGGAGTATCTGGAACACAAAGCGATCGTTATTGCGCAGAAAACGCCAGTTGCCGTGCAACTGGTACTGCTCGCCTAACGCATCGCTGAGCATGGTCAGGCGCTGTTCGTTGCCGTTCTTAATGTAATCAATGAACCCTCGCTCGAAGCTGACGCGCACCGCCCAATGCATACTGATCAACAGCACGATGCAGGTGGCGAAAATCGCCAGAAACAGTTTGCCGGTAATACCGGGTCGCCAGAGCTTCATCAGGTTCTCCTTTTGCGTCGCGCAATGACGACATTTTTGTGGGTATCATTCGGGACGCGGGCAAAGATCACGGCAGGTAAGGCGATGATAAAAGCCATACACAGCCAGGTGTACATAAAGACGCTATGTGATGTTCCACTATCGACAGTCATGTGCTGCTGTCCGAACATCCCCAGCAGCAACCCGGCGACGGTGACGCCGATACTCATCGAGAGCTGCATAATCATCGACAACAGGCTGTTCCCGCTGCTGGCCAACTCATCCGGCAGATCTTTCAGGGTCAGGGTGTTCATGGAGGAGAAACGCGTCGAGTTGACCATGCCCTGAATAAACAGCACCAGCGGCAGCACGTAATACCAGCCAAGCAGGGCGGTGGACATAAACAGCAGGGTCACCACCGACAGTCCGAGCGTGGTGGTGACCAGCACCCGCCGATAGCCAAAGCGATTAACTACCTGCACGACGATGCGTTTCATGCCCATACTGCCGAGCACCATGGGGATCATCATCAGACCGGCGTGAAACGGGGAAAAGCCGAGACCAATCTGCAAAAAGACCGGCGTCATAAAGGGCAACATGCCGCTTCCGATGCGTCCGGCGAAGCTGCCGAACAGCCCCAGCGAGAAAGTCGGCGTGCGAAACAGGTGGAGGCTGAACAGCGCCCGCGGGTTACCTTTGGCGTGTTTCAGGTAGAGTAAAATGGCCGCCACGCCACACACCACCAGCGCGCCGAGGGCGAGTGGTGAAATTCCCATCCCTTTGCTGCCGTCCAGCGCGAGGGTCAGAACCGCCATCCCGGCTGCCAGCAGCAGAAAACCCGAGAGATCAAAGCGTCGGGTTTGCATGGTGTAGTTGGGCATCAGCATCAGCGTGGCGATAGCACCAATAATACCGACCGGGAGATTGATCAGGAAAATCCAGTGCCAGGAGGCATATTCCACGAGGATCCCGCCCAGTGCCGGGCCGAGCAGCGGGCCAATCTGGCCAGGCAGCGTGACAAACGTCATCGCCGCCATGTACTGCTCGCGCGGGACAATCTTCATCACCGTCAGCCTGCCGACCGGCACCATCATGGCTCCGCCGATGCCTTGCAACACCCGCGCCATGACCAGTTCATTCAGCGTGCCGGAACCAGCGCAAAACAGCGAACCCAGGGTAAACAGCACAATGGCAGTAAAGAAAATGTTCCGCACGCCGATTTTGTCCGCCAGCCAACCGCTGGCAGGCAGCATGACCGCCACGGTCAGCACATACGAGACCACGACCATGTGCATATGCAACGGGCTTTCCCCGAGGCTTTTCGCCATCGAGGGAAGCGCGGTATTGACGATGGTGGTATCCAGCGACTGCATAAAGAAACCGAATGCCACAATCCACAGTTGCCAGCGGGTGCTGTTGGGTAGTTCTGTCATGTCTCTGTTATCGGTTTACGGTGTTTACGCGAAAAACGCAGCCGCAGACGGTCGAAAAAGAGGTACACCACCGGGGTGGTGTAGAGCGTTAACAACTGGCTCATCACCAGACCGCCGACGATGGTAATCCCCAGCGGCTGGCGCAGTTCAGAACCGTCGCCGCCGGAAAGCACCAGCGGCAGCGCGCCAAACAGCGCGGCCAGCGTGGTCATCATAATCGGACGAAAACGCAGCAGGCAGGCCTGGAAAATCGCCTGCTCCGGGGTGAGGTTGCCATGCCTCTGCGCTTCCAGCGCAAAGTCGACCATCATGATGGCGTTTTTCTTCACGATGCCAATTAATAGCATGATCCCTATCAGGGCGATTAGGCTGAACGGGGCATCGAAAATCTCCAGCGCCAGCAGCGCGCCCACTCCTGCCGAGGGAAGGGTGGAGAGGATGGTCAGCGGATGAACGTAACTTTCGTACAGCATGCCGAGCACAATATAGACCGTGGCGATCGCGGCAATAATCAGGATCACCTGGGAATTCATCGTTTCCTGGAAGACCTGTGCGGTCCCGGCAAAACTGCCGCGCACGGTGGACGGTACGCCAAGCTGGGTCATCGCCCGATGAATGGCGTCACTGGCTTCTGACAACGAGGAACCCGTTGGCAGGTTGAAGGAGACGGTGGACGCTGCCGACAAGCCCTGATGATTCACCGACAGCGGCGCGTTCGCCGGTTGCCATTTGGCAAACCAGGAGAGCGGAATCGCTTTGCCATCGCTGTTAATAACGTACATTTTTTCCAGCGCGCTGATGTCCTGGGTGTAGCGCGGATCGACTTCCATCACTACTTTATACTGGTTCATCGGCTGGTAGATGGTGGAGATCTGCCGCTGACCAAAGGCGTTGTTCAACAGGCTGTTAGCTGCTTGCACGTCAATGCCCAGCCGTGACATGGTTTCACGATCGTAGATGAGATTCATCTCCGCCCCGTTGTCCTGCTGATCGGAGTTGACATCCGCCAGTTGGGGGAGTGCGGCCAGGGCTTTACGAATCTTCGGTTCCCATTCGCGCAGCGCGGCCAGATCGTCGGACAGCAGCGTGTACTGATAGCTGGCATTGGACTGGCGCCCGCCGACGCGAATATCCTGTACCGCCATCAGGAACAGATTGGCACCCGGCTCTTTTGCCAGTTTCACCCGCAGGCGGTCGATCACCTGTTGCGCGGTCTCCCGACGTTCGTCGCGGGACTTAAGGGTGATGAACATCATCCCGCTGTTGACCCGTGAACCGCCGGTAAATCCGGTGACGTTATCCACTGCCGGGTCGTCGCGAATGATCTTCATAAAGTCCTGAAGCTTACCGCGCATCGCCTGGAACGAGATGCTCTGATCGGCCTGAATACCCCCCATCAGTACGCCAGTGTCCTGCTCCGGGAAGAAGGTTTTCGGGATAGAAATGTAGAGCCAGATATTCAGCGCAATGGTGGCAAGCAGCACCACGCCGACCAGTCGCGTATGGTTGAGTACCCATTTCAGCGACTTACCGTAACCCTGTTGCAGCGCAACCAGCATGCGGCCAAAGCCGCGCAGCCGCTTCTGCTCACGAGGCTGGCTGGATTTCAGCATCCAGCCGCACATCATCGGGGTGAGCGTGAGCGAAACCAGCAGTGAAATACCAATTGCCACCGACAGCGTGACGGCAAATTCACGCAGTAATCGCCCCGGCAGTCCGCCCATCAGCAGCAGCGGCAGGAACACGGCAACCAGCGACAGGCTCATGGACAGCACGGTAAAGCCGACTTCGCGCGTTCCCTGAAGCGCGGCCTGCAAGGGTTTCATTCCGGCTTCCAGATGGCGCGAGATATTTTCCAGCACCACAATGGCGTCATCGACCACAAATCCGGTGGCGATGGTCAGCGCCATCAGTGACAGGTTATTGAGACTGAACCCACACAGGTACATCGCGGCAAAGGTGCCAATCAACGAAACCGGAACCGCCACGGCGGGGATCAGCGTGGCGCGTCCGGAGCGCAGGAATAAAAAGACCACCAGAATGACCAGCGCCACAGAAATGATCAGTGTCTGTTCGACCTCTTCCAGTGAGGCACGGATGGTTGGTGAACGATCCTGGGCGATTTGCATATCAATCGAGGCCGGGATGGTGGACTGCAATTCCGGGAGTCTGGCCCGAATGCTGTCGACCGTCTGGATAATATTGGCTTCCGGCAGCTTGCGGATCATCAGCAAAATCGCCGGTTTGGCGTTGGTCATCCCGGCGTTGCGCACATCCTGCACCGAATCCGTCACCGTGGCGACATCGCCCAACCGTACGGCTCCGCCGTTGTTATAGTGAATAATCAGAGGCTGATATTCCGCCGCCGTTTTGAGTTCGTCGTTAGTCTGGATCTGCCAGCGATGGGTGGTATCTTCCAGCGCTCCCTGTGGTTTGCGCACGTTGGCGTTGCTGATGGCGGTGCGCACATCATCCAGCGAGACGCCCTGGTTAAACAGCGCCTGCGGATTTAACCCGACGCGTACGGCGGGCAGCGAACTCCCCCCCACATCGACATCGCCGACGCCGTCGATTTGCGCGATGGTCTGCGCCAGTTGGGTCGAGGCAAAGTCGTACAGCTCACCCTGCGAATACGTTTCTGATGTCAGCGTCAGAATCATAATCGGCGCGTCGGACGGGTTCGCCTTGCGATAGGTGGGTCGGCTTGGCATACCACTCGGCAGCAGACTTTGCGCCGCATTAATCGCCGCTTGTACATCCCGCGCCGCGCCGTTGATATCGCGATCGAAGTTAAACTGCAAAATAATGCGCGTGCTGCCCAGCGAACTGCTTGAGGTCATCTCACTGACCCCGGCAATGCGCCCCAGCGAGCGCTCCAGCGGCGTCGCGACGGATGACGCCATCGTCTCCGGCGAGGCGCCCGGCAGTGATGCGCTGACCATGATCACCGGAAAATCGACCTGCGGCAGCGGAGCGACGGGCAGCAGTCGAAAGCCCAGTACGCCGCACAGGGTGATGGCGAGAGAGATTAAAATCGTCGCCACCGGACGGTAAATGAAGAGGGCGAAAAACTTCATTTACGCCTCCTCTTCCCGGTGAGAGAAGCGTTTCTTCATATACAGCGCCAGACGGTCAAACAGCAGATAGATAACCGGGGTGGTAAACAGCGTCAGAACCTGGCTCACCAGTAAGCCGCCCACCATGCCGATCCCCAGCGGACGGCGCAGTTCAGCCCCGACGCCAGTACTCAGCATCAGCGGCAGCGCGCCCAGCAGCGCCGCCAGTGTTGTCATCAGGATCGGACGAAAACGCAGCAGGCAGGCCTGGAAAATCGCCTCGCGCGGCGCCATCCCCTGTTCGCGCTCAGCGGCAAGGGCAAAGTCGATCATCATGATGGCGTTCTTCTTCACGATGCCGATCAGCAAAATAATGCCGATGATGGCGATCACACCCAGTTCGCTACCGGCAATCATCAACGCCAGCAGCGCCCCGACTCCCGCCGTGGGCAGCGTTGAGAGAATGGTGATTGGATGAATAAAACTTTCATACAGCACGCCGAGCACGATATACATCGCCACCACCGCCGCAACAATCAGCCAGATAGTGCTGCTTAGCGCCGCCTGGAAGGCGAGGGTGCTGCCCTGGAACTGAGTGGTGATATCCACCGGCAGATTCAGCGTTTTTTCGGCGTCCAGAATCGACTGGACCGCATCACCCAGCGAATAACCGTCCGGGACGTTAAACGAGATGGTGGTGACCGGGAACTGATCCAGATGATTGATCGAAAGAGGCGCAAAGCGCTGCTCCACTTTAGCGATGGCGCTGAGCGGTACCATGCCGCCATCGCTACTGGTCAGACGGACTGAATCCAGCGCCGCCAGTCCTGGCGTGTTCTCGGTATTGTGTTCCAGCACCACGCGATACTGATTCGCCTGGGTGTAGATAGTGGAAATCAGGCGCTGGCCGAAGGCGTTATACAGCGCATTATCGACATCCGCCATGCTGATCCCCAGCCGACTGGCGCTGTCGCGATCGACATTCACATACGCCACCAGACCCTGGTCCTGCCAGTCGCTGCTGACGTCAGAAAGCTGCGGTAACGCCTGCAGCTTTTCCATCAGTTTTGGCACCCAGGTGCTGAGGGCATCCAGCGAGGTGGCCTGGAGGGTGAACTGATACTGCGTGCGACTCACCTGGGTATCAATCGTCAGATCCTGCGTTGGTTGCAGATACAAATCGACGCCCGGCACTCTCGCCACGGCGTCCTGCAAACGGGCGATCACTTTCTGAACGCGGTCGTCACGCTCGTCGAGTGGCTTCAGGTTGATTTGCAGACGCGCGCTGTTCAGCGACGGGTTGGTGCCATCGACACCGACAAAAGAGGTCAGGCTCTCAACCGCCGGATCGTTCAAAATTACGTCCGACACCTGCCGCTGGCGCTGGGCCATACTGGTAAAGGAACTGGACTGCGGTGCCTGTAGCGTGCCCTGAATGATGCCGTTATCCTGGACAGGGAAGAAGCCTTTCGGAATAAACACCCACAGCATGATGCTTAACAGCAGGGTGCCCAGCGCCACGCTCAGCGTCAGCCACGGATGGTTCAGCACTTTCGCCAGCCAGTGTCCGTAGCCCGCAATCACGCGGTCAAACATTTTTTCCGACGCGCGGGAGAAACGGTTTTGCTTACGCAATGACTCCTGACTCAGCATTCTGGCGCACATCATCGGCGTCAGGGTTAACGACACCACAGCGGAGATTAAAATCGCTACCGCCAGCGTCACGGCAAATTCGCGGAACAGGCGTCCCACGATATCGCCCATGAACAGCAGCGGGATCAGGACCGCAATCAGCGAGAAGGTTAACGAAATAATGGTAAAACCGATTTCTCCGGCGCCTTTCAGCGCGGCTGTCAGCGGTTTTTCCCCTTTTTCGATATAACGCGAAATGTTTTCGATAACCACGATCGCATCATCCACCACAAAGCCGGTGGCAATGGTCAGCGCCATTAGCGTCAGATTGTTGATGGAGAAATCGAGGAACACCATCACCGCAAAGGTCCCAATCAGCGACAGTGGGACGGCGACGCCAGGAATAATAGTGGCGGGAATATTGCGCAGGAACAGATAAATGATCATCACGACCAGCGCGATGGCCAGCATTAACTCGAACTGGGTGTCGCTCACCGAGGCGCGGATATTGGTGGTGCGATCGGACAATACCGTCACGTTCACCGACTTCGGCAGGCTCTCTTTGAGCTGTGGCAGCATCTGATGAATGCTGTCTGCCGTTGAGATGATGTTAGCGCCAGGCTGACGCTGGACGTTCATCACAATGGCCTGTTCTTTATTTGCCCATGCGCCAAGCCAGCTGTTTTCCGCCCCTTGTTCAACGGTGGCGACATCGCCCAGACGAACCGGCGCACCGTTCTGATAAGCAATAATAAGCTGGCGGTATTCGTCGGCAGACTGCATCTGATCGTTTGCCGAGAGCGTCACCGCACGGGTGGGACCATCAAGGCTACCTTTGGCGGAGTTGACGTTCGCCCCGGTAATCGCCGTGCGGACGGTTTCACTGGTCAGGCCCAGCGCGGCAATGGCCTGCGCATTGAGCTTCACGCGGACCGCCGGGCGTTGACCGCCGGATAGTGTCACTAACCCGACGCCGGAGACCTGAGAGATCTTCTGCGCTACACGGGTTTCTACCATGTCTTCCACCTGCGTCATTGGCATGGCGGTGGACGTTACCGCCAGCGTCATGATCGGCGGATCGGCAGGGTTGACCTTACTGTAGACCGGTGGGTTCGGCAGGTCGCTCGGCAGCAGGTTGGTGGCGGCGTTAATGGCCGCCTGAACTTCCTGTTCGGCCACATCCAGCGGCAGAGTCAACTGGAACTGGAGGGTCACTACCGATGCGCCGCCGGAACTTTGTGACGACATCTGTTTCAGACCAGACATCTGACCAAACTGTCGCTCCAGCGGCGCGGTGACCGCAGAGGTCATCACATCCGGACTGGCGCCAGGATACAGGGTGACGACCTGAATGGTGGGATAGTCCACCTCTGGCAGTGCAGAGACGGGCAGGAAACGATAGCCAATGATCCCGGCGAGAAGAATCGCCACCATCAGCAGCGTGGTGGCGACAGGACGCATAATAAACAGGCGCGACGGGCCGCCTGTGCTGCTCGGAGGTAACACCTGCATCAGGAGCGCGCTCCTTTCGTGCCGTATTCGCGGTTGGTGGCTTTCGTATCGGTTGTGGTGGCGGCTTGCGCTTCCACCACTTCCACTTTCGCCCCTTCCGTCAGGCGGTCAATCCCATCGGTGACGACGCGGTCACCTGCCGAAATCCCGGCGCTGATCACCACTCTCTGGCTGTCCTGAATGCCTGTTTTAACCAGATGCTTACTGACCTTGTTTTCATCGTTCAGTACCCAGACGAAGTGACCTTCGTTGCCCATTTGCAGGGCGGCAGTTGGGATCACCAC
Organism: Citrobacter amalonaticus Y19; assembly: GCF_000981805.1. Classification (NCBI taxonomy): domain Bacteria; kingdom Pseudomonadati; phylum Pseudomonadota; class Gammaproteobacteria; order Enterobacterales; family Enterobacteriaceae; genus Citrobacter; species Citrobacter amalonaticus. The sequence goes on along the minus strand of NZ_CP011132.1, from coordinate 2,402,413 downwards.
GGCGTTTTGTTCGGTGTCGACCAGCATCCGGGCATTGACAAACTGGTTCGGGAACAGCGCGTCATCCTGATTATCAAAGCGAGCCTTCACTTTAATCGTTCCGGTGGTGGCATCGATCTGGTTGTCCAGACTCAGCAGCACACCTGAACTGAGCTTTTTCGAATTGGTCCGATCCCAGGCTTCAACGACCAGCGGCTGTCCGCTTTTTTGTGCCTGCACCACGGTAGCGATATCGCTTTCCGGCAGGGTGAACACCAGGTCGATGGGATGTGTCTGAGTAATCACCACAATGCCGGTGGTATCGCCACTGGAAATCTGATTGCCGACATCGACCTGTTTCAGACCGACGCGCCCGTCGACCGGCGCGGTGATGCGGCTCCAGTCGAGTTGCAGTTGCGCGCTGGCGACACTGGCCTCATCGGCCTTAATCGTGCCTTCGGATTCGCTCACCAGCGCCTGCTGGGCATCGAGCTCCTGGCGGGAGACTAAATTGCTTTTGACCAGTTGCTGGTAACGGGCCAGATCGCGCCGCGCGTTGGCGAGGGTGGCTTTGTCTTTCGCCAGGACTCCCTGCGCCTGTGCCAGCGCTACTTTAAACTGGCTGGGATCGATCTCCGCCAGCAGGTCGCCGGCTTTAACCTGTTGTCCTTCCTGAAAATGCAGCGCCAGCAGTTGTCCATCCACGCGGCTACGCACGATAACGGTGTTGGCGGCAGTCATCGTGCCCAGTCCGGTGAGATAGCGTGGAACAGCCTGCTCCGTGGCGGTCGCGGCCTGAACCGGCGCGAGTGGGCCTGAACGCATACCGCGACGACCTGTGCCAGCCGTTGGCTTTGCTTGCCCGGTTGCGCCGGGCGCTGTGCCCTGCGGTTCATTACGGCTCTGCCAGAACCAGAATGCGGCGATGGCGGCGATCACCACCACAATGGCGATCGTCCAACGGGATTTGTTGCTGCCTTTCATCGTTATGAGTTTCTCATCCTGAAACGTTTCACGGAATGATACTAGTTTAGCCAGCCATCAAGGGAGAAAAATGGAGGAATTATGAAACCCTGTACGGATTCATCCGAATGGCGGCGCGCTTTGCGAGGCGTTACGCAACAATCATCGTCGAATAAGGCTCATAAGGAATTGTGCGCTACAGTGGCGGCACGGCAAAAAGGAGGTAAGCCACGGATTTCAGCGGGATGCTGGAACGGGAAAGCCCCTCCCGAGGAAGGGGCCAAAATAAGGAAAGGGTTATGATGAGGCTAGTCATCATACTGGTGATACTCTTAGTCATTAGCTTACCGGCTTACTAAGACACCAGGGGGAGGGGAAACTCTCCCTAACCCTCACTCCTGAAACTAAGCCACATGAACCTTAATGTCAATCCATCCGCTTTCAGCTTGCGAGGCGTTTAGCGGAATACCACCTCAGCCCAGCGGGCCAGACCGGCGGTAACAGAACCGAAGTCATCGCCCCCGGCAACAGGAATACCCGGCAGTTTGGCGGTCAGCGCTTTTTTGATTAGCGGCGAGCGGGCGCTGCCACCGGTCAGATAGATGACCTCCGGTTTTTCCTGGGCGTTATCCAGCGCCAGTTGCACCTGTTCCAGAATTCGGGTGAGCGGCTGATCCAGCGCACTTTCCAGCCCTTGTTGGCTAATCACGGTCGCCAGATCGTCACGGATAAACGGGAGTGTCGCGTTAATCTCGGGCTGTGCTGACAGTGCAATTTTGCCCTCTTCAGCGCTGCGGACCAGGCGATAGCCGAGGCGTTGACGCCAGACTTTCCGCAGCAGTGCGACCTGCTCCGGTTCGCGGGCATCGCGCACCAGGTCGTTCAGCAGGCGGCCCGTGGCGCTGCTGTAGAAATCACTTTGCGCCGGGACATCGTTGATAGCCACCGCATTCCACCATGGCAGCACTGGCAGGGCGATCCCTTTCTCTGTTTCGCCCCCCATACCGAGCAGCGGCATCAGGTGTTTAAATGCCAGCGCGATATCCAGATCGTTCCCGCCTACGCGACAGCCGCTGTGCCCGAGCAGACTGGACTCACGGTCGGCGCGGTGATGCCACTGCGGCCCCATCAGCAGTAATGAACAGTCGGTGGTACCACCGCCGATGTCCACCACCAGGACGCGTTTCTCCTCCTGCAATGTCGCTTCGTAGTCCAGCCCCGCCGCGACGGGCTCATACTGGAAAACGACATCCTGAAATCCCGCCCGTTTTGCCGCCCGCTCCAGAATGCCCTGCGCCTGGCGGTTCGCTTCATCACCGCCTAATCCCTGGAAGTTAATGGGACGCCCAATGACCGCCTGGGTGATGGTTTCAGGGAGCTGGTTTTGTGCCTGCTGGCGGATGTGCAGCATCATTGCGCAGACTAAATCTTCAAACAGCGCGACCTGTTGCGGCTTTAGCCCGCTGGCGCCGAGGAAGGATTTCGGTGATTTAACGAAGTACACCTCTTCCGGGTCGTCAATATAGTGTCCAAGCGATGACAGGCCAAACTGTACGCTGCCGGCGTGAACGTCGATGTCCTCGTCGCGATTAAAGCGAATGGCCCGGCGCAGCAGCGCCTGCGTTTCATCGTCCGGTGTCGGAACATCATGATGGCGGTAGAGCCATTCGCTCACCGATTCACGTGTCGGCGCGCAAAGCATGGAAGGCAGCAGCGTGCTGCCGTTTTCCATTTTCAGCAGTTGCGGCTTGCCGTCGCGCATGACGGCGACAGAGCAGTTAGCGGTACCGTAATCAAATCCAATAAACACCTTAAAAATCCCCATGCCAGTGAAGAAGGGGCGTGACTTTAGCGAAATGTTGTCGTCGCGACAACTGGAATATGAAAGCAAAGCGCAACGCCTGAATAGCGTTTATGCTGAAGGTTTGCAGAAAAAGGAGAAGAGGATGTTTACCCTGAGCTGGCAACCGCCGTATGACTGGTCATGGATTTTAGGTTTTCTTGCCGCTCGTGCGGTCAGCGGCGTGGAAACGGTAGAGGCGTTACGCTACACGCGGAGTCTGGCAATAGGTCAACACACGGGTATCATCACCGTCGTCCCCGATACGGAGACTTACACGCTTCAGGTGACACTGAGTGAAGGGCTGCTGTCGGTTGCGGATATCTGTCTTGAAAAAATGGAACGATTGTTCGACCTGCGGTGTAAACCGCAGCAGATTAGCCATGTTTTAGGTGAACTGGGTGCGGCGCGTCCGGGGCTGCGCCTGCCAGGTTCGGTGGACGCTTTTGAGCAGGGTGTTCGGGCGATTCTGGGCCAACTGGTGAGTGTGGCGATGGCGGCAAAACTGACGTCAAAAGTCGCACGTTTGTATGGCGACGTGTTGGAGGACGCACCGGAATACGTCTGTTTCCCGACCCCTGAACAGTTAGCCGCCGCCGATCCGCTGGAGCTGAAAACGTTGGGCATGCCGATGATGCGCGCCAACGCGCTCATCCATCTGGCGCAGGCCGCGCGGGATGGGACACTGATGACCCAGCCGCCGGAAGATATTGAACAAGGGATTAAAACGTTACAAGGATTTCCGGGAATCGGTCGCTGGACGGCAAACTATTTTGCCCTGCGCGGCTGGCAGGCCAAGGATGTGTTCTTGCCTGACGACTACCTGATCAAGCAGCGTTTTCCAGGGATGACCCCTGCGCAGATCCGTCGCTATGCGGAGCGCTGGAAACCCTGGCGTTCCTATGCGTTATTACACATCTGGTATACCGAGGGGTGGCAGCCGTCAGTTGATCGCGAAATAACTGGTATTGAGTAGCAGATCCAGCGGCTGTGCTTCGGCAATGATGTCGCCATAAATCTGGTCAACACCAATACCCGATAGCGTATCCATGACGATCGGCGTTTGCACCGGCCCGGCGAGGGTTTTAATCCCCAGACGCTGGGCGTGACCCTGAATAATCGACACCAGCATTTCATCCATCATGTTGCCGTGAATGCTGGTGCTCAGCTCACTGTCGAGCAGCAGGTAATCCGCCATGCTTTTGGTCATCAGATTGAAGATCTGCAGATCGCGGCCAATCTGGCTCACAATGATGTGACAACCTGCCTGACGTAATTTCTGGAGTGCCGCGGTGCTCTCTTGCGGATGCAGTAACAGCGCTTCTGCGGGCACAATCAGGTGCAGCAGGCGTCCCGGCAGGGTGCTCTGCTCCAGTTGATTCAGGAGTTCATCGATGAGCGTGGCGCTGGTCAACCCGGCAACGGAAAGGGGCAGGGCGACGCTGAGCCCTTTACTGGCAACCGCCGGCGCCGCATGATGGAAAAACTCATGGAGTACACGGCGATCCAACGCATGGTTGAGCGCCGGATCGGCTAAGCTTGCCCGGAAAGCTTGCTCTTCCATGACTTCCCCTTCGCTGGTCCACAGGCGCAGCGAGATCAGCCAGAAATTACGCGCTTCGGGAATGCGCGGGGACGCCACGCCGCGGGCGACCATCAGCAAATGGTTATCTTTAATCATCCGCCACTGTTCATCCAGCGACATCATCGCGCGCTCGTGATGCGCCAGTTCCTGCTGTGGTTCATACACGGTCACCTGACCGCGCCCGCCATTTTTTGAGGCATAGCAGGCGATATCCGCCTGTGACATCACCTCAACCGCCTGACAGTTGTGCTCGTCGATAAGCGTAATTCCGGCGCTGGCGCCAATGCGGTGCAGGCGGCCCTCCCACATAAAGTGGTAATCGTTGATGGCGTTAATGATCCGCGTGGCGATAAAGCGCGCGCTTTCAATATTACATTCCGGCAGCAGCAGACCGAACTCATCGCCGCCCAGTCGCGCCAGCACGTCGCTTGCGCGCAACATGCTGAGCATCAGTTGCGCCAGTTCGCGCAGCAGCGCATCGCCCGCCGCGTGACCCGCGCTGTCGTTCACCGCTTTAAAGCGATCAAGATCGATAAAGACCAGCGCGTGACGCTGATGCGAATGGCGCTCGGTTTGCAGTAACTGCTTCAGTTTGTTTTCAAAACTTGCCCGGTTGGTGAGATGGGTGAGGGCGTCATGGGTCGCGCTGTAGCTCAGTTGACGCAGCATCTTGCGCGACTCGGTGACATCCTGAATCACCAGTACCGAACCGATATTGCCGCCATCCAGAGTGCTGAGAGGGGTAATGCTGTAGTGAATATCGTAACTGCCGCCGTTGCGGCAATGGAGAACCACATCCTGTTCAATGGCGGAACGGGACATATCGGCGCTGTAGATATTCTCCATCAACGGGCCGTTATCGCCAAAGGTGATTCGCAACACGGTCAACAGCGGTACGCCAATGGCACTCTCTTGCTGCCAGCCGCTCATCTTCTCAGCGACCGGGTTCATAAAGGTAACCTTCATGTCGACATCAATACACACCACCGCTTCCCCGATGGAGTCCAGCGTAATGTGCAGACGTTCTTTTTCCTGAAACAGCGCTTCATTCAGCTGCTTCACTTCCGTCATGTCCATATTGATGCCGAGCAGTCGTTCGACTTCGCCGTCTTTATTTAACACCCGATTCGCCAGCGAGCGGATATGACGGATGCCACCTTTCGCCGCAATCCGAAATTCCAGCTTAAAGGGAAGGCGCGCGGCTAAGGAGTCGCGAATCACTTTTTCCGCATACTCGCGATCTTCCGGGATCACGCAGTTGTACCAGACCGACCAGGTGGGCTTAACATGGGCAGGGACTTCATACAGTTCGAACATACGCTTATCCCAACTGATGACGTCGGGTTGCAGTTCCCACTCCCAGATCCCGATGCCGCCGGCTTCATTTGCCAGCGTGATGCGTTCCATCAGCCGTTTGTTGACCCATTCGGTATGTTTGAGATCGTTGATGTCTTCAATTTGCGCAATAAAGTAAAGCGGCGTGCCATCAGGATGGCGGACCAGCGAGACGGCCAGCAGCGCCCAGACGACCTCGCCCGCGCGGGTGTAATAGCGTTTCTCCATTGAATAGCTATTAATATCGCCGCACACCAGCATCGTGAGTTGTTCCAGATCTTTATTCAGATCTTCCGGCCAGGTGAGTTGCTGAAAGGTCAGCGCGCGTAACTCATCCTGGTTATAGCCAAGAAACTGGCATAACGCTTTGTTGGCCTGTAGCCATTGCCCTTCCGTACCGACCAGCGCCATGCCGATCGCCGAATACTCCATCGCATTGCGAAAACGTTCTTCGCTTTCCGTAATGTGCTTACGCTCGGCGCGAAACGCATACATCACCATGGTCATGATATTCGCCGGTAAGAGAATCATTAAGAACGGCAGCCACGGCAGGTTGTTCATCACATGCACTTTGGGCGTGGTCAGCAGCGATGGATCAGATGCCATCATCAGTGACACCATCATGATGGTGGCGAGGAAGATGAGAAAGGCTTCCATCCGCGGTAAGCGCACGGCGCTCCACATCAGTAACACGATCACTAAGGTGAAAGGCCACGGAACATACTTCATGGCGAACCAGCTCAGAACTAAGGTCACCGTCAGCGTCAGTAGCGTCTCAAGGAGCAGGCGCGGATCGCGGTGGCGCAGCAGGTAGTGCGGTTTGAACAATAAGCCCAACGGCACCAGCGCCAGGGCGCCAATGGATTCCGACAGTACCCAAATCAGAAACGCTTTCAGCGGCGTTTCCTGTGGCGACAACATCCAGACCAGAATCCCGCCCAACAGCGGCGGGATCACCGCACTGCCGAAGGCGAGACGTATCCAGTCATTGAGATTCTGTAGCGGGTTGTACCAGGGTAACAGCTTACGCAATAACATTGCGCCGACGGCGGCTTCAATGATGTTGATCGCGGTGTAGGTAAAATTCAGTTCGCCTGACGGAAACAGGATTAGCGATGCACCAATGCTCCCCAGCGAGCAGACAAGCGCAATCCCCGGCCACATGCGCCCGGCGTGACGGTAAAAGGCCACCATCATGATCGACGTTGGGAACCAGAGCGGGGCAAGTTGGGTTCCAAACTGTGATAATTCCAGCGAGAAAAGGGTAAAAATAAAAGCCGTCAGCCCTAAACTGACGAAGCGCAGCAGAGGATGCGGCAAGGTAACTAAAACATGTTGGGATGGTTTACTCATTACCTTGTATCCGAGTGGCCGGAACGTCGCGGAACGCCCGGACGCATCGTAGTAATCTCTGTTTATGCTAGTACAAACAATTTACAATTTATATCCCGGTTGCGCATAATTTGACATTATAAGGCGATTAATTACTGCGAAACTGGCTTAATTCCGCGGGTTGCTCTAAATCTGAACAAATAAATTTGCGACAGGGAATCATTGGGCGCCAAATACACTCCCTGCTATCTCGACTGGTATCGCACGTCTGAAATCCCTATAATTGCCGCGTTTGACGCCCGTGCGGCGTCGTCCTTCCTAACCAGGTTATTCAGGTCGCAAAATTTATGACTGATCAGTCTCATCAGTGCGTCATTATCGGTATTGCTGGCGCATCGGCTTCCGGCAAGAGTCTTATTGCCAGTACCCTTTATCGTGAGTTGCGTGAACAAGTCGGTGACGAACATATCGGCGTTATTCCCGAAGACAGCTATTACAAAGATCAAAGCCATCTGTCGATGGAAGAGCGCGTTAAAACCAACTACGACCATCCGAACGCGATGGATCATAGTCTGCTGTTTCAGCACCTGCAGGCTCTTAAACGGGGTTCGGCGATCGAGTTGCCGGTTTACAGTTATGTCGAACACACCCGCATGAAAGAGACGGTTCGCGTTGAACCCAAGAAAGTCATCATTCTTGAAGGGATTTTGCTACTGACCGACGCACGGTTGCGTGAAGAGATGAACTTCTCCATTTTTGTCGATACCCCGCTCGATATCTGTCTGATGCGCCGTATCAAGCGTGATGTGAATGAACGCGGCCGTTCGATGGATTCCGTGATGGCGCAGTATCAGAAGACCGTGCGTCCGATGTTCCTGCAATTTATTGAACCGTCTAAACAGTACGCTGATATTATCGTGCCGCGCGGTGGGAAAAATCGCATTGCTATCGATATTCTTAAAGCGAAAATCAGTCAGTTCTTTGAATAAGCCCGGCGAATTGTGTACCGTTCAGTGATAACCTGGTTTGCCCTTAATGCACAATGCGTTAAGCGCCCGATGCACGAAAGGAGAAAGTGCCATGCGTCTGTGTGACCGAGATATTGAAGCCTGGCTTGATGAAGGCCGTTTGTCGATCAACCCGCGTCCGCCCGTTGAGCGCATTAATGGCGCGACCGTGGATGTGCGCCTGGGCAATAAATTTCGTACATTTAGTGGACATACCGCTGCCTTTATCGATCTCAGCGGGCCAAAAGCAGAAGTGAGCGCCGCGCTGGATCGCGTGATGAGCGACGAGATAGTACTGGCTGAAGGTGACGCATTTTACCTGCATCCGGGTGAACTGGCGCTGGCGGTGACCTATGAGTCGGTGACCTTGCCGGCAGATCTGGTGGGTTGGCTGGACGGACGCTCTTCACTGGCGCGCCTCGGTTTGATGGTTCACGTGACCGCGCATCGTATCGATCCGGGCTGGTCTGGCTGTATTGTGCTGGAATTTTATAATTCCGGTAAATTACCGTTGGCTCTGCGCCCGGGAATGCTGATCGGCGCGTTGAGCTTCGAGCCGCTTTCGGGGCCTGCGCTTCGACCGTACAACCGTCGTGAAGATGCGAAGTATCGCGATCAGCAGGGTGCTGTCGCCAGCCGGATTGATAAAGACTGAGTCTAATCCATTGAGGATAGCATGAGACGATTTCTGACGACGCTGATGATATTGCTGGTCGTGCTGGTGGCCGGCTTTTCTGCGTTAGTATTGCTAGTCAATCCGAATGATTTTCGTGCCTATATGGTGCAGCAGGTCGCCGCGCGAAGCGGTTATCAACTGCAACTGGACGGCCCGCTGCGTTGGCACGTCTGGCCGCAGCTCAGCATTCTCTCCGGGCGCATGGTGTTAACGGCAGAGGGGGCCAGTGAGCCGTTGATTCGCGCGGATAACATGCGCCTGGACGTCGCACTGTGGCCGCTGCTGAGCCATCAGCTCAGCGTCAAACAAGTGATGCTTAAAGGCGCGGTGATTCAGCTGACGCCGCAAACGGAAGCGGTACGCCGCGAAAACGCCCCGGTGGCCCCGAGAGACAACACCTTGCCGGATGTTGCCGAAGATCGAGGCTGGTCGTTTGATGTTGCCAGTCTGCGCGTGGCGGACAGCGTGCTGGTCTTTCAGCATGAAAATGATGAACAGGTCACCGTTCGCGATATTCGCCTGGAGATGGAGCAGGACGCGCAGCATCGCGGTTCCTTCGAATTTTCCGGCCGCGTGAATCGCGACCAGCGCGACCTTACTCTTGCCTTCAACGGCACCGTTGACGCCTCCGACTACCCACATAATTTAACCGCCAGCATTCAGCAGCTAAGCTGGCAATTGCAGGGTGCCGATCTGCCGAAACAGGGCATCCAGGGGCAGGGACAACTGCAGGCGCAGTGGCAGGAAGAGAAAAAAGCGCTCACCTTCAGCCAGCTCAATGTGACGGCGAACGACAGCTCGCTAACCGGAAACGTGCAGGTGACGCTGAAGGAACAACCGGCGTGGCTCGTCAATCTGCAATTTGCCCGGTTGAATCTGGATAACCTGTTAGCCCCACCAGAAAACGCCAGCAGTACCAACGGTACGGCAGAGCAAGGGGGAAGTCAGCCGCCGCTGGCGCGTCCGGTAATTTCAAGTCGTGTGGATGAACCCGCTTATCAGGGGCTGAAGGGCTTTAGTGCGGATATCGCGCTGAAAGCGGATGCCGTTACCTGGCGTGGGATGAATTTTACCGACGTCAGCAGCCGTATGACAAATCAGTCCGACGTGCTGACGATCGCTGAACTGCAAGGCAAGCTTGATGGCGGAACGATATCGCTGCCAGGAACGCTGGATACGCGTGCGCAAACCCCGCAAATAGTGTTCCAGCCGCGTCTGGACGAGGTTGAAATCGGCACGATCCTCAAGGCATTCAACTACCCAATTGCCCTGACCGGCAAGATGTCGCTGGCGGGGGATTTCTCCGGTGCGGATATTGATGCGCAGTCATTCCGCCATAGCTGGCAGGGGAAAGCCCATGTTGACATGCGCGACACGCGGATGGACGGCATGAACTTCCAGCAGTTAATTCAGCAGGCCGTGGAACGCAGCGGCGGCGATGTACAGTCGATGCAAAACTTCGATAACGCGACCCGTCTGACGCGCTTTGTGACGGACCTGACGCTCGATAGCGGCAAACTGACGCTGGATAACATGGAAGGGGAATCCGCGCTACTGGCGCTGACGGGTCAGGGGACGCTCGACCTGGTCGGACAAACCTGTGACACGCAGTTTAACGTGCGGGTGCTGGACGGCTGGAAGGGCGAGGGGAGGCTGATCGATTTCCTGAAGGCGACCCCGGTTCCGCTGCGGGTCTACGGCAACTGGCAGGCGCTGAATTACAATCTGCAGGTTGATCAGTTACTGCGTAAACATATGCAGGATGAAGCGAAGCGTCGCCTGAACGACTGGGCGGATCGCAATAAAGATTCCCGCGACGGCAAAGACGTGAAGAAGCTGCTGGATAAACTCTGATTCGGCAGGACGTGTGTGCCGGATGGCGACGCTGTGCGTCTTATCCGGCCTACAAACTGATAATGACCCGATGCCGGATGGCGACGCTCTGCGTATTTTCCGACCGACAAACTGACAATGACCCGATGCCGGGCGGCGCATTCGTCACCCGGCATCGTTTAACGTTAAACCTCGTAATCCATCTCATCATCGTTGTGCAAGGGAATTAACTGCACTTTCTGCACGCGATGGCTTTCTACCTGTAACGTCTTGAGCAGATAATCGCCCACCTGGACTTCTTCCCCCGGCTTTGGCACGCGCTGCAATTCTTCCATCAGCAGGCCCGCAATGGTGTGGTATTCCCGTTTGTCATCGAGCGGCAGCGGGACATATTGCACAAGGTCTTCCAGCGGCATATGGCCGTTTGCGGTCCACGACCCATCCGGGTTTTTCTGGATGTCATGGCGGGCATCGATCTCCTCTGCCTCGTTCGGCAGATTACCGGCGATGGTTTCCGTGACGTCACTGAGCGTCACGATCCCCTCTACCGAACCAAATTCATCCACAACAAAGGCAAAGTGCGTCCGCGCATTGCGGAACTGCTCCAGCGCCGGAAGCAGCGGCAGCGTCTCCGGGAACACCAGCGGCTGGCGAATCAATAGCCGCAGGTTGAGCGGTTCACCGCGCAGCGACTGTTGCAGCAGGTCAATGACGTGCACCACGCCGAGCAGATCTTCTTCATCGTGACCGCCGGTGACCACCAGACGCGTATGCTGGTTTTTTTCCAGCAGCGCGCGAATCTCCTCTTCCGGTGCGGTAAGGTCAATATGCTCAATGTCGTGACGCGAGGTCATAATACTGCTGACGGTGCGCTGATTGAGGTTGAGTACGCGCTCAATCATCCGCCGTTCTTGCGGGTTGAAAATCTGGCTGTCGTCATGGTCAACCAGCATCGAGGCCGTTTCTGCATCCAGTTCGGCTTCTTCTTTCTGCCCGCTCAACAGGCGCATTACCGCCTCGGTCGTACGCTGACGCAGGGTGTGATTGGCCGACAGGAAACGACGACGGTTAAAGATAGCCAACTGGTTCAGCGCTTCGATCATCACCGAGAAGCCAATGGCGGCATACAGATACCCTTTCGGGATCCGAAAGCCAAAGCCTTCTGCCACCAGGCTGAAGCCTATCATCAACAGGAAACTAAGACAGAGGATGACAATGGTCGGGTGGCTGTTCACAAAGCGGGTGAGTGACTTACTTGCCAGCAGCATCAGGCTGATGGCAATAATCACCGCCGCCATCATCACCGCCAGGTGATCCACCATACCAACAGCGGTGATCACGGAGTCGAGCGAGAAGATGGCGTCCAGCACCACAATTTGCGCTACAACGCCCCAGAATTTTGCCCCTTTGCGCTGGGTGGGGTTATCGCTGTCCTTCCCTTCGAGTCGTTCGTTCAACTCCATTGTGGCTTTAAACAACAAGAAGAAGCCACCAAACAGCATGATCAAATCGCGGGCGCTGAAGCTCAGCCCCTGCACGTTGAACAACGGTTTTGTCAGCGTGACCAGCCACGAGATCGATGCCAGCAGCAGCAAGCGCATCAGCATTGCCAGGATAAGCCCGGTGACACGCGCACGGTCGCGCTGCGCAGGGGGCAGTTTTTCTGCGAGGATGGCAATAAAGACTAAATTATCAATGCCGAGGACTAATTCGATCACGACCAGCGTGACCAGCCCCGCCCAGATTGACGGATCGGCGATCCATTCCATAGTAAACGTAAAACCTTTCGTTATATGACAATTGTCACAATTCGATCATGGATAAAGCGGACGGAAAATGCAATGGCGAGAAGGGATTTATCGCGTTTTCACCTTACTGACTGCACTGAAAATAACCATAAAGTTTCTGTCGGGAATAATTAAATAAGACAAAAACTATTTAGGAAATATCGCAGGCTGAATTGAGAAAATAGATTCTGTCAACATCAAGTAATTCCTAAAAACAGGTCAATATATCGCTTAATATTAATCTTAAAAACAGAGAATAGCAGGCTTGTTACCTTGCCTGCTATTACGTTAGCTGTAACAATTCTTCCAGCGTTAATGATGGAAGAGTAAATATATTAAGTTGGATCCCGTTTCATTAATGACTGACATTCAGAATGCCTTACGTATTTCTCTGTTGCGGCAGGGCGCGAAATGACGAGGCTTGCAAAAACATAACCTAATCAGTGTATTGGTAGCTAAAAAGCCAGGGGCGGTAGCGTGCCTGAGCGCCTGATGATGAGTCTGCATTATTCTGTCAATAGCCTACGGATGAATTCAATTTTTTTAGGACTGATGCCAGTTAAATTTCTTTTCAATTGACTGCAATGTAAATGTGAACGGTGAAGTCGCTATTTAAATTGCACAGGATAATTACTCTGCCAAAGTGATAAATAATCAATGATGAAATCCAAAATGAAATTGATGCCATTATTGGTGTCGGTAACCTTGATAAGCGGTTGCACAGTACTTCCGGGCAGCAATATGTCTACGATGGGTAAAGACGTGATTAAACAGCAAGACGCTGATTTTGATCTCGACCGGATGGTGAATGTGTATCCACTCACCCCGCGACTGGTTGAGCAATTACGTCCTCGTCCCAATGTCGCCCAACCGAATATGTCGCTGGACCAGGAGCTCGCCAGCTATCAGTACCGCGTCGGCGCGGGAGATGTGCTGAGCGTGACCGTCTGGGATCACCCGGAACTCACCACACCTGCGGGGCAATACCGTAGCTCCAGCGACACCGGCAACTGGGTTCAGCCCGATGGCACCATGTTTTATCCCTACATCGGCAAGGTCAGTGTGGTCGGAAAAACGTTGGCAGAAATCCGCAGTGATATTACCGGGCGCTTAGCGAAGTACATTGCTGACCCGCAGGTGGACGTTAATATCGCCGCTTTCCGCTCGCAAAAAGCGTACATCTCCGGACAAGTGAATAAATCCGGCCAGCAGGCGATCACCAACGTGCCGTTGACCGTGCTGGACGCGATTAACGCCGCCGGCGGTCTGACGGAAGTGGCTGACTGGCGCAACGTGGTGCTGACGCACGAGGGCAAAGAACAACGTATTTCGCTGCAGGCGCTGATGCAGAACGGCGATCTCAGCCAGAACCGTTTGCTTTATCCGGGTGACATCCTCTATGTGCCGCGTAACGACGACCTGAAAGTGTTCGTGATGGGTGAAGTGAAAAAACAGAGCACCCTCAAAATGGACTTCAGCGGCATGACGCTGACCGAAGCACTGGGTAATGCTGAAGGTATCGATCTGACCTCCTCCAACGCCAGCGGCATCTTCGTGATCCGTCCGCTGAAAGGCAAAGGCCCGGGCGGCAAGATTGCCAACATCTATCAGCTCGATATGTCTGATGCGACCTCACTGGTCATGGCGACGGAATTCCGTTTGCAGCCGTATGACGTGGTGTATGTCACGACGGCGCCGGTTGCGCGCTGGAACCGTCTGATCAATCAGTTGCTGCCGACCATCAGCGGTGTCCGTTACATGACGGATACGGCCAGCGACCTTCACAACTGGTAATCGTCATGTTTAACAAAATATTAGTGGTTTGCGTGGGGAACATTTGCCGTTCCCCGACGGCAGAGCGCCTGCTCAAACAGTATCACCCGCAGATTACGGTGGAATCCGCCGGTCTGGGGGCGCTGGTGGGAAAAGGCGCTGACGCCTCGGCGATGCGTGTCGCAGCCGGTCATGCGCTCTCTCTCGAAGGGCACTGCGCGCGGCAGGTCACCGGACGACTGTGCCGGGACTATGACCTGATCCTGGCGATGGAAAAAAAGCATATCGCCTCTCTGCACGAACTGGCGCCCGAGATGCGCGGCAAAGTCATGCTTTTCGGTCACTGGGACAACGAGCGCGACATTCCCGATCCTTATCGCAAAAGCCACGAGGCGTTTGAAGCGGTGTACGCCTTACTTGAACGGTCTGCCCGCCAGTGGGCGCAGGCACTGAACGCAGAGCAGGTAAAATAATGACAGAAAAAGTAAAACAGTCTGCCGCTCCGGTAACGGGCAACGATGAGATCGACATTGGTCGCCTGGTGGGAACCGTCATTGAAGCACGCTGGTGGGTGCTGGGCATTACGGCGGTGTTTGCGCTATGCGCGGTGATTTACACGCTCTTCGCAACGCCTATCTACAGCGCGGATGCGCTGGTACAGATTGAACAAAACACCGGCAACTCGCTGGTGCAGGACATCGGTTCTGCGCTATCCAATAAACCGCCCGCCTCCGAAGCGGAAATTCAGCTGATCCAGTCGCGTCTGGTATTAGGCAAAACGGTGGACGATCTGGATCTGGATATTTCGGTCACCAAAAACACGTTCCCGCTGTTTGGCACAGGCTGGGAACGGCTGATGGGACGCCAGAATGAATCGGTGAAAGTCACGACGTTTACCCTGCCGAAAGGGATGAACGAGCAGACTTTCACCCTCAAGGTACTGGACGATAAACGCTACGAACTTTACAGCGACGGTGGTTTTAGCGCGCACGGACAGTCTGGTCAGACGTTAAGTAAAGACGGCGTCACGATGATGGTCAGTGAAATTCACGCCCGTCCGGATACCGAATTTGCCGTCACTAAATTCTCCACGCTGGGGATGATCAATAACCTGCAAAACAACCTGACAGTGGCGGAAAACGGCAAGGATACCGGCGTGCTCAGCCTGAGCTTTACCGGTGAAGATCGCGAACAGATCCGTGACATCCTCAACAGCATCACCCGCAACTATCTGGAACAAAACGTAGAGCGTAAATCGGCAGAGGCGGCGAAAAGTCTGGCCTTCCTGGCGAAACAGTTGCCGGAGGTGCGAAACCATCTGGACGTGGCGGAAAATAAACTCAATGCCTTCCGTCAGGATAAAGACTCCGTCGACTTACCGCTGGAAGCCAAAGCGGTGCTGGACTCGATGGTTAACATCGACGCGCAGCTCAACGAACTGACCTTTAAAGAGGCGGAAATTTCCAAGCTTTTCACCAAAGCACACCCGGCGTACCGCACGCTGCTGGAAAAACGTCAGGCGCTGGAAGATGAAAAAGCCAAACTGAACGGACGTGTGACGGCGATGCCGAAAACGCAGCAGGAGATTGTACGCCTGACGCGTGACGTTGAGTCTGGTCAGCAGGTTTACATGCAGTTGCTGAACAAACAGCAGGAGCTGAAGATAACCGAGGCCAGCACCGTGGGTGACGTGCGGATCGTTGACCCGGCCATTGCCCAGCCTGGCGTGCTGAAGCCGAAGAAAGCGCTGATCATTCTCGGCAGCATCATTCTGGGCCTGATGCTCTCCATTGTCGGCGTGCTGCTGCGTTCACTGCTCAACCGTGGTATCGAAAGCCCGCAGGTGCTGGAAGAGAATGGCATCAGCGTGTACGCCAGCATTCCGCTGTCGGAATGGCAGAAAGCGCGGGATAACGTCAAGACCGTGAAGGGCGTCAAGCGTTACAAACAGAGCCAACTGCTGGCGGTGGGCAATCCGACCGATCTGGCCATCGAAGCGGTGCGCAGCCTGCGTACCAGCCTCCACTTCGCCATGATGCAGGCGCAAAACAATGTGCTGATGCTCACCGGGGTCAGCCCGTCCATCGGGAAAACCTTTGTCTGCGCCAACCTTGCGGCGGTGATCAGCCAGACCAACAAGCGTGTGCTGTTGATCGACTGCGACATGCGTAAAGGCTATACCCATGAACTGCTCGGCACCAACAACGTCAACGGCCTGTCTGAGATTCTGATCGGTAAAGGGGACATTGCCTCCTGCGCGAAACCCACCTCCATTGCCAACTTTGACCTCGTACCGCGCGGTCAGGTGCCGCCAAATCCGTCTGAACTGCTCATGAGCGATCGCTTAGGTGAGCTGTTGCGCTGGGCGAGCAGCCACTACGATCTGGTGCTGATAGATACCCCGCCCATCCTGGCCGTCACTGACGCCGCGATTGTCGGACGCCATGCAGGTACGACGTTGATGGTCGCCCGCTATGCCGTCAACACCCTGAAAGAGGTGGAAACCAGCCTGGGCCGCTTTGAGCAAAACGGCATTCAGGTGAAAGGGGTGATCCTCAACTCTATCTTCCGCCGCGCCACCGGGTACCAGGATTACGGGTACTACGAGTACGAATACAAGTCAGACACAAAATAAAGAATCGTGAATGGCCTGAGTAGGCCTGATAAGCAAAGCGCCATCAGGCATCGCTGCCGGATGGCGGCGTAAACGCCTTATCCGGCCTACACGCTGCGCCATCAGGTAATACTTCCTGGGAAATGAAGATGAAAACAGACAAGCCATTGATTTCCATTTATATGCCAACCTGGAACCGACAGCAACTCGCCATTCGGGCGATTAAATCGGTGCTGCGTCAGGACTATCCCCACTGGGAGATGATCATCGTTGATGATTGCTCCTCCTCCTATGAGCAGCTACAGCAGTTTGTTGAGGGACTGAACGACCCGCGCGTACGCTACACCCATAATGAGATCAACTCCGGCGCCTGCGCGGTGCGTAATCAGGCCATCGTCCAGGCGCAAGGGCATTACATCACCGGTATTGATGATGATGATGAGTGGACGCCAAACCGTCTGAGCGTGTTTCTTGCGCACAAGCATCAACTGGTGACCCACGCATTTTTGTACGCTAACGATTATGTCTGCGAAGGCGAGGTCTACTCGCAGCCGGCGAGCCTGCCGCTGTATCCGAAATCCCCTTACTCGCGACACCTGTTCTACAAACGCAACATCATTGGTAATCAGGTCTTTACCTGGGCGTGGCGTTTCAAAGAGTGTCTGTTTGATACCGAACTGAAAGCCGCGCAGGATTACGACATCTTTCTGCGAATGGTGGTGGAGTATGGCGAGCCGTGGAAGGTGGAGGAGGCGACGCAGATCCTGCACATCAATCACGGCGAAATGCAGATCACCTCGTCGCCGAAGAAATTCTCTGGCTACTTCCATTTTTACCGCAAGCACAAAGACAAATTCGACCGCGCCAGCAAGAAATATCAGCTGTTTACGCTCTACCAGATCCGCAACAAGCGCATGACCTGGCGCACGCTGCTGACGCTGTTGTCACTGCGTAACGGCAAGCGTCTGGCGGACGGACTGCGAGGACGTTAAGCATGCTGGAAGATATCCGCGCGAACAGCGGGAGTCTGCGCCCGTGCTGCATGGTGCTGGCTTATCGGGTGGCCCATTTCTGCTCCGTCTGGCGCAAAAAAAACGTGCTGAACAATCTGTGGGCCGCGCCGGTGCTGGTGCTGTATCGGCTGATTACCGAATGCCTGTTCGGCTATGAAATTCAGGCGGCGGCCACCATCGGACGGCGTTTCACCATTCATCATGGTTACGCCCTGGTGATCAACAAAAACGTGGTGGCCGGTGATGATTTCACGGTTCGTCATGGCGTCACTATCGGCAATCGCGGGGCGGACAGCCTGGCCTGTCCGGTGATTGGCAACGGCGTGGAACTGGGGGCCAACGTTGTCCTGCTGGGTGACATCCGCATTGGAAATAACGTGACCGTTGGCGCAGGCAGCGTGGTGCTCGACAGCATCCCGGACAATGCGCTGGTGGTGGGTGAGAAGGCCCGGGTTAAGGTAATTAAATGAATATTCTGCAATTTAATGTGCGACTGGCGGAAGGCGGTGCGGCTGGAGTGGCATTAGATCTGCATCAGCGTGCGCTGCAAAAAGGGCTGGCTTCGCAATTTATCTACGGCTACGGCAAGGGAGGGAAAAAGAGCGTCAGCCATCGCCACTATTCCCATGTCATCAAGCAGACGCCACGTCTGACGTCGGTGGCCAATATCGCCCTGTTTCGTCTGTTCAATCGCGATCTGTTTGGCAATCTGAATACGCTCTACCGTACCGTGACCCGCACACCTGGGCCACTGGTACTGCATTTTCACGTTCTGCACAGCTACTGGCTGAATCTGGCTGACGTGGTGGCGTTCTGCGAAAAGGTGAAAAATCACAAGCCGGACGTCACGCTGGTCTGGACGCTGCATGACCACTGGAGTGTGACCGGGCGTTGCGCCTTTACCGACGGCTGTGAGGGGTGGAAATCCGGCTGTCAGAAATGCCCGACGCTGAATAATTACCCGCCGGTGAAGGTTGACCGTGCGCATGCGCTGGTCGACGGAAAACGTCAACTGTTCCGCCAGATGCTGGCGCTGGGCTGTCAGTTTATCTCGCCGAGTCAACACGTTGCCGACGCGTTTAACAGTCTGTACGGCGCGGGGCGCTGCCGCATTATTAATAACGGTATTGATGTGGCAACCGAAGCGATTCTGGCGGAATTGTCCCCGGTCAATGAGACGCAAGGGAAACCGAAGATTGCGATTGTTGCCCACGATCTGCGCTACGACGGTAAAACCAATCAGCGCCTGGTGCGAGACATGATGGCGCTGGGCGATAAGATTGAGCTGCATACCTTTGGCAAATTCTCGCCGTTTGACGGGGCGAACGTGGTGAATCACGGCTTCGAAACCGACAAACGTAAGCTGATGAGCGCGCTCAATCAGATGGACGCACTGGTGTTCAGTTCCCGCGTGGACAATTACCCGCTGATTTTATGCGAAGCGTTGTCGATAGGCGTACCGGTGATCGCCACCCACAGCGATGCGGCGCAGGAAGTGCTGCACAAATCGGGTGGAAAAACGTTTGCGGCGCAAGAGGTGCTGCAACTGGTACAGATGGACAAGGCGGGGATCGCACAGACCGTTTTTGGCACCACGCTCAGCGCGTTTCGTGAGCGCAGTCGCGCGGCATACAGTGGTCAACAGATGCTGGAGGAATATGTCTCGTTCTATCAGAATCTGTAGCTATCTGCTGCTGCCGCTGATCTACCTGCTGGTCAACGTCAAAATTGCCCAACTGGGCGAAAGTTTCCCCATCACCATCGTCACTTTTTTACCCGTCTTTTTGTTGCTGTTCGTTGAGCGAATCAGCATTAAAAAGCTGATGATTGCGTTAGGGATTGGGGCAGGGCTTACGGCGTTTAACTATCTGTTCGGTCAGTCGCTGGACGCCAGCAAGTACGTCACGTCGACGATGCTGTTTGTCTATATCGTGATCATTATCGGCATGGTCTGGAGCATTCGCTTCAAAACCATTTCCCCGCATAACTACCGTAAGATCCTGCGCTTTTTCTATCTGGTGGTGGCGCTGGTGGTGATGCTGGCCGCGGCGGAAATGGCGCAAATTATCCTGACCGGCGGCAGTAGCCTGATGGAAGGAATTTCGAAGTATCTTATTTACAGTAATAGCTATGTACTGAACTTTATTAAATTTGGTGGCAAGCGAACGACCGCACTCTATTTTGAACCGGCATTTTTTGCTCTGGCGTTAATCTCAATTTGGCTCAGTATCAAACAGTTTGGTATCAAAACACCTAAAACCGATGCTATGATTCTGGCAGGGATAATATTATCAGGATCGTTTTCAGGGGTAATGACATTTATCCTGTTTTACCTGCTGGAATGGGCGTTTCAGTATCTGAATAAGGATGCGATAAAGAAAAAGTTACCGCTGGCGATAATCTCATTAGCCGTATTTTTAGTAGGGGTGATATTTGCATTCCCTTATATCTCTACGCGTCTGGGAGATTTAGGCACGGAAGGATCGTCTTCTTATTATCGCATTGTGGGTCCGTTAGTGATGGTCGGTTATTCGTTGACCCATATTGATGGCGTAGTCAGATTTGGCTCACTTTATGAATATGTCGCATCATTCGGAATCTTTAACGGTGCAGATGTCGGAAAAACAATAGACAATGGTTTGTATCTGCTGATTATTTATTTTTCCTGGTTCGCGGTGTTAATGACGCTGTGGTACCTGTGGAAAATCTTTAAAATGACGTTAAACGCATTTGGCGATAATCAGAATTTTCGGGTGCAACTTTATCTTTTTACGCCGGTGTCGCTGTTTTTTACCGGTTCGATATTTAGTCCGGAATATGCATTTTTAATTGTTTGTCCGTTTATTCTGCGCAAAGCGCTGAATATTACAAAAGTATAATGAGGTTAATCCTATGCTGCTCAGTGTTATCACCGTCGCGTTTCGCAATCTGGACGGCATTGCCAAAACCCATGCGTCACTGGCGCACCTGGCGAAGGCGAGTGACATCAGCTTTGAGTGGATTGTAGTGGATGGCGGTTCGAAGGATGGTACACAAGAATTTCTGGAAAACCTCAGTGGTAACTATCACTTACGCTTTGTCAGCGAACCGGATAACGGCATCTATGATGCGATGAACAAGGGCATTGAAATGGCGCGTGGAAAGTTCGCGCTGTTCCTCAACTCTGGCGATATTTTCCATCCGGATGTGACCCACGTTGTCCGTCAGCTCAAGACACAAAAAGATGACGTGATGATTACCGGTGACGCGCTGCTTGATTTTGGCGATGGTCATAAAACGAAACGTAGCGCGAAACCCGGTTGGTATATTTATCACAGTCTGCCGGCAAGTCATCAGGCCATCTTTTTCCCGCTGGCGGGACTGAAAGTCTGGCGCTATGACCTGCAATATAAAGTGTCATCCGATTATGCGCTGGCCGCCAGATTGTATAAAGAAGGCTATGACTTTAAAAAACTGGACGGTCTGGTGTCTGAGTTTTCAATGGGCGGCGTGTCAACGACGAATAATCTGGAACTATGCGAAGACGCGAAAAAAGTGCAGCGTCAGATATTACGCGTGCCGGGTTTCTGGGCTGAATTGTCGAAACTATTACGGTTGCGCACAACCGGTAAAACGAAAGCCTTATATAACAAAGTCTGAAATATAAGGATGCAATATGCAGGATTTAAGTGGTTTCTCCGTACCGAAAGGTTTTCGGGGTGGTAATGCAATTAAAGTCCAGTTGTGGTGGGCGGTACAGGCAACATTATTTTCCTGGTCGCCGCAGGTGTTGTATCGCTGGCGCGCTTTTTTGCTCCGTCTGTTTGGCGCAAAAATAGGAAAAAACGTAGTGATTAGACCATCGGTGAAAATTACCTATCCGTGGAAATTAACCATTGGCGATTATGCCTGGGTGGGTGATGACGTCAATTTATATACGCTGGGTGATATTACGATTGGCGCCCATGCGGTGGTTTCGCAGAAAAGTTATTTGTGTACCGGCAGTCACGATCACGCAAGTGCGCATTTTGATATTAATGCCACCCCGATTGTGATTGGTGAGAAATGCTGGCTGGCAACGGATGTGTTCGTGGCGCCAGGCGTCACGATAGGCGATGGCACCGTCGTCGGTGCGCGCAGCAGTGTTTTTAAGTCGCTACCGGCAAATACGATTTGCCGTGGCAATCCCGCAGTGGCAACGCGTGAACGCGTTACAACGTTACACCCTAATGGGATCAATTAAGAGGTAATAAAATGTCAAAAGTCGCTCTCATCACCGGTGTAACCGGGCAGGACGGTTCTTACCTGACAGAACTTCTGCTGGAAAAAGGGTATGAAGTTCACGGGATTAAGCGTCGTGCTTCTTCATTTAACACCGAGCGCGTGGATCACATCTATCAGGATCCTCATGCGGGTAACCCGAAATTCCATCTGCACTACGGTGACCTGACGGACTCCTCTAACCTGACGCGTATCCTGCAAGAAGTACAGCCGGATGAGGTCTACAACCTGGGTGCCATGAGCCACGTAGCGGTCTCCTTCGAATCGCCGGAATACACGGCCGATGTCGATGCGATGGGGACACTGCGCCTGCTGGAAGCCATCCGCTTCCTGGGCCTTGAAAAGAAAACCCGTTTCTATCAGGCATCAACTTCCGAACTGTACGGTCTGGTGCAGGAAATTCCGCAGAAAGAGACCACGCCGTTCTACCCGCGCTCACCGTACGCGGTCGCTAAACTTTACGCCTACTGGATAACCGTCAACTACCGTGAATCCTACGGTATCTACGCCTGTAACGGCATTCTGTTTAACCACGAATCGCCGCGTCGTGGCGAAACCTTCGTCACCCGTAAAATCACCCGCGCGATTGCCAACATCGCTCAGGGTCTGGAGTCTTGCCTGTACCTCGGCAACATGGATTCCCTGCGTGACTGGGGTCATGCGAAAGACTACGTCAAAATGCAGTGGATGATGCTGCAACAGGAACAGCCGGAAGACTTCGTTATCGCCACCGGCGTGCAGTACTCCGTGCGTCAGTTCGTCGAAATGGCGGCGGCTCAACTGGGGATCAAACTGCGCTTTGAAGGCGAAGGCGTGGAAGAGAAAGGGATAGTGGTTTCGGTCACCGGTCATGACGCGCCGGGCGTGAAACCGGGTGATGTCATGGTCGCCGTTGATCCGCGTTATTTCCGTCCGGCGGAAGTGGAAACCCTGCTGGGCGACCCAACCAAAGCGCATGAGAAGCTGGGCTGGAAACCGGAAATTACGTTGCAGGAGATGGTCTCCGAGATGGTCGCCAACGATCTGGAAGCGGCGAAGAAACACTCCCTGCTGAAATCTCACGGCTACGAGGTTGCCATCGCGCTGGAGTCCTGAGAATGAGCAAACAACGTATCTTTATTGCCGGTCATCGCGGAATGGTGGGTTCCGCGATTGTCCGCCAGCTTGAGCAGCGCGGCGATGTGGAGTTGGTGCTGCGCACGCGTGATGAGCTGAACCTGCTGGACAGTAAGGCCGTACAGGATTTCTTTGCCGCCGAACGGATAGACCAGGTTTATCTGGCGGCGGCGAAGGTGGGCGGCATTGTTGCTAACAACACGTACCCGGCCGATTTCATCTTTGAAAACATGATGATGGAAAGCAATATTATTCACGCTGCACATCTGCACAACGTGAATAAGCTGCTGTTCCTCGGTTCATCCTGTATCTATCCCAAACTGGCGAAACAGCCGATGGCGGAAAGTGAACTGTTGCAGGGCACGCTGGAACCGACCAACGAGCCGTATGCCATTGCCAAGATTGCCGGTATCAAGCTGTGCGAGTCCTATAACCGCCAGTATGGCCGCGATTATCGTTCCGTGATGCCAACCAACCTGTACGGCCCGCATGACAACTTCCATCCGAGCAATTCGCATGTGATCCCGGCGCTGCTGCGTCGTTTCCACGAAGCGACCGTGCAGAACGCGCCGGACGTGGTGGTGTGGGGAAGCGGGACGCCGATGCGTGAGTTCTTGCACGTCGATGATATGGCGGCGGCCAGCATCCACGTGATGGAACTGGACAGCGAAGTCTGGCAGGAAAACACCCAGCCGATGCTGTCGCACATTAACGTCGGTACGGGCGTGGACTGCACCATTCGTGAACTGGCGCAGACCATCGCTCAGGTTGTGGGTTACAAAGGCCGCGTGGTGTTTGACGCTACGAAGCCGGACGGTACGCCGCGAAAACTGCTGGATGTGGCGCGTCTGCATCAACTGGGCTGGTATCACGAGATCTCACTGGAAGCAGGTCTTGCCAGCACGTACCAGTGGTTCCTTGAGAATCAGCATCGGTTCCGGGGGTAAACATGTTTTTACGTCAGGAAGATTTTGCCACCGTCGTGCGTTCCACGCCGCTTGTCTCCATTGATTTGATCGTGGAAAACGCGCAGGGGGAATTTCTGCTGGGCAAACGACTGAACCGCCCGGCGCAGGGCTACTGGTTTGTGCCCGGTGGGCGGGTGCAAAAAGATGAGCCGCTGAGTGTGGCCTTCGAACGCCTGACCGAAGCCGAACTGGGACAACGTTTACCGCTGTCCGCCGGGGAATTTTATGGCGTCTGGCAGCATTTCTATGACGATAACTTTTCCGGCGAAGACTTCTCGACGCATTACATCGTGCTCGGTTTCCGTCTGCGGGTGCAGGCGCGCGATTTGTCTCTGCCTGACGCGCAGCACAACGCTTACCGTTGGCTGACGCCTGCGGCGTTGCTGGCGAGCGACAACGTGCATGACAACAGTCGGGCGTACTTTTTGCCGGAATGTCAGGCTAAGGCGCCGGGATTATGAGAATCCTCGTTTATGGCATCAACTACTCACCAGAACTCACCGGCATCGGCAAATACACCGGTGAAATGGTGGAGTGGATGGCGCGTGAAGGCCATGACGTGCGGGTCATCACCGCACCACCGTACTACCCACAGTGGAAAGTCGGCGAGCGTTACTCTGCCTGGCGCTATCGCCGGGAAGAGGGCGACGCCACCGTCTGGCGCTGCCCGTTGTATGTGCCAAAGCAGCCATCAACACTGAAACGATTACTGCATCTGGGCAGCTTTGCCCTGAGCAGCTTTTTCCCGCTGATGGCGCAGCGTCGCTGGAAGCCGGATCGCATTATTGGCGTGGTGCCCACGCTGTTTTGTACGCCGGGGATGCGCCTGCTGGCAAAACTCTCCGGTGCCCGCACCGTGCTGCACATTCAGGACTACGAGGTCGATGCGATGCTGGGCCTCGGTCTGGCGGGCAAGGGTAAAAGCGGCAAAGTGGCGCAACTGGCGACCGCTTTCGAGCGCAGTGGCCTGCATAACGTCGACAATGTCTCCACCATCTCCCGCTCAATGATGAATAAAGCGCAGGAGAAAGGGGTGGCGGCAGAGAAGGTGATCTTCTTCCCTAACTGGTCGGAAGTCGCCCGTTTTCAAAACGTTAGTGATGACGAGGTCATTACCCTGCGCCAACAGCTTGGTTTGCCGGATGACAAAAAAATCATTCTTTACTCCGGCAATATCGGCGAGAAGCAGGGGCTGGAAAACGTGATTGCGGCGGCGGAACAACTGCGTGAGCAGCCGCTCATTTTCGCCATCGTCGGTCAGGGCGGCGGTAAAGCGCGGCTGGAGAAAATGGTCCGCGAGCGCGGTCTGCACAACGTGCTGTTTTTCCCGCTGCAACCGTACGAGGCGCTGCCTGCACTATTGAAGATGGGCGATTGCCATCTGGTCGTGCAAAAACGCGGGGCGGCGGATGCCGTTCTGCCCTCCAAACTGACCAACATTCTGGCGGTGGGCGGTAATGCGGTGATTACCGCAGAACCGGAGACGGAACTCGGTCAGCTTTGCGACAACGTTGCAGGCATCGCGGTCTGCGTTGAGCCGGAATCGGTCGACGCGCTGGTGGCCGGGGTCGCGATGGCGCTCGCTATGCCCAAAAACAACACGGTGGCACGTGAATATGCCGAACGCACGCTCGATAAAGAGAACGTGTTACGTCAATTTATGAATGATATTTCCCCAAAATAATTCGAGTTGCAGGAAGGCGGCGACGCAGTGAATCCCCAGGAGCTTACATAAGTAAGTGACTGGGGTGAACGAGGAAAGACAACACACCTGCAACGTGAAGAATGAAGGGGATTCGGGGATTAATTATGAGTCAGACAACACTCTATCCGGTCGTAATGGCCGGTGGCTCCGGTAGCCGCTTATGGCCGCTTTCCCGCGTACTTTATCCCAAGCAGTTTCTGTGCCTGAAAGGCGATCTCACCATGCTGCAAACGACCATTTGTCGTCTGAACGGCGTGGAGTGCGAAAGCCCGGTCGTTATCTGCAACGAGCAGCACCGTTTTATCGTCGCGGAGCAGTTGCGCCAGCTCAACAAACTGACTGAGAACATTATTCTCGAACCGGCAGGACGCAATACCGCGCCGGCGATTGCTTTAGCGGCGCTGGCGGCAAAACGCCACCGTCCGGACTGCGACCCGCTGATGCTGGTGCTGGCGGCAGATCACGTGATTGCCAACGAAGACGCCTTTCGTGACGCGGTGCGAAACGCCATGCCGTATGCCGAAGCCGGAAAGCTGGTCACGTTTGGTATCGTTCCGGATCTACCGGAAACCGGCTACGGCTATATCCGTCGCGGCGATGTCACGCCCGGCGAGAAAGATGCCGTGGCGTTTGAGGTTGCGCAGTTTGTGGAAAAACCGAATCTGGAAACGGCTCAGGCTTATGTCGCCAGCGGGGATTATTACTGGAACAGCGGGATGTTCCTGTTCCGCGCCGGACGCTATCTGGAAGAGCTGAAGAAATACCGTCCCGATATTCTGGAAGCCTGCGAAAACGCGATGAGCGCGGTCGATCCGGATCTCGATTTCATCCGCGTGGATGAAGCCTCATTCCTGGCCTGCCCGGAAGAATCCGTCGATTACGCGGTGATGGAGCGCACGGCGGATGCGGTGGTGATGCCGATGGATGCGGGCTGGAGCGATGTCGGTTCCTGGTCCTCGCTGTGGGAAATCAGCGCCCATACTGCCGAGGGAAACGTCCACCACGGCGACGTTATCAGCCATAAAACCGAGAACAGCTATGTCTATGCCGAATCGGGTCTGGTGACCACCGTCGGCGTCAAAGATCTGGTGGTGGTGCAGACCAAAGATGCGGTACTGATCGCCGATCGTCATGCGGTGCAGGACGTGAAGAAAGTGGTTGAACAAATCAAAGCCGATGGTCGCCACGAGCACCATATTCACCGCGAAGTGTACCGTCCGTGGGGCAAATATGACTCCATCGACGCCGGCGACCGCTATCAGGTCAAACGCATCACCGTGAAACCGGGTGAGGGGCTGTCGGTACAGATGCACCATCACCGCGCTGAACACTGGGTGGTGGTGGCCGGTACTGCCAAAGTCACCATTGACGGTGATATCAAACTGCTCGGTGAAAACGAGTCTGTCTACATTCCGCTGGGGGCCACCCACTGTCTGGAAAACCCCGGAAAAATTCCACTCGATCTGATTGAAGTGCGCTCGGGTTCTTACCTCGAAGAGGATGACGTGGTGCGGTTTAAAGATCGCTACGGCCGGGTGTAACGCCTTTATTGCGCCCGGTGACGCTGCGCTTACCGGGTCTACGATTCTGTAGCGTGTAGGCCTGATAAGACGCGAAGCGTCGCCATCAGGCAATGACCGCCGGATGGCGCGTTGCTTATCCGGCCTACGGCAAAAAACAACAAAACAATTTTGGCCATTAACGGGTCAGGGACAACTGTTGCCTGAAGAAGGGTAAAAACATGACGAAATTAACCTGTTTCAAAGCCTACGACATTCGCGGCAGGCTCGGCGAAGAACTGAATGAAGAGATTGCATGGCGGATTGGCCGTGCGTACGGCGAGTTTCTCAAGCCGAAAACCATTGTGCTGGGCGGCGACGTGCGTCTGACCAGCGAAGCGCTGAAGCTGGCGCTGGCGAAAGGGTTGCAGGACGCGGGTGTTGACGTGCTGGATATCGGCCTGTCGGGCACCGAAGAGATCTATTTCGCCACCTTCCACCTCGGCGTAGATGGCGGGATTGAAGTGACCGCCAGCCATAACCCGATGGACTATAACGGGATGAAACTGGTGCGCGAAGGGGCTCGCCCCATCAGCGGCGATACCGGTCTGCGAGACGTGCAGCGTCTGGCGGAAGCCAACGACTTCCCGCCCGTGAACGACGCAAAGCGTGGGAGTTACCAACAAATAACCCTGCGTGACGCCTATATCGACCACCTGTTCGGCTACATCAACGTGAAAAATCTCACCCCGCTGAAGCTGGTGATTAATTCCGGTAACGGTGCAGCAGGCCCGGTGGTGGACGCTATCGAAGCGCGCTTTAAGGCGCAGGGCGTGCCGGTTGAATTTATCAAAGTACACAACCTTCCCGACGGCAATTTCCCGAACGGTATTCCTAACCCGTTGCTGCCGGAATGTCGCGCCGACACCCGAAATGCGGTGATAGAACACGGTGCCGATATGGGTATCGCGTTTGACGGCGATTTCGACCGCTGCTTCCTGTTCGATGAGAAAGGTCAGTTTATCGAGGGCTACTACATTGTCGGCCTGCTGGCGGAAGCGTTCCTCGAAAAACAGCCGGGCTCCCGAATCATCCACGACCCGCGCCTGTCGTGGAACACGGTGGATGTGGTGACGGCGGCGGGCGGCACCCCGGTGATGTCGAAAACCGGTCATGCCTTCATCAAGGAACGGATGCGCCGTGAAGATGCCATCTACGGCGGAGAAATGAGCGCCCACCACTATTTTCGTGATTTTGCCTATTGCGACAGCGGGATGATCCCGTGGCTGCTGGTGGCGGAACTGGTGTGCCAGAAAGGGCAGTCGCTGGGTGAGTTGGTACGTGACCGGATGGCGGCATTCCCGGCGAGCGGCGAAATCAATAGCCTGCTGGACGACGCGGCGGCGGCAATTTCACGGGTGGAACAGCACTTCGCCAGCGAGGCGCTGGCGGTGGACAGAACGGATGGCATCAGCATGTCGTTTGTCGACTGGCGCTTCAACCTGCGCTCCTCGAACACCGAACCGGTGGTTCGCCTGAACGTGGAGTCACGCGGGGATATTCCGCTGATGGAAGCGCGAACGCGCACTCTGCTTACGTTACTGAATCAGTAAGGTCAGATCTCCCTTACTCGCTGGCGGGTAAGGGGCTAATAACAGGAACAACGATGACAAATCTAAAAAAGCGCGAACGGGCTAAAACCAATGCATCGTTAATCTCTATGGTGCAACGCTTTTCAGATATCACCATCATGTTTGGCGGGCTGTGGGTTGTCTGCGAAGTCAGTGGATTGCCTTTCCTGTATATGCACCTGTTGGTGGCGCTGATCACGTTGGTTGTTTTTCAGATGCTGGGCGGCATCACCGATTTCTATCGCTCATGGCGTGGCGTCAAAATTGCCACAGAGCTGACCCTTCTGCTGCAAAACTGGACGCTTAGCCTCGTCTTTACTGCTGGTCTGGTGGCGTTTAACGCCGATTTCGACAACCGCCTTGCCATCTGGCTGGCGTGGTATCTGCTGACCAGCGTCGGGCTTGTCTTTTGTCGTTCGTTTATCCGCTATGGCGCAGGCTGGTTACGTCATCGTGGCTATAACACGCGCCGGGTGGCGGTTGCGGGCGATCTGCCTGCCGGGCAGTCGCTGCTCGACAGCTTTCGCAACGAACCGTGGCTGGGTTTTGAAGTGGTCGGCGTCTATCACGACCCGAAACCGGGTGGCGTGACGTCAGACTGGGCAGGGAACCTGGAACAACTGGTTGAAGATGCCAAAGCGTCGCGCATTCATAACGTCTATATCGCCATGTCGATGTGCGACGGCGCGCGGGTGAAAAAACTGGTGCGCGAACTGGCGGATACCACCTGTTCGGTGATCCTCATCCCGGACGTGTTTACCTTTAACATTCTGCATTCCCGCATCGAAGAGGTGAGCGGTGTGCCGGTGGTGCCATTGTATGACACGCCGCTGTCGGGGATTAACCGTCTGCTTAAGCGCGCGGAAGATATTGTGCTGGCAACGCTGATCCTGCTGCTGATCTCCCCGGTGCTGTGCTGCATTGCGCTGGCGGTGAAGCTGAGTTCACCGGGGCCGATTATCTTTCGTCAGACCCGCTATGGCATGGACGGTAAACCAATCAAGGTATGGAAATTCCGCTCAATGAAGGTGATGGAGAACGACACGGTCGTTACGCAGGCGACGCAGAACGATCCGCGCGTCACCCGCGTGGGTAACTTCCTGCGTCGTACCTCGCTGGATGAGCTGCCGCAGTTTATCAATGTACTGACCGGCGGGATGTCCATCGTCGGGCCGCGCCCGCATGCGGTGGCGCATAACGAACAGTATCGTCAGCTGATTGAAGGCTACATGCTGCGCCATAAGGTCAAGCCGGGGATCACCGGCTGGGCGCAAATCAACGGCTGGCGCGGTGAGACCGACACGCTGGAGAAAATGGAAAAACGCGTGGAGTACGATCTGGAATACATCCGTGAGTGGAGCGTGTGGTTCGACATCAGGATCGTTTTTCTGACGGTGTTCAAAGGCTTTGTCAACAAAGCGGCGTACTGAGGAACGGTTATGAGCTTACGTGAAAAAACCATCAGCGGCGCGAAATGGTCGGCTATCGCCACGGTGATCATCATCAGTCTGGGGCTTATCCAGATGACGGTGCTGGCGCGGATCGTCGATAACCACCAGTTCGGCCTGCTGACCGTATCGCTGGTGATCATTGCGCTGGCCGATACACTGTCTGACTTCGGTATTGCCAACTCGATTATTCAACGCAAGGAGATAAGCCACCTTGAGCTGACCACGCTGTACTGGCTGAACGTTGGGCTGGGAATCGTCGTCTGTGTGGCAGTCTTCCTGCTTAGCGATGTCATTGGCAATGTGCTGCATAACCCGGATCTGGCGCCGTTGATTAAAACGCTGTCGCTGGCGTTCGTGGTGATCCCACACGGACAACAGTTTCGCGCCCTGATGCAGAAAGAACTGGAGTTCAACAAGATTGGGATGATTGAAACCAGCGCCGTGCTGGCGGGCTTTACCTTTACCGTCGTTAGCGCGCATTTCTGGCCGCTGGCGATGACCGCCATTCTCGGCTACCTGGTCAACAGCGCGGTGCGCACGCTGCTGTTTGGCTACTTTGGTCGCAAGATCTACCGTCCGGGCCTGCACTTTTCGCTGGCGTCCGTTTCCTCGAATTTGCGCTTTGGCGCGTGGCTGACGGCGGACAGCATCATCAACTATGTCAATACCAACCTTTCCACGCTGGTGCTGGCGCGCATTCTCGGCGCTGGCGTCGCCGGGGGCTATAACCTGGCGTACAACGTGGCGGTGGTGCCGCCGATGAAGCTTAACCCGATCATCACCCGCGTGCTGTTCCCGGCATTTGCCAAAATTCAGGACGACACGCAGAAGCTGCGCGTGAACTTTTACAAGCTGCTTTCCGTGGTGGGGATCATTAACTTTCCGGCGCTGCTTGGCCTGATGGTGGTTGCCAATCATGTTGTGCCGCTGGTCTTTGGCGAGAAGTGGAACAGCATCATCCCCGTGCTGCAACTGCTGTGCGTGGTGGGACTGCTGCGCTCGGTCGGTAATCCGATTGGCTCGCTGTTGATGGCAAAAGCGCGCGTGGACATCAGCTTTAAATTTAATGTGTTTAAAACGTTCCTGTTCATCCCGGCGATTATTGTCGGCGGGCAGATGGCAGGCGCGATCGGCGTGACGCTGGGCTTCCTGCTGGTGCAAATCATCAACACCGTTCTGAGCTATTTCGTGATGATTAAACCGGTGCTGGGTTCCAGCTATCGTCAGTACATTCTGAGCCTGTGGCTGCCGTTCTATCTCTCACTGCCAACGCTGGCGGTGAGTTATGGGCTGGGCATTGCGTTGCAGGGGCATCTGTCGCTGAGCGTGCTGTTGGCGACACAGATTATCGCCGGTGTGCTGGCGTTCGCGGTAATGATCGTGCTCTCGCGCCACCCGCTGGTGGTGGAGATGAAGCGCCAGTTTTGTCGCAGCGAAAAAATGAAAACCCTGCTTCGCGCAGGTTGAACCTTACCGCCGTCATCCGGCAAACCATGCCTGATGACGCTGCGCTTATCAGGCCTACGGGGCGCATGGCGCTTCGGTTATTGGACCGGGAAATAACGCTGTAGGCCGGATAAGGCGATAGCCGCCATCCGGCAACGATTTTACGAGGGTGAAATGAAATTACTGATTCTGGGCAACCATACCTGCGGCAACCGTGGCGATAGCGCGATTCTACGCGGCCTGCTGGACGCCATTAACCGCCTCGAACCGGACGCGGAAGTGGATGTCATGAGCCGCTACCCGGTGAGTTCTTCCTGGCTTTTGAATCGTCCGGTGATGGGCGATCCGCTCTTTTTACAGATGAAACAGCACAACAGCGCGGCAGGCGTGGTGGGGCGGGTGAAAAAAGTCCTCCGCCGTCGCTACCAGCATCAGGTACTGCTTTCCCGTGTTACCGATACCGGCAAGCTGCGAAATATCGCGATTGCTCAGGGCTTTACCGACTTCGTGCGTCTGCTCTCGGGCTATGACGCCATCATTCAGGTGGGCGGTTCGTTCTTCGTCGATCTGTACGGTGTTCCGCAATTTGAACACGCGCTGTGTACCTTTATGGCGAAAAAACCGCTGTACATGATAGGCCACAGCGTGGGGCCGTTCCAGGATCCGCAATTTAATCAACTGGCTAACTATGTTTTCGGTCACTGTGATGCGCTGTTCCTGCGTGAGTCCGTCAGTCTGGATCTCATGAAACGCAGTGAAATCACCACCGAAAAAGTTGAACACGGCGTGGATACCGCGTGGCTGGTGGATCATCACGAGGCGGACTTTGAACCAGGGTATGCGGTACGACACTGGCTGGATGTGGCGACGCAGCAGAAAACGGTGGCGATTACCCTGCGCGAACTGGCGCCGTTTGATAAACGGCTGGGCACCACGCAGGAGGCTTATGAGAAGGCTTTCGCCGGCGTGGTAAACCGCATTCTGGACGAGGGGTATCAGGTTATCGCGCTGTCCACCTGTACTGGCATCGACAGCTATAACAAAGATGACCGCATGGTGGCGCTGAATCTGCGCCAGCACGTCAGCGATCCGGCGCGCTACCACGTGGTGATGGATGAACTGAACGACCTGGAGATGGGCAAGATCCTCGGCGCCTGCGACCTGACGGTCGGTACGCGTCTGCATTCCGCGATTATCTCGATGAACTTCGCAACGCCTGCCATCGCCATTAATTACGAACACAAATCGGCGGGCATCATGCAGCAACTGGGGATGCCGGAGATGGCGATAGATATCCGTCATCTGCTGGATGGCAGTCTGCAAGCGATGGTGGCGGATACGCTGGGACAACTACCGCAGATTAATGAGCGTCTTGCGCAGGCGGTGCGGCGCGAACGCGAGCAGGGATACCGCATGGTGGAATCGGTGTTAACACGCATCGGGGAGGGGAAATGAAGGTCAGCTTCTTTTTACTGAAATTCCCGCTGTCGTCGGAAACCTTCGTCCTCAATCAGATTACCGCGTTTATCGATATGGGCTTTGACGTTGAGATTGTCGCCTTGCAGAAAGGCGATACGCAAAATACGCACGCGGCCTGGGAAAAATATGGCCTGGCGACCAGAACGCGCTGGTTGCAGGATGAGCCGCAGGGACGTCTGGCAAAGCTGCGCTCCCGGGCTATAAAAACGCTGCCGGGACTGCGCCGGGCGGCGACCTGGAAATCACTCAATTTCACCCGCTACGGCGATGAATCACGCAATCTGATCCTTTCGTCGATTTGTGCGCAGGTAAGTAAACCGCTGCGTGCGGATGTCTTTATCGCTCATTTTGGTCCGGCGGGCGTGACGGCGGCAAAGTTGCGTGAGCTGGGAGTCATTGAGGGCAAGATTGCGACGATTTTCCACGGTATCGATATTTCCAGTCGGGACGTCCTTAATCATTACACGCCCGAATACCAGCAACTGTTCCGCCGTGGCGACCTGATGCTGCCGATTAGCGATCTCTGGGCCGGAAGGCTGAGAAGCATGGGCTGTCCTCCCGAGAAGATTGCCGTTTCGCGAATGGGCGTGGACATGACGCGCTTTACGCACCGGCCAGTGAAAACACCCGGTACGCCGCTGGAGATTATCTCTGTTGCGCGACTGACTGAGAAAAAAGGGCTGCATGTGGCGATAGAGGCCTGCCGTCAGTTGAAGGAGCAGGGCGTGGCGTTTCGCTATCGCATTCTGGGCATGGGGCCCTGGGAGCGGAGATTACGTACGCTGATTGAGCAGTATCAACTCGATGATGTGATTGATATGCCGGGCTTTAAGCCCAGCCATGAAGTGAAAACGATGCTGGATAACGCGGATGTCTTTCTTCTGCCGTCGATTACCGGTGCGGATGGCGACATGGAAGGGATCCCGGTGGCACTGATGGAAGCGATGGCGGTGGGGATCCCGGTGGTCTCAACCGTTCACAGTGGGATCCCGGAACTGGTGGATGCCGGAAAATCCGGCTGGCTGGTGCCGGAAAACGATGCCAGTGCGCTGGCGCAACAGCTCGTCTCGTTCAGCCAAATTGACCACCACACGCTGGAACCTGTTATTCAGCGTGCGCGTGAAAAAGTTGAACATGATTTTAATCAGCAGGTGATTAACCGTCAGTTGGCCAGCCTGCTGCAAACGATGTAAACCGAGGTTGTATGCCAGAGAAAACACTCTCCCGACGTACCTTCCTGACGGCAAGCTCCGCGCTTGCCGTACTTCCCGCCCTCCATTCTCCCTTTGCCCGCGCCGTTGCGTCCCGTAAAACCGTCAATATCCAGGATTACGATGCGAAAGACTGGATTGCCTCGTTTAAACAGGCCTTCAGCGACGCAGAGATCGTCGTGGTGCCGACGGGACTGGTGTGTGAGAACATCAATACCGGTATTTTTATCCCGCCGGGAAAAACGCTGCATGTGCTGGGCCGTCTGAGCGGCAACGGTCGCGGTCGCGTTGTGCTCCAGGATGCCTGTCAGGTGACAGGCGAGAAGGGCGGTAGCCTGCACAATATCACGCTGGATGTCCGCGGTTCCGACTGCGCGATAACGGGGCTTACGATGAGCGGTTTCGGGCCGGTGACACAAATTTATATCGGCGGGAAAAAGCCGCGCGTGATGCGCAATCTGGTCATCGAGAATCTCACGGTGACTCAGGCCAACTACGCGATACTGCGCCAGGGATTCCACAATCAGGTGGACGGCGCGCGCATTACTCACTGTCGCTTCAGTGACTTGCAGGGTGACGCCATCGAATGGAACGTCGCGATTAACGACAGCAATATCCTGATTTCCGACCACGTCATTGAACGGATTAACTGTACCAACGGCAAGATTAACTGGGGGATTGGCATTGGGCTCGCGGGGAGCACCTACGACAATACCTATCCCGAGCAGCAAACGGTCAAAAACTTTGTGGTTGCTAACATTACCGGGTCAGATTGTCGGCAGTTGGTGCATGTCGAAAACGGAAAACACTTTGTTATTCGCAATGTTAAAGCGAAGAACATCACCCCGGATTTCAGTAAGAAGGCGGGCATCGACAATGCGACGGTCGCTATTTACGGCTGTGATAATTTCGTGATTGATAATATCGACATGGTCAACAGTGCCGGGATGCTCATTGGTTACGGTGTCGTCAAAGGAAAATATCTGTCTATCCCGCAAAATTTCAAACTCAATAATATCACGCTGGATAACACGCAGCTTGAATACACATTGCGCGGCATTCAAATTTCGTCGGGTAATGCGACCTCTTTCGTCG
This sequence comes from Citrobacter amalonaticus Y19, assembly GCF_000981805.1. Taxonomy (NCBI): domain Bacteria; kingdom Pseudomonadati; phylum Pseudomonadota; class Gammaproteobacteria; order Enterobacterales; family Enterobacteriaceae; genus Citrobacter; species Citrobacter amalonaticus. The sequence continues at coordinate 2,366,815 of NZ_CP011132.1, read as the reverse complement.
CACTGACCAACATTGAGATGAAGCGGGCGACGCTGGAGTTGCACAATCAGCCCCAGCATCTCTTTTTACGTAATATCAAGGTGATGCAGGAATCAGTAACCGGTCCAGCGCTGAAAATGCACTTTGACCTGCGTAAAGATGTGCGCGGTAAGTTCACGGCGAAAGACGACACGCTGCTGTCGCTGGCAAACGTACACGCGGTGAATGAGAAAGGGCAAAGCTCGGTGGACATTGACCGGATAAACCATCATGTGGTGAATGTTGAAGCAATCAACTTCCGGTTACCGGAGGGGAGGGGGTGATTTGCGACCATTCCTGGCGAAACTGGTCCATACTTAAGATTATGGCTACTGCAATTTAACTCCGAGCGGCGTAGCATCAGTCACAAAGCAGCGATGATTTCCTCTAACTAATTCATGCTGGCTAAAACGAGTCAAAAGGCTATAATTCAGCAACCATTTTACAGGTGGATGAAATAATGAGTAATTTGAAAGCAGTTATACCGGTAGCGGGTCTGGGTATGCACATGTTGCCTGCCACCAAGGCGATTCCCAAAGAGATGCTACCGATCGTCGACAAGCCAATGATTCAATATATCGTCGACGAAATTGTAGCTGCAGGTATTAAAGAGATTCTTCTGGTCACTCACGCATCTAAAAACGCCGTTGAGAACCATTTCGACACCTCCTATGAACTAGAGTCACTCCTTGAGCAGCGCGTGAAGCGCCAGTTGCTGGCGGAAGTGCAGTCCATTTGTCCTCCGGGTGTCACCATCATGAACGTGCGCCAGGCGCAGCCACTGGGGTTGGGCCACTCCATTCTTTGCGCGCGTCCGGCAATTGGTGATAACCCTTTTGTGGTCGTATTGCCTGACATCGTCATTGACAGCGCCAGTGCCGATCCACTGCGTTATAACCTTGCCGCGATGGTGGCGCGCTTTGAAGAAACAGGGCGTAGCCAGGTGCTGGCGAAACGTATGGCGGGCGACCTTTCCGAGTACTCCGTCATCCAGACGAAAGATCCGCTGGATAACGAAGGTAAGGTAAGCCGTATCGTCGAGTTTATTGAGAAACCGGATCAGCCGCAGACGCTGGATTCCGATCTCATGGCGGTAGGGCGTTATGTCCTATCAGCGGATATCTGGGCCGAACTGGAAAGAACTGAACCGGGGGCCTGGGGTCGTATCCAGCTAACTGATGCGATTGCAGAACTGGCGAAAAAACAGTCTGTTGACGCCATGCTGATGACCGGCGACAGCTACGACTGCGGTAAAAAATTGGGCTACATGCAAGCGTTTGTGAAGTATGGGCTACGTAACCTGAAAGAAGGGCCGAAGTTCCGCAAGGGCATTGAGAAGCTGCTTAGCGAGTAAGTTTAAAAAATAGACGCCCAACTCAGGGCGTAAAAATAAATAACGGTAGTCAACATTCCAGGCGATGATGTAAGTATGCCAGGAATGTGGCTGCCGTTTTTTCTTTTTCAGGAAAAAATCTCTATTTTCATTAGGTTAACTACAAAATTTAGCACTGCTTTTTATAATATTTCTTCTTGTTTCTGACATCAATTGGTAAGACAATTAGTGTTTGAGTTTAGAGGCTTTGCGGAAGAGAAAGCAGAGCTCAACACGTCTGTGAGAGTACGCAGTGCACTGGTAGCTGTAAAGCCAGGGGCGGTAGCGTGTCTGTATTAATACGTCGGTACGACTGCATATCACATCATTGTTGGCTATTTAAGCGCTGCATGTTAGGTGAAAGAGTTAGCAATTAAATCTTTTAAAGTTACTTCTCAGGAATAGTAAAATGAGCTTTAATCTTGAAAATTATAAAATAGGAATTATTGGGCTGGGTTATGTTGGTTTACCTTTAGCTGTTGAATTTGGCAAAAAAATAAAGACGCTTGGTTTTGATATCAATGAGAAACGAATTAAAGAATTGTCTGCTGGTAATGACTTTACGTTAGAATGTACTTCTGACGAACTGACACAAGCGCACTCTCTTCAATATTCATGCGATCATAAAGAATTAGCAACATGCAATGTATTCATCGTAACGGTACCAACGCCAATTGATGAATATAAACAACCTGATTTAACACCTCTCGTTAAAGCCTCGGAAACACTCGGAAAAATTATTAAAAAAGATGACATTGTCATCTACGAATCAACCGTCTATCCAGGTGCAACAGAAGAAGTATGTATCCCTGTTATTGAGAAGATCTCTGGCCTGACATTTAATACGGACTTCTTTGCCGGTTACAGTCCGGAGCGCATCAACCCTGGTGACAAAGAACACCGCGTGACAACGATCAAAAAAGTAACCTCGGGTTCAACACCTGAAATCGCTGAGGTTGTCGATAAGTTATATGGAACCATCATCACAGCAGGAACCCATAAAGCATCTTCGATACGTGTGGCCGAAGCGGCAAAAGTGATTGAGAACACTCAGCGCGATCTGAATATTGCACTGATTAACGAACTTGCAATGATTTTTAATAAGCTAGGTATTGATACAGAAGAAGTATTAAAGGCCGCAGGTACTAAATGGAACTTCTTACCATTTCGACCAGGCTTAGTTGGGGGACATTGCATTGGTGTTGATCCTTACTATTTAACTCATAAAGCACAAGCGATAGGTTATCATCCAGAAGTCATCCTGGCTGGTCGCAGAATAAATGATGGCATGAGTCGGTATGTAGCATCGCAACTTATTAAAGCAATGCTTAAGAAAAAATTACAGATTGAAGGTGCTAATGTCCTCATTATGGGACTAACCTTTAAAGAAAATTGCCCAGATCTTCGTAATACAAAAGTTGTCGATATCTTCTCCGAGTTGAAAGAATATAATGTGGCCGTTGATATATATGATCCATGGGTAAATGTCGAAGAAGCCTACCATGAGTATGGAATTAACGTATTAAACACATTGTCTGATAAGAAGTATGACGGCGTAATCTTTGCTGTTGCACACTCTCAATTTAAAAACATGAGTAAAGAAGACGTTAAAGGGCTAATCAGAGATGATGGCGTTGTTTATGATTTGAAATATATCATCGATCCTAACCTGGTAGATATTCGTCTTTAAGATAATTTGATGCTGCATGTCAGTGAGGATGCTCTGTGAAATTTAAGAAAATTGAAGATATCTTGTCTTCTAAACCTGAAAGCTGGTTGATTACAGGTGTTGCAGGATTTATAGGTTCAAATTTATTAGAAACCTTATTAAAACTCAATCAAAAAGTAATTGGCTTAGATAATTTTGCAACTGGACATCAAGAAAATCTTGATGAGGTCAGAAACTCGGTTTCAACCGAGCAATGGTCTGCTTTTACTTTTGTTGAAGGAGATATACGCGATCCAGAAACGTGTGTGGAAGTTGTTAAAGGAGTAGACCACGTTCTTCATCAGGCTGCATTAGGTTCTGTACCTCGTTCAATTAAAGACCCAATCACTACAAATAATACAAATATATCGGGCTTTATTAATATGTTAGTTGCAGCTAAAGATGCCAATGTCAGAAGCTTCACGTATGCTGCAAGTAGCTCTACTTATGGAGATCACCCCGCATTACCTAAAGTTGAAGAGAATATAGGCAATCCGTTATCTCCATACGCAGTGACAAAGTATGTAAATGAACTATATGCGCAAGTATTTGCGAAAACCTATGGATTCAAATCTATTGGGTTAAGATATTTCAATGTATTCGGGAAACGTCAAGATCCTAATGGGGCATATGCTGCAGTGATACCTAAGTGGACTGCTGCAATGATCAATGACGAACCACTATTTATCAATGGTGATGGCGAAACAAGTCGAGACTTTTGCTTTATTAAGAATGTTGTGCAAATGAATATTCTTGCGGCACAGTCTGATGCGTCTGCAAGAGATCAGGTTTATAACGTTGCAGTTGGCGATCGTACGACGCTTAATCAACTGTTTAAAGCACTTAAAGATACGTTGAAAGATAATAATGTTATTTATGAAAAGAATCCAGTCTATCAGGACTTTAGAGCTGGGGACGTTCGCCACTCTCAAGCTAACATAGACAAAGCAAAGCGCTTATTAGGGTATGTCCCAACACATGATATCTTAGATGGTATTAGAGAATCTATGCCCTGGTATATAAGCACATTAGATGTTAAATAATAGTCTCTTAAAAAACATACTAATTTATGGTGGAGTTACAGGTGCATCGCGGATGCTCCCTATATTACTGTTGCCATTTTATCTTTCTGCTATGCCCATAGAGGATTATGGGCGTATAGAGGTACTTGTCGCATTATTTAATTTTATAATTATACTCGGTTCATTACAGCTTGAAACAGCAATTCAGCGGTACATGTATAAAGTAGAAGATAAATTAAACTATACATACACCATACTAATCGCAACATTTTCTTTTTCTATCATTATATTTTTTTTAACGGCGATTTTGTCAAAGAAAATATCATTTTCATTGTTTGACTCAGACATCGAGTCCACAAATATAAGAATCATAGCTTTGAGTTGTGTCTTCTATAATTTGTCCTCGATTTTAATGATCTATTTCAGATATTCTGAACAGGAAAAAGTATTTTATATAATTACATTATCACAAGTGCTTGTAACATCAATTGTTACTTATCTGTTGGTCGTTGTTGAGAAGTTGGCAAATTTTGGCTATGTTGTAGGAATATTTTCCGGCTGGTTGGTGGTGTTTTTATTAAGTGTGGCCTCCATTCTATGGAGTAAAAGAAAATGCATCAGGGAAATCAAACCAGATTTTTCCATATTAAAATTATCAATAAATTTCGCATTACCACAAATTCCAGCTAGAATTGGTAGTTTCTTCATTCAATTTGGAAACAGATTTATAGTTTTATCATATTTTGGTTCCGCAACAGTTGCACTGCTTGGACTTTCAGTCAAATTTGCCGCTCCATTTCAGTTATTATATATCGCTTTTACAATGGCCTGGAATCCTTATTTGTATAAAAATGAAGCAAATGATAGTTTAGAATCTAAGATTAACAAAATTTTAAAATTGCTATTATCGTTTGTGCTGCTTAGCGCCGCAGCACTTCATTATGGTAGTTATTGGATACTAGATAAATATTTTCAAAGTGATTATAAAGAGGTGAAATCATTAATATTTATCGCCATACTCCCATCTGGATTATTAATTACAAAAGATATATTAGAAACCGGAGTAAGATTATCGGGGAAAACAAAATACATATCACATGCCTATTTCTTATCAGTAGCCGTGACTATTTCACTGATGTTGTTTTCCAAAAGCATAAACAATGTTCTTGAGTCTACGGTAGTTGGGACAATAGTATTATTACTTGCAACATATTATTTTTCTGAAAAAGCGTATCATTTTAAATATTCCAGATGTGTTTTATATACCCTGTGCGCATTACTAATAATAATTCTTGGTAATATGATAATTTAATATAGAGAATAGCATGAATAGATTCCAGGCAAATGCAGTGCTTAAACATTTAATATCATATTATATGTTCATTATTTTTAGTGTATGTTGCATTGTTTATTATTTCCAGTTTGTTGCTGTTGGCATTGATAGCCATGAGCCAATACGCGGCTTTTTTTATCCAGCGAATATAATTGATCATTATATCTATCTTGAGAATTACGAAAATTTAAAAAACGGGAATGTAAATTTTGTTGGCATAAATAATATTGGCATCGCTTTTGTATATTATGTTTATTTTAGCTTATTAGAGTTCATGGGAGTTGATATAACTCCTGAAAGATTATCATTGTTTCTCAATTTGTTTGTCTTTTTTTTATGTTTCATTAGTTTTAAAAGGATAGTTCGAAAGCTTAATCTTGACGCTATAGTCACATGGTTGTTCGTATTCAATTGTAGCTTCTGGTACTTTGCGCAGTTGATAAACAAAGATGTTTTTACAATATTTATATTGTTTAAGTTAATGGAATATGCTCTATATAACAATAAAACCGGTATTTTTCTTATTTTCTTGTTTTCTTTTTTTATAAGAATTCAATTGCCCGCGATAATATGTGTGTATTTGTTTTTCATTTATACTAAACCAACAGTAAGAAATTTATTTATTGCGTATTTGTCAATATCAATCTTCAATGGATATATAAGTAGATATCAAAGTCTCATTATAGATGAAAGCACTTTAAGTGATGGACTCAGTGCCTTTATATATCAAATGAACATTAACTACGGGATAGGGTCCCTATTATTTAATCCAGTCAGACTTGCGCAGTCGCTATATAGTATTTTGAGCTCATTTGACTTTACCTATGAATATGGAATCGATGTCTCAAAGTTAAAAAATATTCCACAAGTCATAATTTTTATCATTTTGTCGCCATGGATAATTAGAGTTTATGTAAGATATAATCTCTTCATGAAAACAAAAGCAAAATATGTTATGGCAATTGTACCCGCTTTCTTCTTAGTTTGGCTGCTCAACCCAACGATAAATTCTAGATATGTTATGTTGATAATACCTGCTCTTATTTTAATTGGGCTGTATTCTTTGAAATTTGGTAAAAAGATAATATATGAAAATATTGATAATAAACTTTCACTATCCTCCAAGCACAACAGCACACTCTTATAGGTGGTCATTACTGCGGGACTACTTTTTAAAACATAATCATAGCGTGGATTATATTTGTGGTGGACAAGCCTCTGAGAATGATAAAGAGAATGGAATATGTAGAGTAAATTTCCCATATACAATCAAGAAAAATGACATCGGTCTTACTCAAGGTATTCCAATAAAAAGAAATTTGTTCAAATCAAAATTCATATCGATTTCTAAGTACTTATACAGAAAGTTTTTTTGGCCTGATGGACTGTGGCACTGGCTTCCGCTTGCGTTGTATGAGGTTTACAAAAGGCGAAAAGTGAAATATGACCTTGTCGTGGGATATAGCCCTACTTTTTCAGCAATAATAGCATCTTATTTTTATAAAAAGATCAATGATCAAGTTAGATTCATTGTTGACTTTGGAGATCCTTTCTCCGTATCTTCAGAGATGCCAGTAAATAATTATTTTTTATATGGAAAGCTAAATCATTGGGTCGAGAATAAAATATTTAATGCTGCTGACCTGATTTCCTTTACCAATGAGAAAACTTACAATCTATATAAAAGTGCACATTCAGATATTAGCAAATTTGAAGTAATACCTCATCTGGTCAATATTGATGATTTCTATACCAATTCTGAACCTAAATTTGGTGAGAAATACAAGGTCGGATATGTTGGGGCCTTTCACAAAGGTATCAGGGAACCGGATCTAGTAGTAGAAAAGATTCTTGGCTTACCGGACCTGTTTGCTGCAAAGTGTCAATTTGATTTTTACGGCCCGTTGAATGGAACTAGCTTATCTGATTCAGGAAGATTAATATATCATGGAGTTGTTGAGCGACATGAAGCATTACATTTAATGAAGTCATTTGATATAATAATCAACGTTGAAAATGAGTCATGTCCCATGACGCCAAGTAAAATTTACGAGTGCATGGCGACAGGTAAGCCAATATTAAATTTCCTTAGCTCAACAGGATTGTCAAGCTTCAATAATTATCCCCTTGTTCTTAATATAGATAGAAATACACACTCCTCGCAGATAGAGAAATTCATTATTGACAATGTTAATAAGAATTTATCAAGAGAAATTGTCGACGAAATACTAACTGGAAAAACTCTTTCCTCCATTGGTGATCAGTATTTGAGTTTGGTTGGAGATTAACTATGCACCGAATTTTTATTAATGCGCTATCAGCTAAGGTTGGAGGAGGCAAAACCTATATCAGCAACTTACTAACTAATATACCTGATCAAGAGTGTGAGATTTACATTACCTGTCCTGATAAGTTAATAATTCCAAATGATAAAAGAATTAAATATTTAGAAACTAAGTTCGCCAGCCATAATATATTTTTCAGGATGTTGTGGGAGTTTTTCTATCTTCCATTCTTACTGTTGATTCTTCGTAGGAATATACTATTTGTTCCTGGCGGCATGGATTTCACCGTTTTCACTTTTGGGATACCCAAAGTGACAATGTTTAGAAACATGCTGCCTTTTGATTCGAAAGCTCTAAGTGAGCTTCCTGGTCGAAAATTGAAGATAAAAAATATAATATTAAAAACTTTGATGTCACGTACTATGAAGACAGCTGATAGTGTCATTTTTATTTCTAATTATGCCAGAAATAAAATTAAAGACATGATAGAAATAAAATCTTATCAGGTCATACCTCATGGAATATCTGATCATTTTACTCCTAACATAGTGACTGATTTAGCTTTAAGTCAAGGTGAGACAAAGTACATTCTCTACGTATCCCGATTTGAACCATATAAGAACCATTTGAATTTATTAAAGGCATATGCATCCTTACCTGATTACCTGAAAAAAAATTATCATCTGATTCTTGTTGGTGAACCGATGGAGCCCGCTTACTCCGATTGCTTACACTTTGTTGAAGAAAATAACCTTCAAGAACAGGTTATTTTCAAAGGGAAAGTAGCCTATGAGGAACTCCCCTCTGTGTATAAGTCTGCGGCACTATTTGTTTATCCTTCTTCGTGTGAGAATTGCCCTAATATTCTACTAGAAGCCATCGGATGCGGACTTCCTGTTATTGCATCTAAAACTGAACCTATGCCAGAGTTTGCGAAAGATTCGGCACTATATTTCGATGAAAAAGATTCTGATGATATTGCACATAAAATAAATTTAGTTTTGAATAATCCAGCAGAGCTGAACGAAATGAGTAAAAAATCTATCTCCTTGAGAGAAGACTATATGTGGAAAAAAACAGCGCTTAAAACTTGGGAATACCTTGATATAATTGGAGACAAAAATGTTTAAGAATAAAACACTTTTAATAACAGGTGGCACTGGTTCATTTGGGAACGCTGTTCTCCAACGGTTTTTAAATACAGAAATAAATGAGATTAGAATTTTTTCTCGAGATGAAAAAAAGCAAGATGACATGCGTAAGCATTTCAAATCAGATAAATTGAAATTCTATATTGGTGATGTGCGCGATTATCAGAGTGTTTCAAATGCTATGCGCGGTGTTGACTATATATACCATGCCGCTGCTTTAAAACAAGTACCATCGTGCGAGTTCTATCCCTTGGAAGCGGTTAAGACAAACGTATTAGGTACAGAGAATGTTTTAGAGGCCGCCATCACTCATGGAGTAAAAAGAGTAGTATGCCTAAGTACTGATAAAGCCGTATACCCAATCAATGCAATGGGGATTTCTAAAGCAATGATGGAAAAAGTCATCGTTGCCAAAAGTCGCAATTTAACTCATACAAACACAACTATCTGCTGCACTCGTTATGGCAATGTCATGGCTTCCAGAGGATCTGTGATTCCACTGTTTATCAGACAGGTTGTTAATGATGATGCTATCACTATTACAGACCCTAATATGACCCGCTTCATGATGACATTAGATGATGCGGTTGATCTTGTCTTATATGCCTTTGAACATGGACGGAATGGCGATATATTCGTACAAAAGGCACCAGCAGCGACTATAGATATTTTAGTTAAGGCATTATTAGATATCATGCATAAGCCAAAACATCCAATCAATGTTATTGGTACTCGTCATGGCGAAAAACAATATGAAGCACTTTGTAGTCGTGAAGAGATGTTTGTTGCGCAAGAGGAAGGGAACTATTATCGAGTGCCCGCAGATAACCGTGATCTTAATTATTCCAAGTATTTTGAACATGGTGATAAGAATCTTAGCTTAGTGGAGGATTATAATTCTCATAATACGCATCAATTAGATATTGAAGGTATGAAGACACTTCTGCGAAAACTTGATTTTATCCGTGAGATTGAAAATGGTCATCTCTTTATTCCGGAAGGAGTATAATGTTGAATGTCATGATCTTAGGTGTTACAGGGATGCTTGGTTATAGTCTTTATGCCAATCTAAATGACTATAAAAACCTGAATATAACTGGCACAGCACGCAATCTTCTTGGGAAAGAGCAATATTTTAATCCACAAGCAAAGAATATTATTCTTGATGTCGACGCTACCGATATCGATAGCATCGACAATGCGATGAAATCAGTTAACCCTGATATTGTTATAAATTGCATTGGTCTAATTAAACAGCATGAAATCTCCAAGCAACATGTTGATGCTATTAAAATTAATGCTTTATTACCTCATCAATTAGCGGATTTATGCAATAAACACAATGCCAGGCTTATTCAATTCTCTACAGATTGTGTATTCGATGGAAAAATAGGGTTATACCGTGAGTCAGATATACCTAATTCGACGGACCTATATGGTAAGTCGAAATGTCTTGGTGAGGTCAATTACGGCAAACACTTAACCCTAAGAACATCTATCATTGGCCATGAGCTTAATTCCTCCGTTAGCTTAGTTGACTGGTTCTTAAGTCAATCTACTGAAGTGAATGGCTATTCAAAGGCGATATTTTCTGGTCTACCCACTTGTTATATTGCTAAACTTTTGGCTGAGAAAATTATAGTCAATGATAGCTTAAAGGGGTTATATCATCTCTCGGCCGAGCCAATAGATAAATGCACATTGATCTCATTGGTTTCAGAGATATATGGTAAATCTATTAAAATAAATAAATCCGAGACGTTGATAATTGATCGCTCGCTTGATTCAACAAGATTGAGAGAAGCAACTGGATTTATTCCACCAACGTGGTATGAGTTGATTAAGTTTATGTTTAATGACTATGTTACGAGGTATTCTCCATGCAAAAATTGAAAGTGATGACTATTGTCGGCACACGACCTGAAATTATCAGGCTATCACGTACTATTGCAAAACTTGATGCTTATTGTGAACATACTTTAGTACATACTGGTCAAAATTATGATTATGAACTTAATCAAATTTTTTTTGATGATCTAGGTATTCGTACACCTGATGTTTTTTTAGAATGTGCTGGGAGTAGTGCTGCTGAAACTATGGCACAAGTCATCAGTAAATCAGAAGAAGTATTTGTAAAATTCCAACCTGATGCTTTATTAATTCTTGGTGATACAAATAGTGCTTTAGCAGCTATAACAGCCAAGCGTAAAAAAATTCCTATTTTTCATATGGAAGCTGGTAACCGCTGCTTTGACCTGCGTGTACCAGAAGAAATTAATAGAAAAATCGTTGATCATATCGCAGATGTTAACATGCCTTATAGTGACATTGCACGAGAATATCTTATCAGAGAAGGGCTCAGACCAGATTTAATAATTAAAACGGGGAGCCCAATGGATGAGGTGTTAAATTATTATCATGATAAAATTAAGGCATCTACCATTGTTCAATATTTATCTTTGACAGCGAAAGAATATTTTTTGGTTAGTGTTCATCGTGAAGAAAATGTTGATTCTGATAAAAATATCCATAGCTATGTACAAGTGCTAAATGAGCTGGCTGAAAAATACGGATATCCGATCATTGTTTCTACACATCCAAGAACAAGAAAGAAAATCGAAGCGCTAAACTTACAATTTCATCCTCTAGTGAATCTTTTAAAGCCACTAGGATTTAGTGATTATGTACGCCTACAGATGGATGCAAAAGTTGTATTAAGTGATAGCGGAACCATTACTGAGGAATCTTCTATTTTAAATTTCCCTGCTCTAAATATTAGGGAAGCTCAGGAACGACCTGAAGGTTTCGAAGAGGGAGCAGCGATGTTCACAGGGATGAGTATTGATAGAATTTTGCAAGCTATTAATATTCTTGAGAACCAACCTCGTGGTAGCACGAGGCTAATTAATAAAGTTAACGACTATATAGCACCTAATGTTTCAGACAAAGTTCTTCGGATAATACTGAGTTATACGGATTACGTTAATCGTGTTATATGGAGAAAGTCGCTTTGAAATTGGTGCTAATCATTGATGATTATTTACCTGACAGTACTCGGGTAGGCGCAAAAATGTTTCATGAGTTGGCCCTTGAATTGCAATCTCGCGGACATGTCATCACTGTTATTACTCCCAATTGTCAACAGAATACTTCTCTACGTGTAGAAAAAATAGACGGGATAACAATTTGGAGATTCAGAAGTGGTCCTCTAAAAGATGTTAGTCATATCCTGCGGGCAATGAATGAGACATTCTTGTCATTGAAAGCCTGGAAGGCAGTTCAGAGTTTGATATCGGCGTCTACTTTTGATGGTGTAATCTACTATTCTCCAACTATTTTTTGGGGAGGTCTGGTTAAAAAAATCAAGATGCGCTGTAACTGTCCAGCGTATCTGGTACTCCGGGATCTATTCCCAAGATGGGTGGTTGATGCCGGGATGATAAAAGAAGGTTCTTTGATAGAGAGATATTTCAGGTTTTTTGAGAAATATTCTTATCAGCAGGCTAATTGCATTGGCCTTATGTCCGAGAAGAATCGTGAGGTTTTTCAGTCCAGTAATGTGGGATATCGCTGTGAGATCCTGAGAAACTGGGCCAGCATGACGCCTGTGATGAAAAATGAAGACATTCTTACATCGGGATTTAGAGCGCGCTTATCCCTTCAGGAAAAATTTATCTTTTTCTATGGAGGGAATATTGGACACGCTCAGGATATGGCAAATTTAATGCGTTTGGCACGCAATATGCGTTCTTTCGAGCAAGCCCATTTCCTTTTTGTTGGGCAAGGGGATGAGGTAGGGCTGATAAATTCTCTTGCAAGCGATTGGGGATTAACCAATTTTACTTATTTAGCATCTATTAATCAGAGTGAGTTTAAAACTCTCCTTTCGGAAATTGATGTTGGCTTGTTCTCACTTTCTGCAAGACACTCGTCACATAACTTTCCCGGAAAGCTATTAGGATATATGGTGCAATCTATTCCTATTTTGGGAAGTGTCAATGCGGGTAACGACCTTGCGGATTTGGTAAATGACAGTGGAGCCGGATTTATTCATATTAATGGGGAAGATGACAAACTGCTCCATTCGGCTAAACGTTTGTTATTAGAGCCAGAGTTACGTAGGAAGCTCGGCGATGGAGCTAATTCTTTGCTACATGAGCAATTTTCGGTAACTGCTGCTGCGCAGTCAATTGAACAGAGACTGGAGACGGATTATGCGTGTCATCACTCGTACCGAGTTGCATGAGTTATATGATAATGCCCGAAAATCGGAAAGGCTGCGTGCACATTCACTTTTGCATTCCAGTCATGATGACAAAGTTCAGCGCCTGCTTATTGGCCTGATTAAAGGTAGCTATGTTGAACCCCATTTTCATGAATTGCCCCATCAGTGGGAAATGTTTATTGTAATGGAAGGCAAGATAAAGGTCTGTCTTTACAATCAATCGGGAGCGGTCGTGAGTGAGTTTGTTGCTGGCGACAATGCGGATACTTCTGTTGTTGAAATCTCTCCGGGAGATATACATAGTGTGGAGTGTATATCTGAACAAGCACTGATGATGGAAGTTAAGGAAGGTCCGTTTGACTCGAATTATGCCAAGGTCTTTCCAGACTGGTAATTAATGTTTCTTATCGAAAAATAACAATATCAGTAATTGATCTTCGCTTCTTATCATGTCACTTGACCATTGATAGTCTGGAGCATCTTCCGCTATCCCCAAAGCCTTAAACTAAGTTAACATCTGCAATACATTCAAGCCGCGCATACGTCGCGTGGTGACCACACCTGACAGGAGTATGTAATGTCTAAGCAACAGATCGGCGTCGTCGGCATGGCAGTGATGGGGCGCAACCTGGCGCTCAACATCGAGAGCCGAGGTTACACCGTCTCCGTGTTCAACCGCTCCCGTGAAAAGACCGAAGAAGTGATTGCCGAGAACCCAGGCAAGAAACTGGTGCCTTACTACACGGTGAAAGAGTTTGTTGAATCTCTCGAAACGCCTCGTCGTATCCTGTTAATGGTGAAAGCGGGCGCGGGTACCGATGCTGCCATTGATTCTTTGAAACCGTATCTGGATAAAGGCGACATCATCATTGATGGCGGCAATACTATCTTCCAGGACACCATTCGTCGTAACCGCGAACTTTCTGCTGAAGGCTTTAACTTCATCGGTACGGGTGTGTCCGGTGGTGAAGAGGGCGCGCTGAAAGGACCGTCTATCATGCCTGGCGGTCAGAAAGAAGCCTACGAACTGGTAGCGCCGATTCTGACGAAGATCGCGGCTGTCGCTGAAGATGGCGAGCCTTGCGTGACCTACATCGGTGCAGATGGCGCTGGTCATTACGTGAAAATGGTTCACAACGGTATTGAATATGGCGACATGCAGCTTATCGCTGAAGCCTATTCTCTGCTGAAAGGTGGCCTGAATCTCTCAAATGAAGAACTGGCCAGCACTTTTACTGAGTGGAACAACGGTGAGCTGAGCAGCTACCTGATTGACATCACCAAAGACATTTTCACCAAAAAAGATGAAGAGGGTAAATACCTCGTTGATGTCATTCTGGACGAAGCGGCTAACAAAGGTACCGGTAAGTGGACCAGCCAAAGCTCTCTGGATCTCGGTGAACCGCTGTCTTTGATTACTGAATCGGTCTTTGCACGTTACATCTCATCACTGAAAGATCAGCGTGTTGCTGCTTCTAAAGTCCTGTCCGGTCCGAAAGCGCAGCCTGCGGGTGATAACGTTGAGTTTATTGAGAAAGTGCGCCGTGCGCTGTACCTCGGTAAAATCGTTTCCTATGCGCAGGGCTTCTCTCAGCTACGTGCAGCGTCTGACGAGTACAACTGGGATCTGAATTACGGTGAGATCGCGAAGATTTTCCGCGCAGGCTGCATTATTCGTGCGCAGTTCCTGCAGAAGATCACTGATGCCTACGCGAAGAATGCGGATATTGCCAATTTGCTGCTGGATCCGTACTTCAAGAACATTGCTGATGAATATCAGCAGGCGCTGCGTGATGTCGTTGCTTACGCTGTTCAGAATGGCATCCCGGTACCGACATTTTCTGCCGCCGTGGCCTACTACGACAGCTACCGTGCCGCAGTACTACCGGCTAACCTGATCCAGGCACAGCGTGATTACTTTGGGGCGCATACCTATAAGCGTACTGATAAAGAAGGTGTTTTCCATACCGAATGGATGGATTAATCACATTGTTTGTCAAAA
The DNA here is from genome assembly GCF_000981805.1 of Citrobacter amalonaticus Y19. NCBI lineage: Bacteria > Pseudomonadati > Pseudomonadota > Gammaproteobacteria > Enterobacterales > Enterobacteriaceae > Citrobacter > Citrobacter amalonaticus. The sequence goes on along the minus strand of NZ_CP011132.1, from coordinate 2,351,699 downwards.
AGCCCGGTTAAGACCGGGCTTTTTTTTATCTTGATTCTTATTGCATAATCTTCATTGCTTAATATTAACTTAATATTGACCATTTAGGATGATAAAGAAAATCCTAATTGTATTAGGCTTCATTGACACATTATTCGCTCAGGCGCTAAAACAATAATAACTTGTCAGGATGCAAATACATCATGATGTCTAATTAAGTTAATTCTGAGAGCATGCAATGAAAATTACCATCTCCGGTACCGGGTATGTTGGACTGTCCAACGGTCTGCTAATCGCGCAGCATCATGATGTTGTCGCGCTAGACATCATCCCCTCTCGTGTCGAAATGTTGAATGATCGGATATCTCCGATTGTCGATAAAGAAATTCAACAGTTCTTAAAATCGGAGAAAATTAAGTTTAAGGCTACATTGGATAAACAGAGTGCCTATCGAAATGCGGATTACGTTATTATTGCAACACCGACCGATTATGATCCGAAAACCAATTACTTTAATACTTCAAGCGTAGAATCCGTCATTCAGGATGTCATCGCAATTAATCCCGATGCCGTGATGATTATTAAATCTACCGTTCCGGTTGGATTTACCGCGGCGATGGGTAAGAAGTTTAAAACGCAAAATATTATTTTTTCTCCCGAGTTTTTGCGTGAAGGTAAGGCGCTTTATGACAACCTGCATCCGTCTCGTATTGTCATCGGCGAGCGTTCTGAACGAGCTGAGCGTTTTGCTGCATTACTTCAGGAAGGGGCGGTGAAGCAAGATATCCCAACGCTGTTTACGGATTCTACCGAAGCGGAGGCGATCAAACTTTTTGCCAACACCTATCTGGCGATGCGCGTTGCCTATTTTAACGAACTTGATAGCTACGCTGAAAGTTTAGGTTTAAATACCCGTCAGATCATCGAAGGGGTTTGCCTGGATCCACGCATTGGTAACCACTATAACAATCCCTCATTTGGCTATGGCGGCTATTGCCTGCCAAAAGATACTAAGCAACTTCTGGCTAATTATCAGTCAGTACCGAATAATATTATTTCCGCGATCGTTGATGCTAACCGCACTCGCAAGGACTTTATCGCTGAGGCCATTCTCGCCAGAAAACCAAAGGTAGTCGGGATTTATCGTTTGATCATGAAAAGCGGCTCAGATAATTTTCGCGCATCCTCCATTCAGGGGATCATGAAACGTATTAAAGCCAAAGGTGTGGAAGTAGTGATCTATGAACCGGTGATGCAGGAAGAGACGTTTTTCAACTCGCGTATCGTGCGCGATTTGACGCAGTTTAAACAACAGGCTGACGTGATCATCTCTAACCGTATGGCTGAGGAACTCAAAGATGTCTCTGAGAAAGTCTATACCCGAGACCTCTTTGGCAGCGATTGAACGTTAAGTTAAATGGGAAGGAAGCCCCTGACAAGGGGCTAAAAGCCCATCAGAATTTTCAAGATCTTGTCAAATTTCCTATGGCATAAATTACGTTTATCGCTAAACTGTGGCGAGTTTAGGCCTTTTCTTATTTAGGGTAGTGATGACAGTGGAAAATAACAACATGTCCGGGCGTAGCCACGAACCGGAACAGATTGATTTGATTGATTTAGTGATTCAGGTATGGCGCGGTAAAGTGACAGTGATCTTCTGCATTATTGTGGCTATCATCCTGGCTGCAGGTTACCTGGCGGTCGCGAAAGAGAAATGGACCTCGACGGCGATAATCACTCAACCGGACGCCGGTCAGTTAGCGACCTATACCAATGCCATGAGTATCCTTTATGGTCAGGATGCGCCAAAGGTGTACGATGTTCAGTCCAGTGTGATAGGTCGTTTCAACTCGGCATTCGCCGCGCTTTCTGAAACGCTTGATAACCAGGAACAGCCAGAAAAACTGACCATTAGCGCGTCTGTGAAAGGTCAATCTCTTCCGCTGAAAGTTACCTACCAGGCTACAACTGCCGAATCTGCGCAAAAAACGTTGTCCCAGTATATCCAGCAGGTTGACGAAGCGGTCTCCAGGGAAATCAATACCGACCTCGCGATGAGTATTAAAACCCGCGCGTCTGATTTAGAGCATTCGCTTGAAGCCCAGGAAAAGGTGGCAAAAGAGCAAAAATCACTGCGGCTCGCGCAAATCAATCAGGCCCTGAAAGTGGCTGAGCAATCAAAGATCAAACTGCCGCAGATCCAACAGGCGGATCAGGTTTCTCAGGACACGATGTTTATGCTGGGTAGCGATGCGCTTTCATCGATGGTGAATAATGAAGCGACTCGCCCGTTAACCTTCTCCGATGATTACTACCTGACCCGCCAGAATCTTTTAGCGGTTAAGGCACTGAAGGTTGATACGGATAGCATTCATGCTTATCGCTATGTGATGAAGCCAACGTTACCTGTTTATCGCGATAGCCCGAAGAAATCGATCACGCTGGTTCTCGCGACTCTACTTGGGGCCATAATTGGTGCAAGCATAGTGCTGGGACGTAACGCGCTGCGTAACTACAAACCAAAAGCGCAGTAACCTGATTCATGCAATAAAAACCGGGCCCCGCCCGGTTTTTTTACGCCTTAAGATCACTGATGGCGCTTGCGCAGATTCTCAATGACCGTCGTCAGGTCGAGATTCTGATCCTGCAACAGGACCAGCAGGTGATACATCAAATCCGACGCTTCATTGGTCAGTTCGAAGCGATCATGCACTGTGGCTGCCAGTGCGGTTTCGACACCTTCTTCACCGACTTTCTGCGCGATACGCTTGGTGCCGCTGGCGTACAGTTTCGCGGTATAGGAACTTGCCGGGTCGGCCATTTTGCGCTCGGCTAGCAGCTGTTCAAGCTGATACAGGAACAGCCACTGGTGGCTGGTGTCGCCAAAGCAGCTACTGGTGCCTTTATGGCAGGTGGGGCCGATCGGATTCGCCAGCACCAGCAGGGTATCGTTATCACAGTCTGGCGCAATGCTGACCACGTTCAGAAAGTTTCCTGACGTCTCGCCTTTGGTCCACAGGCGCTGTTTGGTGCGTGAGAAGAAGGTGACTTTGCCGGTTGCAAGGGTTTTATCCAGCGCGTCTGGGTTCATATATCCCAGCATCAACACTTCACCGGACACCGCGTGCTGCACGACGACAGGCATCAGTCCGTCGGTTTTTTCCCAGTCCAGTTGGTTGCGTTGTTGCTCTGTTAACATATCCTGATCTCCACGCCCTGTGCTGCCAGGTACGCTTTTAATTCACCAATATTAATGATTTGTTTGTGGAAGACGGAGGCGGCAAGCGCGCCGTCGACATCGGCATCGCGAAAGGCCTCAAGGAAGTGTTCCATGGTGCCCGCGCCGCCGGAGGCGATCAGCGGTACGCGGCATACTGCGCGCACTTTTTTCAACTGCTCCAGGTCGTAGCCGTTTCGCACGCCGTCCTGGTTCATCATATTAAGGACGATTTCGCCGGCACCGCGCTTTTGCACTTCCTGCACCCAGTCGAGGGTTTCCCAGGTGGTGACGCGAGTGCGGCTTTCGTCGCCGGTATACTGATTAACATGATATTTTCCGCTTTCAGCGTCATACCAGGTATCAATACCGACCACGATACACTGCACGCCAAAACGATCCGCCAGGCGGGTAATCAGCGTCGGATCTGCCAGCGCCGGCGAGTTGATGGAGATTTTGTCTGCACCAAACGAGAGAATTTTGGCAGCGTCGTCGACCGACTTAATCCCACCCGCCACGCAGAAAGGAATGTCGATCACTTCCGCGACACGCGAAACCCAGCTTTTATCAACCACCCGACCGTCGCTGGATGCAGTAATATCGTAGAACACCAGTTCATCAGCGCCTTCATCGGCATAGCGTTTCGCCAGCGGGACGATGTCGCCGATGATTTCGTGATTGCGAAACTGCACGCCTTTTACGACCTGACCGTCGCGAACGTCAAGGCACGGGATTATACGTTTTGCCAGCATTGGATCGCCTCCTTAACGGTGAATTTACCTTCCAGCAGCGCACGTCCGACGATCACGCCGCGCACGCCGGTTGCGCGCAATGCGGCGACGTCGTTGATATCACCGATCCCGCCAGAGGACTGAAAGGCCACCTGTGGATACTTTTTGCACACCTCTTCATACAAAGAGACGTTTGAGCCCGCCAGCGTGCCGTCGCGAGAAATATCCGTACAGAGCACATGCTTCAGACCCACCGGTAGATAGGTTTCCACCAGTTGTTCGAGCGAAACGCCGGAGTTCTCCTGCCAACCACTCACGGCCACCTGCTTGTTTCCCTGCTCATCAATGCGGACATCCAGCGCGAGGACCAGCGCATCGGCACCAAAACGCTCGAACCAGCCTTTCACTTTCTCCGGCGACTTTACCGCCGTGGAACCGACCACCACGCGAGCCACACCCGCAGCCAGCAGCGCCGCAACGTCGTCTTCGGTGCGTACGCCACCGCCCACCTGAACCGGCACGTTCACGCCCGCGACCAGGGTTTTAATCAGTGGGATCTGCCGTTTCGCCGGATCTTTCGCACCCGTTAAATCAACCAGATGTAACACTTCGGCACCCTGTGCCGCGTAATCCTGCAAACGCGGTAGCGGGTCGCTGCCGTAATCACGCTGTTGTGCATAATCGCCCTGATGGAGACGCACGACGGTGCCGTCGATCAAATCTAAAGCCGGAATAATCATCACATCTCCAGAAAGTTTTTCAGCAACTGCGCGCCAGCGGCACCGGATCGCTCCGGGTGGAACTGCACGCCGAAGAAGTTATCTTTTTGCACGGCGGCGGTGAACGGTTCGCCGTAGTGGCACTGGGCGGTGGTGTAGGCATTGACCGGCATCGCATAGCTATGGACGAAGTAAAAATATGCCCCGTCTTCAATGCCACGGAACAGACGATCGCCCGCTTTGGGATACACACGATTCCAGCCCATATGCGGCAATGGCAGACCAAAGTCGGTCATCTTAGGCACATCCTGCTCGATGATGCCGAGCATATCGACGCCGTGGGTCTCTTCGCTGTGGCGACCAAGCAGCTGCATGCCCAGGCAGATGCCCAGCACCGGTTGGGTACAGGCTTTAATCAGATCGATCAGTTCGCGCTCGCGTAACTGATCCATTGCCGCCTGCGCCGTGCCGACGCCGGGAAGAAACAGTTTATCTGCGCGTAAAACCACATCCGGGTCACGACTGACCATCGGATCATAACCATGGCGCGCGACGGCAGATTTCACCGAGTTCAGGTTGGCGCAGCCGGTGTCGAGGATCACCACGTTCATCACAGCACTCCTTTGGAGGAGGGAAGGGTATCGCCCTCAACGCGAATGGCCTGACGCAGAGTACGGCCGAAGGCTTTGAACAGGCTTTCCACACGGTGATGGTCGTTTTTGCCTTTAGTCTTCAGATGCAGCGTCACGCCCATGGTGTAGGAGAGTGAACGGAAGAAGTGTTCGATCATCTCGGTGCTGAGATCGCCGACGCGCTGATAGGTGAACTCGGCACGGTATTCGAGGTGCGGACGCCCGGAGATATCCAGTGCACAGCGCGCCAGGCATTCGTCCATCGGCAGCACGAAGCCAAAGCGGTTGATGCCACGTTTATCACCGAGTGCCAGTTTTAACGCTTCGCCCAGCGCCAGACCGGTATCTTCCACAGTGTGGTGATCGTCGATATAGAGATCGCCTTTGACGGTAATTTCCATCCGGAAGCCGCCGTGCGTCGCAATCTGATCGAGCATATGGTCGAAGAAGCCGACGCCGGTGTTAATTTTGCTGCCGCCTTCGCGATCCAGCCACACCTTGACGTCAATCTGCGTTTCTTTGGTGACGCGTTCAACGTGGGCGTAGCGGTCGCGTCGGGTGAGTTGCTCGCCAATCGCCGCCCAGTTCAGCGTCTCGCGGTGGTAACGAAGCCCGGCAATACCCATGTTTTCTGCCAACTGGATATCGGTAGCGCGATCGCCAATGACGTAGCTGTTGGCGCTGTCCATCGCCTGTTCCGCGAGATAGCGTTCGACCAGCTTCACTTTCGGCTTACGGCAGTCGCACTCGTCTGCAGGCAGATGCGGGCAGATCAGCACTTCATCGAACTGCACGCCCTGAGAGGTCAGGATTTGCATCATCAGATTGTGCGGGCCATCGAAATCCGCCTGCGGGAAACTCTGCGTTCCCAGACCGTCCTGATTGGTGATCATCACCAGCTTAAAGCCCGTTTTTTGCAGCTTCAGCAGCACCGGCACGACGTCCGGTTCGAAGGCGAGCTTGTCAAAGCGATCCACCTGGAAATCGCTCGGCGGTTCGGAAATCAGGGTTCCATCACGATCGATAAAGAGATACTTCTGGCTCATACTTGCTCCGCACGTAAAGCGTCAATGACGCGCTGGCTTTCTTCACGGGTACCAATAGTGATACGCAGACAGCCGCTTAAAGAAGGTTGCTTGTTCTGGTCTCGTAAGATAATGCCCTGATCCCACAAAGATTTAAATACGCTGCTGGAGGCGGTGAAGCGCGCCAGAATGTAGTTGGTTTCAGAGTCAAAAACCTGTTCAACGCAGGCAATCTCTTTAAGCGCATTCACCAGGTACTGACGCTCAAGCAGGATCTGCGCCACGCGTTCGCGCATCGCATTAATGCCCTGTGGGCTGAGCGCCTGTTCGGCGATGTCAGCCACGGGGGTAGAAAGCGGGTAAGGGGCGATCACCTTCAGCAACAGATTGATCACCTCTTTGTTGGCCAGCGTAAAGCCACAGCGCAGACCGGCGAGGGCAAACGCCTTGGACAGCGTGCGCAGAATGGCCAGGTTAGGATACTCAGAAAGCCAGCCCGCCAGCGTTGCCTGTGGGCAAAACTCGATATAGGCCTCGTCGGCGACCACAATGGCTTTGCCGCGCGTCAGTTCCAGCAGCGTGCGCAGATCCAGCGGATTAATCAGCTGTCCGGTGGGGTTATTGGGGCTGCACACATAAACCACCTTCACGCCATCCAGGTTGTCAGAAATGCCCTGCATATCCAGTTGCCAGTCGGCAAGCGCGGGGACGGTGCGGCATTCGACGCCGATGGTTTCAGCGCTGACGCTATACATCCCATAGGTGGGCGGGCAGAAGAGAATCGCGTCTTTTCCCGGTTCGCAGAAGGCGCGAATAAGCAGCTCAATACCTTCATCTGCGCCACGACTGACCAGCACCTGCTCCGGTTTGACCCCGGCATACTGCGCATAATTTTCAATCACCGCTTTTGGCTGGCATTCCGGGTAGCGGTTAAGCGTTTGCCGGGTGAGTTGATAGTCGACCGCGGTCGGGAATTCGTTGGCATTGAGCCAGACGTCGCCGTTGCCGCCCAGACGACGAGCAGATTGATACGGCGTCAGATTGCGGACGTTTTCACGGGCTAAGTCGGTGACGCTGAACGTGTTCTCAGTGCTCATGCTTGCTCCTTCAGGGCGTTAACGCGCAGGGTGACGGCATTTTTGTGAGCGGTCAGGCGTTCCGCCGCCGCCAGTGTCTCAATGGTTGAAGCCAGCGCGGAGAATCCCGCTTTAGACAGTTCCTGAACCGTCATACGCTTCTGGAAATCCGCCAGTCCGAGACTGGAACAGGTGGCCGTGTACCCGTAGGTCGGCAGCACGTGGTTAGTCCCGGAGGCGTAATCGCCCGCCGATTCCGGCGACCAGTCGCCAAGAAACACCGACCCGGCGCTGGTGATATCATCAACCAGTTCGCGGGCATTGCGGGTCTGGATAATTAAGTGCTCGGGACCATACAGGTTAGAGATGGCAATACACTGCGCCAAATCCTTCGTCACGATCAGTCGACTGGCGCTGAGCGCCTGACGCGCCGTTTCTGCGCGCGGGAGTTCAGCCAGTTGGCGTTCAACGGCTTCGGCAACGCGACGGGCGATATCGGCATCCGGGGTCAGCAGAATCACCTGAGAATCCGGGCCGTGCTCCGCCTGCGAAAGCAGATCGGAGGCGACGAAATCGGGTGTTGCGCCGCTGTCAGCAATCACCAGCACTTCGGAAGGACCGGCTGGCATATCAATCGCTGCGCCGTCAAGACGCTGGCTGACCTGGCGTTTTGCTTCGGTCACAAACGCGTTTCCAGGACCAAAAATTTTGTCCACCTTTGGTACGGATTCGCTGCCGAACGCCAGCGCCGCTATGGCCTGTGCGCCACCGACGTTAAAGACATCCTGCACGCCGCACAGTTGCGCCGCGTAGAGAATTTCATCGGCAATCGGCGGCGGGGAACACAACACCACCTTTTTACAACCCGCAATACGTGCCGGGGTGGCGAGCATCAGAACGGTAGAAAAGAGCGGGGCGGATCCGCCGGGAATATACAAACCGACGGACGCTACCGGGCGCGTCACCTGCTGGCAGCGTACGCCAGGCTGGGTTTCCACATCAATGGTCGGTAATTTTTGCGCGTTGTGGAAGGTCTCAATGTTTTGCACCGCGACGGCCATCGCTTGCTTAAGATCGTCGCTCAGTCGTGCGCTGGCGGCGGTCATCTCTTCCGCGGTCACCTTCAGCGCCGCAACCTCGGTTTTATCAAACTTTGCGCTGTACTCGCGTAGGGCGTCATCACCACGGGCTTTGACGTTATCCAGAATCTCGCTCACGGTACGCGTGATGCTGTCAGACGCGGAAATCGCCGGGCGCATCAGTAATTCACGCTGCTGCTCAGGGGAACAAGTGTTCCAGTTAATGATTGTGCTAAAGCTCATGTCACTTTCCTTTTTATGTCGGATGACGCCTTGCTTATCCGGCCTACTGGACCCGTAGGCCCGGTAAGCGAATGCGCCACCGGGCGCCGTCGCGTGCAATTATTCCATCATCTTCTCAATCGGCAGCACCAGAATCGAACTGGCACCGAGCGCTTTCAGTTTTTCCATTGTTTCCCAGAACAGGGTTTCGCTGCTTACCATGTGCATTGCCACGCGCTGCTGATCGCCGGCCAGCGGCAGAATGGTCGGGCGTTCGGCACCTGGCAACAGGGCGATCACCTCTTCCAGACGATCGCTCGGCGCGTGCATCATGATGTATTTCGATTCACGAGCCTGAATAACGCCCTGAATACGGGTCAGCAGCTTATCGACCAGTTGCTGCTTGGCGTCTGTCATCTCGCCGTCACGCTGGATCAGGCAGGCTTTAGAGCGATAAATGACTTCTACTTCTCGCAGGCCGTTGGCTTCAAGCGTGGCACCGGTTGAGACCAGATCGCAGATGGCATCGGCGAGGCCCGCGCGCGGGGCCACTTCCACCGAACCGTTCAGCAGACAGGATTTAAAGGAGACGCCTTTCTGGTCGAGATAACGTTTGAGCAGGTGCGGATAAGAGGTTGCAATGCGTTTGCCATCAAGCGCGGCGGGGCCATCCCAGGTTTCATCAACGGGCGTTGCCAGAGAAAGGCGACAACCGCCGAAGTCGAGGCGACGTAGCGTAAAGTAGCGCGGGTCTTCGCCCTGAGCGCGGCGGTTCAGCAGTTCCTCTTCCAGAACGTTCTCGCCAATGATGCCCAGGTCAACGACGCCGTCCATCACCAGACCGGGGATATCGTCGTCACGCACGCGCAGAATATCAATTGGCATATTCTCTGCCATCGCAATCAGGCGCTGGGTGTGTAAGTTAATTTTAATACCGCAGCGGGCGAGTAATTCGCGTGAATCATCACTTAAACGACCTGATTTCTGAATCGCTATGCGTAAACGGGTGTTATCTAACATTCTCTTTTCCTCTTTATCCTGTCTGAACCTGTCTGAATTGCGCACCAAAAAAAAGCCCCCGGAAGAAATCTTCCGGGGGCTCTCTCATACGTTCATGCACCACTGGAAGATCTGAATGTCTCCCAGCACACATCGCCTGAAAGACTAGTCAGGATGATGGTGATGATGGTGGTGTTTAAATTGAACGCGTGTCATAAAATTCTCGATGAATGCTTATTCATTTGATGCCTTTTAACCTAAACCACTTTAGCGCCTTAAAGCAAGCGCTTTTTTTAATTCATATTTATAGTATGAATTGTCAGTCTTAAAACGCTGGCGTAGCCTTATAGACATAGTGCTGGAGTCAGGAGAAAACGGATGAAAAAGGTCGCAGTTGTCGGTTTAGGATGGTTAGGCATGCCGCTGGCGATGTCGCTTACTGCCAGAGGCTGGCGGGTGACGGGGAGCAAAACCACCCAGGATGGCGTGGAAGCGGCCAGAATGAGCGGGATCGAAGGATATCCGCTTCGGCTCGAGCCTGAGCTGGTGTGTGAAACAGATGACCTGGATGCGCTGATGGATGTCGACGCGCTGGTGATTACCTTACCGGCTCGTCGCAGCGGTCCCGGCGAAGAGTTCTATCTGCAAGCCATGCAGGAGCTGGTGGACAGCGCGCTGGCTTACCGTATTCCGCGCATTATCTTTACCAGTTCGACCTCCGTCTATGGCGACGTGCAGGGGACGGTGAAAGAGGGAACTGCGCGTAATCCGGTCACTGCCAGCGGTCGCGTGCTAAAAGAACTGGAAGACTGGCTGCATAATTTACCGGGTACCTCGGTAGATATCCTGCGTCTGGCCGGACTGGTGGGACCAGGACGTCATCCGGGGCGCTTCTTCGCGGGCAAAACCGCCCCTGACGGTGAGCATGGCGTCAATCTGGTCCATCTGGAAGATGTCATTGCCGCCATCACCCTGCTGTTACAGGCACCGAAGGGGGGACACATCTATAATATATGTGCGCCTTCGCATCCTGCCCGCAATGTATTCTATCCGCAGATGGCGCGTCTGCTGGGAATGGAGCCGCCGCAGTTCCGTAATTCCACGGATAACGGTAAAGGTAAAATTATAGATGGCAGCCGGATCTGTAATGAGCTTGGGTTTGAATACCAGTATCCCGATCCGCTGGTGATGCCGTTGGAGTAATGCAGACCTCCAGCAGTTAGTCGCCATACACCGCAAGGGGGCGTGTATGAAACCACTGCTGGATGTGCTCATTATTCTCGATGCCCTTGAAAAAGAGGGCAGCTTTGCGGCGGCGTCGGCCAAACTGTATAAGACGCCGTCTGCACTCAGCTATACCGTCCACCGTCTGGAAAGCGACCTCAACATTCAGATCCTCGATCGCAGCGGCCATCGCGCCCGGTTCACGCGTACCGGACAAATGCTGCTGGAGAAAGGACGTGAAGTCCTGCATACCGTGCGGGAACTGGAAAAGCAGGCGATTAAACTCCACGAAGGTTGGGAGAACGAACTGGTCATTGGCGTAGACGATACGTTCCCTTTTTCCCTGCTTGCCCCACTGATTGAATCCTTTTATCAACATCACAGCGTCACGCGTCTGAAATTCATTAACGGCGTGCTGGGCGGATCGTGGGATGCGCTGACCCAGGGCAGGGCAGACATCATTGTCGGCGCGATGCATGAACCCCCTTCCTCCAGCGACTTTAGCGTTGCGCGTCTGGGCGAACTGGAGCAGGTCTTTGCAGTCGCGCCACACCATCCTCTGGCTCAGGAGGCGGAGCCGCTGAGTCGCAGCACCATCAAACGCTATCGCGCGATTGTGGTGGGTGACAGTTCGTCTCTCTCTTCTGCAAGCGCGACGCAACTGCTTGATGACCAGGAGGCAATTACCGTCTTCGATTTTAAAACCAAGCTGGAACTGCAAATCAGCGGTCTGGGATGCGGTTATCTTCCACGCTATCTGGCGCAGCGCTTCCTGGAAAGTGGGGCGCTGATCGAGAAAAAAGTGGCAACACAAACGCTCTTTGAACCAGTGTGGATGGGGTGGAATGAGCAGACCGCAGGACTCGCCAGCACCTGGTGGCGGGATGCAATTTTAGCAAATAGTGCTATTGCTGGAGTCTATACAAAAGGCGAGACAAACAAATCAAGCAGTTAAGAAAAAATAGTTCACGACAAGCCTCTCATTCTCTTGTGTTTTCGCCTCATTTTAGTGCACAATGCGCCGCTTGCAAAAAATGACATTAACCGACGTTTTCATACGCGTCGGTTATTTTTTTGCATCAAACCAATCATTCATACAAAGAGGCCGGGCTTCGTACCGGATAGATATTTACTAAAAACCGACAGTTGTTGTCGCTGAGGAATCCAGAAAATGGGGCAATTTTTTGCTTACGCGACGGTATTCGCCGTAAAGGAGAATGACCATGTCGCATAACGCTACTCCAAAAACCTCTCGCGTGGAATTGCGTAAAACGCTTACGCTGATTCCGGTTGTCATGATGGGTCTTGCCTATATGCAGCCGATGACGCTGTTCGATACGTTTGGTATCGTTTCAGGCCTCACTGACGGTCACGTTGCAACGGCTTATGCCTTTGCGCTGATCGCTATTCTTTTTACGGCGTTGAGCTACGGTAAACTGGTTCGCCGTTTCCCGTCTGCTGGCTCAGCGTATACCTATGCCCAGAAATCCATTAGCCCGACCGTCGGCTTTATGGTGGGTTGGTCATCCCTGCTGGACTACCTGTTCATGCCGATGATCAACATCCTGCTGGCTAAAATTTACTTTGAAGCGCTGGTGCCGTCCGTGCCGTCGTGGATCTTTGTCGTCGCGCTGGTGGCCTTTATGACCATCTCTAACCTGCGCAGCATCAAGACCGTGGCGAACTTCAATACCCTGATTGTGATCCTGCAGATGGGCATTGTGGCGGTGATTGTTGGCCTGATCATCTATGGTGTCTCGAACGGTGAAGGTGCCGGTACGCTGACCAGCACGCGTCCGTTCTGGTCGGAAGGCGCGCACGTCGTGCCGATGATTACCGGGGCAACGATTCTGTGCTTCTCGTTCCTGGGCTTTGACGGTATCTCTTCGCTGTCTGAAGAGACCAAAGATGCGGAGCGCGTGATCCCGAAAGCTATCTTCCTGACGGCGCTGATTGGCGGTCTGGTGTTCATCGGGGCCTCATACTTCCTGCAGCTGTACTTCCCGGATATCTCTCGCTTTAAGGATCCGGATGCCTCTCAGCCGGAAATCATGCTGTACGTGGCGGGTAAAACCTTCCAGTGGGGCGTGCTGATTTTCTCCAGCGTGACCGTTCTGGCTTCCGGTATGGCGGCACATGCAGGTGTCTCTCGTCTGATGTACGTGATGGGACGTGACGGCGTATTCCCGACGCGCTTCTTCGGTTATGTACACCCGAAATGGCGTACTCCGGCGTGGAACGTGCTGTTGGTGGGGGCGATTGCTCTGCTGGCGATTAAATTTGACCTGGTGACGGCGACAGCGCTGATCAACTTCGGTGCGCTGGTGGCGTTTACCTTCGTGAACCTGTCTGTGATTTCCCAGTTCTGGATCCGCGAAAAACGCAACAAGACGCTGAAAGACCACTTCAACTATCTGGTGCTGCCGGTATGCGGCGCGCTGACCGTTGGCGCACTGTGGATTAACCTGGAAGAGAGCTCCATGGTTCTGGGTCTGATCTGGGCCGGTATCGGTCTGGTGTATCTGGCCTGCGTGACCAAAAGCTTCCGCAACCCGGTTCCGCAGTACGAAGATATCGCGCAGTAATTCATAACGTCTGCAGACCCGGTAAGCGAAGCGCTGCCGGGCAGGAAGCCGGAGTTAACCACTCCGGCTTTTTTTATGTCACAGGTTTATTTCCCGTCATTATTCATAACCATTTGTTCTAAATTAGAGAATTTGGTTATTGGTTCCCCGCCGCGTGGTCAGGAATAATTTCCCGATTGATATTCTTCAGGCTAACTAATTTATGTTTTCAATGATTTTAAGCGGGGTTATCTGCGGCGCGCTGCTCGGTTTTGTGATGCAACGCGGTCGATTCTGCCTGACCGGTGGTTTCCGCGATATGTATGTCGCCAAAAACAACCGCATGTTCTATGCGCTGCTGATCGCGATTTCTGTCCAGAGCGTCGGTGCCTTTGCGCTGATTCAGGCGGGGGTGATTCGCTACGATGCTGGCGCGTTCCCGTGGCTTGGTACCGTTGTTGGCGGCTACATTTTTGGGATTGGGATTGTCTATGCGGGTGGATGTGCCACCGGAACCTGGTATCGTGCGGGTGAGGGGCTAATCGGCAGCTGGATTGCGCTGGCAACCTACATGGTGATGAGCGCGGTGATGCGTTCGCCTCATGCCAGCGGGTTAAACCAGACGCTGAAGACGTACAGCACGGAGCACAATTCCATTGCCGACACGCTGAACCTCTCCGTCTGGCCGCTGATTGCGGTTCTGCTGGTGGTGACGCTCTGGGTGGTCAGCAAAGAGCTGAAAAAGCCAAAGCTGAAGGTGGCCACTTTACCGCCGCGCCGTACCGGGCTTGCGCATATTTTGTTTGAAAAACGCTGGCACCCGTTCGTGACGGCGGTGCTGATTGGTCTTATCGCGCTGCTGGCCTGGCCGCTGAGCGAAGCGACCGGGCGCATGTTTGGGCTCGGGATCACCTCGCCGACGGCTAACATCCTGCAGTTCCTGGTGGCGGGAGACAGTAAATTCCTCAACTGGGGCGTTTTCCTGGTGCTGGGGATTTTCCTCGGCTCGTTCATTGCAGCGAAAGCCAGCCGTGAATTCCGCGTACGCGCTGCTGATGCCGCAACGACACTGCGCAGTGGCTTCGGCGGGATCCTGATGGGCTTTGGCGCCAGCATTGCTGGGGGCTGTTCTATCGGCAACGGTCTGGTGATGACGGCGATGATGACCTGGCAGGGCTGGATTGGCCTGGTATTTATGATCCTTGGCGTCTGGACCGCGTCGTGGATTGTGTTTGTACGACCGCAGCGTAAAGCCCGTCTGGCAACCGATGCGGCAAATTAAGCGTAAGGATTAATGATGGCGATTAAAAAACTGGATGTGGTCACGCAGGTTTGCCCGTTTCCACTGATTGAAGCAAAAGCCGCGCTGGCTGAAATGGCGAGCGGTGACGAACTGGTGATTGAGTTTGACTGCACCCAGGCAACCGAAGCGATCCCACAGTGGGCGGCACAAGAAGGGCATGCGATTACGGATTATCAACAGGTTGGCGATGCCGCCTGGAGCATCACCGTACAGAAAGCGTGATAACAGGCCCTCCGCCGTGGCGCGGAGGGCGAATCTCAGACAATCTCTTCGGCGTACTGCCACAGCGCCTTCAGCAGTGCCTGCTTCTCTTTATCATCCGCATATTCCTGATACAACACCTGCAACTCATCGGCATAGCGCTGTAAATATTCCGGCGTAAAGACCTGGCGACGGTGCTCCAGCCAGCGCTGCTGTTCCATTTCATCCAGCGTACCGGGGAAGTTACGCGCCCGATAGTTGAACAACAGTTTTTCAATACGCGGATCGACAAAGGTGATATCCAGTGCCGGCAGATTCTGCGGATCGGTTTCCAGCACAATCTTCATTGCCGCCCGGTCAGCATCGCTGAAGAAACCGTTATAGAGCTGGGCATCGACGTTGTCAGACGGCGTGAACGGTTCCGCTTCAGCAAAGATAGCGACCACTTTGTCACGCACCTGCGGATTTTCACGCAGTACTTTCAGATTATCGAGGCAGTGCTGGCGATTAATGCCCAGACGGTCAGCATCTTCCGGACGCAGCGTATTCGCCTGCGCCAGCACCGGACATTTGTTGATGTGCACCAGTTTCAGAGGGACTGCGGCGTTATCGCCCAGACTGGCTTTGGCGGTGTACAGACGCTCGCGCAGTGTGTCGCTGTCCAGTTCCAACAACGGCGAAATATCACCGGCCAGATCAACCATAATCACCGCATTGCGGTTATCCGGATGCCAGGCCAGCGGCGCAACCCAACTGGTGTTGCCGCGCCATGCGCCAAACATGCCGGAAACATGCACCAGCGGCTTCATTTGCGGCACATCAATCAGCGCGGCCAGCTTATGCTTGTTGCGGTGCGTATAGAGATACTCAAACAGACGCGGCTGACGCGACTTCACCAGTTGCGCCATGGCAATGGTGGCATAGACGTCCGCCATTGCATCGTGCGCGTTGCTGTGTTCGATTCCATTCGCTTTCGTCAGATGCTCCAGGCGAAAGCTCGGGAGCCCGTCGTCATTTTCTGGCCAGTTGATGCCTTCCGGGCGCAGGGCGTAGCAGGCGCGCATGACGTCCAGCAGATCCCAGCGCGAGTTATCATGCTGCCAGCTCCACGCGTAGGGATCGTAGAAGTTGCGGTACAGCACGTTGCGCGTGACCTCATCGTCGAAACGCACGTTGTTGTAGCCAATAATGCAGGTTTTCGGCACCGTAAACAGTGCGTGGATCCGCGCGGCAAACGCAGCTTCATTGTCACCTTTTTCCCGTGCTTCCTGTGGGGTGATCCCGGTGACCATCACGGCGCCCGGCTGAGGCAAATAGTCATCCGCCGGTTTGCAGTAAAACACCTCAGGCTCGCCGATAACGTTGAATTCGCTATCGGTACGCAGGGCGGCAAATTGCGCCGGTCTGTCGAGCGCCGGATGAATGCCAAAGGTTTCGTAATCGTGGAAGAGGAATGTGCTCTGTATGCTATCGTTTTTAACTGTCACCTGATGTACACGCCTGATGTTATATGTAACTGATTTAAAGTGTTTTTATCGCTATATTTGTCATTGATTGATTATAACTGTACACGATTAGATATTGTTGTTTATGTTCGTACATGACATATTGAGTACAGATTAAGTACATAAACCTTAAAATCATTGAGTACAGAAAATTAAAATGGCGATCAGTGACACTAAGCTTCGCTCCATCTATGGTAAACCATATTCCGGCCCATCTGAAATTACTGATTCTGACGGGCTCGGTATACGCATTACGCCAAAAGGCATTATCAGCTTTCAGTTCCGTTTCCGCTGGGACGGGAAGCAGCATCGACTTGGACTTGGACGTTATCCGGCAATAATGCTTCGCGATGCCCGCAACATGGTTGCAGATTTAAGGGAGTCGGTCGACAAAGGAATTGATCCGCGTACGCTGTCCGGTGGCAGTAAGGCACAAAAAAAGCCAACGGTAAAAGACTGCCTCGACTATTGGGAGAAGAACTACGTTGACATCGCACTTCGTGAAAAAACACAAGCACTCTACAGGTCGACTGTCATCAAGCACATGAGCGATGCCTTCTCTGGCATTCCGATTGAGGATATTCCCGTCAGGCTATGGGTTGAACGCTTCACTGAAGAAGAGCGCATTAACCCAAGACGTGCGCGTCAGTTGCTGGTGCAGCTTCGTTCCGCTATTGGCTGGTGCACCAGAAGGCAGTTCATCCGCCCTGTTGAGCTTATGATGCTGCAGCCGAAAGATGTCGGGATAAAATCTGCGGTTGGTGAGGTCACTCTCAGTTATAACCAACTGGCGAAGATATGGCTGGCAATAGAACGGAGTAGGGGATCAACATCTAACAAGCTTCTTCACCAGTTGCTGATGCTTTACGCCGCCAGAAACAGCGAACTTCGCCTGGCTGTTACTGATGAGTTTGATCGCGAGGAAGGTGTTTGGACTGTGCCGGCAGAGAAAAGCAAAACCAACAGGATTATCCGGCGTCCTATATTCGGCGCGGCTGATGATTTGCTTAAGAAGGCGGAAATGACATACGGGAATATTCTTTTCCCGGGACCAGATCTAAAAAAATCCATGACTATTGCCGGCGCTAACAGATATCTCGGCAGGATTGAGGCGTCACTGGGTATTGGTGAATTTTCCGCACATGATTTCAGACGCACTCTGGCGACGAGGCTATCAGAGGAAGGTGTAGCCCCGCACGTAATTGAAAAAATGCTAGGGCATGAGTTGGGCGGAGTGCTTTCTGTTTACAACAAACATGACTGGATCGCCGAACAGAAAGCTGCCTATGAGCTGTACGCCGAAAAAATATTCTGGCACATCAAAAAGATTTCTGGTTAATTCCGCCGTTTAAAATCCACGCTTCCACCTCAGATTGTAAGTATTGCTTGGGGTGGGTGCGGATCGGTTTCGGAAAGTTATGATGCTTCGTGTATTTCCAGATGGTCATACGAGACGAAACCCGGATCATTCGCATCACTTCTTTTTCGTTAATCATTTCAATATCACTCATACCCACCTCATACCACATTCAGGCCACGGCAGTGGCACCACGTTTCAAACATCCGCTTAACCACTTCCCGGCAGTAGAATCCTTCCTGATCCCTCGAGAGGTCGTAGCGGTTTCCGTACCGCTGGCGCACCCATATTTCAAATGCCTTGTGCATCTTCTTCCTCCCAGCGTTGGCGTTCGGCATCGATACAGGGTTTGCATACTTCATAAACCCGTCCGTAGCTCCCCTCTTCAATATCCCTGCGGGGATACAGATGATCCGCTTGTTTATGGCACCAATCGCACTTTCCCGAATAGTCGGCTTCACGGGATTCCCGATAATACTCATCCAGGCATTCCTGGCACATATCGTGATACTCGCAGCCAAACGAATCGGTTTCTCCCTGGACGCGGCGAACGGCGTCTCTGTCGGGGTGTTCGTCACATTTCGTACCTGCCGGCACACCTGAAAAGTGACCAGGTAAGGTTGATACAGGACCATTGCTAATATCCGCCATCACTTCACCTCCACGTCGATCCGGGCGATAGCGCATGCTCTCTCGATCGCTTCTTTCACCCAGCGCTTATATGTTTCCGGATGGAATGTTTCTCCCTTTCCGGTACCGCTCCAGAACGCTTTTGAACTGGCGTCGGGAAGGGTGATGGTCAACGGTTTACCAGAGGTGACATCGTTAACCACTCTCTCCCAGCGGTCGCCGGTCTGTGATTCAAGGCGCTGAATTAACTCCCCGATGCTTAATGGGGCGCTCAATTGCTGGCGTAAGCGCTGGATCTCCTCCGCCATGTAGTAGCCGGTTTTGCTCCAGGTATCGACGTCATCGCCCGTCATGTCTGGTTCCATGGTCGCCATCAGAACGGAATCGTGATAGTCCCGGCTGCCATCGGTGATTGCAACGGCGTACGTGTCACTGTTTTCGCGCTTATGAATAAGCACAACCGGGCTTTTAATTTTCCTCATCTCGCACCTCAGTAATTCATCAAAAACTTATATTCAATCAGCGCGCCGAAAACGACGGCCACCAGCAGCAGGCCAAACAGCATGGACAGGAGAAATGGTTTCATCGCTTGGCCTCCCGCTGTACGGTTTTATTAGCCCGCAACATGTCGCGGGATTTGCCAGATAAAACCGACTTCATGAAAAGCACGCCGTTACGGGTTGCAATGATGGCTGGCGTGCAGAGCAAGGTGGCATCCACCACCCGGTTATGTTTACGGAACTCAAACACGGTACTGGTGATCACGATGTTTGCCGCGGCGCCGTAGTCCTGGTATTGGATTTTCATTCACATATTCCCCGCTACCGTATCGCTCATGTCGTTGACCATGCTTTGCCAGATTTCACGGCCATGTGTTGTCAGATCGTTACCATGAATACACTTGCTCAATAACTGGATTCCGATCGCTTCCCACTGCTGTGGATAGTTGTCTCTGAGCGCCTCCAGTGCGTAGCCGTTGATTAAATCCCTTACGCCTTGAGCCCCACCAACGATGTTTACCTGTATCTGTTGATCATTGGCATTAATCATGAAGTGATCACCGCTGGTGGCTGAAATATGGTTATACAGCGCAGAGGCGTACTGGTTCGCCAACGAGTTGAGGCGGAAATTTTGCGTAATGAGCGCCATTACCTGACCTCCCACCCGATAGCCTGAAACAGCCCCATCTTTGGGTGATACCAGCGTGTGCCGCGCGGTTCAGCTTCAGACATCATCTGGCGGAATGCCTTCATGAACGGCTCAAACTCCACAATGGCCCGGCGAGAAAGGAGACCGTCTGGTGTCATGAATTCGTGGGTGTCGGTGGGGATGCGATAAGCATTGACCAGATTCCTGCACTTGGCATCAGTCATGCCGCTTTTGGCGACCACCTGGCGGTAACCGACATATCCGGCGCGCATGGTCCCGCGTTTGATGTTCTCCACAGCTTCTGTGACCGTTTCGATCTGCTCTTCAACATGATTCAGGCGCTTCTGCTGGCGAACGGCATCGGCGGCCATTGCGGCGATCATCTCGATTTCCGTCAGCGGCGCGTGAGTGCGGAAATAGCTGTTAACCAGCTCTCGCTGAACCTGCCAGGCCAAATCGTCGGTAAAGGATTTCACCAACATCAGATACCCGGATTCGACCAGTACAATTCCTGATGCTGCAAATTTGGAGAAAGTACCGTCAGGAAGGTGTCGACGAATTTCGTCGGAACCTAATTCGAAGTAGTCTTCTCCTTCAATAAGACGAGACTTGTTTTCTCGGAAATTGCGTCCAGCAGTTCCGTCTGGCCGCTGGTGGACTTCATCAATCATCGCCAGCGTCACAACACGCTGGCCGCGATATTCGACTGCCGGAAGCTGTCTGTTGTTGATAGTTATTGTGTTCATTTGCGTCCTTCCTCAGTGCATGATCGGCATGTCTGGCATACCTTCGGTCTGGATTTGCTCGATAAAGCTGTCGTGGAGAAGGTTGAACCCCTCCCGGCCCATAGCGGACAGCTTGAAACCGGATTCGTCGTCAGCAACAACCATGTCCTGATACATCCGCAGAGCCAGTTGCTGGCCAACAGCAGGCCCGTATTTTTCAATTGCGCCAGCCTCAATATGGTTAGCGAGCGCAAAGCGTTCCGGTCCGGGGTAGACGCTGATTGCACCTTGCTTGCCGGAATAGATAACGGCTGTATCAACGCCGCCTTCGTCGTTCGGAACTTCGACTGTCCCGTTCTTCTCCTGCTCCTCAGCGATGAATACCGCGGCGAGCAACCAGCGCCAGACGATGATTTGCTTATCGATGTTGAGCGTAATCCAGTTGCTTTCTACCGCCTCCATGATGCAGGCCAGCAGTTCCATTCCTTCCGCAATGTTTTTGTCATAGTGACCGTTGTCGAGCTGACGAATAGCTGCGGAATATCCAATCACGCGATTTCCAAACCGAATGCCGGTTGACGTTGGTTCGGGGTTAAATGCTGTGCGATCCATTACGTACCTCTGCTGGTTTGCTGGACTGAAGTTCTTCGCGTTCTTTCACGTAGCGGTCATGCATGGCATCCCATTTTTCGCACCACTTCTGCATATCGCGCTTACGGGCAAAGATGCGGCGCAGCCGGCGAACGCAGCGCTGGTGGGCGAAGTGATACTCTTTCGTGACGCCGCCGCGCTCCCATGCTTCTCCGTGTACCGGATGAGACACCTTTACGTCAGGATGGCGGCACATAAAGCCCGACGCCTCGAATGCCCATGTGGTCATGAAGAACGCCAGATATCGGATCGCCGTATCGCGACTGAAGCAGCGCTTTATGCGTCCATGCCGCATAGCGACGAACAGGGTGCCCACAGGCGTATGGTGAATTTGAAATGCCAGGTCAATGGTGCTGGCGGTACGGTTGTCGATCATCGTTTTATTTCCCCTGAATATTTTTCATGACTCATTACTTCCCAGTTCCGGCCATCGTCTTTCGATAACAGCCTCCAGCGCGGATTAACCTTCAGGCTGAGATATCCGGTTCTTCGCATACGTCGCGCATATATTCGCTTTCGCCGGTATCGCAACAGGACCTGCATTGCCTGCAGGTGTACGCGTTCAGGTATTCGAATTGCTGTCAGTGCCACCAGTAACCTCTTCAATGCGTAGCTCCATTTCGCGAGCCATTTCGATAAAAGTGTCCAGAGCGCAAATGTGTTCGTCGTCAAGCAGCCGGCGATCGCATGTGACACGACCGTTTTCGATATAAAGAACAACACGCCCGGTGAAGTCCGGAAGAACATGCAGATCCACGTTGAGGACTGGGGGGGGGATCTGAATCCCGTGCATAATTGTTTGTTGTGAGGTCATCAGTTAATTCCTCCACATACGTATTTCTCTTTCGCGTGTTTAATTAATTCCGCAAAAATCTCGTCAACAATCATCTTCCCGGTTTCGGTCAGATATTCGGCGTGTCCATTGATATCGACACTTTTTATATATGTCTGGCGAATAAAGGTTTCCGCCTCTGCTGCAAATTCAGTCCGCGCCTGTTTTTCGAAGCGCTGCAAAAGTTTTGACATTGATTCTTCGTTAATCTCGATAACCTGAATATTTCCATCAGGCATATTAACGGACAGGCAATAACCGCCAGTCTTGCGCTTCATTCGGCTTAATGCTGCAATAGCAATGCGACGGCGATAAATTTCAATGGTGTTATTTTTCACGTCGTTTTTCCTCTGCCTTCACCCAGATATCGATATCTGATGAGATGTTCAAAGCAAGACCAAGCAACTGCTCAGTCTGGAGAGGGTTCATTTCCTTAAAACAAAGATGCATCAGGTCCAATAGTTCATTAAGATTTCTGGATGAATTAGCTACATCTTCAATGCTGTCATCTGTTGATGGGTCCCACATATTTACCTCCCATATGCTTTGCGCAGAAAGAGGTTGGCAATATGCAGATAGCTACCACCGTAAGAGGCAATTAACCGCGCAGTCTTGTGTGCTGCTTTATCCTTAACGAATAACATAAATATCACCTCGCTGAAATTTGGTTGCACGTATCCCCACCAGGGATGGTGTGATTTAAACTACTTATTAATTAATTTAATTTTGTTTCGATGCTTTTCAGTAAGTCATGTACTTTAATCGTATTATCGAAAATAAGTGATGCCATCAGGCAATCGGCGTCATCACTGTCTTTTCCTGAAAAATATGATTCGTTATATACGTGAGCCAGTTCCCTGAGTTTTGCAGCGCTGACTGTGGCATAAAAAATATCATCGGCAATATCATCGCTATTCCCGATGGGGGGCTGAACTGCCTTTTCGCCTTTTGCTAACTCTTCGATATATGTGTAAGCTGTTTCACGGGTTTTATCGAAAGAGCGAATGAGGCAGGCTAAGCCGCAATCAGTTTCCTCATTCATTTCTTCGGTGTTTTTATAAATCATTTCCAGAAGAGTACTGCCTTCGGAAATCTGAGCGGCAATGTCATTAAGCATTTCTAATGGAGTTTTCATTTGAGTTTCTCCGATTCGTTCTTGCGGGCCTCATCTGCATAATTGCAAACAAACGCAAAGAGAACGTCGCTGATTTCACGATACCCATCATCGTCAACAGCAGATAGCAAGCTAGCAGTTTCAGTGATTAAGGATATATTCTTGAAAGCATCGCATGGGCGGATGGACAACCCCTTAAATGTTTTTATCGGTTCAACCATTTTCTATCACCTCTACGTTAACTTGATAGTTGAATGATAGAGGGTGCTATTGGTTATTGCAATAGGTAATTCTATTTGTGATGCTATTATTTTTTATGTTATTGATATGAAAATAAAAAAACAGCTATTAGTCCCTTGTGAATTGCAATGTGCGCACAATGCTGTGAAAGTACTGGGATTAATCCTGACAACCAAAGAGAGGGTAATGATGCGATTATAAGTTGTCTGGATTCCACGCCCAGAACTATTGGTCATATCATTCAAAACAATAACTATGGGATGCCGGAGAGACTGCGAGGGAGGTAAATAAAACCCGGAACGGTGGCCGGGTTGGAAACTATTCACTGGAAGATTCATTGCCCTTCCGCTGGATTACCCATGCTTTCTGTACGTCTGTGGCATGCTGCCGATCACCTTTCCAAATATGAATATTTTGTTCATCTCTTCTTTCTCGATCGGGTCCCATGGGCGATAGGTATGGTTGTCAGAGATAACCAATAGCTTATCTTTCATCTTTTGCAAACGCTTAACATGCGACGTATCGTCGTATATGAACGCGTAAATGCCGTCACCGTCAAAGTGCTGAACGCTTATATCGACGAAAAGTAGATCTCCAGGCTCAATTGTTCCAGACATGCTATCTCCACGAACGTTGATGATGCGTATCTGTTCCTGTTTTCGGCCATTAAACATTTGGCGCGCATCTTCAACCGAGTATTCCACGGAGCGTAACACCTCCACGAATTCGCTGTTAATTATTCCAGGCCCTGCACTAACCGTGAGGTCAAGTACGTCAACTCTGAAGATGTTTGGGTCTGTTTTGTTGGTAATTACGGAGGTCGGTTGTTGGGCATCGGCTCTCATCGGCCCAGTTCCGTTTGACAACCACTCCGAGCGAACACCCAAAGCATTCGCTATTTCAACTATTTTTGTTGTTCCTCTGGCATTGCCTGATGTTATGCGCCATATGGTTGGTTGCGCCATATCAGCTGCTTTGGCTAATTGCCCTTGGCTCATACCCATCTCACTCATTGCGTAGTTAAGTCTGTCAGCTAGTGTCTTAAGTTTACTCTCTTGCATTTTTATAGCCTCCGCTATCACATTTTAGCCTCGCATGATAAACAAGTCTATTGCTCATTCAAATAGCAATTGCTATTATTTGTCGATAGCAATCAAATGAAATGGGTAAAAAAATGAAATCAGCAATCGAGAGAGCTATTGATGCTGCTGGCGGGGTTAATGCTTTAGCCCGCGCAATCGGTATCAAACAACCATCTGTTTCTCGCTGGAGGAAGGTTGGTGTTGTTGGGGTGGATCATGTCCCTGATGTTGCAGCTTTGACTGGGATTCCCGCTCATGAGTTGAGACCCGATAAGCCAAAGCTTTTCCCGCCCCCGGGTAATGGGGTGTGACATGTCACGGCATGCTGGAGGAATCATGAATCACTCTGACTTCGTACGTAAATATTCATTCGATAACCCACTTCAGCGGTTGGTCATGCTTCGCATTTTGATGGGCGGATCCATGGATGGAGAAGGGGAGCGAGTAATCGATCATCAGGTACTTTACGAATTCTGTTGCTGCTCAAAGCAGGCAATGTTTAAGGAGATCAAGGCCCTTGAACGTGCAGGTTTCCTGAAAGTGAGAAAAATTGGTGCTCTCGATACCGGGCTTGCAGTTCGTCTTGAGCCAGCTCGCGGCTACACAATCACGCCAGTTCAGGAGTTTGTATGAGTAGCAAAATTCTCGGTAACGTCTGGGACGCGTGCGCAGCGCATGATATTAAGGGAGCCAAACTTGTGATTATGGCACGCCTGGCTGACTACTCGAACGACGATGGTATGTGTTACCCGAGCGTGGAAACCATTTGTCGCCAGTTGGGGCTGGGGGAGAGTACTGTCAGAACAGCTATTGCAGAACTGGAGTCTGCCGGATGGTTGCGCCGTGAATCCCGCCGCAAAGGTAACCGCAATACGTCCAATCTTTATCACCTGGATGCCGATCGCCTTGAGGCTCTGGCGCGTGTTGAGAAAGACAAGGTTACAGCACTGAAGCAGCAACGTCGGGCCAGTGGTTTTCACCCGTCAGATTCTGAACCTTCAAAATCTGAACCGTCAGATTCAGGACGTTCAAGCGGTTTTCACCCGTCAGATTCTGACAAAAATGGCGTTTTCACCCGTCAGAATCTGACCCCAGATCCACAAGTAAATTCAAAACATGATCCACAAGTAAATTCAAAACAAGAATCACAAGATATTGGCGTGTGTGGCAAAGCATCTTCTGAACATCGCTCTTCCAAAGAGAACTATTCCAACGAGTTCGAGCAGGCCTGGCAGGCATACCCCAAACGTGCTGGTGGAAATTCAAAAGCAGCAGCCTTCAAGGCCTGGAAAGCTCGGCTGAAAGACGGGGTTAAACCTGAAGACATGCTGGCAGGCGTTAAGCGCTATGCAGCCTACGTGCGCACCACTGGTAGCGTTGGCACGCAATACGTCAAGCAGGCGGCAACGTTCTTTGGACCTGATCGCCATTTCGAAGAAGCCTGGCAAACTCCATCCGCTCCCGGTGGTGGGCGTCGCAGTGCGCTTCCGGTATCTGGCTTCAGCGAACAGGATTACGGCCAATCAGACTGCAACTGGTAACAAGGGGAAACACAATGCTGAACATCAAACAACGCGAGGAAAGGGATTCGCTGCTGACGAAACGTGAAGGTCTTCGTGAAGAACTGGCTTTTTCTGTAGAACATAAAAAACCGTGGCAGTGGGGAAACTGGGAGTCAGGCGAAGTTCACGTCGTCTCCTGCGAAAAACATGGTGACTATGAGCGTATGTCGCTAACTGGAAAAGCGTTTCGTGGCGCCGAAAATGTTAAACATTCCCAGTGTCCGGACTGCGTGAAAGAGGAGCTTGCTGACATCGAATCTGGTTTGCGTGAATTACGTGTGGCAGATTTGATGGACAATGCGGGGATCGCCCGACGCTTTGAAGCATGTGAATTCGCTAACTACCAGGCTGTCAATCAGGATGCTGCCAAAAATCTCGCGGCATGTCAGCGTTACACCACCAGTTGGCCAGATCGCCTGAAGGCTGGAACCGGGCTCGTCATGACGGGAAATTGCGGCACCGGGAAAAATCATCTGGCCATATCCATGGCAAAAAGCATCATCCGCAATCACCTTGCAAGTGTGGAAATCACCGACGTTATGCGACTGACTCGAGCCGTGAAAAACACATGGCGCCACAGCGCAGAAAGTACCGAGGATGAAGTAATTGAACGTTTCTCATCTCTGGATCTGCTGATTATCGATGAGGTGGGCGTTCAGTTTGGTAGTCCGACTGAAATGACCATACTGCAGGAGGTTGTCAACGCCCGATATGAGAGCGTACTCCCTACAATCCTGATAAGTAACCTGACCTTTGAGCAACTCAAAGAGTCAATTGGCGAACGTATCGTAGATCGTGTTACCGATGGTGGACGTAACCGCCTGGCATTTGGTTGGGAAAGCTATCGTGCGATTGCTGGTGGAGTGGCAGCATGATGACTCCGGTATGGAGAAACGATGATCTGGAAGGTGCGGTAATTGGCGCTATTTTTCTGCGCAATACCGATCCTGAGGTTCTGGGCATTCTTTCCCGCCTGCCGGCGAGTGCATTCTCAGTCCGGCAGTATCGTGAAATTTATTCCGGCATCTGTCGACAGGCTCGTGGGATCGGAGTGATAGATCCATTGCTGCTTTGCGAAACCATGCCAGAGCACAGCGCAACCATTCTTGAATCCAGTCGTATCACCTGGGCGAAGTCAGCTCTGGATTATTACGTTTCCACACTGGAGCGTAATGCCGCTATCCGCGATGCTGAGATGGTGGTTGAAAAGGCACTGGCAGGGATCCGCAATGCGTCCAACGGTGATAACGCTGTTGAGGCCCTGAAAAGCGCCCAGGATGCCATGGCCGCAATTTCTCTTACTCCCGATACCGTTCAGCCCGTACATATCGACGAGGTACTCACGGCCGTCGTCGAACGCGCAGATGCCAGACACCAGGGGTTGGATGTAGCAAAAATCTTGCTTACCGGGATTGACGAGCTGGACGCGAAAACCGGAGGGATTGAGCAAACCGATCTGGTCTTCATTGCCGCACGGCCATCGATGGGAAAAACAGAACTGGCGCTGGATATTATCGACAAGGTTTCAGAGCAGGGACACGGTGTACTGTTTTTCAGCATGGAAATGGCAAATATCCAGATTGGTGAGCGCATGGTGTCAGCAGCTGGTGGTATGTCGGTATCCCGACTCAAGGAGGTAGCAAAATTCCAGGATGAAGACTGGGCACGACTTTCAACCGGTGTTGGTCGCCTGACGGGCCGAAGTGTGTGGATGGTAGATGCCACAGATCTGACGCTTGAGCAGATCCAGCAAACGGCAACCAGCCATCAGATAGCCCATCCTGAAACTGCGCTGGTGGTTATTGATTACCTGTTACTTATTAAAATCCAGAGTGCAGCGCGTTATGACCTGGCTGTAGGTGAGTTGTCGAAGGGGCTAAAGCGACTCGCCAAAACAAACCGGACACCTGTGTTGGCTTTGAGTCAACTTTCACGTGGTGTTGAATCCCGTCAGAACAAACGTCCCATGAACTCAGACCTGAAAAACTCCGGTGAAATCGAGGCTGACGCTGACATTATCATGATGCTCTATCGCGACGAAGTGTATAACCCGGAATCTCCGGCAAAGGGGATTGCGGAAATCAACATCACCAAGCAGCGAAATGGTGTTCTTGGCACGGTATATCGGCGCTTCTACAACGGGCATTTCCTGCCGATCGACCAGGAAGAAGCAAAACGAAAATCAGCACCGATGCCTAAATCACAACCACGACGCTATTCAAAAGGTAATCAGACTGGCCATGCAGATTTTTAATATTACCCCAATGGGTAAGCCACGACAAACCCGCGCCGACAAATGGAAAACGCGACCAGCAGTTATGCGTTACCGGGCGTTCTGCGATGAGGTTAGGCTGAACAAGGTTGTTATGCCGGAAGCGGGTAGCCACATCACATTCGTTCTGCCAATGCCAAAAAGCTGGAGCCAGAAGAAACGCGCCACCATGAAAGGGCAGGCCCACCAGCATAAACCAGACGCCGACAACATGATCAAAGCGCTGATGGATGCCTTATTCGCTGATGATGCGCATATCTGGGACTTTCGCGTCACTAAGGTCTGGGGCGAAACCGGGCAGATTTTAATTTCTTCGATCGAGAGGGCCGCATAATGAAACTGGAAGCATCGCTAAAACATTTCAGCCCTCAGGGTATGCACATCAGCGACAGTGTGAAAGGAACTTCCCCGGATCGGATAACCGGCACTGATGTCATGGCGGCCATCGGCACGACCAGCAGCCGCGCACGGTTCGGACTGGCTGCTTTCTTCGGTAAGGCGGGGATCAGTAAGACGGATGAGCAACTGGCGGTTCAGGCGCTGGCGCGTCACGCGATGGACGTTGCACCGAAAAATGTGCGCAAAGCCGCTGGTGGTGAATTTGGCTGGTGCATGCTGGTACTGGCGCAGTTTGCCTTTGCGGAATATTCCCGTTCTGCGGCCACCAGCGTGACGTGTCACGCCTGCAACGGAACCGGACTTATTGAAGGGTATGAGTACGTGGTTAAGTATCCAGGACTCTACAACATCGATGGTGATGAAATTGTTGCGCCAAAAATAGAATGTGAACAGGTTAAGCGTCTCTGTACCGCCTGTAACGGTAAGGGGAAACTGGAAGCCCGCTGCCGTTGTGGTGGAAAAGGCGAAGTGCTCGATCGTATTGCTACAAAAGAACGTGGTGCGCCTGTATTCAAAACCTGTGAGCGTTGCTCTGGAAACGGTTTTTCATCGGTACCCTCTACGGCTGTACATAAAGCGATTCTCAGGCGCTTGCCTGATCTGCATGTAAGGACATGGACGCGCAACTGGAAGCCGTTTCTTGAGTCGCTGGTGGACATTTGTTACCAGGAAGAGCGCAAGGCTGATGCTGCTTTTCAGAAAGCGACCAGTTTTAATGATGATGCGAACAAATTTTAGTATTTTCACGACATAGGACTTGATTTTGTCCGAAGTTGTCCTGTATGCTTCTAATCATGGATACGTACATCCAAATGAAACTGATTATGAACCCTGCCACTCGGCGGGGTTTTTGCCTTATGCCGATATGATTTGCTTCTGGCGTGGGGTTGATGTAAACATGGCCCTCCATAACCATGTAAAGGGTGTAGATATTGAAACCCACAACTGACCAGACTATTACTACCATCATTGGTGAGGCAGTTATTATTTTGCTTCAGAGTGGCAGGCGGGTAACAGTCGGTAACATCGTTGATGTTCTGGAGCATAAACGGCATTCAGAGCAGGGTGGTGTTAGTGAAAATCTCAGAGCGGCCATAACATTCATCAGGAGCAAGTCTTCCTGAGGTTGTCGGTTCTGCTCCGGTGCTAAACTTTCTCCTGCTATAGTGAATCCACAGGCTGAGGCGCGGAATTGCGCCGTGGTTGTTAAGACAGAGAACTCAACCTGAGTCGTAGATCAGCACCGGTCATCACTACATCATTTACAGCCCTGCCACCCGGCGGGATTTTTGTTTTTCTGAAGGTGGTATATCGTAATCTATAGCGGTACTTAATACTGACTCACCCAATTTTTCGGCAAAGATATTTATCTTTGATCACACCATCAAAAAAACGCCCTTTGGATTTAGCTTCCAGAAAAGCTTTGTGAGTTTTTGCTGAAACGCCAACGTACTGGTAGGTTCCGGAAGCAATAAACACTATCTCCAGTATTTTCTCTGACGGATAGTAACCAATGGTTTTTATTTTTGATGATGTCACATCCTGAAAAAGCATATTGCCTCCTTATCGCTAGATTCTCTAATATCCCCATAGTACACCCAGTAGATACTGGCATGGGGAAAATGTACAAAGCTATGTCAATATTTTTGACTCAGGTAGCCTTGAGAAGGTATGTTGTCTTCGTGGTGAATCCCCCTGTGCGGAGGGGCGTAAACAGCGATTTAATTATAAGTCACCTAGCGAGCCACGGAGGCTGTCCAAAGGCTCACCGGGAGGCACCCGGCGCCGCAACACTTTTCAGGCAAAAAAAAAGCCCGCATCATGGGCGCGGGCAATAAATAAAGTATCTACTTAAATGAATAAAGATCCGTAGGTTCTTTACTCACAACCTACAACGAGATGTTAATCTCTCTTTCAGAGAAAATAAACCATTAGTTACTATCTGGATTTAAGGGCTGCGCATTTGCGTGGCCTTTTTCATTTCAGGCTTGACGGGAATCAATAACTTTGTGCTTCGTTGTTAAATCCAGCCCGTGAAGCCTGATTCTCTTTCCCCTCATTTCTGAGAGGACTCACAGCAATAAGAGGGGGCTAAATGTCCGATCCTGTTTCTGGCACTACGGTAGCGGCTGGTGGGCTGATGGGGGCCAGCATGTTCGGCCTGGCAACCGGCATTGATTACGGCGTAGTGTTTGGTGCCTTTGCTGGTGCAGTATTCTACGTTGCGACGGCGGTGAACATCAGCCGCTTTAAGCTGGTGGGTTACTTCATCACTTCTTTCATCTTTGGCGTTATCGGCGCACCTCTGTTGGGCTCGTACTTCTCAAAATGGACTGGTTACAACGACAGGCCGCTTGATGCACTGGGCGCGGTAATCGTTGCAGCAATTGCTATTAAGTTGCTGACATTCGTCAACAGTCAGGATTTGGGTAGCCTGTTTGGCATTCTCTCTCGTTTACGCGGAGGAGGGACCGGCAATGGTAACAAATGATCCTTCAGCGATGATCAATGCGTTAATCTGCGCGGTCATCGTTCTTGTTCTGATGTTCTACCAACGTGACGGGGCAAGACATCGTCCGATGGTGTCCATGCTGGCCTACTTCGTTGTGCTGGTATACGCCAGCATCCCGTTCAGGTATCTGTTTGGTCTCTATCAGGAATCACACTGGATGGTGGTCATCGTCAATCTGATAATCTGTGCCATCGTGCTTCGCGCACGGGGTAACCTAGCACGCTTAATTAACATTCTTCAGAAATAAAAAAAGGGAAGCGCGACATCTCCGCTTCCCTGAAAATTCGAGGCTTTGTGTTGTTTTAATGAGGTGGAGTGTCGACTTTAGTCAAACTCTGTTTCGCGGGTATTACATCACATCCTTTGAT
Organism: Citrobacter amalonaticus Y19; assembly: GCF_000981805.1. Taxonomy (NCBI): domain Bacteria; kingdom Pseudomonadati; phylum Pseudomonadota; class Gammaproteobacteria; order Enterobacterales; family Enterobacteriaceae; genus Citrobacter; species Citrobacter amalonaticus. The sequence continues at coordinate 2,320,330 of NZ_CP011132.1, read as the reverse complement.
TTGAGTTTTGTCCTGCCTCAATTTAGGATTAATCACATGAAACAATCACAATTTCAGCAGGCGGCTGGTATAAGCGCCGGATTAGCTGCGCGCTGGTTTCCGCACATCGATGCAGCAATGAAAGAGTTTGGCATCACAGCAATTAATGATCAGGCCATGTTCATTGCACAAGTCGGGCATGAATCTGCTGGTTTTACCTCTCTGGTAGAGAGCTTCAACTACTCGGTAAACGGGCTGAAGAAAACATTTGGTAAGCGCCTGACGCCGTATCAGTGCGAAATGCTGGGGCGCGTTGATGGTAAGCAGGTCGCTCACCAGCCGCAAATCGCCAATCTGGTTTACGGTGACCGCATGGGTAATAACAACCCGGGTGATGGCTGGAAATATCGCGGTCGCGGCCTGCTGCAAATCACTGGACGTGAGAACTACACCAAATGTGGTTCGGCGCTGAAGCTTGACCTTGTCAGTACGCCAGAACTTTTGACTCAAGAGCGACATTCGGCCCGTTCGGCGGCGTGGTATTTCACTTTATGCGGTTGTCTCCTGCATTCGGGGGATGTGGAACGCGTCACGCAAATTATCAACGGCGGGCAGAACGGCATTCAAGACCGTCGTGAACGTTATGCCAAAGCTAAAGTTGCACTGGTGTGAGGTCATATGGGACTTGAAATGATTATCGGCCTGGCGGTTGCTGTGTTGGCTGCAATTGCAGGTGCTTTTGGTCTGGGTAAATCACGCGGTACTAACATCGCTGAGACAAAAGCGGACCAGCAACGCACTGAAGAACGCGCAGCAGCTACTAAAGCCGTTGCAGAACGCCGGGTGGAGACAACAAAAGGAGCCAGGGATGTACAGCAGACTGTTAATCATCTTCCTGATGACGATGTCGATCGCGAGCTGTGGGAATCGTGGAAGCGTCCCGGTGGTCGTTGATACGGCGTGTGACTGGGTTAAGCCAATTTATCTTACCGACCACGATATTTCTGTGATGGACAAGCAAACGAAGCGTGATGTGCTGGCGCACAACAAATCGTGGAAGGCTAACTGCTTAAATGTTGACTAATGAGCCAATGAGCAATATAAATAGGCCATGCTGTCACACTAGCATCCGCTCTTAATATCTCGCTCTGGAAAAGAGCAGCATCAAACCTCGCGATCGTGCGGGGTTTTTTTACGTCTGAATTTCACCGCGCACCGCAGCGCATTCAACCACGTCGAACCCAACCCTTTGGAATGAGCCTTTGAGGAGTCAGTTAGTGCTGGCGAGCCTCGACGGGCTGATCTCCTGTGCGGCAAAGGTTCATCTCAAAGTAAGGCAAAACGCTATGAATACAATTACCGTCCCGTTCCACGGAAATGCACTCTATGTTGTGAATCGCAATGGTGAGCCGTATACCCCAATGAAGCCGATCATTGACGGCATGGGCATGGATTGGGCCTCACAGTTCACTAAGCTAAAACAGCGCTTTAAGACCTCCATTGTGAAAATCACAATGCAGCTTCCAGGTGATGACCAGCGTCGAGAAATGATTTGCCTTCCACTGCGTAAACTCGCTGGCTGGCTCCATACCATTAGCCCAAACAAAGTAAAGCCAGAAATCCGCGGTAAGGTTATCCAGTACCAGAAAGAATGCGACGATGTTCTCTATGAATACTGGACGAAAGGCGTCGTGGTTAATCCGCGTAAGTCTAGCGTGATGGAAGAACTGAATCAGGCGTGCATGGAAATGAAGCGCGATAAAGGGATCGCCAGTCTGTTCGGCACAGGCCTGAATGAGTGGAAGGGCGTTAAGGCTGCACATATCTCAAAAATCAAAGCTCTTGTTGAGGATGCAAATGGGTTAATTGGTTATGTGCTGGCAGAAACCGGGAAAGGGAAGGTTACGCGGACGTAGCAATATTCCGTTTTAGAGGGGCGCAGGCATTCACTGAGTGCCTGTGACAAAGCTAAATGGTATCAAGCATGCGATGATGATTGATTAATAATTGAGCTATGTATGGTATAATAAGCCCCATTCATTGAAAGGTTAACCACCATGTCATTTTTCGATTATGCAATGCAGCGTGTTGGGCTTGTAGCCAATATGACTGTCATGTGCCCGATATGTGGACATAAATCCACACACTCGACCACGAAAGTACGTCAGCAACAGGCGTTACTTTGCCCTAAATGTAAATCGCTGTTTGTCATTCACAGGTAGTGGGTCGCGATACAAATAACCCCAGGCCTCGCAATAGCGGGGCTTTTTAACAAATGAGGAATGAGCATGACAGTAGTTCTTACAGCTAAGCAGATTGAAGACTTGGCTGTCTTCGCGAAAGAAGACGGTGCGCCTCAATACACCATCACCACTGGGACAATCCCGGAATTCGAAGCGGAAGATGGCGAGATTATCCCTGAATATAAAGGGCTGATCGCCTACTCAGAGTCACTTGAGCACGGTGTGTTGCAACTCGACGACTAGCGGCATTACAGCAGGCATTGACTGAGTACCTGCGATAACGCATGACTCCTGGAGGCTACTGATGAATAACGCTGTTGAAATTGGTGAAAAGGGCGTAACGGTTCACCTTGCGGGCGGTGGGCGTGTTGTCGTTGGTGCATGGGGTAACGACACCAGTGCGGCGGCAAATCCATTGCCACCTCTAACACCGGATGAAGAAAAATATGGACGCGGTCTTTGCCTGCTGCCCACTGGTTGGGAGGAGCTTAGTGCTGGTGAACACTGGCAAACCCACCTAAGCGATCCTTTGCGTCAGTTGTGGCCATCGTTCAGCAGAGAACAGAAAATGGCTATAGCCTACACCATCAGTGAACTGTCTGATGAACTGACCAACATCGCATACGAACACTCCAGGTAGCTATATGCAAAATGAAACAAAAGAGATGGTGATCTTTCTAAGGGATGATGGAATCTCCCTTCAGTTTCCAGATGGTCAATGCGCTGGATATGGAATAGATGGAAATATTCAGGTTTTTATGGGAAAGAGTTGCGATCTGTTCCCCAGAAAAATCATATTGCACGATCAGCGCACTACGAACTTTACTCGCAAACAGTCAGGTAATGAATCCTGATTTAAAAACAGACAGCCAAAGCAGCCCTTCCAAGCGCATCGCACGCGCACATCAAAGAGAGTCTTTCAGTAGTGAGCCTGGGTAAACCGTTACCTTTTGGCGGATTTATCGTGCGACAGGCTCACGTCTAAAAGGAAATATCCCATGAGTAACAAAATCATTACGCTATCTGGCGCTGCTACTGACGTGCTCTATGCGCTATTTTACCGTGGTGCATTGCTATCTGGTGACCTGCCGTCCAAGTCGGGTGCCGCCGAACTACGCGAACTGGGTTTTGCTGAAACCAGACATACAGCGACGGAATACCAGAAAGAAAACCACTTCACCTTCCTGACCGCTGAAGGGCAGGAGTTTGCCATTAAGCACCTAGCAGATACGCGCTTTGGTGTTCCTGCTGGTGGTTATATTGGTGGCTCTGTAAATATTCAGTTTGGCCGGATAGAGAACGACCCACGAAAAGGCTATGCCATCAATGTTGACATCTGTCCCGAAATTAAGACCGGCGTGAAGCTATCCCCTGAAATGGTAAAAGCGATTTCTGATGTTGTGTCAGCGGAATTGAAAAAGAATATTCAGCCCGGTGGCACAATCTGGGATTGCTTACGACGTGGATTCTGACGGGAGGTTTTATGCAGGTCACTATTGATGGTGTCCCATACGCTCCCGCCAGCGTCGTTTCATCACGGATCGGTATTGTCATTTCGACGCATCAGCGCGCAGACGTTTTAAAGCGAGCACTCGAACAGCACATGAAGCATCTTCCCGCCGGCGCGCTGGTGGTGGTTGTCGATGATGGCTCCAAACCTGCAGCGGTAGTTCCCGACGGCGTGCGGCTGCTTCGCCATGAAACATCACTCGGCATTGTTGCTTCGAAGAACGCCAGCCTGTCAGCGCTTATGGATGCCGGGTGCGAGCATCTTTTTCTTTGGGATGATGATGCCTGGCCCATCGCCGATAACTGGCATCTTCCCTACATCGAATCACCCGAGCCACATCTGGCTTACCAGTTTCTCGATCTGGCTGGCCGCAATAAGTTGAATGACCTTTCGGTGCTTTACCGTGACGATCAGCATGTGGCGTATACCGGGCAGCGCGGCGTGATGCTGTATTACCACCGCAGCGCCATCGAGAAGGTGGGCGGATTCGATCCGGTTTACGGTCGTGGCATGTATGAACACAGCGACCTTGCCCTGCGCATCCATAACGCTGGACTGACTACCTGGGCTTACGCTGATGTCGTCGGTTCAGAAAAGCTGATTCACTCTCTCGATGAGCATGAAGCAGTGGAGCGTTCGGTACCGAAACCAGACCGGCAGGCGCTGGTGGAACGTAACGTTAAAATCCACAACGAACGGCGCGATACCGGGTTTACCGGGTATGTAGAGTACCGGCGGCAACGGGACGTGGTAATCACTACGTTACTGACCAGCCAGCCTGACCCTCAGCGCGGTACGAAAATGGCAGCCTCACCTGACATGCTGAGCAAATGGGCGGCCTCGCTTCGGAATTGTGGACGTATTGCGCTGGTGGATGAATTACTGACGGCCCCGGCAGATGTTGAGCTGTATCTCGTACCTGACGTGAAGATGAATGTCTACTTTCGTCGCTGGCTGCACATCTGGCAGCACCTGCGAAATAACCCTGAATACCGGTTCGTCTGGTGTACTGATGGTACCGATGTCGAAATGCTTCGCGCGCCGTGGGAAGAAATGGAACCCGGGAAGGTGTATGTCGGTTCTGAACCGAAGACCTACGCCGACTCCTGGGCGAAACAGAATCATCCTGAGCGTATCTATCAGGAATTCATTGAAGCGCACCGCGGCGATGTGATGCTTAACGCTGGTCTGCTGGGGGGCACACGCGCTGATGTAATGGCGTTCGCTCACGGCATCATCCGTCTTTACTACCGGATCGAGAGTTATCGTTTCTGGAAGAAAGAACAGGCTGGCGCCGCGGTGGGTGACATGCTGGCGTTCAGTATTGTCGCGCAGTCATTCGCTGACAGGCTGGTCACCGGCCCTCTGGTACATACCGTTTTCAAAACTGATGGTATCGGTAAGGAGGCCGCATGGTGGAAACACAAGTGAAGTTTGTGGTTGTCGGCCACCACTCACGATATAAGCAGGCATTGTGCCTGGCTGAATCTCTCGGCGCCGTCCTGTTAATTGATAGCGGTGACAATGGAGCGAACTGGAATCATCGTCGCGCGCTTGAATGGGCCGCAGGGCAATCATGCCGGGTTGTTGTGCTTGAAGATGACGCGCTGCCCGTGCCTAGCTTTACTGAGTTAGTGTGCCAGTGGGCTGACCGCTTTCCTGAGGCGCTCTTGAGCTTTTATCTTGGCACTGGCCGACCACCCCAGTATCAGCAGCAAATAGCTGAGCGACTAATTATGGCTGACAAACACCGCAATGATTACGTAACGTTGCCGCGGCTGATTCACGGCGTCTGCTACAGCGTACCGCCTCAATCAATCAAGCATGTTCTGGCGCGATGGGATAGTAGCAAACCTGCTGATTATGCGGTGGGTGATGCATGGGGATGGAATGTTTTATATCCGTGTTACTCATTGGTAGACCATGCCGACGGTGAACCAGTAGAGCGTCACCCTGATGGTTCATCCCGGACTGAACGCCGCAGAGCCTGGAGGTTACATGGCTAGATTGAAGACATTGCAGCCCAGGCTGAAAGCTATCGACACCCGGCGAATAAAGCCAGTGTATGGTGAGAATCGACGCATTAGCGGCAGCGCAAGGGTAGGGCTGAAGCGGCGTATCTATGTCCGTGATGGCGGTCACTGCTGTATGTGCAATCGCGTAGTTGACCTGCATGACAGCGAACTGGATCACCGTGTGGCGTTACAGTTTGGCGGTGATAACGATGAGTCCAATCTGTGGACGCTTTGTATCGATTGTCACTCAGGCAAGTCAGCGCGTGAAGCCTCGACGGGCCAGCCAGATGAGGAAGCCATGAAGCATATCCTGACGACCAATGGCGACGATTCAATAACGATTATCTGAGGTGAGTATGGTGTGGTTGACGTTGATCTTCATTGTCGCTTTGGTGCTTCTTCTGATGAAACTGAGTGATGGTGCAAAGCCAACATGGATGCACTGTCGGGACAGAAGAATCAAATACGGAACGCCAAAGAAAATTGATTGCAGGCTACCAGGTGGAGGGTACCAGCCGGTGAAACCCGAAGGTGAAACTGACGAAGTCTTACCGCCACCCAAGAACCGATAGGGGGGGGGAGGGTTGGGTGTTAACCTCGATAGCCCTGGACACCGCCCCCCTCTCACGCACAGAAAAAATTCCCCTCTGGAGGGTATAAACATGTTAACAGCGCAGAAGCGGAAATTCGCTGTCGCGCTGATGTCCGGTATGTCTCAAAAGGATGCGGCAATAAAGGCGGGATATTCTGAGAAATCCGCACGGTCAAAGGGTTCGCAACTTGCAAAAGACCCGGAGGTCATCGCGTTTATTGGACGTAAAAAAAGGAAGTAATAGAAACAGACGACGTACCGACGTACCGTCGAAATGTTTACACCCCAGCGGTAAACACCCCCGAAAAAAATAAGGCTCCGGTAACACCGCCAGAGGCACCACCTGTTGCCGGGGCTTTTGATGATCCGCTCAAATTTCTTATGGCGGTAATGAACGATTCAACTGAAGAAATTGACGTCAGAAAGGATGCGGCGAAGGCCATGCTTCCCTATATCCACCCCAAAAAGGGGGAAACAGGGAAAAAAGATGCGCGACACGCTGCGGCAAAAGTGGCCGCTGGCGCCAGCAAGTTCGGTTCAATGGCACCACCAAAACTGGTTGTGAATAATAATAAGGGGTGATGTATGGCGCAGTGGTCTACAGCCTGTGCGGACTGGGAAGAGCGTCTGGTCGCGGGTGAGTCCATCATTCCTCCGCCCATTTTTCCTGACCAGGCGGCACAGGCACTGAGTATCTTTCGCGAACTGCGGGTTTCTGACCTGCCGGGCAAGCCTACATTCGGTGAGTGTTCTGAAGAATGGGTGTTCGATTTCGTAAAAGTCATCTTCGGCGGGTATGACGCAGAGACAGGAAATCAGCTGATTCGCGAATATGGACTTCTGATATCGAAGAAGAACACCAAATCGACAATTGCGGCGGGCATTATGCTGACCGCGCTTATCCTGTGCTGGCGAGAGGACGAAGAACACCTGATTCTGGCACCGACCAAAGAGGTAGCCGACAACAGCTTTAAACCAGCCGCCGGGATGATACGCGCTGATGAAGAACTCACCGACATGTTCCAGATACAGGATCATATCCGTACTATCACACACCGGGTGACGCGTAACACACTGAAAGTCGTGGCTGCTGATACGGATACGGTGTCCGGTAAAAAGTCCGGCCGGATTCTTGTCGACGAACTGTGGCTTTTTGGCAAGCGCGCTAATGCCGAAGCGATGTTTATGGAGGCGACGGGCGGACAGGTATCCCGTAATGAAGGGTGGGTTATCTACCTCACCACACAAAGCGATGAGCCGCCTGCTGGCGTATTCAAAGAACGCCTTGATTACTGGCGCGATGTGCGCGACGGAAAAATCAACGATCCCAAAACGCTGGGAATTCTCTATGAATTTCCGCAAAGCATGGTTGAAAGAAAGGCCTATCTCGACCAGGATAATTTCTACATTACCAATCCGAATATCGGGCTCTCGGTCAGCGCTGAATGGATAGTAGACCAGCTCCGTAAGAACCAGGCAAAAACCGATGGTACATTGCAGCAGTTCCTGGCTAAGCACCTCAATATTGAAATTGGACTAAACCTGCGAACCGATCGCTGGGCGGGCGTCGATTTCTGGGAGTTGCAGGCCCGGCGTGTCAGTTTTGAAGATTTACTACGGCGTTCAGAGGTGATCACCGTCGGGATAGACGGCGGTGGCCTTGATGATTTGCTGGGGGTTTCTGCGGTCGGGCGTGACGCTGAAACACGAGAATGGCTCTGCTGGTGCCATGCATGGGCACATGAGATAGCGATCCGACGGCGTAAAAGTGAAGAATCCCGCTTTCACGACTTCGTGAGAGCCGGTGACCTGACCATCGTGAAGTGCGTCGGACAGGATACGGAAGAGGTAGCCGAATACGTCAGTCGAATCTATGTTGCGGAGTTGCTCGACAAGATCGGCATTGACCCTTCCGGAGTCGGACAAATACTCGATGCGCTTATTGAGGCGGGAATTCCTGCTGATGCGGTGGTTGGTGTCAGCCAGGGCTGGCGCCTTGGCGGAGCGATTAAAACCACCGAGAGAAAGCTTGCCGAGGGCGTATTGATACATGGTGGTCAGCCGATGATGGCGTGGTGTGTCGGTAATGCGAGGGTTGAGCCGAAAGGCAACGCCATTCTTATAACCAAGCAGGCCAGCGGCAAGGGCAAGATTGATCCGCTGATGGCGCTGTTCAACGCAGTTTCTCTTATGGCCCTTAACCCTGAACCTGCGAAAAAAGATTACCAGGTATTTTTCGTATAACTAACACGTCAGTTAATGACCCGCACAGGCGGGTTTTTTCGTTTCTGGAGGACAGCAAATGAATAATCGCGCCTATAGCCTGATGCAGGTAAAGGCGGTCAATGAGGATTCTCGGGAGATTACCGGCATTGCCAGTACCCCTGAACCTGATCGCTATGGCGACATTGTAGACCCTGCCGGTGTGAAATTTACTCTTCCGTTACCTCTGCTGTGGCAACACTGGCATGACGAGCCAATAGGCCAGGTGACAGAAGCAAAAGTCACCGACACCGGCATCGAGATTAAAGCAAAGCTGGTAAAACCTGGTGCGGATATGCCATCGCAACTGGTCGCCAGGCTTGATGAAGCGTGGGCATCTATCAAAACGGGTCTTGTCCGCGGGCTTTCTATCGGCTTTAAGCCCATTGAGTACAGCTTTATTGACGATGGCGGCATCCGGTTTATTTCGTGGGAGTGGTACGAGCTTTCTGCTGTAACCGTTCCTGCCAACGGTGATTGCTCCATTCAGTCGGTTAAATCAATAGATCGCAAGTTTCTTGCCGCGTCCGGCAATAAGAAAACCGTCGTTAAATCATCCCTTTCAGCTGGCGCTACAGCAACCAATACCAAAAAAGGAACCAATTCGATGAATATCGCAGAACAAATCAAGAGCTTCGAAGCGAAGCGTGCAGCGCTGGCAGCCTCACTGAGCGACATCATGAGTAAAGCTGCTGATGAAGGCCGTACGCTTGACGCAGAAGAAACCGAAAGTTACGACAACACGTCTACCGAAATTAAGGCGGTTGATGAGCATCTGAAACGCCTGCGCGATATGGAAAGCAATATGGCATCGACCGCGAAACCGGTAGCAAAAGCCGCTAACGGCGAAGTCACTACCGTTAAGGCTGGTGCGCCAGGCATCATCCGCGTCGAACAGAAGCTGGAAAAGGGTATTGCCTTTGCCCGCTTTGCGAAAGCGCTGGCCGCCGCTAACGGCAGTCGTTCCGAAGCGCTGGAGATCGCCCGTAAACAGTATCCAGACGACGCCAAGCTTCATCATGTACTGAAAGCCGCCGTGGGCGCCGGTACTACCACCGATCCTCAGTGGGCAGGTGCGCTGGTTGAATATCAGGAATATGCACTGGATTTTGTTGAATTCCTCCGCCCGCAAACCATTATCGGCCGTTTCGGACAGGGTGGCATCCCGGCCCTGCGTCAGGTTCCGTTCAATATCCGTATCCCGGCGCAAACTTCCGGCGGCTCAGCGAACTGGGTCGGACAGGGCAAGGCCAAGCCACTGACCAAGTTCGACTTTGAGTCGATCACGTTCAGTTTTGCCAAAGTGGCGGCTATCGCGGTACTGACCGATGAGCTGATCCGTTTCTCCAATCCGGCAGCCGATGCGCTGGTGCGTAACGCCCTGGCTGAAGCGGTTATTGCCCGTCTGGATACGGACTTTATCAACCCTGCAAAAGCTGAAGTTGCTAACGTCTCTCCGGCCTCAGTAACCAACGGCATTGTGGCCGTTCCGTCTACCGGCGACCCGGATGCTGATGCTGAAGCGGCCTTCGCCCAGTTTGTTTCGAACAACCTGCAACCGACGGGCGGTGTGTGGATCATGTCCAGCACCAACGCGCTGGCGTTGTCCATGAAGAAAAACGCCCTGGGGCAGAAAATGTACCCGGAAATGACCCTGCTTGGCGGCACCTTCCAGGGCCTTCCGGCCATCGTTTCCCAGTACGCAGGCACTAACCTGACGCTGCTTAACGCACCGGATATCTACCTGGCTGATGATGGCGGCGTGGCGGTGGATATGTCGCGTGAAGCCTCTCTGGAAATGGAAAGCGAACCAACCGGCGACAGCATCACCCCAACCGGGACTGAACTGGTTTCCATGTTCCAGACCAACAGCGTGGCTATCCGTGCTGAACGCTGGATCAACTGGAAACGCCGCCGCACAGCTGCGGTAGCGGTTATTTCTGGTGTGAACTACAGCTCTAACCAGGGCAGCTAAACGGCGGAAGGAGGGCGGGGGAAACCCCGCCATAATGCATGGCAAAAATCAGATATCTGCAACGTACCCATGATTCGGTTCCGGGAGACGTAAAATCCGTGGACGATCGGTGCGCAAGGGTGCTGGTGCTGCTTGGCAGGGCCGAATATTTCACCGGCGCGCGTACTGGTGGCAAAAAGAACAAGCGAAAAGCGGAGAACGGCTAATGTGGAATCCTTTCCGGAGAAAACAGGGAAACGAAAAAGCCCTGCAGCAGCCTGTCAGCCGTGGCGGCTGGACGCCATTATTCGGTTTTATGCGTGAGCCATTCGCCGGGGCATGGCAGCGTAACCTTGAAATCAATCAGGACACCGTTCTTTCTTATTATGCTGTGTTCGCCTGCATCTCACTGATTGCGAGTGATATCGCCAAGATGCCGCCACGGCTGATGCGTCGTGACTCAAAAGGGGTCATGCAGGAGGTCAAAACAGGGGATGTTCCGGCACTGTACAAAAGGCCAAATGCCTTTCAGAACAGGATTCAGTTTTTTGAACACTGGCTGAACTCGAAGTTATGCCACGGAAATACGGTGGCGTTAAAAATACGCAATAACGCCGGAAAAATTACCGAACTCAGGCTGCTTGACTGGAACAAGGTTACTCCGCTGGTGGCGGATGATGGTTCTGTCTTCTACCAGATAAACCCTGACAATATGGCCGGAATTGAATCGTCGGTTACAGTCCCGGCGCGGGAAGTAATACACGATCGCTTCAACTGCCTTTTCCATCCGCTCATCGGTTTGTCTCCCATTTACGCTGCTGGTCTGGCGGCAATGCAGGGTCATCACATTCAGGAAAACTCGGCCTTTTTTTTCCGCAACGGCGGTAAGCCGAGCGGCGTGATTGAAGTGCCCGGTTCCCTGACTGAAGAGAACGCCAGAAAAATTAAAGACAACTGGGACTCCGGCTATTCCGGTGAGAATGCAGGAAAAACCGCCATTCTGAGCAATGGCGCGAAGTATAACCCGACAACGGTATCGGCCGTTGATGCGCAGACAGTTGAGCAGTTAAGCATGACGGCGCAGATCATTTGCTCTGTGTTTCATATCCCGGCTTATAAAGTCGGTATTGGCGATCTTCCCTCTCATGACAATATCGAGGCTCAGGATCAGCAGTATTACTCACAGTGTCTTCAGTCGCTCATTGAGTCGATAGAGCTGCTGCTGGATGAGGCCTTCGGGCTTGAAGGGGATTCCGGTACTGAATTTGATGTGAATGCGCTGCTGCGTATGGACAGCGAACGCCGTATCAAATCACTCGGCGAGGGTGTGAAAAATACCATTCTGACGCCAAATGAGGCGCGACGGAGTGAAAACCTTCCGCCCTTACCCGGTGGCGATGCACTGTATCTTCAGCAGCAGAACTTCAGTCTTGAAGCGCTGGCGCGGCGTGATGCTTCTGATGATCCGTTTGCCAAATCCGGCGCCGGCAGCCGTACCACATCTGACGATGCGAACGGGAAATCCATGTCGGAATCTGAACTGACAGCGGCAAAAGCCATGCTGAGAGGATTGTTAACCAAATGAATGAACGTGAACTTTCCCTTATCAGGGCTCTTGGGGAGGAATTTTCCCTTGCGCTTGGCGAGCTTCGTGAGTCTTTCAGAAAAAGCCTCAGTGACTATCAGCAGACAACGGAAGAGCACCTGACCAGGCTCTCTCTTGAGGTTGCGTCCCTGAAGGATACCCCGGCACCTGACTTTACCACGCTGCTGGCTGATGCAGTGGCATCCCTTCCGGTTCCTGAGGCTCCTGAATTGCCGGATATTGGCGCTATGGTCAGCGAGGCGGTGGTCGCCATGCCTGTACCGCAGGACGGTAAAAGCGTGACGGTGGAGGAGATTCGCCCTGTTCTGGAGGAACTGGTCAGCAAGGCAGTTGCTGAAATACCCGTGCCGAAAGACGGCAAAGACTACGATCCGGCGATACTCAGGCAGGCCGTTGACGATGCCGTCAGTGAAGCCGTAGCGGAAATTCCCGCACCGCAGGACGGTAAAAGCGTGACGGTGGAGGACGTCAGGCCGGTGTTGCAGGAACTCATTACGGCTGCGATGCCGGAAATTCCTGATGTTAAATCTCTCGTCAGCGAAGCGGTTGCCGATCTTCCCGCGCCGGAACCGGGTAAAAACGGTGAAGACGGTCGCGATGCCCTTGCGCTGGAATTATTGCCTTTTATTGATGAGTCAAAAAGTTATCCCCGTGGTTCCTATGCCACCCATAACGGCGGGCTCTGGCGGGCCTATGAGAAAACTCACGGCATGCGTGGCTGGGAATGCGTTGTTGATGGTATTGCTGGTGTTGAAGTCAGCATGGAAGGGATGCGCAACTTCACTGTCACCGTTAACCGCTCCAGTGGCGCCATTGAGAAAAAAGCTTTCGATGTGCCGGTTATGGTGTACCGGGGCGTATTCAAATCTGGCGATGAATATCTGCCTGGTGACACGGTGACGTGGGGCGGTTCTCTCTGGCACTGTGACGAACAGACACAGGATAAGCCAGGTGAAACAGGCTCTAAAGGCTGGACGCTGGCCGCCAAGCGCGGTCGTGATGGGAGGGATAAAACGTGATTGAGCTTGTCACTCTGAAGGAGATCAAGGAGCACCTGCACATTGATCATGATGCTGACGACGGACCGCTTAAGGAAAAAATACAGGAAGCCAGCTCGGTGTTACTGGCTTTTATACAGGGAAGCCGGGACAAGGTCGTTGATGAGACAGGAAAGTTAATAGAAGGTGAAGCGCTAAGCCGGATGAAGTCCGCCACGATGCGTCTGGTGGGCATGCTGTACCGAAACCCTGATCTGGCTGACAAGGAAGATTTACTTCATGGAGAGCTTCCATTTTCTGTGTCGTTTTTAATTCATGACCTCCGTTGCCCAACCATTGTCTGAGGCGAAAAAAAAATGGCGATCTCAGCAGGAAAGCTTATACAGGTTATTTCTATACAAAACCCTGTTTATAGTCGGAGTCCATCAGGCCAACCCATTGAAACATGGGAGGATAAAGGTTCTATTCGTGCGGATGTCAGGGGAAGAAGCGGACGGGAGAAAATGTTATCTGGCGCCGAAACTGCCCAGGCAGATATAAGAATATGGGTTAGGGGGAAGTCAGGGGCGAATATAACCGCCGCCTCCAGAGTCACAGTGTTAAGTGGGCCCTACAAAGGAAAAACCCTTAATGTTATCGGCCCTCCTATTCCAGATGAAAACGGGGATCGACTTGAGGTCTTGTGCAAACTGGGGGCTGAAAAGTGATTGATATTAATCTTGATTTTTCCGGGCTTGAAGACATTTCCCGCGATCTGGAATTGCTCAGCCGCGCTGAGAATAACAAGGTTCTGCGCGATGCCACTCGCGCCGGAGCCGAGGTGTTGAAAGAGGAAGTTGTTGCCAGAGCACCGGAGCGAACCGGGAAACTGAAAAAAAACGTTGTTGTGCTGACGTGACCTGCCCCCACGATTAGATACAACACTCAGTTAGTAACGTCGGAATCTTCATTCTCAGAATGACCCTTTCTCCAGCCCGCTGCAAATTCAGACGGTGTCTGATAATTCAGCGTGGAGTGCGGGCGGCATTCGTTATAATCCTGCCGCCAGTCATTAATAATTTTCCTGGCATGAACGATATCGCTGAACCAGTGCTCATTCAAACATTCATCGCGAAATCGTCCGTTAAAGCTCTCAATAAATCCGTTCTGCGTTGGCTTGCCCGGCTGGATTAAGCGCAACTCAACACCATGCTCAAAGGCCCATTGATCCAGTGCACGGCAAGTGAACTCCGGCCCCTGGTCAGTTCTTATCGTCGCCGGATAGCCTCGAAACAGTGCAATGCTGTCCAGAATACGCGTGACCTGAACGCCTGAAATCCCAAAGGCAACAGTGACCGTCAGGCATTCCTTTGTGAAATCATCGACGCAGGTAAGACACTTGATCCTGCGACCGGTGGAAAGTGCGTCCATGACGAAATCCATCGACCAGGTCAGATTGGGCGCCGCCGGACGGAGCAGCGGCAGACGTTCTGTTGCCAGCCCTTTACGACGTCTTCTGCGTTTTACGCCCAGGCCACTGAGGTGATAAAGCCGGTACACGCGCTTATGATTAACATGAAGCCCTTCACGGCGCAGCAACTGCCAAATACGACGGTAGCCAAAACGCCTGCGCTCCAGTGCCAGCTCAGTGATGCGCCCTGATAAATGCGCATCAGCAGCCGGACGGTGAGCCTCATAGCGGCAGGTCGACAGGGATAAACCTGTAAGCCTGCAGGCACGACGTTGCGACAGACCGGTCGCATCACACATCAACATCACGGCTTCCCGCTTCTGGTCTGTCGTCAGTACTTTCGCCCAAGAGCCACCTGAAGCGCCTCTTTATCCAGCATGGCTTCGGCAAGCAGCTTCTTGAGTCTGGCGTTCTCTTCCTCAAGCGACTTCAGGCGCTTAACTTCAGGCACCTCCATACCGCCATACTTCTTACGCCAGATGTAAAACGTGGCATCGGAAATGGCATGCTTGCGGCAGAGTTCACGGGCGGGTACCCCAGCTTCGGCTTCGCGGAGAATACTGATGATCTGTTCGTCGGAAAAACGCTTCTTCATGGGGATGTCCTCATGTGGCTTATGAAGACATTACTAACATCGGGGTGTACTAATCAACGGGGAGCAGGTCAGACGCAACGTTCACGGAGACGGGGAGAAATCTCTTCCGGCGTTCATATTCGTGGTCGAAATATGCGAACCGGAAACAGCGATAACTCGATGAAGTCCAGCGACAGACGAAATGCTTTCTACTGGCGATTTGTCGAGATAGGGACGATTAACATGCCGCCACATCCTTTTGTTCGTTCCGCTTTTGACACCAAAGAGGAACTGGCGGCACAGGTTGCTTTGAAACGAATGAATCAGGCTATCGATGAGGTATTGAGCAAATGACGGAAGATGACATTTCCCCTTTGCTGGAACATCTCGCCGGAGGGCAGGTTTATCCTTACGTTGCACCTTTAACCAGCAATGGGGAACCATCCCTTACGCCGCCGTGGGTGGTTTTTTCCATTATTTCTGACGTGTCCTCTGATGTTTTATGTGGGCAGGCTGAGTCCCGTGTTTCTGTCCAGATTGATGTTTATTCGCTGGATATTATAGAGGCACGCACCATTAGGGATATGGCATTGCAGGCTGTTATGCCTCTTAATCCAGCTAATGTATCCAAAATCCCTGGCTATGAACCAGAAAATCGTTATTACCGAGCCTCGCTAGAATTTCAGGTCGTCGCCTGATTCATCAGTAACCATACAGACCCGCTCCGGCGGGTTTCTTTTTATCCAGGAGACAGTTATGTCCTCACTTTATGAAAAATCTCAGGGCACAAAGATTCAGATTACCTCTGCCCCTGTAACGTCAGAGACTGTCGACGATGCAACCTTTCTTGACCTCCATTGCACGATCAAAGAAGTGCAATTTACTGGTGGGCAAAAGCAGGACATCGACGTTACGACTCTGTGCTCTACTGAGCAGGAAAACATCAATGGACTGGGCGCGCAGTCAGAAATTTCACTATCGGGTAATTTCTACTCCAACCCGGCGCAGGATGCTCTGCGTGAAGCATACGACAACGACACCACATACGGTTTCAAAATCATTTTCCCTTCTGGGATCGGCTTCCAGTTCCTGGCTGAAGTTCGCCAGCACACCTGGTCATCCGGTACAAACAGCGTTGTGGCTGCAACTTTCTCGCTGCGGCTGAAGGGAAAACCAACAAAAATTGATCCTGGCTCTTAAGGAGTAACCGATGAAATCAATCAAGGAACTTGCGCTGGCTAAAATGTCAGGATTTAGACATAAAATCATTCCTGTTCCAGAGTGGGGCGGGGTGAAAGTGGTCCTGCGTGAACCTTCTGGCGAAGGCTGGCTGCGTTGGCAGGAAATTGCAAAAGCCGGTACCGATGAAGAGGAAGTATCAGTATCTGAAAAGGCACACCGTAGCTTGTGTGCTGACGTTGCTCTGTTCATTGACGTGCTGTGTGATGCTGATAAGCAGCCGGTTTTCAGTCAGGAAGATGAAGAGCAGGTTCGTGAAATTTACGGCCCTGTTCATTCTCGCCTGCTGAAACAGGCACTTGATCTCATCACATCAGCGGAAGATGCAAAGGCAAAGTAGCCGCCCCCGGAGTAAGGTTTCTGATGGCGCTCGCGCTCCGGATGGGGCGCACGCTCTCGGAACTCAGGCAGAGCATGACGGCCAGCGAGTTGCTTATGTGGATCGAGTTCGACAGACAAAGTCCTGTTGGTGATATTCGCGCTGATATACAGGCTGCGCAAATTGTGTCTGCAATTTATGGTTCACAAGGTGGAAAGGTACCGCTGGACGATGCAATTTTGCGCTGGGGGAGTGATGAACAGAATGAAGGAAAGGACCCGTTTGCAAACCTTGAGGCTGCATTAACCGCAGTAACCCAGTGACATTATAATCATTCCACATTAATATTTATTGCCTTCTAAATATGGAATAGGGATATGAATAAATTACTTCTGGTTGTTGCTATCGCTCTATTATCTGGATGTTCTACGCAGCCCGTTTCTACAGAACAAGCAAGAAGTGTTTCTGCTGACAGAATTTGGGATAAAAAAATCGTTAAAAATTCTGCTGATACCGGGACAGTTATCGTCAAAAGAGATTCCGGACTAATGGGTAGTGCGTGCCTTATCAGTATTTATATTGATGGCAATCCAATTGCAGATATTGATTCAAGGGAAAAAGTGATCTTCTACCCAAATCCAGGTCGGCATGTTTTAAGTGCAACACCTCATGGCTGGTGTGCTGGTGGCATGGTTGAGGTGGGGGCTGAAGTAGTAAAAGATAAGGTACTAATATACCGGGTTGGATACGGGGCTAACGGCGATTTCAGATTCTCACCTACAGCTTTTTAAGTAAACTCTCGAATTAAAGACACCCGCCTAAAAAGGCGGGTTTTTTATTGGGTGAAATATGGCGACTCTCCGCGAACTTATTATTAAAATTTCGGCTAACTCTCAGTCTTTCCAGACGGAGATCGCGCGGGCATCTCGTACGGGGCAGGATTATTACCGCACTATGCAGAATGGCGGTCGCCAGGCTGCGGCAGCATCGAGAGAGACACAGAAGGCGCTTGCCGAGGTAACCAGTCAACTTAATACAGCAAAAGCCTCTGCAATGGGTCTGGCTGGTGCTTTTGCAGGCGCATATGCCACTGGCCACCTGATTTCTCTGGCGGATGAATGGAGTTCAGTTAATGCCAGGTTAAAGCAAGCATCGCAATCGACTGATGATTTTAAAGAATCACAGCGTGCACTGATGGATATCAGCCAGCGAACCGGCACTGCATTTTCAGATAACGCCAGCCTGTTTGCTCGTTCGGCGGCTTCTATGCGTGAATATGGTTACAGTTCAGAAGCGGTTCTGAAAGTAACCGAAGCTATTTCAACAGGACTTAAGCTATCTGGTGCCAGCACATCTGAAGCCAGTTCAGTAATCACCCAGTTCAGCCAGGCGCTGGCGCAAGGCGTCCTCCGTGGAGAAGAGTTTAACTCTGTCAATGAAAATGGCGATCGTGTAATACGTGCCCTTGCCTCCGGGATGGGAGTAGCCAGGAAAGACCTTAAAGCGATGGCTGATCAGGGGCAATTAACCGCTGATAAGGTGGTGCCTGCTCTAATCAGCCAGCTTGGATCACTTCGCGAAGAATACAGTGCTATGCCGCAGACAGTGGCGGCAGCATCAACAAAAATTGAAAATGCCTTCATGGCATGGGTTGGCGGTGCGAATGAAGCGACCGGTGCGACAAGCGCACTGACCGGTGTTCTCAATACCATTTCAGATAATATTAACACCGTAGCTGCTGCCGCTGGTGCTCTGGCCGCTATTGGCGGGGCAAGGTATCTTGGTGGTATGTTCGGTGATCTCAGTGGGCAAACAGCACAACTGATCGATGTACGTAAAAATGAGATTGCGCTGGCTGCCGCCCGCGCCAGTTCAGCAACACAGTCTCAGCGAAAAGCCGCAGCAGATGCAATTGCAGCAGAACGATCTTACCAACTGGCCCAGACAGAGCTTGAACTTGCACGTAACACCAATGCAGAGGCAACAGCAACGCAGAACGCTATTGCGAAAAGACGGGCGATGATCACGGCAAATGCCGCGCTGGTTCAGTCTAACCGTGCTGTTACTGCATCACAGCAGGCTCTTAACTCTGCGACCTCTGTGATGGGACTTGTCAAAAGTGGAGCAACAGGGCTGCTTTCACTGGTTGGTGGTCTACCTGGATTACTGATGCTGGGCGCTGGTGCCTGGTACACCATGTACCAGAATCAGGAACAGGCCCGACAATCTGCCCGCGAATATGCAAACCAGATTGACGAGATCAAAGAGAAGACATCGAAAATGTCTCTTCCTGAGTTGGACAGCAACCGTAGTCAGACTGTCGCCGCACTGGAAGAACAAAAAAGGTTGATTACAGAACAGGAAAAAAGTGTAACCAGCCTGAACCGCCGGATTAATGAACTCAATGAAGCGAGAAATAAGCCGGGAATAACTCAAGAAAACGACCTCAATATTCTTAAGTCAATTTCAATACTGACTGATCAAATTTCTGTTGAGGAAGAAAAACTTGCTCAACTTAGAGAAAAATCTCGATCGGTATCGCAAGCTCTTGAGGAAAACGAAAGGCGGCGTAATGACCTGATTAAAGAGCGAGCCTGGCGTCAAAATGCTGAGTATCAGTCTCTGGTAAACATGAATGGCCAGCATACTGAATTCAACAGGCTACTGGGGCTTGGTAATGATCTTCTTCGTGCGAGACAGGGACTTGCCAACATTCCTCTACGTATACCTCAGGCCGATCTGACCAGCAAGCAGACTGATGCACTGGCGAAGAGTCGCCGCGAACTGGAGCTGTCACGGTTACAGGGAGAGGCGAAAGAGCGGGCGCGACTCGGATACGCCGCTGACGATCTCGGGCTTACAAATGATCCTCAGTATCAGACAAACAGACAGGAGTTGATAAACAACGGCCTGGCGGAATGGAGAAATAATCAGGCTAATAAGCCGAAAGCTAAAGGTGGGAAAACAGAAACTGAAAAAACGGCGGATACTTACGACAAGCTGATTAAACAGCAGAAAGAGCAAATCGCTCTGGCTGGGCAAAATACCGAACTGGCTAAACTGAAATATCAGGTAAGCCAGGGGGAGCTTGCTACGCTGACCGAAACGCAGAAACAAACTCTTTTGCAAAATGCAGCACTTATCGACCAGCAGAAGATTCGTGAACAACTGGCAGCATATGAAGCAAACCTCGCTGATGCCAACGCCAGTGCGCGATCTTCTAATCAGGCAGAGCTGACAGGGTATGGGCAGGGAAGCCGTATCCGCGAGCGAATGCAGGAAATGCTGCGCATACGAGAGGAATTTCAGCAGAAGAACGTTGATCTACAGCGGCAATATCAATCTGGAGATATTTCCGAGGACCTCTACCGTCAGGAACTGGCGCTGAATAAGCGCTATCTCGATGAACGTCTTCGCGATCAGGAAGCTTATTACACTGCCTCTGATGCCCAGCGCAGCAACTGGACCGCTGGCATGCGTGAAGGATTCGCTAACTGGGCTGATACTGCTTCGGATTACGCTTCGCAGTCTGCTGATCTGGTTAATAACTCCATGTCTGGGCTGGTCGGTAATATTTCTGATGCTCTGGCCGGTAATAAAGTCGACTGGGAAGACTGGGCCAATTCGGTGCTTCAGTCTATGCAGAAAATCATTCTGAACGCGATGCTGGTGGATTCCCTGCGGTCGGCCAGTAATAGCGGTTTTTTCAGTTCTATTGGCGGAATGTTTGGTGCGTCTGGGGCTGGTGGAAGTACACCCTCAGGCGCTTATAACTCTGCTGCGTCTGGTATTAAGTTGAATGCCAAAGGAGGTGCCTATGCTTCTGAAAGTCTCAGTGCTTACAGCAACAGCATTGTGAGGACACCAACTTATTTTGCTTTCGCAAAGGGCGCGGGGCTGATGGGAGAAGCTGGGCCAGAAGCGATTATGCCGCTGACGCGTTCTGCCGATGGTTCTCTGGGGGTCCGTATGGTTGGGGCACAGCCCGCATCTGGTGGGAATGGGGATATAAATATTACCCAGCACTTTTCCATCTCCGGTAACGGAGATGCGGCACTGAAACAGGCTATGCAGGAAGCCGCCCGTCAGGGGGCGAATGATGGCGCTAAGCAGGCGCGTCAGGATTTGCTTCAGGACTTTTCCAATCGTGGCCAAGCTCGTCGTTTGTTAGGCGTGTGATGTCCAACATTTTCTATTTAAATTGCCGAAAGGCGGGAGATAGTTATGGCTTTAGAGAAACGTGTTGAAGCGCTGGAAAAGTCGCTTTTGCGTATGCGTCAGGCCAACAATGAGATTAACTGCGCGATTGATGAACTCAGTGCTTCTGTTCGACAGCAACTGAAAGTTAATGATAAGGGACTTCAGGAGCAGGGCGACAAAGTTACATTAGCAGATGGCGGTATTACTGTTCATCTTAAAGGGGGAGGGTTTATTGTTATTAACTGTTTTAGTGCCCCTGTAAGCGAATCAGATAAATTACGCCAGGCAATGGAGAAAGCCGCTACTGCTGGTGCGGAGGCGGCTATGAAACAAATACATCAAGACTTTATTTTTCGTGGACCACTACGCCGATTACTTGGCTTAGGCTGAATATAATCCATTGAGGTACTGATTAACTTCTTTTTCAAGATCCACGAGAGTGCGACTCTTCGCATCCTTAATGTATATATGATTGGTGATGCTTTCTCCGTGCTCACCATAAACGGTAAATCTGACATTTGGAGCCCCGGCTTCTGGTTCGTAATCACCTGGCATTCCAATGTGTAGCAGTTGCACTTTAGACAGGTAAAACTTCATTTTATTTCCTTATCCAGAGGTAATCAGCTATCCCTCCTTAATCTGAGTGCGTCAGTGTCCCACCACTGACGGGCTGAGCATCAACCATAGCCAGGTATGTAAACCATTAACATCCTGATAAACGATCAGTATCCGCCTCGTGCGTATTCCTCCAGGAGAGAGATTTATGGCTGCACTTGAATGGCCGGATGATATCTGTCCGGCGTCTTTAACGTGGCGACCTGAAAGCAACACCAAAACCTTTCGTTCCCCCTTCAATGGATCATCACAAACCGCACGCTTCCCCGGTACTCGCTGGGTATGTTCCCTGACTTTTAATAACCTTACTGACGAAAAATCCAGGCGTATTGATGCCCTGGTGGCTTCCCTTGATGGCGAATATGGAAGGGTAAAAGTCCGTGACTGGGGGAGAAGTGGCAGAGCACCTGCTGGTGCGCCCGTTGTTGATGGCGCTAATCAGACAGGAATCCAGCTTCAGAGTAAGGGCTGGACGCCGGGAACAGTTGTGCTCAGACAGGGCGATTATTTCACTGTTAACGATGAACTGAAGATGGTTACAGCCGACGTGACGAGCGCGGCGAACGGTACCGCAATAATTGTATTTGCCCCGATGATGCGCAGCTCGCCACCTGCTAATGCTGCCATTGAAGTTGCGAAACCCTACGGTATTTTCAAACTGAAGGATAACCAGCAGGGCGCCGGTAACCGTGTGCCGGGTGTTTTTACCAGTTATACCCTGGAGCTTGAGGAGGCATTTTAATGCTGTATTCCCCCTTTTCTGATTCGATGGTGGACTGGTTATCCCGCGACAGGGTGACGGTAGCGATCGCCGCCAATATTCAGTTTGAATCCGGCACCGTCTATGTGCATTCCGGTACCGGGACGATCGTACTGGGTGGCTACGTCTATTACGGCATGGGACGCATGGGCTCGATTGATGATGCCACTGAGACGAACACGACCAGCCCGACGCAAGTGAAGATGACGCTTTCCGGGCTTGACCTGTCACTGTTCGCCAAAACACTGAATGAACGTTGTGTTGGTCGCAATGCTGAAATCTACCTGGTTGCGATGAATGACAATGGCGCGGTGCAGGTTGCCGATCTTCTGTTTAAAGGGAAAGTATCGGGTACCGGGGGCACTGCCGGAGAGACCAACGCTCTTCAGTACACCATCAGTAATATTTTTGAAGACTGGCAGCGCCCGTTCCCGGATCGCTATACCGATGAATCACAACAGGCCTCTTATTCTGGTGACCGCATATTTCGCTATGTGGCGCAGATGGCTGAGCGTTCCATTTTCTGGGGCAACAAAAAGGATGCGCCTGGGTTTACTTATAAGTGAGGAAGCATGAAGCACCCTGACTGGCAAAACAGACTAAATGCAGTGATGAAGGCCGCTATTGAGCGGCCTTTTTCATGGGGCAAACATGACTGTTGCCTGTTTGCGGCAGACTGCGCTCAGGCCATGTGTGGCGATGACTATGCGGCAGACTGGCGTGGAACTTATGACAGTGAAACCGGCGCAAAGAAAGCGATTCTTACAGGTGGCGGGACGCTGGAAAAAGTGATCGGCAAATACCTTGACGAGGTTCCGGTGAAACTGGCTCAGCGTGGGGACATTGCCATTGTCGAGAACGGCGGGGCGAAGTGCGCTGGCGTGGTGTATTCCGGCTCGGTCTGGGTGCCGGGTGAAAATGGTCTGGTGAGCTTACGGGTTAAACCGCTGAGTGTCTGGAGGATTCGTTAATGCCTGCTGCTATTCCTGTCATTGCGACCGTTGCAGCAGGTGCTGCTGCTTCATATCAGTATTACGGGATCGCAATGGCGATCACCGTCGCTGCCCAGATCGCAACTCAGGCTCTCACCAAAAAACCATCCATCGATTCATACCGTGACACATCAGAACGTAAACAGGTTCTTCGTGCCGCTGCCAGCGCGAAAACTGTTGTTTATGGACGTACCACTGCCGCCGGTACGTTGTTCTTTTCAGAAGAACAGCCCGGCCAGCAGGATGATGGTGAAATGTTGCACCTGGCCGTTGCTCTCGCAGGGCATTCATTATCCAGCATCGGAACGGTCTGGCTCGGCGATGAACCCATCAGCAGTTATCCCGAGCATGCTTCATTCCAGTTACACACGAACCGGCAGACTGCAGATCCGTTCATGCTGGCGAACTGCCCGTCATGGAAAAATGACATGATCGGCAAGGGGATCACATGGCTTCGTGTCTCCCTGAAATTCAGCGCAGAGAAATTCCCTTCCGGTATTCCCAATATCAAAGTAGAGAAGTTTGGGCGCGTCGTATACGACCCGAGAACAGGCCTGACCGGATACAGTAACAATGCGGCGCTGGTTATCCTGGACTATTACCGCAACTACCTGAAGGTTCCTGATTCAGACATCAACTGGGATCAGTTTCAGGAAGCCGCCAACATCTGCGATGAGGATGTGATCACCGGCGGTAATACTGTCGAAAGACGCTACACGATCAATGGCGAGTTTGACCTCAGCGAAAACAAGGTGAGCATTCTGGAGGGGATGCTTGCGGCCTGTGCGGGTGACGTGACCTATATTGCCGGCAAGCATGGTTTGCTGGTTGGCGCGTATTATGGCCCGGCAACGGAAGTGATCACCGAAAGCCAGCTGGCCGGTGATATAGAAATCATGCCGGAAGTCTCCCAGTCGGAGCGTGTTAACACTATCAAGGGAACATTCGTCGATCCGCAACAGGGATTTACTGAAGCTGATTTCCCATCCGTATCGGTAAGCGAGTGGGTGGCGGAGGACGGCGTCGAAATCTCGCAGGATATGAAACTGCGATTTGTGACGAGTGAGTTTCAGGCGCAGCGCCTGGCTGATGTGAAGTTAAAGCGTACCCGTATTGCCAGAACGATGAACGTTACGCTGAATCTCAGCGGCTACCGATATCGTCCCGGAATGTATGTGAAGGTCAATTTCCCGTCTATTGGCATCGTGAACGTTGAGATGCGGGTGACGGACTGGAAATTTGGTGTGCAGAACGGCGTGCAACTGACACTGAAACAGGAAACGGCTGATGTATGGGGTGATGCTGTCGGTAAGCCTATTGAGCGTCCTCCATTCACTCAGTTACCGTCCGGTGGTGTTGCCCAGCCGCAGAACATGAAGTACACCGTTGAAGAAATCGGCCAGGTGGTCCAGGGGATACTGTCCTGGGAAAATATCGGGCAGGTTGTCTATAACAAAGTCGTCATTCGTCGAAATGGCCAGATGGTGCTTTCTGCTCAGGTGCCGGGGTCTTTCACTCGTCTGACTGGGTTGCCAAGGAATACCTACACGGCGCATGTTTCAGCGGTGAATCAGATGGGGGCTGAATCGCCTGAAGCTTATCTTGAGTTCAGTGTTGAAGCGCCGCCGCCGCCCTCGCATGTTGATATTGAGCAGGGGTTCTTTGCAGTGACAATGATCCCCCGTCTTGCTGCGATCACTAACGTTTCCACCCAGTTCGACTTCTGGACATCAGGTGAGACGAAGCTTCCGGGAACCTCAACTGAGATCGTTGAGGGCAACGCCAGCAGAGAGGGGATGGGGACCACATGGACCAGCAATCAGTTGCAGGTCGGGCATACCTATTACTGGTATATCAGGACCATTAACGCATTCGGCGCTTCTGCATTTATCGAAGTTCCTGCTCTGTGCTCAATGGATACAGGAAGCCTGATCGACCTCATTGATGATTCTGTTCAGAATTCTGAAGCATTCCAGAACGTTAAAGGCGGGGTTGATACAAACCTTGAAGGCATAATGGAAAATGCCCTCGCCAATCACGGCACGGTCCAGCGGCAGTTTGAGCAGTATGGTGAAGTGAAAGCCGAAGTCATGACGGTGACCACCACGGTTGCAAATCTTGATGGCGCATTCGCTGAACTCGCTGATTATGTACAGGCGCAGATCGGGCCTGATGGTGAACTGATGGCGGCTGTAAATCAGAAATTAACAGCCGAAGTGAAAAACGATGGCACTGCGAAAGCGTCGTACACACTGAACCTTGGGATTGTCAGAAACGGTGTGAAATATAACACCGGGTTTGGCATGTCCATTGAGCCATCGGGCAGCACATATAAATCCACAGTGGTTTTTGCTGCTGATCAGTTCGGCATTTATTCTGGTAGTGATCCTGGAAATTACACCGCCGCTTTCTTTGTCTATAACGGGCAGGTATTTATCCGCGATGCGCTTATTCAGGATGCCAGTATTACCAACGCCAAAATTGCCAGCTATATCCGATCTAATAATTTTCTCGCCGGAACACGTGGCTGGAATATTGATAAGAGTGGCGACTGTGAATTCCATGGAAAACTGTATGCGACCAGCGGCCAGTTTGCATTTAACGGTGTGAATAATACGGTCGTTATTAACGGCAATGGAATTACTGTCAATCTGTCTGGCGGTGGGCGAGTTGTTGTCGGTAAATGGTAGGTGAATTATGCCAGAAGGTATTCTGATTGATTATAACGATGGTCGCCCGGTGATGGCGATTACAGCGGGGCTTCGTGCCCCGTCTTTTTGCACGAACTTTGCCGGGCGCGGTACGGCCGGTAATCAAATGACAATAAGCACCCCGCTAACGGCGGGATCACAGGTTATCGTCGTCCCTACGGTGCCCGCCGAGATGCAATACATCATCGACAACCAGGTCGAAGTAAACGTGCCGGTGTCGATGGCGTCCGTTGTGCGTAATGGCAATACCGGCGTTACCATCAACGGCGGGACGCAGTTCGGCTACAATCTTACCCCTTATGACTGGCGCGGCACTGTTCTTGAGATATTGCCCGCTGGAACTTATAACACCGGCCTGCTGGTGGCTGACGCTACCGATTTCACCGCTATATCGAATAACGCTAAATTAATGACATGCGCCTGGGTTGGGCAGTGGGTTGTGAATGGGTCTCGTGCCCTTCCTGTTAGCGGAATACCCTTCGCCCGCTGGGATAACGGCGGTGTATCAGTAGGATTTGACGGCACCAATATTATCGTGCGGGATACTAATTACACCGGGTCTGATGACGTCACAGGGAGCGTTACATTAGACCTGGTAATATTCAATAATACCGCTCCGGTTGGGGGGGACGGTATCACCATGACCAACTCAGCGGGGCAGGTGACATTTTCCACACTCAAGCGCCCGTTTGTTTACGAACGCCTTCTTACCGTGTCAGACAGTAACCAGTCCGTAGGAACCAGTTTTACGCAATTATGTTTTGTCGGGTCAAATAGTCGCAAGATTGGTGACTACGATAATGTCCGCTTTAAGGGAATGATTCGGTCAGGGAGTAATATCCGCGCCGGGCTTAGTCGGGTTGTTGGTAATTATTACAACCAGGGGTTTAACAATAATTTTAACCAGAACATCGCAATGCCGATCCTTGTCCTTCCCCCCATGTATTGAGGAAATAATATGTCAGCAGGAACATTAACCCTGACCAATAATAATTCCGCTGTCACAGGCAGTGGTACTACGTTCACAACAGACCTGAGTGCTGGTGATTTCATCATGATCACCGTTGGCGGGGTGCCTTACACACTGGCAGTAAGAGCAGTTAACAGCAACACGTCTGTATCTCTCGTCAGTAATTATACGGGTCCTACTCTTTCCGGCGCAGCCTGGAATGCGGTTCCCCGCGTCACCCTTAACATGGTCACAGCAGCGCTGGTAGCGCAGAGCACTGAAGCGCTGCGTGGACTCAACTATGACAAGCAGAACTGGCAGCAGTTTTTCACTGCTAATGGTGATGTAACCATTACGCTTCCAGACACCAGTCAGACCACGGGTCCATCAGCAAAGAAACTTATCAACAGTGTTGCCGATAAGGCAAGCAAAGGCGCAAACAGTGACATCACCAGTATTACCGGACTGACAACGGCACTTGGCGTTGACCAGGGCGGTACTGGATCAACTACTGCCGCCGGCGCTCGCTCAAAGCTCGAATTAAAGTCCGCCGCTGTTTATGATGTGATCGGCAACGTGGCGAGCAACACTGCAATTATTGAACAGGGTACAGGCTCACAGGGTCAATACATCAAATTTGCCGACGGCACATTAATCTGTCAGTTTAACCGCGGAAGTATTGATGTTGCCTCATCAGCCAGAACCGAAGGTTCTATATCATTTTTTTGGATGGCCTATCCATGGGTTTTTCCTGCTGCGTTTATTAATACAAATATCGCTGTATCTGTCGCAGCGACTGCATGGGGTTCTGCTGGCGGGTCTGGTACATCCGCAGTTATGACAGGCTCATCCATTCAGGATCTGAGTACCACATCATTCACTGCGCGAGTTTATTCCCCTGCCAGCTTTGCTTCTTTGAGCCCATTAACGTTACTCGCAGTAGGAAAATGGAAATGAATTTTAACATTACCCTTATCCCTCAACGCCGTGATGACATGCTTTCTCTGTCGTGTAATGGTCCGGTGCTTGTAATTAACGGAGAAGCGTTTGATTTCAGCCCCATGTCACCCGGCGACGAATTGCCGTTTACCGCTGTTGGTTGTGATTTTTTTGTCGGCAGAATTACCTGCGATGAGAATGGCGACATACATGCAGCGATGGTATATCCCTGCGGCGATGGCGAACAACAGTATGATCTGAAGATGGAAACTGGACGCGTATATAACTTTGGTGAGGTCGCCGTTAATGATTGACTGGACGAAGCTCAAAAAAGCAGATGAGGTTGCTGAGGAAGCCTGGCAGCAGCAATATGATGCTGTGGCCAGCCAGAGACTGGGCGCGTACCGCGCCGAGTCAGATCATCTAAAAACTGAGGCAGATTATGACGCAACTATTGCGGGAAAACCGCCAGATTACAGTGTATGGATAGCGAAAGTGAAAGAAATCAAATCCCGCTATCCCATTCCAGATAAACAGTCAGGTTCCTGAACCATCGAGGCGACGTGTACGGCGCGGGGTGATTGCCCAGCAGATCCGCAACATTGATCCGTGCTACGTCAAGGAAGTGCACAACGGTGACGAAGTAAACCTGGTGCTGGACAGCAACCCGTTATTGCTGGATGCCATTTCCGCCGTTAAGGTTCTGGCGCGGCAGGTGGAAGAGTTGCAGGCCGAATTAAAGACGCTGAAAGGCGAGTAAAAGAAGGGGGCCATTAGGCTCCTTTTTTTGTTCAGCTTCCAGTCAGTGAGCTCTGAGTTTAAAAATCAGCAAGATACTCAGTGTTAAATATTGATAGTTTCCGCCTGTATTAAACTGTGTCGAACCGGGCATGATAGTCCATTTCGGCATACTAAAACCTGTAATGTTTGCGTATCCGAAGGCTGGTAATCATTATAAAAATTTAGCTCAATTTAGGTAACTAGTGGATATCGTCTATCAGTCTGTAGTAAACAATATAGAAGGATTTTCTTGCGTAAAATGAGGGGAGAGGGATTTGCTTACGTTTTATGAGATTGCATCAATCAACCATAGATTACTGGATATCAGTGATACATGGGCCGATTTGTGGGTGTGCCTTCACTATTTACCAGTTGGTATCGGAAGGGTAAGAATGCTTCGCTATACTAACTTGGTTGGTAGTAATTTGACCTTTGAGCAAAGAGGAAGATTGAAGGAAATAAATATAATAGCTCCTTCGCCGGTTCGAAACATAATTTTACGCAGAAGGGAAATTTATCCTGATGATGTTTATGTTTTCCAGAGTCATTCTAATCGAGTTAAAGCAGAGGAAAAACCCGTGACAGTTGTTGCATTTAACCGGGCGCTTAAGCTCGCCTCTTCGGGGGTTACGACAAAGAATGTCACCAGTAAATGCGCCTGAAAAAAGTTGCCGTTGTTCGTCGTATGCAGGAACGGACGGCGGCTGGCGATCGTTCGATAGTGCGGGTATTGAATGATTGCCAGCCGGCGCAGAGTCTACATGACGATTAACGAACAAACCAGTCATCCGCATTTTCCCAGGCATCCTGCAATGTTTCCTGTACAAATGCTTTAGCATCTTCTTTATCGCTGGTTCGGAGTACTGATAATCCGTCGTTGCTGGCTGATTTAACGATGACCTCTACGTCGTCATAACGTTTACTGACCCGGCGTGTCATTTCCTGCTTTAATGCTTCTACAGATCCCTTCGGCATTTTGCTGATTTTCTCTTTTGCAATACTGATTTCGATACGCATAACTGCCTTCCTTTTGCTGGTTGAATATACAGTATTATGCCTTAAATAGACTATCAGTCAAATGTGCAGATCACTTATTTAAGTACAAAAACAAGTACATAATTTTTATTTTTTCATTTTTATTTTTAATAAAATCAGTGAATTAGATCTTTAGTATGTTAATCGTGGAAGAGAAAGGTGGGTTGCTGCTTGCCGTCATTCATAAATAAGTGGATTCCGTGACTTCTGGTTGCGCGCTGCCTGGACTGCACAGAGTACCAAAGTTCGGCGCGGTAATCAGCCCGCACTCGCCGCGAAGCAATAAAGAAACTCGTGAATGGAAACGCGCTCAGAACAACTAAAGAGAGAAAACTCTGCGACAAGTCACATTTCCTTGCAATTAATCCCTGTTTGTTTTGTCAGTTTTCCGTAAAAAGGACGGCTCTTTTGAAACACCTGAGGACATGCTGTTGAAACCCCGTCTGTTTATTGCCGCTTCTTTACTTGTGATGAATCTCTCTTCTGCTTTTGCCGCGAGTTCGGCCAGTTTTGCTCCCCCTCCGCCTGACATTGAGGCCGGTTCGTGGGTGCTTATGGATTACACCACGGGTCAAATTCTCACTGCGGGTAATGAACATCAGCAGCGCAATCCTGCCAGCCTGACCAAACTGATGACCGGTTATGTGGTCGATCGCGCCATTGACAGCCAGCGGATTACGCCGGATGACATGGTCACAGTGGGGCGCGATGCGTGGGCAAAAGACAATCCGGTTTTCGTCGGCTCCTCGCTCATGTTCCTCAAAGAAGGTGACCGGGTATCCGTGCGCGATTTAAGCCGTGGGTTGATTGTCGATTCCGGTAACGACGCCTGCGTCGCGCTGGCTGACTATATCGCCGGTGGACAGCCGCAGTTTGTCGCCATGATGAATAATTACGTTAAGAAGCTCAATTTACAGGATACCCATTTTGAGACGGTTCACGGACTGGATGCCCCCGGTCAGCACAGCTCGGCTTACGATCTGGCGGTGTTGTCCCGGGCCATCATTCATGGCGAGCCTGAGTTTTATCATATGTACAGTGAGAAAAGCCTCACCTGGAACGGTATTACCCAACAGAACCGTAACGGGCTGCTGTGGGATAAAACCATGAATGTTGATGGGCTGAAAACCGGGCACACCTCGGGCGCGGGCTTCAACCTGATTGCCTCTGCGGTGGATGGCCAGCGCCGACTGATTGCCGTCGTGATGGGGGCAAATAGCCCGAAAGGGCGTGAGGAGCAGGCGCGCAAACTGCTGCTTTGGGGCCAACAACATTTCGACACGGTGCAGATCCTGCGCAGCGGTAAGCAGGTTGGAACGGAGCGCATCTGGTACGGCGATAAAGAGAACATTGCGTTAGGCACCGAGCACGATTTCTGGATGGCGCTGCCGAAGGCGGAAATCCCGAACATCAAAGCGAAGTACATCCTGAATAAGAAGGAACTGCAAGCACCGCTCGCCGCGCATCAACGGGTCGGCGAAATTGAGCTCTACGACCGTGACAAACTGGTTGCTCACTGGCCTCTGGTGACGCTGGAAGCGGTAGGTAAGGGAGGCGTCTTATCTCGCCTGAGCGATTACTTTCATCATAAAGTCTGATTTGCACTGACAAGAGACTGGCAGGAGTTCGGCTCTGCTCACATAATAGTCACAAATTTCTTGTGACGGTTATTCAGGCTTAGTTACACTGTATATAAATACAGTGTAACAATGGAGGCAACATGAACTACGAGATCAGACACGCTGACAAGCGCACCGTTGCAGGTTTCCACCTGGTGGGACCGTGGGAACAAACGGTGAAGCAAGGCTTTGACCAGTTGATGATGTGGGTGGATGGCAAGCAGATTGTGACGCAGGAGTGGATCGCCGTTTACTTCGACAATCCGGATGAAGTGCCAGCCGAGAAACTGCGCTGTAGTACGGTCGTTTCGGTGCCCGCTGATTTTGTCATACCGGAAAACAGCGAGGGCGTGACGCTCAGCGAAATCGAAGGCGGCCAATATGCGACGGCGGTTGCGCGCGTTGACAATGGTGACTTTGCGACACCATGGCATCAGTTATTTAATAGCCTGATGCAGGATGAAACGTATGAAATGACGTGCAAACCCTGCTTTGAAGTCTATCTGAATAACGGTTGTGAAGACGGTTACTGGGATATCGAGATGTATATCTCGGTGCAACCTACCACGAAGTAAGCATAAAACCAGGCGGACCGGCGCTGAGCGACTACGCTTAGCGAGACGTCCTGTCCGCCGCGGCGATCTTCTGCGCGTAAAAACAGGTACAATCTGTTTTTGTCTTTTCCTGACGGAGTGCATGAGTGCGTGCCGACAAGTCACTGAGTCCATTTGAAATCCGCCTGTATCGCCATTACCGCATCGTGCATGGTATTCGCATTGCGCTGGCCTTCATCCTGACCTTTCTGCTTGTGCGCCTGTTTAACATTCCGGAAGGGACATGGCCTTTGATTACGCTGGTGGTGATCATGGGGCCAATCTCGTTCTGGGGAAACGTGGTTCCCCGCGCGTATGAACGGATTGGCGGTA
This sequence comes from Citrobacter amalonaticus Y19, assembly GCF_000981805.1. Lineage (NCBI taxonomy): Bacteria > Pseudomonadati > Pseudomonadota > Gammaproteobacteria > Enterobacterales > Enterobacteriaceae > Citrobacter > Citrobacter amalonaticus. The sequence goes on along the minus strand of NZ_CP011132.1, from coordinate 2,288,063 downwards.
CGATCCTCGGGTCAGTGCTGGGTCTGGTGGCGCTGCGTCTTGAGCTTTTCTCATTGCCGCTGATGCTGCTCTGGTGTGCGGCGGCCATGTTCCTGTGCGGATGGCTCGCGTTAGGGAAAAAACCGTATCAGGCGCTTTTAATTGGCATCACGCTCGCCGTGGTGGTGGGCGCCCCGGCAGGCGATATGGAGACCGCGCTCTGGCGCGGCGGCGATGTCATTCTCGGGTCGCTCCTCGCCATGCTGTTCACCGGAATCTGGCCGCAGCGCGCCTTCATCCACTGGCGTATCCAACTGGCGCACTGCGTGACGGCCTATAACCGGGTGTATCAGGCGGCGCTGTCGCCCAATTTGTTAGAACGTCCCCGGCTGGACAAACATCTGCAACAGCTACTGGGTGACGTGGTAAAAATGCGCGCTCTGATTACGCCGGCGAGCAAAGAAACGCGCATCCAGAAATCCATTTTTGAAGCCATTCAGACCGTTAACCGTAATCTGGTCTGCATGCTCGAATTACAGATCAATGCCCTGTGGGCGACCCGTGAAAGCCATTTCGTCATGCTCAACGCCCATACGCTGCGGGAAACGCAGCAAATGACCCAGCAGGCGCTACTGACGATGGCTCATGCGTTGTTTGAGGGCAATCCGCAACCGATTCTCGCCAACAGCGAAAAACTGAATGAGACCGTTAACGAACTGCGTACGCTGATACGTCAGCACGATGAACACAATGTGGCCGAAACGCCGATTCATGGCTATGTCTGGCTAAGTCTGGAAACCGCCCGTCAACTGGAGCTGCTGTCGCATCTTATCTGCCGCGCACTGCGCAAATAAAAAGCAGGTAAGGGGAATGCTGCCGCTGCTGCTTCGATTCAGCAAGGAATAAGGGTATGATGGAAACCAGAATGAAGCCATTGTCATTTGTGGCTGTGAAAAGTAATGTTAGCCCTATCGTTTAAACGAATCCGACTCTCACATTATCAGGGGTGTAAAAATGGAAACTACCAAGCCATCTTTCCAGGACGTGCTGGAATTTGTCCGTCTGTTCCGTCGTAAAAACAAACTGCAGCGTGAAATCCAGGACGTTGAGAAAAAGATCCGTGACAACCAGAAACGTGTTCTGCTGCTGGACAACCTGAGCGATTACATCAAGCCGGGTATGAGCGTTGACGCTATTCAGGGCATCATCGCCAGCATGAAAAGTGACTATGAAGATCGCGTTGATGACTACATCATCAAAAATGCAGAGATCTCCAAAGAGCGCCGCGACATCTCCAAAAAGCTGAAAGCGATGGGCGAAATGAAAAACGGCGACGCGAAAGCGGAGTAACGTTAGTGTGCAGTGAGGGTCCGCAATGCGATCCTCACTGACGTTTTACGCCGCCGCTGACCATCCGCAACAGGTGCTGTTCTGGCCAGTGTTCGGTCAGTCTGTTTTTTGCCAGTAGCCACTTAACGTAGTCCACATCGTGTCGCTGCCTGTCGAGCATCAATCCGACGACGCTGCCGCTGTGCGCCACGTTCACGCCGTATAAATCGCACTCTTCAACCAGCGACAATAGCGCATCGAAATCGGGTTTCGGCAACAGCATCTGGCTGGCGATGGCGCTCAGCGTCGCCGCTTCTCCCATGCGATACGGATTTTGCTCCGCACAAGCTTCCTGTACTTTTTCCCATGCCCGCTTCAGCGCAGGCGCGCCAGCATGCAAACCGGCCTGCCGTGGAATGCGATGATAGTCGGCGGTGCGTAAGGTTTGTGGGCTTTCCAGCACGAGAAGGTCAAGCGCGGGTTGGGAGTCGCAGGGGATTTGCGTCGATGCGTCGTTGTGGTCAAACAGTGTCAGCTGTTGAAAAACGGTGCTGTCAGTCGGTTCCAGCGAGACGCAAAGCTGCGCGAGTGTGGATTCATCCAGTTGATGACCGAGATGTTGCGCGGTGGCGACGGCAGTTGCGGCGATGTCTGCCGTACTGCTGGCCATGCCTTTGGCAATCGGGATAGTTGAATGGATTGAAATACGGATATCCTGGCTAAGGTGCGCAGGGTAATTCCAGTGTTCAAGGAGTTGGTTGACCATCGCCCGGGAAAGAGGACGCTCATCCGCTAAAGGGGAACCGGTACTGACCTCGACGGTGCTGTACCAGTCAACCGGGCAGGAGACCAGTTTCTCGCTGCCCATAATCCAGCCCTGAATAAGTTCTCCGCACGACGCGGGGCACTGCGCAACAGCCACGTTATCACCTTTCTGCTCAGCAATCCTCGGCGCATAGTGTCATGGCGATTGCGCTATTACCATGATTTGCCGCAATTTGCGCGGCGCGAACTCAGGCTGACACGGCGAAAGTTTCTGATTCTGCGAGAGCAATCCGCATCACGTCCTGGGCTATCATCAGCTCTTCGTTGGTGTTGATGACCGCCACTTTAACGATCGCGTTTTCCGTCTGAATAAAAGTTGCATTCCGTTGGTTCTTCTCGTCGTCTACGCTAAGACCCAGGAAGTGCAGATTCTGGCAGATTGCCGCTCTGGCGCGCGCCGAGTTTTCCCCAATCCCTCCGGTAAACACCAGTGCATCCAGTCCCCCCATCTGCATGATATAGCTGCCAATGGTGGCGCGAATGCGTTCTGCAAACAGCGACAGGGCGAGCGCGGCGCGGGGATTCCCGTCGTCAGCGGCCAGCTCAACGTCACGATAGTCATGCGAGACGCCTGAAACGCCAAGCAGACCAGATTCATTGTTCAGTAGGTGGTTGAGCTGCTGTGGCGTTTTGCCTTCACGCTGGGCAACCCACGGTAAGATGGAAGGGTCGATATCCCCGCTGCGGGTTCCCATCATCACGCCAGACTGTGGGGTGAAGCCCATCGATGTGTTCACCGACCTCCCGCCTTTGATCGCGCAAATACTGCTGCCGTTGCCCAGGTGACAACACACGACACGCAGCGCGCTAAGCGGTACGCCAAGCTTTTCGGCGAGTGTTGCACTGACATACTTATGGCTTGTCCCGTGAAAACCATAGCGGCGGATACCAAACTCCGCGTAATACCGCCACGGAAGCGGATAGATATAGGCAGCTTCTTCCAGCGTCTGATGAAACGCGGTATCAAAAACGGCAACGGAAGGCACATCAGGCAACAACTGGCGAAACACGTTGATACCGAGCAGGTTAACCGGGTTGTGCAAGGGCGCCAGTTCAGCAAGGCGTTCAATTTCCGCCAGCGATTCATCGGTCACGCGTACAGAATCCTTAAATGATTCTCCGCCATGCGCCACACGATGGCCGACACCTTCGATATCCTGCAGGCTATTGATAATACCGTAGCTAATCAGCATTTCGAGAAGCAGAGTCACCGCCTCGCGGTGATCGGCAACCGGCGTGGTCTGCTGCCATTTTTGATCCTGCGCCTTCAGGGTGATCCGGGCATCCGGCAGGCCGATACGCTCAATGAGCCCCTGACACAGCAAATCGCCCTGCGGCATGTCCAGCAGCTGAAATTTAAGGGACGAGCTGCCCGCGTTGATCGCCATTATTTTGTGAGACATGAAGATTCCTTTTGGTTCAGAAAGGCAAACAGTGCATCGAGTCCGGAATGGTTGACGGCGCTGGTTACGAAGACGCGTTGTGCGCCAGCCTGCTCCAGCCAACCGATGACCTGCGCAATTTTCTGCGGGTCGGCTAAATCTGATTTGGTCACCACGCCGAACGCGGGTCTGTTCATCGGTGCGGTAAAACCGGGGGAGAAAGGGGACCACTGCGCATCACTATTGAGCACCAGCGCAATGACATCCGCCTCGCAGGCACTCGCCAACAGTGCGCTGTACAGACAACGGTTTTCCAGATATTCGCCAGGGGTGTCGATGGTCTCGGCAGACCAGACAATCGCCTGTGTTTTCTGATACTCGAGAGCCTCGCCGCGCAGACATTGCGTCAGCGAGGTCTTGCCGCACTGGCTGGGGCCAATCAACATCATGCGCTGCATAGCGCTACGTCCGCGTGATGGAACAGGTGGTAAAACGCATCATTTCACCGAGCGTGCGCGTGACCTGCTTCAGGGCGTATTCCACCGCCGACACATCGCCGGTTAACACCACCGCACCGGTGAAACGGTCGAGAAAGCCTATCTCTACTGCGCCGGATTTCGTCGCGATGTCACAGGCAATAATCGAGGCTTCACTTGGCGTGATGGTGAGAATGCCAATCGCCGAGACGCTGTCCTGCAATCCCAGTTTTTTGAACAGATCTTTGCCGGGATTCGCAATCAGATGCGCCAGCGTGACCTGTTTGCCCGGTACGTACTCCTGGATCATGCGATCCGTGGTCGGTTGTCTTTCCATCATCCCTCCACCATCTGACGCCACATCGCGTCGTGCGGGCGTGGGATCACCGAACGATAAACCAACAGACCTTTTTCACCCGCGCTTTCGCTGGCAACCGTAACCGCGTTGTTGACATCGGAGACGTCGCCTGCGACCACCATGTAACATTTACCGCCGATACCGAACGCCATATGAACGCGAACCAGCGTAACGTTGGACGCCTTTACCGCCCGGTCAGCCGCGCTGATACAAGCCGCCACGCTCCAGGTTTCGACAACGCCCACCGCCTGACGTTTATCCACGCTGTTCAGGCCGCTGATCGCGGGAAGCACGCTGGCGTGAATGTTGGGGAGCACCAGGCTGTCGACCAGCATCTCGCCAGCGAGTGATGCACCGGTTTCGATGGCCTGCTGTACTGCGCCGACGTCGCCACCCAGCATAAGCAGAAATTTGCCCGGGCAAATGGTCTTGCTGACCAGCAGATCCACGTTGGCGCTTTTCAGCATGGCATCGCCCGTTTCCATCCCTTTGGCGATGCTGGTGAGTTCTAAAATACCTATGGCCTGAGACATGGTTAACCTCTTACAACGATGATGGCCTGATCTGTAATCTCACAGACAATGCCGTCAATACTGGCGTGAACAGGTGCACCGAGCGCACCTTGCGGAATTTCAGCAACGCACTGGCCACGCGCGACGTGCTCGCCCTTCTGAACGCAGGGCACCGCGCTGGCGCCGATATGCTGGCGCAGCAGCAGCGTCGTTCTCTCAACAACCGGTTCGCTGTCAACTAACGGCGCTTCCCGATACCACGGTGTTAGCCCCAGTTTGGCGATGAGTCGTTTAACCGGCACCAGACGGTATTTCGCCATCTCATCCGCCGGATTCAGCGGGCCTTCGTAGCGCTGATTCTGTGCGCGCAGTTCGCGTTTCAGCATGCGGTTAATCCGCATGGGCGAAATACCTACCGGGCAGGCCACACTTTCACAGACGTTACATTCGGAACAGGTGAGGGCGCTGAGCAGCAGCTGCGGCGTAGCGGCCTGATGGAAATTGACCGCGCGCACCAACAGGTGCGGGGAGAGTTCGTGACCGATGAGATGTCTCGGACAGAGATCGGTACACAGGCGGCACTGTTCGCAAACGGTTTTCGCCACTGACAGCACGGTGCGCTCATCCTGCATACGTCGCTGAATCAGCGGATGTGATTTCGGCAGAACCAGCAGTCCGCCGGTGGTCTTGGTGACCGGCGCGTCCAGCGACGTCAACAGGCTTCCCATCATCGGGCCGCCGTTGATAAATCCCGGATCGTCGATGGTTGCGCCGCCAGCCAGCTCCAGCACGTCGCGTAAAGACATCCCGATAGGGACCGTTATCGTTTGTGGACGGGCAACGGCACCGTTAACGGTGAGCGTACGGCGCGTCACGGAATACTGCTGCTCGACCGCGCGGGCGATATTCAGTACGGTCTGTACGTTGTTGACCACTACTCCCACGCTGACCGGCAGGGCGGCTGGGGGAACGCGGCGACCCGTTGCCATCCAGATCGTCAGCACTTCATCGCCCGCCGGGTAGACGTCGGGCAGAATGTGCAGTCTGATAGCCGGGGGCAAAAGCGGCGTCAGGGCGGCAATCGCTGGCTGGTACTTTTCTTTCAGGGCGATAATCCCTTCGCGGGCTCCAGTGGCCTTCATCGCATACTGTACGCCGCGAATCAGACGTGCCGCCTGCTGCGCCATGAGTTGCTGATCGACTTTCAGCATCGGCTCGCATTCGGCAGCATTGACCAGGAAAATCTCCACCTGAGCCTGGAGTTTGACATACGTCGGAAAGCCGGCTCCGCCTGCCCCCACAATGCCTGCCGCGCGAACGCGTTCAACGAGGGTCGGCGGATCCAGTGCGCTCAGTTCATCATTCAGGGCGGTATTCATAGCAACTCCTCAAGCAGTTCCTGAATGGCCCCGGCATCCGCTGCTCTGGGACTGGTCTTCAGCGTGACGTCCGCCAGCGCGGCCTGAACCATTGCCGGAATACGCTGTGACCAGTCCTGTTTTTGTTCTTTAAGCGCGACGGCGAGAGTCGGGATAGCACACGCTTTTTTCAGCTGTTCGATGTGCTGCACCAGCGCATTCACACTCGCCGTTTCACTGGCGCTGTCAGCACATAAATGACAGGCCTTCGCGAATCGGGCGTAGCGTTTCGCCGCCCGCGGATCGTGCGCGTTGAAGCGGATCACCGACGCCAGCAGCAGAGCATTTGCCAGACCGTGGGGCAGATGGAACTGGCCGCCTAGCTGGTGGGCGATGGCGTGGTTCAGGCCAAGCCCTGCCTGGCTGAATGCCATCCCTGCCAGCGTAGAGGCGTTGTGCATTTTGCCTCGTGTGGCAAGACAGTCGCCTTTACGGACGGCGACGGGCAGGTACTGAAAGACGATCTGCGCTGCCTTTTCAGCGAGTGCGTCGGTAAAGTCACTGGCGTGCGTGGACACATAGGCTTCCAGCGCGTGCGTCAGAACATCCATTCCGGTGTTGGCGGTGATGGCGGGCGGGACGCTGACGACCAGCATCGGATCAAGGATCGCCATGTCCGGATAGAGCGCGTTGTTAAACAGCGGATACTTAATGCCTTTCTCCGGATCGCTAATCACGCAGGCGCTGGTGACTTCCGACCCGGTTCCGCTGGTGGTCGGGATCGCCACGCAGGTTTCAATATCGATATCAAACTGACGGCTGAACCAGACAATGGCTTTCGCCGCATCCAGCGCGGAGCCGCCGCCGAAGCCGATCACTACGTCGGGACGCAGGGACTGCATTTGCGCAATCCCCTGAACGACGATTCCGATGGTCGGGTCGGGCGTGATCTCACTGAAGACGCTGATCCGGTTATCCGCCGGTATCGCCTCGCGCAGCGTATTAATCAGCGGCGAACGGGCGAGAAAACCATCGCAGATAATCCAGATGTGCTTGTTCGTAAAACGGCCAAGCACCTTCAGGCTTCCAGGGCCGCTGTACAACCGGGTTTGCAGTGAAAACGTATTCATCACAACCTCATTAGCGGATAGAGAAACCGTTAGTCAGCACACAGCGACGGGAGCGGGCAAACGTGCGTGCCGATGTTGTCCCTTCACCGGTTGGCGTGGCGATGGTAAAGGTGGTAAACCCTTCGCCGCCAACACCAATTCCCGCATAAGAGGGGCCGTTTTTAACGAAAATGGAGGTTTGCAGGGTCCGCGCCGCAAGATTCAGACGAGACACATTCTGCGAGTGCATGATGGCGGTATGATGCAGCCCATCTTCCACTTTCAGCGCCAGCGACAGCGCGGCGTCAAAATCCTTAACCTTCACCACTGGCAGCATCGGCATCAGTTGTTCACTGGTTACCCAGCAGTCATCCGCGCTGACGACGCCAATCAACAGACGCGGCGCTTTTGCCGGGACCGGAATGCCGGCGGCGTCGAGCATGGCGCAAGGACTTTTACCGACCAGTTTTTTATTGGCGACGCCTTCGGGCAGGCAGACCGCGCGCAGTTTCTCGATATCGGCCGGGCTTAACAGCAGTGCGCCGAAGCTTTGCATCTGCTGGATCAGTTGTTCCGCCACTGACTCCACCACAATCAGGCTCTTCTCTGAGATACAGGGCAGGTTGTAGTCAAACGCCGCGCCGTTGATGATATCTTCTGCGGCCTTCACCAGATCCGCTGTCTCATCGACGATGCAGGGGGGATTCCCCGCGCCTGCGCCAATCACTTTCTTCCCGCTCTTCATGCCCATTGCCACAATGCCCGGGCCGCCGGTAATGGCCAGTACGGCAATTTTCGGATGCGCCATCATCTGCTGGGTGGCTTCAAATGTCGGTTCGGCAACGGTCACCACCAGATTGCGAATGCCACAGCTGCGAAACGCGATATCCTCAATCATGGCGATAAGCTTCAGCGACACCGTTTTAGCGCCCGGATGCGGGCTGAAATAGACGCTGTTGCCTGCCGCCAGCATGCTGATGCTATTGTTGATAATGGTTTCTGTCGGGTTGGTGCTGGGGGCGACGGAACCAATCACGCCAAACGGTGAATACTCAAACAGCACCATGCCGCCGTCGCCGGTGAGCGCGGTGGTAGTCAGGTCTTCGATGCCTGGGGTGTTGTCCAGCGCCGCTTTGTTCTTGAGTAATTTGTCTTCTTTGTTACCCATTCCGGTTTCCGCTGCACTCTCTGCTGCCAGCGTTGCCAGCTGTGGCGCCAGCTCTTCACGGATAGCGCTGATAATGGCGCTGCGCGTTTTCAGTGGTGACTGCTGGTAGCGCAAGAACGCCTGGTGGGCGGCATCGACTGCTTCACCAACAGACTGAAAGATTCCGTTCCCTTTGATTTCAGTTTTTGCGGGAGCCAGTTGCTCGCTCAAAATGGTGCGGATGAGGGTTTCCAGTTCAGTAGTATTCATTGATGTGTTCTCACGTTTATTGCCGCAATGGCAGCCTGTGCAATGTCCATGTCCTGTTCAACGCTTCCACCGCTGATACCAAGACCCCCAATAAGCAATCCATCACGCCATAGCGCGTAGCCGCCGCCAAAGGTGACGACTTTTCCCTGCATATGACTTTCCAGCCCGTACAGCGGCGCGCCGGGCTGAACCACCGACGCGAGTTCATGAGTCGCGGTTTTCATCGCCACGGCGGTCCAGGCTTTTTTCGGTGCCAGTTCGCTGCTGACCAGCAGAGCGTCCGGCATCCGCCAGGTGACGGCCTCAGTGCCGTGGGCATCAACAATGCTGACGACCACCGGAACGTTTAAGGCTTGCGCCCGCTCAACGGCGGCGCGGGTTAACTGATGGAGATCGCCAAAAGAGAGCGACATCGCGGATTCCTTTTTGACAGGGGCGTGACCGGCAGCCAGATAGCGTTTCGTCACTTCCCGGATAATCGTGTCCTGATGGGCGTCGTGATCTTCCGCACGTGCCAGCGCATACAGGCAGTCTGACAGGCGATTGATATAGCGCATCAGCACATGCCTGACGGTGACATCGGCTGCGAGTTCCACCAGACGGCGTTCAGCCCGGCGTGCCAGCGTGCGGGCAAAATGCAGGCGGCTTGCGGCTTCACAGCGGCCTGGCAGAATAAAACTGCGCAAGGGCGCGACGCGTCCCATCGCGGTATCGATAGCCGCTTCCAGCGCGGCTATTTCCTCAGAACTGATATAGCGCTGGTCCGCAGAGGGCTGTTCGCTATCGCTTGCAAGCTCAGCGCTGAACCAGAAAATTTGCAGTTGAATGGCTTCCAGCAGCGCGCGATGCTGGGCGTTGCGGGTAGCGCAGACGCACAGGCTCAGCGCGGCGTTAAGCTCATCAAGCGTGCCGTACGCTTCCACTCGAGGGTGCGTTTTACTGACGCGCTGTCCGGTAAAGAGCGCCGTTGTGCCTGCGTCGCCTGTGCGGGTATAAATCGCCATAACTCCCCCTTAACGAGAAAGCGTGTCGACAATGCCGACAACGGCCAGATCGATGGCCTCATTCGGCCCGGAAAAAACATGCCTGGCGCTGGAACCGCTGCTCAGGAGCACCAGTTCGCCAACGCCTGCGCCGACGGAGTCAACGGCGACTTCATCGCCTGCCGTCGGATTCGCCGGCAGTTCGCCATCGGCACTGACCCGGCGTACCAGCAGAAGTTTTTTACCGACCAACGAGGGCGATTTTTGCGTGGATACCACCGCGCCTGTAACACGTGCCAGATGCATGGTTCACTCCTGCTTAATCAAGTGGATGTGGCGTGAACTCGCGGTCTCGCGAGCCAGCGCGGTAACAACACATTTGCGATGCAGCACCAGCCACCCTGCGGGTAACCGGGCAACATCGGCATAACTTAACAGTCGGGTAGGGTGCAGCATGACTGGCTGCCCCTGTTCGTCGCAGAGAACCAGCGGGAGCTGGGCCAGTTTCTTCACCGGCAATGCGGGCAATAACCGATGTTGCAACGACAGTTGCACCCGAAGACCCCATGCCAGTGCCTCATGAATTGTGACGGCGGCGGCATGCGACGAATCGTTGTCGGCGATCTGCTCCAGCAGGGGCAGATCGACCTGCAAAATATGCAGGGAGGCGTACTGACAAAACAGGGTGTGGGACGGTGTTTCCCGCAGTTGCGCGACGCTCAGCGTGACGGTGCTTTGCGCACGACGTTGCAGGCGGGAGACCACCTCCTCGACGATTCGCTGCAACAGTTCGCCGTTCATCGCGGCGTCACCAGTGTGACGAAAGCATTGGCGTCATCTGCGCCAGCAGCATTGGCCTCGTCGGTATCAATATGCATCTCCAGGCGCATATCCGGGGAAACGCGTACCGCGACGTTGTCGAAGATCAGCCGACGATCGGTTCCCTCAATGGCGACACTGACGCTATCACCGTGAGCAACGCGCAGGATCAGCGCATCCAGCGGCGACATGTGAATGTGGCGCTGGGCGACGATCACCCCGGAGGAGAGTTCCACTTCACCAAAGGGGCTCACAAGGCGAATACCCGGCGTACCTTTGAGATTACCGGACATCCGCAACGGCGCGGCGATACCCAGCGTTCTGGCATCCGTGCGCGAAATCTCCACCTGGCTGGTGCTGCGAAGCGGCCCCAGCAGGCGGACATTTTTCAGTTGACCTTTGGGCCCCACTAACGTGACGGTCTGCTCAGCCGCATACTGTCCCGGTTGCAGGAGTCCTTTTTTCTCACTAATCGGATGTCCCGGAAAAAGACGGGCATAATCCTCAGCGTTAAGGTGGATATGACGGTTGGAAACGCCCAGTGGAATAGGGCGATCCCGCAATTCATTCAGCACTTTGCTGACCGTCGTCTCCAGAAGTTGCTTATCCATTACGCTTAACCTCGTTTACCTGAATGCAGGCAGAGCGACCGGGGTTCGCCTTTCTGGCGCTTACAGGCCGGGTCCAGACACAAATTGCAGCTGATAATCCCGTCTTCAGGCGCCGCTTCCGGTGCTGACTCTTCTACAACGACTTCAGTTTCAGGTTCTTCGATGGCGGCAGGCACGGGCTCAGGTACAGACACCGGTGCGGGTGCTTTTACAGGCGCCGGAGTGGCTGCCATCGCGCGGGAGAGAATGCCCTCACCGGGTCTGGCGATCACTTTATGTGCGACCAGGCCATCTTGCTGTTCGGCGAGATGAGCACCGGTGATGATGGCAGATTGTACTGACGCCACATCACCGGTGATCTTGATCACCGTCCAGCCTGAACCGTTGGTTTTTTCAAGGCCAACCAGCGTGATGGAAGCCGCTTTCGCCATGGCATCTGCGCAACAGATGGCTAATGCCAGACCACTAACTTCGAGTAATCCCAGTGATTGCTTCACGCTGTGCTCCTTTTCGATAGTACTCAGGCAGATTTTGGTAAAATAGCCTCAACGTCGCTGTGCGGACGCGGGATAACATGGCTGGATTTCACCTCGCCCACGACGCTTGCTGCCGCGCAGCCCGCATCAACGGCGGCTTTAACGGCGCCGACGTCACCGCGAACCATGACAGTTACCAGACCGGAGCCGATTTTTTCGTAACCGACCAGTTGCACGTTGGCGGATTTCACCATGGCATCTGCGGCTTCAATCGCGCCGACCAACCCTTTTGTTTCAACCAGTCCCAGTGCGTTATTCATACTGCGATTCTCCTGTGGATTAAGCATTGAGATCCCGGAAAGGGATCCCTTTGACTAACCTTGCCGCGTTGTTTCCAGTACTTCGCCGGTCAAGGCTGTTTTGGCGATACGTCAGCGTAAAAAGCGGCGCTGAAGTGGGTAAATTTTTGTAGTGCACGACCAGAGTTTCTTCGTCGCAGGCGATGCCAACCAGCAGCGGCGACATGCGTGCTGCCTGCCATGCGCTCTGAACGACTTCTCCCGTCGTATGGTGTTGAATCACAAACGGGATGCCTTCTTCTTCAATGCCGAGCAGCACCTCTTTCCAGACAGAAAGACAGTCGCCGATAGTCGAAATCACAATGGCAGGCGTAGTGACACTACTGTCCATGGGCAAACTCCTTATGCCAGGAGAGGATGAGGCCTGTAGCCACCGCGTTTCGCGGACCTTCGGTGCCGCGAATATTTCCGCGTCCGGCAACCAGTCGATAATGCGCCAGGGCGTCCGTCACCAGTTGCGGCACTTCAAAGTCCAGCGAGGAACCGCCCACCAGAACGACGAACGGAATGTCGCGGATATTGCCCGTCGGGCTAACGTGTCGTAGTGCGCGCAGGGCGTTGGTGACAAACACGCGCTCTTTGGCGCTACGGCGAATGGCGCGAACTTTCTCCAGCGCAAGATCGCCGGGAAGAGGTACCAGTTCATCCGGCTTGACCACGCAGACGCGGGCAAACACTGCAGGGGGAAGCGGCGTCGGGAAGAACTGAACGCTGCCGTCTTCGTGACGCAGATGGAACAGGCTTTCGACCTTGGCTAACGGATACTTTTTGATCTCTTCCGCCAGATAGCGGTCATCAAGCCCCAGTTCCCGGGTGATGATCATGGTGACCATGTCGCCAGCCCCGGCAAGGTGGGTGGCGATAATTTCGCCTTTGGGATTAATGATGGAGGCGTCGGTCGAGCCTGCGCCTAAATCCAGAATCGCCAGCGGACGCGTGGTGCCGGGCGTGGTGAGCGCACCCAGAATCGCCGCTTCAGCTTCAGCGCCGCCAACCTGAACGTCCACGTTCAGCTTTTCTTTGATTTCACTGGCGATCATCGCCATCTGCAGACGGTCTGATTTCACCATCGAGGCGATACCGACGGCCTGTTCCAGAGAAAACTCACCGGCCAGTCCGCCGGTAACGCTGACCGGAACGGAGGTATCGACGGCCAGCAAATCCTGGATAAAAATTTCGTTGCTTGGCTTGTTGGTCAGTTCTGCCATCGTCTGGCGAACGTGTTCCAGCATGCCGCCAATATTGGTGCCCGCTTCACCGGTGACGTTATCCAGTTTCGGGCATTCGCCGACCGCTTTCATAATGGCGTCGGCACCTGCAGCGACATCAACACGTAGCGTACGTCCCTGTGACTGCAATTCAATGTTTCCGGCAGGAATGGCGCGCGCTTTGACATCTCCCGAAGGGGTTTTCACCACCACGGCGGAGCGGTTGCCAATCAGCGCCCGCGCCATCGGAACAATGTTTTTGGTCTCGTCCGCATTGAGATTAAACACCGTCGCGATGCCATAAGGGTTTGACAGCGTTTCGATAACCTTACCGGGGACAGCGACCTCAATGGCCGCCAGCATGCCGAGCGGTATACGGTCGATGTACAGCACTTCATCAACGATAGGCAGGGGTTTTTCCAGTCGGTTACTGACCAGAACGCCATCGTCCTGTTGCAAAATGACACCCGTTAACTGATAACCGGCGCGGACAGAGGCGTTAATCATGGTGGCGACATCAGCGAAATCAAAAGCGGATGACACCACCAGAATTAACGGGGTATCCGCCGGTCGGGTGAGTAACTCTTCCGGCGTGATAGTGATCCCCACACCCAGACCGACACCGCCCGGTGTTTTCGGGTTATGACCGATCATGGTGGATTCGGTGATGATGGTTTCCGTGATGGTTTCCATCGCGACATCACCAATCACCGGGGTGGCTTCGTTGATACGGATAAGCGAGATATCGCTGACATTGATGCCTGCATGGTTGGCCGCAAGCGTGAGCGCCTCCTGAATCCCAAACACATTACGCAATGTGCCTTTTATCCCGGTGGTTTCCGCCAACGCGCTACCGGTAATGGTGAGCGCGCCAGTGCCATCCACCGTCGCCAGCGCGACTTCTGTGGATGAGTTGCCGATATCAATGCCAGCTATATATCTCATGACCTTTCCTTAGTCGTCGCCTTTCAGTTTCTTACGTTCGACGTACAGCACTGCCGCTTCACGAACAAACGCGGCGCAGATTTTGGCCTGATAGCGATTTTCAAGATCGTCCGCGATCGCGAGCAGTTCTTCTTTCGTTGAACGGTAAGGACGCAGGGCGTTATAGATCTCAAGAATGCGATCGTCCGGAACTGCGGTCAGTTCTGCGGCACGCTCAAAGTTCATCGCCAGGCGGTCACGTCCGGCATCTTTGGCGATAGACGCCTGAATACGCAGCGTTTCCGGCGTGATGCGCATATCCTGCGCGGTCACTTTGTTGCTCAGAACGTTTTCGAGAGTGAACTCATCCAGCGTTTTGTTGGTGGCCGTTTTAACCCACTCAGGATGCTTACTGGCGAGCGGATAGTCGGTCACTTTTGCGGTCTGGGTCGTACTGCTCGAACCGGCCGCCGGGGCAGATGTGTCGCCCTGCAGGCTGTTCATGCGGCTCAACACATCCCGTACCATCGATTCAATTGCATCGGTATTCATAAAGGGATCCTTATTAAAGCGCCACGCGCAGTTCCTGCGGATTTTTGCCCGTCACGACGTACTTCGTCTCTTTAATGTGCAAAATGGCGGATTTAGCCTGATATTTCGGGCGAGCCATCTGATCGTTCAGCGTCGGAACCGGCTGCGGTGATTCACGCTTGGCATAACGCGCGGCGTTTTTACCAATCTGGCGATAGGTTTCCAGCGTCAGCAGCGGTGCCTGCGGGAACAGCTCCAGGTTGGACAACGGCGGCAGGCCCTGTTGGTGGATGACCGTCGTGCCTTTTGACTGGATGCCGATAGAGATGCCAGAGCCGCTCAGACGGTTACCTTCAACGGCAACGAAGGCCACATCGGACGATTTAAAGCAGCGAATCACACGCGCTTTGATGCCTTCTTCTTCAATCCCGGCAATCACTTCACGCAAAATGTTCTTATGCGGTAAACCGACGATGTTGACGGTCTGAGAGAGGCCAAACGCCGGACCGACCGCAATGATCACTTCATCCTGCTGCGTGCCCTGTTTTGCCTCGCCAATTTCCGTCAGAAAACTGTCACCGGCCGGTGCAGCAGGCGCGGTTGACGTTCCCGGCGCGCGAAATGAGACGGGCTTATCGCTGGTCTGCATTTCGGACAGAACGTCTTCAATAATCTGGCGCAGCAATTTTTCATTAATTTCCATTGTTCACCCCTTAGCCAAGCTCGTTGGGATCAAGTGCGCCAGGGATGTTCTTAATTTCTTCCCAGCGTTCGCCTTGCAGGCGATAACCTGTTGCCGGACCGGCATAATCGTTGACGTCATTGACTGCCGAGAGCACTTGTCCGTCGCCGACAATAATGGCGGAGGTATGCAGATAGTCCCCGGTTAACTTGGCTTTCTGGATGTTGAGCATGTCCTGCGCGACATCGGTAAAGCCGCCCTGAGCCAGCGCTTTCACCACTTCCAGACCGTTGCGGTTTTTGTTGATGATTTCCTGCGCAAACTTGATGTCCTCAACGATGTTACGTTCAGGCATATCTTTTGAACCGTGAGCGTAGGTTGCGGCTTCGACTTCTTCATCCGTAATCGGCGGCAGACCCATGCCAGCGAAAACCGCCTGCAGAGCGCGTGCTGCTTTGTTACGGATGGCGATAACGTCCTCTTCACGCACCGGACGCAGACCGCCGTCTACTTTCAGGTCGCGCTGGATAACGTTGTAGTCATCGAAGTCTTCCGCATCTTCGTTGGAGCCCGCGAACATGTTGTCGTAGTTCGGCACGGCGGAATAACCGGAAGAGATAAAGTCGGTTCCCGGCAGGAACTGCATCAGCAGGCGTGCGGTACGACGCATATCGGAGTGGGTAAAGGTCTGGTCGTTACTGGAGGCGCATTCCAGATCCAGTGACGAACAGATCAGGTTTTCTGCCAGCACCGCGCGGATCCCTGATGGAACCGCGGACGGAACGCCGATGCAGCTCACAGAGCCGTTTTGCAGACCTTGCACACCTGCGGCTTTGGTGATGTAAATGCAGCGTGCTTCCAGATACAGCATGGATTTGCCTTCGGCATATCCCATCTGTACTTCGGAACCTGAACCAGAGGTGAAACGCATTTTCAAACCACGGGAGGCGTAAGAAGAGGCGAGGAAGCCTTTTGACCACGGCGTGTCATCGCCATCGGTAAAGACCGGTTCAGTACCGTAAACGGAAATGGTTTCGGCGTAGCAGGTATGACCGAGCATGCCGAGTTTCAGTTCAGTAGCTTCTTCCAGCGAACATTGCGTCAACACGCCTGGACGACCTACCTGGGAACCGACGAGCAGAGCAATGGCGTTGAACGGGGCATAACGCGCCACGGCCACGGTGGTCTCTTGCTCATCAAATCCACGCCATGCGCCTTCTGCGGCGTCGGCGGCAATCTGCACCGGGTTATCTTTGACGTTGGTGACGTGTGCCTGTTGAGATGGCGTACGACGTGCGCGCATTTTTTGCATCGCCATCATCATCTCAACCACGTTCATGTGCGAAACCACTTCGACAATTTTTGCCGGGGTCATCGCCGTTGTCAGTGGCACAATATCGCGACGTTTCACGTTAGGATCGCACAGCATGTTGGCGAGCTTAACGGAGTCCATTGCCATCACTTCTTCTGCGCGCGCCAGGTTGATGCCGTAGCGGGCAATGAAGTGGTCAATCAGGTCGAACTGGCTGACTGATTTACCATCGAGTTCGGTGACGGCGCCGTTAACGATTTTAATCGACGGCTTAGGATCGTTCGGGCTTTCCATCGCAATGAAGCCTTCTTCGATCCACTCCTTAACGAATCCGTCCTGATTGACAGGGCGTTTCGCCAGTGCTTCAAATCTTTTCGATCTCATGAATGAGCCTCACGGATATCAGATGTAGGACGGGCGATCGTTTTTCGGTTCTGAACCGAGGGTCGCAAGGACGGTTTTACCGATTTCTCGCGCCGAGATAACCGCCTGACGCACTGCGCCGGAATCGCCGGAGATAACCAGGATCGCTTCGTTACTGAAGCTGGTGCCATGCGCCGGAGAACTGTAAGCCACGACTTCAACGTTTGCGGCTTTCAGCGCGGTATCCGCCATCAGCACGCCGACGGAGGCCGGGGCACCGACAATTACACCGCAGGCACGGCCAACCGGCGCGCCAAAGGCTTTTTCCAGTGCGTAACTGGCGCGTGCGGTGTATTGCAGTTCGATATGTCCGGCTTCATTGCCATAAACATCACCGAAGGTACGGTCGAGCTCTTTCAGCGCCACTTCAATCCCGCGCTTAACGTCGGAAACATCGTTACCGCCGATAATGATGAGCGAACCGTGGCCTGCACCGCCTTTGGTATCACGTGGGAGTTCAATGCTCACCACTTCGGTATTCGTGGCTTTAACCGCTTCGTCAGCCGCCATGATGTGGGGACCCGCGCCGGTACGCGCGCCCAGGATGCCAATGGAGCGATAGCGCTTCTCAAGCTTCATTGCTTCCAACAGGGCACTGTCTACGTTTGCAATCACCAGACCTACGGTGTCGCCAATCGCGGTGCCAACAAATTCCGTTAAACTGCAGCTCTTCTCTGCCATAGCCGTCTCTCGTTTTGGATGGGTTTTATCAGGGATGCCCGTTTGATCAGGCGTTGCCACACGGGCAATGACCTGCGCCATGATCTGTTCAACCAGTTCATTGCTGCTCATGGGTTAATTCCCTTCGGTAAGATTTTTTCAACATCGGTATGAGGGCGTGGAATGACGTGTACGGCTTTCACTTCTCCCACGTTGCGCGCAGCAGCAGCACCCGCATCGGTCGCTGCTTTTACGGCACCGACATCACCGCGTACGATGACGGTTACCAGCCCTGAGCCAATTTTTTCGTAGCCGACCAACATGACATTGGCTGACTTCACCATTGCATCTGCGGCCTCTATGGCTGCAGTTAAGCCTTTGGTTTCTACCATTCCTAATGCTTCTTGTTGCATAAAGACCTCGCCTGGGTTTGTCCCGATAATTACGACTATAAGAAGAAGCGAGGAAAAAGAATGGCTGACTTGAAGGTTAGGGTGAAAAATTAGTGGGTTATGAATGTGATAAACTTGCTTTGTTGTATTTTATCTTGTTGTTTTTATTTGTTTTGTTAATTTTTATAAATGTGATATTTTGGCTTTTTCTATTCCAGATTTACATTTTAGAGGGTGACAGGTTTAATTTAATTTGCTATGCGCGAAAACCGATTTGTGACGTTGATTGGAAAAGGGAAATCTTCAAATAACCAAATTTTATTATTCTGAATTGTCCTGGTTAATTACATTCAGGCACTCTACACGCTGCTTCTGAATAAATGAATGGCAAGAAATTGCTATAACAACACGATTTTTCCAGGTCTCAGAGTGCTCAGTTTGCCAACAATTTTCAGTGACCTCTTTCTATAGTATGTGTTGTTGTACTCTACGACCAGCAAGGGTCCGCTGGTAAGGACACGAACGCTTCTAAGAAGGTGTCACAATGAATGATTCACTGAAAGCGCAATGCATTGCCGAGTTTTTGGGTACCGGATTGTTTTTGTTTTTTGGTATCGGCTGCCTTAGCGCACTGAAAGTTGCAGGTGCCAGTCTGGGTCTCTGGGAAATTTGTATTATTTGGGGTCTGGGAATTTCGCTTGCGGTTTATCTGACAGCAGGAATTTCCGGGGCACATCTGAACCCGGCTATCACCGTCGCACTCTGGTTGTTTGCCTGCTTCCCGGGACGTAAAGTTCTGCCTTACACCATCGCGCAGGTTGCGGGTGCGTTTGGCGGTGCGGTGCTGGCCTATCTGCTTTACGGCAGTTTATTCACCGAGTACGAAACTGCCCACAACATGGTTCGCGGCAGCGCGGATAGCCTCTATCTGGCCAGCATTTTCAGTACGTATCCGGCAGCCGCGCTGAGCGTGTGGCAGGCGGCAGGGGTTGAAATCGTCATCACCTCAATTCTGATGGGGCTGATTATGGCGCTGACGGATGATGGCAACGGCGTACCTAAGGGACCACTGGCACCGCTGTTGATCGGTATTCTGGTGGCGGTGATTGGTGCATCCACAGGCCCGTTGACAGGGTTTGCCATGAACCCGGCGCGTGACTTTGGTCCTAAGCTGTTCGCCTGGATGGCAGGTTGGGGGGATATTGCGATGACCGGCGGACGTGATATTCCGTACTTTATTGTGCCGATTATTGCGCCACTGATTGGGGCATGCGCGGGCGCAGCTATCTACAAGTACCTTATTGGTAAAAATTTGCCCTGTAATACCTGTAAAATTGAAGAGACAGACGCGTAATTCGGACATATACGGCTATTATCACGTCTTTAATTTCTATTTCGTGATCTGCTTTCACGAACTGACTAAAAAGTCTCCCCACCCGGGGAGACTTTTGTTATTGTCCCTTATACTTTCTGTCATTTACATACAAGGATAGGGGATGATAAGAAGTAAATGTGAAATTTATGTTTCATTATAACAATGGATTAACTGAGGGATTTTATCATGATTTCTGCGAGTACCCTGAACTCAGAACTCATTAATAAAATCGCACAGGATTTTGCGCAAGCGACCAGCCTGGCTGTTGTGGTTGTCAATATTCACGGTGATGAGATTTCTGAGCTGTTTAATTTCACACCTTTTTGCCAACTGATGCGTCAGCATCCGCAACACAGTACCCGGTGTCGTATGAGCGATCGCTGTGGGGGACTGGAAGCGTCAAAATCGGATCAACCTTGTATCTATCGTTGTCATGCCGGGCTTACCGATTTTTCTATTCCTCTCGTGATCGCAGGCCATCTTGTCGGGTTCGTCTTGTGCGGCCAGGTGCGTTTACGTAACGATGATAGTGCCGATCTGCTCGATATCATGAAGGTTGACGATCGCTGGCAGGCCGATCCTGAACTGCTTAATGAGTTTAGTAATGTCCCGGAAATGGACTATTCACGCGTGATGGCCTCAGCGGATCTGCTCAAACTCATTGTTGAAAACTGCCTCAAAAAGCAACTCAATTTCGTGGTGATCAAAGACAGTACGCAGCCTGCGGAACCTTCACGCCAGGCTCGCGCCGCCAGCCCCCATGACAGCAAGATGAAAAAGGCATTGCGTTATATTGATGCGCATCTGTCTGACGATCTTCGTCTTGAAGATGTGGCGTCGCACGTCTATCTGAGCCCGTACTACTTCAGCAAACTGTTCAAAAAATACCAGGGCATTGGTTTTAACGCGTGGGTCAATCAACAGCGTATGGCCAGTGCCAGAGAACTGCTTTGCCACAGTGACTGGAGCATTGCCAGTATTGCCCGCAATTTAGGTTTTTCGCAAACCAGCTATTTTTGCAAAGTGTTCCGTCAGACTTATCAGGTTACGCCGCAGGCCTATCGACAAAAAATAAATGAAAACTTGCCTGCTGAGTCGGCATAAATAGCAATATTTTGCTATTGCCGATTTTTGATATTCCCGTGTAATCCGGTCATTTATAATGGTTAAGTGTTTTTACTACAGCAATAAATTGTCATAGCGCAATAAAATATCGCTCTTTACGGAATAAACTTCACCAGTTTTTATTTCTGTGATGAGATACAGTGTCATTGTTAAGAGGTTTCATTATTCTCTTGCATGACATTTCATTCAGAATCGTTTTATTGCGGTATTTTTTTGTTGATAAAAAATGCGCAACGAATAAGTAACGAAAAAGTATTGTTGTGATGAGGAGAATTCATTCTGCTCATCCTTTAAGCTGACAGGTTTGACACAATTGTGTCTGGGAAGGGGGTGAAAATCCCCCGCAGCCCCCGCTGCTGTGATGCTGACAACCCCGTGAAGACCACTGATCGCAAGATTGGGAAGGACGGGCGAGGACGACGCTAAGCCAGAAGACCAGCCTGTCGGTTACTACCAACAACTTCGGTGGGAAGTGGGTTGCTCAGATACGTACAGTCGGAAGACTGGGTGTCAGTACATCCCTACCACCCTGAACAGGATCAGGGTCATGGCGGCAAAGCAGTACGCGTTTGTTCTGGCAGGTACCGGTAGCGGCTGTGGTAAAACCACGGTGACGCTGGGCTTGCTGAACGTATTGAAACAACGAGGTTTACGCGTTCAGCCCTGCAAAGTCGGCCCTGACTACCTGGATACCGCCTGGCATACGGCCATCAGCGGCACCGCTTCCCGCAATCTCGACAGCTTCATGCTTCCCAAGTCGATTCTTAATGCGCTGTTCCGCGAACAGATGCAGGATGCGGATATTGCGGTGATAGAGGGTGTGATGGGGCTGTACGACGGCTACGGTACAGACCCTGGCTACTGCAGCACCGCCGCGATGGCAAAACAGTTGGGCTGTCCGGTTTTCCTGTTGGTTGATGGGAAAGCCGTTTCTACCTCCATTGCCGCCACAGTGATGGGCTTCCAGCATTTTGACCCGACACTGAACATTGCCGGCATTATCGTTAATCGCGTCAACAGCGAGTCCCATTTCCAGTTGCTGAAAACTGCCATTGAGCACTACTGCGCTGTGCCGGTGCTGGGTTACGTCCCGCGCGTTGATGGCGTCGCGCTGCCCGAGCGGCATCTGGGGCTGGTGACCGCGCGCGAGTCCGTTGTCAATCAACAGTCGTGGCAGGATTTTGCCGCTCGACTGGAAAGCACGCTGAATATCGACCAGCTACTGGCGTTAAGCCATCTTGAGGCGTTACCACAGGGTGACTGGCCAGAAGTGCCTGCGGCGAATGCCGGGGAAGGTCTGACGCTGGCGATAGCCGATGATGAAGCCTTTAATTTTTATTATCCCGACAACGTGACGCTGCTGGCGCGTACCGGTGTCAACATTGTGCGCTTCAGTCCACTCCACGATAGCGCGTTGCCTGATTGCCAGATGGTCTGGCTGGGCGGCGGTTATCCGGAACTGCATGCGGCCACGCTGGCGGCCAACACCACAATGCTGGCAAGCCTGCGCAAGGCACACCAGCGCGGCGTTGCGATCTACGCCGAATGCGGTGGATTAATGTACCTCGGCAGCCTGCTGGAAGATGCTGACGGAGTCGAGCATCGCATGGCCGATATCATTCCCGGTCACAGCAAAATGGGTAAACGGCTGACCCGCTTTGGCTATTGCGAAGCACAGGCTCTGCAGCCCACGCTGCTGGCTGCGGAAGGTGACGTGCTGCGCGGTCATGAATTTCATTACTCCGACTTTTCCCCTGAAACGCCTGCCGTGCTGGCATGCCGCAAAGTCCGTGACGGTCAGACGCTGCAGGCGTGGTCCGGCGGCTGGCGAGTTGGCAACACCTTTGCCAGCTATCTGCACGTTCACTTTGCTCAGCGTCCATTAATGCTTAATCACTGGCTGAACGCCGCACGGGAGGCGCTATGACGCTACTGGCATGGTGCGTGGCCTGGCTTCTTGATGTCGTGATTGGCGACCCGCCAGACTGGCCGCATCCGGTGCGCTGGATAGGCAATCTGATCAACGTCGTGCAGCGGATTATTCGCCGCTACTGCCACAGCGACCGGGCGTTACGTATCGGCGGTGGGGTGATGTGGCTGGTGGTGGTGGGGCTGACGTGGGCGGTTGCCTGGGGTGTGTTATGGCTGGCGGCGCTGATTCATCCGTGGCTCGGTTGGGTCGTTGAAGTCTGGATGATCTTCACCGTGCTGGCGGGGCGCTGTCTGGCGACGGCGGCGCAGGAGGTTGAGCGCCCGTTACGTGAAGGCAACCTTGCGCAAAGCCGTGAAAAACTCTCGTGGATTGTAGGGCGTGACACCTCGCAACTTCAACCGGAACAGATCAACCGGGCGGTCGTGGAAACCGTCGCGGAGAATACGGTTGACGGCATTATCGCGCCGCTGTTCTTCCTGTTAATCGGCGGTGCGCCGCTGGCGATGGCTTACAAAGCGGTGAACACCCTGGATTCCATGGTGGGCTATAAGCACGAAAAATACCGGGCGATTGGTATGGTCAGCGCCCGACTGGACGACGTCGCGAACTATATTCCCGCGCGGCTGAGTTGGCTGTTCCTGAGCGCGGCGGCGGTTTTGTGTCGGCGCGATGGCTCCAGGGCGCTCAGCGTGGGGTGGCGGGATCGCTATAACCACAGCAGTCCAAACTGCGCATGGGCGGAGGCCTCCGTTGCCGGTGCACTGGGCATTCGACTGGGTGGCCCGAACGATTACTTTGGTGAGCGCGTTGAAAAGCCGTGGATCGGCGATGCGCAGCGCACCATTTCCGTAGATGACATTCCCCAAACGATTCGACTGATGTGGGTTGCCTCAACGCTGGCTCTGGCGCTGTTCCTCGTAACGCGCTGGCTGGTGGTTGGGGTGGCCTGAGGATAAATGACAATGCAATACATCCAGCAACCCCAGGCGATTGAAGCCAAAAGTTTTGACATCATTGGCGAGATCATTAATGAAACGCGCCCGGAGTACCAGTTTGCCAGCCCGCTGCATGAAGCGATCATCAAGCGGGTGATTCACACCACCGCTGATTTTGACTGGCTGGATATTCTCTGGTTTTCGGGCGATGCGCTGGAAAAACTTTGTGCGGCGCTGAGTCGTCCGACGGTTATTTATACCGACACCACCATGGCACTTTCGGGGATCAACAAAACCCTGCTGGCGAAGACGGGTGGTGAGTGCCGCTGCTATATCAGCGATCCGCGCGTGGTGGCACAAGCGAAAGCGCAGGGGATCACCCGCTCCATGGCGGCGGTGGATATTGCCGTGACGGAAGAGAGTGAAAAAGTGTTTGTCTTTGGCAATGCCCCCACCGCGCTGTTTCGCCTGCTGGAGCACGATGTGGCGGTAAGCGGCGTGGTGGGCGTGCCGGTGGGGTTTGTCGGCGCGGCGGAGTCTAAAGAGGCGCTGACGCACAGTCAACTGCCCGCCATTGCGGCCCTTGGACGTAAAGGCGGCAGCAACGTTGCCGCGGCGATTGTTAACGCCATGCTGTATCACATACAGGGGGCGCGATGAGCGATCAGACTTTCGACGCGCCTGTCTGGCATAACGGCAAAGCGCTACGCAAAGGTTACACCACCGGATCGTGCGCCACGGCGGCGGCAAAAGTCGCCGCGCTGATGGTCCTGCGCCAGCATTTGATCCACCAGGTGTCGATTGTCACGCCGTCCGGCGTCACGCTGTGCCTGAACGTCGAATCGCCGCACATCGAAGGACAGCAGGCTATTGCCGCCATCCGCAAAGACGGCGGCGACGATGTGGACGCCACCCACGGCATGTTGATTTTCGCCCGCGTCACGCTGAACGATAGCGGCGAAATTGTTCTGCTCGGCGGCGAAGGCGTTGGCACCGTCACCCGCAAAGGGATTGGTTTACCCGTTGGCAGTGCGGCAATTAATCGCACCCCGCGTCATACCATTGAATCTGCCGTGCGTGAGGCAATAGGTCCGGCACGCGGGGCGGAAATCGAAATTTTTGCCCCGGAAGGCGAAACGCGGGCGCAAAAAACCTACAACTCGCGCCTCGGTATTCTTGGCGGCATTTCCATTATTGGCACCACCGGCATCGTGACCCCGATGTCCGAAGAGAGCTGGAAGCGGTCGTTGTCACTGGAGCTGGAAATTAAACGCGCCGCCGGACTGGAACGGGTGGTGCTGGTGCCGGGTAACCACGGTGAGCGTTTCGTCCGCGAACAGATGGGCATCGACACCAGTGTGGTGGTCACCATGAGTAACTTTGTCGGCTACATGATTGAAGAGGCGGTGCGGCTGGGATTTCGCCAGGTTGTGCTCGTCGGTCATCCTGGAAAGCTTATCAAAATTGCCGCCGGGATCTTCCATACCCACAGCCACATCGCCGATGCGCGGATGGAAACGCTGGTGGCGCATCTGGCGCTGCTCGGCGCGCCGCTGGAGTTGCTGACGCTGGTGAGCGACTGCGATACCACCGAAGCGGCAATGGAGCATATTGACGCGTACGGTTTTCAGCACATCTACAACCACCTTGCCGAACGCATCTGCCTGCGCGTAATGCAGATGCTGCGCTTTACCAAAACCCCGCCGACCTGCGACGCGATCATGTTCTCGTTTGATAACCAGGTACTCGGCAGCAACCGGCCCGTCGAGGCTATCGCCCGGGAGATGCAATGCTGACGGTGGTTGGAATGGGGCCCGCGGGTCTGCAACTGATGACGCCGGCGGCGCGCGCGGCGGTTGACGAGGCCGATGTGCTGGTTGGCGGTCAGCGCCATTTGCAGCAGTTTCCGGACTTTCGCGGCGAACAGTTTGCGCTGGGGGCCAACATTCCCGAGCTGCTGACGTGGATTGACGCGCATCAGGATAAGCAGGTGGTGGTTCTGGCCTCCGGCGATCCGCTGTTTTACGGCATCGGTACGCGAATGGTGGCGCATTTTGGCATCGCGCAGGTACGCATCATCCCTGGCATCAGCGCGGTGCAGTATCTGTGCGCGCAGTCGGGAATCGACATGAATGACATGTGGCTCACCAGTAGCCACGGGCGCAGCGTCTGTTTCGATACGCTGGCCGAACATAACAAAGTGGCAATGGTCACCGACGGTCAGTGCGGACCGCGTGAAATTGCCGCGCAACTGGTTGCACGAGGAAAGGGCGATCGCTGGATGGTGATTGGCGAAAACCTGGCGATGGAAAACGAACGGATCCACTGGCTGCGCGTCAGCGAGGTCCATGCCGAATACGAGATGAATGCAGTGGTGATCCTTGATGAAAGATGAGCTTTTCCTGCGCGGTGAGAAGGTGCCGATGACCAAAGAAGCGGTACGTGCGCTCGCTCTCGCAAAACTTGAGCTGCACCGGGCCAGCCACCTGATTGATATTGGTGCCGGGACCGGCAGTGTATCCATCGAAGCCGCGCTGCAGTTTCCGTCTCTGCACATCACGGCTATCGAGCGCAATCCGGCGGCGCTGCGTTTGCTCGACGAAAATCGTCAGCATTTCGCCTGCGCGAATATCGATATTCTGCCGGGCGAAGCGCCGATGACGATGACCGAGAAAGCCGATGCCGTCTTTATGGGCGGCAGCGGGGGGCATCTCACGGAACTGATCGACTGGTCCATGCGCCAGTTGCACGTTGGCGGGCGTCTGGTGATGACCTTTATCCTGCAGGAAAACCTCAACACCGCGCTGGCTCATCTGCAACAGCTCGGCATGCAGGAGGTGGACTGCCTGCAAATGCAGATTTCGTCACTGACCACGCTGGGTGCGGGTCACTACTTCAAACCGAATAATCCCGTTTTTGTTATCGCCTGTCAGAAGGAAGAACACCATGTCTGAGACATTTGATCCCCGTTGTGTGTGGTTTGTCGGCGCAGGTCCCGGTGACCGTGAGCTGATTACCCTCAAGGGTTACCGGTTGCTGCAACAGGCGCAGGTGGTGATTTACGCCGGATCGCTTATCAACACCGAACTGCTGGAATATTGCCCGGAGGGCGCGGAGTGTCACGACAGTGCGGAACTGCACCTGGAGCAAATCCTCTCCCTGATGGAAGAGGGCGTGAAGGCCGGGAAAACGGTGGTACGCCTGCAAACTGGCGACGTGTCGCTGTATGGATCGGTGCGCGAACAGGGTGAAGAGCTGACCAAACGCGGCATCAACTGGCAGGTGGTGCCTGGCGTCAGCGCTTTCCTCGGCGCAGCGGCGGAATTGGGCGTCGAATACACCGTGCCGGAAGTCTCGCAGAGTCTGATTATCACGCGACTCGAAGGCCGCACGCCGGTGCCGGAACGCGAACAACTGGAATCCTTCGCCAGCCACCAGACCTCGATGGCGATTTATCTCTCCGTCCAGCGCATCAATCGGGTGGCGGAACGGTTGATCGAGGGCGGTTATCCGGCGACCACGCCGGTGGCGGTTATCTATAAAGCGACCTGGCCGGAAAGTCAGACCGTGCGCGGCACGCTGGCGGACATCGCCGATAAAGTGCGCGATGCCGGGATCCGCAAAACGGCGCTCATCCTGGTCGGGAATTTCCTCGGAGATGAGTATCACTACTCCAGACTCTATGCCGCGGACTTTAGCCATGAATACCGTAAAGCCTGAATCAATCGCGCTGTTTTGCCTGACGCCCGGCGGCGTTCAACTGGCAAAACGGCTGGCAGCGATGTTGCCGCTGACCTGTTTTACCAGTGAAAAACTGCTGGAGGACGGTTTTCTGCCTTTCGACGGCGGGTTCGCCCACGCCGCGCGCGATGCGTTCTCGAACTATTCCGCGCTGATTTTCATCGGGGCGACCGGCATTGCGGTGCGCGTGCTGGCCCCGCTGGTGAATGACAAGTTCAGCGATCCGGCGGTGGTGGTGATCGACGAGCGCGGGCAGCATGTGATCAGCCTACTTTCCGGTCACGCGGGCGGCGCGAACGCGCTGACTCGTTATCTCGCCGGCATGCTGGGGGCCGATCCGGTGATTACGACCGCCACTGACGTCAATGAAATGGCGGCGCTGGATACCCTCGCGTTTCAGCTTAATGCCCGCATGACTGACTTGCGCACGGCGGTGAAAGTGGTGAATCAGATGCTGGTGAGCAATCAGCGAGTGGGATTGTGGTGGGATGAAGAACTGGATGAAGACGTCCGTCACTGCGATCGCCGTGGGTTCATTACCGTCACCGATCTCCAGCACTTGCCAGAACTGGATGCGCTGGTGTGCGTCACGTTACGTAACGACCTGCCGGACATCCCGGTTCAGCACTGGAAACTGGTGCCGCAGCGTGTGGTCGCCGGCATTGGTTGTCGTCGTGATACGCCGTTCCCACTACTGGCGGCTCTTCTGGCCCGTCAGCTTGAAGCGCAGCGTTTTGACCCGCTGGCGCTGAAAGCCATCGGCAGCGTGTCGCTCAAGAAAGACGAAGAGGGGCTGATCCAGCTTGCTTCCTGCTGGCGCGTACCGTTTGAAACCTTTACCGCTGACGCGCTGCGTGAGCATGAACATCACTTTCCGGCATCACCGTTTGTTCGCCAGACGGTTGGCGTCGGAAGCGTCTCGGGTCCGGCAGCGTGGCTGCTGAGTCATGGGCAATTGACCGGCGAAACCCTGCGTGAGCAGGGCGTCACTATCACTTTGGGAGTTTCACACTGATGTTAACCGTAATCGGAATCGGCCCCGGCTCACAGGCCATGATGACCATGGAAGCCGTTGAAGCACTGCAGGCGGCAGAGATTATTGTGGGATACAAAACCTACACCCACCTCGTCAAAGCGTTTACCGGTGACAAGCAGGTGATCAAAACCGGTATGTGTAAAGAGATCGAGCGCTGCCATGCGGCGATTGAACTGGCGCAGGCCGGGCACAATGTGGCGCTGATCAGCAGCGGTGACGCCGGTATTTACGGCATGGCGGGTCTGGTGCTGGAACTGGTCAGCAAACAGAAACTGGACGTTGAAGTACGCCTGATCCCAGGGATGACTGCCAGCATCGCTGCCGCGTCGCTGCTCGGCGCGCCGCTGATGCACGATTTTTGCCACATCAGCCTGAGCGATCTCCTGACGCCGTGGCCGGTTATCGAAAAACGCATTATTGCCGCCGGAGAAGCGGACTTCGTTATCTGCTTCTACAACCCGCGCAGCCGGGGTCGTGAGGGCCATCTGGCGCGCGCATTTGAACTGCTTTCCGCCAACAAGAGCGGGCAAACGCCGGTGGGGGTGGTGAAATCTGCCGGGCGTAAAAAACAGGAGAAATGGCTGACCACGCTGGGTGAGATGGATTTTGAACCGGTGGACATGACCAGTCTGGTGATCGTTGGTAACAAAGCGACCTATGTGCAGGACGGTCTGATGATCACGCCACGAGGTTACGTGTTGTGAATTTTGGTGAGGTTCTGGTCATGGGCGGCACCAGCGATGCCCGCGCGCTGTGCCAGCAACTCGATGCCGCCAACGTGGCGTACACCCTGTCGGTGGCGACGCCGACCGGGAAACAACTGGCTGGCGACATCAAAGGGCAGGTGCGCTGCGGACGGCTTGAGCAGGATGAAATGGTGAACTGGCTGAAGGAAAACGGAACGCGATGGGTGATCGACGCTTCGCACCCGTATGCCGAAGTGGTGAGCCGCAACATTCTGCGTGCCTGCGAACGGGCAGGGGTGCTGCTCAGTCGTTACCAGCGCCCGGAGCAGCTCAGTAATCTGACGCATCCGCTGCTCTTTGCCGTACAAAGCATTAATGAGGCGTGCGACGTTGCGCGGCGGTTTGGCGAGCGGGTACTGCTGACCACCGGGAGTAAAGATCTGGCGACGTGGCGCGCGGGTTTACCGGAAAAAACGCTGCTCGCCCGCGTGTTGCCCGTACCCGAAGTGATTCAACAATGCGCCGATCTTGGCTTTGGCGTTGGTGAGACGTTCGCGCTGTGCGGACCGTTCAGCGCCGAGTTCAACGCCGCGTTTTATCGTCAGTGTCAGGCTGACGTCGTGATAACCAAGGCTTCTGGCGCAGAGGGCGGTTATCAGGAAAAGGTTCAACCCTGTCTGGATGCGGGCATTCCCTGCATCGTGATTACCCGCCCGGCGCCGCTGGTGACGGGAGATGAGTTACTGGAAAGTCAGGCCGCATTTGCGCAGCGTTTGGCGCGCTGGCTGGCCGCTGCTTAAGGAGTCAGAAAATGAAAAAAGCGCTTCTGGTGATAAGCTTTGGCACCAGCTATCACGATACCTGCGAGAAGAACATTGTGGCCTGCGAGCGCGATCTGGCCGCCAGTTGTCCTGACCGCGATCTGTTTCGTGCCTTTACCTCGGGAATGATTATTCGCAAGCTCAAACAGCGTGATGGTATCGAAATAGACACCCCATTGCAGGCACTGCAAAAGCTGGCTGAGCAGGGATATCAGGATGTGGCGATTCAGTCACTGCACATCATTAACGGCGACGAATACGAAAAAATTGTCCGTGAAGTGCAGAGCCTGCGTCCGCTGTTTGTCCGCCTGACGCTGGGCGTTCCGCTGCTGAGTAGCCATGACGATTACGCGCAGTTAATGCTGGCCCTGCAACAGCAGATGCCCGCAGCTGCCGACAATGAAAAAGTGGTATTCATGGGCCACGGCGCCAGCCATCACGCGTTTGCCGCCTATGCCTGCCTCGATCACATGATGATGGCACAGGGATTCCCGGCGCGCGTCGGCGCGGTGGAGAGCTATCCGGAAGTCGACATTCTGATTGAGAGCCTGAGCAAAGAGGGGGTCAACGCCGTCCATCTGATGCCACTGATGCTGGTGGCAGGGGATCACGCCATCAACGATATGGCCTCTGACGACGATGACTCGTGGAAAACGTTGTTTACGGCGGCGGGGATCACGGCAACGCCGTGGCTGAGCGGTCTTGGCGAAAACCCGGCGGTGCGGGAGATGTTCGTCGCGCACCTGCAGCAGGCGCTGAGCGTGGCGATGGAGGAAGCGGCATGAGCGGCAAACTGTACGCCCTGAGCACCGGCCCCGGTGCGGCCGATCTGATTACCGTTCGCGCCTCACGTATCCTGGGAACGCTTGATATTCTCTATGCGCCTGCGGGGCGTAAGGGCGGCGACAGCCTCGCGCTTTCCATCGTGCGGGAATACATCGGTGAAAACACCGACGTGCGCTGTTGCCATTTTCCCATGAGCGCAGACAGCGCGGAAAAAGAGGCGGTCTGGGATGAGGTAGCCGCTGCGCTGGTTAAGGAAGTGAAGGCGGGCAAACAGGTGGGATTTATCACCCTCGGTGACGCCATGCTGTTCAGCACCTGGGTCTTTTTGCTACAGCGCATCGGGTGTCCTGACTGGCTGGAGATTGTCCCAGGCGTGACGTCGTTTGCCGCTATTGCCGCACGATCCAAAACGCCGCTGGCGATGGAACAACAGTCACTGGCGGTGATCTCCTGTACCGCGCCGGAAGCGGACATCGCCCAGGCGCTCCGTCAACACGACAGCCTGGTGCTGATGAAGGTTTATGGCCGTTTCGCGCGCATCAAAGCGCTACTGGATCAGGCCGGATTACTGGGCTGTGCACTGATGATGTCTGAGGCCACGCTCCCTGGTGAGCAATGCTGGCGGCATCTCAACGAGGTCAGCGACGATCGGCCGTTGCCTTATTTCTCGACCATCCTGGTCAACAAACAGTGGGAGTATGCAGAATGAAACTCGAACAACAGCTGAAACAGCTGTCATTCAGTGGGCTGGCTGCGGCGCTATTGCTGATGATTGTGCCGGAGCAGGCGTTCGCCATGCACATTATGGAAGGTTTTTTACCGCCGATGTGGGCACTGGCCTGGTGGCTGCTGTTTTTACCGTGCCTGTGGTATGGACTGGTGCGCCTGCGGCATATCGTGATGGACGACAGTCATCAGAAGGTGCTGCTGGCGCTGTGTGGGGCGTTTATCTTTGTGCTGTCCGCACTGAAGATCCCGTCGGTCACCGGTAGCTGCTCACATCCGACAGGCGTCGGGCTGGCGGTTATCCTGTTTGGTCCTGGCGTGGTGGCGGTTCTCGGCGCTATTGTGCTGCTGTTCCAGGCGCTGCTGCTGGCGCACGGCGGCTTAACCACCCTGGGCGCGAACGGCATGTCGATGGCGGTGATTGGCCCGGTTGTCGGCTATATGGTGTGGAAAATGGCCTGCCGTGCCGGGATCCGCCGGGATGTCGGCGTCTTCCTCTGCGCCATGCTGGCGGATCTGGTGACCTACTTTGTCACGTCGGTGCAGCTGGGCGTGGCCTTCCCGGATCCCGAAGCGGGTGCGACAGGGTCTGTCGTCAAGTTTATGGGGATTTTCTGCCTGACGCAGATCCCAATTGCTATCGCCGAAGGGCTGCTGACCGTGATGATCTACGACCAGTTGACGAAACGGCAACTGATTACCGCGCAAGGACATTAAGATGAAAAAGACGCTGATATTGTTAGCCATGGTGATTGCTCTGGTTATTCTGCCGTTTTTTATTGACCATGGCGGAGAGTTTGGTGGCTCAGACGGCGAGGCGGAAAGCCAGATTCAGGTAGTGGCTCCGCATTATGAGCCGTGGTTCCAGCCGCTGTACGAACCGGCGAGCGGGGAAATTGAAAGCCTGCTGTTTACGTTGCAGGGGTCGATTGGCGCGGCGGTGATTTTCTATATTCTGGGCTACACCAAAGGCAGACAGCGCCGTGATGACCGGGCTTGATCGACTGAGCTATCAGAGCCGCTGGTTTCACGTTGCGCCGGAGCGTAAGTTTCTGTTCTGGCTGCTGTTGATGACGCTGGCGTTTACTCTGCCAGCCTGGGGGCAGGGGATCGAACTGGCGTTGATCGCCGGGCTGACCTGCTGGCTGCTGCGTATCTCCCTGCGCCGCTGGTGTCGGTGGATGGCGCTGCCGTTTGGTTTTTTGCTGGTCGGCGTAGTGACTATTTTGTTCAGCGTCAGTCGCGATCCGCAAACGCTGCTGGTGAGCTTTCCGGTCGGCAGTTACTGGCTGGGCGTGACGGCGTCTGGGTTGCATACCGCCAATGAGACGTTCTGGCGCAGTCTGGCTGCGCTGGCCGCCACGTTCTGGCTGGTGCTTAACCTGCCGTTTCCGCAGTTGATATTACTGCTCAAACGGGCGCGGGTACCGCGACTGCTGACGGAACAGATCCTGCTGACCTGGCGCTTTATTTTTATTCTGTTAGATGAAGCGATGGCAATTCATCGCGCGCAAACGCTGCGTTTTGGCTATCGTAGTTTGCCGATTGGCTATCGTTCGCTGGCTATGCTGGTGGGCGTTCTGTTTACCCGGGTGCTGATTCGTTATCAGCAAATGGCGGCGACGTTAGATATCAAATTGTATCAGGGTGATTTTCACCTGTAAGGAAAAACATGCTTGCCACCACCGAACTCTGGTTTCGTTATCAGGATGCGCAGGTACTTAAAGGGTTGACGCTGGATTTTTCGCAGCACGCTGTTACCGGACTGGTCGGGGCCAACGGCTGTGGGAAATCCACCCTGTTTATGAATCTGAGCGGCTTACTGCGACCGCAGCAGGGCGCGGTACTGTGGCAGGGAAAACCGCTGGACTACAGCAAGCGTGGCCTGCTGGCGTTACGTCAGCAGGTGGCGACGGTGTTTCAGGATCCCGATCAGCAAATTTTCTACACCGATATCGACAGTGATATCGCTTTCAGCCTGCGCAATCTTGGCGTAGAGGAAGCGGAAATTGCCCGACGAGTCGACGAGGCGTTAACGCTGGTCGATGCCCAGCATTTTCGCCAGCAGCCGATTCAGTGTCTAAGCCACGGGCAGAAGAAACGGGTGGCCATCGCCGGTGCGCTGGTATTACGGGCGAAATACCTGTTACTGGATGAGCCCACGGCGGGTCTTGACCCTTCGGGGCGCAGTCAGATGATTGACATCATCAAGCGGATTGTGGCGCAGGGAAACCATGTGGTTATCTCCAGCCATGATATTGATCTGATTTATGAGGTCAGCAACGCCGTTTACGTCTTGCGTCATGGCGAAGTGCTGGTGCACGGTGAACCGGGCGAGGTCTTTGCCCGCACGGCGCTGATTGAAGAGGCTGGGTTAACGCAGCCCTGGCTGGTGAAACTGCACGCGCAGTTAGGCATGCCGCTATGCAAAACCGAAGATGAATTTTTCAGTTGTATGCGACAACGCGCAATCAAGGAGGCGTCATGACGCAGGCCATTATGTTGCAGGGAACGGCGTCTGACGTCGGCAAGAGCGTTCTGGTGGCGGGACTGTGCCGCATTTTTTATCAGGACGGTCGGCGGACCGCACCGTTCAAGTCGCAGAATATGGCGCTCAACTCCGGCATCACGCCGGAGGGGAAAGAGATGGGTCGCGCGCAAATTTTCCAGGCCGAAGCGGCGGGCATTGTGCCTGATGTCCGCATGAATCCGGTGCTGTTGAAACCGACCAGCGATCGCAAGGCGCAGGTGGTGCTAATGGGCCAGGTGGCGACCGATATGGACGCGGTCAGCTATCACGAATACAAACCGCGTCTGCGCGAGCAAATCCTCTCCGTTTACACCAGTCTGGCGCAGGAGTTTGATGTGCTGGTGCTGGAAGGGGCGGGCAGTCCGTCGGAGATCAATCTGCGCGATCGGGACATCGTTAATATGGGGATGGCCGAGATGGCGCAGTGCCCGGTGATTCTGGTCGCCGATATCGATCGCGGCGGGGTGTTCGCCTCCATTTACGGTACGCTGGCGCTGCTGCATGAACACGAGCGTGCGCGGGTGAAAGGGGTGATCATCAATAAGTTTCGCGGCGACGTGGCGCTGCTTAATCCCGGTATCGAACAGATTGAAAGTCTGACCGGTGTTCCCGTGCTGGGCGTAATGCCGTGGCTGGATGTCGATCTCGAAGATGAAGACGGCGTGGCGTTGCAGAAGGGGAAATACCTGCGCACGGAAAAACGCGATATCAACATTGCTGTAGTGCAAATCCCGCATATCTCCAATTTCACCGATTTTAACGCGCTGGCAGCGCAACCTGATGTGCGCGTGCGCTATGTACGCCATCCGCAAGAGTTGACGGACGTTGATCTGGTTATCCTGCCGGGCAGCAAAAATACGCTCGGCGATCTGGTATGGCTACGTGAAAGCGGCATGGCCCATGCGGTGTTGCAGGCGCACCAGCAAAATATTCCCATCATTGGGATCTGCGGTGGCTATCAGATGCTCGGCGAGACCATCATTGATGAGGTTGAATCGGGACTGGGAACGCTGCCGGGGCTGGGGTTACTTGATACTGTCACCCACTTTGCCCAGCGGAAAACCACCACTCAGGTGACGGCGACGATGTCGTCGACACTGCCTGACTGGCTGTCTGCGGCGTCCGGGTTTCCGGTACGCGGCTATGAAATTCACATGGGTGAAACGACGCTGAACGGTGACTGTCAGTCGGTGATGCAACTCCAGAAGCACGGTGAGAACGTCGCGGATGGCGCTGTCACGGCAGACGGACGGGCGTTTGGCACTTATCTGCACGGTCTGTTCGATAGCGATGGCTTTACGCGGGCGCTGGTCAATGGCCTGCGCGTGCGTAAAGGGCTAGCTCCCCTGGATCCTGCCTTCCAATACGCGCAATATAAATCGCAGCAGTTTGATCTGCTGGCGGATGCGATGCGGCAACACATCGATATTGAGAAAATTTATACCATCATGCAGCAACACCGGGAGTCCGTATGATGATTCTGGTGACTGGCGGTGCGCGCAGCGGGAAGAGTCGTCATGCCGAAAACCTGATTGCGGATTTCCCGCAGGTGCTGTACATCGCGACATCGCAGATTTTTGATGACGAGATGGCAGCACGTATTCAGCATCATCGTGATGGACGTCCTGCGCACTGGCGTACCGCCGAGCGCTGGCAACATCTTGATACGCTGATCACTGCGGACAACGCGCCGGATGAAGCCATTCTGCTGGAATGTATCACGACGATGGTCACTAACCTGCTGTTTGCCTTTGGCGGTGACAGTGATCCTGACGGCTGGGACTACGCGGCGCTGGAAACGACGATTGAGGCGGAAATCCAGACGCTGATTGCGGCTTGCCAGCGATGCCCAGCGAAGGTGGTGCTGGTGACCAACGAAGTCGGGATGGGCATCGTGCCGGAAAACCGTCTGGCACGGCACTTTCGGGATATCGCCGGACGCGTGAATCAGCGTCTGGCGGCTGCGGCGGATGAGGTCTGGCTGGTGGTATCGGGTATTGGAGTCAAAATTAAATGAGTAAGTTGTTCTGGGCAATGCTCTCTTTTATTACGCGTTTGCCTGTTCCTGGTCGCTGGTCGCAAGGACTGGAGTTCGATCAGTATTCACGCGGTATTGTGACTTTCCCACTCATTGGTTTACTGCTTGGCGTTTTGAGTGGACTGGTGTTCATGCTCTTTCAACCCTGGTGCGGCGCACCGCTGGCGGCGCTTTTCACCGTGTTAGCGCTGGCGCTGATGACGGGAGGCTTTCACCTCGATGGTCTGGCCGACACCTGTGACGGCGTTTTCTCTGCCCGCAGCCGGGAACGTATGCTGGAGATTATGCGCGACAGCCGCCTGGGCACACACGGCGGTCTGGCGCTCATTTTTGTTTTGCTGGCGAAAGTACTGGTGGTCAGCGAACTGGCACTACGCGGTACCCCTATGCTGGCGGCGCTGGCGGCCGCCTGTGCGGTAGGGCGCGGGACGGCCGTGCTGTTGATGTATCGCCATCGCTACGCCCGTGAAGAGGGGTTAGGCAATGTGTTCATCGGTCATGTCACCGGGACACAAACCTGCTTTACCCTTGGCCTTGCGGCGATTCTGGCGGCGGTCTTGCTGCCCGGAATGCAGGGCATTGCGGCGCTGGTCGTGACGATGGTGGCGATCTTCCTGTTGGGACAACTGTTAAAACGTACGTTGGGTGGGCAAACCGGCGATACGCTGGGTGCGGCAATCGAACTTGGTGAGCTGATATTCCTGCTGGCTCTGCTGTGAGTCAGCCAACACAATGAGAACCCTTATGCAAACGTTAACCTCTTTACTGTGCGACATTCCGCCGATAAACCATGACGCCATGACGCGTGCTCAGCAGCATATTGATGGCCTGCTTAAGCCGCCGGGTAGTCTTGGGCGACTGGAGGCGCTGGCGGTACAACTGGCGGGTATGCCGGGTTTGAACGGTGTACCGCATGTCGGTGAGAAAGCGATACTGGTGATGTGTGCCGATCACGGTGTCTGGGATGAAGGGGTTGCCGTTTCGCCCAAAGTGGTGACTGCGATTCAGGCTGCAAATATGACGCGCGGTACGACGGGCGTTTGCGTACTTGCGGCCCATGCCGGTGCAAAGGTTCATGTGATCGACGTGGGGATAGATGCTGAACTCATCCCCGGCGTGGTGAACATGCGCGTGGCGCGAGGGTGCGGGAATATCGCCACCGGCCCGGCAATGAGTCGTACACAGGCGGAAGAGCTGTTGCTGGAAGTTATTCGCTACACGCGCGAACAGGCACAGCGCGGCGTGACGCTGTTTGGCGTCGGTGAATTGGGGATGGCGAATACCACGCCTGCTGCGGCGATTGTCAGCGTGCTGACAGGCAGCAAGGCGGAAGCCGTGGTAGGGATTGGCGCTAATTTACCGCTTTCCCGCGTGGGCAATAAAGTGGAGGTGGTTCGTCGCGCGATTGCCGTCAACCAACCCAATCCGTATGATGGGCTGGACGTGCTGGCGAAAGTCGGTGGTTTTGATCTGGTGGGCATGGCGGGGGTCATTCTGGGGGCCGCGTCCTGCGGTTTACCGGTGTTGCTGGATGGTTTCCTGTCCTATTCCGCTGCGCTGGCAGCCTGCCAGATTGCACCTGAGATCAAGCCGTATCTGATTCCTTCGCACTTCTCCGCCGAAAAAGGGGCGCGGATTGCGCTGGAGCATCTGGAGCTCGATCCCTATCTCAATATGGGGATGCGCCTGGGGGAGGGCAGCGGTGCCGCACTGGCTATGCCGATCGTGGAGGCCGCCTGCGCGATGTACAGCAACATGGGGCAACTGGCTGCCAGCAATATCGTACTGCCGGATGGTAAAGAGACCGTCTGATGCGTCTGTTTTCTGGCCTGCGCACTGTGTAGCTCGCTGGCCAGTTTCAGAAGGCGACAGAGAGTGTAGGTTTACGACCGCTAAAAAAGCTATAATTTCCCTACATCTGCCGCGACTGAGGAAAGGGAAATGTTGCCTCGTGTAAAATTGTTCTGTTCATTATTTATGCTGCTTGCAAGCCAGAGCGCGCTGGCTGTCAGCTATCCACTACCGCCTGAAGGAAGTCGTCTGGTCGGAAATCCGCTGACGATCACTGTCCCTGACAAGAATACGCAACCGCTTGAAGCTTTTGCCGCGCAGTACGGACAAGGGCTGAGCAATATGCTGGAAGCGAATCCGGATGCGGATGTGTTCCTGCCGAAGTCGGGTTCAACGCTGGTTGTACCGCAGCACATCATTCTGCCGGCTACCGTTCGTCAGGGCATTGTCGTAAACGTGGCGGAGATGCGTCTCTACTACTATCCGAACGGCAGTAATACCGTTGAGGTTTTCCCCATTGGTATTGGTCAGGCAGGGCGGGAAACGCCGCGTAACTGGGTGACGAGAGTTGAGCGTAAGCAAGAAGCGCCGAGTTGGACGCCAACGGCGAATACCCGTCGTGAATACGCGAGAAGGGGAGAAAGCCTGCCCGCCTTCGTTCCTGCCGGGCCGGATAATCCCATGGGGCTGTACGCCATCTATATCGGCAAGCTGTACGCTATTCATGGCACCAATGCTAATTTCGGTATTGGTCTGCGCGTAAGCCAGGGCTGCATTCGTTTACGCAACGATGATATCGAACATCTGTTCCAGAATGTACCTGTCGGGACTCGCGTGCAGATCATCGATCAGCCGGTGAAAACCACCACGGAACCGGATGGCAGTCGCTGGATAGAAGTGCACGAACCCCTGTCCCGTAACCGCGCGGAATATGAATCAGACAGAAAAGTCCCACTGCCGATCACGCCCGTGATGCGTAGCTTTATGAGCGGTGAGGGTGTGGATGTTCATCGCGCCAGCGAAGCGCTCGAACGCCGCTCGGGGATGCCCGTCAATATTAGCCAGGGGCAAACCAGAATTTGATGGTGCAGAGGTTGCTATCCGAAAAGCAAAAAGCCCGCTAAAAAGCGGGCTTTTTTTAATCTGGCTCCTCTGACTGGGATCGCCTTTGCCAGTAACTGGCTAATAATTAAGCTAAACCAGAAGTCCGTTTCTGTCAAGACTACCAGAGTGACCACCAAATTTAACGAGGGGATATAAGTAGTTAGACTGGCTCCATAGAGCACCTGACACTTCTCCTCTCCTAAAATAAGAGGTAGTCTTGGATCTATGTTTAACACTGGTCAGAATAAATAAGATGATTGAAGTGTTATCAGGACCTGAACGGTGTCAGCGTCGTACACCGCAGTAAAAAATTTTTATTATTCAGCAGACTATGGAACCCGGTATGACCGTGTCTCACGTTTCATGTTTGGTGGCGGAAAATTACGATAAAGTTTGAGTTTTGGAGAATAAATGAATTGCCTAATTAAGCGCTGCCAGAGCTTTGTTATTGAAAGTGTAGTCAAGCGACTAATCGAGGACGTCAATGAGTACTCTTATTTACTGACAATGGAAGATTGGCGGTTGCTGATGAGTTTGGATAAATCTGTTGTTGAACGGCAGATTTGTCAGAAGCAGTGTCTGGGCTGCCTGAAGTTCGCTAGGATGGTGACGATGCTCTCCAATTTCATTAATGGGATATTGAGTGCAAACAAGGAAAGTGAAGCGCTCGTAACTGAATTATGCCGTATCTTTGCCATTCCGGATGATTCCAATCCTATCGTCCTTGCGCTGGACTTAGTTGTTTCTCCTGACTATGTGAAATCAAAAATTCCTGAAAAGTCCATGCCAGTTTATGAAACATACGTGGGCAAGGTCAAGGGAGAGGTTATTAGCTTGGCGTTGGATCATTTTCAACATGAAAGGGAGAAGTGTAATGACACAATTCTTGGTTACGCAAATCTGGAGCGAGAGCAAATCATTGCTTATGAGCCAATAGAAATGCCTGTCGGGAAGGAATTATTTTACGTTGATCAAAATGTTGTCAGTAAATATGGGCGAGATGAAAATTTTAGTCGGCAGGTTGATAATTTTAAAAGCAAGGTGGATTGCAAGTTCGTCTATAGTCCTTATGTGATTGAAGATGGTGTAAAAATGAGCCGTGTTCGACTTGCCGAGTACTTCGAGACGATCGAAGTACTTACAGATAACACTATGCTGGTTCCCTCTGAGAGCGGTGTGATGCTTGCGAGGGAGGATATTAAGGTTACGTTCGATCGTGTTTTTCTCTGGAGAAATGCAACGAGAGCTGCTGAGGATTTAAAGGTGCAAAGAATGCACTTTAATCATTGGGGATATCCTCATTATTCAAGGCAATCAAAACTATCGGATAGGGCCAATGAGAATATTGATAAGTTTTTGGATTCTCTTCGTCCCTATTTAGATGACAGCGGCTGTGACTTTGATTTCAATGACTATGAAAGTGATCAAGCGTTGTGTCAAAGGCTGAGCGCGGCAACTATCGAGAAGTCATTTTCCTTGGAGGAACTTATTGATAAATCGATCAAGTATGAGAGCGACGCTGAATGCATGACGCACATTGAGCATCTTTGCGACTTCCTTGACTTGATAAATTATAAGACGGAGCCTCTTTCTGAACTGAGCAAAATCCGTAGCAGCCTGCAGGATACGGAGCACTTGAAACATGCATGGAAGGCCGATTATTTTGTTACTGATGACAAGAGACTACGTATACGTGGTACTTTCATCTATTCAGTTCTTGGGTTAGGCACAAAATTCATAAGCATCAAAGAGCTTAAAGAAAGGGTCGTTAGTGAGTTCAAAAAATGATGGATGCACTGACCTGCCCCCCAGGATTAGATACGGTCTCAGTAATGCCGGTTCCTTCACTCTCCGAATTTCCCTTTCTCCAGCCAACTGCGAATTCAGATAGTGTCAGATAATTCAGCGCGGAGTGCGGGCTGTCTGCACCTCCAAAGCGGTCATTAAGCCGTGTTGACAGGGCGACACGCATTATAATCTTTACGCAATTCACTGATGATTTTCCTGGCATGACTGTCATCGCTGAACCAGTGTTCATTCAGGCATTGATCGCGAAAGCGTCCGTTAAAACTCTCAATAAATCCGTTCTGCGTCGGCTTTCTGGGCTGGATAAGCCGCAGGTCTACACCATGCTCATAAGCCCACTGGTCCAGTGCTCTGCGGTAAGCTCCGGCCCCTGGTAAGTTCTTATCGTAGCCGGATACACATCGTGTAGAGCGCCATAACTGCCTGACGTTTAAATTCCGGTTCCAAGGGGGCACACGGATTGAGCTTACTAATGAAGATACGCCGTCTGTCGGGATGACGTTTATTAATCCAGCAAGACAGTACATCACAGCAGGGATATCCAAGCGTCCTGCTAAATGTCAGGCAGCAACCGTGGCTAAGATAATGTTCGACAGCAGCCTTCCTTTGAGTATCAGAGTAACGGGGTTTACGGCGTATACCTTTTGTCGTACCGCCACTCGCTTCCCGTAAACGGATCCAGCGTCTTAGATTTCTTTTAGATGGATAGTGTCAACAACACCGCCCGAAATGACTGATCCACCATTATTATGCCAGAGGAACCGGCCATCCTAATTACCATAAATTGTACCTCATTGTGTGGAAGTTTCTTCCTATATGTCGTTTTGCCTCAGGCATTTTTATCGAATTGACGGGCAAGGCGAATAAATTTCACATTTAGAGCGTCACTCATTGTTTTGATACTACATAGGTGAAAATCGAGGAATGCAGCGTTTACGGATCTTTACCCGTTTTGCCGGACGAGGAAGAGCAGGGTGCAGTAGAGACGAGGATGAAGTGATAAAGCCCGCTAAGTTGGGTAACGAAAAAACGCTGAAAAATGCGCTGGAAGTAATTGACTCAAGAGGTATATCATAATCTTCAATACAATAAATTCTGCTGCTTGTTTAAAAAAGGAAATTTTGATGTCAAGTATAAACTTTGAAAAAATATCGAAAGAGTGCAAGGCTTATATAAACAAAGAGTTATTGAAAGCTTTGCCAGAATATTCCAATAATGCCTCTCTCAGAAATTTAGTTGAATATGAAACGACGAATTTTAAAAATTTTCACATACACGATACAAAAAAAAGGGAAAAGAGGAATGAGTTTTTCAGTGAATTAATTGCCAATATTAATTGTCATGGCACTGTAGAAAAATTAAAGAAAATATTGTCTGTATGCCAAGTTTCGGAAAGTTATATTGACGACATCAAGACAGAACTTAAATCAATCCCACTCATGGAACTGGACGTTCAGACGCAGTGCTGGGCTGTAATTGAGTGTGCATTAAGAGATGGGTATTCTCTTCAGGGTCTAATGGAGGACCATATTCAGAACATTGGAAGAAACAAAAAACCTTTTAGCTTAAATAATAAAAACATTACTACACAAGATGGCGAGTCATTTTCTCCAGATTCATCCCTAGATAAAATTGTGCAATTTTTGACACTGACGCTAAAAATGTTTTCCTATGAGCATAATTTATTATCTTCAGGGGAAATTGTCATCCCGAGTAAAATTGGCGTTGAAGAACCTGTTGTAAGCAATGCTACCGAGGTATTCTATTGCTCGTTACTCTGGCACGAACTAATTACATGTGCTAAAAGTTGTATTTTATTTGATAATAATATTCAAATTGCTAAAGTAGAAGAAATTCCTGACTTTATTAAAGAAAAAGGTATAGATAGCGGTGTGTTATTTAATAGAACCATAGATAAATTTGAGCGATATGATGCAATTTCAAATGAAAGGCTCTCGAGGCGGTTAAGTCAGAACCTTTGGGAGGGTATTGCAAGCTCTAATATCGAAAAAATAATACCTAAATATGTAACCGGTTGGTCTGGAACTCTGGACAATCCCATTCTACTTGAGGAGTTCCAATTTTTGATTTCACTGATGGAAGCTATTGCAAGTCATGATAAAGATCATATGGTTTTGGGACTTAGCTTGCGCGAATGGGTAAGGGGTTATTCTGTTATCGCTTACTTATCTAAGGAAATTAAACAGAAAGTTCTATACACAAAAGGGGAACTGATGAGTATGCTGCGACTAGGTGGATTTAAGGAGAAAAAAGCCGAAACATTTATTAAACACATCACTTTTGGTGATGATAGTCGAGATCTTTATGACTCACCACTTGTAAAAATATCCGATTATTCATTTTTTCTATATACACCAGCATACACATCGCCACTTATCAGCAATATAATACTTTCAAAATTTTCATCTAAACAAGCAGATCTCACGAAGAAAGGTTACGGATTTGAAAAAGACATTATCGAAATATTAAATGATAAAAAATTAGAAAATAGAAGTTTTAAATTTAAACGTGGTAATGATGAGTTTGAATATGATGTTATTTTCTTACTGGATGATAAGGTTTTTATATTAGAATGTAAAAATACAAATTTATCAGGGGGTTCAGTAACAAGAGCCTATCAAAAGAAAAAGTTTATTTTCGATACTGCATTACAAGTAAAACGATTAGTTGTGGGGCTCACTTCACACCCCGAGGTATTCAAGGAACATTTTGATAAAGATATCGGTGATTATGAGATAATACCTGTCATCATGAACAATCTACCATTTTCAATACCGGGAAGCGTTGACGGGGTATTCGTGACTGACTCATCGTCATTTGGCCGGCTTCTTAGGTCTCGCTATATTAACTCAGGTATAATCAGCCATCAAGATGAATATAGAATTACAGACCACAATCCTGTTTTTTCCATGTGGGGAAGCGATACTTTAAAAGCTTCAGATATTATTAACCATTTCAATAATCCAGTGCAATTACAGGACTTTATAAAATATGAAAAAATAGGTGAATATCCATTGATAATTAAACGGAGAAAAGTGTTCTTTAATGTAGTGACTGAAACAGATTACGATAAGATGAATGTAGATCAAAGTGATTATTTTGTTAAAACACAATCGGTACAGCAGGTATTGACCTGCTCCCCGTTGATTAGTACACCCCGATGTTAGTAATGTCTTCATAAGCCACATGAGGACATCCCCATGAAGAAGCGTTTTTCCGACGAACAGATCATCAGTATTCTCCGCGAAGCCGAAGCTGGGGTACCCGCCCGTGAACTCTGCCGCAAGCATGCCATTTCCGATGCCACGTTTTACATCTGGCGTAAGAAGTATGGCGGTATGGAGGTGCCTGAAGTTAAGCGCCTGAAGTCGCTTGAGGAAGAGAACGCCAGACTCAAGAAGCTGCTTGCCGAAGCCATGCTGGATAAAGAGGCGCTTCAGGTGGCTCTTGGGCGAAAGTACTGACGACAGACCAGAAGCGGGAAGCCGTGATGTTGATGTGTGATGCGACCGGTCTGTCGCAACGTCGTGCCTGCAGGCTTACAGGTTTATCCCTGTCGACCTGCCGCTATG
The DNA here is from genome assembly GCF_000981805.1 of Citrobacter amalonaticus Y19. NCBI lineage: Bacteria > Pseudomonadati > Pseudomonadota > Gammaproteobacteria > Enterobacterales > Enterobacteriaceae > Citrobacter > Citrobacter amalonaticus. The sequence goes on along the minus strand of NZ_CP011132.1, from coordinate 2,243,912 downwards.
AGGCTCACCGTCCGGCTGCTGATGCGCATTTATCAGGGCGCATCACTGAGCTGGCACTGGAGCGCAGGCGTTTTGGCTACCGTCGTATTTGGCAGTTGCTGCGCCGTGAAGGGCTTCATGTTAATCATAAGCGCGTGTACCGGCTTTATCACCTCAGTGGCCTGGGCGTAAAACGCAGAAGACGTCGTAAAGGGCTGGCAACAGAACGTCTGCCGCTGCTCCGTCCGGCGGCGCCCAATCTGACCTGGTCGATGGATTTCGTCATGGACGCACTTTCCACCGGTCGCAGGATCAAGTGTCTTACCTGCGTCGATGATTTCACAAAGGAATGCCTGACGGTCACTGTTGCCTTTGGGATTTCAGGCGTTCAGGTCACGCGTATTCTGGACAGCATTGCACTGTTTCGAGGCTATCCGGCGACGATAAGAACTGACCAGGGGCCGGAGTTCACTTGCCGTGCACTGGATCAATGGGCCTTTGAGCATGGTGTTGAGTTGCGCTTAATCCAGCCGGGCAAGCCAACGCAGAACGGATTTATTGAGAGCTTTAACGGACGATTTCGCGATGAATGTTTGAATGAGCACTGGTTCAGCGATATCGTTCATGCCAGGAAAATTATTAATGACTGGCGGCAGGATTATAACGAATGCCGCCCGCACTCCACGCTGAATTATCAGACACCGTCTGAATTTGCAGCGGGCTGGAGAAAGGGTCATTCTGAGAATGAAGATTCCGACGTTACTAACTGAGTGTTGTATCTAATCGTGGGGGCAGGTCAGTATAGCTTAATGATTGCAATGGTTCAATTATAAAACAAATCGAATTTTGAAATGATGTTGTAGACACCTTTTTAAATGCGTTTCTGCAACATCAAACTAAATTTTTTATCAAGCGAATGCGTTTTATACGCATGACCTCTATCTCTTCTGATCTCGGGCCGTGGCTGCTGTGCGAACCGTTACGCGGCAATCGTTTTAGCCAATAACTGTTCACCTGCTCCGATGGTGTCATTCTCCGATTACTTGAGTTATGAATCTTCTTCAACCACATCTTGCTGTTAGTTTTCAGCTCGGAAGATGGCAGACATCCAGTCTGTTTCTTTCGCCAGCCGTTCGGCCTAACTGGGAATATCGCCCTTCTTGAGCTTCGTGAATCGGGTGACTTTATACTAATTTATTGTGCAGGGTCCGCTATAAAAGGGAACAAACCGTAACGGCCATGATGCGGGTTCTTACCAAACATAAGAGACTGCTCACGCTTCATGATTGCATCAGGCGGATCGGTGTTCTCAACAACGATGACTTGGGTGTCCCTAGGCAGCGCTTCAAGGTACGCGTAGAACTGATCTTTAAGGTCAGTACCGGTCAAATCATATTCTGTTCCATCTGGCTCTCTGTATGCCAGCAATGGAGAATCGAGTACAACGAATCCCGTGTGTGGTGTGTGGCGCTCACGGCAGAAAGCAAGCAGCCCGAGGGTGAAAGCTGCATGCGTAATGGCGCGAAGGCCCTTACCAAAAGCACTACGCGACTTTCCAGCAATGACAAGGTCTCGAGACTTGGAATCGAAGTACACATCCCCAGCCTCTGGGAAGTGCCAATCAGTCAGTATGCCTTCAACAGTCTTAGCAAAACTATTGGCCACAGTGCTTGAGAGATCTGCGTTAGCAACCACCCCAGCCTTCTCGTCTTCATTGCCCTTTTCAAGATCAGCCCGACGGCGCTCCATGTCTTGAATAGTGGCATAGAGTGCCAGCGCTTCGCGTACCTCGGCCCGCTTGTCGGCAAAGTCTGAATAGGACTTGCGAAGGGTCGAGAGCTTGGGTGCGAGCAATTCTTCAACTGACTCCGAAATCGACTCCAGTTCTCGAACAACAGTAGGCATTCTGCGATCAAAGCTGGCACCTTCGCGCTCAAGGCTTTGGACGGTAGCTACAAGTTCCGCGCGCAAAACTTCGATCTTGGCAATCTCCACTCGTGCAGCCTGAACGACGGCATCAGTATCTCCATTACACCCCATATCGGCGGGATGATGATTGGGGTCCGCTCCACAAAGAGGGCAATGCCCGGCACTCAGTACGCTAAAGAGCGTCCCACCTTCTTCAATGGCACGTAGCCTTTCAATATCGGACAAGTAGTGTCTATCGAGCAGCCTGAATCGCTCAAGCATCGCACTTATCTCTGCACGTCGCTCTCGGCTTTCTTCCAGTTTTTTGCGCAATTCTCGCCGCTTCCCAGCAGCCTCCTGAAACTCATCTTCTGTGGTGTTTACCTGGGCCGCCTGTTGACGAAGTGAGGTGTCGATCTTCTCTAGCTGCTCCTCCAATTCCTTCGGACTCTTTGTCAACTCCTTGAGCCGGTCACGATAGTCGTCAAGAAGCTGATCGAGAAGACGCAATTGTGCCTCGCGCGATAACTCTTCCGGCTCACTCTTATTACTGCTGGCGACCAATGCGGAGTCGTCTGCTCCGGTTAGAAGTAACTTGAATGTTGCCAAGTTCGGTGTATTGGCGGTGGGATTGCCATCAATAAGCGGAGAGCTTTGTTGTGTGATCTCCGTTTCATCGACGAGCATCAATCGCGCAATGTTGCGAAAGCTCAAGCTGATGGTTTCGTTCCGGGAGTTTTTGCGGACACGCTTGCCACCAAGGCCACATAGATCTAGCAAAAATGATGAAAGGTTCGTGTTGTTCTTATCGCTGTGTTTTTCGTCAAGCTGCGCATACGGAATTTCGGTCGTTGGTGGCGTCTGGTGCAAGTCGTCATATAGCCGAAAACCACCGCCATCTATGCTGCGCCAGAGTGTAAATGACTTCCCATCAAGGGTTTCAAACCCCAATAGAACAAGGTCGTAGCCAACGCGCTCAGGGATATCGCGCAGGGGGGGCTTTCCACCGAGCATGAAGTCGATGGCTTCGACAATGAAAGATTTTCCAGTGTTCGATGCGCCATAAATGACATTGAGGCCAGCACCGAAGGTCACTTTTGCAGGTGGCTTTTGTGGCCCAAAAAAACCGAGAAAGCGTAAGCGTAAGCCGGGAGTTACTGCCGTCATGCCTCACCCCCCAAGCTTTGTTCAATGCTCTGAAACTGTTCGACCCATTTATCGAAGAAACGGCGCATCATGCCTTTGAACTGTTCATCAGTCAGATCACCAATGGTTTCGACAAGCCATACAGCGCGAACCTTCAGGGACAGCAGATAGTTGGAAGATACTGATGACAGGAACGGTGCAGCATTTTCGCCCGCGCTGTACTTGATCCCCTCGGATGTGACTTCGCGCTCAACGAGGTCACGGGTCATCATCAGAAGCAGTGATTGCTCAACCAACTTGCGGCGCACGAGCAATTCAGCAGAGCGCATTGGCGTCGGTGGGTGCAAATTGTCTGGTCCGCCAATATCGCCTGTATGAACAAGAAGGTAGTCAAGGGCCACAAGCCGCTGGAGGTCGTAGGTTTGCGGATAGGCAGCACCCAGAATCGAGACCGCACGGATACCAGCTTCAAGTGGGCTATTGAAGGTAATTGGCTTATGTTCTTGGCTCATGATCTTGTCCACCGAAGGCGCTCCTCATTCACAAGTTGGTGGCAGATTCCATCTCTATCCTTGGGGTTCGTACAAATGATGAGGGCGTTTGCCGTAATCTGCATGTCGCGGGCAGCCTTGGTGACAGCGCAGACTTTTTCGTAGCCGTCAGCATGGTTCCCGTCATGTGTATCAATAACGCCATCATGAATGTCATCCAGCAAAGCTTCGAACGTGCCAGGCGGGACACTATCACGTGCGAAGACGCGCAGTGACTCAGCCTCGTAGAACGCCTCGCGCTGGCGGCGGAAATGATCCTTGAGTTTGGTCACGGACAAGGCCGAAGGGTCAGTCACTATTGTTCCTGTGTGCTCGCTGTATGCGCCGAACAACTGCGTCACATAGCGACTCTCGGTGGCTGCAACTTCTTGGGGCGGCTTTTCAGATGCAGGCCGCGTTGGTAGTCCACCACCAAAGCGCGCTGTGTGAACCGGCGTGGCTCTGTGATCGTCAACAAGCTGAAGCGCAGTCTTGGCGTCGAAGATGGTAAAATCGAATGAGTCTACATAGGCACGGAGCTTCGCGTCGAGCAACACTTCCTGTGTGCTAGTGATTGCATCTTTCACATGCTTATCCCAGTTAGCTAACAATTCCTCACGCAACTTCGTGCCATTAGACAATAGGCGGCTAAGCGACGTACCAGCACCTCGTGGCGAAACAAAGTAGTAGCGACGAGGGACCGTGTATTCACCTTTGTACGAGTACCAGATGATCTTGCCGAACTCAACCCAAACATCACTAGGCCTGATGGCATTACCGTAGTGCTTGCATTGGAAGTTGTCCCACACACCCTGAAGGCGTTCATTGCCAACGAACCCGGCGACATCAATACCCATATCGCCAGCACCAGAGAAACGCAGGACGTGTTCATACTTCGTCGTGAGGCAGTAATAAGCCCATTCCTCGACGAATCCCTCCCACTCGTCTGGTGAGTAGGTCAGCAGCCTTTGCTGCGGCGGCATGATGGGGCCGTTCGCCACTTGAGCTGCCGTAACAGCGGTTGCTGGGCTCGGCGGCTTATTGATGTCCATCCAACTCGCCGTCATAACGCACCTTGTCCTTGGTTATCAAGTGGGCAGAAGTACGGGTTTTTGTGTATCTGAGCAGCCTGGACTTTCTTTGCGAAGAACTCCGAGAGGTCGCCTTGTTGCTCAAGCAGACGGACGATCTCATGAAGCGTCGAGAGAACTAAAACTTTGTGTTGCAGAAATTCACGTACCGTATGAATGGCTGGTTCTGTGTAGTCACTGGCAGAAATGAAGATCCCTCGGACCTCGGCACGCGACATGAGGCGAACAAGATGCTCTGAAATCTCAGGCTTACCCACTGGATTGCGATACCACTTCATTTCAACGAAATACAGAACACCACCGAGTTCAATGATCCCATCAATTTGCTCGACGATGCCTTCGCCAGCATCACCAACCAAATGAAAGGATTTATGAATGAGAACACCGTAGGCTTGAAAAAGATTATTGAGAGCCGTTTCCAGCAATTTTCCGCGTTCCTGTGCAGTCGTAGTAGTGCCAAACAATGTATATAAACCCTGCTTGGCATTCTCGATTCTGTCGATACGATCACGTTTTTCTGCTGCGATCCGCTGTGACTCAGCGAGGCGGATTTTCCGTTCCTCTTCGCGGGCATTGTTCATACGCGTGAAAGCGTCTTTTTGGTTGACGACTTCGCGGATACTGGCGACAAGACCCTTAGCCTTAAGTTGGTCAGCGGGCCAGCACGAATCAAAGTTCGCAAAGTCCACCACGCGCCGCAGCACCTCGCGCCGCTCACGGAGAGTGTGTTCCCCCTTCGCGTTGAGGCGTTCAAGCACCGTGCGGACCATCTGGTACTTGTTAACATCCTTTGGTGCTGCCCTCAAGTGAACTGCAATGTCAGAAGTTATGTTGTCAGGAACTCCAGCGCCCCGGAAGAAAACCAGCACATCCTGCTTAGAGCGATTGAGCAACGGCACAACATCCACTAGGAGGTTGAACAGCTCCGGTGGGTAGTGGAATATGATGTCTGAGGGTGCATCAGTCATGCGCTACTTCCCCTCCAAATACACTCATCAATGTAAGCAAAGGATTTATTCCCTTCTGTCATCAAGCTTCCCTATCAAGGCTTCATATACTGGTTAATCTTACAACATTAAACAATTGGGCCAGTAGGGAGCGATCTGATAGCCATTCCTGATTCAGCTTCGACAAGCTCCAAATCGTACAGTGCCTACCAAGTGCATCCAGAACCGCGAGTAATCGCTGAACCAATGAGCAAGCCGTAGTGCTGAGTCGCTGGTAATACTGCGTTTGCCGTTGATGATCTGGGTGATCCATTGGCTGGGGAGCCAAGTTGGGGCGCTAGCTCAGTCGTTAACACACCACCAGCCTCATGCCATTGTGTGATAGCTTCACCTAGGGGATGGGCTGTTGCGGTCATATTACGCCACAAAATAGACAGGCTATTACCCAACGGTAAGGGTTTTGAGGATGTACGTCAATCGTACATAAAATGAGTATAATCATAAACAATAAAAGTGAGCAGCGCATACAGTCGTTATTACAAAAAGTAAGGAACATGCTGCCACGGAGAGTTTAACATAGATCACAGCAAAAAGGGGGCCGAAGCTCTCTTCGATCAAAACAACCCCCATTCGGCAAAGGACACCGTGGGCTCACCGCCGAAGTAAAGTGAGCCAATGTACGCATGTCAACCATTGCCAATCCTTTTTTAATCCGCACCCTCATCACCTTGTCAACATCATTGGGCTCAGGGATACCACTCGGATGGTTATTTGCAAGTATCACCGCTGTAGTGTAAACCCCAAACCATTTCACCGCTGCGAACCAAGGGGCGCTACGCCCGACTATGCAGAGGCAGTTTTTTCTCCCGCGTGATTCTTCTTCCTGTATCAGCTTCCGGTTAATCGTTTCCCAACATAACCCGTCCCGCAAGGGTAAATGGCACGCATTCTGCGCCCTTGCTGGCCAGAACGATGCCGGGAAAGCGAACCGTCAGGCGATACGAAGACGAAAATCACACCACAGACGGAGAAAAACCATGATGATTTCCCTGCATACCCAGACTAGCACCCCTAACACCGCAGCGGCGACCAGCGTATCCCCGCTGGAGCAGTCTGGCTCCTCAAAAACGAAATTTTCTAAATCCAAAACCGATATTAATCAGATCGTAACGGATAGCATCATTTCTGCACTTGAAGCAGGCATTAAGCCTTGGTCCTGTCCGTGGCAGAGAGTCCCGGGCATGTCAGGATTACCTTCAAACTATGCGACTGGCGCTACTTACAGCGGGATGAATATTATGCTGCTATGGAGCAGTGCGTCAGAACAGGGATTCTGCGATTCACGCTGGATGACTTACAAACAGGCGCAAGCGGAAGGCGGGCAGGTGCGCAAGGGGGAGCATGGCACAACCGCTATTTTCTATTCCACTCTGGAGAAGGAAAACGATGCTGGGGAAATCGACTATATTCCGATGCTGAAAACATTCGTCGTTTTTAACGTTGAGCAGATCGACGGTCTGCCACTGGTTGCTGAGACAGTTAGTCATGCTGAGAAGTTTGAGCCGTTGCCGCAGGTTGAAAATCTTTTCCAGAGTAGTGGCGCAAAGATCATTGAGAAAGGACAAAACGCCTTCTTCCGACCATCAACTGATGAAGTCTGGCTGCCAGAGCGTTACCTTTTCTCTGATGCTGCCAATTTCTACGCCACCGGGCTGCATGAACTGATGCATTGGAGTGGTGGTAAAGGCCGCCTGAATCGTGAGATGAAAGGGAAATTTGGCAGTGAGGATTATGCTTTTGAGGAGCTGATCGCCGAACTGGGAAGCGCGTTCATGATGGCGGATCTGGGGGTTGTCGGAGAGGTCCATCACGAAAGCTATATTGCTTCCTGGCTGAAAGCACTGAAGAATGACAAACGATATATTTTCAAAGCCGCTAGTGCGGCGTCAAAAGCGCATCGTTATTTGATGGGTAAAGCTTGAGGGCAGGGTAATAAGCCGCAAAGGAATGCGGCTTTGACTATATATTTCTGTGGGCAGGGTCGCGATGGCGTTAAAGGTATAACCTCCCTGCGAATTTTTCGTGGCACAGTGTGTCAGGAGAAATTCGCAGGCTGCGGGGGCGGGCGGCAAAGAGCCCGAGATGTGTTGGCTCAGACTTAATCTGACCACACGATTCAGCATGACAGCCGGCAACGAGCGAGCAGTTGACGTTAAAACTTAAATTTATCACGCCACGAAGCGGCGTCGACTTGAACGAATTTCTAGACTGCTCCTGCAATCTGGTGAAAATTTTATTGTGCAAGACACCACTGCTATACATTCATTTGAACTTGCAATGATCTATCAAAAATGAATATACCGGCATAACCATCTGATAGTTAGATTTTCTATTGTCATATCCATTATTTATTCTGTGTTCTCTATGTTTAGCTGTCGTGACTAATATTTTCTCCTTCGCTCTGGATAACGCGACATAGAAAACGCAGTCATTTTCAAATTTTTCTTTATTATAGTTCCAGAAGGCCTGATCCTCTAAACCAAGAAAAATAACCACCTTATATTCTAACCCCTTGCATTTATGCACATTCATAACTTGTACGGAATTTTCTGCCTGAAACATCAGTGCAGCTTCGTTAAGAGAGTGCGTTGCGCCTATTGTGTTGCGCAAGTGTCGTTCAAGACTGAGCCAGACCTGACTCCAATAATGAGTGGACTTGTATTGATTCCATCGCCCCATCATTTTTTTTAACCCAAAAAAACTTATAATATCTTTAATATAGGATATTAATAAATCAGGGTTGGGCGAGTCACCCAACATTTCTCTATTTGCCGCTATTTTATCCGACAGCCCTTTAATCAACGAGTCTTCTTTTTCATCGCCACGGGTAACTCTATGTAAATTAAGGTATAAATCGCAGAGCTCTGTATAGCTTGATGATGATCGTGATGTATAAACCTTGAACAGAGCGGCAAATATTCGCCCTAATGGCTCTTTTAAGAAGTCTTGCAGTTCTGACATATCAAGATTTCTAATCCCTTTCGTCGTTAACTTATCTCGGAGTTTTTCCGTATATTGTTCTGACTGCTGTTTAGCTAGCACACATATCTCTTTTTCTTTAATGCCGGAAGCTATAAAATTTTCTATTTTATCAGCAATGCCATCAGCCTCAGAAATCTCATCATCATAACAATGGATAGTGCAATTATCGACATTCTTTGTTATTGGAGAAAAATTGGCATCATTTTGCACAAAGTGAATAAAACATCTCAATACTTCCTGAATTTCATCACTGGCTCTAAAATTTTGCACCAGTAGTTTCCTGGTAGTGTTAAATTCTCTTTCATAGTCTTCAAACACTGTTTTTCTGGCGCCAGCCCATAACATGATGCTCTGGTTGATATCGCCCACAGCTAGCAATTGTGTTCCTCTATCTTTAAAAAGAATTTTAATCAACTCATACTGATCAGAACGTGTATCTTGAAACTCGTCAATAAAAACATGTGGATAGGTAAAAGAAAAAAGATCAACAATATCTGCTCTATTTTTTAAAATCTCTACAGCCAGATTTCTGATTAAATCAAAAGATAACTTATCCTTACCATTACTGGCCTTGGCGTTGAACACTAGGTCATAACTATTTAAAGGCCTTTTATGCTCAGGTAAAATATCCTTAAAACGGTCAACAATGCTCTTACAAAAAGCATCGAAAGTATACGAATCAAAACGCTCGCCTTTTTGTCCGCATCTTTTATTTACTCGCTCTTTAATATTTTCCTGCGCCTCTTTTTTATAAGAAAGGCATAATATGCGTTTAGGCCACATGCACTTTCCTGTCTGCAACAAGTAATTCGATTTTTGAGCTATAAGTTCTGTTTTACCCGCTCCTGCACCGGCAAGTACAGAAATGGATTGATCACACAGAATAATATCCATTAACTCCAGTGTTGGTGTAATTCCTTCTGAAGGTTGCCATTGTATGGTCATTCAATGACCCCCGCCAATAATGTCACTGTCTTTTCAGCAACTCTAATTAGCTCTGAGGGCAATTTTGCTCTCATTTCTTCTGACGTATACTTTTCTTCAATTTTAGAAAACATTCTGATATGTGATGCAGGTTTACTTTTATTGGATAAAAAGCGATAGCGATACCACAGAAAATATTTTAGATAATCAGCTGAAAATCCGTAACGAATACCGGAGTTTCCTTTTTTCAATACTGCTTTTATTAGCTCATCTTGTTCTTCTTTACCTTCTTGTTTCTTGGTATTTTGGGGGCCTCTTTCACCATAAACTTCATCTTTCTCACAAAAAATGTCAGGGAAAGCTTCAATCATGGCATAGTCAATATCTATCGGAGAAGAAAAATAAATATTACACTTTTCTAATTCATTAACAATATTTATTGTCGCTCCGTCGTTATATTTAATGGTGAAATCTATTGGGTTCCGTGCGTCATCCCATGACGGTATAAGCCCAGCAATATCTTTATGGATATAGGTGCTTCCACTTTCACTAAACATAGCTAATTGTTCAATGGCATATTTAAGTCGTCCAAACCCACCGCCATTTCTATCAATATCAAAATCCAGCAAAGTAATAAAGGGGACCTGCAACGACTTCAACAGACGCCAAAAGTGATTCACATGACGTCCGCCAAGAGGAACAACAGAGATGGAGTGACTATCAATTTCCGTTGAGTGTAGCTCAAGTACCTTAGGTATTATGATTTCCTCGCTATCTCCCTCACCAAATATCACTAGTTTAGAAAAATAGATCTCTGGATACGCTTTTACAGCTTCTTTAATGAATTTAGAAAGCTCATCTTCTTTTTCCGGCAACGTTAACGCATTCACCACCGTGCTTTTTGAATCCTTATCCAGTCTGAAATGACGTATTTGCTCAGGCTCTATTCGGCTTAAAATGGAAGAAGAATGGGAAGAAATAATAACCTGACACAATTCATTACGACTATAATCTTTCACCAACTTAATTATTCTGCCTAAGTAATGAGGCGAAAGGTGGTTTTCGGGTTCTTCCAAGGATATCATACTAAAAATCGGCAATCTCATTTTTTCAGGGTTAAAATTAGAAGCTTCTCCAGAGGAAATCAACTCCCTGGTCTTCTTATCAATATCAAACATCGCCTTTATAAGAGAAAAATAGACCAATGATTTTTGTCCATCGCTTAATCGATCTACATTTACCGTGTTGCCAGTTTCATCAGGATTAAACTGAAGTTGAATCAGTTTCAGTATTTCATCGATATTAGCGAGTGGAAAGTTAAGTGATGCTTGGGACAAATAACGCCCCTTGTAGATATTACCCCAACTGGCGTTAATCGCCACCGCAATCTCATTCATTGCAGGATTGCTCTTCGTTAATGCGTTTAGTTGTGCCGCTTGCTCCTCTATGACTTCCTGACTACCTCCAACCCACTCAATCGCCTTTAGCAAACGACCAAGCACCGCCTTTGATGAATACTTCAATTGCAATAAGGGATCTCTATTGGCTGGAACATAACTTACCTGGATGGAGTTTCTTACTGCAGCGGAAAGCTTCTGTTTACTGCTCTCCTCAACCACGTCGTCACTGGTGTTAACCACCCAGACGTCTTCGTCAATATCCCCCATCGGGTTTGCTTCAAAGGAAAGTTTACTCTCTAATCGCACCCTAAAAAGAATGACCCCATCAGATTTATCAATGGTGAGGTGTTCAATTAAAGGAGGGATCGAAATTTTTCCTTCATTTGGTTTAGGGAAGCTAAACCAGGCTTCTATTATTAAACTTTTGCTCTTTTCATCGTTCCCACCATCCGCATTATGGAAGTCATTTATTGATATACCACGTAGTGAATGATCCACCGAGAAGAGCTTATTTAGCGCTTCCATAGCCGTACTTTTTCCAGTTCCGTTATGGCCGATAAATGTAGTTAATTCATGGTCAAGGTTAATGATTTGAGGATTTTCATTCGAAATGCTTTTAAAACCGGAGATGAAAATTTTCTTAAGCTGCATATATCACATCCTGATTATACAAACACGTAAACCTGAAAAAGATCAATTCATCATAATAATCTTGTTATTAAAAGCAATAATTTACCATGCTTACTGTCAACAAAATGAGCATAACTACACGCTCATCACATAAATTTTTGAACAACCAATTGCTTACTGTTACCCTGCGCCGCATCTCTCCCTTCTGCGATCTTCCAATCACGGACTTGATCAACAACACAAGCTGATTTGTACAGTGCAGGAAAAATGGAGGATTAACCAGAATGAACGTCCGCTTCACTAATTTGTCCTCGAGATAGCTTCTTGCCAGCTACGAGCGAAATGCGGACATTAACGTTCGCTACAGAGGCAGTCCAACGCCATAGGCGCGATGTAGTGGCGCTTGTCAGGCTGCGCGCTCACTCAATAAGTCCTGTTTGATTGATTATGGGAAATCTAGTATTCCCATCAGGTATGCCATCAATAGTCAACTTCCTGTCAGGATATTTATTTCGAAACCAGTTTCGTAATTCATCAGAGGTTAGGACGTACCTTGTTGCATACCTGAATTCTTGGCTCTTCTGGTTCCATAGTGGCGAATTCAATTGGAGAGTAGGATCCCAATAGAAAGTGGTCTTATTATCTTTCGTACAAATTAGCCACGCATGAGGGACTGTGTCGTTACCTGGAGGGCTTAAAAAGCCAAGTGCATATTGAATCAAGAGCTGATGGCTTTTTATTATTTTAGAATATTCATAGTCACCCAAATTGCAAATTGTGGCCACGCCACTATTTGAAAAGCATTCCCCCTTATTTATTGGAAATAAAACATTCAGCGACCACAAAATATCCTCCGGGATTCTTGCTATAAGCATTTTAACTCCTTGAATTTCAACCAGCCTAAAACTTGAATGTTGTGCAGTGAATTTGCAACGAGTAGTAAGTCGCGCTTGCACATCGATGGTGTTTTCAGTGCAATTAGCACATTGTTCTAGATTTTTTTTTGCGTCAGACGAATAACCTGCCTAAAATACAACGCATGTTCAAGCCCATGTCGGGTAATGTCTTTTGTTTGTGGATCAAAATATGTTTGAACAACCCCTTTTTTATCAAACACTTCATACGGCAATCGATTTAAAGCATAAGGGTTATGATAAACCTGTAAACCATCAACCACTGTTTCTGAGTGCTCTTGACTTAATAAGACTCTTTTTGAGGGAACACCATCTTTTGAGCTCGACCAAACAGAACGAACTTCTACATTTGAGCCGAAATCCAGACTCATTGCGCTGAGCTTTCCCCATGACGCTGTACAAGAAAAAATAACAGCACTTATATGTTCAAATTCATTCGTAGAGAAAAAGCCTAGCGGCACTTCAGAACCATTATCTTTTTCAATAAAATCAAGCTCTACAGTTGGCGGGCCTATTGGGTATTTTTGAGGGTTGTCTAAATATGCATCCTCATCAACATACTGGTTATACAATACTGCATTAATTGGTCGATTATATTGTAGGTTAAAATGTGGTTGTTCAAACGGAGCAATAGCAAGTACAAAGGGCTTTCTCTTCACATGCTCTAAATTTGAGTATGATTTTATGTACTTTTTTGATTTGCTCAAGAATGAATTTGCCAACCGTATCATCGCTTCCTTGTTGATTTCAGTGAAGCGCTTGAGTTTCTTCAGCTCTTCTTGGGAAAATGTTTTGTCCCATTCATTTGTTTTACCATTTGCCGCATTAGCCGTTGTTGCTTCTAAAGTAAAATTAGAGAATGGAGATGCAATATCAAAGTCGGGAGCTGAATTAGTCCAGTCTACCGAATATCCAAAGTCTTTGATTACCTTAAATAAGTAAATTTCCCAAAAACTAGAGTTAAAGGTGGTTTGAAATTCATTCACAAACTTTTTATCTCGATCAAAAAATCCATCAGCCCATGATTGAAATAACCTACGCTCTATCTCTCTTTCTGGTACTAAAATATTTCTAAAATTTTGATGTAAATTTCCTTCTGATACTTTTAGTTCGAATAGATCCATTTCAATCCCCATAACAATCCATTTTCAAAGGTAGCCTGCCCGCAAGTCGAACATTTTAATACCTTCTTTTCGGAATTTAACTCATCCCAAAATAACGCTAATGTACCTCTATTTCAACAAGCTTTTGGCTTTGTTGAATAAATCGAACTTTTGCTGATTTGAAGGATTAGATCACTCATCATCTTCAACACAGGTCGTCCCTTGGCAAAGCAGAAGTTCAGAACCACCAATTGGAAAACTTATAACTAGGCGCTCCGGCAACGGGGTTCGTTGACGGTCCGGCTCAGCGATGACGCCACCGCTGCATGGTACGACGCTGCTGAACCAGAACGGCGTGGCAGACCCGGTGCTACACCGATACGGCAATCATCACTGCATTGATGCTAAAAGCGTTTTCAGCCTTACGCTGCGGGCGTTGCAAAGGTTTATCGACTCAGTTTTTCGGATGATGTTGGTGTCATTAAGTTGCCCGGATTACACCAACATCAGCAAGCGGGCTCAGAACGTTAACGTCAATATTAAGACGTCGACGCGCGGCGAGATAGCGCATCTGGTCATCGATTCCACAGGGCTGAAGATGTTCGGGGAGGGGGAATGAAAGGTCAAAAAGCACGGAGCGGAGAAACGCCGGGTGTGGCCGCAAGTTGCATCTGGCAGTGGACGCGGCGACGCATGAAATAGTGTGCGCCGACCTGTCATTGAGCAACACTAAGGACGCGCAGGCGTTGCTGGGGCTGATGAGTAAGACGCTCCGGCGAATAATGAAAGCGCTGGCAGACGGCGTGCTACTGCCACGACAGCCTGAAGAGGAAGAAAATCAAGCCCGTAATCCCGCCGCGCAATGGGGCGGTCTACTGGCCGTTGGCCATGTACCCGGACCGGATCAGGCGGTGGCGCATCAGCGACAGACGGGCAGCAACAAGTCACGGAAAGAAAAAATGGTTATCACCTGCGTTCAGTGGCGGAAACAGCGATGTCGCGAGTAAAGAAAGTGTGTGGGGGACGGATGAAGCTGCGGAACTACGATGGGCAGGTGGGTGAATCGATGGCGTTAGTGAAAGCGTTCAAAATTATGACGTTACTGGATATGCCGCACAGCGTGCGCATTGCTTAAAAGGTATGGGAGCGGCTTTACTGTACCACGAAATTTACTTATTCAACAAAGCCCAAGCTTTTCTGAAATCAGTAAATTTGTGTCCGGCAAAATTTATACAGACAGTATGCTAGTTGTTCTTGAATTTACTCAAGCTGGAGACTTGGGAATTTATACAGCGGTTTGTGCAAGGGTGATGAATTTTGCAGCTATTTGTCTAGTATTTATGCAAGGAAAAGCCTGTGTAGTTATTCTACATAAACTGGTATACGCCGTAGAAATACCAGACAAATGCTGCCCTGCGGGTTCTTTTGAAAGCGTTTTAGGCTTTGTTTGCTCGTCAGTCACTTAGAATAACTAAGCTACATTCCTCGCGTCGTGCATAAAACACTTTCAAACGGAACAAAAAACCATCAACAAACATAAACTGCTCCTAGTAAAAGAATTAATGATCAGGCATTTACCACAACGCCGAATGTCAACTTTTGGCACAGGCTGTTTGAAAACTGTTTTGGTCGCTTAAATTGCCAAAAAGAAGGCTGAAAACAGCGCTCATACGTAAAATTTTTCTCAGCTAATCAGTCGAGCATTCCCAGATTTTGCGTAGATGCGCGCACTTCAGTTTTAGGTCAGGGTTTTCACACAGCTTGGGCACAAAGCTGACTGTCAGATTAGGTTATGCCCTGAGCCATAAAAATGTTAGCTCAAATCTTAGCCAACTACTCTTGGAGGCATTTAACCCGGCTTCATTTATCAATGTGTCTTCCTACGTCACCAGAACGAACAGTGGTACTACGTGCTGTCGCAATACGCCTGCGAGCAATATTCACATAACCCTCTTCTCGCTCAATACCGATGAAATTGAATCCTTCCATCGCCGCAGCTTTGCCGGTGCTTCCACTCCCCATAAAGGGGTCAAGTACAGTGCCGCTTGAGGGGGTAATCAGACGGCAGAGGTATCGCATCAGTTCTGTAGGCTTTACACACATATGATTGTTCCCCTCACCGCGGTCCTTTTTGCTGGCTTTCGCACAATAAAAGAAACGACTGGTACTACTAATTTCTGCCTGCTGAAGGGGATCCGGGAACATACCAAGTACTTCGTCACTGCCATCATGGATAAGATTGGCAGGCCAGCGACCATCTGGGCTTCCTTGCCTGGCGATACCGCCATCACCTTTATTTCTGCCTCGCCACATGTGGTTGGGATCGGAACCTCCCGGTCCATTTGGATAATCATAGGGTGATTCTCCTTCTGCCAGAGGGATCCTGCATTCGCTGATGTTAAGAACTCCGGTACCATACACACCTACGTTGGATGCTATGGATCCCTTGTATGGCTTGCGGGCAAGGGTAATCGGCTCCAGAGCAGGTTTTAACGCGTGGTGAGATTTAGGAAAGCCCGAACCGTATACCCAGCACAGCATTCCATCACGCCCAAATGCCGCGTCCAGCAATTTGAGCTGGTCCGGAGACAAACTTTCAATGAGGACCTGCGCAATATTGCTGGTCTCGTAGAGAAATACGATCATGTCACGTATTTCAAACCCCGCATCCTCAATACGCGCTGCCATCCGGTGTTGAGTACGGGAGCCCGCGAACGACAGCAAATGACCACCGGGTTTGAGTACTCGCAGACATTCTTCCCAGATCGCCAGTGAAGGGACATCATAGTCCCACGCTTTCCCCATGAATTTAATACCATATGGCGGATCGGTCACAATGCTGTCCACAGAGTTGCCCGGCATATCACCGAGTACGTCAAGGCAGTCGCCATGAGTCAAAATGTCATACATGGCTTTCCCTCCCGTCATCACCATCAGCTGATGAAGAGGGGGACACCTGCTTATCACTGACACTATTTTCCAGTTCATCAAGGGTACGGAAGAGAAACATCTCCCGGTTCTTTGCATCAAACGGGACGGGAACGTTGTTCCTCATCACCGTCCTGATGCTGTCAAACAGCCTGACCAGCGATTCTTTGGTTTTATCATCCGGCATAACATACATCGCATAGTGCCAGCGTCCAGAGTCGCTGGCGGTAAGATGACTGTTAATTATGCTGATGTAACGGGCACGGGTTTTCATCGTTCGCTCTGTTTCCACCGCAACGATGGCACCGCTGCTTAAGGTAATAATGCCGTCCGGTCGGTGTCGGACTCCCGTATACCGCGCGATGAACTCTCCCCGATCGCCGTTAAGCCAGCCCGTACCGCCTTTTTCCTCAAGTGCGATTCTAACTCGCTGGTTTAACAGGCGATGCTCTAGTGTCCAATGTCTGAGTTTTCCCGGCTCAAAATAGGTGGGGAAAACCTTGTCATTAGCGCTAACCACCATTGCCAGTCCCTGCATGTTGATCCCCCACAATGATTTTTTCCCGGTCAATACCGGGTATTCATGTTTATTCAGGAGGCCCATTGCAACTGCTTTATTAAGCAGGTTATACATCGCATGATTATGTTTTCCTTTGTAGCCGACAACTTTTTTTAAGGTCCGAAAATCAGAGAACGTTTCTTCCTTGAGAAAATACAGCAATGCGCGCATTCTCCGTTTTGCGGCTTCATTTCTTTCAGCAACGTTATGAATAAGCATTGATAGTCTCACAGGTTAATGGAGGGTTTGTGGATCTGGCTTTCTTTTTCGGTGTGCGAAGGGTTTTTATTCTCAAATGAAAGAATGTCGATATATTGCTTTTTTGCCGGTATGTGAAATAGTTTGGTTGCCTTCGCCAGATCATTCTGGGTAAAAACAAAACCAACAAATTGGGGGAGGTTAAGCAACATGTTACTGTCTATATAATATCGTTCAGCCTGGCGGATCATCCTGTCCGTTTCCATTTTCTCTGTCAGGGATATATCCGTTTTAACTTTCCTCATTTCATCGTCTACCAGAATAGAGCCGGTCATCCTTGCCACCCAGTCGGCGGTGTCCGGATCACGAAGGCGATAAACCAGCATAAACTTGCAGTTCTCAATCACCGAACCGGCAACGGCATCACCCTCCAGATCTGCCGGACAGTCATATAAATCTTTTACCGACTGATGAGCCATGATGATATGCACTCCTTTATCCCGCGCTGCGCCAAGTCCTTCAAGCGCAGGGCGGGACAGGTGATACTTGAGTTCATCAAGAAAAATAGCGACCGGGCGAGGTTTGCCTTTTATCCGGTCACGGGTTTCAGCTATCTGAATCAGGCGGGTTAAAATCATTCGCTGAGCCGATATGATTTTCTGATTACGCATCGAGCCGATGATGTAGCAACATCCGCCTTCATCAAAAATGGTCTTTAAGGAAAATCCGTTGCGGGCATTAATGGAATTCACTAAAGCGATTTCCTCAAGCTCGCCATAAAAAGCAGGCACATCTTCACTGATGGATTTCACAAAGTCAGTGTTAAATAAATCACGTAATGTCATACCATTTTCATAAATAGCTGCCGTATTTCTGGCTGCGCGGCGATCGGCTATACGGTAAAAGTCAGCCCCTTCGCCTTTTTTACCCAGGCTGAAACCGGCATTAAACAATTCCTCCAGTTGTTCATGAGAAATATCAGCCAGTAAATCAAGCTGAAAATTAAGGTCATTCAGGTTAATAATGACGAATTGTTTTCCGGCTTTCTGACAAGCCTCCCGCAGTACATGCGGTGCCCACTCATCATTTTTAGGATCTTCGACAAATACGCCTTCATCTGCAAGTATTGCCTGATAAAGCAGCACACAGGCACTGACGCCTTTACCAGAGCCTGTGGTGCCGATAAGATCTGCGTGTTGAGCTTGAAATTCTTCGGCGGTAATATATTGCGGCTGGTCATCTTTATCCAGCCCGATAAAAATACCGTTATTCAGGGCAATATAATCCAACGGATTATACGCAGTGCTGTCAGGTAACATGTCTCTGACTTCACGAACATCTGTTCTGACATTTCTTTCCAGTTTACTTTTTTTAATCATCCGATGTTTTAAACTGTCGATTTCACCCGCCAGCAGCCTTCGGCCTGCAATATGAAAAGCCAGACCGGCAAGGGTAAATCCGACCGTCAGTATCCAGAGTGATAATCTGGGCAGAATGTTATTGTCGAGTACTTTGAAGACAAAACTCAGCCCCTGAATGGTCAGCGGTGACAGGGTGCCAAATATGAGAAAGAAGGTGGATACACCCGCCACCAGTTTTAACCAGAAGGGGGCATTTTTTCTTTCTTCACGTGGCAGATGAAAAATAAATGGCAGTGTCAGCCCGGCAAATATGGACAGTATTACCGGGTTATGTTGCAGCCACAGCAGAAAAACAGAAAAGGCATCCGAAAAGGCATTCAGCTTTTGCATCAGATGAGTTCCCATCGCAGTGATCTCCGGTCTGATTTCGGTGTGACGGGCGCATCACATGAGCGTCACCGATGGACGTTAAACCCCACGCCCACGCGCGACGCCTATTGATGACGCCCATAAACAGATGAAAAGCACTGAACGTCTCCGACGCTCATGACCGTTATCTGCGCTTTCAGAAAACAGCCGACGCATGGTCGTCAGTCTCCTGAAACGCCCGAATGACGGGCAACGGCGTGTGACATTACGCTCGGGCTGGACGCTCTCCCTGCATGTCACATGGGGGTAATGTCGTGGCTGGACGCCACCCCAAAACCCCAGGGTCAACGGCGGCACACCGTCGTCCGCTACGCGCGACCACCCCCTTTAAGACGGTCGCTTTCGCCCTTTTATTCCCTTTGCTCGTTCCTCGCAGCGTGAATAAAAGGGAAGCTGACCTTTAAAGGGGGTGGTCGCGCCACGCTACCGGCTTTTGGCCGGAGACTTAGCGGCGACGGTGTGCGGGGCAAGCCCCCCAAATAAACCGCTATCGTGGGCGATAGCTTTTCGCTCGCTGGGGCGGCGAAATTTATTCGGCTCCCCCCGGCCTGCAAAATCCGCGTGGGCGCGGCTGTTTGCAGATGGGTTCGGCGACGCAAATTAGCTATTTCTGCGAAATAGAATTTACTCACCTTACGCCACTTTTAAATTTCTGCTATTCGCATAAATTTAAAAGCCTAAAACCGTCACGACCGGTGCCGAGTTCGCCATCTCGATTTGACAGGGGGGCTAATCATCCAGATATTGTTATTACCGTTTTTCATTGATTTCAATTACGCACGCGGCCAAATTTATTAATTATCTGGTCGATAATTTTCGGGTCGGCTGATTTGCATTCGAGCAATAAGTCTCTTCGGGCATCGGCGGTACGGTTGGGGTGAAATCCGTGTCTGTTCTTTTTTACAACATTAAAGAAAGAGCTTTCAGCAGACTGACATCCATTTCCTCCGCCGTTATCGGTTGTTTTACCGTACAGACATAAAACAATCTTACAGGCATCAGCGGCCATTACGGAAGAGGGCAGTAAAAAATTCATGCAGAAAATGCAGGCGGTGAATATGATTGTTCTCATATCAAATACCTTTATTGAGAATGAGCGGGCTTTAACTGTTCGTCTATCTGAATACTTTCTTCATTTGATGAAGGTGTATCGGTTTGAAATAAATATCCCCCATCCGGCGAATATCGCCGTGAATATCTACGCTGACGATGATATCCACGCATTTAAGCACTTTGCGTAACAGCACACCGAACGGGATATTTTTGCAATCAGGGTTCTCATAGCAGCGGTCAATCATCCCTTCAATACACTCTTCCGGGCTGCCTGCGTGCAGGGAGGTGATAAGGCCTTCATGGCCGGAGCCGATAATTTTCAGCGCATCCCACGCTTCCCGCCCACGAATTTCCGCCAGCAGAATCCGATCTGGATTCATTCGATAATTCGCTCTGATAAGTCTGCCGGGTGTGATAATCGCCTCGTCTCCGGCATCTGCCGGGTAAAACAGATGGACATAATTAGCGTGGTGATAAAACCGGATTTCAGGATTGTCTTCAATCGTGGTTAGCCTGAGATGTGGCGGAATATAGTGCAGCAACGTCTTCATATAGGTGGTTTTACCGGAGCCGGTTTCACCAACAATAAAGATCGTTTTGCCGTACTCAACGGCCTTTTCGATAAAGTGGGGAATATCGCCATTGTTATAGCAGCGAGTCAGTTCATCGTCTTTACCTTCGTTTCTCTCCTTACTCGCTATCCGATTATAAAAACCGGCATCAATCCAGGACTGATGTGTTTTCTGCTCAAATGACGGATTTCGCAGCGTAATCGATACGGTATTCCGCTCGCAGGCTGGGGGGATAATGGTCTGGACACGTTCACCTGATCCTAATGTAGCGGAAAGGATGGGGGAGGTATCATCGATATTGTCCTCATTCCATGAGGCCAGTGCTTTGGCAAACGCATGGCACTGACGCAACGTAACCGGAGAATCATGCTTCCCCCATCGACCGTTTATTTTGGTGTGGATCTCTCCGGGGCGGTTGATGGCGATTTCCGTCAGGCCTGCCAGTGGCAGAAATTCACCAAATAACTGGTTTTTCATAAAATCCAGCGACAGGTTTTCAGCGTTCATACCACCTCTTTTTTAAACGCAGTTGATAAACGGAAGAGAAATCGATATCCGTACCGGTCATGATGCCGATCACATCGCCCTGATTGAGGTACATCGTGGGCGGGATAGTGATACTGTTTTCTAACGCCGTTTTCGCCATTTCTGACGCGGCAGCGCGGGTGTTTTCGGTGTAATCGGTATTGCGGTCTTTCCCCGGTGCTGAATCTGATGCGGCGGCGGCTACATCTTGTACAGTGCTCAACATCAACGCATTGCCGAACCGTTCCCAGAAGTGGGTATCAATCCAGCCGCTAATCCCGGCTTCACCCAATGGACCAGTGGCTTCGGTATCAATCAGCGGGATTTGCAGGCTACCGGGTTCTGGTGTGCGTAATTCCGTCCAGATGACAAACATCCGGCTCCGGCCATGTTGCAGCGCCCCGGTGCGGTAGAACCCTCTGGCGACGGTTCCGGCAGGGAGCAACTTCACGTAATGGTTGGCGCTGTAGATATCTTCACCGATGAGGCGCGAAATACGACCACCTACGTCAGAGACAAAACGTCGCATCATTGAGCACGGAATATAAAGATCAACCGGAAGATAGAGATTGGGATCGAGACCCAGTCGCCTGACGCTGGTCACTTTTGCAATACCGGGATTGGCGTCGTTAGCCTCTGTGCCAGATGTGGTTGCAGGCGTGTCTTTGCTCTGATTGCGTTGTGTGCCGGAAGGTGCTGTTTGTGAAGCCAGAGCATGACCGCTCTGTGCGGAATCAACGGCACTATTTGACCCATCGGTCAGTGCTGCTGCCTTATTTAAAACGGTAGGCTCTGACGGTGGTGCCGTCTGTATTGGATGATTATCTGTTGCGGTTTCCTGTTTGTCCTGACCGAACAGGCCGAACGGATTGTTGTCCATACCGAGGTTTTTACGCTCATGTTGCCCCGTACTGGCTGATGGCGGGATTGTGGTTTCAGCCGCCTTATCATCGCTTTGCTTTAATGCTGCAAGGAAGCGATCTCCACCCAATGCCAGCGCAATCAGGGCGCCTAGACTTAGCAGGCTGACCAGCAGTGTCCGGCGGCTGGAGGCTTTTTTGAAGCGGGTCACTTCAGGTTGGCCGGGAGGCGTGTTTTGCTCGTGTGCCTGGCTCGCCATCGCTGAACGGGCGCGTTCACGGGCTTCAGCCTCCAGCTCCGCCACGGTTTTTTCCGTTGTGTCTGGGATGGATTTATCAGTCATTTAGCCTCCAGCGTAACGACAGATGAAACGGTGTCATCGCTGCCAACGGTAGCGTTGCCAAATGACGTATTCTCAATCCCGACCACTGCGCTGCCGTAGCGCAACACTAGATGTGGTGACATTGCCCGCACGACGACGACTGTGTAGTTTCCTTGTTTGGCTATGCGAGGCGTTACGGTCTGTTCCTGTCCGTTAACGACCCGGAAGATCGACGGAAGGATTTTGGCGGGAGAAAAACCCAGATAGATAAAGCGGCCATCATCGTAAGTAAAATCTGGTGCTATGGAGGCTGAACTCGTCGCGACCCGCTTGGTGTAAAGCCAGTTACGCGGCGTGGTTACCTGCTCGAAGGCTGTCGTTATCTGCTGCTTTTCCTGTGTTTCACGCATGAGTTTCAGACGCGCTGCGCTGGCTGCCTCGGATTGCCTGCGCTCGTCATCCGGATAGCGAAAACGGATAATAAAGGCCTGGGAAGACGAGTCATTCTCCAGTACGTTCAGTTCCAGACTGTAATCGCGCTTTGATGTTACGACAAAGAGATTGGTTCTCCACTCGCTCGCCGTTGGCAGAAACACCTTATTGATGTTGTTGCCATTATCATCGGTTACCGGTTGGGTGATAGGGTTTGGGCTGATACCGACCCGGTTATCGCTTTTTGTGACTTTCCAGCCCTTTGGAAAACCCGCTTGCGCGTCGATGACTTCTTCATCGTCATCAAACAGGAGTGTGGTGAGGTAGCCGGGGCGGGTGTTGACGATGGTCGCATTTTGGCTGTTATAGGTGACATTTTGCATTCGGCTGTCATACGTGCTGCTGCGCGGTATCGCCGCGCTCCAGGCTGTGGATGAACCCAAAAGAAGCCACAAGATCACTGTTGTTTTCAGCATCATTCACCCCTCAGTTCTTTATCGCGTTGGTAGCTGGTTACGATGAACCCCAGCGGATTGATTTCTCGCTGGCTGTCTGTCAGTTGTTTGCGGGGGAGATAGCGATAAGTTAAGCGAATGTTCCAGACATCTGTTTTAACCGAATTATCGACAATCCGGCGGATAGTCCGTTTAATGCGTAAGGTCGCCAGATGGTCAGGTGCTGTAGCAGTCGCGTGAACATTGGAAATAATGTCGATAGACACGACATATTCCGCTTTATTGAAAGTGACATCGGGTGCCTGATCGCTGTTAAACCCGTCGAGATAATCCCGGTTCACACTGTCGCTATTGAATAACTGCACATCGTCATAATCGCGCTGGAGAGCAAAATAGTTATAGCCCTCGCGGAGCCTGACATAATGTGCCGCTAACGCCTGAGCTAGTGCTTTCTCTGTGGAAATGCTCTGCTCTTTAATCCGGGTCATATATTCATAACGTCCGGTCTGTTTATCCACCGACCATAATTCGATTTCGGTGTTTTTCAGCGGCAGCAGAATAATCAGTGCGGTGATCGCCATTGCGGCCAAAGTAAACCCTATGGCCGCTATTCGCCACGCCAGCTTTTTTTCCCGTTCATCCTTTTCCAGCAGGACAGATTCAAAGGTTCGGGATGACGCAATGATGTTTTCTGTTTCAGACATGTTTTGTCAGCTCCTGAATAATCGCGTGGGAATTAACCGGTTGAGGATCGCCAGAGACTGGCGTCAAATCGTGCTGACGCTGTGCGCAACCCATGAGGACGCACAGCATCAGAAAGATGAGGCTGGATTTCATATTGATTCCTGTGTTTGTCGAAGACAGAAATGCCATACCGATGGCGGTTGCCACGGCGCGGGGTGGAGAGACTGCGTTAGAAGGGGATTAGCGGTTACGCTGTTGGTTGAAACGCTTCATGCTATCGATAGACGCCGCACGTTTTTGCCATGCGGAGAGGGCTTTGCTGGTGCCTGTGGCGATAAGTGTACCTGCGGCATTAGCGGCGCTGGTGCTGCCTTTTGCCGCTAACCGGGCACCCGCCGCACAGGCCTTCATGGCGGGTTTCGCTGCGTCAGAAGACGGTTTCGCCAGCCCACGTAGACCGCCCATAGCGGCACCCTGTAGTGCGGCCTGAACGGCGACGCCTCCTAATGCGTTCGCAATTTTTGCTGAAAACCAGATAATGATGCCTGAAATAACACCCGCAACGCAGCACTGAACACCCAGTGTGATGATATTGGCGCTATCTGCAAAATTAACCGCTTTATCTAATAGCCCATTAAGATAGTTGATGACAATCCTGATAGATAACGCGGAAAACATAATCGTCAGGATCACCGTGAAGATAATTTTCAGCCAGTTGTTAAACATCGGAATAAGGAATCCATACAGAAGGCAGAAAATAAATAGCGGTGCGGTGGTAGTCATTAATACAATGATAATTCCGGCTAACAGGTTAACCGCCGAACCAAATAGCAGGGTGACGATTGCGCCTCCCCAGACCAGAAGTTGGGCAATACCGCCGTTGAGCTTTACATAGGTGGAGTCATCCTGCTGATAAAGCTTTTGTCCTATCGTTTGCGCTTTCGCCCAGACGGTATCCAGTAACACCCAGACATTGTCATCCCCGCTGACGCCGTCAGTTAATCCGTTAATGGCCGAAATGGCTAAATCCAGCCAGCCATCGAGATTTAAAACGAATGTCATGATTAATAGCATTCGCCCGACATCCCATATGACATCTTCTACTGGTGTTTGGAGTTTTCCAGCCAGGGTTTGATAACCCCGATACGTGACAAATAACGTGAAGGAGCTGACGGCGATAACACTTACCATATCGCCGTACACGGAGGTTTGCCCCCGCAGTACGGCATGCAAACCGTCAGTGATTGTATTGTTCATTCCAACAAACATACCACCTGACATAGATGACCCCTTTAATTCAAATCGGGAACCTTGGCATTTTCCTGACGGAATTCAAATCGCGCCTCTCGTGCATTTTTGCAATCCTGGGAGTCATCGCCGTATAATTCACACGCTTTATATCGTTGACTCAGTTCATCCGGATGTTCTTTGTACCACTGCGTTGATTTCGGGTTGTCACACCCCGCCAGAAATAATGAGCCTAAAATAATCGGGAAAATGCAAAATAACATTTTCATTATTACCCTCTCAATGATTAAAGTCAGGAATTGGAGAAGTGAGTTGTTGTTCATTGAATGCTTTTTGCCGTTGTTGAGTCAACAGCGCGGCGCGCTGTTCAGCCTGCTTGACTGACATTTCCCAATGGCTGGTTAATGCGTTCAATTGTACGCTTTTGGCTGCCACTGCGTTAGCTAGGTCCTGTGACTCTTTCGAGTCTTTGGCGTTGGCTATGCGGTCGGATAAGTCTGATATATCGTTTAATGTGCTATTAATCCGGTTTTGGACTTCACTGGTATTCTCAATCGATACCGCCTGATTGAGGACAAGCTGTTTGCAACTTTCCAGATACCGTTGCGATGAACTGAACTGATTACAAATATCAAACGATTGATATTTGCTATATAGGCGCTGAAGGTCTGCAGAGTAATAACCGCTTGGGTTGGTCAGCAGGTCATCCAGTGAAATACCATTTTTGCGCAGATGTTCGATATCGTTTTTCAGGGATTTTGCCTCGCGGAGAAATCCCTGAATATCCCTTATGCCTGTTGCGGTCGCTAATTGCTGCTTATAGGCATCAAGCTCACTTTTATAGTGCGTGACCGTTTCCTGCCATTGCTGGAGTTTCTGTATCCATTGGTTAATCGACTCGGTATTACTGGCGGCATCAAATACCGGGATACCGGCGCTTATCGCTGGTGTAGACATCAATAGCGATAACGCCAGAAACATCTTTCTGGTTTGCATGGTGATAACCTCCGAGGTGAATATCAGATAGCCTGGTTAAGGAACGTTTCTTTCCAGTCGGTGGGTGACATACCTTCCTGATAAATGGCATCAAATATTTTCAGGTTGTCTTCACTGCCGCTCAGGATTTTTGTGATGTTTCCGAGACCCGATAAATCCATTCTTGCCATGGCGACAAACGGGCGAGTTTCACCAGTACGCAGTGGTGTTTTCAGGACGACCAAATAGTGCTCGCTCGGATCAAGGTTACGAACCATGTCGTAAACGCTTTCCGGGACTTTCATTTTCTCCACGTAATCCGTATGGCTGGCCTTGGGATTGGCGAGAAAAATCTGGGTACTGCACTGCTCAATAATCGCCGGAGCGATAGGATGCCTGACGATTTCATCGGGCGACTGGGTGGCGGGGATAAAAATGCCGTTCAGCTTGCGGATCACCTTGAGCATATTGAGGGAGAATTTAGAAAACTCGACATCAGCCAGCCATTTCCAGTACTCATCCATGAACATCACCAGTCGGCGACCATCCAGCAGGCTGGTGACGCGGTATAGCAGGTAAAAGGTGATCGGCCCGCGTATGTCGTCGTCATCCAGGAATTCCGTACCATCGATACCAAAGTTATCAATATTACTGATATTGAATGTGTCCTTCTCGTTATCGAACACCCAGCCGAATTCACCGCCCTGCGCCCACTGTTTCAGTCGGATTCGTAAGCCGTTAGTCCGGGCCTCTTTGGTCGGTGGCTCTGGCAAGACTTCTAACAGCCGGGTAATACCATAACGGCGGTATTCCGGCGGGTAGTCCAGCATAATGGTATCCACAGCTGTGCTGATGCGCTCTTCATCGCGGGGATCGAGTGGCTTACCGTCACGACGACACAGCATCCGGATCAGTCGCTTGATAAAGCTGATATTTCGTCGAGTTGGCGCAAGTGAAAACGGGTTGAATCCGGTAGGAATACCGGTCCGGATACGGAAGTAGCGACCGCCCATCTGGCGGATAGACATCTCTGCTGCTCTGTCTTTATCAAAGTAAACGGTGGTCAGCCGTTTGAGAGTGGCAGAGGCGGAAAATGTCGCCGGATTACGGTACTTCTGCATCAACTGTTTCATCATCGTCATCAGCAGGGTCTTTCCTGAACCTGTTTTACCGATGATGGCGGTATTCCCCGGCGTTTTCTCATTGAAGTCATTCCGTCCTGCCTGACTGTCATGCAGATTCAGATAGTAACCGCCACCACCGGGGGATTTTAGGATAGCAATAGCCTCACCCCACGGATTGCCGTGACGTTTGTGGGGATGAAAGTTATGCAGACTCCCCATATCCACGTAATTCTGGCTACTGACCACCACCAGACGGGGGCGTAACGTATACACGCCGGGAAGTTGAGCCAGATAAGCGGCAGGTAACGACATGGTAGACAGGGATGTCATTATGCCGAGATCGTTAAAAGGCTGAGCCAGCGCATTGGTCTCCTTGACTACCTGATCGGCGCTGGCGGACGAGACCAGCAGCGAGAAGTGATACTTGCCGCAAGACACATGCCCGGACTGGAGCAGGTCGCGTAAGACGATCAATTCCTCTCGCTGTGAAATGGCGTCATCATCGGTTGAGTTCAGCCGTTTTTCTGCCAGTCGGATATGATTTTGCGCTTCATCTCGTGCCATACAGGTGAAAGATTGCGTCAGGACATACTCGCTTTCGGCATACAGCAGCGCATCCAGCAGGCCGGTATAGGTTTCTGGTGAGTAATCTTTAATTTCCAGACTGCGGAAGAAGCGGGAACCGCCGACCGTCTGACATTCGGCGGTATCTGTGGTAAAGAACACATCCGGCGTACTGAGTGCGTGATAAAACGGTGCTCGTGTTACCGCCACGTTCTGCCATTTGCCCGTAATCAGCCGATGATAGAAAGCCAGTTGTGAAGAGTAAACCCGGCTTTTTTCCTCATAAAGACCCAATGGCGTTACCATGTAACGGGACAGGGCTGTGTTGATTGCCTCATGGTGTTCAAGCATCCTTTTCAGTGCATCATCCAGCGCCGCTTTCCTTTTTCCGACAGGCTGTGTCTTCATGATTTTTTTCTCCAGCGTGGAGAAAGGGGCGTAACAGACGGTGAAAAACAGCCGATGTCGCCAGAGCGGTTTCTCTTTTATTGGCTGGTAATAGCGTTCCGTGACGTCATCCGAAAAGGGAATGCCCGAACTGGCCTCAAAGCCATCCTGATATTTCTCCCGTATGCGGTGGATATAGAAGGTGATTGGTAGCCCTTCATACGAGCGGATCAGGTTGTTGAGGTGGCTTGCCAGCAATGTCAGATGATGTTCGTCCTCACATTCAAACACAGTGCCACCCAATTCCCAGGTAGCGACTAAATCACCGGCGCGATTTCTTATGATGTGAGGGTGAATATGGGAGGAGTAGGGAATATATTTATCCAGCGTGATGCGCTCGTTTAATTTCATCTTAGCGGTAAACTCCGAAACATCGACGGCGTCATAGTGGCTTGCCAGCATGGCACTTGCACCGAAATGGCGATCCGTGGCAAATCGCCCACGGGTTTTAAAGGCCAGCCACAGCAGTCCGAAATAATGAATATCCGTTCGAGCCTTTGCTTTCATTTCCAGCCAGGCAGGGATCAGTAACAGTGAAAGGTAATAGCTGGTGTAAACCGACAGCAGGACGATAGCCCCGCTGACGATCACGAACGGGACAAGAGGGATACCCATAATGGCGGCAGGGCGGGTCAGTGCTTTGTTCAGGGTAGTCATCGCTTCCCCTAGGATGCCCAGTAGGCACCAAAGCCCGATGCACCGACGATCAGGATGGCTCCGATAATGACGTTGCGCATGTCATGCAGACTTTTACCGTCAAACAGCACCTTGTAACCCACCCACATGGTTGCCAGTGTGATCGTAACGGCGGCCAGCCCGAGCAAGCCGGTGGAGGTTTTACTCAGCGTATCGTTGGCTTTGTTAAACCCACTCCCGGCTGCCAGCGTTTGGGTTGATATCAACAGTGAAGAAAACGCAGGCCAGTGTTTACGTTTTTGCATCGTCATTGCTCCTCATTAATTACAGGTAGGGATACATCGCCGCGAAGGATGGCGTCGGGATAGCGCAAGGAGGTCACAACAGGTGTGGTTTTATCGGTAAGTTCACCGCGCAGGATGGTGGCTGGATAATGGATATCTGGAGTGGATTGGCTGGTGGTACTGCGCTTGAGGTCTTCCCGCGTATACGGGACCGTATAGCCAATACGCTGGATATAACTGGTTTGATTTAAGGCGGGTTCTGGCTGCTGACCTGTATTGAAATTGCCAGAATAGTAACAACTGAGCGCTCTTTTCAGCGTGCCACCTCGTTGGTAGCAGTCGGTGAGTATTCGCTCAAAAATAGACAGATTAGTGCAGGGGTCTAACAAGTCATGGGCCGTCACGCCGTAATGCCGGAAGTTGGTACTGGTGATTTGCATCAGCCCGACCGAATAACGGCGACCTTTTGCTGCCACCTGCTCGATGATGTTGACGGCAGTTTGCATGCTGGTGGGCTGATGAGAGATGACACCTGCACTGCCGGGTATTCTCTCCTTCTTTGGTACAATCTCAGCGACAGCGTAAGGATTAAAGCTGGATTCCACTTTAGCTACATCAAACGCGGTGGAGGGGGGAATCGTGGCGGCACACTGCATGGCTGCCGCCAGAAAAACAGTGGGGGAAAGCATGGTTGCCTCGGTAAAAAATCGAGCCACGCGTAGCTATCAGACTGTCGGTGGCAGGGGAAAAGGTGCGCGAGGGTTGTGGGTTAATCGTGCTGAGGTGTTTGCGGCATCTCGCTATCGTCTTTCGGTTCAAGGAGTACCAGCTTACCGGAGACAGCAATACCGGGTGTCAGTACGATATTCAATCCGGGTTTGCCGTTATGAGCGAACGCCACGCCGACCTTTGTCCAGTACGTGTTTTTCTCTCTGCTGGCATCGGGTTGGCTTTCCTGAGTAACAAATACGTGATAGGTGGGTTTTCTCATGCTATTTCCTTCAATAAAAAGTCATGGTGAATAACTCAATCGATCACATCCCGATTCTGCATTCCGGTTTCAACGGGTTAGCGAGAACATTCAGCGGCACCCTGAATTGTGGTTGTGTGACAGCCCGACTTATATTGTTAAAGAGCAATACCCGCCCCGGACGAATAAACGTCCCTAAAGCTCGCCAGTGGAAGGTGGCGTGATTAGCATGCGATATCAGCGACAGGCGGGAAATGATCAAATCAAAATTGAAATGAGAGAGAAAATGAATAGCGTGATAATAATTAGAATTGATTGTTATGTTAGCTTGCCTCTAGTTGGTACTTTTACAGTTTTGGTTCATACCTGATATGAATGGCAAAATTTTTCAGAAGAGACCTAACGATACTATCAGCTTTGAGATTCACATCAGTATACGGAGTGCAGGTATCCCGCATAATTATGAAATCGCTATTTCATATGGGAAGATAACCACTGACTTTAAATTTTTATATTCGGAGGTGGGCAGATAAAAATACTTGCTTTTCATTTTAGTAGTTATAATAAAACGTTGTCATAACTGTATATATTTATCTATATAAGGAGCATATGATGGTTGATTTCGGAAAGTTAAGAGATAACCAAAGAAAACCCGCACCTATAGAACCGTTAGAGATTTTCAGAAGACTTCCTAAACCAGCAGGTATGAACGATCTTTACTCAAGCCAATCTGATGTGCTTGAAAATTGGTTTAATATTAGAAATCAAAAGGATATAATATTTAAACTCCACACTGGTGGAGGTAAAACCTTAGTCGGTCTCCTAATGGCTCAGTCTTCTTTGAATGAGAAGAAAGGCCCCGTATTGTATCTTGCCCCTAACAAAAACCTTGTATCTCAAACTAGAGAAAAAGCGAAGGATATAGGAATACAAACTGTAAGTTATGTTCCTGGAACAGCATTGCATGAAGATTTTATAAACAGCAAAGCTATAATGGTCGCAACATACAGTGCTTTATTCAATGGAAGAAGTAAGTTTGGAGTTCTGGGAGATGGGAAAGAATTAATTGAAACAGGTACTATAATATTAGACGATGCCCATTCATCGTTCTCTGTTGTAAGAGAGTGTTTTACTTTTGAAGTTTTATCAAAAAAAAATAGGATCGTTTTTGAAGAAATAAGCTCTTTGTTTAGAGCAGATTTTGTTGCTCTTGAAAAAGAGGGAACATTTGACTCTATAATGTCAGGTGAGAGTAATAGTATATTAGAAATCCCATATTGGGCTTGGAATCTGAGAAAAGAGGAAGTAAGGCAAATAGTGCGAAGTTTGACTGGAGACTCAATGTCTTGGCCACTTATAAGCGATTATCTTTCATACTGTCATGCTATCTTAACGAAGAAAGGGTTTACTATTACCCCTGTTTTACCTTTAATTCATCTTTTCCCTTCATTCCAAAATGCACAACGCAGAATATACATGTCTGCAACTATAGCAGATGATAGCGAGTTAGTTAGAACTTTTAATATATCAATTAATTCCTTAAGCAACCAATTAAAATCAAATTCACTGGCTGGAATTAGCGAAAGGATGATATTAATCCCTGAGCTAATGCCATTTCAATTTAATATTGATGATACAATTAAAAAACTTGTAATCTGGCTTTCAGAGAATAAGAAAAGGGTTTTAATATTGACACCTTCAACTCTTCAGGCTGAGAAATGGAGAGATGTATCAAAGATACCCAAGAACAATGGTGAAGTTGATACATTTATCAAAGAATTAATCAATGGAACCAGTGATAGACCTTTAACATTAATTAATAGATATGATGGTATTGATTTGCCAGGAGAAGCATGTCGACTAGTTGTAATGGATGAGTTACCTAAAGGTACCTCTGATTACGACAATTACAGGGCTATGGCTTTAGCTGGAGGTGCTGCTATTAATCAATTGCTTGCCCAAAGAATCGAGCAAGGTATCGGTAGAGGGGCAAGAGGTAGCGGCGATTATTGTATTATTATTATGGCAGGTAAAGCATTGTCGTCATGGATCGCGCGAGAAAGTAACTTTAGTCTTTTGACAAATGCAACTCGTGCGCAGATAGATATGGGGAATACTGTCAGTAAAGAAATATCATCAGCAAAAGAATTAGCGGAAACGATGAGAAAAAGTCTGAATCGTGACGAGGAATGGGTCGAATATCATGCAGAAACTTTAGCTGAAAGTGTCGGTAAAAATCATACAAATAATTCAGATTTAGAATACTCATTGACCGAGAGGAAATCTTTAGAATTATGGTTGAATGGTCACTCAGAAAAAGCAATTGCCAGAATAAGGGAGTTTACAAGTAACAAAATAGTTGACCAAAAATCTAAGGGATGGTTATTGCAGTTAGCTGCGAAAATATCTCATCATTGGGGGCAGGAAGAGTTATCCGCTGATTTACAAAAAGAGGCTTTTGCGTGCAATATTCACTTGCAGAGACCTCAAGTAAAACCGCCTTATATAAAAATGAATATTCCAGATGAGCAAAGTAAATCTATATCCTCCTTATTTGACGGATATAGGGCAAGGCTGGGTGTATATAGAGAGTTCGAAAGTAATACCTCTTTTTTACATGAGAATGCCTCTTCCAATCAATTTGAAGAGTCTTTGTGCAATCTAGGAAAATATTTGGGTTTTAGCTCAGAAAGATTCGATAATAATGGTGATGGTCCGGATGTCATGTGGATTACTCATGATAAAACTGCCTATCTTATCGAAGCGAAAAGTGGAAAAAAGGAGAGGAATCCTCTAAATAAAAAAGAACATGGCCAACTTTTGATCGCTGAGCTATGGTTCATAGCTAATTATGGAAGGGAATATAATATATTACGCGTTTCAGTTCAGCATGATGATAAGGCAACTCATAATGCTTATGCCACGGATAGTTTTGTACTTACAATGGCAAAGATAAAAGAATTAAGAACTGATGCTTCCAAAATAATTAAGGAAATTAGTCAAAGTCAACTTCAAAAAGAGGAGTTGCCCAATTTAGCCTCTCAATTATTGATGGCATCTAAAGTTCGCATGAAAGAATTAGTTCATAATTACTTGGAAAACTTCAACAAAAGTTAAGTGTTTTTATCAGGAAGGGTAACACCTTCCTGATATGTATAAAATTGGTTTATTATAGATGGATTCTGTTATTTAGTCTCTTGATGGCAGAATAATATTCTTTAGGTAGATCAAGGGAAATTAATCCGACTCTCGCTCGTTGCTGGTTATCCGATTTAATCGTGTTCTAACATAGAGATTTTCCAGAGCAAGTCTGGAACAAGCTGGATAAGTAACAATAATAGTGATGGTTTTCTGTTCAACATTTCACTACTTATAATACGGATGGTGTTTGCTCGTATAATGAAGAACGCGCAAAGAAGAGCGTCTCTCTGCGCGTATCCTTGCATATTATCAGCGTTGACGACGCTCAAGTATGGTTTGGCATTCCGTACAGGTTGTCACGCCCGGCAGGGTTTCTCTCCGCTTCTCGGGAATGAGTTCACCGCACAAACGGCAGTAATGTAATGAGGGCGATGTTCCTGGCTTGAAACGGTTCTGTTCAATCATCTCCTCCAGGCGTTGCTCATTAAATTCCTGATCGCGATCGATCTCATCTGGCATGCGATGTCCTCCTGTTCAGTGTTTCTTTCTCACAAAGAGTGATACGGTTCCACACTGTGGTCAGGGAAGGCCCTTTTTCTCTAGAGGACAACGATTCAGTGACCTGCATCATGGCTTCTAGTGCGTCAGGTGTATCAAGGTTTTCAGAGCGGTTCTTTTTCCATGACAGCCAAATTTCTGCATCAATGGCTTCATCTGGGATAGGCGTTCGGCCATAAGGGATGGTGACACCCAGCAAGCGGCGGCGAGTGCAGACCTCATTCGAGGTGAGGCCAAAAAAGTGATTCAGGAGTGCAATAGACCCTCCCAATCTGACGGCGCGATTTATCTGCTGCTGGCGCTGCGCTTCCTGGTGGGATAGCGTCAGGATCTGTTGTAGAACGTCGTGACGGACAGTGATCGACATAAACTGTGCCGATGCCCGACTGACGATAAACAGTTCGTCGAGGGATAGTTGATTGAGGGCATTCAATTCGTCGAATGTGAATCCTAACGTTTCACAATAACGAAAATTGCCTTCCTTGAGCGCGGCTAGGGCGTTTGTTAATACCGCATAGTTTAGTGAGGGAAACATAATTTTCAATCCCCCTTCAGCGCGTTAAACGGTTAGCTAATTTGAAGTTAATCCATTCATCAATTTCGGATTCCAGCCAGGCGACGCTGGCTGGCCCAATCTTTATTGAAGAGGGAAAGGTGCCTTCTTTCATGTACAGGTAGATTTGTGAGCGTTTCAGACCGGTTTTTACTTCTACTTGCTTCAGACGTAATAACTGATGAGATGTCATAAATACCTCCAGTGCAGAAATGGGATATCCCCGGAGATGACAAAAAAACACAGTGAGGGAAGGAGTGAAAGTAGAAGAGCCCGTATTACGGACACCACAATCCTTAATACGGGTTTTCAGATTGGAGCGTGTAACATCATTTTAATTGGGGACCTAAATGGACGTAGGTGAACCACGTTCAAGCGCTGTTTTTAAGGTATCGCCGCTGAATCGGTCGGTCATGCCTTCGGCTGATGCCCACTGTTCAAAGATGGACAGAAGCTTATAAGGTTGCCTGATTAATGGTCTGATAGACTCATTGTTTTTACAGGCAAGCCAGAAAAGTCGAGATAGCGGTGTCGATATTCGTGTTGAAGATAATGGGTCCATTTTGTTATTGGTTACGATGTTAATTAATTTATCAAGTTCAGATTTTCTAATGACAAAACAGGCATCACGGGGTAGAACATGAGCAGGAAAATACTCTTTTTCCAAGTAACAGTTTATTCTCTGAGAGAATATTTCTTTGTGTACATCTTGTGCAATACTCTTAGGAAGTTTCATGATTTGTTGTTTTATCCTTTTCTTCCATGTTACCCTTTCGAATAGTTGAAATATTTCACCCTGTAAGATTACTGTTATGCCATGATTAAATTCTATGGCTCCTGTTACCGGTAGAGGGATTCTAAGAGAATAGGCAAGTAATTTCTGTATTAGAACATGTTCATATCCCAATAATTGGGTGTCAAGAATTCTCTGCGTGGGTATTATATATGCACCGTTAGTGCTAACAATAAAATTACATTCGTTAATGAAGGTTGTTTTATCAAAAA
Source organism: Citrobacter amalonaticus Y19 (assembly GCF_000981805.1). Lineage (NCBI taxonomy): Bacteria > Pseudomonadati > Pseudomonadota > Gammaproteobacteria > Enterobacterales > Enterobacteriaceae > Citrobacter > Citrobacter amalonaticus. The sequence continues at coordinate 2,208,414 of NZ_CP011132.1, read as the reverse complement.
AACATAATCGATTAATTAATGAAGGTTCTGATTCCCTAAGCTTTACTTTGTTGTCTGATCTTTGGATTTTTCGTAATGCTATTGGCGATTGAAAGTAAATGGAAAGACGAATGCTACCATGTAATGCATGTCTGTAAATGTCATTTTTTTTTAATTCCCAGCCCTTTTTTATTTGTCATTTCAGCTGCTTCGCTTATAGTCATCCAGTCAGGAGAATTAGAGTTTGTACTTGGAAGTGTTTGTTTTTTTGACATGGTAAACCCCATCATTTTATTGGGCTTTTCAAAAAAAGCACGAAATTGTTCAGTGATTTTTTCAGGGTGCGGGATCATACAACGTTATGATGTCTGAATTTTATTGAATGATTAGCGCCTCAGACTGCGTTTCCGGACCATGTCTGGCTGTAGGAAAAAAGAAGAATAAATACCAGATTAAGCTAATCCAGTACTCAAAATTCGCGGCTAGTTCTTCGCAAATGCTAAAACTAATTCTGGTTTGGGCTCGAGTTACTAGAGCCGCTTTCATCGTCAGTTTTAAATTCATTTGTTGCTCCTCAAATAAGTACCGTTAATAACATAGCGCTGAGTGACATGACATAATCGAGGCGATATGGTGAGTTGAGTAGCGCCCCATCATCTGAACTGGGGCGGGGGCGAATTTGTATTTATTGACAGTGCCTAGCCACAAGCTACCGCGAAGTACACGTCGAACAACGATCAGAAGCTATATGTCACCTTCAGGCTGCCCGTGGGCGATGTTTTTCGCTGAACAATTGGACTATTTCGTGCATCACCAGCCAACTGCGTAAAACCTGCTGCGGCAACTACGCTCCAGTCTTGATTAAGCTTGTGTGTCCAGTCCATATTCAGTGAGTAGGCATAAATTCCAGACTTGGCATCATATCGAGTAAACCCCGATGCGGCCGACTGTGAAGCACTTACTCCGTAGTAAGTCTGCATGTACTTACTGGTTCCCCAACTACTGGTCAGCGACAGCGTCACAGAGTTTTTCGATGACGTATAAAGCGGGCTGACAATGCTGAAATGCAGAGCCTCACCATTGCTTCGCTGAGAAACTGGTACCTCAGCCTGCAATTGCAAATTAAGCCAGTCGGTTACCTCGTATCCAAGACCAAGCATACCGATAGCTGAGCCTTTAACGTCACCCATACCGCGCAGGTAGTCGCTACCGTAGCTGAGTGAGTCGCTGTCCACGTCACGATCCTTTCGGCCAGCGCGATAACTCAGCGCAGCGCTGTAATCAAATTTGCCGATGTTGTTACCGTAACCGATACCACGCGTGGAGCTGACGAAGAAACCATTTACCATTGAATAATCAATCACTAGGGCCGTCGTGACTCGGTTTTCATCTGAACCAGAATAACGTGGCGCAACCTCCACTCCTCCTCCTAGGGTCAACTCGTTGCCCTGTTTCTGTTCTGCTGCCAATATTGGGGTTGCCAGTAACGCTAGGACAAATCCTGACAACAATTTTCCCAGGGTATGCCCCAAGAGTGAATGGCGGAACTTATGACTCAGTTCGATCTTTCTCATTAAGGAAATCCTTGTGGGTTCAACTGACTACGATACAAGTGGTTTTAAACGCCAGATTGCTCAGTTTGAATGCTGACCCTGAAGTTCTCATGAGCCAAAAATGAAGAAATACTGAAGTAAGTTCCAGTTCTGCAAACCTGATAGATTTACTGATACCGTTTTTTTCTTCAGACGTTCTTCATTCACTGTTGATAAAGTAACTATTGTGAAAATTCTCCTAATCGAAGACGACATAGATCTCGGCAATGGTGTACGTATTGCCCTCACAGACCAGGGATTAGATGTCATATGGGTTCGCCGTAAAGTGGATGCTCTGCATCAACTCGATGTATGGGTGCCAGAACTTGTATTGCTCGATCTCGGCCTGCCCGACGGTGATGGCATGAGCTTGATGGCGCGTCTGCGTCAGCAGTTCAAGGGGATCCCCGTCATCATCCTGACTGCTCGAGGCACGCTGCAAGATCGCTTGACTGGGCTGGATGCTGGTGCTGACGACTATCTCGTCAAACCTTTTGTTCTCGCCGAGTTATTGGCTAGGGTAAGAGCACTTGTGCGGCGCAGTTATGGTTTTCAGAATGAGGTGATAGAGATTCGAGGGCTAACTCTCCATGTGCCGACTCGTCGCGTGACCGTGAGCGAAAGGCATGTTGATTTGACGGCAAGTGAATACGCGCTGCTTGAAACGTTAATGTCGCGTGCTGACCGTGTTATGACACGTAGTTTTCTGGAAGAAAGAATCTTCGGTGCAAAAGAAAATATGAGTAATGCGCTCGATGTACATATGGGAAATTTGCGTCGCAAAATCGGTGACGGCTATGTGCGAACGGTGAGAGGTGTTGGGTTTGTCATTGATACCGTACCCATTCAGAAGGGGGGAGGTTGATGCGTAATTTTTGGCACTATCTGAGAATCCCAACGCTAGTACGGCGAATTATGATCGCCCAGATGCTATTACTCACGCTGATTTGGTGTATTTTTCTGACCTACATTTTATGGGATAACTTACGTAGCCCTCCAATGCTATCAGGCAGCAAAACCTATGAAACCATTCTGACAGTGGTGGATCGTATGGGGGATCGCCCGCACGATCTAACCGATGTGCTGGAAAAATTCAGCAAAGCATTGCGGGAAGGCTATGGCGGAGGCGAAGACCCAAAAATGTCAATCAGCCTAATCGTTCGGAAAAATAAAGAGATAATTTATTCATCTGATGGCGCTCCGGTAGGAGTGGCAAACACCGGTTATGGGATGATTCAAAATATTCAGAGTAACGGTCGCACTTGGACTAGCCGTACTCTGAAGTCTAGGAGCTCCGACACAGAGGTGACACTGCTCACTCCTGCTGGAGGCTGGAACTTCTTCATATACCTGAACTCGCGCGGATATTACATATTACCGCTGCTGGTATGCATTCCCTTTCTTTTGTTTCCAGCGTGGCTGTCAATCCGCATTGCAATGCGTCCTTGGAACAAGGTGGCAAATGAAGTTTCCTTACGAACGCCAGAAGATATTTCTCCCTTAAAAGCAGTGCCAAAGCATAAGGAGCTTCGCCAAATAGTGGACGCGATTAATATATTCCTTGCTAGGGTAAGAGAAAGCACTGAAAGGGAACGGACTTTCATTGCAGATGCCGCTCACGAGTTGCGTACTCCGCTGGCTGCAATGCGAGTCAATGTTGAGGCTTTGCAGTCCGATGTAAGCAACTTTAGTCAACAGGAATTGCTTGCAGGGATTATTCGTAGCAATAGCCGTGCTGCTCGTCTCGTCAATCAGTTGCTGGTGCTGATGCACAGTGAAGCACGCATTGACACTGTTATGGAGCCTGTACCGCTGACGACGCTAATACAAGAGCGAATGGCTGAGTTGGCACCGCTAGCTGCTGAGAACAGAATTGAGCTTGAGTTCTACGCTCATGATGAAGTCTGGATTACAGGTGTCAGGGAACGCCTAATGTCGCTGATCGACAACTTAATTGAAAATGCTGTGAAGTACAGTCCTGAGGGCGGGCGGGTTGAGGTAGAGGTACGATCATTAGATAAATCCACTCAATTGCGTATCTCAGATGCAGGGCCCGGAATCAGGGTTGAATTGAGGGAGAGGGTGTTCGACAGATTTTTCCGTGATCCCAATCAGATACAAAGCGGGAGCGGATTGGGGCTTGCAATAGTCAAAGCGGTTGCGCAGCAACATAACAGCAGTGTTTTCCTAAGTACGTCTGCAGAAGGTGGGCTCATGGTTATTGTTGATATACCAAATCAAAATTCCGTCTGAAAGAAAACGCAATTTTGATCCTAACCTGAGTAGGACATTTACCAGAATAATGGAGCATAAATTGAAATATTTGTCCCTAGCTACAATATTATTTTCTATATCAATTAGCGGATGTGCCATAACCGTAAGCGATTTGAAAAATAGCAAATCATCTTTAGACGGCAGTTTCATTAGCAAGACGAGGTCCTCCGATACTTATCGAACCCTAAGGCACATGGCAAGGCAGTGTCTGGAATATCAGTCATATTCAGGAAATCCGGTCATTGTATTAAGCGAGTTCGACAGTGATCGAAAAATAGGTGAGATCAATCAAAAGCTTCTTTCAGAGGGATTATTTATCAACAACACGCTAATTGAGATAGAAAACCATGGTGGCGACAAAGCTAAGATTAGTCTGTATACAACTAAGAATATCTTGAGTACAGGTATCAGGTCACCGAATATAAGTGATATAAAGCGATGGGCTGACGGCGATAGAGCCTGCTAATATAACACTTAGCCATATGACCAAGCATTCCGCCTGAAAATTAGCAATTACACTGAAATTGAATTTTTCCACGCTTAACTTGCATATTCATAAGTGTACAGCCGTTTTGAAAGGGTTATTCCGGAGATAGTTTTACCCGCCATGGCAGCAGTTCCTTATCACAACTCACCAGCCAGTCGGCGATGTCATTCAGCACATGATACAGGTAGTGATCCGAATCTATGCCGTTCAGTCGACAAACGGCCTATCCGTCCGTTCCCTGATCACCTTCGTGATCAGAGTCGAAGAACAGTTTATTTTTTCGCCCCAGACTCACCAGCCGCAGAGCATTTCCCGCGACGTTGTTATCCAATTCCGTCAGCCATTTTCTGCATAGTACGTAAGTACCAGTCACTGGTTTAGTTCTGCAAATTATGAGTGCGCGACAGCGTTTTAACTTTCCCGCAGCTAACCTTCCTACGCCTTCAGGAGCGGTTTCGCCATCTATTAGCGTTGTTAGCTGAACAGGTAAAAGTACACAATCCTCAATGAGGCCGGATGGAATGATACGGCCTCATATCTAAGATTATGCCGTCTTAATGTTATCCCCTTGATCCCCAGATATACGGTGGCACATAGGCTTCCCTGCACGTATCCAGATAATTTGACCACCATTGCATCATCGCTTTTCGGGCATCGAGATATTCTGCTTTATGGTTGTAAGCCGCTCGAACGCTATTGCGTTCCTGATGGCTCATTTGGCGCTCAACCGCATCCTGCGCCCACAGTCCAGATTCCATCAGGGCACTACAGGCCATTGCGCGGAATCCGTGGCCGCAGATTTCCTCTTTGGTGTCATAACCCATCAAGCGCAGCGCCTTGTTGACCGTGTTTTCGCACATTGGTTTATATGGATTATGGTCACCGGGGAATATCAGTTCCTGATGCCCGGATATATCCCGTATCTGTTTCAGTATAGCGATGGACTGGCGAGAGAGGGGAACGATATGTGGCGTGCGCATTTTGGCACCACGCCCGGAATAACGCACACCAGGAATGGATTCACGGGTAGCCGGAATGGTCCAGATTTTGTTTCTAAAATCGATCTCAGACCAACGGGCAAAGCGCAACTCGCTGGAACGGATGAACAGGTGCAGGGTGAGTGATACCGCGAGGCGGGTTAATTCTCGTCCTTGCTGATAGTCCTCTACGCGAGTCAACAGCTCCGATAGTCGCTCCAAAGGAAGGGCAGGGTAGTGGCGTTTAACGGGAGGGGCGATGATACCGTCCAGATTGGCCGCCGGATTATGCTCTATCAACTCTTGATGCACGGCATGGCGCATTATATTGCACATATGCTGCCGGGTGCGTGCCGCCACTTCCAGCAGACCTTTTTTCTCAATCCCTTTCAGCAGGTCGATGAAATGGCGGGTTTTCAGTTCTGTGACTGGCAGGTGTCCAATTATCGGGAAGATATGATTGTTCATGCTGGCAAGCAGACGAGTTGCGTGGTTCTCCGACCATGTTCGGTTGCTTTTATGCCAGTCCAGTGCAACATGCTTGAAGGTTTTTTCGGGTGAGTTAGTGGTTCTTTCAGCAGAACGTTGTTGAGCTGGATTGATATTCTGCGCCAGCAATTTACGGATACCGTCACGTTGTTGACGAGCATCAGCCAGAGAGACATCAGGATAGGCACCTAAGCCGAGGCGGGATTCTTTTCTATTGATACGATATTTGAGATACCAGAGACGTGAACCGCCTGGATTAACTAAAAGGTATAGACCGTGAGAGTCGGAGACTTTGAAGGGTTTTTCGGATGGTTTTAAGTTGCGGATTTTTGAGTCGTTAAGAGACATTTGGGGGTCACTCCGTCATCGAACCAACTTGACCCCAAATCTGACCACCAAATTCTCCCGATGCGGAGGGTAAACTGAAAATGCATCGGGAAGAATTCTCACGCTAACTTATTGAATCCAAATCGTATAAGGATTCGCAGAGCGGCATGAAAACAAGAATTTGGCTCCTCTGACTGGACTCGAACCAGTGACATACGGATTAACAGTCCGCCGTTCTACCGACTGAACTACAGAGGAATTGTGTGAACGAGGCGCATATTAGCGACGCCCACCGTCGTTGTCAAAGCCTGAATGCGCTATCGCGTCTGTTTGCCGAAATATTCTCCATTTCGTCGTTTATTCAGACACAACGGGGGATTTTGTCACCTTTTCATGTTTCGCTCGCGGGTATTTCCACAGCCAACGACCACTGACCATACGGCAATAAAACAGCACTGCACGTACTGCCCAGTCGAAGAACATCCCCATCCAGACCCCCACGACACCCCAGCCAAGCACGATCCCCAGCGTATAGCCAGCAACCACACGGCAGCCCCACATTCCCAGCATCGATACCCACATGGCGAAACGCGCATCGCGCGCGCCTTTAAACCCCGAAGGTAAAACCCAGGAAGCAGCCCAGATCGGCATAAATGCCGCGTTGAGCCAAATCAGGATGACAACAACGTCTTTTACCTCCTGATCGTGGGTGTAAAACGATGCCATCAGCCCGGCAAACGGTGCGCTCAACCAGGCGATAGCCGTCAGGCCAATGGTGGAAAGCCAGAACACGTGGCGCAGTTGAATCTCTGCCTGGGCAATCTGTCCGTTCCCCAGACGTCTTCCGGTAATGATGGTGGATGCAGATCCCAGCGCGTTCCCCGGTAGATTAATTAGCGCGGCAATGGAGAAAGCAATGAAATTGCCGGCAATAACGCTGGTCCCCATCCCGGCGACGAACATCTGCGTTAACAACTTGCCGCCGTTGAACAGTACCGATTCAATACTGGCAGGGATACCAATCCCCATGACTTCCCAGATGATGGCGAAGTTAAGTGGTTTAAAATAACTTTTCAGTGATATGCGCAGAGCCGGATTAAATCCAATCATCAGCACCCAGATAATGGCGACCGCGCCAATATAACGCGATATGGTCAGGCCCAGTCCAGCGCCAACAAAGCCGACCCCTTGCCAGGAAAAAATCCCGTAAATCAGGATACTACTGATGATGATGTTGAGGATATTCATCCCACCATTAATCAACAGTGGGATTTTCGTATTGCCCGCCCCCCGCAACGCACCGCTGCCAATCAGGGCAATTGCCGCTGCGGGATAGCTAATGACCGTTAATTCCAGATAAGTCAGCGCCAACTCTTTCACTTCCGCTGTCGCTTCTCCCGCCACAACATTGATAATCTGCGCACCAAAGTAGTGAATCACCGCCGCCAGAATCACGGCAAACAGCGTCATAATCACCAGAGATTGCCGGGCCGCGGCTCGGGCGCGTCTGCGATCGCGCTTACCGAGACTAAAAGCCACCACGACCGTCGTCCCCAGATCGATAGCAGCAAAAAAGGCCATAATCACCATATTGAAACTGTCGGCCAGACCGACGCCGGCCATCGCCTCCTTCCCCAGCCAACTGACCAGAAACGTACTGAGTACGCCCATCAGCAAAACACAGGTATTCTCGAGAAAAATAGGCACAGCAAGCGGGGTAATTTCGCGCCAGAAAAGTACCTTATAACGCTTGCGTTTAGCATACCAGGGCGTGCGAGCGACGGCCTGGCGTAGGGCTGCGGAGACGTTCAAAATGGACCTTAGAGAAGAAAGTTAAAACTTCATTTCAAATGATGAGGGAGAAACGGAAAAGCTGCAAAGTTTTTTCCCGATAAAATCACTGCAATTGCAACAAATTGTTGAGAGAAGCACCAGTTAACCGCTAATGTCGGAAATGGGGTTTGACAAAAGATTTTTCGCCGCTAAGATAAGCCTCCACAACGATTCCTCTGTAGTTCAGTCGGTAGAACGGCGGACTGTTAATCCGTATGTCACTGGTTCGAGTCCAGTCAGAGGAGCCAGATTTAAAAAAGCCCGCTTTTTAGCGGGCTTTTTGCTTTTCTTTTTCCGGACGCCACATCCGCTTAATTTTCCTATTCTGCTCTCAACGGATTAAAAATCGTTTTCTCTTCCTGCTTGTCGGGGTAGTCTCATAATAGCCACTTATATGTTGGCCGCAATGTGTGTAACTCTCATTCCCATACTAATAATAAAATCAGTACAGACAGGATTACTATGGATTCCACCCTCATCTCCACCCCCTCCGCGGAGGACGCTCCATCGCTTAATCGCGCCCGACGCGCTGCGCTGGGAAGCTTTGCCGGTGCCGTTGTCGACTGGTACGATTTTCTGCTTTATGGCATTACCGCAGCCCTGGTATTCAACCGTGAGTTTTTTCCGCAGGTCAGCCCGGCAATGGGCACGCTTGCCGCATTTGCCACCTTTGGTGTCGGCTTCCTGTTCCGCCCGCTGGGCGGTGTGATCTTCGGACACTTCGGCGATCGCTTAGGCCGTAAGCGGATGCTGATGCTCACCGTCTGGATGATGGGGATTGCCACAGCATTGATTGGCATTCTTCCTTCATTCGCCGCTATCGGCTGGTGGGCGCCAGTGTTGTTGGTACTGCTGCGCGCGATTCAGGGATTTGCCGTCGGCGGTGAATGGGGCGGGGCCGCGTTACTCTCCGTAGAAAGTGCGCCAGAAAACAAAAAAGCGTTCTATAGCAGCGGAGTACAGGTGGGTTACGGCGTCGGTCTGCTTCTCTCCACCGGTCTCGTGTCATTGATCAGTTATCTGACGACCGACGAGCAGTTTCTGAGCTGGGGCTGGCGTATTCCGTTCCTTTTCAGCATCGTTCTGGTGCTCGGCGCGCTGTGGGTGAGAAACGGGATGGAAGAGTCCGCTGAATTTGAACAGCAGAAACAGCAGCCACTCGAAGAGAAAAAACGGCTGCCGGTGATGGAAGCGCTCGCCCGCCATCCGGGGGCGTTTTTAAAGATTATTGCGCTTCGCCTGTGTGAACTGCTGACCATGTACATCGTTACCGCTTTCGCCCTGAATTACTCAACGCAAAACCTCGGTTTACCGCGTGAGCTCTTTCTGAATATCGGCCTGCTGGTCGGTGGGCTTAGCTGCCTGACTATCCCTTGCTTTGCCTGGATGGCAGACCGCTTTGGCCGTCGACGCGTTTATATTACCGGCGCGTTGATTGGCACGCTGAGCGCATTTCCGTTCTTTATGGCACTCGAATCGCAGTCGATCTTTTGGATTGTTTTCTTCTCAATCATGCTCGCCAATATCGCCCATGACATGGTGGTCTGCGTACAGCAGCCCATGTTCACCGGTATGTTTGGCGCGGGATATCGCTACAGCGGGGCTGGCGTGGGTTATCAGGTCGCCAGCGTGGTGGGCGGCGGATTTACCCCTTTCATCGCTGCGGCACTGGTGACTTTCTCTGGCGGTGACTGGCACAGTGTGGCTATCTATCTACTGGCCGGCTGCCTGATCTCGGCCGCCACCGCATTGTTGATGAAAGACAAGCAACACGCCTGAACTCTCTGCGAGGGCCATTCGGCTCTCGTCTCTTCGCTAAAACTCTGGCTTTTGTTTCACATTCTGGTGACATACTATCGGGTGAGCAGTACACCTGTAGAACAAGGAGACACAGATGAAGAGTAAGGGCTCCAGCCTGACGCCTGCGCAAGCGCTGGAAAAACTTGATGCACTCTACGAGCAGTCAGTTCAGGCGCTACGCAGTGCCATTGGCAAGTACATTGAAACGGGGGAACTTCCCGATCTCATCGCCCGGAGTAAAGGTCTTTTTGTTTACCCATCGCTTTCTGTTACCTGGGATGGCAATGCCACCAATCCCCCCAAAACCCGTGCATATGGACGCTTTACCCATGCGGGTTGCTACACCACCACCATCACACGTCCGGGGCTATTCCGTCCCTATCTGGAAGAGCAACTCACGCTGCTGTATCAGGATTACGATGCACAGATCACCGTAGAGCCTTCACAGCATGAAATCCCCTATCCCTACGTGATTGACGGTTCCGAGCTGACACTCGATCGTTCCATGAGCGCCGGGTTAACCCGCCATTTCCCAACCACTGAGCTGGCGCAAATTGGCGATGAAACCGCAGATGGCATCTATCATCCGGTCGAATATTCTCCCCTGTCGCACTTCGATGCACGTCGGGTCGATTTCTCGCTCGCACGGTTGCGCCACTATACCGGGACGCCAGTGGAACATTTTCAGCCGTTCGTGTTATTCACCAACTATACCCGCTATGTGGATGAGTTTGTGCGCTGGGGATGCAGCCAGATTCTGGATCCAGACAGCCCGTATATTGCGCTCTCCTGCGCCGGCGGGATCTGGATCACCGCAGAAACAGAAGCACCCGAAGAAGCGATTTCCGATCTGGCATGGAAGAAGCATCAAATGCCAGCATGGCATCTGATCACTGCCGATGGGCAGGGGATCACGCTGGTGAATATTGGCGTGGGCCCATCCAACGCCAAAACGATCTGTGACCACCTGGCGGTACTGCGTCCGGATGTCTGGTTGATGATTGGTCACTGCGGTGGACTGCGTGAAAGCCAGGCGATTGGCGACTACGTGCTTGCCCATGCCTATCTGCGTGACGATCAAGTGCTCGATGCGGTACTGCCGCCGGATATCCCGATTCCGAGCATCGCAGAGGTACAGCGCGCCCTGTATGACGCAACAAAAATGGTCAGCGGCATGCCCGGTGAAGAGGTCAAACAGCGTCTGCGTACCGGAACCGTGGTGACCACCTCCGATCGCAACTGGGAACTGCGCTACTCCGCCTCGGCGCTACGCTTTAACCTGAGCCGAGCAGTAGCGATTGATATGGAAAGTGCCACCATTGCTGCGCAGGGTTACCGTTTCCGTGTGCCATATGGCACCTTGCTGTGCGTCTCTGATAAGCCACTGCATGGCGAGATCAAACTTCCCGGACAGGCAAACCGTTTCTATGAGGGGGCAATTTCCGAACATCTGCAGATAGGTATTCGCGCTATTGATCTGCTGCGTGCTGAAGGCGACCGTCTGCACTCCCGCAAACTGCGAACCTTCAACGAGCCGCCGTTCCGCTAAGGAGATCTGAAGACGGAAAAGCAAAAAGCCCGCTAAAAAGCGGGCTTTTTTAAATCTGGCTCCTCTGACTGGACTCGAACCAGTGACATACGGATTAACAGTCCGCCGTTCTACCGACTGAACTACAGAGGAATCGTGTGAACGAGGCGCATATTAACGACGACGATGGGGGTTGTCAAAGGGGGAAATACGATTGCGCGTCTGTTTGCTGACAAAACCAGCAAAGCGGCGAACTTTCGATCTCCAGCGGGTTTTGCCCCATTCTGGTGCGAGTCTACCCCGGATGGGGCAGATCGGAAAACGCTGACTGGAATCGATATTACCGATAACAATCATAAATGCTTATTTTACGGGGTGTTAACACAAACTTTTCTTCTTATCCGAAACTGGCAAGCATCTTGCAGTTCTCTCCTGACATCACTGCCAGCATGGGTTCTGGCATTCCGGACAGGAGGCAAAATGAACTTCAGACGATTGAAATATTTCGTGAAAATTGTCGATATTGGTAGCCTGACGCAGGCCGCTGAAGTATTGCACATCGCACAACCCGCGCTGAGTCAGCAGGTTGCCACACTGGAAGGTGAGCTCAATCAGCAACTGTTAATTCGCACCAAACGGGGTGTGACGCCCACCGACGCGGGAAAAATTCTCTACACGCATGCGCGGACGATCCTTCGTCAGTGTGAACAGGCACAGTTAGCCGTCTATAATGTCGGACAGACCTTAACGGGGCAAGTGTCGATTGGCCTTGCGCCGGGGACAGCCGCGTCGTCGGTCACCATGCCGCTCTTGCAGGCGGTGCGCGCAGAATTGCCCGAGGTGCTGGTGTATCTGCATGAAAACAGCGGCGCCGTACTGAACGATAAACTGCTGAATGGTCAACTGGATATGGCGGTGCTTTATGAGCGTTCCCCGCTGGCAGGTATCACCAGTCAACCCCTGCTAAAAGAAGACCTCTTCCTTGTGGGCACTCGTGACTGCCCTGGACAGAGCGTGGATCTTACCGCTGTCGCACAGATGAATCTTTTTCTCCCTCGCGACTACAGCGCGGTCCGTTTGCGGGTCGATGAAGCCTTCTCGTTGCGTCGTTTAACGGCGAAAGTCATCGGCGAAATTGAGTCGATAGCCACGCTGACCGCGGCGATTGCCAGCGGCATGGGCGTGACGGTGTTGCCTGAATCTGCCGCGCGTTCCCTGTGTGGTGCAGCAAATGGCTGGATGGCGCGAATCACCTCGCCGTCGATGAGTCTGTCGCTATCGCTGAATATGTCGGCAAGAGGAAGTTTGTCGCCGCAGGCACAGGCGGTGAAAGAGATCCTGATGTCGCTGGTCAGCAATCCGGCATTGGATAGCCGCGAATTGCAGTTGGTCAGTTAAGTGTTATTCCATGATGGAATAAGATGCAGGTTTTTATTATTTGTTATGCCGGGCATCAGACTCTAACAATAGCAACATGTCTGATGTATCCGGAGTAACAAGTGAATTTCCAGCAGCTTAAAATTATCCGTGAGGCAGCCCGTCAGGATTACAACCTGACGGAAGTCGCTAATATGCTTTTTACCTCGCAGTCAGGGGTAAGCCGGCATATTCGTGAGTTAGAAGATGAGCTTGGGATCGAGATTTTTATCCGTCGGGGCAAGCGTCTGCTTGGAATGACCGAACCCGGTAAAGCGCTACTGGTCATTGCCGAGCGCATCCTGAATGAAGCCAGTAACGTACGCCGACTGGCGGATTTGTTCACCAATGACACCTCTGGCGTGTTAACCATCGCCACGACGCACACGCAGGCACGGTACAGCCTGCCGGGTGTGATTAAAGCTTTTCGCGAATTGTTCCCGGAAGTTCGTCTGGAATTGATCCAGGGGACGCCGCAGGAAATAGAGACGTTACTGCAAAATGGCGGGGCGGATATTGGTATCGCCAGTGAACGTCTGAGCAACGATCCTCTGTTGGTCGCATTCCCCTGGTTCCGCTGGCATCATAGCTTGTTAGTGCCGCGCAATCATCCGTTGCTCCAGGTTTCGCCGGTTACGCTGGAGTCGATCGCCCACTGGCCACTGATCACCTACCGACAAGGGATCACCGGGCGTTCCCGCATTGATGAAGCCTTTGCTCGCAAAGGGTTGCTGCCTGATATTGTCCTCAGCGCCCAGGATTCTGATGTGATTAAAACCTATGTCGCCTTGGGACTGGGGATTGGTCTGGTGGCGGAGCAGTCCAGTGGTGAACAGGAAGAGGGGACGCTGACGCGTCTGGATACCCGGCATCTGTTTGACGCCAACACCGTCTGGCTGGGATTGAAGCGTGGACAACTCCAGCGCAACTATGTCTGGCGGTTTATTGAACTGTGCAATGCGGGATTGTCCGTGGAGGATATTAAGCGACAGGTGATGGAGCCTGATGACGTCGCGATTGATTACCAGATATAAAGCAAAAAGCCCGCTAAAAAGCGGGCTTTTTTAAATCTGGCTCCTCTGACTGGGATCGCCTTTGCCATTAACTGGCTGATTGGTAAGCTAAACCTAAAATTTTGGGTTGTCAAGACCACCAAAATGACCACCAATTTAGTTGAAGTGGAAACGGCTAGGTGTTGGCGTTATAGGTCCAACTAATCCATCTACCTCTTAGCAAAACTCGCCAACTCATTTGCTCTGAAGGGCCCCAACCGTTTTTGGCTGCGAACTGCTCGAATGCCTTGTCCGTTGATCTCAATCCTTGTCTCTTTAGGTTGGAAAAAGTAAGCGTTGTTATGTCCTTTTCACATGAATGGTTAATCCCTACGTATTGATGCGACGACCTAATTATTTCAATTTGTCGCTAGCCATCTTCATCTGAATCCTTGCCGCTTTTCATCAACCGCAGTATCCTACTAACGCACCTGCAAAATCAGGTGCCGGGCTTGACCTCCTGAAACTACCTCACTGACGACACAGGCGCGTTTGCGCTTTTTTTTGTGTCGTGCGCTTGGCTACACCTCAATGGTGGGCCGGGCGGGGGCGTCGCAAGACGCGCCGGTGTCAGTGAGGCCGGTAAGGTCAACCTCGTCCGGTTCCACCACCAGTGGGATTGACCTCTCCAGTGGTGGGCGTCAATTTCTACTCACTGGAGGCAGCCTTATGGCTACAATCCTCGCTCAAGCACACCCGTTACTTACCGTTCCCTTCAGCGCGAACACAGATTTCACCGTATTGGCCGATTACTGCGAAAGCTTCGCCGAAACCCTAATTGAAAGCGATGATTCGGCATTGCGACTGGCACTCTGCGGGCGGCTTCGTGCCAGCCTTTCCTTGCTGCAGTTAACGCTGAACGATAGTATCCCACCACACTTGGCCGAGAGCCTGACTGTTGATACTTGTTCTTCTGCACCTTTGCTCTTTGATCCTGAGCCTGATTTGTTGTGCGAATACTGCCTCGCATTACTCCAACTTCTGATGGAACGCACTATGGATCCAAAATCGGAGCAAACCCTGGTCGGTTTGTTATGCGAGTTGGTCTGGTCCTTTACCGAGGGGCTCAAATCACCGCGATGGATGCGCACTGACGATGGCGTAAAATTTATCAGTGAGGTGCCTGCATGATGCAACATGACTGGCATCCGGCAGATATTATTGCCGGGTTGAAAAAACGTGGTACATCTTTAGCGGCGCTTTCACGTCAGTCGGGATTAGCGTCCTCCACGCTGGCGAATGCACTTACACGTCATTGGCCTAAAGGTGAAAAATTAATTGCAGATAGGTTAGGTGTTTTACCTGAGAAAATCTGGCCATCTCGGTATCAAAAGCAGGTACATAGATAAGGAAATGTATCTCCCGAACATCAGCTAATCATCACGAGTTGATGTTCAGGAGAAGAAACAATTCACTGAATAAAATTATGCTCAGAAAATTTATAGCGAGAAAGAATCACAAGACGCAACATAATAGAGTAATTAAAAGGCAGAAAAACATACCGCTTTGTGTTTCCTCTGGTCGTTAACCACATTGCGAATTTGTTTCTTCTTCAATAAATTTAACGACAGAATCAAGATCGCATGAAGCGATTACTTGTGTAGCTATCTTTTTTGCTTCCGGGATGCCGTTCTCTGGAACATAACATCTGTCTGCGCTTGCCAGCATAGGCAAATCGTTATAGTTATCGCCAAAGGCCACAACTTCATCGACACCTAAATACTTTTTAAGGCTATGAATTGCCGAGTGTTTAGAGGTGGAATCGGTAAGGATGTTCATAAAATAGATGTTATTTTGCTCGTGATAGACATCACGATTTAACAAGCAATGAACATTCTGAATTGTATTAACCGCTTTTTGCAACAGCGTCAGATTGTCATACTCATCATAGACGACAAAATATAATGGGAGATATTCTTGCGGGAGGGCTGAAAAACTATCTATTTTAAAAATATTATCTTTTAAAAATGGTGCTTTGCTCTTGATAAAACGCTGACTTAAGGCGTTGCTTTCTGAGGTATAAAAAAGGGCGTACTGATTACCTTTGATGCAATACAGAAAACCATCTTTATCGAGCTTATTCAGTTTTTCCTCTACCTGTCTGATAAGTTGATTGGGAAGAACAGAGGCCTGAATAATTCTTTCATTCTGCATATCGAACGTTAGCAACCCATCGCTTAAAATTGCGGGGCAGGAAAATTTAACATCTCCCATTAGCATTTTTACGGAGCTTAATGTTCTGCCTGTCGCGCAGGTGAATAAGACTCCGTTTTTGGCAAAATTGCCGATAGCATCTCTGGTATAGTCTGAGAGTTTACCTTCAGTATTAAGTAGTGTTCCGTCAAGATCGCTGACATAGAGGGTTTTTTTCATCTTATTCATCGGCATATACCGTCATGGAAAACTGATAAAACTTTGGATTCATGGTTGCAACGAAGTACTCAGCTGCCTGGTTGTTATCCATGAATGCTACTCGCGAGACTGAGATGATGGCTGTGCCGACAGACAAACCAAGATGCTGGGACTCCTCGATAGTTGAGTTCCTCACCAGCAACTGCTGCTCGCCTTTGTAAATTGGATGAGGAAGTGATTTATCGAACAAGGCCATCAACGATTGAGACAAGTCATAAGTTTCAAGTTCAGGCAATAAATCTACCGGGATCCAGGAGATCTGATGAGCGATGGGTTGCTCAGCAGCGTAATGCAATCGCTCAATGCAGAAGCACTCCGCGCTAGGGGATAATTTTAGCTCAGCGTTAACACGTTCATTGACAACTCGACTGAAATTGATGGTTTTAGTTGAGGGTTTCATGCCTGCAGCCAGAAGATCGTCGGTAAAGAAGCCTCGCAGACGATTTAAACGCTGAACTGGCGGTAATTTTCGCAATCGCAGACGACCACGTGATTTTGGCCGTACAACAATATTTTCGCTAATCATCTCATCCAGGGCACGTCTGACAGTGATACGGCTGACGCCAAATTTCTCAGTGATCTCTTTTTCCGTTGGAAGGTCATCGTCAACGGTGAAGGCTTGTTGGAACCAACTCTCCAACAGATCGCGCAGTTGATGGAAGAGCGGAACCGGGCTTGCAACATCCAGCAGAGAGTAATTACCTTCAAATTCATTTGGTAACGACAAAGTAAGTCCTCAACATTATTCTCCAATACACTAATGTTATATGTATAGCACATTCAACCGGAGAAAAAATGAAATTAGCGTAAGAAGTACTTGGATCACATTTTTTTTCTCTTTGTTTGACTCAATGTCATAACATCAATACATTTGATTTGAGTTATCGCATTCTTATTGATACGAGAGGAAAAAAATGGACTGGTTAGACACGGCTATCAACGCTTGTGCACGTAAGGCACTGCGTAATGCAGAAAAATTTACTGACTTTCCGCATGTGACAGAGCAGGAGAAATATGGTTTTACGCCGGATGGAGTATGGACTGGTGGTTTCTGGACGGGCGTGCTGTGGTTGAGTTGGCAACACACACAGGATCCGAAATTGTTAGAACGGGCAACGCATTTCACCCAACGTTTATTGCCGCGTGCGCAGGACACCTGTAACCATGACTTAGGCTTTATGTTCTATCCCAGTGCTATCACAGGCTGGCGGTTGACGGGGAATGATGAGTGGAAGCAGGCGGCTATTCAGGCTGCGCACAGTCTTGCGGGTCAGTTTAACCCCCAGGGCGGATTTATTCCTGGTTGGGGATTCTTCGGTGGTCAGGAGTGGTCTAATAGCGTCCTCATTGACACTCTGATGAACTTGCCACTATTGGTCTGGGCGGTTAAGCAGGGAGCTGATCCTGAATTGCTTAACGTGGTACGCATTCATACGCAAAAGGCGCTTTCCCACCATCAGCGAGCAAACGGCTCCGTATATCATGTTTTCCATTTTGATGAGAACGGAAACGGGGTGCGCGGCGATACTTATCAAGGGTTGCGCGCAGATACAAGTTGGGCTAGAGGGCAGGGGTGGGCAGTCGCTGGTCTCGCCATGCTCGCGGCTGAACTGGATGATGCTACTTATCTGGCAGCGTCGGAGAAAGTGGCGCATTTCATTATCGAAAACATGCCTTCCGACCATATTCCACAGTGGGATTATGATGCCGATGCTAATTCCCCCAAGGATGCGTCAGCAGGTGCGATTAGTGCGTATGGGTTGCTCAGACTGTATAAGCTGACAGGTAAAGAGCTGTATAAGTCGGCTGCGACCCTGATGCTGAAGGCGCTTAGTGAGCATTGTTTACTGGAAGAACATGAAGGATTGCTGGCGCATTCGACTGCCGATCTACCGCATGGTCTGGGTATTGATCAGGCTACTGGATACGGGGATTATTACTTCATCAAAGCGTTGATGGAATTGAAGAGTCTGTAATATTTAAGTCGCCAATATTTAACGGGAAGGTCTGTGAATCAGGCCTTTTTTTTCGTCTGAATCGTCCTGAAAAACATATAGAATATTTTACTCCCCCTCTTTTTTCTTAACATGTCCAATCTACCACTTTCTCCTCGACTGACTAATTAGATACCTGGAAACCGATTCACCGAATCATAAGTCAAAGCCTGGAATTTTAAAGCGGTCGGAGATGATGGATGCTAAGTATCGGCGATACGATGATAAAAACGCAGCGGGTAGGTTAGCATTAGGTCGTCAGGAGCAGTAGAAATCTAAAACGCCCGATGAAATTCATCAGGCGTTTTAAGGTTGAAAAGTGTCAACTCATATCAGAGCTTGTGAGTCTTTTCTTATACAGAAAATTGCTTCGCAGAAGCAGTTTTTTGCGTTGTAGGCATACGAATAGACTTACCTAAGATTGCACAACCAAGCAGACACACTGCCATCAGAATGTAAGAAGTGGTTGTTGAATCAGTTAATGCATTCAGGTATCCCACAAGATAAGCGCCGAGGAATGCTCCGAGTGAACCGCAGCAGTTAATCAAACCTGTCGCGCCACCAACCATTGAGCTTGGCAGGACATCGGCAATCGAGGCGAAGAACGAGCCAAACGGAATATACATACAAATGCCAGCAATAGTCAGCAGCGAATAAGAGAGCCAAAAATGTTCGGTGCCAGTCGCGGACAAAATAGCAAAACAAGCTGCGGCAACAGCAATCGGCCAGACGATAAACGGCACGCGCTGCTGATATTTATCGCTTAACCAAGCGGCAAGCAGCATAAAGACTACGGCCAGACCGTAAGGCAGCGAAGCCAGCCAACCGGTATGAGACATTGACGTCGATGAGGCACGGATAATCGACGGCAACCACATCAGGAAGCCGTAATAGCCGATACTTTGCAGGAATAACCAGCCAGCCAGCTTGATGACGTTTGCTGAACGGAAAACCATCCCGTAACCGGTCATCGCTGGTTTTTGCTGTTGCTCAGCCTGTAACGTTTGTTCAATAGCCTGTTTCTCATCCTTATTTAACCATGAAACATCCGCCGGGCGATCGCGAATCAACAGGTACCAGGCTACCGCCCAGGCGATAGCGGGCGCGCCCTGTACGATAAACATATGTCGCCAGCCCCAGTTATCAATCAGGTAGCCTGAAAGAATAGACATCCACAGAATAGTTATCGGGTTGCCAAGCAGGAAGATAGTATTCGCTTTCGATCGCTCTTTTTTGCTAAACCAGCGGGCGGTCAGTACCAGCAAAGAGGGCATGACAACCGCTTCCACTACGCCAAGTGCAAAACGAATGGCAATCAGCGCCGGAATACTATGCACCATCCCGGTTGCCGTCGCGCAAATCCCCCAGACGACCAGGCTAAAAGCTAATAGTTTTCGCACGCTGGTTCGTTCGGCCAGAATACCGCCTGGAACCTGAAATAAAAAATAACCTAAGAAAAATAAAGCGCCAATTAAAGATGACAGACCCTTACTAATACCCAGGTCGTCATTAATCCCCGCCGCAGCGGCGAAACTATAATTTGCTTTATCAAGGAAGGCTAAACTGTATGTAATAAATACCACTGGCATAATAAACCACCAGCGGCGAGGGGATAGCACGGAGCTTTCCATATCAGTACCTCTGAAATAGATGGGTAGATTTTAGTTTTTTAGCCTTCACCCGGCAATGGGTGAAGGTTTGAAGCAATCAGGATTTATTAAAGAAAGCGTTCTGTGCCTCTTTTTGCGCTGCAGCTCCCCAGAGGCGGCTAACGCCGCTGGCTTCGATCTGCTGGCCTTGTTCAAGGTCGCTGCTATCCGCCGCCTGAACAACTTCCTTCAGGGTACGCAGTGCGGGTGAATAGTGCTGACACACCGCAGCGACATATTGATTTACGCCATCATCCAGATGTTCGTGAGAAAATAGCTGGTTGATGAGGCCTATCTGTAAGGCCCGCTCGGCAGTGACTGGCAGCCCGCTAAACATAATTTCTCTCGCCAGAGATTGACCTACGAGACGCGGGAGGCGCTGTGTGCCACCCCAGCCAGGATGGTTGCCAAGATTAATTTCCGGGTTACCGAAGCTGGCACGCGTTGAGGCGAAGCGCATATCGCAGGCTAATGCCAGTTCAAGCCCGCCGCCGAGGGCAAAGCCATCAACTACTGCGATGGTTGGCATCGGGAAAAATTCGATTTCATCGAAGATCTGTTGTCCCCAGCGCATATGGTCGTAGGCTTGTGCAGGGGTAAATCCGATCTGTTCTTTAATATCTGCCCCCGCGCTAAATGCCTTGTCACCTGCACCGCGAATAAGCAATATTTTAAGCTCGGGTTC
The DNA here is from genome assembly GCF_000981805.1 of Citrobacter amalonaticus Y19. Lineage (NCBI taxonomy): Bacteria > Pseudomonadati > Pseudomonadota > Gammaproteobacteria > Enterobacterales > Enterobacteriaceae > Citrobacter > Citrobacter amalonaticus. The sequence goes on along the minus strand of NZ_CP011132.1, from coordinate 2,187,920 downwards.
ATCGCGCAGAGTACGTAACGCATCGCGCAATTCCTGAAGTAAGGCTTTACTTAACGCGTTGCGTTTTTCCGGGCGATTGAGGGTCAGTGTGAAACAGTGACCAGCACGGTCTATGTTTAATACGCTCATTTCAGGCCTCCACAGCCGATTTTTCGCGAGTTAGCGATTCAAATAAATGTGGAGACATTTTGCGCAGCTCTGCTGAGATAAGTGGACGGAAATCCATCTGCGTCAGGATGTCTTTTTCCAGGTCAACACCTGGTGCGATTTCAGTGAGCACAATACCTTTATCGCTTAGCTCAAAAACGCAACGCTCTGTGACATAGCTCACCGGTTGGTTACGTTTACGTGCGTAAACCGCGCTAAAGGAGATTTGCTCAAGGGTATCCACGAACTTGCGTGCGTGACCTTCCGTTTCGATAGTGACGCCATGGGTTCCGAACTGCTGCTGCTGTTTACCGGCTTTGAAGGTACCGACGAATACCACTCGTTTTGCACCTTGGGAAATATTTACAAACCCGCCAATTCCGGCGACGCGACCACCAAACTTACTGACGTTTACGTTGCCGTTCTGATCTACTTCTGCAAATGAGAGGATCGCGATATCCAGACCGCCGCCGTCGTACCAGTCGAACTGATAACCTGCATCCAGCATCGCCTGTTGGTTGCGAACCATGCCGAAGTCGGATCCAGTTGCCGGTATGCCACCAATGTGACCCTGTTCCAGGGTAAAGGTGACAGAGTCACCAAGTCCTTGTTCCGCAAGAACCGACGCGACGCCATCCGGCATTCCATAGCCAAGGTTAACGACGTCGCCAGGACGAAGTTCCTGAGCCGCTCTGCGAGCAATGACTTTTCTGGCATTCATCGGCAACACCGGCAGGCTACCGCCGGGGATTTTCAACGTGCCTGTCAGACTTGGGTCGGCTTCAGTGGCGAAAGAGAGACGTTGCGCATCGTGGACGACAACCGCGTCGATCAGCACACCTGGCACTTTGACTGTCCGTGGGTCCAGACTTCCGCGTCCGGCCAGGTATTTCACCTGAGCAATAACTATGCCGCCGGAGTTTTTCGCCGCTTGTGCGGCAGAAAGCGTTTCCGCATACAGTCCCTCATCTTCCATGGTTAGATTGCCATCTTCGTCGGCAACGCTGCCACGGATAATGGCGACATCAATAGGGAAGGCTTTAAAAAACAGGAAATCCTCGTCTTCGAGTGACATCAGGCGAACATGTTCACCGGTGGCTCGCTGGTTGATCTTACCGCCATCAATTCGCGGATCGACAAATGTACCGAGACCGACGCGACTAATCAGCCCTGGCCCATTGCCAGCGATAACACGCAGCAGGTGCGACATGACGCCTTGTGGAAGGCACCAGGCTTCGATCTCATTGTTGACGGCAAGATCCTGCATCTGACGACACCAGCTCCAGTGACCACCGATGACTTTGCGCACCATCTGCGGATTGGCAAGATAATCGATACCACCACCATGACCGTCACCCATACCGCTTGGGTGAACGACGGTAAGCTCGCGCGGAGTGTTATTCGTGGCAAAGTGCTGTTTCAGTGCTGCAAGAATATGTCCCGGCTCATTGACTCCACCTCCGGAACCATCCACCAGAATGGTGGCTCCACAAGGGATCTTCGATACAGCCTCATCGGATGTGCAAATCTTGATTTTTGACATAGTAGTCTCCTTAGGTGTATTAATGTTATACACATATGACATAGATACATGAAGAACGTTTTTATGCCAGTTGATGCATCTGTGAAGTACCTCACAATCGTCGGCCAGGGCAAAACAGATAAGAAAACACACTAAAGAGGTAAGCGTATGAAGCCTGTCACTCTCATCGCGTCGGATATGGATGGAACCTTACTGACCAGTCAACACGTTATTTCCCATAGAACCCTGAAAAGTATTCAGGCCGCAGTAGAGCGAGGGATTCGTTTTGTCATAGCATCTGGAAGACCCTGGCCGGGAATTGCTCCTTACGTAAAGGAATTAGGCCTGGATCGACCGGGTAACTTTTGCATCAGCAATAATGGCGCACTGATTCATGAGGCTGACAGTGGGAGCATTGTCAATTCACATACGCTTTCCATTGAGGACTATTGCCAGATTGCCACATTGGCTCAACAGCTTGGCGCGCACTGCCATGCGGTAACGGCAGAGAAGATCTACACGCCGAATCGAGATATCAGCCCTTATACGGTTCGCGAAGCCTTTTTGACAAATATGCCGTTGGAATATTGCCCGGTCAGTGAGATGAACAGATTTCTGCGTTTTTCAAAGATAATGCTGATAGACGAGCCCGAACTTTTGTCAGAGGCATTGCAACGAATACCTCAACAGCTGTACACGCGCTTTACCATGGTAAAAAGCTCACCATTCTTCTTTGAAGTTCTGAACACAAAGGCAAGTAAAGGGAACGCGGTTGAGTGGGTGGCTAATTATTGCCAGATAAAAATGGAACAGGTGATGTGCCTGGGCGATCATGAGAATGATGTCTCCATGCTTGAGCGTGCAGGGTTTGGAGTGGCGATGGGGAATGCTGTTCCGGCAGCTGCTCAAGCAGCCAACATCGTTACATTTGATAACGACAGTGATGGTGTCGCGTTAGCTATTGAGCGTTATGCGCTGACCACACACCTGAAGGTCGTATAGCAGACTTCCCTGTGATAACGCAGCCTGGTACCATCGCGAGCACTGTATGCGGCGATTTAACGCGCCGCATTTATCTTGTACAGACTGCAGGATTTTTTCTGCAGACCGTCGTTACTTACGGTTCATTTTCCCTCTGCCGACATCAATTTTATCTCCTTGTCTCCACTTCTCGAAAGCCATTTTGTTCAGTGCGAATTTCTGCGACTTACATCACTGAATAGGATTCTTTAATCTGCTTAAAATGTACCATACAAATGGTACTTATGTGATGAATGATGCTTGTGATTAATCCAGAAGGTATAGCACATCTGCACAAGTGCTTCTTGTGATTAATTTTTACGATTGAGGAGAAAAGTAGATGAAGTACATTTTGATAGTCAGCCATGGCCATTATGCGCAGGGTATACACAGCGTTCTGGATATGATGGTTGGTTCAGAGCGCGAGGATATTATTAGCGTGAGCCTGAAAGATGGCATGGCCTCAGATCAATTCAAAAGTGAACTCGCTGAGAAAACTGCACATATAACGGCTGGTGATGATATTTTGCTATTTGGCGATATTATCGGCGGTTCACCGCTGGTTAATACTATCTGCCATCTTGATGAAAGAAATTTACTGAGCAACGCCACCATTTTTGGTGGTGCCAATATGCCCATGGTATTGGGGGCGGCTTTTCTGAAAGATGAAGTGACGACTCATGAATTGGTGCAGGAATTGTTGGCTAATTTAAAAGACACGGTGTCATTAATCGATGTCACTGCCGAAGATTTAACAAAATGCTGTAAAGCTGCTGAAACAATTTAACGAGGACTTCTCAATGGCTATCACATTTATAAGAATTGATGACCGGATGATACACGGTCAAACATGTATTGCATGGACGGTACAATACCCCTGTACGGGGATTGTTCTGGTCAATGATGCCGCTGCTAATACGCCGGTACTAAAGAATGCCCTCATCGGTGCCAGTAACCGAAAAACTTTTGTCTGGACATATGAGGAATGGAAAGCAAAAAAAGAAAAAGTCGTCGCGAGTAAGGATAATTACTTCTTGATTACTAAAGAGCCTATCCTTATGGCGCAAATGCTGGTTGACGATGGCTTTGATCCTGATGGAATGAAAAATATCGTTGTTGGCCCATGTAACGAGCGGCCCGGCACGACTAATGTCGGAAAAAATCAATCCCTGACCGCCGATGAAGCTGCCGCCATTGAAAAAATGCACAACGCTGGATTCAAAGTTGAGTTTGCATTAATCAAAGAGGAATCCATCGGTTTCTGGGATAAGTATCGTAGTAAGTTTGGTTATTAATAAATAAAATAGGACTTGCTAATCATGGACATTAATCTTACCCAAGCCTGTATCCTTGGTTTTCTGGCATGTCTTTCGAGCATGCCGGGGATGGCAGGGACAACCATTGGTAACTATACGCTGGGTCGACCACTGGTCGGTGGCTTATTATGTGGTTTAATTCTGGGCGACCTTAAAACCGGTATCATTGTCGGTGCTGCTATTCAGGTTGTCTATATCGCCTTGATCACACCCGGCGGGGCAGTCGCTGCTGACTCACGCGCCATTAGCTATATCGGCATTCCTCTTTCAATTATTGCCATACATAATTTAGGTATTGATCCTAGTTCACCTAACGCCATCCAGATGGCAGTGGCTTTTGGTGCGGCTGTGGGTACAGTTGGTACTGTGCTTTATTACGGTACAGTGATGATTAACCTTATATGGCAGCATATGGGGTTGCGGGCGGTCAATAATCATCAATTTCATCGGTTAAGTTTTATTGATATGGGTTTACCTTGGATAAGCCATATCATAACTAGTTTTATCCCGACAGTTTTTATGACCCTGATGGGATCAAGTATGGTGGATTTTATCAAGGTCAGTCTACCCATGGACGGTATTACGATGAAAACACTGTTTACCGTTGGCAGCCTTTTACCTGCAGTGGGGATCGGTCTGCTGCTAAAACAAATTGTTGAAAGCTACGTTGATATTCTTACGTTTCTGATGGGGTTTACTTTGGCAGCAATGATGGGCGTTAATCTGATTGGCGCGACGATTATTGGCGGATTCCTCGGCGTAATGAATTACAAAATACGTATGTCGCGAATGAATAGTGAACCGACAGCGGGTGCGGCTGCTATGGATGAAGAGGATATCTAATCATGAGCCTGACGGTTGAACAAACAAAGGGTGTCTCATATTCAATGACAGAAGTTGATGAGATATCTCAATCACAAAGAAAATTATCGGCTAAAACGCTAAATAAATCATTCTGGTTATGGTTTTACGGTCACCAGGTTTGCTACTCGCTGGAGTTGATGCAAACACTGGGCTATATGACGGCAATGAATCCTATTATAAATGAACTTTATGATAATGATGAGGATAAAAAGAACGCGCTTAACACTTACTCTACGTTCTTTAATACCGAACCGCAGTTAGGGACGGTAATCGTAGGGGTGACCGTGGGTCTGGAAGAAGCCAGAGCTAACGGCGAAAAAATTGATAACGATATGATTGCAGGTATTCGTGCCGGGCTGATGGGGCCTATCGCCGGGATCGGTGACTCGCTGATTATCGGGACGCTCATTCCTATTTTACTGGGGATCGGTCTGGGATTATCTACCGGTGGCTCGCCGCTGGGAGCAATATTCTATATCGTGATGTGGAACCTGATTGCAATTTTCGGTATGCGCTATTTGTATTATAAAGGTTACAAGCTGGGCTGGAAAGCTGTTGATTTTATCGTCGGTAATAAAGCCAGCGCCATTCGCGAATCGATAGCGATGCTAGGTACAATTGTTATTGGTGCGGTGGCGGCGCTATGGGTCAATATCCAGACCTCTTTTGTGATGCTAAATGATAGCGGCGGCACTATTGTTAATCTTCAGCACACGCTGGACTCGATTTTCCCCAAAATATTAACCGCGTTGACAGTTCTACTCTGCTGGTGGTTAATGACCAAGCGCAAAATGGGGCCGACAAAAGTTATGGGATTGCTGGTGTTGATTGCCTTCGCTGGCGTGCTACTGGGCATTTTTGACCCGAAAATATCTTATTAAATGACACATAAATCAACTCGGTTGGTAAACATGGAAACTAAAGCATTAATATCGACAATACAGGGATATGCGACGAAAGATGGACCTGGATTAAGATCAACGGTTTTCTTTGTTGGTTGTAATTTACGTTGCCTTTGGTGTTCTAACCCCGAGTTGATGTATCCAAATATTAAGACCATGTTCTTTAAAGAACGCTGCCATGGGACTTTTCAAACAAAAGAGGAGTGTGAACTGATATACCCCGACGCGTTTGAAACGGTGGGATATGAGATTACTGTTGATACTCTTTTGGAAAAATTACTGAGAGATAAGGTTTTCTTTGATGCCTCTGGTGGCGGTGTAACCTTGTCCGGTGGCGAGCCTGCGCTGTTTTATCCTTTTGTTATAGAGTTAGCCAGAAAACTACGTGCCGCCGGGGTACATGTTGCTTTAGACACTGCGGGCCATTACTCAAGAGAACATGCGTTGGGGTTAGCCAAAGAATTTGATTTGTTTCTGTATGATATAAAAGCATTTGATAACCGTATTCATGAGAAGTGTACCGGTGTTGGTAATCACCATGTCATTGAAAACTTGCGGTTAATTGCTGATGCGGGGACTGATGTTATTATTCGTTTGGTAATAATTCCAGGGCATAACGACGATTACTCTGATGTAATCAAGAGAATTGATTTTATTGCAGAACTGGGAAGCTCGATTAAACGCCTTGATATTCTTAGATATCATAATCTTGGCGCTGGTAAATACACTAGGTTAGGTCTTGTCAATCCAATATCAGATGATGCCGTCTGCGATGAAATGCTGATAAAGGATATTTATGACTATGCCTGTAGCAAAAATTTAAATGTATACGTTGAATGACAAAGTCATGGGAGAAATTATGAAAGACTTCCTGGAATTTAAAGTAATCAATCATGATGATATAGATCTGGCGAGAATTAATCGGTTAAGACATAAGATGCAAACAAGGCGCGCCAGCATCTGTAGCGAAAGGGCCATACTCTATACTGAGTCATTTAAGCAGACAGAAGGTGAAGCATATATTTTGCGTAAAGCAAAAGCGTTTGCGCATACCTTAAAGAATATGTCGATTTATTTTGAAAAGGATAGTCTGATTTTCGGTAATCAGGCGAGCGCCAATTTTGCTGCGCCGATTTTCCCTGAATACTCATACCAGTGGGTAATTGATGAACTGGATCAATTTGATAAACGCACTGGTGATATCTTCTATATCACTGAAGATGTTAAAGAGAAATTACGTAGCATTCAGGATTATTGGTTAGGGAAAACGCATGCCGATGAAGTCAAAAGGACTTCGCCGCAGAACATCGTCCTGGCAGAAAAACAGGGGGTTTTACATCGAGGGGGAATCTCGATGTCCGGCGATGGGCATATTGTTCCCGACCATGAAATGATTTTTAAATATGGCTTTCGCGGTTTAATCGACCAAGCAGCAGAAAAATTACGTCAACTGGCCCCGGAAGATGTGCAGCAAAGGCAATTCTATGAGGCGGCCATAATTACGCTTGAAGCAAGTCTTGAATTTATTAAAAGATACGGACGACTTGCTTCCCAAGAGGCCGAAATTGAGCCTGATTCTCGGCGTGAGAAGGAACTTATCGCGATCGCCGGAATGTGCGAAACCTTACTTGAAAAGCCGGTTGAGCACTTCTATGAGGGTTGTCAGGCCTGCTATCTGGTACATATTCTGCAAATGATTGAGAGCAACGGTCACTCGTTCTGCTATGGTCGTTTTGATCAATATATGATCCCGCTCTATTTAAAAGACATTGCTGACCGTACCTTAACTCAGGAGAAGGCACTCGAAATCCTGACCCATCTATTCCTGATGAACAGTGGTAATAACAAGGTTCGTCCTTATGGACACACGAAGTTTTCGCAAGGTTATCCTCTTTATTCAAACCTGATGGTCGGCGGCAGAAAACGCGATGGACAGGATGGGACCAATGCGCTTTCTTATTTATGTATTGAAGCCATGAACCTGACGGCGATGGCAGAGCCAAACTTCTCGATGCGCTTTAACCAGGATACGCCGAAGGGGCTATTAAAACTCGCAGCCCGACTGATCAGAACCGGTTGCGGTATGCCGTCGATGTTCAATGATGAAGTGGCGGTGAAAGGGCTCGAAGACCTGGGGATACCAACCGAAGATGCCCTGGACTATTGCGCCATTGGATGCGTTGAAACCGGTGTACCGGGTAAATATGGCCATCGGGCCACCGGCATGACCTATGTTAACTGGGGCAAAATGCTGGAGCTGGTACTTAATAATGGTATGGATCCGGCTTCTGGGATACAGCTGATTAGCGTAAACGGCAAAGAAGGCAATAAAACAAACTACCAGTATTACGAACAGCTGTGGTCCGCATGGGAAACGTTGTTGAAATACTATTCGGATTTAGCTGTGGAGTGCGATGCAATCTGCGACCGTTCGCTGGCCGTTTATGATACATCGCCGTTTGCCTCCTGCTTTATTGACAACTGCCTGAAGCTGGGTAAAGCGCTTAAGGATGGCGGCTGCAAATATGATGTTATTTCCCAATCTAACATCGGTCCAAGTGTAGTCGGCAATTCCCTGGCGGTTATCAAAAAACTGGTATTTGAAGAGAAAACCGTTTCCCTGGACGAAATAATGGCAGCCATGAATACGGACTGGCAGGGGCAGGATGCCGAACGCATTTTGCGACTCGTGAAGAAAGTACCTAAGTTTGGTAATGATGATGATTATGTCGATATGATCGTTAAGGATGTTTTTGATTCCTATATCAAACTTCTGCCTCAGTACACGACGGAACGAACCGGGAAAGGGCCGGAAGTGAGCTGCTATACGATGTCGACAAGTAATATCACTTCCTATATCCCCAACGGGTTTGATGTCGGTGCAACGCCGGATGGTCGACGGGCGAAGACGCCGTTAAATGAGGGCTGTTCGCCAACTCAGGGAACGGACACTCAGGGGCCGACAGCGGTTATCAATTCTGTGGCGAAACTGCCGAACGTTAAAGTTGCCGCTGGGCAGTTATTAAATATGCGCTTTTCGCCGGGTTCGCTGGCGGGTGAGGAAAATCTGGATAAATTCGTCTCGTTCCTCAGGGCGCTGGTGATGAAAGGCATTTACCACTGCCAGTTTAACGTTATTGATAGCAAGACGTTATTAGACGCTAAAGCGCACCCGGAAAACTATGCCGATCTGATTGTCCGGGTGGCAGGTTATTGCGCCCAGTACATCTCTTTAATGCCGGAAGCTCAGGACGCCATTATTGCGCGAACGACAAACCAGTGGCGTTAAGGGATTAGTGCCAGGTTTGAAGATCAATTAAACCGGGTGAAATTCCCGGTTTTTCATTCAATAGATTGTTAAGGAAAAAAAATGAAGGCTGCTGTCGTCACTCATGACCATCAGGTAAATGTCACCGAAAAAACGCTGCGTCCACTGAGACATGGTGAGGCTCTACTTAAAATGGAGTGCTGTGGTGTGTGTCATACCGATCTGCATGTAAAAAACGGTGATTTTGGCGACAAGACCGGGGTGATCCTCGGCCATGAAGGTGTTGGATTGTGAAAGAAGTCGGCCCGGGAGTCACATCTCTAAAGCCTGGCGAGCGCGCGAGCGTTGCATGGTTCTTCGAGGGATGCGGCCATTGTGAGTATTGTAACAGCGGCAATGAAACGCTCTGCCGTTCTGTGAAAAATGCCGGGTACAGCGTTGATGGCGGTATGGCAGAAGAATGTATTGTCACCGCCGACTATTCGGTTAAAGTGCCGGACGGGCTCGACTCGGCTGCTGCCAGCAGTATCACCTGTGCAGGCGTTACTACTTACAAAGCGGTCAAGGTATCGAATATCAAACCCGGCCAGTGGATCGCAATTTACGGTCTTGGTGGGTTGGGCAACCTGGCTCTGCAATATGCGAAGAATGTCTTCAACGCTAAAGTTGTTGCGCTGGATGTCAACGATGAGCAACTGAGACTGGCGGCGGAGATGGGCGCCGATCTGACTATCAATTCACGCAGCGAAGATGCGGCTAAAATAGTGCAGGAGAAAACTGGTGGCGCTCATGCGGCGGTAGTCACCGCAGTGGCGAAAGCTGCGTTCAACTCTGCGGTTGATGCGGTACGCGCCGGTGGCCGTGTGGTTGCGGTGGGATTACCACCTGAGGCAATGAATCTGGATATTCCCCGGCTGGTGCTGGATGGTATTCAGGTTGTCGGCTCCCTGGTTGGTACTCGCCAGGATTTGACTGAGGCTTTCCAGTTTGCAGCAGAAGGTAAAGTTGTACCGAAAGTGGCATTACGTCCACTGGACGATATCAATGCTATCTTTAGCGAGATGGAGCAGGGAAAAATTCGCGGTCGCATGGTTATCGATCTGCGTCGTTAACCTTGGGCCGATACTGTGACACAGGAGGAGGAAACTCCTCCTTTTCGCCGTTCCGGTTTCCTGCTTGCACTATGTATTGTATGATACATATAAAGCATATTTTTAACATTACAGGAAATCTATGGACACGGGACTCTATATCAAAGAGAACTTTCGCTTCAATGATGATGCCGGAACGTCAATGTACTCTCAGTTAGCCTCTTTTATCAGGCATCAGGTTCGACTCGGTGTATTCCGGGTGAATGACAAAATGGTAACTGAAAACGAACTATGTGATATTTTGAAAATTAGCCGAACCACTGTCAGGCTGGCAATGAATGAGCTCCTGGAAGAGGGGCTTATCGTTCGTCAGCGTGGTAAAGGTTCATTTATTGCGGATAAGAAAATTAATCGCAAATTAAACTCGCTGTATAATTTTTCCGATAGTATGCGCGAGCAGGGAATTAAACCCCACTCGGTAGTGTTGCAATCTGCGATTATTGAGGCTGATGAAGTCATCGCAACCAAATTGAACCTTCCAGAAGGGCAGCGGAAAATCTTTCTGCTCAAGCGTGTTCGCTATGGTGACGACACGCCGTTACTGCTTGAAACGACGGCGATTCCCTATAATCTCTGCCAGGGCATAGAGCTGCATGATTTTGAAGCAAGTTCTCTTTATGATGTGCTGAAAAACCAGTTTGGACTGAATATCGCACATGCTACAGAAAATATAGATGCCATCATCATTAATAAACCAGCTGCACACCATTTACAATGCAACGATAAAGTAATGGCGGGCTATCAGATAGAGCGCATTTCCTTCCTCGAAACGGGTTTTGTATTTGAATACACTACATCAGTAACTCGGGCTGATAAATGTAGTTTCAGAATCGATCTTTTTAATGCCAATCAAAATGCGGGCAAGTCGAGAATAGATTTTTCCCGTCATCTAAAACGTTAGGGCCGTTCTGGCCCTTTTACCCAAAACCTATCTACTTAATTCATTTCTGCGCCAGCTCTTCTGCTTAGTATGCAGCCTGCCTTCCATTTTCAATCTTTTATACCGGGATCGTTGCAAAAATCTGATCTGGATCAACCCAGAGTGGGTAGTTTCTATTGCATAGTATGTATCATACAAATGAGACAAACATGCACTTAAAAGGAACCATGCTATGAAACCGAATAAAAAAGCTGCTGATATGACCCCTGCTGAATTGGGCCAGTACATTGACCAGTCGGTGCTGAAACCTGAGTTTACCCTGCAAGAAGTCCGCAAATACATTCAGGAAGGGATTGATTACAAATGCAAAACGGTTTGCATTAATCCTGCGTACCTGGATGTTGCCCGCGAAATGTGTAAAGGCACGGGAACGGGTATTTGCGTCGTCTGCGACTTCCCATTTGGTGCATCTTCAACAGCATCCAAAGCGGCGCAGGCCGAGGTTATCTGTAATCAGGGCGATGTAGAAGACCTGGATATTGTCGCTAACTACGGCTTTATCCGTAGCGGCATGTGGGAAGAGTTTGAACAGGATATTCGTGCGGTTGTGGATGTTGCTCATCGCCACGGCTCGCTGGTGAAAGTCATTTTCGAGACTGATGCGCTGACCGCTGAGCAGGTAGCAAAAGCGACAGAATACTCCTGCCGCGCCGGGGTTGATTTCGTGAAAACCTCAACCGGCTTCTATACCGGCGGGGAAAGCAAAGGGGCAACGCCTGAAATTATTGCCGTCATGATGAAAGCAGCAGAAGGTCGCTGCAAGGTTAAAGGATCTGGTTGCATTCGCACCCGCGAACACTTCCTGCAACTGATTGATATGGGCATCGACCGGATGGGGATTGGCTACCGTTCCACTCCGGAAGTGCTGGGTCTAAGTGCTCAGAGTACCAGCGCCGATTCTAAAAGTTCTTACTGATTGCCCGCCTGGGATGCCGCTGGCGTTCCCAGGCCTGTTTTACCTCTTACCCAGGACGATAATCATGAGCCAATTAGACGAGCTGAAAAAATACACCACGGTTGTCGCCGATACCGGTGATATTGAATCGATTAAAAAATTTGCCCCTCAGGATGCCACGACTAACCCTTCGCTGGTGCTCAAGGCCGCACAGCTGCCGCAGTATCAGGCGCTGATTGCCGACGCTATCGGCAAAGCTCGCCAGCAGGGCGGTAGCGCGGAAACTCAGCTGATTAACGCCTGCGATCAGGTGGCGGTGGATATCGGTACCGAAGTTCTGCGCCACGTACCGGGGCGTATCTCGACAGAAGTCGATGCCCGATTTGCCTGGGATCGCGGGATGTGCGTGTCGAAAGCGCGCAAACTTATCCAGATGTACGAAAAGAACGGTGTCGGTCCAGAGCGTATTTTAATCAAGCTTGCCGCCACCTGGGAGGGCATTCGCGCTGCTGAAGAGCTGGAGAAAAGCGGCATCAACTGCAACCTGACCCTGCTGTTCTCTTTTGCTCAGGCACGGGCCTGTGCCGAAGCGGGCGTCTTTTTAATCTCGCCGTTTGTCGGGCGTATTTACGACTGGTATCAGAAAAATCAGGCGCAGGCGGAGTATCAGGTGGACAGTGATCCAGGCGTGGTTTCCGTACGTCAGATTTATCAGTACTACAAGTCCCACGGCTACGACACCGTGGTGATGGGCGCCAGTTTCCGCCGCATTGAGCAGATCCAGGCACTGGCAGGCTGCGATCGTTTGACTATCTCTCCGGCGCTGCTTGATGAGCTGGCTGCCAGCGAAGGCGCGTTGACCCGCCAACTGGTACCCGGTTGCGTCACTGAAACGCGTCCCAGCCCGATGACCCCGGCAGAATTCCTCTGGCAGCACCATCAGGATCCGATGGCGGTGGAAAAACTGGCAGAAGGTATCCGGTTGTTTGCGGTCGACCAGGTCAAACTGGAAAACCAGATCCGACAGATGCTGTAAGGCGTGGGGAATATCCTGATGAACACAACAAATAATACCCGCCGACTGTGCGCCAATGCGCTGCGTGCGCTGAGCATGGACGCGGTGCAGAAGGCAAACTCTGGTCACCCCGGTGCGCCTATGGGGATGGCGGATATTGCGGAGGTCCTGTGGCGGGACTTCCTGCGCCATAACCCGAACAACCCGGAATGGGCCGATCGTGACCGCTTTATTCTCTCCAACGGTCACGGCTCGATGCTGATTTACAGCCTGCTGCATCTGACGGGCTACGATGTTTCGCTGAACGATTTGCAGAGTTTCCGCCAGTTGCATTCTAAAACGCCGGGCCACCCGGAAGTGGGTTACACCCCGGGTGTCGAAACCACCACCGGACCGCTGGGGCAGGGGATTGCCAATGCGGTAGGTATGGCTATTGCGGAGAAAACCCTGTCTGCGCAGTTCAACCGCCCGGGCCATGACATTGTTGACCACTTTACGTACGTCTTTATGGGCGACGGCTGCATGATGGAAGGTATCTCTCACGAGGTATGCTCCCTGGCCGGTACCCTGAAACTGGGTAAACTGGTCGCTTTCTATGACGACAACGGCATCTCCATTGACGGTCACGTTGAAGGCTGGTTCACCGACGACACCGCGAAGCGTTTTGAAGCTTACGGCTGGCACGTGGTGCGCGGCGTGGACGGCCACGATGCTGAGGCGATTAAACGCGCAGTGGAAGAAGCGCGCGCAGTTACCGACAAACCGTCCCTGCTGATGTGTAAAACCATCATCGGTTTCGGTTCGCCGAACAAACAGGGCTCCCATGACTCCCACGGCGCACCGCTGGGTGATGCTGAAATCGCGCTGACCCGCGAAGTTTTGGGCTGGAAACACCCGGCCTTTGAAATCCCGTCTGATATCTATGCTCAATGGGATGCGAAAGAAGCCGGTCAGGCAAAAGAGTCCGCGTGGAACGAAAAATTCGCTGCCTGGGCCAAAGCCTTCCCGCAGGAAGCGGCAGAATTCACCCGTCGTATGAAAGGCGATATGCCGTCTGGCTTCGATGCGAAAGCGAATGAGTTCATCGCTAAGCTGCAGGCGAATCCGGCGAAAATCGCCAGCCGTAAAGCATCGCAGAACGCGATTGAAGCGTTTGGCCCGCTGCTGCCGGAATTCCTCGGCGGTTCTGCTGACCTGGCGCCGTCCAACCTGACCCTGTGGTCCGGTTCTAAGCCGATTAACGAAGACACTGCCGGTAACTACATCCACTATGGCGTGCGTGAATTCGGTATGACTGCGATCGCTAACGGTATCGCGCTGCACGGCGGCTTCCTGCCGTACACCTCCACCTTCCTGATGTTTGTGGAATACGCGCGTAACGCGGTGCGTATGGCGGCTCTCATGAAGCAGCGTCAGGTGATGGTGTATACCCACGACTCCATTGGTCTGGGCGAAGACGGCCCGACGCACCAGCCTGTAGAGCAGGTTGCTTCCCTGCGCGTGACCCCGAACATGTCCACATGGCGTCCGTGTGACCAGGTGGAGTCTGCAGTGGCCTGGAAATATGGTGTCGAGCGTCAGGACGGCCCGACCGCGCTGATCCTCTCCCGTCAGAACCTGGCGCAGCAGGAACGTACCGAAGAGCAGCTGGCGAACGTCGCACGCGGCGGTTACGTGCTGAAGGATTGCGCTGGCCAGCCGGAGCTGATCTTCATCGCTACAGGTTCTGAAGTGGAGCTGGCGGTTGCCGCTTACGAAAAACTGACTGCCGAAGGCGTGAAGGCGCGCGTTGTTTCCATGCCGTCCACTGATGCATTCGACAAGCAGGATGCGGCTTACCGTGAAGCCGTGCTGCCGAAAGCCGTCTCTGCTCGCGTAGCAGTGGAAGCGGGCATCGCTGACTACTGGTTCAAATACGTGGGCCTGAACGGCGCTATTGTTGGCATGACCACCTTTGGTGAATCAGCACCGGCCGACCAGCTGTATAAGCATTTCAATATTACCGTAGAGAATGTTTATTCCCAGGCTAAAACATTGCTGAATTAATGAATTAGCTATTCAATAATAATGCAGCCATAGACTATGGCTGCATTAGTGATTCGAGCGAAAATAAATGATGAAGCTAACCGATCCTACGGTAAAGGACTTGAATACAATTTCTGACTGGCTTTCCATTGATGACTTTTCCTCCCAGGATAATCTTCAACCCGAGATGCTTATTCTTGCTGGTCATGCGATCATGCCTAATATTGTTGGTGCGGTGAATTTTGCCGCTAATGCTGATATTCCGGTGATCTTTAGTGGCGGAATAGGGCATTCAACCGAATTACTGAAAGAGGCGGTAAAATGCAATGCTTATATCTCAGCCTCATTGAAATATTCGTTAAATGACAGTGAAGCTAAAATTCTGGCTGACATTGCGAAGATGGTTTTTGGTATTGGTGCGGATAAAATTTATCTTGAGGATAAATCAACTAATTGTGGCCTCAATGCTTTATTCACACGTAATCTCATTTTGAAAGAAAAATTAACGGCACAGAATGTCATACTAGTCCAAGACCCATTGATGCAGCGGCGTACTTATGAGTCTTTTCGCTTTTGCTGGCAACAGCAAAATCTGTCAGCAAATTTTATTAACTGGCCGGTCTTTAAGCCGAAACTGAAACAGGTCAATGGGCGGTATATGATTACTGGGGGCCAGCTCCCAGGAGTTTGGGATCTCAATCGCTATATATCCATGACCCTGGGCGAAGTGAAGCGATTGCGTGATGATGCTGGTGGATATGGGCCGAAAGGAGCCGGTTTTATT
Source organism: Citrobacter amalonaticus Y19 (assembly GCF_000981805.1). Taxonomy (NCBI): domain Bacteria; kingdom Pseudomonadati; phylum Pseudomonadota; class Gammaproteobacteria; order Enterobacterales; family Enterobacteriaceae; genus Citrobacter; species Citrobacter amalonaticus. Next base: position 2,172,071 of record NZ_CP011132.1, on the reverse strand, counting down.
GGTCATGTTACGGTTCCAGACGCAGTGGAAGAGGCGTGGCAGCGACTCACGTATTGTACTAATCTGGCTGGGATAGTCCGTTAAGCGCATGGAAAATCACAGGCACGCAGTCAGCGTAGCGTGCCTGTGGTGTGGTTAACGTCCTAGCTTTCTTAGCGCAACGCCCTCGAGTAACCGTTTTTCAATATTTTCCAGCGACTCGCCTTTTGTTTCCGGGACATAGAGCGCCACCAGAATGATAAAGAACAGATTCATTGCGGCATAAAGCATAAATGTCTGACCGCCGCCCAGCGTATTAAGTAAGGTCAGGAAGGTTGCACCAACCATCATGTTAACTACCCAGTTGGTAATCGTTGAGATAGTGATACCAAAATCACGGCCTTTTATAGGTTGGATTTCGGCGCAAAGCGTCCATACCAAAGGTCCTGCCGACATGGCAAAACCAACAATAAAGCCCAGAAGGCTCAGCACTGCCACCTTTTGCTCCAGCGCACTCAGGATAATTGCACCGCTTACAGTGTGACCGGATTCAAAGAGATAACCAAGAATACCCAGACCCGCTGCCATTACCAGGAAACCGATATAAAGAATAGGTTTTCTGCCCCAGCGATCGATAAAACCTACCGCTATAAACGTTGCAAGCACGTTAGTAACACCTACAATGACCGTCCCCCACATTTGCATGGTGGTGTCGCTATATCCTGCAAGCTCGAATACGCGCGGTGCATAATAGATGATGACATTGATTCCTGTAAGCTGCTGCATAACCTGCAGCAGAATACCCAGACATACCGAACGGCGGAAATTGCTGTTTGACTTGAATAGCGACCAGCCCTGCTGTGGAACGCGTAGTTGCTCGTTAATTTCACTGATTTCATCTGCAACAATACTCTCACTGTTGCGAAGCTTAAGCAGGATCAATTTCGCTTCTACCTCTCGCTTGCGCATCAGTAGCCAGCGTGGACTTTCAGGTAATAGAGCGGTGCCTATCAGGAACAATGCTGCTGGGATAGCGATAACACCCAGCATCCATCGCCAGCTTCCAGAATAGCTCAGGGCAGTATTAGACAAAAATGCGCAGAGAATGCCGATGGTGACCATTAACTGATAAACGGAAATCATGGCGCCCCGATACTGACGGGGGGCGACTTCTGATATGTACACGGGAGCCGTAAATGATGCCCCTCCGACGGCGAGCCCTAGCACGAATCGGGCTAAAATCAGTGAACCGGGAGACCAGGCGAACGCGCAGAAGAGAGCGCCGAGTAGAAAAATGACTGCTGAGAAGAGCAATACTTTTTTGCGACCCAAAGCGGGTGAGAAACAACCAGCAAGCAATGCGCCAATGGCCGCTCCGCCCAGCAATGCGCTGACTATCCATTCAAGCGTGTGATCGCTAACAAGAAACTCCTTCTCTATAAAGGGTAAAGCCCCGGCAATAACGCCGACATCAAGGCCGAATAAAAGGCCTCCTAATGCTGCAAGAAAGCCAGTAATTTGCACGTAGCGATTTTTAGGCGCAACTGTACTACTCAGGGTTTGACTCATAGCAGTCCCCTCAGGATCAGAGATTATTTTTTATATCCCCCGACGCAATTCGGGGGAGTGTCTAACGGCAGGTAATTAACGTGTGATATCGATTGAAAGGGTTTTAACCTGCGTGAATTCTTCGAATCCATGCTTACCCATTTCACGGCCATAGCCGCTCTTGTTATAACCGCCAAATGCAAACTGCGGCTGGCCATCAATAGCCGTATTGACATATACAGTACCGCTGAGAAGCTTTTTACCCAGACGCAGACAGGTGGTGATGTCCTGCGACCAGATGCTGTTGGACAGGCCATATCCCGGCAGGTTCGCCAGATATGCCGCTTCTTCCAGGGTATCAAAAGGCGTTACGGTCAGTACTGGTCCGAAAATTTCTTCGAGAAATGCCGGATTATTTGCCGCAACATTGTTCAGAATGGTAGGGGGGTAATAATCCTGTTCCGCATTGGCGTCGGCGTTACCACCGGTAATAACCTGCGCACCGTGGGATTCGCCCTTCGCTACCATTTCTTTCACTTTCTCAAAATGGCCATTGTGGATTAGCGAACCGATTTCCGTTTCTGGATTTAACAGGTCGCCGCTGGTAATTTTCCGCGTTTCAGCAACAACCATTTCTGTGAATCGATCGGCCACACCACGCTGGACAAGAAGGCGCGACTGGGCCACGCAGCATTCTCCTTGGTTAAAGAAGGCTGCGAACGCAACTTTCTCTGCTGCTTTTTGCAAATCAGCATTCTCAAACACAATACTTGCTGCTTTTCCTCCCAGTTCCAGAGATAACGGTTTAATGGTGCTGGCAGAGCTTTCAATGATTTTTTGTCCGGTCTGCGTTGAGCCGGTAAACGTCACGAGTTTTACGTCCGGATGGCGGGTGATAGTTTCGGCCACAGGAGCGCCGTAACCGGTCACTACAGTAATGACACCGGCAGGTACGCCGCTTTCTTCAGCCAGTTTAGCCAGTTCAAGTGCAGAACTTGAGGTAAACTCAGACGGTTTCACCACAACCGTGCATCCGGCAGCCAGTGCGAAGGGAACCTTCTGACAAAAAATCAATCCCGGGAAGTTCCACGGCAGGATTGCGCCTACAACGCCAATCGCTTCGCGAATAGTGATCCCCATTTTATCTGGGCCTGCATCCGTAAAGGCTTCACCTTCCAACTGGCTTGCCAGAGATGCCGCATAACGGATCAGGGATACTGCGGCGTTCATATCACCACGGGCGAGGCGTATAGGTTTTCGTACCTCTTCGGCATCAATGATGGCGAGTTGCTCAGCATGCGCCTCTACACGATCGGCCCAGCGATTAAGTATAAGGCCACGCTGAGTACCAGGCAGTTCTGACCAGGCAGTAAAAGCCTCAACAGCGCATGCAATAGCCTGCTCAGCGTGCTCACGGGTGCCAGCTACAAATTCAGCGTGAACTGTTTTCCCGTCCGGACTCTTACGCTGAATGTATTCCAGCGCACCGGTAGCTTCAAATCCCTGGTAATGTTGTGTGTACTTTCTCATGTTGACCTCATTCAAAATTAACAATGATCCTGTTTGATCATGTCCGCTCCTTTCTCGCCAATCATCATGGCCGGAGCATTAGTGTTGCCACTGATGAGCTTGGGCATGATGGAGGCATCCACCACGCGCAGCCCTTCAAGACCTCTGACCTTGAGCCGGGAATCGACCACTGCCATGTTATCGAGGCCCATTTTGCAAGTGCCCACGGGGTGGTAGTCACAGCAGGCGTATTGCCTGACGTAATCCATTATTTCTTTATCTGTTTTTGCCTGAGGCCCGGGCAGTACTTCTTTATCGATATATTTAGCGATATCAGGCTGGCAAAGGATCTCGCGGATAGTCTTTACGGACTCCAGAGACATTTCCCGGTCGCGAGGATCGCTGTGATAACGTGGATTAATCATCGGTTCATCGATGAAGTTTGATGAGCGCAGCTTTACATACCCACGACTGCGAGGGCGCAGATACGTTGAATTGATGGTAAAACCGTGGCCGGGCATTGCCGTTTGACCACCGCGAACCACAAAAGCGGGAGCCATATGAATTTGCAAATTCGGCCTCGTTGCCCCTGCTACCGTAGCGAACCCGCCGCCCTCAACAATACAAGCGGCTGCAGGGCCACCTTTGTAGAGTAGCCACTGTAAACCATGCCCCAGCGCCTGTGGATAACGGTCCTGCCGGTCATAGCTGATAGGGTCCTTAATTCCCACATGAAGATTAGTGCACAGGTGATCTTGAAGATTTTTACCCACACCCGGCAGATCGTGGACCGTCTGGATGCCAACAGCTTGAAGATCTACCGGGTCGCCAATACCTGAAAGCATCAATAAACGCGGAGAATTGATTGCCCCTGAGGAGAGGACGATTTCAGTGGTAGCGCGATAGACAATCCGTTGCCTGCCCTCTGCAACTTCAATCCCGGTGGCGCGACCGTTTTGAGTGACAATGCGGGTGACTCGCGCGCCAGTCATTATTGTGAGGTTATTGCGTTGCTTAACAGGATTCAGGTAAGACACTGCTGCAGAACGGCGGCGTCCCCTCCGACAGGTGACCTGATAGAAACCGCAGCCGTGCATGGTATCGCCGTTGAAATCATGGTTAAACGGCAGGCCCCATGTCTGCATTGAGCGAACAAAGGATTTAGAAAGCACGTGTGGCGTAGGTTGATCGGATACCCATAGCGGACCGCCCGTTCCGTGGTAATGGTTAGAGAAACGCTCGTTATCTTCTGCCTTGCGGAAGTAAGGCAGTACACTGTCATAATCCCAGCCTTCGTTACCCAGTGACGCCCAATGATTGTAATCATCACGCTGGCCACGAATATAGATCATGGCGTTGATGGAGCTAGAACCGCCCAACGTTTTACCCTGGGGATACCAGATGCGACGGTTATCAAGATGTTCCTGCTCCTCGGTATGAAAACGCCAGTTAACTTTTGGCCCAAAGAGTTTCCCAACGCCGCCGGGGATGTGGATCATCAGATTATTATCTTTTGAACCGGCCTCTAATAGCAGAACCTTGACCGCAGGATCTTCACTCAATCGGTTGGCCAACACGCAACCTGCCGAGCCAGCTCCGACGATAATAAAATCATAATCCATATAATCTCCAACATATTAAGAAACAGGGAATAAGTTGGCCTACCTGAAAGCCTTAAGCTAACTTAACAATCAATGATATGATGTTATAAACTAATAACATTGAGAGATCAATTGCTTGTTTTTCATAACGTAAAATAAATAACGTATTGATATATATGTGTTTAATTAAATTTGTGTGTTGTTGTTGTGATGAGGATCACGACAAAAAAATTACGTTTATAAATGATTTCACACTCAAAATGAGTCTTTGATCACATTTTTGATTAGTTTGCCATATGACTTTAACAGAGGCATTTAGAGATAAGAGTTTTTTAAATTAACTTATGAATTTTTATTAGTAAAAAGCTCTTTTCTGAAGAGTGTTTGTGTTCGTCATGAAAATATTTTATCAGAAAATAGACTTATTAATACCTTACCAGTTTGAATATATATAACAACCCAGATCTAAGTTGGCATTTCTATGATTTTAATGAGTTTATTGTTTTGTGGCCACAAATGAAATAAAAGTCTAATACCTATAATTAGTTTTTCATTGGCCTAAAGTGCTGTTATCTGTTTTATTTGCGTTTGTTAAATATAAAAGGAGGAAACAAAATGAAAGCTTTACCATATTGTAGTAGAAATATCTCTATGCCAGTTTGGGTTACAATAAATGAGGCCGCAAATATAATAAATAAAAAATGTAGTGTTGCAATTACCAGTAGCGATGTATGGCGCTATGCATTCTATGGGTATCTAACACTATCAATATATTTTCAGTCCCCGATTATAGTCCAAAAAATTAAGTCTGAAAAAAATAAACTTTTCTTAGTGGAGGAGAAGAAAGGTATTATAAGCAAGTTATGTTTTCTAAGTAATGATTGCTTACAGTCAGGGTGGAGCTGGAAATTAAAAGCGGAAAATGAAATAATTCGCCCACATTGCCATGTCATGGATACCCCATTAATAGGGTGTGAGTGCTTGGTCGCTCAAAATTTCCTGGCTCGATCTTTAGGGTTTCCTCTCCCTGAAAAAGGACAGTTTAATACGTGCTGTGGTGTTTTGGTCAAAGATAAAACTAACATTTTTCAGATATTAGAATATACAACTTTAGGACAAAGAATCTCTCAAAGATTAAACTGCATTCCAGAGAATCAAGTTGGCAGTTATCGTGCTGAGATTGATATGGATAGTTTAATAATGAATGAGGTAAATTATTTCCCTGTTTATGATTTTCCGCGAGATGCCTACTTTGTGGTGAAAAGAGATAATCTGGAAAAATTTACAGACACTTTTTTCCCCATCGTAAGTAAGCCTTCTTCACAAATTTCTACCCCCCTCTCGCGACTTCTATGGCTTGCCTGTAAGCACAATGACATCACGGGAACATTAATCAATCATCCTTATAAGTTAATCTCAATTTTTGAAGAATGGGCTAGGTGTGATGGCATTACCGATCGGTTAAGTGGTGATACTCTAAAAAAAGCCTTAAAGAGGGGGGCCCCATTTTAATAAATCATCGTTACTGTAACGAGAACCCGTAATGCGGATGCTGCTGCTATTCTTCGTAAGAAAAGCATGGTGTTGTAACCTTATCCGATAAACCACTACGGGGTACATCATGACAACCTACCGATTCTTGCGTTTGAAACAGGTAATGGATAAAACAGGTCTGAAACGTTCTCAGGTTTACACTTACATGAAAACAGAAGGATTCCCTAAGTCCATCAAGATTGGCCCAGCCAGCGTAGCATGGCTTGAATCCGAGATTGATGATTGGATTAATGCGAAAGTAAATAAACGTTAAATTATTTCCATCACTAATTGACTTATTCAGGATCATATCAATGAAAAATGATCAGGGCATACTTATGCCTGTTGAACTGGAACAATTGCGGGCATTTGATTTAAATCCGCGTATTACCCGTAACCCGAACTATGATGAAATTAAAGAATCTATCCGTCATCGCGGACTTGAACAGTTACCACAAATTACCCGTCGACCTGGCGAGGATTTTTATATTATCGCCAGCGGCGGCAATACGCGTCTGGCGATACTCAATGAGCTTTGGCTGGAAACTCATGACAAAAAATACTGGAATATAATCTGCCATTATCGCGAATGGCATACAGACAGGAGTATTGAAGAAGGTAATCTTGATTGCCTGTTGGGGCATCTTGTAGAAAATGATAAGCGAGGGGCGCTGACTTTTATTGAGCGGGCGCTTGGCGTTCAAAATGCTGTCGAAATATACAAGAAATTAAATAGTGAATGCTATCAGCGGGATTTGGTTAGCATGCTGAGTCAGGCCGGTTATTCTGTTTCACAGACCCAGTTGAGTATTATGTCATCGACTATCCAGTATCTTCTTCCTTATATTCCTGAGCTACTTTATAGTGGGATGTCAAGAAAGAATACTGAGAGGTTGCTGACATTGCGCTCTAATACGGAACGGTTCTGGGATAAATATTGCCAGGAATTTCTTCCGGCGTCGGCACATCAGGTTCCTTTATTTGATGATATCTTTGCAATGGCATTGACATCGTTTAATGAACCGACAGCAGATTTCTCGCTTGAACATATTCAGGATGAACTGACTGGTCTGGTAAGCCAGACGCTGAATATTGATTATAATACTGTTGCACTGGTGACCGATGCCAGAGCACAAAAATGTAATACTATTCTTGGTAGTGAACCTGTTCCTGAACTCCCCGATATCAGCGAACAGCGCTGGGTGGAGCAAAAATACCGGGATAGAATATCGCCCGAAGAATCTTCTCAAGGTCGGGATCACAGTGAAACAGATACACCGTCAGATCAGTCACTTTCTGATTTTGGAGAAAGGGAAACAATTAGCTCTGATAGGGTGACTACTCCTGCATCCAACACTCATTATTCTGAACCGGGATTTTTATCTGATCACCAGGTTACCTCTGCACTACCGACTGATGAGTTATTTCTTGGCAGGGATCGGCAATTTGATACTCAGGAGGCGTTATCGGCGCTAATTGATCAGATGGCCTGGGAACTGGCAGGTAACGCCGGACTGGAGTTCCTTATTTCACCTGCTTCTGATGGGATATTTGATATTGCTTCCCCGGAAGGTGAGTTGTCAAACGAAGGTAAAATTTACTGGCAAATATTATCTTTTCTTGCCGGGAAGTTGCCTGGTAGTGCTGTTATCTGGCGAAAAATGTTAACTGGCTCTCCTGATATTTCTGCGGGAATTAGTGAGGAAACATTGATCAAAATTTTCCAGCTAACACTCCATATCCGCCATTTATACGATAAACAACGTCAGGGAGAATTATTATGATCCCGTCATTAAATTATGCCGTTTTGACAGATGCATTACATGCGTTGAAAGAAGGAAATATCCGTCATTGTGAATCGCTTGGTTTTACCTATAACGAATTGGAAGCCATTAATAATTTATCTGTGGATGAACTTTTTATTCTGAGTCGTGCCTCTGCCCAGTTTCTAAATGTCACTATTCATCATGAAGTCCTGCGCCAGCTTCTTGCCCAGACAAGGCAGGAAATTCAGCTACAACAAAGGATAAACCGGGCTATCGCGTTGGGTGGTTCGATTGAGTTACTCGGCGATTTTTTTGGCCTGTCATCCGCTGAAATCAGTGCAAGACGCCGGTTTATTGGAATTAGTATTTCACAAGGCAGAACGCGAATACCGGATGAGGATATGGATGCCAGGATCTGGCGGCTGTGGAAACCTCGTCGCCCGGATAACCTGCTGTCTATGGATGCGCTGGATGTGATGATGGATATAACTGAATCTTTTTCCGGCGAGGCTGCGGGAGATTCCCTCTCACTTACTGTTGTCTGGAACCGCATTACGTTGTGTGAAAAAGAGACGCAGGGAGCATTACATAATGGATGAGATAGATCGCGACCAGGAATTTAATGAGCTGCAGCTTGAAAACATGATCGCACGTTCACGCATAGCTGCCAGTGGCTCTTCATCATTGTATTTCTGTCGTAAATGTGGCGAGGCGATCCCAGAGAAACGGCGATTACTTATATCGGGAGTATCGTTGTGTATCGAGTGCCAGACAGAGCTCGAGCGTAAATATCACGTCTGATATCAGCCTGTCAGGAAATGACATCTTTGTGGTGTATACAAGCGTGAGTTCATATTATAGAAATTGACAATTAAAAAGCTATAATTGATAGGGAAGCGCCCATCGATATTTGACCTCAAATATCGATGGGCGCTTCCCTATCAATATGCGGAGAAACAGTAGATAAAATCAATTGTAATGTTCCCAAGTTGCCTTCAGATACTTGCGGTTTACTGGTTCTGGTTTTTCGTTGTTCACCACATGGTCCTGCTTCATTCTCATTACTCCCCGTACCACAGCCGGAGTGAACACCATGAGTGATATGACCCCTGTCCAGCTGACCACTGGCCCCTTACGCAGCACTGTGACTATCGAACTGCATACCCACCTTGCGACCCGAACCTGGACTGGCCGACAACCTGATCCCGCAGAGCAGATCCACGGCATTATCGGTATACCACGCTTCCTTAATATCATGAATATCATCCGTCTGGATTCTCAGGCGGATAACCCTTATGCCGATTTGTGGATGCTGCGCCTGGAGGAACGCCTTCTGTTTGCCCGCGCTGAAATGAACACGCTTATCGACAACATGAAGGTGGTATTCAGTCAGTTACCGGAAATGATGACCGTTGAGGGTTGCGCCAGTATCCAGCCTGCACGATTCCCGGTTTTTGCCAGCTCGCAACTTGGCTTTATTGCAGTCTATTTACTGACAGATTTTGATGAACTGATGCGTAAAGCTTTGCTGGCCCAGCATATGGCTCTGATTAATCGTGTGGAGATGAACGCTCTGCGCCAGAAGGGCGGCAATCTGATTCGCAGTATTCTGGTACTGGCCCAGAAATACCGCCGTATTCCGGTCACCCGTCAGGATATCCGTGATCATAATGCCAGAGCGATTGCAGCAGAAGAGCAGGTCGGGCCGGTGCCAGATGAGGTATTCAGCGGTTCCAGCCGTTCAGTGTATGCACCACCGCTGCGCCAGGCTGTTGATGAACAACCATCGGTACCTGTTCAGGTGGACGAAACTTCGGTAACTGCGCCAGATCCGCATGATGACGCCGAAACGGCATCAACCCGTTCGTCGGATTCTGCAACAGAGGCAGAAGATGATGAGTCAGAGACCTGATGCTGTCACGGAATATCGGGCGCTCACGGGTTCTGACTGGCTTGCTTACGAAAGCTGTACAAAGGATCTTTTAAGGGTAAGAGAGCCGGAGAGGCTGGCGCGGTACGCGACAGACGCGAAGGCGAACCTGCACCAGATACAGACTCTTGTACTGCACCGGGCGTGGCGCTGGCCGTTACAGTATTTACCCTTAATGTTATGTCGTGGGCCAGCCCGTTCTGGTGCAGATTTCCTGCGCTGGCGCAACCAGCAGAATAATCGTTCAGGTACTGCGGCATGGCAGGCACTGGTGCAGGAGCCCTCGGTCCCACAAACGGTGCGCGATGCACTCCTTGCTATTGAGCGGGATCGTATTGTGTTTAATATGCAGATGTCTGTTTTGACTTTTATCCTGCGCCAGATACGTGAGTGCTCAGTAAAAATGATGGATGCGGGAAATATTTCAGCATCTGTTTTCTCTGCAACAAAATAAATAACCGGAGAAATGAAATTATGGCCCAGAGAGGACTGAATAAAGTTTGCCTGATTGGATATTTAGGGCAAGACCCGGAAGTTCGTTATACTGCGGATAAACAACCTGTGGCAGTATTTTCCGTGGCGACGGGCGATTCATGGAAAGATAAAGAGACCGGGGAAACGAAAGAACGGACGCAGTGGCACCGGATTGTAGTGTATAACAAACTTGCGGAAATAGCTGCCGCACATCTTAAGAAGGGCACCCAGGTGTATCTTGAGGGACGATTACAGGTCAGGAAATGGCTGGACAGTATCGGTGCAGAACGCCAGTCCACTGAAATCGTGGTCGATATCAACGGGATGTTACAGATGCTGGGTAAACCTGAACCGGATAAAGCGCCGGGTGATCATTCATCGGATAATGCGGGCGAGTAATATCTTTTTCTGCTGGTTGTCATAATTAAGAATGACGTCGAAATATGGCGTCATTCTTCTGTTTATACATATTTGTTTCTGTAAGGACAGTTGGTTTATCTGAGCATTAATTAGCAACTTCATTTATCACAATGAGGTTGCTGTCATGTTTCCAGAAAATAAAATTTCCGATGGTGCAGTCCGGCATGTTATTAGTTTGTCGGGTGGGAAAGACTCACTGGCACTCTGGTTATTATCCCGCGAGTGGGATATTGATTCAGTCGTGATATTTGCTGACACCGGGCACGAACATCCCCTGACGTATGAATATATTTCCCTGCTGGAGCAGAAATTGGGACCGGTTATTCGTGTTCGTGCAGATTTCAGTCAGCGAATTATAAATAAGCGAAATTATATCCAGAATATCTGGCCCATTAAGCTTGTTGAAAAATATGGTTATACGCCGCAGGGTGCAGAACAACGTGTCGCTGAAACGCTGGAACAGATGTACCCCCGTGGCATTCCCTTCCTGGATTTATGTATCTGGAAAGGCCGTTTTCCCAGCACCCGCGCCCGGTTCTGCACGTTTGAGCTAAAGCACCGTCCGATTGATGAACAGATAATTCAGCCGCTGCTGGGACAGTATGATGATGTGGTGAGCTGGCAAGGAGTGCGAGCTCAGGAATCAGCGTCACGTGCCCGTTTGCCGGAACTGGAGTTGGATGCGGATAATCAGCCTGGCCTGCATGTTTACCGGCCTTTATTGCAGTGGACGCATGATGATGTTTTTGCGCTGGCGAAACGTCACGGTATTCCGCCCAATCCGCTGTATCAGCAGGGATGTTCACGCGTCGGCTGTATGCCCTGTATTCATGCGCGGAAAAAAGAGCTGGGCGTGATATTCCGGCGCTTCCCGGAGCAGATACAGCGCGTTGCAGAATGGGAGCGGATTGTTGCTGCGTGCTCCACGCGCGGGAATTCCACCTTTTTTCCTTCAACCCGCGACCCGTTAAAAGCCGAACAAGATATCAACAAAATCAGTCTGGACAGTCACGGTATTGAAACCTATCGGCGATGGGTGTTTTCCCTTCACGGTGGAAAGTTATTCGATGAAATTGCGGCCATTAATGACAGCCAGCCCTGCTACGGTATTTATACCGGTATCTGTGAATAGCGATTATTTCTGATGGGGCAAAACAGAGTTTTCACTGCTCGCTTCCTCCATCTTCGCGTGTAATGAACAGGCTTGATTGCCTTTATGGCGCCCAGGTAACAGGGCTGAAAGTTATCCGCAGTTTTGCGACGCCCGAGCCCTTTACACCTGCCAGCGACTGAAAACAGGTGTCCGGTTGATGCCGTGCTGTCGTTAAATTCCTCCCGGAGAATAAATCATGAATTACCCTGGTAATGAAGAGTTGCGAATGGATATTGCCCGGCTGGCGAATGATGTGAATGAGTTGCATCAGCGAATAAAGTTACTGGAGCAAAAGTACCGCTGGGACAGTGACAGTCTGGTTCATGGTCTTGCCGGGCAAACATTACGTATTGCCGAAATATCCTGTTCCACGCTGCATCAACAAATATATGAACTGGATCTTGTCTTCTCGGACTGAAATCTAACAAAGGAACTGATTATGATGAAAGGTGCCCGTAGCGTTATTTTTAAAGCTGAAACGTTAATTCCGGTTATTCAGGAAGCGATGAAAAATCAATGTGCTGTTTTTCTTGTTAAGGATCATGGTCTGTATATGATGCCGGAAAACGGTATGTCTGACCCAAAAACTGGAAGAGTATTAACGCTTTCTTATGCAGAAGGTTTCAATCCTGACCTGGCTGAGTTTGACGACTGGTACTATGAACTCAGGGATGTCTGTGGTGGTGATGATTTTTGTGAAACATTGCCGGTGACGGATAACGTTCTTCAGGAGGTTATCCGTCACAGCGCTGACCTGGAAGTTTCGTTTACACCTACTCAGTTCAGATACCATACTGTTAATTATTAACCTCAAATCCTCTGTCATATGGCAGAGGATTTTTTTAATGAACATTTCATGAAATACTGATTTCATCAGGCTGGTGCTGTTTTTAATTATATTATGAAAACAGTTTTCTCTTTGCGAAACTACCTGGCCTGTTATTTACTGAGCCTGCACTTTCCATCCCTGTGATGGGCCTTTTGACAGCCAGGCTGTAAGCTGTCGCACTGAGTCTCAGTGTCATGCCTGCCCTTTAATGCCTGATACGACTGCAAACAGGCAATGTACCTCCGGTATAGTGTCGTTATTATTGACCATTCATTTATACACTCATCCTGCGGGAGACAATCCCGTTGGGACTGTCTCCGCTTATTTTTTTGTGGAGATATCTCATGAATACTGAACGTAAATATTTTGACCTGCATACTCGTGGTATTGGCTATGTTAATCGTCTGCGTCAGGTTACACCCAAAAAAGGGAATCCTTTTCTGGCCTGTACTATTGCCGCATTACGGGGAACAACTGATTCTCCTGAATATACTTATATTGATGTGCGCGTTTATAACGAGAAAGCCGTTGAACTTCTGGAAAGCTGTCAGGATGCGCTGAGTAAAAAACAGAAGGTACTGATTTCTTTCAGCGTTGGCGATATTTACCCCGAATGTTTTACCTATGAGAAGGGTGAGAAAAAAGGTCAGTGCGGCTGTGGTATTAAAGGTCGCCTGATTAAAATTACCACGCTGAAGATTGACGGGCATGAATTTTACCGGGAAAACGCGGCTGAAAATCAGCCTGTGGATGCCTGATATTATTCACGGAGAATGGAAGTCCTTGTGGCTTTTATTCTCCATCCCATCTTATACCTCATCAGGAATCGAACAATGAATACCGCTCAACACTCCCCGGTTATTGTGACCGGAAAACTGGTTGTGAGAACAATTAATGGCCGCAATGGTGCCTTTAACGTTGGACTGTTGGAAACAGACATTGGTAGTTTCTCGGTCAAAGACAGGGAGCTGGAACAATACAGCGCCGGGACTTATGAAGGTCAGTTTGTCATTGGCAGAATTTTCATGCATTCATGGAGTTATGGAGCAAACTCGGGTTCTGAAATTCGCGTCCGTCTCGATGCTATGAATATTGCCAGCAACACTGAACTGACGCCGGATGAAGAGCGGAAGCTTCTTCCTCCGGTTAACGATCCGTTGGAGGAAGAAACACCGAAAGAACCTGTATCAGAACGACCGTTTCCGGAAAAAACGAAATCAGCGCCAGCAGCAAAAGCCCCGGAAACTAAGGGGAAAAAACGTCTGCAGTTCACCTTACCGACACCCGCCGAGCAGGAGTCCGGTGATCAGACGCTGTTTGGTCCACTCTGGCCTCTGGCAAATATCGTGAAACTTGATGCTACGGTACCTCGTCAGATTCTGCGCCAACAAAAAGCACGCCTGACACAACTGGGCTACGACTTTTCCGCGCAGGAGCAACATTTTATCAAATCAGGCGTACCGGCTGTTGCCGCGCAGTACTGATCTTCACCGATTATTACCCCACTGTCGGGTTTTCCCGACAGGGAAAGCCCCGTTAATTTAAGGAGTTTTCCATGCCCTCACTGCTTCAGCTTAGCGAAGTACCTCATATTATGTCTGATGGTTATATCTGCGATGAGCGGCGCTCTTTGCTTTTTCTTTCCGTCTGGGGCAGAGATACTTCCGTGCAGGAACTGCTGGCCCTTATGACGCTGAAAAACGAAGATGCGCTGACGCAGTTCACCCTGACAGACGCTTCAATCAACGAGCACATTCTTTTCCCCGGCAATAACGATAATTTCGACAAACGTTCTTCCCGCCATCAGCAAACTCGCTTCGGAACGCTGGTTCATGCCTGGTTATTCGATAAGCGCTGTCTGATACCTGACAGGGCGAATGGTCAGGCATTCCTGCTGCTTAAGCGTGATGATCCGTACTGGCGTGAACGTGTCTGGACGTTATTGAATGAAACCACCACGCTGCCTTTACTGGAACACTGGCGGGATCGGGTACTGACGCTGATACAGACCTCGCAGATGTTAATCCCCATTGGGGGTTACGGCGAACTCACGGGGTGGCAGCTTTCTCTTGATACGCCTGTGCTGACCAGACTTATCAGCGAAGCTATTGTTATGAGAGAACTCTCCACCACACCACATGCCTCTGATTATTATTTTCGTGCCGCCTGACCGTAATCACGGACGTACCTGTACCACGGGTACGTTCCGATTTCTTATTCTTATTTCAGGACAACTCACTATGGCTCTGATGTTTCCCCGCCTTGCACAAAATTTTATACGCAATGGATATTTTCCCACCGATGACACCACGCTGGAACACATTCTTACTGCGCTGTCTCCTGATGACTCTTCCGGTACTATTCGGCTCCTGGACCCCTGTGCAGGAGAGGGCGTCGCTGTGACGGAAATCGCCAGCCACCTCGGTGAACAGGCGAAGGCTTACGCCGTAGAGTACGATGCAGAACGCGCCGCCCATTGTGCCACGATGGCTGATGTGACGTTGCACAGCGATCTGATGGACACCATTATTTCGCAGCAGACGTTTTCATTACTGTTTCTTAACCCACCCTACGGCGATCTGGTGAAGGATAATGATCCTGAGTTCAGTAAAAAAGGTCGTGCCCGTCTGGAAAAGCAGTTCTACCGGCGCGTTGTGGATAACCTGATGTACAACGGTATTCTGGTAATGGTTATTCCTTTTTACACGCTCGATAAGGAATTTTCCGGCTGGCTGGCAAACAGCTTCACTGATGTACAGGTGTTTTCTGCAGCGACAGACCAGTTCAAACAGGTGGTGATCTTTGGTCGGCGTATTCGTCAGAATCAACAGAACCAGAACAGCGTCAGACAGATTTATCAGAGTCTGATTGCTATTGGCAAAGGCGATGAAACGGCGGTGCCACTTCCCGAAATGTGGTCTGTTCCCTATACCGTCCCCGTTGTCCGACAAGAGCTGAAACATTTTTACCGTGTGACAATGGAGCCGGTGCAACTTGCAGAAGAGATCCTGCATGTTCAGGGACTCTGGCCGTCATTCTCCACGCAGCTTTGTGTTCAGCCTCAGCCTCCACGTCCGCCTGTCCGGCAGCTTTCACGCTGGCATCTTGCACTGGCACTCGCTGCTGGCGCTATTACTGGTGTTATCACCTCTCCGGCAGGCCGCACGTTGGTTGTACGCGGTGACACTTACAAGACGAAAAACAGGAAAACGGAATTTACCGAAGATGATGACGGTAATATTACTGAAACCATCATTATGACCGACCGCTTTATACCAGCTATTTCGGCATGGGATATGACACAGGATTCTCAAACCTTCGGTGAACTGATTTCCATTCGCTAAATCACTCTGAATTATTTAATCCGTCATTTATTAAGGAACTTTTTATGACACGTTTATTTTCCCCCGGTTGTCTGTGTATTACCCCTGGCATCAGCGAAATGATTATAGAAGGTGCAGATATTCCACCTTTCCTGAACCGGCATTTATGTGGTGACTGGGGAGATATCTGCGATGAGGCTAAAGATGCCAATAACCGCGCAGTTAGTTCTGGTGGTACAATTCTTTCGGTTTATTACGTCACTCCGAAAACTGAAGTCTGGATACTGACCGCAGGTGGAAGCACCACGATCATGTTATCTTCTGAACGATAGCTATGGGTTGTTGTTATGAAACTTCGCTTTTTTGAACTTCCACAATTTACGCATAAAACTGCCTTTTTATTCGGAAATCTATTGCTGGATGACAGTGAAAATAAACTCAGCGGTGATGATATACAGAAATTACTGAAGAGACATACCTCCGGTGACTGGGGCGACGTTCCGCGGACTTTGCGCCAGACTAACCGGTATGCGCTGGAGTACAGCAACAGCCTGTTGTCCTGCTACTTTCATCCTTTCGGCGGCATACGAATGGTGACAATCAGCACCAGTGCGGATCGTAGCCAGACGATAATTTCTGTTCATGCCTGATGAGTTTTTTGTTCAGTCATAATTTCACTTCCGGATAATAAACCCACACATACTATTTAACTGTCGCATCATTGCGGAGAATATATTTATGATTCACGTTCCATCCACACAGGTAAGTGTCACACCAGAAGTACATGACCTTATGCTTGAGGGAATAAACTTTGGGCCTTTTGTCGCCATGCACCTTCGTGGTGACTGGGGCGGTATTAACGAGGCAGAAAGAGTTAGAAATATTGAATCTCTTGAAAATAATATAGGCCACGTTTTATCCATACATCAGGTTACGCCGGAAATAACTATTTGGATCACCACGAAAGCAGGGCAGACAGTCATTATGCTGCCGATGAAATAAATTATTCCTCTACTGTTATTTACCCAAGCGGGACAACATTCCCCGCAGGGGATGGTCTGTCCCGTTTTTATTAAGGATTATGACCATGACCGTAACGCACCTGACCACACCCGATATTCCTTCGAACATTCTGTCCCTGAATGCGTTTATTGATGAATTCGGTGACAGCCTCCTGGATTCCCTGAATCTGTCTCACCCGCCTGTTTATGACGGAACGCCTGATGCGAAACGTCAAGCTGTGATGGACGGGCTGATACGTAAGCCCTTCCCGGCACAGGCTGAAGTTGTTCAGGCGGTGACCCGATTACTTATCGATCGCAATGAGAGTGCGGCTGTCATTAATGCCGAAATGGGAACGGGCAAAACGTTGATGGCGATTGCTACAGCTACAGTCCTGTATCATGAAGGTTACCGCCGTACTCTTGTACTTTCCCCTCCGCATCTGGTTTATAAATGGCGTCGGGAAATTCAGACTACTGTCAAAAATGCACGCGTCTGGGTTCTCAACGGCCCTGATACGCTGATTAAGTTGATGGCTCTGCGCGATCAGCTTCATGCGCCCGCTACCGGACCGGAGTTCTTTATCCTCGGTCGTGTGCGGATGCGCATGGGCTGGCACTGGAAACCTGCATTTGCGACAAGACACCGGGGTGAATTTGCTTTTGGGGTCTGTCCTGACTGTGGGCAGCACATCACTGATACTGATGGACACTGGATTTCTGCCTCCAGGTTGCAACAGGAAGAAAACCCCCGTAAATGTGCGCACTGTCGTACTTCACTCTGGACGCTGATGCGCCCGAACCGGTTGTCGGAGGATTTACAGTCGCAGATGGTCAGTAAGGCGCTGAAGCGAATTCCGACAGTAGGAGAGGCCACTGCCAGGAAACTGAAAACCACCTTTGGTGATGAGTTTCTGGCTTCTATGCTGGGCGATAACCTGTATGAGTTTATCAACCTGATGGACAGCAATGGCGAACTGGTCTTCTCTGACCGCCAGGCAAACCGAATGGAGCGGGCGATGGCAAATATGGAGTTTGGCTTCGGCGAGGGGAATTACCAGGCCAGTGAGTTCATCAAAAAGCACCTGCCTAAAAATACGTTCGATTTGATGGTGATAGATGAAGGCCACGAATACAAAGGCGGCGCTTCTGCTCAGGGCCAGGCGATGGGAGTCCTTGCATCACAGGTAAGAAAAATCCTGCTGTTAACGGGAACGCTAATAGGGGGCTATGCCGACGATATCTTCTTTCTTCTGTTCCGGGTTCTTACAAAGCGGATGCTGGAGGAAGGTTATCGCCCCGGTCGCAATGGTAGTCTGAATGCCGCAGCCATGCAGTTTATGCGCGACCACGGTGTGCTCCGAGAGGTTCTGTCTGAAAGTACCGACGCGCATAAAACCGCGAAGGGCAAAAAAACGTCCGTACGTGTGTCTAAAGCGCCAGGATTCGGGCCGAAAGGAGTATTGCGTTGCCTCCTGCCATACACTGTTTTTCTCAAGCTCAAAGACCTGGGCAGCGGTGTTCTGCCGCCGTACCAGGAAGAGTTCCGGGAAGTGGAGATGACACCAGTGCAGCATGATGCTTATCAGGAGCTGTCCGGTACGCTGACAGCAACGCTGCAGCAGGCGCTGAGAAAGCGTGATACCACGCTACTCGGCGTTGTGCTCAACGTGTTACTGGCATGGCCAGAATGTTGTTTCCGTCCGGAAACGGTGAAACATCCGCGCACCCGGCAGACGCTGGCCTTTGTGCCTTCGCTGTTTGGGGACCTGCAGGCCACGCCGAAAGAGCAGGAGCTGATAAATCTCTGTCTTGAAGAAAAAGTTGCTGGCCGTAAGGTACTGGCCTATTCCACATACAGCGGCACGCGTGATACCACTTCACGGCTGAAAGCCCTGCTGACACAGGCCGAGCTTAAAGTTGCCGTCTTGCGCGCTACGGTTTCCCCTGAACAACGGGAAGACTGGGTGGCAGAGCAAGTAGAGCGGGGTATTGATGTCATCGTCACCAATCCTGAGCTCGTAAAAACGGGATTGGATCTCCTGGAGTTTCCGACCATCGTGTTTATGCAGACGGGATTTAACCTGTACACATTGTTGCAGGCGGCTCGTCGCTCCTGGCGTATCGGTCAAAAACTGGCTGTCAGGGTGATTTTTCTCGGCTATGCCGGAAGCTCCCAGATGGCCTGCCTTGACCTGATGGCGCGAAAAATTGCTGTGGCGCAAAGTACGGCTGGCGATTTACCTGAGTCGGGGCTTGATATTCTTAACTCAGACGGTGACTCAGTTGAAATCGCTCTCGCGAAACAGTTGATGAAATAATGTCCTCTTCATATCTTTCTGACACTTTTATTAACCCACAACGATGGTTTCTGCTTTTGCGGAAACCGTCATCGTTTTTTGTTAACCATGAGGTTATTTATGGAATATACAGGTTCTGAACGAGAGAATAATATAATTCTGGCTGAATATCAGGCATATATTATGGACGAATTAATTACCCGGTTTGACGAGCATATTACATGGTGGCTGGTGGATTGCGGTTATGAGGTGATGACGGTGATGTCCCGATGTTCAGAAATCGGTGATATTGAAAGTCATATATATGACCCTGAGCTGGTTAAGTTTGCCCGACTGATAGCCTGGACACATATCTGAACTATCTCCTTACTTTAATTTCGTATTCTGAAAACAGTTTCCCCTGCCCGAATAATTCTCATCACGTTATCCTGCGGTTGATCTTCCTTCCCGTCATACATGGGTTCCCAACCCGTTAGGGCATCATCTTCTGATGCCCTTTTTTTTCAGGAGTGCCGTATGAAATTATTTCTGTGCGAAAAACCGTCTCAGGGGCGAGATATTGCCCGCATTCTTGGTGCAACGCAAAGAGGTGATGGGTGTCTTATTGGTAAAGATATTATTGTTACCTGGGGTTTTGGTCATTTAATGGAAGCGGAGTCACCAGAAGGGTATGACTTAAAATATAAAAAATGGGTGCTGAAAGATTTACCCATTATTCCGGAACAGTGGAAAAACATGGTAAAACCAGCGACAAAAAAACAATTTACCATTATTCAGAAGTTGCTAAAAAAAGCCTCCTCAGTTGCTATCGCAACGGATGCAGACCGGGAAGGCGAAATGATTGCGCGTGAAATTCTCGATGCATGCAAATTCCGGGGGCCGGTTTCCCGTTTATGGCTCTCTGCGCTGGACGATGCGAGCATCCGTAAAGCGCTGGCATCGCTTAAACCCGGCGAAGCTACCGAGTCGTTGTACCAGGCGGGACTGGGACGCGCCAGAGCGGACTGGTTGTGCGGGATGAATCTCACTCGGCTGTATACCCTCAAAGGGCAAACGCCTGGGCAGAAGGGCTGCGTATTTTCGGTCGGGAGAGTACAGACGCCAACGTTGAATCTGATTGTTAATCGTGACCAGCAGATAGCCCGTTTTATCCCCCGCGACTACTGGGCGCTGACCGTTGCACTGACCGGGCAGAATACTCCGTTTCAGGCACAGTGGCTGGCATCTGAAGCAATATGCGATGAAGAAGGGCGCTGTATTAATCAGTCAGTTCTGCAACAGGCAGCGATGGATATTGACCGAACCAGGCAGGCCCGCGTTATCAGCACGGAAACGAAGCGCATCAAAGAATCCGCCCCCCTGCCGTTTGACCTCGGCACTCTGCAACAGGTCTGCTCGAAAAAATGGGGGATGGGGGCGCAGCAGGTGCTGGATATCGCCCAGAGTCTGTACGAAACCCACAAAGCGACAACCTATCCGCGCACCGACTGTGGATACCTTCCTCTGTCCATGCAGGCCGAAGTGTCACAGGTTTTCAGTGCCCTGCAACAAACAGACCCGGCGTTAAAACCGTTGCTGGCACAGTGCAATATTCAGCAAAAATCCCGCGTCTGGGACGATAAAAAAATCACCGCTCACCACGCGATTATTCCGACAATGCAGCCTGCGGATATCAGCAAAATGAGTGAGGATGAACGTTGCGTTTATGACCTGATACGCCGTCATTATCTGGCGCAGTTTCTGCCGTTGTATGAGGCGGACAAAACGAAGATGCGGCTGGAATGTGCCGGGCATACGCTGGCCGCCGCCGGAAACGTGGTTGTCACGCCGGGCTGGAAGATGCTGTTCAGCGAAGATACAGTTGAGACTGATGAGAAACAGTCACTTCCGCGACTGGCGGAAAATACACAATGTACTGTTACCGGCGCAAAAATCCGGGCACAGAAAACCCGCCCGCCTGAACATTACACCGAAGGGACGCTGATTGCGGCGATGAAAAATGCGTCCCGTTTTGTGACAGATGAACGACTGAAACAGCGACTGAAAGAAAGTGCCGGGCTGGGAACAGAAGCGACCCGCGCAGGCATTATTGAAACCCTGCTGAAACGTGGCTATATCCGCAAAGAGAAGCACTATCTTATTGCCACAGACAATGCTGTCACGCTGATGGCGATGTTGCCGGATATTGTCAAAGACCCTGGAATGACAGCGTTGTGGGAGCAGGCGCTGGATGATATTGCCGCCGGTAAACTGCCGCTGGCAGTATTTTTGCAAAAACAGTCAGTATGGATCGCTACGATGGTCGAGCAGGCCCGATGATATCGATTTCCTTTTATGCCGGTAACGAATTGATGGCCTCTCAGCCGCCAGTTGTCAGGCAGAATGTGCAGACATGGCTGATGCAGCATCCTGCCTTGTGCCGGGGCCGACCGGCAATCAAACGGAGCCGTTTGTGCGAAAGCGCCATGTTGTCGATCCGTTTCCCCATAGCGGATCGGTATGGTCAGTCAGGCCATACCGGGGGATGGTTTAATTGTCTGTTTTCTTATTCATTCTCATTCAGGTGAATACCTGTCAGCGCCGCCCTGCGGCGCTTTCCTTTTATACTTACCTATATTTGAGGCATAGGGTGAATCCAGCATCCAGGGCTTTCGCTATCAAAGAAGTCAACCTGGACAGGCTCAAGCTGAGCTAGTGCATCCTGAATGGTTTGATACGCATAGTTACAATAGACCTGATCACGGCGAAAAACGGAGACAGCTACCCGCTGGATTCCAGTTCCTTGCATTCGATGCAGTAAATGTAGGTCATGCTCCCCAAGTCCCCAGCCTAGGAGTGTCAACGAAGATCTCTGTGATTTCAAAACCTCCCTGTATATTGTTGATAAATAATAGCTATTTTGAATCGAGGAAATCTTTTGTTCCATTCTGCCTTCGCTAACAAACAGTGGAACGACTCTTTCACTGCGCCATTCGTCAAGGATAGCCTCTAATAGTCCTTCTCCATCGTTGGATATTTTGAACTCCTGTTCAACCCTATTTCGGCATAAAGCCAGACTGCCATGCGGGTAGAAAACAAGAGTATTGCTCCGCTCTCTGTAACGTTCACGAAATCTCCGCCAGTCATCGTCGAACATGCTGCGGATGAAACAATCTTTAAACATATGGCCATCAGGGATGTCTAGTCCATATGTCATTGTCCAGTAGACCAATAAGTCATAGTTCAATGAAAAGATCGTGTCGAATCCTTTAAGAAATTGGTACATGTTAGGTAAATGATGACTTATCTGATCATACGCAGGATGCACATTACGTACAGCCTGAATCAGGCACTCTCTGACATTCTGATAGGCTTGATGTGTTTGAGCGTCTGGTATTCGAAGAGACCTATTAACATTCGATGCCTGCCATACCAACCGAAGTATGAGTTCAAAATCGTGTGTTCCAAAAAAATCAAATAAACGATATACATCTTCTGAAAGTTGATGTGTATTTTGGGCATGTTCAAGTAATGAGCCATAACTAAAGCTTGGTGATATGGCAATACTGGCACCGTTGCCCAGTAGAATCGTTCCTCGTGAGTAGGCTGGTGCAATCTGTGCCCATGACATAATGGGATATGGCATATCAGACTCCAATTTATTGTGTAAGCAAACTGTTGTATTTTATTTGTTATGGCTTTATGAAATGTGATCCAATAGGCAAAAATATAAGATTAAATTGGTGCAACTCCAATAGCACTGGGGCATCAACTCATTTCATACCAATACGATGATGAGTTAATCATCACTCTACATTATTTTTTAAATAGCCTACCGGTCAGAATCGGTAGTCTTCTTATTTTATGGAAAGTGAGTTCTTTATTATTTCATCAGCTGTAGTTTGTTTTTATTGCTTCGGCAATTTGCTGTCGTTGACGGCGCCCTTTGAGTAAGCCCTTTTATTTCCCGGAGCATGATATGAATGATGAAAGTTACCAGGCTCAATTGAATTTCATGCGTAATGCAGAGATGCAGGCGGTTCAGTCTATGTTGCTGACGGCATTACAGCATGGTTTTCAGCTTGATGAACTTATTACGCTGGCACAAAAATATCAGACCAGTGCGGCACTGATGGAACACCGTAATGGTGATTGTTTTGTCAGTTATGCTACTTCTGACGGGTATTTTACCCATAACTTTGGCGTTCATTACCAGCAGGCAAATGATTTTGCTGAGCAGTTTGATACCTGGTGGTATCAGTAATAACAATTTTTTGTATCGCTGACGCTCTCCGGGGCGTCATTTTTTATTTGTCATTATCTCTGTTCAGTTTACTGCGGTTTTTTCAGACTGATTTTCTCATGCTGTCCCGGTCTTATTAGCCGGAGAGTTTATTATGCGAAAATATCTATTTTGGCCCGTAGCAGTTATTACTACGATTTTGCTGACAGCCTGCGCCCCTAAATCGGTCACCAGACCAGAGTCCGCCCCTGTTATTTCTGCCTCACCGACACCCGTTGAAGTAGTCCATACAGCTCGCTACACGCTGGTCAGCCTCACTCAGGATGAGGTGCTGCGTTATCCACTGCGCCAGGTTGCCAGCCATTCTTTTCCTGCACCGAAAAAAAACGGGAAATTGCCGACGCGCGGTGACGCCCTGCAGCTCTGGTTGACGGGAACCGGCTACGGCTTATGCCTGCCCGTAACAGATGATTCCAGACAACTGTTTAGCAGTCCTCTGCCGGATATTCAGCGCTCGGCAGGACCGATTCGCATTGACGATGCCCTGAAAATTATTGCCGGTCCGGCGTGGACAATGGCAGTTGACGAAGTCACCCGTACGGTCTGTTTTGCCCCTTCATCTGCCACTCATAACCTGAGCTGAGGTGAGCCTGATGAAAGGTAAATATCTGGCACTTCTGCTGACGCTGGCAACACCTCTTGCGCAGGCCGGAAACGAAACGACCTCCGTTGTGCAGAACAGCACTGAAACGCCGCTTTCCTCCCATCCCGCAGCACAGCAGTGGGGGCTGACTCTGGAAGAGTGGAGTCGCTATGAAACGCTGAAACATAGCGAGCGCGGCATCTGGTCACCGTCGCTTGATCCGCTGACCCTGCTAGGAGTAGAGGCAACAACGGATGCCGAACGCCAGAGATACGCCGATCTGCTGGTGGAAAAAGAGTCTCAGCGGGTGGAGAAAGAACTCGCATTTCAGCGAGCCTATGATGCAGCCTGGAAACGCCGCTTTCCTGGTTTGATGCCCGCTGTGGCAACCACGCCGGACAGGACTTCGCGACTGGCGGTGTTTGTCCGGGAAGATTGCACCGCCTGCGATACTCGTCTGAAAACGCTGCTTAATGCCGGAAACCCACTGGATATCTGGCTGGTAGGCAGCGATAACAACGACAGTCGTCTGCGGCGCTGGGCGGTTTCACAGCATATAGATAATACGCGGGTACAGCGCCGGGAAGTCACGCTGAACCATGACGCTGGTCGTTGGCTGCACTACGGGCAGGGAAAAATGCCCGTGGTTCTGGAAAAGCAGGGGGACACATGGCTACCCATTACCGCTCCCTGATATGGCTGATTCTGCTGTCGCCTCTGCCTTTTGCTCACGCTGAGCAGGATGTTCCTTCAGGTTACCGGCGGGTAGCTCAGCAGGCTGGCGTTCCCGCTGATTTGTTGTATGCCATGGCGCTGACCGAAAGCGGTTCCCACGTACCGCAGGGGATCCGACCGTGGCCGTGGACGCTGAATATCGCCGGGAAAGGCTACCGCTATTCAACTCGTCAGGATGCCTGTGCGGCACTGAATCAGTTTATGCGCACCATCAATCCAAAGCGTATTGATGCGGGGCTGGCTCAAATCAATCTTGGCTGGAACGGGCATCACTTCACCACGCCGTGTGATGCACTGACGCCTTACCTCAATTTGCAGGTCGCAGCCCGTTTGCTACGTGGTCATTACGATCAATGGCAGAGCTGGCAGGAAGCGGCTGGTCGCTATCACCATCCGGCAGGGGGTAAACCTGCACAGCGCTATCGCACTGAAGTGCTTCGCTATCTGCAAAAAATTTCCTCATGAACCAATATAAAGAAGGAATTCATGACATGCTGAAAATAGCTATTCCTGCTTTACTGCTTGCATTCTCCTGTGCCACTCAGGCGCTGATCGTAGTGGCCGACCTGGGCGGCGAGTCAACCGCTCCATTATTTGAGGTCATTGCACCGGAACCGGAGAGAGAACAGACACCTTCGCAGGTTATTCCGCTGGAAAGCGCCGTATTCCCTGTGGTGACCACTCTTCTGCGTCCCGGAGTCGTATCATCCCGCCCGCTGTCGCTGCCAGGAATGACGCCGTTGTTTATTCTGGGCGACGATCCGTTGTCGGTACGCTGGCTGACAGAGCATAAGTCCCGGCTTAAATCGCTGAATGCCACCGGGCTGGTGGTGAACGTGGCGTCAGAAGCGGATCTGAATGCACTGCGCCAGCAGGCAGAGGGACTGCCGCTGTTGCCGGTCAGCGGCGACGATCTGGCGCAGCGCCTGCAACTGGATACATACCCGGTGCTGATCACAGATACCGGGCTGTCTCAATGAGTAACCGCCATGTGATTGAAGCGCTGCTACGCCCGGCTGTGGAGCTATACAGTGCCACAGCCGGACTGGCTGCGGGAGCTGTCTGCCTGATTGCGCCGTGGTCGGTGATGCTGGCCCCTTCCGTCAGTTATCCGCTGGCAGGGGGATTTTTGTTGTTCGCCGGTATTCGTGCCCGACAGGGAATGACGATTTTGCGCTACCGTCGCAATATTCGCCGCCTGCCGCGTTATGTAATGACAAGCAGCCAGGTACCTGTCAGCCGCCACAACCTTTTTATCGGGCTTGGTTTTCGCTGGGAGCAGAAACATACTCAGCGTCTGCATACCTGCCGCCGCCCGGAGGTGGCGGGTTATATCCACCCCGGCTGGTTTTATCGTCAGGCCCGCAGCCTGGAAAAAAACTTTGAAGCAAGCCTGCCGGCCATACGGCGTATTCTGTCCTGCGACAGCCCGCTGAATCCGGTACGCCCGTTGCCGCCCGTCGGCGGTAGTGCGCTGTTGCACGGTATTGAACTGGATGAGGCTGATGTCACCCTGCCGCTGGGTGAACGCGTTGGGCATACGCTGGTTATGGGTACCACCCGCGTCGGTAAAACCCGGCTCGCGGAGTTGTTTATCACCCAGGATATCCGACGTGGAGAAGTGGTCATTATTTTTGATCCGAAAGGCGATGCCGACCTGCTGAAACGAGCATATGCGGAGGCGAAACGGGCGGGGAGAGAGGATGAGTTTTATGTCTTTCACCTTGGCTGGCCGGATATCAGTGCCCGCTATAACGCTGTAGGCCGTTTCGGACGAATTTCGGAAGTGGCGAGCCGCATAGCCGGTCAGCTTTCCGGGGAAGGAAACTCTGCCGCGTTTAAAGAATTTGCCTGGCGGTTTGTCAATATCATTTCTCGCGCACTCATTGAGCTGGGCCAGCGTCCGGATTATCTGCAAATCAGCCGCCACGTTATTAACATTGATGATCTGTTTATCAGCTATGCCCAGTACTACCTGCCAAAGCACGAGCCGAAAGCGTGGGAAATCATTGCGCAGATCGCCGGGAAGGTGAACGAGAAAAATACGCCGCGAAATTTGCAGGGGCGGGATAAACATGTGGTCGCGCTGGAACAGTATCTGGCCGCCACAAAAATTTACGACCCGATCCTTGATGGCCTGCGTTCTGCTGTGCGCTATGACAAGACCTATTTCGACAAAATTGTGGCCTCCCTGCTGCCCTTACTGGAAAAACTGACAACCGGAAAAACTGCGCAGCTTCTGGCCCCGTCTTACAGTGATCTGGAAGATCCACGTCCGATTTTCGACTGGCAGCAGATTATCCGCAAACGTGGTGTTGTGTATGTGGGTCTGGATGCATTGTCTGATAGCGAAATCGCAGCCGCTGTCGGTAACAGTATGTTCGCCGATTTGGTCTCCATCGCTGGTTATATCTATAAATTCGGTGTCAATGACGGCCTGCCGGGCGGAGATAATCCTGCAAAAATCCCCATAAACCTCCACTGTGACGAGTTCAACGAATTGATGGGGGATGAGTTTATTCCGTTGATCAACAAAGGCGGTGGTGCAGGCATCCAGGTGACCGCCTATACCCAGACGCTGAGTGATATTGAGGCGCGGATAGGCAATGCAGCGAAAGCAGGCCAGGTCATAGGCAACTTCAACAACCTGATTATGCTGCGCGTGCGCGAAACCGCCACGGCGGAACTGATGACGGGACAATTACATGAAGTGGATGTGCTGACGAATACGGTGATTTCCGGCGTTACGGACTCCTCAAACCCGGAAACAGGGACGGACTTCACCAGCAACACCCAGGACAGGGTAAGTTCTGTCAGCGTACCATTGATTGATCCGGCTGCACTGATACAGCTTCCGAAGGGCCAGGCATTTGCCCTGCTGGAAGGGGGACAACTGTGGAAAATCCGCATGCCGCTGCCCGCTGCGGATAACGATAAGCTGATGCCAGACAGTATCGCGCAGCTCGCGGAATATATGCAGACGAATTACCACACCGGCGAACAGTGGTGGAATAATACAGCCATGCCGGATATCCCTGTGGACCATTCTGCTCTGCTTACCGCCCTGCAGGAGGGACTGAATGAGTGATGCACCGGTTCAGAACAACAATCCGCCGAAGAAGGGACTGATTAGCACGCCACTGTCCTGGCTGGGGAAGGCCAGCGCTACGCTGATTGGTTCCCTGTTTTTCAGCCTGGCGGTTGAGTGGCTGGGCATTGCTTTTATTTGGCCCGAACAGGGGGCAGAACACAGCCATCTGATGATGAACGAAGAGTTAAGCTGGTTTGCTGAAAATGTCACACACAGTCTGCTGATGACTGACCCTGCCGGGAAACTGGAAATTATTCTGCACCAGACCTGGCAGTGGGTTTTTATCGACACCGGATTTATCCCCTGGCTGGAAAAATTGCGAAACAGGCCAGATAACGCTTGGATATACTGGATCGACACCTATATTCAGGCTTCGGTCTGGATCACTCTGACGTTTGTGCTGCGGGTTTTTATTCTGCTGCTCACTGCTCCTTTATTTATTCTGGCGGTTCTGGTGGGAATCGTTGATGGGCTGGTGCGGCGTGATATTCGTCGGTTTGGCTGCGGCTATGAGTCCGGATTTATTTATCACCATGCTAAAAGATCGGTTATGCCAGTATTTTTTCTGGCGTGGGTGGTTTATCTGTCTCTGCCATTTTCCGTTAACCCCTGCTTTATTTTATTACCGGCAGCATCATTTTGTGGTCTGATGGTCAGTATTATGTTTGGTCTCTTCAAGAAATATATGTAGTCAACCGGGGGGGGTAATTTTATAATCCCTTTTCTCCGCAGAAGGGATTTTTTGTTTTTACCGGGAAAACAGTTCATTGCGGAATGAATATAATGGTCCCGGCATGCTGGTGCTCTCCTTGCTATTCATTTATGGAGAGTACCGTGAAACGTTTTTCATATTTGTGCCTGTGCGGATGTTTGCTGGCAGGTCATCCAATAGCAGCCCCGGCAACAGAGCGGGAAAATTTGTCGCTGTTGCTGAATCAGTTAAATCAGTTTGAATCCACACTGCAGCGCGCCGAGAAGCAGGCATCTGTTGCACCTGAACAGCGCTTTTTCTTCGATTACCCGCAGGCATATGCCGATATCCGTGCGATCCGTTCAGGTGTTGGACAATACCTGACACCTTCCCGCGCCCAGCCTCAGCCCGTATTGCCGCTTGCAGGGCACTACCGGCGGGAGAATGCGCAGTGACGGATGCCCAGATGACGGCTTTTCAGGCAGGCAGTTCGGCAAAACCCGCCGAAGTTAATCTGCTGTTTCTCAGTCTGCTGTGCGCAGCGCTTTTTCTCTGGGCTGCGTGGGTCTGTATGCGCTCACTTCGCGCCTTCTCAACCGGAAATCTTTCCCTGAAACAACTCGGCAGCATTGTTGCCCGTACCGTGCTCCTTCTGCTGGTCAGCTTCTGGCTGGTGCTCAGCTAATTATCTCTTCTGCAAAGGAACAACCCCATGACGAAAAAAGCGGTTCTGCGTTCTCTTATGACTTCTGCATTCGCATTTTCCCTTTCTGCGCGAGCCGATCTGCCAACGATGGAAGACCCTTCACGTGGCAAAGGCAGCGGTATCATGGATACCCTGAAAAATTATGGCTATGACATCGTGATCCTGCTGTCGCTGGGGATTTGTGCCGTTGGTTTTTTGGTGGTCGCCAATAGCTGTATTTCCACTTATTCCGAGATTCAGGCGGGTAAAAAGCAGTGGAAAGACCTGGGCGCGATGGCGGGTGTTGGGGCGATTTTGTTGGTGATCATCATCTGGTTGCTCACTCAGGCGGGGGATGTCCTGTAATGGCACAGACTATTGAATTTCTGCCTGACAGACTGAACCGGGAGCCGGTTGTTTTCCGGGGTATGACCACCACCGAGTTGTTTATTGCTCTGGGAGGTGGCCTGGTCACTGGTGTTGTGGGGGGAATTTTTCCCGCTGTTTTGCTGAAGATTTGGGCGTTGATCCCTACAGGCGCACTGGCGGGTGCCGCGCTGGCTATTATGGTCGGCGGTAAGTGGCTGGCACGCCTTAAGCGCGGGCGTCCGGATACGTGGCTGTATCGGATGATGGGGGCCCGGTTTGCACGCTACGGCTTTGGCGATCCGAAACTGGTGCAGGAAAGCGCCGTATGGGTGATACGCAGGAGTGAGAGAGTATGAGCCAGTTCAAACATGCGCTGGCGGCGCGGGATGCCCATATTATGACGCTACGGTTGGTGATTGGCCTGATGTTGCTGGTCAGTATTGCCTTGTGGTATGGCTGGCAGAGCGCACCCCGTCATCTGACCATCCATAATCCCCCCGATTTACGAGCGGGTAGTACCCGTCCGTGGTGGGAAATCCCGCCCGGACAGGTTTATGCCTTCAGTTTTTATATCTTTCAGCAAATTAACCGCTGGCCAACTAATGGTGAGGAAGACTACTCGCGTAACCTCAATGCGCTGACGGCCTATTTGACGCCTGCTTGCTATCTACAGCTTGAAGATGATTATCGCCAGCGTCGCGACCGTGGGGAACTGCGCGACCGTGTACGTGGTGTATACGAAATCCCTGGGCGTGGATTTCATAACAAGCGGGTACAGGTGCTTGGTCGTGACCGCTGGACAGTGACGCTCGATTTGAGTGTGGATGAATACTACCGCGCTGAACCAGTCAAAAGGGCACTGGTACGTTACCCGCTGAATATTGTGCGTTATGACGTCGATGCAGAGAAAAATCCCTGGGGAATGGCGCTCGACTGTTTCGCTGGACACCCGCAGAAACTGGAAGCAGCAGCAACAACGGAGGCAAAATCATGAAGCCATTCAGATTCTTTTTGTTCCTGACTTTCATGCTTTGTCACTGTGCAACTAAGGCCACTGAACTGGTGCAATGGCAACGCCTGCCGCTGCAGGTTGAACTACATACCGGACATGAACGGGTGGTCTTCGTTAACAAAAATGTGCGGGTGGGTTATCCGGTAGCGCTGGACGGCAAACTGCGCATTCAAAGTAGCGGCGGCACGGTCTACCTGCGTGCCGCCGAAGATTTTCCTGATACGCGTCTGCAACTGTTTGATATAGATAGCGGTGAGCTGATTTTGCTGGATATTCGTGCGACAGCGGGTGATGAGCTGGAGCCGCTGGAGCTGCGTTATAACGATGCGGTCTGGCGCAGCGATACCGTCATGCCAGACGACACGGAACATCAGGTTAAGCCAGGAACGCCGGAAGAATTCGCCGGTCCGCTCCCGGTGGTGCTCACTCGTTATGCCGCGCAGATGCTCTATGCACCGCTGCGCACAGTGGAGCCGGTGGCGGGGATCACGCCAGTGCCGGTACGTTTGCCCACCGCTGTCACCACTCTTTTGCCCGGTGAACTGGCTACCGCTACACCGCTGAATGCCTGGCGACTGGGAGACGTCACGGTTACTGCGATTAAGCTGCAAAACCAGAGTCGCGGACGCATTGACCTCGATCCTCGCACATTGCAGGGCAATTTTCTGACAGCAACATTTCAGCACCGCTGGTTGGGTGCGCACGGCACGCCGGAGGACACCACCGTCGTGTATCTGGTGACGGATGGCAGCGCCGACAGCGCCATTGTGCCCGAGCCCGTGCTGGAAAAGACGAAGGGGGATAAGTGATGCAGCTTAAAGCGAATAGCCTGCTGAAAATCCTTGTCCCGTCACTTCTGCTCGGCGCGGGTTTCATTGGTCTGAAAGCCTGTCGTACCTCCGGCAATGAAACACAGACCGTGGACCGCAACGTGGTGGCTGATCTCACTGGTGATGAAATGAAGGCGTTGGGTATCGATGGCGATACCCCACGTGACACGGTTGCTACGCTGGTGGGTCAAATGAAGCAATATCGGGCAGAGATGGAGGAAATGCGCATTAACAGCGCTGCGCTGGTGAAAGAAAATCAGCGGCTGCGGGAGCGCGACACTAGTGTTGAAGGGCGAATCAACAGTGCCCTTAACCGGGAACGGGAGACATTTAACAAAGAGCTGAAGCAACAACAGACTTCAATGCTGGACAGCTTTCAGCAGAAGCTGAACCAGCTAAGCCAGAAGTCCGGCACACTGGCCGGTGCTGGCGTGGGCGGTGATATTCCTCCGGGGCTGGGACTGGATAACCAGGATGTTCCGGCTGGTGCGGTACGCTGGGTGGAGCCTGCAGATGCCAGGCCGTTAGACAAACACGGGCAATCTGCTGCCTCTGGCGTGCAGTTTCCATCGTCTTTTGGCAATGCCGGAGAAAATGCCATCAGCAAGCAGAAGAAAGAATTTCTGGCGGTGGCAAAAGGCGAGCGTGCTATTGACGAAGCAACACCCGTTTATACTCTGCCGGAAAACAGCACGCTTACGGGGTCAGTGGCGATGACAGCACTGCTGGGACGGGTACCGGTCAACGGTACGGTGAGCGATCCGTATCCGTTTAAAGTGCTGATTGGCCGGGATAACCTCACTGCCAATGGTATCGAATTACCGGATGTTGAGGGCGCGGTGATATCCGGCACGGCTTCCGGCGACTGGACGCTCTCCTGCGTGCGTGGCACGGTTCACAGCATGACGTTTGTTTTTCGCGATGGCACCATTCGCACTGTGCCATCAGCGGGTAACAAAGCTAATAGTGACAGCAACAAAGGGCAGGGCAGCGAAATTGGCTGGCTATCCGATCCGCACGGTCTGCCGTGTATTCCCGGTGAACGAAAATCCAACGCGGCTGAGTATATCGGCTCGCAATTCCTGCTGGCGGGTTCTTCCGCTGCTGCAGACGCTTTTTCCAACGGGCAGACCACCACGACAGTGGATGGTGGCTCGGTCACGTCTGCAGTTACAGGTAGCAGCGGTCAATACGTCCTGGGGCAAGCGCTCGGTGGCGGGCTGAAAGAGAGCGCTGACTGGTTTAAACAGCGTTACGGCCAGATGTTCGATGCCATCTATGTTCCTCCCGGTCACCCCGTCGCTATCCATATCACCCGACAAATCCCCGTTGATTATGAGATTCAGGGTCGTAAGGTGAAATATGCGCAATCCTCAGCGAACAAAAGGAAGCTGGACTGATGAAAAATCACTTTATACACCTTACGCCCTTGCTGCTGGTGTTGATGATCACTGGATGCAGTACATCCCAGGAAACGCTGTTACCCGTGGATAAAAACACCACCATGCTATCACTGTGGGGCCGCCAGACCGGCGGCAGCGCCACACTGCACGACCAGCGCAGCCAGTTACGTCGCCCGCTGACAGAGATTTCAGTCCAGGAGCAACATAAGTACACCCGCACAGCGGAGAATGAGATCCAGACACAGTTCAAACGTCTGCCTAACCCCGATATGGTTATGTATGTATTTCCACACCTGACCGAAGGTGAGGGGGTGCCGGTGCCCGGTTATACCACGGTCTTCCCACTTCATTCCCGCACTTATTATGCGCTTCCTGGCGAACGCACGGAGGCGCTGTGATGAGAGAGAATGCAAGCCGACCACGCAGCGGAAAACTGACGCAGCAGGCAGCAAATGCGGCATATCAGAAAGGTCCTTCATTCGCCGATTTATTGCCGTGGGTGGAGTTTCAGGATGACAGCCAGACGCTGCTGCTGGATGACGGATGCTCAGTTGCCGCGATCTACGATATTACGCCAGTGGGTACCGAAGGCCGCTCCCGGCATTATCTGGAGGACGTACGCGATATCGTTAAAGATGCCCTCCAGGACTCATTTGACGAAACTGACATGCATCCATGGGTGATACAGTTTTTCTGCCAGAACGAGGATGATTTCAGTGGTTATATGCAGAAGCTGCGTGATTATGTTACACCTGAGGCAAAAGGTTCTGCCTTTAGTGAAGCATGGCTCGATGAGATGGATCGCCACCTGAGAAGTATTACCCGATCAGGTGGTTTGTTTCTGGATGACGTAGTGACAAAAACGCCGTGGCGCGGGCAGATACGTCGTACCCGGATGGTAGTTTATCGTTACCTGCCAGCAAAAATGGCACATGGTGAACAATCCCCGGAACAGGCGCTGAATAATGCCTGTGAACGTCTGGTTTCTGCGCTGGCTGGGGCCGGGTTGACTGCCTGTCGCCAGAACAGAACCGACATTTCACGCTGGCTGGTTCGTTGGTTGAACCCGGCTCCGGTAAAGGATGACCGACTGGCGTTTTATAATACAGTGACCGAACCTGATGTGCAGGAAACGGGCGTCCCTCCCATATTGAATGACTTCGCCGAGAATCTGTTGTTTAGCGAACCGGTGTCGGATGCTGAGAAAGGCCTCTGGTATTTTGATAATCTGCCGCACAAAGTGATTGTCGTTGACCGCCTGCGAAAAGCGCCGCAACCGGGGCATCTGACGGGAGAGACCCGGCGTGGAGATGCTGTTAATGCGCTGTTTGATCTGCTGCCGGAATCCACGGTGATGTCGCTGACAATGGTAGTGCACCCCCAGGACTTACTGGAGGCGCATCTTAACCGCCTGGCAGATCGTGCCATCGGTGAAAATGTGGACTCTGAATACACCAAATCCGACTGCCAGGAGGTGAAAACGTGGCTGAAAGACGGTCATAAGATGTATCGCAGCACGCTGGCATTCTATCTTTCAGCTTCTGATATTTCTGCGCTGAACAAACAGAACCGTGAACTGAACAGCGTGTTGCTTAACGCTGGGCTGGTGCCGGTACAGGACGGTGACGAGGTTGTACCGCTGAGCAGTTATTTGCGCTGGCTGCCTGCGAACTTCGATCCGGCGCGGGATAAACGCAATCTTTATACACGGTTTAATTTTGTCCAGCATATCGCCAACCTGTTGCCAGTCTTTGGGCGGGAGACCGGTACCGGGCATCCAGGCATCAGCTATTTCAACCGGGGCGGCACGCCACTGGATTTTGATCCGTTGAATAAAGACGATCGCTCCAAAAATGGTCACCTGCTTCTGCTGGGGCCGACCGGTGCAGGTAAATCTGCCACGCTCAACGGTAAAATCGCGCAACTGATGGCATTACATCGCCCTCGTCTGTTTATTGTTGAAGCCGGTAACTCCTTTGGTCTGACTGCGGATTATGCAAAGCGTTATGGCCTGACCGTCAACAAGATCAGCCTGAAACCGGGCAGTGGCGTGACTCTGCCGTTGTTTGCTGATGCCTGGCGGCTGGTGGAGGAGCCCGTCAGCGCCGATATTCCTGATGATGAGGATCAGCCTGAACAGGATGGCGATGATCAGCGCGACATTCTGGGTGAGATGGAAATCACGGCCCGGTTGATGATAACTGGTGGTGAGGTGAAGGAGGATGCGCGTCTGACCCGTCCGGATCGGGCGATGATACGTCAGGCAATTCTGGATGCGGCCCGGATCTGCCACCAGGCAAAACGCCAGACGCTGACGCAGGATGTGCGCGATGCGCTGTTTACTCTGGCAAAAGCCCCGACGTTGCCAGAGAACCGCCGTGTCCGTGCCTATGAGATGGCGGAAAGTATGAACATGTTTTGCTCTGGTTTTGAAGGGGAACTATTCAACCGGGAAGGTGAACCCTGGCCGGATGCTGATATCACGCTGGTGGACCTGGCGACATTTGCCCGCGAGGGCTACGAAGCGCAACTGGCAATTGCCTATATCTCGCTGATTAACCATATCAACAATATCGGCGAGCGTGACCAGCATCTCTCCCGCTCCATCGTCAATATTACCGATGAATCGCACATCATCACTGTTAACCCGTTGCTGGCGCGGTTCCTGACTAAAGGCTCCAAGATGTGGCGCAAGCTCGGTATCTGGCTATGGCTTGCTACACAGAATCTGTCGGACTTCCCGGACGATGCGAAGAAGCTACTCAACATGATTGAATGGTGGGAGCTATTGGTTATGCCCCCGGAGGAAGTTGAGCAACTGGAGCGGTTTAAAAACCTGACACAGGAGCAGAAGCAGTTGCTGTTGTCTGCCACGAAAGCGTCCGGGAAATATACCGAAGGCGTAGTGCTGGCGACGAAAATTGAAGCGCTATTTCGGGTCGTTCCCCCGAGTTTATTTCTGGCGCTGGGGATGACGGAAAAGCACGAGAAAGCCGAACGTGCGCAGCTGATGCGTGAGCAGGAGATAAGTGAACTGGATGCGGCTATTCAGGTTGCCAAGCGGATTGACAGTCTGAGAGGGCTGAATACTTTCGCATAAATTGTATTAGCTCATGTAAGAGCTGACATTGTTACGGCACAGGGCGAAACCTAATCTGACAGGCTGCTCTGTGCCAGAGGCAGAAGTCGATTGATGACTCACTACAAATTCGTCTTGCTTACTCCTAATGTTGATAAATGTGAATAAGATTAATACTATAAAGAATTATAATTTAATAGACGGCGGTTTAGGTAATGGGCGAGTTCTCAAAATATGTCGGAGAGGTGGGAGAAGAGATAGTCAATGACTTTCTGAAACTCTTTGGATGGAAAAACCTATGTAGTAACAAGCAATTAGATTGCTGCGTGGGAGAGCATGCTAAAAAGACACATGGAATAGATGCTTTGTATGTCTACAACTCTATGCTTCAAAAACAATCATTAGTAAGCGTTGTTGTTTCTGCAAAATATTCATCAGTACCTTACGATAAAGTCAAAACTACTTTTCGTTCACATTTCAGAGACTTGGCACATACCATTGAATGTTATTCAAAATCCCAGTTTAAAAGAACCATAACAAAACAATTTCCAGGTAGTTCAAGAAAAGAAGATATTGGGGTTTTGTTTTATTTAAATAATGATGAAAGCGATTCAAATGATAATATTAAAGGTGAAATCATCAATCATAGAATCGATTCTACCCTCAAGTTCAACGCCATACATCTCGTTGATAACGCAAGAGCTAAATTTTTATACAACTCGATAAGCTTTATCAAGAAAAAGCATGGTGAAATATCTTTTTTCTGCCTTAACACTACCTTAAATGTTTCATCTTCAACAAGACATTCTAAGATAATGCCTGTTGAATACATTACCTCTCCAATAATTCCTATTTCTGTGCCTGATGATAATGGGCGAAAGTTTATATTACTTTGCGATTTTAATTATAGTAAGGAATCACTAGGGTTGGTATATAAATTAGCTAGAAAACTTTGTTCCGATTTCGCAAATCATTATGAGATTTATTTCAATAAATATAATAAACTCACAGACTCCCCTTCAGTTGATGAAGTCAAAATGGCACAGGGTTTTGAAGATGGCACTGAGGATGTCGTAGGGGATATTACATTAATCGTTGATTCTTATAATAGCACTTTCAGGAGCATTTCTGATGAAAAATGATATTGATTTCATTCCCTCCGGAGATGAACTGAAAAATCTTGTGAGCCAGCAGAACTGTAGCTCTACAATGATCAATAATCTACTTAAAGAAAGAGGGCTTTTTTGCGGAGTGTCTGAAAAATCAGGCACAGTTCCAAACTTGATCACCTCTTTACTAAGCCCTGATGAATCTTATGATTTATTAAGCAGCATTAAAACA
This sequence comes from Citrobacter amalonaticus Y19, assembly GCF_000981805.1. Lineage (NCBI taxonomy): Bacteria > Pseudomonadati > Pseudomonadota > Gammaproteobacteria > Enterobacterales > Enterobacteriaceae > Citrobacter > Citrobacter amalonaticus. Next base: position 2,134,604 of record NZ_CP011132.1, on the reverse strand, counting down.
AAGGAAAAACTAGATAAAGTAAATTTTAGGAATTTCGATCTTAAGCAAGATGTTGATTTACTTGAGGAAGTTAGTGGTTTTGTAGATGTTGGTAAAATTACAAAAAATGGTTATATTAATTATGAAATATCAGATTTTAGCGATTTTACATCCCTAGATGGTAGAAGTAATAATTCCGTAATAATGGAGTTCGAAATTTGTAAAACAGATATTCTAGATGATTGGTATATAACTGAGAAATTCTTTAAAGGATCTGTGGAAATCAAGAAAGACTTTAATGGCATCACTGGTAACTCCCAGCTTTTAATGAATGTCAAACTAAATCACACATCTCCGGAAACTAAAGAAATAGCTGAAAATGTCATAACCTTGATAGAGGGGCATTTGGAAAGCAATAATATAATTGAGCATTCGCCTCATCGAGGTAGAGTTCTGATGGATGATTTTGAAAATGAAAATAGAGTGAAATTCCTTAATGAATTAGCCTCCCTTCATATTGGATACTTATTCTACCATCAAAAAATAGATGATGTTCATTTTAATCCTGATCATTCTACTGGTTATGAAAAACAATCAGATGCTGTGACTAATTTCCTCGAAAAAGATATTGACCAGTATAGAGTCAAAGGAAATCTAGAGAATATAATATCTGTCAAATGGAAACACATACACCCGTATGTACGTGTTACTAAGGTTGTCGCTAGTTATACAATTAGCTATGAATCCTATTCAGGTGAATGTAAGGTTGCATACGAGTTTAGTGAATATGGAAGAAAAACCCCTGTGAATCCTGAATTGTGCATTACCTTTATAAATATAAAGGTTAAAGGTGCGTCGCCCTCTAAAATACATGATATTCAATCAAACATTATGCGTGAGATTGAATTACGTAAAGTAGAATTGCTTACTAAATATAGAAGAGTTGCTGATACTGAATCAAACAGCTAACTCTATGGTTCTGCTCCCGATTGATTAATACCCACTATTAATACGGGAGCAAAAGCGACCTTCCGCTCCTCGCTCATTGTAGTCTTAGCGGGCCTGCACCCCAACCGCTAAGTGCCAAGAGCCGATATTTTTAACATCACTGTAAGTTAATCAATTAGAGAAAGGCCAACTGTTTACATACAGAAATCACGGTGCCAGGCAGTATCGCCTAGTTACATAATTTTCCCTGGCTGTTGTTTTTTTGAATATAATGATGGATTTATTGATGAAAGCAGAACTGATTGAACTATACAAAGACGCCTTACTTTTAGGGAAATATATTGAACTGGAACATGTTGCTAATAGAATGATGCCAGCCCTATACCCGGGAAAGGAGCTAGAAGATCTTTCTGACGAGGAGTTAATTGCATTAACTAAAGCCGTAATTACGGGTATGACTTCGTGGGTTTGCTAATCACTGATTAAAAATGGCGGCATAGGCCGCCATAACACAACTAACTCGTACATCACCTCCGTATGTATTATTTTCCCAATGGTTACTGGTAATAGTGATGTCCTCTCGTCATGAATACCGTCGTTTTAGTCGGGAATCCAGCCTTTCTGTCTCTTCAATAACTTTACTGAACTCTTTGGCTAATTTTGGTGGCAATTCAATACGTCCATGCTTGTTCGCTAGGTCACCTGTATTTAAGATTTCAAAACGTTTTCTGGCAAGGTACAACCACCTGATCACCTCAGGATCATTTACCAGAGCCTGACGGATATTATCTACCTGCTGACCCTTATAAATCCGCGAACTATCAGGGAGAAAAAGAATGTTGTCCGTACGATAAGGATATGGGGTAATATCCAGCATTTCACCATCATCACTCTCCCAAATACAGTGGAACTCAGCTTCAATATAAACTCCTGGTACCTGCCAGATAGCCCAACCGTAAACAGCCCTGCCACCATTCTGTTCAATTACCATTTCAACATTCGGAAAGCAGTCCATAACTTCCGCTCCCGGAAAAGGTTCATTGTTAATCAATACTGCGTGAGCATCAGGAACAACTTGTAGACAAAAATCCAGGGTTTCAGGCGCATTTAGCTGTGAGGGTATTGGGTGGTGCATAGTATTCCCTTATATTCGAACTAGATGGAAAATTTATAGTAAAATGACTTACTGAGAATATCATCGTTGGCGAAGTTTTACTTTCATTGGCTACTCGTCTGATTCGGCTCACTTGTCAATCAATGGCTTCACTGCAATCTAAATAGCTGCGCGCAATAGTGCTACACTTTTTCCAGCCCTTGCAGGACAAGGGATTGGAGCTGTTTTCCCCGCTAAGCGGCACTACGCCGATCTCGCGATGTGTTGCTCTTGTGTAACTGCCACAAGTCAATAAATGGCAAGTGCAGCGGGATTAGACGCAGCTATTTAGCGACGAAGTTTGTACAAGAATAGCCGTTCCTCGCTCTTAGCTACCTGTCAGAACTTTGCATATCATTCGTTCAGGTTGACCGGCCAACCCGGAAAATAATAGTAATATTTTGAATTTCATTTCCGTTTCAGCAAAAGCAGTTTGTTCTCTGCTGGTAAATACGATGGTGTAGTGTATCTCCCTTCCGGGTTCACTTGTTTGTGAATTTTCCTTCGTTTCAGGATTTGAGTTCTCTGCTGTTGCCTGCGCCTCTTGAGCATTAAATCCCACAGATCGCTTCATGATTTGAGGGAGAAAAATGCGTTTACGAATACACCTTTTTTTTATGCTGTCTGCTGCGCTGGTGGCCTCCGGCGCACTGGCTCAGACGGTGGTTTATTCCACACCAAAACTTCTGGTAGCTGACCCGCAGCCCGGCGTGCTGGTGCAGATTCTGGAAAATGTTCAGGTACTGGAGCAGTCGCTGTTTCCGGTACTGTCTGATAATCCGGCAGTTGCCGAGCATCAGGCAAAGCAGAGAATGCAACAACCTGACTGGCAGTTACAGGAGGCTCGACTGAACCGCGCGTATCAGGCGTTGCTTGATGCCCGGATGCTGGATATCGCAAAGGTTCCGGCAGTGGTGTTCGATGACAAATTTGTGGTCTACGGCACGACTGATGTCGCTCTGGCACAGCAGAAGCTGGAAATGTGGCGGGAGCAGCAGCCATGAAAGCACTGCGCTCGCTTATTCCGTCATTGCTGGCTGTGACTTTGCCAGCCACCGCCATCACCACGCCGCAAATAATTGCCTCCGCTCTTGCTCCGGACTGCCTGCAGTATCGTGTTGTCGGCATCTGTTACTGGCTCCTGTGTACACCGTTCGGTTGTACGGTCAAAACCTCGGTACGAGTGAAACACAATCTGCCGGAGCTGGTGGTATCGGCCTATAACACGCCCGGTGATAGTCCATGGCGTGAAATGGCGTTTGCCGGTAGTGCCATTTCTGGTGCAGAAGGAGGCGGTGACACTAACCCGCGCATCGGAAATAGCAAAACCAAAATCCGTTTCAAAAATTCGGATGCTTTCGGTCACCCGGCAGATGCCACCTTTTTTAAGCTCCTGAGTTCATACGGCTACAGTTGCAGCAGCAATGTCGTGCCGTTCCAGCCTTATTTTGTCAGCACGCTGGATATGCTGGCGTGGCGCAGTGGCGTACCGGAGATGTTGTATCCCGAAGCATTAACGCCGGGCCTGCGTGAAGTCGGTCAGCCTGGTGATCTGTGGGGCAATGTTTATCCACGGGCCGGTGCGCTGGGGCAAACGCATGATTATAAGGCCGGGGCCGTTGTCGCTCAGCGCACTGCCGATATTGTCACCCGCGCCGGGCAGCTTCATGTTTACCTGCCGCTGGTTGCTTCTTCCCGCCCAGGTTACTGGCCGCCATCGCCAGTAATGGAAGTCAAGTCCGGAAATCACACCTGGCAGATACTTACCCCACAAATAAGCATGAGCTGCGCCATTTTTCCTGACCGCACCCTAATCAATACCTATGCCGACCGGCTGTCAACAAATGGCAGTTACGCCTGGACGCTCTGGCGTCCGTATTCATGCTGTCAGCGTCGTGGGCAGACTCTTCTTGGCAGTACCGGAGGTTAAATCACTATGGCATCAAAAATAAAACCGGTCCTGATGGCTATGCTGACCAGCATTTTCTGCCATACAGCGCTGGCGGCAGAGAACAACTACAGCGTGGATCAGCAGGGGGCGATTGCTGACGCACTTTACTATCAGATTGGCGGAGGCTCGGTGATAACCCCGGCGCTGACGCGGCGTAACACGCAATTGTTGAATGTACGGGCTGGCTGGAATGCCGACCTGATGTGCGGAAATTTCGATATCAGCACCACAGTGCGTAACCAACTGAATGGTGTAACTGAGGGGTTTCAGGATTTAATGGGCAACGTTATTCAGTCTGCCACTTCTGCTGTTGCCAGTCTCCCCGCGATGATCATTCAGCGTGCTAATCCCCAGCTTTACGACCTGCTAACTAACGGGGTGCTACAGGGGCGTATTGATTTTGATAAATCGCAGCTGACCTGCCAGAAAATGGCCGAGAAGATGACCGATTTTGCCTACGGTTCGGCATGGACTCAAAGTGCAAAGGCGGAAAACTATCAGAGTGTTGCTGTCAGTGAAGCAGATGCGGTGCGGGCAGAAAAGAAGGTGGCGAAGGAAGCTGCCAGTAAGGGAAAAACCTGGGTAGGAGGACAGAAGCGAGGGGGGAGCGGGCAGCAACCCATCAGGCTGGTTGGCGATACGACCAGGGTTGGGTACAACATCCTGAACCAGCGCAGTGTGACCGATACCGGCAGTATTTCTCCGTCACAATGCCAGGGAGAGCTCTGTCAGGTCTGGAGCAAACCAGAAGAGGCGGCGTCCTGGATGACCAGAGTCGTCGGTGAACAGACCATCAACGTCGCGCCGGATAACGATGTTTCTGGCAGCAGTGAAGATAAAACCGGTGCGCAGGCTGGGGTGGGGCTGTCGCCACTGATTGCCGAAGAGCAGGAAAAAATTGCAGAGGTACTGACCGAACTGGTTAACGGCAGCATAAAACCCACTTATGAGAACCTCGGCAAAGCTTCTGGAGGTAGCCTGCAACTGACACGTGGCGTAGTGGAGGCGTTGCGTGACGATCCTGATGCAGCGGTACTGGTACAGCGTTTATCTGGTGAGATGGCGCTGGCCCGCGTGATGGAACAGGCGCTGATGGCCCGGCGCACACTTCTGGCTGGGGCGCGGGAACCCAATATTGCGGCGGAAAAAGAGGCGCAAACGCAACTGAATCAGACCACGATGCAGCTTGACCAGGAACTGAACCAGCTTCGGCTCGAACTTGAGATGCGGCGAATGCTGGCAGATAACGCCAGTACTTCCGTTCTGACACGTAAGACGCTGCGTGATGCCACCCGTGGTGAGGCTGTCAGCGTGGAGGATGATGGTAGCAAACGAGTGAATGATCTCAGCAAATCCGCCGGGGAGGAGTAACCATGTATGTTATATGGATACGTTTAAGATCTACGCTGATGGCTGTGGGTCTGCTAACCGGGGTAGCGATTATCGCTGGACTGACACTTCGCTTCACGTCCCCGGAGATGTCTTTGCAAAATACGCTGTATCAGGTGAGATATGGATTATTGGCCTGGCGGTTAAGCCTCTACATCTCGGGTATCGTCATTGGTTTTTCTCTGTACCGGCGTTTATCTGTTCAGAGCAGGGCGCATCTGAAACGCATTGCTGGCTGGTCGCTGGTTCTGCTGGCGGTTAATGAAGTCAGTAACCTGCTGCAACAGGGGAACGGCGCATGACGACATACAGCTACCTGGAGTATGCCCTGACGCTGCTGGGCTGGCTTATCAGTAACGGAATATGGGACACCATTACGGCGACGGGGTTGTTTGCGCTGCCGCTGCTGATGAAACTGTTATCCCTCTGGCTGAAAGCGCGGGAACAGGGTGCCGATGAAGGTGATGCGGGCGGGCTGACGCTGGCTTGGATGGAGAATACGATTTATGTGGCGCTACTGGTCATTATGTTTACCTGCGTTCCGTTGCTGAATATCGATATCACGCAAATGAAGTACAACACCGACCGCTCGAAACAGTGCAATTTCACCATGCCTGTCGCGCCGGAGCAGTCAGGTTATGCGCCACTGGTGAGTGATATTTCCGGTCAGACGGCGGCGGTGCCGGTGTGGTGGTATCTGATCCATGCTGTATCCAAAGGGATGGTCAGCGCTGCCACTGCCACGCTGCCGTGTAAACCGGACCTGCGACAACTCAGGTTTGAAGTGCAGCATACCCGCATCAGCGACCCGGTGTTAGGGCAGGAACTGCGTGATTTTGTAATGGAGTGCTATTCCCCATCACTTTCACGGCTGAAGCAGCGCGGTGGTGAACTTACCCTGGGCGAAAGTCTGGATGTGGCCTGGCCGGGTTCCTCGCGATTTATGACGCAGGTAGGGTATTACGATACTGACCATGCCCGTTCGCCACGAAGCGCCTGGCCGTATGACAGTAATCGGGATGCAGGACTGGTGAATACGGGAAATGGTGGCTACCCGACCTGCAAACAGTGGTGGTCTGATGCGGATGTGGGACTGAAACCCCGACTGCTGGCACAGGTTAAGCCGGATGTCTGGCAGTCATTTAAGAAAATGGCTTACAGCAAGGAAAACTATGAAGAGGCGGTACTGCGAGCGCTGATCAGTCCGCGCAATATGACGGTATCGCAGGACGGGCTGGTGTATAGGGGCTATGGCGGTAACGTTGACCCGACTCTGACCAATAGTCTTGCCAGAACGGGGGCGGCGTTGGGCCATTCGCTGGCATCACTGGCGGCGTTTCCGGCTTTTGATTCACTACGTCAGGCATTACCAATGGTGCAGGCTATTCTGTTAATGGTGTTGGTGATTTGCATCCCCCTGGTGACGGTGTTCTCTGCCTACAGCATCAAAACGGTGCTGACGCTGACGTTCGCGCAGTTCGGTCTGATGTTCCTGACTTTCTGGTGGGAGCTGGCTCGTTGGCTGGACGGTTGGATGCTGACGTTATTGTACGATGGCGATGCCCACAGTTCATGGAATCTGGCCGGGATACAGAATACCCAGGACGATTTGATTATGCAGTTTGTGATGGGAACGATGTTTATCGTGCTCCCTGCATTCTGGATGGGGGCGCTGGGATGGGCTGGAGTTCAACTGGGAGGGGTGATCGAACGGGCTGCTATTACAGGATCAGCCGACGCCAATAAATCAGGTGGAAGGATGGGTGATGTTATCGCACGGAAAGTAGGAAGATAACTTCTTAGTCGTCGATTCTCCTACCGCTGTAATAAAATCCAGGGCCTTCGGGTCCTGTTGCATTATAACCATCCGAAGGTTCGTCTCCCTTTGGGCCTTCGCTTCTTCCATTAGCCGCAGTATTCAGGTACCAAGCCATAAATATCATCAGTGCCAGGCATAACGCGGCAAACAGTGCGCCAGCAAGCAGCAATCCCACCGCAGCGGCAATGCAAAGATACAGAGGAAGTTTTGTTATCCAGTACGGTACGCCACGCTGCTGCAGTCGGATTTCCTGTACGCTGAGCCAGCGTACAAACTGACGGGTCCGGAAACCAAGACGATATCCAATATTCTGCTGTTTCATTCTGCACTTCCTGTACTGAATAAAATATGAACACAGGTTATCACTGGTACAAAAATCAGACAACGGTTTCTTTTATTACTGAGAATTAATTCCCGGTATTTACTCTATACAGCCATCAGCATACTGGCTCTGCATATTGCTGCTGTAGCAGCGCCCTGGTGAACTCAGTTCACGCCCTTTAATGCTCACGCACCTGAAAACGAGCAACGCATCACGCGTGGTGTCCTCCTTATTCCAACTCAATCCCTCTTTTTTACACCGGAGTCTTACTATGTCCGAAATTACACTGCAATACACAACTTCTCAAGCAACAAAAGAACTGGTTGAACGCGCCCTCAGAGCGATAAAAAGTGATTTTATGGCAGCAGAGTCGGAACCAGGAATTGTGAGTCCGGCAATGTTTGTTGATTATCTGCGTCTGCAGTTAAGCGATCATGAACGGGAGCATTTCTGCGTAATATTCCTCGATAATCAGAACCGGATTATTGAAGCTGAAATTATATTCAGCGGCACGCTGGATCATGTAAGCATTCATCCCCGTATTATTGCTCGCAAAGCATTGCTGCGAAATGCTGCGGCAGTTCTTCTGGCCCACAATCACCCATCAGGTGAAGTTAATCCCAGTCAGACAGATAAAACGGTGACAGAGCATATCGTGAAATGTCTTTCTATGCTGGATATTAAAACGCTGGACCATATGATTGTCTCCCCTGGTGAGAATCATTATTCGTTCGCTGAACATGGTTTGTTGTGATTCATTATTACCGAAATACCCTTCTTTACGGAGGGTTTTTTTTGCCATTTTTTTTTCATGAAAACAGATATTCATGAATTTATTCCTCGCAGGAAAGGATTTAAAGGAAAGGGCAAGGGTAAAGGGGGTTAAGAGGTAACAGGCTTTACCAGAAAAGACCTGGAGATAAAGGATATCTCACTGAACAAGAAAACCGATTTTCATGAAAGTGTGTTTTCATAAAATTATGTCCGACGTGAATACAGTTTATTGCCGCCATGCGGTTTATTTTTCGGCAATGTTCCCCCTGCATTCATTATTTTGCGTCAGGAGGCAGTATGATTATCAGCTTCATCAGCCAGAAAGGCGGTGTCAGCCGCTCCACTCTCGCCCGTGCGACTGCCGTTGAATTTGCCCGTTCCGGCAAAAAAGTGCATCTGGCAGACCTCGACAGCCAGCAACAGACTTCCGCAAAGTGGTCGGAACGTCGCGATAACGCAGGGATTTATCCTGCTGTAGAAACGGGGGTTTATCGCCGACATGATGTGGCACTCAAAGCCGCCAGCAATTACCAGTTCCTGATTGTTGATACCCGACCGTTTGTCGATATTTCCTCTCTTGATATTTCCCGTCAGTCAAATCTTGTGGTGATTGCTACCGGAACCTCACTCGACGATCTGGAACCCTCACTGCTGCTGGGGCGTGAGCTGGTGCATAAAGGGATTCCCCATAGTCGCCTGTTCTATGTGGTCGGTAAAGCGCCGAGTCAGGCCGAAGGTCGCAGCGCCATTCAGACGATTTCCGCCTGGCAGTTTGCCTGCGCCACGTCGTTCCTTATGTTCAAACCGGGCTACAGTATTGCGCTGGATGCCGGATATTCTATTACTGAAACGCCCTGGAAAACGCTTAATCAGCAGGCCAGAAATGTCATCAACGAAATTGGCACTCGCGTCAGTAGCCGTCCCTGAACCAGCAAACTGAAATCATGAACATTGCATTTCATGATTTCAGACTCCGGATCCCTTATGGCAAAGAAACCACTGAAATTATCTCCCGTAACGCCCCGTCCGCTTGAAGTTACGACTACCGATCATCAAACCGGCGAAACAAAACCGATCCAGATCCGTATCAATCCGCTATTACATCGCGAAATCAAGATTGCAGCGACAGAGCAGGGTAAAACAATCACGGCATTCCTGCTGGAGTGCTATCAGTTCTGGAGCAGAATGAATAAATGAAAGGCTGGACTCATGAAAACAGGCATTCATGCAAAGCTGAGATGGCTCAGAAGATCAGATATTCCGTCTGGACCGGTTGCCGCAGCAATGGTACCGGAAACCAGACCAGGCTGGATGAATCCCATGTCGGCTGAGAGCCTGCTGGCAAGCCCATTACGGCAGCAACTGATGCGAATTATCTGGCAGCGAACCTCACTCTCCGGGGCGTTATTCACGGAGTTGTATCAGATCCCGGTCAGGCGATTTGCAGAACTGGTGCAGCAACTACCCGCTTCGGAATACCACCATCATTCCCATCCCGGTGGTCTACTGGACCACACTCTGGAAGTTATGGCGTTTGCCGCGAAATTACGTCAGCGCCATCTTCTCCCGGCAGGTGCTGCGCCTGAAGATCAGGCCCGAGAAGCGGAGGCGTGGACGGCGGGGGTTATCTACGCGGCATTACTGCATGATGTCGGGAAGATAGCCACAGATATCTTGGTGACGACGGATGATGAGCAGCCCTGGTATCCGTGGCAAGGAGTACTTAGTAAACCGTACCGATTGAAGTACCACAAGAAACGTGATCATCAGCTTCATCCGGTAGTTGGGGGATTACTGGCAACTCATATTCTGCCCATTACTGCTCTTAATTGGCTGGCACAGTATCAGGAGTTATACACGTCATTTTTATATTGTATCAACGGGCATTACGACCGGGCGGGTATTATGGGCGAACTGGTACAGGAAGCAGATCGAGCATCGGTGGCTCAGTTTATGGGGGCGAATGCCAGCACCGCACTGGAACGTCCGCAACCGTCGCTAGCGAAGCAGATGCTGACGGCTTTGCGTCAACTGGTACAGACTCAGTTTAAACTAAGTAATCCCCATTCAGGCTCAGACGGCTGGCTGACTGAAGATGCCCTGTGGCTTATCAGTAAAACTACTGCTGACAGGGTTCGGGCCTGGCTGCTACAACAGGGGGTGACCAGCGTGCCTGATAGCAATGTTCGGCTGTTTGATGAAATGCAGGCGCATGGGCTGATTATCCCGACGTCGGAAGATAAGGCTGTCTGGTCATGTGAGATTAAAGCTGACGGTGGCTGGGCGCCGGGCTGCCCGTTAACGTTACTGCGATTATCGCCGTCACGAATTTGGGGGACGCAGGAGGAGCGGCCGACACTGTTTGCTGGTCAGGTTATTCCAGACGCGACAGCGCCGCAAACTTCCAACCTGGATGAAAACGCCGAACCAGAGATAGCATTAGAGATTCCCGTTGGACAGATTACCGGAAAAGGGGAATCTCTGGCAGATTTGACACTTTCTCTATTTGCACCTGCACTATCGGATGAGGAAATTATCAATGACTTTGTCTCGCCGATAGAAGAGCCGATGGGCGGAATTTCTCTGACTCAGCGAACAGACATCACTGAAGAAAAGTTGACTGGTGCGGAGCCAAGGACTACTAGCCGTTCCGTATCAGGCCAGGGGTTTGTCGACTGGTTGCGGGAAGGTATTCGGACCCGGAAGATGATGATTAATGAATCCGGTGCGCCAGTTCATATGGTTGCCGGTAGGGTATTCCTGGTCTCACCGGGAATTTTTAAGCTGTATATCCAGTCCACGACGGGAGAGACTGGAGAACAGTGGAAACCTGTTCAGAGGGCGTTTCAGCGACTGTCACTTCACTATTACGACAATGATGGTACAAATATTTTTACCTGTGAAGTGAAGGGGCCCCGTAAAACACGGCGGCTGAAAGGGTACTTTCTGGAAAAACCAGAGTTTATTTTTGGTGATGTTGTTCCGGAGGATAACCCATATTTATCTATGTTTGTTGGAACCTAATATTGATTGTCTCTGCTGGCGGTGTATCGCAAATTTTGGTGATGATTATCGAAAAATTAGTTACAGACTAATTAAGTCGATCCTGTTGCGCCTGAATAGGCGCAACAGGACTAGATAGTATATCAAACACCGGGATGTGACACTTTTGTTATTACTGAATTGTTCTGAATCAACAATGCTGGTTCCATCCCTTCCTCAGAAAAATCATAAACAAGAATATCTGGATGATGTAAATCACATGCCTGACCGACAAAAACTGAGGCTGCGTTGGATGCACAAATCAGAAGATGGACTCGATTTACCCCATATTGGTTTTTAAAATTATGCAAATCTTGTTGTAATCGTGCACAGAATGCTATGCCATCTTCTGGATGAGGTATTGCGCCATTTCCCATGAAATCTACTGTTGAAGTGTAGCTGACAATACAGCAACCCTTTAAGGATTTTAGCTCTTGTGCTTTGCTTACAAGTTTGGGAACTATGGCAGTAAAATTTATACAAACAACAATTTCATCATGAACAATAAGTGATTCCAAGCCCTCAACAGAGTAAAAATTTCCAACAGGTTCAGGTTTAGGCCACATCCAGCATCCGCCATCTCTGTAGCGGAGCATTGGGAAAAATTGTCCTTTATTCCCTAAAAGGGCACCGAGCCCAACAAGAGCAGGCATAGGGCCAAACGCAAATAATGCAGCTTTAAAATTTTTATTACGTGTCTGATTTCGAATCTGCTGAGCTGAATTCTCAATCAGAGAAATTATCTGTTCCCTGTCAGAGCCATGTTGAAGGAAAAAACTTTCTCCGCAAGTTTCAATAATATTAGAAGCACCTAAAGCTCTAAGCCGCATTGATGATAGCGAGGCTGCTATTTCTTTTGAACCAGGAGCAGAAATAACCTGGGCATTGACAGGCCAAAGTAGGACATAGACATCTACTGGTTCATAGCTTAAGCCATCTAACAACAGCTCAGATGTGTGGCAATGTCTTGAGCGCATTTCGGAAAGGCGAGAAGCAGGATAATCGCATCCAGCAATTTTATCAATCAATCGATGGTGCTTGTCACAGAGTAAAAGTACGTTGCTGGGATCATTGGATAATTTTTCTGATAGAACAGCTACCCCACGCTCCCCCCTTTCTGATGACGCAACATTATGTGCTAGATAACTAAAGTTTCCATGCGCACCGGTTAATTCATCCATATTCAGACGCAGTCCACAACCGGTAAACATACATCGACCGTGACTATCTTTCCATACTTCATCCTTCGTTAGTTTGCTAAAATTTTCGCCGCGTCCCTTTGCTTTAGTTCCACCCGTGGATTTCAGGAATCTCCTGATCTCATTTGTAGTAATTTTTATTGTCTGAAATTGGCATAGTTGAAGAACTTGCTGAATTGATCTCAAATTGGCTACATGTGCACTTTCTAATGATATTCCCTGAAGAATAGCCAACTTAAGAGGCTTCTTTCCTTGGCATAAACGTTGAATTATTAAAATTAGTTCATCCAAAGGGAAATTAAAACGCATTGCAGACACTACATTCGATTCAAATTGGAGAGCGATAAGTGAATTTTTATTATTGTCATCAGTGAAGTAAATAACTTCATCCCATTTTACTTTCTCATCAAGAAGTCTAATATATTCATTAACATTGATTATCGTATCAAAAGGAGGAAAGTGAGTTTGGTTGAAAAATTCTTTATCAATAGTATTCATTGTTCTACCTTCTTTTATGATTGTATATTAGAACTCTTGCCGTAGAAGATTTCCCTCTAAGAAATAATATAATGCATTTTGTTCTGTTCCAATTATTACGAAAAAAAGTTGCCTCTCTTTATTCCGTGAATTGCACTCTTTCCAGTCCCTAATGTCTGTGTATGAAGCATGGGGTACTTTTTCCGGGTGAGTATGCCATGTACCAAGATAGATCAATTGACCGCTGGAGCTTTGATGCAGATGATCAACTCTGCGTTGATGTTCAGGATCTTGAAGCGTAAAACTCAATCTGGAACATCGATCCCCATTCTGAGGAACGGTAACTTCGACTAAGTGATAATGTTCCACTCCAAGATCTTTATTACCAATGAGGACACCAAATGCTTCGGGGGCCGTTGAGCGACTTTGCCGGTAACTTAGCCAGGTATCACTCACTGTCTTTGGGATGTTAATCCTGAAGTTTGTAGTGTCAATAGTAATTGATTCAGAATTATTCATTGCAAATATCACATTCAGTATTGTACAGGGGTAATATTTCTAATGAGCGGTTAAATGCTTGATATCTATCGCTTAGCTTAAATCCATTCTCGCTCGCATCAACTGGACTTCCTTTCCAACTAATTTTTGATGAATCATGGACTTTACCAAGAAGATATTTAACAGCAAGATCTGCAGTAATAAGGGCTGTCTGAGTTGATGCGATGTAAGTGTATGGCAAAAAAGCATCTCCGCATCCAGCATGATTTTTTGTCAAATCCTGATTGGGTGCCAGGAAGTTCAGGTTTGATGCGAGTCCTCGAGAGAAGTCGGAAGGGTCAACATATGCACACCGCAAACAGCCTTTTTGGGCGGGAATATCCAGAACTGCATGCCCACCAATACCATATCCTTCAACCCAAGTATTAATAACTGGAGTACCAATTTTTTCCTTAAGCAAGTAGTCATGAAATAATCGTTCATGGGTAGGTGAGCCTATCGCTATGATGATAATATCAAATTGCGACAGAAATGCCCTATGCCTTAACTCAAGTAATCTGTCAGTATAATGTTCGATCGCAATCCAGGGGTATTTACTTGTCAGGCTGTGCCAAAGCGCGAGTGATTTTCGAGATAAAGCATATGCAGGAGGAAGAATATGCCGATAAAGATTATTCAGCGAAAGATAATCAGGGTCACATAACGTAATATGACCGATACCAGAGGCTGCAAGTTTGTCTGCAATTTCACCACCAACTGAGCCGCATCCTACAAGCAACACCTTTTTACGAAGAAGACATTGCTCGGCACCACTCCTTGGCATAAGTCTATCTTGGTTAAAAGTTGATACTTCTAAGGGCGTTAGCTCCCACTCCACTAAATGAGATCCTTTAAAGGGTAGGTGTTTCCTGCCTTTTACAGAGCTTTTTAGTGAAAAATAAATACCAAACCATGTCATTCCTGATGGGGTAGGGGAATTAAAAATGAGCCAAAATTCATGGGAGCGTTGCTGAGAGAATTGTTGCGTCAATTTGGTTCGAACTGCCACCGGTAAATCAGCTAATAGGGAAAGATACCAATCGGCAAGGTCTTCTCTCTGCTTAGGTGCAGGTGTCGCGATACTAAGGGGTATAACAAATCCTCGTCCCTTAGTTGCTTCTCGATCTGTTATGAGCTGATTAATCGGTGAAAAAATGTTGTCTGGTACACATTCAGCTGCATATCCCACATAGTATGATCCCAGTCCTCTGACAATATTTTTACGTGGCTTTAAAACACATAATTCTTCCATCTTTTTGCTTTCAGTCAAGCAGAGAAATGGAGCAGTGTTTTGGGCAACTATATTTAGCCAACCAGCTTCAAACTCTCTAATTAGCTCAGAATTATTCCATTCGCTATCTGATAAAGCATTAGTCAGCAATGCGATGTGCCTTGTGAGTGACTCCTCAAATGCCAGTTCTGGGCGTTCATAGTTTACGGATACAGCATCAGGAACATTTACACAGATACTCGCGTAGCGTTTATCTGCATGAATTGTAGTATGCGCGAGCCTAGGCAATGCCGATGGGTCTCCTAAAAGAAAGCTGGGCATTTGGGTTAATTCAGGGACGGCAATATGAAGCAAAGTAACTAAAAAATTATTAATCTCAAGTTCGACGGTGAAAGAATCATTTCCCGCAGAGCCGTAAGGGAAGACGGATACTTTGTATCCGCATTCTGTTAAATGTGTTTGAATTTCTGAATAATTCATGCGCCCTGAGATGTCCCTACCGCGCCTGCGGACGCATACACTGTTTTTTTAGCAACCGACGATGCAGATGATGACGAAGCACACTTAGGGAAATCATCTCCAAATACACTGCGTAACAGCTCACATTGTTTGGACTCATCTTCTTCATCAGCAACTTTACCAAGTGTTTTTGATAACGAGCTAAACTTGTTACGGAGTTGCGTGCCCGTAGCAGTGCTACTACTATGAAAAATGTCTCTGAAAGGGCTGACCGGCAGAGCAACTTTAACCTTGTATTTATCCACATCAACCAAAGTAAAATAGTTGCTATAATTCAGAATGTTATTTATGGTCGAACGTAGAGCAGAAAGATCATTCGGGAAGCCTTCATCATTGATTGAAGAGGCTAAGCACTCTTTGACCATAACAGCAATACCTATTGAATAGATTTTGCGCCGAACATCCTCGCTAAATGTGACGTTTCTCCAGCGCTTAAGATACCGGACAATGCGGCGGTATTGGTCATGTTTTTTGGAACCATATACCCCATTTTTATCGTAACTATTTACCCAATCGATCAGTTCGTGGGGTGCAGACCGGGACCACTCTCGATTGTTCTCATCAGAATGTTTTTTACCAACCGCAAGCTCGTACTGTCCGTTTTCGTATTTACGATAAATGGGGATGTCAACATGAAGGTCATCGGCTTTGTAATCAGCTGTGACACAAGGCTTTTTTATCTTAGCGTTTTTAAAGCCCCGATCCTCAAGCACTTCCAAAACAGCCAACTTAGGTGTAATGGGATTTTCTGGCGCTAAATCGGCTTCAATGACGATAGCACGATCAATATCAAAATCTTGACCTTTTTCCCGGATACCTGTGCTGGTCGCCAATGAGCCCTGAATGAAATCCTCAACGACTGGATAGCCATCTTCTTTGAAGCGTTTTTTGATATCCGCTGTGATGCTGTCGTCCTTCAGACGTGCCGTTGTGTACTCTAGATCCTGTCTGCCTAACTTGATAGCATCATGAAAATTCATGAATTTGTTTTGAAGACTCATAGTAACCCCACATTTGTTGTGAACAGGATCGATAGTGAGGCCGCTTCGCTTGTTTTCAAGTACTAATGCGAAAAAATAAGTCAGTTCTGATTGCCATATCGCGAATTTGTATAAAGCTAAACTTTCAAATAGGTAAAACGCCGACAGTTATAAGTGAGATATCCCCGTGATGAAGGATTGTACGACAAACCTGAGGAAATATGAGGTGTGACGTAACGACTATAGGGGAATAATCATTTTTATCAATGACATGTCATGATGCCATCAATGATTGACAGGCGTGATTTTCATCAGAAGTCATAGGCCGAGTAGGTGAGTTATATCAAAAATGGAATGCCTGCTCGGGAGCCTGGGAAATTTCGAACAACAAGAAAAAGGGTCAGCGAGGTGGTGGAGTAAGCTAGCATAGAGTACCTAAATCTGTTGCAGCAATGAGAACACCCGATGAGATTTTTCGGGTGTTGCAGGGCTAAACTATTACAGGAGCAGTCACCTTACTTAGACCATCCCATGCAGTCGTGCATAAATATATGGGGCAGTGTACCCGTCACGACTGACGTCCAGATAATCCGACCACCACTGCATCATAGCTTTGCGGGCGTCGAGGTGCTCAGCGCGGTGAATGTACGCCGCACGCACGCTATTGCGCTCCTGATGGCTCATCTGCCGCTCCACGGCATCCCGCGACCAGAGTTCAGATTCCACCAGTGCGCTACAAGCCATTGCCCTGAAGCCATGCCCGCAGATGTCGGTTTTGGTATCGTAGCCCATCAGACGCAGCGCCCGGTTGATGGTATTTTCACTCATCGGCTTATATGGGTTATGGTCGCCGGGGAAGACCAGCTCCAGATGACCGGAGATTTCCTGTATTTGCTTCAGAATAGCTATAGCCTGCCGGGACAATGGCACAATATGCGGAGTGCGCATTTTTGCCCCACGACCTGAAAAACGAACTTTATCTATCGCCTCTCGGGTGGCGGGGATGGTCCAGATTTTGTGTCTGAAATCTATCTCGCTCCAGCGGGCGAATCGCAGTTCGCTGGAGCGGATAAACAGGTGTAGAGTCAACACCACCGCCAGTCTCGTAAGCTGCCGTCCCTGCTGATAGTCGCCAATACGCTCAAACAATTCGGGCAACCTCTCCAGCGGCAGGGCGGGATAGTGATTTTTCACCGGCGGCGCGGTGACGCCTTCCAGATGCTGCGCTGGGTTGCTTTCGGTCAGTCCCTGCTGCACGGCGTAGCGCATGATGTTGCAGAGTTGCTGCCGGGTTCGGGACGCGACTTCCAGAAAGCCTTTATCCTCGATAACTCTCAGCAGTGCCGTGAAATGCTGCGTTTTCAGCATCGTGACGGGCAGATGACCGATTGCCGGAAAGATATGATTTTTCATACTGGCGAGGATGCGCTCCGCATAGTCAGTCGACCATTTCTTGTTGGTTTTGTGCCATTTCAGAGCGACAACTTCAAAGCATTTTTCTGGTGAAGCAGCGGCTTTTTCAGTCATGCGTTGCTGTGAGGGATTGATATTCTGCGCCAGCAGTTTACGAATACCGTCGCGCTGCTGGCGGGCGTCAGAAAGGGAGACCTGCGGATAGGCACCTAATGCTATACGGGATTCTTTTCGGTTGAAGCGATATTTGAGATACCAGAGGCGTGAACCGCCCGGATTGACAAGCAGATACAGGCCCTGAGAATCAGTCAGTTTAAAGGGTTTATCGGAAGGCTTAATACTGCGGATTTTCGCGTCGGACAGGGACATATGGTGGTCACTCCATTATCGAACTGAAATGACCCCAAATCAGACCACCAATTTCGCCGGATGCGCAGGGGAAACCAGATACGCATCGGGAAAGGTTTTCACGCTAACTTATTGAAACCTAATCATATAGGTACTTTTAAGTACGCCTGAAAACAAGAATTTGGCTCCTCTGACTGGACTCGAACCAGTGACATACGGATTAACAGTCCGCCGTTCTACCGACTGAACTACAGAGGAATTGTGTGAACGAGGCGCATGATACTGACCTCGCTATGGCGTGTCAACAGTATAATTAGCACGCCTTTTCAAGTGGTTAATTAATCCTCAATGCGAGGGATCAATGAACCTGCGCGGGGTTATAAGAATCATCGTCTTCACTATCACGAAGGCGTTGCAGAGGGTCCTGCTGATAAAACTGGCAGAAACGTTGCCACAGCGCAGGGAACCGTGGTGCAAAGAGCTCCGGAGCGCTGAAGAAATACTCCGACAGAACGGCAAAACATTCTGCTGGATCGCTAGCCGCATAGGCGTCAATACTCGATGCGGTTTCACCCACCAGATCAATTTCATCCTGAATATTGTTCATCGCGGCGTGCAGATCATGTTCCCAACTGGCGACTTCCCGCAGGGGAATCAGCGGAATGCCGCTGGCGCGATCGCCATTTCGCATGTCGAGCTTATGCGCAACTTCATGAATAATAAGGTTAAAACCGGATGCGTCGAAGGAGTCCTGAATATCCAGCCAGTTCAGAATGATCGGCCCTTGTTGCCAGCTTTGTCCGGACTGAACAACGCGCTGGTTATGGACCAGGCCAATATCATCTTCCCATTCGTCATCGACAACAAAGGGGGCAGGGTAGATGAGTACCTCATGAAAGCCATCCAGCCATTCGATTCCCAGTTCCAGAACCGGTAGACAGAAAAGCAGAGCGATGCGCGCGCTTTTCAGTGAATCAAGTTCGAAGCCTTGTAGGGCTACCAGTCGCTTTTGTTGCAGGAATCGCTCTGCCAGCGCAATGAGTCTGGCTTGTTCTTGCGCAGTCAACGTCACAAGCAGGGGGATTGCAAGGGCTTCCTCCCACTGAGCAGATTCATTTTGCGCGGTGTCTTGTGCTTTCCAGGGCCACTTAATCATCGTTTTGCTCGCAAACTCGTCACTTGAACAAAATTGAAGGGACAGGGTCTGTTAAAATGCCAAATTACCTGGCATGATGGCAACCATCAAAACGGAGAGATGCCGGAGCGGCTGAACGGACCGGTCTCGAAAACCGGAGTAGGGGCAACTCTACCGGGGGTTCAAATCCCCCTCTCTCCGCCACTATTCAAGCACTTACCCTTCCTGTTGTCAGTGACACATATCCCGTTGAGAAAATCTAGTGAGAAAAAATAGCGCCAGAGTAATGTCTGACGCTATGGTGTAAATCACATTTTTCTGTTCAGGGTGGGGCTTATTTTTACCTTCCTGTCGTAAACGAGAGCCTGAGATTCTGTTTTATGCCCACTGAATTTCTGTTTATCTGTAGTCAGAAATGCCTTTAGCCTTCAGATCATGGAAAGTGCAATCCAGAGGCCTTCCGAGATAGTTTGCTGCGCTATTCTTGCTTTTCGCTATGCCTCATTAAACCTCTTGTTAGAGTAATGCTCTCCATACATGGTTTTAATAACTGACCCCGTTTCCCCCTACGATCTGCAAATATTAACTGTCACGCGCAGGCGATCTGTCCATGCTTTAACCTGCTTAACTCCCGTCTTGCCCTGCTGAATAAAAATTCCCTTATCCATTATCTGCGGCCAGTCCATTTTCAGGACATCGGATACCCTCGCTGCACATAAATAAGCTATTTCCATTGCGGCTTTAACCGACTCACTGGCGTGTTCATAAATCGTCAGGTATTCTTCATCGGTAATGTAACGAAAACGCTGCGGTTTCGGGTCAGCGATACAGAGAAAGTGCAGTACTCTTTGTGGCTGGAATATCTAGATATACTGGAAGCCGTTGATACCTCCAATGCACCAGAAATTAACTAGCCTACTCCGTCAAAAATGAAATGAGTTAATTTAACTTAATTATTTTCTTTGTGCTATTATTTCGCGTTGTAGTATTGTACGGGTTTTCAACTTAAGTATTATAAAAGCCGCCAGTATCACCAGCATTTCATTTGCATTCATATTGACTTTGTCAATTCTCCACATTATCATTAAATCTTTTATGTGGACTATCAATTATGATAAGAAGCCTACAAGCGCTGCGTTTTTATGCGGCAATAGCAATAGTAATTTACCACGCATGCAGGCAATACCCACTGCACACAGGCTATGCTTACTTAGATTTTTTTTTGAGAGAAAAATTGGCGTTTGGTGTTGACATATTCTTTGTTATTAGTGGGTTTGTTATTTACCATTCATTTTGTGCGACAAAAAAAACGTTCTATGATTTTCTTTTTGATCGTGCCATCAGAATTGTTCCGATGTATTGGATTTCAACCTTGATATTCAGTCTGATACTTCTCATAAATCACTCACTTTACCCAATAAGTGAAGTTAATATTTATACATTTATACAAAGCATTCTCTTTATACCGGTTAAGAACTTACAAGGCTCATACCTACCAATTCATAGTGTTGGATGGACGCTGAATTTCGAGGTTGTATTCTACGTCTTATTTTCGATTTCCATTGTCATTACAAGAAAATGGACTGGTTTACTTACATCATTTTTTGTTGTTTGCTTGTTTGTTATAAGTGGATATATTCCAAGTTTAATTTTTTATCATAATGAAATTATGTTTGAGTTTGCTCTTGGTATGCTAATTGCGTTTTTGCGATTAACGTATGTCAGAGAAATTAGACTAAATAAAATTTACATTTATTTTATCTTGTGTGTGTGTTTGTTTGTAATGTACTTTGGTGATATACCGAATAGATTTGTTTTTTGGGGGATACCTTCCTTTATAATGGTTCTGACATTGGTGTTTTTTGACAATCAATTCAAAGTGAGTTCATTTATGATGCTATTGGGTGCTTCTTCATATTCACTTTATCTACTACATCGGATAGTTATTTCTCTTATGATTTGGTCGTTCGGCATGTCACCATATACTGAATTGCTTGTAATCTCTTCTGTTTTACTGAGTGTGATAATCTCCCTATATAGCTTTAATGACCTGCCCCCACGATTAGATACAACACTCAGTTAGTAACGTCGGAATCTTCATTCTCAGAATGACCCTTTCTCCAGCCCGCTGCAAATTCAGACGGTGTCTGATAATTCAGCGTGGAGTGCGGGCGGCATTCGTTATAATCCTGCCGCCAGTCATTAATAATTTTCCTGGCATGAACGATATCGCTGAACCAGTGCTCATTCAAACATTCATCGCGAAATCGTCCGTTAAAGCTCTCAATAAATCCGTTCTGCGTTGGCTTGCCCGGCTGGATTAAGCGCAACTCAACACCATGCTCAAAGGCCCATTGATCCAGTGCACGGCAAGTGAACTCCGGCCCCTGGTCAGTTCTTATCGTCGCCGGATAGCCTCGAAACAGTGCAATGCTGTCCAGAATACGCGTGACCTGAACGCCTGAAATCCCAAAGGCAACAGTGACCGTCAGGCATTCCTTTGTGAAATCATCGACGCAGGTAAGACACTTGATCCTGCGACCGGTGGAAAGTGCGTCCATGACGAAATCCATCGACCAGGTCAGATTGGGCGCCGCCGGACGGAGCAGCGGCAGACGTTCTGTTGCCAGCCCTTTACGACGTCTTCTGCGTTTTACGCCCAGGCCACTGAGGTGATAAAGCCGGTACACGCGCTTATGATTAACATGAAGCCCTTCACGGCGCAGCAACTGCCAAATACGACGGTAGCCAAAACGCCTGCGCTCCAGTGCCAGCTCAGTGATGCGCCCTGATAAATGCGCATCAGCAGCCGGACGGTGAGCCTCATAGCGGCAGGTCGACAGGGATAAACCTGTAAGCCTGCAGGCACGACGTTGCGACAGACCGGTCGCATCACACATCAACATCACGGCTTCCCGCTTCTGGTCTGTCGTCAGTACTTTCGCCCAAGAGCCACCTGAAGCGCCTCTTTATCCAGCATGGCTTCGGCAAGCAGCTTCTTGAGTCTGGCGTTCTCTTCCTCAAGCGACTTCAGGCGCTTAACTTCAGGCACCTCCATACCGCCATACTTCTTACGCCAGATGTAAAACGTGGCATCGGAAATGGCATGCTTGCGGCAGAGTTCACGGGCGGGTACCCCAGCTTCGGCTTCGCGGAGAATACTGATGATCTGTTCGTCGGAAAAACGCTTCTTCATGGGGATGTCCTCATGTGGCTTATGAAGACATTACTAACATCGGGGTGTACTAATCAACGGGGAGCAGGTCATTAAGTATATCGAAAGGAATTTAACAGAAAAATTAAAGGGGAGGTATTACAAGCGCACCTTTGTCGATACTTTCAGATGATATGAGAAAGAAGTGTTGCACACAAAATTTTGCATAGGATTGCAAGGTTTTGTGTGTTTTATTTTCTAAGATAGATCGTGTTATCAACGTGGTGGTGTCTTATTTTGCCGTCACCTACGGTATCCTTGATGGTCAAATTGCGCATGTTACCCGGTAAGGTGGGGAGACGCTCATCGGGTTTAGGGAAATAGATTCTGATCCTCGATATGATCAAGCTGTCCATAGTTCACTCGCTCACCAGCCACATGTCAGATTCTTCGAACTTTTCCTCAAGCATGCGGTTCAGTTTTTCTTTCTCCGTTTTTGTGCAGTTGCTGTTTAAAGCATTAACCTGCATTGGCTTTACCTTCACCTCGGCATCGGGAAAAATCCGGTGCACCCGCTTTGTTAGTTCTGCCAGAATGATGCTACTTGCACCTGGCAACCCGGCAATGTTTCTCCTGTCCGTCCCGGCTTCACTACTCACGTTGAGCTTAAAAGCTGAAGCGATATCCGCCGTTGACTTGCTTTTGGTCAAAAGCATTTCCCTGCGTGTAATCGGCTTCGAGATAGAGCGTGTGCTGTTTGTTGAACTGTGCACTCACGCCCACGCCGTTGTTCCAGCTATTACCTTTGAAACTGTGCTTCTCCCGGGAGCGATTCAGTCGATACTCTGTATCCCCTGAAAACTCGCGGATGCCTCCGGTCTTCACATACATATTCAACTGGCTGTTGCCTGCGGCGATGTCATACCCCAGTATCATGCTGGCACGCCCCAGCACCGAGCCATAGTGACTCAGATGAATGTTGAGGCCATTACTCGCCTTCATATCCATGCCATTTTGGTGGCTGTAAGTGAACTGGGTCTGTGGCTCAATATAGAAGCCATTACCGGGCTGATTCAGGCTGAACTTCTGCCCGGCTTCCAGAGAGACGCTGAACCCATTGGTGCTACCGTTGGCGCTAACACCGTTGTTCTGACTGTCCATCACATGGAAGCTATTTTTCTGGCGTGATGCTTTCACAACCAGATCGCTGTAAAAGCCGCTTTGTGCCATGTAACTGGCGTACATTCCCATGTAGTCTGAACGTGCAGTGCCGTCGCCTTCGCGATAGTCTGGCGACCCACGTGTTGAGCCAATAAACAGACCCACATACAACGGTGTTTCATCAGAGAGACGCTTATCACCGCCAAACTGTATACCGCTGTAACCCATGTCAAAGCCGCTCAGTTTGCCACTGGCGAAAGAGTCCAGCTTTCCCCCGTAACCGCGAAGCCAGATATTACCTTCCTTGCTCTGATTTCTCAGGTCGCCCATTCGTTGCATCAGCGTACGGTTTTCGACATAGTTCATCAGATAACCGACGTTGAGATAATTGCCGCCAGCATCTGCGGTTGTGGTTGGTTTAGGGGCGGGAGCGGGGTTTACTACGGGGGGCTGAGCCGGATCCGGTATTGGATCAGGAACGGGTTCCGGCGCTGTACCGGAAGCGTAAAGCTCCCAGTTGGTCCCATTTTTACGGACATCATACAGATATCCCCCCAGCTCAACCTGAGAAGAGGCGGTAAATGAGGCCGCACCGTCGGGGGTTTGTACCACCGTCAGGACTTCATTTCCCGTTGTCGCCTCGCTGCCCTGGTTGCGGATGGCCAAGACATGATTACCGGCGCTGCTTCCGCTGACATTCAGTAAATCCCCTGCGTTATTAACGCCACCTCCCTCGCCAACGACATCGGCACGCATAACAAAGGTGCTGCTGCCGCTCAGGTTTGCTACGTTTAACGTGGTAAATCCGCTGGCTGTTGAGGCGTGGCTGGAAAAATCGACGGTTGAATGGGTCAGCGCCAGCGTGTCGAGACTGGAATGACTCGTCACGTTCCAGACGCTATTATCCATTGCGATGTCCAGTTTCCCACCATTGACATTGTCGCTGAGGGAGGAACCCGTCCAGACCGATCCAGAATGCATGTCCAGATTGATCAACCCACCTTTAGAAAATACGCTGCCATTGATTAGCATATGCCCCGAGGCGTTAATTCGGCTGGCGGCATAGCCATCGTTATGCTGAGTCGCGATGGCCATCTGGTCGGGTGTGCTCATATTAATGACCAAATCGTTCGTCAGATCGATTTGGCTGTTAGTCATGGCGTAAACCCCCCGGGCTCCTGCCGCGCCAGTGATACTCAGATTATCTCCGGTTATTTTTCCGCCGCCAAGCGTCCACAACCCCAGCGCCAGACTGCCATTACGATCGACCGTAATGTCGGTGTTTTGCATGTTGATAACGGCCGTTGCGCTTTGGGCAGAAGCACCGTAAGAGCCGCCAGAGAATATGCTGTTGGGCAGCGCTGTCGTGCCAGAAAAATTGATCGTAGCACCTGTGCCGCTGGTCACGAGTCCACCCCCCAGGGCGGATGAAATGTGGCTGCCTGCACCGACAGTGGTCGTTCCACCACGCACTTCGATTCCATTGGCGTCAGTACCATTCACATCAACAGTGAGTGCATTTGCATTCACCTCGCCGAAACTCCAGATGCCGTGTGCATAGCCGCCATTGGTTTTAATGATGCTGTTTGTTCCCAGGTCGACCACAGAGTTTCTCTGTACATTTATCCCTGAGGCGCTGTAACCCTGAACATCGATAGTCAGATCTGTCGCGGTAAAACGTGCGACACCGTCGGCTGAATTGCCGTTGAGACCACCAATATAAACCCCTGAGCCACCATTGGTTTTGATTTGGCTTCCGCTACCCAGATCGGCACTGCTGCCATAGTCGTTGATGCTTAAACCCGTTCCGTTCGAGTTTTCAATAGAGAGTTGGCTGGCTAATAGCGCGGAGCCATGTCCAACAATGATGCCGTTACCGTTACTTTTAATGCTGCTGTCTGTGCCTAAGTCAGCATGTGCGTAATTACCATTTAAAGTAATCCCGACGGCAGCGGTTTGACCGACAACGTCTACTGTCAGTTGGTTCGCTGTCAGGGTACTGTTGTTACCCTGAAGAATGATCCCCTTTGCATATCCAGAGGGGTCGTTGACATTGACGGTAACATTATTACCCAGGTTGATGTTGCCGGGAGTATTGCCTGTTGGGGTCATTACGCCATAGATGCCCCCGTTGGGATCGACGCTATCACCTGTAATTCTGTCACCATCATTAACGGTAATATGGGTACCATTTTGACTGCCTAAATCAACAGCAACCACTAATGGTGAAAAGACAATGGCATTCAAACCAATAGCGCCGATCGTCGCCAGTTGAATTGAGGCAGAACGTATTTTTAATTCAATGAGGCGATCGGCCCCAGCATTTCCATTGTGTTGTTTGATGCCCATACCACTCCTGTATAGTACCCAGATGGTGAGTACTATGAGCTCTGTCATTTTGCATAAGTGGGGGGGATAATGTTCTCTCTCATCATCACCAGATTATTTATAGGATGTCGTCAAAACGAGAGGCCGGAGAGTAATTCTCTATTGTCGGGAGCAATCAGAAAGGCTGAAAAATAAGGGATATTTAGCTTCCCTCTTGCGAGAGTGAGTTAAGAATGAACTGTTCTCATGCCTGCGGTCGCGCTTTATTCGACTCAGCGACTATAAATAGGTCATAAAATGTTGTCAAAAGTTCGATTATATCATCTGGAAAGTATTTTCGGTAAAAGTCTTATTTGTATATCGACTTTTCCTGGTGGCCATTTTGTCTTCAACGGAAACAGTAGAATGCCGGCTATTTTTATATTATCAATAATAAGAAAATGAAGAAAAGCATTAGCAGTTTATTTTGGTGAGTGAATTTTTGAACGGGTGTTTTATGAACCCCTGTTCAGGTGCGGTTCCACGTACGGCCTGAGCGGAAATTTCGTCGTGGATTGAGTATCAGAGGCACAAAAAAGCCCGCCAGAAGCGGGCCTGAAATTATTCTGGAGATTAGAACTGATACACTAAACCCACAGCAACAACGTCATCAGTCGCGATGCCGTTGTCTGCATAGAAGTGATCATCGTTGTCCAGCAAGTTAATTTTGTAATCAACGTAGGTAGACATGTTTTTGTTGAAGTAGTAGGTCATGCCCACATCAACGTATTTCACCAGATCTTTGTCGGTGTAGCGTGAGTTTCTATCACCGTCGTGATCCTGACCGCCCAGGTCCTTACCTTTAGATACCAGATAAGCGATGGACGGGCGCAGACCGAAATCGAACTGGTACTGTGCAACCGCTTCAAAGTTTTTGGTCTGGTTTGCAATACCGCCAGTTGTTTCACCTTTGCCACCGCCGTAGTAAGTCATATTGCGGGTTTCGGCATACATCGTGGCCAGATAGATATTGTTCGCGTCATATTTCGCGCCAATGGTCCAGGCTTCCGCGGTTTCACCACCGGCGTAGTTGTTGGCATGGGAACGATCGCCATAACCACGAGTAACCTGATTATCAGTACGATCGGAATTGGAGTAGGCTGCACCCAGGCTCAGACCGAAGTCAAAGTCATAAGAGGTGGACATACCGAAACCGTCGCCGTTTTCTTGAGCCAGTTTACGGTTGGCGCTGTTACCCGAACCCTCCTGTCCAGCGAAGCCGCCTGAACCTTCATTGTTACCCTGATATTGCAGCGCAAAGTTCAGGCCATCAACCTGACCGAAGAAACCTTTGTTACGGTAAGTCGCAACGCCGTTAGTACGACCCAGCATATAGACGTCGGTCTGAGTATAGCTGTCGCCGCCAAATTCTGGCAGCATATCGGTCCAGGCTTCTACATCGTAAACCACGCCATAGTTACGACCATAGTCAAAGGTACCGTTCTGGCCGAAACCTAAACCAGCAAAGGCCAGACGAGTTGCGGAGTCGCCTGTGTCACCTTCGGTTCCATTGGCTTTAATGTTGTATTCCCACTGACCGTAACCGGTCAGTTGATCCATGATCTGGGTTTCGCCTTTGAAACCAAGACGGGCATAGGTCTGATCGCCATCGCTGCCGCTGTCGTCAGAGAAGTAGTGCAGGCCATCCACTTTTCCATAGAGGTCTAATTTATTGCCATCTTTATTATAAATTTCAGCTGCATGTGCCGTGCCAGCAATAAGTAATGCGGGGACAAGCATTGCCAATACTTTTCTTTTCATTATGGTTTCCCTTATGATGATAATTCGCGTGAATAAGCTCTTCTTTCCAAAAGAACATGCTGGATACTATTCCATAGAGTTCATTTTATTTTAAAAATAACATGTAACAATTATATTTTAAATATTTCTAAATGTTTCTATTTGGTCTTTTATAATTCATTCTATATGATTAATTTAAAAATTATTCGTGTTTTTTATGGTTTTATATCATGAAATTATGACTTTGTAGGTGGCATTGATAACTTGAATGATTGCTGAAGGAAAATGGATCGGTAAGTCTGGTGTGATAATAAAAAATCGGCATGAGTGTTGGTTATAAGAAACAAGTTAACGTAACGATAAAAGGCTAATGTCACGTTCATAATGATATAGCTAATATAAAATAGAAAACGGGTTGATGGGGTGAATGTTTTATCTGTTTTCAATATGCGTAAATAAACGGAAACCTGGGGGATGATTAATACGAGTTGAAGTAACAGAGGATTTTTGTGACATAACTAAAATTGCCCTGGATCAATACATATGCAAAATCAATGACTGGCGGTGGCATTGTGACACACACAACATAAAAATGTGATTATAATCACAAAAATGAGTAAGATTTTTTGAGTTATATGACAAAAATGGAGTTTCCTTTGAGCAGTATGGAAGAAAGAGCAACACGGAGTCTGGGCGGAAAACTGGCGTTGTGGGTGTTTTACGCTTTCTGCGTCTACTTTGTCTGGGCCATGCTTCGCTACGCGTGGGTGATCAGCCACATTCAGTCGATTCCGGTTGCCGGATTCGAAAGTTCACTTGGCTCAACCAGCGGAAAATGGATGGGCGCTCTGCTGGGTTTTCTGGTTCTCGGGCTGGTGGGACTGATCCTCGGCGGCATCGCCTGGTATACACGCCCACGCCGTCTGCCAACGTGAAGACGCGAGAGAAACTTGCTACTGTAGCGTTTCTTAACGTACGGGAGGCAATGTGGATCTTCAGCACTGGCAATCACAATTTGAAGCGTGGTTATGTAACCATCACACCCGGCAGGATGCCGCGCATGATATCTTTCATTTTCGCCGCGTCTGGGCAACATCCCGGCAGCTGATGGAAGGGCTGGAAGGGGATGGGCTGGTCGTGCTGACAGCCTGTTATTTTCATGACATTGTCAGTCTTGCCAAAAATCATCCGGAGCGTCATCGCTCGTCGGTTCTGGCTGCCGCTGAAACCCGCCGTATCCTCATCCATGATTTCCCGAGCTTCCCCGCGTCGCGACTGGCACCGGTTTGCCACGCGATCGAAGCCCACAGTTTTAGCGCGAACATTGCCCCCCTCACGCTGGAAGCAAAAATCGTTCAGGATGCTGACAGGCTTGAAGCGCTGGGCGCGATAGGGCTGGCGCGCGTCTTTGCGGTTTCCGGCGCGTTAGGCGTGGCGCTTTTTGATGCTGAAGATCCCTTAGCACAGCGGCGTGTGCTCAATGACAAACAGTTCGCCCTCGATCACTTCCAGACCAAATTACTGACATTGCCTGGCACTATGCAAACCGAGCGCGGACGCGAACTGGCCCGGCATAATGCTGAGTTCCTGGTGAACTACATGGCAAAGCTGAGCGCTGAGCTAAACGGGGAGTATGAGTCTGTCGATCCTGCGGTGATCCGCGCATTTCGCCCCAGCCACTCGTAACGCCAATTTTATGTTAACCTGACGACACTCTTTTTTGGCCGGTTGACGATATGCAGCAAAATCTTTCAGTAACAGGTTCGCTGGTTCCCGCGACAGACAGTCATACAGACGTTGCGCAGGGGTTGTTGGCGAAATTGTTGGAAATTTATGATGTTAAAACGCTGGTGGCTCACCTGAATGGAATCGGCGAGAACCACTGGAGTCCGGCCATTTTAAAGCGCGTGGCGGCGAATGCCTCAGCATGGCATCGACTAAGTGAAAGAGAGTCGGCGTTTTTGCACTCCCTGCTGCCTACGCCGCCTGCGCACCATCCTCACTATGCCTTTCGGTTTATTGATCTCTTTGCGGGCATTGGCGGTATTCGTCGCGGTTTTGAGGCGATAGGCGGGCAGTGCGTGTTTACCAGCGAGTGGAACAGACATGCGGTGCGTACCTATAAAGCCAACTATTACTGCGATCCGGCGAGTCACCACTTTAATGAAGACATTCGCGATATCACGCTCAGCCATCGCGAAGGCGTTAGCGACAGTCAGGCGGCAGAGCATATCCGCCAACATGTGCCGCAGCACGATGTCCTGCTGGCAGGCTTCCCGTGTCAGCCATTTTCGCTTGCCGGCGTGTCGAAGAAAAATGCGCTGGGACGAGCCCACGGTTTTGCCTGTGATACCCAGGGGACACTGTTCTTTGACGTCGTGCGCATCATTGACGCCCGCCGTCCACCGATTTTTGTTCTGGAAAACGTGAAAAACCTGAAAAGTCACGATCAGGGCAAAACGTTCCGCATCATTATGCAAACGCTGGATGAACTGGGTTATGACGTCGCCGATGCGGAGGATAACGGCCCGGACGATCCGAAAATTATCGATGGCAAACATTTCTTGCCGCAGCACCGGGAACGGATTGTGCTGGTCGGATTTCGCCGCGATCTGAATCTGAAGCGTGATTTTACCCTGCGTGATATCAGTACGCGTTATCCGCAGCGACGCACTACCCTGGCGGAGCTGCTGGAACCGGTAGTGGAAGCCAAATATATACTGACGCCCGTGCTGTGGAAATATCTCTACCGCTACGCGAAAAAGCATCAGGCGAAAGGCAACGGTTTTGGCTACGGCATGGTCTATCCCGCAAATCCGAATAGTGTGACGCGCACGCTTTCCGCGCGCTATTACAAAGATGGCGCAGAAATCCTCATCGACCGTGGCTGGGATTTTGCTGTCGGGGAAGTAAACTTCGACGATCCGCAAAACCAGCAGCATCGTCCGCGTCGCTTAACGCCGAGAGAGTGCGCGCGACTGATGGGCTTTGAGTCGCCGCAGGGATACCAGTTCCGTATCCCCGTTTCTGACACCCAGGCCTATCGCCAGTTTGGTAACTCGGTGGTGGTGCCCGCGTTTGCCGCCGTGGCGAAATTGCTGGAAGAGAAAATTAAAGCGGCGGTCGCGTTACGTCAGCAAGAGATTGTGCATGGCGGACGTTCACGATAAGGCCACGCGCAGTAAAAACATGCGGGCCATCGCGACCCGCGATACTGCCATCGAAAAACGGCTTGCAGGACTGCTGGCAGAGCAGGGACTCGACTATCGCGTTCAGGATGCGTCGCTGCCTGGACGCCCCGATTTTGTGCTGGATGAATACCGCTGCGTGATTTTTACCCACGGCTGTTTCTGGCATCACCACCATTGCTACCTGTTTAAAGTGCCGGCCACACGCACCGATTTCTGGCTGGATAAGATCGGTAAAAACGTGGCGCGCGATCGCCGCGATATCCAGCATTTACGAGAGCTGGGCTGGCGGGTGCTGATTGTCTGGGAATGTGCGCTGCGCGGGCGGGAAAGGCTTAGCGACGTTGCGCTGTCTGAACGTCTTGAAGAGTGGATCTGCGGCGGAGGCGCGCCCGCGCAGATCGACACTCAGGGAATGCATTTACTGTAACGTCTTTTCGTTTTCCGCCGGTTCAGGCGTCGGTTTAGCCGGGAAAAGGTATTTCCCCAGCGTCACCAGAACCACCGCAAAGACGATGACCCCCAACGCCAGCCATTCAATCAGCGCCAGACGTTCACCGCCCAGTCCCGTCCCTAGCAACACCGCAACGACCGGGTTCACATAGGCGTAACTGGTTGCCAGTGCGGGGCTGACGTTACGGATCAAATACATATAGGCGTTGATGGCGATGATGGATCCAAACACCGCCAGATAACCGACTGCCAGGAAGCCTGACAGTGACGGCAGCGCGGTCAGCTTTTCACCGCTGATAAGCGAAGCACCCATCAGTACGATCCCGGCGGCGAGCATCTCAATGGCGCCGGCCATCATTCCCACTGGCAGCGTAATGCGGGAACCGTAGACGGAGCCAAACGCCCAACTGATCGAGCCAATCAGAATTAATATTGCCCCCCACGGATTGCCGCTCAGATTGCCACCGCTGTTGAGCATCACGATCCCCGCCAGCCCAATGGCAATCCCCATCCACTCCAGCTTGCGGGTTTTGATGCCAAAGAAATGGCTGAAGCACAGGGTGAACAATGGGACCGTCGCCACCACAACCGCCGCAATGCCGGACGGGACGTCCTGATGTTCCGCCACCGTGACCAACCCGTTGCCGACGGCCAGCAGTAAAATGCCAATCAGCGCCGCGTTAAGCAGCGGACGAAGCGGTGGCAGTTTATGGCCGCGCAGCAGTAAAAAGGCAGTTAACACTCCCCCGGCGGCGAGAAAGCGGACGCCAGCCATCATCAGCGGTGGCCAGCTTTCCACGCCGATACGGATAACGAAATAGGTGGAACCCCAGATGATATACAGCGCAAACAGTGCGCTGAAAAGCGGTAACAACTGCCTGAAACGCATAATCCCTCACGTGAGAAACGCTAACAAGCGACATAGTAAACGCGAAAACTATCGGGCTGGCGAGCGATATAATTCACGCATCTTGTTAGAAAAATGTTGACGAATGATGCCAGTTTCAGCCTTATGCGTTTTACTCCATACTTAACGCTTCAAGAAGAAAAAAATGAGGGAATAATTTTGGCAGGAAGTAGCTTACTGACCTTACTCGATGATATCGCCACGCTGTTGGATGATATCTCGATGATGGGCAAACTGGCCGCGAAGAAGACCGCTGGCGTACTGGGAGATGACCTGTCGCTTAACGCGCAGCAGGTGACGGGGGTGAGAGCGAATCGCGAGTTGCCGGTGGTCTGGAGCGTGGCGAAAGGCTCGCTCGTCAACAAAGTGATCCTGGTGCCGCTGGCGTTGCTCATCAGTGCCTTTATTCCCTGGGCCATTACCCCGTTGTTAATGATTGGCGGTGCCTTCCTCTGTTTTGAAGGTGTGGAGAAAGTCCTGCACACCCTCGAATCGCGAAAACACAAAGAAGATCCGGCTGAACGACAACGGCGGCTGGAAGCGCTGGCGGCGCAGGATCCGCTGGCGTTTGAAAAAGATAAAATCAAAGGCGCGGTGCGAACCGACTTTATTCTCTCTGCGGAGATTGTGGCGATCACGCTGGGGATAGTGGCCGAGGCACCGCTGCTCAATCAGGTGCTGGTCCTGTCGGGGATTGCGCTGGTGGTGACGATTGGCGTTTATGGTCTGGTCGGACTTATTGTTAAGCTGGATGATATGGGCTACTGGCTGGCGGAAAAAACCAGCGTGCTGGCGCAGGCGTTAGGTAAAGGATTGCTGGTTGTCGCGCCGTGGCTGATGAAATCATTGTCGGTGGTTGGCACGCTGGCGATGTTCCTGGTGGGCGGCGGGATCGTGGTGCACGGCGTTGCGCCGTTACATCATGCCATTGAACAGTTCGCCCAACAGCAAAGTGCCGTGGTGGCATTGATTTTGCCGACGCTTCTGAACCTGGTGCTGGGTTTTATCATCGGCGCGATCGTCGTGCTGCTGGTGAAAGTGGTGGCCAGAGTGCGCGGGGTTGCGCACTAAAAGTCTTCCCCACAATGCGGCAAAACCAGACATCCTCGTCTAAGGTGAAAACGTTCACTGTATACAGGAGGTAACATGGTTTTTTCGGTCAGTGAGGAAGTGACTGTGAAAGAGGGCGGTCCGCGCATGATTGTTACCGGCTATTCCAGCGGTATGGTGGAGTGTCGGTGGTATGATGGGTTTGGCGTCAGGCGAGAAGCATTCCATGAGAATGAACTCGTTGCCGGTGATGCCAGACAACGGTGTGAATAAGCCTGATGCCTGAACGCCCGGCGACCGTCGGGCGTTTTCTTAAATGCAAAAATACGTGACGGCTACGATACGTAACGTACTGAGTTATGCCAGGATTAGGAAAGCAATCGCGAGTAGGGAGTGGTCAGAGTGCCGCACGAAACAACGATGGAAAACTGGGGCTGGCTGAAAACGCTGGCGCGGCGACTCGGCCCTGGCCATGTCGTGAATCTCTGTTTTCTGATCGTCATGTTTTTTTCAACCCTGCTGACCTGGCGGGAAGTGGTCGTCCTGGAAGACGCGTATATCTCCAGCCAGCGCAATCATCTGGAAAATGTCGCCAACGCCCTCGATAAGCAACTGCAATTCAACGTGGATAAACTGCTGTTTCTGCGTGACGGGATGCACGAGGCGCTGATCGCCCCACTGGGATTTTCCGCGTTAAAAGATGCGGTTACCCATTTTGAACAGTTACGCCACTCGCGCGTCTGGCAGCTTGAACTGGATAAGCGACGGACGTTGCCGCTGAATGGCGTTTCTGACTCGTTTGTGAATCAAACTCAGGTGCTCTCTCGTGACAGCGAATCGCTGGATAACGAACTGACTGCCGCGCTGGAAGTGGGGTATCTGCTGCGCCTGGCGATCACCCGCACGTCCCTGTCGCAACAGGCAATGTACGTCTCGCGCGCAGGTTTTTACGTCTCCACGCTGTCGACATCGCTTTCCAGCGAAATTACTACCCGTTACTACGACTACGTGATTCAACCCTGGTTTACTGAGCAGTCGCAGCGAAAAAACCGGATGCGCGGCGTGCGTTGGTTCACATCGCCGTTACCCGGGCTCAACTACGATCAGCAGCGCGTCACCGTCAGTGTGCCGCTGGATAACGACCATTACTGGCTCGGTGTGCTGGCGATGACCATTCCCGTTTCAGCGGTGGAACGGTTTATGGATGAGGCTATCGACAAGGACGTGGAAGGGGAATATCAGCTCTACGACAGCAAACTGCAACTGCTGGCAGCTTCAACGCCGGAACTGAGAAATGCAAAGATGTTTGACGAGCGCGAACTGGCGATGCTGGCGCACGATATTGAACAGGATACGGTAGGCGGCTTGCGCATGGGGAGCCGCTATATTAGCTGGGAACGGCTGGACCATTTCGACGGCGTGCTGGTACGGGTACATACCTTAAGTGAAGGGGTACACGGCGATTTCGGCAGTATCAGCATTGCGCTGGCGTTATTGTGGGCGCTGTTCACCGCGATGCTGATTATCTCCTGGGTGGTTATCCGCCATATGGTCAGCAATATGTTTGTGCTGCAAAGTTCACTTCAGTGGCAGGCCTGGCACGATACGCTGACCCGCCTGTATAACCGCGGTGCGCTGTTTGAAAAAGCCAAACAGCTGACCCAGCGTTGCCGGGTGCAAAAACAACCGCTGTCGGTTATTCAGATCGATCTTGACCACTTCAAAAGCATCAATGACCGTTTTGGGCATCAGGCCGGGGATCGGGTGCTAACACATGCCGCAGGCTTAATCAGCGGCACATTACGGTCTTATGATGTTGCCGGACGTGTTGGCGGCGAGGAGTTCTGCGTGGTTTTACCGGAAACGTCTCTGGCGCAGGCGGAGCAGATAGCTGAGCGCATCCGTCAGCGGCTGAATGAGAAAGAGATTCTGGTGGCGAAAAGCGCCACGCTGCGGATCAGCGCCTCACTCGGGGTGAGTAGTACCCAGGAAACCGGGGACTACGATTTTGAGCAACTCCAGTCGCTGGCGGATCGCAGACTCTACCAGGCGAAACAGGCGGGACGTAACCGGGTTTGCGCGGCGGATCAGAATTAAGGCGCGGCAAACAGCCAGGTCATGCCTTCCTGCCAGCCCTCGGGCCCTTCATGCTGGGTGCGATAAACCTGCACCGCGCTGCCGGCGCGTAAAACCACCCCGTCGCGGTTCAGTCCTTTGACGATGACCGCGTAATCCATCGCTTCAAGCAGCGGGGCGTCGTTTGGGCCATCGCCCAGACCGACGGTGACCGGGCGTTTCTTCCACTGGCGGCGATAGAGATCAATCAGTCCGTTTGCCGCGTGGTTCTTGCCTGATGCGATATCCAGGACATGCCAGAAGCGTGCGCCGTGGACAAACTGCAATCCCAGGTCGTTGAGTTGTCGGGCGAACTCGTCCATGCGCTCGTCGCTGTCGCGCCAGATCAGGGTGACAGAGGCTTCATGCAGGCGCGTTAAGCTGGCCTGGGCAGGCGACAAGCCGGTCCATTCGGCGATGATGGACTCATCGACATCATCAAACGTCGTGAATTTAAACGCGGATCGGGTACGGAGTTTATTCAGTACGGCGCTGATTTCAGCATGAGACGCTCCGAAGATCTGGCGCGGAAAGTCAGGATGCGCCTGCCAGCGGCTGTCCAGTTCAACCACGGCGCCATTCTCAGCGATCAGCGGCAGTCCTTGCAGGCTGAGCGACTTCTGGATGTACAGCATTTCAGCGGCGGTTTTGCTGCTGCACAGGATCACGGGGATATTTTTCTCACGCAGGC
Organism: Citrobacter amalonaticus Y19; assembly: GCF_000981805.1. Taxonomy (NCBI): domain Bacteria; kingdom Pseudomonadati; phylum Pseudomonadota; class Gammaproteobacteria; order Enterobacterales; family Enterobacteriaceae; genus Citrobacter; species Citrobacter amalonaticus. Next base: position 2,098,562 of record NZ_CP011132.1, on the reverse strand, counting down.
GAGCGAGCCAGGTGGCAGCGGGTTGCCAGTCATAGGTATGACTGTCCAGCAGTGTGCCATCGAGATCGGTAAAAATCAGCAGTGGAGCGTCAAGTGATAGCATTTTTATTCTCGTCACGTAAGTCGCCGTATTTGGATAAATCCTAAAAACAGGGCATTTTGCCTGACAGGAGATTGGGATCGGTTCCGTCATCATGCGTGCTGACAGCGTGTGCGCCCTAACCATTAGAAGGATTAATCATTTGTCTGAAAAATATTTGCTTGTCATGCAAAAAAATTGCGGATAAGGTTTAGCGTACATCAGATTTCCTGGTGTAACGAATTTTCAAGTGCTTCTTGCATAAGCAAGTTTCATCCCGACCCGTCAGGGTCGGGATTTTTTTCGCTGCCGGTCAGCGATTAATTTCCGTCACGCTAAAGTCATGGATATCCAACTCAAACGCCTCGGCTAATTCATGCCATGTATGATACTCACGACCGTCCACGCTGACTCTGTCCGGGTCGTTTCCGCTACGATGAATTTCGCTCTCGCTGATTTCATTAATTGCCGCCAGCAACGCGTCAACGTCGACGCTGACTTCACGTTTTGCGGTATCGCTGTACTCTTTCGCGGTCTTCATTGCAACCTCGTCATTAACCGTGTCACAGACTAAGTATAGACCGTTGAGAAAACCCGCAATCGAACCTGTCAAACGCTGTCAGGCGGCGGTTTTTGTTCTACACTGGCACAAAGCCACAGGAGGATAATGATGAAGGTGAATGATCGGGTGACAGTCAAAACGGACGGCGGTTCTCGTCGCCCTGGCGTGGTACTGGCAGTGGAAGAGTTTAGTGAAGGCACAATGTACCTGGTTTCGCTGGAAGACTACCCGCTCGGCATCTGGTTCTTTAACGAGTCAGGGCATCAGGATGGTATCTTTGTGGAGAAGGTTGAGTAGGGTCACGATGGCCGATGTAAACCCGGCTGGTGGGACATCCACCAGTCGGGACGTCTCATCGCATGTTAACGAATATACCGTTGGTCACGTTATCGGTCAGTCTGACGACATGATAGATAACCTGTTTGTTATGCGTCTTGATCTTTCGTTTTATATTCCCCTTATGGGATGACACCGTTTTTGCCTTGATATTCATTTGATCTGAAATTTGAATTGTTCCCTGGCCTTCCATCCACATGCGCAACATACTGGACTCAGTTCGACTTAATGATAACGTCGGTAAATTTATTACCCCGGCGGAGTCCGTCTCTTTTTTCAGAATATCGCCAAGGAGATCGTCCAGTGATTCCGGCTTTATTGATTTTGAACTGATCAATAAGTTTTTTCTGACTAATAGATATTCATCAAAATGGACATTGGCAATTGCCATAAAAACAATAAATAGCGTATTGGGATGCTGATTAATGATTTGCTTTATATGCTGACTGTTGGCTGGATCATGGATAAAACAGTCTTCATTAATAAACACCACAGAAGGTTGGTGTGTGTCACAAGCGATGTCGAGTTCGTCAACGGTTTCGATGTCGTTGATTTCCCTTTTTTTCACCCCTCTGCTTACCAGATACCCGGTCAAACCTAGCCGGGTGTAACTGCATAGATCCATAATAATCGTTGACATGGCTTACCCTCACTCAATGCGTAACGATAATTCCCCTTACCTGAATATCTCATCACAACTTAACGGAACCGAATGCTTCACCTAATGAGACGCGTATGCGGTTTTCAGGCGGACTTACTATCCCGTAAAGTTACGTATAATTTGCCTGGAATTGTCTTAAAGTAAAGTAAATGTTGCGTTATGTGAGAGAGATAAAAACAAATAAAGCGCGTGAGAGTTATGCTGGTAGATGTTTTTACTGAATGACTTTCGGATAATCCTTAGAAAAACACGATAAACATTATGGACTATTATTACCGGGTAATTCACTAACAATATCAGCTAATAAATTGAAAATTTCACTAAATAGGTGTTCGCAAAACGGCGCAATCAACGGCATTAATGCTGCGATTAATGTGATACCCACGGTCAGGGTGAGTGGGAAGCCAATAACAAATACGGATAATTGCGGCGCCATACGGTTTAGTAATCCCAGCGCGAGGTTCAGCGTTAGCAGCATGGTGATAACCGGCAACGCCAGCATCATGCCGTTGAGGAAAATCAGACTCCCCGCTCTGGCCAACGCCAGAAACGCGTTGCTGTTCACCGGATTGCCGCCTATTGGTAGGGTGTGAAACGTGTCGACCAGCAGTGAAATCAGCCACAGATGACCGTCAAAGGTCAGGAACAGCAGCATCGCCAGCATATCAATGATTCTGGCGAGCACTGGCATATTCAGATGGCTTGCCGGATCGACAAAGGTGGCAAAGGAAAGCCCCATCTGCAAACCGATAATCTCACCCGCCGTACGCACCGCCGCAAAGGCAAACTGCATGGTAAAGCCCAGCGCGATGCCGATCAGGATTTGCTGCATCGCCAGCCATAACGCGTTAAACGAAAAAATCGGCACATCGTTAGGCGGTAAAGAAGGGGCAATGACGATGGTGATAATGATCCCCAGCCCCAGTTTCACCCGTTTAGGAACCGCGCGCTCACTGAGGATAGGTGCGGTGGTGATCAGCGCCAGTACGCGCAGCAGCGGCCAGAAATAGAGGCTCAGCCAGTGCAGCCATTGATCGCTGGTGACCTGCAACATCTGTCGCCTTACCCGATGATGTACGGCAGATTGGTGAACAGCGTGCGTACGTAATCCAGCAGCAAATTCAGCATCCACGGCCCGGCCACGATGATCGCCGTAAACACCGCCACGATTTTCGGGATAAACGACAGCGTCATTTCGTTAATCTGCGTGGCGGCCTGCAAAATACTGATGATAAGCCCTGTTACCAGCGCGACCAGCAGCAGGGGGGCGGCAAGGGCGAGAGCAACTCTCATGGCCTCGGTGCCAATCATCATGACCGATTCGGGTGTCATTTTTTGCCTCTAGCTATAGAAACTTTGTGCAAGCGAACCCACCAGCAGTTGCCAGCCATCAACCAGCACGAACAGCATCAGTTTGAACGGTAGGGCAATGGTTGCCGGGGGAACCATCATCATCCCCAGCGCCATCAGCACGCTGGCGATCACCAGGTCAATAATCAGGAAAGGGATGAATATCGTAAAGCCAATCTGAAAAGCAGTTTTCAACTCGCTGGTCACATAGGCAGGCAGCAAAATGCGCATCGGCACGGCTTCCGGCCCCTGAAGCGGGCCACTGTTTGCCAGACGGGCGAACAGTGCCAGATCGGCCTGGCGGGTCTGGCGTAGCATAAATTCACGCAGCGGTTGCGCACCTTTATCCAGCGCTTCCTGCATCGAGATTTTCTCTTCGCTGAAGGGCTGATACGCCTCGACATAAATCTTGTCGATGACCGGAGACATGATGAAAAAAGTCAGAAACAGCGCCAGCCCCAGCAGCACCTGGTTTGGCGGTGCGGACGGTGTGCCAAGCGCATTACGCAGCAGGCCGAAGACAATGATGATGCGGGTAAAGCTGGTCATCATCAGCAAAATGGCTGGAATAAAGGTCAGCGAGGTGATAAAGACCAGCGTCTGCACGGGAAGCGACCAGCTCTGTCCGCCGCCAGGCAGGGGTTGGCTCACCAGACCAGGAAGTTGCGCCAGTGCGGCAGGGCTGATAAGCCATAGACCGGTCAGCGTAAGGGATAACAAACGGCGCATCAGGATCTCCCGGAACGCTTAAGCAAACTCTTCATCATGGCCTGAAAATCGGCAGGAGCAGACGGCGTCTCTTCTGGCACAACAGGGGCCGGGGGGAGGGTATGCAGCACACTGATGTTTGACGCCGTGACGCCAAGCACCAGCCGCGCGTCCTCAACGTCGACAATCACCACGCGTTCGCGCGGACCCAGCGAAGTACTGGCGGAGATTTTCAGTCCACGCGCATGGCTGCCTTTCGGCGCAAAGCCCAGACGTTTGATGACCCACGCGGCCGCCAGAATCAACAGGATGATCCCCAACAGCGCGCCGCTGACCTGCATCAGGGGGGAGCCCGGGACGGCAGAAGGCTGTTGAACAGTGGCCTGGGTTTTCATGACTAACGGCTCAGACGACGCATACGCTCGGACGGGGTGATGATGTCGGTAATGCGTACGCCGTATTTATCGGCCACGACCACAACTTCACCCTGGGCGATCAGATAGCCGTTGATCAGAATATCCAGCGGTTCACCCGCCAGACCGTCCAGCGCCACCACAGAACCCTGCGTCAGGCGTAGCAGCTCCTTAATGGTCATGCGCGTACGGCCCAATTCGACGGTCAGTTTGACCGGAATATCCATGATCAGGTCGATATCCTGCAGCGTGCCGCTGACATCGCCACCGCCAAGCTGCTGGAAAACGGCATCGGCAGCACTTTTGCTGGTAGTCGTTTTTTGCTCGTTCAACGCGTCAGCCCACAGATCGTCCAATGCACCAGTGTTCTCATCAGACGGATTATTCATGTCACTCATTTGGGCTGTTCCTCATTCAGCGAATTCAAAATCGGGTTAATCAAATGTTCCACGCGTAACGCGTACTGGCCGTTAACCGTGCCGTATTGGCTGGTCAGTACAGGCACACCGTCCACATGAGCAATAATGCGGTCTGGTTTTTCAATCGGCAGCACATCGCCGGGTTGTAGTTTTAATATCTGAGAAAGGCGCAGCGGAATATCGGCAAAGTTCGCCACCAGCTCCAGCTCGGAGTGCTGAACCTGACGCACCAGATTGTCACGCCAGTTCTGATCTTCATTACGGGAGTTTTCCAGCGGCGGGTTCACCAGCAGTTCGCGCAGCGGTTCAATCATGCTGAACGGCAGACAGATGTTGAACTCACCGGTCAGGTTGCCAATCTCGACGTGGAAAGGGGTGTTGACCACGATATCGTTCGGCGACGTGGTGATGTTGGTAAACTTCACCTGCATCTCAGAACGCACGTACTCCACTTCCAGCGGATTGATAGCCTTCCACGCGTCGCTATAGCCTTCCAGCGCCAGTTTCAGCATGCGGTTGATGACGCGCTGCTCGGTGTGCGTAAACTCGCGGCCTTCCACTTTCGTCGGGAAGCGTCCATCACCACCAAACAGGTTATCGACGGCGATAAACACCAGGCTTGGCGAGAACACTACCAGACCCGTACCGCGCAGCGGCTTAAGGTGGATCAGGTTCAGGTTGGTCGGCACCGGCAGGTTGCGGGCAAACTCGTGATACGGCTGAATGCGGATCGCGCCCACGGTAATATCCGGGCTACGACGCAGCAGGTTAAACAGCCCCATCCGGAACTGACGGGCAAAACGTTCGTTGATGATTTCCAGCGCCTGTAGACGCTCACGCACCACGCGACGTTGGGTATTGGGATCGTACGGGCGAATTTCACTTTCGCCCGCGATACCCGGAGTCGGCTCGTCTTTCGTGTCGCTGTCGCCATTCAACAGCGCATCGATTTCAGCCTGAGAGAGAATACTGTCGCCCATGTCTTTACCGCAGAATGAAAGCTGTATACAGCACGTCGGTGACGTCCTGTTTGGGTTGTCCGGCAACGAGCGGAGGGGAAAGCGTCTCTTTAATCGCCGCGATCAATTTTTGCTTACCTTCTTCGGTAGACAGCGCGTTAGCGTCCTGACGAGAGAACAGCAGCAACAGGCGGCTACGGACTTCTGGCAAATATTCGTTCAGGCGCGCGCGCGTGGCGTCATCTTTCAGACGCAGCGTCACGCCGATATACAGTACGCGATCCGCATCGCCCAGATTGACGGTAAACGTATCCAGGGCGAAGAACACCGGGGCCGGTGGTGGCGGTGGCTCATTGGCCGCCGCAGTGGGATGCTGCTGCATGCGCCAGTAGCTATAGCCTGCGGTTGCGCAGGCGGCAAGGGTAATGATTACCAGCAGCGGGATCCAAATTGAGCGTTTGCTCTTTTTGCTAATCGCGGAATCAGTCATCTGATACGGGCTTCCTGTTTCGGTACAGCTTATCGGCTGATTATCCCGTGTCCTGACCACGGCAAAGCGTGGAAAAGACGCGGATAATCATGCTACCTCTGGCGTTAGGCGAAGATATCGACGGCGCCGTTACCGCGTGCGGCGGACTGGAGCGACGCGGGAACCGCCAGCTCACTCTCGTCATCGGCCATGTGCAGCGCTTGTCCCTGTGTGCGAGCCGTTTGCTGCTGTTGGGAAGAGGAGTGCTGCTGTCCGGCGAAACTCTCGCTGCTGATGCTGCTTTGTCCCAGTTGAATGCCGCTTTCTGCCAGTTGTGTGCGCAGAGTCGGCAGAGCGGCTTCCAGCGCCGCGCGAACGTGGCTATGCGCTGAAACCATCTGTAGCTGTGCCTGGTTATCATCAAGCTTAAGCGAGATTTGTACCTGACCGAGATCTTCCGGATGTAAACGCAGTTCCGCACTCTGCTGGCCCTGGCGGGTAAACAGCGTGATGTGCTGACTCAGGGATTGCTGCCATTCATGACTGCCCAGCGGTGCGCTCAGAACCGGTGCCGCGCTGGTGGGCGGCGGCTGTGAGGCGGAATGCGTGGCGGTGGTCATGGCAATGCCCGGCGTCACGGGGGAAGGCGTACTGTCGATCTCCGCGTTTGCGGCAGCGGCAGCCACCACCGGCGAGGTGACCGCCTGACCTTTAGCGCTTTCCACAGCGAAAGCTGGCGTAGCGCTGTCCGGTTTGCTCTTTTTCGCATCGTCACGGGTCAATGCACTGCTCGCACCCTGCGCGAGCGAGCGGAGATCGGCGCTTAGCGCACTCACTTTTTCACCGGCGGTTACCGGCGGTGTCGTCATTCCCGGTTGACCCGGCAACATGGCGAAAAGGGCGCTCAGGTTGGCGAGATCGTCATCGCTGAGGGCTGAGGTGTCTTCATCCTTTTGTACAGACTGGCGCAGAGCGGCCAGCGCACTGTTCTTCTGCGTGGGGGTCAGCGTGGACAGCAGAGCCTGCGCATCGCTTAACCCTTTTTGCATCTCTTCAGACGGTCCCTCTTTGCCTGCCAACAGGTCGGCCAGCTTAACGGCCTGCGAAGAGTCGCCGTCCTGCGCCAGCAGGCCCTTTTGCAGCTTGCCGCTGGCAGCCTGCAAATCGGCTAAGGTCAGCGGCGCGTCTTTACCCTGCGCATCGCCTGCGCCTAACGCGCCTGCCAGCAGGGCAAGAAAATCCTGGGCGGAGTCCGCCGTTTTCCCGGACGATAAGCCGGTGATAAGGTCTGTGTCAGTGGTGACCAGTTGGGGCAAAGTGATCATTCTGGTTTCCTCATTGCTGCACGCTGCGCAAATTCATCCATTTTTTTCTGATCCAGGCGGTTTTCAGCCAGTAAGGCTGCCGCGTTCTGTCTGTCTTGTAAGGTTTGCCAGGCCTGAAGTCGCTGTTTTTTTTCTCGCCAGCTGTTCAGCGCCACATCCACTTTTTGCGTCCACTGCGTTAACTGCTGGCGATGTTGCTCCACCGCTTTTTCCAGCGTCTGAATAAACTGCTGGTAGTTAATCCAGCGATTACTGGCAATCCCCTGGCTCATATCGTTGTTGAGGTTGCTGCGGTATTCGTTCTGGTAGTCGAGCAGCATCGTGAGCTGCTCTTCCGCCTGCTGAAAACCGCGGCGCATTTCACCTAACAGCAGCGCCGCGTCGTCCACCTCTTTTTCGGCGAGATCCTTGAGCGTTGCCAGTGCACCCTGTTCAGCCATGACCCTTACCCTCCTGCTTTATCACACCGTCGGGAAAATCAGATCGAGCGCCGACAGGGAATCCTCCCAGTCAGCGCGTTCGAAAATACCTTGCTGTAGAAACGACTCCAGCTGAGGCCACAGCGCGATGGCTTTATCGAGCATCGGATCGCTGCCTTTGGCATACGCGCCTACGCTGACGAGATCGCGGTTGCGCTGGAAGCTCGACAGTAACTGCTTGAAGTGACGCACTTTGGCGTAGTGCTGTTCCGTAATCAGCGCCGTCATCGCACGACTGATCGACGCTTCAATGTCGATAGCAGGGTAGTGCCCGGCTTCCGCCAGACGGCGCGACAGCACAATGTGACCATCAAGGATGGCTCGCGCCGAGTCGGCAATCGGGTCCTGCTGATCGTCACCTTCGGTCAGCACCGTATAAAATGCAGTGACAGAGCCGCCGCCGTGGATCCCGTTCCCCGCACGTTCAACCAGAGCCGGGAGTTTGGCGAACACCGAAGGCGGATAGCCTTTGGTGGCCGGTGGTTCACCGATCGCCAGTGCGATTTCACGCTGGGCCATGGCATAACGGGTCAGGGAATCCATGATCAGCAGCACATGCTGACCGCGATCGCGAAAATCTTCCGCAATACGGGTGGCATACGCGGCACCCTGCATGCGCAGTAATGGCGAAACGTCCGCCGGGGCGGCTATCACCACCGAACGCGCGCGACCATCGGCACCGAGAATGTTCTCGATAAAATCTTTCACTTCGCGACCACGTTCGCCAATCAGTCCGACGACGATAACGTCGGCGCGGGTATAACGCGCCATCATGCCGAGCAGGACGCTTTTCCCGACGCCGGAACCGGCGAACAGCCCCATACGCTGGCCGCGACCAACGGTTAACAGGGCGTTGATCGGGCGCACGCCGGTATCCAGCACATGCTCAATCGGCGTACGTTGCAGCGGGTTAAACGGCTGGGTAATCAGCGCCCCGGTTTCTGTGGTATCAGGGGAGGGCAGACCGTCGAGCGGTTTGCCGCTGCCGTCAAGCACGCGACCTAACAGCGCCGGACCCAGCGGCAGTTGCTTGCTGCTTTGCAGCCCTTCGCTGGCGATATTCTTGGCGTAGACGCGCGCGCCGGGCAGAATGCCTTCGACCTCTTCGAGCGGCATCAGAAACAGCCGTTGACCGTTAAAGCCCACCACTTCACTTTCCACTTCGCGGGTTTCCGTCCCCTCCTGACGCTCAATCACGCAGGTCGCGCCAAGCGGCAGCTGTAACCCTGTGGCCTCCAGGACCAGACCGGTGGCGCGGGTCAGTCGCCCATAGCGACGAACGGCCGGAAGCTGCACCATTTTGGCTTCGAAGTTATCCAGCGTCGTTAACCAGCGGGTCAGGCGTGAAGTCATCAGATCACTCCCGGTGCGGCCAGACGACACAGTTCTTGCCAGCGGGTCGCCACGCTGGCATCAAGATCGCCTTCATCCGCAGAGACTTTACAGCCGCCGTGGTGCAGGGTCGGATCGCCACGCAAACGCCAGCCGTGCAGGCTGAGGGTGGCGCCGAGCATCTCTTCGACGCGCTGTAAATCGTCCGGGTGGACACGAAGTTGCGGTTTGCCGCTGAACAAAGGCTCCTGCTGTAAGAGCTGCTGGATCTGCTTGATTAAGGCGGAATTATCCACCGTGGGCGTCTGACCAATCACCTGACGTGCGGCTTCCAGCGCCATCTGCATCAGGCGCGAGGCGATCACGCTGTCCAGCGCGTCCAGCGTGTGCTGAAATTCGCTGACCAGTTGCTGCATCCGCGCATGAAGCGGCGCCTGCTGGGAGCGCGCCTGCGCCTGGCCTTGTTCCAGTCCCTGCGCCAGCCCTTCCTGATAGCCTTGTTCGTGACCGGACTTCCGACCTTCCACGAGACCCGCGTGGTAACCTTGCTCGTGGGCCTGAATTTTCAGTTGCGCTAGCTGCTGCTCGAGCTGCTGTTCCGCACTGATCTCGGGCTCATCCTCTTCTGGCATGGGGTCATCGTTGTGCTCCATGGGCACAAACTCAGCCAGCGGCGGCGCGAGATCGTCCGGGGTCCAGATTTTCCACGGCAGCTCGTTAGACATAGGTATCCTCGCCGCTGCCAATCATCATCTCGCCGGTCTCGGCCAGACGACGTACAATCAACAGAATGGCCTTCTGCTCGTTTTCCACCTGCGACAAACGCACCGGGCCACGGTTGGCGAGGTCGTCGCGCAGGATGTCTGCCGCACGTTGCGACATGTTGCGCAGGAACTTCTCGCGCAGCGGCTGCTCCGCACCTTTCAGGGCGATCAGCAACGACTCGGAATCCACTTCCTGCAGCAAACGCTGGATACTGCGGTCGTCCACATCCACCAGGTTTTCGAACAGGAACATCTCGTCGATAATTTTTTGCGCCAGCTCGCCGTCGAATTCGCGCACGGCAGAGATAACCGCTTCTTCCTGCTGCGTTTTCATCAGGTTGATAATTTCTGCCGCCGTTCTTACGCCGCCCATTTTGCTGCGCTTGAGGTTCTGGCCGTCGAGCAGTCCGTTGAGCACTTCGGTCAGTTCCGCCAGCGCGGCGGGCTGTACGCCGCCAAAGGTGGCGATACGCAGCATGACATCGTGACGCAGACGTTCGTCGAACAGCGCCAGAATATCCGCCGCCTGACCGCGTTTGAGGTGCACGAGGATAGTGGCGATAATCTGCGGGTGCTCGTCGCGGATAAGGTCGGCGGCGCTTTGTGGCTCCATAAAGTTGAGCGTTTCAATGCCGCTGGCGGTATCGCGGGTTTCGAGAATGTCTTCCAGCAGGCTGGAGGCTCGTTCTTCGCCCAGCGCTTTCACCAGCACCGAACGCAGATATTCATTGGCGTTGATGTTCAGGGCGGCAAACTGCTCGGCTTCAAGCTCAAACTCCGCCAGCACGTCGGTCAGTTGTTTGTTGGAGATCTGGCGGACGTTTGCCATTGCCGCACTCAGCGTTTGTACTTCGCGCTGGGAGAGGTGTTTGAACACCTCCGCCGCGCGATCTTCGCCAATGGTCATCAGCAGGATGACGCTTTTATCGGTACCGGAAAGAGCATTACTCATGATCGTTATTCATCCACTGGCGAATGACCAGCGCCACGACGCGCGGATCGTTATCTGACATTTCGCGAATGCGCTGGCTCATCACTTCTGCGCCCAGACGCTGATTCGCCCGACGCTGCTGAGTCTGCTCATCTTTACTGAGGCGAACTTCAACGGCTTCTTCGGTTTCCTGACGGATCTGCTCGCGTTCCTGCAGGGCTTTCACCTCTTCAGCACGACGTGTCAGCTGCGGACGAATCGCTTTACGCCACAGGATCCACGCCACCAACAGCACCAGTAACCAGCGACCGGCAGAGATCAATTGTTCGATAAACAGCTGCTGTTTCCAGAACGGCAGTTCGCCCGCGTTGTCATCCGTGGCGCTGAACGGTGAATTGACCACGTTCAGGGTGTCGCCGCGCTTATCCGAGAAGCCCATTGCTTCGCGGGTCAAATCTTCAATCTGCTTCATTTGATCGGCGGTAAGCGGCAGCGGTTTGCCATCCGGCAACGTTTTGTAGTTCACGACCACCGCGACGGACAAACGCTGTACGTCGCCGACGTTCATTTTTGTGTGGCGGATGGTGCGGTCAACTTCATAGTTGCTGGTTTCGTTACGCTGAGTATTGCGCGGACCGGCACTGGCGCTGGTGGTTGCCTGCTGCTGTGTGTTCTGCCCGTTTTGCGCATTCTGTGCATTTTGCTGATTCGCCGGGGGCGCGGTGATTGGCGCCGTATTCGCAGGCGCAGGCTGGTTGGACAGCGCACCCGGCACGCCGCCAGGCAGACCTGAGCCAATTTGTTCGCTTTCGTTCAGTTGCCGCGAGCGCAGCACGGCCTGAGAGGCATCGCCGTTTGGTCGATACTGCTCTTCCGTCTGCTCTTTATTGGCGAAATCCAACTGCGCGGTCACCTGCGCATGGACATTCCCGTTACCGACAATCGGCGACAGGATGGATTCGATACGGCGCTGGACGCGGCCTTCCACGTCGCTGGCGTATTTCAGCTGAGCATCATTCAGATCGCGGCTGTTGGTGTTTGACTGAGTGAGCAGATGGCCGGCCTGATCGACCAGCGTCACATTACCCGGCGGCAGACCCGCTACCGCGCTGGAAACGAGGTGTACGACGGCGCTGATTTGCCCTTCATCCAGCGCACGTCCCGGTTCCAGATTGACGGTCACCGAGGCAGAAGGGGATTTCTGTTCACGCACGAACAGAGACGGCTTGGGCATCGCCAGATGCACGCGAGCGCGTTTAACCGGTCCAAGCGTTTCGATAGTACGCGCCAGTTCGCCTTCCAGCGCCCGCTGGTAGTTCACCTGCTCGCTAAACTGGCTGATGCCGAACTTTTCCTGATCCAACAGTTCAAAGCCCACCGCACCGCCTTTCGGCAGCCCTTGTTGCGCCAGACGCAGGCGCAGTTCATGGACTTTTTCGGCCGGAACTTCAATCGCACCGCTGCCTTCCGAGAAGCGGTACGGGATATTCATCTGGGTCAGTTGGGTGACGATAGCCCCGCCATCCTGATCGGATAAATTGCTGAACAACGTGCGGTAATCAGGCGCTTTGGCCCACAGCACCATCGCCACAATAATGGCGACGGCAGCAGAGCCCGCAACAATCAGAGGAATTTTGGGATTCGCACGCAGGCGATTAAGCCACTCGAGAGGTTTAGATTGGGTTGCAGCCGATGCAGTCGCGTTCATCTCGCACCTCGTGACTGTTCGTGGACGGCTTTATTTGCAAAGTGGAACAAGACTCACTCCCGGGTCAGCAAAATCGAAAAATTGACGGTCTCATTATTTGCGGTTTCGTTTTTTTCTATGCGGTAAAAACCGGGGTTTTATAGCGTTATTTAGCGCCTTTATCTTATTGACAAACTGGTAATCTCTGCTGCGTAGAAAACCATCCAGAGGATTATCATGTCAGCGATACAGGGGATTGAAGGGGTCATCAGCCAGCTCCAGGCCACGGCAATGAGCGCCCGGGCGCAGGAGACACTGCCGCAGCCGACCGTGAGTTTTGCCGGTCAACTGCACGCGGCGCTGGACCGCATCAGCGATACGCAAACCGCCGCCCGCGTGCAGGCGGAAAAATTCACGCTGGGTGAACCGGGGATTGCGCTTAACGATGTGATGACCGATATGCAAAAAGCCTCAGTTTCTATGCAGATGGGGATCCAGGTGCGTAACAAACTGGTATCGGCCTATCAGGAAGTGATGAGCATGCAGGTTTAGGTTATCTAACCTAATGATATTTATGATTAATACCCATCCGATCCTACTGCGTGGGGCATGGATGGGGCAAACTCACTCAATTCCTGGTTGAGGAAGAGTTATTTTCAGCCATCCATGATTCGTACACCCGGTAAACCATTTGCGCGTCGGTGTGGCCCATTTGCTTAGCGATAAAGTTTGGGTTAGCACCCACAGTCAATGACCAGCATGCATACGTGTGCCTGGATTAGTATGCCCTGCGATAGCGAATCCCGGCGCGTCGCATTGCCGCCTCCCATAACTGATTGAACAACCCCATTGCGTAATGATGCCTGGCCCGGCCATTACGCAATACGATCTGCGGGTTGAACACGAACGTGCATGGGTGCACATCAGTACGACCGTATTCACGCAACTTCGCCTCAACCTGATACTGCTCTCCCAACCTGGTCATTTCAGCCTGGTTCTTCAGCACATCTATATTATTGCGTTCGTTTAGTGGGTTTGAATATGTATTAACTGTTGGTGGTAATGTCACTCAACACTTATGCAAGTGAAATGCTAACTAATCAAATACAGGGGGCAGGATTGATGCTGTTAGTTTCTGGCGCAAGTAGTAATTTCGTTTAGTTCGTTACCAGTAGTTGGTCGAATTAACATGAAAGGGTATTTTGTCTGATAAAATATAAGGAGCGCACCGTGTTTTGGTGCGCTATTAAATTTAGTTGGCGCTATTATTTGATATTGTGTCATATACACTATCAAACACAATCTTAGAACCAAATACAGATAAATGAGAACCGTCTATATAAATTGGTGACTTTTCAATAGTGACAAGACATTTATCGTCTTCACATAGCGCTTCGTTTGGATCTATGAAAGTGACGTTTCTATCTTCTGCGAAGGCATGTTTTATTCTATCGTTTATTTCAATTTTTGATTTTGAAATGGTAGCACTACAATTTCCAAACAAAGCGTAACCCGGTAAAATGTTTTGAGCCAAACAACCATAAGAATTTGGGTTTGTTGACATGGGTACGCCGATAATGTAGTAATGTCGGTCGCCTCCAGTTTTGATAATATTTTTTATTTCATCAATCCAAATGTTATAAAAATTCTCCATGGATAGTTTTTCTGCATGATTACCTCCCCGCTTGATGAGTGAGTCTTTATATTTATCCCACGCAGACGCGAATATAACATCAGCATCTTTATATTTCTGAAAAACATCAAGCAGTATTCCGTAAGCCTTTGAGCAATTTTTATCTTCTTTATTGTCCTTAAATCTACTGTAATTAGGCATTATTGGACATCCATGAAAAAACATATTTACAGATTTTATTTTTTTATCATCAATAGACTTTGCATATTGAGCTGCAAACGAATCCCCAAATATTATAAAATCAACACCTTTATCAGCATGAGAAAGATATGGCTCATTTGCTTTATAACCGTAACCGCCATAATAAACGCGCTGGAACTGCTCTTTGGTAAGTCTTAATTCTTCAGGAACTCTTTGTTCAGCACCATTTGTATTTTTGACATAGTAAGATCCAAGTAATGCAAATGTGAAAATAGATATATTTGTTAATGATAGTTTATTATTTTTTTCTGCCGTGAAATAGATTACAGATGCGATTACTACTGTTAAGAAAAAATATAAAAATGGATTGATATCTAAATTTATTTTTCTGGAGAATACAATTAAAGGCCAGTGTATAAGATATATGGAATAAGAAATCTTGCCGATTAATTGAAATGCAATATTTGAAGTAACTATGGATTCATTTCTTGATGCAACGATAACAAGTAACGTTCCTAATACCGGAAGCATAGCGTTATAACCAGGCCACAAAGTATCTTCTTTGAAAAGAAGATAACTCGAAGCAATCATCATAAGGCCTACTATCTCGCATAACTGAGAACTCCTCGACCCCCTTTTAATAATTCCAGCCTCACTAATGGTAAATGCCAATCCACCAGCCAACATTTCCCACGCACGTGTTGCCAGTGTGAAGTAAGAGTCTGTAGGATTAATTGGTGTTCTGTAAATTGACAAACCAAGTGAAATAATCACGCCAATGTATATAGCCCTGCGTGTTAACTTCCCCCCTAAAAAATAATATATGCATGACAAAGCTAAAGGATACACCAA
Organism: Citrobacter amalonaticus Y19; assembly: GCF_000981805.1. NCBI lineage: Bacteria > Pseudomonadati > Pseudomonadota > Gammaproteobacteria > Enterobacterales > Enterobacteriaceae > Citrobacter > Citrobacter amalonaticus. Next base: position 2,083,402 of record NZ_CP011132.1, on the reverse strand, counting down.
ATAGAATTGCCATTCTGCGGAAAGAGACCATGTGTGCAGTAATATATTATCCAGTGATGATGTGTCGAAATAACCTGTTTGTGATGCGTACCAATAATTAGAAAAAAACAATATGCTACTGACAGCGTTTGCAGCAAGCTCAGCGTAATCCTTTGGCAAAAGAATGCACCATCCAACAAACAGACATATAATGCATGTTGCACATAGAGCGGGAATAATACGTTTAGCCCTGGCTAAATAAAATTTCCATATGCTAAATGAATCAGAATCAAGACCGGTGAGTATTATTTTAGTCATCAAAAAACCTGAAATGACAAAGAAAACATCTACGCCGGCAAATCCACCCGGTAGCCAATTTTTATCAAAGTGAAATAGTATTACGCCAATAACTGCTAATGCTCTTAGTCCATTTATGTCTTTTCTGAATTGCATGGATCTCTCTTACTTTAATTAATGCGCATATCATAACATTCGACGCGCTTGGCAAAGTTACGCTGGATTCTAGCACCTCGGATGACTCTGATCAGCACTTGATTAACAATGAATTATGAAACGCTGGTCATGCATACAGTCCATTTTGAGTAGTAATCGACGTGTTACATGTAGTCATGTCAGGGCAATATGCTGATTGCTCTCATTGATGGTTGTATACGCTCTTTATGTGGTTCCTTTTCACCAATATCCTGTCATATCCATCCACTCGTAGCTTCTCGAACATCATCTGGCCATAGGATAGATGTATACGATACGGCTTTCTCTTGTCGCCTTCCTTCTCCCATTCGAACCAACCATAGGTAAACACGAGAGACCAGACATGGCTGCCACTGTGGCTTAAATATTATACTAGTGGCAGCCATCTCGACGCGTGTGTATCAATGGCGGGTTGTCCAGGCACGTATCCCAGAATACAGTATCCGGATACAACGCCTCGCCCGCTGCCGAATGCAACGGGAGTTAGGAGATTACTTCTGAATCAGATAGCGGATCGTCGGCCCGTCCTGCTGAATATCCAGCACGGTGTAGCCGTGGTTGCGCGCATCCAGCGGAATGTTGTTGATGGACTGTGGACAGTCGCTGACCACTTCCAGTATTTCCCCTTTCTGCAGTTGTGGCATCGCTTCCAGCGTTGCCACGGCAGGGTAAGGGCAGGGTTCACCGACCATATCAAGGCGATAATCAGGAACAATTTGTTTCATGCGGATTCCTTAGCAGGGGTCAGCCCGGCGCGACGGAAGAAGCGTTTTTCCCAGCCGATGATGAACATCAATGCGGCAAACAGCAGCAGATAGGTCACCAGCAGGCCGCCGAGCGGACCGAAGGTGTTGAGCAGGTTGATTTTATCCCAGTTGGTGGCAAGCGCAGGGGCAAAGTCATCCCAGTAGTAAGCCAGAATCGTTGAGCCGATGACGTTACCGAGCCCCACCCACCAGTAGTGTACCTGGCCTTCCACCGCGCGATACATCCAGCCGGTTTCACACCCGCCAGCCAGCACGATACCAAAACCAAACAGCAGTCCGCCTATCACCGCATTCGGGCCCGCCCACATGATTTTGGCTTCCACGCCAAGCTGCACGTAGCTGAAAATACCGATCGCGCTGACGCCCATCCCGAAGATGATCGCTTTTGCCATATGGGTGCGTCCGGTTATCCACAGATCGCGAAAAGCGGAGGTGAAGCAAATTTGTGCGCGCTCGATTAACAGACCAAAGCCCACGCCGAACAGCATCGCCAGGCCCAGTTTCGGCTGGTTCATGGCGGTCAGTAGCGCCCAGCCTACCATACCGATAAACACCAGCATGCCGAGACGGAAACGGCGGCGCGCCTGATCCGGCTTTTGCGTCAGCGGCGACGCAGCGGAGACTTTCTGCATTTTAACCGGGATGCGGAACATCGGCAGCAGGGTGAATCGCGCGCCAAACCACGAACCGATGGCGGTTGCCAGGGCAAAGAACCAGGCGTGCAGGGAGAACTGAGGAATACCGGTAAAGAACGCCGCCAGGTTGCAACCCATCGCCAGACGCGCGCCGAACCCGGCGATAATCCCGCCCACTACCGCCTGCATAATGCGGATGCGGCTGCGTGGAACGCGTAGTTTGACGTTATTGGCCCATAACGCTGCCGCGAAACAACCGCCGAACATACCGAGGATCATCATCCCGTCGATGCGGGTGAGCGGGGTGCCTTCCAGATGGATCAGCTTGTAGTAGCCCCATTCTTCCGCATGGACGCCAAACAGTTGCAGGATTTGTCCGCCCCAGCGGGTAAATTCACCCGTGACGGCCCAGAAGGTGCCGGTGATGCCGAAATAGTAAGTGGAGAGAATACCTGCTGCGATGACCGCGGGGACAGGTGCCCAGAATTTAATTAACCAGGCTTGTTTGAATTGTTGCCATGACATGTGCTTTGCCTCTGAACTCAGAAGGTGTGATACAAGAATGCGGATAGTACACCACTGCGGCAATTTTGCCTGGTACTATTAAGCGGTAATCCCAAATGGATCAAAGTTCTGCTGGCACAGTGAAAGGCTGGCGACAGCAGGGCTTTAATGCCACAATCCTCTTTTCTTCGCATGCAGGATGAATGATGAAAAAATGTGTAATCGTTGGGGCGTTACTGATGTTAGCGGGATGCGCCGAGGTGGAAAATTACAATGATGTCGTCAGAACGCCAGCGCCCGCAGGGCTGGAAGGGTACTGGCAAACTGACGGACCGCAACGCAAACTGGTGAGCCCGGAAGCGATTGCCAGTCTGGTGGTGACCAAAGAGGGCGATACGCTCGACTGCCGCCAGTGGCAGAGGGTGATTGCGCTGCCGGGTAAGCTGACAATGCTGTCCGGTGACTTAACTAACGTGACGGTCAAACGTGAACTTTATGAGATCGAACGGGAAGGGAACACCCTGGAATATGACGGGATGACCTTGCGACGCGTGGATCGTCCAACGGTGGAATGTGCCGCTGCGCTGGAGAAATCCCCGCTGCCGTCGCCACTACCGTAATGTGTTGTCCCCGACAGCCATTCCTGTCGGGGCGCTTCACGCGATCACCTCTTCAATAACCCATACGCTGACGCTGCCGGCGTTGCAGTAAAACGTGGCGTCGCCGTTTTCATCGGTGACCACGCTTTCGCTCCGGTTGCCGAGAAAATCTCGCCAGGTTTTATTGCCGTAGTTTGCGCCCAGCGCAAGCGTCTTTTCGCCGTCGTCGCCATTGGATAACACCACCACGCAACCGGGATCGTCGTCCGTCCCGCTGCGGCTAAACGCAATGCAGTTGGGATGATCAAACCAGAGCGTCTGAATACCGTGGGCGAAACGCTGGCGGGCAAGAATAAGTTCGTCGAGTTGCTCAATGACTGGCATGTCGATCGTATAGGTTTCCCCGTCGCCCCCGGTATCCTCATAATGTGCGCCATAGAGATCGGGATAGAAAACCGACGGTACGCCATTTTCCCGCAGCAGGATGAGCGCATAGGCCAGGGGTTTAAACCACGCTTCAACCGGCGCCTCCAGCGCCTGTAACGGTTGGGTGTCGTGATTGGCGACCAGCGTGACGGCGTGAAACGGATCGACTTCCACCAGCGTACCGCTGAAGATCTGGCTCATGTCGTAATCACGGCCCTGGCGCGACGCCTCATGAAAATTAAGCTGTAACGGGGCGTCGAACAGCATCGTTTTGCCTTCCACCTGTTCGATATAGGTTTGCAGCTTATCCACTTCGTGCGACCAGTATTCGGCGACGATAAACAGCGGCTTTGGCGCCACCTCCTGAACATGCTCAATCCACTCTTTATAGAACCAGGCCGGAATGTGCTTGACCGCATCGAGGCGAAAGCCGTCACACTGGGTTTGTTCCATCACCCAGCGCGCCCAGTATTTAATCTCCTCGGTGACGGCGTGATTACGAAAGTCGATATTTTCGCCCATCAGGTAATCGAAATTGCCCAGCTCGTCATCGACCTGGTCGTTCCAGCCCTCGCCGGTGTAGTCGTTGACTATCTTAAAGATACCGTCTTCGTGAGGGTTTTCGATGTGGTCGATGCCGCTAAAGCATTTAAAATCCCAGATGAACTGAGAGTACTGGCCGCCGCGCGCCGGGAAGGTGTAACGCGTCCAGCCTTCGCATTCGATGATCTCATCAGCAATCTGCGTGCGATCCTCTTCGTTGACCCGCTGTACGCGGATGGCCTCTTTCTCGTCCGCCCCCATTTTGTGATTCACCACCACGTCGAGCAGCACCGCGATGTCGTTTTTCTTCAGCGCGTCGACAGCCGCCAGCAGTTGGGCCTTATCACCATATTTGGTCGCAAGGGTGCCTTTTTGATCGAACTCGCCGAGATCAAACAGATCGTAAGAGTCATAGCCGACGGAATACCCGCCTGACGCGCCTTTATAAGCGGGTGGCAGCCAGACCATATTGACACCGATATCGTTGAGGCTATCTGCACGCTCTGTCACTTCCTGCCAGAGTTTGCCGCCGTCGGGGTAATACCAGTGGAAGAACTGCAGTAAGGTGGGGTTTTTCATCTTCCGTGCTCCAGAAGTCTTTTAGACGACCTCTGGAGTATGGAAGATTTTTGCCAACGTAGCGGGAATTATTGCGGGGCAGTGGGGGCGTCGGGCACCAGCAGCATGCCAGAAAGATTGCTGTAGGTAGAGGTCAACGTTTTTTGCTGGTTTCCGTTTTGGATAAGCACTTTTAACTCGTCCATCCGAATGTTCAGCAATCGCTTAACTTCGTTCTCATTATCGATAATTGTGTGGAGCAACTCTCTGATCTGGCTTTGCGTCGACGGATCGCCTGGCGGGTTTGGGTCTTGAGCCAGAGACTCGACCAGGCGAATATACTCCATCTCTCCTTCGACCAATTCATCCCATTTGTTTTCACTCGCCAGCCTGAGCATTTGCTGGCTCACAGAACGAAGTAATAGCCACTGCTGCAAGGATGAAAAGGAAGCGCTCATTATTTTATATCCTGTGCTTTTGAAGACGGATCAATTTCTTTCCATGCTTCTGAAATATTGCTCAGTAGGGCATGAACTTCGAGGATGGCTGACGCGTCATTGTGCAAGTTTGCCTGTAATAAACGGCGAGTCATATAGTCATACAGGTTATCGAGGTTGTCGCATAATTCCTGATTGACACTGCGATCAAGTCCGGACTGTAAACCATTCGAAATAATATTAATGGCTTTGGTCAGTGCTTTTCCCTTACCGGGAATATCGCCCTGTTCAAGCAAGATCAGCGCTTTTTTTAAGGCGCTGAGCGCGCCATCAAAAAGCATGTTTACTAGTTGATAAGGGGAGGCGCTCATTACGGCGCTCTCCACTTCGATTTGCGCATAGGCGCTAATACCTGCACGGCTATACATGCAAAAATCCTTACGACGATGAAGACATAGCGGTAAATTGTTGGCTCAAATAACTACCGGTATTGTTCAGCTTGTTTACCAGCGTATCGAGTTGCGTAAACTGCTTTTTATAACGCTCGATGGTGTTATTGATGCTGAGCGTGGTGTCATCAATGCGCGTTTTTAATTTTTTCAGCGAATTGTTGATACCGTCCGTTGCGCTCTGAACCGCGCCGTCATCGGCCAAAAATTGTTTCAGCAGGGCGCTGGTTTGTACGCCGAATCCGGTTTTTTCACCGTCACCGACAAAGAACTCAGTCACGCTACCTGGTTTATCATTCAGCGCCTTATCCAGTTTAGTGCTGTCAACGGTCAGTTTACCGTTGATATCCTGGGTGATCCCCATGGATGACAGCGTGGCGTAGTCAGAAGGCTGCGCGCTAATCACCATGGAACGCAGGCGCGTCTGAATGTTGCGCAGCGTGCCGTCGCCCATCAGATCGCCATTGCTTGAATCCTGGCTGTCACTGCCCTGATCGACGGCAGTGTATTTCGTTTGTGACGAAATGGTCGTTTGCAATGAGTTATAGGCATCAACAAAAGACTGAATCGCCGTTTTCATTGCCGTGTTATCACGGGTAACTGTGAGCTGTTCTGGCTTATCGGCTTCTGTTTCTTTCAGCAGCGTCAGCGTCAGGCCTTCCGGCGCATCTTTGATCGTATTGCTGCTGCGCGTGATGGTGATATCGTTAATTTTTACTTCGGCATCGGATGCCTGAACCGTCTGCTTTAACCCATTACCAGACGTTGCGGTCGGATCATAAGCCAGTTTCTGCTTCAGAGTATCGTCACCCGTCACTGTCACCGTCATGGCATTACTCACACCCGTCTCTTTGGATGTCAGTGACAAATAATAAGAGTCGTCATCTGCTTTGATAATCGTGGCGGTGACGCTGCCATTTTGCTTATTAATTGCGTCGCGAATCCCGGTCAGCGAGGTTTGATCGTCAGTTAACGTGACGGTCATCGGTTCTTTCTGACCCGGCTGGCTAATGGTAATGGTGCGAGAGTCCGATCCCGTTGTGCCGCCAATTTTATCTTTATTGCTGGAGAATTCCTGGGATGTCAGCGTCTGTGACTGCGCCATCTTGAGAACTTCAACCGTGTAATTCCCAGCTGGCACGCCACCATCCACAGTGGCGCTAAAGGCGGTGTTTTTACTGGTTACCGCAGTGGTTGCGATCTTATCCGCTTTGACCAATGCATCAGATGCCGTCTGCACTTTTTGCAGTGCGCTTTTTACCACGCCCCAGGCCGTCAGCTGTGCTTTATAAGACGTCTGTTGAGTGGTTAACGGTGTGAGTCTTTGCTGTTCTGCGGCATTTAATTTATCCAGCAGAGCACTCAGATCCAGATTCGAACCGACGCCAAGAGAACTAACACTCGCCATTACATTTTCCTTTTGAATAAGAACCAATGGAGAGGGTATCGGCACTTAACGCGAGAAGTTTAGCGAAAAGATAGCGATGGCAATTGCACAATAAAGAGGCTTTTTAGGAAGGTATTCTGCTTCTCGGTAAAATAAGCCAGAGACAGGGATGAAGACTTATTTGAAATTGTTCAGGTGATAAAAAAGCGGCAAAAAAAGAGTGATAAAAATTGCTAAAGGTTCGTTTGAGGGTGTCGATAATCAGGATAACGGCGCAGGAGCCGTGGGCCAGAGGCCTGAAACTAAACACTTTATGAAGGAAACTCAATTATGGCAGTAATCAATACTAACAGCCTGTCGCTGATGACGCAGAACAACCTGAACAAATCTCAGTCTGCTCTGGGTACCGCTATTGAGCGTTTGTCTTCTGGTCTGCGTATCAACAGCGCTAAAGACGACGCCGCTGGCCAGGCAATCGCCAACCGTTTCACCTCTAACATCAACGGTCTGACCGTTGCTGCACGTAACGCCAACGACGGTATCTCTCTGTCTCAGACCGCTGAAGGCGCGCTGAGCGAAATCAACAACAACCTGCAGCGTGTTCGTGACCTGACCGTTCAGGCGCAGAACAGCTCCAACTCCGCATCCGATATCGACTCCATCCAGTCTGAAGTTAACCAGCGTATGGAAGAGATCAACCGCGTCACCAAACAAACTGACTTTAACGGTATCAAAGTTCTGGATAACCGTACTGGTACCGATCAGGGTTATGACTTCCAGGTCGGCTCTAAAGACGGCGAGCAGATCAGCATTCAGATCGGCTCAAGCGCTGGTTGGAACCTGGCGACTGCAGGTGCGGGTGGTACTTCCAGTACTACTATCAATATTGACGAGAGCGTAGCTACCGCAACGGAAGCTTACAACACAAAATATGCCACTACCTTCGCTACTGATAATACTGCAGCACTGACTAAACTGGGTACAAAGGCAATTACAGACGCATCTGCTGAATTGAGTGCAGTTGCTGCCACTACAGCAGGATCTGCAGAAGAAACTGCTGCAGTTGCAACTTTGACCAAGAAATTAGGCTTAGATTCTACACAATCTATTGATGCCACTAACCTTGGTTTAATTAGAACAGGCTATGCTACTGGTGCTGATGCTGCTGATAAAACCGCTGCAGATACAGCACTGTTGGCTCTGACCGAGGCATCAACATCAGTTGTCGATGCAGCGAAAGTTAGTGCTACAGAATCTGCTAAAGCTGCTGCTCTTAAAGACGCGGAAGCTATTCCTGGCTCTGTTGTTAACGGCAACCTGCGTACCGTTGCAGCGAAAGGTTTTGACGTACTGAACGGTACCGTTGATTCTGACGGCAAAACTGACGGTAGCCCGCTGGCTGATATTGATGCCGCGCTGAAAGCGGTTGATACTCAGCGTAGTATCCTGGGTGCTTCCCAGAACCGTTTCGAGTCTACCATCACTAACCTGAACAACACCGTTAACAACCTGACCGATGCCCGTAGCCGTATTCAGGATTCTGACTACGCGACCGAGGTGTCCAACATGTCTCGCGCGCAGATCCTGCAGCAGGCTGGCTCTTCTGTACTGGCCCAGGCCAACCAGGTTCCGCAGACCATGCTGTCTCTGCTGCGTTAATTTACGCTTCTTGCACAAACCCCGCTCCGGCGGGGTTTTTTCGTTCTGGCTTTACCGGTAACCCCTAAATAACCCCTCATTTCACCCACTATTCACCCGATTAAAACCCCTGCAGAAACGGATAATCATGCCGATAACTCATTTAACGCAGGGCTGTTTATCGTGAATTCACTGTATACCGCTGAAGGTGTAATGGATAAACACTCGCTGTGGCAGCGTTATGTACCGCTGGTGCGTCACGAAGCGTTGCGCCTGCAGGTGCGTTTGCCCGCGAGCGTTGAACTGGACGATCTGCTACAGGCGGGCGGTATCGGGTTATTGAATGCAGTTGACCGATATGACGCTCTGCAAGGAACGGCATTTACCACTTACGCAGTGCAGCGTATTCGTGGGGCGATGCTGGATGAACTACGCAGCCGTGACTGGGTGCCGCGTAGTGTCCGGCGTAATGCCCGCGAAGTGGCACAGGCGATGGGGCAACTGGAACAGGAATTAGGGCGCAACGCGACGGAAACTGAGGTGGCGGAGCGGCTGGCGATTCCTGTAGAAGAATATCGTCAGATGTTGCTTGATACCAACAACAGCCAACTCTTCTCCTATGACGAGTGGCGGGAAGAGCATGGCGATAGTATCGAGCTGGTGACAGAAGAACACCAGCAGGAAAACCCGTTACAACAGCTCCTTGAGAGCAATTTGCGCCAGCGCGTGATGGATGCCATTGAAGCACTTCCGGAACGCGAACAACTGGTGCTTACGCTCTATTACCAGGAAGAACTCAATCTCAAAGAGATTGGCGCCGTCCTGGATGTCGGGGAGTCACGGGTCAGCCAGTTGCACAGTCAGGCCATAAAACGGTTACGCACAAAACTGGGTAAGTTATAGCGAACGACGTTGTCGGCGCTGAAAAATGCCGCACAACGTATTGACTACCAGGAGTTCTCATGACGGTGCAGCAATCAAAAAGACGGCCTCTAAGCCGCTACCTCAAAGACTTTAAACACAGCCAGACGCATTGCGCCCATTGCCATAAGTTACTGGATCGCATCACGCTGGTGCGCAAAGGGCAGATCGTTAACAAAATCGCTATCTCCCGCCTCGACACGCTCATGGATGAAGCCGCCTGGCAGCAGGAGCAGAAAGAGTGGGTGGCGCTCTGTCGTTTCTGCGGTGATTTACACTGCAAGACGCAAAGTGATTTCTTCGACATCATTGGCTTTAAACAATTTCTGTTTGAACAGACCGAAATGAGCCACGGGACCGTGCGCGAGTATGTTGTTCGTTTGCGCCGTCTCGGCAATCATCTTAGCGAGCAGAAGATTTCTCACGATCTGCTCCAGGAGGGTTACCTTGATGAAAACCTGGCGCCGTGGCTGCCAGAGACCAGCACCAACAACTATCGCATTGCGCTGCGTAAGTACGCGCAATACAAAGCGCATGCTTATCCCGAACAGCAACAGAAATCCTCCCTCCGGATGACTTCTGATATATATTAAAAATGAATAAGATGTAGCAGAGTGGTTTATGTCGTTATCGATAAACGCTCTACACTACGGGCATTCATAACAACATTCGGGGTAAATATGAAATTAGCACTTCTGGGACGCCAGGCGCTGATGGGCGTGATGGCAGTGGCTCTTGTCGCGGGAATGAGCGCAAAAACGTTTGCAGATGAAGGCCTGCTGAAGAAGGTCAAAGAGCGCGGAACGCTGCTGGTGGGGCTGGAAGGCACCTATCCGCCATTCAGTTTCCAGGGCGATGACGGTAAATTGACCGGCTTTGAAGTGGAATTTGCCGAAGAGCTGGCAAAGCATCTGGGCGTGAAAGCGACGCTGAAACCGACCAAATGGGACGGGATGCTGGCCTCTCTGGACTCTAAACGCATCGATGTGGTTGTCAATCAGGTCACCATATCCGATGAGCGTAAGAAGAAATATGATTTCTCTACCCCGTATACCGTTTCCGGTATCCAGGCGCTGGTGAAAAAAGGCAATGAAGGCGCGATTAAAACCGCCGCCGATCTGAAAGATAAGAAAGTTGGCGTGGGTCTGGGAACCAACTATGAAGAATGGCTGCGTCAGAACGTACAGGGCGTCGACATTCGGACTTATGATGATGATCCGACGAAATATCAGGATCTGCGCGTTGGTCGTATCGATGCGATTCTGGTAGATCGTCTGGCAGCGTTAGATCTGGTTAAAAAGACTAAAGATACGCTGGCGGTCACCGGTGAAGCATTCTCCCGTCAGGAGTCCGGCGTTGCGCTGCGTAAAGGCAACGAAGACCTGCTGAAAGCGGTGGATGCTGCCATCGCCGAAATGCAGAAGGATGGCTCGCTGAAGGCGCTTTCTGAGAAGTGGTTTGGCGCGGATGTAACGAAATAGTCTGATAGTGACAAAAAAAAAGGCGCTTTAATCAGCGCCTTTTTTATTTCATGCGTTTGAACGTGCATAATAAAAAAGAACATCACAACAACGAATACTTCATGGATTTCGGGTTGCAGCCAACGCGCTCGCAACCTGAAAGACGATGAATCAACACCAGGAGGCGTTATGCCACTGCACAACCTGACACGCTTTCCGCGTCTGGAATTTATCGGCGCGCCGACGCCGCTTGAGTACCTGCCGCGTTTTTCTGACTATCTGGGACGGGATATTTTCATCAAACGCGATGATGTGACACCGATGGCGATGGGCGGTAATAAGCTGCGCAAGCTGGAGTTCCTGGCCGCAGATGCACTGCGCGAAGGCGCTGATACGCTGATCACCGCAGGGGCGATTCAGTCTAACCACGTGCGCCAGACGGCGGCGGTTGCGGCGAAGCTGGGACTGCACTGCGTGGCGCTGCTGGAAAACCCCATTGGCACCACGGCGGAAAACTATCTCACCAACGGCAACCGGCTACTGCTGGATCTGTTCAACGTGCAGGTTGAAATGTGCGATGCGCTAAACCAGCCGGACGCGCAGTTGCAGGAGCTGGCCACCCGCGTCGAAGCGCAGGGTTTTCGTCCCTACATCATACCGGTTGGCGGTTCGAACGCGTTGGGGGCATTAGGTTATGTCGAAAGCGCGCTGGAGATTGCTCAACAGTGTGAAGGCGCGGTGCAACTCTCTTCGGTGGTGGTGGCCTCCGGCAGCGCGGGAACGCACGCCGGGCTGGCGATTGGTCTGGAACAACTGATGCCGGATGTGGACCTGATTGGCGTAACCGTTTCGCGCAGCGTAGCCGATCAAAAACCGAAAGTGGTGGCGCTGCAACAGGCTATCGCCAGCGAACTGGAACTGACTGCGGCGGCGGAGATTCTGTTGTGGGATGACTACTTTGCGCCCGGGTACGGCACGCCAAATGAAGAAGGGATGGAAGCGGTGAAGTTGCTGGCGCGTCTGGAAGGGATCCTTCTCGATCCGGTCTATACCGGAAAAGCGATGGCCGGGTTGATTGACGGAATCAGCCAGAAACGCTTTAAAGACGAAGGCCCAGTCCTCTTTATCCATACAGGTGGGGCGCCCGCGCTGTTTGCCTACCATCCACACGTGTAATTTTCGGATAAGCTCATGCAAGAAAGTATCCAACTGGTTATTGATTCCCTGCCGTATCTGCTCAAAGGGGCGGTGTTTACGCTGCAACTCAGTATTGGCGGGATGTTCTTCGGCCTGCTGCTGGGGTTTATCCTCGCGCTGATGCGCCTGTCGCCGCTGTTACCCCTGCGTTGGCTGGCGCGCTTTTATATCTCCATTTTTCGCGGTACGCCGTTGATTGCTCAACTGTTCATGATCTACTACGGTCTGCCGCAGTTTGGTATTGAACTGGATCCGGTTCCGTCGGCGATGATTGGCCTGTCGCTCAATACGGCGGCCTATGCGGCTGAAACCCTGCGTGCGGCGATTTCGTCGATTGATAAAGGGCAGTGGGAAGCGGCCGCCAGTATCGGGATGACGCCGTGGCAGACGATGCGTCGCGCCATTTTGCCGCAGGCTGCCCGGGTGGCGCTGCCGCCGCTGAGTAACAGTTTTATCAGTCTGGTGAAAGACACGTCGCTTGCGGCAACCATTCAGGTGCCAGAACTGTTCCGTCAGGCGCAGTTGATTACCTCGCGCACGCTGGAGGTATTTACCATGTATCTGGCGGCATCGCTGATCTACTGGATCATGGCAACCGTACTGTCTTCGTTGCAGAACTACTTTGAAAATCAACTGAACCGCCAGGAGAGAGAGCCGAAATGAGCGCGATCGACGTAAAAAACCTGGTCAAGAAATTCCATGGTCAGACGGTGCTGCACGGTATCGACTTGCAAGTACAGGCAGGGGAGGTGGTCGCGATTATCGGTCCCAGCGGGTCGGGAAAAACGACGCTGTTGCGCAGTATTAATCTGCTGGAACAACCAGAAGCGGGCACGATCACCGTGGGTGACATCACCATTGATACGGCGCGTTCGCTGAGTCAGCAACGAACGCTCATCCGCCAGTTGCGTCAGCATGTTGGCTTCGTGTTCCAGAGCTTCAATCTCTTTCCCCACCGCACAGTGCTGGAGAACATCATTGAAGGTCCGGTTATCGTGAAGGGTGAAGGCAAAGAGGAGGCGATGGCGCGGGCGCGGGAACTGCTGGCGAAGGTGGGGCTGGCCGGGAAGGAGACCAGCTATCCGCGGCGCTTGTCCGGCGGACAACAGCAGCGTGTGGCGATTGCCAGGGCGCTGGCAATGCGACCGGAAGTGATTCTGTTCGATGAACCGACCTCTGCGCTTGATCCTGAGCTGGTGGGCGAGGTGCTGAGCACTATCCGTCAACTGGCGCAGGAAAAACGCACCATGGTGATTGTGACCCATGAAATGAGCTTTGCCCGCGATGTCGCGGACCGGGCGATATTTATGGATCAGGGGCGAATTGTGGAACAGGGGCCTGCCAAAGCGCTATTTGCTAATCCACAGCAGCCGAGAACGCGTCAGTTTCTTGAGAAGTTTCTACTGCAATAATCCGTTTGCTGCCACTCGCCCGGGATTATCCCATTTCGGGCGAGTGGGCATGCATAAATATTAATATCATACGCATGACTATGAGTTCATTTCCCTGGGCGAAATACGCCTATTGAAACAACACTCAAGTAATTGGCTTCCTGACCGATATTTTATACATCTACCTTATTTTATGTGATAGGTTATTTCTCACATTCAAAATGATTATCACTCTCAAGGGCGCGAATACTGAGTATGCAGGATTTAGATTTCTTTACCTGGCGACGGACGATGTTGTTACGCTTTCACGAAATGACAAGCGCAGAGGACGTCTATAACGAATTACAGCAGCAGACACAATTGCTGGAATTTGATTATTACGCGCTGTGTGTCAGACATCCGGTTCCGTTTACCCGCCCTAAAATTTCCCTCCATACCACTTATCCCGAAGCATGGGTTTCGCAATATCAGGCGGAAAATTATTTCGCGATTGATCCGGTGCTGAAGCCGGAAAACTTCATTCAGGGGCATCTTCCCTGGAGTGACGCCTTATTCAGTGATGCGCAGACGATGTGGGATGCCGCTCGTACGCACGGATTACGCAAAGGGGTCACGCAGTGTCTGATGTTGCCGAACCGCGCGCTGGGCTTTCTTTCGGTCTCGCGGTCGAGTCTGCGTAATACGCCGTTTGCGGGTGATGAGGTGGAACTGAAGCTGCAGTTGCTGGTTCGCGAAAGCTTAACGGTACTTTCCCGACTCGAAGATGAGATGGTAATGGCGCCGGAAATGCGCTTTAGCAAACGGGAAAAAGAGATTCTGAAATGGACGGCGGAAGGGAAGACCTCTTCTGAAATCGCAATGATTCTGTCGATATCAGAAAACACCGTTAACTTTCACCAGAAGAATATGCAGAAGAAGTTCAACGCCCCTAATAAGACGCAGATTGCGTGCTATGCCGCGGCGACGGGTCTTATCTGAAACCATGAGCGTTCTGCGTGGCAGACGATAAACCGGCTGAAAGCGATGCTCTCAGCCGGTTTTGTTTTACTGGCGGTAAGCTTGTTTAATTTGCTTAACCGTGCTGGAAAATACTGCAGCCTGTGCGTCGTCTTCGACCAGCGCGATCTGTTTTTCCATTTTTAGAATCACGCGGCCTGCGTCGGCCTGGCCCATGGCTTGCAGCATCAGCGTTAACAGTGCCTTCAGGCAGGTGACTTCGTTAGCCAGTTCTTGATTATTCTCGGCTGTGGAAAAATCAGGCGTACTCATTTATTTTCCTCGTAATGTTTCAGTAAAAATGTGCGATGGTAAATGTTAAGGCCGCGGAGTATACCATAAGCTGAGGATAAAATAGCAGTGGTTGTTTTTTGATCGGAAATCACACCAGCGCAGTTAAATTAAACAACAACATGAGAAGGCTATATTTTCTTCATTCATTGTTTATTTCGAGTATTTTACTCGTTAATTATTGTTACAAACTTACCCGTCTATTTAGCATTTAGACCGGGGATAGCGAGTTTTTGTCACTATTGTGAAACCTCGTTTCCGAAATAGCATGAGCAACAGGCTGTTCTGAGCAAAAGTATCCACAAAACGTATAGACTAATTTCCAGAAACGGGAGCAAAATCGGGAACTGGACGTTTTTTACGTTTCAAAGTTGAGATAAAACCCGCTAATATAGTGGGGATCCACTATCAGTAGCGTTATCCCTATTCTGGAGATATTCCTTTGATCAACGTTCTTCTTGTTGATGACCACGAACTGGTGCGCGCAGGGATACGACGCATTCTTGAAGATATAAAGGGCATAAAAGTTGTTGGTGAAGCCGGTTGCGGTGAGGATGCCGTGAAATGGTGCCGCGCCAACGCCGTCGACGTTGTGTTGATGGACATGAACATGCCCGGTATTGGTGGCCTCGAAGCCACGCGCAAAATTGCGCGTTCGACTGCCGATATTAAAGTGATTATGTTGACCGTCCACACGGAAAACCCGTTGCCGGCAAAAGTGATGCAGGCCGGAGCCGCAGGTTACCTGAGTAAGGGGGCTGCACCTCAGGAAGTGGTGAATGCCATCCGTTCGGTTTATTCCGGACAGCGATACATTGCTTCTGACATCGCACAGCAAATGGCATTAAGCCAGATTGAACCAGAAAAAACGGAAACTCCGTTTGCCAGTTTGTCTGAGCGCGAATTGCAGATTATGCTGATGATCACCAAAGGTCAGAAGGTTAATGAGATTTCGGAGCAGTTGAATCTCAGTCCTAAAACGGTGAACAGTTATCGCTATCGTATGTTTAGTAAACTTAACATTCATGGTGATGTTGAGCTGACTCACCTGGCAATTCGCCATGGCCTGTGTAATGCGGAGACGTTAACAAGCCAGTGAGCGATCAGTTTGACGCGAAAGCGTTTCTAAAAACCGTCACCAGTCAACCCGGCGTTTATCGTATGTATGATGCCGGCGGTACGGTTATTTATGTGGGTAAAGCGAAAGACCTGAAAAAACGGCTTTCCAGCTATTTCCGCAGCAACCTGGCTTCGCGTAAAACCGAAGCGCTGGTTGCGCTCATTCAGCAAATCGATGTGACGGTGACGCATACCGAAACGGAAGCGTTGCTGCTTGAGCACAACTACATCAAGCTGTATCAGCCGCGTTACAACGTGCTACTGCGCGATGACAAATCCTACCCATTTATCTTTCTCAGCGCGGATACCCATCCTCGACTGGCGATGCACCGTGGCGCGAAACATACCCGTGGTGAATATTTTGGCCCGTTTCCCAACGGCTATGCCGTCCGTGAAACGCTGGCGCTGTTGCAGAAGATTTTCCCGGTCCGCCAGTGTGAAAACAGCGTTTATCGCAATCGCTCGCGTCCGTGTCTGCAATATCAGATAGGTCGTTGCCTTGGCCCCTGCGTTGAAGGCCTGGTGAGTGAAGAAGAGTACACGCAGCAGGTTGACTACGTCCGGCTGTTTTTGTCCGGCAAAGATGACCAGGTGTTAACCCAACTGATCGCGCGGATGGAGAAGGCCAGTCAAAACCTGGCATTCGAAGAGGCCGCACGTATACGTGATCAGATTCAGGCCGTGCGGCGGGTAACGGAGAAACAGTTCGTCTCCAATGCGGGCGACGATCTGGATGTGATCGGCGTCGCGTTTGATGCCGGGATGGCCTGTGTACACGTGCTCTTTATCCGCCAGGGTAAAGTGCTGGGGAGCCGCAGTTATTTCCCGAAAGTGCCGGGAGGAACTGAACTGGGCGAAGTGGTTGAAACCTTTGTTGGGCAATTTTACCTCCAGGGCAGCCAGATGCGCACATTGCCGGGCGAGATCCTGCTGGATTTCAATCTGGCCGACAAAACGCTGCTGGCGGATTCTCTCTCTGAACTGGCAGGGCGTCGCATCAATGTGCAGACCAAGCCCCGTGGCGATCGCGCGCGCTATCTTAAACTGGCGCGGACCAATGCCGCCACGGCACTGACCACGAAACTCTTGCAGCAGTCGACCATTACTCAACGTCTGACCGCCCTGGCAACCGTGTTGAAGTTGCCGGCGGTTAAACGGATGGAATGTTTCGATATCAGCCACACCATGGGCGAGCAGACGGTTGCATCCTGCGTAGTCTTTGATGCGAACGGGCCGCTGCGTGCGGAATACCGTCGCTACAATATCACCGGCATCACGCCGGGTGATGACTATGCGGCAATGAATCAGGTACTGCGTCGCCGTTATGGTAAAGCCATTGAAGAAAGTAAGATTCCGGATGTGATCCTGATTGATGGCGGAAAAGGGCAACTGGGGCAGGCGAAGGCTGTTTTCGCTGAACTGGATGTTCCCTGGGATAAAAATCACCCTTTGCTGCTGGGGGTTGCGAAAGGGACTGACCGTAAAGCCGGTCTGGAAACCCTGTTCTTTGAACCGGAAGGTGAGGGGTTCAGCCTGCCGCCGGATTCGCCTGCGCTGCATGTGATCCAGCATATCCGCGATGAGTCGCACGATCATGCTATTGGCGGTCACCGCAAAAAACGGGCAAAGGTGAAAAACACCAGTACGCTGGAGACCATCGAAGGCGTCGGGCCGAAGCGTCGTCAAATGTTGTTGAAATATATGGGTGGTTTGCAAGGATTACGTAACGCCAGCGTTGAAGAAATTGCAAAAGTGCCGGGTATTTCGCAAGGTCTGGCAGAAAAGATCTTCTGGTCGTTGAAACATTGAGTCCGCTGTAGCAACATAGGGGTAAATTCTCTGACAACAGATAGTTACCCGTCACTATGCAATTTAATATTCCAACGTTGCTTACGCTGTTTCGCGTCATACTTATCCCATTCTTTGTCGTGGTGTTTTATCTGCCATTCACCTGGGCACCGTTCGTTGCCGCGCTGATCTTCTGTATCGCTGCCGTGACCGACTGGTTTGATGGTTTTCTGGCGCGTCGCTGGAATCAGAGTACGCGTTTTGGCGCGTTTCTCGATCCGGTCGCAGATAAAGTGCTGGTGGCGATTGCGATGGTACTGGTGACCGAGCACTATCACAGTTGGTGGGTGACACTCCCTGCGGCCACAATGATCGCCCGTGAAATTATCATCTCTGCACTGCGCGAATGGATGGCGGAACTGGGTAAGCGCAGCAGCGTGGCGGTCTCCTGGATAGGCAAAGTCAAAACCACCTCGCAAATGGCGGCGCTGGCCTGGCTGTTGTGGCGTCCGAATATTTGGGTAGAGTACGCGGGTATTGCGCTGTTCTTCGTCGCGGCAGTCCTGACACTGTGGTCAATGTTCCAGTATCTGAACGCCGCGCGCGGGGATTTGCTTGATCAGTGATCGTTTCGCCGTAAATTTCAGCAAACGAGCCTGCGTGGCGTAAAATATCGTTGACTCATTGCGTCAGGTAAGTAGAATGCAACGCATCGAACGGCAGCACAGATTGCCAGACGATAGTAAAATCAAGTGATTAACGATTTGCTTGATGATGCGGGAATAGCTCAGTTGGTAGAGCACGACCTTGCCAAGGTCGGGGTCGCGAGTTCGAGTCTCGTTTCCCGCTCCAGTTTATGACATCGGCCGTTGCGGGTGTCAGCCGCAAGACAAAGATTTAAGGCGCGTTAGCAAAGCGGTTATGTAGCGGATTGCAAATCCGTCTAGTCCGGTTCGACTCCGGAACGCGCCTCCACTTTCTTCCCGAGCCCGGATGGTGGAATCGGTAGACACAAGGGATTTAAAATCCCTCGGCGTTCGCGCTGTGCGGGTTCAAGTCCCGCTCCGGGTACCATGGGAAAAAGCAGAATAATCAAAGCAATAAGCAGTGTCGTGAAACCACCTCCGGGTGGTTTTTTTGTGCCTGAAATTCGTGTTCTGCAGCAATGATGAGCCTGCTCAGATGATTGTCCGGGCAAAATAACGGAATAAAGAGAAATATAAACCGATTTACCTCGATTGCTGAGTTCAATGGGAGCCCATCGGTTCCTTAATAAGGTCTCAACATAAAGTCTGACGAGGATATTATCGCATTCGGTATACTGCTCGCCTGTCTGTCAATACTCAGTGAGGCGAAATAATGTTAAGCAACGAAGCAAAGCGCAAAAGAGAAGAACTTTTCAGGGATTACGCGAGCAATATCGATTTTGTGCTTAACACACCGCTTCATGAGCAAAGAAGAATATGGGAAGAAGGGGCAGTGAATGCTCCGTTACCCGAAAATGTCAGCATAGAAACGATCGCTGAAGAGGGGATTTCAGCCGAGTGGGTGCGACATTCGCAGGCAGAAAGTCGTAAAGTCATCCTGTATCTTCATGGCGGGGGCAACTCGCTGGGATCAAGTATTACGCACAGGAAACTGGTTGGTCATATTGTCCATTATTCGAAAGTGAATGCGCTCACGCTCAATTATTCACTAGCCCCTGAAAATCCATTTCCTGCCGGTCTGATGGATGCAAAATATGCCTGGCAGTGGCTATTAAAGCAGGCGTATCGGCCTGAAGATATCATTCCAGGCGGTGACTCAAGCGGCGGTGGCCTGGCTCTATCTCTGCTCCTGCTACTGAAAAAAGAACATTATCCGTTGCCGCACGCCGGTTTCTTGCTTTCTCCTATGCTTGATTACACCTTATCAGGTGACAGTATTTTTTCTTGCGCGAAGAAGGACCCGATGCTCTTTATTGAGGATTTGCGGCAAACCGTCGCGTACTACTGCGCTGATGCTGAAACATTGAATCCGCTGGTCTCCCCCCTTTATGGCGATCTGACAGGACTTCCCTCTCTTCTGATACAGACGGGAAGCGATGAATTACTTCTCGATGACTCGACTCGCCTGGCGAAGAAGGCGAAAGCGGCTGGCGTTAACGTTCAAATGGAAGTCTGGGATGGTTTGTGGCACGTCTTCCAGTCATCCGCAGGGAAAATACCGGAAGCAACCCATGCGATAAGACGAATCGCATCCTTTATTCATTCTCAGTCGCCTGAGGCGCTATAGCTAGTGCTTAGGGAAACCGGGTAAGCATGGGTTTGCGGTAAAGCCTAAAAAATTGGTCGTCTGTCTCAGTAGAGGGTATCTTGAAAAAGAATCGATGATTCCCTGCATCCGTTGCCATGAGAGAACGACCATGAGAAAAGAAGTTCACCAGGTAAAGCAGCACCGCTGTGTGGTACCTGATGTTGAAATACTGTCGTTATATTCAGAGCGTACTTTCCCGCGCCACTCACATGATCAATATGGCATCGGGGTCTTCATCCAGGGTAGCCAACGCTCATGGAGTAGTATCGGCAATGTGAATGCAGTGACAGGGGATGTCATTATGGTCAATCCCGGCGAGATTCACGACGGGATCCCAACCTCAGGTCCCCGGGGCTGGCATATGCTCTATATCAATCCCGACACCTTTATAAAGGAATGGAATACTGACTTACCGGCAGATAATCTGACCCTGAAGCCTGTGGCTAACGATCCCACTCTTGGCCTGATGATTCGACAGTTTTTTAGCCAATCGGCTGCCGCAGATCCTGACAGCATGGCGATTGAAGAGACGATCATGTGCTGTCTGATGCAAGCCGGGCAACACCACACTCTTTCTGGTGCACAGCGTATCCCGCATTCTCCGACGGTACGGCTTGTCAAAGAGTTCATCGATGATGCTCCGGGAGAAAACATTACGTTGACTGGGCTAGCCAGCCTGTGTGACGTCACCCGATTCCAGCTCATTCGCCGTTTTTCCAGAGAGGTGGGGATAACCCCACATGCTTATCTTTTACAGTCCCGGGTCCGTCTGGCAAAAAAACTCTTATCGCAGGGCAAGAGAACGGTTGATGTTGCGTTGATGACGGGTTTTTCCGATCAGAGCCACCTCATTCGTGCGTTTCAGAAACAGACTGGCATAACGCCAGGGCAATATCGCTCCGCTATGATTGATTAACGGTACTGCAATTTATTACAAGATCGGTAAGCCTGTCCTGATAAACACTGACTGCTCCTGTTATGTGTCTATCAGAGATAATGCTATGCCAATCAGTATCGAATTTTTATTAACCTCAATAATTGTGGTTATTTCACCGGGAACGGGGGCCATTTACACTATTGCGATGGGATTATCGCGTGGTGCAACATTGAGTCTGATGGCCGCCGTGGGGTGTACTCTGGGGATCATTCCGCATATGTTGGCCGCTATCACGGGATTAGCCGCCATATTCTACTCCAGTGAAATGGCATTCACTGTCATCAAATATGCCGGAGTCTTGTGGTTGTTGTACATGGCGTGGAATATCATAAAGGAGAAATCGACGTTACAACCCGATGACTGCGACGTTTCTCAGTCAGGTGTGAAAGTGATCCTGCATGCGATATTCATCAATCTACTTAATCCTAAGCTGTCACTTTTCTTTTTGGCCTTCTTACCCCAGTTTATTCAAACATCGTCAATTACACCCGCAACGGACATGCTGATATTGAGCCTGATATTCATGTTAATGACGCTGCTCGTATTTATGCTTTATGGTATTTTTTCATCCTTTATGCGCAGTAAAGTAGTTAATCATCCCACAATTTTGTCGGGATTACGGATCTTGTTTTCGTGCAGTTTCGTGAGTCTGGCAGTGAATTTATTTTTAACGCAACGCGGCCTGGGATAGTCATGTCAATGACGTGCTATTTCTGTGGGCAGTGTATTCGTAGGGATCTGTTCTTGCGGGGCGATCGTTCATCACGCCGCAAGAACGGTCTGTAATACGATGGTGAATATTATCGGCAAGCAATGGCGTCAAGTTGAAACAGCATTCCTGATGCTCCGCCGCGATGGGCAAATTCAGTCTGAATGGATTTTCTGGCAGGAAATTGACCGTTGAATCGTTGTTTCATGACTTTCTCCATGACGGGAATATCCCACACGTCGCGGAACAGGGCGTCAATTTTCACGACTGACTCCAGCGTCAGGCCGATAGTGTTGAGCCTTTCACTCAGATTATCAAAAGCGCCATTGATTTGTGCCTCAATGGGTTGCCCGATATTTCCGACACAGTAACTCACAAAGACAAGCCCGCCAGCTTCAACCATTCCGGCATGTGCCCAGTCTTCATTGATGTCATACCTGGTTATTTTCGCCATAATGCACCTCCATTATCCTTAAAATTTACATGGTTATTTTCTGTCATCATACTATCTTCACGCATTGTAGTAATAAAGGAGTATTTCAGGCCGGAAAAGTAAAAAGTAAGGTGACTAACGCATGTCGTTGTTGTGCTTTATGAATACGGCAGTGTTTTTATTGAGAACGCGACCAGACGACTGTCATTTCGTTAAGCCTGACCTTGCATTCTTGATTTTGCTAATGAAGTAGAATTAATTTATTTTAGCAAGCAAGTTCTGTGTTAAGTAAAAGTAACAAATTTAAGCTTTTAATTGCCTGTAGCACTGCCTTGAATCTTATTCTGACGCAATGGCAGAAAACATGATATCTCAGGTTTGCATGATCAGATCCTGCAATGTAACCCTCTGGTTCTTATTATAGCGTGCAATAATCATCATTATGTAAACGGGGGTGACTACGGGGTTTGCCGTGTAAAAAAGCGGAAAACGGAATGATACTGGCATCAGGTTATTAAAACAGGGTAAATATTTATGCTCTTTCTGTGTTATTGTTTTGTGTCAGACCGCGTATTTTACTGCTTATTGTGTTAAATGTCTTCTCAAACAGGCTTAAATTAGCAGTCATGAAAGCTTTTTCTGTCACTTGTTTGTCATGGTTTTGTGTATTGATGACTTAATATTACAGAAGTATACCCTTTTAAATCATGAGGTTGAAGAACTTCACTTTTTCATGAGATTGCTGATATTTCTCATTTAAGGTCGTTTAAGGCTATTTAAAATGACAATTTAAGATATCTACAGCAATAATCAATGTAACAAGAACAGGAAGTGTCTCTGTTGCTTGGCTTATCTATTCTCAAAATAAAATTTCAGACGTGTCACTCTATGCGAAAGGAATCGACTATGCCTGTAAAAACGGTAATAAATAAAAGGTTGCTGACGGCATCTGCAATTACTGCACTGTTCAGTCCGCATACCACCGGTGAGGATGACACCATTAACGTTACCGCGAATATGGCCGCCAGTCTCTGTAGAGACAGGCTGGCGGGTGGCAACATAAGTACACAAGAACGTCATTCTGTATGAGGGTGGCAGAAATTCGGTTGGCGGGCTTGCTATTCAACTGAAGTACAGCGGCAACCGGATCTACATTGACGAAGCAACCGAAACAGTACAGGAAGTCATGGTCAGGTATGTCATGGCGCGGGGTCGATACCACTTTATACATCCATTAGCCAGACCATGTTTACGGCGAGTTATATCCAGTCCAGTCCCATCACTTCAGATGATCATAATGATAGCGGACCGGTTTCCTGGAAAGCCAATATCCTGGTGACGTACAATTGATATATTCCGTATGCACTTTTAAGCATTAAGATGTCGTTATTACGAATGGAGTGATGCACAATGCATATATTTTCATATGACCAGTATTTTATTACCGGCTTGCAGCAAATACTGTTCTTTACCGGTCTTGATAACTCACCTGATATTGTCGTTTTTGATCCGGGAGGAGGGACTGTGTATATTACAAACCGAGCAGAATGCCTCCGTGCGGGTTCATCAGATACGTTAACTCATTTTACACAGATACGTTGCTACTCATTGACCAGAAACGCGCCTTTGACGGATTACTTTCACGTACTGGACCAGATCAAGCTGAATAAACGAATCCCGTTGCATACACGGTCATTGTCGAAAAGGGAACGAGTAATCATTGAATATTATCTGGCGGGACTGGGAAAAAGGGCAATAGCACGAACCATGCTGCTCAGCGAGGGAGCGGTCAGCAATAGCCAGTTAAGAGCATTGCGGAAAATGAACATGAAAAATATTCCATTGTTTCTGCAAGTTATGCGTAACTGGTGTGCATTCAGAGCTAAATATACCTGTGAATGTAATATCACTTTTCTGTCTTAGATTTTACGCATTAACGATTATCCTGAATCTCTAATGCGACATCACCAGGGCATAATGCTCAGGGGCGACATTGCGATGAAATTGTATTTAATAAATGGAACGGTTGAGTTCAATCCGCAGACCCGAAGCCTGAAAAATCAATTGACTGGCGCTGTTGTTTATTTACAGCAGCCCGCCGCAACATGTTTCCTTTATCTGATCCTGAATCAGGGTGTGGTTATCACGCAAAAGGAGTTGGTAACCGAAGGCTGGAAAGAGCGTGACGTTGTGACCATGCCAAATACGTTTTACCAGACTATTTTAACACTGCGTAAGGCACTGGAAGAGATAGGTTTACCAAGAAACATGGTAAAAACCATTTCACGGCAAGGGTTAACATTGTCATCAACCATTGTGGTTGAACCGCTTCCTCTCCAGAATATTGCCGTTTCTGAACGTCCGTCAATAAAGACGACGGTCAGCGAAAATGCATTGTCCGAAAAGACGCCAACAAAAAAATCTCGTGGGTTAAGTATCGGAGCAGGTTTTTTCTTTGTTGTGACGGTAATAAATTGCATGTTTATGTATCAGAATCGATTGAAAATGCCCTTTGAGAATTTTGTGGCGATGTCCATGGATAAAAAGGCAGACAATGGTTGTTATGCCTATTATGAGGTGACGCAGCCAGTCACTGATAATTACTATGCGTTAATAAAAAAGCACCCGCATTTTTGCCAAAATAACAACTATGTCTTTCTTACAGGCTACTCTAAAACGGGACGTACTGCGGTATTTGTCTGTAATAAAGATGTTCGGTCTGACACCGAGGCATTTTGTTCATCTCATTTTTTCTGGAACTTAAGCCAATGAATAAAAATACAGCGGCCTTGCTCCTGATTGTGTTTTTCAGTACCACGGTACTTTCCGGGATTTTTCTGTTTTACCTGCTTTTAAAACCTTCATACCTGGAGTGTATTGGTGATGCAGACTGGAATGTTAATGATGCACGTTTTGTTGGTACCGTTTCCTTTCAGATGCATAAGAAGGAGGGGCTGGCTGTCATTACGGGAAAAGTCGATGGGGAGACC
Organism: Citrobacter amalonaticus Y19; assembly: GCF_000981805.1. Lineage (NCBI taxonomy): Bacteria > Pseudomonadati > Pseudomonadota > Gammaproteobacteria > Enterobacterales > Enterobacteriaceae > Citrobacter > Citrobacter amalonaticus. The sequence continues at coordinate 2,058,461 of NZ_CP011132.1, read as the reverse complement.
AGTGTTAACGTGAATCGGCTGGTCTATTTTAACTATACCCAGCAGTTCAGGACGCGGATTTTACATACGGTACGCATTGTCAAAACCTTTTCCGATACCGTTAATGATGAAAAGCTCGAAAAGATGTTATCCCAATTTTATCTGAAGACAGGAGGCGAATTGACTCTGACCGTGGATGAATACCAGTCCGCGTATGTTTTTTCAAACGCCAATGTGCCGTATCTGTTTTGTAGAAAGAAATGATATCTGGATTAAGGATCACTTACAGCCTTAACGGATCCCGCGGCAATCAGTATCCGTTTCCTCGCTCGCCATGTAAGATAGCCGCTGGAGAGAGTGTTTACCGAGGACAAGCATGATGAAAACGGGACCGTTGAACGAAAGTGAACTGGAGTGGCTGGATGATGTACTGACCAAGTACAACACCGAACATGCCATTCTGGACGTGGCAGAACTGGATGGGCTGCTGACGGCTGTACTCAGTTCACCACGTGAAATTGAGCCAGAGCAGTGGCTGGTTGCCGTATGGGGTGGGGCGCAATATGTGCCGCGCTGGTCCTCTGAAAAAGAGATGACGCGCTTTATGAATCTCGCTTTCCAGCATATGGCGGACACCGCTGACCGGCTGAATGATTTCCCGGAACAGTTTGAGCCGCTGTTTGGTCTGCGCGAAATTGAAGGGCGTGAAATTACCATTGTGGAAGAGTGGTGCTTTGGCTACATGCGCGGCGTTGCGCTTTCCGACTGGTCTGCGTTACCTGACACCCTGAAACCGGCCCTGGACGCCATTGCGCTGCATGGCACAGAAGAGAATTTCGAGGTGGTTGAGAAACTGACCCCGGAAGCATTTGAAGAGAGCGTTGAGGCGATACGCCTCGCTGCGCTGGATCTCCACGCTTACTGGATGGCACATCCGCAGGAAACGCCGATACAAGTGCCGGTGAAAGCGGAAGTGAAAGTGGGTCGCAACGATCCGTGTCCGTGTGGAAGTGGTAAAAAATATAAGCAGTGCTGTCTGCACTAATATGAACAGAAAAGGGGCGCTAGCCCCTTTTCTGTTCACTCCATGATCTTATCCCACTTCGGGCAGTCGTCCGGCGGCTATCAGAAACTGCACGCCTATCACCACAATGCCACACATAAACACCAGTGCTAAGGCGGGACGCCCGCCCCGTACGCGGTAGCCCGCCTGTGGATCCTGTTTGCGACTCTGCCATGCCAGCAGTGAAGGGATGATCAGCGCCAGCACCGCCAGTGCGACGCCGGCATAGCCCAGCGCCATCACAAAACCACGCGGATAGAAGAGGGCGAAGGCCAGCGGCGGCAGAAAGGTAATCGCGCCCGTTTGCATCCGGCCAGGCACCGTATTGCGGCGCTGAAACAGATCGGCCAGATAATCGAACAGCCCCAGGGCAACGCCGAGGAAGGAGGTCGCCAGCGCTAAGTCAGCAAAAAGGTGCACCGCCAGCTCAACGTGCGGCGAGGCAACAACTTCCCGCAGCGCCTGTAGCAAACCATTCAGCCCGGCATGATTTGCCAGCAGACCCATAAACGTCGTGGAGTCGATGCTGCCGAGCGTCGCCAGTTGCCAGAAAATGTAGGCCACTAACGGAATCGCACTGCCGGTGATAAATACCCATCGCAGTTTGCGAATGTTACCTTCCATATAGCTCACAATACTGGGAACGCTGCCGTGAAAGCCAAAAGAGGTAAAGATAACCGGGATAGCCGAAAGCGCCAGCCCCTGCTCAAGCGGCAGGGTCAGGAGATTGACTTTATGAATGTGCGGCATCAACAGCGCCAGCATCACGACCAGGAAGATGATTTTGGCGCTGAACAGAAAACGGTTAAACAGATCGACCAGTGAGGTGCCCACACAGACGACGCCGCCGGCAACAAAGGTGAACAGCAGGACGCCTGTTGTGGGCGACATCTGTGCCCCGGTCCAGTCGCTGATACTGGAGGCAAGCAACTCCCCCGCGCCGCTGATATAGGCAGCCGTCAGCGCGTACATCAGGAACATCATACTGAAGCCGGTTACCCACTGACCGTAGCGTCCCAGGTAGCGTTTTGCCAGCGTGCCAAGTCCAGTGTCTGCGGGGACGTGCTGATATACTTCAAGCAGCAACAGCGCGGTGTAGCACATCAGCGCCCACAGCCCAATCAATAACGCAAAAGTGACGCCAAAACCGACCCCGGCAGCAGCCAGAGGCATCGCCAACATCCCTGCGCCAATCGTGGTGCCCGCCACGATGAAAACACTTCCCAGAGTTCTATTCTTCACGCTTTACACTATCCCAGAGAGAAATAACGGTTAGATCTGCGGCGCAGGGTAAGGCAAAACGTTATTTTCGTCAAATGACCGTTACATCGACTGTACACTAATATTTACAATGCTGAGTGGCTGCAACCTGCGTTAGCGCAAAGCAGCGGATTGCGTATCGCCGTAGGCTACGCACTTTATTGAGGAGGAATGATGGATTCTGTTCACGGTCACGAAGTGTTGAATATGATGATTGAATCAGGCGAGCACTATTCTACGGCGAGCCTGGAAGCCGCGATTAAGACCCGGTTTGGTGAAACGGCGCGTTTTCATACTTGCTCAGCGTCGGACATGACGGCGGGTGAACTGGTGGCATTTCTGGCGGCGAAAGGGAAGTTTATTGCTCGGGATGACGGTTTCTCTACGCACGAAAGTAAGATCTGCCGTCATTAAGAAAACGGTGAGGACGTTCCTCACCGTTGACGATTAATTTGCGGTGTCGAGCGTCGACAGCTCTTTATCAATGAAATACAAACCTTCGCCACTTTTCCCGGCCAGCGTTAATTTATCAATCACCGATTTAAACAATTTCTCTTCTTCATGCTGTTCGGCAACATACCATTGCAGGAAATTAAAGGTCGGATAATCCTGGCTGGTCATCGCGGCATGCGCCAGTTCGTTAATTTTTTTGGTGATCAACTGTTCGTGTTCGTAGGTCACACGGAATAATTCATCCAGCGATGCATATTCAGCAAAAGGCGATGACACGGTATTAATGCGTGGCAGGCTGCCGGTATCGGTCAGATAGTCGAACAGGCGCTGCATGTGGGTCATCTCTTCCTGCGCGTGACGACGCAGAAACGCGGCGGCCCCTTCAAAGCTGTGGTAGCTGCACCAGGCACTCATCTGCTGATAGAGCAGGGAGGAATATAATTCCAGGTTCATTTGCTCATTCAGTTTGTCGATCATTTCTGTTTTCAGCATGGCTTCGCTCCACGTAATTTATAAATATGTTGATGTGGCGTCACTATAATTTGTTATTTAATTATTTGCAAAAGGTAAAATAATAAATTTAATTATTAAAAATACGAATGGGAATAAAACGCATTTGCGCTATAAAATAATCAGCGAGTGATAAATCAGGCCAGCCAATACTGGCCCGTAAATTAATAATAATGCGTCGTCGTAGGTGAAATGGCGACGCCCTGACACTGCCAGGAAAGTGTGATTTTGGTGTTCATGCACAGCGATCCGGCATAAACGCTACAGGTGCTGACAGGCTGACCGAAAGACTGGGCGCTGGCATAGCCTAATTGCTGACACGCACGCGTGGCGGTGCTCTGGGCGAAATAGCTATCGGTATGGGCGTTTTGCAATATTGCCTGATCGTAGTTCAACCGTACCACGCCGGTTGTCGCGCTGACATCACTCACCTGCGCTTGTCTGTTGATCGTACATCCCGTCAGGAGTATCAGTGTGAGGGCAATAGAAAGAGTCTTCATGGTATCGCTCTGAATGTTCGGTGATACGCTATCCTAATTCACGTATCGGCGTTTCAATGGCCTGAATAACTTATAGATCAGCAACGACTAATCCACACGACGGAGGTGACGTTTTGCGGTCAGTGGACGAAAATGTGAAACGGCTCCTTATTTTTAAAACCATTTTTCACAAAATTTGAAAGATGGTTTGCTAAGTAGTACTGTGCGGTATCGTGATTGACTCAAGGCGGGGCTTCCCGCATCGCATTCAGGAGAAGACAGAATGAAAATTGCATTGATGATGGAAAATAGCCAGGCGGGCAAAAACGCCATCATTCACCGCGAACTTAAAGCGGTTGCGGATGAAAAGGGCTTTCCGGTATTCAACGTCGGGATGAGCGACGAGAATGACCACCACCTGACCTACATCCATCTTGGCATCATGGCCAGCATTCTGCTGAATTCAAAAGCGGTTGATTTCGTCGTGACCGGCTGCGGTACGGGTCAGGGGGCGCTGATGTCGCTGAATATTCATCCGGGGGTGGTGTGCGGCTACTGCATCGATCCGGCGGATGCGTTCCTGTTTGCGCAAATTAACAACGGTAATGCGCTATCTCTGCCATTTGCGAAAGGATTTGGCTGGGGAGCGGAACTGAACGTGCGCTTTATCTTTGAGAAAGCCTTTACGGGTCGTAACGGCGAAGGGTATCCGCCAGAGCGTAAAGAACCGCAGGTGCGTAACGCCGGGATCCTCAACCAGGTTAAAGCGGCAGTTGTTAAAGACAACTATCTTGATACGCTGCACGCGATCGATCCGGAACTGGTGAAGACGGCGGTATCCGGTCAACGTTTCCAGCAGTGCTTCTTTGAAAATGGTCAGAGCAAAGAGATTGAAGCATTCGTTCGCGAAATTCTCGGCTAAGTTTTGCTGAAAAGCCGGATGGCGCGATGCGCTTCCGGCTTCACATATCATTTCCTTGCAGACACCGCGCTTCCCGCATTTTTCGTCAGTCGTAATGTATCCACCATGCCAATCAGGCAAACAAGCGCGATGGCCACAAACGCCAGACGAAAGCTGATGCCAGGAATTGTGCTCATCCCCAGCCATTCACTCACATTCGCGCCAATGCGAATACCGATTGCACCCAGCGAAATCCCTAACCCAACGGCCAGTTGCGTCGCGGTGCTGAACAGGGTATTGGCATAACTCATTTGGGCGGAAGGGACGTCTGAAAAAGCCAGCGTGCTGATGCCGGTAAACTGAATCGAACGGAACACGCCGCCAAGGTACAGCACCAGTAGAATAAGCCAGACGGGAGTGTCAGGGGTGATCAGCGCGCAGGCAAGCAGCGACAGCACATTGAGCGCCCCGTTAATCAGCAGCAGCTTTTTAAAGCCTAACCAGCGGATAAGCGGCGTGGTCGCGGGCTTAATGGTCAGATTGCCGACAAACACCGCCAGTACCAGCGAACCGGCCTGAAAGGCATTCATGCCAAATCCCACCTGAAACATGAGCGGCAAAAGAAAAGGCACGGCGCTGATAGACGCACGGAACAGCGAGCCTCCGTACATCGTGACGCGAAACGTCGGCACCTGCATGGCGTCGAGGCGAATCATCGGATGCTCGACTCGCTGGAAATGGCGCAGGCAAAAGGCAAATGTCCCCACGCCAAGCGCCAGCAGGGCTATCGTCAAACCACTTTCGGGATGTTGCGCGCCCAGCAGCTCCATCGCATAGACCAGGCTGACCATCGCGATGGCGGTAGCAACGAAACCAGGAAGATCGAAGGGACGTCGCTCGTCATCGCGAATATTGGGAATAAATCGCAGCGCCAGTGCGATCGCCAGCAGACCCAGCGGCACGTTAATAAAGAAGATCCAGCGCCAGCTGGCATAGCTGGTAATAAAGCCGCCGAGCGGTGGACCAATGATGGGTGCAACCAGCGCAGGCCAGGTTAAGGTGGCGATAGCCGTAATCAACTGATGCTTTGGCGTGGTGCGCAATACCGCTAAACGACCCACCGGAACCATCAGCGCGCCCCCCACGCCCTGCAGGATACGCATCGCCAGGAAACTCTCCAGCGTTGTGGAAAGACCGCACAACACTGACGCGAGGGTGAAAATGGCGAGGGCAAGCGTGAAGATTTTACGTGCGCCGAAACGGTCGGCTATCCAACCGCTGGCCGGGATGAGAACCGCCAGGGTAATCAGATAGGCGCTGATCCCTATGTTTAAATCAACCGCCTGAACACCGAAACTTTTAGCCATATCGGGCAGGGCGGTCGCGATCACCGTGCCGTCAATAAACTCCATAAAGAATGCCCCGGCGACGAGCAGGGCGGCAGGAGAGATACCGCGTTTGCTTTCTATGATCCGATCTTCTTGCATGTTGTACTTGCCATTCAAAAATAATTATAAAATTTTACCGGAGCCGATAATGATGTAGATAACTGATTTATCAGCTAAACAGATAAAAAAGCAAAGAATATGTTAATTTTAAAAGGTGATATTCATCACAAAATAGTTGATTTTTGTGATGACGGTCATATTATGTGCGCATAGACAATAACACCTGCATAACAAGATATCTGGAGTCATGCCATGAAACTGAAACTGCGCAAAATCCTGAAAAGCATGTTTGAAAATTATTGCAAAACTTTCAAAGACGTACCGCCAGGCGCTATGTTCTGATAAAAAAACCTGCTTCGGCAGGTTTTTTTATGCCTGTCATTTGCGTTGTCAGGTCTGGCTATCGTTTCGGCGTCTGAATCGGTACTATGACGGCCTTTCAACACTATCAGGAACGCCTACTATGTCCCAACCGCTGAATGCCGATCAGGAACTGGTCTCTGACGTTGTCGCCTGCCAGCTTGTCATCAAACAAATCCTCGATGTTCTCGACGTCATCGCGCCCGTCGAAGTTCGTGAAAAAATGACCAGCCAACTGAAAAATATTGATTTTTCAACGCATCCCGCTGCTGCCGATCCCGTCACGTTGCGCGCTATCCAGAAAGCGATCGCGCTGATCGAACTGAAGTTCACGCCGCAGGGCGAATCTCACTAAAATAAACCGTTGTTTTATATTTTAGAAATACTTTTTGCGATACCTCCCCAAAGTGGGAGGCATCGGGCTGAAAGGGCTTTGCGAATTGGCCTGCAGGGGAGTGAAACGCAGGCCAATGACGTGGTCAATTAATGCTGTTGGTAATTGACCACGTTGAGGACGTGCTGATCGGTCTGTGCCGGGCACAGGCCTGCGCGTTTGGCGCTACGCACTTCATCAAGAATAGTTTGCAACAACAGTCCATCTTGCTGCTGTTCTTTTTCCAGATCGTGGAGAAAATCGAGGGTTGGAGCATCATTCAAGGCTTCAGCTTCGTCAGTCAGCTGCGAAAGCGTGCTGGCGCGCTGTTCATAATCATCCATCGTTTTCTGAAACAGCTCTTCCAGCGAATGTAAATCCTCGCCCGGTACGTCGATGGCTTTAACGACCGGATTCGCCCCGGCATTTTTCATGAAGTTAAACACGCGCATCATGTGGGTGACGTTACTCTGAGCTTGAGTACGCAAGAAAGTCGCAGTACCCATCAGACGGTGTTCGGAACACCACTCACTCAGATGGAGGTAGAGATTGGAAGCATAAAACTCAAGATTCATTTGATTGTTGAGTTTGTGAACCATTCCAACTGCAGCCATATCAATATCCTTATTTCCTGATAGAAGGGATGTGCAAAACGAGTGTGCACAACTTACTGTTAGCAGAATAAATCCATTCTGCCGGTCCATTATGTGATCGAAGAGTCAATTTCGTTGCGAATCGAAAATAAGCATACCTGCATAAGTGAAATAAGAAAATCCTTAAATGGCATTGTTTATGTTTTTTTACATATTACTGGAGGTAATACATCAAGGTGTCGTTAGTAACCATAATGTGAAATTATATATCTGATTGATTTTAAAGGTTTGAAAATGATTTGTTGGTTTTGAAATGATGTTTTAAGTCACAAAATAGAATGGTTTCGCATGGTAATATAAGAATATTGATAATTTCTACCGTCCCTGCCGCGATAATAATCCTGTGAAACCGTTTTGGCTGAAATAGTCCAGCTTATCTTTTGCGGAAAATCAGAGCAGTGACATCCATTTAATTATAACCGAATGATTAATTCGTCATTTTCGGTGTTATCAGTATGTAATAAATGAGGAACGGTGAATGAAAAGAGTGGCAGTCTTACTGGCATCGGGTTTCGAAGAAGCGGAAGCGATCGTCACCATTGATATCTTGCGTCGTCTGAATATCGATGTTGACACACTGGCCTGCGAGGCGTCTCGCGCCGTGGTGAGTTACCACGATGTTCCAATGGTGGCCGATTACACCCTGGCGGGGCAGCGGGAGAGCCTGTATGACGCGGTGGTGTTGCCGGGGGGACCACAGGGAAGTGTGAACCTTGCGGCGAATCCACAGGTTGTCGAATTTATCTCGCGTCATGATGCCGCCGGGAAATTAATTTGCCCTATTTGCTCAGCAGCTGCACGCGTGCTAGGCGGCAACGGCTTACTGAAGGGGCGTCGTTATGTCTGTTCAGGCGATCTCTATGAAACGGTGACCGACGGAGTCTATATCGATGCGCCAGTGGTGGAGGACGGTAATCTCCTGAGCGGTAAAGGATTAGGCCATATTTTTGATTTTGCCCTGACGCTGTCAGCCCGTTTATTGGGCGATGACAAACCGGTCCGCGATCACGCCGAGCATATCTATTATCCGTGGTAATCCGTTTGTTCCCGAACACAGGTGTGATTCGGGAACAAGGATTTGCGAGCTGACCTTATGGATTAATGTGCTACTCCACTTTTCATTTGTCTGACAATTCCCCTCTTTCTTATGTCATTTTCCGCTGAATTTATGTACGCAATTACTGTAATTCTGCGGTGTGATGCCGCTCTCCTATGGAGAATCAATTTCCCGCTACAACTATTCCAGAACTGGCATTTATCATGAGTCCATTTGGTAATGCCTTGTTTTTCGTCTGAATTACACTGAGTCGTTGAATATTACTCTACATAAAATGACGCTAAAGCTGGAGTTAACCATGCACAAATTCACTAAAGCGCTGGCAGCCATCGGTCTGGCCGCCGTTATGTCACAATCCGCTATGGCAGAATCGATGAAACTGGGTTTTCTGGTGAAACAACCGGAAGAACCCTGGTTCCAGACAGAGTGGAAATTTGCCGATAAAGCCGGGAAAGATCTGGGCTTTGAAGTGATTAAAATTGCGGTGCCGGACGGCGAGAAGACCCTGAATGCGATTGACAGCCTGGCGGCAAGTGGGGCGAAGGGGTTTGTGATTTGCACCCCGGACCCGAAACTGGGTTCCGCCATTGTTGCTAAAGCACGCGGCTACGACATGAAAGTGATCGCCGTGGACGATCAGTTCGTTAACGCCAAAGGCAAACCGATGGATACGGTCCCGCTGGTGATGATGGCGGCGACCAAAATCGGCGAACGTCAGGGCCAGGAACTGTATAAAGAGATGCAGAAACGCGGCTGGGACGTTAAAGAGAGCGCGGTGATGGCGATTACGGCTAACGAACTGGATACCGCACGTCGTCGTACTTCCGGTTCGATGGAAGCGCTGAAAGCTGCAGGCTTCCCGGAAAAACAGATCTACCAGGTCCCAACCAAATCTAACGATATCCCAGGCGCATTTGATGCCGCCAACTCCATGCTGGTTCAGCACCCTGAAGTGAAACACTGGCTGATTGTCGGTATGAACGATAACACCGTGCTGGGCGGCGTGCGCGCCACTGAAGGTCAGGGCTTTAAAGCGGCGGACGTAATCGGCGTGGGTATCAACGGCGTTGACGCAGTGAGCGAACTGTCAAAAGCGCAGGCGACCGGCTTCTTCGGCTCACTGCTGCCAAGCCCGGACGTGCACGGTTATAAATCCAGTGAAATGCTCTACAACTGGGTGACCAAAGGCGCTGAGCCACCTGCATTCACCGAAGTGACTGACGTGGTGCTGATCACCCGTGACAACTTTAAAGAAGAGCTGGCGAAAAAAGGGTTAGGCGGCAAGTAAGACGACAGCAAGTGAAAGGCCGGGTGGCATCGCTCATGCTGCCATCCGGCAACCGGTTAGAACGATACTGACTCACGGAGACGTTATGCAACAGTCTACCCCGTATCTCTCATTTCGCGGCATTGGTAAAACCTTCCCCGGCGTTAAAGCGCTTACGGATATCAGTTTTGACTGTTACGCCGGTCAGGTGCATGCGCTGATGGGTGAAAATGGCGCCGGGAAATCAACACTCTTAAAAATTCTCAGCGGTAACTATGCGCCAACCACGGGCTCTTTGGCGATTCGCGAGCAGGAAATGAGCTTCGCGGATACCACCGCCGCGCTGAATGCCGGCGTTGCCATCATTTACCAGGAATTGCATCTCGTGCCAGAGATGACCGTTGCCGAGAATATCTACCTCGGTCAGCTTCCGCACAAAGGCGGCATTGTGAACCGCACACTGCTCAATTATGAAGCGGGTCTGCAACTTAAACATTTGGGGATGGATATCGACCCCGCAACCCCCCTGAAGTATCTCTCGATCGGTCAGTGGCAGATGGTGGAGATCGCCAAAGCGCTGGCGCGTAACGCCAAGATCATCGCCTTCGACGAACCGACCAGTTCGCTCTCCGCAAGAGAGATAGAGAACCTGTTTCGGGTGATCCGCGAACTGCGTAAAGAAGGGCGGGTCATTCTGTATGTCTCGCACCGCATGGAGGAAATCTTCGCCCTCAGCGATGCGATTACCGTGTTTAAAGATGGCCGCTACGTGAAAACCTTTACCGATATGCAGCAGGTCAACCACGATGCGCTGGTGCAGGCAATGGTAGGGCGCGATCTGGGCGATATCTACGGCTGGCAGTCACGTCCCTATGGCGCAGAACGCCTGCGTCTGCATGAAGTAAAAGCGCCGGGCGTGCGCACGCCCATCAGCCTCACGGTACGCAGTGGCGAAATTGTCGGGCTGTTTGGACTGGTGGGAGCGGGGCGCAGTGAGTTGATGAAAGGCCTGTTTGGCGGCACCCGCATCAGCGAAGGGCAGGTCTATATCGACGAAAAACCCGTTGATATTCGCAAGCCGGCGAATGCCATCGCGGCAGGAATGATGCTGTGCCCGGAAGACCGAAAAGCGGAGGGGATCATCCCGGTACATTCGGTACGCGACAACATCAACATCAGCGCCCGGCGTAAGCATGTGCTGGGCGGATGTGTGATCAACAACGGATGGGAGGAGACCAATGCCGACCATCACATTCGCTCGCTGAACATCAAAACGCCCGGTGCCGAACAGCTCATCATGAATCTCTCCGGCGGTAACCAGCAAAAGGCGATTCTCGGCCGCTGGCTGTCGGAAGAGATGAAGGTGATTTTACTCGACGAACCGACGCGCGGGATTGACGTTGGTGCGAAGCATGAAATTTATAACGTTATCTATGCCCTGGCTGCGCGCGGCGTTGCCGTGCTGTTCGCCTCCAGTGACCTGCCGGAAGTCCTCGGCGTGGCTGACCGCATTGTGGTGATGCGGGAAGGAGAGATTGCCGGGGAATTACTTCACGAACAGGCGGATGAGCGACAGGCGCTGAGCCTCGCGATGCCTAAAGTCAGCCAGGCTGTCGCCTGAGAAAGGAGAGAATGATGTCTTCCGTAACTACTTCCGGATCGGGCGCGCCAAAGTCGCCGTCACCTTTTAGCCTGGGACGTATCTGGGACCAGTATGGCATGTTGGTGGTGTTCGCCGTCCTGTTCCTGGCCTGCGCCATTTTTGTGCCAAACTTCGCGACATTCATCAATATGAAAGGGCTGGGGCTGGCGATCTCCATGTCCGGGATGGTGGCCTGCGGCATGTTGTTCTGCCTGGCGTCAGGGGATTTCGACCTGTCCGTGGCGTCGGTGATCGCCTGTGCCGGGGTGACCACGGCGGTGGTCATCAATATGACCGAAAGCCTGTGGATCGGCGTGGGGGCGGGCCTGCTGCTGGGAGTGCTGTGCGGACTGGTCAACGGCTTCGTGATTGCACAACTGAAAATCAACGCCCTGATCACCACGCTGGCAACGATGCAAATCGTCCGTGGCCTGGCGTATATCATTTCCGACGGTAAAGCGGTGGGGATTGAAGACGAGCGCTTCTTTACTCTCGGCTATGCCAACTGGTTCGGCTTACCGGCACCGATCTGGCTCACGGTGGGCTGCCTGATCATCTTTGGCTTGCTGTTAAACAAAACCACCTTCGGGCGCAACACGCTGGCGATTGGGGGTAACGAAGAGGCGGCGCGTCTGGCTGGGGTGCCGGTGGTACGTACCAAAATCATTATTTTCGTGCTCTCCGGACTGGTCTCTGCGGCAGCCGGGATTATCCTCGCCTCGCGTATGACAAGCGGGCAGCCGATGACCTCCATTGGCTATGAGCTGATTGTTATCTCTGCCTGCGTGTTAGGGGGCGTTTCCCTGAAGGGCGGCATCGGAAAAATCTCATATGTGGTGGCGGGTGTCCTGATTCTGGGCACCGTGGAGAATGCCATGAACCTGCTGAACATTTCGCCTTTCGCCCAGTACGTCGTGCGCGGTCTGATCCTGCTGGCCGCAGTGATCTTCGACCGTTACAAACAAAAAGCGAAGCGTACAGTCTGATAAAAAAAGCCCAACTTTTTAGTCTAGTTCCTCTCCTTTGCCAGCCGCTACCCCGGCTGGCAATTGTCTTTCCAAATGGCGAGCACTGTCACACTGTCTATACTTATTGTTGCTTATGAGGCGCGATCCGCGCGGTTCATACATGACAATAAGGAGGAGTATCGGGTGACAGAACCGTTAACCGTAACCCCTGAACAGTCCGTGCACTATGCTTATTTTTTTGATCTCGATGGAACCCTTGCGGAGCTCAAGCCGCATCCAGACCAGGTGGTGATTCCTCCCACGATCCTTCAGATGCTCCATCATCTTGCAGAATGCAACGCAGGGGCTCTGGCATTGATTTCAGGGCGCTCAATGGTTGAACTTGACGCGTTGGCTCACCCATGGCGCTTTCCGCTGGCAGGCGTGCATGGGGCTGAACGCCGTGACATCAATGGGAAAATGCATATCGTGCACCTCCCTTCGGCAATAGAACGCGATATCAGCGTGCAGTTACATACGGCGCTGGCGCAGCTGCCGGGAACAGAGATTGAGACCAAAGGAATGGCGTTTGCGCTGCATTACCGACAGGCGCCAGAGCATGAAGCCGCGCTGCAGGCACTGGCGTTGCGTATCACGCAAACCTGGCCGCAGCTCGCGCTTCAGCAGGGGAAGTGTGTTGTCGAAATTAAGCCGAAAGGCACTAACAAAGGTGAAGCCATCGCCGCGTTTATGCGGGAAGCGCCGTTTGCCGGGCGGGTCCCTGTTTTTCTGGGTGACGATCTGACCGATGAGACGGGGTTTGGTGTCGTGAACAAGGCGGGTGGCATTTCAGTGAAAGTCGGAGAGGGGGAGACACAGGCGCAATGGCGATTAGCCGGGGTGCCAGATGTCTGGCGCTGGCTGGAGTCTGTTTACGCGGCACAACAAGAAAAAAACATGAATGACAGGAGAGATGGCAATGAGTCGTTTAGTCGTAGTATCTAATCGAATAGCGCCTCCGGATAACAAAACCAGTGCAGGCGGCCTGGCCGTTGGGATATTGGGGGCGTTGAAAGCGGCTGGGGGGCTTTGGTTCGGTTGGAGTGGCGAACTGGGTAACGAGGATAAGCCATTAAAAAAGGTCACCCGGGGCAACATCACCTGGGCATCGTTTAACCTGAGCGAGAAGGATCACGACGAGTATTACAACCAGTTCTCTAACGCGGTGTTATGGCCAGCCTTTCACTACCGGCTTGACCTGGTAAACTTCCAGCGTACTGCCTGGGAAGGCTACCAGCGTGTGAATGCGCAACTGGCAGACAAGCTGCTGCCGCTGCTAAAAGACGATGATATCCTCTGGATCCATGATTATCACCTGCTGCCATTTGCCAGCGAACTGCGTAAGCGCGGCGTGAACAACCGGATCGGATTTTTCCTGCATATTCCCTTTCCCACGCCGGAGATTTTCAATGCCTTGCCGTCATCAGAGATCCTCCTTGAGCAGATGTGCGATTTTGATCTGCTGGGTTTTCAAACCGAAAACGACCGCCAGGCTTTCCTCGACGGCCTCTCCAGCCTGACAAGAGTCAGTTCCTGCGACACGCACAACCACACGGCGTGGGGGAAACACTTTCACACGGCGGTCTATCCTATCGGCATTGAACCGCAGGAAATTGCCCGCCAGGCGTCGGGGCCGCTGCCGCCGAAACTGGCTCAGCTCAAGGCTGAGTTAAAGACCCTGAAGAATATCTTTTCCGTTGAGCGACTCGATTACTCAAAAGGGCTTCCGGAGCGTTTTCAGGCCTATGAGGCGCTGCTGGAGAAATTCCCTCAGCATCACGGGAAAATTCGTTATACGCAGATTGCGCCCACTTCGCGTGGCGAAGTGCAGGCGTATCAGGATATCCGTCATCAGCTTGAGACGGAAGCCGGACGCATTAACGGCAAATACGGGCAGTTAGGCTGGACGCCGCTGTTTTATCTTAACCAGCATTTTGAACGTAAACTGCTAATGAAAGTCTACCGCGCATCGGATGTGGGACTGGTCACGCCGCTGCGCGACGGCATGAATCTGGTGGCGAAAGAGTTCGTTGCCGCCCAGGATCCCGCCAATCCAGGCGTTCTGGTGCTGTCGCAATTCGCCGGTGCGGCCAATGAGCTGACTTCTGCGCTGATAGTCAACCCGTACGATCGCGATGAAGTGGCGGCGGCGCTGGATCGCGCACTCACAATGCCGCTGGCCGAGCGAATGTCGCGTCATGCTGAGATGCTGGAAGTGATTGTGAAAAACGACATCAATCACTGGCAGGAGCAGTTTATCAGCGATCTAAAGACGCTCACCCCACGCAGGGCTGAAACTCTTCAGCCACGCAACGTTGCGACGTTTCCAAAGCTTGCCTGAGCGACCTCTTAAGGGGGCATTAATCCCCTTCAAGCGGGACCAGCAGAACGTCAACCTGGCTTGAACTCACCACACTTTTCGCCGAGCAGGACGCTCGCGAAAAGAAGCTGTGGTTGTGGTTACCGCAGATGACCAAGTCCACATCGTGCTTGCGGCAGACGTCCAGAATATGCTCGCTTAATTCGCCATAGGTAATGAAGGTCTGTGCGATCGGGTAACCTGCTTCTTTCCCCAGTTTTTCAAGAAAATCATTCGTTTCTTCATGCATCACCGCGCGTAAATCTTCCAGCATAGGGGCGGCAAATTGGTTGTATAACTCAGGGTCGGAGGCGAGGGTGATAAGGCTTATCCGGGCGTTAACGGGACGGGCAATGGAGACGGCTTTTGCCAGGAGTTGTTGGCTTTCCGGAGTCACCGCCACGGCAACAAGAATGTGTGTGTAGCTCATAACTCGCTCCTTATTGCAAGAATATGAGGTGGTTCTTCAGCATTACTCCGATTCGCTTACAACTGCAATGCTTCAATATGACAATAATGTGAAGACTATCATAATTATTCATTAATATTCCTTATAAGTGGATCTAAGGAATAACCAAAAGTGTTAACCAAATCGGTTGACTTAAATTAAATCACTGAGTTAATCAATATTCGGTTTTACAAATTCACATTGGTGATTAATTGCAATGCAATGATAAGTACAGTTGGTTGATGAAAAATGAGTAACAATTAACGCGTTGTTTGAAAAGGATAAAAACTAATTTCGGTTCGAAATGAAATTGATTCATTTCAATTATTTCCATTAAGTAACTTTCACGTCAGTAACCTAATGTCCTCCGCCGTGTCAGGCGTTTGATTTAATACCCGCGAGGATAAAGTGGCGTTTCACTGGTTAATTTACCCGCAAAATAAAAGCTCAACTGATGGATTTATGTTAACGATTAAGTTAATTTATGTGATGTGCGTCACATATTTTCTAAATTCGCAGCGTGGCTTTGTTGTATGTCTCGGGTGTCACGAGTACAGTTGCGTCGAATTAGGAAAAATCTTAGGCATTTGTAAGAAATCATGTGCTCGCGTTACAACCTGGCAAGGGCCCAGCGTGACGCGTGTGTCCATATTTTTTGCGCCTGAGTAACGGTATGTGTTTGACCTATTTGCTTTTTTTTACCGGGAATTCCCGGCGACATCACGGGGTGCGGTTTTACCGCATAAAAATAAAAGTTGGTTATTCTGGATGGGAATAATGCATACATCCGAGTTGCTGAAACACATTTATGACATTAACTTGTCATATTTACTCCTTGCACAGCGTCTAATCGTTCAGGACAAAGCGTCCGCCATGTTTCGCCTCGGGATCAATGAGGAAATGGCGGTCTCACTGGGGGCGCTGACCCTTCCGCAGATGGTAAAACTGGCAGAAACGAATCAGCTTGTGTGTCATTTCCGTTTCGACAGTCATCAAACCATTACGCGTCTGACTCAGGATTCCAGAGTAGACGATCTCCAGCAAATTCACACCGGTATCATGCTGTCCACTCGTCTGTTAAGTGATGTCAATCAGGCTGATGAAACCGCGCGTAAGAAAAGGGCCTGATGATGAGTGAAAAAAGCATTGTTCAGGAAGCTCGTGATATCCAGTTAGCAATGGAATTGATCACACTGGGTGCCCGTTTGCAAATGCTGGAAAGCGAAACGCAGTTAAGCCGCGGTCGCCTCATCAAGCTCTACAAAGAACTTCGTGGTAGCCCGCCGCCGAAAGGTATGCTGCCGTTTTCCACTGACTGGTTTATGACCTGGGAGCAAAACATTCATGCTTCCATGTTCTGTAATGCCTGGCAGTTCTTGCTAAAAACGGGTCTGTGCAGTGGCGTTGATGCGGTGATTAAGGCGTATCGGCTGTACCTTGAGCAGTGTCCGCAGGGTGAACAGGGGCCACTGCTGGCGTTGACTCGCGCGTGGACGCTGGTGCGTTTTGTCGAAAGCGGACTGCTTCAGTTATCGAGCTGCAACTGCTGTGGCGGTAATTTTATTACCCATGCTCACCAACCGGCGGGTAGTTTTGCCTGCAGTTTATGCCAGCCGCCTTCCCGTGCGGTAAAAAGACGTAAACTTTCCCAGGATGCTGCCGATATTATTCCACAACTGCTGGATGAACAGATCGAACAGGCTGTTTAACCGATACGGTGTGGACGGAACACTCCAGCAGCGGTAAGCAATTACCGCTGCTTTTTTTTGCCTCGCCAACGTGTTAACGCCCCGACTGTACGTCCTGTCATAGTCAACAGCGGAAGGATGATGTCGTGCTTATCTTATTAGGTTACCTGGTGGTTATTGGTACAGTTTTCGGTGGTTACGTGATGACCGGCGGAAACCTGGGGGCACTCTATCAACCGGCTGAATTTGTCATCATCGGCGGCGCGGGAATAGGGGCATTTATCGTGGGCAACAACGGTAAAGCCATCAAGGGGACGCTGAAAGCGCTGCCGTTACTGTTTCGCCGTTCGAAATACACCAAAGCGATGTATATGGATCTGCTGGCGCTGCTCTATCGTCTGATGGCTAAGTCCCGCCAGCAGGGGATGTTCTCGCTTGAACGCGATATCGAGAACCCGAAAGAGAGCGAAATTTTTGCCAGCTATCCACGAATCCTTGCCGACTCGGTGATGCTGGAGTTCATCGTCGATTACCTGCGCCTGATCATCAGCGGCAACATGAATACCTTCGAGATCGAAGCGCTGATGGACGAAGAGATTGAAACGCACGAAAGCGAATCAGAAGTGCCAGCCAACAGCCTGGCACTGATGGGGGATTCGCTGCCGGCGTTTGGTATTGTTGCCGCGGTGATGGGGGTCGTACATGCGCTCGCGTCAGCCGATCGCCCCGCGGCAGAGCTGGGTTCACTGATAGCCCACGCGATGGTCGGTACCTTCCTCGGTATTCTGCTGGCCTACGGCTTTATTTCACCGCTCGCCAGCGTCCTGCGTCAGAAGAGTGCGGAAACCAGCAAAATGATGCAGTGCGTGAAGATCACGTTACTGTCGAATCTGAACGGCTACGCCCCGCCGATCGCCGTCGAGTTTGGGCGTAAAACACTGTATTCCAGCGAGCGCCCGTCGTTCCTTGAACTGGAAGAGCATGTTCGTGCAGTGAAAAACCCGAACCAGCAGCAGCAGACGACGACTGAGGGCGCATGAAGAATCGGTCTCATCCTATCGTCGTCGTTAAACGACGCAAACATAAGGGACATGGCGGCGGCGCACACGGATCGTGGAAGATTGCTTACGCTGACTTTATGACCGCCATGATGGCCTTTTTTCTGGTGATGTGGCTCATTTCCATCTCCAGCCCTAAAGAACTGATTCAGATTGCCGAATACTTCCGTACTCCGCTGGCGACGGCGGTGACGGGAGGGAATCGAATTTCCAACAGTCAGAGTGCGATTCCCGGCGGTGGCGATGACTTTACCCAGCAACAGGGCGAAGTGAACAAGCAGCCAGACATCGATGAACTGAAAAAACGTATGGAACAAAATCGCCTGAGCAAACTGCGCGGCGACCTCGATCAGCTCATCGAATCGGATCCTAAGCTGCGGGCGCTGCGTCCGCACCTGAAGATTGATCTGGTGCAGGAAGGGCTTCGTATTCAGATTATTGACAGCCAGAATCGCCCGATGTTTAAGACCGGCAGCGCCGAGGTTGAGCCTTACATGCGCGACATCCTGCGGGCGATCGCGCCAGTACTCAATGGCATTCCGAACCGTATCAGCCTGTCCGGACATACCGACGATTTCCCTTACGCGAGCGGTGAAAAGGGCTACAGCAACTGGGAACTTTCAGCCGATCGCGCCAATGCGTCGCGGCGCGAGCTGGTGCAGGGCGGTCTGGATGACGGAAAAGTATTACGGGTGGTGGGCATGGCCGCCACGATGCGTATGAGCGATCGCGGTCCGGATGACGCCATCAACCGCCGAATCAGTCTGTTGGTGCTGAACAAACAGTCCGAGCAGGCCATTTTGCATGAAAACGCTGAAAGCCAGAACGAGCCGGTAAGTGTATTACAACAGCCTGAGGCCAGTCCGCAGGTAAGCGTTCCCACATCGCCACCAGCCAATCCGAGGTGATAGCGTGAGCATGGATATAAGCGATTTTTATCAGACCTTTTTTGATGAAGCTGACGAGTTGTTGGCTGACATGGAGCAACATCTGCTCGATCTGGTGCCCGAAGCGCCGGATTCCGAGCAACTGAATGCCATATTTCGTGCAGCGCACTCCATCAAAGGGGGAGCTGGCACGTTCGGCTTTACCGTCTTGCAGGAAACCACCCATCTGATGGAGAACCTGCTGGATGAGGCGCGTCGCGGTGAGATGCAGCTCAATACCGCCATTATCAACCTGTTTTTGGAAACGAAAGATATTATGCAGGAACAGCTCGATGCCTATAAAAGTTCGGAAGAGCCGGACGCCGCCAGCTTCGAATACATCTGCACGGCATTACGCCAGTTAGCGCTGGAAGCGAAAGGCGAAACCGCGCCAACGGTGGTGGCGAATGCCCGACTGAGCGTGGTTGACAACACGACGCCCGAAGAGGTTGTTACAGCCCAGGAAGAGAAGTTGCGCATTGTCCTCTCACGTCTGAAGGACACTGAAGTGGCCCTGCTGGAAGAAGAACTGGGTAATCTGACCACCTTATCTGATGTGGTCAAAGGCGCAGACAGCCTTGCGGCAACGCTTGACGGCGACATTGCAGAGGACGACATCATTGCCGTGCTGTGCTTTGTGATTGAAGCCGATCAGATTGCCTTTGAGAAAGTGGCGACAGAAACGGCGCCTGTGGCGCAGGCGGAAGTGGCTGACCTGGCTGCCGTCGAACAACCTGTCGCCGCGGTTCCTGCGGTGAGCGCGGTGGCGGGTGACGGGCAAACCGGGCGCGCGGAGCGGGAAAAACCGGCGCGCGTCAGTGAATCCACCAGCATTCGTGTGGCGGTGGAGAAGGTCGACCAGCTTATCAACCTGGTCGGCGAACTGGTGATCACCCAGTCAATGCTGGCACAGCGTTCGAATGAACTCGACCCGGTGAATCACGGCGATCTCATCACCAGCATGGGTCAGTTACAACGTAACGCCCGCGATCTGCAGGAATCGGTGATGTCGATTCGTATGATGCCGATGGAGTATGTGTTCAGCCGCTTCCCGCGTCTGGTGCGCGATCTGGCGGGTAAACTCGGCAAGCAGGTCGAACTGACGCTGGTCGGCAGCTCCACAGAACTCGACAAGAGTCTGATTGAACGGATCATCGATCCGTTAACTCACCTGGTGCGTAACAGCCTTGACCACGGTATCGAACTGCCGGAAAAACGCATGGAATCCGGTAAGAATGTGGTGGGCAATCTGACTTTGTCGGCGGAGCATCAGGGCGGCAATATCTGCATCGAAGTGACCGATGACGGGGCCGGACTGAACCGCGAACGCATTCTGGCGAAGGCCATTTCCCAGGGAATGGCGGTCAATGAAAACATGACCGACGACGAAGTGGGGATGCTGATTTTTGCACCAGGCTTCTCGACCGCCGAGCAGGTGACTGACGTTTCCGGACGCGGCGTGGGCATGGACGTGGTGAAACGTAACATCCAGGAGATGGGCGGCCACGTTGAAATCCAGTCGAAACAGGGAACCGGCACCACCATCCGTATTTTGCTGCCGCTGACGCTGGCGATCCTCGACGGCATGTCCGTGCGCGTCGCCGGCGAAGTCTTTATTCTGCCGCTGAATGCGGTGATGGAATCCCTGCAGCCGCGCGATGATGATCTGCACCCGTTGGCCGGGGGCGAGCGCGTGCTGGAAGTGCGCGGCGAATATCTGCCGCTGGTCGAGCTGTGGAAAGTCTTTGAAGTGGAAGGGGCGAAAACCGAGGCCACCCAGGGCATTGTGGTGATCCTGCAAAGCGGCGGTCGCCGTTACGCCCTGCTGGTCGATCAGTTGATTGGTCAGCACCAGGTAGTGGTAAAAAACCTGGAGAGCAATTATCGCAAAGTGCCGGGTATCTCAGCCGCCACGATTCTGGGCGATGGCAGCGTCGCACTGATTGTGGATGTCTCCGCCCTGCAGGGTTTAAATCGCGAACAACGTATGGCGATCACCGCCGCCTGATTGAGTAAGAAAGGGTAAAATATGACCGGTATGACTAATGTAAGCAAACTGGCCGGCGAGCCGTCAGGTCAGGAATTCCTGGTGTTTACGCTGGGAGAGGAAGAGTACGGCATCGACATCCTGAAAGTGCAGGAGATCCGTGGTTACGATCAGGTGACGCGCATTGCCAACACGCCTTCCTTTATCAAAGGGGTAACGAACCTGCGTGGTGTGATTGTGCCGATTGTCGATCTGCGCGTGAAGTTCTGCCAGGGCGATGTCGACTACAACGAGAACACCGTGGTGATTGTGCTTAATCTGGGACAGCGCGTGGTGGGGATCGTGGTGGATGGCGTGTCTGATGTGCTGTCGCTGACCGCGGAGCAAATCCGCCCGGCACCGGAATTTGCCGTGACGCTGTCAACAGAATATCTGACCGGACTTGGCGCGCTGGGCGACCGGATGCTGATCCTGGTGAACATTGAGAAACTGTTGAACAGTGACGAAATGGCGCTGTTGGATATGGCCGCTTCTCACGTTGCATAAACTGACCGCCGGATGGCGCTATGCTTATCCGGCCTACAGTTTGAATTTGAATGTGTTGTAGGCCGGATAAGGTGTTTACACCGCCATCCGGCAATTACCGCCTCCGTTATGCTTCGACCTGCTGCGATGCTTCTTCTTTACGCTCTTCCAGCAAACCTTCATTTTGTGCCAGCATCGCCGTGGCAATGCCGTTGCCTAACACGTTAATCGCGGAACGACCCATGTCGAGAAAATGGTCGATGCCCATCAGCAATAAAATCCCGGCGACCGGAATGTTGAAGCTCGGAATGGTTGCCGCCAGCACGACCAGCGCAGAGCGCGGAACGCCGGCAATCCCTTTTGACGCCAGCATCAGCGTGAGCATCAGGACGCTAATCTCGGCAAACGACAGGTGGATATTGTAGGCCTGGGCGATAAACATTGAGGCAAAAGAGCAGTAGACCATTGAACCGACCAGGTTGAAGGAGTAGCCAATGGGCAGCACGAAAGAGACGATGTTGCGCGAGCAGCCAAACTGAGTCAGTTGTTCCAGCGTTTTCGGATAGGCCGCTTCAGAACTGCTGGTGGTAAAAGCCACCAGTACCGGATCCTTGAGCATACTGACCAGCTGAAACACCTCTTTTTTCAGTACCAGATACCCCACCGCCAGCAATACCAGACAGGTCATCAGAATAGCAACGTAATAGCCGCCAATGAACGAGGCATAATTGAGCAAAATGCCTAACCCTTCGGTGGCAATCACCGAGGAGATGGCGGCAAAAATCGCCAGCGGCGCAACGTACATTACGTAGCCGGTCACTTTCAGCATAATGTGGGAAACCACGTCCAGCGCGGCTACCAGTGGGGCATTGAATTTTTCGCCCAGCGACGCGCCGCCAATCCCGAAGAACATCGAGAACACCACGATCTGCAAAATTTCGTTATTGGCCATCGCGCCGGCAATGCTGGTGGGAATGGTATGCGACAGGAAGCCTTTCAGGCTCATCCCGCCGACGGCGAGGCCGGTATCCACCGCTTCTTTCGGGATAGCCAGATTGAGTCCGCTGCCGGGTTGTTCCAGGGTAACAATAAACAACCCCACCAGAATGGAGAGGATGGAGGAGCTAATGAACCAGATCATCGCTTTGCCGCCCACACGCCCGATGGTGGACGTCTCGCCAAGACGCATAATGCCCACGGTCAGGGTGCTGAACACCAGCGGGGCGATAACCATTTTAATCAGACGTAAGAAGATGTCGGTGAGAAGGGTGATGTTATCCGACCAGGCGGCAATAACGCTTTCGGAGGTATACGAGTGAATAACCGCACCTGACACAATACCTGCCAGCATGAAAATCACGATAAATATCGTGAGCTTATTTGCATTTGCCACTAAAAATCCCTCGGGCTGAATTTAACCATTTTTATCAGCGACACATATGTTTTATGTATTTAACGACGCTGAATCATTACCTGGTTAACCTGGCGTAATTCACCGGGGGTTACAACTATTTTTTAATATTTACTCATTTTGTTATGTTCTAATCAGGGCGATTTTGTGAACTGGATCGCATAAGAAGGAATATATCCTCTCAAATAGCGAGGAAAACAGAATGCAAATAATGTTAATGAATTGATATGTAAGCGCTTTATCCGTCAATCACCCGTTCGTAGGATGAAACCTGACGGCAGTGGTTGTTTTCTCATCCGTAAACTAAATTTCTGATTATCAGTTTGTTTTACCGGTCTGCGTGACCTTTCTCGCCATGCGAGTCGTGACTTTCGTTAAACGTGGCGATTTTTCGGAGGTGTTTGATGAACAGATTATCCCGGTTCCTGGGTATGGCTGGCATTTTCCTTCTGCCACTGCCTTCGGCAATAGCGGTGACCAGCAGCGGGACGGTCGGGGCGACGTTGACCTTAACCAACGGTTGCCTGATCAATGGTTCTCCCAGCCAGAACGGCATTAACTTTGGTACGCTGGATTTCGGCACCCATCCTGCCACGTTTTCGGAACTCACCACACAGTTGACGGGGGCCGCGGGCGGAAACAGTTTCGGTATTCAGTGCACCACCACGGACTACACCGTGCAAATCACCGGTAATACCAACTCGTCAGCGCCCGGCACGGTTGTTGGCACGCCGGGAACGCCAGCCCGTTACCTCGTCAATGCCGCCAATACCACCCAGGGCGTGGCCTACAGCCTCTATAGCGACAGCGGCTTTAACAACGTTGTCAGCAATAACACCCCAATACCGAAAGCCTCAACGACGGCCGGGGTCGACAACTACACATTGTATGGCCGGATCCAGGGCGGCGGAAATAGCGTCACCGTGGTGCCGGGTACCTACACCGATACGATTAACGTCAGCGTCATCTACTGATCCGTCCCATGTAATGAGGATCCTCACAGTGAGCTTCCCGTGCGGAGGCGGGGGACGGCTACGCCTTTTTCTGGCGATGTTCGGTCTGGCTGCGGTGCCGGTCATGGCCGTCACTACGCAGTCCTTTCAACTGAACGCCACCATCACGCCGGGCTGCTCGGTGACCACCGGCAGCGGCGCGGCGCTGGGAACCCTGAACTTCGGCACCTATAGCGGCGTAGAAAACCGACAGGTGAGCGCGCAATTTGTCCCCAATGCCGCTCTGGCGCTGGCCTGCACGCCGGGCGTGGCGCTGAGCATGACGATTGACAGCGGGCGCAACTATACCTCGGTGCGCAATATGCAACGCTCAGGGGGAACGGAGCGGGTGGCCTATCGACTCTACAGTTCGTCATCGCTGGCGGCGAACAGTGAAATTGGCGTGAATCAGCCGGTCTCCGTCGTCTACACCGACAGCAATAATATCGCGTTACCGCTGTTTGGTGCGGCAACGCTGACGGGGTTTAGCCCCGCAGGTAACTATTCAGATCAGCTTACGGTGACTCTGTCATGGTAGCGAAGGGAGAAGTGATATGCACATGCGAGCGTCTTTGGGACTGCTGTTTGGCCTCACGGCAGCGCTGGTTTCAGCCGGAGCAAACAGTGCCGCAACTATCCTGCTGTGGCCGATCGATCCCTGGCTGGCAGCGGATACCAACGCCACCGAATTGTGGATCCAGAATCAGGGCGATGCCCCAACGACGATGCAGGTGCGAATTGTTCGCTGGCGGCAGGATGAGGGTTTTGAACGCTACCAGCCACAGCAGGATGTGGTCGCCAGCCCGCCGATTGTCCGTATCGAAAAGGGCAGTAAACAGCTGATTCGACTGATTAAACAGTCAGCCGTTCCCACCGGCGTTGAGCAGGCTTACCGTATTATCGTTGATGAGATCCCGCAACCCGACAGCGGCGATAAACCACAAATGGGGCTGAAGGTGCAAATGCGCTATTCGCTGCCGCTGTTTGTCTACGGCCAGGGAATTCAGACCTGGGCGCAGGGGGAACACCATGCACGGGTAGATACCGCGAAATTGCGCTGGCGGGTGGTGCGCGCCGACGGACAGCCGCAACTGGAAGTGCGTAATGACAACAATGTGCACGTCCGGTTAAGCAAAGTGATGTTGCGTCAGGGCGGCGCGCAGCACACGATGGCACAAGGCCTACTGGGCTATGTCCTGCCAGGCAGCACGCGCCGCTGGCCGCTTCCCGCCGGGGCCAGCCATCCGGACAACGTAAGTGCTGCAATCAACGCACAGGGTGGCAAATGGTTGTCTGGTCCCGCCCACTAAGCGGCTTACTGATGACGACCTTTCTTATCACCAGCGGGATCTGTCGCGCGGAGTCGGGGGATGATGCGCTCCCGCCGCCACCCGATGCCCGCGCCATCGATCAACAAGCGGTTTTTCATCTGGCGCTGATCGTAAACCATTACGACACGCAGCGCGTGGTGCCGGTGATACAGCGGGCGGGGGAGTTCTACGTCAGCCGCGATGATCTCCAGCAGGCCGGGCTTCCTGGCGAAAACCTTCCGCAGGGCGAGGTGAATGTCTCGCGCTTACCACAGGTCACCACGCAGTATGACAGCAGCGGGCAGCGCCTGCTGCTGAGCGTACCGCAGGACTGGCTACCCGAACGCGCCACGTCATTTGGCGGCGAAGCCACAGTAAACGAGGCGCGCAACGGCCGCGGGGCGCTGCTCAATTACGACTTCTACAGCAGTCACTCGCAAAACGGCGACAGCCAGGCCTCCATCTGGCACGAGTTGCGCGTTTTTAACGATGTGGGGTCGCTCTCATCAACGGGCTACGTGCGGCAAAATCTCACCGGGGATGACAATCAGCAGGACGGATACGTGCGCTACGATACCGTGTTCACCGCAACCCATGAGGCAGATGCCACGCAATGGCGGGTGGGCGATGTGATAAGCGACGCCCTGAGCTGGAGTAACAGCGTGCGGGTAGGCGGCGTGTCGTGGGGGCGCGACTTCTCGTTGCGCCCGGATCTGGTGACCTGGCCTTTGCCGGAATTCTCCGGTGAAGCGGCGGTGCCCACGGCGGTGGATCTGTTCATCAACGGTTACCGGGCCGGTTCAACAGAGCTTCAGCCGGGGCCGTTTACCCTCACCAATCTGCCCTACATTAATGGTGCCGGTGATGCGGTGCTGGTGACCCGCGACGCCCTGGGCCGTCAGGTGAGCACGACGTTACCGTTTTATGTCGCCAGTAATCTGCTCAAAACAGGCGTCAGCGACGGCGCGGTTACCCTGGGCAGCCTGCGCCGCAATTACGGCGTCGACAATTTTGACTACGGTCCGACGGTCGGTAGCGCAAGCTACCGTTACGGGGTGAACGATTATCTGACGCTTGAAAGCCACGACGAGGGAGCGGAAGAACTGGCGCTGGGCGGCGTGGGATCGCTGGTCAAGCTGGGGCGACTTGGCGTGGTCAATGGTGCCTGGACGGAAAGCCGGATGCGCGGTAAAAGCGGCAATCAGATTAACTGGGGTTATCAGTACAGTACCGCCGAATTTAGCGTGGCCACCCAGCACTCCCGCCGTGAGCGCGGTTTTGGCAATCTGGCGCTGTACGATCAGTCCCCGCTGGTGGATAACGACAATCAGCCGCTGGCCTCGCTAAGCCAGCGCAGCGATCAGTACTCGCTGACGTTCAACATGGGGGCGTTTGGCAATATAGGCGCGGCGTGGATTGGGATCCGCAGTTTTGACTCGCAAAAAACAGAACTGCTGAATCTCTCCTGGAGCCGGAATCTGTGGGGAAGCAGCAGTCTTTATCTGTCTGCCAGTCGCGACAATCAACAGGGCGACTGGACGCTGGCGATGTCGGTGCAGATCCCGCTGGGCGAGCGGGACAGCGCGGCGGTGTCGATGGAGAAAACGCCGGATGCCGGTCAGACCCAGCGTATCAATTACAATCACTCAATGCCGACTGACGGCGGGTTTAGCTGGAATCTGGCATGGGCGCGCCAGTCTCAGGCGCGGGATTATCAGCAGGCGACGCTGGGCTGGCGTAATCGAAATATCGAATTACAGGGCGGAGCCTACGGCGAAAGCGACGCCATGACCTGGTGGGGCGAGGCGATGGGATCGCTGGTCCTCATGGAAAACCAACTGTTTGCCGCTAATAAAATCAACGATGCCTTTGTGCTGGTCAGCACCGACGGGCATCCTGATGTCCCGGTCAACTACGAAAATCAGCCGGTTGGTCACACCAACGATCGGGGCTATTTACTGATAAGCGGCGTCTCCGCCTACTACCCGGCGAGTTACAGCATTAACACGCTCAATCTGCCTGCCGATACCCGCCTGAAGGAGACCGAACGTAAAGTGGCGCTGCGTCGTCAGAGTGGATTCCTGGTCGATTTCCCGATGGAGCAGGAGCGGGTAGCAAGCGTCATTTTGCATGATGAAAACGGACATGCGCTGCCGGTGGCAAGCCAGGTCATGCGCGATCATAAATCACCTGCCGTGGTTGGCTACGATGGGATCGTCTGGCTGGAGAATCTCGACGAGGTGAATCCACTGCGGGTTGTCACGCCAGAGGGAAAGCGCTGCGAAACCCACTTTACGCTGACGGCCAATCCTGAACATAAGCTCCAGACCTACGGGCCGCTGGTCTGCCGTCAGAGGGCCGGATGATCGTGCGCGCGCTGTTGTTGTTACTGCTGATGGCAGCGCCAGGAGCGTGGGCGGCCTGTACCGTAAACACCACGACGGGGGCATTTGGCAGCGTCTCTTCGTTTACCGTCAACAGTACGGAACAGGCGACCAGCGCCAATCTGCTGGTGCAATGCGACGTGGTGCTGGGGCTACTGAATAACGATACGGTGACGCTGACCTATACCGGGGCGACGGTGTCAACAGGCACTCGAGCCAGTCTCAAGCGCACGGATAATTTGACAGTGACGGACGCGGTGCCGGTGCGACTGTGCGGTCAGTCTGGCTGCGCCAGCAACAGCGAAATCGCCATCGGCGGCAGCTACACCTGGAGTGGCAGTACGCTGTTAGCGCTGTTAGGTTCCACGCGCTTTACGTTACCGCTTTTCTTTCGCACCAGCACCGGACAGAACGTCAGTGCCGGGCCGTATCAGGTGACGCTCAATTTCAACGTTTATTACAACATCTGTCAGGTGGGCGCGCTGGGGCTGTGCGTCACCACGCAAACTAATACGGTCGCGACCACCATGCAGCTTAACCTGACGGTGACTAATGACTGCATCACCATCAACGCGCCGAACGTCAATTTCGGCAGTGCGCCGCTGGTTAAAAACTTTCCCGCCATTTCGCAGGCGGTTTCTATTACCTGCACCAAGGGCAGCACCTACACGGTAGGGATTAATAACGGCAGTTACGCCAACGGCAATGTGCGCAATATGGCGAGCGGCAACAATCGCCTGAGCTACGAAATTTACAAAGCGAGTACCACCAACCGCTGGGGGAGCGTCGGCACGGAGCGCTGGGCCAGCAGCGCCTCATCCTCCACCAGTAGCGATGGTCTGCTACGAACCTACAACTACACCGCCAGCGTGTTGCCCAACCAGTCCACACCTCCCGCCGGGACGTACACCGACACGGTGGTGGTGGATATCGCCTTCTGAGCTGGATTTCCCTTTCGCAAACGTAAAGTTCTTATCAAGGGTGCCGATAACGTTGATAACTCGTTTTCAGGAAGGTGCCTTATGTTTAACCGTATCCGCGTTGTCACAATGCTGATGATGGTGCTGGGGGTTTTCGCACTGCTACAGCTTGTATCTGGTGGTTTGCTGTTTTCGTCTTTACAGCAGAATCAAAAAAGTTTTGTTATTTCCAACGATCTACGCCAACAGCAAAGTGAACTGACCTCGACATGGGATCTGATGCTGCAAACACGTATCAACCTCAGCCGTTCCTCTGCGCGCATGATGATGGACGCGAACAACCAGCAGAGCAGCGCAAAAACTGACTTGCTGAAGGGCGCGAAAGCGTCGCTTGCCCAGGCGGCAGAACATTACGCCAGGTTTAAATCTATCGATCCTCTGCCGGAGATGGCGGAGGTCAGCAGTAATGTGGACGAAAAATACCAGAAATATTTTGCTGGCTTAACCGAACTGGTGCAGTTCCTGGAAAACGGCAACATGGATGCCTTTTTCGCACAGCCCACGCAGGGGATGCAAAACGGCCTTGGCGACGCGAAGAGCAAGTACGCCAGCGTCAGCGAAAAACTCTATCGCCAGGCGTTTGATGAAAGCGCACGCGATTACCAGTTTGCGCAGTGGCAACTCGCCATCCTGGCGGTGGTGCTGGTGCTGATCCTGGTGGTGGTGTGGTACGGCATTCGTCATACCCTGCTCAACCCGCTTGCCAGGGTCATCGCGCATATTCGTGAAATCGCTGGCGGCAATCTGACCAACACCCTGACCGTCGCCGGACGTAATGAGATTGGCGAACTGGCTGGCAGCGTCGATCACATGCAGCGCTCGCTGGTGGAGACGGTGACCCAGGTGCGTGAAGGATCGGATGCTATTTACTCCGGCACGACGGAAATCGCCACCGGTAACACCGATCTCTCGTCGCGAACCGAACAACAGGCGTCGGCGCTGGAAGAGACGGCAGCCAGCATGGAAGAGTTGACCGCGACGGTGAAACAGAACGCCGACAATGCCCGTCAGGCGTCGCAACTGGCGCAGAGCGCGTCGGAAACCGCGCAGCACGGCGGTAAAGTCGTGGATAACGTCGTCAAGACGATGCACGAAATCGCCGGCAGCTCGAAGAAGATTGCCGACATTATCAGCGTCATCGACGGTATTGCTTTCCAGACCAACATCCTGGCGCTGAACGCGGCGGTGGAAGCCGCGCGGGCGGGCGAGCAGGGGCGTGGCTTTGCGGTGGTAGCGGGCGAAGTCCGTAACCTGGCCAGTCGCAGTGCGCAGGCGGCAAAAGAGATCAAAGCGCTGATTGAAGATTCTGTCTCGCGCGTGGATACCGGCTCCGTACTGGTCGAGAGCGCGGGCGACACCATGAACGATATCGTCAATGCAGTGACCCGCGTGACCGACATTATGGGCGAAATTGCCTCGGCCTCTGATGAACAAAGTCGTGGCATCGATCAGGTGGCGCTGGCGGTTTCTGAAATGGACCGCGTAACGCAGCAAAACGCCTCGCTGGTGCAGGAATCTGCCGCCGCTGCCGCTGCGCTGGAAGAACAGGCCAGCCGTCTGACGATGGCGGTGTCTGCATTTCGTCTTGCCGCGCGTCCCTTTGCGGTAAAAACCAAAGAAGAACGGACTTCTGCAGACGCGTCTCGCACGGCGCAGAAGCCCTCGTTAAGCATGGAGCACGATACTAACTGGGAAACATTTTGACCGAACTTTAACACTGCGGCCGTTGCCGCCTGATGGGAGCGTTGATGTTTAATCGTATTCGAATCTCGACCACGCTGTTTTTGATTTTGATCCTCTGCGGTGTATTGCAGATTGGCAGTAATGGCTTGTCTTTCTGGGCATTTCGGGACGGTTTTCAGAGCCTGAATCAGGTCGAGCAGAGTAATCAGCAACGCGCGGCGCTGGCGCAAACGCGCGCCGTTTTATTACAGGCGAGTACCGCCCTGAACAAGGCCGGAACGTTAACGGCGCTGAGCTATCCGCCCGATGACATCAAAAGTCTGATGGTCATCGCGCGCGACAGCCTGGCGCAATCCGGCACGCTGTTTAACAGCTTCAGGGCGATAGAGGTGAATACCCCGCAGGGAAAAGCCTTGCAGGACGCAACGGAAAAAAGCTTCACCCAGTGGCACAGCGATCTGGAGCATCAGGCCACCTGGCTTGAGAACAACCAGCTGTCAGATTTTCTGACCGCGCCGGTACAGGCTTCGCAGGACGCCTTTGACGTTAATTTTAACGCCTGGCAGCAGAACATTAATCATGTGCTGGTGGTGGCGGGGCAACAGAGCAAAAACAACTATCACATGTCGGCGGCGATCTTTATCAGCATGGTGATTATTGCCGCGCTGTTAACCACCGGCGCGCTGCTCTGGTCACGCAAAATGATCGTCCAGCCGCTGGCGATTATTGGCAGTCATTTTGACAGCATTGCCGAGGGTAACCTGGCGCGTCCGATTGCGGTCTACGGGCGTAATGAGATTTCGGCAATCTTCGCCAGCCTTAAGGCGATGCAGCAGGCGCTGCGGGAAACCGTTAGCGACGTGCGTCAGGGCAGTCTGGCGATGCACACCGGGATTTCCGAAATTGCGATGGGCAATAACGATCTCTCCTCTCGCACCGAGCAGCAGGCGGCGTCGCTGGCGCAGACGGCGGCCAGCATGGAGCAGTTGACCGCTACTGTCGGTCAGAACGCCGACAACGCGCGCCAGGCTTCCGGGCTCGCAAAAAGCGCGGCTGACACCGCGAAAACCGGTGGCGATCAGGCCACGAAGGTCGCCAGTACGATGCAGGCGATTGCTGCCAGTTCGCAAAAGATTGGCGACATCATCGGGGTGATCGACGGCATTGCCTTCCAGACCAATATTCTGGCGCTGAACGCGGCGGTTGAAGCGGCGCGGGCCGGCGAACAGGGGCGTGGCTTTGCGGTGGTTGCCGGAGAAGTCCGTAACCTGGCGAGCCGCAGCGCACAGGCGGCGAAAGAGATTAAAGGATTGATTGAAGAGTCGGTGAATCGCGTCCACCAGGGATCGCAGCTCGTTAACACCGCGGCACACACCATGACGGAAATCGTGAGCTCGGTGACGCGGGTCAACGACATCATGGGCGAGATTGCCTCGGCGTCAGACGAACAGCGCAGAGGGATTGAGCAGGTGGCGCAGGCGGTCACGCAGATGGACCAGGTGACGCAACAGAACGCCGCACTGGTGGAAGAAGCCGCCGCCGCGACCGACCAACTCGCGCATCAGGCCGACACGCTGTCAGCCCGTGTGGCGGTATTCAAACTGGAAGAACACGTTGTAACACACCAAGAATCGGCACCGCCGCAGGCTGTGCCCGTTGTATCCTGAATGTGATTGAGAAGGCGCTATGACATCATCTCTGCCCAACGGGCAAACGTCATTATTGTTACAGATGACCCAGCGCCTTGCGCTGTCTGACGCGCACTTTCGTCGGATATGTCAATTAATCTACCAGCGCGCGGGGATCGTACTGGCGGACCACAAGCGGGATATGGTTTACAACCGCCTGGTTCGTCGACTGCGTACGCTGGGGCTGGAAGATTTTGGTCACTATCTCAGCGTACTGGAAGCGGATCAAAACAGCGCAGAGTGGCAGGCTTTTATCAACTCGTTGACCACCAACCTGACGGCCTTCTTCCGAGAAGGGCACCACTTTCCGGTGCTGGCGGAAAGCGCCCGTCGCCACAGCGGCGAATACCGTGTCTGGAGCGCCGCGGCATCGACCGGGGAGGAGCCATACAGTATCGCCATTACGCTGGCTGATACGCTGGGTATGGCGCCGGGGCGCTGGAAGGTGTTTGCCAGCGATATCGACACCGAAGTGCTGGAAAAGGCCCGCAGCGGAATTTATCGTCTGGACGAACTGAAGACCCTGTCGCCACAGCAACTTCAGCGCTATTTCATGCGCGGAACGGGTCCTCATGATGGGCTGGTGCGCGTGCGTCAGGAACTGGCAAGTCATGTTGAGTTTTCCGGCATTAATCTGCTCGATAAGCAGTACAACGTGCCGGGGCCATTCGACGCCATCTTTTGTCGCAATGTGATGATCTACTTCGATAAAACGACGCAGCAGGACATCCTGCGCCGTTTTGTTCCTCTTCTTAAGCCTGATGGTCTGCTGTTTGCCGGGCATTCAGAGAATTTTAGTAACCTCGTGCGCGACTTTAGCCTGCGCGGGCAAACGGTATATGCGCTGAGTAAGGGTAAAGCATGAGTAAAATCAGGGTGTTATCGGTCGATGATTCTGCATTGATGCGCCAAATCATGACTGAAATTATTAATAGCCATAGCGATATGGAGATGGTGGCAACCGCGCCCGATCCGCTCGTTGCCCGGGACTTGATCAAGAAATATAACCCTGACGTGTTGACGCTGGACGTCGAAATGCCGCGGATGGACGGCCTCGATTTTCTCGAAAAGCTGATGCGACTGCGTCCGATGCCGGTGGTGATGGTGTCGTCGCTGACGGGGAAAGGATCGGAAGTGACGCTGCGGGCGCTGGAACTGGGGGCTATTGATTTTGTCACCAAGCCGCAGTTAGGGATCCGTGAAGGGATGCTGGCCTACAGCGAGATGATTGCGGAGAAAGTGCGTACGGCGTCCCGCGCGCGTCTGACGGCCCATAAACCGCTTGAGGCACCGGTGACCTTAAAGGCGGGACCGCTGCTCAGCTCGGAAAAGCTGATTGCCATTGGTGCCTCGACGGGCGGCACCGAGGCCATTCGCCATGTGCTGCAGCCGCTGCCGCTCTCCAGTCCGGCGGTCATTATTACGCAGCATATGCCGCCAGGCTTTACCCGTTCCTTCGCTGAGCGTCTGAACAAACTATGTCAGATAGCCGTGAAAGAGGCGGAGGACGGCGAGCGCGTTCTGCCGGGCCATGCCTACATTGCGCCGGGCGACAAGCATATGGAGCTGGCGCGCAGCGGGGCAAACTATCAAATCAAAATTCATGACGGTCCGCCGGTTAACCGGCACCGGCCGTCGGTGGATGTGCTGTTTCATTCGGTCGCGATTCATGCGGGGCGCAACGCCGTTGGGGTGATCCTGACGGGGATGGGCAACGACGGCGCTGCCGGAATGTTAGCGATGCACCAGGCGGGCGCCTGGACGATTGCGCAAAATGAAGCAAGTTGTGTGGTGTTCGGCATGCCGCGCGAAGCCATCAATATGGGTGGCGTCAGCGAAGTGGTCGATCTTAGTCAGGTAAGCCAGCAGATGTTGGCGAAAATCAGTGCCGGACAGGCAATACGTATTTGAATCAGGAGTAATTTTTTATGGCGGATAAAGAGCTTAAATTTTTGGTTGTGGATGACTTTTCCACCATGCGTCGCATCGTGCGTAACCTGCTTAAGGAGCTGGGATTTAACAACGTGGAAGAGGCCGAAGATGGCGCGGATGCGTTGAATAAACTGCAGGCAGGTGGGTTTGGCTTTGTGATTTCTGACTGGAACATGCCGAACATCGACGGTCTCGAGTTACTGAAAACCATTCGCGCGGACGGCGGGATGTCTTCACTGCCGGTGCTGATGGTGACGGCAGAAGCGAAGAAAGAGAACATCATTGCCGCGGCGCAGGCCGGTGCCAGCGGCTACGTGGTGAAACCGTTCACGGCAGCGACGCTGGAAGAAAAACTTAATAAAATCTTTGAGAAACTGGGCATGTAAGGGGCTGACCATGATGCAACCATCGATTAAACCCGTAGATGAACATTCTGCCGGGGATATCATTGCCCGCATTGGTAGCCTGACCCGCATGCTGCGTGACAGCCTGCGCGAACTGGGACTGGACCAGGCCATTGCTGAAGCGGCAGAAGCCATTCCCGATGCCCGCGACCGTCTGGACTATGTGGTACAGATGACCGCGCAGGCGGCTGAACGCGCCCTGAACAGCGTTGAAGCCTCCCAGCCGCATCAGGATGAAATGGAGAAAGGGGCAAAGGCGCTGAGCAAGCGCTGGGACGAGTGGTTCGAAAACCCGATTGAGCTCTCTGACGCCCGCGAACTGGTGACGGATACGCGCAAATACCTCGGCGATGTGCCCGGACATACCAGCTTCACCAATGCGCAATTGCTCGACATCATGATGGCGCAGGATTTCCAGGATCTGACCGGTCAGGTTATCAAGCGCATGATGGATGTGATTCAGGAGATTGAACGTCAATTACTGATGGTGCTGCTGGAAAACATTCCGGAGCAGGGCGGTCGACCTAAACGTGAAAGCGACAGCCTGCTGAATGGGCCGCAGGTTGATACCAGTAAAGCCGGTGTGGTCGCCAGCCAGGACCAGGTGGACGACTTGCTGGACAGCTTAGGGTTCTAAGCATAATGGCCCGTATGGGCCATTATCTGTTCCAGGTCTCTAACGGATATTCATCTTCACAGTGACGTTGCCTTCAAACTTGCCGGGGGCGGGTTTACTGCCTGTGGTTGCTACCGGGGCGGCTGTCATTTTTATTCTGCCATCACCGTTGTCATCCAGGGTGATTGGTAATTCGGTCGTCCCATCCAGCGTCACGTTCTGATTATCTGCGTCATACATTCGAACGCCGATGTCATCCCGACCAATCATTTTGGCAATGAACCCCGTACCGGTGTCGCTGACGCCCTGATCCGAGGAGAATGACAGTCTTATTTTGTCACTGTTACTAACGGCAGGTTTATCGCAGTGGAACTGGATATCCACGTCTCTTAAGGTGTATCCGCTGGGCGGATGGCCCTGGGCGGTAAAATTCGAGCTGGCAAGGGTGCCAAACTCGACATCGATTTTTGAACCCTGATTTATGACACAACCGAGTGGGGCGCTAATGACGCCGGAGAGTGAAATATCCGAAGCAAACGCCGCTTTTTCGAAGGGGCACTCTATATTCGTGCTGGCAATGCAAACATAGGTTCTTAATATCGTTGTCAGGGGGATCACCTCTTCTCCGAGTATAGGCGAAACAATATACAAACTTGCCGCTGTTTTATTCCACTTAAACTGCCGCTGGGGCACACCTGCGACTGGGCTTTTAGCACACAGTGATTGCGTATTCTCGTCGCCGTCTACCGGCTCAGAAATGGATACGGTGGGAAATTCAGTAGGATAATTCTGTATTGAACTTTGGACATTTCCTCCAGTCATCGTGTCACTAAAATAGCTGACTTTGATACTTATTTTATCCGTCAGTTTACCGAAACCACTGGCAGCCCCTGCCGGTAACGAGGTAGCGGCATAGCTGCTAATGACCTCGTTGGTATTGGCCGACACGCCGGTACAGCTACTGCATTGTGCGACAACGGCGTCTCCGGGTAATTCGTAATTGAACTGCCCGGTGATGGTATGACCTGCGGCATTATCGCTGGGGGAAAGTTCAGCATTTATGCTCCCACTGTAATGAGTGCTTGCCGGGAAGCAACCGCTATAGATATAGCCCGCTGCGATGGCTTTGTTTTGCCAGAGTGGCTGGCAAAACAGCAGTAAGAGGACCAGAAGCGGCCAGTACTGTGAGACACTAAAAGAGGGGTGATGCGGTGAGGTTATCATTGTGTTTTTATTCTCCCTGACGACAAACGGCGGTGATGCTTTTGATACCGGAAGGTGCATTATTGGAACTTTCTGCAGGGGCTGGCACGGTGGCGGTACAGCGTTGCTGGCGCTGATTACCCCATTTGACGTTGAGTGAGGTGGCTTCATTGACGCCGGATAAATAGACGACACCCTGGTCATCGACAATGCCATTCATCAATCCGTCCGCAGAGGTTGCCATTGCGCCGAACGGAACAGGTTTTCCTTCTGGCTGTATCAGCGTGAGCAACACCCGGTAACCTTTGCGAGCGCTAAAATGCGCTTGTACGGCGGCATTGCGTGATGGAACTACCGTTAATGCGCTGGTGCTGCTGTCGACATCATCAGGCATCAGCGTGGTATCCAGGCCAATACGGTTTTCCTGATAGGCCGTCAGAGAAGGGATGACGGCGTTGCCAAACCAGTCTGTGCTGACCCCTCGCTGGTTCTGAAAGTGAATGCCCGGCGTGTCATCGGTATTAACAACGGCAAACTGATCGCCCAGTGGTTGTGACAATGTTACGCCATGCGGGTGAATAACCAGCGCGCCGTTAGCACCATAGCTGAGTTGCCGCGAGCCATCAGAAGCGCTGTAATATCCCGTGTTCAGCCTGGCATATTGCGCATACCAGGTTGCGTACAAACTGCTGCTGTCGGCGGGGGATTGATTACTGTGGCTCTGCTGTAGTGAATAGCTAAGGCTGTCGTCCTCAAGCAGGGAACCGTTTAATCCGATGTTTTGCGAGGTCGCCCCATGCTGGCTATTGGTGAGGCTGTACGAGGCCCAACTGCCGGGTAGCCAGCGGCTGAGCGGAATGTTAATTCCAAGGTAAACGGTACGATCATCAGGGCTTGTCCCGGTTTGGCTCCAGGTAAGAGACATATTATAGTTGATCCCCATCAGGGAATAATTCATTCCGGCAGAAAGGCTGTGTTCAGTACGAGCGTTTTGCCAGTAGTTTTGCCGATAGCCATTGAAATAGAAGCCACCACTTCCTAACGGTTGGCTGACATTTAGCTGGATACGGTTACGTTTGTGATCGTAATAATTGATGTCGTCCTCCTCTGTGTAGCGATGATTGGCGTCGGCAAAGTTGTAAAATCCCTGGCTCGAATAGCGATAATTGGCCAGTGAGAACTGGGTACCGGTCAGGGCGATATTTGAAGAGTAGAGGACTCTCCAGGATTGCCCGGCGTCGGTTTCGCCATTATCGAGTTTTGTTCGCGCGAAGGTGACATCGGCTGAGAGGGCGCCCAGACTGCCAAGACTGACGCCCAGTCCGCTATCGATGGCATTATAATTTTCCGCAGCGATGATGCCGCCAAAAGCGGTAAGGCGGTTATTTAAACCGTAAATGGCGCTGCCCTGCATGAATTCAGGCTGCTTGTCATTGCTGCTGCTATCGGCGCGATAGCGGCCAACGGTGGCCTCAAATCGCAGACGATGAGGGCGCTGCATAAGCGCAATGCTGGAAAATGCCTGGGTGGTCGTGTGCTCGGAACCGTCAGATTCTTTTACAGTTATCTCTAAATCACTGCTGTTGGTGGAGGCGTACAAATCGCTGATTTCAAATGCGCCAGGTGCAACGTTTTGTTGATAAATGATGTAGCCATTCTGCTTGACGGTGACAACCGCATTGGAATTAGCGCTGCCGCGGATCACCGGTGCATACCCGCGCTCACTGCCGGGGAGCATCTCATCATCTGAGGCAATGTTGACTCCACTGTACTGAATGCTGTCGAACACTTCACCACGAGTACTGCTTTCGCCTGCCACAAACTGGGCTTTCAGCGTCTGAATATCATGCTGTAACCAGTTGCTAATTGTTTGCCACCCCTGATTCGCGGATGAATTCGACCAGGTACCATAGTTGCGCAATCGCCAGCCGCCAAGATTTATGCCGCTGCGCAGGTTCAGATATTGGTTACGATCCTGATTCTTATCCTGATCTGAGGCTAAATCCTGCTGACCGCTGAAGGAGTAATCGCTGAAGGCAACCGGTATGCCGGCATCCCAACGTGAGGGATCGACATACCCCGCGCTGACGGCGCTGACAGCGACCTGCGGCATGCTGAGATGCAATGTCTGCTGTTTAAAATCAAAATGGGCGCTGGCATCCGGGATGTAGTCACCAATGTTTTTTTTCAGCTGTTCACCAGCGGGCTCTTTCGCCAGTTCCGGGTAATCATCAACCTTCACCCCCCATTGCCGCAGCATGGCTGGCGTCAGCAGGGGAGCCAGGCTTCCATCATCAGCGTTGATGTAGCTGAGGGTGAGGCTTTGAACCTTGTGTTCGTTAAGCAGAACCTGTGTCGGGTAGCTGCCAGGAAGTTGGGCCTTGGGGTTGGAGAAAATTGCCAGATCGGCGGCCTGCGGCGCATTTTCCCCTCCCTCCAGCGAGTTGGGCGCGAAGTAAAAATCGCGGGCATACAGAGTATCTGAACCCAACAGTAGCAAACCACTTATACAAGCGATCTGTATGCTGCTGCACCAGCGGTGGCAGAAATGGGATCTCACCATAGACAGTGCTATGCCTTATCCAGTTTTGCCGTGTATTTGGCGGAAGGGCCTCCGTAGTCGTTAATGCATCTCCAGGACACCGTTTGCCCGGTTGCCG
Organism: Citrobacter amalonaticus Y19; assembly: GCF_000981805.1. Classification (NCBI taxonomy): domain Bacteria; kingdom Pseudomonadati; phylum Pseudomonadota; class Gammaproteobacteria; order Enterobacterales; family Enterobacteriaceae; genus Citrobacter; species Citrobacter amalonaticus. The sequence continues at coordinate 2,019,755 of NZ_CP011132.1, read as the reverse complement.
GGGAGGGAAGCGATAACGTTACGCTGGCCTTAGGGGCCACCATATCTGCGGCGCGTACTTTGCTGATCCCCAGCGTGAGGGAATCGAATACGCTGTAAAAAAGACTGTTGTTGGTAACTTGTAGCCGATCACCAATACGCTGAAAGCGTAAACTCTGGCAGGCTGAGTCTGGGGTGCCTCTCAATCCCCTGGGGCGATAGAACAGCTTAATGCGCGTTTTATAGATGATCCGCAGGGTATTTTTGTCCTCACTGGCTTTATCTACGGCAGGTATCATTCGGATATCGAGAAAATAGAGTGATTCTGTTTCCGTGGGGAGGGGTGTTCCCGCCCACATAATGCGTAAATTCTGTTCTGATTGCGGATCAAGGCGAAAAAGCGGCGGCGTGATGATAAAGGGCCCACGCGAATTACCATCGGTATTCGTAACCCACGACTGAATTAGCCACGGCAACTCTTTCTCATCGTTGGTTATTGGAAGTGCAGCCTCCTTCTTATTGGCATCATAAATAACACGTGTGCGACCAAGTTGAATGCCGCCAGCCACGGCTTGCGACTGCACACCAGATAATGTCAATGCCACCAAACAGATAAACAGCAAAGTTCGCATATATTTTCTTCATTTGCAGGAAGCATAACCTGTATATCAAAACAGGTTATGCTTCATCGGGCGAATTACGGCAAAAGATCAGTGATAGACAATGTTGACGATCATTTGACTGCTTGCGGTCCCAGGGGTGATCTCTGCTGGAGTGGCGACAATCGACTGAAAGCGGGCGAATAAATTTGTTGTTATATTGCCGGCAGAAGTCATGAGTGGAATGAACAACTGGCCTTCTTCTCCCTTCATATTGAGGTTCAGCGTCTTGTCATTTTCGCTAACGACTGAGATCCCAACGCCAGCGGCTGTTGATGTTGCATCAAGCGCCAACACGTCATCCTCTCCCGGGACTGTATCACCTGAGAAAGTCAGCTGGATTTGATCTAAACCATCGGTGGCGACAGGGCAGTCTATAAGGGTAAGAACGAATTTCATGTTGGTCGATTTTTCGCCCATAGCGGAAAATGTTGAGGGCGGGTAAGAACCGAGTTTTACCGTGCTATCTGTGGTGCCACCTTCTCCGACAATTTTGCAGCTTGGGTTAATAATATCACCGGTAAAATGAATGATACCCGAAGGACCTTCATCTGCCCACGCTGAAGTTGAGGTGAGAGTTAACAGTGCTAAGGCACTTAACGATTTATTTAAATGCATCATATCCTCCATGAGTTGTTAGCGATTCTTGTAATAAATAAAAACATATCAAACGAGTGAAAAATACATGCAAAAATTCAATGTATATTTTAAATGGTTACTGTTTTAAATAGTATATTTACATTTCGCTCGATTGAGTTAATAGCCATGGGCTACTCTCTGTAACTCAGGATAGTATTTTGTGAGGGGTAAATAAATGTTTTTAAATATATTAAAAACGCATTGTTGAAGTGGTTATTATTATTTATATAAATGCATTTATTTTGTTGGGGTATTTATGTTAATTTATGTGTGTGAAAGTGTGATTAAAATAATGAACGGAAGAGGAATGTGTGTGTTTCTTTGCAATATTTGGTTTTTTTGTTTACTGATGCGTAAATGGTTGCTCTATTTTTGTCGGAAAAAAGACTATTCCAGGAATGATAAAATTAAATGAAATTTAATAAATCATTAAAAGCGTTAGACACCGAGTCAAATCTTCTAATAAGCAGGAAATCCCCCCTCTATTCCTCGCATTGCTTCGCGACGGGAAGGGCAAAATGAGCCTATCGTAAATCTTCACAGATGCAGGCCGTGGCGGACGAAAGCGAGAGCGACGACAAAACAGAAGCCCCCACCCCCCACCGACTTGAAAAAGCGCGGGAAGAAGGGCAGATCCCCCGTTCCAGAGAACTGACGTCACTGCTGATTTTGCTGGTGGGCGTTTGCATTATCTGGATTGGCGGCGAGTCGTTGGCCAGACGGCTGTCGGGTATGCTGTCAGCGGGACTGCGCTTTGACCACAGCATGGTCAATGACCCCAATCTGATCCTCGGGCAAATCATATTGCTGATTAAAGAAGCGATGATCGCGCTGCTGCCGTTGATAACCGGCGTGGTGATCGTTGCGCTGATCTCGCCGGTGATGCTCGGTGGTCTTGTCTTTAGCGGTAAATCGCTGCAACCCAAATTTTCCAAGCTCAACCCACTGCCTGGCATCAAGCGTATGTTCTCGGCGCAGACGGGGGCGGAACTGCTGAAAGCGATTCTGAAGTCCACGCTGGTGGGCAGCGTGACGGCGCTGTATCTGTGGCACAACTGGCCGGAGATGATGCGTTTGATGGCGGAGTCCCCGCGTACGGCGATGGGCAACGCGATGGATCTCGTCGGGCTGTGTGCACTGCTGGTGGTGCTGGGCGTGATCCCGATGGTCGGATTCGACGTGATTTTCCAGATCATGAGCCATCTGAAAAAACTGCGCATGTCACGCCAGGATATCCGCGACGAGTTTAAACAGAACGAAGGCGACCCGCACGTGAAGGGGCGCATCCGACAGATGCAGCGCCAGGCGGCGAGTCGGCGCATGATGAGTGATGTCCCCAACGCCGATGTCATCGTTACCAACCCTACTCACTATTCAGTGGCGCTGCAGTACGACGAGAACAAAATGAGCGCGCCGAAAGTGGTGGCGAAAGGGGCCGGACTGGTGGCGCTGCGCATTCGTGAGATCGGTGCCGAGAACAAAATTCCCACGCTTGAAGCGCCGCCGCTGGCGCGTGCGCTTTATCGCCATGCTGAGATTGGTCAGCAGATCCCGGGGCAACTGTACGCCGCTGTCGCGGAAGTGCTGGCCTGGGTCTGGCAGCTTAAACGCTGGCGACTCGCCGGTGGGGAACGTCCACCACAACCTGCAAATCTTCCGGTGCCTGAAGCCCTGGATTTTATGAACGAGAAGACTACTGATGGCTAATCTGGTCGCGATGCTGCGCCTGCCCAACAACATAAAAAACACGCAGTGGCAGATCCTTGCCGGGCCGATCCTCATCCTGCTGATCCTGTCGATGATGGTCCTGCCGCTGCCGGCGTTCATCCTTGACCTGCTGTTTACCTTTAACATCGCGCTGTCGATTATGGTGCTGTTGGTGGCGATGTTCACCCAGCGTACGCTGGAGTTCGCCGCGTTTCCGACCATTCTGCTGTTCACCACGCTACTGCGTCTGGCGTTGAACGTCGCCTCTACCCGTATCATTCTGATGGAAGGGCACACCGGTGCGGCGGCGGCGGGGAAGGTGGTTGAAGCGTTCGGCCACTTCCTGGTTGGCGGTAACTTCGCTATCGGTATCGTGGTGTTCGTTATCCTCGTCATCATCAACTTCATGGTCATCACCAAAGGCGCCGGACGTATCGCCGAAGTGGGCGCGCGCTTTGTCCTTGACGGGATGCCGGGTAAACAGATGGCGATTGACGCCGACCTTAACGCCGGTCTTATCGGCGAAGAGGAAGCGAAAAAGCGTCGTTCTGAGGTGACTCAGGAAGCTGACTTTTACGGGTCGATGGACGGTGCGAGTAAGTTTGTTCGCGGTGACGCCATCGCCGGTATTCTGATTATGGTGATCAACGTCGTGGGCGGTCTGCTGGTGGGCGTGCTGCAACACGGTATGAGCATGGGACATGCGGCGGAAAGCTATACCCTGCTGACCATCGGTGATGGCCTGGTGGCGCAGATCCCGGCGCTGGTGATCTCCACTGCGGCGGGCGTCATCGTCACCCGCGTCAGTACCGATCAGGACGTCGGTGAGCAGATGGTCGGGCAGTTGTTCAGTAACCCCAGAGTGATGTTGCTCAGTGCAGCGGTGCTGGGTCTGCTGGGTCTGGTGCCGGGCATGCCAAACCTTGTCTTCCTGATGTTTACCGCCGCGCTGCTGGGACTGGCCTGGTGGATCCGGGGACGCGAACAGAAGGCGCCTGCCGAGCCGCAGCAAATTAAAGTTCCGGAAAATAACTCGGTGGTGGAAGCGACCTGGAACGATGTGCAACTGGAAGACTCTCTCGGCATGGAAGTGGGCTATCGCCTGATCCCGATGGTCGATTTTCAGCAGGATGGCGAATTGCTGGGCCGTATCCGCAGCATCCGTAAAAAGTTCGCCCAGGACATGGGGTTTCTGCCGCCGGTGGTGCACATCCGCGACAATATGGATCTGCAACCGGCGCATTACCGCATTCTGATGAAAGGGGTGGAGATTGGCAGCGGCGACGCCTATCCGGGACGCTGGCTGGCGATCAACCCTGGTACGGCGGCCGGTACATTACCGGGTGAGCAGACGGTGGATCCGGCATTTGGTCTGGACGCTATCTGGATTGAAAGCGCCTTAAAAGAGCAGGCGCAGATTCAGGGCTTTACCGTGGTGGAAGCCAGTACCGTGGTCGCTACCCATCTGAACCACCTGATTGGCCAGTACGCGTCTGAGCTGTTCGGTCGCCAGGAAGCGCAGCAACTGCTGGATCGCGTGTCGCAGGAAATGCCGAAGCTGACCGAAGATTTAGTGCCAGGCGTGGTGACTCTGACCACGCTGCATAAAGTGTTGCAGAATCTGCTGGATGAAAAAGTGCCGATTCGCGATATGCGCACCATTCTGGAAACGCTGGCGGAACATGCGCCATTGCAGAGCGATCCGCATGAGCTCACGGCGGTGGTTCGCGTGGCGCTGGGGCGCGCTATTACCCAGCAGTGGTTCCCGGGCAACCATGAAGTGAGTGTGATTGGCCTCGACACCGCGCTGGAACGTCTGTTGTTGCAGGCGCTACAGGGCGGCGGCGGACTGGAGCCGGGTCTTGCCGACCGGTTGCTGGCACAAACCCAGGAGGCGCTGTCCCGTCAGGAGATGCTGGGTGCGCCGCCGGTGCTGTTGGTTAACCATGCGTTGCGTCCGTTGCTGTCGCGTTTCCTGCGCCGCAGTTTGCCGCAACTGGTGGTGCTGTCGAACATGGAGTTGTCCGATAACCGTAACATCCGCATGACGGCGACCATTGGAGGTAAATAATGCGCAAACTTTTGTGGCTACTACTCTTCCCGCTGACGGTACAGGCTGCCGGGGAAGGGGCGTGGCAGGCCAGCAGTATCGGCATAACCCTGAATCATCGCGGGGTGTCGGCCTCGTCGGCGCCGCTTTCATCCAGCCAGCCCGTCTCTGGCCTGATGACGCTGGTCGCCTGGCGTTATGAGCTGAATGGCCCAACGCCTGCTGGCTTGCGGGTGCGCTTATGTTCGCAATCCCGCTGCGTGGAGATAGAGGGGCAGAGCGGTACCACGCTGGCGTTCAGCAACGTGCCCGCCGTTGAACCGCTGCGTTTCATCTGGGAGGTTCCCGGTGGCGGTCGTTTAATTCCCGCATTAAAAGTCCAGAGCAATCAGGTGATTGTGAACTATCAGTAACGGTTATTCCCCTCATCAGGCAGCAGGCTAAATTGCTGCCTGACTCGCATTTTTAATCCTATCTTTTGATTGAAAAGAAACGCTGTTTTATAAATCGGTGACACGTGTTGCCGGTCTCTTTGTGTTTTTGCCATTTCACTCTCACCGATGGCAAAAACGAAAAGGTATCCCACTTTGTAAGCTTCTACTGTAGCCGTGTAAGTACTCCCTTTGGCGCAGCCACCGCAGGGAGTCTCCCAACCATTTGCAGGGTTAACGGTAATGAAGACACGTAAAATTGGATTGGTGAATTATTTCGCCTATGGCTCAGGCGATTTCCTGGGTGCAGGTACTACGGCGCTCACGGCGGCCTGGCTGCTCTATTTCTATACCACCTTCTGCGGGCTTTCTCCCATCGAAGCGACCTTTATCTTTGCCGCGGCAAGGGTGCTGGATGCCGTCGTCAGTCCGCTGATGGGCTTTTTGACCGATAACTTCGGCTCCACCTGGTTCGGCAAGCGTTTTGGGCGGCGTAAATTCTTTATCTTGTTGGGGATCCCGTGCGTATTCAGCTACTCGCTGATGTGGGTAGGGGATATGAGCTTCTGGTATTACCTGCTGACCTATTTGCTGTTTGATATTGTCTATACCATGATCCTGGTGCCTTACGAGACGCTGGTGCCGGAAATGACCGATGATTTCAAACAGAAAACTAAGTTTTCCGGTGCGCGTATCGGTATGGCGCAAATGTCCGCTATTCTGGCCTCTTTCCTGCCCGGCATTTTGTTAACCGCTTTCGGTAAGCACAACCCGATCTCCTTCTTTTATGCAAGCCTCGTGTTCTCGGTGCTGTGCGCATTAATGCTGACCTTTGTCTGGTTCTTTACCTGGGAACGCCCGCGTGAAGCGTGGACTGAAGCGGCGTTACGTGCGGAAGAAGAGAAAAAGAGCCTGACGTTCAGCCAGAGCATGAACCGCCTGTTCGTGGAGTTGAGTTCCACACTGCGGATTAAGATTTTCCGTCAGCATCTGGGGATGTACCTCGGCGGCTATATTGCCCAGGACGTGTTCAACGCCGTCTTTACCTATTACGTGGTGTTTGTCCTGATGCAGGAGGCGTCAATGGCGTCGAATCTGCTTGGTACGATGGCCATCTTCCAGTTTATTGCGGTCATTGCCATGATCCCGCTATGTATCCGTTTTGGGCCCGCGCCGTCCTATCGGGTGGTCGTGGTACTGTTCGGTCTGAGTTCACTCTCCTATGCAGTGCTTTACTACGCCGGATTGAGCGATGCGTACTCCCTGTTGCTGCTGGTTTCTGCGGTGGCGGGTCTGGGACGCGGCGGTATCAACTATGTACCGTGGAACACCTACACCTACATTGCGGATGTGGATGAAGTCATTACTGGTCAACGCCGCGAAGGGATCTTCGCCGGGATCATGACCCTGACGCGTAAAGCGTCACAGGCAGGGGCGGTGATGCTGGTCGGGATTGTCATGCAAATGTCGGGCTTTGTCTCAGGACAGAGCACGCAACCCGAAGCGGTCAGCCATACCATCCTGCTAATCCTCAGTTGCGGTACGCTACTGGTGCTGGCCTGCGGCTTCCTGGTCTCCCTGCGCTTCAAACTGAATTTACAAACCCACAGCACGCTGCGCGAAGAGACAGCGAAAATGCGCGAATCAGGTTGCGCACTGCCGGAAAGCATTACGCCGCAGGCGCGCGCCACCGTCGAGATGCTCGCCGGACTGCCGTATGAATCACTTTGGGGTAACAACAATATTGGTTACCTGAATCGTAATAAACCCACGGCTCCTTCACTGAAGCAGGCCGCGATTTTGAATTCGACTTACAACAGAGGTTAAGGATATGAAGGTTTGGCCTGTCAAACATAGCCCGTTACTGCGTCAACCGGAACGTTTTATCTCCCGGGAAGCGCTGGAAGCGTTAATTCAGACGGTGACGAACAATCTGGTGAACATCAAGGACGAGACGGGTCAATTTCTGCTGCGCCTGGACGACGGACGCGTGATTGACACCAAAGGTTGGGCAGGGTGGGAATGGACGCACGGCGTCGGGCTGTATGGGATGTATCAGTACTACCAGCAGACCGGCGATGAGACGATGCGCGATATCATCGACAACTGGTTCGCTGACCGTTTTGCTGAAGGGACGACGACCAAAAACGTCAATACGATGGCGCCGTTTTTGACTCTGGCGTATCGCTATGAGGAGACACGTAATCCGGCTTATCTGCCGTGGCTCGACGCTTGGGCGGAATGGGCAATGTATGAAATGCCGCGTACCGATCACGGCGGCATGCAGCACATCACGCTGGCGGAAGAGAACCATCAGCAGATGTGGGATGACACGTTGATGATGACGGTATTACCGCTGGCGAAAATCGGACAGTTGCTTAACCGTCCTGAATATGTGGAAGAGGCGACCTATCAGTTTCTGCTGCACGTACAGAATCTGATGGATCGGGAGACCGGTCTGTGGTTCCACGGCTGGAATTACGACGGTCATCATAACTTTGCCAATGCCCGCTGGGCTCGCGGTAATAGCTGGCTCACCATTGTGATCCCGGATTTCCTCGAACTGGTGGATTTGCCGGAAAACAACGCCGTACGTCGCTATCTGGTGCAGGTGCTGAATGCACAGATTGCCGCGCTGGCGAACTGTCAGGATGAGAGCGGACTGTGGCACACGCTGCTTGACGACCCGCACTCCTACCTGGAAGCCTCGGCCACCGCCGGGTTCGCCTACGGGATTTTAAAAGCCGTGCGTAAGCGCTATGTCAGCGCAGACTATGCTGATGTGGCGGAAAAAGCGATTCGCGGAATTGTACGGAACATTTCACCGCAAGGGGAGTTGCTACAGACTTCGTTCGGTACGGGAATGGGCCACGACCTCGATTTCTATCGGGCGATCCCATTAACCTCGATGCCTTACGGTCAGGCGATGGCGATGCTGTGTCTGACGGAGTATTTACGCAAGTACTTCTGATCCGTCTTCCTGGAGCGCGTCGCACTCCGGGACGACGGGACGGGAAGCCCGGATAAGGCCGTCGCCGCATCCGGGCATTTCCCCACGCCAACGTCTACAGACGAGCCTCTTCTTCCAGGGAAATAATCTGTATCCCTGCATTGCGATACTCTGCTGCCTCATCGGGTACGCGATCAATCACGATGGTATTGATTCGCTCTGCTGAAGTAAATTGAGCCAGTGACGTGTTCTTCAGTTTGCTGTAGTCGCAGACGATAATCACCTGGCTTGCATGCTCAACCATGCCCCGTTTCGTTTCGGCCAGCATAATATCAGCCACGCAGGCGCCCTGTTTCAGCGAGAGCGAATTGGTACCCATAAACGCTTTATCGACGTTCAGCGTATCGAGAATGGACCGTCCGTTGATCGCCACAACACAGTGGTATCCTTTCTTCACGATCCCGCCCAGCAGGATGGTCTGGATGGAGGGGCTGGATTCCAGTTCGCGGGCGATCTGATAATCATTGGTCACCACGGTCACGTTCTGTCGATCGCGGATATTGCGCGCAATGTGCAGGGTCGTTGTGCCCGTATCCAGCACAATAATGTCGCCATCTTCAACCAGCGCCGCAGCGCGTTGACCAATCCGTTCCTTCGCGCTCAGGTTGACAATTTCGCGGGTGTCAGAGGCCTGTTCAAAACTCGCCCGCGTGCGGAGAACGGCACCGCCATGCGTTCGGGTAAGCAACCCTTCATCTTCCAGCTGACGGAGATCGGCTCGAATGGTTGCGCCGGACACATTAAAGAGATCGCACATTTCAGAAACAGTGACTTTGCGTTTTTCCCTGAGAATACTGAGCAACTTCTCCTGTCTTTCTTCTGCAAACATTCTTCCTCTCTTATTTACGGCGCGTTCCGCACGATAGCGCGCTGGCTTATCTTTAGTCTGGTCCTGCGCTCAGGACATCCAGCCTGTCATAAAAGGCGGCGGACTGCTGGTAGAGCGTATCAAAAAGCTCAGTGCAGGCCTGGTAATAATCCCGCAGGCGAGGATCTGGCGAAATCAGTTTGTCGAACTGAACCGTCTGCCGCACGCCGCTGGCAAAATCAGCGTACAGCCCCACGCCAACCCCTGCGATAATACCGCATCCGGTGACGCCATTCTCCTGATTACGCGTAGATAATATCGGGAGATTGTATGCCGCCGCTTTGATTTCAAGCCATAGTGGGCTGCGTGCGCCACCGCCGGAAGCGATCATTTGTTCAGGGTATTGCCCGCACGCCTGTAACTGGCGAAGATTGCGCCAGGAAGCAAAAGCCACGCCTTCCAGGACCGCACGAAATAAATGACCGCGGCGATGTTTTCGTTGCAAGCCGAAGAACTGCGCGCGCGAATTATTTTTTTCAGCCAGTCGCTCTCCCGTCAGATAGGGAAGAAATAGCAGCCCTTTAGCGCCCGCCTGTACCTCTGCTGCTTCCTGTAAAAGCTGCGGGTGCGTAATCTGATTGTCGGCAAGCGCCAGCCGCGCCCAGCGAACCGCATCGCCGCCAGCATCCAGAATAGTGAATCCGCCCCAGGCAGCGTTGGCCAGATGAAGATTATTAACCAGGGGATGCTGTAACGGGTTTTTTGCGACGACCGTGAGTAACGTCGATGTCCCTGTCGAGTCGGATGCCATCCCCGGTTCATACACCCCAGAGCCCAGCAGGGAGGCTGCCATATCAGATGTTCCTGCCACAACCGGGATCCCGCCTGGGAGGTTGGTCAGACGGGAGGCGTCCGGCGTCACGTAGCCAATGATATCGCTGGATAACTTCAGCGCCGGCAATTGCTCAACGCGTAAGCCAAACAGAGCGCAGGCCTGGGCAGACCATTGGCGGGTCACGCTGTCCATCAGAAAATAACAGGATGCTTCACTATAATCGGTCGCCAGCGCGCCGGTTAACATGAAATTGATGTAATCCTTCGGCATAAAGACAGTGGCGATTTTCGACCAACTCTCTGGCTTATGCTCTCGCCACCAGGCTAATTTGAATGCGGGCCAGGCGGCCGCAGGCGGGTTATTTAAATGCGACAGCCATTTTTCCCGCCCTTCACGCGCAACAAAGGCGTCAACCTGCGGTTGGCTGCGTTTGTCATTCCACAATAGCGCCCTGTCTTCAACCAGTTCGCCATGATTGTCCAACAGCACGGTTCCATGCATCTGCCCGCAAACGCCGATGACCGCTATCTGCGAAGCCGTTTCAGGATAGCGGTAGAGAACCTCGCGTACGCATTCACAGGCGTTCTGCCACCATAAAGAAGGGGACTGTTCTGACCAGCCCGCCTGTGGCGTCGTCTGCTCATACTCTCTTTGAGCAAAGCCGACCATGGTGCCATCGACATGCAGAATCGCTGCGCGAGTACTGCCAGTGCCAACATCGATCGTGAGTATTTTATCTTTCATCACTGACTCCGGTGACGTTTCAGGCGGGCCATCAGGCCCGCAGCCCTTCGGTTTAATCGGCGTTCAACTCAGGAAAACGTTCAGGATATTGCTCCAGTTCCGCCAGCACTTTTGTGACCGCGCCATGGCTCATGCCGAAACGGCGGACGCCCAGTTGGTAGAGCGCGCGGACTGTTTCCAGATCGCGGATGCCCCCGGCACCTTTGATGTCGATTCGTCCCTTAAGCTGATCGGCGATGATGCTGACTTTTTCTACCGTTGCGCCAGTCGGGGCCCAGCCGGTAGAGGTTTTAACCCACTTCATCCCGACTTCTACGGCAATATCGCAAACGCGGCGAATTTGTTCTTCGTTCAAATAGTGTGTTTCAAGAATCACTTTCGCCGGTACCGGCGCTGCGGCTTCCACCACGCGGCGTAAATCGTTGCGCATATAGTCATAATCCCCGGATAACACTTTGCCAATGTTTACCACCATATCCACTTCACGAGCACCATCGGCAATAAGCTGCCTCACTTCCTGAACCTTGGTATCGGTGGCATGCCCGCCGCCGGGAAAGCCAACGGGCCCGCCAATCATCACCTCTCCAGTCCCTTGCTGAGGTAGCAACGTGCTGAGAAAGCGCGTCCAGCAAGGCAGCACATGTACGGAAATAATGTTGTAACGGGTTGCCAGCTCAGCGCAGGCGCGAACATCAGCTTCGGTACTGGTCGCCTGTACTGCGCTCAGATCGATTAAACGTGCAAAACGACGGGTTGTTTCATTCATGGTTATATCCTGCTCTTTGCTTTTAATTGGTTTCATTTGACGCTGTTTTAGCGCGTAAATCCATTTAAAAACGCATCAAATGAAAATAATGTGATCAATTTAGCATTTTTTTATTTTCATTTGCTTTTAATTAACAGGGCGGAGATGAGAAAACCGGCATGACGAGGGACAGAGAGTCTGACGCTCTTGTACCCAAAAAAGCCGGCATAACGTCGGCAGTCAAATCGCCTGAGTACACCGTCATGTTGTGACGGCTAATACGTGCATTGTTGAAACGCTGCTGCGTGCGGCGGGGAGAGCTTTTGCCCGGAAATCACCGGGTTGCCGTAATGAAGGGGCCTTATGCGTTGCGACATAGAGAACATAGAACTGACGGAACGGGTGCGTTTTTGCGAGCCCTGGGCCGACAGATTACATGCCGACGCCATGGACGAACACGCAGGCTTTCATGGCGAACATGAACATCTTTTCCATGCCGCTTCTGAGGATGAAATGGCATGAACCCTACTGTATAAAAACCATTATGAGGATAGCTCAATGAGTACGCTAATTACGGATAAGGTCGATAAAGCGGTGGTCCAGAACGAAAAACTGGATACCAGCGCTTATTTATCGCATACCCCATGGCTACAGTTTTTACTGGTTTGCTGCTTGTTTGCGCTATGGGGGATGGCGGGTAACCTGAATGATATTTTGATTGCCCAGTTTAAAAAGGGGTTCGATCTGACGGATACCCAGACTGCGCTGGTACAGTCGATTTTTTTCCTGGGTTACTTTTTTGTCGCTCTGCCTGCGGCGGCGCTGATTAAGCGCTATTCGTATAAAGTGGCGATTATTATTGGATTATGTCTGTATGCCCTGGGATGTTTCCTTTTTGTTCCTGCCGCTCAGATAATGACCTATGGCGCGTTCCTCGCCTGCCTCGGGGTGATTGCCTGTGGGCTCTCTTTCCTGGAAACCTCGGCGAATACCTACTCAAGTTTGCTGGGCCCCATTCAATCCTCCACTCAGCGCATTAATTTCTCGCAGATATTTAATTCGCTGGGCGTCATTTCCGGCGTGCTTATCGGTCAGGTAATGGTCTTTGGTGAAAACGATCCCAGCCATGAAGCGTTGCAGGCAATGCCGACTGCGGTTGCGGATGTGGCTCGCCATCAAATGGTTAGCCAGGTGGTCGGGCCGTATCTGATTATTGGCTCGGTGCTGGTTGTGCTGGCTCTGATTTTTGTATTTATTAAATTCCCGTCATGTAAAGGGGCGCAATCTCAGCAACAGGTTTCTGCTGAAAAGATGGGGCCCACCGTGAAGCGTCTGTTTGCAATGCCGCGTTTTCGTCTCGGCATACTGTCGCAGTTCCTTTATGTCGGAGCGCAGGTTGGCGTATGGAGTTTCACAATTCGTTTTGTTCAGCTTGTACAACAGGGAACGAGCGAACACTCTGCGACTTACTGGTTGCTTGCCTCACTGGTGATTTACGCTATTGGCAAAACGGTTGCCACCTGGCTGATGAATCGCCTGAATCCGGCTCTTCTGCTTGGCAGTTTCGCCTTAGCGGCGACCGGGCTTTTGTTGATCGCGGTGTTTAGTAGTTCAATGCTGGCCGTGTACGCACTTATCCTTGTGAGTTTCTGCATGGCACCGTGCTGGCCGACGAACTTTGGCCTGGTCATCAAAGGCATGGGGAAAGATACCCAAACCGCAGGTTCGATCGTGGTGATGTCAATTATTGGCGGCGCAGTGATCCCGCTGGTGATGGGCATCATCTCTGATATGAACGGCGGCAACATGCAAATCGCCTTTATCGCCCCGTTGTTGTGTTTTGTTTACGTTGCTTTCTACGGTTTCTGGTGTGTGCGTAAGGGGGTATAGCATGCGCGAATTAATCAAGACTGTTGCCCATATTGGCTATCAGGTCAGTAACTTAACACGCTCGCTGGCTTTTTATGAACCTCTGGGTTTTAAGCGTCAGCAGCGGTTTAGCAAAGCGTCGCCACAGGGAAATATTGACGTGGCATTCATTGAAATGGGCGGGGCAGTTCTGGAGCTGTACCAGCTCCCCGAGGGGACACCGTTTGACGTCCCTCGCTGCGGTATCGATCATCTTGCGCTTGAAGTCAGCGATCTTGATGCCGTGCAGCGAAAACTGGCTACGCTCGGTTATCCAGTGGACGAGGGGCCTGTTGAGGAAGATAACGTGCGTTTCTTGCTTATTCGCGGTCCCGATGGTGAACGCCTGGAGTTTGATGTGTTTACCCGTTAGCGGCAGTAGGGTAGGTGGGCATCAAAAAACCCGGCGGTTGCCGGGTTTTTGCTGTTATTTACATCCGTTCTACAGTTTCGATACCTAATGTATCCAGTCCGAGCTTCAACGTTTTCGCCGTCAGCAGCGCCAGTTTCAGGCGACTGTTACGCACTTCTTCGTTTTCTGCGCTCAGAATTGGGCAGTGCTCGTAGAAGCCAGAGAACAGCCCGGCGACGTCATACAGATACGCGCACATTACGTGCGGCGTGCCTTCACGCGCGACAACGGTCAGCGTCTCTTCGAACTGCAGCAGACGAGCAGCCAGCTGTGCTTCACGATCTTCACTGAGCTGTACCTTCGCATTCGCCAGGTCACTTTCATCCAGACCGGACTTACGGAATACCGATAGCACGCGAGTGTAGGCGTACTGCATGTATGGCGCGGTGTTACCTTCGAACGCCAGCATGTTGTCCCAGTCGAAAATGTAGTCGGTGGTGCGGTTTTTCGACAGATCGGCGTATTTCACCGCGCCAATACCGACGGCATTGGCCAGTTTTTCCAGCTCGTCTGCCGGCATATCCGGGTTCTTCTCGCTCACCAGACGGCGCGCGCGTTCCAGCGCTTCGTCCAGCAGGTCAGCCAGTTTCACCGTGCCGCCCGCGCGGGTTTTGAACGGTTTGCCGTCTTTGCCCAGCATCATGCCGAACATGTGGTGTTCCAGCGGCACGGAATCCGGTACGTAACCGGCTTTACGCACGATGGTCCACGCCTGCATCAGGTGCTGGTGCTGACGGGAGTCGATGTAATAGAGCACGCGATCGGCATGCAGCGTCTCATAACGGTACCTGGCGCAGGCAATATCGGTGGTGGTGTACAGATAACCGCCATCTTTCTTCTGAATGATGACGCCCATCGGTTCGCCTTCCTTGTTTTTATACTCATCAAGGAATACCACGGTGGCGCCTTCGCTCTCGACGGCCAGACCTTTGGCTTTCAGATCGGCCACGATCCCCGGCAGCATCGGGTTGTACAGGCTTTCGCCCATCACATCGTCGCGGGTCAGGGTTACGTTCAGACGGTCATAGGTGATCTGATTCTGGGACATGGTGATGTCGACCAGCTTGCGCCACATTTGCAGGAAGTACTCGTCGCCACCCTGCAGTTTTACCACGTAGCTACGTGCGCGCTCGGCGAAGGCTTCGTCTTCGTCGTAGTGTTTTTTGGCTTCACGGTAGAAACCTTCGAGGTCTGCCAGCGCCATTTCACCGGCATTTTCCTGCTGCTGTTTTTCCAGCCAGGCGATCAGCATACCAAACTGGGTGCCCCAGTCGCCGACGTGGTTGGCGCGAATAACGTGGTGGCCGAGGAACTCAAGGGTACGTACGGCAGCATCACCGATAATGGTGGAACGCAGATGGCCGACGTGCATCTCTTTCGCCACGTTTGGCGCGGAATAATCTATCACCACCGTCTGCTTCGCCGGTTTTGCCACGCCAAGACGATCGGAGGTCAGCGCCTGTTCCACGTGTTTTGCCAGGAACGCCGGGTCGAGGAAAATGTTGATAAAGCCAGGGCCCGCGATTTCAACTTTGCTGGCGATACCGTTCAGATCCAGATGAGTCAGCACCTGCTCAGCCAGTTGTCGCGGAGCCATACCCAGTTTTTTAGCAACTGCCATCATGCCGTTGGCCTGATAGTCGCCGAACTGTACTTTTGCTGACTGACGAACCTGCGGTTCGCAATCTGCAGGCGCGCCTGCAGCAATCATGGCCTGACTGACTTTTTCTGAGAGAAGAGCCTGAATATTCACCGGAATACCTTACGTTGATGAAGCGGGATGTTATTTACCGCACCAGTTTAAGAATTAAGGGCGGGAGTATACTGCAAATGCCCCCCTGCGTCAGCCCTGCACAGCCGCAAGCGCGCGCAGAAAATAAGCGTTAAAGGAGTGCATAAGCATGCATTCCGCAAAACCGGTAATCTACGGTTGGTTGCGAGAGGCCAACAGAGTAAATTAGCGGCTTTGAACACCAATAAGAGCTCTCATTATGGCGAACTGGCAAACCATTGACGAACTGCATGATATTTCCGCAGATTTACCGCGATTCACTCAGGCGTTCACGGAACTTTCCACTCGCCTCGGTCTGGATGTTTCACCGCTTGAGGCCGATCACATTTCTTTGCGCTGTCATCAGGATGCCACTGCCGAACGCTGGCGTCGCGGATTTGAACAGTGTGGCGAGCTGCTGTCGGAAAATACCATCAACGGCAGACCGATTTGCCTGTTTAAACTGCATGAGCCGGTGTGCGTCGCGCACTGGCGTTTTTGTGTGGTGGAACTGCCGTGGCCCGGAGAAAAGCGGTATCCTCATGAAGGGTGGGAACATATTGAAATTGTCCTGCCGGGCGATCCTGAAAACCTGAATGCGCGCGCACTGGCGCTGCTTTCAGATGACGGGCTGAGCCAGCCGGGCATTTTTGTGAAAACCAGTTCACCGAAAGGGGAACACGAACGTCTGCCGAACCCGACGCTGGCGGTCACTGACGGGAAGGTCACCGTCAAATTCCACCCGTGGTCGATTGAGGCGATTGTCGCCAGCGAACAGCAACAGGAGTGAATATGACATTGCTGGAAATCTGTTGTTACAGCATGGAGTGCGCGCTTACGGCGCAGCAAAACGGTGCGGACCGTATTGAACTGTGCGCCGCGCCAAAAGAAGGGGGCTTAACGCCATCACTGGGCGTACTGCGCTCGGTTCGTCAGGCGGTGACGATTCCGGTGCATCCGATCATCCGTCCGCGCGGTGGAGATTTTTGTTATACCGACGGTGAGTTTGCTGCGATGCTCGACGATGTACGGACCGTGCGCGAACTAGGTTTTCCTGGACTGGTGACGGGGATTCTTGATCCTGACGGCCATGTCGATATGCCACGCATGCGGCAGATTATGGCGGCAGCGGGCCCACTGGCCGTGACCTTCCATCGCGCCTTTGACATGTGTGCTAATCCGTTAAATGCGCTAGAGAATCTCGCCGAATTGGGGATTGCCAGAGTGCTGACGTCGGGGCAAAAATCTGACGCAGTGCAAGGTTTAGCAAATATTTTGGAACTTATTGCTCAACCCGGTGCTCCAATCATTATGGCCGGAGCAGGGGTTCGCGCAGAAAATCTGCCGCGTTTCCTGGATGTCGGGGTACGGGAAGTACACAGCTCCGCCGGAATCTTGATGGTTTCGCCGATGCGTTATCGCAATCAGGGTCTGTCAATGTCGACAGACAAGCAAGCGGATGAATATTCCCGCTATGCGGTAGACGGCAAGTCGGTTGCTGAAATGAAAGGAATCATTGTTCGCCATCAGGCCAAATGATTTTTACCGTTGCATCATGTCGCCCAATATGATGCTTGCTCGTACCAGGCCCCTGCCCATTCAACAGGGGCCTTTTTTTATCTTTCTCCTGCATATTTCGGCCTGCAACTGTGTTGGCTTTCCGCGCTCACCCCGGTCACTTACTTATGTAAGCTCCCAGGGATTCGCTGTGTCGCCGCCTTGTTGCAAACCGAACTATTTTGGAGAAAGGACTTCATTCCATCACGGTTTCCGCGCAATTAATACCGCGCGTAACGGGGCAGGGTAACCTTCGATGGTTTTGCTGTGATCGTTCGGGTCGAGGAAGTCGGCCAGCGATTCGGTGACCATCCATTCGGTACGGCGCTGCTCTTCAGTTGAGGTGATGCAAACATCTGCGATGCGAACATCGACGAAGCCGCATTTCTCCAGCCAGCTTTTCAGCGCCAGCGCGGAAGGGATGAAATAGACATTACGCATCTGCGCGTAGCGATCGCCCGGCACCAGCACGGTGTTTTCGTCGCCTTCCACCACCAGCGTTTCAAGCACCAGTTCGCCGTCTTTCACCAGTTGATCTTTCAACTGCCAGAGATGCTCCAGCGGGGAGCGGCGATGGTAAAGCACGCCCATCGAAAAGACGGTATCAAACGCATTCAGCGCCGGAAGCTGCTCTATGCCCAGCGGCAGCAGATGCGCGCGTTGATCGTTACCCAACAGTTTACGCACCGCTTCAAACTGGCACAGGAACAGTTGCGTCGGGTCAATGCCGACGGCCAGGTGCGCACCTGCGCCAATCATGCGCCACATGTGGTAGCCGCTGCCGCAGCCGACATCCAGAATCGTGCGACCGGTCAGATCCGACAGATGTGGCAGCACGCGATCCCATTTCCAGTCGGAGCGCCATTCGGTATCAATGTTCACGCCATACAACGAATATGGCCCTTTACGCCACGGCATCAGATTGCGCATCAGGGTATCGATACGCTTGATCTGCCCCGGGCTCAGCGGCTCTTCACTTTCCGCCGTCACGCTGTGCAATAAATCCAGACGGTACGGCGTCAGTTCCGGCAGAAATTCCACCGCGTTTGACCACTGTTTGAACAGTCCGTGCTGATCGCGCTGCCAGGCGGCAATCTGCGCGGGCAGCGTTTCCAGCCAGTGGGCAAGGTGATTTTTGGCAATCAGTTGATAGAAGTTACCAAAGTAGATCATGCGCTCGCCCCGGCTTTCAGCGCCACCAGGGAGCCAAAGTTAAAGCACTGGAACCACAGTTCGCTGTGCTCAAAACCGGCCTGACGCAGGCGCGCCTTATGGGTTTCGACCGAATCGGTCAGCATCACGTTTTCCAGCATGCTGCGCTTCTGGCTGATCTCCAGTTCGCTGTAGCCGTTGGCCCGCTTGAAGTCGTGATGCATGTTGAACAGCAGTTCACCGACTTTCGCATCTTCGAAGCTGAATTTTTCCGACAGCACCAGCGCGCCGCCCGGATTCAACCCCTGATAAATCTTATCCAACAACGCCTGGCGCTCCGGTGGCTCAAGGAATTGCAGGGTAAAATTCAGTACCACCATTGAGGCGTTCTCAATAGTAATCGTGCGTATGTCGCCTTCCACGACCTCGACCGGCGTCGGTGCCTTGTACGCGTCGATATGACGGCGGCAGCGTTCGATCATCGCCGGGGAGTTATCAACGGCGATGATTTTGCAGTTTTCATGATGAATATTGCGACGGACTGAGAGCGTTGCCGCACCCAGCGAACATCCCAGGTCATAAACCTGGGTATCCGGCTGCACAAAGCGCTCGGCAAGCATGCCAATCATCGAGATAATATTGGAATAGCCGGGGACAGAACGCTGGATCATATCCGGGAAGACTTCGGCTACCCGTTCATCGAAGGTCCAGTCGCCCAGGCTGGCGATTGGCGCAGAAAAAAGCGTGTCGCGGTGAGACATAACGTAAAAATCCGGGAAAAATAAAGTGGCGTATTGTGCGCTAATGCAGGGAGAAAACCAACTCCCACGGCATATACCAAAGGTTCGCTAACACCATCAGCAACAATGCACACCAGGTGGCGCTCATGCCAGAGCGACGCCAGCGGAACAGACGGTGGTGGAAACCGTAATAATGCATCAGCCGACCCACAAGCAGAATAATGCCGCAAATATGCACCATCCAGGTTTCTGCACCGTTCATTTCCATAAACAGCAACAGCACTAATGCGACGGGAACATATTCCACCGCATTACCATGAATGCGGATGGCGGTCTGGAGTTCACTGAAGCCGCCGTCGCCATAGGCAACGCGGTATTGCATCCGCAGGCGGACAACGTCAAAAGAAAACTTCATCAACAACAACGCACCCAAAACGGCATACAGCGCGCTTACCATACAAACTCCCTTTAAAATGGCTGATGGCACTGTCTATGATAGGTGGCAATTTCAGAAAAGAGAAGATTGCTGTGGAATGGACGGAGCAGTTCCGATGTCCGGTAAGGCGGTGAGCAAGTCCTGCCACAGAGTGTCGACCAGTTCCGGAGCCTGCGCGATATCCGGGGTATGCAAAAAAAGATACGGCGTGGTGGTCTGTTCCCAGAGCGGTAATTTTTTTAGCCATGCGGCAAAAAATTCCCGGTTTTGTCGCATGTCATCGCTGCCGATAAAGCGCACCAGCGGATGGTTCGCGGTCACTACCGCATGAACTGGCAGCTTCGGTTTCTTGCGCTGGGCATCGCGGATGGCTTCATTATGCGCGTGGGCCGCGTGTACCGGACGACTGTCGAGGATCACCCGATTGACCCCGCGCTGATGCAACCCGCTATTGAGCTGCTGTTCCGCGTCGCCTTTGGCGAAGAACTCCGGGTGGCGCACCTCGACGCCATAGGTAAACGTCTGCGGCAAGGTATCGAGAAAATGCCAGAGGGCAGGGAGATCGCGTGGACCAAAGCTGGCGGGCAATTGCAGCCAGTACTGACCGATGCGGGTTTCCAGCGGTGACATCCGGGTCAGAAATTCGTGGAGCAGAGCATCGCAATTACGCAGGGCCGCCTGGTGGGAAATGGTCGCCGGAAATTTAAAACAGAAGCGAAACGCATCCGTCGTTTGCGCGTGCCAGCGTGCAACAATCTCCGCTTTTGGCAACGCGTACAGCGTGGTGTTGCCCTCCACGCAGTTGAAGTGGCGGGCATACTCTTCAAGACCGGTGATGCCAAGACGCACCCATTTTGGGTGCGACCATTGCGGCAGTCCTATGTAGATCATAAGGCGTTGACGATCTCTTCGGTACTGCGCACGCGCGCAATGCGGGGGAAGATGTGGGCCAGGCTGTTCTGATGCTGGTCGGCACTGGCGGCGCTACAGGCGTCTTCGGCTATCACCAGGCTAAAGCCCAGTTCCCAGGCGTTACGCGCGGTGGACTCGACGCCGATGTTGGTCGAAATCCCGCACAGTACGATGGTGTCGATACCGCGACGGCGCAACTGAAGCTCCAGGTCTGTGCCATAGAATGCGCCCCACTGGCGTTTGGTCACTTCCAGATCGCTGTCGGTTTTGCCCAGCGCCTTTGGATACGTCCACCAGTTGTCCGGTAGCGCTTTGGCCGGGGCCTGTGCGTCAACGGGCTGTTTGAGCGCTTCGGCATAATCGTCAGACCAGCCCACGCGAACCATCACCACCGGGGAACCTTTAGCGCGAAATGTCTGTGCCAGTCGTGCGGCGCGCGCCACCACGTCATTGGCTGAATGAGGGCCGCCGGCGAAGGGCAGGATCCCTTCCTGCAGGTCAATAATGACCAGCGCTGTTGTTTTAGCGTTCAGTTGTAACATGGTAACTCCCGTCAAAAATCAAAATTCCGTTACACCTTAATCGCGATTGCGTGTGTAAGGAGCGACAATTTTTGTTATTTTTTGTGAGAATTCGCAAGGCCCGTCCAGGAAACAGGCGTACAGTCAGTACCGGACTTATCGTGCGGCAGAATTTCCAGTATAATAGCCGCCTTTTTCATTCAGTTGTGACATACAGTTAAAGCTGCGACATCGTGGCCTGCAAGACAGGCGACAATCCGCCTGCGGCTAATTAAGGGATATCTCATGCGTACAGAATATTGCGGACAGCTCCGTTTGTCCCACGTGGGGCAGCAGGTGACTCTGTGTGGTTGGGTCAACCGTCGTCGTGATCTTGGTAGCCTGATCTTCATCGACATGCGCGATCGCGAAGGTATCGTGCAGGTGTTTTTCGATCCGGATCGTGCGGACGCGTTAAAGCTGGCCTCTGAACTGCGTAATGAGTTCTGCATCCAGGTGACGGGCACCGTGCGTGCGCGTGACGAGAAAAACGTCAATGGCGAGATGGCGACGGGCGAAATCGAAGTGCTGGCCTCTTCGCTGACGATCATCAACCGTGCAGAATCACTGCCGCTTGACTCTAACCATGTGAACACCGAAGAAGCGCGTCTGAAGTACCGCTATCTGGATCTGCGTCGCCCGGAAATGGCCCAGCGCCTGAAAACGCGCGCGAAGATTACAAGCCTGGTGCGTCGCTTTATGGACGATCACGGTTTCCTCGATATCGAAACTCCGATGCTGACCAAAGCCACGCCGGAAGGTGCGCGTGACTATCTGGTGCCTTCGCGTGTGCACAAGGGCAAATTCTACGCGCTGCCACAGTCACCACAGTTGTTCAAACAGCTGCTGATGATGTCCGGTTTTGACCGCTACTATCAGATAGTCAAATGCTTCCGCGACGAAGACCTGCGTGCTGACCGTCAGCCAGAATTTACCCAGATCGATGTGGAAACGTCCTTCATGACCGCCGAACAGGTGCGTGAAGTGATGGAAGCGCTGGTGCGCAGCGTGTGGAATGATGTGAAAGGCGTGGAACTGGGTGATTTCCCGATCATGACCTTTGCTGAAGCTGAACGCCGTTATGGTTCCGATAAACCGGATCTGCGTAACCCGATGGAACTGGTGGATGTTGCCGACCTGCTGAAAACCGTCGAATTCGCGGTCTTCTCCGGCCCGGCAAACGATCCGAAAGGAC
This sequence comes from Citrobacter amalonaticus Y19, assembly GCF_000981805.1. Classification (NCBI taxonomy): domain Bacteria; kingdom Pseudomonadati; phylum Pseudomonadota; class Gammaproteobacteria; order Enterobacterales; family Enterobacteriaceae; genus Citrobacter; species Citrobacter amalonaticus. The sequence goes on along the minus strand of NZ_CP011132.1, from coordinate 1,997,506 downwards.
GCGTCGCTGCGCTGCGCGTACCTGGTGGTGCCGCACTGAGCCGTAAGCAGATCGACGACTACGGTAACTTCATTAAGATCTACGGCGCGAAAGGTCTGGCTTACATTAAAGTCACCGAGCGTGCGAAAGGCCTGGACGGCATCAACAGCCCGGTGGCGAAATTCCTCAATGCGGAAATCGTGGAAGCCCTTCTTGAGCGCACAGGCGCGCAAGATGGCGATATGATTTTCTTCGGCGCGGACAACAAGAAGGTGGTTGCCGACGCTATGGGCGCACTGCGCCTCAAACTGGGTAAAGACCTGGGCCTGACTGACGAAACGAAATGGGCACCGCTGTGGGTCATCGACTTCCCGATGTTTGAAGACGACGGCGAAGGCGGTCTTACCGCAATGCACCACCCGTTCACCTCACCGAAAGACATGACCGCGAGCGAACTGAAAGCGGCACCGGAAGACGCGGTGGCGAACGCCTACGATATGGTCATCAACGGCTACGAAGTGGGTGGCGGCTCCGTGCGTATTCACAGTGGTGAAATGCAGCAGACCGTGTTTGGTATTCTGGGCATCAATGAACAGGAACAGCGTGAGAAGTTCGGCTTCCTGCTTGACGCGCTGAAATACGGTACGCCGCCGCACGCAGGTCTGGCATTCGGTCTTGACCGTTTGACCATGCTGCTGACCGGCACCGATAACATTCGTGACGTTATCGCCTTCCCGAAAACCACTGCTGCGGCCTGTCTGATGACTGAAGCGCCGAGCTTTGCGAACCAGGCAGCCCTGGCTGAGCTGGGTATCGACGTGGTGAAAAAGGAAGAGAAAAACTGATATGGCAGATATACACGAAATCATTCGCGCTGCATCGCGGCGGCAACTGAGTGAATTCCCATGAGCATAGATAACACTGTGAATGGGATGAACGAAGGCAGCCAACAAAGAGGTGGCGTGAAGGATAATGTGTATAAGCGTCCTGTTTCTGTCCTGGTCGTGATTTTTGCCCAGGAGACGAAACGGGTGCTGATGTTGCAGCGACGCGACGATCCTGAATTCTGGCAGTCGGTGACTGGCAGTGTGGAAGAGGGAGAGACCGCGTCGCAGGCCGCCATGCGCGAAGTAAAGGAAGAGGTCGCCATTGACGTTGCGTCTGAGCAACTGACCTTAATTGACTGTCAGCGCACGGTGGAGTTTGAAATTTTTTCACATTTACGTCATCGCTATGCTCCGGGTGTGGTGCGCAACACAGAATCCTGGTTCTGCCTTGCGCTGCCGCACGAGCGTCAGATCGTTTTTAGCGAACATCTGACCTACCAGTGGCTCGATGCGCCCGCTGCGGCGGCACTCACCAAGTCATGGAGCAACCGGCAGGCGATTGAAGAGTTTGTAATTAACATCGCCTGAGAAGGCATGCTTTTTGAGGAAATATTTATGGCAGGTCATAGTAAATGGGCCAACACCAGACATCGTAAAGCGGCACAGGATGCCAAGCGCGGCAAAATCTTCACCAAGATCATTCGTGAGCTGGTGACGGCGGCCAAACTGGGCGGCGGCGATCCGGATGCGAACCCGCGTCTGCGTGCTGCTGTCGACAAAGCGCTGGCAAACAACATGACCCGTGACACTCTGAACCGTGCAATTGCTCGCGGCGTGGGCGGTGATGATGATGCAAACATGGAAACCATCATCTATGAAGGTTACGGTCCTGGCGGCACGGCGGTCATGATTGAATGCCTGTCTGACAACCGTAACCGTACCGTTGCCGAAGTGCGCCACGCCTTCAGCAAAACCGGGGGTAACCTGGGGACGGATGGCTCGGTCTCCTACCTGTTCAGCAAAAAGGGCGTGATCTCCTTCGTAAAAGGGGATGAAGACACCATCATGGAAGCGGCGCTGGAAGCGGGTGCGGAAGACGTTGTGACCTTTGATGATGGCGCGATTGACGTCTACACGGCATGGGAAGAGATGGGTAAAGTGCGCGACGCGCTGGAAGCGGCGGGTCTGAAAGCCGACAGCGCTGAAGTCACTATGATCCCGTCGACCAAAGCGGACATGGATGCGGAAACCGCACCGAAGTTGTTGCGTCTGATTGACATGCTGGAAGACTGTGACGACGTGCAGGAAGTCTACCACAACGGTGAAATCTCTGATGAGGTTGCCGCTACATTAGAATGATGCGGTTTAATTCCGTTACCACCGGAGGCGCGTGATGTCCATCATTCTCGGTATTGATCCGGGTTCCCGCATCACCGGTTACGGCGTGATTCGTCAGACAGGCAGACAACTGACGTATCTCGGCAGCGGCTGCATTCGTACCAAAGTCGACGATCTTCCGTCGCGCCTAAAGCTGATTTATGCCGGCGTGACGGAAATCATCACCCAGTTTCAGCCCGACTACTTTGCCATCGAGCAGGTGTTCATGGCGAAGAACGCCGATTCTGCGCTCAAACTGGGGCAGGCGCGCGGGGTGGCGATTGTGGCGGCGGTCAACCAGGAACTGCCGGTATTTGAGTACGCGGCACGTCAGGTGAAGCAGACGGTTGTCGGCATTGGCAGCGCAGAGAAAAGCCAGGTGCAACACATGGTGCGTACCTTGCTGAAACTGCCGGCTAATCCGCAGGCGGATGCGGCAGATGCGCTGGCCATTGCCATAACCCACTGCCACGTCAGTCAGAATGCAATGCAAGTGAGCGACTCCAGGCTTAATCTGGCGCGAGGTCGCTTGCGATAATGACAAATGAGGCTGGATATTTATCCAGCCTTTTTTTATGATACCGCTTTACTTTCGGCCCAACGCAGGAGCGTAACGTGATAGGCAGACTCAGAGGCATCATTCTGGAAAAACAACCCCCGCTGGTGTTACTCGAAGTGGGCGGCGTCGGCTATGAAGTGCATATGCCAATGACCTGTTTTTATGAGCTCCCGGAATCCGGAAAAGAAGCCGTTGTCTTTACCCACTTTGTGGTGCGTGAAGACGCGCAGCTGCTGTACGGCTTTAACAATAAACAAGAGCGCACGCTGTTCAAAGAGCTCATCAAAACCAACGGCGTTGGGCCAAAACTGGCGCTGGCAATCCTGTCCGGGATGTCCGCACAGCAGTTCGTTAACGCTGTCGAACGCGAAGAACTGGGTGCGCTGGTCAAGTTGCCAGGCATCGGCAAGAAAACGGCCGAACGACTGATTGTGGAAATGAAAGACCGCTTCAAAGGGTTGCATGGCGATCTCTTTACGCCAGCCGCCGATCTGGTGCTGACCTCGCCAGCGAGCCCGGCAACGGACGATGCCGAACAGGAAGCGGTTGCGGCGCTGGTGGCGCTGGGCTATAAACCACAGGAAGCCAGCCGCATGGTGAGCAAAATCGCTCGCCCGGATGCCAGCAGTGAAACACTGATCCGCGAAGCCCTGCGCGCCGCGTTATGAGGTAAAGGATGATAGAAGCAGATCGCCTGATTTCGGCAAGTGTCACTCTCCCAGAAGAGGTCGCCGATCGCGCCATTCGCCCGAAACTGCTCGAAGAGTACATCGGCCAACCGCAGGTGCGCTCGCAGATGGAGATTTTCATCCAGGCGGCAAAACTGCGTGGCGATGCACTCGACCACCTGCTGATTTTTGGTCCTCCCGGACTCGGGAAAACCACGCTTGCCAACATCGTTGCCAATGAAATGGGCGTTAATCTGCGCACCACCTCCGGCCCGGTGCTGGAAAAAGCGGGCGATCTGGCCGCGATGTTGACTAACCTTGAACCGCACGACGTGCTGTTTATCGATGAAATCCACCGGCTGTCACCGGTGGTGGAAGAGGTGCTTTATCCGGCGATGGAAGATTATCAGCTGGATATTATGATCGGCGAAGGACCGGCGGCGCGCTCGATTAAAATTGATTTGCCGCCGTTTACCCTGATTGGCGCGACGACTCGCGCAGGTTCACTGACCTCACCGCTGCGCGATCGTTTCGGTATTGTGCAGCGTCTGGAGTTTTATCAGGTGCCAGATCTTCAGTATATCGTTGGGCGCAGCGCGCGCTTTATGGGGCTGGAGATGAGCGATGAAGGTGCGCTGGAGGTGGCGCGTCGTGCGCGAGGAACGCCGCGTATTGCTAACCGTCTGCTCAGACGCGTGCGGGATTTTGCCGAAGTGAAGCATGACGGCACCATTTCTGCTGATATTGCCGCGCAGGCGCTGGATATGCTGAACGTTGATGCCGAAGGGTTTGATTACATGGACCGCAAGCTGCTGCTGGCGGTGATCGACAAATTCTTTGGCGGGCCAGTCGGGCTGGATAACCTGGCGGCGGCCATCGGCGAAGAGCGTGAAACGATTGAGGATGTGCTGGAGCCGTATCTGATTCAACAAGGCTTTTTGCAGCGCACGCCGCGCGGAAGAATGGCGACGGTGCGCGCCTGGAATCACTTTGGTATTACGCCGCCGGAAATGCCTTGATGCCTGATGGCGCTTCGCTTATCAGGCCTACTCGATGTTGTAGGCCGGATAAGGCGCAGCCGCCATCCGGCGTCTCACCGGCTCACTGGGCCTGCTTTTTCATCATACTGAAAATAAACAACACTGCGGCGCACAGCACGACTGACGGGCCCGCAGGGGTATCGTAGAAGGCCGAGAAGGTCAGCCCGCCTGTAACCGCTATCATCCCAACCCCTACCGCAACGCCCGCCATCTGCTCCGGCGTACGGGCAAAACGACGCGCCGTGGCCGCAGGGATAATCAGCAATGAGGTAATGATCAGCGCCCCGACGAACTTCATCGCCACGCCAATGGTTAAGGCAGTAACCAGCATTAACAGCAGCTTCACGCGCTGCAACTTCACGCCGTCAACAAATGCCAGATCGGGGCTGATGGTCATCGACAGCAGATTGCGCCATTGCCAGAAGAGAATTGCCAGCACGACAACCACGCCAATGGCGATAGCGATCAAATCGTCCGGCGTCACCGCCAGCAGATCGCCAAACAGGTAGGCCATCAGATCCACGCGAATATTTGACATCAGGCTGACCACCACCAGACCCAGCGACAGCGCGCTGTGCGCCATAATGCCAAGCAGCGTATCAATGGCAAGGTGAGGGCGTTTCTCCAGCCACACCAGGCCCGCCGCCAGCATCAGCGTGACGGCAATGACCGCATAGAAAGGGTTTACATCCAGCAACAGACCGAAGGCGACGCCAAGCAGCGACGCATGCGCCAGCGTATCGCCAAAATAAGACATCCGACGCCAGACCACGAACGACCCCAGTGGACCAGCCGCACAGGCCAGCATGATCCCGGCTAACCAGCCAGGCAGTAATAATTCAATCATGAGTGACCATTTCCCCGGCGCAACACAATACGACCCTGCAGATCGTGGCGATGATTATGATGATGACGATAAATCCCCAGTTGTTCCGCGCCGCGAGGGCCGAACATCGAGATAAATTCCGGGTGCATGGAAACGATTTCAGGGGTGCCTGAACAGCAAATATGATGGTTCAGACACAGCACTTCGTCCGTTTTTGCCATCACCAGATGCAGGTCATGAGACACCATCAGCACGGCGCAATCCAGTTCGCGACGGAGCTGATCGATAAGGTCATACAGCGCGACCTGGCCGTTGACATCCACGCCCTGGGTGGGTTCGTCAAGCACCAGAAGTTGCGGCTGGTTGAGGAGCGCGCGCGCCAACAGGACGCGCTGCGTTTCTCCTCCGGAGAGCTTTTGCATTGGCGCGTCAATCAAATGCCCGGCCTGCACGCGCTTCAGGGCTGGCAGGATGTCATCTTTCTTCGTTCCGGGACGCAGGCGCAAGAAACGACTGACGGTGAGCGGCAGTGTGGTATCGAGATACAATTTCTGCGGAACGTAGCCAATTCGCAGCTTGCCGTTACGCTTGATCACCCCTTCATCCGGGGCTACCAGTCCGAGGACGACCCGAACCAGCGTTGACTTCCCGGCACCATTTGGGCCAAGCAGCGTTAAAATTTTTCCGGGTCTCAGTTCAAGCGAAACGTCAGAAAGGACGCGGCGCTGACCGAAAGAGACCGAGACATTTTCCAGTGAAACCAAAGTCGTCATGTCAATTTTAGTCTTGCAGAAGTTATAGAATGTTATAATATCACATTTCTCACATTCATTACGATGATTGGTCGCATTATGTTACATAAAAATACGCTTCTTTTCGCTGCATTATCCGCCGCTCTTTGGGGCAGTGCAACACAGGCTGCAAATGCCGCTGTTGTGGCTTCTCTTAAGCCATTAGGGTTTATCGCCTCTGCCATTGCTGATGGCGTCACGGAGACACAAGTCCTACTTCCGGATGGGGCATCCGAGCATGACTATTCATTGCGTCCTTCTGACGTAAAACGCTTACAGGGCGCGGACTTAGTGGTCTGGATTGGACCTGAAATGGAAGCGTTCATGGAAAAGTCCGTCAGCAACATTCCTGAGGCTAAACAGGTAACGATTGCGCAGCTTAAAGACGTGAAACCGTTGCTCATGAAAGGGGCTGACGATGACGATGATGATCACGACCACGATCATGAGCACGCCGAAAAAGGTGATGCGCATCACCATCATGGTGATTACAACATGCATCTTTGGCTCTCCCCAGAGATAGCGCGGGCCTCAGCGGTTGCAATCCATGAAAAATTAGTGGAACTTATGCCGCAAAGTCGAGCCAAACTTGACGCCAACCTGAAGGATTTTGAGGCACAATTAGCCGCAACCGATAAGCAGGTCGGTAACGAGCTCGCACCGCTCAAGGGTAAAGGTTATTTCGTTTTTCATGACGCCTACGGCTATTACGAAAAACACTACGGACTCACTCCGTTGGGTCATTTCACCGTCAACCCTGAGATACAACCTGGTGCGCAGCGTTTACATGAAATAAGAACACAGTTGGTTGAGCAAAAAGCAACCTGCGTTTTTGCTGAGCCACAGTTCAGGCCAGCGGTCGTTGAAGCCGTTGCGAGAGGGACATCCGTTCGAATGGGAACGTTGGATCCCCTCGGGACAAATATCAAACTGGGTAAAACGAGCTATTCAGCGTTCTTGAACCAATTAGCGAACCAGTATGCGAGCTGCCTGAAAGGAGATTAATGAGGAAGTGAATACGTGCAACAGATAGCCCGCTCTGTCGCCCTGGCATTTAATAATCTGCCAAGACCCCATCGCGTTATGCTGGGGTCGCTTACTGTTCTGACACTGGCCGTCGCTGTCTGGCGGCCTTACGTTTATCACCCGGAATCCACCCCCATTGTTAAAACGATCGAACTGGAGAAGAGCGAAATTCGTTCACTGCTCCCGGAGGCCAGCGAGCCTATCGATCAGGCAGCGCAGGAAGATGAAGCCATTCCTCAGGATGAGCTGGACGACAAAACCTCTGGCGAAGCGGGTGTTCATGAATATGTTGTTTCGACGGGCGATACCCTCAGCAGCATTCTGAATCAGTACGGCATTGATATGGGGGATATCACTCAGCTTGCCGCCTCCGATAAAGAACTGCGTAATCTGAAGATTGGTCAACAGCTCTCCTGGACGCTGACCGCGGATGGCGATTTACAGCGTCTGACGTGGGAAATGTCGCGCCGTGAAACCCGTACCTATGACCGTACTGCGGCGAACGGCTTTAAGATGAGCGCTGAAACGCAGCAGGGCGACTGGGTAAACAGCCTGATGAAAGGTACAGTCGGCAACAGCTTCGTGGCCAGTGCAAAAGATGCCGGGCTGACCAGCGCGGAAATCAGTGCGGTGATCAAAGCGATGCAGTGGCAGATGGACTTCCGCAAACTGAAAAAAGGCGATGAGTTCTCTGTGCTGATGTCCCGCGAAATGCTGGACGGCAAGCGCGAGCAGAGCCAGTTGCTGGGTGTGCGTCTGCGCTCAGAAGGTAAAGATTACTACGCTATCCGTGCCGAAGACGGTAAGTTCTACGACCGGAACGGTACCGGGCTGGCGAAAGGTTTCCTGCGTTTCCCGACGGCGAAACAGTTCCGCATTTCGTCTAACTTCAATCCGCGTCGAGCCAACCCGGTCACCGGGCGTGTTGCACCGCACAGAGGTGTGGATTTTGCGATGCCGCAGGGGACGCCGGTGCTGTCCGTCGGTGACGGCGAAGTCGTCGTAGCGAAGCGCAGTGGAGCGGCTGGGTATTATGTGGCGGTGCGTCACGGTCGTACCTATACCACCCGTTATATGCACCTGCGTAAGCTGCTGGTGAAACCAGGACAGAAGGTCAAACGTGGCGATCGTATCGCGCTCTCCGGTAACACCGGGCGTTCTACTGGCCCGCATCTGCACTATGAAGTGTGGATTAACCAGCAGGCGGTTAACCCGCTGACGGCGAAACTGCCGCGTACCGAAGGTCTGACCGGTAAAGATCGTACCGATTACCTGGCGCAGGTCAAAGAGGTTCTGCCGCAGTTACGCTTCGATTAATCATTCATGGCATCAAAGCCGGTACGCAGCGTGTGTGCCGGCTTTTTTATTTTGTGCGCGGCAGGGTGCGCCGCTACACTATCATCAGATTTACATTTCGCGTCATCAGGCACTGGATAAGCATGGAAACAAAAAAAATAATAGTGAGTACATCCCTGAGTTTGAGAAATCCTTTCGCCATCCGCGCTACTGGGGCGCATGGCTGGGCGTCGCGGCGATGGCGGGCATTGCCTTAACGCCTGCGTCCTTTCGCGATCCGTTACTGGCGAAACTGGGCCGTTTTGCCGGACGTCTGGGCAAAAGCTCGCGTCGTCGGGCGCGGATTAACCTGTCCTTATGTTTTCCTGAGCGTAGCGAAGCCGAACGTGAAGCTATCGTCGATGCCATGTTTTCTACTGCGCCACAGGCGATGGTGATGATGGCGGAACTGGCGATTCGCGGCCCGGAGAAAATACAGTCGCGCGTTGACTGGGAAGGACTTGAAATCATTGAGGAGATGCGCCGTAACAACGAGAAGGTGATCTTCCTGGTACCGCACGGCTGGGGCGTGGACATCCCGGCGATGCTGATGGCGTCTCAGGGCCAGAAGATGGCGGCGATGTTCCATAATCAGGGAAACCCGGTGTTTGATTACGTCTGGAACACGGTTCGTCGCCGTTTTGGTGGTCGTCTGCATGCGCGTAATGACGGCATCAAGCCGTTTATTCAATCCGTTCGCCAGGGTTACTGGGGATATTATCTCCCGGATCAGGATCATGGTCCCGAGCACAGCGAATTTGTTGATTTCTTTGCCACCTATAAAGCGACGCTGCCGGCCATTGGCCGACTGATGAAGGTATGCCGGGCGCGTGTGATCCCGCTGTTCCCGGTATACAGCGGTGATACTCACCGGTTGACGATTCAGGTACGCCCGCCCATGGACGATCTGTTAACCGCAGACGACAACACCATTGCCCGGCGAATGAACGAAGAGGTGGAAATTTTTGTTGGTCCGCATCCCGAGCAATATACCTGGATCCTGAAACTGCTGAAGACCCGAAAACCGGGGGAAATCCAGCCGTATAAGCGCAAAGATCTCTACCCCCTCAAATAAAAAAGGCCTCTCGAAAGAGAGGCCTTTTTGCATCCGTAGACGATTACTCGACGGTCAGAATACGCGTAGTATTGGTCGAACCGATGGTGCTCATCACGTCACCCTGAGTCACGATAACCAGATCGCCTGATACCAGGTAGCCTTTGTCACGCAGCAGATTCACCGCTTCGCTTGCTGCGACAACGCCTTCCGCCGCGCTGTCGAAATAGACCGGCGTGACGCCACGGTACAGCGACGTCAGGTTCAGCGTACGCTCATGACGGGACATGGCGAAAATCGGCAGACCAGAGCTGATACGCGAGGTCATCAGCGCAGTACGACCGGATTCCGTCATGGTAATGATGGCGGTAACCCCTTTCAGGTGGTTCGCTGCGTACATGGCGGACATCGCAATTGCTTCTTCAACATTGTCGAATTGAATATCCAGACGGTGTTTAGAGACGTTGATGCTGGGGATTTTTTCTGCACCCAGGCAGACGCGGGCCATCGCCGCGACGGTCTCTGCCGGGTACTGGCCTGCGGCAGTCTCGGCTGACAGCATCACCGCATCGGTACCATCCAGCACGGCGTTAGCGACGTCCATCACTTCCGCACGAGTTGGCATTGGGTTGGTAATCATCGACTCCATCATCTGGGTCGCGGTAATCACGGCGCGGTTTAACTGACGCGCGCGACGAATCAGGGCCTTCTGGATGCCGACCAGCTCCGGATCGCCAATTTCCACGCCGAGGTCGCCACGTGCGACCATCACCACGTCAGAGGCCAGAATGATGTCATCCATCGCGTTCTGATCGCAGACCGCTTCAGCACGCTCAACTTTCGCCACAATCTTGGCATCGCAGCCCGCATCGCGCGCCAGGCGGCGAGCGTAGTTCAGGTCTTCGCCGCAGCGCGGGAAGGAGACGGCCAGGTAATCGACGCCAATCTGGGCGGCGGTAACGATATCGGCTTTGTCTTTTTCGGTCAGGGCTTCTGCGGAGAGACCGCCGCCCAGTTTGTTGATGCCTTTGTTATTGGAGAGCGGGCCGCCCACGGTCACTTCCGTGAACACTTTCATGCCCTGTACTTCCAGCACTTTTAACTGCACGCGTCCATCGTCGAGCAGCAGAATATCGCCAGGTACTACGTCTGCCGGCAGACCTTTGTAGTCAATACCAACTTTTTCTTTGTCGCCTTCACCTTTACCCAGGTTGGCATCCAGGAGAAATTTGTCACCGATGTTGAGGAATACTTTGCCTTCTTTAAAGGTAGAGACGCGAATTTTTGGCCCCTGGAGGTCACCCAGAATGGCTACGTGGCGTCCCAGTTTGGCAGCTATCTCACGAACTTTATCCGCGCGCATTTTATGATCTTCTGGCGAACCGTGAGAGAAATTCATTCGCACGACGTTAGCGCCAGCGGCGATAATCTTCTCAAGATTGTTATCGCGGTCAGTAGCCGGGCCCAATGTCGTAACGATTTTGGTTCTGCGAAGCCTTCTGGACATGTAATACTCCGTTGACTGAAACAACTAGGTGTTGCGTGAACAATAAACCGGTCGTTCTGAAAACCTTCTACACCCGCCATACTTCACGTTGCCTGTGCGTTGCCGCCTTCCCGCAACGCGAATTATTTAGGGTCTACAAAGCATAGCGAACAAAACCGGATGACGAATTTAAGTCGGACTTATTATTGCTGTTAGCGGTCATTACTCTTGATGAGCAGTTCTTTATCAAAACGCGATTCCTTGAGCGCTTCTTTGACACGCTTCAAGTTATCTCTGAATTTTGCCCCACGACGCAAAGTAAATCCCGTAGCCAGCACATCTATCACGGTCAACTGCGCAAGTCGAGAGACCATGGGCATATAAATGTCAGTATCTTCCGGCACATCGAGGGTAATTGCCAGCGTTGCTTCATGCGCAAGCGGCGTATCGGCGGAGGTTAACGCAATCACCATGGCATCGTTTTCACGCGCAAGTCTCGCCAGCTCGACCAGACTCTTGGTACGACCGGTATGCGAAATCAGCACCACCACGTCATCGTCACTACAATTCATACAGCTCATCCGTTGTAAAACGACGTCGTCGGAGTAGATAACCGGGACGTTGAAACGGAAAAACTTATTCATGGCGTCATGCGCGACGGCGGCAGAAGACCCCAGCCCAAAGAACGCGATTTTCTTTGCCTGCGTCAGCAGATCCACTGCGCGGTTGATCGCCGATTTGTCCAGCGACTGGCGAACGTGGTCAAGACTGGCCATCGCCGATTCGAAAATTTTGCCCGTATAGGACTCGACGCTGTCATCTTCATCCACATTACGATTAACATAAGGAGTACCATTTGCCAGACTTTGTGCCAGATGCAGTTTAAAATCAGGGAAGCCACGGGTTTCCATGCTGCGACAAAAGCGATTCACCGTCGGTTCGCTGACGTTGGCTTCCTGCGCAAGCGTGGCAATACTGCAATGGATGGTCCGTTCGGGTGAGGCAATAATGACATCGGCGACTTTGCGTTCAGATTTGCTCAAATGTTCCAGTTGAGACTGGATCTTTTCCAGCATATTCATGATGTAGACTCAAGGATATGACGATTTCAGTAATACAAGAAATCGAAAGGTAATTTTGGTAGATAGTACCCCTGCTAACCAGAGAAGGGGGCAAAATGGTCAGAATAGTTGTTGTTTTTTTTCATTACATGATCAGCATCGTGTTTTGACACAACGTGATGCGTCGCAAACAGACGACGATTTTGACCATTTTGCGCCGTTAAGCGCCAACCGCACGGTGGGTTACGCGTTTACGGTTTCCGGAATCACGTAAAAGCAGTACAGTGCACTGTAATAAAATTACAAGTAATGCCTGGCAAAGTACCAGGATAGCTAACTAAGGAGAATGACATGGCGGTAACGCAAACAGCCCAGGCATGTGACCTGGTCATTTTCGGCGCGAAAGGCGACCTTGCGCGTCGTAAATTGCTGCCTTCCCTGTATCAACTGGAAAAAGCCGGTCAGCTCAACCCGGACACCCGCATTATCGGGGTAGGCCGTGCCGACTGGGACAAAGATGCCTACACGAAGGTCGTGCGCGAAGCACTCGAAACCTTCATGAAAGAGAAAATCGATGAAGGATTGTGGGATACCCTGAGTGCTCGCCTGGATTTCTGCAATCTGGATGTGAACGACACCGCAGCATTTACCCGTCTGGGGAAGATGCTCGATCAGAAAAACCGCACCACGATCAACTACTTTGCCATGCCGCCAAGCACTTTCGGTGCAATCTGCAAGGGCCTGGGCGAAGCGAAACTGAATGCCAAACCGGCGCGAGTCGTGATGGAAAAACCGCTCGGTACCTCACTGGCGACCTCCCGCGAGATCAACGATCAGGTCGGTGAGTATTTTGAAGAGTGTCAGGTTTACCGTATCGACCACTATCTGGGGAAAGAGACGGTGCTGAACCTGCTGGCGCTGCGTTTTGCCAACTCCCTGTTTGTGAATAACTGGGATAACCGCACGATCGATCATGTGGAAATCACCGTGGCAGAAGAGGTGGGCATTGAAGGACGCTGGGGCTATTTCGACCAGGCCGGTCAGATGCGCGACATGATCCAGAACCACCTGCTGCAAATTCTGTGCATGATTGCGATGTCGCCGCCGTCAGATCTGACTGCTGATGCCATTCGCGATGAAAAAGTGAAGGTACTGAAATCGTTACGTCGTATTGATCGTTCGAATGTCCGTGAAAAGACCGTTCGCGGTCAGTACACCACCGGTTTTGCGCAGGGCAAAAAAGTGCCGGGTTACCTGGAAGAAGAGGGCGCGAACAAGAGCAGTAACACCGAAACGTTTGTGGCTATCCGCGTGGACATTGATAACTGGCGCTGGGCGGGCGTGCCGTTCTACCTGCGTACCGGTAAGCGTCTGCCGACGAAATGCTCTGAGGTGGTGGTGTATTTCAAAACCCCTGAGCTAAACCTGTTCAAAGAGTCCTGGCAGGATCTGCCGCAGAACAAACTGACCATTCGTCTGCAGCCGGATGAAGGGGTGGATATCCAGGTTCTGAACAAAGTTCCGGGTCTTGACCACAAGCATAACCTGCAAATTACCAAGCTGGATCTGAGCTACTCCGAGACCTTCAATCAGACGCATCTGGCGGATGCTTACGAGCGCCTGCTGCTGGAAACCATGCGCGGTATTCAGGCGCTGTTTGTGCGTCGTGATGAAGTGGAAGAGGCGTGGAAATGGGTCGACTCCATTACCGAAGCGTGGGCGATGGACAACGATGCGCCGAAACCGTATCAGGCAGGGACCTGGGGACCGGTTGCTTCCGTGGCGATGATCACCCGTGACGGTCGTTCCTGGAATGAATTTGAGTAAAAAAGCGTCTACCTCTTCTGTGTTATTTTACCGGTAACATGATCTAACACAGATTGTTGAACAATTTTTGCACTTTTAAGCCTCGTGTGGATTCACCCGCGAGGCTTTTTTTATTACACTGCCTGAAACGATTTTGCCCCATGAGCTCCGGTGAACAAGCTTTTCCTGTGTTGATAACCACAGTAAATGAATTTGCCAAACCTGTAGCTCTGACAGATAAATTTCAGGAGCCTCTATGAATCCGAATTTGTTACGCGTAACACAACGCATTGTTGAACGTTCCCGCGAGACCCGTTCCGCCTACCTCTCTCGTATAGAACAGGCTAAATCCTCGACCGTTCACCGTTCACAACTGGCATGTGGGAATCTGGCGCACGGATTCGCGGCCTGCCAGCCAGACGATAAAGCCTCTCTGAAAAGCATGTTGCGTAACAACATCGCGATCATCACCTCCTACAACGACATGCTCTCCGCACATCAACCCTACGAACATTACCCGGACATCATTCGCAAAGCGCTGCATGACGCGAACTCGGTTGGGCAGGTCGCAGGCGGCGTTCCGGCAATGTGCGACGGGGTGACGCAAGGTCAGGACGGTATGGAACTTTCGCTGCTGAGCCGCGAAGTGATCGCGATGTCCGCCGCGGTAGGGTTGTCTCACAACATGTTCGACGGCGCGCTGTTCCTCGGCGTCTGTGACAAAATTGTCCCGGGTCTGGCAATGGCGGCGCTGTCATTCGGTCATTTGCCCGCCATCTTCGTACCATCAGGTCCGATGGCGAGTGGCCTGGCCAATAAAGAGAAAGTTCGTATTCGTCAACTCTATGCCGAAGGTAAAGTTGACCGCATGGCGCTGCTGGAATCCGAAGCGGCCTCCTACCATGCGCCGGGCACCTGCACGTTCTACGGCACTGCAAACACCAACCAGATGGTGGTGGAGTTCATGGGGATGCAACTGCCGGGCTCTTCTTTTGTTCATCCGGATGCCCCGCTGCGTGAAGCACTGACAGCGGCGGCGGCGCGCCAGGTGACGCGCCTGACCGGTAACGGCAACGAATGGATGCCGATCGGTAAAATGATTGATGAGAAAGTGGTGGTGAACGGGATTGTCGCGCTGTTGGCGACCGGCGGTTCAACAAACCACACCATGCACCTGGTGGCGATGGCGCGTGCTGCAGGTATCCAGATTAACTGGGATGATTTCTCTGACCTCTCCGACGTCGTGCCGCTGATGGCGCGTCTTTATCCTAATGGTCCGGCGGATATTAACCACTTCCAGGCTGCGGGCGGTGTCCCGGTCCTGATGCGCGAACTGCTGAATGCGGGTCTGCTGCATGAAGACGTCAACACGGTGGCCGGTTTTGGTCTGCAGCGCTACACCCTGGAACCGTGGCTGAACAATGGCGAACTCGACTGGCGTGAAGGCGCGGCCAAATCGCTGGACAGCAATGTGATTGCCTCCTTTGACCAGCCGTTCTCTCATCATGGCGGCACTAAAGTGCTGAGCGGTAACCTGGGTCGTGCGGTCATGAAAACGTCCGCTGTGCCGGTTGAAAATCAGGTGATTGAAGCGCCAGCCATTGTTTTTGAAAGCCAGCATGATGTCTTACCAGCCTTTGAAGCCGGTCTGCTGGACCGTGACTGCGTGGTGGTTGTGCGTCATCAGGGACCAAAAGCGAACGGAATGCCAGAATTACATAAACTCATGCCGCCACTTGGTGTATTATTGGACCGTCGTTTCAAAATTGCGTTGGTTACCGATGGACGCCTTTCCGGTGCTTCCGGTAAAGTGCCTTCAGCCATCCATGTAACCCCGGAGGCCTATGATGGCGGTCTGCTGGCAAAAGTACGCGATGGCGACATTATTCGGGTGAACGGACAGACAGGTGAATTGACGCTGCTGGTGGATGAGGCGGAGCTTGACGCTCGCCAGGCACACATCCCGGATCTGAGCGCCTCGCGCACAGGAACGGGGCGTGAAATGTTCAGCGCGCTGCGTGAGAAGTTATCCGGCGCAGAACAGGGCGCAACCTGTATTCATTTTTAAGGTATTTTTTGTAATCAGGCGAGAGAAAAACTCTGATGAAAAACTGGAAAACAAGTGCAGAAGCAATCCTGACCACCGGCCCGGTAGTCCCGGTGATCGTAGTGAATAAACTGGAACACGCGGTGCCGATGGCAAAAGCGCTGGTTGCAGGTGGGGTGCGCGTACTGGAAGTGACCTTGCGTACCGCCTGTGCGATGGATGCTATCCGTGCTATCGCCAAAGAAGTCCCGGAAGCCATTGTCGGGGCAGGTACAGTGCTGAATCCGCAGCAGCTGGCTGACGTCACCGCTGCTGGCGCGCAGTTCGCGATCAGCCCGGGCCTGACTGAGCCCCTGCTGAAAGCGGCAACCGAAGGTACAATCCCGCTGATCCCGGGCATCAGCACGGTTTCTGAACTGATGCTGGGTATGGACTACGGTCTGAAAGAGTTCAAATTCTTCCCGGCGGAAGCCAACGGCGGCACCAAAGCGTTGCAGGCCATTGCGGGTCCATTCTCTCAGGTGCGTTTCTGCCCGACGGGCGGCATCTCTCCGGCCAACTACCGTGATTACCTGGCGCTGAAAAGTGTGCTGTGCATCGGTGGTTCCTGGCTGGTGCCGAATGACGCGCTGGAAGCCGGTGATTACGATCGCATCACCAAACTGGCGCGCGAAGCGGTTGAAGGCGCGAAGCAGTAAGCTATCAATGTGTAAACCGTAGGCCCGATAAGACGCGTTAGCGCCACTATCCGGCCTACGGGCTCTGTTCCTTAACCTGCCACCTTCACCTGGGCCGCCGCGTTCTTCGCGCGTTCAATCGCCTCATCAACGCTGTCAGCCGCTGCCAGTGCTACACCAAGACGACGCGACCCCTCAATTTCCGGCTTACCGAAGAATCGGACCTGCAAACCGGCACCGACGGCGCCCTGAACATTGCCAAACGTCACGTCCTGACTGGTCAGTTGCGGTAAAATCACCGCAGAGGCTGCCGGACCATACTGACGAATGGCGCCTACGGGCAGGTCCAGGAAGGCGCGCACATGCAGGGCAAACTCCGACAGATCCTGAGAAATCAGCGTCACCATGCCGGTATCGTGCGGGCGAGGGGAGACTTCGCTGAAAATGACCTCATCACCGCAGACAAACAGCTCCACGCCAAACAGACCATGACCTCCCAGAGCTAACACTACCTTACGGGCAATGTCCTGAGCGCGTTCCAGCGCCAGTGCGCTCATCTGCTGCGGCTGCCAGGATTCACGGTAATCACCGTCTTCCTGACGATGACCCACCGGGGCGCAAAAATGAACGCCATCGACGGCGCTGACGGTGAGCAGGGTGATTTCAAAATCAAACTTCACGACGCCTTCAACGATCACCCGACCTGCACCCGCGCGACCGCCCTGTTGCGCGTAGTCCCACGCTTGCGCCAGTTGGGCTTCAGTACGAATGAAGCTTTGTCCTTTGCCGGAAGAACTCATTACCGGTTTGACAATGCAGGGATAACCGATTTCCGTCACCGCGTCGCGGAAGGTGGCTTCGCTGTCGGCAAAACGGAAGGTCGAGGTAGGTAGCGCCAGTTCTTCCGCCGCCAGGCGGCGGATACCTTCACGGTTCATCGTCAGTCTGGTCGCGCGTGCGCAGGGCACGACGTTCAACCCTTCCTGTTCCAGCGTCACCAGCATGTCCGTGGCGATGGCTTCAATCTCCGGTACTATATAGTGCGGTTTTTCCAGTTCAACGATGCGGCGAAGCGCGTCGCCATCCAGCATATTGATGACGTGTGAACGATGCGCGACATGCATGGCCGGCGCGTCGGCATATCGGTCCACCGCGATGACTTCCACGCCGAGGCGTTGGCACTCGATAGCCACTTCTTTACCCAGTTCGCCTGAACCCAATAACATCACCCGAGTTGCTGCCGGACGCAGCGCTGTGCCTAATAACGTCATGAAGATATCCCCCAACAAATTTGGCCGCAGTATATACGAAAACGTTTGCGTCTGTCTTTATTGCCAGGTTGATTTCAGCGGTAAAATAGAATATACTGTACATAAATACAGTAATATTAAGAGGCTGCAACATGGCGGTTGAAGTTAAATACGTAGTCATTCGGGAAGGTGAGGAAAAAATGTCATTTACCAGCAAAAAGGAAGCCGATGCGTATGACAAGATGCTGGATACGGCGGATCTGCTCGACACCTGGCTTGAACAATCACCCTTAGCACTGGAAGACGAACAGCGTGAAGCGCTGTCATTGTGGCTGGCAGAGCAAAAAGAGGTGCTGAGCACCATTCTTAAAACCGGTAAATTACCTTCTCCGCAGGCGGTTGAGAATGACGCCTCTGCCGGAGACGATACTCAGGCCGCCTGAATCTGACTTGCGCTCCTGACGTTTTGTACCATGCTTTTTCCTGAATCAATGTGCTATCGGGTAAAGGAAAAGTATGAAAAGAACAAGTGCGTTAATCAGCCTGTTGTTGTTAGGTGCCAGTCTGTCGGTGTCTGCTGCGGACACCGACAGTAAAACTGTGAAATTCCCCCAGTGTGAGGGGCTCGATGCGGCAGGCATTGCCGCAAGTGTGAAACGTGATTACCAGCAAAATCGCGTGGTGCGCTGGGCAGACGATCAAAAACGGGTGGGGCAGGCCGATCCGGTTGTTTGGGTGAATCCGAAAGAGATTACCGGGCAGGACGGAAAATGGACGGTGCCGCTAACCGTACGCGGGAAAAGCGCGGATATTCATTATCAGGTGAAGGTCGATTGCAAGGCCGGCACGGCGGAATACCGCCCGCAGTAGTGCGAACATTTGCGCATCTTTAGCGCTGGCAGACATTTCCTGACATCCCCTCGGGTACGCTTTGAGAATTCATTGTCAGTACTTGAGGGATAAAATGGCTAACTGGCTTAATCAATTACACTCTCTTCTCGGGCAAAACGGATCGTCTTCATCCTCCTCGGGTGAACAGGGATTAAGTAAGCTGCTGGTACCCGGTGCGCTGGGTGGTCTGGCAGGATTACTGGTCGCCAGCAAATCCTCCCGCAAACTGCTCAGCAAATATGGCACCAGCGCGCTGTTGGTTGGTGGCGGCGCGGTGGCAGGTACCGTGTTGTGGAACAAGTACAAGGATAAAGTCCGCGCGGCTCATCAGGATGAACCGCAGTTTGGCGCACAAAGTACACCACTGGATGTCCGTACCGAACGCCTGATCCTGGCGCTGGTTTTCGCGGCGAAAAGTGACGGTCACATCGACGCCAAAGAGCGGGCGGCAATCGAACAACAACTGCGTGAAGCGGGCGTTGAAGAGCAGGGGCGCGCGCTCATTGAGCAGGCGATTGAGCAACCGCTGGATCCGCAGCGTCTGGCGCAGGGGATCCGCAACGAGGAAGAAGCGCTGGAGATCTATTTCCTCAGTTGTGCAGCGATTGACATCGACCACTTTATGGAACGCAGCTACCTGAACGCGCTGGGCGATGCGCTGAAGATCCCACAGGATGTCCGTGACGGTATCGAGCAGGACTTAAAACAGCAAAAACAGGCGTTACCCGGTTAACCCAATACCTCCGGCGGCATGTTTCGCTTGCATCATTCGTCAGTTTTGCCACCCTTAGAGGGTGTATAAAGACGAAAGAACAATGACATGCTGCCGAAAGCCAATCGCATTCCCCACGCCATGACTCTCCATGGCGACACACGCATTGATAATTACTACTGGCTGCGGGACGACACCCGTTCGCAGCCGGATGTGCTGGATTATCTGAAGCAAGAAAACCGCTACGGACATCAGGTCATGTCTACGCAGCAGGCGTTGCAGGAACGTGTGCTGAAAGAAATTATCGATCGCATTCCTCCCCGTGATACTTCCGCACCGTACGTGAAGAACGGTTATCGTTATCGCCATCTCTATGAACCTGGATGCGAGTACGCCATTTATCAACGTCAGTCGGCGCTAAGCGAAGAGTGGGATGACTGGGAAACGCTGCTCGACGGCAACAAACGGGCGGCGCACAGCGAGTTTTACACGCTGGGGGGACTGGCGATAACGCCGGATAATACCATCATGGCGCTGGCGGAGGATTACCTTTCGCGCCGTCAGTACGGGATCCGTTTTCGCAATCTGGAAAACGGTAACTGGTATCCGGAGATGCTGGATAACGTGGAACCCGAGCTTGTCTGGGCGAATGATTCGCTGACCTTCTACTATGTGCGTAAGCATGAGACGACGCTGTTGCCCTGGCAGGTCTGGCGACACACCATCGGCACACCGGCGACGCAGGACGAACTGATTTACGAAGAAAAAGACGACACCTTCTACGTCAGCCTGCACAAGACGACATCCAAACATTACATCGTCATTCATCTGGCCAGCGCCACGACCAGCGAGGTTTTGCTGCTGGATGCCGAACTGGCCGATGCTGAACCGTTCATCTTCCTGCCGCGCCGCAAGGATCATGAATACAGCCTCGATCACTATCAGCATGCGTTCTATCTGCGCTCGAACCGTGAGGGTAAAAATTTTGGCCTCTATCGCACGCGTGTGCGCGATGAGAAACAGTGGGAAACGCTGATCCCGGCACGCGACGCTATCATGCTGGAAGGGTTTACCCTCTTTACCGACTGGCTGGTGGTGGAAGAGCGCCAGCGCGGCTTAACCAGCCTGCGGCAGATTAATCGTAAAACTCACGAGGTTGTGGGGATCGCCTTTGACGATCCGGCGTATGTCACCTGGCTTGCTTATAACCCGGAACCGGAAACGTCGCGCCTGCGCTATGGCTACTCCTCAATGACCACGCCGGACACGCTGTTTGAACTGGATATGGACACCGGCGAACGACGGGTGATTAAACAGACAGAGGTGTCGGGATTTGACGCCGCGAACTATCGCAGCGAACACCTGTGGATCACCGCGCGTGATGGCGTCGAGGTGCCTGTCTCGCTGGTTTATCATCAGAAGCATTTTCGCAAGGGACAAAATCCTCTGTTGGTCTACGGCTACGGTTCCTACGGAGCCAGTATGGACGCCGATTTCAGCAGCAGTCGCTTAAGTTTGCTGGATCGTGGATTTGTTTATGCCATCGTCCACGTACGTGGTGGAGGCGAGCTGGGACAGCAGTGGTATGAAGACGGTAAGTTCCTGAAAAAGCGCAATACCTTCAATGACTATCTCGATGCCTGCGATGCGCTGATCGCCCAGGGCTACGGCTCGCCCTCTTTGTGCTATGGCATGGGTGGCAGCGCGGGAGGAATGCTAATGGGTGTGGCGATCAACGAGCGCCCCGAACGCTTTCATGGCGTGGTTGCCCAGGTACCGTTTGTGGATGTGGTGACCACAATGCTCGATGAGTCGATACCCCTGACGACCGGGGAGTTTGAAGAGTGGGGGAATCCGAAAGATCCGCAGTATTACACCTACATGAAAAGCTACAGCCCGTACGATAACGTCAGGGCGCAGACTTACCCGCATCTGTTGGTCACCACCGGGCTGCATGACTCGCAGGTCCAGTACTGGGAACCGGCGAAATGGGTAGCGAAACTGCGCGAGCTGAAAACGGATGACCATCTGCTGCTGCTGTGCACTGACATGGATTCCGGGCATGGCGGAAAATCAGGTCGTTTTAAATCCTGGGAGGGGGTTGCGCTGGAATTTGCGTTCCTGATAGGCCTGGCGCAGGGGACATTGCCCGGCAACCGTGAGGCTTAAGCGTTATCCAGATAGTGCTTGAGCGTTAAGCGCAGTTCCGGGCTCATGCTGTCAAGGTTGTTAAACAGCCAGCGCAGATAGCCCGGATCGCGCTCAGCGACATCCGAGACGGCTTTGCCGCGATACTTGCCAAAGGTAAAGGTGGTCAGTAACCCTGGTCGCCCGGTGATGTCGACCATCTGCTCTGTCGTCCAGCCGGAGGTATTCATGATATCGATGAGCAGCGCGGCGGTGATATAACAGTCATAGAGCGCGCGGTGGTGGTGCAGTCCCGCAGGGGTTTGCACGTTCAGTTTGCGCGACCTGTAGAGCGCCATATTGCTGTACTTAATACCCGGCCACAGGCGGCGGGAAAGTTTCATGGTGCAAATCCACTCGCCCGGCATATCTGGCAGCACGCGACGGTCAAAGCTGGCGTTGTGCGCCACATACCATTCACTGCCGTAATAGTGGGGGATGACCTCTTCAATCCACGGCTTATCCGCCACCATCGCTTCAGTAATGCGATGAATCGCCATGGCCTGCGGCGAGATCGGTCGGTCAGGGCGCACCAGGTGGCTCATAGGGTTCACGATTTTACCATCAACCACGTCGACAGAGGCGATCTCTACAATCCCGCCCTGCAGGCCACAGGTCTCAGTATCGATGATGCGCAGCATGGAAAACTCCTGACCGAAAACGATTAGCGTAATGGAATGATATCACCTTGCCAACCCTGCGCGGTGCGCTGTCCGGTTAATAATAGCGAACCGCGATCGGCGCGGACAATAAGTTGCCCGCTTTCATCCCATAATGCGCTACTCCCCCGCGCATTGGCCATCAGTACGGCAATCGAGAATTTATGCGAGAAATGCTGTAACCGCGACGTTGAGGTGAGCAACTCGGGTTCGCTGACGCTTTGACTGGTCGTAAAAAGAGAACATGCCGGATCCATATCGACACCTTCCGGTTGTTCATCCACCACGTTGATGGTTTTCAGGTCTTCGCACAGACACGTACCGTGGCTTTGATGAAACAGGCGCGGAGAGGTCATCCCCGGGGCAAAAACAGCAATACCAGGGACAAAGCGGTTGTTATGCTCGACCGGAAGGCCAGCAATAATCGTCATGCGGTGCGCGTGGGCGGCCTGAGAGAGCGGCTGTAACAGACTGATATCCGGCGGTGCGGGCAGCGACTGCGATTCGTCCATACAACCGAGTAATGAGAGTGAAGGAAACACCAGCAGTTCACACTGTTGTCGGGCTGCCGCGTCGATGAAATTCAGATGGTGAGCGATATGTTCGCGAATAGATGTTTTTAGCGGTTCATACTGCGCAGCAGCTATTTTCCAGCGTGACATAATGACTTCCTTTTCATATTGTCTACAATCATCCTTAAATCATAGAATAAGAATATACTTATACTGTAGCAGGCAATATGTAAGGATATGTAACTCTACATCAAAAATATTATTTGGGTTTGGGCTCATACGGCAAGCGAGACAACGAAACGGACGCCAGACGGTGGGCGATCAGACGCTCGCGGAACCATTCGCGCAGATGGGCGGGTTGCTCGCGTTCTACGACTTCGGCGACAACGGGCATGTTGTAGCGCTCTTTAAACGCGACGCCAGCAGCGGCCAGGTCAACGTTTACCTTGTCCATTTCAGCCTGTTCGAGCTGAGCCAGATTTTTGTGCATGGGCTTCTCCTCCGGTGTTGCGCGCAAAAGTTACTAAGAGTCTGCCAGAATGGCAAGCCGCAATTGAAGATTGTCGACGCGAACATTATTGAAGGTTATCCTCTCTGGATAAGGCATAACAAAAGGGAATAGTTGATATGGTCTCTCCTGCACGTACTTTTCGTTATACGCTTCTTTTTCTGGCCTCCGTTCTGGCGACGCCGACCGTATGGGCCCATGCGCATCTGACACACCAGTATCCGGCTGCGGATGCAGAAGTTACTGCCGCGCCGCAAGCGCTGACGCTCAATTTCTCTGAAGGTATCGAGCCCGGATTCAGTGGCGTGACGATTACCGGTCCACAGCAAGAGGGAATCAAAACCCTTCAGGCGAAGCGTAACGACCAGGATAAGAAACAGTTGATCGTCCCGCTTGATGAAACGCTGAAGCCGGGTCAATACACGGTGAACTGGCACGTGGTGTCCGTCGATGGACATAAAACCAAAGGGCAATACACGTTTAGCGTGAAATAAACATGCTGACGCTGACCTGGGTTGCACTCCGCTTCATCCATTTTACCGCCCTGATGCTGGTGTTTGGCTCTGCGCTCTACGGCGCGTGGCTGGCACCGGTATCTGTCCGCCGTCTGATGAGTCGACGCTTCTTACGTTTGCAACAGCATGCAGCATTGTGGAGTTTCCTGAGCGCGTTACTGATGCTGGCTATCCAGGGTGGCCTCATGGGGTCCGGCTGGCAGGATGTTATCTCTGTACCTGTCTGGAACATGGTATTGCAAACCCAGTTTGGCGGGGTGTGGCTCTGGCAGATTGTTCTGGCGCTGGTCACGCTGGTTGCTGCGCTGATTGTGCCGCGTAATTTACCGCGGCTATTGCTGCTCTTAACCCTCGCGCAGTTTGCGCTATTGACGGGGGTTGGGCATGCCACGTTGCACTCTGGCGTTATTGGCGCGCTCCAGCAGACAAATCATGCGCTGCATTTAATTTGCGCTGCCGCCTGGTTTGGCGGTCTGTTGCCGGTGATTTACTGTATGCAGATGGCAAGAGGGCGCTGGCAGCAGCAGGCGGTTTACACCATGATGCGTTTTTCCCGTTATGGGCATCTTGCGGTGGCTGGCGTGTTGCTAACCGGTATTGCCAATATCCTGTTTATACAGGTTTTTTTAGTTCCGTGGCGAACCGTGTGGGGGCAACTGCTTTTGCTAAAATGTGCACTTGTCCTGCTAATGGTGGCAATCGCGCTGGCGAATCGGTATCTTCTCGTACCACGAATGCGCCAGGATAGTCGACGCATCAATCTGTACTTTATCTGGATGACGAAGATCGAATGGGGAATCGGCGCCGTCGTGCTGGCAATCGTCAGCCTGTTTGCGACGCTGGAACCGTTCTGAGGGACAGGCAAAATTCATGAAAAAAGTGATTCTTTCTTTGCTGCTTCTGACCAGTTCAGGGGTTGCGCTGGCGGCGCCGCAGGTCATCACCGTGAGCCGCTTTGAAATTGGCAAAGACAAGTGGGCGTTCAATCGCGAAGAGGTCATGCTGACCTGTCGGCCGGGAAACGCGCTGTATGTGATTAACCCCAGCACACTCGTGCAGTATCCGCTGAACGATATCGCGCAAGAGCAGGTGGCAAGCGGCAAAACGACGGCACAACCTCTGTCAGTGATTCAGATTGACGATCCGGCAAAACCAGGTGAAAAAATGAGCCTGGCACCGTTTATTGAACGAGCAGAAAAGCTCTGTTAATTCCCAGAAATATCTTTCTGATTTCCAATAAAAAACCGCAAGCCTTCTGAAGAGGGTCTTGCGGTTTTTACATTTCAGTCAGTGACCACTGCCGTTTTTTTCCGGCCGCATAAGCCGCGGACTGGAAAACCTGGCGTCGTCATCTATTCTTAAAAGGCAAGGCGACTTAGCCTGCATTAATGCCAACTTTTAGCGCACGGCTCTCTCCCAAGAGCCATTTCCCTGGACCGAATACAGGAATCGTATTCGGTCTCTTTTTATCTATCTGTTTTACATGGTGTTTCTTCGTCTTAACCCGAAAGAACACAAAAGTTACTCGAAATTTCCATATCCTGTCTAAACCATAACATACTCTGCACTGCGTGCGTCCAGGTATTTTTTGGTCATTGTTAAATTTTTGTGGCCCAGTAAGCGTTGAGCGAAATCCTGTCCAGGCTCACTCTCATACAGCCACCCGGCCAGACTTCTTATCTCGGACAAGAGGGTGGGTATGAGTATGTTTTAAAAAAAGGTGAAAACGTCACGCAAATACTCTTTAAGAGAGAGACCAGTCACCTGCAACAGGAGTCACATCAGGTTTTAGGTTAATTACACCTGGCAGTCAGTAGTTTTTTTCTTCATGATACTGCTCCAATAGTGAGTGGAATCCCACTGGGGAAACATCACTTGAAATTGACCTCATCAAGGTAAAAATGGACAGTTTTTACATGTCTGTCCATTTTACATATTAAAGTTGAGTGGATTCTAAAACTTCTTGCACTCCTGCAAATGATAGATGCGATCCTACGTTATATAAAGCTCCATGCTGTGTTAGAATTTTACATTTTCCAGAATTACATAAAGTATCAACAGGTTTTATTTTTAACAGTCTTTTTTCGTTATTGAACAAAACATCTAGTTTATTTCCTAAGTCATTTGCTTTCATTAGGCCTGAGATATCTTTCTCGTAATGATCTTCTGTTATTTTAGCATTTGATGTCTTGATAAGGCTGAAAAATTTATTTTTAACATCTTCTTTTACTGAAGGTATTGGATATACGATTATTACTTTGAACCCTTTATCTAGCAGTTGTGTAATATTTTTTCTGTAGGATTCCCAGGCAACACTACTATCAACAAATTTACCTACAGTGATGTTTTTTATACCGTCTGATAACGGATTTTGCGTTTCTACTTTAGGATACGCAAATTGTTCATAGTTTGTTGCAATAAAAATAGTTGTTTTATTTTTATCTTTGATTTCATCAAGAACCTTCCATCTTCTTCTGTTAACTTCTGGACATTCTGCAACGTTTCCAAACCAAAGACCTGAAACAAACGGGCATTGTTCATAATCCATTGCAATTAGTCCCTTTCCTTCTTTTAATAACTTATTTTTTAATGAATATGTAAAACTTCCTGCATAGCTATCACCAAGCACAATTACAGAGCCATCTCCAAATTTACACGCAGAAAATGGATCGCGCATCGTACATGATGTGGATAAAATATTACCCCTTAATTTTATTCCTTGCGTACCAGTAAGCCTTTTAAACTCTGGTTGAGAATAGTTTTCATACATGTCCCTTGCAAGTGGTGTCAAGCGGGATGGTAATCCGTTGTATTGAATGTTAATTATTGAACCAGATAACACTAGAGCAATTAAAGGTACGTAAAATATAATGTTATATTTAATATGTGGATTTTTTCTGAATACATTTTCTACATATGTATAAGTAATAATGGATAAAATGAATGTAATTGATGTGAGTGCAGCAAAAGAATGCCATGTAATATGGTCATTTTGTATTCTGAAGAATGCAAAAACGGGTTGGTGCCATAGATACAAGGAATATGAGATTCCGCCAATGAACACTACAAGTCTAACCCTAAATGGGGAAGCGCATAATTCCCCACGTAGAGATCCAACAATAAAACAGCATGTTCCCAAAACAGGAATTATAGTTATAAATGAGGGGTGCAGTATAGAATCATCATATGAAAAAAATGAGATTAATATTAGTGTTATACCAGTTGCAGTAATAAGTTCGGCTGTTTTTTTCTTTTCTATATGTGTTACAACCCACGCGCATAATCCACCCGCAATTAACTCCCATGCTCTTGTCTGCAACATATAGAATGCATAACTAATATCATTATGAGATTGATATATTGCATAGAATAATGACAAGAATAATATAACGATCAGAGGAGGGAGAATTTTCCCTTTTAAAATTTTATGAAATATATAAAGTAGAACGGGAAATATAATATAATACTGCCACTCTACGGAAAGGCTCCATGTATGTAATAATGGTTTTAGCTCACTTGCGCTTGATGTATAAGGATCTTCGTTATAGAAAAATATGTTAGAAGTAAATGAAATTGCT
This sequence comes from Citrobacter amalonaticus Y19, assembly GCF_000981805.1. Classification (NCBI taxonomy): domain Bacteria; kingdom Pseudomonadati; phylum Pseudomonadota; class Gammaproteobacteria; order Enterobacterales; family Enterobacteriaceae; genus Citrobacter; species Citrobacter amalonaticus. Next base: position 1,970,135 of record NZ_CP011132.1, on the reverse strand, counting down.
GACAGTAGAGAATTACTGAATTTTATAAGGTCTGAAGGAAGCAAAAAATAGTATGCTGCCAATGATGTTGAAAAGAGTACAAACAATAATGCGGGGAAAATTCTTTTTATTCTTTTAATGTAAAAGTTTGCAAAAGAAAAAGATTTGTTTTGCAAAGAGTGTCTAACAATATTTGTGATTAGAAAACCTGACAAAACAAAAAATATGTCCACCCCAAAAAAACCACCAGGCAAAACGGTGTGACCTGAAATATTCAACTTAGCGTGGTAAAAAATAACAGCCATTACAGCTAAAGCTCTAAGTCCATCCAACTCAGGCCTAAATTTAACTGACATACTAGTAACCTTAAAAAATGAGCCTTCCTTTCATTGCGCTGGAGTTTAACATCTCTGACGACTCTGATCAGCACCTGATCCCCTATCAATTATAGAATACTGTTCATATATACAGTGTGAATTGAGGTGGCAACCATATGCTTCTTATCGCCAGCGGTTGACTACACTGGAAGACCTTTAACGGTAAAGATAATTTGTGGGATCTTGATGAATAGCCGTGTTTTGGAGACGACAGATAGGTATGCGATGATCGACGTATCACTTGAGGCATATAAGAAACAGGTTAGATTTGTAGCTGTTGCGTTGAACCCAGAACACATGGCAAAGAGAGTCCACAGGATACGCCCCCTGGGTGTCCCGATTATCAAGGACTGCTCAGGGAGTCTGACACCAAGAAAGTGGTAGATTTTTAATATTTTAATTAGTTGTAGTCCATTCCTGAGCTCTCGTATTTTAATTTTTTCAAGGGTTCTTGGGGTTTTAGGCGTTTTGCCCTTACATTCACACGCAGTCGCTTTACCTATTTCGTCTTCGTAGAAAACCAATGTTCATAACCTTAGCTGTATCAGAAACCGTGTAATTTTGATCGAAAACCAACGGAGTCGATTCACGTTTGAATTCGGAACTAAAATTTCTTCTTTTCATTGGGGTACCCGTGTTGTTCTGAGATGGGCATATCACCTTTGTTCAGGTGGCCGAATTCACTACAGTCAGACACTTTTTGTTGCTACTGCTAAACTTGAATCAGGGCGTGACAGAGGACAAAACGCTCATGAAACAGCCTGAAAACAGTTACCAAATGATCGAGGGGGCACACTGGCGCCACATCTGGGTGGTCGGGGATGTCCATGGCTGTTTTGCACTGTTGATGGCGAAATTACGGGCCTGTCGCTTTGATCCCTGGCAGGATTTGCTGGTCTCGGTGGGCGATCTCATCGATCGTGGTCCCGACAGTTTGCGCTGCCTGCAACTGTTGCATAAACGCTGGATGGTAGCGGTCAGAGGGAATCATGAGCAGATGGCGATAGATGCCCTGCGCACGTTGCAATGGTCGCTATGGACGATGAATGGCGGAGGCTGGTTTACGATGTTGCCTGCGCAGAAGCGTCATCAGGCCATGCTGGCACTGGAGTATTGCCAGCAACTGCCGTGGATTCTGGAATTGCATTGTCGCGAGGGGATGCATGTGGTGGCTCATGCCGATTATCCGGACGACATCTATCAATGGCAAAAGCCGGTTAACCTGACGGAAGTATTGTGGCGGCGTGCACGACTGAGTGCGCATCTGGCGGGAGAAGGGCGCGCGATTACCGGTGCGGACCATTTCTGGTTCGGTCATACGCCGCTGCGTCAGCGTATTGACAGCTACAATCTGCACTACATTGATACGGGGGCGGTATTCGGCGGTGAGTTAACGCTGGTACAACTGCAATGATTAAAAGTCACTGTATTGCTGCGCGGGTGCCCAGAAGCCATCGATAAAATCCTCGACCGGAAAGCAGCCACCCTGGCGAATCCGTTGATCGTTCATATAATACAGGCACTGCTGCTCGGTATCGTAAACATCCACTACGATATCTTCGCAACCGCCATCCAGATAACAGACAAACAGAACCAGTGCGAACATCCTATCCTCATTTTGTACAGCCCTGACAAAAGTGTAGGAGGAATTAACGCAAGCGGGAAGGGGGAAATAAATAACCCGCCGGCAGACGGGTTCTTTTTGAATCAGGCAAGACGCATGATCCAGGCATCAGACTGTCGATCGTAATGGTTGCGGAAGAGGACCGAATGTTCTCCGTTGAGAATGGCAGGAATGCTGGTCTCATCGTCCCAGGCATCCAGTTGCATGCATAAATCCGGATCGGATTTACACGGAATGGTTAACGTTCGGTCTCCCGGCGACTCGCCGTGTAACTCGGCATCGTCAATTTCAAAGGCGCCAATGCGCACACTGGTTTTCATCATCGTGCTCTCCGTTGATTCGCTGATTGTGGTACGACCAGTTAGACCGTCCATTTCTCAGCGTAGACAACGCAGACAAAAGCGCCAGTCAAAAAATGCGCAAATTTTCCTATTTCAGACGTTACGGGTAAACAATTTGCCATCGCGAACCAGTTCACGCGGGTAACTGTTTTTCAGCCGCGAACCGATCCGTTTGGCAAGGCCAATCGGCTGGTGCTGGAAGGTCACCAGCACATCGTCAGTGGCTGGGGCGGTCTGCGGGTAGACATCGCGCCCGCGATACCACTCTTCCGCCTCCTGGTGAGACAGTTCAAACGCACAGCGGTGATTCACATCAGCCAACGCGATAACCGCTTCGTGCTGCCAGCGATAGCCTTTGTTATGGGTTTCAGCCAGCTTAATGCCGAGGCGGGAGAAGCGGACTTTACCGATCAGCGGTTCAATCTCCGCCGGGAATAGCCAGACCTCTTTATCACGCTGCCAGAGATGCAGGTTTTCACCCCAGAGCAGGCCGAGGGCGCTAGCCGCCTGAGTTACGCTCGCGGCTTCGCGACCTTTGACGGGGGTAAAAGGGAAGTTACCCACTTTGTACTTCGGCGCAGGCAGCGCGGGAATGGACGTCGTTTTACGCAGACGGGCAACGAAGAATCCTTCGCAGTCATAAATCTGCGGAAATACATGCAGGAAACCTTCTGCTGTCAGCGCCTGAGTCGCCTCAGGGAAAAGATCGCCTAACGGTAAAAATTCTACCGCCTCAGGCCAGGTCTCCTTCAGCCAGGCCAGCACCGATTCGTTTTCTTCACGGTTTAATGTACAGGTCGAATAGACCAGCGTGCCGCCAGGGCGCAGGGCGTGAAACGCACTTTCGATCAGTTCGCGCTGGGTTGCGGCAATCTCATGATTACTCTCAACGGACCAGTTTTTTAGCGCATCCGGATCTTTTCGCACGACGCCTTCACCCGAGCAGGGGGCATCAAGCAAAATCGCGTCGAACATTTCCGGCAGCGCCGCGCCGAATACGCGGCCGTCAAAATGGGTCAGCGCCACGTTATTGATCCCGCAGCGACTGATATTGGCATGCAGCACTTTCACCCGACTGGCGGAGTACTCATTCGCGAGAATCGCCCCACGATTGCCCATACGCGCCGCGATTTGCGTGGTTTTTGAACCCGGCGCGGCAGCAACGTCCATCACGCGGTTCGGCGAATTATCGTCGGCAAACAGGGCGGCAACCGGTAGCATGGAGCTGGCTTCCTGAATATAAAACAGACCGCTAAGATGCTCGGCGGTACTGCCTAACGGCAATGCATCCTCATTGTCGCGTTCAATCCAGAAGCCCTCTTCACACCAGGGAACCGGCGTTAGCGACCAGCCATACGGGGCAGTTAAGGTGAGAAAATCGGCAACCGAAATCTTAAGCGTATTCACACGGATGCTGCGGCGTAACGGGCGCTGGCAGGCGGCGAGAAAATCATCAAAAGAGAGGTGTGCGGGCATTGCCTCGCGCATTTGCGTCAAAAAGGCGTCAGGAAAATAAACAGCGTGTTGAGTCACGGGGGAGCACCACCGGCAGTAAAACAAGCGCGCAGTGTAGCATAAAGGCTCCGGCGCGAGCACGCCGGAGCCTGACATTAACGTGGTAGCGCAGTACCCCATTCACGCCACTCTTTCGGCTCACTTTCCAGCAGCAGGAAGTGTTTCCCCGCCTGCGCTTTCGGCGCCAGCGGAGTGCCTGGCGGTGTGGCGAAGGCAATACCGCCGCGAATGAACTGATTAAAGGTGCCGGTCTTCACGACGCCGCCCGTCAGGCCAAAGTCCAGACTGTATCCGGAGGCCAGCCAGAAGACAGAGTTGTTGCGAACCAGGTGCTGGTAACGTTGACTGATGCGCAAGGCGATCATCACGCGGTCAGACAATGTGCCAAGCGTCATACCGGTTACCGTACCGACTTCAATTCCACGGAACAGCACCGGCGTACCGATCGCCAGCGAACCCGCTTCGGGAACTTCGAGTACAATACTCAGCCCGTCAAGATAGCGAGAGTCAGTAATGGTCGCTTCCTGCAACTCGAAGTCTCGACGCGGATTACCCCGACCCGGCTCGACGTTGATGTAGGGTTGCAGGATAGTGTCGAGGTGCTCCACGCCAGCGGCCGAGATCTGCGGTGTAATCACGGAGAAGCGCGTCCCGCCACGGGCAAAGGTCTGCACGTATTCCGGATACAGTACCGCCTTCGCCTGTACCTCGTTGCGCGAGGTAAGCAGTTCAAGCGTCTGAATCTGTCCGATATCAATGCCGAGGTAGCGAATAGGCATCCCGGCCGCCAGTTTCCCGGCATCAAAGGCGTGGAGTGTGATTTGCCCGCCGACCGCGCGCGCGGCGGTTTCGGAGGCATACAAAATGCGCTTATCGCCTTTGCGCTGGCTGGCGCTGGCACCGCTCAGGTTGTCAAAGCTGATGGCCCCTTTCAGTGCACGCGACAGGGGAGAGGCCTGCACGGTCAGGCCGCTACCGTTGAGTTGCACTTTGGCCCCGCCTTCCGCCCAGAATACGCTGTTGCTGGTCAGCAGGTTGCGGTACTCCGGCTTAATGTGGAGATCAATATCAAAGGCGTCGGCGCGGGGGCGTACGGTGATCACTTCACCCACCTCAAATTTACGATACAGCACCACAGAACCGGCCTGCACGTCCGGCAGCGTTTCCGCACGCAGACTCAGGGTGGTGGTCGGCAGATCGCTCAGACTGTTCTCCACCGCTTTTTCCAGGTTGGCATACAGCGGATAACTGGACTTCATTTCCCCCTTGCTGCCCGGCAATATGCGGATACCGCCGCTTAACCATTCGCTGGCGCTGGCGCCGAGGAACTCAACGCCATCCAGACCCACTTTGACATCCACACGACTGTTGACCACGAATTTACTGTCACCCTGAACCAGATCACGATGCTGTGGATCGACCGCCACGGTGAACTCGACTCCTTTGCTGGTGAGCTTACGTTCGATCACCTGGCCTACCTGGACACCGTGGAGGATCAGCGGTTGACCCGCATCGATGCCATAACTTTCGGGCGCGGTCAGGGTAAACGTCAGAACGTCTGGTTCGTGAAGCAGCGCTTTTTCACCGGGAACAACCACGAACTCGCTGCGCGATTCACCGGTACCGGGCACCAGTTCAAAGGTTTTGCCCGTCAGCAATGAGCTGATGTTCGCGTCACTTAGCGAGAGTTTGGGGCTGCGCAGTTCAATGCGTGTGCCATCGCGTAACAGCGTCACGACGCTGGGGTCAACGGTCATTTCGCCGGTGACTTTACCGCCCGGCTCTAAATTCAGTTTGGTGAGCTCACCCACTTCCAGCCCCTGATACATGAGCGGCGTGGCGTTCGCTTTCAGCCCTTCGCCGCTGGGCAGTTCGAGCTTAACAATGACGCCGCGCTGGCTGTGCGCCAGGTCGGTGTACAGGCCAAAGGTATCATCCTGTTCCGCGACCGTTGAGTCGTCCGGAGAGTCAAAGGCGATAGCGCCGTTTACCAGGGCCGCCAGACTCTCGAGCTTGACCTTCGCACCGCTCAGACTGATGTCTGCATTGACCCCTGAAACATTCCAGAAACGGCTGCCTTTCTTCACCAGGTTGGTAAAGCGGCGTTCAACCAGGACATCGATAGTGACGCCCTGTTTGTTTGGGTTAATGCTGTAATCGTAAACTCTGCCGACCGGGATCTTACGGAAATAGACCAACGAACCGCTGTTCAGCGACCCCAGATCGGGCGCATTGAGATGAATCATCAGATCGCCGTTATCCAGGCGATATTTCGGCTGGGTATCGAGGGCGACGAAATGATCTCGCTCTTCGCCTTTACCCGGCATCATGCCGATGTAGTTACCGCCAACCAGCGCGTCAAGGCCAGAGACCCCAGCGAGCGACGCTTTAGGTGTCACCAGCCAGAACTGCGTCTCTTCGCGCAGGGCATCTTTCATGTCGGACTTGATGCTGACTCGCACCTCAATTTTACGCAGATCCTTACTCAGGCTGATGTCCTGAACCGTACCCACCTCGACGCCCTGATAGCGAACGGGCGTGCGGCCCGGGACGATGCCATCCGCAGACATGAAGTCGATAGTCACGGTGTTACCGCGATCTTCATAGCTGTTCCATATCAACCATCCCGCAATCATTAATGCAATCAGCGGGAGTAACCAGAACGGTGAAATACGGCGTTTAGTTTTAATCTGCGCTTCAGTCTGCGAAGCGGGCGTTTCCTGACTCATGTGCATCCCAAAGTAAGCGGCTGTCCAGCCATTCCACTGCAAGAATAGTCAAAATGACCGCTGAGCCGAAATAAAACGCAGCCGGTCCCATAGTAAAAGCAAGAATCTGGTCGCGGTTAATCAGCGACATGGTTAAGGCGATAACAAAAAGGTCCAGCATCGACCAGCGACCGATCCACGTGACCAGTCGCAAGAGCTGCATACGCGTGCGTAAACCCTGTTCACATTTGAACTGAATGCTGAGCAACAGCGTAAACATGACGATCACTTTGGTGAATGGCACCAGAATACTGGCGATAAAGACCACGGCGGCCACGGCGACGTTGCTGTTCGCCAGCGACAGGATACCGGACATGATGGTGTCTTCCTGTCGCCCACCGTTCACGTAGATAACCGAGATTGGCATCAGGTTAGCAGGCAGCAGCAAAACAATCGATGCCAGCAACGCCGCCCAGCATTTTTGGACGCTCTGATTTCGGCGCACCCGCAAGGGAATATGGCAGCGCGGGCAGCGTCCACGCGGATCCGGATAGCCGGTAAAATGACAACCGAGACAAATCCGCAACTGCTCGTCCGGGCGCTTTGCCGGTCGCTGTGGATAAAAACGCTCCCACAATTGCTCAATGTTCAGATGCGACAGCGTCAGGATGCTGAGGATCACCAGCGCGATGAAGGCGTAAAGCCCCACGCCAGGCTGCAAAAAGGCGTAATCCTGAACTTTAATCGACGCCACGCCAATGCCCACCAGATAGATGTCCAGCATCACCCACTCTTTGAGTTTTTCCAGCATCAATAGCACCGGGCGCAGATTCATGCCGAGAATATTGCCGAACCACAGGTAAGCAATCGCGGTCACGAGGATCAGCGGCGCGCCCGCGACGCAAAACAGTACCATCGTCGCGGTAATGGGATCGCCTTGCTTTGTCATCTGCCAGATCCCCTGCATCACGTTGGCATCAATGCGGATGCCCAGCAGATAGATATGCAGCAGCGGCTCGCCCCAGGCGAAAGGCATCAGCAACAGCATGGTAACTGCCATCGCCCCCAGGCGCGTCAGCGACCAGTCGCGACCATCACGAATTTTCGCCTGGCAGCGGGGACAGTACGCGCTCTGGTGAGAGCGCATCTTCGGCAGACTAAACAGCAAGTCACACTGAGGACACCGCTGATAGTGCGCACGAGGCAGTGCTTCGCTGATGGATCGGATCGCTATTTTTTTCGTTGGCGTGATCTGGGGTGTCTTGAGAGCCATGTATCGCGAATCAAAGTGTTAGAATTATGTAATCTTAACTCATGACGGGAATGATCTTGAGCATTAACGCATTTAATGCTTATTTTAATAGGCTGGCAGTATCAGAGTAAGACAACTAAGTGATTATATAATGAACAAGACAGAGCTATACGCGGATCTGAACCGCGATTTTCAGGCATTAATGGCAGGAGAGACCAGTTTTCTGGCCACGCTGGCGAACACCAGCGCGCTGTTGTACGAACGTCTTTCGCAAGTGAACTGGGCGGGGTTTTACCTGCTCGAGGGCGATACGCTGGTATTAGGTCCGTTTCAGGGCAAAATTGCCTGTGTGCGGATCCCGGTGGGTCGCGGCGTTTGCGGCACTGCTGTTGCCCAAAACCAGGTACAGCGGATTGACGACGTTCATGCGTTTGATGGTCACATTGCCTGCGATGCGGCCAGTAATGCGGAAATTGTCCTGCCAATAACCGTTAAAGGTCATGTTATTGGCGTGCTGGACATCGACAGTACGGCGTTTGGGCGCTTCACCGCTGAAGATGAACAAGGTCTTCGCCGGCTCGTTGCGCAGCTTGAAACCGTGCTTGCAATGACGGATTACAAAAAATTCTTTGCGAGCATCGCAGGATAATCAACGGATACCGTAGCAATTACTGATAGCGTCATTATAATGACGCCTGTTCATGCCTGCGGCTTGTTGGCTACGTCCGTTGTAATCAGGAAATTTCATGGAAAATCAACCTAAGTTGAATAGCAGTAAAGAAGTAATCGCGTTTTTGGCCGAGCGTTTTCCGCAGTGTTTTAGTGCGGAAGGCGAAGCGCGCCCACTGAAAATTGGCATTTTTCAGGATCTGGTAGAGCGTATTGAGGGCGAAATGAACCTCAGCAAAACGCAACTTCGTTCCGCTTTACGTCTTTATACTTCAAGCTGGCGTTACCTGTACGGCGTTAAGCCGGGCGCAACGCGTGTCGATCTCGACGGCAACCCATGCGGGGAGCTGGACGAGCAGCACGTTGAACATGCGCGTAAACAGCTTGAAGAAGCGAAAGCTCGCGTTCAGGCGCAGCGTGCAGAACAGCAAGCGAAAAAACGCGAAGCTGCCGCCGCCGCAGGGGAAAGCGAAGACGCCCCCCGCCGTGAACGTAAGCCGCGTCCTGCACCACGCCGCAAAGAAGCGACTGAGCGCAAACCGCATGCTGAAAAACCGGCTGCGAAAGCGCCGCGCGCACCTCGTGAAGAGAAATTGACTCCGGTTTCGGATATTTCAGCGCTGAGCGTTGGACAGTCTCTGAAGGTGAAAGCGGGTAATGATGCGATGGATGCCACCGTATTAGAAATCACCAAAGATGGCGTCCGTGTACAGCTGAATTCGGGTATGTCTTTGATTGTACGCGCAGAACACCTGGTGTTCTGAAACGGAGGCCAGGCCTGGCATGAACACATTTTTTAGGCTTACCGCGTTAGCTGGCTTGCTTGCAATAGCAGGCCAGACCTTCGCTGTGGACGACATCACGCGTGCCGATCAGATTCCTGTTCTGAAGGAAGAGACCCAGCACGCGACAGTGAGTGAACGCGTTACGTCGCGTTTTACGCGTTCTCACTATCGTCAGTTCGATCTCGATTCGGCCTTTTCCGCCAAAATTTTCGACCGCTATCTGAATTTACTCGACTACAGCCACAACGTGCTGTTGGCGGGGGATGTCGAGCAGTTTGCGAAGAAGAAAGGGCAGTTGGGCGACGAACTGCGCTCGGGTAAGCTCGACGTTTTTTACGATCTCTATAATCTGGCGCAAAAGCGCCGCTTCGAGCGTTTTCAGTATGCCCTGAAAGTGCTTGAACGCCCGATGGATTTCACCGGGACTGACACCTTTAACCTCGATCGCAGCAAAGCGCCCTGGCCGAAAGATGAGGCTGAGCTGAACGCGCTGTGGGACGGCAAGGTGAAGTTCGATGAGTTAAGTCTGAAACTGACAGGCAAAGACGATAAAGAAATTCGTGAGACGCTGACGCGTCGATATAAATCCGCGATCCGTCGTCTGACGCAAACCAACAGTGAAGACGTCTTCTCACTGGCGATGACGGCGTTTGCTCGCGAAATTGATCCGCATACCAACTATCTCTCGCCACGAAACACCGAACAGTTTAATACCGAGATGAGCCTGTCCCTTGAAGGGATTGGTGCCGTGTTGCAGATGGACGATGACTATACGGTCATTAACTCCATGGTAGCAGGCGGCCCGGCGGCGAAGAGTAAAGCGATTAGCGTTGGCGATCGCATCGTCGGCGTGGGTCAGACCGGCAAGAGTATGGTCGATGTGATCGGCTGGCGCCTGGATGATGTTGTTGCGCTCATCAAAGGGCCAAAAGGCAGCAAGGTCCGTCTTGAAGTTCTGCCTGCCGGCAAAGGAACAAAAACCCGAACGGTCACACTGACGCGTGAACGCATCCGTCTGGAAGACCGTGCGGTTAAGATGTCTGTGAAGACGGTGGGTAAAGAGAAAGTCGGCGTACTGGATATCCCAGGCTTCTATGTTGGTCTGACTGACGATGTCAAAGTTCAGTTGCAGAAACTGGAAAAACAGAACGTCAGCAGTATCGTCATCGATCTGCGGACCAATGGTGGCGGAGCGCTGACTGAGGCGGTTTCACTGTCCGGCCTGTTTATTCCTTCTGGTCCGGTGGTTCAGGTCCGCGACAACAACGGTAAAGTCCGTGAGGACAGCGATACCGATGGCGTTGTTTACTACAAAGGTCCGCTGGTGGTGCTGGTCGATCGCTTCAGTGCGTCGGCATCGGAAATTTTCGCAGCGGCTATGCAAGATTACGGTCGTGCGCTGATCGTCGGCGAACCGACTTTCGGTAAAGGTACGGTACAGCAGTATCGTTCGCTGAACCGGATTTACGATCAGATGCTGCGTCCGGAATGGCCTGCACTGGGTTCCGTCCAGTACACGATCCAGAAGTTTTATCGTGTGAATGGCGGCAGTACCCAGCGTAAAGGCGTCACGCCGGATATCATCATGCCGACAGGGAATGAAGAGACAGAAACCGGCGAGAAGTTTGAAGATAATGCGCTGCCGTGGGATAGCATCGACGCCGCAACGTATGTGAAATCAGACGATCTGACGCCGCTCGGTCCTGAGTTACTCAAAGATCACAACGCGCGCATCGCGCAGGATCCTGAGTTCCAGTACATCATGAAGGATATCGCCCGTTTCAATGCGATGAAGGACAAACGTAACATCGCGTCTCTGAATTACGCGCAGCGTGAAAAAGAGAATAACGAAGATGATGCGATGCGTCTGGCGCGAATCAATGACCGGTTTAAACGTGAAGGAAAACCGGTTCTGAAGAAACTGGACGACCTGCCAAAAGATTACCAGGAACCGGATCCGTATCTTGATGAAACGGTGAAGATTGCGCTGGATCTGGCGACGCTTGAGAAAGCGAAGCCTGCGGAACAACCCGCCCCCGCGAAGTAACCTCCTGACAGGCACAAGAAATTGTGCCTGTTTTTTTTAACAAGCGCATGAAGTCGTCAGTCTGGTGCAACAAAATGTAAAGTTGTGTCTTTCTGGTGACTTACCGGGCATTGATACTTGAAAATAGCGGTACGACCCATACGATGTGGGTAATCGCATAGTGCGTTTTGTTAAGTTGAGGTTAAAAGAAGATTATGATGCGAATCGCGCTTTTCCTGTTGACGAACCTTGCCGTCATGGTCGTTTTCGGGCTGGTGCTGAGCCTGACAGGGATTCAGTCGAGCAGCGTTCAGGGCCTGATGATTATGGCGCTGCTGTTCGGTTTTGGTGGTTCCTTCGTTTCACTGCTGATGTCCAAATGGATGGCGTTACGTTCCGTTGGTGGGGAAGTGATCGAGCAACCGCGTAACGAAAGAGAACGCTGGTTAATGAATACGGTCGCCACGCAGGCGCGTCAGGCCGGTATCGCCATGCCGCAGGTCGCTATTTACCATGCGCCGGATATCAACGCGTTTGCTACCGGGGCGCGCCGTGATGCGTCTCTGGTCGCGGTCAGTACCGGCTTGTTGCAAAACATGAGCCCGGATGAAGCAGAAGCGGTTATTGCTCATGAAATTAGCCATATCGCGAACGGTGACATGGTCACCATGACGCTGATTCAGGGTGTCGTGAACACCTTTGTTATCTTTATCTCGCGTATTCTGGCGCAGATTGCCGCCGGTTTTCTCGGTGGCAACCGCGATGAAGGCGAAGGCAGCAATGGCAACCCGATGATCTATTTTGCGGTCGCGATGGTACTGGAACTGGTCTTCGGTATCCTGGCGAGCATTATTACCATGTGGTTCTCTCGTCATCGTGAATTCCACGCCGACGCGGGTTCTGCCAAACTGGTTGGTCGTGAAAAGATGATTGCCGCGCTACAGCGTCTGAAAACCAGTTACGAACCGCAGGAAGCGTCCAGCATGATGGCCTTCTGCATTAACGGTAAAGGTAAATCACTGAGCGAACTGTTTATGACTCACCCGCCGCTGGATAAACGTATCGAAGCGCTGCGCAGTGGGGAATACCTGAAGTAAGCCTGTCGGCAAAGAGAGAGCGCGTCCACGGACGCGCTTTTTTTATACCTGCGCCCTGGGTTGCGTGATGCGTAAACCGCTCACCACCGCTGCCACGGTCGCCAGGATCCCCGCCGCCAGCAGAGAAACATGCGTGCCGTTATCCCCGAACTGGTTCAACAGCAGCGCGACCAGCGCCGCGCCTGAACTTTGTCCCAGCAAACGGGCGGTTCCCAGCATGCCGCTCGCGCCGCCGCTGCGTTCGCGCGGCGCTGACGTGATGATCGTGTGATTATTGGGTGACTGAAATAAACCAAACCCGGCACCGCAGAGGATCATCGGCCAGATGATATTGAGATCGGACGGTACGGCAGGAAGCAACACGAGGGCAAACAGTCCGCTTGCCATCACCAGCAGGCCCAGCGCGCCCAGCAAACCGGCATGGACGCGCTCGATCAAATACCCGGCCAGCGGCGCCATGACCATCGTTGCCAGCGGCCAGGGAGTGAGCAGCAGGCCCGTTTCAACTTCACTGCGCCCCAGTACCGTTTGCAGGTAGAAGGGAAGGGAGACCATCGCCAGCATCTGTGCACAGAAGGAACAGATTGATGTCCCTATCGACAGTGAAAACAGAGGAATACGCAGCAGGTCGACCGGCAATAACGGCACCGGTAATGCGAGTTGACGGCGGATAAAGAAGTAGCCCACCACGACCAGCGCCGCCAGTTCAGCACCGACCAGCGTCAGGGACTGTCCCTGTGCAAAACCGCTCAGTGCGGTGATCAACAGACCAAACGTCAGTGCGTTCATCACGGCGCTGGGGATATCAAAGCGCGGTTTATTGCTGCGTGAACCATTGGGCGGCAGGAATCGTATCGCCAGAATCAAGGCAATAATTCCTAATGGCACGTTGATCAGGAACAACCACTTCCAGGAGGCTATCGAGAGGATTGCTGCGGCAATGGTCGGGCCTGCCGCTGCAGAGACAGCCACGATAAAGGAGTTGATGCCCATCCCGCGTCCCAGATGACGCTGAGGATAAATCAGACGGATCAGCGCGGTGTTGACGCTCATCAGCGCCGCGCCGCCAAACCCTTGCACGACACGCGCCATCGTCAACATCTGCAGCGAGTCCGAGAGTGCGCAGAACAGTGAAGCCAGCAGAAAGACGACCAGCCCGCATTTGTAGATACGTCGATAGCCAAACATATCGCCCAGGAACGACAGCGACAGTAACGAGACGACAATGGCAATCTGATAGGCGTTGACCACCCAGATTGAGCTGGCGGCTGAGGCGTGTAAATCACCGGCAATGGTGGGGAGCGCCACGTTGGCAATGGCACCGTCCAGCACGGCCATCGAAATACCAATGACAATGGTTAAAATGGCGCCATATCGCTGCGGAAGCGGCAGGCCGTCGGCCTGGGATTTATTCATGTGATTGATAGTTCTTGCGAAGAATATGATCAGGGTAGTGATTCTAGCACTGATATTCAGGCTTTATGTCGCAGATTTGTAACGAAGTTAGCAAAGATGGATTGCGGGCGCCAGGCCATGAAATTATAATAAAAAATTGTTCTGATTTTTATAAAACACTCGTAATGAGGTGATAGATGGCTAACGCAGATCTGGATAAACAGCCTGATTCTGTATCTTCCGTGCTGAAAGTTTTTGGCATTCTGCAGGCGCTGGGTGAAGAGCGCGAAATAGGGATTACTGAGTTATCACAACGCGTCATGATGTCAAAAAGCACCGTTTATCGCTTTTTACAGACTATGAAAACACTGGGTTATGTGTCACAGGAAGGTGAGTCAGAGAAGTATTCCCTGACGCTGAAACTGTTTGAACTGGGCGCGCGTGCGCTTCAGAACGTTGACCTTATCCGCAGTGCGGACATCCAGATGCGCGAACTCTCTCGTCTGACTAAAGAGACCGTGCACCTCGGTGCGCTGGATGAAGATAGCATCGTATACATCCATAAAATTGATTCGATGTATAACCTGCGCATGTATTCGCGTGTCGGTCGTCGTAACCCGCTTTACAGCACCGCGATTGGTAAAGTGCTGCTGGCCTGGCGCGATCGTGACGAGGTGAAGCAGATTCTGGACGGCGTTGAGTACAAACGCAGTACCGGGCGCACCATCACCACGACGGAAGCATTGCTGCCCGTGCTGGATAAAGTCCGTGAGCAGGGTTATGGCGAAGATAACGAAGAACAAGAAGAAGGTTTGCGCTGCATTGGCGTACCGGTATTCGATCGTTTCGGTGTCGTGATTGCTGGCCTGAGCATCTCCTTCCCGACGCTGCGTTTTTCTGAAGAAAACCTGCATGACTACGTTTCGATGCTGCATACTGCGGCACGTAAAATCTCTGAGCAGATGGGCTACAACCATTATCCGTTCTGATGATGTCATGATGTCGATATTAAGACACTGCCGACTTTCGCGTCGGCAGTTTTTATCCTGACAACATCCTGCTCAGGAAATATGCATTAGGGTCATCACGGCGGCGGAATATTAACCGTTGTCGACGACCACGGTACTTTTACGCAACAGCGGGCAATCCGTTAACCCAATGATACCGCTATCGGTATGAACATATTGCGCGGTGGCGGTTCCTCGCGCGGTGAGATACTTACACTGCAGCCCCAGTCCGGCCGCATTCTCCTGACTACCTATCAGAACACCATACCCACTGAGTAATAATCCAATCCAGACAAGCGCAAACAACACGATAGCGCGAATAATCAAACGCATTATGACCTCTTTTCTTCTATACGTTAGACTGAGCTTAGCGTTTACACTCATTGATACAAGTAAATGATTCTTAAAAATCGCTAATGTTCTCTGTAGTTAGTCCTGGTTTAAGATACACATGATATTTTGGTGGCATAAGATGTTGATGCGGAGAGTGGAGTGAAAAAGTTTCGATGGATAATTCTGGTGATGGTGGTGCTTGTGTGCCTGTTGTTGTGGGCTCAGGTGTTCAACATCATGTGTGACCAGGATGTACAATTTTTCAGCGGAATTTGCGCCATCAATAAATTTATCCCCTGGTGAGATCATTTTTTCATCTGTTGATTTCCTTCCTGTGGCGTGGTGGTAAAATGGCACGTCTACATTGAGGTGGTGAAATGAACGAAGTAGTGAATTCCGGCGTGCTTAATTTTGCGTCGTTGATTGTATCGGTGGGGGTTCTGGTTGTTGGGCTGGTGCTGTGGTTCTTTATCAACCGTGCAAGCTCGCGGACCAATGAGCAGATTGAGCTGCTTGAAGCGTTGTTAGATCAGCAGAAACGACAAAATGCCTTGCTGCGTCGTCTCTGTGAAGCGAACGAGCCGGAAAAAGTGGCTGAGGCGTCATCGAAGGTCGATGACTCGCAAGAGGATGATGACATCATCCGTCTGGTCGCAGAGCGTTAATCCCTGTGTAAACGAATGGGCCGGCGTTCCGCCGGTCTTTCCTTGCAGGACCATTATCCTGCACGCTATTAGTGCAGTTACACAGTCCTTCGCTATATCCGTTCCTTCCTGAGTCATTCCGTCGGTTATTGTCTGCTCTCACTTAATTATATTTTTCCATACGTTAATAATGTGATCTTCCCCGTTTTGTGAGAATGATCGGCTTTATAAAAAGCGAAACGTTTCTTTCCCTATTTTTGTGCATTGTCATCATACTTTCATTAAATGAGTGCATAAGAACAATGGATATCAAGATGGGGCGAAATGTCTTGTTATTATGATAACGGGCCATTTTGTGTTGAGACAAATTATGCATAACAAAGCAGAATTTGTGATAACGGCCTGACTCCGCGTTTCATCATTGCGATGATCTGGAAGTCATGAATTTATTGAGCTATGGTTGAAAAGTCCCCGTTGCGATGCTGGTCTGACAAGGGCTCAGCAAGAAAGCGGGAATATCTCGGCTTGAGAATTGACGCATAACTGTGCAGATACTCTGTGTTGACTGGTGAGATTTGTGCGACCGATCGAGACACGTTTAAAAATGGCTTGCCATAATTAACGTTGTATGTGATAACACGTTTTGGGTTAAACGAGGTACAGTTCTGTTTATGTGTGGCATTTTCAGTAAAGAAGTCCTGAGTAAACACGTTGTCGTTGAATACCGCTTCTCTGCCGAACCTTATATTAGTGCCTCAAGCAGTCATGTCTCAGTTTTATCTATGTTAGGCCTGCGGGCTAAGAAAACACTCTAAGGAATTTTGCAAATGGCAAAGATTAAAGGTCAAGTTAAGTGGTTCAACGAGTCTAAAGGTTTTGGCTTTATTACTCCGGCTGATGGCAGCAAAGACGTGTTCGTACACTTCTCTGCTATCCAGGGTAATGGCTTCAAAACTCTGGCTGAAGGCCAGAACGTTGAGTTCGAAATTCAGGACGGCCAGAAAGGTCCGGCTGCTGTTAACGTAACAGCTATCTGATCGACACCACTGATTTGAAGCGCGTCTGCGCATCAACCTCAGATTTAAAGCCTCGCTGATGCGGGGCTTTTTCATGCATCTTCCTTCAAAGTATGTCTGAATACCTCCTTCGTTAGCGCTTTGTTGCAAAGCCGTGATGTTATTAGCATAGTTTTCACCGCTTTCCCGCCGTTATTCCCGTTAAATCAGTCACCTGAATATCATGTTTGCCGGAGAACAGGTGAAAACGAAACGTGATGGTACGGCGCGAAGTTTCACACCGCTACGCTTTGCACTACTTTGTATCGCCATATTGCTGAGTCTGGGCCTGCTGCTGGGGCGCGTCGCATGGTTACAGATTGTCGAACCCGATCCCCTGGTCAGGCAAGAAGATATGCGCTCGTTGCGCGAAGTCACCACGGCATCGCCGCGCGGAATGATCACTGACCGAGAGGGACGGCCACTGGCGGTGAGCGTACCGGTAAATGCGGTCTGGGCTGACCCCAAAACCTTGTTGAGCAAAGGAGGCGTCGGCGTAAACGAACGCTGGCAGGCGTTGGCAAATACGTTGCATCTCTCACTCACTACGCTGGCGGCACGCGTTAGCCACGATCCATCGGCACGGTTTATCTATCTTGCGCGTCAGGTCTCTCCTCAACAGGCGAAGTGGATCGATAAACTGAATCTGCCCGGGATCAACCTGCGTGAAGAGTCCAGGCGGTTTTATCCGGCAGGACACGTTGCGGCGAATCTGATTGGCTTTACCAACATTGACGGGCAGGGCATTGAAGGGGTTGAGAAAAGCTTTAACGCCCAGTTAATGGGTAAGCCGGGCTCTCGTCTGGTCCGCAAGGATAAATTCGGGCATGTAATTGAAAACATCACGGAAGTTAATCCTGTACCGGCGCATGAACTTCAACTCAGTATCGATGAGCGACTGCAGACGGTTACCGAGGATGCGCTGGACAATGCGGTTCGCTGGAACAAAGCGGAATCCGGAGCCGCCGTGCTGGTGAGCATTGCCACCGGTGAGATTCTGGCGATGGCCAGTTTTCCCGATTTTAACCCCAACAACCGTGACGGTGCGGTGCTTGACGATTTTCGCAATCGTGCGATTAGCGACACCTTCGAGCCAGGATCGACGGTGAAACCGCTGGTTATCATAACGGCGCTTGAGCAGGGGATTGTGCAGCCTGACAGTGTGATAGACACCCATCCGTTTTTCCTCGACGGGCATCGTATTCGTGACGTGGGCTTTTATCCGGAGCTGACGTTGACTGGCATTTTGCAGAAATCGAGTGATACTGGTGTATCGCATCTCTCGCTAGCGATGCCCATCCAGCGATTAGTGGATACTTATCAACGCGTTGGCTTCGGTCAGCCCACAGGACTGGGGCTCACCGGCGAGAGTCAGGGGCTGATGCCACAGCGTCGCTACTGGAGCGATCTGGATCGTGCAACCTTTGCCTTTGGCTACGGCCTGATGGTGACGCCGCTTCAACTGGCGCACGCCTATGCCACGATTGGTAGTTTTGGCCTGTACCGACCGCTCTCTATCACGCGTATCGATCCGCCCGTCATCGGCAAACGCGTCTTGTCGCAAGCGTGGGTCAGACAGGTGGAGCATATGATGGAAAGCGTTGCTCTGCCGGGGGGCGGCGGGACGAAGGCAGCGGTCCGGGATTATCGCGTGGCGGTTAAAACCGGGACGGCGAAGAAAATCGGTGATGACGGTAAATACGTGGATAAATATGTGGCCTACACCGCCGGCGTGGCGCCGGCAAGCAACCCTAAGTTTGCGCTGGCGGTGGTGATTAACGATCCGCAGAACGGGGCCTATTACGGCGGCGCGGTGTCGGCACCGGTGTTCAGCCAGATTATGGGCGATGTGTTGCGACTGGAAAACGTTAAACCGGATGGGATGCCTGCCGACTCCCGTCACCTGTTGGTGATGCAGAGCAATCCGCAGGTCTTCCCTTCGCGCTAAGTGATTCTCCCAGGGCGAAAATCGCGTTACACTTGCGCCCTGAATTCACCTGCCGGAGTTGTTATGTCGTTTTCCTGCCCACTTTGTCACCAGCCTCTTGCGCACGTCAATAACAGTTTTATCTGTCCGCAGCGGCATCAGTTTGATGTGGCAAAAGAGGGATACGTCAATCTGTTGCCGGTGCAGCATAAGCGTTCGCGCGATCCAGGTGACAGCGCGGAGATGATGCAGGCGCGGCGTGCGTTTCTCGATGCCGGACACTATCAGCCGCTGCGTGACGCCATCGTTGAACAACTTTCCACGCGCCTTGACGCGTCAGCGACCTCAATTCTTGATATCGGTTGTGGGGAAGGGTATTACACTCACGCCTTTGCGGATGCGCTGCCTGCGGCCACCACTTATGGACTGGATGTGGCGAAGGTCGCCATCAAAGCGGCGGCCAGGCGCTATCCGCAGGTGACCTTCTGCGTTGCCTCGAGCCATCGTCTGCCGTTTGCTGATGCAAGCCAGGATGCAATTGTGCGGATTTATGCGCCGTGTAAAGCAGAAGAACTGGCGCGCGTGGTCAAGCCGCGCGGATGGGTTATCACGGCAACGCCGGGACCGCGTCATTTAATGGAGTTGAAAGAGCTGATTTACGATGAGGTCCGACTCCATGCGCCACATACTGAGCAACTGGAAGGGTTCACCTTGGTGAAAGAAATCGCGCTGGGGTACCCGATGAGCCTTAGTGGGAAGGAAGCGATGGCGCTATTGCAGATGACGCCTTTTGCCTGGCGGGCGAAGCCGGAGGTTCGGGAACACCTGGCGAGCAGAGATACGTTTGACTGCCAGACGGATTTTCGTCTTCACCTCTGGCAGCGTGCAGATTAACCGTGGTAATGCGTCCAGAGGATCTGGGCGCCGATACCGATCAGCACCACGCCACCCAGAATTTCAGCCCGTTTGCCAAGCAGCGGGCCAATAAAGCGACCGACCATCATCCCTAGCGTGGACATAATCAGCGTGGCGCAACCGATAGCCAGTGCGGTCGCGATAATGTTGACCTGCAGGAACGCCAGTCCCACACCGACCGCCATGGCGTCGAGGCTGGTGGCGATGGCGGTAGTGACCAGTAACCAGAAACCGTGACGGCGCAGCGGTTCATCGTCTTCATCATCCGCGCCGCGAAATCCTTCTATAATCATTCGCCCACCCAGGAAGACCAGCAGAATGAAGGCAATCCAGTGATTCCATTCCAGTACAAATTTGCTGGCTAACATGCCCAGCGCCCAGCCGATCAGTGGCGTCAATGTTTCGACTGCGCCGAAAATCAAACCGGTGCGCAACGCTTCAGAGAATTTGGGTTTATGCAGGGTGGCACCTTTGCCAATTGATGCCGCGAAAGCGTCCATTGACATGCCGAAAGCAAGAATAATAGTGGCAGTGATATTCATGACAGCGTCCTGACCGGGGTTTCCATAAAACACACCACTGCCCCCAGTAAACATGCACACCAGAACACAGACGTTCATACAGTATGCATAGCAGTTGATGTGCCTATGGTCTCGCCTGACTGAAAGAGATTTCAGTCCGTACGTGCCACGTTTTGCAACGAGTATGTTGACACGTACATTTCCGGAGTCTGGAAATCGGCTACTCCCCAAATGACGGCGCAACCTTAACATATTTTGAGAATATAAAACAACAACGAAGAAATATTATTTGACTTCCAATTGAAAACGATTTTCATTTAGATTTATTGGTAGATGGAACGTTAAAATAAATAACATTTCTACGCTCAGGTTATAGCCTTAGCTATGTTTTTAACTGCAATTAAATAGCAAAAAACAAAGCACAGGCTATGTTTCTAACTTACTGAGAGGAAACGAGAAGTTTATATATCTTTTCCAGGTCGTCGATATTTCGTACACGAATAAGCAGACGCCGTTGTTCTAATTGCATCACCAGAACACCATCTTCCGATAAATTCATCTCTTTAATGCGGTTATATTCTATCCAGACGTTGGCGAAGAAAAATCCGCCCTGTTTAAAGAGGATCTTCGGTATCCGGATCCAGAAAATATAAAACCCCATCAACGCCAGCGCACATAATAACCAGGTAGTGATGACAGCCCCATGGCTGGTGACATTGTTGTAGATAAGAATCGCGATGAGTCCGATGAAGATGACGCTGTCCACACGGCTTCGGCGCAGCAGGGGGATGGCAAGCAGAGTCGGGCCATTGCGGCGTGGCATGATGAACTGATCGTAAATGGCGTAAGCCAGCAACGCGGCAATAAAGAAAACCAGCACCAGGTCCGTAATAGTCATTAATCCTTGATCCTCCAGATAAAAAACGGGGCCTTACAGGCCCCGGGAGAGTGATGACAAACTTCATCCAGATACCGGACAAGCAGAGATCACTTTATTAAAAACCAGGAAAATCAATTTATTGATTTTCGGCTGATAACCACAGAGAAGGAAAAACCACGTTTTTTCCTTCTTTGTCAGCGGTCTGATGGGGCCTAACAGGCCCCAGTAGTGTACTACAGTCTTACAGACCCAACAGACCCACCGCGTAACCCGCGATACCGATGACGAAGAAGCCAACGATAATCCACAACGGGTTCACTTTCTTACGCAGCAGCCACATACAGGCGAAGGTAAGCAGTAACGGAACCAGACCCGGCATCAACTGGTCGAGAATGGTCTGTACGGTGGTAACGCGCGTCTGACCATCCTGACCAGTGATGGTTGAGACCACCAGCGGGATGTTCACGTGCGTCCATTTGTTCACCAACGCCCCCATGACAAACAGGCCGAGGATTGACGCCCCCTCAGTCAGTTTTTGCAGGAAGCCGCCGCCCATATCCTTAACGATATCGACACCTTTGCGGTAACCGTAGGCGACGCCGTAGTAACGGGTTGCCAGACGGACTGCGTTGAACAGAATGAAGAACAGCAGCGGACCGAGCAGGCTGCCGCTCATCGCGATACCCGCACCTAACGCGGCGAATACCGGACGCACAGTCCCCCAGAAAATCGGGTCGCCCACGCCTGCCAGCGGCCCCATCAGACCGACTTTGATACCGTTGATGGCACCATCGTCAATCTCTGCGCCGTTAGCACGCTGTTCTTCCATTGCCAACGTAACGCCGAGAACCGGTGCCGCTACGTACGGATGGGTGTTAAAGAATTCCAGGTGACGCTTGATAGCTTGCTTACGCGCATCGTTGTTCTCTGGATACAGGCGACGAATAGCCGGTATCATGGAGAAGCAGAAACCCAGCGCCTGCATGCGTTCGAAGTTCCATGAACCCTGAAACAGGTTAGAACGAATGAACACGCCACGAATGTCACTCTGTGTGAGTTTTTTCTCAGTGGTAGTTTTAGTCACATCAACCATTTCGCTCACCTGTTAGTCCAGTTCATTATCGAGAGAGTTATCACCAGCCGCCTGAGCTGGCGCACCCGCCACGCGGTTATATTTCGGGCTCAGTTGGATGTAGAGGATGGCCATTACCGCACCAATCACACCCAGAGCGACCAGGTTGAAGTTAGTAAATGCCGCAGTCACGAAGCCGAGGTAGAAGAACGGCATCAGATAGCCCGCACGCATCATGTTGATAACCATCGCGTAACCGACCACAACGATCATGCCACCGGCGATGTTCAGACCGCCTGTCACCACTTCCGGAATCGCATTCAGCATGCTCTGCACTTCGCTGGTACCGACAGAGATAGCCACGATAACAGCCGGAATGGCAATACGCATTGCCTGCAGGAACAGGGAAGAAACATGGATCCAGGACAGCGCCGTGAGGTTGCCGTTTTCGGCCGCCTTATCCGCTGCGTGCTGGAATGCCACGGTGATAGTACGAACGATAATGGTCAGAACCTGGCCTGCTGCGGCCAGCGGAATAGCCAGCGCGATACCGGCACCAATGCTTTGGTGACCCGCGATAACCAGAACGGTAGAGATGATGGACGCCAGTGCGGCATCAGGTGCAACGGCAGCACCGATGTTCATCCAGCCCAGGGCGATCATTTCCAGGGTACCACCGATGATAATACCGGTTTTCATATCCCCGAGAACGGCGCCAATCAGCGTACAGGCCACCAGTGGGCGGTGGAACTGAAATTCATCGAGTACCGACTCCATACCCGCGATACATGCGACGATGAACACCAGCACAATCTGAAGAGTGGTAATCTCCATTGTACTTCTCCTATTGCTATAACAGCCTTAAGTGTGAAAGCTCATTCAATGCCAGGGGTTACTTGCCCACTTTGGCAATCAAATCCATCATTTTCAGTTTCTGATCGGTCGACACTTTACGCGCCTCAAGCTCAATACCGCGGGCATTGAGTTTGTTAAAGGCCTCGATGTCTTTCTCATCGACAGAGATGGCGTTGTTGACCTGCGTTTTACCCTGACGGAAAGCCATACCGCCAATGTTAACGGAGGTGATTTTCACGCCGCCTTCGACAATGCGCTCAACATCGGTCGGGTTGGTGAACAGCAGCATCACACGTTCGCCAGCGTATTTCGGGTTGTTGTAAACACGAATCATCTTGGCAACATCCACCACGTGAGCGGTTACGCCAGGAGGCGCGACCTGCGTCAACAGCGTTTTACGCACGGTGTCTGCAGCCACTTCATCGCTGACAACGATAATACGGGTAACGTTGGTCTCTTTGGTCCAGCGGGTAGCCACCTGACCGTGGATTAAACGGTCATCAATACGGGCAAGACCGATTTGCATATAATCGTTCGGTCCCATTGGTTTTGCCGGGGCCGCGGCTTTGGGGGCTGCTGCGACGGGGGCAGGGGCGGCTTTTTCCACCGGTTTTGCTTTCAGCGCTTTCACGCCTTCGCGACCGGTTTCAACAGCCAACGCCACTAACTCGTCGAAGCTCGGGTTGTCGTCACGCGCCATCAGCGTTTCGACCAGCATGGGAATGTTTACCCCGGCAATGACTTCATACTGTTCTTTGTCGACGACAATGCGGCTGGCAGCGTTGAACGGACTGCCTCCCCATGTATCGACGAGAAACAGCACGCCGTTACTGGTATCGAGTTTTGCCAACTGAGCGTTGTACTTTTCAATCAGCGTTTCAGCATTCTCGCCGGGCACGAAATCGATCCAGCCGACGTTTTCCTGCTCGCCTAACAGCATTTCTGCTGTCTTGAGTAACTGCTCTGCAGCCCAACCATGTGTGCCTATAACAATAGCAATGGTCACTTGCTACCTCCTTTATTATCGTTAACACATCAACGTGAGAGATGTATTTGAATCGCCGTCCGCAACAGAATCGATTCAGATAAGGGTTACAATGAAAAACATATGATGTTCGCGAATTATTTTAGATATCGAAAAAAATATTTTATGTGATGAAGATCCGTAATTTAGCTTTCGCCAATGAGAAATTTCGTAGAGTAAAATATCTCTGTTACAACTCTTTGCAAAGGAAGGTAAATCTTTGCCAAAAACACATTGCCTCTGTTATGTTTACGTTCTGTTTAACTTACCAGGAGTATAGGGCACTAGCCCGCTGTATGGATCGTCACCGACGTCATTTCACCTTCAGGCCGCATCGCGCCTGCCAGTCTGGCATGTCTTGCCACACGTTTTGTCTGCACCGAGTTTTATCGCCTGTTAACCATTCCTTAAGCAGGAGCTTGTCATGGAATTCTTAATGGACCCCTCGATTTGGGCGGGGTTGCTCACGCTTGTCGTCCTGGAAATTGTCCTGGGTATCGATAACCTGGTCTTCATTGCGATTCTTGCGGATAAGCTGCCACCAAAGCAGCGTGATAAAGCGCGCCTGATTGGTTTATCCCTGGCGCTCGTGATGCGTCTGGCCTTGCTGTCCATTATTTCGTGGATGGTCACCCTGACCCAACCGCTGTTCTCCGTCATGGATTTCACCTTCTCTGGCCGCGATCTGATCATGTTGCTGGGGGGTATCTTCCTGTTGTTCAAAGCCACAACGGAACTTCATGAACGGCTGGAAAACCGTGAACATGATTCCGGGCATGGCAAAGGGTATGCCAGCTTCTGGGTGGTTGTGACGCAGATCGTTATCCTGGATGCCGTGTTCTCGCTGGATGCGGTTATTACCGCCGTCGGTATGGTGAACCATCTGCCGGTGATGATGGCGGCGGTGGTGATTGCGATGGCAGTGATGCTATTGGCATCCAAACCGCTGACGCGTTTCGTCAACCAGCATCCGACGGTGGTGGTGCTCTGCCTGAGCTTCCTGCTGATGATTGGTCTGAGCCTGGTTGCCGAAGGTTTTGGCTTCCATATTCCTAAGGGCTATCTGTACGCCGCGATTGGCTTCTCGATCATTATCGAAGTGTTTAACCAGATTGCGCGTCGCAACTTTATTCGTCATCAGTCAACGTTGCCGCTGCGTGCGCGTACGGCGGACGCGATCCTGCGTCTGATGGGCGGAAAACGTCAGGCCGTGGTATCGAATGAATCCGAAAGCCAGGCCGCCGTTCCGATCCCGGAAGGGGCATTTGCGGAAGAAGAGCGTTATATGATTAACGGCGTTCTGACGCTGGCACAGCGTTCGCTGCGCGGCATCATGACCCCGCGCGGTGAAATTAGCTGGGTGGATGCCAGTCTGAGCGTCGATGAGATCCGCGAACAGTTGCTCTCCTCCCCGCACAGCCTGTTCCCGGTGTGCCGTGGTGAACTGGATGAGATCATCGGTATCGTACGGGCGAAAGAGCTGCTGGTGGCGCTGGAAGAGGGCGTCGATGTGGCGGCTATCGCGTCTGCTTCACCGGCCATTGTCGTGCCGGAAACGCTGGATCCTATCAACCTGCTGGGCGTTCTGCGTCGTGCACGCGGTAGCTTTGTTATCGTCACCAACGAGTTTGGCGTGGTGCAGGGGTTGGTTACGCCGCTGGATGTCCTCGAAGCGATTGCCGGTGAGTTCCCGGATGCCGATGAAACGCCAGAAATTACCGTCGACGGCGACGGCTGGTTAGTCAAAGGCGGTACCGATCTGCATGCCCTGCAACAGGCGCTGGCAGTGGATAATCTGGTCGATGAAGACGAAGACATCGCGACGGTCGCGGGACTGGTGATTGCCGTCAATGGTCACATTCCCCGTACGGGTGATGTGATTGAGGTTCCTCCGCTGAGCATTACCATTATTGACGCCAATGATTACCGCGTGGATTTGGTGCGAATTGTTAAAGAGCAACCTGCGCAAGAAGAAGAGGAGTAATCTTCTCTAACGCAGCGGTATAACAGGCGTCATGCGTCCGTTATGCCTGGCAGGCGGCGGGCGACTGCCCGCCAGCCACTGCGGAAAGTCGCGTAGCGGCATTGGCTTTGCAAATAAAAACCCCTGCAGTAAATCCACACCGTGGCGGCGCAGATACTGCGCCTGCTCCTGTGTTTCAACCCCTTCCGCGACCAGTTCGATATGCAGACGCTGTCCGAGGGCGATAATGATGTCGGTTACCGTCGAGTTGACCGCATCCGTGCCAATCGCGTTGGTAAAGGACTTATCAATTTTCAGAATGTCAGGACGCAACTTTTCCAGCCATGACAGCGAACTGTTGCCGGTACCAAAATCATCGATTGCCAGCTTGATATTTCGCTGTTGCAGCTCGCGAACGATCCGATAATCGACATCCTGCAGCGCATCCCGCTCGGTAAGTTCAATCACCAGTGGCTGAATGGGCTGCTGACTGAACCAGTACTGTTCGAGATCTCTCAGTAATTCACCCTGTTGAAAATGGCTGGCGGCGACATTAATGCCAATATGAAACTGACTGCTCATGGGAAAAAAATGACGTTGCCGAATGGTTTCTGCTATCACATAGCGCGTGAGCGGTGCTATCTGGTGATGTTCTTCGGCAATCGGGATAAACACGTCCGGCGAAATCCACCCCTGACGAGGATTATTCCAGCGCAGCAGGATTTCCACCCCCATGCACTGTTTAGTCCGCGCGTTCAGCAGCGGCTGGCAAAAAAGCTCAAATTCGCGTTGTGCCAGCGCGAGATTAATCTCCCAGGAAAAGCTCATCCGGTTGGCAGTGGCCAGCCACGCCAGATACCCCACCAGCAGACTGAGCATCAATGCCAGCGGCAGTTGCGCGGGCAGGGCTTTGAGCGCCAGAGCTTCTGCGGCAGGCCCGGTCACGCTAATGGTAAAAGGATAGTGCTGCGAGGCGAGTTGATAACGCTGTTCATCTTTAAGCGTGGGCAGCGTTTCCACCACGCCGCTCCCGTAAATCAAATGCCGGTTGCCAACCGTCAGGCTGCCTCCGGTAATCATCGGCTTACGCGGCTCCAGTAGCAACGTGGTAAGCAGGTCGATATTGACAATTTCCAGTACACCGTCCTTACCGTCGGGAGAGGCCGGGTACCACTGGATGAGAATCGGGCTGCCTTTAATGAGCAACGGGTCGGTGGACAACAGCAGTTGCGCATTTGCGGTGGGGAGATCGGGTTGAAGTTGGTGAACCGGGACATTGCGATAGCCAAAGACGCTGGAGCAGTAAAGTATGCCACGCTGGACCAGGGCGATTGCGCGTACCGTTTGCAGTCTGGCGGCCTGTTTGCGCAGCGGGAGATGCGTAACGGAACAGGGAAGGCCAATCAGCGGTAACAGAATATCACGGCCATTTTGCAACGGACGCAGCACCTCATCGAGCGTGGCGACCGCCCGGGAGGCAAAGGTAACGGTGTGGTGGTGATTTAAATTCCGCTGTGAAATAAATCGGACGCTCAGGGTCAGGATGAGCGTAACGAGCGCACAAAGTACGCAGAGGATAAAACGTTTGCGACGATATTTTTTTATGATCCGTTGTGCTGTCTGCATGCGGGCCACCTGATAACCGTCGGCCACAAAAGCCAACCGTAACAGAGCAAGTGTAGTGGGGAAATGGCGAACCGACGAAAAAGGGGGAAAATTTCGCCCATCCGTTGCAGATGGGCGAGTGTGAGGTATTAGTGGTGCAGAGTGACTGGTTTAGTCACACTGAACTTTGATCGCCAGACCACCGCGCGAGGTTTCGCGGTATTTGGCGTTCATGTCCTTACCGGTTTCGTACATCGTTTCGATGACTTTATCCAGTGAGACGCGCGGCGCGCTGGTACGGCGCATCGCCATCCGTGCGGCGTTGATCGCTTTCACCGAGGCAATCGCATTACGCTCAATACACGGCACCTGTACCTGACCGGCAACCGGGTCGCAGGTCAGTCCGAGGTTATGTTCCATGCCAATTTCAGCGGCGATGCACACCTGCTCCGGGCTCGCGCCCAGCAGTTCTGCCAGACCGGCCGCTGCCATTGAACAGGCCACACCGACTTCGCCCTGACAACCGACTTCTGCTCCCGAAATCGAGGCATTCATCTTATACAGCGCACCGATAGCGCCTGCCGCCAGGAAGTAGCGGGTATAGATATCCGGGCTGACGGATTCAATAAAGTGATCGTAGTAGGCCAGCACGGCTGGCACGATACCGCAGGCACCGTTGGTTGGCGCGGTGACCACACGACCGCCCGCCGCGTTCTCTTCGTTGACGGCGAGGGCGAACATGTTCACCCAGTCGATCACGTTCATCGGGTCGTTAGAAAGCTTATCGCTGGAAACCAGCATCCGGCGCAGCGCAGAGGCGCGACGCGGAACGCGCAGCGGGCCTGGCAACACGCCTTCGGTATTCATGCCGCGATCGATACAGGCCTGCATGGTCTGCCAGACGTGACCGAAGTACTCTTCGATCTCTTTTTTGTCGTGCAATGCCAGTTCGTTCTGCATCGCCAGGCCGGAAAGGGACAGACCGGTGCTGTTGCAGTATTCCAGCAACTCGGTTGCGGATTTGAACGGATAAGGGACCTTCACCTCATTCGCCGCATCCTGACCGAAGTGCTCTTCATCGACGATAAAACCGCCGCCAATGGAGTAGTAGGTTTTGCTGTAAACGACGGCATCGCCGTTATAAGCATGGATCTGCATGCCGTTTTCGTGCAGCGGCAGGTTGCCGTTATGAAAACGCATGCCGTCGTTCTGTGGGAAATCCACTTCGTGCTGACCGTGCGCCAGCAGCAGGCGACCGCGCGTCTCTACGTCACGGATGAAGCCAGGGATACTATCAATATCCACGGTGGCAGGTTCATTACCTGCCAGACCCATAATAATGGCGATATCGGTGTGGTGACCTTTACCCGTGAGCGACAGTGAACCATACACGTCGACAGCAACACGAGTAACGCTATCCAGTAATCCTTTTTCGACCAGGTCATCGACGAACTGTTTACCCGCCTTCATAGGCCCTACAGTATGGGAAGATGAGGGGCCAATCCCCACCTTAAACATGTCGAATAGACTAATCACGATAATACTCCTGACAGGGTGACTGGAAACTTCCAGAAACGATGTAATAACTGCGCATAGTGTAAGAGGGAACACGGGGATCGGCTTAACTATTCACATGAATTAAACTAATGGATAACCGTGTTTTTACTAATGTTGTGACGGGAGTTTCAGGTTGTGTCTTCTGCGCGTAAAGATAAGTATAGTCAGGGCTTCACACCTATTTGTAGCGCCAGTTCACGAATAATTCCGGCGGTCATGCCCCAGACGAAATAATGCTCATACCACGAAAGCCACACGCGATGTGAATCACCGCGACGCCAGACATCCAGCGGGTGATAGCGGCCTAAATGCAGCGCCTGCGCCAGCGGCATTTCAAAGACCGCAGAAACTTCGTCTTCGCTGGCACGCCAGGGCAGATTGGGCGGGATAATGCCCACCACTGGCGTGACCTGGAATCCGGTCACGCTGTCAACCGGCGGCAGAACGCCGATCACCTCAACGGCTTCTGGCGGGATGGCCACTTCTTCTTCTGCTTCACGCAGCGCGGCGGCGATGAGCGAGGCGTCGGTACTGTCAACCGCGCCGCCAGGGAAGGCCACCTGCCCGGCATGTTTGCGTAAATGCACTGAACGCTGGGTTAACAGCAGTCCCGGTTGTGGTCGGCGAACCACGGGAATGAGCACGGCGGCCTGGCGCAGGTTCAGCGACTCGCGATTAATCTGCGGGCGCAAAAGTTGGAAGCGCGATAAAAAATAATCCAGCGTCAGGCTCTTGTTATCCACGTTTTAGTTCTCCAGTTGTTGCAGGATACGATTAACTTTATCAAAGGTTTCCTGATATTCCGCCTGTTCCTCGCTATCAGCCACGATGCCGCCCCCGGCGGAACAGTACAGTTGACCGTCCACGGCGGTCAGCGTGCGGATGGTAATGCTGGTATCCATATTGCCGCAGACGCTCAGATAACCAATGCTGCCGCACCAGGCATTACGCCGATGGGGTTCCAGTTCATCAATAATTTCCATCGCGCGCACCTTTGGCGCGCCGGTAATCGAACCGCCCGGAAACGCGGCGCGAAGCAGGTCGCTGGCATGTCGTGTGGGCGGTAACCGCGCGGTCACGGTGCTGACCAGATGATGCACCGCCGGGAAGGGTTCGACCACAAACAACTCCGGTACTTTCACTGAACCGGGGACGGCCACGCGACCAATGTCGTTACGCATCAGATCGACAATCATCAAATTTTCTGCCCGATCCTTCGGTGAGTTCGCCAGTTTCTGCGCCTGTTCCCGGTCTGCCTCCTCCTGTGGGAGTCGCGGCAGAGTGCCTTTAATCGGGCGGGTCTGAATGTCGCCATCGGCCAGAAGAATAAACCGTTCTGGCGACAGGCTCAGAATAGCGCCCTCATCCAGGCGTAAAAAGGCGCTGAACGGGGCACGGTTCGCCCGATTCAGCCGCTCGAAGGCCAACCACTCATCGCCGTGATAAGACGCCTGAAAACGCTGGGCCAGATTGACCTGATAGCAGTCGCCGCTGTGCAGATACGCCTGCACCTGGCGGAATTTCTCGCCATACTGCTCACGCGTCATATTCGAGCGCCAGCCTGTGGTTAACCTGAACGGCTCACGCGCAGAGGGTTGCTGGCTTTCCAGCCAGGCGAGCCTGTCCTGGACGTTCGAATGACTGAGCAGGGTCACGGTCTGGCGCAGGTGGTCGACAATGAGCGCCCAGTCGTAGAGGCCGATCGCCATGTCTGCCAGTGCGATATCCTGTCGGGCATGACTGGGCAAGCTTTCGAAGCGGCGTCCCAAATCGTAGCCGAATAACCCCAGCGCGCCGCCCTGGAACGGTAAATCGGCGTTCACTGGCGGCTGGAGGTTCAGCGCAGTCAGCGCATTTTGCAAGACCGCCAGCGGATCGTCATGAGTAAGACGACAGCCCTGGGCATCGCAAATCTGTGTGGTCTCGCCGTGCGTTTTCACCGTACAAAGCGGATCGGCCACCACGATATCAAAGCGGCTATGCGGGTGATCCGCATGACCGGAATGCAGCAGCATCGCCCACGGCAGATGGCTTATTGGCGCGAAATACTGTTCGGCAGCGTCCTGATGCCAGGGGAGCGTGATAATAGCGGGAGATAACGTCTTCATTAATCCTGACTGTACTGGCTATGTTCCGGGTTGCATGAAATAATTAGCGCACACAATTTAGCAGGAGTTAACGATGTTTGCAGGTTTACCTTCACTCAGTCATGAGCAGCAACAGAAAGCGGTCGAGCGTATTCAGGAACTCATGTCACAGGGAATGAGCAGCGGCGAAGCGATTGTGTTGGTGGCAGGAGAGTTGCGCGCCACTCATACCGGCGAGCGGATTGTGGCGCGTTTTGAAGACGAAGATGACGATGAGTAGTCCCGGCTTACACCGCGGCGATAATCTTAATCTCAACTTTGTATTTCGGGTTCATTAACCCCGCCTGAACCGTGCAGCGTACTGGCGCATGACCGGCCACAACCCAGGCATCCCAGGCCTTGTTCATCGCCGCGAAGTCATTCTTATCGGCGAGGAAAATAGTAGCATCAAGAATGCGTGACTTGCTGCTGCCTTGCTGTTCCAGCGCGGCGTCAATCTGCGCCAGCGTGTTAGCGGTCTGCTCAAAGGCGTCGGCATCGAGGTTTGCCGGTACGCCAGTGTAGTAGAGCGTATTGTTGTGGATCACCACGTCAGACCAACGATCTTCGGCATCGATACGGATGATAGTCATAAAACCTTCCTCTTTAACGTTCTGCATAAAATGGCAAGACTGCCATATTGTCAGGGCGCCGTCATCTCTTCAACTGGCGTAAGCCGCTGCGGCCTGACATAATCCCTGTTCAAATCAACAGGGGGTAGTGTGACGGACGATTTTGCACCAGACGGTCAACTGGCTAACGCGATACCGGGATTTAAACCGCGCGAACCGCAGCGGCAGATGGCGGTGGCCGTCGCTCAGGCTATTCAAAAATCACAGCCTCTGGTAGTGGAAGCCGGAACGGGGACGGGGAAAACTTACGCCTATCTGGCACCGGCGCTGCGCGCAAAAAAGAAAGTGATTATCTCGACCGGTTCGAAGGCCTTGCAGGATCAACTTTACAGCCGCGATCTGCCGACGGTGGCTAACGCGCTGAAGTACACCGGAAGGCTGGCCCTGTTGAAAGGACGTTCAAACTATTTATGCCTGGAGCGCCTCGAACAACAGGCGCTGGCGGGCGGCGATCTGCCCGTTCAGACCTTAAGCGATGTGATCCTGCTGCGGTCGTGGTCGAATCAGACCGAAGATGGCGACATTAGCACCTGCGTCAGCGTGGCTGAAGATTCTCAGGCCTGGCCGTTGGTCACCAGCACCAACGACAACTGCCTCGGCAGCGACTGCCCACTGTATAAAGATTGCTTTGTGGTGAAAGCGCGTAAAAAGGCGATGGACGCGGACGTGGTGGTGGTGAACCACCATCTGTTTCTGGCCGACATGGTGGTCAAAGAGAGCGGTTTCGGTGAATTGATCCCGGAAGCGGAGGTGATGATTTTCGATGAAGCCCATCAGCTACCGGACATCGCCAGCCAGTATTTTGGTCAGTCGCTCTCCAGTCGTCAGCTTATGGATCTGGCGAAGGACATCACCATTGCCTATCGTACCGAGCTGAAAGATACCCAACAGTTACAGAAATGCGCCGACCGTCTGGCGCAGAGCGCGCAGGACTTCCGTCTGCAACTGGGCGAACCGGGATATCGCGGTAATCTGCGTGAACTGCTGGCCGACCCGCGAGTGCAGCGCGCGTTTTTACTGCTCGATGACACGCTGGAGCTGTGCTACGACGTGACGAAATTGTCCCTCGGACGTTCGGCGCTGCTTGATGCCGCGTTTGAGCGCGCCACGCTGTATCGCGCCCGTCTCAAGCGGCTAAAAGAGATCAACCAACCCGGCTACAGCTACTGGTACGAATGTACCTCGCGCAATTTCACCCTCGCGCTGACCCCGCTGACGGTGGCGGATAAGTTCAAAGAGGTGATGGCACAGAAGCCGGGGAGCTGGATTTTCACCTCCGCAACGCTGTCGGTGAATGACGACCTGCATCACTTTACGGCGCGTCTGGGGATTGAAGAGGCGGAATCGATGCTGCTGCCGAGCCCGTTTGATTACACCCGCCAGGCGCTGCTCTGCGTGCCGCGCTATCTGCCGCAAACCAATCAGCCGGGCGCGGCGCGACAACTGGCGGCAATGTTAAGACCGATCATCGAAGCGAACAACGGGCGCTGTTTTATGCTCTGTACCTCGCACGCGATGATGCGCGATCTGGCGGAGCAGTTCCGCGCCACCATGACGCTTCCGGTACTGTTGCAGGGGGAAACCAGCAAAGGCCAACTGCTGCAACAATTCGTCAGCGCGGGCAACGCCTTGCTGGTGGCGACCAGCAGCTTCTGGGAAGGGGTGGACGTGCGCGGCGATACGCTGTCGCTGGTGATCATCGACAAACTGCCGTTTACGTCGCCGGACGATCCGCTGCTGAAGGCGCGGATGGAAGATTGTCGCTTACGCGGTGGCGACCCGTTTGATGAGGTGCAACTGCCCGATGCGGTGATTACGCTGAAGCAGGGGGTTGGGCGTTTGATCCGTGATGCGGACGATCGCGGCGTGTTGGTGATTTGTGATAACCGACTGGTAATGCGACCTTACGGCGCCACGTTTCTGGCCAGTCTGCCACCGGCGCCGCGCACCCGGGATATCGCCCGTGCCGTGCGATTCCTCGCGATACCATCCTCCGAGTAATCTGTTACGGAGTATGGTAAGATGCGGGCCATTTTGTTGATCTAAGCACGAAGACTCATGCGAATTTTGGCTATCGATACCGCCACAGAAGCCTGCTCTGTGGCGCTGTGGAATGACGGTACTCACTCAGCTCATTTTGAGCTTTGCCCACGAGAACATACTCAACGCATCCTGCCGATGGTGCAGGATATTCTTGCCGCTAACGACACCTCTCTGACGGAACTTAATGCGCTGGCCTACGGGCGTGGGCCGGGCAGTTTCACCGGTGTGCGTATCGGGATTGGCATTGCCCAGGGGCTGGCGCTAGGCGCAGACCTGCCGATGATTGGCGTCTCCACGCTGATGACGATGGCGCAGGGCGCATGGCGTAAAACTGGCGCGACCCGCGTCCTGGCGGCTATTGACGCGCGAATGGGTGAGGTCTACTGGGCTGAGTATCAGCGCGATGAAAATGGCGTCTGGCGCGGTGAAGAGACGGAAGCAGTATTGAAACCTGAGCAGGTGACCGAGCGTTTACAACAGCTTTCCGGTGACTGGGTGACCGTCGGGACGGGCTGGCCTGCCTGGCCTGAACTCGGTAAAGCGAGCAAACCGACGCTGCGCGACGGTGACGTCCTGCTGCCAGCGGCGGAAGATATGCTGCCGATCGCCTGTCAGATGTTCGCCGATGGTAAAACCGTGGCGGTCGAACACGCTGAACCGGTTTATTTACGTAACAACGTGGCCTGGAAGAAACTTCCCGGAAAAGAATGAATCTCAGTAGTATGACCCGTAAAACGCCGGGTCAGTGCGCTGAGAAAAGGAGTCGCAATATGGCGGTTCAAAAACAAGTTGTTAAAGGCCTGCTCGCGGGGAGTATTGCGCTCATGCTGAGTGGGTGCGTTACGGTTCCGGATGCGATTAAGGGCTCCAGCCCCACGCCACAAGACGATCTGGTGCGGGTGATGAATGCCCCGCAACTGTACGTGGGGCAGGAAGCGCGCTTTGGCGGCAAAGTGGTGGACATTCAAAACCAGCAGGGGAAAACCCGTCTGGAAATTGCGACCGTTTCGCTCGATAGCGGCGCGCGTCCCATCTTGGGCGAACCTTCGCGCGGGCGTATTTACGCCAGTGTGAATGGGTTCCTTGATCCCGTCGATTTCCGGGGGCAACTGGTGACCGTCGTGGGGCCGATTACCGGCACCGTCGAAGGCAAAGTGGGCAACACGCCGTACAAATTCATGACCATGGACGTGACGGGCTACAAACGCTGGCGACTTGCCCAGCAGGTGGTGATGCCACCGCAACCGATCGACCCGTGGTTCTATGGCGGGAGAAGAGGCTGGCCATATGGCTATGGCGGTTGGGGATGGTATAACCCGGGTCCCGCACAGGTTCAGACGATAGTCACAGAGTAACACGTTGTATTATCAGTAAAAGAAACAGCGGCTGGTCCGCTGTTTCTGTTTTATTAACGTCATAACAAAAATAAATAGTGACGCGCTTCGCAACCTTTCAGTTGAGTGATTAATAAACTGGTACGCTGAGTTAATATTATGTTAACAGCTTGTTTATTATCTGAGGTTGAGATGACGACGAACACTCATTTTAGAGGTGATGCAGTGAAGAAGGTTTGGTTAAACCGTTATCCCGCGGATGTACCTGCGGAGATCAATCCTGACCGTTATCAATCCCTGGTGGAACTGTTTGAACATGCTGTCTCGCGCTATGCCGATCAGCCCGCGTTTATGAACATGGGGGAGGTGATGACCTTCCGCAAGCTGGAGGAGCGCAGCCGCGCCTTCTCTGCTTACCTGCAACAGGGACTGGGGCTGAAAAAAGGCGACCGCGTCGCGCTGATGATGCCAAACCTGCTGCAATATCCGGTGGCGCTGTTTGGCATTCTGCGTGCCGGGATGATCGTGGTGAACGTCAACCCGCTTTACACCCCGCGCGAACTGGAGCATCAGCTAAACGACAGCGGCGCGGCGGCGATTGTGATTGTCTCCAACTTCGCCCATACCCTGGAAAAAGTAGTTGATAAAACCAGCGT
Source organism: Citrobacter amalonaticus Y19 (assembly GCF_000981805.1). Classification (NCBI taxonomy): domain Bacteria; kingdom Pseudomonadati; phylum Pseudomonadota; class Gammaproteobacteria; order Enterobacterales; family Enterobacteriaceae; genus Citrobacter; species Citrobacter amalonaticus. Next base: position 1,934,218 of record NZ_CP011132.1, on the reverse strand, counting down.
TAAGCACGTCATTCTGACCCGTATGGGCGACCAGCTCTCCACGGCCAAAGGCACGCTGGTGAACTTCGTGGTGAAGTACATCAAACGACTGGTGCCGAAATATCATCTGCCGGATGCGATCTCTTTTCGCAGTGCGCTGCATGCCGGTTACCGTATGCAGTATGTGAAACCGGAAGTGGTTTCTGCGGATCTGGCGTTTTTACAGTACAGCGGCGGGACGACCGGAGTGGCGAAAGGGGCGATGCTGACGCACCGCAACATGCTGGCCAACCTGGAGCAGGTGAAAGCCACTTACGGGCCGCTTTTGCACCCGGGTAAAGAACTGGTGGTGACCGCGCTGCCGCTGTACCACATTTTTGCCCTGACCATGAACTGCCTGCTGTTTATTGAGCTGGGCGGGCAGAACCTGCTGATCACCAACCCGCGCGATATTCCGGGTCTGGTAAAAGAGCTGGCGAAGTACCCGTTTACCGCTATGACCGGCGTGAATACCTTGTTTAATGCCCTGTTGAACAATAAAGAGTTCCAGCAGCTGGATTTCTCCTCTTTGCATCTTTCTGCGGGCGGCGGCATGCCGGTACAGCAGGCGGTGGCTGAACGGTGGGTTAAGCTGACCGGGCAGTATCTGCTTGAAGGGTACGGTTTGACCGAATGTGCGCCGCTGGTCAGCGTTAACCCGCACGATATTGATTATCACAGCGGCAGCATCGGCTTGCCGGTGCCGTCGACCGAAGCCAAACTGGTGGATGATGACGACAACGAAGTGTCGCCCGATCAGCCGGGTGAACTTTGCGTAAAAGGACCGCAGGTGATGCTGGGCTACTGGCAGCGTCCTGACGCGACGGATGAGATCATCAAAGACGGCTGGCTGCACACGGGTGACATTGCGGTCATGGATGATGAAGGATTCCTGCGCATTGTCGACCGTAAGAAAGATATGATTCTGGTCTCCGGCTTTAACGTTTACCCCAATGAGATTGAAGATGTGGTGATGCAGCATCCGGGGGTGCTGGAAGTGGCTGCCGTCGGCGTTCCTTCCGGCAGCAGCGGCGAAGCGGTGAAGATTTTTGTGGTGAAAAAAGAGGCTTCGCTCACCGAGGAGGCGCTGGTCACCTTCTGCCGCCGTCAGCTCACGGGCTATAAAGTCCCGAAACTGGTTGAATTCCGCGATGAACTGCCGAAATCAAACGTCGGTAAAATTTTACGTCGAGAATTGCGTGACGAAGCCCGTGGCAAAGTGGACAATAAGGGCTGAGCGTTAAGCAACACGTCAAACGCCGGGTGAATCCGGCGTGAAAGTGGTCACAAACCTTTTTCCGATACCGGACAAGCAGAGATCACTTTATTAAAAACCAGGAAAATCAATTTATTGATTTTCGGCTGATAACCACAAAGAAGGAAAAACCCCGTTTTTTCCTTCTTTGTCAGCAATCTGACGCCGGGTGAATCCGGCGTTTTTTTTGGCGTAAACCGAAGAGAATGCAATTTGAATTACCAAATGATCACCACTGACGACGCGCTGGCGACTCTGTGCGAAGCGGTCCGTGCGTTTCCTGCGATTGCCCTGGACACTGAGTTTGTTCGTACCCGTACCTATTATCCGCAGTTAGGTCTCATCCAACTGTTTGACGGCGAACATGTCGCGCTGATCGACCCGCACGGCATTAGCGACTGGTCGCCGCTGAAAGCGATTCTGCGCGATACCGCCATCACCAAGTTTCTGCACGCGGGCAGTGAAGATCTGGAAGTCTTTCTCAATGCGTTCGGCGAACTGCCGCAACCGCTGATTGACACGCAAATCCTGGCGGCATTTTGTGGCCGTCCGCTGTCGTGGGGCTTTGCATCGATGGTGGAAGAGTACACTGGCGTGGCGCTGGATAAGAGCGAATCGCGTACCGACTGGCTGGCGCGACCACTGACTGAGCGTCAGTGCGAATACGCCGCAGCGGATGTCTGGTATCTGTTGCCGATTGCCGGAAAATTGATGGCGGAAACCGAAGCCGCGGGCTGGCTGTCTGCGGCGCTGGATGAGTGCCGCCTGATGCAAGCTCGTCGTCAGGAGATACTGGCACCCGAGGACGCCTGGCGCGACATCACCAACGCCTGGCAGCTACGCACGCGCCAACTGGCCTGCCTGCAACTGCTTGCCGACTGGCGTCTGCGTAAAGCGCGTGAACGCGATCTGGCCGTTAACTTCGTGGTTCGCGAAGAGCACCTGTGGTCTGTGGCGCGCTATATGCCTGGCAGCATGGGCGAACTCGACAGCCTGGGGCTTTCCGGCAGTGAAATTCGCTTCCACGGTAAGACGCTGCTCTCGCTGGTGGCCAAAGCGCAGGCGCTGCCGGAAGAGGCACTGCCGGAACCGTTGCTGAATCTGATGGACATGCCGGGTTATCGCAAAGCGTTTAAGGCGATTAAAGCGCTGGTAGCGGAAGTGAGTGCGGAACATAACGTCAGCGCAGAACTGCTGGCGTCGCGCCGTCAGATCAACCAGTTGCTCAACTGGCACTGGAAATTAAAACCGCAGAGTACGGAGCCCGAATTGATTTCTGGCTGGCGGGCGGCGTTGATGGCGACGGCGCTCAACGTGTTGCTGGCAGAGTATCCGCTTTAATGTCTTTGCCGGATGACGGCTACGCCTGATCCGGCCTACAGACTCTCAACCGTAGACCTGATAAGCGCAGCGCCATCAGGGGCTGGCGGGCGGCGTTGATGGCGACGGCGCTCAACGCGTTGCTGGCAGAGTATCCGCTTTAATGTTTTTGCCGGATGGCGGCTACGCCTGATCCGGCCTGGAGACTCTCAACCATAGGCCTGATAAGCGCAGCGCCATCAGGCATTGAACCCTTATATACTCGCGCAAATCGCCTCACCGACCTGCTGGGTCGACGCACTGCCTTTCAGATCCGGTGTTTTGGGGCCCGTCGCAATCACCTGTTCAATCGCCGCCAGAATCCCGTCGTGCGCGGCGGTGTATTTCGCATCTCCTGCGCCGAGGAAATCGAGCATCATCGCCCCGGCCCAGATGGTCGCAATCGGATTGGCGAGGTTTTTGCCATAAATATCCGGGGCGGAACCATGTACCGGTTCAAACAACGACGGGAAGGTGCGCTCAGGGTTCAGGTTAGCCGAGGGGGCAATGCCGATGGTGCCGGTACACGCCGGGCCGAGATCGGAAAGAATGTCGCCAAACAGATTCGAGGCGACCACCACATCGAAGCGCTCCGGTTGCATCACAAAGCGGGCGCAAAGAATATCAATGTGCTGCTTGTCCCAGCGGATATCGGGATAGTGCTGCGCCATAAGCTCCACGCGTGCATCCCAGAACGGCATACTGATCGCCAGACCGTTGGATTTGGTCGCCGACGTCAGCGTTTTTCGCGGGCGGCTTTGGGCTAATTCAAACGCATAGCGCAAAATTCGATCCACGCCCCGACGGGTGAAAACGGATTCCTGAATGACCACCTCATGCTCGGTACCCGGATTAATATGTCCGCCCAGCGAAGAATATTCCCCTTCGGTGTTTTCACGCACAACGTAGAAATCAATGTCGCCCGGCTTCTTGCCAGCCAGCGGGCAGGGCACACCGGGAAAGAGGCGAACCGGGCGCAGATTCACATACTGATCAAATTCCCGACGGAATTTCAGCAGCGAACCCCACAGGGAAATATGGTCCGGAACCGTCTCCGGCCAGCCGACGGCACCAAAGTAAATGGCGTCAAAGGAGGATAACTGCTCACGCCAGTCATCCGGCATCATTTTCCCGTGCTCAAGGTAATAATCACAGCTGGCCCATTCGAACGTTTCCACGCTGAGCGACAGGTCCCAACGCCTGGCGGCTGTCTGCAAAACGCGAATGCCTTCGGGCAGCACTTCCTTACCGATACCATCTCCGGGAATGGCGGCAATACGACAGGTTTTCTTCATACCAGTTCTCACTTGTAGGGGAGCGAAATTGACTTTCTCCTTATCCTATAATTGACTGATCGACAGTTAATCTCTCCAACTGGTGAAACATAAAACACAGATCATGAATAATCCTCCTCTGCTGACTGATTTGCGTGTCTTTATTCTGGTCGCCCGACGGGCGGGATTCGCCGCCGTTGCCCAGGAACTGGGGGTTTCACCGGCTTATGTCAGTAAACGTATTGCGCTGCTTGAACAGAACCTGAATGTGGTTTTACTGCACCGTACCACGCGTCGCGTCACCATTACTGAAGAGGGCGAGCGCATCTATGAATGGGCGCAGCGTATTCTGCACGATGTCGATCAGATGATGGATGAACTCTCTGATGTTCGTCAGGTTCCGCAAGGAATGTTGCGAATTATCAGTAGTTTTGGTTTCGGTCGGCAGGTTGTGGCACCTGCACTGTCCGCCCTCGCAAGACAGTATCCGCAACTGGAGTTGCGCTTTGATGTGGAAGACCGCTTGGTGGATTTGGCTAATGAAGGTGTCGATCTCGATATCCGCATTGGCGATGACATTGCGCCGAATTTGATTGCCCGCAAGCTGGGGACGAACTACCGAATCCTTTGCGCTTCTCCCTCGTTCCTGGCGCAGCACGGTACGCCCAAACAACTTGCCGATCTCGCCACCTGTTCCTGCTTAGTGATCAAAGAGCGCGACCATCCTTTTGGGATCTGGCAATTGCAAAATAAAGAGGGGGAGCACGTTATTAAGGTGAACGGACCACTGTCATCGAATCATGGTGAGATTGTGCATCAGTGGTGCCTTGACGGGCAGGGGATTGCGCTGCGTTCCTGGTGGGATGTCTGCGATAACATCGCCAGTGGTCATCTGGTGCATGTCCTGCCGGAGTATTACCAACCGGCCAATATCTGGGCGGTGTATGTTTCACGACTGGCCACATCGGCCAAAGTCCGTATTACGGTGGAATTCTTACGCCACTATTTTGCCGAGCGCTATCCAACCTTTTCACTGAAATAAAGGCGTGGGTAAAGCGCTTCCCTTGAGCAGGTGCATCCGTTAGCATATTGTTTCGCCATTAAGCGAAAAAGTGGTTTCAGGAAGAAGAGGTTAAGGTGTTTGCAGAGTATGGTGTACTGAATTACTGGACTTATCTGGTCGGGGCTATTTTTATTGTCCTCGTCCCGGGACCGAACACGATATTTGTGCTGAAAAACAGCATCGGACGTGGAATGAAGGGCGGTTACCTTGCGGCAAGCGGCGTATTTATTGGCGATGCGGTACTTATGTTTCTGGCGTATGCCGGGGTGGCAACGCTGATTAAAACAACGCCAGTATTGTTTAATATCGTCCGCTATCTCGGTGCCTTTTACCTGCTTTATCTGGGGGCAAAAATCCTCTATGCCACGCTTAAAGCAAAAGGCGGCGACGCTGATGAAGAAGCGGTTCCCTTTGGTGCCATTTTTAAACGTGCGTTAGTGCTGAGCCTGACGAACCCGAAAGCGATTCTGTTCTACGTCTCCTTCTTTGTGCAGTTTATTGATGTGAATGCGCCGCATGCGGGACTGTCATTCTTCATCTTAGCAATCACGCTTGAAGTGGTGAGCTTCTGCTACCTGAGTTTCCTTATCGTCTCGGGGGCCTTTGTCACACAATACATTCGTACCAAAAAGAAACTGGCGAAGGTCGGAAATTCGCTGATCGGCCTGATTTTTGTCGGTTTCGCCGCGCGACTGGCGACACTGCAGTCGTAAGCCAGGAGGCCCGCCACTCAGGCGGGCTTTTTGTTCCGTTACCCCATGAATAACCCATTTTGCCGTTCGGTAAAGAATAACCAATAAATGGTATTTAAAATGCCAGTTATGAAGCGTAACCTTTCTGGAACAGCGGTTTACTTATAATCGCATCCTACCGACTGGAAGAGGGAAGGACATGCTTCAGATTCCACAAAATCATATCCACACACGCGCCACACCGTTCTGGAACAAAGAAACAGCACCTGCCGGAATTTTCGAACGCCATCTTGATAAAGGAACCCGACCGGGAGTGTATCCCCGTCTGTCGGTGATGCAGGGGGCGGTCAAATATCTCGGATATGCGGATGAACACAGTCCAGAAGCGGAAACAGTGATGATCATCGAAGCGGGTCAGTTTGGTGTGTTTCCACCGGAAAAGTGGCATAACATCGAAGTGATGACCGATGACACCTATTTCAATATCGACTTTTTCGTCGCGCCAGAGGTCCTGATGGAAAGCGCGAATCAACGAAAAGTCATTCATACCGGGAAGAAATAATCATGGGCAAAGCAACCTATACCGTCACCGTGACGAATAACAGCAATGGCGTTTCTGTTGATTACGAAACTGAAGCGCCAATGACCTTACTGGTACCTGACGTCGCCGCCGAAGTGGTGAAAGATCTCGTCAATACCGTACGTTCCTACGATACGGAAAATGAGCACGACGTCTGCGGTTGGTAAGTGACACCACGCAACGCGGGAACCGGCTGCCATTAGCCGGTTTTTTATGCTTCCCGAAAACACTCCCCGCACAATGCCTGCCCTAAAACGGACGGACCTCGTCATCCTGCGCAAGAATTTACAAATCGCATATTTGTAGGATCAATAAATGCTTACGCGCAATACGGCGAAACTTTGCGCCGCGACGTTTTGCCAATGACTTGATCCCTGCCTGAGTTCAAATTACTGTATATAAAAACAGTATTCAAGGTGTGCATTATGACGTTGTACAGACCTGCGCAACGGCGTGAAGTTATCGCCGTCCCCCTTTTCAGCGAGCGGGTTTCGTGCGGGTTTCCCAGCCCGGCGACCGATTATGTTGAGCAACGTATCGATCTCAACGCGTTACTGGTTCAGCATCCCAGTTCGACCTATTTTGTGAAAGCGGCTGGCGACTCGATGATCGACGCGGGGATCGGCGATGGCGATCTGCTGGTGGTGGACAGTTCACTCACTGCCCGTCACGGAGATATCGTGATTGCGGCGGTGGAGGGAGAGTTTACGGTTAAGCGATTGCAGTTGCGGCCTACCGTTCAGCTTAATCCGATGAATCGCGCGTATTCACCCATCATCATCGGCAGTGAGGGTGGACTGGATATTTTTGGTGTTGTGACATTTATTGTGAAAGCGGTGAACTGAACCGGGTGGCGTGCATCCAGATAGCGCCTCTGATATCTGGGTATAATATCGGGATGCACGGTAAGATTTTATGTAAACACGGTAGCGTCAGGGTAATTATGGTCGGTTAATAATCTCTGCCGGAATAGGTTCGCCATGATATTTTTCATAAATGGCATTCAGCTTCCCGTTTTTGAGATTCGTGACAATCCACTGATCGAGTTTTTCTTTTAGCTCTGGCTCATTCTTTTTCAGGCCAATGGCTAAATCAAATACGGTAAGGGTCATTTTAGGTTCAAATGCCAAATCAGGGTTTTGCTTCTTAATCTGATTCACCAGTGTGGCAGAGGTGGCGACCGCGTAAGCCTGACCGCTCACCGCCGCCGTAACCAGCGTGGCATCGTCATCGTAGCGTTGAATGGTGACACCATTTTTCATCGCCTCTTTGGTCAGCATTGAATCCTGCGTCGTGCCACGGGTGACGGTAATCGCATGTCCTTTTAAATCGTTCCAGTCGCTGATTTTCGTGGCCGCCGGCGCGCCAATGACCGATCGTAACCCGGCATAGGCTCGGCTAAAATCAATAACCTGCGCACGTTGTGGCGTGACGGAAAGGGTGGATATGATGATATCAGCCTTCCCGGTCTGTAAATTAGGTATCCGCGTCGGACCGGTTGTTTCAATGAATTTCAGTTTCACGCCCCAGTCTTTAGCCAACAACTCCGCGGTTTCAACATCGGATCCCACTGGTTTCATTGCGGCATCCAACATGCCTGAAGGTGGAATGGATAAATCGGTGGCAACGCGTATTTCACCGCGTTTTTGAATTTCTTCCAGGACATTTGCCGAAGCAGGAAGGGTAATGACGGTGGACAGTAACGACACGAGCAGTAAGATTTTTTTAGCAGGGCTCATATTATTTTCCTTCGTAGGATATTTCGCTGGGTGAGTGGTTCACAAATCGTTAGAAATAAATTCCTGTAATGCCGCCGTGCCCGGCGTTTTCAGGATCTCTACCGTGCCGCTTTCATGGACGGTTCCCTGATGCATAAAGATAATTTTATCGGCGACCCGACGGGCGAAATTCATTTCGTGAGTGACCATAATCATGGTCATGCCACTTCCCGCCAGGCGCTCAATAACGCGCAGGACTTCTCCGGTGAGTTTTGGGTCTAATGCCGATGTGACTTCATCAAACAACATCACTTTGGGTTTCATCGCCAGGGAACGGGCGATGGCGGCGCGCTGTTGCTGCCCGCCCGAGAGTTGCTCGGGATAGCTGTCTGCCTTATCGGCCAGGCCCACCTGGTCGAGTACGGACAATGCCAGCCTTTTGGCTTCCGCTTTCGCCATTTTTTGGACGGAGACCGGGCCTAACGTAATGTTTTGCTCTATCGTCAAATGGGGAAACAGGTTGTAACTCTGGAACACAATCCCGACGTCCTGTCGCAACTTGCGCAGGTTGAGGTGTGGATCGTCAACGTTGTGCCCACAGACTTCAATGCTGCCGCCATTGATGGTTTCCAGTCGATCAATACAGCGCAGTGCCGTACTTTTACCTGAACCGCTGGCGCCAATCAGTGCCACAACCTGCCCCTGATTCACGGAAAAAGAGACGTTTTTCAGCACCGGATTGTCGCCAAAGCTTTTTTGTACGTTTCTGAGAGTAATAATGGGCATAGTATTAACCTTCAGCACTTAATTGATTCGTGGACTCACGGTTTGTACAGGCTTCCCTTTTTTCTCTGGCGCACCCTGTTCAAGCCGACGGCTTAATACCGATACGGGAAAGCACAGACAAAAATACAATGCAGCAACAATGAGATAGATAATAAATGGCTCAAAAATCGAGTTATTAATCAGTTGTCCGGCTCGAGCCAGTTCGACAAACCCCACGACAGAAGCCAGTGACGTGTTTTTGATGATTTGAACCGAAAATCCCACGGTTGGCGGTGTGGCAAGCTTGATGGCTTGCGGCAGAACGACTTTAAACATGCGCTGCGTGCGGGAAAGCGCCAGACATTCCGCCGCCTCCCATTGCGCGCGGGGAACGGCCTGAATACACCCTCGCCAGATTTCGCCCAGATAGGCGCTGGCATAAATGGTGAGAGACAGTCCGGCGGCCAGTAAGGGCGAAATCGTCATGCCCAGTTGCGGCAATCCGAAATAGACCATGAACATGATAATCAGCAGAGGCGTCCCCTGAATTAACTGCACCCAGGTTGAAATGACCAGACGTATTGCACGAACCGGTGCGATGCGGCCCAGAGCTATCAGAAAACCCATTATGCCACCGCCGCCGAACGCCATAAGTGACAGGACGATTGTCCACAGTGTGCCTTCCAGCAGAAATTGAATATGGGCGAAATTGAGGGGAATATTCATCGTCATGACTCCCTAAATCATGGTGCCAAGCCGGCGACGGCGAGGAAAAATAGCCTGTCCAAACAGCCAGAATATCAGCCGCATTAACAGCGAGAGGGCGATATAAATCCCCGCCACAATCACGAAAGTTTCAAAGGGGCGGTAGGTTTCTGATTGAATAAAATTCGCAGTCGCGGTGAGTTCTTCAGTGGATATTTGCGAGGTCACCGATGAGGCCAGCATTAATAAAATAAACTGACTGGTCAGCGAAGGATAAACGCGCTCGATCGCGGGTCGTAATGCAACATGCCAGTATTGCTGCCATTTGGTTAATCCCAGGGTTTCAGCGGCCTCCCATTGTCCTTTATGCACGGATTCAAACCCTGCACGCATAATTTCTGCGGTATAGGCGCCCACATTAATCGTCAACGCAATTACAGAGACGGTGAAGGCGGTAAACGAAAACCCCATGCTCGACAGACCGAAATAAACCAGAAAAATTTGTACCAGAAATGGCGTATTGCGAATGGATTCAACATAGATTGCCGCGACTCTCGCAAACACTCTGGATTGAGAGCGTCGGGCAATGGCACAGAGTGTGCCTATCAGAAAACCCGTCACTGTCGTCACTAAGGCCAGTCTGGCGGTCAATGTCGCACCGTCCAACAAGAGCTGCCATTGTGAAAGTATTGCTGTGAAATCGAGCATCATGACTTTCGCCCCGGTTAATTTGTGTTTGCGGTCCGTTGACCGGTCAACCGGTCATAGACTTTGAACAGCGCCTGGTTACCATTTGCACCTTCACCATAGGCCTGCGCATTCTGATACTGGCTCGCCACAAGGGCGGTCGCCGGAAGGGGAACGGGATGCTTTTGCGCGGCTTCTAAAACCAGACGGAGATCTTTCATCATCAGATCGATGCGAAAACCGGCGGAGGTATCACCTTCGATCATGGCCGGAGCCAGTTTGTCGAGCATCCATGAGGCCGCAGAACCACCCAGCAGCACTTCCCGCATTTGTGGCAAATTGATATCCCAGGCGCGCGCCAGTGCCAGTGCTTCGCAAATCGCCTGAATATTGATCCCGCAAATCAGCTGGTTACACAGCTTCACGGTCTGTCCGGCACCGGATGCGCCAACATGATTTAACGTCGTCCCCATGGCGCGCAGATAAGGTGTGGCTTGCTCAAAACCCTTCGCGTCGCCGCCGACCATGATGGTCAGCGTGCCATTTTTAGCACCAATCGGTCCGCCGGAGACGGGCGCATCAAGCATGGTGACGCCGACGGCCTGGAGCGCCTGGCTCAGCTTGCGGGTGGCTTCAGGGGCAATGGTGCTCATGTCCACATACAGTTTTCCGCGTGGCGGCACAGACAGCAGTCCCTGCGGGCCACGCACGATCTCTTCTACCTGGGGCGTGTCCGGCAGCATTGAGATAACGATATCGGCATCGCGGACGGCGGAGGGGATATCGCTGACAATTTCAATACCGAACGGACGCAACGTATCGCCTGCGCTACTGACGATATCAAACGCGCGTACGGTATAGCCCGCCTGCGCAAGATTGCGTGCCATCTCGCGCCCCATCACGCCTAAGCCAAGAAAGCCAACAACACCGGAATGAGTCGTTTTCATTATGATTTCCTTCAGATTGATCAGTTATTCTGCTCGAGTAAGGCCAATTTCTCGACGCGACGGACGAAGTCTGCATCCTGAACAAAGGTCGCCTGCAAAAATGCGTCAATGAGATCGCGCGCCAGCCAGGGGCCAACGATCTGTGCGCCGATGCACATCACATTCACGTCATCGTGCTCAACCGCCTGGTGTGCGGAATGCACGTCATGACAAACGGCAGCGCGGATGCCTTTTACTTTATTCGCGGCAATCACCGCGCCCACGCCAGTACCGCAAACCAGGATCCCGCGCAGACCATTCTCCTCGCGCACTTTGCTGCATACGGCATACGCAATGTCAGGAAAATCCACCGGATCGGGGTTGTAACTCCCGATATCGTTAATCTGGTGGCCTGCCTGTTGCAGCCACTGAATGAGTTCTTGTTTGAGCTGGAATCCGGCGTGGTCACTGCCAATGACGATCTGCATCTGTTTATCCTTTTTACGGTGTAGGAGTAATGGACGGGGAACCAACCATGCGAATGGTGGCGCGGCGACGAAAATCCGCCCCAATTTCAAAATGGCGACTTAATAATTCATCGGCTTTGTCTTCGTCACGTTCGACGATGGCGGCAAAAATGGCGCGGTGATGGTCAATGAGAAATGCTTCAATGCCTTCCACCTGAATAATTTGTTCACGTCTGTCGAGGTGAGAGCGCTGCATCAGTACGCCAATGGACTGATAAATACTGATAAGCGTTGGCGAACCTGATGCGTTAACCATGGTTTCATGGAAGCGAAAGTCTGCTCGTCCACCTGATTCCGGCACATGGATCGTTTCGCTGATTTCACGCAGACAGTCCGCTAACCTGTCGTAATCACTCTGTGTTCCCCGGCGGCAGGCCAGGCGGATCGCCTGACGTTCAATGGCGATTCGGGCTTGCATAACGTCATCAACCACGTTCGGCTGATGAGCCAGTACGAAGGTGAAAAATTCGCCGAAAAGCGAAACATCCGGTTTTGTGACAACGGTGCCGATCCCGTGACGGATCTCTACAGCGCCTATCATGGCAAGCGCTCTCAGCGCTTCCCGCAATACCGGACGGCTGACCCCTAATTTTGCAGACAGCTCGCGCTCGGGTAGCAGGCTATCGCCTGCTTTTAATGCCCCGCCTAACAGTTGTTCGCGTAAAAATTTAACAACGCGGTCATGCCCGCTGCAGTTTTCCGTTACTTCACGCTTGATTTCCATGCGATTCACCAGTGGTCTTGAGTGGTAATACCAATGGTAGATATGTTAATAAAATATTAATGTGATGTTGATCGATAATTGACCTGCCTGTTTTGTGAGCAGACATGCAAATTTCGATTTACGCGGTTGGGGAGAAGAACGGAGATGTCCGACTGACGTGTGGACACGGCATGTGAACAAATCGGATTAACAACGTCATGTCACTCACCCACAGGGTTATGCACCGTTTCTGTGGATAACCGATGATTTTTTCAGGCAGAACAATCCACTAAGGAAAATCGCCAGGATTTTGCTTGCAAGTCAGAAAATATCTTAAATAATACTGGTTATAAATACAGTATTTTTGGGGTGCGCCATGTTTGCACTATGCGATGTGAATTCGTTTTATGCCTCCTGTGAGACGGTGTTCAGGCCCGATCTGCGCGGGAGACCCGTTGTTGTGCTGTCGAATAACGATGGCTGTGTGATTTCCCGCAGCCCCGAAGCGAAACCGTGGGCGATCATGGGAGCACCTTACTTCAGGCAAAAAGAGGCGTTCCGGCGTCATGGGGTGGTATGTTTCAGTTCGAATTACGAACTCTACGGCGACATGAGCAATCGGGTTATGACGACGCTCGACGCGCTGGCACCCCGCGTTGAAATTTACAGTATCGACGAGGCGTTTTGCGATCTGACAGGGGTTCGAAACTGTCGGGATCTCACGGATTTTGGCAAAGAGATCCGCAACACGGTCTTACAGCAGACACATCTGACGCTCGGCGTGGGGATTGCGCAGACAAAAACGCTGGCCAAGTTGGCTAACCACGCGGCGAAAAAGTGGCCGCAGCAGACGGGCGGGGTTGTGGATCTGTCGAATCTCGAACGGCAGCGAAAATTGATGGCGGCTCTGCCGGTTGATGAGGTATGGGGCGTTGGCCGTCGTATCAGCAAAAAGCTGACTGCGATGGGCATAAACACGGTACTCGATCTGGCAGATACGCACATCGCGGTGATACGCAAGCATTTCAATGTGGTGCTGGAAAGAACCGTGCGGGAGTTACGCGGCGAGCCCTGTCTGGCGCTTGAGGAATTTGCGCCCGTGAAGCAGGAGATCATTTTCAGTCGGTCATTCGGTGAGCGCATTACGGAATACGAACCGATGCGCCAGGCGATTTGCGCTTACGCGAGCCAGGCGGCAGAGAGACTCCGGAGTGAACATCAGTATTGCCGGTTTGTCTCGACATTCGTGAAGACGTCGCCGTTTGTGCCGAATGAGCCCTGTTACAGCAATAGCGCGTCCGTGAAACTACTGACACCGACGCAGGACAGTCGGGACATCATCAGCGCGGCCACGCGATGCCTCGATGCTATCTGGAAAGAGGGGCATCGTTATCAGAAGGCCGGGGTCATGCTCGGCGATTTTTTCAGCCAGGGCGTGGCGCAACTCAATCTGTTCGATGATAACGCACCGCGTCCCGGCAGCGAGAAGTTGATGGACGTCCTTGATTCGCTCAACGCCAAAAAGGGGAGAGGAACGCTGTACTTTGTCGGGCAGGGTATTCAGCAACCCTGGCAACTGAAACGACAGATGCTTTCTCCGCGCTACACGACGCGTTTTTCCGATCTGCTGGTGGTCAGGTGACCGTCACCAGCAGCCCGAAGCTACAGGGGGAAGTTCAGCGTGAGTCCTACGCCCGCTTCGTTGAGATCCACATAACGGGAGAGATGGATTTTTGCGGCAAGATCGGTGCAATGGCTGGGATAAAGCGAATCAGCAGACAATGCGCTGAGATATTTCCCGGTTTCTGAGAGTAACGTTTCATCGGCATTAAGCAGATGAAAACCGCCTATAACGGAGGCGACTCTTGATTCTCCAGTGACGGATTTTGCGTACTCGATAATATTACAAATCCCGGCATGTGAGCATCCGGTGACAATCACCAGTCCATCCTTTGTTTTAATTGCCATTGCGCTATCGTCAATCACGTAATCGGCCGTTAACTCACCATCATGATTATGCGTGTGGCCTACCGGATGCTGCGCTTCATAATGATTAAGACGAGGAATTTGCCCTAAAAACGTGATGTCTTCGGATAATTTCAGAGGGTGCGTGGAACTGACAACATTAAAGAAGTAATCGACGCAAAATGCATTATGGTTCATCCCAATGGGTTTTGATTCATAAAATTTAGGCATAAATGCGGCGGGGTGGGCGATGATATCAACTTTCTTTGCGGGAGGTGACGGCATTCGGTCGTAATGCTGGAACAAATGGTTTAACCCCCAGGTGTGATCGTTATGCCCATGTGATAATACAATTTTATCAATGCGCGTAAGGTCGATCCCCAGAAGCTGTGCATTTTTTAAAAAAACATCAGAGTAACCAACATCAAAAAGAATGTTTAACCCTGAGCATTCGATGAAATAGCAAACGCCAGGTTCTCCAGTCAAATACCTGTCAATGTAAGTATTGTTATCTACCAGTATGGTTAATTTCATCACTCCGCATCCCATTCGGATTCAATATGTCGATTGCCTCCATTATCGAACCTTTTAATTTCCTGAAGCAAATCATAACCGCGATCTCTGTCACATAAGCGAGGGGCAGAAACGGCGGACGCCAAAACAAGGGGTAGTCGCACAGCGCAATGTGGTGTATAAATCAATAATACAAAAAGTATGATTTAATACATAATGTATTAAATCTGAAACGCAGGAGAGCTACACATGCACCCGGATATCACACTGAACTCAGCATCTCATGGGCTTCCCCCCGCAGGCCACTACTCGGCAAGCGTGACCGCCGGGGGATTTGTTTTTATCTCAGGACAACTGCCAGTCACCCAACGCGGTGAGAAAATGGCGGGGGCGTCTTTTGCGGAACAGACCCGACAAGTTCTGGAAAATGTCGATGCCTGCCTGAAGGGGGCCGGTGTATCCCGCCAGCATCTGGTTTCTGTCCGTGTCTATGTGACAGATATCAATCTCTGGCCGACGTTTAACGAAATCTACGCCGAATGGATTGGTGATTTCCGTCCATCTCGTGTCGTTGCAGGGGTTGCAGAGCTGCATTATGGCTCAGCCTTAGAAGTGGAAGCGATCGCGCTGGCGCAATAAGCCCAACGCTTAACAGTATAAAGGTGAAAAAATGAGTGAGACTACACGTCCTGAATATGCTGATGTTGCCGCCGCCGCCGAGCGCATTAAAGGATATGCAAACAAGACGCCCGTGATGACGTCCCGGACCGTCAATGAGGAATTTGGCGCTGATGTTTTCTTTAAATGTGAAAACCTCCAGCGTATGGGAGCCTTTAAGTTTCGTGGGGCGATGAATGCATTACGCCAGTTTACGCCGCAACAGCGTGCTGCTGGCGTGGTGACATTTTCTTCCGGAAATCATGCCCAGGCGATAGCGCTGTCAGCCAAATTGCTGGGTATTCCGGCGACAATCATCATGCCGCATGATGCGCCAGCCGCGAAAGTGGCGGCGACCAAGGGGTATGGCGGCAATGTTGTTATGTACGATCGCTATACGGAAGATCGTGAACAGATTGGTCGTGAACTGGCTGAAAAACAAGGACTGACGCTCATCCCTCCCTACGATCATCCCCATGTTATCGCCGGCCAGGGCACGGCAACCAAAGAGTTGATTGAGGAGGTCGGCCCACTGGATGTTCTATTTGTCTGTCTGGGGGGCGGGGGGTTGCTTTCTGGTTCAGCACTGGCAGCCCGGCAACTCTCTCCAGATTGCATTATTTATGGCGTGGAGCCTGAAGCCGGTAACGACGGACAGCAGTCGTTTCGAAGCGGAAAAATCGTTCACATCGATACGCCAAAAACGATCGCTGATGGCGCACAGACACAACATCTCGGGCACTATACGTTTCCGCTGATTCAAAAATACGTTAATGATATTCTGACCGTTTCAGATAATGAACTTATTGCCGCGATGAAGTTTATGGCGGAACGCATGAAAATTGTTGCTGAACCCACCGGCTGTCTTGGCTTTGCCGCTGCAAGGGCGAGAAAAGCGGAACTCAGCGGGAAAAAAGTCGGCATTATTATTAGCGGCGGCAACGTGGATATCGCGCGCTACGGTGAGTTTCTGGCCGGGAAATAAACGGATAGCAATAATAACAACGGGCATCACTGCAGGAGAACGGCATGCCAAAAAACGACGAGAATTCACTTCTCAGCCAGCTTGACACTATCGCGAAGGGATTAAGCGAAACGTTTGCTCCCTTTTGCGAAGTGGTTGTTCATGATCTCAAGGATCCTGAGCATGCGATTATGTCGATACATAATAATTTATCCGGACGTGAGGCTGGGCAACCGGCCACGGAACTCGGGCTGGCAAGGATTGCGTCTGCGGATTTTCCTGAAATTATTGCCAACTACGGTAATCAGTTTGCCGATGGCCGTCCGGTAAAAAGTACGTCTATTGGCATTAAGGATGAAGAGGGCAAATACGTCGCCGCACTATGCCTTAATGTCGATATGACGCTTTTCCGGGGGATGCAGAGCGCGCTGGCGCGTTTTACTGAAACAGAGTGTTCTCCGGTGCGTGAACATCTTGACCCCGGAAGTACTGAAGTGATTCGCCAGCGAATCGATGATTTTGCCGCGAAACGCGCCACCACGGCGCGCGCGCTTAAAACCGAAGACAGAAAGATTCTGATTCAACAGTTACGAAAAGAAGGATTGTTGAATGTACGTAAATCCATGGACACGGTGGCGCAGCATTTAGGGGTATCACGGGCGACGGCCTACCTCTATGCGCGCCAGCCCGGGTGAATCCGGGCCGGTGTGCTATACGCCGGGGGGTAATAAGCCCATGTCCCTGAATAGCTGAGCTCTCTACAGATTTGGGTTGTCTCAGTCCGCTGGAAAAAGAAGTCACGTTATTGCGCAATATATCATCGTTGACACATTGCTTTGTCTGAATAACGAGCAAACGGACGGGAATAATAATAGAAAATCGTCCATAGCTATTGCAGGGGTAATTTGAGTTATGTATTATCCCGCCCGGTTCTGATAATGAGTAGATTCTCAATCAGAAATAAAGACCGGCAGACCGCCATTAGCTCATCTGGAAGAGCGAACGACTTTTGTTGTAGGGAACGGGGTTCGAGGCCTCGATGGCGGCCCAAATTTGAAGGCCCAGACATTTGTCTGGGCCTTTTTGCTTTCTTCGCTTACTGGCCTGGCTCAAAGCCCTTGCGTCACAATCTTTGCGGCGGCGGCCAGAACATCTTTACGTCCTTTGGCATCCTGTTGTGGCTGTGTAAAGTAGGTGACGAGGATCAGCGGCGCACGACCTTCGGGCCAGATAACCGCGATATCATTGGTCGTGCCATAATCACCGCCTCCGGTTTTATCGCCAACCACCCAGTTTTCAGGCAGTCCGGCACGAATGCTCTGGCCGCCGGTTGTATTGCCTTTCAACCATGCAACCAGTTGTGCACGTTGTGTATCTGCCAGCGCATCGCCCAGCGTCAGCTTGTGCAGGCTTTTCGCCATCGCCAGTGGCGTTGTGGTATCGCGTTCATCACCCGGAATGGCGGTGTTCAGTTCGGGTTCTGTCCGGTCCAGGCGAAACGTGGTGTCGCCAATCGAACGGGCAAAAGCCGTGACGTTGCCGGTGCCACCCAGATGCTCAAGCAGTTTATTCATCGCCGTGTTATCGCTGTATTGCAGAGCGGCAGCACTTAGCTCCGCTAATGTCATCTCTTTATCGACATATTTTTCCGTCACCGGATTCCAGTTCGTCAGATCGGCTTTTTTGATGGCCATTTTCTGCTGCAAAATATCATGTTGAGTTTCGCTTTGTTTTAATACCGCGGCAGCGACCATCGCCTTACTGGTGCTGCACATGGCAAAGCGCTCGTCGCCGCGATATAGGATTTGCGACCGATCGGCGGTATTAATCAGCGCAACGCCCAGTCGACCACCCGATTGTTTTTCTAATGCTGCAAGTTTCTGTTGGATCTGCGTGGTTGTCGCTTGCTCACGGGCTGAAAGCGGCGAGCTGCCGACAAAGAAAGCGAGCAGGCCAGCGATAAGTAGCGTCTGATGGAATCGTATTTTTAACATACATAACGTCCTTGATAATCAGTGAATGGATCAATAAGCGCTTTCATTTTTTCCACTCAAACAGACAAAAGAAGAAAGAGAATTAAAGGCGCAAGATATCTCTGCGGTGCCAGGACTATCCGCTATCAGTGCTTGCTTAACAAGCGAGAAGAATTTACCCTGGGATAAAGAAAATCTTATGAGTTTTTATTATGCGTTCTCATCTTCCCCTCAATGCGCTACGCGCCTTTGAGGCGTCGGCTCGCCATTTGAGTTTTACACGAGCGGCACTGGAACTCTGCGTCACGCAGGCCGCCGTCAGCCAGCAGGTGCGTATTCTGGAAGATCGCCTGAACAGAGTGCTTTTTAAACGCCTGCCCAGAGGGCTGGAAATGACGGATGAGGCGCAGGCGCTGTTTGCCGTCCTGACCGACGCCTTTGGCCAAATTGACACCATTTTCCGTAAGTTTGAGGGCGGGGAGTATCGTGAGGTGCTCACGGTCGCCGCGGTTGGTACTTTTGCCGTTGGCTGGTTACTGCCGCGCATTGAACAATTCCGGCAGGCGCATCCCTTCGTTGAGTTACGCCTGCGCACAAATAACAACGTCGTGAATCTGGCGGCGGAAGGGCTGGATTTTGCCATCCGCTTTGGTAGCGGTCAGTGGCCCGCTACCCATAACGAAATGCTGTGCGAGGCGCCGCTGACCGTCCTGTGCACGCCAGAAACCGCGCAACGGCTTAGCCAGCCCGCCGATCTTCTGCAAGAGGATCTTCTGCGTTCATACCGGGCAGATGAGTGGGATAACTGGTTTGCGGCGGCAGGTGTGACGGCTGAACGGATCAATGGCGCTGTTTTTGACTCCTCACGCCTGATGATTGAAACGGTCATCCATACCGGCGGTGCGGCACTGGTTCCGGCAATGATGTTCGCCAGAGAACTGGCAGCCGGACAACTCGTTCGTCCCTTTGAAATTGAGATCAGCATGGGCGGTTACTGGCTTACCCATCTGAAGTCGAAACCGATGACGCCCGCGATGGAAATCTTCCGCGACTGGATCGTGAAAATGACATAAACGGGAGCCAGCAGACTCCCGTTTACGACTCAGCGTACCACCAGCACAGGACAGTGTGCGTGGCGTACCACGGCGGCAGCGGTAGAACCCAGCAGGTACGTTGAGATACCGGGCTGGTGTGAGGCGATGATCACCAGGTCAGCACTGACGGCATCCGCCAGTTTCAGAATCTGATCCTTCGGGGGACCGTATACCACATGCTTTTGAACACGGCCTTCAGGGATATCGAATTGTTTCACAATCTCGTCGAGTTTCTGTGATGCCTTCGTCTGCAGTCCATTTTTATCCGGGAGTTCGCCAGAGTAAGCGAGCCCCAGGGAAGCATAAAAGGGGACTGAGGGAATGACTGCCAGAAAATGGACTTTCGCCGTTTTGGCGTGAATTTTGACCTGAGGGATAAGTTGCCGGGTGAGATCGGCTTCTGAGATATCAATGGGCACCAGAACAGAACGATACATAGTCATTACCTCCTGTTTTTTGTCTCCGGTTTTAGTATATCGAATCTGCTTTTTGCATAAAAAGTGACCAGATCAAGTTTCCATCATTTACGCTCCGCAGTGTTGAATAAATTGTATTGTTATAATATAACATTTCATCTTGTTCACTTGATTGAGGGTACGACGTTGGTGATTCATTGGAAAAAATTATCCGTTTCTCTGGGAATGCTGTGGTTTAGCAGTTATGCCTTTGCCCACGGCGATCACGCGCATGGCGTGCCGTTGACAGAAATGGAACAGAAGGCGGCGCAAGGCGAATTTGTGGATAGCAATGTCAGGGACAGGGCGCTTACCGACTGGGAGGGCATGTGGCAATCCGTTTATCCTTATCTGGTCAGTGGCGAACTGGATCCGGTTTTTAAGCAGAAGGCGGAAAAGGATAAGGGCAAAACGGCGGAAGAGGTGAAAGCCTATTACCGTAAAGGGTATGCGACGGAAGTCGATACCATTGGTATCGAAAATGGCGTGATGGAGTTTCATACCGGCAAGCAGGTTGCCTCCTGTCAGTATGATTATGCCGGATACAAGATCCTGACCTATACATCAGGTAAAAAAGGGGTGCGCTATCTGTTTGAATGCAAAGAGGCAAACAGCAAAGCACCAAAGTTTGTGCAGTTCAGCGATCATATTATTGCGCCGCGCACGTCGAACCATTTCCACCTTTTTATGGGCAATACCTCACAGCAGGCGCTACTGGAAGAGATGGACAACTGGCCAACCTATTACCCTTATCAACTCAAGGCGCAGGCCGTGGTGGATGAAATGCTGCACCACTAAGTTCCGGTTCAGCCGCTGTTTGTCTGCTATGCAATAGCGAAAATAGCCGAACCGGTATCGCTCGCGGAGAAGTGAATTTCGTATTTCACGCATCATCACTGCCGCGACAGAGGAATCACTAATAATAAAAAAGGCAGATTGCTCTGCCTTTTTTTTCAGGAATTATCTCAATAAAGCTCTTATTTCGACTCTTCAGTTTCCGGCAGAGTGACGTTAAGTTCGAGAATGGAAATATCGCCGTCTTTCTGTTCAAGCTGAACGGTGACCATTTCCGGATCAATTTGTACATACTTACAAATGACCTCAAGAATATCTTTACGTAACTGCGGTAAATAATGCGGCTCGGCGTCACTACGACGACGCTCGGCGACAATAATCTGCAATCGCTCTTTCGCGATGTTCGCTGTACTCTTTTTCCGCGAGAGAAAAAAATCCAGTAATGCCATAACTTATCCTCCGAACAGGCGTTTGAGGAAACCTTTCTTCTCTTCGTCAATGAAGCGGAAAGGACGTTCTTCTCCCAACAGGCGGTCTACCGTATCGGCATACGCTTTACCTGCGTCTGCATTGATGTCCAGAATAACCGGCTCGCCCTGGTTAGAGGCGCGCAGAACAGACTGATCTTCCGGGATAACGCCGACGAGTTTGATGCGCAGGATCTCCAGCACATCTTCCATACTGAGCATGTCGCCCCGGTTGACACGGCCCGGGTTGTAGCGCGTCAACAGCAGATGTTCTTTAATCGGATCTTCACCGTTCTCGGCGCGGCGAGATTTAGACGCCAGAATACCCAGAATGCGATCGGAGTCGCGCACCGAGGAGACTTCCGGGTTCGTGGTGATGATCGCTTCGTCGGCGAAATAGAGCGCCATCAGCGCACCGGTTTCGATCCCCGCAGGGGAGTCGCAGACGATAAAATCGAAATCCATCGCTTTCAGATCGTCGAGGACTTTTGCTACGCCTTCACGCGTTAGCGCGTCTTTATCGCGAGTCTGAGAGGCCGGAAGAATGAAGAGATTTTCAGTACGCTTGTCCTTGATGAGCGCCTGATTGAGCGACGCATCGCCCTGAATGACGTTGACGAAATCATAAACAACCCGACGCTCACACCCCATGATTAAATCGAGGTTACGCAGGCCGATATCAAAATCAATAACGACAGTTTTCTTTCCCTTCTGGGCCAAACCAGTAGCGATGGCCGCGCTGGAGGTGGTTTTGCCAACGCCCCCTTTACCCGAAGTAACTACAATAATGCGTGCCATAGAAATTCCTTGTTAAAAAGGGATCAATTCAACGGTTGAACTGTCAAAGCGTTATCTGCCAACTGCAGACGTGCCGCTTTGCCATAAAATTCTGCTGGGATTTTATCACTCAGCCAGTAAACACCTGCGATAGACACCAGTTCTGCCGTCAGATGGGTACAGAAAATTTGCGCTTCCCGGTCGCCACTTGCTCCTGCCAACGCGCGGCCTCTCATCATGCCATAGACATGGATATTGCCATCGGCGATCAGCTCTGCGCCAGCACTGACGTGGCTTGTAACAATCAGATCACATTGTGGTGCATAAATGCGTTGACCGGAACGAACCGGTATATCAATAAATCGCGTTTTTGTGACGGGAGTAACGTTTTGCACTACAGCGGCGGGAGCAACGGGTTCTGCCGGCGCGGAACGCGCCACTTTCTCTTTACCTTCAGTGAGTAAAGGAAGGCCCATTTGGTCGATTTCGGCTTTCAACCGGGCATCTTTGCAACCGCTGACGCCAACAATACGCAACCCCGTCGACGCCACGACCTTCTGCAACTGCGGCCAGTTCACCGGCGTGTCAAGATTACTGACATTCACCACTACAGGCGCGTGTTTTAAAAAAGCAGGAGCCTGCGCGATTTTGTCTTCTAACGCCTGACGAATAACCTCGGGTTCTGCTTCATGTAAATGAACCACTGATAAGGTGAAGCTACTGCCTTTAAGTTCGATGGGCGTGTTTGACATCCTGGCCTTACTCAATTTGCTATTTATCATCCCCGATGTGGAGTGATATTCCGAAGTCCAGAAGGCATGTTATAGTCACTATTATATTGAGGCAAGTCGCCATCCGTTTAATTCAGAGTAAAATGTATGTTTTGTGTGATCTACAGAAGTGCTAAGCGTGACCAGACCTATTTGTATGTCGAAAAAAAAGACGATTTTTCACGCGTGCCTGAAGAACTGATGAAAGGATTTGGTCAGCCGCAGCTGGCAATGATATTGCCGCTGGACGGGAGTAAAAAGTTAGTCAACGCCTCGCTGGATAAAGTAAAACAAGCCTTAATGGAGCAGGGATATTATTTACAACTGCCTCCGCCGCCTGAAGATTTATTGAAGCAACATCGTTTCAACGCCACACAAAACAATCCAGAAACCGATAAATAAACGGTACCCGGCGTCATGCCTGTCGGTACCATTCCTGAAGTCAACGATGACAAATTAGGGGAAAATGAATGTATCAACATCATAACTGGCAGGGTGCGCTGCTTGACTACCCGGTAAGTAAAGTAGTGTGCGTGGGCAGCAACTACGCCAATCACATCAAAGAAATGGGTAGCGTCATGCCGGATGAGCCGGTGCTGTTTATCAAGCCGGAAACCGCCCTGTGCGATTTGCGCCAGCCGCTGGTCATTCCGACAGATATGGGCTCGGTGCACCATGAGGTCGAGCTGGCGGTATTAATCGGCGCGACGCTGCGTCAGGCGACTGAAGAGCATGTCCGTAAGGCGATCGCCGGATATGGCGTGGCGCTCGACCTGACGTTACGTGACATTCAGGGCAAGATGAAGAAGGCCGGACAGCCTTGGGAGAAGGCAAAAGGATTCGATAACTCGTGCCCGCTGTCCGGGTTTATTCCGGCCGCGGAATTTAACGGCGATCCGCAGGCGACGCCGCTGGGCCTGACCGTCAATGGCGAGGTTCGCCAGCAGGGCTCGACGGCGGATATGATCCACAAAATCGTCCCCTTAATCGCCTATATGAGCAAATTCTTTACCCTCAAAGCCGGCGACGTCGTGCTGACTGGCACCCCGGAAGGCGTCGGACCGCTCGCCAGTGGCGATGAGCTGGTGGTCAATTTTAACGGCCATTCCCTGACGACCCGCGTCCTGTAACACCTGTTTGCCGCCTTTTTGGGCGGCAAAACTTGCATCAGCGTGCCAGACTGGTTATAAGGTGCAGCTTTATAGCAATGGCGGATACCCTGATGAGCGATTTACCTTTCTGGCAACGTAAAACCCTGGATGAAATGACCGATGCCGAATGGGAGTCGTTATGCGATGGCTGCGGTCAGTGCTGCCTGCATAAGCTGATGGACGAGGATACCGACGAGATTTATTTCACCAACGTCGCCTGTCGCCAGCTCAATATTAAAACCTGCCAGTGTCGCAACTATGAACGCCGGTTCGAGTACGAGCCTGACTGCATCAAGTTAACCCGTGATAACCTGCCGACCTTTGAATGGTTGCCGATGACGTGTGCCTATCGTCTGCTGGCGGAAGGAAAAGGGCTGCCGGCGTGGCATCCGCTGCTGACGGGGTCGAAAGCGGCAATGCACGGCGAGCGAATTTCGGTACGCCACATTGCGGTAAGAGAGTCAGAAGTACATGACTGGCAGGACCATATCCTGAACAAACCGTCATGGGCGGATTGACTCGCCCGCTCTGATTTCAGGGTTTCGGTAATGTGTTTAAGGCAAAAAAAACGCTCCCGGCTGGGAGCGTCTGAGATTAGCGACCGAACAGATCGCGTCTTTTCGGTTTAAGCGGCTGGACAAGCAGGACCAGAACCGCGACGAGCAGATAGGCCGCAAAAATGCCCAGTAACCATTGCGGCATTTCCAACGATAAAAATTCCCACTGGCGCTCAGCGCAATCCCCCGAGGCAACAAACACCTGCGGCACCCATTTATCCAGCGGCAACCAGCTGGGGAAGCGAGCCATGAAATCACAGGTCATGAACGGAGAAGGGTGCAACTGGATCATGGTGTGTTCCCAGGTCAGTTGCACACCGCGCCAGGCACTGTAGATCCAGATAATCAACGCCACGTAACGCAGCGGTGTTTTAGGTGCAATCGCACCGACCAGTCCGGCCCCCATGATGCCAAACAGCGCACAGCGCTCATAGATGCACAGCACACACGGCTTAAGCAGCATAACATGCTGGAACCACAGCGCGACCAGTTCAAGCGCCAGGGCAGTAAAAGCCATTAATAACCAAGCGCCCCGACCCCGTGAGCACTGGTTTAAATATCGCAACATAATAATTTCCCTGCAACATGCGTAGACACGGCAGTGTAAACCAATTCGATCACAGCGCCACCAGGAGAAACTTAAATATTGTGTAATCGGATAAATATCATGCAAAAAGGCAAACCGGGCAGTGAAATGCCCGGTAAGTTGTTATTAAAGTGTAGCTAACCAGCCGGTTTGCGTCATCCACTCGGTGAGCGGCGTCAGGGTAAACTCAACGCACAGCAGACCGACCAGCGTCAGTACGATGGTATACGGCAACGCCATCCAGACCATCCGGCCATAGGAGAGGCGAATCAGCGGTGCCAGCGCGGAAGTGAGCAGGAACAGAAACGCTGCCTGACCGTTTGGCGTCGCTACGGAAGGCAGGTTAGTCCCGGTGTTGATCGCTACGGCCAACAGTTCGTACTGTGACAGAGAGATAGCGCCGCTTTCCATGGCCGCTTTGGCTTCGTTAATGTAAATCGTACCAACGAAGACATTATCCGAGATCGACGAGAGTAAGCCGTTGAAGAGATAGAACAGCGTCAACTGCGCGTGCTCCGAGGCCTGCAACACAAACTGGATAATCGGTGAGAAGAGTTGCTGGTCGATGATCACCGCCACAATAGAGAAAAAGACCGTCAGCAGCGCGGTGAACGGCAGGGATTCGGTGAACGCCTTACCAATCGCATGCTCATCGGTCACGCCGGTCAGCGAGGTGGCAAAGATAATGACGGACAGACCAATCAGTCCCACTTCCGCCAGATGCAGCGCCAGGGCAATAACCAGCCAGACGCCGATAATGGCCTGAACGATCAGCTTTAATCTGTCCTGACGGTTGCGCTGCTGATGGCTTTGATCGTCAAACTGTTGCAATACGTCACGCACTTTTTCCGGCAGCGTTTCGCCATAGCCAAACCAGCGCAACTTCTCAACCAGTACGCAGGTGAGCAGGCCGCAAATCAGTACCGGAACGGTGACCGGCGACATCCGCAGGAAGAAGTCGCCAAAATGCCAGCCAGCGGCTTTGGCGATGATCAGGTTCTGTGGTTCTCCCACCATCGTCATCACGCCGCCCAGCGCGGTGCCCACTCCGGCATGCATCATCAGGCTACGAAGGAAACCCCGAAACTGTTCGAGTACCGTTTTGTAGTGTTGATCGATATGGCTGTCATCAAGAATGTCATGATCGTCAGCACGGGAAGAGGCCACGCGGTGATAGATCCCATAGAATCCGACAGCGACGCTTATCACCACGGCCACCACGGTCAGCGCATCAAGGAAGGCGGAAAGGAAAGCCGCCGCCACACAAAACGCCAGTGACAGTAGCGTTTTGGAGCGAATGCTCAGCAGCAGACGGGTAAAAATAAACAGCAGTAGCTGCTTCATAAAATAGATGCCTGCGACCATGAACATCAGCAGCAGCAAGACTTCCAGATTGTTTGCCACCTCTTCACGAACATGCGCGGCGCTGGTCATCCCTATCATAACCGCTTCAATTGCCAGCAAACCGCCCGGCAGCAGCGGGTAACACTTCAGGGCCATCGCCAGCGTGAAGATAAATTCCGCCACCAGCAACCAGCCCGCAACAAAGGGATTGATGATGAAAATCAGTGGATTAACTATCAGGAAGGTCAGTAGTGCGAGCTTGTACCAGTCTGGTGACTGGCCTAAGAAGTTGCGCCAGAACGCGCGGCCCCATGAGAGTTCCATTGTGGTTTCCCTTACCTTATTTATTGAAATGATGTTTTTATGGTTAGCCACAAAGAGTAACGGTCAGCCTGAATGCAGGCAAGCCTTTAACCCCCAACAGCCCGTGTTATCAAGAAAATGAAGCCTTGATCCACTTTTTCTTCATTGAGTCTGCTATCGGGCGTGTACCCCGTCTGGTATGATGAGTGTAACTATGTTTTGCTGTGTAATGGAAATCTCACTATGGTCATTAAGGCGCAGAGCCCGGCGGGTTTCGCGGAAGAGTACATCATTGAAAGTATCTGGAACAACCGCTTCCCCCCTGGCACTATCTTGCCTGCAGAACGAGAACTCTCCGAACTCATCGGGGTGACTCGTACCACTTTACGTGAAGTGCTGCAGCGTCTGGCGCGAGACGGTTGGTTGACCATTCAGCATGGCAAACCGACGAAGGTGAATAATTTCTGGGAAACCTCCGGACTGAATATTCTTGAAACGCTGGCGCGTCTCGATCACGAAAGCGTTCCGCAGTTGATCGATAATCTGCTGTCGGTGCGGACCAACATCTCCACCATCTTCATTCGTACTGCGTTTCGTCAGCATCCTGACAAAGCGCAGGAAGTGCTGGCGACGGCGAAGGAAGTGGCCGATCACGCCGATGCGTTTGCCGATCTCGATTACAACATTTTCCGCGGTCTGGCGTTTGCCTCCGGCAACCCGATTTATGGCCTGATCCTGAACGGAATGAAAGGGCTGTATACTCGCATTGGCCGTCACTACTTCTCCAATCCGGAAGCCCGCAGCCTGGCGCTCGGTTTCTATCATAGGTTGTCGCAACTGTGCTTACAGGGCGCGCACGATCAGGTGTACGAAACGGTGCGTCGTTACGGTCATGACAGCGGCGAGATCTGGCACCGGATGCAGAAAAACCTGCCAGGCGATTTAGCCATTCAGGGCCGCTAAAAACGAACCCCCTCATGATGAGGGGGTTTTTGTTTTACAGGCTGTTCATTCTGGGCGGACAACGCTCCAGCAGTTCCACGCTTCCGTCCTCGTTTTGCTGCTCCAGCATCACATCAAATCCCCACAGCCGATGCACATGCTTGAGCACCTCTTTGCGTCCTTTATCCAGCGGCGCACGATTATGCGGGATATAGCGCAGTGTAAGGGAGCGATCGCCCCGCAGATCCACGTTCCAGACCTGAATATTCGGCTCCACGTTGCTCAGATTATATTGCGACGAGAGGCGGTTACGAATTTCGCGGTAGCCTTCTTCGTTATGAATGGCAGAGATCTCCAGGTAGTTATGCCGGTCGTCATCCAGCACCGTAAAGAGGCGGAAATCGCGCATCACCTTCGGTGACAGGAACTGGCTGATGAAACTCTCATCTTTGAAGTCCCGCATGGCAAAATGCAGCGTGTCCAGCCAGTCGGAGCCCGCGATATCAGGGAACCAGTACTTATCTTCTTCCGTCGGCGACTGACAGATACGCTTGATGTCCTGGAACATGGCGAACCCCAGCGCGTAAGGGTTTATGCCGCTGTACCACGGGCTGTTATAAGGCGGCTGGAATACCACGTTGGTGTGGCTGTGTAAAAACTCCAGCATAAAACGTTCGGTGACTTTCCCCTCGTCATACAGGTGGTTCAGAATGGTGTAATGCCAGAAAGTGGCCCAGCCTTCGTTCATCACCTGGGTCTGTTTCTGCGGATAAAAATACTGGCTGACTTTGCGTACAATGCGCAGGATCTCACGCTGCCATGACTCCAGCAGCGGGGCATTTTTTTCCATAAAATAGAGCAGGTTCTCTTGCGGCTCGGAAGGATAGCGCCGCGCTTCGGCGACCGTCTTCTCTTCCTCTTTCTTCGGCAGGGTACGCCACAGCATATTCACCTGGCTTTGCAGATACTCTTCGCGACTCTGCTGGCGGGCCTTCTCCTCCTGAAGGGAGATTTTCTGCGGGCGTTTATAGCGGTCAACGCCGTAATTCATCAGCGCGTGGCAGGAGTCGAGCAATCGCTCAACCTCGTCTACGCCGTACCGCTCTTCGCACTGGGTAATGTAATTACGCGCGAAGATCAGGTAATCAACAATGGAACTGGCGTCGGTCCAGCTGCGAAACAGATAATTATTTTTGAAGAAGGAGTTATGTCCATAGCAGGCGTGCGCCATCACCAGCGCCTGCATGGTGATGGTGTTTTCCTCCATCAGATAGGCAATACACGGGTTGGAGTTAATCACAATCTCATAGGCCAGCCCCTGCTGACCGTGTTTATACAGCCGTTCAGTCTCGATGAATTTTTTGCCAAACGACCAGTGAGGATAGTTAATGGGCATCCCGACGCTGGAGTATGCATCCATCATCTGCTCGGAGGTGATGACCTCAATCTGGTGCGGGTAGGTATCCAGTCTGTAGAGTTTCGCCACCCGGTCTATCTCTGCCAGATAAACATCCAGCAGATCAAACGTCCAGTCGGGTCCATCGCTCAACCGTGTGGTGTCCTTGTTCATGGAATCAATCGTAGCCATTCGCGCACCCTCATTGTTGGCGGCACTCTCTGTGTGGAGCACCTCATTTCAAGCATAGAACACCCTGTTAAAAACCGTGTCAGTGGAGAAATATTTTCTTTGCGATTTCCGCTGGTCTACCCGCCGGATTTTGCGGCCATGACAACATTTTATGCTGGATAAAAATAACCCACAGCAGGAGATCCCAAAGCAATGAGTTCACTGTTCCTCCTGCTATATGTGAGATATGTCACCATAAAAAAGCCATATGTTGAATAATATTTTCATCTGGGTTATCAAGATGTAATTAGATGATTGTTCTTTTACTGTTACTGTTAACGGAGTGGCTATGCGAGTTGTCATACTGGGAAGTGGCGTCGTTGGCGTGACCAGCGCCTGGTATCTGAGTCAGGCTGGACATGATGTCACCGTCATCGATCGCGAACCCGGCCCGGCGCTGGAAACCAGCGCGGCGAATGCGGGGCAGATCTCTCCGGGCTATGCTGCGCCCTGGGCTGCGCCGGGTGTACCGCTAAAGGCGATCAAATGGATGTTCCAGCGTCATGCGCCGCTGGCGGTGCGTCTGGACGGCACACCGTTCCAGTTGAAATGGATGTGGCAGATGCTGCGTAATTGCGATACCAGCCACTACATGGAAAACAAAGGACGGATGGTGCGTCTGGCGGAATACAGCCGTGACTGCCTGAAAGCGCTGCGTGAATCGACCGGTATCCAGTATGAAGGACGGCAGGGCGGCACGCTGCAACTGTTCCGCACCGCACAGCAGTATGAGAACGCCACGCGCGACATCGCCGTGCTGGAAGACGCTGGCGTGCCGTATCAGTTGCTGGAAGCCAGTCGACTGGCGGAAGTCGAACCGGCGCTGGCTGAAGTGGCGCACAAACTGACCGGCGGCTTACGTTTGCCGAATGACGAAACCGGCGACTGCCAGCTCTTTACCCAGCGTCTGGCGCAGATGGCCGAACAGGCGGGGGTTAAATTCCGCTTCAATACGCCAGTGGATAAACTGCTTTGCGAAGGCGAGCAGATTTACGGCGTGAAATGTGGTGATGAGATCGTTAAAGCCGATGCGTACGTCATGGCGATGGGCTCTTACTCCACGGCGATGCTGAAAGGGATTGTCGATATTCCGGTCTATCCGCTGAAAGGCTATTCGCTGACGATTCCGGTGGCGGAAGAGGATGGCGCGCCGGTTTCGACTATTCTTGATGAAACCTACAAAATCGCCATTACCCGTTTTGACCAGCGTATCCGCGTGGGCGGTATGGCAGAAATTGTCGGCTTCAATACCGAATTACTCCAGCCGCGTCGGGAAACGCTTGAGATGGTGGTTCGCGATCTCTACCCGCGCGGGGGACATATTGAACAGGCGACATTCTGGACCGGACTGCGTCCGATGACGCCAGACGGTACGCCGGTCGTGGGGCGTACCCGCTTCAAAAATCTGTTGCTGAATACCGGACACGGTACGCTGGGATGGACGATGGCCTGTGGTTCAGGGCAGTTGCTGAGCGACATCCTGTCGGGTCGCACGCCTGCCATTCCGTATGACGATCTGAGCGTGGCGCGCTACCACGCGGGCTTTACGCCTTCACGTCCCCAACATCTGCACGGCGCACACAACTAAGAAGGACGCGAGATGACCCGCCCTATACTGGCCAGTCTTGACTTGCAGGCAATGAAACAAAACCTGAGCATTGTGCGTCAGGCTGCACCGGACGCCCGCGTCTGGTCGGTGGTGAAAGCGAATGCGTATGGTCACGGCATTGAACGGATCTGGAATGCGCTGGGCAACACCGACGGTTTTGCCCTCCTTAATCTGGAGGAGGCGGTAACCCTGCGTGAACGCGGCTGGAAAGGGCCAATTCTCATGCTGGAAGGGTTTTTCCATGCGGACGATTTGGCGCTGTACGACACCTGGCGTTTGACCACCTGCGTTCACAGCAACTGGCAGCTTAAAGCGATTCAGAATGCGAAGCTGAAGGCGCCGCTGGATGTCTACGTGAAGGTTAACAGCGGCATGAACCGTCTGGGCTTCCTGCCGGAACGGCTGCAAACGGTGTGGCAGCAGCTGCGTGCCATGTCGAACGTCGGCGAAATGACGCTGATGTCGCACTTCGCCGACGCTGAACACCCTGACGGGATCCGCAATGCGATGGAACGCATCGCGCTGGCCACAGAAGGGTTGGAATGCCGCCGGTCACTGTCAAATTCAGCCGCCACGCTGTGGCATCCTGATGCGCATTTTGACTGGGTGCGACCGGGCATTATTCTTTATGGCGCTTCGCCGTCAGGCCAGTGGCGCGATATCGCCAATACCGGGCTGAAGCCAGTGATGACGCTCAGCAGCGAAATCATCGGCGTGCAAACGCTGAAAGCGGGGGATCGCGTCGGTTATGGCGGGCGCTATACCGCCAGAGGCGAACAGCGTATCGGCATCGTGGCGGCAGGCTACGCGGACGGTTATCCCCGTCATGCGCCAGGCGGCACGCCGGTGCTGGTGGACGGCGTGCGGACCACTACCGTGGGAACGGTGTCGATGGATATGCTGGCGGTGGATTTGACGCCATGCCCGCAGGCAGGCATCGGGACGCCGGTGGAACTGTGGGGCAAGGAGATCAAAATTGACGACGTGGCGAAATCAGCAGGAACCGTGGGCTATGAGTTGATGTGTTCGCTGGCGTTGCGTGTTCCGGTTGTGACGGTGTAACTTTCTTTTATGTTGCCGGATGGCGGCGCGATGCGGCTTATCCGGCTTACAGCGGAGTCATCAGTAGGCCGGATAAGCGCAGCGCCATCCGGCATGATCACTACTCTTCGTCTTCATCCCCGGCAACGCGAACCCCGACTTTACGAACCTGATTGTCCTCTTTTTCTGCGACCGTCCAGACCATCCCGGCGAAGATGACCTGGTCCCCGACAACCGGGGCGGCTCCCAGCAGTTGCTGAACAATTTCGCCCAGCGTTTGCTGCTTATCGCGGTACTCCGTTCCGTCATCCAGACCATAAATCAGCGCCACATCGGCATACTTGGCGCTGGCTTCCAGAATAAAGTCGCCGAAGAAGCGCTGATCCAGCGCCACCGGCGGTGACTGACTGAACAGTTTGCCCAGCGCCGGGAGATCGCGTTCACGGCCAATGACGCACAGCACGTCGCCTTCACGCAGACGGGTGCTGCCAGTGGGATGAAACAGCACATTGTCGCGAAACAGCGCCGCAATGCGTGTTTCCTGGGGCATATGCAGATCGCGCAGCGCCGCGCCAACACACCATTTATCGGCGCTGAGTTGATAGACAAACTGCTCCCACGGATTGTCCGGGTGAATATCCAGCCCTACGCGTGAGACCGGCCAGCCGACCGGTGGCACCACTACTTTCGCCTTTTTCGCCGCCCAAGAGAGGGAGGTGCCCTGAAAAACCAGTGACACCAGCACCACGAAGAAGGCGACATTGAAGAACAGACGGGCATTTTCCAGACCCGCCATCATCGGAAAGACAGCGAGGATGATGGGCACCGCACCGCGCAGACCCACCCAGCTAATAAACACGCGTTCACGCAGATTAAAGCCGCGAAACGGCAGCAGTCCGACAAAGACGGAAAGCGGACGGGCGACGAAAATCATCCCGGCGGACAGGATTAGCGCCGGAATGGCAATCGGCAGCAGGTCGGAAGGATTCACCAGCAGTCCGAGCACCAGGAACATGCCGATCTGCGCCAGCCAGGCCAGCCCGTCGAAGTTTTGCAGAATGCCAAAACGGTTGCGAATCGGGCGATTGCCCAGCAAAAAGCCGCACAGATAGACCGCCAGAATCCCGCTGCCTTCCAGCGCCGTGGTCAGCGCAAACACCAGAATCCCGCCGCTCAGGGCTAACAGTGGGTAGAGTCCGGCGGGCAGGGAGATACGATTAATCATCTGCTGTAGCAGATAGCCGCCGCCCAGTCCAAGCAGGATGCCCAGACCAAACTGCTGAATAATGTGGACGGCGAACATCCAGCTTAAGCCGGTTTCGTGCTGCTGAATCATCTCGATAAGCGTAATGGTCAGGAACACCGCCATCGGGTCATTACTGCCGGATTCAATTTCCAGCGTCGCGCCGACACGTTCGTTCAGCCCTTTACCGCCAAGCAGGGAAAAGACCGCCGCCGCATCCGTTGAGCCGACAATGGCGCCAATCAGCAACCCCTGGATCAGGTCGAGATTAAACAGCCAGGCGGCGATCATACCGGTTAAACCGGAGGTGATCAGCACGCCAACGGTCGCCAGAGAGAGCGCCGGACCGAGCGCAACGCGAAACGAGCTGGCCTGCGTGCGCATCCCACCATCAAGCAGAATAATCGCCAACGCCAGGTTACTGACCATATAGGCAAAGGGATAGTTATCGAACGGGATACCGCCGACGCCATCAACACCGGCCAGCATGCCAATCGCCAGAAAGATAACCAGAATCGGAATGCCAAGGCGTGATGAAAATGAACTGAGTAAGATACTACTGGTAACGAGGACAGACCCCAAAATGAAAAGACTGATTATTGCCGCGGCGTCCAACGTTCGGTTACTCCTCAATTAGCCATTTTTTTCTGCATTGACATTATCATATTAACGGCTGCAACCGGGCGTTACTTAGCCCCGACAGCCGTTTTTTTTATGATTTCAGAAAGGGATGACCCGAGATCGTAAGTTGCGTGCCACTTTGACTGTTTTGCAATACGGCATGTGCGCCTATCGCCAGCGTCACGGTGCGCGGCTCATGACCAAAATCGAGCCCGGTAATCAGCGGAACAGAGAGGCGTTCACGTAAAAACGCATACACCGTGTTGAGATCGTAACCGGTATCATACTCATTCGGGGCGCTGCCGCTAAAACTGCCCAGCACAATGGCGCTCTGGCGGTTTAAAATACCCGCGTCAAACAGTTGCAGCAGCATGCGCTCGACGCGAAAAGGGTGCTCATTAATGTCTTCCAGTACCAGAATACCGTTTTCAATTTTTGGCATCCACGGGGTGCCGATAAGCGAAATCAGCATCGCCAGATTGCCGCCCCACAGCGTTCCTTCCGTGTGACAGTCCGGACCGTCGCCTTGCCATTCCACCGTGTACTGCGCGTGACGCAATGCTCGCCAGAAATGGGTTTGCGTAAAGGTATTCAGCTCCGGCGCGCCAACGTTCGCCGCCAGCATCGGACCGCTGAAGGTAATGACATTGCCCAGCGCCAGCAAACCACACTGGATCGCCGTAAAGTCACTGTGACCGCAAATGAGCAACGGATCGTGCTGTTGCCGGGCGGCAAGGGCCTGCCAGTCGATGTGCGCCAGCAGTCGACTCGCGCCATAGCCGCCGCGCACCGGCATAACGATGGTATCCGGCGCGGTGAGATGCACAAGACCATTCACGTCCGCCAGACGCTCCGATTCCGTACCCGCAAAGCGTTGATGGCGACGACTGACCACCGCCGTATTGTCGACCTGATGCCCGGCCTCCTTAAGGCGCTGGATACCAAGCAAAGCCGCGTGTTGATTAATGCAGTAGCCCGAGGGGGCAATTAAGTGAAACCGGGACATGGCAATTCCTTGCTACAACAGAAACCAAATGTATATCATGCCGCCTATAGTAGAACGTTTTGCCGGAGGCTGCCTTGCTAATCCGGTTTATAACGGTGGTTTTAGTAACGAAGCGTTCCGGCGATAAGGACAGAAGACGTGAAATTGAGATGGTTTGCTTTTTTGATTGTGTTGCTTGCGGGTTGTAGTTCAAAACAGGATTACAAAAATCCCCCGTGGAATGCGGAAGTGCCGGTGAAACGCGCCATGCAATGGATGCCAATCAGCGAAAAAGCCGGGGCGGCGTGGGGCGTTAGCCCACAATTGATTACGGCGATCATTGCGATTGAGTCAGGCGGGAATCCCAATGCGGTCAGCAAATCGAATGCGATAGGGCTGATGCAACTGAAAGCGTCAACCTCCGGGCGCGATGTCTATCGTCGGATGGGCTGGAGCGGCGAGCCTTCGACCAGTGAACTGAAAAATCCGGAGCGCAATATCTCAATGGGCGCCGCCTACCTGAGTATTCTGGAGACGGGCCCACTTGCCGGCATTGAAGATCCGCAGGTGATGCAGTATGCGCTGGTGGTCTCCTATGCCAACGGCGCAGGCGCGCTACTGCGTACGTTCTCCTCTGACCGGAAAAAAGCGATTAGCAAAATCAACGATCTCAGTGCCGATGAGTTCGTTGAGCACGTCGCGGATAACCATCCTGCGCCCCAGGCCCCGCGCTACATCTATAAATTGCAGCGCGCGCTGGATGCGATGTAATCAGTCGCGCACTTTATTCGATTTCTCCCGTGCCTCGCGCTCAAGGGAAAAGATAATCCGCTGAAGTTCCCGCTCCACCGCCGGGCCGACGTTAAGAAAACGAAAGCTCAGGCGGGGAGTGGAAATCGTCTCATTTTTCCCGTCAATCACTTTGCGCTCGGTTACGGAGATCAGTTGTGCATCAAAGTGAAACATGCCCCATTCCCCCATATCTAACGCAATCTGCGAAAAACGCATTCCTTCCGTGAGTCCTGACGGCTTCGGGCCTTCCAGCAGCGCGCCCATTCCGCCGAGGGAAAGATCGTACAGACGAAAACGTAGGGTGCTGTTATCTGGCATCTGCGCGGTACAGTCATAGGGGGGATGGAGCGGCGCGCAGATGCGAAAGTATTCCCGTCGTTGGACAAACCACAGCGCCGGAGGAAGCGGGGTGATAAAGGCCGGAAGTTGCTGATACTCACCACTGTGCAACTGCTCAAGGGTAAACTCAACCTTCGCGCCCTGGGTTTCAGCGATGAAGGTAATATTGCGCGCCTTCTGTACGGCGAGGTTTTCGTTTTGCTGACTGCCAAAGTCCATCACCAGTCTTTCGGCCGAGACGTCAAGGATCTTGCTGATGAATTGCCCGCCGCGCCAGGAGACGCGCAAAGGCACCTGATTGCTGTTTAAGTCGCGAAGAACGCCCAATACCGCCAACGGATTTTGCTTCAGAAACTGCTCATTATAATGACTCACGCGGAATGACCCCTGAATGCCTGACAGTCTATCGAACGGTTATCGGCAAGGCGCAGGAGAACTTAATACAAACGCGTGATTTTTTTTACCAAAGACAAATAATTCAGTCCTTCGGAAACAGCGAGGATCAAGGGGTTGCCTATACTTAACGGACAAGCGCAAGAATCTGTTGCGTGTGGTTTCCCTGAAAAGAGGGTCTGAACATGGGAATTATTGCCTGGATTGTATTTGGTTTGATTGCCGGTGTTATCGCCAAATTGCTAATGCCGGGACGTGACGGCGGCGGATTCATCCTGACCTGTATTCTCGGCATAGTGGGTGCCGTCGTGGGCGGATGGCTGGCGACCATGTTTGGTATTGGCGGCACCATCAGTGGCTTTAACCTTCACAGCTTCCTGGTCGCCGTGGTCGGCGCCATTGTGGTGCTGGGGGTATTTCGACTCCTGCGCCGCGATTAATAACACGGCTCCTGCGGGAGCCGTGTTTTCATCTGTATTCCCCTTCAATTCCTCTCTTGATTTACCCATTGAAATGAGAATAATTAGCATTCCAATTCAAACTGATAATTATTCTCACTATGACAATTTCTTCCTTCCGACGTTGCGCGCTTTCTGGCTGTATCTCACTGGCTCTGGCCTCGCCCTCTTATGCGGCAGATTCCAACGAATCCACCATCGTGGTATCAGCAACGGGACAGGAGAGCCTGCTGCCTGCCTGGACCAACAGCGCCACCAAATCTGCCGTCCCGGAAAGTAAAACGCCGCAGGTGATTAATACCATTGATAATCACGAGATAGCCTTACGTCATGCAAATTCTGTCAACGAGATCCTTCGCTATGCGCCGGGGGTGTCGACGGAAGTGCGCGGCAATACGTCCTATATGAGCGAGTACAAGATTCGCGGTTTCTCCGTCGATCAGGAGTACTACAACGGCTTGCAGTTGCCGTACAACGTCACCGGTAATACCAAAGCGCGTATCGACCCACTGCTGGTGGAGAGCGTGGATATCCTGAAAGGGCCCGCATCCGTGCTGTATGGCAACGGTTCGCCGGGAGGGCTGGTGAATATTCAGGGCAAAAAACCGCAGGCTGAGCAAAAAACGGAGATCGGCTTTAATACCGGTACGCGTAATCTGAAAGAGGGCTATCTGGACTCCACCGGTAAAATCAGCGACAGCGACTGGAATTACCGTCTGCTGGGTAAGGCGACGGAGGGGGATGACCAACCGCACACCACGCGTTATGAAGACTATCTGCTGGCACCTTCCGTCACCTGGCAACCGGACAACAAAACGCGCCTGACGCTGGATGCACTGGTACAAAATACACCGTCGTTGTCACCATCGAACCCGCTACCGATTGCTTACTTGCGCTCGGGGTACGCCGACAGTCGTGATTATGCCGGAGATGAGTGGAGTGGCTTTAAACAGCGTCAGTGGATGGTGGGTTATCATTTCGAGCATGAATTTGACACTGGTTGGGGATTCAGTCAGCAGGCGCGCTATTTTGATGTCGATACACACCAGCGCAGCGTCTATTCAACCGGTAATGGTACGAACCCGGTATGGATGCTTGACCGCTTTGCCTATACCACTGATGAAGATCTGAAGAGTTTCAACATCGACAACCAGGTGACAAAAACGCTCGCGCTGGGTGACTGGCAGCACCATTTGCTGGCCGGTTTTGACTATCAGAAACTCGACAGCCATTACTTCTACCGCTACGCCAGTACCACGCCGGGAATTGACATGCGCGACCCGGATTTCCATCAGGTGCATACCGCCGATCTGGGGCTGTACACTGCGCAGAAAAACCGCCTTTCTTATCAGCAAAATGGCTACTATCTGCAGGATCAGGTCGAGTTTGGTGGCTTAAATCTGCTGGCCAGTCTTCGCTATGACGATTACCGTTCTACGACTACTGATGCGATGCAAAACGACGAGAAAACCTGGATCGCACAGGACCGGGTGACCAAACGGTTTGGCGCGCTCTATGCCTTTGAAAACGGTATTTCACCGTTTATCAGCTATTCCGAAGGCTTCAAACCGATTTCACCGCAGGGCACGCTGACGGCGAAAGACGTGAAGCCGACGACCAGCAAACAGCTGGAAGGCGGGGTGAAATACCTGCTGGCCGATTACGCGACAACGCTGACCGCGTCGGTGTTTAACATTCGCCAGAAGAATGTCCTTTCCGCCACGCCGACCTGGGATTATCGACAGACCGGGGAGATCGAATCGAAAGGGGCTGAACTTTCGGTGATCAGTCGGCCAGGTGACAACGTCACGTTAATCGCCAATTACGCTTACACCCATGCGATCAATACCGAAGATGAAACCTACGAAGGCAAGCGTCCGACGCAGGTGCCGGAGAATGCGTTTAATCTGTGGGGCGATTACACCTTTGATGCGACCGCTCTGCGCGGGCTAACAATGGGCGCAGGGGAGCGCTATTCCGGGCCGATGGAGATTTCGCCGGATAACAAGGGCGGTAAACTGGGGGGCACGACACAGTACGATCTCGCCGTGTCGTATCGTTTAGGCGAGGCGCTGCCTTCGTTGAGCGGGGTGACGTTAAAAGCCAGCGCGCAGAACATCACCAACAAAGAAACGTTCAGTTGCTACGACAGCACCAACTGCTGGATTGGCCGTGATCGCACGGTTCAGGTCGGGGCAAGCTACCGTTTCTGATTGTGTGAAGCGAAAACCGGCCTGGCATCCCCAGGCCGGTCAGGCATTGCGTATTATGGCGTTGCCTGTTTTTGTGGTTGCTCAGCGGATGCCGGGCTGGCGACCGGGCGTTTTTCCGGCACGCTATCGCACGGTTTTTCCTTCGGACAGATCAGGTCGAGCATCTTCAGCGTGACGCCGTTGCTCCAGCCAAAACCATCCTGCAACGGATATTCTCCGCCGCCACCGCCGGTTCCGGTGCTGCTGACGTCATATTTTTCCACCAGCTTTTGCTCGCGATCGTACGTGTGCTGCACGTTGGTCAGAAAACGCCAGCTCACCTCCATCGCCACGTCATTCTGCCCGTAGTTCTGTAAGCCTTCGGTGGCGACCCACTGAAGCGGGGCCCAGCCGTTTGGCGCATCCCACTGCTGTCCGCTTTTCACCGAGGTGGTGGCAAGTCCGCCCGGTTGCAGCAGATGCGCGCGGGTGGCCGTCGCCATTTTGCTGGCGCGGTCTTTCGAGGCGGCATTGACATACAGCGGGAACAGGGCGGCGGCGGTCAACTGATTACGCACCCGCTTGCTCTTCAGATCGTAATCCGCGTACCAGCCCTCTTTATCATTCCACAGGTAATGTTCAATGGCTTTCTGTCGGGCATTCGCCAGCGTTTCGTACTGACTGGCTTTGGCCTCATCGCCCGCGGCTTTGCTGGCGCGCGCGAGAATTTTTTCCATTTTGAACAGCAGGGCGTTGAGATCGACCGGAACGATGCTGGTGGTTCGCAGCGAGCCAAGCTGCTGCGGATTATCCATCCAGCGTGAACTGAAATCCCAGCCGGACGCTGCCGCTGCGCGCAAATCGCGATAAATGTCGGTCGCCGGGCGGTTTGGATTGCTTTTCGCCGTGGCAATATCTTCGACCCAGGATTCCGGTCGCGGTGTATCCCGCTCATCCCAGTAACGGTTGAGAAGGGTGCCATCATCCAGCTTTACGACCCGCTTGTTCTGTTGACCTGCCTGCAGTGTTTCGACGCCTTCCATCCAGTAGGTGTACTCTTTTTGCATCTGCGGCAGGTATTTTTTCAGCGCATCGTCGCCGTCATGCTGTGCCAGCAGTTCGACCATCAGCGAAAAGAAGGGCGGCTGGGAGCGGCTCAGGTAGTAGGTGCGGTTGCCATTGGGAATATGGCCGAAGGTATCAATTTCCCAGGCGAAGTTTGCCACCATGTCGGCAATCTTGTCCCAGTGTTCGCTTTCGGCAAGTCCCAGCATGGTGAAGTAACTGTCCCAGTAATAAACTTCCCGGAAGCGTCCGCCGGGCACCACGTAAGGCTCAGGCAGCGGCAGCAGTGAATCCCATTTTTCCACGTTTTCGGTGGAGCGGGTTAACACCGGCCACAGCCCGTTGATATGTTCTCGCAGTGACTGCCCTTTCGGCGGAACATATTTTTCCCCCTCTTTCGGCAGCGTAAAGTTGACGCTCACGAAGTGGCGCAAATCGAAACTGGACTGATTCTTTTGCATCCGGTAATCCGCGAGGATCATCAGCGGATCGCTGTTAGGCACGGCATCGGCAAAGGTTTTCTGATCGGGAAACAGCCTGGCATTCTGCACATCGTTAAACAGAGGACCGAGCAGAACATCTGGCGGTTGCGGCGGGGAGACCGGCATCTCTTCGGCGTTAACCGACAGCGAAGAGAAGGTAAGAAGCGTGCCGGAAACCGCTAATCTTATGACCAACGACAGCGAAGCAGACGTGCGAAAAGCAGGGGTATGCATTGATTCATCTCCTTAGTGCGTACCGAATAACGGTATCTACCATGAGAAAATCGTAGTCCAGGATCGCTCCCGGCGCGTGGTTACCCCCCTTTTTTTGCGACGTTACAGCGGTTTCCTTTCCCTGACGACGCGATTTTGCGCCACATCAAGGGTGAGTCGCTCACCCGTTTGTACATCGTTAAGCGCGTCGCCCTGCTGGCATATCCAGGCGATGTCCATCTCCCGGGCGATCAAGGCGCCATGCGCGAGCGCACTGCCTTCCCGCAGGCAGATGCCTTTCACCACGTTCGGGTCGAGTTCCAACACCGTGGACGGAAACAGGTTGTCGGCAACCAGTATGGCTGGCGCGCTAACGTCAGGCAGACCCAGCGGGCTTTGCAGCAAATGACGCAGCGTGCGGTGCAGGAGATCGTCGATATCGATGTAGCGCGCCTGCAGATAGGCGTCATCCAGTTGACGATACTGCGTGCTCAGACTGCTTAACACCTGCTGCCAGGCATATTCCGCCGTACAGTGCTCGCTACGCAGCAGCCCGCAGGCGGTATCAAACAGTTCTGGGTCATCCAGCAACATATGGTGGCCAGAGAAAATGGCCGCCAGGTCGCCCGGCCAGTTTTCTTCCACGCGGGTAATCAGCGTCATCAGGTCGAGCAGCGTGAGATCCAGCGCGTTACGCAATCGCGCCTGCTCTGTGCCCGGACTGCGATCGGACGTTTGTTGAATCGGCGGCAGCG
This sequence comes from Citrobacter amalonaticus Y19, assembly GCF_000981805.1. Classification (NCBI taxonomy): domain Bacteria; kingdom Pseudomonadati; phylum Pseudomonadota; class Gammaproteobacteria; order Enterobacterales; family Enterobacteriaceae; genus Citrobacter; species Citrobacter amalonaticus. The sequence continues at coordinate 1,892,818 of NZ_CP011132.1, read as the reverse complement.
TGGGTGTGTAACAGAAGGCGTTTCCCGTGATGTCCGCCGTCGGCGATGCGGCAACCGCCGCGTCCTCCAGCGACTCGCCGAAATCCTCCGCAGCCAGGCGACTAAACGCGGCCAGCGCGTCATCCGCCTGCTCTCCACTTGCCAGCAGACGTATCGTGTCATGACAGCGAACCTGCAACAGCGAAATCTGATTCAGGCTGTCCGGCGTGACGCACTTGCCGTTTTTTTCCAGCAGCAGATCGGCGTTAAAGCCCGACAGTGTTGCCACTAGCCGGGAGGCCGGACGGATGTGCAGACCGTTAGGATTTTTGATCACCACGGACACCGATTTTGCCGCCGCATCCTGTGCGATAAAGGCAGGGGTAATGCGGGTCTCAGAAACAGAAGAGGGTAAACCCAGTTGCTCACGCTTGGCCTCGAGGGCGTTCGTCGCGTCGGCGATGACCTTTTCGATATCCGCGCCCGCGGCAGCGCTCACCGTAGCCGCCAGCGTCCCTTCCACCAGCGGTGCGGCGCACAGCCGTACTTTCGCCGCGATCGTCGGATCGAGGAGGTCCAGCGCCGTTTCTGCACTGAGCAGGGCGCTGCCGATGTCCATCATTACCAGCACGTGGTCGGTATCGGCAACAGACTCGATCGCCTCCATCACCTTGATGGGGTCGGTGCCGATGGGATTTTGCGGATCGTCGATACCGGCGGCAATGGCTATCTTACAGTCGCCACCCATTAACATCTGCTGCGCCAGCTCGCCCACCCCTTCACCGAGGCGGGCGCTGTGAGAGACTATGACCAGGTTTACCATCTTACTGTCCTTACTCTTTTGCCGCGGCTGCCAGCATCTGGATCATAAACATCACCGAGGTCGCGCCCGGATCCTGATGCCCGATACTGCGCTCGCCCAGATAGCTGGCGCGACCTTTGCGGGCCTGCATCGTAATCGTGCTTTGGGCGGCGGCTTCCGCCTGCGCGGCGGCAGCGTCCAGCGCGGCGATGACGGAGAGGTTCTGCTCACTGGACTGGCGCAATGACTCTGCCACCGGCACCCAGACATCGCACATTGTTTTATCACCCGGTTCGGCTTTACCCCGGCTTATCACGCCATCAGCACCTTCGCGCATCATTTGATAGAGCTCATTGAGCGACAAACTCTGATGCGCCTGCGTGGCCTGTGCGGCACGGATAAAAAAGGTGCCGAACAGCGGGCCACTGGCCCCTCCAACGTTTGACAGCAGCGTCATCCCGGTGTTTTTTAAAATAAAGCCGATATCTTTATCCGCAATGGCCGGTAATTTTTCGACCACTTTGCTAAAGCCGCGATGCATATTCAAACCGTGGTCAGCATCGCCAATCTCGCGATCCAGCCCGGTGAGATAATCACTCTCTTTGCTGAAAATCTCCCCGCAGCGATAAAGCCAACTCACAATCTGCGCTCTGGTAAGTGACATGACTCTCTCCTTAGTTGCCCCAGTTCAGGCCCGGGGTGTGAACCGGCGCGTCCCAGAGTGCCAGCGTCTCGTCATCCACTTTTAACAGCGTGATGGAAAAGCCGGTCATATCCAGTGACGTACAATATGAACCAATCAGATTGCGTTCGATGACGATACCCGCCTGCTGGCAGCGTGCGTCGAGACGGTTATAGACGCCATACAGTTCTGAAAGCGGCGTGGCGCCGAGGTTATTGACCAGCGCGATGACGCGATCGCCTCGTTGCAACGGTTGTTTGCCTTGCTTATCTTCCTGCCAGACCCCCTGCGCGGGATCCCAGTGGCGCAGCGTGCGGCTATAGGTTCCGTTTTCCAGCAGAGTATCGAACATCTCGTCAACGGTCCTGTCGAGTGAGACAAAGGCGCGACGGTCGATGCCGGGCTCGCCGTGGATCCCCACACCGAACTCCATTTCATTGTCGGCAAGGGTGAAAGAGGGTTGACCGGCTGCCGGAACCGTACACGCCGCGAGGGAGATACCGATCGAATGTCCGTGATTATTAAGTTTACGCCCGAGCTCGGCGCAGGCTTCCAGGGAATCGCCGCGTTCAGCCGCCGCCCCAACCAGCTTTTCAATCAGAACGGTATTCGCAACGCCACGTCGTCCGGCGGTATAGAGGCTGTCTTTGACCGCCACGTCGTCATCTACGACCACGGTGGTGACTTTCACGCCGCTTTCGTGCAGCAGTTCGGTGGCGGTTTCGAAGTTGAGAATATCGCCAGTGTAGTTTTTCACGATCAGCAGCACGCCTTCGCCGCCGTCAATCTGCATGGCGCATTCGAACATTTTATCGGGGGTCGGGGAAGTAAAAATTTCCCCGGGGCAGGCACCGGACAGCATGCCCTGGCCGATGTAGCCGCAGTGCATCGGCTCATGACCGCTGCCGCCGCCGGAAAGCAGCGCGACTTTGCCCTGTACAGGGGCATCTGAACGGGTCACATACACCGGATCCTGATGCAGGGTCAGTGACGGATGCGCTTTTGCGAGGCCAGCCAGTTGTTCACTCAGTACGTCTTCCACACGGTTAATCAGCTTTTTCATTCTCTTGCTCCGGGTCTTAGGCTCCAGGGGATCGGTTGTGTTCAACGCCACGGCGACCGCTCGCTGCCGATAACGGAATTGTGCCCCAGCGCGTGAAAAAGGAAATTCATCAATGTTATGTTTCATAAAGGAACGTTAATTCTGAGAGATGTTCCATAACGGAACGCTAAAGCGCGAGATACGGCAAAATTGCGAGCGACCGCACCCGGAATCGTGGAGAAACCAACAGTGAAGAGCAGCGTGATGACAACACCAGCAGCGGACGTCCCGGAATATATTCGCGCCTCATGGCTGCGCTGCGGCAAAATGATGCAGCGCGAGTTCTGGGCGCTGCCGCACCGGGCACAGGGGCTGACGTTTGACTCTATCTGTCGGCGCAAGACGGCGATGCTCACGCTCGGACAGGCGGCACTGGAGGACGCGTGGGAATATATGTCGCCGCGAAAATGCGCGCTGTTTATTCTTGATGAAAGTGCCTGTGTGCTCAGCCGCTGCGGCGATGCCAATACGCTCCAGCAGCTGGCGGTTCTCGGCTTTATCGACGGCACCTATTGCGCGGAAAGCATCATTGGCAGCTGTGCGCTGTCGCTGGCCTCCATGCTGGGGCAGCCGGTAAAAACGCTACCCGATCACCATTTTAAACAGGCACTCGGCGCGTGGAGTTTTTGTTCGACACCCATTTTCGACAACCACGGACGCCTCTCTGGATCGATTGCGCTGGGCTGTCCGGCAGACGACGTCTCGCCTGCCGATCTGTCATTAACGCTGGCGATCGCGCGTGAGGTGGGGAACTCTCTGCTCACCGACAGCCTGCTTGCCGAATCAAACCGCCATCTTAATCAGTTGTACGGTTTACTGGAGAGCATGGATGACGGCGTGATGACCTGGAACGCGCAGGGATGTCTGCAATTTATCAACGCTCAGGCAGCACGACTGCTGCATCTGGACGTGACGGCGGCCCACGGCAAAAACCTCAGTGAACTCCTGACGCTGCCCAGCGTTCTGCTACGTGCGATCCGCCATCAGCGCCCACTTCATCATGTTGAGACGACGTTTGAAAGCCAGCACCAGTTCGTCGATACGGTGATAACCCTCAAACCGATTGTCGAAACGCAGGGCACCAGTTTTATTTTGCTGCTGCATCCGGTGGAAAAGATGCGCCAGTTGATGACCAGCCAGTTGGGTAAAGTGAGCCATACCTTCGCGCAGATGGCGCAGGACGATCCACAAACACAGCGTATCGTCCATTTTGGCCGTCAGGCGGCGCGGAGCAGCTTCCCGGTGTTGTTATGCGGTGAAGAGGGGGTCGGCAAGGAGTTGCTCAGTCAGGCGATCCATAATGCCAGCGAACGGGCGGAAGGCCCGTATATTGCGGTGAACTGCCAGTTGTATGCCGATCAGGTTCGGGATTTTATCGCCAGTACGGCGGATGACGACAGAGAAGGGCGGTTAAGCCGCCTGGAACTGGCGCACGGCGGCACGCTGTATCTGGAAAAAATTGAGTATCTGGCCCCCGAACTGCAGTCGGCGTTATTACAGGTAATCAAACAGGGGGTCATCACCCGTCTTGACGCACGCCGTGTGGTGCCAGTGGACGTGAAAGTGATTGCCGCCACAACGGTGGATTTGGCGCGGCTGGTGGAACAAAACCGCTTTAGCCGCCAGCTCTATTACGCCTTACACGCCTTTGAAATAGTGATCCCCCCGCTGCGACAGCGACGTAACAGCATCCCTTCGCTGGTGAATCACCGCTTACGTCGCCTGGAAAAACGCTTTTCGACTCGTCTGTCTATGGATGATGATGTCCTGGCCCCGCTGATTGCCTGCGACTGGCCCGGTAATGACTTCGAGCTCAACAGTGTCATCGAAAATACGGCGCTGAGAAGTGAAAATGGCCGTATTCACCTGAATCATCTGCCGGAATATCTTTTCAATGAACACCGGATCCCGGAATCTATGACCGGTAGCCTCTCTGCCAGTGTCGCTTTTAGCGACATTGAGAAAGATGCCATTATTCACGCGGCAAGGGTGACCGGGGGACGTATTCAGGAGATGGTCAGCCTGCTGAAAATTGGCCGTACCACGTTATGGCGAAAAATGAAGCAATATAATATTAACGCGGCACATTTTAAGTTGGGCTCCTGATAAACGGGCGTTGTTGCATAAAATTTAAAGCGATTATGCCCGTTGTGGGTTAAAACCAGACAATGACAAAGCTGCCATTTTCCCGACGACGAACCGACGCCGTTTTACCTTTATGAGCCAGTTCAGCGATACGCTGTCTGGCGACGTCAATATCCTCTTCATGGAGTTGGCTGAGCTGAATTTCAGGTGTGCCCATGAGTTTTCGCATTTGCGTGGGATTCAGTCGTTTCTGCATCTGAAGACGTCCGCGCTGAAATTGATCGATGTGCTTTTGTATTTCCAGACTGACGTCATCGTAGCTGTTTTTAATCATGGCGGCGGTCGGCAGCCTGATGTTATGCAGGTCTTCATTTTCACGGACCTTGTGCAAAACATCGGTTTCTATTTCCTCGGCGACTTTCTCCGCCAGCATATCCAGTCTCTGGCCCGTCCGCTTTTTCCAGGTGCACCAGGAGAATGCGCTCGATTTATCCTGGTGCCATTCAAGATAGGCTTCTTGCAGAAGGGCCAGCCCGTAAACATATTTAATGCCCTGGGCCAGGTTATCAATTTTTATCAGGCGCGCACTCTGGAGCAGTCGGAGATCCGTAAAATCGGGTTCTTTGAGTTTTGCTGTCGATGAGGACTGCATAAATGCGCTCTGGTCACAGGCTAACTGCTTTTCAGCGTCGAGATTGGCGTTAAGCCCTCGGGTTAACTGATAACGGTACTGTTCCACGATCTCATCAACGTGCGCTTGTGTCATTTCCGGATAAAGACGTACGGAAAAATTGAGCTCGGTTTTTATTTCAACATGGCGTTCTGTCGAATAATTGTTCTGGATTTGCAGCATGATGAGTTCATCCGTTATCTCTTCGGGTATCTCAGGAGAAAAGGGGGCAACGTTGCGGTACCAGGCGTTTTCAGGTATTGCAACGTGCTCAGTCGCGTAATGAAAGGACATGGGCAAATAGCTGTCATAAGCGCGGATATGATCGGTAACGGAAACAGGGGCCGTAATCTGGGTGACATGCCCTATGTCAAAAGTATCGTCCCACACTCTGCGAATGCCATTTTTGTTCTCCCATTTTAGTAGCTCACGATAGACGGAAATAAAGTCATACCAGTGGATCAGCAACGCAGGGGGATAGCGATGGGGGATTCTGGACTGAAAGGTTCTCCTGCGAGTAAAGATGCCGTTAACGCCTTTTTTTAGCTGAGAACTCAATTCATCGTCAGGCTCTTCTGTTGAACGCTTAAGGTCATCTACGCAGTTTTGCAGCCGGGTTTTGAGTTCAGCCATCGGTGGACGGATGATGACACAGTTAAGTAATTCCTCTTTGAATCGGCTGATGGTCTCGCTATCCGTATATTTTTCGAGGAACTGGAATGTCCGCGAGATGTCCGTGTAAATCTCGATAATGCAGGCGAATTCCTGCGGGTATTGTTTGATCACCGCAAGCTTGTAGACCTCTTTTGCCAGAAGATCCCGGATGGCGATGAGCGCATTTTTTCTATTATTTTCCAGTATTTTTGTCATTCGATCTTTACCCTGCTCGCGCGGCCTGAAACGGCAAAATATAACGCAGGCCATTATGCAATAACAGGTACTGTTCTGCCGACAAAATGAGGATTTATTGCAAGATGCGGGTTGCTATATTTGCCTGCGAAAAGCGCGGAACATCCTGGACTACGGTCTGACAGACTTGCCGCGCTTGAAATGGCAACCATTAAAAAGAGGTAATAATCAATGAGTAACAATACCAATATCCATGTCTTCACCGATGAGACACTGGCCGAACATGACTTTGAAATTGCGGTAAAAGTGAATCAGGCAACCACAAAGCATGTTGCGAGACAAATGGTGCGGATGACCGCGCCGCAGCAGGTGCGGGCCCAGTCACGCCGGGGCATCGAGGAGTTGATGTTTGATGAGCACACGCTGGACGCGATTCTGGCGCATATTCCCCGCTGAGCGGCCAAACGTTCGGTTCGCGATGGATATGCCATCCTGTGTGGGTCATGTCGGTGAGGCTGACTCTGAGAGCCACTGCGAAGGGTGTCAAGGACGAGGCCCTTCTTGTGATGTGCTTCCCAATGCTATTTCAATGTAAACCCGGACAGCATCCGGTGGTTTCATAATAACGGGCAGTTGCCTGCCTGTTATTATGAACAGGTGCTTCTGGCATCCGGTTTTATTTTATGCATCCAGGCCCAGAACCACGGGGGTGGAGCGATAGCCAATTCCCATACGATCAATTCCCATATCAATCAATTGCAGGAAGTGTTCACGCGTACGAATGCATCCGGAACCTTTTACTTTGCAACGTCCCTTTGCCGCATCAAGCATCACCTGAATCACCTCTGGCGTTGCACCTTTACTTTCGCCGCCGGTATAGAACCCGGTGGATGTTTTGACGAAATCCGCTCCGGCGCGGCATGCGTATTCCGTGGCGGTTGCAACCTGTTCCAGCGTTAACGCATCGGTTTCAAAAATCACCTTCAATAGCGTGTCGTAACGATGAGCAACGGCCGCCACAGCCCGGATGTCCTCTTCAAACTCCTGCCATTGCCCACTGCGGATAAAACCATAGTTGGCGACGATATCGAGATCTTCAACGTCACCGTTTTGACAGATAATCTCGGCCTGCTTAACTTTGGATGCCGTCGACGACGCGCCAAAAGGGAAATCACACACCACGCAAATGCCGGTATTTGTCCCCTTGCACATCTTCCTGGCACCGTCGAGATATGCCGGGTTGATGCACACGGTTTTGCAATTAAAATCAATGCCTTCCTGAATGTATTTCTGAACTTCCGCCAGGGTGAATTCTGGTTTAAGGACTGACTGATCGATGTACCGACCCAGATCCTGAGGTGACATCTCTGCGGCTTTCTTTTGCGGCTTCATAGACTGCCTCCATTCATTGTTTCATTTGTATGATACATATTAGAGGGTGAAAGCACGTTGTCAATATCTATAAGAGCAGGGACAATCAGCATGTTAACTGGCGGGAAAAATCGATCCTGGCTTTAGCTGAATTCTGCCCTGCATTAAACAGGTCAATTTTAAAATTGCACTTATCAGCTCGGGTCACCGACGTCGTATATTCAAAGACAAAGCCGTTCTCAAGGAATGAAACACGTTCAATATGGTAACCGGCCATGACTTTTTCCGTGCACTGCAGATAATGTGCGGCCGACTTGTTGATGATCACCGCTTCAATATGTTCGGTGGCATGCGCGATATTCAGCCCAAACTCATTTTTGAGAACATCATAAAGGGAGAGGGTTGCAAAGTCGTAAAGCTCAATGCCTGGGCACAGATTCCAGGGAATACAGGTCGTTTCCAGAAGCAGGGGAGTATCATCCCCCAGTCGGACCCGTTTGAGGATGAAAACCTTACGCTGGGTTTGCGTCAGGTTCAGTTTGTCAGCCACGATCTCATCGGCATCTGTCACTTCCGATTGCAGCACCAGTGAATGGGGCTTTATTCCCTGTTCCCGCATACTTTCGGTGAAGTTATAGAGTGAATTGAGTCGGCGATTAATTTTCTTATCGGCAATAAAAGTGCCTTTACGGCGCTGACGGACAATAAGACCTTCCTCAAGAAGTTCATTGAACGCCAGTCGAACGGTGGTCCGACTGATATTCAGAATGTCACACAACTCATTTTCGGTGACGATTCTATCATGAGGCTTGAATACGCCGAGCTTGATTTGATGGCGAATAAATGCAGCCAGTTGTGAATACAGAGAAGAACGAGTGCCTTCGGTGAATCGGAAGTTATCTTTGATAAAGAGTCCTGTGTCCATTGCATTCTCTACTGACCTGTTGTGTCACTCAAAAGTATCATACCATTAAATAGCCAGCCATGGCTGTCGTGCATCATGGTGCGTAATGACGTTCAGGATTTGTTATGGGGTGACGAACCTGCTATCTGTCTTTCCACGCGACACAGGCGAAAGTCGGCTCAAGCTTTATGATTACCCGCGAAGAGATGCGATTGTTCCGTTCCGGGATTCTCTGCCGCAGGAATGTCCATTTTAAACTTCGCACCAGATAAGGTCGGTAACAGCGTTACCTGTTCCTGGATTTCCACAAGGGTGCGGATAAACACCGGGTCTACGCCCTTATTCAGTGAGTTAAATATGATGTGCGCTTAATTTCGGGGGATTTAATGATGACTTGATTATCATCATTCAGACAGGTGGAAATATAAACCTGTCTTTTCTGAAACTTTCAATTGATTAAATTCTATCATTTAATAATGGAGGCGTTTAATTTTCATCGGATTGCATTAATATTGATGCTAATTATTTTTGCGTGGTTAATCAATATCGATTAAGTCGTTACCTTTAGATTAATATGGAATCAGTTGCTGTTTCTTTATTCTTTTGCTTTCGGTTTGTACAACATTATGAGATAAACATAAAGTGGTCTTTTCTAATTGAAAAACAACGCGATACTGTTTGTTTTGTAAGCGACTTTCTGTCTTGTTTTAAAATGTCAATGCTTTTTAAGAGAATTAACACGTTAAAGTCCTTCCCCTTTCTGCCGATAGATACGCTGGCACATGTTTAAAACATGATCAATTTCAATATGTTAGCTTAATTCTGTCCTTAAGTAGAACGTTCCCGGTATTGTTCTGATTTTTTCAACGGGGGGCAGGGGAAAGGTGACTTTTTTTGTATGAGACAGCAGATGAAAATAAATAATTTTGGTGTTGGTACCCGAATGGGAGCTGGCTTCAGTATTGTTCTCACCCTTGTCGTTATTATGGCTGTAACGGGTATCGTTAAATTAAACGGCATATTGAAAGAGACCCATGCTATTACTGACAGGTTGCTGGTTCTGGAGCGTCTCACGGGGGCGTGGGGGGCGGCAATTGACTATAACGGCGCGATGGGGTTGTCTGTACTGACTTCCTCTGATGAGGGAATTAAAAAGTTTGCCCAGTCAAAAATGAAAGTGGTGACAGAGCGCGTGAGTGCCATTCAGAAGGAACTGACAGAATTAATTGTCTCTGATACGGGTAAGTCACTCCTGGTGACCGTGGCTGAGAAAAGAAAACAGTACATCGATATTCGCAATGAGGCGATTCGCATTAGCGAACAAGGGGAGGGTGAGGCCACCAATGCATTTATTCGCCAGAAACTCATTCCCGCCATGGAGGTCTATTCCAGCAGCGTAAAAGCACTGGAAGATTACGATAAAGCACAAATTGATGAAGCCGGTGATTCCATTCAGGGGAATGGCTCGGCAGCCATTAAAGCTCTGATGGTTCTTGGTGTCATCGCTATTCTCGTCGGCAGCCTGTTGGCATGGTTCATCACTCGCGGCATCACTCGTCCGTTGCTGTCAGCGGTTCATGTGGCCCGGGAAGTGGCGTCCGGTAATCTGGGTATAGACGTGAAAGTGGAATCCCGGGACCAGCTCGGACAACTGATGCTTTCCCTGCGGGAAATGACGGAGAGTCTGCGTAATACGGTACGTAAGGTCCGAGAAGGGGCTGACAGCATTGCATCAGCCGCGTCTGAAATCAGTAGTGGTAACACCGATCTGGCATCTCGCACGGAAGAGCAAGCCGCAGGGGTGGAGGAGACCGCCTCGACGCTGGAAGAACTGACGGCAACAATTAACAATACTGCAGCAAACACGGCGCAGGCGCACCGTTACGTGAATGAGACAGCATCTGTCGTGAAACAGAATGGCGCCGTGATGAGTGAAGTGTCTTCTCGAATGCAGGAAATCTACGATTCCTCATCCAAAATGGCTGACATTATCCAGGTTATTGATGGTATTGCCTTCCAGACCAACATTCTGGCGCTGAATGCCGCAGTGGAAGCGGCGCGAGCGGGCGAGTCCGGACGTGGTTTTGCGGTGGTGGCTGGGGAAGTCCGTACACTGGCACAACGCAGTGCGTCAGCGGCTCGTGAAATTAAGGAATTGATTGATGACTCAGTCTCCCGTATTGCTTCTGGCCGTAGCCTGGTGGAAAAAGCCGATGGCGGCATGACGGGAATTGTTACCAACGTCAAGAACATGACTCAACTGATTGAGGAAATCGCGCAAGCTAGCCGAGAGCAGAGTGATGGGATTGCGCAAATTAACAGTGCGATGGGGCAAATTGATACCACTACCCAGCAAAATGCCGCGCTCGTTGAAGAGTCAGCGGCTGCTGCTTCTTCAATGCAGGAGCAGTCCCGTGTACTCCAGGATATGGTCAGCGTGTTCAGTCTGAATGAGGAAGGAAAACAAGCCGTAAACAGGGTTTCAGAAAAACGTGCCAGTCATGTGAGGGAGAGGAATAATGGCGAAAAATACGTCATGCCCAAGAAAATAGCTTCAGAAACAGACAACTGGGAAACGTTCTGAGCTCCATAAAAAAGATAAAATCCACGCAATGGCGTGGATTTTATCTTTTTAACAGGTGGCACAAATTTACTGTGCCACTACAGCCTGATGTTGTGCCGGCGTTCTCAAACCGGTTCTCACACTCAAAGCAGGGTCTGACTTTACGCTGTTAGCCAGATAGTGTGCTATATGCTGACTTAAGATTTTCCATTGCCTGAACCAGGACTGAACGGGAACATCCCACATTGATCCTCATATGTTTCTCCCCGCCAGGACCGTACTGAATTCCAGGAGAAAGGCCCAGTTGGGCATCTTTAATGAAAAATGAGGCCAGCTCTTCGTCATCCAACCCCATTTTTTCAGCATTCAAAAATAATAAATAAGATGCCCCACCATAGATCACTGAGATTTTAGGGCAGTTGCGTTCAATTGACTGTTTCACAAAATTAACATTTTCAGCCAGGTAGACTCGTAACTCCTGATACCAGTCATCACAATAGGTGTACGCTGAAAAGATAGCTGACTGCTGAAGATAATTGGTTTCCGCGAGGTGACAGCGATCAAGAAAACGATAGAGTTTATCTCGTAATTGCCGGTTCTTTATAATCATAAACCCGCCCTGAATCCCCGGCGTATTAAATGTTTTGCCCGTGGAGTGGAGGACGACAGATTGGTTATCCATATCGTCATCGATATTAAAAAAGGGGATATGCTTTTTATCTGTCAACGTTAGGTCGCAATGCACTTCATCCGAGATGACAATTACACCTTCTTCGTGACAAAAACGTTTTATCTTTAAAAGTATCTCTCTGCCCCACACAACTCCGCCGGGATTGTGTGGGGAAACGAACAAAAAGAGTTTGGATTTTTTCAATTTTTCTCTGAAATCATCCCAGTTAATATCATAGGTTCCATTATTCTCAATGAGCGGAGACTGGAGTAAACGACGATCACTACCAGGTACAAAATTTCTATATGGATCATATACCGGAGTGAGCGTCAGTAGGTTATCACCAGGCTTCGTCAGCGCGAGTAGAGTTAAAACCACCGTTTTTATCACACCGGGAATAAAATGTAACCATTCCTCATTAAGCAGGCAGTCATACCGTTTTTGATACCAGTGAATGACAGACTCCTTCCAGCCCGGATAATCCATATTGTAACCCTGCACGGGCTGAGATAAAACCGTAGCCAATTCTGTTTGAATAGCCTGTGGGGTTTTGAAATCCATATCTGCAATCCATAACGGGATGATATCTTCCGTACCGAACATTTTTTTCATTTGTCCGATTTTGCGGCTAACAGGATCTCTGTCGATGACACAATCAAATAAAGACATATTTATTACACCGATATCTTATAGGTTAATTTCGGTACTACTCTTTGTAAATCAGGACGCCGTTGTATATTCAGGATCATCATTCGGCTCATAGCGTGCAATACCAATACCCGTGGCCGCCCACAGTAAAGCAAAGAACACACCGCTATAACATAAAATAGCCCATGGAAGATAATCGAGTGTGGCCACGCCCAGCATGGTGGCACAATACACCCCGGAAGCTGACCATGGAATAATCGGTTCAACCACTGTTCCAGCATCTTCCGTTGTTCGTGAAAGGTTCTTTGTTGCCAGTCCTCGTCTTTTATATTCCTCTTTGAAGGCATCACCACACAGCAGCAGAGGTAATGTTCCATTTGCCGTGCAGGCACAAATAGTAAAGGCGCACACAATCGTTGTTAATACCAATCTGAACGTTGATTTTACGCCTTTTGTCAGTGCCCGGATGACGGTGTGAAGTGAGCCTGTCGCACTCATGGCGCCTGCAAAACTGAATGCACTAAAAACCGTAACGAAGCTGCTGAACATCGAGATTGCGCCACCTCGTTCCAGCAGACGTGGAAGATCTGAAGACAAAGAGGCAATATTCGCGCCCTCAGCCATGCTTAATCGGAATCCACTCACCACAGATTCGCCAACCGACGACGGAGCAAACGACTGAAATACAAGAGCCAGGATTACTGATACCAGCGTGGAAAGAAAGAGCATAGGGATAGGGGGTTTCTTTGTCAGGGAGCCGTAAAGCACAATAACCGGCGGCAACAGAAGCAGAATATTGAAATGATAGACTTTTGCGATTGACGTCATCAAAACAATAATGGTGTCTGGCGTTGTTGCGGTTGTGTCGATATTGAGTCCCATATATGCATAAACGATGCAGCACAAAATAAAACCGGGTCCAGTTGTCCAGAGCAGATGCCCAATATGAGAATATAAATTGACACCTGCCGCTAATGCAGCCATGTTTGTGGAATCTGAAACAGGTGATAATTTATCCCCAAACCAGCATCCTGAAACAATCGCACCTGCGGCAATGGCTAACGGTATATTCAGGCCAATTGCCACACCAATCATAGCAATACCGATTGTACCCATTGATCCCCACGAGGTGCCAGTGCATACAGAAATGAGTGCGCCTAAAAGGAATGCAGAGATGTAAAAGTACTGCGGATTAATGATTTTAAGTCCGTAATATATCATCATCGGTATCGTCCCAGATACCATCCATGCTCCGATTAAAAAACCGATACTTGCCACAATTAAAATAACAGGTAAGGCTTCAGAAATTTTCGCACAAATCGAATCCAGTATGTCGTCCCACGTATAACCGTGAGCAATAGCGACAAATGAGGCAGCGGCTGTACCTAAAAGAATCATGGGTTCCGCACGAATATTAAACACAAAATATCCAATGCTTATTGCAGTTAACATGACGATCATAGGGAACAGCGACCAGAAAAAAGAAGGCTGTCGCTTATCTTTTAGCTTATTATATATCATTTTTTTTGCATTCCTGATGCTATTTTATACGGGTAGAGGTTCAGAAATAGATGTGTGTTCGCTAATGTTTTTTAAACAATCATAGATGTTCCTGGTGAGAACCTGGTGATTATATCGACTGATATCTTCGCTCCTGACTAAGCTTGCGATACTCTTTGGGTGCCATACCGACATGATTTTTAAAAATGCTGTAGAATCGACTACTGGATGTAAAACCTGCCAGCATTGCAATATCCAGAATTGTTTTATCGGTATCACTTAATAATGCACGTACATGGTTAATACGTAAGGCCATAATGTATTGCTTGATAGACAATTGCATTGCGCCTTTAAATATTCCCATGGCGTAGTTAGCATTTAATTTCACGTGGTCTGCGATATCGTTCACCGTGAGTTGTTTATCACAGTTTGCAGCAATAAATTCGAGCATCTGGCTGACATAAAACTGCGCATGTCGCGAGGTACCGTTCAGAAGCGTATAAGACGCTTTACTGACTGATACCGGGGCCCAACCGGATAAACTAAAACGCTTAAGCATCAGCGCAATCTCATCAATGGCCAGTTGACGGATGTGGGTACTTTTGCTGTTCAGTTCATGTTGCCAGCGCTGGACCTCAATGACGCTGAGTTGCTGTACAGCCTGGGATTGTATTACCCGACCATGCGTAACATGATTAACCAACTCGCGATCCAGCGGCCACGATAAAAATAAATGCATAGGCAGATTAAAAATCGCCATTTTCTGACAGTGACCCGGATCGGTTAACTGGTGCGGTGTACAGGCCCAGAACAACGTCACATGTCCTTGATGAATCTTGATCACTTCATCATTGATCAAATACTCCACATCACCATCGAATGGGATATTGATTTCAATCTGTCCATGCCAGTGACTGTATGACATTGCCAGCGGAGCACGAAGTTCGATATCCATCTTCTGCGACTCGGAATACAAGGCCAGAGGACTTTTGGTTTGCTTGTCATAACTACGGCACATATGTGGATCATACGGTAACCGAGGGAAGTTTTTATCCGCCATAGCCATCACTCCAGATCAACAGCCAAAGAACATTTTCTGTGAAGCATTTTTTAAAGCTTACCTGAAAACACTCCCGACTTTACCTACATTCCATACAATTTATTCCCGGAAACTCAGATTTATGTGTAACTGACAAGCGATCTGAGTTTCCAGGAGAAAACAGGCCATCAAGTGATGTTGACGTTGATGCTTCCTGCTTTCCAGGCAAATCAGAGGTCAGGAGGTCAGGGACGTCTATCCGTCAGTGCCCTTGCACAAGCGAGGGCACGACGTGATGAGGCCAAGAAAAAGCTGTCCGAGGGTGTCAATCCAGAAGAGATAAAAGATCGTCTGGAAAAACAGGTAGGCCTGATCATTCATGGGGGATACCTTGGCCAACAACCGACAATGGTGGTTGACTTAACCAATGATTCCCCGATTGTCCTGCGTGAAGGTGTAACCGACGTGAAGTCTCCTTTATTAGCGTGGGTGTTGAACCAGCACACCTGAATCGCAACAAATGTCGGACATACCTCGCCCCTGTTCTTGCTGCAATCGTCAGGCAAAATTTATTCCTATGAAAGATAAGGAAAAATTATCAATACATACAAAAAGATATGTCGCGTAGCACATCTGCGTTGTTATGCATGTAGCAAATTGTGCTATTCACCAATAAATCATAAGATGGTTTAATATTAAATAATATTCTTAAATACCGGTAAATAAATCTTAAATCAAAGAATCAATGAATAGTGTAACTCCTTCTAAAACAGGCTTATGAGATAAGTGAACCTAAGGATTTGTATATATAATTAATTAAGAATTTTCGTTTATATTCTCTCCGCTTCATTGCCCTCTATTGACTTGTTTTCAACGTAATGCAAAACTGCATCCAGGATACATTAAAGGTCGTTAATTAAATATTATAACATTGACAAAGTCTGCGGATAATCCTCAAAAGCATGCAGAATTATTCTCATCGCTGGCTTTCTTTCGCCCTGGTATCGGTCTCTTAAGAGGAATCAGCAGACAATGAAGTCTTTCATAAAGAAGAGAGGTTTGTATTAAATTGTAATTATTTCATGTGGATAGTTATGCTTCTGAGCGACACTCTCTGATCGCCGCCTCCCAAGAATAACATCTGTATACCATTTGTTAATTTACCCATGAAGCAAGACATGGGGGGAAAGCTACTTATTTAATAGTTATTCTCATCTAATAACACTATTTCAGAAAGCTTCGCCGAAATGATGAAAGCTTTTTATTTCTGTGAAAAATAATCTATTTGCCTGGCTTGTCTTTCTATAAGAACAATTGAACAGGCAGGCAGATTTGAATATTTACGAGTGCACAACATGAATAAAATCTATCGTGTTATCTGGAACAACACCTTACGAGTATTCCAGGTCTGCTCTGAACTGGTGAGTGGAAAACAGCAGAACTCATCGAGAAGTCGGACGGTACCGGCGATAACCTCGCAACAGAATATCTTCGTGTCATACCGTATTCCTTCCCGGATCCGCTTGCTTTCTTTACTCCTGATGATGGTGCTGCCCGTAACAGCCTTTGCTGCTTTGGATGTCGACAACAGTCAAGGCAACAGTCCTTTGGTCATCACTCAGGACAACTCGCTTTCCGATGCAGGCGTCATCACGGTGGGCACCACCAGTGGTGAAACGGGTGAGCTCAGAATCAATAATGGCGGTTCGGTCAGCGGTACGGTCACTACAATTGGGTCAGCTGCCGGAAGTACGGGACTCGTCACGGTCGATGGTACGGGCGCGATACTGAATATAGCGGATATCAGAGTGGGTAGTGCTGGTGAAGGTACGTTAACCATTACTAACGGTGGTGTCGTCAGCAATAGTGGTAGCGCGACGATTGGACAAAACGCAGGCAGCACGGGCGTGGTGAATGTCAGCAGTGGCAGTTTGTGGAATTTGTCCGGACAACCCCTGATAGTGGGCGGTAAAGGTACGGGAACACTGAACATCTCAGGAGGGAGTTCAGTGATTACCGGTAGCGATGCTGGTGGTGGCACGTCAATAGGTGTTGGCAGTTCAGCCACTGTGGATGGTACAGGTTCCAGCCTGACATATGGTTACGGTGGCCTGCAGATAAGCGGCGACCTCTCTATTACGGACGGGGGGCAGGTAACCAGCCCCAATAATCGTGGGGGGGCCAATGTATTTAACGGTTCCACGCTCACGATTGATGGCACTGACTCCAGACTGACCTCCGGCAATTTCAGTGTGAATACGGGTGGCGTACTGACCGTCACCAACGGTGGCAATCTCGTCACGAGCGGTGCTTCCGGTGATGCTATCAATGGCGCAGTGAAGGTGGACGGCACCGGTTCTGTATGGACGAACAACGGCAACTTTTTTATGGGGAATACGACGGGCACCACCCCCACAATAACCATTACCAATGGAGGTGCTGTAAACCTTACCCGTGGTGGTCAGATGATGGCTAACAACGCCACGTCCAGCGCACTCATTACCGTTGATGGTATTGGCTCCCTGCTCAGCACGGGCGCAACCCTTTCAATGCAGGGCGTCAACACGACAACGCCTACCACTTTACAGGTCACAAATGGCGGGGCATTGAAATCGAATGCAATCAATATCGGCAGACTTGCTGGTGATATCGCCAGGGTTACGGTTGATGGTGATAACTCTACCTGGACCACGACTGCTGCAACGAACATCGGACTTCAGGGGGCGGGTTCCGCGACGTTGACCAATGGTGCGGCGATGACATCCGCAGGCAGCATTTTGGTGGGATTGCAAGAAGGCAGTACAGGCTCCTTTGACATTAGCGGTGGTTCCAGTGTGAACATGGTTAATGGCAGTGGCGTGCTCCAGAGTCTAAGCGTGGGTAACAACGGCACCGGTACCCTTAATATCGACACGATCGGTTCGGTGACGGCAGGAAACACAACTCTTGGTAACGCGAATACAGGTGACGGTACCGTGGAAGTGAATGGCGCCGATGCTGTGCTGAACACCGCTATCCTGATCGTGGGGCAGTCGGGTACCGGTACGCTCACCATCACTGACAACGGTGTCGTGAACAGTTCAGGTACCGGCACGATAGGTAGCAACGCGGGTAGCTCGGGGGTAGTGGATGTCAGCAACGGTGGGCTGTGGAGCCTGATTAATGCCAGTGGCATTGCGCAAATGCTGTCTGTCGGCAATTACGGCACCGGCACCCTCAATATCAACACCACCGGGACAGTCACTGGCGGTGCGACCACTCTGGGTGGCGCCGTGGGCGGGACAGGGAACGTAAACGTTAATGGAACCGATGCAGCTCTGAACACCAGCTCACTGATTGTAGGCAGCTATGGCCGGGGCATACTCGCCATCGCCGATAGTGGCGTGGTGAACAGTACCGGCATGGGGATTGTCGGCGACAGGGCAGACAGCACAGGTGACGTGGATGTCAGTAACGGCGGCGTGTGGAATCTTGTCAACGCCAGCGGCGTCGCGCAAATCCTGTCTGTCGGTAACAACGGCACCGGTACCCTCAATATCAACACCACCGGGACGGTCACTGGCGGTGCGACCACTCTGGGGGGCGGAGCAGGGGGGACGGGGCAGATAAATGTCAACGGCACCGATGCCGTACTGAACACCACCACCCTGACCGTGGCCAATTACGGTCAGGGTACGCTGGCCATTGCGGATGGAGCTGTGGTGAACAGCACTGGCAGCGGTACGGTAGGGAGTGCAGCTGGCGGCACCGGTATTGTTACGGTGGAGGGGTCGGATTCCTTGTGGGATCTGACGGGTTCGCTGACCATCGGCGGTCAGGGCACGGGTTCGATGACGTTGACGGATAATGCCAGAGTGACCAGCAATGGAGGCACTCTTGGTAACGCTGCTGCCGGGAACGGTACGGTGGATGTCAGTTCCGGGGCAATCTGGGACAACGGCATCGGTTCCTTCACTGTGGGCAATGGTGCGACAGGTACCCTTACTATTTTTGACGGTGGGACGGTGAATGCTGGTGCCACCCAAATTGGCAGTCAGTCGGCCGGGGATGGCTCAGTGAATGTGGAGGGGACGGGGTCCGGGTTCCATGTTGGGGCTCTGACCGTAGGCCAGTCCGGTACAGGTACACTGACTGTAACTGATGGTGGTCTGGCAAACAGTAGCTCTGGTGTGGTGGGTGCCGGAGCGGGCAGCACAGGAACCGTCATCGTAGCGGGTACAGATTCCCTGCTGCGCTCCCCACTTGTGTATCTGGGCAAGATGGGCTCCGGCACCCTCACCCTGAGTAACGGTGGTACGCTGGATACAGCGAACCCCGTGGAGCTGGCGATGCAGGCCGGCAGTACGGGTACTCTCAACATCGGTGCCGCACACGGTGATTCGGCAACCGGCGCGGGGTTCATCACCGGCGCTGACAGCGTTAACATGGGCGCAGGGACAGGCTTTATCGTCTTCAACCATACTGTAAATGACCCGACCACCACTGGCGGCTACCAGTTCACCTCGCTGATTACTGGCAACGGTACCGTCATGCAGGATGCAGGGCATACCGTTCTGAACACAGAGAATACTTACAGCGGTACCACACAGGTTAACGGCGGTACTCTTACTACCACCGTACAATCAACCACCGGCAATACCGGTCTTGGTACCAGCGCTGTTAACATTGCCACACCGGGAACGCTGGACGTTGCAGGCGCGACAACAGACGGCAGCGGGAATTTCACTTTCAGCAACATTCTGACGGGGAACGGCCTGCTGAATGTGGATCTGGCGTCAGCCGCAGACACATTTACCTTCACCTCTTCTACCGGCGAGGACTTCGCCGGGGTCACTGACCTGAAAAACAGTACTTTTGCCCTGTCCGGGGACAACGCAGCGGCACTGACGCACGCCATGCTGATGACCAGTACTGGCAACACCACTACCGTAAGTGGCGAAGTGCAGAATACCGATGGACTGGCCTTTAACGGCGGTACCCTCGCGTTCGATATCTCCCTGCCTGGTGCCGCACAGTCTGACGGCGTTCTGCAGACCGGAACACTGGTTGCTGGTGCCGGTACCTTCAACCGGGATGGTCGGGATTTTCAGGCAAGCGGCATCGGTAACGTGCAGGTGAGGCTGACTGACCCGTGGAATGACCCGGGGCTGACGGCAGATCCGGACACCGACCTGAACCTGCTACAGCAGGATGACACACACGCAGATATCCGACTGGTACAGGCGGATACCGTCACCGGTTCCGGTGGTTCGCTGACGCTGACCGACCAGAACGGGAATGCCATCGGCACGGATGAGAACATCGAGATTGCCCAGAACGGCACGGTGGTTGCTGACGGACAGTATGGTTTTCGTATGACCACAGCTCCCGGTGATGGCCTGTACATTAACTACGGTCTGAAGGAAGTGGATATCCGTAACGAGCAGACGCTGACGCTGGCCGCGTTTGCGGCTGACACCGGAGCGGATGCGGACATGTCAGCGAAAGTCTCCGGTACGGGGAATCTGGCCGTGAGCACGGGCGATACGGTCTCACTTTCGAATGGCCTCAACGACTACAGCGGCGCCACCCTGGTGCAGGCAGGTACCCTGCGGACCGATGCGGACGGCGCGCTGGGCAATACCAGCGGGCTGAACATCAGCAGCAATGCCACGGCAGACCTAAACAACACGGTACAGACTGCCGGGGTGCTGACCGGCCAGGCGGGGTCAGTGCTTGACCTGGGTGACGGCTCACTGAGCGGCGGCGCGCTGACGCTGACGAACGGCGGCAACAGTGACGGTGTTCTGACCGGAACCGGGAAGCTGAACATTGACGGCGGCGTGCTGACCATCAGCGGAGCCAACAGCGGTCTGAGTGCCACCACCAACATCAGCAACGGTGCGGAAGTGGTTATCAGTGACGTACTGGGTGCCGGGACAGGGGATATCACTGATGACGGTACCCTGACGCTGGACGGTGTCACCGGGGCGCAGGTTAATAACCTCAGCGGCACCGGGGATGTCGATGCCACAAACACCACAGATGTTATGCTGACTGGCGACAACCGCGGCTTCAGCGGCCTGTTTAACATCGACAGCGGCAGCAGCCTGACCGTCAGCGAACAGAACAACCTCGGCACCGCATCCGTCAACGATAACGGTCTGCTGACCGTGAACACCGCCAGCGACTGGACGCTCAGCAATGCCGTCAGCGGCAGCGGCGACCTCACCAAAACCGGCAGTGGTGTCCTGACACTGACACAAGGCTCAGCAGCCTGGACCGGTACCACTGAAATTCTTGGCGGGGAAATTGCGCTGGGTGATAAAACCACCTCTCCAGTGGATATGGCAAGCCAGCTTGTGAATGTTCACGACGGCGCAACCCTGTCAGGGTACGGCAGCACCGCCGGTGATATCAACGTCATGCAGGGGGGGACACTGCAGGTGGACTTCACTGTCGGCGGCGACCTGAACAACAGCGGTCGGGTACTGCTGAACCGTCCGGGGATGCAGCCGGGTAACGCGCTGACGGTTAACGGCAACTACAGCGGCAATGATGGTCTGATGGCGTTCAACACGGCTCTCGGCGGTGACGACTCCCTGACCGACAAACTCACCGTTCACGGAGATACGGCCGGTAACACACGGGTTGCGGTGAACAACGTCGGGGGCACAGGCGCACAAACCGTCAACGGTATTGAACTGGTACAGGTGGGCGGTAACTCTGCCGGAAACTTCGCCCTGACCACCGGCACCGTGGAAGCCGGAGCGTATGTCTATACCCTGGCAAAAGGTACTGGTAACGCGGAGAAAAACTGGTATCTGACCAGTAAATGGACCGGATCCGTAACGCCGCAGGAGCCGAAAACCCCGGTGGTTGACCCGACAGCACCGGATGCGCTGCGCCCGGAAGCCGGCAGCTATATCAGCAACCTCGCGACCGCCAACACGCTGTTTAACCACCGCCTGCACGACCGTCTTGGTGAGCCGCAGTATACCGATGCGCTGGAAGATGAGGGACTGGCCTCCAGCATGTGGATGCGTCACGTTGGCGGACACGAACGTTCCTCTGCCGGTGACGGTCAGTTGAAAACCCAGAGCAACCGCTACGTGCTGCAACTGGGCGGTGACATCGCACAGTGGAGCACCGACGGCAACGACCGCTGGCATCTGGGCGTGATGGGCGGCTATGCGAATGCGCACAGCAATACCCGCAGCGACCGTGCCGGTTACGGCTCAGACGGGCGCATCAGCGGTTACAGCGCCGGTCTGTACGGCACCTGGTACCAGAACGAGGCGGACAAAACCGGGGCGTATGTTGACAGTTGGATGCTGTACAACTGGTTTGACAACAGGGTGGAAGCGGATAACCGTGAGAGCGACAGTTACAACTCGAAAGGGCTGACCGCCTCGCTGGAAGCGGGTTACACCCTGAAAGCCGGGGAGTTTGCCGGCAGCCAGGGCACGCGGAACACCTGGTATGTGCAGCCACAGGCGCAGGTCACCTGGATGGGCGTGAAAGATAATGTGCACACCCGGAAAGACGGCACCCGCATCGAAGCGCAGGGCGACGGCAATATCCAGACCCGTCTGGGCGTGAAGACTTACCTGAACAGTCACCACAAAATGGATGACGGCAAACAGCGTGAGTTCCAGCCGTTCGTGGAAGTGAACTGGATCCACAACACCGAAAGCTTCGGCGTGAAGATGGATGGTACACCCGTCAGTCGTGATGGCGCCCGTAACCTGGGTGAAATCCGCACCGGGGTGGAAGGTAAGCTGAATGACCGTCTGAGCGTCTGGGGTGGTGTGGGTGTACAACTGGGTAATAAAGGTTACAGTGATACTCAGGGGATGCTGGGAATAAAATACAGCTGGTAACTGACAGCTATATAACTCAAGGGCCGGGAAACCGGCCCCTGTTCCTGTCACGCTCTGTACGGTAAGTCGTGCGTGGGTAATCAAATGATAAGACGTTTTAATAATTAATAATATTCTTAAATATGGGGAGTAATTTCTTAAATCGATAACAGGAGAACAGCGTAACCGACTGAAAAAAAGCATAAATAAAAGGTGCAATTACAAGATCACCCAGGTAAGTAATTAAGAAGCATCATTAATGCCTTCCCCCCTCACTTCCCCCTGTATTGACTCATTTTTAGTGCAATGTAAAAATGCACTCACGATACAGTTTAAGGCCACCAATCAATTACCACAGAATTAACGTGGGCTTGTCGATCAAACTCGTAATATTGCATGAATATTATTGGCTATATGCTGAAGCTAAATAAGACGCTTGATTTGGCTGTGACTCGTATTTAAAAAACGCCTTCAGATATTACTTCTGAAAGTAGAGAGGTATTGCTGATGTATAAACCTACTATAAATACTTGCTTTAAAAAAACGCTTCTTACGATGGCGATTGTGCTGGTATTCACGTCATGGCAAGCAGCGGCTGTCAGCAACGGAAAAATTATGGCTGGAACAAACCAGTTAATAACTTTAACACCAGAAGAACAATATACCAACACAATCGATTACGTTGTTCTTGAAGCCTATCGAGCCGGTGGGAAAATTACGGGTGATAATGTTAATGTCAATATCAATCGTAATTCTTATAATAGCATATACACCATGATGAAAGCCTATGGTGGTGGACAAATCGGGCTGACGAATTCCGATATTAATTTGATGACAACATCGCCATACCGCGAAGATAATGATCTTGTTTTTACAGCCAAAGATGCTGGTTCAGCAGTGAGTGTTACCAATTCGAATGTATATAGTTATGCCAACCTTGGTGAAGTCAGCAATGGCGCATCTGCTGTTTTCAGCAACAGCACCTTCTCAGTGGGGCGAGGTGTCCTGCTCAGTGGCACAGGCTCTCGCCTGGATATTCTTAACAACTCAGATATAACCCTTCGGGGAGATAGCTATGGTTTATCAGAAACAGGAATTGCTGCATCAGCAGGGAGCACACTCAATATTGAGGATAGTCGGATTACCGTTCTGAATAATGGTGATGATTCATCCTCATCATTACCACCCAATCCGTATGCTGTTTCGGTAAGAGGCGGTTCATTACAATCGACCCCGGTCACCACGGCGTTACTGAATAACCTCATGATTGAAACTAAAGGTTATCAGTCGTATGCCATTTTACTGGCCAGCGGAAATATTGCGATGACCATGAATAACCTTGCCATTATTACTCGTGGGTTAGGGGCGACAGCCATTGAGATAGGTAACAACTACGCTACGACCAGTTTACTTTCCGCTGCTTCATTATCGAATTCATCCATTGAGACATTTGGGTACTCCGGTCAGGGTGTGTATGTCTCAAGTAAATTCGCGCTGACGATGGATGATGTCGATATTACTGTCCACGGAGACAGGACCAACGGTCTGAAAGCTTCTGCGGGGAACAATTCAACTCAGCCAACGCTTACGGCTTCTGACATTGATATTACGATGAGCGGGAAGGACAGCGTTGGTGTGATGAATGATCGTGCTAATACCTATCTGAACGATATTCGTCTCATGCTCAGTGGTGATAATTCGACGGCTCTCAGTGTAGGCACCACCAATGTTGCATCGACTGCACAAATAGAGAATCTGACCGCGCGCGTAACCGGTAATAACTCGACGGGGATGTTTATTGGTGGCAGCCCTGATATTCGCTTCAATAACAGCAGCATTAGCATGGCAGGTAACAACAGCAATGGAATCGCGGTGGGATATTTGTCGATGATTACCCATAGCGCGTTACCGATGGTCGATAGCCACATTGAGACCCAGGATGGCTACGCGTTGAGAAGCATTAATGCAGACCTCGATCTCGATTTAACTCGCTCGACGTTAGCAGGACGTACTGGCGGGGAGGCCGGAATTGCGGTGAACGTTGAAGACAACGGCGCGTATCAGTCTGGTGTGGTGGATGTGACCGCGAGCGACAACTCACATATTTTCGGTGATACTGTCTCGCAATCCATCAATGCGGCAGCGCTTAATCTCACATTAAATACGGCATCAACGATGACCGGCCGTATGGTTCGCGGAAACAGTATGGCGCTGGATGACACCAGCCGCTGGAATGTTACCGGGGATTCCGATGTCACTACCCTCAGCAATTTGGGTACCGTCGCGTTTACCGCACCTGGGGACGATGGAGCATTCAAGACTGTCACCGTCGGCGACTATCTTGGTGGGGGGACATTAATCATGAATACCGCGCTGGGGGATGACAGTTCAGCAACGGACAGGCTGATTGTCTCCGGTAATACCGCCGGGACGACAAAATTGTATGTGAATAACGTCAACGGCAGTGGTACCACGACGGTGAACGGAATTGAAGTCATTAGCGTAGGTGGACAGTCAGATGGTCTGTTTACCCTGGAGAATCGCGCGCTGGCCGGAGCGTATGAATACTTCCTGCACCAGGATAACGGCGACTGGTATCTGCGTTCGGCGCTGGCGCCAGAACCACCGCAACCCCAAGAGCCGGATCAGCCACAAGAACCAGAGCATACCGGTGAACAACCTTCCACGCCGGTCAGTCCGGCGCAACCAACGCCAGAACCAACACCAGTGCAGGACGCGCAAATTTACCGTCCGGAAGCTGGCGCTTATCTTGCCAACATGGCGGCAGCAAATCGCCTGTTCAGTCACAGTCTGAAGGATCGCGAAGGACGGGCGGAAAACTCCAGTATGTGGTTGCGACAGTCAGCGTTTCGCAATAATTCACGCGATGGCAGTGGTCAGTTACAAATGGGTAGCAACAATTATGTGGTTCAGGGCGGCGGTGAACTGTGGAACGGGCAACCAGGTGAACAGGATCGGCTGGGCGTAGGCGTTATGGCAGGTTATGGCTATAGCAACGGGAATACGCACTCCTCAAAATCGCATTACGACGCGAAGAACAGTGTTCAGGGTTACAGTGCAGGCGCCTATGCGACCTGGTACCAGAATGCGGAGTCGCTAAATGGGGGATATGCCGACAGCTGGCTGCAATACAGCTGGATGCGTGCATCAGTGAATGGAGAAGGGCAAGTGGGAGAAAACTATGGCATCAAAGGCCTGAGCGCTTCTCTGGAAGGCGGATATCGTCAGCCGTTGCATCAAAGTACCAGTGGTGCGTTTTTCATCACCCCACAGGCACAGGTCATCTGGAGCGGTATGAAGGCTGACCGCCACCAGGAAGTGAACGGTACACGGGTTGAAGGTAGCGGCAACGCACAAACGCGCCTGGGACTGAACTTGTCATACGATGCCCTGGATGAACAGGAAAGCGGTAAACTGTACACGGTTTATGGCGAGGTTAACTGGCTGCATAGCACCAACAATGCCAATGTTACGATGGACAATGTCAGGGTTGAACAGGCGGGTAGTCGTAATCTGGGTGAAGTGAAGTTAGGCTTTGAGGGGCAACCGACCGAGGCGCTCACCCTCTGGACAAACCTCGCTCAACGGGTGGGAACGGAACATTATACGGACACCTCAGTAAACGTGGGCATCAAATACCAGTTTTAAGACAAGGTGTATTTGCGAGTAGTCAATCCTGCCCTCATGACGAGGCCTGTTCAAAGGCCTCCGGACCGGCGCCACCGAGATGGCTGTGGCGCCAGGCCCGGTTATAGAACATTTCAATGTAATCGACGATATCCGCCCGGGCCGGGTTGTGCAGCCACGCACAGAACCCGGCCCGGGCGACTTGAGTACCCGACACATTGTTATCACACCCCATATAGTGCTGTGCTCATTGATAAAGCGGTACTTCAGTCGGGCTCTCTTGCAAAAAAACTCGCGGCCTTTTTCAGGATATCCCGTTCTTCTTCAGTACGTTTTAGCTGCGCCGGTAGTTTCAGGATCTCGGTTTTGGCTTCCCATCCATGACCTCATTTTTGACAGCGTTGTTACGAGATGAGTTGAGACATTGTGAGATGAAAAAATCCACGCCATTGCGTGGATTTTATAGGGTTTTAGCGTTGTCATGAGATTCAGCGAAACCTCATGAGACAACAAAAGCTATTTAGACGTTGAACAGGAAGTTCATCACATCGCCATCTTTCACAATGTAATCTTTCCCTTCAGCACGCATCTTGCCGGCTTCTTTCGCGCCCTGCTCACCTTTGTAGGTAATGAAATCGTCGAAAGCGATGGTTTGTGCGCGGATAAAGCCTTTCTCAAAGTCAGTATGGATTTTACCCGCCGCCTGTGGCGCCGTCGCGCCGACTGGGATGGTCCACGCACGGACTTCTTTCACGCCTGCGGTGAAGTAGGTCTGCAGGTTCAGCAGTTTATAGCCAGCACGGATCACGCGGTTAAGGCCCGGTTCTTCCAGCCCCAGTTCCTGCATGAATTCGTCGCGCTCGTCATCGTCGAGTTCAGCGATGTCCGCCTCAACGGCTGCACACACCGGAACCACGACGGAACCTTCTTTTGCGGCAATTTCACGCACCTGATCGAGATACGGATTGTTTTCAAAGCCATCTTCGTTGACGTTGGCGATATACATGGTTGGCTTCAGGGTCAGGAAGCTCAGGTAGCGGATCGCTGCTTTGTCTTCTTCCGTCAGATCCAGAGAACGCAGCATGCCGGCTTCAGAGAGCTGCGGCAGGCATTTTTCCAGTGCTGCCAGTTCGGCTTTGGCGTCTTTATCGCCGCCTTTGGCTTTCTTCTGTACGCGATGAATAGCGCGTTCGCAGGTATCGAGATCCGCAAGCGCCAGTTCGGTGTTGATAACGTCAATATCTTCCGCCGGGTTCACTTTGCCCGAAACGTGAATGATGTTGTCGTTTTCGAAGCAGCGCACCACGTGTCCGATTGCTTCGGTTTCACGAATGTTGGTCAGGAACTGGTTACCCAGACCTTCACCTTTGGACGCGCCTTTCACCAGACCCGCGATATCAACAAATTCCATTGTGGTCGGCAGGATACGCTGCGGTTTGACGATCTCAGCCAACTGGTCCAGACGCGGATCGGGCATTGGCACGACGCCGGTATTCGGCTCAATCGTACAGAATGGGAAGTTTGCCGCTTCAATACCGGCTTTGGTCAGCGCGTTGAACAGGGTGGATTTCCCGACGTTGGGCAAACCGACGATACCGCATTTGAATCCCATGATTTAAATCACCTTAATATCTTGATAATCAACCTGTTGCAGAGAACAGATTGTAGAAATGGAAATAACTCTGCCTATTATACACGGCGTATGGCAAAAATGCCGCACATCACTGCTTATTGCGCTTTAAAGGCGTGCAATCGGTTCGTTGCTTTGGTCAAACCTTCTTTGAACCACAACTCAGTACAACGCGCCGCTTCGTCAATTGCATCGTCAATTAACTTCTGTTCAGAAACAGGGGGTTTACCTAACACAAAGCCGACAACTTTATTTTTGTCGCCCGGATGGCCGATTCCGACACGTAAGCGATGAAAGTTAGGGTTATTGCCGAGCTTGCTGATAATGTCTTTCAGCCCGTTGTGCCCGCCATGACCTCCACCGAGTTTAAATTTCGCCACGCCAGGCGGAAGATCCAGTTCATCGTGGGCCACTAAAATTTCATCAGGATTGATGCGATAAAAACTCGCCATCGCGCCGACCGCTTTGCCGCTCAGATTCATAAACGTGGTGGGAACTAACAAACGGACATCTTCACCTTCCAGACTGACTCTGGAGGTATAGCCAAAGAATTTCGGCTCTTCGTGCAGGGGAGCGCGCAACCGCTCCGCCAGTAAATCGACGTACCATGCGCCCGCATTATGTCGGGTGGCTGCATATTCAGCGCCGGGGTTCGCCAGGCCGACAATCAGTTTAATCGTCACGTTTTCTGTCCTGAGTGTTTCAATAACTGGCGCGTAGTTTACTGTCTGTCGTCCCGCTTGACAAAGAACCGTGTCACTTCACACAGAAACTGAATAATTGCCTGTATTGATTATTGGAAAGTCAAGGTGTTCAGGGGCTTATTTGTAAAGTTTTGTTGAATAATGGGTTGTAATTGTGATCGCAGGCGCACTACCAAAGCGGTGTGTTGTCTATACTTTACACATAAGGATTAGGGGTATTCCCTGAAGCAACCCAAAAGTTCCGGAGGTGACATATGAAACGCAAAAACGCTTCGTTACTCGGTAATGTTCTCATGGGTTTGGGGTTAGTGGTCATGGTGGGTGGCGTGGGTTATTCCATTTTAAACCAGTTACCGCAATTTAACCTGCCACAATTTTTCGCTCATGGTGCGGTACTCAGTATTTTCGTCGGTGCCATTCTGTGGTTAGCGGGTGCCCGTGTTGGAGGACATGAGCAGGTCAGCGACCGTTACTGGTGGGTGCGCCACTACGACAAACGTTGCCGTCGTAACGATAATCGCCGTCACAGCTAACGCTTAGCCGCAAGATAATGACCAGCCAGCATGAGGCTGACTGGTCACAGTGCGACTTCTTTTTTTCGCGCTTAGTTTTGTGGGCGTCTTTTCATTCGTCGTAACATCCACAACAGCGCCAGTATCACGGTGAGATAACCCATCACGTAAATTCCCAGATGTTCTCTCGTCTGTCGTTCAGGATCGGCTGCCCAGACCAGGAAGGCCGTCACATCCCGTGCGTACTGTTCTTCCGTTTGCGCGGCATGCGCTTGGGCCTGCCATTCGATTTCGCCATCCGCCAGCGGCTTTGGCATGTTAATCACGCCACCCGGATAGTAGCGATTGGCTTTCATTTCAGGATCGTCGGGCAGGTAGCCGGTTAAGAGTGCGAAGAGGTAATCCGCCCCTTGCTCAGAGTAGGGAATAAAGGCGTCCAGCAGAAATTGCGGAAAGCCGCGATCGTACGCACGGGCGCGGACGATATAACTCAAATCCACGGGCAGGGCGCCGTTATTCAGGTATCTCGCTTCCTGTTCATTCAGGTAAGGCGAAATAAAGTGGTCATTCAGGGTGCCGTCTCGTTCGCCGGGCTGACCGTCATCCTGGATAATCGGGAAGACATAACCGCTGGCGAGGCTTTTTGCCTCTTCTGTCGTCAATTCCGGGCCGCCGGGTTTGGTCAGGGTGCGAAACGTCAGGTATTTCATGCTATGACAGGCTCTGCACTTCTCTTCATAGACCTGCAAACCACGCCGCAGCTGTGCTTTATCATATTCTCCGGTAAGGCCGCTGAAGCTCCAGTCCTGGCGCGTCGGAACCGTATCTTGCGCAAGTACTGGCCCCATCACGCAGAATGCCATCCACAGCATGCTGTATCTGAGTAATTGTCTCATCATCTTCAGTCCTGTTTTTCCAGAAAGCGCCGACAGGGCAGCACCAGTAAAAACCAGGCGAAATAGCCGAGCGTCGACAGTTGTGATGCCGCGCGGATCCAGCCCTCTTCATTACGAATGCCTTCTGTCAAATCGGGGCCAACCAACGCTTTCGATCCCAGCCATCCCAGAAAACAGAGGTTCAGCACCCACAGCCAGAAACCGCCTTTTACCCATTTGCTGTAGTGGCGAAAACGCGCGCGGGAGGTATCCAGCCAGGGGAGAAAGTAGAAGATCAGCACCGCGCCGCACATGGCCGCCAGCCCGACGAGTTCATCTGGAAAGCAGCGCAGAATGGAAAAGAAGGGGAGAAAGTACCACTCCGGGGCGACAATCGCCGGAGTGACCGTCGGATCCGCCGGGATGAAGTTATCCGCACTACTCAGATAATGCGGCGCGAAGAACAAAAACCAGCTAAACAACATCAGAAACAGCGTGATTTTGATGGCATCAGAATCCGTGATTCGATAATCAAAGAGCAGACTGCGGGACGCCTTTTCGCTGAAGGTCCGTTTCATGGCGTGGGCGAATGCCGACTGTACCGTACGGACGTGGAAAATCGTCATCACCACGACGGCAAAGGGAAGGATAAAGTGCAGAACGTAAAAGCGCCCCAGCGTGGGGGTGCCAGGCGCATAACCGCCCACCAGGAAGGTATACAATCCGTCGCCCACCACCGGGAGAGCGCGGGCGAAACTGGTGATGACCGTCGCCGCCCAGTAACTTTTTTGCCCCCAAATCAGGCTGTAGCCGAGAAACGCGGTGATCATCAGCAGTACGTACAGCGTGACGCTAATCATCCACATCGTCACATACGGTCTGCGGTAGACGTTGTAATACATGCCCCGGAAAATATGCAGATAGCAGGCGAAGAAAAACAGCGATGCCCCGATGGCGTGCATATTGCGCAGCAGTTCTCCGTGGCTCACTGCGCGCATGAAGTGAATGATGGAATCAAACGCCTGGTCTGCCGTCGGGACGTAAAACATCGCCAGCACGATGCCGGTCAGTATCTGTATCCCGAGCATCACCAGCAGGATCGCGCCGATGGCGAATAGCCATACACCGGCGATGGATCGTGGGAAAGGAATGCGCCAACGGATCATCTCACGCGTCCTTAGTGCCAATACGCACGGTCAGGCCATCAGGGTGAAAAACGTAGTCGGGAACCGCCAGGTTGGCGGTTGCGGGCCCGCGCGTGACCCGTCCGGAAGTATCAAACTCCGAACCGTGGCACGGACAAACCCAACCCTGTCCGCCGGGCCTGGCATTGGGTACGCAACCGGCGTGTGGACAATACCCCTGAACGACCAGCCACTGCGGATGGTCTGGCGTGACCCGTTCGCTGTCCGACTGCGGATCGATAAGCGCGCTGTGGTCGCCAGTACGGGCCGCGGCAATCTCTTGCGGCGTGCGGTGATGGATGAGAATTAACTTCCCTTGCCAGATGCGTCTGACGGTTTGCCCGGCGGCGACACCCGCCAGTGAGACGTCTAGTGGCTCATTTTCCCCGCGAGCCGTTTCATCAGGGCCTAATGCAGAAATCAACGGCCAGACGGCGGCGGTTACCCCTGCCGCAGCAGCCAATTTTGTCAATTTACACAGGCAGTTGCGTCGTTGTTCCTGAATATCATCATCTGACAGTTTTTTCTCCACCACCACAGCGCTCTCCCTTACTGTTTATCAATGCGTGAATAAATCTCCTGGAAGCGCGTATCGGCGATCCCGGGGGCTTTAAATGCGCGGTAGCTGTCCGGCAGGGTGGCGTCACCGACTTTGATCAGCATCACCATCCCTTGTGCATAGTGCGGGGTGCATTTAATGCCGTAGAATCCCGCGTCATCATATTTCACCGCGATCTCCTCATCGATTTTGCCGATAAATCCCGGATACCCGGCAGGAGACAGCTCAGCAATTGAGGCGGCATTGTGGCTTTTATGCTTGCGGATAAACTTCACCGTGTCACCGGGTTGAATCTCCAGATAGTCTGGCTCATAGACCATGGGACCCGCTGAGCCGCGATTTTTCATCAGCACGTCGTGGGTTTGTGCGAAGGCAGAGGCAGTGAGGGCCAGCAGACACAACGCGTTCAGGCTCTGTTTGACATATTTCATAGGGATGTTCCTTAGGCTCCTTCAGGCCTTTGATAACGAATAAAACAGGTCGCACCGTGGGTGTCGCGTTCGACGATGGCGTCAATCCCAAACCAGGTGCGGAGATTCTCGCGGGTGAAAACGGCGCAGGGACGGCCCTGCATTTCCAGACGCCCGGCGTTCATCACGATGATGCGATCGCAGAACATGGCGGCATGATTGAGATCGTGGAGGGCGGCGACAACGGTCAGCTTTTCGCGTTTCACCAGACTGAGAAGACCAATCTGATGCTGAATGTCGAGATGGTTTGTGGGTTCATCCATCAGTAACAGTTGTGGCTGCTGCGCGAGGGCGCGGGCAATGTGCAGGCGTTGCTTCTCGCCGCCGGAAAAGGTGTGCCAGCAGCGGTGGCGAAGATGCTGCAGATCGACTTTCTCCAGCATGGTCTGAACGATGTCGTCATCGTTGCCCGACCACGGATTGAGCAGGCTCAGCCACGGGGTTCGCCCCAGTGAGACAGCCTGCAACGCGGTCAGGCGTTCACTGGTTTCTGCCTGCTGCTCAACCAGTGCGACCTGCTGCGCCAGTTGCCGACGTGAATAGCGATGCAGCGCTTTTTGCTGCAACAGAATGTGACCGGCGGTGGGCTTCAGCAGACCGGCGAGCAGAGAAATCAGCGAGGTTTTACCGGATCCATTGGGGCCGATAATGCCGACAAACTCACCCGGTGCCACGCTGAGCGAGACATCATTGACAATCGCTTTGCCTTTCACCTGCCAGTGCAGACGCTGCGCCTGAATGATGGCGTTCCCGGCCGCAACGGGAGTCGGTACAGGATTGACGGTCATTTAGCCTGGTTTCCTCTGATCAGGATAATTGAAAACGCGGGCGCACCGACCAGCGCCGTGATAACGCCGATGGGCAGAACTTGTCCTGGGAGCAGCGTGCGGGAGATGACATCGGCGATGATCAGGAAAATCGCGCCCGTCAGCGCGCTAACGGGCAGCAGTCTGTGATGTTGATTGCCCACCAGCAGGCGGGCGGCGTGAGGGATCACCAGTCCCACAAAGCCAATGGCGCCGACGATGGAGACCATAATGGCCGTCATACCGGTTACGGCAGCAATCAGCACGCCACGGGTGCGTTTCACCGGAATGCCCAGCGATGCTGCGGACTCCGCGCCAAAAGAGAAGGCATCCAGATGGCGGGCATAACAGAAGCATATCGCGACGCCAACCAGCGCGGTGGGGACAGCCAGTATCACGTCCGGCCAGCGGACACCGCTCAGGTTCCCGAGTAACCAGAACATAATGCCGCGCGCCTGTTCCGCGTTGGCGGAGCGGGTGATGATCAGTGAGGTCAGCGCATTGAACAGTTGCGAACTGGCGATACCGGCGAGAATGATTTGCGTGGTAATGCCGCCACCTTGCCTGCCGCCCGCGGCGACCGCCAGCAGGGCCACAAACAGAAAGGCGGTGAGGGCGCCAATAAATGCGCCGAATGACATGCTGATCATGCCCGCGCCCAGTCCGGTCAGCGCAACCAGCACGGCCCCGGTAGACGCTCCGGCTGAAATGCCCAGCAGATAGGGCTCGGCAAGCGCATTACGCAACAGTGACTGTAAAACCACGCCTGACACGGCAAGGCAAGCGCCACAGCTGGCAGAGACCAGCGCGCGGGTCAGGCGATAGTTCCAGACGATCCCCGCGTCCAGCGCATCAACCGGATAGTGAGTATCAAACAGACGGTTCGCCAGCGTGTTGAGTACGTGCTGCCAGGGAATAAAGGTCTCGCCAATGGCGATCCCTGCCAGCAGGACACCGCACATCAGCACGCTAACCCAGAGGGTGTGACCGCAAACATGGACCGCTAACCGACTGACGGCGCGACGCGTCCTGCGTAAATCGCTCATAGTGACCTGCGTTTCGGAGTGCATAAAACGCGCCGGACCTGTCGGAGTCTGGCGCGAAACGAGGATTAATGCGCGGCCTGCGGATGCGCTAAGCCGTACTCAACCAGGGCATCCGCCAGCTTTTCAACACCATCAATGGTCCTGATACCGGCATTCATGGTCTGCACGTCAATCACGGGTAAATGATTGGCTTTTACGGCAGGGATCAGTTGGGTGACCGGATCGGATTTCAGGTAATCCATTTTCACCTGCCAGTCATCGGCCGGGAAACGACGACGCCCCATTTCCCCCAGCACAATCACCGACGGCTGGGCTTTGGCGATGGTTTCCCAACCGACCGTCGGCCACTCTTCGGCGGAATCAATGACGTTTTTGACGCCCAGCGTTTGCGCAATCCAGGCCGCAGGCCCCAGTTTCCCGGCGACGTAAGGATCAAGCTGCAGGTCGGCGCTGGAGAACCAGAAGACGGCGGAGACGCTGTTGTCCATCCCGGCGATTTTGTTTTTCGCTGCGGCTTCGCGCGCTTTAAGACTGGCAATCAGTTCGTCGCCCTTATCCTGAACGTCGAAAATCGTCGCTAAGTCGGCGACTTCCTGATAGACCATCGCGATATCAAACATCCCTTTGCGAACGCCATCACCGCCATCTTCGTTGTCTTTCGCGCAGTCTGCCGGTGCGGTATAGACCGGTACCTTCAATTCGCTAAACTGTTCATAAGACGCCACGGTTCCGGCGGGACCGATTTGCCATTCGAACTGGCTGGCGACCAGATCCGGTTTTTTGGCAATGATGCCTTCAAAACTGGGGATGTTCTGCGCAATAACGGCAATCTTGTCGTTTGCCGCTTTCCAGGCATCAGGAACCGGTCCAAACCACAGCGACGTGCCCACTACGCGGTCAGCCAGACCCAGCGCATACAGGATCTCTGTACTGTTTTGTCCCACGGTAGCAACACGTTTTGGTGCTGCGTTAAACGTGATATCCCGACCACAGTTTTTTATCGTTAATGGATATTCCGTTTTTGCTGCATGAGAAAGACCTGAGGTGAGAAACATCGCAGCACCAGCAACAACCAGAAGCGTTTTTTTATAAGGTAAAGAGGTAAAATTTGCGTGCATTATTATCATCCCGTTCATGCCAGAATCTGAAGGTCTGGTCATGGATTATGTCGTTCCATATATCGGGAGAGTTCATGACGATAGATGACATGACATCGTGAAATTTACGCATGACGTTATGCAAATAAAGAAAGTATGCGGTTCAGTCAGAAAGCCGATTAACCCTTTCACGGTGGCTTATGTCAAATAAATCATCCCATGGACCATCCCGTCCACTCAATGGAGCATAAATTTGACAGCAGGTCTCCTGACTCACGGTAATCAGAATATCGGCCTTCCCATAAAGATTCGCTTTACAGTGACCTGCAACAAAATATGCTGCACGAGGATATTCTGCATCCGCCTACAGTTGCGGGGGCAGTTATGGCATAGGATTAAAATAATCCGCACCATATTCCTATTCACTACAATGTTGGTGTAATGAAATGCTGTCGGAAAGGACTTTATCGGCATTTGTTAACAAGATCAATCGCAGAGCGAAAAGAGGAGGTAATTGAATGTTCTGGTTTTTAATCCATAAATATCAACAGGTTACTATTCTATGAATAATAAAATTCGGGATAGTGAAACGGAATAACAAAAAGCTAAATGAGAATTGATTGACATTGATCAATTAATATTCTTAGTCATGCCAATTTGTGTGATCTCTCCATATGCACTAATTGCCAGTCATCATGCATATCCATCACCACCTGAAAATGATTACGTTGCCAGAACGAGTAACCGCCCGGTAAAAAATGGTGAGTATGTAAGTATAATAAGGTGTACTGCTGTTGCTCGCAAAATGTTTCAGCAAAAGCGAATAACTGGCGGCCAATCCCTTTTCTGCGATAGCGTTTGTCCACATAACAGCGACAAATCTCAGCCGTTTCACTCAAAATATAACGTCCGCGAAGTTCAGCTATTCGGTCGTCATATTGGCAGACGGCCAGGGTAGCAATGAGTTCATTTTTTTCGCTCCAGGCGCAAAGCAATAAATTCCGCTCTTGTTGAATATACTGCTGTTGCAGGTCAAAAACATCCTGTTCGGCAGCAGGAACTGGTCTTCCAGCCGCAAAGAATTCGTTCAGATGCTGAATCAGAAATAACTGAACCGCCGGAATATCCTCTCCGGTCATTTCACGTAAGGTAAATGAAATCACGAGCTGTCACTCTTATTCACAGGAACAGAAAACGGATAATAACAACTCAGGAGGGGAAAACCAGCGTGCAGAGCGGAAAATGTTACCGGCCCGTACAGGAACAGACCGGTAACCACGAGAGATTATAAATCAGCCAACGCCGCGTCGCGGTTCGGGAAGAAGGTCAGACGTCCCGGAATCGGCTTAATACCGGCGCGCGCCATTGTGCGCAGCGGCTGGAATTCCACGTTGGTCACACGCAGCTCGCACCCTTCCGGCAATCTTTTCACAAAGCGCTGGAAGGCGTCCAGGCCCCCGGCATCCAGTACGGGTACCGCATCCCACTTCAGCACGACAATGCGTTTGCCCTCAATGCGCGACTCCAGGTCGGTAAACAACCCTTCGGCCGCGGCAAAGAACAGAGGGCCAATCACGCGCAGTACCAGCACATCCTCTGGCACTTCGACGTTCACCGCAGCCAGTCGCGTCATGCGTGCGATACGGCGCATAAACAGTAACGA
Organism: Citrobacter amalonaticus Y19; assembly: GCF_000981805.1. Classification (NCBI taxonomy): domain Bacteria; kingdom Pseudomonadati; phylum Pseudomonadota; class Gammaproteobacteria; order Enterobacterales; family Enterobacteriaceae; genus Citrobacter; species Citrobacter amalonaticus. The sequence goes on along the minus strand of NZ_CP011132.1, from coordinate 1,855,919 downwards.
GGCCAGCACAATTCCGACGCTGATGGCAATGACCATGTCAAACAGCACCGTCAGCGACATACACATCATCATCACAATGATGTCGTCTTTGGGCGCATGACGCAGCAAATCCACCACCTTGTGGGCTTCGCTCATGTTCCATGCCACCATCAGCAGCAGGGCCGCCATCGCCGACAGCGGCAGCCAGGAGAGCAGCGGTGCCAGCGCCAGCAGCGCCATGATCACCAGAAGCGCGTGGATCACGGCGGAAACAGGAGAGGTTGCGCCAGCGCGGACGTTCGCCGCGGAGCGGGCAATCGCCGCCGTTGCGGTAATCCCGCCAAAGAAGGGGGCGACGATGTTACCCAGCCCCTGACCGATCAGTTCACTGTTGGCCTTGTGTTTGGTGCCGGTCATCCCGTCGAGCACCACGGCGCAGAGCAGGGACTCAATCGCCCCCAGCATCGCCATCGAGAACGCCGCCGGAAGCAGAGCGCGCAGGGAATCCCAACTTAGCGTGAAATCAGAATCCGGCAGGTTCCACGGCAGCACCAGCTGCGGCAGCAGTTGCGGGATCCCGTTGCCCTGTGAGCCATCGGCCAGAATATAGTGGAACTGAGAACCAATGGTGGCAACGTGGCCGCCCAGCAGGTTGACGATCCCCATGACGACGCAGCCGGCAAGCAGGGCGGGCAGGTGGCCCGGCAGGCGAATACCCAGACGCGGCCACATGATCAGCGTACCCAGCGTGACCACGCCGATGGCAGCATCACCCAGGTTGACGGTCGGCAGGGCCATAAACAGCGCGCCGACTTTCTGCAGATAGTGCTCCGGTACGTGAGCCATCTGCAGACCGAGGAAATCTTTGATTTGCATGGTACCAATGGTGATACCAATCCCTGAGGTAAAACCTAAGGTCACTGAAACCGGGATGTACTCAATCAGGCGACCAAAGCGGGCCAGGCCAAAGAAGATCAGGAAGACCCCGGACATCAGCGTCGCCACCAGCAGGCCAGCAAGTCCAAACTGTTGCGAAACGGGGTAGAGGATCACCACAAACGCGGCGGTCGGGCCAGAAACGCTAAAACGCGACCCTCCGGTTAAGGCAATGACTATCCCGGCCACAGCGGAAGTATAGAGTCCGTACTGCGGCGCAACACCACTCCCGATAGCCAGTGCCATCGCCAGCGGGATGGCAATAATCCCGACGGTGATCCCGGCAATCACGTCACGGGTAAACCGTGAGGCGGTATATTTTTCTTTCCAACAAGCGTCGATGAGGGCGCGGAAAGGCATCACATGTGAGGAAAAAATTCTGTTCACAATAATGTTTCATCCATGAGCGCATCATCTGTCAACTAAATGGCAGGTGAAGGAGGCATAAGTCATTCCACTTCATCCTTCCGATTGCCTCGTTGTTGGCTGCTTTCATTCGCCCCCGTCGCGTACTACCGGTACGCTTCCGGGAACTCATTCACTTGCCGCCTCGATGCATCCTGAATGATTTTGTGGAGAAATAAGGGTTACAGACGAAAAAACCCGCCGCAGCGGGTTTTTGAACCAGGTTCGATTAATGCTCGAACATAGCAGAAATAGATTCTTCGTTGCTGATACGACGAATCGCTTCGGCCAGCATACCCGACAGGGTCAATGTACGCACGTTCGGCAGTGCCTTGATTTCGTCGGTCAGCGGAATGGTATCGCAGACAACGACTTCATCAATAACAGAGTTACGCAGGTTGTTTGCGGCATTGCCTGAGAAGATCGGGTGAGTGGCGTAAGCAAATACGCGTTTTGCACCACGTTCTTTCAGCGCTTCAGCTGCTTTACACAGCGTACCACCGGTGTCGATCATATCGTCAACCAGTACACAGTCACGGCCTGCTACGTCACCGATGATGTGCATCACCTGAGAGACGTTCGCACGCGGACGGCGCTTGTCGATGATCGCCATATCGGTGTCATTGAGCAGCTTAGCGATAGCACGGGCACGCACGACGCCACCGATGTCCGGAGAAACCACAATCGGGTTATCCAGATTCAGCTGCAGCATATCTTCTAACAGAATTGGGCTACCAAATACGTTATCAACCGGAACGTCGAAGAAGCCCTGGATCTGTTCAGCATGCAGGTCAACGGTCAGAACGCGGTCAACGCCGACGCTGGACAGGAAGTCAGCGACAACTTTTGCCGTAATCGGTACACGGGCGGAACGTACACGACGATCCTGACGCGCATAGCCAAAGTAAGGGATAACGGCGGTGATACGGCCTGCGGAAGCACGGCGCAGGGCATCAACCATAACGACCAATTCCATCAGGTTGTCGTTCGTTGGAGCACAAGTGGACTGGATGATGAAAATATCACCACCGCGTACATTTTCGTTAATTTGTACGCTGACTTCGCCATCGCTAAAGCGACCTACAGCGGCGTCGCCGAGAGAAGTGTACAGGCGGTTGGCAATACGTTGTGCTAGTTCCGGGGTGGCGTTACCAGCAAAAAGCTTCATATCAGGCACGAGAAGAACCTCAGGCATGCGTCCATTGGTGGAAAGAGTTTGCCGAAAACTGTGCGGGCCAGGCAGGACTCTCACCATGCGGTGTATTAAAGAGCGCGATGCAACGTCTGGAACAGGGTGACGTTGTCACCGAAACTCAGCTTGCCCGGCTAAAGCATGGATTGATGAAGTGGAGAAAGGTTGACACCCTTAGCCACAAAGCCATTAAACCATTCCGGGGCTTGCTCAAGCACCTGCCGGGCACGAGACTCTGTATCGAATTCAGCAAAGACACAGGCCCCTGTACCAGTCAGGCGCGACGGCGCGTATTCTAACAGCCAGGAAAGCGCCGCATCAACCTCGCGAAAACGTTTTCTTGCGATAACCTCGCAATCATTGCTGAATTCACATTTTAATAACGTTTCTATTGACCTTTTTGGCGTATTGCGGGGGAGGTCAGGATCGTTAAAAATCATCGGTGTAGAAATACTGACGCCCGGGTGCACCACCAGATACCATTTTTCGGCCGGTTCCACTGGCGTCAGGCACTCCCCGATACCTTCGGCGAAGGCGGCGTGTCCGCGGACAAACACCGGGACGTCAGCCCCGAGCGTTAATCCGAGCACGGCCAGTTCGTCCAGCGACAGGCCGCACTGCCAGATGTTATTCAGCGCGACTAGCACGGTTGCTGCGTTCGACGACCCTCCGCCAAGCCCTCCGCCCATCGGCAGACGCTTTTCGATACGGATATCCGCGCCGCTGCCGGCCGGCAGACGACCGCTCTCTGCGGCTGTTTTCATCAGCAGTCGTGCGGCGCGGACGATCAGGTTGTCTTCATGCGCGACGCCGTCAACCGGCGTCAGGAGATGAATTTCGCCGTCGCTGCGCGGTTCCAGACTGATGGTGTCGCCATAATCGAGGAACTGAAACAAGGTTTGCAGCGTGTGATAACCGTCCGCACGTCGTCCGGTGATGTATAAAAACAGATTCAGTTTTGCCGGAGAGGGCCAGTGGGTCATCATTTCACGATCCAGTTATCCATTTTCAGCTTGATACGCTGAGCGCCGTCAGAGAGTTCCATATTGGCGGGCATCGCCGGAGTCGTTTTGCTGTCGTACGCGCTGTAGACCACCTTCCAGTTTTTTCCGTCCTGGCGGTAATTCACTTCGCTCAGGCGATACTGGTCGTCAAGCTTGTAGTCAGTGGCGTCGCCTGGAAGGCCGAGGATCCACTGGCGCAGGCTGTTCAGCGGGATCGGCATACCGGTCAGCTTGCCGATCATCTCTTCGGCATCGTCAGCGGTATAGCGCTGGCCTTTGTTATCCATTAACTGCACGTTACCCGGCTGCGCATTCAGTTCAAGCTCGGTGCTGCCAAGCGGGTTGGTCAGCAGCAGGCGATAGCGATCCTGGCCGGTCTGCTGCCAGAAGAAGCGCGCATAGACCTTCTGTTCGTCGGAAATATAGGCAAACGCGCCGCGCGTCTGATACTGATTTAATTGGCGGACATCCTGCTGATGCTGCCGCCATTGAGGAGAGTCCGGGCTCTTCCCCGGGCCTTTCGGCGCGTTGAGCGTACAGGCGGTCAGGACCAGGCTTGCCAGCGGAAGCAGGCGGATCAGGCGAAAGTCAGGCAGGGTCATAATGATGACGAATCCTTGTGATATGTTGCAATAATAACCCTTAATGCTAGCGCTGTGCGGGTATATCGTCTACGTTCACGTTATCTTAATTTGAGCGATAAGCTATTACTCCAAAAGGGGGCGCTCTCTTTTATTGATTCCGCGCATCCTGTATGATGCGAGCAGACTAACCATATCAACGCTGGTACTACTCCCGCAGACATGACCCTTTTAGCGCTCGGCATTAACCATAAGACGGCACCTGTATCGCTGCGAGAACGCGTAACGTTTTCGCCGGATACGCTCGATCAGGCGCTGGAAAGCCTGCTTGCGCAGCCAATGGTGCAGGGCGGCGTGGTGTTGTCGACGTGTAACCGCACGGAGCTGTATCTCAGTGTGGAAGAGCAGGACAATCTGCAAGAGGCGCTGATTCGTTGGTTATGCGATTACCATAATCTCAACGAAGAGGAACTGCGCAGCAGCCTCTACTGGCACCAGGATAACGACGCGGTCAGTCATCTGATGCGTGTCGCCAGCGGTCTGGATTCGCTGGTGCTGGGCGAGCCGCAAATTCTCGGCCAGGTGAAAAAAGCCTTTGCGGATTCGCAAAAAGGCCACCTGAACGCCAGCGCGCTGGAACGCATGTTCCAGAAATCTTTCTCTGTCGCCAAACGAGTCCGTACGGAAACCGATATCGGTGCCAGCGCCGTGTCCGTTGCGTTTGCCGCCTGTACGCTGGCGCGCCAGATCTTTGAATCACTCTCCACGGTTACCGTGCTGCTGGTCGGCGCGGGAGAAACCATCGAACTGGTGGCGCGTCATCTGCGTGAACACAACGTGCAGAAGATGATCATCGCCAACCGCACCCGCGAGCGGGCGCAGGTTCTGGCCGATGAAGTGGGGGCTGAAGTCATTGCGCTCAGCGACATCGACGAACGTCTGCGTGAAGCCGACATTATCATCAGTTCAACCGCCAGCCCGTTGCCCATTATCGGCAAAGGGATGGTGGAGCGCGCGCTGAAAAGCCGTCGCAATCAGCCGATGCTGCTGGTGGATATCGCCGTTCCGCGCGATGTCGAACCGGAAGTTGGCAATCTGGCGAACGCTTATCTCTATAGCGTTGACGATCTGCAAAGCATCATTTCGCACAACCTGGCGCAGCGCAAAGCCGCGGCAGTGGAAGCCGAAACGATTGTCGCGCAGGAAACCAGCGAGTTTATGGCCTGGCTGCGCGCTCAGGGTGCCAGTGAAACCATTCGTGAATACCGTAGTCAGTCTGAGCAGGTACGTGATGAATTGACCGCGAAAGCGCTTGCCGCTCTGGAACAGGGTGGCGACGCGCAGACCATTATGCAGGATCTGGCATGGAAACTGACCAATCGCCTGATCCATGCGCCAACCAAATCTCTTCAGCAGGCCGCCCGTGACGGGGATGACGAACGCCTGAATATTTTGCGCGACAGCCTCGGGCTGGAGTAGCAACACACCCTTCTTTTTACAAGGTGCATTTACGCCTATGAAGCCTTCTATCGTTGCCAAACTGGAAGCCCTGCATGAACGCCATGAAGAAGTTCAGGCGCTGCTGGGTGATGCGGGAACCATCGCAGACCAGGAACGTTTTCGCGCACTGTCGCGCGAGTATGCACAACTTAGCGATGTTTCTCGCTGTTTTACGGACTGGCAACAGATTCAGGACGATATCGAAACGGCACAAATGATGCTCGACGATCCTGAAATGCGTGAGATGGCGCAGGAAGAACTGCGCGAAGCGAAAGACAAGAGTGAACAACTGGAACAGCAGTTACAGGTACTACTGCTGCCGAAAGATCCGGACGATGAGCGCAATGCGTTTCTGGAAGTTCGTGCCGGGACCGGCGGCGATGAAGCGGCTTTGTTTGCCGGCGATCTTTTCCGCATGTACAGCCGCTATGCGGAAACACGCCGCTGGCGGGTGGAGATCATGAGCGCCAGCGAAGGCGAGCACGGTGGTTATAAAGAGATTATCGCCAAGATCAGCGGCGACGGCGTCTATGGCCGCCTGAAATTTGAATCCGGTGGACATCGCGTGCAGCGCGTACCGGCTACAGAATCGCAGGGACGTATCCACACTTCCGCCTGTACCGTGGCGGTGATGCCGGAGTTGCCGGAAGCCGAGCTGCCGGATATTAATCCGGCCGATCTGCGTATTGATACCTTCCGTTCCTCCGGGGCGGGTGGCCAGCACGTTAACACCACCGACTCCGCCATCCGTATTACCCACCTGCCGACCGGCATTGTGGTGGAGTGTCAGGACGAACGTTCGCAGCACAAAAACAAAGCCAAAGCGATGTCGGTACTGGGTGCGCGTATTCGCGCAGCCGAAGTGGCACGACGTCAGCAGGCGGAAGCATCAACGCGTCGCAACCTGCTGGGCAGCGGCGATCGCAGCGACCGTAACCGGACCTACAACTTCCCGCAGGGGCGTGTGACCGATCACCGCATCAACCTGACGCTCTACCGTCTGGATGAAGCGATGGAAGGTAAACTGGATATGCTGATTGAGCCTATTGTGCAGGAATACCAGGCCGATCAACTGGCGGCGCTGTCCGAGCAGGAATAATGGATTTTCAGCACTGGTTACGTGAGGCGATAAGCCAGCTACAGGAGAGTGAAAGCCCGCGCCGCGATGCCGAGATCTTACTCGAATTTGTGACCGGTAAAGGGCGCACGTTCATCCTGGCATTTGGTGAAACGGCAATAACCGACGCCCAGCGTGAACAACTGGACGGGTTACTGGCACGTCGTAAACAAGGGGAACCCATCGCGCACTTAACCGGCGTACGCGAGTTCTGGTCATTGCCGTTGTTTGTCTCGCCCGCCACGCTTATCCCGCGTCCGGATACCGAATGTCTGGTGGAACAGGCGCTGGCGCGACTGCCATCGGACCCGTGCCGTATTCTCGATCTCGGTACCGGCACCGGCGCGATTGCGCTGGCGCTGGCGTCTGAACGCCCTGACTGTGAGGTCACGGCGGTTGACAGAATGCCGGATGCGGTTGAACTGGCGCAGCGTAATGCCACACAGTTGGCCATTCACAATGTTCGCATCCAGCAAAGCGACTGGTTTAGCGCCTTGCCGGGACAGCAGTTTACGATGATTGTCAGCAATCCGCCGTACATTGACGAACAGGATCCGCATCTGGTGCAGGGCGATGTCCGCTTTGAGCCGCTGACCGCCCTGGTCGCCCGCGATGGCGGAATGGCCGACATTGTGCACATTATCGAACAATCTCGTACGCGGCTGGAAGCGGGCGGTTTTCTGCTACTCGAGCATGGCTGGCAGCAGGGCGCTGCCGTACGTGACGCCTTCATTCGCGCGGGCTACCAGGCGGTAGAAACCTGTCGTGATTATGGCGATAACGAGCGCATTACGCTCGGACGTAAACCTGCATGAACAGCGTCACGCTTTTGCTCAGCGTTCACCTCATCAGTATTGCGCTTTCCATTAGTCTGTTTGTGTTGCGCTATGGGTGGCATGAATGTCACTCTGCGCGGGCTCACGCGCGCTGGACGCGCGTCGTCCCGCCGGTTGTTGACACGCTTTTGCTGCTCAGTGGCGTGGGTTTGATCGCTAAAACGCACATCCTGCCATTCACGGAGCAGGGGACATGGCTGACTGAGAAGCTGTTTGGGGTTATCATTTACATCGTTTTGGGTTTTATTGCGCTCGATTACCGTCGGGCGCGCAGTCGGCAGGCGCGGTTATTCGCGTTTCTGCTGGCGCTGGTGGTGCTGTACATCATCATTAAACTCGCCACCACAAAAATACCGTTACTGGGGTAGGTCATGAGGTCGTTAGCTGATTTCGAATTTAATAAAGCGCCATTGTGCGACGGGATGATCCTGGCATCGGAATCGATCCGCCTGGATTTTCCTTCGCAAACTGTCTATGACGAGCTGGAACGTCTGGTCAGCCAGGCGCAAGAAGAAATTAGCCAGCTTTTGTCTCAGGATGAGCAACTGGAAAAATTGCTGGCACTTTTCTACGGCGAGTGGGGTTTTACTGACACCCGCGGCGTTTACCGTTTGTCCGACGCATTATGGCTTGACCAGGTACTGAAGAACCGCCAGGGCAGCGCGGTATCGCTGGGGGCGATCCTATTGTGGATCGCCAACCGGTTGTCATTGCCGCTGGTACCGGTGATTTTCCCGACGCAGCTTATTTTGCGTATTGAGTCGCTGGAAGGCGAAATGTGGCTCATCAATCCGTTCAATGGTGAAACGTTGAATGAGCATACGCTGGAAGTGTGGCTGAAGGGGAATATCAGTCCGGTCGCAGAGTTATTTAACGAAGACCTGGACGAAGCGGATAACGCAGAAGTGATTCGCAAGCTGCTGGACACCCTGAAATCTTCCTTAATGGAAGAACAACAGATGGAGCTGGCGCTGCGGGCGAGTGAAGCGTTACTGCAATTTAACCCGGAAGATCCGTACGAAATACGTGACCGGGGCTTAATTTATGCGCAACTGGAATGTGAACATGTCGCGCTGACCGATTTAAGCTATTTCGTTGAGCAGTGTCCGGAAGACCCGATCAGCGAAATGATTCGTGCGCAGATTAATAACATCTCGCACAAGCAAATTGTCCTGCATTAATTTATCGACATTCTTACTCATCATTAAGGCGATCCTATGAAACAAAAAGTGGTTAGCATTGGCGACATCAAGGTAGCAAACGATCTGCCGTTCGTGCTGTTTGGCGGGATGAACGTGCTGGAATCGCGCGATCTGGCGATGCGCATTTGTGAGCACTACGTGACCGTTACCCAGAAACTGGGTATCCCTTACGTGTTCAAGGCCTCTTTTGATAAAGCCAACCGTTCCTCTATCCACTCCTACCGTGGACCGGGCCTGGAAGAAGGGATGAAAATCTTCCAGGAACTGAAACAGACCTTTGGCGTGAAAGTGATCACCGACGTTCATGAAGCCAGCCAGGCGCAGCCGGTTGCTGACGTTGTGGATGTGATTCAGTTACCGGCGTTCCTCGCGCGTCAGACCGATCTGGTGGAAGCGATGGCGAAAACCGGCGCAGTCATCAACGTCAAGAAACCGCAATTCGTGAGCCCGGGTCAGATGGGCAACATCGTGGATAAATTCCATGAGGGCGGTAACGACAAGGTGATCCTGTGTGACCGTGGGGCAAACTTCGGTTATGACAACCTGGTTGTCGATATGCTGGGCTTCAGCGTGATGAAGAAAGTCTCCGGTAACAGCCCGGTTATTTTCGACGTGACCCATGCGCTGCAGTGCCGCGACCCGTTCGGCGCGGCCTCTGGCGGTCGTCGCGGTCAGGTGACTGAGCTGGCGCGTGCCGGTATGGCGGTCGGCCTGGCCGGTCTGTTCATCGAAGCGCACCCGGATCCGGCCAACGCGAAGTGTGACGGCCCGTCCGCGCTGCCTCTGGCGAAGCTGGAACAGTTCCTTGTGCAGATGAAAGCGGTTGACGACCTGGTGAAAAGCTTCGACGAGCTGGATACCGAGAACTAAGTCTCGCAGAAACAAAAAACCCCGCCGCGGCGGGGTTTTGTTTGCCTGAAAGGTCAGGCGAATATCGTCATCAGATAGGCGATAAACAGTGCCAGATGCGCCGCGCCGTTCAGCACGTTGGTGCGCCCCGTCGAGAACGAGATATGGCACAGCACCAGTGACGCCACCATCACCACCATTTCCGGTGCGCCTAAGCCGAACACCAGGTCATTCCCCGTTGCCCATGCAATCAGCGTCACCACCGGTACCGTCAGGGAGATGGTGGCCAGCACCGACCCAAAGAACAGGTTCATCGCTCTCTGTACCTGATTATTCAACACCGCTTTCAGCGCCCCAAGTCCTTCCGGGGAGAGGATCAGCAGTGCGACCAGGAAGCCGGTAAAGGCGACCGGGGCGTTCAGTTCAGTCAGCAGTGTCTCCAGCGGGTTCGCGTTCATTTTGGTGACGGCAATCACCGCAATCAGATGAATCACCAGCCAGATGGCATGCCACACATTGCTGTGCGCAGAGGGTTTACCGTGATGCGGGTCATCGTCGTCGCTGTCATCTTCATGCTCATAGACAAACAGGCTCTGGTGAGTTTTGGTTTGAATGAGCAGAAACACGCCGTACATCGCGGCAGAAATTAAGGCCACCAACAGTGCCTGGCCGGTGGTGAAATTCGCGCCGGGCAGCGCCATTGGAAACACCAGCACGATAATCGCCAGCGGAAACAGGGCAATCAGATACTGTTTAATCCCGAACAGGTTCATATACTGAGTGGCGAATTTACGCCCGCCCAGTAACAGTGAAAAGCCCACCAGACCACCGGTCACAATCATGATGATGGAATAGAGCGTGTCGCGCATCAGCGTCGGCGCCGCATCGCCGGTCGCCATCAGAGCTGAGATCAGGCTAACTTCGAGAATGACCACTGACAGACTCAGAATGAGTGAGCCGTAGGGTTCGCCGAGGCGGTGGGCCAGTACGTCGGCGTGACGAACAACGCTAAAGGCGCTGCTTAAAATACCAATCAGGGCCAGAAGGTTAATGCCGATTACCGCTGGTAGTGAATGGCTGCCTCCCCAAAGGAACAGCACTACCAGCGCCACAACCGGGAAAATAAGCGACGTCTCCTTATGGCGGGTTTTCACCGCCTCTTGTGCATGTGTCATGAATGCTCTCCATCTCTGCAGGTCGATTTTAGTTATAAATGTAATAAAGCGGGTAAAAAATAACAGAAAACGTAGGCTTTCTGGTGATATTTTACGAAATTTTACGGCATTCCGGCCTTTCACCTTTAAAACGACAGAAAGAGAAACTCTTGTCTGTAGAGTAGTTAAATAACAGCACCTTATGATTGATGCAGGATGAATAAACCTCTTCGCAGTGGCAGAGAAAGCCTGGGATGACCACACTTAAGGTTTAGCCAAAAAGCGGAGTCAATGATGCCTTATCATGCGAAAAAAGATCTGCCAGACAGTGTACAACACGTCTTACCCGCCCATGCCCAGGAGATCTACAAGGAGGCGTTCAATAGCGCCTGGGAGCAGTACAAGGACAAAGCCGACCGCCGCGATGATGCCAGTCGAGAAGAGACCGCGCACAAAGTCGCGTGGGCGGCAGTGAAAAAAGAGTATGCCAAAGGCGAAGACGAGAAGTGGCATAAGAAAACCTAACCATTTAAATTATAAGGTCTAACGTGATCACCCCCGTGAATGCGTAAGCGAATCGTGCTACCTGCACCCGTTGCCGCCTTGCAAGCGGCCCGCGAATTGCATATTGTCGTGATATTGGTTTCAAAATGAGCAGTTAAAATGCCCGGAAGGCGTCAAAAGTTGTCGCAGGGAAGTATGCAGTGGCGGAGGTGTAAGGTGTTAACGCGTGATTTCTTGATGAATGCCGATTGTAAAACGGCATTTGGTGCTATTGAAGAATCACTCTTATGGTCAGCAGAGCAACGTGCGGCGTCCCTTGCGGCGACGCTGGCTTGCCGACCAGATGATGGACCGGTGTGGATCTTCGGTTATGGATCGTTGATGTGGAACCCGGCGTTAGAGTTTGAGGAGTCATGTACCGGTACGCTGGTGGGATGGCATCGGGCATTTTGCCTGCGTCTCACGGCAGGGCGCGGAACCGCGTGCCAGCCGGGACGAATGCTCGCACTAAAAGAGGGCGGGCGCACCACCGGCGTGGCCTATCGTCTCCCGGATGCTTCGCTTGAGCAGGAGTTAACTCTGCTGTGGAAGCGAGAAATGATCACCGGCTGCTATTTGCCCACCTGGTGTCAACTGGCGCTGGACGACGGGCAAACGGTGAATGCGCTGGTGTTTATTATGGATCCGCGCCATCCGCTGTATGAGTCGGACACGCGTGCGCAAATTATTGCCCCGCTGATTGCTGCCGCCAGTGGGCCGCTTGGCACCAACGCGCAGTATCTGTTTTCGCTCGAACAGGAATTGCAGAAACTGGGGATGCAGGATGAATGTCTTAACGACCTGGTGACGAACGTGCGCGGTTTGTTAGGTGAATCTCTTCCGGAAGGCGTTTTGCGACCGGGTTTCGCGTAAGGTTTATATCAGCCCGGTAGGCGTAAGCGCTACCGGGCGATTTGCGTATCAGGCGGCGATATAACTGATGGAATGTTCCAGTGACTGGCTATGGCTGTCGATCAGGACATTCCAGACGCCGGTATACGGTACGGTCAACCACGCGTTATCACGATTTTGCACGCTTAATATGTCGGTCTGCGCGTCTTTAACGTGATTCTTCTCGCTCATCAGATGAATGTGGCAACACTCAGAACAGCGTACTACCACAGTATCCCCACCAAATAACTTCAAACTTGCCTTTACTAATGCCATTTCTCACCCCGTATTGAAAACAACGTACTTCCTCTCAGGAAGTGCTGCGTGATGTTGTTCACATTTTACCCATGAGGCATAACACCAAAGAGTTAGGCTTCGGATGCTGATTTTGATCAAAAAATGGCATAACGATTAAACAATAGTGACAAAATGCCGGAGAAAAGCGTGATCGGGCGCACTTACTTTTGGTAAAGATACGCCCCAATAAGATTAAATTCGGAAATAACCGGCTGTTTCAGCAAGCTTGCCTGAAAAGGGGATTAGAACGTCAGCACTTTGTCGGCAGCCAGCGTCCACTGCGCCAGTTCTACCAGCGTGCCAACTTCCACGCCGTCAATCAGCGGCAGAGTCGTGATCCCGCGCCCGTCTGTGCAGGTCTTGCACAGTTTGACCGGGACATTCTGGGCGGTGAGAATCTCCAGCATCTGCTGAATGTTATAACCTTCTGCGGGCTTCTGACCGCGTAAACCCGCCGTGACGGCATCCGACATCAGAAACAGTCGCAGGTCGAGATCGCTCGCCTGTTCACGTAAGGCGATCGCCAGTCGCAGGCTATTGAATAACGATTCGCTACCGTATGCCGCACCGTTGGCAATGATCACTATCTTTTGCATGTTGACTCCTGTAAGCGGGGAGGTTTGATGTGTCAGTCAGTTATGTTACCGCGCAAGCGGAGTGTTACCAATGAAAGTCTGACGACAAGAAGTGCCGGACAAGCGTAAGGATATTCCTGAAAGTGTGAGAAATCCTGCAAAACAACCCTGAGTCAGGTAAGCTTTTAGGGTGTTAAGTTAACTGAACTGTGTAAGAAGCCATCGCCGATTTGAGCCGTTTTGTATTACATCCCGCCCCTCTCTGGTTACTCTTGCTGCTGGCAGGCGGTACAGCCAGTGCACAATCCTCCTTTATGCAACAGGCAGAAAATCCCTTTGATAATAATCAGGACGGGTTGCCCGATCTGGGGATGGCGCCCGACTCGCATGAAGGCGAAAAACACTTCGCAGAAATGGCAAAAGCCTTTGGCGAGGCGAGCATGACCGATAACGGTCTTGATACCGGCGAGCAGGCAAAACAATTTGCTTTTGGTCAGGTGCGTGACGCGGTGAGTGAGCAGGTGAATCAACACCTGGAATCCTGGCTGTCGCCGTGGGGCAGGGCCAGCGTCAACGTACAGGTCGATAGCGAAGGCCATTTTAACGGCAGTCGCGGAAGCTGGTTCGTTCCCTGGCAGGATAACTCGCGCTACCTCACCTGGAGTCAACTGGGGCTTACCCAGCAGGATGATGGACTGGTGAGTAATGTGGGTATCGGCCAGCGCTGGGCGCGCGACGGCTGGCTGCTCGGCTATAACACCTTCTACGATAATCTGCTGGATGAAAACCTCCAGCGCGGCGGACTGGGCGCTGAAGCGTGGGGGGAATACCTGCGACTGTCGGCCAATTATTACCAGCCGTTTGCCTCATGGCGCGCCCATACGCCGACGCTGGAACAACGAATGGCGCGCGGTTACGACGTCACGGCTGAAATGCGCATGCCGTTTTACGAATTTCTCAACACCCGCGTCAGCGTGGAGCAATATTTTGGCGACAGCGTTGATCTGTTTGATTCCGGGACGGGCTATCACAATCCGGTAGCGGTGAAACTGGGGCTGAACTACACCCCGGTTCCGCTGGTGACCGTAACAGCCCAACACAAACAGGGGGAGAGCGGCCTCAGCCAGAACAACCTCGGACTGAACCTGAATTACCGCTTCGGCGTGCCGCTGAAAAAGCAGTTGGCGGCAAGCGAAGTGGCGGAGAGTCAGTCGCTGCGCGGAAGCCGCTATGATAACCCGCAGCGTAACAACCTGCCGACGATGGAATATCGCCAGCGTAAAACCCTGAGCGTATTTCTGGCGACCCCACCGTGGGATCTGCATTCAGGCGAAACGGTACCGTTAAAATTACAGGTACGCAGTCTGCATGGCATTCGCCATATCACCTGGTTGGGTGACATGCAGGCGCTGAGTCTGACGGCGGGCGCAAATGCGGAAAGTGCTGAGGGCTGGACGGTCATTATGCCGGCCTGGGACAGCAGTGAAGGGGCGAGTAACCGCTGGCGACTGTCGGTGGTGGTGGAAGATGAGAAGGGGCAGCGTGTCTCTTCCAATGAGATCACGCTCTCGCTGACTGAACCGTTTATGGCAATGCCAGAGGACGATCCGCGCTGGAGGTTGCTCCCGGAGGAGTAATCAGAAGATGCGTTCCTGATGCACCCACACTGCCGCTTCGACGCGTGATTTGAGCTTCATTTTCTTCAGCATATGCTTCACGTGGACTTTCACCGTGCTCTCGGTGATATCCAGACGGCGGGCAATCATTTTGTTCGGCAGGCCCTGGGCGATAAGCTTCAGAATATCGCGCTCACGCGGGGTCAGTTGCGTGACGTCGCGATCGGAGGTGGCACGGTTGGCGCGCAGGCTGGCTGCCAGCACCGGCGTTAACGCTTCGCTTAATACCATCTCTCCGGCGGCGGCCTGCTGTAATGACTTAAGCAAGTCTTCCGGTTCCATGTCTTTCAGCAGATAGCCGTCAGCGCCGCGCTTGAGCGCCGTCACGACGTCTTCTTCATGATTCGACACGCTGAACACCACGATTCGCCCGGACAGCGCCTTTTCACGCAGTTTATCGAGGGTTTCCAGCCCGTTCATTCCCGGCATATTCAGGTCGAGCAGGATCAGGTCCGGGTCAAGCGATTCGGCCAGTTCGATACCCTGTTCGCCGTTACTGGCTTCGCCAACCACGGTAATATCGGGCGCCATGCTGACAAGCTGTTTGACGCCGGTCCGCAGCATCGGATGATCGTCGATGAGCAGGATAGTTGCCGGTTCCTGATTATTCATGGGTATCTCCTTGAACTTCTGTGAAGTATTTTTCGGGAATAAAGGTGACAGCGACTTCAGTACCGCCCGTCTCGCGACGGCGTACCTGGCAATCTCCGCGCAGGCTCTGTGCCCGGTCGCGCATAATGATCATGCCATAGTGGTTACTGCGCTCGGCGTTCTCAGGAACGCCGCAGCCGTTGTCTTGTACAGTCAATTTAACCTGCTTACCTTTCAGCGCCACGGTGACCACCACTTCATCAGCGTGAGAGTGTTTAAGCGCATTGCTTAAGGCTTCGCGGGCAATTTGCAGCAGGTGAATCGCCTGATGCGAAGGCACCAGACGAGGGGGTAACTGGTAATCCAGTTTCACCGTAAAACCAAAACGGGCGCTGTATTCGTGACAGCTGGCTTCCAGCGCCGGGCGCAGACCGGGTTCGGTCAGCTGTAAGCGGAACGTCGTCAACAGTTCGCGCAGTTGCGCCCATGACGCGTTCAGCTCGTTGCGGATCTGGCTCAGCAGGTCGCGGCTGCTGTTCGGCAACGTTTCTCCCTGCATTTGCAGGCAACTGACCTGCATCTTCATACAGGACAGTGATTGTGCAATAGAATCATGCAGTTCGCGCGCAATGGTTGCACGCTCTTCCATGACAATCAACTGCTGCTGGCGTTCCTGATTGCGATCCAGCGCCAGCGTTGCGGTGAGCTGTTCCACGACGGTATCCACCAGTTGTTGCTGATCGTGACTCATGTGACGCCCCTGCGGCAGGGTCGCCAGCAAAATGCCGTACTGGGTATGGGTGTCCGTCAAGCGCCATTTCAGCGTCATTCCCCCTTCAATCGGCGGCAGCGCGTCGCGCGGGCAGAGATGGCATCCCTTATCATCACAGCTGATATCGGACTGGCAGGTAAATTCCTGATGGTTATCCTCGTCCTCCTGGTCATACACCCGCAGTTCGATGTCATGCATTTGGGTCAGGTTTTGCAGACCGTTCAGCACCGGAGAGAGGCGTTCGCAAAGCGGCACCGGTGAATGCAGACGGCGGTTCGCCTGCCAGAGGAATGAAAGGATCTGATTTTTCTGCTCCAGCCCGGCGGTTTTTTCTCTGACGCGCTGTTCAAGCACCGAATAGCTTTCTGCCAGTTCATCGGACATGTTATTAAGTGCGTCGCCGAGCATCGCCATCTCATTGCGCCCGCCGATCTGCGCGCGCTGAGTAAAGTCGCGCTGGCTGACGGCACGGGCCATCGACAGCAGTTGCTTCCACGGCTGGAGCAGACGCGCCCGCAACCAGATAATGGTAAAGACCAGCAGCAGCGCCATGAAAATCGCCATCATCCGGTGCACCATGACCACGCGTTCGATACGCATTTCGGTAATGTGATCAAACGCGGAGACGAGCCTGTCAAGGCCGGTGACGAACTGGCTGACGTCGGCGGCGACGGCCTCTCTGCTGCTGGCCTGTTGCAGGCCAGGAGACAGTTCTCGATGCCAGTAATCCTGGAGTGCGCGCAGTTGCGCCTGCTGACCGTCGCGTTCTGCCGCGCGAGTCAGTTCCGGGCTGAACGCCGTTTGCTCCATCTCAGTAAGCAGTTTCTGGTCGTCAACGCCCAGCGGCACCGCAGCGAGCAGGCGATAGCTTTGCATCCGCAGAGAGCCCGCTTTATTGATGGCATGCGCGCTGCCCTGTACGCCCTGAACCAGCCAGCCAGAGACAGCCATACCCGCCACGCCGATGGCCGTAGAGAGCATCACAATGAGCGCCACCTGGTTAACCAGCGTGAGCGGAGAGAGACAACGTTTTAACATAAAACCTTCTTCCTTCAGGCCTCCGGACAGCGAATGGGGAAACCTTAATGAATGACGAGACTACCGGGCAGAATTGGGCAGTGGCGTTATTCTCGACCATCCCCTGGAGTATACCCATACCTAAAACGAGTTACCTCTTAATTGCCGCAATCGGAGAGGATTTAGGGAAGGGGGGACCTGCAACGGGCAGCACTGTGAAAAACCACGTATTTCTTGTCGAATTATCCTACTCACTTAGGGTGATCATGATTTTTTTGCTGTGATATCGACAACTTTTCCTTTGATTTATATCAACTTACCTCGCGCTGTAAACCCTAATGTTGCAGGCATCGAATCGAGTATCAGAGGTGTCTATGAGTCACTCATCCGCCCCGGAAAGGGCATCTGGAGCTGTAATCACAGAATGGCGGCCGGAAGATCCGGCGTTCTGGGCACAGCGAGGTCAACGTATCGCCAGTCGCAACCTGTGGATTTCCGTCCCTTGTCTGCTACTGGCGTTTTGCGTCTGGATGTTGTTCAGCGCTGTTGCGGTGAATCTACCGAAAGTCGGTTTCAACTTTACCACCGACCAGTTGTTTATGCTGACGGCATTACCGTCGGTCTCCGGCGCATTGTTACGCGTGCCTTACTCTTTTATGGTACCGGTTTTCGGCGGACGTCGCTGGACCGCGTTCAGCACCGGGATCCTGATTATTCCGTGCGTCTGGTTAGGGTTTGCGGTGCAGGATACCTCCACACCGTTCAGCACATTTATTCTGATCTCTCTGCTCTGCGGTTTTGCCGGCGCTAACTTTGCCTCCAGTATGGCGAACATCAGCTTCTTCTTTCCGAAGCAGAAGCAGGGCGGCGCGCTGGGGCTGAATGGCGGTCTGGGGAATATGGGCGTGAGCGTCATGCAACTGGTTGCGCCGCTGGTGGTCTCCCTGTCTGTCTTTGCCATCTTTGGCAGCCACGGCGTTGAACAACCGGACGGTTCACAACTGTATCTGGCGAATGCCGCGTGGGTCTGGGTACCGTTCCTCGTCCTCTTTACCCTTGCGGCCTGGTTCGGCATGAACGAACTGGCGACCTCAAAAGCGTCACTGAAAGAGCAACTGCCGGTCCTCAAACGGGGTCACCTGTGGATCATGAGCCTGCTTTATCTGGCGACCTTCGGCTCGTTCATCGGGTTTTCCGCGGGCTTTGCGATGCTGTCAAAAACGCAGTTCCCGGAGATTCAGATCCTGCACTATGCGTTTTTTGGTCCCTTTGTCGGCGCACTGGCGCGCTCGGCGGGTGGGGCAATCTCTGACCGTTTAGGCGGAACGCGCGTCACGCTGGTGAACTTCGTGCTGATGGCCATTTTCAGCGGCCTGCTGTTCCTGACGTTACCGACTAACGGCACCGGCGGCAGTTTCATCGCCTTCTTCGTGGTCTTCCTTGCGCTATTTATGACGGCAGGGCTGGGCAGTGGCTCCACCTTCCAGATGATCTCCGTTATCTTCCGTAAGCTGACGATGGATCGCGTGAAGGCGGAAGGTGGCTCTGAAGAGAAAGCGATGCGCGAAGCGGCGACCGATACGGCGGCGGCGTTAGGCTTTATCTCAGCGATTGGCGCCATTGGCGGCTTCTTTATCCCGAAAGCCTTTGGTACGTCGCTTGCCTTAACCGGCTCGCCGGTTGGCGCGATGAAAATCTTCCTGATCTTCTATATCGCCTGTGTGGTGATCACCTGGTTGGTATACGGGCGACATTCGAAAAAATAAAAAGAGCAGTCATGTGTTATCCCCTTGCGCGGCGTTAGACCGCGCTTTTTTTGTCTCTTATTTAGTTACAACATACTTTTGATTTTATTACTCGCACCGTTCTGCCACTCCCTCATCCGAAAAGTGTCTCCAGGGGGCATACCCCTTAATACCCACTTGTAAAGAATTAAACACGAGTTGAAAACACGATAGGTAAAATAATTAATAAAATCAATGCAATAATCAAATAAATCAAATCATCCGAAAGGGGTATGTCAAAATTTACCCCGCGTTTTCATCCCTTTCTGCCTTGATCGTTATCAATTCTCACGCCCTTTCAGAGCGTTACCTTCGCTCTCAATCAAGCAATGTCGATTTTTCTGAATGTCGATTTATCAGAGAGCCGTCAGGCTCCACAGGAGAGAACCGATGAGTAAATTCCTGGACCGGTTTCGCTACTTCAAGCAGAAGGGTGAAACCTTTGCCGATGGGCACGGCCAGCTTCTCGATACCAACCGGGACTGGGAGGATGGATATCGCCAGCGTTGGCAGCACGACAAAATTGTGCGCTCAACCCATGGGGTTAACTGCACCGGCTCATGTAGCTGGAAAATCTACGTTAAAAATGGTCTGGTGACCTGGGAAACCCAGCAAACGGACTACCCACGTACCCGTCCGGACATGCCAAACCACGAGCCTCGTGGCTGTCCGCGCGGTGCCAGCTACTCCTGGTATCTCTACAGTGCTAACCGTCTGAAATATCCACTGATGCGCAAACGTCTGATGAAGATGTGGCGTGAAGCGAAGAAACTGCACAGCGATCCGGTTGACGCCTGGGCCTCCATCATCGAAGACGCCGATAAAGCAAAAAGCTTCAAACAAGCGCGTGGTCGTGGTGGTTTCGTCCGCTCCTCCTGGCAGGAAGTTAATGAACTGATTGCCGCCTCTAACGTCTATACCGTGAAAACGTACGGTCCGGACCGCGTGGCTGGCTTCTCGCCGATCCCGGCGATGTCGATGGTTTCCTATGCGTCCGGCGCGCGTTACCTCTCCCTGATTGGCGGTACCTGCCTGAGCTTCTACGACTGGTACTGCGACCTGCCACCGGCTTCTCCGCAGACCTGGGGCGAGCAGACCGATGTGCCGGAATCTGCTGACTGGTATAACTCCAGCTACATCATTGCCTGGGGATCTAACGTTCCGCAGACCCGTACGCCGGATGCCCACTTCTTTACCGAAGTCCGTTATAAAGGCACCAAAACCGTTGCTGTAACGCCGGACTACGCTGAAATCGCCAAACTGTGCGACCTCTGGCTGGCGCCGAAACAGGGGACCGATGCGGCGATGGCGCTGGCAATGGGTCACGTCATGCTGCGTGAATTCCATCTCGATAACCCGAGCCAGTACTTTACCGACTACGTGCGCCGCTACACCGACATGCCAATGCTGGTGATGCTGGAAGAGCGTGACGGTTATTATGCTGCGGGTCGTATGCTGCGCGCCGCTGACCTCGTTGACGCGCTGGGCCAGGAAAACAACCCGGAATGGAAAACCGTTGCCATTACTAACAATGGCGATATGGTCGCGCCGAACGGCTCGATTGGTTTCCGCTGGGGCGAGAAAGGCAAATGGAACCTTGAGCAGCGCGACGGTACGACCAGCGCCGAAACGGAACTGCAACTGAGTCTGCTGGGCAGCCAGGACGAGATCGCCGAGGTGGGCTTCCCATACTTTGGTGGTGAAGGCACTGAGCACTTCAATAAAGTCGAACTGGAAAACGTGCTGTTGCACAAACTGCCGGCGAAACGCCTGCAGCTGGCAGACGGCACCACGGCGCTGGTGACCACCGTTTATGATCTGACGATGGCCAACTACGGTCTGGAACGCGGTCTGAACGATGCTAACTGCGCAACCAGCTATGACGACATTAAAGCGTATACCCCGGCGTGGGCAGAGCAGATTACCGGCGTGCCGCGTGCGCAGATCACCCGCATTGCGCGTGAGTTTGCCGACAACGCGGATAAGACCCACGGTCGTTCGATGATCATCGTCGGTGCCGGTCTGAACCACTGGTATCACCTCGATATGAACTATCGTGGGCTTATCAACATGCTGGTGTTCTGTGGCTGTATCGGCCAGAGCGGCGGCGGTTGGGCGCATTATGTCGGCCAGGAAAAACTGCGTCCGCAGACCGGCTGGCAGCCGCTGGCGTTTGCCCTTGACTGGCAGCGTCCGGCACGCCACATGAACAGCACGTCGTACTTCTACAACCACTCCAGCCAGTGGCGCTACGAGACGGTTACCGCGCAGGAACTGTTGTCGCCGCTGGCGGACAAATCGCGCTATAGCGGCCATCTGATTGACTTCAACGTGCGCGCCGAGCGCATGGGCTGGCTGCCGTCGGCGCCGCAGCTTGGCACCAACCCGCTGACCATCGCACAAGAGGCGAAGAAAGCCGGGATGACGCCGGTGGATTACACCGTGAAATCCCTGAAAGACGGTTCGATTCGTTTCGCGGCCGAACAGCCGGAAAACGGGAAAAACCATCCGCGTAACCTGTTCATCTGGCGTTCAAACCTGCTGGGTTCTTCCGGTAAGGGCCACGAGTACATGCTGAAATACCTGCTGGGGACCGAGCACGGGATTCAGGGCAAAGACCTGGGCAAGCAGGGCGGCGTGAAGCCGGAAGAAGTGGAATGGCAGGACAACGGTCTCGACGGCAAACTGGATCTGGTGGTGACGCTGGACTTCCGTCTGTCGAGCACCTGTTTGTACTCCGATATCGTGCTGCCGACCGCGACCTGGTATGAAAAAGACGACATGAATACCTCGGATATGCATCCGTTTATTCATCCGCTGTCCGCCGCCGTTGACCCGGCCTGGGAATCAAAAAGCGACTGGGAAATTTACAAAGCCATCGCGAAGAAATTCTCAGAAGTGTGCGTGGGACACCTCGGGAAAGAGACGGATGTCGTCACGCTGCCGATTCAGCACGACTCTGCTGCCGAACTGGCGCAGCCGCTGGACGTGAAGGACTGGAAAAAAGGCGAATGCGACCTGATTCCGGGCGTTACCGCGCCGCACATCATGACCGTAGAACGTGATTATCCGGCAACGTATGAGCGCTTTACCTCCATCGGCCCGTTGATGGAGAAAATCGGCAACGGCGGTAAAGGGATTGCCTGGAACACCCAGAGCGAAATGGATCTGCTGCGTAAGCTCAACTACACCAAAGCGGACGGCCCGGCGAAAGGTCAGCCGATGCTCAACACCGCCATCGACGCGGCAGAGATGATCCTGACGCTGGCGCCGGAAACGAACGGTCATGTGGCGGTGAAAGCCTGGGCGGCGCTCAGCGAGTTTACCGGTCGCGACCATACCCATCTGGCGACGAACAAAGAAGAGGAAAAAATCCGCTTCCGCGATATCCAGGCGCAGCCGCGTAAGATCATCTCCAGCCCGACCTGGTCTGGTCTGGAAGACGAACACGTCTCGTATAACGCGGGCTATACCAACGTTCACGAGCTGATCCCGTGGCGCACGCTGACCGGTCGTCAGTCGCTGTATCAGGATCACCAGTGGATGCGCGATTTCGGCGAAAGCCTGCTGGTTTACCGTCCGCCTATCGACACCCGTTCGGTGAAATCGGTGATGGGCGAGAAATCCAACGGTAACCCGGAAAAAGCGCTCAACTTCCTGACCCCGCACCAGAAGTGGGGGATCCACTCCACCTACAGCGACAACCTGCTGATGCTGACGCTGGGTCGCGGGGGGCCGATTGTGTGGATGAGTGAAGTGGATGCCAAAGATCTGGGTATTGTGGATAACGACTGGATCGAAGTGTTCAACAGCAACGGTTCGTTAACCGCGCGTGCGGTGGTGAGCCAGCGTGTACCAGCGGGGATGACCATGATGTACCACGCGCAGGAACGTATCGTGAACATTCCTGGCTCAGAAATCACCGAGCAGCGCGGCGGGATCCACAACTCGGTGACCCGTATTACGCCGAAGCCGACCCACATGATCGGCGGCTATGCGCAACTGGCCTACGGCTTTAACTACTACGGCACCGTCGGTTCGAACCGTGATGAATTTGTTGTGGTACGTAAGATGAAGAATATTGACTGGCTGGACGGCGAAGGCAATGACCAGGTACAGGAGAGCGTAAAATGAAAATTCGTTCACAAGTCGGCATGGTGCTGAATCTGGATAAGTGCATCGGTTGCCACACCTGTTCCGTGACCTGTAAAAACGTCTGGACCAGCCGCGAAGGCGTGGAATACGCGTGGTTCAACAACGTGGAAACCAAGCCGGGTCAGGGCTTCCCGACCGACTGGGAAAACCAGGAGAAATACAAAGGCGGCTGGATCCGTAAAATCAACGGCAAGTTGCAGCCGCGTATGGGTAACCGTGCGATGCTGCTCGGTAAAATCTTCGCCAACCCGCATCTGCCGGGGATTGACGACTATTACGAGCCGTTTGATTACGATTACCAGAACCTGCATAACGCGCCGGAAGGCACGAAAGTGCAGCCGATTGCTCGCCCGCGCTCGCTGATTACCGGCCAGCGGATGGCGAAAATCGAAAAAGGACCGAACTGGGAAGACGATCTGGGCGGTGAGTTTGAGAAGCTGTCGAAAGACAGAAACTTCGAAAACATGCAGAAGGCGATGTACGGCCAGTTTGAAAACACCTTCATGATGTACCTGCCGCGCCTGTGCGAGCACTGTCTCAACCCGGCGTGCGTGGCGACCTGCCCGAGCGGTGCCATCTACAAGCGTGAAGAAGACGGTATTGTGCTGATCGACCAGGACAAATGCCGTGGCTGGCGGATGTGCATCACCGGCTGTCCGTACAAAAAGATCTACTTCAACTGGAAGAGCGGTAAGTCTGAGAAATGCATCTTCTGCTACCCGCGTATCGAAGCCGGTCAGCCGACCGTGTGCTCCGAAACCTGCGTCGGCCGTATCCGCTATCTTGGCGTGCTGCTGTATGACGCGGATGCGATTGAAAGTGCAGCAAGCACCGAGCATGAGAAAGATCTCTACCAGCGCCAACTGGACGTGTTCCTCGATCCGAACGACCCGGCAGTCATTGAACAGGCGCTGAAAGACGGTATTCCGCAGAGCGTCATTGACGCTGCACAGCAGTCGCCTGTTTATAAAATGGCGATGGACTGGAAGCTGGCGCTGCCGCTGCATCCGGAATATCGCACGCTGCCGATGGTGTGGTATGTGCCGCCGCTGTCCCCGATTCAATCGGCGGCGGATGCGGGCGAACTGGGCAGTAACGGCATTCTGCCGGACGTGGACAGCCTGCGTATTCCGGTTCAGTACCTCGCTAACCTGCTGACCGCAGGCGATACCCAACCGGTACTACTGGCGCTGAAACGGATGCTGGCGATGCGTCACTACAAACGTGCGGAAACAGTCGACGGGAAAGTGGACACCCGCGCGCTGGAAGAGGTGGGTTTAAGCGAAGCGCAGGCACAGGAAATGTACCGTTACCTGGCGATTGCCAACTATGAAGATCGCTTCGTCGTGCCGAGTAGCCACCGTGAACTGGCGCGTGACGCGTTCCCGGAGAAAAGCGGTTGCGGCTTTACCTTCGGCGACGGTTGCCATGGTTCTGACACCAAATTCAATCTGTTTAACAGCCGCCGCATCGATGCCATCGATGTGACGCGCAAAACGGAGCCGCACCAATGATTGAACTCGTCATTGTTTCGCGTCTGCTCGAGTACCCGGATGCTGCCCTGTGGCAGCATCAGCAGGAACTGTACGATGCACTCGCGTCATCTGAAAATCTCAACAAAGAGGATGCGCATACGCTCAGCGTTTTCCTGCGCGATTTAACCGCACAGGAGATGCTGGATGTGCAGGCCAATTACAGCGAACTGTTCGACCGCGGTCGGGCAACCTCGCTGTTGCTGTTCGAACACGTCCACGGTGAGTCCCGCGACCGTGGTCAGGCGATGGTTGACCTGATGGCGCAGTACGAGCAGCACGGTTTACAGCTCGACAGCCGCGAGCTGCCGGACCATCTGCCGCTGTATCTGGAATACCTGGCGCAGTTGCCCAAGCGCGAGGCGCTGGGTGGATTGCAGGATATCGCCCCGATTCTGGCGCTGCTGAGCGCGCGTCTGCAACAGCGTGAAAGCCGCTATGCGGTGCTGTTCGACCTGCTGCTGAGGCTGGCAAATGCGGCGATCGACAGTGACAAAGTCGCGGAAAAAATAGCGGAGGAAGTTCGCGATGATACCCCGCAAGCGCTCGATGCGGTCTGGGAAGAAGAGCAGGTGAAATTCTTTGCCGACAAGGGTTGCGGCGAGTCTGAAATTTCCGCTCATCAGCGTCGTTTCGCCGGAGCCGTTGCGCCGCAATATCTGAATATCTCCACCGGAGGACAGCAATAATGCACTTCCTGAATATGTTCTTCTTTGACATCTACCCGTACATTGCCGGGTCCGTGTTTCTGATTGGTAGCTGGTTGCGGTACGACTACGGTCAGTACACCTGGCGCGCCGCATCCAGTCAGATGCTGGATCGCAAGGGGATGAACATGGCATCGAACCTGTTCCATTTCGGGATTCTGGGGATCTTTGCCGGCCACTTCCTCGGTATGCTGACGCCGCACTGGATGTATGAAGCCTGGCTGCCTATCGACGTGAAACAGAAGATGGCGATGATTGGCGGTGGTGCGGCGGGCCTGATGTGTCTTGTCGGCGGTGTGCTGTTGCTTAAGCGTCGTCTGTTCAGCCCACGCGTGCGGGCGACCACCACCGGGGCCGATATCCTGATCCTTTCGCTGCTGGTGATCCAGTGTGCGCTGGGGCTGTCGACCATTCCGTTCTCCGCCCAGCACATGGACGGCAGCGAAATGATGAAACTGGTGGGCTGGGCGCAGTCTGTGGTGACCTTCCACGGTGGGGCGTCAGCGCATCTGGAGGGGGTGGCGTTTATCTTCCGTCTGCACCTGGTGCTGGGGATGACGCTGTTCCTGCTGTTCCCGTTCTCCCGCCTGGTGCACATCTGGAGCGCGCCGGTCGAGTACCTGACGCGCAAATACCAGATTGTTCGCGCCCGTCACTGATACGGTTTTTGTGCTGCTAAACCCTGCTTCGGCAGGGTTTTTTTATGGGGTCGTGCGACCTGAATTGTCGGATGGCGCTACGCTTATCCGACCTACATGATGGCGATCTGGTAGGCCCGGTAAACGAAGTGCCACCGGGCAAAGACGATGCTTCATGCCAGGGCAGAATAAATAGAGAATACAGAAAGTTGATGTGTCTGAAGTGCAACAGAGAAGTGATGGTGGCGGGGGAAGGATGACTCAGCGCTGCGCGCTTCGCCCTTCGGGTCGTTGCCTGCGGCAACGCTTTCTCGCTGTGCTCGAATCGAACCTTAGTCGAAGCTTCTCATCCTTCCCCAGTGGGAATATGAAATATTGCATAAGTATGAATGTCTGGATTTTGTCTGGAAGATGGTGGCGGGGGAAGGATTCGAACCTTCGAAGTCGATGACGGCAGATTTACAGTCTGCTCCCTTTGGCCGCTCGGGAACCCCGCCAGGGGTGTGATGCTTGAGCGTTGAGATGGTGGTGGGGGAAGGATTCGAACCTTCGAAGTCGATGACGGCAGATTTACAGTCTGCTCCCTTTGGCCGCTCGGGAACCCCACCACAGGGTTTGGTGTTTCACAGCATGAAGGATTATCGTTACCTGCGGTAACGCTCTCTCGCTATGCTCGAGTCGAACTTCGAAGTCGATGACGGCATATTTGCAGTCAGCTCCCTGATCGCTCGGGAACCCCACCTCGGGGTAATGCGTCTTACTGGCCTGCTTCCATTTCGGGAAGCGGGGCGCATCATATCAAATGATGCGCCCCTGTAAAGCATTCCGGTGAGAAAAATAAACTGGTTGCCTGATTTTTACCCGCAAAGGTGTAAAGGTAACCAATTCATTTCTCAGTCGATTAAAGAATAATCGTCCGGTTGCCGTAGACAAATACGCGCTGGGCAAGCACCTGATACAACGCGCGGCTCAGAACGTTCTTTTCGACGTCGCGCCCGGCGCGCATCATATCTTCCGCCGTGTAGGTGTGATCCACATGGATAACGTCCTGCATGATGATCGGACCTTCGTCCAGATTGTCATTCACATAGTGCGCCGTCGCGCCGATAATCTTCACCCCGCGCTCATACGCCTGATGGTAAGGTCGTGCGCCAATAAAGGCGGGCAGGAACGAATGGTGAATATTGATTATCTTATTCGGGAAACGTGAAACAAACTCAGGCGTCAGCACGCGCATATATTTCGCCAGCACCACGTAATCCGGCTGGTGTGCGTCAATCGCATCCGCCATCTTCTGGTCGTGTTCTTCGCGAGTTAAACCTTCATGACTGACCAGTTCGAAAGGAATGTCAAAACGCTCAACCAGCGAACGCAGCGTTTCATGATTACCAATCACCGCGGCGATATCCACATCCAGCCCGCCATAGTTGGCCTTCATTAACAGATCGCCCAGACAATGCGCTTCTTTGGTGACCAGAATAACCACGCGACGACGCCCGGCGGGATTCAACTCACGAACGGAACCTTCCGGCAAGGCGCTGTCCAGATCGGCCAGCAGCGTGGAGTCGTTAAAAATCCCTTCCAGCTCGGTACGCATGAAAAAGCGCCCGGTGCGGTGGTCTACAAACTCATTGTTCTGCACGATATTCAGTTCATGCTTGTAGCAAATATTCGTAATACGCGCGATAAGCCCCTTCTGGTCAGGGCAGATGGTACGAAGCACTTTTCGTTGTAAAGAATGCATTGCAGCGGTAATCCTGTTGATGATGTTTGCTGAGTGAATACTGTCGGGCAGTTGACTAGCCGCAGCATTTTTTAAATTTTTTACCTGAGCCACAAGGGCAGGGGTCGTTGCGTCCCAATTGCGGGCGGGTACCATCGATATAGTACCACTGACCGTTTTCTTTTAAAAAACGAGAACGTTCAATGATAGCGCCCGTCTTTTCGTGTTCGCGAAAACGGGCGACAAAACTGACGTAGCCGGTGTTGTCCGCCTCTGACACGATGTGTTCGAAAACGGTCAGTCCCAGCCATTCGGTCGTGGCAAATCCGGCACCGATCTCATCGCGGAAACGGGCCGCGTGGCAGCTCGGATGCCAGGTCCTGATTAAATAATCTGCGTCTTTCATCACAAAAGCGCAGTAGCGCGAACGCATGAGGTGCGATGGATCGGGTGCGACTTGTTCACCAGACAGATATCGGTGACAACATAGGCTATACTCGACTGCGCTACCACAGGGACAAAGTTGAGACACAAAAAAACTCCCTGATAAAAAAACGGCGTATAAAAAAGCCTGGGTAGCTCTATGTTAACTGAGCGTTGGAGATGTTGCTACGCCCGTAAGCCAGGGGAAGTCTGTCGGTCAAATGAGAAAAATGAAAATAGGTCTGGCGCTAGGCTCAGGTGCTGCGCGAGGCTGGTCACATATTGGCGTCATCAAAGCCCTCAAACACATGGGCATTGATATTGACATCGTCGCAGGGTGTTCCATCGGTTCGCTGGTTGGTGCAGCCCATGCCTGTAATAAATTACCCGCGCTTGAAGAGTGGGTCTGCTCGTTCAGCTACTGGGATGTCCTGCGTCTGATGGATCTGTCCTGGAGAAGGGGCGGACTGCTGCGCGGCGAGCGTGTCTTCAATCAATATCGCAACGTCATGCCGGTGGCTGAAATTGAACAGTGCAGCCGTCGTTTCGCCACGGTGGCGACCAATCTCAGTACGGGCCGCGAATTATGGTTTACGGAGGGCGATCTCCATCTTGCCGTTCGCGCCTCCTGCAGTATTCCCGGCCTGATGTCCCCTGTCGCCCACAATGGCTACTGGCTGGTGGACGGCGGCGTCGTTAACCCGGTTCCCATCTCGTTGACCCGTGCGCTGGGCGCAGACATTGTGATTGCCGTCGATCTGCAACACGATGCACATCTGATGCAGCAGGATTTACTGTCGTTGAACGTCAGTGATGACAGTCCAGAGGGGGATGACGAAGGACTCTCCTGGCATGCACGTCTGAAAGAACGTCTGGGCAATATCACCGCGCGCCGCGTGGTGACCGCGCCAACCGCGATGGAAATCATGACCACCTCGATTCAGGTGCTGGAAAATCGCCTGAAACGCAACCGCATGGCGGGCGACCCACCGGACATCTTAATTCAACCGTTCTGTCCACAAATCTCCACCCTGGATTTTCATCGTGCCAGCGCTGCCATAGAAGCAGGGCGGTTAGCGGTAGAGAAAAAGATGGACGAACTTTTGCCTCTGGTGCGTGCCGGCGTTTGACGCACCATTTTTAACTACACTTAAGCATATTCTGACAGGCGTGTGTGGCAATAGCATGCCACTATTGAGTAAAGCCAGTCAGGGGAGAGAACATGACGCAGCCATTGGTCGGAAAACAGATTCTAATCGTTGAGGACGAGCCGGTTTTCCGCTCGCTTCTGGATTCCTGGTTTTCCTCTATGGGCGCGACAACGGCACTGGCGGGCGATGGCTTAGAGGCACTGGACCGTTTAGCCGATTTCACGCCCGATCTTATGATTTGCGATCTCGCCATGCCAAGAATGAACGGCCTCAGTCTGGTGGAACATTTGCGAAACCGTGGTGACCAGACGCCGATTCTGGTGATCTCGGCGACAGAAAATATGGCGGATATTGCCAAAGCGTTACGCCTCGGTGTGGATGACGTTCTGCTGAAACCGGTAAAGGACCTGACCCGGCTGCGGGAAACCGTGTTTGCCTGCCTTTATCCGAACATGTTTAATTCCCGTGTTGAAGAAGAAGAGCGCCTGTTTCGCGACTGGGATGCGATGGTGGACAATCCCGCCGCCGCCGCGAAATTACTTCAGGAACTTCAGCCTCCGGTACAACAGGTTATTTCGCATTGCCGGGTCAATTACCGACAACTGGTTTCGGCGGATAAGCCTGGACTGGTTCTGGATATCGCGCCGCTTTCCGATAACGATCTCGCCTTTTATTGTCTGGATGTTACCCGGGCAGGTGACAATGGCGTGCTGGCGGCATTGCTCCTGCGGGCATTATTTAATGGCTTGTTGCAGGATCAGCTCGCGCATCAGAATCAGCGCCTGCCGGAACTCGGGGCATTATTGAAACAGGTCAACCATCTGCTCCGCCAGGCCAATTTACCCGGACAGTTCCCCCTATTAGTCGGCTATTATCATAGTGAGCTTAAAAACCTGATTCTGGTTTCTGCCGGACTCAATGCGACATTAAATACCGGATCGCATAATGTGCAGATCAGTAACGGCGTTCCGCTGGGAACGTTAGGCAATACCTATCTCAATCAAATTAGTCAACGCTGCGACGCCTGGCAGTGTCAAATTTGGGGGGGAGGTGGCCGACTGCGTCTTATGTTGTCTGCGGAATGAACAATCGAGAGGGCAGATGCAAATTGCCATACCTGCCTCTCTCTGCGGGTGTTACTATCAGCGCCAGTCTTATACGTATTTATCTTAATTATACGAACACGCATCCTTTTCGGACCTGAGGCTTGTGTCAGTCCTGATATACTCGATGCGATACAGATTGATGAACACGTTCAATACATGAACAGTCCAGGAGAATTTAAATGGCTGCCATTAACTCGAAAGTCAAAAAAGCCGTTATCCCGGTAGCGGGGTTAGGAACCAGGATGTTACCGGCGACGAAAGCGATCCCGAAAGAGATGTTGCCGCTGGTTGATAAGCCATTAATTCAGTACGTCGTTAACGAGTGTATTGCTGCGGGCATCACTGAAATTGTGTTGGTGACTCACTCATCGAAAAATTCGATCGAAAACCACTTCGACACCAGTTTTGAACTGGAAGCAATGCTTGAAAAACGCGTTAAGCGCCAGTTACTCGAAGAAGTGCAATCTATTTGCCCGCCGCACGTCACGATAATGCAGGTTCGTCAGGGGCTGGCAAAAGGCCTGGGCCACGCGGTATTGTGCGCCCATCCGGTGGTCGGTAATGATCCTGTCGCCGTTATACTGCCTGACGTTATTCTTGATGAGTTTGAATCCGATTTATCCCAGGATAACCTGGCTGAAATGATTCGTCGTTTTGATGAAACCGGAAATAGCCAGATTATGGTTGAGCCGGTCGCTGATGTGACCGCATACGGTGTTGTTGACTGTAAAGGCGTGCCGCTGGCACCGGGCGAAAGCGTTCCGATGGTGGGCGTTGTTGAGAAACCGAAAGCCGATGTTGCCCCGTCAAACCTGGCGATTGTTGGCCGTTACGTGCTGAGCGCGGATATCTGGCCTCTGCTGGCGAAAACCCCTCCGGGAGCAGGCGACGAAATTCAGTTGACTGACGCTATCGATATGCTGATCGAAAAAGAGACTGTCGAAGCCTATCATATGAAAGGCAAGAGCCACGACTGCGGCAATAAATTAGGTTATATGCAGGCATTTGTGGAATATGGCATTCGACATAATTCACTTGGCAGCGAATTTAAGGCCTGGCTCGAAGAAGAGATGGGTATTAAGAAGTAACCAGACGTTATAATTAACCAACAGAGACGGCGCTGGTATCCAGTGCCGTTTTTTTATACGCACGCTTTATGGGGAATCGGCAGATCGCGGGCATAAAAAATCCCGCAGAGCGCGGGATTTTAAGCAGGTAGATTAGGAATTATTCCTTGATCAGGAAATCATCCAGTTGTTTACCTTGCTCTTCCATTGCTTTCTTGATCACTGCCGGAGTACGACCCTGACCAGTCCAGGTTTTAGTTTCGCCGTTTTCGTCAACGTAGCTATATTTAGCCGGACGCGCTGCACGTTTAGCTTTGGTGCCGGATTTAACCGCCGCCATGCTATTCAGCAGTTCATTCGGATCAATACCGTCAGCAATCAGCATTTCACGATATTGTTGCAGTTTACGAGTACGCTCTTCAACTTCAGCCGCTGCCGCGCTTTCTTCTTCACGACGTTCGTTAACAACAACTTCTAATTTTTCCAGCATTTCTTCCAGCGTCTCAAGGGTACATTCTCTTGCCTGCGCACGAAGAGTACGGATGTTGTTCAGAATTTTAAGTGCTTCGCTCATTGTAGTAATCTCAAACTTATATTGGGGGTGGTTTGTTGAGCTAATAATAGAGCGTTAAATTCAGATGTGCAATAGCCAGGAATGTAAGGAATTCAAAATTGCCTCTTATTTTTTGCCAACTATAAATATCCGAACTTAAATTTTTCTTGAAGGAACGCACAGAAAAGGGCTTATTGGCTGAGCGGTTACTCCTTTTTTCAGACGAAAACTTCCGGATTCAGGTCACATTTTCACATGATGAAATAGACTCTCATCGTAGTGATTTCAACCTTTTGTATTAGTTTTGTTGATGAACACCGTCTATTACTCCGCAACAGTTATGTAGAACAGTAACAATAAGTTCAGGGTTTCCATTAGGGCGGCGTTGATAAGCATCGTTGATGAATATCGAACGCACAATACGACAAGAATGGGATTTCATCGCGCGTTGTTTGTTCAAATGTTAATTCGTATTTTCAGTCCTCTCACCCCTACAGATTTTTCGCACGTCGGGAGCGGGCGACGGAAGATATAGCAGGCGGGTGCAGAACCAGGCACTGATAACGATTCAAATTATGCTACACTGCGCCCCGTCTTTATTTCACTTTGGTGAGGGTCTGTGGCCGATGGCACAGCTATATTTCTACTATTCAGCAATGAATGCAGGTAAGTCGACTGCCTTACTGCAATCTTCATACAATTACCAGGAACGCGGGATGCGCACTGTCGTATATACCGCGGAAATAGACGATCGCTATGGCGCAGGGAAAGTGAGTTCGCGCATCGGACTGTCTTCACCCGCCAAATTGTTTAACCAGAATTCATCGTTGTATGAAGAGATTGCCGCCGATAATGCACAACAGCCTGTTCATTGCGTACTGGTCGACGAATGTCAGTTTTTAACCCGACAGCAGGTTTATGAATTATCGGAAGTCGTTGATCAACTGGATATTCCGGTGTTGTGCTACGGACTACGCACAGATTTTCGCGGCGAACTGTTTGTGGGTAGCCAATACCTGCTGTCGTGGTCAGATAAGCTGGTGGAATTAAAAACAATCTGCTTTTGCGGACGTAAAGCGAGTATGGTGCTGCGTCTTGATCAGGCGGGCAGACCCTATAATGAAGGCGAGCAGGTGGTCATTGGCGGCAATGAGCGGTATGTATCGGTCTGCCGTAAGCATTATAAGGAAGCACTGGAGGAGGGCTCTCTGACAGCGATACAGGAACGCCATAGCCACGACTAATCATCTGCCTCAATGAACGGTTTGCAATGCGCAGAGCCGTTTATTGACCTGACAACAGTGACTGATTTTGGATACAAAAAAGCGGCCTCAACAGAGGCCGCTTTTACGTTATGAATGCTCAGCGAGGTTTACGCGGATTTCTTCGCTTTTTTCTCTGCTTTCGGCGCGGCTGCTACTTCTTTCGCAACCGGAGTGCCTTCAGAGTACTCACGTCCGTAGAAGGTATCCATCAGGATCTGTTTCAGCTCGGAGATCAGCGGGTAGCGCGGGTTAGCGCCGGTGCACTGGTCATCGAATGCATCTTCAGACAGCTTGTCTACGTGAGCCAGGAAGTCTGCTTCCTGAACGCCCGCTTCACGGATTGACTTCGGAATACCCAGTTCAGCTTTCAGGCTTTCCAGCCATGCCAGCAGTTTCTCGATCTTCGCCGCAGTACGGTCGCCCGGTGCGCTCAGACCCAGATGATCTGCGATTTCAGCATAACGACGGCGTGCCTGCGGACGGTCATACTGACTGAAGGCAGTCTGCTTGGTCGGGTTGTCGTTCGCGTTGTAGCGAATAACGTTGCTGATCAGCAGGGCGTTCGCCAGGCCGTGCGGAATGTGGAACTGAGAGCCCAGTTTGTGCGCCATTGAGTGACAAACACCGAGGAAGGCGTTCGCAAACGCGATACCGGCGATGGTGGCTGCACTGTGAACACGTTCACGGGCTACCGGGTTTTTAGACCCTTCGTTATAGGACGCTGGCAGGTTTTCTTTCAACAGTTTCAGCGCCTGCAGTGCCTGACCGTCGGAGAATTCAGAAGCCAGTACGGAAACGTAAGCTTCCAGAGCGTGGGTCACCGCATCAAGACCACCAAAGGCACACAGTGATTTCGGCATCTCCATCACCAGGTTGGCATCGACAATCGCCATATCCGGGGTCAGGGCATAGTCAGCCAGTGGGTATTTCTGACCGGTTGCATCGTCGGTCACAACAGCGAACGGCGTGACTTCAGAACCGGTACCGGACGTGGTGGTGACCGCGATCATTTTCGCTTTCACACCCATTTTCGGGAACTTGTAGATACGTTTACGGATATCCATAAAGCGCAGCGCCAGTTCTTCGAAGTGAGTTTCCGGATGTTCGTACATGACCCACATGATTTTCGCGGCGTCCATCGGGGAACCGCCACCCAGCGCGATGATCACGTCTGGTTTGAAGGAGTTCGCCAGTTCTGCGCCTTTACGGACGACAGAGAGGGTCGGGTCAGCTTCAACTTCAAAGAATACTTCCGTTTCAACGCCAGCGGCTTTCAGCACAGAGGTGATCTGGTCTGCATAACCGTTGTTGAACAGGAAGCGGTCAGTCACGATGAGCGCACGTTTGTGGCCATCAGTAATCACTTCATCCAGCGCGATAGGCAGTGAGCCACGGCGGAAGTAGATAGATTTCGGAAGTTTGTGCCACAACATGTTTTCAGCTCGCTTAGCAACGGTTTTCTTGTTGATCAGGTGTTTCGGACCAACGTTTTCAGAGATGGAGTTACCACCCCAGGAACCACAACCCAGAGTCAGGGAAGGTGCGAGTTTGAAGTTATACAGGTCACCGATACCACCCTGAGACGCCGGGGTGTTGATCAGGATACGTGCGGTTTTCATCATCTGACCGAAGTAAGCCACGCGCTCCGGCTGGTTGTCCTGGTCGGTGTACAGGCAAGACGTGTGACCGATACCGCCCATGGCGACCAGTTTCTCTGCCTTAAGTACGGCGTCTTCGAAATCTTTCGCACGGTACATCGCCAGCGTCGGGGACAGTTTTTCGTGAGCGAACGGTTCGCTCTCGTCAACCACTTTCACTTCACCGATCAGAATCTTGGTGGTTTCCGGTACAGAGAAGCCGGCCAGTTCAGCAATTTTATAGGCAGGCTGACCTACGATTGCGGCGTTCAGCGCGCCATTTTTCAGGATAACGTCCTGAACGGCCTTCAGCTCTTTACCCTGCAGCATGTAGCCGCCGTGGCTGGCGAAACGTTCGCGAACGGCATCGTAAACGGAATCAACCACAACAACAGACTGCTCAGAAGCACAGATTACGCCGTTGTCGAAGGTTTTGGACATCAGAACAGAGGCAACAGCACGCTTGATATCCGCGGTTTCGTCGATAACCACCGGAGTGTTACCTGCGCCCACGCCGATAGCGGGTTTACCGGAGCTGTATGCTGCTTTAACCATGCCCGGACCACCGGTTGCCAGAATCAGGTTGATATCCGGGTGGTGCATCAGTGCGTTAGACAGTTCTACGGAAGGTTGATCGATCCAGCCAATCAGGTCTTTCGGTGCGCCAGCAGCGATAGCCGCCTGCAGCACGATATCCGCCGCTTTGTTAGTCGCATCTTTCGCACGTGGGTGCGGAGAGAAGATGATTGCGTTACGGGTTTTCAGGCTGATCAGTGATTTGAAGATCGCTGTAGAGGTTGGGTTAGTGGTCGGAACGATACCGCAAATGATACCGATAGGTTCTGCGATAGTGATGGTCCCGAAGGTGTGGTCTTCAGCCAGCACGCCGCAGGTTTTTTCATCTTTGTAAGCGTTATAGATGTACTCAGAAGCAAAGTGGTTTTTAATCACTTTATCTTCGACGATACCCATGCCAGATTCGGCAACGGCCATCTTCGCGAGAGGAATTCGAGCATCTGCAGCAGCCAGAGCGGCGGCGCGGAAGATTTTATCAACTTGTTCTTGAGTGAAACTGGCATATTCACGCTGGGCTTTTTTGACGCGCTCGACGAGTGCGTTAAGTTCAGCGACATTAGTAACAGCCATAATGCTCTCCTGATAATGTTAAACTTTTTTAGTAAATCATCTGCTCGATACGTGAGTATAGACAGCGGGCGTTAGTTTGCATAACAGCCAGAAAATCAATTGGTTACTTAACGTTCAGTTTGCTCTGATTTACTAAAAGAGCTTATGCGTTAGCGTCATCTAACTCTAACGCGTTACTTCCAGGTGGCGTAAGCAAGGTTACTCACTTCTGAGTAGCGATTACGTGATCTGGATCAAGATTTATCAAAGCTGCCACCTTTCAGCAGGCCCTTTTAGCCCTGAACGCTAAGTGTTGTCTAATTGTAGTGGTGAATGGCTATCAAATTATCATAATTAAAACATATTAGTAACACTCAGGAATGGTAGCAATTTTACGTTTGCCCTGGTGAAATGTGCTGTGAAAAGGCGTATCGTCAGCACGGTTTTCACCCGGTAACTTTAACTCATTTTATACGGCTAACGCTTCGGAGCTAACCGTGATCCAAACGCTGTTTGATTTTCCTGTTTATTTCAAATTTTTCATCGGGTTGTTTGCATTGGTGAACCCGGTTGGGATTATTCCTGTCTTCATCAGTATGACCAGCTACCAGACAGCGGCGGCGCGCAATAAAACGAACCTGACTGCTAACCTCTCCGTTGCGATCATTCTGTGGACTTCGTTATTCCTCGGTGACGGCATTCTGCAACTGTTCGGCATCTCGATTGACTCGTTCCGGATCGCCGGCGGGATCCTTGTGGTCACCATCGCGATGTCGATGATTAGCGGGAAACTGGGAGAGGATAAACAGAACAAACAGGAGAAATCGGAAACGGCTATCCGCGAAAGCGTGGGCGTCGTTCCTCTGGCGCTGCCGCTGATGGCGGGGCCAGGAGCAATCAGTTCAACCATCGTGTGGGGAACGCGTTACCACAGCGTGATGTACCTGCTTGGCTTCTTTGTGGCGATTGCGATTTTTGCTCTGTGCTGTTGGGGACTTTTCCGCATGGCGCCGTGGCTGGTGCGTGTTCTGGGCCAGACGGGCATTAACGTGATAACCCGAATTATGGGGCTGCTATTAATGGCGCTGGGCATCGAATTTATTGTCACGGGTATTAAAGCCATATTCCCTGGGCTATTAAGTTAATTCGCTTTCAGATGAAATAACCTACGGAGCTGTTCGCGGCTCCGTTCATTTCAGCGCTCTACGTTTCGTCACCTTTCTGACTTTCAGGCCCGCACATCGGGAAAAACTCATGCCTTCAAGGGGATGAAACCCTTTGATTTTATTGCGCTTCTGTTCCTGCATCATACTGCCGCTTTGTTATTTTGCTCACATCACAATCCGGGGCTTGCTGTAGGATAATTGAGATGATATTAGTTAATTCAATGAACTTGCAGATGAATGTGCTAAGAAATGACCAATTGTTAAATTATCGTACATTTTTACGCCTTTAGCAGATGTCAACGATCTCCGCGTGATGGGGCGTTATTAATCGTATGATTAATAGGTGGTTATCTTTATTTTGTCTGTTTCGGGACGTTTCAACGGGACGGTATTTTTTCTCTAAAAGAGAATTGCTTAACAAATCTGTAAATTGTATTGGCGGTTAATTAATGCTTTTGTTACTTTCCGACAGTTCATATTGCAGCAGATTGCTGGTTGATGAGAATAAATATCAACAAGGCGGTTTGGCCCACTATTCATGCGCCCCTGGCAGGGGAGGCGCATAACGAATCGACGTAAGGTGATCGAACGAATCGCCAGAATAAATAAAGTCGGTGATAGCAGGCAGTAAACGACCTGACAGCTGAAAGTCTCCGGAGCTGCTCAGAGATCCCTGATGGGATTAACAGGCTGGTGATATAACCAGTAATTATAATGAGGGAGTACAAACACAATGACCAACACGAAGAAAAGTTTAGTGGCAGCAGGAATTTTGACTGCGCTACTCGCCGGAAATGTGGCGACGGCAGCGGTCGTTCCCGCTGGTGTGCAACTGGCAGAAAAACAGACGCTGGTACGAAATAATGGCTCGGAAGTACAGTCCCTCGATCCGCATAAAATCGAAGGTGTACCGGAATCCAATATCAGCCGCGATCTGTTCGAAGGTTTAATCATCAGTGACGTCGACGGTAAACCGTCTCCGGGCGTGGCTGAAAAATGGGAAAATAAAGACTTTAAAGTCTGGACATTCCATCTGCGTAAAGACGCAAAATGGTCGGATGGCTCACCGGTGACGGCCCACGATTTTGTTTACAGCTGGCAGCGTCTGGCGAATCCGAATACTGCATCTCCGTATGCCAGTTATCTGCAATATGGTCACATCGTCAATATTGACGATATTGTTGCCGGCAAGAAACCGCCAACCGATCTCGGTGTTAAAGCTATCGACGATAATACCTTTGAAGTGACCCTCAGCGAACCTGTTCCTTATTTCTACAAACTGTTAGTGCACTCATCCGTTTCCCCGGTCCCTAAAGCCGCCGTTGAAAAATACGGTGAGAAGTGGACTCAGCCAGCCAATATCATCACCAACGGTGCGTATAAGCTGAAAGACTGGGTCGTCAACGAGCATATCGTGCTCGAGCGTAATCCTAATTACTGGGACAATGCTAAAACGGTCATTAATCAGGTAACCTACCTGCCGATCGCTTCAGAAGTGACAGACGTCAACCGTTACCGCAGCGGTGAAATCGACATGACTTATAACAACATGCCGATTGAGCTGTTCCAGAAGCTGAAAAAAGAGATCCCGAACGAAGTTCACGTTGACCCGTATCTGTGCACCTACTATTACGAAATTAATAACCAGAAAGCACCGTTTACGGATGTCCGCGTGCGTACCGCGCTCAAGCTGGCGCTGGACCGCGATATTATCGTTAATAAAGTGAAAAACCAGGGCGACCTGCCGGCATACAGCTTCACGCCGCCGTACACCGATGGCGCAAAACTGACTGAACCAGAGTGGTTTGGCTGGACGCAGGAAAAACGTAACGAAGAAGCGAAAAAATTACTGGCTGAAGCCGGATATACCGCCGATAAACCGTTGACCTTCAACCTGCTGTATAACACCTCCGATCTGCATAAAAAACTGGCTATCGCTGCCGCGTCTATCTGGAAGAAAAACTTAGGCGTGAATGTGAAGCTGGAAAACCAGGAGTGGAAAACCTTCCTCGATACGCGTCATCAGGGTAACTATGATGTCTCCCGTGCCGCCTGGTGTGCGGATTATAACGAGCCAACGTCCTTCCTGAATATGGTGTTGTCTGACAGTTCAAACAACACGACGCACTATAAGAGCCCGACGTTCGACAAGATCCTTGCCGATGCGCTGAAAGCCACGAATGAAGAGCAGCGTACTGCGCTCTACGGTAAAGCCGAGCAGCAGCTTGATAAAGATTCTGCGATTGTGCCGGTGTTCTATTACGTCAACGCCCGTCTGGTGAAACCGTGGGTGGGTGGTTATACCGGTAAAGACCCGATGGATAATATCCACGTTAAAGACTTGTATATTATCAAGCATTAATGGCAAAGGGTGGGGCGACATACGTTGCCCCACAGTGTCTTTTTTCGTCGACTCTCAACACCCCTCATTAGCAGTTCTGCGTGAAGGGGTGTAAAGGCACTCGCCAGAAGGTACGGGCAATGTTGAAATTTATTCTACGCCGCTGTCTGGAAGCAATTCCGACGCTGTTTATTCTTATTACCATTTCGTTCTTTATGATGCGCCTTGCGCCGGGAAGTCCTTTCACCGGTGAACGCGCGCTGCCAGCAGAAGTCCTGGCGAATATTGAAGCGAAATACCATCTGAACGATCCCATCATGACCCAGTATTTCAGCTACCTGAAGCAACTGGCGCACGGTGATTTTGGTCCTTCTTTTAAATACAAAGATTATACGGTCAACGATCTGGTCGCTTCGAGCTTTCCGGTCTCTGCGAAGCTGGGGCTTGCAGCCTTTCTTCTGGCCGTGATCCTCGGGGTAAGCGCCGGCGTGATTGCCGCATTGAGGCAAAACACGCGATGGGACTATGCGGTTATGGGGGTGGCCATGACCGGGGTGGTAATACCGAGTTTTGTGGTTGCACCGCTGCTGGTCATGATATTTGCGATCACCCTCAAGTGGCTGCCAGGCGGCGGCTGGAACGGTGGGGCGCTGAAATTTATGATCCTGCCGATGGTGGCGTTATCACTGGCTTATATTGCCAGTATTGCGCGTATCACCCGTGGCTCGATGATTGAAGTGCTGCACTCGAACTTCATCCGCACCGCGCGAGCCAAAGGGCTGCCGATGCGTCGCATCATTTTTCGCCATGCGTTGAAACCCGCGCTGCTCCCTGTGCTCTCGTATATGGGACCGGCATTTGTCGGGATTATTACTGGTTCGATGGTCATTGAGACAATCTATGGTTTACCGGGTATCGGTCAGCTGTTTGTTAACGGCGCGCTGAACCGCGATTACTCGCTGGTTCTCAGCCTGACGATCCTCGTGGGGACATTAACCATTGTCTTCAATGCGATAGTTGACGTGCTGTACGCCGTCATCGACCCGAAAATTCGTTACTGATACTGGAGCTCGCGATAATGTTAAGTAAGAAAAACAGCGAAGCGCTGGAGAATTTCAGTGAGAAGCTGGAGGTCGAAGGGCGTAGCCTGTGGCAGGATGCGCGCCGTCGTTTTATGCATAACCGCGCCGCGGTCGCCAGTCTGATTGTGCTGGTCATCATCGCGCTGTTTGTGACGCTGGCGCCGATGCTGTCGCAGTTCACCTACTTCGATACCGACTGGGGAATGATGTCCAGCGCGCCGGATACCGAATCGGGGCATTATTTCGGTACCGACTCCTCCGGGCGTGACCTGCTGGTGCGCGTGGCGATTGGCGGGCGGATCTCGCTGATGGTCGGCATCGCGGCTGCGCTGGTGGCCGTGGTGGTGGGTACGCTGTACGGCTCGCTTTCTGGCTATCTGGGCGGCAAAATCGACTCCGTGATGATGCGCCTGCTGGAAATCCTCAACTCCTTCCCGTTTATGTTCTTCGTTATTCTGCTGGTCACCTTCTTCGGACAAAACATTCTGCTGATTTTTGTGGCGATCGGAATGGTCTCCTGGCTGGATATGGCGCGTATTGTGCGTGGACAGACCCTGAGCCTGAAGCGCAAAGAGTTTATCGAAGCTGCGCAGGTGGGTGGCGTGTCGACCGGCAATATCGTACTGCGCCATATTGTGCCTAACGTGCTGGGCGTGGTGGTGGTGTATGCCTCCTTGCTGGTGCCGAGCATGATCCTGTTCGAATCCTTCCTCAGCTTCCTGGGGTTGGGCACGCAGGAGCCGTTGAGCAGTTGGGGCGCATTACTGAGTGATGGTGCCAACTCGATGGAAGTGTCGCCGTGGTTACTGCTGTTCCCGGCAGGCTTCCTGGTGGTGACGTTGTTCTGTTTTAACTTTATTGGCGATGGCCTGCGTGATGCCCTCGACCCGAAAGACCGTTAAGGAGTGCAGCCATGAGCGTAATTGAAACTGCAAGTGTGCCGTTCGCGCAGCAAAGGGCTAACGCACTGCTGGACGTAAAAGATCTCCGTGTGACGTTCAGTACCCCGGACGGTGATGTTACTGCGGTGAATGATTTGAACTTTACGCTGCGTGCGGGAGAAACCCTCGGCATCGTGGGCGAGTCCGGTTCAGGCAAATCGCAGACCGCGTTTGCCCTGATGGGACTGCTGGCCGCGAATGGTCGGATTGGCGGTTCGGCGACTTTCAGCGGACGCGAGATCCTCAATCTGCCGGAGCGTGAGCTGAATAAGCTGCGCGCCGAACAGATTTCGATGATTTTCCAGGATCCGATGACCTCGCTAAACCCTTACATGCGCGTCGGAGAGCAACTGATGGAAGTGCTGATGCTGCACAAAAGCATGAGCAAAGCAGAGGCGTTTGACGAGTCGGTCAGAATGCTGGACGCGGTCAAAATGCCGGAAGCGCGCAAGCGGATGAAAATGTTCCCGCATGAATTTTCCGGCGGTATGCGCCAGCGCGTGATGATCGCAATGGCGCTGCTGTGCAGGCCGAAGTTACTGATTGCCGACGAACCGACGACCGCGCTGGATGTCACCGTGCAGGCGCAAATCATGACGCTTCTGAATGAACTGAAGCGTGAATTTAACACCGCCATCATCATGATTACCCACGATCTTGGGGTGGTGGCCGGGATTTGCGACAAAGTACTGGTAATGTATGCCGGGCGAACTATGGAATACGGTAATGCCCGCGATGTCTTTTATCAGCCCGTTCATCCTTATTCGATTGGCCTGCTGAACGCAGTGCCGCGTCTGGATGGTGAAGGTGACGAGATGTTGACCATTCCAGGGAACCCGCCCAACTTACTGCGTCTGCCGAAAGGCTGTCCGTTTCAGCCGCGCTGTCCCCATGCGATGGAGATTTGCAGCACCGCGCCGCCGCTGGAGGAGTTCAGTCCAGGACGCTTGCGCGCCTGCTTTAAACCGGTGGAGGATCTGGCATGAACGCTGTTGATGAAAAACGTAACGTCCTCCTGGAAATCGCCGATCTGAAGGTGCATTTCGACATTAAAGATGGCAAACAGTGGTTCTGGCAGCCCTCAAAAACGCTGAAGGCCGTCGATGGCGTGACGCTGCGGCTGTATGAAGGCGAGACGCTGGGCGTCGTTGGCGAATCAGGCTGTGGGAAATCGACCTTTGCCCGGGCCATTATCGGACTGGTGAAAGCGACCGAGGGACGGGTGGCCTGGTTAGGCAAAGACCTGCTGGGAATGAAACCCGACGAATGGCGCGCCGTGCGCAGTGATATTCAGATGATTTTCCAGGATCCGCTGGCGTCGCTGAATCCACGTATGACCATTGGTGAGATCATCGCTGAACCGCTGCGGACCTATCATCCGAAGCTGTCGCGTCAGGACGTGCGCGATCGGGTGAAAGCGATGATGATGAAGGTGGGCCTGCTGCCAAACCTGATCAACCGCTACCCGCATGAGTTTTCGGGCGGACAGTGCCAGCGTATCGGGATTGCCCGTGCGTTGATTCTGGAGCCGAAGCTGATCATCTGTGATGAGCCGGTCTCCGCGCTGGACGTGTCAATTCAGGCGCAGGTCGTCAATCTGTTGCAACAGCTTCAGCGAGAGATGGGGCTGTCGCTGATCTTCATTGCCCATGACCTGGCGGTCGTGAAACATATCTCTGACCGCGTACTGGTGATGTATCTGGGCCATGCCGTGGAGCTGGGGACCTATGATGAGGTTTATCACAATCCGCTGCATCCCTACACCAAAGCGCTGATGTCGGCGGTGCCGATTCCCGATCCCGATCTGGAAAAGAACAAGACGATTCAGTTACTGGAAGGGGAGTTGCCGTCACCGATTAACCCACCTTCAGGTTGCGTATTCCGCACCCGCTGTCCGATTGCCGGGCCGGAGTGTGCGAAAACACGCCCGGTACTGGAAGGCAGTTTCCGGCATGCCGTATCCTGCCTTAAGGTAGACCCGTTATAATCGCAAGGGCTGACAAACTGTCAGCCCTTCTTTTACTGAGGTTATCGTGCCGCTTTCATTATCATCGCTT
This sequence comes from Citrobacter amalonaticus Y19, assembly GCF_000981805.1. Lineage (NCBI taxonomy): Bacteria > Pseudomonadati > Pseudomonadota > Gammaproteobacteria > Enterobacterales > Enterobacteriaceae > Citrobacter > Citrobacter amalonaticus. Next base: position 1,812,349 of record NZ_CP011132.1, on the reverse strand, counting down.
CGCGGGCAGATTTATCACCGTTTGTTCGACCTGAATACCCGTTCAGGCCGACGGGTTGAGGGATTGTGTGCACTGTTCGCGCTGCTCAGCGTGCTGATTATTTTTATTGAGTCGGGTATTGGCACGCAATATCACCTGACATTCGATGAATGGCATATTTTCGTCTTGCTCGAACTCTTCGTCACGCTGGTCTTTACGCTGGAATATTTTCTGCGTTTAGTGAGTTGGCCGAATCCGGCGAAATATGTCTTCAGCTTCTGGGGTCTGATTGATTTAGCCACCATTCTGCCCTTGTATGTGATGTGGCTGTGGCCGGAAATCAGCCTTAACTATGTATTCGCCTGGCGCGCGATGCGAGCCATTCGTATTTTGCGGATCCTGAAGTTGCTGCGCTTTATGCCTTCGCTACGGGTGTTCTGGCAGGCGATTGTGAGCGCCCGGCATCAGCTGATTCTGTTTTATTCATTTATCGGCATTGTGATGATTATTTTCGGCACGCTGATGTATCTCATTGAAGGGCCGGAATATGGATTTACCACGTTGAATGCGTCGGTCTACTGGGCGATTGTTACCGTTACGACAGTTGGATACGGCGACATTACGCCCCATACGCCGTTGGGGCGGATAGTGGCGTCAGTACTGATTCTGATTGGCTATTCGGTGATTGCGATCCCCACCGGATTGATCACCACCCATATGAGCATCGCGTTTCATAAGCGGAGTCAACAGCGGAAATGCCCGCAGTGTCAGCAAAGTGAGCACGAGCATAGCGCGAAGTTTTGTAACCACTGCGGCAGTAAACTACCAGACTAAATGAAAAGAGCCGCGCTGGCGGCTCTTCTTTTCGTCATTACTCGCGCCAGAGAATATGGCAGAGCTTGTGATCCTTTTCGCGACACAGCAGCACGCGGGCAAAAATATCGTTGATCTCGCCATCTTCGCTGTCCGCCAGACCAATCACCACTTCGGCAAAGAAGTCAGGGTTCAGATCGTAATCAACGTGCTGCTGCCAGTCTTCAGACGGGTCAAATAACTCTGCGCCGCCGCGCTCCTCAAACTGCAGGTTAAACAGAATAATGTCCGCCGGGTCGAGGTTATCGGCCGCCAGTTCGAGAAAAATATCGTAAGCCTGCTCAAGCGTTTCGTCTTCAGTCAGGCGATTGTTCAGATCCATATCCATAATGACACCCTGTTTCCCGTCTCTTGGGCACGTTTTACAGCAACGGACTGAAGAAGTAAAACAGTCGCTCGGTGATCCGCTGCCAGAGTGGTCGTTTTACCCACAAACTCGCGTCCAGCAGGCGAGAGCGGGAGATGTAATCGTCTTGCACGGCAGCCAGATCGCCGCCAAATCCGACGTCATCAATGACCAGCGTGATCTCAAAGTTAAGCCACAGGCTGCGCATGTCGAGGTTCACGGTCCCGACCAGACTGAGTTCGCCATCGACCAGTACGCTCTTGGTATGCAGCAAACCGCCTTCAAACTGGTAGATTTTCACTCCTGCCGCCAGCAGTTCGGTAAAGAAGGCGCGGCTGGCCCAGCCGACCAGGAGCGAATCATTCTTGCGCGGCAAAATAATGCTGACGTCCACCCCGCGCTGTGCCGCCGTACAGATGGCATGCAGTAAATCGTCGCTCGGCACGAAGTAGGGAGTGGTCATGATCAAATATTCACGCGCCGAATAGGCCGCGGTCAGCAGCGCCTGGTGTATCAGATCTTCCGGAAAACCGGGACCGGAGGCGATAGTATGAATGGTGTGTCCGCTGGCCTCTTCGAACGGCATGATGTTGACGTCCGGCGGCGGAGGCAGGATCCGCTTGCCGGTTTCAATCTCCCAGTCGCAGGAATAGACGATGCCCATCGCGGTGGCGACCGGGCCTTCCATTCGCGCCATCAGATCGACCCACTGACCCACCCCCGCATCCTGTTTGAAAAAGCGCGGGTCAACCATATTCATGCTGCCGGTATAGGCAATATAGTTATCGATCATCACCATTTTACGGTGCTGACGCAGGTCCATGCGGCGCAGGAACACACGGAACAGATTGACCTTCAGCGCCTCAACCACTTCAATACCGGCGTTGCGCATCATCGTTGCCCAGGGACTGCGGAAGAAGGCGACGCTGCCCGCCGAGTCGAGCATCAAGCGGCAATGGATCCCGCGTCGTGCGGCAGCCATCAGGGATTCCGCCACCTGATCCGCCATGCCGCCGGGTTGCCAGATATAGAACACCATTTCGATGTTATGTCGCGCCAACTGGATATCGCGGATCAGCGCCTGCATCACATCATCAGAATCGGTGAGCAACTGGAGCTGGTTTCCCTTGACGCCAGCGATGCCCTGGCGGCGCTCACAGAGTTTGAACAGCGAAGCGGCAACGCTGCTGTTCTCCTCGGCGAAGATATGTTTGCAGGCTTTGAGATCGTTCAGCCATTTCGCCGTGGACGGCCACATTGCGCGCGCACGCTCGGCCCGGCGTTTGCCTAAATGGAGTTCCCCGAAGGATAAATAAGCAATAATTCCGACTAACGGCAGAATGTAAATGATCAACAGCCAGGCCATCGCGGAAGGAACCGCGCGACGTTTCATTAAAATACGTAATGTTACACCGGCAATGAGCACCCAGTAGCCCAGAATGACCAGCCAACTCACCACCGTGTAGAAGGTTGTCATAGATTAAAAATCCTTTTGAAAGCGTATTGTTATGAGTTTACGCGTCATCACTCATCTGGCAAATAAAAACACGGTAAAAGCGCTAGCCTGCCTGTCGGTGGGGGGTATAATGCCCATTCTTGTACGGTAAGAGTAGGTATCATGAAGCGGAGTAGAACGGAAGTGGGACGCTGGCGGATGCTGCGTCAGGCCAGTCGCCGTAAAGCGCGTTGGCTTGAGGGGCAGTCGCGTCGGAATATGCGTATCCACTCAATCAGAAAGTGTGTCCTGAATCAGCAGCGTAATTCGCTGTTGTTTGCGATCCACAGCCTCTGAGTGAACAGGGCACCGCATGCGGTGCCCAATGAACACGTCTTTCAGAACGTCTTCTTAAAGGGTTTCACCGAAACCTGCGCGTAAACTCCGGCGGCGACATACGGGTCGGCCTCCGCCCAGGATTTCGCCTCTTCCAGTGAGTCAAATTCAGCAATCACCGTGGAGCCGGTAAAACCTGCCGCGCCCGGATCGTTGCTATCGACAGCAGGCATTGGGCCCGCAGTCAGGAGACGTCCTTCGTCGTGAAGCAACTGCAGCCGCGCCAGATGAGCAGGGCGGACGGAAAGACGCTTTTCAAGTGAGTTCTGATTATCTTGCGCGTAGATGACATAAAGCACGGATAGGGCTCCTTGGTCGGTAAAAGTACTAAATACGTTATTTGAAAGGTCTCTTTACTGCAACGCAAAGATGACAGCCTTGTTAAGGGCGTACAGTTGTCAGGGGATTTTTAGGATAAAAATGGCGCTTATGTCGATGGCTTATTGAATATGATTGCTATTTGCATTTAAAATCGAGGCCTGGTTTTTCAACTGAAACGATTATGACTTCAATGACCCTTGATTTACCTCGTCGCTTTCCCTGGCCGACGTTACTTTCCGTTGGCATTCATGGTGCTTTAGTGGCGGGACTCTTGTATACCTCAGTACATCAGGTTATTGAACTGCCAGCCCCTGCGCAGCCTATCTCCGTCACGATGGTTTCGCCAGCCGACCTGGAACCGCCACAGGCGGTTCAGCCGCCGCCGGAACCGGTGGTCGAGCCTGAACCCGAGCCGATTCCCGAACCGCCTAAAGAGGCACCGGTTGTTATCGAGAAACCGAAGCCTAAACCCAAGCCAAAACCGAAGCCGGTGAAAAAGGTGCAGGAACAACCGAAGCGTGATGTCAAACCTGCTGAGCCGCGCCAGACGTCGCCGTTTGAGAATACCGCGCCTGCGCGCCCAGCCACCAGTACCGCACCGGCGACCAGTAAGCCAACGGTGAGCGTTCCGGCAGGCCCACGTGCGTTGACGCGTAATCAGCCCCAGTACCCGGCGCGCGCCCAGGCACTGCGCATTGAGGGGCGGGTAAAAGTGAAATTTGATGTCACGTCCGACGGTCGGGTGGATAACGTACAGATCGTGTCTGCGCAACCGGCTAACATGTTTGAGCGCGAAGTGAAGAATGCGATGCGCAGATGGCGCTATGAAGCGGGTAAGCCGGGTTCAGGGCTGGTCGTGAATATTGTCTTCCGCCTGAACGGCACCACGCAAATTGAGTGATGGTGATGCCTGAAAAGAGAAAGCCTCCGTTTCAGGAGGCTTTTTTGTGCTTATTGCGCCGGAAGCGGGCGGGGTTTACCGTCCGGATCCACCGCAACGTAGATGAACAGCGCTTCTGTCGCTTTGTAGCGCTGGCCAATTGGCTCTGACGCCACTTTCTTCACCCAGACCTCTATATTGATGCTGATGGAAGTGGTTCCACGCTTCACGCAGCGGGCATAGCAGCACACTACGTCGCCAACTGCGACCGGGCGCAGAAAGCTCATTCCTTCCACGCGGACGGTCACCACGCGACCATGGGCAATCTCTTTGGCCTGAATAGCACCGCCAATATCCATCTGCGACATCAGCCAGCCGCCAAAAATATCACCGTTGGCATTAGTATCGGCAGGCATAGCCAGTGTGCGTAAAACCAGTTCGCCCTGGGGGGCGTGAGTTGTTGTTGTCATTGTAAAACCGACTGTAGAAAGAAATTTCAGGCGCGATGCTACTATGATTTTAGCACGGAGAACAGAGGGGAAACGCCCGCGAGACGGGCGTTTGAGAGATTAGAATGACATCGTCACGCCGGCATAGTACGCGCGTCCGGGTTCGTTATAGGTCGAGGCACCGTCGTTTTCACGATAAATCTGCTTATCGAACAGGTTGCTGATCCCAGCGTTCAGGCGCAGGTTTTTCGTCATCTGGTAGTTAGCGCCGAGACCGACAATCGCATAGGCGCCAATCTCTTTATCCGACATGGCACCCGTTTCGTTACGTATTTCCGCATACTCGCGTGGTTTTTGTCGACCGTACTGCGTCCACCGTAATTGGGTGGACAACTTGTCATTCACCTGCCAGTCGAGCAGGGTATTGATGGTGTATTTGGGGATCACGGAGAGCGGGTTGCCGGTGTCCTTGTTCTCGGATTTGATCATATACGTCGCGTTAGTGCGCCAGTTTAACGTCTCCGGTACCAGCGGGATCACGACGTTACCTTCCAGACCTTCAACGATCGCTTTGCCGCCATTTTCCCATTGCAGGATATTATTTCCGTTGGAGGCGTAACCGATAATATCGGTCCCGGAGACGATCTTGTTTTTATAATCGTTACGGAACCAGGTGATTCCCGCATCCCAGCCTGAGTAAGTAAATTCAAGGCCGATCTCTTTGTTGATACTGATTTCCGGGTCCAGATCCGGATTACCCAACAGATAACAACTGCCGGTTGCAATCGTATTCGGGCAACCGTTGCCGCGTGTGGAGAGCAAATATCCCTCGCTGGACTGATACAAGTTTGGCGCTTTAAAGACGCGCGCAATCCCGGCTTTCAGTTTGAACAGGCTGCCCAGTTCCTGCGACATATTCAGACTGGGGCTCCAGTTGCTGCCAAATTCGTCGTGATAGTCAAAACGGATCCCCGGAATAATATCCGTACCCGGACGGGCTTCGATATTATCCTCCAGATAGATACCAGTAAGCGTGGCGCTATTTTTGGTGCTGCGACTGGACGCATCACCGGAGACATTGCCAATTTGCACGCCGGATGCGCTGGTGGCCTGCATAGATGCCGGGTCGTTAAGTTCATCGCGGTTCCATTCCGCACCCAGCGTCAGGGTTTGATCCACCAGCCAGAAAAGCGGAATGTTGAGTTCACCGGAAGAACGATAAGATTCCAGGCGGCTGGTGGCGTATTCGGTGTCATTAATCATACCTTCCACTCTGCCGGTCGAGCCTTCCTGCATCCGGGTATTGTTGGTTTTTTCGTAATACACGCCGAATCTGGACTGTCCCCAGTCCCAGATGCCATTGTGCGTCAGCCCCCACGACTGGCGATACATCCGGTTGGTTTCATCACCGTAGAGTGAACTGACCAACCCGTCAGGACTGACGTTGCTGTTGCTGTACTGCGTATCTCCGGCATAGATATTGCCCTGACGGCTATAGCTGTAGTCAAAATCAACAATTTGCTGCGGCGTCAGTTTCCAGGAGAGCAGGGCGTTGATGTCCTTATTGCGCACCCCTTCTCGTCCTGCGGCATAGGAGCCATTTTGCCGGGTATTGATATCCGCCGCATCGGCGTCGGTTTTATTGATATTGCCGTACAGGCGCATGGTGAGAATGTCATCAATGAGCGGACCGCTCAGATTGAAGTTCGCACGTTTGGTGGCGCCTTCTTTGCTGTTCTCAGGCTGATTGGTATAAAGAGACAGCGAGCTATGCCAGTCGTTCGTCGGCTGTTTGGTGATGATGTTGACCACGCCGCCTGCCGCACCGGAACCGTAACGCGCCGCCGCCGGGCCGCGCAGTACTTCAATGCGTTCGACCATCTCCGCAGGCACCCAGTTCGTGTCGCCACGCGTATCACGCTCACCGCGCCAGCTATAGCGTACCGAGTTTCGTGAGGTGACCGGCACGCCGTCAATCAGGATCAGCGTGTTTTCCGGCCCCATGCCGCGAATGTCAATCTGGCGGTTATTGCCCCGACTCCCGCTGGCGCTGTTGCCTGTCAGGTTCACGCCAGGCATGGTGCGAATGATATCGGAGAGATCGTTGACCGGCGGGGATTTTTCAATGTCTTTGGCGGTGATGATAGAAACACCGGGTTGCTGTTTGAGGGCTTCTTCGGCGGTGGCCTGGACGACCATCGTTTCACCGTCGTTCATGACCTCGTCTGCAGCGAATGCATTTGCGCTTAATGCTGTGGCAATCAAAAGCGCCAGAGGGCGCGGGGAGATTTTTGTTATCGTATTCATCAACTGACATCCATATTGTTAAAAATGCGATAGGGAATATCAATGATAACCATTCTCATTACAATATTGTGAAGGTAATCTCCACAATATCTTCATGATTCATGCAATTTAGGACAGGGACGGCAGGGAATGTGTAGAAAGCAAAACCAGGCCCGTAGGCCTGGTTTGATGGACGTTTACGATTTGTCTTCTTGCGGGAGATGACGATAGATATAGACGCCACTCAGCAGGGTAAAGATCAGCGTCAGCGCGGTGAGGCCAAACACCTTAAAGTTCACCCAGATATTTTGCGGCAGCCAGAAGGCGATGTAGATATTGGCAAGCCCACACAGAATAAAGAAGATAGCCCACGCGAGGTTGAGCTTCGACCAGACCGGCTGCGGCAGCGTCAGTTCTTTACCCAACATGCGCTGGATCAGCGGCTTTTTCATGATCCACTGGCTTACCAGTAACGCACCGGCAAACAGGCCGTAAATTACTGTCACCTTCCATTTAATAAACTCATCATTATGGAAGAAGATGGTGAGGCCGCCGAACACGGCAACCAGCACAAAGGTGATCAGCGCCATTTTCTCAACTTTGCGATAGCGGACCCAGCTGTAGATGAGCACGATCGCCGTTGCGACAATGAGCGCCGAGGTGGCCGCATAGATGTCATACACTTTGTAAAAGACAAAGAAGACAACCAGCGGTAAAAAATCAAGAAACTGCTTCATTCTTCGATTCCGTAATCAAATGCGTCGGGCATTTCTGCCGGCGACACAGACAGGGTTATTGGCGAATCAACATATACAGACGGAACAGGTAGATGAGCAATATGGCAGAGATAACATTGCTCAACGTATTCGCGATAACGGCGCCAACGTTAGGATCAAATGCAGCAAAGCTGGAGGCAAACAGCAACAACAGCGTTTTTGCCAGCAACCAGCCCATCACCGCCGGGGCGACCAGACGCATATTAGACCACGCCAGACGCATACTGTTGCGCATCGCGGTGAATACTCCCATTTTATCCTGCACCAGCATGACTGGCGCAAGCGCCAGCAGGATAGCCAACAGGATGCCAGGCACCACTACCAGCATAATCCCGAGTTGTACCAGCAGGGTCGTCAGTAAAATCAGGATGAACAGACGCGGCAGAATCGGCGCACTGGCACCGATAGCGCGCAGGGCGCTGACGCGATGACCCGCTGAAATCAACTGAATCAGCAGCAGTACGCCTCCGGCCAGGATGGCATTGCCGATCAGTCCTGAAAACGTGGAGGCCGCGGAGGCACGCAACAGGATCTGCTGCTGCTCCGGCGTCATGTTTTGCACCAGTTCGAACAAGCCCACGCTTCCCGCAAGATTATCCCCTTCACTCAATTGCGCAATCTGTGCATCGCTGGGTGAGAAGGCATGCCCTAATGCCACCGTGATGAACGCGCACAGCAGCGAGATCAGCAGGATGGTTAAAAATTGATTACGGAAAAAATTCCCGGTGTCACGGTATACGGACTGCGCCGTGATAGACATGCACTCTCCTTGAGTTCTGCAGGTGTTGTTAAGCGTGCAATTGTACCCTGGATAACTGCGCAGTGGCAGCATCAAGGGGTGTATGGAAAAGCATATCTTTGTAAAGCCAGAGTAATTTGAGCAACAAATCCACAGCGTGATGACGTTGTTCCCGCAAAAATTAAGAAAATACTTTCAGGGGTAAAATATTGCAAAATTGATCTGAACGCGAATAACCTGGATTTTGAATGCTACTTCTAACTTAATCTGGATCAATAAATGTTAAATTACGCAGCCTAATGTGATCCAGGTTAGATCACTTATTACTCCAATGTAGGTATATTCGTGACGCATTTATAACCATAACGATGGAGCGGGTATGAAAAAGTTAACAGTGGCGGCATTGGCAGTAAGTACTCTTCTCTCTGGCAGCGTTTATGCGCATGAAGCTGGCGAGTTCTTCATTCGCGCCGGTTCGGCGACGGTAAGACCGACGGAAGGCGCGGACGGTACCTTAGGCCATTTAGGCGGCTTCAACGTCAGTAACGACACGCAGTTGGGTCTGACATTCACTTACATGGCGACCGATAACATCGGTGTTGAACTGCTGGCGGCAACGCCATTCCGCCATAAAGTGGGTACACAGATGACCGGTGATATCGCCACCGTTCACCATCTGCCGCCAACCCTGATGGCGCAGTGGTATTTCGGTGACTCCAGCAGCAAACTGCGTCCGTATGTGGGTGTTGGGGTAAACTACACGACCTTCTTTAATACTGATGTTAATAAGAATGGTGAAGAGACCGGCGTGTCTGATTTGAGTCTTAAAGACTCCTGGGGTGCAGCCGGTCAGGTCGGGATGGACTATCTGATCAACCGTGACTGGCTGATTAACATGTCAGTCTGGTATATGGATATCGATACCACCGCAGACTACAAACTCGGTGGCGTTAAGCAGCATGACGATATCCGCCTCGATCCGTGGGTATTTATGTTCTCGGCGGGCTACCGTTTCTAAAAAACGGTCACAACAGGTAAAAGCGGGCGTCTTTAGCCCGCTTTTTTTATGCGCCGCGTACAGACCTGCTATCTTTTCTGATAGGCATGCACTGTAAGTATCGCATCATGAAATTAACGCCATTTTTGCTGGAACAAAAAATCGCGATGCCTGAGTAACTGCCATGCGGGTTATCTGACAGAAGGGGTGATTAGCCGCTATGACCTGTACTGCACAGGTAAAATCGAATACCGTAGTGTTAACAGCGTGTTGATGCCCAGGGTGCCTTGGTGAAAATTGTGCAGGACAGTTTAAGAAACAGACAGGCACTGATTATTTCAGCGTTGATCACGCTGCTTTTTACGTCGCTTTTTCTGTTTATTATCTATGAACAGCGGCTGGCGGCGGTCAATGAAGGGATGAACCGCCTGCAAACGCGGATGCTCGATATCTTTAATGATAATGAAATGATCGCGGATGCCACCGGTGTACGCTACCGGCAGATTAAAACCGCAGGCCAGTGCGGCGAGATGTCGCAATTTATTCCCCGCGGGGACGCCTGGGGTATTAACGCCGACAGCAAACGCATTCACTCCGCGTCGGGAGCGATGGTGGCGCGTGAGCCGACGGTCAACGCGCTGTGCATGTTCGCCGCCGCTGAGTTTATTCGCAGCAGGGTGAATGCGCTCAATCCCGGTAATTTCGATGCCCATCGTTATATTATTGCCGAGGATGCGAGCTATTTTTACTGGTTTACGCCTGCTGATGCTAAAGCGTTTGATTATCACACATCGAAGATGGCGCGAAATATTTCCCGCTTCTTTCGACCTCCCGTCGATTTTTATACCCGTCTGCTCGAAAAGAGCGTCAAAACGAAAGCATTGAGCTCCACGGATTTTTATGACGATAAAATCACGGGGGATAAAGCCTTTAGCGTCGTGAGCTATATTTACGACCTCTCCGGTAATGAGATTTCCGATCATATTGTGGGTTATCTGGTTTACGATCATGCGAAGCCGGAGCTTCAGGAGGCATTACGCGACGCCTTTGATGGACAGGTGCCGCACGGGCTAAACGTTTCGCTGGTGAATACCCTGAATCAGCAATCACTTTGTCTGAGGGGGGAGTGTAAGCATCGCCCGGAAATCGCCTTCAAGGTGCTCTCCGAAAAGTATGTCATTCACTACGCCATCTCGCTCAGCGGGTTTGCGATGCACGACACTCAGGCGGGGCTGCTGATTTTAATGGCGCCGTTCTTCTTTGTACTGATCATGATGGGGCTGAAATCCTGGTTGAATGAGAGCGATCTGAAAATCTACATCGACTCGTTGACGGGTTGCTTCAACCGTAAAATTCTCGACATCATTAAGCGGCGTGATCTCTCGAACAGTTCGGTGGTGCTGGTTGATTGCAACAAATTCAAAGCGATTAACGATACCTGGGGGCACGTCGCGGGCGACAGAGCGTTGCAGATTATCGCTAACCGAATGTTGTCCAACACCCGTACCAGTGACGATCTGGTGATTCGTACCGGTGGGGATGAATTTGTGATCGTGCTGTATCGCGCGAAAATGGCCGATGCGGTGGCTATCGCAGAACGCATTGCCAGCCAAATCAATGAGTATCAGTTTATCGTGCAGGATACACCGGTCCCGCTTTCCATTTCCTGGGGCGCAGCCGAAGTCACTGAAGGGATTGATGATGCCATTCAGTTTGCGGATGGCGAGATGTACAAAATGAAGCAAACGAGAGGATAAGACCGCCAGCGAGAGTCTGGCGGTCCAGGTGAATTACCGGCGAGTGGCGGCTTTTAACGCGCTGACGAATGCCTTCAGCTCGGTGAGCATCTGCTCAGGCTGGTCGGCGTTCTTTTCAATGATTTTGACGATCGCCGAACCAGAGATCGCGCCAGCGGCACCGGCATCAATGGCAGCGGAAACCTGGTCCGGCGCCGAAATGCCAAAACCCTGTAAAGACGGCGCCGCATTGTACTCTTTCAGCTTCTCTACCAGATGATGCAGCGGCAGCGCGGCGCGGTTTTCTGCGCCTGTCACGCCTGCCCGTGACAGCAGATAGGTATAACCCCGGCCATGGGAAGCAATCTGGCGCAGCAGGTCATCATCGGCATTCGGCGGACAGATGAAGATCGGCGCAACGTTGTGGCGCAGCGCGGCCTGGCGGAATGGCGCAGACTCTTCAATCGGTACGTCGGCGACCAGCACGGAGTCGACGCCGACTTTTTCGCACTGCGCATAAAACGCGTCAATGCCCTTGCTGAACACCAGGTTCGCGTACATCAGCAAACCAACTGGAATGGTGGGGTGTTTTTCGCGGATGGCTGCCAGCATCTCAAAACAGCGGGTTGGCGTCACGCCCGCAGCAAACGCGCGCAGCGTGGCACTCTGAATGGTCGGGCCATCGGCGAGCGGATCGGAGAAGGGGATCCCTAACTCCAGCGCATCCGCACCCGCCTCAACCAGGGCATCGATAATTTTCAGTGACTGCTCAACGCCCGGGTCGCCGAGGGTGACGAAGGGAACAAAGGCACCTTCCTTGCGATCGTTCAGTTGTGCAAACAGGCTTTCATAGCGTTCCATCAGATTTCCCCTCGCGCTTTCAGAATATCGTGTACCGTGAAAATGTCTTTGTCACCGCGCCCGGACAGGTTAACCACCAGCAGTTGCTCTTTTTCCGGGTTCTCGCGCATCATTTTCAGCGCGTGGGCCAGGGCGTGTGACGACTCGAGCGCCGGAATAATGCCTTCGTGCAGACAGAGTGTTTTAAACGCTTCCAGCGCTTCGTCATCGGTGATCGACACGTAGTCGGCGCGGCCGATGCTGTTCAGATACGCATGCTGTGGTCCAACGGACGGGAAGTCGAGACCCGCAGAGATGGAGTAGGATTCCTCGATCTGGCCCTCATCGGTCTGCATCATCGGCGCTTTCATGCCGAAATAGATCCCGACGCGACCGTGCTTCAGCGGCGCGCCGTGTTCACCGGTTTCAATTCCGTGACCGCCCGGCTCCACGCCAATCAGTCCCACGTCAGGTTCATTGATGAAATCGGCAAACATCCCGATGGCGTTGGAACCGCCGCCCACGCAGGCGATTACCGCATCCGGCAGACGCCCCTCTTTTTCGAGGATCTGCGCTTTGGTCTCTTCGCCAATCATGCGCTGGAATTCACGCACGATGGTCGGGAACGGGTGCGGACCCGCGGCGGTGCCGAGCATGTAGTGTGCGGTTTCATAACTGCCGGACCAGTCGCGCAGCGCCTCGTTACAGGCATCTTTCAGCGTAGCTGAACCACTGTGTACCGGAATCACTTCGGCACCCATCAGGCGCATGCGGAAGACGTTCGGCGACTGGCGCTCAACGTCTTTTGCTCCCATGTAGATACGGCATTTCAGGCCGAGCAGGGCGCTGGCGAGGGCTGAGGCCACGCCGTGCTGTCCCGCGCCGGTTTCGGCAATAATCTCGGTTTTACCCATGCGTTTGGCCAGTAACGCCTGACCCAACACCTGGTTGGTTTTATGGGCGCCGCCGTGCAGCAGATCTTCGCGCTTCAGGTACAGCGTGGTGCGGGTGCCGGCGGTGATGTTCTGACATTTAGTCAGCGCAGTGGGACGGCCCGCGTAGTTCTTCAGCAGGTCGGTAAACTGGGCCTGAAACTCGGGATCTTTTTGCGCACTGACGAACGCGTCTTCCAGTTGACGCAGAGCGGGCATCAGAATTTGCGGCACATACATGCCACCGAATTCACCAAAATAGGGATTGAGTAAAGTTGTCATGTCCATTTCCTTAATATGCGCGCAGTGTCTGAAATACCGAGGCCAGAAGGCGTGCATCTTTGATGCCCGGCTGTGACTCTACACCAGAATTAAAATCGAGACCGGCACAGCCGGTTTTCGCCGCGTCGACGCAGTTATCCGCGCCAAGACCGCCTGCCAGTAACACGTTATCCAGCGATTGTCCCTGCAATAACGACCAGTCAAAACGCTGACCGCTCCCGCCCTGGCCGTTATCCAGCACGTATTTGTCGACATGCTGATAATCGCGGACCGGGAGGGTGTCACCGACGCTCAGCGCTTTCCAGATCTGTACACCTTCAGGGAGCGCGGCGCGCAGGGCATCGACGTACGCCTGTTCTTCGCGGCCATGCAGTTGTACGGCTTTCAGCGAAAGCTGCGCCGCTTTTTCGCAAACATCGGCGATATCATGATTGCGGAACACGCCGACGTATTGCAGCGGGGCGGCGGACTGCACCGCGCGGGCCTGCTCATCGCTGACAAAGCGCGGAGACGAAGGGACAAAGATCAGTCCACCATAAATTGCGCCAGATTCGCAGGCGGCTTTGGCATCTTCCGGACGCGTCAGGCCGCAGACCTTATTTTCGCCAAGCAGAACGCGACGTACGGCGGCGTTGAGATCATCATGCGCCATGAGCGCAGAACCAATCAGAAAACCATTGGCAAAGTGGCTCAGCTCACGAACCTGAGCGTAGGTATTGACCCCCGACTCGCTGATCACCGTCACGCCCTGACCCAGTTTCGGTGCCAGTTGACGGGTACGATTCAAATCAATCGACAGGTCGCGCAGGTCGCGGTTGTTAATCCCAACCACTTTTGCGCCGAGCGCGATGGCGCGTTCCAGTTCGGCCTCATTACTGACTTCCGTCAGCACGCCCATTTTCAGGCTGTGTGCTACGGTAGAGAGCTGGCGATACTGCTCGTCGTCGAGAACGGAAAGCATCAGCAGGCAGGCGTCCGCCTGATAGTGGCGCGCCAGATAGATCTGGTAAGGGTCGATAATAAAGTCCTTACACAGAATCGGCTGCGGGGCGATGCTGCTCACGATTGGCAAGAAATCGAAACTGCCCTGGAAATACTTCTCGTCGGTCAGAACGGAAATGGCGGAGGCGTAATGTTTGTACACCCCGGCAATCCGCGCCGGGTCGAAATCATCGCGGATAACGCCTTTGGACGGAGAGGCTTTCTTACACTCCAGAATAAAAGCCGTACGCGCGCCCTGTAAGGCATCATAAAAATGACGCGTGCTGGGCTGGACATCGTTCTGAAAACTGGCCAACGGTTGCTGCTGTTTGCGGGTTTCCACCCAAATCGCCTTGTCTGCGACGATTTTCGCTAAAACGGTTTGCATCATTTATCCTCTTGCCGCCAGAGCGGTGACTCGGTCATAAGCGGAACCACTGCGTAATACCTCGAGAACGGTTTGCGCATTAGCCTTGAGATCTTCTTCACCATGCAGTCGCATCAACATTGCGACGTTTGCGGCAACGGCAGCCTCGTGGGCGGCGTCACCTTTACCTTGTAGTAAGCGTGTCAGAATGTCACGGTTTTCTTCCGGCGTGCCGCCTGCCAGTTGTTCCTGATGGTAAGGGGTCAGGCCGAAGTCGTCCGCCGTCAGTTGATAGCTTTTGATCTCGCCGTCATGCAGCTCCGCCACAATAGTTGGCGCATGCAGGGAGACTTCATCCATTCCGCCGCTGTGCACGACCGCAGCGCGCTGATACCCCAGCACCCGCAGAGTTTCGGCAATCGGCAGAACCAGTTCAGGGCTGTAGACGCCAATCAGCGCCAGCGGTGGGTGCGCCGGGTTAATCAACGGCCCCAGCACGTTGAACAGCGTACGTGTTTTCAACTGCTGGCGTACCGGCATCGCGTGGCGGAAACCGGTGTGGTATTTCGGTGCAAACAGGAAGCAGACGCCCAGGTCGTCCAGCGCCTGACGCGATTTGTCGGCATTCATATCGAGATTGATACCGAAGGCGGCCAGCAGGTCCGACGAACCGGATTTACTGGAGACGCTGCGGTTGCCGTGTTTAGCCACCTTCAGGCCGCACGCCGCCGCAACAAAGGCGCTGGCGGTTGAAATATTAATGCTGTTGCTGCCGTCACCGCCGGTACCGACGATATCGGCGAACAGATAGTCAGGGCGTGGGAACGGTGCGGCGTTTTCCAGTAGGGCGGTTGCCGCACCGGCAATCTCATTCGGATGCTCGCCGCGGATCTTCATGCTGACCAGGGCGGCAGCCAGCTGTTCCGGCTTCAGTTCACCGCGTACCACGGCGGAGAATAGCTGATGGCTTTCCTGCTGACTCAGGGTTTGCGCCTGATACAGTTTTTCGAGGATCGGTTGCAGTGTATTCGCTGGTTCCAGCTTCTGCTGCGCCCAGGCCAGCGTCTGCTCGAGCAGACGCGCGCCCTGAGTGGTCAGAATGGACTCCGGGTGGAACTGTAAGCCGCAAACGCGATCGGCGTCGTGGCGTACCGCCATCACCATGCCGTTGAAATGGGCATTAATGGTCAGTCCTGCGGGAACGTTGCTGCCAATCAGTGAATGATAGCGCGCAACCGGCAGCGGATTCGTCAGACCGGCAAACATCGCCTGTCCGTCGTGTTCAATGCTGGACGCTTTACCGTGCAGGATCTCGCCGGCCTGGCCGACGTAGCCGCCGTAGGCTTCAACAATCGCCTGATGGCCCAGGCAGATGCCGATAATCGGCAGCTTTCCGCGCAGGCGCGTCAGCAGTTCCGGCATACAGCCTGCTTCACTGGGTACGCCTGGGCCGGGAGAAAGTACCAGAACCGGGTTCTTCATGGTTGCCAGACGCTCAATCAGGGTCTGAGCCGGAATATGGTTACGGTAAATCACCACGTTGTGACCATTGGTACGCAGCTGATCTGCCAGGTTATAGGTAAATGAGTCGATGTTATCGAGCAGCAGAATATCAGCCATCAGAAAGTCTCCTGTGCGTGGTGCGCGGTGGCAATGGCACGCAGGACCGCGCGCGCTTTATTACGGGTTTCGTCGGCTTCTGACTGGGGAACAGAATCGAGCACAATACCGGCACCGGCCTGGACGGTGGCGATACCGTCTTCCACCAGCGCAGAACGGATAACAATGCAGGTATCCAGATCGCCGTGCGCGGTGAAGTAACCGACTGCGCCACCGTAGCTGCCGCGTCGGCGGCCTTCGGCTTCGGCAATCAGTTGCATTGCCCGCACTTTCGGCGCACCGCTGAGCGTGCCCATGTTCATGCAGGCGCGGTAGGCGTGCAGTACATCGAGATCGCTGCGCAGTTCGCCGACCACGCGGGAGACCAGGTGCATGACGTAAGAATAACGGTCAACCTTGGTCAGGTCAGCCACGTAGCGACTGCCCGGCGTACAGATGCGGGCGAGATCGTTACGCGCCAGGTCAACCAGCATCAGGTGTTCGGAAAGCTCTTTATGATCGGTGCGCATCTCCAGTTCAATACGGCTGTCGAGGTCGCGATCAAGGGAACCGTCGGCGCGACGACCACGAGGGCGCGTGCCGGCAATCGGGTAGATTTCAATCTGACGGCTGGTGGAATCGTATTTCAGCGAGCTTTCCGGTGACGCGCCAAATAAGGTGAAATCGTTGTCCTGCATAAAAAACATGTACGGGCTGGGATTACTTTTCTTCAGCACATAATAGGCCGCCAGCGGCGACGGGCAGGGCAGAGAGAAACGACGCGATGGGACCACCTGGAAAATTTCCCCGGCACGAATCGCTTTTTGCATCGAGCGCACCACTGCGCCAAACTCTTCATCGCTCTGATTGCACTCGCAGCGCATCTGCGGCACCGGAATGACCGGCAGCGGCGGCGCAGGTTCCGTCAGTTGCTGGCTCAGATGGGCCAGTCGCGCGGTGAGGCGCTGTTTTTCAGCGTCGTTATCGCTGAACAGACTGGCCTGAATGCGGGTGCTTTGTTTCTGATGGTCAATAACCATCAGCGTTTCTGCCAGATAGAAACAGTAGTCCGGGCAGCGGTTGCCTGCCTCAAGCTGCGGTAAATCTTCAAAACCGGCAACCAGATCGTAAGCAAACAGACCGCCGAAGAACATGGCTTCACGCTCCTGCGCCGGGACGTTGACCAGTTCCTGCAGCAGGCGGAAGGCGTCAAATACAGAGAGTGCGCACAGACGCGCGTCCTCGTCTAATAACGGGCTGACCGGTGGAAAACGCAGCACGCGGCCCCCGTCCTGATGTTCATTCTCAACGCCTGCAGGCAGCGCCGCATCCAGCAGTGTCAGCAGTGCGGTGCCGTTATCCGTTAAAGCCTGAATGGTGACAGTGTCACCGATAGCGGTAATGCGCAGCGCGCTATCCACCAGCAACAGGCTTTTGAGATCGTCTTTACTGTCGATATCCGCCGATTCCAGCAGCAGCGTTGCTGGACGGTCACCGCAAACCTGATGGAACAACTCCGTCGGGTTCTTACGATAGGCGGCATCGCAGGTAATGAGTTCGAGTGTCGGTTTTGATGTCTGCATGGTTGTTCTCATTAATTTTGTTCAAAAAAAAGCCCGCTCTGTTGGCGGGCCGGGTATCTGGTGGCGATCTACACGCGAAATACACTGCCCGAAATCAGGAAGTGCGCCACCCACCGTGCAGAACAAATGTTGCTTTCATGTCGATACCCTTTTGCTTGTGAACTTTCGTACTAGTTAACTAGTTCGATGGGTTATTGTCAACACCTGATTTCAGTAAATTTGCCGGAACCGTTATGATGCGCAGGAAAGACTATTTTTGAGAGACGGGAGTTCGCCTTGAGCGACACGAATTATGCAGTGATTTATGACCTGCACAGTCACACAACGGCATCTGATGGACGACTGACGCCAGAAGCGTTAGTTCACCGGGCCGTCGAGATGCGCGTAGGCACGCTGGCGATTACCGACCATGACACCACAGCCGCGATTCCCGCGGCAAGCGAAGAAATTTCACGTTCTGGCCTCGCACTGAACCTGATCCCAGGCGTTGAGATCTCGACGGTCTGGGAGAATCACGAAATTCATATCGTGGGTCTGAACATCGACATTGAAAATCCGGCGATGCGCACGTTTTTAGCGCAACAGGCGGAACGACGGCAGCAGCGCGCGCGACTCATCGCCGACCGACTGGAAAAAGCGCATATCGCTGGCGCATGGGAAGGCGCATTGCGCCTGGCCGACGGCGGTGTGGTGACCCGCGGTCATTTTGCCCGTTACCTGGTGGAGTGTGGCAAAGCGACCACCCTGGCGGATGTCTTTAAAAAGTATCTTGCGCGCGGGAAAACAGGATACGTTCCGCCACAGTGGTGTACAATAGAACAAGCTATTGATGTCATTCATCATTCTGGCGGTAAGGCGGTACTTGCTCATCCAGGCCGGTATGACCTTAGCGCTAAGTGGCTGAAAAGGCTGGTGGCGTATTTTGCGCAACATCGCGGTGATGCGATGGAAGTCGCACAGTGCCAGCAGTCTCCCAATGAGCGCACGCAACTGGCCACGCTTGCCCGCCAGCATCAGCTATGGGCATCGCAGGGATCTGATTTTCATCAGCCTTGTCCGTGGATCGAGTTGGGCCGCAAGCTCTGGCTGCCGGCAGGCGTTGAAGGCGTCTGGCAGACGTGGGAGCAGCCGCAGAACACCACAGTGAGGGAAGTATGAGCCAGTTTTTTTATATTCATCCTGATAACCCACAGCAGCGCCTGATCAACCAGGCGGTCGAGATTGTGCGTAAGGGTGGGGTGATTGTGTATCCAACCGATTCCGGTTATGCGCTCGGTTGTAAAATTGAAGACAAAGGCGCGATGGAGCGGATTTGCCGCATTCGCCAATTGCCGGATGGGCACAACTTCACTCTGATGTGTCGCGACCTGTCCGAGCTGTCGACCTATTCGTTTGTCGACAACGTGGCTTTTCGCCTGATCAAGAACAATACGCCGGGCAACTACACCTTCATTCTGAAAGGAACAAAAGAGGTGCCGCGTCGGTTGTTGCAGGAAAAACGTAAGACCATCGGTCTGCGCGTGCCGTCGAACCCGATCGCCCTCGAGCTGTTGCAGACGCTGGGCGAGCCGATGCTCTCCACCTCGCTGATGTTACCAGGTAGTGAATTTACCGAGTCCGATCCGGAAGAAATTAAAGACCGACTGGAAAAGCAGGTGGACCTGATTATTCACGGCGGTTATCTGGGCCAGCAGCCGACGACGGTTATTGATTTAACCGATGATTCCCCGGTTGTCTTGCGCGAAGGCGTCGGAGACGTTAAACCTTTCTTATAAGGGCGCAACTCTGTATACTACGCGGCCTTAAAATGGCGCTGAGAAGCGCCGTTGATTCTCCTGTTCGACGCCTGTGAAGGCGACAGCTAAAGGAAGCTCTATGAGCGAAAAGTTACAAAAAGTGCTGGCGCGCGCTGGCCACGGCTCCCGCCGTGAAATTGAATCCATCATTGCTGCAGGTCGCGTCAGTGTCGACGGCAAAATCGCCACGCTTGGCGATCGCGTTGAAGTGACGCCTGGTCTGAAAATTCGTATCGACGGTCACCTGATTTCGGTGAAAGAGTCGGCGGAACAAATTTGTCGCGTTCTGGCCTATTACAAGCCGGAAGGCGAACTGTGTACGCGTAACGATCCGGAAGGTCGTCCAACGGTCTTCGATCGCTTACCGAAACTACGCGG
The DNA here is from genome assembly GCF_000981805.1 of Citrobacter amalonaticus Y19. Lineage (NCBI taxonomy): Bacteria > Pseudomonadati > Pseudomonadota > Gammaproteobacteria > Enterobacterales > Enterobacteriaceae > Citrobacter > Citrobacter amalonaticus. The sequence goes on along the minus strand of NZ_CP011132.1, from coordinate 1,792,378 downwards.
CGCGCGCTGGATTGCGGTAGGGCGTCTGGACGTCAATACCTGCGGTCTGCTGTTGTTCACCACCGATGGTGAACTGGCGAACCGTTTGATGCACCCGAGCCGTGAAGTTGAGCGCGAATACGCGGTGCGCGTTTTTGGCGAGGTTGACGACGCTAAACTGCGCGATCTGAGCCGTGGCGTGCAACTGGAAGACGGCCCGGCGGCGTTCAAAACCATCAAGTTCAGCGGTGGCGAAGGGATCAACCAGTGGTACAACGTCACCCTGACAGAAGGGCGCAACCGTGAAGTGCGTCGCCTTTGGGAAGCCGTTGGCGTGCAGGTAAGCCGTCTGATCCGCGTGCGCTATGGTGATATTCCACTGCCGAAAGGCCTGCCGCGCGGCGGCTGGACGGAACTGGATCTCGCCCAGACCAACTATCTGCGAGAACTGGTGGAACTGGAGCCGGAAACCACCTCGAAAGTGGCGGTGGAGAAAGATCGTCGTCGCATGAAGGCGAATCAGATTCGTCGTGCGGTGAAACGCCACAGCCAGGTGAGCGGTGGCCGTCGTGCTGGCGGTCGTAATAACAACGGTTAATCCGCAGACCCGCAATGCAAAAAAGGCCCCGAGGGGCCTTTTTTAATAATCAATACCCATCTGGGCTTTGACCCCTGCTTCAAAGGCATGTTTGACCGGACGCAGTTCACTGACGGTATCGGCCAGCTCAAGAATATCCCGATGGCAGCCACGACCGGTGATGATCACCGTCTGATGATGCGGGCGCGCATTCAGGGCGCTAATCACCTCTTCAAGTGGCAGATAGTCGTATGCCACCATATACGTCAACTCGTCCAGCACCACCATGTCCAGTTGCGGATCGGCAAGCATCCGTTTTCCGTGCTCCCACACCGCCAGACAGGCCGCTGTATCGGCTTCGCGATTCTGTGTCTCCCAGGTAAACCCGGTCGCCATCACCTGAAATTCGACGCCGTGCGGTTCCAACAGGTTACGCTCGCCGTTAGGCCAGGTTCCCTTAATAAACTGCACAACGCCGACTTTTTTACCGTGTCCCACCGCGCGGGTGGCCGTGCCGAAAGCGGCGGTGGTTTTTCCTTTCCCGTTGCCGGTGAAAACAATCACGATACCGCGCTCGTCCTGCGCCTGGGCAACCCGGGCATCAACCCGGTCCTTCACGCGCTGCTGGCGTTGTTGATAGCGTTCTTCACTCATTGGGCGATTCCTGGTTTGCGGCCCGGTTGGGCGTCGAAGGTCATGCCGGTTTTGCGACGGCTGTCATCGCCCATTAGCCACAGATACAGCGGCATAATATCGGCGGGTGTTTTGAGCTTTTGCGGATCTTCCGTCGGAAAGGCGTTGGCGCGCATTCCGGTACGCGTGCCGCCCGGGTTGATGCAATTCACGCGCAGCGGGCGATTTTGATACTCGTCCGCCAGCACCTGCATCATCCCTTCGGTGGCAAATTTAGAGGCTGCGTAGGCTCCCCAGTTGGCGCGGCCCTGTTGGCCTACGCTTGAGGAGGTGAAGACTAACGATCCGGAATCTGACTTAAGCAATAAAGGAAGCAGTGCCTGGGTCAGCATAAACGTCGCATTGACGTTAACCTGCATCACCTGCTGCCAGACCTGCGGGTTTTGTTCGATCATCGGGCAGACGTCGCCCAGTAATCCGGCATTGTGTAAGACGCCGTCCAGACGCGGAAACTGTGCGGCGATGCGCTGCGCCAGGTGATGGCAATCATCAGCGGTGCAGGTTAACAGATCGAGCGTAAACCACGGTGGCTGGTGCCCCGTTTGCTGGGCAATCATGTCGGCGACGTGGCGCAATTTCTCATCATTACGGCCAAGCAAAATCACGCTGGCGCCGTAGCGGGCGTAGGTCAGGGCTGCTTCGCGGCCAATGCCATCGCTGGCACCAGTCACCAGAATAATGCGATTGTGCAGAAGGTCTTGTTTCGGTTGATAATGCACGGGGACTCCTCGGCGACATGCCTGGTCGCTCTGCTTCTCGTTGGTGTGTCGGGTTTATGCCTGAAACTGGACCCAATTTCAATCAGCCAACGGCGATAACGCCCTAAAATGAACACTTTGTCATACTTTTGTCCATCCGCATATCCTGCAAGACGACGCATGATGCCTGATGTACACTGAGCCGACGCTAAGTTGTTTAACCAAGGTGGGACGTGTGGAATTGTTGTCTGAATATGGGCTATTTTTAGCAAAAATTGTGACCATTGTGCTGGCTATTGCGGCGATTGCCATCATTATCGTGAATGTTGCCCAACGTAAGCGCCAGCGCGGCGAACTGCGGGTTACCAACCTCAGCGAACAATATAAAGAGATGAAGGATGAACTGGCGATGGCGCTGCTGGACAGCCATCAACAGAAACTCTGGCATAAAGCGCAAAAGAAAAAGCACAAGCTGGAAGCGAAAGCCGCCAAAGTCAAAGCCAAACAGGGCGACAGCGGCACGTCGGATAAGCCGCGCGTCTGGGTGCTGGATTTTAAAGGCAGCATGGATGCCCACGAAGTCAGTTCGCTGCGTGAAGAGGTGACGGCTGTTCTGGCGGTGGTGAAACCGCAGGACCAGGTGGTGGTGCGACTGGAAAGCCCTGGCGGCGTTGTCCACGGCTATGGTCTCGCCGCATCACAACTGCAACGCTTACGTGACAAGAAAATCCCGCTGACCGTGACGGTGGATAAGGTCGCGGCAAGCGGCGGTTACATGATGGCCTGCGTGGCGGACAAAATTGTCTCCGCCCCCTTTGCGATTGTCGGCTCAATTGGCGTGGTCGCGCAGATCCCCAACTTCAACCGCTTCCTGAAAGGAAAGGATATCGATATCGAGTTGCATACCGCCGGACAGTACAAGCGGACGCTGACGCTGTTGGGTGAGAACACCGAAGAAGGGCGGCAGAAATTTCGTGAGGATTTGAACGAAACCCATCTGCTGTTCAAAGATTTTGTCCATCGTATGCGTCCGACTCTGGACATTGAGCAGGTCGCCACCGGCGAACACTGGTATGGACAGCAGGCGCTGGACAAAGGACTTATTGATGAGATAAATACCAGCGACGAAGTGATCCTGGGGTTGATGGAAGGACGAGAGGTGCTGAACGTTCGTTATCTGCAGCGTAAGAAACTGGTGGATCGGGTGACGGGCAGTGCCGCTGAAAGTGCCGACCGCTTGCTGCTGCGCTGGTGGCAGCGCGGACAAAAACCGCTGATGTAAATGTAAAAAGCCGTATTAACGAAAAACGCGAGGCACTCAGGCCTCGCGTTTTTGCTTTAATCGATCAGGTGATACTTTTCAGAAAGTACATGCGCCAAATGTTTAAACATATTGAACACGGCGGTGCTCTTTGGCGTCGGCAAACCTTGCTCGTCTAAAAAGTAATCCCCACTGAAGATCAACACCCCATTTCGCTGGGTGACACCGGTGGCAACAATACCGGCCAGCGTATCCTCATGCTCACGAATGATTTTGTTGGCTTCAATCAACAGTGTTTCGCGATCGATAGGTTGTGTCTCTTTGCGCATTTTTTACTCCTTAAACAAGGACATTAGTCTACGCCGACCGACTCTTTTGGGCAAATATTCCCTGAGCGCGATCAGGGGGTTGTCAACCTTTGCTGACTGGCAGTATTTGGTTTTGCATGCTAATAAAGTTGCGTAACGAATTTTATCAGGTACAGTGTGACGCTTTCGTCAACCAGGCAACAGATTTGCTTGACATTCGACCGAAATTCCGTCGTGCTATAGCGCCTCGGTGCGAAAAAACCTGTTAACTCAGTCACCTGGCTATTTAGTGTACAGAGTCAGTACAAGGGGTTGATATCCGCAGACGCAGGGACCATATCCGTGGCTCGTCGCCAGTGGATGGTGTATCAATGTGCGACGCATTCCTGGAAGAATCAAATTAGGTAAAGGTGAATATGGGTAAAGCTCTTGTCATCGTTGAGTCCCCGGCAAAAGCCAAAACGATCAACAAGTATCTGGGTAATGACTACGTGGTTAAGTCCAGCGTCGGTCATATCCGTGATTTGCCGACCAGTGGCTCAGCAGCAAAAAAGAGCGCCGACTCTACCTCCACCAAAACGGCTAAAAAGCCCAAAAAGGATGAACGTGGCGCGCTCGTCAACCGTATGGGTGTTGACCCGTGGCACAACTGGGACGCGCACTATGAGGTGCTGCCCGGTAAAGAGAAGGTCGTCTCTGAACTGAAACAACTGGCTGAAAAAGCCGACCACATCTATCTCGCAACCGACCTTGACCGCGAAGGGGAAGCCATTGCATGGCACCTGCGGGAAGTGATCGGCGGTGATGACTCGCGTTACAGTCGCGTGGTGTTTAACGAAATTACGAAGAATGCGATTCGTCAGGCGTTTGAAAAGCCGGGCGAACTGAACATTGATCGAGTAAACGCTCAACAGGCGCGTCGCTTTATGGACCGCGTGGTGGGCTATATGGTCTCGCCGCTGTTGTGGAAGAAGATTGCCCGCGGCCTGTCAGCCGGTCGCGTACAGTCCGTGGCGGTACGTCTGGTCGTTGAGCGTGAACGTGAAATTAAAGCGTTTGTTCCGGAAGAGTTCTGGGAAATTGACGCTAATACCACCACGCCTTCCGGCGATGCGCTGCCCTTGCAGGTAACCCACCAGAACGATAAGCCGTTCCGTCCGGTGAATCGCGAGCAGACGCTTGCGGCGGTGAGTCTGCTGGAGAAAGCGCGCTACAGCGTTCTGGAACGTGAAGACAAACCGACCAGCAGCAAGCCGGGCGCGCCGTTTATCACCTCCACGCTGCAACAGGCGGCCAGTACACGTCTCGGTTTTGGTGTGAAAAAAACCATGATGATGGCGCAGCGTCTGTACGAAGCGGGCTACATCACCTATATGCGTACTGACTCAACCAACCTGAGTCAGGATGCCGTCAACATGGTGCGTGACTATATTGGCGATAATTTTGGCAAAAAATATCTGCCGGAAAGTCCGAATCAGTACGCCAGCAAAGAAAACTCACAGGAAGCGCACGAAGCGATTCGTCCTTCTGATGTCTCCGTGCTGGCGGAAACGCTGAAGGATATGGAAGCCGATGCGCAGAAACTGTATCAGCTGATCTGGCGTCAGTTTGTTGCCTGTCAGATGACACCTGCGCAGTACGACTCCACCACGCTGACCGTTGGCGCGGGTGATTTCCGTCTGAAGGCGCGTGGTCGTATTCTGCGCTTCGACGGCTGGACAAAAGTGATGCCAGCGCTGCGTAAAGGTGACGAAGACCGGACGCTGCCGGCAGTCAATAAAGGCGATGCCTTGTCTCTGGTTGAACTGACCCCGGCTCAGCACTTCACCAAACCACCGGCGCGCTTCAGCGAAGCCTCGCTGGTGAAAGAGCTGGAAAAACGCGGAATTGGCCGTCCGTCGACCTATGCGTCGATCATTTCGACCATTCAGGACAGGGGCTATGTGCGCGTGGAAAACCGTCGCTTCTATGCGGAAAAAATGGGTGAGATTGTCACCGACCGCCTGGAAGAGAATTTCCGCGAACTGATGAACTACGATTTCACCGCGCAGATGGAAAACAGCCTCGACCAGGTCGCGAATCACGAAACCGAATGGAAAGGTGTGCTCGACAACTTCTTCAGTGATTTTACTCAGCAACTGGACAAAGCTGAGAAGGATCCGGAAGAGGGGGGAATGCGTCCGAACCAGATGGTGCTGACCAGCATCGACTGCCCAACCTGCGGACGCAAAATGGGGATTCGTACCGCCAGTACTGGCGTGTTCCTCGGCTGCTCCGGTTATGCGCTGTCGCCGAAAGAGCGCTGCAAGACCACCATTAACCTGGTACCGGAAAACGAAGTCCTGAACGTGCTGGAAGGTGATGACGCGGAAACTAACGCCCTGCGCGCCAAACGTCGTTGTCAGAAGTGCGGCACGGCGATGGACAGCTACTTGATCGATCCGAAACGTAAGCTACACGTCTGTGGTAATAACCCGACCTGCGACGGCTACGAGATCGAAGAGGGCGAATTCCGTATCAAAGGGTATGACGGTCCGATCGTCGAGTGCGAAAAATGTGGTTCTGAGATGCACCTGAAGATGGGGCGTTTCGGTAAGTACATGGCCTGTACCAACGACGAGTGTAAAAACACCCGTAAGATCCTGCGTAACGGTGACGTTGCGCCGCCGAAAGAAGACCCGGTTCCGCTACCAGAGTTGCCGTGTGAAAAATCGGATGCGTATTTCGTGCTGCGTGATGGCGCTGCCGGGGTCTTCCTGGCCGCTAATACCTTCCCGAAATCCCGTGAAACGCGCGCGCCGCTGGTGGAAGAGTTGTTCCGCTTCCGTGACCGCCTGCCGGAGAAACTGCGTTATCTGGCCGATGCGCCGCAGCAGGATCCAGAGGGTAATAAAACGCTGGTGCGTTTTAGCCGTAAAACCAAACAGCAGTATGTTGCCGCTGAAAAAGACGGGAAAGCGACCGGCTGGTCTGCCTTCTTTGTTGATGGTAAATGGGTCGAAGGCAAGAAGTAACTGCCCACGGTTCAGTCGTTGTGAAGAGGGTCGCGTAAGCGGCCCTTTTTTTGTTTTTATAGCGGGCTTATTATTTTTTATTCACCGCTATACAGCCCGGCTATTAATGATATAGTGGTTATAGTTAATGACTTTTTTATTATTAAATCGTATTAGCAGCGCATCCCTGTCTGCTCTGAAACGATGGCCTGATAGCGCTAATCTGGATGGTTTAACATGAAATTACAGCAGCTTCGCTACATTGTTGAGGTGGTGAATCACAACCTTAACGTCTCCTCCACTGCGGAAGGACTTTATACCTCACAACCGGGTATCAGTAAGCAGGTCCGCATGCTGGAAGATGAACTTGGCATCCAGATTTTTGCCCGCAGCGGTAAGCATCTGACTCAGGTGACGCCAGCAGGCCAGGAGATTATCCGCATTGCGCGTGAAGTGCTCTCCAAAGTGGATGCAATAAAGTCGGTTGCCGGCGAGCATACCTGGCCGGATAAGGGCTCACTCTATATCGCGACGACGCATACCCAGGCACGTTATGCGCTACCGAACGTGATTAAAGGTTTTATCGAGCGCTATCCGCGCGTGTCACTGCATATGCACCAGGGGTCGCCGACGCAGATTGCTGAGGCGGTCTCGAAAGGTAATGCGGATTTTGCCATCGCCACTGAAGCGCTGCATCTGTATGACGATCTGGTGATGCTGCCATGCTACCACTGGAATCGCTCGATTGTGGTGACGCCAGAACATCCGCTGGCCAATAAAGCTTCGGTGTCTATTGAAGAACTGGCGCAGTATCCGTTGGTGACGTACACCTTTGGCTTTACCGGTCGTTCTGAACTGGATACCGCCTTTAACCGCGCGGGGCTGACGCCACGAATCGTTTTCACGGCGACTGACGCGGATGTGATCAAAACCTACGTGCGTTTAGGCTTAGGGGTAGGGGTGATTGCCAGCATGGCCGTTGATCCGCTGTCCGACCCGGATCTGGTTCGCGTGGATGCGCATGATGTCTTCAGTCACAGCACAACCAAAATCGGTTTTCGTCGCAGCACGTTCCTGCGCAGTTACATGTATGATTTCATTCAACGTTTCGCACCGCATTTGACGCGCGACGTGGTGGATACCGCCGTAGCGTTGCGCTCGAATGAAGAAATTGAAGCGATGTTTAAAGATATTAAATTACCTGAAAAGTAATCGTCACAGAAAAATGCGCGGTATCTTCTGTTCGCAGGGGATACCGAAAGTTTTAATTAAATCACAATTTTGTTTATTAAGACTGGCGCAATAATAATAGCCATACGGGTGCTATGGATAATCAGCTGTAAAGTAGTGTCTTATTCCCCGCCTCGCAAATTTCCCTTTCCAAATATTTATTTTCGATCAAAAGATTGATTTATTCACTGGAAACGATTCGTAAATTCACTGGATTTTTGACTAAAGTTTCATTAGGATTTGTCTCATCTGATGATTAATTGTACCGATTGTTGGTGCTTAAATGATAAGTGATGCCGATTGTATGAGGTTAGCAATGCCGTCTGAAAACCAGGAACCACGTCGGGACCCTGAGATGAAACGCAAAGCATGGCTTGCGGTTTTCCTGGGCTCAGCGCTGTTTTGGGTCGTGATTGCACTGTTGATCTGGCATGCCTGGGGGTAAAAATGGTGGTTCACGACTCACAACAGACCTCGTTACCCACATGTCACTCTGGTGACACTGTGCGAGAAACGAAAAAAGGCGCGTGCGTGAAAACTGTTCCCGAATCCTGGAAACTGACTCAGCAACAGCAAGCATTTATTGCGTTATTCGACGAAGACGAAGACGATCAACAGAAACAATAATCGTCACTATTCTTATTACCGTTTCTTTTGTACCGACAAATTATTGGCAGTTCGCTTTTACATATACACCACAGCAATAAAACGTTGAGAAAGTCTCAACACAATGTATTAAACAAAACGGGTGTAGCCGATGCTTACTGCAAATATGAAATACTGGTCCTGGATGGGCGCTTTTTCGGTCTCGCTGCTTTTTTGGGCTGAACTGTTCTGGATCGTCATGAATTAATCTCAAACCTCGCTACGGCGAGGTTTTCGTTTTCTCCCTCTTCATACACGCGTTCGTCCTCTCTTCTGTACACATTGTTCGGTTTCTCCTCTTTTATCAATTCGGGTTGTTATCAAAACGTTACAGTGTGTTTGTGTTATCTTTAATATTCACCCTGAGGAGAATCAGGGCATCGCAACCCTGTCATTAAGGAGGAGCTATGTCGTCAACCCTACGAGAAGCCAGTAAGGACACATTGCAGGCCAAAGACAAAACCTACCACTACTACAGTCTGCCGCTGGCTGCGAAATCTCTGGGCGATATCACCCGTCTGCCCAAATCACTGAAAGTCTTACTGGAAAACCTGTTGCGCTGGCAGGACGGCGATTCCGTCACACAAGAGGATATCCAGGCACTGGCTGGGTGGTTAAAAAGCGCCCATGCCGATCGCGAAATTGCCTACCGTCCTGCGCGCGTGTTGATGCAGGACTTTACCGGCGTCCCGGCGGTGGTGGATCTTGCTGCGATGCGCGAGGCGGTGAAACGCCTGGGCGGCGATACCGCGAAAGTGAACCCTCTGTCGCCGGTAGATCTGGTTATTGACCACTCCGTCACCGTTGACCATTTTGGTGATGATGATGCGTTCGAAGAGAACGTGCGTCTCGAAATGGAGCGTAACCACGAGCGCTATGTGTTTCTGAAATGGGGTCAGCAGGCCTTCAGTCGCTTTAGCGTGGTGCCGCCGGGAACCGGTATTTGTCACCAGGTTAACCTTGAATATCTCGGCAAAGCGGTCTGGAGCGAGCTACAGGACGGTGAATGGCTGGCTTATCCGGATACGCTGGTCGGCACTGACTCACACACCACGATGATTAACGGTCTGGGCGTTCTGGGCTGGGGCGTGGGCGGTATCGAGGCTGAAGCGGCGATGCTGGGACAACCTGTCTCGATGCTGATCCCGGATGTCGTGGGCTTCAAACTAACCGGAAAACTCCGCGAGGGGATCACCGCAACGGATCTCGTGTTAACCGTCACCCAGATGTTGCGTAAACACGGCGTGGTCGGGAAATTTGTCGAATTTTATGGCGACGGTCTGGACTCCTTACCGCTGGCTGACCGCGCCACCATCGCTAATATGTCGCCGGAATATGGCGCGACCTGCGGCTTCTTCCCAATCGACGGCGTGACGCTGGACTACATGCGGTTGAGCGGGCGCAGTGAAGATCAAATCGAACTGGTCGAAAAATACGCGAAGGCGCAGGGCATGTGGCGCAACACTGGCGATGAACCGGTCTTCACCAGCACTCTGGCACTGGATATGAATGATGTCGAGGCGAGCCTTGCCGGACCGAAACGTCCGCAGGATCGCGTCGCGCTGGGCGATGTGCCGAAAGCCTTTGCCGCCAGCAGCGAGCTGGAGCTGAACACCGCGCAAAAAGATCGTCAGCCCGTGGAGTATGTGCTGAACGGCCAGTCATACCAGCTCCCTGACGGGGCGGTGGTGATTTCGGCAATCACCTCCTGCACCAACACCTCTAACCCGAGCGTGCTGATGGCGGCAGGTCTGTTGGCGAAAAACGCGGTGACGCTGGGACTGAAACGTCAGCCGTGGGTGAAAGCCTCGCTGGCACCGGGGTCGAAAGTGGTGTCGGATTATCTGGCCAAGGCGAAACTGACACCGTATCTCGATGAGCTGGGTTTTAACCTGGTGGGATATGGCTGCACGACCTGTATTGGTAACTCAGGGCCGCTGCCGGAGCCCATCGAAACCGCAATCAAGAAAGGTGATCTCACCGTCGGCGCGGTGCTGTCGGGCAACCGTAACTTTGAAGGTCGTATCCATCCGCTGGTGAAAACCAACTGGCTGGCGTCTCCGCCGCTGGTGGTCGCCTACGCCCTCGCAGGCAACATGAATATCAACCTGGCGAAAGATCCGCTCGGTCACGATCGCAAAGGCGATCCGGTCTACCTGAAAGATATCTGGCCGTCGGCGCAGGAAATTGCCTGTGCAGTGGCGTTGGTCTCCTCAGAGATGTTTCACAAAGAGTATGCGGAAGTGTTCGAAGGAACACCTGAATGGAAAGCGATCAACGTTGACCGCTCAGACACCTATGGATGGCAAAACGACTCGACTTACATTCGCCTGTCGCCGTTCTTTGACGAGATGCAGGCGCAGCCTGCACCGGTGACGGATATTCACGGTGCACGCATCCTGGCGATGCTGGGGGATTCGGTGACCACCGACCACATTTCCCCAGCCGGGAGTATTAAGGCCGACAGTCCCGCCGGGCGCTATCTGCAAAGCCGCGGCGTGGAGCGCAAGGACTTTAACTCTTATGGCTCACGACGTGGGAACCATGAGGTGATGATGCGCGGAACCTTCGCCAACATCCGTATCCGTAACGAAATGGTGCCGGGTGTGGAAGGGGGAATGACGCGACATCTTCCCGGCACAGAGGTGTCGTCTATCTATGATGCGGCCATGCAGTATCAGCAGGAGAACATCCCGCTGGCGGTCATCGCCGGCAAAGAGTACGGCTCGGGTTCCAGTCGTGACTGGGCTGCCAAAGGGCCGCGACTGCTGGGGATTCGCGTGGTCATTGCGGAGTCGTTCGAACGAATCCACCGCTCTAACCTGATTGGGATGGGTATTCTGCCTCTGGAATTCCCGCAGGGTGTAACGCGTAAAACGCTGGGGCTGACCGGGGAAGAGGCGATCGACATTGCCGATCTGCAAAAACTGAAACCGGGCGCGACGGTGCCGGTGACGTTGACGCGAGCTGACGGGAACAAAGAGGTGGTGCCGTGTCGCTGTCGTATCGATACGGCGACCGAGTTAACCTACTACCAGAACGACGGTATTTTGCATTACGTAATTCGTAACATGCTGAAATAAGCGGAAAAAAAAGCCTGCATGACACGATGCAGGCTTTTTAACGCATGGCTTATTTACTCAACAGGTGTCCCATCTTGGCCGCTTTGGTATCCAGATAATGTGCATTTTTAGGATTACGACCAACAATCAGCGGAACCCGCTCCACAATATTGATTCCCGCTTCAGTGAGAATTTCGACTTTCATCGGATTATTGGTAAGCAGACGCACTTCATCAACACCGAGCAGCTTGAACATATCTGCACAGAGGGTGAAATCACGCTCATCTGCGGCAAACCCTAACTGATGATTGGCCTCGACGGTGTCATAGCCCTGGTCCTGCAACGCGTAGGCGCGAATCTTATTGAGCAGGCCGATGTTACGTCCTTCCTGACGATGATAAAGCAGAATACCGCGTCCTTCTTCCGCGATATGCGTCAGGGCAGCTTCCAGTTGAAAACCACAGTCACAGCGCAGACTGAACAGGGCATCGCCCGTCAGACATTCTGAATGGACACGGGCCAGAACCGGCGTCTGACCTGAAATATCACCGTAGACTAACGCGACGTGATCGTGTCCGGTTGCCAGTTCTTCAAATCCCACCATCAGGAAATCGCCCCATGGGGTTGGCAGTTTGGCTTCTGCCACTCGTTTAAGCTGCATGTGTTTCTCCAGATAATGCCGGCACGCGATGTAGTGCCGTTGCCTGTTGGCTTATCTTCTTATTTTGCCATAAGGCAACGGACTTCACCTAATCGCTGCCGTGCAATCGTCATGCGAATGGCACAAATCTGTCAATTTCCCGGACAGGGGATTTTTCGGTTATGATTGTGGCACTTATCCGTCAAAGAGGTTTTCATGCTGTCGATTGCAAAGCGTACTGCGGCCGGTGCGGGATTATTGCTGATTATGCCCGTCGCCGTGTGGGTGTCCGGCTGGCACTGGCAACCAGGTCCGGATTCCGGGTGGTTAAAAGCGATGTACTGGATAACGGAAACGGTCACCGAACCGTGGGGCGTTATCACGCATGTTATTCTTTGCGGCTGGTTCTTCTGGTGCTTACGCTTTCGTCTTAAAGCTGCGGTGATGCTTTTTACTGTTCTGGCTGCTGCCATCCTGATTGGCCAGGGCGTCAAGTCGTGGGTTAAGGACCAGGTACAGGAACCTCGTCCTTACGTGATATGGCTGGAAAAAACGCATCATATCCCGGTTGATGAGTTCTACACTTTAAAACGTAAGGAGCGCAGCGACCTGGTGAAGGAGCAACTCTCAACCCAGCAGGATATTCCGTTGTTTTTACGCCAGCACTGGCAAAATGAGACCGGGTTTGCGTTTCCGTCCGGACACACAATGTTTGCCGCAAGCTGGGCGCTGCTCGCCGTGGGGTTATTGTGGCCGCGCCGGCGGACGGTGACGATTGCCATTTTGCTGGTGTGGGCGACGGGCGTCATGGGGAGTCGCTTGCTGTTGGGCATGCACTGGCCGCGCGATCTGGTGGTCGCGACGCTGATCTCCTGGGCGCTGGTAACGCTGGCCACCTGGCTTGCGCAACGGTTCTGCGGGCCGCTCACGCCGCCGCCGGAAGAAAGACAGGAGATTGTCGAGCGCGAGCAAAACCGCTGACCAGGGTTGATTTTACCCGGTTTGCCCTTAAATCATCCGATAGCCGACTGCTTTCCCATTTCGCGCACGCCGTGAAAATGGTAATTTAAAAGGCTAAATGCGGTAAGTTGAACACGATTTATTCGCTTAAACCACATAACGGGAAGTAATGTGAAATATCTACTCATTTTCTTACTGGTGTTGGCGATATTTGTTATCTCGGTAACATTGGGTGCGCAGAACGATCAACAGGTGACCTTTAATTACCTGTTGGCTCAGGGCGAGTATCGTATCTCAACCTTGTTGGCCGTTTTGTTCGCCGCGGGTTTCGCCATTGGTTGGTTGATCTGCGGGCTTTTCTGGTTGCGGGTTCGTGTTTCTCTGGCGCGGGCTGAACGTAAAATTAAACGACTGGAAAACCAGCTCTCGCCTGCGACTGACGTTGTGGTGACGCCTGGTACGTCGGTCGCGAAGGAATAATCGTTTATGCTGGAGTTGTTGTTTCTGCTTTTACCTGTTGCTGCCGCCTATGGCTGGTATATGGGTCGCAGAAGTGTGCAACAAACAAAACAGGATGAAGCTAACCGCCTTTCCCGTGATTACGTCGCGGGCGTTAACTTCCTCCTGAGCAACCAACAAGATAAAGCGGTGGATCTGTTCCTCGACATGTTGAAAGAGGATACCGGCACCGTTGAGGCTCATCTCACCCTCGGAAACCTGTTCCGTTCTCGCGGCGAAGTTGACCGCGCCATCCGTATTCACCAAACCCTCATGGAAAGCGCCTCGCTGACCTATGAACAACGACTGCTGGCGGTTCAGCAGCTAGGCCGCGATTACATGGCCGCCGGTTTGTATGACCGGGCGGAAGATATGTTTAATCAGCTTACCGATGAAACCGATTTTCGCGTCGGCGCGTTGCAACAACTGTTGCAGATATATCAGGCAACCAGCGACTGGCAGAAGGCCATTGAGGTTGCCGAACGTCTGGTGAAACTGGGTAAAGACAAGCAGCGTATTGAGATCGCCCATTTTTACTGTGAGCTGGCGTTGCAGCAGATGGGTAGCGACGACATGGATCGCGCCATGGCGCTGCTGAAAAAAGGGGCCGCAGCGGATAAAAATAGCGCCAGGGTCTCTATCATGATGGGGCGTGTCTGGATAGCGAAGGGGGATTATGCGAAGGCCGTTGAATGTCTCCAGCGGGTGATTTCCCAGGATAAAGAACTGGTCAGCGAAACGCTGGAAATGCTCCAGACCTGCTACCAGCAGTTAGGTAAAAATGATGAATGGGCGGAATTCCTGCGCCGTGCGGTAGAAGAAAACACGGGTGCTGCCGCAGAACTGATGCTGGCCGATATTCTCGAGGCTCGCGAAGGGACGGAGACCGCACAGGTCTATATTACCCGCCAGCTCCAGCGGCATCCGACGATGCGCGTTTTCCATAAGCTGATGGACTATCACCTTAACGAAGCCGAAGAGGGCCGTGCGAAAGAGAGCCTGATGGTGCTGCGTGATATGGTAGGCGAGCAGGTACGCAGCAAACCACGCTACCGCTGCTCTAAATGCGGTTTCACTGCCTATACGCTGTACTGGCACTGTCCTTCCTGCCGCGCCTGGTCAACGATTAAGCCAATTCGCGGACTGGATGGACTGTAATTTTTAAAAAGATCGTATTTTAGTTACAACATCCTGATGAATTAATTCACAACCCCACATTGGCATCTGTGCCACATCGCCTGGCAGAGGTGTAATCACGCCTGTTAATTTTTGCGCCTGGCAGGTAGAATGCACGCCGTTTACCCATTTGCCCCCTTAGCAAGAAGGCCTGGTTATGACGTTAACTGCATCATCTTCTCCCCGCGCGACTACCGATTCTCCTGTTGTTGTGGCTCTCGATTATAATAATCGCGATAGCGCTCTGGCGTTTGTCGACCGAATCGATCCGCGCGACTGCCGTCTGAAAGTTGGCAAAGAGATGTTCACGCTGTTTGGACCTCAACTGGTTCGCGATCTCCAGCAACGTGGCTTTGATATCTTTCTGGATCTGAAATTCCATGATATCCCGAACACCGCAGCCCATGCGGTAGCTGCGGCAGCGGATCTTGGCGTCTGGATGGTTAATGTTCATGCGTCGGGCGGGGCGAGAATGATGACCGCCGCTCGCGAAGCTCTGCTGCCGTTTGGCAAGGATGCGCCGTTATTAATCGCGGTCACTGTGTTGACCAGCATGGAAGCCAGCGACTTAGTGGACATTGGCGTGACACTGTCACCTGATGAACATGCCGAACGCCTGGCGGCACTGACGCAAAAATGTGGTCTGGATGGCGTGGTCTGCTCAGCCCAGGAAGCGGTACGCTTTAAACAAGCGTTTGGTCGGGATTTCAAACTTGTCACCCCGGGCATCCGTCCGCAGGGTAGTGCTGCTGGCGATCAGCGGCGGATTATGACCCCTGAGCAGGCGCTGGTGGCGGGAGTGGATTATATGGTTATCGGACGTCCGGTGACGCAGTCAGACGACCCGGCGCAGACGCTGAAGGCAATTAACGCATCACTGAAACGGGAGGCGTAATGAGCGATTCGAACAGTCGTCTGGTCTATTCAACCGAGAGCGGGCGGATTGAGGAACCTAAAGCCGCGCCTGAACGTCCGAAAGGCGATGGAATTGTCCGTATCCAGCGCCAGACCAGCGGCCGTAAAGGGAAGGGCGTCTGCCTGATTACCGGCGTTGATCTGGATGACGACGAACTCAGCAAACTGGCCGCTGAACTAAAGAAAAAATGCGGCTGTGGCGGAGCAGTGAAAGACGGCGTAATTGAAATTCAGGGCGATAAGCGCGATTTAATTAAGTCGTTGCTGGAAGCCAAAGGCCTGAAAGTGAAACTGGCGGGCGGTTGATGAAAAAGCCACGATATAAATATCGTGGCTTTAATTTCTACTGCTAAATAAATTGTGTAGTGCAGACCAGAAAGAAATAATCGTATTATTATATCGAGCCGGACAACCGTAGATTATTTACGATTATTTACCTACCTGGTGGCCGATAATACCACCGACCGCGGCGCCACCCAGTGTACCCAGCGTGCTGCCATCTGTTAAGACTGCACCACCTAATGCACCCGCACCCGCGCCAATGGCGGTGTTACGGTCACGTTTAGACCAGTTAGAACAGGCGCTCAGAGACATTGCCAGGGCAATCGCCAGCACAGCGGCGGTCATTTTTTTGCTCGTTACAAACATAATACTTTCTCCTGAATTAACGATTCACGGAAGTAAGCTCTCTTTAACTATAGTTAAAATATCAGTCATTAAAGTGGGCATCCGTGAAACCTTATTGCGCAGGGTAATATCACGCAGGTGATAGTCACTTCCTGTTATATCGCTACTATTAATTTTACGACTTTGGCCTGTGAACAACAGGTAAATAGTCTTAATTAGGGAGTCAGAATAGTCTCAGAGCGCAAATGATCTGCGGCGAACAAATCATTTGCGGATATTTTACTCAGCGTCGACGATATTAACGGTCAGGCCACGATGTTCCATCAGTTTACGGTCGCTGGCACTGATTCTGGCGTCGGTGATCACGCGGCTAAACCGCTCGATCGGGCCAAGCGTGTACGGATGGACCGCGCCAAATTTCGAACTGTCAGTCAGTACAATGGCTTCCGATCCTTTCTCCAGCACGGCATTGACCACATCAGCCCGCATCATGTCGCGACCCGTGAAACCCGTTTCGGTCTGCCAGCCATCAATGCCAATAAACGCCTTACTGAAATGAACCTGTTGGATGAACTGACGGGTAAGCGGTCCCACCATGCTTTCGCTCTTTTTCTGATAAATACCGCCAAGCAGGATCACTTCACAGGGCGTCGCTTTCAACAGGTGTGCTATGTAACTACTGACCGTAATGATGGTGACATCTTTCTGTTCTGCCAGCGTTCTTGCCAGCAGGGCATTGCTGCTGCCATTTTCAATGAACACCGTCTCGCCAGGGCTGACCAGCGACGCCGCGAACTCCGCGAGCTGACGCTTCAGGGTGTAGTTGGTCATCATCCTGGTTTCCACGTCTTCGCTATCCAGCGAAACGGCGAAACCGTGCGCACGGCGCAGAAAACTCTGCTTCTCGAGAGTGTTCAGATCCTGTCGAATAGTGACTTCGGAAACGCCAGTGATTTTAGCCAGTTCAGAGACACTCATCTGACCTTTATCAATGACCATTTGCAAAATTTTTTGTTGTCGGGAGTTCATAGCTCTAGTTTTTATAGCGGTAATATACCGCGAAGATTAAACACAGGCGGCGGTGCGACATCCTGGCGACACACCACGCGCGAAAAAATCAGATCTCCCACGGTGCCCGGGGTTTGGTCGTCGATGATACGGCTTCATCCTGCACCTTGCTCAACAATTCCGCCTTCAGAATTTCGAGATTATGGATGGCGGAGTGGACATCACCGGCCACCAGGATATCAAGCACGGTATCAATACGCTCGGCAACCCGTTTAGCATCGATATCAGACATGGGGGGATCCTTTGTCAAATAATGAGAGAGGTTAATGATGCAAAAAATGACGGCAAAAGAGAAGGGAAAATTCAGCCTCGCCAGAAGCATTAGAGAATATTATATATTCTGCGAATACATACAGATATGTATAAGGCGAAAAGCGAAACTTTCCGTTTCGCTCGGGCGATCATTTTGTCCGCTTAACGCTTTTTCTTATTGAGATAACGTTTGTACCAGCGCTCAAACACGGCGGCAGGCATCGGTTTGGCAAATAGAAAGCCTTGTCGCTCATTGACGCCGTTTTTCGTTAAAAAAGCATCCTCTTTGGCGCTTTCCACGCCTTCGGCGATCACCTGTAGATTCAACGCTTGCGCCACGGCGACAATCGCACGGACCATTGATTGCGAGACCGATTTTTTGTGAATGTCGCGGACGAAAATCTGATCCAGCTTGATGGCATCAATTGGAAAACGCGTCAGTTGTGAAAGCGAAGAATAGCCAGTGCCAAAGTCATCCAGATGCACCTGGGCGCCGAGCTGGCTAAACTGCTGAATAACGGACAGCGCGAGCGCTTCGTTTTCAATCAGGCAACTCTCCGTCAGTTCGACATCGATAGGGCAATATTCAAAATTGAGCTCGTGCAACACTTGCTTCAGATCGGTGAAGATTGTCTGGTCGGTCAGTTGACGGGCGGAGATGTTAACCGCCACGCGCAAGTTGATGCCTTTATCACGCCATTTCGCGACCTGGCGCACAACGTCGAGGATCACCCAGCGGCCTAGCGGCACGATCAGCCCGGACTCCTCGGCATAAGAGATGAACTCCAGCGGTGGGATTAGCCCGCGTTCAGGGGATTGCCAGCGCACCAGCGCCTCAAGACTGCGAACTTCACCTCGCCAGGTCACTTTCGGCTGATAGTGAATCAGCAACTGATCGTTTTCCAGCGCTTTGCGCAGGTTGGTGTCCAGCCACAGGTATTCGAAAACGCGCTCGTTCATTTCCGGCGAGAAGACGCAAAACTGGCCGCGTCCGCCTTCTTTGACGGTGTACATCGCGGTATCGGCATTGCGGATCAGATCGCCGCTATTATCACCGTGCTGTGGCGCCATCGCGATACCGACAGAACAGCCCGTGTAGACTTCTATCAGGCCGATACGGAAGGGCTGGCGTAATCGGGTGAGGATCCGCGAGGCGACCGCCTCAAGCGAGCTCTGGGATGTCTGGCTGGCCAGTACAATAAACTCATCACCGCCGAGGCGAGCCAGCACTTGATTTTCATCCAGACAACTCAGAAGCGCTAATGACACCGCCTGTAAAAGCTGATCACCAAACATATGACCATAGGCATCGTTCACCTTTTTGAAATTATCCAGGTCGAGATAGACAATGCCCACCTGGCTGTCTCCAACCGCCTGATCGATGGCGTCATTGATCAGTTCATGAATAGCATTGCGGTTTGGCAAACCGGTAATCGTGTCGGTATTCGCCAGCACGCGTAATCGTTCCTGCGCGCGCCGTTCTTCCGTAATGTCAGTGCCGGAGCAGATCAGATAGATTTCATTCTTCCCGCTGCCGCTGTGGACAAATTTATTGCGGAACAGGAACAGCCGCTGACCTTTGCGGGTCTGTACCCAGAGCTCAACTTCATACGAATTGCCGTTGCGAAAGAAACCGCTGATGTTGCGACGAGAGGCGGCGGCTTCCCGACGGCTCATAAAGAGCCTGAAGACGCTCTGCCCAATTACTTCTTGCTCTTTCAGCCCGGTGTACTCTTCACACAGGCGGTTGAAGCGCTGAATGTTGCCCCGACTGTCGAGGATCACAATGGCCGAGTTGGCTTCAGACACCACCTGTTCAGCAAACGACAGCCCCTTGACCAGATCGCGCGCCACAGAAGGCGTATCGTGCCAGGCCGACGCGCTGCCCGCCCATTCATGCTTGCTGATTTTACGACCTACCAGATGCACCGGGATATCGTTGTCGTCAAAGGGGAGCGTCATCATCAGGCTGGAGGTGATGACGGTCATTTCGCGGATCCGCTCGGCCTGCTCGGGCGCTAGTTCAACGCTCTCTGCACGGTCGGTCGCTTCGGTGACGGACAAATGCAGGGTGTTGGAATTTTCTGACAAACGCCAGTAGGGCGTGTGAGTACCCAGAAAGCTATACAACGTTGCGGACTCCAGAATGTCTTTCACAATGAACCCCCTCCCGTTTAAAGCGCGAACAACCCTTAATGGAAGGGATTAGCCAGCCTTAATTAAAAATCACGATAGCTGAACATCTTGTTTTGTTTATGTATTTATTTGTAATTCAGATTCGGGAAAAAGCATAGGCGCGGTTGAAAATATATCCGGCTGACAGTCAGAGTGTAGTGAGAGAAAGGCGATTTGGGGAAAAGAAAACGGCCTTTCCACAAAAGAAAAGGCCGTTACAGGGCGGGTCGTCAGGCGGCAGGACGGGCGATGATGCTGCGGGTTTCCATTCGCACTTCGGCGATGGTGACATCAATCACATCCGTCACTTTATAGACGGTTTCACCTTTAATCTGGATGGTGCCGCTTTCCTGGCTGCAAACCAGTTCGTCACGTACGGCGTGCAGGAATGGCGCAGGGATAAAAGCAACCGCACCGTTATCCACCAGGCGTACACGCATCCCACCACGGCTGACATCGATGATCTCCGCCGCGAAGCGGGTATCCGTCCCGGCTTTATCGCTCAGGAAACGGGCATACAGCCAGTCGCCAACATCGCGTTCCGCCATCCGGTTCAGGCGACGGCGCTCTGCCATCTGTACGGTGACCTCTTCCTGTGGACGGCTAATGCTTTCGCCTTTGATGACGGCCTTCAGCAGACGATGGTTGATCATATCGCCATATTTGCGAATCGGCGACGTCCAGGTGGCGTAAGCCTCCAGACCCAGCCCAAAGTGCGGGCCCGGCTCGGTGCTGATTTCCGCAAAGGACTGGAAGCGACGAATGCGGCTGTCGAGGAAACCCGACGGTTGTGCATCCAGTTCACGACGCAGTTTGCAAAAGCCTTCGAGGGTCAATACTTCTTCGGCATCCACATGCATCCCGTGGGATTGCAGCAGCGCGGCCAGCGCGTCGGCATTGGCCGGATCAAAGCCCAGATGAACGTTGTAAATGCCAAAGCCGAGTTTGTCGCGCAGCACGCGTGCGGCACAGATGTTGGCGGCAATCATTGACTCTTCGACAATCCGGTTCGCGATACGGCGCGGCTCTGCAACGATATCGAGCACTTCGCCTTTTTCACCGAGAATGAAGCGGTAGTCAGGGCGATCTTTAAACACCAGAGCATGGTGATGACGCCACTCGCCGCGGTTCAGGCAAATGCGTTGCAGCAGGCGAATCTGCTGCGCGATTTCTTCGCTTTCAGGCTGCCAGCTACCGCTATTTTCCAGCCAGTCAGAGACGTTGTCATAAGCCAGTTTCGCTTTTGACTCAATCGTGGCGGCGAAGAATGTGATGTCATCTTCGATGGCGCCATCTGCGGCAATGGTCATGCGACAGGCGAGCACCGGACGCACTTCATTGGCGCGCAGCGAGCAAAGGTCGTCAGACAGCTCGCGCGGCAGCATCGGAATATTGAAGCCTGGCAAATAGTTGGTGAACGCACGGATCTTCGCGGCGCTATCCAGCTTACTGCCTTCGGCTATCCAGGCGGTAGGATCGGCAATCGCCACGGTCAGTTGCAGTTTGCCGTCGGCCAGTTCTTCAGCATACAGCGCATCGTCCATATCTTCTGTGCTGGCGCTGTCGATGGTGACAAAATTCAGCGCTGTCAGATCCTGACGTTCCAGACCTTCATCCAGCATTTCCGTCGCCACGCCGTCCGGCGCTTCTTTCTCAAGATTGTGACGCGCCAGGGTGACCCACCACGGTACAAAGTGGTCGTCAGCGAAAGTGATGAACTGGGTTAATTCAGCGTAGAAGGTGCGGTCGCCTTTGAGTGGATGACGGCGCATTTCAGCAACGGCCCAGTCACCCTCTTTAAATTCATGGTCCACACCGCGTGCGGCGCGGCAGGGGATAGCGTCTTTCAACAGCGGATGATCCGGCACGATGGACAGGCGATCGTTCTTACCCTGCACTTTACCGACAAAACGGGTCAGGAACGGCTCAACCAGTTCCTCCGGTTCCGCAGATTCACGATCTTTTTCAGTGTGGATGACGGCGATGATACGGTCACCATGCATCACTTTTTTCATCTGCGGCGGGGGGATGAAATAACTTTTTTGCGCATCGACTTCCAGGAAGCCAAAGCCCTTTTCCGTGGCTTTTACCACCCCTTCGGCGCGTGGCGTTTGGGAATGCAGTTGCTGTTTAAGCTGCGCTAGCAGCGGGTTGTCCTGAAACATATTTGTCTATTTTCGTGGCCATAAGAGCGGCTGACAGTTTTACGCGAAAGTACCTGATGCGGCAAGTGCTCTTTGTAGCAATGACGGGGTTAATGCGTCTCGCCCAGCGCGATTTTCAGACGATTTATCCATCCGCACAAACCTGACCAGGCCAACAGATTGATGGCCTGTTCGACGGACGTACAGTACTCGCTGAGCGGGGTGAACTGTGCAGCGCTGAAGCGATCGGGCGCGCGCGTCAGCCATTGTATCGCCTGGAACAACGGACGCTCATGCGGCTGTTGTCGTTCCCGGCGTTCAATCTCATGTTCACTCTGCCGCAGTAATTCGGCGACGTCTGATGATGTCGCATGTTGGTTAAAACAGCTTGCACTGCCGTTAATTCGTGACGTCAGTAGTGTGGTGAAACCGTGCGCAGGGGATTCAACAGACAAGGTGCTCGTCAGTAAGGTGCCGAGCAGGGTGAGCAGCGTCGGTTGGTGAACCAGATTAGGGGCGATGGGCTGAAGGGCTGCGATCGGCTGACAGCGCGACAGAGACTCGAGCTGTTCCGACGTTGCGTAGCGCAGTTCGACCTGCTCATGCGCCGAATACCAGGCCGTGTCGGGTTGCAGGAATGGGGCGACGTCGGCGAATGACTGCATGTCCAGCCCCGGCACCCAGCGCACCGGTTGTCCAAGCCAGGCCTGAAACGTGGCGACGACGCGCGCCTGAAAACCAACATAGCCAATGATTTGGTTCATCAGCGTGATATCCCAGGCGGAAAGACCCACGTCGCGTAGATGCTGGCGTGCGCGGTTATCAATCACCGAAGGCGAACGGGCAAGCTGGCGCGCGTACTGAGTAATCTGCGCCAGTCGGTGATTACTCTCACGTGATGAATCCGGGCCGGGAAGCGGTGTCAGACGGGCGGCATAATGGTTACAGAGTCGCTGCACGCCGTACACCTGGGCGACCGTTAACGCAGTACTCATGCGTTCATAGGCGCTAAAGGTATGCAGGCGGTTCAGTAATACGATGTCAGGGAACAGTTCGTGAGCAAGCTGACGGGCAGGTTGCAGCCAGGATTGAAAGGGAAAAAGTGCGTCTTCGGGTATCACCAGGTCCAACAGAAAGCGATCGTCAACGTGTGCGGCTTCGGGCACCAGCGGTAACACGTCCTGCGGGCCGGTGCTGGACTGGGTTTCATGATACCAGTGGCTTTTGCCGTTGAATCGGCGTTGTTCCATGGGCGTTCCTTGGTCTGTATGTGGCGACCCGGACACGTCGTCGTCGAATCACGCCGGATCGTTTTCGCTGCTTTATCCTGGCGTAAGCGGGGGAAGGGATGAAAGATTGTTGCGTGATAACAAAGATCAAAAAGCTATATTGCGGGGAAAGCGAGAGAGCGTGGGCGGCAGTGCGCCGCCCACGGGGGAAGTCTGAACGATTATTTCAGTTCCAGTTCGTTCATCGCAGCGATGCTGAAGCCGCCGTCAACGTGAACCACTTCACCGGAGATACCGCCAGACAGATCGGAGCACAGGAAGGCCGCAGAGTTACCCACATCTTCGATGGTCACGGTACGACGAATCGGGGTTACCGCTTCGCAGTGCGCCAGCATCTTACGGAAATCCTTAATGCCAGAAGCCGCCAGCGTACGGATTGGACCCGCAGAAATGGCGTTAACACGCACACCTTCCGGACCCATCGCATTCGCCATATAACGAACGTTCGCTTCCAGAGACGCTTTCGCCAGACCCATCACGTTGTAGTTCGGGATCGCGCGTTCAGCACCCAGATAAGAGAGCGTCAGCAGGGCAGAGCCAGGGTTCAGCATAGAACGGCAGGCTTTCGCCATTGCCACGAAGCTGTAGGAGCTGATGTCGTGGGCGATTTTAAAGCCTTCGCGGGTGACCGCGTTCACATAGTCGCCATCCAGTTGGTCGCCAGGGGCAAAACCGATAGAGTGAACGAAACCGTCAAATTTAGGCCAGGCTTTGGCCAGCTCAGCGAACATGGTGTCAATGCTTTCATCTTCTGCCACATCGCACTGCAGAACGATGTTTGAACCCAACTGAGCAGCAAATTCTTCCACGCGGCCTTTCAGTTTGTCGTTCTGGTAGGTGAATGCCAGTTCCGCGCCTTCGCGGTGCATCGCCTGTGCGATGCCGTAGGCGATGGACAGTTTGCTGGCAAGGCCGGTTACCAGAATACGCTTACCGGAAAGAAAACCCATAGCTTAAATCCTTATGTTGTTGCTTATTTTTGGCTTTGAATACAATCGATTGCATTTCAAATGCCAGAATAATAGAAAAAGCAGGCCGAAATTATAGCCCACTACGCACAGGAATTGTCACGTGATTTTTACATTACGATCGGGAAATCGTGCGGCAGAGGATAGAATTCAGACATCATGGATTATAACAGTTATCTCACCAGGAACTGATCCAACCTCACACACCGCATTTTCAGTATTTGGAGGGCAGATGACGAATTTCAATCAGCCTTCCGTCTTCGATGACGATATAGCCGCCCATCCTGAGATCCGAGAGGATTTTCATCACGCTACTGCGAGAAACGTGGGCTTTCTCGCGAATATAGCGCTCAACGGAGATTTTTTTACGGATAGTCTCAGGCTCGTTGATTAACTCTATCAGTTGATTGCAGATAAGTTCATAGACTGTTGGCGCACTGAGTTGCTTACTGTAGGTGTAGAGCTTATTGGTGATCAGCATCATCTGGTGGGTGACCAGTTCCCAAAGATTCTTTTCAGAAATGTAGCGCTGAGCGTCTTCCAGCGTCATGGTGGCAACGTGACACGGCTCCGCCATGATAAGATAGGCGTCATGCACACCCAGGCCAATGACAACAGGCCCAGGTATCGTGACAATCAGTAAATGGTCAGAATTGCGATGCACTTCTAAAGAGCCGCTTATCAGCAAATGACATAACTTCACATCCCCCTTAACAAGCTCCAGACGAACGCCCTTTGAATAGCGCCGGGCTTCGCCGTACGGAAGCAATGCCTCCAGCAGTTGTTTCCCATAGGGGGAGGGTTTATTGAGTAACGGCAATGAATTTTTTTTATTGTTCATACGGTAAGCTTAGCTGAATGGAAAAATCCTTTTTAAGCATAGACAAGCTTGGTCGGTTCCGGCGATGAAAAGATGAAAACGTCAACGTATTACCCTTAACTAGAATTTTATGGGTAAGGAACCCATTTTAATTAGTCTACCATTATTAATGGTAATGTAATTGCCTATTCGGAGTTGGGACAGGATGTGCAGGATGCCACTGCGGGATAAAAAGCAGCGACTCTGGATATACTGGAGCACTGGCGTTGTCTGACGCAGGGCTTCAGGTTCATCGTTGAGTTCCAGGAGCAATGCTCTGATGGTTTCATACGATGCGGTATGCGACGTACGGACGCAATGTCCGTAGAGGCGCGTTGAGATATGCATCAATAGTTTCGCCAGAGATTCCCATTGCTCTTCCCGTTCTACGATTTTCCAGGCTTGTATAAGGGGTAACGTACTGAGCTTTGTCATCGGGCCAGGATAAACGGTGAGGTTTTGTGTCGTCTGATATAAATCGCTAAAGCCAAAAACGAAAGGCGCGCTTTCCGTATTGAGGACCAGGCCATCGCTCTGTCGACATAAAGAAGCGTATCCCGTATGTAACAGAACACATTTTCGCTTGGCAAATTCGGCCATATTGAGAGAATGATCGGCCTGAGGGGGCAAGACTCGAGAGTGTGGTTCAAACGTGGCGATCAATCGTTGAATATCCTGAACAGGTTTAGATTGATCGTGATGAATTTTTGCAGTATCAATATTAACGGTATGAGGAATAATGGTGTTCATGATTATTTATCCAAAAAGTAAATTGACTGCGTTGAGTGACTAATTATTGCTAATTAAATTTTTTAAATGAAGAATTTATTACAGTCCAAAAAAACACATAAAATACATTGAATAATATTCACTTGTAATGTATTTGACTGTTTTTTTTTGGACTCAAATGTTAATTGCCAAAAATTATCATCTATTTATAATCTCCAACCGTAACATCTGAACGACTTAATTACAGTTGTTCAAAACGGATTTTTAAATAAACCATTAATAAAAGGGTATGTTATGAATTTCAAGAAAATGGCTCTCGTTTCTGCCATGGGTATGGTGATGTTTGCTGGTGCAGCAAATGCAGCAGATCAGGGTCACGGTCAAGTGTTCTTCGATGGTTCTATTATTGATGCGCCTTGTTCGCTTAATTCAGACAGCGAGAAAATTGATGTTCATTTTGATGAAGTGTCAAATGTGCTTCTGCAAAACGGCGGCACCAATGATGGTCAAACTGATCCAGAAGACATCATCATTAACCTCGAAAACTGTTCCGTGAAGACTGGGGCTACTGTGGAAACCACCTTTACTGGTGCGCAAGGTGGTCAAGGCAAGAGTTCTCTGGGTATCACCGGGACTGCAAAAGGGGCGAGCATTATCTTAACTGATGGTAAAAGTGCTCCGATTACACTGGGCGAAGCTACAGACGGACAGGCAATTCAAAACGGTCATAACACGTTGAAATTCGCTGCCTACCTGAAGGGTGATGGCGCGTCGTCAACTATCATCCCGGGTACTTTCTCTGCAGTTGCTGACTTTACCCTGGCATACCCGTAACAGTAAGCCACGAGTATTAGAAAACGCCTGCGTTTGCAGGCGTTGTTTCCACATATTCAGAGTCAGAATTTATGAGTAAATTCATACTTACTGTGCCGGTTTTATTATGCACAATACTAACGCTGCCCGTACAGGCAACGCCGCAGATGACAAATAGTAGCTCTGAAAATGAACTGGAATTGTTCGGCAAGGTGAACCTGGAGGGGAGTATTATTTCCAGCGCCTGTGATATTGATACCGGAGATGGCTATCAGTCAATTGCCATGCCCACAGAGACCCGAAGACATATCAAGCGAACGGGTGAGGGTGAACCACAGGATTTTTACATTCGTTTAACCAACTGCTCACTGGGACCTTCCGATAACTCTACCGCCTGGCAGTATATCAATATTATTTTTGACGGCGACGAGGACGATGGAATGTTCCGGGTGAACGGAAATGCCAGCGGTGTGGCTTTGGTGCTGGTTGACCGTAACGGAACGGAGATCCATCCGGGTCAGGCAATGCCCTGGCAACAAAGTTCAGTGACTGACAACCGCCTCGATTATCGCATTAAATTGAAAAATAATTTACGTGGTCTTGTGGTGGGGGATTACAGCGCGACCATTCGTTACCGGGTTGAATATTTTTAGCGTTTCTGTCTGCTTTCTGTTTCTGAATGCAGCGTTGATATTATTTTAAAAATTTCCTGACGGGTAATAAGTGTGGCAGGCATGGCTAAAACATACATAAAGAATAATATCGGGGCCAGGATGGCTAAACTGTCAGTGATTGCTGTCTGTGTATTTGTCTACTGTTATGGTTCCGCAATGGCTGCAGACGATATACAGTTCAATACTGATGTGCTGGATGTAAAAGATAAAGCAAATATCGATTTAAGCCATTTCTCCCGACGCGGCTATATTATGCCGGGTGACTATACCTTCAAGATCAAAATAAACCAGAATGAACTCGAAGAACAGCCGGTTTCTGTCTATGCATCAGGGGATGATGGCAAAGATTCTAAAGCCTGTTTTACCCCGGACATCGTCAACAAATTAGGCTTCAAAGAGGAGATGGTGAAGAAGTTTACCCTCTGGCACGACAACCAGTGTGTGGATATCACCGTCCTGGAAGGGGTTGAAGTACACCCGGACCTGAGTACCGCGGTGCTGGCCATTAGTGCACCGCAGGCCTATGTTGAATACACCGACGACAACTGGGTGCCAGCCAGTATGTGGGACGACGGTGTGCCGGGGCTGCTGGCAGACTATAACATCAACGCCCAGACGCGTAAGAACAACAGCGACGGTGATGAAAACACGGTATCCGGTAACGGGACGTTTGGCGCAAACTTAGGGCCCTGGCGTGCCCGCGCAGACTGGCAGACCAACTTTGAAGACCAGTCTGGCGGCGAAGAAGAGGGCAGTTCAGGACAAAAGCAGTGGACCTGGAGCCGCATGTATCTCTATCGCGCTCTGACATCAATCAAAGCGCAGTTGACGCTTGGCGAGGACTATTTAAATTCGGATCTGTTCGACAGCTTTCGCTTTGTCGGTGCCAGCGTGGTTTCTGATGACAACATGTTGCCGCCGAACCTGCGCGGTTATGCTCCCGAAGTTACCGGGGTGGCGAAAACTAACGCCAAGGTGACCATCTCCCAACAGGGACGCGTGATTTATGAAACTCAGGTCGCGGCGGGGCCGTTCGCCATTCAGGATCTGAACAATGCCGTCTCTGGTACGCTGGATGTGCGCGTCAAGGAACAGGATGGCTCGGAGCAGAACTATAAGGTCAGTACAGCAAATATTCCGTACCTGACCCGCCCAGGCAGTGTACGTTACAAATTATTTGCTGGCAAGCCGACCAGCTACGATCACAAAGCGGATGGCGATACCTTCGGCTCCGGCGACGTCTCCTGGGGGATCAGTAACGGCTGGTCGCTGTACGGCGGCGTAGTGGCGAGCGGTAAGTATATTTCACTGGCTGCTGGTTTGGGCCGTGATCTGATGGCGCTGGGGCGCTGGCGTTCGACGTTACTCGCTCCGATGCGAAGCTGGAAGACGAACACCGCCACGGTCAGTCTTACCGCATCAGTTATTCCAAGCGCTTTGATGAAACGGGCAGCCAGGTAACATTTGCCGGTTACCGCTTTTCTGAAAAGAATTACATGAGCTTTAACGATTACCTGAGCTACACGTCGAATCATGACGATTTCATGCAGAGCAAGGAGATGTACACCATCACCTTCAGCCAACAGCTCAAGTCCCTCGGGATAAGCGCCTATCTGAATTACTCCCACCAGACTTACTGGAACAACCCGACGGAAGACCGCTACAGCCTGACGATTTCGCGTTATTTCGATCTCGCTAAATGGAAGAACATTAGCACTTCACTGACGGCGTACCGCAACAAGTTTAACGGTATCAACGATGACGGCATGTATATGTCGGTGTCTGTTCCATGGGGCGACTCGGGCACCGTGAGTTATAACGGTTCGATGAACGGTGACAGCAACAGCCACGACCTGGCGTATAGCGATCGGTTGAAAAATGGTGATAACTACCGTATTGCCGCTGGCGGCCGCGAAGACGGCGGCAGCCTGAGCGGCTATTACGACCACTCTGCGGATATTGCCGATGTGACCGCCAACGTCGATTACCAGCAAAACCAGTACACCTCGGCGGGACTGTCGCTTCGCGGCGGGATAACCGCCACCACTCACGGCGCGGCACTTCACCGGGTGAACAGTTCGGGGGGAACTCGGGTGATGGTAGATACTGGCGATGCGACGGGTATTCCGGTGCAGGGTTACAGCGACAGCACCCGGACCAATATGTTTGGCAAAGCAGTTGTGGCGGATGTGAGCGATTACAGCAAAAACAACCTGCGTATCAATATCAACGACCTGCCGGATGATGCCGAAGCCTCCTCATCAGTCGTGCAGGCCACCCTGACGGAAGGGGCGATTGGTTACCGGAAGTTCAACGTGGTGTCGGGCATGAAGGCGATGGGGATTATTCGCCTGGCCGACGGGACCTTCCCGCCGTTTGGCGCCAGTGTGCAGAACGCCGAAAAACAGGAAGTGGGTATTGTTAATGACGAAGGCCAGACGTACCTGAGCGGTCTGAAGCCGGGGGCAAAACTGAATGTGAGCTGGGACGGAGACGTGCAGTGCGCCGTTACTGTGCCAGAGAGATTAACTGAACTGAGCCAGAGCGGAAATTTGTTACTGCCGTGCCAGAGCTAAGCTGTCGGCAAAGATCAATATTAACTGAGTGAATAATGAAGATGTTTAACTGTAAAAAAAGTATTTCTGTTCTGGCTATTGCCCTGACCGGCATTCTGGTAGCACAGCAGGCAAGTGCGGCTATTGCGCTGGATCGTACCCGCGTAATTGTCAACGGCGGCGAGAAATCCATCAGCCTGAATATTAGCAATGAGAACAAAAACCTGCCGTATCTGGCCCAGGGTTGGATAGAAGACGAGCAGGGTAACAAAATTTCCTCGCCGTTGACGGTGCTGCCGCCAGTGCAACGCATTGAACCGGGGGCCAAAAGTCAGGTGAAGGTGCAGACCTCACCAGCTCTCAGCGCCTTGCCGCAGGATCGTGAAAGCCTGTTCTATTTTAACCTGCGCGAGATCCCGCCGCGCAGCACCAAAGCGAATGTGCTGCAGATTGCGCTGCAGACCCGCATCAAGCTGTTCTACCGTCCGGCAGCCATTGCCCTGGACAAAAACCAGGCGGCAAAAGGCGACTGGGTGGAGAAAGTGACTCTCACTCGTCAGGGGGATAAATACGTGGTTAATAACCCGTCGCCCTATTACCTGACCATTGTGGAAGGGAGTCCTGCGGCTAAAGGCAAACCGGTAGGATTCAAACCGATCATGGTGGCGCCGAAAGGGCAGACACCCATCGAGGCATCAGCCAGTGCGTTGGGTAATTCGCCGGTGCTGACCTATCTCAACGATTACGGTGGACGTCCACAGATTCAGTTCTCCTGCGGCGGCGCCAGTTGTACGGCAAAGCTGCTGAAAGATAAATAATTCGGGGCTTGAGGGAGGAACGGTAGATGAACGGAATGATGAAAACCCTGTTGGTCACCGGTCTGTTGATGGTCGTCAGCGGGGCGGTAAATGCAGAAGATGAAAAACCGCTGGTTGATACCGGAACCCTGTATGTTCACGGCGATCTGCTGGAAAACACCTGTCGTATGACAATGGATTCGGCCTGGCAGGATGTGAACCTGGGTAGTACCTCGCGTGCGGATGTAAATCTGGTCGGTAAAGCGCCAGCGCCCATCACGGTGAAGATTTACCTGCACGACTGTCCGGAACTGGCGAACTGGAGCACCAACATCACGCCGATGACCACTACGGTCAGCACGCTGCAACCACCTTACAAGGCGCGCTTTGTGGCTGTGGCAGATGAAAGCAATCCGGACCTGATAAAGGTGACCGGTGCATCGGGTATTGGTCTACGCCTGCGTGACAGCCGTGGTGAAACGGTGCCGCTGTCGCGTATGGGTGACAGCCTGCTGCTCAATCCGGGTCAGGATGAAGTGGTGTTTACTCTGCAACCGGAACGTACAGGCGCCATGTTTGTGGCCGGACCGTATCATGCCGTGATCAACTTCAGCATGATTTATCAGTAGGAGAGGCCATGAGGAAGACGACGTGGTTTATAGCGCTTGCCGCAATGACGACTGCCAGCACACAGGTCAGGGCAGAAGACAACTACACGAATACGACGACGATAACAGTAAATGTCACTGTTAATTCCGCTCCCTGTGATATTAACCCGCAGGGGCCAATTACGGTCGATTTTGGCAACAATATAGCGGTGACCGATGTGGCTGCCGGTCTGGTGGAAAAGAACATTAGCTATGACCTGGATTGCAGCAGTATGGATACCACCAAGTTGCTGAAAATGACGATTCAGGGTACAGGCGTTGCTTTTGACAATAATGTACTGACCACGTCAATCGCCAATCTGGGCGTGAAGATCAAGGCTAACGGTATGGATTATTCACTCAATACGGGGATCATTTTTAGCTCTGCTGCTGCGAAGCCGACGCTGAAGGCGCTACTGGTGCAGAAACCGGGAGCACGACTGCAAACCGGGTTATTTACAGCAAGTGCGACCATGTTGGTGGAGTATCAATGAAACGGATCATTTCACTCTTAGCGCTACTCCTGCCTTTTTCGGTACTGGCGAGTGGCGATATGCAATTTCGCGGCACGCTGGTGGTGCCGCCGTGCTCTATCAGCAACGGCGAGATAATTAAAGTGGCGTTTGGCGATGATTTGGGCGTCAACAAAATTGACGGCAACAACTACAAACAGCCGGTGAAATATACGGTGAACTGTAAGGCAGGTTACACCGTTAACAGCCTGGCGATTGTTATTGATACTACACAGCATGCGACTTATGACAATTCCGCCATACAGACAGATAAACCGGGGCTCGGGATCCGTATCCTGGTGGATGGTGTGGCTGCAAGTTTTTCTACACGCATCGTCGTCAGTGACCCCGACTCACCGCCGGCCATTGAAGCGGTGCCGGTTCAGGATCAGTCGGTGACGCTGACGGAAGGGGCATTTGCAGCCACCATGACGCTGCGCACGGACTATATGTAGGACATGAACATGAAATTAATGACCTTCTCTTTTCTCCTGTTGACGGGGGCGGTGTTGTCAAATGGCGTTCAGGCGGTAGACAACAATGTTCATTTTTCCGGTGCACTGGTGGCGGAGCCCTGTAGGATTCCCGATGGCGATAGCAATATCAAGCTGAGTTTTGGCTCGGTGATCGTAAAAGGGCTGTACCAGTATCAGCGCACCAAAAGCCAGCCGTTTATTATTTATCTGGAAAATTGTGATCCTGCACTGATGAAGACGGTCAGTGTGACGTTTGAAGGTACTCCTGATGATGAGTTAACCACGATGCTGGCGCTGGAGCCGTCAAGTGTTGCGAAAGGGGTCGCTGTAGGACTGGAACTTGTTGATGGCACCCCACTGGCTATTAATAAAGCCAGCCCATATCAGCCATTGTCTCAGGGCAATAACGCGCTGACATTTAATGCCTATGTACAGGGGAAACCATCGGCTATAACGAACGAACAAATAATACCCGGTGATTTCAACGCAATAGCCACCTTCGTACTGGTATATCAGTAACAGAGTAAAAATCATGAAGTCACATTTCATATTTTTGAATAGAGTTTTGCAGGTAGGATTAATGAGAAAATGTCATTAATTTCTATCGATTTAAGAGATGCAGAAGGTAGCGCAGTAAAAGCGAGTTTAGGTGTATATTATACCAATGAAACTCAAGTGATATTTTGTTGATTGGGTGATAATTAGATCTACCTTGATGATGTGAAATCATGGTAGATGACCAGACTCTGGATAATATCATGACTCTGAATCAGGGCAACTCAAACATACCGATAGACGACAGGTTAACGGGTGTCTCCAAAGAAGGTTTACACACTGGGTCAAGTGTGTTGGTTATAACTCCTTATTAATTGATATTCCAGTATTACTGCTGAGAAGTTGCCTCGCATTTTCATTATATACCTTAAGTGCCAATTATAGCGATATTATACATGAAGTATTTATTGAACCGTTTTTTAATTCTTCCAAAAAATGATGGTGGTATTTCACTCTTTTTTTTCTCTGGCTTTGTATTGGATTTCTGTATGAATTACCCAATCGTGGCGGCACAGGACTAGAGTTACCGCAAAACGTACTGGCCTGGGGGGCGATGGCACTCATTGTCATCGTGTGCATATTCACGGTTAAAGCTGGGCGCTGCATTTTTCCACCGGGAACCGGCTGGATAATGACTGGTGCGGTGCTGTGGTCGCTGCCGATCCTCTGGTCGCCGGTTATCGCCTGGCAGTGGAATGCGCTGCCGAAGGTACTGGCGCTGTGGGGGCTAATAGCGGTTTGGTTGTTGTTGCTGAGATCGGGCTGTAGCTTTCGTCTCAGAAATCCGTGGCTACTGATTCTGGTCGCTGCTGCTATCCTCCAGGTGATTTACGGTGCGGTACAACTGAGCGATTTACCAAACCTGGTAGGCAAACGGCCTTATGGCAGTTTCCAGCAGGTCAATGTGTATGCGTCTTTCCTGGCAACGGGGTTGCTCTGTGCTCTGTGGTTGTTTACGCGATGTCGCCATAGGATACCGGCAAACCTCAGCGCGATTGCGTTGGTGTTCATCCCCGCCATGCTGGTGCTGGTACAAAGTCGCACCGGCTATCTTGGGGCCGCCATCGGGGCTGTTATTTTGCTGGTTATCGCCGGGAAAACACGACGGACCGGTGTGGCGCTGTTGTTGCTGGCTGTCGGTGTGATGATAGGTCTGTTTCTGCTTCGGTTTGGCCCACAACTCTTTCCTGGTATGATCCCGTCGATGGTCGAAAAAGAGGGCTCGACGCTGGAGCGTTGGTATATTCTCCGGCTTACGTGGCAGCTTATTCTCAACCATCCTTTTGTTGGCAACGGCTACGGCAGTTTTGAGGCGCTCTTCGGTCAGTTGGCCTATTTGATGCCTGCGGGTCTCAGATATACCACCATTATGTATCCACATAATGAGCTGCTCTATACCTGGATGGAAGGTGGAGTGGTGGCGGTAGCGGGTGTGCTGCTGATGGTCGGCGGCATTCTAAAACGTCTGTGGGGGAAGGGCGGACGTCGCTGGGCCGGTCTGGCGCTGTTGCTGCCGATTGCGCTGCATGTGAATCTGGAATACCCGCTTTATCAGTCCGTCACCCACGGCATTACGCTGATTCTTTTGCTGGTAATCACTGGCCCTGCTGGGCGTGTTCACCATTCTGTGAGCCGTTTTGATAACGCGCAGCGTATTGGAGCGGGAATAGTCGCGAGCGGCGTGCTGGTCTTTATGGTTACGGGGGTGATTACCGAGGTTCAGTTAACCCGGATTGAACAACAAGGACTGGTGCCGCTGGCACAGGATGAAAGCACGGTTGTCGCCTCGTTGATTAACCCATGGAGCCAGTATGAGCGACTCGATTTTGACCGGCATGTCGCTTTGCTGATGAAATTCAACATCACGCAGGATCCCACACTGCTGACGCAATTCCAGACGTGGGCTGAAGCCTACATCCGGGTACATAATAATCCGGATGTCTATAACAGCTTGCTGATGATTTACCGCGCCCTGGGCGCACCGTCAGCGCAGACGCTGTGTCTCAGGGCGAATGTGATGTGGCCTGAGGATGTGCGATTTAACTGTCAATAAAAACAAGACAGATTGATATCGCCTTGTCGCTTATCTGGCAATCTTTCTCTTAACACCTCACCAAAAATGGCCGGTACTAAGACGTTTGTCCGGCCGTGTGTACCAAAAACCAGCCATTTACCCTCCATCCAGGGGCTATGTGTTATTTAAAATGAAGAATGTATTTCAGTCCAAAATAATACTAAAAATAAGTTGAATAATATTATTTAAGTATAATGAAGAGTGTATTTTTAGATATAATGGTCACTTGCTAAACGATTAATGTCAAAGTATAATCATCTTTGATGATCGTTGAATATATTTCAGATTCTATGCTTTCGAGGCTGTTTGTGCTTGCCGTAAACAAGGCTATGCCTTATCAATATTTAAACGGTACTAATATGTTTTGGTATCTGTGTTCAGGTAACGCTTGATGTTATTCTGGAGCATGTGATTACGCTCTGGAAATTAACTACCTAAACTTTTTATTTTTGACTGTCAGTAGTGGATTTAGCTATGAAAAAATTAATAATTATGTTGATGTTTTTGCCATTTTTTGGATTTGCAGGACAATATCCCATAATAACTTCCTTAAGTGTTTCTTATCATGGTAATGTGGGTGCTACTTATTATATAAAACAGTCGCTTATTGAAATTGGGTCTGCTGCTGATGTTGTTCTTCCAGCTAACTATTGGGTTACATTAGGTCATAAGCACACTGAAGATGGGGTGAGATATGTTGTTGCCGGTGCGGGAGGCGGAGGACGAGAATCAGATGGTATACAAACCATAGGTCAACTGGCTAAAGAGGTTTATGATGTAGATAGCGGTGTTACTACGATAGATCATGAAGGCCCGAATGGTTTCAAAGAATGTGTCGCCTATGCTGCAATTCCAATTGGAAATGATTTGTGGGATACAGCACTGAAACCCGGGGGGTGTATGGATGTCCCTCCCGCTGACGAATGGTGCAAAATTACCACTCCGCAATTGGTATTAGAGCATGGAAATATCTCACTTCAAAACGCAGAGGGTAGTATAGCCAAAGAAAATATGGGCATCCAGTGTACCGCTGAAATGACAGTTACATTTAATCTGGTAACTCAGGATAAATATATCTACCTGGATGAAGGGAGATCAGAAGTCACCGTAGATGGTAAGTCGTTAAATACAGCGATTACATTAGAACCGGGTAACTCTGAACTGCTTGTTCAGGATCTATTGACAGGCATAACGACTGAAGGCTTCCATACAGGATCGAGTGTATTGGTGATGATGCCATATTGACCTTGAGAATTTTCGGTTTAGCTGTGATTAGTAGATTGCCGGGTGGTGCTTTACCTCACCCGGCCTATATTTCCTTCCGTCCAGGACTGTGCTAACGAAATTCTGCTGGAATATGTTTTGTCACCGTTCTTTCGCCACGCATAGGCGGTTAATATCTCGCCAAAATGCCCAGCAATCAGCCGTTTGCTCAGTTCATGCAGCGGTGAGGCGAGAACATTTGTGGTGCTCTCGCGCTCAACCACGGCACCCTGATGCAACACCAACACCTGATCGTTAATGTGTTTCATCATGCTGGGATGCTGGGGGACGTAAATATAAGTGAGCCCCTGTTTCTCTTGCAATTGTAGTATCAGGTTAATTAACTGCGAGTGCACGTACCAAAACTAGCCATTTACCCTTCATTCAGGGGGTATTTGTTATTTAAAATAAAAAGTGCATTTCGAACCAAAATAATACAAGAAATATATTGAATAATATCATTTTTTGTATGGTGGGGTGTGTACTTTTAGATGTGATGGTAACTTTCTAACCGACTATTACCTAAATATAATTTCCTTTGGTGACCATTTTTATGAGCTTCATAAACACGGTCACTATGGCCTTTGAAGATACGCCAGACGCATGTTGTCGACTGTGTTCGTACTTGCCATCGACAGATAAATATATCTATCTTGATGAAGGGTTGTCTGAAATTACGGTTAATAAGGAACCGTTGAATACGCCTATGTTAATAAGCAAAGGGAACTCACAGTTATCCATTGAAGATTTATTAACTGGTGTGACAACGGAAGGCTTTCACACGGGGTCGAGTGTGTTAGTCATGATGCCAAATTAAACGCGATATTTATTTTAGTCAGGGGATGTCATACCAGGAAAGTGATTGACTAAATATGTTGTCATAAAAAAGCCTCTCTGCAAGCAATATTACTAACATAGAAAGCTCATTCGCGGTGACTCCGGGCTGGAGCTACCGCAAAGTTTAATGCCACCTGTCAATGTGTGATCACCGATCTTTTCGCCACGCATCTGCCGTTAACGCCTCGCCAAAATGCCCGGCAATCAGCCGTTTGGTCAGCTCATGCAGCGGCGAGGCGAGAACATCTGCGGTGCTGCCGCGCTCAACCACTTCCCCCTGATGCATCACCAGCACCTGGTCGCTGATGTGCTTCATCATGCCAAGGTGCTGGGTCACGTAGATATACGAAATACCCTGTTTTTCCTGCAATTCCAGCATCAGGTTAATGAGCTGTGAGCGCATCGACATGTCTAATGACGCCAGCGC
Source organism: Citrobacter amalonaticus Y19 (assembly GCF_000981805.1). Taxonomy (NCBI): domain Bacteria; kingdom Pseudomonadati; phylum Pseudomonadota; class Gammaproteobacteria; order Enterobacterales; family Enterobacteriaceae; genus Citrobacter; species Citrobacter amalonaticus. Next base: position 1,755,002 of record NZ_CP011132.1, on the reverse strand, counting down.
CTCATCGGCAATAATCACTTTCGGACGCAGGATCATCGCACGCGCCAGCCCCAGACGCTGTTTTTGTCCCGGTGCCAGCATATGGGGATAGTAGCTGACGTGATCGGGCAGCAGTCCGACCATCCGCATGGTTTCGATGATCTGCTTGCGGCGCTGTTCCGGCTCAAGATTGGTATTCAGGCGCAGCGGAAAATCGAGGATTTGAGAAATACGCTGACGCGGGTTCAGCGATGTCGACGGATCCTGGAAAATCATGCGAATGCGCTGACTGCGAAACGAATAATCGCCGAATTTGAGCGGATGATCGTCAATCAGCAGTTCACCACCGGTCGGTTCCACCATGCCTGCCAGCATTTTTGCCAGCGTCGATTTACCGGAGCCGTTCTCGCCAATGATGGCCAGCGTCTGGCGTTCGCGCAGCGTAAAGCTCAGTGGTTTTACGGCTTCCACGGTCTGGCGACGAAACCAGCCCGTGCGATAGCGAAAGGTTTTACTCAGATTGCGGACTTCGAGTAAGGTCTCGACCATCTCACTCTCTCTCCATGTTTAGCGGGAAATGACAGGCGTAGAGATGGTTTTTCACCCCGGTCAGACGCGGCGTTTCAATACATTCGCGCTGCGCATACGGACAGCGCGGCCCCAGACGGCAACCAATCGGCAATTGTTCCAGCAACGGTATGGCTCCAGGCATCGTGTTCAGACGACTCTTGTGCGGCATTGCGCTACCAAAGTCAGGAATAGCGCGAATCAGCGCCTGTGTGTACGGATGATGCGGCGTCGTCACCAGCTCTTTGCTCAGCGCCGTTTCTACCGTCTGACCACAGTACAGCACGTTAATTTTATCCGCCCACTGGCTGAGCATTTGCAGGTCGTGGCTGATCAGCAGAATCGTGGTATTGCTGTTCTGATTCAGCCGCGTCAGCAGGCGGAAGATCTGCGCCTGGGTGGTCGGCTCCATCGCGTTGGTCGGTTCGTCCGCGATCAGCAGTCGCGGCTGATTCGCCAGCGCGATGGCGATCATCACCTTCTGGCATTCACCGTCGGTCAGTTCATAGGGGAAGCTGCGCATCGCGTCTTTATGATCTTTAATCCCCACGCGGTGCAGCAGCTCAATGGCGCGGCGTTTGCGCCAGCCAATGCGCTGCCACCAACGGCCTTTGTAGGTCCAGGCCGGAATGTTTTGCATCAACTGGCGACCCACGCGCTCGGAAGGATCCAGACACGACTGCGGCTCCTGGAAGATCATCGAGACGTTGTGCCCCACCAGCTTGCGTCGTTCGCGTGGCGAAAGGCGCAGCAGGTCGATATCGTCAAAACGCATCCGGTCGGCGGTGACGCGCCAGTTGTCTTTGGCGACACCACAAATCGCTTTCGCAATCAGGCTTTTACCAGAACCTGATTCACCCACCAGCCCGCGAATCTCACCTTCGCTGAGGGTCATGCTGACGCGGTCGACGGCTTTGACCCACTCTTCACCGGCTTTAAATTCAATGGTCAGGTTGCGGATATCCAGTAATGGCATTATTCCACCCCCGCAATAATAGCGCGGCGAACGCCGTCACCCAGCAGGTTGACCAGCAGGACGCTTATCATGATCGCCGCACCAGGCAGCATCACCGTCCACGGCGCAACGTAAATCAGCTCCAGCGCATCGCCCAGCATGGCGCCCCATTCCGGCGAGGGGAGCTGCGCGCCAAGGTCAAGAAAACCCAGCGCGGCGATATCCAGGATTGCCATCGACAAGGCGCGGGTGATTTCAGTGATAAGACCCGCAGTAATGTTAGGCAGAATGGCGAACCAGAGGATGTTGAGCGTCGAGGCGCCATCAAGGCGCGCCGCGATGACGTACTCTTTTTCCAGTTCATCATGCACCATGCTATAGACCGAGCGAACCATACGCGGCAGCAGCGCCAGCCAGACGGCAAACATGGCGTGGGTCAAATGCGGCCCGGCGAAGGCGACAACGATGATCGCCAGCAGCAGAGACGGAATCGACAGCAGCGTATCAAGAATATGGTTAAGCACGGCGGAACGCAGACCGTGCGTTGCCCCCGCGACGACCCCCAGCAACAGTCCGCACAGCGTTGCGGCAAGCGTAACGACAAACGCGCCGCCGACCGTGGGGGCCGCGCCGCTGAGCAGGCGGCTCAGGACATCACGCCCCAGATCGTCGGTGCCGAGGAAGAAGGAGACTTCACCATAACGTGACCAGGACGGCGGCAGCAACTGATAGCCGAGGAACTGCTGATCGATGCCATACGGCGCAAACCAGTTGCCGAATATGCATAACACCACCAGTCCCGCACATCCGTACAGGCCGACCATTGCTGTGGTATCGCCATAAAATTTGCGCCATGCGGTGCGCAGCGTACCTGGCGGGCGCTTTTCGCTATACACGCTATCGTAAGGCATACCATTCCTTATGTTTCAGAGGGTTAGCCATAGCACCCAGAATATCGGAAATCACGTTAACGATGATGACCAGCGAACCAATCACCATCACGCCGGCGGAGATCGCGGCGTAATCCTGCTGGCGGATGGCGTTGATCAGCCAGCGGCCAAGCCCCGGCCAGCTAAAGACCATTTCGGTGATCATCGCCAGCGTCAGCATGGTTGAAAACTGTAGCCCGAGACGGGGGATCACCGGCGGTAGAGCGTTATGCAGCACATGACGGCGCAGGATCGTAAACCGAGACAGACCGCGCGTGGCGGCGGCCTTAACGTAGTTCTGATCGAACACCTCGATAGTACTGATGCGCATCAGGCGAATCACTTCCGTGGTCGGCGCGACCGCCAGCGTCAGCACTGGCAATACCATATGACGCACGGCGCTCATCACCATCTCATCGCGCCAGGGGGAGTCAGAGATCCAGGCATCGATAATGGCAAGGCCAGTGACCGGCTTAACTTCATACAGCAGATCGAAACGGCCCGACACTGGCAGCCAGCCGAGATTCAGCGAAAAGAAAAGGGTCAGCAGCAGCGCCAGCCAGAATACGGGGATTGAAAAACCGAGCAGGGCGAGGGCGCTGATCAGGCGATCCTGCCACTTGTTACGGGTGATGCCCGCCAGCATACCCACCGGAATCCCCACCATCAGCGCGAAACCGAACGCCAGCGTGCACAGTTCCATGGTGGCCGGGAACACCTCTTTGAGCTGTTCGGAGATAAGCTGTCCGTTAATGCTGGAGACGCCAAAATCCCAGTGAATAAGGCCATTGAACCAGAACACCCACGCATTCCACAGCGATGCGCCCTGAAGCGGCGCATGCGGCGTAAAATAGCTGAGGCTGAAGCCAATAAAAGTCAGAAAAAACAGAGTGACCATCAGCAACAGCAAACGACGCAGGGTGAAGATAATCATGGTTTTTTCACCTCATCGTTTTTCTCGCGCGATACGCCCGCGAAAGAGGCGTTACCAAACGGACTCAACACCAGACCTTTAATGTCATACCGATAGGCCTGCAGACGCAGCGACGAGGCAAGCGGCAGGATCGGCAACTCCCTGGCAAGAATATTTTGCGCTTCATCATACGCATCAATACGCGCGGAAAGCTGCTGAGAAGAGAGCGCTTTGCGCAGCACGTTGTCGAACTCCGGATCGCACCAGTGGGCGAAGTTGGTCTGTGAATTGATGGCCGCGCAGCTGAGTAGCGGGCGGAAGAAACTGTCCGGATCGTTACTGTCGGTTGCCCAGCCGGACAACGTCAGATCATGGTTCATGTCCATCAACCGCGCCTCCTGGAAACGACCTTCAACCGGTACAATCACCACTTTCACCCCAATCTGCGCCATATCCGCCTGGATAAGTTCAGCCGTTTTCAGCGGACTGGGGTTCCACGCCTGGGAGCTGGTCGGCACCCACAGGCGCAGCGTCAGATTCTCCAGCCCCAGCGCTTTGAGCTGCTCGCGGGCTTTGGTCGGATTGTATTCTGTTATTTTAGCCTCGTTGTCATACGCCCACGAGGCGCGAGGCAAAATAGACGCTGCCGTTTCTGCCGTGCCGTAATAGATGGACTGCATCAGACGCTGGTTATTGATTGCCAGCGCCAGCGCGTGGCGCACCGCCGGATTATTCAGCGGGGCTTTGCTGGTGTTAAACGCCAGGTAGGCGATGTTCATCCCCGGACGCAGCGTCAGACGCAGACGCGGGTCATCACGCAGGATCGTCAACTGGCTGGCGGCAGGCCAGGCCAGCACATCACATTCGCCGGTGAGCAGTTTCGATAAGCGCCCGGTTCCGCCAGAACCCAGATCGACCACCACCTGCGGCATCAGCGGCTTACCGCGCCAGAATTTTTCATGCCGTTGCAGGCGAATGTATTGCCCGGTGCGATACTCGGAAAGCTGGAACGGACCGGTACCGACCGGCTGGCGGTCAAGCTGCTCCTGGCGATCCTGCTTTGCCAGTTGCCCGGCATATTCAGCCGACATCACGGACGCATAGTGGGTTGCCAGGTGCCATAAGAAAGAGGCGTCCGGTTTCGTCAGCCGAAATTCCACGGTGTTGCTGTCAAGTTTACGTACGCTCTGCACGTTATCGGCGAACTGGAGACTGTCGAAATAGGGGAAATTGCCGCCGTTGACGTTATGCCACGGATGGTTGCGATCAAAGATGCGCTGAAAGGTAAAAACCACGTCGTCGGCATTCAGTTTGCGGGTAGGGGTAAACCAGGCCGTTTTTTGAAACGCCACGTCGCGACGCAGGTGGAAGCGGTACGTTGCGCCGTTGTCCAGCACCTCCCAGCTTTCAGCCAGTTCAGGGACCAGACGATAGGTATAAGGATCGACATCCAGCAGCCGGTCATAGAGCTGGGCGGCGAGGGTGTCGACAATCAGCCCGCTGCTCACTTTTTGCGGATTGAAGGTGTTGACCTGTCCACTGACGCAGTAGACAAAGCCACTGTCGCGGATATCTTCACGTGGGGCAGCTTCAGGCGCGGCAGTAGCCTGACCACTCAGAAGTCCAGCCATCACTACCAGAGACGATAAAACCAGGCGCATAATTTTTAAGGTTTTTAGGTACGATTTGCAAAGTGTATCGCACTATCGCCCGCCAGGTACAAATGTCTGCGGGCAACTGACGCAAATATGCGCAATTGGCGGGCGAGAGGCGCTAAATCTGATGTTTTTTGAGCAGTGCGCGCAACTGGTGATAGGTCAGTCCCAGTAATTGTGCCGCCCGCTTCTGGTTAAATTTTGCCTGTTGCAGACTCGTTTGCAGTAACGTTTTCTCCTGCTGTTGCTGAAACTCGCGTAAATCGAGGGGCAGCGAAGGGCCCGTTGCCACCGTTTCTGCGACGGGGGGCGTCGGCACGTGGCGTTTGAATGGATCGATCACAATCTCATCCAGCGGTGACTCGCTGGTGCCATGTCGGTATACCGAACGCTCGACCACGTTTTTTAATTCACGGATATTTCCCGGCCAGGCGTAGTTCAGCAGCGCCTCTCTGGCATGCGGCGTAAATCCGGGAAACAGCGGCAGGCGAATTTCACGGCACATCTGAATGGCAAAGTGTTCCGCCATCAGCATGATATCGGCCTGACGCTCGCGCAGTGGCGGCAGTTGCACCACGTCGAACGCCAGACGGTCAAGGAGATCCGCGCGGAAGGTGCCTTCGTTGACCATCGCCGGAAGATCCGCATTGGTGGCGCAAACCAGACGCACGTTCACCTGCAACGGTTGGCTGCCGCCGACGCGCTCCAGTTCGCCGTATTCAATCACTCTGAGCAGCTTTTCCTGCACCAGCATTGGCGCGGTAGCCAGTTCATCCAGAAACAGCGTGCCGCCGTCGGCGCGTTCAAAGCGTCCCGGATGGCGCTTTTGCGCACCGGTAAATGCACCAGCTTCATGGCCGAACAGTTCGCTGTCGAGCAGGTTTTCATTCAGCGCCGCGCAGTTGAGCGAAATAAACGGCCCCTGCCAGCGAGAGGAGAGATAATGCAGGCGGTTGGCAATCAGTTCCTTCCCGGTTCCGCGTTCACCGATGATCAGTACCGGCTTATCGAGCGGCGCAAGACGCGAAACCTGCTCCAGCACCTCCAGAAAACTGTTGGCTTCTCCTAACAGATTATCTTTGTATTCAGCCATGATTAATTTCGCCACATGTTAGTGTATTTCACCACTTTACCCTGTTTTCTTATCGAGGTAAAACAGTACATCTCAAGTAAAATCAAAGTATTAAAAAGTTGGCACGCAGATTGTATTAGAGAATCAGCAGGGCATCGCCCGACATCAGAAAAATGTGAGGATAGAATTATGGGTATTTTTTCTCGTTTCGCCGACATCGTGAATGCCAACATCAACGCACTGCTTGAGAAAGCGGAAGATCCGCAGAAGCTGGTTCGTCTGATGATTCAGGAAATGGAAGATACGCTGGTTGAAGTGCGTTCCAACTCGGCACGTGCGCTAGCGGAAAAGAAACAGTTATCACGTCGCATCGAACAGGCGACGGCTCAGCAGACAGAGTGGCAGGAAAAAGCGGAACTGGCGCTGCGTAAAGAGAAAGACGATCTGGCCCGTGCCGCACTGATCGAGAAACAGAAACTGACCGATCTGATTGGTAATCTGGAGCACGAAGTGACGCTGGTGGACGATACGCTGACGCGCATGAAGAAAGAGATTGGTGAGCTGGAAAACAAACTCAGCGAAACCCGTGCTCGCCAGCAGGCGCTGACGCTGCGTCACCAGGCGGCAAGCTCATCCCGTGACGTGCGTCGTCAACTGGACAGCGGTAAGCTGGATGAAGCGATGGCGCGGTTTGAATCTTTCGAGCGTCGCATCGACCACATGGAAGCTGAAGCGGAAAGCCACAACTTTGGCAAACAGAAAACGTTGGATCAGCAGTTTGCCGACCTGAAAGCGGATGATGAAATCAGCGAACAGCTGGCGCAGCTGAAAGCCAAAATGCAGCAAGACAAGCAATAATAATATCTGGCGGCGTCTGAACGCGCCGCCGCTCATCACCAGTAAGGAGTACTCATGAGCGCGCTATTTCTGGCCATTCCGTTAACCATTTTCGTGCTGTTTGTGTTACCGATTTGGTTATGGCTGCATTACAGCAACCGTTCCAGCCGTGGGGAGTTATCGCAAAGCGAACAGCAACGTTTAGTTCAGTTGACTGACGACGCGCAGCGTATGCGTGAACGTATCCAGGCGCTGGAAGATATTCTTGATGCGGAACATCCGAACTGGAGGGATCGCTAATGGGCGGCATTGATCTGAACAAAAAATTATGGCGCATTCCACAGCAAGGCATGGTGCGGGGCGTCTGCGCGGGGATCGCGCAGTATCTGGATGTACCGGTAAAACTGGTGCGCATTTTAGTGGTGTTGTCGATCTTCTTCGGGCTGGCCTTTTTCACCCTGGTCGCCTACATCATTCTGGCGTTTGTGCTCGATCCGATGCCGGACAACCTTGCGGCAGGTGAGCAGCAACCGTCCAGCGGCGAGCTGCTGGATATCGTCGATAAAGAGCTGGCGGCGGGGGAGAAACGCTTACGTGAAATGGAACGGTATGTCACCTCGGACACGTTTACCTTGCGTAGCCGTTTCCGTCAGTTGTAAGTCATTTAAAGAGGGCTGAGATGAACAATCGCTGGCAACGCACCGGGCAAAAGGTAAAACCCGGGTTGAAAATAGCAGGTAAGCTGGTGCTTCTGACCGCCCTGCGCTACGGCCCGGCGGGTGTCGCAGGGTGGGCGGTGAAATCCGTCGCCCGCCGCCCACTGAAAATGTTGCTGGCTCTGGCACTGGAGCCATTTTTAAGCCGCATGGCGGCAAAGATCTCAAAACGCTATTCCGGAAATTAATCTCTGCCGTATTTAATCATTATCTCTTGTTTTCATCTGTAACAGCCCGCAATGTCGATTGTTGGGCTGCTAGCCTTTCTTTTTTGCAAAAAGGGTGGTTAATGCAGTCGCTAAAACCCCGATGAGCGGCATGACGCCCGCACCGGCTAAAAAGTTTTGCTGATCGATCAGCCTTTCCTTGCGGATATCCGCAAAACGGGCAAGCGCCTGTTCTTCGTCTGTGGCGTTGATCTCTTCAAATTGCTTCTCGTAGCCCTGTTCAGTCAGTCGCAATGCGGCATCCACGTCGGTTCTTTTCAGTGTTCTGATGTGCTGTCCTTTTTGATAAAAACAGAACTCTGGCATAAGGTGCTCCTGACGAAGAGAGAGGGTGTAACAACTCTACCGTCGTTTACGTATTCATGCTATTAAATCGTTTTTTGTGACAGTGTCACACCTGTTTTTAGTACTGCAACACGGTTGAAAATCAACAGCCTGCCCCCACAATAAAGGGATGCGTTACACTTTTTTCTGGTCTTCAGGTATAACGGGATGGCGATGAAGAGACTCACCAATGAACTCAATGCGCTGGTTAATCGCGGCGTAGACAGGCACTTGCGCCTCGCGGTCACCGGGCTGAGCCGGAGCGGAAAAACCGCATTTATCACCGCAATGGTTAACCAGTTACTGAATATTCACGCCGGGGCGCGACTGCCGCTGCTCAGCGCGGTGCGTGAAGAGCGCCTGCTCGGGGTGAAACGGGTTCCCCAGCGTGATTTTGGCATTCCCCGCTTTACCTACGATGAAGGGCTTGCCCAGTTGTATGGCGATCCGCCAACGTGGCCGACGCCAACCCGTGGGGTCAGCGAAATTCGCCTGGCGCTGCGCTATAAATCCAATGATTCACTGCTGCGTCACTTCAAAGAGACGTCGACGCTGTATCTGGAGATTGTCGATTATCCCGGCGAATGGTTGCTCGACCTGCCGATGCTGGCGCAGGATTATCTGAGCTGGTCACGGCAGATGACCGGGTTGCTAACCGGACAGCGGGGGGAATGGTCGGCGAAATGGCGACAACTGACGCAAGGACTGGATCCGCTGGCGACCGCCGATGAAAATCGCCTGGCCGACATCGCCGCGGCGTGGACGGAATACCTGCATCAGTGCAAACAGCAGGGGCTGCATTTCATCCAGCCGGGGCGATTCGTCCTGCCCGGTGATATGGCCGGTGCGCCAGCGTTACAATTTTTCCCCTGGCCGGATGTGGACGCGTGGGGAGAATCCAGACTGACCCAGGCGGATAAACACACCAACGCCGGGATGCTGCGCGAGCGCTTTAACTACTATTGCGAAAAGGTGGTGAAGGGGTTTTATAAAAACCACTTTCTGCGTTTCGACCGCCAGATTGTCCTGGTGGATTGCCTGCAACCGCTCAACAGTGGGCCGCAGGCGTTCAACGACATGCGCCTTGCCTTGACCCAGTTGATGCAAAGTTTCCATTATGGTCAGCGCACGCTGTTCCGTCGGCTGTTCTCGCCGGTGATCGACAAACTGCTGTTTGCCGCCACCAAAGCGGACCATGTGACTATCGACCAGCACGCCAATATGGTGTCGCTGCTGCAACAGTTGATTCAGGATGCCTGGCAGAATGCGGCGTTTGAAGGGATCAGCATGGATTGTCTGGGGCTGGCTTCCGTCCAGGCAACCACCAGCGGGTTGATTGACGTTAACGGCGAGAAGATCCCGGCGCTGCGTGGAAATCGCTTAAGCGATGGCTCACCGCTGACGGTCTACCCCGGCGAAGTGCCGGCGCGACTGCCGGGACAGGCGTTCTGGGACAGTCAGGGATTTCAGTTTGAAGCATTTCGACCACAAAAGATGGACGTCGATAAGCCACTGCCGCACATTCGTCTGGATGCCGCGCTGGAGTTTTTAATAGGAGATAAATTGCGATGAGCGAACCGATAAAACCGCGGATTGATTTCGCCGGTCCGCTTGAAGTCGAGCAGAATCCGGCTTTTAAAGCGCAACAAACGTTTAGCGAGACGCAAGCCCAGTCTTTTGCCCCGGCGACTGTCGATGAACCGCTGGAAGAAGAGGGGCAGGCCGAAGCGGTAATTGATGCGGCGCTGCGTCCGAAGCGCAGTCTGTGGCGCAAGATGGTGATGGGCGGCCTGGCACTGTTCGGCGTAAGCGTCGTGGGACAGGGCGTACAATGGACGATGAACGCCTGGCAAACCCAGGACTGGGTGGCGCTCGGTGGCTGTGCGGCCGGGGCGCTGATTATCGGCGCGGGCGTCGGATCGGTGGCAACCGAATGGCGACGTCTGTGGCGTTTGCGCCAGCGTGCTCACGAGCGCGATGAAGCGCGCGACCTGCTGCACAGTCACGGCGCCGGAAAAGGGCGCGCCTTCTGCGAGAAACTGGCGCAGCAGGCTGGCATCGACCAGTCGCATCCTGCGCTACAGCGCTGGTATGCCTCGATTCACGAAACGCAAAACGATCGCGAAGTGGTCAGCCTCTACGCCCATCTGGTTCAGCCGGTACTGGATGCCCAGGCGCGGCGCGAAATCAGCCGTTCGGCGGCGGAGTCGACGCTGATGATCGCCGTCAGCCCGCTGGCGCTGGTGGATATGGCGTTTATTGCCTGGCGCAATCTGCGACTGATTAACCGTATCGCGACGTTGTACGGTATTGAGCTGGGTTATTACAGCCGTTTGCGTCTGTTCCGTCTGGTGTTGCTCAATATCGCCTTTGCCGGGGCCAGCGAGCTGGTGCGGGAAGTGGGGATGGACTGGATGTCGCAGGATCTCGCCGCGCGCCTGTCGACCCGCGCCGCGCAGGGGATCGGGGCCGGACTGTTAACCGCGCGACTGGGGATCAAAGCGATGGAACTTTGCCGTCCGCTGCCGTGGATGGAGGATGACAAACCGCGTCTGGGGGATTTCCGTCGTCAGCTGATAGGCCAGCTCAAAGAGACAGTGCAGAAAAGCGGCTCTCCGCGAGAAAAGTAACGCTGCCGCAGGCGTTGACCGCGTAACTTTACGCCGAAACGCCTGTTTTTCCGTCATGCTGTCAATATTTGTTGACAGAAACCTTCCTGCTTCCCCATTCCTGGCTTATCATCTTATCTATAGCTCATTATTCAGGTGAAGGTCCCCCCCATGCGTCTGGAAGTCTTTTGTGAAGACCGGCTTGGTCTGACTCGCGAATTACTCGATTTACTGGTGCTACGCAGCATCGATTTGCGCGGTATCGAGATTGACCCCATCGGGCGAATCTACCTTAACTTTGCCGAACTGGAGTTCACTCACTTCAGTAGCCTGATGGCGGAAATTCGTCGCATTGCGGGCGTCACCGACGTACGCACCGTGCCGTGGATGCCGTCAGAGCGTGAACACCTTGCGCTTAGCGCGCTGCTTGAGGCGCTGCCTGAGCCTGTCCTGTCGCTGGATCTGAAAAGCAAAATTGAGATGGCGAACCCGGCGAGTTGCCAGCTCTTTGCGCTCAACCCGGAGCGGATGCGTAACCACACCGCCGCTCAACTGATCAACGGTTTTAACTTTCAGCGCTGGCTGGAGGGCAATCCACAGGCCTCCCACAACGAACATGTGGTGATCAACGGGCAGAATTTCCTGATGGAAATCACGCCGGTCTTTCTGCAAGGGGAAACCGACGAAACCATGCTCACCGGGGCGGTGGTGATGCTGCGTTCAACCATTCGAATGGGGCGTCAGTTGCAGAATCTGGCGACCCAGGATGTGAGCGCCTTCAGCCAGATCATCGCCGTCAGCGGCAAAATGAAACACGTGGTTGAACAGGCGCGCAAACTGGCGATGCTGAGTGCGCCGCTGCTGATTATCGGCGATACCGGCACCGGTAAAGATCTGTTTGCCCATGCCTGTCATCAGGCCAGCCCACGTGCGGGTAAACCGTATCTGGCGCTCAACTGCGCCTCGATTCCGGAAGATGCGGTGGAAAGTGAACTGTTCGGCCATGCGCCGGAAGGCAAAAAAGGTTTCTTCGAGCAGGCGAACGGCGGTTCGGTGCTGCTTGATGAGATTGGCGAAATGTCCCCGCGCATGCAGACTAAACTGCTGCGGTTCCTTAATGACGGCACATTCCGCCGGGTGGGGGAAGACCATGAGGTCCATGTCGATGTGCGTGTGATCTGCGCGACGCAAAAGAATCTTGTCGAACTGGTGCAGAAAGGACTGTTCCGCGAAGATCTCTATTATCGCCTTAACGTGCTGACGCTGAATCTGCCGCCGCTGCGCGATTGTCCGCAGGATATCATGCCGCTGACCGAGCTGTTCGTGGCGCGTTTTGCCGATGAGCAGGGTGTGCCGCGCCCCAAACTGGCGGCCGATCTCAGTACGGTGTTGACCCGCTACGGCTGGCCTGGCAATGTGCGCCAGTTGAAAAACGCCGTCTACCGGGCGCTGACGCAGCTTGAAGGTTACGAACTGCGGCCACAGGATATTTTGCTGCCGGATTACGACGCGACGACGGTGGCGGTGGGCGAGGATGCGATGGAAGGTTCGCTGGATGATATCACCAGCCGCTTTGAGCGCTCGGTATTGACCCAGTTGTACCGCAGTTATCCCAGTACGCGTAAGCTGGCGAAACGTCTGGGGGTTTCTCATACCGCGATTGCAAATAAACTGCGCGAATATGGCCTGAACCAGAAGAAGAGTGAAGAGTAAAAAAGATGCCTCCGAAATGGAGGCATTTTTGTCTGCCGGGATGACTTACGCTTTCAGCACTTCCAGTGCGGCGGCATAGTCTGGCTCGTTGGTGATTTCATTCACCAGTTGGCTGAAGATGACGTTGTCATTTTCATCCAGAACCACCACCGCGCGAGCGGCCAGGCCTTTCAGCGGGCCTTCAGTGATTTCAACGCCGTAGTTTTTCAGGAACTCAGCGTTACGCAGCGTGGACAGCGTGATAACGTTGCTCAGGCCTTCTGCGCCGCAGAAACGGGACTGGGCAAACGGCAGGTCAGCAGACACACACAGTACGACGGTGTTGTCGATCTCAGTGGCCAGTTGGTTAAACTTACGTACCGATGCGGCGCAAACGCCGGTATCGATGCTCGGGAAAATGTTCAGCACTTTGCGTTTGCCTGCAAACTGGCTCAGTGCGACGTCAGACAGATCTTTTGCCACGAGGGTAAAAGGCTGCGCTTTGCTACCCGCTTGAGGAATGGAGTTGGCGACTGCAACCGGGTTGCCCTGGAAATGAACGGTTTGTGACATGGTTATCTTCCTGTTTACATATAGTTAACGTCACAGCTAGTTTATGCCAACAGCCGATAACACGGCAAACGCTATTTCGGTGTAGCGCACAAACCACCACGTCATGGTTTAAGGAGAAAAAATGCGATCTGTGAAGGTATACGAGGAAGCCTGGCCGTTACATACCCCTTTTGTGATTGCCCGTGGCAGCCGCAGTGAGGCGCGTGTCGTGGTGGTTGAGCTGGAAGAAGAGGGCGTGAAAGGGACGGGCGAGTGCACGCCCTATCCGCGCTACGGGGAAAGCGATGCGTCCGTGATGGCGCAGATCATGAGCATTGTGCCGCAACTGGAAAAAGGGCTGACCCGGGAAGCGTTACAGCAACTGCTCCCCGCGGGCGCGGCACGTAACGCGGTTGACTGTGCGCTGTGGGATCTACAGGCTCGCCAGCAGCAGCAAACGCTGACGGAAACGCTCGGCGTGCCGTTGCCCGAGACGATCGCCACGGCGCAGACCGTGGTGATTGGCACACCGGAACAAATGGCGGCCAGCGCGGCGGCGTTGTGGGAAGCCGGAGCCCGACTGTTGAAGGTGAAACTGGACGATCGGCTGATCAGTGAGCGCATGGTGGCGATTCGCTCGGCGGTACCAAAGGCGACCCTGATTGTCGATGCCAATGAGTCATGGCGGGCGGAAGGACTGGCGGCGCGCTGCCAGCTGTTAGCCGATCTTGGCGTGGCGATGCTGGAACAACCGCTTCCCGCGCAGGATGACGCGGCGCTGGAAAATTTCATCCATCCGCTGCCGGTCTGCGCGGATGAGAGTTGTCATACCCGTAGCAGCCTGAAAGCGCTGCACGGGCGCTATGAAATGGTCAATATCAAGCTGGACAAAACCGGCGGACTGACCGAGGCGCTGGCGCTGGCGGCTGACGCCCGCAATCAGGGATTTGCGCTGATGCTGGGTTGCATGCTTTGCACGTCACGGGCGATTACTGCCGCATTGCCGCTGACGCCGCAGGTCAGCTTTGCCGATCTTGATGGCCCGACCTGGCTGGCTGTCGATGTGGAGCCCGCGCTGCACTTTACGACCGGACAACTTCATCTTTAGGATGCCAGCGCAGGAGCGTGGACATCGCCTGTAGATATTTCTCGCTGGCCTCATCGGATGAGATCGGCGGAAATTCCGCAGTAATGCAGTGTAATTCCAGATCCGCACACCAACTGCCAAAGGAGCCGGGCGTTTCGTAACCCACGCTGGTCACCAGCGGCAGTTCAAACGCCTGCGCCAGCCATTCGCCGAGTTCACTGCTTCTGGGATCTTCAATACAGGCCAGCGGATCATGGAAGGTGACGACCCACGCGGGGTGAATGCGATGGATCAACTGACATAACGCCTGGGTTTCCGGTTCTGAACCCGGATGCTCTCCCGTCAACAACACCACGTCACGCTCTTGCGCCGCGCTGTTCCAGCGATAAACCGTCTCTCCGGCTTTCCAGTTGGCGGACGGAAAATTGCGATTAAGATCGACACCGTTGGCGTTCGCACGCAAACCTAACTGACAGCCGTCGGGGTTTACCGCAAGGATCACATGGTGGCGGCGCAGCGAGGGCGTCAGCGTGCGCAGTGCGCAGGAGAGCGTGACCACCGACGCGTTCTCGTCACCGTGCGTTCCCGCGATAATCAAACCACTGTCGCGACTGGCGACGGCTGCCGGAAACCAGATCAGCGGCGCCCCCAGCAGTGAACGTCCATAATGTTCGGTTCCTGGCGGAAAGGCGCCGCGTTGTGCTCGAGGGCGGGTAACGGTCATAAGCGTCTCTGAATTCAGGGATTATGACTCGCAGTGTTGTGCAAATCTGGCCGATAATCAAATCGTTTTCGCACGCACAGATTTTTAGTCGTAATATCAATTTTCTGCAGGAAGTTGTTTGCATTTCCTTCAGGCGAAACAAATAATTACGCCATTGTGAATAAGCCGGATTGAGGGGACTCTATGAAGCACTCTGTTTCAGTAACCTGTTGTGCGCTGTTGGTTAGCAGCATTTCTCTGTCATATGCTGCGGATGTTCCCAGCACAACGGTACTGGCAGAGAAGCAGGAGCTGGTTCGCCATATAAAAGATGAACCTGCGACGCTTGACCCGGCAAAAGCGGTTGGCCTGCCGGAAATTCAGGTTATTCGCGACCTGTTTGAAGGGCTGGTGAACCAGAACGAGAAGGGCGAAATCGTGCCTGGCGTCGCCACGCAGTGGAAAAGCAACGACAATCGGATCTGGACGTTTACGCTGCGGGATAACGCGCGCTGGTCAGATGGTACGCCGGTGACCGCGCAGGATTTTGTCTATAGCTGGCAGCGTCTGGTGGATCCGAAAACGCTGTCGCCTTTTGCCTGGTTTGCCGCACTGGCTGGAGTGAATAACGCCCAGGCGATTATTGATGGCAAAGCGACGCCCGATAAGCTCGGCGTGACCGCCATTGACGCTCGTACCCTGAGAGTGCAACTGGATAAACCGCTGCCGTGGTTCGTCAATCTCACCGCCAGCTTTGCGTTTTATCCGGTGCAAAAAGCCAACGTGGCAAGCGGTAAAGACTGGACCAGACCGGGCAATCTGGTGGGTAACGGCGCCTATGTGTTACAGGAGCGCGTGGTCAATGAAAAGCTGGTGGTGGTGCCGAATACTCATTACTGGGATAACGGGAAAACGGTGCTGCAAAAAGTGACCTTCCTGCCGATCAATCAGGAGTCCTCCGCCACTAAACGTTATCTGGCAGGAGATATCGACATTACCGAGTCGTTCCCGAAAAATATGTACCAGAAGCTGCTGAAGGACATTCCGGGGCAGGTTTATACGCCACCGCAGCTGGGAACCTATTACTACGCGTTTAACACACAAAAAGGGCCTACCGCGGATTCCCGCGTGCGTCTGGCGCTGAGCATGACCATCGATCGTCGTATTATGGCGGAGAATGTGTTGGGAACTGGCGAAAAACCGGCCTGGCATTTTACGCCAGACGTCACTGCCGGCTTTACGCCTGAACCGTCGCCTTTTGAGCAGATGAGTCAGGAAGAGCTGAACGCGCAGGCGAAAACGTTGTTGCGTGCGGCCGGATATGGTCCGCAGAAGCCGCTTAACCTGACACTGCTGTATAACACTTCTGAGAACCACCAGAAAATCGCCATCGCGGTAGCCTCGATGTGGAAGAAGAATTTAGGGGTGGATGTGAAGTTGCAGAACCAGGAGTGGAAAACCTACATCGACAGCCGTAACACCGGAAACTTCGATGTGATTCGCGCTTCCTGGGTGGGGGATTACAACGAGCCTTCCACCTTCCTGTCGCTGCTGACCTCAACACATTCCGGCAATATTTCCCGTTTTAACAACCCGGCGTATGACAAAGTCATCACCCAGGCGACGATGGAAAATACCGATAAAGCACGTAACGCGGATTACAATGCGGCGGAAAAAATCCTCATGGAGCAGGCTCCGATCGCGCCAATTTATCAGTACACCAACGGGCGCTTAATCAAACCGTGGCTGAAAGGGTATCCGATCATGAACCCGGAAGATGTGGCTTACAGCCGGACCATGTACATCATCAAGCACTAAACATCCGTCAGCGGGCGCGTGATCGCGCCTGCTGATCACACCGTGTAAATGCGGATATCATGTTCGCGAAACGCCTCGCAGTACTCCTTGCTGATGTTCGCCTCAGCCACAATGACGTCAATTTCACTGCTTTGGGCGACAACATAGCGCGCCACGGCCGGGATCTTGTCTGCCGTCAGCGCCACAATGGTTTCATTACACTGCCGGATCACCGCACGCTTAAATTCACAGTCGGCATAATCGAACCCGGTCAGACCGGATTCCGGTGCCATCGCACAGCCGCCGATAAACCCCTGGTCGAATAACATTCCCTGAACCTGAGCGATCGCCGATGCGCCAACGCAACCACCGGAAGTACGCTGCAACTGACCGCCGAGCATGATGACGTCGTACAACGGCTTTTTCAGCAGTACGGCGGCGATTTCCGGTGAGTTAGTGACCACGGTCAGGGAGAGTTCTGCCGGAAGCGCTTCCGCCATCGCCAGGTTGGTTGTGCCGGTGTCGATAAAAATGCAGCTACCGGATTTGACCAGTCGTGCACATTTTTGCGCGATGCTGCTCTTTTGATCGGACTTTTTCGTTTTTCGAACGGAATAGTCACCCGCCTCGGGCAGCCTCATCACCGCGCCGCCATACACCTTTTTGCAAATGCCTTCCTTACTGAGTTCATGAAGATCGCGGCGAATAGTGTGCTCCGACACGTTCAGTCGGGAGGCGAGGTCACTGCATACCACGCGCCCATTCTCCTGCAGGATCTGCTGAATCAGGGCTTGTCGTTGTTCCGGGAAAGTTGCATAATCGAGCATAATGAATCCTGATAATCCTATCATCGAGCAATAAAAAGCATGATCGGGCAAAACGATCGCTGCTGTCAACATTATGACCGGCTGAAACGAGGTGAAACATGAAAATCGCACACATGGCGCTATGGACCACGGAACTGGAGGCACAGGCGCGTTTCTGGGAAGAGTTTTTTGGTGGTACGCTCAATGAAAAATACATCAGCAAGAACAATCCCGGATTCGAGTCTTACTTTGTGCGCATCGGTGATGATATTGCCATTGAACTGATGACTAAACCGGGGTTGCGTGCTCTGCGACCGGATAACCAGACAACCGGATGGGTGCATCTGGCGATCGCCGTGGGCAGTGCGAAAAAAGTGGATGCGCTGGCGAAAAAAGCGCGGGCGCAGGGGATTCTGGTTTCGCCGCCACGCACCACCGGGGACGGCTTTTATGAAGCGGTCATCAAAGACCCGGACGGGAATTTCATCGAAATTGTCGAGTGAGAAGGGGAATCCCAAGCCTCGGATCTCGATGTCCGGGGCTGGGATAGTAAACGTCACGAACCGCTACTGGCATCATTAATATATAGCGTCTGGCTCGGGAAGGCGAAATCAGCACCATGGTTCTGTACGATATCAATAATATTAAGATAAACCTGTTGTTGCACGGCCAGCCACTCTTCCCAGATCGTGGTGTGGGTAAAACAATACACCATGATATTTAGCGAGGAATCGCCAAAGCCATTGAAATAGACCAGCAGCGTTTGTTGTTGATCGATATCAGCATGGGTTTGTAGCATCTGCCGTATTTCAGCGACGATCGCGCCTATTTTACTGGCATCTTCGTAACGTAACCCGACAACGGTATTGATTCGTCGGTTGCTCATGCGGCCTGGGTTTTCGACGCTAATCGAGGAAAATACGGAGTTAGGAATGTATAACGGGCGATGATCAAAGGTGGTGATTTTGGTCATCCGCCAGCCAATTTCCGTCACCGTGCCCTCAATATTACGATCGGGGGAACGCACCCAGTCGCCGATACTGAAGGGGCGATCGAAATAAAGCATAATGCCGGAAAAGAAGTTACTCAGGATATCTTTCCCTGCCATGCCCACGGCGATGCCGCCAATTCCCCCGAAGGTGAGTAATCCCGACAGGCTCATGCCGAAGTGTTCGCCATAAAGCAAAATAATGACGACAATGAGGGTGATTTTGATAATCCGCGATAAGATGCGGGCGCTGGTGACATCTCGCCCCTTTTTAATTTGCGATTTTTCAAACTGATTAATCACCAGAAACAGTTTCAGGGTCAGAATCAGGGCAATCAACGACGTACAGACAAAGTCGATAATACTGGATGAAACCGCACTGATATTGTAATGCGTGATAATAGTATTAGCGATGCTTCCTAATGTACCGATGATCAGCGCATAAATAAGAAACTGAGCCGTATGGAAGACAAACCCTTTCTTGCGTTTATGTGCATGGCGAAAGAAGAAATTCATCAGGATTAAGCTAACAACGCTACTTAAAATAACCGCCAGATTGAAGATGTTTTTTACGAACAGCTCTGCAAACATATTTATCCCCGGCTTTCCGCTGCCTCTGAAATGACAAGAAATAACCTTTAACTCATTAATGGTACTCAGGATAAACAGTCAAGTCATCAATGAAAACAGGCAATAAATAGCGCTTTCAGCGCTTTTACACAAAGAAGCTTTCAATGTGACGGATTTGTCAGGGGCACTGATGCAGACTTTTTCATATTGTCATGGTATTGTTGCACTAAAGTAACAAGGGTTTGGTAACAGAAGGACACTACGATGATAATGGAAAAGCTAAAGACGGCGAAGGGCAAGAAGTTTCTGCTGTGTCTGCTGGGCGTGTTTATCATTGCCGCATCGGTTGTCGCGCGCGCCACGATAGGTGGGGTGATTGAACAGTATGATATTCCGCTTTCTGACTGGACGACGTCGATGTATGTCATTCAGTCATCAATGATTTTCGTCTATAGCCTGGTTTTCACCGTGCTGCTGGCCATCCCGTTGGGGATTTATTTCCTCGGCGGCGAGGACAAGCACTAAAAGAAAAGGCCCGAATAATCGGGCCTTTGGTCTCTTTCACAACGCCTCAGTCGTCTTCATCGTCGTCCAGTTCAACGGGCGTCTGGTACTGATCGGGTTTGATGACCAGCAGGTCACAACGCAGGTGATCGATGACCTGTTCTGCCGTGTTGCCCAGGAATGCGGCGGAAATCCCGGTACGACCCACCGTCCCCAGAACCACAACCCCCGCCTGCAGATGTTCTGCTAAATCGGGGATCACCTCTTCCGGTAATCCTTTCTCAACGTGCGTGACTCTCTCGTCGATGCTGAATTTTTGCCGCAACGCTTTCATTGCCAGCAGGTGCTGGCCGCGAATCGCATCGTTATAGACGCTGGGATCAAATTCCGGCAGTTCAATGGCGATATTGATAGGGGTAACGGGGTAGGCCCCGACCAGATGCACTTCAGTATGATTGACCTGCTCGGCGAGTTGTAGCGTCTCTTTCACCAGCTTTTCATTCAGCGCATTGTGGTAGGGTTCTTCGCTGGCGAGGTTTACCGCCACCAGTGCTTTACCGCCTTCCGGCCAGGGCTGGTCTTTCACCATCCATACTGGGCTTGGGCATTTACGCAGCAGATGCCAGTCGGTCGGGGTAAAGATCACCGCTTCCAGTCTGTCATGCTGGTGCGCCATCTTGAGCACCAAATCGTGTCCGGCGCTGATCACTTCCTGAATAATGGCTTCAAAAGGACGGTTGTGCCAGACCACTTTAATTTCAACAGGAACGCCTGCGTCGATGTAGTATTTAGCTTGTTCGCGTATCCAGGCCGCCCGTTGACTAATGACGCCCTGACGCATGGCTGTACGCTCATCAGGCGACAGCAGAGTGGTCATCTCGTAGGAAAAGTCATAGATCGGCAAAAAGGCTTTGATTTTGCCACCAATCCGTTGATGCAAATAAACCGCACGCCGTAACGCAGGTTGATCGTCCTGATTCGGATCGATAACCACCAGCATGTTTTGATACATAGCCATACAGGGTCTCCTTACAACTGTCATCGCAGTTTGTAACTAAAAGAGTAACCCAAGAATGTGAATTGAAACAGGGAAGAACCTTCTGTCAGATCAATAAATCAGGAAAATTTAGCGATTCGACAGAAGGGTTTCAGAAGGGTTGCGGAAAGATTAAGCAACGTTGCGGGTGTGTCCGGCGAGTACCGCCAGCGCATCACTGTTTTCGATGGTGATGTATTTTCCCTTCACTGCCAGCATCCCGCTCTTCTGGAAACGACCCAGCAGACGGCTGATTGTTTCAACGGTCAGGCCCAAGTAGTTACCGATGTCGCCACGGGTCATGGTCAGACGAAATTCACGTGGAGAGAAACCGCGCTGTGCAAAGCGGCGGGACAAATTATAAATAAATGCCGCCAGACGCTCTTCCGCGTTTTTCTTCGACAGCAACAGGATCATATCCTGGTCGCCTTTGATCTCACCACTCATCAGACGCATCATCTGCTGACGCAGATTCGGCATTTTGCCGGACAGGTCATCAAGTGTCTCAAACGGGATTTCGCAGACCATTGAGGTTTCCAGTGCCTGCGCAAAACTCGGATGATGACCGCTACCGATCGCGTCAAAGCCTACCAGGTCGCCCGCGAGGTGGAAGCCGGTGATCTGCTCATCGCCTTGCTCAGTAATGGTATAGCTCTTGATCGTACCGGAACGAATGGCATAGAGCGATTTCAGCTCATCACCCGCCTTAAACAGCGTCTGGCCTTTCTGAATCGGCTTTTTACGCTCGATAATATTATCAAGCTGATCAAGCTCATGCTCGTTAAGTGTGAACGGGATGCAAAGCTGGCTGATGCTGCAATCCTGGCAATGGATAGCACAACCGCCAGACTGAATGCGCCGTATAATTCGCTTTTCCGGGATCATAGGTCTGCTCAAGCCGTAATTGATATTTGTCAATTTTAACATCTTTTTGGTGGGCACGTAAGTCTGAGCTAACCCCAATAGCGGATAATTCTGGTATGTGTGAGTAAATTATTTCTATCTCTTTGAAAATCCATACCTTCCGTGTGGCGTCTTTATGTAAAAGTGTGAGCAAGAAGGCACGAATTGCCTGGATATTACAGCAACAGGTAACCCTCATGGCGCAACAACCACTCTTTCCGCTGCACGCCGCCGGCATAACCGGTCATGGTGCCGTTGCGTCCAATGACGCGGTGGCAGGGGACCACAATGCTGATCGGATTCGAACCGTTTGCCGCGCCAACCGCACGCGCCGCACCGGGGCGTCCCAGTTGTTCAGCCAACTGGCCGTAGTGCATCACCTGACCACAGGGAATGGTCCGCAACGTCTGCCAGACCTCCCGCTGAAAAGGGGTGCCGCCGGTAGCGGTTGGCAGCGAATCGATCGCGCTGAGGTTGCCGGCAAAGTAGTCGGCAAGTTTATCGCACAGGCCGCCCGGATTGGTCGCGCTGATGCGGGTATAACCTTCGGCGCGGTAATGGATATCCAGCAGTTGAATCATACGTTCGCTGTACTGTTCCCACTCGATGGCGCGCAGTCTGAACTGCTCGTCGCAAATTACCCAAAGCGGACCCAGTGGGGTCATCATTTTCTCTTCCAGTAGTGTCAGCATCGGCCGCCTCGTTGGCATACAGTAGATGGGCATCAACGTATCATGGTCATCGTCAGCAGTGCTATACCCCTGATTTGGGATAAAAAAATAGAGCCTGTCGACATCCGCCAGACTCTACAGTACACACAGCAGTTTATCCTTCATGTGTTCCCGTTATTATTCCGTGTGGCGGGTAATGTCTTATAACAAGAACCGTTTAATGAAGCCAGTCATCATGGGTGATTGATTTCACGAAAATCTAAGTTAAATCAAATGGATTAAATGCTGCTCTCACCTGGTAAACATGTGGATAAAACCAGATGCGTTAAGTTCATCAAAGGTTTATGACACGCTGATGTTAACTGGAAACATCTGTAAACCGTTGTCGCCCTCCAGGGGGACGGTTATGATAGTGGCTGTCTTTAAAAGCGGGAGGACACCACATGAACCTTGACGATAAATCGTTATTTCTTGACGCCATGGAGGATGTTCAGCCGCTGAAACGTTGCGCCGACGTACACTGGCAGCCCGTGCGCAATACACGGACCCCGCAGCGCATTGATCCGCTCCAGCTGGATAATTTTTTCACTACCGGTTTTCTGGAGGTCGTCCCGCTAACGCAGCCGCTGGAATTTCGTCGCGAGGGGTTGCAGCAGGGCGTACTCGATAAACTGCGAACGGGGAAATACAGCCAGCAGGCGAGCCTTAATCTGTTGCGTCAACCGGTGGAAGCGTGCCGCCAACAACTGTTCAGTTTTCTTCTCCAGTCATTACAGGATGGTCTGCGTAACGTGCTGATCATTCACGGTAAAGGCCGAGACGATAATTCACATGCCAACATTGTGCGTAGCTATGTGGCGCGCTGGTTGACCGAATTCGACGACGTTCAGGCCTACTGCACGGCGCTGCCGCATCATGGCGGCAGCGGGGCGTGTTACGTGGCGTTGCGCAAGACCGCACAGGCGAAACAGGAAAACTGGGAGCGCCACGCCAAGCGCAGCCGTTAATGCAGCAAAAGCGACAATTCCTGCGCGGCTTTCTGCAACTCGGGCAGCACCCGGCTGCGTAACTCGTCCGCCGTCACCTGACCGGCATGTACGCCCACGTTTAGCGCGGCCTGTACCTGGCCCTGACTGTTCATCAGCGGTACGGCAATGGACCGCAGTCCCATTTCGAGTTCCTGATCGTTTAACGCATAACCCTGTTGGCGCACTTTCTTCAGCTCGGCGCGCAGGGCGGGGACGGAATCCACGGTCTGCGAGGTGTAGCGGATCATGGTGACGCGCCCGAGCATGTCGTTCAGTTTGTCTTCAGAAAGATGACTGAGCAGCACGCGTCCCATTGAGGTGGACCATGCGGGCAGTCGACTGCCGATGTCCAGATCGATGGTCATAATGCGTGAACTGGAGGCGCGGGCGATATACAAGATATCGTCGCCGTCGAGGGTGGCGATGGAACAGGATTCATTGAGCATTTCGCTCAGATGCTTCAGAACGGGTTGAGTGGCGCGAGCCAGCGGCGTAGAGGCCAGGTAAGCATGTCCCAGCGCCAGGATCCGCGGTCGTAATTCAAAATTTTTCCCATCTTCGGCATAAACAAACCCCAGTTTTCCCAGCGTATACAGACAGCGTCTGACCGCCGCGCGCGGTATCCCGGTTTTCTGGCTAATTTGCGATATCGACATCACCCGCCGCTGCGGCGTAAACGCCTGAATCACCTCCAGCCCACGCGCCAGTGACGCCATATAGTTCGGGTCGCCCTTGAACGGATCGGCCTCATTGTTCAGACGGTCATCAGGATGTTTTTCCACTGTTTTCCTCTCGTTGTTCGCCACGGATCACATTCTTCGTACAAATATAAATGATGTTCGATAATCGCACCATATTTCGATTATCGCCCTTGCCTGACTTCGTTAAGTGGGTCACATTTTGTGCGAACAACGCAAAAACGTGCGAAATCCGCACCACAAGGAGCGAGCTGATGATTGATAAAAGTGTGCCTTCGCTGGAGGAGGCCATTGCCGGGATCCCGGATGGCGCCACCATCATGATTGGGGGCTTTGGTACCGCCGGACAACCCACCACGTTGATCGATGCGCTTATCGCGCAGGGCGCTCGCGACCTTACCATCATCAATAACAATGCGGGCAACGGTGAAGTCGGTCTGGCGGCGCTGTTGAAGGCCAGACGCGTGCGCAAAATGATCTGCTCTTTTCCACGTCAGGTGGACTCACAGATTTTTGATGCGCTGTATCGCCGTGGCGAGGTTGAACTGGAGCTGGTGCCGCAGGGCAATCTGGCGGCGCGGATTCAGGCCGCCGGGGCCGGGCTGGGGGCCATTTATACGCCCACAGGCTACGGTACGCCGCTGGCTGAAGGTAAAGAAACCCGTCATATCGAGGGGAAAGACTACGTGCTCGAATACCCCATCAAAGCCGATTTTGCCCTGATTAAGGCGCACCAGGCCGATCGCTGGGGGAATCTGGTGTACCGCAAAGCAGCGCGTAACTTTGGCCCGATCATGGCGACGGCCGCGCGAACCACCGTGGTGGAGGTGAATCAGATTCTCCCTCTGGGCGAACTCGATCCCGAGCACGTCATCACGCCGGGTATTTTTGTCCAGCGCGTGTTTTCGCTGGCAAACCTCACCCATGCAGCGCTGCGCGCGTAAGGAGTAAACGATGAAGAAATTATCCCGTGACGAAATGGCCAGACGCGTGGCGCAGGATATCCCGGAAGGGGCATATGTCAATCTGGGGATCGGCTTGCCGACCCGCATCGCCAACTACCTGCCGGCGGAAAAAGAGATTTTCCTGCACAGTGAAAATGGCCTGCTCGGGATGGGGCCAAAACCCGCAGAAGGGGAAGAAGATCCGGAACTGATTAACGCCGGGAAAGAGTACGTCACATTGTTGCAGGGCGGCTGCTATTTCCACCACGGCGACTCTTTCGCCATGATGCGCGGCGGACACCTGGATATCTGCGTGCTGGGGGCGTATCAGGTCTCTGCCTTCGGGGATCTCGCCAACTGGAGTACCGGTACGCCGGACGCCATTCCTGCCGTGGGCGGCGCGATGGATCTGGCGATCGGCGCGCGTCAGGTGTTTGTGATGATGGACCATCTGACCCGCGATGGTGAGTGCAAACTGGTTGAACACTGCACTTATCCACTGACGGGCATGGGTTGTGTCAGCCGCATCTATACCGACCTTGCGGTGATCGACATTACTGATACAGGCCCGATGGTCCGGGAAATTTTCAACGGTCTCTCTTTTGAGGAGTTGCAACGTCTGACACCGGTAACGCTGAGCGGCGAACCGCTGGCGCAAAGCGCATAAGGAACTATGATGAATCAGGCATTTATCTGCGATGCAGTGCGAACACCGTTTGGTCGCTTCGGCGGAACGCTGGCGAGCGTCAGGGCGGACGATCTGGCCGCCATTGTGCTGAAAGCGCTGCTTGAACGCAATCCAGGCCTCGATCCGACGCTCATCGATGACGTGATCTACGGCTGTGCGAATCAGGCGGGGGAAGATAACCGCAACGTGGCGCGGATGGCGCTGCTGCTGGCCGGGCTGCCGGAAAGCGTTCCGGGCAGTACGGTAAACCGCCTGTGCGGTTCCAGTCTTGATGCCATCGGCATTGCCGCGAGAGCGATTAAAAGTGGCGAAACGCAGTTAATGATTGCAGGTGGCGTGGAGAGTATGTCGCGTGCGCCTTTTGTGATGGGTAAAGCAGAAAACGCCTTCAGTCGTAACATGAAAATCGAAGACACTACGATTGGCTGGCGCTTTATCAATGCGCAAATGAAAGCGCGTTATGGTGTCGATTCTATGCCGGAAACGGCGGAAAACGTGGCGCAGGAGTTTGGCATCGCGCGCGCCGATCAGGATGCGTTTGCGCTGCGCAGCCAGTTACGCACCGCTGCCGCTCAGGAGCAGGGGCTGTTTGCGCAAGAATTGATTCCAGTGACAGTGTCACAGAAAAGAGGCGAGCCGCTGACTTTTGCGGAGGATGAACATCCACGTGCGACGTCGCTGGAGGCGCTCGCCAGGCTGAAAGGCGTGGTTCGCGCCGACGGTACAGTAACGGCGGGCAATGCGTCTGGCGTCAACGACGGTGCCTGTGCGCTGCTCATCGCCAGTGAACAGGCGATCGCGCAGCAGGGGCTGCAACCGCTGGCGCGCGTTGTCGGTGTGGCAACCGCTGGCGTCGCCCCACGAATTATGGGCTTTGGTCCGGCACCAGCGGTCCGCAAAGTGCTGACGCAAACAGGATTAACGCTCAGTCAGATGGATGTCATCGAGCTTAACGAAGCGTTTGCCGCGCAGGCGCTGGCAGTGATGCGTGATTTGGGGCTGCCTGATGATGCCGCTCAGGTGAATCCTAACGGCGGCGCGATTGCCCTCGGCCATCCATTAGGGGCATCGGGCGGGCGTCTGGCGATGACCGCCGCTTACCAGTTACAGCGTACCGGCGGTCGCTATGCGCTCTGCACGATGTGCATTGGTGTGGGTCAGGGGATCGCATTGATTATTGAACGTGTGTAAGGAGCAGGAATGACCTTGCTAACCCCGTTGATGCGCGGAACGGCGCTCACGGCAGAATTTTCAGACTTACAGCTTCTCCAGGGAATGCTCGATTTTGAGGCCGCGCTTGCCCGTGCGCAGGCCGCCTGTGGGGTGATCCCGGCAACGGCAGTCGAGCCTGTCGTCCAGGCCTGTCGCGCGGAGTGGTTTGATCAACGCGTGCTGGCGGAATCGGCGCGGGCGGCAGGCAATCTGGCGATTCCGCTGGTAAAACACTTAACCGCGCGGGTGAAGAATGCGGATCCTGACGCGGCGCGTTATGTTCACTGGGGGGCTACCAGTCAGGATGTGATCGATACCGGTCTGGTACTGCAACTGCGCGCCGCGCTGAATCATACGCAACGCGCGCTGACTCAACTGACTGAGGCCTTTGCTCAGCAGGCGCATCGCTACCAGCACACCGTCATGCCCGGGCGCACCTGGATGCAGCAAGCGCTGCCGGTGACCTGGGGGTTAAAACTGGCGAACACGCTTGATGCGCTGCTGCGCTGGCAGGAACGCCTGCAACAGTTACTGCCTCGCGTCCTGGTGCTGCAGTTTGGCGGCGCAGCGGGAACGCTGGCATCACTCGGGCAGGATGCTTTGCCGGTGGCAGAGCGTCTTGCACAGGAACTGGCGCTGACGCTACCGGATACCCCCTGGCATACCCAGCGCGATCGGCTGCTGGAAGTGGGCGCATGGTATGCCGGCGTTGGCGGAACGCTCGGCAAGTTTGCCCAGGACTTCGCGTTGCTGATGCAGACCGAAGTGGCGGAAGTCAGTGAACCTGTCGCCGCAGGTCGTGGCGGATCGTCGGCGATGCCGCATAAGCGAAATCCGGTAAGCTGCGCGGCGATCCTGACCGCTATGCAGAAAACACCGGGACTGATGGCCACACTCTATAGCAGCCAGCTACAGCAGCATGAACGCGCGCTCGGCGGCTGGCAGGCCGAATGGGAAGTCCTGCCGGAGATTGTCATGCTGGTCGGGCAGGCAATAGAGGAAACCCGACTGCTCGTCCTGAATATGCAGGTTTTCCCGCAAAAGATGCGTGACAACCTGGATATCACCCACGGTCTGATGATGGCGGAAGCGGTCACTCTGGCGCTGGCGGCGTTTATCGGCAAACAGGACGCGCATCATCTGATCGAAGGGCTGTGCCATCGCGCGACAGAAAACAATCGATCCCTGTATTCGGTGCTGGTTGATGAGCCACAGGTGATGGCTCATCTGAATGAATCGGAACTGGCGGCGTTACTGGACCCAGGCACGGCAACCGGCAGCGCGACACAATTTGTTCAACGTGTGCTTGCACGTTATGAGGAACGACAGCATGGAACTGAATTACCAGATTGATGGCCCGGACGATGCGCCAGTTGTGGTGCTATCCAACTCTCTGGGTACCACGCTTGCAATGTGGGCGCCACAGCTTGCGGCGCTGAGCGCACAGTATCGGGTGCTGCGTTATGACACACACGGGCATGGCGCCACGAACAAAACGGGGCCAACCGATCTCGCCCGGTTAGGGCTGGATGTGATTGCGTTGCTCGACCACCTGGATATTCCGTCCGCGCACTTTTGCGGGATCTCGATGGGGGGGCTCACCGGGCTCTGGCTGGCCTGTTATCGACCCCAGCGACTGCTGAGCGTGACGGTGATAAACAGCGCTGCGCGCATCGGCGATGAGGCAGGCTGGCACGCTCGCGCGCAAAGCGTTCGTCAGAACGGGCTGCGCGACATTGCCGTCAGCGCGCCCGAACGCTGGTTCAGCCCGTCCTTTTGTCAGTCGGCCCCGCAAATGGTCGCGGCGCTGTGTCAGCAACTCGCGACCTCGTCAGCAGAAGGATATGCCGCCTGCTGTGACGCGCTGGCAACGGCTGATTTGCGTGAACAGATTAGCCGTATTACGCGACCGGCGCTGCTGATTGCCGGAGAACATGACCCGGTCACCACCGTGGTTGACGCTCAGTTTATGCACCAGCGTATTGCCGGATCTGCGCTGGCCGTGGTGAAGGCATCCCATTTATCCACTATTGAAGCGCCGGGCGAGGTAAACGCGGCGTTATTATCGTTTCTGGGAGGGCAACATGCAGGATGACGAACGCTATCAGCAGGGAATGGCCGTACGCAGGGGCGTCCTTGGCGATGCGCATGTTGACCGCACCGTGCAAAATCTGACGCCGCTGAACGAAGAATTTCAGCACTTCATTACCCGTTATGCCTGGGGGGATATCTGGAGCCGTCCCGGACTGGATCGGCATACGCGCAGTATGATAACCATTGCGATGCTGATTGCGCTCAATCGCGAGGCGGAGCTGAAAATGCATCTTAATGCCGCGTTCAACAATGGCGTGACGCGTGAGGAGTTAAAAGAGCTGATCATGCATTCGGCGCTTTACTGCGGTCTGCCCGCCGCTAATGCGACGATGCATCTGGCGCAGCAGGTTTTTGACCAGCGCGACGCCGCCGGGGAGTAAATCCGGAGACCCCGGCGACGGCGTGTGTCGTCGGGGTACACTGTTTCTCAGGCTGCCAGTACCCGGTTTCTGCCGTCGTTCTTGGCCCTGTAGAGCGCAGCATCCACCCGCTTAAACAGCTCATCGATACTTTCGTTCGGTTCGTGGTGGGCCACGCCAATGCTCACGGTAAAGCGCGGCAGGCCGGGAAGGCCAATTTTCGCCACCGAAGCGCGAATGGATTCGGCTAACTGCAGCGCGGTCTCCAGCGGGGTGCGGGGCAACAGCAGAACAAACTCTTCGCCGCCCCAGCGGAATACTAAATCGCCTTTGCGCGCGCAGGACTCCAGGTTTCGCGCCAGCTCGCAAAGAACCTCATCGCCTTTCTGGTGGCCATACAGGTCATTAATGCTTTTAAACCGGTCGGTATCAATGAGCAGCAGGCTGTAATCCTGGGAAAGAGAGAGATGTTGCGTCTGTCCCTGTTCAGTCAGTTGATACAACTGACGACGGTTGAGCAATCCGGTCAGCGCATCGTGCAGGGCGGCGAGCTCCAGCTCTTGTTCGAGACGTTTCTGCTCAGTGATGTCGTGAATGATGCACAGCATCAGTCTGTCGCCGTAGATTTCAATCGGCCCGGCATAGGTTTGCACATGGCGGGTGGTGCCATCGGCAATTTTATGGACAAAATTTAACGGTTTATGCCCGCCAGGAAGTCGCGCAATCTCATGCATCACTGGCAGAACCTGCCGACCCAACATATTGATTTCCCAGGTATGCTTCTGGCACATCGCTTCCAGACTGTAGCCGTAGAAATTGAGCGCCGCCAGGTTGGCATCGACGATCAGGCCATCTCTGGAAGGGTCTATCAGCAGCATGGGGGCGGAGTTAGTGAGAAAAAATCGGGCGTAAAATCCCTGCTTTTTACGCTGATAGGCTGCAGACCGACTGGCCTTCAACCCGCGCGCCGCCGGGATATCAATACCTTCGAAGAGGATCACTTCACCGGCGCCCGGCAGGTCTTTTACCGACAACCGGCAGGTGAGCGCAGCCTGATTATTTTCACGCGGCACGGTCAGAATTTCGACAATATCCCGCTGGTTGCGAAGATCCGTAATATAGTTCGGTAAGGTATTCTGCGCGTGGGTGGAATACACTCCCTTACGCAGTTGACTGAAAGTGTATCCCTGCATCACCTCTCTGGCGATACGATTGGCAAAGAGTAATTCTTCGGTGTCCGGAGAGACGATCCAGACCGGAAGTGATAATAAATCCAGTGCATTCAGGTTGTGTGCAATCATCAATAATCCCGTTATTTTTATTAATTATTTTATGACCATGCGAAAATTTTTTTATAGTGAGACAGAGCGCTGTTGCGGTAAACAGGAAACAACATTTAGCGGTTTAGTGAGACTATCCCTTTGTAATAGTGTCGGTATTTGCTGTGCTGGTAAGGGGGGAGAATATAAAAAACCTTGCAGAACACCACAGCCCATTTGCGTCAGGAGTCGCTCTTGCTCTGGCGTTTCGATCCCTTTTGCGACAACGCGTAAATTCATCGAGTGGGCGATATCAATAATCGTCGAGACAATTTTGCTGTTCTTGTTGTTCTCATTGATATCTTTAATAAAGAGTCGATCAATCTTCAATTCCCGTGCCGGGAGTGATTTCAACATCAGCATATTTGAATATCCGGTTCCGAAATCATCAATAGAAACCGTGATCCCGGCAGCCGAAAAGGTATTAAGGATCTCAATGTTCCGCCCGAGATTTTTTAGCACAGCGCTTTCCGTTATTTCCAGTGTCAACCGGGACGGCGGGATCTGGTAGCAGGCAAGCGCGTTACAGACGATATCGACGATATTATGTTGCTCGAATTGCGTCGCAGAGAGGTTAATCGCAAGCGACCAGTCAGGATGCCCCTGTTGGTTCCATTGAGAAAGCTGTGAGCAGGCCTGCTTAATCACCCATTTACCGACCGAAAGCATGAGGCCCGTATCTTCAAGCGTGGGGAGAAACGCGCCTGGAAGCAGCAGCCCTTGCTCAGGATGCCGCCAGCGCAACAGGGCTTCAAACCCGGTCAGCGTGTGGTCACCAGCAGTATATTTTGGCTGATACCACAGCTCAAATTCATTACGTGCCAGCGCCTGCGACAGACCCTGCAAAAAGGCTGGCGCGGTGGTGACAAGAGCTTCCATTTCCGGTTGGTAGATGGCCCAGCCATCGCGACCCTGTTGCTTTACATGATACATAGCGACATCCGACTTCACGCGTAGCTCATGGGGAGTGGTGCCATGTTCGGGATAGAAACTGAGTCCGGCGCTGAGTGAAACACGAATAACATGACCGGACAGAGAGAAAGGCATTCGCAGAGCATTGGTAATGCGGTCCATCCGCGAGGATATGGCTTCGGTATTGTTCTCCGGCATCAACAGGATAAATTCATCACCCCCCAGGCGGGCAAGCGTCATGGTGTCATCAAGACAGGCGAGGATCCGCTGGCTACTGGCGACCAACAACTGGTCGCCAATATGATGACCCCAGGTATCATTGACGACTTTAAAGCGATCAAGATCGATAAACGCGAGGGCGAACCGCCGCTGATTGAGCGCCGAGTCTTCCATGCAGGCCAGTAAACAGGTGTCGATTTGTGCGCGGTTGGGCAACCCGGTCAAGGCATCGAAATGACTATGCCGCGTCAGCTTCTTGTTGAGATGGGAGAGGTTTTCAGTCAGTTGCGACGCCCGCACGTGCGAGTCAAGCAACGAGATAACCTGCATTACGCCCAGCGTCACCAGCGTGATACTCGCAACGCAGATGGCGAGTTCGACCTGACTGAGACCCGTGTGGAGTGCGTGGCTGTGATGACTGAATGTCGCTGCGCTCATGCCGGTGTAGTGCATGGCGAAAATCGCCAGAGCGACAACCAGTGACGCCGCCAGCCGGTTCAATAAGGTCTGGCGCGTCGTCTGATGCGGTGAAAAAGCCAGTCGCAGCCCGAGACCGGTGGTCACAACGGCAATGATAACGGACAGGCCAACCAGCCCAGGGTTCCAGACGATGGCGCCATGTCCGACGACGGCGGCCATCCCGACATAATGCATGGCGACCATTCCCATGCTCAGAACAACGGTTGCGGCGATCAGTCTGATGCGTGAGAGCGGTGTAGCGGAAATCACAATGTGAATCGCAAACGACGCCGCGAGCAGGGCGATCGCAAAGGAAAGGAAGGTCAACGGGAGATGATAGTTCAGGGGCATGCTCATTTTCATCGCCAGCATCCCGATGAAGTGCATCGACCAGATCCCCATACCGAGCGTAATCCCTCCCGATAAGCGCCAGAATGTCGATTCCCGCCGCACAGAAATAGCCACTTTACCCGCGCTATCAAGGGAGACAAATGCAGCTATGAACGCAACAAGAAACGAGATGCCGATTAATACCGGATCCCATGATACGTGCAACATCTGGCTTTCCATCGAGAGTCTGTCGTGCAGTTAAATTTAGCAGGGATTCATCCTTTCGCATGAGAAAAAAAATGACGCATCCCGAAATTTTCACCTTCTTCATTAGCGTTCTGAGGTGGAAAGCGGCAAAAGCGCGAAGGTGCTTATTTAAACGTTATGAAATCTAATCAGTTAAGCTGGAGTTAACGTGCGTCACAGAGAGTGTCGCGTCACTTAACTGTTCAGAAGTGGAATCTCATGAGTCTGGAGGGAAAGCGATCTCATGACATGATTAACAGAAAGCATAAAGCAAACTTAATCATTATTATCCTTCTTTAAGGTAAATTTGATGGATCTCAGCGTGAAGATTGAAAGGAGGGTTAAACGGGAAGAATATATGCTTTTCTGATGCTATATAAATATGACCTGCCATATTAACCGTTAACAGGTTTAAAATGTTAAAACACATTAGCGTCAGAACATTTATTATCGTATTTCTGCTGTTTATCTTTTGCCTGATTAATATTGTGCAATTACTGTACCCGGTGAGGTTGTCATTATTTATCTCAATGAACGCCATTTTTCTGCTGGCGTTACTGTCATTATGGTGCTACATGACTCTTTATCTTGTCACCCCCATCAATACCGTGAAAAAAAGTATTGAGGCGGTGACCGCGGGAAATCTTACCGTTCATATTCCTGAATTTGGTAATAACTGTGCCGGGAGACTCATTCCGGGCATCAACAGTTTATCCGGCAGTATCGCGACGCTGGTGCTGGAGATACGGCATTCTTCGAAAACGGCGCTTTTGCTGTCAGAGCAGTTGGCCGCCCGCAGTGCTGAATTATCCGTAAAAACTGAACAGCAGTCCGCCTCATTAATCCAGACCGCCGCCAGTATGGAGCAGATGGCAGCCAACACGCGCAACAACGCCGACCACACACGACTCGCTAATCAACAGGCCGATAGCGCGATGCAATGTGCATATAAGGGCAGCGAATTAATGGTTCAGGTCGCCAGTAATATGCATTCGATTACAGCGTGCGCGCAGCAAATGACAGAAATAATTACCCTGATTGATGATATTGCGTTCCAGACCAATATTCTGGCGCTGAATGCCGCCGTCGAAGCGGCGCGCGCAGGGGAGCACGGAAAAGGGTTTTCTGTTGTGGCGACGGAGGTGCGAAATCTGGCGCACAGAAGCGCAGAGGCCGCGAAAAATATACGTGGGCTCATCGACGTTACGCATCAAAATGTGCAGCAAGGCGCAACGGTTGTGGGCGAAACAGAAAAAAATATGCAGGAAATTGTTCAGGGCGCAGGGCAGTTAAGCCAACTAATGAGTGAAATATCGGCCACCACGGCTGAACAGGAAAAAGGGATTAATCAGATAACCCAGGCGATGAACGAACTGGAAAAAGTGACGCAAAGTAATGCCCTGATGGTGGACGAATTATCCGGGGCGTCAGATGTCCTGAAATCACAGGTGGTCGATCTCCAGTCGAAAACACATCAATTCCGTTTAAGTGAGTCAACAGAAGACATTTCCTCCTCTGTGCACAAGCGCTATGCTCGCGGGTTTTCATGAGCCATTTCAGCACAATGGGAGAATGAGTGGTTGCTTAACATACGTCGACGGCTAGACTAACCAGAAAAGCGCGAGGTATGGGAGGCGAAATGGAAGCCATCAAAGGGTCTGAAGCCAGTGTGCCGGATGCGGTGTTTGCCTGGTTGCTGGACGGCAAAGGCGGCGTGAAACCGCTGGAAGATGATGATGTGATCAGCAGCGAACATCCGTGCTGGCTGCACCTGAACTACACGCATCCGGACAGCGCGCAATGGCTGGCAACGACGCCGTTACTGCCAAATAACGTCCGGGATGCGCTGGCTGGCGAAAGTCTTCGTCCGCGCGTTAGCCGTCTGGGGGAAGGGACGCTCATTACGCTGCGTTGTATTAATGGCAGCACCGATGAACGCCCCGACCAGTTGGTCGCAATGCGTCTGTATATGGATGAACGGCTGATTGTCTCCACGCGACAGCGTAAAGTGCTGGCGCTCGACGATGTGGTCAGCGATCTCCAGGAAGGCACCGGGCCTGCCGACTGCGGCGGCTGGTTGGTTGACGTCTGCGATGCGCTGACGGATCACGCCAGCGAATTTATCGAAGAGTTGCACGATAAAATCATCGATCTCGAAGACAACCTGCTCGATCAACAAATCCCGCCGCGCGGATTTCTTGCGCTGCTGCGAAAACAGCTGATCGTCATGCGCCGCTATATGGCTCCACAGCGCGATGTGTACTCGCGGCTGGCCAGCGAGCGTCTGCCGTGGATGACGGACGATCAGCGACGCCGGATGCAGGACATTGCCGACCGACTGGGAAGAGGACTGGATGAAATTGATGCCTGTATCGCCCGTACCGGCGTTATGGCCGATGAGATTGCTCAGGTGATGCAGGAGTCTCTGGCAAGACGGACCTATACCATGTCATTGATGGCGATGGTTTTCCTTCCCAGTACGTTTCTGACCGGACTGTTCGGCGTCAATCTTGGCGGCATACCTGGCGGTGGGTGGCAATTTGGCTTTTCACTGTTTTGTATTCTGTTAGTGGTTCTGATTGGCGGTGTTACTTTATGGTTGCATCGTAGTAAATGGTTGTAAAAACGGGTGTTTTAAGAGAATTCTGCGCCTAAAAACGGCTTTAAGATTGAGCGAAGTCAATAAATGCGACGCCTGTTCGGGGCAATATCTCTCTTGCAGGTGAATGCAACGTCAAGCGATGGGCGTTGCGCTCCATATTGTCTTACTTCCTTTTTTGAATTACTGCATAGCACAATTGATTCGTACGACGCCGACTTAAATAAGTCGGCTTTTTTTTGTCTGCGCGTTTTCAGCGACTACCCTAAAAGGGAGTCAATGACAGACCGGAGGCAACGATGTTACCTGTGTTAACCCTGCACGATCGGGCGATTCATTTCTCTGATTCCGTGCCAACCGACCCCATTCCTATCCCTGACCCGATTCCCCGTCCGCAGCCGATGCCGGATCCACCGCCAGATGAAGAACCGATTAAAATGTCGCATCGCACGCGTAGATCTGCGAGGATACGCGCCTGCTGACTGTGAGTCGTTTACCGTGAGATGAAATTGTGACTGCTTTTGCTACCCTGAATGTGTTACCCGCCGCCCAGCTTGAGAATCTGAATGAGTTGGGATATCTGTCCATGACGCCCGTCCAGGCGGAGGCGCTGCCTGCGATCCTTGCCGGCCAGGATGTCCGGGTGCAGGCGAAAACCGGCAGCGGTAAGACGGCAGCATTTGGTCTCGGGTTGTTACAGCATATTGATGTCACTCTGTTTCAGACGCAGTCGCTGGTGCTGTGTCCGACGCGCGAACTGGCGGATCAGGTGGCGGGTGAACTGCGTCGCCTGGCGCGTTTCTTACCGAATACTAAAATCCTGACGCTCTGCGGCGGACAACCTTTCGGCGCACAGCGTGATTCTCTTCAGCATGCGCCGCATATTATTGTCGCCACGCCCGGTCGTTTGCTCGACCATCTGCAAAAGGGTACCGTTTCGCTGGACGCGCTGACCACTCTGGTGATGGACGAAGCGGACCGGATGCTGGATATGGGATTCAGTGAGGCGATAGACGAGGTAATCCGCTTCGCGCCCGCATCGCGTCAGACGCTGCTGTTTTCGGCCACCTGGCCGGAAGCGATCGCGGCAATCAGCGGTCGGGTGCAGCGAAATCCGCTCTCTATTGAAATTGATTCGGTGGATGCGCTTCCCGCCATCGACCAGCAGTTCTTTGAAACCTCTGTACACGGTAAAATCCCGCTGCTGCAAACGTTGCTCAGCCAGCATCAGCCAGCCTCCTGCGTGGTGTTCTGTAATACCAAAAAAGATTGCCAGGCGGTGTGTGACGCGCTGAATGAGGCCGGACAAAGTGCGCTTGCGCTTCATGGCGACCTGGAACAACGCGACCGCGATCAGACGCTGGTGCGCTTTGCCAACGGCAGTGCGCGGGTGCTGGTGGCGACTGACGTTGCGGCGCGCGGACTCGATATCAAATCGCTGGAACTGGTGGTGAACTTCGAACTGGCGTGGGATCCGGAAGTCCATGTTCATCGCATTGGACGTACCGCACGTGCCGGGAACAGCGGTCTGGCTATCAGTTTTTGCGCACCGGAAGAGGCACAGCGGGCGAATATTCTCTCTGAAATGCTACAGATACCCCTTAACTGGGTCTCCGCTCCGGCTCAACGCACGGTAGCACCGCTGGTCGCTGAAATGGCGACGTTGTGTATCGACGGCGGCAAGAAAGCCAAAATGCGTCCGGGCGATGTGCTGGGCGCGTTAACCGGCGATATTGGTCTGGATGGCGCGGATATTGGCAAGATTGCCGTTCATCCGGCGCATGTCTATGTGGCGGTCCGTCAGTCGGTGGCGCATAAGGCGTGGAAACAACTGCAGAATGGGAAGATCAAAGGCAAAACCTGTCGGGTTCGCCTGCTGAAATAACCCGTGTTGGGCCGGAGACAACGTGTCCGGCCCGTTTCACATTACTTCACTTCAACGACGTTCAGGCGCAGCGCATCAAGCTGATTGTCGTCTTCTTCCGGTTGCCAGCCCGCAGGCTGAAGCGGGATCTCTTCACGATCAAACGCCAGATCGCCGCCATCGACAACGTCAGAACCGTGCTTAATGCCTTTGAAGTCGAACAGGTTAATGTCGCTCAGGTGTGAAGGCACCACGTTCTGCATGGCGCTGAACATGGTTTCAATACGGCCCGGATAGCGTTTATCCCAGTCACGCAGCATGTCGGCAATCACCTGACGTTGCAGGTTCGGCTGCGACCCGCACAGGTTACAAGGGATAATCGGGTAACCTTTGGCTTCGGCAAAGCGTTCAATATCCTTTTCACGGCAGTAAGCCAGCGGGCGGATCACGATATGTTTACCATCATCGCTCATCAGCTTCGGCGGCATACCTTTCATTTTCCCGCCATAGAACATATTCAGGAACAGGGTTTGCAGAATGTCGTCGCGATGGTGTCCCAGGGCGATTTTGGTGGCACCCAGCTCTGTCGCCGTGCGATAGAGAATACCGCGACGCAGGCGTGAACACAGAGAGCAGGTGGTTTTACCTTCCGGGATCTTATCTTTTACGATCCCATACGTGTTCTCTTCAACAATCTTGTACTCAACGCCAAGTTGCTCCAGATATTCCGGCAGAATGTGCTCCGGAAAACCGGGTTGTTTCTGGTCGAGGTTAACGGCGACCAGCGAAAAGCTAATGGGGGCGCTTTGCTGCAAATTGCGCAAAATTTCCAGCATGGTGTAGCTGTCTTTACCGCCGGACAGGCAGACCATGATGCGGTCGCCATCTTCAATCATATTGAAATCGGCAATCGCTTCGCCCACGTTACGACGCAGACGTTTTTGCAGTTTGTTCAGGTTGTACTGTTCTTTCTTAGTAATATCTTGATTTTGCGACATTTAATAGAGGCTCAATTCATTGTGTGGCATCAGAAGAGCAGGCGTCGCGGTGGAGAGACCGGCAAAGCTGTCTGATTTAAAAATAGTGGCCCGTATGGTACGAATAAGTGAGAAAAATGTCAGCACATTTATAGAACGCATCAGGCGTGATGTCAGAGGGAGAGGCAAAAAGCCCGCAGCGATGTGCGGGCTGAAAAGGTTAGCGTACGACCAGTACGGAGCACTCTGCATGGCGTACTACGGCAGCAGCGTTCGACCCTAACAGATATGTGGTAATGTCCGGACGGTGTGACGCAATAATCACCATATCCACCGCGAGTTTTTTCGCCATTTCCAGAATCTTGTCTTTCGGCGACCCTTCAGCGATATGGATCTGTACTCTGTCCGACGGGATAGTGAACTTCTTGATGACCTCTTCCAGTTGAGATTTCGCTTCGGCTTTCAGATCGTCCATGGCCGGCAACTCCGCAGAGTAGGCCAGGCCCAGTGCAGAATAGTAAGGCAGAGATGGGATGACGGTCAGGAAATGAACCTGCGCATCGTCAATTTTCGCCTCGGCTTCGACATGATTAATCACGCGTTGCGTTAATTCTGAGTCTGAAATATCGATGGGGACAAGAATTGTTCTGTTCATTAAACCTCCTGTTTGAGTATCCATAGAAAGTGTAACGTCTTATCGCAGATTCAGTACAATGACAATGATCACATTTCAACATTATTTGTTTTTAATTTCCGGGTATTTACCCTTAATAACCCCGTCATAAAACCGGCCCTTTGAGACCACGGAAAGAAAATTTCGGTATATATGCGCCGGAACGCCGCGATATTGCAGAACACCCGTCTGGTAGAAACGGATTTCCAGGGTAGAAGATTTCTCGTCATAGCCAACGGATGCGATTCGTGATGATTTTACGGGTTGGTGGTTCATGGCGGGCATCCTCGACGGCAGGTCATACAGTGAATATATCATCTAACCGAAGGGGATTTTAGTCTACAAGATATCGCGTTTTGTTATAGATAAAACGGATGGGTTATAACCGGGTGAAAGTGATAACAGCCCGCGGTTAGCCGCGGGCTGAGGGTCTTAGAACTGGTAGACCATACCGAGTGCGACGACATCATCGGTATTAATATTGTTACGAGAATAGAAGTTGTCGTCGTTATCCAGCAGGTTGATTTTATAATCAACGTAGGTGGACATGTTTTTGTTGAAGTAGTAAGTCGCGCCAACATCCGCGTATTTCACCAGATCTTTACTGTCGTCATTGCCCTGACCGGTCAGATCTTTACCTTTTGACATCAGGAAGGACACCGCCGGACGCAGACCGAAGTCGAACTGGTATTGCGCAGTCACTTCAAAGTTCTGGGTTTTGTTTGCTACGCCATCATCACCGTACGGGGTCATGTTACGGGTTTCAGAATACATAGTAGCCAGATA
Source organism: Citrobacter amalonaticus Y19 (assembly GCF_000981805.1). Lineage (NCBI taxonomy): Bacteria > Pseudomonadati > Pseudomonadota > Gammaproteobacteria > Enterobacterales > Enterobacteriaceae > Citrobacter > Citrobacter amalonaticus. The sequence continues at coordinate 1,715,503 of NZ_CP011132.1, read as the reverse complement.
AATGTTGTTGGCGTCATATTTCAGACCCGCTGTCCATGCATCCGCCTTATCGCCACCCGCGACGCGACCACCGGTATTAACCTGCTCGTTGGTACGATCGGATGTGGTGTAGGCTGCGCCGAAGCTCACGCCCATCCCGAAGTCATAGGTAGACGAGATACCAAAACCGTCGCCGTTTGAGTTCTGGGCGGTACGATCGCCGCCGTTGCCGGTGCCTTCCTGTTCATTGGTGATTTGATCTTCGTTGGTGCCCTGATACTGAAGGGCGACATTCAGGCCGTTGACCATGCCGAAGAAATCAGTATTACGATAAGTCGCGACACCATTTGCACGGCCAGTCATAAAGTTGTCAGAACGGGTGTAGGAGTCGCCGCCAAATTCAGGCAGCATATCGGTCCAGCCTTCCACGTCATACATGACGCCGTAGTTACGACCGTAGTCGAATGAACCGTAATCGCCAAATTTCAGGCCAGCAAAAGCAAGACGAGTAAAACTGTTGCCATGATCGCTTTCGGTGGTGTTGGCGTTAACCTGATATTCCCACTGGCCATAACCGGTCAGTTGGTCATTGATCTGCGTTTCACCTTTAAAACCCATACGGACATAAGTTTGATCGCCATCACTGTTGGCATCATCAGAAAAATAATGCAGGCCATCAACTTTGCCATAGAGATCTAATTTGTTGCCGTCCTTATTATAAACTTCAGCGGCATGCGCTGCGCCTGCGGTTAACAGGGCTGGGATAACAAGAGCCAGTACTTTTCTTTTCATCGAAGTCATCCTTTAGTTTTTTATTTACCTGTAACTCCCTCTGTTGGGGAGTGAAATCATGCTAAAGGAGAAGTTCCGTAAAGAGATAAGCATCAATTGTTACGTCTTAAGTAAAACCTTAAATAATTAATTCCACAGAAATGATAATAATTGGCGTGAATATAATTTCAAAAAGCATACAAAATAAAAATTATACAAAATAAATCCAGTGCGATATTCTGCGCCTGTTATATGCCTTTATTGTCACATACTGCTTTTTTGTTGGTCCATTGCGAAACGTACTGATTAGCCGACAAAGAAATTGACAAGCCCGAACAGATGTTCGGGCTTTTTTTTGCGTTCAGACAAAGATTCCAGCAACCAGGTCAGTCGGTACTGGTCTTCTCTGCTTTACCTGCCAACTGCGCCAGGAAGTCATAACGTTTTTGCAGATCTGCCGCGGCGTCTTTCCATAATTGCTCGGCCACGTCCGGTTGCTGTGCATTCAGGCGACGGAAGCGTTGCTCGTTGAGCAATGTCTCCGCCAGCGCATCTGACGGTGGGCGAGAGTCCAGCGCCAGTGGCAATTTGCCTTCGTCCGCGCGGCGTGGGTCAAAGCGGTACAGCGGCCAGAAGCCGGTTGCCGTCAACTGACGCATCTGATCGTGACTCAGCGCGAGGTCATAGCCGTGTTCTTCACACGGGCTGTAGGCGATGATCAGCGACGGACCAGGATACGCTTCCGCTTCCTGAATCGCCTTCACGGTCTGGTTGAGTTGCGCGCCGAGCGAAATCTGCGCCACATAAACATGACCGTACATCATCATGCTGACGCCCAGATCTTTACGCGCCTTACGCTTACCGTGCTCGCCAAATTTCGTCACGGCACCGAGCGGCGTGGCTTTTGATGCCTGACCGCCCGTGTTGGAGTAGCACTGCGTATCCAGCACCAGAATATTGACGTTTTCCGTCAGGCTCAGCACATGATCCAACCCGCCAAAGCCAATATCGTAGGCCCAACCGTCACCGCCAATCAGCCAGATGGATTTTTCTACCAGCGCATCGGCGTCGGTGAGCAGTTCACGTGCGCCGTCGACATCCTTCAGATGCTGTCGCAGCGCGGCAACCTGCTCGCGACGCACGTCAGGTGTCGCTTCTGTATGCAACGCCTCGTGCAGTTCGGCCGGGATCCGATCGGCAAATTGTTCAAGCAGGCGCAGAACGCGTACCCGATGCTGATCGACCGTCAGACGAAAGCCCAGACCAAATTCTGCGTTATCCTCAAACAGCGAGTTCGCCCACGCCGGGCCGCGACCATTGGCATCGGTCGTGTAGGGTGTGGAAGGCAGGTTTCCGCCGTAAATAGACGAACACCCGGTGGCGTTGGCGATCAGCATTCTGTCGCCGTAGAGTTGCGTCAGTAACTTGATATACGGCGTTTCGCCACAGCCGGAACAGGCGCCGGAATACTCAAACAGCGGCGTAATCAACTGCGACGTACGGATATCGATGCGTTCAAGTTTGCTGCGATCAATTTCCGGCAGACTGAGGAAGAAGTCATAATTCACTTTTTCTTCTTCGACGTGTTCAAGGCGGGACATCATGTTGATGGCCTTGATATCCGGATCCTGACGGTCTTTCGCCGGACAGACTTCCACGCACAGATTACAGCCGGTGCAGTCTTCCGGCGCGACCTGCAGCACGTATTTCTGCCCGCGCATGTCGCGTGATTTCACATCCAGCGAATGCAGGCTGGCAGGGGCGTTTTCCATCGCGTCCGGCGAAACCACCTTGGCACGAATGGCCGAGTGCGGGCAGGCGGCAACGCAGTGGTTACACTGGGTGCAAAGCTCTTCTTTCCAGATGGGGATCTCTTCGGCGATGTTGCGTTTTTCCCAGCGCGTGGTGCCCATCGGCCAGGTGCCGTCGGGCGGTAGCGCCGAAACGGGAAGGGCGTCGCCGAGGCCCGCGAGCATGGCGGCGGTGACCGTTTTGACAAAATCAGGCGCGGCGTCAGACACCACCGGAGGACGGTTGGCGCTGTGTGGATCAACCGCCTGCAGCGGCACTTCAGCAACGGATTCTCGCGCCAGCGCCAGTGCCTGCCAGTTACGTTCCACCAGGTCCTGACCTTTGCTACTGTAACTTTTGGCAATCGCGCCCTGAAGCTCCGCCAGCGCGCTGTCGCCTGGCAGGATTTGCGTCAGATGGAAAAACGCCATCTGCATGACGGTGTTAATACGCGCCGCCAGTCCACATTCACGGGCGATTTTCACCGCATTAATGACGTAAAAACGCGCTTTCTTCTGGTTAAGCACCGCCTGTACTTCCTGCGGCAACCGCGACCAGACTTCATCGGCGGGATACGGCGTATTCAGCAGGAAAATCCCACCGGGCTTCAGCCGCTCAGCCATCTGGTACTTGTCGATAAACTGTAACTGGTGGCAGCCGACAAAATCGGCCTGAGAGACCAGGTAAGCGGAGCGGATCGGTTGTTCACTCACGCGCAGGTGAGACACCGTCAGACCACCGGCCTTTTTGGAATCGTACACGAAGTAGCCCTGGGCATACCACGGCGTCGAATTACCGATGATCTTGATGTTGTTCTTGGTCGCCGAAACGCTGCCGTCACTGCCGAGACCGTAAAACAGCGCCTCCAGTTTGGCGGTCGCAGGCAGGGTGTTCTCAGGCAGCGGCAGCGACAGGTTAGTCACATCATCGTAGATGCCGACGGTAAAGCGCGGTTTGGGTTTAGCCTGGCTCAGTTCAGTAAAGACTGCCAGCACACAGTCCGGACCAAACTCTTTTGACGAAAGGCCATAGCGGCCGCCAATCACGCGCGGCAACGTTTCGCGTTCGCCGCAGTTGAAGGCTTCCGCCAGCGCGGTCATCACGTCCAGATATAACGGTTCGGCCTGCGACCCCGGTTCTTTGGTTCGATCGAGCACGGCAACCGCGCGGACGGATTCAGGCAAGGCTCGCAGCAGATGCTTAGCCGAGAAGGGGCGGAACAGACGGACTTTCAGTACCCCGACTTTCTCGCCGCGCGTCAACAGTTCATCGACCACTTCTTCGCTGGTACCAATGGCGGAGCCCATCAGAATGATGACCCGTTCGGCCTGCGGGTGACCGTAGTATTCAAACGGCTGATACTGACGACCGGTAGCCGCCGCGAAGTCATTCATCGCCTGTTCGACATGGTCATAGACGGCGTCGTACCACGGATTGGTTGCCTCGCGGGACTGGAAGTAAGTGTCCGGATTCGCGGAGGCGCCGCGGATCACCGGATGTTCCGGATTGAGCGCCCGCGCCCGGTGCGCATCAATTTCAGCCTGCGGCATCAGGCCGCGAAGGGTGTCATCGGCCAGCGGGATGATTTTGTTGATTTCATGCGAGGTGCGGAAACCATCAAAGAAGTGAATAAAGGGAACCCGGCTTTTCAGGGTGGCGATTTGCGAGATCAGCGCGAAGTCCTGTGCCTCCTGTACGCTCGCCGCGCACAGCATGGCGCAGCCGGTCTGGCGGACGGCCATGACGTCAGAATGATCGCCAAAAATAGACAGCGCGTGGGTAGCCACCGTTCGTGCGGCGACATGCAGTACAAAGGGGGTCAGTTGTCCCGCCAGTTTGTACAGCGTGGGGATCATCAGCAGTAATCCCTGTGAAGAGGTAAAGGAGGTGGCAAGCGCGCCGGTTTGCAGCGCACCGTGCACGGTCGCGATCGCGCCGCCTTCCGACTGCATTTCGACGACGCGCGGCGTATCTCCCCAGACATTTTTAAGCCCGTTGCCTGCCCAGGCATCTGCCTGTTCGGCCATCGTTGAACTGGGCGTAATGGGGTAGATGGCGATAACTTCACTGGTACGAAACGCCACCGAGGCGACTGCACCATTACCGTCAATTGTTTGCATGTGACACCCTTACATTGCGCAAAAAAGAGGGACGCAGGAAACAACGTAGCGCCCTGATAGTTATTCTCTTAGTATAGGACTTTCCTGTATTCCCTTGAAGTTGTGCTGCTTTCGAGTGCACAAATTGACACAAGGATCGCAAAAATAGCGACCATTTTATTCCGCGACGATAAACACCTGGCTATATATTTTATTGTGATTTTTTGTTACGAGCTGGTTATTGAATGTGGGAAGAGAGATGAATTTTTCTTTATTCATCGCGACAATATTCTCGCAGGTGCAACACGATAAAACGTATTGTCCAAAAATGGATTTTGATTTTCTTTGAGAATTTCCTTAATCAATTTATTGTCTTCGTGGTTATCGTCACGACGTAAATTTCTTAATAAGGCTTTTTAAGTTCGGTATCAGGCTCCTCGCGCCTATACTGAGCGCTGTTAAGGACAAAAAGCGCCTGTAAATCGTCGCGTTAACGAATGTCGATAATTTCTATTAATCGCGACTACGCGTTATAACAAAAATGACTCTTTTATTTATCGCTATCGATAAATCTTTTCGTGCGCCAAAAGTAGGGATGTGTTCATGTATTTAATTGTTTTGATTAGGTTATGTTTCGAATATTACTGCTTACTTTACTTATTTCCGTCTCGTCATCGTCATTTGCCTTTGTGAAAAACCAGGCCAAAGACTGGGGGTTCAATACGTATTCGCCACTCTCTTATTCTGAAGGGTACTTTTCACAAGCGCCTGTTCCGAATAAGAAAGCGCAACTGAAGCGTCGCATTATGAGTGAATTTGCGGTGTGGAGAGGAACTGATTACCGTTGGGGGGGTGACAGCCGCAACGGTATTGATTGCTCGGCGTTTACGCGCAGAATTATTGCCTCGGTTATCCATAGACGCTTGCCGCGGACCGCGCAGGAGCAAAGTCACATGGGGCAGAGAGTCAGTCAGCGTGAACTAAAAGTTGGCGATCTGGTGTTCTTTAAAACGGAGCCGAACGTACATCATGTTGGCGTCTATATCGGCAATGATTCCTTTATTCATGCGTCCAGTTCGCAAGGTGTGACGCTGTCACATTTGTCGAATCAGTACTGGCAGGCGCACTATCTGACCGCGCGTCGGGTAAGCGCATAACGACAGAACAGGTCTTTGGGATCAAAAAGCAGGTGAAAAAGCGCAATAAAATGCGGCGGGGCCGCATAAATGCGCGTTTTGGCTCTCGACGCGACGGATTCGGATGCCTATTATTAGTGCGGCTTGTTTATGCTTACAGAATATAAGGGGAGTCAAATGCGCGCAGCGTTTTGGGTAGGATGTGCCGCGTTATTATTGTCGGCTTGCAGCAGTGACAACGAACCTGTTCAACAGGCGACAGCAGCACATGTCGCACCGGGTTTAAAAGCATCAATGACCAGTTCCGGTGAGGCCAATTGCGCCATGATTGGCGGTTCGCTTTCCGTTGCTCGTCAACTGGATGGATCGGCAATCGGCATGTGCGCGCTTCCCAACGGCAAACGTTGCAGTGAGCAATCCCTCGCCGCAGGAAGCTGTGGTAGCTATTAAGCCCCCGTTACTACATTAAATCGGCAAGTTTATAGCTTAACGTGTGTTCCGCCGTCGCCAGAGTGAGCTGGTTCGCGGTCAGGTCGACCTGTGCGCCCTGTTTCAGCATGGTGCTGAGGGTGTTGTCCAGCTCGCTGAGTTTGGGATCGGCGCACATCATCCGGGTCATCGCCATCTCTTTTACTTTCAATGCGCCGTCAGAGAGTGATGCCTGACCGTTGAAGCGATTGCACATATTGCCGGAAATCGTCATTTTTTCGCCAAAGCTCAACTCAAGCGGATGGCCCGCCGCATTGACCGGTTTACCGTCTACGCTCTCCAGAACAAAACGGTGATGCTGCAATTGCTCACGGCTAACCGATACTTTTCCATTGCTTACACAACCTGCTACCAGCAGGCTCAGCGCAACCAGCGCTATGACCTTTTTCATGTTAACTCTCTGCATTAAAACGTAATTGCCACCGACAGCATACCGATCTTATCGCCAGTGGCTTTGGGGAAATTCTGAAATGCCCTCCGGAAACCGGAGGGCGATCGGATCAGAACAGGGCGTTAGGACAGGTTTCTCCGCTCGCTAACTGCCGCAAATTCTCTAGCGTGGTCTCAGAAATGCTGGTCAGCGCTTCAGCGGTCAGGAAAGCCTGATGCCCGGTGAACAACACGTTATGACAAGCTGACAGGCGACGGAAGACATCGTCCTGGATGACGTCATTCGACTTATCTTCGAAGAACAGATCGCGCTCGTTTTCGTAAACATCCATCCCGAGGGATCCAATTTTCTGATTTTTCAGCGCCTCAATTGCAGCCTGGGAATCAATCAACGCACCGCGACTGGTGTTAATGACCATCACGCCGTTCTTCATCTGATCAAACGCGGCGTGGTTTAACAGGTGATAGTTTTCCGGTGTTAACGGGCAGTGCAGTGAAATCACATCGGATTCGGCGAACAGTGTCGACAGGTCAACATATTCCACGCCGAGTTCGAGCGCCGCGGCGCTGGGGTATGGGTCAAACGCCAGCAGACGCATGCCAAAGCCTTTCAGAATACGCAGGGCGGCGATGCCGATCTTCCCAGTGCCAATGACGCCCGCCGTTTTACCGTGCATGGTGAAACCCGTTAACCCTTCAAGAGAGAAGTTGGCGTCGCGGGTACGCTGGTAAGCGCGGTGAATGCGGCGGTTGAGAGTCATCATCATGCCCACCGCGTGTTCTGCGACGGCTTCCGGAGAATAGGCCGGGACGCGAACGACCTGCAGACCGAGTTCTTTTGCGGCATCCAGATCGACGTTATTGAAACCCGCGCAGCGCAGCGCAATATACTTAACGCCATGATTTTTCAGCTCTTCGAGTACCGCACGGCTGCCATCATCGTTCACGAAGATACAAACGGCTTCGCAACCATGTGCGGTTTTTGCCGTTTTCTCCGTCAACAGAAAATCAAAGAATTCAAGCTCAAAGCCAAAAGCCTCGTTAACCTGTTGCAGGTACTTCTTGTCGTACTGCTTTGTACTGTAGACGGCGAGTTTCATAAGACTTTCTCCAGTGATGTTGAATCACAGTTATCTAATTCAAATTATTTTACAAAACATAAAATATTATTGAAAGTGATACTTATAATGAATAATTCTAGAGCAACTATTCTTAATCTGGGCATGTTTCACTAAACATGACACAATAGCGGCCTAATTCGGCTTAATTTTTCGCTAAATCAGGATATTAACTGCCCATGAAGGGTAAATATAAAGCCGTTCTGGCGCTTCTGTTACTCGTGATCCTTGTGCCGCTGACGCTGGTGATGACGCTGGGGCTGTGGGTTCCCACGCTGGCGGGCATCTGGCTGCCGGTCGGAACGCGCATTGCGCTGGATGAGAGCCCGCGATTCACGCGCCACGGTTTGCAGATTCCTGAACTCCGCTATCTGGTTGATGATTGCCAGTTAGCGCGTGTCAGTCAGGCCCGGTTGTCGCATCCCAGTCGCTGGCAACTGGACATCGGCACGCTTGAACTCGATTCCGCCTGTCTGGCAAAACTGCCGCAGGCGGAACAGTCTCCCGCCGCACCGCGTACGCTTGCCGAATGGCAGGCCATGCTGCCCAACACCTGGATTACTATCGACAACGTCATTCTGTCGCCCTGGCAGGTGTGGCAGGGCAAACTGAACGTTTCGCTGACATCTAAGGTCCAGCAACTTCGTTATCAGGGCGACAAGGTGAAATTTCAAGGTCAATTGCGCGGTCAGACGCTGACGGTAAGTGAGCTTGATGTCATGGCGTTTGAAGGACAGCCGCCGGTCAAACTGGTCGGTGAATTTACGATGCCGCTGGTGCCGGATGGACTGCCGGTGAGCGGGCATACCGTCGCCACGCTCAGCCTGCCGCAGGAGCCGTCGCTGGTCGATGCAGAACTGGAATGGCGTGAGAATGCCGGACAGCTGATCGTGATGGCGCGGGATAATGCCGATCCGCTGCTCGACCTGCCGTGGGAACTTACGCGCCAGCAGTTAACCATCAGCGACGGGCGCTGGTCGTGGCCTTATCAGGGCTTTCCCCTCAGCGGGCGTCTGGGCGTGAAGGTGGATAACTGGCAGGAGGGCACAGAGAAAGCGGTGATCAGCGGCCGGTTTAATGTACTGACTCAAGGGGAAGCGGGGAAAGGCAACGCGGTGCTTTCGTTTGGTCCAGGAAAACTGAGCATGGACAACAGCGCGATGCCGCTGCAACTGACCGGTGAAGCCAAGCAGGATGATTTGATTTTCTATGCCAGATTACCCGCCCAGTTGACCGGCAGCCTGACCGATCCGCAACTGGCGTTTGGCCCTGGCGCGCTGCTGCGTTCGCACGGGCGGGTCATCGACTCGCTGAATATTGACGAAATCCGCTGGCCGCTGGCGGGCGTAAAGGTGACTCAGCGCGGGGTGGATGGACGATTGCAGGCGATTCTGCGCGCCCATGAGAATCAGATGGGCGATTTTGTCCTGCATCTGGATGGCCTGGCGAATGATTTTCTGCCCGATGCGGGGCGCTGGCAGTGGCGCTACTGGGGCGAGGGCAGTTTTACCCCGATGCACGCGAAATGGGACGTGGCAGGCAAAGGCGAGTGGCATGACGACACCATCAGGCTGACCGATTTGTCCACGGGATTTGACCAGCTTCAGTACGGCACCATGACGGTTGAGACGCCCCGTCTGATTATGGATAAGCCGGTCGAATGGGTGCGTGATGCGGCGCACCCCCGCTTCAGCGGGGCGCTTTCGTTCGATGCAGGGGAAACCCATTTTTCCGGTGGCAGCGTCTTACCCCCCTCAACCCTCAAGTTCAGCGTGGAGGGACGAGATCCGACATTCTTCCTGTTCAAAGGCGATTTACATGCCGGGGCGATCGGCCCGGTGAGGCTCAACGGTCGCTGGGATGGCCTGCGTTTACGCGGCCAGGCCTGGTGGCCGAAGCAGTCGCTGGAGGTCTTCCAGCCGCTGGTGCCGCCTGAGTGGAAAATGAAATTGCGTGAGGGTGAACTGTATGCCCAGGTGGCGTTTTCGGCGGCGGCAGAGCAGGGATTCGAGGCTGGCGGTCACGGCGTCTTAAAAGGCGGCAGCGCCTGGATGCCGGATAACCAGATCAACGGTGTCGATTTCGTCTTGCCGTTTCGCTTTAGCGCGGGCACATGGCAACTGGGGACGCGCGGACCGGTTTCATTGCGCATTGCTGAAGTGGTCAATCAGGTGACCGCCACCAATATCACCGCCTTCCTGGAAGGGACTTACCCGTGGAGTGAAGCCGATCCGCTGCTGCTCACGGATGTGAGTGTGGATGTGCTTGGCGGTAAAGTTTCTATGCAACAACTGCGCATGCCGCAGCACGATCCGGCACTGGTGCGGGTGCAAAACATCTCGTCGAGCGAACTTATCAGCGCGGTTAATCCGAAACAGTTTGCGATGTCCGGGCCGGTGAGCGGCGCGCTCCCTCTGTGGTTGAACAATGAAAAATGGATTATCAAAGACGGCTGGTTAACCAATCCCGGTCCGATGACGCTGCGTATCGACAAAGACACCGCCGATGCGGTGGTGAAAGATAACATGGCGGCGGGGGCGGCTATCAACTGGTTGCGCTATATGGAGATTGCCCACTCATGGACCAAAATCAATTTAGACAATCTGGGGGTATTGACGATGCAGGCGCAAATTCGTGGCAACAGCCATGTGGATGGCAAGGTTGGCACGGTGAATCTCAACTACACCCACGAAGAGAATGTTTTTACGCTGTGGCGCAGTCTGCGCTTTGGCGACAATCTACAGGCATGGCTTGAACAAAACGCGGCGCTGCCAGAAAAAAACTGTCCGCAAGGCAAGGAATGTGAGGAACCCCAATGAAAACACTGATAGCCATGCTGGCGCTTCTCCCGCTGTGGTTAGTGACCGGCTGTACGCCGCGCATTGAAGTCGCGGCGCCAAAAGAGCCCATCACCATCAATATGAACGTCAAAATTGAGCATGAAATTCATATCAAAGTGGATAAGGACGTGGAAAGCCTGCTCAAATCCCGCAGCGACTTGTTCTGAGGTAATGATGAAAAGAACCTTTATCCTGGCGACGCTCATGCTGAGTTTGCTGACTGGAAACGCCTTCGCGCTGACGCTAAATGAGGCCAGAACCCAGGGCCGGGTCGGTGAGACGTACAATGGCTATCTGGTGGCGCTGAAACAGGATGCGCAAACGCAGGCGCTGGTCAGTGAAATCAACAACGCGCGCAGCGTAAGTTATCAGCAGCTCGCACAAAGCCACAATCTTCCCGTTGATGAAGTGGCGAAAATGGCCGGACAAAAACTGGTAGCGCGTGCGAAGCCGGGAGAATACGTTCAGGGCATCAACGGGAAGTGGCTGCGTAAGTAATCCGTCGCAAACCGCGAACGGCAGCTTTTCCGTTTTGTTGCGTTGCGCGTAATAATTTGCAGGGTAAGTTTCTATACTCTCTTTCTTACGCACTATTCAACAGAAGGGACAGTTATGGCAAGTCACGGTACATCTGGCACGTTCTCTCTCGGTTCCCGGCAGGTCAAACGTTTAGGGTATGGGGCGATGCAACTGGCGGGGCCAGGGGTTTTTGGTCCACCGCGCGATCGTCATGTTGCATTGACGGTGCTTCGGGAAGCGATCGCGCTGGGGGTCAACCATATCGATACCAGCGATTTTTACGGTCCGCACGTCACCAATCAAATTATTCGCGAAGCGCTGCATCCCTATCCGGACGATCTGGTGATTGTCACTAAAATCGGCGCCCGTCGTGGAGACGATGCGTCCTGGTTACCGGCGTTTTCGCCAGAGGAACTCAGGCAGGCGGTTCACGATAACCTGCGTAACCTCGGTCTGGATGTGCTGGATGTCGTTAACTTACGCATTATGCTGGGCGACGGTCACGGCCCTCATGAAGGATCCATTGAAGAGAGTTTCAGCGTGCTGGCTGAGCTTCAGCAGCAGGGTCTGGTCAAACACATTGGTCTTAGCAATGTGACCGCAAACCAGGTGGTGCAAGCGCGCAGCATCGCAGACGTCGTCTGTGTGCAGAATGAGTACAATATCGCCCATCGTCAGGATGATGCGTTAATCGACTCGCTGGCAGAAGACGGTATTGCTTACGTTCCCTTTTTCCCGCTGGGCGGGTTCACGCCGCTACAGTCCTCAACGCTCTCAGATGTCGCCGCGAGCCTCAATGCGACGCCGATGCAGGTCGCGCTGGCATGGTTGCTACATCGTTCACCGAATATTTTACTGATACCGGGTACGTCGTCGGTGACGCATTTGCATGAAAATATGGCCGCAGGGGATCTGGTTCTGTCAACGGACGTGCTGGAGACGCTGGGAAATATTGCGCAAAAGGCATAAGGCGGAGGTTGATAATGACTGAACAACTGACTGCGCAGTGTCACTGTGGTGCCGTCAAATTTACCGTTCAACTCAGCGATGGATTCAATACTATCCGGCGGTGCAACTGTTCATTTTGTCGGATGCGTGGGGCGGTCGTCGTTTCCGCACCGCTTATGGGAATCAGGATCCTCGCGGGTCAGGATAAACTGACGGAGTATCGTTTCAATACTGGCACGGCAAGGCATTTTTTTTGCTCAGTGTGTGGGATTTACACTTTCCATCAGCGACGCTCCAGTCCGGATCAGTATGGCGTTAACGTGGCATGCATTGAGAATGTGTCGCCGTTTGATTTTCCCTGTGTAGACGTTACAGACGGAGTGAATCATCCGAGTGATGGTGTGAGTCAGGGAGTGGTAGGATATTTACGTTATCAGGCGAAGTGATAAAAAAACCTCCCGCCGGAGCGGGAGGGGAAGAACTTATGCGGCAACCACGCTATCGATGGCGGCTTTTGCGTCAGACTGCGCTTTAGTCGCCACTTCCGGACCGTAGGCAATCCCTTCTGCGAACACGAAGTTCACGTCGGTGATGCCGATAAAGCCGAGGAAGACTTTCAGGTACGGCGCAATCAGGTCGGTCGGGGTATCTTTGTGGATACCGCCACGGCTGGAGAGGATCACCGCACGTTTGCCAGTGACCAGACCTTCCGGACCTTTCTCGGTGTAGCGGAACGTTACGCCAGCACGAGCAATCAGGTCGAAGTAGTTTTTCAGCTGCGTCGGGATGTTGAAGTTGTACATCGGCGCGGCGATAACAATCACATCGTGCGCTTTCAGTTCAGCGATCAGTTCATCAGACAGCGCCAGCGCGTCCTGTTGACGAGGCGTCAGCGGCGCGTCGCTCGGGCGCAGAGCACCCACCAGTTCGCCATCCAGTACCGGGACAGGATTGGCAGCCAGGTCACGCACGGTGATTTCGTCAGCAGAGTGCTTTTCACGCCACTGTTCAACAAAATAATCAGACAACTGACCAGACTGAGAGTACCCTGCCAGAATACTGGATTTGAGAACTAATACCTTGCTCATGGGTGTTTCCTTATAGGTGTTTGAAGGGGCTACGCCCCGTTGCTTGTTGACACTTTATTCACAATCCTGTCGCAGAGAAAGCGCAATATATCGAATCCTATGTTCGAATTTATTGAACAACACACAAAATGCGCTGATGTGGTACTCTATTCCAATCATTTAGAAGAGATTTAACCAGGCAGAGCACTGCCTTTTAACGCTATGACAGAACAACAAAAATTAACCTTCCACGCATTACAACAACAGCTGGATTCACTGATGCTGCGCGACCGCCAGCGCTTTTCGCGTCGCCTGCACGGCGTGAAGAAGGTTAAAAATCCTGATGCACAACAGGCCATTTACCAGGAGATGGCGAAAGAGATTGAACAGGCGGCAGGTAAAGTTGTGCTACGCGAAGCGGCGCGACCGTTGATTACCTACCCGGAAAACCTGCCCGTTAGCCAGAAGAAACAGGCGATCCTCGAGGCCGTTCGCGACCATCAGGTGGTGATCGTTGCCGGGGAAACCGGTTCAGGTAAAACCACACAGCTCCCGAAAATCTGCATGGAACTGGGGCGCGGGGTGAAAGGGCTGATCGGCCACACCCAGCCGCGTCGTCTGGCGGCGCGTACGGTAGCTAACCGTATCGCCGAAGAGTTGCAGACGGAGTCGGGCGGGTGCATCGGCTATAAGGTGCGCTTTAGCGATCACGTCAGCGATAACACCATGGTCAAGCTGATGACTGACGGTATCCTGCTGGCGGAGATTCAGCAGGACCGTCTGCTGATGCAGTACGACACGATCATTATCGATGAAGCGCACGAACGTAGCCTGAACATCGATTTCCTGCTTGGCTATCTGAAAGAACTGTTGCCGCGTCGTCCGGATCTGAAAATTATCATCACCTCCGCCACCATCGACCCGGAGCGTTTTTCGCGCCATTTCAACAATGCGCCAATCATTGAAGTCTCCGGACGCACCTATCCGGTGGAAGTTCGCTATCGGCCGATCGTCGAAGAGGCGGATGACACCGAACGTGACCAGTTGCAGGCCATTTTCGATGCGGTAGACGAACTGGGACGCGAAAGTCCTGGCGACATCCTGATCTTCATGAGCGGTGAGCGCGAGATCCGCGATACCGCCGACGCGCTGAATAAACTGAATCTGCGCCATACGGAAGTGCTGCCGCTGTATGCGCGACTGTCGAATAGCGAGCAAAACCGCGTCTTCCAGTCGCACAGTGGACGGCGTATTGTGCTGGCGACCAACGTGGCGGAAACCTCGCTGACGGTGCCGGGGATCAAATATGTGATCGATCCCGGTACGGCGCGTATCAGCCGCTACAGTTTCCGTACCAAAGTCCAGCGGCTGCCAATTGAACCGGTATCGCAGGCTTCAGCCAACCAGCGTAAAGGCCGCTGCGGGCGCGTTTCCGAAGGCATCTGTATTCGTCTCTATTCCGAAGACGACTTCCTGTCGCGCCCGGAGTTTACCGATCCGGAAATTCTGCGCACCAACCTGGCGTCGGTCATATTGCAGATGACCGCGCTGGGGCTGGGCGACATCGCCGCGTTTCCGTTTGTTGAAGCGCCGGATAGGCGCAACATCCAGGACGGCGTGCGTCTGCTGGAAGAACTGGGTGCGATCAGCACCGATGAACAGGCAACAGCTTATAAACTGACGCCGCTGGGGCGCCAACTGAGCCAGCTGCCGGTGGATCCGCGTCTGGCGCGAATGGTGCTGGAAGCGCAAAAACACGGCTGCGTGCGCGAGGCAATGATCATCACCTCGGCGCTGTCGATTCAGGATCCGCGCGAGCGTCCAATGGACAAGCAGCAGGCGTCCGATGAGAAACACCGTCGCTTTCACGACAAAGAGTCCGATTTCCTCGCGTTTGTGAATCTGTGGAATTATCTCGGCGAACAGCAAAAAGCGCTGTCGTCAAACGCGTTTCGCCGACTGTGCCGGACTGACTATCTGAACTATCTGCGCGTGCGTGAGTGGCAGGATATCTACACCCAACTGCGTCAGGTGGTGAAAGAGCTGGGTATTCCGGTGAACAGTGAACCGGCAGAGTACCGCGAGATCCATATTGCGCTGCTGACCGGGCTGTTATCGCACATCGGCATGAAGGATGCCGATAAGCAGGAATATACCGGTGCGCGTAACGCGCGCTTTTCGATTTTCCCCGGTTCCGGCTTGTTCAAAAAGCCGCCGAAGTGGGCGATGGTGGCGGAACTGGTGGAAACCAGTCGTCTGTGGGGGCGCATTGCGGCGCGGATCGATCCCGAGTGGGTCGAACCGGTCGCTCAGCATCTGATTAAGCGATCGTATAGCGAACCGCACTGGGAGCGAGCGCAGGGTGCGGTCATGGCAACGGAAAAGGTGACCGTTTACGGTCTGCCGATTGTCGCCGCGCGGAAGGTGAACTACAGCCAGATTGACCCGGCGCTGTGCCGCGAACTGTTTATCCGCCATGCGCTGGTGGAAGGCGACTGGCAGACGCGCCATGCCTTTTTCCGCGAAAACCTCAAGCTGCGCGCCGAAGTGGAAGAACTGGAACACAAATCGCGCCGTCGCGACATTCTGGTGGACGACGAAACGCTGTTTGAGTTTTACGACCAGCGCATCAGCCATGACGTGATTTCCGCCCGGCACTTTGATAACTGGTGGAAGAAGGTCAGCCGCGACACGCCGGATCTGCTCAACTTTGAAAAGAGCATGCTGATCAAAGAGGGCGCGGACAACATCAGTAAGCTGGACTATCCGAACTTCTGGCATCAGGGCAATCTGAAGCTGCGGTTGAGCTATCAGTTTGAACCGGGCGCGGATGCGGACGGCGTGACCGTCCATATTCCGCTGCCGCTGCTCAATCAGGTCGATGAAAGTGGTTTTGAATGGCAGATACCGGGCCTGCGCCGCGAACTGGTGATTGCGCTGATCAAATCAATGCCGAAGCCAGTGCGGCGCAACTTTGTACCAGCCCCGAACTATGCCGACGCGTTTTTAGGCCGCGTGACGCCGCTGGAGCTGCCGTTGCTGGACGCGCTGGAGCGTGAGCTGCGACGGATGACGGGCGTGACGGTTGACCGCGAAGACTGGCACTGGGATCAGGTGCCCGATCATCTGAAAATCACCTTCCGGGTGGTGGATGATAAAAACAAGAAGCTGGAAGAAGGGCGCTCATTGCAGGAACTGAAAGAGCGGCTGAAAGGGAAAGTGCAGGAGACGCTCTCGGCGGTGGCCGATGACGGTATCGAACAGAGCGGGCTGCACATCTGGAGCTTCGGGCAACTGCCGGAAAGTTATGAGCAGAAACGCGGCAACTACAAAGTCAAAGCGTGGCCCGCCCTAGTGGATGAGCGCGACAGCGTGGCGATCAAGCTGTTTGATAATCCGCTGGAGCAACAGCAGGCGATGTGGTCAGGTTTGCGCCGTTTGCTGTTGTTGAACATTCCGTCGCCGATCAAATACCTGCACGAGAAGTTGCCGAACAAAGCCAAACTGGGCCTCTATTTCAACCCGTACGGCAAGGTGCTGGAGCTGATTGACGACTGTATTTCCTGCGGCGTGGATAAGCTGATTGACGCCAACGGCGGTCCGGTCTGGACGGAAGAAGGCTTTGCCGCGCTGCACGAGAAGGTTCGTGCCGAGCTGAACGAGACGGTGGTGGAGATTGCGCAGCAGGTCGAACAGATTCTGACCGCTGTCTTTACGATCAACAAGCGGCTGAAAGGGCGCGTGGATATGACGATGGCGCTGGGGCTTTCTGATATCAAAGCGCAGATGGGCGGGCTGGTGTATCGCGGGTTTGTCACCGGCAATGGTTACAAACGTCTTGGCGACACGCTGCGTTATTTGCAGGCGATTGAAAAACGTCTCGAGAAGCTGGCGATTGATCCCCACCGCGATCGCGCGCAGATGCTGAAAGTCGAAAGCGTCCAGCAGGCCTGGCAGCAGTGGTTTAACAAACTGCCGCCGGCGCGGCGCGAAGACGAGGACGTGAAAGCGATCCGCTGGATGATTGAAGAACTGCGGGTCAGCTACTTTGCCCAACAGCTGGGGACGCCGTATCCGATTTCGGATAAGCGTATTCTGCAGGCGATGGAGCAGATTAGCGGGTAATTCAGTGCCGGATGGCGGCTTCGCCTTATCCGGCCTACACGTTCTGCCGTAAAAAGCGTTTTTCACCAAAGTCCGTAGGCCCGATAAGCGCAGCGTCATCGGGCGTGGATTACGCGTTCCAGCGAGCGCCGGATGGTAATGCATTGTCCGTAGGCCCGATAAGCGCAGCGTCATCGGGCGTGGATGACGCGTTCCAGCGAGCGCCGGATGGTAATGCATTGTCCGTAGGCCCGATAAGCGCAGCGTCATCGGGCGCGGATTAGGCGTTCCAGCGAGCGCCGGATGGCAATGCATTGTCCGTAGGCCCGATAAGCGCAGCGCCATCGGGCGTGGATGATGCGCTCCAGCGAGCGCCGGATGGCAATGTATTGTCCGTAGGCCCGATAAGCGCAGCGTCATCGGGCGCGGATTAGGCGTTCCAGCCCCCACCCAGCGCTTTATACAAATCAATCTGCGCCAGCAGCAGGTTATTTTTCACCTGCACCACGCTGGTCTGTACGGAGAACAGCGTGCGCTGCGCGTCCAGTACGTCGAGATACGAGGAATAGCCGTTGCGATAGCGGTTTTGCGCGATACGCAACGTCTCCTGCGCGACCGCCTGTTGCGCCTGCAACTCCTGTAATTGTTCCTGATAACGGGTGATGGCATCCAGACTGTCGTTTACTTCTCTGAAGGCGTTGCGCACGGTTTTCTCGTAGCCGTACAGCGCCTGATTGCGCTGCGACTGCGAAATATCCACCTGTGCGTTCAGCGCCTGGCGGTTCAGCAGCGGCGCAAGAATGCTGCCGCCAAGACTCCACAGTTGCAGGGGATTATCGAGAAGAGCGGGCAGGGTACGGTCCTGTATCGATCCGCCTGCGGTGAGGTTGAATGACGGCAGCAGGCTGGCGCGGGATGCTGCCAGCGAGGCATCGGCGGCAATCAACTGACGTTCGGCCTGGACAATATCCGGACGGCGATTAAGCAAGGTTGACGGTAGCTGCGAGGGGATCTTCAGCGGCGTCAGCGCGTCGAAATCCGCGCTGCGCTCGACGCGTTGCGGGTTCGCACCGAGCAAAATCCGTAACGCGTTCTCCTGCAGGGCAATCTGATGCTGCAAGAGCGGGATTTGCGCACGCGTGGAGCGCAGTTCAGAGTCGGACTGCATCAGCTCCAGACGCGAACTGTAGCCCGTTTCATACTGACGTTTGGCCAGATTCAGCGCCTCCTCGCGGGATTTCACCGTCGCCTGGGTCACTTCCAGTTGTTCATCAAGCGCCAGCAGCGTGACATACCCGGCGGCCACCGATGACGCGACGGTCAAATCTGCCGCGGCGGCGGCCGCTTTTTGTGCCTCCAGCGAAGCCTGCGCCGCACGTGCGGTACTGCGATTGACACCCCAGATATCGACGTCATAGCTGGCGGTCAGGCTCCCTTTATACAGCGTGCTGTAAACAGGCAGTCCGGTGGCCGCGGACTGCGTACGGGCGCGGGTGCCGCCGAGGCTGGCATCCAGCGAGGGAAACAGGCTGCCTTCGGCGGCATAGACCTGCGCCTGATACTCATTGATGCGCTCGCGGGCGATCAGCACATCGCTGTTATTCTCCAGCGCCTGATCGACATACTGGTTCAGATAACGGTCATGAAAATTCCGCCACCACACCTGCTCAGCAGGACTGGTGGGGCCGCTGGTGGCGCGCCAGGCGGCGGGAATGACCAGAGATGGCGTTGCGGGCTGAACATCGACAGACTGACAGCTAACCAGCAGCAGGGCGACCGCCACGCCCGACAGGGGACGGAAGGTCATGGCTTTGCCTCCCGGGTGTCAATATGTACCTGCACCGACATGCCGGGGCGCAGCAGCGCAATATCCTCCGGCTTGCCAAGCACTTCCACCCGAACCGGGATGCGCTGGGCAATCTTCACAAAGTTACCCGTCGCGTTATCCGGCGTGATGGCGCTAAATTCCACGCCCGTCGCCGGTGAAATGCTCTCAACGCGGCCTTCATACTGTTTATCGTTTAACGCATCGACGCTGAATTTCACCGGCTGTCCGACGCGGAGATCGGCCAGTTGCGTCTCTTTGATGTTGGCGATGACCCAGTGCTGAGGCGGGACCAGGGTGGTGAGATGCGTACCGGCAGTGACGTATGCGCCAAGCCGTACGGCGATTTGTCCAAGCTGACCGTCGCGCGGGGCGGTGATCCGCGTGTTTTGCAGATCAATTTCCGCCAGTTCCAGCGCGGCCCTGGCGTTTTCCACATCCGCCTGCAACGCGTCGCGGTTAACAATCACGGTCTGCAAATCCTGGCGCGACATGTCCAGCGTCGCTTTCGCCTGCTCGATATCCGCGCTGCCCTGGGCGGCGCTGGCGAGTGCGGCATCACGTTCGCGAATCGACAGTGAGCCATCAGCCGTCAGATCTTTGACCCGCTTCAGGTCGGCCTGGGTTTTCAGGTTTTGCGCTTTGGCATTTTTCAGAATGGCGTCGTTGCGCACAATCACGGCTTCCGCGCTTTTACGCTGTTGCTGGTTATTGTTGAGCGCGGCAATTTTCATCGCCAGTTGCGCCTGGGCCTGATGCACTCGCTGGCGATAGATACGGTCATCTATCTGTAACAGCAGGTCGCCTTTTTTAACCTGCACGAAATCCTGTACGTTCACCTGGGTGATGTAGCCGTTCACCTGCGGGCTGATAAATGTCGTTTGCCCGCGCACGTAAGCGTTATCGGTAAACTGCGTATGGCGGGTAAACGGCGGCAACTGCCACGCATAGAGGATCACCAGCACGCCGACGATGCCAATCGCGGCCGCGGCGAAAATGGAGACAATACGCAAATTATTGCGGGTGTGTGCCTGCTCTTTGGCGGCATCCTGCTGACTCATAACTGCTCCTGAAAAAACGCTTTCGACATCATGATGTTCCGTTATTTGGTACCCGTGGCTTTCTTCAGCGCCAGATGCGCCGTCACGCGCAGACGCAGCAGACGCCAGAAAATCCACACCAGTGTGGCGGTGGCAATGCTGGCCGTCAGCAGGTAGGTATCGTTGTATGCAAGAATGTTGGCCTCAAGGGTGCTCACGTTCTGCAGTTGCAGAACGGCCTGGGTGTCCAGTAGCGCGTTGTCGCCAATCAGGCCTTTGTACATCTGCGTATAAAGCTGTAGCCGCTCATTCACCAGCGGATTAAGCGTGGTGAGCTGGTCAGCCAGCAGGCTGGAGTGATATTTTTCGCGCCAGGTCTGAAAGGTGCCGAGGATCGCTGACCCTAACAGGCCGCCGATGTTCTGGCTCATCCCAAACAGCACTGAAAAGCTAACCAGATTTCGCGGATCGGCGACAACGCCACCGATCCCGGCCAGCATCGCCGGGGCGAGAAAGAACGCACTGCCAAAACCGAGCAGAAACTGGCTAATCATCAGTTGATCCGCACGCGTCAGGTTGTTCGACTGGCTGTCCAGCAGCGAGGCAACGATCATCAGTACCAGCGAAGTGACGATGGGCCAGGCAAGCCGCGTCGGTTTTATCGTCAGACAACTGGCGACAATGCCGCAGACAATCCCGGCAAAGATCGACCACGCAAGCCAGGTCATCTGCTCATTCTGTAGCCCGGCGTACTGCAGCCAGCCAATCACGCCGGTATTTTGCTCCGCCAGGACAATGCGGATCAGCAGCATAATCAGCCCGAGACGTAAGATACTGCCGCTCGACAACCAGCGGGTGTTGAGCAGAGGATTGCTGCGGTTATGTTCAAACGTGATGGCGGCGATGATGAGCACCGTTGCCAGCGCCAGCGACCAGCCTATCCACGGTGCTTCAAACCACCAGTCCAGGCGTCCCAGCGACAGCACGGCGCAGAGTAATGCCATCCCCGGCGCCAGTAAAATAAACGTGATGAAGTCTTTCTTTTCAAACACCTTTTTGCGATCGCCCGGCGGCAACTTCAGGGCGATGACGCAGCCCAGTGAGATCAATGCCAGACCCAGCTCAAAAAAGTACAGGCCGCGCCATTCATCAAGCTGAAGCAGTTCGGTCGAAAACAGGCGGGCTATCGGGATCGCCAGCGACGAACCGGTAATGCCTATCGTCAGCGCCTTGAGACGATGTTTCGCCGGCCATGCCTGAATCTGATAATAAATCCCCAGCGAACTGAGCGCGGCGGCGACCATGCCGTGCGCGGCACGCACCATCAGGGCAGAACTGAGGTCGTTAACAAACAGGTGGAAGAAGGTGACCAGCACGTACAGCACCAGAAACCCTTCGGTGAACGCCCGTAATCCGTATTGCTGGCGAAATTTCACCAGCAGCAGGTTGATTGAGACGTTGGTCATCACGTAGACCGCGGGTAGCCAGGCGATCTCGGTTGACCACGCCGCAAAAGTTCCCTGCAAATTTTGCAGGTTAGCGGAAACCATCGCGTTGCCCAGCGCACCCGTCAGGCACACCAGCAGGCCAACGACGCCGTAAGCGATGCGTTTAGGCGTGTTGTGAACCGGCGTTGAGGGTGAACCTAACAGGGCTGGTTTTTCATGAGGCTGCCAGTCGCGAGGTGCGTAAGGATCGCGTTGGGGCAGGCGCATAAGATTTTTTACCTTCATTGAATCTATTTATTAGCAGGCTAATGGTAATGTATGTTACGTAAATTATAAGTCAAGTGAATAGGAAAACGCCTGGTAAATCAAATGTTCCGTGCGGGTATTACATCAAAGCGGCCAGAAGATCTGGCCGCGAAGGGATTACAACGTGTCGGGCTGGGCGTTGATCGCCGGGCTACGTTTCACCCGACTGGCAAAGAAAATAGCCACCAGTGAAATCGCCACGGTAGTGAACAGGTACCACGCCACCGGCACCCAGTCACCGTCATATTTCGCCAACAGACCGGTGGCGATAAGAGGAGCGGTGCCGCCGGCCAGCGCCGCGCCAATCTGGTAGCCAAGGGTGATGCCGGTGTAGCGAACGTTGGCGCTGAAGATTTCGGAACACAGTGTTCCCAGTACCGCCGTTACCGGAGCCCACAACACGCCGAACATCACGACGGTCGCCAGCATAATGCCCCAGGTGGTGCCGGTATTCAGCAGCAGGAACCACGGCACGATAAACAGGCCAAGCAGGGAGACGCTGATGGCATACATCCGTTTACGACCGATTTTATCCGACAGCAGCCCCATTAGCGGGATCATCACGGTGGCGATCAGCGCGCCAACGGTGACGGCTTCCAGCACCTGGGACTTCTGATAGCTGAGGGTACTCGTGGCATAGCTGACCACAAAGGTGGAGAAAATATAGAACGGTGCGGTTTCCACCACCTTCAGGCCAGCGGCAATCAGCACTTCGCGCCAGTGGTGGGTCAGCGTATCGCGCAGCGGCGCTTTGGCGACCTGACCAGACGCCTTCACTTTCTTAAAGTCCGGCGTTTCGTCGATATCCCGACGGATCCACAGCCCTAACAGCACCAGCACGGAGCTTAGCAGGAACGGAATGCGCCAGCCCCAGGAGAGAAAATCCTCTTCGCTAAACAGGGTCATCAGCGAGACGATAAACGTCGCCATCAGCATCCCAATGGTCACGCCCGCCTGCGGAATGCTGCCAAAGAAGCCTTTGCGTTTTTCCGGCGCGTATTCGTAGGCCAGCAGCAGCGCGCCGCCCCATTCGCCGCCAATGCCCATTCCCTGGATGATGCGCATCAGGATAAGCAGGATGGGTGCCCAGATACCGATCATCTCATACGTGGGCAACAGGCCGATCATCACCGTTGCGCCGCCCATCAGGGAAAGCGTCAGTACCAGCGTCTTTTTACGTCCGATACGATCGCCGATGTGGGCGAAAATCACCCCGCCAATCGGGCGAACAAAAAAGGTCAGTGAGAAGGAGAGATACGAGAGGATCAGACCAATCACCGGGTCGACCATCGGGAAGAAAATCTTGTTGAACACCAGTGCTGCCGCGGTGCCGTACAGGAAGTAGTCGAACCACTCAATCGCACTGCCGGTCAGACTGGCAACAAGTACCTTCTTATTTTTCTTCAGAATAGCCGTACTGCTTTCATGGGTTGTCATTACCTTAAAACCTCCGCCAGAGAACAAAGAAGGTGTCACCTGGCAGTGCGGCAGGTGCAACCTGTTACGTTAAATGGTTGAAAAATTGTTAATCAAACTAGGTGCGTTATTAACATTTAACAAGGGGTGTCACGCGGGAATGGGCTGAAAAGAGAGTAACTTGCCAGTGTGATTTTCTGTAAAAACAGAATATATAACGCTAATCATTTATAAAATGTCAGTTAAACAGGATAACATGCAGGTGCAACCGCCCGGTTTTTAGACGTTTTGTGTTATTTCACGAAGATGACAAAAAAAGCGTCGAAATATCAATCATCAACCTTTCAGAGAGATCTGCTGTTTATTCAGCGCCGGTGCGGTACTCTGCTGGAATGAGAGGAGGAGCCTAATGATGCAACCGTTCCCGAAACTTTCCGCCACCACCCTTGAGGCTGTCAATACGGTGGGGCAGTGGCTGGCGCAGGATGACTTCTGCGGGGGGCCCGCTTACCCGGCAGACTGTGTGGTACTGGCGGGCAATGCCGTCATCCCGACAATTGACGCGGCCTGCCAGATTGCCAGACAGCAAGAGGTCCCGCTGCTGATCACCGGCGGGATTGGTCACTCCACGACCTTCCTGTATGCCGCCGTTGCCCAACATCCGCGCTACAACACGATCCAGACCACCGGTCGCGCCGAAGCCGCCATTCTGGCGGATATAGCCCGGCAGTTCTGGCATATTCCCGCAGACAACATCTGGCTGGAAGACAGGTCAACCAACTGCGGAGAAAACGCCCGTTTTAGCGCGCAGATCATTGCGCAGGCCGCAGAACCGATTAACACCGCCATCGTGGTACAGGATCCCACCATGCAGCGGCGCACGGTAGCGACCTTTCGTCGGGTGACCCGTGACGATCCGGATGCGCCGCGCTGGTTGAGCCATCCGGGGTTTACGCCCGTATTGCGTCAGCAGGAAGAGGGCGTCGCATTCGCCAACGACCCTGACGGCCTGTGGACAGTTGATCGCTATTTAGCGCTGGTAGTGGGGGAAATCCCGCGCTTACGCAATGATGAAACCGGCTATGGCCCTCGCGGGCGTGACTTCATCGTGCATGTGGATCTCCCGCCAGAGGTCGAAGCCGCGTGGCAGACACTGCAACAGGATTCGGCGCTGAATGACGCGATGAACAACCGTTCGCTTCGCTAACGGCTGTCCGTTTGGGCGAGTTTTCTCCCAAACGGGCAAAATACGAAGGCCTGCCTTTTCGTTCTCCCGAGCCCGATCCCCCTCTTTTATGAAGCAGTTCACAGAATCACGACGCCGGTCGGGATCGCTGAGGCATGATTGATATTTATTAACAATAGTTTTACTTGTTAAAAACAATTCAATCACAGGAGCAGCGCATGTCAGTACCCGTACAACATCCTATGTATATCGATGGACAGTTTGTGACCTGGCACGAAAATGCCTGGATTGATGTCGTCAACCCGGCGACCGAAGAGGTGATCTCGCGTATTCCTGATGGTCGCGCCGAAGATGCGCGTAAAGCCATTGACGCCGCCGACCGCGCGCAGGCGGAGTGGGAAGCGCTACCGGCAATCGCTCGTGCGGGATGGCTGCGCAAAATTGCCGCCGGGATCCGCGAGCGTGCCAGTGAAATCAGCGCCTTAATCGTCGCTGAAGGAGGCAAAATTCAGCAACTGGCGGAGGTGGAAGTCTCCTTTACCGCCGATTACCTCGACTATATGGCAGAGTGGGCGCGCCGTTACGAAGGCGAAATTCTGCAAAGCGACCGTCCTGGCGAAAATATTTTGCTGTTTAAGCGCGCGCTGGGAGTTACCACCGGGATCCTGCCGTGGAACTTCCCGTTCTTCCTTATCGCCCGTAAGCTGGCTCCGGCACTGCTGACCGGGAATACCATCGTGATTAAACCCAGCGAATTTACGCCCAATAACGCCATTGCATTTGCCAAAATCGTCGATGACATTGGCCTGCCGCGCGGTGTGTTTAACCTGGTGCTGGGGCGTGGTGAAACCGTCGGCCAGGAACTGGCGGGTAACCCGAAAGTGGCGATGGTCAGCATGACCGGCAGCGTGGCGGCGGGTGAGAAGATTATGGCGACGGCGGCGAAGAATATCACCAAAGTGTGCCTGGAACTGGGCGGCAAGGCACCGGCCATTGTGATGGATGATGCCGATCTTGAGCTGGCGGTCAAAGCGATTGTGGATTCCCGCGTCATCAATACCGGGCAGGTCTGTAACTGCGCTGAGCGTGTGTACGTGCAAAAAGGGATTTATGACTCGTTCGTGAATCGCCTGGGTGAAGCCCTGAAAGCGGTGCAGTTCGGCAATCCGGGCGAACGTGACGACATCGCCATGGGGCCGCTGATCAATGCCGCCGCCCTGCAACGCGTGGAGCAGAAAGTGGCGCGTGCGGTACAGGAGGGCGCGCGGGTGGCGCTCGGTGGCAAAGCGGTTGAGGGCAAAGGGTACTATTATCCACCCACGCTGCTGCTGGATGTCCGTCAGGAGATGGCCATCATGCACGAAGAGACCTTTGGTCCGGTGCTGCCCGTGGTGGTCTTCAACACACTGGAGGAGGCCATCGCGATGGCGAATGACAGCGACTACGGTCTAACGTCGTCTATCTATACGCAGAATCTCAATGTGGCGATGAAAGCGATTAAAGGGCTGAAGTTTGGCGAGACGTATATTAATCGCGAAAACTTTGAAGCAATGCAGGGCTTCCACGCGGGCTGGCGTAAGTCGGGGATTGGCGGCGCTGACGGCAAACACGGGCTGAACGAGTACCTGCAAACCCAGGTGGTCTATTTGCAGTCCTGATCGGCGAAGAAGGGCGGAGGTTTTCCTCCGCCTTCATGCTCAGAGCTTAATAAACTTATCAAGAGTACGGATCAGTTGCGTCACAAAGCCGTATTCGTTGTCGTACCAGGCCACGGTTTTCACCAGTTGCAGATCGCCGACCTCGGTGATTTCGGTCTGGGTGGCATCAAACACGGAACCAAAATGAGAACCGATGACGTCAGAGGAGACGATTTCTTCATCGGTATAGCCAAACGACTCATTGTTATGCGTCGCTTTCTTCAGTGCGTTGTTAACCTCTTCCGCCGTCACTTTCTTCGCCAGAATCGACACCAGTTCGGTGACGGAGCCGGTTTTCACCGGAACGCGCTGAGCATGGCCTTTCAGCTTGCCGCTGAGATCCGGAATAACGAGACCAATCGCTTTCGCCGCCCCCGTGGTATGCGGAATGATGTTCTCGGCTGCTGCACGCGAGGCGCGCAAATCCTTGCCACGCGGACCATCGACCAGCGACTGTGTGCCGGTGTAGGCGTGAATCGTGGTCATGGTGCCCACTTTAATCCCAAAGTTGTCGTGCAGTGCTTTGGCCATCGGCGCCAGGCAGTTGGTGGTGCAGGAGGCCACCGAGACAATCACATCACTGGCATTCAGCGTGTCATCGTTCACGTTGAAGACGATGGTCTTCATGTCGCCTGCAGGCGCGGAGATCAGCACTTTTTTCGCGCCTGCATTGATGTGCGCCTGCGATTTTTCGGTGGAGGTATAGAAGCCGGTACATTCAATGATGACTTCCGCACCTTTGGCTTTCCACGGGATATTTTTAGCGTCTTTCTCTGCATAAACCGCGATCGTTTTCCCGTCAACAATCAGCGCGTCTTCCGTAAAGTCAACGCTCCAGGGGAACGGGCCGTAGTTTGAGTCATGCTTAAGCAGATAGGCGAGAATTTTAGGAGACGTGAGATCGTTGATCGCGACCACGTCAACATCGCTTTTGACTTCCAGTAACCGACGCAACACCAGGCGACCAATACGACCAAAACCATTAATGCCAATTTTACTCATGATTAACTCCTGTCAGGTTGTAGCGGACATTCTTTTTCCCTACCAGGCATAGTCCAGTATGGCGGGGGGAGCAATCGCACTTCTTGCCGTTAAGCCTAACCGACTGATAAGCCGTGAAGAAAAGTTAATGAATTTTTAACAAAAGCTCGCTATGTTGTCGCTTTATTGTTTTTACTCAGGAAGTGTTATGGGCAATAAGTACTCAAGCCTGCAAATTGGCATCCACTGGCTGGTCTTCTTACTGGTGATTGTCGCCTACTGCGCGATGGAATTCCGGGGCTTTTTCCCGCGCAGCGACCGTCCCGTCATTAATATGATTCATGTGTCTTGTGGCATCTCTATTCTGGTGCTGATGGTGGCGCGTTTGCTGATCAGGCTGAAATATCCGGCTCCAGCCATCGTACCGAAACCAAAACCGATGATCACCGGACTGGCGCATCTGGGGCACCTGGTGATTTATCTGCTGTTCATTGCACTACCATTGATTGGCCTGGTGATGATGTACAACCGCGGGAATCCATGGATGGCCTTTGGTCTGGTGATGCCGTATGCGGCAGAAGGGAACTTTGACCTGGTGGATACGCTGAAATCCTGGCATATCACGCTCGCGAATCTCGGCTACTTTGTCATTGCGCTACATGCCGCCGCCGCGCTGATGCACCATTATTTCTGGAAGGACAATACGCTGCTGCGCATGATGCCACGTAAGCGCCAGGGAGAGTAATGTCATTGCGGGGATCCTTCCCCGCACTGAGCTGCATTATTTACCTTCCGCCATCCTGAATCTGGTTACCGAAACCATGATGGCGGAAATATCATTTACCAATATTAAAACCGCATTCAGGGAAAAGGAACGAACGTGATTTCCCTGAATTTCTGTAAAGTAATAATAATTGCTGTTAAAGGTAATTGTATTAATTGCTACCGGGTTTAATGTCAGAGTCGTATTCACAGAGAGCACTGTTGTTAATTTAATTTACAAAACAAAAATTTCATTAACGTAACGCTATGTGCTTGATAATGAATTTTTATCAGTTAGAGATAAATAGCCAATCATATCAAATGGAGAATAAGAATAAATCATTTATACTGCTACGTAATAAATCATCTACCATAGTGGCAGAAATACCACTACTGCAGCGTTCAGAAACAATATGTTTATCCCGGTGAAGGCATTGTGGAATGCGGATCAAAAAATTGTGCACGCTCATCAGGATATTACAGTAACGGTCTTCAAGAAATTCTGTTACTCTGACTAAAGTTTCTGTTTCCTGTCGACAATAAATATGAGTCATCATTTAGATATTACAGCGATGTCTGGATCCCTGTATACCCGTGTAGATTCCTCTTACTTGACGATTCTGCTGGATACGCTCGAGCCGTATTTAACCTACAACATCTGTCCTGTAGGGAAGAGATTCAGCTTCAACGCAACCCGGCAGTCGAAATGTTATGTTGTTCGCAGAGGTGTTATTTCTCTTATCCGGCAACCCGACGATATCCTCCTGGATATTTTCGAAGGTCCAACGCTACGCGGGATCATCCCTGTCCATGAAACCTCTGACTCTCAGCATATTATGCGGGTACTTGAACCGGCTAAAATCGCCATCGTAGATAAAGAAGAATGGTATTCGCTGCTGACCCAGCATGACTTGTGGCAACCGTATGCTATGCATTTGCAACTGATGCTGGGAGTGGGGGCTGAAGTGTTGTTCAAACACATGGCGCCGACCGTCTTTGAGAGAGTTCGTTATCAACTCTGTGAATTGATGAGTAAGCCACTGACGGTCAGAGAGTCTATTACGGCAGAAAGTTACATTCGCAGTAAAACGCGCCTTTCACGTTCTGCAATCATGAAAACACTTTCAGCCTTAAGAGAGGGGGGATACATTTGTATGGAAAATGGATATCTAAAAGAGATTAAAAAGATCCCTGTACATTTTTGAGAATCGTCGTCATCTGCGGCAAGAAAAGGCGATGACATGAAGAAAAAGTTGCGTGGTTTGTTGGGTTTGTCCGCTTTAGTCCTGATCCGTTGCGTATAGCCATCAGGTTGGGCAGAATATGAGGATGGTCCCCCGGTTGTGGGTGACTTTGGCGAGCAACTGGAACCGCCGAGAGATAATGTTATTTCATTTATTACTGATGCAGTTAAAGCAAATCTGCGTTTGGAGAAAATATGACTTTTTATTGCAGTAAGGAATTTACCGCTTCTAAAGCCTGGGACTCTCAGCATATTGCCAGCTTTGATAACGTCAGCGTAAAACTTCACTGGACCGATCAACCCTACAAATGGCATATCAACGATGGGCAGGAGGTTTTTGCCGTCATGGATGGTTGTGTTGAAATGCGATATAAAGAAGAGGGTGAGGTTAAAAGTAAGTTACTTCGTACCGGTGATATTTTTTATGCAAGTGAAGGAACAGAACACATCGCTCATCCACAGGGTGTCGCCCGAGTCCTTGTCATTGAAAAGGAAGGCTCAATCTAATCCTGTTTTTCTTCGCCTCACGACATCATTGAAAACATGCCTCCGTTGACGTGACGTCGCCAGACGCGAGATTACAGGGAGTGTTCAACCATATAATCTTGCTCAGATGCTTACATTAAACTGACATTATTATTTTTCGCCCACTTTCTTAATCTTCCATTAGCATTGGCGTAAGGCGAAGATGTGTTAAAGGAAATCATTCGCCCCATCGTCCATTTTGTGTACCATGGTTTTCCATACAAAACGTCATCAGTACGTTCATCAATAAGCTTCACAATTTCATTTTTTACAGTCTGCAGTTCAGTGAGCAGGGCGTCATAACTTAGCTCGCTGTAATCCTGGTAAAATTTTTGAGCAAGAAGACCAAGCTGGTTCCACTTATAGCCCGTTTCCGGAAAATCGACAGACTGACCTTTAGCATCAGAAGTTATCCACTTTACCACCAGAGCATTCCATCCTAGTAGATACGAAACAAGGTCACGGACACTCATCTTAGTCCCTTTGGCGTGTCCATCCATTGAGTGAGTAGACGCCAGTTCGTGCGGGATTGAATGAAGGTAACGGACTAATTTACTGAAATTTTTATCTATAGCTAAAAGAAGTTCAGCTTTGGTTTCCGGCACGCTCATTGGGAAGTCCCTCTCATTTAAGAATGCACACCATCATGGCTGTCTGGTGATTCAAAATCGAGCAATTATTGACTATCCGTCACGACAGAGGAAGAGTCATTACAAGAAGAACTGGATTTGGTGCCGTTACAGGTCATGAAAAATAAACATTTGCAGCGGATGGCCCACGCAGACCATTTATCCGACAAAACTCAACGCGTAGCCCTGGGGTCAGTTTTTCTGAATCGCGGAGGTTGAGTGCTGAAATGTGAAGCTGAACATCGATGCGGCCATCGGAGGGGGTGATAAGACCTTTGCCACTTTTGTAGTCAAAGGTTTTGACAATTCCTGTCATTTTACGGGACAAACAAATTCCTTAATGCTGATAACCCGGTGCACTATACCGATGCTTTGAAAGAAAACCAGCGTTTTCTGATGGGGATAAAGGAGGCTGGATGGCTAAAATAAACATTGATTAATTGGTATGACCATGCGTTAATGGCGACGTCGGTTTGAAGAACAGACGATATACAAAGTAGTTTACTAAAGCAGTTCTCATTTCAGGTGTTATTCATTTATTCCTTCTTTGAGTCTCTCCAAAAGTACTAAGTAATTTCTGTAATAAAAGCCATCCAGGCCGAAAGGCTCAAATTAAGGAATATAAAATGTCAAATAAAATGACTGGTTTAGTAAAATGGTTTAACGCTGATAAAGGTTTCGGTTTCATTACTCCGACTGATGGCAGCAAAGATGTTTTCGTGCATTTTTCGGCTATTCAGAATGATAATTACCGTACCCTGTTTGAAGGACAGAAGGTGACATTCTCAATTGAGAATGGCGCTAAAGGTCCTGCGGCAGCGAATGTCGTGACTACAGAGTAAAACCCCGCTCTTTGTCGGTATGCGATAACGAAGAAGGCATTTGCCTGAGTAGACATGTCGACAAGTAGCCTGGCAGCAGAATCTCACTGCTGGCTTAGTAAAACTAAGTACGTAAGGGGCTGGCTCTCCCCAAAAGCATCACCATTTAAATTGAGCACATCAAACCCGCTATTGCGGGTTTTTTATTATATCAATCGGGCCATGATATATATTTTTCTGGTACATGTACTCAGGGATTTCTCAAAAAAACTCAGGCAACGGCTTTAAGATTTGTCTGGAATACTTTATTGCAGTGAGGGCAGATCAAAAGAGCGCCTTTTTGTACTCTTGAAAAACTGTGTTGGGATTCTTTGGCGCAATTTGGGCAGGAGCAGTTGACAAGATAATTACGACGTGATTTTGAGTCTTTACGTTCTGACATAGGCTTTTCCTGTATGAATGGACATCAATAATACACCAGTTAACAAAAAATATCTCATCTTTATAAGGTTAAATGCCACGTATCTGAAATATTCACGCAGAGGGATTTTATTTCAGGCCCCGGGAATCACCGTTCTTTTCACATTTATCGTCTGTTTCCTTTCAATTATACACTGCACCATCCAGGCTAACGGCTAAATGTAAGCCCGATAAAGAGAGTATTGCCGGACACGCCTGGAGTGTCATCTCTGGTCATTGCCTTTCATGGATTCGCAAATATTATATTTTACAGTTAATTAAAATCTCTGATAGTATACCCCCCTATAGTATAAAGGAGGGCGCATGCCACATTCACCCGCAGATAAAAAACGTATTCTGACTCGCGTGCGGCGCATCCGGGGCCAGGTGGATGCCCTGGAGCGTGCACTGGAGTCCGGCGAACCTTGCCTGGCTATCCTGCAACAAATTGCTGCGGTTCGCGGCGCGTCCAATGGCTTAATGGGCGAAATGGTTGAGATCCACCTGAAAGATGAACTGGTGAGTGGTGAAACCACGTCTGACCAGCGCGCTGTGCGCATGGCTGAAATCGGCCACCTTCTTCGCGCTTATCTAAAATAAACCTATCACCTCGCAATAAAGGGAAGAGACAGATGAAATCACGTGCAGCAGTCGCATTTGGCCCCGGCCAACCGCTTAAAATTGTTGAGATTGACGTCGCACCGCCGAAAAAAGGCGAAGTTCTGGTCAGGATCACCCACACCGGTGTATGCCACACTGACGCGTTTACGCTTTCAGGCGACGATCCGGAAGGGGTATTCCCGGCAGTTCTGGGACATGAAGGCGGCGGTGTGGTGGTTGAAGTCGGCGAAGGCGTTACCAGCCTGAAACCGGGTGACCATGTCATCCCGCTGTATACCGCCGAATGCGGCGAGTGCAAATTCTGTAAATCTGGGAAGACCAACCTCTGTCAGGCCGTACGCGCGACTCAGGGGAAAGGACTGATGCCGGATGGCACCACCCGTTTTTCTTATAACGGTGAACCGATCTATCACTACATGGGCACCAGCACTTTCAGTGAATACACCGTATGTGCGGAAATTTCACTGGCGAAAGTCAACCCGCAAGCGCCACTGGACAAGGTTTGTCTGCTGGGTTGTGGTGTCACCACGGGCATTGGCGCCGTGCATAACACCGCAAAAGTCAAAGCGGGCGATACCGTTGCCGTGTTTGGCCTTGGCGGAATTGGTCTGGCGGTAATTCAGGGCGCAGCGCAGGCGAAAGCCGGACGTATTATCGCCGTTGATACCAACCCGGAAAAATTCAAACTGGCGGGTGAAATGGGGGCAACCGACTTCATCAACCCGAAAGACTATGACAAACCGATCCAGGAGGTGATAGTTGAACTCACCGACGGCGGCGTCGACTTTAGCTTCGAATGTATTGGTAATGTGAACGTAATGCGTGCGGCGCTGGAATGTTGCCACAAAGGGTGGGGCGAGAGCATCATCATTGGCGTTGCCGGCGCGGGGCAGGAGATTAAAACCCGTCCGTTCCAGTTGGTGACCGGTCGCGTCTGGCGGGGTTCTGCATTTGGCGGCGTAAAAGGGCGTACCCAGTTGCCGGGGATGGTGGAAGATGCAATGGCCGGGAAAATCCAGTTGGATCCGTTCATTACCCACCGCCTGCCGCTGGATCAAATCAACGACGCGTTTGACCTGATGCACGAAGGTAAATCCATCCGCACCGTTATCCATTTCGGCGATAACTGATTCATCCGCCAGCGGAAATCTCCGCTGGCGCTCTCCTTTTTTTAACATAAATGTTGTCAAACTGTGACGAAAACGGCGCTTTTCCAGGTAAGTAAACCTCGCGAAATGCCGATGACTATCTAACGGGCGCGTATTACGCATTAATCCTACAAGAGAGTCGACGGTCATGGACAACACATCATCGATGCAAGCACCACATAAGCTGGGCTTTTTGCATCACATCAGGCTGGTTCCGCTGTTTTCCTCCATTCTCGGTGGCATCCTTTTACTGTTCGCGCTGAGCTCAGGTCTGGCGGGCTATTTTCTCATGCAGGCTGACCGCGATCAGCGGGACGTCACGGATGAGATTCAGGTGCGCATGGGATTATCGAACAGTTCGAACCACCTGCGTACGGCGCGAATAAACATGATTCATGCCGGCGCTGCCAGTCGGATTGCCGAAATGGATGACATGAAGGCCAACATTGCCGCAGCGGAAAAGCGTATCAAGCAGTCTGAGGAAGGGTTTAACGTTTATATGGCGCGCAAGGTGAAAACCCCTGCGGATGAGGCGCTGGATGGCGAACTGGAGAGCAGTTTCAAAGCCTATATTGCGGGAATGCAACCGATGCTCAAGTACGCCAAAAACGGCATGTTTGAAGCGATCATCAACCACGAAAGCGAACATGCAAGACAGCTGGATGACAGTTACAACAACGTCCTGCTGAAGGCTATCGAACTGCGCATGGCGCGTGCTAACCAGTTAAGTGAGCAGGCGCATCAACGCACGCAGCTGGGGGTGATGTTTATGATTGGCGCCTTTGGCCTGGCGCTGCTGCTGACGCTGATGACCTTTATTGTTTTGCGGCGTACCGTCATTCAACCTTTGCAGCATGCCGCGCAGCGCATTGAGCAAATTGCCGCCGGTGACCTCACCATGCAAGATGAACCGACCGGGCGCAGCGAGATTGGGCGTCTGAGTCGCCATCTGCAACAGATGCAGCGTTCGCTGGTGCAAACGGTCGGATCGGTGCGTCAGGGAGCTGAAGAGATTTATCGTGGCACCAGCGAAATCTCGGCGGGTAATACCGATTTGTCTTCACGCACCGAAGAGCAGGCGGCGGCGATCGAACAGACGGCGGCCAGCATGGAAGAGTTGACCGCGACGGTGAAGCAAAATGCCGATAACGCGCACCACGCCAGCAAACTGGCGGAAGACGCGTCCGGTAAGGCCAGTCGTGGTGGACAGATGGTCTCCGGCGTCGTCCAGACAATGGGCAACATTTCGAGTAGTTCGAAGAAAATCTCTGAGATCACGGCGGTGATTAACAGCATCGCCTTCCAGACCAATATTCTGGCGCTGAACGCCGCAGTAGAAGCCGCACGCGCCGGTGAGCAAGGGCGTGGATTCGCCGTGGTCGCCAGTGAGGTCCGTACGCTGGCCAGTCGCAGCGCCCAGGCGGCGAAAGAGATTGAAGGGCTAATCAGCGAGTCTGTCCGCCTGATCGACCAGGGGTCCGGTGAGGTGGTCGCGGCGGGTAATACCATGACCGACATCGTAGAGGCGGTTAAACGCGTCACCGATATCATGCTGGAAATCGCGGCGGCGTCGGACGAACAGAGTCGTGGGATAGTCCAGGTCAGTCAGGCCATCTCTGAGATGGATAAAGTGACGCAGCAGAACGCCTCGCTGGTGGAAGAGGCCTCTGCGGCGGCCGCCTCGCTCGAAGAACAGGCCGCGCATCTGACGGAGGCGGTGGGTACGTTTCGTCTGCAGGGCGGACGGTCGAGTAAACGCGTGTCGACAACAAACACGCCCGCTCAACCTTTAGCGCAGCCGATTACCGGGAACGGGGATAACTGGGAAACCTTCTAATCGCCATTGCCGGGTGATGGCGCAAAGGCGCCTCATCCGGCTTGTCTGGCAGGTTATAACGGCATTGATTTACGGATGGCGGCAATTAATCTTTGCGCGCCAGGTGAGAGCGGGGAATCCACGCGGGTGAGAATGCCGATGGGTTCGCCTGCGCCCTGCGTCGGCACCGGCAGCGAAACCAGCGTCGCCTGGCGCAAATCCTCTTTTACCGCGCCTGACGGCACAAACCAGACGTAGTTATAATCAACCGTTAACTGGCGCGACAGCGACGCGGAGAGCGTTTCAATGCAGCCGGTTGGCATCTTACAGCCCTGACTTTGCAACAGAGTCTCGGCATTCTGCCGCGGTACCGTGCCTTTTGGCGAGACAACCACGGGCCAGTCCATCACCCGGCTCAGTGTCACATTTTCCTGTAATAACGGGTGGTTGGGGCGCACGACCAGCTTTAACGACTCGAGAAACAGCAGCTCATAATTAAGGCCGCTCATCAATTCCGGGTCGGACATCCGGCCAATGCCGATATCGATCTCGCCGGATTTCAAACCCGCCAGCAGCATGGTGTTGTTCATCGTCGCCACCTGCAGCGTGGTCTCCTTTTGCTGCTGATGAAACTGCCCGATGACTGACGGAAGAATACCCAGCGCGGCGGTCGGCAGAGCGCCTATTCTTACAATATCATTGTTAAGACCTTCTTTACGATTCAGCGCCTGTCCGGCGGTGTTGAGCGCATCAAGCACTTTCACCGCGTGTGTTAAGAACTGCTCGCCAGGTAGCGTCAGTTGCGCGCCAAGCCGTCCGCGCTCGAAGAGGCGAGTCCCGGTCAGTTGCTCCAGTTCGTTAAGCGTCTTGGAAAGCGCAGGCTGGCTAAGGTTAAGGGTTTCGGCTGCGCGCCCCAGGGTTCCTTGTTGAGCGACAGCGACAAATGTATGAAGATGGCGCAATCGGATGCGCTGACTGAACAGACTATTTTTTTCCATAAGCGATGTTAAGGACAGAGCGGTGCCGGTGACAAGTAAAGTTGTTTGTTTTTGATAACTTGATTGCAAAATATTATTAACATTTAACTTATTTAAGTAACAGCACTTTCTCTTCGGAGGCGATAATGATCCATGTCACAGGTCACCTTAATCCGGACAGCGACGCCATTTGCACCGCGTTTATGGCTGCGCGCTGGTTGAATATGCGCGGACTTCAGGCCACCTCCTGGCGGTTGGGCGAACCCAATCGCGAAACCCGGTTTCTGTTCGAGCGCGCCGGGCTGGATATGCCGCCGTTGCTGGCGATGCCGCTGACGGACCTCGACGTCTGGCTGGTGGATTTCACTGAGCCGACGCAGGGGCCGGAAACCCTTCAGGCGAGCAATATCGTCGGTATTATCGATCATCATCGCCTGGGCGGGCTGGTTACCCGCCTGCCGCCAGAGGTGTGGATAAAGCCGGTTGGCAGCAGTGCCACGCTGTTGTGGCAGCTAATGAGTCCGGAAAACAGGGCGCAGATAACGCCTGCGCAGGCGCTATTGCTGTTGGGTGCGGTGCTGAGTGACACTGTCACGCTTCGTTCACCCACCACCACGGCGGATGACCGCCTGGCCGTCGAAGAGCTGACCACGCGTGCCGGGATTGATCTGACCACGTTCAGCGCCGACTTGCTGAGTGCGAAAACCAGCGTCGAAGGATTGCGCGTCAGTGAGTTGCTGCAAAAGGATATCAAGCGTTTCACCATCAACGGTCAGCAGGTGAGCGTTGCACAGATTGAGCTGTACGCGCTGAGTCAGGTCGCCGACGTGATGGATGCCCTGCGTGAGGAGATGACCGATTATGCGGCCCGTAGCGGAGCGGATCTGGTTGTGCTGATGCTGACCGATATCAACGCGGGCAATTCACAGCTCTGGTTTGCCGGTCCGCATCAGCCTGAACTGGCGCAGCCGGTGACGGTGGAAGGGATGTTGAGCCGTAAGAAGCAGATGTTGCCGTGGCTGGAAAGTCATGTCGCGCAGATAAACTAGACAAAACGGGCTGACAGATTCAGCCCGTTCTCTTTTGTGTATCAGACGTCAAAAAAGACGGTTTCGTTTTCGCCCTGCAGGTGAATATCGAAGATATAGACAGTTTCGCTACCGCGCTGCTCGCGGCGGGCAATCAGGGTCTGACGGCGAACTTCCCATTCGATCAGATTGAGCACCGGATCGCGCTGATTGGCTTCTTGCTCATCCGCAAAATAGAGGCGCGTATTCAGGCCAATGTTGATGCCGCGCGCAACAATCCACAGATTGACGTGCGGCGCCATCGTGCGGCCATCGCGTCCCACCACGCAGCCCGGTTTGATGGTGTCGAAACGCCACACGCCGCTGTCGAAGTCTGAACAGGTGCGTCCCCAGCCGCGAAAATCCGCGTCGAGAGGCTTTTCTTCCTGACGGTCAGCCGGATGGTTATAGCGTCCGTGGGCGTTAGCCTGCCAAATCTCCAGCAGCACATCGCGCAGCGGCGTGCCGGAACCGTCAATCACCCGGCCTTCAATCACGATACGCTCGCCTTCGGTATGGCTGTTGGTCAGCGTGGAGCTGAAATTCTTCTCGAAGATGTGAAACCCGGCGGCGTCAGGTGCAAGACCAATGTGCACATACGGTCCCGCCGTTTGCGAGGCGGTTTCCTGTAAATAGTCTTTCATCGCGAGCCTCCCTGAGTGCGGTTTTCAAATAAGGTGGCGCGCTGTCCACGGAGCACGAGGTCAAAACGATACGCCAGGCAGTCGAGCGGCACGGCGGCGTGGGTATCCAGTTCGGCAATCAGCGTGCGGATGGCGTCATCGTTATTGATGGTTTTCACAATCGGACACTGTTTGATCAGCGGATCGCCTTCAAAATACATTTGCGTAATTAAACGCTGGGCAAAGGCCTCACCGGAGAGTGAAAAGTGAATGTGCGAAGGACGCCAGTCGCTAACCTGATTGCGCCACGGGTAGGGACCGGGCTTGATGGTACGGAAAAAGTAATAGCCGTTCTCATCGGTTAACACCCGTCCACAGCCGCCAAAGTTAGGATCGATTGGCGCAAGATACTGGTCCTTCTTGTGACGATAACGTCCACCGGCATTGGCCTGCCAGACTTCGACCAGCGTATTTTTCAACGGGCGGCCAAAGCCATCGCGCACATAGCCGTGGACGATAATCCGCTCGCCAATCGGCAGGCCGTCTTTGGCGTAATTCATGATCAGGTCATTATCCAGCGGACCAAGATCGTTATCGCTGAATACCGGTCCGGTGATTTCAGACAATGAGTTTTGCAAGGAGATCAGCGCGTTACGCGGCGAACGCAGAACGCTGGTCTTATAGCCGGGGGCAAAGGCCGGCGGATGGCTGTTATAGTCGCGATGGATCACCTCGCGAGAGGTTACTTTTTCACGCATAGCGGACTCCGGTACAGGGAAGAGAATGATTGTTTTTTTGGTCGCCAGACGCAGTGTGTGTAAATGCATTGTTAATTAAAAGTGAATTTATGCCGTTTATTACATAACGAAAGGCTATATAAGGGCGCGGAGACTGACGCAGAGCGAATTCAGGTGAGATCACACTTTGTAAATTCTTCCCCCCAGAGTGAATGGTGTTTCCTACACTCCAGGTAACATTCACTGGAGGCATGACATTATGGCGAACACCATCACGGCAGATGAGATTCGGGAACACTTTTCGCAGGCAATGTCAGCCATGTACCAGCAGGAAGTTCCGCAGTACGGCACGCTGCTGGAACTGGTGGCGGATGTGAATCTGGCGGTCCTCGAAAATAACCCTACGCTGCATGAAAAACTGGCCAATGCGGATGAACTGGCGCGCCTCAATGTGGAACGTCATGGCGCTATTCGCGTTGGTACCCCAGAGGAACTGTCCACGCTGCGCCGCATGTTTGCCATCATGGGGATGTTCCCGGTCAGCTATTACGATCTCTCTCAGGCCGGGGTGCCGGTGCACTCAACGGCATTTCGTCCCGTTGACGATGCTTCGCTGTCGCGAAATCCGTTTCGCGTCTTTACCTCGTTGCTGCGTCTTGAACTGATTGAAAATGCTGCGCTACGCCAGCGCGCGGCGGCGATCCTCGCGCAACGCGATATCTTTACGCCACGCTGTCGTGAACTGCTCGACGTCTGGGACAGTCAGAATGGGTTTAACGCGGCACAGACGCGCGAGTTTGTGAAAGAAGCGCTGGAAACCTTCCGCTGGCATCGCCATGCCACCGTGGATGAACAAACCTATCATGCGTTACATAACGAACATCGGCTGATCGCCGATGTGGTCTGTTTCCCCGGCTGCCACATTAACCATCTGACGCCCAGAACGCTGGATATCGATCGGGTGCAATCGATGATGCCGGAATGCGGCATTGAACCGAAAATTCTTATCGAAGGTCCACCGCGCCGCGACGTGCCCATTCTGCTGCGCCAGACCAGCTTCAAAGCGCTGGAAGAACCAGTGCTGTTTGCCGGCGAAATGCAGGGGACGCACACAGCCCGCTTCGGTGAGATAGAACAGCGCGGCGTGGCGCTGACGGTGAAAGGGCGTCAGCTGTACGATGAATTATTACGTAACGCCGGTACAGGTAAAGATAATCTGACGCACCAGTTGCACCTGCAGGAGGTGTTTCGCACGTTTCCGGACAGCGAATTTCTGTTACGCCAGCAGGGACTGGCCTGGTTCCGCTATCGTCTGACACCGTCAGGCGAAGCGCACCGCAAGGCGATTCATCCCGGCGACGATCCGCAACCGCACATTGAACGCGGCTGGGTACAGGCGCAGCCCATTACCTATGAAGATTTCCTGCCGGTCAGCGCGGCGGGGATTTTCCAGTCAAATCTGGGCAATGAAACTCAGGCGCGCAGCCATGGCAATGCCAGTCGCGAGGCCTTTGAGCAGGCGCTGGGTTGTCCGGTCTTTGACGAGTTTGTGCTGTATCAGGAGGCGGAAGAACGCAGCAAACGGCGTTGCGGCCTGCTTTAATCCAGGTATCCTGTAGGGATCTGCGATTAACGGGTAAACATGGACATGGTCAATCCCACTATTCCACTGATTGAAACGGTGCAGGGCCAGTTGATGGGTGTCGTACAGGATGACATCCACCTCTGGCGCGGTATTCCTTACGCCGCGCCGCCGACGGGCGAACGACGCTGGCGGGCCCCTCAACCGGTCAGCCCCTGGTCCGGGATTCGTGACGCCAGTACCTTCTCCAGCGCAAGCTGGCAGGACATTGAGTACTGCAAAGAGTTGGGCGGCGGCGATCCCGGCGCTTTTTCTGAAGATTGTCTCTATCTTAACGTCTGGTCCCCGGCGGAACGTCATCAGCCGCTTCCGGTGATGGTCTGGCTGCACGGCGGCGGTTACACCATTGGTGCCGGTAATCTGCCGCCTTATGACGGCGCTGCGCTGGCGAGGCGTGGCGTGGTTATCGTTACCGTCAACTATCGCCTCGGTCATCTCGGCTTTTTCGCCCATCCGGCGCTGGAAGGCGAAGAGGGCGAGCGCCTCAATAACTTTGCGCTGCTCGACCAGATTGCCGCGCTGCGCTGGGTACAGGAAAACATTGCCGCGTTCGGCGGCGATCCGCAAAATGTTACTCTGTTTGGTGAGTCAGCCGGGGCGCGCAGCGTACTCTCGCTGCTCGCTTCGCCGCGCGGAAAAGGGCTGTTTCATAAAGCGATTGTGCAGAGTGGTTATACGCTGCCGGACACGCCTCGCGAAATTGCCCTGGAAAACGGCGTTGCGCTGGCAGAGCACTTTGGCTTGCAGAACGCGACGGCGGAACAGCTTCGCGCTATTCCGGCGGAGGTATTCTGGCCGCTGGGTGCGCCGTATAAAATTGCGCCGACGCCCATTTCCGGCGATGCAATCCTGCCGGAACCGATGCTTGACGTCTTTTTTGCCGCCAGACAACACCCGATGCCCATCATGATTGGTTCTAACAGCGATGAAGCCAGCGTGATGGCGGTCTTCGGCGTTGACCTTGCCGGGCAAATTCAGAAACTGCGCCGTGAACGTCGACTGGGGCTCGGCCTGATTAAACTGCTGTATCCGGGTGTGAAGGGCGATGAGGAACTGGGGCGGCAGGTGTGTCGGGATATGGCGTTTACGGCACTGGGTTATGTGGTGATGCAGGCGCAGCAGCGGGTCGGCGAGCCGTGCTGGCGTTACTGGTTCGATTACGTCGCGGAATCGGAGCATCACACTTACGCCAACGGCGCCTGGCATGGCAATGAAGTGCCCTATGTTTTTGATACCTTGATGCTCGCTGAACCCTCGCGCAATTACGTGAATGCTAACGATCTCGACTTTGCCGCCCACGTTGCAGATTACTGGGTCAATTTCGCCCGTCATGCCAGCCGGACCTGCGATGTGCTTCACGGACCGGTTCGCTGGCCTGCCTGTATTCAGGGCCGCGATCGTCTGTTACGCATTGGGCTGAATAAGTTCGCCGGGTTTAAAGTTGAGAACCGGTTTATGCGGGCGCGGCTTTCGCTCTTTAAACGAGTGATGGCCCATCACGTCAGTCTCGACTAGCTTTGCATACGTTGAAAGAGGGGGCGGGAAAATTTACGTGGGAATCAGTCTGTTCCCATCGACACGAAATATTTTCCGTTTTGTGGCGATAATCAGCGGCCAACAATTGGATTCTTAATGAATTTTGTCTAGAGTGAGCGGT
This sequence comes from Citrobacter amalonaticus Y19, assembly GCF_000981805.1. NCBI lineage: Bacteria > Pseudomonadati > Pseudomonadota > Gammaproteobacteria > Enterobacterales > Enterobacteriaceae > Citrobacter > Citrobacter amalonaticus. The sequence goes on along the minus strand of NZ_CP011132.1, from coordinate 1,673,626 downwards.
CAGAATTATGCATCTTCTTGCCGCTGTCGAGCGCCAGCGCGGGACCCTTCACATGAGACCAGAAGGATTTACTTTCAGGTATGAATCGCAGACGATTTATTAAAGGTTCAATGGCAATGGCCGCCGTGTGCGGTACCAGCGGGTTTGCTTCACTCTTCACCCGCGCAGCTTATGCGGCGGAATCCGACATTGCGGACGGGCAAACCGTCCGCTTTGATTTTTCCGTACTGCAATCCATGGCGCACGATCTCGCGCAGAAGCCGTGGGGCGGTGCGCCGCGCGCGTTGCCCAATACGCTGGCGAATCTGACGCCGCAGGCCTACAACAGCATTCAGTACGATGCCGCGCAATCGCTGTGGAACAACGTCGAAGACCGCCAACTGGATGCGCAGTTCTTCCACGTCGGGATGGGCTTTCGTCGCCGCGTGCGCATGTTCTCCGTGGATTCCAGCACCCATCTGGCGCGTGAGATCCACTTCCGCCCGGAACTGTTTAAATACAATGATGCCGGTGTTGATACCCGGCAACTGGAAGGACAAACCGATCTCGGCTTTGCCGGTTTTCGCGTCTTCAAAGCGCCTGAACTGGCGCGTCGCGACGTCGTCTCCTTCCTCGGCGCAAGCTATTTCCGCGCGGTTGATGATACCTACCAGTACGGGCTCTCCGCGCGCGGTCTGGCGATAGACACTTACGCCGACACCAAAGAAGAGTTCCCGGACTTCACCGCCTTCTGGTTCGATACGGTGAAACCCGGTGCCACCACGTTTACCGTGTACGCGCTGCTGGACAGTCCGAGCATCACCGGTGCCTATAAGTTCGTGATTCACTGCGAAAAGAGCCAGGTGATCATGGATGTCGAAAACCGTCTCTATGCCCGCAAAGACATCAAACAGTTGGGCATCGCGCCGATGACCAGTATGTTCAGCTGCGGCAATAACGAACGCCGCATGTGCGACACCATCCACCCGCAGATCCACGACTCCGATCGTCTGGCGATGTGGCGGGGTAACGGCGAGTGGATCTGCCGCCCGCTGAACAATCCGCAGAAGCTGCAATTCAACGCCTATACCGATAACAACCCGAAAGGGTTCGGCCTGCTGCAACTGGATCGCGATTTTACCCACTATCAGGACATCATGGGCTGGTACAACAAACGTCCAAGCCTGTGGGTTGAACCGCGTAACCGGTGGGGCAAAGGCACTATCGGCCTGATGGAGATCCCGACGACTGGCGAAACGCTGGATAACGTGGTCTGTTTCTGGCAGCCGGAAAAAGCCATCAAAGCGGGTGATGAGCTGGAATACAAATACCGTCTGTACTGGAGCGCGCAGCCGCCAGTCCGTTCGCCGCTGGCGCGCGTGATGGCGACCCGCACCGGTATGGGAGGATTCCCGGAAGGCTGGGCACCGGGTGAGCACTTTCCGGAGAAATGGGCGCGACGTTTTGCGGTTGATTTCGTCGGTGGCGATCTGAAAGCGGCCGCACCGAAAGGCATTGAGCCGGTGATTACGCTCTCCAGCGGTGAAGCGAAACAGATTGAGATCCTCTACGTTGAACCATTTGACGGCTATCGCATCCAGTTTGACTGGTATCCGACATCTGACTCGACCGATCCGGTGGATATGCGCATGTTCCTGCGCTGCCAGGGAGAAGCGATCAGTGAAACCTGGCTGTATCAGTATTTCCCGCCTGCACCGGATAAACGCACCTACGTCGACGATCGCGTGATGCGTTAATCTGCGCCAACGCCCTTCGTCATGCGAAGGGCGTCAACAGAGAGGCGTGTGAAATATCTGTACAGGAATTAAACACGATCCCGTTCGCATTTTTCCCTAAGTCAAATGGGTAAGCTGAAGGTGTGTATTTCTTATACACATGGTTTACCACTAACAGGGAGAGCGTATGTTTCCAGAATACAGAGATCTGATTTCCCGACTGAAATCCGAGAATCCTCGTTTTTCGTCTCTTTTCGAAAAGCACAACAACCTTGATCATGAAATTGCCAGGCTGGAAGGTTCCGATGGTCGGGGATACAATCTCGAAGTCGTTCGTCTGAAAAAACAGAAACTCCAGCTTAAGGACGATATGCTCAAAATACTGCAGAAAGAAAGTGTTGATGCGGGGTAACCCGCGTTTAAGAGCCGCCAGTCCTGGCGGCTTTTTTGTGCCTGTCATTCAGCGATGTGGCAATACCAGGTGGCATCCCGCGTGGGTGTATCGCTGCACAATGTCATCCGCGAGCGCACTGTCGCTGATAATCGTTTTAATGCAAGAGAGCGTGGCCACCGCGTGAGGTTCGACGGCATCAAACTTTGAATGATCGGCCATCAGTACCACGTCGCGGGCGCGTTGAATAATCCGCGTTTTAACGCCGACTTCGAACATCGTGGCGTTGGTGATCCCCGTCGCCAGCGACAGCGCATCGCAAGAGATAAAGGCCCGTTCTACTGAAAACGCATTGATCATCTCCAGCGCCAGGCTCTCACCCACCGAAAAATAACCCGGACGAATAAGCCCGCCGATGATATAGCTCTCGACGTGCGGAAAACAGCCCAGCTCGTTGGCGATTTTGATGTCGTTGCAGATGACTTTCACCCGCGCATCGGCCAGACACTTCGCCAGTTCCAGGCAGGTAGAGCCGGAATCGAGAAAGAAACAGTCGCCGTCTTTGATCATCGTGCGGGCAAGGGCGGCAATCTCTTTTTTTGCCTCCGCCTGCAATGTCCGTTTAACGTCAAAAACATACTCTTTGTCATCCATGCTGTCGTCAAAATCCAGGCTGCCGTGACCGCGAATCATGCCGGGATACTGGCTGGCGATATACTGGAAATCACGACGCACGGTAGCCTCCGCATAACCAAACAGTTCCATAGCCTGCTGGGTAGAGAGATGGCGATGTTGCCACAGATAGTGCAGCATCTGTTTGATACGGTCAGGGCGCTGTTGGCTCATCGAAGCAATCTCCTCTTACAGTCCGGCAAACCGGGATAACGTGGCGTGATAATTATTTGATGAGAACAGGGCGCGTCCCACGACAAGATGCTGTGCGCCCGCTGTCGCCAGATGTTGTGCAGCGGTAAACGTAATACCCCCGTCGGCCCAGCACGCCGCTTGTGGGAAATATTCGCGTACGTGACGGACCTTCTCACACAGGGCGGGAATGAACTGTTGATCTGCTCCATCGGGTTCGCTGGTCATGACCATCACCGCATCCAGGTGGGGTGCCAGATAGCGATACGCGTCAATGGGCGTGGCTGGATTAAACGCCAGCCCGGCTTTCGCGCCGATAAGCCGTATTTCGGCCAACGTTTCAGAAGGGTATGCCAGCGTCTCGGCATGAACAAAGATCCACGCCGGTTTGAGCGCGGCCAGTGCGGCAAACCAGGTCTGCGGACGGGAAATCATAAAATGAAACGAGAGGGGATGCGCCGTCTGTCGGGCGACGGCCTGCACGGTTTTGAGGCCAAAAGTGATGTTGTTAATAAAGCTGCTGTCTTCGATATCCAGATGCAGGGAGCCAATATCGGCATCGGCGAGTGCAGCCAGCGTTGTCCCGTAGTGCAGCGGATCTGCCGACGCAAGAGAAGGGTGCAGAATCATCATCGCCTCCGTTATCCGCAAATCTGCGCGAACAGCGCGGCGTCGGTTTGCGCATCCCGGACCGCCGCGAGTCGTTCGGGTGAATCAATAAACTGACTGATGCGCTGGATGGTGAGGATATGCGCATTGGCATCCGTCGCGCTGACGCACAGCAGCAGCCAGACCGGATCGCACTCCTCATGACCAAACGCGACGGGCGTTTTAAGCGTCGTGATGCTGACCTGATTATGGCAAGCGCCTTGTTCGGGGCGCGCATGGGGTAAGGCGATACCAGGGGCAATTAAATAGTATGGGCCCCAGTTCAGCGTGTTGTCGATAATGCCATCTACGTACTCCGGTTGCGCCGCGCCAAAGGTAATCAGCGGGCGAGCGGCGATTTCGACGGCCTGACGCCAGTCTTTGGCCTTGCGCTGCGCCTGTACCCACTTAACATCGTTTATCATCAGTCGTTGACTCCTTGCCGGTTAGGGTTACTCTGATAGCGATCCCCGTCGAGACTTTTGACGAAGGCGGCAGGGATCGCTGTTCTACCGGGGGTAAGCGCTCTGCTTATCCCCTTTTTTATTGCCGTATGTGATGCACTTTTTCCATAAACCGACTGACCCGTGCCTGATCGACAAAGTTGGCGAAAACGCCGTCCTTTTTAAAGGTGGTGGCCGTTACGCAACCGTCGGCAATACTGAGCTGTTCCTCAACGTTTTCCAGACACACGCCGGTATTCGCCAGCACCACGGTATCAGGCACCGTCTCTTTAACTCGCTTAAGCACAGCACTGTCGGTGCGCGCGCCCGCCGTCAGGCCAGAGACGCAGAGGGCGTCCGGATGGTTGTTAAAGACGGTGGATTTCGCAATGGAACAAATATCGCGATTGCCCAGATAAACCGCCGCTTCAGGCACAATATTGAACAGGGTTTTGACCTCACCCGCGCCGATGCGATGCTGATGACGAATGGTCTCGCCGACGTTGGTGTCCCAGACGCCAAAGTCGCTGGCGTAGGCACCGGTAAAAATCTCGCGAATGAATTTTGCGCCCGTCGCCATGGCCAGATCGAACGACGCGACCGGATCCCACAACACATTGACGCCAAACGGGATGCGAACTTCGCTCATCAACTGCCCAATAATCCTCGCCATTGCCGCGGTGGTTTCCGGGCGAACCTTCGTGAGATAGGGAAGGCTAAACTCGTTGGAGAACATCACGGCATCCACGCCGCCATTCTGTAGCGCCAGCAGATCGTCCCGGGCGCGGTCAATCACCCAGTTCATCCCTTTCTGCGCATCAAAGCTCGGGTCGCCGGGCAATGCGCGCAAATGGCACATGGCAATGACGGCTTTTTCCGTACCAATAACCTCTTTCAGCCAACTCATTGAAGGTACTCCTTATTCCGATAGTTCACGTTTACGTAAGAACAGCACGACGCTGGCGACGATACCCACCGCCACGACGACGCCAATGATGCCAAGCGACATCAGCTCCGAGATTGACCAGCCAAACATGTTGCCCACGGACAACGCAGAGATTTGCGCGTTTTCACCGGCAAAGCTGAAACCGCCCTTAAGCGCCATTTCGGTGAAGTAGGGGGCAAACTGGGTGGCGATCAGCAGGACGGTGACCATCACAATCACACCGCTGATTAAGGTGCGAATCAGGTCGCCGCGATGGATAACCGTCGCCATACAGATAAAGAACGGTGCAACGGGCAGATCGGCAAGCGGCAGCACTTTGTTGCCAGGTAAAATGCTGGCGAGAATTAACATGATGGGGATCAGCAGCAGACCCACCGCAATGGTGGTGGGGTGACCCAGCGTAACGGCGGTATCCAGACCGATGTACACCTCGCGCCCCTTGAAATGCTTCTGGAAAAATTTCCGTGCGCCGTCGGAGATGGGCAGTAACCCTTCAACAATCAGGCGGATCATGCGCGGGAACAACACCATAATCGCCGCGACGGTAATCATCAGGCTGGCGCAGCCTTTAAAGCCTTCACCCGCTGCGAGACCAAAGATAAGACCGAGCACCACGCCGATAATGACCGGATCGCCGACCATGCCGTAGCGTTTCTGGATCTCCTGGGCATCAATGTTGCGTCCCTTCATAAACGGAATTTTTTCGTAGATGGCATCAAGCAGAACGAACAGCGGGACCGAACTGGAACCATAGCCCTGCGGGATGGAGATCCCCTCCAGCCCGACGATGCTCTGCACGCGCTTAGCCGTCCAGTCGGCCATTTTCAGCGACAATGCCGCGTGGCAAATGGCCCCCAGCACGCCATAAATCAGACTGCCGGTCATTAACTGAACCACGGTGCCGGTAATGGCGTAGTGCCAGTAGTTATAGATATCGACGTTCATGGTTTTGGTCAGGCGGGTGACCAGCATCGCGACGTTGAGCAGAAAAATGATCGGGATAATCATTGCGCCAATGGCGGTGGCGTACCCGACGCCAGAGGCCGGCCCTGCGCCGACGTCAAACACATGCAGGGTCAGGCCGAAGCGTTCAATCATCACTTTGATGGGAGGGCTGAGGCTGTCGATCGCCATCACGATCACCAGCCCCATCCCGACAAAACCAATCCCTACCGTCACCCCGGCCTTGATCGCCTGCAGCCAGGGAATACGGAAGATCAACCCAATCACAATCATGATAATGGGGACAAAAACGGTACCACCGAGAGACAGGATGTAGTCAAACATAGTGCCTCCTTGTTACTGCGTTAACAGTGCTTTGATTTCTTGCTTCAAGGCGTCGTCGTTAATTCCCGTTAACAGGGCCGCGCCGTTTAACGTGGGAACACCGTAATCGTTGCTCGTGCGCATGGAGGTCACAATCAGGTCCATGCCGTTACAATTCAGTGGGATCTCATTGAGACAACACTGGGCAGTACTTGCCGCAATGCCTTGCTCGGCAAGGTATTCCTGCAACTTGTGCGCAATCATGGTTGACGTCGACATGCCGGTACCGCATGCCACAAGGATCTTTTTCATAATGGATTTGCCTCTTGTGTAGTGCCTGAATCAGGCTCAACGGGAAAGTGCTCTGCTGGCATGCCAGCCAGGGCGGTCAATAAGCGAATGCAGTCAGTCAAATCGCGCAGACTGGCGACCTCCGCCGGAGAGTGGGTATAGCGACAAGGGATAGAGAGGCTGGCGCAGGGAATGCCGTCCTGCTCAACCTGGATATAGCCGGTTTCGGTAATGACGCCGGGCGCAACTTCGCGCTGTACGGGAATGTGGTGCGCAAGGGCCGTTTGCTCCAGCATTCGGATAAGGCGTGGCGGAGTAATGAGGCCCGCCAGCGTGCCACGCCCGTGATAGTTCAGGCAGGTGATGCCCACGCCCTGATTCACCCGGACCTCGGAATAGTCATGCAGATCCGGCGTATCGCAGGACGGCGTGATATCAATGCCGATGGCGAGATCCGGCTTAACGCGGCGTAAAACCGGGACAATGCCACGAATGTTGAACTCTTCCTGCACGGACGCGACCAGATAAACGGCGATATCCAGCGGCGCATTGCCGATGGCATCCGCCACGCCCAATAGCGCAGTGCAGCCCAGACGATCGTCCAGCGCTTTGCTGCACACCAGATCGTTTGCCAGCAGCTGCGGTGGGTTATACAGCGTAACCGGGGTGCCGACCTGGATGCCCATGCGCAGGGCATCGGCTTTATCTTTCGCGCCGATATCAATCCACAGTTTATCGACGGAAGGTGACTGTGTGCGTTCATCCCCCTTTGCGAAGTGGTACGCCTTAATGCCAATGCATCCCATCACCGGGCCGTTATCCCCGGCGAGGGTGACGACCGAACCGGACATAGTGACCTGCGCCGGGCCGCCCACGCGTTCGAAGCGCAAAAATCCTGACGGCTCAATTTTGCGCACCATAAAGCCAACTTCATCCATATGGGCAAACATCATCAGTCGCAAGGCGTTCGGGTTATCACTGCCGTAACGGGCGACGACATTTCCCAACCGATCGCGCCAGACCTCTTTTGCCTGACGTTTAAATTCGCGTAGCATGACCTCAGCGACGCTGTTTTCATGTCCAGAAACGGCATTGAGATGCAAAAGCGAGAACAGTGTTTCCTGCACAGAAAATGACATAAGGATCTCCGTTGAAGATAAAACAATCACTCGTTGAGCGTTTTATAGGCGCTGGCTGGGCGAATAATTGTGAGCAACTTCACGTGGAAATAGAGAAAACAAAGGAAATAAAAAATAATGTGAGGAAAGTAGAATAAAAACGCTCAATGCTGATGAATGTCTGACAAAGGAGGAAGCAAAAGGGTGAGCGAAATTATTGAGGTCAATGAGACGCTGCATCTTCGGGCTGTTGATGAATGTCACGTCGCCGGGTTGCATCAACTGGTTCGTAAGAACAGCGCCTGGCTACAGCAGTCCTTAGACTGGCCGCAATACGTCAATACGGAAGAGGATACGCGCAAAACGGTGCAGGGCAATATGATGCTGCATCAGCGAGGCTACGCCAAAATGTTCCTCATTTTTGACGGCGATGAGATGCTGGGCGTGCTGTCGTTTAATCAGATTGAACCGGTGAATAAAGCCGCTTACATCGGTTACTGGATCGACGAAACGCAGCAGGGGAAAGGGATCCTGTCGCGCGCGTTGCAGGCGTTTATTCACCACTATGCCGGGCGAGGCGAAATCCGCCGCTTTGTGATCAAATGTCGGGTGAATAATCTGGCAAGCAATCATGTCGCGCAGCGCAATGGCTTTGCGCTGGAAGGCTGTCTGAAGCAGGCGGAGTTTCTGAACGGTCACTATGACGATGTTAACCTGTATGCACGGATCATCGATTCGTCCCTACAGTGAACCAATCAGCGGTGTGCGGGTGATATGCCGATCGCCGTTAAACACCTTTGGGCCACGCAGGTGAATGGCATCGCCTGTGGCGGCCTCAACGGTGGTGTTTCCACGGATGTCGATGTGATTTTCAATTAACACCTCACCGAGAATGCGCGCATCGCCTTCAATCAGAATGTGATCGTCGAGCAAAATGGGACCGCCGCGCAGCACGGCGTTTCCGCCTACCAGCACGTGATGTTTAAGAACACAATTGCCTTCCACTCGCGCCTGCTCCGCCACCTGTGAGCTGTAGCGCAGGGTGGGGATTTCATCGTCGCCCGTGCCGGCGATCACCTGCGCCCGACCGTAGACTTTCGCACAATCGCAAATCCAGACGTTGTTTTCGTCATTACCTTCAATCAGCGCGTCATCGAAAACTTCGGCCCGATGCTCAATAAACGCGTAGCTGATGATGGCGTCACCATAGATTTGTGCCTGGTGGACAATGCGCGAATTGATGACTGTGGCGCGGTCATACACTTGCAGGATCCGATCGCGCTCGACGGTCAGTCCGCGCGCCGCGACGATTTCTGATTGTTGCAGGATCCGCGCGTCGCCAAACAGGTGGCAGTCGCCGCGAACCGTGGATGACTGAATCGTGACGTTGTCACTAATTATGGCGCCGTGACTGAGTTCCGCGTGGTCAATCCAGACGTTATCGCTGATGCGAACGTTGTCGCGCAGAAGGCAGGGCTGGGTGATACGCACATTGCCCGATATTGTACAGCCCGCGAAGGCCAGCGTGTTTTCGTCGTAAATCCAACAATTCCCGGAGTGAGCCAGCACGCTTTCGTTATCAATCCAGCCGCCCGCGTTACCGGCTTTCACATCATTAAAATCAGCAAGTGCGATAATCTGGCGTAGTAAAACGCTCTTTTTATTGCCATTATCCAGATAACTGAACGCGCGCGGTTCGTCGCTGAGTCGGTATTTACGCATGAAGGCATTCCGTTTAGTCGCTTACTATAACCGTAGCAAATTCTGCGGCACTGGCTAACGCGGATAAAATTCCATAAAATGCTTTTCAAATATACTTTATAAATTAAACAAAATGAGCAACAACGAGAGTCGCGATCGCGTCCTGAATCTTCCCGCCGGTTACTTTGGCATGGTCCTTGGGACGATTGGAATGGGCTTTGCCTGGCGCTATGCCAGCCAGATCTGGCCTGTCAGCCCCTGGTTTGGCGATGGACTGGTGATTCTGGCGATAATAATATGGGGGCTGTTGACGCTGGCGTTTATCACGCGTCTGATCCGTTTCCCGCACAGCGTGATTGCCGAGATTCGCCATCCGGTGATGAGCAGTTTTGTCAGCCTGTTTCCGGCCACCACGATGCTGGTGGCGATTGGTTTTGTCCCGTGGTGTCGTCCGCTGGCGATAGGTCTGTTTTGCGTCGGGGTCGTTATTCAACTGGTTTATGCCGCGTGGCAGACCGCCGGATTGTGGCGCGGTTCGCATCCACAAGAGGCGACAACACCCGGACTCTATTTACCGACGGTCGCGAACAACTTTATCAGCGCGATGGCCTGCGGCGCATTAGGCTATACCGATGCCGGACTGGTCTTTTTAGGGGCGGGCGTTTTTTCCTGGCTGAGCCTGGAACCGGTGATATTGCAACGTCTGCGCAGCGCCGGTGAATTACCCACAGCTATGCGGACGTCGCTTGGGATCCAGCTTGCGCCTGCGCTGGTGGCCTGTAGCGCCTGGCTGAGCGTCAACGGCGGCGAGGGCGACACGCTGGCGAAAATGCTATTTGGCTACGGTCTGCTGCAACTTCTGTTTATGCTGCGCCTGATGCCCTGGTATCTGTCGCAACCGTTTAACGCCTCATTCTGGAGTTTCTCGTTCGGCGTGTCGGCGCTGGCCACCACCGGGTTGCATCTCGGCCACGCCAGTCCCGCTGGCTTTTTTCACACGCTGGCGGTGCCGTTGTTCATCTTTACCAATGTTATTATCGCGTTATTGCTGGTACGCACGTTCGCACTGCTGCTGCAGGGAAAACTGCTCATTCGCACAGAGCGCGCGGCATTACTGAAATCAGAGGATAAAAAATGACCCTTCGTGACGAAAATTACTTCACTGAAAAATACGACTTAACCCGCACGCACTCAGAAGTTCTGGAGGCGGTGAAGGTCGTCAAACCAGGAAAAACGCTGGATTTAGGCTGTGGCAATGGCCGTAACAGTCTGTATCTGGCGGCGAAGGGTTACGACGTGACCGCGTGGGATAAAAACCCGATGAGCATCGCCAACGTCGAACGTATCAAAGCGGCTGAAGGGCTGGACACTCTCCAGGCGAAAGTGGTGGATCTCAACGCCCTGACGTTTGAGGGCGAATATGACTTTATTCTCTCCACCGTGGTTCTGATGTTCCTCGAGGCCAAAACGATTCCGGGTTTAATCGACAATATGCAGCGTTGCACCAAACCAGGCGGTTATAACCTGATTGTTGCCGCCATGGATACCGCTGATTTTCCGTGCACGGTAGGATTCCCGTTTGCTTTTAAAGAAGGGGAACTGCGTCGTTATTACGAAGGCTGGGAATTGCTGAAATATAATGAAGATGTCGGTGAACTGCATCGTACTGATGCCAACGGCAACCGAATTAAACTGCGTTTCGCCACGCTGCTGGCACGCAAAACGGCCTAAGCGAAAGCGCCGCTAACCTCCTCAGCGCCCAGTGTTTTTCCTAAATAGGGGCGCTCTGAAATAAATTGTGCTTTGGTTACCATTTTTAGTCCAACGCAGATGATTTCCCTTTGCTACTATTTCAAATGCATATCTGCATATTCTAAGGGATCGTTTCATGCGTACTCATACTTTATTTAAAGTTGCAGTGCTTACTGGTTTACTGGCCTTATCCGGTTGTGCGTCAAAGGTGACACAGCCAGATAAATATTCTGGTTTTTTAAAAGACTACTCTGGTCTTAAGGAAACAAAATCCGCCACCGGGCATCCGGTGCTACGTTGGGTCGATCCCGGCTATAGCGAAACCAAATATGACAACATTGTCTGGAATCCAATAACCTATTATCCGGTACCAAAACCGAGCACTCAGGTCGGTCAGAAGGTGCTGGATCAGTTGCTGAATTATACCAATACAAAACTGAAAACGGCCGTCAGCCAACGTAAGCCGCTGGTCACGACGCCGGGACCACGCAGTCTGATCTTCCGTGGTGCGATCACCGGGGTGGATACCAGTAAAGAAGGGTTGCAGTTCTATGAAGTGGTGCCTGTGGCACTGGTGGTTGCCGGTACGCAAATGGCAACCGGTCACCGTACCATGGACACCCATCTCTACTTTGAAGGCGAGTTAATCGATGCGGCGACCAATAAGCCGGTGATTAAAGTCGTTCGTCAGGGTGAAGGGAAAGACCTGAACAACCAGAACACGCCGATGGCGTTTGAAACGTTGAAGAAAGTGGTTGATGACATGGCGACAGATGCCTCCATGTTTGACATAAACCGGAAATAATTGCTACGCGCCATCGTTTGATGGCGCGTTTTTTTAATTACGCCGTCCGGCGGCGCAAAAGTGCCGGTGGGCGGGCAAACATCACCAGGTTTCCCACCAGAATCAGAACCAGCCCCGCCACCGCATTTATCTGCCAGATATAGCCTTCGTAAACCGTAGAAAATGACAGCGCAACCAGCGGAAAGAGCAGCGTGCTGTAGGCCGCATTGCTCGGGCCAATTCGTCCCACCAGCGTAAAGTAGGCGCCAAAAGCGATGACCGACCCGAAAACGGCCAGATACAGCAGAGCGCCGAGATAGCTGAAGGTCCACTGCGGGGTAAAATTATCCCCCCGCACCAGCGCTATTGTCGCAATCAGCAGCGTGCCATACAGCATGGCCCAACTGTTGGTGGTCATCACTTCCAGACCTTTCCTCTGATGGCGCAGGCTTATCATATTTCCCAGCGAAAAACCAAACGTCCCCAGTGCGCTCAGACCAATGCCGAGCAGCAACGATCCGCTAAAGCCGCTGTTTATCAGATCCTGCCAGAAGAGGGTGACGATACCGGTGAGTCCCAGCGCGGCGGCGCAATAAAAACGCAGCGGGGGTTTTTGCCCAAAGAAGAAGAAACTGTTCACTGCGTTAAACAGCACCGCCATAGAAAAGATAACCGACTCCAGTCCGGTATTGATCCAGGCCGCCGCGGTGTAAAAACACCAGAAGTTGAAGCAGAAGACGCAACTCCCTTGCAGCAGGCAGAACAGATGGTCACGTAACGACAGCGTCCGCAGCTTTCCACGTACCCGCATGATGACCAGCATCAATGCCGTCGCCACCGCAAAGCGCCAGAAAATCGAGACCGGCGCAGCAACGGGGCCCTGCTGCAAATAAATGGCAATCCATGTGGTACCCCAGATAACCACAACCAGACAATACAATAGTGCGTTCATCATTGTTCTCTCTTCTAACCCGATAATTCACTGTCGCCGATCCCGGGGGTGGCGTGCTTTCATCGATTTGCGGGATACTTGCAAAATCTTGCGCTTTTTTCTGTCGGGCGGGTGGTAACCGCAGTGACCTGCGATAGACTGAACGCCTGAATAACAGTGTTTATGTGGTGGTATGACCCGGTCTTACGATGCCTTTGAAAAATTGAGTCAGCACAATGCCGTGTTGCAGGAGTCGGTCGAGTTGCGCTCGGGCGTCCAGTTGGCGGCATGGTCGAACAAGCGCGATACCATCACACAGTATTGCGATCATCACACGCTCAGTCTGTATGTGGCGGATGGCTACGAGAGCTACCAGAAAACGGCCTTCGGCTGGAAAAATGGCGGCGGGCCGGACCGCTTTTGCCTGTTGCCAAAAGAGAGTGAATCTACCTGGGATATCCGTGACGACCTCTCGTTCGTGCATCTCTACTGCACCGACGCGCATTTGCGTGAAGTCGGAGAAAAGGTCTGGGATAAAAGCCCTTACCGCTTTACGCTGGATGAACGGACGTTTGGCAACGATCCGGGCATTACGGCAGTCTACCGACAGTTTTTGCTGGGTAACGACTGGCATCAACCCGCGAATCACCTGACGCTCAGCGCCGCGTCATCACTTCTGATGACCCACATTATTCAGCACTACAGCAATGTGCAGTGGCGATTGCCGACGGTAACGGGCGGACTTGCGCCGGTGACGTTGCGCAATGTGCTGGCCTATATCGACGCCCACCTGGCAGAACCGTTGACGCTAGCCGATCTGGCGTATGAAGCGGCACTGAGTGAATTTCATTTTGCCAGAATGTTCCGCCAGTCGATGAAAATGGCACCGCATCAGTACGTCATGCAGCGCCGGATGGCTGTGGCAAAGCAGCTGGTCTGCCACTCACAGCGTCCGTTAACGGAGATTGCCCTGGCCTGCGGATTCAGTTCGCCAAGCCACTTCAGCAATCGCTTTAAGCAGGTGACGGGCAAAACGCCGACGCAGCTACGCGCGTCGGGTTAGTCGTAAGACGGTGTAGCAGACTCCACCCGCTATCAGTCCCCAGAATGCCGAACCCACACCCCACAGCGTCAGCCCACTGGCGGTGAGCAGAAACGTCACCACGGCGGCATCACGCTCACTCTCATGGTTCAACGCCTGATACAAACTGCCCGAAATCGTCCCCAGCAGCGCCAGTCCGGCCAGCATCTGAATACCGCTCGTCGGCAGGGCTGCCATCATGCCGGTAATTGAACTGCCAAAAACGCCGGCTAACAGATAGAACATCCCGGCAGCCGCGGCGGCCAGCCAGCGTTTAGTTGCATCCGGATGGGCATCCGGACTCTGACAAATCGCCGCCGTGATGGCGGCAATGCAAATGGAATAGACACCAAAAGGAGAAAACAGCAGTGCCAGCAAACCGGTGACAACGATCAGGGGCGAAACGGGGACGTCGTATCCTGCGGCTTTCATGGTCGCCACGCCGGGGGCATTTTGTGACGCCATCGTCACCAGAAAGAGCGGTACGGCAATGCCCAGACTGTGGGCCAGCGAAAACTGCGGGGCAATGAAAGTGGGTAATACCGGCGTCATCGCCAACGAAGAGGTGACAATGTCACCTTCGAGTAGCGCAATGACCGCGCCGGCAATCAGTGCCGCAATGACCGCGTAGCGCGGCGCAATCCTCTTCATTATCAGCCACGCCAGCAGCATACCGCCACAAAGCAGAAACTGGTCATCGAGACTGGCAAAAGCCTGCAGGCCAAAGCGGAGCAAAATCCCGGCCAGCATCGCCGCTGCCAGCGAGTGGGGGATCACCTGCATCAGACGGGCGAATAATCCCGTCACGCCACATAACACAATTAACGTGTTCGCGATGATAAACACGCCAATCGCTTCCGGCAGCGTCAGTCCCTGGAGTCCTGTCACCAGCAGCGCCGCACCGGGCGTCGACCACGCCGTCAGTACCGGGGCGCGATACCAGAGCGTTAAGAGCAGCGTGCTGGCACCCATCGCGATACCAAGGGCGGTCATCCAGCCGGCAATTTGTGTTGTGCTGGCGCCCGCCGCCACGGCGGCCTGCCAGATGATGGCCGCAGAACTGGCATAGCCAACCAGTACGGCGACAAATCCAGAAAGCAGTGTGGGTAATGGCATGGAGAATGAACGCATAAGCCCCTCTCGTGCGTTATAACGGTCGTTTAATCTAGCATCTGGGCGTTATAACGTACAAGTGGTAAGCTGGCCTTTTGGGAGGATATCCATGGACAACCTGACGCATTATCTGGCGAACACCTTAAAAACATTGCGCAAGCAGCGGGAGTGGAGTTTATCGCGCCTGGCCGATGCGACCGGTGTTTCAAAAGCGATGCTTGGTCAAATTGAGCGCAATGAATCCAGCCCCACGGTGGCGACGTTATGGAAGATTGCCACCGGACTGAACGTCCCGTTCTCCACCTTTATTGCGCCGCCGGAATCAGAGCCGCTGCCGACGTTTGATCCACAAGAGCAAGCGATGGTCGTGACGCCGTTGTTTCCGTGGGATCCGGTGCTGTGCTTTGACCACTTTTCGATTCTGCTGGCACCCGGTGCGCTCAGCGAATCCACACCGCATGAAGCCGGTGTGATTGAGCATGTGGTCGTGATCGCAGGCGTTCTGGAGATGTGCATTGATCAGCAATGGCGCGTCATCAGTGCCGGAGAAGGGGTTCGTTTTGCCGGTGACCGCGCCCATGCCTATCGCAACAGCAGCGAGCAGACCGTGCACTTTCATTCGCTCATCCATTACCCACGCAGTTAAGCGGGAAAACTATTTCGCAACGCGGCGCTTCTGACTACAATAGCCGCCATTTTGTTGCTACTGGATAAAACAACGCTATGCGCCAGTCCCCACATCGCCTTGAATTGTTAAGCCCGGCACGGGATACCGCCATCGCCCGCGAAGCCATTTTACATGGCGCAGACGCCGTCTATATCGGCGGTCCTGGCTTTGGCGCACGTCATAATGCCAGCAATAGCCTGAAAGATATCGCCGAACTGGTGCCGTTCGCCCATCGTTATGGCGCGAAAATCTTTGTCACGCTGAATACGATTCTTCACGACGATGAACTGGAACCCGCGCAGCAGCTGATTACCGATCTCTACCAGACCGGCGTTGATGCGCTGATCGTCCAGGACATGGGCATTCTGGAACTCGACATCCCGCCCATCGAACTGCATGCCAGCACCCAGTGCGATATCCGCAGCGTG
The DNA here is from genome assembly GCF_000981805.1 of Citrobacter amalonaticus Y19. Taxonomy (NCBI): domain Bacteria; kingdom Pseudomonadati; phylum Pseudomonadota; class Gammaproteobacteria; order Enterobacterales; family Enterobacteriaceae; genus Citrobacter; species Citrobacter amalonaticus. The sequence goes on along the minus strand of NZ_CP011132.1, from coordinate 1,657,487 downwards.
GAGAAAGCCAGGTTCCTCTCTGACGTGGGATTCACGCAGATAGTCCTGGCGCGCGAACTGAGTCTTGAGCAGATTCAGGCTATCCATCAGGCGACCGACGCCACGATCGAATTTTTTGTCCACGGCGCGCTGTGCGTGGCGTATTCGGGACAGTGCTATATCTCGCATGCGCAAACGGGGCGCAGCGCCAACCGTGGCGACTGCTCGCAGGCGTGCCGTTTGCCGTACACCCTGAAAGACGACCAGGGGCGGGTAGTGTCGTATGAAAAACACCTGCTTTCCATGAAAGATAACGATCAGACCGCCAACCTGGACGCGCTGATCGATGCTGGCGTGCGCTCCTTCAAGATTGAAGGGCGCTACAAAGACATGAGCTACGTGAAGAACATCACCGCGCACTATCGCCAGATGCTGGATGCCATTATTGAGGATCGCGACGACCTGGCGCGGGCCTCCGCCGGGCGCACGGAACATTTCTTCACGCCGTCAACGGATAAAACATTCCATCGCGGCAGCACCGACTACTTTGTGAACGCACGTAAAGGGGATATCGGCGCCTTTGACTCGCCGAAGTTTATCGGCCTGCTGGTGGGTAACGTGCTGAAAGTGGCGAAAGATCACCTCGATGTTGAAGTTAGCGAACCGCTGGCAAACGGCGACGGTCTCAACGTCCTGATCAAACGCGATGTTGTTGGCTTTCGCGCCAATATTGTCGAAAAAACGGGACATCATCGCTATCGCGTCTGGCCGAACGAGATGCCCGCCGATCTGCATAAACTGCGTCCGCCCCATCCGCTGAATCGCAATCTTGACCATAACTGGCAGCAGGCGTTAACCAAAACCTCAAGCGAGCGTCGGGTGGCCGTGGATATTGAACTGGGCGGCTGGCAGGAACAGTTGATCCTGACGCTGACCAGTGAAGAGGGCGTCAGCATCACGCATACGCTGGAGGGGCAGTTTGATGAGGCCAACAACGCTGAAAAAGCACTGAACGGTCTGAAGGACGGACTGGCGAAACTGGGTCAGACGCTCTATTACGCCCGCGATATCGCGGTGAACCTGCCGGGGGCGCTGTTTGTGCCGAACAGCCAGCTTAATGCGTTCCGCCGGGAAGCGGTGGAGATGCTGGATGCCGCGCGCCTTGCGAGCTATCAACGCGGCGTTCGCAAACCGGTGTCTGAACCTGCGCCGGTTTACCCGCAAACGCACCTGAGTTTTCTGGCTAACGTATACAACCATAAGGCGCGCGAGTTTTACCATCGCTACGGCGTGCAGCTGATTGATGCGGCGTATGAAGCGCATGAAGAAAAGGGCGATGTGCCGGTGATGATCACCAAACATTGTCTACGCTTTGCCTTTAATCTGTGCCCGAAGCAGGCGAAGGGCAATATCAAAAGCTGGAAGGCGACGCCGATGCAGTTGGTTAACGGCGATGAGGTGTTAACGCTGAAATTTGACTGCCGCCCGTGTGAAATGCATGTGATCGGTAAAATCAAAAATCACATTCTGAAGATGCCGCTACCCGGCAGCGTGGTGGCTTCCGTCAGCCCGGAAGAACTGATGAAAACGCTGCCAAAGCGTAAGTGATTGAAAGAGCCAGAAATGACTGGCTCTTTCCGTATGGTGGCATTATTTTATGGATATCGAGAATTTTCCTATAGTGTCACGGACGGTTGCTTATGCGTTTTTTCTTATCGATTAAAAGAATAATCACACACACTGACAGTGGCGTGTATTTGCGGCAGGATAACTTAGTCAAATCAAAACCTAAACCATGGGATGATTTTGGCCATGTCATGCTTTTTAATGTGGTAGTGAAAGACAACAAAGGCCAGGAACACGAGCTGGGTTACGCCAGAATTCTTGTTAATGGTGAAAGCCATACTGCGGATTATTTTTTGCGCGAAGGCAAGATGCTGCCAGCGGGTGATATCTACGATGTGACTGAATTGCTGGACAAGGACAAAGTGGTTTCTCTGCCAGAAAAAATATCATTTTATAAGGCATTAAATAAAACGTTTTCTCGAAAAGATGTTCGATCATTTCTCTCAGGAATATGTGATGCCAGCTATAATCAGAACCTGCATCATAAACATTTACTGTGGGAGGGGTACCAAGGGGCGCTGTTTCGTGACAGTTCCAGCATTGATGCCATCCTGAATACGGGAAAACAGATTGCACTCGGTAAGAATATCGCTGATCGCACTATCGATTTCACTATTTCTAATCCTCCGGAAGGTATGGATAAGGTGGCGTTTAATTTCTCCAGGGAAATTGTAGATGATATTGAACCTCAGCATATTAACCTGCTTGTGGGTAGGAACGGGTTAGGAAAAACATTCTTGCTTAAATACATCTCAGAAATTGTCTCGGGTATACAGGATAACGATAATACACCTTATTTTAATAAGCTATTGGTAGTCGCATTTTCGCCTTTTGAAGAATATGACACTAATAGTGACGTTGAGCAGAAACTAATAAATAAGTATTACGCTGATAAGACTGACGATCGTACTGATGTGAAAATGGATGTAAATGAGTACGACTACATTGGTTTCAGGGATAATGATGGTCAATTTGATAGAGAACGGCCCGCCAGGAATGTTTCGCGATATTTTTTCGAAGCGATTAGTCTTGAACATGATGAATGGTGGGAAGATTTAAATCGTATTAAATTATTGATTTCCACATTGCAAATAGCCATCGACTTCGATGATGTGGTTTTCGAATCTATTGAAGGAGAGATTCTGCATTTAGATGATGTTACCCCTAAAGGCAATCCGTTTTTAGAAAAAATCGCCCTAGATAAAGGTATTAAGTTTATAAAGGATGGTCAGGTTGTAAAATTAAGTTCCGGGCAAAAAATATTTTCATATATGATCCCGGGCATCATTTCCGGTATCGCGGAAAAAAGTTTGCTTATCATTGATGAGCCAGAGTTATATCTCCACCCGACGCTTGAAGTGGCTCTCGTCGAAATGTTGAAAAATATTCTTTCCTTTAAAAACTCCTATGCAATTATTGCGACACATTCAGCCATTATTGCACGTGAAGTAAAACGTGATTACGTCCATGTGCTCCGGGGCAGTTTGCACAATGCCATGATTACGCATCCAGAAATTGAAACCTTAGGTGAGTCACTGGATGAAATAATCGGGGAGCTTTTTGATGACTATAAGACAGTTAAACCTTATCAAAATACCATTAAAGATATTTTTGAAAAACATCAGGCCGACAATGCTACGTCCGAACAGGATTTTCTGAGAAAGATGAAACACAAAGTCGGTGATGATGCGCTAGTTTATCTTGCCGATCTCATGGATGATTCACCAGATGTTTTTATCAGGCAGGAGGATAAATAATGCTCTATCTTCCTGAAATGAAAAAAACAAACGATCGTACGTGGTTGAAAGATGCTCTCAAAAGCAAAAGAGCGGACCAGTCTCGACTGGCGGCAGAAGAGGACAATCTTTTGCTTAAATACGCATCTTATGATGAGCTTATTATTAATTGCAGCGATACACCGCCTGCCAGTGAATACCTTTCCGCTCTTCCGGCTGATGATGGTAAGGTTAAAACAGTCTGGTCGATAAAGAAAATTTTGATTGATCATTATGTAAATTCGCCCAGCCATCTTGGCGAACTTCTCTCATTTCGCCGGACAAAACATGAACTCGATTCTTGCCCCTATTGTGGCAAGCCCGTCACACCTTCAACGATAGACCATTTTCTTCCCAAAGAAGACTGGCCGGAATTTGCCATATATCCGGATAACCTTGTGCCCCAATGTATAGACTGTGTGCCGAACAAGGGGCAGAAATATTACAGTGTTGATGATGGCATTGCGATGTTTATCCATCCTTTTTACAGTCCGTTACTTTCAAATATTGGTTTCGTTATTTCAGCGAGTCTGAATGAGAGTGAAGTGGTCTTTGATGTAAATTATAAATTCAGCAATATCAGTGACGCAGAGATGCCACGTGTTCGTTTGCATATCAGAACATTGAGAGTGACGAAGCGTATCAAAGAATATTGTGAAGCACTCCTTCGCAGAACGATACGGAAAGCAAAGAAGAGAAGGGCCAGTGTTGCCAAAATTATCGAGTGCCATCTTCCTGAAACACAAGAGGAATATTATCTTTCGAATAACTGGGAAGAAGCTTTTTATACAGCAATCAACCAGCAAGCAATCATTCAGTATATTGATGCATTCAGGAAACCGTTAGTGGCTAAAGCCCCTCCGGTTGTTCATATTCAATATGAATCTATTGAGTAGTGAAGCACCGGATGCGATTATTCATGTTGTTAATCGGGAGGGAAAGCGCCCTCCCGACGTAACATACAGTTAGTGAGATTTAAATCCCGCCGCCGTCATGATCAGGCGAAAGAACATTCCCACGCCAGCTAGCGCCAGCACGCTGCCGCCCCACAAAATCACCAGCCACATCAGGCGTTTCCAGACAGATGGTTGCATCAGTGATACCCCTCGCCATGTTGAACTTTTCCACGGAATACGTAGTAACTCCAGAAGGTGTAAACCAGAATAATGGGAATTATCAGTAACGCGCCGACCAGCATAAAGCCCTGACTCTGCGCGGGCGCCGCCGCCTGCCAGAGTGTAATGGAAGGGGGAATAATGTGCGGCCAGATGCTGATCCCAAGGCCGCTGAAACCGAGGAAAATCAGCCCGAGGGTCAACACAAAGGGCAGCGCGTGGCTGTTTTGTTGGTTAAGCGTTCGCCATAGCCAGAAGGCTATCACCGCAACCAGTAGCGGAACCGGCAGCAGGAACCACAGATTCGGCAGCGTAAACCAGCGTTCAGCGATCGCCGGGTGCGCCAGAGGCGTCCACAGGCTGATGAGCGCGATCGTCAGCAACATCGCCAGCAAGAGTTTCTTCGCGACGGTACGCATCTTATCCTGCAAGGGATTTTCACTTTTCATCACCAGCCAGGTGGCACCCAGTAGCGCATAAGCGACCATTAGCCCAACGCCACAGAACAGGGTGAAAGGGGTGAACCAGTCAAACGGACCGCCGCTGAAACGCCGGCCGGTGACGGCAAAACCGTTAATCACCGCTCCCACCACCACGCCCTGGGTGAAGGTCGCCAGCATCGAACCGCAGAGAAAGGCTTTATCCCAGAACGGGCGATGGGCGGGCGTGGCTTTGAAACGAAATTCAAAGGCTACGCCGCGAAAAATCAGACCGATGAGCATCAATGTCAGCGGGATCGTGAGCGCGTCAATAATCACCGCATAGGCCAGCGGAAACGCGCCGAACAGCCCGGCGCCACCGAGGACCAGCCAGGTTTCATTGCCATCCCAGACCGGGGCGACGCTGTTGACCATCACGTCGCGATCGTCAGCATCGCGGATGGCAGGAAACAAAATGCCAATACCCAGGTCGAATCCATCCATCACGATGTACATCAGCGTGGCGAAGACGATGATGACGAACCAGATTACCGATAAATCAATACCCATTAGCGGTGTGCCTCATGTTGAGCGTCGAGGACGGCGGCAGACAGCGGCCTGGCTGGCGTGCCGGTGGGCGGCTGCGGGAAAATTTCATCCTGCGGCCCCTTGCGGATGAGGCGGATCATGTAGCTATACCCCACGCCAAAGACGGAGCTGTAGACGACAAAAAACGCCAGCAGAGAAATACTCATGTGCAGATCGCCATGCGCGGAGACCGCATCCGCCGTGCGTTGCAGCCCGTAAACCACCCACGGCTGGCGACCGACCTCCGTGGTGACCCAGCCCGCCAGAATGGCAATCAGTCCCGACGGTCCCATCCATAACGCAAAGCGCAGGAACGGTCGTGAGGTATAAAGACGCTGTCGATAGCGCAACCACAGGGCACAAACACCGAGCAGGATCATTAACATCCCCAGACCTGCCATGATGCGAAACGACCAGAACACTATCGTGGCGTTGGGGCGATCCTCTTTCGCAAATTCTTTCAGGGCCGGGACCTGTTTATCCAGACTGTGGGTCAGGATCAGACTGCCCAGCGCCGGGATCGCCAGTCCATAGCGGGTGCGTTCCTGTTCCATGTCCGGCCAGCCGAACAGCAGCAGCGGGGTCGGTTCTCCCGGCGGATTTTCCCAGTGCCCCTCAATGGCGGCGATTTTGGCGGGCTGATGTTTGAGGGTATTCAGACCGTGCAAGTCGCCAATGAGCGCCTGTAACGGCGCGACAATCAGCGTCATCCATAGCGCCATCGAAAACATGGCGCGGATAGCGGGCGTCGCGTTTCCGCGCAGCAAATGCCAGGCCGCTGAGGCCCCAACGAACAATGCGCTGCTGAGAAACGCCGCCACCGACATGTGCAGCAAGCGGTAGGGGAATGACGGGTTAAAAATGACGGCAAACCAGTCCACCGGCACGACCTGGCCGTTGACTATTTCATAGCCCTGCGGCGTCTGCATCCAGCTATTAGAGGCAAGGATCCAGAAGGTGGAAATAATCGTACCCAGTGCGACCATGCAGGTGGAGAAAAAGTGTAATCCAGGGCCAACCTTGTTCCAGCCAAACAGCATCACGCCGAGGAATCCCGCCTCGAGGAAGAACGCCGTGAGCACCTCGTAGGTTAACAATGGCCCGGTGATACTGCCGGCGAACTCGGAAAACCCGCTCCAGTTGGTGCCAAACTGGTAGGCCATCACCAGACCGGATACCACGCCCATACCAAAGTTAACGGCGAATATTTTCGACCAGAACTGGTAGAGCGAGCGCCAGACAGGATTTTTGCTTCTCAGCCAAAGCCCTTCCAGCACCGAAAGATAGCTGGCAAGGCCAATGGTGATTGCCGGAAAAATAATGTGGAAGGAAACCGTAAAGGCGAACTGGATCCTTGCCAGATGAAACGCATCAAGACCGAACATGCAGAGCTCCGCACTAAAAATTGATTCAGCGCAATTTTATGCCTTTGATGATTACAGTATCAGAAACAGTAAGGGCTTTTAAAACCATAACAGTTACCAGAGCGTTGAGTATTTTACTCACTGATATACACTACGTGAGTCCACATGTTTTGACCCGCGAGATAATAACGATGAAAAAGTACCAGCGTCTGGCTGAACAACTCTGCGAGCAGATTGCCTCTGGCGTCTGGCAACCTGGCGACCGTCTGCCGTCACTGCGTGAGCAGGTGGTCAGTAGCGGGATGAGTTTTATGACCGTCGGGCATGCCTATCAGCTACTGGAAAGTCAGGGGCGGATTATTGCGCGTCCCCAGTCCGGTTATTACGTCGCGCCACGTCCGGTTAGCCAGCCCGCGGTGCAACCGATCCAGGTGATGTGCGACGAAGCGGTGGATATCAACACCTATATTTTTGAGATGCTGCAGGCCAGTCGGGATGCGTCGGTGATGCCGTTTGCCTCTGCCTTTCCCGATCCGCGTCTATTCCCCCTACAGCAACTGAACCGTTCTCTGGCCCAGGTGAGCAGAACCGCAACCGCGATGAGCGTGATTGAAAACCTGCCGCCGGGTAACGCAGAACTGCGCCACGCTATTGCCCGCCGTTACGCCTTGCAGGGCATGACCGTCTCGCCTGATGAGATAGTCATTACCGCCGGTGCGCTGGAAGCGCTTAACCTGAGCCTGCAGGCGGTGACCGAACCCGGCGACTGGGTGATTGTGGAAAACCCCTGTTTCTATGGCGCGTTGCAGGCGCTGGAGCGGCTGCGGCTTAAAGCGCTGTCGGTGGCCACTGACGTGAAGGAGGGGATCGATCTCGCCGCGCTGGAGCAGGCGTTGCAGGCATATCCGGTCAAAGCATGCTGGCTCATGACCAACAGCCAGAACCCGCTCGGCGTGACCCTCAGCCCGGAGAAAAAGGCGCGTCTGGTTGAGATACTCGATCGCCATAATGTGATGTTGATTGAAGATGACGTCTACAGCGAACTCTATTTTGGTCGGGAGAAACCGCTGCCAGCCAAAGCGTGGGATCGGGGCGACAAGGTGTTGCACTGCTCGTCATTTTCCAAGTGCCTGGTGCCAGGCTTTCGCATCGGTTGGGTCGCCGCCGGCAAACATGCCCGTCAGATCCAGCGATTACAGCTGATGAGCACGCTCTCTACCAGCTCGCCGATGCAACTGGCGCTGGTCGATTATCTCTCCACGCGCCGCTATGACGCCCATCTTCGCCGTCTGCGCCGTCAACTGGCGGAGCGTAAACAGCAGGCCTGGCAAACGCTGCTGCGTCATCTGCCGGGCGAAGTGAAAATACATCACAACAACAGCGGCTATTTTCTCTGGCTTGAACTGCCGGAATCGCTGGACGCGGGCGAACTGACCACGCAGGCGCTGGCCCATCACATCAGCATCGCGCCGGGGAAAATGTTCTCGACCTCAGACACCTGGAAACGCTTTTTCCGTTTTAATACCGCATGGAATTGGGGAGAGCGTGAAGAAGCCGCGGTGAAACAACTGGGGCAACTTATTCGCGCGCAGATGAAATAACACCCACGCGCTATTCAATATAAAAGAATGGCGCGTTCTTATTTATAAAATATCAGCAAGAACCGTACGACATTATTTCCCGCCAATCATCATAGGAAATATCAATAGCGTTTGTTTTTCCGCCTCGTCAGCTAACCCTTTGTCTATACTCCAGAAGATAGCCGCATAACGCCGGAGTCAGGGGCGTTATGCGCGTCATGTCACAACCTGATTAAATTTCCTCGTGCCGGGAGGTGCGCTGACGGCGCGCCGACTATTTTTAGGAAAGGACATATATTTACGGCAAGGCTGCCGCTCAATATTTTGCGACAGGAGTAAGATCTTATGAGCAAGAAATTTGCCCGCAGCAGCCTGTGCGCGCTCAGTATGACGCTGATGACCGCGCACGCCGCCGAACCGCCCACGTCTTTAGGCCAGGCTGAAGGCCGCCTGGATATTATCGCCTGGCCGGGTTACATCGAACGTGGTCAGACCGATAAACAGTACGACTGGGTGACACAATTCGAAAAAGAGACCGGCTGTGCGGTAAACGTCAAAACGGCGGCGACCTCAGATGAAATGGTCAGCCTGATGGCGAAAGGCGGTTACGATCTGGTGACGGCTTCTGGTGATGCCTCTTTGCGCCTGATCATGGGGAAACGTGTGCAGCCAATCAACACGGCGCTCATTCCTAACTGGAAAACCGTCGATCCCCGCGTGGTCAAAGGCGACTGGTTCAACGTGGCGGGCAAAGTCTACGGCACGCCGTATCAGTGGGGACCGAACCTGCTGATGTACAACACGCAAACGTTCCCGACGCCGCCGGATAGCTGGAACGTGGTGTTCGTTGAACAAAACCTTCCGGACGGAAAAAGCAATAAAGGCCGCGTTCAGGCCTATGACGGCCCGATTTACATTGCCGATGCGGCGCTGTTCGTGAAAGCCACCCAGCCGCAACTGGGGATCTCGGATCCGTATCAACTCACCGAAGCGCAGTATCAGGCGGTGCTGAAAGTGCTGCGGGCGCAGCATAGTTTGATTCACCGTTACTGGCATGACACCACTGTACAAATGAGCGATTTCAAAAATGAGGGTGTCGTGGCGTCCAGCGCCTGGCCGTATCAGGCGAACGCGCTGAAAGGTGAAGGGCAGCACATCGGTACGGTGTTCCCGAAAGAGGGCGTCACCGGCTGGGCTGATACCACCATGCTGCACAGCGAAGCGAAACACCCGGTTTGCGCCTACAAGTGGATGAACTGGTCGCTGACGCCAAAAGTACAGGGCGATGTGGCGGCCTGGTTTGGATCGCTGCCGGTCGTCACCGAAGGCTGTAAGGCCAGTACGCTGCTGGGCGACAAAGGCTGTGAAACCAACGGCTACAGTTATTTTGACAAAATCGCCTTCTGGAAAACGCCTGTCGCTGAAGGCGGTAAATTCGTACCGTACAGTCGCTGGACGCAGGATTACATCGCCATCATGGGCGGTCGTTAACGTCACTGGGGTGATTTATGACGTACGCAGTGGAGTTTGACAACGTCTCGCGCCTGTACGGTGACGTGCGGGCGGTCGATGGCGTCAGTATTGCGATTAAAGACGGTGAATTTTTCTCCATGCTGGGGCCTTCCGGCTCCGGCAAAACCACCTGCCTGCGCCTGATTGCCGGGTTCGAACAGCTTTCCGGCGGTTCGATTGCCATCTTTGGCAAGCCAGCCAGCGATTTGCCGCCCTGGGAGCGGGATGTGAATACCGTGTTCCAGGATTACGCGCTGTTTCCACACATGTCGATTATCGACAATGTCGCCTATGGCCTGATGGTCAAAGGGGTTGCGAAGAAGCAACGTCAGGCCCAGGCTCGCGAGGCGCTGGAGAAGGTGGCGCTGGGTTTTGCCTTTGAACGCAAACCGTCTCAGCTTTCCGGCGGTCAGCGCCAGCGGGTGGCCATCGCCCGGGCGCTGGTCAACGAACCACGCGTGCTGTTGCTGGATGAACCGCTCGGCGCGCTGGATCTGAAACTGCGCGAGCAGATGCAACTGGAGCTGAAAAAGCTTCAGCAGTCGCTGGGGATCACCTTTATCTTCGTGACGCACGATCAGGGCGAAGCGCTGTCGATGTCTGACCGTGTGGCGGTGTTTAACAACGGCCGCATTGAGCAGGTGGATTCGCCGCGCGAACTCTATATGCGTCCGCGCACGCCGTTTGTGGCAGGCTTCGTCGGAACATCGAACGTTTTTGACCCGGCGATGGCCTCGAATGTCTGCGGGATGACGGGCAGCTTCTCGCTGCGCCCGGAGCATATTCGGCTCAATGTTCCCGGAGAGATCCAGGTGCCTGGGGTGATTCAGGCCGTGCAGTATCAGGGCGCCGCCACCCGTTTTGAGCTTAAGCTTGCAGGCGGCGAAAAATTGCTGGTCAGCCAGGCCAATCAGACGGGAGAACCGTTTGCCACCGCGCTCGCACTCGGTCAGCCAGTGATGGCGTCATGGCCGCGCGACGTCATGGTGCCGCTGGTCGAGGAGAGGTGAATGGCAATGAACGTGCTCTCTACGCCTTCACGGCCCGGCGGTCTGAGTAAGCTCACCGGCTTTTTCTGGCGACATCCCGGTCTGGGGCTGTTTTTGCTGCTGCTTGGCCCGCTGATGTGGTTTGGCATTGTCTACTTCGGCTCGCTGCTGACGCTGCTGTGGCAGGGGTTTTACACCTTCGACGACTTCACCATGTCGGTGACGCCGGATCTGACGCTTGCCAATCTTCGTGCGCTGTTTAATCCCGCCAACTACGACATCATTTTACGCACGCTGACGATGGCCGTTGCGGTGACGATAGCCAGCGCGATTCTGGCGTTTCCGATGGCGTGGTACATGGCGCGCTATACCCGCGGCAAGATGAAAGCGTTTTTCTATATTGCGGTGATGCTGCCGATGTGGGCGAGTTATATCGTCAAGGCCTACGCCTGGACGTTGCTGCTGGCAAAAGATGGCGTAGCGCAGTGGTTTCTGACTCATCTTGGCGTAGAACCGCTGCTGACCAGTCTGCTGACGCTGCCAGCGGTGGGGGGAAGCACGCTCTCGACGTCGGGATTAGGGCGCTTTATGGTGTTTGTCTACATCTGGCTGCCGTTTATGATCCTGCCGGTTCAGGCCGCGCTGGAGCGCTTGCCGCCGTCGCTATTACAGGCGTCCGCCGATCTGGGCGCGCGTCCACGTCAGACCTTCCGCTATGTGGTTCTGCCGCTGGCGATCCCCGGTATCGCCGCCGGTTCTATCTTCACCTTCTCGTTGACGCTGGGGGATTTCATCGTGCCTCAGCTCGTGGGACCGCCGGGGTATTTCATCGGCAACATGGTCTATTCCCAACAGGGCGCGATTGGCAACATGCCGATGGCGGCGGCGTTTACGCTGGTGCCGATTGTGCTGATAGCCCTTTATCTGGCGTTCGTGAAACGCCTGGGAGCGTTCGATGCACTCTGAGCGCGCACCGTTTTTCCTCAAACTGGCGGCCTGGGGCGGCGTGGTTTTCCTGCACTTCCCGATCCTGATCATCGCCGCCTATGCGTTTAATACCGAAGACGCCGCGTTCAGCTTTCCGCCGCAGGGGCTGACGCTACGCTGGTTCAGCGTTGCCGCACAGCGCAGCGATATCCTGGATTCCGTGACGTTGTCACTAAAAATCGCGGCATTGTCGACGGCAATTGCGCTGGTGCTCGGCACGCTTGCCGCTGCAGCGCTCTGGCGGCGTGATTTCTTCGGTAAAAGCGCTATCTCGCTGTTGCTGCTGTTACCGATAGCCCTGCCGGGGATCGTCACCGGTCTGGCGTTACTGACCGCATTCAAGACGGTCAATCTCGAACCGGGTTTTTTCACCATCGTCGTCGGTCACGCGACGTTCTGTGTGGTGGTGGTGTTTAACAACGTGATAGCCCGCTTTCGTCGTACTTCCTGGAGCCTGGTGGAGGCGTCTATGGATCTCGGCGCTAACGGCTGGCAAACCTTCCGCTACGTGGTGCTGCCGAATCTGGGATCGGCGCTGCTGGCCGGGGGAATGCTGGCGTTCGCGCTGTCGTTCGATGAAATCATCGTCACGACTTTTACTGCCGGTCACGAAAGGACGCTGCCGCTATGGTTACTCAATCAGTTAGGACGACCGCGCGACGTGCCGGTGACGAACGTCGTGGCGCTGCTGGTCATGCTGGTCACAACCATTCCGATTCTGGGGGCCTGGTGGCTCACGCGTGAAGGCGACAGCCTCGCCGGAAACGGTAAATAAACAACGATATGGGAAAATGCTATGCAACATCAATTACTGATTAACGGCGAGCTGGTCAATGGTGAAGGTGAGAAACAGCCCGTCTATAACCCCGCCACTGGCGAGGTGCTGCTGGAAATTGCAGAAGCGTCTCCCGCTCAGGTGGATGCGGCCGTTCTCGCCGCCGATCGCGCGTTTAGCGGATGGGGACAGACGACCCCGAAGGCGCGCAGTGAACTGCTGCTGAAGCTGGCCGATGTCATTGAGCAGAATGCGCAGGTCTTTGCCGAACTGGAATCGCGCAACTGCGGCAAACCGCTGCATTGTGCGCTCAATGACGAGATCCCGGCGATTGTCGATGTGTTTCGCTTTTTCGCCGGTGCCGCGCGTTGTCTGAACGGTCTGGCGGCGGGTGAATATCTGGAAGGGCATACCTCGATGATTCGTCGCGATCCGGTCGGTGTTGTCGCCTCCATCGCGCCGTGGAACTATCCGCTGATGATGGCGGCGTGGAAACTGGCCCCCGCGCTGGCGGCCGGTAACTGCGTGGTGATCAAACCTTCGGAAATCACGCCGCTGACAGCACTGAAACTGGCGGAATACGCCAAAGATATCTTCCCGCCGGGTGTGCTCAATGTGCTCTTTGGCAGAGGCAAAACGGTCGGCGATCCGCTGACCGGGCACAAGAAGGTGCGTATGGTCTCGTTAACCGGCTCGATCGCTACCGGCGAACACATCATCAGCCACACCGCGCCATCGATTAAGCGCACACATATGGAACTGGGCGGTAAAGCGCCGGTGATTGTGTTCGACGACGCGGATGTGGATGCAGTGGTAGAAGGCGTGCGCACCTTTGGCTTCTACAATGCCGGTCAGGACTGTACCGCGGCCTGTCGAATCTACGCACAGAAGGGCGTTTACGATGCGCTGGTTGAGAAACTGGGCGCCGCCGTAGCCAGCCTGAAGACCGGCGCGCCGGAGGACGAATCGACCGAACTGGGGCCGCTGAGCTCACTGGCGCATCTGGAGCGGGTCACTAAAGCCGTTGAGGAGGCCAAAGCCCTGGGACATATCAACGTGGTCACCGGCGGAAAAAAAGTCGAAGGGCCGGGTTACTACTTTGCCCCGACGCTACTGGCTGGGGCTAAGCAGGAGGATGCGATCGTCCAGCGAGAAGTGTTCGGCCCGGTGGTCAGCGTGACGGTCTTCGAGGAGGAAGAACAGGTGCTGGAATGGGCCAATGATTCGCAATATGGTCTCGCCTCGTCGGTCTGGACGCGTGATGTCGGACGCGCGCACCGGGTCAGTGCGCGTCTGCAATACGGCTGTACCTGGGTTAACACCCATTTCATGCTGGTGAGCGAAATGCCGCACGGCGGGCAAAAACTGTCCGGCTATGGTAAGGACATGTCGCTGTACGGACTGGAGGACTACACCGTGATCCGTCACGTCATGGTGAAACACTGACAGACCATGTCCGGTGATAACCGTTGAGCCCTGCCAGTGCGCAGGGCTTTTTTGTTCTCAGTGCTCCAGGAGCAAAAGAGTATGTTATGGTGAATAGTCATTCATAAAAAATGGATTTAAATGGAGTGAGTATGATTGTCAGAACATGGCATGGTTGTGTACCCGTGCAGCATGGCGATGGATTTGCGGCACATTTAGCATTGACCGGCGTTAAGCATTCCCAAAGCATTGAGGGGAATGCGGGGGCATTTGTTCGCCGGGAGCGGCAAGGGGAATGGGAACACTTCTTCCTCGCCACGTACTGGCACAATCTGGCGGCGATTAAAGCCTTTGCTGGTGAGGATTATCACGTCGCGGTGACCTATCCCGATGACGAACAGTTTGCGCTGCTCTCCGATCCGTATGTGTTTCAGTTTGAGGTCAATGAGAAAGTGCCGCTTTGACGTCATCCCAAATGAGTAAACATTAAGGATCATTTACGCTATCGCGGGGAGATGAGAGGATCGTCAGCCGAAGGCAGAGAGAACGTTCCTCTCTGCCTGTCTGCGCCGCAAGCACTCAAAATTTAGATAAACCAGCCAAATCTCAATGAGATAAGAGCAAAAAGACCAACAGCAGCAAAGAGATTTATCAACACTACAGTTCTACTGGAAACATTCATATTTGCCACCCTGTGTTAGTGCCCCTTTGTATATAGTTCGCTGTCTCGCGATCCGCAATAGTACAAAATGTGGACTTAACGTAAGCGGTCATAAAAAGCGGCAAAATGATGGATCAAAAATGATAAAACTTGATGTGTGTCAAGAAATGGAGCATATTGCGCGCGTTTTATTCTTCTGGCCGGATGCCCTTACATGTCTTTGTACCAAAAAATGTTGATGTTCTACGCGGTGATGGCCGCGATTGCCTTTCTGATCACCTGGTTTCTCTCGCATGATAAAAAACGCATCCGCTTTCTGAGTGCCTTTCTGGTCGGGGCCACCTGGCCAATGAGTTTTCCGGTCGCACTGCTGTTTTCGCTGTTTTGAACTGACGCAGCCGGTATCCTTTCCGGCTGAAACCTCAGGCCGTTGTCAGCAACGCGCTCAGCGCCTTTCGGTCTGCTTCGGTCACATCCTGCGGATGCTGATATCCCTTGTTTTCCGTTGCCCGCGTATACAGCGCAACCAGCCAGTCATAGACATAGCGGCTGGCGGCGTGCACCGGTTGCTCTTCCAGTTGCGTCAGTCGCGCCATTGGCGGGCGTTGGACTGCGCTGAAAATCGCCGTTCCTTTAGCGATCCGACTGGCAGGGCGCTGTGCCTCAGCCACGTCGGCATAACCCAGCCAGGCTATAAAATTGGCGATACAGGCGTGTAGCTGAGCGCCGCAGACCTCTTCACGCTGCAAGATCTGTTGCAGTTGCTGCGGCAGTTGCAGGCGATAGCTGGCGATCGCCAGAATGTCGACGACCTGACGCAACGCAGCGGGCGTTAACCCTAAACGTTGCGCCTGACTATCATCGCGACTCCACTGGCGAATATGGTTGAGCCACATGCGGTGCGCCTGATAGCCCGTCTCTTTGTTCTCTGCCGGTTGCGGTGCGTCACGAACGTCCGCGAAAAGGTCAATGGCGTCATTGAACAAGCCGCTGACCTGTTCTTCACGCGGTTGCTGGACGCGCAGCAACGTTTCAAATTGCTGTACCGCCGGTAACAGACCCGCGAGCAGATCGCCGTGATGCGCCGCCTGCTGTTGCAACTGGCGGACGACCGCTTCCGCGCTGGGCGCTTCGGCGGGTTGCGCCAGCATCAGTTCACGAACCCGCTGTTGATGCTGTTCGCTCAGCGCCTGTAGTCGCGCCTGACGTTGTGGGGCCGACGTGGCTTGCGACAGCCATTCAGTCAATCGCAGCAGACTGTGTTTGTCCAGCGCCTGCAGGGTGCCCCAGTGCTGGCCCGGTTTTCCCATCAGATGCTGGACCGCTTCGTCGAGATTCTGCTGCGTAGTAAAACGCGCATCGTGTGGCGTAATGGCCCACACCACGCCAGGCATCGTAGTTTCACGCGTTGGCTGCGTGTCGTGAACCCAGTTGAGTAACGTTCTGGCAGTCGACGGCGTTTGCGTGCGGGTGGCGGTGGCATTGCAGACAACCAGCACATCGGGCTGAAGCTGCTGGCGGTAATGCTCCAGCAGCCAGCCCAGCTTTGCCTGCCAGAGCGGCTGCGGGTGGCTGAGCGGCGCGAGCGGAATATCCAGCAGATCGACGTTATCCAGGACGCCATCTTCCACGCTCAGCACCAGTTCGCGCGTCAACAGGGCCAGCGACGCCTGGGCCAGGCTGACAGCGTTAAGTAGCGTGCCATCCACGACGGGATGGACGACCACATCGCTTTGTGCCTCCTGCGAGGCCAGACATTCCTGGGTGACAAAGTTTTCGGAAGGTAAACCAAACTGATCGACCAGCAGGCTCAGCGGCGCGGCGACTTCGCTGGCATGACCGGTCTGTTGCAGGACCTGCGCCAGTTCCAGCCACTGCTGCGTAAGTTCCGGCTGCTCACCCCACAACAGCGACCAGGCGCTGGCGCGGGTTGAGAGATCGACAGTCGGCAGCAGCAGGGCAAACTGGTGCCACAGCGCGTCATCAATCTGCTGTTGCGATGCGGGGATACAACGCTGCCAGAAGCGGGCAATCGTCGCCACTTCCTGTGCCGTCACCCCCTGTACGGGATGCAACTGACGCAGCGATTGCCACTTCTCGATGCGCGATTCGATAATCGCTTTTTCCACCTGCCGGTACTCCGGCTGTGTACAGGCCTGGGCGATGAAGATCTGCACCAGTTCTGCTTCCGTCACCAGTCGCAGGCGTAGCGGCCACTCGTCATCGGGCAGGTTCGCCTGGCGCGTAAAGCGTAGCCCCATGTTGGTTGGCGCGTGTCCGGGGTTGAGATGGCTGAAATAGTCGAAGCTGCGATCCGGGGTGATGACATTGACCTTACCGTTGTCGCTGCTACACAGCGCGGCAAGAAGATGCGCTTTCGCCGCCTGCGAATAGCCGTAAAGCCCAATACTGGCGCGCGCATGCCGGGCGGCATTGAGGGCGGATTCCGTGGCGGCGGCGCCGTTGAGTTGCGCCAGCAGGGCATCGGCTTCATCATCCAGCGTCATAGCATGCTGACGGGTGCGGTTAACCCACGCGATCGCGGCCTGAGTGGTATTCAACATCTTGCTCATTTCAGGTACACGCTCCCGCTGTCAATCCAGTAATGGCTGCCGCTGTGTCGGCGGTCAGCCAGGGTATTCAATTTTAAGGTCAGGGCATTCGCCGCCACGGCCGTGCCGTCCTGTAGCCAGGCATCACTCAATACAAACGACTCGGGGCCGCTCTCTTTGTTGCCGCCGCGAAGTTGCAGACGCACATTTAACACACCGTCGCCGGCGATATTCTTCGCCAGATCGGCTGAGTTAATGCTCAGCGTATACAGCGGCGTCGCAGGCCAGCGACTGTTCGCCAGTTGACGAAAACCGAGCGTAACGTTGCCGCGCAGCGGGAAGTGCAGGCGGGTGTCGAGTTTCGCGCCGGGTTTATCGAGATCAATATCCTGATACCAGACGTTTTCCTCGCGCAGCGTGTTCACCGTATTGTCGAGCACCCCGAGATAGCGCACGGTCGAGTAGGCGCCAATATCGGCGGCTTTAAAGTTAAAGCGCGGCAGACGCAGATCCAGCGCCAGGCTGCACAGCATCGCACCCACGGCGGCGGTGGATTTCGGATTGCCAATGCGCCCCTGCTGACTGAACGGATACCACTCGTGGACGCGGTAGTTGTCCATCCATACCATACGGTTGACCGGAACCGGCTGCAGATGGCGGATCAGCGCCTGAACCGCCGGGATACAGGTGGGTCTGCCGGTGACCAACAGGACATCGCAGCAATAATGGGAAATGGCTTCACAGACCGCATGCAACGGGGAAGTCAGGGTAAACTGACCGGCCAGCATCGCCTCCTGCAACTGGCTGAACTGTACCTGTAACGGAACGCTAAACAGATCAAACGTCGGCGAACCTGACGGCAGCGCGTGATCGATAGCCTGCTGAATGTAGTTCAGCACGTTGCGGGTCGGACGATAGTTCAGCAGATCGCCAAAAGTGGCGTGCAGTCCGGCCAGCGGATCGTTAATGTCGCTCTTTTCCCATGCTGAGAGGACCGCGTGGCCGAGCGGCATAAAGAGCTGTAGCGCCGTCTGCTGTCGTAAAACCGCCTGGGTATCGATGCGTCCGGAATCGCCGAACAGCGTGGCAAGCAGGGCGGCGGCGTCGGTGACTCCCGCCTGCTGCAGTCGGGTTTGAAGGGCCGGTAAAATGCATTTCTGGATAACATCCAGCAGCATGTCGTCGCCCGCGACCTTAAAGCCCTCGCGAAACAGCAGATGCGGCGTGATTTTCACATTGGCGCCGACGCCATCGTCCAGTTGATAGTGGACGATCGCCATATCGGTGGTGCCGCCGCCGATATCAATTGAGGCCACGCGCAGCGCCCGGCCTTTGGTCTCTCCGGGTTCCGGCAGGCGATCCGGGCGGGCGAGGGCGTTGAAGAATGCTTCGCTGCGTCCGGCATAGTGGGAAATCGCTTCGTTGTACAGCCAGACCAGTTGACCACAGCTGGCCTCGTCCCACTCCATCTGAATTTCAGGCACCGGAACCACGCTTTTTTCCTGCTGTTTACGCGTGCTGAAATCTTCATCTTGTGGGTGCCAGCCCATCGCTTTCCAGACAATGGCGATCGCTTCGAACATGCGCAGACGGAAGATTTCGCGTTCCTGTTTGGGCATCGCGGATGGGAGCGTGAGGATCAGCGAGCGCAGTTGACGCGGCGATGCCGGAAAGCCCAGACGCAGACGGGTCGCGACGCTGTTGATTTGTCCCAGCGCCTGGGCGAGGATCTCGCACAACATATGGGTCATCAATGTACTGCGGCTGTACTGGGGCGAAAACACCGGCAGGCGGTCATCCTGCGGCAGTGAGTAGAGCGGCTGACCGTCGTCGTTCATCAGGTTCATCAACGGAAAGGCGGTGGCGAGCGGTTCACGTTGCGTTTTACTGTTCATCTGGCTGAAGCGCCAGTCATGCAGCACCGGCGTTTCATCCCACAGATAGCGGCGCGGGCTGGAAATACCGCTGTTACCGTCCGTTCCCGTGCGCTGCATTGCCAGCTTACGCGCTTCGTCACCGACCCGCACAATCGACGGCCAGATGAAGGCATCTTCACGTCCGCTTTCTACGGAGAAATGCTGTTTGCCAAACCGGGCTTCTGAAAATTCGAGACGACTGGTGAACAGCGGATCGTTGAGATACTGCGGTTCGCTCAGCGATCGGACCTGCAGTTCCGCCGTCTGACGCAGACCGTCATTGGCGTCGCCATGATCTTCAATCAATACACCGCAGGTATGAGTGTTACCGACATCCAGAATCAAATCGACCGGGATCGCCGGGGTACTGAGGGTGTGGGTCACCAGTTTGACTTCCGGTACGGCGAGCTGTTCCCCCAGTAGCGCCAGCAGATTCAGCCAGTGTGCCTGATACTCAAAGTTGCGCAGCGCCAGGCTGATAGCCTGTTCAGTGCGGTTTTCCTGCTGACTGACGTGGTTGAGAAACGCCTCGCGCAGCCAGCCGTCAATCCAGGTCTGATCGAGAAAATCTGCGATCTCATCGTCGCGCCAGGCCAGCGCAAAACGGGTGCCGTTCAGCAGATCGTTTTCGCCGGGCGCGAGCGCGGCGGGCGCATTCGCGCTCAACTGGCTATCGAGCGCGAGGGTGACGCGATGGGTATTGCCCGCGCTGTCGGGTTCGGCAAGTTTTCGCACCTGAACGCGCGCCCAGTTGTCAGGCCCTTCAACGAAGGTGCGGGGCGGATTAAAGCGCAGGAACGGCAGCGGCAGCCAGATACCGTCGAGGACATCGAGAGAGTAATGCAGCGTTTGCGTACTTTCCGGTTTCACCACTTCCGGCTGCGAGCCTGGTCGCGCGGGCAGGGTATAGCGATCATTTGCCAGATCGTAATCCAGACGCAGCAGGGGGCCATTGGCTGTTTTACGCACGAAGCGACCATGCTGCGCCGATTCCTGCGGCGTTAGCCCGAAGTCGAGAAACTGAACGCCGCTGTTTGCGATGAGCGTGACGCTCTGTTTGTAATCACACAGATTCACCAGCATAAAATCAGGCACCTATCTTTTTGAACGTCAACGGGATCGCTGCTTTCGCATCAAAGCGGGCGGTGCAGGCGGCGACATCATTGGCCCCGGCTTTACAGGTGATTTCCGGCATCGGGTAGCGTGAACCGTCGGTGCAACGCGCATTGCCGCGACTCTTAATCATTAATTCTCCACTCTGATGCAGTCCCGAGAAGAGATCCGCACGGCAGACGATGTTGTCGCCGTGAACCACCCGCGCCGTGCCTTTATTGTTCTGGATCTGGTAGCGCAGAGACGGCGCTTTGCCGGTAACGGGATCTTTCACCTCCACCATGACGCGCCAGTTACCGTTGAGAAAGCGCGTGGTGCCAGCCTTCATCTGACTGGCATCCATCACCAGCGCGTCTTTCGGGATCGCGGCAATCACCACCGGCTCATCGGCCGGTTTGTCTTTTTTCACTGGTGCAATGACTTCCGCCTGATGCAGCGGCAGCGCGATGCTAAGCGTCGGCAGAGGTGCCATTTCTGGCGGCGCGACATTGACCACTTCCGTCGCGATGGCGGGCGTCTGTGATTTCCACAGTAGCGGAGCGGCAATGGCGGCCACAATCACCGCGGCGACGGGCAGGCTCCACAGCGGCAGGCGACGTGACGGTTTGACCGGTGCAGGCGTCACTTTTTCTTCGGTGACCACCGGAATCGGCTGCGGCGCACTAACCGGTTCTGGCTCGTTGACCGGCACGACAGGCGTAGAGAGCAGCGGTTCGTCCGCCTGGGCAAACGTTACTTCAGGAACCGTCTCTTCGACCGGTTCTGGCTCCATGTGGATTTCCGGTTCAGGTTCTTCCTGAGCGCGCAGGCATTCCAGCACATCCTCGCGGATATTTTCATTGAGATTGATAAATCCCCAGAAGGTAATGACCGGTTTGCCATCCACCAGGAAGACGTGATTTTCGCCTGGAAACTGGACGGCCTTTTCCAGCAGCGACCCAAACAGTTGCAGTGACGTTTTCCCGGACTGCAGGCTTTTGCGGCTCAGCGATGCGGCGCTTTCCAGCGTCGCCGAGAGATAGCGCAGGGCGCGAAAACGCGCCTCTTCATCGGCGGCTTTCCACGCGATGGATGACCCTTCAAGGGGGGAATACCAGTCAACCCGATCGCCGCTGTCGTTGACTTGTGGAATGGCGAGACAATCCACCATCGCCTGCTGTTTACGCAGACGGAGCGTTTCACGAATTTGTAATGCTGAATCAAAGACGGCCTGGCCGCCACCGCCGACAGCCTGATAATCATCCAGATTGCCGCTGCGCAAGAGTGTTTTTGCCACGATAAGGTCCCTAAGACTTTTTCACGCATCTACTTTACGGATTCATGGCCCAGGCAAACGGTGGAAGAGAGGCAAAAAGGGGTGAATTTTCAGGGCATAGATGCGTTGACGTTTTCAAAAAGACTTAACGAAAATTCTGTGGCGAAAGAACCAACAAAAATGCGCGGATTCGCATAACCTGAGACAGATTTGTTATTTTTCAGTTGTCTTAATCTATGCTCCTATAACCCCCTCAATAATAACGAAGAAGGTTCATATCATGTCCACAGGGAAAACGCTGCTCGCACTGGCGCTCAGTACCGTGTTACCAACGGGTGCCGCGCTCGCGGCAAATAACGACACTATTGTTTATTGCTCGGAAGCCTCGCCTGAATCCTTTAACCCGCAAATTGCCAGCTCTGGCCCATCGTTTGTCGCCAGTTCTCAGGTGCTCTACAACCGGCTGATCAATTTCGACCCGGTAAAAAACACGCCGGTACCGTCGCTGGCGACGGACTGGACGATTTCAGAGGACGGCAAAACCTACACCTTTACGCTGCGTCAGGGCGTGAAGTTCAACAGCAACAAGTTCTTCAAGCCGACCCGCGATTTCAACGCCGATGACGTCGTCTTCTCGGTATTACGCCAGAAAGAGTCCACGCATCCGTACCACAATGTGTCGCAGGGCAGCTATGAGTATTTCAACGACGTGGGCTTCGATACGCTGATTAAAGAGGTAAAAAAGGTCGACAATTACCACGTGCAGTTTGTGCTGAGTGAACCTAACGCCGCGTTTCTTGCCGACTGGGGAATGGATTTTGCCTCCATTCTTTCTGCGGAATACGCCGACGCCATGCTGAAAAAAGGGACGCCGGAAAACGTCGATAACTGGCCGATTGGCACCGGTCCGTATGTCCTGCAACAGTACAAACAGGACTCGCAAATTCGCTATCTGGCGAACCCAAATTACTGGGATGGCGAGGTGCCGACAAAGCATCTGATCTTTGCTATCACGCCGAACGTCCAGACGCGGATGGCGAAACTGCAAACCAACGAATGTCAGATTATCCCTGCGCCATCGCCAGTGCAGTTTGATGAAATCAAGAAAAACAAAGACCTGGCGCTACATGCCGTTGAGGCGCTCAACGTCGGCTATCTGGCTTTCAATACCGAGAAAAAGCCGTTCGACAACGTGCTGGTACGTCAGGCGCTGAACTACGCCACCGATAAGCAGGCGATTGTGAAGGCCGTCTTCCTCGATTCGGCGAAAGTGGCAAAATCACCGATCCCGCCGAACATGATGGGATTTAACCCGGAACTGAAGGATTACGCGTACGACCCGGAGAAAGCAAAAGCACTGCTGAAGCAGGCCG
The DNA here is from genome assembly GCF_000981805.1 of Citrobacter amalonaticus Y19. Lineage (NCBI taxonomy): Bacteria > Pseudomonadati > Pseudomonadota > Gammaproteobacteria > Enterobacterales > Enterobacteriaceae > Citrobacter > Citrobacter amalonaticus. The sequence continues at coordinate 1,634,483 of NZ_CP011132.1, read as the reverse complement.
GACAGGAGAAAGGGTTTGAGGTGACACTCTGGTCGATGCCGGTACAGCGACCGTATAACCCCAACTCACGACGCATTGCGGAGATGATTCAAAGCGACTGGGCAAAAGTGGGCGTGAAGGCGAAGATCGTCTCTTACGAGTGGGGTGAATACCTTTCCGGTATGCGTAAAGGCGAGCATGACAGCGCGCTGTTTGGCTGGATGTCGGATAACGGCGATCCGGACAACTTCGCTGATGTACTGCTGGGCTGCAACAGCATCAAAACCGGATCGAATGCCGCGCGCTGGTGCGATAAGGGGTATGATTCACTGGTCCAGAAAGCGAAGCTGGTCAGCAAACCGGAAGAGCGTGTGAAGCTCTACCAGCAGGCGCAGGAGATCTATTATCAGCAGGCGCCGTGGATTGCGCTGGCGAATGGCAAAACATTCTACGCCACACGCAGTAACGTGACCGGTTACAGCGTCAGCCTGATGGGCAGTGATTTTTCAAAAGCAAAACTGAATTAAGGAGTTTTTATGTCGCACCTGGATGAGGTCAGCGCCCGTGTCGATGCCGCTATTGATGAGGGCGTCATTATCCATATGAACGAACTGCTGGTTGCCCTGAGCGAGGACGCGCAGTTAAGCCGTGAAGATCGCTACACGCAACAGCAGCGATTAAGAACGGCTATCGCGCACCACGGTCGTCAGCATAAGGAAGATATGGAAGCGCGCCGCGAACAACTCACAAAAGGCGGCACGATTCTTTGATCAGAACTGGCGTCTGGCGACAAGCCAGGCGCCAACCACCAGCATTACTGCGCCACAAACCGGGCCGATTAAGGCTCTGAGCGGGACGCCGTGACTGCGCAAAATGTCCAGCACGAGACCGCCAATTAACTGGCTGGCGACCAGCACCGCGATGGTGGTCGCCGCGCCGACGTGTTGATAGCCGCTGATGCTGGCGAAGACGAAAAACGAACCCAGCAGACCGGGGATCAGCGTCCACCAGCGCACGCTGGCAACCAGTTCACCAAATCCCGCCACGCCCTGTTTAAACCACAAAATGCTGACAAACAGCACAATCCCGACCAGCGAATTTAGCAACATGGCGATCAGGATGGTCGATGAGGTCTGCGTAATCCGCACCATCAGGGTGTTTTGCACCACCAGACCGATACCGGCGGCGATGAGAAAGGCGAGGGTGAGCGACTGGTTCATCCGCGCGCGTCCGGTTCGGGGCGGTCGTCAAGCTGGAGCTGCATAAAGGTCAGATCCAGCCAGCGGCCAAATTTGGTGCCCACCTGCGGCATCTGCGCGGTAGTGTTAAACCCGAGCGTGTCGTGCAGGTGTAATGAGGCGTGGTTTTGCGATTCAATACCGGCAACCATCACATGTTTACCACACCGGCGGGCTTCTTCGATAAGCCGGCTCAGTAACTGGCGTCCCAGACCTTTTCCCTGATGATCCGGATGGACATAAACCGAATGTTCGACAGTATGGCGGAAGCCATCAAAGTTGCGCCAGTCACCAAACGAGGCGTAACCCGTGACGGTGTCACCTTCTACACTCACCAGCACCGGATAACCCAGCGCCTGCCGCGCTTCATACCATGCGATACGGTTATCGGCATCCACCGTCTGGTCGTTCCAGATGGCGGCCGTGTGCAGTACCGCATGGTTATAGATCTCTGCGATGGCGGCGCAGTCCTCTTTGCTGGCGAATCGAATAGACATGTTGAACCTCAGGGGTTGTTCACTATAGTATTACGATATGAATACTATTGAAGACAGCATAAATCAACGGATCGGTGCAAGAATTCGCATTGAACGAGAATCCCGCAGCTGGTCGCTCACCGAACTGGCTGAGCGGGCGGGCGTGTCGCGCGCGATGATCCACAAAATCGAACGTGGCGAAAGCAGTCCAACGGCGACGTTGCTTGGCAGACTCTCCGGCGCGTTTGGCATCAGTATGTCCATGCTTATTGCCCGTGCCGAAATGCAGGAGGGCAAACTGTCGCGTTTTGCCGACCAGCCCGTCTGGCACGATCCGCAGAGTCATTATCTGCGCCGCCATGTGTCGCCGCGTAGCGATCTGCCTATCGATCTGGTGCAAATTGAACTGCCAGCGGGCAGCGATATCCCGATGCCTGCGTCATCGTATGTTCAGGCCCGACAGCTGATCTGGCTGCAGCAGGGCGAACTGGTGTTCGTCGAAGGGGACACGCGCCACGAGATGAAGGCAGGAGATTGCCTGGAACTGGGGCCGCCGAATGACTGTCGTTTTATCAATGAGACGACGCAACCCTGCGTTTACCTCGTTGTGCGCTTAAACCAGGCCGGAAGCTAATGACCGCAGCGTCCTGCTACTATTGATGGATTCATGCCAAAAGCAGAGGAGAACATCATGGTTCAACAAACACACCGTAACCGTCGTTGGGTGTTAGCATCCCGACCCCATGGCGCGCCGGTGGCGGAGAATTTCCGTCTGGAAGAGGACGAGGTCGCCACCCCTGGCGAAGGTCAGGTTTTACTGCGCACGATTTACCTGTCGCTCGACCCGTATATGCGCGGGCGCATGAGCGATGAACCGTCGTATTCGCCGCCGGTTGAGGTTGGCGGTGTGATGGTTGGCGGCACCGTCAGTCGCGTAGTGACGTCAAATCATCCTGACTATAAACCGGGTGAATGGGTTCTGAGCTACAGCGGCTGGCAGGATTACGCGATTTCGGATGGGACGGAACTGGTAAAACTCGGGGATCATCCTGAGAACCCGTCGTGGGCGCTCGGCGTGCTGGGGATGCCCGGATTCACCGCCTATATGGGACTGCTGGACATTGGTCAGCCGAAAGAGGGTGAGACGCTGGTGGTGGCGGCCGCAACTGGCCCGGTTGGCGCAACGGTTGGGCAAATTGGCAAGCTGAAGGGGTGTCGCGTCGTGGGCGTTGCAGGCGGTGCGGAAAAATGCCGTCATGCCACTGACGTGCTGGGCTTCGATGTTTGTCTGGATCACCATGCCAGCGATTTTGCAGAACAACTGGCGAAAGCCTGTCCACAAGGTATTGATGTCTACTACGAAAACGTCGGTGGGAAAGTGTTTGATGCCGTACTGCCGTTGCTGAACACCTCGGCGCGGATCCCGCTCTGTGGTCTGGTCAGCGGTTATAACGCCACAAGCTTGCCGGCGGGTCCCGACAGACTGCCGCTGCTGATGGCGACCCTGCTGAAGAAACGGATCCGACTGCAGGGGTTTATCATCGGTCAGGACTACGGACATCGCATTCACGAATTTCAGCAGGAAATGGGGCGCTGGGTGAAAGAAGGGAAAATCCACTACCGCGAGCAGGTCACCGACGGACTGGAGAACGCGCCGCAGACCTTTATCGGTCTGCTGACCGGTAAAAACTTTGGCAAAGTGGTGATCCGTCTGACCGACGACGCGTAAACAAAACCTGGCGGCGAGAACCGCCAGAAAAAAATAGGCAAAATTTAAAATTCCAGCTTTAATTATACCCTAAATAATTCGAGTTGCAGGAAGGCGGCAAGGGAGTGAATCCCCAGGAGCTTACTTGAGTAAGTGACTGGGGTGAACGAGCGCAGCCAACGCATCTGCAACTTGAAGTATGACGGGTATATATCACCACGTAACCGACGAATAACCTGTCGGGACAGTTAAAATAACGTGGGTAAATTACTGTGGTTTACATTTTACATTTTTCATACCAGGCGATATTTATATCAATTAGGCGATTTAGCTTAATTGCGATTGGCTATGTTATGAGGTGAAGAAAATAGAATGCCTGGTATGGAAAAAACGCAACATATAAGTCTGACCACGCAGGTTGAAAGAGGGCTAAAAGACAAACTAAGCATTGGCGCTTTACGTCCCGGAGCCAGGCTTATCACCAAAAATATCGCACAGGAGTTGGGGATCAGTATCACTCCGGTTCGGGAAGCGTTGCTACGCCTGGTTTCTGCCAGCGCACTGGCTATCGCGCCTGCGCAGGCGTTTATGGTTCCGGATATCACGATGGCGAGGTTTAGCGAGATTATTCACATCCGCTGTGAACTGGAAGGCATGGCGGTGATGATGGCGACGGGCGAGGTCACGCCGGAACGGATGGACATCTTGCATGCGCATCTGGCGGACTATCAGCAGGCTCATGAGAGCGGCACGGTAGAGGATCGCCTGCTGGCAAACCGGGCTTTGCGCTTCAAAATTTACCAGTTTGCCAATATGCCTACGTTGGTTGAAATGATCGAACAGCTTTGGGTGCGCATGGGGCCAAGTCTGCATTTTCTCTATGACCGGGCGATGCATGACGCTTATCAACATAACGTCGGACATTATCAGGAATTGCTAAATGTGATGTCGGCAGGAAATAAAGACGCCAGCCGTCATTGTTTAATTGACCTTATACATAAAAATGTAGCCGTAATTAAACAACAATATAGTTATTAAGCACAGCTAAAATATAGCGGGGGAAATCCCCGCTAGTACGTCATTAATACGCCATCTTACTCAAAATGCCAGGCCAGGTTGACGCCAACGCCATAGTTACGCCCTGGTGCAGGTTCGTAGTAGCGGCCATTCGATTCATTCACGATGACCGAGCCGACATACTCTTTATCGAACAGGTTATCGACGCGACCAAACACGTCCACCGTCAGGCTGCTGACGTTGAATTTATACCCGGTATTCAGCCCAACGACGGTATACGACGGCGCTTTGGCGGTGTTCTCATCATCGGCCATAATATCGCCCATATAGCGCGCATCGGCGCCCGCATACCAGCCGTCATCAGGCACGTAACCCAGCGAGGCGAACCCCATGTTCCGCGCGATGCCGGGCATCCGGTTACCATTGCAGTTCTGGTCGCTACACACGTTACTGCGATAAGTGGCATCAAGCCAGGTCCACGACACGTTGAACCGCCAGTCTCCGGCCACGCGTTGATCCCAGGCGAGTTCCGCCCCCTGACGGCGTGTCTTACCGGCATTTTTATAGGTTGTGCGTCCGCCGCTGCTGGAATCAACCACCAGTTCATCATCGGTATCGGTCTGGAAGAGGGCCGCCGTCAGCAACCCGTCACCGATCCGGGTTTTACTGCCGATTTCCATCGTATCGTTGGTCGAGGGTTTGAGATCCAGATTCATCCCGCTTTGTCCGTCAGCGCGGTAGGAAAGCTCATTGATGGTCGGTGTTTCGAAGCCACGGCCTGCGGCAAGATAGACGTTCCACGCGTCGGTTAAGGCATATTTCAACGAGCCGGCAGGCAACCACTGATGGTAGCTGGCCTCACCGCTGTCATCGCCATTACCCGGCGTGATGTAACGATCGTTGGAATCGAACCAGACGGAACTGTAGCGCACGCCAGCATCCAGCGAGAGTTTGTCAGTCAACTGCCACTGGGTTTGCAGATAAGGATCCACGTTCCACATCAGATTACGTTCATCGCGGCGCAGGCTGCCTTTTTGTCCGTACTCCGGCACGCCGTTGCTCAGGCGATAGTTGTTATAGCCTTTGCGGTTTTCGCTCATGTTCTCGTAGTTAAGACCGGTGGTGAAGGTCACGGGCACGCCCAGTTCACCGCGATGCGTCCAGCGACTGTCGATACCCTGATAATGCCGTTGCAGGGCGATCACGCCGCCAGCATGAGAGGGGCGAAGCTGGGGCGCGATGGGAATGGACTGGTACTGCGTGGTTTCACGCTCTCCGGCATACATCATGACGCTCATGTCATCCTGCGCGCTGACCTGGCGCTCATAGCGCAATCCGGCCTGAGTCTGTTTGATGGTTTTGCGCGTGTTGTATTGCTCAGCGCGAGGGGATTGCCGTGGATCCGCCCGCCATTCCGTTTCGCTGAGACCGCCCGGATCGTCGGCTTTGATGTCGACACTGTTAAAAATCAGACTCAGCTTGCTGGCGTCATCGAGGCGTACGCCCAGCTTTGCATTCGCCAGATTTTTCTGCGCGCCGCTGCGGTCACGATAGCCATGAGTAGTGAAGCGGGTGGTGGACACAGTGTAATCCACATCGCCTGGCTGGGTGCCATCTCCCATTGCGCCAGTGGCTTTCAGCCCATAACGCCAGCTACCGAAGCTGCCGTAATAGCTGCTTGCCTCTATGGTCGGTGGCTGCTGACCGGTTTGGGTGGTGACATTCATCACCCCGCCGGAGGCATTGCCGTACAGCGCAGAGAAGGGGCCGCGCAGCACTTCAACGTTCTGCACGCTGCTGAGATCAATGTTCGATGTCTGCCCCTGACCGTCCGGCATCGTCGCCGGAATGCCGTCCACATACAGGCGGATCCCGCGAATGCCATAGGTAGAACGGGAGCCGAATCCGCGCATTGAAATCTGCAAATCCTGCGCATAGTTTTGTCGGTTTTGCACCTGAAGTCCCGGTACGCGGGTCAGTGATTCTGACAGGTTAATGCGCGGCATTGCCAGGCGCATTTCGTCGCCGTCAACGACGCTAACGGCGGCCGGTGTATCCAGTTCTGATATCGCCTGGGGGGAAGCGCTGACGATCATCGTCTGGGCATCGGTCGTGTCGTCAGCCATCACCGGCGATGCAAACACAAGCGGGAGAAAAAGTGCGGGAACTGCGGTATAGCGTGCGGAAATAATCTTCATGAAAAGGCCAATTAAATTGAACGTACCCAGCGGTATGTGAGAATCATGTTAATGGATTTGTAAAAGTTTGAAAATTTTAACGGCACAATGCGTTAAGGATTGATGGAGAAATTAAGAAGATTGTAGCCAGAATGCGAATAAACGCTCCACATTCACATGAATAATGATTACCATTCCCATCTATAAAAAAGAGCAATACCATGATGTTGCTCGCTGAAGTGATGTGAAGCAGCAAAAATAGCGATTTATCAAAGGGAGTCGTCATGCATTTTCGTCATCTGTTTTCACCGCGCCTGCGGAGTTCACTGCTGTTAGGTTCACTGCTGGTTGCTTCTTCATTCAGCGCCCAGGCCGCAGAAGAAATGCTGCGTAAAGGCGTGGGCAAAGGCGCTTACGAAATGGCTTACAGCCAACAGGAAAACGCGCTGTGGCTGGCTACCTCGCAGAGCCGCAAGCTGGACAAAGGCGGCATCGTTTATCGTCTTGATCCGGTGACGCTGGAAGTCACCCAGGCCATTCACAACGATCTCAAGCCGTTTGGCGCCACCATCAACAATGCAACCCAGACGCTGTGGTTCGGCAACACGGTGAACAGTGCGGTGACGGCCATTGATGCGAAAACGAGTGAAGTGAAAGGGCGACTGGTCCTTGATGCCCGTAAGCGCTCAGAAGATGTGCGTCCGCTGCAACCGCGTGAACTGGTTGCCGATGAAGCCACCAACACGGTTTATATCAGCGGTCTTGGCAAAGAGAGCGTGATTTGGGTGGTCGATGGCGAAAAAATTGCGCTGAAAGAAACCATCCAGAATACCGGTAAGATGAGCACCGGCCTTGCGATCGACAGCCTGGCGAAACGTCTGTATACCACCAATGCCGATGGCGAATTTATTACCATCGATACCGCCACCAACAAAATCCTCAGTCGTAAAAAACTGCTGGATGATGGCAAAGAGCACTTTTTTATTAACCTGAGCCTCGATACCGCCGGTCATCGCGCGTTTGTGACTGACTCAAAAGCAGCCGAAGTGCTGGTCGTTGATACCCGCAACGGCAACGTGCTGGCGAAAATCGCCGCGCCGGAATCGCTGGCCGTGTTGTTTAACCCGACGCGCAACGAAGTCTACGTGACGCACCGTCAGGCGGGTAAAGTGAGCGTGATTGACGCGAAGAGCTACAGCGTGGTGAAAACGTTTGATACGCCAACCTTCCCGAACAGCCTGGCGCTGTCAGCCGATGGCAAAACGCTGTACGTGAGCGTGAAGCAAAAATCCACGCGCGAGAAAGAAGCCACTGAGCCGGATGATGTGATTCGTATCGCCCTGTAAAGTAAAAGGCCTGCACCGTGTGCAGGCCTTTTTGCCTAAATCCCGTCCTGAACCGGCAGAGTGGGCAGGGATCAGGCGGAGGTGCCGAAGACATGTACCGCCTGTTGCAGGCGTGAGGAGCGCCCGGAAAGATTACCCGCGGCGTCCCTGACGCTTTCCACCATTGTGGCATTGTTATCGGTCATGGTGCCGATACGAGAGATTGAATCATTAATCAGTTCCAGCGCCTGCGTCTGTTCGCGCGTCGCGAGGCCAATCTCTTTAATCATGGTCGACATCTGGAACACGTCGTCGATCATCCCGGTCAGGTGAGTCTCCGTCTGTTCAACCATCCGCACCCCGGCATTGACGTTGGCGACGTTCTTTTCAATCAGCGACGCAATTTCTTTGGCAGCCGACGCGGAGTGCTGCGCCAGATTCCGCACTTCGGCGGCAACGACCGCAAACCCGCGTCCGGACTCTCCGGCGCGGGCGGCTTCGACCGCCGCGTTAAGCGCGAGGATATTGGTCTGGAAAGCAATACTGTCGATAACGCCGATGATATCAACGATCTGCCCGTTATCGCGGGAAATCGACTGCATCATGCCGATCGTCTGCTTCATAAAGTCGCCCCCTTCGCTGGCGTTAGCGCTGGTTCTGTCCGCCATCGTCATCGTTTGTGCGGCGGTGTCTGCGGTTTGTTGCACCGCGCTGCCGATCTCTTCGATGGCGGCCGCGGTTTGTTGCAGGTTGGCAGAGGTTTCTTCGGAGCGCTTATGCAATGCCGAGCCTTCCTGGCTGACGCGGGTGCTGATCTCCTGAATCCCGGCGATTTGAGTACTGACATCATCTACCAGTGAATTCAGATTTAATCCGGCCTGATTAACCAGGCGCATCATCATCCCCAGCTCATCGACGCGATCTAAGTGAATGCTGTCGGGTTTTCGCCCGGCGACCACTTTTTGCATTTGCGACAGGATCTGTTTAACCGGATGACAAATTTGATACTTAAGGTAAATAGCCAGCAGCAGAAATAAGAGGATAAACGCGCCGGCCTGAATAACCAGATTAACCGCTAAGAAAATAATACCCATTGCGAGAAACAGACTGGCACCGATAGCATAATTGACACGTTGACGGATGGATAACCATTTAAATGCCGATAAACAGGCCAGTACGCCACGGCGAATAATAATACCTTTGAATAAACGATGCCCCTTGAAATTGTTATTATTTATCTTCTGATAAAGCTGCTCGCTTTGCTCAATTTCCTGACGCGCAGGAACGGTGCGTACCGAGATGTATCCGGTTAATTGTTCGTTATGCCAGACGGGCGTGACGTTGGCGCGAACCCAGTAGTGGTCGCCATTGTGCCGGCGGTTTTTGACCATGCCGGTCCAGCTGTCGCCCTGTTGCAGGGTAAACCACATATCCGCAAACGCGGCGGGCGGCATGTCCGGATGACGAATGATATTATGCGGTTCGCCCATTAGCTGACGCTCGCCAAATCCGCTGGCGTCGATAAACGCCGAATTGGCATAGGTAATATGGCTTTGCGTATTCGTTGTTGATAAGAGCGTCGTTTTCTCGTTGAGCAAATACTCTTTCTGTGTAACGGGAATGTTACTTCTCATGAAAGACTCCTGGTGATGCTGTGCGGAATAAACACAAAAGTCCCTCAGCCTGGGCTGACTGATAATAGAGAATGATGTATTTAGAATGCTGCATTCTCTACTAAACATAAGAATGACGAAAGTATTTAAAATGAAATTTACATGCTTTAATTAAACTGTGATGTCATTAAAATGAAAAATAAATACAACTGCGTAACCTGAAAAGTGCAGGGTGCTCTCTTAAGTAAAACCTGACCGATAAAACGATGACAAAAATAAAATAGGGCGGCGCTATTACGGTCAGGATCATAAGTTTTACTGACCTATTAATTTTTGTAGGGCGCGGCCGGGAGGAGCGGTCAGAAAGCCATGCCAGAAATGCAGGTTACTCTACACTTAGAGTTTTAACCTGCAGGAGGCAGTATGATTAAGGTTTATGGGGCGCCTGGGTGGGGGTCAGCGATCAGCGAATTAATGCTTACGCTGGCGGACATTCCGTATCGCTTTGTTGATGTCAGCGGTTTTAACAACGAAGGGCCGCAGCGCGATCTGCTGCAAAAAATCAATCCGCTGTGCCAGGTACCGACGCTTACGCTTGAGAATGGCGAGGTGATGACCGAAACGGCAGCGATTGCGCTGATGGTACTCGATCGTCGCCCCGATCTGGCGCCGCCCGTTGAAAGCACCGAGCGCCAGCAGTTTCAGCGCCTGTTAATCTGGCTGGTGGCCAATATCTATCCGACATTTACCTACGCTGACTATCCGGAACGCTGGGTTCCTGATGCACCCGCTCAGTTAAAAAAGAACTGTATTGAATACCGTAAATCCCTCTACCTCTGGTTGAACGGTCAACTGAGTGCGGAACCGTATGCGTTCGGCGAACAGTTAACGCTGATCGATTGTTATCTTTGCGTGATGCGCACCTGGGGGCCGGGTCATGACTGGTTTCAGGGTAATACGCCAAATATCAGCGCGATAGCGGATGCGGTCTGTCAGCGGGCAGAACTACGCCAGGTGCTGAAAAACAATGAGATCATCTAAGAGAAGGCGACAATTGCCGCGGGCGAAAGCGTAACAAAAAAAACGCTGTTCCGGGGAGTGCAATTCCGGAACAGCGGGGGCGAAGTCTTCGCCACAGAGACTATCAGGCAGCAGACGGGGTTAGCGTAATGCGGTCCAACGGTCCAACAATAAACAGGTAGGAAATCAGGCCAATGAGTCCCATTGAGCCGACGTACAGAATGGCGAAGTCAAACGACTGAGTGTTGGCCAGAATCACACCGATCACCAGCGGTGTGACGATACTGGCCATGTTGCCGCACATATTGAAGACGCCGCCCGCAATGCCCAGCACCTCTTTCGGCGACGTATCGCTGAGGACGCACCAGCCGAGGTTGCCAAATCCTTTGGCGAAAAAGGCCAGACTCATCGCGGCAATGACCACGAACTCCGAAGAGGTGTAGTTCGCGATAACAATCACGCAGGAGAGCAGCATGCCGCAAATCACCGGCAGTTTACGCGCGGTGGTGAGGCTGTAACCGCGCTTGAGCAACCAGTCGGAGAAGACGCCGCCAAGCAGACCGCCGATGAATCCGGCAATTGCCGGGATACTGGCGACAAAGCCCACTTTCAGAATCGACATCCCCTTGGCCTGGTACAGATAGGTCGGGAACCAGGTCAGGAAGAACCAGGTGATAGAGGTGACGCAAAACTGCCCGATGTAGACACCGATCATCATCCGGTTAACGCAGACGCTTTTGATCTGGGCGAGTGTGACCTTCTGCGGTTCCTTTTTACTGCCCAGCATCGGTTCACCGCCACCTTCGCGAATATAGTCAATTTCCTGCTGATTCACTTTGGGATGGTGCATCGGATCTTTGATTTTAATTAACCAGAAGACGCCAAGAACAACGCCAATCGCGCCGATATAATAAAAGACAAAATGCCAGCTCAGGTTATGCAGAATAATGGTCATTAGCGGGGTAATTATTCCCAGCGAGATATACTGTGCCGCCTGATAAACCGAGGTGACAAACCCACGCTCATTATTCGGGAACCACTGTACGCTTAAGCGACTGTTTGCCGGGAAGGCGGGCGCCTCGATTGCGCCCATCAATAAACGCAGAATAATCAGGACAATCAGCGGGCTGGCGTACAGATAGATGGTGCCCTGGAACATGGTCACCAGCGACCAACCGATCAGCGCGCAACCGTATACCAGACGCGAGCCGTAGCGGTCTAATAACCAACCGCCTGGTAATTGCATGATCACATACGCAATACCAAAAGAAGAAAAAGCCAGTCCCATAGCTTCCGGGTCAAAGCCTAATTCTTTACTCATAATGGGCGCGACGACGGATAACGTTGCCCGGTCGGCGTAATTAAATACCGTGGCAAGAAATAAAAATATAAGAATGCTGTAACGCACTTTGGTGCGCTTTATCATTGTGCTCATTCTCTACTCCTCAGTAAGGGCAGAAAGCGTTCTGTAAGGTAAGAGGGCGGGAATGATTCCCGCCAGTGAGGATCAGGGGCGTTTGCCAAATTCGCAGCTTAATTGGGTCCAGCGGCGAGCCTGTTCGCTCAGGGTGAAACCCAGGCCGTGGCGATCGGAGATCCACATGCGACCGTCGCGCAGTTCAAGCTGTTCGTTGAACAGCGGGTTCAGCCACTCGAAATGCTCCAGCCACGGCTCCAGCGGGTAGGCGGCAGACAAATGCAGGTGAACTTCCATAGCAAAATGCGGCGCAAGCTTACGTCCGTGCTTCGCGGCCAGATCCATAATCTTCAGGAACGGTGAAATACCGCCAACGCGCGGGGCGTCTGGCTGGACGAAGTCGCTGGCGTTCCCCAGGATCAGCTGTTCATGTTCGCGGAAGCTGGTAAGCATTTCACCGGTCGCGATGGGCGTATCCAGCGCGGCCGCAAGCTGGGCGTGGCCTTCAACATCGTAGGCGTCCAGCGGCTCTTCAATCCAGATGAGGTTGAACTGCTCCATTTTGCGCCCCATGCGAATAGCCGTTTCACGATCCCACTGTTGGTTGGCATCGACCATCAACGGGAAGTCATCGCCCAGCGCTTCGCGAACGGCGGTTAAGCGGCGGATATCCTCGGCGCAGTTGGGTTGACCAACTTTCAGCTTGATCCCACCGATGCCGTTTTCACGTGAAATCACCACATTTTTCAGTACCTGATCGAGCGGCGTATGCAGGAAGCCGCCGGAGGTGTTGTAGCACTGCACGGAATCCCGGTGCGCACCCAGCAGTTTTGCCAGCGGCAGCCCAGCACGCTTGGCTTTCATGTCCCAGAGGGCGATATCGATAGGGGAGATGGCCTGAACCGCCATTCCACTGCGGCCAACGGAGGCGCCTGCCCACAGCAGTTTGGTGTAGATCTTGTCGATGTCATTCGGATCTTCACCCAGCAGGTTATCGGCGATTTCTTTGGCATGAGCGTAAATGCCCTGACCACCGGCGCGTTTTGAATAGCTGAAGCCCACGCCTTCAAATCCATCGCGGCTGCGGATCTCCGCAATGATGATTGCCACTTCGGTCAGCGGTTTCTGGCGACCGGTCAACACTTTGGCGTCACTCACCGGGGTCGCCAGCGGCAGAAAGGCCAGCGACAGCTTCACCCACTCGATGCGATCTCCGGTTTCCGCTGCCGTTCTGGCATTGGCTGTTTTGGCATAAGTTACGGCGTCAGAATTCGCGCTTAAAGACATGTCATTCTCCTGATTGATATAAAATGATTGCGCTAACATTTCTATTCTCATGACAAAAATTAATCCAGAGAGTTGATGCTGAATTGAACAATCGATCACATATGGCGAATAAAAAAGGGGAATTCCCGCAGAACAGGTCACAATCCAAAACTTTCTGGTAAAATGCACAACATTGAATGATATCGCTAACATTTTATTGTGCGTGTGGAAAAGTAAGCTGCTGTATTTGCGGCGTTTCCTGGTCTGAAGCTGGCAATAGCCACACGCATGATGAATAATGCACAGATAAATCAGTGAATTTTGCAGGGGCATCCACAGTGAAGAGCACAAAACCACCTCGCGCGCCGACGCTGGAAGATGTTGCCCGCAGTGCTGGACTGTCGCCCATGACGGTGAGTCGGGCGCTCAATACACCGCAGCTGGTACGGCCTAAAACGGTTGAGAAAGTGATGCAGGCAGTGCGGGCGACCGGCTATATCCCCAACGCGCTGGCGGGAGGACTTGCGTCACGGCGCAGTAAATTGATTGCCATCGTGGTACCGCAGATCAACAACAACATGTTCGTCGATACTATTCAGTCGCTGAGCGATGAACTGGGAAGGCGCGGCTATCATATTCTCCTGTGCGTGGCGGGGTATACCGAACAGACGGAAGCGGAACTGGTGGCGACACTGCTTTCCCGGCGTCCTGACGGTGTCGTATTAACCGGCATCCACCACACCAGCGAACTGAAAAAAGTGATCCTGAACGCGGCCATTCCGGTGGTAGAAATCTGGGATCTCACGCCAACGCCGCTCGATATGCTCGTCGGTTTCTCCCATGAAAAAGTCGGGCAGGCCACCGGCGAGTATCTGCTCAGTAAAGGGTATCGACGCCCCGGTTTGCTGTGGACGGCCGATCGCCGCGCGGGTCAGCGAAAGCAGGGGTTATGCAGTGTTCTGGCACGTCATGATATTCATGATGTGCCGCAGGTGGATGTGCCGCTTCCGGCGTCGCTGTCGCTGGGACGCAGTGGCCTCACGCAACTCTTCAGTGAAGGGGAATTCGACGTGATTGTCTGCAGTTCTGACACGCTGGCGCAGGGCGCAATGATGGAAGCGGAAAGCCGTGGATTACGTATTCCGCAGGATATAGCCGTCATCGGCTTTGGCGATCTCGATTTTGCCGCCAGCAATCGTCCGTCGATCACCACCGTCAGCGTCGACCGCCGCGCCATTGGTCAGCGAGCCGCCACGCTATTGGCGAATCGCATTGAACAAACGGCGGTGGAAGAAGCCATTATCGACATCGGTTTTCACCTTATTGAGCGTGAGTCCGCATAAACGGACACTTGCCTGTTCACAACTGTGCTAATTTTTATCCTCACACCGACAATAAGGAACCTGCAATGCCGCACGTTGATATTAAATGTTTCCCGCGCGACCTGAATGATGAGCAAAAATCGGCGCTGGCCTCAGAGATTACTGAGGTGATCATTCGCCATCTGAAAAGTAAGGAGCGCTCGGTGAGCGTGGCGCTGACTGAAATTCCGGAAGAAGCGTGGCAGGGCGTGTGGGATAGCGAGATTGCGCCGCAGATGGACGTGCTGATTAAAAAGCCTGGCTACAGCATGTAAAGAAAAGGCCCGGTCACAAGGACTGACCGGGCGACGTCGGATTACGGCGTAACGATATTGAACCAGAATTCGAACTTATCCATATAACCCAGCAGTTCGTTCAGTTTTTCCCCATTGCCGGTGATTTTTACGTCACCTTTATCCGTCGCGTCTTTCAGCGTTTCTTCTTTCAACACAATGCGGTTCAGTGCATCGCGCGACAGGCTGATGGTGGCATCGGCATTGGCGTCCTGCACGTTCGCGGTGTGGTTCAGCACGCCGTTTTCCAGTTCGACTTTGTACTTGCCGCCGTCGTCACCGAAATCGAAGTTGAGAACCGCTTTGGCATCTGCCGCTTTTTGGCCGTTAACGTGGACGGCGAGATAATCAAAGAACATTTCCGGCGTCATGGCGCGCACGGTATCCCCACTGGCGGTATTCGGCGTTGGCCCTTTCACGACGCCGTTACGCAGTTCCTGTGCGCCGGTCAGGTAGAAGTTACGCCACGGACCAGATTCGGCCTGATACCCCAGCTGTTCAAGCGCGTCCGCTTCCAGATTTCTCGCGGCCTGATTATTCGGATCGGCAAATACGACTTTGCTGACCACCTGCGCGACCCAGCGATAGTTGCCCTGATCGTAATCCTGCTTCGCTTTTTGCAAAATGGCGTCAGCGCCGCCCATGTACTCCACAAATTTCTTCGCGCCTTCTTCCGGCGGCAATTCGTCCAGAGTCGCCGGGTTGCCGTCAAACCAGCCGAGATACAGCACATAGGTTGCTTTCACGTCGTGGCTGACCGAACCATAGTAACCGCGGTTTGCCCAGGTATTGGCAAGTGCCGGTGGCAAGGTGAAGTTAGCGGCGATCTCATCGCGGGTTAACCCCTGGTTCGCCATTCGCAGCGTCTGGTCGTTGATATAGCGATACAAATCGCGCTGACTTTTCAGCAACTTGACTACATTGTCATTTCCCCAGGTTGGCCAGTGGTGCTGCGCCAGGATAATTTCGGCTTTATCGCCCCACAGGGTAAGCGCCTCGTTGATGTATTTAGACCACGGCAGAGGCTGGCGAATTTTTGCGCCGCGCAGGGAATAGGTGTTGTGCAGGGTATGGGTGACATCTTCAGCGGTTTCGATGATTTTCTTCTCTTCGATATACCACAGCATTTCGGAAGGGGCCTCGGAACCCGGCGCCATCAGGAAATCGTAGGTCAGTCCGTCAATAACCTCTTTCTGCCCGGTCTTAGTAATGTAATTGGTCGGAGCAATCAGCGTCACCGTCCCGGCGGAGGTGGTGGTACCCAGACCCGCGCCGACCTGGCCTTTGACATCCGGTTTCAGCAGGTTGCCGTACATGTAGCTGGCGCGCCGGCTCATGACGTTCCCGGCCATGATATTTTCTGAGACCGCCTCCTCCATGAATCCGGCAGGGGCGTAGATTTTCACATTGCCTGATTTCACGTCGGCTTCGTCCACCACGCCGCGAACGCCGCCGTAGTGGTCAACGTGGCTGTGGGTGTAAATCACCGCCACGACCGGTTTTTTACTCCGGTTCTTAAAGTACAAATCCATGCCCACTTTCGCCGTTTCTGCCGAAACCAGCGGATCGACAACGGTGATGCCGTCTTTACCTTCGATAATCGTCATATTCGACAGGTCAAGATTACGAATCTGATAAACGCCCTCCGTTACCTCAAACAGACCGCTGATATTAATCAACTGCGCCTGACGCCAGAGGCTGGGGTTTACTGAGTCGGGAGATTTATCGCCTTCTTTAATGAACGCATATTGCTGAGGATTCCAGATAACGTTGCCTTGTTCACCCTTAATCACCTCCTGGGGGATTGGAGCGATAAAGCCTTTGTGCGCATCGGTAAAGTCGGTGTTATCGGAGAAAGGTAATTGATTATAGAGCGCATTGTTCGCCTGTTGCGTGGCGGCAGTGGCATCTTTAGGCGCTTCAGCAGCGATAAGCGGGAGAGAAAACGACGTTAACAGCCCGGCAAGGAGTAAACCCCTGGCGATGGTATTGAGTTGCATTGTAAAACCTCTCTTATCGAAATGGAGGACATTTTTATGTGCAAATGCAGGTATATATGCTTTTGAGGTGGAAATTTGAGGTAATGCAACATTAACTATAGTCAGCTTCTGCCAGACGGCAATGGAGGTGCAGATATTCTCAGGGCATTGATATCTGCACGATTTTTGATCAGTTTCGCGCCATGAACGCGAAGGGGATCACCGTGGTGACCGCATAGTTAGCCCGCTGTCACGCGTTTTCCGCTGGTGACGAACGTTCCGGCACCAAGGTGATGCAGAGTATTGAGCTTATCGTCATCGAACTGCCAGCGGCCTTCGACAAACACGCGTTCATCCGCGGCGGCAGAAACCACTTCACCGAATAAGGTGTCGTATTTTTCCTGCGCGGCGGTGGCGGGGAGCAGGCGACACTCCATCCAGGCCAGACATTTTTCTTCGACGACCGGCAGTCCCAGAACCGGTCCTTTTATCACCGGGATACCGTAACAGTTGAATTTGTCTTCATCGCGCCCGGAAACGCTGCCGACGGCGTAAGTCCAGTTGGTGGCGGCGACGCCGGGAATGACGATACCAAACAGGCCGCTGCGCTCAATTAACTCTCGCGACCAGGCCGTTTTATCGACCACAATGGCGAGGCGGGGCGGTTCAAACTCGACGGGCATAGACCACGCGGCGGCCATGATGTTGCGTCGGTTGCTGACCTCATCGCGACTGGTTATCAGCACCGTAGGGCCATGATTGAGCAGGCGACTGGCGTGGCGTAATTCGACAGGACGGAATCGGCTCATAGGATTGTCTCGCAAAGGGTTTTTCTGAGTATTATTGAAAATCGTCGTTGCGCCAACCTACTAATAACCTCTGCCTCACTCTCCGGGCTCATCGTTTATACTCGGGTAACGATGTAAGACCCACGACAGGAAACCTGATGACTCCCATCCTGAATGCTTATTTTGCGCGTCTGAACTGGTCAGGGCGTACCGAAGTGAATATTGAGACGCTCCGGGCGCTGCATTTGCAGCATAACTGTACTATCCCGTTTGAGAATCTCGACGTGTTGCTACCGCGAGAAATGCATCTTGACGATCGGTCGCTGGAAGAGAAACTCATTACCGCCCGTCGCGGTGGTTATTGTTTTGAGCAAAATGGTGTGTTTGAGCGCGTACTGCGCGAACTGGGCTTTACCGTGCGCAGCCTGTTGGGGCGCGTGGTACTGGCAAATCCACCGACGTTGCCCCCGCGAACTCACCGTTTGCTGTTGGTTGAACTGGACGGCGAATCGTGGATTGCCGATGTGGGGTTTGGCGGTCAGACGCTCACCGCGCCCATTCGTTTGCAGGCAGACATTGTTCAGAAGACGCCGCACGGTGAATACCGTTTGCAGCAGGAGGGTGACGACTGGATCCTGCAGTTCTGTCATCACGAGCACTGGCAGTCCATGTATCGCTTCGATCGGGTGACGCAACAGCAAAGTGACCATGTGATGGGCAACTTCTGGTCTGCGCACTGGCCGCAATCGCATTTTCGTCATCACCTGCTGATGTGCCGTCATTTGCCGGACGGTGGAAAATTAACCCTTACCAACTTCCACTTCACGCATTACGAAGATGACAGAACGGTAGAACAAATCAATTTGCCGGATGTCGCCTCGTTGTATGCGCTTTTACAGGAACGTTTTGGCCTGGGGGTGACGGACGCGAAGCATGGGTTTACGGAAACTGAACTGGCAAGGGTGATGGCGGCGTTTGATACGCATCCGGACGCCGGGAAATAAAGAAACCCCGGCAGGCGAATATGCTTGCCGGGGTGTAGTCATCAGAACGAAGCTTTAATCCCGATCATGGCTGAAGTATCGCTGTAGCCTTTGTCGCCAGCCTGCTGCGCGACGTTACCCCACAGGGCGACGTTCTTCGTCAACTGACCTTCGACACCGGCTTTCAGTTCGCCGATGTTGCGGGTGCCTTTCAGGTTCACATTTTCACCGTTCATCGAGACGCCAAAGTCTTCGGTGTTGTGGATCCAGTTGGCTTCCACAAACGGCTGAAAGGTACGGTTGTTACCGTCGTCCCGTTGATTGTGACCCTTGCCGAACAGACGTACGCCGACGCGGGTCTGGAGGTTGCCATCGCCGTTGCCTTCCACGCGGGTACCGTTAACTTCTTTGTGCTCATCCGCCTTCACGCCCATCCAGGTGACCTGCGCTTTGGGCTGAATATACAGCGAGTTACGTTCGCTTAACGCCACCAGTTTCCAGGTATAGCCGGATTCGACAGACGCGGTGAACCCGCTGGAATCATACTCTTCCGACTCAACGTCACGACCGGAAACGGTGTTATCGAACCAGCTGTACTGCGCCCAGGTGTCAACGTATGCCCCTTCGTGAGTGGCATTGTCCTGCAGCCAGGTACCGTACAGACCGACGCTGTAACCGCTGACGCGACTGTCAGCCCGGTTGTCGTTACGCTGGTTTTCCGCACGGCTCTTCTGGTTGGCGTAACCGGCCATCAGACCCAGGTGGTAACGGTCGGCGTTGTCCGAAGACCACTGCGCGATGTCACCACCCAGCTGCATGACATAGCGGTTGCTCTGCATATTCAACTGGTCGCTGCTGTCTTTCTGACGGGTATGCCCGCCGACATTACGCAGCCACAGGCTGGTGACTGCTTCCTCGCCGGTCAGCGCGTCAACATAATGCGTTTCACCCAGACGATCCTGTAAACGGGTGTTAAACATCGTGTTCGCCGCCTGCAGGTTCATACCGTACAGACCGGCTTCCGGACGTATCGCGTGTTCACGCGGCGTCGGGGATGGCGACTGCGGATCGACAGGAGTACCAGGCGATGCTGGGGTAGCCGGAGACAGCGCGCTGCTCAGGTACCAGTTCCGGGTGTTCTGGCCTTCGCCGCGTTGCAGGGTGTAGTCATAGGCGCCCGCCACGATACGGCCATTCTGTCTGAATTCCCCGGCGGAATTACCGGCGACGCTGATAAGTTCAATACCGTTCGTCGTCAGTCCACCCGCGCCTCCGGCGTTCAGCACGCTGACGTTCGTCGTGCCCGACGTGTTGCCCGTCACGATCAGCCGGTCAGTGGGCGACGCGTCATCGCCCAGTTGGGTGTTCATCACAATGTTACCGTTCGCACCGGTATAATCGCCATTCACCCTCAGGGTCTTGAAGCTCGGGGCCACACGCGTCAGTCTACGATTCTGCGCACCGGTCGGCATAAAGGTCAGCGTGGAGTCATCCAGCGTCAGGTGAGTAAGCTGAGAACTTTTGGTCATGTTCCAGGCCGAACCTTCCGCCAGCGACAGGTTATTCACCGCGTTGTCACGGGTGACTGTCCCCCCGACGAAACGCGACTGGCTGGTCGCACTGATGTCAACCACGGCGGAATCACTGGCTTCAACCGTACCGACAATCTGCACGTTCTGCGGATTGATCGTGACGCGGGAGCCAGCGTTTTCAGCCAGAATGGCGGTGGCATCCGGGTCGTTGTAGCTCACCCCCATCTGCACCCCACCGTTCAGTGTGATTTCACCGCCTTTATCCGCACGAACATAATGCCAGCTACCGCTACGAGTGGTATCGACAACATCAATGGTCAGGTGACCATTAATGTCGATTTTACCCGCCGTCAGCGCATTTTTTTTACTGGCCAGAATACCGGTCCCGGTCGTCTGCTGGTGTCCCTGGGTATCCAGCGCGATGTTCAGGACATTACCGGTATATTGCGAAGATCCCATTGAGTCGACGCCATCAAGAACCGTCCTGTCCGCACCGGATTTCAGTAGCAGTGTTGTTGTACCGTGGGTGGTGATAAACGAATCCAAATTGATGCCCGAAGGACCATCAGAAAGCCAGATTGCGGATGCGACTCCCCCAACTGCATTGGCGGTGACATCGACAGAGGTATCGCCAGACGCTTCGATATAGCCGCCGTTAGCATTAATACCATCTGCAAAATCATCGGCAACGGATTTAACCGTGGCATTCTGATAGTGAACAAGTGAGCGATCGGTTGCGCTTTGCGATTCCGAAACAATCCCCACGGCATATTCTGTACTTTTATTATTAATAATAATATTTTCAGCGTCGATGAAACTGCCTTTCTTCGCATAAACGCCAAAAGCGTGTCCATTCGCCCCGGTTGCCGTTGCATTCACCGTGGTGTCACCGGTTAAGGTAATAACGCCATTATTCTTATCAGAATAGATACCCGTGATAGCCTTACCATCACGCTGGTGACTGATGTTTATGGTTAAATCATCGGCAATAATCACGCCTTTTTGTGCACGATAGGCGTCACTGGTTCCCCCCGCAGCGATAATGCCGACGGCGAACAGAAAATGATAATCTTCATCAAGCGCCAGGTCCGGGCGTCCATTAACCGTACCCGGAATAAAATCCCCGGTAATTTGATTCACCGTAGAGCCTGACCCTAAATTGATTGTTCCGCTATTGGTAACGTAAACGGTGCCTGGGGCGAGTGTAAAATCGCCATTTTCAAATTCGCCCCATGCGTTAACGATTGGCGTTCCTCCCGGGTTGGTAATCGTAATCCCGCCATTGTTCGCCACGGAAAGGGTGTTATTTTCCCCAGCGGTACTGACTATTTTATAGTCGCCACCTTCCGTAAGGATGCCACTCCCGGTGATAATCCCTTCATTATTGTCATAGATTTTTGCACAAAGATTATTTGCCACTAACAGGCTGCCGATCAACACCGCCATTGTCGTTAATTTAAATTCTTTCATATCCATATTCGCATTTTTAATAGACAAATGCAGTCCGTAATATATTATATTTACCGTGCTGCGTTCTTTGTTTTCAAAACTAAAAGAGAGTTATTTCATTTTTGCCATAGCTGACGAATCCTTTCCGTGGTTCACGTCGTGTGATAATGAGTTATTTTTCATGTTGCTTAAGAAATAACAAATGAATTGATCTTACGTAACTAAATAAATCGATTGATGATGAATAAAAATAAGTACTTACAGATTAAATAATTTTAATTATTCATTGAATTGGGTTATAGGGTAAGATAAAGGTGGTGATTTATCTTTATGATTTTTAACGAATTTAATTTCTTAACTCAAATTTAAGATTAATTAAGAACGTTTAAGAAGAGATTTAAAATAGCAAGCATAAGAAAGAAAAATAAAGTCGCCCGGTAAGGAGAATCTTTACCGGGCGGCTTTTAAAAATCGACCGCCCATTGCGCGTGAAACAGGATCACCGCGTTGCCGGATATCGTGACTTTCACCGGTTGGTTATCCTGAATCATCACGTCAATATCAACGATGCCATCGCGGCCTAATGCCCGTCCCTGATGGCCTTTCACCCGCAGTAATTTCCCGTCATGTTGTAATAAATGATGATGCGCTAGCCAGGCGCCCATTGGACCATTGGCATTGCCCGTCACCGGATCTTCCACAATACCAATTGCCGGGGAGAACATACGTCCATCAGTTTCATTTTTGCCCGGACGGATCTGGAAAGGGAAAAAACCGTTGCAGCCAATTTGCTGACTGATGGCGCAAAGCGCAGAAAGGTCGGGGGCGAGGGCGTCAATATTGACCTCAGGCTTCAGCGGGATCATCACTTTAGAATGACCGGTCGAGGCAACCTGAATCGGCAAACCCGGCAGCATCGCGTCTTCACTCAGGTGTAACGCACGAAGAATGGCGGCGCGGATGTCGCCTTCGAGCGGCGCATCGAAGGAGGGCGTGCCTTGTTCCAGCGAGATACGATAATCGTCGCACTCGTGGCGGATCTCAACCCGGTGACGTCCCGCCAGCGAGGTTTGCCATACCGTGGTATCGCCCAGTCCCAGTACCGTGGAACGGACATAGTGTGCCGCGACGGTGGCGTGTCCGCAAATCGGCACTTCGACCGTCGGAGTAAAGTAGCGAATGCGCACATCGCTGTCGTCGCTTCGCAGCAAAAAGGCCGTTTCGGAGTGACGCAATTCGCGGGCAATCAGTTGCATCTGGGCGTCGCTAAGGCCGTCAGCATGCAGGACAACACCGGCGGAATTGCCGCGAAAAGGAGTTCTGGTGAAGGCGTCAACGTGGTAAACCTGTGGTTTCATTATCATTCTCCTTGAGCTGGAGAAGCATCATAACGTGCAGCGTATCGGATGGCGATGCCACCGGGATGAACACGCTTTTCGGCTGAAACGAACAATCGCCCGGCAGATTGCTCTACCGGGCTGGCGGGTTATCGACGGGAACGCACGATCTGGTAGCGACGACTGAAGTACTCAAACGGCGCGCTCCAGACGTGAACCAGGCGGGTAAACGGGAAGAGCAGGAAGATGGTCATCCCCAGCACCAGGTGTACGCGGAAGATAATCGCGACGCCGTCCAGGTGAGCGGAAGCCCCGCCACGGAAGGTCACAACCGACTGCGCCCATTCCACCAGTTTTAACATTTCACTGCCGTCCGGGTGCTGTGCGGAGAACGGTATCGTGCTTAAGCCCAGAATGCACTGAATCAGCAGAATGCAGAGGATCAGAATATCCGCCGTGGACGAGGTGGCCCGGATGCGGGGATTGGTCAGACGACGCACCAGCAACCCGGCGCCGCCGACCAGCGTCAGCACGCCGCAGATCCCGCCCGCAATCATCGCCATCTGCTGTTTCACCGCAACCGGCAGGAACCAGGCGTACATCCAGTGCGGGGTTAACATCCCGAACAGGTGACCAAAGAAGATCCCCAGAATGCCGATGTGGAACAGATTCGACCACAGGACCATCCCGCGTTTGTCCAGCATCTGACTGGAGGACGCCCGCCAGGTGTACTGCCCGTAGTCATAGCGCAACCAGCTGCCGAGGATAAAAACCGTCCCGCACAGATAGGGGTAGATGTCGTAAAAAAAGACGTTCAGGAACTGTATCATTTCGGGCCTCCCGCGCTGACGTCGACGTACTGCGGCGCCACGTCCTGGCTAAAGCGTCGTTGATATTGCTGTAATGGCGAACTGTCACAGGCCGTGGCGTTATCTTCGATAAATTTCACCTGTTCTTCTTCCCAGACGGCATCCAGCGCCTGACGGGTATCATCACGCGTTTCAGTGCCCACCTGCTTCGTGACACTGTCACTTGAAAGAGGACTGCCCGACAGTGACAGCAGGGCATCGAATAGCTGATACCACGGCGTGTCACGCTGCTTTAAACGTCCACCCAGCAGGGCCAGAATCGGCGCAACGTTCTGCAAGCCTTCGCGGGCTTCCGCTTCCGGCAGCACGCTCAGGTATTCCAGATACAGCGGCAGATGGTCCGGCAGCTCACGACAGTCGAGCTGCAATCCCACCTTCTCGTACTGCGCCAACAGATCCACCATCGCCTGACCGCGATCGCGGGACTCCGCATGAACGTGCTCGAACAGCAGTAGCGAGGTGGCGCGCCCACGGTCAAACACTTCGCACCATTCGGCCTGTTTATCGAGCAGCGGCGCGCTGAGCAGGGATTCCGTGAAGTCGGTGAGCATCGGCGCATCCTGGCGCACCAGCGCCAGCGCGTCGTCCTTACACGCCCACAGCCACTCATCCGGATACTCCATCAGCAGGCCAATCACCTTGAGGATTTGCATTATTCACCCTCCGCCTTGTCACGCACTTCGGTGATATTGATGGCGTCAATGCGACTGCTGTTGAACAGGTTGAATTTAGTATCGGAACCGTGGCACCCGTCGCCGAAGGAGAAGCCGCAGCCGTTTTTCTCCGGGAAGGCATCGTGCGCCATTTCACGGTGGCTGGTCGGGATCACAAAGCGGTCTTCGTAGTTGGCAATCGCCAGGTAGCGATACATCTCTTCAATCTGTTCAACGCTTAAACCCACTTCGTCAATCGCGCGGGTATCGGTGACGCCTTCCACGGTTTGCGAACGCATATAGTGGCGCATGGCCATCATGCGCTTCAGCGCACGCAGCACCGGCCCGGTGTCGCCAGCGCTCAGCATGTTGGCGAGATACTGCACCGGGATACGCAGGCTTTCGATTGCCGGCAACACGCCGTCGCTTTTGGGCAGTCCGCCCGCATCGGCGTAGGACTGAATCGGCGACAGCGGCGGCACGTACCAGACCATTGGCAGCGTGCGGTATTCCGGATGCAGCGGCAGCGCCAGCTTCCAGTCCATCGCCATTTTGTAGACCGGCGATCGCTGCGCCGCGTCGATAACGTTTTGCGGGATCCCCTGTTTCAGCGCTTCTTCAATTACCGCCGGGTCATGCGGGTTCAGAAACACGTCGCACTGACGCTCATAGAGATCGGTTTCATGCTCAGTGCTGGCCGCTTCTTCAATGCGATCCGCATCGTAGAGCAGTACGCCAAGATAGCGGATACGGCCAACGCAGGTTTCCGAACAGACCGTCGGCTGACCGGATTCGATGCGCGGATAACAGAAAATGCATTTCTCTGATTTGCCGCTTTTCCAGTTGAAGTAGATTTTTTTGTACGGGCAACCGCTGATGCACAAACGCCAGCCTCGGCACTTATCCTGATCGATAAGCACAATGCCGTCCTCTTCACGCTTGTAGATGGCGCCGCTCGGACAGGTGGCGACACAGCTTGGGTTCAGGCAGTGTTCGCACAGGCGCGGCAGATACATCATGAAGGTATTTTCAAACTGGCCGTACATCTCCTTCTGGATCTTGTCGAAGTTACGGTCACGGGCGCGCTTTTCAAATTCGCCGCCGAGCAACTCTTCCCAGTTCGGCCCCCAGATGATTTTGTCCATCCGCTTGCCGTCAATCAGCGAACGGGGACGGGCGGTGGGCACATGTTTTCCTACCGGCGCGCTGTGCAGATGCTGATAGTCGTAGGTGAACGGCTCGTAGTAATCATCGATTTGCGGAATGACCGGGTTGGCGAAGATTTTAGTGATGACGCCCATCTTGCCACCCAGACGCGGTCTGATCTTGCCATTCACGTCACGCACCCAACCGCCTTGCCACTCCTCCTGATCTTCCCAGTTTTTCGGATAGCCGATGCCGGGTTTCGTCTCGACGTTGTTAAACCACGCGTACTCCATCCCTTCACGTCCGGTCCAGACGTTTTTACAGGTGACGGAGCAGGTGTGACAACCAATGCATTTATCGAGGTTCAGTACCATGCCAACCTGTGAGCGTATCTTCATTTTTTCGCCTCCTGTACCTGATCCCGACCTTCATCATCCAGCCAGTCAATATTCTTCATTTTTCTAATCATGATGAACTCGTCGCGGTTGGAGCCGACGGTGCCGTAGTAGTTAAAACCGTAGGCAAGCTGCGCATAGCCGCCGATCATGTGCGTGGGTTTCGGGCATACGCGGGTGACGGAGTTGTGGATCCCGCCGCGCATACCGGTGACTTCCGAACCGGGGATATTCATGATGCGTTCCTGCGCGTGGTACATCATGGTCATGCCTGGCGGCACACGCTGGCTGACCACCGCACGGGCGGTGAGGGCGCCGTTGGCGTTGAAGGCCTCGATCCAGTCGTTATCCTCAATGCCGAGCTCTTTCGCATCCGTTTCACTGATCCAGACAATCGGCCCGCCGCGCGACAGCGTCAGCATCAGCAGGTTTTCGCTATAGGTGGAGTGAATGCCCCATTTCTGGTGCGGCGTCAGGAAGTTCAGCGCTTTCTCCGGGAAGCCGTTGGGCGGAATTTCTCGCATCTCACTGACGCTGCGGGTGTCAATCGGCGGGCGATAGGCAACGAGACTTTCACCGAACGCGCGCATCCACTGATGATCCTGATACAGCTGTTGACGGCCGGAGAGTGTGCGCCACGGGATCAGCTCATGAACGTTGGTATAGCCCGCGTTATAGGAGACATGCTCACTTTCCAGACCAGACCACGTCGGGCTGGAGATGATTTTGCGCGGCTGCGCCTGGATATCGCGAAAACGAATCTTCTCGTCTTCTTTGTTGAGCGCCAGATGGGTATGCTCGCGCCCGGTCATCGCGCCGAGCGCTTCCCATGCCTTCACAGCGACCTGACCGTTGGTCTCCGGCGCCAGCGCCAGGATAACTTCCGAGGCATCGATTGCCGTTTCAATCAGCGGGCGGCCTTTCGCCGGGCCTTCGCGCTTGGTGTAGTTAAGCTTGCCGAGGAAATCGACCTCTGTCTGGGTGTTCCACGAGATACCTTTACCGCCGTTACCCAACTTATCCATCAACGGTCCGAGCGAGGTAAAACGCTCGTACGTCGCGGGGTAGTCGCGTTCCACCACGGCGATGTTCGGCGCGGTTTTTCCGGGGATCAGCTCGCATTCCCCTTTACGCCAGTCCTGAATGTCGAACGGCTGCGAGAGTTCGGCCGGTGAATCGTGCTGTAACGGTTGCAGCACCACGTCGGTTTCTTGTCCCAGATGACCGACACAGACCTCGGAAAAGACGTTGGCGATGCCTTTGTAGATTTCCCAGTCGCTTTTCGATTCCCACGCCGGATCCACTGCCGCCGACAGCGGGTGAATAAACGGATGCATATCCGAGGTATTCATGTCGTCTTTTTCGTACCAGGTGGCGGTCGGCAGCACGACGTCGGAGAACAGACAGGTGCTCGACATCCGGAAATCGAGCGTCACCAGCAGGTCGAGTTTGCCTTCGATCGCCGCAGACTGCCATTCCACCTCTTCTGGTTGAATACCTGCGCTGGAACCCAGCGCTTCTCCCTGAATACCGCTCTCGGTACCGAGTAAATACTTGAGCATGTACTCATGGCCTTTACCGGAAGAACCGAGCAGGTTAGAGCGCCAGACGAACAGGTTACGCGGATGGTTCTTGCCGCTGTCCGGCTGTTCGCAGGCAAAACGAATATCGCCGGATTTCAATGCCGCAACGGTGTACTCCGCAGGCGACAAACCGGCCTTTTCGGCACTGGCTTTGATTGTCAGCGGATTGAGATTGAGCTGCGGCGCAGAGGGCAGCCAGCCCATGCGTTCGGCGCGCACGTTGAAATCGATCAGATGACCGGTGAATTTTGAGGCATCCGCCAGCGGTGACAACAGTTCCTGGGCGGTCAGTTTTTCATAACGCCACTGGCTGGCGTGATTGTAGAAAAACGAGGTGCTGTTCATCTGGCGCGGCGGGCGGTTCCAGTCGAGTGCAAAAGCCAGCGGCAGCCAGCCGGTCTGTGGACGCAGTTTTTCCTGGCCGACATAGTGCGCCCAGCCGCCGCCGCTTTGCCCGACACAGCCGCAGAAGACGAGGATGTTGATCATTCCCCGGTAGTTCATGTCCATGTGATACCAGTGGTTGACACCGGCACCGAGGATAATCATCGAGCGACCGTGGGTCTTATGCGCCGTATCGGCGAACTCACGGGCGATGGTTTCAATCTGAAAACGCGGCACGCCGGTTATCTGTTCCGCCCAGGCTGGCGTGTAGGCTTTCACCTCGGAATACGCAGTCGCTGCGTACGCATCTTCCAGACCGCGATCGAGGCCGTAGTTCGCCAGCACCAGATCGTAGACGCTGACCACCGGGCATCGGCTGCCATCGGCAAGCGTCAGTTGCTTCACCGGCAGCTGGCGCACCAGTACGGGTTCCTGCTTCACGCTGCGAAAATGCGGGTTTTCGTTGCCGCCGAAATAGGGGAAGGCGACGCCCAGCACCTCGTCATGCTGACCGAGCAACGACAGTGACAGTTCGGTTTCTGACCCTGCTGCCAGCGTCTCAAGGTTCCATTTGCCTTTCTCACCCCAGCGGAAACCGATCGAGCCGTTAGGCGCCACCAGTTCCCCGGCGCTATTACAGGCGACGGTTTTCCACTCCGGGTTATTGCTTTCACCCAGACCATCGACCAGATCCGAGGCGCGCATCATCCGTCCGGGCACGTAACTGCCGTCCTCGCGAGGGTCCAGTAATACCAGCATCGGCATATCGGTGTAGCGGCGGCAGTAGTTGAGGAAGTAGTCGCTGGGATTATCGAGGTGAAATTCTTTTAAGATAACGTGTCCCATCGCCATCGCCAGCGCGCTATCGGTGCCTTGTTTTGGCGCCAGCCACTGATCGCTCAGCTTGGCAACTTCAGAGAAGTCGGGGGTAATGGCGACGGTTTTGGTGCCTTTGTAGCGGACTTCGGTAAAAAAGTGGGCATCCGGCGTGCGTGTCTGCGGTACGTTGGAGCCCCAGGCAATGATATAGCTGGAGTTGTACCAGTCGGCGGATTCGGGAACGTCGGTCTGTTCGCCCCAGGTCATCGGCGAAGCTGGCGGTAAGTCGCAGTACCAGTCGTAAAAACTCAGGCAGGTGCCGCCGAGCAGGGAAAGATAACGGGTACCGGCGGCGTAAGAGACCATCGACATCGCCGGGATCGGCGAGAAGCCAGCGACGCGGTCCGGGCCATACGTTTTCACCGTCCAGACGTTAGCGGCGGCAATGAGCTGGTTAAGTTCTTTCCAGTTGGAGCGAATAAACCCGCCGCGGCCGCGCACCTGCTTGTAGCTCTGGCACTTTTGCGGGTCATTCATGATTGAATCCCACGCCAGCACCGGATCGGTATGAGAGGCCAGGGCGTCGCGCCACAGTTCAATCAGACGTTTACGCACCAGCGGGTATTTCAGACGGTTGGCGCTGTACAGATACCAGGAATAGCTGGCGCCGCGCGGACAGCCGCGCGGTTCATGGTTGGGCAGGTCCGGACGCGTACGCGGGTAGTCGGTTTGCTGGGTTTCCCAGGTCACCAGGCCATTTTTGACGTAGATTTTCCAGCTACAGGAGCCGGTACAGTTCACCCCGTGGGTCGAACGAACAATCTTGTCAAATTGCCAGCGCTGACGGTAGCTGTCTTCCCAGTCCCGGTTGGTATGCATCACCTGACCGTGACCGTCAGCAAAGGTGTCACCCTTTTGTTTAAAGTAACGGAAGCGATCCAACAGTTTACTCATGACATTTCTCCTGCTCCATAGGGTCTTGTAGGCCGGATAAGGCGCAAGCCGTCATCCGGCATTGCGTGATTGCCTGATGGCGACGCATGGCGTCTTATCAGGCCTACGTCAGTTGTTGTTATTTTTGTTGTGGTTTACGGCGGCCATAGACCAGCCAGGTCACCAGCACGCAGACGATGTAAAACACCAGAAAGATTTTCATGGCGCCGACGGGGGAACCGGTCATCGCCAGCGAACTGCCGAAAGCTTTAGGAATGAAGAAGCCGCCGACGGCACCAATCGCGGAAATAAAACCCAGCGCCGCGGCGGTGTCGGTCACCGCTTCACGCTGCGCCTGTTCGTCGCTGCCGCCGCGCAGTTTCACCTTGTAAATAGTGAGTTGGCGGAAGATGACGGCAATCATCTGGAAGGTAGAGCCGCTGCCCAGTCCGGCGGTCAAAAAAAGCCCCATAAAGACCAGATAGAAGGCGATAAAACTGCCGGAACCTGAGCCGGGCAGCGTCAGAAAGAGCAGGGCCGAGAACAGCGCCATGAAGATGAAGTTAATCAGCGTCACGCGCACGCCGCCGAACTTGTCGGAGATGACCCCGCCCGCAGAACGCGCCAGCGCGCCGATAAACGGGCCAAAAAACGCCAGATTGAGGATATTCACGTCCGGAAACTGCGTCTTCGCCAGCATGGCAAAGCCAGCGGAAAAGCCGATGAATGAGCCGAACGTTGCCAGATAGAGCAGGCTCAACAACCAAAGATGAAAGCGCTTGAGCACCGGCAACTGAGAGGCGATAGAGGCTTTGGAACTGGCGATGTCATTGGTGCCAAACCAGGCGGCTATTGTGGCCATCGCCAGCAGCGGCACCCAGATCCAGGCGGCATTTGCCAGCGAAAGCAGCGACCCATCGGGTTGCGGTACGCCCTGAACGCCGAGGAAGGCGAATATCGGCAGGAAAATCACCAGCGGCGCAGCCAGTTGCATCACGCTGACGCCAAGATTGCCCAGCCCTCCGTTCACCCCCAACGCGCTGCCTTGCTTCGCTTTCGGGAAAAAGAAGCTGATGTTGCCCATGCTGGAAGCAAAGTTTGCGCCGGCAAAACCACACAGCAGCGCAATGATGATAAATACCTCGAAAGGGGTGGTGGTATTTTGCACCGCAAAGCCGAGCCAGACGCAAGGAATAATCAGTATCGCGGTGCTAAAAACCGTCCAGCGACGGCCGCCAAATATAGGCACCATAAAGGAGTAGGGAACGCGTAATATTGCACCAGAAAGAGAAGGTAATGCGGTTAATAAAAAGAGTTGATCGGTCGTAAAATTAAAACCAATTTTATTGAGATTGACGGCGACAGCGCTGAATAGCATCCAGACACAGAAGGCAAGTAACAGACAAGCAACTGAGATACAAAGGTTTCTTCGTGCTATGTGCTTGCCCTTATTCTCCCAAAATGCGGGATTTTCCGGCTTCCAGTCACTTAAAAGATAACGATTATTTTTCTCATTTTGTCGCGCCATATTACCCCTCACATGCACATGTGTTCATGAAAAAAAAGAAATAGTCTGCGCAAGAGCGCTATACGCCCTTTTTGGAATTTATTGATGCTTTTAAGAATATTGATGAAAGGATAGATAAAAATGCGCAACCACGCGGAGTGAAGGGGGAATAACAGGTTGCTTAAGTGTTACCAAATGTAAATTAAAAATATAAGTGGTTAACATTCATTCGTTCAGGAAAAGAGCTCCAGTGCAATCATGCGATCCAGATGGCGATCAAACGCCGGATCGTCCATCTCCTGAATGCCGAGTACGTACATGCCATCAAGACCGCACACCAGCGCGATCAAGCGCCAGGCGATGTCGGCGGGAGCCGAGGTGGTGGTGAACTCTCCGGCGGCGAGTCCGCTTTCGATAATGGCGACCGTCTCTTCATGCCACATGCGCATGGTGAGGAGGTAGGCGCTTTTAATTTCCGGGTCTTTATCCGCAAGGATCTGCGCTTCACGCCAGAGCTTAATATAGGGTTCGAATCCGCGGTCATCGCTGCCCAGCGTGGCGTGCAGACGCGTGCGCCAGGTGGCATCTTTCGAGACGAGCTCCGCATCCAGCAGGGTGCGAATAAGACGGACAAAGGCCTGCGATTTGAGTTCTCCGGCGGAGGTGAAATGGTGATGAACTTGACCGGTTGCCACTTTCGCTTCTGTGGCGATCCGCCGCACAGTCATGGCGGAAAAACCGTCTTCGAGCGCCACGCGCATGGCCGCCTGCAATATCACTTCGCGACGCTCATCTTTATTCAGATAGCTCATACCACCTCCATTCTTGCCGGAGAGGCAGTGTATCAAAAAAGTTGGACATACGTTCAATTTTCCGTAGGATCGGCAAAGCTGGACGTGTGTCCAGTTTGTTTTCGAAGGGAGTTTTATGTTTCGTCAGTGGTTAACGTTAGTGATTATTGTGTTGGTCTACATTCCTGTTGCGATTGATGCAACGGTGCTGCACGTTGCCGCCCCCACGCTGAGCATGACGCTGGGCGCCAGTGGCAACGAACTGTTGTGGATCATTGATATTTACTCGCTGGTGATGGCAGGGATGGTACTGCCGATGGGCGCGCTCGGCGATCGCATCGGCTTTAAACGCTTGCTGATCCTCGGCGGGGTGCTGTTTGGCCTCGCGTCTCTGGCCGCCGCTTTTGCACACACCGCCAGTTGGCTGATTGCCACCCGTGCCATTCTGGCGATTGGCGCGGCGATGATCGTGCCAGCCACGCTGGCCGGGATCCGCGCTACCTTTTCGCAAGCGCGCCACCGCAACATGGCGCTTGGCGTCTGGGCGGCAGTGGGATCGGGCGGAGCGGCATTTGGTCCGCTGGTTGGCGGTCTGCTGCTTGAACACTTTTACTGGGGCTCTGTGTTCTTAATCAATGTGCCGATTGTACTGGTCGTGGTGGCACTCACCGCACGCTATGTGCCGCGCCAGGCAGGACGCCTCGATCAGTCGTTGAATCTGGGACACGCTATTATGCTGATTGTCGCGATTCTGCTGCTGGTCTACAGCGCGAAGACAGCGCTGAAAGGACATGTTGCCACCGGCGTTATTGCGCTGGCGCTGCTGAGCGGAGCGCTACTTCTGGCGCAGTTCGTACGCATTCAGCTTGCCGCGAGCCGTCCCATGATTGATATGCGCCTGTTCACCCATCGCATTATCTTAAGCGGGGTGGTGATGGCAATGACGGCGATGATTACGCTGGTTGGTTTTGAGCTGTTAATGGCGCAGGAACTGCAGTTTGTTCATGGCTTAACGCCGTATCAGGCGGGGTTATTCATGCTGCCAGTGATGCTCGCCAGTGGATTCAGCGGGCCGATTGCCGGGATGCTGGTGTCGCGACTGGGGTTGCGGAAAGTGGCAACCGGCGGGATGGCGCTGAGTGCCCTGAGTTTCTATGGGCTGGCGGCAACGGACTTCAGTACCCAGCAAATCCAGGCCTGGGGGTTAATGGCGCTGCTGGGATTCAGCGCGGCCAGCGCCCTGTTGGCCTCAACGGCGGCAATCATGGCAGCAGCCCCCGCAGAGAAAGCGGCAGCGGCCGGGGCGATCGAAACGATGGCCTATGAGCTGGGCGCGGGGCTGGGGATTGCCATCTTTGGTCTGTTGCTCAGCCGCAGTTTTTCGGCGTCGATTGCGCTGCCTGATGGTCTGAATGCCGGGGAAATCGCACGCGCCTCATCGTCGATGGGTGAAGCGGTACAACTGGCACAGACGCTGCCTTCGGCACTGGCGGATCCGCTTCTGCTGGCCGCAAAGCAGGCTTTTACCTGGTCGCACAGCGTGGCATTAAGCAGTGCCGGAAGTATGCTGATTCTGCTGGCGGTGGGCATGTGGTTCAGTCTGTCGAAGGCCGCACGCGAGTGATTCAATGGGTGAACTGGCAGCGGTTATCCAGCTCTTCAACTTCCTTTCCGCTCAGACGGGCGTACTGCCCCGTGAGTTGCCAGAACGCGGGCTGTGTCTCGGTATAAATCTCGGCGGCAAGGATCAGACGACGACGATCGACCCCATTAAATTCGAGCAGCGTCCAGGGAATAAAATAACGCTCGGTGTCGGTTAACGTGATCCACAGTGGGCAACCACAGCCGGAACAAAAATAGCGCTCGCCGCGCGGAGACGACGCAAAGTGAGCCGGTTCAGGCGCATCGGGATCCATCATCGGTTGTCCACAGGCTTCCAGATACATGGCGATACCGCCAGACCATTTCTGGCATATCGTACAGTGACAGGCATAGACGTCCAGGGAATCGACATCGACCGTGAAATGGCTCTGCCCGCAGAGACAACGTCCTGTATAGGTTTGCACGGCATTCTCCTTATGGCCGGTTTAACATCGGGGAAAAAAAACCAGCCCATCGAGGGCTGGCTTTTTGTACTGCGCAATTCTAAAAATTAGAACTGATAGGTCAGACCAACGGCAACGATATCGTCAGTGCCTACACCAGCAGCACGAGTAAAGTTGCTTTCGTCGATCAGGTTGATTTTGTAATCAACATAGGTAGACATGTTTTTGTTGAAGTAGTAGGTTGCGCCAACATCAACATATTCAACCACATCCTGATCGCCCCATGCACCCAGGTCTTTAGCTTTGGATTTCAGGTAAGCCAGGGACGGACGCAGACCGAAGTCGAACTGGTACTGAGCAACAACTTCAAAGTTCTGAGTTTTGTTCGCGATATGATCATCACCGAACGGAGTCATGTTGCGAGTTTCAGAGTAGGTGGTTGCCAGATAGATGTTGTTCGCATCATATTTCAGGCCAGCAGCCCACACTTCAGCGTTGTCACCGGAAGCATTCAGGCTGTTGTTACCGTAAGCAACCTGGCTGTCAGTACGGTCAGATTTCGCATAAGCAGCACTTGCAGCAAAACCTTCATACTCATAGCTGGTGGACAGACCGTAGCCGTCACCGTTCGCCTGGTGCGGGTTACGGGAGTTTTCGTTTTTACCCTGATACTGAACCGCGAAGTTCCAGCCTTCAACCAGACCGAAGAAGTCTGCGTTACGGTAGGTTGCAACGCCAGTGGTACGGGCAGTCATAAAGTTGTCAGTCTGAGTCCAGGTATCACCACCGAACTCAGGCAGAACGTCGGTCCAGGCACCAACATCGTAAGCCACACCGTAGTTACGGCCATAATCGAAAGAACCGAATTCACCAAATTTCAGACCGGCAAATGCCAGACGAGTTTTGTTGCCTTTGGTACCGTCGGATTCGGTGTTGTTGCCTTTGAATTCATATTCCCACTGGCCGAAACCGGTCAGTTGATCGTTAATCTGCGTTTCGCCTTTGAAACCCAGACGCGCATAAGTTTTGTCGCCATCATCGCCGTCATTGTCAGAGAAGTAGTGCAGAGCGGTAACTTTACCGTACAGATCCAGTTTGTTGCCGTCTTTGTTATACACTTCTGCCGCATTCACGACGCCTGCTGCCAACAGGCTAGTCACTGCCACTGCAACTAATTTAAGTTTCATTGTTAATAATCCTTATAATTTTCTTAGAGTGATTCCTGAACCACTGTTGAACGAATTGCTTCATCAATGGCAGACTATTTTTAAATGACGCAGCAGTACCAATTCAATAATAAGTTTCATCTAATTGCAGATTATTTCCGTTTGTGTGATCCAGATCTACTTAAGGCAAATCTGAGGCGCGGAGATTCTTAAAAATAACCTTTCATGCAATATTTTCGAGGGGGATTATATACAGGGAATTGGTCATTAAATGGGGTTATTTACAATGTGTACTATATACGCATTAATAATTACAAAGCCGTGCAATCCTTTAATTATTTAGCGTATTCTTAGCATAAATTTAACATAAATATAAAGATTAAATATCCCGGTAAGATAAAATAAATAAATCCTAATCAGCTCTGCAATAAAGGTATGGCAGAGCCTTCAGAAAAAGCGAATAAGAATTTTCCAACAATTACTAAATATCCTAAAAAATGACAGATGATTTATCGTCACGTGAAGGATGACGTCCGGGCCAGAAAAGGGAGCGACCCGGTGATAGCGTTATGCGCGACGTGTGGCCCACCAGCAGAGCAGCGAACCAACGCAGACCATGATGGCACCTTGCCAGAATGTGAACGACAGCGGGGCGCTCAGCAGCACGGCGGCCAGCGCAGATGACAGCACCGGGGTGAAATACGATCCTACCGCCATGATAGTGACATTCCCGTGCAGAATCCCCACGTTCCAGGCGGCATAAGCAAAGCCCAGCGTCAGGGCGGCAGAGAGGAGTTTAATCACCACCGGTGTACTGAACATCATTTCGGGCTGCGGCGTCAGAAAATAGTGAACCCACAAACTGAGTGCCGTCAGTAAAACGAAGACCGTAATACCATTAAACCCTCGTGCATATTTATTGGTCACGGTACAGTAGGTCGCCCAGATAAAAGCGCCGAGAAAGGCGAGAAAATAGCTCAACGGACTGCTGGTGATATTGCTGATAATTTCTCCAGGATTCAGACCATTTTCGCCCCCCAGCACCCAACAGATACCGGTTATTGCGAGCAGGATGCCGGGAACGATTATCCAGGTGGTTTTTTGTCCATTGAACAAAATTGCGAATAAAACCGTCAGACTTGGCCATAAATAGTTGACCATACCGACCTCAATCGCCTGATGACGTGTTGCGGCATAACCCAACGATAACGCCAGACATATTTCATAACTGACAAACAGCACGCTACCGGCGATTAAATAACCAACGGGGAAACGACGGATATTGGGAAATCCCACGGTAAATATCAGCAGCAGTCCACTTAATGAATAGATCGCCGCCGCGCCACCGACCGGCCCAAGCCCTTCACTGACGCCACGAATCAGACCCACCATTGTGCTCCACAGCACAATTGCAATAAGTCCAATCAGCGTTGCTTTTTTCTTCGTCATTCTGTTTGCCGTTTCCCGTACCTTGTCTAAAAAGAAGCTGAAATATATAGCACTTTTTAAGCGAAATTATCCAGGCGAATACTGAGAGGGGTTACCACCTTAGTGGTATATAAAACCGACAATTGGGACTATTTAGTAGCGGAACCGTTTCGTTATTGATTTGACTCAAAAAAAATAAGGGTATTGCTGTTAGTTTCCTCGGCGACATGACAACTCTGGAAAAAGAGGGAAAGCAATGAACGTCAGCCGCAGAAAGTTTTTTAAAATCTGCGCGGGCGGTATGGCTGGAACAACGGTTGCTGCATTGGGATTTACCCCCAAAATGGCACTGGCTCAATCGCGAAATTATAAGCTGTTGCGCGCGAAAGAGATCCGAAACACCTGCACATACTGTTCCGTAGGTTGCGGGCTATTAATGTATAGCCTGGGAGATGGAGCAAAAAACGCCAAAGAAGCGCTTTATCATATCGAAGGGGATCCGGATCATCCGGTGAGCCGTGGCGCATTGTGTCCGAAGGGTGCCGGTCTGCTGGATTACATCCATAGCGAAAATCGCCTGCGTTACCCGGAATATCGCGCGCCAGGTTCCAACAAATGGCAGCGCATTAGCTGGGATGAGGCACTCACCCGCATTGCTAAACTGATGAAGGCCGACCGTGATGCCAACTTTATCGAGAAAAATGAACAGGGCGTAACGGTAAACCGCTGGCTTTCCACGGGGATGCTCTGCGCCTCCGCCGCCAGTAATGAAACCGGCATGTTGACGCAAAAATTTGTGCGCTCACTCGGCATGCTGGCAGTAGACAACCAGGCACGCGTCTGACACGGACCAACGGTAGCAAGTCTTGCTCCAACATTTGGTCGCGGTGCGATGACCAACCACTGGGTTGATATCAAAAACGCGAACGTCGTGATGGTGATGGGCGGTAACGCCGCTGAAGCCCATCCAGTGGGATTCCGCTGGGCGATGGAAGCGAAGAACAACAATGACGCCACGTTGATTGTTGTCGATCCCCGTTTCACCCGTACCGCCTCGGTTGCCGATATTTATGCGCCGATTCGCTCCGGCACGGACATTACGTTCCTGTCTGGCGTGCTGCGGTATCTGATTGAAAATAACAAAATTAATGCCGAATACGTCAGGCATTACACCAACGCCAGCCTGCTGGTGCGGGATGATTTTACCTTTGATGACGGTTTATTCAGCGGTTATGACGCGGAAAAACGGCAGTACGATAAGTCGTCCTGGAACTACCAGTTCGATGAAAACGGCTATGCCAGACGCGATGAAACCCTGTCACATCCACGCTGCGTATGGAATCTGCTGAAACAGCACGTTTCCCGCTATACGCCGGAGGTGGTAGAGAACATCTGTGGGACACCGAAAGCTGACTTCCTGAAAGTGTGTGACGTACTGGCCTCCACCAGTGCAGCGGATCGTACCACTACGTTCCTGTATGCGCTGGGCTGGACGCAACATACGGTCGGGGCGCAGAACATCCGTACAATGGCGATGATCCAGTTGCTGCTCGGCAACATGGGGATGGCAGGCGGCGGCGTTAACGCGCTGCGCGGTCACTCCAACATTCAGGGCTTAACCGACTTAGGTCTGCTCTCAACCAGTCTGCCGGGTTATCTGACGCTGCCGTCAGAAAAACAGAGCGACTGGCAGACCTGGCTTAACGCCAACACGCCGAAGGCCACACTGGCGGATCAGGTGAACTACTGGAGCAACTATCCGAAGTTCGCCGTCAGCCTGATGAAATCGTTCTACGGCGATGATGCACGCAAAGAAAATGACTGGGGCTTTGACTGGCTGCCGAAATGGGATCAGGCCTACGACGTCATCAAATACTTCAACATGATGGATAGCGGGAAAGTCACCGGCTATATCTGTCAGGGCTTCAACCCGGTGGCGTCCTTCCCGGACAAAAACAAAGTGGTTCGCAGCCTGAGTAAGCTGAAGTACATGGTGGTTATCGATCCGCTGGTGACTGAAACCTCAACGTTCTGGCAGAACCACGGTGAGTCGAACGATGTTGATCCGGCATCGATTCAGACCGAAGTGTTCCGCCTGCCGTCCACCTGTTTTGCCGAAGAAGATGGTTCCATCGCCAACTCCGGACGCTGGCTGCAGTGGCACTGGAAAGGTCAGGATGCGCCGGGTGAAGCGCGTAACGACGGCGAAATTCTGGCCGGGCTTTTCCATCGTCTGCGCGAGATGTATCGCACAGAGGGTGGTAAAGGCGTGGAACCGCTGCTGAAAATGCGCTGGGACTACAAACAGCCGGATCATCCAGAGTCAGAAGAAGTGGCGAAGGAGAACAACGGCTATGCGCTGGCCGATCTCTATGACGGCAGTGGCGTTCTGATTGCGAAGAAAGGGCAACTTCTCACCAGCTTTGCACAACTGCGTGATGACGGGACAACCTCGTCTTCCTGCTGGATCTACACCGGTAGTTGGACGGAGAAGGGCAACCAGATGGCCAACCGCGATAACGCCGACCCGTCAGGGCTTGGCAACACGCTGGGCTGGGCATGGGCATGGCCGCTGAACCGTCGCGTGCTGTATAACCGCGCCTCTGCGGATATTAACGGGAAGCCGTGGGATGCGAAACGGATGCTTATCCAGTGGGACGGGGCGAAATGGACGGGTAACGATATCCCGGACTTCAACACCGCGCCTCCGGGCAGCGCAACCGGGCCGTTTATCATGCAGCCGGAAGGGTTAGGGCGTCTGTTTGCCCTTGATAAGCTGGCAGAAGGTCCGTTCCCGGAACACTACGAGCCGATGGAAACACCGCTCGGAACCAACCCGCTGCATCCGAACGTGGTGTCCAGCCCGGTCGTACGCATCTATGAAGATGACGTGCAGCGCTTAGGGAAAAAGGACGCGTTCCCGTATGTCGGAACGACCTATCGTCTGACCGAGCACTTCCACACCTGGACCAAGCACGCGCTGCTGAACGCCATCGCGCAGCCGGAACAGTTTGTGGAGATCAGCGAAACGCTGGCCGCCGCCAAAGGAATTGGCAATGGCGACTACGTGACGGTGACCAGCAAGCGCGGATTCATTCGTGCGGTTGCGGTGGTCACGCGTCGTCTGCGTACGCTGCACGTCAACGGTCAGCAGGTTGAAACCGTCGGGATCCCGTTGCACTGGGGTTTTGAAGGGGTGGCGCGCAAAGGCTATATCGCCAACACCCTGACGCCAAACGTCGGTGACGCAAACTCACAAACGCCGGAGTACAAAGCGTTTTTAGTTAACATCGAGAAGGCGTAAGGGGGCGAGCATATGTCTTTGGAAACGCAGGACATCATCAAAAAGTCCGCAACAAATGCGATCACGCCGCCGCCGCAGGCGCGTGATTACAAAGCCGAGGTCGCCAAGCTCATTGACGTCTCCTCCTGCGTGGGCTGCAAAGCCTGCCAGGTGGCCTGCTCTGAGTGGAACGACATCCGCGATGACGTGGGGCACTGTGTCGGGGTGTATGACAACCCCGCCGATCTCAGCGCTAAGTCCTGGACGGTGATGCGTTTTAGCGAAACCGAACAGAACGGCAAGCTGGAATGGCTGATTCGAAAAGACGGCTGTATGCACTGTGAAGATCCGGGCTGCCTGAAGGCGTGCCCGTCTGCCGGGGCGATCATCCAGTACGCCAACGGGATCGTTGATTTCCAGTCCGAGCACTGCATTGGCTGTGGCTATTGCATCGCCGGGTGTCCGTTTAATATTCCGCGCCTCAATAAAGAGGATAACCGCGTCTATAAATGTACACTCTGCGTCGATCGCGTCAGCGTCGGTCAGGAACCGGCCTGTGTCAAAACCTGTCCGACCGGAGCGATTCATTTCGGCACCAAACAGGAGATGCTGGAAATGGGCGAGCAGCGCGTCGCGAAACTGAAAGCGCGCGGCTACGAACATGCAGGTGTCTACAACCCGCAGGGCGTAGGGGGCACACACGTGATGTATGTTCTGCATCACGCGAATCAACCGGAGCTCTACCACGGTTTGCCAAACGAACCGAAAGTCGACACGTCTATCAATCTGTGGAAAGGGGCGCTGAAGCCACTGGCGGCCGCCGGATTTATCGCCACCTTTGCCGGGCTTATCTATCACTACATCGGTATTGGCCCGAACAAGGAAGTGGACGATGAGGAGGAGGATCATCATGAGTAAATCGAAAATGATTGTGCGCACGAAGTTCATCGACCGCGCCTGTCACTGGACGGTGGTGATTTGCTTCTTCCTGGTGGCGTTGTCGGGGATTTCGTTTTTCTTCCCGACGCTGCAATGGCTGACACAAACCTTCGGTACGCCGCAGATGGGACGCATCTTGCATCCGTTCTTTGGTGTGGCTATCTTCATCGCGCTGATGTTCATGTTTGTTCGTTTCGTCCATCACAACATCCCGGATAAGAAAGACCTTCCGTGGCTGAAGAACATTGTCGAAGTGCTGAAAGGCAACGAACACAAAGTGGCGGATGTCGGCAAATATAACGCCGGACAAAAGATGATGTTCTGGTCGATCATGAGTATGATTTTTGTGCTGCTGGTGACCGGCGTGATTATCTGGCGTCCGTACTTCGCGCAATACTTCCCGATGCAGGTGGTGCGTTACAGCCTGCTGATCCACGCGGCGGCGGGGATCATTCTGATTCACGCCATCCTCATCCATATGTACATGGCATTCTGGGTGAAGGGATCGATTAAAGGGATGATTGAAGGGAAGGTGAGTCGCCGCTGGGCGAAGAAACACCACCCACGCTGGTATCGTGACATCGAGAAAGCAGAAGCGAAAAAGGAGAGTGAAGAAGGGATAAACTAAGTCTCTTTTTCACCAATAAAGGCTTCACCGATAAAAAGGCGCTACACAAGTAGTGCCTTTTTTTTGCCATCAAAACGTCATGCCTCTGTCATCACCAAAACCTAACGTGTTGTCTTCACAAATAACCGAAGAGTTAACCGACAATGCATCTGGTCAAAACATTACTCGCTGTAAGCGTATTCCTTTGTGCGTCAGTTCAGGCGCAGAACATCCTCGACTTTCCACAACCGGAGAACAATCCGGAAGAGTTTTACGCCGTGACGGAAATTCCTGCCGGTGGGATCATTAAATACGAAACCGACGCGAAAACTGGATTCATCTTCGCAGACCGCTTCCAGTCAATGCCGGTAGCTTATCCGGCAAACTACGGCTCTCTGACCCAGTCACTGGCGGGCGACGGCGATCCGCTGGACGTGATCTTCTACACCCGCGCCCCGATGGCACCGGGAACGCTGATCAAACTGCGTGCGATTGGCGTTCTGAAGATGATTGATGGCGGTGAGAAGGATGACAAAATTGTGGCGGTTCCCGTCAGCAAAATTGATCCTACCTATGACGACATCAAGGAAGTGGCCGACCTGCCAAAAATTGAGGCTCAGCGCCTGGAATCGTTCTTCCGGATCTATAAAGAGTTACCGGACGCGCGTAAAAAAGTGGAGCTGAACGGCTTTAACGACGCGGCGACCGCGAAGCAGGAAATCAAACAGGCATGGGACGCCTGGAAAGCGAAAAATCCTCAGCAATAAGCGAATCTGCCGGACGGCGCGTTCGTCTGTCCGGCATTCCACTCGTTTTTTTACTGTACGGCCAGTCGGCGCAGGCGGGAAACGTCCACGCTTTTTTGCGCCTGAGCCAGACTCCAGGTATTTTGCAGATTCAGCCACATTTCGGGAGAGCTGCCGATCACGACCGAGAGTTTGATCGCCATTTCCGGGGTCAGGGCCGCTTTACCCGTGAGTAACCGACTTGCCGTTGAGGGCGCAATCTCCATTGCTCGGGCAAATTCACGCAAACTGACGTTCAGTTCGTCCAGCGCTTCCTGAATGATATCCCCGGGGCGGGGATGATTCGCCATTTTCATCAGTGATAATCCTCGTAATCCAGAATGTACGCATCGCCATTGACGAATTCAAACGTCATACGCCAGTTGCCTGAAACCGAAATCGCCCAGACGCCATCGCGATCGCCGCTCAGGAGATGCAGCCGGTAACCGGGCATGTTGATATCGTTCACGCAGCCTGCGGCATCAATCACAGCAAGGCGGTGTCGTAAACGTCTGACGTGATTTGTCATCACACCAGACGTTTTGCCGTGAAGAAACAGGTCGCGTAATCCCTTGTGCCTGAAATTCATGATCATCCATTTCACCTCGTTCCTTCAAGAGGAACAGTAGCATTATGTTCCGTGTGGCGCAACAACTTTCGCCGTCGTGTGCGTGATTGTCTGGCGAAATGAGCAAAGAGAAAAGGAGAGGGGATGAATACTGGAAAGCGCTACGCAAATTGCCCGGTAAACATCACGTTACCGGGCATTGAGTTTTAAAGACGCGCGGTGATGTCGTCTATCTCTTTACGCCATTGCGCCTGCAACTGCGGCTTCTGGTGTCGGGGTTTACGCGCCAGATCCTCCGCCAGACGCTGTTCAAGCGTGAGCAGTTTTTCCAGCAGCGCTTCCTCGTCAATGTGCTCCAGGGCAAGCGGAGTGCCATCTTCCACATCAGTTGGCGAAAGTTCCGTCGTGGTTTGCCGGATACGGGCATAGACGGCTTCCAGATCGTGCCATTCGCTCAGTTCGCCGTCGTCAACAAACCAGAACCGATTACAGCTCTGGCTGATGAGTTGACGATCGTGGCTGACCAACAGTACGCCACCCTCAAAGGTTTGCAGCGTCTGAGCGAGCGCCTCTTTGCCTTCCATATCCAGATGGTTAGTCGGTTCATCCAGCATGAGCAGGCTATAGCGCGCCAGCGACAGTCCAACGAACAGCAGACGCGAACGTTCGCCGCCGCTTAATGTACTGACCGATTGCGCATGGCGAATCCACGGAAATCCCGCGCTAATCAGCGCCATTTTGCGGATATCCGGCTGTGGGGCGAACGGTTCAAGGGCGTCAAACAACGACGCGTCATCCGGCAGTTGATGCAGCGTCTGGTCGTAGTAGCCAAGCGTTACGCGAGGGTGGAGGCGCAGCGAATCTGACGCCCGTTCCGTCTGATAATGCTGCCAGATAAGTCTTAACAGCGAGGATTTACCGCAGCCGTTACGCCCGACAATCGCCACCCGATCGCCACTCTTCAGGCGGCAGCCGGCAAGGGTAAACAGCGTCGGCGCCCCAGGAGCAGGCGTGACCGACAGGTGCGACATTTCCAGCAAACGGTCTGCCCGGAGGGCGTCTCCGTGCAATGTTAGTGACCACTGACTTCCTGCCGTCAGATCCGTTTGCACCTCCTTCAGACGTAACACCTGTTTTTCCATTTGCTTCGCTTTGCGCGACAGATCTTCGTTGTCGTACACCCGACCCCAGGTTGCCAGTCGTTTAGCGCTGGCGGTAACGCGATCGATCTCTTTTTGCTCCGCTTTATGCCGCAATGCGTCGCTGGCATCGCGCTCAGTCAGTGCCTGCCGGGCCGCGCTGCAGGGCAGCGCAAAGGAATGCAGGGTACGATCGCGCAGGATCCAGGTGCCGTTGGTGATCGCATCCAGCAGTTGAGGATCGTGGGACACCACCACAAAACTGCCGGACCAGTTCTGTAAAAACTGTTCCAGCCACAGTAGCGTGGGCAAATCCAGATGGTTGCCCGGCTCGTCAAG
Organism: Citrobacter amalonaticus Y19; assembly: GCF_000981805.1. NCBI lineage: Bacteria > Pseudomonadati > Pseudomonadota > Gammaproteobacteria > Enterobacterales > Enterobacteriaceae > Citrobacter > Citrobacter amalonaticus. Next base: position 1,590,146 of record NZ_CP011132.1, on the reverse strand, counting down.
CAGCAGGAGGTCAGGATGACGCATTAGCGCGCGGGCCAGCAGCAGGCGCGTATGCTGACCACCACTCAGCGTTTGCGCGGTTAATTGCAGATCCTGGGGACTAAAGCCCATCTGCGCGAGCAACGCGTCGACCTGCCAGAGTTGACTGGCGCGTTCATGTTCAGGAAGTTGAGCCAGAACGGCTTCCTGTAACGTCAACGGTAGGATCTCATCAGGCAAATGTTGTTCGACACGGGCAAGATGGCAGTGGTTCGCTAGCGCCAGGGTTCCACTCGTCGGGACAATCGAACCGTCGAGAACTTTCAGCAGTGTGCTTTTGCCACAACCGTTGTAGCCGATAAGCCCAATGCGATCGCCTTTTTTCAGGGTAAACGTCAGATCGTCGAAAAGTGTGCCGAACGCCATATCAACGTGTAGAGATTGTGCGGTTAGTAATGTACTCATTGTTGCTTACTCAAGAGTTACAGGCGTCAAAACGCCTCGTCAAACATCGCTGACGATAACCCGGTAAGCCCGAGAGAAGGGGATTTCAGAAGTTAGCTTCGCTCAAGCCGAAGTTATCGCAGCACGATACCGATAACGCTTGAGCACTGGCGATCGCCAAAAGCATGTGAAGCGATGAATCGTTCACAGTACAGCATAAGTATCCTCCTTTTATTTATCCGAATGTTAATTGATGCTGAAAGTGTAAGCGCAAGTGATGAAATAGCGCAAGTCTGAAGGCCCGGCAGCGTGCGCCACCGGGCGGTTCATCAGATGGAAGTACGACGATAGTCGCGATATTCCGCCTGCCAGAAGTTCTCTTCAATCGCCTGCAACAGCGCTTCGGCGGAGGTTTTCACTGCCATGCCCTGTTGCTGCGCCATCTTACCGACGGCAAACGCAATGGCGCGAGAGACGGTCTGAATGTCTTTCAGTTCCGGCAACACCAGCCCTTCACCGTTAAGCACCAGCGGCGAATGCTGGGCCAGCGTTTCACTGGCGGACATCAACATCTCATCGGTAATGCGAGATGCGCCGGAGGCAATCACGCCCAGCCCAATCCCCGGGAAAATATAGGCGTTGTTACACTGGGCAATAGGATAGATTTTGTCTTTCCAGACCACTGGCATGAACGGACTGCCGGTGGCGACCAGCGCGTTACCTTCCGTCCAGGCGATGATGTCCTGCGGCGTCGCTTCCACACGCGAGGTGGGATTAGACAGCGGCATCACGATCGGGCGCGGACAATGCTTGTGCATTTCGCGGATGATCTCTTCGGTGAACAGTCCCGTTTGTCCGGAAACGCCGATCAGAATATCGGGCTTAACGTTACGGACCACGTCCAGCAACGACAGCACGTCGCTGTCGCTATCCCACGAGTGCAGATTTTCACGCTTCTGCACCAGTTTGGTCTGGAAGGAGAGTAGATTCGGCATCTGGTCGGTCAGCAGGCCAAAGCGGTCCACCATGAAGACTCTCTGGCGCGCGGCCTCTTCGCTTAATCCTTCACGCTGGATTTGGGCGATTATCTGTTCGGCGATACCACAACCGGCGGACCCTGCGCCAAGGAAGACAATTTTCTGCTCGCTGAGCTGGCTACCTGCCGCACGACTGGCGGCGATCAGCGTACCCACGGTCACCGCGGCGGTACCTTGAATGTCGTCGTTGAAGGAGCAGATTTCGTCGCGATAGCGGTTAAGTAACGGCATGGCGTTTTTCTGCGCGAAGTCTTCGAACTGCAGCAGAACGTCCGGCCAGCGCTGCTTAACGGCCTGAATGAATTCATCAACAAACGCATAGTATTCGTCGTCGGTGATGCGCGGATTCCGCCAGCCCATGTACAACGGATCGTTGAGCAGTTGTGGATTGTTGGTTCCCACATCCAGCACCACGGGCAAAGTATAGGCAGGGCTTATTCCGCCACAGGCGGTGTACAGTGAAAGCTTACCGATGGGAATGCCCATTCCGCCGATCCCCTGGTCGCCAAGACCGAGGATACGTTCGCCGTCGGTCACCACAATCACTTTGATGTTGTGGTTGGGGACGTTTTGCAGGATATCGTCCATGTTGTGGCGGTTCTGGTAGGAGATGAACACGCCGCGCGCGCGACGATAAATCTCGGAGAAGCGTTCACAGGCCGCGCCCACCGTTGGCGTGTAGATAACCGGCATCATCTCATCGAGATGGTTGTTAACCAGTCGGTAGAACAGGGTTTCGTTGGTATCCTGAATATTGCGCAGGTAGATGTGCTTGTCGATCTCCGTTTTGAATCCCTGATACTGGATCCAGGCGCGTTCCGCCTGTTCTTCAATCGACTCGACCACTTCCGGCAGTAACCCCAGCAGGTTGAAGTTACGGCGTTCCTCCATACTGAATGCACTGCCTTTATTCAGTAAGGGAAATTCCAGCAGTACCGGGCCAGCGTAAGGAATATAAAGGGAACGCATTTTTTTGTTTTTGGTTTCCATGTCACTCACTCTTTTTTTGAATATCCGTCCCTGGCACTTTTTATAATACGTTGCCATTCCACCAGGGTATCGGGCAGAGAGTATAAAGCATTGCGAATGGATTAAGGCTTTTTGTAAGCAAAAACACCATCGCGGGTGCGATGGTGTTTATCGTCATATTCGGGCTGTACGGTTACTTTTTGCTGTCTGCGTGGCGTTTTCTGCCGGTAGGGTTGTTCACCACGCTGGTTTGTTCACCTTCAGTCACCACTTTGCGCTGATTGGAGATCTTATGGTCCAGTCCAAGAATATGACGGGCCTGACGGTTCGATTTCATTCTAACTCCTTTATCCTGTTACTGGTTCAAGGATGAGTCCATGTGACTTCGGACGAAATATAACCCTTAAGGTCGACGATACAGAAAAATACCGACCTGATTGATGGTCGGCCATTTTCTCTGAAAGGTCAATGTGTAAGCAGGGAATTAAGAAGTCTCTGCTTACCGCCACAAAATCTGCTGAGCGTCCTATACTTGTTATCCCGACGATAAAAAGGAGAGAACGATGACAATCCATAAGAAAGGTCAGGCACACTGGGAAGGCGACATCAAACGCGGAAAAGGCACGGTTTCGACGGAAAGTGGCGTGCTGAACCAGCAGCCTTATGGTTTTAATACCCGTTTTGAAGGGGTGAAAGGCACCAACCCGGAAGAACTGATCGGCGCGGCGCATGCCGCCTGTTTTTCAATGGCGCTGTCGTTGATGCTCGGTGAAGCGGGCTTCACGCCGGATGCCATCGACACCACGGCTGACGTGTCGCTGGACAAAGTCGATGCCGGTTTTGCCATTACCAAAATCGCGCTGCACAGCGAAGTGAAAGTACCGGGAATCGATGCCGCCACCTTCGACGGCATCATCCAGAAAGCGAAAGCCGGTTGCCCGGTATCGCAGGTGCTGAAAGCGGAAATCACCCTCGATTACCAGCTGAAGTCGTAACGACAGTATTGCCCGGTCGCGCAATGCTGACCGGGCAAAAAGCCTTACCACGTGCCATCACGCACGCCAACAACGCACGTCGGTTCCCGCATCAAGTCTGCGCAGCGCCTGTCGGTTTTCACATCCACTGCTGGCGAACGGACACCGTTCACGAAAGAAACAGCCCACTGGCAGAACCCGGTTGCCGGGCAATTCCGTTTTACGGATCACCTGTTCTTCATCAAGCGGCGCGCCGGTTTTCGGTACAGAATCCAGCAGCAGACGGGTATAAGGATGTGCCGGAGTGGTGAGGACCTGCGCCGTTTCGCCGAGTTCGACGATTTGCCCGAGGTACATCACCGCCACCCGGTCGCTCATATGACGTACCACCGAGACGTTATGCGAGATCAGAATGTAGGTCAGATTGCGGCTGGCCTGCAGCGCGACCAGCAGATTCAGGATCTGCGCCTGAACGGAAATATCCAGCGCCGACGTCGGTTCATCCAGCACGATCACATCCGGTTCTGACGACAGCGCGCGGGCAATCGCGATACGCTGACGCTGCCCGCCGGAGAACGCGTGCGGCAGGCGGTCGAGATATTCCGGGCGGATCCCGACCTGGCTTGCTAAGGTTGCTGCCAGTGCCCGTCGCTCCCGTTCGCTGCTGCGTTTTTGGATCCACACCGGCTCGGTGATAATTCGCCAGACCGGCAGACGCGGATCCAGCGAGGAGAGCGGGTCCTGAAACACCATCTGCATTTCGGTCGATGGTGAATCCTGCTGATATTGCCCCTGGCTGGGCTTCAGCATCCCCATAAGCAACTGCGCCAGCGTACTTTTCCCACAGCCGGATTCCCCCACAATCCCCAGCGTTTCGCCCCGGCGGATCTGTAAATCCATGCCGTTGAGCGCGTGCACGCGTTCGGTCACCCGTCCCAGCCAGTTCTTCTTCGCCGGGAAATTGACGTGCACATCCTGTAAGGCCAGTAATGTTTCAGACATGGGAACGCTCCAGATGGGGATACCAGCAGGCCGACCGCTGGTCGCCAGCGCCGAGTGGATTCATGGTGGGGATGGTGTCGCAAAGCGGACCTGCGGCAAAACAGCGATCCCGAAACGCGCAGCCGTGCGGCAAACGGGTAAGATCCGGCACGGTGCCGGGAATGGCTGGCAGCGGTTGGCGCGGTTCACCTTGTTCCGGCGCGCATTTGAGCAGGCCAATCGAATAGGGATGGGTCGGATGGTGGATCACGGCATCGGTCGGACCGCTTTCAATCACACTTCCGGCATACATCACATACAGCCGATCGCACAATTGCGATACCACTGCCATATCATGACTGATAAACAGCACGGCCGTACCGCTGGCGCGGGCTTTGTGTTTCAGCAGCCGCAGTACCTGCAACTGTACGGTGACGTCCAGCGCGGTGGTCGGTTCATCGGCGATGATCAGTTCCGGTTCGCAGGAGAAGGCAAGGGCGATCATCACCCGCTGACGCATGCCGCCCGAAAGCTCAAACGGAAAGCGGGTCATCACCCCGGCGGCGTCGGGGATCTGCATCTCCTCCAGCAGGGTAATCGCCTTTTCGCGGGCCTGCGCACGGCTCACCGTCTGGTGATGGCGAATCACCTCCACCATCTGCTGGCCGATGCGGCGCGTCGGGTTGAGGGCCGTCATCGGCTCCTGGAAGATCATCGCCACGCGTGCGCCACGCCACTGGCGCATCTGCTTCTCACTGGCGTTTAATACATCTTCGCCCAGTAACGCGACGCGCCCCTGATGGATGCGATAGCTGCCTTCCGGCAACAGACGCATGGTGAGCATCGCGGTGACTGACTTCCCGGAACCCGATTCGCCCACCACGCCGACAATTTCGCCGCGATGAATGCGAAGCGATACATGGCTCAGGGCGTGAACATCGGCTTTGTATCCCGGAAAGCTTAAGTGTAAATCGTCTATTTCCAGCACCGGTTGGGTCATCACTGTTTTCCTCCTGCTTTCGGATCCAGTAGATCGCGGATCCCGTCACCGAACAGGTTAAAACCGACGGCGGTAATCAGGATGGCAGCACCAGGGAAGGCGCAATACCACCATTGATCGAGAACATAATTGCGGCCAATCGCCACCATTGCGCCCCATTCTGCGCTCGGTTGCTGGGCGCCAAGCCCGATAAAACCTAATGTCGCCGCCATCAGGATGGCGCTGCCGATATCCAGCGACGCCTGCACAATCAGCGGCGGCAGCGAGTTGCGCAGAATGTGCCAACTGATCAAATGCCAGCGGGAGGCGCCGTACGTGCGGGCGGCCTGGACGTAGGCAAACTGGCGCACGACCAGCGTTTGTCCGCGCGCCAGTCGCACATAAAAGGGAATACGCACAATGGCAATCGCCAGCATCGCGTTAAGCAAGCTCGGACCCAGCGCTGCGGCCAGCGCCATCGTCAGCACCAGAGAGGGGATCGACAGCATGATATCCATTATCCGCATGATGATGGCGTCAGCGCGACCGCCCATCACGCCGGACAGACAACCGAGCAGTGAGCCAATGCCGCCCGCAATTGCGACCACCACCAGCCCGGCGACAATCGACTGCTGGCTGCCCACCAGCACGCGGCTGAACAAATCCCGGCCAACCTCATCCGTCCCGAACCAGTGCGCTGCCGTCGGCGGTAACAGCCGCGCGCTTAAATCAATGGCATTGGGATCGTAAGGCGTTAGCCACGGCGACAGCACCATCAGCAGCAGCATCAGAACAATGATCGCCCCGCCAATCATGGTCAGCGGACTGCCTTTCATCAGCCAGAACAGTCTGGCCCAGTCAATACGCCGACGCGTCGCGCGAACCGGTGTCGGAGTCTCTTCGGTTAACATCATTCAGCACCTCCGCGCCCGATGCGTGGGTCTACCCACAGATAGAGCAAATCGACCACCAGGTTGACCAGTACATAAGCAAAAGAGACCACCACGGCAAAGCCCATCACTGCCGGGAAATCGAGCGCCTGAATCGACGTCACAACCCAGGCGCCCATACCGGGCCAGGCAAAAACCGTCTCGGTCAATACCGCGCCATACAGCAGATCGCCCAGCGCCAGTCCGAGTACGGTAATCGACGGGATCAGTGCGTTGGGCAGGGCGTAACAGAGCACGATGTACCAGCCGGGGAGACCGCTGGCTTTGGCCGTGCGGATATAATCTTCACTGAGCTGTTCCAGCATCGCAGAACGAATTTGCCGTGCCACAATTCCCAGGTGAACGAACGCCAGCGTCAGCGACGGTAAGATCAGATGCTGCAGCGCATTAAAAAAGACCTCGCCGTTGCCTTCCAGCAGGGCATCTATCAGATAAAATCCGGTGACCTGCGTCGGCGGATCCAACCAGTCATCCAGCCGTCCGCCTCCCGGTAAAATGTGCAGTTGGCCGTAAAACAGCACGATAACGCCCAGACCCAGCCAGAAAGCCGGCGTCGATATACCGGTGATCGCCATCAGGCGTACCAGGTGGTCCAGCCAGCGATTACGCCAGACGGCGGAGAGGATGCCCAACGGAATACCGATGACCAGCGCCAGCAGCAGCGAGCAAAAGGCCAGTTCCAGCGTCGCCGGGAAAAAGACGCGCAGTTCTTCCATCACCGGACGCCCGGTACGAATCGAAATGCCTAAGTCGCCCTGGAAGACATCGCCTACGTAGCGTGCAAACTGCACGTACAGCGGTTGATTCAACCCAAGCTGCTGGCGAATGTTTTCGACAATCTCTTCGCTTGCCCGGTCGCCCGCCAGCAGGCGCGCCGGATCGCCCGGAATCAGGTGTGAAATAATAAAGGTGATGACGCAAACGCCGGCCACCACAAGGATAAGTCCCCAGCAGCGCTGGCGTAAAATGCTCCAGAAAGTCATTGGCTTCCCCTGGCGGAGCCAGTGCGGCTCCGCATTAACGTGGCTTATTTGCTCATGGTGCCGATATTAAAGACCTGCTCGAGCATCGGATTGAACACGAAGCCTTTGACCTCTTTGTTCATCGCTAACTGGTAGTTCTTCTGGAACAGATAGACGTAGGCCGCTTCATCAATGACGATTTTCTGTGCCTGCTGGTAGTCCGTGGTTCGGGCGGTCTGATCGGTGGTGCTCAGCGCACTGCGCAACAGTTTGTCGACCTCGGCGTTTTCATAGAACGAACGGTTGCCGGGCAGTCCTTTCTTGTCAGACTCGAACCAGTAGTTCATGAACATATACGGGTCAGCGAAGTCCGGACTCCAGTTGCCGATGGCAATGTCGTAATCGCCTTTACCCACGCGATCGCGCATGGTGGCATTCGCCAGTTTTTCCAGCTTCACGGTTATGCCCAGTTTGCTGAGGCTGGCCTGGGTGGCGAGGGCAATCGGCTCCCAGTTGGGATCGTTATCGGAATAGAGGAAGCTCAGGCTGGTGGGTTTACTGGCGACTTTTTCCCATTCCGCTTTCGCTTTAGTGTCATCAAGGCTGTATTGCAGCGCAGAGGCGTCGTAACCCCACATGCCTTCCGGGATCGGCCCGCGCATCTGTTTCCCGTTACCGCTGAGGATCCCTTTCACCATGCCCTGATAGTCGGTGGACCAGGAGATCGCCCGACGCAGATCCACCTGATTCAGCGGCGCTTTACTGTTGTTCAGATAAAGATAGGTCACGCGCAGCGACGGATAGTCCGCCACGGCGACGTTGCCTTCCTGTTTTAATGCACTGAGCTGATCCACCGGCAGGGCATCGGCGATGTCGATATCCCCACGCGACAGTTGCAGACGACGCGACGCGCTTTCACCGATAATTTTCACCGACACGCGCTTGAAATTCGGTTTGGGTCCGGCGTAATGCGGGTTCGGAACCAGCACCAGCTGTTGACCTTTCTGCCAGCTTTTCAACATAAACGGCCCGGAGCCTGCGGTGTTTTGCGCCAGAAAACCACGGGCGTCGTCCGCCGCATGTTCTTTCAGCACGGCAGGGTTGATGATCGACGCGCCGTCATTGGCCAGCGTATAGAGGAACGGGGCAAACGGCTGGCTGAGGGTGAATTTCACCGTGTGCGCATCGACAGCCTCCACGTTGAGATCTTTAGGAAAGGCTTCTGCTGGCCCCTGGCTGATTTTCAGCAGGCGCTCGAAGGACTGTTTCACCGCGTCGGCGGTCACAGCGGAGCCGTCGGCAAATTTGGCCTGTTCGTTAAGCGTAAAGGTCCACTCTTTCTGATCGTCAGAGGCCTTCCAGCCGCTTGCCAGATCGCCTTCAACCTCGGTAGAGCCTTTGTCGCCCTCGGTTTTGTACTTCACCAGGCGCTGATAGGACGGATAAGTCACCGTCCAGTCGTTATTATCAATGGTGACCGCCGGGTCAAGCGTTTGCGGATCGGCGGCTTTGCCGATCACCAGCATGTCCTTCGGGACGGCAGCCTGTGCCGCAGGCAGGGTCATTGCCAGGGCAACAGCAATCAACGCGGGGCGAAACAACAAAGTTAATTTCATGACGAAGCTCCGGAATCAAAAGGATGTGTGTGTCGTTGTGGTTGTAACGGGAAAACAGGTAATACAGTCTTCCAGCAGCGGATAGCGACTCGCGGCAGGTAACTCAAAGTGCCACCACTCGCTGCTGATACCAACGAAGCCACCGCCATACATAATGGCGTTGAGTAACAGTCGGTTACGCTGCGCGGCAGCAGGCACAGAAGGGTGGTAAGCATGTGAACGATCGTGCATCTCATCAAAACCCGCGCCCATATCCAGAATGTTGCCGTCCGCGTCTTTCAGGGTGACATCGATGGCCGTTCCGCGGCTGTGGTTAGAGCCGATGGCGACATCAACCACATACTGCGGATCCGGACAGGCATCCCACAGGATCGACTGCGCCTGCTGTGGGCGATAGGCGTCATAAACCACCAGCGAAAGACCCGCCAGTTGTGCGATGCTGATGCTTTTCGCCAGCGCGGTGACGGCATCCTCGTGCAGCAGGCAGCGCGATTCGCGATAAATCGGCGCGCCCGTCAGGTTATCGGCGGTCGCGTATTTGAGGTCGATATCCAGCGTCGGAAAAATCACCGACAGGCAGACCAGTTGCGGAGTTTCAGACATAGCACGTTTCCTGTTTATTGTTCGAATTGACCAAATTCTTGTTGTAACTGGCGGTTGGTCTGTAGCCGCCCGGTAAGGGAGTCGCCCAGTTGGTCCGCGACGCCGGAAAGCAGCAAGTTGAACAGACAGCTCACCGGGGCCAGCGAATCCCAGAAGTGTCCGGTGTCAGTTTTCACCTGTAGCAAGTCGATGGCGTAATCTCGCGCCCAGGGGCACCAAACATCGGTTATCAGCGCCAACGGTATTTGCCGCTCGCTGGCGACGCGACAGTACTGCCGGGCGATGGCGGAGTAAGCGCGGGTATCGGTCAGCACCACATACGGTTTCTCAAACCCGGAATTGAGAGATTCCACCCAACTGCCGGAGAGCCCTTCGGAGTAGTTCACCCTGGGACGCAGATACTCGAGGTGACTGAAAAAGGCATTAGCGATCCCCCGCGTCGACTGGATCCCCAGCACATACACCGCTTCCGCCTGCGCCAGTTGTCGGGTAATGCGCTGGAAAGTGTCTCCTTGCGCCAGTTGATAGACATGGGCGATCGCATCTATCTCCAGCAACAGCGACTGACGCGCGCGGTCCGGCAACTGTTGCTGCTGTTGCCAGGAGTCCAGACGCTCGTTCATGCCCCAGGGCTGATAGACGATGCCAGGCAGTTCCCGCAGACTGGCTTTAGCGTCTTCCAGATTGCGATAGCCGATTTTGCGCAGGTAGCGTCCGACGGTAATTCCGCTGGTGCCCGTCGCTTTGCCAATGCTGTCGGCGGTTTCAAACGGGATCTGCGCCACATGGGTTAACAGCCAACTGGCAACGCGCTTTTCGCTCGGCGTATGCAGGCTGAAGGTCTGTTCAATTCGGGTCAGTAACTCAGGTTTTGCTGTCATCACCGTCTCGCTGTTACCAGGCTGTCAAAGGTCCGTTCACTGTTAGTCAATTAACAATGCAGGACGCGTGCCATGTTCAAAAACGCCGCCGCGACTGGCGTCAATTGTTAAAATGATGCTGAAATAATTAACTTATGATCAACACTTGTGCAGCATAGTGCAGTTTTGGTGCAACGGTTAGGCGAAAGGGCGCTTATCTGCCGGATACGCAGGCGGGATCACATTCTCACGGCTAAATAAGCGGCAAACATCAGGATCGGCACCGGGAAATATCAATAACAGCCATAACAAGTCTGCGTGTATTTATTTCTGCGAGGGGACGGGTATTATTATTTCCGTTCTACATTAACGGTTTAAAGCGCTCGTGTAGAGGTTATTTATATCATTAACGGAGCCATCATAATGAACAAATTTTCCCTTTCTACAGCAGGTATTTTAGTGGCAGCGCTGTTGACCAGTGTCAGCGTCAGTGCAGCAACGACTAACGCGAAAACCGACGTCACCCCCAAAAGCATGAGCTGCCAGGAATTCATCGACCTGAACCCGCAGACGATGGCGCCGGTTGCCTTCTGGGTATTAAACGAAGATGAAGACTTTAAGGGCGGAGACTACGTCACGTTCGATGAAACGGTGACAACTGCGGTTCCTTTAACGGTTGAAATCTGTAAAAAACATCCGCAAAGCGAATTGACTAAAATTAAAGACGAAATCAAAAAAGAATTAAACAAATAAGATTAAGCGCTTATTTAAACCCAGCCAGAGTGCTGGGTTTTGCTATTTGTGACAATGTCACATTATTAATTTAAGACAATACGGATTTCTGTATAAAGCTCTAAAAACACGTGCCGATACTGAATATAAATTAGCCTGAAAATAAAAGGATGTTTATATGGTCTGGTATCCGTCACGTATTTCGACTCGTTTGACCGTCGGGGGGATCGCGTTACTTGCCGTAACGACGTTAGTGATTGTTGTTATTATGCTTTGGCGCGGGCAACCTCGCGTCGTTGAAATCAACACGGCGTTGATCGAGGAGACCGGGCATGGCCTGACGCGTCAACTCAGCAGCGTCCTGTCACGTATTGAGGGAGAAACCGTTAGCCTGTCACGACTGGCCGAAGTCCTGCCAAATGACGAAGCGCTGTACCGCGCGGTGGTGCCGCGTTTACTGGGCGAGCAGAATCATTCGATTATCACCGGGGGCGGGATCTGGCCTGAGCCGGATGCGTTCACGCCCGGCGTTGCGCGACGCAGTTTTTTCTGGGCACGCAATACCGACGATAAGCTGGTGTTTTCCGACGAATATAATGCGCCCGACGGCAACGGTTACCACAGCGAAAGCTGGTATCAGGGCGCGAAAGGGCATTCGCAGGAAAACTGCGTCTGGTCTGATGTTTATCAGGATGCCATTTCCGGGATCAACATGGTGACCTGCAGCATTCCGTATCAACTGGAGGGCAAATTTGCCGGTGTGGCAACGACCGACATTCGACTCGATAACGTTGCCAGCTTTATGCAGCAGCAGGGCGGACGCACCGGCGGTTACGCCTTTGTGGTCGATAAGCAGGGGCAAATTCTCTATTTCCCGCAAAACGATCGGGAACATTACAAAACCGTTGGCGATCTGGTGAAGGCTTCCGCGTGGTTGAGCCCTGTCGCTCAGCGCTTGCAGAAACTGCGCACCGCAACCACCGATGTCTCCTCCATTGCGCTGGATAACGACGGCATTCTGAACGCACCTTCACGCGTAATGCTGTTCCCGATGGCCGATACCGGTTGGGTGGTGGGGCTGGTGACGCCGCAAGAGCGTATCGTCGGACTGGCGAAAGTGATGATGCGCGATGTTCTTGAAGTACTGATCCCTGTTATGACGCTGTTGCTGGTGGGTTCCTGGCTGGTTGTTCGCCGGTTGATTGCTCGTCTGGACGACACGCGCCGGGCGCTGGACGATATTGCTCAGGGAGAGGGCGATCTGACCCGTCGCTTAGAAGTGAGAGGGAAAGACGAGATTTCGGCGATCGCGCAGGCGTTTAACCTCTTTGTGGATAAAATTTCCGCCATTCTGCTTACGGTGCGCAGCAGCAGTGAGGTGGTAGCGAACAACGCCGTCAGCCTTGCCGACAGCAATACGGAGTTGTCATCACGCGTCACCCAGCAGGCGGCAGCGCTGGAAGAGAGTGCGGCGGCGATGGAACAACTTAATGCGACCGTACATCAAAATGCCGGTAATACCCAACTGGCCGACGAGCTTTCAGAAAGCACAGCGCAAACGGCTAATCGTTGCGGAGATGTCATGCATGAGGTGATTTCGACCATGGATAACGTCAGTACGTCATCGGGGCGAATGGTGGAGATTGTCTCCGTGATTGACAGCATTGCCTTCCAGACTAATATCCTGGCGCTCAATGCCGCCGTGGAAGCAGCGCGCGCCGGGGATGCCGGGCGAGGATTTGCCGTGGTGGCGTCGGAGGTCAGAACGCTGGCCCAGCGCAGCGCTACCGCCGCCCAGGAAATCAAAGCGCTGATTGATGAGTCGGTATCTCACGTCGATAACAGCAGCCAGCAAATTCATCATGCCGGCGATCGCTTACAGGAACTGGTCGGGCATGTTCGTCAGGTGCGTCAGTTAATGGGGGAAATTCGCGTAGCCGGAGAAGAGCAGCGCAAGGGCGTGGCTGAAGTCGCGCTCGCCGTCACGGAAATGGACAGCACGGTCCAGCAAAACGCATCGCTGATAGATGATGCGGCGGCGCGCACGCAGATCTTAAAAGCCGAAGCGGAAGAACTGGCCTTGCAGGTGTCATCGTTTAAATTGCCGTAATGTCGTTGTGACAGGATTGCCCGGTAAGCGAAAGTGTTACCGGGCATCTCATCACGGCAAATCAGGTTTTCAACGGCAGCGCCGTCTGCATCCAGGTGGCAATCTCATTTGCCGGAATGGGGCGGGAAAAATAATATCCCTGAATCACCGGACAATTCATCGAGCGCAACAGCTCAAATTGTTCCTTCGTCTCAACGCCTTCCGCAATCACCACCAGGTTCAGACTCTGCCCAATACTGATAATCGCTTCCAGCAACGACTGAATGCGCTTCTCGGTCTGGCAACGATCGACAAAGGTTTTATCAATTTTTAATTCCGTCACGGGCAGGCTGACCAGACGGGAGAGGCCGGAAAAACCGGTGCCGAAATCATCGATCGACAATCCCACGCCCATGTTGCGTAAGATCTCAATGCGCCTGAGGATCTCTTCATCCTGCTCCATCATCATGCTTTCGGTGATTTCGACCGTCAGTTGATCGCCCGGAATAGCGAATTCCACCATGGCTTCCGACACCTGGTCCGGCAACTGATTGCTGCGAAAGTGCAGGGCGGAGAGGTTTACCGACAGCGTCGGAATAGTCAGCGACATCGTGCGCCATTCCGCCAACTGGCGACACGCTTCTCTGACCACCCAGCGACCAATATTCTCAATTTCGCCCGTCTCTTCGGCGAGCGGAATAAAGCGGTTGGGCGGTACGTGACCGTGCACCGGGTCGCTCCAGCGCGCAAGCGCTTCAAAACCATACAGTTCACCTGTCTGGGCAAAAATCTGCGGCTGGTACACCAACCGCAACTGGTTACTGACAATGGCATTTTTCAACGCCGCGCCCAGTTGCAGACGTTCTTTCACCGCGAGGTTCATTTCCGGGTTGAAGAACTGCCAGCCGTTACCCCCCGCTTTACGAATGAAATCCATCGCGTTGTGGGCGGTGGAAAGCAGATAATCACGTTCTCTTCCCGCTTCATAGCTAATCCCGATGCTGAAAGTCAGCGGGAAGGGCTTGTCGTCAAAAAGTGTCGCTTCACTGCCGATGTTAATCAGTTCATCTGCAAACTGGGTGATGTTACTCATTTCGTGGTCGTCACTGACCAACACGAACTGCGTGCCTTCGATACGGCTTAAATACTGATTGGGTCTGAGCCGTTCGCGGATTTTATTGATGACCTGCTGCAAAACCTGATCGGCCACGGCATAGCCGAGGCTGTCGATGACATCCTGGAAGTGATCGACGCTGATGAGAAACACCACCGGCGAGAAGGCTTTTGCGCCGACAATGAGATCGTCGAGATAGGCGTGCAGGTGATTACGATTGGGCAGACCGGTGAGCGGGTCAAACTGCAGGAGATGCTCGATATGCTGGCGGCTTTTCTCCTGTTCCAGCGCCAGGGCCGCCATATGCTGACTGATATCCGCCACGCGTTCAATAAAGGCGCTGGTCTCTTTCCCTTTGGCTGTTTTAATTAATAGCGTCCCGGCCGGCTCACCATCACGTTGACGAATGGTGAGCGTCCAGACGCTTAACTCTTTCGCGTCGATCTCTCTTGAGGACGCGGCCCAGAACTGAGGGGCGTTATCTTTCAAGGCATACAGCGAGACATGCGTTTCTCGCAGTACCGCTTCGATATTGCGGCAAATAATGTCACCCATTTCGTGAAACGGCGGGCTGGTGCACATCGCCGCCAGAATATTGCCTTCGAGCTGGCGAATCTGCCGTTCTTCGGTGATATCAGAAAAGGTCATCACCAGGTTTTGCAGTTCACTACGCGGGTTATGAACCGGGCTGACAGAGGCCTTAATCCAGATCTTTTCGCCCGCGCGGGTGACCATCAGAAATTCATCCTGATCGCGGGTCGTTTTCCAGAGTAACTGTTTGAGTCTCTGGCGATTATCCGACGGCTCTTCAGGGATATTGAGCAGGTCATCCGGCTGCTGGCCTGCCGCATCGGTGATCCCGTAGCCAAACATCTCGGTAAAGGCGCGGTTACACTGAACAATGCGCCGCGCAGGGTCGAGCACAATCACCGGGCGATCGAGATGATCGACTGCCAGCACCAGCAGACGTTTCTGTTCTTTTTGCTCCATCTCTACGCTGGCATCACGCACCAGCGCCAGATAGAAAATCTTGCCCGCCACGTTCACTTTTGACAGGGCAAAACGCGTCCAGACTTTGCTGCCGTCTTTTCGTTCCAGCTGCAATTCCCGGCTCATGCCTTCTACGCGGGCCTGACCGCCTTCACGGTTATGACGAATATAATCCGGGTGAGCCGGGCGTAAATCATGAGGAATGAGCATCGAGATACCATTACCGATCACTTCGTCCCGACGATATCCCCAAAGCTTTTCCGCTGCCGGATTAAAAAACAGAACTTCGTCATTCTCATTAATTAATACCGCTCCCATCATATTCTGCTCAAGAGCAGGAAAGAAAATGCTGTCTCCGGAGCCTTCAACGTCGGTTAGCTTCATTTTTTACCTCTGCATCCGGATATTTCTCAGGAAGCTGGTTTCCAGAGTTCGACACAATTCCTGCCGCGTCTTTTTGCCGTATACAACGCTTCATCTGCGATCTGAATTAAGCGCTCGTAATCCGGGTGACCATTAAACATGGCGGCGCCAATTGACAGCGAAAGCGGAATGATTTCACCATCCGGCGATTTAATTTTGGTTTTCTCAACGCGACTGCGAATGCGTTCGGCGGTGCGCAGTGTATCCGTCTGGTTCGCTTCGGTGAGAACAATAATAAATTCATCGCCGCCGTAGCGGAAAACATAATCGCTGCTGCGGACGTTATCATAAAAAGCCTGAGAAACCCGGCGCAGAATATCATCACCGGTATTGTGTCCCCAGGTATCATTGATCTCTTTAAATTTATCGACGTCGATAATCAATACCGAGAGCGGGGTGCCGGCGCGATTAGCATGGGCGATTTCACGTTTAAAAATGGTCGGCAGGAAGCGACGATTCAGTAATTTAGTCAACACGTCCATTCCCACCTCATGGCGGGAAACTTCTTCAAACAATTCACGCAGCAGGGTGATGATCTGCGAAATGGAATTGCGGATTTGCAGCAGGAACTTCACGCGCGCGGCTTTATTATTCAGCGCTTTTGTCGAGCCGTTGGTATTATGGAAAATGCCGTCAAAATCCTGAATTAAACGTGAAATATGACCCACTTCGGCAATGCCGCTGAAATAATGGCGACCTTTGTGATTGAACCACAAGCCAAAATCCGCCTGGCTCAGCGGCAGGCTGTTGCCAAGGTCGGAATCGAGTAGCACTTTATAAATAATGTCCATTTCCCATGAAAGCAGTGCGCCTATTTGTCGTTCTTTCTCTTCTTCCGCATTTTCCAGTAGGGTAAAAATACGATAGTTTTCATCTTCTTTGGCGGCGCTACTTTCACTGAAGGAGAAGGCGCGGGACATCACTTCCATTGCCAGATCGATACTATTAATGGAGAAATGATAAACCTGCAATTTTTCAACTGAATCATGGTGACCATCAATAATGATGGGGTAGAGGATCTTTTTCAGAACCCGGAACCCCATTTCGACCAGTTCGACCGGAATACCAATACGCGCGTGCACCTCAGCAACCGTATGCTGATTTTTTATAAGCTGATCAATATCGCCAACGTCGCAGGAGAGAACGCTGATAATCCAGCGCTCGAGGGCTTTTTTAAGCTGTCTCTCAACCTGTTCATTACTCAAAAACTCTTCGGCATGCGGATCGGTGAGAACATCGCGATAGAACTCAATGCTCAAGGTATGTGCATGGGCCTTCGCAATCTCAGAAGCAAGCTGACGAATGTGCGGTTGGGTGTTTTCAACCAGTGCCTCCCATTCGTTTTTCATTCTTTTAAGATACATCTCCATGATGTAGATCCTTACAGTGGTTAGCGAACATCATTGTGGCCTGGGTCATATGCACATTCGGGAGTGTAAGACGAATCTGAAACACAGAACACCTGAAATGTAGCAGGGTGACATTAATGAAATAGTGTAATGCCTTAAGCCATATTTTCATGCAATCAGACGAAGTAAGCCTGAAATAATTAGGGATATAGCCAAAAGTAGCAAGAAAAATCCTTTTTAGGCGACTTTTTAAACTAATCGACTTCTGAAAAGTATAGTCCATCTGTTTGATCATTGAGAAGAATAACGTCACCGGCGTGAGGTGACTAAGGGTATCTTTTTATTATCCACTTGCTTTTCAATTTCATGAAATGAGATGAGTGATTTCTTGAAAGAAATCTTCATCATTATGTAATAAATCCCATTTTTACGCAGGGTAATAATCAGCGTGTTTCTGACTATTATTTACCGCCGTCATTTATTGATCATTCGCTGTAGAGTTGATCGCCAACAACCCTTCAGAACACGCATTGCGTTCTACTCTCTGTTCAACCACAGCCTGTCCGACGCGAAATAGTGGAGGTTACGATGGGACGACAGCTCGTTATTTTTCTGGATGGCACAGGCAATCGTTTCAGTCATAAACCAACGAATGTGATTCGGTTGCTGCGCTCACTGCCTAAAGGTCGCGAGGACGTGCTGACCTATTACGATCAGGGCGTCGGGACGTTTGGCGTCAAGGAGACGCTCTTTGAATGGCAAAAGGTGCCTTCGCGGATCTGTGGACTGGCGTTTGGCTGGGGACTCAAGCGCAATGTCGAAGGGGCTTATCACTTCCTGGCAGAGAATTACCGTCAGGGCGATGACATCTATCTGTTCGGCTTTTCCCGTGGTGCCTATGCCGCCAGAGCGCTGGCGGCGCTGATTCACACGGCGGGAATTGTCGAAGGTTATCAGGCGCATCTTTTTGACTATGCATGGGCGATGCTGCTGGCACGAACCGGGGAAAATCATGCCCCAGACTTCAAACTACAGGCGCGTTTCAAGTCCACCTTCGGTCGGCGGGTGAGCGTCCATTTTCTTGGCCTGTTTGATACCGTGAAATCGGTGGGCTGGATTTACGATCCGGTCATTATTCCTTATACCGCGAACAATCCCGTGGTTGAAATTGTCCGTCATGCGGTGTCCATTGACGAGCGGCGCTGTTTTTTTCGCCAGCATCTCTGGCGCAAAAATGATGACATGAAGACGGATCTTAAAGAGGTGTGGTTTGCCGGAGTGCATTCTGACGTTGGCGGTGGTTATCCGCCACCGCAGTCGCAACTGGCGTTGATGACGTTTCGCTGGATGCTGGGCGAAGCCTGGCGCAGCGGACTGCGCATTGACTTTTCCCGCGCCAAAAAAGAGCTGTCGATTCGCATGCCGGGATTTCCCGCCATTCATGACTCCATGCTGCTGGGGTGGAAGTTTGCCGAGTGGCTACCCCGTCTGGTCTGGACCGGGGAGGATCATCAGCGTGAACTCAAAATTGGCGCGATGCCCCCGTTTGGTCAACCGGTTCCACGGCCAATGACGGGCGTAATCAGCGTGCATGAGTCGGTGGTCAATTTAATGAACGCCAATCCGGATTATCGACCCGCCAATATTCCTCGCTATTATTCGATTGAAGGCGATGATCCGGGGATCGCGGATTTACTCTAAAGATATTCATATTAATGCCCCAGTGTGATTCCCTCCGGTTGAATAACCTTTTTCTCTTAGAGTAACCCTGAAATTCACTGCACTATTCTGAAGGGTGAAATAAGTAAAAATAAACGTGACGCACTCAACGGATGCCGCGGTTTCGTCTTCATTATTCCCTGGAGGTTGCAATGTCAGAACTCACCACCGCCTGGCAAGACTTAATGGAAAGTATTGAGGCGGGCTGGCGTCGCAGTCGACGTAGCGACCGGGTCAGTCTTTTGCCGATATTCAATGATGATAATAACCTCCAGTTAAAATTTGATGTGAATAATGCCGTCGCAGTGACGTTTGATTCCCGCCAAAATTCCTCTTTTCGCTGGGCTCCATCTACAGAGCGTCCGGGTTTTTCTGAGCGCACCGCCACGTTACCGCTACAACCGGCATCGCAAAAGACGGTCTATTTTGATGGGCTGGCGCTGAACCTGGCGACGACCGGGCATGTGGTCAGCCTGTTTTTGAAAAAAGACACTTTCGATATGTACTACGAACTGACGCTGCAACTGGACAGCGTCAGCCTCTCGCCAGTGCTGGCAGAATCGAATTTACATCGTTCAGCCCTGCGCAACATGACGGCAGAAGAAGCCGGAGACGAGCCGCCTTATTTCAGCGCCAACTGCGGTGAGGGCATTGTTATCGCCGACGCGCAGGCTAAAGCCAGTCTGAAGATCGTGTGTGAAAGCGGGCAGCCCGGACGGGATACGACGTGGACCGTCACGCTGCAACAGGCACAAAGGATGTTGACTCCCCGGCAAGGGACCGCAATTCAGATTAGCCACACGCCGTTTATTGTCTCGCAGTTATTGCAACCGGAACTGGCGGAAGAGGCCGGCAATATCATTGCGCAATGGAAAAGTGACGATCCTGACGGGGCGCAGTGGCGGTTCGGTATCGAGAGCGTTTCGCTGAATTTTCCACCGCAGGCGGTGGGTGAAGCGATGGTTCGCGGGGACCGCTTTCGGCCCGCCGGACAGGGCAGTCCCATTGTTGACAAGAAACCGATTCCGTTTCGTTTTTCCCGACGCACGGAGTTGACGGTTCGACCTTCTCGCGTAGACCGCCGCTATACCGTCCACCCTGGCGACACGCTATCCGTTCTGCGGGATGCTGAACTGACGCGGATGGTTAGCGAGATGGCGTATCCGCTGGAGTTGACCTATCAGCGCACGCCGGAATTACAGCGCACGGTGATTGTTTCAGAGATAGCCAGAGCGCTTGGTCAACCCGCGATTGCCTTGCCGGTCAGTGACCAGGACTTTGCCATGAGTCCGCTGCTGGAAACCTATTTTCGCTCTCATGCGGCAATCACAATTGACGACCTGAAAGCGCGCATTAAAACGCTGAGAACGCGCCATCTCGCCGCCCGACAAAATTTCGTCAATCGTCTCGCCCGGTTCACGCTAAAAGACGCGAACTACCCACTGCGCAAGCTGGATCTGACGGAAGGTATGAGCGCCATACTGCGCGGTAAAAAGCAGGGAGCCACAGCTGTCTGGCCGCTTCCCGAGGGGGCATCGCTGAGTGATTCCCAGCGTATCGCGCTGGATAACTATGTGGACAGCCAGCCGAACGATCCGACCGCTGCACGTTCGCTGCCCATCGGACTGCTGTACTCCATTGAGTTTGCCTCTGAACTGATGGCCGTGTTACACACCCCCGTTACGAAAGAGGTGCGTCTGCTGGAACTGACGCTCTCGGTACTCGGCGCGACCGGCGCGGTGCAGGCGGCCTTTGATGAGGGGCGCACGCAGTTCGACGCCAGCGTTGAAAACGGCCAGTTGTCACGACTGGTGAAAACGCGCTATGGCCGTATCGCCACCGTCTGGAATAAAGCACGTCACGTGGTGGTTTATTCCCGCAGCACCGTCCCCGGCGCACAATTTGCCGGGGAGCAGAAAGATGAGGAATTTTTGGGGCGTCCGCTGCTGCGCAAAATGGAGGAGTACATTGAGATCCTCGAACCGTACCGCCTTTTCGACGGCGAAGCGTCTGCGGCGAAAAATAAGCCGGGGTGCCTGCACGCCTTTCACTTCGCTACTCAGCGTATTTATGTCAATGGCGCATGGGGGCACGACGTGGATGAGGGCTACGAAATCCCAGTATTTAACGAACTGGACAGTTCCGGTTTCTACGTTAAGCCGTGGGCAGGGCCGGTCGCGCGGGGCGGAGGGGATGAACTGACGCAACACTGGCACGACCAGCCACAGCATCTCTACTTTTTTAGCAGTACGAAAGTCGGAGCCGGGGCAGATACGGACACGTGGGAGGCGCAGTTAGCCATCGATTGCGACGAGAATTACAGCTTTGGCAGAATGATCCGATTAGAAACAGGCAAGCTTCTGGAGCCTGTTCAGGTTCCCAGCCTGACGCTACAGGCACTGGCCAATCCCCGATTTTCAATGCCACTGCGTCCGGAAGGCGTCTCTAATATTGTTCATGGTCGTGGCACAGAAGAACTGGTCGCCAGCATTCGCACAATGCAGATTGAACGTACGCTCGCGACGCGCAGGGTGGATCTGAGTACGCTACCGGATGATGAGGGTAAAAACATTGCGTCGCTGATCCAGCACGCGACATACAGCGCTGAGCTAAAAAGTCTGGACGCGACGCTTCAGTCGTTGTTTCAGGATGCCAAAAAACTCTGGGCGTTATTCGAGGGTAACAACCTCGAGACGTTCAAAGCGCGCCTGAAAAAACAGGTGGATGATGTCTTTGATGAATGCACTAGCCGTTTGACAATAGAGGTTGCCCAAATAACCCCTGGCGTGAGTGAAGCTATTGATCATGTCAAAAAGAGCCTGGGGCTGGCGCGATCGCTCTCGGTCCAGATGATCGATGAACTCTGTGCTCAGGGGCATGCGGCGACAGACCATTTGCTGACGATGTTGTCAGCTATCCACGATCCGAATCTTGAGGTGGAGAGCGTAAAATCCTTGCTGGCGAGTCGTTACGTCAACCTTCCCGTACAGGCTTTCGTCAGACGTTCTGCTGAATCATTGAATGGTGCAAAAGCGGTCATCGCGGATTTACGTCTTTTTTGTGCAGAAGCGCCCAACAACATTGCCGCCCTGTGCCCAGCACTCAGAGAGATTACTACGCGTGCGGATACGGCGTATAAGGATCTGTTGGGTATAACGGATCGGGATGCGCTGCTTCTGGCCGTCGACGCGTATTGCACCACGATGACGACCCTGCTCCGTGAAGGCATGAAGAGCGTTGATGAACTCAGTATCACCATCGGCGCGCTGAAATTTCCTGCGCAGTGGCAGGGGCCTCAGCATCTTCGCGATATGCTCACACTGCCGCTGACCAATCTGGAACAGGCGGTTGCCACCTATATTGCGACCATCAGCAAGGTGTCAGAACAAATCAGGAACATCGGCGACCTGGATGCCCAGCGTGCAGAACTGCAAAAGCAGATCCCGCCGGTACTCGCTCCACTGAATGATACATTGAGCCTGCTGGAGACGTTCGACTGGCAGACGATGCACAATACGACAACGACGCTGGGATCAGTGCTCGCCGCCATCGACACCCTGCGGGGCAACCTTTTCGGCAATGCCACGCAAACCTTCTTCCCGCCGTGGCGACAGGAATGCGCTGCATACCAGGCGCTGGTAAAAAAAATTGAAGATAACAAGCCGATTGATAAAGAGTTTGCTGATTTTGTCGCGGCGCTGGAGGCACTGAACGCGTCTCTGAGGGTACCTGCCTTCACCAACCGTTCGCCGTTTTCAATCGCCCTGACTGACGCCTGGAACCGGGAATTTATTTCCATCGATAGCGCGGTTTCGACACTCTCCGCCAGGCTTGACGAGGTCAATAAACAGGCCACCGCGTTATTGAGTCACAACGCCGCCGTCGTAAAGGCGGAGCTGGATCGGCGAAGAGGCGAAGTGAAGGCGCTGATTGAGGGACTGTCTGACGCCGGTCAATGGGTTGAGGTCGCGAACAAACTACAAGAACAGGTAGCCGAGACGACCCGACAGGTCCGTGAGCAGTTTGTCGATCAGGCCACGCGACTGTTTGATCAAAAAAGTCGTGAATATGCGAAGGCGATCGACGCGACGTTAAAGCAGGCGAACAGAGGCATCGCTGAGGCACTTCCCAAAGCCGGTCAGGCCATCAAACTGGTGAAGCTGCTTTCGGATCCGCCACAGCTTCCACAATTGACCATCCGCACCGACAACATTGAATATGTTTTCGACGATCTAAAAGATCAGATTGAAACATCGCCGTTTGTCGCCCGACTCCGTGAGGTGGATGCCGGGATTAAGGAGTTGGGGCTGACGATCCCTTCCTGCGAACTGAACGGTAACATTGTTCCTGCGTCGCTTCGGGGCGTTGATTTCTCACAGATCGTTCGTAATACGGCGATTGATTTTGAAAACTTCTTCAAGAAATTCAAACTGCCGGATTTGCCCGATGATGCCATTCGTATCAGCCATCATATCGATCCCAAAACGCGTAGCGCCAGTATCAAAGCGGTTATTGATCATCAGTTTACGAGCACAGAATCGCTGTTTGAAATCCCCCCGCTGAGCCTTGATGTCCGTAAACCCACGCTGGTGGCAACCAGTGATGTCGATATTTCCCCCAGTGAAGCGACACGAACGCGCACGCAGGCGCTGTTCAGTGGCGACTGGATCCTCAACTTTTCGGGCCAACCGCTGGTGACCTTTGCGGATGCCCGCATTCAGTACAGCGAGGCCAGCGGGTTTACGTTCGATCTCGACCCGAAAAATATTGAACCGCACGCCGCACTGAAATTTATCGGCGACGTATTACGGGGCGCGATGCCAGAAGTTCCTCCGTATGTAGAAATCGTCAAAAACAAGGACGGGATCCCGACGGGGGCGTCGGTGAGCCAGAAACAGGCGTTTGGCCCACTGGAGTATGGCGGCGTCTCACTGGGTCAATCGGTTCTGGCCTCCGGTTTCCGGCTAAATATGAACGACGGGATGATGCAAATTGAAACCTACTTTGGCATTGGTGAAAAAGCGTCGCCCGTTTCCATGCAGATAGGCGTCTATGGTGGTGGTGGTTGGCTGACGACCCGGGCAGCGGCGGTGAATAAGAACGGCAAGCTCACATCGGAGTATGAGGCATCGATTGGCGTGGCATTGGTCTCGACGAAAACCTTCAATCTTGCCGGGGTCGCCGAGGGCAGTTATGCCATTCGCCTGTTTGTCGAAGCCGGTTTCTCTTCCGACTCATCGCAGAACTTTTTTGCCGCTGGCGTGCAAATGACCGGTAGCGCAAAGGTACTGGGCTATCTGACCGCCTGGCTGAATCTACTGGTGCAGGTCGAGCACCGAAACGGACAGATGAAAGGGCGCGGACATCTGGATATTTCTATCGAAGTTTGCTGGTGCTACACGGCACATATTTCCCGCACAGTGGAACAGGATTTGTGAGGTGTCTATGTCATTAACAACGTTTAGCTGGATGATGCATGGCAATGATGAAGGGCTGGTGGATGGGGATACAAAACGGCGAATCTCAGTTAACTGGGTGATGCCGACGGGCGAGCTTCCCGAAGGTGTCCCGTCCATAGACGGACAGACGGTGATCGACACCGTCGGTTCGCTGCTCTGGCCCTGGCAAATGCGCATTACCGGCTGGGCGCTGGTTATCGAAAATCAATTTCACCCCGCCGCGCCGGTTCTGACCAATGTGCTGACCGATTCGCAGAATCTACAGGAAAAAATGGCGGACGAAATCAGACAAAAGTGCAGCCGTTGTCCGTTTCCGTTTTCCACCGCCATTGCGCAGGGGCAGGCCAGTCGCGGAGATATCAGTCTGCCACACCTGTTTGCCCCTCTGACGCTGTTACCTGCTGGTGTAAGTCGCGATATGCTGGGGATGATCCGAAGTCTCACCTTTGACAATGCCGTACCGCCTGAGGCCTGCGCACCGGAATTCACGATGACTCATGAGGATCTGGACATCGTCTTTAGCCCTGTGCATGCCGACACAACGGACGAAATAGTGACGATTAGCTACGAGGCAAGAACGGAGAAAGACAAGCTGCCCTACACCGGCTTACCCGCCTTTACTGTCGTGATGAAAAAGATCAAACCCGCCGTCAACGCGACGCTGACGCCGCAACTGAAAAGCGCCGAACGAGCGGAAACCGGGATGCGTGCCTGGCTGGCCGATGCCATTCTGGCGCCACTGCCCATGCTGGCTCATGTACTCAATGCCGAAGCGGCCAATGGCGAATGGCAGCCGGGGATTGAACAACATCAGCTGCTGAACCGCGCATTAGGCCCCGGATATCTGCGTACTGAAACGCGTAACAAGACGTCTGTGCATATCTGGTTCTGGGATCGCCTTCAGGGCGGCAACCCGGTGGCTATTTCTATCGAGACCTGGGACGCTAACACCCAGGTCTGGGCAACGCTCCGGCAAGCCATTATTAACCCTGGGGCGGGCGAACATCGGTTACTGCACCCCCTTGTCGACGACAGCAGTAACACCATTTCGGGCTTTGCGCTAAACGTGGGGATGATGCTCAGTACCGCTGATGGCCGACGGATAATGATGACCTCGTGGCTGGCGGCCGTGGCGGTAAATTTTCATCAGCCAGAAGCGGACAACCCAACGCTCAACTTTATCGAGTGGTATCAGCTGATATCGTTACATTACTCAGACCCCGGCATTGCCGAATTGCAGGCGCGCTGGTGGTTTTTCCATCTGTCGGAAAAAGCGCCAGCGGCAACACAAGCACTGCGCGCCGGCATCGAGTCCTGGATTGCGGGAGATGTTTCAACTCAGGCCAATGTTCTGAGTGACAGCTATCAGGAGATGCTGGCGTTGCTGGTGGAGTGTCCAAAGCCAGGCGCGCAGAATGCAGGAATCAATAAGATACTTCAGACGCTACAGGAACAAATGCAGTTACCCGGTGCGCAAAAGGTTATCAGCCTGGGCGAGGAGCGCGATCTGGCGGTTGAGATCTGCTCGCCAGACGGGGCCTATGACGATCGGGACATTCGCGGCTATGCCGTCGCCATGGCCATGGGGAAGGAAAAAGTCGTAGCCAAATTAGGCTGCGCGTGGCTGACGGACACGGCGCTGAAAGTGCAGGGGGCGTGGCTACCGGACACCGAGCGGAAAGGGCCCACACAGCGATTTCACGACACCGTGGGGGCGACCGTGCAGAACGGTCGCAAAGTGGTGGCGTTTGCCTATTCGGGCGCACCGCTGAGTGGCGCAGTGAGCCTCAAAGACGGCGTCGACTGTCTCGATTTTGGCTGGCCTGATGATCCGCAAGAAAACTCGGATGATTATATCTCTCCCTGGCGACTCCCTCCGTTAGCCTATGGATTTCGTTATTGGGTAGCAGGAACGGCAATGGGCAATGGCGGGCAGATTCTGGAGGAGAACTTTCACAGTAGTGATGACCCCTGTGCACTCAAAGCCGCCAGCCAACTGAATTTCTTACCCGCTGAGGGGTATCTTTATTTGTGCCGGGTAGCCCCAGGCGCCGTCACCGTCCAGTCCGCAGAGAAGGCCGTCGATCCCTGGCTGATGGAAGGGGAATCCCGTGCCTGGAATCTGCAAGGCTTAGCGGCAGATCGGGAGCAGGCCGGTGAACACCCGAAAGTGGCAGACGGCAAGCACCCGCGTGTTGTCGTCATTTGCGACGGAAAAAACGACTGGAACAGCAGTGCGCTCAAATCGGCCACGCTGACGTTGACCCCGCCCGATGCCACAGAGCAGGTGCTGATAAGGTGGATGGAAGCCGACATCTGCCAGGAATTGCTCAAACCCGCCCATGGTAAGAGTGCGACGCTCAGAGCCCTGCGCGCCACGCTACTCAATAAACTGCGAAAAACAGGCAAAAAACGGCCTGAGGATGTGGTCGATCTTCCTCGCCATCCCGCCGTTAAGGCTATCGGAGTGAGAGTGAAATTTGATGATGGTCCGGAAGTCGATTACCTCGTCACGCCGGAGTACCACAGAGAGAGAGGTTTCTTAACGCCCGCCACACTGCGTGTAGAGGCAGGAAGCACATCACTCGTCGTGCCGCCAAAGGGCACGGGCACGATCGCGCTCATTCTGAAACCGGGAACGATCGCCACTGTGACCCTCTGGTCTCTGGTGCCAACGACATTCTTTATCCCAGGGCCAGAGATGCGGATGGCGGACTTTGCCACTGATAATCACGACAAGTGGAGTGAGGCGTCACACCGCGGTTTTTCACCCGTAGTACACCGGTTTGAATGTTTACCTGACACAATAACGCTGCTCAAGGGCGCGGGAAAAGCACTGAAAGAGATTCAGCAGGCGCTCCGTTTTGTGCCGCAAGGGTCAGATACCGTCGCACATCTGGCCGCGGGGAAGGGGTTCGACGCGAACGGGCTGAAAGGATTTCTGGTACAGCGACACGAATGGCACTGGACGGGCTACCCGCTGGCGCTCCCCAAACGACTAAATGACAACACCCAACTGGAGCAGTGGTCCGAAGCGTTCGCCGGCACCTCGTCTTTACGCGAAACGCAAAGCCATATTCTGCAAACCAGTCGTGCCGCAACCGCTGCGGACTGGTGTTTTGGTTCACTTGTCGAACCAGCGATCCTTTGTCGTCTGCGAATGCCCGGCTATCACGGCGCGCGTTTTTTCGCCTGCGTCATGCGCCCGATCCTGCGTTATCGCCGTTGGCTGAACAGCAGCGCGGTTAAGAGTCTTGAGAACACGATTGTCGCTAAGGGTACCGTCGTGCCCGCATGTATCAACTGGCGCGATCCGTCACTGCGACTGGCACCGCCAACAGTCCAGACCACGATTCCGCTGGTACGCACGGTCATGGCGCAAGAGAAGGAAACGCTCACGGCGATCCGTACCAGTGCAAACGGGGCGCTGATTTGCCTGAACGATGCGCTCTGTCGAACGGATGCGCTGACGCAGTACAGCGGCGTCGGGGAAACCTTCGAGGTTGACCTTGAAGCCACACGTTATGCCACGGTGAATGAACTTGGCCCCAATCCCATCTTCCACGCAGGGCCGGGTCATCGTGTGGATGACGCAAAGAAGGTCACGCTTTATCTGCCTGAGAGTAGCTGGTTTACCGAATTGGGCGAGCCGGTCGCGCCTGAACGCGAGATGAACTGGGGAATCGAAACCGACAGTCCTTTTGGCCTGACTTACGATACCGACAGTAATGGCAAAGTGGCGCAGACGGCCATTATCGTCCGCCCGACGGGTCACGATGTGTTTGCCTACTGGATAATGGCGAAGATCCGCATCCGCCGTATGCTTGACCCGCACGAGAAATGGACGCTGAGCGATCAATTTCCCCTCAGCGAGGATGGGCAGAGTTGGTTACTCGGCCGCCGGGAAGAAGGTGACGATCGCGTTCCGTTTGATTTCGTCATCGAAAGCCCGCCGGGAACCGATTTTCTCCTCTCTCTGCACCAGGCGCAGGGGAAACGCATCGAGAAAGCCGGCGACGCGAACACGTCACGGCGTCTGTTGTGTAGCTGGCACAAAGGCCAGTGGGACGGGACGGCGGCAATGCGCTGGGGAGTCCAGGTGCTTGATCAGGTCATGGCCCTTGGGAGTGAGCAATGGGCCACCGTCAAACGTTATTCACCGTGGGAAACAACGGAGGCAACGACCGACCTGCCGATAAAATCGGTGCTGCCCGTTGTGCTTAAAAACGCAGAGGGGTGCAAAGCCCGCCGCCTGTTGCTCAGCGACTATGGCGAATCGCACTGGTTGACCTTTATTGGCATGCCGTACCGGCATCTGGCCATCGCTCAGGAATCTTTGCAGATGGCCATTGAGGATAACAAAAACGCCATCACGCTGACCCGGAGCAGCGTGGTGCAAGCCAGTGAAAATATCTCCCGCGATTTACTGATTGAACCACTGGAACCGATTAAGAAAGCCGAACCCGGGAAAGAACTTCGCTGTATCAGATCGGGCGGTGGCACCTTTCATCTGCTGTTGGTGTTTGAACCCGTCAATGACGTGGCCTCCCCGCTGGCCAATCAGCAACTGGGGAGGCTGACAGGCGTCTATTACCCGCAGCGCGATCCCATCACGGCTGAAACGCGCTATCCGCCATTGCGCTTTCATTCTTACATGACGGATTCGCCGATAAAGGGAAAATTGCCCGAGGGCTCAATCGGATACATCTACAAGTTTCAATATACCGATTGCCTGCCGACGGACTGGACGGCCCTGCAAGCGCAGTTGTTTCCCGAAAGGAACGCGGACGGCTCAGGCGACGAAGCGAAGGTCCGCTGGCTGCCTGAAATCATTGGTCCAATCACCACCGCGCCGCTGCCTGCGCACAATGGTAACTGGCCGAAGCCCAACGTGACGCTTAAGCGAAAAGAGGGGAAAGAGATGTCTGTTCTCCTGAACGTTGATGAAGACCACGGATGGCGCTGCCAGCAGATTAAGGGAAAAATACCCGCAACGTTCGATACGCTCAGTTGGGCCAATGACCTGCCGGGAGGGCTCTGTACCATGCTGGAAGGCGATGAACTGGCACTGGTTGGCAGTGGAGGGCGACTCATCGCGACGTTAACAGACTGGTCGCAGAAGAAGGGAGTGCTGCAGACGTACGATGACAAAGGCCAACCCCGAAGCGAGAACTGGAGTTGGAACTGGAACCCGTAAAACGCGACGTAAAGAGAGACTCCGTTCTCTCTTTACGTTACAACGTCACTTAGACCAGCGGTTTCTCAGGTAACTGACGACCTGCTGGGCCTGCGGTTGGTTGAGATTGTTCTCTCTGAACAAAATCGTGCCACTAATTTGTGGCATCGATTCATTCAAATCGAGTTGTTTCTTCAGTTCCGGTACGCCGCCGTTGACCGTCCAGTCCGGTTCATTGCGCGAGGGTTCGCCGACTTTGTACAGCGCGACGCCAATATAAAGCCGCGTTTTCGTCGGCTTCACAACGTCTGCCCACCATTTCGCCAGCACGTCATAGCGCGCCGCATCGCGGGAGAAGGGCCAGTAAATTTGCGGTGCGATGTAATCCAGCAGGCCCTGTTTAACCCAAAGCCGCGTGTCCGCATACGACTCGTCATACGCCGCCGCGCCACGGGTATCGGATCCGGCAGGGTCGTGCGAACGGTTACGCCAGACGCCCGCCGGACTGACGCCAAACTCGACGTCCGGATTGACTTGCCTGATCGTACGGGAAACCTGTTCAATTAACTGTTGAGTGTTATGCCGACGCCAGTCAGCTTTTGAGCTGAATCCCTGGCCGTAACGCTGGAAGGTCAGACTGTCGTTCAGTGCCGAACCGGGGGATTCGGCATAGAAATAATCATCAAACTGGACGCCATCCACCGGATAGCGCGTCACCACTTCAGCCACGATGCTGGTTATCCAGTCACGGGCCTCCGGGATCCCCGGGTCGAGAACATAGCGATTGCCGGCGGTACGGATCCAGTCGCGATGGAGAACAAACACGCTGGCGGGCTGAAGCGACACGGTGCGGTTCAGTTCGTTCACCGTTGACGATTTCACATTGGTAGAGACGCGATAAGGGTTGAACCAGGCGTGAACGCGCATGCCGCGTTTGTGGGCTTCATCGAGCATGAACTGGAGCGGATCGTAGCCCGGATTTTCACCAATCTTCCCGGTGAGCATATCCGACCACGGTAAAATAGACGACGGCCAAAGGGCGGTGCCGTCAGGTTTAACCTGAAAGAAAACGGTATTAATCCCCAGAGACTGTAGGTTATCGAGCTTATCGATTAACGCTTTCTTTTGCATTGCTATCCGCGTGGACGCGCTACTGACATTGACGGACGCCACCGGCGGCCAGTCCAGCCGGGAAACTGTCGCCAGCCACACGCCGCGAACCGGCTCATTCAGTTTCTGTGTTTTAGACGGTGATGTCGGCGTAGATTTTGGCGGCGTCACCAGTGAAACCGGGGGTTTTGAGGAACAACTCGCCAGGAAGAACGCTGCTACCACCAGGGCACTGATTTTTTTAACGCGAAACAAAGAGAAAACGCCACGAGAACAGATATCCATATAGGCCAGTCATCCGGTTAACACAAAAGAGAAATTATTTTGTTCCTAATCGACGTTAAGTCAAGCCGGAGAAGGGGGGCGATGTGCAATTTTACCGGTTCCCAACCAGGCTGGGACTCGGTATCGCCTTCAACGTTGAATCACGAGTAATACCTTTTGTATTCCCGCACTACATGTTAACGAAACACAGAGAAAATATCTGAGTCACCCATTAACGTCACACGGTCAGTCCAGAATGGCAATTGGCCTGATGTTGAGCGTTAATTAAATGTGATCATCTGCGGATATTGCATTAGCTCCGGTCATTATTTTACTATTTTCCACATGTTAGAACTTATATTTAAAATCGACCAGGTGTCGCAAAAGGTAATTTGAGTTATGAAAATGACAGGACAATCTCTTCAATAGAAAACGCAGCGCAAAGAAGATAATGAGATTATTCGCAATAATAATCGGAAAAATCAATAAAAATAATATCAAATGAATTAATTCAAATAATAGAGTGTGGTTTTATTGTATTGATTTTATAGGTTTTTTTGTATTCATTGAATTATAACACAATTTTTTATTTTTAAACATTTAAAGCGCTAACTATTGACTACGGATTTGATGTTCATTAAGCTAAAAATAATCTAATGATTAGATAGTGGCATTGTGAATGCTACAGCGGATAGTATTCTAATTAATAAATTCGGAATGAATTATAATGGATAAGGATATCAATTTAAATGGACTTAACTTCTGCGCTTTACCGCCATAAAAGGCGTTTCCACATTACGGCAATTGCACTGGCCATCAGTGGCGCCCTGGCATCATCCCAGGTTCATGCTGTCGTCACCACCTATGTCAGGGCATCGAATGGACAGGAAATTACATTAACCCCTAATGAGCAGCACATACTAAATAATACTGCTGCGTTAATTGCTGCTGAAACGGGGACGATTAGAGGAGAAGGGGTTTCTCTCACTGTCTATGATGGAGGGGCCGCAATTGCTGCTCATTCCGGAGGAAAGATATTTCTTACCGGGGCAACGATTAATTATGTAAGAAATCAGCCCAGTTTTAGCGTTGACCGTACGCAGGCTGTTCAGGTAACGGGTCTGAATTCACTTATCGATATCTCTGACTCCAGAATAGAGAGCTTTAATTACATCGTAAAAGTGCTTGAAGGGGCAACAGCCAGGTTCCATAACACGGTGATGATCGCGAATTTGCATGGGTTGACTGCAATGGATATTGGTTCAAGCATTCATGTCACTGATTCTGATATCACGTTCCTTGGTCAGTCGACCGGTTTTAATGCACGCAATGGCGCACTGGTCACCGCCCGGAATACCTATATTCATGGTGATGTCAGTTATGGCTCGGCACTCTCCTGGGATTCAAATTTCCAGGTGCCAAACCAGACGCTGGCGTCCAAGGGTATTTATGATAATGTCACTATCGAGACGCAAAGGGATAGAAATGTAGGTTACGGAGTCTGGCTAATCGGGCGTTCTCAGGCCTTGATGAACGATTCACATATTATTACGCATGGTAGCAATACCAGTGCGATATTTGCCGATAAAAGCCAGGAAGTATCGGAATTTCGTAATACAGAAATAGAGATGCTGGGTGGTAATGCTATCGCTGTTGACGTGAGAAATGGTAGTCAGATACTTCTGGCGAATAACAGTGAAATTACTACCTCTGGCAATAACAGTTACGCCCTGTATGCGCACCATAACAATAGCGATAATATTGCTCCCACCACCATTACTGCATCAGATACCGCCATTACACTCAATGGTACAGGGAGTTACGGCGTTAACGCCGAATCTGCGGGGTCACAGGTTTACCTCGATAATGTTCAACTGACTGCTCACGGTGTTACATCCACGGGACTCCAGGCAAAAACAGCAGGGAGTATTTTACATGCGAACCGTCTTAACGCCCAAATTCATGGAAATACTTCAGTCGGGGTGCGGGTACAAAACGGGGCTGACGTTCAACTGAATAATAGCCTGTTGAATATGACCGGAAACGGCAGTCATGGCATTATTTTTAACACCGCAAGCACAAGCGATGCCAATAGCTTACAGGTAACGGGGAGCCATATTGAAACGAATGATGGCTACGCCATTCAGAATGAAAGTGGCTCGTTAGCCCTGAACCTGAATGACTCGACCATTATCGGCCGTTCGGGAGGTGAAATCGATGTTGCCATCAACGTCAAAGATTTAAGTTCATCAAGACGATCGGGGGCAGTGGATATCACGGCGGATAACTCGCATATTTTCGGCGATATTATTTCGCAGTCAATTAATGCCAATGGCTCTTTAGATGTGACGTTAAATCATGCCTCATCATTCACCGGTCAGACACCCGATGTTGACACAATGACCCTGAATGATGCCAGCCAGTGGAATATGACTGACAGTTCGACAGTGACAACGCTTTCAAATAACGGCTCTGTATTTTTTATGCCTCCTGGCAACAGTGGTGCATTTAAAACATTGACGGTGAACGGCAATTATAGCGGCGGTGGTAACGTAACCATTAATACGACGTTAGGTGATGACGATTCTGAGACAGATAAACTGGTGGTGCAGGGAAATACGTCGGGTACAACCGGTCTGTTTGTGAATAACCATAATGGCAGTGGCGCACAAACAACAGATGGCATTGAAATTATTACTGTCGCTGGGGAATCCGAGGGGATTTTTGCGCTACGAAACCGCGTCGTTGCCGGTGCTTATGAATATCACGCCGCTAAAATGGGTAAAAACTGGTATTTAACCAGCTCTGTCTATGAAGAACCGGAAGAACCTGTAACGCCTGTTGAACCGGAAACGCCAGTCGCTCCGGCTGAGCCGGCAGCACCCGCAACACCGTCTGAACCGACAATGCCTTCTGAACCGGAAATGCCTGAAAGCCCCGGTCAACCCGTAGAGGAAAGTGACCGTGGGAGCGTGAATGTAATGCGACCAGAAGCAGGGGCCTATGTTGCGAATCTGGCGCAGGCAAATACCATGTTCGTTTCCCGTTTACACGACAGGCTTGGTGAAACACAGTACACCGACTTTTTAACCGGCGAGCAAAAAGTGACCAGCCTGTGGTTGCGTCAGGACGGCGGGCATAATCGCAGTGAAACGCGGTCGGGCCAGCTAAAAACACAGACCAACCGCTATGTGGTGCAAATCGGCGGGGATATCGCGCAATGGAGTCACAGTGGCCTGGACCGCTTTCATTTAGGGGTCATGGCGGGTTATGGGTATGCACAGGGTCACACAGATGCGAAATACAGTGCGTATAATGCCAAAAACAGAGTAGAGGGTTATTCGCTGGGATTGTATGGAACCTGGTATGCCAACCAGCAGGACAAATCCGGATTATATGTCGACAGTTGGGTACAACATGCCTGGTTTACTAACTCCGTTCAGGGTGATGGATTATCCGAGGAAAAATATGATTCGAACGGATGGTTAGCGTCGGTTGAAGCGGGATACAGTTTTAATCTGAGCCAGCACGATAACGTCAGTTACTGGCTTCAACCAAAAGCTCAGGTGGTCTGGATGGGCGTCCATGCAGATAAACATAATGAAACGAATGGAACAAGCGTCACTGGCAACAGCGGTAATCTGTCGACGCGTTTAGGTCTGCGTGCGTATCGCCTGGAGCAACGTGAAACCGGTGTTGGCAACACGCGGGCGCTGCAACCGTTTGTTGAAGTTAACTGGCTACACAATTCTAAAAACGTCGGTGTGACAATGAACAATGTCTCTGATTATCAGGCCGGTGCACGCAACATCGGAGAAGCTAAAGTCGGTATTGAAGGCAACGTTAACAAAAAACTGAGCATATGGGGCAGTGTGGCCCAACAAATCGGTGACCACGGATACCGGGATTCTCAGGCATCGATTGGCATTAAATACAGCTTCTGATAATTTTGTCTGAAGGGATGCTGCGTTTGACCGAGGCGAACCTGAAAATGAGAGTACCGTAATGTCAGGACCGCAGTCACCAGAATAGACAATCCGGTGACTGCAATTTATGATCTGACTGGCTCAGCAGTGGGTAGCAGTGGCAAGACGGTAAGTGAATCCTGGATTCCTCCTGCCAAATTCAATTTAACATAATATACATTATGCGCACTAATATGGATTCAGGGAGAATCCAGCCGTTCATTGCTGTGGTCATTACACTGTGCACATAACCGTTGAAATGTCTTACAGCCTTTTACTGGTACGCTGTTCATTCCTCCATTTCCCGGTTTAACCGACCATGCAGCCTGAGCACATTCCCCCTGATTGCCATCGCAACGTTCTGTGGAAAATCTGTTGGCAATGCGGCAGTCACGTTATCCAGTGCTGCGGGTATTTGTTCTGCAAACGTACACAGAATTTCTCGCATCTGCTCTTGCGGAAATTTCAGCGCCTTTGCCGTTGCCATAAAATGACGCGGATAAATTTTATCGATAGCTGTTTTTCTGCCTTTGGATGCGTTAAGCCCCATTGCCAGTTTCAAATCACTGATATGTATTCCCGTACCGCCAAGAACCGGAAATGCCGAAATA
The DNA here is from genome assembly GCF_000981805.1 of Citrobacter amalonaticus Y19. Lineage (NCBI taxonomy): Bacteria > Pseudomonadati > Pseudomonadota > Gammaproteobacteria > Enterobacterales > Enterobacteriaceae > Citrobacter > Citrobacter amalonaticus. The sequence goes on along the minus strand of NZ_CP011132.1, from coordinate 1,554,791 downwards.
ATGTCGTAAAATGGCGTGAGCCGATAACTGCCGCCGGCCTGAATAAAAACAGAGAAGTTTTTCGCATGGCCATCCGTTGCACCAATCAACCACTGGAACACCTGAAACTTCATAAAATCATAGCGATCTTTCAGCGCCTCGCTGGACCCCATCAAAAACGCCATGATTTGCTCGATGCCAGGTCCCCCGTCAGATTCGTATTTGACTGATGACGGTAAACCGAATGTCTGGCACATATCTTCTTGCGGCAAGCGGAGTAAAACTGACCGTTCAGCATTCCAGCGTCTGTCAAAGCGCTCGACCGCTAACGCACGCACCCTTCCCGCCTTGATAATTTCGGCTCCAGGAACATCCAGTCCGAGTTGTTTCGCCAGCAGTAGACAAAAATATTCATTATCAACGCTTTGGCTAAGATCGAGCGTCGCATTGGGCTGTCTGATTTCGCCAATAGGCAACTTAATAATATGCGTAGTTGGCGTTACCCCTTTTGGGATACACCAGTCATTGCCCATTCTGAGCAGCGCGGTCTTTTCCTGCGCGCCGGCAACTGAGATACGAAAGTTATTTTCTTCATTAATCATGCCCAGCGGAATATCTGATTTATAAGCCGACAGCACCTCTTCAAGCTTTGCCTCACTTAACTTTTCCCATGTCATCACCGGATTTGTCACCGCTTCATTTTCCGGTAACAATGTCACAGCCCCCACGCTATCTCGACCTATTTCTGACAATAAATCAAAAGGTTGCTTTGATTTTGCACGATAGCGTTTAACGATCCTGTCGCGCACGATTGGGCTATCAGGCAACAAGTTATCGAAGAAGTTAAACACGGCATCAGAAGTGATATTCCCCACCTGCAATGGCAGCGAAAGCGACAATGGCCTGGCATAGCGGTTGGCTAACCAATCCGGGGCATATTTAAATGTATGCGCACCGTTGGCCAGTTTCGTCAACTCGCCTACCCGCTGATTATTCATCCACGTTACGAGTTTAGGCATTACCACTCCAGACCCTGTTGGTCAGTAGATTCCGGCGCCGCGTCTTTTGTTTCGCATAGCGTCATTGAGAGCTCAAGTGACTGTAAAATTTTAAAAAAGGTCATCAATGTGCTGTTGTCAGGGTTATTCTCGAAATTGGAAATGGTTGCCTGCTTTATGCCGATTTTTTTCGCCAGCTCGCTCTGCGTCCAGCCATTTTGCTGACGAACCAGTTTCATTGCATTCGCTAATTGCGTTGGGCTGTAGATCATCGGGAAGCTCTTCATGTCATTCGTCCACAGGAAAGTTATCCGCGCAAGGGGATATTACGGGTTTTATCCCTTCTCGAGGATAAAGTCAATCTGTAAACTCATTTTATCCGCTATACGGGATAAGTGAAGAGATATCCGCGATCGCGGATAGAAGAAAGATAGTAAAGCCGCATGCCATTGACGACATGCGGCTTGTTATGGATTACCAGCTGTATTTCACACCCAGCATTCCCTGGGTATCGCTATAGCCTTTATCACCTAATTGCACACCGATATTCCCCCACAGGCTGAGGTTATTATTCATTTTCGCCTCAACCCCGGTACGCACTTCAGCCAGGTTACGCGCACCATCCCGGCTTACGGTTTGCCCATCCATCTTCACGCCGTAGACTTTACTGTTATAGATCCAGTTTGCTTCAATGTAAGGCTGGAACTCACGCTGTTTGCCATCGTCACGCTGGTGATGACTGTTCAGGTAGGTTTTCACCCCAAGTCGCGTTTGCACGTTCCCGTCGCCTTCCGTTTCAATACGCGTGCCGTCTTTCCGGGTATGGTCAGAATCTTTCACCCCCATCCAGGTGATTTGCGCCTGAGGTTGAATGTACCAGGTGTTAAGCGTCCCTTCGCTTCCGCTAAACGTTCCCGCTTCAAAGGTATAACCCCCCTCAATTGAAGCCGTCACGCCACGAGAGTCATAGTCGTCATCAGAACGATTATCGGAACTTACGCTGTTATCAAACCAGTTATACAAGGCCCAGCTGTCGACATAAGCGCCCGTCTTATCCGCATCGTTTTGATACCAGGTCGCATACAGCCCCGCGCTGTAACCACTGATGCGCCCGTCCGATTTATAACCTGCCCGATTGCTTTGTGTATTGCTGTGCTGACTGGTATAGCCTGCCATAACGCCAAGATGCCAGCGATCCTGCGCGTTGCTGCTCCATTGCGCTATATCGCCGCCTAACTGCAAGATGTAGCGATTCGCCTGGGTTTTTAACTGCCCATCGCTGGCAGACGAACGTTCATGGCCTCCTACATGACGCATCCACATACTGGTTACTGAATCCTGAGAACGCAGTGAATCTGTATACTGCGGCTCACCCAGACGGTCGTGTAATCGATGGCTAAACAGCGTGTTTGCTGCGGCAATGTTGCTGATATAGCTCCCGGCCTCCGGGCGAACCACTGCCGGGCCTTCCGGATCCACGACAGGTGGGTTATCAATCGGATTGGGCGTATCCGTTGGCGTCACACCGTCCCATTTACTGGTCAGATACCAGTTTTTCGCGTCATTACCCTTCCCTTTAGCCAGCGTGTAGACATAAGCCCCCGCTTCTACGGTTCCGGTTGTCAGTGCGAAGTTACCCGCAGAATTGCCGCCAACTTCAACGAGTTCAATGCCGTTAACCGTTTGTGCGCCAGCGCCGCCAATGTTATCAACCCGAACGCGAGTATTGCCCTGAGTATCGCCTGTCACGTTCATCTTATCCGTGAGGGAATTATCGCCACCCAGCGCCGTGTTGAACGTCATCAGGCCATTGTTGCCGTTATAGTTGCCATTAACGGTCAGTAGATTGCCCGGTTTTCCTCCTTCACTATTCATTTGTACCGTGCCGCCATTCTTCAGGTTGCCGCCGATAGTGGTTTTCGCGACACGCAGTGTCCCCCCAGGCATGACATCCACATCACCCGCAGTGGTGACATTTCCCGACATCACACCGCTGTTATGGATATTGATTTGCTGACTTGCCATATCAATGGCCGAGCCGGAGCCGAAAGCAATTTCACCGGCCACGATTTCCGTCGTCCCCTGATACGCGGCGGAATCGTTATTGAGCGTCAAGATCCCGGTGCCCAGTTTCGTCACATCACCACTACCGGTGATACTGTGCGTCATCGCCCAGCCTCGCTCGGTGGAGATGGTGAGCAGGCCATTATTGATAACGGAAGCATCGCCCAGGTTTTTCTGCTCGTTGACGCTCAGTGCGCTACCTGCGTCGATGTTGAATTGCCCCGCAAAGCGGCTATTATCGCCATCCAGTTCAACGTCCGTCGCCGCCGTTGCGCTGAAGACGCCCCTGCCGCTCATACTGTTGTGTAGTTCGCCAATCACACTCTTCAGCGTTAACCGTCCGTCATTGGCAATATTTCCACTGCCCAACCCCTGCGCATTATCGAGGCTGACTTCCGCATTCGGGCTAATGCTGGTTAACGCGTTGTAGCGTGCATTAACCCCTTCAATGGCCAGCGTTCCCCCGGTTACATTCAGGTTTCCGCCCCCTGCCAGTTCACCCTGACTCATCCCGCCGTTATTTACCGTCAGCGAGCCGTTTTTGAACAATACGGTCGAGCCCATCTGCCCGTTAAATGCCCCCACCGTTTGCGACGATCCATTAAGATCGACGATGGCCGCATTACTGATGTTGAGTTCACTCGTGTTGCCCAGCACGCCATCCGCGTCGGTACGCAGTGTCCCCATCTGAACGAATGTCGCACCCTGATAGTCGTTCTGACCATTGGAAAGCGAAACCTGTCGAACGGTATTGATCGCCAGATTCCCCATACCGCCAATTTTTGCCGACATATCCGCCATCGCGCCATAGGCACCACCGTGCTCCGCTAACGTCAATGTCTCACCGTCATAGATGTTCAGCGCCTTCAGGCCATAGTTTACGTACAAACCATCACCCGGCGCGGTCGTAAGGCGGAACCCATATTCGCCATCGGCGACAACCGTCCCGTTTTGCGCAATTTGTAACGTTTTGTCCGCCGCCACCTCATCGCCCTGCAAATCACGTAGCGTTAATGACCCACCGGATCCAATAACCGTTTGCGCTTTCACCAGTTGAACGCCCACATGGCTATCATCCTGTTCCAGCAAATTGAGGGTGGTCAGAGGATTATTCGCCATTGGATCGTTCCACGGGTTAGGTACGTCGATACGTACGTCGCCGGTTCCGTCGACCTGATAGGTACGACCCTTCCAGGTATACTCACCCGCCCCGACTACCAGAGTGTCGGTGCTGATATATCCCTGTGCAAGCGTCGCGGCAGGAAAATCCGTATCGAAAATCAGCGTACCGCCATTCAAGGCCAGCCCACCAATGGATTGCTCTCCCGTTTTTACCGAGGTGATATTTTCGCCGTCAGACTGCAACAACGCGTGGCTAAGCGCAGCCGTGTTGTCGCCCCCCAGAGCGAAAGTACTGTCTTTAAGTTGTGCAACACCGGCGAATTCAGTACCCGTAGCATGGGTAAAGCCAAACACATTGTCTGAGGATGACAATTTTACTCGCAGCAAGCCATCGCCTTTAAGCACATTGGTCAGCGTGTAATCTCCGGCGCTGTTCGTCGATGCGAGAATGTCGAGCGTACCCGGGTTTGCAATGGTCACTTCACTCGCCCCCATCCCGGTTACACCGTCAGTCGTATGAGATGCAATCGTCAGAAGGCCGCCGTTTACCAGCGTTTTACCGCTGTAGGTATTTCCCGCATTGAACACCGTATGGCCTGCATCATGTATGACTTTTCCGTCTTTATCATCACCCGTAATCAGCATATCGACCTGGTAGCCGGTATCACTATTATTGGTATGATTAAAAACGAAGACCCCTTCACCCAGACCAAGCTCCACCTTCGTCACATTGGTGATATACCCGGCATCCGCCGCTGCCTCACCGTGAGCGGCACCAATATTGAGCGTCCCCACGGCAGGTTCAAAGACACCTAAGTAAATTTCGCCACCAACGACATTCAGGGTGCCGTTATTCGTAAGGGTTAATGTTCCCTCCCCAGTCGCGCCTACCTGCATATTTTGGGTTTCAAGAAGGGAGTTTTGCCCATCGACCAGGACGTTTCCTTTACCTGTTTCATGGGAGCCAACCTGCGTATCACTGGCCTTAACCACGCCTCCAGAGGTAATATTCAGTTCCCCGGTGCCTGATTCACCGACATGAAGCAACTTACCACCATTCCCTCCCTCGTTAACGATATTCCAACGACTCCCCGTAGAAATATTGACAACCCCTTTACCCGTGATATTTGATCCAATAAAACCATAGCCTGACGAAGTAAGCGTTGCGCCATTACTGACATTCACGGTGCCCTTACCAGAATTACCGACACTGAGGCCAACACTATCGAAAGTTGATGTGGTATCCATCAGGTTGAGCGTGCCGGTACCGCTTGCTTTATCGCCCAATACAGTAATATTTTTCGATATGAACTTGCCGCCATCGCTGATATTGAGATTCCCGACGCCGCCAACCCCAATGGTGGTATAGACCGTATTATTGACCTGCCACAGTCCACCCGTTGTGATGCTGACATTCCCGATCCCGCTCTCTCCATAGCCGATCGAACTCCCTCCGTTACTGACAACAAGCCCCTCATTACTGATAGTCATGTCGCCCTGGCCGTCGTAACCAACATTGGTACCGAGGTTGGTAATAACGGAGTTTCTATCCTTGACGGTAATGCTGCCTGTCCCTGTCTCTTTCATCCCGACCGTGATAATACCTGAATCAACCTTACCTTCATTCGAGACATTAAGTTCACCGTCACCCGCGTCACCGACGTAGATATAGCGGAAAGCTTCGCCCGTACCGAGGAAATTCCAATGCCCCTTATCAGTCACATTGACCACGCCGCGAGAACCTGCCTCAACGCCCAGTAATGCATAATATCCGTTATTCATCAGGCCACTATTGGAAATATTGATCGTGCCGTTACCACGATAACCGTTATAGAGTCTGGCGAGCGTGATTACAGATCCTGGGTCCTGTACATTCAGGGTGCCGGTAGCGGTGACATTGCCACCAAGATAGGTATCTCCGGCAGTAATCTGGCCACCCTCGCGAATAGTCGTTTCACCGGTCCCTTGATTGCCAATTTGGAGATCAACTAATAAATTATTATTTTGTATCAGCCACTCGCCACCCTTTTCGACGACAACCTGGCCATTACTGCCCGCCTGATAGCCTACAATGGCGACTAATGTACTCGTGACGTAACCATTATCCGTAATATTTAATGAGCCCGTACCGTAGCTGCCAATTTCTAATAATTCTGTCGTCAGTACCGAACCTTCACCCTCAACATTAACGGTCCCCACACCTGCGGCTTGAGCACCTAACCTTAAATACCCCCCATCAACATGACCCGCCTGGTTGATATTAAGCGTACCGGTTCCTGATTGACCAATATTTAAAGGCCTTGCTTGATTCCCGGTATCATACAATCGCCACAGGCCACCCGACACATTAACGATACCCTGCGAGCCCACATTACCGCCAACGACGCTGGTTTCAATAGTAGTTAATGAAGCGTTGCCGCCACTTAGAATATTAAGTATACCGCTGCCATTCCACCCAACCTGATAGGAATCGTAAGCAACGGCAGTATTGAGCGTGGCACTCTGACCATTATCAACCTCCAGCCTCGCAGCTGACGCTGAACCCGCTAGCGCCAGCAATACACTCAGCGCCAGTGTGTTGAATTTCGTACACATTCCTGGAGATGTACGCAGATTAACAGTAGATGTTTTACCTACCCGGCGAGTTAATTCTGAGCAGACCTGAAAGGCTTGCAGGGTGCTATTCCACATTACGCGATAGATTCTATTCATATAAACGCTCCATATTAAAAACAATACAGCCACGAAAGAGATGAACAGCAAGGCGTTAAAAATGAAATTTATTGATTTATGAGAGGTCTGTATTGAGTGTCATCTGGAAGAAAAAGCGTGTCAATATAATGTATTTCCTTGCTTTTGCGAATTAATAACATTTTGCATGTCACGAGTCTTATTTCATTCGAAATAATAATTCTGGGGTCGAATACAAAATAAGAAAGTTAATTCTTTTAATCGGACATTTACCACAACCTTACCTCAGTCCAGATAGCACGAATTGCTAAAAATAAAAATAAACAAAATACCCCTCCTGTCAGCCTGCTGTTTCAGGAAAAGATAATGTCATTCGCTAAAAAAGAGTGTCACAGGCAGCGACTCCCGCGATAATATTGAGTAATGACACAGGAGGACATATGAACTCAGAGAGTACATCAGGTGAAGTGCTGTTTCTGCTTATTCCAGAATATGCAGACTGGGAGTTCGCCTTACTGGCGCCTGGATTGCGTCGTGGATTCGGGATCTGGGCCCCACAGTACGACGTTAAGGTTGTGGCGCCTGATGAAGGGCCAGTGATGTCCCTGGGAGGCTTTCGCTGCCTGCCGGATTACACGTTTGATTCCATACCAGCAGATTATGCCGCGCTGATCCTGGTCGGAGGCACGAACTGGTGGGGGGAAGAGGCAAAGCGCGTCGTCCCCATCGTGCAACAGGCGCTGGCAAGGAAAAAAGTAGTGGGCGCGATTTGCGATGCATCAGCCTTTATGGGGGCCAACGGTTTTCTGAATGAGGTCAGTCATACCTCCAATGGGCTGGCCTATCTCAAAGAACGAGCCGGTACTGCCTACACCGGTGCGGCGAGATATCAGGCTGTACCTTCGGTTCGCGACGGCAATCTGATTACCGGCAGCGGGTGTGGGTTTCTCAGTTTTACCTGCAACGTCCTGGCCGCACTGAACGTCACCGATGACGCAAATATTGAGGGGATCAGGGAGGCATTTACCTCGGGTATTTTCCCCGAAATTTGACACTGTTCCCCACGGGTTCAGACGTTATGTCTGAAAATGCTCCGTGTTCATCACCCACACGGAGCATCGCCTTCCCGGAATATTAACGCTCACGCAGCGCTTCTCTGGCCTTATTAAACGGCTTCAGAAGATAGTCGAGCACACTTTTCTTTCCGGTTTTGACATCCACGGTGGCGACCATTCCCGGAAAGATAGGAAACTGTTTTTTGTCTTTATTTTCAAGATGATTACTGGTCGTCCTGATATACACACGGTAGTAATACACATCACGACGGACCTCATCCTGGAGGGTATCCGGTGAGATCACCGCCACTTTTCCGTTCATGCCGCCATAAATGGAATAATCGTAAGCGGTTATTTTGACAAGTGCTTCCTGTCCCGGATGAATAAAGGCCACATCACGCGGAGAGATTTTTGTTTCAATCAGCAGTTGCTCATCCAGTGGGACAAGGGTCATCAGTTTGCCGCCGGGTGGAATCACCCCGCCAACCGTGGTCACATCAATCTCTTTTACGATCCCTCTGACCGGCGCCACAAAGTCCAGTCGACTCAATGAGTCCTCTCGTCCGCGGATCACCGCACGTTGTGCATCCGCATCGGCATTCGCTTTCGCCAGTTCTTCGCGAGCGCGGACATAATACTGCGTCCGGATATCAGTGACTTTGTTAGCCAGTTCGTTCAGTTGACGTTGCAGGCGCAGAACTTCAACGCTGCTGGCGGCACCCTGGCTGACTAACGGACGCGTCATGTTGAGTTCCCGGGTGACCAGTTGGATCCCCTCCTCCAGTCCGCTGACAGACTCATGTAACCCTTCCCTGCGCGTGTTGTATAGCGCGGTTTCAGAAGCGGTCAGTTCCGGCAAGTGGCTGAGCTCGACAGGAAACGTCAGCGGCTTATCGCTGACTTCCGCACTCAGCCGCGCAGAGGTCGCCAGGGCAGAATTTAACCGCGACAACGCCTCCTGAACATCCGATTCGGTTTTGGTCCTGTTCAGTTGCGCCAGCGGTTGCCCCTGCTCAACGATATCGCCCACTTTCACATTCAGATGAGAGAGGATCCCCCCTTCCAGCGACTGGATCGTTTGCTCGTGTCCGGACGGTTCAACCGTACCGGTCCCGGTCGTCACTTCATCAAGTTCAAAAAAATATGCCCAGCCCAGAAAACAGAACAGCATCAGTGCGGTGAGTCGTACGACCAGGGAGGATCGCGGCAGACGCGGCTCGCTGAGTCCGGGGTTGTGCTGAATCTGCCGGCTCATGCTGCGGTCCCCTTATCTGAACGAACAGGATTATCCTGCAACATAATCCGTCTGACTGAAGGTGCCGGAGGCGCGCCGGCATGTTCACGCAGGATGGCCTCTTTCGGCCCATCCATAACAACACGCCCTTGATCCATCACGATTATCCTGTCGACCAGCTGTAACATGGCCGTTCGGTGCGTCGCGATGATCAGCGTGCGACGTGTCGTCCACTGTTTCAACTGCTCGATCAGGAACTCCTCCGTCATTTCATCCAGCGAGGCGCTGGGTTCATCCAGCAGGACGATATTGGGTTGCGTAAGCAGCAAGCGCGCCAGTAACAGAGTCTGGCGTTGTCCACCGGAGAGACCAAAGCCCCCTTCCTGAATCTGATAGTTGAGCCCGTTTTTCTGTTTCTGCACAAACGGCATGGCGCCACTCATCGTGAGTGCGCGTTCAATCTCTTCATCGGACGCCTCGGGCATTCCCATCGTGATGTTCTCCCTGACGGAGCCAAAAAACAGACGTGCGGTCTGGCTGAGTAATCCCATATCGCGACGCAAATCAGCGGGATCCAGTTGGCTGATGCTGATGTTATCAAGCAGGACCTGTCCCTGTTGGGCAATATGCATCCCGGCCATCATTTGCAACAGTGTGGATTTTCCCGCCCCGTTTCGCCCGAGGATGGCAACTTTTTCACCCGCGCGGATGGTAAGCGCGTTGAGGGTGACATCCGCAATTTTCTCTTCCTCATCGTACCAGAAGACCGCATTGTTAAACTGATAGTGACCGTGTAACGCCGCTTTGTGGACCCGTTTGCTGTGTTCTGGCTGATCGACAGGACGCTTCATCAGCTCATCCAGCCCTTTACGGGCCACTTTTGCCTGCTGCCAGCGCGAGAGTACGCCAGAGATTTGTGACAGCGGCGCAATCGTCCGGGAGGCAAGAATAGTCGTCCCCACCAGTGCGCCGGTGGTCATATCGCCGTTCATCACCATAAAGCAACCAACCAGCAGTACTACCACATAAACGATCGATTGCACCTCCTGGGTCCAGGTGAGCAACAGACCGGTCAGAAAACGCTGCTTCATACTGATTGTGGCAGCGACGTCATTGGTATGGTTCCACTGGTTCTGAAAGCGTTGCTCAGCGCGCAGCAGTTTGATGTCTTCGAAGGATTCAACGGCTTCAACCAGCGTGGCGTTACGCACGGCGGACTCACGCATCCCCTCATTGGATAGCAGCGCCAGCGGTCGCTGTATCAACAGTCCAGGGATCAGGAGTAACGGTATTGCCAGCAGGACGACGAGAACAAGCCAGCCGCCAATCAGCCACAAAATCAGCACAAACAGGAAGAAAAAGGGTAAGTCAGCCACCGCGCTGATGGTCGTAGAGGTGATTAACTCCCTGACCGACTCCAGCTCTCTGATTTGCGAGATAAAAGAACCGGTAGATTTAGAGCGGGCGCTGTTTTTCAGGCGCATGGCATGACCGAAGACCCGATCGGAAATCCGCAGATCCGCCCGCTTACCAATCACATCTGATAAGTGCGTGCGAACCATCCGCATCGTAAATTCAAACAGAATGGCCAGCATCACCCCACCAAACAGCACCCACAGCGTGGAATAAGACTGCGCCGGTACGACGCGATCATAAACCTGCATGGAAAAGAGCATTCCGGCTAAGGCCAGTACGTTTGCCACCAGTGACGCCAGCATAATATCGCCATAGCGCCGCCAGTCCTTCAGGGCGATGTTCCAGAACCAACTGGCCTGGTAAGGCTGAATATAATCGTCCACCCTCGCATCAGGCACCGCGCTTAACGGGCGTAATAACGCAAGTTCCGTAATTCGCCCGTCAATCGTCTCCACATCCAGCGTCGTTTCCAGCCGGTCATCGCCGCTCAATTGCACACTGATATTGCCCTGAGCGTCCCGACGGGTAATGACGCCGAGTTCTCCGTCGTCAAACACGGCGACAAGCGGCAGACGCCAGGGGGTCAGCGAGTCGGATGAGAAAGGCATCAGGCGCAGCCCCATCCCTAACTGGCGGGCCATATCCGTCAGGAGTTCCTCGCGCTGACTGTCTCGTTCCCAGTTAACCGTTGTACGGACATTCTCTCGCGAGAAATCCAGACGGTAATGCCGGGCGACGGTGATCATCGCGTCAAGCCATGCTTCAACAGAAGGGACTGAGTTCTTCATCGCTACACCACCATCAACTGATGATTCGCCAGCAAGGTGGCAAGATCGGTATGTACGCCGGTCAGCGTCACCACATTCGTGGGGGTAAAGGTTCCCCCCGTCCCATCACGATCAATTTGAATCACCGTGTCGCTACCGCTCTGGCTCACTTTGACAAAGTCCGTGATATTTCCGGCCTGCGAATCCAGAGTTGCCACGCCGTTGACATAGCTGGCCTTCCCGTTACCGGTATAGCCACTGCCTTGTAACAGTTCACGGATATCAATGCGGTCGGTGTCACTGGTGCCTTCCCATGTCCCTACCGTGAAACCATTCACCGTATCGGAACCATTCCCCCCGGTGGCATCACTGGCGGTGAGCAGTTTATACAGCAACGTATCATGGCCCCCGTTGCCAATATTAAAGGTGTCGTTGCCGCCCCGCCCCTCAAACTGGTTATCACCGCTGCTGCCGGTGATCGCATCGCTGAAGTTTGATCCGGTGATCCCCTCAATGTTGGTAAATGTGGAGGTGTTGAATCCTGTACTTTGCGCAGTAGAAACGCTCAGATTGGCTGTGATAGCCACTGTAGATAAGCGGAAATCAACCACATCCATCCCGCCGGTTGCGCTCCATACGCCTGTGCCAGAGGTATACGTCCAGCCGCCTGCCCCATCGTACGTATCGGTGCCTGCCGTCGCAAAGAAGGTATCGTTATAGCCTGTCCCCACGAATTTCCCGTTGTGCACCGAACTCCCGACTTCCGCACTGAGGTCATAGGCGTGAGTGGCGTCGGTCGCTTTCAGTCCTCCCCAACTGGTATTGACGCTCTGGTCGATATTCGAACTGACGTTGCTTACCGTATTCACCAGCACGGCATGGTAGGTTTCACTGGCCGACAACCCGTAGAAGCTCACCAGTGCTGACGTGTCATTCACGCCCATCCCGGACTGCGGGTTAATAATTTGCGTGCCGACCAGAATGCCAGATGAGTTATACAGTTGCACAGTATTGCCATAGTAGGCGTTAATCCCATTGCCATCTTCAATTCGCAGATGCAGAGAGGTCCCGTAACTGACGGTGTTGGTGTTGCGGATCAGGAAAACGCTGCCTGACTGTTTGGTGACCAGCACGTCAACCGCGCCGTCCCAGTCGTAATCCATTGCCGCCACACCGCTGGTTGTCCCGGTCATGCTGGCGCCCAGTACGGACTGCGTCCAGTTGCTGCTGTTGCCCACGTTGGTAAAGAGATAAGACTGTCCCGTCTGGGCAATGCGCGCAATGTCCATCATGCCATCCATGTTCCAGTCCACCGCCAGGCTGTACTGACCGGCATAAGTGGTGCCCGTTGCCCCCACCGCAATGGCATTACCGAGCACCCCACTGCCGTTGTTGAGAAACAGCGAGCCGGAGGTGGTCCGCGTCTGCGTGGCCGGCAGGAACAAGTCCATAAATCCGTCGCCATTGAAATCCGCCCACGTCATGGAAACGCCCAGGGTGGCCGCACCACTTCCTGCTCCACCGTTGAACACGTTCGTTGTGTTCTGGCCCCAGACAAAGCTCCCGTTCCCCTGATTAATCAGGGTCGACAGGGTGTAATAGTTATTGAGGTTAAAAGTATGCTGCGCCAGATCGATTTTTCCGTCGTTGTTCAGGTCCACACCGGAACCTTCACTGAGGGAATAGTAGGCCCCTACCAGACCGCCGGTTGTGGCGGTTCCGCCAGTATTACCTGTGGTGGAGGCGCCCGTCAGGGTACCGGCGTTATTCCAGACAAAGGTATTGGAATCCGGTCCCCCGGCGTCCCCCATCCAGAAGTCGAGGTAGCCATCGCCCTCGCGGTCAAAAGCGACAATGGAGCCATACCACGTCAGCGTTCCCACCAGAACCTGATAAGCGCTGGAGAACGTACCGTCACCGTTATTCGTGAATCCGTTCACGTACCCGGTGCCGTAATCATCACGCATGATGAAGAGATCGGCCGTGCCGTTACGGTCAAAATCCGCCATCGAACTGGTGGTGTAGTTATTCCCCGACGCATACAGAGTCAGTGCCGTTTTCGACCACGTCAGCGGATCGGTGGACTGCATCATCTGTTGGTTCGCCAGCACCGTCCACATCCCGTGACTGTCCAGACCATATGTCAGACCATAGGCAGTGGTTTTATTTGTGGTGGTCCATGCCGGGGTATAGTCCACCGCGGCGTTCACCGTGAGCAGACCACTTCCGACATTGGCGTTATTGCCGTTCCCGGCCGAACTTTTCACCTGCGCCGTTACGGTGTATGCCGTTGACGAGGCAGCCAGCAGGTCGGTATCCGGCACCTGGACATACCAGGTGTTATGCAGAGGATCCACCACTACCGCGCCGCCGGATTGCGAGGTGTACGTTTTGCCGTTTACCGTCACTTCAACATACTGCCCGCTGGTCAGTGCGGCGGTGATCACCCCGCTCAGGATCGGCGTGGTGTCGCGTGTTGTCTGCGCCGTCACTTGCGCCAGGGTCGTCGGCAGCGAGGTGTCTACCGCCAGCAGATAATCGGTTGACGAGGTGACATTACCGGCCAGATCAATGACGCGTGCGCTGTAGGTATACGATCCACTGAGCAACCCACTGTCGGCATAGGTCCAGTTCAGCGCACCGACCATCGTTGCCGCACCCAGCAAAATACCATTGCGGTACAAATAAACCGCCTCTCCACTGGCGAGCGGTCCCGACAGCACGCCATTCAGAACCGGTGCGGTATCATCAGTAGCTAAGCTGTTGCTCAGCGTGCCCTGACGCTGCCCGACATCGTCGGTATAGGAAACAATGGTTGGCGCGGCGCTCGGGCTGATGGTATCAATAACAACCGTTTTTGATACCACCGGGCCGGTATTCCCCGCGGCATCAAGCACCCGAACCTGATAAACGTAACTGCCATCGGTTAACGTACGTCCATCGGTATAGCTCCACTGACTGCCGGAGGTGACCAGCGTCGTCCAGGTCGCGCCATTATTGACGCTGATCTGCGCGATTTCACCGCTTGCCAGGCCGCTGCCCAGCGATCCATTAATCGTCAGCGAGGTATCACTGGTAATGAAATCGGTGGCAGAACTGCCCGAATCGGTACTGATGCTGTCGATGGTCAGCACCTGTGCTGGTCTGACGGTATCAATCAGTACCGTCTGACTGCTGGTCGCGCCCACGTTTCCGGCGAGATCCACCACCCGAACCTGCCAGATCCAGTTGCCATCGCTCAGCGTTCGCCCGTCGGTATAGGTCCAGTCCAGACCGTTGGCGGCGACGGTGACATTACCCCAGGTTACACCGTTATCGGTGCTGATTTGGGCAAATTCGTTGCTGGCCAGCGCACTGCCCAGCACGCCGCGCAAGGTCAGCGTTGTATCACTGGTGATGAAATCCGTGTTACTGACACCGGTATCATCGCTGATACCCGTTACTGAGATACTCTTCGCGGCTTCCGGGTTTATCGTGTCGATCACCACATTCTGCGATCCTGACTGCCCCACATTCCCGGCCAGATCCACCACCCTGACCATATAGGTGTACGTCCCGTCAGTCAGCGTACGCCCATCGGCATAATTCCAGCTGGTCCCGGTGACCGTCAGGGTCTGCCAGGTCACGCCGTTATCGAGACTGATTTGCGCCCGCTCATCGGCGGCCAGTGCGGCTCCCAGCGTCCCGTGTACCGTCAGGGTGGTATCCCGGGTCACAAAATCACTGCTGCTGAGCCCCGTATCATCACTGATGGATGTGATGGCGATGGTTTTACTTGCCAGTGGGCTGGTCGTATCGACGGTCACGAGCTGATTTGCAGTCGCCCCGATATTTCCGGCCACATCCACGACCCGCACCATGTAGTTATAGTTGCCGTCCGTCAGTGTCCGGTTGTCGATCCAGGTCCAGTTCAGCCCACTCACGGATACGTTCTGCCAGGTGGTCCCGCCATCGATACTGATTTGCGCGAACTCGCCCGTTGCCAGCGCGGCGCCCAGTCTGCCATTCAGCGCCAGAGTGGTATCACTGGTGATGAAGTCATTGCTCTGCAACCCCGTATCGGTGGTGATCGCATCAATCGTGAGCGTTTTAACCGCTGCGTCCGGCGCGGTAGTATCGATGACCACATTCTGGCTGTCCGTTGCCCCCACGTTACCCGCGGTATCAATCACCCTAACCTGGTAAACATAGCTACCGTCGGTAAGCGCGCGACTGTCGTTATAGCGCCACGACGTACCGGTAACGGTAAGATCGCTCCAGGTGATGCCACCATCGATACTGATCTGGGCTTTTTCCGTTGCGGTCAGGGTTGCTGTAAGCGAACCGTTCACCACCACAGGCGTCGTGCTGGTAATAAAATCCGTGCTACTCAGACCGGTGTCGCTTTGCAAAGAATCAATGTTGATGCCCATCGTCGGGGCGTTGAGATCAACGGTGATGGTGTGGTTGCTGCTGCTCGTGTTACCAATCAGATTGCTGACCTGGGCGTTAATCACATACGCCCCACCGTCTGCCAGCGCCGCCACATCGGCACTGCCAACCGTGTAACTCCAGGAGCCATTACTCTGTACGGTTGTCGTCCAGGTATTGCCATTAAGCGTAATCGTCACGGTCTGACCCGCCGGGGCGGTTGTCGTACCACTGATCACCAGAGGTGTAGAGTGTTCCGCAGCACTGACAATGTCATCCGTCGCGAAGGTATTAATCACAATCGCCGGGACATCGCCATTTAACGTGACGGTATGACTGCTGTTTCCCGGGTTACCCGCCTTATCGGTAACGGTCGCGGTAATGTTATAGCTGCCATCAGCCAGCCCCGAGAACTGTTGTCCGGGGATCACAATGGACCAGGTGCCGCCAGAACCAACCGTCGCCGTCCAGCTCTGTCCGTTAAACGTCACCGTGACCGTCTGGCCCTGCTCGGCGGTGGTGGTGCCGCTGATCGTCTGCCCTGCCTGTTGCTCCGTGTTATTGATAATGTCATCGCCCGCCACCGTGTTGATCGTCACGACAGGCGCAACGGTATCGACGGTCATTCCGTGTGTGGTCTGACCCGGATTACCCGCGCGGTCATTAGCGCTGGCTGTGATGGTCTGCGCGCCCTGTCCCAGAGAGGACAGATCGCTTGCCGGGACGTTCACAAGCCAGGTGCCGTTCGCCGAGACGGTAGCCGTGTAGGATTTCCCGCCCAGCGTGACGGTGACGGTCTGCCCGACTTCCGCACTGGTTGCACCGCTAATCGACAGCTGCTGCTGCTGTTCCACGGCATTCAGCAGATCGTCGCCTGCCACCGTGTTGATACTGATGACCGGCGCGGTCAGATCGACGCCAACCGTACGGGATGCCGTGGCGCTGTTACCTGCGCTGTCCTGAGCTGAAACGGTGATCGCATAGTTTTGCCCATCGCTGAGCGCAGCCACATCTGCCGCCGGAACGGTGGTACTCCAGGTGCCATTGCTGAGAATGGTCGCGGTGTAGCCTTTACCGTTGAGCAAAAGGGTGACCAGCGTCCCCGCTGCAAAATGGCTGCCTGTTCCACTGATGGTTAACGTGCTGCCGGCTTCCGCCGCATTGATCATGTTATCGGTACTGACCGGGTTCACCGCCAGCGACACCACCGCCGTATTCACCTGCACGTTATGGGTCTGGGTGCTGCTGTTCCCCGCGCTGTCGGTAATGGTGGCAGTGAGCGTAACCGTTCCATCCTGCAGCGCGGAAATCACGCTTGCCGGTACGCCAATACTCCAGTTGCCGTTGGCGTCGGTCGTGGTGATGTACTGCTGAGAACCTACCGTCACCACCAGTCTGTCACCGGCTGTCGCCCCGGTTGCCGTACCGCTGATGATCTGGGCCTGCATGTGCTCGGTACTGTTAATCACATCATCACCGGCCACCACGTTGAAACTCACTACCGGAGCCGTCGCATCCAGCGTGATCGCTTTACTGGCGTTTGCCGGATTACCGGCCTTATCACTGACCGTGGCTTGCAGGGTATAACCACTGTCCGCCATTGCGGTCAGGACGCTGGCGGGAACCGTCAGGCTCCAGCTGCCATCGCTCCCGACCGTTGTTGTATACGTCTGATTATTCAGGGTGACGGTCACCGTCTGCCCGGCTTGCGCCGTACTGATGCCGGAGATCGCCACCCCTGCGGCTGCCTCACTGGCATTGATGATATTGTCTGTCGCCACAGTGTTGATGGTAATAGTGGGCGCGGTGGCGTCCACGCTGTAACCGTGGGAGGCAGAAGCACTGTTGCCGTTCAGGTTGCTGACGCTGGCCTGTACCGTGGCGTCGCCGTCACGCAGGGCGGCCATGTCACCCGCCGGGACGGTCACGCTCCAGCCGCCGCCGCTCTGTACCGTGGTGGTGTAACTTTTCCCGCCGAAGGTCACCGTCACCGTCTGGCCGGTTTCCACGTTCGCGGTGCTGCCGGACAGCACCAGGGCCGCGCCCTTCTCGGCGGCGTTGATCACGTCATCGGCGGTGACCGGACTGATGCTGATCGCCAGCGGCGTCAGATCCACCGTCACGTCATGACTGACGCTCACCGGGTTCCCGGCACTGCTGTTGCCTGACACCGCGATGGTCACCGTCCCGGCCGGCCAGGCGTTCACATCACCCGCCGGGACCCCCACGCTCCAGCTGCCGTCCGCCCGCACGCTCGCCGCATAGGCCACGCCGTTGATGGTTACCGTCAGGGCCGCCCCGCTGGACAGGCCGATGCTGCTGCCGCTGATCACCAGCGCCTGGCCGTGTTCGATACTGTTGACCACGTCATCTCCGGCGACGGTATCCACCCGCAGCCCCGGCAGGCTGGCATCGATACTGATCTCCCGCGTGCCGCTGCCGGTATTGCCCTGGTCATTGGTGACCGAGACGGCCACCGTCAGCGGGCCGTTGCCAAGCGCCGTCAGGTCAGCCGACGGGACGGTCACGCTCCAGCTCAGATCAGGCTGCACCGTGGTGGTGTAGGTCTTCCCGCCAAGGGAGACGGTCACCGTATCGCCATCTGCCGCCCCGGTCACCCGTCCGCCAATCGTCTGCCCTGACGCCACCTCCCCGGCGTTGATCACATCGTCACCGGCCACCACGCTGATGGTCACGCCCGGCAGGGCGCTGTCGACCTGCACGCTGTGACTGGCAGAGCCACTGTTACCCTGGCTGTCGGTGGCCTGTGCGGTCACCGTGTAGGTTGCCTGCCCCAGTGCGCCGACGGCAGAGGCCGGGACCGTCACGCTCCAGTTACCGGCGGCGTCGGTGGTTCCCTGATAACTCTGCCCGTTGAGAGTGACGCTGACCCGCGTACCCGACGGCAGGTCGCTGGTCCCGGAGATCAGCAGACTGGTCCCTTTCTCGCTGGCATTGATGATGTCATCCCCGGCAATGGTGTTGATGCCGAGCACCGGCGCGGTCAGATCGACGCTGACCGTACGGGTGGCGGTGTCGCTGTTACCGGCCCGGTCCGTCAGCGTCACCGAAATCGTCTGACTGCCACCGCCCAGCGCGCTGACGTCCGTCGCCGGTACGCCCACACTCCAGTTGCCGGATGCGTCCAGCGTGGTGGTGTACGGTTTTCCGTTCAGGGTCACCGTCACCACATCCCCGGCGGCGGCCCCCGTGGCGCTGCCGCTGATCACCAGTGCCTGGCCATGTTCGGTCATGTTGATCACATCGTCGCCCGCCACGGTCCCGATGGTGATAACCGGTACCGTGGTGTCCACCGCCAGTGTATGGGCGGCGCTGGCCGGATTCCCGGCCTTGTCGCTGACCGTGGCCGTCACGCTGTAGCTGCTGCCCGTCAGGGCGCCCAGATCGGCGGGCGGCACGCTGACGCTCCAGCTGCCATCCGTCTGAACGGTTGTCGTATATGTCTGATTATTCAGGGTGACCGTCACCGTCTGCCCGGTTTCCGCCGTACTGGTGCCGCTTATTGTCAGCGCACTGCCGGCCTCGCTGGCGTTGAGGATATCGTCTCCCGCCAGCGTGCTGATGGTAATAGTGGGCGCGGTGGCATCCACGCTGTAACCGTGGGAAGCCGAGGCCGTATTGCCGTTCAGGTTACTGACGCTGGCCTGTACCGTGGCGTCGCCGTCACGCAGGGCAGCCATGTCACCCGCCGGAACGGTCACGCTCCAGCCACCGCCACTCTGTACCGTGGTGGTGTAACTTTTCCCGCCGAAGGTCACCGTCACCGTCTGGCCGGTTTCCACATTCTCAGTGCTGCCGGACAGCACCAGGGCCGCGCCCTTCTCGGCGGCATTGATCACATCATCGGCGGTCACCGGACTGATGCTGATCGCCAGCGGCGTCAGATCCACCGTCACGTCATGACTGACGCTCACCGGGTTCCCGGCGCTGCTGTTGCCTGACACCGCGACGGTCACCGTCCCGGCCGGCCAGGCGCTCACGTCGCCCGCCGGTACCCCCACGCTCCAGCTGCCGTCTGCCCGCACGCTCGCCGCATAGGCCACGCCGTTGATGGTCACCGTCAGGGCCGCCCCGCTGGACAGGCCGATGCTGCTGCCACTGATCACCAGCGCCTGACCGTGCTCGATACTGTTGACCACGTCATCCCCGGCGACGGTGTCCACCCGCAGCCCCGGCAGACTGGCATCGATACTGATGTCCCGCGTGCCGCTGCCGGTGTTGCCCTGACTGTTGGTGACCGAGACGGCCACCGTCAGCGGGCCGTTGCCAAGCGCCGTCAGGTCCGCCGACGGGACGGTCACGCTCCAGCTCAGATCGGCCTGCACCGTGGTGGTGTAGGTTTTCCCGCCAAGGGAGACGGTGACCGTGTCGCCGTCTGCCGCCCCGGTCACCCGGCCGCCGATCGTCTGCCCTGTGGCCACTTCTCCGGCGTTGATCACATCGTCTCCGGCCACCACGCTGATGGTCACACCCGGCAGGGCGCTGTCGACCTGCACGCTGTGACTGGCGGTGCCACTGTTACCCTGGCTGTCGGTGGCCTGCGCGGTCACCGTATAGGTTGCCTGCCCCAGCGCGCCAACGGCGGACGCCGGTACCGTCACGCTCCAGTTGCCGGCGGCGTCGGTGGTTCCCTGATAACTCTGTCCGTTAAGGGTGACGCTGACCCGCGTCCCCGACGGCAGATCGCTGGTCCCGGAGATCTGCAGACTGGCCCCTTTCTCACTGGCGTTGATGATGTCATCCCCGGCAATGGTGTTGATGCCGAGCACCGGCGCGGTCAGATCGACACTGACCGTACGGGTGGCGGTGTCGCTGTTACCCGCCCGGTCCGTCAGCGTCACCGAGACCGTCTGACTGCCGCCGCCCAGCGCGCTGACGTCCGTCGCCGGTACGCCGACACTCCAGTTGCCGGACGCGTCCAGCGTGGTGGTGTAAGGCTTCCCGTTCAGGGTCACCGTCACCACATCCCCGGCGGCGGCCCCCGTGGCGCTGCCGCTGATCACCAGTGCCTGGCCGTGTTCGGTCATGTTGATCACGTCGTCACCCGCCACGGTGCCGATGGTGATGACCGGCACCGTGGTGTCCACCGCCAGGGAGTGGGCGGCGCTGGCCGGGTTTCCGGCCTTGTCGCTGACCGTGGCCGTCACGCTGTAGCTGCTGCCCGTCAGGGCGCTCAGGTCGGTGGACGGTACGCTGACGCTCCAGCTTCCATCTGTCTGAACGGTTGTCGTATATGTCTGATTATTCAGGGTGACGGTCACCGTCTGCCCGGTTTCCGCCGTACTGGTGCCGCTGATTGTCAGCGCACTGCCGGCCTCGCCGGCGTTGAGGATATCGTCTCCCGCCAGCGTGCTGATGGTAATAGTGGGCGCGGTGGCGTCCACGCTGTAGCCGAGGGAAGACGTGACGCTGTTGCCGTTCAGGTTACTGACGCTGGCCTGTACCGTGGCGTCGCCGTCACGCAGGGCAGCCATGTCACCCGCCGGGACCGTCACGCTCCAGTTACCGCCGCTCTGCACCGTGGTGGTGTAACTTTTTCCGCCGAAGGTCACCGTCACCGTCTGGCCGGTTTCCACATTCTCGGTGCTGCCGGACAGCACCAGGGCCGCGCCCTTCTCGGCGGCGTTGATCACGTCATCGGCAGTGACCGGACTGATGCTGATCGCCAGCGGCGTCAGATCCACCGTCACGTCATGGCTGACATTCACCGGGTTCCCGGCGCTGCTGTTGCCTGACACCGCAACGGTGACCGTTCCGGCCGGCCAGGCGTTCACATCACCCGCCGGTACCCCCACACTCCAGCTGCCGTCTGCCCGCACGCTCGTCGCATAGGCCACGCCGTTGATGGTCACCGTCAGGGCGGCCCCGCTGGACAGGCCGCTGCTGCTGCCGCTGATCACCAGCGCCTGGCCGTGTTCGATACTGTTGACCACATCATCCCCGGCGACGGTGTCCACCCGCAGTCCCGGCAGGCTGGCATCGATACTGATGTCCCGCGAGCCGCTGCCGGTATTGCCCAGGCCATTGGTGACCGAGACGTCCACCGTCAGCGGACCGTTGCCAAGCGCCGTCAGATCAGCCGACGGGACGGTCACGCTCCAGCTCAGATCCGCCTGCACCGTGGTGGTGTAGGTTTTCCCGCCGAGAGTGACGGTGACCGTGTCGCCGTCCGCCGCCCCGGTCACCCGGCCGCCGATCGTCTGTCCGGATGCCACCTCCCCGGCGTTGATCACATCGTCACCGGCCACCACATCAATAATCACACCCGGTAACAGCGACTCCACTTCCACAATGTGTGTCGTACTGCTGCTGTTACCTGCGCTGTCCGTCGCGACGGCGCTTATCTGATATACGGCTTCACCCAACGCCCCGACAGCGGAAGCCGGAACTGTCAGGCTCCAGTTACCCAGTGCGTCCGTAAGCGCGATATAGTGTTGGCCGTTTAACGTGACCGTTACCTGGGTCCCCGTCGCTAATCCCGAGGAGCCGCCGCTGATGGTCAGATCCTGCGTTTTCTCTGCGCTGTTGATTAAATCATCGCCGGCAACCGTGTTAATCGACAGCACCGGCGCGGTCAGATCGACGCTGACCGTACGGGTGGCGGTGTCGCTGTTACCGGCACGGTCCGTCAGCGTCACCGAGACCGTCTGACTGCCGCCGCCCAGCGCGCTGACGTCCGCCGCCGGTACGCCGACACTCCAGTTGCCGGACGCATCCAGTGTGGTGGTGTAAGGCTTTCCGTTCAGGGTCACCGTCACCACATCCCCGGCGGCGGCTCCCGTGGCGCTGCCGCTGATCACCAGTGCCTGGCCGTGTTCGGTCATGTTGATCACATCGTCACCCGCCACGGTGCTGATGGTGATGACCGGCACCGTGGTGTCCACCGCCAGGGAGTGGGCGACGCTCGCCGGGTTCCCGGCCTTGTCGCTGACCGTGGCCGTCACGCTGTAGCTGCTGCCCGTCAGGGCGCTCAGGTCGGCGGACGACACGCTGACGCTCCAGCTTCCATCTGTCTGAACGGTTGTCGTGTACGTCTGATTATTCAGGGTGATCGTCACCGTCTGCCCGGCTTCTGCCGTACTGCTGCCGCTGATTGTCAGCGCACTGCCGACCTCGCTGGCATTGAGGATATCGTCTCCCGCCAGCGTGCCGATGGTGATCGTGGGTGCGGTGGCGTCCACGCTGTAACCGTGGGAGGCCGAGGCCGTATTGCCGTTCAGATTGCTGACGCTGGCCTGTACCGTGGCGTCGCCGTCGCGCAGGGCGGCCATATCGCCCGCCGGAACGGTCACGCTCCAGTTACCGCCGCTCTGCACCGTGGTGGTGTAACTTTTTCCGCCGAAGGTCACCGTCACCGTCTGGCCGGTTTCCACATTCGCGGTGCTGCCAGAAAGCACCAGAGCCGCGCCCTTCTCGGCGGCGTTGATCACGTCATCGGCGGTCACCGGACTGATGCTGATCGCCAGCGGCGTCAGATCCACCGTCACGTCATGGCTGACACTCACCGGGTTCCCGGCGCTGCTGTTGCCTGACACCGCGACGGTCACCGCTCCGGCCGGCCAGGCGTTCACGTCGCCCGCCGGTACCCCCACGCTCCAGCTGCCGTCCGCCCGCACGCTCGCCGCGTAGGCCACGCCGTTGATGGTCACCGTCAGGGCCGCCCCGCTGGACAGCCCGATGCTGCTGCCGCTGATCACCAGCGCCTGGCCGTGTTCGATACTGTTGACCACGTCATCCCCGGCGACGGTGTCCACCCGCAGTCCCGGCAGGCTGGCATCGATACTGATGTCCCGCGTGCCGTTGCCGGTGTTGCCCTGGCCGTTGGTGACCGAGACGTCCACCGTCAGCGGGCCGTTGCCAAGCTCCGTCAGGTCAGCCGACGGGACGGTCACGCTCCAGCTCAGATCAGGCTGCACCGTGGTGGTGTAGGTCTTCCCGCCAAGGGAGACGGTCACCGTATCGCCATCTGCCGCCCCGGTCACCCGTCCGCCAATCGTCTGCCCTGACGCCACCTCCCCGGCATTGATCACATCGTCACCGGCCACCACGCTGATGGTCACGCCCGGCAGGGCGCTGTCGACCTGCACGCTGTGACTGGCAGAGCCACTGTTACCCTGGCTGTCGGTGGCCTGTGCGGTCACTGTATAGGTTGCCTGCCCCAGTGCGCCGACGGCAGAGGCCGGGACCGTCACGCTCCAGTTACCGGCGGCGTCGGTGGTTCCCTGATAACTCTGCCCGTTGAGAGTGACGCTGACCCGCGTACCCGACGGCAGGTCGCTGGTCCCGGAGATCAGCAGACTGGTCCCTTTCTCGCCGGCGTTGATGATGTCATCCCCGGCAATGGTGTTGATGCCGAGCACCGGCGCGGTCAGATCGACACTGACCGTACGGGTGGCGGTGTCACTGTTACCGGCGCGGTCCGTCAGCGTCACCGAGACCGTCTGACTGCCGCCGCCCAGCGCGCTGACGTCCGCCGCCGGTACGCCCACGCTCCAGTTGCCGGACGCGTCCAGCGTGGTGGTGTAGGGTTTTCCGTTCAGGGTCACCGTCACCACATCCCCGGCGGCGGCTCCCGTGGCGCTGCCGCTGATCACCAGCGCCTGGCCGTGTTCGGTCATGTTGATCACGTCGTCGCCCGCCACGGTGCCGATAGTGATGACCGGCACCGTGGTGTCCACCGCCAGGGAATGGGCGGCGCTGGCCGGGTTTCCGGCCTTGTCGCTGACCGTGGCCGTCACATTGTAGGTGCTGCCCGTCAGGGCGCTCAGGTCGGCGGGTGGTACGCTGACGCTCCAGCTACCGTCGCTTCCGACCGTTGTTGTATATGTCTGATTATTCAGGGTGACGGTCACCGTCTGCCCGGCTTGCGCCGTACTGATGCCGGAGATCGCCACCCCTGCGGCTGCCTCGCTGGCATTGATGATATTGTCTGTCGCCACGGTGTTGATGGTGATCGTGGGCGCGGTGGCGTCCACGCTGTAACCGTGGGAGGCCGAGGCCGTGTTGCCGTTCAGGTTGCTGACGCTGGCCTGTACCGTGGCATCGCCGTCACGCAGGGCAGCCATGTCACCCGCCGGAACCGTTATGCTCCAGCCGCCGCCACTCTGCACCGTGGTGGTGAAACTTTTTCCGCCGAAGGTCACCGTCACCGTCTGGCCGGTTTCCACATTCGAAGTGCTGCCGGAAAGGACCAGGGCCGTCCCCTTCTCGGCGGCGTTGATCACATCATCGGCGGTGACCGGACTGATGCTGATCGCCAGCGGCGTCAGATCCACCGTCACGTCATGACTGACGCTTACCGGGTTCCCGGCGCTGCTGTTGCCTGACACCACAACAGTCACCGTCCCGGCCGGCCAGGCGCTCACGTCGCCCGCCGGTACCCCCACGCTCCAGCTGCCGTCTGCCCGCACGCTCGCCGCGTAGGCCACGCCGTTGATGGTCACCGTCAGGGCCGCCCCGGAGGACAGGCCGCTGCTGCTGCCGCTGATCACCAGCGCCTGGCCGTGTTCGATACTGTTGACCACGTCATCCCCGGCGACGGTATCCACCCGCAGCCCCGGCAGGCTGGCATCAATGCTGATCTCCCGCGTGCCGCTGCCGGTGTTACCCAGGCCGTTGGTGACCGAGACGGCCACCGTCAGCGGACCGTTGCCAAGCGTCGTCAGGTCAGCCGACGAAACGGTCACGCTCCAGCTCAGATCCGCCTGCACCGTGGTGGTGTAGGTCTTCCCGCCGAGGGAGACGGTAACCGTATCGCCGTCTGCCGCCCCGGTCACCCGGCCGCCGATCGTCTGTCCGGATGCCACTTCTCCGGCGTTGATCACGTCGTCCCCGGCCACCACGCTGATGGTCACGCCCGGCAGGGCGCTGTCGACCTGCACGCTGTGGCTGGCGGTGCCGCTGTTACCCAGGCTGTCGGTGGCCTGCGCCGTCACCGTGTACGTCGCCTGGCCCAGTGCGCCAACGGCGGAAACCGGGACCGTCACGCTCCAGTTACCGGCGGCGTCGGTGGTGCCCTGATAGCTCTGCCCGTTGAGGGTGACGCTGACCCGCGTACCCGACGGCAGGTCGCTGGTCCCGGAGATCAGCAGACTGGTCCCTTTCTCACTGGCGTTGATGATGTCATCCCCGGCAATGGTGTTGATGCCGAGCACCGGCGTTGTGGTATTGACCACCACATTCAGCGCGTTATTACCTTCGTTGCCTGCCCGATCGGTGACAGAGACGGTGACGGGATAAGCCCCATCGAGAAGTGCGCTGACCACCGAGGCAGGCAACCCCAGACTCCAGTTGCCCGAGCCATCTACCACCGTGGTGTAGGTCACGCTGTTCAGGGTGATAGTCACCACATCCCCGGCGGCAGCCCCCGTCGCCGTACCGCTCAGGATCTGCGCCTGCAGGTGTTCTGAACCGTTGATGATGTTATCCCCGGCGACGGGATTAATGGTCACCACTGGGGAAGTGGCATCCACCAGGGTGGTCCGCGATGTACTCCCGCTATTCCCTGCCACATCGCTGACGCGGGCCGTCACGATGGCATTGCCGTCGCCCAGCGCCCCGACATCGGGTGCGGGGATCGTCGTATTCCAGGTTCCGTCAGACTGAACCGTCGCGGTGTAATTTTTTCCGTTCAGTGTGATGGTCACCACCTGACCCGGTTGGGCATCCGACATCCCGGTGATCTGCAAGGCTTGCCCGGCCTCAGTCGCATTAATGATGTTGTCGCTGGTCAGAGGATCGATGCTTATTGCGGGGGCCTGCGAATCCACCGTCACGCTGCGGGTGGTATCGGCTGAATTGCCACTCACACTGGTGACCGTCGCGCTAATGTCTACGGCGCCATCCGGTAAAGTGGACAGCACGCTCGCGGGAATGCTCAGACTCCATGAACCATCACTCTGGACCTGAGTAGTGAAGGTCTGCCCGGCGATTTTCACCACCACGGTCTGACCGGCTTCGACCGCCTGAGTCTGACCATTAAGGGTCAGGGCCGCACTTTTTTCAGCCGCATTGATGATGTCATCACCGGCAATGGTATTGATGGTGATCGCCACTGAACGTAAATCAAGCTCAACGTTGTGGCTCGCCGAAACAGGATTGCTTGCGGAATCAACGGCGCTGGCGGTGACCACCACCGTCCCTGGGGTCCAGCTCTGAAGATCGGCGGCAGGCACACCTATCTGCCAGCTACCGTTGCTTGTCGTCGCCGTGGTGTAGTCGACGCCGTTGATTGTCACCGTA
Organism: Citrobacter amalonaticus Y19; assembly: GCF_000981805.1. NCBI lineage: Bacteria > Pseudomonadati > Pseudomonadota > Gammaproteobacteria > Enterobacterales > Enterobacteriaceae > Citrobacter > Citrobacter amalonaticus. The sequence continues at coordinate 1,527,793 of NZ_CP011132.1, read as the reverse complement.
ATGACGGTACCCGCAGCCAGATGACTGCTACTGCCGGTGATGGTCAAATCCTGTTGCTGTTCCACCGCGTTGATGACGTCATCACCGGAAATGGTATTGATGCGCAGTCCCGGGAGCGTGGCGTTAATGGTGATGTCCCGCTCGCCGCTGCCGGTGTTGCCGTGGCTGTTGGTCACCGATGCGGTGAATGTCAGCGGTCCGTCACCCAACGCCTGTAGATCGACGGCCGGGACGGTGAGGCTCCAGGTCAGATTACCGCCGACCGTGGCGCTGTAAGTATTGCCCGCGATCGTGACCGTCACGGTATCGCCCTGTGCCGCGCCCACGACCCGACCACTCAGCATCTGCCCCGCCATCGCTTCCGCGTTGTTGACCACGTTGTCGCCCGCGAAGGTATTGATAATAACCTGTGGCAGCACCGTGTCGACCAGCAGACTGCCTTGCGCCGTCCCGGTATTGCCCGCAATGTCAGACCCACTGGCCGTCACGGTATAGGTGGTATTGGCAAGCCCCAGAACATCGGTCACCGGCACCTGAACAGACCATGTGTTGCCGGTAACTTGTGCAGTATACGTAATGCTGTTCAGCACGATTGTCACCGTGCTGCCATCCGGCAAACTACAGGTTCCACTCAGCGTCAGCGGTTGCAGAGCCTCCTGCGCATTCAGGATGTTATCCTGACTGATGGGATCAATCGAAAGTTGTGGCGCAACGCCACTCAGGGTGATCGTATGTGTTGCTGTGCCGGTATTCCCTGCCGCATCCGTAACGGATACGGTAATCACACGAGCCCCCAACCCCAGTGTTCCGGTGACAGAGGGATCCAGCGCGACATTCCAGGTTCCGTTTGCCAGCACGACCCCTGTCAGGGTGTGGCTGCCGAGCGTCACAGTGACAATATCGCCTGCCGATGCCCCGTCAGCCCGCCCGGAAATCACATGCGCAACCGTCTGCTCGCTCAGATTCAATACATCATCACCGGCAACGGTATTGACGGTGACGACAGGGGTTTGCGTATCGACGCTAAACCCGGCGGTTGTGCTGGTCTTGTTTCCCGCTTTATCACTGACGCTTGCCGTCAGGGTATACGCCCCATCGGCCAGCGCCTGAACCTCGCCCGCACTCAGGCTCAGTTGCCACGTCCCGTCATTCCCGACCGTTGCGGTGTGGGCGTGACCATTGACCACCAGAGTCACCACCTGTCCCGCCCCGGCATCGGTATTACCGCCAATCACCAGGGGAAACGCATGTTCCGCGGTGTTGACAATATTGTCCTGCGCAATCGTATTCACCGTGAGTACTGGCGCAACAGTATCCACATTCAGGGTCTGTGAGCCTGTCACGGTATTCCCGGCAGCGTCTTTACAGGAGACCGTCACTGTCTGGTTCCCCTGGCCCAGCGCGGTGGCATCGGTGGTCGAAACGTTAACCTGCCACGCCCCACCGGCCTGCACTTCAGTGCTGTAGGTTTTACCATTCAGCGTGACGATAAGTGGGGTGCCTTGTGCCAGATTCTGGCTTTGTCCGGCAAGGGTGAAGCCTGACGCCTGTTCACTGGCATTGATAATGTTATCTGTGGCGGTGGTTGCCAGCGTGACCGACGCCTGTGCGCTCTGTATCGACAGCGTAATTGACCCCGCCGACGTGGCGTCGCTCCCGACGATCTGTACGACCGACCAGGTGTGTTGCCCCGCCGTCTGTACCGGAAGGTCTACGGTCCAGGTCCCGTTGCTTCCCACCATGGTACTGGCTATCGTATTCCCGTTGCTGTCCTTAATCTGGATGGTCGCCCCGGCTTGTCCCGTGCCCGTAAACGTCGGCGTGGTATCATCGGTGGTCTCATTGGCGGCCAGGATACCCTGCTTATCCCCCTGTTTATCAATGGCCAGGAAGGATGGGGTTGCTGTCCCGGGTTCGCCAGGATTATTGACCACTTCGGTATGCGACCCACCGCCGCCATTTCCTCCGGCTAACAGCGCCCCCAGCGCACCGCCTCCCGCTACGGCACCGGCTATCCAGCCCCAGGGGATGTCGCTTGCCTGATGGACGGTACTAAGAAAGGGGGTGATGCTGTCAACAGAAGATGTCTGGGCGACCAGGTCCACTGGCGCCATTCCCGCCACGTCTCCCGTTGGTGAAAACGTAACGTGGGTCAGTCCCTGTCCGTCCTCTAACACCAGTTCCGATTGCTGATGCGTATCGGGTGCCTCCACAAAATAACCATTACAGCGGATCACCGTTCCATCTTTCATATAAATCAGCAGGTCATTTCCCTGACGGACATAACGCGCGACCGATGAGACGGCGGCATGAACCTGCACGACAGATGGTTCATAAACAACAACCGTAATATTTCCGGGGTTGATCATCGTCTGCTTTACTGCAGTTTTTCGAGATACAATATCCACAATCAGGTTCATAGGAACGTTCCTGCCAGACATGATTCACACAAGGCTGTTGAGTTATTTACAGCAGAATGAAAACGCCGAATAATCCTTAGGTTAAGTATGGCTATTGTGAGAGGATTACTTCAGTTCGGGTAACTCGCTGTAATAACTTTGTTTGATTCCAGCCAGGGGAATCAGGTTATTCACTGCCGCAGCATAATTAACTGCGGCGACCCATCCATCGTAATTGGCGTTAATTTCAGAAGATTGAGCCTGAAAAACGTCCTGCTCGACAGTCAATAAATCATTCAGACTGCGCTTACCTAATTTGTATTCGTTTTTATAAACTTCCCGGGTATGATTTGCGCTTTGTGATTGCGCTATTCCGGCTTGCTCTCTCCCCCTTGCGCCAGCCCAGTTTGCAAAGGCAACAGAGGCTTTTTGAAGTGTGTCCTGCTTCGCCTGCTCTACCAGAGCCGCTGATACACGCTGCTGCCCTTCTGCCTGCTGAACCTGAGCAGAAACCGCGCCGCCCTGATAAAGTGGTGCGTTCAAATTTAACTGTAGCTGATCGTTCCACCATCCACGGTCATTGTTTTCATAGCGTGTTTTTCCGCCCTGGAGACTTAACGTTGGCCAGTATTGTGATTTCGTTTTTTCGACATCATATTCCGCAGAGCGGCGAAGATTCTCAGCGGCCAGGACCGAAGGAATAATATGATAATCAATGGACTTAAGTGAAATGGGTTGCTCAACAAGAGAAGACGGCGCAGTAGAAAGCGAGGCCGGTTTTACGCCCGTTAATACCGTAAGTTGAGCAATAGCACTATCCCGTTGCGCCTGATATTGTTCCAGCGCGGATTGCATTCCGGCAATACGGGTTCTGGCCTGGAGTTCATCAGATGCGGAATTAAGTCCCGCGCCGGAACGTAATGACGCCATCTGGTAGATATTTTCCAGCGAACGAATGTTTTCTTTCACGGCATCACATAAAGTTTCGTATCGGTGTACCTCCATAAAAGTTACGGCCGTTTTTTCTGCCACATCCGTTAATGTCGACATCAGTTTAAAACGTTGACCATCCCGCGCAGCGGTCTGAAGTTTAATATTGTTGTCTGTTTTACCGAAGTCATAAACAAGTTGAGTAATGGTAATGCCGTAAGAAATTGAATTATCAAGGCTGCCGCCGGAATCATACTGGCGGGACGGCCCGGCATTACTGTTTAATTCTATCTGCGGATACCAGCCACTTTTAGCTTCATCTATTTTTGCTTCACTAATTCCCGACTGGGCTGCCTGTTGCGTCACATCCGGGCTATGGGCGAACGCCCGCAGAATACTTTCCCGCAAAGAAAGTTCAGGGACCAGGGGAGATTCAGGCGCGTTTGCCCAATCCGGCAATGGGGCTGCTGATGCAAAATTAAACGCGACAGATGCAATTAGCACTCCAGCCACGGAATAGCCGGGGCTGCAAAGAAAATGTAATAATTTCATTGTTCAAACCTTCCTTGCATGAGTACAGCAATGAACGCCAATAAGTAATGAAAAAGTGTGGTTATTTTCTCTCTCTTTTATTTTTGAAGAATACACCTTTTGCATAACATTTCCAGAGAGACCTCGTAACAGATCATGTACAGGAAATATATATATTTGAGAATTCACAAACATAACTCACAATAAGTTAATTCTTATTGCGAGTGATGCTACGGCTTCCGCGTTAAATCCAATGATTAGCAATGTAATAGTGAACAGGGTTACTTTCAGTGCGGTAATCTGGAGAGGTCATTGCGATAAGGCGCCCGGTCTTATCATTCAACACCGACGCACCCGACATCTTGTTGCGTGGATAGAGTATTGAACTCGTTATTTCTTGCAGGAAAGATTATACAGATGAATTTATTGCCAGAAATTCATTGCGCGCCGTCGGTACAACATCGCCGGGCTGAATGGTTAGCGCCAAAGTACGTACCCCTGACGATTGTCACTTCGTTCCGGATGTCTCTGTCGATTTCATTTTTTCGATGGCAACAATATTGTCAGACATCGCTTCGTTGAGGACTTTTACGGCCGTGCTGGCATCGCGGTTCTTAATCGACATATAAACTTTGATGTGGGCTTCCACGCTCTCAAGGGTGATCCCCAGCGCACGGTTAAGCTCTTCAAGGTAGTAGTAATAGATGTCTTTAATTGAGTACATTACGTTATAAAACACGCTGTTGTGCGATGCCCTGACAATCGCCAGATGAAATGCGTAGTCCGCTTCCGAGTATTTTTTGTAGTCGCCCTTGTTGATCAGCATATTGTCCAGCGCGTCGCCGAGTTCACGGATGTCGTCATCAGTGGCGTGTGCGACGGCGAGTTCCACGCATTTAAACTCCACAGTTTGACGGAAAATCATCATATCGTGAAACTCTTCGCGACTGAGGTGCATGATTGGGCGGGGATCGTTACTTAACATCTGCGGGGTGAAGTTTTCGCTGACGTAGCTGCCGCTTCCCTGACGTGTCACCACAATACCCAGGTCGCGAAAACGTTGTACCGCGCTGCGAACGCTGACCCGGCTGACGTTAAATGAGGCGGTCATCTCCGCTTCTGAAGGCAGACGGCTACCCGGCGCCCAACTGCCGTCCAGCAGTTTGCCGCTTATCTGATCATAAATTTCATTTACAACGTTTTGTTTTTGAATGGATTTTATGCTCAAGATGGGTATCCGCTACGATGTCGCTCAGGTTTTTCATTGTATAACAATTCACTTTTAAGAACAAAGCGCCCAATCGGGCGCTTCACTGCGTTAATCAAAGCGAATGAGTACCTTAGCAGAGACATTTTTGTCTGTGGCGGTAATCAGGGCATTCTCGATTTGCTGAGGCGGAAACTCTGCGCTAATGAGAGGACGAGGATCAACACGCCCGTCTTCCAACCAGCGAACCGCCGTCACGAATTCGCCGATAAAGCGGAATGAACCGACCCAGTTGATCTCTTTGACAAGCATGGATGAGACCGGCCAACTGACCGGGCTTGCCCCCATCCCTACCTGGACAATGGTTCCGGCAGGACGAGTGAAATCCACGGTTGATGCCACGGCGCTCGGTGCGCCAGAGGCCTCAAACACAACGTCAAAATAACCTTTACGTTGCTGATAATGCGCCACCTGCTCTTCATCTCGTGGATCCATCGTGGCTGTTGCCCCCATCTGACGTGCCAGATCCAGACAGCGCGGACTGAGATCGGAGGCCACCAGTTCAGACGCGCCAGTACTGCGCGCGGCGGCAAGAATCAGACAACCAATGGGACCCGCGCCTATCACCAGTACGCGTTTTCCGGTCAACTGCCCTGCCACTTTTACCGCGTGAATAGCGACCGCCAGCGGTTCTGAAAAAGCCATCACGTTCGCAGGAATGCGGCTATCGTACGGAACACATTGCTCCGGTTTCACCACCACAAATTCAGAAAAACCGCCATTCACATGAGGATTAAACTGCGCACTGCCCATAAATCGCATGGACCCACACAGGTTTTGATGACCGGAAAGGCACATCTCGCACTGATTGCAGGGGCAGGATGGATTCACCGCAACCGCCTGACCGACAGTCAGATTGCTTCCTGCGGGTACTTTGCTGACCACGCCGACAAACTCATGGCCAATCACCATGGGATGCTTGAGAACCGACATCCCTGCCCGACCATGCTGGTAGTAGTGAATATCAGAACCACAGATACCGCCACAGGCCACCTTCACAACAACGTCATTTTCTCCACATTCTATTTCACGTGATTCAAAACGTACGTCTTTTTCAGCATGTGCCAGGCAAGCGTTACAGGTTATTTTTTCCATTTTCATCATGACCTCATTATTTGTTGGCAGTCGCCGGATGAGTTGCTTTCTTATCCAGAGTGTCGGCATTCTTTTTTTCGGGAACGATCACTTCAATTTTGCCAACCAGGAATAGGTAGGCTAATAAGCCCAGTCCGGCGATGCCTGCGATATACCACATGGCATACTGGAAGTTTTGTGTGCGCTGGAGAATAACCCCAATGACAATGGGACTCACAATCCCGGAAAGATTGCCGCAAATATTTAAAAATCCCCCCATGGTGCCGAGGAAATTACGAGGGATCACATCACTCCAGACAACCCAGCCCAGATTGGAAAAGGCATTAGCAAAGAAAGCTACCGACAGAATCACAATCGCAATGACCGGTTGGTCTTCAAAGAAATTGACCAGGCCAATAATCATCGTGACACACAGTCCCGCCATCACCGGTAATTTTCGCGCCAGTGTTCTGGATTTACCCTTCTTAAGCAACATATCGCTTAAGGTGCCACCGCAGAGAACGCCAAACATCGCCATAATATAGGGCAGCATGGCACCAATACCGGCTTTAGAAATTGAGAGGTGCAGCCCTTTCTCCAGGTAGACAATAAACCAGGTCAGGAAAAAATAGAGTGTGGACGAACAGGCAAACTGAGTAATAAACAATCCCCAGATGGTCTTCTTACTCAGAAAGAATTTAATGTCATGCCAGCTGATTTTCTCGTTAACGGTGGACTGGTTGGCTGAACCATAGCCACCGCCCGCTTTAATGTAATCCAGTTCTGCCTGGTTCACGGTGGTGCTGTGTTGCGGATCGCGATAGTACAGCAGCCAGTAGATACCGAACAGGATGCCCGCGCCACCAGACAGGTAGAAAGACATCTCCCAACCGTAATTAGCCACAATGAAGGAGAGTGCCGGCGTCAGTAAGGCCAACCCGATATATTGTGCGCTGGAGTAAATAGCGGTGGCGCGTGCGCGTTCATGATCCGGGAACCAGGTGGCGATTATTTTCGTATTGGATGGGAAAGACGGCGCTTCGGCAACACCGATTAATGCGCGACAGGCCAGCAACATCGCAAATGAAGCCGTCGCCGTTGCGAATAAATGATGTGAGGCAAATCCCATCATAAAGGTAAAAATACTCCACAGAATAATCGCGCCACCGTAAAGAATACGTGAACCTATGCGATCAAGGACGTAGCCGACAGGAATTTGACTGGCAGCATAGGCCCAGGTAAACATGGAGAAAAGCAAACCCAATTGTGTTGGTGTCAGACTAAAGTCATTCTGGATATTCGTTCCTGCAACGGCAAGATTGGCGCGATCCATATAATTAATTGCGGTCACAATGAACAGCAATGTGAGAATAAAGAGTCGTGATCTTGAAGCCTTCATAATAATACCTGTGTTATATCGGCATGCTGAGTAATAAACACATGCCGTGAATTTTAAAGGCGAGTCAGTAGAGTACTTACGGCCTACAGTACGGCGAGCCAGCCACCATCAACATAAATAATTTGCCCGTTAATATAATCAGATGCTTTAGAGGATAAGAAGACAGCGGTACCGATTAACTCTTCCGGACGGCCCCAACGCTGAGAGGGGTTACTGCTTTTCACCCAACTGTCGAACTGCTTGTCCTCGATAAGCGCCGTATTCATGTCTGTCAGAATGTAACCCGGCCCAATGGCATTGGTCTGGATATTAAACTGTGCCCATTCGGCTGCCATCGAGCAGGTGAGCATTTTGATCCCCCCTTTCGCCGCGGTGTACGGGGCAACGGTCGGGCGGGCCGCCTGACTGGTGAGGGAACCGATATTAATAATTTTGCCGCCACTATTGCGCGCAATCATCCGTTTCGCCGCCGCGCGGGAGACCAGAAACGCGCTGGTCAGGTTGGTATCGATAACCTTCTGCCAGTTTTCCAGCTCCAGTTCGACCATCGGTTTACGGTACTGGATGCCAGCGTTATTGATCAGGATATCGACCTCGATTCCCTGTGCATCCAGTTTGCTGAAGGCGGCCTCAATGGCGTGTTCATCGGTAACGTCAAAAGCCACCCCATGCGCGTCGTAGCCTTTGCTTGCCAGTGAATCCACCGACTCTGCCAGCAGTGCATCGCGAATATCATTCAGAATAACCCGCGCGCCCGCAGCGGCAAGCCCCTCCGCGTAGGCAAACCCCAGCCCACGCGCAGAACCCGTTACCAGTGCCGTTTTCCCCGTTAAGTCAAATAAAGCGGTCATATTGTTTCCTCACTCAATTAATTTGTATGACGACTGTCTTATTTAAGGTTGTATTTTCACCCAGACAAAATCAATATCTCACCCATGAATTTGCAACAAAGATCACAAACAGTTGTGATTTGAATTGCTTCAAATCGTTAAAAATCATTCAGTTAAATGAAGTTAAAAATTCAGCGCTTCAGGCAATTTGATCATCATCACAGAATGACACTTTCAGTATCGCACGTCAGAGGAAGCGTGATATAACAACAACAAGTTGTAGGACAACTTACAAATAATGGGAATGTTGTTTTTAACAGTATGACATGCCGTAAATACGCAGAGTTGAGGAGTGAAAGTGAGTAACCTAAAAATTACCAATGTAAAAACGATTCTAACGGCGCCCGGCGGAATTGACCTGGCGGTCGTTAAAATTGAAACCAACGAGCCGGGACTGTATGGTCTGGGATGCGCAACATTTACCCAACGTATCTTCGCGGTAAAAAGTGCGATCGATGAGTACATGGCCCCTTTTCTGATGGGTAAAGATCCGACGCGTATTGAAGATATCTGGCAGTCGGGTGCAGTGAGTGGTTACTGGCGCAATGGACCTGTCATGAACAATGCGTTGTCCGGTGTGGACATGGCGCTGTGGGATATCAAGGGTAAGCTGGCGGGCATGCCGGTTTACGACCTGCTGGGTGGCAAATGTCGCGATGGGATCCCCCTGTACTGCCACACTGATGGCGGCGATGAAGTCGAAGTGGAAGATAACATCCGCGCCAGAATGGAAGAAGGCTACCAGTATGTTCGCTGTCAGATGGGTATGTATGGCGGTGCAGGGACCGACGACCTTAAACTGATCGCCACGCAACTGGCGCGTGCAAAGAATATTCAACCTAAGCGTTCACCGCGAAGTAAAACGGCCGGTATCTACTTTGATCCGGACGCTTACGCAAAAAGCGTTCCGCGTCTGTTCGAGCATTTGCGTAACAAACTCGGTTTTGGTATCGAATTTATCCATGATGTGCATGAGCGCGTGACGCCGGTGACCGCGGTTAATCTGGCAAAAACGCTCGAACAGTATCAGCTATTTTATCTTGAGGATCCGGTCGCGCCGGAAAATATCGACTGGCTGAAAATGCTGCGCCAGCAGTCTTCAACACCCATTTCTATGGGTGAGTTGTTTGTGAATGTGAATGAGTGGAAGCCGCTCATCGATAACAAACTGATCGACTATATTCGCTGCCACGTAAGCACCATCGGCGGGATTACGCCAGCGAAGAAACTCGCCGTCTACAGCGAACTGAACGGCGTACGTACCGCATGGCACGGGCCTGGAGACATCTCCCCGATCGGGGTCAGCGCTAATATGCATCTTGATTTGAGCTCGCCGAACTTTGGCATTCAGGAGTACACGCCAATGAACGATGCGCTGCGCGATGTCTTCCCTGGCTGCCCGGAGATAGACCAGGGTTATGCGTACCTGAACGATAAGCCGGGGCTGGGTATCGATATCGATGAAGCCAAAGCAGCAAAATATCCGTGCGAGGGAGGGATCCCGTCCTGGACAATGGCTCGTACGCCTGACGGTACGGCCTCAAGACCGTAAATAATGATGACCCGGAGATGATTGCCGGGTCGTTTTAACTGTCTTTCAACTTCTGCTCATCGCATGACATCCACTCTCCCTCTTCAATGTATATATCTGCTACGGTCTCTGGCCCATACTGCCGCAATGCCTCCGCATCAGTTCCCGTAGTGGTACGTCCTGTACGACTGACTCACCAGGCTTCTGGCTCTCTTAGCATATGGACGATGTTGCACGGATTCATGATCCAGCCGCCGTTGAAACCGTCGGGCAACGGTTCAACAGCATCACAGCGTACGACCCCACATTGTTCGACGTATTCTTCTGCGGCACTGAAATGGGGCGTGAATAATTCCAGCCAGAGTTCAGCCTGACTGAGTCCCGGCGCTTCATCAATCCAGAGTTTATTCGGTCCGAGTTCGAATCCGACCGCTGGCGGCTTATCGGTAATTTCAGGCAGCCCAATAATGTTCCGATAAAAATCAATCGTCTGTTGATACTGATGTGATGGCACCTTCATCGCGATGTCGATGCCACCTTTGATATCTGGTTTATTCATAAGGAATTTCCTTACCGATCGCGGGCGATACTAAACTAGTATAGTTCATCGCTTGTGCCCGCTTCGCTAACCCATCACAGGAGAGTTGATGATGTCCGACTGGAATCCGGCGCTATATATGCAATATGGTGCAGAACGCTCAAGACCCGCCGCTGAACTGCTGGCCAGAATTCAACATGAGCCTGTCTCTTCTGTGGTTGATTTGGGTTGCGGACCCGGTAACAGCACGGCGCTACTGCAACAGCGCTGGCCTGGCGCGAGTATTACCGGCGTAGATACCTCCCCGGCGATGCTGGATGAGGCGAGAAATGCCCTGCCAAATTGTCATTTCGTCGAGGCGGACATTCGTCAGTATCAGCCCGTCACACCACCCGACGTCATTTACGCCAATGCCTCACTGCAGTGGATCCCCAATCACTATGAATTGTTTCCCCGACTGGTCGCCCTGCTCAACAATGATGGCATTCTGGCCGTGCAAATGCCGGATAACATGCTTGAACCTTCGCATGTGCTGATGCGGGAAGTGGCTTATGAACAGGATTATCCGAACCGGGGTCGCGACGCCCTGCCCGGCGTTCACGCGTATTACGACATTCTGAGCGAGACGGGATGCGACGTGGACATCTGGCGCACGACCTATTATCACAAGATGCGTTCGCATCAGGCGATCATTGACTGGGTCAGCGCGACGGGATTGCGCCCCTGGTTGCAGGATCTGAATGAACACGAGCAGCAACAGTTCCTGAATCGCTATCATCAGTTGTTACAGGAGCAATACCCGCTTCAGGAAGATGGCCAGATACTGCTGGCATTTCCCCGCCTGTTTCTGGTTGCGCGTCGCCAGTCCTGATCTCCGTCACTGAGTGTGTACAGGCCGCTTTGCGGGCGACCTGTTTCACATCTTCTTCAGACCCGTCACGCCTTACGTCAACTGGTAGTGCTTATCCGGCATCCGTTTCGGCGGAATGACCGATTCATCATTCATTTGCAGGAGGTCAATTTCGATAGCGTTGCAGATGGCATCAAGAGGTAAGTCATTATTTTCCGTGCCAAAGGGATCCTCCAGTTCTTCTGCCAGCGCGTCCAGAGAAATAAAGGTGTAGGAGATGAGTACCGAAATAAAGGGAGTCATATAGTGCAGATCAACTACCAGGGCGAAAGGCAGCATGATGCAAAACAGATAAACCGTGCGATGGAGGATCAGTGTATAGGCAAACGGCACTGGCGTGTTGGCAATTCTTTCGCATCCGGCAAGCACAGCGGACATGTCGTTTAACCGATTGTTCAGACTGTGAAACAAGATATCCGAGAGCTGCCCGTCGCGACGACGCGTCGCCAGCCATTCTCCCATCATCAGCAAAATGCGGTTTGCCGGAGAGTGAGAAGCAAACACGCGCTGCAGATCTTCCGCGCTAAGATACGTCGCTAAGGGTTCTGCCTGGGGTTTACGCCGCAACGTCATGCGCAGACAGTGCGCAAAGGCAATTTGCAGCCGGACAAACTGCCCTAACTCGCGGTCATCCGGTAAAACCGTTTTGACTTCCCGCAGCAACGAACGGGAAGCGATCATCAGTTGCCCCCAGAGTTGACGCGCCTCAACATAACGGGAGTAACAGGCATTATTGCGAAAGCCCAAAAAGATAGCGATCGCCACGCCGAGAATACTGAACGGCGCGAGAGTAAATTTGATGCCCAGCATCGTATACCACGGCAGCAAGACGATCACGGCAATAGACAACAGAAAATTGAGCAGTAAGCGGGAAGAGATTTTTGCTAACACGGAACCGTGCCAGACGAATATCAGGCGTAACCAGTGCTGTTGCGGACGAACGATCATGACGGTGTTCTGGAAAGAGACGAATCCGGTCATTAAACGTGATCTGGATCAAACATTCAAGCGCGTTTAACGTGACAATGTCACTTCAATGACACTACTGAGCCCTTTCAGCACAGGACTTACAGACAAGCAAATGGGTTAAATAATTTGTATGTTGTAACTACAAAGATAACATAAGAAACCCGGCCTGAGCCGGGTCACTGTTTTAGCACAGCGGTTTCACCGCTTCACGCATTCCCTTCGCCAGAATGGCATCGAGATCGGCCGTCACCTGCTCAACCAGCCCCGCCACTTTCGTCAGGTCTTGTTCCCAGTGCGCTTCTACTGCCAGCACGTCATTCACCAGTTGCTGAGTACCGATCTGGCGATCGCCATGCTGGCTCCAGAGTTGCTGGAAACGGGTTAGCCAGTGCGCATCGTCCTGAACCGGATAAGATTCCCCGCTACGCTCACCACGATAGAAAGCAATCAGCGCGGCTAACGCGAATGTCAGACGAGCCGGAAGTTTGCCGTTCGCCTTCTGCCCTGCCAGTAGCTGCGGGAGAATACGGGTACGGAATTTAGTCATCCCGTTCAGCGCAATCGACAACAACTGGTGCTTGATGTACGGGTTGCGGAAACGTCCGGTTACTGCGCTGGCAAATGATTCCAGTTCATCGCGCGGCAGATCGAGAACCGGGATGATCTCGTTATAAATCGCTTTTTCAACAAAGGCACAAATTTCTGTGTCATTCATCGCTTCGCCGACCGTATCCAGACCGGCCTGGAATGCCACCGGCACCAGCGCGGTGTGTGCACCGTTGAGAATGGCGACTTTGCGCTCTTTATATGGCTTGATATCGTCCACAATCAGAACGTTAAGTGGATATTTGTCGAGACGCAGTTCTGCGGCCAGTGATTTCGGCCCCTGAATGACAAACAGATAGAAGTGTTCGGCGGTATCAAGGAAACCATCGTGATAGCCCAGGTCAGCTTCCAGTTGTGCGGCTTCATCGCGCGGGTAACCCGTGACGATACGGTCCACCAGCGTGGAGCAGAAGACGTTTGCCTGATCAAGCCAGGTAATAAATGCCGCTGGCAGTGACCATTCCTGCGCATAGCGCAGCACCAGTTCACGCAGCGCGTCACCATTATAATCAATCAGTTCGCAAGGGATGATGACCCAGCCTTTATCCTGCGCGCCGTTGAAATGGCTGTAGCGTTCGAACAGCAGACGCGTCAGTTTCGCCGGATAACTTACCGCCGGCGCATCATCAAATTTATCGCCAGCGTGATAGCTGATGCCCGCTTCCGTGGTGTTAGAGAACACAAAACGCATTTCAGGATTGTGCGCCAGTTTCAGGAACGCATCGTAATCACCGTAAACGCTGATTTCACGATTCACCGAACGAATCAGACGTGAATCGCTGACGGCTTCTCCCTGTTCATTCAGACCACGAATGATTGTCGTGTAGAGGCCATCCTGGGTACTGAGTGAAGGTGGGAATGTACTTTCAATAGGTCGAACAATGACCACACCAGAATTCAGATCGGTATGTTCATTCAGGAGATCTACTTGCCAGTCAACAAAGGCGCGAAGGAAGTTACCTTCACCAAACTGAATAATGCGTTCAGGATAGTGAGCACCGGGAAAATCGCGACGGTTAAGTGTTTTCACAATGGGTTCCCTTTCGATTAGTCATACAACCTGATTAAATTGGTAGAACAGGTTAGCAAAACTTTACGAGAGTAAAACCCTGTTTTGATCAATTCATGACGACTATTTATAGAGATTTATAGAAAATCGTGGTGCCGCTCAGCTTTCCATCCGGCATCAGCGCATAGTCCGGGATCTCACCCGCTTTGAGCCAACCACAAGAGTGGTAGAACAACTCTGCGTCGCTTCCCGTTGCGGTATCCAGCACCAGCTGCGTTTTTTGCTGTTGCGTTGCACTCGTTTCCAGCGCCACCATGAGCTGGCGGGCCAGTCCCTGACGACGGGCGCTGGAGTGAACGAGAAGTTTTGCGACGTCCGCGCGATGAGGTTGATTTTCCGGTTGCTGGAGAATGAGTTGAACCGTACCGACAATCACACCAGAAGCGTTGTCGACCGCAAGGACGACGCGTTCGCCTCTGTCCGCGCTTTGCGCAACACCAAGCCAGAACGCACGCGCTTTTGACTGTTCAAACGGTAAAACAAAACTGACGGATGCGCCGCGCGTTACGCAGTCGATCAGGACGTCACAGAGCTCATCGATTCTTGCCTCGATGGCTCCGGCATCCAGCACATAGCAGGGTTTTGATGGGGTCATATTGCCTCCTTAATGGAGACAATACCATGCACTTAACATTGTGATAACACAACGGGCAGTGACATAGGATAATGTTATGCCAGATCGCTTTCGGTGAAGACGGCACTGCCCGTCCGGCGGGCGCTGGTACGATTACGCCCTTCGTTCTTCGAACGGTAAAGACACTCGTCCGCTTCGACCATCAATTTATTGAATACGTCCGTCAGCAAATGGGGGCCGATACTGCCATTCCCGAGGCCAATGCTCACCGTCAAATAGATGTTCTGCTGGTTCCAGGTGAAGGGTTGCTGCGCGACCGCTTTACGGATGTTTTCCGCCAGCAGCATTCCCTCCTCGGGATGCGTCGAAGGGACCACGACGACAAATTCTTCCCCTCCCATACGCGCCACCAGTCCCCGGTCACCGACAATCTGTTGAATGCGCTGAGCAAACACGCTGAGCACCAGATCGCCGCATTCATGGCCGAAGTTGTCATTAATGTTCTTGAAATAGTCGATATCCAGCAGCATGACGGTAATATGCTGCGAACGCGGATATTCCTGACGCTTCAGCGCTTCATAAAGTCCGGAACGGGAATAGACCTGAGTGAGAAAATCGAAATCGGCGCGCAGGGAAACCTGCTTCATCAAGGAATTAATCGCCGCTACGCTGACCGAAACCATAATCGGACAAATCGCCATCGTGGCAATGCCCAGTCGTGCTGAGAACATCTGCGGCGTAGACAACGGCGACTCCACCGCGATATTTATAATCGAATTTGCCACCAGCACAATTTCAACGGCACCGGTAAGAAAGGTCAGCAGACAGGTGACCTGTGGGGTATAACGCACCGCACACCAGATAAGCGCCGGCAACGGAAACGCCAGACTCCCGGCGCCGCCAATAATGACCGATGCCAGTACCGAGATAATTAGCGCCACCACTGGCATCAGTTGTTCTGGTTTAAAGCGTTTTACCGCACCGGGAATCCCCAGCGTCAACATGCAGGGCACAATCAGCACGCCAGTCGAGAACTGCTCGCTAAACCAGTCTGCAACCAGCGGCCAGAATGAAAGTCGGTCGATGCCAACAGACCCCAGCGCCCCCAATATTGCGCAGAGCAGTGCCGCAATCAGACAGTAATTAAATAAGCGTAAGGCACTGATGGGCTCATATTTATTTTTCCCCAGTCGTTTATCGCGGATAACCAGTTGGGCGACAACCACGATAAAAACCATGTTAGAGAGATTAATGACAAGCGACACCCAGCCCCACTCGGTGGTGATCGCATCATACCCCAGCATTGCAACGTAGCTGACGGCATAATAATGCAGTTTATTAAGCCAGACATAACGGGCAAAAACCCCGGCGATCACGCCGTTTAGCGGCCAGAACAGAGAAAGCTCATGCACCAGACGCAGTTCCGCACCAATAAAGTAGAACAGTGTCGTTAAAGCAAAAATAGCGCTGGCATTACGCAGTGGATGACCTTCCAGAAACAACCGGAAAGGTGGAATGTGGAGTGCGTGCATTAAATATCTATCCATATAATTGCCGTTGGCAATTATCTCTGGGTAATGATTATATTATTTAAGAGAATAGCATGAATTATTCTCAAAGATAGTCATCTCCCGCCGCGTTACCCTGTTATTTTGTTAAACGCAGCAATCGTTAACCTTAATTATTAAATGGGTATTTTCAGGAGGGATGTAACCCTTTAATTATTGCTGTTTATTCATCTGGATAACTAACCAGTGATGGATAACGGCGACCACGTATTGTTGCTGTGCCTCGCTCAACGGCTGTCCCTGCGCAATGTTATGCCACTTAGCAAGACAACCGCGACAGCAGGTTGCCGTGGCATGCTGGGCGATAAACACCGGATGACCGCGCATCGGTGTTTGCTTGCCGTCATTAACAGGTAACGCCGGAGCAAGCCGTTTTGCCACAAAATCCGCAGCATGCCTGTCGATAACCTCAGCACCTTTATCCCAGCAATACTGTTTCTCTTTCGTTCCCAGACGAAAGCGGGAGCGAAACGGCGAGCGCGACAGACGGGCAAAAAGCGGATCAAACGTGTTCATCAGTACACTGAGCGTCCCAGTCGTTGGGTGAGTTGTTCCAGAACCGCAATACCTGCCAGCGAATTGCCGGTGGAGTCCAGTTCCGGGCTCCAGACGGCGATCGCCATCTCATGCGGCACAATAGCCACAATCCCCCCACCAACGCCCGACTTCGCAGGTAAGCCAAC
Organism: Citrobacter amalonaticus Y19; assembly: GCF_000981805.1. Lineage (NCBI taxonomy): Bacteria > Pseudomonadati > Pseudomonadota > Gammaproteobacteria > Enterobacterales > Enterobacteriaceae > Citrobacter > Citrobacter amalonaticus. Next base: position 1,510,855 of record NZ_CP011132.1, on the reverse strand, counting down.
ACGCCACGCAAATTCTCCGGCGTTCTGATACATTCCGCTGGTCGCCATCAGCGCATTGATCTGTCGCGCCTGCATCGGCGTCACCACGGGCTCATCAAGATGAAAGGCTTTTCCCTGGTTCGCGAGAAAGACAAATGTCTTCGCCAGTTCCACACAGCTCATTTTCAGCGCGCAGTAATGAAAATAGTTTTGCAGGACCGTCGTGACGTCATGGTGAAAATTGCCGAAGGATTTCATCAGCCAGGCGATGGCGGCATTGCGGGCGGAATGTTCGAACTCCGAACGGGCCACCACCGCATCATACGCGATATCGGTCACGCCGCTCAGCGCGCGCACGACTTCCAGCATACGCTGACGCGGTGCGCTGAGTCGTCCCTGCAACATATCGCAGACAACCAGCGCCCCGGCATTAATAAACGGATTGCGCGGAATGCCCTGTTCCATTTCTAACTGCACCAGCGAATTAAACGGTGAACCGGACGGATCCTTCCCCACCCGTTGCCAGATCTCATCCTCAGAATAGTGGCGCATCGCCACTACCAGACTGAGCACCTTCGAAATTGACTGAATGGAAAAGCGTTCTGTCGCATCCCCGGCATGCCAGAGTTGTCCCTCCACGGTGCAAATCGCAATACCCAGCCGGGAACCCTCAACCGAAGCAAGCGCAGGAATATAATCCGCGACCTTGCCCTGACCAATCAGCGGGCGAACTTCCGCCAGAATGGTCTCTAAAATTGAATTGTCCAGGGTGATTGCCACACCACACTCCTTGCCTGCCGGTCTGAAATGGGCTGCGAGTATAGCAGAGCTAAATACCTCACGTCAGGCCGGAAGACGGAATCTCGCCACGGCGTGAATCAACTGATGCGATTCATGATGCAACTGCTGAGAGGAGGCGGATGCCATATCCACCAGTTCGCGGGTATCGCGGGCAACCAGATTCAGCGCCTGCAACTGGCGTGTCATTTGATGGATCCGGGTTCCCTGATGCAGCGTTGCGGCTGAGATATCATTCAGCGAGGCGCCCAGATTCTCCACCAGCGCGATCACCTGTTGCAGATTTTCTTCCAGATGCGTCACCGCGCTCGACCCTTCTTCTATTCCCTGCAATGAATGATAGATCAGCGCCTGAATATCCTGCGTAGACTGACTGCTCTTACGCGCCAGCAGTCCTACCTCTTTTGCCACCACCGCAAAGCCGCGTCCCTGCTCACCGGCATGGGCGGCTTCAATGGCCGCGTTCAGCGCCAGGATGTTGGTCTGAAAGGCGACGTTATCGATCAGCGCAATAATCCCGCGCATCTCTGCCGAGCGCGTCACGATCGCCTGCATCGAACGATTCACGGTATCCATCATTCTGTCACCGCCAGCCGCAATGGCACGGGCTTCTTCCGCACGCTGATTCGCCAGTTGGGCAAATCCGCTGTTGTCTTCAACGTGCGTTTCCAGCACAGAAATATGTGAGGTGACGTTATTCAGCTCCTCGTTCTGCTTTGCGGACTGCTGATACAGCCGCGTATTATTCTGCGCCAGCTTTTCAATATTGTCGGCCATCGCCGTGGTCGCTTCGCTGACCTGCAGGACTAACTCGCGCAGTCCCTGCTGCATCGAACCGATACGCACCTGGAGCTGCGACACTTCCCGGTTAGCCACAGGCACCGCAGGAAGCGGTTGTGAAAGATCGCCTGCCGCCAGAATATCAATGTGCGCTATCAGCCGACGCAGCGGAGAAATGACCCAGCGCGACATTCCCCACCAGACCGCGACCGCCGTAGCCAGCAGCATCACTGGCAGTAACAAGAACAGATGTTGGAGATCCAGCAGGCGATCCAGCAACTGCTGTCGTCCGCTTTCCCGCGCCTGCGCGGTGACCTTTTGCACTCTGGCATAGTTATCATTGAAATCGGCCTGAAACGCCTGAATGGGCACGGCGAAGAACGCATCAATCGACTGCGTCTTGCTTAACCCTGTCACCTGTTCCTGGATGCCGTCGCTGAAGCGCTGATAGCTGTCGACAAGCCCGTCGTCCGCCTGCGGGCTCATCTCACGCCACGCCTGCCAGGCGGTTGTCGACTGGGTTAACGCCTGCTGGGCTTCGTCGATCAGCGGCTGCCAGCTTCCTTCAGAACCCGTGGCCGCGTCCTGCATAAAGTAGACCCCCGCCCGGTTGAGCAGATCGCTGGCTGTCAGTAGCGCAATCCGCGCCTCTTCAACTTTTGTCTGCTGACGCAGCGCCAGTTGGTTACGCTGTTCATTTTCCCGGGCCTGACTGACGGAAATCGACAGCATCAGCGACGAGGTCAGTTGCAGCACGGAAAACAGCGCAATGATGCAAAAAATCCCGGTCAACAGGCCAAACTGCTGGGGTAAAAAACGGCGCGCCAGGCGACGTAAAGTTTGAGTTAAGTTCATAATATTCTTCAGTATCAACACGTTAATCGCGAGTCTACGAAGCGTAAATGACAAAACTATGGCAGAAATGTGACAAGACGCCCCGCAGGGCGTCAGAAAGATCAGCGTCGGTTCTTCCAGACGGTCTGCGCATTACAAAACTCGTGCAGACCAAAGTGCGAGAGTTCGCGACCAAAACCGCTCTTCTTCACGCCGCCAAAGGCCACCCTGGCATCACTGGCGCTAAAGCCGTTGATAAAGACACCGCCGCATTCCAGACGCGCGGCCATCTCCTGTGCGCGGGCGTCATCGGCGGTAAAGACGGTTGCAGAGAGACCAAAATCACTGCAGTTTGCCAGTTCCAGCGCGTGTTCAGCACTCTTCGCCACGCCGATTGCCGCAACCGGCCCGAAAAGTTCTTCGCGAAACGCCGTCATCTCCGGGGTCACATTCGTCAGCACGGTGGCCGGATAATAGTTCCCCTCAGCGGATGGCTTCTCGCCGCCAAGCACTAGCTGAGCGCCTTCGGCGATCGTAGCCAGCACCTGCTGATGCAATTCATCACGCAGGTCGGCACGCGCCATGGGGCCGAGTTCAGTCTCCTCCGCCAGCGGATCGCCCTGCTTCAGCGCACCCGCTGCCGCCACAAAGCGCTCGATAAAGCGCTCAGCGATCCCCTCTTCGAGGATAAAGCGTTTCGCCGCAGCGCAAACCTGTCCGCTATTCTGATAGCGTCCGGCCACTGCCGCCTGCACCGCCAGATCCAGATCGGCATCGTTAAGCACAATAAACGGATCGGAACCGCCCAACTCCAGCACGCATTTTTTCAGCGCCGCGCCGGCCTGAGCGCCAATGGCCGCCCCGGCTCGCACGCTGCCGGTCACCGTCACGGCCGCAATGCGCGGATCCTGAATCAGCGTACTGACACCCTGATTATCCGCATTCAGCCAGCCGTAAACGCCAGCGGGGATCGCCGCATCGGCAAAAACCTGGCTTATGACCTGCGCGCAGCCGGTGACGTTGGGAGCCGGCTTAAGCAGGTACCCATTCCCGGCCAGTAAAATCGGCACCGCTCCGCGCAGCACCTGCCACAGCGGAAAGTTCCACGGCATCACCGCCAGAATAGTGCCTAAGGGACGATACTCAATCACTGCCTGATGGTTTTCCACCTGTGTCGGTTCGGCGGTCAGCATCGCCGGACCGTGTTCCGCATACCAGTCACACAGCGCCGCCGATTTGGCGACCTCCGCACGCGCCTGTTTGATGGGTTTGCCCATCTCGCGGGTAATACACTGCGCCATCTCTTCGCCACGCGCGCGTAAAGCCTGGCCGATGTCGCGTAACTTCTGCGCCCGGTGCGCTACCGTTGTCTGTTTCCAGCCGCGCAATCCCGTCGCAGCAAGCTGTAGCGCCTGCTCGATGTCCTGAGCCGTAGACCACGGCAGCGCCGAAAGATGTTCGCCATTGTGCGGGTTGATGGAAATGGCATGGGTTGCCGATGAAATCGTCATACAGTCTCTCCGTCGTTCTTGATGTCATCATCATGGACGCGTTTACTCTTTCCGAAAAATGAATAATATTGATGAAACTATTCACGATGAGAGAATGCCATGGATCTGACCCAACTGGAGATGTTTAACGCGGTTGCCGAAACGGGCAGCATCACCCAGGCCGCGGCGAAGGTGCATCGTGTCCCTTCCAATCTCACTACCCGTATTCGCCAACTGGAGACTGACCTCGGCGTCGATCTGTTTATTCGCGAGAACCAGCGCCTTCGCCTTTCCCCGGCCGGGCACAACTTTCTGCGCTACAGTCAGCAGATCCTCGCGCTGGTTGACGAGGCGCGGATGGTCGTTGCCGGCGATGAACCCCAGGGGCTATTTTCGCTGGGCGCGCTGGAGAGCACCGCCGCCGTGCGCATTCCGGCCACGCTTGCCCGCTACAATCAACGCTACCCCAAAATCCAGTTCTCCCTGGCGACCGGCCCTTCTGGCACTATGCTGGACGGCGTGCTTGACGGTCATCTCAACGCCGCGTTTGTTGACGGGCCGATTACCCATCCTGGTCTTGAAGGAATGCCGGTGTACCAGGAAGAGATGATGGTGGTCACGCCACACGGGCATGCGCCGGTGACGCGCGCCAGCGAGGTCAACGGCAGCAATATTTACGCCTTTCGCGCCAACTGCTCCTATCGCCGCCATTTCGAAAGCTGGTTTCATGCCGATCGGGCGATGCCGGGCACGATCCACGAAATGGAGTCCTATCACGGCATGCTGGCCTGTGTGATTGCCGGAGCCGGTATCGCGCTGATCCCCCGCTCGATGCTGGAAAGTATGCCCGGACATCAGCAGGTCGAAGCCTGGCCATTGGCCGGGAACTGGCGCTGGCTGACCACATGGCTGGTCTGGCGACGCGGTGCGATGATGCGCCAACTGGAAGCGTTCATTGAGCTGTTGACAGAACAGCGCTAAAACGAGATCTGAATCACAAAACGATTGTCTTTTCATCCGCAAACGTTTTAAGATCCCCTTCTCTCCTTTTTCGCAACGAACCGATTCATTTTTATGACAACTCAAACGGTTTCCCGCAAGGTCGCGTGGTTACGGGTCGTTACGCTGGCTATTGCTGCGTTTATTTTCAATACCACCGAATTTGTCCCTGTGGGCCTGCTTTCCGACATCGCGCAAAGTTTTAATATGCAGACCGCGCAGGTCGGGATCATGCTGACGATCTACGCCTGGGTTGTCGCGCTGATGTCCCTGCCGTTCATGCTGCTGACCAGCCAGGTTGAGCGACGCAAACTGCTGATTTGCCTGTTTGTTCTGTTCATCGCCAGCCATGTGCTCTCTTTCCTGGCATGGAACTTCACCGTGCTGGTGATAAGCCGTATCGGGATTGCCTTTGCGCATGCGATCTTCTGGTCGATTACCGCCTCACTGGCAATCCGCCTCGCCCCGGCAGGCAAACGCGCTCAGGCATTAAGTTTGCTGGCTACCGGCACGGCGCTGGCGATGGTGCTGGGCTTACCGCTCGGGCGTATTGTCGGTCAGTATTTTGGCTGGCGAACCACGTTCTTCGCTATCGGGATGGGGGCGTTAATTACCCTGATTTGCCTGATCAAACTGCTGCCGAAATTGCCAAGTGAACACTCCGGCTCGCTGAAAAGTCTGCCGCTGCTGTTCCGTCGTCCGGCGCTGATGAGCCTCTACCTGTTGACGGTGGTGGTGGTGACGGCGCACTACACCGCGTACAGCTATATCGAACCGTTTGTGCAGACCGTTGCCGGACTGAGCGCGAATTTCGCCACCATCCTGTTACTGGTGCTGGGCGGCGCGGGCATTATCGGCAGCGTTATCTTTGGTAAGCTCGGCAATCGCCACGCGTCGGCGCTCATTACCGTTGCCATTGCGCTGCTGCTGGCCTGTCTGGTGCTGCTGTTACCAGCCGCCGACAGTGAATCTCATCTGGCTGTCCTGAGTATATTCTGGGGGATTGCCATTATGGTCATTGGCCTCGGGATGCAGGTTAAAGTGCTGGCGCTGGCCCCGGACGCCACGGATGTGGCGATGGCGCTGTTCTCCGGCATTTTCAATATTGGTATTGGCGCGGGCGCGTTGGTGGGCAATCAGGTGAGCCTGCACTGGTCGATGTCAACCATTGGCTACGTGGGCGCCATTCCGGCGCTTGCCGCGCTTATCTGGTCGGTGATTATCTTTCGTAAATGGCCGGTCTCGCTGGAAGAGCAGCCACAGCATTCCTGACAGATGGCCCGGTCATGACGACCGGGCTTTTTTTCAGTAGGTTTTAATAATTTCCAGCACGCCGTTAATAATAAACTGCACGCCCATACAAACCAGCAGGAAGCCCATCAGGCGGGAAATGGCTTCAATACCGCCCTTGCCCACCAGACGCATAATCGCCCCGGAACTGCGTAAGCATCCCCACAGGATCACCGCCACCAGCACAAAAATGATCGGCGGCGCGACGGTAATCACCCAGGCAGGAAAATCCGCGCCGTGACGCACCGTTGAGGCGGAGCTGATAATCATCGCAATGGTTCCCGGCCCCGCCGTACTTGGCATCGCCAGCGGCACAAAGGCAATATTGGCGGTCGGTTCGTCTTCCAGTTCTTCCGACTTACTCCGCGCCTCAGGCGAGTCATGCGCTTTTTGCTGCGGAAACAGCATGCGGAAACCGATAAACGCCACAATTAAGCCCCCGGCGATGCGCAGACCCGGAATGGAGATGCCGAAGGTATTCATCACCAGTTGGCCCGCATAATAGGCCACCATCATAATGGCGAACACGTAAACCGAAGCCATTAGCGACTGGTGGTTACGTTCTGCGCTGTTCATGTTCCCGGCAAGACCGAGGAACAGCGCGACGGTCGTCAGCGGATTCGCCAGAGGGAGAATCACCACCAGCCCCAGCCCTATTGCTTTAAACAAATCCATCATATTGGCCGTCATTCCTGTTTCACTCATGTATTAGCGGCAAGTATAAGTGGAAAACCATGACGTTAGCCATTCTGACGCTGTAAGGATTCGTTATCGGTTTTAAACATAACCGGTAATTATCATTAACTAAATAAAGTGTGACGTGAAGCGCGGCTTTTCGCTTTTAGCAATTCGTGTGATCGGTAAATCCATTCGTTTGACTTATAGTTGCCTGGGCAATATTATCTGCCGTAACTAACTACTTGCCAGGGCAACCATTGTGAAAAGCACCAGTGACTTATTCAATGAAATCATCCCACTGGGGCGCTTGATCTACATGGTCAATCAGAAAAAAGATCGTCTTTTGAACGACTATCTCTCACCGCTGGATATCACAGCAGCACAGTTTAAGGTGCTCTGCTCTATCCGCTGTGCGGGCTGTATTACCCCGGTTGAACTGAAAAAAGTGCTGTCTGTCGATCTCGGCGCCTTAACGCGCATGCTCGATCGTCTGGTCTGCAAAGGCTGGATTGACAGACTTCCTAACCCGAATGACAAGCGCGGTGTGCTGGTGAAACTCACCGAACATGGCGCGGCAATTTGTGAGCAATGTCATCAATTAGTAGGACAAGACCTGCACCAGGAATTAACAAAAAACTTAACGGCGGACGAAGTCGCAACGCTTGAGCATTTGCTTAAGAAAGTCCTGCCGTAAAACAAGAAGAGGTATGACGATGTCCAGACGCAATACTGACGCTATCACCATTCATAGCATTTTGGACTGGATCGAAGATAACCTGGAATCGCCGCTCTCACTGGAAAAAGTGTCTGAGCGTTCAGGTTACTCCAAATGGCACCTGCAACGGATGTTCAAAAAAGAAACCGGCCATTCATTAGGCCAGTACATCCGCAGCCGTAAAATGACCGAAATAGCGCAAAAATTAAAAGAAAGTAACGAGCCGATTTTATATCTGGCGGAACGTTACGGTTTCGAGTCGCAGCAGACGCTGACCCGGACATTTAAAAACTATTTCGACGTTCCGCCGCATAAATTCCGTATTACCAATATGCACGGCGAATCCCGGTATTTGCTGCCGCTGAATCATTGTAACTAACCATCGCCTGTAAACGACGTAATCGAGGAAATCATGAAACTGTTGTCTTCTGCCATGCTGGCCCTGCTGCTTGTTGTCTCAGGTCAGAGCGTCGCAGAGCAATCCGCGCAGCCCACCACGACCAACAGTCGTGACACGATGATTGTCCCCACTTCGCAGGAACAGTCGCCGTTTGATTTTAATCACATGGGCGCGGGAAGCGATAAGTCCGACGAACTGGGCGTGCCCTATTACAACCAGCACCGCCTGTGATTCGTTTTTGCCCTGCTCATGCAGGGCTTTTTTTTACCCTCTCACCGACGCCGTTTTGCGCCAGCGAAAGCCAAACACGTTGATGTACAGACCCGCCATAATCAGCACCGCGCCAAACAACTGCAGCGCGCTTAGCGTTTCGTCGAGCAGCAGCGACGCGCTTGCCAGCCCCACCACCGGCACCAACAAAGAGAGCGGCGCGACACGCCAGGTTTCATAGCGACCGAGCAGCGTTCCCCAGATCCCGTAGCCGACAATCGTGGCGACAAAGGCCAGATAGACCAGCGATAGGATCGTTGTCAGATCGATGGCAATCAGGCTTTGCGCAATTTGCGGCGCGCCGTCGAGAAACAGCGAGGCCGCAAAAAACGGCAGGATCGGGATCAGCGCGCTCCAGACCACCAGCGACATCACCGGCGGGCGCGAGGCATGCCCCATTATTTTTTTGTTGAAGATATTGCCGCAGGCCCAACTGAATGCCGCCGCCAGCGTCAGCATAAAGCCGAGCAGCGCCACATGCTGTCCGTTGAGACTGCCTTCAATCAGTACCAGAACGCCAAAGACGGCGAGCGCAATCCCGGCTATTTGTTTGCCCTGCAACCGTTCGCCAAAAGCAAATGCCCCCAGGACGATGGTGAAGAAGGCCTGCGCCTGCAACACCAGCGACGCCAGTCCTGCCGGCATACCGAATTTGATCGCGCAAAACAGAAAGGCAAACTGGCCGAAGCTTATCGTCAGGCCATAACCGAGCAGCAGCGAAAGCGGAATACGCGGACGCGCAACAAAGAATATGGCCGGAAATGCCACCAGTAAAAAGCGTAACCCCGCCAGCATCAGCGGCGGCATCGCGTGCAGCCCGACCTTAATGACGACAAAATTCAGCCCCCAAACCACCACCACCAGTAATGCCAACAGCCCGTCTTTGCGCGTCATACCACGGCTCCGCGAAGTTTAAATTTTTGTTAACAAGTTAAAGTAACGGAAATCTGTTCCCCGCAACAGATCATAAATTCTGGTAGGGATAGCAGTGCACAATAGAACAATTTATCCGCTATACATCACAATTTTGCCGTGCTATTTCTTTACATATCTAAAAAAAACATAACGAATCGCACTGTCGGGCAGATACATGAACAAGACGCTGAGACGATCCACCCTCGCTTTACTCGCCTCCTCACTGTTACTGACGATCGGTCGTGGCGCAACGCTGCCCTTCATGACCATTTATCTGAATCGCCAGTACGACCTGGGCGTGGATCTGATCGGCTATGCCATGACCATCGCGCTGACCATCGGCGTGGTCTTTAGCCTCGGTTTTGGCATTCTGGCGGATAAGTTCGACAAGAAACGCTACATGCTGCTGGCTATTTCCGCCTTTGCCCTGGGCTTTATCGCCATTCCGCTGGTTCATAGCGTGGTGCTGGTAGTACTGCTCTTTGCCCTGATTAACTGCGCCTACTCGGTATTTGCCACCGTGCTGAAAGCCTGGTTTGCCGACAATCTCTCACCCGGCGCGAAGGCGAAAATCTTCTCGCTGAACTATACGGTGCTGAATATCGGCTGGACGGTGGGCCCGCCGCTCGGCACGCTGCTGGTGATGCAGAGCATCAACTTGCCCTTCTGGCTCGCAGCAATCTGCTCCGCCTTTCCGCTGGTGTTTATCCAGTTGCTGGTCAAGCGCTCTGTCGCCGCCGTCGATGTTGATAACAGCGTCGCCTGGTCACCTTCCGTGCTACTGCGCGATAAAGCGCTGTTCTGGTTCACGCTGTCGGCATTTCTGGCCTCGTTTGTAAGCGGCGCATTTGCATCCTGCCTCTCCCAGTATGTCATGGTTGTTGCCGATGGCGATTTTGCAGAGAAAGTGGTGGCAGTGGTGTTGCCCGTCAACGCCGCGGTGGTCGTCAGCTTGCAGTATGCGCTGGGACGCAGACTGACACCGGAAAATATTCGCCCTCTGATGGCCTTTGGCACGGTCTGTTTTGTGATTGGCATTGGCGGGTTCATGATCTCCGGTAACAGCCTGCTATTGTGGGGTGTTTCCGCCGCGATTTTTACCCTGGGTGAAGTTATCTACGCGCCGGGAGAATACATGCTGATCGATAACATCGCCCCTCCGGGCATGAAGGCCAGCTATTTTTCCGCGCAGTCGCTGGGCTGGCTGGGAGCGGCGGTTAATCCGCTGGCAAGCGGCGTCATTCTGACCACGTTCCCCGCGTGGACGCTGTTCGTCGTCCTGATGGTGGCGATTATTGCCGCGTGGGCGCTGATGCTTAAAGGCATGCGCGCCAGGCCCTGGGGCCAGGCGGCGCTGTGCTGATCCGCTGTCGTGCAGGCGCTGGCCTGCACGTTCGTCAGATAGCCACTAATCCACGTACCCCTTCCGACGCCATATTTTCGCCACGCCCGCGTTGAATAATGCTGCCGCGCGACATCAGCAGATAGTTATCCGCCAGTTCTGCCGCAAAGTCGTAGAACTGCTCAACCAGCAGAATCGCCATGTCGCCGCGACGGGCAAGTTGGGCGATCACCTGACCTATCTCTTTGATAACCGAAGGCTGAATGCCCTCCGTCGGCTCATCGAGAATCAACAATTGCGGACGACTCGCCAGCGCACGACCAATCGCCAGTTGCTGCTGCTGACCGCCCGAGAGATCGCCGCCGCGCCGCTGTTTCATCTCTTTCAGTACCGGGAACAGCGTGTAGATCTCGTCCGGTAACACTTTGGCTTCGCGCGATGAAAAACGCGACAACCCCAGCAGCAGATTTTCTTCGACCGTCAGTCGCGGGAATATTTCGCGGCCCTGCGGCACATACGCGATGCCAGCTTGTACCCGCTGGTGCGGCTTGCGATGGGTAATGTTCTTCTCCTGCCAGGTCACCGTTCCGCTGCGTGCCGGTATCAGCCCCATCAAACACTTCAGCAAGGTGGTTTTTCCCACGCCGTTGCGCCCCAGCAGGCAGGTCACTTCGCCAGGCCTGGCATCAAAGGTGACGCCGCGCAGAATATGGCTGCCACCGTAATACTGATTCAGTTCACTCACCTGTAGCATCTTCTGCACTCCTTAGCGCCCAAGATAGACATCAATCACCTGCTCGTTGGCCTGCACCTCGCGCAGACTCCCCTGCGCCAGCACCCGCCCCTGATGGAGCACCGTGACGTGGTCGGCAATGGTTTCCACAAAGCCCATATCATGTTCCACCACCATCAACGAATGCTTACCCGCCAGCGAGCGAAACAGCTCTGCGGTATATTCGGTCTCCGCATCCGTCATTCCGGCGGCGGGTTCGTCCAGCAACAGCAGATGCGGCTCCTGCACCAGCAGCATGCCGATTTCGAGAAACTGCTTCTGACCGTGAGACAACATCCCGGCGCGGCGCCCTCTTTCTGTCCGCAGGCGTAGCAGACCAAGCATCTCATCAATGCGGTCGCGCTGTTCGCTGTTTAATCTTGCGCGCAGTGACGCCCACACCGATTTGTCATTTTTCATCGCCAGTTCAAGGTTTTCTTCCACCGTCAGCGCTTCGAACACCGTTGGCTTTTGAAATTTGCGACCAATGCCCTGACGGGCAATGGCGATCGGATCCAGCGTGGTCAGATCGGTTGACTGGTCATATAACGCCTTGCCGCTTTGCGGCCGCGTCTTCCCGGTAATCACATCCATCAGCGTGGTTTTCCCCGCACCATTAGGACCAATGATGCAGCGCAGTTCGCCGACGCCAATATTCAGTGTGAGATCGGTTAGCGCCTTAAACCCTTCAAAACTGACGTTGATGTTTTCCAGTTGCAGCACCGGGTCCGTCTGCTGGCGATAGCGATCGCCGGGAACCTGGCGGGTAAAAAGTCCTTCATCTGGCTGCATTATTTGTCTCCTTTGCGGAACAGGCCGAAAATGCCGCGCGGTAAAAACAGCGTAACGCCAATGAAGATAAGCCCCAGAAACAACTGCCAGTATTCCGGCATGATAACGGTGAAGAGGCTTTTGGCGCCGTTTACCGCCACCGCGCCAATGACCGGGCCAATCAGCGAACCGCGCCCGCCGAGCGCTACCCAGATGGCGGCTTCGATAGAATTGGTGGGCGACATTTCGCTGGGGTTAATAATCCCGACCTGTGGCACATACAGCGCCCCCGCCAGTCCGCACAGTACGGCGGAGAGCGTCCAGACCAGCAGCTTGAAGCCTTTCGGGTCATAGCCGCAAAACATCAGCCGGTTCTCCGCGTCGCGCACGGCGGTGAGGACCCGACCAAACTTACTGCGCGCCAGCGCAAATCCCAGCCACAACGCCAACACCAGCAGTAACAGCGTCGCCAGAAACAGCCCGACGCGGGTGGTGGTCGCGGTGACCGGCATGCCGAGGAGAGTGGTAAATCCGGTAAAGCCATTGTTGCCGCCAAAACCGGTCTCATTACGAAAGAACAGCAGCATACCGGCGAAGGTCAGCGCCTGAGTCATGATCGAGAAGTAGACACCTTTAATCTTCGAGCGGAAGGCAAAGTAGCCAAAGATCAGCGCCAGCCCTCCCGGAACCAGCACCACCAGCGCCATCGCCCACGCAAAATGCTGAGTTCCCCACCAGAACCACGGCAACTCGCTCCAGGAGAGAAAGGACATAAACGCCGGCAGCCCTTCGCCGGAAGCCTGGCGCATCAGATACATCCCCATCGCATAGCCGCCAAGCGCGAAGAAAAGCCCGTGTCCCAGCGACAGCATCCCGGCATAGCCCCAGACGAGATCCAGCGCCACGGCAACCACCGCATAGCAGAGGATTTTCCCGGCAAGCTGAAGTGTCCACACAGAAATCGCGAGCGGATGATCGGCAGGCAGCAAGGCGAGAAACGGCAGGATATTCAGCGCCAGCAGGATAATCGCCCCCAGCACCCGACTGACGCGCGGCGCTTTACGCGCCAGTGTTAAGGTCATTGGCATCGTCATGACTCGGTAACCCTCCCTTTCAACGCAAACAGTCCCTGGGGGCGTTTCTGGATAAACAAAATGATCATCACCAGAATCACTATTTTGCCGAGTACCGCCCCCATCTGCGGCTCAAGGATTTTGTTGAATACGCCCAGACCAAACGCCGCCGCCACGCTGCCGGCAAGTTGGCCGACACCGCCCAGCACCACCACCAGGAAGGAGTCGATAATATAGCCCTGGCCCAGTTCCGGGCCGACGTTACCCAGTTGTGACAAGGCGACGCCACCGAGCCCGGCAATCCCCGAGCCCAGACCGAAGGCCAGCATATCCACGCGTCCGGTCGGAACGCCACAGCAGGCCGCCATACTGCGGTTCTGGGTGACCGCACGGACCCGCATGCCCAGTCGCGTTTTGTTCAGCAGCAGCCAGGTGAAAAACAGCACCAGCAGCGTGAAACCCAGTACCACAATGCGATTCCACGGTAAGACCAGACTGGCGTAGACCTGCACGCCACCGGAAAGCCATGCCGGATTCGCCACCTCCAGGTTTTGCGCGCCGAAGGTCATCCGCACGAGCTGGATAATCATCAGGCTTATCCCCCACGTCGCCAGCAGCGTTTCCAGCGGACGTCCGTAAAGATGGCGGATCACCCCGCGTTCCAGAATCATGCCCGCACCGGCGGTAAACAGAAAGGCGACGGGCAAGGCGACGAGTGGATAAAAGGCCAGCCACTGCGGCATAAACTGCGCCATCGCCTGTTGCACCATCCACGTACAGTACGCGCCGAGCATCAGCATCTCGCCGTGCGCCATGTTGATAACCCCCAGCAGACCATAGGTGATCGCCAGTCCCAGCGCCGCCAACAGCAGCACCGATCCCAGCGACAGCCCCATAAACGCCTGTCCGAGCAGATCGCCAATCACCATTCGCTGCTGAATGCGCGCCAGGCTGTCACTGGCCGCCGCACGCACGCTGGCATCCGGTTCATGAGCCTTGTCGGTAAACGGTTGCAGACGTGCCTGCATTTCCGGATCGCTGGATTCCCCCAACAGCGCGATCGCCTCGCGACGAATCTCAGCGGATGGACTGGTCAGTTGCAGATTAGCCAGCACGCGGGTCAGACGGGTTTTCACCTCCACATCGGTTTCCTGCGCGAGGCGTTGTTGGATAAAAGGCAGCATCGCGGGCTGCGCGTCGCGCTGAAGCGCACGGGTCGCTGCCAGCCTTTGTGTGACACTGTCACTAATAAGTTGATGTGTCGCCAGCGCGCCAGCGACAAGAATGCGTAGTCGGTTGGTCAAACGCAGCGGTTTTAACTCGCCGGTAGGGCTACTGGCACTCCCCAGAGCGACGACCTGCGCCCCTGTACGGGTAAAAGCCTGTTTTGTGCTGTCGGTGAGCAGCGCCTCCCGACTCAGCGCTGTCAGCAGCGGCAGACGGTGTGTATCAGGTGCCGCCGCCCACTGTTCGAGCAGTTGCGCCTGCCCGCTGCGACTGGCGGCGACAAACACATCGGCATCGCTGGCCTGAACGAACCATGGCAGAAGCCCGAACGCCAGCAGCAAACCGCGAATAAAGCCCATGGCTTTCATGTCGTGATCTCCAGAAGTCACCCTCCGCAGGAGGGATAAGAACGTTGACAAACCTTGCGACGCTTTCGCCGGATGACGGCTTGCGCCTTATCCGGCCTACATCTGCTTACCCCTGCTCTGTCCAGGCCCGATAAGCTTGCGCCATCGGGCATTCACCCGCAGGAGGGCTTAACGTTAGTTGCTGGCTGTTTTCACCGGTTGTTCTGATTTTTTGTCGTTACCGGCAATGAACGGGCTCCACGGCTGGGCACGAACCGGCTCTTCGGTTTGCCACACGACGTTGAACTGGCCGTTGCCTTCAATCTCGCCAATCATCACCGGTTTATGCAGATGGTGATTGGTGGCATCCATCGTCAGGGTAAAGCCGGACGGCGCCTTGAAGGATTGTCCGGCCATCGCCGCGCGGACTTTATCCACATCCGTCGTCCCGGCTTTCTCGACCGCCTGCGCCCACATATGCAGGCCTACGTATGTGGCTTCCATCGGATCGTTAGTCACGACGGTGTCAGCATTGGGCAGCTTATGGGCTTTGGCGTACGCCCGGTAATCGGCGACAAATTTCTGGTTGGTGGCGTTATCAACCGATTCGAAGTAGTTCCAGGCGGCGAGGTTACCCACCAGCGGTTTGGTATCAATCCCACGCAGCTCCTCTTCGCCGACGGAAAACGCGACCACCGGAACGTCGGTGGCTTTCAGCCCCTGGTTTGCCAGTTCTTTATAAAACGGGACGTTGGAATCGCCATTGATGGTCGATACCACGGCCGTTTTGCCACTGGCGGAGAATTTTTTGATATTGGCGACAATGGTCTGGTAATCACTGTGACCAAACGGGGTGTAGACCTCTTCGATATCTTTATCGGCAATCCCTTTGGAATGCAGGAACGCACGCAGGATTTTGTTGGTGGTACGCGGATAGACGTAATCGGTACCCAGCAGGAAGAAGCGTTTGGCGTTTCCGCCGTCCTCACTCAACAGGTACTCAACCGCCGGGATGGCCTGCTGGTTGGGAGCCGCGCCGGTGTAGAAGACGTTCGGCGACATCTCTTCCCCCTCGTACTGGACGGGGTAGAACAGCAGACCGTTCAGCTCTTCAAAAACCGGCAACACCGACTTGCGCGACACGGAGGTCCAGCAGCCAAACACCACCGCCACCTTATCCTGGCTCAGCAACTGTCGTGCTTTCTCGGCAAACAGAGGCCAGTTTGAGGCCGGGTCAACCACCACCGGTTCCAGCTTTTTACCTAATACGCCCCCTTTAGCGTTGATCTCATCAATCGTCATCAGGGCCACGTCTTTCAGCGGCGTTTCGGAGATAGCCATCGTGCCGGAAAGTGAATGCATAATGCCCACTTTGATGGTGTCGGCGGCCTGAACGCTAAAACTGAGGCCCATCGCGACAGCCGAGGCCGAAAGGGCAAACGCTTTAAGTAAGGTACGACGCTGCATAATTTCACTCCTGAAAATAAAAATGCGGTGAGTTCTGGTGCGACCCGACAAACAACACGGCGCAAAAAAGTTCAGGAGGAATGAAGCAAAAAAGATGCCAAAATATTTTTCCAGGGTCCAAATTGCTTTATCGGGCTATTGGTTCTTATTCCATGTGGTGTGAAAACCATAAGTTGCACGAAAATCTGTTTACAATTGCCCTAAATTAGTCTTATTGCTACAAAGAATAGAAGTTTTAACCTGACGTAATCATTTGAATGGAGTCAGGTTATGGACACAACAGAAGAACTGGGCAGTACCTATTTTTATCAGGGAAACACAAATGTAACACCGCAAGAACTGTTCTGGCTGATATTCGCCGAGGGCCTGGCAAGTCATTTGGGTATATCAGTAGAGACAGCTGCAACAATTTTAACCGGACTCCCCCTTATACCTAAGCGTAAAGTCCTTGGAGCATCAGGTTCCCGAACCAGTATAGCTTCGAAGCTAGCACGTAAAATTTTCAAGGACGCCCGATTCCCTGATGGCCTAAGAGTTGAAACCACGATAGGTATGGGCAAGAGCCGATTCACTAATAAAATAGGAACTGCAATAGGCCGAGCCGTTCCGTATGTTGGTTATGCACAAGCAGCGGTAGTATTTAGCCTCGTAGCCAGAGAAACGAGACATAAATACAACCTGATAGCACGGCCAAAAGATCGTATTGCCTGGATATATTTCTGATGCTATTACCCGATGAACAAGAGTTTTTAAATTACATCACAGAGCACTATAGCGAGCGTAAACGCCCTGCCAGCAAGGAATGGACGTTTCAGGAGTTTTTTAATCTTGTGCCTGAAGATCTGGAGGATATGCTCATTGACTTATTCACGAGATATGGCATTGAGCACAATAATTTTGCACTCGACAACTACTTTGAACCTGAGCTGTTCTGGTGGCAGTGGAAGCGCAAAAAGGAGTGGCGTGGTCGGCAACTTAAACCTTTGACGCTCGAAATGATTATTGAATCAGCAAAGGCCGGATATTGGCTGTATGACTAAGAAAGTGAACCACAATGAACCCGCGTTGCATTATTTATGTGCAACGCGGTGTGCATTATTGAGGCAACTTACCAGACCTGTTGAGCTATTTCGGTGATAAGTTTGATTTTGTTCCACTGCTGGGCGTGCGTGAGGGTGTTCCCCTCTTCCGTTGACGCAAAACCGCACTGCGGGCTGAGGCAAATTTGCGCTTTATCGACATAGTGTGCGGCTTCCTGCAGGCGTGATTTTACACCCTCCGGATTTTCCAGTTCGCCATTTTTAGTGGTTATCAGTCCCAGCACCACCTGCTGATGACCTGGGCGGATAAAACGCAGCGGCGCAAAATCACCGGAGCGGTCGTTATCGTACTCCAGGAAGAAAGCATCGACGTTGACGCTGCCGAACAGGATCTCCGCAACCGGCTCATAGCCGCCTTCGGAGATCCAGGTTGAGCGGAAGTTACCGCGACAGACGTGCAGGCCCACCGTCAGATCGGCCGGTTTATCCGCCAGCGCGCGGTTGATAACATCGGCATAAATCCGCGCCAAGGCGTCAGGATTATCACCACGTTCGCGAATTTGCTGGCGCTGAGCATCGGAACAGAGATAAGCCCACACCGTGTCATCCAGTTGCAGGTAGCGACAGCCTGCGGCGTAAAAAGCATGGATAGCATCGCGCCAGGTCGTCGCCAGATCGTCAAAATAGGCCTCCAGATCCGGATAGACCGTCGCATCGATATCCTTACGCCCGCCGCGAAAGTGCAGCACGCTGGGGCTGGGAATGGTCATCTTCGGTTGTGCGTTCCCGCTAATGCTCTTCAGATAGCGGAAATCTTCCAGCATCGGGTGATCGCCGAACGCCAGCTTGCCGGTAACCCGTACGCCATGCGCTTTGGTCTGCACACCATTAAACTGAATGCCCTGCTGTGAATCATAACGCTCAACCCCTTGCAGGCCGTCGAAGAAATCAAAATGCCACCAGGCGCGGCGGAATTCACCATCAGTAACCACGTGCAGACCGCAGGCGCACTGCTGTTCGACCACCCGGCGAATCGCTTCGTCTTCAATGGCGCGCAACTGCGGTGCGGTTAATTCTCCGCGCGAGAACTGCTGGCGGGCAACTTTGATGTCGTCGGGGCGTAAAAAGCTGCCAACGACTTCTGCGCGAAATGGGGCCTGTTGTCTTTGCATGTGATCTCCTTCGTCGTCAGGCAAAGGTTGCCTGACGTGATAGTTTCTTATTTGAACATTTAGACTTCTGGATGTCTATGCGTCCAAATTGACATGCAATGGTCGTGCAGGCAAACGAGATAAATTCATGGATGATGAAAATAATTCATCTTCAGTCAGCGGGACCGGCAAACGCGTAGCCTTCATCTGCCCATCCGGTGATACCACCAATCATCACCTTCACTGGTATGCCCAGTCTGGCGAGCTTCAGCGCCGCGCGGTCGGCACCGTTACAATGAGGCCCGGCGCAGTAAACCACGAACAGCGTATCCGCAGGCCACTGTGCCATGCGTTCGGCGGTCATCATGGCATGCGGCAGATGAATAGCCCCCGGAATATGCCGACGTGCAAACGTCTCCGGTTTTCCTACCACATGGAGTAAGACGAAATCTGGTTCCCCGCTGTGGATGCTTTCATAAACATCGGCACAATCGGTCTCCAGACTCAGACGCGACAGGAAATGATTGACCGCAACGGGGGATGCGGCGGCAGGAAACTCCGTGACATGACTCATTCTACTTTCTCCTCAGGGATGATTGTGTTTACAATAATTTAACCATCCCTGCGCTCACATACCGCCTTCGACCATGCCAAAAAACACCAGGATCATGCCAAAATCGCCACGCCCGCTTGTGGTCGTGCTCGCCTATGACGGACTGTGCACCTTCGAATTTGGTGTAGCAGTCGAAATCTTTGGTCTGCCGCGCCCGGAACTGGGCGCCGACTGGTATCGTTTTGCCGTCGCGTCTGTCGATGCCGGGCCTCTGCGCGCGACCGGCGGCGTGCGGATGATGGTGGATGGAGGGCTGGAACTGTTGGCTGAGGCCGATATCGTTGTTGTTCCCGGCTGGCGGGACAGCGACGCGCCGGTACCCGAAGCCTTGTGTGCCGCGCTGCGTGCCGCATGGGCGCGAGGTTGCCGTCTGTTGTCGATCTGTTCTGGCGTGTTTGTGTTGGCAGCCACTGGGTTACTGGACGGGCGCAAGGCCACCACCCACTGGCGCTACACGGACACGCTTCGGCAGCGTTTTCCGGCTATCGAGGTGCTGGATGACGTTCTCTACCATGATGCCGGGCTGTTGCTGACCTCGGCGGGCAGCGCCGCGGGGATCGATCTTTGTCTTTATCTGATCCGGGAAGACTACGGGCTTGAGGTTGCCAACAGCGTTGCCCGACGACTGGTGGTGCAGCCCCATCGCGACGGCGCGCAGCCACAGCAACTTCTGCGCCCCGTTGCCCGGCAGCGTGAAAGCCAGACACTGGGCCCGTTGTTTGATTTTCTGCATCAGAATCTGACGATGAATCACGACACCGCCTCGCTGGCCAAACGCGCCGGGATGAGTCCGCGTACGTTTTTACGCCGTTTTACCGACTGTACGGGTACTACGCCAGCGCGCTGGATCCTTAACGAACGTTTATTACGGGCGCGCGATTACCTGGAAAATTCACCGCTCAGCGTGGAATTGATCGCAGAACAAACCGGTTTTAGCAGCGCCGCGCTATTTCGCCACCACTTTCGACACATGTATTGTCAGTCCCCTTCACAATATCGAAAGAAATTTACTTTTATCGCTAAATAATCACCTAATTCAGCTTTTGTTTAGGTTAAAGCTGCTATTATCTCTTTCACCAACCGAAATTAAGGTAAGCGAGGAAACACACCACCAATTAAATGGAGGCAACAATGCTGGGTAATATGAACGTTTTTATGGCCGTTCTGGGAATCATTTTATTTTCTGGATTTCTGGCCGCTTATTTCAGCCACAAATGGGATGACTAATGAACGGAGAAAGTCCTGAACCGATAAGGCCTCTTGTCGCATCACTGCACAAGGGGCCATTTTTTATGTCTGACCGGCAAAAAAAACCGCCGGATAACCGACGGTGAATGCTTGCATGGATAGATTTGTGTTTTACTTTTTCCACCGTCCCGCCAGTCCCGGCAGCGACAATGGATCACAAACACCCTACCATGCCGATTCTCAATGAACGTTAAACGACAAAGATTAAGATTCCGGTGTTTCTCGTTTCCACTCTTTTTTACTCTGGCAACATGCAGTGCGGGAAGACCACGGTTCAGCCGAACGCGTATTTTGTAAGTCCTGCGATTCGGGACGCGAATTCCAGCGTTTTCTCTGTAATTTCTTGCGCATGAACAGCTGCATATTACCTCCGGGTTTCACTGTTTTAGTCCATTAATCAACTTGTTGATGGAAATTTAGCATATCGAGTGCAGGTTAATGTCAATAAAACATCTGTTTTGTAAAGACGGGCAACCCACAACGAATTATTTAAACCGGGAACGTCAACAAACAGTTTAATTTACTGCGTAGCTAACTGACTGAGAATGGTGTGCCCCAAATAATTACTCCAGTTAAAACTATTTTGCAGCACCACCACCGCATTCTGATTCCGCTTGTCAAAGCCAATATAACTGGAATAGCCGCCAATATATCCGACCTGATAAGTGACCTGACGATCGGCTAACGTATCGGTTACCCACGCAATATTTGCCGCTTCTTTCTGACGATAAAACTGGGTACGGGAAACATCCGCAAATGCGCGGGCGAGCACGGCGTTGTCCCCTGGCGCAACATGGGCCCGTGCGTAGCCCGCCAGATCGCGTGCGCTGCTGTATAAACTCGCCGCCCCGACCATGTTGTGATTAAACGTCCAGTCCGGCGTCAGTTCACCGCGTGGAATGAGCTTCGGCTGATCTCCCGCGTGGCCTAATGCGCGATACGGATAGGCTTTGAGCGTCGTCGGCACAAAACTGCTGTTGCGCATCTGTAATGGCTGGAAGATCAGACGATTCGCCAGTGACGGGATCGACTCTCCGGTCTGACGTTGCACGATGTAGCCAAGCAGCGCGTATCCGATATTGGAATAGCGCGGCACGCGCGTCTCAGGCGCGGTGAAGTCACTGAGAAATGTCAGCACCGTATCGTTATCCAGTTGGGTATAAAAATTTTCACCCGTACTGAAATAGCACAGGAGATTTTCCAGGGTCAGCAGATCCATCGGCTGTCTGGGCAAACCGGAGGTGTGCGTCGCCAGTTGTCGCAGGGTAATCTTTCTGGCGTCCTCGCTCAGCGGCGTATTGATCGGCAGCAGTTGTGCCAGCGTGTCATCCCACTGAAGCACGCCCTGATTCACCAGAATGGTAGTGACTTCCGCGGTCACCCCTTTGCTCAGCGACCCCAGGGCAAACAGCGTGTCCGGGGTAATCGGATAACGGTGTCGGCTGTCGGTCACTCCGTAACTGTGGAACTCCACCGGTCCGTTGTGCTGAATGACCGCAACCACCATCCCGGTTACCTGTTTTTCCTGCATATACTGGCGGATCATCGGATCGATACCGCGCGCATAGTATCCCACCACCGCCTGCGCACGCTGTTCGGCGGGCATATTCATCTGCGATAAGGTGCTGTTGCCACAACCGGCCAGCAGCAGGACAGAGGAAAGAAGGAGTGGCGTGGATCCTTTCACAGGCGGAACGTCGCCTGAGGGGGAACAGCGCAGAAAGGAAGGAAAACAGACATGTGCAACCGCGGGCTCCGAAAAAAGAAGCCCGCATTGTACATCAAGTTGTCAGCATTGGGTTGTCGATCGTGTTATCCCGCTAAACCACGGTGTTTGAGCATGGGGTCGATCTGCGGTTCATCTCCTCGCCAGGCCGAATAAAGATGCTCTAAATCTTCACTGTTTCCCCGCGATAAAACCGCCTCGCGAAAACGCTGGCCGTTCTCGCGCGTCAGCCCGCCCTGCTCCACAAACCACTGAAAGCCGTCATCCGCCAGCATCTGCGTCCAGAGATAAGCGTAATAGCCTGCCGCGTAGCCACCGCCAAAAATATGCGCAAAATAGCTGCTGCGATAGCGCGGCGGTACTGCCGGAAGACTGAGTTGTTCTGCCGCCAGCAGTTGCTTTTCAAACCGCTCAACGTCCTGGTCGGTCTCGTCAACAGACAGCCTGTGCCAGCCCATATCCAGCAGCGCGGCGCTGAGCAGTTCGCTCATGTCATAGCCTTTATTGAACAGGCTTGCCTTACGCATCTTGTCCTGTAACGCCGCGGGCATTTTCTCACCGGTGATGGCATGGCGCGCATAGCGCTCAAATACCACCGGATGACTTGCCCAGTGCTCGTTGATCTGCGATGGAAACTCAACGAAATCACGCGGCGTATTGGTTCCCGAGAGCGTGGCATAGCGTTGTGAGGCAAACAGTCCGTGCAGGGTATGACCGAACTCATGGAACAGCGTGATGACATCATCCCAGAGTAACAGCGCGGGCTGTCCCGCCGCGGGCTTCTGATAATTACAGACGTTGTAGATAACCGGTTGGGTTTCGTTAAGCGTCGACTGCTCGACAAAATTGCCCATCCAGGCACCGCCGCTTTTCGAATCACGGGCAAAGAAATCACCGTAAAAAAGCGCCAGCCCGACGCCGTTATGATCGAAGATTTCCCAGACGCGCACATCCGGATGGTAGACCGGAATATCAAAGCGCTCGATGAATTTAATGCCAAAGAGTTGGTTGGCGGTCCAGAACACCCCTTCGTGCAGTACGGTATCCAGTTCGAAATACGGTTTTAGCTGCGATTCATCTAACGCATATTTCGCACGGCGCACCTGCTCGGCATAAAACGACCAGTCCCAGGCCTGCGCGGTAAACCCGCCCTGTTCATCATCAATGACCTGCTGAATATCGGCCAGTTCATTCAACGCCCGCTGACGTGCGGCAGGCACGATCGCGCGCATAAAGGCCAGCGCGGCGTCTGGCGTTTTTGCCATCTGATCGGCGATTTTCCACGACGCGTAATCCGCAAAGCCCAGCAGTTGCGCCTGGCGGGCGCGAAGGGTGACCAGTCGCTGAACCAGCGTTCGCGTGTCATTGTCGTCCCCTTTCTCAGCGCGACGCCATCCGGCGTTAAACAGATTTTCCCGCGTCTGGCGATCGCGCAACGCGCTCAACGCCGGCTGTTGAGTGGTATTCAGTAACGCAATGAGCCATCCCTCGGTTAGCCCTTTTTCACTCGCCGCCTGCCGCGCGCTGGCTATCTCTTCCTCACTGAGTCCCTCCAGTTGATGGGCAGAGTCCACCACCAGACCACCGGATTTATTCGCTGCCAGCAGCCGCTGGTTAAACTGGCTGGTGAGCGTCGCCGCTTCGGTATTCAGTCGCCGGAGCTGCATTTTGTCGGCGTCGCTCAGTTGCGCACCGGCAAGGACAAAGCGCTGATGTGTCACCTCAATCAAACGAACGGATTCGCTGTCGAGTCCCAGCGCATCGCGCTGCTGCCAGACGTGGTCGATGCGGGAAAACAGCACGCTGTTCAGCCAGATATCATTCGCCAGTTCGGCGAGTTCGGCAGAAAACGCCTCATCGAGACGCTGCAGTTCCTCATTGGTATGGGCGGCGGTCATGGCGAAGAAGACGCTGGTGACGCGGGTTAGCAGTTCACCGCTTTTCTCCAGCGCGAGAACGGTATTGGCAAAATCCGGGGCATCGTTACTGGCAATAATGGCGGCGATGTCCTCGCGCTTTTGCTTCATCCCCTCATCAAATGCGGGACGATAATGACCGATCTCAATCAGATCAAAACGCGATGCCTGATACGGTAGCAGGCTGTGGCTAAAGAACGGATTCGTTAACGACATCTTTCACTCCTGAAAACGATTTGTTCAATAGAGTAGGCTTCAGGGTAAAAGACCGCAATCCTGTAAAACCAGCATTACCCGCGTGAGCGGATCGCGTGCTATGGTAGTTAAACGTAAAAAGCGTTGAGGAACAGTGAGATGATCGTTTTAGTAACCGGAGCAACAGCAGGTTTTGGTGAATGCATTACACGTCGTTTTGTTGAGAACGGGCATAAAGTCATTGCCACTGGCCGTCGCCAGGAACGCCTGCAAGAGTTAAAAGAGTCGCTGGGTGATAACGTCCTGACCGCCCAACTGGATGTCCGCAACCGCGCGGCCATTGAAGAGATGCTGGCTTCATTGCCTGCCGGGTGGCGTGACATCGACCTGCTGGTCAACAACGCCGGGCTGGCGCTGGGTCTGGAACCGGCGCATAAAGCCAGCGTGGAAGACTGGGAAACCATGATCGATACCAACAACAAAGGACTGGTTTACATGACCCGCGCCGTACTGCCAGGCATGGTAGAACGTAACCGGGGTCATATCATCAATATCGGCTCTACGGCTGGTAGTTGGCCTTATGCTGGCGGCAACGTCTATGGCGCGACCAAAGCGTTTGTTCGTCAGTTCAGCCTGAACCTGCGCACCGACCTGCACGGCACGGCGGTTCGCGTCACGGATATCGAACCGGGTCTGGTCGGCGGTACGGAGTTTTCTAATGTGCGCTTTAAAGGCGACGACAACAAAGCGGGCAAAACCTATGAGAACACCACGGCGCTGACGCCGGAAGATGTGACCGAAGCGGTCTGGTGGGTTGCCACCCTGCCTGCTCATGTGAACATCAATACGGTAGAAATGATGCCTGTGACGCAGTCTTTTGCCGGACTGAGCGTTCATCGCGGTTAATTTTGCCTCCCGGCCTGCGGGCCGGGTATAGCTCGCGACAAAAAAGTGGTAGAATTTGTGGGTTAACTTTTTCAAAAGTAAGAGCGAATGACCGTCGAAACGCAACTCAACCCTACACAGCCCGTAAATCAGCAGATTTATCGCATTCTTCGCCGTGACATCGTGCACTGCCTCATTGCGCCAGGTACGCCGCTGTCCGAAAAAGAGGTGTCTGTTCGCTTCGATGTCTCTCGCCAACCGGTGCGTGAAGCGTTTATTAAGCTCGCGGAAAATGGATTGATCCAGATCCGTCCGCAGCGCGGCAGCTACGTTAACAAGATCTCCCTCTCGCAGGTGCGAAACGGCTGTTTTGTCCGTCAGGCTATCGAATGCGCGGTGGCGCGACGGGCCGCAACCCAGATCACCGACAGTCAATGCTATCAGCTTGAGCAGAATCTCAATCAGCAGCGGATTGCCATTGAGCGCAAACAGCTGAACGATTTCTTCGAGCTGGATGACAATTTTCACCAGAAACTGGCAACCATTGCGGACTGTCAGCTGGCCTGGGACACCATCGAAAATATCAAGGCCACTATCGACCGTGTGCGTTACATGAGCCTCGATCACGTCTCTCCACCGGAAATGTTGCTCCGTCAACACCTCGATATTTTTGCCGCCCTGGAAAAGCACGACGCCGATGCCGTTGAGCAGGCCATGACCCAACATCTGCAAGAAATTGGCGAATCGGTCCTGCTGATCCGCCAGGAAAACAGCGACTGGTTCAGCGAAGAGTAATTCTCCCCCTCATCTCCTGTGAGATGAGGTTTCCCCGTTTTCTCCTCTGCATGTCCACATCAAAAAAGATGTGAGATTGATCAAAAACAAAAAAAATCCTGACTGATAAGCGTATTTATATAGCGCCCGTTACGTGGGACCTGAGCCCGCGGGCTTTGACGGTAAGTTAGAAAGGAGAAAATACCATGATGACATACGATCGTAACCGTAACGCAATCACCACAGGCAGTCGTGTGATGATCAGTGGCACCGGCCATACCGGTCGCATCAAAGCGATTGATACCGAGGGTCGGGATGCGGCGCAAATTCGTCGTGAAAAAACAGTCGAAGTGGAAGGCTGTGAAGGCAAATTTGCTCCGGTAGAACTGATTCGGCTCGGCATGAACTAATGGTGTGAGTGCCGGATAATGCCTTGATTATCCGGCAGTCCTGAGGCAGTTACTTCACTTTTTCCGCATATTTCGCCACGGTGGCTTTCGCCCCTTCCGCCAGCAACGTCCGATACGCCGCTTTCACCGCCTGCGTGAACAGCGCTACCTGTGGCAGTTCGTTACCAAAGATCGCGTCGATACCCAGCAGTGCCTCAACGCGGCTTTCACCTTCTGCACTGTTTTGTACCGCCTGTTGGATAACCGGCAGTAGCGGATCGTTCACTTCGATAGCATTCCCCTGCTCGTCCACGCCGCCGACATAGCGCATCCAGCCCGCCACGCCCAGCGCCAGTAAATCAAAGCGGCTGTTATGTGCCAGATGCCAGCGCACAGAATCCAGCATCCGCTGAGGCAGTTTCTGGCTACCGTCCATCGCAATCTGCCAGGTACGGTGACGCAGCGCCGGGTTGCTGTAGCGTTCGATGAGGAGACTGGCATAACGGGTAAGATCCACACCCTGCACTTTCAGCGTCGGCGCCTGCTCGTTAAGCATCAGCGCGCGGGCTGCCACGCGGTAATTTTTATCACCCATGCAGTCGTTGATATGCTGATACCCGGCAAGATAACCCAGATACGCGAGGAATGAGTGGCTGCCGTTAAGCATACGCAGTTTCATCTCTTCAAACGGGATCACATCAGAGACCAGTTCTGCCCCTGCTTTTTCCCACTGCGGACGACCGGCAACAAAGTTATCTTCAATCACCCACTGACGGAACGGCTCGCAGGCCACGCCCGCCGGATCGCGCACGCCGGTCAGGTTTTCGATTTTATCCAGCGTGTCGGCGGTGACGGCCGGAACGATACGGTCAACCATCGTCGACGGGAACGTGACGTGTTGTTCGATCCACGCAGCCAGTTCTGCATCCACCGCACGTGCATAGGCGGTGACCACGTTACGCATCACGTGACCGTTTTCCGGCATGTTGTCGCAAGACATCACGGTAAAGGCCGCTAAGCCTGCCGCTTTACGACGCGCCAGCGCTTCAACCACCACGCCCGGCGCAGATTTCGGCTGATGAGGGTTTTGCAGATCGGCGGCGATCATTGGGTGATCCAGCATCAGTTGTCCGGTCGCCGGGGAATGACAATACCCTTTCTCCGTAATCGTCAGTGAAACAATCGCAACCTGCGGTTCACACATCGCCGACAGCACGCTCTCCAACCCGTCAACCTGCGCATGCAGCGCTTTTTTCACCACGCCCACGACTCTCGCGGTCCAGGCATCGGCAGACATTTCCGCCACGGTATAGAGATTATCCTGCTGCTTGAGATCGGCGATCTGCTGCTCGCCACCAATCAGGTTCACTTCGCAGTAACCCCAGTCGCTGTTGTGCTCTGCCGCCAGAATGTCGGTATAGACGCCCTGGTGCGCACGGTGGAAAGCACCAAAACCAAGATGAACAATACGCGGGATCAGTCGGTTGCGATCGTAGTCAGGAAGCGTCGCCTTTGCCGTTAAGAGCTTGTTTTGCATTGTATGACCTACTTTGAATGAAATCAGGACGGTCCCAGAGTAACGCCTGTATGGTTGTATGTTTTGATTTGAATTAATATTTTGCTAATTGGTATAACATCATTTAAAAGTTATGTGACAAGATATTTTCCCGGATACTGTGCCTGGCGACCAGGGTGAAAGCCCTCTGGGCTGAAATGAAAGTTGGCTGCATCCATGCAGCCATTCCGGGAGGATCCATCTCTTAATCGTGCTTATGCCACTCCTGATATTCGCGCTTGAGTCGCAGAGGCGCCGTCTCAGGCATCGTGAGCAAGCCGATAATAGAAATGACACCAAGAACAATCACATAGCTTGCTAGCCCGTAGTAATGCCCGCCTGTCATCTGCAAAATCTTCACTGCCACCAGACCCAATACCCCGCTGCCAATCAGAGAACCCAATTGCCAGATTAAGGCGATGCCGCTGCAACGAATGTGGGTCGGGAACAACTCCGGGAAGAATGACGCCTGTGGTGCGTAGCACATACTGTGACCAAAGCTAATGACGATAATCATCACCAGTTGCGTTAACCAGAAATTATCCTGATTAATCGCAAGGAAGAACGGAATGATCATGACGACCTGGATCAGCGCTCCCATTATATACACCGGCTTACGACCAATTTTGTCGCAGAGCGCGCCCATCATCGGTATGGCAAAGACTTCTATCACCACTGCAATAATCATGGTTTCCATTAAGATGTTGGCATCCAGATTATTGGCTTTGCCATACGCCAGGACGATCACTGTGAACATCGCGAAAGTACAGGCTTCAATCAGTTTTGCGCAGACACCTTTCACCACAATACCAGGGAAATCGCGAATGACCTCGATCAATGGACGGGATTCTTCCGCTTTCGTCTCACGTATCTGTGCAAAGACCGGTGATTCATCGATTCTCAGACGAATGAACAGACCGACGATCACCAGCAACAGACTGAGCAGGAATGGGATACGCCAACCGTAATCCATCATCGCTTCAGGGGATAACGTAGCATTGAGCAACGCAAACAGCGCCATCGGCAACAGGAAACCGACCGGTGCACCGATTTGTACCCAACTGGCAAAGAATCCCCGGCGTTTAGGTTCTGCATATTCAGCCGTCATCAATACAGCCCCTGCCTGTTCACCGCCGACACCAAATCCCTGGAGTACGCGAATAAAGATCAACAGTGCTGGTGCCCATACGCCGATTTTTTCGTACGTCGGCAATAAGCCAATGCAGAATGTCCCGAGCCCGACGATCAATATCGTGATAACCAGCGCTTTTTTACGACCCACTTTATCGCCGATATGACCAAAGACAATTCCTCCCAGTGGCCTCGCCAGGAAGCCCACCGCATAAGTGGCAAATGCCGCCAGCGTACTGATTAGCGGATCGTCACTGGGGAAGAACAGATGTCCAAAGAACAGTACCGCTGCGGTGCCATAAGCAAAAAAGTCATAGTATTCGGCGGCAGTACCAATCGCTGAAGCCGAGGCGACACGACGAACTACAGGTTTGCTATCAACATCATTTTTAATATCAACGGAACTAACCATAAATAATTACCTTCGTTGGTTCAGAGGTGAACAACATCCATGTCGTATAAATTTTAACTTACCAATTCCACAAGGTGCCATCTTCAAGCCGGGCAACCGGCAGATAGGCGGGGTCATAGGGATATTTCGCTGCCAGCTTTTCATCGAACTCAATACCCAGTCCTGGTTTCTCGCCCGGGTGCATATAGCCGTTGTCGAAGGTCCAGTTGTTCGGGAACACTTCCAGCATCTGCTCGGAATAGCCCATGAACTCCTGAACGCCAAAGTTCGGTACCCACAGGTCGAAGTGCAGCGCAGCGGCCATACAGACCGGAGAAAGATCGGACGGACCGTGCGATCCTGTCCGCACCTGATACAGAGAGGCGAAGTCAGCGATACGACGCATACCGGTGATCCCACCCGCATGGGTGATTGTGGTGCGAATGTAATCGATGAGCTGTTCTTCAATAAGCTGCTTGCAGTCCCAGATGCTGTTAAAGACTTCACCGACGGCAATCGGGGTCACCGTATGCTGACGAATCAGGCGGAAACACTCCTGGTTTTCGGCAGGCGTCGGGTCTTCCATCCAGAAAAGGCGATAATCTTCGATGCTTTTACCAAAGCGCGCCGCTTCAATTGGCGTCAGACGATGGTGCATGTCGTGCAGCAAATGTTCGTTAAAGCCGAACTTATTGCGCACCGCCTCGAACAATTTCGGCGTGAAATCGAGATATTTTTCGGTTGACCACAGCTGTTCTTCTGGCCACTGCCCTTTTGTCGCCGGTTCATAAGCCAGCCCTTTCCCCTTCGCCATACCGTAGGTGGTTTTCATGCCCGGCACGCCGCACTGTACGCGAATGGCCTTGAATCCCATCTCTTTATGACGCGCATAGTCTTCCAGCACATCATCAACGGTGTGACCCGTGGTGTGGCAGTAAACCATCACGCCTTCACGCGATGCGCCACCGAGCAACTGGTACAGCGGCATGTTGGCGGCTTTGGCTTTGATATCCCACAGCGCCATGTCGACGGCGGAGATGGCAGACATGGTCACCGGTCCGCGACGCCAGTACGCGCCTTTATAAAAGAACTGCCAGATATCTTCGATGCGGTGGGCATCACGGCCGATTAACTGCGGGCAAAGATGATCTTTCAGGTACGATGCGACGGACAGCTCACGTCCATTCAGCGTTGCGTCTCCCAGACCGGTGATGCCGTCCTCGGTCGTAATTTTCAACGTGACAAAGTTACGCCCTGGACAGGTGACAAAAACCTCAGCCCCTACAATCTTCATTTTTTCTTCCTGGTTCTGTGTGGTGATGGTGAGAATCTATGCAATTCGCATACTACCATACAAGTATAAATGATCTGTTTTTCTGGACAGATCACAAAACTCGCGGATCAGCTAATGGAATGTTGACTTCAGAAAGGTGAAAAGACGGCCCTGAAGAACAGGAACCGTCACAATTGAACAACGTCAGACGCGACTGGCTGCCGCAGAACGCCGCTTCCCGGTCACCGACTGCGCGGCGTCTTCAGGTATCCGCAGATCGCGGTCGCACACTTCTGGCATCAGGAGTGCCGAGAGCAGACCAATCAGGGAATAAATCACGATCATCACCAGAATCGGCAACCAGTTTCCCGTCATGTTGCAGAAAATCCCTGCCAGCACCGGTCCAAAGCCGACCGCCACCAGTCCCCCTGCTTCTTTGGCGATCGCCATACGGGTAAAGCGATTACGTGAGCCAAAGATTTCTGCCATCGTAATGTTTTCCAGGGCAAATAATCCCAGCACCGCGACGTTATGAATGACGATCAGGGCCGTCATGATAACGCCAGGGTGATAAGTGTTATCCACCACGATGGATAACATTGGGTACGCGAGAATAATCGCCGAAATATTCAGCACGATATAAGGTAAACGACGGCCAAATTTGTCGGATAACCAGCCCAGGAGCGGGATAGTGATAAAGCCAATCACCGAACTGATCATCAGCGCATCCGTCGGGATGGACTTATTAAACAGCAACGTCTGTACCAGATATCCGGCAAGAAACGTCTGGATCAACCCCGAGTTACCGGCCTGACCAAAGCGTAATCCTGTCGCCAACCAGAAAGATTTACTGGTAAACATCGTTCCTGCTGAAATCGCCTCCTGCGGGGATGTCGCCGGAGAATCTCCCTCATTGACCTGCTCGAAGACGGGACTCTCTTTCAGATTCAACCGCAACCAGATAGCAAAAATCATCACGACGACGCTTGCCAGGAAGGGAATACGCCAACCCCATGCCAGCAAGGCTTCGCGATCGAGCGCAAAGAACATCACCGCCCAAATCGCGGTGGCACTAAGCGTGCCGCAGTTTGTTCCCATCGCGACCAGTGATGAAATAATTCCCCGTTTACCGACTGGCGCATATTCTGCGAGCATGGTTCCGGCGCCGGATATTTCTGCCCCGGCGCCGAGTCCCTGAATAATACGTAATGTCACTAACAACACAGGTGCAAAAATGCCTATCTGTGCATACGTCGGAAGTATACCGATTAAGGTCGTACACATTCCCATTAATGTGATGGTGATAAACAGCACCTTCTTACGCCCAATCCGGTCCCCCATTTTGCCGAAAAAGAAGGCCCCGATAATACGGGCGATATAGCCTGCGCCGTAAGTTCCCATTGCGAGAATTAACGCCATTGCCGCCGATTGTTCCGGAAAAAATATTTCATGGAAAACCAGCGCAGCACCCAGAGAATATAACTGAAAGTCCATAAATTCTAATGCGGTTCCTAACCAACCAGAAATCGCGGCGCGCACCAGATCCCGGGTGCTTCTTTCATGCTTTGTTGTATTCATATCGTCTGTCTCTACAGAGTAAATGCGTACCACGGAATACCCGAATCGTCAGGTGTCCATCGCATGAATTAATTTTAAGCGGAAAAAGTGAGTAATACTTTACAGCAGCTCTGCTGATCGGTTTCAAATAGTGTTATGGCATCGATAACCTGGCGATAGTTAAACTGATGCGTGATGAGTTTCTCAGGGTCGATTAGTTTTTTTTGCATCCACTCAATAACGGTTGGAAATTTATGTGCATTCAGTCTGGATGAGAAAATCGTGAGTTCTTTTCCGGTAATTCCCTGTTGGGTTATCTGGCAGGGCTCACTGGAAAAGCCCATTATCACAATACGCGCCGCGGGTGACGCCAGGTCAATGGCTTCAGACAGGATGGCGGGATGGCAGGCTGCATCGATAATCAGCGTTGGCCTGACGCCCTTTTCCGCCAGATATTCCGCTAATGACTGCCGGGCATTATTTATTGTTTCATCGGCGCCGCACGCTTTTGCCATTGCCAGGCGCGCGTCAATCCGATCAACAACAATAACCGTTTTGACCTGATATACGCCTTTCAGTGCCTGGACGGTGGTTAACCCCATCGGACCGGCACCATAAATTAAGGCAATATCATTTTTTTCTGGCGCAACCTGGCCGGTGACATTCGCGGCAATCGTAAAGGGTTCAACCATTACCGCCTGTCGGTCACTGACCGAATCCGGAATACGATAAACATTACTTTCCGGAACCGTGACATATTCGCTGAAACCACCATCACGATGGACACCTAATACCGTTAACGAGGTACAGACATTGGGTTTACCGACAGTGCAGGGATAACAGACGCCGCAACTTATTACCGGATCCACCACAACACGCTCGCCGGGGCGTTTATTCTCCACCTCCTCACCGACCGCATCAATAATGCCATAAAACTCATGACCAATGACGCGAGGATATTGCGCAAAAGGATTATGTCCACGATATATATGACTATCCGATCCGCAAATGCCTGCTATTTTTACCTTAACCCTTACTTCTCCAGGTTCTGGCAAGGGTAATGGACGTTGTTCAATACGTAAATTATTGGGTTGTTGAATCACTATACTTTCCATGCGTTTTCCTTACATCAAATTAGTGATGCAAGAAACTTATTCTTCCTACAACTACCATACAAGTATAATGATCAAAAAATCACCAGGCGATCACAAAAATGAGACGCTTATCCGCGTCCCCATCCCGCCACAATAATCAGCATTCCGCTGAGTGCAATGAGCGCCCCGCTCCAGTCGTACAGGCTGAGTTTTACCCCATCCACCACGCGCAGCCAGATAAGCGCAGTACAAACATAAACGCCACCATACGCAGCGTACACCCGGCCGCTGGCGGCAGGATGCAGCGTCAACAACCAGACGAACAGCGCCAGCGCAACGCTTGCAGGTAACAGCAACCAGACGCTAGCTCCCCGCTTTAGCCAGAGCCAGGGGAGAAAGCAGCCGACAATTTCGCAAAGCGCGGTGGCAAAAAAAAGCAGCGTTGTTTTGATCATCTGAATCGTTCATTTACCTAAGGTTCAGGCATGATACGCCATAATCGCCTTATCTTATCCATAACCTTGCGGCGGGTATGCCCTGTGCGAGGAATCGTGTAGAATTTGTCTGTCAATGATGCTTTTTGCGTCGCTCATAAAAGGAACTTGCCATGAACATTACGCTTCGCAAACGTCTGTGCCTGACGGCAATGCTGCTGCTGGGTGCCGTCGTCTACATCG
This sequence comes from Citrobacter amalonaticus Y19, assembly GCF_000981805.1. NCBI lineage: Bacteria > Pseudomonadati > Pseudomonadota > Gammaproteobacteria > Enterobacterales > Enterobacteriaceae > Citrobacter > Citrobacter amalonaticus. The sequence continues at coordinate 1,477,093 of NZ_CP011132.1, read as the reverse complement.
CGACCGCCCAGGCTGAGACCAGCCGACTGGTGATCGAATCAGGTGACAGCGCCTTGAGTCGTCAACAGGCAGCTATGCAAAAAGAACAATGGGATGACACGCGTAGTCTGCGTCAAAAAATCAACAAGCGCGCGGAAAAAGAGTGGGATAAAGCGGATGCTGCTTTTGATAACCGCGACAGCTGCGAACAGAGCGCCAATCTGAATGCGTACTGGGAGCCGAACACCCTGCGCTGTCTGGATCGTCGCACCGGTCGCGTGGTTGCCCCCTGATACAGAGGTTAAGGATTGGGTATGACAAACGCCCTCAGTGTCAAGCTGCGCCCGCTGGAGCGTGAAGATTTACGTTTTGTCCATCAACTCGACAACAACGCCAGCGTGATGCGCTACTGGTTTGAAGAGCCTTACGAAGCCTTCGTCGAGTTGTCCGATCTTTACGATAAGCACATTCACGATCAGAGCGAGCGCCGTTTCGTTGTCGAATGCGACGGTGAAAAAGCGGGACTGGTTGAACTGGTTGAAATCAACCATGTCCATCGTCGGGCGGAATTTCAGATCATTATTTCCCCGGAATACCAGGGAAAAGGTCTTGCCTCACGAGCCGCCAGACTGGCGATGGACTATGGATTTACCGTACTTAACCTCTATAAGCTGTACCTCATCGTTGATAAAGAGAACGAAAAAGCGATCCACATTTACCGTAAGCTGGGCTTTATGGTCGAAGGTGAACTGATTCATGAATTCTTTATTAACGGTGAATACCGCAATACTATCCGGATGTGTATCTTCCAGCATCAGTACCTGGCAGAACATCGGTCGCCCGGTCCGGCGATGTTAAAACCTACCGCGCAGTAATCGCTGCGCGGTCATCTTAATAGTAATCAATGGTATTTTTGATCGTGTAATTGTGCTCGACCGCCGGCTTAACGCTTTCATCAACGATGACCAGCGTACAGTCCGTGGGATTAGCATGACGGTCATAGTCACAGGTTTGCTTAACGTTCCCCAGTGGGCGATCGTTAAGCAGACTTACCGCAGTATAATCCAGCTTCTTACGCGGATCGCTGGAGGGCTTTGCGCTGACGGATAACGTCTGGTCCTTGCTGACGGTGGTCTTGCCGAGCGGATAACCTTCGGCATCATAACGATACTGGACCTTCATCTCTTTTCCGGTCGCCGCGACCACAAAGCCATTATCATCGGTATCCCAGACAACGCCGGCTGAAGGCAGTTCTGCGAGCTGGCATTTCCCCTGCAGGCGCACCTTTTTTTCCAGCGTTTCGGCATCACGATAAAAGTTCGCGTCCAGCACCAGCGCCACGCCGGTATTATTTTCAAGATCGTGCAACTCCAGCGAGTCAAAACAGCCTTCCTCAGACAGGGTGCCGTTGACGCGCTTCGCCACTTCGCCCTTCTCGTTGAGCAACGTCTGGCTGAAGTCCTTTACCGGCCCACGCAAAGGGTCAAAGTCAAATTCATTAGAGAAACTGGCCATTTCCGGCGTAAAGGAGAGCGGTGCCGTACCGTTGTCGCATCCCACCAGCGCAGTACAGAGCGCGAAAAGAAATATCTGTTTTTTCACAGGTTCCCCGAAAGAAAAGGATGATCTCCAGTCATATTAGCAAAGACTGACGCTTACACGACAGCAAAGCGAAAAAACCATTGAGTGCCAACCGGACACCGCGTCTGGTGGCAAAATTCTGAGTACAACGCATCCTGGCTTCACTTATCTCAACGGTAAACCTGATCAAAATCAAACGATTATGCATCAGATTTTCGCAAATTTCCTAAATCACCCCGTTCGCTGAAGTTAAGCAATGATTGCCTGACAAATGACTAGCAGGTTAGTCATTCGCTCTGTAATAAAAATCACTCATCCTCCACGCCCGTTATCTCATTGCATAAGGATAATTATTTGCACTATTCCTGGTATTTTAAATGACTTTAATAAGATCCATTGTTGGCTAAGAACATTTAAGATCTTATATAAGAAAATGTAAGACATATAAAATAGATAAGACCGATTGAAGAGTGCAACAATTGGTTGAGAAAACCATTTTTTAATTTTAAATCATGAAAATAGAATACCCCTCAGCAAAACAATTTATTTTATAAATTGCATTTTGCTCATCATCATGCACTAACGGATTGTTCTTCAAGATAAAAAGGTATTGCGTGTACCAGGCGCTCTCTTATGGAAGAGATAATTATGAATAACAGAAAATTGCACCATCCAAAATCAATGCTGGCAATCGCTATTGCCTTCGCCGTACAAACCGCTGCCGCAGCGAATGCGGATAATATCAATCTGTTTGCCGTGACCCCTCCGACGGATATCACGAGCAATCTCATTATCGATAATAATGACTCCCTCACCCTTTCCTCAACCGAAAATACCTCAGACAACTGGAATCAGGTTCGCGCAGTAACCGTGGGGAGTACCGGCGTCGGGACATTGATTATTGATGGTCGGGATATCCTCGTTGCCGAAGGGGCTATCATTGGTTACAGGGGGACCGGTATCGTCACCCTGACCAATGGCGCCACCTGGAGAACGAATAACTGGCATATCCGGCTTGGAGCAAATAATGGTTCCGGCACGCTGAATGTGCTTAATGGCAGTAAAATTACCGGACTTGATGATTTACGCATTGGTGAAGCATACGAAGATGCCAGGGGAGTGGTAACCATTGATGGCGCTAATTCTTCAATTGAGACTAATTGGACCGTTGTTGGCGACCAGGGACACGGTCAATTATTGATTACCAACGGTGGTAAGCTTTCAACGACCAGGCACATGAGTATTGGCTACGTCGGTGTGACGGATAATAGCGATGCTGAAGGCTTTGGTGAAACCCGGGTCGATGGGGCTAATTCCACCCTTGATGTTGCTGATTCCATCAATCTGGGCGGATTCTCAACCGAAAATAATACCGCCAAAGGGATCCTCACCGTCAGCAATGGCGCAACCGTTAAGGCCGGCACGTTGATCCGCCTGGCCTATGGCAACGGCAGTACCGGGATTTTAAATATCGGCGGCGCGCAGGGAGAAGCCGAACAGGCGGCAGGCAACATTGAGGCGTCACGAATTTATCTGATGAATAACAGCGGTCAGAGCACCGCCATTCTGAACTTCAACCATTCCAGTGAGGACTTCGTGCTGGCATCGCGAATTTACGGCAATGGTGAAGTTAACCACGTTGGTTCGGGGGTGACCACGCTGACGGGGGCTAATACCTACAGCGGCAACACGCTTGTCTCCAGAGGGACGCTGCGCGCAGGCGCGGAAAATACCTTTAGCGCCGCATCAGATTACGTCGTCAACGATGGTGCCAGTCTGGATCTTAATGGCTATTCGCAAACCCTGAATTCTCTGGTACTGGCAGGCATGACAACACTCTCTTCCCCACCGCGAGTGAAAGCGGCCTTTAGCCCGACCACGTTAACCATCAACGGTAACTACACCGGCAACAACGGTCTGCTGGCCTTACGTACCGTATTAGGCGATGACCTTTCGGCGACCGATAAGCTGGTTGTTCGTGGTGATAGCAGTGGCACCACGCGTGTCAGCGTCAGCAACGCTGGCGGCGGCGGTTCGCAGACGGTAGAAGGCATCCCGATTGTGGAAGTGGAAGGAGCCTCCAACGGTACCTTTGTGAAAGAAGGTCGTATCGTCGCAGGCGCTTACGACTACAACATCATCAAAAAGAACAACCAGAACTGGCATCTGACCAGCGAGGTAATTCCCGAACCGTTACCGCCAGATGAGCCCGCGCCAGCATCACCGGAACAGCCGGTTCCGGAGTCACCTGCCGCCCCGGAAGGTAAACACCAGTATCGCCCGGAAACCGGCAGCTATCTGGCGAACACCCTTGCCGCTAACACCCTGTTCACCACCCGCCTCCACGATCGTCTGGGGGAAACGCAGTATACCGACGCGTTAACCGGCGAGCGGAAGGTCACCAGTCTGTGGATGCGCCATATCGGCGGGCATAACCGCTTTAAAGAGCGTTCCGGGCAGATAAGCACCCAGAGCAACCGTTATGTGATGCAACTGGGAGGCGACATTGCACAGTGGAGCACCGACGGTCTGGATCGCTGGCATCTGGGTCTGATGGCCGGTTACGCCAACAGCAAAAGCCGCAGCCACTCCAGCCTGACCGGATACACCTCTCGCGGGGAAATCAGCGGCTACAGCGCCGGTCTGTACGGCACCTGGTATGCCAACGATGCTGATAAAACCGGTGCTTATGTTGACGGCTGGCTGCTCTACAACTGGTTTGACAACACTGTTTCCGGGCAGGGACTGGCGTCTGAAAAGTATGACTCGGACGGTATCACTGCCTCTGTCGAGACGGGCTACACCTGGAAACTGGCCGAATTCAGCGAGCGTAATGCGCTGTACATTCAGCCCAAGGCACAACTGACCTGGATGGACGTGCAGGCCGATACGCACATCGAGAAAAACGGCACCCGGGTGGTGGATAAAACCGACGGCAATCTGCAAACGCGCCTGGGCGTGAAAGCGTACCTGCAGGGGCATAACGCGATGGATGACGGTAAAGACCGCACCTTCCAGCCGTTCGTCGAAGCCAACTGGATCCACAACACGCAGAATTACAGCGTGCAGATGGATGACATCCGCAATGAGGTGAAAGGCAGCCGCAACATAGGTGAACTTAAAGCCGGGGTTGAAGGACAGTTGACGAAGAACGTCACCCTGTGGGGTAACGTCGCTCAGCAGATTGGCGACAATGGTTATAAAGATACGCAAGGTATGCTGGGGCTGAAATACAGCTTCTAATCTCTCCGCGTGGCGACACGGAGGATTTATCACAAACCCTGACACCGTCAGGGTTTTTCTTTTGCGGAAGAGAGAGATCTTTCAGATTCTTCAACCGGTTGCTGGCGATGACAATTGCTTACACTACCAATGCTATGCTTATTCTGTGCATCTCAACAATGGAGCTGATGATGAAATTTTCCCGAGGAATACTGACAGGCGTCCTGCTGACCGCCTCCCCGCTGGTTTTTGCCGCCCCCGAATCCTGCGAACGTGTCAGGAGTGATATTGAGCAGCGCATCATCAATAACGGCGTGCCGGAAGCCAATTTCTCTCTGAGTATCGTGCCAAACGATCAGGCTGACCAACCGGACTCACAGGTTGTCGGTCACTGTGCCAACGACACACACAAAATTCTCTACACCCGAACCCACAGTGGTAATGAACCTGCCAGCACTGCACCCTCTCAGGAAGGTGTCAACACCGAACCGCAGTAATTTCGCCCGCTGTATCCCCCTCTGGCAACGGAGGGTTCCCCCTCCCTTTGATATGGATTAATAACCTCTACTTATGAAGGAGTAAAATCCCTTCCGGTTTAGCATGTCTATGATATCGCTATAAAAAATATTATACAGCGCTTTGTTTGAAGGTGTGGCATCAGTGCAACACCTTCGACACCACACTGATTAATACGGACAAAGTATAAATGGCTGTTCCCGACGACAGGGATGCAACCATGTCAATTTTTGACATTAGCAAAGTGAGCAACCATGAAAATCACCACGCCTGAGGCCCTTATGACGGCCAGTATCAGCCGTCGTAGTCTGGTGAAATCATCCGCCATTGGCAGCCTTGCGCTTGCCAGTAGCGCTTTCACCCTTCCTTTCACCCGAATCGCCCGTGCCGCAGACGGCATGATGCCTGCGCCAGTCGACGAAAAAGCGGTCTGGAGTTCCTGTACCGTTAACTGCGGAAGCCGCTGTCTGCTGCGTCTGCACGTCAAAGATGACACGGTTTACTGGGTGGAGTCTGACACCACCGGCAACGATGAGTACGGCAACCATCAGGTTCGCGCCTGCCTGCGCGGTCGCTCAATACGTCGACGCATGAATCATCCGGACAGACTGAAATACCCGATGAAGCGTGTTGGCAAACGCGGCGAAGGCAAGTTTGAGCGCATCACCTGGGATGAAGCGCTGGATACCATCGGTGACAACTTAAAGCGGATCCTTAAAGAGTATGGCAACGAGGCGGTCCACGTGCTGTATGGCACCGGCGTTGACGGCGGAAACATTACCAACTCCAACGTCCCTTACCGTCTGATGAACGCCTGCGGCGGCTACCTTAGCCGTTACGGCAGTTACAGTACCGCGCAAATCAGCGCCGCCATGAGCTACATGTTTGGCAGCAACGATGGCAACAGCCCGGATGACATTGCCAACACGAAACTGGTGGTGATGTTTGGCAACAACCCCGCGGAAACCCGCATGAGCGGCGGTGGCGTCACCTATTACGTCGAACAGGCGCGTGAACGTTCCAATGCGCGAATGATCGTTATCGATCCGCGTTACAACGACACCGCCGCCGGACGCGAAGACGAATGGCTGCCCATCCGTCCCGGCACGGACGGCGCGCTGGCGGCAGCGATCGCCTGGGTGCTGATTACTGAAGATCTGGTCGATAAGCCGTTCCTCGACAAATATTGCGTGGGTTACGATGAAACCACCCTGCCTGCCGGTGCGCCGCGCAATGCGCACTACAAGGCGTACATCCTCGGCGAAGGTCCGGACGGCATCGCCAAAACCCCGGAATGGGCTTCCCGCATCACCAGTATTCCGGCGGATAAAATCATCCAGTTGGCCCGTGAAATTGGCTCGGCGAAACCGGCCTATATCTGCCAGGGCTGGGGACCCCAGCGTCACTCCAACGGCGAACAAACCGCACGGGCTATCGCCATGCTGTCGGTACTCACCGGCAACGTCGGCATCAACGGCGGTAACTCAGGCGTACGTGAAGGGACCTGGGATCTCGGCGTGGAGTGGTTTTCGATGCTCGATAACCCGGTGAAAACGCAAATCTCCGTGTTCACCTGGACCGACGCTATCGATCACGGTACCGAAATGACCGCCACGCGCGACGGCATACGCGGCAAAGAGAAACTGGATGTTCCCATCAAATTCATGTGGTGCTACGCCAGTAATACGCTGATTAACCAGCACGGCAATATCGCCCATACCCATGAGGTGCTACAGGACGACAGCAAGTGTGAAATGATTGTCGGCATTGAACATTTCATGACGGCCTCGGCGAAGTACTGCGACATTCTGCTGCCAGATTTAATGCCAACGGAGCAGGAAGATCTGATCTCCCACGAATCAGCCGGCAACATGGGCTATGTGATCCTCGGTCAGCCCGCGACTTCAGCGAAGTTTGAAAGAAAGCCTATCTACTGGACGCTCAGTGAAATCGCCCGCCGACTCGGCCCGGACGTCTACCAGACGTTCACCGAAGGGCGTTCGCAGCAGGAATGGATCAAATACCTGTATGCGAAGACCAAAGAGCGCAATCCGGAAATGCCGGATTACGAAGAGATGAAGCAAATCGGAATCTTTAAGAAAAAATGCCCGGAGGAACACTATGTTGCCTTCCGCGCGTTCCGTGAAGATCCCAATGCTAATCCGTTGAAAACACCGTCAGGGAAAATTGAAATTTACTCTGCGCGACTGGCCACTCTCGCCGAGACCTGGGAACTGAAGAAGGATGAGATTATCCATCCTCTTCCCGCCTATGCGCCCGGTTTTGACGGCTGGGATGATCCAATCCGCAAAACGTATCCGCTGCAACTCACCGGATTCCACTACAAGGCGCGCACCCACTCCAGTTACGGCAATATTGACGTCCTGCAACAGGCCTGCCCGCAGGAGATCTGGATTAACCCGATTGATGCCAGGGCGCGTGGGATCCAACACGGCGACACAGTCCGGGTATTTAACAATAACGGTCAGATGCTGATCCCCGCCAAAGTGACCCCACGCATTCTGCCTGGCGTCACTGCCATTGGTCAGGGGGCGTGGCTCAAGGCTGACATGTTTGGCGATCAGGTAGACCACGGCGGCTCCATCAACATCCTGACGTCACACCGCCCTTCGCCGCTGGCGAAAGGGAATCCTTCGCACAGTAATCTCGTTCAGGTTGAAAAGGTCTAAGGAGTAACCGATGACAACTCAGTATGGATTTTTTATTGACTCCAGCCGTTGCACCGGGTGTAAAACCTGCGAACTGGCCTGTAAAGATTACAAAGACTTAACCCCGGACGTCAGCTTCCGCCGCATTTATGAATACGCGGGCGGAGACTGGCAGGAAGACAACGGCGTCTGGCATCAGAACGTATTTGCTTACTATCTGTCCATTGCCTGCAACCACTGCGAAGATCCGGCCTGTACCAAGGTCTGCCCGAGCGGCGCGATGCACAAACGGGAAGACGGTTTTGTGGTGGTGGATGAAGATATCTGCATCGGCTGCCGCTACTGTCATATGGCCTGTCCGTACGGCGCGCCGCAGTATAATGCCGCCAAAGGTCACATGACCAAGTGCGATGGCTGTCATGACCGCGTGGCCGATGGCAAAAAACCGATCTGCGTGGAATCTTGTCCACTGCGCGCGCTGGATTTCGGCCCCATCGACGAACTGCGCAAGCAACACGGTGAACTGGCTGCCGTTGCCCCGCTGCCGGGCGCGCACTTCACGAAGCCGAGTATTGTGATCAAACCGAATGCCAACAGCCGTCCGACCGGGGATACCACCGGTTATCTGGCAAATCCGAAGGAGGTATAAAATGGGAAGTGGATGGCATGAATGGCCGCTGGTGCTGTTTACGGTACTCGGCCAGTGCGTCGTGGGCGCGCTGATTGTCAGTGGACTCGGCTGGTTTGCGATGAAGAACGATGCCGCCGCCCGGCAACGCCTGGTTCGCAGTCTATTTTTCCTCTGGCTGGTCATGGGGCTGGGATTCCTGGCGTCGATTATGCATCTCGGGTCGCCGATGCGGGCATTCAACTCACTCAACCGCATTGGTGCATCCGGGTTGAGCAATGAAATCGCCGCAGGCTCGGTCTTTTTCGCCGTGGGGGGTATCTGGTGGCTGGTCGCCGTACTGGGTAAAATGCCGCCCGCGCTGGGAAAACTCTGGCTGCTGATCAGCATGGCGCTGGGGATCGTCTTCGTCTGGGCAATGACCCGTGTTTACCTGATTGATACCGTGCCGACCTGGTATACTGGCTATACGACGCTGGCATTCTTCATGACGGTATTGCTCAGCGGCCCACTGTTTGCGGCATTACTGCTACGAGTGTCCCGCGTCACCTTTAGCGGAACCGTGTTCGCCAGTATCAGCGTACTGGCGCTGCTGGTCAGCGTGGCCGTCATTGTCCTGCAAGGCATGTCGCTGGCGACGATTCACAGTTCGGTTCAGCAGGCTTCTGCGCTGGTGCCGGATTACGCCTCTTTGCAGGTATGGCGTGTGGTGCTGCTTGCCGCCGGACTGGGCTGCTGGATCTGCCCGCTGGTACGCCGTAAAGAGCCGCATGTCGCCGGGTTGCTGCTGGGGTTACTCCTCGTGCTTGGCGGCGAAATAATAGGTCGCGGCCTGTTTTATGGCCTGCATATGACCGTCGGTATGGCGGTGGCAGGTTAACAAATCCGTGCGGGGAAACCCGCACTTTTCAGGATGTTTCAGATGACTGATTTTACTCAACGTGATGATTTTACGATGACAGCACGCGTGCTGGGGGCACTGTTTTACTACGCGCCCGACAGCGCCGAAGCCGCCCCTCTGGTATCAGCGTTAACCGCAGATGACTGGCAGACACAATGGCCGCTGGCCACGGAAACGCTGGCCCCGCTGGCGACGGACTTTAGACGCGTCAGCGATGAATCACTGCCCGAAGCATTCCAGCGCCTGTTTGTGGGTCCGTATGCGTTACCGTCGCCACCCTGGGGATCCGTCTGGTTAGATCGCGAAAATGTCCTGTTTGGCGAGTCCACTCTGGCCCTGCGTCAGTGGATGCGCGATAACGGTATTCACGTCGAGGCAACGCAAAATGAACCCGAAGATCATTTCGGTTCGTTATTGCTGATGGCGGCGTGGCTGGCGGAAAGTGGCCGACACAGTGAATGTGAACAGTTGCTGGCGTGGCATCTGTTCCCGTGGTCATCCCGCTTTCTCGACGTTTTCATTGAGAACGCCGGTCATCCTTTTTATCGGGCTCTTGGTGAACTGGCCCGTCACACCCTGGCGCAGTGGCAGTCTCAGTTGCTGATGCCGGTCGCCGAAAAACCGTTATTCCGCTAATCCTTTGAAGGCAGGTTTTTCCTGCCTTTTCTGATACCTGCATTATTCTTTATTGTTACGGCGTCACTTTTCATTCACGTTTTTAAGACAATTCTTTACATACCCTGCTTATCCTTTACGGCATAAGGCCAAATCGCGTTTCGCGATTAATAGTCTGCGAATCTAAATGGCCTCCACGCTGGAATCCTTCCCACCCTGTTGCTATAGCTCAAAACACCCTGCCGAACCATGGCATAACAACATGCGACGATTATTCGCCGCCATAACGCATGCAAACAGGGAGACACACTGCAATGCACACATCCACGTTAAAACGCGTGCTGGGCTTTAGTTTTGTCATCATTGCGCTACTGGCGCTACTGATCTGGGGAATTGGCGTCGAAACGCTCAAATCGCGTCAGGTCGATTTACTCTATCTCGGTCAACAGCACCTGATTTTAGTCCTTACCTCCATGTTCTTCGCCCTGCTGGTCGGTATTCCAAGCGGTATCCTGCTCAGCCGCCCCGCCGCAAGAGGCGTTGCCGAATATGTCATGCAAATCTTCAACATTGGCAACACGCTCCCTCCGCTGGCCGTTCTCGCGCTGGCGATGGTAATTATCGGCATTGGCGACATGCCCGCTATTGTTGCGCTGTTTCTGGCGTCGCTGCTGCCGATTGTGCGTAACACCTATGCCGGACTGAGTTCTGTTCCGCCGTCGCTGATTGAAGCGGCAAACGGCATCGGTATGACGAAATGGCAGCGATTGCGTCAGGTGGAAATCCCCAACGCCTGGCCGGTGATGCTTTCCGGGATCCGCATCGCCACCGCGATTAACGTCGGGACCGCCCCGCTGGCATTCCTGATTGGCGCCAGCAGCTACGGCGAGCTGATTTTCCCCGGCATCTATCTTAACGACTTCCCGACATTGATTCTGGGGGCGACCGCCACCGCACTTTTCGCCCTGATCCTCGACAGTCTGCTCGCCTGGCTTGGGCGCGCCCTGAGCCCGCACACGGCCTGATGACAATGATAAAAACAAGGAGCGCTAAATGAATCTCAAGAATAAATGGCTGGGATGGCTCGCTGCCGCGCTGTTGGTGAGCGTGCAGGCCCAGGCCGCCCCCATTATCCTCGCCACCAAGAGCTTTACCGAACAGCATATTCTCTCGGCCATGACCGTGCAGTATCTGCAAAAAAAGGGATTTCAGGTTCAGCCGCAAACCAACATCGCCACGGTCATCTCACGTAATGCGATGATCAATAAACAGATTGATATGACATGGGAATACACCGGCACTTCGCTGATTATTTTCAACCATATCAATGAGCGCATGAGCCCGCAGGCCTCGTATGACACGGTAAAACGCCTTGATGCCAAACTGGGACTGGTATGGCTGAAACCGGCAGATATGAACAACACCTACGCGTTCGCCATGCAGCGCAAGCGCGCCGAAGCGGAAAACATCAACACCATGTCGGAGATGGTGGCGAAAATTGAACACATCCGCCAGACCGATCCCGACAACAACTGGCTGCTGGGGCTCGACCTGGAATTTGCCGGGCGCAGTGACGGCATGAAGCCGCTGCAACAGGCCTATCAGATGAGTCTTGACCGACCGCAAATCCGCCAGATGGACCCCGGGCTGGTCTACAATGCCGTGCGTGATGGCTTTGTTGACGCCGGTCTTATCTATACCACTGACGGTCGCGTGAAGGGTTTTGATCTCAAGGTGCTGGAAGATGATAAAGGCTTCTTCCCAAGTTACGCTGTCACGCCGGTGGTGCGTAAAGATACGCTGGAGGCCAATCCGGGACTCGCCGAGGCGCTCAATACCCTCTCGGGCCAGTTGAATAATGACGTGATCAGTTCGTTGAATGCGAAGGTTGATATCGATCACCAGTCACCTCAGCAGGTTGCTCGTGAATTCCTGCAACAAAAGAACCTGCTGTAAGGAGCGCATATGGATACGATTCACTACATGATCGATAACGCGGGTTATCTGGCGACGCTCACTTTTCAGCATCTGTGGCTGGTGGCGCTGGCAGTTGGCCTGGCGATTGTGACCGGCGTGCCGCTGGGGATCCTGATTGTCCGCCACAAATGGCTGGCAACACCCGTGCTGAGCGCCGCCACACTGCTGCTGACGATTCCGTCCATTGCCCTTTTCGGGCTGATGATCCCTCTGTTTTCGCTGATCGGTCACGGAATTGGCGCGCTGCCCGCCATTACCGCCGTGTTCCTCTACTCGCTGCTGCCTATCGTGCGTAACACCCATACCGCGCTGGACAGCATCCCGCCGGGGTTACGCGAAGCGGGTCGCGGGATTGGCATGACATTCTGGCAGCGCCTGCGCTGGGTTGAAATCCCGATGGCTTTACCGGTGATTTTTGGCGGGATCCGCACCGCCGTGGTCATGAACATCGGCGTGATGGCGATTGCCGCAGTGATTGGCGCAGGCGGTCTGGGATTGCTGTTACTGAACGGCATCGGCGGTAGCGATATTCGCATGCTGATTGCCGGCGCACTGATGATTTGTCTTTTAGCGATTGTTCTCGACTGGCTGTTACACCGCCTGCAAGTCGTCCTGACACCAAAGGGGATACGATAATGATAAAACTGGAAAACCTCACCAAACAATTTTCACAGAAAAATGGTCAGCCGCTTAAGGCCGTCGATAACGTCAATCTGAACGTACCAGAGGGGGAAATGTGCGTTCTGCTGGGGCCGTCGGGCTGCGGCAAGACCACCACCCTGAAGATGATTAACCGCCTGATTACCCCGAGCAGCGGCAACATCCTGATTAACGGTGAAAATACCGGTGAGATGGATACCGTGACCCTGCGCCGCAACATTGGCTATGTTATCCAGCAGATTGGTCTGTTTCCTAACATGACCATTGAAGAGAACATTACGGTCGTCCCCCGTATGCTGGGCTGGGATAAAGCCCGCTGTAAACGTCGTGCCGAAGAGTTGATGGAGATGGTGGCAATGGATGCGAAGAAGTTTCTGCATCGCTATCCGAAAGAGATGTCCGGCGGCCAGCAACAGCGTATTGGCGTCATTCGCGCCCTGGCTGCGGATCCGCCGGTTCTGCTGATGGATGAGCCGTTTGGCGCCGTCGACCCGATCAACCGCGAGGTTATCCAGAATCAGTTCCTGGAGATGCAGCGCGCACTGAAAAAGACAGTGATGCTGGTGAGTCATGATATCGATGAGGCGCTGAAACTCGGCGATCGTATTGCCGTATTCCGCCAGGGACGCATTGTCCAGTGTGCCAGCCCGGATGAGTTGCTGGCCAAACCGGCCAACGACTTTGTCGGGTCATTCGTCGGTCAGGACCGCACGCTTAAGCGTTTGCTGCTGGTCTCTGCGGGCGACGTGACCGATCGGCAACCGACGCTGACCGCGCAACCCTCCACGTCGCTGAATGAAGCCTTTGGCATTATGGATGACAACGACATCCGCGCGATTACGGTGGTGGATGGCGAAGGCAAGCCGCTGGGCTTTGTGAAACGTCGCGAGGCGCGTCAGGCAACCGGCACCTGCGCAGACATCATTCATCCCTTCCGCATTACCGGCAAGGCCGAAGATAACCTGCGCATTGTGCTGTCCAAACTGTATGAAAGTAATACCAGCTGGATGCCGATTGTTGACGAGGAAGGCCGCTACAACGGCGAGATCTCACAGGATTACATCGCCGATTATCTGAGCTCAGGACGTACCCGCCGGGCGCTGAACATTCACGAAAGCAGCTAAGAAAGGTTCTGACGGTCCAAAAAAACCGGGGAGCGCGTTTGCTCTCCCCGGTTTCACCATCTGGTATATCGTCGTGGATCAGGCCATGATTCTGTCTACCGACAGCACGCTTCCCAGCATTGACAGACGAATGTATTGTCCCAGTTCGCGCTGCTCGGCACGCGGTAAATAAGGCAGTTCGCCAATCAACGGCGCGGGCAGTTTTTTGCTCAGCACATCGATAATCTCTGCGTAATGTGCCAGACCCGGATTGATACGGTTAGCGACCCAACCAATCAGCGGCAAACCGTCGTTGGCGATCGCCTGGGCCGTCAGCAGCGCATGGTTAATGCAGCCTTCCTGAATACCGACCACCATCAACACCGGTAACTGCTCCTGCACCACCCATTCAGACAACGGACGCAGATCGTTCATCAGGCTGCGCCAGCCGCCGGTGCCTTCAACCACGACGTGATCAACCTTTTCGCTCAGGCTAGCCAGACCGTTAGACAGTAAGGTGTAATTGATCGGGCCACTGTGGGCTACGCTACTTTCATCTTCGCTCAGAGCGATAGGGTTAACGGCCTCATAGGGCAATTCCAGCGTTGATACGCTTTGCAACACCAGCGCATCCCGGTTACGAAACCCTTCAGTGGTCTCTTTACTGCCCTTCGCGACCGGTTTATATCCCGCAACGCTTTTACCCCCCGACGCTAACGCTTGTAGCAATGCGCGGGAAACAACCGTCTTCCCAACAGAAGTGTCTGTACCTGTAATAAAGAAACGCTTCAGCATCACCAACTCCACCGTTATGCTTCGAAAATATAAGCCAGGAAAATAATACAGTGGAGAAAGTCTAAGGTATGCCAGGTAGAATCAGCTTGAGTTAGCGCAATTTTTGGTAGAACAGTTAAAAAATGTTAACCCTGTAATAGACGAATCAACAAAGAACCATTATACATCGCGTCTTTTACCAGCGCAGCGCCCGCCATTGTCCCCTGATTAGAGAACTGCGTGCTCTCAACGACCATATTCTTGCTGTAGGCCGGTAGCGCCTGCTGGCGGATGCTGTCCGCTATCGCCGGGAATAACACGTCCGCCGCTTTACTGAGCGGCGACCCAATCAGTATTTTTTGCGGGTTAAACAGATTGACCATAATGGCGAGGATACGGCCAACGTGCGCTCCCACGCCGCTGATAATGTCTTTAGCCAATAGATCGCCCTGCATCGCCGCCTGACACAGCGAATCAACCGTCAGCGGCTGGCCGTGGAGCGACGAACTCATGGATTGTGCCAGCCGCACCTGCGCCAGTTCCAGCACACTTTCGACGCTGGCAATGGTTTCCAGACAGCCGTGATTGCCGCAGTAACAGCGTTTTCCGTAAGGATCGACCTGGGTGTGGCCTATCTCCACCAGGCTGCTGCTGCCCGCATGCAGTAAATGGCCGTCGGTAATCACCCCGGCGCCAACGTTATGATCGATAACCACCTGAATCACATCGCGCGCCCCGCGGGACGCGCCGAACAGCGCCTCAGCCATCGTCCAGGCGCTGATATCATGCTGAATGTAGACCGGCACACCGGTGTGCTGCGCCAGCGTATCGCCGAGCGGCATCTCCTTCACATCGGCATAAAACGGCATGCGATGCACTACCCCATTCTCGGTATCGATAATGCCGGGTAAGGTAATGGCGATGGAGGTCAGACGTTCAAGCTTCTGCTGATGGCGAATAAAAAACTGATCGACCAGCGTGACAATACGCGCCAGCAGCGGCGTCTCGTCGTTCAGCGGCAGTTCAAGACACTCTTCCACCACCAGCTTGCTGCTGAGATCGCGCAGGGCGAGAAAGATTTCCCCACGACTGATACGAATGGACAAATAGTGCCAGGCTTCGGTTTCCACCACCAGTCCTACCGCAGGGCGTCCGCGACTGCCGGCTTCTTTAATTTCCAGTTCCTGGACCAGGTGCGCCTCAAGCATTTCGCGCACTATCTTCGTGATACTGGCAGGCGCCAGTTGCGCAAGACGCGAAAGATCAATACGCGATACCGGCCCCAACTGATCAATCAGGCGATAAACCGCACCCGCATTGGTCTGCTTTATTTGATCGATGTGCCCAGGCTGACTATCAGCAACCACCTCTGACTCCCTTTATTTTCGCGCTCCGAAATAATCTGCGGGCTATGGTGAAGTACTTCAATACACGACGTCAACTTTTTACTTAGCCGTGTGATTAACTGCACATTTTCAGCCGTTATTAAATTAATTTAAGCGCCCCTGACAGCCTGAATTAGCTGCTGACGAAAACGTCGCGCCGCCTGACTCTGTTCATGATGCGCCGACCAGACCAGCCACATTTCCGATACCGCATCCTCTTCCGCAATCGGTACCCAACACATCTCATTGAGTTGTACTTTTTTAAACGACGCCGGAAGGATCGACACGCCTAAACCCGCCGCGACCAGCCCAATGATCGTCATCGCCTCGCCGACCTCCTGGGTAATCACTGGCGACAACTGGTAGCGCCGCATCATGCCGAGGATATCGTCATACAGACCGGTTCCGACGTGTGGGTCAAAGAAGACAAACGGTTCTTTCGCCAGTTCAGCCAGCGTCACCACCGGCTTTTGCGCCAGCGGATACACCCGGGGGATCATCGCCATCAGCGGTTCATGCAGGATAACCTCATAATGTAAGCTCTCCGGCAACAGGGTATTTCGCATCAGCCCCAGATCCAGCGCCCCTTCGCTCAGAGGGGCCAGTTGCTCGCGGGTATTCATTTCGCGGGTCTGTAAATGCATATCCGGGTATTTCTGCCGGAACAACGACAGGGTATCCGACACGGCGCGGATAAACGGCGCCGACGAGGTAAAACCGATGCGCAGTTCCCCGGCCTCTCCCTGATGCAGACGCTCTGCGCGGGCTGCGGCATCATTGACCAGCCCGAGGATCTGTCGACTGTCGGCAAGAAATTGTTTGCCTGCGGCGGTCAGCGCGACGCTACGGTTCGTTCGCGCGAGCAGACGCGCACCGACCTGCTGCTCAAGCATCTGAATTTGCTGACTCAACGGCGGTTGCGACATGTTCAGTCGGGCTGCGGCACGCCCAAAATGCAGTTCTTCCGCCACGGCAACAAAGTAGCGAAGATGACGAAGTTCAATATTCATATTTTAAAAGTATTATTTGAGACTATTAATATATTAGACAGAATAATGAGATTTTCCTACTCTACACAACAAGGTTATGCCCGTTCCCTCAAAACGCGGGTTTGTTGCGCAAGGATTTCCAGTGAGTCGTACTACTACAGTCAATGACGCGACGGCGAGCGATATTGACGACCAACGCATTTCTCAGCCGGTTCAGTTTATTCAACGCGGTACCTCTGCCTTCATGCGCGTCACGCTGGCGCTCTTTTCTGCCGGACTGGCGACCTTCGCCCTGCTGTACTGCGTCCAGCCTATTCTGCCAGTGCTGTCCCATGAATTTGGCGTATCGCCTGCCAGTAGCAGTATTTCACTGTCGATCTCCACAGGTATGTTAGCCGTTGGCCTGCTGTTTACCGGTCCGCTGTCGGATGCCATCGGGCGCAAGCCGGTGATGGTGACCGCGCTGCTGCTTGCCTCCTGCTGTACGTTGCTCTCGACGATGATGACCAGTTGGCACGGCATTCTGGTGATGCGCGCGCTGATTGGCCTCTCGCTCAGCGGCGTCGCGGCCGTCGGAATGACCTATCTGAGCGAAGAGATCCACCCCAGTTTTGTCGCGTTCTCAATGGGACTGTACATCAGCGGTAACTCGATTGGCGGAATGAGCGGACGTCTGATTAGCGGCGTGTTTACGGATTTCTTTAGCTGGCGCATAGCGCTGGCGGCCATTGGTTGCTTCGCGCTGGCGTCGGCCCTGATGTTCTGGAAAATTTTGCCGGAATCACGCCACTTCCGTCCCACGTCGCTACGCCCCAAAACGCTGTTCATTAACTTTCGACTCCACTGGCGCGACCAGGGGCTGCCGCTGCTGTTTGCGGAAGGTTTTCTGCTGATGGGGTCGTTCGTCACCCTGTTTAACTACATCGGCTATCGCCTGATGCTTTCACCGTGGGAGCTCAGCCAGGCCGTGGTCGGCCTGCTTTCCGTCGCCTATCTGACCGGGACCTGGAGTTCGCCGAAAGCCGGTTCGATGACGGTGCGCTATGGGCGCGGCCCGGTGATGCTCTTTTCCACCGCCGTGATGCTTGTCGGTCTGCTCATGACCTTATTCAGCTCGCTATGGTTGATTTTCGCCGGCATGCTGCTCTTCTCGGCAGGATTCTTTGGTGCCCACTCCGTCGCCAGTAGCTGGATTGGCCCGCGCGCACGTCGCGCCAAAGGCCAGGCCTCTTCGCTGTATCTGTTCAGTTACTATCTGGGATCGAGTATCGCCGGTACGCTCGGCGGCGTGTTCTGGCATAACTATGGCTGGAATGGCGTGGGGGGATTTATCGCGATTATGCTGATACTGGCCATTCTGGTCGGCACACGACTGCATCATCGTCTTCACGTCTAGTCTGAAAGAAAAGCCCGGGTCTCACCGGGCTTTTCGCCTCTCGACCAACAGTGGTTACCAAATTCCTAAGATTGATGAATACCCCATCAATTCTCTGACGGCATCCAGTGCCAGAAGAGCAAAGACGACCCAGTGAAGTGGATTCATTTTGCTGTGTGTGTTTATTGTTATTGGACGGGTACGACGTTCCCGTTGGCTACTATAAAAAAGGCTATCGATAAACATAACTACCCATTATGGTGGGGGCATTCAACCTGCCTGTTTCGTCGAAGAGGATACATGGATAACAAAAGCTATCAACAACTTGCTCGCACCTTCCTGCGGCTCTCCCGCTTCTCTCACCTTTCCGCCATCGCCAGTTGGGATATGTTCGCCATGATGCCGCCAGGCGGCAGCGCGGCGCGTGGTGAAGCGCTGGCTGAACTGAGCGTACTGGAACACCAAATTCTGACCGAACCGAAAGTGGCGCAATGGCTTGCCGCGGCCGCCGAGGAAGATCTCAATGATGTGGAACAAGCCAATCTGCGGGAAATGACGTGGCTGCATACCCAGGCCGCGTTGTTACCGGAGTCATTAGTGGAGGCTAAATCGCTCGCCGGAAGTCGCTGCGAGCACGCCTGGCGCAGTCAGCGTCCCGCTAACGACTGGCAGGGATTTTCAGTGAATCTGCGAGAAGTGGTGAAACTGAGTCGTGAAGAGGCCAGACTGCGTGCGCAGATCAAAGGCGGTTCGCCGTATGACGCGCTGCTGGATATTTATGAGCCAGAAATGACCAGTGCACAACTGGACGGACTGTTTGCCGATCTCAAATCGTGGCTGCCGGATCTCCTCAGTTGCGTGGTTGCCCGGCAGTCGCAGCAGTCGCTGGTTGCCCCCGTCGGCCCCTTCCCGACGGCCGCTCAACGTGAACTGGGGCTGGAGACCATGGCGGTACTCGGTTTCGATTTTAACGCCGGTCGCCTGGATATCAGCGCACATCCGTTCTGCGGCGGCGTGCCGCAAGATGTGCGTATCACGACGCGCTATGACGAAAACGAGTTACTCAGCGCCCTGTTTGGCGTTATCCACGAAACCGGACACGCCCGCTATGAGCAAAACCTGCCGCGTCACTGGCTGGGGCAACCGGTGGCCCTTGCCCGTTCCACCGCGATCCACGAATCCCAGAGTCTGTTTTTTGAAATGCAGGTGGGCCGCAGCAAGGCGTTTTTACAGCGACTGCTGCCCGCCGTGAAGCGTCATTTTGGCTCTCAGGCGGCCTTTGAAGAGCAAAACTTCATCGCCTGGAACCAGCGGGTGAAACCCGGTTATATCCGCGTGGATGCCGATGAGGTCAGCTACCCGGCGCACGTCATTCTGCGCTATGAGATTGAGCGAGCGTTAATCAATGGCGACATCGAGGTGGACGATATTCCTGCGTTGTGGGACGAAAAAATGCAGGCCTGGCTGGGATTGTCGACCAAAGGGAATTATCGCGACGGCTGTATGCAGGATATTCACTGGACCGACGGCGGGTTTGGCTACTTCCCTTCTTACACGCTGGGCGCGATGTACGCCGCACAGTTGTTCAGCGCCGCGAATCGCGCATTGCCGGATCTTGGCCAGCAGATTGCCAGCGGTGATTTCAGCGCACTGTTTGACTGGCTGCGACAGAACATCTGGCAACACGGCAGTCGTTTTACCGCGGAGCAGTTGATCACCCAGGCCACCGGAGAAGCTCTGAGCAGTCGCCATTTCCGCGCCCACCTTGAATCTCGCTATCTGTAAACCGCCCTGCCGGGCCGTTGTGCCCGGCATTGTACATATCGTTACACGCCGAAACCAATGACTCACGGAAGCACCCATAATCCAGCGATATAGTTATTTCAACGGCCCCGCAGTGGGGTTGAATGAAAAACCAAATCGAGGGTATGAGAATGAAAAAAGTATTAGCTCTGGTTGTTGCCGCTGCTATGGGTCTGTCTTCTGCCGCTTTTGCTGCTGACACTACGACAACTGCACCGGCTGCCGCACCGACCGCAAAAGCGGCTCCGGCAAAAACCATGCACCACAAAAAACATCACAAAGCGACCACTCAGAAAGCGCCAGAGCAAAAAGCGCAGGCCGCTAAAAAACACCCGAAAAAAGCCAAAGCCACGACTGAGCAGAAAGCGCCAGAACAAAAAGCGCAAGCCGCTAAAAAGCACGTCAAAAAACACACCAAACAATCGGCTGCTAAGCCCGCCGCTCAACCGGCAGCTTAAGTCCTGACTCTGTAAACTGGCGCGCCCCCTCGCGCCATTATTCAACGGCGCTGAACGCTTTCCCGGTTTAGCGCCGTCTTTTTCGGAGGGTAACATGGTGCGCCGTTATCGCTTTGAGTTCATTCTTATCACGCTTATTTTATGTGCTCTCATTGCTGCCCGCTTTTATCTTTCCTGATCGTAGTACTCTGATTTTGCTCTCACTTTCCCGCCGTTGCGTCTATAGTAATTACTGAGGGTTTTCTTTTAATAATCATAATTACCCACACAGAGTGTGATATGCGTAAAACCGTTGCTGTATTACTGGGGTCGTTGTGCTTTTCATCGGGTATTGCGCATGCGGATAAGCCCGACGAGGACACCGGGACCAGTGAAGTCAAAACGTTATTTTTTGGTCAGGACGATCGCGTGCCGGTAAGCGATCCTACGCAATCGCCGTGGGATGCTATCGGACAACTGGAAACCGCCAGCGGAAACTTGTGTACTGCGACGTTGATCTCCCCGCATCTGGCGCTCACCGCCGGACATTGCTTATTAACCCCGCCGAAAGGGAAACCGGATAAAGCCGTGGTCCTGCGTTTTGTCTCTAAAAAAGGTCTCTGGCGTTATGAAATTCACGGCATTGAAGGACGCGTGGATCCGGGTCTGGGAAAACGTCTGAAGCCCGATGGCGATGGCTGGATTGTGCCGCCGGCTGCCGCGCCGTGGGATTTTGGCCTGGTCGTCCTGCGCTATCCGCCTTCCGGCATCACGCCGTTGCCGCTCTTTGAAGGGGACAAAGCCGCACTGACCGCCGCACTCAAGGAAACCGGACGCAAGGTCACACAGTCGGGATACCCGGAAGACCATCTGGATACGCTCTATTCGCATCAGGACTGCATTGTCACCGGTTGGGCGCAGAATTCGGTGTTGTCGCATCAGTGTGACACCCTGCCGGGCGACAGCGGTTCGCCGCTGATGTTGAAAACCGACGCTGGCTGGCAGTTAATTGGCGTTCAGAGTTCCGCCCCGGCGGCGAAAGATCGCTGGCGCGCTGACAACCGGGCTATCTCGGTGACCGGTTTTCGTGAAAAACTGGATGCTCTGGCCGTGGAACAATAAGACTCATCATGCTGCCCGCAGGGCGCGGGCAGCGAAACATCAGGCAAGCTTAATCATCACCATACCGGCCAGCAGCAGAACAACGCCTATCCAGCCCTTATGATTCAGGCGCTGACCAAACAGTATCCATCCGGCGGCAAGCGTCGCGGCGATACCAAATCCCCCCCACAGCGCATAGGCAACGGACAGGTCAATGCCCTTTACCGCCTGAGACAGCGCACTGAACGCGGCGAGTACCGCGACCAGCGAGAGGATGCCATACAGCTTGCGCCGAAAACCGTCAGAGAATTTTAAAAAGACGTTGGCGATAATTTCCAGAACGATCGAAACCCCCAGCCACGCAGCGTGAACCCACTCAAACTGTTGCATGCGTCACCTCTTTCGCGCCCTGACGCGACTTGCGGGTACCGGATTTAATCAACACAATCCCCAGCACCAGCGTCGCCAGACCGGCAATTTTCATGGCCGACAGCGACTCATCAAATAACAGCACGCTAAACAGCGTAATAAATAAAATACCGATACCTTCCCACAGCGCATAAGCCACACCGAGGGCGATTTTTTTAACGGCAAAAGAGAGAAAAATATACGAGGCGGCGATCATCACCAGCATTAAAATAAATCCACTGTTGCCATCGCTCACGCTTGCCCATTTCATCGACAGCGTGCCGGTAATTTCAGCGACAATCGCCAGGCCTAATAAAATCCAGTAAAACATGATGCTTCTCCTGCTTGAGAATATAATCCTTTGGGCTTGCCGGATGCAGCAAACCAGAAAATAAAATCAGTTAGCCAGACGCGTGGCGTCAGCTCGGGCAGAAGAAGGGACTACAGCGCGTTGCGCCAGTGCTGCTCACCTGCAAGCAGGAAAGAGGAGGAAGTACGAAGAAGAGTCTGTGTAGAAAAAAACGTCCTGAACATATTGTCCATAATATTACAATTATCCGCAGTGTTGCTTCTCGTCATCGCGGATGATAATTGTCCTCGGTAGTTGAACACGCCTGATTTGTATCATAGGCCAGGAATTAACTCAAAACCTTTTCACTTCTTTACCCGAATCGTTTGATTTTTACCAGGACACGTCGACAGGAATCACCTTATTATACGCGGCAAGCAGAAAAATACAGGACGCTCCATGGCAAAACCAATCATCACGCTGAACGGTCTCAAAATCGTCATTATGCTGGGAATGCTGGTGATCATTCTTACCGGTATCCGCTTTGCGGCGGATATTATTGTTCCCTTTATTCTGGCCTTATTTATTGCCGTCGTCCTCAGTCCACTGGTGCAGCGGATGGTGAAACTGCGCGTTCCACGCGTGCTGGCGATCTCCTTGCTGGTTATCATCATTGTGATGGCGATGGTCCTGCTGCTGGCCTACCTGGGAACGTCCCTCAACGAACTGGCGCGCACCCTGCCCCAGTATCGTTCGTCACTGGTCATCCCGCTGAAAAATCTGGAGCCCTGGCTGGTCCGCTCAGGCATCGACGTCTCCGTGGATGAGATGGTGAAGTACATCGATCCCAACGCGGCGATGACGCTTATCACCAATTTGTTGACGCAGTTAACCAATGCCATGTCGTCGATATTTTTGCTGCTGCTGACGGTGGTCTTCATGCTGCTGGAAGTGCCGCAACTTCCCACCAAATTCCAGCAGATTATGGTCCGCCCGGTCGTGGGGATGGCGGCCATTCAGCGCGCCATCGACAGCGTGTCGCACTATCTGGTACTGAAAACGGCAATCAGTCTCGTCACGGGGCTGGTGGTCTGGGGCATGCTGGCGGCGCTGGATGTTCGTTTCGCCTTTATCTGGGGGCTTCTGGCCTTCGCGCTGAACTACATCCCGAACATCGGCTCGGTGCTGGCGGCTATCCCCCCTATCATTCAGGTACTGGCGTTTGGCGGCCTGTACGACGCGCTGGTGGTACTTGCGGGCTATCTGATTATCAACCTGGTGTTCGGTAATATCCTTGAGCCACGCATCATGGGACGCGGTCTGGGGCTCTCTACACTGGTGGTGTTTCTGTCGTTGATCTTCTGGGGCTGGCTGCTGGGACCGGTGGGCATGCTGCTTTCGGTTCCATTGACCATTATCGTCAAGATTGCACTGGAGCAATCCGTTGGCGGGCAAAGTATTGCCATTCTGTTGGGCGATGTGAACAAGACGTGATCGACATAAAAACGGCCTCCGCAGAGGCCGTTTCAAGGGAACAACCGATTACAGCGCTTTCAGAATCGCATCCACGCTGGCTTTGGCATCGCCAAACAGCATATGGGTGTTCTCTTTAAAGAACAGTGGGTTCTGCACACCAGCGTAGCCGGTATTCATTGAACGTTTGAAGACGATAACGTTCTGCGCTTTCCACACTTCCAGTACCGGCATACCGGCAATCGGACTGTTCGGATCGTCCTGCGCCGCCGGGTTCACGGTGTCGTTCGCGCCAATGACCAGCACGGTGTCGGTATCGGCGAAATCATCGTTGATCTCGTCCATTTCCAGCACGATGTCGTAAGGCACTTTCGCTTCCGCCAGCAGTACGTTCATGTGGCCAGGCAAACGTCCGGCAACCGGATGGATGCCGAAACGCACTTTGATACCGCGCGCGCGCAGTTTCTCGGTAATTTCCGCAACCGGATACTGTGCCTGCGCCACCGCCATGCCGTAGCCCGGGGTGATGATCACCGTATGCGAGTTTTTCAGCATATCGGCAGTATCTTCCGCACTGATCTCACGGTGTTCACCCACTTCTTCATCACCGCTGGACGCCGTACCATCGGTACCGAAGCCCCCTGCAATGACGCTGATGAACGAGCGGTTCATCGCCTTACACATGATGTAAGACAGAATTGCACCGGAAGAACCGACCAGCGCACCGGTCACGATCAGCAGGTCGTTGCTCAGCATGAAGCCCGCCGCCGCTGCCGCCCAACCGGAGTAGGAGTTCAGCATGGAGACCACGACCGGCATATCCGCCCCGCCGATGGAGGCCACCAGATGCCAGCCGAACGCCAGCGCGATGATGGTCATCACCAGCAGCGCCAGAACCTGCAGGCCAACGCTTTCGGTGCGTACAAAGACCACCAACAGCAGGAAAGAGACCACCAGCGCCGCGAGATTCATTTTATGGCGATTCGGCAGCATCAGCGGCTTAGACGAAATCTTGCCGCGCAGTTTACCAAACGCCACCACCGAACCGGTGAAGGTCACCGCACCGATGAAGATGCCAAGGAACACTTCGGTCAGGTGAATATTCACCAGAATCGGCTCGAGGCCCGCTTCGTGATACAGATAGCTGTTAAAGCCGACCAGCACCGCAGCCAGACCGACGAAGCTGTGCAGAATCGCCACCAGCTCCGGCATTTCGGTCATTTCGACTTTCTTCGCCAGACGAATACCAATCGCGCCGCCGATGATCATCGCCACCAGGATCCAGGCAACATTGCCGGTATCCGGGCCAAAAATCGTGGCAATCAGCGCAATCGCCATCCCGGCGATACCGAAGTTGTTACCCTGCTGAGACGTTTCATGTTTTGAAAGTCCCGCCAGACTGAAAATAAACAGGATCGCGGCAACAATGTATGCAGCTGTAACTAATCCTCCAGACATGTGTTACCCCTTAGTTTTTCCGGAACATTTTCAGCATGCGCTGAGTCACGGTGAAGCCACCGAAAATATTGATGCTGGCAATCAGTACCGCGATGAAGCTCAGGAAGCTAACCCAGCCACCCTGGCCAATCTGCAATAGCGCGCCAACCACGATGATCCCTGAAATGGCGTTGGTCACGGACATCAGCGGCGTATGCAGAGCATGAGAGACGTTCCAGACCACGTAGTAACCCACCACGCAGGACAGAGCGAATACCGTAAAGTGCCCGAGGAACTCTTTCGGCGCGACGTCAGCCAGCCAGCCAAACAGAACGATCGCCAGCGCCATCAGCGCATATTTGCGCCACGGTGAAGCGGGTTTTTCCGGTTCTTTTGCTGCTGGCGCGGCTTTCGCGGCGGCCTGCGGTTGTGCGGACACCTGAATCGGCGGCGCAGGCCAGGTAATTTCACCGTCACGCACCACCGTTACGCCGCGGATGACCACGTCGTCGAAATCAACGGTGATATTACCGTCTTTCTCTTTGCACAGCAGTTTGAGCAGGTTAACGAGGTTGGTGCCATAAAGTTGCGAGGACTGCGTCGGCAGACGCCCTGGCAAGTCGGTATAGCCGATCACTTTGACGCCATTTGCGGTGGTCGTGACCTGATTGGCAACCGTGTATTCACAGTTGCCGCCGTTTTGGGCGGCCAGGTCGACAATGACGCTGCCCGCTTTCATAGAGTCAACCATCTCACGGGTGATCAGTTTCGGTGCCGGTTTGCCGGGGATCAGCGCGGT
Source organism: Citrobacter amalonaticus Y19 (assembly GCF_000981805.1). Taxonomy (NCBI): domain Bacteria; kingdom Pseudomonadati; phylum Pseudomonadota; class Gammaproteobacteria; order Enterobacterales; family Enterobacteriaceae; genus Citrobacter; species Citrobacter amalonaticus. Next base: position 1,450,972 of record NZ_CP011132.1, on the reverse strand, counting down.
GGTGACAATAATGTCGACCTCTTTTGCCTGCGCGGCAAACAGCGCCATTTCCGCTTTGATAAACGCTTCGGACATGACTTTGGCATAACCGTCGCCGCTACCCGCTTCCTCTTTGAAATCCAGTTCGAGGAATTCAGCGCCCATACTCTGGACCTGCTCTTTCACTTCGGGACGGGTGTCAAAAGCACGTACAATCGCGCCCAGGCTGTTCGCCGCGCCAATGGCGGCCAGACCCGCGACGCCTGCGCCGATCACCATCACTTTGGCCGGCGGCACTTTGCCCGCTGCGGTGATTTGCCCGGTAAAGAAGCGTCCGAACTCGTGCGCCGCTTCAACGATCGCCCGATAACCGGCAATGTTTGCCATGGAGCTCAATGCATCCAGCGACTGCGCACGTGAAATACGCGGTACAGAATCCATTGCCATCACCGTCACATTACGCTCGGCGAGCTTTTGCATTAACTCTGGATTCTGCGCAGGCCAGATGAAGCTGACCAGCGTGGTGCCCGGATTGAGTAACGGAATTTCCTCATCTTCCGGTGCGTTGACCTTCAGAATGATCTCTGATTGCCAGACAGCGCTGCTGTCGACAATTTCCGCGCCCGCTTCTACAAAAGCCTTATCGTCAAAACTTGCCAGTCCACCCGCGCCGCTCTCTACCGCGACGGTGAAACCCAGCTTCAGCAGTTGCTCAACCGTTTTCGGCGTCGCTGCTACGCGGGTTTCATTGGTAAACCGTTCTTTTGGTATGCCAATTCGCATCATGTTCCCTTCCATCGGTATTTTTGATGATGGTTTGTCAGTGATCGTGGAATTGCGCAGGCAATTTCACGCAGGAGGTACAGGTTACCCCGGAAAAATAAAACAGTAACAAACTCCGTATAACGTACTGAAAATAGCGCCTGTGATCTAGCGCCAAAAAACAGTATTTGTCGGGTTATCAGCAAAACAGGAACGATTCAGCCCTCTGACCGGGATAATGACCTTCAATTCCTTGCGAAAAGCCAATAAATCGCTCAGACGACGCGGCAAAACATGATTAAGCGCCACAGCAGATCAACTAATTAACATTAAATTAACTTATAAAATTCAGTATGTTCATCAGTTTTTACTGTGAAATGACCATTTTTTCGACATATCATAATTTGTTATCGACCTTGTGACGTCATCTGTCATGCCGATTGAAAAATGACGCAGACAGTCACCGGGTTTAAATGCAATAATCAGCCACGTTTCTAGTCAATAACAATACCAGTACCTGGTTTGCGCAAGGCGAAGGATTATTTTTATGAAGCTTAAGAACACTCTCCTGGCGTCCGCACTTCTTTCTGCGACGGCTTTTTCCGTAAACGCAGCAACAGAATTGACGCCGGAGCAAGCGGCAGCACTGAAACCTTATGACCGTGTCACGGTCACTGGCCGTTTTAATGCGATTGGCGACGCGGTGAAGGCCGTTAACCGCCGCGCAGATAAAGAAGGCGCTGCCTCATTTTATGTCGTTGATACATCTGATTTTGGTAACAGTGGTAACTGGCGTGTTGTTGCAGACTTCTACAAGGCCGACGCCGAAAAAGCGGAAGACAGCAAAAACCGCGTGATCAATGGCGTGGTGGAATTGCCGAAGTCTGAAGCCGTCATGCTGGAACCGTTTGACACCGTCACGGTTCAGGGTTTCTACCGCAGCCAGCCAGAAGTGAATGACGCCATTACCAAAGCCGCACGTGAAAAAGGCGCTTACTCCTTCTACATCGTGCGTCAGATTGATGCGAACCAGGGTGGCAACCAGCGCATCACTGCCTTTATCTACAAAGAAGATGCGAAGAAACGCGTAGTGCAGAGCCCTGACGCTATCCCGGCGGATTCCGATGCAGGTCGCGCAGCGCTCGCTGCTGGCGGCGAAGCGGCGAAGAATGTCGAGATCCCGGGTGTCGCCACCACCGCCTCTCCGAGCTCGGAAGTGGGCCGCTTCTTCGAAACGCAATCCACTAAAGGTGGACGTTACACTGTCACCCTGCCGGATGGCACGAAAGTCGAAGAACTGAACAAAGCGACGGCGGCCATGATGGTACCGTTCGACAGCATCAAGTTCACCGGCAACTACAGCAGCATGACCGACGTCTCTTATCAGGTCGCCAAGCGTGCGGCGAAACAAGGGGCCAAGTATTACCACATTACCCGCCAGTGGCAGGAACGTGGTAACAACATGACCATCAGCGCCGATCTGTATAAATAACGCGCTCCGGTAGTAAAATAAGGCGGCTTTATGCCGCCTTTCGTTTTATTAGTCACAAATCTTTCTCTGATCGTTGCATGCAGTCTCTTCTCTCCGTAAAATCCCGCGCCTTAGTGGCTTTCACCATTTTTATGCGTTTTGCCACAATAATTATTCTTCATCGTTCGTTTTTACCACGGGATAACCATGGAAAAGAAACTGGGACTGAGCGCACTCACCGCGCTGGTTTTAAGCTCAATGCTTGGCGCAGGTGTTTTCAGTCTGCCGCAGAACATGGCCGCGGTTGCCAGTCCGTCGGCCTTACTCATCGGCTGGGCGATCACCGGCGCCGGGATATTGCTGCTGGCGTTTGCCATGTTGATTCTGACGCGTATCCGTCCCGAACTGGATGGCGGCATCTTCACCTATGCCCGTGAAGGATTCGGGGAGCTAATCGGTTTCTGCTCTGCCTGGGGTTACTGGTTATGCGCGGTGATTGCCAACGTCTCCTACCTCGTCATTGTCTTCTCTGCCCTCAGTTTCTTTACCGATACGCCCGCGCTGCGTCTGTTTGGCGACGGGAACACCTGGCAGGCGATCGTGGGCGCTTCGGTGCTGCTGTGGGTGGTGCACTTTCTGGTGCTACGCGGTGTGCAAACGGCGGCCAGCATCAATCTGGTGGCGACGCTGGCAAAATTGCTGCCGCTCGGTCTGTTTATCGTGCTGGCCTTTATGGCGTTCAAACTGGAGGTTTTCAGCCTCGATTTCACTGGCATTGCGCTGGGTGTCCCGGTCTGGGAACAGGTTAAAAACACGATGCTCATCACGCTATGGGTGTTCATCGGTGTGGAAGGCGCAGTGGTGGTCTCGGCGCGGGCGCGCAATAAGCACGATGTGGGTCGCGCGACACTGCTGGCAGTGCTCTCCGCGCTTGCTGTTTATCTGCTGGTGACTCTGCTCTCGCTTGGCGTGGTTGCCCGTCCGGAACTGGCGGAGATCCGTAACCCGTCAATGGCGGGTCTGATGGTCAAAATGATGGGGCCGTGGGGTGAGATTATCATTGCGGCGGGCCTGATTGTCTCTGTCTGCGGGGCCTATCTGAGCTGGACGATTATGGCGGCGGAAGTTCCGTTTCTCGCCTCAACCCATAAAGCCTTCCCGCGGATTTTCGCCCGTCAGAATGCGCAAGGTGCACCATCGGCCTCGTTGTGGCTCACCAACCTCTGCGTCCAGGTCTGTCTTGTGCTTATCTGGCTTACCGGTTCGGATTACAACACCCTGCTGACCATCGCCTCAGAGATGATTCTGGTTCCTTATTTCCTTGTCGGCGCCTTCCTGCTGAAAATTGCCACCCGTCCGCTTCACCAGGCGGTAGGTGTCGGTGCGTGCATTTATGGCTTATGGTTATTGTATGCCTCGGGGCCAATGCACCTGCTGCTCTCGGTGGTGCTTTATGCGCCGGGTCTGCTGGTGTTCCTGTATGCACGTAAGACGCATACGCATGATAACGTTCTGAATCGTCAGGAATTGGTTCTGATTGGTCTGTTACTGGTTGCCGCCGTACCGGCGACCTGGTTGCTGGTGGGGTAAACGCATCCCATCGTTTGACGCTAATTGCCTGATTCGCAGGCGCATAAGGAGTTTTTCGATGGGAACCCAACATCCTCTGCCCATTTTAGTGACCGGTGGTGGTCGCCGCATCGGCCTCGCCATTGCCTGGCACTTTCTCAACCAGAAACAGCCGGTGATCGTCAGCTATCGTACGCATTATCCGGCCATTGACGGGCTGACCCAGGCGGGTGCCCTGTGCATTCAGGCTGATTTCTCCACCGATGAAGGCATTCTGGCTTTCGCCGATACCGTTAAAGAACGCGCCAGCGGTCTGCGCGCCATCGTGCATAATGCCAGCGCATGGATGGCGGAGAAACCCGGAACGTCGCTCTCTGATGTACTGGCCTGCATGATGCAAATCCACGTCAATGCCCCCTATCTGCTTAACCATGCGCTGGAAGGCATGCTGCGCGGGCACGGGCACGCCGCCGGTGACATCATTCACTTTACCGATTACGTTGTGGAGAAAGGCAGCGACAAGCATATCGCCTATGCGGCCAGTAAGGCGGCGCTGGATAATATGACCCGCTCATTCGCCCGAAAGCTCGCGCCGGAGGTGAAGGTCAACGCCATCGCCCCTTCGTTGATACTGTTTAACGAAGGTGACGATGCCGAGTACCGCCAGCAGGCACTGAACAAATCGCTGATGAAAACGGCGCCGGGCGAAAAAGAGGTGATCGATTTAATCGATTATCTGTTGACCAGTTGCTTTGTGACCGGTCGCAGTTTCGCCGTAGACGGCGGTCGTCATCTGCGTTAGTGCAGTTTGACCCAGCAAAAAATCAGCAGCCAGGCGCTCAGGCACCAGCAGATCACCGCCCCGCCCAGCGCCACCGGCAGCTTCAGAAAACCGGTGAAATACCACAGCGAAACGAGATAGACAAAATAGGGAATAATTGACCACATGCTGAACACGATGGTCGTTCTCAGTGCGTCAATTCCCCGTTCGCTGGCCACGATGTAATGGGCAATCAGCGCGAATGTCGGGAACAGTGGGATTAACCCTGCGATGTAGTAATTCTTCGTTTTTGCCAGCAACCCAATCAACACCACCACCAGCGCTCCTAGCGCGGCTTTAATCACGAGTCCCATTACCTTGCCTTTACACATCAATAACATCGGCAACCAGCATAACGGAAGCGTCCCCATTTAGGAAAGATTAATGGAAGGCAACGCCCCGGCGGTGTATGTTGACGTTTTCCGATCGGCAATCAAGACGATGAACACGATTGTATTTGTTGAAGACGATCCAGAAGTCGGTGCGCTCATTGCGGCCTATCTGGCAAAACACGATTTCGAGGTGGTTGTCGAGCCGCGCGGCGATCTGGCGGAGGCGCGGATATTGCAGGTTCAACCGGACCTGGTGCTGCTGGATATTATGCTCCCCGGCAAAGACGGCATGACCCTCTGTCGTGACCTGCAGGGGCAATGGCAGGGACCCATCGTCCTGCTCACTTCGCTGGACAGCGACATGAACCATATCCTGGCGCTGGAAATGGGTGCCTGTGACTACATTCTGAAGACCACGCCGCCTGCGGTGCTGTTGGCCCGACTGCGGCTACATCTGCGTCAGAACGATCAATCTGGCCATAGCAAAGGGTTTCAGCCTGCCACCGTCTCGCCGCATAAAACGCTGCGCTTTGGTTCCCTGTCCATCGACCCCATCAATCGTGTCGTCTTACTCAGCGGCGAGCAAGTCATACTGTCCACCGCCGATTTCGAACTGTTATGGGAGCTCGCCACCCACGCCGGACAGATTATGGATCGCGACGCGCTGCTGAAAAATCTACGTGGCGTAAGCTATGACGGCATGGATCGCAGTGTGGACGTCGCCATCTCGCGTCTGCGCAAGAAACTGCTGGATAACGCGGCGGAACCTTACCGTATTAAAACAATACGTAACAAGGGCTATCTGTTTGCCCCGCACGCCTGGGATGATGTGCAAGGCCAGTAAGACGACGCCTTTCGTCCGTTACGGCATGATGATATGAGGAGGCAGTCTCAGGATCCGGAGATTGCCATCATGAATATCCAGTCCCGGGACCGTTTGAAACGGATGCTCATAGTAAACCGTCCAGCGCATGTGCGAACGGTTTTCTGTTGTACAGAACCGACGTAATTTTTCGTGGCATGACAGTGGATAATGAATACGTCCCAGTTGACGTACAGGGCTGGGATCGTGATTAGTCACCTGACAGGGACAATAGGTGAGGAAGACGTCGGCGCGCCGGGGAGGATGATGTCGATGATTCGCGAAATCCCGCAATATTTCATCCCAGTGTTCGATCATTGCTTCTTCCGCATGTCGTCCCTCGGGGTCCATAGCGGTTCTCGCTGTCATATCCCTCGCGAAGCCAATCAGCTGTTGGTAACGCAGTTGGCCTTGTACAGGATCGTAAGGCTGAGGGATTTCGCGTCCTCGCTGCTGCAAGTCATGTTGCAATGCCAGCCTCCTTTGCAGGACGGTGCTAGCCAGCTGATCGCGGGTCTGGCGACTATGAAAAATATAATAACGCGCGCCTTCCAGACTCAGCACCAGACCGACTGCCCCAGCCCGCGTACGTAATGGTAAGGCTTCCGTCAAAGTATTACGCACCAGCATCGGTTTTCTCCCTTTAAAAGATCCATTTCTGTTATTACAACACCATATACTTTAGCCAGGAGAGACGTTTCCCTCCCCATCACAAAATTTTCACGCAGGACAGGACGGTGTACACTGCCAGGCGGGATGCGCATGATGGCGGCCAGGACCACAGAGCAACGTGCCTGCAAGCTGTTTGCATCAGACACTACATTGAACATTCGGTGATTTTTAATGAAGAAACTGTTCGTGCAGTTTTATCTCCTGCTGTTTGTCTGCTTTCTGGTGATGACCCTGTTGGTCGGGCTGGTTTATAAATTCACCGCAGAACGGGCTGGCAGGCAGTCGCTCGATGATTTGATGAAAAGCTCGCTCTATCTGATGCGCAGCGAATTGCGCGAGATCCCCCCGCATGAGTGGGGTAAAACGCTCAAAGAGATGGACCTCAATCTCTCTTTTGACCTGCGCGTTGAGCCACTGACGAAATTCAGGCTGGATGCCCCGAGTATGCAGCGTCTGCGTGAAGGCGATATCATTGCGCTCGACGATCAGTACACCTTCATTCAGCGTATTCCGCGCAGTCATTATGTCCTGGCCGTTGGCCCGGTTCCCTATCTCTATTTCCTCCATCAGATGCGCCTGCTGGATATCGCGCTAATGGCGTTTATCGCCATTTCACTGGCCTTTCCGGTGTTTATCTGGATGCGTCCCCACTGGCAGGAAATGCTGCGACTGGAGGCCGCCGCTCAGCGGTTCGGTAAAGGTCATCTCAGTGAACGGCTGCATTTTGACAGCGGTTCCAGTTTTGAACGCCTGGGCATTGCTTTTAATCAGATGGCGGACAATATCAATACGCTGATCGCCAGTAAAAAACAGCTAATTGACGGGATTGCCCATGAACTGCGTACCCCACTGGTTCGACTTCGCTACCGACTGGAGATGAGTGAAAACCTCACCGAGCAGGAGTCTCTGGCGCTTAATCGTGATATCGGGCAACTCGAAGCCTTGATTGAGGAACTGTTAACCTACGCCCGACTCGACAGGCCACAGAATGAACTGCATCTGAGCGAACCGGACCTCCCGGTCTGGCTCACGGCGCACATTGACGATGTGCAGAGCGTGAACCCTGATCTCACGCTTCAGGTTTCGCACCTCGCCAGCGGCGATTACGGTGCGTTAGATATGCGACTCATGGAGCGCGTGCTGGATAATCTGTTGAACAACGCGTTGCGCTATTGTCAGTCCACCGTGCAGATAAGCCTGCAACTCAGCGATCGCTTCGCCACGCTGGTTGTCGACGATGACGGGCCAGGCATTGCCCCGGAGGCCAGGGAGAGCGTTTTTGAGCCTTTTGTCCGCCTGGATCCAAGTCGGGATCGCGCCACCGGAGGTTGTGGTCTGGGTCTGGCTATCGTCTACTCCATCGCCCAGGCGATGGGTGGCACGGTCAGTTGTGGAGAAAGCGAACTGGGCGGGGCCCGCTTCAGCTTTTGTTGGCCGATCCGGCGCACACTTCCCGAATTAACCGCTGGCTGACGCTACCCGCACCGTAGTCGCAGGCGAAATAACGTGCTATATAGTAAGTATGTTGTAACTAATGAGGTGCGCAATGGCCCGTTACGATCTCGTCGACAGACTGAATACTACGTTTCGCCAGATGGAGCAGGCGCTGGCCGAACTGACACAAACGCTCGGACAACATCATCTGATGATTGCCCGCGTCTTTTCGCTACCGGAAGTGACCAAAGAGGCCGAGCACTCCCCGCTGGATACCATTGCGGTGAAACAGCATCTGGGCAAAGAGGCCGAAACGCTGGCGCTGGCGCATTATCGTCATCTGTTTATTCAGCAGCAGTCCGAAACCCGCAGCAGTAAAGCGGCGGTGCGTCTGCCGGGCGTGCTGTGCTACCAGGTTGACAGTGCCAGCCAGGCCGCGCTGGAAAACCAGGTGCAGCGTATCAATCAGTTGAAAACCACCTTTGAGCATATTGTCACCGTTGAGTCCGGTTTACCCTCCGCCGCGCGTTTTGAATGGGTCCATCGCCATCTGCCGGGGCTGATTACGCTCAATGCCTACCGGACGCTGACGGTGATAAACGATCCGGCGACTTTGCGCTTTGGCTGGGCGAACAAACATATCATCAAGAATCTGAAGCGCGACGAGGTGCTGGCACAACTGGAAAAGAGTCTGAATACCCCGCGCAGCGTGCATCCCTGGACCCGCGAGGAGTGGCAGGCAAAACTGGAGCGCGAATATCAGGATATCGCCGCCCTGCCGCAGCAGGCAAAACTGAAAATTAAGCGTCCGGTAAAGGTCCAGCCCATCGCCAGAGTCTGGTACAAAGGTGAGCAAAAGCAGGTACAGCATGCCTGCCCGACGCCGCTTATCGCGTTGATCAATACGGAAAACGGCGCAGGCATGCCGGATATTGGTGAGCTACTGAACTACGACGCCGAAAACGTACAGCATCGATTTAAACCGCAGGCGCAGCCGCTGCATCTGATCATTCCACGACTGCACCTGTATGTGGCAGATTAGCGATCCGGTTTCATGCTGCCGACCATCTGCTCTGGCCGCACCCAGCTGTCGAACTCCGCTTCGGTGAGATAGCCCAGCGCCAGAGCCGCGACTTTCAGCGTCAGTCCCTCTTTATGCGCTTTCTTGGCAATTTCCGCCGCTTTGTCGTAGCCAATATGGGTATTCAGCGCGGTGACCAGCATCAGCGATTCATTGAGCAACTGATTGATCCGCTCGCGATTTGGCTCAATACCGACCGCACAATGGGCATTGAAGCTCTCCATCCCATCCGCCAGCAGACGCACCGATTGCAGGAAGTTGTGGATCACCACAGGTCGGAAGACGTTCAGTTCGAAATTGCCTGACGCCCCGCCGATGTTGATTGCCACATCGTTCCCCATCACCTGACAGCACAACATCGTCAGCGCCTCGCACTGGGTCGGGTTGACCTTGCCCGGCATGATAGAACTACCCGGTTCATTTTCCGGGATCGCGATTTCGCCAATGCCGCAACGCGGCCCCGATGCCAGCCAGCGCACGTCGTTGGCGATTTTCATGAGCGACGCCGCCAGCCCTTTCAGCGCGCCGTGGGCATGAACCAGCGCATCGCAGGTTGCCAGCGCTTCAAACTTGTTCGGTGCCGTGACAAAGGGAGCGTGGGTAATGGCCGCCAGTTCATCGGCAACGCGGTGGGCATATTCCGGATGGGTATTCAGCCCGGTGCCAACGGCTGTACCGCCCAGCGCCAGTTCCGCCACGTGCGGCAGGCTGTTTTCGATGTGCCGCAGGTTATGTTCTAACATCGCCACCCAGCCGGAAATCTCCTGCCCCAGCGTCAACGGCGTGGCGTCCTGGAGATGAGTACGGCCAATTTTGACAATATCGGCGAAGGCGTGCGATTTTTCGTTCAGCGTCGTCGTTAACACCTGCACCTGCGGAATAAGATGAGTGCGCAGCGCCAGCAGCGCAGCGACATGCATCGCCGTCGGAAAGACGTCGTTCGAACTCTGGCTCTTGTTGACGTCATCATTCGGATGGACTTTGCGCGCCATGCCACGAACGCCGCCAAGCAGTTCGCTGGCCCGGTTTGCCAGCACTTCGTTCATGTTCATGTTGCTTTGCGTACCTGACCCGGTCTGCCAGATAGCCAGCGGAAACTCTTGTGTGTGTTTATCTGCCAGCACCTCATCGGCAGCCTGCATAATAGCCGCGGCTTTTTCAGGCGCCAGCAGCCCTAAATCGTCGTTAACCTTTGCCGCTGCACGCTTGGTGAGCGCCAGCGCGTGGATCAGCGAGACGGGCATTTTCTCGGTGGAGATCCGAAAATGCTCAAGCGAACGCTGGGTTTGCGCTCCCCACAGCTTATCTGCCGGGACATCAATCGCGCCCATCGAGTCTTTCTCGCTGCGTACCGTTACCATGACCTGCTCCTTAGATAATGAATTGATTAGGTTATGTTCGACATTGCACACGTGCTTGCGGTCTTATGAGTATCAACGATGACAGCGCCACCGTTTGGTGGTTTGTGCGATAAAAAAAACCGCCCCTAAGGGCGGCTGACGTTACTTAACGCAGCGTGCGCACTGCGACGTCTGAATCTGCTGGAAGAAATCGTTGCCTTTATCGTCAACGAGAATAAAGGCCGGGAAATCTTCAACTTCGATTTTCCAGATTGCTTCCATTCCCAGTTCCGGATATTCCAGGCACTCCAGGCTCTTGATGCTGCCCTGCGCCAGAACGGCTGCCGGGCCGCCAATGCTGCCGAGGTAAAATCCGCCATGTTTTTGACAGGCATCGGTCACCTGCTGGCTGCGGTTACCTTTCGCCAGCATGATCATACTCCCGCCCTGCGACTGAAGCTGGTCGACATACGAGTCCATGCGCCCGGCGGTGGTTGGGCCGAGCGAACCAGAGGCATAACCTTCCGGTGTCTTCGCCGGGCCTGCGTAGTAAATCGGGTGATCTTTTACATACTGCGGCAGCCCTTCGCCATTATCCATTCGCTCTTTTAATTTAGCGTGCGCGATATCACGGCCGACAATGATCGTGCCGTTCAGGGAAAGACGGGTCGACACCGGGTATTGCGACAGCTGTTCAAGGATCGCTTTCATGGGACGGTTCAGGTCAACGCGTACCGCTTCCCCTTCGCCCGCTTTACGCAGTTCTTCAGGAATGTACTTGCCCGGATTGTGCTCCAGTTTTTCGATCCAGATACCCTTGCGGTTGATCTTCGCTTTGATGTTTCTGTCCGCCGAGCAGGAAACGCCCATCCCGACCGGACAAGACGCGCCATGACGCGGCAGGCGGATCACGCGAATATCATGGGCAAAGTATTTACCGCCAAACTGCGCGCCTAGGCCGAGGTTTTGCGCTTCCGTCAGCAGCTCTTTTTCCAGTTCGACATCGCGGAACGCCTGACCGTGCTCATTTCCTTCGGTCGGCAGTTCGTCATAGTATTTTGCCGACGCCAGCTTCACGGTTTTCAGGTTCGCTTCCGCCGACGTCCCGCCGATCACAAAAGCGATGTGGTATGGCGGACAGGCTGCGGTTCCCAGCGTGCGCATCTTCTCGACCAGGTAGTTTTTCAGCTTGCCCGGGGTTAATAGCGCTTTGGTTTCCTGATAGAGATAGGTCTTGTTCGCTGAACCGCCGCCCTTCGCGATGCAAAGAAATTTGTACTCATCGCCATCGACGCTATAGAGGTCAATCTGCGCAGGCAGGTTGGTGCCGGTATTCACCTCTTTATACATATCCAGCGCGGCATTTTGCGAGTAGCGCAGGTTATCTTCGATGTAGGTGTTGTACACCCCACGCGCCAGCGCCGCCTCATCACCGCCGCCGGTCCAGACGCGCTGACCTTTTTTCCCGACGATTATCGCCGTGCCGGTGTCCTGACAGGTTGGCAGAATACCTTTCGCCGCGATGTCGGAGTTACGCAGGAACTGCAGTGCCACATACTTGTCGTTTTCACTGGCCTGCGGGTCACGCAGAATATCAGCAACCTGCTGTTGGTGCGCAGGACGCAGCATGAATGAGGCGTCGTGGAAGGCCTGGCGCGCGAGCAGCGTCAGCGCTTGCGGGTCGACTTTGAGGATCTCTTGTCCTTCAAATTCGGCGACGGAAACATATTCACTGGTCAGCAGGGTGTATTCGGTATCATCCTTTTTAAGGGGAAAAGGATCCTGATAATGAAAGGGTTTGTTTGACATTGTTCTCTCACTTACTGCTCGGTCTGATTTTCTTAGGCTTCAGGGCAGATGTTCCATTGCCCTCGTTAAAAGCGAGTCACACTATCCTACACAATTTTTTAACAAAAACTGAGACAAGTACGACTTTTTGCGCCCGCAGGTTACTTCCCACAGGTTTCTTGCTTTAATAGTTGAATTAAGTTTTCACTGACTTCCAACTTGTAACAGGGCATTGAACATGCAAAAACTCATCAACTCCGTGCAGAACTACGCCTGGGGAAGTAAAACGGCGCTGACGGAACTCTATGGTCTGGCGAATCCGCAGCAGCTACCGATGGCGGAACTGTGGATGGGCGCACACCCGAAGAGCAGTTCGAAGATTGAAGATGCCAGCGGCCGCATCGTGTCGCTGCGTGAGGTGATCGACAGCCGACAATCCGCCCTGCTCGGCGACGCCGTGGCGAAACGCTTCGGGGAACTGCCGTTCCTGTTTAAAGTGCTGTGTGCCGCGCAACCGCTCTCCATTCAGGTACACCCAAACAAGCGGAATTCTGAAATCGGCTTTGCTAAAGAGAACGCCGCCGGAATCCCGATGGATGCCGCCGAGCGCAACTACAAAGATCCGAACCATAAGCCGGAGCTGGTTTTCGCTCTGACCCCGTTCCTTGCCATGAACGCATTCCGCGAGTTCTCTGAGATCGTTTCGCTGCTGCAACCGGTGGCTGGCGCTCACACCGCCATCGCCCATTTCCTCGAACAGCCCAACGCGGAGCGACTGAGCCAGTTGTTTGCCGGCCTGTTGAGCATGCAGGGTGAAGAGAAATCCCGGGCGCTGGCGATTCTGAAAGCGGCGCTGGAAACCCTACAAGGCGAACCGTGGCAGACCATCCGCCTTATCGCGGAATTTTACCCGGACGACAGCGGTCTCTTCTCGCCTCTGTTGCTGAACGTGGTGAAACTCAATCCAGGCGAAGCGATGTTCCTGTTCGCCGAAACGCCGCATGCCTATCTGCAGGGCGTGGCGCTGGAAGTGATGGCGAACTCCGATAACGTGCTGCGTGCGGGTCTGACGCCGAAATACATCGACATCCCGGAACTGGTCGCCAATGTGAAGTTCGACGCCAAACCGGCAAACCAGTTGCTGACCACACCGATGAAAAACGGCGCGGAACTCGATTTCCCGATCCCGGTCGATGATTTCGCGTTCTCCCTGCACACGCTGTCAGCCAAAGAGACAGCAATTGACCAGCACAGCGCCGCGATCCTGTTCTGCGTTGAAGGCGAAGCGGTGTTGAGCAAAGGCGAACAGCGTCTGGTACTGAAAGCGGGTGAATCGGCGTTTATCAGCGCCGAAGAGTCACCGGTGAGCGTGAGTGGCGTGGGCCGTGTGGCGCGGGTTTACAACAAACTCTAGCAACTTACTGAATTTTGTAGTAACTCTTGCTAAGCTTGTAAATGGCTTAGACTTTGCCAGGCGGCCTCTACCGCCTGGCTTCATTTTATGGACAAACAATATGAAAAAATCGCTGGTAGCTGCAGGTGTGATCGTCGCACTCGGCGTCGTCTGGACAGGCGGTGCGTGGTACACAGGTAAAAAGCTGGAAGCCCATCTTGCGGAGATGGTCAGCCTGGCCAATGCGCATATTAAACTCACTGCGCCGGAAGCAAACGTGGAACTCGCTTATCAGAACTATCAGCGTGGCGTATTCAGTAGCCAGTTACAGTTAGTGCTTAAGCCGGTGGCAGGAAAAGAGAATCCGTGGCTAAAAGCGGGCCAGAGCGTGGTGCTTGACGAATCCGTCGATCATGGCCCCTTCCCGTTAACCCAACTGAAAAGCTTTAATCTCCTGCCGTCGATGGCCTCGGTGAAAACCAGCCTGGTGAACAACGACGTCAGCAAACCGCTCTTTGAGATGGCGAAAGGTGAAACGCCTTTTGAGATCAATTCGCGCATTAGCTACAGCGGTGATACCCGTTCCGCCCTGTCGCTGAAGCCGCTGAACTATGAGAAAGGGGCTGAGAAAGTCGCCTTCAGCGGTGGCGAATTTATCTTTAATGCCGATAAAGAAGGCAAGGTAGTTTCCCTTTCCGGTGAAGCGAAGAGCGGTCTGGTCGATGCGGTGAATGAATACGATCAGAAGGTCCAGGTCTCCTTTAATGACCTGAAAACGGAAGGTTCCAGCACGCTGGCCAGTTTTGGTGAGCGCGTCGGCGATCAGAAAATCACGATTGGGAAAATGGCGCTCAGCGTTGAAGGCAAAGAAATGGCGCTGCTGGAAGGCATGGAGATCAGCGGTAAAACCGATCTCGTGGATGACGGTAAAACCATCAACAGCCAACTGGATTACGCTCTGAACAGCCTGAAGGTTCAGAATCAGGATCTGGGCAGCGGCAAACTGACGCTGAAAGTGGGTCAGATTGACGGCGCGGCCTTGCATCAGTTCAGTCAACAGTATAACGCCCAGACTCAGGCGCTGTTATCTCAACCGGATGTGGTGAGTAACCCGGAACTGTATCAGCAGAAAGTGTTTGAAGCCTTCTTCGGTGCCCTACCGCTGTTGATGAAAGGTGAACCGACGATCACCATTGCGCCGTTGAGCTGGAAAAACGCCAAAGGCGAAACCGCGCTGAATGTCTCCCTGTTCCTGAAGGATCCGTCCACCGCGCAGGGCGAGCCGCAGACGCTGGCTGATGAAGTCGATCGCACAGTGAAATCGCTCGACGGTAAACTGTCGATTCCGGTGGACATGGCCGTTGAGTTCATGACTCAGGTAGCCAGACTGGAAGGTTATCAACAGGATGAAGCCGCGAAGCTTGCCAACCAGCAGGTGAAGGGGCTGGCCGCAATGGGACAGATGTTCCGCATTACCACCCTCGAGGACAACACCATTGGCACCAGCCTGCAGTACGCCAACGGTCAGGTAACCTTGAACGGTAAGAAAATGCCGCTGGAAGAGTTTGTCGCAATGTTCGGTATGGTATTGCCGCAGCAATAATCGCTAAAGCCCCTCTTCGGAGGGGTTTATTTTTGTACTACCAGTCGCGCAGACAGCGTCTGATTACGGGAGTGACTCTCTTCGTGCGCAATACGTTGCAGCATGCGCTCCGCCAGGCTGTACCCCATTTCCCGGGCAGGTATTGTCGCCCAGACAATCGGCAGATCGTCCAGTGCGTTTTCCGCCACGTCAGCAAAGGCGCCTAACGAAACCTGCTGTTCAAAGTAGCGATCGACCCCCACTTCACCGCTCTGTCGTCCCGCCCGCATCAGGCCAAACCACGCCCCCATCGCAATGGTTTCGTTGTAGCACACCACCGCGCTGATGGTCGGGTTACGCCGCAGTAACGCGCCAATGGCCTCGGCGGCCTGCTTCTGGCTGGACGCGCACTCCATCACCCAGTCGCTGTGAAACGGTAAACCGTATTTCAGCAGCGTCGCGCAGTAGCCGCCGACGCGTTCCGCGCGCGTTAATGAAGAACTCTGCCCACCCAGCCACGCGATGCGCTGATGACCGTGACGAATCAGATGCTCGGTCAACAACTGCGCGGCCTGCATATTGTCCGGACGCACGGTATCCACGTCATCCAGATAGCTGGCTCGCGAGGCAAAAACCACCGGAATGCCCTTTTCTTCCGCCATCACGCGCAGGTCGTCACTGCTGCCAGCCGCTCCGGCTATCACCACCCCGTCTACGCCCTGATTCAGTAGCATGGCAAAGCGCTGCGCCAGTTGTTCACCATCCTGACCGCCGTGCAGCAAGAACACCATCCGGCCCTGCGCTTCCAGCGCTTCGGTCAGCCCCGCCGTCAGTTCCGCATAAAACTGCGCCGACAGATCGCGGACAATCAGTCCGATCACGCCGCTCTGTCCCCCCCGTAACGCCGAGGCCTGACGGTTACGCACAAAACCCAGTTGTTCTATTGCCGCACTCACCCGTTCGCCGGTGGCGGTTGAAATGCGACCCTTGCCGCTGAGCACCAGTGAAACCGTACTGACGGAGACGCCTGCCGCAAGGGCGACATCGTGGATAGTGATTTTTTTGGCTATAGCCATAAAAACGCCGGACTCCCTGATAATGTGACAGATAAAACGTTTTATCTATAACTTATATTTATACGCGTAATCATCCGCTGATAATGTGACTTTCACCGCACTAAAAAATGGTAAAACGTTTTATCTTCGTGCTCAAATTTTCTCATTACCCATGGATTTGCACAAGGAGTCGTTAGATGACGGCGAAGACAACACCAAAAATCACGTTGTGGGAGTTTTTCCAGCAGTTGGGGAAAACGTTTATGTTGCCCGTGGCGCTGCTTTCGTTTTGCGGGATTATGCTCGGGATTGGCAGTTCGTTAAGCAGTCACGATGTGATCACCCTGCTTCCGGCACTGGGTAATCCGGTACTGCAGGCCATCTTTACCTGGATGAGCAAAGTGGGCTCCTTCGCCTTTAGTTTCCTGCCGGTAATGTTCTGTATTGCTATCCCGCTCGGACTGGCGCGCGAGAACAAAGGCGTTGCGGCGTTCGCCGGCTTTGTCGGTTATGCGGTAATGAACCTCGCCGTTAACTTCTGGCTGACCGCGAAAGGCATCCTGCCAACCACCGATGCGGCGGTTCTGAAAGCCAACAATATCCAGAATATTCTCGGCATCCAGTCAATCGATACCGGGATCCTCGGCGCGGTCATCGCCGGTATTATCGTCTGGATGCTGCACGAACGTTTCCATAACATCCGCCTGCCGGATGCGCTGGCGTTCTTCGGCGGCACCCGCTTTGTCCCTATCGTCTCCTCGGTGGTAATGGGTCTGGTCGGTCTGGTGATCCCGCTGGTGTGGCCGGTTTTCGCGATGGGAATCAGCGGTCTGGGCCATATGATTAACAGCGCGGGTGATTTTGGTCCGATGCTGTTTGGCACCGGCGAACGCCTGCTGTTGCCGTTTGGTTTGCATCACATTCTGGTGGCGCTGATTCGCTTTACCGACGCCGGTGGCACCCAGGAAGTGTGCGGTCATTCAGTGAGTGGCGCACTGACCATTTTCCAGGCGCAGTTGAGTTGCCCGACCACGCAAGGCTTCTCGGAAAGCGCGACCCGCTTCCTGTCACAGGGTAAGATGCCAGCGTTCCTCGGCGGCTTGCCGGGGGCTGCGTTAGCGATGTACCATTGCGCACGTCCGGAGAACCGTCACAAGATCAAAGGACTGCTGATCTCTGGGTTGATTGCCTGCGTCGTCGGTGGCACGACTGAACCGCTGGAGTTCCTGTTCCTGTTTGTCGCACCGGTGCTCTATGTCATTCACGCGTTGCTGACCGGTCTGGGCTTTACCATGATGTCGGTCCTGGGCGTGACTATCGGTAATACCGACGGCAATATTATCGACTTTGTGGTCTTTGGGATCCTGCACGGATTGTCCACCAAGTGGTATCTGGTTCCGGTCGTGGCGGCAGTCTGGTTCGTGGTGTATTACGCCATCTTCCGCTTCGCTATCACCCGCTTTAATCTCAAAACACCAGGTCGCGACAGTGAGATCGCCAGTACGATCGAAAAAGCCGTTGCCGGGACACCGGGGAAATCGGGTTATAACGTTCCTGCCATTCTGGCCGCGCTGGGTGGTGCCGATAACATCGTCAGTCTGGATAACTGCATTACCCGCCTGCGTCTTTCTGTAAAGGATATGTCGCGGGTCGATGTGCAGGCGCTGAAGGACAACCGCGCCATTGGCGTCGTTCAGTTGAATCAGCATAATCTACAGGTGGTGATTGGCCCACAGGTCCAGTCGGTTAAAGACGAAATGGCAGGTCTGATGAACACCGTTCAGGCATAAGGACACGCGATGTTTGATTTTTCACAGGTTGTCGACCGTCACGGTACGTGGTGCACGCAATGGGATTACGTGGCTGACCGCTTTGGCAGTGCCGACCTGTTGCCGTTTACCATCTCTGATATGGATTTCGCGACGGCCCCCTGCATTCTGGAGGCGCTGAGTCAGCGCCTCACACACGGCGTGCTGGGCTACAGTCGCTGGAAGAATGATGAGTTTCTCAGCGCGGTTGCCCACTGGTTTGCGCGGCGTCACAACACGCGAATCGATACCGGATCGCTGGTGTATGGCCCTTCCGTGATCTATATGGTGTCGCAACTCATCCGCCAGTGGTCTTCTGTCGGTGACGGTGTTGTGCTCCATACTCCGGCCTATGATGCCTTTTATAAGGCCATCGAAGGTAATGAGCGCCAGGTTGTGCCGGTGGCGCTGGAACAGCGAAATGGCGACTGGCATTGCGACATGGAGAAACTGGATGCGGCGCTGGCACGCCCGGAAAGTAAAATTCTGCTGCTGTGCAGTCCGCATAACCCAACCGGGAAAGTCTGGACACGCGAAGAACTGGAAACCATGGCGGAGCGCTGCCAGCGTCGCGGCGTGCGGGTGATATCTGATGAGATTCATATGGATATGGTCTGGAGCGAACAGCCGCACATCCCATGGAGCAACGTAGCACGCGACAGTTGGGCGCTGTTCACTTCCGCCTCCAAAAGCTTCAATATTCCGGCGCTGACCGGCGCTTACGGGATGATTGAAGACGCTGACAGTCGCGATGCTTATCTGAATGCGCTAAAAGGCCGCGATGGCCTGTCGTCTCCCGCCGTACTGGCGTTGACGGCGCATATTGCGGCTTACGAACAGGGCGCGCCGTGGCTGGATGCGCTGCGGGAGTATCTCAGGGATAATCTGCGCTACATTGCCGATACGCTGAACCACGCCTTTCCTGAACTCAACTGGCAGATACCCCAATCGACCTATCTCGCGTGGATTGATCTGCGGGCGTTGAATGTTGACGACCGGGCATTGCAGAATGCGCTGATTCAGCAGGAAAAAGTTGCCATTATGCCCGGCTACACCTACGGTGATGAAGGGTGTGGTTTTGTGCGTCTGAATGCCGGTTGTCCACGCTCAAAACTGGAAAAAGGCGTGAACGGATTAATTAACGCGATCCGTTCAGTACGCTGACAACCCGTTGCGCAATGGAATTAATCATTGCGCAACATAGCTTTTCCCCTGCTTTTGTTTTTATAATAGAGCGCACTTTTATATTCGAATAATGAGTGCGATCATGATTGATATTTCCCTGCCGTTAACTGACATACATCGCCACCTTGATGGTAACATCCGCGCACAAACCATCCTGGATCTAGGCCGCCAGTTCAATTTAGCCCTCCCCGCGCAAACCCTTGACGCATTGATCCCGCATGTGCAGGTGACAGCCACAGAACCCGATCTCGTCAGCTTTCTGTCGAAACTGGACTGGGGCGTAAAGGTTTTAGCCTCCCTTGACGCCTGTCGCCGTGTGGCTTTTGAAAATATCGAAGATGCCGCGCGTAATGGTCTGCACTACGTTGAGCTGCGTTTTTCCCCGGGCTACATGGCAATGACGCATCAGTTGCCGATCGCTGGCGTGGTTGAAGCCGTTATTGACGGCGTGCGTGAAGGCTGCAAAACCTTTGGCGTACAGGCGCAACTGATTGGCATCATGAGCCGCACCTTCGGTGAAGCCGCCTGCCTGCAGGAACTGGAAGCGCTGCTGGCGCACCGCGATCGGATCATCGCCCTCGACCTTGCCGGTGATGAACTGGGCTTTCCTGGCAGTCTGTTCCTGTCCCATTTTAACCGCGCGCGCGACTCCGGTTGGCATATTACGGTACACGCTGGTGAGGCCGCCGGTCCTGAAAGCATCTGGCAGGCCATTCGCGAACTGGGTGCGGAACGCATCGGTCACGGCGTCAAAGCGGTAGAAGATCCGGCGCTGATGGACTTCCTCGCCGAACAGCGTATTGGTATCGAATCCTGTCTGACGTCAAATATTCAGACCAGCACCGTGGCGTCGTTGTCCGTCCATCCGCTGAAGACGTTCCTGGAGCATGGCGTCCTCGCCAGCCTGAACACTGACGACCCGGCGGTCCAGGGCGTGGATATTATTCACGAATATACGGTCGCGGCACCGGCTGCGGGACTGAGCCGCGAGCAGATTCGTCAGGCGCAGATCAACGGGCTGGAAAGCGCCTTCCTGAGCGCGGCGGAAAAACAGGCGCTGCGTGATAAAGTCGCCACAGCGTAAAGAATAAGGCCCGATGAATCTCATCGGGCCTTTCAGACATCAGGCAAGGCATAACGTCGAACGATGTTTTGCCGACTCAATTCCCAGCTCGATCAATTCCATAATCTGGATAGCCTGGCTCGCCGGCACCGGGTTTTCGCCGTTACCATTCAGCGCGTCGCGGATCCCGGCATAGTACGCCGGATAATTCCCCGGCACGGTCAGCCAGGTCTCTTCCACTCGCGTTTCACCTTCAACGCGTGTGACGATGCCGTCACGCATATCATAGCCCCAGTCTTCCTGCGGCAGACGTTCCCCGCTTTTAAGGCGCTCTTCCTGCGGATCCAGACCGTACTTCACGTAGCTGCCGCGCGAACCATGCACGATGTAACGTGCCGATTCCGCAGCCGCCAGCATCGTACCGTGTAAAATCACCCGACGCTGTGGATAGGAAAGCGTTGCATGGAAATAGTCCGTTGACTGCGCTCCCGGACGCAACTGCGCCAAATCGACCGTCATGCTAACAGGCAGGCCGAACAAATTAATCGCCTGATCAAGGAGATGCGGCGCCAGATCGTACCAGATACCGCTCCCCGGCCCACCTTGCTCACGCCAGCGGTCGCGCACCTGCGGACGAAAACGGTCGAAATGCGATTCAAAATAGGCGACCTCGCCCAGTACGCCTTCTGCCAGCATCGCTTTCAGGGTCAAAAAGTCACTGTCCCAGCGACGATTGTGGAAAACAGAAAGCACCCGTCCCAGGCTGCGCGCCAGTGCATCCAGTTCACGCGCTTGTGACAGTGTCACGGTAAAAGGCTTATCCACCACCACATGTTTGCCCGCTTCCAGCGCCGCTTTGGCCAACGGGAAGTGGGT
The DNA here is from genome assembly GCF_000981805.1 of Citrobacter amalonaticus Y19. Taxonomy (NCBI): domain Bacteria; kingdom Pseudomonadati; phylum Pseudomonadota; class Gammaproteobacteria; order Enterobacterales; family Enterobacteriaceae; genus Citrobacter; species Citrobacter amalonaticus. The sequence continues at coordinate 1,429,900 of NZ_CP011132.1, read as the reverse complement.
ATCGTTGGGCGTGGGAATGACGATCAGATCGATATTGGGGTCATTAAACAGATGCTTCGGCTCAGAGACAACGGCCACGGAAGGCCAGTCCGCCTTCACTTTCGCTGCATCGCTACTGGAAACTGCCGCCAGTTCCAGTCCCGGAGTGCCGTCAATCAGGGGAGCATGGAACGTTTTACTGGCGTATCCGTAGCCAATCAGTCCTACACGGATGTTGTCACTCATATCTATGCCTCTCGTTTCAGTCTGTGACCATTTCACACTATCCATGAACCACTCACAATAGTTTACTCACCTGCCGTGAAAAAGGCTGTTATTTAACTTAAGTCAAATAAATGTCACTTTCGTGCATTTTGTCGGTATAAAGTCGCTGAAATCGTTCCCGAAACACTTGCCGGGATAATTATTGCTAAGTAACATCTGCTGCCTGTATTTAAGGATAAATCAACGCAAATGTCGTCAGTCATCGATCGTCTTATTGAATTAACAGGTTGGGTGGTTCTTGCGGTCTCTGTGGTCCTCCTCGGGGTCGCTAATCATATCGATAATTATCAACCTCCCGAACCGACCGCCGCGGTTCAGCCGAAATAGTGTGCCAGGCGACGTATGTCGCCTGGCAGGCCTGTTTTCCCATGTTAATTGCAGAAAAAGCCGTAAAATTATCTGAAAAAGCGGATTGTGCGGTATCCTGCCTTTGCGCTTATTGCCAGTAATGGCGAAGCGCGTTACCCTTCGCTCTGGTGTCGTCTGACACATCAAACACCGCTTAAGAAAATACTTTTTGGCATTTGCCTGCCGGTTCCTTTCGCCGGAAAGGTTTATTTACGTTCACGACTCGTCGGCTTTATTTTTATAATAGGGATCCCTGTTTATGACTGTTCAGGATTATTTATTAAAATTTCGCAAAATTAGCTCGCTCGAAAGCCTGGAAAAACTGTTTGACCATCTGCATTACACCCTTACCGATGAGCGGGACATTATCAATATGTATCGCGCTGCCGATCACCGTCGCGCAGAACTGGTCTCCGGCGGCCGTCTTTTTGATGTTGGCCAGGTACCGAAATCAGTCTGGCGTTACGTGCAATAAGAAAGTAGCGCTTGCCGGTAAAAGCTTTATAATAACCGCCCCAAAAAGAACGGTACGTATGGCAATTCCGGAGATTTTATGACCACAACACCGGCACAGCGCATTGGCGGTTGGTTACTGGGCCCGCTGGCCTGGCTTTTAGTGGCCTTGCTGAGTGCGTCGCTGGCCCTGTTTTTGTATGCCACTGCACTCGCTTCTCCCAAAACGTTTGCGATGCTGGCAGAGCAAAGTACCGGCAATCTGCTGTTGTGGGGCGTCTCTTTTCTCACCGCAATCGCTATGTGGTATTACACCCTGTGGTTGACGATTGCGTTCTTTAAGCGCAGACGCAGTGTCCCGAAACATTATATTATCTGGCTACTGGTCTCCGTCTTACTGGCGGTTAAAGCTTTCGCCTTTTCGCCGGTGCCTGACGCACTCGCGGTACGCCAGTTGCTTTTTCCACTGCTGGCGGCGGCGCTGTTAGTGCCCTATTTCAAGCGCTCTGTACGTGTGAAAACCACCTTTGTGAATCCGTAATAACCCTACAGTTAACCTGTTGTCGCCTGCTGTAGATTGTCAGATAATAGGCGGCTTTTTTATTTCAGGCCGAAAAATGACTGATTACCTGCTGCTGTTTGTCGGAACTGTACTGGTCAATAACTTTGTACTGGTTAAGTTTCTGGGTCTTTGCCCCTTTATGGGTGTTTCCAAAAAACTGGAAACCGCGATGGGGATGGGGCTTGCGACCACGTTTGTGATGACGCTGGCCTCAATCTGCGCCTGGCTGATTGACACCTGGATCCTGATTCCGCTCGATCTCATTTATCTGCGCACGCTGGCCTTTATTCTGGTTATTGCGGTCGTGGTGCAATTTACCGAAATGGTGGTGCGTAAAACCAGTCCGGCGCTCTATCGCCTGCTGGGGATCTTCTTACCGCTGATCACCACCAACTGTGCGGTCCTCGGTGTGGCGCTGTTGAATATCAATCTCGGCCACAACTTTTTGCAGTCGGCGCTGTACGGTTTTTCCGCCGCCGTCGGCTTCTCGCTGGTGATGGTGCTGTTTGCGGCGATTCGCGAGCGTCTCGCCGTCGCGGATGTACCAGCGCCCTTTCGCGGTAACGCCATTGCGCTGATTACCGCCGGGTTAATGTCTCTGGCCTTTATGGGCTTTAGTGGTTTGGTGAAGTTGTAATGAATGCTATCTGGATTGCCGTTGCCGCCGTGAGCCTGCTGGGCCTGGTGTTCGGCGCTATCCTGGGTTATGCCTCCCGTCGTTACGCGGTGGAGGATGATCCTGTCGTTGAAAAAATTGATGAAATTCTGCCGCAAAGCCAGTGTGGGCAATGCGGCTATCCTGGCTGTCGACCTTACGCGGAAGCGATTGGTGGCCAGGGGGAAAAAATTAACCGCTGTGCGCCCGGCGGCGAAGCGGTGATGTTGAAAATTGCGGAACTGCTGAACGTCGACCCTCAACCGATTGATGGCGATGAACAGGACGTTACGCCGGTTCGCATGCTGGCGGTGATTGATGAAGCCAACTGTATTGGCTGCACCAAATGTATCCAGGCCTGTCCGGTGGACGCCATTATTGGCGCAACGCGCGCCATGCACACGGTGATGAGCGATTTGTGCACGGGCTGCAATCTGTGCGTTGACCCCTGCCCGACTCACTGTATTGAACTGCGTCCGGTCGCCGAAACGCCTGACAACTGGAAGTGGGATTTGAATACGATCCCCGTGCGTATTATCCCCGTGGAACAACATGCTTAAGTTATTCTCTGCTTTCAGAAAAGATAAGATTTGGGATTTCAACGGTGGCATCCATCCGCCGGAAATGAAAACCCAGTCGAACGGCACGCCGCTGCGCCAGGTCCCCCTCGCGCAGCGTTTCGTTATGCCGCTCAAACAGCATATCGGTGCTGAAGGGGAACTGTGCGTCGCCGAAGGACAGCACGTACTGCGCGGACAGCCGCTGACCCGTGGATGGGGAAGAATGCTCCCGGTTCATGCCCCCACCTCCGGAACGGTAGTAGCGATTGCGCCCCACTCGACGGCGCACCCTTCAGCATTAGCCGAGCTGAGTGTGATCATTGATGCCGACGGTGAAGACCGCTGGATTGAGCGTGAAGGCTGGCAGGATTACCGTTCGCACAGTCGAGAAGACTTGATAGCCCGCATTCACCAGTTCGGCGTCGCCGGGCTGGGCGGCGCGGGTTTCCCGACCGGGAATAAATTGCAGGGCGGCGGTGACAAAATTGAAACGCTGATCATCAACGCCGCGGAATGTGAACCCTATATTACCGCCGACGATCGTCTGATGCAGGACTGCGCGGCGCAGGTCGTCGAGGGTATCCGTATTCTGGCGCATATTCTGCAACCGCGTGAAATCCTCATCGGTATCGAAGATAACAAGCCGCAGGCGATCTCGATGCTGCGTGCGGTGCTGGCAGGCGCGCAGGATATTGCGCTGCGCGTGATCCCAACGAAATATCCGTCGGGCGGCGCAAAGCAACTGACCCAAATCCTGACCGGAAAACAAGTTCCGCACGGCGGTCGTTCTTCCGACATCGGCGTACTGATGCAAAACGTCGGCACGGCGTATGCGGTAAAACGCGCGGTCATTGACGGCGAACCGATTACCGAGCGCGTTGTGACCCTCACCGGTGAAGCGGTCACTCATCCGGGCAACGTCTGGGCGAGGCTCGGTACGCCGGTGCGACATCTGCTAAATGATGCGGGTTTCTGCCCTTCTGCCGATCAGATGGTGATCATGGGCGGCCCGCTGATGGGCTTCACCCTGCCGTGGCTCGATGTCCCGGTGGTGAAGATAACCAACTGTTTGCTGGCGCCGTCGGCAACAGAAATGGGCGAACCGCAGGAAGAGAAAGGCTGCATTCGCTGTAGCGCCTGCGCCGACGCCTGCCCGGCCGATCTTCTGCCCCAGCAGCTTTACTGGTTCAGTAAAGGACAGCAGCATGACAAAGCCACGGCGCATAACATTGCCGACTGCATTGAGTGCGGCGCTTGCGCCTGGGTCTGCCCAAGTAACATTCCGCTGGTGCAATATTTCCGTCAGGAAAAAGCTGAGCTTTATGCAATAAGCCAGGAAGAAAAACGCGCGGCGGAGGCCAAAGCGCGTTTCGAAGCGCGTCAGGCTCGCCTGGAGCGTGAGAAAGCCGCGCGTCTGGAACGTCATAAGAAAGCTGCCGTACAGCCAGCGGCGAAAGATCAGGATGCCATTGCCGCCGCCCTGGCTCGCGTCAAAGAGAAACAGGCTCAGGCAACAAAACCGGTCATCATCAAAGCAGGAGAAATGCCGGATAACAGCGCGGTGATTGCGGCCCGCGAAGCGCGTAAAGCGCTGGCACGAGCAAAACAGGCCGAGAACGCTACCGCAACCGACACCGATCCGCGCAAAGCGGCCGTTGAAGCCGCGATTGCCCGGGCGAAGGCGCGCAAACAGGAACAACAGGTCAGCAGCGAACCCACCCCGTCTGATGAACCGGTGGATCCGCGCAAAGCGGCCGTTGAAGCCGCGATTGCCCGGGCGAAGGCGCGCAAGCAGGAACAACAGACCAGCAACGAACCCACCGCGTCTGATGAACCGGTGGATCCGCGCAAAGCGGCCGTTGAAGCCGCGATTGCCCGGGCGAAGGCGCGCAAACAGGAGCAGCAGACCAGCAACGAACCCACCGCGTCTGATGAACCGGTGGATCCGCGCAAAGCGGCCATCGCCGCCGCCATCGCGCGTGCAAAAGCCAAAAAAGATGCTCAGCAGCAGGTTGTTAACGAGGAATAAATGGTATTCAGAATCGCAAGCTCTCCCTATACGCATAATCAGCGTCAAACCTCACGCATCATGCTGCTGGTCTTGCTGGCCGCCGTGCCGGGAATTGCCGTGCAATGGTGGTTTTTCGGCTGGGGAACGCTGTTGCAGATTGTACTCGCCTGTGCAAGTGCGCTGCTGGCTGAAGCCGCCGTGCTCAGATTACGTAAGCAACCGGTGCTGACGATTTTAAAAGACAACTCCGCGCTGCTGACCGGTCTGCTGCTTGCCGTCAGTATTCCTCCCCTCGCCCCCTGGTGGATGGTGATCCTCGGTACGGTATTCGCGGTGATCATCGCCAAGCAACTGTATGGCGGTCTGGGACAAAACCCGTTCAATCCGGCGATGATTGGCTATGTGGTGCTACTGATCTCCTTTCCGGTGCAGATGACCAGTTGGTTGCCACCGCAGGATATTGCCGCCACAACGCCAGGATTACTCGATGCCCTGCAGATAATCTTTACCGGACATACCGCCAGCGGCGGTGACATGAATACGCTGCGTATGGGGATTGACGGGATAAGCCAGGCCACGCCGCTGGACACCTTCAAAACCTCCCTGCATGCCGGTCATTCCGTTGAGCAGATCATGCAGTACCCCATTTACAGCGGTATGTTTGCCGGTGCGGGCTGGCAGTGGGTCAACCTGGCCTGGCTGGCAGGTGGCGTTTTTCTGCTGCAACAAAAAGCCATTCGCTGGCATATTCCCGTTAGCTTCCTGCTCTCATTAACCGTCTGCGCGACGTTGGGCTGGCTGTTTGCGCCTGAGGCACTCGCCTCCCCGCAAATTCATCTGCTCTCCGGGGCAACGATGCTGGGCGCATTCTTCATTCTGACTGACCCGGTGACAGCGTCGACGACCAATCGCGGTCGTCTGGTATTCGGCGCGCTGGCGGGCTTGCTGGTGTGGTTAATCCGCAGCTTCGGCGGCTATCCGGATGGCGTGGCCTTTGCCGTGCTGTTGGCCAATATTACGGTCCCGCTGATTGACTACTACACGCGTCCGCGGGTGTACGGACACCGCAAAGGATAATCCATGCTGAAAACGATTCGTAAACATGGCATCACCCTGGCGCTGTTTGCGGCAGGGTCGACCGGACTGACCGCCGCCATCAACCTGATGACCAAAACCACCATTGATGAGCAGGCGGCCATTCAGCAAAAGGCGCTGTTTGATCAGGTTCTGCCTGCCGATCGCTATAATAACCGTTTGCAGGATCGCTGCGTCGTGGTCAGCGCGACCGCTCTGGGGAAAGGCGAACATCGCGTCTATATTGCTGAGCAGGACGGTACGCCCGTGGCGGCCGTGCTGGAGACGACGGCGCCGGATGGTTATTCCGGCGCGATTCAGTTACTGGTCGGTGCCGACTTCAGCGGCACGGTTTTGGGTACCCGCGTAACGGAACACCATGAAACGCCGGGTCTGGGCGATAAAATTGAACTGCGTCTGTCAGACTGGATCACCGGTTTCAGCGGTAAAAAGATTCAGGGTGATAACGACAGCCACTGGGCCGTGAAAAAAGATGGCGGCGATTTTGACCAGTTTACCGGGGCGACAATTACGCCGCGTGCGGTGGTCAATGCCGTCAGGCGTGCGGGGCTGTATGCCCAAACGCTGCCTGCGCAATTGCCCCAACTTCCGGCCTGCGGAGAGTAAGTCATGAGTGAAATTAAAGACGTCATCGTTCAGGGATTGTGGAAGAACAACTCTGCGCTGGTGCAGCTACTGGGGATGTGTCCGTTACTGGCGGTTACCTCAACCGCCACCAACGCCCTCGGGCTGGGGCTTGCCACGACGCTGGTGCTGACGCTGACCAACCTGACCATCTCCGCGCTGCGCCGCTGGACGCCAGCCGAAATTCGTATCCCGATTTACGTGATGATCATCGCCTCGGTGGTCAGTGCGGTACAAATGCTGATCAACGCCTACGCCTTTGGTCTTTACCAGTCACTGGGGATCTTTATCCCGCTGATCGTGACCAACTGCATTGTGGTGGGACGCGCGGAAGCCTTTGCCGCCAAAAAGGGCCCGGCGCTGTCGGCGCTGGACGGCTTCTCCATTGGGATGGGGGCAACCGGCGCCATGTTTGTGCTGGGTTCCCTGCGCGAGATAATCGGCAATGGCACGCTGTTTGATGGTGCGGATGGACTGCTCGGCAACTGGGCGAAGGTGCTGCGCGTGGAAATTTTCCACACCGACTCTCCTTTCTTGCTGGCGATGTTACCGCCTGGCGCATTTATTGGACTGGGACTGATGCTGGCGGTGAAATATCTCATTGATGAGAAGATGAAAAAACGCCGCGCCAGTGCGGCCGTCGCGACGGAGTTGCCCTCCGGTGAACCAGGGAATGCCTCATGAATAAAGCGAAGCGGTTAGAGATATTAACCCGATTACGTGCGAACAATCCGCATCCGACCACCGAGCTGAATTTCAGCTCGCCCTTTGAGCTGTTAATAGCCGTGCTGCTGTCTGCGCAGGCGACGGATGTCAGCGTGAACAAGGCTACAGCGAAACTCTACCCGATTGCCAATACCCCCGCCGCCATGCTGGAACTCGGCGTTGAAGGGGTCAAATCCTACATCAAAACGATCGGCCTGTTTAACAGCAAAGCCGAGAATGTGATTAAGACCTGCCGTATCCTGCTTGAGCAACATCATGGCGAGGTGCCAGAAGATCGTGCGGCGCTTGAAGCGCTACCGGGTGTGGGCCGCAAGACGGCGAACGTCGTGCTGAATACGGCCTTCGGCTGGCCAACCATCGCCGTCGACACGCATATCTTTCGCGTCTGTAACCGTACCCAGTTTGCCCCCGGCAAGAACGTTGAGCAGGTGGAGGAGAAATTACTGAAGGTGGTTCCTGCTGAATTTAAGGTCGACTGTCACCACTGGCTTATTCTGCACGGACGCTATACCTGTATTGCCCGCAAACCACGCTGTGGTTCCTGTATCATCGAAGATCTTTGTGAATTCAAAGAGAAGGTGGATATCTGACCGCCAGGGGCGGGTATCATCGCCCCGTCATCAGTTTTTGTTATCCTCTGCTTCTTTCGCCACAACCCGTCAATGATTCCACTCTGTCCGACTTATGCAAATGAATCATCCTGGCTATAAGCACTTATTCAGGTTAATCCTTTTTTTAATAACGAAAATTTCTATCCAATTGTGATCCCGATCATAGTGATAACTATGTGTAAATTTTTTTGCTCATTTTGGTTAATTCTACAATCAAATGACAATGAGTCAGTTTTTATACACAAAACATTACACTGGCTATTTTTTAGATGCTGGCCTTTATCACTACATAAAACGACAAATAGCAGAACATATCGCCATACAGCCATTTTCAGGGCAAGGCGACAGCGTAATAAACTGCCATTACTCAATTAGTAAAATTTAACGCTAGATAACATTTACCCACCCCGTTGAATCCACCGCCCAGGATATATGTAACAGATTATTACAAAAGACTTGTCTGAAAGTGCAAGATAGTGAACATTACTCGCCGTTTCCCCTCCCACTATAACAATTTCGCGGCTACCCAAGAGGTATCACGTGACAGAACACCCCCGTTAATATGGGATGTAAAAAAAGAGGTTAAAGTGTCTACTGCAAACAAGAAACCAACGGAAAGCGTCAGTCTTAACGCTTTCAAACAACCGAAGGCGTTCTATCTCATCTTCTCGATTGAGCTCTGGGAGCGTTTCGGTTATTACGGCTTACAAGGAATTATGGCCGTTTACCTGGTTAAACAACTGGGTATGTCTGAAGCGGATTCAATCACTCTTTTCTCATCCTTTAGCGCCCTGGTTTACGGTCTGGTCGCCATTGGTGGCTGGTTAGGTGACAAAGTTCTGGGTACCAAACGCGTCATTATGCTCGGCGCGGTAGTACTGGCTATCGGTTATGCCCTGGTGGCATGGTCCGGACACGATGCCGGTGTCGTTTATATGGGGATGGCCGCCATTGCCGTCGGTAATGGCCTGTTTAAAGCGAACCCGTCCTCACTGCTTTCGACCTGCTACGCGAAAGATGACCCGCGTCTTGATGGCGCCTTTACGATGTACTACATGTCCGTCAACATCGGTTCATTCTTCTCTATGCTGGCAACACCGTGGCTGGCCGCGCATTACGGTTGGAGCACCGCGTTCGCGCTGAGCGTCGTCGGTATGCTGATAACCGTAGTGAACTTCGCGTTCTGCCAGCGTTGGGTGAAAAACTACGGTTCTAAACCTGACTTCGAACCCATCAACATCCGCAACCTGCTGCTGACCATCGTCGGCGTTATCGCGCTGGTCGCGATTGCGACCTGGCTGCTGCACAACCAGCAAATCGCCCGTATGGTTCTGGGTGTGATCGCACTCGGTATCGTCTTTATCTTCGGTAAAGAAGCGTTCGCGATGCAGGGTGCCGCGCGTCGTAAAATGATCGTGGCGTTCATCCTGATGCTGGAAGCGATCATCTTCTTCGTACTGTACAGCCAGATGCCGACGTCGCTGAACTTCTTCGCTATTCGTAACGTTGAGCACTCTATCCTTGGCATCGCGTTCGAACCTGAACAGTATCAGGCGCTGAACCCGTTCTGGATCATCATCGGTAGCCCTATCCTCGCCGCTATCTATAACAAGATGGGCGACACCCTGCCGATGCCGACGAAGTTTGCCATTGGTATGGTGCTGTGTTCTGGCGCGTTCCTGATCCTGCCGCTGGGCGCAAAATTCGCGACCGATGCGGGCATCGTATCCGTGAACTGGCTGATCATCTGCTACGGTCTGCAAAGTATCGGTGAGCTGATGATTTCCGGTCTGGGTCTGGCCATGGTGGCACAACTGGTTCCACAGCGTCTGATGGGCTTCATCATGGGTAGCTGGTTCCTTACTACCGCCGGCGCCAACATCATTGGCGGTTATGTCGCCAGCATGATGGCAGTTCCTGAAAACGTGACCGATCCGCTGATGTCTCTGGAAGTGTATGGTCGCGTGTTCCTGCAGATTGGTGTGGCGACCGCCGTGATCGCTGTTCTGATGCTGCTGACGGCGCCGAAACTGAACCGCATGACTCAGGACGACGAGCCTCGCGAAAACGCGTCTAAAACCGCTGCCGCGTAAATTTCTGGGAAACGCATAATGAAGCTGCTAACTTTGCGTTAGCGGCTTTTTTTTTGCCTGTACCCGAACCAGGATACGTTAAACCTCAGTTGAAAGGAGTTATCGATGAAACTGTTCTACAAGCCAGGCGCCTGCTCTCTTGCTTCCCACATTACCCTTCGCGAGAGTGGGAAAGATTTCACGCTGGATGGCGTGGATTTGATGAAGAAGCGTCTGGAAAACGGCGATGATTTTTTCGCGGTCAACCCAAAAGGACAGGTTCCCGCCCTGCTGCTTGATGACGGCACGCTGTTGACCGAAGGCGTGGCGATTATGCAGTACCTCGCCGATAGCGTTCCTGACCGCCAGCTGTTGGCTCCCGTGAGCAGCATCTCGCGCTATAAGACGCTGGAGTGGCTTAACTACATTGCAACCGAGTTGCACAAAGGCTTCACGCCGTTGTTTCGCCCTGATACGCCAGAAGAGTACAAACCGACCGTTCGCGCGCTGCTGGAGAAGAAAATGCAGTACGTTGATGCTTCCCTCAAAGAGGGACAATGGATTTGCGGCTCGCGTTTCACTATCGCAGATGCCTACCTGTTCACCGTGCTGCGCTGGGCGTATGCGGTGAAACTCAATATGGATGGGTTAGACCATATCGCGGCGTATATGAAGCGCATGGCTGAGCGTCCGGGCGTTGCGGCAGCGTTGAAGGCGGAAGGAATACAGTAAGCGAATTGTGCCGGATGGCGGCGGTAGACGCCGCATCCGGCATGTCAGTCAGAGTTGTGTGGCGCTAAAGTAATGCTCTGGTTTAGCGATCCTGTCCTGTGCGGCAACCACCTGCAGTTCATATTCCTGCATCGCTTTGGTGGCAATCATAATCTCATACACCGCCGCGGTGACATGCTCCAGCGCCTGCTGGTTTGTCGCTCCCTGCAACAACTTCACTAACAGCAACCCACTGGTCACATCGCCAACGCCGACCGGTTGACGTGCGCCGAAATCCACCAGCGGACGGCTGATGTGCCAGGCGTCGTCGACAGTGACCAGCAGCATTTCAAAACGATCCTGACTGTAACCCGCGCGCGCCAGATGTTTTACCAGCACAATCTCCGGTCCCTGCGCGATTAACTCACGGGCGGCGGCAACGGCGTCGTCCACGCTGTTCACCGCGTGTTCGCAGAGGATTTCCAGCTCGATCAGATTCGGCGCAATGATATCGCTGGCAGGCAACGCGTGACGAACATGAAATTCGGCGACGCCGGGGGCGACGATGCAGCCCTTTTCCGGATGTCCCATCACCGGATCACAAAAATATTTCGCCGCCGGGTTGGCCGCTTTCACCTGCCGCACGATCCCCAGAATATGCTCGCCCTGTTCGGCTGAGCCCAGGTAACCGCTCAGCACCGCATCGCAGCGCTTGAGTTGATCGATATCGGCGATGCCCTGCACAATCTCCGTCAGATGTGAGGGCGGCATGACACAGCCCGTCCATTTTCCGTACTGCGTGTGATTAGAGAACTGAACCGTATTGAGGGGCCAGACGTTGGCACCCAGGCGGCGCATCGGAAATTCCGCGGCGCTATTGCCAGCATGTCCAAAAACAACGTGGGACTGGATGGCGAGAATATTCTTCATTTTTTGCTTACCACAACCCTGAAAATAGAAAAGGGCGTGGTTTCCCACGCCCCTGCTAACTTTCGATTACTTCCAGCACACCAGACAGTAATTCTTCTTACCACGACGCAACAGCGTATAGCGACCAAACAGACGATCGCCGTCAACGAAGGTGTATTCCGGATCTGACTGCTTCTCACCGTTAATGGTAATCGCGTTTGACGCAATGGTCTTACGCGCCTGACCACGAGACGGCTGCAGTTCGGAATCCACCAGCGCCTGCATCAGGTCCGCGCCTTTATCCATCTCAACCATCGGCACGCCATCCTGCGCCAGTTGTTCGAAGTCTGCTTCGCTCAAATCGCTCAGCGTGCCGTTGAACAGGCTCTCCGTGATGCGTTTCGCCGCAACAAGACCTTCTTCACCGTGCACCAGACGCGTGACCTGTTCGGCCAGCACATATTGAGCACGCGGCGCTTTACCGCTGTTCTTGTCTTCTTCTTCCAGCGCATTGATCTCTTCAAGATCCATGAAAGTGAAGAACTTCAGGAAACGATACACGTCGGCGTCCGCCGTGTTGATCCAGAACTGGTAGAATTTGTACGGACTGGTTTTCTTCGGATCCAGCCACACTGCGCCGCCTTCGGTTTTCCCGAACTTGGTGCCGTCGGCTTTCGTGATCAGCGGAACGGTCAGACCGAAGACCTGATTCTGATGCAGACGACGCGTCAGGTCGATCCCGGAAGTAATGTTACCCCACTGATCGGAACCGCCGATTTGCAGCGCCACGCCATGCAGTTTATTCAGGCAGGCAAAATCATAACCCTGTAACAGGTTGTAGGAGAACTCGGTGAAGGAGATCCCCTGATCGTCACGGTTCAGACGCTGCTTCACCGCTTCTTTGTTGATCATCTGGTTGACAGAGAAATGCTTACCGATATCGCGCAGGAAGGTCAACACATTCATGTTGCCGAACCAGTCATAGTTGTTCGCCGCGATAGCGGAGTTGTCGCCGCAGTCGAAATCCAGGAACGGAGCAACCTGTTTGCGGATTTTGTCTACCCACTCCTGAACGGTGTCTTCGGTGTTCAGTTTACGCTCGGCGGCTTTAAAACTCGGGTCGCCAATCAGACCGGTCGCGCCGCCGACCAGCGCCACAGGTTTGTGACCTGCCTGCTGGAAGCGTTTCAGGCATAACAAGGGAACCAGATGCCCCAAATGCAAGCTGTCAGCGGTTGGGTCGAAGCCGCAATAGAGCGCGATCGGGCCTTGCGCCAGTCGCTCTGCTAACGCTTCCTCGTCCGTCACCTGGGCGACCAGCCCCCGCTCTTGCAATTGTTTAATCAAGTTACTGCTTGCCATCAAAATCTCCATGTATAAAACGACTGCACCTTTGCCGGTACACGACTTTTCGCCAGACGCGAAAGCTCTATAGAATAAAGCGCTGGCGCACACAGCGCTAGCGCTTAAAACAACAATTTTCCGGGTTTATGGTGCGAGACGGTCAATTTTCCATGCGTTATTTTCACGCTGGTAGAGAAAGCGGTCATGCAGTCGGTGTTCACCGCCCTGCCAGAACTCCATCTGCTCAATGCTGACGCGGAATCCGCCCCAGAAACTGGGCAGCGGCACTTCGCCCTGCTGGAATTTCTGTTTTAGTTCGAGGAATTTGCTTTCGAGGATCCCGCGCGCGGAAATGCGGCTGGACTGTTTCGACACCCAGGCACCGATCTGGCTGTCACGCGGACGACTGTGAAAGTACTTCACCACTTCCAGCGTCGATAAGCGCTCGGCTTTGCCAGTGACCATCACCTGACGTTCCAGCATATGCCAGGGAAACAGCAGGCTGATCCGCGGATTTTTTTCGATTTGATGTGCTTTACGGCTGCCGAGGTTGGTGTAGAACACCAGACCTTTTTCATCGTAGTGTTTCAACAACACAATACGCTGATAAGGTTGGCCATTTTCGTCAACGGTCGCCACGACCATGGCGGTGGGATCCGCGAGTCTGGCATCACATGCCTGAGCCAGCCAGCGTTCGAAAAGGGTTAACGGCTCAGCGGGAAGATCGCGGCGGCGCAGACCGCCTTTGGTATATTCACGGCGCAGATGCGCGATTTGCTGCAATTCGTCGTTATCAGACATGAGGTTCGCTACGGATTGTCAGTGGGTGGCGCTATTGTGCGCCGCCCTGCTGGAAATCTCAACGCTTCGGGTTTTGTAACTGGCAGTTATTCAGCACGATACGGTCACGTTTGTAGACGGTCGCACCGTCGCCTTTCGACCAGAACACATAAATTCCGTCGGTATAACGCGCGCCTGACGCCGAGATGCCCTGCTTCAGATTGAGCAGTTTGTTGTCATAAACAAAATTCACCTCCTGACGGGTATTATTCAATTTCACCGTCAGCGGTTTTTCATCACACTGGTATTCCAGCGTGTCCGTTTGCATGCGCTCAACAAACTGGTTGTAGACGCTGCAACCGGACAGCATAAGCGGGAAACAGATGAGTAGCAGTTTTTTCATAGACGTATCCTGAAGACTTTCCTGGTCCGGGAGGGTGAATTCACCCTCCTTAATTTCCACAGTGTAACGTCAGAAGACGAAAGAAAAATTCAGTTAACTCTGAGTTCGCGGGTTGGCAGGGAAAACAGCACCCAACACACTCGCTTCACGGGCACCGGTGACCGACGGCAGATTGCCCGGAAGACTGGCAAGCGTGCGCCACGCCAGCCATGCAAACGCCAGCGCTTCCATATCATCGCCGCTAATCCCGGCTTCATCGGTGGTGGTCACTTCGGTTCCCGGCAGCAGTCCCGCCAGGCGTGTCATCAGCAACGGATTTCGACTGCCGCCGCCGCAAACCATCAGGCGCTCACAACCCCCGCTCAGCAGCACCTGTTCGGAGATGGTGACCGCCGTCAGTTCCGTCAGCGTCGCCTGGACATCTCGCGGGCTAATCCCCGGGAACGCCGCCAGCTGGCGTTCGATCCAGCCGTAGTTGAAGTATTCCCGCCCGGTACTTTTCGGCGCGGGGAGCGAGAACCAGGGGTCACTGAGCATGTTTTGCAGCAACGGAATAATCACCGTGCCGCCGCAGGCCCATTGCGCATCTTTATCATAGGGCTTACCGCACTGCCGCCAGATCCAGGCATCCATCAGCATATTGCCAGGCCCGGTGTCGTATCCGCGAACGGGTTGCCCCGGCATCAACAACGACAGATTCGCAATGCCGCCAATGTTGAGCACCATTCTTCGCTCTGTCGGATGCGCGAGCAGCGCCTGATGAAATGCGGGCACCAGTGGCGCACCCTGTCCGCCCAGCGCGATATCCCGACGACGGAAATCGCCGACCACCGTGATACCGGTACGCGCCACAATCTGATTGTTATCACCAATCTGCAACGTGTGCGGTGCAACGCCGCCTGGTTCATGCCACACGGTTTGCCCGTGACAGCCGATGGCGACAATGTCTTGTGGGCGCAGTTTTTCCTGTGCCAGCAGCGCGTTTACCGCCTCTGCGAACAGCATGCCCAACTGGACATCAAGCTGACCAAACTGAGAGAGCGTCAGGGATTGTCCCTGACAGATATCGAGAATCGCCTGTTTAAGAGAAACAGGCATCGGCCAGGTAAGACTCCCCTGTTGGGCCACCATCGTGTCATCAATCGTCGCCAGTATTACATCGACACCATCAAGACTGGTGCCAGACATCACGCCAATATAACGGCCCGATTTCATACATGTTCCTTTTTAAGCATAACGTTGCGACAACACTCCATCACAAACGCGCAGTCAATGCTACGCTTCATTCACGTTTTTCCCCGAAAGCGCGTACGCAATATCAATTAAATGAATTCGCTGAATAGTTCGTTTAAAGTTGGTTAACCTGGCTGTTATTATGATTTCTGCATCGCTAAGACAGAACATGTAACCTTAAACGCACAAATGCCATATAATTTGACCATGAGGGATGCTTGGGTAGCGTTTCATGGTGAACAGGAGATTTTTAGATGATTAAACGTGTGCTGATCGTTTCACTGGCAGGCTTGTCTCTGGTGGGTTGTTCCAACACAGATAGCCTTTCAGGTGATGTCTACACCGCCTCCGAAGCGAAGCAGGTGCAGAATGTCACCTACGGTACGATTGTAAACGTCCGTCCGGTTAAAATTCAGGCCGGTGATAATGAAAACGTGATCGGCGCCATTGGCGGTGCCGTGCTCGGCGGCTTCCTGGGGAATACGGTCGGTGGCGGTACGGGTCGTTCCCTGGCAACCGCGGCAGGTGCTGTCGCCGGTGGTGTCGCCGGTCAAGGCGTACAGGGCGCGATGAACAAAACGCAGGGCGTTGAGCTGGAAATCCGCAAGGATGATGGCAACACCATTATGGTTGTTCAGAAACAAGGGGATACGCGTTTCTCTGCAGGACAACGTGTCGTACTGGCCAGCAACGGTCGCCAGGTTACCGTCTCTCCGCGCTAAGTGAATTAACGTGTGGTCAGGACCTGACCACACGTTTTATGACATTAATCGTGCGACTGGAGCTCAATAATATTGTGTTCAAGTCGGGTGATCAGTTTGATCAGCAGGTCAATTTCCTGCGCAGTAATCCCTTCCAGAATTTCACCACGCGTTTTATTGATAACCGCTTCCATGTCGGCAATCAGCGGCTCTGCCTTTTCCGTTAGCTTTATACGTTTAGCACGACGATCACTGACACAGGTTTGACGTGAAATGAGCCCTTTCTCTTCGAGCTGATCCAGCGTGCGTACCAGTGACGGCTGTTCAATGCCAATCGCTTTTGCCAGTTGTATCTGTGATTGATCCGGTGGCAATTGATGAATATTATGCAGCGTTACCCAGTGTGTCTGCGTCAATTCCAGAGGCTTAAGACGGTGGTCTATCAAAGCACGCCAAATGCGCACCAACCGTGCCAGATCAGAACCTAATGGCGATTCCAATTTCATCTCCTTATAATTAGCTTGCTAAGATATTATACTGATTTTAGAATAGTGTGCAGCAATTGTATTGCTAAAACAAATGTATTGCTGCAATTGGTTACCGCCAGACATATTTTTCAGACATTACGCGAAAAAAGCGCACGTTGTTGAGGTTTTTGCTAAACCTGTATACACGTAACCTGACGCAAAGGACTATTGCTTGTGACCTCCACACTCAATACTACAGGGATGCCCTTACAAGACCTGGTGATTGGCGCATCTGTTTACTTCCCACCACTGTTCAAGGCCTTTGCGCTGGGCTTTCTCCTGTGGCTTTTCATTCATCGCCTGCTGCGTGAACGCATCTATTCCGGCGACATCTGGCATCCTTTATTAATGGATCTGTCGATTTTTGCCCTCTGCGTCTGTTCGGGTCTTTTTCTATTGGTTGCGTGGTAATTATGACGCTGAAAACACTGAAGTATTTCTCCACGATTGTGATTGCCGCCCTCGCCGTTCTGGCGGGATGGTTTATGTGGAATTATTACATGCAATCGCCCTGGACGCGTGACGGGAAGGTGCGCGCTGAACAGGTCAGCATTACACCGCAGGTGTCTGGCACCATTGTCGAACTCCAGGTGAAGGATAACCAGTTCGTCAACGCCGGCGATCTGCTTTTCCGCATTGATAAGACCCCTTTTCATATCGCCGAACTCAATGCGCAGGCCCAACTGGCTAAAGCGCAATCGGAACTGGCAAAGGCCAACAATGAAGCCAACCGCCGCCGCCATTTATCGCAGAACGTGATTTCCGCTGAGGAGTTAGATACCGCTAATCTGAACGTCAAAGCGATGCAGGCAAGTGTAGACGTCGCTCAGGCGACGCTCAGACAGGCACAATGGCAACTGGCGCAGACGGATGTCCATGCCCCGGTCTCCGGCTGGATAACCAATCTGTCAACGCGTACCGGTAACTTCGCTACCACCGGGCAACCGCTGTTTGCCCTCGTGGATAGCCACTCCTTCTATGTGATGGGCTATTTTGAAGAGACCAAGTTGCGTCATATCCGCGTGGGCGCGCCTGCCCAAATTACGCTTTACAGTGGTAATATTAAGTTACAGGGTCACGTATCCAGCATTGGTCGCGCCATTTACGACCAAAGCGTGGAGAGCGATTCCGGACTGGTGCCGGATATCAAACCTAACGTCCCCTGGGTGCGTCTGGCGCAGCGCGTTCCGGTACGTATCGAATTTGATCAACTCCCCCATGACGTGACGCTCGTTTCCGGTACGACCTGTAGCGTGGCGATCGGCAAATAAATGAACCGCCTGTACCACTCTCTGGGCAAAACGCCGTGGCTGAAAGCGACTGCCGGGCAGTGGCGCTATGCATTGCGTAATACCCTCGCGATGTGTCTTGCGCTGACGTTTGCCTACTATCTGAACCTGGATGAACCCTACTGGGCCATGACCTCTGCCGCGGTGGTCAGTTTTCCCACCGTCGGCGGCGTGATCAGTAAGAGCTTCGGGCGCATTGCCGGCAGTCTGCTTGGCGCGACCGCCGCGTTGATTCTCGCCGGGCATACTCTCAACGAGCCGTGGCTTTTTCTGTTGAGCATGTCTGCCTGGATAGGCTTCTGTACCTGGGCCTGCGCGCAGTTCACCAATAACGTGGCCTACGCCTTTCAGCTTGCAGGTTACACGGCGGCAATTATTGCCTTCCCAATGGTCAACATTGTCGACATCACTCAACTCTGGGATATCGCGCAGGCGCGGGTCTGCGAAGTGATTGTCGGGATCCTCTGCGGCGGCACGATGATGATGATCCTGCCCAGCACCTCCGATGGCACCGCGCTGCTGACCGCACTGAAGAATATGCATGCGCGCTTGCTGGAGCATGCCAGTCTGCTGTGGCAACCCGAGACGACCGATGCCATCCGCTCGGCCCACGAAGGAGTGATCGGCCAGATATTGACGATGAACTTACTGCGAATCCAGGCCTTCTGGAGCCATTACCGCTTCCGTCGCCAGAATGCGCTGCTGAATGCCCTTTTGCATAACCAGTTGCGCCTGACCAGTGTCATCTCAAGCCTGCGCAGGATGTTGCTGAACTGGCCCAATCCCCCTGCTCACACGCGGGAAGTCATTGACCAACTTCTGATCGCGCTGGCGCGTTCACAGACCGACAGTTATGCCGTCGCGCGGATCATTGCGCCACTCGCGCCCAACGATGTGAGCGACTATCGTCACGTCGCCTTCTGGCAGCGATTACGCTACTTCTGCCGTCTCTATCTGCGCACCAGCCATCAGTTACACCAGATCGAACATGGTGGGGCACTGACGCCTGTACATATTCCCCGTGCGCCAGCGCTGGCACGACACACCGATAATGCAGAAGCGCTCTGGAGCGGTTTGCGCACCTTCGTCACGCTGGTGGTGATTGGCGCATGGAGCATTGGCTCACAGTGGGAATCGGGGTCGGCGGCGCTGACGCTGGCAGCTATCAGTTGCGTGCTTTATTCTGCCGTTGCCACGCCGTTTAAATCACTGACGTTACTGATGCGTACGCTGGTGTTGCTATCGCTGTTCAGCTTTGTGGTGAAGTTTGGCCTGATGGTGCAGATCAGTGAACTGTGGGAGTTCTTACTGTTTTTGTTTCCCCTGCTCACCACGATGCAGCTTCTTAAGCTACAGATGCCAAAACTGGCGGGACTCTGGGGACAACTCATCGTCTTTATGGGTTCGTTTATCGCCGTGACCAACCCGCCGGTCTATGACTTTGCTGATTTCCTGAATGACAATACCGCAAAGATCGTCGGCGTCGCCTTGTCCTGGCTGGCTTTCGCCATTTTGCGACCAGGATCGGATGCGCGTAAAAGTCGCCGTCATATCCGCGCGTTACGCCGGAGCTTTGTCGATCAACTAAGCCGCCATCCTGCGCACAGTGAAAACGAGTACGAGTCACTGACCTATCACCATATCAGCCAGTTAAGCAACAGCCAGGATGCGCTGGCCAGACGCTGGCTTTTACGCTGGGGAGTGGTGCTGCTCAACTGTTCACACGTGGTCTGGCAGCTTCGCGCCTGGGAATCGCGTTCCGATCCGCTGTCGCGGGTGCGGGACATCTGTATTTCGTTACTGCGCGATGTGATGAGTGAGCGCGGCGTCCAGCAGCGACCGCTTGCCGCGACGCTGACTGAACTCCTGCGCATTTGCGAGACGCTTTCGCATCACCATCAACCGGCCGCACAAGAACTGGCGGCGATTATCTGGCGACTGCATTGCTCACTTTCTCAACTGGAACAAGCGCCGCCAGAGGGGACACTGACGTCCTGATTACTTAATAACCCCGCAGGCGAAGCGTGCTCCACCGCCGCCCAGCGGTTTGGGCTGATCGGACATATTATCGCCGCCAATATGGATCATCAGCGCTTTACCTTTAACGTCGTCGAGAGATTTCAGCCGCGTTGCCGTGACGGGAATAATGGCTTTACCTTCGTTATTCACCACCAGCACGGGCAGATCGCCCAGGTGTCCGTCGCCATCCGGCCCGGCATGTTTACCGGTTTTGTGCGGATCAAAATGTCCGCCTGCGGATTCGGCGGCAGAGGCTTTACCGTCTTTAATGGCGGGCTGACAGCTACCGTTGGCATGGATATGAAAACCATGTTCTCCCGGCGGCAGCGCTTTCAGATCCGGCGTAAACTCCAGCCCTTTCTCTGTTTGCGCAATGGTCACCTCCCCGATAGACTGCCCGACGCCTTGCGAAGTGACCAGATTCATCGCCACTGTCTCACTGGCGGCTTGCGCGCCCGAACAGGCTAACAGGATTAACACAGCCAGACTCAATCGCTTCATTGACAGGATCTCCGTTCTGTATGCATGTCGGTTAAGTGTAAACCAGTGACACCATTTTGAACGGAGATCCGCGATTTAGTGGTTACGGTACGTCGTACCCCAGCGCCGCTTTTCGAATACGGAACCACTGCTGACGGCTCATTTTCAGCGACTCAGCTTCCAGCGCCGCGCGCACGCGTTCAATTTTACCGGAGCCAATGATCGGCAGCGGTTGTGACGGCAGACGCAGTATCCAGGCGTAAACCACTTGTTCAATGGATGAGGCGTTGAGTTCTTGTGCAATGACCGCCAGTTCGTTACGCAATGGCTGGAACGCATCGTCATTAAACAGACGTCCGCCACCGAGGCAGGACCAGGCCATCGGACGAATGCGCAGTTGCTGAAGCTGATCGAGCGTGCCATCTAACAGCAGCGGTTGGTGAACCGGCGAAATCTCCACCTGATTGGTCGCCAGCGTGAAAGGAAGACGCGATTGCAGCAGCGTAAACTGCGCAGGCGTAAAGTTGGAGACGCCGAAATGGCGCACTTTTCCGCTCTGATGGAGATGTTTGAAGGCTTCCGCCACCTCGTCGGCATCCATGAGCGGATCCGGACGGTGGATCAACAGCAGATCCAGATGGTCGGTCGCCAGATTAGTCAGCGACTGTTCCGCGCTTTTCACAATATGATCGCGGTCGGTGATGTAATGGCCGAGCACGTTTTCCGCGCGGGCGGTGGTGGCGATACCGCATTTGGTGACGATCTGCATGCGCTCACGCAGATGAGGAGCCAGTTTCAGCGCTTCACCAAAGGCCGCCTCGCACAGATAGCCGCCATAAATATCCGCATGGTCCACGGTCGTGACACCTAAATCCAGGTGTTCTTCAATAAAGCTCACCAGTTCCCGGGAGGACATTTTCCAGTCCATCAGTCGCCAGTATCCCATGACAAAGCGGGAGAATTCCGGGCCTTGTGGCGCAAGAGTAATACGCTGAACCATAACTGCTTCCTCGTGAAGTAAATTACTGCGAGTATATACAATTAGTCGCTTAAAAGAGTGAAGGCTGTTGAGGTTCTTCTGGCGCTGCGGGTTTATTTGCGCGTAATTTACGCAGCAGACGCTGGCGGCATAACCGCAGCACGTCTTGTTTTTGCCCGTCGCTCATGTTTTGCCAGTTAAACCGTTCATCTCTACTGCGCAGACATCCCCGGCAAAAACCGCGCTCATCCGACTGGCAAATTCCCCGACACGGGCTCTGTACGGGAAAAAACTCTAACTGCTCTGCCACGCCCTTTCCTCTTCATCAGGTCTTCACTCTATTGAAGACGTAAACAGGCTTTCTGGCAACCTGACTTGCATTAGACCGACTGGTCTATTACACTCCCTGCCATGAACAAGCAAACTGAATACGATACTCGCGAACACTTACTGGCTACCGGTGAGCATCTTTGCATGCAGCGAGGCTTTACCGGCATGGGTCTGAGCGAGTTGCTCAAAACCGCTGGTGTGCCGAAAGGATCGTTTTATCACTATTTTCGCTCCAAAGAAGCCTTTGGCGTCGCGATGCTGGAACGGCATTTTGCGGGTTATCATCAGCGACTGGCGGTGCATTTTGACACGGGGCCTGGCAATTATCGCGATCGCATTCTGGCTTATTATCAGCAAACCCTGAACCAGTTTTGCCAACAAGGGATCATCAGCGGTTGCCTGACGGTAAAACTCTCCGCCGAGGTGTGCGATCTGTCGGAAGATATGCGCACCGCGATGGACCAGGGTGCCGGAAAAATTATGGCACTCCTGGCGCTGGCGCTGGAAAAAGGTCGCGACAGTCATTGTTTGACGTTTGCCGGTGAACCGCTACAACAGGCGCAAATCCTTTATGCGCTGTGGCTGGGGGCGAACCTGCAGGCCAAAATTTCGCGCAGTGCCACCCCGCTGGAAAATGCGCTGGCACATGTGGAACGTATTATTGCAACGCCTGGTGCTTAACAGGCGTTTTATTTACTCTCTCACTAGACGACCGGTCTATTTATAACGGGAAATATTATGTCATCTGATAAACTGTTTACCCCACTGAAAGTGGGCGCGATCACCGCACCAAACCGTATCTTCATGGCTCCGCTGACGCGTCTGCGCAGCATTGAGCCTGGCGACATTCCGACTCCGTTAATGGCCGAGTATTATCGCCAACGCGCCAGCGCGGGTCTGATCATCAGCGAAGCAACGCAGATTTCCGCCCAGGCGAAAGGTTACGCCGGTGCGCCGGGTCTGCACAGCGATGAGCAAATCGCCGCGTGGAAGAAAATCACCGCAGGCGTCCATGCTGAAAACGGTCATATCGCCGTTCAGTTATGGCACACAGGCCGCATTTCTCACTCCAGCCTGCAACCGGGCGGCCAACCGCCGGTATCGGCATCGGCTATCAGTGCCGGTACTCGTACGTCCCTGCGTGATGAACAGGGCCATGCGATCCGCGTAGATACCTCAATGCCTCGCGCGCTGGAAACCGAAGAGATCCCAGGCATCGTCAATGATTTCCGCCAGGCCATCGCCAATGCGCGGGAAGCCGGTTTTGATCTGGTTGAACTGCACTCTGCGCACGGTTACCTGCTGCACCAGTTCCTTTCCCCTTCTTCTAACCATCGTAACGATCGGTACGGCGGCAGCGTGGAGAATCGCGCACGTCTGGTACTGGAAGTCGTCGATGCCGGGATTAAAGAATGGGGTGCGGATCGTATCGGTATTCGCGTCTCGCCTGTTGGCACTTTCCAGAATGTCGATAATGGTCCAAACGAAGAAGCCGACGCGCTGTACCTGATTGAAGAACTTGGTAAACGCGGCATCGCCTATCTGCACATGTCTGAGCCAGACTGGGCGGGCGGCAAGCCGTATACCGACGCGTTCCGTGAAAAAGTGCGCGCGCGTTTCCATGGCCCGATCATCGGCGCTGGCGCCTATACGCCAGAGAAAGCAGAGACCTTAATCGGGAAAGGTTTGATCGATGCTGTCGCCTTTGGGCGCGATTACATCGCCAACCCGGATCTGGTCGCACGCCTGCAACGTAAAGCGGAACTCAACCCGCAGCGCAGCGAAAGTTTCTATGGCGGCGGCGCGGAAGGTTATACCGATTACCCGACGCTCTGATATCCCCCTTCGCATTACTGCATTGATAGCGGCGTAAAAACGCCGCTATACTAAAACAACATTTTGAATGTATTGACCATTTTTAAGGGGACAAAACATGCGTTTACTTCACACGATGTTGCGCGTTGGCGATCTGCAACGCTCCATTGATTTTTACACCAAAGTGCTGGGCATGAAGCTGCTGCGCACCAGCGAAAACACCGAATACAAATACTCTCTGGCGTTCGTCGGCTACGGCGAAGAGAGTGACGAGGCGGTGATTGAACTGACCTACAACTGGGGCGTCGATAAATATGAACTGGGCACCGCTTATGGTCATATTGCCCTGAGCGTTGATAACGCCGCCGAAGCCTGCGAGCGCATTCGCCAGAATGGCGGCAACGTTACCCGTGAAGCCGGTCCGGTGAAAGGCGGCACGACCGTGATCGCCTTTGTTGAAGATCCGGACGGTTACAAAATCGAACTGATCGAAGAGAAAGACGCCGGGAAAGGTCTCGGAAACTGATTCCTGCCGGGCGCAGTCGCTTTCTGCGCCCGTAGTTTTACTGCATCACTCCGCTTTTTTTGGCATAATGCGCGCTGCTATTTTTCCGTACTAAGAGACCCTGATGTCCGATAACGCTCAACTTACCGGTCTGTGCGACCGTTTTCGTGGTTTTTATCCCGTCGTCATTGATGTCGAAACGGCTGGATTTAACGCCAAAACCGATGCGCTGCTTGAGATAGCCGCCATCACGCTGAAAATGGATGAACAAGGCTGGCTGATGCCGGACAGCACGCTACAATTCCACGTGGAGCCGTTTGAAGGCGCGAATTTGCAGCCAGAAGCGTTGGCTTTTAACGGTATCGACCCGTCTAACCCACTGCGCGGCGCGGTAAGCGAATATGACGCCCTGCACGCCATTTTCAAAATGGTGCGTAAAGGCATTAAAGACAGCGGTTGCAGTCGCGCCATCATGGTGGCGCATAATGCGACATTCGATCATAGCTTTATGATGGCTGCTGCCGAGCGCGCCTCGCTCAAGCGCAACCCGTTCCATCCTTTCGTGACGTTTGATACCGCCGCCCTGAGCGGACTGGCTCTGGGACAAACGGTGCTCTCCAAAGCGTGTCTTGCGGCAGGCATGGAGTTTGACGGTACCCAGGCGCACTCTGCGCTGTATGATACCGAGCGCACCGCCGTGCTGTTTTGCGAAATAGTCAACCGCTGGAAGCGCATGGGCGGCTGGCCGTTACCCCTGCCTGAAGAAGCCTGATGATATGGCCTGATAACGCCGTTTATCAGGCCGTCCCCCCTCCCCCTGACACTGTATATTTGACCAGTATCAATGTATCCTGCTCATTTCCCGCTATTCTGTAAAAAGGTCTTGATCCGCCCACACCGCAAAAGGGACAGGGAACATGTCAGCAAACAATGCGTCGCCGCCGCTGCCGGATATTTTTTCACAGGCGACCCGCGACTGGTTTACCTCGGCATTTCAGCACCCCACGCTGGTGCAATCACAAACGTGGGCCGTTACCGCGGCAAATCAGCATGCGCTGGTGATAGCCCCGACCGGTTCGGGGAAAACCCTTGCGGCGTTTCTCTACGCACTGGATCGCTTATTTCGTGAAGGCGAGGAAAAACACGCGACGCCGCCCTCCGGCAAAGAAAAGAAAGTCACCCGAATCCTCTATATTTCCCCGATTAAAGCCCTGGGCACGGATGTCCAGCGCAATCTGCAAATTCCCCTTCAGGGGATTAGCGAAGAACGGAAGCAATGCGGCGCGCCTGAGGTGGCCATTCGGGTCGGTATCCGTACAGGCGATACACCGCCTCAGGAGCGAGCGAAGCTCAGTCGTCATCCGCCCGATATTCTGATCACCACGCCGGAGTCGCTATATCTGATGCTCACCTCGCGCGCCAGAGAGTCGCTGCGCGGGGTTGAAACGGTGATCGTCGATGAAGTGCATGCGGTGGCAGGCACAAAACGTGGTGCGCACCTCGCGCTCAGTCTTGAACGACTGGATACGCTTCTGGCGGGCTCGGCGCAGCGCATTGGTCTGTCGGCGACGGTGCGTTCCGTTACTGAAGTTGCCGCTTTTCTGGGAGGCGATCGTCCGGTTACCGTCGTCAATCCCCCCGCCACCCGTCACCCGGACATCCACATCGTCGCCCCTGTCGCCAATCTCGATGACGTGCTGGCCGATAACAGCGACAGCAATGATGCCATTCACAAAGGCAGAGAAGGTTCCATCTGGCCGCGCATTGAAGCCGGTATTCTCGATCAAATCCTTCGCCATCGCTCCACGATTGTCTTCACCAACTCGCGCGGGCTGGCGGAAAAACTGACCGCTCGCCTGAACGAACTGTATCTTTCGCGCCAGCAAGCGTTCCCTGAACCGCAGGCGGAACCGGTGCACTATGACTCGTCAACCGGTTCCACCAGCAATCGGGCGCAGGGCGTCGAAGAATACATTGCCCGTTCACATCATGGTTCGGTTTCCAAAGAGCAGCGGGCCGTCACGGAGCATGCCCTGAAATCCGGTGAACTTCGCTGTGTGGTGGCCACCTCGAGTCTGGAACTGGGGATCGACATGGGCGCGGTTGATCTGGTGATTCAGGTGGCAACGCCCCTTTCCGTCGCCAGCGGCCTGCAGCGCATCGGGCGAGCCAGCCACCAGGTCGGCGGCGTCTCGAAGGGGCTGTTTTATCCCAGAACTCGCCGGGATCTGATTGATTCTGCGGTGATTGTCGAGTGCATGTACGCCGGGCAACTGGAGACCCTGACGCCTCCGCGTAACCCGCTGGATATTCTGGCGCAACAAACCGTTGCCGCCGTTTCAATGGATCCCGTCAATGTCGATGACTGGTATGCCCTCGTCCGTCGGGCTTCCCCGTGGAAAGATCTGCCAAGAGAGGCGTTTGACGCCACGCTGGATATGCTGGCGGGACGCTATCCCTCTGGCGATTTTGCGGTATTCCGACCACGTATTATCTGGAACCGCGAAACCGGGCTATTAACGGCCCGTCCCGGCGCACAACTTCTGGCCGTGACCAGCGGCGGTACCATTCCGGACCGTGGCATGTTCAGCGTACTGCTCCCCGAAGGGGATGAACAGGCAGGATCGCGACGCGTGGGCGAACTGGATGAAGAGATGGTGTATGAGTCTCGCGTCAACGACATCATTACGCTTGGTGCCAGTTCGTGGCGTATTCAACAGATCACCCGCGATCAGGTTATCGTCGTCCCTGCGCCGGGACGCTCGGCCAGACTTCCGTTCTGGCGCGGCGAAGGCGTCGGGCGGCCAGCGGAACTGGGGGAACGTATTGGCGATTTTATCCATACCCTGTCCGATGACAACGCGGAACTGCAGCTCTCCCCTCGCCTGCGCGATGACAATGTTCTGTCAAATATCAAAGGGTTAATTGACGATCAAAAAAATGCCACGGGTGTACTCCCCTGGAGTCGCCATCTGGTACTTGAACGCTGTCGAGATGAAATGGGTGACTGGCGAGTCATTCTGCATTCCCCATACGGCCGTCGGGTGCACGCCCCCTGGGCTCTGGCGATTGCCGGACGTCTCCACGCACTGTGGGGGGCTGATGCGTCGATTGTTGCCAGCGATGACGGGATTGTCGCCCGCATTCCGGACAGCGACGGAAAGCTGCCGGATGCCGCCATTTTTCTGTTCGATCCGGAAAAACTGTTGCGCATTGTCCGGGAAGCCGTCAGCAGCACGGCACTGTTTGCCGCCCGCTTCAGAGAATGCGCCGCTCGCGCCCTGCTGATGCCTGGCCGCACGCCGGGACGCCGCTCTCCGCTCTGGCAGCAGCGCCTGCGCGCAAGCCAGCTTCTGGAAATCGCTGCGGGCTATCCTGATTTCCCCATCATTCTGGAAACTGCCCGCGAGTGCCTCCAGGACGTCTACGATCTCGACGCGCTTGAGCAGGTCATACGCCGACTGAACACCGGCGAGATCCAGATTTCTGAAGTCACCACGCCAACCCCTTCGCCGTTCGCGACCGATCTGTTATTTGGCTATGTCGCGGAATTTATGTATGCCACCGATGTGCCGCTGGCGGAGCGGCGGGCCTCGGTACTGGCGCTGGACAGCGAACTGCTGGGCAGCCTGTTAGGCCAGGGCGATCCGCTGGAGTTGCTCGACCCGGAGATCATCCGCCAGGTTGAGGATGAACTTCAGCGACGGGCTGCGGGCAGAAAGGCCCAGGGGATGGAAGGCGTTTACGATTTGCTGCGCGAACTGGGGCCAATGACCATCGAGGATATTGCCCTCAGACACGAGGCGACGATCGCTGACATCAGGGGCTGGCTCGATAACCTGTCCGCTGACAAGCGTATTTTCCCGGTTGTCATTGCAGACACGACACAGATGGCCTGCATGGATGACGCAGCCAGGCTACGTGATGCGCTGGCTGTCCGCCTGCCTGCGACCCTTTCGCCTGCATGGTTGCATCCGGTGAATACACCGCTGCGGGATCTCTTCATGCGTTTCAGCCGCACCCATACGCTCTTTACCGGCGCGCAGATTGCGCAGGCGTTCGGGTTGGGTGTAGCCGTCGCCGATGACCTCCTGCGCCAGTTACGCGATGAGGGCGTCCTGATTCAACTGCGTACAGGGGCGTCATCCACTCCCGACGACGCGCGATCGTCAACGTGGGTGAATGAAGATATATTTCATCGGCTGCGCATCCGCTCGCTGCATGCCGCCAGAGAGGCAACCCGCCCGGTTCCGGCAACGAGCTACACCCGCCTGCTGCTGGAACGTCAGGGGCTCATTTCACCCGCCGACGGCAGCCCGGCACGTTCCCCTGCGTCCTCTGCGGGAACGCTGGAGGGAAGTGACGGTGTCACGAGAGTTATTGAACAACTTGCCGGCGTCGGCCTGCCCGCCTCACTGTGGGAAAGTCAGATTTTCCCTGCCCGGGTCCGCGATTATTCACCGGACATGCTCGATGAGCTGCTGGCGACCGGTGAAGTCATCTGGTCAGGACAACAGAAACTGGGTGAAGATGACGGACGGGTGGTGCTGCATTTACGGGATTATCTGGCGGAGACGCTTTCTCCGCCATCCGGTGACAGCGAGGCGCTTTCAGACTTACAGCGCGCGATTTTAGACGTCCTCTCAGGCGGCGGCGCATGGTTTGCGCAGCAACTCAGTGCGTTGATTCAGGCCCGGACGCAAAGGTCTGGCGATGATGCGTGGATTACGCCAGCGACTCTGCATGAGGCCCTGTGGGGGCTGGTCTGGCAAGGGTACATCACGACCGATATCTGGGCTCCGCTGCGTGGTCTGTCGCGCACGGTCGCCGCATCGCGCCAGCCGTCTCGACGCTCGCCGCGTATGCGTCGTGGACGCCCGATCTACGCCTCACCGCGTCCCGCGTCTGTTTCCGTACCGGTTTCTTACACCACCCCTGCGCTGGCCGGGCGCTGGTCACTACTGCCGCGAGAGACGTTAAATGATACCGAACGAATGTTGGCCTGCGCGGAGAATATGCTCGATCGCTACGGTGTGATTGGTCGGCAGGCGGTGATGGCTGAGAATGTCCCTGGAGGGTTTCCAGCCATGCAGACACTGTGTCGAAGCATGGAGGATTCGGGGCGTATTCTACGTGGGCGTTTCGTTGAAGGCATGGGCGGTGCGCAGTTTGCCGAGCGGCATACTATCGATCGTCTTCGCGATCTTACCTCGTCGACGTCTGAACATCAGGCTTTTACGGCGGTGGCGTTATCCGCGAACGACCCGGCCAATCCCTGGGGCGCACTGCTGCCGTGGCCGACGCATCCGTCATCTCTGGCCCCTGGACGACGTAATGGCGCATTTGTCGTCATTTCTGCCGGTCAATTGCGGCTGTATCTTGCTCAGGGTGGGAAAAAGATGATGGTCTGGGGCGAAAATGAGGAGATGCCCTCACCGGAGATTTTCAGGGCGCTGGCAAGTGCCTTACGCCGTGAACCGCGACTTCGTTTTACGCTGTCGGAAGTCAACGATAAACCGGTCCGGCAAACCACACTGTTTACCCTGCTGCGGGAGGTTGGGTTTTCCAGTTCGCCACAGGGACTGGACTGGGGATAAGACCGCCGGGAGTACGGCAGAAATGAAAAGGAGCTTACCCTGATACAGGAAAGCTCCTCTTAACCGTCTACTGATTACTCAGCGTCTGATTCTTCAGATTTGTATTTTGCAGCGGTCTCTTTGATCAACTGCTGCAGTTCGCCACGCTGGTACATTTCGATCAAAATGTCACAGCCGCCAACCAGTTCACCGTCAACCCACAGCTGCGGGAAGGTCGGCCAGTTCGCGTATTTCGGCAGTTCAGCGCGAATATCCGGGTTTTGCAGAATATCCACATAGGCAAAACGCTCACCACAGGCGGAAAGTGCCTGCACAGCCTGGGCTGAAAACCCACAGCTTGGCAGTTTTGGAGAACCTTTCATGTACAGGAGAATCGGGTTTTCAGCGATCTGGCGCTGGATTTTTTCGATAGTGGTGCTCATTGTCTTGCTTCCTTAACTTCTTTTACGGCAGTCGTCTGACATTGTAGCGGGTCAGAGCGACATCGGAAAATAACATTTTCATTACGCTTTACTATTTTATCGTCTGAACGCTTAAGTTGCATTCTCAATAATGGTTTCCCCGGTGCTGATGTCAAAAGTGCGCGCCAAACAACCAAATTTAGCTTTGGCTGCTGTTTTTTTTTGCACTCAATAGCGAAACCGCATTTTTAACAATAAAAGCTATTAACTTTATCCGTTTCTATAGATTAGAATCATCAGGTTTTGTAAATCACACGCAGGTATGATTGCGACCTGCCTTAACAGAGGAATGCTCAGTGGCGCGGATAAACCGACTTTCCCTCACGCTCTGTGCTTTACTATTTACAACGATTCCCTTTATGCCAATGGCACATGCGTCCAAGCAAGCCAGGGACACCGCTGATCTTTCGCATAATAAGAAAGCCAGCGATAAAAAGAAAAGTACGGCGACAGCAAAAAAAACGAATAAAACCAGTCAAAAAACCGTCAAGAAAACCACCAGCAAAACCAGTACCAAAACCGCCTCTTCTTCTAAGAAAAAACTTACCGCTCCCGCTAAAGTCAGCAAAACAGCCAGTCGTAAGGGAAAAACCGTCGCGACGAAAAAGATAGCCTCCGTCACCTGGAGCGAAAAATGTACCCCACGTAAAGGGCACAAGCCGACGTGTGTGAAAGTGAAGAATACCGTGCCAGGAAAAATGGCGGATGCACATAAAGTCAAAGTGCAAAAAGCGACCAGCACGGCAATGAACAAATTAATGAGCCAGATTGGCAAACCGTATCGCTGGGGAGGCACGTCGCCACGCACCGGTTTCGATTGCAGCGGTCTGGTCTATTACGCCTATAAAGATCTCGTGAAATTCCGTATTCCGCGCACGGCGAATGAAATGTATCACCTGCGTGATGCTGCACCGATTGACCGTCAGGAATTAATGAATGGCGATCTGGTGTTCTTCCGTACTCAGGGACGCGGCACCGCCGATCACGTTGGCGTTTATGTCGGCAACGGCAAATTTATCCAGTCGCCGCGCAGCGGTCAGGAAATCCAGATAACGTCGCTCAGCGAAGATTACTGGCAACGCCACTACGTCGGCGCTCGCCGGGTCATGACCCCCAAAACCATTCGTTAAAACTTTACCCTGTTGTTAGCGCAACAGGGTAAGTTCATCTTTTGTCTCACCTTTCAATTTGCTACCCTATCCTTACGCACAATAAGGTTATTGCGCGAAATACTATTAATAATAAGGAGAGAAGCAATGTCGTTCGAATTACCTGCGCTACCGTATGCCAAAGACGCGCTTGCGCCGCACATTTCCGCCGAAACGCTGGAATATCACTATGGCAAACACCATCAGACCTATGTCACCAACCTGAACAACCTGATCAAAGGCACCGCCTTCGAAGGAAAATCACTGGAAGAGATCGTTCGCAGCTCGGAAGGTGGCGTGTTCAACAACGCTGCACAGGTCTGGAACCACACGTTCTACTGGAACTGCCTGGCGCCGAATGCGGGCGGCGAGCCAACCGGCAAACTGGCTGACGCGATTACCGCCTCTTTCGGCAGCTTTGCACAATTCAAAGCGCAGTTTACCGATGCGGCTATCAAGAACTTCGGTTCTGGCTGGACCTGGCTGGTGAAAGGAAAGGATGGCAAGTTGGCTATCGTTTCGACCTCCAACGCCGGTACACCGCTAACCACTGACGCCACCCCGCTGATGACCGTCGACGTGTGGGAGCATGCGTATTACATTGATTACCGCAATGCGCGTCCTGGCTACCTGGAGCACTTCTGGGCGCTGGTGAACTGGGAGTTTGTCGCGAAGAACTTCGCCGCGTAAAAAAGATAACGCAGAAGGGATTCCCTTCTGCGTTTTTGCTCTGCCCTTAACCTGCGACGCACACCTGTTCAGGCTGTTTTCTTGCCGAAACAAACACCAGCAACAGCGCCAAACCGGCCACAATCGCCCCCATCACCGGCACAAAACTGTAGCCTAACCCGCCTGAAATGACGGCCCCACCTGCGGCAGCACCCAATGCATTACCGAGATTAAAGGCACCGATATTCACGGAAGACGACAGACCGGGCGCTTCGTGAGCCACACGCATGACGCGCATTTGCAGCGGAGGCACCACCGCAAAGGTCGCCGCCCCCCATACCACCATACTGACCGCCGCCCCCACGTCATTCTGTGCCAGTAAGGGGATGGCCAGCATGATCACCATCAGCAGCAGCAAAAAGCCCTTCAGCGTACCGTTAACCGAGCGATCGGCCAGTTTGCCGCCGAGGTAGTTACCAATGGAGAAGCCCACACCAATCAGAACCAGCATCCCGGTCACAAAGGCGGGGGTCGCATGGGTGATACTTTGCAGGACAGGCGAAATATAGGTATACAGCGTAAACATAGCGCCCGCCCCCAGTACGGTCGTCAGTAACGCGGAGAGCACCTGAGGACGCATGAGTACCGCCAGTTCTTTTTTCACTTCCGGACGCGCCCCGGCACCGCCTTTCGGCAACGAGAAAAAGAGACTCAGCATAGAGATGACGCCCAGACCGGCGGTTGCCATAAACGACATTCGCCAGCCAATGGTTTCACCCAACCAGGTCGCTGCTGGAACGCCGCCGATATTGGCGATGGTCAGCCCCATAAACATCGTGGCAACGGCGCTGGCCTGTTTGTGTTTCGGCACTACACTGGCTGCCACAACCGAACCCAGACCGAAGAACGCGCCGTGGTTAAGACTGGTTAAAATGCGTGACAGCATCAGCGTGGTGTAATCCGGGGAAATCGCCGAGAGCACGTTACCAAGCGTAAAAATTGCCATCAGAAAAATCAGCGCATTACGACGTCCACGATGTGACAACAGCAGCGTCATCAGCGGAGCCCCGACCATCACGCCGACAGCATAAGCGCTAATCAACATGCCTGCTGCGGGGATGGACACATCAACGCCACGCGCGATGACAGGCAGCAGACCCATTGGCGAGAATTCGGTCGTGCCAATGCCGAACGCGCCGATGGCCAGCGCCAGTAACGGATAATTAATTTTCATGCAGTGATGACTCCGACTCTTCGCGACAAGGCGCGAGGCTTAACTAAGAGTCAAAAGCATGACATCAATCACAAAAAAAGAGAAGTTAACAAAAATACAAAAGACTTTTGCAGATTCAATAACAATATGGCGGGAGGTTCGAGGGAGCAGGCACTCCCCCGAGGGAAATCAATGCAGTGCCGCTGTCAGACCGCCAGCAACGATTAAAGCCAGAACAATAAACGTGGTCACTAATGAAAATTTCAGATCGGTGCTCATCAACTTTTCTCCTTTTTATTCCCACACAAAAAGTGATATAGCGCATTTTTGCACACTTGAGTGCAAAAATCTCCCACGATTTAGAGTGATATGTGCTTTTAATACTTCCCCTTTTCGTTAAGATCAGCCAAAATTCGACGCTTACTTGATTAGCGTACCGGCCATTGACCCCTTCCTGACGCTCTGTGGCGTTTTCCCGGCATGCCGCAACCCCGATGTTGCGCACAGGATGATTAAAGGCAAACGTTTACTTAACATATTTTAATGTTCAGGTTGGGTCTGGAGTGAGATTTAATGGCAACAATTAAAGATGTAGCGAAGCGCGCAAACGTTTCCACTACAACCGTATCACACGTAATTAACAAAACGCGTTTCGTCGCTGAAGAAACACGCAATGCAGTGTGGGCGGCAATCAAAGAATTGCACTATTCCCCCAGCGCTGTTGCCCGTAGTCTGAAGGTTAACCATACCAAGTCTATCGGCTTGTTGGCGACCAGCAGCGAAGCCCCCTACTTTGCCGAAATTATTGAAGCCGTTGAGCAGAACTGCTTCCAGAAAGGCTATACCCTGATCCTCGGTAACGTCTGGAACAATCTGGAAAAACAGCGGGCCTATTTGTCCATGATGGCGCAAAAGCGCGTTGATGGCCTGCTGGTGATGTGTTCCGAATACCCCGATCCCCTGCTCGCGATGCTGGAAGAGTATCGTCATATCCCGATGGTGGTCATGGACTGGGGCGAAGCCAAAGCCGACTTCACCGACACGGTGATTGATAACGCCTTTGAGGGCGGCTATATGGCTGGCCGTTACCTTGTCGAACGCGGACATCGTGAAATTGGCGTGATCCCGGGACTGATGGAGCGCAACACCGGCGCAGGCCGTCTGGCTGGCTTTATGAAGGCGATGGATGAAGCGCTGATTAAAGTGCCTGAAAACTGGATTGTGCAGGGCGACTTCGAGCCGGAATCCGGCTACCGCGCTATGCAGCAAATTCTGTCACAGGCGCATCGCCCGACCGCGGTTTTCTGCGGCGGCGATATCATGGCGATGGGCGCCCTTTGCGCCGCGGATGAGATGGGCTTGCGCGTTCCGCAGGACGTGTCGCTGATAGGCTATGACAATGTGCGCAACGCCCGCTTCTTTACGCCCGCGTTGACCACCATCCACCAGCCGAAAGATTCGCTGGGTGAGACGGCCTTTAACATGTTGCTGGACCGTATCGTCAATAAGCGCGAAGAGTCGCAGTCCATTGAAGTCCACCCGCGCCTGGTGGAGCGCCGCTCCGTTGCGGATGGCCCTTTCCGCGACTACCGCCGTTAAGCCTCTTTTGCGGGAGTCTCGTCAGGCTCCCGCAACCACTCTTTGTTCAGCGTTTCGCTGTCTCCCAGATAGTCCAGCAGCCAGATCAGCGCAGGTGACATATCGTTTTGCTGCCAGGTCAGGCAACAGGCTGCATCCGGGAAAGGATTTTCCAGATCCAACGCCACCCACTGCCCCTTATTGAGATACGGCTTGGCAAAATGCGTCGGCACCATGCCGACACACAGTCCGGCGCTGATACAGGTCGCGGAGGAGTCCCAGTCCGGAACCACCACCCGCTTCTGGTTATCCAGCAGCCAGGTCACCCGTTTTGGCAACGTGCGGGAGGTGTCTTCCAGTACCAGTGACGGCCAGTTGCGCAACGTGTCATCGCTTAAGGGACCGCTCATGGCGGCCAGCGGGTGCGTACTGGCAACGACGCAACACCAGCTCAGCTTGCCCATATCGCGGAAGGTGTATCGCCCTCCGACCGGGATCGCCTGAGTGGCGCCAATAGCGAGTTCGACCCTGCCATCTGACAGCGCGTCCCAGACGCCATTGAACACCTCCTGAAAGACCAGTAACTCCACGTCATCAAAGTGGCGATAGAAATCGACTATCAACTGCCGCGTGCGCTCCGGGCGCACGATATTGTCTACTGCAATGGGAAGTTGCCCCCGCCAGCCGTTGGCTATCTGCTGACACTGCTGGCGCGTGATCTGCATTTTTTTGATGACAGAGCGGCCCTCTTTCAAAAACCAGGCTCCCGCTGGGGTCAGCACCACATCGCGGTGACGACGTTCAAAGAGCGGGACCGCCAGCCACTCTTCCAGTTGACGGACCGTATAACTGACCGCCGAGGGCACCCGGTGCAACTCCTGAGCGGCGGAACTGAAACTCCCGTTGCGCGCCACGGCATCGACCACTTCCAGCGCATATTCTGACCACATAATCTGCCTACAAAATTTTTGAATGCAATAAACAAATATTACCGTTTCACAAGCCGAAATTCACTCCCTACACTCTGCGCCAGTGTTATTCATTAAAATTAGAGAACAACTATGCAACCAGGAAAAGGGTTTTTAGTCTGGCTGGCAGGGCTCAGCGTGCTGGGTTTTCTGGCAACCGACATGTATTTGCCCGCTTTTGCCGCCATTCAATCTGACCTGCAAACACCGGCATCTGCCGTCAGCGCCAGCCTGAGTCTGTTTTTAGCGGGCTTTGCCATCGCGCAACTGTTGTGGGGCCCGCTCTCAGACCGCTACGGTCGCAAACCGATCCTGCTGCTGGGTCTGTCCATCTTCGCCCTCGGCAGCCTGGGTATGCTGTGGGTCGAAAGCGCGACAGGGTTGTTGGTTCTGCGCTTTATTCAGGCGGTGGGCGTCTGTGCGGCGACCGTCATCTGGCAGGCACTGGTCACCGATTACTATCCTTCGCATAGAATTAACCGTATTTTCGCGACGATTATGCCGCTGGTCGGGCTGTCCCCTGCACTGGCGCCGTTATTAGGCAGTTGGATCCTGACCCATCTTTCCTGGCAGGCGATCTTTGCCACGTTGTTTTTCATCACGCTGCTGCTGATGCTGCCTGCGCTGTTTTTAAAACCGACCACCCGGGCGCGTGATGACAGCAACGACAAATTGACCTTCACGACGCTGCTGCGCGCGAAAGTGTACCGCGGCAACGTACTGATTTACGCCGCCTGTTCCGCCAGCTTCTTTGCATGGCTGACCGGCTCGCCGTTTATTCTGAGTGAAATGGGCTACAGCCCGGCGGTGATTGGACTGAGCTATGTGCCGCAGACCATCGCGTTTCTGATTGGCGGTTATGGCTGTCGCGCCGCTCTGCAAAAATGGCAGGGACAACAGCTTCTGCCCTGGCTACTGGTTATCTATGCGCTGAGCGTGGTGGCGACGTGGGCCGCAAGCTTTATCCATCACATCACGCTTGCAGAGATCCTGATCCCCTTCTGCGTAATGGCGATTGCCAACGGGGCTATCTACCCGATAGTGGTCGCGCAGGCGCTGCGCCCTTTCCCACAGGCAACCGGTCGTGCCGCTGCCCTGCAAAATACCCTGCAATTGGGTCTGTGTTTCCTGGCAAGCCTTGTCGTGTCCTGGCTTATCAGCACACCGCTGCTGACCACAACCAGCGTAATGCTGTCGACGGTCGTACTGGCAGGCCTGGGCTACAAGATGCAGCTCCAGCCTTCGGACGTTGGTGAACAGCGTGATAATCGCGAAGTTGCCCACGGCGAATCCCATTGATATCACTGACAACCACCGTTAATTAGTTGGCTAACAATTTTTGGTTGAATCATCAATTTTTGAGGCCTATACTAAATTTCGGTTGTTAAAATTACGATAATTATTATGTGTTAACGGGAACCGGAGCGTTCCCGGTTCACCACGGATGGCCTTTTCGGCAAGGGGTCCTCCCTTCCTCTGTTCTACGTCGGATAATAGACTCGCGGAATAATTCCGCGAGATTTCTCACAAAGCCCAAAAAGCGTCTACGCTGTTTTAAGGTTCTGATCACCGACCAGTGATGGAGAAGCTATGAGTTCATCGTGTATAGAAGAAGTCAGCGTACCGGATGACGACTGGTACCGTATCACTAACGAATTATTAAGCCGCGCAGGCATTGCCATCAACGGCTCATCACCCGCTGATATACGCGTTAAAAACCCCGATTTTTTCAAGCGCGTTCTACAAGAGGGGTCGCTCGGTCTGGGTGAGAGTTATATGGATGGCTGGTGGGAGTGCGATCGGCTGGATCAGTTTTTTTGCAAAGTCCTGCGTGCAGGACTGGAAAACCAACTTCCGCACCATTTCAAAGATACCCTCCGCATCGCTGGCGCTCGCCTGTTCAATTTGCAAAGTAAAAAACGCGCGTGGATCGTCGGGAAAGAACATTACGATCTCGGTAACGATTTGTTCAGCCGCATGCTCGACCCCTACATGCAGTATTCCTGCGCTTACTGGAAAGAGGCTGACACCCTGGAAACGGCGCAGCAGGCCAAACTGCGGTTAATCTGCGAGAAGTTGCAACTGCAACCTGGCATGCGGGTGCTGGATATTGGCTGCGGCTGGGGCGGTTTGTCACACTATATGGCGACGAACTACGACGTCAGCGTGGTTGGCGTGACAATTTCCGCTGAACAGCAGAAGATGGCGCAGGAACGCTGCGCGGGACTGGATGTATCAATTTTGCTGCAGGACTATCGTGACTTGCACGATCAGTTTGACCGCATTGTATCAGTCGGTATGTTTGAACACGTCGGTCCTAAAAACTACCCGACCTATTTCCAGGTGGTGGATCGCAACCTGAAACCAGAAGGTCTGTTCTTGCTGCACACCATCGGTTCGAAAAAAACCGACAACAATGTCGATCCGTGGATCAACAAATATATCTTCCCCAACGGTTGTCTCCCGTCAGTGCGTCAGATAGCCAATGCCAGCGAAGCGCACTTTGTGATGGAAGACTGGCATAACTTCGGCGCGGATTACGACACAACGCTGATGGCGTGGTACGAACGTTTTCTCGCCGCCTGGCCTGACATTGCCGATAACTACACCGAGCGCTTTAAGCGGATGTTCAGCTACTACCTGAACGCCTGCGCCGGCGCGTTTCGCGCCCGCGATATTCAACTCTGGCAGGTGGTGTTCTCGCGCGGCGTCGAAGACGGCCTGCGGATTGCCCGATAAACCTCATCCCCCCGCTGTTCTGCGGGGGTAGCGCGGCCTTACGCTTCGCTGGCGGTTTTTGCGACCACGGCTTCACGCGCAGCCAGCACGCGTTCCACCGTATCCACCACGGCCTGCGTTTGCGGGTCGATTTCGATATTGACGCGCGCGCCCAGTTTCTTCTTACCCAGCGTCGTGCGTTCCAGTGTTTCCGGAATAAGATGCACGCAAAAACGCGTCGCAGTGACTTCGCCAACGGTCAGGCTGATCCCGTCAATGCCAATAAATCCTTTATACAGAATGTATTTCATTAACGTCGGATCCTGGACTTTGAACCAGATCTGACGATTATTCTCTGAAGTCAAAATCTTTGACACTTCCGCCGTGGTCATGATGTGACCGGACATCAGATGCCCGCCAATCTCATCGCTGAATTTTGCCGCGCGCTCGACGTTCACCAGGTCGCCCACGTTCAGATCGCCCAGATTGGTAATACGCAGCGTCTCCTTCATCAGATCAAAACTGATGCGGTTACCGTTAATTTCTTTCACGGTCAGGCAGCAGCCGTTGTGCGCCACCGATGCGCCCGTTTCCAGCGCGTCCAGCATGTATTCAGGTAATTCCACTACATGGGTGCGAAAATTTGGTTTTTCATCAATCGACACCAGTTTTGCGGTGCCCTGCACAATACCCGTAAACATACCTGCAACTCCTGAATTCAGTTAAGCCATTTCAGCCTGCCACAATAGCAGTTGGAAAATCAGGTTGCCAGTCAAGCGCCCATTGCGCCTGTTTTTTCACTGGAGAAATATGTATTCATCGCTACAATAGACTGAAATTTCCCCTGCATCTTCTTCTTGCTGCCACTCGTGGCGGCTTTTTTAGTCTCTCAAATAAAAACAAAATGATAGGTGTACACGTGCAGAAGTATATCAGTGAAGCGCGTCAGTTATTGGCTCTGGCAATACCGGTGATTCTTGCGCAAATCGCCCAAACCGCAATGGGGTTCGTCGATACCGTGATGGCGGGTGGCTACAGCGCCACCGACATGGCCGCCGTCGCCATCGGGACGTCCATCTGGCTGCCCGCCATTCTGTTCGGTCACGGGTTGCTGCTGGCGTTGACCCCGGTGATTGCTCAGCTCAACGGTTCCGGGCGCCGCGAGCGCATTGCGCATCAGGTTCGCCAGGGGTTCTGGCTGGCAGGTTTCGTCTCGGTACTGATTATGGTTGTCCTGTGGAACGCCGGTTACATCATCCGCGCGATGCACAATATTGATCCGGCCCTGGCGGATAAGGCCGTCGGTTACCTGCGCGCATTGTTATGGGGCGCACCGGGTTATCTGTTTTTTCAGGTTGCGCGTAACCAGTGTGAAGGTCTGGCAAAAACCAAACCCGGCATGGTGATGGGGTTTCTTGGTCTGCTGGTCAACATTCCGGTGAACTATATCTTTATCTATGGTCACTTCGGCATGCCGGAACTCGGTGGTGTCGGTTGCGGCGTAGCCACCGCTGCGGTCTATTGGGTGATGTTCTGCGCGATGCTCTGGTATGTCAAACATGCGCGTTCGATGCGCGATATTCGCAATGAACAGCGCTTCAGCAAGCCGGATAGCGCAGTGATGAAACGCCTGGTGCAATTGGGTCTGCCGATTGCGCTGGCGCTGTTCTTTGAAGTCACGCTGTTCGCCGTCGTGGCGCTGCTGGTTTCGCCGTTGGGCATTGTCGATGTTGCGGGTCACCAGATTGCCCTGAATTTCAGCTCGCTGATGTTTGTACTGCCGATGTCGCTGGCGGCGGCGGTGACTATTCGCGTGGGCTATCGTCTGGGACAAGGCTCTACGCTGGATGCGCAAACCGCCGCGCGTACGGGTTTAGGCGTTGGCGTCTGCATGGCGTGTCTCACTGCAATCTTTACCGTAACGCTGCGTGAGCATATCGCCCTGCTCTATAACGACAATCCTGAAGTAGTGACACTGGCGGCGCAGCTGATGCTGCTGGCGGCGGTGTATCAGATTTCAGACTCCATCCAGGTCATCGGTAGCGGGATCCTGCGTGGTTATAAAGATACGCGTTCGATTTTCTTTATCACCCTTACCGCGTACTGGGTGCTGGGACTGCCGAGCGGTTATATCCTCGCCCTGACCGACCTGGTGGTGGACCGCATGGGGCCGGCTGGATTCTGGATAGGCTTTATCATCGGTCTGACCTCGGCAGCAATCATGATGATGTTGCGGATGCGTTTCCTGCAACGCCAGCCGTCGACGGTCATTCTGCAACGCGCTGCGCGATAAAACGGCAATAGCCGCCAGCTGGCGGCTATTCTCTCGACATTTTGCGCACTTCCTCCGCAATCGGGTGAAATCCGGAAGAAAATTACCATTTCCCTCTTGCCTCATCCCGGCTCTGCCGCTAATATTCGTCCCCGTTGTCACACACAACATTGCGTTCATAGCTCAGTTGGTTAGAGCACCACCTTGACATGGTGGGGGTCGTTGGTTCGAGTCCAATTGAACGCACCATCTCATCTTTATATGCGTCTGTAGCTCAGTTGGTTAGAGCACCACCTTGACATGGTGGGGGTCGATGGTTCGAGTCCATTCAGACGCACCATTTTGCTGTTATCCCGCAATTATCCATCAATTCCCTGTTAACGACTGAACAGTAAACGGTCATTATTCGCCTGACTGCCTGCTACGTAGAATCGGGTAAACCAAGCCGGTTGCCCTGTCATCGCTTCAGGTTTGAGCAACGTAATCACCTGAACGTCGGCAGCCCCCTGCATCCGCTGACGAAACTGCAGATGATCAAACACCCTGATGGCTTCAATAACATAAGCCGTCGCGATCTTTTGATCTTCAATCATGATCAGGTGGTCACCATTATTCTTCTCACCCGAGGGGGCCAGATTGCTCGATCCGGTGAACACTTTGGCGCTTGCCAGATTAAAATCGGTCACCACAAATTTATGGTGAATATTGATTCCCTTACCCCCTGCCCATTCAGTTCGAAATGGCTCTGGCGCTTTTTTCGCCAGGTAGGCAAAATCGGCAACGGCCAGCGTGCCATCCGGTTTAATTACCTGCAATTCTCCCGCCGTATTCACCGTGCCATAGCTGAAGACAGGACGATTCAGTAATTCTGTAAGCGCAACGCCCACCGGTGATTCCTTCATATTATTAAGAAAAGCAATGGAATAGAACACAGACGAACTCGCCTGGTTAATGGCGTTCACCACCGGGTCCAGCGAAAGCGACGTTTCGCGATGGGGAGAATAAGAGATGTTAACCGTCGGACCATTAGCATGTTTTATTGTCTGTATACTCTGCGATAACGGCGAGTGGCGGAATGCTTCAGGCTTAGTAAACGCCTCCTCAAACATCTGACCAAACGATGCCGCAACGCCAGAGGAATGAAAGACCAGCACATTATTCGCCTGGATATAGAGCCCGCGGAAAGAAAAATTGGTTGAGCCGCACAGCACTTTAACCGCCTGATTTTGCTTATCGCGCTGGATCAGGACCTTATGGTGCTGAAGGTTAAAAAAGCGGGTACGTGTGACCTGTGCCCCAGCGGCAGTCAGTCGCTGCGACGCCACGCTTTCGCTGCTGTTCTTCGCGCCGTGCCCTTCCGGGATACCCGTCTCTTTATCTTTCTTTGAAGAATCATCAATCACCGCGCGCAGGCGTGGGCCGATCGCCTCCAGTTTTTCGACCAGATCCGGAAGATCCAGATCAAAGGCCATGAAATCGAGATGGAGATCAGGATTGTCTACTACCTCCTGAATAAACGTATCAATCAGGGTTTTTGCTTCAAATCCCAGCCAGTCATAAACGGTTTCACCCCGACTATTTTTCACATCGTCGCGCAGTTTAAAATTAAGCCCATCCTCACCTGCGCCGGGAATAATGTCAGAGTTATTATTAAACTGGTCACGATATGCCTGCGACGACGCGAAGTTGCGCGTAAAACCAATATCAACAATATCGTCGTATGTGACCGGCGAAAGCTCAATACTGTTTTCCAGGGTAATTCCCTCGCGTAAACTCCCGTCAGGCTCCATATGCATTTTAGTTGCCTGATAGTGATAAATTCCTGCTACCGGTTGCCAGGGAAAATGGATCCAACGAAATCGTTGCAACGGTGCGACGTTGGTATCAAACAACCGATCGCCCGTTACCTTCGCATCCGTATAATCAAAAGCGATACGATTTTTAAGGCAGGTATATTTTTTACTGTTCGGCGGGCACACTTTTACGGCAAAGCCAACAAAGTCAGGTTCGGGTTCATCGACATCGAAACCCAGCAGTACCATTCTTTCTCCACGCCATAGCTTAAAATGAAAACCGTTATCCGTGGCATAGCAGGTATATTCAGACATAGTGACCTCGATGGTTAAATAATTATACTTTTCAGCGCGCCGATATTACGGCTGCAATTTAACGACGGAGAAATCCACAATCGCCCTTGCGGCAAAACAGTAAGGTGCCGAATGTCTGATATCGGGGATCTTATTGCCGTTCACGTCATAAAGCTGGTTACTGTTGAGATCGCGAATCGCGAAGTAGTACAGTTTGTCCAATGCGGAGACTCGCATACCGCCGCTGGCGGGAAGACGGCCGCGCGACGGAAACATTATCGCCTTCAACCGCCCCTCACCCGGTGGCGTAAATATCGCCAGGGTCGGAGCGGTCCCCGCGGGTGCAACGTCTTCCTGCATTTCCACACTCAGACGCCGTCCAGGCAGAACTGCCGAAATATCCAGAGAAACCCAGGCTTCGTTTTGTGCCAGTGATGCCCGATCGGTATTCGGATCCTGGCGGGGGATCGCAGAGCGAAAACCAAGCCCTGTCAGGATTTTGTTTACCCCTACGCTGCCACCACTGACGATCATCGCGGTGAGGATCTCGGTGAACACGCCCCCGGACACCGTGAATCCACGGTAGGCGGAAAACAATTCAACAATCAAATCGAGCTTAAATGAACTAACGACGAGCCAGGAGCCCACCAGCATAATGGGGGTACGCCAGGCGCGTCCCACCACAAGCGCCTGAAAAAGACGCCAGTTAAACAGTAGCGCAAAAGCGCTTTCCATCAGCAGCGCCAGCACAAAGGCCGCCATCAGCACCATGAAGGCCTGCTGGACGGAGGCTGATGAGATCTGGGCCTGTTGCTTCGGAATGACCTGCACCAGCAGCGGTTTGTCCCCTGAACAAGGGGCAACGTTGGTCTCTCCGGTATTAAGCGTGACCAGGAAGGGGGCCTGTTGTGTCTCGGGTACCGTGATGCTGGCAACGAATAGCGCACCGTCCTTTTCCACGGTTATCGTACCAACAGGAGAAGCCTCCGGCGGCGTGATGCAGGGGGCGCGGGCAATCGGTGTGGCGACGCCCGGCTGGACCGGGACAATGGCACTCGACGCCGCCTGTAATTCGGCTGTGGGAGGTAACAATAATAATGCGCTGATGGGTAAAATAAGCAGTAGTCGCATTGTGGCCTCGTGACGAATAATGAAG
Source organism: Citrobacter amalonaticus Y19 (assembly GCF_000981805.1). Lineage (NCBI taxonomy): Bacteria > Pseudomonadati > Pseudomonadota > Gammaproteobacteria > Enterobacterales > Enterobacteriaceae > Citrobacter > Citrobacter amalonaticus. The sequence continues at coordinate 1,386,027 of NZ_CP011132.1, read as the reverse complement.
GAATATCACGTGATTGACTTGCTTTTGTGAGAATAGTGGGGTTTAAAAGTATCGGGGCTAAGCGTAATCCATGATGTAAGCATGAATCTTTCACCCGTTGAGGTGATCGAAAAGTAATATTCCAGTCAGAGAAAATGTGTCGGCATTATTGTTCCCCCTGAATCTGATACAATCCATGACACAATTAATCGTTGAGTATTTAGAGGGAGCAGGATTATGCCTAAATTATTACAGCTTCACTTCGCATTTGATGGACCGTTTGGTCAAGAAATGGCAGACCAACTGCGTGGTCTGGCGGAATCAATTAATCAGGAACCGGGCTTTTTATGGAAGGTGTGGACAGAAAGCGAGCAAAATCAGGAAGCGGGAGGGATTTATCTTTTCGAAAATGAAGAGACCGCGCTGGCCTATCTGGACAAGCATACCGCACGCTTAAAAAATCTCGGCGTTGAGGACGTGATTGCCAAAATATTTGATGTGAATATCCCGTTAAGTGAGATCAATAACGCGAAGCTCGGCTAACGGATAGTGATGAGGGGGCTCTCCCCCTCATGTGACTTAACGAGACGTCAGGCAGGAGAGATATTTTGCTCCCGAACGCTGCACTATCTCGTGGGCATCGCTAACAATATTCAGTCCTTCAAACGCGCCGTACAAACTGGCGAATTTCACACCTTCGAGCCGACGCATAATGCCTGCCACCGTACCAGACGACAAGGGCAGCATGTTGGGATAACTCCACATAAATGATACCGCGTCGGCACCCGGGGTCACCTGCAAGATATCTCCGCTGAGGAGAGTTCCTTCCCCCTCATCCTGGTACAGAACAGTTCCACCGGCAAAATGGCCCCCCAGACGCAGCAACGTGATGCCGGGAAGCAAACTGTGCTCCTCCCCTTCCCACAAGCGGATCCAGGGACTGTCACGCATGATCCAGCCACTGTCAGCGGCATGGAGCCAGACGGGAGCGTCAAACGCCTCCGCCCAGTTCTGCATCGTGGTGTAGTAGTGAGGATGTGAGATAGCGATGGAGCTCAATCCGCCTAATGCGCGGATGATCGTTCGGGTTGCCGGATCCAGATTCGCAATGCAATCCCAGAGGACATTTCCCACCGGCGTTCTGAGCAGAAACGCCCGCTGGTTTATCGCAAAAGCCGGAATGGTTGTCAGGCTAAACAGGTGCGGCGTATGTTGCTGCCACCTGTTGGTGTGGCTGCGAGTCAGGTCGTCAAAATCAATCCACGACTGCCCGGATACCGGCACATATTGCCGCTCATCTTGACAAATCTTGCAGCGTTCGACGGGACGCTGACTGGCGTCATATGAAGTACCACAGGCTTTACACAGCGTTATCATCGTCTCTCCTGACCTGACTCAAACAACGATAAGTATGGCAGAGGATGCAGCCTGTCAGGGACACAATGCTATTCCAGACCAAACCCCGTACCTGACTCATCTACACTTACACGATGTACCACGCGTTTCAGCGGCAGAATAAGAAGAACGGGACGGACAGGGATATGAAAAAAATCGCAATTATCGGGGCTGGCCCGACGGGGGTTTATACCTTTTTCTCATTATTAAAAGAGGATCAGCCACTGGAGATCGCCATCTTCGAACGCGGGCGTGAAGCAGGAATTGGAATGCCTTATGGCCATTCTGAAAATACCCCAATAATGTTGGCAAATATTGCCAGTATCGAGGTCCCCCCGCTTTTCGACACCTGGCTTGAGTGGTTGCAAACTCAGGAGGCACAGTACCTCGCACAATACGGCGTTAAGAAGGAGTCTCTGCACCAGCGCCAGTTTCTGCCACGCATTTTACTGGGCGACTATTTCCGCGCGCAGTTTTTACACGCCGTCCGCCAGGCAGAAAATCAGGGTTTTAAAATAACGTTGTATGAATCCTGTGAAGTCACGGATGTTGCCGCGGGTCCCACTGGCGTACAACTCTGGACGGATCAACACGCGGCGGCGCTGCACGTTGACTTAGCGATTATCGCCACTGGACATGTCTGGCCGGACGATGACGAATCCACACGCGCCTTTTATCCCAGCCCCTGGTCCGGCTTGATGGAGGCTGACGTGCCAGCCGTCCGGGTAGGTATTCTGGGAACCTCACTGAGCGCCCTGGATGCCGCAATGGCCGTTGCGGTACAGCATGGAACGTTTCACGAGACGGAGGAAAATCAGGTCCATTTCTCTCTGGATAAAGACAGTGAAGCGCTGGAGATTACGCTGATGTCCCGTTCCGGCATTTTGCCGGAAGCCGACTTCTACTGCCCCATTCCCTATGAACCGTTAGCGTGCGCTACTGATGAGGCCATTACGCGCGAAATCGATGCGGGTTCAGCAGGACTCCTCGATCGCGTTTTTACCCTTATGCAGCAAGAACTCACATTAGCCGACCCGAAATGGGCTCAGAAAATATCGCTCTCCTTGTTGGATGCGGATAGCTTTCCCACAGCGCTGTTTGCCGACAGAACGCACAGCGATCCGTTCGATTGGGCGGCCGCCAATCTGAAGGAAGTCGAAGCGAACAAGCGAGACAAACACACCGTCGCCTGGCGCTATACCCTGCTGCGTTTACATGAAGGGGTTCAGGATATCGTTGCCCATCTGGATGAAAAAGACAGCAGACGATTCAGTTCAGGACTCGCCCGCGTGTTTATTGATAATTATGCGGCAATCCCGTCAGAGTCCATTCGCCGTATGCTGGCGTTGCACGCCGCCGGTATTCTGCGCATTCTCACGCTGGGACAAAATTACGGGAAGGAGATAAAAGCGGATCGTACCGAGATTACGACGCACAACGATCGTCTGACATTTGACGTTTTCATCGACGCCCGAGGTCAAAAACCCCTGAAGACAGCGGATTTGCCGTTCCCGCGATTACGCAGGCAATTACTGTCGTGTGGTGATGACATTCCGGAAGTTGGTGATGACTATACGCTTCAGGCGTCTGAGAGTGTTCGCGGACGAATTGCCTTTGGCGCGTTGCCCTATTTGATGCATGACCGGCCATTTATTCAGGGGTTAGTCGCCTGCCAGGAAATTGGCACTGCGATGGCCAGGGCGGTATCGAAACCCGCAACCCGCCTGCGCAGACGTTTATCCCTTTATGATGCGTAACGCCGCACGCATTGTGGATGCATCAGGTGCTGTATTTGCCCTATACTTGGCGGATGTCAAAAATGAATGAAGAAGGATGAACGATGGAAATTGATCTCGATAATCTGGTCTTTAGCGGACTGGAAGAAGCACAGGAACGTAACGCAGAGCGTCTGGAAGATGCGGATAAAAAAGCGGAATCGGTGATTGCCGATGACGACTGCGGCGACGCCTGCAAAATCTGATTTAGTTCACCCTGCCGCGCAGTTCTGTGCGGCAGGTCTGTAAGCGCTTTTTAATTCCTCAGTCTTTCCGCCGTTATTGCAGATTTCATTCCAGTACACTTCGCGCATCCGACGATGTTCAGCGTGTTGTTTGATCACGAAACCACTCCGGGTCAATGTTAGCAATGTCCACGCCGTACAGGCTGGCGACAGGAAGAATCGACTCCACAACGCGCTGCAGATTGACCTCTGCACCAGGCTGTCGGGTCGGGTCAGGCGTGATGACATCACGCGCCGAAAGACGCGCCATCCACATTTTTATCTTCTCCATCTCCCGCTCCTTTGCTTGTCAGGTGTTTTTCATTGCAGCGCAAACGGCGTGAAAAATGAAATGCGATTTTTTTTCACCGTTATCTGTTTTTGTTCGTTAGTAACGCTTCGTTAACACACTGTTCACTAATAACTTTTTGCACATAAGTAAGTCTTTTTTCTTCTTTTGTCCTGGGTTTGGGTTGTGGGAGCGTAAAAGGACAAACCAATAACTCCAGGGATATCAAAGAAAATGATGGCAACGAAAATACACAGCTCAAAAAAAACGATCCTCGCTCTCGGCGTCATGCTCGCCGCGAGCGTCATCAGCGTTCAGGTACAGGCCGACCAACTCGCCGATATCAAAGCCGCGGGCGTGGTCAAAGTCGCGACGTTTGACGCCAACCCGCCGTTTGGCTCCGTTGATGCGAAAACGCATCAGATTGTCGGCTACGATGTCGATTTCGCCCAGGCGCTGGCGAAGTCGCTGGGTGTGAAACTGGAACTGGTCGCCACCAACCCCGCCAATCGTATTCCGCTGTTGCAATCGGGCAAAGCCGACCTGATCGTCGCCGATATTACGATCACCCCCGAGCGCGCCCAGGTTATCGACTTTTCCGTGCCCTACTTTGTCACCGGACAGCAGTTCCTGGTGCCGGTCTCGTCACCCGATAAACTGGATGAATACAGCCGCGCCCGCATCGGCGCGGTGAAGGGAACTACCGGTGAGCAGGCGCTGCATCAGCGGTTCCCGCAATCCCGCGTTCTGGCTTACGACGATATTCCGCTGGCGTTAACCGCACTGCGTAACGGCAACGTGCAGGCCATCACTCAGGACTCCACTATTCTGGCGGGCTTGCTTGGCGGCGCACCGGACAAAGCACAGTTCAAAATCCTGCCGGATTTACTCAGCAAAGAAGAGATTGGCGTGGGCGTGAAGAAAGGTGAAACGGCTTTGCTGAAAGCCGTTAACGATGAATTGCTGAGGCTCGAATCCAGCGAGCAGGCGAGCAAAATTTATGACGTCTGGTTTGGCCCGGAAACGAAAAATCCGCAGCCGCGCGCTTTTAAAATTGAGGCCAGATAAGATGCTGGCGGGTTTGTTCACTCCTTCCGCAGCTCAGGCTGCGGATTTCAGCCAGTTACGCCAGGCACGGGTTGCGTTACGTGATGTCGTGAAAGCGTATGGCGATCACCGGGTACTCAACGGCGTCAGTCTCACCGTCGAGCCTGGCGAAGTCGTGACCATTCTTGGCCCCTCGGGATCGGGAAAATCAACCCTGATTCGCCTGATCAACCAACTGGAGTCACTGAGTGGTGGCGACATTTTTATTGATGACAAACCGATCGGTCAGCTTAAGGGAGCCGCGCTGCGACACCTGCGCAGCCGTATAGGCTTTGTTTTCCAGCAGTTCAATCTGTATGCCCATCTGACCGCGCAGCAGAACATCACCCTCGCGCTGGAGTACGTCCACGGCTGGAATAAAACCGATGCCACGAAGCGTGCCAGTGCCTTGCTGGAGCAGGTCGGCCTGGAAGAAAAGGCTGATGCTTATCCGGCACAGCTTTCCGGCGGTCAACAGCAACGGGTGGCAATCGCCCGCGCGCTGGCCTCCTCACCGCAAATTATCCTGTTTGATGAACCCACCTCTGCACTCGATCCGGAAATGATCGGTGAGGTTTTGCAGGTGATGAAACGCCTGGCGCACAGCGGCATTACGATGATTGTGGTAACACACGAGATGCATTTCGCCCGCGAAATTGCCGACCGGGTCGTGTTTATCGACGGCGGCGACATTCTTGAGGTCGCGCCTCCGGATGACTTTTTTACCCGACCACAGCACCCGCGAACTCAGCGCTTTCTGCAAAAGGTACTGGATCCGCTGCATCAGGAGTCATCACAATAATGCCGTCAATGGACTGGCAGGGGGTGCTCACCGGCCTTCCCCTGCAATGGATCCTCTCCGGATTTCTCACCACGCTGTGGGTTAGCGCTGCAGGGATCCTCCTCGCCACGCTGTTGGCGATTATTCTGTTAGCCCTGCGCCTTTCCGGCCATATGGCTGGCCGCCGTGTCGTGGCTTGCTGGGTATCGCTGTTTCGTAACACCCCGCTGCTGGTCCAGTTGTTGTTCTGGTACTTCGCTGGCTGGAATCTGCTGCCGCGTGGATTTGTTGATTTTGTTAACGCAGAACACGGCTGGTCAATCCTGCCCGGCAACGTCTGGTGGTTGACGCCTGAATTTCTCTGCTCGGCATGGGGACTCGGCGTGTTTACCTCGGCGTTCCTGGTCGAGGAAGTGGCCTCCGGGTTACAGGCTGTCTCAGCCGGACAGCGCGAAGCCGCCGTCTCACAGGGGTTTTCCTCGTGGCAGACTTTCCGCCATATCCTGTTACCGCAGGGGCTGACCAACGCCTGGCAACCGGTGGTGGGACAATATCTCAACCTGATGAAACTGTCGTCATTAGCCAGCGGCATTGGCTTTGCGGAACTCACCTACCAGGTTCGCCAGATTGAAAGCTATAACGCCCATGCGCTGGAAGCCTTTGCCGTAGGTACGGGGCTTTATCTGTTCACCGGTGTGGCTCTCGGTCTGCTGCTGACCCGTCTGGGTCCCGCCCCCCGACAGGAGAAAAAAATACCAGCCCGTCGGTTACGGTTCAGGAGTCCACAGCATGATCGCTAATATTGCAGTGATAACCGACAACCTGGATTATCTCTTGTGGGGACGACTGGCTGATGGACAGCCCGGCGGCGTGCTGTTGACTCTGATGATGGCGCTGGGGGCGGCGACACTGGCCTTACCTGGCGGTATTGCCCTTGCCGCTCTCGCCTGGCGTTTTCCGGGTGTCGTCCGGAAGGGATTGTTCGTCTGGGCGGAACTCATTCGCGGGATCCCGCTGATCTTCGTCATTTTCTGGATGTGGTATCTGCTGCCCATGCTGACCGGCAGCGATCTGCCTGGTGCGGCAACCGTGACGCTGGCGCTGGCATGGTTTACCGCCGCGTCGGTTATGCATTCGGTATACGCCGGGCTCAACGCGCTGCCTGACGGACAGTATGATGCAGCCATTGCCCAGGGCTTCAGTCCTGTTCAGGCACTTCGTGGGGTTCTGCTGCCGCAGGTGTTGCGTCATATCCTGCCTTCTCTGACCGGGATATGCATTGGTCTGCTGAAGGACACCTCGCTGGCATTTATTGTCAACGTGCCGGAACTGACAACGGTGGCGGGACAGGTTAACAGCCGGGAGCAGGTTTATCCGGCGGCTATCTTCATCTTTACGGGGCTGGTCTACTATCTGCTCTGCTACGGACTGGAGAAAGCAACCCGGCGACGATTTGCGCTTCGTTGAGCCGTTCAGCACTCCACAAACTGGTGCGCGTCGTCGAGTCGGTATTTCACGCCGGCGCGGATCCCCTCTTCGCCTTCAATCGCAACGGCAAAGCGCACGCGTTCGCCGTCATGATAGGCCAGCGCCGCGCAGCCGCCCGGTCCCAGCACCACGGAGTCAACAACCCCGGTACTGGCAACGATCGCGTTGTCGCCGTTGCAGATGATATGTACATTGTCGCCGCTGTTGGCGATTTTAGCGTCTGCGCCAAAACTCACTATCTGGCTCAGGTCGCCATTACTGGCAACATGGTTTCTTTCGCCCAGCGAACTCACCCGCACACGCATCCCGCTGCTGGCGATCCGCGTTCCGTTACCGGCGCTGCTGATGCGCGTGGAGTTTCCTGCGGCAGCGAGCCTTGCGCGGTCTCCTGAACTGCTGATATGGCTGTTATAGCCGACGCTGCCAATGCGCACGCAGTAACCCGCACTGGCAATCTGTGACGCGTAACCTGCGCTGGCGATCTTCATGTTATCGCCGGCACAGCCCAGATTCGCGTTATCACCCGCGTTTGCCACCTGCTGATCGCCCACAGAGGCATCAGGTTTCGCCAGCCGCGACATGGCGGAGATATCCTGGCGGGCAAAATTTTCTTCATCCAGCCAACGCGACCAGGCGTACTCCACCAGGCTGTTCGCCCAGTCGAGATACCCTTCGCGACTCAACGCCCGATGTACATCGGCGTAGTTACCGCCCTCGGGGAAACGGCGCAGAAACCAGCGGTATATCACCGCACCAACCCGCCAGCTGCGTAAATCTTCTCGCGTGATCAGCATCAGTTAATGCCGGTGATAACCGTCGACCATGCAGCGGAACGTCTCGCCAGGCGTGCGGCCCGTGGTGCACAGGTAGAGGTGACCAAAAATAAAGAACAGGCTGATGACAGCCAGCGCGAAGTGCGCCTGTAACAACCAGTAGCGCACGCCAGGGAACAGGTCTCCCACGACCTGCGGATAGAGCGCCAACAGCCCGCTCAGCAGCAACAGCGGCAACAGTCCATACATCACGCCAACATAAGCCGCCTGCTGTAGTGGGTTAAACTTCGAGCGCGGCGTGGCCGGGAACGGATGCGCTTCGCCCTGCATAATGCCGTAGAGGTAGAAACGGGTCTGTTTTATCGCCCGCGCCACCCAACCCTGGGGGCGAATAAGGTAATGATGGCCGTTTCCGCCCAACGCATTGATCAGTACGAAACCGACCCAGCACGCCAGCAGCAGAAATCCGCAGACTTCATGTACCGTCAGTAAGCTTTTGATCACTGCCGCGCTGACCAATGAAAAGTGATTGATGAGCCCGCTGCCGAGCAGGAGTAAAAACAACAAGGCATTCGACCAGTGCCACAGCCGTACCGCCCGGGAATACAGATAAACCTTCTCGCCATGCCCGGCGGCAGCCTTGTTGGCCGCGCGAAAACGAAGCCAGGCATGCAATCCCAGCACCAGCCACATCGCCACCAGCAGAAGTCCGGCAATCACCAGCCAGACGGGCCAATACTCGGGGGAAAACACCGGCACATAGTTTGCCAGTTGGGCCTGGAACTGTTCAGCATTCTGCGACGCGTTCATACATTATCCTTTTTAATCAAATGTTGACCGAACCGACGATACAGATGGGGCTTACCCGCGCCCGGAAGTTGGTACTGGTAATAGTTGTTTTCCTGTAACCAACGCTGGATGTCCGGGCTGTCCTCACGACCAAACAGCAGCGCATGCTCCGGGCAGGACGTGACACAGATGGGCGGAAAACCTTTGGCCAGCCGCGATTGGGCGCAAAAATCGCATTTGTCCGCCACTTTAGTTTGCGGATTCAGGTAGCGCACCTGATAGGGACACGCGCCAATGCAGTAACTGCAGCCAATGCAGCGCGACGTGTCGACGCGGACGATCCCGTCCTCATCGCGCCACGACGCCCCGGTCGGGCAAACCTCAATGCAGGGCGCATCGTCACAGTGCTGACAAGACTGACGGAAGTAGTGATACAGCGTCTCGTTGTCATTATCTGAAACGGGAATATGCGCGATCGACAAGCGACTTCCCTGCGCAGGAACATGATTCGTTTTGCGACAGGCGCGGGTGCAAATGTTACAGCCGTTACATCGCGATTCATCATGGATCATAACGTAACGCACGGGGCCGCTAGCCGTTGTCTTCGCCAGCAGCGTCTGGCCGGGTCCGCTGAAAAAAATGACGGTTCCCATGCCAAGCACAAATTTTCGTCGAGTGAAGGACATCTTGTTATCCTCTAATGCTGTGGTCGCGCTCGTCCACGCTTTCCATGAATTCAGGGATTCTGAAACTGCTCAACTTCCAGCCATTCGCACAAACCGTACGCTTTGCCGTAACTCATAAAGCGTTCGCTGAATAAGTACGGTACGTCGTTGGATGACGCGACCGTGCGAATATCGGCATAGTCGGGATGCGTTTCAATCGCAGCGAGCGCGGCGTCTATCTGCTGTGGCGCAAAACCGTAAGGCGATTGTTCCAGCATGGCGACCTTGTACGGACGCGGATAAGTCTGGCAGTCAAAGCGCACCGCCTGTGCGATTGCCCGACAGATATCCTTTTCCACTACCTGAACGCACATGTCGGCATAGTTGGCGGTCATGGTCTGGGTTGAGTAGTAATATTCGTCCTGAGAGCCCTGCACCCAGGCAATATCCTCCCCGGCAAGCCCCTCTCTGAGCGTCTCCAGTAGCGGTGCGAGCGCCGCTTCTTCCATCGAGTACGGCGGCTGCAAGAACAGTTCGCGCGCGACAAGCTGGCCGTTCGCCGAAGACTGGCGGATAAAATCCGCCATGATCTCCGCGGGGCTTTCTGGCACCGCCGGTTCATCTACGTCGCCGACCTGTTCACGACGCCCCTGCAACCACTGTCGCTTTTCAAGATCCACATCCGGCGCGACAGGTTGACTCACATCCTCTGAATGGCTCATGTGATGTTCCTTACGCCGGCAACAGATTCTGCGCGGCCAGGTCGTCGGCGACGTCTTCCAGACCGAGTCGATGCAATGTCTCACGCGTCGGGCAACCCAACTCCGGGTGCCAGCCCATCTCTTTATAGAACAGCGTCAGGGATTCACGCATGTCGTCGCGGTCCATCTTATCGGTGCCTTCGCTGAAGACCGGAATCTTCGGATCCTTATCAAACACCCACGAGCAGATCAGGTCGTGCGCATTGCGCATATCGTTGGTCTGCATCAGCTTCACCGTGTAGGCGCGATGCAGGGTGAAGATGCGTTCTGCGGCCAAATCGAGACTGGCCTGGGTGGTTTCATCACCGGTTACGGCCTGGAAGAATTTGGCTTCCAGATCCAGATCGCCGCGATAGTTGCGGCTTTTCAGCGGCGACACGGTCATCGGCCAGACCCAGTTACACAGCGTGACGGCGTTATGCAGGCACACTTTGAGTAGCGTCCATTTGGCATATCTAATTTTTGCCGCATTGATCGGCGTGTAATTCTTGGTTTCATCGTAGGCGTCTGGTGAGCCAAACAGTTCAGCGGCGACTTCCCGCTGAAGTTTTAAGGGCAAACCCGAGCCGATGAAATTGATGTGGGTGTGGGTCATACAGTCGCGGTTGAACATGCAGTTGGTGATGGCCCCCACCTGCGCCGAGGCTTCGTTGGCGTGGTGAACCGGAAAACCAAACGGTGACCACAGTTTATTTTTTTCATACGCCCAGTATTCATCACCCAGTTGCCAGCGCTCGGCAATGGCATACGACCCATCCGCCAGATGGCTAAGTTCACCGACGCGATGCGCCAGACGATAGTAGAAATCCTTGATGAAATTCGGATCGCCCGCTTCCAGTTGATCCCAGCGGATCTGAGCGTATTCTTCAGCTGGCAGGACGCGTTTAAACACCCCTTTGCTGTAGCAATACGTAAAGTCGCGGTGCAACTGACCGTAGTTGCACCAGATGCCGTAATCATCAAACAGATTCAACCCCACCAGGTTACCGATGACGCGGCCATCGTCTTTGTCTTCAAAGTCTTTCGGGCCGTTCGGGAAGATGGTGGTATGGACGAAGTTCGCCACGCAGGTATTCCCGCCGGTGCTCGGCACGCCAAAATCCTTCACGCGAGGAATGTTCATCTGCGTCATGCAGCGAATCGGGCAAGAGTGGCAGCCGCTCATTTTCACCGTGTATTTTTCTGCCGCCGGACCTAAGTCGAAGACCGACTTGTAGGTCCGGTAACCGACGGTATTCTGGTTACCCGGCGGGATCTCGCCAGTCTCGATCGGCCCACCTTCTGCCGCGCCCCAGAACAGTCCTTTACGTGCGGTCCAGCGCGACGCGGGAGAGGAGTATTCCGCCCACGCCTGCGGGGTACTGGGCACAACATGGTTGTTATTCGCGCCAATCAGCTCCGTCATCATGTAATCATTCAACCGCTTCATCTCTTTGCGGTCAGCAATGTTGACGCCTTTTGTCCCTTCCACGGCAATCGCTTTCAGTTTTTTCGCGCCCATCACCGCGCCTGTCCCTGCGCCGCCGCTGTGATTGCGGCTGTTGAGCATACAAGAGAGCGGCACAAGGTTTTCACCCGCCTGGCCAATCGCCGCCACGCAGGTTTCCGGCGAGGTCATCCGGCAAATTTCTTCCGTCGTCGCACGTGTGCCTTTCCCCCACAGGAAATCGGCTTTTTCGAGAGTGACCTTGTCGTCTTTAATATTCAGCCAGACGGGAGATGCCGACTTGCCTTCAATAATGATGGCGTCATAGCCGGCGAATTTCATTTGCGCCGCAAAAAAGCCGCCCATATGCGCATCGACAACCAGATTGCCTTTTGTGAATGTGGAGAGCGACGTGATATTAACGCGAGAACTACAGGGTGCGCCGGATCCCGTAAGCGGTCCCGTCGCAAAAACTAATTTATTGCCTTCATCAAAGGGTTTCGTGCCGGCGGGAACTTCGTCGTACATAATTTTGTAGCCGAACCCCATACCGCCGACAAATTTTTTAAATTTACTGGAATCTTCAAGGGTAATATCGCCTGTTGTAAGATTGACCCGTAAAATATTACCTGTCCAACCGTTAGCCATAATTTTTTCCTTTGCAAGACTCAAACAGTAATATCTTTCCACTCGATGATTTTTAATGCCCCGGTCGGGCAGGCACTGGCGCACTCACCGCATAAAACGCATTTTGCCGATTTCTTCGTTTCCGTATTGACGGTGGCCATCATCCAGGGACATGCGGTGGTACAGGCGCTGCAACCGATACAGCGTCGGTGATCGACAGCAATGCAACCATCTTCCTGGTTCCAGGTAATCGCCCCAATGGGACAGACCTTCATGCACTGCGGATCTTTACACTGACGACAGGTGTCCGGGGTGTAGTTCAAATCGCCATACAGGCCGCCGCCTGAACCTATCCCCTTGTCGCCAAAGAAGAAATGACGGTGAATTTTAATGCGGGAAAAGAAGGTGCCAACTGCGCCATCATTGTAGTTGGTACAGGAAATTTCACAGCGATGACAACCGGTACAGCGGGCGCGTTGGGTCACTAACACGCCTTTCGGCGTGGAGATCAACCCTACGGTGCCGCTATCGATATCTTCTTGCTTACAGCCAAAAAGCGACAGTAACGCGGGCGCGATGGTTAACCCTGCCAGGCCTTTTCCCGATATGCGCAGAAATTCCAGCCGCGTTAAGCCAGTATCTAATAATGGACGATCAACCTGGTTCATTTATTTTGCATCCTCTTCGCAAACGCAGTGCCGACAACACGTCCCAGGCCGATGCTAATTATGCTGAAACAGCGCCTCTGATGTTGCCTCCCACAGCTGAAGTTTTGCCATAACCGGATTGCATAAATAACGCAATTTAACGCAAATAAACTAATCCTTTAGGGTTAGGCGAATTAAATAATGGGAGTTATTGGTGGGCATAACTTTGATCGTCATCAATTAAAAACGGGAAGGAAAATATTAAATGCGTAGTGATATTTATTATCATAAAGCCAGTGAAACATTGTTCCGCCAGATTACAAATAAATGTGAAACTGTTCCCATATATAAATAAAAATGCGCGCGTGATATACACAACAATATAACGAATTCTACCCTGGCTTTATTTTTCGACGGAATAAATGCTCTGCTGACATTTTCTCGTGAAGGGAAATAAGGGATGAGCGCATCCCTCATTACGGTTAGCCAGCCAGCGCGTTGATCACCGTGACCATCGCCTGCTTTTCAAGGTCGCTACGCGGAATACGCGGGTTCGCCAGCGCGGTTCGTAATACCCCGGCAATCACGATATGTTTGGGCTCTTGTCCCAGATCGCGCATTTCCAGCACCACTTTGCCCACTACTCTGCACATCTCACGGTACAGTTCATCGTCTTTTGTCAGGTTTGCCATTATTGTCTCTCATTGCAGGTTCAGATAAACAGCATATATCACTCTGAATGGGATGACAAAAAACAAAGAAAATCAAAGAAATAACCTACGGTACTATTCAACGCCGTGCGCTTCCTTTAATCGCTGCCATTTGTTGACCAGTTCCGCCAGATTGGCGGCCTGCATTTTTTCCATCACTCTGGCGCGATGTACCTCCACCGTGCGTACCGCGATGTTCATCATCTGTGCAATCTCGCGATTCATCAGTCCTTTAACGACTAACCCGGCCAGCTCACGTTCTTTAGCCGTAAGCGCCCGGTAGCAGGTGGCGATCTGTTGTCGGGCAACCGCCTGCGCTGAAACCACCAGCGCTTGCTCCAGCGCCGTTTGCAGCGGTTTAGCACTGACCGGCTTTTGCAGGAAGTCTACCGCCCCGTGTTTCATCTGCTCGACGGCCATCGGCACATCGCCATGCCCGGTGAGAAACACCACGGCCAGCGTACTTTCACGCTGACGCAATGCCTCATGGACGTTCTTGCCGTCCATGACCGGCATCCGCATGTCCAGCAGCAGCACGCCCGTCTGGTACAAATCGGCCTCAGCAAGAAAAACAGCCCCTTCTTCCCAGCACGTGACCGGATAGCCCAGGCTCTCCAGAAGAAAGGCGCAGGCATCGGTGACCGCCACATCATCATCCAGTAAGTGAATCATCGCCATTGCCGCCCTTTTCCTCCCGTTGTGTAAAATCCAGTCCCACCGCCACACCGGGTAGCCCGTCAGGCGCGGTCTGATTACGCAGACCGATCTCCCCCTGACCGTAGCGCACCAGTCGTTGGCAGATAACCAACCCCAGCCCCATTCCCTCTTTCCGGCTGGTCATAAAGGGCTGAAAGGCCTGATGCAGTAAAACATCGTCAATGCCGCCACCATTATCCTGCAACGTCACGCGCACGCCCTCTGGCGAAGATGAAGCATCAATCCACAGCGTGGTGGCACCCGCCTGCGCCGCATTGAGGATCAAATTGGCCAGCACCTGCTCCAGCAGCACCGGCGGGAGCGAAATCGTCAGCGCGCGATCGATATTGCTGTGTAAGGTTAATGTCGGGAACTGCTGCGCCATGCGTAACAACTGCCAGACATGATGAACCGCCTCATGAATGCTGATGTTCTCCCATTCCTCCGTGCGGATCGGACTTCCCTGGGCCTGACTCACCCAGCGTCGCAGATTACGCAGCGTATCAGCCCCGCGCTGCGCCTGTTGATCAATATGCTCCAGCGCCGGCAGTAACGCGTGCGACGGATCCTGCGACTGCAGGCGAATCAGACAACCCTGTGCATAATGGCGGATTGCCGACAGCGGTTGATTCAGTTCATGCGCAAACCCGGAGGTCATTTCGCCAAGAACGCTCATTTGCCTGGCCGTTTCCAGCGCCAGTTCCTGCTGGCGCAACTGGACGCCGTTGCGTTCAAGCTGTTTACCCCGTCGGCGCACCAGCAGCATGACCCAGATATAGTTCAGGGTCAGCAATAACAGGGTAAGCGCTGTCCCGCCCATCAGCCACTGATGCTGTATCAGCCAGCTTTTCACATCCAGCCACAAACGCCGCTGTTGTGGATGCTGCTGTACGTCGCGCAGCAACGCCTCCACCTGACTGGTCGACGCCGGCGCACCCCAGTGAAACGCCGCGGTGTCTGGCGCCGCCAGCAGCGCGCGGGTGACGCGATCGGCCAGCGCATCGCTCACCGCAGGCAACGCGGCGAATGACCAGTCGGGATAGAGCGGCGTACTGGTTAAACAGGCGATGTCTCCGGGACGGTTGAGCACCGCGACGAAGTCGTTTTTATCAACCAGTCCCTCTTCGTCCATTTTTTCCAGCAGGCAGACCGGGACAATCACCGCCTGTACCGCTTTTTCACGGAGCAGATAGAGAAGCGCATCGGCCGGAAAACCGGTAAAACGCAGGTTGAGGTCGCGCTCGGGGCGCAGACCGGCGTCGCTCAGCGCTTTATATCCCAGCAGATAGCCGCCGAATGCCTGGGGATCGATAGCCCCTACCGTTTTACCGATCAGATCGTGCGCGGCGGTGATACCGCTGTCGCGCCGGGTGAGGATCGCACTGCCAATGACGTTGCCCGTCCCACGCGCGGAACGCAAAGACGCCAGCCAGCGCAGCGGCGAACGACTGTTCAGTTGCACAAACTGCGCCGGGTTGGTCACCACAAATTGTACGCGTCCGTTGTTCACCGCCGCCTGCATCTGATGCAGATCCAGCGGCAGGATGTGGAACTGTTCTCCGGGAAGCTGTTGGTTAAGCAGGGTTTCCAGCGGCTGCCAGTGGTTGCGGGTGGAGACCTCTCCGCGCATCGCCAGAATCCCGATATTCCATGAGCCCGCCAGCGCTGCGCCACTGAACATTAAGGCCGACGCCAGCAGCGTTAGCCCCTTCACCGTTTTACGTCTCACACCATTATCCCTGTTGATTATGTTGTTTTAGATCAACAACCCGCCGGGTATGTGGTTAACCACAATAGAGCTGCCCCACTCCGATTTTTACACTGTAAATCATCGACATTCTTTATTCATCACACGCAAACCAATGGCGTGACAAATGTTTCGTTGTTGCCTTGAAACGGGAGAAAAAATGGACAGCAGTAAACGGCAGTTTCTCCAGCAACTGGGCGTCCTGACCGCAGGCGCGTCGCTGGTTCCGCTGGCGCAGGCAAAATTTCCTTTTTCACCTGAACGTCATGGCGGCTCCACACAGCAGCGTTACGCGATGCTTATCGATCTGCGCCGCTGCATCGGCTGTCAGGCCTGCACCGTCAGTTGCGCGATTGAAAATCAGACGCCGCAGGGCGAGTTTCGTACCCATGTGAATCAGTATCAGGTCCAGGTGGCGGATGAGGTGACCAACGTGCTGTTACCGCGTCTGTGTAACCACTGCGATAATCCGCCCTGCGTGCCGGTTTGTCCGGTGCAGGCCACGTTTCAACGCGAGGACGGCATCGTCGTGGTCGATAACACCCGCTGCGTCGGTTGCGCTTACTGTGTGCAGGCCTGTCCCTACGATGCGCGTTTTATCAATCATGAGACACAGACCGCCGATAAATGCACGTTTTGCGTGCACCGCCTGGAGGCCGGACTTCTCCCCGCCTGCGTGGAGTCCTGTGTAGGCGGCGCGCGCATCATCGGCGACATCCGCGATCCGCAAAGCCGGATTTCGCAATTGATCCGCACCCATCACGACGCCATCAACGTACTGAAGCCGGAAAATAACACCGCGCCCCACGTTTTCTATCTGGGACTGGATGAGGCGTTTGTCACCCCGTTGATGGGACGCGCGCAACCCGCGCTCTGGCAGGAGGTCTGATAATGCAACCCTTAATCATTGAAGAGGTGCTGGCCCGTCCACAGGCGGTCAGTTGGCTTCCCTGGGCGGTACAGTACTTCTTTTTTATCGGCATTGCCGCCTGTGCGGCGCTGTTTGGCTGCGTGCTGCACTGGCGCAAAAAAACCGCCCCGACGCTGGAAAGCCTGACGCTGTTGATTGCCCTGACCTGCGCCATTACCGCCCCCCTGGCGCTGACCGCCGATCTCCACCAGACGGCCCGCGTCTGGCATTTTTACGCATATCCTACGCCGTGGTCGTGGATGCCGTGGGGCGCACTGTTCTTACCGCTGTTCACCGCGTTTCTCGGACTCTGGTTTCTGGCGCAAGTTTATAAACAGCTTACCGGGAAAAGTTACGCCGTCACAAAATGGTTCGCCTTTGCCAGCGCGCTCGCCGCGACGGGATTGCTGATCTATACCGGACGCGAAGTCTCCGTCGTTCAGGCTCGTCCCGTCTGGTTCAGCTACGCCTTTGTGCTGGCGATGTTCCTGAGCGCATTACAGACCTTTTTTGCCCTGTTAATCGTCGGGATGCGCAATGATTTCCTGTCGCAAAAACGACTCGCCCTTGGGCAACTGCTGACGCTGCTCGCCCTCGCAATCGTCATCATTTTCTGGGTTAGCGGCAATACGCTTTCCGGTACGGCAATCCGCCAGTGGCTTACGATCTCCGCATCGGCCCGCCATTACGCCTTTGGTTGGCTGGCATTCTGGCTGGTTTCACTGCTCTTTAGCGTTATCGCCCTGAGTCGTCCGTTGTCATTACCGCTGCGCAGCCTGCTGGCGTTGAGCGCGATGGCGCTGTGCTGGCTGATGCGCTGGACTCTGCTGATTCAGGGGCAGACGCTGCCAAAATTCAACGCCCAGTTCAACCCGTACACCCTGCCCGCCGGTACCGACGGCTGGCTTGCCATCCTCGGTACCTTTGGTCTGTGGATAGCGCTGCTTATTATTGTTCGCGAAGGCGTGAACGGACTCGCAAGGAGATTGCAACATGGCTAATTTAACCCGTCGTCAGTGGCTCAAAGTCGGCCTGGCCGTCGGCGGTATGGCGACGTTCGCCCTCAGCTATCGTGACGTGGCGAAACGCGCCATTGATGGCTTGACCAACGGCACCTCCGGTAAAATCACCCGCGATCGCATCGTGGGTAACGCGCTTGCCCCTGAAGCCAACGCGCACCCGCGCTGGCAGCAGAATACGCAGCAAACCATCGCCATGACCCAGTGTTTCGGCTGCTGGACGCAGTGCGGCGTCAGGGTGCGCGTCGACCAGCAAACCAACAGGGTGCTGCGCATTGCCGGCAATCCGTATCATCCGCTTTCTCATGAACATCATATTGATGCGTCGGTGCCATTCAGCACGGCAATGGCGCAACTGGCGGGCGAGAACGGTCTTGATGCCCGCTCGACGGCCTGCGCCAGGGGCGCAACACAACTGGAAGGTCTGTACAGCCCGCTGCGTATTCTTGAGCCGATGAAGCGCGTGGGTAAACGCGGCGAAGGCAAATGGCAGCGCATTAGCTTTGAACAATTGATCAATGAGGTGGTGGAAGGCGGCGATCTGTTTGGCGAAGGCCACGTCGACGGCCTGCGTGCTCTTTACGCCCCGACAACCCCTATTGATCCGCAGCATCCCGGTTTTGGTCCCAAAACCAACCAGCTACTGGTCACCAATACCAGCGACGACGGGCGAGACACCTTTTTGCGCCGTTTTGCGCTCAATAGTTTCGGCAGCAAAAACTTTGGCGCGCACGGATCCTATTGTGGACTGGCCTATCGCGCGGGTTCCGGCGCACTGATGGGCGATCTCGATAAAAACACCCATGTGAAGCCCGACTGGGATAACGTGGAGTTCGCGCTGTTTATGGGCACCTCGCCCGCACAGTCCGGCAACCCGTTTAAACGCCAGGCCAGGCAACTTTCCAGCGCGCGGCTGCGCGATGATTTCAGCTATGTGGTCGTCGCCCCGGCGCTGCCGTTAACCACCGTGCTGGCTGACGACCACGGTCACTGGTTACCGGTGATCCCCGGCAGCGACTCCGCGCTGGCGATGGCGATGATCCGCTGGATTATCGAAAACCAACGCTACAACGCCGATTATCTGGCGCAACCCGGCGTACAGGCCATGCAGCACGCGGACGAGAAGAGCTGGACCAACGCCACACATCTGGTGATCGTCGACGATCTTCCCGAACTGGCCGGACAGCACCTGACGCAAGCGCATCTGGATCCTTCCGCCGCCAGCGAGCCGCTGGTCGTAGATGAGAACAACGAACTGGTCCCCGCCCGGGACTGCCTGCGCGCCACGCTGTTTGTCACACGCCAGGTGACGCTCGCCGATGGGCGCAGCGTGACGGTAAAAAGCAGCTTCCAGTGTCTGAAAGAATCGGCGGAAAAAATGACGCTCGCCCAGTACAGCCAACAGTGCGGCGTTGCGGAGAACAAAATCATCGCGCTGGCGGACGCCTTTACCCGTCACGGACGTAAAGCCGCGGTCATCACCCACGGCGGGATGATGGCAGGCAATGGCTTTTACAACGCGTGGGCGGTGATGATGCTGAACGCGCTGATCGGCAACCTCAGTCTGGAAGGTGGCGTTTTTGTTGGCGGCGGGAAGTTCAACGGCGCAACGGACGGTCCGCGCTACAACATGGCGAGTTTTCCAGGCAAAGTGAAGCCCAAGGGGCTGAGTATCGCGCGGAGTAAAACGGCATATGAATCTTCCGAAGAGTATCGCAACAAAGTCGCCGCCGGAATATCGCCTTTCCCGGCCAAAGCGCCGTGGTATCCGTTTGTCGCTGGTCAGTTGACCGAATTGCTGAGTTCCGCGCTGGAGGGGTATCCGTATCCCCTCAAGGCGTGGATCTCCAACATGACCAATCCCTTGTATGGCGTACCCGGTCTGCGCGCCGTTGCCGAAGAAAAACTGAAAGATCCGGCGCGGTTACCGCTGTTTATTGCCATCGATGCCTATATGAATGAGACCACCGCCCTTGCGGATTACATCGTGCCGGACACGCATAACTTCGAAAGCTGGGGATTCAGCGCGCCGTGGGCTGGCGTCGCCAGTAAAGCCACCACCGCACGCTGGCCGATTGTCGACTCCGCCACCGCCACAACCGCCGATGGTCAGCCCGTTTCGATGGAGGCATTCTGCATTGCCGTGGCTAAAAAATTGCATCTGCCGGGATTTGGCGACAATGCGATTTCCGACAGCGAAGGAAACCGCTATCCGCTGAATCGTGCAGAAGACTACTATCTGCGCGTCGCCGCCAATATCGCGTTTATGGGGAAAGCCCCGGTCGCCGAAGCGGTAGCAGAAGACATTGAACTGACTGGCGTGAGCCGCATTATGCCCGTCATTCAGCAGACGCTGAAAACGGAAGAAGCGCGTCGGGTGGCTTTTATCTACTCGCGCGGCGGACGTTTCGCGTCAGATAAGAGTGGTCGGGCCGAAAACCGGATCGGCAATGCGTGGGAAAAGCCGCTGCAAATCTGGAATGCTGAGGTTGCCGCCCATCGTCACGCGATCACCGGCGAACGCTACAGCGGCTGTCCGGCGTGGTATCCGGCGAGGCTGTCTGATGGACGTTCGGTGGACGACCTGTTTCCCTTAACGCAATGGCCGCTCAGGCTTATCTCGTTTAAGTCCAACACCATGGCCAGCGCATCGGCGGTGATCCCACGTTTACACCACGTCAAACCGGTCAACCTGGTGGCGCTGAATCCACAGGACGGGCAGCGTTTCGGGCTGTCACATGGCGACACGGTGCGGATCACCACGCCGGGCGGGCAGGCTGAAGCGCAAATCAGTTTGCTGCACGGGGTGATGCCGGGAGTCATCGCTATCGAACACGGCTATGGACACCGGGAGATGGGCGGCGCGCAGCACACGCTCGACGGTGAGCCGCTGGCGTTTGATGCGAAAGTGAAATCGGGGATTAACCTGAACGATCTGGGATTTGCCGATCCGACGCGAAAAGTGAGCAACACCTGGCTTGACTGGGTGTCCGGCTCCGCGGTACGTCAGGGGTTGCCGGCAAGAGTTGAGCGAGTATAACGCTAATGCCGGATGGCAACGCTGGCGCGTTTTATCCGGCCTACAGGACGTCGTAGGCCGGGTCAGGCGAAGCCGCCACCCGGCAAAAAAGGGATCAGTTATTCACCGGGATGACCGCGCCTTTGTATTTGGTGCGGATCCAGTCCTGGATCTCTTTTGAGTGCAGGACGTCAACCAGCGCGACAATATCCTTTTTCTTCTCGTCGCCACGGTGAACGGTAATGATGTTGGCATACGGGTTGTTCTCACCGCTTTCCACGGCGATCGGATCGTGTACCGGATCCAGACCGGCGTCGATGGCGTAGTTGGCGTTAATCACCACCGCATCGCCTTCATCGTTGTTGTACATCTGTGGCAGCAGCGCAGCTTCAACGTTAGGCAGGAACTTCAGCTTTTTCGGGTTTTCCACGATGTCGCTGATACGCGCACTGACTTTATCCACGCCCGGCTTCAGTTTGATCACGCCCTCTTTCTCGAAGATAGACAGGATACGTCCCTCTTCCGACACCGCATCACGCATGATGATTTTGCCGCCTTCCGGCAGATCTTTTAGCGATTTGACCTTTTTCGAATAGATGCCGATAGGTTCAATGTGGATTGCTCCCGCACTGACGAAATCGTAGGTTTTATCTCCGGCATGATCTTTCAGGACGCTGTTCAGATAGGGAATATGCTGGAAGTAGTTGGCGTCAATTTCACGGCCCGCCAGCGCGGTGTTTGGCAGGATGTAGTCCTGGAATGGTTTAATCTCCAGGTCAATCCCCTGTTTTGCCAGAATCGGTTTGGCCTGCTCGAGGATTTCGGCATGCGGCACGTTGGAGGCGCCCACGGTCAGCGTGTCCGCCCAGGAGGCGAAGCTCAGGGCACTTAAGGTAGCTGCGGCGAGAAGTGTCAGTGATTTTTTCATGATAATGGTTTCCGTATTTTATTAGCGTTTATCTAACAGAGAAGTGATCACATCGCCGCAGAACTGGATAATGAAGACAATAACCAGAATGGTTACCGTCGCCACCAGCGTGACGTCGTTGTGGTTGCGCTGGAATCCTTCCAGATAAGCCAGATTCCCTAAACCACCTGCCCCGATCACCCCGGCCATCGCGCTGTAACTGACCAGCGCAATCAGCGTCACGGTGATACCGGACACCAGAGCGGGTGACGATTCAGGTAACAAAACCCGAAAAATTAAGGTGCTAAGACGAGCGCCCATGGAACGCGTCGCTTCAATGACGCCCTTATCCACTTCACGCAGGGCTATCTCAACCAGACGCGCGTAGAATGGCGCGGCGCCGACAATCAGCGCCGGTAGTGCGGCGTTGGCGCCAAGAATGGTGCCGACCAGCGCTTTGGTAAACGGGATCAGCAGGACTATCAAAATGATGAACGGGATCGAGCGAAAGATGTTCACCAGCAGAGAAATGCCGCTGTACAGCGCACGGTTCTGGAACAGTCCGCCGCGTGCGGTCAGGAACAGCGCCAGTCCGAGAGCAATACCCAGCACAAAGGTGGCGACGCCGGAGAGCGCAGTCATATACAACGTCTCCTGAGTGGCGGCAAAAAGTTGATCCCATTTCAGGTGGGGAAACAGATTCTCAGCCATGTTGAATCACCTCACCGTCAATGCCGCTTTTTTGCAGGTCGTCCAGAATGTTATTGAGTTGCTCCGGTGAGGCCACCACATGTAGCCACAACTGACCGAACACGCCGTGCGCCGTCTGGGTCATTTTGCCGTGCAGGATATTTAATGGCAGGCCATAGCGAAGTGTCAGTTCGCCGACAATCGGCTGATGCGTACTGTGGCCGGTAAACGTTAGCTTAATAACCGTGCCGCCCAGTTCGCTCGCCAGTTGCAAATCAAATGCCTCTTCATCGGCATACTGCCCCACCTGGCGGACAAACTGGCGGGTAATCGGCTGTTGCGGATGGGTGAAAACGCTCAACACATCGCCTTCCTCCACCACCTGACCGTTTTCCATCACCGCCACGCGATCGCAGATTTTGCGCACCACATGCATTTCATGAGTGATCAGCACGATCGTCAGCCGGAAGCGACGATTGATATCGAGCAACAGTTCAAGAATTTGATCGGTCGTCTGGGGATCCAGCGCTGACGTGGCTTCATCGCACAGCAACACATCCGGGTTATTCGCCAGCGCTCGCGCAATCCCCACGCGCTGTTTTTGCCCGCCGCTTAGCTGTGACGGATACGCATTTTCGCGCCCCGTCAGCCCCACCAGCTCAATCAGTTCCGCCACGCGCGCCTGAATTTTCGCTTTTGGCGCGCCCGCGATTTGCATGGAAAAGGCGATGTTTTCGCGCACGGTGCGCGACCACAGCAGATTGAAATGCTGAAATACCATACTGATTTTCAGGCGCGCCTGGCGCAGAGATTCGCCGCTGGCGGCGGAAATCTCGTGACCGTTGATGGTCACACTGCCCGCCGTCGGCTTTTCCAGCCCGTTAAGCAGGCGAATCAGGGTGCTTTTCCCGGCACCGCTGTAGCCAATAATTCCGTAAATTTGCCCCTGATCCACGGTCAGATTGACGTTATCAACCGCGGTAATGGCTAGCCGCCCTGGCGTAAACACTTTCGAAATATTTTTCAGGACAATCATGTCGTTTGGGTATCCGCTGCTGCTTATTGTTATCCTGCCAGCGCTTTCAGCTATTTAGCAGTATGGATGTCCAAACGAGTGTAATCAGGGTAATTTAGATTTGAAATGATTTAAAAGTCATTTGTTATAACGCGAAGGAATAAGTCTGGTTGCGCAACCCAGCCTGGTTTTTGCGTTTGCGCAATTGGCAGACACGACTTGTTTAATAACAATTTGTTGTGTAACTGCCTGGATGTATTCTGAAACACTGTTTCCATTTTCCTTTTGCGTAAATTTCAGCGTATAATGCGTGACAATTGTCACTTGAATGGTTTCAGCACATTGACCTGTCATACTCAGAGACTACAAAACGTCCCTTTTTGTCGGGCTGAAATACGAGCACACATTCCTCTGCACGCTCTATCGATGTCACCTATCCTTAGTGCGAGGCATCACAACTTTCGTAATACAGGTTTAGCTTCCAGGCAGAGCGTCCCGGTAGCCAGCTTTCCATATCCTTCTCAACTTAAAGACTAAGACTGTCATGAAAAAGACGAAAATTGTTTGCACCATCGGTCCGAAAACCGAATCTGAAGAGATGTTAACCAAAATGCTGGACGCAGGCATGAACGTCATGCGTCTGAACTTCTCTCACGGTGATTATGCAGAACACGGTCAGCGTATCCAGAACCTGCGCAACGTGATGAGCAAAACCGGCAAGAAAGCCGCTATCCTGCTCGATACCAAAGGTCCGGAAATCCGTACCATTAAACTGGAAGGCGGCAACGACGTTTCCCTGAAAGCCGGTCAGACGTTTACCTTCACCACTGACAAATCCGTCGTCGGTAACAACGAAATCGTTGCGGTCACCTACGAAGGTTTCACCACCGATCTGTCTGTCGGTAACACGGTACTGGTCGACGATGGTCTGATCGGTATGGAAGTCACCGCAATCGAAGGCAACAAAGTCATCTGTAAAGTGCTGAACAACGGTGACCTCGGCGAAAACAAAGGCGTTAACCTGCCTGGCGTCTCTATCGCCCTGCCGGCACTGGCTGAAAAAGACAAACAGGACCTGATTTTTGGTTGCGAACAAGGCGTTGACTTTGTTGCGGCCTCCTTTATCCGTAAGCGCTCTGACGTTGTTGAAATCCGTGAGCACCTGAAAGCGCACGGCGGCGAGAAGATCCAGATCATCTCCAAAATTGAAAACCAGGAAGGCCTGAACAACTTCGACGAAATCCTCGAAGCGTCTGACGGTATCATGGTTGCGCGTGGCGACCTGGGCGTTGAAATCCCGGTTGAAGAAGTTATCTTCGCGCAGAAGATGATGATCGAAAAATGTATCCGCGCACGTAAAGTCGTTATCACGGCTACGCAGATGCTGGATTCCATGATCAAAAACCCGCGTCCGACGCGTGCGGAAGCAGGCGACGTGGCGAACGCCATCCTTGATGGCACCGATGCGGTTATGCTGTCTGGCGAATCTGCAAAAGGTAAATATCCGCTGGAAGCGGTCACCATCATGGCGACCATCTGTGAACGTACCGACCGCGTGATGACCAGCCGTCTGGACTTCAACAACGACAGCCGCAAACTGCGCATCACCGAAGCCGTCTGCCGCGGCGCAGTGGAAACCGCTGAAAAACTGGACGCGCCGCTGATCGTCGTGGCCACTCAGGGCGGTAAATCTGCTCGCGCAGTGCGTAAATACTTCCCGGATGCCACCATTCTGGCACTGACCACCAACGAAGTGACTGCTCGTCAGCTGGTACTGAGCAAAGGCGTTGTGGCGCATCTGGTGAAAGAAATCGCGTCTACCGATGATTTCTACCGTCTGGGGAAAGAGGTTGCTCAGCAGACCGGTCTGGCGCAGAAAGGCGACGTTGTAGTGATGGTTTCCGGTGCGCTGGTACCGAGCGGCACCACTAACACGGCATCTGTTCACGTACTGTAATAATTCCCGTGTGAATTAATTCGATTAAAAAAGCGCCCTCGCGGCGCTTTTTTATTTTTCCAATAGCTACTATTAATAAAAAAGCAAATCGGATTGAGCTATCTAATTACAGATTATCTAAGACGAATCCGATGGAAGCAGCCTGTTTTCACTCAGTTTTTTAGCCGTTTTTGTGCATTTCGATGCTTCTTTGAGCGAACGATCAAAAATAAGCGCCTTCTCATCAAAAAAATATTCTCAACATAAAAAAGTTTGTGTAATACTTGTAACGCTACATGGAGATTAACTCAATCTAGAGGGTATTAATAATGAATCGTACTAAACTGGTACTGGGCGCGGTAATCCTGGGTTCTACTCTGCTGGCTGGTTGCTCCAGCAACGCTAAAATCGATCAGCTGTCTTCTGACGTTCAGACTCTGAACGCTAAAGTTGACCAGCTGAGCAACGACGTGAACGCAATGCGTTCCGACGTTCAGGCTGCTAAAGATGACGCAGCTCGCGCTAACCAGCGTCTGGACAACCAGGCTACTAAATACCGTAAGTAATAGTACCTGTGTAATAGAAATGGCGCACATTGTGCGCCATTTTTTTTGCCTCTCGTTTTATCTTCCCACTACTGTGTCTGCGTCTCTTCCTGTACTGAACCGTTCTGCGCTGACTGAACAGTCGGTGCTGCCATAGCAACCGGCGTTTGCCCGGCGGACACGGTCACCGGATACCCCGCCCGGCGATACAGCGCTTTTTCCACCAGACCGTCATCCACCTCTTTCGTCGCCTTAAACTGGCTGAACCCAACTGGCAGCACATACGGCATTGTCTGCACGTTTTGCTCTTCTTCCGGCGACAGCGGTCGATGGACCTCAACGTAGCGCAGACCGTTCGGCTCTACGGAGTATTTCACCGGCTCGTTAATCACTTTCACCGGCGTTCCCGGTCTGACCTGAGAGAACAACGCTTTGATGTCCGGAGCGTTCATCCGGATACACCCTGAACTGACGCGCAGACCGACGCTGTCAGGCTGACTGGTGCCATGAATGAGATACTCGCCATTACCGTGCGCCAGACGCAGTGCAAAGAGCCCCAGCGGGTTATTGGGTCCGGCGGGGACCACCGGCGGCAACGTAATGCCGCGCTCCAGAGAGCGCTTACGAATGCCTGCCGTCGGCGTCCAGGTTGGATTCGGGATTTTCTGCCCCACGCGGGTTTCCATCACCGGCGTTTCCAGTCCCTGCAAGCCGATACCGATCGGGTATACCTGGACGATATTTTCTCCCGGCGGATAGTAGTACAGACGCAGTTCAGCCAGATTGACGATAATGCCTTCACGCGGCGCATCGGGCAGCAGCAGCTGTGACGGGATCGTTATCAGGGTGCCCGGCTTTGGCACAGGAGCAATGGTATTATTCGCCTCCAGAATGAGCATGGCGGCAGTATCAAAACGACGGGCTATCGCCTGAAGGTTTTTATCGCCTTCCTGCACCGTGTACGTTTGATTCTGCCCAACAAGACGACTGCCCGCTGGCGGTAAGGGATAATCCACCGCCCAGGCGGCCTGTATGGCGCTGTAAGCGCCGATAAGCATAAGAGTAATAAGAGACGCGCGTTTCATACCCAACCTCCTGTATTCACTGGCATAGCCAGAATGCTGATAATCCTGTAAGACAGCCAGACTGCCTTACCTAACAGGATGAAAGCTGTCTATTGAGTTTAGCTAAGAGTTGCGGCTTTGGTACGGATCGCGCGAATCATTGCTTCCAGCCCCTGCGAACGAGACGGAGTGAGATGCTGCGCGAGCGCCATGTGTTCGAACCACGGCCGCACATCAAAATTCACGATGTCCTGAGCCGTCATCTGGTGATACAAAATGAAGACGACGGCAATCAGTCCTTTCACAATGGCAGCATCACTGTCGCCCTGCAGTTCAATAACGCCTTGCGCATTCTGACGCATCACTATCCAGACCTGGCTCTGACATCCCTGAATCGTATTTTCAGCACAGCGGTCCGCGGCGGATATCTCCGGCAGTCGCTGTCCCAGTTCAATGATGTACAGATACTTCTCTTCCCAATTAGCGCAACGCTGAAAATTACGCAACAATTTTTCTTTATCCGGCAGCGCGGCCATAGTGCCTCCCTGTTATCCCAGCAAGCGATGAATACGTTGCAAACCTGTCACCAGGCGATCCACTTCTTCATGGGTGTTGTACATTGCCAGCGACGCCCGACACATCGCCGGCACCTGATAAAAAGCCATCAGCGGCATTGCGCAGTGGTGTCCGGTTCGCACGGCGATCCCGTAATTATCGAGAAAACTGCCGACGTCATACGCGTGATGTTTCCCGAGATTAAAGGCGATCACGCCAAGCCGGTCAGTCGGTCCATACAGCGTGAGATCCGGCACCGTCGCCAGTTGCTCCAGCGCATAGTGCATCAGGTTCTGTTCGTACTCACCAATTGCCTCCAGCCCCAGCGCTGAAACATACTCCAGCGCCGCGCCAAAACCGATGATCCCGCCGGTATTCGGCGTCCCCGCTTCGAAGCACCACGGCGCTTTCGCCCAGGTGGTGCCCTGCGTCAGGCTGACAGTGGCGATCATCGACCCGCCCCCTTCCCATGGCGGCATCTGTTGCAACAGCGCCTCTTTGACATAGAGCACGCCAATGCCGGTCGGACCATACAGCTTGTGGCCCGAGAAGACGTAAAAATCGCAGTCCAGCGCCTGAACGTCTACCGGGTGGTGCATCACTGCCTGCGCACCGTCCACCAGCACTTTCGCGCCATGCTGATGCGCCAGCGCGGTCATTTCGGCGATCGGGTTTTCAGTGCCCAGCACGTTAGAGACGTGAGCGATCGCCAGCAGTCGGGTTTTCTCATCAAACAGAGTGGGCAGGACGCCCTGTTGCAATGTGCCGTCGGCGTTCAGCGGAATCACCCGCAGTTCTGCCCCCACCCGCGCGCACAGCATCTGCCAGGGCACAATGTTGGCATGGTGCTCCATCTCACTGATGATGATGTTATCGCCTGCATGGACGTTCTCTGGCCCCCAACTGTTGGCGACCAGGTTAATGCCCTCCGTCGTGCCGCGCACAAAGACCAGTTCTTCCGCCGAGCGCGCGTTAATAAACAGCGACGCCAGTTTGCGCACGTTTTCCATTCTTTCGGTCGCCTGGGCGCTGAGGGTGTGGATCCCCCGGTGCACCGCCGCATAGCCGTGACGATAAAACTCGGCTTCTGCGTCAATCACCTGTGCCGGTTTCTGCGCGCTGGCGGCGCTGTCGAGATACGCCAGCGGCAGGCCGTTCACTTCACGCGTGAGGACGGGGAAATCCGCACGCACGTTGTCGATGGGAAATGTCATGCTACGCCTCCCGGCAAACGCTGGCCTATCCGCGCCAGCACCTGGTGTTTTAGCGCTTCGTCATTCAGCGCTTCCGTCAGTTCTGCGGCAAAGGCATAAAGGATCATCTGCTGCGCATCCCGTTGCGTTATCCCGCGCGAACGCAGGTAGAACATCTGCTCATCGTCAATGCGCCCTACCGTCGCCCCGTGACTGCACTTCACGTCATCGGCGTAGATCTCCAGCTGCGGTTTGGTATCCACCTCCGCGAGCTTCCCGAGCAGCAGGTTGTTGTTCGTCATCTGCCCGTCCGTTTTGACAGCGTGTTGGGCAACGTTAATCAACCCGTTAAACACCGCACGGCCCTTATCGCTGACGATGGTTTTATGCAGTTGTCGGCTGTTGCAGTAGCCTTTGTTGTGCTCAAGCCAGGTGCGGGTATCGCAGACCTCATTTTTCACCGGCATCGCCAGGCTGTTGATCCTGAGCGTCGTGTTCTCTCCGTTCAGTTGGGTACTGGTGTTATGACGCAGTACGGCATCGCCGAGCAGAAAGCTGTGGCTGTGGGCCGAGGCATCCGCCGCCAGCAAAATATCGTTATGGGCGAAGTGATGGCTGAGCGGATTTTCAAACGCCAGCTTAATGTGATGCAGGTGCGCGTTTGCCGCCACGTTCATGGTCAGGCGCGCGCCGGTGAAATGTCGGGCATCATTCAGACTGACGTAATGTTCAATAATTGTCGCTTCCGCGCCTTCCTCCAGCTCAAGGTGATGGCGATAGTGCGCCGTGTTCACTTCCTCAGCGGATACGCCCTGGGTGATGTGCATCAGCAGCAATGGTTTTGCCGGACGCTGGTTACGCTTAACGCGGATATGCGTTACGCCGCGCGCCAGGCTTTCCGTGAGATGCAAAAACACCTCCGGCTGTACCGCGGTCGGCAGGGTCTGGCGCTCATCGTTGATCGCCACCTCAAAGCCGCTGTTGTCCAGGTTGTCGCTGAGCGCCGGACTGAATTGACCGTCGACAAACACCAGTCGCAGCGTATCAACGTTGAGCGCTAACGCGTCGCGCTGCGCCGGGGTAACATCGGCATAGCGACTGACGAACAGGCTGTTGGTGAGGCCTTCCAGCGGCGTATATTTCCAGTTCTCATGCTTGCGCGTTGGCAGCCCCAGGCGCAGAACCTGCTGGAGATGCTGTTGCGCCTGATGTGAGCGCGTCTCGCCCTGCGCTTCAAACAGATGATGCCATTGCTGCAGCGCATTACTGCTGTTCGGTAAGCCAGCCATATCCCTGCTCCTCCAGTTGTTTGACCAGCGTGAAATCGCCAGACTTCACAATCCGTCCCTGATACAGGACGTGGACAAAATCAGGTTTGATATAGTCAAGGATACGCTGATAGTGGGTGACAATAATGAACGAGCGCTTACCGTCGCGCAGTGAGTTGACGCCATCGGCAACCACTTTCAACGCATCAATATCCAGCCCGGAATCCGATTCATCAAGAATACACAGTTCCGGCTCCAGCACCGCCATTTGCAGAATGTCGTT
This sequence comes from Citrobacter amalonaticus Y19, assembly GCF_000981805.1. NCBI lineage: Bacteria > Pseudomonadati > Pseudomonadota > Gammaproteobacteria > Enterobacterales > Enterobacteriaceae > Citrobacter > Citrobacter amalonaticus. The sequence goes on along the minus strand of NZ_CP011132.1, from coordinate 1,355,765 downwards.
GCGCTTCTTCTCGCCGCCGGAAAAGCCGACGTTCACTGAGCGGGTTAACAGGTCTTCCGGCATCTTCAACAGCGCGATTTTCTCTTCCATCAGATCCTGAAAATCGAAGCGATCGAGCGATTCCTGGCCGCGATAAGTGCGCACCGCATTGAGCGCCGTTTGCAGGAAAAACTGGTTGCTGACGCCGGGAATTTCCACCGGATACTGGAAGGCCATAAAGATACCTTCACCCGCTCTCTCTTCCGGCGCCAGATCGAGCAAGTCTTTCCCTTTAAACGTCACCGACCCGCCGGTGATTTCGTAATCTTCACGCCCTGCCAGCGTCGCAGAGAGCGTACTTTTCCCGGAACCGTTCGGTCCCATAATGGCATGCACTTCCCCCGGACGAACCTCGAGACTCAACCCGCGCAGGATCGCTTTCTCTTCCACACTGACCTGTAAATCTTTAATCGTTAACATGTTGCTTCCTTAACCGACGCTGTGTTCAAGGCTAATGGCTAATAATTTTTGCGCTTCAACGGCAAACTCCAGCGGCAACTCAGAGAACACGTCCTTACAGAAGCCGTTGACAATCATCGAGATCGCATCCTCTTCGCTGATGCCGCGCTGCAGGCAATAGAAAAGCTGATCTTCACCAATCCGCGAGGTGGTTGCTTCGTGCTCCAGCTGCGCGCTGTTGTTACGGCATTCGACATACGGGAAGGTATGCGCCCCGCAGTCGGCGCCAATCAGCATTGAGTCGCACTGGGTGAAGTTACGGGCGTTGGTCGCCGTGGGCATGATTTTGACCAGACCACGATAGCTGTTCTGGCTGTGTCCGGCAGAAATCCCCTTCGAGATAATGGTCGAGCGGGTGTTTTTGCCGATGTGGATCATCTTGGTGCCGGTATCCGCCTGCTGATGCCCGCTGGTCAGCGCCACCGAATAAAATTCACCGATGGAGTTGTCGCCGCGCAGAATACAGCTTGGGTATTTCCAGGTAATTGCCGATCCGGTTTCCGACTGGGTCCACGACATTTTGCTGTTCTCACCCTCGCACAGCGCGCGTTTGGTAACGAAGTTCAGAATCCCGCCGGTGTTGTTATCGCCAGGGAACCAGTTCTGAACGGTGGAATATTTCACCTCGGCGTCTTTATGGATGATCACTTCCACCACCGCCGCATGGAGCTGATAGCTGTCGCGCACCGGCGCTGAACAGCCCTCGATATAGCTCACATAGCTGCCTTCATCCGCTATCAGGATCGTGCGCTCAAACTGTCCGGTCTTCTCGGCGTTAATGCGAAAATAGGTAGAAAGCTCCATCGGGCAGCGCACACCTTTCGGCACATAGATAAAGGTGCCATCAGAGGCGACCGCCGCATTCAGTGCGGCGAAAAAGTTATCGTTGCCGGGGACGACGGTGCCAAGATACTGTTTAACCAGATCGGGATGATCGTGAATCGCCTCGCCGAAAGAGCAGAATATGATCCCCTGTTCCGCCAGTTTTTCACGATAGGTGGTGGCGACGGAAACGGAGTCAAAAATGGCGTCGACCGCCACTTCACGGCCTTCGCGTACCGGCACCCCGAGCTGTTCAAAGGCAGCCTCCACCTCTTTACTGAGAAAAGCATTCGCCCCGGTTTGCTGTACCGCCCCCGGTTCTGACGCGCAGGTCTCATCACAATTCCCACACGAAGGCGCGGAATAGTAGCTGTAGTCCTGATAATTCAGCTTCTCATAGTGCGCTTTCAGCCAGTGCGGCTCCTGCATTTCAACCCAGGCTTTATAGGCATTGAGGCGAAACGCCAGCATCCACTCAGGTTCATTACGTTTAGCCGAAATGGCGCGGACTACCTCTTCGTTGATCCCTTTCGCCAGCTCATCCGTTTGCAGTTGGGTAAAGAAACCCTCCTTATAATTCAGAGGGCCGCCGGTCCAGGTTTTGACATCGTCAGTTGCTTCAGTATTACGAGACATAGTACCGCCTATACCCCAAAGCTTTCGCCACAGCCGCATTCGTTCTGGGCCTTCGGGTTATGAAATTTGAATAACTGGTTTAATCCTTCGCGGACGTAATCGACTTCCGTGCCGTCGATAAACGGCATTGCCTGTAGCGGGGCATAGAGCTTCGCGCCTTCAAACTCAAACAGCAGATCGTCTTTTTCCGGCTCGCTGACGGTATCCAGCACGTAGCCAAAACCGGCGCATCCCGTCTGCTTCACGCCCAGCCGGACGCCCAGCATGTCCGGCTGCTTTGCAACCAGTTCGCGAATATGCGCCGCTGCCGCAGGGGTCAGCGTCAATCCGCGCCAGGTGAAATCGTCCGGATTAAATGTTCCTGAATGCAATTCCATAGGGTTACCTCGCATAATGAGCCATCAGGCTATAACACCATGTTAGTGATAACGATTCTCACTTCAACCCCTCAACAGCAGGGGCATTCCGGCGTTTCATCCTTTTTGAGCACTTTTATTAAGCATAGACCCTGCCACGCGGGTTAAGAGGAATGGATGAATTTGTTCAATACATTGATTGATAATGACTTTAACGTTCGTCATCGACCTGAGTGGTCAAAACAGTAAAGATGTATAGAAAATGACTATTTCAGGGATAGGAATGATATGAGGAGAGTGAAAGCACAGAAAAACAAAACCCTTAAGGTTGTCAGTAACAGCCTTAAGGGTTCCGGCCCCATCCGGCGCTTATCTCCGGCACTCACGATGGCTTAGCTCTTGAAGGGGCGATAAGAATAGTCTCATATTGCCGAAGGTCATTTTTAACACAAATTGCTATCCCTGACTTTTCTGTGTCGGATCAATTCCCTGAATGACGACATCGTTGACGGGATCGCTTTCAGAAACAACCGCAGCCTTTTCCGGCACCCGCGCAGTTCAGCGAGGCCAAAAAAAACCCGACACAGGAGTCGGGTTCTCTTTACGCTGACAATCGCAGAATCAATGAACGCCAAGGCGCCAGGCAAAATAGATCTCTTCTTTTAACTCGGTGGAAGAGAGCGTCAGTAAATCGGTAAATTCGAGCTCAAGTTGTTTCAGTTTTTTAAGGTATTGGGCTGGAGAGAGCTCTGTTTTATCACGACGTAAAAACTCAATTGCCAGTTGGGCCGGGTCTAGTTGGCTAGTCATATCATCCTCGCTTATGGTCAAAACCTGCACAGTATATCACCTTTTGCTGCGCAGATTATGACCAAAAGCAATACTGATCACACTTTTTTAGGTGACAACGTCACACAACAGAGGTGGTCAACCGTGAGGTACAGCACAGTCGCTGCTGCTCATCGTAAATGTCAATCTGCCAGACCTGATACCGGGAGCCGGTATGAATCGCCTTACAGACTCCCTTCACGCGCCCTTCTCGCGCGGAGCGAACGTGGTTAGCGTTGACCTCCAGCCCCACCACTTTCTGCTCACCCTGAGTACACAGGTAACCCGCAACAGAACCGATGCTTTCGGCGAGCACGACGGAGGCTCCGCCGTGTAGCAGGCCAAACGGCTGCTTTGTGCGCCCGTCAACGGGCATTGACGCTTCAAGCGTATCGTCGCCGATATGTTCAAAGCGAATATCCAGCAGGCCAACCATATTCCCTTCGCCCATCGCATTGAGGGCATCGAGGGTGACTTTACGCTTCCAGATCATCCAATAATCTCCAGTAATGCCTGCACAGGATGGCGCACGCCCGTGCCTTCAACGCGTTTCACCTGGCTGCGGCAGGAATATCCCGTCGCGAGACAACGACTGCGCGGCAGTCGCTCCATCGCCTGATGCCACGACAACTCGTAAATGCCCAGCGAACTCGCATGATTCTTCGCCTCATGGCCGTAGGTCCCGGCCATACCGCAACACCCCACGCTGACATTTTCCAGCTTCGCGCCAAAGCGGGCAAAGATCGACGCCCACTGCGCAGGTGCGCCCGGCAGCGCGGTCACTTCGGTACAGTGACCGAAGAAGTACCAGGATTCACCGCTAACGTCACGCGGTTCGTGCGAGGCCAGTGCAGTAGCCAGCCACTCATTGGCGAGTTGGACATGGAAATCACCGCGCTGTTCACCTAATGCCAGCCTGTACTCATCGCGATAACAGAGCACCAGCGCCGGATCGACGCCGACCATTGGCATACCCAGTTTTGCCACGCGGTTCAAAAACTCAGAGGTCTTTTTGGCGGTCTTCGCAAAGCGGGTCAGGAAGCCTTTGATGTGCTGCGCTTTACCGTTTGGCGAGAACGGCAGCAGAACCGGCTGCATCCCCAGTTTTTCGACCAGACGGACGAAATCCGCCACGACCTGCGCGTCGTAATAACTGGTAAACGGATCCTGCACCACCAGCACCGTACTGGTTTTCTGCTCATCCGTCAGCGCTTCAAGCTGTTCCAGCGTCATGTTCGCCGAGCGATGCCCCACCATCTGCTGTTGCAGCGACGGCGTCGACAGCAGCGGCAAATCGACCATACCAATATGTTTTGCCGACAGCTTGCGCACCAGCGGCTGATTAATAAAGAAGTTGAAGGTCTTCGGCGCCCGCGCCATCAGCGGCGCATAGGTTTCGACCGTTGCCACCAGATGGTCGCGCAGCGGGCGCAGGTAGCGGGTGTGGTAAAGCTGCAGGAAGCGCGAGCGGAACTCCGGGACGTCGATTTTGATCGGACACTGCGTCGAGCAGGCCTTACAGGCCAGACAGCCGGACATCGCCTCCTTCACTTCATGCGAAAAATCATACTCGCCTTTGCTGGCATGCCAGGTGTTGCGGGTACGCGAAATCAGGGAACGCAGGCTGGGCCGTTTGCTCGTCAGCGCGTTTTCCAGTCGTACCGGGTCGACGCCGCGATCCGCCAGCAGACGCAGCCATTCACGCACCAGCGTTGCGCGCCCTTTCGGCGAGTGGATGCGGTTGAGGCTGATTTTCATCGACGGACACATCGGGCTCTTCGCGTCGAAGTTAAAGCACAGACCGTTGCCGTTACATTCCAGCGCGCCTCGCCAGGTCTGGCGAACGGCCAGCGGGATTTGCCGGTCCCAGGTGCCGCGTTTAACCGCATCGACTTTCATCATCGGTGCGTCGATACCTTCCGGTGGACAAATTTTCCCTGGATTCAGTCGGTTTTGCGGATCGAACGCCGCTTTCACCTTCCGCAGTTCCGCGAAAAGTTCATCGCCAAAAAACGCCGGGCTGTACTCGGCACGGAAGCCTTTGCCGTGTTCGCCCCACAGCAGACCGCCATATTTCGCCGTCAGCGCCACCACGTCGTCGGAGATTTGCTTCATCAGCACTTCCTGCTGCGGGTCGCACATATCCAGCGCAGGCCGCACATGCAGCACCCCGGCGTCGACGTGGCCGAACATGCCGTAGCTCAGGCCGTGACCATCAAGCAGTGCGCGGAATTCCGCGATATAGTCGGCAAGATGTTCCGGCGGTACGCAGGTGTCCTCGGCAAACGGGATCGGTTTTGCCGCCCCTTTTGCATTTCCCAGCAACCCCACCGCTTTTTTACGCATCGCGTAGATACGCTCAACGCCCGCCAGTTCAGTGCATAACTGCCAGCCAATCACGCCCGCCTCTTCACGGGCAATCAGCTCATCCAGGCGTTCGCACAGGGACGCGACCTGTCCGTCGATAACGGCTTCATCATCACCGGCAAATTCGACAATGTTCAGGCCGAGCATCTCTTTATCCGGGACGTCGGTAATCAGTTCGCTCACCGAATGCCAGACGATATCTTCACGCGCCAGGTTCAGCACTTTTGAGTCAACCGTCTCCACCGACAGCGCACGCGCGTCCACCATGAACGGCGCATTGCGCAGCGCGGAGTCAAAAGAGTCGTATTTCACGTTCACCAGCCGACGCACTTTCGGCAGCGGCGTAATGTCCAGTCGCGCTTCTGTAATGAACGCCAGCGTCCCTTCCGAACCGGTGAGGATCCGGGTCAGATCGAATTCGCTCATGTCATCATTAAAGACATGACGCAAATCGTAGCCCGTCAGGAAGCGGTTCAGTTTGGGGAATTTATCCATGATCAACTGACGCTTATCGCGGCAGCGCTCAAACACGGTGCGATAAATACGGCCAATGGCGGTATTGCTCTGACCGAGCGTCTGCGCCAGTTCAACCGGCAGCGGCTGCGTATCGAGAATATCGCCGCCCAGCAGTACTGCCCGTACGCCCAGCACGTGATCGGACGTCTTCCCGTAGACCAGCGACCCTTGCCCGGAGGCGTCAGTGTTAATCATCCCGCCCAGCGTTGCCCGGTTACTGGTAGACAATTCCGGGGCGAAAAAATAGCCATATGGCTTCAGATACTGATTCAGTTGATCCTTGATCACCCCCGCTTCCACCCGCACCCAGCCCTCTTGCGGGTTGATTTCAATGATGCGGCTCATATAGCGGGACATATCGACGATGATGCCCTGGTTCAGCGCCTGTCCGTTGGTCCCCGTACCCCCGCCGCGCGGGGTGAAAATCAGCGAGGTAAAGCGCGGTTGCGCCGCCAGGCGGGCAATCAGCGCCACATCGGCCGTTGAGCGGGGAAAAACCACAGCATCGGGGAGAAGTTGATAGATACTGTTATCGGTCGACATCGTCAGACGATCGGCATAACTGGTCGCCGTATCGCCGGTAAATCCTTGTTGCTCCAGCTCTTGCAAAAAATTAAGCACCAACTGAACGACGCCGGGTGCCTGAGAAATTTGTGGAATCATTATCGTGACCCTTTCCTGCGGTCTGTGTGTTGTGGGAGTTAATCGTTTGCTTATTGTTGTATCACATTTTTTTCTAATACACCCAACAGAAATACTGGCAGAATCCGCCTGTCAAAAACCGCTGAAATTGCTCATCATTATAAGGCGTGTTTCACGCGGTCGTGTCGCGTCAACGATCTGACGCACTACATAGGTGAAAGAGTTTATGGTCAATATTCATCAGCCCAGGGATATCGCGCAAGTGCTGCTGTCGGTGCTGTTTTTAGCCATCATGATTGTGGCGTGTCTTTGGATTGTTCAACCTTTTATTCTGGGCTTTGCCTGGGCCGGGACGATCGTCATCGCAACCTGGCCGGTTTTACTGCGCCTGCAAAAATTACTCTGGGGCCGACGTTCACTGGCGGTTCTGGTGATGACGCTCTTATTAGTGCTGTTGTTTGTGATCCCGATTGCCCTGCTGGTCAACAGCATTGTTGATGGCAGCGGACCGCTGATTCACGCCGTCACGAGCGGTGATATGACGTTACCGGATCTGGCCTGGCTGAACAGCATTCCGCTGGTCGGCGCGAAACTGTATGCCGGCTGGCATAACCTGCTGGATATGGGGGGGACGGCGATCATGGCGAAGGTCCGTCCGTACATCGGCACCACGACCACCTGGTTTGTCGGTCAGGCCGCCCACATCGGTCGCTTTATGATGCACTGCGGCCTGATGCTCTTGTTCAGCGCCCTGCTGTACTGGCGTGGTGAGACGGTGGCGCTGGGTATTCGTCATTTTGCCTACCGTCTGGCCGCAAAGCGTGGCGACGCGGCGATGCTGCTGGCCGCACAGGCGATCCGCGCGGTCGCGCTGGGCGTGGTCGTCACTGCGCTGGTGCAGGCGGTGCTGGGCGGTATCGGCCTGGCCGTTTCCGGCGTCCCTTACGCCACACTGCTCTCCGTGGTGATGATCCTCTCCTGCCTGGTACAACTGGGGCCGTTACCGGTGTTGATTCCGGCCATTATCTGGCTTTACTGGACTGGCGATACCACCTGGGGCAGCGTGCTGCTGGCGTGGAGTTGCGTGGTGGGAACACTGGATAACGTGATTCGCCCGATGCTTATCCGCATGGGCGCAGATTTGCCGCTGATTCTGATTCTCTCCGGCGTCATTGGCGGCCTGATTGCGTTTGGCATGATTGGTTTGTTTATCGGTCCGGTACTGCTGGCCGTTTCCTGGCGACTGTTTTCGGCCTGGGTTAACGAAGCGCCTGCGCCCACCAGCAACCCCGAAGAACTCCTCGAAGAACTGAACGAAATCGAAGACCTTAAAAAGTAACGTGATAACAGGCGACTCCGGTCGCCTGATTGTTTAACTCCGCTAATCAATACTGTCCCGTAACTTACCTGTAGTGCCTGTTACCGCTTCGTCATCCCTGATTTATGTCGCAAATTCTTTACGATATTTAAACTATTGAGACGAATCTGATCGACGCTAAAACGCCCGATACCCTACTATTAGGTCACGGTTATAGATCAAGACATTGATTTATAAGTATGGAAATCCCCTGAGTGAAACAACGAATTGCTGTGTGTAGTCTTTGCCCATCTCCCACGATGGGCTTTTTTTTATCCTGAAATCGCATTAGTCACGTCCCTGCAAGTAATATTCACAGGCCGATAACAAAGAATATTGCACAAGATATTGTGACTCTCTTCATGCCGAAACCCGTTTAATAATGTTATTTATGCCTTATTGTTTTTTAATATGGGGTCATTCAATGATGAACGCTTATGAACTACAGGCATTACGTCAAGTTTTTGCAATGACCATTGAGGAATGCATGTCATGGATTGCGCCAGATTATAATGTCGGCGACTGGCAACAGTGGGAAAATGGCGAATGTGAACTGCCTCCCGCGATTGTGGAAACGCTGCTGGAAATGCGCAGTAAAAGAAAACGACGTATTAATGCCATTATAGAGAAGATAAACAATCGCATTGGTAATAATACCATGCGTTTCTTTGCTGATTTAACCGATTTCCAGTCAGTCTATCGTGATGGCAGTTTTCTTGACTGGAAAATTTATCAATCCGTTGCTGCCGAACTCTATGCCCACGACCTGGAACGATTGTGCTAGACCACGTATTTCCTGCCACAGGCGATTCATACTAAAAAACGTTAAATAAACAGATTGATTGTACTTTTAAGGCACGGGTTTTTAACCCGTACCAGGGAAAATCATTAGCCATTTCGCTGAGCAGGCATCATGAAAAATCACTATTTCCCCACCGCGATGGGGCTGTATCTCAATTACCTGGTGCATGGCATGGGGGTCATCCTGATGAGCCTCAACATGGCATCGCTCGAACAACAGTGGCAGACAAATGCCGCCGGCGTGTCTGTCGTGATCTCCTCATTAGGCATCGGGCGCTTAAGCGTCCTGCTTTGTGCCGGATTACTCTCCGACCGGTTTGGCCGCAGACCCTTTATTATTCTGGGAATGCTCTGCTATGTGACGTTCTTTTTCGGCATTCTGACGACCCACAATATTATCATCGCTTATGCGTTCGGGGTCCTCGCGGGCATGGCGAACAGTTTTCTGGATGCGGGTACCTACCCCAGCCTGATGGAGGCCTTTCCCTCTTCGCCGAGCACCGCCAACATCCTGATTAAGGCCTTTGTCTCCGGCGGACAGTTCTTACTCCCCATCATTATCAGTCTGCTGGTCTGGGCGGAACTGTGGTTTGGCTGGTCATTTATCGTTGCGGCCGCAATCATGTTGATTAACGGTCTGTTTTTACTGCGCTGCACTTTTCCGCCCCATCCCGGGCGTCGCGTTGCACCGGTCACGCCAGTGCACGAACAGCACCCGGCGGAAAAACATCGCTGCGCATTTATCGATCTTGCCAGCTACACCCTGTATGGCTACATCTCGATGGCCACGTTTTATCTCATCAGCCAGTGGCTGGCGCAATACGGGCAGTTTGTCGCCGGGATGTCGTATACCCTGTCGATCAAATTGCTGAGCATTTATACCTGCGGTTCACTGCTTTGCGTGTTGATTACCGCCCCGCTGGTGCGCAAAACGGTGCGTTCCACCACCTTGCTGATGCTGTACACCTTCGTCTCGTTTGTCGCGCTGTTGACGGTATGCCTACATCCCACGGTGTATGTTGTGATTGTCTTTGCCTTTGTGATCGGCTTTTCATCAGCCGGAGGGGTGGTACAGATAGGCCTGACCCTGATGGCAGCCCGCTTCCCGCATGCGAAAGGGAAAGCCACCGGCATTTATTACAGTGCAGGTAGCATTGCCACCTTCACGATCCCGCTGGTAACGGCCCATCTCTCACAGAGAAGCATCGCCGATATTATGTGGTTTGATACCGGTATTGCCGCCGTAGGTTTCCTGTTGGCGCTGTTTATCGGCTATCGCAGTCGTCTCGAAACAAAACGTCAGTTGTTGATATCACCGTTAGCGGAATAAGGCTGAATCCGCCATATGCAATATTGTTATCGCTAACTGCAATATAGTTTGTATAACGTCAATAACATCAGCAAAACGTCGCAGGAGAAGTGGGCTTTCACACTTTCGTCTGCAATATACCTGGTAATGAAAACGTCATGTTATGTAGTTCATGTCATTGCGCAGCCGTATATTAGTGAAAAATCGCCGGATATAAAAACGCTGGCGAAAACAGAATTAAATTAACCGGCAAGGAGCTTTGAAAAAATGTCACAAAATAAAGCTTTCAGCACGCCATTTTTCCTGGCGGTCATCTGTATTTATCTCAGCTATTTTCTCCACGGCATTAGCGTCATTACGCTGGCGCAAAATATGACCTCCCTCGCCGCTAAGTTTTCTACCGACAGCGCGGGGATCGCCTATTTAATTTCCGGTATCGGCCTGGGTCGTCTGGTCAGTATTCTGTTTTTTGGCGTCCTGTCGGATAAATTTGGCCGTCGGGCGATCATTCTGTTAGGTGTCGCATTATATATCCTCTTTTTCTTCGGTATTCCTGCCAGCCCTAATCTGATGGTGGCCTTTGTGCTCGCCGTATGCGTGGGCGTGGCTAACTCGGCACTCGACACCGGTGGCTATCCGGCGCTGATGGAATGTTTCCCGAAAGCGTCAGGTTCGGCGGTGATCCTGGTCAAAGCCATGGTCTCCTTCGGGCAGATGCTCTATCCGATGCTGGTCGGCTACATGCTGCTCAACAACATCTGGTACGGCTATGGCGTGATCATTCCTGGCATTCTGTTTGTGCTGATAACTCTGATGCTGCTGCGCAGTAAATTCCCCGATCAACTGGTGGATGCCAGCGTCGCTAAAGAGCTGCCGCAGATGAACAGCAAACCGCTGGTCTGGCTGGAAGGGGTGGCTTCCGTCATGTTTGGCGTGGCGGCGTTTTCCACCTTCTACGTCATCGTGGTCTGGATGCCGAAGTACGCCATGGCCTTCGCCGGAATGGAAGAAGCGGATGCGCTGAAAACCATCACCTGGTATAGCCTGGGCTCGCTGTGCTGCGTCTTTATCTTTGCTGCGCTGCTGAAAAAGATGGTTCGCCCCATCTGGGCTAACGTCTTTAACGCCGGTCTGGCGACCGTGACCGCCGCGGTCATTTATCTCTGGCCGTCCCCGCTGGTATGTAACGTGGGCGCATTTGCGATTGGCTTCTCCGCAGCGGGAGGGATTTTACAACTGGGCGTGTCGGTGATGTCGGAATTCTTTCCGAAAAGCAAAGCCAAAGTCACCAGCGTTTATATGATGATGGGCGGTCTCGCGAATTTTATCATTCCGCTGATTACCGGCTACCTCTCCACCATCGGCCTGCAATACATCATCTTACTGGACTTCGTTTTTGCCCTACTGGCCTTCATCACCGGCATCATCGTTTTTATTCGCTATTACCGGGTCTTCAATATTCCGCAGAACGATATCCGTCTGGGTGAACGTTATTTTTCAACAAAAAGTTAAGCGACAATTTAAGGAGTCATGTTATGGATGTAACCGCGAAATATGAACTGATCGGCTTAATGGCTTACCCCATCAGACACAGTCTGTCACCTGAGATGCAAAATAAGGCGCTGGAGAAAGCCGGATTGCCGTTTACTTACATGGCCTTTGAGGTCGACAACAGCACCTTCGCAGGCGCTATCGAGGGGCTGAAAGCGTTAAAAATGCGCGGCACTGGCGTATCGATGCCCAATAAGCAACTGGCCTGTGAGTTTGTTGATGAACTGACCCCGGCGGCGAAACTGGTGGGCGCCATTAATACCATCGTCAATGATGACGGTTATCTGCGCGGTTACAATACCGACGGCACGGGCCACATTCGCGCGATTAAAGAGAGCGGTTTCGATATCAAGGGTAAAACCATGGTATTACTGGGCGCCGGTGGCGCATCCACTGCCATCGGCGCGCAGGCGGCCATTGAGGGGATCAAGGAGATTAAACTCTTTAACCGCAATGATGAGTTCTTCCAGAAAGCGCAGGACTTCGCCAAACGGGTGAATGAAAACACAGACTGCGTGGTGACAGTGACAGACCTTGCCGACCAGCATGCCTTCGCAGACGCGCTGGCGACAGCGGATATCCTGACCAACGGCACCAAAGTCGGCATGAAGCCGCTGGAGAATGAATCTATCGTCAGCGACGTGAGCCTGCTACGTCCGGAACTGCTGGTTACCGAATGCGTCTACAACCCGCATATGACGAAGTTACTGCAGCAGGCGCAACAAGCCGGTTGCAAAACAATCGATGGTTACGGCATGTTGTTGTGGCAAGGTGCTGAACAGTTCAAACTGTGGACCGGCAAAGATTTCCCGCTGGAATATGTGAAACAGGTGATGGGGTTTGCGGCCTGACGGCCAGGAACTAAGACTGATAAAAGGTATTAAATGAAAACCGTAACCGTTAAAAACCTCGTGATTGGCGAAGGGGCTCCAAAAATAATCGTCTCGCTGATGGGCAAAGATCTCGCCAGCGTCCGCTCGGAAGCACAGGCCTATCGCGACGCGGATTTCGACATTCTGGAATGGCGCGTTGACCATTTCGCCGATGTCGCCTCTGCCGATGCCGTGCTGGAGGCGGTCCGCGCGATCCGTGCCGAGATGCCTCAAACTCCCCTGCTGTTTACCTTCCGCAGCGCGAATGAAGGGGGTGAGCAGGCCATTTCGACTGACGCCTATCTCGCGCTGAATCGCGCGGCGGTCGACAGCGGTCTGGTGGATATTATCGATCTCGAACTGTTTACCGGTGATGAGCAGGTCAGAGCGACGGTTGACTATGCGCACAGTAAAAACGTCAAGGTGATCATGTCCAACCATGATTTCCACAAGACGCCAGCAGAAGAAGAGATCGTTGCACGACTGCGCAAAATGCAGGAGCTGGGCGCCGATATTCCGAAGATAGCCCTGATGCCGCAAAGCCGTAGCGATGTTCTGACACTGCTTTCCGCCACACTGAAAATGCAGGAGCAGTACGCCGACCGTCCGGCGATCACCATGTCGATGTCGAAAACCGGTGTGATTTCGCGCCTGGCCGGTGAAGTCTTCGGATCAGCAGCGACCTTTGGCGCGGTTAAAAAGGCTTCAGCGCCCGGACAAATATCCGTTAGCGACCTGCGCACGGTATTAACGATTTTACATCAGGCTTAATGCACTGAATAAAGGCGGGAAGCATATCCTCCCGCCATAAAATATAACTTTCAACCCATAGTGAATATTTCACATAAATATTCAGCGGATGCCTGCGTCTGAATCCAGCGGCGCACAGTATCCGCCGGGTACCCAGGAGTTAATATGAAAGCTGAAAGACCACCCCGCGTGAAGGGGCGCGTGCCTGTACTCTCGGCCCAGGACGCGGTTAATTATATTAAAGATGAAGATGTGCTGTGTATATTAGGCGCGGGTGGCGGTATTCTGGAAGCCACCACCTTAATTACCGCCTTAGCCGATAAATATAAACAAACGCAAACGCCGCGTAATTTATCGATTATCAGTCCGACCGGTCTGGGCGATCGCGCCGATCGCGGAATCAGTCCGCTAGCCCAGGAAGGGCTGGTGAAATGGGCACTGTGCGGACACTGGGGTCAATCGCCGCGTATTTCGGACCTGGCAGAACAGAATAAAATTGCCGCCTATAACTATCCACAGGGCGTGCTGACCCAGGCGCTGCGCGCGTCTGCCGCCCACCAGCCCGGGATCCTCAGCGATATCGGGATTGGGACTTTTGTTGACCCGCGCCAACAGGGCGGCAAGCTCAATGAAGTGACCAAAGAGGACCTCATCAAGCTGGTGGAGATTGATAACAAAGAATATCTCTACTACAAAGCCATTGCCCCGACCGTGGCGTTTATCCGCGCCACGACCTGTGACAGCGAAGGCTATGCCTCGTTTGAAGATGAAGTGATGTACCTCGACGCGCTGGTGCTGGCTCAGGCGGTACACAACCACGGCGGCATCGTGATGATGCAGGTGCAGAAGATGGTCAAAAAAGCCACGCTGCATCCCAAATCCGTGCGTATCCCCGGCTATCTGGTGGATATTGTGGTCGTCGATCCTGACCAGACGCAACTGTACGGCGGCGCGCCGGTGAACCGCTTTATCTCGGGCGATTTCACCCTCGACGACAGCACTCAACTCTCCCTGCCCCTCAACCAGCGCAAACTGGTCGCTCGCCGCGCGCTGTATGAGATGCGTAAAGGCGCGGTGGGTAACGTTGGCGTCGGCATCGCGGATGGCATTGGGCTGGTGGCCCGCGAAGAAGGCTGTGCGGATGACTTCGTACTGACCGTCGAAACCGGCCCCGTTGGCGGTATCACTTCACAGGGCGTCGCCTTTGGTGCGAACGTCAATACCCGCGCCATTCTTGATATGACGTCACAGTTTGACTTCTACCACGGCGGAGGACTGGACGTTTGCTATCTGAGCTTTGCGGAAGTCGACCGTCACGGCAACGTCGGGGTACATAAATTCAACGGCAAAATCATGGGCACCGGCGGTTTTATCGATATCAGCGCCACCTCGAAGAAAATTGTTTTCTGCGGCACGTTAACCGCAGGCAGTCTGAAAACAGAGGTCGCCGACGGTAAATTAACCATCGTCCAGGAAGGCCGGGTGAATAAATTCATTAGCGAACTGCCGGAAATTACCTTCAGCGGAAAAATCGCGCTCGAGCGTGGACTGGATGTGCGCTACATCACCGAGCGCGCGGTATTTACGCTGAAAGAAGACGGTCTGCATCTTATTGAGATTGCTCCAGGGGTGGATCTGGAACGCGATATTCTGGCCAAAATGGATTTCGCACCGGTTATTTCGCCGAACCTGAAACTGATGGATGAAAGATTATTTATCGACGCCACCATGGGTTTTGAACTGCCGGAAGCGGCTAATTAAAAGGAGTACGATGATGGACTTTTCTTTAACCGAAGAGCAAGAGCTGCTGCTTGCCAGTATTCGAGAACTGATCACCAGCAATTTTCCGGAAGAGTATTTCCGTACCTGCGATCAGACGGCGACCTATCCCAGAGAGTTTATGCGCGCGCTGGCCGATAACGGTATTTCCATGCTGGGCGTACCCGAAGAGTTCGGCGGCATTCCGGCAGACTACGTGACACAAATGCTGGCCCTGATGGAAGTGTCAAAATGCGGCGCCCCGGCCTTTTTGATAACCAACGGTCAGTGTATTCACAGCATGCGTCGTTTCGGTTCGCCAGAGCAACTGCGAAAAACGGCGGAAAGCACACTGGAGACCGGTGACCCGGCCTATGCGCTGGCGTTGACCGAGCCGGGTGCCGGTTCGGATAACAACAGCGCCACCACCAGCTACACGCGCAAAAATGGCAAGGTGTACCTGAACGGTCAGAAGACGTTTATTACCGGTGCCAAAGAGTACCCGTACATGCTGGTGCTGGCGCGTGACCCGGAGCCGAAAGATCCGAAGAAAGCCTTTACCCTCTGGTGGGTGGAGTCCAACAAACCAGGGATCAAAGTCAACCCACTGCACAAAATCGGCTGGCACATGCTCAGCACGTGTGAAGTCTATCTCGACAACGTTGAGGTGGATGAAAGCGACATGGTGGGCGAGGAAGGCATGGGCTTTCTCAATGTGATGTACAACTTTGAGATGGAACGTCTGATCAACGCTGCGCGCAGTACCGGTTTTGCTGAGTGCGCCTTTGAGGATGCCGCGCGTTATGCCAACCAGCGCATCGCGTTTGGCAAGCCGATTGGACACAACCAGATGATCCAGGAAAAACTGGCGCTGATGGCAATCAAAGTCGACAACATGCGCAATATGGTGCTGAAGGTGGCATGGCAGGCCGATCAGGAGCAGTCGCTGCGTACCAGTGCCGCCCTGGCGAAACTGTACTGCGCCCGTACGGCAATGGAAGTGATTGACGATGCGATCCAAATTATGGGCGGGCTAGGCTATACCGACGAAGCGCGCGTCTCCCGATTCTGGCGTGATGTCCGTTGCGAACGGATTGGCGGCGGGACGGATGAGATCATGATTTATGTCGCAGGCCGGCAGATCCTGAAGGATTATCAGAACAAGTAAGCGTCAGGCCGGATACGGTGCTTGCACCGCTATCCGGCGATTTACTCGCTTACCTATGCTGAAACAAAAACTCAGGCGTCAGACAACAGACAGGCCTGCTCTGCCAGATTGTTTTTAAACTGTTTACGGTAATCACCGGGCGAACAGCCAACGTGGCGCAAAAACAGCTTGGCGAAGTGGTCGACATTCTCGTAGCCGACGTGCCAGGAAATTTCGGCCTGGGAATAATCGGTATTGGTCAGCGCAAATTTTGCTTCGGTCATCCGCCGCTGAATCACATAATTGATCGGTGAAATATGGTACTCGCGGGTAAATTCGTGGCAAATATAGCTGACGCTGGCACGAAATTTTTTTGATAACTGCTCAAGCGTAATTTTCTCGCGATAATTATTATTGAGGTAGACCAGAATATCTTTAATCAGAACATCTTTTTTAATATACCCCTGCTCTGAGCGATAGGCATTTTTAAAGTTTTCGTAGAAGAGTACCGTCAACGCATAGGCAAATGCATCGCAGACGGATGACGTCAGCCCATTTTTACTTTGCGGCAGCATCACGCTGAGTTCATTAAAAATACTTTTAATGACCTCTTTACCCTGACCAACGGCAACCACCGGACAGGAATGCGATTGCAGCAGTTGATTCTCTTCCCAGTCCTGAAAGCGAAAGCCATACAGCGCGCAGGTGTAGGTCGTGGCAGGCGCATTCACGTCCGATGTCACGGCATGCAGTCGCCCCCGCTCCACGACGACGATATCGTCCTCGTGAGCCACATACAGTGAAGAGTCGATAATTAATCTGACAATGCCTTTTTTAACGTAAATCAGCTCCGTCTCATTATCATGCACGTGATGACCAGACTCCCAGCGGGGATCATCACTAATGACAAATCGGGAAAATCGCGGGGTCTTACCCTGGTCAAAAAGGCTTTCCATTGCATTATCAAAGCAGCGTTGATACATGACAACCTCCACAAGCAGATAGTAATCCTGAACAATATAATAGGGATAAAATAGAGCGAGTACGGCGGTTATACAACTGTATTTAGTAAGGGCAAAACAAGATTATTTCCCTAACCTGCAAGATAATACGTCTGATTTTCTCAAATGATTTTCTGCTCATTTCTTTTGCATGAGCGATCCCACTTTTTTTGCAAGATACCTGGTAACGAAAACAGATTGCTCCGTCGATAAAAAGCCCCCCTCTGTCGCACACTAATTCCAGTCAATTTTCACTTTCCGCCGGGGTGGCCTGACCGTCACTGTCGGTATGCGACTCACAGGAGATGCCATGAAAATAATAACCTGCTTTAAGCTGGTGCCTGAAGAACAGGACATTGTTATTACCCCCGAGCAAGCGCTCAGCTTTGATAATGCGGACGCCAAAATCAGCCAGTTCGACCTCAACGCTATCGAGGCCGCCACGCAGTTAGCCACAGACGCGGAGGATGAGATCGCGGCGCTGACGGTGGGCGGTTCATTATTACAGAACTCGAAAGTGCGTAAAGATGTGCTCTCCCGTGGACCACACGCACTGTACCTGATGCAGGATGCGCAGCTGGAACACGCGCTGCCAAAAGATACCGCACAGGCTATCGCCGCTACGGTGGAAAAAATCGGTTTCGATCTGATCCTGTTTGGCGAAGGTTCTGGTGACCTTTACGCACAGCAGGTTGGCCTGCTGGTCGGTGAGATCCTGCAACTGCCGACCCTTAACGCCGTCAGCGGCCTCCAGCGTCAGGGCGATAAGCTGGTTGTAGAACGCACGCTCGAAGAGGACGTGGAAGTGATCGAACTGTCGCTTCCTGCGGTTCTCTGCGTCACATCGGATATTAACGCCCCACGTATCCCCTCAATGAAAGCCATTCTTGGCGCCGGGAAAAAGCCAGTGCATACGTGGCAGGCAAGCGACATTGGCTGGAGCCAGGGCGCACTGCAGGCGGAGCTGGTCGCCATTACCGTACCGCCGCAAACGGCACGTAAGCACATCATTCTGGATAACGATTCGCCGGAAGCCATCGCCGAACTGGCCGAACACCTGAAAAAAGCCCTGAACTGAGCCCAACGGAGAACACAATCATGAGTCAATTAACCCACGTCTGGGTATTTAGCGATAACGTTGAACGCTACGCAGAACTGATGGCTGGCGCGCGTCAGTGGGGTCAGCAGGTCTACGCCATTGTTCAGGGTTCCGAACAGGCGGCACGCGTTAAGCCGCTCGGCGCTGACGGTATCATCGTGCTGGAGAAGACGTCTGAACTGCAACGAATTGAAAATTACGCCGAAACGCTGGCCGCGCAGATCCAGGCAAAAGGCAACGGACTGCTGCTGATGGCCGCAACCAAACGCTGCAAAGCGCTGGGCGCGCGTCTGAGTATTCAACTTGATGCGGCGATGGTGAATGATGCAACGGCGGTACGCGTCGACGAAAATGCGCTGTTTGCCGAACATCGTATGTATGGCGGACTGGCATTTGGCAAAGAAAAACTGAACAGCCCGTTGGCCATTATCACCCTCGCGCCCGGCGTACTGGAGCCGGGCGCGGCGGATCCCGCGCATGACTGCCCGGTAGTCAGCGCTGAATGGGTTGCCCCGCGACAGGAGATCCTGTGTCAGGAACGACGCGCCAAATCGCTCAGCAGCGTTGACCTGAGCAAAGCAAAACGCGTGGTGGGCGTCGGTCGTGGTCTGGCGGCGCAGGACGACCTCAACATGGTGCGCGAACTGGCCGCAGTGCTGGGCGCAGAAGTCGGCTGTTCACGCCCTATCGCCGAAGGGGAAAACTGGATGGAGCGCGAACGCTATATCGGCGTTTCCGGCGTGCTGCTGAAGTCCGAACTGTATCTGACGCTCGGCATCTCCGGACAGATCCAGCATATGGTTGGCGGCAACGGCGCCAAAGTGATTGTCGCCGTGAACAAAGATAAGAACGCGCCAATCTTCAACTATGCCGATTACGGACTGGTGGGCGATATCTACAAAGTGGTCCCTGCCCTGATCGCGCAGTTGCGCTAACTCTCACCTTTACCCACATCTCCCGCTGTGCAAACGGCGGGAAGGGAGCTTTAAGCATGTCGGATGAAAAATTTGATGCCATCGTCGTCGGTGCTGGCGTAGCGGGAACGGTGGCGGCGTACATCATGGCAAAAGCCGGACTCGATGTTCTGGTCATCGAGCGCGGCAACAGCGCGGGCAGTAAAAATATGACCGGGGGTCGCCTCTACGCCCACGTCATTGAGCGCATTATGCCCGGTTTTGCCCAGCAGGCACCCGTTGAACGTAAAGTCACCCGCGAGAAAATCTCGTTTATGACCGAAGAAAGCGCGACCACGCTGGACTACCATCGCGAACAGGCGGATATCCCGGGTCAGGCGTCATACACCGTGTTGCGCAACCGCCTTGATCCGTGGCTGATGGAACAAGCTGAAGCGGCTGGCGCGCAGTTTATCCCCGGCGTGCGCGTGGATGCGCTGATTCGAGAAGGTAACCAGGTGACTGGCGTGCAGGCGGGCGATGACATTCTCGAAGCCAACGTGGTGATCCTCGCCGATGGCGTCAATTCGATGCTGGGGCGTTCGCTGGGCATGGTCCCGGCCTCGTCGGCGCATCATTACGCTGTCGGCGTGAAAGAGCTGATTGGGCTCACCCCGGAGCAAATCAACGACCGCTTTAACCTGTCCGGAGATGAAGGCGCGGCCTGGCTGTTCGCCGGTTCCCCGTCAAACGGTCTGATGGGCGGCGGGTTCCTCTATACCAATCGCGACTCCGTTTCCCTCGGTCTGGTATGCGGACTGGGCGACATGGCCCATGCGCAAAAGAGCGTGCCGCAGATGCTGGAAGATTTTAAACAGCATCCCGCCGTTCGTCCGTTGATTCAGGGCGGCAAGCTGCTGGAATACTCGGCGCACATGGTGCCGGAAGGCGGGCTGGCGATGGTGCCGGAACTGGTGGGCGACGGCGTGATGATTGTCGGCGATGCCGCAGGCTTTTGTCTGAACCTCGGTTTCACGGTGCGCGGAATGGATTTAGCCATCGCCTCTGCCGAAGCGGCGGCACATGCAGCGATAGCGGCAAAAGAGCGCAAGGATTTCTCTTCCCGCACGCTGGCGGAATACAAAAGCGAACTGGAGAAAGGGTGCGTGATGCGTGATATGCAGCATTTTCGCAAGATGCCAGCGCTGATGGAGAATCCTCGCCTGTTCACCCAGTATCCACGCATGGTGGCGGACATCATGAGCGACATGTTCACCATTGATGGCAGCCCGAATCAGCCGATGCGCAAGATGATCCTGTCGCATGCAAAACAGGTCGGTCTGATGAATCTATTGAAGGATGGCATTAAGGGAGTCACGGCACTATGAGTCAGGACAATCGCGTTAACGTCGACGTCAAGCTTGGCGTCAATAAATTCCATGTCGATGAAGGCCATCCGCACATCATTCTGGCGGCGAACCCGGACAGTAAAGAGTTTCAAAAATTACTGAACGCCTGCCCCGCCGGACTCTATAAGCAGGATGAGGCGGGCACGATTCACTTTGATTCTGCGGGCTGTCTGGAGTGCGGAACCTGCCGGGTGCTGTGCGGTGAGACGATCCTCGAAAAATGGGAGTACCCTGCAGGCACCTTTGGCGTGGATTTCCGCTACGGCTGATACGGCTGATGGACACAACTGCCGGAGAGTGACGCCTGGCGTCTTATCCGGCCTGCTATCCCCTCACTACCCACTTGATTTACCGGGAACCACCGATGAGTGTCACATTAACGTTTGACGCCGGGCGGCGAGACGCCTACCGCAAGCTTGGTTTTTGGGGCGATGCCTCGCTGGGAGACTACTGGCAGCAAACCGTGCGCAGCGTGCCGGAAAAAATTGCCGTCGTGGATAACCACGGTACTGCATTCACCTATGCCGCCCTCGACCATGCGGCAAGCTGTCTGGCAAGCTGGATGCTGGCGAGCGGCCTTCAACCCGGCGACCGCGTGGCTTTTCAGCTTCCCGGCTGGTGCGAATTTACGCTTATCTATCTCGCCTGCCTGAAAACCGGTGCAGTATCCGTTCCCCTGCTGCCCGCCTGGCGCGAAGCGGAGCTGGTATGGGTGCTGAACAAGTGTCAGGCAAAGCTGTTTTTCGCCCCGACGGTGTTTAAACAGACGCGCCCGGTCGATTTAATCTTGCCCCTGCAAAATCAGTTGCCGCATCTGCAACACATTATCGGCGTCGATAAACTGGCACCGGCCACCACCTCACTCGCCCTCAGCCAGATAGTCGCGGACAACGCGCCGCTTGCCCGTCACATTTCGGTTCACGGTGACGAACTGGCCGCCGTGTTGTTTACCTCTGGCACCGAGGGAATGCCGAAAGGCGTCATGCTCAGCCACAACAATATTCTCGCCAGCGAGCGGGCCTACTGCGCACGTCTGAATCTGACCTGGCTGGACGTCTTTCTGATGCCGGCGCCGCTGGGACACGCTACCGGTTTTTTACACGGCGTGACGGCACCGTTTCTGATCGGCGCACGCAGCGTGCTGCTGGATATTTTTACCCCAACGGCCTGTCTTGAACTGCTGGAACAGCAGCGTTGTACCTGCGTGTTAGGGGCGACGCCGTTTGTATACGATCTGCTGTGTGCCGTTGAAAAGCAGCCTGCCGACCTCTCTTCGCTGCGTTTCTTTTTGTGCGGCGGCACCACGATTCCGAAGCGCATTGCCCGCGACTGCCAGCAGCGCGGCATTAAGCTGCTCAGCGTCTACGGCTCGACGGAAAGCTCGCCGCATGCGGTGGTGAACCTCGACGATCCGCCCTCCCGCATGATGAATACGGATGGTTACGCGGCGGCAGGGGTTGAAATTAAGATTGTTGATGAGGCACGTAACCCCGTGCCACCCGGCGTCGAAGGTGAAGAAGCCTCACGCGGGCCGAACGTGTTTATGGGTTATCTCGATGAGCCAGAGTTAACCGCCCGTGCGCTGGATAGCGACGGCTGGTATTACAGTGGCGATCTCTGTCGGATGGACGAGGCGGGTTACATCAAGATAACCGGACGCAAGAAAGATATCATCGTCCGGGGCGGCGAAAACATCAGCAGTCGCGAAGTAGAAGACATTCTGTTGCAGCATCCCCGCATTCACGATGCCTGCGTGGTTGCCATGCCGGATGAGCGTTTAGGTGAGCGTTCCTGTGCCTACATCGTGCTGAAAGCGCCGCATCATTCACTGTCGCTGGAAGAGGTGGTGGCCTTCTTTAGCCGTAAACGCGTGGCGAAGTATAAGTATCCGGAACACATTGTGGTGGTGGAAAAGTTGCCCAGAACGGCATCCGGGAAGATCCAGAAGTTCCTGTTACGCCAGGATATTATTCAGCGGTTAGCGTCGGAATGACGTGAGGTACAAATTGCCGGATGACGGCGTACCGCCTTATCCGGCCTACAGGGGCATTGCGGGTGTATGTATTGCCGGATGACGGCGTATCGCCATCCGACCTACAGGGGCATTGCGGGTGTATGTATTGCCGGATGACGGCGTATCGCCATCCGGCCTACAGGGGCATTGCGGGTGTATGTATTGCCGGATGACGGCGTATCGCCATCCGGCCTACAGGGGAATCGCTGTAGGCCTGATAAGCGTAGCGCCATCAGGCATTACCTTACTTCTTCAGTTCCGCCAGACTCAGCCAGGTCTGGACAACGGTGTCCGGGTTCAGCGACAGGCTGTCGATCCCCTCTTCCATCAGCCACGCAGCAAAGTCTTCGTGGTCAGACGGGCCCTGACCGCAAATCCCGACGTATTTACCCTGTTTCTTCGCTGCGCGAATCGCCATCGACAGCAGTGCTTTCACCGCGTCGTTACGCTCATCAAACAGTTCGGACACCACGCCGGAGTCACGATCCAGACCCAGCGTCAGCTGCGTCATGTCGTTAGAGCCGATCGAGAAGCCGTCGAAGTATTGCAGGAACTGTTCAGCCAGCAGGGCGTTGGACGGGATCTCACACATCATGATGATCTTCAGGCCATTTTCACCACGTTTCAGCCCCTGACGCGCCAGCTCTTCCACGACCGCTTTTGCCTGCTCAACGGTACGCACGAATGGGATCATGATTTCGACGTTAGTCAGCCCCATGTCGTTACGCACGCGTTTCACCGCATCGCATTCCAGCGCAAAGCAATCACGGAAGCTGTCCGACACATAGCGGCCCGCACCACGGAAGCCCAGCATTGGGTTCTCTTCATGCGGCTCGTAGCGCTCACCGCCGACCAGGTTCGCGTATTCGTTAGACTTAAAGTCTGACAGACGCACGATCACCCGTTTCGGCCAGAATGCCGCACCGAGGGTGGCGATCCCTTCCGTCAGGCGACCCACATAAAATTCACGCGGAGAATCAAAGCCTTTCATCATCTCGCGAATGTCGTTCTGCAGTTTGGCATCCTGGGAGTCAAACTCCAGCAGCGCACGCGGGTGCACGCCAATCATCCGGTTGATGATAAATTCCAGGCGCGCCAGACCAACGCCTTCGTTAGGCAGACAGGCGAAGTCAAATGCCCTGTCCGGGTTACCGACGTTCATCATCACCTTCAGCGGCAGATCCGGCATGGTATCGACGCTGGAGCTCTTAACGCTGAAGTCGAGCAGGTCGGCGTACACGTAGCCCGTGTCACCTTCTGCGCAGGAAACGGTGACCTTCTCGTCATCCTTCATGCGCTCAGTGGCATCGCCACAGCCCACCACCGCCGGAATACCCAGTTCACGCGCGATAATGGCCGCGTGGCAGGTACGACCTCCACGGTTAGTGACAATCGCCGCCGCTTTTTTCATGATCGGTTCCCAGTCCGGGTCGGTCATGTCGGTAACCAGCACGTCGCCGGGCTCAATGCGGTTCATCTCGCTAATGTCCTGAATGACTTTCACCGGACCCGCGCCGATGCGGTGGCCGATCGCACGCCCTTCCGCAATGATTTTGCCCTGCGCGTGCAGCGTGTAACGCTCCATCACCTGGCCGCGAGAACGCACGGTTTCCGGACGCGCCTGGACGATGAACAGCTTGCCGGTATGACCGTCTTTCGCCCACTCGATGTCCATCGGACGACCGTAGTGTTTCTCGATCTGGACCGCCTGCTTCGCCAGTTCCTGCACTTCGTCGTTGGTCAGAGAGAAAATGTCGCGGCTTTCCTGCGGCACATCTTCAATGGTGACCTGTTTGCCGTGCTCCTGAGTCGGTGCATAGACCATACGGATTTTTTTCGAGCCCATCGTGCGACGCACAATCGAGGGACGATTGGCCGCCAGGGTCGGTTTGTGGACGTAGAACTCATCCGGGTTCACCGCGCCCTGCACCACCATCTCTCCCAAACCCCACGCCGAGGTGATGAACACCACCTGGTCAAAGCCGGATTCGGTATCGATGGAGAACATCACGCCGGAGGACGCCAGATCGGAACGCACCATCCGCTGAACGCCCGCAGAGAGCGCCACGCCGCGGTGGTCATAGCCCTGGTGAACACGATAGGAGATCGCGCGGTCGTTAAACAGCGACGCGAACACGTGCTTCACGGCAACCAGTACGGCGTCAAAGCCCTGGACGTTGAGGAAAGTTTCCTGCTGACCGGCAAAAGACGCGTCCGGCATATCTTCCGCCGTTGCAGAAGAACGCACGGCAAAAGACGCATGTTGATCATCCGCAGAGAGTTGCGCGTAGGCATCGCGGATGGCATTTTCCAGCTCAGGCTGGAAAGGAGTGTCGATAATCCACTGGCGGATCTGTGCGCCTGCCTTCGCTAACGCGGTGACATCATCAATATCCGTCTGATCCAGCAGTTCATAGATGCGCTGGTTTACGCCGCTTTGGTCCAGGAACTGGTTGAACGCATCGGCGGTTGTGGCAAAACCATTCGGTACCGATACACCCATACCGGAAAGGTTAGTAATCATTTCACCCAGGGAGGCATTTTTGCCCCCAACTCTGTCTACATCATTCATGCCGAGTTGGTTATACCAAAGCACCAGCGGTGACGAGCCATTGTTGGACATCGAACAATCCTTTTGTGATAAATGAACGAGTTTAGGAAACGCTTAATTACGTATTTATCTTTGCATATTTAACCCGCTTAAAAAAACGGTGAATCGTTCAAGCAAATATATTTTTTATTTTTTCGGACAGTTTACCCATTTGCGCAAACCCACGAGTGGCGGGCGATCCCCACAAAATGTGTCGGTATAAACATCTGTTCCAGAAAATGAAATGTACTTTTCATAAAATATAAAAATACCATTTCATTTTTAAAGTGAGCGTTATTTTCTACGCTTCAGAGTAATTTTAATTTATGCTTTCAGAGAATTATGACTGACTTCCAGGGTGTGAAAATGGATAATGCTGTAGATCGTCATGTATTTTATATTTCCGATGGTACGGCAATTACTGCTGAAGTATTGGGCCATGCGGTGATGTCGCAGTTCCCCGTCACCATCAGCAGTATCACGCTGCCGTTTGTCGAAAATGAGAACCGTGCCCGTGCCGTTAAGGACCAGATCGACGCCATTTTTCAACAAACTGGCGTGCGTCCACTGGTGTTCTATTCGATTGTATTGCCGGAAATCCGCGCCATCATCCTGCAAAGCGAAGGCTTTTGTCAGGATATTGTGCAGGCGCTGATCACCCCGCTGCAACATGAGATGAAGCTCTACCCCACGCCAATTGCCCACCGGACTCACGGGCTGAATCCGGGTAACCTGATCAAGTATGATGCGCGGATCGCCGCCATTGATTACACCCTTGCCCACGATGATGGCATTTCGTTGCGCAACCTCGACCAGGCGCAAGTGATTTTGTTGGGCGTCTCGCGCTGCGGCAAAACGCCCACCAGCCTCTATCTGGCGATGCAGTTTGGCATCCGCGCGGCGAACTATCCCTTTATTGCCGACGACATGGACAATCTGGTTCTGCCCGCGTCGTTAAAGCCCCTGCAACATAAGCTGTTTGGCCTGACGATTGACCCTGAACGTCTGGCAGCCATTCGCGAAGAACGCCGGGAAAACAGTCGCTACGCGTCCCTGCGCCAGTGCCGCATGGAAGTGTCCGAAGTCGAGGCGCTCTATCGTAAAAATCAGATCCCGTGGCTGAACAGTACTAACTATTCGGTTGAAGAGATCGCCACCAAAATCCTCGATATCATGGGACTGAGTCGACGCATGTACTAACAAACTAGTTCACGAGTTCTGTTTTTTTGTTATCATACCGTTCTGCCGCGAGGTGTGACGCACCTCGCACTTGAAATCAGCAGGGATTGGTTTAAGGTTGTGCCCATCACTTCCCGGTACCTCTGCCGTAGAAGCCACAAATTTCTGAGAATTGTCATGAACAGAACCGATGAACTGCGTACCGCGCGTATAGACAGTCTGGTTACGCCCGCTGAACTTGCGCAACGGCATCCTGTGTCGTCCGCCGTCGCCAGCCACGTTACCGACTCCCGACGCCGGATAGAAAGAATATTAAATGGTGAAGACCGCCGTTTGCTGGTCATTGTAGGTCCGTGCTCCATCCACGATCTCGATGCCGCACTGGAGTACGCCACGCGTTTACAGGCGCTGCGCACTCAACACCAGGCGCGCCTGGAAATTGTCATGCGCACCTATTTTGAAAAGCCGCGCACCGTTGTCGGCTGGAAAGGTCTCATTTCCGACCCGGACCTCAATGGCAGTTATCGCGTGAACCACGGTATTGAACTGGCACGCAAACTGCTGTTGCAGGTCAATGAACTGGGCATCCCGACCGCTACGGAATTTCTCGATATGGTGACCGGGCAATTTATTGCCGATCTGATCAGCTGGGGTGCCATTGGCGCGCGGACCACCGAAAGCCAGATCCACCGCGAAATGGCCTCGGCACTTTCCTGCCCGGTCGGCTTTAAAAACGGCACCGACGGAAATACCCGTATTGCCGTTGATGCGATCCGCGCCTCCCGCGCCAGTCATATGTTCCTCTCGCCCGATAAAACCGGTCAGATGACCATTTATCAGACCAGCGGCAACCCCTATGGCCATATCATTATGCGCGGTGGTAAAAAGCCGAACTACCATGCTGAAGATATTGCGGCGGCCTGCGATACGCTGCATGAATTTGATTTACCAGAACATCTGGTCGTCGATTTCAGCCACGGCAACTGCCAGAAACAGCATCGCCGTCAACTGGATGTCTGTGATGATATTTGCCAGCAGATCCGTAACGGATCGACAGCCATCGCCGGCATTATGGCGGAAAGTTTTCTGCGTGAAGGTACGCAGAAGATCGTCAGCGGGCAGCCGCTGGTCTACGGTCAGTCGATAACCGATCCTTGCCTTAACTGGGAAGACACTGAACTGCTGCTGAACAAACTGGCCTCGGCGGTAGACAGCCGCTTCTGATCGCCCGCCCATCCGTTCAGGGTGGGCAATTCTTCTCCTCTTTTCGCAAACTACCCTATTTAATACTTGTCGTTGTCGCGCACATTACTGATAATAAAAATCATTGTTACATTAATTATTATTAATCAGTCACGATACCCGTATGGATAACATTGAACCACCCCGCCTTAAGGAACGAGAAAACACGGTTCCCCCGCCTGCGCCCATCCGCAAGATCAGCAGTCAGACACTGTTAGGTGATGACGGTAAGGTGATTATCGATCACGACGGTCAGGAGTACCTGCTGCGTCGAACGCAGGCAGGTAAACTCTTGCTGACCAAATAGAACATCAGCTTGAACAGCTGACTTCCAGACGCTTTCCCCAGTCCGGCGGACGATGGCTGTAGTCATCATCGCGCTCACGGAAAGGCTCCCGCAGTACGGCGTGCAAGCGATGCAGCTCGCGCATATCGCCTTTTTCCGCCGCTTCAATGGCTCGCTGCGCCAGCCAGTTGCGGAGCACCACGGACGGATTTGCGCTCAGCATCAGTGACTGGCGCTGAGCGTCGGCGACTTCGTCACGCTGCAAACGCGTTCTGTAACGCGAGAACCAGTCGTCAAAGGCGGCACGATCGATAAATTCGTCGCGCAAGGGCGATGCGCTGCTCTGCTGCTCGGTGACGCTCAGCATGCGGAAGGTGCGGGTATAGTCACTGCGCTCGCGGGCCATCAGGCTGAACAATTCGTTCAGCAGGTCATTGTCATCCTTTTGCTCGGTCATGAAGCCCAGTTTCTGCCGCATTCGCTGACCGTAGCGCGTCAGTAGCGCCACCTGGTAGCCGTCGAGGGCATCATTGAGCGCCTCAACCGGAATGAAGGGCGACAGGCTTTGCGCGAGTCGCTGAAGATTCCACAGGCCCACCGCAGGTTGATTATCGAAGCTGTAGCGCCCCTGATGGTCTGAATGGTTACAAATGAACCCCGGCTCATAATCATCCAGAAAACCAAACGGACCATAGTCCATCGTCAGTCCGAGGATCGACATGTTATCGGTGTTCATCACCCCGTGCGCGAAGCCTACGGTTTGCCAGTCGGCTATCAGTGACGCGGTCCGCGCGACCACGTCGCGAAACCAGAGAATGTACTTATCGGCTTCTTGCTGGAGGTGCGGCCAGTAATGGCGAATAGCGAAATCCGCCAGTTGCTGAACCTTTTCCGGCTCGCGACGATAATAGAAATGCTCAAAATGGCCGAAGCGCATGTGACTTTGCGCCAGTCGCATCAGCATTGCCCCCGCCTCCACCGTTTCACGGTAAACCGGCGTGTCGCTGGTGACAATCGCCAGCGCCCGGGTCGTCGGTATCCCCAGATGGTGCATCGCTTCACTGGCGAGGCTTTCACGCAGAGTGGAGCGCAGTACCGCACGACCATCGCCCATGCGCGAGTACGGCGTCAGGCCCGCGCCTTTCAGGTGCCAGTCCATCGTGCTGCCATCGGCAAGCAACTGCTCACCCAGCAAAATGCCACGCCCGTCGCCCAGTTGCCCCGCCCAGACGCCAAACTGATGACCGCTATAGACCTGCGCCAGCGGAGACATCCCCGCGAGCAGCGTCTCGCCGCCCCAGACACCCGCCGGGCTGTCAGGATGAAAAAGTGAGTCAGGAATACCCAGTTGTTCGGCAAGCGCATCATTGTGCCAAATCAGTCGTGAGTGATTCAGCGGCGTTGGCGTCAGTGCGGTATATGTTGCTGGCAGTTCATCGCGCCAGCGGGCTGTAAAAGACAGGGTCATAGGGCCTCCTGCCTGTAGTGTAGACGGTTAATACCGGCATAAACACCAGCAAACAGAAAGGTTATCCGTGGAGTAACTGGGTTATCTGATTTGCGGTGACGGCAGGCCACAAAGCGCCCTGCATGGCACCAAAACCGAACGGCGTCACCCGGGTCAGCATTGCCTCGCTGTCGATACCCGCGATCATCAGCGATTCACAATAGGGGGAAACTTGCGTCAGGATGGCGCGCATGAACGGTTCGAAAGACAATTGCGTGGCCCGGCGATGGACAAAATTCCGGTCCAGTATAATGCGTTTAAATAATCCATCGAATATGGCTTTGTTGGCACTTTCCCCTGCACCGAAATTGGCCAGTACCAGAGGAAAACGTTCGACAAGCGCAGTCAGCGTTTTATTCTCTTTTCCGTCAGACAGTTCGGGAAAATTCTCATTAACCATCAATTCCAGAAATGAAAATCGTTTAACTGCAGAAATACGCTCACTGTCCATTAATAATAACGGCACTACTGCCGGGGTTATATAAATCCAGGCGACAAGTTTGTGTTGAATAAAAAAGTGTTGGCACGTTTCGAGCAAGGCCAGTTTTTCGATAAATAGCTGGCACTGCTCTTCGGGAGAAAGTCGCGGAAGCGCCAGTTCCGTTGGGATACGAACCTTGTCGTCATCACTGACGAAGTTTGCGATGATACTTAAACCGATAAGTTTTCGTTGTACATTGCGGGCAGGCTGAAAATAGAGTTCAGAATGGTACACATTATCCAGTGAAATATTCATCACGGTAGCCCCACACACTGAGAGTGATTCGGCAACCTATTGCACAGGATGTCGTCATCCATCTTTTTTAATGACAGAGGGGAAATGTTCATGTTGTCCTTTTCACCCGGGGTCCCGGTTCCTTTGTTTTCAGCTTATCCTGATTATAAACACTTATCCAGCATTGTTCTTTTCCCGACAATAAAAGTAAGAAGCGCGCGCAATCAGAAATAACGCCCGGCGACTAAATCCGTCTCGCCTGCCAAAAGTTTTTCCGCCAGTAGACATTATCCAGCGACGAACGCATCACGCCACGGCTGGTTGAAGCATGAATAAATTGACCATTGGTATCATAAATACCCACATGTAAACCGCTCTCTCCCGAACCGGTTTTAAAGAACACCAGATCGCCGGGCAGCAATTCATCTTTATCAATTTCCGTCCCCAGTTTTGCCTGTTGACGGGTTTCACGCGGCAGTTGCAAAGAGAACTGGTCGCGCATGGTCATCAGTACGAAACCGGAGCAATCTACGCCACCGCGACTCATGCCGCCGTAACGATAAGGTGTACCGCGCCAGTTCTGGAGTTGGTCATTGAGTCCGGCAATAACGGTAATGGAATCAGAGAGCCGGGCATTAGGCGGCGGCGCTCGGTGGCTACTACATCCTGCCAACAACAGTGCTGTGCAAAAAAGAAACCAGAAACGCATTCAGGCGAATCCTCTGTTTTTTTATTCTTCACCCCATATAACGGGCAGTTACGCGGGTTTTCAAGAAACCCTTTCGTTTAAGTGGTTGATATAAGCATTCTGTGACCTTCGATGTCAAGACGCCGGAAGTGCAGCCCATAGGCTCGTGTTAAATGCGCCGGTGTTAGCACCTCATCACGCGGACCGCTGGCAAGCAGTTTCCCTTGTTTGAGCAACCATGCGCGATGCGCATGACGCAAGGTGTGATTCAGATCGTGACTGCTCATCACGATGGCAATCCCCTGCTCACACAGGCGATTCAGAATGCGATCCAGCGCATTTTGCTGCGCAACATCGAGGCTGTTCATGGGCTCATCGAGTAACAACAACTGCCCCTGTGGATTGGTCTCTGGCGCAATTTGCAGGATCACAGCGGCAAGGCGCACACGCTGCCATTCCCCGCCCGAGAGTTCCTTCGCATTGCGTCCGAGTTTATCCGCCAGCCCCAGCGACTCGGCCACCGCGGTCAACTGGTCAGTCCGTGTTTTGTCTGCCTGGTGCAGCGTCAGAAAGTGCCATACCGGCATCGCGAAGGGCGGATTTTGCTGCTGCGCCAGATAAGCGCGATGCCGGGCAAGCTTAGCGGCGGGCCACGACGCCAGTTCTGTACCGGCCAGGGTGATGGTTCCCGCACCGCTGGTTAGCCCAGCCATTCGCGCCAGCAGCGTGCTTTTTCCGGCACCGTTCGGCCCCACCAGATGCAGGATTTCCCCCGCATGAACCTCCCCGTCGAGAGGCCCCAGCCGGGGGATATCGGCAACATCCTGTAACTGCATCAGTGACGACATTATTTAGCCAGTGCGAGTTTGATGCTTTCCATGACGATGGGGTCTTCCGGCGTCATATCCGGTGAAAAACGCTGTATCACCTTGCCATCACGACCCACGAGGAATTTCTCGAAGTTCCACAGGATATCGTCCGGATAGAGCGGCGCGCGCCCTTTACTGGCCATTCGCTCATAAAAACCGCTCCCTTCGGGGGCCACGGCCGTCGGCGCAGCGGTAATCAGCTTCTGGTATAGCGGATGGCGCCCGTCCCCATTGACCTCAATCTTGCTGAACATCGGGAAGGTCACCCCCCAGGTGGTCGCACAGTACGTTTTAATCTCGTCTTCGCTGCCAGGTTCCTGTCCAAGGAACTGATTGCAGGGAAAACCCAGCACGGTAAAACCACGGTCAGCCCACGCCTTCTGAATATTTTCCAGTTGCTCATACTGCGGGGTGAGGCCACATTTTGACGCCACGTTCACCACCAGTAGTACATTGCCCGCATACTTATCGAGGGTCGTGACCTCGCCATCAATCGTCGTCACTTCAGTGTTCAGAATTGAGTCTTGCATAGCCTCTCCAGGAAAATGAGTGATTCAAATACCCGCGTCTAATCATAGACCGTCTTGTCGTACCTAACGTCCGGCTTTGAGTAACAGCCAGATAAAGACCGGTGCCCCGAGCGTCGCGGTGACCACGCCAATGGGTAACTCCGCAGCAGCCAGCGCCAGGCGAGCCACCACATCTGCCAGCAGCAGCGCAATAGCGCCCGCCAGCGCGCAGGCAGGCAACAGGACGCGATGGTCCGTTAAGCCGCACAGGCGTAAAATATGGGGGATCACCAGGCCAATAAAACCAATTGCCCCCGCCAGCGCCACGCTCACCCCGACCATCCATCCGGTTGCAACCACCAACAGATTACGCCAGAACCACAGGGGAAGTCCCAGTTGTCGGGCTGACGTCTCCCCCAGTGCGAGCATGTTCATCGCCTGTGACTGACAGCAGATCCACATCAGCACCGGGATCAGGGCCAGCATCAGCCAGGCTTGCTCCCAGTTGACGCCACCGAATCCGCCCATCATCCAGTACATCAACTGGCGCAGATCGAATGAGGTTGAAAAATAGATGGCCCAGGTCATCAGGGCGCTACAGATAATCCCCAGCGCCACCCCGGCAAGCAGCAAGCGACTGGTCGAAAGATGACGACGGGCAAAACGCAGGAGGATCAAGGTGATGACCAGCGCGCCGGCAATCGCACACAGTCCGAGCGCCCAGTGTGGCAGTACGCCCTTCCCCAACAGCACAGCGGCGATGAGTCCCACACCCGCGCCGTTGGAGACGCCAAGCAAGCCCGGTTCCGCGAGCGGGTTTTCAAACAGTGCCTGCATCACTGCGCCGGACAAGGCCAGCGCCGCCCCCACCAGCAGCACGGCCAGCGCGCGCGGAAGGCGAATTTGCCAGACAAAGAGTTCGCCACGCGGCGTCAGCCAGTCAGCAGGCGATATCCACTGCTCTCCGGCGCACAGACTTAACAGCAGTGTCAGTAGCATCAGTACCGACAGGCTCAGGATCCAGCGCACATGTTGTCGCTGTTGTTGACGGGCAAAAGTCAGCATGATTTCCGTTCAACTGAAAAAGATGTCATTGATTCTACGGTGCGACATCACCGCAGAAAAGAAAAAAGGCCGCTAAAGCGGCCTTTTTAGTTAGATCTGATTACTCATCTTTGGGCGAAGCGTTTTCGACTCGGCTCTTTAACTTCTGTCCGGGTCTGAAGGTCACCACGCGCCGTGCTGTAATGGGAATATCTTCGCCCGTTTTCGGGTTACGTCCCGGACGTTGATTCTTATCACGCAGATCGAAGTTACCAAAACCAGAGAGTTTTACCTGCTCACCGTTTTCCAGAGCACGACGGATCTCTTCGAAAAACAGTTCGACCAGTTCTTTGGCATCCCGCTTGCTAAGCCCAAGCTTATCAAACAGATATTCTGACATTTCAGCTTTTGTAAGCGCCATAGGTTCAATCCCTCAATGATGCCTGGAATCGCTCTTTTAATGCCTCTACACATTTGGCGACGGTAGCGGCAATCTCCTCTTCTTCGAGTGTACGGCTGGTATCCTGAAGGATCAGGCTAATGGCGAGGCTCTTATACCCCTCCGCAACACCCTTACCACGGTACACGTCAAATAAGTTTACGCCAACTACCTGATTTACGCCAACTTTCTTACATTCGGATAAAATATCGGCAGCGGGAACGTTTTCTGCGACGACGACAGCGATGTCACGACGGTTCGCCGGGAAGCGTGAAATCTCGCGCGCCTGAGGAATCACGCGGTCTGCGAGCTTATTCCACTCCAGTTCGAACACCAGAGTACGACCGTTGAGATCCAGCTTACGTTCCAGCTCAGGATGAACAACACCAATGAAACCAATGCGTTCACCTTTCAGATAAATCGCTGCAGACTGTCCAGGATGCAGTGCCGGATTGGCTTCTGCCCTGAACTGAATGTCAGCCAGTTTACCGGTCAGATCCAACACCGCTTCCAGATCGCCTTTCAAATCATAGAAATCAACGGTCTCTTTTGCCAGGTCCCAGTGTTCATCGTAACGGTTACCGCAGATAACGCCAGCCAGCATCAGATCCTGACGAATACCCAGGTTGGCCTGGGTATCCGGCACAAAACGTAGCCCGCTTTCAAAAATACGTACGCGGTTCTGCTGACGGTTCTGGTTATATACCACTGTTGCCAGTAACCCTGTCCACAGTGACAGGCGCATGGCTGACATTTCGATGGAGATCGGGCTTGGCAGCAGCAACGCTTCTTCACCCGGATGGAGCAACTGCTGTACTTTCGGGTCGACGAAGCTGTAAGTAATGACTTCCTGGTAGCCTTTGTCGTTCAACAGGGTTTTCACACGTTTCAGCGACAAATCCGCTTCACGGTGCGTCCCCATGATAAGACCGGCCTGAATAGGTTCATCAGGAATGTTGTCGTAGCCATACACGCGGGCGACTTCTTCAACCAGGTCTTCTTCTATTTCCATGTCGAAACGCCAGCTCGGCGCAACAGCTTGCCACTCGCCTTCACCTTCTGTCACATCACAGCCCAGACGACGCAGAATGTCGCTCACCTGCTCATCGGCAATGTGATGACCAATCAGGCGATCCAGTTTGCTACGGCGCAGCGTAATGGTGGCACGCTTCGGCAGCGTCGCTTCATCCGTCACATCAATGATCGGGCCGGCTTCGCCGCCACAGATGTCCATCAGCAGACGGGTGGCACGTTCCATCGCTTTGTACTGCAGCGCCGGATCCACACCGCGCTCATAGCGGTGAGAAGCATCGGTATGCAGGCCATGACGGCGCGCACGACCGGTAATCGACAGCGGGCTGAAGAATGCACATTCCAGCAGCACGTTTTGCGTTTCATCATTCACGCCTGAATGTTCGCCACCAAAGATGCCGCCCATCGCCAGCGCTTTCTGATGATCGGCAATCACCAGCGTGTCCGCGTTCAACTTCGCCTCGCTGCCATCGAGCAGCACCAGCGTTTCACCCTCTTTCGCCATGCGAACGACAATCCCGCCTTCAATGCGGTCTTTGTCAAAGGCGTGCATCGGCTGACCCAGTTCGAGCAACACGTAGTTGGTGACGTCGACCACCGCATCAATGGAACGAATACCGCAACGACGCAGTTTTTCTTTCATCCACAACGGTGTTGGCGCTTTCACATTAATGCCTTTCACCACACGGCCCAGATAGCGCGGGCAGGCGTCGGTGGCTTCTACGGTAATCGGCAGGACATCGCTGATGGTTGCCGCCACCGGCGCAATTTCCGGTTCAACCAGCGGCGCTTTGTTCAGCACCGCCACATCACGGGCCACACCGATGATCCCTAAGCAGTCAGCACGGTTAGGCGTGACGCTGATCTCAATGGTGTTGTCATTAAGCTTCAGATATTCGCGGATGTCGGTACCGATTGGCGCATCTGCCGGCAGTTCGATAATGCCGCTGTGATCGTCGGAAATGCCCAGTTCGGAGAAGGAGCACAGCATGCCTTCAGACGGCTCGCCACGCAGCTTAGCCGCTTTAATTTTAAAATCGCCTGGCAGAACGGCACCGATAGTCGCAACCGCCACTTTCAGCCCCTGACGGCAGTTTGGCGCGCCGCAGACGATGTCCAGCAGACGCTCGCCACCGACGTTAACTTTCGTCACGCGCAGTTTGTCCGCATTCGGGTGCTGGGCGCATTCAACCACTTCACCCACCACCACGCCGTTAAATTCACCGGCGACCGCGTCAACGCCATCGACTTCCAGGCCTGCCATGGTGATTTGATTCGATAACGCGTCGCTATCGATAGCCGGGTTAACCCACTCGCGTAACCACAGTTCACTGAATTTCATTGTTTTATCCTGCCTTTATTTAAACTGTTTGAGGAAACGCAGATCGTTTTCGAAGAACGCACGCAGGTCAGTGACACCGTAACGCAACATGGTCAGACGCTCCATACCCATCCCAAACGCAAAACCCGAGTAGATTTCCGGGTCAATACCAACGTTACGCAGAACGTTCGGATGCACCATGCCGCAGCCCAGCACTTCCAGCCATTTACCGTTTTTGCCCATCACGTCCACTTCTGCAGACGGCTCAGTAAACGGGAAATAGGACGGACGGAAGCGAATCTGCAAATCTTCTTCAAAGAAGTTACGCAGGAAGTCATGCAGCGTCCCTTTCAGGTTGGTAAAGCTGATGTTGGTATCCACAATCAGGCCTTCCATCTGATGGAACATCGGGGTGTGCGTCTGATCGTAGTCATTACGATACACGCGGCCCGGCGCGATAATACGAATCGGCGGCTGCTTTTCTTTCATGGTCCGAATCTGTACGCCCGACGTTTGGGTGCGCAGCAGACGCGTTGCATCAAACCAGAAGGTGTCGTGATCTGCACGAGCCGGATGGTGCCCTGGAATATT
This sequence comes from Citrobacter amalonaticus Y19, assembly GCF_000981805.1. NCBI lineage: Bacteria > Pseudomonadati > Pseudomonadota > Gammaproteobacteria > Enterobacterales > Enterobacteriaceae > Citrobacter > Citrobacter amalonaticus. Next base: position 1,319,127 of record NZ_CP011132.1, on the reverse strand, counting down.
CAGCGCATCAAAGTTGTGGTAGTCATCTTCGATTTCCGGACCGGTCGCCACGGTGAAGCCAAGCTCGCCAAAGAAGCTTTCAATACGATCGATGGTACGGGTTACCGGATGCAGACCGCCGTTTTCAATACGACGACCGGGCAGAGAAACGTCGATGGTTTCCGCCGCCAGACGCGCATTGAGCACGGCGTTTTCCAGATCCGCTTTACGTGCGTTAAGCGCCTGCTGTACCTGCTCTTTCGCTTCGTTAATCACCGCACCGGCTGCAGGACGCTCTTCAGGTGGCAGCTCGCGCAGAGTCGTCATCTGAAGGGTCAGGTGCCCTTTTTTGCCCAAATATTCGACGCGCACATTGTCTAACGCGGCAACATCTGACGCCTGGTTAATGGCCGCCTTCGCACTGGCTACCAGTTCTGCGAGATGTGACATGGTTTTCCTCATTGTGTCGGTGAAGACACCGGTTCGTTGAACGTAATCTCTCGATTTCGGGCACAAAAAAAGCCTCCATCAGGAGGCTTTTTTGCGCTGTTTTTCGTTTCTTCTTTCACGCGCTAGCCTCCCGGATTCAGGTGCTAAAGTAAAAAAAGAAGCGGAAAATAGCAGCATTCATGCTTGCGTTACCTTGTGTGGTAAAACCGGAGAACCTTTATTGAAAAGGGTTACGGATCAATTGTCAACTCATTGACGGTACAACAAATAAAAGAGAGGGAGCCAGGCTCCCTCTTTTCACTGGCTTATGCCAGAGCTGCTTTCGCTTTTTCGACCAGAGCGGTGAACGCTACTTTGTCGAATACTGCGATGTCAGCCAGGATCTTACGGTCGATTTCAACAGAGGCTTTTTTCAGGCCGTTGATGAATTTGCTGTAAGAAATACCGTTCTGACGTGCTGCTGCGTTGATACGCGCAATCCACAGTTGACGGAACTGACGCTTACGTTGACGACGGTCACGGTAAGCATACTGACCTGCTTTGATAACGGCCTGGAAGGCAACGCGGTATACGCGAGAACGCGCACCGTAGTAGCCTTTAGCTTGTTTCAAAATTTTCTTGTGACGTGCGCGTGCAATTACACCACGTTTTACGCGAGCCATATGTGCTCTCCTGTATCTATTCTGATTTGCCCTTCATCTTTCACCGCGGTGAAACCGATTGGGCATTAAAAAGTTAAAAAAACGTTAACGGCTTATGCGTACGGCAGGCACGCGATAACCAGGCCCAGATCGCCTTTAGAAACAAGGCCTTTTGGACGCAGGTGACGTTTACGCTTAGTCGATTTTTTGGTCAGAATATGACGCAGGTTTGCGTGCTTACGCTTAAATCCACCACCACCGGTTTTTTTGAAGCGCTTAGCAGCACCGCGTACGGTCTTAATTTTTGGCATCTTAATAACTTCCACTTCGCATTGTTAATAAACGAAACATAGGCGAACAATGCCTGCGGAACCCGCTGGCTCCACAGACATTGTTACTTGAAGGCCTTACTGTTTCTTCTTAGGAGCGAGCACCATGATCATCTGGCGGCCTTCGATCTTCGTAGGGAAGGATTCGACTACTGCCAGTTCACTCAGATCGTCACGGACGCGCGTCAGCACTTCCATACCAATCTGTTGGTGGGCCATCTCACGACCGCGGAAACGCAGCGTGATCTTGGCCTTATCGCCATCTTCCAGAAAGCGAATCAGGCTGCGGAGTTTTACCTGATAGTCGCCATCATCGGTACCAGGACGGAATTTAATTTCCTTAACCTGGATAACTTTTTGCTTTTTCTTCTGTTCCTTAGAAGACTTACTCTTTTCATAAAGGAACTTGCCGTAGTCCATGATACGACAAACTGGCGGTTCGGCGTTAGGGCTGATTTCAACTAAATCTACTCCAGCTTCTTCAGCTTTTTCGATAGCTTCTCTCAGACTCACAATACCCAAAGCTTCGCCTTCCAGACCTGTTAAGCGAACTTCCAGGGCGCGAATCTCGCCATTGATACGATTCGGACGTGCCGTTTGAACTCGTTTTCCGCCTTTAATACCTTATTCCTCCAGTTGTTGAAGACTGCGGCTGCGAATCTCTTGTTGCAGCTTCTCAATCACTTCACTTACGTCCAGGCTGCCCAAGTCTTTGCCACGACGGGTACGCACGGCAACTTTGCCGGCTTCTACTTCTTTGTCGCCACAGACCAACATGTAAGGGACACGACGTAAAGTGTGCTCGCGGATTTTAAAGCCTATCTTCTCATTTCTCAAGTCTGCTTTTACACGAATGCCCGCATTTTGTAGTTTCTGCGTCAATTCGTTAACGTATTCAGACTGTGAATCGGTAATGTTCATCACCACTACCTGAACCGGCGCAAGCCAGGTCGGGAAGAAGCCTGCGAACTCTTCAGTCAGGATACCAATGAAACGTTCCATAGACCCAAGAATGGCGCGGTGAATCATAACCGGTACCTGACGCTCGTTGTTTTCGCCCACATAGGAGGCGCTCAGACGAGACGGCAGAGAGAAGTCCAGCTGTACTGTACCGCACTGCCATGCGCGATCGAGACAGTCATACAGGGTAAATTCAATTTTCGGACCGTAGAACGCGCCTTCACCCAGTTGATATTCAAATGGGATATTGTTTTCTTCCAGCGCAACGGCCAGGTCCGCCTCAGCACGATCCCACATTTCATCGCTACCGATACGTTTTTCGGGACGAGTGGAGAGTTTGACGACGATCTTCTCGAAGCCAAAGGTGCTGTACATATCGTAGACCATACGGATGCACGCGTTAACTTCATCGCGGATTTGCTCTTCAGTACAGAAGATATGCGCATCATCCTGGGTGAAGCCGCGTACACGCATCAGACCATGCAGCGCACCTGACGGTTCGTTGCGGTGGCAGCTACCAAACTCGGCCATACGCAGCGGCAGGTCGCGGTAGGATTTCAGCCCCTGATTAAAGATCTGTACGTGACCCGGACAGTTCATCGGCTTGATGCAGTATTCACGATTCTCGGAAGAGGTGGTGAACATCGCATCTTTGTAGTTGTCCCAGTGCCCGGTTTTTTCCCACAGCACACGGTCCATCATGAACGGTCCTTTCACTTCCTGATACTGATACTCTTTGAGCTTGGAGCGCACAAAGACTTCCAGTTCACGGAAGATAGTCCAGCCGTCGTTATGCCAGAACACCATACCCGGCGCTTCTTCCTGCATGTGATACAGGTCAAGCTGCTTACCGATTTTACGGTGGTCACGTTTTGCCGCTTCTTCCAGACGTTGCAGATAAGCACTGAGGGCTTTTTTATCGGCCCAGGCCGTTCCGTAGATACGCTGCAGCATCTTGTTGTCGCTGTCGCCACGCCAGTACGCGCCTGCAGTTTTCATCAGTTTAAAGTGATGGCAGAAACGCATATTCGGCACGTGTGGACCACGACACATATCGACATATTCTTCATGATGATACAAACCAGGTTTGTCATCATGGGCAATGTTTTCATCAAGAATGGAGACTTTATAAATCTCGCCACGCTTCACGAAGGTTTCACGCGCTTCGTGCCAGCTGACTTTCTTCTTAATAACGTCGTAATTTTTCTCAGCGAGCTCGTGCATCCGCTTCTCGAGCGCATCGATATCTTCCTGGGTCAACGTACGGTCAAGGTCCACATCATAGTAGAAACCATTGTCGACAACCGGACCGATAGCCATTTTGGTATTTGGCCAAAGTTGTTTGATCGCATGACCTAACAGGTGCGCACAGGAGTGACGAATGATCTCCAGCCCTTCTTCATCTTTTGCGGTGATGATAGAGAGCGTCGCATCATTTTCGATCAGGTCAGACGCATCAACCAGCTCGCCATTAACGCGGCCAGCAAGGGTGGCTTTCGCCAGACCTGGACCAATGTCCAGTGCAACATCCATGGGGCTTACAGCGTGGTCGTAATGGCGTTGACTGCCATCAGGAAGAGTAATAACAGGCATGTTATGTCCTTATTTGCAGTGGTGACCCATACGCAAGATCACATACAAAGAGAAAATTTATTGGTTTACAGTAAGTTGTGAAGCCATCTAACCAACAATTGCTAAATTGGCACACAATCTGGGACACATCAGCTTCGCTTCACGAACGCGGCAATGTGGTCGAACGATGGTAACACTAAAAAAAGGGAGAATGCACCCTTCTGTTTTATATTGAGCTGGAACACGACGTTAGCAAGCATTTCCTCCCTGTGCAGAACGATATTTCGGCATTCCCGGCTACATTCCTGGCGGATTGGTACAATACCGCTCACATTATCAAACGTATGATCCAGGTTTTGATAACGAAACAGGATGAAGTGACATGAGCGATATTTTAAAAGCGGCATTTATATTTGTTGCGCCTCACGCGGTGGCTGAAACCCATAACGGCTGGGTGAAAACCGAACAGGTACAGGTTAAAACCATCGCGGTGAGCAATTACCAGCAGGCGGGTGAACTCCTTGATGCGCTCTATGATGAGGGGATTCGGGCAATTGAATTGTGTGCGGGTTTCGGTCATCTTGGTGTTGCACATATGGTGAAAGCGGCGGCAGGCAGAATGCACGTCGGTGTCGTTCGCTTTGACCTGCATCCGGGACTGGGAAACCAAAGTGGAGACAGTCTGTTTGAGTAAGGCATCGAGTCTGAGGTAAACATCAACATGCAACGCCGCAGCGCACCCAGTCCGGCGCTGGCTGACTGGATAGCCCATTTCTGGTGCTGGCAACTGTCAGCCGGGACGCACTTGCCTACGCTCTTTCCCGGTACCGGGGGCGAACTGCTGCTCAACCTCGGCGATCCTCTGTGCATTGCGACGATACCGCTTGATAACCCACAGACTGCAAATTGCCTCATTGTCCCAAAGGGCGAGGCGGTCCTGCTTCGCCCGCGCAAGTCCAGAATGACATTCACCTCCCAGGGGGAAATCGATTTACTGTCAATCCGACTGCGTTCGGCCACCTGCTTTCCCCTCCTGGGTATCGCGATGGATGAACTCGATGACGTTCCTGCTTCCTTCACCGATCTGGGTCTACGTTGTGCCATTCCGGAACTGATTAATTTATCGTATGACATGCGCATCAGCCGGTTAGAACGCTGGCTGCTGGCTATGACTGACCGTCGCCATCTGGTGAACACCGATCTCGTGCAGGCGGTGAATCGGCTGTATTACGGTGATGCTTTCTCGACAGTCCGTAACCAGTTGGGGATAACTGAACGGACGATGCTACGACGCGTTCACCAATTTACTGGCGTTGATGCGCGCTATTTTTGCCGCACAGCCCGCTTTCAGAGAACGCTGCGTCAGCTCCTGACGGAAGGTGATGTCCTGAACGGCGCAATTAACCACGGCTACTACGATCAAGCACATTTCATCAAAACATGTCGGCTCTATACTGGCCTGACGCCGACGGAACTGTTGAAGCTTCAGTACCGGCAGCTTAATTACTATACCAACGCGCTTGCAGAGTACGAGCCATAGCCCTCTCCTTTTCCTGCCTGTTGGACGATGCAAGATGCATATCCACTCACTGACTGGCTGACAGTTTTGTTACACTAGGATTAACCGTCTGGAACCGACAGGAAATAAATGATGCCATCAAATCGCTTCGCCAAAAAACACTGGAAAATGGTGGTCGTCCTGATCGTCATCTGTGGTGCAATGTTATTGCTACGCTGGGCGGCAATGATTTGGGGATAGCCACGAAACCACGCCCCGTCACGTCACGTCACGTCAGACGTTGTGATTCTGGCGAAGTGAACATTCTGAAGAAAGGCGATAGCGAGCGAATCGTCATCAGACACCGCAATAAAAAAGCCAGACTGGGAGCAGTCTGGCCTCAGCTTACATCCGGTAGCCCAGAGAGACGGTGGTACGTCTGTCCGTGTGCTCCGGTGCAGTCTCCGGCGGTTCGGAGTTCCACGTCACGTTGTAGGCCACTTTCAGGCCAAAGTGCTCATTGATTGCCACATTCAGCGCCGTCTCGGAGTTCAGCGTGGTATCTTCAGCACCAAACACCGACACGCCTTGCGTGAATTTGGTGTTGTCTGAAATCTGCCATGCATACGCACCAGAGGCATAGCCCAGCGGCTGCGTTTCTGTGGTGCCATCAGTATGCTCGTCGTAACGTACGCCCGGACCAAATTCAAAACGGAAGCTATGTACGGGACCGTTAAGAAACTGGCGACCATAACCGGCGGTGAACACGTCGCGCTCACGGTAGCCGTTATAACGGTCCGTCAGCCAACTCGCCTGGCCGAAAAGGTAGTCATAATCGGTCACGTTGTAACGACTACGACCGCCAACCGCATATTTCTCTGAAGAGCGTTCATCATTGGAAGAGGTGTTGCTCGCGTTCCCCCACAGTGACCAGGCCGTTGCTTGCCCGTACCAGGTCATGGTCGTGTCCGCGGTCAAAGAAGAACTTTTCGTGTTGCCTGACTGCGCAAGGTAACCGGCGTTGAGATTGCCTTCGAAGGGTTTCTTCGCACTTGAGGGGTCATCCATGACAGTAAAAACGGAATCATCGGCAGTTGCATACATTGACGCAAACACGCCCCCCGCCAGCAGAACGGCAGCGGGAACTGTCTTTAAAAGCTTCATTTATAAAGAGTCCGTACAACAAAAAAAGAGACCTTTACGGTCCCGGAAACTTTCAGAGGGATCAATGACAAACGCCCCAGGAAAGGTAACAAATTATAAAAAGGCTCGAATAACATAGCAATGAATTCTTATTTCATTTTTTGAATAAGAGAGCTCTCAAAGCAATTAAATATTTATATAACTTTACAGCAAATAAAATAAATAAACTTTAATTAATCATATTGTTAATGACTTCACTTTAAGGCTATTCGGTGCCAGACTGAACGCAGCCTAACAGGAGGTAACGATGGTACGTATCTATACGTTGACGCTTGCGCCCTCTCTCGATAGCGCAACGATCACCCCGCAAATCTATCCCGAAGGGAAACTTCGCTGTACTGCCCCGGTATTTGAACCTGGCGGCGGTGGCATTAATGTCGCCCGCGCCATTGCCCATCTGGGTGGAACGGCAACCGCCATTTTCCCCGTCGGCGGCGCAACCGGTGAGCATCTGGTCGCGCTACTCGCCGATGAAAACGTTCCGGTAGCGACCATTGATGCAAAAGACTGGACGCGTCAAAACCTGCATGTTCATGTCGAATCCAGCGGCGAGCAGTATCGTTTTGTCATGCCCGGCGCGGCATTGAATGACGATGAGTTTCGCCAGATAGAAGAACAGGTGCTGGAGATAGAATCCGGCGCCATTCTGGTTATCAGCGGCAGTTTACCGCCGGGTGTCAAAGTCGAAAAACTCAGCCAGTTAATTACCGCCGCGCAGAAACAAGGGATCCGCTGCATTATTGACAGCTCCGGCGACGCGCTGACGGCCGCGTTAGCCATTGGCAATATTGAACTGGTCAAACCCAACCAGAAAGAACTGAGCGCGCTGGTTAACCGCGAACTCACCCAGCCTGATGACGTGCGCAAAGCGGCGCAGGAAATTATCCGCAGCGGCAAAGCGCAGCGCGTTGTCGTCTCCCTCGGTCCTCAGGGCGCGCTGGGCGTGGACAGCAAAACCTGCGTGCAGGTTGTCCCACCGCCGGTTAAAAGCCAGAGCACCGTTGGCGCGGGTGACAGCATGGTGGGGGCAATGACCCTCAAACTGGCTGAAGGCGCCTCACTTGAGGATATGGTGCGCTTCGGCGTTGCGGCCGGTAGCGCCGCGACCATCAACCAGGGCACGCGCCTGTGCTCGCACGACGACACGCAAAAAATCTACGCCTACCTTAGCCAGCCGTAATGATTTCCCCCTCTTTTCGAGGGGGAATGTCGCCCAAACCTGTCGGCATACGCGTTCACCGTCTATGCTACAAACTCATGAGATTACAAAGGGGTGTCAAATGGCCAGTGGGGAAATCACCCGATATGTTATTACTATCACGTTCCACGAGGACTCCTTAACGGAAATCAATGAGCTGAACAACCATCTCACCCGAGCCGGTTTTCTGCTCACCCTCACGGATGATGACGGGAATGTGCATGAGCTGGGGACCAATACTTTTGGGCTGATTAGCGCCCAGAGTCCGGACGAGGTTAAAGCACTGGCCGCGGGGCTGGCTGAAAGTGCGCTGGATAAAGTGCCGGAAGTCAGCGTTGTGACCTGGGAAGAGTGGGATCTCAGCGGACAATAAATGCCATTACCATGAAAACACGTCCACGGTGTGCGTTAGTTCGTGTTTTTTAACCGCATCTTTGCGCTAACCTTATGATCTGGCAGACAACATGGGGAGAGACATCATGTGGCAGGCTATCAGTCGTCTTTTAAGCGAGCAACTCGGTGAAGGCGAAATCGAACTGCGTAACGAACTGCCTGGCGGAGAAATTCATGCCGCGTGGCATTTACGCTATGCGGGACGCGATTTCTTCGTTAAATGTGATGAACGAGAACTGCTTCCCGGCTTCACGGCAGAAGCCGATCAATTAGAACTGTTATCACGCAGCCATACGGTGACGGTCCCCAAAGTGTGGGCGGTGGGTGCGGATCGTGATTACAGCTTTCTGGTGATGGATTATCTCCCTCCCCGTCCGCTGGACGCGCATAGTGCGTTTATTCTGGGGCAACAACTTGCCCATCTGCATGAATGGAGCGATCAGCCGCAGTTTGGGCTGGACTTCGATAATGCGCTCTCGACCACGCCGCAACCCAATGCCTGGCAGCGCCGCTGGTCTACCTTCTTCGCCGAGCAGCGCATTGGCTGGCAACTTGAACTGGCGGCGGAAAAAGGCATTGCCTTTGGCAATATTGACGCCATTGTCGAACATGTGCAGCAGCGTCTCTCCTCTCACCAGCCGCAGCCCTCTTTGCTGCACGGCGATTTGTGGTCCGGGAACTGCGCGCTCGGGCCAGACGGTCCGTATCTGTTTGATCCGGCCTGTTACTGGGGAGACAGAGAGTGCGATCTGGCGATGTTGCCGCTGCATACCGAACAGCCGCCGCAAATTTATGACGGTTATCAGTCGGTATCGCCGCTGCCGTTAGATTTTCTCGACCGGCAACCGGTCTATCAACTGTATACCTTGCTCAACCGGGCAAGACTGTTTGGCGGTCAGCATCTGGTGATTGCACAGAAGGCAATGGACAGACTGCTCGCGGCGTAATCATGGTTGATATCAACAGGCCGCCGGATGGCGGCCTTTTTGTTCAGACAAATCCCAGCAGTGAAAAGAACACATAGCCGAGAACGATGATAATCACCGGCAGGATGTAGAGTGGGAAAAACTGCAGGAAAATCGTGTGATGCGGCACCACAATGCGCGACGCAATCTGCTCGCGAGACAGCCCTTCACTGCCCTTGGCTTTCTCCAGAATTAACTGGTCTTCAACGCCTTCACGTAAAAACCGCGCCTGGCGGCTCATGCGCGCACCGGAATCCTGCATCGCCAGTCCGATAAAAATCAGCGCAAAAATCAGCCAGAACATAATATTCAGGCTATTCTGAAAATCCGGCGTCGGCGAGTTGTACCAGAAGAGGTTCAGAAACGGGGTATTCACTCGCATCATATCAATCATGACATGGGTAAAATCGAGCATCACCGCGTTAATCCCTTCCTGCTTTTCGCTGTGCGCGTACATAAATTTCAGGGCTGAAATCAGCGTGGAGAGAAGCGCCGGGATAAATATCACCCATCCTACGATCCTTTTTAACACTGCTATGCGTCCAGCTTGTTGATACGTCATGAGTTCCCCTTGATGAAGACGCGTCGTTTTGGCTTAAGTCTACCTGCTGATAACCCTTTTCGCCCGATCTTTAAAAACGTTATGATAGCGGCTAACGCTGAATACCCTACATTTAATGCTCAACAGGAGAGGTTGTAATGTCAACCCCGCGTCAAATTCTTGCGGCAATATTCGATATGGATGGATTACTGATTGATTCCGAGCCGCTGTGGGATCGGGCTGAACTGGATGTACTGTCCAGCGTCGGCGTCGATATCACTCGTCGTCACGAACTCCCGGATACGCTGGGGCTACGCATCGATGTGGTTGTCGATCTCTGGTTTGCTCAGCAACCGTGGAACGGGCCGAGCCGCCAGGAGGTCACCGACCGCGTCATTACCCGCGCGATTGGCCTGGTTGAAGAGACACGTCCGCTGTTGCCAGGCGTCAAAGACGCTATCGCGTTGTGTAAAGCACAAGGTTTGAAGGTGGGACTGGCGTCAGCGTCCCCGCTGCATATGCTGGAAAAAGTTCTGGCGATGTTTGACCTGCGGGAGAGCTTTGATGCCCTCGCCTCGGCGGAAAAACTGCCCTACAGCAAACCGCATCCGCAGGTTTATATCGATTGTGCGGCAAAACTGGGCGTCGACCCGTTGTGCTGCGTCGCACTGGAAGATTCCGTCAACGGCATGGTGGCGTCTAAGGCCGCGCGGATGCGCTCCATCGTCGTGCCGGACAAAGAGGTGCGACACGATCCGCGCTATATCCTCGCCGACGTCAGGCTCAATTCACTTACGGAACTGACTGTCGCCGATTTGCGCGGCTAACCGGGAACGGGCAATGGCGACATTGCCCGTTTCGGCAGATAACCAATAAATTTAAAACAACGTTTCATTTTAATTGTATTCCTTCCGCTCCTCTCCTATCCTTATTTCAGGGCACATAACAGATAAAAACGGATAGCCGAGGTCATTATGATTCTGGATGCATTTCGTCTCACAGGTAAAGTCGCCATCGTCACCGGTTGCGATACCGGACTTGGACAAGGGATGACGGTTGCACTGGCGCAAGCCGGTTGCGACATCGTCGGCGTGAACCGCAATCTCCCTCATGACACCGCCGCCAAAGTGGACGCGCTGGGACGGCGCTTTTTCGCCATTCAGGCCGACCTGAGCCAGCAGGAGGTTATCGCGGATGTTATCGCCCAGGCGGTTGAGAAATTCGGTCGCATCGACATTCTGGTGAACAACGCCGGGACCATTCGTCGCGAAGACGCGCTCAGTTTTACTGAAAAAGACTGGGATGACGTGATGAATCTGAACCTCAAATCACTCTTCTTTCTCTCCCAGGCCGTGGCGCGCCAGTTCATCGCTCAGGGTCTGGGCGGCAAAATCATTAATATCGCCTCAATGCTGTCGTTTCAGGGCGGGATTCGCGTCCCGTCCTATACGGCCTCAAAGAGCGGCGTGCTGGGCATTACCCGATTATTAGCCAACGAGTGGGCACCGCATCAGATTAACGTCAACGCCATCGCTCCCGGCTACATGGCGACCAACAATACCCAACAACTGCGGGAAGATGCCGGGCGCAATCAAGAGATTGTCGATCGCATCCCGGTGGGGCGCTGGGGAACGCCAGAGGATCTACAAGGCCCGGTCGTTTTCCTCGCATCACCCGCGTCGGATTACATCAACGGTTATACGCTTGCCGTCGATGGGGGTTGGTTAGCGCGATAAACGCGCATTATTGACAAAGAGTTACAACGTCACCACTTCCGCCCACTGTATAAAAATCCTATACTGTACGAATTCACAGTTTATCAGGTTTTATCATGACGGCGGAAGGTCACCTCCTCTTTTCAATTGCCTGCGCGGTGTTCGCTAAAAACGCGGAGCTGACGCCCGTGCTCGCGCAGGGTGACTGGTGGCATATTGTTCCCTCCGCGATTCTGACCTGTCTGTTACCGGACATCGATCACCCAAAGTCATTCCTCGGTCAGCGCCTGAAATGGGTTTCGAAACCGATCGCCCGGGCGTTTGGTCATCGCGGATTTACCCACAGTCTGTTGGCCGTCTTTGCGCTGCTGGCCACCTTCTACCTGAAGGTGCCGGAGAGTTGGGTCATCCCCGCCGACGCCTTACAGGGCATGGTGGTGGGCTATCTGAGTCATATTGCTGCGGATATGCTGACGCCAGCGGGCGTCCCTCTGCTCTGGCCCTGTCGCTGGCGCTTTCGCCTGCCGATTCTGGTCCCGCAAAAGGGCAATCAACTGGAACGATTTCTCTGCATGGCGCTGTTTGCCTGGGCGGTGTGGATGCCACAAACCTTGCCCCAGAACAGTGCAGTTCGCTGGTCATCCGATATGATTAACACGCTGCAATGGCAGTTCAATCGCTTTATAAAGCATCAAATCGACCAGTAAAACAGCGGAAATCGCGTTTTTGGCATAAACAATTCCATTTGAATATAAGAGCCAGGTCACAGTTCTGCTAACCTTGCGACAACAGGATCGCTGTGACTCAGCGGGACGAATAATAAAATCAGGAGAACGGGGATGAATTTTCCATTAATCGCGAACATCGTGGTGTTCGTCATTCTGCTGTTTGTGCTGGCGCAAGCCCGCCACAAACAATGGAGTCTGGCAAAGAAAGTACTGGTCGGTCTGGTCATGGGCGTGGTCTTTGGCCTTGCGCTGCACACCATTTATGGCTCTGACAGCCAGGTACTGAAAGATTCCGTTCAGTGGTTCAACATCGTCGGTAACGGCTACGTTCAACTGCTGCAAATGATCGTCATGCCGCTGGTATTCGCCTCGATTCTGAGCGCGGTTGCCCGTCTGCATAATGCCTCTCAGTTGGGCAAAATCAGCTTCCTGACCATCGGTACTCTGCTGTTCACTACGCTGATTGCCGCACTGGTCGGGGTGCTGGTGACTAATCTGTTTGGTCTGACCGCCGAGGGTCTGGTTCAAGGCGGCGCAGAGACAGCGCGTCTGAATGCCATTGAAACCAACTATGTCGGTAAAGTGGCCGATCTCAGCGTCCCACAACTGGTGCTCTCGTTTGTCCCGAAAAACCCGTTTGCCGATCTGACCGGCGCGAACCCCACCTCTATCATCAGCGTGGTGATTTTTGCCGCCTTCCTCGGTGTCGCGGCGCTGAAATTACTGAAAGATGATGCGCCAAAAGGCGAACGCGTGCTGACCGCTATCGACACCCTGCAAAGCTGGGTGATGAAACTGGTCCGCCTGGTCATGCAGTTAACGCCTTATGGCGTCCTGGCGCTGATGACCAAAGTGGTGGCCGGTTCCAACCTGCAGGACATCATTAAGCTGGGTAGCTTTGTTGTCGCCTCATACCTCGGCCTGGGCATTATGTTCGTCGTCCACGGCGTGTTGCTGGGCGTGAATGGCGTGAGCCCGCTCAAATACTTCCGCAAAGTGTGGCCGGTTCTGACCTTCGCCTTCACCAGTCGTTCCAGCGCAGCCTCTATCCCGCTGAACGTGGAAGCGCAAACCCGTCGTCTGGGCGTGCCGGAATCTATCGCCAGCTTCGCCGCCTCCTTCGGCGCGACGATTGGTCAGAACGGTTGTGCTGGTTTGTATCCGGCCATGCTGGCCGTCATGGTGGCGCCGACGGTTGGCATTAACCCGCTGGATCCGGTCTGGATTGCAACGCTGGTCGGTATTGTTACCGTCAGCTCCGCCGGGGTAGCCGGTGTCGGTGGCGGCGCCACGTTCGCGGCGCTGATTGTTCTGCCAGCAATGGGCCTGCCTGTCACTCTGGTGGCGCTGCTCATCTCCGTTGAGCCGCTGATCGACATGGGTCGTACCGCGCTGAACGTCAGCGGTTCGATGACGGCCGGTACGTTGACCAGCCAGTGGCTGAAGCAAACCGATAAAACCATTCTGGATGCTGAAGACGACGCCGAACTGGCGCATCACTAAGTATCCCAAAAACAGAAAACCGCCCTTCGGGGCGGTTTTTTTATACCGGAATTAATCCGCTATTTCGTTTTCCTGACGAACCTGATTTGCCCAGCGCTGGGCCGATTCCGCCTCGCTAAACGTCGGCGAACGGTGGAATGACTCCCCCATTAAGACAAACGCGACATACTTCCCGCGCAAGATCCACACGTCACGAAACGCGTCCATTTTTATCGCATGTTCGGGCGGTGCAGGTTCAACACGCGGAACATAGCTAATAACCGGGCGATTTTGTTGGCGAAGAGGTTTCATCATTAATTGCTTCACTAAGACAAATTCAAAAATCAGAAAAGAACTATCTTAGCCGATTTTACCCCTGCACGTCCTGCACCGGGCGTGCGTTTGCGCAGGCGATAACGAAATTAACAGGGCGGGAGAGGGAAAATGAAAACAAGAACACGGCGATGGGCAAAAAAAAGCGGCGCACCACGCGCCGCAAACTCAGGAGTCAGACATCAAGAAAACTGCCCAGACGGTAGCCGCGTTCCGCAATCGCATACTTGAGCGATGCCGAGGTCAGCACGTCCAGCTCAGTCAAACGGGGGTAACAGTAAGCGCTCTGACGGATGGTATCGTCGACAAACGCCGGGTGACACATGACTTCCAGTGAGGATTCTCCACGCTTTGCGGAGTCATCGAGAACATGAAGAAACAACGCTTCAGTAATTTCTTCCCCATAAAACTCACTGCTGAATCCCTGCGAACTGCGCAGCGTCGCCGGAAGATCTGCCGCCTGAAACACCGACTGGCGGTCAATGCGCAGTGCAACATTGCGCTCTGCGGCAAAACGCGCAACAAGGGGGAAGAGTTGCGGGAACATATGCACATGGTGATGACTATCCAGATGCGTAGGCTCCCGCCCGAACAGGTCGATGAAACGCTGATACTGACAGGCAAGCTCACGGGCGATGTCGTCCAGTGGCAACGTATCTTCCTCAGCCATCTGCCAGATCCATTTTCCCAGACGCCCTTCACGGGTTAATCCCGGCATCTCGGTCAGAGGTTTTCCCAGCGTCAGAACAAAGTGCATGCCCACCGCCAGCGTCGGCAGGTCACGGCTTAACGTGACCGCATGCTCAATGGCATCACCGTTTACCAGCGCCGTGGTCGACGTCACCACGCCGTGGCGACAGGCCTCCACGATGCCGTAGTTTTGCCCTTTGCTCAGGCCAAAATCGTCCGCGTTTACAATCAATAAGCGTTCCATAGCCAACCTCTTTAGTGTTGTGCGCCTTTCAGCTTCGCGATGCACCCGGCAAAGTTTGGCAACCACTTTTCGTGCGCCAGAATCAGTTCACGCGCCAGACCTTCTGCGTCGTGATCCGAATGCACCAGCGGACTCAGGTTCAGCGCCAGCAGCACATCGTTAAACTCACCGCTCAGCGCCGCATTGCTGGCAGCCACTTCAAAGCCTTTGATGGTATAGATCAATCCCAACACTTTCTCGTCAAAATGGGTAATGCGCGGCGTCGGCGTAGCCCCGTCGCGGCCCAGCGTACAGGTCATCTCTACCGCCCAGTCAGCCGGAATGTTATCAACGTGACCGTGATGCGGAATGTTGACGTAATGTTCGGTCTGCTTGTCATTGAAAATCGCATTAATGACTTCACAGGCGGCGTCAGAGTAGTATGCACCGCCGCGCTGTTCCAGCTCCTTCGGCTTGACGTTCAGTTCCGGGTTCTTATACAGATCGAACAGCTGTTTCTCGACCTTCTGCACGATTTGTGCCCGCGCGCCGCCCTTATAGTATTCACCCATCTCGATCGCCAGCATCTCTTTTTGCTTGAAGTAGTACAGCAGATACGAGCATGGCAGCAGATTCAGAGAACGAATCAGCCCTTCGCTGAACGGCAGATCGAAAATGTTTTTCACCGTCGACGCTTTAAGCTGACCCGAGGCCACGCCGTCCAGCAGTTCGGCAAAGCGTGACTGACCATTGACGATCACATCTTTGATGAACACCATGTGGTTGAGACCAAACAGGTCGATCGACAGGTTGTCACTCTCTTTCAGCGCCAGCACATCGTGGATGAACATCTTCATCCCTACCGGAATGTTGCACACGCCAATAAAGCGTTTGAAGTTCGTATGGCGATAGACTGCCTCAGTGACCATGCCGGCCGGGTTGGTAAAGTTAATCACCCAGGCATTCGGGCACAACGCTTCCACGTCTTTAATGATGTCGAAAATCACCGGGATGGTACGCAACCCTTTGAACAGGCCACCGGCACCGTTGGTTTCCTGTCCCAGATAGCCGTGGCTCAGCGGAATACGCTCATCCAGTTCACGCGCTTTCAACTGTCCTACGCGCAGTTGCGTAGTCACGAAATCGGCATCTTTCAGCGCTTCACGGCGATCCAGGGTCTTGAACACCTTCATCGGCACGCCGGCTTTTTCAATCATGCGCTGGCAAAGTTGGTAAATGATATCCAGTTTTTCTTCGCCACCTTCGACGTCAACCAGCCACAATTCGGAAACCGGCAATTCGTGGTAGCGCTTAATAAATCCTTCCAGCAATTCCGGGGTGTAACTGCTCCCGCCACCAATGGTGACGACTTTTAATTTCTGGCTCATCGTTTCTCCCTTCAGTGCTTAACACTGGCGTGAATGATGCTCTGCCCTCTGTCAGGTATGACGCAGGCGTCCCGCGTCAATAATGGGCAAGCGTAAACCTGGTTGTTGAGTAAAAAAATTACTGATTATATTGCGTGAGTTTTTTTCTGTAGCTATTAGGCGTAAATGACGTCATTTTTTTAAACGTCTTAATAAACAGGCTTGGACTACTGTATCCCGCTTCATAGGCAATATCCGTTACGGAATAGTTCGTCATCTCCAGCTGTTTCTTGGCAAAGTTGATGCGAATTTCATTAATCAATTGCATCGGCGTTTTGCTGTAATAACGCTGAGTCGCTCGCGTCAGGTATTCCTGAGATTTGGCGGACAGGGAAACCATATTTTCCAGAGCATTCTCGCCAAACTGCGCTTTATTATGCATGGTTTCCACGGTGGCTTTCAGCCACTGCGGAATATCATCAAGAACCTGTTCTTCACGATAATGGCGCAGACGGTTGATAATGTAGAAGGTGACCACTTCGACAAACTCTTCCAGTCCGGTATCACGAAAGTTGAGCGACGCGATAACCGTCTCGACATAGGTTAAAAATGCGCTGTTGGTGCGATAGACCTGCGATGCCACAAAACAGAACGGCATGAGCGGGCTGTAGTGCTGTTCAAAAAAACGTTTACTGATACCAACGTTGAGAATACGCGTTGCGCCGAACTCGTAGAAGCTCTGATGGTGCGACCCGAGCGGGACAAACACAAAATCGCCCCGTTCCAGCAGCACGCGTTTACCGTTGATCTCCTGGTAATAGCGCCCCGTGAGCACCAGCGTAAATTCATAGTAATCGTGCTGATGCAGTCCGCAGGCGCTCTCTGTCTTGTTGTAGATAAAGACATGGAAATTTTTACCGTTAAACAACTGTTGTTCACGGGCAATGGTGATTTCCGGTGCGGTAGCCTGTAGTTGCATCATCGACTCCTTACTATTTCAGCTTCTCATGAAGCTCAATCAACTCTGTCACCAGTTCGCGGGCCAGCATTGACGTCATCAGGTGATCCTGCGCGTGAACCAGAACCAGACTGACTTTCATTTTACCTTCGCCCTGATCGCCTTCAATCAGTTTCGTCTGCACCAGATGCGCTTCATTCAGCGCCATGCGCGACTGCTCCATCATCATTTTCGCCGCGTCGAAGTCGCCCTGCTTCGCCTGCTTCAACGCCGCGTAGGCCAGACTGCGCGCCTGCCCGGAGTTGATAATAAGCCCCATCACCACTTCTTCGAGCTCTTCGGCTTCGGCCTGCGTATCAGTAATATTATCGAGATCCATCATAAATCATTCCTCTTTGACGGCCCGGCATGCGTTGCCACATGCCGGGTTAAACTTAAAATTTCAGTGCATTAGCGATATCTTCTTCGCTCTCTTCCTTGTCGATAACGTTCTGCGCATTGTTTGCAACCACCACGAACGGCAGGTAAATCAGGGTCGCAATCCCTAAGTTGAACAAGGCGACCAGCAGAGCAGCAACGCTGCCGTTGGTGTTAAAGAACGCCCCCAGCCCGGTCGGCATGGTCCACGGCGCGATGTTAGTTATCGGCGGGATGATACCCAGGTAGTACGCTATCAGCGTAATCGCGGCCAGAATCGGTTGGACCAGAATGAACGGAATGAACATCACCGGGTTCATGATGATCGGCAGACCAAACAGAATCGGTTCGTTAATCTGGAAGAGACCAGAAGGTAACGCCAGCTTCGCCACCTGGCGATAATCCGCACGGCGAGAGGCGATGAAAATCGCGAGGATCAGACCCAGCGTTGCGCCGCTGCCGCCGAGGAAAATATAGGAGTCGAGCATCGGCTTGGCCCAGACGTGGAACGTCTTACCGGCAGCGAGCGCGGCATCCACTGAACCATACTGCTGATAGATAGAGATGTTTTCCAGCGCCCACGGCGTCATGATGCCGCTGTCCAGCGCCGTCAGCGCAAGCGATCCGTGGATACCGAAGAACCACAGCAGCGGAACAAAGAGCACGTACGCCCAGCCAACCACGCTGCCCAGCGATGCCAGCGGTGTAGAGATGGTATCCATAATGATCTGGTGGAAGTTGGTTCCCCAGGTCGTCAGCGCCCAGGCGATGATCCCCATCACCGAGAGGATAATAAAACCCGGAATCAATGCTGAGAATGAACGGGAGACGGATGCCGGTACGCTATCGGGTAATTTGATTACCCAGTTGCGATGAACAATAAAGGTAAACATTTCCGCGACGACCAGACCGATAATAATACCGGAAATGATATTCGCGCCGCCCAACCAGTTCGCCCCTACCGCATAGGCTTCGCCCACGCTGTAAGGCGTTACGGTCATAAAGGCCGCAACCGATAACAGACCGGCCGCCAGGGAGTCGACTTTGCGTTCTTCCGCCAGTGCCATACCGATAAAGAATGGCGCCATCAGTGACATAATGCCTAACGTACCGTTATAAACGTTTCCGCCGATGCCTTTCAGACTATTGAGATTTTCAATAGTTGATGCATCCAGCCGAACGCCGAGGGAATAAAAAAATGACCCCTCCCCAAAGCTCAGGAAAACGTTATTGATTAATACAAACATGGCCCCCGCGAGGGTTAATGGCATTAAACGAATAAAGCCGTTTTTGATTGCATTAACGTGTGGCTGCTTTCCTATTTTGACAGCAAAAGGAAGGAGTACCTTTTCAAGTGAAGCAATGACGTTACTCATAGAAAAATACCCTTAAAAACCGCAATTGATTATTGCGGTATATGTAAATGAAATAACTCTTTGACGGGAAAATTTAAAATATTAATTTGCAGCGGCTTTTTTAATTGCTGCAACCGCAGCCTTAAGCACGCCTAAACCATCGACTTTGCCATACAGCAGCGAGTCAATCACTTCTACAGGTTTGTTCGGTAACAAACGCTGAATTTCGGGCAACATATAAGCAATTTGCGGACCTAATAATACCACGTCGGCGTCGGGTCCTTTTTCTCCGGCAAGCGTTTCCGGGAATGCATCAATAATAACCGGGACTTCGTACTTTTCCGCCTGCGCGCGCATCTTTGACACTAACAAAGAGGTAGACATACCCGCAGAGCAAAACAGATAAATGTGTTTCTTTTCCATTCAGACATTCCTCATGTGCGATTATCTGTCAACCAGACACGCCGCAAGCCTCAACCTGCATCTATGTTCTGGACAACCTGCGTAACCGGAAAACTTATTTCTGTGTCTGAAATGAGTATACGGCATCGCACCTGTTGATGGTATTTCCTTGACCAACTAAATTGTCTCTCATTGACCTGGCGTTATGACACCCCTCACACTTCGGGTAAATAATTCGCATCAATAAATAAGATCATCTTCGTTACAAAAAAACCGGCGCAGTGGCCGGTTTGTTGAGCTGTTCAGGCAATAGACAGTTATGACTACTTCGCTGCCTGCGGGTCGGTGTCGTACTCAGCGCAGCTCTGGTAGCCTGAGTTGATAACATGGCCGGTATCATCCAGCGCCACGAAATAGGTTTCCGCTTTACCATCACGTTGACCCAGGATGTAGGTCTGGCAGGTACCGCGAGCATGGATCATGCTCACCTCAGACGACGGTTTCCCGGCAATCTGCGCAACCTGCGCGCGGCTCATGCCTTTTTTCACATCTTTGACCACAGGCTGGACAAATTGGTCTTTCGTACGATCGTACGCCGTACACCCTGCAAGCATTGTTAATACCGCCGCTGCACTGAAAATTCCTGCAATAGTCCTGTTCATTTTTCGTCCTCTTTCTAATCAGCATGTTATATAAGCCTGGAATAGAATCTGTTATTTTTCAAGCTAACGCTTAGCGCGCGAATGTTTCGCCAGATTCCGTTCAGGCGGCAGGATGTCGTTTTAAGCACCACTCAGCCTGTGTTCTCTTGTCGTTTACACAGCAAAGGGTTAGCTTAAACACGGTCTGATTTTATTCTTTTATAGTGGGAGGGGGTAAATGACTCTGCAACAAGAGATCATCAAAGCGCTTGGCGCAAAACCGCACATTAATCCAGAAGAGGAAATTCGCCGCAGCGTAGATTTCCTGAAAGCGTATCTACAACGCTATCCCTTCCTGAAAAGCCTGGTGCTGGGCATCAGCGGGGGGCAAGACTCGACGCTGGCAGGTAAACTGTGCCAGACCGCTATCAGCGAACTGCGTGCTGAAACCGGTAACGACGCGCTGCAATTTATCGCCGTTCGCCTGCCCTATGGCGTCCAGGCTGATGAGCAGGATTGTCAGGACGCCATCGACTTTATCCAGCCAGACCGCGTGTTGACTGTGAATATCAAAGGTGCCGTGCTGGCGAGCGAACAGGCCCTGCGGGAAGCCGGTATTGAACTGAGCGATTTCGTCCGTGGCAATGAAAAAGCCCGTGAGCGCATGAAGGCGCAGTACAGTATCGCGGGTATGACCAGCGGCGTGGTGGTGGGTACCGACCATGCGGCAGAGGCCATCACCGGTTTCTTCACCAAGTACGGCGACGGTGGTACGGATATTAATCCGCTATTTCGCCTCAACAAGCGCCAGGGGAAACAACTGCTGGCGGCATTGGGTTGTCCGGAGCACCTTTATAAGAAAGCGCCTACCGCCGATCTCGAAGACGATCGCCCTTCTCTGCCGGATGAAGCCGCGCTGGGCGTGACCTATGAAAACATCGATGACTATCTGGAAGGAAAAGCGGTGGATGCCGCCATCGCGAAAATCATTGAAGGCTGGTATCTGAAGACGGAGCATAAGCGCCGTCCGCCGATTACCGTGTTTGATGACTTCTGGAAGCAATAAAAATGAACCCGCCAGAGGGTGCGTCCCTCTGGCCTGCACGCAGAAGTGAGCCATGCGTCGCCGTCATTGAACGTCGTCCGGGGAGTACCCCCGCAGCCAGGTTATCTCGCTAAACAACAGTTTTCCCTCCGCTTTCAGCAGCCGTAGCGTATGTTTTCCGTCGTGCCAGCAGGCGCCCTGATCCGCCGTCAGCAGTTTATCGCCCAGTTGCCAGGCACCGCTAATGACAAATACCACGCCACCGCGCGAGCCAAAGGTCGTGAAGGTGCGATCGGCCACCCGAACTTTCGCCTGGCAGGCGTCACGCCGGGTCATGATATTAAAATCCATCGACATCTGCCCTTCCGTGAGTTTGGCTTTCACCACGCGCTCACCGGCAAACGTAAACGGCTGATGCTGCTTGAGGGTGTGGCTGAACGCCCCCTGGCTTTCCAGCGTCACTTCGCTGCCTTCCAGCAGAGTGATCACCCGCTCAACACCTGGAAAGAGCGAAAATTCGCCATTACCGGCGATAGAAGCAATGCTGGCGCGCCAGTGAAAGTCGCGGGTCGCCGGAGGAAAACAGCAAATTTCACGCGTTTCACCGGCGCCGTTGCGCCAGAGATTGACCGGCATCTTGCGGATATCAAAGTATTGCATCATCACTCCTGATAAACATCATGCAACATAATAAAGCACAACGTCGTTATCGGCAGCCACGATGATTTTCCTTAGGGTCAGACAAAGAAAAAACCGCCGATCCTGCCCATCGCCTCAGTGGAGAGGATGGACAAGACCGGCGGTCTTCGAATAGGTCTGCTAAGCGATTACTCAGCAGGTACAGGCATTTTACCGTCACGCGCCGGACGTTCTGTCAGACGCTTCTCAAAATTGGCATTAAATTGTTTTTTCTGTTCCGGGGTCAGAATGTTGTAGATCTTATTCTGCGTTTCCATGTGTGCCAGCATATTGGCTTTGCGCTGCTCTTCCATCTTCGCAATCTGCGCTTCTGCCTTCGCTTTATCGAAGGTATCGCTGGCGATGATGTCGTGCATTGCGCGGCGTTCTTCAACTGGCGGACGCTTCATCTGATCACGCTTGTCCTTCATGATGTCGCGGATCTGCTGTTTCTGAGCATCGGTCAGGTTCAGGTCTTTAAACATCATGTCATGATGTGGACCAAATTTGCCTTTATGTTGCATCATCGGTTTGGCGTCTGCCGGCGCAGCGGTGGTATCCGCTGCATGAGCCAGGTTCGCAGCGCCCAGCGCCAGCCCAGAGGCAACAAACAGTGCAGTTAATTTACGCATAATCTTTATCCTTCCTTTCAGTTATTTTACGGCTTTCTTGTCACCTCCGAAGAAGTACAGCGCCGTGTTGACGAGATTAACTTTACCGACTTAATCGTCAATTAGTCAGAGCATCGGTAAAACAATGAAAGTGTAAAAAACATTTTTTCGCCAATTGTGGAGAAAAAAAGAAATTATGGTGAAGAGTTGAAAGGAAAAATGACAACAACATGATTTTACAGGGAATATGAAGAACTATACCTGAGTAGTGATGATAAATAAAGCAGTTCACCAGGAATAGTCCGGATTAATTTCCCGGCGCACAATAAAATAAAACCCACAGGCCCTCGCCTGCGGGAAATACGTTAACTTATTTTCTCCAGCATCAAACCAGCACGTAATCCCAACGCCACGCCGGGGTTGGGAAATAGCACGTATTCCACGTCATGCGTAACCATAAAACGCTCATCGCCATCTTCCGCCAGCAGCGTGCCTGCGGTAAACGGGGTAAAGTTGAGCGTCTGGCTGTCCATGTGCAGCACAAACGCATCGCTGCGCCGGGTGATCTGTGACGCCACCCGGTAGCGGACAGGCGGAGTGCCATCGGCCTGGTCAATTTGCCCCGTCAGTAAACAGGTCAGTGCGGCAGAGGTCGGAGCGAACTGGCGAAGATCGTTGTGACCGAAAGGCAACGCTTTGCCCAACTCCAGCGTACAGGCGAGCGCGCCGAAGTGTTCTGCGCTGAAGTGGGTAAAGGTGCCTCCGGGCGTTTGATGGAACACCAGCGCTTCCAGCCCTGCGGCGCCCAGCCAACCGAGAAACGCCTCATCCCAGGGGACTGGCCGTTGAGGCAACACGCCAAAGCGCAAATGGTGAGAGCCGCGAATGGCAGTGTGCAGATCCAGATGCCAGCGAATCGACTCCGTGCCCGTCGCAAAGAACTCTTCCAGACCGTGCTCAAGTTGACGTGCGCGCTGCGTCTCGCCGCTTTCGGCAAACAGCTGCCAGCGTCCGCCAAACATCCGGTTCATATCGCTGTGGCAGTAACGTTTCCCGTCTGCCAGCGCCTGTGGATTGCCGAGGATCACCAGCAGTCGCCAGCGCAGCGTTATCTCCCCTTTCGACAGCGCCCTCAGCAGCGCATTAAGTATCTCCACCGGCGCGGTTTCGTTGCCATGAATACCGGCGGAGATCACCAGTGCGCGATCGGTTGCGATGACGGGCGTAAGTTCGAGAATACCGGCATCAACCCAGCGCCAGCGAAAGCCCTCCTTCTCACCTTCCCGGACTGTCGGCATCGAACCTGCCAGCGTGACGGCGAGGAAATCATCCATGCCCGCCTCCCGATTGCTGGAACGGATAAACAGAACCAAGCTGCAACAGTTGGGTCAGCGTATCCAGCGCGTCGCGCCCTTCACGCAGCAGTTGCGGGTCGGCGAGATCCGCCGCGGTCAGGCGGTCGCGATAGTAGCGATCCACCCAGTCATTAAGTGCATTAAACAGAACGTCATTCATCATCACGGCCGGATTGACCGCCTGATATTCCTCTGCGGTTAACACCACCCGTAACCGCAGACAGGCAGGCCCTCCGCCATTTGACATACTTTCGCGCAGGTCAAATACCCGCATGTCGCGAATTGGGTTATCGGCTTCCAGCAGGTTCGTCAGATAACGCCACACGCCCGCGTGTTCGCGGCACTCCTGTGGCAGAACCAGCATCATCGAGCCGTCATCCCGGCTCAGCAGCTGGCTGTTAAACAGATACGTCGCGACCGCATCCGGCACCGACACGTCAGCCGCCGGCACCACAATAGGCGTAAAGCCTGGCACCCGTGCGCGCAGTTGATTCATGACCTCGTTCTGTTTCGCAAAGGACTGCTCATGGCAGAACAGCACTTCCCGGTTCGAGACCGCAATCACATCGTTGTGAAACACGCCGAGGTCGATGACGTCCGGGTGCTGCTGGGCAAAAATACACTGCTGTGGATTCACCTGATTCAGGCGGGCCACGGCCTCGCTGGCCTCACGGGTTTGACGCGCCGGATAGCGTGAAGGCCGCGTATTACCGCCCTCTTCACGCCCGTAGACAAAGAGCTGCGTCCCCGGCTCGCCATACTCTGCGCCGAGGCGATTATGGTTAGCCGCCCCTTCATCGCCGAGCATCGCCACCTGCGGCAATGCTGAATGCACCGCGAAATAGCGTTCGTCGCGGAAAATCGCCCGCAGCAACGCCTCTGTGGTGGGCGCTTCGATTGAACGGTGGAACTTGTTATTGAGGTTGGCGACCGTCAGATGCACTTTGCCATCCAGCGTATCCGCCGACGGAGCAACCGTCGCCGCGTTTGCCACCCACATCGGCGATGCGGAACTGACGCTGGAGAGCCAGTGCGGCGCTTGACGCGCCACTTTCTCGATCACCTGCTCATCGCTACCGCTAAACCCCAACTGGCGTAATGCCGGAATAAACGGCCGCTCGTGCGGCGGGATCACCGCCTGCGGGTACCCCGCATCCGCCAGCGCCTTCATCTTAAGCAACCCCTGCTTCGCCGCCAGACGCGGGTTCGAAACCTGAAAGCGATGACGGGTGGACGCCTCGTTACCGAACGATAACCCGGCATAATGGTGCGTCAGCCCCACCAGTCCATCAAAGTTAACCTCGCGTGCTTTCATACGGATGCCTCACGCGAGAAGTCGAGGCCCGGACTCAGCGTTGCTGGCAACGTCAACGCCGGGGATTCCAGACTCGCCATCGGCCAGGCGCAATAATCGGCGGCATACCAGGCGCTGGCGCGATGGTTTCCGGAAGCCCCTATGCCACCAAACGGCGCGGTACTGGCGGCACCGGTAAGCGGCTTGTTCCAGTTGACGATCCCCGCACGCGCCTCCAGCAGTAGCTGGTCGAACTGCGCACGATCGGGCGAGACCAGTCCACAGGAAAGTCCAAAGCGGGTGTTGTTGGCCATCGCGATCGCTTCGTCGAAGCGTTCATAACGCCAGACGCCAAGCAGCGGACCAAAGACCTCCTCATCGGGAAGATTCGCCACGCCCGTCAGCTCAATAATGCCCGGCGATAACAACGAGGTGCCAGCCTGTAGCAGGCGCGGTGCCAGCAGCGTCTGTCCGCCAAGCGACTCAAGCTGAAGCCAGGCGTCAAAGACATGACGCGCCGCCTGTTCGGAGATAAGCCCACCAATGAACGGTTGCGGCTCATCGTCCCAGCGACCTGGCTGGATGCGCTGGCTGACGTCCACCAGCCGCGCGAGAAACGCATCGCCCTGCGCGCCTTTCTTCACCAGCAGCCGACGTGCGCAGGTACAGCGCTGCCCGGCCGTGACAAACGCGGACTGAATAGTCAGGTGTACCGCCGCATCGATATCCGCCGGATCCTCAATAATCAACGGGTTGTTGCCGCCCATTTCGAGGGCAAGGATTTTTTCCGGCTGTCCGGCAAGCTGACGATGCAACTGATAGCCCGTATTCGCGCTGCCGGTAAACAGCAGTCCGTCGAGGGCGTCCAGCGCGCTCAGCGCCTGTCCCGTTTCACGGCCGCCCTGCAACAGATTCAGCACCCCATGCGGTAGACCGGCCTGTTCCCAGAGTCGAGTCACCGCGTCTGCGGTCCACGGCGTCAGTTCGCTGGGCTTAAAGAGTAAGGTGTTGCCCGCCAGCAGCGCTGGCACAATGTGCCCGTTCGGCAGGTGTCCCGGAAAGTTATACGGGCCAAACACCGCCAGCACGCCATGCGGACGGTGGCGAAGCGTCGCCGCGCCGTCGGGCAACTCACTCAGTTGCTCGCCGGTGCGGGCATGATACGCCTTAACGGAAATGGCGATTTTGTTAGTCATCGCCGTCACTTCCGTCGCTGCTTCCCAGCGCGGCTTGCCGGTTTCGCGGGCAATAATGGCGGTCAGTTCGGCTTTATTGTTCTCCAGTAATCCGGCAAATTTTTCGACAATCGCCTGGCGTTCGCTGAAGGGACGTCGGGCCCAGGCCGGAAAAGCCGCGCGCGCGGCACGGGCCGCCTGCATCACCTGCGCGGCATCGGCATCATGGCCTTCCCAGAGCACGTCACCCTGTACCGGATCTGTTTTCACCCGATGTTCACCCTGACCGGTCACCCAGTCGCCGTTAATCCATAAAGTCATACCGTTTTCTCCTCAGCGCAGAGACGGACAAAGCGAACCCGATCTCCCGCGTGACATTTCAGGGCATCCAGTTGTGCGGCGGTCAGCACCAGACGTTGTGTATTCGGGTCGGCGCGTACCAGCATGACGCGGAAGTGGCGGTAGTTCTCATTCGCCACCAGGCAGGCCGGAAAATCACCGGTCGCAGGCTGCCCTTCGGCAACCTCTATCAACCGACTTTTACGGATCGCCCGTACCCGGTCGATGTCACATTCCAGCGTCGGACCGCCGTCGAAGATGTCAATGTAATTGCGATAGCGGAATCCTTCTTTCTCCAGTACGGCGCGCGCCGGGGCGGTTTGCGGATGAACTTCGCCAATCACCGCCTGCGCCTCGTCGGAGAGAAAGTGGGTATAAATCGGATGCTTCGGCATCAGTTCAGCAATAAACGCTTTCTGCCCGGTACCGCAGAGAAAATCGGCGCGGGAAAATTCCATCGAGAAAAAGCGTTTCCCCAGGCTTTGCCAGAACGGAGAATAGCCGTGCTCGTCGATCACGCCTCGCATTTCCGCGACCACCTTTTCATTAAAGTGGTCGCGAAACGCCGCCATAAACATGAAGCGCGATTTGGACAGCAGGTAGCCGTTGCCCTCTTTGCGCCAGTCGGGGTCGAGGAACAGCGTGCACAGTTCGCTGCTGCCCGTGTGATCGTTACTGAGAAACAGCGTCGGCAGCGCGTTATAGACGTTCAGCTCTTTTGAGGCATGCACCTGCGTTCCGACGCGATAGTTGTACCAGGGATCGTTAAGCCCCACGGCGACTTCAATCGCGCAAATCCCCGCCACGGTGCCGGTGTCCAGATCCTCCAGCACAAAGACATAACCCTGTTCACTTTTCGGCAATTCGCCCTGCCAGGTTTTCAGGGAACGATCGATACGCGCCGCCAGCGTGGCTTCATTGGCCGGTAGCGAAGTCAGTCCGCCGCCGGTTTTACTGGCCAGTTGCATCAGCGCGCCGATATCGCCGTGCTCAATGGGACGGATCACCATCATGATGAACCTCCGGCGGTAATTTGTTCGCAGGCAAGCGCAAAACGGTCAAGACCGGTCGCCACCTCTTCCTGGGTGACGTTCAGCGCCGGAGCGAAGCGCACCACGTTGCCCCCGGCAATCAGCACCATCACGCCCGCTTTCGCGGCTTCCTGGGAGATCTGTTTGGCTTTGCCGGCAAACTTATCGTTCAGTACACAGCCAATCAGCAGTCCCAGCCCGCGAATTTCACTGAACACTCCGGTATGCAGATTAATGACATTCAGACGCTCCACGAACCAGTCATGGCGCTGTTTCACGCCGTTCAGCATCGCGGGCGTATTGACGATATCGAGTAATTTCCCGGCGACGGCGGTTGCCAGTGGGTTACCGCCATAGGTGGTGCCGTGGGTTCCGACAGTCATGACGCTGGCGCATTTCTCACTGGCCAGCAGTGCGCCGATAGGGAAGCCGCCGCCCAGCGCCTTGGCGGTGGTCAGGAGATCCGGCGTAACGCCGTAGTGCATGTAGGCATACAGCTCACCGGTACGGCCCACGCCAGTCTGCACTTCATCAAAAATCAGCAGCGCATTATGTCGATCGCACAGCTCTCGCAGCCCTTGCAGGAAGGCCTGGGTTGCAGGCAGCACGCCGCCTTCCCCCTGCATGGGTTCGACGATGACCGCGCAGGTGGTATCGTCAATCAGCGTGCTGGCAGAGTTAATATCGTTATAAACGGCGTGACGGATCTCCGGCGGCAACGGCGCGAAATCCTGCGAATAGGCGGGTTGTCCCCCGGCGCTGACGGTGAACAGCGTGCGACCGTGAAAGGCATTCTTAAATGCCACAATGCCGCTTTTATTGCTGCCATGGTGGTCGTGGGCATATTTGCGCGCCAGTTTCAGCGCCGCCTCGTTGGCTTCGGCACCGGAGTTGCAGAAGAAGATGCGATCGGCAAAGGTGGCGTCGATTAACTTTTTCGCCAGTCGCAGCGCCGGTTCGTTGGTGTAGCCGTTGCCGGTATGCCAGAACTTGCTCGCCTGGTTATTCAGTGCGTCGCGCAATTCTGGATGCGCGTGTCCCAGCGCATTTACCGCAATGCCCCCCGCGAAGTCGATATACTCTTTACCCTGCTGATCCCACAAGCGTGAACCTTCGCCACGAACCGGAATAAAAGGCGCCGGTGCATAAACGGGCATCATCCATTCATCAAAATTTTCACGCGTAATTGACTGAGACATAGCGACCTCATTGGTGAATAAAAAGTTATTTATATGTTAATTAATAGTAGTGTTTGCGCTGTAAATGTAGATTGCAGTCTTCATGCCAGCCAGCGGAAAAAATGCATAAACGGTTGTCAGCAACGGGAAATCAACGAGTTATAACCCAACGATATTCACTAAGTGTGCATATAAAGTGAATATGTTTGCATGAAAGAGGAGTAATTAGAGGAAAAACCGCAATATTATGCACAGACCAAATATAATTCTGGAAATGTGATCCTATACGAAATTTACAGGAAATTTCTGCGCCATGGTGACGCAATCTGCCCTAAAACAGGGCAAAGGTTGCCCCATTGTTAACACCATTCGCACTCATTGCCGGAATCTCACCATTATGAGCAGTCAGCTTGCGGAAATTCTGCTACCATCCATGCACTATTCATCCAGCAAAGTGGCAGCGACTATGAAATTTGTCTCTTTTAATATCAACGGCCTGCGCGCCAGACCTCATCAACTGGAAGCCATCGTCGAAAAACACCAACCCGATGTTATTGGCCTACAGGAGACAAAAGTTCACGACGACATGTTCCCGCTCGAAGATGTCGCAAAACTCGGCTACAACGTTTTCTATCACGGTCAGAAAGGCCACTATGGCGTGGCGCTGCTGACCAAAGAGACACCCATCGCCGTGCGTCGGGGTTTTCCCGGTGATGGCGAAGAAGCACAGCGGCGCATCATCATGGCGGAGATCCCTTCTCCGCTGGGCAACCTGACGGTGATCAACGGCTATTTCCCGCAGGGCGAAAGCCGTGACCATCCGATTAAATTTCCGGCCAAAGCGCAGTTTTATCAGAACTTACAACACTATCTCGACAACGAACTCAAGCGCGACAACCCGGTGCTGATCATGGGGGATATGAATATCAGCCCGTCCGATCTGGACATCGGCATTGGCGAAGAGAACCGCAAGCGCTGGCTGCGCACCGGCAAATGTTCGTTCCTGCCGGAAGAGCGTGAATGGATGGACCGCCTGCTGGGCTGGGGGCTGGTTGACATCTTCCGCCACGCACACCCGGAATCCGCCGACAAATTCTCGTGGTTTGATTACCGCTCGAAGGGGTTCGATGATAACCGTGGTCTGCGTATCGATCTGTTGCTGGCAAGCAATCCGCTCGCGGAGCGCTGTGTGGAAACCGGTATTGACTATGACATTCGCAGTATGGAAAAACCGTCTGACCATGCGCCGGTGTGGGCAACGTTTAAGGTTTGATGCTCACTCGTGAACGCCAGAAAGCTGGGGTTAACAGGCGTACTGATCCTCTGTCTCGTCGGGGTGCTCTGGACGTTGCCCCCCGGTCTGCTCACTCTGGAGACGCTTAAGCACCATCATTCACTGCTGGCGGACTGGCAGCGCCAGTCCCCTTTTCTTAGCGCAAGTCTCTATTTTCTGCTCTATACCGCTATCGCGGCGCTGTCGATTCCTGGCGCGGCGCTGCTGACGCTGCTCGGCGGCGCGCTGTTTGGCCTCTGGCAAGGTACGTTGCTGGTCTCTTTTTCGTCAACTCTGGGCGCGACGCTCGCCATGCTGACCAGTCGCTATCTGCTGCGTGACTGGGTGTCGCGGCGTTTTTCCCGGCACATGGCAACGGTGAATCACGGGATGGCGCGAGACGGCGCCTTTTATCTCTTTGCGCTCCGCCTGATGCCGCTGTTGCCGTTCGTTGTCGTCAACCTGCTGGCAGGTCTCACCGCCGTCGGCGTGCGCCGTTACTGGTGGGTCAGCCAGTTGGGGATGCTGCCTGCCACCGTGGTTTATCTGAATGCCGGACGTCAGTTAAGCCAGTTAACATCGATACGCGACATCATCTCTCCCGCGATGCTGGCCGCGTTTGCCCTGTTGGGATTATTACCGCTGGCCTCCCGTTGGCTGGTAACACGTTTTTTTCAGGAGTAACCATGCGTTGGGGATTACTATTCGCGGGCCTGTTGCTGACCGCTCAGAGCTACGCCGGACAGAACTGGCAGCAGATCAAAGATGAGGCCAAAGGCCAGACCGTCTGGTTCAACGCCTGGGGCGGCGACACCGCCATTAACCAGTACCTTGACTGGGTCAGCGGCGAGATGAAAACCCACTACGGCGTTGATCTTAAAATCGTGCGCCTCGCCGATGCGGCTGACGCCGTGAAGCGTATCCAGACGGAAGCCGCCGCCGGGCGGAAAACCGGCGGTTCTGTCGACCTGCTGTGGGTCAACGGTGAAAACTTCCGCACGTTGAAAGAGGCGGGATTGTTGCAGACCCAGTGGGCGGAAACGCTGCCCAACTGGCGCTATGTTGATACGCAAAAACCGGTACGTGAAGATTTCTCCATTGCCACTGACGGGGCTGAATCTCCGTGGGGCGGCGCGCAGTTGACGTTTATCGCGGACAGCAACCTGACGCCACAGCCGCCGCAGAGTCCGCAGGCGCTGTTGGCATTTGCCCAGGCGCATCCGGGCACCGTCAGCTACCCGCGTCCGCCGGACTTTACCGGCACGGCGTTTCTGGAGCAGTTATTGATCTCGCTGACTGACTCTGCGCACGCGCTCACCGTCGCACCAGACGCCGCCACTTTCGCCCGGGTGACCGCGCCGCTGTGGCGCTACCTTGACGCGCTGCATCCAACGCTGTGGCGCGAAGGCAAGGATTTCCCGCCATCTCCGGCGCGGATGGACGCGTTGCTCAACAG
Organism: Citrobacter amalonaticus Y19; assembly: GCF_000981805.1. Taxonomy (NCBI): domain Bacteria; kingdom Pseudomonadati; phylum Pseudomonadota; class Gammaproteobacteria; order Enterobacterales; family Enterobacteriaceae; genus Citrobacter; species Citrobacter amalonaticus. The sequence continues at coordinate 1,287,652 of NZ_CP011132.1, read as the reverse complement.
CGGGACGCTACGCCTGTCGCTAACCTTTAACCCCGCACACGCTCAGCAAAAAGTCGCCAGCGGTGAATTGCCAAAAAGCAGCTACAGCTTTGGCTTTAGCGAAGGAATGATTGGCAACGTTCACTTTGTCACCATTCCGGCTAACGCCCGCGCCAGCGCCGGGGCGAAGCTTACCGCCAACTTCCTGCTCTCGCCTGACGCACAGTTGCGTAAAGCCGACCCGACATTCTGGGGCGATCCGTCGGTACTGGATGCGAAAAAACTGCCAGCCGCGCAGCAGGCGGCGCTGGAAGCTCGCATCCCGAACGGACTGCCCGCCGTCCTGCCAGAGCCTCATGCGGCCTGGGTTAATCTGCTGGAGCAAGAATGGCTGCGCCGCTACGGCTCGCGCTAATGCTTCTGGCCTGGCTGTGCATGGCGGCGATTTACGCGCCATTGCTGCCAGCCAGCGTATTGCTGATAACACCCGCGCTGTCGCTGGCGAACTGGCAGGCGCTTTTTGCCGATCCCCAGTTGCCGCAGGCGCTGCTGGCCACCGTGGTTTCGGTGTTCATCGCCGCCGCTGGCGCGCTGTTTATTGCGCTATCCATTGTAGTGGCGACCTGGCCTGGCGTGCGCTGGCGGCGGCTGAGTACCCGCCTGCCGTGGCTGTTAGCCATTCCCCATGTCGCGTTTGCCAGCGCCGCGCTGCTGCTCTTCGCCGAAGGTGGGCTGCTCTGGCACGCGCTGCCGTTTCTCTCTCCCGCGCTCGATCGCTACGGCATTGGGCCTGGCGTGACGCTGGCGGTGAAAGAGAGCGCCTTCGTGCTGTGGGTTTTGTCGATTTTACTGAGTGAGAAACGGCTCGCTCAGCAGGTCATCGTCCTGGATTCGATGGGCTACAGCCGTCGACAGGCGCTCTGCTGGTTGTTATTGCCCGCCATCGCCCCCGGACTGGGCATCGTGATGCTGGCCGTGGTGGCGTGGACGATTTCGGTGGTCGATGTTGCCATTATCCTGGGTCCCGGCAACCCGCCGACGCTGGCGGTTCTCTCCTGGCAATGGCTTAGTCAGGGGGACAGTGAACAGCAGATCAAAGGCGCGCTGGCGAGCCTGCTTTTGCTGGCACTACTCGCCCTCTTTATCCTCGCAGGCTACCTGCTCTGGCGCCGTTGGCGACGCACGCTTCCCGACATCAGCGGCGTGCGTCAACACCGTATTCCGCTCGTGACGGGAAAAACGCTGTCGCTGTCGCTACCCGCAACGGGCGTGCTGTGCACGCTATTATTGGCCGTTCTTGCGCGGCAATCTACGCTCAATCTCGAGGCGTTAACCCACAGCGTCATGGCGGGACTGGCCGCCAGCGCGCTGGGGTTAGTCATTTTGCTGCTATGGCTGGAATGGGGACCGCAGCGCGGACATCATTGGATCTGGCTGCCGATCCTCCTTCCGGCGTTGCCGCTGGTGATGGGGCAATATGCGCTGGCGCTGCACCTTGAACTGGACGGTCAGTTCGCCACGCTCATCTGGGGGCATTTGCTGTGGGTTGTACCGTGGATGTTGTTCGTCCTGAAACCGGCCTGGCAACGTATCGATCCCCGTTTGCTGCTGATTGCCCGGACGCTGGGCTGGTCGCCGATGAAAATCTTTTGCACCGTTAAATGCCCGCAGATGTTACGTCCTGCACTGGTGGCGCTGGCGGTGGGGTTCTCCGTCAGTATCGCGCAGTATATGCCGACACTCTGGCTGGGCGCAGGCCGCTTCCCGACGCTGACGACGGAAGCGGTCGCTCTCAGCAGCGGCGGCAGCACCGGCATCCTGGCCGCGCAGGCGCTCTGGCAACTGCTGTTACCGCTGTTGGTGTTCGCGCTGATGGCCGGGCTTTCATCATGGGTCGGCCACCGCCGACAAGGATTGCGCTAATGCTCACCGTTCGCCATCTTACCCTGTCCCTTAACCAAACCCCGCTGTTTGGCCCGTTAACCTTCGATGTGGCAAAAGGTGACATTGTCACATTGATGGGCCCCTCCGGCTGCGGCAAGTCTTCACTGCTTTCCTGGATGGTGGGTGCTCTGACATCGCCACTGCACGCCAGCGGCGAACTGTGGCGGGATGAGCAACGTCTGGATGTGCTCCCGACGACCCAACGCCAGACCGGCATTTTATTTCAGGATGCCCTGCTGTTTGATCACTTTACGGTGGGACAAAACCTGATGCTGGCGCTGCCCGCCAGTCTGAAAGGCGCGGCGCGCCGGGATGCGGTTGATCGCGCGCTTGAACGCGCGGGCATGGCGGGTTTCTCTTCTCGCGATCCCGCGACGTTATCCGGCGGTCAGCGCGCGCGGGTTGCGCTGCTGCGCGCCCTGCTGGCGCAGCCCAGAACGTTGCTGCTGGATGAACCGTTCAGCCGTCTTGATACTGACAGGCGGGCAGACTTTCGCCAGTGGGTCTTTGACGAAGTGCGTCGGCTGGACATTCCTGTCGTTCAGGTAACCCATGACGCGCAGGATGTTCCGCCGGGAGGCCACGTTTTGCAATTATCGCCCGCGTCGTGAAACTGCGGACATACTGCGTTAACGCAAAGTTTTTCAACTACAGCGAGCACAGAATGACGCCTTCTTATCTCAACGTCGGGCAATTCGATGAAACGTGTTTCTCAAATGACCGCGCTGGCACTGGCTTTAGGGCTCGCTTGCGCTTCCACCTGGGCTGCTGATATGGCGCAGGCGCTCAACTTCAAACAACTGGCGCAAAAACAGGGTACGGCAATCGATACCCGCCCAAGCGCGTTCTACAATGGCTGGCCGCAGTCAGTAAACGGCCCTTCCGGACATGAACCCGCCGCCCTGAACCTCTCCGCACGCTGGCTCGACAACATGAGCGACGAACAGCTCAACACCTGGATCCAGCAGCATCAACTGAATGCTGACGCCCCTGTCGCGCTGTATGGCAACGACAGCGACGTGCAGGCGGTGAAAAGTCGACTGCAAAACGCGGGACTGAGACAGGTTGCCACGCTGAGCGATGCGCTACAGGATCCGGCGCGTCTGCAACGACTGCCGCATTTCGAACAACTGGTTTACCCGCTGTGGCTGCATGACCTGCAACAGGGTAAAGAGGTGACCGCAAAACCCGCCGGTGACTGGAAAGTGATCGAAGCTGCCTGGGGCGCGCCGAAGTTTTATCTGCTCAACCATATTCCGGGTGCGGATTACATCGACACCAATGAAGTAGAAAGCGAACCGCTGTGGAACAAAGTCTCCGACGCCAGTCTACAGGCGATGCTGGCGAAACACGGCATCCGTCACGACACCACGGTTATCCTGTACGGTCGCGATGTTTACGCGGCGGCACGGGTGGCGCAAATCATGCTGTATGCCGGGGTGAAAGACGTTCGCCTGCTCGACGGTGGCTGGCAGACCTGGTCCGATGCCGGGTTGCCGGTCGAGCGCGGTACGCCCGCGAAGGTTAAACCGGAGCCCGATTTTGGCGTGACCATTCCGGCTCAGCCACAGTTGATGCTTGATATGGAGCAGGCTCGCGGGCTGTTGCACCGTCAGGATGCGTCGCTGGTCAGTATTCGCTCCTGGCCGGAATTTATTGGCACCACCAGCGGTTACAGCTACATCAAGCCAAAAGGTGAAATTGCCGGCGCGCGCTGGGGACATGCCGGCAGCGACTCAACGCATATGGAAGATTTCCATAACCCGGACGGCACCATGCGCAGCGCGGAAGATATCGCCGGAATGTGGAAGCAGTGGCACATTCTGCCGGACCAGCAGGTCGCCTTTTACTGTGGCACCGGCTGGCGCGCGTCAGAGACGTTTATGTACGCCCGGGCGATGGGCTGGAAAAATGTCTCAGTGTATGACGGCGGCTGGTACGAGTGGAGCAGCGATCCGAAAAACCCAGTGTCCACAGGCGAACGCGGCCCGGACAGCAGCAAATAATCTCACCCATTCTGACGCTGAAGCCCTTTCAGCGTCAGATAGCCACTCCAGACGCGCGTCATCGTCGTCATCCAGCACAGCGCGCCGAAGATCCACGCCAGCACGGCAAAGTACGTCGGGAAAAGGCAGCCGAGCACAAAGAGTGCGATCGTTTCCGTTCCCTCGGTCAATCCGCCCAGATAGTAAAACGACTTATGCGCGTAGCCGGGGTTATCAATATTGTGCTTTGCGGCAAGCGCAGCGAAGGCGAGAAAACTGCTGCCGGTGCCGATAAACGCAAACAACAGCCAGCTTCCCGCCAGCGCATTATGTTGCGGATCGGCCAGAATGAAGCCAAACGGCACCAGCGCGTAAAACAAGAAATCGAGTGCGATATCAAGAAAGCCGCCCGCGTCGGTGAGTCCGCGGCGCCGCGCCAGCGCGCCGTCAAGACCATCCAGCAGTCGGTTCAGAACAATCACCACCAGCGCGGCCAGATACCAGCCCAGGGCCAGAAACGGCAACGCCAGCACGCCGAGGGCAAAGCCAACGAGCGTCAGCCCGTCCGGGGAAATCCCCGGCCTGTCGAGCACGCCCGCACAGCGGTGGAGCAGCGGTTTAAGCCGCGGATGCAGATGCCTGTCAAGCACGCGGCACTCCTTTGAGACTGTCGCACAGCCCCTGTGAGGGAATATCCAGCGCGGCGTTGAAACGCGCCGAGAGGTTCTGGAAGGCCAGCAGCGCGGTCATCTCACTGATGACGTCATCGCTGAAATACTGCTTCATTTGCGCTTTCAGGGCATCGTCTACCTGCGGCGGCGTGGCGGTCACGGCGTCAGCATAGGCCAGCGCAATGCGCTCTTCTGGCGTAAAAAGCGACGATGCCTGCCAGTTCGCCACCGCCAGCACTTTTTCCATCGCGCCACAGCGCTCTGCCAGGCGCAGGCTGTTGGCATCCACGCAGAATGCGCAGTGGCAGACCTGCGACACGCGCGTCATCAGCAGCGCCCGCATCACCGGCGTCAGACGGGCGCGTTTACGTTCGAGAAACCCCACAAACAGCGCCACCAGCCAGAACAAAAACGGCATCCGTCCCCACCAGCGCGTTGGATGTAAGACCTCGCCGTAGTGTTTTTTTTGCGTCATCACGAGTGGGCTAAGCGAGGCAGAAAGGCGGGTCAGCGGTGCTACCCACGATTGCGGATCGTTCAAGGGAGACTCCTGGGACTTCAGGTCAATCAAAGATGACGATAGTATGTCACTTTCTGCTGTTGAACATTGACGAATATGATGAAAACCCTCGACGTTGTTGCCGCGATTATTGAGCGTGATGGCAAGATTTTGCTCGCCCAACGCCCGCCACAGGCGGACCAGGCGGGATTATGGGAATTTGCCGGAGGCAAGGTGGAAGCGGGCGAAACGCAGCCGCAGGCGCTGGTCCGCGAACTGCGTGAAGAGTTAGGAATTGAAGCCACGGTGGGACGCTATATTGCCAGCCATCAGCGTGAAGTCTCCGGGCGGATGATTCATCTGCATGCCTGGCATGTCCCCACATTCAGCGGAGAGGTAATGGCGCATGCGCACCAGCAACTGGTGTGGTGCGAACCGCAGGCCGCGCTGGACTATCCGCTCGCCCCCGCCGATGTTCCTCTGCTTAACGCCTTTATGATTTTACGCGGCGCCAGACCAGCGGATTCGTGCTGATCGTTTTCTCATCGCGCTGACACTGCAACAGCACGCCATCGGCTTTAATCACCGCCCCTTCGGAATAATTCTGATCCTGATAAATGCAGCACTGATTACAGGGCTGCGCGCGCTGTCCGCCGGAACTGAAGACCTCCGGCGGCACGTTCACCTGAACATCAGGGCGAATATTTTGATTCGCCAGAGTGGATAAAGACAGTGTCATCAGCGCTGCCGCCATCGCAATTAAACGCATAGGGTTTCCTTATTATTCCGGGACTGTTCTCAGTATAACGGTAACCCACGCGGGAAACTTTACTCTCTTGCATCATCGCTTTTTGTTATGACAGCCGTTTCGTTATTAATTTGTCTGGCACCGGCATTTTTTTCTTGCTATCCGTCACATTCCTGGTGGTATAGTCAAAATCTGCAAATGCACTTAATACAAACAACATAAATACAACCACATTAAAATATAAGAGGTTTTTATATCTATGGATCAGACACGCTCTCTGGAATCATTCCTCAACCATGTCCAAAAGCGCGACCCGAATCAAACCGAGTTCGCGCAAGCCGTCCGTGAAGTCATGACCACCCTGTGGCCGTTCATTGAGCAAAACCCGCGTTATCGTGAAATGTCGTTGCTGGAACGGTTGGTTGAGCCAGAGCGTGTGATTCAGTTCCGCGTCGTGTGGCTGGACGATCGTAACCAGGTCCAGGTTAACCGCGCATGGCGTGTACAGTTCAACTCGGCGATTGGCCCGTACAAAGGCGGGATGCGCTTCCACCCTTCCGTTAACCTGTCGATCCTGAAGTTCCTCGGCTTTGAGCAAACCTTCAAGAATGCGCTGACCACCCTGCCGATGGGCGGGGGTAAAGGTGGTAGCGATTTCGACCCGAAAGGGAAAAGCGAAGGCGAAGTGATGCGTTTCTGTCAGGCGCTGATGACTGAACTGTATCGTCATCTGGGTCCGGATACTGACGTTCCTGCCGGTGATATCGGCGTGGGCGGTCGTGAAGTGGGCTTTATGGCCGGGATGATGCGTAAGCTCTCCAACAACAGCGGCTGTGTGTTTACCGGCAAAGGACTCTCCTTCGGCGGCAGCCTTATCCGTCCGGAAGCAACCGGTTACGGTCTGGTCTACTTCACCGAAGCGATGCTCAAGCGTCATGGTCTGGGCTTTGAAGGGATGCGCGTGGCGATTTCTGGCTCCGGCAACGTGGCGCAGTTTGCCATCGAAAAAGCAATGGAATTTGGCGCGCGCGTGGTGACGGCCTCCGACTCCAGCGGCACCGTCGTGGACGAGAGCGGCTTTACGAAAGAGAAACTGGCGCGTCTTTGTGAAATCAAAGCCAGCCGCGACGGTCGCGTGGCAGACTACGCCCGTGAGTTTGGCCTGACCTATCTGGAAGGCAAACAACCATGGTCAGTGCCGGTCGATATCGCCCTGCCGTGCGCCACGCAGAACGAACTCGATGTCGACGCCGCCCGTCAGCTTATCGCCAATGGCGTGAAAGCGGTGGCGGAAGGGGCAAACATGCCGACGACCATCGAAGCGACCGACCTGTTCCTCGAAGCCGGCGTGCTGTTTGCACCGGGCAAAGCGGCGAACGCCGGTGGCGTTGCCACCTCCGGTCTGGAAATGGCGCAGAACGCGGCGCGTCTGAGCTGGAAGGCTGAAAAAGTGGATGCCCGTCTGCACCACATCATGCTTGATATTCACCATGCCTGCGTCGAGTACGGCGGCGAAAGCAAGCAGACCAACTATGTCCGTGGGGCGAACATCTCAGCCTTCGTGAAGATTGCCGACGCCATGTTTGGCCAGGGTGTGATTTAATTCATCGTAGCCCTTGCGTATTACAAGCCCGCCTCTGCTGATGGCGGGCTTTTTTTCGCCGCGCGTTTGCGGGGCGCGCTTTTTTTCTTCTCGCCGTCGCCACCGCCTGGCGCCACAATGCCACGGAAGCGGCGTACCGGCGTGCTTCGCGCCTGATCGATCAGTTGATACAGCGTCCCCACCAGCGGCTGCATAAAATCCTGGTAGCGGCACTGCTTTTCGCTGATTTGCGTCAGTATCGACTCCCAGTGAGCGGTCATGTCCGGACGGGTCGCCATCTCCGGCAGCGAGTGGAACAGCGCTTTTCCGGCATCGGTGGAGTGAATATAGCGCCCTTTTTTGATCAGAAAGCCGCGTTTAAACAGCAGTTCAATGATCCCGGCACGTGTGGCTTCGGTGCCCAGCCCATCCGTTGCGCGGAGGATCTTTTTCAGATCTTTATCCTGCACGAAACGCGCAATCCCGGTCATCGCCGACAGCAGTGTGGCATCGGTAAAGTGGCGCGGCGGCTGGGTCTGGCGTTCAACGACCTCGCCTTTTTCACACAACAGTTCATCGTCTTTCGCCACCACCGGCAGCGGCGTGCCGTCGTTCTCTTCATCACGCTCTTTACTGCCGAGCAGCGTCCGCCAGCCCGCTTCTGCGAGGAACCGGGCTTTGGCGACAAATTTACCCTTTGCGATGTCCAGTTCAATCACGCATTTACGGAACACCGCATCCGGGCAGAACTGCATCAGGTACTGACGGGCTACCAGGTTGTACACCTTCGCTTCGTTCTCCGTCAGATTGATGCTGTTACTGCGCGCGGTAGGGATAATGGCGTGGTGCGCATCGACCTTTTTGTCATCCCAGCAGCGATTGCGGGTATCGGGATTCACCGCCGGTTGCGGCAGCAGATCCGGCGCATGCACGCCGATGGCGTTCATCACCGCATGACGTCCGGCAAAGTGCTCTTCCGGCAGATAGCGACAGTCAGAACGCGGATAGGTAATCAGTTTATGGGTTTCATACAGTTTCTGGCAGATATCGAGCACGTTCTGCGCGCTCAGACCAAAGCGCTTTGCCGCTTCAATCTGTAAGGCTGACAGCGAAAACGGCAGCGGCGCAGATTCGGATTCCCGTTTATCGTTATAGCTGGTGACAATCGCCGGCTGTCCGTTGATGCGGTTGACCACATGTTCCGCCAGCGGACGATGCAGTAACCGTCCCTCTTCATCCTGATACGGTTCGCACGCTTCGCTCGGCTGCCAGGTGGCGGTGAAGCGTTCATCCGCAGGGGTCACGATATGTGCTTTCACTTCAAAGAAATCTTTGGCAACGAAGTTTTCGATCTCTTCGTCACGGCGTACCACCAGTCCAAGCACCGGCGTCTGTACGCGCCCAACGGAGAGCACCCCCTGATAACCGGCGTTACGTCCGAGGATGGTATACGCACGGGTCATGTTGATGCCGTACAGCCAGTCCGCGCGGGCGCGAGCCAGCGCCGACACGCACAATGGCACAAATTCATTGTTTGAACGCAGGCGCTCAATGGCGCGTTCAACGGCCTGCGGGTTGAGATCGTTAATCAAACAACGCTGCACCTGATGGCGCTTTTCCGGTGCCAGTTGCAGGTAATCCAGCACCTCATCCACCAGCAGTTGCCCTTCGCGATCCGGGTCTCCCGCGTGGATAACCTCACTGGCCTCGTGCAGAAAGCGCTTGATCACGTTGAGCTGTTTGGTCACGGAAGGACGCGGCTGCAATTGCCACTTTTCCGGCACAATCGGCAGATCGGCCAGGTTCCAGCGCGCGTAACGACTGTCGTAAACATCGGGCTGCGCCTGCTCAAGCAGGTGACCGATACACCAGGTCACCACCTGACCGTTACCGCATTCAATAAAGCCATCGCCCTTGCGGTGCGGCTTTGGCAGCACATCGGCAATGGCGCGGGCCAGACTCGGCTTTTCGGCAATAAACAACCGCATCGAATTAACGGATCTCAACCATGGCGCGACCGCCACGGGCTTCAACCAGTTCGCCAATGGCGCTCATCTCAATACCAAACTCTGCGGCAGTCGCTTTGACTTCTTCTTCGGCCTCTGGCGTCACCGCCAGCAGCAGGCCGCCGGACGTTTGCGGATCGCACAGCAGCGCGCGCACCGCCTGCGGCATTTCACCCATCAGGTGTCCGTAGCTGGCAAAGTTACGCTCTGTGCCACCCGGCACGGCGCCCAGGCGGATGTACTCTTCCACGCCCGGCAGTTTAGGGATGTCCTGATAACAGATCTGCGCCTGTACGCCTGCGCCCTGGCACATCTCGCTGAGATGGCCCAGCAGACCAAAGCCGGTCACATCGGTCATGGCTTTCACACCGTCGATGTTGGCAAATGACGCCCCGGCAATGTTCATCCGGCACATCACTTCCGTTGCCAGCCCCTGATGTTCAGGTTTCAGCAGCGATTTTTTCTCTGCAGTGGTCAGCACGCCAATGCCCAACGGTTTGGTCAGGAACAGTTTACAGCCGGCATGGGCGGTACTGTTTTTCTTCACCCGTTCGGTGGGGACAATGCCGGTTACGGCCAGACCGAAGATCGGTTCCGGCGCGTCAATCGAGTGTCCGCCCGCCAGCGCAATACCCGCCTGACGGCAGGCAAAGCGTCCGCCTTCGGTCACTTCGCGGGCAATTTCCGGCGACAGCTTGCTGATAGGCCAGCCCAGGATCGCGATCGCCATAATCGGTTTGCCGCCCATCGCGAAAATATCGCTAATGGCGTTGGTCGCCGCAATGCGGCCAAAATCAAACGGATTATCGACAATCGGCATAAAGAAGTCGGTGGTACTGATGACGCTGGTGCCATTGCCCAGATCGTACACCGCCGCGTCGTCGCGGGTTTCATTTCCCACAAGCAGGTTCGGGTCGACAAACTTCGCCTGCTCGCTGTGCAGGATGGTTTCCAGCACTTTCGGGGAAATTTTACAACCGCAACCCGCTCCGTGGCTGTACTGCGTTAAACGAATAGCATGCTCGCTCATGGACATCTCCTGTCATTGCAATCGGGCTATGGTAGCGCTCATTCCATGATCTGATAAGAGAGAGTGTCCGAATTCCGGCGTCTTTGCTCAGAATCCAGACAGTTTTGCACAATTAACTAAAATTTCGTCACAAACGGCGCGGTATCCGGCACGCTGATGGTGGTGGAGGCTTTCAGTTGCGGTGTACCGAGGTAGAGGAAGCCGACGATCTTATCCTGCGGGCGACAGCCAAACGCGTCGCGCACCACCGGGCTGTCGGTTAACGCACCGCTACGCCAGATTCCGCCAAAGCCCTGCGCGATAGCCGCCATTTGCATCGCCATCACCGCGCAGCCTGCGGACATTTCCTGTTCCCAGACCGGGACCTTATGATTTTCGTCGCATTTCGCGACTACGGTGATGATAAGCGGCGCGCGAAACGGTGCGGTGCGCGCTTTTTCAATCCCTTTGTCATCGCTTCCGGCGGCAATCGCCCCCTTTTCCAGCACCGCGCTGAAGCGTTCGCGCCCTTCGCCTTCAATGACGAAGAAGTGCCACGGTTGCAGAGTCTTATGGTCCGGTGCGCGCATGCCCGCACGGAGAATATTTTGCAGTTGCTCACCGGCAGGTGCAGGCTCAGCCAGGCGAGAGGCGCTACGGCGGTTAACAAGTAATTCAAGTGCATCCATTTGGTTAACTCCTGTCAGGGTGAATATTCACAAAATTAACACGAGAGCAGATTTTGTTACAGCGTCGACGGTGATTCCTGCTGACAAGAGACGGCAGGGTCATTAGGATAGCCACATCTCACACACCTGACCCAGGTGTAGTATTTGTAACGGTAGGGAGAATACATGCGAACCCTGTGGCGATTCATTGCCGGTTTTTTTAAATGGACGTGGCGACTGCTTAATTTTGTCCGCGAGATGGTGCTTAACCTGTTCTTTATCTTCCTGATCCTGGTCGGTGTGGGAGTCTTGATGCAGGTCAGCAGCAATAACACCAGTGATAAAGTCGGTCGCGGTGCCCTGATGTTAGATATTTCCGGGGTGATCGTCGATAAACCGTCCAGCACCAGTCGTCTTGGCGTGCTCAGCCGTCAACTGCTGGGTGCCAGCTCCGACCGCCTGCAGGAAAACTCCCTGTTCGATATCGTCAATACCATTCGTCAGGCCAAAGACGATCGCAATATCACCGGTATTGTGATGGATCTGAAAAACTTCGCCGGCGCCGACCAGCCGTCAATGCAGTATATCGGCAAAGCGCTGCGTGAATTCCGCGACAGCGGAAAGCCGGTTTATGCCGTTGGCGATAACTTCAGTCAGGGTCAGTATTACCTCGCCAGTTTCGCCAATAAAATCTGGCTGTCGCCGCAGGGCTCCGTCGACATCCACGGTTTTGCCACCAACGGACTGTATTACAAATCCCTGCTGGATAAGCTGAAAGTGTCTACCCATGTGTTCCGCGTCGGTACTTATAAATCGGCCGTTGAGCCGTTTATTCGTGACGACATGTCGCCTGCGGCGCGGGAAGCGGACAGCCGCTGGATTGGCGAGCTGTGGCAGAACTACCTGAATACCATTGCCGCCAATCGTCAAATCCCGGCTGAGCAGGTCTTCCCTGGCGCACAGGGGGTTCTGGATGCGCTAACGAAAGCCGATGGTGATACGGCGAAGTACGCGCTCGACAGCAAACTGGTCGACGCCCTGCTTTCCAGCGCTGAAGTGGAAAAAGCCCTGACCAAACAGTTTGGCTGGAGCAAGGCCGAGAATAACTATCGCGCGATCAGCTACTACGACTATACGCTCAATCCGCCGGCGGATACGGGCAGCTCCATTGGCGTCGTGTTTGCTAACGGTGCGATCATGGATGGTGAAGAAACGCCGGGGAACGTTGGCGGAGATACCACCGCCTCGCAAATTCGCGATGCGCGTCTGGATCCAAAAGTGAAAGCCATTGTCCTGCGCGTCAACAGCCCTGGCGGCAGCGTGACGGCCTCGGAAGTGATTCGTTCGGAACTGGCCGCTGCGCGCGCTGCCGGTAAACCGGTGGTGGTATCGATGGGCGGAATGGCAGCCTCTGGCGGTTACTGGATCTCCACGCCAGCCAGCTACATTGTCGCCAACCCGAGCACACTGACCGGTTCGATTGGTATCTTCGGGGTGATTAACACCGTCGAAAATAGCCTCGATTCGATTGGTGTGCACACCGACGGCGTCGCCACCTCACCGCTGGCCGATATTTCGCTGACCAAAGCCCTGCCGCCGGAAGCACAGCAAATGATGCAACTGAGCATTGAGAATGGCTATAAGCGCTTTATCACCCTGGTGGCGCAGGCGCGTAAATCTACGCCTGAGCAAATTGATAAGATCGCGCAGGGCCACGTCTGGACCGGTCAGGACGCCAAAGCGAACGGTCTGGTCGATAGCCTGGGCGACTTCGACGATGCGGTCGCTAAAGCGGCTGAACTGGCGAAACTCAAAGCGTGGCATATCGACTATTATCAGGATGAGCCGACCTTCTTCGATATGGTTATGGACGGCATGTCAGGCTCCGTTCGCGCCATGCTGCCGCAGGCGATTCAGGCAATGCTCCCTGCGCCGCTGGCCTCAGCGGCCAGTACGATCAAGGCGGAAGGCGATAAGCTCGCCGCGTTCAACGATCCGCAAAACCGTTATGCGTTCTGTCTGACCTGCGCTAACGTGCGTTAATCCTCAATCCCTCTTCCTGCGAAGGGGGATTTTTCCTTGAGCGACAAGATAATAGCCATGCAGAAGAAATCGATTTACGTTGCCTATACCGGCGGGACCATTGGTATGCAGCGCTCCGAACAGGGTTACATCCCGGTCTCCGGACACCTTCAGCGCCAGCTGGCGCTGATGCCCGAATTTCACCGCCCGGAAATGCCCGACTTCACCATTCATGAATATACCCCGCTGATGGATTCGTCAGATATGACGCCGGAAGACTGGCAGCATATCGCCGACGACATCAAAAACCATTACGACCAGTACGACGGTTTTGTGATCCTTCATGGCACTGACACCATGGCGTTTACCGCCTCGGCGCTCTCGTTCATGCTGGAGAATCTGGGCAAACCGGTCATTGTGACAGGGTCACAAATACCGCTGGCGGAGCTGCGTTCTGACGGACAAATCAATCTTCTTAACGCGCTGTACATCGCGGCAAACTATCCGATCAACGAAGTCACCCTGTTCTTCAACAACCGTCTGTTTCGCGGTAACCGCACGACAAAGGCGCATGCCGACGGCTTTGACGCTTTCGCCTCCCCTAACCTCCAGCCGCTGCTGGAAGCAGGTATCCACATCCGTCGCCTGGGTACGCCACCGGCTCCGAGAAATGAAGGCGAACTGATTGTTCATCCGATCACGCCGCAGCCGATCGGGGTCGTCACGATTTATCCGGGGATCTCCGCCGATGTGGTGCGCAACTTCCTGCGCCAGCCGGTGAAAGCGCTGATTTTACGTTCTTACGGCGTCGGTAATGCGCCGCAAAATAAAGCGTTCCTGAAAGAGCTTAGCGAAGCCAGCGAGCGCGGCATCGTGGTGGTGAACCTCACGCAGTGCATGTCGGGGAAAGTGAACATGGGCGGCTATGCCACCGGCAACGCGCTGGCGCATGCGGGCGTGATTGGCGGCGCGGATATGACCGTTGAAGCGACCCTGACCAAACTGCATTATCTGCTCAGTAAAGAGCTGGATACAGATGCGATTCGCAAAGCGATGACGCAAAACCTGCGCGGCGAACTCACGCCGGACGACTAAGGAGATACTGATGACGCAACGAGCGCTGTTACTGGTCGATTTACAAAACGATTTCTGCGCTGGCGGCGCGCTGGCGGTCCCGGAGGGCGACAGCACGGTTGATATCGCTAACCGCCTGATTGCGTGGTGTCAGACGCGCGGCGATGCGGTGATCGCAAGCCAGGACTGGCATCCGGCGAATCACGGTAGTTTCGCCAGTCAACATCAGGCCCAGCCATACAGCCAGGGCCAACTGGACGGTCTGGCGCAAACCTTCTGGCCCGATCACTGCGTGCAGGATACCGACGGCGCGGCATTTCATCCGCTGCTGAACCGTAAGGCGATAGAGGCCGTTTTCCATAAGGGTGAAAACCCGCAGGTCGACAGCTACAGCGCCTTTTTTGATAATGGTCGCCGACAGAAAACCGGGCTGGACGCGTGGCTTCGCCAGCACGACGTGAATGAGCTGATCGTCATGGGGCTGGCAACCGACTATTGCGTCAAGTTTACAGTTATGGACGCGCTGCAACTGGGCTATACGGTGAACGTGATTACTGACGGCTGTCGCGGCGTGAATATTCAGCCACAGGACAGCGCCCATGCGTTTATGGAGATGGCCGCCGCAGGGGCCACGCTCTATACCCTCTCCGACTGGGAAGAAACCCAGCGCTAAACCGCTGAAGGAGGGGGTGCAGTCTTTAGCTCAGACTGGATATCTCCTCCAGCGAGACCATCCGCGTCTCAATGCCAAAGAAAAACAGGATCAGCGCGCAGACGACCAGCATGGCCCCCAGCACGATGAATACGGTGACTGAACCATACTGAGTCAGTAAGACCGCCACGCCGTAGGGGGTAAATACCGCCACAATGCGCCCTACCGCATTCACAAATCCCGATCCGCGCAGGCGTAAATGTGTCGGCCACAGTTCTGGCACATAGACCGCCGAGGCAAAACAGACGTACATATACAGGAAAAAAATCATCACCAGGCCATAGCTCAGAATCGCCCATTCCGCAGTCTGAATCGAATAGAAATAGCCCAACAGCGCAATGATGACCAGCAGCAATGAACCAAATAACCGTCGCGGATAACGGTCAATAATTAAAGCGGCAATAAAAATACCGACTGGCGCGCCAATCATAATGATGGCCGTCATAAAAATAGATTTGGTGACATCAATCCCTGAGTTAACAAAAATCGTTGGGATCCATACCGTAATGGTATAGAGCGAAATATTCATCGCGATAAGTACGGTAATGGCCACCAGCGTGCGGCGCAGCATCTGTCCTTTAAACAGCAGCCAGAATGATCCATGCTCCTCGCTAACTGGATGGGATCCCGACCTGACTGGAGGGAGAGACAAGGTGATGTTTTTCTCTTTTTCTATCTGAACTTCAACATCGCGCAGATGTTTTTCGGCAACACATTGTCGACCTTTTCCCGCCAACCAGCGTGGCGATTCAATAAAGTATTTTCCGGAAAGGTACCAGGCCAACAGCATGCCTGCCCCGCCGAGGAGAAACATCACTCGCCAGCTCAGCAAAGCAATAACGACCACGCCAATGGCCGCAGAAAGCATCGGCGCCCAGTTACCGACAAAAGAGAGCCTTGCAGACCATTTTCCCCTGACAGTTGCCGGAATGAACTCCGTAAAGGACGCATAGCCCACCATAATAAGCGCCCCCATTCCGGTCCCCATGAGACAACGAAAGAAGATAAGCCAGTACATATTGGGAACAAAAGAAGCCGCGGTTGCGGAAATACCCACAATCAACAGATTCATACGAAACGCTTTCCGGCGACCAAGATAATCACCAATAAATCCACCGGTCAGAGAGCCGATAAAATATCCGAACATCAGTGCCGAGGTAAACGCCGCGTTGAGAAAATTATTTGACCAGCCATTACTCACCAGTTTTGCCAGCACCACATTGCCAGAATAACTGAGAAAGCCAGTCAGTAATAAACTAAAACTGATAATGCCAAAGATGCGAAAATGAAACCGGGATAAAGGCAAGCGGTCCAGTCTTGCACCAATATGATCATATTGTTCCATCTGGGTACCTCAAATGCTCATTATTTTTCGCAATCAGAAATTTTCCGAATACGGTGTGATTGTTACACGAAAGATGACGAGCAGAGTAAGTTGTGACCATCGCGGCAGATTTGACATTGCCGCGTCATCCATCATCACTTTATTTAACCTTTACCGGGTGAAAAACAAAATAATACCGAGTGGGTAAAATGCAAATTTAATAGATTAACTGGATATTATTTTCTTTGCAGAATACAACCCATTCCTCACCAGGTGCTTTATTCGTTATGATATAATTGATATTGTTTAAATCTACCAGCTTGACAAAAGCTTTGCGATCAAACTTCGAATGATCCACCAATAGCGCCACTTCCGTAGCCTGGCGAATCATCGTTTTTTTGATCTCAGCTTCAGCCTCGTTGGAATCAAGCGCCCCGCTTTCCCTGTCCAGGCCTTTACAGCTCATCACCATAATATCCACGTGGTAACGGTTGATAATCTCTTTGGTGATCCGCCCCTGTAGTGAAAGCGTATTCTTATTTAACTCACCGCCGGTCGAAACCACATTAATCTCAGATTGCGCCAACTCATGAAACGCTTCTGCTGAATTGGTTAATAACGTGAGATCGTTTCTTTCCTTTAACAGTTTCAACAATTCCATGGCTGTACTGCTGGAATCTGCTGCCATTGTGGTTTTGTTTTTAATAAACGGCAGTGCGTTACGCGCGATAATCTGTTTCTCCTCATAGAACGATTTCGCCCGCTTGTAAAAATGGATATTTTCAGATAACGCCGTTGTATTTAATACTGCACCGCCATAGGTACGCGTTAAAAAACCTTCATCTTCAAGTTTTTCCAGATCGCGGCGGATAGTCTCTTCGGTCACCTGAAATATCGTGCTTAAATTAGAAACCACCACCTTCTTGTCATTGGCAACCATTTGCTTAATTGCCTGAATCCTGTCTTTTGCCGCCACAGTTACACCTCTGTTTCCTTTAACGTCATGATAAGTACTTAGTATCTCACAGGCCATGTTTATTTTCAAAAGAACATGTCCGAATCACAGATTTTCATGTTTCTTTACACGGAAACAGAGGTGGTTCTTATCGTTCTTATCTATTATTCAACGCTTCCGCCATTTCCCTCATCAATAATGAGTCGTCATCTGTTAAGGCGATGGTTAACGCCTCAACATTCTCGCGGACCTGTTCAGGGGCGGTGGCACCACTGAGTATTGAAATTAAATCACTCTGTTTCAATATCCAGGCCAGCGCCAGCGTGGGCACAGAACAGTGGTATTTGTCACACAGCGGCTTCCACTGTTCCAGCATATCGATAACACGCAGCATATTCTCACGCTGGAACCAGACTTTATTTGCCCGGGCGCCACCAGGAATGTAGTCGCGCGTTATCGTGCCGGTGAGTAATCCCTGCTCCAGCGGGGAGTAAACCTGTACCACGATGCTATGCTCACGACAGAGCGGCAGCAACTCGGTTTCCAGCGCCCGATCCAGAATGCTGTACTTCGCTTGTACAATATCCAGCTCACCATGTTTAAGATATTCACGAATATGAGAGGCATCCACATTAGCCGCGCCGATCGAGCGGATCTTGCCTTCGGCTTTCAATGCATTGAGTGCGTCAACGGTTTCTGCTATCGGGGTAAAAAACGGCGGTACTGACTGCCAGTGGGTCATATAAATATCGATGCAATCAATCCCCAGACGTTGCAGGCTGGACTCGACCTCTTCACGGATAGATTCCGGGGAGAGATTTTTGTACAACTGACGATCGCCGACTTTATTGAACAGGCTTCCTTCCCGCTCCCAGACAATACCGCACTTGGTCTCCACGACGATTTCTTTTCGCGGTAACTGCTTCAACGCCTGACCAACAATCACTTCGCTATTGCCAAAGTTGTAGCCTGGCGCGGTATCAATCAGATTGATGCCGCAGCGATGCGCCTCAACAATGGTATCGATGCATATCTGCAGGTCGAGATCGCCATTCCACGCCGGGCCGCCGCCGATGGCCCAGGTCCCCAGTCCCATTCGTGAGAGCGTAATATCTGTACTGCCTAAAGGTATCATTTTCATCTGCCGCTATTATCCTTCGTATTCATCCAGGAGTTGTTCCACCAGCTTTCTGTTTTTCACGCCCGTTGTCGCCCCTACGCTTAAGACCGATATCGCTGCCGTCGCGTTAGCAAACAGAGCGCATTCACGCAGCGTTTTTCCCTCAAGCAGTGCTGAGATAAATCCTGAGGCAAAATTATCACCGGCCCCGATCGTGTCGATGGCGGTAATCCCTGAAACCGCAGGGACTTCTATTTTCATATCCGCGCGTTTAATAAAGCAGCCTTTCTTGCCGGTTTTAATTACCACCGTTTTTACGCCGCACTGGAGAAAACGATCGGCAATGTCATCCAGTGTCTCTTTCCCGGTGAGTTTTTTAGCCTCATCAAAATTAGGGAACAGATAGTCGACAAAACTCAGCGCTTCCTGAATATCTTCCAGTGTTTCATTTAGCCGGGGCTTGATCATATCGGCACAGATGATCAACTGCTGCGCCTTCGCCCGGGTAAAAATTTCCGTTAATGCTTTACCATCCAGCAAAGGGCTATTGAAAATGCTCGCCAGCGATAACAGTTTGACCCGAGAAAAACGGTCAAAATCGATATCGTTGATATTCAATTTCCACAGACTGCCATTGCGATTGGTGACAAATGTACGTTCACCATCCGTCGTCACCAGGCCGACATTGATTGAGGTATCAATTTCAGGGTCCTGTTTCAGGCTCTGAATATCAATATTCTCTTTGCGGCAGTGCTCGAGAATAAAATGGCCTGCCGCGTCATCGCCAACGCGACTCATCAATGCCGTACGATGTCCAAGTCGGGAAATAATGGTGGCCTCATTGATGGCATCCCCGCCTGTGGTCATGGCGATTCGTTCTAAAGGATAAGAATCTACATCAAAGATATTTTTACTGACCGGTTGCAAAGGAATATCGACAATTGCCGCACCGATGCAAAGCACTTCGATCTCGTCCATATCATCATTCCGCTTTGCCGTCTGAACCAAACAGTTTGATTTTTTCCAGCGCTCGCGCTTTGACAACTCTGCGCACTTCGCGCTCCAGGTGCAGGAACGGTTGATCCTGATTCTCTTTCACCGCCACCATCGCCGCCTGGCACAGTTCAGTATGAATATTGATCTTGGCAATACCGAGTGAAATGGCCTTTTTAATATCGGCGTCGCTGATACCCGAAGCCCCGTGCAGTACCAACGGCACAGAAACCGCCTGACGTACGCGTTCAACCACCTCGAAGTTCAGCTTGGGTTCTGAGGTATAGACACCATGCTGATTGCCGATGGCGACGGCCAGTGAATCACAGCCGGTCCGTTCAACAAACTCTGCCGCCTGGCTGGGATCGGTATAATGGTATCCTGCCAGCGCCTCTTCATAGACCGTTTCATTCCCCACATGGCCCAGCTCCGCTTCCACCGGAATACCCAACGGGTGAAAGAAATCAACGGCCTCTTTGGTCAGGCGGATATTTTCTTCAAAATCAAAGGCGGAGGCGTCACGCATGAGTGAATTCATCCCGTGGGTCCAGGCATTATGGATAATCTCCATGCTGCGCCCGTGATCCCAGTGGGTAATCACCGGTACCGATGCTTTTTTCGCCATCGAGACCATCATATGCGAAAAGTCTTCAAATGAAGTATTACCCACAAACCCGGTGCCAAAAGAGATAATCACCGGTGATTTTGCCTCTTCTGCCGCATCGATTACGCCCATCAACATTTCCGCGTTCCACACGTTAAAGTGGGCAATCGCATAATGTTTATTTTGCGCGTCATTTTCCCAATATTTAATATCTGCCAGCATGGTTATTTCTCCCGTTTAAATTAATCACTATCCCCGTCATACTTCAGGTTGCAGTTGTGTTGGCCGCGACTCGAATGATTTAG
Organism: Citrobacter amalonaticus Y19; assembly: GCF_000981805.1. Lineage (NCBI taxonomy): Bacteria > Pseudomonadati > Pseudomonadota > Gammaproteobacteria > Enterobacterales > Enterobacteriaceae > Citrobacter > Citrobacter amalonaticus. Next base: position 1,267,452 of record NZ_CP011132.1, on the reverse strand, counting down.
GGCATAACCTTAATTACACCTTTAATAATGTCGTGCTTATTATTTACTGATTCATCAAATGCTCGCTGAACCTCTTCATAATCATAAATATGCGTCACCATCGATTTCACATCGAAACGACCTGAGGAAATGGCTTCAATCGTGACCGGATAGCGGTTGGCGTAGCGGAAAACGGTCTGAATTGACACTTCACGGTTAATTTTGAGGAAATTAATCGCAGAGTCTCCCGGCACCGTGCCAACAATCATGATTTTCCCACCGCGCATCACCAGATACGGCGCCTGCTTAACCGTGACGGCGGAACCTGCCGTTTCAAAAACGATGTCTGCGCCCATCTCCCCGGAAAATTGCTGACAGCGTGCAACGGTGTCTTCTTTGGCACCATTGACGACGAGTGTTGCGCCGAGCTGTTCAGCCATTGCCAACCGTTTTTCCAGGACATCGACCACGGCAATATCCGTTGCGCCAAGGCATTTACAGGCCTGCAATGTCATCAGACCAATGCAACCCGCACCGAGAATGACGATTTTCTTCCCAGGCTTAACGTCTGCCAGCATTGCTGCATGCATCCCAACGGCAGCAGGCTCCACCAGCGCCCCCTCCATGGTGTCCATATTGTCCGGGAGCTTATAGGTGAAGCTTTCCGGATGGCACAGATAGTGCGTTAAGGCGCCACGATAATTGGGCTGGGTGGCCATAAAGTCGACATCCGGGCAGATGTTGTATTTGCCTTCCAGGCAATAGCGACAATGACCGCAGGGTACGCCCGGCTCAATATTCACCCGATCGCCCGGTTTAAATTTGCTGACACGGTTACCCACGGCCACCACCGTCCCGGCGCACTCGTGACCCAGACCGATTTCCTGATTCGGGTCTTTTGGCGGAATAAACGGCCCCGATTCAAAGCCGTGAACATCCGAACCGCAAATCCCGACATACTCGACTTTGATCAGGACTTCATGATCTTTTGGCACCGGCATATCGGCGGCAATAATGTTCATCGTCCCCGGTGTTTTTAATATCGCTTTAGAGTTTTGCATTTTCATTCCTTTATTTATTCGTTACCGCATCAATACCCAGACTTTCGACCGAGACGCCTTTGGTTTCAATTCCGATCGTAGCGATAGCGACAGCAACAATAATTGAGACGGCACCCAGCAGGATGAAGACTCCCGTCACACCATAACCGTTAAGCAACACCGCGACGGCGTAAGGTGCGGCAATCCCGCTGATTCGACCAACGGCATTCGCCAGGCCTGATCCTCTTAGCTTCGCTTCCGTAGGCCAGATTTCCGGTACATAAACGGCCGAAGCGTAGCAGACATACATATAGACAAAGGTAATCAGGAAAAAGCCAATTAAGGTAATCAGCAACATGCTGGTTTGCAGTGAATAGATATACCCGAGGACGGCAATCAATATTAATAAACCGACGCCCATCGTTTTACGGGGAATTTTATCCATCACCAGCATGGCGATAAAAATACCAAACGGCGCGCCGAACATACTCATCGTATTTAATACAATGGAGTCTTTCAGATTGATTCCCTGGGTCATAAATATTGTCGGCAACCAGTTAATTAACGTGTATTGCACAACGTTCATGGCAATCAGCACGCAGGAACCCAAAATAACGCGCTTCAGTAATACACCGGTCAGCAATGCGGAATACGGTACTGAACGCGGCGGCTTACCATTGTCTTCGATAACAACCGGTGGCAACGGTTTACCCGTTTGACGCATCACCCCCTCTTCAATCGCCTGCATGACTTTTTCGGCGTCCTCATAGCGTCCGCGTGATTCCAGCCAGCGGGGAGATTCAGGGAACCAGCGCCAGGCAAGTGCAGTGGCAATAAGTGATAATACGGCCGGGATTAACAACTGCACGCGCCAGTTCCACTCTGCGCTAATCAGCGGCGTGAGTCCCATCGCGATGAGCGAACACAGCGGATACGACCAGTTACCGATAAACGAAACCCGACTCGACCAGGTGCCCCGGTTTCTTCCCGGCATATACTCCGTAAATCCGGCAAAGAGAGTCACCAGCAACGCCCCTAACCCGACGCCCATAACAAAACGGCAGGCGATAAGGAAATCCATATTTGGCGAAAATGCGCCAACCACCATGGCGGCAATATGAATCGCTTCGTAGAGGATAAACGCATTTCTGCGTCCGGTTTTATCACCGATGATCCCACCAACCAGGGCGCCGAGGAACATCCCCGCCGTGGTAATCGCGGAAAACGTGGCGGTTGTGGAATTATCAGTCCAGCCTAACTCTTTTAGCTGCGCGAGGATCAATCCGCCGACGGCATTGCTCCAGCAGACCAGCAACCCAAAGGCGACCATCGCAAACATGGATGTATGCCAGCGGCAATCCGGCAGGCGATCCAGTCGGGCGCCGCAATGTGGCTTTGTTATCTGTTCCATTCGATAACGTTCCTTTAGCAGAAGGGTTATTCATCAAAGTCGTAGGTCATAATCACTTTGATCGCCGTTTTATCGACCATCGCGTCAAAACCGTCACGCCACTGTGACAGGCCAATACGATGCGTAATCATCGGTTTGACCTGGATAGCGCCACTGGCGAGCAAGCGAATAGCATTACGCCAGGAGGTGGAATCGTAGGCCATATGCCCGATAATGCTTTTGTTCCACGCCGTGATATCGTTAATGGAGAAATCGAGCGGTTTGAACCCCATACCAACGCGCACCACTTCACCGTTTGGACGCAGCATTTCGATAGACTGCTTCAGGGCAATGTTGGCACCGGAACACTCGATCACCAGGCCAAGATTGTCTTTGCCGCAGATTTCCTGACAGCGTGCGACCACATCTTCCGTGGATCCATTGACGACCGCCGTCGCACCCAATTCTTTCGCCACCGGGAAACGAACAGGGACATCCTCTTCCAGGCCGACCATCACAATGTTGACCGCGCCCATGATGCGAGCCATCTGCACAGAGAACAGCCCCAACGGACCGGTTCCGATCACCACCACGTCCTGACCCGGCAGGAATCTGGATTGCTGCGCGATCGATTTGTAGGCGTTGCAGATGGGATCCAGCACCGCAGCCTCTTCGTAATCCACGTTTTCCGGGATCTCCCACAGGGCATGGCGATGAATTTTCAGGATTTCACCCGGCACCAGGCAGTATTTCGAAAATCCACCACCCCAGGTGTTATTATCCAGTCCCAGATTAACTTTTTCTGTGCAACACAGAAAATCACCCTGTTCACAGGCCGGACAGACGCCACAGACATGCCCACTGTTGTCTGAAACCACGCGCTGACCCACCTTCCAGTCTTTAACCTTTTCCCCAACCTGCGTAATACGTCCTGCAAACTCATGGCCACGAATGGAGTTAAACTGATCGGAACCGCTGTCGACGTTATAATGTTTCATGTCCGCGCCACAGATCGCCGCGGCTTTGATTTCAATCACCACATCATCAGGTCCACAGACAGGTTTCGGAACATCAATCATCTTGTAACCGCCAAAGGCCTTACCAAATCTTGCCAGTGCTTTCATTGCTTTTTCCTTTGTGTTTAGTTTTGCATCAATGCCCATCATACTTACCCACAAAATCTTTGAGGTCAACACCAAATCTTTAAAACACAGATTTAATCCTGCATTTCACAACTCAGATCACAAATACAAAGAAACTGATCCGTGAAAACAAAGGAATGTGGAAGTGGCTTTGCAAATAATGGCGTGAGCACCTTCGTAGTTTTTCCTGCACGAAGGTGCTAGTTTGTTCAGGTTGTTTTTTCGCCACGCCATTTCTGTGGCGTGTTTGCTTTTTTTAATGTCAAAGAGGATCGCTATGAAACGTTTGCCCTTGTTGGCAGCATTACCCCTGCTCTGCGCGTCTGTCGCGTCCGCCAGTTCTATGATGTCCGTCGGCTACTTCAACGGCGGTGGAGATGTCACCGCCGGACCGGGCGGCGATATCAACAAACTGGATGTCCGCCAGATTACCCACCTCAACTACTCGTTCGGCCTGATTTACAACGCTGAAAAAGACGAAACCAACGCTGCGCTAAAAGATCCTGCAAAGCTTCATCAGATCTGGCTGTCGCCGAAAGTGGAGTCTGATCTCGCCCTGCTCCCGGTACTGCGTAAACAGAACCCACAGCTGAAAGTCCTGCTTTCTGTCGGCGGCTGGGGGGCGCGCGGATTCTCGGGAGCCGCCGCGACGCCGGAAACGCGCGCCGTGTTTATTCAGTCCGCCATGGACATCATGCAGAAATACGGACTCGACGGTATCGATCTGGACTGGGAATACCCGGTCAACGGCGCCTGGGGACTGGTTGCCAGCCAGCCCGCCGATCGTGAGAACTTCACGCTGCTGCTGAAAGAACTGCGCCAGGCGGTCGGTCATCAGAAGCTGGTGACGATTGCCGTCGGGGCGAATGCGGAAAGTCCGAAAAGCTGGGTGGATGTGAAGGCGATTGCGCCGCTGCTCGACTACATCAACCTGATGACTTACGACATGGCCTACGGAACGCAGTATTTCAACGCCAACCTGTATGACTCTAAGGACTGGCCAACCGTGGCAACTGCCGATAAATACAGCGTCGACTTTGTGGTCAACAACTACCTTGCCGCCGGACTAAAACCCCAACAGATGAATCTGGGGATCGGTTTTTACGGTCGCGTTCCCAAACGTACGGTAGAGCCGGGAATTGACTGGACGAAGCCGGACGCACAAAAAAATCCGGTCACTCAGCCTTACTTTGGCAAACAGGAGATCGCGCTGTTTAAATCGTTGGGTGTCGATCTGACCAAAGACACCTATGTGAAGTACAACGATATTGTCAAAACGTTCCTCAACGATCCGCAAAAGCATTTTACCGAACACTGGGACGCTCAGGCGATGGTGCCATGGCTGTCCGTTCAGTCGGCTGACGGTAAGCCACTGTTTGCCCTTTCTTATGAAAATCCTCGTTCGGTGGCAATCAAAGCGGAGTACATCAAAAAGCGCGGACTGGCAGGCGCGATGTTCTGGGAGTATGGCGCGGACGACAATAACCAGCTCGCGAAACAGCTGGCAGAATCCTTAAGTATTCAACACTAAGCGCCGCTCATTGCTGATATTGCCCTGTGCGAATGCACAGGGCATTTTTTTCGCACGTTGCCCGATGAGGTGTGTGACGCGAAACGGGATCGGTTATGATGGCCCCACCCCGTTGCGTCAGCGTTTGACGTCACGTTTCATTTTCAACTGGAGGCATGGGATTATATGGCTTTCATCCCTAAAAATTACGCCCGTCTGGAAGTTGGCTACCGGGAAAAGGCGCTGAAACTCTTTCCGTGGGTCTGCGGCCGCTGTTCCCGCGAGTTTGTCTATTCAAATCTTCGCGAACTGACGGTACATCATATCGATCACGATCATTCCAACAACCCGGAAGACGGCAGCAACTGGGAGATGTTGTGCCTGTACTGCCACGATCATGAGCATTCCAAATATACCGAAGCCGATCAGTACGGTTCCACGGTGGTGGCAGGCGAGGATGCGCAAAAGAGCGTCGGCGAAGCCACGTACAACCCTTTTGCCGATTTGAAGGCCATGCTGAATAAAAAATAATCCATCGCGTCAGCCCGGCAGAATGCCGGGCCTCACTGCGCGCTATCAGGATTTAAACGTCGCAATCGGTTCTGGCGTAATACCAAAATCGACCTTCAGTTGCTGCTTGCTCTTCATCACCATCTGCCCGTTGGTATCAATCGTCATATGCTGAGCGTCAGTATTGTGGCGCGCCTGCCAGAGCATCACCAGTTGCAGACTGTTATCTTTTTGCTCCGGCGTCAACGCCACGCCATCCGGCCATTTTCCCAGTTCAACAGCGGTGGATAAGCGCTGGTAGACTTCCGGCGTCATGCTGTTAACTATCTCATCAAGATTCATGATAAGTCCGCTCCTATGGAATAATTTGCTGAATCGTTTTTTCAACCTTTGGTCTGGTCACCGTTTTCATCGTCGGTAAAGCTCAGAGAAGCTGAATTGACACAGTAACGTTCGCCGGTGGGTTGCGGGCCATCGGGGAAGACGTGTCCCAGATGCGCATCGCAGTTTCCACAGCGAATTTCAATACGTTGCATACCGTGCGAGAAGTCCTTGATGTAACGGATCGACTCTTCACTGACCGGCTCGTAGAAGCTGGGCCAGCCGCAGCCGGAATCGTATTTGGACTGGGAGGTAAACAGCGGCGCATCGCAGATCAAACAGTGATAGACGCCGTCACGCTTGTTATGCAGCAACTGCCCGGTAAATGGCGGTTCTGTGCCGTGATTCTGCGTCACGTAGAACTGCATTTCAGACAGGTTTTTCTTCAGATCTTCCGCAGAAGGTTTGTTCGCCATTTGCTCACATCTCACTTTTCATGACGCTGACATTGCACGACAGATTCTAACAAAACATTAACACCTCAGTGCAGACTTTTGTTCTAAACTTGATCCTTGCGAAATGGCAGCTTGTGAATCGTGATGCAAATCACATTTTTATCTCAGTTGCCCTTTAAAATTCGGGGCGCCGCCCCCATGTGGTTTCAAGCCCAATGGAAGAGTGAGGCGAGTCAGCCGTGCAAAGCTTGTACAGAGGATTGATTTGTCGCAATGATTGACACGATTCCGCTTGACGCTGCGTAAGGTTTTTGTAATTTTACAGGCAACCTTTTATTCACTAACAAATAGCTGGTGGAATATATGACTATCAAAGTAGGTATCAACGGTTTTGGCCGTATCGGTCGCATTGTTTTCCGTGCTGCTCAGAAACGTTCTGACATCGAGATCGTTGCAATCAACGACCTGTTAGACGCTGAATACATGGCTTACATGCTGAAATATGACTCCACTCACGGCCGTTTCGACGGTACCGTTGAAGTGAAAGACGGTCATCTGATCGTTAACGGTAAAAAAATCCGTGTTACCGCTGAACGTGATCCGGCTAACCTGAAATGGGACGAAGTTGGTGTTGACGTAGTGGCTGAAGCGACCGGTATCTTCCTGACCGACGAAACTGCTCGTAAACACATCACTGCTGGCGCGAAGAAAGTCGTACTGACTGGCCCGTCCAAAGATGACACCCCGATGTTTGTTAAAGGCGCTAACTTTGACAAATATGCTGGCCAGGACATCGTTTCCAACGCATCCTGCACCACCAACTGCCTGGCTCCGCTGGCTAAAGTTATCAACGACAACTTCGGTATCATCGAAGGTCTGATGACCACTGTTCACGCAACCACCGCAACGCAGAAAACCGTTGATGGCCCGTCTCACAAAGACTGGCGCGGCGGCCGCGGCGCAGCTCAGAACATCATCCCATCCTCTACCGGTGCAGCTAAAGCGGTCGGTAAAGTACTGCCAGAACTGAATGGCAAACTGACGGGTATGGCGTTCCGCGTTCCGACTCCGAACGTATCCGTTGTTGACCTGACCGTTCGTCTGGAAAAAGCCGCTTCTTACGAAACCATTAAGAAAGCGATCAAAGCCGCTTCCGAAGGCCCGATGAAAGGCGTTCTGGGTTACACCGAAGACGACGTTGTTTCTACCGATTTCAACGGTGAAGTTTGCACTTCCGTGTTCGATGCCAAAGCCGGTATCGCACTGAACGACAACTTCGTGAAACTGGTTTCCTGGTACGACAACGAAACCGGTTATTCCAACAAAGTTCTGGACCTGATCGCTCACATCTCCAAATAAGTTGAGATGAGAACCTGATCCAAAAAGGCGACCTCGGTCGCCTTTTTTTATGCTTCTCGTTTACGGTTGAATCAAGGATTGCATCATGATTAATAAAATTTTTGCACTTCCGGTAATCGAACACATTACCCCTGTCCTCTCCCGCCGTCAGCTCGACGAGCTGGATGTCATTGTCGTCGACCATCCGCAGGTAAAAGCGTCTTTCGCATTACAGGGCGCGCACCTGCTCTCCTGGAAACCAGCCGGAGAAGAAGAGGTTCTGTGGCTGAGCAACAACACACCGTTTAAAAATGGCGTCGCACTGCGCGGCGGCGTACCGATCTGCTGGCCGTGGTTTGGCCCGTCAGCACAGCAGGGTCTGCCGGCGCATGGCTTTGCCCGTAACCTGCCGTGGACGTTGAAAGCGCATAATGAAGACGACAACGGTGCGGTGCTGACCTTTGAACTGCAAAGCAGTGAAGCGACCCGTCAGTACTGGCCGCATGATTTTACTCTGCTGGCACGCTTTAAAGTGGGTAAAACCTGCGAGATCGAACTGGAAGCGCACGGCGAATTTGAAACGACCTCCGCGCTGCATACCTATTTCAACGTTGGCGATATCGCGGCGGTGAAAGTCAGCGGTCTGGGCGATCGTTTCATCGATAAGGTGAACAATGCAAAAGAAGATGTGCTGACCGATGGCGTGCAGACATTCCCGGATCGTACCGACCGAGTCTATCTGAACCCGGAAGCCTGCAGCGTGATTCACGATGCCGCACTGAACCGCAACATCGACGTCGTGCATCATCACCACCTCAACGTGGTTGGCTGGAACCCGGGCCCGGCACTGTCCGCGAGTATGGGCGATATGCCGGACGATGGCTACAAAACCTTTGTGTGTGTGGAAACGGCCTACGCCACCGCGACACAGAAGACCACCGAAGAAAAACCGTCCCGCCTGGCGCAAACCCTTCGCGTTACCAGACGTTAAGTAATAAGTGATGCCGGAGTTTCTGTAGGCCGGATAAGATGCGTGAGCATCACCACCCGGCAATCAATGCCAGATGGCGGCTAACGCCTTATCTGGCCTACAAAAATAACATCCGGCATCGTCACACCATATCCAGCGCCGTTTTGCTTCTCGGCGCGGGAAACGCGTTATCGAGTGCGGCAAGTTCCTGAGCAGAAAGCGTCATGCTCAGCGCCGCCGCATTTTGCTGTACATGCTCCACGCTTGCCGCTTTCGGAATCGCCATCACCCCCTGATGACTGATGACCCACGCCAACAGGATCTGCGCCGCCGACGCACTGTGCGCATGCGCAATCTCATTAACCACGGGATGATTCAGCAAGCCGCTGCGAAGTCGTCCTGCCTGCGCCAGCGGGCTGTAGGCCATCACGGGGAGTTGACGTTGCTGACACCACGGCAGCAGATCGTACTCAATGCCGCGTGAAGCCAGGTGATACAGCACCTGATTAGTCGCGCACTCCCTGCCGCCCGGAACCTGCCACAGCGCCTGCATGTCGTCAACGTCGAGATTCGATACGCCCCAGCGACGAATTTTGCCCTGGGCAATCAGTGTTTCCATCGCCCCGACCGTCTCAGCAAAGGAGAAGTTACCCGACCAGTGCAACAAGTAGAGATCCAGATAGTCGGTTTTCAGACGGCGCAGACTGGCCTCGCAGGCGGCAATCGCTTTTTGTCCACCCGCATTCCACGGATAAACCTTCGACACCAGAAAAACGCATTCACGTAAGCCGTTCAGCGCCTCGCCGACCACTTCTTCCGCTCCGCCATCGGCATACATTTCGGCGGTGTCGATGAGCGTCAGCCCCAGATCGACGCCCGCACGCAGTGCAGACACTTCCGCCCGACGATGGCCGGGATTCTCACCCATATACCACGTCCCCTGCCCGATTGCAGGCAGTACAACCCCGTCAGCTAAGACAACCTGTTTATCTGTCATCACATCCTCCTTTGTTGTGCACCACCGTAATGCAAAACAGGGCGCAAGCGCCCTGTTTTGATGCACAAGTTGCACCGTAATAATGCACAATCAGAACTTGTAGGTGATCCCGGTAGAAATCAGGCCAGTCCAGGATTTGTCAATCATCGGGCTGTCGGTAATTTCATCCGACAGACGGGTGTAACGTGCAGTACCGTAAACGCTCCAGTCACCGAGGAAGTTGTAGTTCGCGCTCAGCTCCAGGTACGGGTTCCAGCTGTCGTTCGGGTTATAGCCACGCATACCGCTTCTTGCGGACTCTTTACGAGACACACCGTAGTAGTAGTCGTTCTGATTCTCACTGTTCCACTCAACACCGATACCCGGCGTCAGCGTCAGGCCGCCATTGGTATAGCGATACAGCCAAGCCAGATCCCAGACGATACCGTTGCTGTTATCCAGCGTATCCCCGGCGAGCGTGGTACGCAGGAAACCGTATTCGGTGTTATGAACGTAGGATAAGCCCGCCATCATGGTGCTCTTACGTTTATCCAGACGACGCATCTGACGATCGTCGCTGTCGCCAGGTTTGAAATACATCGGCGACCAGTAGGCCGTGATCGACAACTTGTCTGCGGTGTCGTTCCACAGATAGTATCCACCGCCCAGACCACGGAACCAGAAGTTGTCACCTTCATAGTTGATCACCGGAACCGGGTAAACGTCTGCGTCGTAATCTTTATAAGGGTGTTCAACCACACCAACGCCAGCGCCAAGCGTCAGGTTGCTTTCAGCGTGCACCACAGTAGCAGACGATGCGATAAACACGCCAAGTGCCAGAAGTTTGAGTTTGGTCACAATCCATCTTTCCTTATTCAATTGTTCAGCGGCAAAAGTGTAACCGCCAATAGGTTACAACCCAACCATTTTACAAATTAATGAAAGAATGTAACCGTCTAATTTTGCAGGCTGAGATGACACGTGGCTTACAGTGGGATGAAAACCGTGTGATCTCCTGCTGCATTATTTACATTATCTATGCACTTTTTGCGGATGAGTTATTGATATGCCATTGAAAATCATTTGCGAGCGCATGCAAGTTTTGCAAATGCCATCTACGCTTTAATTTAGAAGTTGTATCGCCGGGCACGTTGGTCTCACGCTGTACAAGCTGGCATGAGAGTTGCTGTTTTTTTGATACGAGACAGTAAATGACGTCGTTCAGTCTACCTCTTCCGGGAGCCTCTACTATTCATATGAACGGCTCTTAACCTGTGCTAAAAAACGAAAGGACGGCATATCATGAATATATTCGATCACTATCGCCAGCGTTATGAAGCTGCCAAGGACGAAGAGTTCACACTGCAGGAGTTTCTTACCACTTGTCGGCAAGATCGCAGTGCTTATGCCAACGCGGCAGAACGGCTATTGATGGCTATTGGTGAACCTGTCATGGTCGATACTGCCCAGGAGCCCCGACTTTCTCGCCTCTTCTCCAACCGGGTGATCGCACGTTACCCGGCGTTTGAAGAGTTTTACGGCATGGAAGACGCGATCGAACAGATTGTCTCTTATCTGAAACACGCGGCTCAGGGGCTGGAAGAGAAGAAACAGATCCTGTATCTGTTGGGGCCTGTAGGGGGCGGGAAATCGTCGCTTGCCGAACGACTGAAGTCGTTGATGCAGCGCGTCCCGATTTATGTGCTGAGCGCCAACGGTGAACGCAGCCCGGTGAACGATCACCCGTTGTGCCTGTTTAATCCGCAGGAAGATACCCAGATTCTGGAAAAAGAGTACGGCATTCCGCGCCGTTATCTCGGCACCATTATGTCGCCGTGGGCCGCCAAGCGCCTGAATGAGTTCGGTGGCGATATCACCAAGTTCCGCGTGGTGAAGGTCTGGCCGTCAATCCTTGCGCAAATCGCGATTGCCAAAACAGAACCCGGCGATGAGAACAACCAGGACATCTCCGCGCTGGTCGGGAAAGTGGATATTCGTAAACTCGAACACCACGCCCAGAACGATCCGGACGCGTATGGCTATTCCGGCGCGCTGTGCCGGGCCAACCAGGGGATTATGGAATTTGTCGAGATGTTTAAGGCACCGATTAAAGTGCTGCATCCGCTGCTGACCGCCACTCAGGAAGGGAACTACAACGGCACCGAAGGGATCTCCGCCCTGCCGTTCAACGGTATTATTCTCGCCCACTCAAACGAGTCAGAATGGGTGACGTTCCGTAACAATAAAAACAACGAAGCCTTCCTCGACCGTGTTTATATCGTGAAGGTGCCGTACTGCTTACGCATTTCCGAAGAGATCAAAATCTACGAGAAATTGCTTAACCACAGTGAACTGACTCATGCGCCCTGCGCGCCGGGAACCCTGGAAACGCTGGCGCGCTTCTCGATTCTTTCCCGTCTGAAAGATCCGGAAAACTCGAGTATCTACTCGAAAATGCGCGTCTATGATGGCGAAAGTCTGAAAGATACCGATCCGAAAGCGAAGTCGTATCAGGAGTACCGCGACTACTCCGGCGTTGACGAAGGGATGAACGGCCTGTCGACCCGCTTCGCGTTTAAGATCCTCTCGCGCGTCTTTAACTTTGACCATGTCGAAGTTGCCGCTAACCCGGTTCATCTGTTCTATGTACTGGAACAGCAGATCGAGCGTGAACAGTTCCCGCAGGAGCAGGCTGAACGCTATCTCGAGTTCCTGAAAGGGTATCTGATCCCGAAATACGCCGAGTTCATTGGCAAAGAGATCCAGACCGCCTATCTCGAGTCCTACTCGGAATACGGACAGAACATTTTCGACCGTTATGTCACCTATGCCGATTTCTGGATTCAGGATCAGGAGTACCGCGATCCGGATACCGGTCAGTTGTTTGACCGCGAATCGCTGAACTCTGAGCTGGAGAAAATTGAGAAACCCGCGGGGATCAGCAATCCGAAAGATTTCCGTAATGAAATCGTCAACTTTGTGCTGCGCGCGCGGGCCAACAACAGCGGACGGAATCCGAACTGGACCAGCTATGAAAAACTGCGCACCGTGATTGAGAAGAAAATGTTCTCCAATACCGAAGAGCTGCTGCCGGTCATTTCGTTCAATGCCAAAACCTCGACCGATGAGCAGAAGAAACACGACGACTTTGTCGACCGGATGATGGAAAAAGGCTATACCCGTAAACAGGTGCGTTTACTGTGCGAATGGTATCTGCGCGTACGTAAATCGTCTTAACAGCAAAGGCCCGGCGGCACATTCCCGGCCGGGCCCACAACGACAGCGAACCGTAGGCCGGATAAGCGAGGCGTATCCGGTACTACAGGTGCCGCATAAAGTTGGCAAATGCAGTACGGGGGACATATGACCTGGTTCATTGACCGACGACTTAACGGTAAAAATAAGAGCACGGTTAACCGCCAGCGCTTTTTACGCCGTTATAAAGCACAAATTAAACAGTCGATCTCCGAGGCCATTAACAAGCGTTCGGTGACCGATGTAGACAGCGGTGAATCTGTCTCCATCCCGACGGAAGATATTAGCGAACCGATGTTTCATCAGGGACGCGGCGGCCTGCGCCATCGCGTCCATCCGGGAAACGACCACTTCGTGCAGAATGACCGCATTGAGCGCCCGCAGGGCGGAGGCGGTGGTTCAGGAAGTGGACAGGGCCAGGCCAGTCAGGACGGTGAAGGCCAGGATGAGTTCGTCTTTCAGATCTCTAAAGATGAATACCTGGATCTGCTTTTCGAAGATTTAGCGCTGCCCAACCTGAAGCAAAACCAGCAGCGTCAGCTTACGGAGTATAAAACACATCGCGCGGGCTATACCGCCAACGGCGTTCCAGCCAATATCAGCGTCGTACGGTCGTTGCAAAATTCCCTCGCCCGACGGACAGCCATGACGGCAGGTAAACGACGTGAGTTGCACGCGCTGGAGCAGGATCTCGACACCATCAGCAAGAGCGAACCGGCGCAACTTCTGGAGGAGGAACGGTTGCGCAAAGAGATTGCCGAATTGCGGGCAAAAATCGAGCGCGTGCCGTTCATCGACACCTTCGACTTACGTTACAAAAATTACGAGAAGCGTCCCGACCCGTCCAGCCAGGCGGTAATGTTCTGCCTGATGGATGTCTCCGGCTCCATGGATCAGTCGACAAAAGACATGGCCAAACGTTTTTATATTCTGCTCTATCTGTTTTTGAGTCGAACGTATAAGAACGTGGAAGTGGTCTACATTCGTCACCACACCCAGGCGAAAGAGGTCGATGAGCATGAGTTCTTCTACTCTCAGGAAACCGGGGGAACCATTGTCTCCAGCGCCCTGAAGTTGATGGATGAGGTTGTGAAAGAGCGTTACGATCCTGCGCAATGGAACATCTACGCCGCACAGGCATCGGATGGCGATAACTGGGCGGATGATTCGCCGCTGTGCCATGAAATTCTGGCGAAGAAACTGCTGCCGGTGGTTCGCTATTACAGTTACATCGAAATTACCCGCCGCGCGCATCAGACCCTATGGCGCGAATATGAGCATTTGCAGGCCACCTTTGATAATTTTGCGATGCAGCATATTCGCGATCAGGATGATATTTATCCGGTGTTCCGCGAGCTTTTTCAGAAACAAGGCGCCACCAGCGCCAATTAACCCTAACCAGCCAGGAAAATAGTCTTCTGGCTGGTTCATTTCATGCCGTTGTACTTCATCTCTCCATTGCTCGGTAGGTTGTTTCTGTGACGTGTGATAAAATAGATCATCTGACCAGGAGGGTTGTTGTTTATCATGAAATTGCCTCATAAAGCGCTCAGGCTCTTTATTTCCGCAAGTGTTGTCGTTTTGACATCGTCTTTTTTGATCTATGAACTTATTGCCAGTCATAAGGCAATGAATAGTTATATGCACTATATCATCGAAAAAGCAGACTCCTCGTTTCTGTATGATAAATACCAGAACCAGAGCATTGCCGCCCATCTGATGCGCACCCTGGCAACGCCCGGAAAAACGGTCCCGGCAGAAACCCGCAATACCATTTGCCAGTCGTTTGAAAGCGTTAACGCGGTGTATGGTCTGAATCTGACGACGCACAATTATCTCGCGCTCAACGGCACGTTACAGACCTCCGTTGATGACTGTGAGCGTATCGCGAACGATGTGTTCCTGCTTCCTGCCTTTGATCAGGCCGTGAAGGTTAACCGGGAACAGGTTGATTATGGAAAAGGCCTCGCCACTTCAGAAGAGAAATTTCATTATTATCTGGATTTACAGAATCAATATATTTATTTCTACGATCGGATCAATACGCGCCAGTTTGCCATGCATCACTGGGCTTTTTTACAAAAAGGCTCGTTAGGTATTCATCAGACCGATATTGATGAATTATTTTCTGGTCGTACCGTTCTGTCGAGTATCTATCAGGATGATCGTACCGAACTTAACGTAATGAGTTTTTTAACACCGGTCTATCTGAACGGTAGGTTAAAAGGGATGGTCATGGTGGATATTAATAAAAGCAATTTGCAGAATATTGTTTTTACCCACGACCGCCCCCTGGTCTGGCGTTATCTTGATGCCAGCGTCACGGATACCGACTCCGATAAGACAATTATTATTCATCAAAGCGAAAATAACCTATTCCCGTACGTCAATTACGTCAGCAATCTTCCCGGTGGCCTGCACGTTGAGCTGTCACTCGATATTTTGTATTTCATTGTCTCGTCCTGGAAACTGTTTTTGTTTTACCTGCTGGCGACCGCCCTGCTCCTCAATATGGTCAGACTGCATTTCCGCCTTTACCACAATGTCACCCGCGAAAATATCAGCGATGCGATGACGGGCCTGTATAACCGCAAAATTTTAACCCCGACGCTCGAACAGCGATTACAGCGGTTAGTCAGTGCCGGTGCGTCGGTGACCTTTATCGCCATTGATCTTGATAAGCTGAAGATGATTAACGATACGCTGGGGCATCACGCGGGCGATCGGGCGATCACGCTGCTGGCGAAAGCCATCGAGGCGTCGGTGCGTAAGAGCGATTACGCCATTCGCCTCGGCGGCGATGAGTTTTGTATCATTCTGATAGACGCCGAGCCTGATATGGCAACTCGCCTGCCGGAACGGATTGCCAGTCACCTGCGAACCGTCGCACCAGAGAAGGATATTCGTTTTTCATCAGGCAGTTATATTATGCAGCCGAACGATACGCTGCATGACGCCTACACCGCGTCCGACGAACAGCTCTACCTCAATAAACACCAAAATCGTCAGCGTTCGTGATAATCTTTGCCGTGTTTTTCGCGCGAACAGGAGTAAAAGATGAGCGAAATGGAGAAAGGCAGCGACACCCATCAGCGTTTACTCGATTTATTATCTCTGGAGGGCGCCCGTTATCGCGTCGTCAGCCATGAGGCCGTAGGGAAATGCGAAGCCGTGTCAGAAATTCGGGGCACCGCACTGGGTCAGGGAGCAAAAGCGCTGGTCTGTAAAGTCAAAGGCAATGGCGTGAACCAGCATGTACTGGCTATTCTGCCTGCCGATCAACAGGCCGATCTCGGTCAACTGGCGACATATCTTGGCGGCCTGCGGGCATCCCTCGCGAGCCCCGCAGAGGTAGATGAACTCACCGGTTGCGTATTTGGCGCGATTCCCCCCTTCAGTTTTCATCCACAGCTAAAACTGGTCGCCGATCCCTTGTTGTTCGAGCGTTATGATGAAATTGCCTTTAATGCCGGAGTGCTCACGAAGTCGATCATTCTTAATACTGACGACTATCTGCGCATTGCTCAGCCTGAGCAGGTGGCGTTTCACCGCGTATCGTAAGCGTTCAGCTACCGCGTTCGAGAATTAAAACAGAAATCACGATAACGGCGGCGATGGCGAAAAAGGATGAACTAATAATGAGCGTTTCAATAAACATCTGATCGTTCATGGCTACACCTCGTCATGAGAGAAACCGGTTCATCTGTTATTGATAGTCCGCGATCATGGCAATTTGATGACAAAACAGCAAAATCGCCCATTTTTTCGCCATCATGCATTTGCCTGAAAATAGCAGTCTGATTCTAAAAAAGTCTGTTCTGCGCTGCGTTTGGGCGTAGAGTAAACAGGCTTAACTTTTTTTGGCAAGGAAACAACGATGTTTGATGTCACTCTGCTGGTCCTGCTTGGGCTGGCAGCTCTGGGCTTTGTCAGCCATAACACCACTGTCGCCGTTTCAATTCTGGTGCTGATTATTGTCCGCGTTACTCCGCTCAATACCTTTTTCCCGTGGATTGAAAAACAAGGGCTGACCATCGGGATTATTATCCTGACGATTGGCGTCATGGCACCGATCGCCAGCGGGACGCTGCCGCCTTCCACGTTGATCCACTCTTTCCTTAACTGGAAATCGCTGGTGGCGATTGTGGTTGGCGTGGTGGTGTCGTGGCTCGGCGGTCGCGGTGTGACGCTGATGGGCAGCCAGCCGCAACTGGTCGCCGGGTTGCTGGTCGGCACCGTACTTGGCGTGGCTTTGTTTCGCGGTGTGCCTGTCGGGCCGCTTATCGCTGCTGGTCTTGTCTCGCTTATTGTGGGAAGGCAGTAGTCAACCCCGCCAGATAACGGCCTGGCGTCTGGCCCAGGCCTTTTTTGAACATGGTGATGAACGCGGTGGTCGAGTCATATCCCAACAGTTGCGCCACCTGCTGCACATTGCGCCCCCCGACGAGAGCCTGTAAAGCCAGAATAAGCTGGAGCTGATGCCGCCAGCGACGAAAGCTGAGCCCCGTCTCTTTCACCACCAGTCGGGCAAGATTGCGCTCGCTCATCGCAAATACGCTGGCCCACTGCCCCAGCGTTTGCCACTGCGCCGGTTCGCGCGCCATCGTTTCAACCATCCGACGGATCTTCGGGTGTGCAGAAACCGGTAACTGCATCTGCTCCTGCGGCTGCTGCGGGAGTTCATCGAATAACACCTGCGTCAGGCGCTGTGTCTGCGGTTCTGCCCGCTGACCGTCGCTACGCGTCGCCAGAGAGAGGATCAGTTCCCGACAAAGCGGAGATATTTTTAACGTACAACACCTGCCCGGCAGAGTGACCGCATCCGGTTCGATAAACAGAAAGCAGAGCTCCGCGCCTGTCGTCACGTGGTTGCTGTGAGGTACGCCGCCGGGGATCCAGACTGCGTACTGAGGCGGCACCATCCACATAGCGCACTCAACATCACAGGTGATAGCCCCATGCAGTGCCATAATGAGTTGCCCTTTGCGATGCTGATGCTGCGCGCTGAACAGCTCGTCCGGGCGGGCGCGGATGCGAAACGCCACCGCGGCATCGTGGTGAAGATCGGGGTCATATCCGTCGAGTCGCAGGCTGTACATCATTTTGTCCGAATTTAGCGATAAACTGTCATTTTAGCTTGATTCGTTATGCAGATAAACGCGCTAAGGTACGCCCTCACCTGTTGATATGAGAGAACAATGACTTCTTCACCACCACGCGGCAACCACGGTGCCCTGCTGATTGCGGGTATCCTGATGATTGCCACCACGCTGCGCGTGACGTTTACCGGCGCCGCCCCGTTGCTGGATGCGATTCGCACGGATTATGGTCTCACGACGGCCCAGACAGGGCTATTAACCACCCTGCCGCTGCTGGCGTTCGCGCTGGTTTCTCCCCTTGCCGCAGGCATTGCCCGCCGTATTGGCATGGAACGCAGCCTCTTTGTCGCGATGCTGTTGATTTGCGCCGGGATTGCCGTGCGTTCTCTGCCCTGCGCCGCATTACTGTTTCTTGGCACCGCTATCATCGGCTGTGGTATTGCCCTCGGCAACGTGTTGCTGCCGGGTTTGATCAAGCGCGATTTTTCACAGCATGTCGCCAGACTGACCGGCGCTTACTCCCTGACGATGGGGGCCGCCGCCGCGCTGGGCTCTGCGCTGGTGGTGCCACTGGCGCTGAGCGGGTTTGGCTGGCGTGGCGCGCTGTTACTGCTGATGGCGTTCCCACTGCTGGCGTTTCTGGTCTGGCTGCCGCAGTGGCGCAATACTGCCCACGCGAACGTGACCACCTCACGCACCCTGCACGCACGCGGTATCTGGCGTTCGCCGCTGGCCTGGCAGGTGACGCTATTTCTTGGGATTAACTCGCTGATTTATTATGTGATTATCGGCTGGCTGCCGGCGATCTTAATCAGCCACGGCTACAGCGAGGCACAGGCCGGCTCGCTGCACGGTTTACTCCAGTTGGCGACCGCCTCTCCCGGTTTACTCATTCCGCTGGTGCTGCACCGTTTTCGCGATCAGCGCAGCATCGCCGCACTGGTGTCGTTCATGTGCGCCGTGGGTGCGGCAGGGTTCTGGTTTATACCGGATCAGGCAATGCTGTGGACGCTGCTGTTCGGATTCGGCTCCGGCGCAACGATGATTCTGGGGCTGACCTTCATCGGCCTGCGCGCCAGTTCTGCACATCAGGCGGCGGCGCTTTCCGGCATGGCGCAATCCGTCGGCTATTTACTCGCCGCATGCGGACCGCCTCTGATGGGCAGGATCCATGACACTCAGGGAAGCTGGCAGATCCCGCTGCTGGCCGTTGCGGCGCTGGCCGTTGTGATGGCGGTTTTCGGCCTCTATGCCGGGCGTAATAAGGCGATCGCCGACTAAGCGAGTCAGGGCAGACTCACAGGTCTGCCCTGCTGATTAGCCTCGCGCGGCGCGCAGCATCGCCTGTACGAGAGGAACCGGTTTACCCGCCAGTGCACCCCGTTCGTGCTGAAACAGGGTCGCCACATAGAATGGATGCGTGACCAACTCCACCGCCCGAATCTCCCCGTTATCATCCCAGCCGGTTACCCGCAGATCGCCGCTTTCCAGTTCAGCCGCGAACGCCTCTGCAATGCCATAGTTGCAGTGATAGGCTTCTGAAATCACCGACTGACCATACGCTTTGGCAATCAGGGTGTTGGGTCGCAGTTCGATAGCGTCGGTTTTTTCCACCAGCGAACAGGTGAGTGGCGCGATGACCATCCGGCCTGTTGTGTCAGTTTCCGCATGGGCGGCATCTGACCAACCCAGCACGTTACGGGCGTATTCGAGGATGGCATGTTGAAAACCGCCGCAGGTTCCCAGGAAGGGAATGCCGTTTTCGCGGGCATAACGGATGGCAGTCAGCGCGCCTTGCGTATTTTTGTATGGACTACCGGGTACCACCCAGATGGCATCGTAGCCGACCAGATCTTCTGCGCTGGTGATTTCAGTGCTGGCCAGCCAGTCGTAATCCGCCACCAGTTCCAGCACCGCAGCGGCGTCGTCGATGGCCAGGGGAATCGCCTGATGTGCCGTGACGCCCGCGTTGTAATCACCCACCACCGCAATCCGCAGCGTATCTTTTACAGAGGATATTTCCATGGAGAATTCCTTACGTCTGAACAATTGGGGACAACATAAGGAACCTCAGCCTACCGATCTTTTACTGCCATCACAATACCTTAATTTAAGGATGGGCAGGCGCAAAGTGATATAGTGATCGGGTGCTGTTTTTCTGCTGGTCGAGTCAAATGCGATGAAAAGTAAGGTTTTAGTGAGTGCTTGTCTGATGGGGTTAAAGGTACGTTATAACGGCAGCGAGAAAGCCCGGCCGACAGCGATGTTAGCTCACCTGCAGGCAGAACAGCGCCTGGTTGTCCACTGCCCGGAACTGGCCGCAGGATTGCCGACGCCACGCCCACCGGCAGAGATTGTTCAGGCCGATGGCAACGACGTCATGCAGGGACGTGCGACCCTTGTCGAACAGAGCGGTCATGATGTCACAGCGCACTATCAGCTTGCCGCCTGGCTGGCCCTTCGTACCGCGCAAGAGACCGGCTGTGACGTTGCGCTACTCACCGACGGCAGCCCAACCTGCGGCAGCCAGTTTATTTACGACGGCAGTTTCAGTGGTCAACGTCATCCCGGAGCGGGGGTTGCCGCTGCACTGTTACGTCAGCACGGGATAACGGTTTTTTCCGACCATCAGCTCGATGAGTTTTGCGCCTGGATTGAGGAGAGAGACAAACATGAATATTCAGTGTAAACGCGTCTACGACCCGGCAGAGGACAGCGATGGCTACCGGGTTCTGGTTGACCGGCTATGGCCGCGCGGGATCAAAAAAGCGAATCTCGCGTTGGATGAGTGGGTCAAAGACCTCACCCCTTCGACAGAACTGCGCAAAGCTTTTCACGCCGAAACGATTGATTTTCATCATTTTACTGAGTTGTACCGCGCGGAGCTCGCCACGCAGAAGCAAGAAGGCGAGCGACTGGCGCAGATTGCCCGCCAGCAGACGCTGACACTGCTGTATGCCGCCAAAAACAGCGAACAGAATCACGCCCTTGTGCTGGCGGACTGGCTACGCGAGTTGTGATTCGCGGGTGTTTGTCGCCTCAGGATGAGTATCCGGCAGCAGTGGCATCAGGTGTTCCGATCTCACCCAGGCAAAACCCTGCTGCCCACTTGCCGACACCACCTCCCCCGTCACCAGCCAGAGCGCACGCGGCGTCTCTTTCGGCAGCATCGTGGTAAATCCATTCACAGGGTTAATAAATATTTCGCCCGGCTGGCAGAGATGAAATAATTCAACCGACTTGCCTATATTGCAGCGTCCGGCGGACGTTTTCGCACCGATTATTAGCGCCAGGGTGCCCGGCTTTAACTGGAACATACTTCTCTCGTTGCGCTCTCGCGACTCTGGTTAAGATAAATCCGAGAAATGATAGCCTGCCGGGTGCCTGCCTGTCACGCCCTTCCCGCTCGCAGAATAAGCGAAAAGCGCGAGGATAAAACCCCTTTTGTCACCCATTAACCCCTGTTATCCTTGCACCTCTTTGCATAATTCAGACAGGTGATCGCATGAGACTGGGCATACTGTTTCCCGTCGTCATTTTCATTACGGCCGTGGTCTTTTTGGCCTGGTTTTTTATCGGTGGCTATGCCGCACCAGGGGCGTAAATCATGAAAAAAACGACGCTGATTATGATTGTCGTTGCGGTAGTTGTGGTGTTGGGTACCGAACTGGGCTGGTGGTAACGCCGGGACAAAAATGACAAAGGCCACCCTCAGGTCGCCTTTTGTCAGTCAATTTTTGCGGCTTAACTTTTGATTTTTCGGTAGATAAACAGCACTACGATAGCACCAATAATCGCCACTGCGAAGCTGCCGAAATTAAAGCCGTCCACTTTCCCAAAGCCAAGCAGAGTACTGATCCATCCCCCCACCACGGCACCGACGATCCCCAGGATGATCGTCATAAAGAATCCACCACCATCCTTACCAGGCATAATCCACTTCGCCAGAATACCTGCAATCAGACCAAAAATAATCCATGAAATAATGCCCATTTTTTCCTCGCTTATCGATTTTGCGTTAGCGGTTTACTCGCCGTTAAAAAGAATAGCACATCGTCAGGAAATTGAAATTTGTGATGAACATCACTTAATTTGACGTTCTGATTTCTCCCACAAAAGATGGGGTTGCAAGTTTAGATGATAAAGATTATCTTTCTCATTACTGAATAGTTGAGTAATTAACTCAGGTATTTAGTACGACATTGCTCACATTGCTTCCAGTATTTCTTGCCCGCCTCTGTGCGGGCTTTTTTTTGACGCCAGCTCGTCATTTATGTCGATTCCACTGTCATTTCTCCTGACGGCTCTGCCTGAGCCCGCGCCAACGCTGACTTTGCCACTCTGGCACGCATTGTGCTTATCCCCTGCGTCATGACGACAACCCGAAGCTTCAGCGGCTCCGCGCTGGCTTCGTCACAATTCGCGCTATTTCAGCTTTTAACAGGTCTGTTATTGATGAAAAAAATCACCAGTGTCTGTCCCTACTGTGGGGCCGGGTGCAAGCTCAAGCTTGTTGTTGAAAATAACAAAATCATCCGCGCCGAAGCGGCTGAGGGCGTTACCAACCAGAACCAGCTTTGTCTGAAAGGGTACTATGGCTGGGACTTCCTCAACGACACCCGCCTTCTGACTCCCCGCCTCACCCGTCCGCTGATCCGCTACCAAAAAGGCGGCAAATTTACCCCGGTCAGTTGGGATGAAGCGATCCGCTATACCGCCCGACGTTTACTGGAAATTCGCGACAGCGCGGGCCCGCGCGCCATTATGACGACCGGTTCCTCACGCGGCACCGGAAATGAAACTAACTATGTGATGCAGAAATTCGCCCGTGCAGTCCTCAACACCAACAACGTGGACTGCTGTGCCCGCGTGTGCCACGGACCGTCAGTGGCCGGACTCCAGGAAACACTGGGCAATGGCGCGATGAGTAATTCCATTAGCGACATAGAAAGCTCCAGGTGTTTGCTGATCTTCGGCTACAACTGTGCAGATTCTCACCCGATTGTGGCGCGTCGGGTGATCAACGCGCGTCAGAATGGTGCGAAAATTATCGTCTGCGATCCCCGCCGCATAGAAACCGCCCGCATCGCTGACCAGCATCTGCAACTGAATAACGGTTGCAATATGGCGCTGGTGAACGCCTTTGGTTACGTCCTCATTGAAGAACAACTTTACGACAAAGAGTACGTTCACAAGCATACGCAAGGACTGGATGCCTATTGGCAAATCGTTAAGGACTATTCGCCGGAAGCCGTCGAACACCTGACCGGCGTTCCGGCCTCACAGGTACGTCAGGCGATGCGGACCTTTGCCGCAGCCCCTTCGGCAACCGTGATGTGGGGAATGGGCGTGACGCAATTCGGTCAGGCCGTCGATGTGGTACGCGGGTTGTCGAGCCTTGCGCTGCTGACCGGTAACCTCGGGCGCCCTCACGTGGGCGTCGGCCCGGTTCGCGGACAGAACAACGTCCAGGGAGCCTGCGACATGGGCGTATTACCTAATCTCTTCCCGGGATATCAGGATGTCACCGATGCGGCTGTCAGAGAGAAGTTCGCCAGTGCCTGGGGAATCGACGTCAGCCGGATGGACGACAAGGTTGGCACACGCATCACCGAAGTCCCGCATCTGGCACTGGAAGGTAAAATCAAAGCCTACTACATCATGGGGGAAGATCCGCTGCAAACAGAAGCCGATCTGGGGCTGGTGCGCGACGGTTTCGCGGCGCTGGATTTTGTCGTGGTACAGGATATTTTCATGACCAAAACCGCCGAGATGGCGGATGTGATTTTACCCGCCACCTCCTGGGGTGAGCACGGCGGCGTATTCACCTGTGCCGATCGTGGCTTCCAGCGCTTCGAAAAGGCCATCGACCCCGCCGGTGACGTGAAACGCGACTGGGAAATCATCAGCCTGCTCGCCAGCGAAATGGGCTATCCCATGCACTATGAAAACAATCAGCGAATCTGGGATGAAATGCGTGAACTGTGCCCGCTTTTCTATGGCGTAACGTACGAGAAGATGGGCGACATGGGACATATCCAGTGGCCCTGCCCCGACCTTGACCACCCCGGTACGCCGTATCTGTATGAAAACAGCCGTTTTGACACGTCAGACGGTAAAGGCAAGTTGTTTGCTGCGCCGTGGCGCGCCCCTGCGGAAGTCCCTGACGAAGTGTATCCGCTGGTCCTGTGTACGGTGCGCGAAGTTGGTCACTATTCCTGTCGTTCTATGACCGGTAACTGTGCCGCGCTGCAGGCGCTTGCCGATGAACCCGGCTATGTGCAAATCAGCTTGCAGGATGCGCAAAAGGCGGGTATTCGCCATCGCGACCTGGTGTGGGTCAGCTCGCGTCGGGGAAAAGTGATCAGTCGGGCGGATGTTTCCGAACGCATTAATCACGGGGCAGTGTACATGACCTATCAATGGTGGATTGGCGCATGTAATGAACTGACGCAGGATAATCTCGACCCTATCTCGAAAACGCCGGAAACCAAATATTGTGCGGTTCAGGTCGAGAAGATCGTCGATCAGCAATGGGCCGAACGCTATGCCGCGCAGACCTATCGTGACATGAAGACGCGACTTTGCGAGGCGATTGAATAGCACAACCTCGTCGCGCAACAGGTAAAATCAACAGGAACCACCTCCAGTGGAGGTGGTTTACGGATGACAATAAAAAAGCACCGTCTCTTAAGAGAGAGGGTGCTTTCATACATGCTGATTGTCGACGACAACTAGATCAGATTAATTTTGATATCATAGCTTTCCAACCCTGTCATTTTTTCCCGAGCCGTAAACTGGATATCAGAAACTTCTTTACCTGTCTTTTTTTTGAGCTCAACTATTTTTTTGGTAATGAAATCAGAAATATCCGCTTCAGTTTTTCTTGTTAACTCTTCGATTTTCATTATGCACCTCTTCTGGTCTGTAACGGCATTGATGCCCCCAGCAGTTCCATGATTCATGTGATAACTTGTACAACCACTGATATCTATAAACGATATGAAGTAAAGTTTCAATAATCAATAGGTTAGTGCATATTGTTTATACTAGTTTTGCTCAGGAATCAAACAACAATTCACCGTTTTAGTAACGTTTATCGCGAAACTCTCAGTCATTATTTAAAGAGTTTTGATGCCGCCGCAATAATTTCTTCTGAAGTAACCGTCCGATCGGAGGCAACATGAACGATTTTATGATCTCCGGTCAGAGAGGGAAAACCTGCGGACATGACTTGCAGGTGCGCTTTTTCTCCATTAGGGTACTCACGCATTATTGTAGTAACACTCTTCATTACTGATACGACGACTGCCGATTCTGAATTAAAAAAGACTATCACTTTCTTCATAATTATCCCGTGATGATTCTGTTAAATAAGAACAGCGGAAAAATAAAAAAGGCTCCCAAAGGAGCCCGGCTTTTATTTTCTGAAATCCAATGGAGACTGACCAGAACGAATGTACATTGCAATATTATCGAATGTTATCATTGTCGTTTTGCAAAAAATACATTTCGCGCCGAAAGGATTTCTGTCAGTGACATCAAAAGACGACGTCCTGTACTGAGACCCATGGCAGCATGGGCATCTGAAGTGAATATTATTAGTAATAGCAGAGTCCTTAAAGAGCCACGACATTAACTGCCGAGGGACCTTTTGGACCTTGTTCAACACTGAACTCGACTTCCTGATTCTCATTCAGCGTCTTAAAATCGTTACTCTGGATAGCAGAGAAATGGACGAATACATCCTTGCTGCCATCTTTCGGAGTGATAAAACCAAAACCTTTTTCAGGATTGAACCATTTAACTAAACCAGTCATTTTGTTAGACATAATCATTACCTTTTTGAGTAAGCCCTTGGGCAGAATGGTCCGAAAAAAATTATCAGAGAGAAAAAACCGACAGGGAAGTCTCAGTAGGAACAAATAATAAGATTATTACAGTGACTGTTTCAGATAAATTCATAACAAACCAGAACTCCATTAACGCATGATTAACCAAACATAGCAAGGTATAGTTTTGTAAGTCAGTTAATCCTCTGCTGACGAACAAAAAATAATATACATAGATTCAAACAGAAATGATGACATGCTGGCTCTGACCTTTATCTGTGATCGCATCAGCAAACTCAGAGCATTTCAGCAGGTTAACGCCTTCCATGTCTTTGACGATCAGGTCCGCAGCGTCGAACCACTGCATGTGGCGAAACAGTAGTCAAGACAATCACAACCATCTGATAAAAACATAATTTTATCAAAATCCTGGATCCTTACAGTCGTAAAGATCCGCTATGAACGAGAAACTGAGCTTCCATCTGCAGCCGATGCCTATGGCTTACAGTGTCAAAGCCCCCAGGAGAAGAACAGCTATCGTTCGGGGGCAAAGCCCTAATGCATAAGCTCAGCACTCTCCTTTTTAAGGTTGCAGTACGAATCGTTATGTATTCAAATGCATAACGGTATCCATATTGGAAGAGGATGATTGATGAACCTGTATATGTTTTATATCGGTGGTAATGCTGGCAAATCAAATATTGAAGTGCACGACATTCAGTTTGTCGCGGCCCAAAAGCCAGAAGACGCCTGGCCCGCCCTTCGCGATGCATGGTTCGGCGATAAAGATAAAATTCATATTGACGGTTACAGCCGTATCACCTGGGTTGACGGTTATTCCGTCACATTGTCTGCCGAGCCTTCTCGAGCAGAAAACAAGTTATTTTTCGTCAATGTGGGAGGTTACAGGCCTGATACGCTTGCAGAGTTACACGAGTTCGATTTGTTTGTGGCCGAAAATGCCCTGCAGGCTAAGAGTAAAGCGTTAAAGACACTGCTCTGTGGCGCCGACCAACAGCATAAGGATAATCTGAAGGACGTGGATGATTGCCTGTTACTGGAAAAGGTAGGTGATTTTTTTATTAATTTGACCCCCTGCGAGTCAGGAAGTCGTGATCAACCAGAGTGGCAGGGTTATCAACCGATAGGTGTCTAATATTGTAAACATAAACCCGGCGAACGTCCGCTCCTGACACGGTGCGGACAGAAAGCAAGGTTATAAGGTCCGCGGTGATCGAGGAACTGACGTTCGTCTAGTGTATAAATGGCAATGTCGCTTACGCTATTGGAACTGCCTTCCCGCTTTCTTATTCAGCGCAAATTTATGTGGAGTGCCACGAAGCAACGGCTTATCGGCGATGACATAGCGGAAAACACACATTGTGTTGACGATATAGCAATGCAAACGAGTGAACATATTTTACGCATTTTCCAGCGTCTCCACTCGCTATCCTGCATGGACAGCACGTGTAATACAATCCTGGCGGTTCAGCATCAGAGGGATAATCCATTACCAGGCCAGATACATTGATTGATGCTATAATGTCGGTTATTTCCGAGTGGGACAACAGGGAGTTATCTATCTTGCTCAGACAAAAGTATATCAGTGCTATTTTTTTAATCGTTATTTGTACCACTGTACTTTTTATTGCACTGGCCGTCCGTGAGGTACACGAGTTAAAGCGCTACCTGGGATATGTCGCTGAAAACGGTAAATCGGCACTTTTCCATGAAGAATCTATTAATCACAGTATTGCCACACGCCTTTCCCGGGCGTTTTATACCAGAACCGTGTCTGCGCCCGCAGCCAGCAGCGAACGGGTCGCAATTTGCCAGTCCCTTGAAAAGGAAGGTGATATTTACGGATTCAATCTGCTGGCAAAAAAAATGACCAGCCTGAACGGCACTCTGCAAACCCGTAATAAATCGTGCGAAAATTGGGCTGGTGATATTAGCGCGTTATCGGTTATTCACACGGCTGAGAGCAAGATTTTATCGAAGTACAGCTTTTCAAATTATACCGGGTATAGGTTCAGGAACATCCGGTACTACATCGATCTTTCTTATAATTATATTTATATTAATCAGCTGGTTAATACAAAAAACTACACTTTTAACAACTGGCTGGTTGGTAATAACAACACTATCAACATCGCGCGTAGTGCTCACACTATTTCCATTGATGACACTGCTCTGAATGATCTGCTTAAGGGTGAAAGTACGCTGTCTCATATCTATCAGGATGGATATACACATAATAATATCATCAGTATGCTTACCCCGGTATTTCTGGGTGATAAGGTAAAGGGCGTTCTGATCACCGACGTCAATATTACCGATCTCGTAGTTTCTTTTAAAACGGTCGATCGCCCCTTATTATGGAAATTCCTTTCTTTATATGTTACTGATAATGAAACCGGCACGCATATTTTTTTCCATAAGCCACAAATCAAGTCATATGATTTAATCGGCGACGAAGATAAACTCACACAGTACAACACAGTCCATGTAAAACTGGATGCTATCTATGTCATCATTACCAATTTATGGCTATTAGTACTTTACATCCCGGGCACCTGGATATTATGTCGCTATGCCCGTAAACAGTTAATCAGGCAGGAGTCGCTTTCCAGGGATAATGTGACGGACGCGATGACCGGTTTGTATAACCGAAAAGTCATTACACCGGAGCTGGAGCAAAAGATCCGTTCACTTATTGACAGAAACATCCCCATCACGGTTATCGCTATTGACAGTGATGGACTCAAAAAAATCAATGATTCTCTTGGCCATCATATGGGTGATAAGGCAATACAGACGCTGGGACTGGCACTGGGGAATGCCATTCGTAAAAGTGACTATGGCATACGACTTGGGGGCGATGAGTTCTGTCTGGTTCTTATCGATTATTCTCTGAATAAATCCCGCGATGTTATTACCCGTACGCAGGAACAATTACTCGCGATTGATCCGAATAAGCTGGTCGCATTTTCCTGGGGAGCATATCAGCTCCTGCCAGGAGATACACTGGAAGTGGCGATGCTGAAAGCCGATGAATTACTTTATCAGCACAAACGTAGCAAATACGAGGTACGCCGATAAGCCAGTGTGCGTCTTCATTCGCTTCTGGCACCTTTTTAATGAAGCAACCCGGGCAATTAGCGCAGCAACAAAGCTCGGGCAAAATATGTGGTAACAAGAGTATTACGTTATATACTTTTCGCGCGCGCCAGGGCATGAACAACCTGGCCGTTGCTGTAGTCCTTTACCATAAACGATATGGCTGCAGCATTCTCCGTTTTGACCATGCGAAAAGGAGTGGGTAATGGACTATGTACAGCAGATGCGCAGCCTGATTGGTCATCGTTTACTTTTACTGGCGGGTTCTAATGTCGTTCTGACAGACCAAAATCAGCGTATCCTCCTGCAGCATCGACGGGGTGGAACATGGGGCCTTCCCGGAGGACTCCTTGAACCGGGTGAGTCTTTGGAAGAAACCGCCATACGTGAAGTTAAGGAAGAAACAAACCTTGATGTCCACAGCCTGACGTTACTGGGTGTTTTTTCCGGTCCGGAATATACATTTACCCTTCACAATCAGGACGAAATCAACGTAATTACCTCCCTTTTCTGGTCTGGTGACTGGACTGGAGAAATGGTGAATGACCCCAAAGAAGGGCTGGAGCTTGCTTTTTTTTCTCCGAATGATTTACCTGACAATATGGACAAAGAATATCAGGTTTATATAAACCATTATCTGGCATGGTTAAAATGAACCATCCGACTGTGCGATAGTGAAGTGTGTTGTAGGATCAGGCTCTCGGACTGGATTTAACAACGAGGCATGTCGATGATGATTCCCGTGAGCCTGAAATGAAAAAGGCTGCCGAATGGCAGCCTCAAAGTGAATGTGATTAATATTGGCGATTCTAACGAACTTAGGCTTTTCTTGCGACAGCCAGCAGATGCGACGAAATACCCTGCAATTCAGGAAATTCCTCAGTTAAGCGCAGATACTTCAGCAAAAGAGCCTTTTTGTCCTCTACCTGCATTATCTCATCCGTGTCAATGATGCTGGCAAACCCCTCTACAGCGAACAGTCTGATATCCTGAAAACCTATTTGCTCAAGCTCCTGCATAATTAATGACGGGGTATGAAAAAAAGCAGTCGTGAAATAATTTGGGTTGCCATTAGGGTTTTCATGGTTTCCCGTCAGCAGATCGGTTTCCACGATACGTTCAAACAACGGGTCATTTATAAACTGATATTTATATCCATCCACCAGCGAAGCTGACCTGGATATATATGTAAAAATAGCTACGCCGCCGGGTTTCAGAACACGAAGGCATTCCTCAATGCACTGCATCCTGTCAACGCTTTCCTGCAGGTGATACAGAGCCCCCATCAGCATCACCATGTCAAAAGTGTTGCCATCCCATGGTAGTTTTCGCGCATCGCCGCAGGTGTACGATTGCAACTTGAAAGCACTTTGTTGTCCGCGCTGTCTGGCCTGCTCTATATGTTTGCTGGAAAGGTCCAACAGATGTACATGATGCCCCTGCTCTGCCAGCCAGAATGAATAAAAGCCATTTGCACCGGCGATATCAGCGATAAGCATGGGGGAAGGCGTTAAAAATCGCTTAATAATCTCCTGAGAGCGGATAAACTCCAGCGGATTTACTGCGAAGCGGTTTGCCTCGTCGAAGTTACTCTCATAGAAGTCGCAGACGCTTTCATTGTTTTCCATAACCAACTGTCTCCTAAGGAAAGTCCATATTAATCTGCTGGTTGGGTTCTTTGATTAAGTTATTTTTTTAAGTAACCACAACTAACACACTACAGCACTTTCTACAAGCACCTGCAGTGGCGGTGTCTTTGAACCTGATTATTGGAGTAATCAGCTGCATGATTTTAGTGGTTAAGCAAAGCTTGGAAAGAGAAGCATCGTGACCTCTGTTTTGTTAAAAAGTTTTGATAACTTTTTGATAACCATACAAAAGCTAATAATAAAAACGGGAGCCAACTGGCTCCCGTTCTTGTGTAACCCAAAAACTGGATTACATGTTTTCGATGATCGCGTCACCAAACTCTGAACATTTCAGCAGTTTAGCGCCTTCCATCAGACGTTCGAAGTCATAGGTCACGGTCTTCGCGGCAATTGCACCTTCCATGCCTTTAACAATCAGGTCTGCAGCTTCAAACCACTGCATGTGGCGCAGCATCATCTCTGCGGACAGGATGATCGAGCCAGGGTTAACTTTGTCCTGACCGGCGTATTTCGGCGCCGTACCGTGCGTTGCTTCGAACAGCGCGCACTCGTCACCAATGTTGGCGCCTGGGGCGATACCAATACCACCAACCTGTGCTGCCAGGGCGTCAGAGATGTAGTCACCATTCAGGTTCATACAGGCGATCACATCATATTCCGCCGGACGCAGCAGGATCTGTTGCAGGAACGCATCGGCGATCACATCTTTAACCACGATCTCTTTGCCGGTGTTCGGGTTCTTGATTTTCATCCACGGGCCGCCATCGATCAGTTCAGCGCCGAATTCTTCACGCGCTAACTGGTAACCCCAGTCTTTGAACGCGCCTTCGGTGAACTTCATGATGTTGCCTTTGTGAACCAGGGTCAGAGAGTCACGGTCGTTGGTGATCGCATATTCGATCGCCGCGCGGACCAGACGCTTGGTACCGTCTTCGGAACACGGTTTGATACCGATACCGCAGTGTTCAGGGAAGCGAATTTTCTTCACGCCCATCTCTTCACGCAGGAATTTAATCACTTTTTCTGCATCTACAGAGTCAGCTTTCCACTCGATACCGGCGTAGATGTCTTCTGAGTTTTCACGGAAGATAACCATATCGGTCAGTTCCGGATGTTTAACCGGGCTTGGGGTGCCCTGATAGTAACGAACAGGACGCAGGCAGACATACAGGTCAAGTTCCTGACGCAGCGCAACGTTCAGAGAGCGAATACCACCACCGACTGGGGTGGTCAGCGGGCCTTTAATCGCCACGCGGTAGTCGCGAATCAGATCCAGGGTTTCCGTCGGCAGCCAGACGTCCTGGCCGTAGATCTGAGTGGATTTCTCACCGGTGTAAATTTCCATCCAGGAGATTTTACGCTCGCCTTTATACGCTTTCTCAACGGCGGCGTTCACAACTTTGATCATCGGAGGGGTAACATCAACACCGATGCCGTCGCCTTCAATGAATGGGATAATCGGATTGTGCGGCACATTGAGCTTGCCGTCTTTCAGGGTGATTTTTTGACCTTCTGCCGGAACAACTACTTTGCTTTCCATTCACCTCTCCTTCGAGCGCTTCTGGTTTGCTCGTCTGTCATCGCGCTGCATGTGCTTCTGCGTCCTGCTGCACGACTGCGTTAGAGCAATTTTTTGTTAATGTTTTGTAATGAGCATGTCAATACTACCCTAATGTTCGCTGCCATGAAAGACACTCGTTATTAGGCTATAATGCGGCAATTGATAAGATCTGAAAATACCATGCAAAAAACTTCTTTTAGAAATCACCGGGTTGAGCGATTCAGCCAACGACAAGTCACTAAGCGACGGAAAGAAAACCCGCCAAAACGCGTGGTTTTGTTCAATAAACCTTACGATGTTTTGCCGCAATTTACCGACGAGGCTGGACGCAGCACGTTGAAAGATTTTATTCCTGTGCAGGGCGTTTACGCCGCGGGTCGTCTCGACAGAGACAGCGAAGGGTTGCTGGTGCTCACCAATGACGGCGCATTACAGGCGCGGCTGACACAGCCCGGCAAGCGCACCGGAAAGATTTACTATGTGCAGGTGGAAGGCGAACCGACGGCGGAAGCACTGGAAGCACTGCGCAACGGTGTGACGCTGAACGATGGCCCCACCCTGCCCGCTGACGTTGAGACCGTCGAGGAGCCTGAATGGCTGTGGCCGCGCAATCCGCCGATTCGCGAACGTAAAAGCATTCCCACCCGCTGGCTGAAAGTGACGTTATATGAAGGCCGTAACCGCCAGGTGCGTCGAATGACCGCGCACGTTGGCTTTCCCACATTACGCCTGATCCGCTACGCGACGGGCGATTACACCCTGGAGAATCTGGCCAGCGGTGAATGGCGGGATGTCACTGAAGAAGAAAACAAAGGATAAATCATGTTCAAACCGCACGTCACGGTCGCTTGCCTCGTTCATGCAGAGGACAAATTTTTAATCGTTGAAGAGACCATCAACGGCAAAGCGCTGTGGAATCAGCCCGCCGGGCATCTGGAAGCGGATGAAACGCTGGTACAGGCCGCTGCGCGCGAGTTGTGGGAAGAGACCGGCATAAACGCGCAGCCTCAGCACTTCATTCGGATGCATCAGTGGATTGCGCCGGACAACACGCCATTTTTGCGTTTCCTGTTTTCCATTGAACTTGCCAATATGTGCGACACCGAACCCCATGACAGCGATATCGACTGTTGCCGCTGGGTCAGCGCGCAGACTCTCCTCAACGCCCCAAACCTGCGTTCTCCACTGGTTGCCGAAAGTATTCGCTGCTGGCAGAGCGGAGTACGTTACCCGCTGGAGATGATCGGCGCATTTAACTGGCCGTTTACAGAGGGTGTCAAGTAAGGGGCTGCGTGCTAGAATATGCCGCCTTGAAGTTCAATGTCGTGAGTATTCCAATGTCTGAAAGCCCAAAAAAAGTGATCGTCGGCATGTCCGGCGGTGTCGATTCCTCCGTTTCTGCCTGGCTGTTGCAACAACAGGGTTATCAGGTAGAAGGCCTGTTCATGAAGAACTGGGAAGAGGACGACGGTGAGGAATATTGCACAGCGGCAGCCGATCTGGCCGACGCTCAGGCCGTCTGCGACAAGCTTGGCATTGAACTGCACACCGTAAACTTTGCGGCAGAATACTGGGATAACGTCTTTGAACTGTTCCTTGAAGAGTACAAAGCAGGCCGTACGCCGAATCCGGATATTCTGTGCAATAAAGAAATCAAATTTAAAGCCTTTCTCGAATTTGCCGCTGA
This sequence comes from Citrobacter amalonaticus Y19, assembly GCF_000981805.1. NCBI lineage: Bacteria > Pseudomonadati > Pseudomonadota > Gammaproteobacteria > Enterobacterales > Enterobacteriaceae > Citrobacter > Citrobacter amalonaticus. Next base: position 1,233,618 of record NZ_CP011132.1, on the reverse strand, counting down.
AGATTTAGGTGCCGATTACATCGCCACCGGTCACTACGTACGCCGTGCCGATGTCGACGGCAAAAGCCGCCTGCTGCGTGGCCTTGATGGCAATAAAGACCAGAGCTATTTCCTCTATACGCTGGGCCATGAGCAGATCGCGCAAAGTCTGTTCCCGGTTGGCGAGCTGGAAAAACCACAGGTGCGCAAAATTGCCGAAGACCTGGGGCTGGTTACCGCGAAGAAAAAAGATTCTACCGGCATTTGCTTCATCGGCGAGCGTAAGTTCCGCGAGTTTCTTGGCCGTTATCTGCCGGCACAGCCGGGTAAAATCATTACTGTAGACGGCGAAGAGATTGGTCAGCATCAGGGGCTGATGTACCACACGCTGGGCCAGCGTAAAGGTCTGGGCATCGGTGGTACCAAAGAAGGCACGGAAGATCCGTGGTACGTGGTGGACAAAGACGTTGAGAACAACATTCTGGTGGTTGCTCAGGGTCATGAGCATCCGCGTCTGATGTCCGTCGGTCTGATCGCGCAGCAACTGCACTGGGTCGATCGTCTGCCGTTCACCGGCACAATGCGTTGCACGGTGAAAACCCGCTACCGCCAGACCGATATTCCGTGCACCGTTAAAGCCCTGGATGCCGAACGCGTCGAGGTGATGTTTGACGAGCCGGTGGCCGCCGTCACTCCAGGCCAGTCAGCGGTCTTTTACCGCGGCGAAGTGTGCCTCGGCGGCGGTATTATCGAGCAGCGGCTGCCCCTGCCGGTATAATTATTCTCAACAGACTGATACAAGGAAGCAGTGATCGTGGCAAAGAATTATTATGACATCACCCTCGCACTGGCTGGCATCTGCCAGTCAGCACGCCTGGTGCAACAACTGGCGCACCAGGGACATTGTGATGCCGATGCGCTCCACGTCTCACTGAACAGCGTTATCGATATGAACCCCAGCTCAACGCTGGGCGTATTCGGCGGCAGCGAGGCCAATCTGCGCCTCGGTCTGGAAACCCTGCTCGGCGTGCTGAATGCCAGCAGCCGTCAGGGGCTGAATGCGGAACTGACTCGCTATACGCTTAGTCTGATGGTGCTTGAGCGTAAACTCACCGCCGCCAAAGGCGCGCTCGATACGTTGGGCGAACGGATCAACGGCCTGCAACGCCAGCTCGATCACTTTGATCTGCAATCTGAAACGCTGATGAGCGCGATGGCCGGTATCTATGTCGATGTTATCAGCCCGCTGGGTCCACGCATTCAGGTGACCGGTTCCCCTGCCGTGTTGCAAAGCCCACAGGTACAGGCCAAAGTTCGCGCCTCGCTTCTGGCTGGCATTCGCGCCGCCGTGCTCTGGCATCAGGTTGGCGGTGGCCGTCTGCAGTTAATGTTTTCTCGTAATCGCCTGACGACTCAGGCAAAACAAATTCTTGCTCATTTAACCCCGGAGTTGTGATCTATGGAATTATCCTCACTGACCGCCGTTTCCCCTGTCGATGGACGCTACGGCGATAAAGTCAGCGCGCTGCGCGGGATTTTCAGCGAATACGGTTTGCTGAAATACCGTGTACAGGTAGAAGTACGCTGGCTGCAAAAACTGGCCGCGCACGCAGCGATCAAGGAAGTTCCTGCTTTTGCTGCCGACGCAATCGGTTTCCTCGATGCTATCGTCGCAAACTTCAATGAAGACGATGCCGCGCGTATTAAAACCATCGAGCGCACCACCAACCACGACGTTAAGGCGGTTGAGTATTTCCTGAAAGAAAAAGTGGCGAATGTCCCGGAACTGCACGCGGTGTCCGAGTTCATTCACTTCGCCTGCACCTCTGAAGACATCAACAACCTGTCTCACGCGCTGATGCTGAAAACCGCCCGCGATGAAGTGGTGTTGCCGTACTGGCGTCAACTGATTGACGCGGTTAAAGATCTGTCCGTGCAGTATCGCGATATTCCCCTGCTCTCCCGCACCCACGGCCAACCGGCTACGCCGTCAACACTGGGCAAAGAGATGGCTAACGTCGCTTATCGTATGGAGCGTCAGTTCCGCCAGCTTAATCAGGTGGAAATTCTCGGCAAAATCAACGGTGCCGTCGGTAACTATAACGCCCACATTGCCGCTTATCCGGAAGTTGACTGGCATCAGTTCAGCGAAGAGTTCGTCACCTCGCTGGGTATTCAGTGGAACCCGTACACCACGCAGATTGAGCCGCACGACTACATTGCCGAACTGTTTGACTGCATCGCCCGTTTTAACACCATTCTGATCGACTTCGATCGCGACGTCTGGGGTTACATCGCGCTGAACCACTTCAAGCAGAAAACCATCGCCGGTGAAATTGGTTCTTCCACCATGCCGCACAAAGTGAACCCTATTGACTTCGAAAACTCCGAAGGCAACCTGGGTCTGTCTAATGCGGTGCTCCAGCATCTGGCGAGCAAACTGCCGGTTTCCCGTTGGCAGCGCGATCTGACCGACTCCACCGTTCTGCGTAACCTGGGCGTGGGTATCGGCTATGCGCTGATCGCCTACCAGTCCACGCTGAAAGGCGTGAGCAAACTGGAAGTGAACCGCGACCGTCTGCTGGCCGAACTGGACAGCAACTGGGAAGTGCTGGCGGAGCCAATCCAGACTGTGATGCGTCGTTACGGCATTGAGAAACCCTACGAGAAGCTGAAAGAGTTAACTCGTGGTAAGCGCGTCGACGCTGAAGGCATGAAGCAATTTATCGACAGCCTGCCGCTGCCGGACGACGAGAAAGTCCGCCTGAAAGCCATGACTCCGGCCAATTACATTGGTCGTGCCATCACCCTGGTGGATGAACTGAAGTAATCACAGCGCCATCCGGCCTACGAGTGCTGTTTGTAGGCCGGATAAGGCATCAGCCGCCATCCGGCATTTCCCTCTCCCCGGTTTACGAAATGTTTATCCCCACAACGCCATAATCAGCGTTAAACTATTCATATCGTAAATACAGTGAGAAAAGATGATGCGTGTACTGGTTGTTGAGGATAATGCGTTATTACGTCATCACCTGAAAGTTCAGCTTCAGGATGCCGGGCATCAGGTTGACGATGCCGAAGATGCCAAAGAAGCCGATTATTACCTTAACGAACACCTGCCTGACATCGCTATCGTCGATTTGGGTCTCCCGGATGAAGATGGACTTTCACTGATCCGCCGCTGGCGGAGCAATGATGTTTCCCTCCCGGTCCTCGTCCTGACCGCTCGTGAAAGCTGGCAGGATAAAGTGGAAGTGCTGAGCGCGGGTGCGGATGACTACGTCACCAAACCGTTCCATATTGAAGAAGTCGCCGCGCGGATGCAGGCGTTGATGCGCCGTAACAGCGGCCACGCTTCGCAAATTATCTCTATTCCCCCTTTCCAGGTTGATCTCTCGCGCCGTGAACTTTCGGTCAATGATGAGGTGATCAAACTGACCGCGTTTGAGTACACCATCATGGAAACGCTGATCCGCAATAATGGCAAAGTGGTCAGCAAGGATTCGCTGATGTTGCAGTTGTATCCGGACGCCGAGTTGCGTGAAAGTCACACCATCGACGTGTTGATGGGCCGCCTGCGTAAAAAAATACAGGCACAGTATCCGGACGACGTCATTACCACCGTGCGGGGTCAGGGATATCTTTTCGAACTGCGCTGATGAATAAACTGTTACGTCATCTTTTCCCGCTGTCACTGCGCCTGCGCTTTCTGCTGGCCACTGCCGGCGTGGTGCTGGTGCTCTCTCTGGCCTATGGCATGGTCGCACTGGTCGGCTATAGCGTGAGCTTTGATAAGACCACGTTTCGCCTGCTGCGCGGCGAGAGTAACCTCTTCTATACGCTCGCAAAATGGGAAGACGGTAAGATCCACGTCGAACTTCCTGAGCACCTCGACATGCAGAGCCCCACGATGTCGCTTATCTATGATGAGAACGGCAAACTGCTATGGGCCCAGCGTGACGTGCCCTGGCTGGTCAGACTGATTCAGCCAGACTGGCTGAAAAGCAACGGTTTCCATGAGATAGAAGCCGATATCCGTGCCACCAGCACGCTGCTTAATGACGATCACTCTGTTCAGGAACAGCTGAAAGAAGTACGGGAAGATGACGACGACGCCGAAATGACCCATTCGGTGGCGGTGAACGTCTACCCGGCTACCGCCCGTATGCCGCAACTGACGATTGTGGTGGTGGATACCATTCCGATTGAGCTTAAACGCTCCTATATGGTCTGGAGCTGGTTTATCTATGTGCTGGCGGCCAACTTGCTGCTGGTCATTCCCCTGCTCTGGGTGGCGGCCTGGTGGAGCCTGCGCCCTATCGAAGCGCTGGCGCGCGAAGTGCGGGAACTGGAAGAACACCACCGCGAACAGTTAAACCCTGCGACAACGCGTGAGCTGACCAGTCTGGTTCGCAACCTGAACCGCCTGCTGAAAAGCGAGCGCGAACGTTATGACAAATACCGCACCACGCTGACCGACCTCACCCATAGCCTGAAGACGCCGCTGGCCGTGCTGCAAAGTACGTTACGTTCGATGCGCAGCGATAAGATGAGCGTCAGCGAGGCTGAACCTGTAATGCTCGAACAGATCAGCCGGATTTCTCAGCAAATCGGCTACTATCTGCATCGCGCCAGTATGCGTGGCGGCGGCGTCCTGCTGAGTCGCGAACTGCATCCGGTCGCGCCGCTGCTGGATAATCTCACGTCAGCGCTGAACAAAGTGTATCAGCGTAAAGGGGTAAACATTAGCCTCGATATCTCGCCGGAAATCAGCTTCGTCGGCGAACAGAACGACTTTGTCGAAGTCATGGGCAACGTGCTGGATAACGCCTGCAAGTACTGTCTGGAGTTTGTCGAGATTTCTGCCCGTCAGACCGACGATCATCTGTACATCGTGGTGGAAGATGACGGTCCGGGGATCCCCCAGAGCAAGCGCGATCTGGTATTCGACCGCGGTCAACGTGCGGATACGTTGCGTCCAGGGCAAGGTGTCGGACTGGCGGTGGCACGAGAGATTACCGAGCAATATGACGGCAAAATTGTGGCCAGCGACAGCCTGCTCGGCGGCGCGCACATGGAGGTGATTTTTGGTCATCAGCAACCGGGGCCGAAAGACGACTAAACCAAAATGTAATAAATATGAGCCAACTGCACGCATCTGGTTAAGCATCCGTTATAATCGGTGACAGATACCCGCCTCAGCCTGTGGAAGCTCAATATGGAATACCAATTAACACTCAACTGGCCCGAATTTCTTGAACGTCACTGGCAAAAGCGCCCGGTGGTGTTAAAACGCGGCTTTAATAACTTCATCGATCCCCTCTCTCCTGACGAACTGGCAGGGCTGGCGATGGAAAGCGAAGTCGATAGCCGTTTGGTAAGCCATCAGGATGGCAAATGGCAGGTCAGCCACGGTCCGTTCGAAAGCTATGATCATCTCGGCGAAAATAACTGGTCATTGCTGGTACAGGCGGTGAACCACTGGCATGAGCCGACCGCCGCGCTGATGCGTCCCTTCCGCGCCCTCCCCGACTGGCGTATTGACGATCTGATGGTCTCATTCTCCGTACCCGGCGGCGGCGTAGGCCCGCATCTCGATCAGTATGATGTGTTTATTATTCAGGGAACCGGTCGTCGTCGCTGGCGCGTGGGTGAAAAGCTGCAGATGAAACAGCACTGCCCGCATCCGGATCTGCTACAGGTCGATCCTTTTGAAGCCATCATTGATGAAGAACTGGAGCCGGGCGATATTCTCTATATTCCGCCGGGATTCCCGCATGAAGGCTATGCGCTGGAGAACGCGATGAACTATTCTGTCGGTTTCCGCGCGCCAAATACCCGCGAACTGATCAGCGGGTTTGCCGACTACGTCCTGCAACGTGAACTGGGCAGCACGTATTACTGCGACCCGGATATGCCATTGCGCGAACATCCTGCCGACGTCCTGCCACAAGAGATGGACAAACTGCGCGCCATGATGCTGGATCTGATTAATCAGCCGGAGCATTTCAGGCAGTGGTTTGGCGAGTTTATCTCCCAGTCGCGTCATGAACTGGATATTGCGCCACCGGAACCACCGTACCAGCCAGATGAAATCTACGATGCCCTGAAACAAGGCGATGTGCTGGTGCGTCTGGGAGGATTACGGGTACTGCGTGTGGGCGATGACGTTTATGCCAATGGCGAGAAAATTGATTCCCCGCACCGTCCGGCGCTGGAAGCGCTCGCCAGCCATATCGTGCTGACGGCGGAGAACTTTGGCGACGCGCTGGAAGATCCGTCATTCCTCGCCATGCTGGCGGCGCTGGTCAACAGTGGATACTGGTTCTTCGAAGGGTAACATTGAGATTATGCCGGATGGCGACGCTAATGCGTCTTATCCGGCCTACGGTTCAAATGTTCCGTAGGCCGGATAAGCGTCGCGCCATGCGGCATCAGCCACGCTACGACTGCTTCGCCGTTAACTCAGCAATCCGTACAATCACCTGCACCGCTTTTTCCATGCCTTCGAGCGTCACAAACTCATGCTTGCCATGATAGTTGTAGCCACCCGTGAACAGATTCGGGCACGGTAATCCCATGAAAGAGAGTTGCGCGCCGTCGGTGCCGCCACGAATCGGCTTCATTTCCGGTTGAATGTCGCAGTCGCGCATTGCCTGCTGAGCAATATCCAGAACATGTGGATGCTCAAGCACTTTTTCACGCATGTTGTAATAACTGTCTTCAATCACCAGTTCAATGTAGCAGTCCGGGTGTAACCCTTTCCCGACTTTCCTGGCTATCTCCATCATCTTACGTTTGCGCGCTTCAAATTGCTTACGGTCGAAATCGCGAATGATGTAGTGCATGTCCGCGCGATCCACGGTGCCTTTCATGCTCGCAAGATGGTAGAAGCCTTCATAACCTTCGGTCATTTCCGGGCTTTCATCCGCCGGAACTTCGGCATGAATACGCGCGGCCAGCGATAATGCGTTAACCATGACGCCTTTCGCCGTACCCGGGTGCACGTTGTTGCCGACGATTTTGATATTCACCGAGGCGGCATTGAAGTTTTCACATTCCAGTTCCCCCACGCCACCACCGTCAACGGTATAGGCCCATTTGGCGTCAAAAGCCGCAACATCAAAGTGTTTAGCCCCTTTACCGACCTCTTCATCCGGCGTAAAGGCGACGCGAATATCACCATGGGGAATATTTTTATGCTTCAGCACCGCCAGCGCGGTCATGATTTCCGCCACACCGGCTTTATCATCCGCCCCCAGCAGCGTTTTACCATCGGTGGTGATCAGCGTTTGTCCGAGCAACTGATGCAGCACCGGGAACATCACCGGTGACAGCACTTCATCGCCAATACCCAGGGCGATATCGCCGCCGCGATAGTTCTCAACAATCTGCGGATTCACGTGCTTACCGCTGAAATCCGGTGAGGTATCCACATGGGAAATAAATCCAATAGCAGGGATATCGCCAGGGACATTCGCCGGCAACGTGGCCATCAGCGTCCCTTTGTCACTTAATGTCACATTGACCAGCTCCATCTCTTCGAGCTGCTGTTTGAGCAAATTTAATAACTTCCACTGTCCCTCAGTACTGGGAACCTGTCTCACACCCGCTTTCGATTGGGTATCCAATGAAACGTAGTGCAGAAAACGCTCAAGTAGTTTATCCATGCAGTCACCCTCACTATTTGTGACAACATTATCAGTAAGCCACAAAAGACAAATATTGCGTCAGGTCACTTTTATCCCCGCAAACGAGAATATTTCGCTTCCGAACCCCTTACTGACTATAAGACTACGTCAGTTATTGGCAACAAACATTGGCGATGACAACGGTTTGCCGTAGAATTACCGCCCTCATTAAGAGTCACCAAGGTGGTCAACCACAAACCCCGCATCGGTCAGCCATCCGTTGCGTCTACATGGGACAGAGTAAGAAATTGAATAAACAACCGCGTTCGCTTTCACCGCTGGTTCTTTTGTCGGGTATCAGCAAAAGCTTCGATGGAAAAGAGGTCATTTCCGAACTGGATTTGACAATCAATAATGGCGAGTTCCTCACGCTGCTTGGCCCTTCTGGCTGCGGTAAAACAACCGTTTTGCGCCTGATTGCCGGTCTGGAAACCGTAGATTCCGGGCACATCATGCTCGATAACCAGGACATCACCCACGTACCGGCTGAAAACCGTTATGTGAATACCGTCTTTCAAAGCTATGCGCTATTCCCCCACATGACCGTCTTTGAAAATGTGGCGTTCGGATTACGTATGCAAAAAACCCCCGCCGCCGACATCACCCCGCGCGTACTGGATGCACTGCGAATGGTGCAACTGGAAGAGTTTGCCCAGCGTAAGCCGCATCAACTCTCCGGGGGGCAACAGCAGCGCGTGGCGATTGCCCGTGCGGTCGTCAATAAACCGCGTCTGCTGCTGTTGGATGAATCCCTCTCGGCGCTGGACTATAAGCTGCGAAAGCAGATGCAGAACGAACTGAAAGCCTTGCAGCGTAAGCTCGGCATCACGTTCGTGTTCGTGACGCACGATCAGGAAGAAGCCTTGACCATGTCCGATCGTATCGTCGTTATGCGCGATGGGCGTATTGAGCAGGACGGCACACCGCGTGAAATCTACGAAGAACCGAAAAACCTGTTCGTCGCCGGATTCATCGGCGAGATCAATATGTTTAACGCCACGGTCATCGAACGTCTGGACGAACAGCGCGTTCGTGCTAACGTAGAAGGCCGTGAATGCAATATCTACGTCAACTTCCCCGTCGAGCCTGGACAGAAACTGCACGTTCTGCTGCGCCCGGAAGATCTGCGCGTAGATGAGATCAACGACGACAACCACGTTGACGGCCTGATCGGTTACGTGCGCGAGCGTAACTATAAGGGCATGACGCTGGAGTCAGTGGTTGAACTGGAAAATGGCAAGATGGTGATGGTCAGCGAATTCTTCAATGAAGACGATCCGGACTTTGACCACTCTCTCGACCAGAAAATGGCCATTAACTGGGTAGAAAGCTGGGAGGTCGTACTGGCTGATGAAGAACACAAGTAAATTCCAGAATGTGGTGATTGTCACTATCGTCGGTTGGCTTGTGTTGTTTGTCTTTCTGCCCAACCTGATGATCATTGGCACCAGCTTTTTGACCCGCGACGATGCCAGCTTCGTCAAAATGGTCTTTACGCTGGACAACTACGCACGCCTGCTCGATCCGCTCTATTTTGAAGTGCTGCTGCACTCGTTAAATATGGCGCTGATCGCCACTCTCGCCTGCCTCGTGCTCGGCTATCCTTTTGCCTGGTTTCTGGCGCGACTGCCGGAAAAAGTCCGCCCGCTGCTGCTGTTCCTGCTGATTGTCCCCTTCTGGACCAATTCGCTGATCCGCATCTACGGACTGAAAATTTTCCTCAGCACCAAGGGTTACCTCAACGAGTTTCTGCTCTGGCTGGGGGTGATCGAGACGCCGATACGCATCATGTTCACCCCGAGCGCGGTGATTATCGGTCTGGTGTATATCCTGCTGCCATTTATGGTGATGCCGCTGTACTCCAGCATTGAGAAGCTCGACAGACCGTTACTGGAAGCGGCGAAAGATCTGGGTGCCAGTAAGTTGCAGACTTTTATCCGGATAATCATCCCGCTGACCATGCCGGGCATTATTGCCGGTTGCCTGCTGGTGATGCTGCCCGCGATGGGTCTGTTCTATGTCTCCGATCTGATGGGGGGCGCGAAAAACCTGCTGATCGGTAACGTTATTAAGGTTCAGTTCCTCAATATCCGTGACTGGCCGTTTGGTGCGGCAACCAGCATTACGCTGACGATTGTGATGGGCCTGATGCTGCTGGTTTACTGGCGCGCCTCCCGACTGCTGAACAAAAAGGGAGAACTCGAATGATCGGTCGACTGCTTCGCGGCGGTTTTATGACCGCTATCTACGCGTACCTGTACATTCCCATCATTATTTTGATTGTGAACTCCTTTAACAGTTCGCGTTTTGGCATCAACTGGCAGGGCTTTACGACCAAATGGTATGGTCTGCTGATGAACAACGACAGCCTGCTGCAAGCGGCGCAACACTCGCTGACGATGGCCATTTTTTCCGCAACGTTCGCCACTGTTATCGGTTCGTTGACTGCCGTTGCGCTCTATCGCTACCGTTTTCGCGGTAAACCGTTCGTCAGCGGAATGCTGTTTGTGGTGATGATGTCGCCGGATATCGTGATGGCGATTTCACTGCTGGTACTGTTTATGCTGTTGGGCATCCAGTTGGGCTTCTGGTCGCTGCTGTTTTCGCATATCACCTTCTGTCTGCCTTTTGTGGTGGTGACGGTCTATTCGCGGCTGAAAGGGTTTGACGTACGGATGCTGGAAGCGGCAAAAGATCTGGGTGCCAGCGAAATCATCATCCTGCGCAAAATCATACTGCCGCTGGCCATGCCCGCTGTCGCCGCTGGCTGGCTGCTAAGCTTCACCCTGTCGATGGACGATGTGGTGGTTTCGTCGTTCGTGACCGGGCCTGGCTATGAAATTCTACCGTTGAAGATCTACTCAATGGTGAAAGTCGGCGTTTCACCGGAGGTGAATGCGCTGGCGACCATTCTGTTGGTGCTATCGCTGGTTCTGGTGATCGCCAGCCAACTTATTGCTCGTGATAAAACGAAAAGCCTGTCTCGCCAGGCGTAATTGATGAAGTCAGTCTGGCTGCGGACAGCACGCAGCAACCGCAGCGTACTTAAAGTACGTGAGGATTGCGAGTACTGCCCAAGGCCAGAATGACGAATAAAATAGCCTGGAGAGACAGGCGCTAATCTCAGGGGACGTTAAAATGAAAAAATGGTCACGCCACCTGCTCGCGGCAGGCGCTCTCGCAATGGGAATGAGCGCCGCGCACGCGGACGACAGTAAAACACTCTATTTCTACAACTGGACCGAGTACGTTCCGCCAGGACTGCTGGAACAGTTCACCAAAGAGACCGGCATCAAGGTTATCTATTCGACCTACGAGTCGAATGAAACCATGTATGCCAAGCTCAAAACCTACAAAGACGGTGCCTACGATCTGGTCGTGCCTTCCACCTATTACGTCGACAAAATGCGTAAAGAGGGCATGATTCAAAAGATCGACAAGTCGACGTTAACCAACTTCAACAACCTCGATCCTGAGATGCTGAACAAGCCCTTCGATCCGGGCAACGACTACTCCATTCCGTACATCTGGGGCGCGACAGCTATCGGTGTGAACAGCGACAGCATTGACCCGAAAACGGTCACCAGTTGGGCTGATCTCTGGAAGCCGGAGTACAAAGGCAGCCTGCTGCTGACCGACGATGCGCGCGAAGTGTTCCAGATGGCGCTGCGTAAGCTGGGCTATTCTGGTAACACCACCGATCCGAAAGAGATTGAAGCGGCCTATAACGAGCTGAAAAAGCTAATGCCCAACGTCGCCGCGTTTAACTCCGACAACCCGGCAAATCCCTATATGGAAGGTGAAGTGAATCTGGGAATGGTGTGGAACGGCTCCGCCTTCGTCGCCCGCCAGGCCGGTACGCCGCTGGAAGTCGTCTGGCCGAAAGAAGGCGGGATCTTCTGGATGGACAGCCTCTCCATTCCGGCCAACGCCAAAAACAAAGAGGGCGCGTTGAAGCTGATTAACTTCCTGCTGCGCCCGGACGTGGCGAAAGAAGTGGCGGAAACCATCGGCTATCCAACACCGAACCTGGCGGCGCGTAAGCTGTTAAGCCCGGAAGTCGCCAATGATAAATCGCTCTACCCGGATGCGGAAACTATCAGCAAAGGCGAATGGCAGAACGACGTCGGCCCCGCCAGCGCGATTTACGAAGAGTATTATCAGAAGCTGAAAGCAGGACGCTAATTCAGCACCATGCCGGATGACGCTGCGCTCATCCGGCCTACAAGCCGTTCATCCGTAGGCCGGGTAAGGCGAAGCCGTCACCCGGCACACATCTCCGTCACAGTCCTTTCAACAACTTCTCCACAAACTCTGGCACCACTTCACTCGCCGGACCGTAATATTTCTCCTGGAACTCGCTGCCCACCTGGCTTGGTTCCAGATTCAGCTCAACGGTATGCGCACCGTGCAATTTCGCTTCATGGACAAAACCGGCCGCCGGATAGACGTGTCCTGAGGTGCCAATCGCGATGAAGACATCCGCCATGGCCAGCGCCATATAGATCTCATCCATGCCGAGCGGCATCTCACCAAACCACACTACGTGCGGGCGCAGCGGCGCCGGGAACTGGCAGCAGTGGCATTTGTCTTCGGGTGTCACATCGCCCGTCCATTCCAGGATCTGCCCGCTCTGCGAGCAATGCACTTTCAGCAGTTCGCCATGCATATGGATGATATTCTGGTTACCCGCCCGTTCATGCAGGTTGTCGATATTTTGCGTCACCAACAGAAAACGGTCGCCCAGCGCCTCTTCCAGTTTTGCCAGTGCGATGTGCGCCGGGTTAGGCTGGATTTCAGGCTGCTGTAATTGCCGACGGCGGGCGTTATAGAAAGACTGCACCAGCGCGGGATTACGGGCGAAGCCTTCCGGCGTCGCCACATCTTCAACCCGGTGTTCCTCCCACAGTCCGTCCGCGGCGCGGAAGGTACGAATACCAGACTCCGCAGAGATCCCTGCGCCTGTAAGCACCAAAACTCTTGGTTTTTCCATCACTTCCGGTACCACTCTGTCTCTGAAAAAAATCCGTTGACGAAGGCGTTCGCGCAGATGGCGTTTGTTTTTCCGAAATCGACTTAACCGATGACCCCGACGCGACAGCATAGCAACCTCTTTTGATTAATCGGTAAGATGTAGGAAGGCGGCGCCACGCATCCCGCCCGCATCACCGTGTCGCGCCCGTTCGATGCGGGGAACACGTGCAACGGGAAGCAGATGACGCGGCAATCTGTCTGCCAGGTTGGCGGTGATAGCCGTAAAGTTCGACAATCCCCCCCCGATGACGACCAGATCCGGATCGACGATGGTCAGGATATTTCCCAGACAGACCGCCAGCAGATCCAGATAACGCTCAACGTGCGCCCGCGCCCGTTCATCCCCCTGTTCCCACAGTGAAATGATTTCAGGCGCCTGTAATGGTTGATGATAGTAATGCTGATACAACCAGGCAAATCCCCGCCCGGACAGATAATTTTCAATGCAGCCGAGCTGACCGCAGCCACAACGACGCAGCGGGAAATCGAAGCCCATCAGCGTAAGCGCATCGACCGGCAGACGAATATGACCGAACTCGCCGGTGATGTAGCTGCGCCCGGTGATCGGTTTTCCGTTGAGGATCAAACCGCCCCCCACGCCCGTGCCCAGGATCAGGCCCATCACCAGCGGATAGCGGGTAAATTCATCATCCCAGGCTTCAGAGAGGGCAAAACAGTTCGCATCGTTATCGAGGCGCACATCGCGGTCAAGCCGCGCGCTGAGATCGGCTCGCAGGGGTTTGCCACTGGCAGCAGGGACATTCGCGGCGTACAGCGTGCCATCTTCGGTTTCCGGCATACCGGGGATGCCAATACCCACCGAGCCCTTCACACCAAATCGCTGGTCAGCTTCCGCCACCAGTCCGCACACGGCCTCTAAAAATGCGTCATAGCTGTCGCGAGGGGTAGGAACACGTTTTTCCCACTGTAATTTCCGCTCGTTATCAAAGACGCCCAACGCAATTTTTGTCCCACCAATATCAAACCCGTAATACATTGCCGCTCCTTGTTTTATACACTTTATCCTTCAGGCTGCCGCTGTTCAGGTCACATGAATGATGTTGTGTCTCTCTCACGCCATTATGGTTACTGGCCGCTGAGTACTCTTGCAGGATCGATGTTACTGGCGCGCCGCGCCGGATACCAACTCGCCAGCAGACTCAGCAACAGTGCGGTGACCAGCACGTAAATCACATCCAGCCAGTGTAATTCGGATGGCAGGAAGTCGATAAAATAGATATCCCCGGAGAGGAACTGGTGGCCGATCAGCTTTTCGATACCGTTAATGATTGGCGTCAGCTGTAACGAAACGACGACGCCAATGATCACCCCGATCACGCTGCCAAAAAGCCCCGCCAGCAGGCCATACCAGACAAAAATGGCGCGAATCAGGCCATCTTTCGCCCCCAGCGTTCTTAATACCGCAATATCGCCGCTCTTGTCTTTTACCGCCATCACTAATGTTGAGACAATGTTAAAACAGGCGACGCCGATCACTAACACCATCGCCAGATACATGATGGCGCGGATCATCTGAATATCGCGGTACATGTAGCCGTAGGTGCCAATCCAGCTCTTGATATAGACATAGCTGTTGGTCACTTCGCCTGCGTCACGCACCAGTTTGTTGGCGTTGAAAACGTCATTGACCTTCAGCGCAATCCCGGAAACCGTGTTGTTCATCTCCAGATACTGCTGTGCATCGGCCATCGGGATCATCGCGAAGCTGTGGTCAAGCTGACCACTCAACTGCAAAATACCGGCAACGTGCAGACGTACACGTTTTGGCTGCATTAACTTATGCTCGGCATTCGAATTGGGGATCATGATGGAAACCCAGTCGCCCTGCTTCACCTTAAGCGCGTCTGCGACGCCCTTACCGATAATAATTTGCTGTTCACCCGCTTTGAAATCAGCCCAGGCGTTATTTTGCACAAACGAGGGCAGCGCGCTCAGACGCTGTTCCTGCTGCGGATCCACGCCTTTCACCTGGATGGCGCGCAGATTCGCCCCGCTCTCCACCAGTCCGGTAAAGTTGATATACGGCGCGGCGGCGGTAATCCCTGGCACCTTCTGCACCTTCTCCAGCGCTTCACGCCAGTTGGTCCACGGCTGGTTGACCGCTTCAATCTCACCGTGCGGCACTACCGCCAGAATGCGGTTGTTCAGTTCGCGCTCAAAGCCGTTCATGGCGCTTAAGCCAACGATCAGGACCGCCACGCCCAGCGCGATACCGATGGTTGAGATAACCGAAATCAGCGACACCATGCCGCCGCGCCGCCGTCCCCGGCTAAAGCGCAGGCCGATTAATAACGATAAAGGCGAGACCATTACTCCGCCCCCATCAGGCTCAGTTCTGCCGTCAGACGTCCATCACGCATTTCCAGTTGGCGGCTCATGCGCTTCGCCAGTTGCAGATCGTGGGTGACGACCAGAAACGCAGTACCCTGCGAGCGGTTCAACTCACCCAGAAGCTGGAAGATGCTGTCGGCGTTGCGCGCATCCAGATTACCGGTCGGCTCATCCGCCAGCACCAGGCGCGGGTTGTTGACCAGCGCACGGGCAATCGCCACACGCTGACGCTCACCGCCAGACAGTTCAGACGGACGATGGCTGGCACGATGATCCAACCCTACCGCTTTCAGCATTTCACGCGCCCGGACAGTAATTTCGGCGGGTTTGTGTTTGCCAATCAGCAGCGGCATCGCCACGTTTTCCAGCGCGGTGAAATCCGGCAGCAGGTGGTGAAACTGATAGATAAAGCCGAGCTTCTGATTACGCAGTTCTGCTTTCGCCGCCGACGACAGTTTGCTCATCGGCTGACCGCTAAAAATGACATCGCCGGAGGTCGGGGTATCCAGCCCGCCCAGCAGGTGCAACAGGGTACTTTTGCCGGAGCCGGAGCTACCGACAATCGCCATCATCTCGCCTTCGCCCACGCTGAAACTGACATCGTGCAACACGTCTGTTTGCACGGAACCTTCCTGATAGCGTTTGCACAGTTTGTCGCATTGCAACAGGATCTTATTCATAACGTAAAGCCTCAGCGGGTTGAGTGGCGGCAGCGCGCCATGAAGGATAAAGCGTGGAAAGCAACGCGATGGCCATCGCCACCAGCGCAATGATAATGACCTGCAGCGGCTCAATTGCCACCGGCAGCGCCGCACCGTCCAGCAGGATACCGATAACCGGCATCAGGGTATTGAGCTGACTGGCCAGCAGCGCGCCCAGCACGGCACCCAGCAGCGCGCCGATAATCCCGGCGCTGGCTCCCTGTACCATAAAGACCATCATTATCTGTCGCGGCGTCAGCCCCTGCGTTTGCAAAATCGCCACTTCTCCCTGCTTCTCCATCACCATCAGACCCAACGAGGTAATAATATTGAACGCGGCAACCGCCACGATCAGGCTCAACAGCAGCCCCATCATGTTCTTTTCCATCCGCACGGCCTGGAACAGCTCGCCTTTCCGCTCGCGCCAGTCCTGCCATTTCGTCCCTTCCGGCAGCGTCTGCTGACTAAGCGAGTCCACCTTCAGCGGCTCATTCAGCCACAAACGCCAGCCGGTAATATTCCCGGCCGGGTAGCGCATGATGCGCGAGGCGTCCTGAATATTGGTCAACATCTGGTAACCATCGACTTCGCTGTTCGCCGCAAAGGTGCCAATCACCGTAAACAGGCGCTGGCTTGGCAGGCGCCCCATCGGGGTGAACTGGCTGGCTGACGGCACCATCACGCGGACCTGATCGCCACGATTGACGCCCAACTGACCCGCGAGCTGCTCGCCGAGGATGACATTATACTTGCCAGGCTGGAGATCGGTTTGCTTCACATTGACCAGATACGGCGTCAGCGGATCTTTTTGCGCCGGATCGATACCCAGCATCACCCCGACCGCCACGCTGCTCGCACTTTGCAGCACGACATCACCTGTTGTCAGCGGCGCAATGCGATTCACACCGTTCAGCTTTACGGCGTTTTCCGGCAATTGCTGAGGATTCAGGGAGCCTTGCTCCGCAGAGAGGACGGCCTGAGGCATCAGCCCCAGGATGTTATTTTGCAGTTCACGCTCAAAACCGTTCATCACTGACAAAACCGTGACCAGCGCCATCACCCCAAGGGTAATGCCAATGGTGGAAAGCCAGGAGACAAAGCGACCGAAGCGATCTGCTGCACGCCCGCGCATGTAACGCAGGCCGATGAATAGAGCGACAGGTTGGTACATGAAATCCGTCTGGTTGCTGTTAGCAAAGTCACGAGTATATAAGCGAAAGCCGCATGGGTAAACGCCTGAACCGTAAGTGTTCGTCAGTACGCAGACGAAAGGGATCCGCAGCGCAGTGGTCTCGTGAGGTAGCCCTGTCGACCCTGATCCTTTTCTTAAAAAAGCAAAAAGCAGAATGTTACGCATTACAGCGCCCGCATCACCCCGCAGGATCACAGGCTATGTTGACTAACACAAGCACAGGGTCCTGATGAAAAAGAAAGAGCTATGGATTAACCAAATCAAAGGGTTATGTATCTGTCTGGTGGTAATCTATCACTCAGTCATCACCTTCTATCCCCACCTGACCCACTTCCAGTTGCCACTCTCGGCACTGCTGTCCAAATGCTGGGTTTACTTTAATCTCTATCTCGCTCCGTTTCGTATGCCGGTATTTTTCTTTATCTCGGGCTTTTTGATTCGCCGCTATATCGACAGCGTGAGCTGGAAAGAGAGCATCAACAAGCGAATCTGGAGTATTTTCTGGGTGCTGGCGCTGTGGGGTGTGACCCAGTGGCTGGCGCTCAGCGCACTGAACGACTGGCTGGCGCCGGAACGCGACCTGCATAACGCCTCCAACGCCGCTTACGCCGGTTCCGTCGGCCAGTTCCTTCACGGCATGCTCACCGCCAGCACCAGCCTGTGGTATCTGTATGCGCTCATTGTCTATTTTGTGGTCTGCAAAGTGTTCAGCCGCTGGGCTATGCCGCTGTTCGCCCTGTTTGTTTTGCTGAGCGTGGCGGTCAATTTTGTTGCCACCCCGTGGTGGGGAATGAACAGCGTTGTCCGCAATCTGCCGTATTACAGTCTCGGCGCCTGGTTTGGCGTGCCGCTAATGGCGTGGATCAAAGAGGTGCCATTGCGTCGCTATGCGCTGCCCTGCGCGGCTGCCATCGCGCTGGCTATCGCGGCGTGGCTGTTTAACGTCTCATTGCTGCTGTCATTGGTCTCTATCATACTGATCATGAAGCTGTTTTATCAGTATGAACAGCGCTTCGGCATGCGTGAATCCAGTCTGCTTAATGTGATCGGTTCGAACACCATCGCCATTTACACCACGCATCGTATTCTGGTGGAGGCGTTCAGCCTGCTGCTGATCCCGCAGATCAATGCCGCCGTCTGGTCCGCCTCACTGGAACTGGCCCTGCTGCTGGTCTATCCGTTTGCCAGCCTGCTGGTCTGTACACTCCTGGGTCTTGCCGTGCGCAAACTGTCGCAGGGACTGTTCGGCGATATCCTCTTCTCTCCGCCTTCCCGCCCGCAAACCGTTGGCTATTCCCGCTAAGTCTTTCGCCCTCATATGAGGGCGATTCAATTTGCTAATGAGGAGCGATCACGGATAATACAGGGCATTGCTTATCAGACGAATACCTAAACCGAATGCCTGAACAACAACGTTACACGCTGCCCGTCAAAGCGGGCGACCAGCGCCTGTTGGGTGAACTGACCGGGGCTGCCTGTGCCACACTGGTGGCAGAAATTGCCGAACGTCATGCCGGTCCTGTCGTGCTCGTGGCGCCCGATATGCAAAATGCGCTGCGCCTGCATGATGAAATCCGCCAGTTTACCGATCAGATGGTCATGAACCTCGCGGACTGGGAAACCCTGCCCTACGACAGTTTCTCTCCGCATCAGGAAATTATCTCCTCGCGTCTCTCCACGCTGTATCAGTTGCCGTCGATGCAGCGCGGCGTGCTGATCGTGCCGGTCAATACCCTGATGCAGCGCGTCTGCCCGCACAGCTATCTGCACGGTCATGCGCTGGTGATGAAAAAAGGTCAGCGTTTATCGCGCGACGCCCTGCGTTTGCAGCTCGACAGTGCCGGTTACCGGCACGTTGATCAGGTCATGGAGCATGGTGAATACGCCACCCGCGGCGCGTTGCTGGATCTCTACCCAATGGGCAGCGAACAGCCCTACCGTCTGGATTTCTTCGACGATGAAATTGACAGTCTGCGTCTGTTTGACGCTGACACCCAGCGCACGCTGGAAGAAGTTGACGCGATCAATCTGCTGCCCGCGCACGAATTTCCGACCGACAAAACGGCAGTCGAACTGTTTCGCAGCCAGTGGCGCGATACCTTCGAGGTGAAGCGCGACGCGGAGCATATCTATCAGCAGGTCAGTAAGGGCACCTTGCCTGCGGGGATCGAATACTGGCAGCCGCTGTTTTTCAGCGAACCGCTGCCGCCGCTGTTTAGCTATTTCCCGGCCAATACGCTGGTGGTCAATACCGGTGATTTGGAAAACAGCGCCGAACGTTTCCAGGCCGATACGCTGGCGCGTTTCGAAAACCGTGGCGTGGATCCGATGCGCCCGTTGCTGCCACCGGAATCGCTCTGGTTACGCGTCGATGAGCTCTTTTCTGAACTCAAGCGCTGGCCACGCGTACAGCTCAAAACCGATCACCTTCCCGCTAAAGCGGCGAATACCAACTTAGGCTTCCAGCCGCTGCCGGATCTCGCAGTCCAGGCGCAGCAAAAATCGCCGCTGGATGCTCTGCGCAAATTCCTGGAGTCTTTCAACGGACCGGTGATTTTCTCGGTAGAGAGCGAAGGTCGTCGTGAAGCGCTTGGTGAACTGCTCGCCCGCATCAAAGTCGCGCCGAAACGCATTATGCGTCTGGACGAAGCCGTGGATGCTGGACGCTACCTGATGATTGGCGCCGCCGAACACGGGTTTATCGATACGACGCGCAATCTGGCCTTAATCTGTGAAAGCGACCTGCTGGGCGAGCGCGTGGCGCGCCGTCGTCAGGATTCACGCCGCACGATTAATCCGGACACGCTGATTCGTAACCTGGCGGAACTGCATCCGGGTCAACCGGTGGTACATCTGGAGCATGGCGTCGGACGCTATGCCGGGATGACCACGCTGGAAGCCGGCGGGATCAAAGGCGAGTACCTGATGCTCACCTACGCCAACGACGCCAAACTGTACGTCCCGGTCTCCTCTTTGCATCTGATCAGCCGTTACGCCGGTGGCGCGGAAGAGAACGCGCCGCTGCATAAACTCGGCGGCGACGCCTGGTCACGCGCCCGGCAGAAAGCGGCGGAGAAAGTGCGCGACGTGGCGGCCGAACTGCTGGATATCTACGCCCAGCGGGCGGCAAAAGAGGGATTCGCCTTCAAACACGATCGCGAACAGTACCAATTGTTCTGCGACAGCTTCCCGTTCGAAACCACCCCCGACCAGGCGCAGGCGATTAACGCCGTGCTCAGCGATATGTGTCAGCCGCTGGCGATGGACCGTCTGGTGTGCGGCGACGTTGGATTTGGCAAAACCGAAGTGGCAATGCGCGCCGCGTTCCTCGCGGTTGAAAACCACAAGCAGGTGGCGGTTCTGGTGCCGACAACCCTGCTCGCCCAACAACACTTTGATAACTTCCGCGACCGCTTTGCCAACTGGCCGGTGCGCATCGAGATGATCTCCCGCTTTCGCAGCGCCAAAGAACAGGCAGTGATCCTGGAACAGGTTGCCGAAGGGAAAATTGATATTCTGATCGGTACGCACAAGCTGCTGCAAAGCGATGTGAAGTTGAAAGATCTGGGGCTGCTGATCGTCGATGAAGAGCACCGTTTCGGCGTGCGCCATAAAGAGCGCATTAAGGCGATGCGTGCCGATGTGGATATTCTGACGCTGACCGCCACCCCTATCCCACGTACGCTGAATATGGCGATGAGCGGCATGCGCGATCTGTCGATTATCGCCACACCACCGGCGCGTCGTCTGGCGGTCAAAACCTTTGTTCGAGAGTACGACAGTCTGGTGGTGCGCGAGGCGATTCTGCGTGAAGTGCTGCGCGGCGGTCAGGTTTACTATCTCTACAACGATGTGGAAAACATCCAGAAAGCCGCCGAAAGGCTGGCGGAACTGGTGCCGGAAGCGCGGATCGCCATCGGTCACGGGCAGATGCGCGAACGCGAACTGGAACGCGTGATGAACGACTTCCACCATCAGCGTTTTAACGTTCTGGTCTGCACCACTATTATCGAAACCGGTATCGATATCCCGACCGCCAACACGATTATCATCGAGCGAGCGGACCACTTCGGCCTGGCGCAGTTACATCAGTTGCGCGGTCGCGTGGGGCGTTCACACCATCAGGCGTATGCCTGGCTGCTGACGCCGCATCCCAAAGCGATGACGACCGACGCGCAAAAACGTCTGGAAGCTATCGCCTCGCTGGAAGACCTGGGCGCAGGCTTTGCGCTGGCGACTCACGATCTGGAAATTCGCGGCGCGGGTGAACTGCTCGGAGAAGAACAGAGCGGTTCGATGGAAACCATCGGCTTCTCGCTGTACATGGAATTACTGGAAAACGCTGTCGATGCGCTGAAGGCCGGACGCGAGCCATCGCTGGAAGATCTCACCAGCCAGCAAACGGAAGTCGAACTGCGTATGCCGTCGCTGCTGCCGGACGATTACATCCCGGACGTCAACACCCGCCTGTCGTTCTATAAGCGTATTGCCAGCGCGAAAAGCGAGAATGAACTTGAAGAGATCAAAGTGGAACTGATCGACCGCTTCGGCCTGCTGCCCGATCCGGCGCGTACCTTGCTGGATATCGCCCGGTTGCGTCAACAGGCGCAGAAACTGGGCATTCGCAAGCTGGAAGGCAACGAGAAAGGCGGCACCATCGAATTTGCTGAGAAGAACCATGTCAATCCGAACTGGCTGATTGGACTGCTGCAAAAACAGCCGCAGCACTACCGTCTTGACGGACCGACCCGACTGAAGTTCATCCAGGACCTGGCTGAGCGGAAAACGCGGATGGAATGGGTGCGTCAGTTTATGCAGCAACTGGAAGAAAACGCCGTGGCGTAATTGTGTGGTGCCGGATGGCGGCTTCGTCTCATCCGGCCTACCAATCGATGCCTGGCCGCAGGCCTGACAGGCGCAACGCCATCAGGCAAGGTTCCGCGATCTTTACAACTCTTTGCACTTCCCTTGCAATTCAAGACACACCGCCCCGCCATAATTATCATTGGACTGCTCTGGCATAATAACCCTTTGATTTGTGATGATAATGAACAATATGCGATTCTCCCGCTGGCTGGCCTTTTTTGCGCTCGCCGCCAGCATTACGCTTGCGCTTCCCGCGCAGGCGAATACCTGGCCTCTTCCTCCACCTGGCAGCAAGCTGGTCGGGGAAAATAAGTACCACGTTGTCGAAAATAACGGGGGTTCACTGGAAGCCATCGCGAAAAAGTACAACGTCGGTTTTCTTGCCCTGTTGCAGGCGAATCCTGGCGTAGATCCCTACGTTCCCCGCCCGGGTAGCGTGTTGACCATTCCGTTGCAGACGCTGCTGCCGGATGCGCCGCGTGAAGGCATTGTCATCAACCTGGCTGAACTGCGACTCTACTACTACCCTCCAGGTAAAAATGCGGTTACGGTCTACCCTATCGGCATTGGCCAACTGGGCGGTGATACTCTGACCCCGACGATGGTCACGACGGTTTCCGATAAGCGCGCTAATCCAACCTGGACGCCGACGGCAAATATCCGTGCCCGTTATAAAGCACAAGGGATCGACCTTCCTGCGGTGGTTCCTGCCGGCCCGGATAACCCGATGGGACATCATGCCATTCGCTTAGCCGCTTATGGCGGTGTCTATTTGCTGCACGGCACCAACGCCGATTTCGGTATCGGCATGCGCGTCAGCTCAGGCTGTATCCGCCTGCGTGATGGCGACATCGAGACCCTGTTCAGACAGGTTACGCCAGGCACCAAAGTGAATATCATCAATACCCCGATTAAGGCCTCGGTTGAGCCGGATGGTACGCGTCTGGTCGAAGTCCACCAGCCGCTGTCGAGGAATATTGATGATGACCCGCAGGTTCTGCCTATTGTGCTGAACAGCACCTTGCAGGCATTTAAAGATTCTGCGCAGACTGACGCGGCGGTGATGCAGCATGTGATGGATGTTCGCTCCGGGATGCCGGTCGATGTCAGACGTCATCGTGAGGTCGAGCAGCAGTCGATGTAATAACCGTTACGGACATGAAAAAGCCCCGCTGAATGCGTTTCAGCGGGGCTTTTTTATGTCGCGTTATTTTGTAGCAGCAGGCATCAATGAGGGGTTAATGCTTATTTATAAATTACCGCGGTACCGTGCAGATTGTTCGGACCCGTCACAGAAGTAATGCGGAAAGATTTCGCACCCATCGCATCCGCTTTCTGCGCCAGTTCGTCCTGCAGCGAACTCAGGTTAGTCCCTGCGTTTGCAGAGATGGTGCCGACTTTTTGCTGACCGGCAGGCGTTGACTGAACTTCAACAGCCGCGAAACTTGCGAATGACAGAGAACTGAGAACAGCAGCAGCGATGAGAGTTTTTACGTTTTTCATAATTGTGACCTTTTGCAGATGATTGGGCGTCGTAAGTATTTACTTAACGATCGATAAATAAATGATAGATGTGATCCAGGTCACACGTC
This sequence comes from Citrobacter amalonaticus Y19, assembly GCF_000981805.1. NCBI lineage: Bacteria > Pseudomonadati > Pseudomonadota > Gammaproteobacteria > Enterobacterales > Enterobacteriaceae > Citrobacter > Citrobacter amalonaticus. The sequence continues at coordinate 1,210,211 of NZ_CP011132.1, read as the reverse complement.
AACCCTCTTTTTATAACGATCGTTATAGAAAATTAAAACCGCTTATCTTTCATGCGACTACACTAAAAATATTTTTCTCACGAATGCGCTGGAGCCTGTGCGGGTTTATTTTTATAATGGTTGTTCACTAACCCCATTAAGGTACGACGGCACCATGACAACTGAATCGACAAGTTGTGTAAAAAAAAGCCGTGGCCGACCAAAAGTGTTCGACAGGGAAGCCGCGCTTGATAAGGCCATGACACTCTTCTGGCAGCACGGTTATGAGGCGACCTCGCTCTCTGACCTTGTTGAAGCAACGGGCGCGAAGGCGCCCACGCTGTATGCGGAATTTACCAATAAAGAGGGACTGTTCCGCGCGGTGCTGGACAGATATATCGCCCGCTTCGCGGCAAAACATGAAGCGCAGTTGCTCTGCGAAGAAAAAAGCGTTGAGGCGGCGCTGGAGGATTACTTCACCGCAGTCGCAACCTGTTTCACCAGCAAAGACACCCCCGCTGGCTGCTTTATGATAAACACGTCCGCGACGCTTGCCGCGGCATCGCGCGACATTGCGCATACGGTGAAATCGCGTCACGCTATGCAGGAACAGACCCTGACGCAATTTCTGCATCAGCGACAGGAACGTGGTGAGATCCCGGCGCACTGTAATGTGCGAAATCTTGCCGAGTATCTGAGCTGCATTTTGCAGGGTATGTCCATCAGCGCCCGTGAAGGGGCCAGTTTCGAGAAGCTGATGCAAATCACCCGCACTACCCTGGGTCTGTGGCCTGAACTGCTTAAGGCCTGATCGTTTTCTCTGACCGGGAAACGCGGTTTCCCGGTTCTCTTCACCGCAATTCCCGCACAATCATTAATGTTATCATTTGGTTAGGTTCAAATTTTCTCAAAAATTTATTGATAATAACAATTATTATCAGCAATATTCGCATTTGATTTTACATCTGTTTCACAATGTAACAGCCGGCACCGACCGGTCAAAACCCATCACCTGCACAGATATTTTCAGAAAGGAATGCGAATGAATAAGCGTCTTTGGGTCCTCAACCCAATCCTGTTGGCTCTGACTCTGCCCGCTACGGCGGCGCAAACAGAAGAAGAAAACCTCATCGTCAGCGCCAACCGCAGCCAGAAAACCGTAGCCGAAATGGCACAGACCACCTGGGTGATTGAAGGCCAGGAGATTGAGCAACAGGTTCAGGGTGGTAAAGAGTTTAAAGACGTGCTGGCGCAACTGATCCCCGGCATCGACGTCAGTAGCCAGGGACGTACCAACTACGGCATGAACATGCGCGGCCGCGCGATTGTCGTACTGATCGACGGCGTACGCCTGAACTCATCACGTACTGACAGCCGTCAACTGGATGCGATAGACCCGTTTAACATCGCGCACATCGAGGTCATTTCAGGCGCAACGTCGCTGTATGGCGGCGGCAGTACCGGCGGCTTAATTAACATCGTCACCAAAAAGGGCCAGCCGGATCGCCAGGTAGAGCTTGAACTGGGCAGTAAATCCGGCTTCAACAACAGTAACGATCACGACGAGCGTGTTGCCGCAGCGGTCAGCGGCGGAACGGATCGCGCGTCTGGTCGAATGTCCGTGGCTTATCAGCGCTTTGGCGGCTGGTACGATGGCAATGGTGACGCCCTGATGCTCGACAACACGCAAACCGGACTACAGCACTCCGATCGTCTGGACGTGATGGGAACCGGCACGCTCGAGATTGATGACCATCGCCAGATACAGTTGGTCACCCAGTACTACAAGAGTCAGGGAGATGAAGATTACGGACTGTACCTGGGCGAAAATATGTCCGCCGTTACCGACAGCGGCACCGCCAGCACCCGCAGCGGACTCAGTTCTGACCGCATTCCGGGGACTGAGCGCCATCTGATCAGCCTGCAATACTCCGACGCGGATTTCTTCGGCCAGAATCTGGTTAGCCAGATCTACTACCGCGATGAGTCGCTGAAGTTCTACCCCTTCCCGACGCTCAGCAAAGGCCAGGTGACCAGTTTCTCAGCGTCGCAGCAGGATACCGATCAGTACGGCGCCAAAATCACCCTTAACAGCCAGTTGATGGATAACTGGGAGCTGACATGGGGTGTCGATGCGGACCATGAAACCTTCGACTCCAACCAGAAGTTCTTCGATCTGGCCTGGTCTGTACCGTCAGGCGGGATGGACAACCGCACGGCTTATACGACGGGACGTTATCCCGGTTATAGCATCACCAACGTCGCCCCATTCCTGCAAAGCAGTTATGACATCAATGACATCTTCACCCTGAGCGGTGGCGTGCGCTATCAGTGGACGGAAAATCGGGTTGATGATTTTGTGGGTTATGCGCAGCAACAGGGGATCGCCAATGGCTTAGCGAGCTCTGCCGATGTCATTCCTGGCGGCAAAACCGATTACGACAACTTCCTGTTCAACGCCGGGTTGTTGGCGCATCTCACCGAACGCCAGCAGGCGTGGTTTAACTTCTCCCAGGGCGTTGAGCTGCCGGATCCCGGGAAATACTACGGCAACGGCACTTACCAGTTGGTGGGCGATCATTACCAACTCCAGCGCAGCGTGAACGTGGCTGACTCGCGTCTGGAAGGTATCAAAGTCAATTCGTATGAGCTGGGCTGGCGCTATACCGGCGATAATCTGCGTACCCAACTGGCGGCGTACTATTCGACGTCCGATAAGTCGATTGTGATTAACCGTAGCGACATGACGATCCGCGTGGAACCTGACGATCGCCGGATTTACGGCGTGGAAGGCGCGGTGGACTACTTCATCCCTGACAGCGACTGGAGTCTGGGAGCGAACGCTAACGTACTAAAATCTGAAGTGAAACAGAACGGGAAATGGGAAAAATGGGATGTGACGCTGGCGTCGCCGTCCAAAGCCACCGCCTGGGTCGGTTGGGCCCCCGAGCCGTGGTCGCTGCGGGTTCAGACCCAGCAATCGTTTGATCTCAGCGATGCCAGCGGCAACAAGCTGGACGGCTATAATACCGTGGACTTCATCGGCAGCTATCAGCTTCCGCTGGGTAAACTGACCTTCAGCATTGAAAACCTGCTGGATGAGGATTACACCACCCTGTGGGGACAGCGCGCGCCGTTGCTGTACAGCCCAACCTATGGCAGCCCGTCACTGTACGAATATAAGGGCCGGGGTCGTACTTTTGGTCTGAACTACGCCTTAACCTTCTGATAAAAAAAGCCCCTCAGCCTGAGCGAAAGAGGGGCTAACTTGCAGAGTACAGCTTTTTTACGCTTTGTTATTCAGAATCAACTGGCCGTTGTTATCCAGCGGGATCTGCGTGCCAGGATCTTTATCCATGCGAATCTTGCCCTGCTGGTCGCCAATTTTATAGGTGACGTCGTAACCGATCATTTTTTCCGACTTGTCATAGACGGTTTTGCAGCGCTGCTGCGTGGACGTATAGGTGTCGTTTTCCTGCATTGAGCCCTGGATCTGGTTACCGGCATAGCCGCCCCCCAGCGCCCCGACCACCGTCGCCACGTCTTTACCCCGTCCGCCGCCAAACTGATGACCAATCACGCCACCGGCAACCGCACCCAGCACCGAACCGGTAATGCGATTCTCATCCTGGACAGGTTTACGATGCGTCACCGTCACGTTGCGACATGCCTGCCGCGGTGTCTTAATCGTCTCTTTGATAGGTGTTGCAGAAACCACCTGAGCATACTGTGGGCCACGATCAAACACGTTCAGACTGGCAACCGCCGCCACACCCAGCGCAGCAGCTACGCCAATCCCTATGCCCGCCAACATCGATTTATTCACGGGAGATCCTCCTTCTTTGCTATTGGTTACAATTTTGCAACCAATGCAATAAGAAGCCCATCAGACAGTGGATGAAAATATTGCCGATCGCCGTTAAAACAGGATGATTCAGAGAACTCTGAAAGCAGAGGCAGAGCGGAGAAGGCGCTCAGCACCGCCAGCAGACGGTGCTGAGTCAGGCAGGATTAATGCAGTTTCAGACGCGGACGGATCACACGGTTAATGCTACCCACCAGCATCATCAGACCGGTTTTGAAATAGCCGTGCAGCGCAATCTGGTGCATGCGGTACAAAGAGATGTAGACAAAGCGAGCGATACGCCCTTCCACCATCATCGACCCTTTTGTCAGGTTGCCCATCAAGCTGCCGACGGTCGAGAAGTTGGAGAGCGAAACCAGCGAGCCGTGGTCTTTGTACTGATACGCTTTCAGCGGCTTGCCGTTCATCTGCGCCAGAATGTTGTTCATCGCGCAGGTCGCCATCTGGTGTGCAGCCTGAGCACGCGGCGGTACAAAGCCCCCTTCCGGACGCGCGCAGGAGGCGCAATCGCCAATCGCGTAGACATCAGGATCGCGGGTTGTCTGCAACGTCGGTTCCACTACCAGTTGATTAATGCGGTTGGTCTCCAGGCCGCCAATCTCTTTCATAAAGTCCGGCGCTTTGATCCCCGCCGCCCAGACCATCAGGTCGGCTTCGATATATTCGCCATCTTTAGTATGCAGGCCGCCCGCATCCGCACTGGTCACCATTGTCTGGGTCAGGACGCGAACGCCGAGTTTCGTTAACTCATTATGCGCTGCGGAAGAGATACGCGGTGGTAGCGCAGGCAGGATACGTTCACCGGCTTCCACCAGCGTCACGTTCAGCGCGTCGTTGGTGAGCCCTTTGTAACCGTAGCTGTGCAACTGTTTCACTGCGTTATGCAATTCTGCTGACAGCTCTACGCCAGTGGCGCCGCCGCCGACGATCGCAATATTCACCTTGCCGTTCGCGCCAAGATTCGCGGAATATTTCAGGAACAGGTTCAGCATTTCCTGATGGAAACGACGCGCCTGATGCGGGTTATCAAGGAAGATACAGTTCTCTTTCACGCCCGGCGTGTTGAAGTCGTTGGAGGTGCTGCCCAGCGCCATCACCAGCGTGTCATAGGCGATTTTGCGCTCAGGCACCAGCAGCTCGCCCTTCTCATCGCGCAGTTCGGCGATGGTGATAGTTTTCGCTTCGCGATCGATGTTCATCACGGAACCCAACTGGAACTGGAAGCCGTGGTTACGGGCATGCGCCAGATAGCTCAGCGCGTCCACGCCTTCATCAAGCGATCCGGTTGCGACTTCGTGTAGCAAGGGTTTCCACAAATGGCTGTGATTTCTGTCAACCAGCGTAATTTTCGCTTTTTTCTTGCGACCCAGCTTGTGCCCTAACTGCGTCGCCATTTCCAGCCCGCCAGCTCCCCCGCCGACAATCACGATCTTTTTGAGTGGTGTAGTCAACGTGACCCCCTTAAAATGATTAACCAATTGTTAATTAAACGTTATAAACATAGCCTTTAATTAACAACAAGTTACAACAATGAAAATGTCCTTCGAGAGTGAGAATAACACAAGCGGTGCATTGGTCATACCAAAATTGATGTGCATCAAGTTTTGCTGCTGAAAAGATAGACAACGCGGGAAAGACAGACAAAAAAACCAGCCCGAAGGCTGGCTTTGTTCGACGATTCCGGCTGATGCCGGTTTTAGCCTAAGGTCTTAAACGCCTTGATTCGCTGCAGGTGCGGCGAAATATTTTTAAACTTATGCGTTTGCTCTTCGTCCCACACGATCTCATAGAAATGGTGTAGCTCTTCAGAAGCGCGCTGACTGTTCAGGGCTTCATCATGACGCGAGAGAATAACCAGGCAACGATCGCGATTTTTCTCGCGGAAGTTGGTCACGCACTTGGTCGCAATATCCGCATACTCTTCCGGACGGTCGATTTTGCCTTCCATATTTTCATACGGGAACAGGTTCGGATTAAACACCACCTGGCGAACATCGCAGAGAAAACCAATGCGTTCTGCCCAGTAGCCGCCGAGGCCAACGCCGCAAATCAACGGTCGCTCATCAACATTGAGCTGCAACATTTTGTCCACTTCTTTCAGCAGATGCTGCATGTCATGTTTCGGATGACGCGTGCTGTAGCTTATCAGTCTGACATCCGGGTCGATAAACTGTAGCTGCAAGACCTTTTCGTGGTTTCCTGGACTGTTAGAGTCGAAACCGTGTAAATAGATAATCATCGCATCCTCACCAAACGTGCGTTAATGACCTGCTTTCTCTTCCTGCCAGCGTTCATGTAACTGGTTGAGCTGCGCGCTGACGGTTTTCCAGCGTGACGAGTCCATCAGTTCCTGACGCGAAAATGAACCTTTATGATACAAACGTGTAACACGCTCTGCATTGATCGGCGACAGATTATCTAACACACTGACCGCCCCTTTACGATTATTGCAGACCAGAATCATATCACAACCCGCGTCCAGCGATGCCTGCCCACGTTCGGCATAGCTGCCCATGATCGCTGCCCCTTCCATCGACAGGTCATCAGAGAAAATGACGCCGTCAAAGCCCAGTTCCTGGCGCAGAACCGTTTTCAGCCAGTGTGAAGAACCGCTCGCCGGGCGCGGATCGACTGCGCTGTAAATGACGTGCGCTGGCATGATGGCATCCAGCTTATTTTCCGAGATTAGCGTGCGGAAAACGGACATATCTTTCGCACGAATTTCCGCTTCAGGACGCGAGTCGGTCGGCGTCTCTTTATGCGAATCGGCGGTGACTGCACCATGACCCGGAAAATGTTTGCCGGTGGTTTTCATTCCCGCCGCATGCATGCCGTCAATAAAACGGGTCGCCATCGCCAGCGCGTTAAGCGGGTCAGCATGATAGGAACGTTCGCCGATGGCGGCGCTGATATGCCCGACATCCAACACCGGCGCAAAGCTGATATCGATGTCCATTGCGATCATTTCACTGGCCATCAGCCATCCGGCCTCTTCTGCCAGCCTGCCGCCCTCTTCCAGCCCGTGCAGCGCCGCAAAGGACTGCGCGGCTGGCAATCGGGTAAATCCTTCACGAAAGCGCTGTACGCGCCCGCCTTCCTGATCGACGGCGATCACCAGATGGTTGTGCGACGCCGCACGGATCTGGCGCACCAGTTCACGTAACTGGGCCGGATCGTGGTAATTGCGCGCAAACAGAATCAAACCGCCCACCAGTGGATGGGCCAGAATCTCCCGCTCTTCCGCATCCACCTCAAACCCTTCGACATCCAACATTACTGGACCCACACTGCTCTCCTTAATCCTTCGTTGCCAGCTGCCGCCAGGTTGCATCGGCCAGACTGATAAATTGTCGTTCGCCGGTCTGTTGCCAGCGGTATTCAAACCAACCGGCCTTCAGCATCAGTATCCACGGATACCAGCGTCTGACCTGTTGCCATAATTTTTGCCCGTCTATGCGCGCGCGGACGGCATAGGCCTGCACCAGTTGCCGGTGTTGCTGAACATCGTCCACCCACACCGCCGCCAGTTCAAGGGCGACATCACCGTCGCCTGCATATTCCCAGTCGATAAGCCGCAATCCTGTCGGGCCGTGAACGATGTTGGCGGCATGGACATCCATATGCAGCGGCGCAAGGCGCAGCGGGTGCGGCTCGCCCTGCTTGCGCAGGCGTTTCAGCACGCTTAACCAGTACGGGGTTCGCCGTGCCGGATCGCTCCCCTGCCAGTATTGCTCCAGCAACGACAGCAAATGGATACGCCAGCCAAAGCGGGGCTGCTGATGAAGATAATACAGTAAGCCCGCCAGTTCGTCGGCACCCGGCAGACCGGATTTTATCTCGCCCGGGATATAGTCCACCGCCATCCAGCCAGGAATGTAAAAGCGCGGCTTTGGCGCAAGGCTTTCAGGTAACCGTGATAAGGCATGATACTGGCGTAAAAAATGCGCTTGCGGCGCATCGGGATCGTGATGACGGCGAAGAACCAGCCGCTGGGTTGGACTTTCAATGATCGCACTCCCGCCGCTAAGACCACACTGGCCTTCGGCGACGGGACGATAGTGCGGAAAGTAGCGCGACAACACCGCGTCGCGCCCTGGTATGTTATTGCTGCTGAACGGCACCTTTACCTGACCAGATTATCTCGCCAGTTTGTACCAGCATTAATTGCATTTGCAGCGATGGCGCGTTGACGTTACCCGAGGCGCTGGAATACAGCACATAGTGCGCGCCGACGTTACGGGCAATACCAATCGCTTTACTGCGCGTTCCCAGACTGTCCTGCGGCGACAGCCCTAACTGCTGTTTTGCCAGCGACAGTTGCTGCGCGGAGATGAGAGTAAATTTGCCATTGTTCGCCAGCGCATTACGCAGCGTTTCAGTGGCTTCACCAGCGTTCAGCGAACCGTTAGTGCGGTTATTGACGCTATCGACCAGCAGTACGCTCCCCGCCGTGACGCCATCGGCCTGCAGCATTTTGCCCACCATCGGCTGCATCGCGCTATTCCAGTCGTAATGACGTATACGCGGCGCCGGTGCCGCAGTCTGATCTTCATGTTCAATAGGACCCGGCTGTCCTGGGATCGTGGGAACCGAAGGTACCCCCGGAGCAGGTTCTTGCGGCTGTGCGGGCTGTTCCGGCGTGGGTTTCACTTCATCAACCGGTGCAGGTTCGCGTTGCACCACACAACCGGACAGGAACATCGCCAGCGCGGCTATCAATGCGTAGCGACTCATTTTTGTCTTCAAGATTCACCCCTTACAAATAAAGATAAAGTCTGACTTTGTGCGCCCCCAGATAATTGGCGCTGCCATACAGCGTGACCGACGAATGTGCCGGTATCGTCACGCTGCGTGGCGCTTCCAGAGGATGCATCTCCAGCCCTCTGGCGTCATACCAGTAAAAGCGATAATGAACGGTAACGGGTTCTTGCCTTTCGTTATACAGCGTTGAGGATGCAGAGGGCTGAATATCTGACGTGGTCAACGTCGGCTCTTGCGCGGTGATCCCCGCCGCCAGCAGCGTCGACTCCATCACTAGCGACTGCTCGTCGCTTACCGGGATCTCAGGATGAGAACGACACCCGGCAAGTAAGAGCAGACCCAGCGAAAGCGCAATGCATCCTCTGGTCATCATCACAACCCTTTGTGTGCGAGCATAGGACCGAGCGCGCGACCGCCCAGCAGATGCATGTGGATGTGATACACCTCCTGACCGCCATGACGATTGGTATTCATGATCAGGCGATAGCCATCTTCGGCAATGCCTTCCTGTTCGGCAATTTTTGCCGCAACGGTAATCATCCGTCCCAGCGCTTGCTCATGCTCGGCGGTCACGTCATTAACCGTCGGGATCAGAACGTTGGGGATGATCAGAATGTGAGTAGGCGCCTGCGGTGAAATATCCCGAAATGCCGTTACCAGATCATCCTGGTAAACGATATCGGAAGGGATTTCACGACGAATGATCTTGCTGAATATAGTCTCTTCTGCCACGACGTTTTCCTTTTCTAAAAATAGCCATGCGTGATGTTATGCTACGCTGAGGCACACTGCGAGTATAGAGTATTAGCGACTTAAACCCGCTCTTTCAACCTTAACCCACGATTTCTTAAGCAAAAAATCGCCACAGTGGCGCACTTACAACCCGTTGTCCCCTCTCCAGCGCCAAAAAGTAGTGAAACAAGATTTCAGAAAGCAAGTTACATCTGTTTACAGACAGAATTTGAATGCGTATATTTCGCATTTGCATTTTCATGCGCATTTAATGGCTAGAAAAATAAAAAGGGGCTCATTGCCACCTCTTACGGCCTGAGCCAGGATTCGTTCACTATTAAGGGCTTTCTGATGTCTTTCACAACACACGACAGGGATGAACAACGCCAGGCTGGCGCAACACCATCGTTGCTGGCAGCCTGCATCGCGATGGCACTGATGCCATCCATGAGCTTCGCGGCAACCGCACCGGAAGAGACCGTCATTGTCGACGGTTCTGCGCCTGCGACCTCAGCGGACAGCGACGAGCACGATTACAGCGTCAAATCCACCTCCGCCGGAACCAAAATGATGATGACCCAGCGCGATATTCCGCAGTCGGTCAGCATCGTCAGCGAGCAACGCATGGAAGACCAGCAGTTACAAACGCTGGGCGATGTGATGGACAGTACGCTGGGGATCAGCAAAAGCCAGGCAGACTCGGATCGTGTCAGCTACTTCTCGCGTGGTTTCCAGATTGACAACTATATGGTCGACGGTATTCCGACCTATTTTGAATCCCGCTGGAATCTGGGTGACGCCCTGACCGATATGGCGCTCTATGAGCGCGTGGAAGTGGTGCGCGGCGCAAACGGCCTGATGACTGGTACGGGCAACCCGTCTGCCTCCATCAATATGATCCGCAAACACGCCACCAGCCGTGAGTTCAAAGGCGACGTATCGGCGGAATATGGCAGTTGGAACAAGCAGCGCTACGTAATGGATCTGCAAAGCCCGCTCACCGATGACGGTAATGTACGCGCGCGTATTGTGGCGGGTTATCAGGACAACGACTCCTGGCTCGATCGCTATCACAGCGAGAAAAACTTCTTCTCGGGCATTATTGATGCCGATCTGGGTGAAACCACCAGCCTTGCCGCCGGCTATGAATATCAGAAGATCAAAGTGGACAGCCCAACCTGGGGTGGCCTGCCGCGCTGGAATACCGACGGCAGCAAAAACAGCTATGACCGCGCCCGCAGCACCGCGCCAGACTGGGCGTATAACGATAAAGAGATCAACAAAGTCTTTGTCACACTCAAACAACGTTTTGCCGACACCTGGCAGGCGACGATGAATGCGACCCACTCGGAAATCAAATTCGACAGTAAAACGATGTATGTCGATGCGTACGTGAATAAGGCTGATGGCATGCTGGTCGGTCCTTACAGTAGCTACGGACCGGGCTATGACTACGTTGGCGGCACGGGCTGGAACAGCGGCAAACGTAAGGTTGATGCGCTGGATCTCTTTGCCGACGGCGGCTATGACCTGTTCGGTCGCCAGCACAACCTGATGTTTGGCGGCAGCTACAGCAAGCAGAACAACCGTTATTTCAGCTCCTGGGCTAACGTCTTCCCGGATGAGATCGGCAGTTTCAATAACTTCAATGGCAACTTCCCGCAAACCGACTGGACGCCACAGTCGCTGGCCCAGGACGATACCACGCACATGAAGTCGCTGTACGCCGCGACGCGCATTTCACTGGCTGACCCGCTGCACCTGATCCTCGGCGCGCGCTACACCAACTGGCGTGTCGACACGCTGAGCTACAGCATGGAGAAAAACCACACCACGCCGTATGCCGGTCTGGTTTACGACATCAATGATAACTGGTCAACTTACGCCAGCTACACCTCCATCTTCCAGCCGCAGAACAAACGTGACCGCAGCGGGAAATACCTCGCACCGATAACCGGCAACAACTATGAGGTAGGTCTGAAGTCCGACTGGATGAACAGCCGACTGACCACCACCCTCGCCGTGTTCCGCATTGAGCAGGATAACGTTGCCCAGTCGACCGGTTCACCGATTCCGGGTAGCAATGGCGAAGTCGCGTATAAAACAGCGAACGGAACCGTCAGCAAAGGGGTTGAATTCGAAGTCAACGGAGCGATTACCGATAACTGGCAGATGACCTTTGGCGCAACGCGTTACGTTGCAGAAGACAATGAAGGCAACGCCGTCAATCCGAATCTGCCGCGTACCAGCGTCAAGCTGTTCACCAGCTACCGTCTGCCGGTGATGCCCGACCTGACCGTGGGCGGTGGCGTGAACTGGCAAAACCGCGTATACACCGATACCGCGACGGCGTACGGCACCTTCCGCGCTGAACAAGGCAGTTACGCGCTGGTGGATCTGTTCACCCGCTACCAGGTGACCAAAAACTTCTCTGTGCAGGGTAACGTCAACAACCTGTTCGATAAAACCTACGACACCAACGTCGAAGGGTCGATTGTTTATGGTGAACCGCGCAACGTGAGCATCACCGCAAACTATCAGTTCTGATCTCCCAGCCCGAAAAGCGCAGCACTATCAGGCGTTCAAGGATGTAAAAAAGGCAGCCATTTGGCTGCCTTAGTTCTCCCCAACTTATTCGGTCTTAGCTGTTACGGATGTATTCATCCATCTCAGTTTTCAGGTTATCGGACTTCGTACCGAAAATCGCCTGAACACCGGAACCTGCAACCACCACACCTGCGGCACCCAGTTTCTTCAGGCCAGCCTGATCCACTTTCGCCACGTCAGCCACGCTGACACGCAGACGGGTAATGCACGCATCCAGGTTAGTGATGTTTTCTTTACCACCAAACGCCGCAATCAGCGCAGGCGCCATTTCACTGGTCGCACCCGCTTTTGCGTCATCGGTGTTATCTTCGCGACCCGGAGTCTTCAGATCCAGTGCTTTGATCAGCACGCGGAAGATGGTGTAGTAAACAATCGCATAGCCCGCACCGACAATCGGGAACAGCCACAGCTTGCTGCTGTTACCGGACAGTACGATAAAGTCGATCAGACCGTGTGAGAACGACGTGCCGTCACGCATACCCAGCAGGATACAGATCGGGAACGCCAGGCCAGCGAGAATCGCGTGGATAACGTACAGGATCGGCGCAACGAACATGAAGGAGAACTCGATCGGCTCGGTGATACCGGTCAGGAACGAGGTCAGCGCTGCGGAGATCATGATACCGCCCACTTTGGCGCGGTTTTCTGGTTTAGCCGAGTGCCAGATAGCAATGGCAGCAGCCGGCAGACCATACATTTTGAACAGGAAGCCGCCAGACAACATGCCCGCAGTCGGGTCGCCCGCCATGTAACGAGGAATATCGCCGTGGAAGACCTGACCTGCCGCGTTGGTGTATTCGCCAATCTGCATCTGGAAAGGAACGTTCCAGATGTGGTGCAGACCAAACGGTACCAGGCAGCGTTCAATGAAGCCGTAAATACCGAACGCCACGACCGGGTTCTGATAAGCAGCCCACTGAGAGAACGTCTGGATAGCAGTACCGATCGGCGGCCAAATGAAGGACAGGACCACACCGGTAAAGATCGCCGCCAGACCAGAAATGATCGGCACGAAGCGCTTACCAGCAAAGAAGCCCAGATACTCAGGCAGCTTGATACGGTAGAAGCGGTTAAACATGTACGCTGCAATCGCACCGGAGATAATCCCCCCGAGTACACCCGTATCCGCAAGGTGTTTTGCTGCGATTTCTTCAGCAGGTAAATGCAGAACCAGCGGCGCGACCACAGCCATGGTTTTCACCATGATGCCATAGGCGACAACCGAAGCCAGAGCCGAAACGCCATCGTTGTTGGTAAAGCCAAGCGCGACACCAATAGCGAAAATCAGCGGCATGTTTGCAAAAACAGAACCGCCGGCTTCTGCCATCACGTGCGATACAACGGCTGGCAGCCAGCTGAAGTTTGCGGAACCGACGCCCAGCAGGATACCTGCGATAGGCAATACGGATACCGGCAGCATCAGCGATTTACCGACCTTTTGCAGGTTAGCAAATGCATTCTTAAACATAATTGAGAGTGCTCCTGAGTATTTGTGCTTTCTACGTTCACACGCATTGGCGAGGGGGGAGAGCCCCGCCGTGGACAGGGCATCTAAGTGCCCTTTATTTATTACACAGAGTAAAATAAATCAGCGAAATATAGTTTGACGGCTATCACGTTTCAACTCTGGATAGCGCGTCAAGTTGCACATTTTGCCAAAAAAGGTATCAGAATGTGTCAGATCGCTCATTCACCGCCCACTTTGTGGCGGTGAACTTTACTCGCTTTAATTATTAATTACGAGCTTTAAAAAAACTCGATTACGAGGCTGACTGCAGGCGGGAAGCGTTGATATGGAACAGGCGGGAAAAGTTATCGGTGGTTATCTGCGCCAGTTCTTCAACGGCTACACCTTTCAATACAGCCATGTATTCCGCCACGTCGCGGACCATCGCAGGCTGGTTCTCTTTCCCCCGATGCGGCACCGGCGCAAGATATGGGGAATCCGTCTCCACCAGCAGGCGATCCAGCGGCACATACCGCGCGGCGTCACGTAACTGTTCAGCATTGCGGAAGGTCACAATGCCGGAAAAGGAGATATAAAAGCCCAGATCCAGTAATTTACCCGCCGTTTCTCTGTCTTCAGTAAAACAGTGTAGTACGCCGCCACAATCCGTCACGTTTTCGTGGCGAAGAATCGCCAGCGTATCGACGCGGGCATCGCGCGTGTGGACGATCACCGGCTTGTTCAGTTCACGACCGATCTGAATATGATGAATGAACGACTCCTGTTGGCGCACTTTTGTCTCAGGGGTGTAAAAATAGTCCAGCCCCGTCTCCCCCATCGCCACCACGCCTTCATCAGCCGCCAGATGACGCAGTTCTTCCACGTCATACGGTTCGTCCTGATTGAGCGGATGCACGCCGCAGGAGAAAACGACGTTATCGCGCTGGCCGACCAGCTCCCGCATGGCGCGGTATCCCGGCAGCGTCGTTGCCACCGCCAGACAGAATTTGACATCACGCGCGGCCGCTTTCGCCAGCACGTCGTCCACATCCTTATGCAGAGATTGATAATCCAGGCCATCAAGATGGCAGTGCGAGTCGACTAAAAACATAATGTCTCTCTTACAGGTGAGGAACAGGCAACACGGTGCCTGGTTGCAGATAATGTTCGATTTGCAGAAGAAGATCGGTTAACACCAGTTCACGGTTTATTCCGGTAACGTTAAGCAGTTGTTCGCGACAATGGCAGATGGCGTTAAGGATTGCCTGAATACGCCTCTGGGACAGTTGACCGGCAATCGTGGCGATCAGTTGTCCGGCATCCGCGTTGGTCATCGCGGTGGCCCCGTGCTGGCGTTTCAGCGCATCCATCATTAACGTCGCCAGCCAGTGCAGTCTGGCTGGCGCCTGTTCGTGATTCAGTACCGTCAATAATGAATACCAGTCACCCGCAGGAATACTGCTTGCCAGCGCCTGACACAGTGCGTCACGCTGGGACCAGCTTTCGGAACCCAGTAGCGTCAGCGCCGCTCCCGGAGAACCGGCGCTCAGGCGCAGCGCGGTCAATAACGCGTCTTGTGACGCTGTCACTTCTCGTGCAAGCCATGATACCGCGTACTGTTCCGCCGGTGGCGCGAGGTGGTGTAAACGGCACCGGCTACGCAGTGTCGCCAGCAACCGCGCAGGTTCTCGACTGGCGAGAAAGAACCAGGTTTGTGTGGGGGGTTCTTCCAGCGTTTTGAGCAACGCATTGGCGGCGGCCTCTGTCATCAGCGCCGCATCCGGGATCCAGACCACTTTTGCTCCGCCCAGTCGCGCACGCTCATACAGTTTTTCACTGACCTCACGTACCGCATCAATGCCCAGCGTACTTTTCCCTTTTTCCGGGAGCAGTGAATAGTAGTCCGGATGCGTGCCTGCCTGCATCAACTGGCAGCCACGGCAGTGACCGCAGCTTTTGTGTCCATCCGGTTGCTGACACAGCAGATAACGGCTCAACGCATAGATCAAGGCGTCGTCGCCCATCCCCGGTAAAGCCTGAATCAGTAGCGCATGGTGACCCCTTCCCGCCTGATAGCTCGCTACCAGTTTTTCGAAGTCAGGTCGTAACCATGGATACCATTTCATTCGCCCTGCTCCTTCACCCACTCGGTGATGGTGGTACGGATATTGTTCATCACGGTGTCCAGCGGCTGTGTCGCATCAATCGTCCGGATGCTGGCGTCCTGGGCGGCGAGCGCCAGATAACGGGCACGGGTGCGGTTGAAGAAGTCAAACGATTCCTGTTCGATACGGTCCAGTTCACCACGGGCACGGGCGCGTTTCAGCCCCACCTCTGGCGTGACGTCCAGGTAAAGCGTTAGATCCGGGCGGAAGTCCCCCAGCACGGCATCGCGCAGCGTCGCCAGCATCTGCTGATCGACCCCGCGCCCCCCGCCCTGATACGCCTGTGTGGACAGGTCGTGACGGTCGCCAATCACCCATTTACCTTCTGCGAGCGCAGGTTTGATTACCGTTTCAACCAGTTGCACGCGTGCGGCGTAGAACATCAGCACTTCGGCCTTTACGGTAATGGTTTCGTCACCGACCGAACGGATGTCCAGCACCAGGCTACGCAGTTTTTCTGCCAGCTGTGTACCGCCCGGCTCGCGGGTAAAAACCATGTCGCGAATACCGAGTTGTTCAAGCGTCTCAACCACAACATTTTTTGCGGTCGTTTTTCCGGCGCCTTCCAGCCCCTCGATGACGATATAATTACTGCGCATTTTTTTCCTTAAGCACTTTCAGGTAGTCCTGCACTGACCGGTTATGGCTGGCAAGATTAGTATTAAAAGTATGACCGCCTTTACCGTCGGCCACAAAATAGAGATACGGTGTTTTAGCCGGATGTGCCGCCGCTTTTAGAGAGCCTTCACCCGGCATCGCAATCGGTCCCGGCGGGAGTCCGGTGATCGTGTAGGTATTATAGGCCGTTGGCGTTTCCAGGTCCGCGCGCGAGATCTTGCCATTATAACGCTCCCCCATCCCATAGATCACGGTAGGATCGGTTTGCAGACGCATCCCGACGCGCAGGCGGTTAATAAAGACGGAGGCGACCTGATCGCGCTCGCTGGCAATGGCCGTCTCTTTCTCAATGATTGAGGCCATCGTTACCAGTTGATTTTGATCTTTATAAGGCAGGCCTTCCGCACGCTCTTCCCAGACGCGGTCAACCGCCTTCACCATCTTTTGATGCGCGCGCTTGAGCAAAGCAATGTCTGCGGTGTTGGCGGTATACATCCAGGTATCGGGCCAGAACCAACCTTCCAGCCCCTCTGTATTCTCAAGGCCCAGCGCTTTTGCGACGGTTTCGTAGCGGTCATCGCTCAGAGTGTGTTTGATGTACGGCGCGTCTCGCAGTTGCTTGAGATAGTCACTTAACCGCATGCCTTCCACCAGTCGCAGCGGGAACTGTGCCTCTTTCCCGCTTTCCAGCAGTTGCAGCATCTCGCGCACGCTCATGCCCGGCGTTAAACGATAGGTTCCCGCCTTAAAGTGGGAAAGATCCGGTTCGACCCGTAGCAGCCACTGAAACACGCGGGGACGATTAATGACCCGATCCGCATACAGTTGTTCGCCCAGGGCCAGACGCCCGGTTCCCGGTTTGAGGGTAAAAATGGTCTCTTCTGTAATCAGGATTTTACTGTCCGCCAGATGGCGAACTTTCCACATTCCCGCCCCTGCGGCAATGCCTAATACAACAACCAGTAAAAGGACAACACGAAACAATTTTTTCATGACTAATTCGGATGCTCACACAGTGGGGCCAGAAACTCAAATAATGCACGAGAAGACAACATGTTAGCGCCATAAGCCCGAACGGGTACGATCGGCATCAGCGCATTACAGACCACCATTTCATCGGCATGGCGCAGCGCGTCTTCACGGGCATTCATTTCGACAACCTGAAAAGACGATTGTGCCAGTTTCCGGATACAGAATTGTCGCATAATACCGTTCACACCCGCCTGATCGAGGCGCGGCGTGTAGACCACATTGTCTTTTCGCCAGAATAAATTAGCCGCACAGCATTCCGTAACCCAGCCCTCACTGTCAAGAACCAGCGCCTCGTCGGCGTCCGTTTGCTCAAGATGAGAGCGGATTAGCACCTGTTCGAGACGGTTCAGGTGCTTAATACCGGCGAGCAGAGGATTGCGCCCCAGACGAACCGGGCTTAAGGTGAGCGAGATCCCTTGTTCGCGCCAGCGGTCATAATGTTGTGGATACGCAAAGACGGAGAGAATGCGGGTGCTGTCATGACAATGCGCGCCGCTGTATCCACGTCCCCCACTGCCACGACTGATGATCACCTTCAGAACCGCGCGCGAATGGCCTGCGGCCAGCGTAGTCATTTCCCGCTCGAGCGCGTCCCAGTCATCAAAGACGATCCGCAATGTCGCGCAGGCCACCTGCAAACGCCGAAGATGCGCCGCCAGCAGCGAAACCGTGCCGTCGAGAATGCGCGCAGTGGTAAAACAACCGTCGCCAAACTGGATAGCGCGATCGCTTGCGGGGAGAGAATCCTGTTCACGGCCATTGATCAAGAACATGGTGGCTCCTTATGCGTGGCTCGTTAGTGTCGCAGGATGGATGGCGCAGGACAAGGGAAGAACACGCAATAAAAAAGGTCCGACAAGCGGACCTTTTTGCCTGGAAGCAGAACGGCGGTCAGACCTTTTTAAAGATCAATGAACCGTTGGTTCCACCGAAACCGAAGGAGTTACACAGCGTGTACTCCATTCCGCTGACCTGACGCGCTTCGTGAGGAACGAAGTCCAGATCGCAACCTTCATCCGGGTTATCCAGGTTGATGGTCGGCGGAACAGCCTGATCGCGCAGCGCCAGGATAGAGTAAATCGACTCTACCGCGCCCGCTGCACCCAGCAGGTGACCGGTCATGGATTTGGTGGAACTCACCATCACGCGGCTTGCCGCATCGCCAAAGACCGTTTTAACCGCCTGCGCTTCCGCTTTATCGCCAGCCGGCGTGGATGTTCCGTGGGCGTTAACGTAGCCAATCTGGCCAGGTTCGATCGCCGCATCACGCAGCGCGTTGACCATCGCCAGGGCAGCGCCTGCACCGTTTTCCGGCGGTGACGTCATGTGGTAAGCGTCACTGCTCATCCCGAAGCCAACGACTTCAGCATAAATTTTTGCACCGCGCGCTTTTGCATGCTCGTACTCTTCCAGTACCACCATGCCCGCACCGTCACCCAGTACAAAGCCATCGCGCTCTTTGTCCCACGGGCGGCTGGCTGCTTGCGGGTTTTCATTGCGGGTAGACAGCGCACGCGCTGCGCCAAAGCCGCCTACGCCCAGAGGCGTACTGGCTTTTTCAGCACCACCCGCGACCATCGCGTCCGCATCGCCGTATGCAATGATACGCGCGGCCTGACCGATGTTATGTACGCCTGAGGTGCAGGCGGTCGCGATAGAGATGCTTGGCCCACGCAGGCCATACATGATGGTCAGGTGACCGGCCACCATGTTAACAATCGTCGACGGAACGAAGAATGGGCTGATTTTACGCGGTCCACCGTTCACCAGAGAACTATGGTTTTCTTCAATCAGTCCGAGACCGCCAATACCAGAGCCGATAGCGGCGCCAATACGGGATGCGTTCTCTTCCGTTACTTCAAGGCCAGAATCCTGCATGGCCTGCCAGCCTGCAACAATTCCATATTGAATGAAGGCATCCATCTTGCGCTGTTCTTTGCGCGAGATAATGTCATCACAGTTAAAATCCTTTACTAAGCCAGCAAATTTCGTTGCATAGGCGCTAGTATCGAAATGGTCGATCAGGCTGATGCCACTCTGACCGGCAAGGAGAGCTTTCCAGGTAGACTCTACGGTATTGCCGACAGGAGACAACATGCCCAGTCCGGTCACAACTACACGACGCTTAGACACGGTTGTCCTCCAGGGAGGGATAATTGATTCAAGTGGGACAAAAAGATAAAACTCAGGCGGTCGAATGACCGCCTGGAGATGTTCACTTACGCCTGGTGGCCGTTGATGTAATCAATGGCAGCCTGAACGGTGGTGATTTTCTCAGCTTCTTCGTCCGGAATCTCAGTATCAAACTCTTCTTCCAGAGCCATTACCAGCTCAACGGTGTCAAGAGAATCTGCGCCCAGGTCTTCAACGAAAGAAGCATTGTTGGTAACTTCTTCCTGCTTAACGCCCAGCTGTTCGCCGATAATTTTCTTAACGCGTTCTTCGATAGTGCTCATACTCTTAAATTTCCTATCAAAACTCGCTTTCGCGATGGTTTTCGTAGTGTATAAAATGTTGAAAAATTTGCAACTAAATCCCGGCAGGTCTTACCACGATTTTACGTTATTTTGAGGCCAAGACCTATAATAACGCAAATATTTTTCTACGCGTCACCCTTCAAATTGTCTCTGTGTTGGCTGCGTCCTCAATGCCTGGTCACATAGTCATCTATGCTCGCAGGCTTTTCGGTCTTGCCGCCTTGATGCAATTTGGATGATTTTGCGTATCTCGTGGTTAAACCATATACATCCCGCCGTTGACGTGCAAAGTCTCACCCGTGATGTAACCTGCTTCGTCAGAGGCTAAAAATGCAACCGCACTGGCAATCTCTTTCGGATCACCAAGACGACCTGCAGGAACTGCCGCCAACGTACCCGCACGCTGCTCATCAGTCAGCGCACGCGTCATGTCCGTTTCAATAAAGCCCGGAGCAACAACGTTCACCGTAATACCGCGGGACGCAACTTCGCGCGCCAGCGATTTACTAAAGCCGATCAGACCCGCTTTCGCCGCAGCGTAGTTAGTCTGACCCGCATTTCCCATGGTACCAACCACAGAACCGACAGTGATAATACGTCCATGACGCTTTTTCATCATAGCGCGCATTACCGCTTTTGACAGGCGGAAAACCGATGAAAGATTGGTTTCGAGAATATCGTTCCACTCATCATCTTTCATTCGCATCAGCAGGTTATCACGTGTAATACCGGCATTATTGACCAGGATATCCACTTCACCAAATTCTGCGCGAATCTTTTCCAGAACAGATTCGATAGATGCTGGATCAGTCACATTCAACATCAGACCTTTACCCTTCGCACCTAAGTAATCGCTAATGGCCTGAGCGCCACTTTCGCTGGTCGCGGTACCGATAACGGTCGCGCCACGGGCAACGAGCGTCTCTGCAATTGCGCGGCCAATACCGCGACTTGCACCGGTAACCAGCGCGATTTTTCCTTCAAAACTCATGGTGTTCCTCTTTTATTGCGCAAGTGCCGCCGACATCGCCGCCGGTTCGTTCAGAGCCGAGGCCGTCAGGGTATCAACAATACGTTTGGTCAGGCCCGTGAGAACTTTACCCGGTCCCACTTCATACAGGTGTTCGACACCCTGCGACGCCATTAATTCGATGCTCTTCGTCCATTGTACCGGACTGTACAACTGGCGCACCAGCGCATCGCGAATGGCGTTCGCGTCAGTTTCGCACTTCACGTCCACGTTGTTGATAACCGGTACAGACGGCGCGTTAAAAGTAATTTTTGCTAATTCCGCCGCCAGTTTTTCCGCCGCCGGCTTCATCAGCGCACAGTGAGACGGTACGCTCACCGGTAACGGTAGCGCACGTTTCGCACCGGCCGCTTTACAGGCTGCACCGGCACGCTCAACGGCTTCTTTATGCCCGGCGATAACGACCTGACCCGGCGAGTTGTAGTTCACCGGTGAGACCACCTGGCCTTCTGCCGCTTCTTCACAGGCTTTTGCAATGGACGCATCATCGAGACCGATGATTGCAGACATGCCACCTGTGCCTTCCGGAACAGCTTCCTGCATGAATTTACCACGCAGTTCAACCAGACGCACCGCATCAGCAAAATTAATGACACCGGCACAAACCAGCGCAGAGTATTCACCCAGGCTATGACCCGCCATCAGCACTGGCGTTTTACCGCCCTGCTGTTGCCAGACGCGATACAGCGCAACGGACGCGGCTAACAGCGCAGGCTGAGTCTGCCAGGTCTTGTTCAGTTCTTCTGCTGGCCCCTGTTGGGTCAGCGCCCACAGGTCATAGCCCAGCGCCGCAGAAGCTTCGGCAAAAGTCTCTTCGACGATGGGGTAGCTTGCCGCCATATCAGCTAACATCCCAACGGTCTGGGAACCCTGTCCAGGGAACACAAATGCGAATTGCGTCATGTTTAAATCCTTATACTAGAAACGAACCAGCGCGGAGCCCCAGGTGAATCCACCGCCAAAGGCTTCAAGCAACACGAGCTGACCTTCTTTGATACGTCCGTCACGCACGGCTTCATCCAGCGCGCAAGGGACGGAGGCCGCAGACGTGTTACCGTGTCTGTCCAGAGTCACCACCACATTGTCCATCGACATGCCCAGTTTTTTGGCCGTCGCACTGATGATACGCAGGTTAGCCTGGTGTGGAACCAGCCAGTCGAGTTCTGAACGATCGAGGTTATTGGCCTCCAGCGTCTCGTCAACGATGTGCGCAAGCTCAGTGACTGCCACTTTGAACACTTCGTTACCGGCCATGGTCAGATGAATCGAATTTTCCGGATTCACACGATCGGCATTCGGCAGCGTCAGCAGTTCGCCATAACGGCCGTCTGCATGCAGGTGGGTAGAGATGATGCCCGGCTTGTCGGAGGTGCTCAGCACCACGGCACCTGCACCATCGCCAAAAATAATGATGGTTCCGCGATCGGTTGGATCGCAGGTGCGTGCCAGAACATCGGAACCGATCACCAGCGCGTGTTTGACCGCGCCGGATTTAACGTACATATCGGCAACGCTCAACGCGTAAGTAAAACCGGCGCATGCTGCGGCGACGTCAAATGCCGGGCAGCCTTTGATGCCCAGCATGTTCTGAATCTGGCATGCTGCGCTGGGGAATGCATGTGTCGCTGAGGTGGTCGCTACCACAATCAAGCCAATCTGTTCTTTATCAATGCCCGCCATTTCCAGCGCGCGTTGAGCCGCCTCAAAACCCATCGTTGAGACGGTTTCATTCGGCGCAGCAATATGGCGTTCACGGATACCTGTACGGGTGACAATCCACTCGTCAGACGTATCGACCATTTTTTCCAGATCGGCGTTAGTCCGCACCTGTTCAGGCAGATAGCTGCCAGTACCAATAATCTTTGTATACATGTACGCTCAGTCACTTTTTGGTTATATACCGCGCATCACAACGGCTAAGAGGCTGGGGCTCTCACGCCACACCGTAATCAGTGTGGCTGTGATGTGTCGCCATTGCCAGCGTCCAGCATTGTAAATCCAGCTGGGTATACAGATTCCAGGCGAGCGGCAATTCGCTGAGGAACTTGTCGCTGCACCGCCTGCACTGCCTGTTCAATCGCGACGGTAAACGCTCGCTGATTGGCCGCACCATGACTTTTTATCACCGTGCCGCGCAATCCTAACAGACAGGCGCCATTATACTGGTCGGGGTTGAGGTGACTGAATCGCCTCGCCAGGCTTTTTTGTAACCAACGTTTTAATATCAGCAGCCACCACGACCGTTTTTTACCCTCACCCTGAGATTTCAGCAGTGAAAGGAACATTCTGACAACACCTTCCATCGTCTTTAATGTGACATTGCCTGTAAAACCGTCACATACCAGAACATCCGTTTTCCCCGTCAATAACTCATTGGCTTCAAGATAGCCGATGTAATTGATGGAAGGGATTGTTTTTAGCACCACAGAGGCATCCCGAATACTGTCGAGACCCTTGGTTTCTTCTTCGCCGATGTTGAGCAAGGCCACGCGAGGGTTGTTAATACCAACCACTTCTTCCGCAAGCACCGAGCCCATAATGGCAAATTGCACCAGCATGTTGCTGTCGCAATCGACATTTGCCCCCAAATCGAGGACCACCGTCTTTCCTTTCTGCTGGTGCGGTAAAACTGTCACCAACGCAGGACGCTCAATACCGTCCAGCGGTTTGAGCAATAACTTTGCAAGTCCCATGAGCGCTCCGGTATTCCCGGCGCTGACACAGGCTTGTGCTCGCCCTTCTTTCACGAGTTCCAACGCCACACGCATCGAGCTACCGCGACTGGCGCGGATTGCCTGCGAAGGCCGGGCATCACTGGCGATAACTGACTGAGCAGGGATAATCTGCAGACGCGAACGTTGTTCAAAGTCAGCTTTAGCGAGTAATGGCGTGATTGTATCGGGATCCCCGACTAAAAGAAGTGTGAGTTGTGAATTAGAATTCAGTGCCTGCAATGCTGCAGGCACTGTCACGGAAGGGCCAAAATCTCCCCCCATGACATCTAACGCCAGGGTTAGACGTGTCAAAGTCGTTTCGCCGCCTGGTTCGGTCTTTCCCCGTCGTAACGGGGAAGTTCCTCACTAAGCTTCATCACGCAGATGCGTGATTACTTAGCGATTACCTTGCGGCCACGGTAGTAACCGTCGGCAGTGATGTGGTGACGCAGGTGTTTTTCACCAGAAGTTTTGTCTACAGACAGGCTGGTGACTGCGGTCAGAGCGTCATGAGAACGACGCATGCCACGTTTGGAACGGGTTGGTTTATTCTGTTGTACGGCCATGGACCTTACTCCTCAATTACTTACGCTTTAAGCTGGCTAATACGGCAAATGGGTTTGGTTTTTGCGCTTCATCAGGCAATTCACCAAAGACCATGTCCGCCTCGGACACTTCACAGTGTTCAGAATCATGCACCGGAACTACCGGCAAGGAGAGGATAATTTCATCTTCCACCATTGCAAGCAGATCGATTTCACCGAATTCGTTAACCTCAATCGGCTCATACGCTTCCGGGAGTGCTTCAGCCTGTTCGTCAGAACGAACCGGACTGAAACAATACGTTGTGTGAACATGATAAGGAAACGGCTTCCCGCAACGCTGACATTCGAGCGTTAGCGAAACCTTTGCATCACCGGTAATAACGGCAAGGCGCTGGTTATCGATAGCGAACGACATGGCGCATTCCACATCACTGTCCACACTGACTACAGAATCGGCGACGCGCTCTACCAGATCAGAAGTATAAATACCTTCATAATCGAGGCGTTTTTGAGCCGTACGAACCGGATCAAGAGTCAGGGGTAATTTTACCTTTTGCATAGGGCGCGCATATTAACTTTGTAACGTCATATAGTCAAAGAAAAAGGCAGCCTGCGGTTGCCTTTTGCCAATAATTCGCACACATTGCGGTTTACAGACTTATTTTCGCTCAGGAGACGCCAAAGCGGCACACCTGAAGGACGAAGAGCATAGTTTAAAATGGCTCTCATCAATACGCTATATCTGGTGGAAAAAATATGCCTACTCTCATTCTTGCCTCCACATCTCCCTGGCGCCGCGTTTTGCTGGAAAAGCTAGCAATGCCTTTTGAATGCGCGGCTCCGGAAGTAGACGAAACGCCGTTGCCCGCAGAGAGTCCTCGCCACTTAGTCACTCGTCTGGCGCAAGAGAAAGCGCAATCACTGGCTCACCGCTATCCGGCGCATCTTATTATTGGTTCCGATCAGGTGTGTGTGCTGGACGGTGAAATCACCGGTAAACCTTTAACGGAAGAGAAAGCCTGCCAGCAGTTAGCCAAAGCCAGCGGCAATATCGTTACGTTCTATACCGGTCTGGCGCTGTATAACTCCGCGACGGGACATTTACAGACGGAAGTGGAGCCGTTTGATGTTCACTTCCGCCATCTCAGCGACGCGGAAATTGAAGACTACGTGCGTAAAGAGCGCCCGCTACACTGCGCAGGGAGTTTTAAAAGCGAAGGACTGGGAATTGCGCTCTTTGAGCGTTTAGAAGGCCGCGACCCCAACACGCTGATTGGTTTGCCGCTGATTGCGCTGTGCCAGATGTTACGTCGTGAGGAGATGAACCCGCTCAAAGCATAACCGTGTCTTGCCTGATGGCGCTACGCTTATCAGGCCTACGCATGATTTGTAGGCCTGATAAGTTGCGTTCGCGGCAATCAGGCTGGCTTACGCAGCGCCTGCAAACAGCGCTTCAGTTGATCGTCCATCGGCGCTTCGATACGCAGTACCTCACCCGTGCCTGGATGGGTAAACTTCAGCGCAGCCGCATGCAGGAACAGCCGTGATAAACCGGTTCCTGCCAGTTGCTTATCGAACTCACGGTCACCGTAGCGGTCGTCAAAGGCAATAGGATGTCCCGCATACTGGGTGTGGACACGGATCTGGTGTGTGCGGCCGGTCACCGGGCTACAGCGAACCAGCGTGGCAAAGGCGTAGCGCTCTTCTACCTTAAAGCGCGTTTCGGACGGTTTGCCTTCCTGATTCACCCGCACAATGCGTTCGCCGCTTTGCAGAATGTTTTTCAATAAAGGCGCCTGAACCGTTTTGACATGCGACTGCCACTGCCCGCGCACCAGGGCGAGATAATCTTTCTGCATCCCCTTCTCGCGCAGTTGCTCATGCAGCGAACGCAGCGCCGAGCGTTTTTTCGCCACCAGCAGCACGCCCGACGTATCGCGGTCAAGGCGGTGTACCAGTTCGAGGAAACGCGCTTCCGGACGCAAGGCACGTAAGCCTTCAATCACGCCAAAGCTTAACCCGCTGCCGCCATGCACAGCGGTTCCCGACGGCTTATTCAACACCAGGATATGGTCGTCTTCATAAAGGATGACGTCAGCCAGTGCCGCCACTTTTTGCAGATGCGGTGAAACCGCCTCGTCTTCACGTTCAGCCACGCGAACGGGCGGAATACGCACTTCATCGCCCGCTTCCAGTTTGTATTCGGGTTTGATGCGTTTTTTATTCACCCGCACTTCGCCTTTACGCAAAATGCGATAAATCATACTTTTCGGTACGCCTTTGAGTTGCGTGCGCAAAAAGTTATCGATGCGTTGCCCCGCTTCGTCAGCAGTAATCGCAATAATTCTTACGGATGGAGTCTCTGTTTTCATGGGGGCCGATTCTAAATAGCCATAAGGATTAGCGCCACTCATTTTTCTATGCTTATATTTATCTTTAACCTTCTTCACTCACGTGCTTCATGACTGATTTGGTGGTTATTAAACCAATCACCGTTCAGAAGTGAAAAAACTGTGAGTAAGCGGGTGATAAATGGTAAAAGTCATCTTGCTATAACAAGGTTAGCAGTGGAATAATGTCACCGCTTCCGTGCTGAATCTTGTTAAAACAAGGAATTTTACGGAAAGACCCATTTTGTCCGAACGATCATCCACGCAGCAATGGCGTAAGACGTATTGATCTTTCAGACAGTTAGCGGGCTGCGGGTTGCAGTCCTTACCGGTAGATCGGATCTTCTCTGGAGAGTAATACCCAGGCGGTTCCCCTGATAATTGCGCTGCGTTTCCGTATGAAATGCAGGCAACCGACACTCTGCGCCTCTTTGAGCTGACGATAACCGTGAGGTTGGCGACGCGAATAGACACGAGGCCATCGGTTCACACCCGGAAAGGCAATACTCTGCCCGCAGCTTAGTCGTCAATGTAAGAATAATGAGTAAGTTACGATGAAAAGAATGTTAATCAACGCAACTCAGCAGGAAGAGTTGCGTGTTGCCCTTGTAGATGGGCAGCGTCTGTACGACCTGGATATTGAAAGTCCTGGACATGAACAGAAAAAAGCGAACATCTATAAAGGCAAAATCACCCGTATTGAACCGAGTCTGGAAGCAGCTTTTGTTGATTACGGCGCTGAACGTCACGGTTTCCTCCCGTTAAAAGAAATTGCCCGCGAATATTTCCCTACCAATTACAACGCTCATGGTCGTCCGAACATCAAAGATGTGCTGCGCGAAGGCCAGGAAGTTATTGTTCAGATTGATAAAGAAGAACGCGGCAATAAAGGCGCTGCGCTGACCACCTTTATCAGCCTGGCGGGTAGCTATCTGGTTCTGATGCCAAACAACCCGCGCGCGGGCGGCATCTCTCGTCGCATCGAAGGTGATGACCGTACGGAACTGAAAGAAGCGCTGGCAAGCCTTGAACTGCCTGATGGCATGGGCCTTATCGTGCGTACCGCGGGCGTCGGCAAATCTGCCGAAGCGCTGCAGTGGGACTTAAGTTTCCGTCTGAAACACTGGGAAGCCATTCAGAAAGCGGCTGAAAGTCGCCCTGCTCCGTTCCTGATCCACCAGGAGAGCAACGTGATTGTTCGCGCCTTCCGCGACTATCTGCGTCAGGATATCGGTGAAATCCTCATCGATAACCCGAAAGTGCTCGAACTGGCGCGCCAGCATATTGCGGCGTTGGGTCGTCCGGATTTCAGTAGCAAAATTAAGCTCTACACCGGTGAAATCCCGCTGTTCAGCCACTATCAGATCGAGTCGCAGATTGAGTCCGCCTTCCAGCGTGAAGTGCGTCTGCCTTCCGGTGGCTCTATCGTTATCGACAGCACTGAAGCGTTAACCGCCATCGACATCAACTCCGCTCGCGCGACCCGCGGCGGCGATATCGAAGAAACCGCGTTTAACACCAACCTGGAAGCGGCCGATGAGATCGCTCGTCAGTTGCGCCTGCGTGACCTCGGCGGCCTGATCGTTATCGACTTCATAGACATGACCCCGGTACGCCATCAGCGTGCGGTGGAAAATCGTCTGCGTGAAGCGGTTCGTCAGGATCGCGCGCGTATCCAGATAAGCCATATTTCCCGCTTCGGCCTGCTGGAGATGTCCCGTCAGCGCCTGAGCCCGTCGCTGGGCGAGTCCAGCCATCACGTCTGCCCGCGCTGTAGCGGTACCGGCACCGTGCGCGACAACGAATCGCTGTCCCTGTCTATTCTGCGTCTGATTGAAGAAGAAGCGCTGAAAGAGAATACCCAGGAAGTCCACGCGATTGTGCCTGTACCGATTGCCTCTTACCTGCTCAACGAAAAGCGTACAGCAGTAAATGCGATTGAAACCCGTCAGGATGGCGTGCGCTGTGTGATCGTGCCAAACGATCAGATGGAAACGCCGCACTACTCCGTGCTGCGCGTGCGTAAAGGTGAAGAGACGCCGACCCTGAGCTACATGCTGCCGAAGCTGCATGAAGAAGCAATGGCGTTACCGTCTTCTGAAGAAGAGTTCGCCGAACGTAAACGCCCGGAACAACCCGCCCTTGCCACATTTGCGATGCCGGACGTTCCGCCTGAGCCAACGCCTGCCGAACCGGTAGTGCAAGCCGCTGCGCCGAAGGCCGTGGTTGCCCCAGTCGGACCGGCTGAACCGGGTCTGTTGAGCCGTTTCTTTGGCGCGCTGAAATCACTGTTCAGCGGTAGCGAAGAAGCAAAACCTGCCGAGCAGCCTGCACCGACTGTCACAGAGAAGCCGGAACGTCAACAGGATCGCCGTAAGCGTCAGAACAACCGCCGCGACCGTAACGATCGCAGCGAACGTCGTGATAACCGCGATAATCGTGGCGAACGTTCAGAGAGCGGTGAAAACCGTGACGAGAACCGCCGCAATCGCCGCAACGCGCAGCAGAATGCCGAGACCCGCGATAACCGTCAGCCGTCTACTGACGCTGCGGATAAAGTGAAGTCTGGTGATGAGCAGCAGCCGCGTCGCGAACGTAACCGCCGTCGCAACGAAGACAAACGTCAGGCTCAGCAAGAAGTGAAAGCGCTGAATCTCGACGAGCAGCAGACCCCGGAGACCGAACAGGAAGAGCGCGTTCGTCCGGTTCAGCCGCGCCGTAAACAGCGTCAGTTGAACCAGAAAGTCCGCTATAACAATGCGTCCGAAATGGAAGTGGTAGAAGCCGCCACCGAAGAGAGCGTTGCCGCACCGATCGCAGAACAGACTGCACCGACACAAAGCACCGAGCTGGTGAAAGTGCCATTGCCGGTGGTAACTGAAGTTACGTCTGAGCAGGATGACAACGGTGAAGCGCGTGATAACACGGGTATGCCGCGTCGTTCCCGCCGTTCCCCGCGCCATCTGCGCGTGAGTGGTCAGCGTCGCCGTCGTTACCGTGATGAGCGTTACCCACTGCAGTCGCCGATGCCGTTGACGGTTGCTTGCGCCTCTCCTGAAATGGCGTCCGGTAAAGTGTGGATCCGCTACCCGGTAGCACGTCCTCAGGATGCGCAGCCAGAAGCACAGGAAATCGAACAGGTGCAGGCACAATCCGTTGTGACCGAACCGCAAGCGGTAGTTGCTGCCGTTGAAACCGTTGCTGCGGTTGAAACAGTTGTTGAAACGGTGACAGAAGCACCGGTTCAGGCTGAAGCAGTGGTTGAAACCTCGCATCCGGAAGTGATAGCCGCCCCGGTGGCTGAGCAACCGCAAGTGATTGCCGATGCCGATGTCCCTGTCGCTGAAGACGTTGCCGCTCAAGCAGAACCTGTCGCTGAAGCGCAGGAAGCCGCTTTGGTAGTTGAAGAGGCGCCTGAAGTCGTCGCAGTAGAACCTGAAACAATGGCGGTAGAAACTGACGTTGTTGTGGTTGAACCTGTCACCGCTGAACCTGAAGCAGTTGCAGAGCCTGAAGTGGTTGCAGAACCTGAAGTGGTTGCAGCGCCTGAAGCGGTTGTAGCGTCTGAAGTGGTTGCAGAACCGGTTGAAGCGCCTGTGGTCGTTGAGGCGCCAACCGTACCTGCGACGGTCGCCGAAACCGTTGACGTTGCACCGGTCACGGAAATCACCGCACCGGTAGCAGCAGAAACGATTGCTGAGCATAGCCACGCAACCGCACCGATGACCCGCGCGCCAGCGCCGGAATACGTGCCGGAAGCGTCGCGCCACAGTGACTGGCAGCGCCCTGCTTTCGCCTTTGATGGCAAAGGTGCCGCAGGTGGTCACAGCGCCACGCAGCATGCGTCCGCCGGACCGACCCGCCCTCAACCTGTCGAGTAAAATCGATAGCGTAAAAAGCCGACCTCCGGGTCGGCTTTTTTTATTCCACTTCTGGCCGCCGCATGCCCGCCAGTTCCGGCATCACCTTTTTCATCAATTCCAGAAATTTGCGCAGGCGACCAGGATGATATCGCGCCCACGGGTAGACCAGATGCGCCGGCAAAGGTGCGGCCTGCCAGCCAGGTACTAACTCAACGAGTCGCCCTTGCGCGATATCTTCTGCCACCGTGTGGATGCTGATTGCGCTTTCCGCCGTCGGGTTTGACCTGGGGCTGCAATCGAGCCTGGTCGCACACCAGAACCTGGTGTATAGCCTGGAGCCACATGCACGGGGTCGCCTGAACGCGCTGCTGTTCAGCGTCGTTTTTATCGGTATGGCGCTGGGTTCGGTGCTTGGCAGTCAGGTTTATGCGCTGGCGAACTGGCAAGGCGTCGTCACGCTGGCCACGCTGAGTGGAGCCATCGCGCTGATCATCAGACTGGCGGGGAAGCGATCATTTACCCAGCAACGCGTTAGCATGTAACCGGCAAAAAAATGCCCGCTCCGGGGTGAGATGGAGTGGGCAGACAAAACATACCCAGTTTCATGATATGTTTTAAATTGGTATTAGCGGTTGAGCTGGAACAGCGACATCCCCTGCATATCAGTAAAGGCTTTATAAGATGCCTGAAGCGCCGCCTGCTGCATGACGTACGACGAAATCGCCGCGTTCCAGTCCACATCCACCAGATTACTCATCTGCTGCGTTTGCCCTAATGCCCGATCGGTCCCCAGCGAGTCCAGTGAACTCAACTCACTCAGTTGGGTGCCCAGTTCCGCACGTACGCTCAGTACGTTGTTGAGCGAGTTCTTCAGGCCACGGTTCGTTTTATCAATCACCGCTTTCGCCTGCTCTTTCAGCGCTTCATCATCACCCACCGGCGATTTCAGTGACTCAATCGCTGAATCCAGCATTCTGAAGAGGTTGGTTTCGGACGTCCCATTGTCAGGTTCCGGAACCGCATTACTGGTGATCGAGTCGAAAATTTTGTTGCCGGTGTGGCCGATGATCATCGAGCGGGAAGCATCGACCTGTTGGGTGATGCTATCCGTACCGCCGCTGTAGGTGCCGTCAGCCTGAGCAAACGGAGCCGTTTCTGTTTTATAACCAGCAAAAATATAGCGACCATTGCCGTCGGTGCTGTTTGCCAGGTTCATCAACTGATCGCGGATCCCCTGTAAGTTAGTCGCCAGCGAGGCGCGGTCATCGTCACTCAGCGTTCCGTTACCGGCACTGATGATTTTTTCCTGCGCGTTCTGAATCGCGGTTGTCACCTGATTCAGTACGTTCTCTTCCAGCGAAACCTTCTGCGTGGCAAAAGTTCGCGCCAGGGCGAACTGGCTGTTCTCCGCCTGCGCCTGTGACAGCACCACGGCCTGCGAGGCGGCGATGGGATCGTCAGACGGATTGATCACCCGCTTCCCCGTCGACATCTGCTCACCGTACTTCATCCATTCCGCCTGGGAATTGGTAATACCGCGCATGTTCTGCTGGTACATCATTTGGGTACTGATACGCATCGTTTCGTGCTCCCTTAGCGAATACTCAGCAGTGCATCAAACAGAGAATTGGCGGTTTGCAACACCTGGGCATTAGCCAGGTAATATTGCTGGAAGCGTTGCAGGTTGCCGTACTCTTCGTCAAGGTTGACGCCGGAAATAGACTGTTGCTGATTGCTCAGTTGTGTCACCACGTTGCCCTGGGTAGTGCTGCTGGTTTTCAGCGTCGCGGTTTTGCTACCCACATTACTTACCAGCGTCGCATAGGCGTCGTTAAACGATTTTGAGCCGCCCACGGTGGTGTCGTTTTTTTGCAGATCCAGCAGTGCCTGACCGTTACGGTTGTCGCTCTCGCCTGCCGTGGCGCTCTCAGCCATTGCAATTTGCGATTCGTTAGTGACCTTAACGCCCATGTTAATGATGGCGTCGCTGACCGGCTTGACGATGAAGCTGTCATTTTCAGCCGCCGTTGTATCAACGGTAATTTCCAGACCATCAAAAGTCAGTTTGCCCGAATCTTCGGTGGCTTCAAAAGTGGTGCCATCAGCAAGACGCGTGACCTGCCATTTGGCCCCGTCGTAGACCATCTTATAATCGGTCGCCTGGACTTCTGAAGCGGTCTTCACCGTCGCGGAGATGCTGCCCGTATTCTTCTTATTGCCATACACAGCCGGGCTGCCGATGCTAAAGAAATCGACATCAGTATTGCCATTCGCATCGTACCCTTCCCTGTGCTGTTGGTTAAAGGCATCCGCAAAGGCCAGCGCCAGTTGTCCCAGCGTGTTACGCGTCTGATCCAGATCCTGAGAACGGAAGGTCAGCAGACCGCCGAGCGACCCGGTCGTGAGCAGTTTTTCCGGAATTTCGATATTGCCCGCGATGGAATCCACATAGGCAACGGTGGTTCGCGAAGGATCGGCCTGCGACTGAACTGCCGCTAACTGGCGCGCATTGCTGCCCTGCACCAGTGAATAGCCGTTCGCCATGGTAATGTTATAGGTGCCGCCGTCCTGAATGCTGACTTCCACGCCGACAATTTTGTTCAGTTCGCTGACCAACTGGTCGCGCTGATCAAGCAGGTCATTCGGCGAAGCCCCTGCCCCCACGCCGGTCAGACGTGAGATCTGGTCGTTCAGGCTGGCAATCTGCTTGCTGTAGTTGTTGATCTGGTCGACGCTGGAACCGATCGCAATATTGACCTGTTTGTCCTGATCGCGCAGATACTGGTCGGTCGTTTTAAACTGGTTAACCAGCCCATTGGCTTTGCCAATCAGCGTCTGGCGCGCCGCCGGGTCTTCGGCGTTACTCACCAACGTTTGCAGACTGGTGAAAAAATCCTGCATTGACGTGGAGACAGAGCTGGTTTTGCTGGCCAGCAGATTATCGACTTTGGACATCTGCTCATAACGGGTCGTCAGACCGCTACTCTGATTCTGCGCCGCACGCAGCTGATTGGTGATAAACGCATCGTATTCGCGCTGCACACCCGAAACATAGACACCATTGCCCACCCAACCACCCGCACCCAGCGTGCTATTGGCTTGCGCCATGATGGTCGTCTGACGGGTATAGCCCGCAACGTTATAGCTGGAAATGTTGTTACTGGCAGTATTCAGCGCCGCCTGAGCCGCGCTTAACCCGCTCATGGCGTTATTAATCAAGCTGGACATGGATGTTCCTTTTAATCCTTCAGTTACAAATCATTATCGGCAGCAGGTCACGAGACTTGAGCCATTTAGAAGAGATTGTCGAGATTCGTGTTGTAGGCGTTACTCACCTTCTCGCTCATCGACTTCAGCTGTTGGATCATGCTGGTCAATTTGCGTGCATAGTTCGGGTCGGTGGCATAGCCGGCGCTTTGCAACGCCTGTGCGCCCTGCTCTGCGGTGACCGCCGTGGTCACCGCCGCGTAGCGCGGATTGCGGGTCAGCAGACCGACGTAATCCGACAGCGCTTCGAGATACGAGCTGTACACGCGGAATTTAGCCTTCACCTTCTTCGCTTCGCCGTTTTCATATTCGGTCGTGGTGATTTCCGTCACCGGCCCTTTCCAGTTGCCGGAAGCTTTCACGCCAAACAGGTTGAAGCTCGGTTCGCCGTTTTCCCGGCGGATCTGCCGCTGGCCCCAGCCCGATTCCAGCGCCGCCTGCGCCAGAATCAGGTGATGCGGAACGCCACTCTGTTCACTGGCCAGACGGGCAGGAAGGGACAGCTGCGCGAGGAAGTCTTTGCTGTCGCCGGAGAGCGGTTCATCATTGCTCTCCAGCGTTCTCGGCATCGCTTTACGCACCAGTTGCGTCAGCGCCTGATTCTGATAGCTGGTCACCGTTTCCAGCGGGAACTTCATCGGCACCTGCGGGGTCTCTTCCGCAGGCTGCGCCTGCCCCTGCGTCATCTGCTTAACCATCATTTCCGCCAGCCCCAGTCCTTTCCCGGCGGTCATCTGCTGCGCAATCTGCTGGTCATACATGCTGGTATACAGACGCGTCTGATCGCTGCTGAAAACGCCGTCTTTCGGCAGCGCTTCACGCATACTTTTCAGCATCATCTGGACGAACATCCCTTCCACCTGGCGGGCTACCGGACGGATGTTCGCCGCCGGATCCTGACCCGCCTTCGCCTTCAGTTCGTTCAGCGATTGCGCATCCCAGGCGGCGCTGGCCATCAGTTTGCTGTCGCTAATCATCAGATGATTTCCAGTTTCGCGCGTAAGCAACCGGCGCTCTGCATGGACTGCAGAATTGACATCAGATCCATCGGCGTTGCCCCCAGCGCATTCAGCGCACGGACCACGTTGTTCAGATTCGCGCTGGAGCGGACGCTTTGCAGCGAACCGCCGCTCTGGCGCAGGTCAATCTGCGTTTGCGGCGTCACCACCGTCTGACCGCCGCCAAACGGCGTATCCGGCTGGCTGACGTTGGCCTGACGGTTAACGGTGACCGAGAGATTCCCCTGCGCAACGGCGCAACTATCCAGCATCACTTCGCGGTTCATCACCACCGAACCGGTACGTGAGTTGATCACCACCTTCGCATCCTGCGGCGTCATGCTCACCTCCATATTCTGGATATCCGCAAGGAAGCGAACCTGAGAACTGTTGCCGCTCGGCACGCGAACCTGAATCGTACGCGCATCCAGCGCGGTAGCGCTGCCAAAGCCGCGCGACCGGTTGATGGTGTCAGCAATTTGCTGCGCCATGGTGAAATCTTCATTATTCAGTTGCAGGTTCAGCGTATTACCCGCGCCGAACTGGCTGGGCAACTCACGCTCAATAGTGGCCCCGTTGGTGATCCGCCCGCCGTTAAGCTGGTTCACCTGCACGCTGCTTCCCCCCGCAGACGCCCCGGCACCACCGACTAAAATGTTGCCCTGCGCCAGCGCATACACCTGGCTGTCGACCCCTTTCAACGGCGTCATCAGCAGCGTACCGCCGCGCAGACTTTTCGCGTTCCCCAGCGATGACACCACCACGTCGATGGTTTGTCCCTGACGCCCAAAGGCCGGGAAGGAGGCGGTGACCATCACCGCCGCGACGTTTTTCAACTGCATGTTCGTCCCGGTTGGCACGGTGATCCCGAGCTGCGAGAGCATGTTGTTCAGGGTTTGGGTGGTAAATGGCGTCTGGGTGGTCTGGTCACCGGTCCCGTCCAGCCCCACCACCAGGCCGTAGCCAATTAACGAGTTTTCACGCACGCCCTGCACGCTGGTCAGATCGCGGATACGATCGGCATGCGCCAGCGTGGCGGCGAGGACCAGGACCAGTCCAACAACAGATTTCAACATGGGAGACCTCGCTTACATCGGCGACAGGTTAAGGAAGAAACGCTGGAGCCAGCCCATATTTTGCGCTTCGTTGATGTAGCCGTTACCGACATATTCAATACGTGCATCCGCAACCTGCGTTGACGGAACGGAGTTGCTGCCGCTGATGGTGCGCGGATTCACAACCCCGGAGAAGCGGATGAACTCAGTGCCCTGGTTAATGGCGATCTGTTTTTCACCCACGACGTGTAAATTACCGTTAACCAGCACCTGATCGACAGTCACGGTCAGCGTGCCGCTAAAGGTATTGCTGGCGTTGGCCCCGCCCTTGCCGTTAAACGTGTTACCACCGGAAGCTTCGACGTCCGCGCGCGCGTTGCCGAATAACCCTTGCAGATAACGTGGAACGGTATCGAAGCCAAAGTTGGTTTTGCCATCGCGACTGGCGTTGGCGGAAGAGCTCTTACTGGCGCTGACGTTTTCCTGCAGTACGATGGTCAACGTATCGCCGATGTTGCGCGGGCGACGGTCTTCAAACAGTGGCTGATAGCCATAGTTGATGGGCTGCGCGGACTGAAAAATCGAACCATTTGCCACCGGCGTCGGGCCAGGAATAGGCTGCGCCGTGGTCGCGCCCTGGACGAGCGGAGTGGAAGGTATCCAGGCACATCCTGACAGTGTAACCACCAGCAGGGCCATGATCGGGTAAGCGTGCGCAGCGTTTTTTTGCATTACCTTTATCTTCTGAATCAGGGTGCCGGTGAGGTGCAAGCCTCACCGGACAACGCCTTAAAGTTGCGTCAGTTTTTGCAGCATCTGATCGGTCGTTGAGACCGCTTTGCTGTTGATTTCGTAAGCGCGTTGAACCTGAATCATATTGACCAGTTCCTCCGCGACGTTGACGTTGGAGGTCTCGACATAGCCCTGGTACAACAGACCGGCCCCGTTCAGACCCGGCGTGCTCTCATTCGGCGCGCCGGAAGACTGGGTTTCGGTGTACAGGTTTTCGCCGATGCTCTCCAGACCGGTATCGTTCATAAAGGTCGTCAGGTTAAGCTGACCCACCTGAACGGGTGCCGCCTGTCCCTGCTGGGTCACGCTCACCACACCGTCACGACCGATGGTGATGCTCAGAGCGTTAGCCGGAATGGTAATCGCTGGCTGAACCTGAAAGCCGCCAGCGGTCACCAGTTGACCATTCTGATCGACCTGGAATGATCCATCGCGGGTATACGCTGAGGTGCCATCCGGCAGCAGGACCTGGAAGAACCCCTGACCTTTAATGGCGACGTCTTTACTGTTGTTGGTTTGCGACAGGTTGCCCTGGCTGTGCAGACGCTCAGTCGCCACCGGACGCACGCCGGTACCGATTTGCAGACCGGACGGCAGCGTGGTCTGCTCAGAAGACTGCGCGCCAGGCTGACGAATGGTCTGGTAAAGCAGATCTTCAAACACCGCGCGTTGACGCTTAAAACCATTGGTGCTGACGTTTGCCAGGTTGTTGGCAATCACATCCATGTTGGTTTGCTGCGCGTCCAGGCCGGTTTTGGCGATCCATAATGAACTGATCATAAAATGTCCTGTATTAAGTCATCGACAGCAGTTGGTTAGCGCGACCAGCGTTGTCATCCACGCTGCTGATAACCTTCATCTGCATTTCAAAACGGCGGGCGCTGGCAATCATGTCGCTCATGGCGGACACCGCGTTGACGTTGCTGCCCTCCAGTACGCCCGACATCACGCGAATGGTCGGATCGGCCTGCAACACCGGGCCACGGGTTGCCTGTGCGGCAGCGGTCAGACGGAACATCCCGTCATCGCCACGCTGCACTTCGTTACCCTCGGCCTTCACCAGCTTCAGACGTCCCACCGGCGCGATGGTGTTCGCCGGATCGCCGGGATTCAGCGCTGAGATAGTGCCAT
Organism: Citrobacter amalonaticus Y19; assembly: GCF_000981805.1. NCBI lineage: Bacteria > Pseudomonadati > Pseudomonadota > Gammaproteobacteria > Enterobacterales > Enterobacteriaceae > Citrobacter > Citrobacter amalonaticus. The sequence continues at coordinate 1,172,743 of NZ_CP011132.1, read as the reverse complement.
CCGCCGCGATGGTGATTTCCGAACCTTCCGGAACCGCAATCGGCCCGGCTTCGCCAATCACCGGGTGCCCCTGAATGGTCAACTGTCCGGTCGGATCAACCTGAATGCTGCCGTTACGGGTATACCCTTCGCTGCCGTTCGCGGTCTGTACCGCCAGCCAGCCATCCTGCTGTAACGCCACGTCCAGCGGACGCGAGGTGTAATCCATCTGGCCCGGCGTCATATCGGCCCCCGGCGTGGACGCGGTGACCAGCGTACGCGTCGGCAGCGACAGCCCTTCGACGGGCACGGCGCGCAGCGCATTGAGCTGCGCACGAAATCCCGGCGTCGAGGCATTCGCCAGGTTGCTGGCCGTCACCGCCTGTTGGTTCAGCGTCTGACTGGCCGCCCCCATCGCGGTATAGATTGCGTGATCCATTACGTTATCCCGTCAGGCGCTTAGCGCAGGTTAACCAGCGTGTTGAGGATCTGGTCCTGGGTCTTGATGGTCTGCGCGTTCGACTGATAGTTACGCTGGGCGACGATCATGTTCACCAGTTCTTTACTCAGATCCACGTTCGAAGACTCCAGTGCGCCGTTGGTCAGCTTACCGAAGTTACCGGTCCCCGCCGTCCCCAGCAGCTCCACGCCGGACGCCTGCGTGGCGGCCCAGACGTTATCGCCCTGAGAGGCCAGGCCTTCGTTGTTGGCGAAGTTCGCCAGCACTATCTGCCCTAACACCTGTTTCTGTTCGTTGGAGTAGTTGCCGACCACGGTGCCATCGTCGTTAATCTGATAGCTGACCAGATCGCCCGGCTTGTAGCCGTTTTGCGTGGTGGCAATGACGGCGTTAGTCCCGGTGTTCTGCTGCATGGAGTTCTGCAGGCTCAGGGTGAAGGTCGCGGGAATAGCGCCATTGACCGTACCGGTGGTAATGGAGAATGACGGCGTCGCGTTAGGCGTACCGCTCAATACCCAGTCTTCAGCCGGTAATGTCGTGCTGTGCGTATATTCTTCAACACTATCCAGTCCCCCGTTCTTATCGAATGTCATTTGGGCGGCTTTCACCAGCGGTGAGTTCGCGACACTGGAGTCCTGAGTCCAGACATCCCAGGTGTTATCGCCCGTCTTAACGTAGAACAGGTTAATATCGTGCTGATTACCCTGACTGTCGAACACCGTCACAGGTGCGCGCTTGTTGTAGCTGTCAGCGTCGGTTGGTGCGAAGGGCTTATTCGCCGGGATCTTGTCCGTCGAGTTCAGGTTGATCTGCATCGCCGCGGTATCGGTACTTTTCGCACCCATCAGCGTATTCGGGATGGTGATCGGTCCCGGGTTCGCCCCTTGCTGAATAGTCGGCGGCGTGCCGGTTGCCGGGTAACCCGTCAGTTGCATGCCCTGCATGTTGACCAGGGTACGGTTTTCATCCAGTTTGAACTGGCCGTTACGGCTGTAGAAAACAGAACCATTACTGTCGACCAGACGGAAGAAGCCGTTCTGGCTGATGGCGACATCCAGACCGCGACCGGTGTTGGTGGTCGTGCCGTCGGTAAAGTCCTGAGTGATGCCTGCGACTTTTACCCCCAGACCGACTTTCGAACCGGCAAACATATCCGCAAAGGACGCCGTACCGGATTTAAAACCATAGGTTGCGGAGTTGGCGATGTTGTTACCAATGACATCGAGGTTGGTCGCTGCGGCATTCAGACCGCTAACCGCTTGTGAAAAAGCCATGATGACTCCTGATTAGTGAGAAGGCTTAGATTATCTGCCGTACTTCGTCGAGGGTGGTGGTTCCGTAGGTGCCCAGATCCAGTGTGTTGCCGCTGCTGCTGCGAATCACCCCTTGCACCAATGCGAACTGCAGTGGTTGTGCCACCAGTTGCGTTGCGCCGTTACTGGCGGTCATCGCCACGTTATATGAGCCGTTCTCTGCCGTGGTGCCATCGGTCAGGGTGCCGTCCCAGGTAAAGGTGTGAACACCGGCCTTCAGCGCGCCAATCTCAATCGTACGCACCACTTTGCCGTCTTTGTCGGTAATGGTGGCGGTGACTTTGTCAGCCGGCTGTTGCAGCTCAACGCCAAACGGCGTGGTCGTGGTGGTGGCCCCCTCTTCGCTGCCTTTCCCCGCCAGAATGGTGGTGCCCGGGATCATCACGCCATGACCAATCAGCGTGCTGGCCTGTAATGACTGGCTGTTGTCGATCTGCCCGGAAATCGATCCGAGGGTGGTATTGAGTTTCTCAATACCACTGACGGTGCTGATCTGCGCGAGTTGCGTGGTCAGCTCATTGTTCTGCATCGGGTTAGTCGGATCCTGGTTTTTCAGTTGCGCCACCAGCAGCGTCAGAAAGCTGCTTTGCAGATCGGCCGCATTGCTGCCCGACAGGGAACTCCCGTTGCTGGCGCTTTTCACACCGGTGTTTGTCGGATCGTTAACGTTTACCGCAATTGACATGGCTGTCTCCTTTTACTGGCCCAGTGTCAGCGTCTTAAGCATCATGCTCTTAACGGTGTTGAGGACTTCGACGTTCGCCTGATAACTGCGGGAAGCCGACATGGTATTCACCATCTCTCCGACCACATCGACGTTAGGCATCTTCACGTAGCCATTGGCATCGGCCAGCGGATTGCCTGGCTCATAGACCAGCTTGTCCGGTGCCTGACTCTCAATGACGTCCGACACTTTCACGCCGCCCGTTGCCGCACCTGGAGCCGCATCCACCTGGAAGACCACCTGCTTTGCGCGATACGGTTGACCATCCGGTCCCGTGACGCTGTCGGCGTTGGCCAGGTTACTGGCGGCCACGTTCAGGCGCTTGGACTGCGCCGTTAATGCCGAACCGGCAATATCAAAAATATTCAGCAGCGCCACGGATTAGTTCCCCCCCTGTAGCACGTTCATCATGCCTTTAATCTGTCCGCTCAATGCGGTCAGACTCATCTGGTACTTCAGGCTGTTATCCGCAAACTGGGTGCGCTCCCGATCCATGTCGACGGTATTGCCGTCGAGTGAAGGCTGGTCGGGAATGCGGTAGAGCAGATCCGTAGACGGTGCCGTGATGGCCTGGGCGGGAATATGCTGTGCGGAGGTTAATGCCAGCGACACACCGCTGGTTTCTTGCCGTCCACGCACCATGACTTTTTTTAACTCACTGGCAAAATCCATGTCGCGCGCCTGATACCCCGGCGTATCGGCGTTCGCAATGTTGGCGGCCAACACCTCTTGCCGTTGGGCGCGCAGATTCAGCGCTTCCTGTTGAAAACGTAAGGCGGCGTCGAGCTTATCGAGCATATCTCCTCCGCAGATGACAAAATTCAGCCGACAGCTTAAATCCCATTACGCGCGCGTTATCGCCGGAATAAACGCAAAATGGGTCGCTATTTGTTGCGTTGATGGTTGCGTCACGCGGGTAGAATCCTGTCATTGCCAAAACGGTGGGAGGTGACAATGCAAACGTTAAAACGTGGATTAGCCATGCTGGCGCTGCTGTTCAGCCCCCTGACGCTGGCTCAGGATTTGAATGCGCAGCTTAACGACTGGTTCGTCCAGCGTCTGGCGGGATTCAGCGACGACGTGGTCGTTACCGTGCGTACCGCGCCCAATCTGCTGCCGCATTGTGAAACGCCGGCGTTCAGCATGACCGGGGCAAAGCTGTGGGGGAACGTGAATGTGCTGGCACGTTGCGCCAATGAAAAGCGTTACCTGCAGGTCAACGTGCAGGCGACGGGGAACTATGTGGTCGCAGCCGCGCCCGTTACCCGTGGAGGGACGCTTGGCCCGGCCAGCGTCACGCTCAAACGCGGACGGCTTGACCAACTCCCCCCACGCACTGTGCTGGATATCAGCCAGGTTCAGGACGCGGTGAGTCTGCGCGACCTTGCGCCAGGACAGCCCATCCAGCTCAATATGCTGCGTCAGGCGTGGCGGATTAAGGCCGGACAGCGCGTACAGGTGGTTGCGAGCGGCGATGGATTTAGCGTCAATGCGGAAGGTAAAGCCCTGAACAATGCGGCGGTCGCGCAGAACGCACGAGTGAGAATGTTATCGGGTCAGATCGTCAGCGGTATTGTCGATCCTGATGGGAATATTCTTATTAACCTATAATGAGTTAAAGATTTTGTCGCGGCTGCCGATAGTGATTACACATTAGATGATAGCTGGCCGCTACAGCATAACCCCTCGATGAGGATGATAAAAATGAGCATTGACCGTACCTCACCTATGAAACCCGTTAGCACCGTTCAGGCGCGTGAAACGACGGATGCGCCGGTCCTCAAAGCGCGTCAGGAAAAAACCTCGACGGCAACCAGTACCAGCGTGACGTTAAGCGATGCTCAGGCAAAACTGATGCAGCCTGGCGCGGGTGACATCAACATGGAACGCGTTGAAGCCCTGAAAACCGCTATTCGTAACGGTGAGCTGAAGATGGACACGGGGAAAATTGCCGACTCGCTGATCCGCGAGACGCAGAGCTATCTCCAGAGTGAGTAACTGACCGTATGACGCGCTTGTCAGAAATACTCGATCAAATGACGGCTGTCCTGAATGACCTGAAAACGGTAATGGACGCCGAACAGCAACAACTTTCCGTGGGTCATATTAACGGGAGCCAGCTGCAGCGTATTACAGAAGAAAAAAGTTCTCTGCTGGCGACTCTGGACTATCTGGAACAACAGCGGCGACTGGAACAAGACCCGCAGCGTAGCGCGAACGATGACGTGGCCGAGCGCTGGAAAGCGATTACCGATAAAACGCAGCACTTACGCGACCTGAATCAGCATAACGGCTGGTTATTGGAAGATCAGATTCAGCGCAATCAACACGCGCTTGAGGTTTTAAAACCGTATCAGGAACCGTCACTGTACGGTGCGAACGGTCAACCCTCTTCTGCCTCTCGCGGCGGGAAAAAATTCTCTATTTGATGGTTTCCGGATGGCGGCATTTCGCCATCCGGAACGATTTCGCTTACGCCGTCCGGCGCGCAAACTCTTTCACTTTGAAGCCCATCACCGCCAGTGCGGCAAAGTAGGCGGCAATACCGGCAATGACCACCGCCATCAGGCGAAGCAGACGCCACGGCATCGTCCCCTGCGACCACTCCGGCATGATGTGCAACACGCCAACCAGCACGGCTGCCATCACCAGCACGGCGACAATCAGACGAATAAGAAAACCCATCCAGCCCGGTTGCGGGGTGAAAATTTTCTGTTTGCGCAACTGCCAGTACAGCAATCCTGCGTTCAGACAGGCGGCGAGGCTAATCGACAACGACAGTCCGGCATGCTTCAGCGGGCCAATGAACGCCAGGTTCATCAGTTGGGTCATGATAAGCGTCACAATGGCAATTTTAACCGGCGTTTTGATGTTCTGACGCGAATAGAAGCCCGGCGCCAGCACTTTCACCACAATCAGCCCCATCAGCCCCACGGAATAGGCAATCAGTGCCCGCTGCGTCATCAGCGCATCGAAAGCGGTGAATTTACCGTACTGAAACAATGAGGTGATCAAGGGGCCGGACAGGATCCCAATAGCCACCGCGCTCGGCAGCGCCAACAGGAAGCACAGTCGCAGCCCCCAGTCCATCAGACGGCAGTACTCATCATGGTTGCCGCTGGCGAAGCTTTTCGACAGTGAAGGCAGCAGGATTGTCCCCAGCGCCACACCCAGTACACCCGACGGAAATTCCATCAGACGATCCGCGTAGTACATCCACGAAACGGAACCGGACGCGAGAAAGGAGGCGAAAATGGTGTTGATGATAAGCGAGATCTGGCTGACGGAGACACCGAGGATCGCCGGGCCCATCTGCTTCACGACGCGCATCGCACCCGCATCGCGGAAGTTAATTCGCGGCAGCACCAGCATGCCGATTTTTTTCAGATGCGGAAGCTGATAAACCAGTTGCAGCACGCCGCCAACGGTGACTGCCCACGCCAGCGCCAGAACGGGTGGATTGAAATACGGCGCGGCAAACAGCGCGAAACCAATCATGCTGATGTTCAGGAACGTAGGGGCAAACGCCGGAATGGAGAAGCGGTTCCAGGTATTGAGGATCGCCCCAACCAGCGAGGCCAGCGAAATCAGCAGGATGTACGGAAAGGTAATTTGCAGCAGTTTGGTGGTCAGCGCGAATTTATCGGCCGTGTCGGCAAAACCCGGCGCCGTCACCATGATCACCCACGGCGCCGCCAGCATCCCGGCGACGGTGACCACGGCGAGCGCCAGCGTCAGCAGTCCCGAAACATAAGAGACAAACACGCGGGTGGCGTCTTCGCCCTGCTTGCTTTTGTATTCGGCCAGAATGGGGACAAAGGCCTGAGAAAAGGCCCCTTCCGCAAAAATACGGCGTAACAGGTTGGGTAATTTGAATGCCACAAAAAAGGCATCGGTTGCCATTCCGGCACCAAAGATTCTGGCGACAATCGCGTCACGCGCAAAACCCAGCACACGTGAAAACATCGTCATTGAGCTGACGGCGGCCAGCGATTTTAATAGGTTCATGACTTTTTTATTCCAGACCCTACGGCAAAACGCCTGCAATGCAGGCGTTGGAAGAGGCGCTTAGTCTACCTGGATTACGGTGAATTACTACCGCCAGATGTGACAGGGGATTATTCGCTCATCGCCTCGCGCCAGAGCTTTTCCACCACGCGCTGGGCGAGGATCGCCTGCTCGCCCGCGGTTTCCGGAACCGTCTGATTTTGTATGCATTCCACAAAATGGCGCGCACAACCGGCGAATCCACGCTGTTCAAGCGTGGTTTGCCAACCGGGAACCGGTTTGTGCACCACGCCCTGCCCGCGCTCTTCACGCCACTCACGCATATCCGTCACGTCAATCAGCCCGCCATCGGTCACCGCCTGTACGCTCTCACGCTGACTTCCCGCCCGCCGATGCATACTGGTGGTCAATTGCAACTGACCGGCAGTGAAATGGTGCTCGGCGTACAGCATCTCGCCCGCGTCATTGGTGAGTAGCGTCCCGCTGCTGAGCGGCGCGTTACCGCCCGCCAGCCACAGCGCGGTGTCGACGACATGCAGATAGTCATCCAGCAGCGTGAACCGCAGATCGTGGGGACCCACGCTGTCGGTACGGTGTTTATCCATCCGCACAGAGGCGGCAGCCCCCAGTTCGGCCTTAAGCTCGCGATACAGCGGGGCAAAGCGGCGGTTAAATCCCACCATCAATGTCAGCTTTTTCTTCGCCGCCAACGCCACCAGCCGTTCAGCATCGGCTAAATTTTCTGCCAACGGCTTATCAACGCAGACATGCACGCCCGCATTGAGCAATTCACTGACGACGGCATAATGGGTCGCCGTGCTGGAGTGGACAAACACCGCGTCGCAGTCCGCGGCAAGATCGGTCAGCGAACCCGCATAGGGGATGCGCCAGGTTGCACAGATTTTCTCCGCTTTCTCGCGCGACGGTGACCAGGCGGTCTGTAACGTCCAGTCGCTCGCGTTGCCGAGCACGGGTAGCCAGGCTTTCTGGGCAATGCCGCCCAGACCGACCACCCCGATACGTAGTTTTGTCACGTTACTCTCCCAGATGTTCCAGCAACGACTCGAGCCGTTGTTTCAGTGCGGCGACTTCGCTTTCCAGCACCTCGACGCGGGCCTGCAAATCCCCCGTCGCCGCCTGCGGTTCATCAGCCTGGGCAATCGGCTCATGCACTTCGCCGCAGAACAGATGCATATAGCGACTTTCACGTTTCCCCGGCTCCCGCGCCAGACGCACGACGTAAGGGCCATCCTCCCGCGTCGCCAGATGCTCCAGCGTCGTTTCCACTTCCGCCATGTCGCTAAATTCATACATCCGCGACGCGCGACTGCGCAATTCGCCCGGCGTTTGCGCGCCACGCAGCAGCAGCGTCGTGACCAGCGCCACTTCCGCCGGACTCAGTTTCAGTTGACCAAATTCCGAGTTACAGAAACGCTGCTCGTACTTGGTGACGCGACTACCAAAGCCGCTGACCGTACGCAGGAAATGACGTTTCACCAGATTGTCGAGCAGCTCCTGTACCTCGCGCTCCGCCATATTCATCACCGGTTCACGATTGGTTTTCTGATTACAGGCGGTGACCACGCCGTTGACGGAGAGCGGATATTGCTCCGGTGTCGTGACCTGTTTTTCGAGCAGACAGCCAATCACGCGAGCTTCCGCAGCCGTTAATTCATATTTCATAAGGTATCCTCACCGACCTGCGGTCCATTCTGATGTCGTTAACGCCGTCAGCACGTGATCGCGCCATTGTCCGTCAATCAACAGATAATCTTTCGCGTAGCCTTCTTTTTCAAAGCCGAGTCGCGCCAGTAAATCGCCACTGCGTTTATTGTGCGGCATGTAGTTCGCCATAATACGATGAATATGTTGCGTGCGTTGCATATAACGGATAGCGGCGGTCAGCGCTTCAAACATCAGCCCCTGCCCCTGCCATTTCTGCGCAATGGAATAGCCCAGATAGCAGGCATGGAAAGACCCCCGCACCACGTTAGAAAAATTAGCCACCCCGATGATCTCCTTTTCATCAGGATCCAGCAGCGCAAAGTAATACGCGGAACCTTGCTTGTGAAATTCGGCAATCATGCCGAGCCGCGCCTGCCAGCCGGAGGGATAGCAGTGGCTTTCATCACGAATCGGTTCCCAGGGTTTTAAGAAATGACGATTTTCTGCGTAATAATCCGCCAGACGCCAGGCATCACGCTCATGCACTAAACGCACGACCAGGCGGTCGGTGGTTAAGCGCACTTTTGGCACGTTACTGCGATAGCCAAACATAGTTATTCCTACTCCTTCCCGAATCGCCGTTACACCCTGATTGACTTACTATACCTGTGCAAAACCACCCTGTGAAAAGTGCAATTTGCCATTTTTTGAATTATTCCTCCATTTTGATGAAAACTCTCTATCAAGATGGACTTTTGATAAAAAAATATTGTCCCGGCGAGGGTGGGCAAAAAGGCAGCAAAGCCGCAGAATAGGAGATACTTCGCTTTATCTACTCTCAATCATTCGAATGCCGCAAATTTCGCGCACCCCGAAGAATGACGAGTGTTTCCCGGGAGGGGAAATGTCGCGTGTCTCGCAGGCCAGGAACCTGGGTAAAACTTTCCTGCTCATCGATAATATGTTGGTCGTGTTGGGCTTCTTCGTCGTGTTCCCGCTGATCTCAATTCGTTTCGTCGATCAAATGGGCTGGGCTGCCGTGATGGTCGGCATCGCGCTGGGCCTGCGTCAGCTTATTCAACAGGGGCTGGGAATTTTTGGCGGTGCGGTTGCCGACCGCTTTGGCGCGAAACCGATGATCGTCACCGGCATGCTGATGCGCGCCGCCGGGTTTGCCACCATGGGGATCGCCCATGAGCCCTGGCTGTTGTGGTTCTCCTGCTTCCTCTCCGGTCTTGGCGGCACGTTGTTCGATCCGCCGCGTTCCGCGCTGGTGGTGAAACTGATTCGCCCGCATCAGCGGGGTCGCTTCTTCTCAATATTGATGATGCAGGACAGCGCGGGGGCCGTTATCGGTGCGCTGTTAGGGAGCTGGCTGTTGCAGTATGACTTCCGTCTGGTCTGCGCCACCGGGGCTCTGTTGTTCGTGCTTTGCGCTGCCTTTAACGCCTGGCTGCTGCCCGCGTGGAAACTCTCTACCGTACGCATTCCGGTACGGGAAGGGATGAGTCGGGTGCTCAGTGACAAACGCTTTGTCACCTATGTGCTGACGCTGGCGGGCTATTACATGCTCGCGGTCCAGGTCATGCTGATGCTGCCGATTATGGTCAATGACATCGCCGGGTCGCCTTCCGCTGTGAAATGGATGTATGCCATTGAGGCCTGCCTCTCGCTGACGCTGCTCTACCCTATTGCACGCTGGAGCGAAAAACGGTTTCGTCTTGAGCATCGCCTGATGGCCGGGCTACTGCTGATGTCACTGAGTATGTTACCCGTGGGACTGGTGAATGACTTACAACAGTTGTTCACGCTGATTTGCACTTTCTATGTTGGTTCGATCATCGCCGAACCTGCCCGTGAAACGCTCAGCGCCTCGCTGTCAGATGCGCGGGCGCGTGGTAGCTATATGGGCTTTAGCCGCCTGGGGTTAGCCATAGGCGGTGCTATCGGGTATATCGGCGGCGGCTGGCTGTTTGATATGGGGAAACTGCTCCAGCAACCGGAGTTGCCGTGGATGATGCTGGGGATTATTGGCGTCATCACCTTCCTGGCGCTGGGCTGGCAGTTCAGCCACAAGCGCACGCCGCGCGGCATGCTGGAACCCGGAGCCTGATTTGATACCTGCGCGTGACTCCTCCATACTGAAAGGGAACTGACAGTCAAATGGAGGAGAAACGTGAAGCTTTATATTTACGATCACTGCCCTTTCTGCATCAAAGCCCGCATGATTTTCGGCCTCAAGAATATCCCCGTCGAACTGAATGTCTTAGCCAATGACGATGACGACACCCCAACCCGGATGATTGGCCAGAAAATGGTGCCGATTCTGCAAAAAGACGACAGCCGCTATCTACCGGAAAGCATGGACATCGTCCATTACGTTGATAAGCTGGATGGCAAACCGCTGCTCACCGGCAAGAAGAATCCAGCCATTGACGAGTGGCTGCGCAAAGTGAACCGCTACGCCAATCACCTGCTGCTGCCGCGTTTTGCACAATCTGCGTTTGATGAATTTTCCACGCCTTCAGCGCGTAAATACTTTACTGAGAAGAAAGAGGCGATGATTGGCAGTTTTGCCGACCATCTGGCCCATTCCGCTGGCCTGATCAAAAAAATCAGTGACGATTTGCGCGCACTGGATAAGCTCATCGTGCAGCCTAATGGCGTGAACGGTGAACTTTCCGAAGATGATATCCAGTTATTTCCTCTGCTGCGTAATTTGACGCTGGTGGCCGGTATTAACTGGCCGACGCGCGTCGCTGACTATCGTGACAATATGGCGAAACAGACGCAGATCAATCTGTTATCATCAATGGCGATTTAACGTTTACCGGCGGTGGCTGAGTCACAGAGGCTGCCGCTTTTTTCAGTTTTTTCTACTGGCGACGTTCGCGCTGGTGACACATGCTGCGTTATGTCAGGATTATGACGACCGCATCATGTAGAGGAACCCCATGAAGAAGATTTTTTTTGCTGCCGCATTGATAGTAGGCGGCCTGTTGACCGGCTGTAATCAGCTCACACAGTACACCGTAAGCGAACAAGAAATTAACCAGGCGCTCGAAAAGCGCAACAACTTTGCCAAAGATATCGGACTTCCGGGCGTTGCCGATGCGCATATCGTACTGAACAACCTCTCCAGCCAGATCGGGCGTGAAGAACCGAACAAAGTGACGCTGACCGGCGATGCAAACCTGGATATGAACTCACTGTTTGGCAGCCAGAAAGCGACCATCAAGCTGAAGCTGAAAGCGCTGCCGGTCTTTAATAAAGAAAAAGGGGCCATCTTCCTGCAGGAAATGGAAGTGGTGGATGCCACCGTGACGCCGGAAAAAATGCAGTCGGTGCTGCAAACCCTGATGCCCTATCTGAACCAGTCGCTGCGCAATTACTTTAACCAGCAACCGGCGTATGTCCTGCGTGAAGACAGCAGCAAAGGCGAAGCGCTGGCGAAAAAATATGCCAAAGGCATCGAAGTGAAACCGGGTGAAATTATCATCCCGCTCACTGATTAAGTGACAAAGGCGCTGCGGCGCCTTTTTTTACGTGCAAACGAAAACGTTTCCGCATATCCTTTGTTTCCGGCAAAAATGACATCCCCCAGCCGGAGCATATTGATGACTGCACCCTCCCAGGTTTTAAAGATCCGCCGCCCAGACGACTGGCACCTTCACCTTCGCGATGGCGAAATGTTAAAAACGGTCGTGCCGTACACCAGCGACATTTATGCACGTGCGATAGTGATGCCCAACCTGGCGCCACCGATCACCACGGTGGATGCGGCTATCGCCTATCGCCAGCGCATTCTTGATGCGGTCCCCGCCGGACACATCTTCACGCCGCTGATGACCTGCTATTTAACGGACACACTGGATCCTGCTGAACTGGAACGCGGCTTTCGCGAAGGCGTATTCACCGCAGCCAAACTCTATCCGGCGAATGCCACCACCAACTCCAGCCACGGCGTCACCTCCATTGATGCCATCATGCCGGTCCTTGAGCGTATGGAAAAACTCGGCATGCCGCTGTTGGTTCATGGCGAAGTCACCCACGCGGATATCGACATTTTTGACCGCGAAGCGCGTTTTATTGAGACGGTGATGGAGCCCCTGCGCCAGCGCCTGCCCGCGCTGAAAGTGGTCTTTGAGCACATCACCACCAAAGATGCGGCGGAGTATGTCCGTGACGGCAACGAGTTACTGGCGACGACGATCACGCCACAGCACCTGATGTTTAACCGTAACCACATGCTGGTTGGCGGGATTCGCCCGCACCTCTACTGTCTGCCGATCCTCAAGCGCAATGTGCACCAACAGGCGCTGCGAGAACTGGTTGCCAGCGGTTTTGAACGCGCCTTCCTCGGCACCGACTCCGCTCCGCACGCCCGTCATCGTAAAGAATCGAGCTGTGGCTGCGCGGGCTGCTTTAACGCGCCAACGGCGCTGGCGAGCTACGCAAGCGTATTTGAAGAGATGGATGCCCTGGCGCACTTTGAAGCCTTCTGTTCACTGAACGGTCCGCGATTCTACGGCCTGCCAGTGAATGAGACCTTCATTGAGCTGGTACGTGAAGAACAGCAGGTGCCGGAGAGCATCGCGCTGACCGACGATACGCTGGTGCCGTTCCTCGGGGGTGAAACGGTACGCTGGACGATTAAAAAGTAAAAAAAATCAGCGCCGCCTGTTGTAACCTGGTCATGTTAACTGTATAAATAACCAGTATATTCAACAGGGGGCCATTATGCGTATTGAAGTCACTATTGCTAAAACTTCACCTTTGCCTGCCGGTGCCATTGACGCCCTGGCAGGTGAACTCTCCCGCCGTATAACTCATCACTTTCCCGACAATGACGGTAACGTCACCGTTCGTTACGCCGCGGCGAATAATTTGTCCGTGATTGGTGCGACGAAAGAGGATAAAGAACGGATCAGCGAAATTCTCCAGGAAACCTGGGAAAGCGCCGACGACTGGTTCATTAAAGAATAAAAATGCTATGCCGTAGTCTCTTTTGCCGGGTCGCCCCGGCTTTTTTATCCTTTCATTTTTATCCTTCAGACAACCTCTTTACCGGCATCATTTAAAAATTCCCCAACCCCGATAATTGATTATATTTTCACCTGTTGCTCAAAAACATTGCACAACATACTTAAAAAGAGTGAACAAGATGGTGATTAATTACTCACAAATTCTTAATTTGCAGAAATTTATGCTCCCTCCTCTTTAAAATCTCAGTGAATACCATTATTTATTGATATACTGAAGTTGCTTCAGATAAAAACGCATTGAACCTCGAAAACCGTTGTCTTGTAACACGAATTAGGGGGCATGATGGAAAAGAATAATGAAGTCATTCAGACTCATCCGCTTGTGGGATGGGACATCAGCACCGTAGATAGCTATGACGCGCTGATGCTGCGTTTGCACTACCAGACTCCGAATCGTCCTGAACCCGATGGTACGGAAGTCGGCCAAACGCTCTGGTTAACCACCGATGTTGCCAGACAATTTATTTCGATATTAGAAGCCGGCATTGCCAAAATCGAATCCGGCGATTACCAGGTCAATGAGTACCGTCGGCATTAACGAGACGGACATTCTCACTTAAAAAGGCACCTTGATGGTGCCTTTGCTATTTCTGGGTTGTATTACGCATTTCACTTATTTACTCTGCATCAAACGCGACAGCAGAGAGAAACCGATGAAATACGACTTAATCATTATAGGCAGCGGGTCCGTTGGGGCAGCCGCAGGTTATTATGCCACTCGCGCCGGGTTAAACGTTCTGATGACCGATGCACATATGCCGCCGCATCAGCAGGGCAGCCATCACGGCGATACGCGACTGATACGCCACGCGTACGGTGAAGGTGAAAAATACGTTCCGCTGGTGCTGCGTGCGCAGACGCTGTGGGATGAACTCTCCACCCATAATGAAGAACCGATATTCGTACGCTCCGGCGTCATCAATCTTGGCCCAGCCGATTCCCCCTTCCTGGCGAACGTTGCGCACAGCGCAAAACAGTGGCAACTGAACGTTGAGCAACTCGATGCCGCCGCCATTATGGCGCGCTGGCCTGAAATTCGTGTCCCCGCAGACTACACCGGTCTGTTCGAAGCCGATTCCGGTTTTTTACGCAGCGAGCTGGCGATAAAAACCTGGATCCGTCTGGCTGAAGAAGCCGGATGCGCGCAACTCTTCAACTGTCCGGTGACGGCCATTCATCATGATGATGACGGCGGGGTCACCGTTGAAACGGCTGATGGTGAGTACAGCGCGAAGAAAGCGCTGGTGAGCGCCGGTACCTGGGTTCAGACCTTGATTCCCGATCTGCCAATCCAGCCGGTACGAAAAGTGTTTGCCTGGTATCAGGCCGATGGGCGCTATAGCATCAAGAATAAATTCCCGGCCTTCACCGGCGAACTGCCCAATGGCGATCAGTACTACGGTTTCCCGGCGGAGAACGACGAGCTTAAAATCGGTAAGCACAACGGCGGACAGCTTATCCATTCAGAAGCCGAACGCAAACCGTTTGCCAGTGTTGCCAGCGATGGATCCGAAGCGTTCCCGTTCCTGCGCAATGTCCTTCCAGGGATCGGCTGCTGTCTGCACGGCGCGGCCTGCACCTACGATAACTCGCCGGATGAAGACTTTATCATCGACACGCTGCCCGGCCATGACAACACGCTGATCGTGACCGGACTGAGTGGTCACGGCTTTAAATTTGCCTCGGTATTGGGTGAAATTGCCGCTGACTTTGCCCAGGTAAAACCATCCGCTTTTGACCTGACGCCATTCAGGCTCTCCCGATTTACGGCATAATCGTTAAATGGCCTCGTAATGAGGCCTTTTTTATGGTGATTAAAATATGCGTCGTCTGTTTCTTTATCTGGTCAACAATATTCGCGAGCATTTTATGCTCTACGTTATTTTGTGGTCACTGCTGGCCATTCTTGATGTTATTTACATCCTGTTTTACTGAGCCTGAACCATTGACAAATATTGACAAAAACTGAAAGTTATCTAAATTTCGTTTAGATTTTTTGAATAATACACAACCCAACTACCCCCTGCCAACTGTCATCAAATTATCATTTATGCCGAATGCATTGAATGAAAACTAAAAATTAATACAAAATTATTGAATCATCTTTAAATATCACTCTCTTTGTTATTTTTTAGTTGCATTTATGTCTCTGACACGCCATTTTCATTCAATCCTGAGATATGAAATGGAATTTTTATGCAGTTTTTAAATACTCCTCAACGGTATGGGTTTATTTCTGCCCTGCTTCACTGGCTAACCGCGTTGGTGGTTTACGGTATGTTTGCCCTCGGTCTCTGGATGGTGACGCTGAGCTATTACGACGGCTGGTATCACCAGGGACCCGAGCTGCATAAGAGCATTGGGGTCCTGTTAATGATGGGGCTGGTCGTGCGGGTCATCTGGCGTCTGCTCTCCCCACCGCCAAAGGCGCTGAAAAGCTATTCGGTCCTGACCCGAGCTGGCGCGACGCTAGGACATCTCGCGTTATACCTGCTGCTGTTTAGCATTGTCATTAGCGGTTACCTGATCTCGACGGCAGACGGCAAACCTGTCAGCGTTTTCGGCTGGTTTGACGTCCCGGCGACCTTCGCGGATGCCGCTGTTCAGGCCGATCTCGCCGGAAGCGTACACCTGTGGCTGGCCTGGACCGTGGTTATTCTTTCCGTTCTGCATGGCCTGATGGCCTTTAAACACCACTTTATTGATAAAGACGACACCCTGAATCGCATGTTGGGTAAGTCGTCATCTGACTATGGAGCTCAAAAATGAAAAAAAGCCTGCTGGGTTTAACTCTCGCCTCTTTGCTGTTCACCACCGGTTCCGCCGTCGCGGCGGATTATAAAATTGACAAAGAAGGACAACATGCCTTTGTTAATTTCCGCATTCAGCACCTGGGGTATAGCTGGTTATACGGGACGTTCAAAGACTTCGACGGCACCTTTACCTTTGATGAAAAGGATCCCGCGGCAGATAAAGTGAACGTGACCATCAACACCGGCAGCGTGGATACCAACCACGCCGAGCGTGACAAGCACCTGCGCAGCGCTGATTTCCTGAATGCGGCGAAATTCCCGCAGGCGACCTTTACCTCCACCAGCGTGAAGAAAGACGGTGACGAACTGGACATCACCGGGAACCTGACGCTTAACGGCGTGACGAAGCCGGTAACGCTGGAAGCGAAGATGATTGGTCAGGGAGACGATCCGTGGGGTGGTAAACGTGCTGGCTTCGAAGCCGAAGGTAAAATTAAGCTGAAGGACTTCAACATTACCACCGATCTGGGGCCTGCCTCGCAGGAAGTGGATTTGATCATCTCAGTGGAAGGCGTACAGCAGAAGTAAAAGAGACAGGAGGCTCGATGGCGCTCTGCTATCGGGCCTGATATTGCAGGCCGGATGCCGTGTTGTCACGGTCATCCGGCAACACGATTACTCGGCGGGATCCGGAATCCCCAGTTTCGTGTTCAACCGTCCACGCGACTTATTAAAGATCTTATTGCCGTTCTCGCGTCCCGCACGAAGGCGGCGCTGCTCTTCTTCCGGTAACGCGCTTTCTTCGCAGCAGATCTCGCTACAGCAGCCGTTGTACTTTTGCGCACACGCCGGACACTGAATAAACAGCAAATGGCAACCGTCATTCTTACAATTGGTGTGGCTGTCGCATGGCGCGCCGCATTGATGACAATGGGCAATCACCTCTTCTGAGATGCGCTCACCCATGCGCTCATCAAACACAAAGTTTTTGCCGATGAAACGCACCGGTAACCCCTGCTCACGAGCCTTGCGCGCATATTCGATGATGCCGCCCTCAATGTGCCACACTTTGCTAAAGCCGTTATGCTTCATCCAGGCGCTGGCTTTTTCGCAGCGAATACCACCGGTGCAGTACATCACTATCTTTTTATCTTTGTGTTCCTGCATCATCTCGACCGCTTTTGGCAACTGCTCGCGGAAGGTGTCAGCCGGAATTTCCAGCGCATTCTCAAAATGGCCCACTTCATATTCGTAGTGGTTACGCATATCGATGAACAGCGCATCCGGGTCGTCGAGCATCGCGTTCACTTCGGCGGCCTTCAGATAATCGCCGACATCGCTGGCGTCAAAGCTTGGATCCTCAATACCATCCGCCACAATCCGCTCACGCACTTTCATCCGCAGCACCCAGAAGGATTTCCCGTCATCATCCAGCGCAATGTTCAGACGCACGCCGTCGAGGGCGGGATCAAAGGCATATAACTGCTGGCGAAACGCCGCAACCTGACTTTGCGGCACACTGATTTGGGCGTTAATTCCTTCATGCGCCAAATAGATTCGGCCAAAAACATTCAGCGCTGTTAATTTTTGATACAACGCATCGCGTGTGACCTGCGGGTCTGCGATGGTAAAATATTTATAGAATGAAATGGTTGTGCGCGGCTCAGTTTCAGCCAACATCCGGGCTCTGAGGGCGTCATTGGAAATGCGGTTATGTAACACTGGCATGGTGTACGAGTCCTGCAATAAGTGAAAATCAGAATCGGCCGGCATCATATAGCAATCAGTGCCAATTTACATCCATACATTTTGCGCTACATTTCTTTCTTCAAACTAAAAATTTAACAACATTTGCTGCATTTATCGCCATCCTGGAGCCACAAATTTTTTCTGAAAGCGAAAAAATGCAACAATACAGATAATTGCCCGTTTTAAGGTATACAACAGGAAAGACATGACGAATTTACCTAAGTTCTCCGCAGCATTACTGCATCCACGGTACTGGTTAACCTGGCTCGGTATTGGCTCACTTTGGTTGGTCGTCCAGTTGCCCTATCCGATACTCTATCGTCTTGGCCATTTGCTCGGCCACCTGGCGTTTCGTTTGATGAAGCGTCGGACAAAAATTGCGTATCGTAATCTCGAACTCTGTTTTCCCGAGATGAGCGAGCGTGAACGCCATGCGATGGTGGTCAAAAATTTTGAGTCTGTCGGTATGGGCCTGCTGGAAACCGGGATGGCCTGGTTCTGGTCCGATCGTCGCATCGCGCGCTGGACTGAAGTGATCGGCATGGAGCATATTCGTGACGTTCAGGCCCAGCAGCGCGGCATCTTGTTGGTGGGCCTGCACTTTTTGACCCTGGAACTTGGCGCGCGCCAGTTCGGTTTGCAGGAACCCGGCATCGGCGTTTATCGGCCAAATGATAATCCGCTGCTCGACTGGCTCCAGACCTGGGGACGTATGCGCTCCAACAAATCCATGCTCGATCGCAAAGATCTGAAAGGGATGATTAAGGCGCTGAAGAAAGGCGAAGTGGTCTGGTATGCGCCGGACCATGACTATGGCCCGCGCTCCAGCGTGTTCGTCCCGCTTTTTGCCGTTGAGCAGGCCGCCACCACTTCCGGCACCTGGATGCTCGCGCGGATGTCCAGCGCCTGCCTGGTGCCGTTTGTGCCGCGTCGCAAGCCCGATGGCAAAGGCTACCAGTTGATTATGTTACCGCCAGAGTGTTCACCGCCGCTGGACGACGCAGAAACCACGGCCACCTGGATGAACAAGATTGTGGAGAAGTGCATCATGATGGCGCCGGAACAGTACATGTGGCTGCACCGTCGCTTCAAAACGCGTCCTGCTGGCGTGCCTTCCCGCTATTAAATCCTGCAAAGCAGTCTTTCCGGGCTGCTTTTTCACCGCTTTTAGCGATAAAAGCTCCCCACATTGCGACCCTCCGCCGACAGGCGCATAATGAATATGCTTAATTTATATTCATTTTTTGCCTGATAGCGCCAACAGCGCATCACACGCGGATCGCTATGTCACCCTCTGATACACCCATCAACTGGAAACGTAATCTCACCGTCGCCTGGCTCGGCTGTTTCTTAACCGGTGCCGCATTCAGCCTGGTGATGCCGTTTTTACCGTTATACGTCGAACAACTCGGCGTGACGGGCCACAGCGCGCTCAATATGTGGTCCGGGCTGGTTTTCAGTATTACGTTTCTTTTCTCCGCTTTCGCCTCTCCCTTCTGGGGCGGACTCGCCGATCGCAAGGGCAGAAAGATCATGCTGCTGCGATCGGCACTGGGGATGGCGATAGTGATGCTGCTGATGGGCGTGGCACAGAACATCTGGCAGTTTCTGGTGCTGCGCGCGCTGCTCGGACTGCTGGGCGGATTTATCCCTAACGCCAACGCCCTGATCGCCACTCAGGTGCCGCGTAATAAAAGCGGCTGGGCGCTGGGAACGCTCTCTACCGGCGGCGTCAGCGGTGCGCTGCTCGGTCCGCTGGCGGGCGGCCTGCTCGCCGATCAGTACGGCCTGCGCCCGGTTTTCTTCATCACCGCAACGGTACTGCTGATCTGTTTTTTACTGACGCTGTTTTTTATTCGCGAGAACTTCAAGCCGATCAGCAAGAAAGAGATGCTACGCGTCCGGGAAGTGGTCGCCACGCTTAAAAACCCGAAACTGGTATTGAGTCTGTTTGTCACAACGCTGATTATTCAGGTGGCGACCGGTTCCATTGCGCCAATTCTGACGCTCTATGTGCGGGAACTGGCAGGTAACGTCAGCAATATTGCGTTTATTAGCGGGATGATTGCCTCCGTGCCCGGCGTCGCCGCGTTACTCAGCGCACCCAGGTTAGGCAAGCTGGGAGACCGCATCGGGCCGGAGAAAATCCTCAT
This sequence comes from Citrobacter amalonaticus Y19, assembly GCF_000981805.1. Classification (NCBI taxonomy): domain Bacteria; kingdom Pseudomonadati; phylum Pseudomonadota; class Gammaproteobacteria; order Enterobacterales; family Enterobacteriaceae; genus Citrobacter; species Citrobacter amalonaticus. Next base: position 1,152,894 of record NZ_CP011132.1, on the reverse strand, counting down.
CGTCGCGCTGATCCTTTCTGTTCTGCTGCTGATCCCGATGTCCTTTGTTCAGACCCCGTGGCAACTGGCGGTGCTGCGTTTTTTACTGGGTGCTGCCGACGGCGCGCTGTTACCGGCGGTACAGACGCTGCTGGTCTATAACTCCACAAACCAAATCGCCGGACGCATCTTCAGTTACAACCAGTCGTTTCGCGATATTGGCAACGTGACCGGCCCACTTATGGGCGCAGCGATTTCCGCCAACTATGGCTTCCGCGCTGTCTTTCTGGTCACCGCCGGAGTGGTGCTGTTTAACGCCATTTATTCCTGGAACAGCCTGCGTCGCCGTGCCCTCTCACGAACCGTGGGATGATTTTTCAGCATTCATACTTGCATAACCGGAGAATCAGCTATTCTTTCCCTGAATACCTAGTCAAATCAAAGGGAGACTCTGATGACCATGTATGCAACGCTGGAAGAAGCCATTGACTCAGCCCGTGAAGAATTTTTGGCGGACCATCCTGAGCTTGAGCAGGACGAAGCCAATGTACAGCAGCTTAACGTGCAAAAGTACGTGCTACAGGATGGCGACATCATGTGGCAGGTTGAGTTTTTTGCCGACGAAGGAGAGGAAGGCGAATGCCTGCCGATGCTCAGCGGCGAAGCTGCCCAAAGCGTCTTTGACGGCGATTATGATGAGATAGAGATCCGCCAGGAGTGGCTGGAAGAGAATACGCTGCACGAATGGGACGAAGGCGAATTTCAGCTTGAGCCCCCGCTGGACACCGAAGAGGGGCAAACCGCAGCCGATGAGTGGGATGAGCGGTAACTACTCGTAAGGGCCGTGATGCATATCGAGCGGCAACAGCAGCGTGTCAAATACCAGCGAGAAGGGCAGATCGATAATGGTGACATAGCGCCATGCCGAGTCCCGGACGTCCCATTGCACTCCCGGATAGTACTGGTTGCCATGCCCCTGTCCGGGGATTGTCCGGCTGATAATGCTGCCGCACCCGCTTAACAGCATGACCATGATGCCCACCGCTACGAGTCGCACGTAATACCTCATCATTCGTTTTCTTCAGTATAAAAAAATACCGGCGCAGGCCGGTATTTTTCAGATGATTCAGCCGGATCGCGCTTACAGCGTTTTCAGCGTCTGCGGGTTCAGGGTAATGTCCTGATAGTAACTCACCCACGACGAATACTTCTCTGGCGAATTCCAGACACGATAGTGCAAACGCGCCATCGTCACCGGATCGCTCAGCAGCACCAGGCGGCGGTCGCGATTCAGTTTTTCCGGCGTTTCGTTCAGCGCTTGTTCGACGTGACGATCGCGGGCAATTTCCAGCACATGGCTTGCACGGTGACGTGCCGTCGCCATCGCCGTCGCCAGCGCGTTAAACGACGGGTTAAATACCGCATGCATAAAGCCATCGTCGAGCGCGCGTTTACGGTTCATCACCAGATACTTATCGGTATCCACCAGTACCTGCGGCGGCGAATACTCTTCCGGGATCAGGAACAGCTTCCAGCGTTTGGTGCGCAAACCGACCGTTGAACGGCTGGAGATAACCGAGACAAACGGCGACAGGATCAGCGAGACGACAATCGGCGCCAACCAGAACAGGAAGCGCAGATCCAGCCACGCCATCCCGACCGCCCACACCAGACCCAGCAGCAGTTGCGAACCGTGGCGCATAAACGCTTCGCCCCACGGCGTAGAGTCATCATCTCGCTGCGGCGAATTCCAGACCACTTCCCAACCGAGGAAGGCGCTCACCACGAAAACGGTGTGGAACAGCATGCGCACCGGCGCCAGCAGTACGGAGAACAACACCTCCAGCAGCAGCGACAGCGTCACGCGAATAAATCCACCGAACTCTTTGGTGCCTTTACACCAGATAAGCAGAATACTCAGCAGTTTTGGCAGGAACAGCAGCACCATCGTTGAAGCAAACAGCGCAATCGCCAGTTCAGGACGCCACTGCGGCCAGACCGGGAATAGCTGGCGCGGTTGCAGGAAGTATTGCGGCTCGGTGAGCGCGTGTACCACCTGCAGCGCGGTCGACAGCGCGAGGAACATAAACCACAGCGGCGCGGAGAGATAAGACATCACCCCGGTCAGGAACACGGCGCGGTGAACCGGGTGCATCCCTTTCACAAGGAACAGACGGAAGTTCATCAGGTTGCCGTGACACCAGCGGCGGTCACGCTTCAGTTCATCCAGCAGGTTCGGCGGCAGCTCTTCATAGGAGCCAGGCAGATCGTAAGCAATCCACACGCCCCACCCGGCACGACGCATCAGCGCCGCTTCCACGAAGTCATGCGACAGGATAGAACCGGCGAAAGAGCCTTCGCCCGGCAGCGGTGCCAGCGCACAGTGTTCGATGAACGGCTTCACGCGGATGATGGCGTTGTGGCCCCAGTAGTGGGATTCACCCAACTGCCAGAAGTGCAAACCGGCGGTGAACAAGGGTCCGTATACGCGCGTCGCAAACTGCTGACAGCGTGCATACAGGGTGTCCATGCCGGACGCCTTCGGCGATGACTGGATGATCCCGGCGTTCGGGTTCGCTTCCATCAAACGCACCAGACCGCTCAGGCACTCACCGGTCATCACGGAGTCAGCGTCGAGTACCACCATGTAGCTGTACTGGCTGCCCCAGCGACGGCAGAAGTCATCAATGTTACCGCTTTTACGCTTCACGCGACGGCGACGACGGCGATAGAAAATCTGCCCTTCGCCCTGCACTTCAGCAATCAGCTCCATCCACGCCTTTTGCTCTGCGACGCAAATATCAGGGTTGTAGCTGTCGCTAAGAATATAGACATCGAAATGCTCGCCGTTGCCGGTCGCTTTTACCGATTCCCATGTGGCGCGCAGACCAGCAAAAACGCGATCAACGTCTTCGTTACAGATAGGCATAATCAGCGCGGTACGGTGCTGCGGATTCAGCGGTTCGTCACCGACCGTTGACGCCGAAATACTGTACTTATCGCGACCAATCAGCAATTGCAGGAAGCCCATCAGCGCGGTCCAGAACCCGGCTGAAACCCAGCAGAACAACACCGCAAAGAGGATCAAAATGCCGGTTTGCAGCATATACGGCAGCAACTGCATGAAAGAGACCCACAGATCCTGCCCGACCATATCCGCCGGATTGATCAGCGCCCAGCCCTGATACGGCAGAATCGTCTTCATGTACCAGGTCGCAACGACCGTCTGCGCCAGCGTCAGCAACAGCAGCGTGTAACGACGAATCGTGCCGACGGTACGCCACTTCTGCTCGTTTTCCTGCTCTTCTTTGGTCAGACGCGCAAGATAGCGCGGCGTAACGTCACGTCCGCGCAGGCGATCCCAGAAACGCCCAACCGGGTTGGTACGCCAGGGATCGGGGAACATCGATGATCGTTTGGCTTTCGGCATCGCCTGAAGCTGGTCGCGCCCTTCGTCATCTTTGATCAGTTGCCCTTCGCCCAGCGAGTCTGGCCAGGCTTGTTGCAGACGGGCTTTGACAGAACCCTGCGGTGAATCGTCTTCTCGCGAGTAACGGCGATGCTCGGCATCCAGCGCTTCATGCACCGCGCGAATGTCAGTTTTCGGCAATGCCGCTTTCTCGATGTCCGAGAGCGGCAAGGCGTCAATGTACTCAGTTGTCTTATTCATTGGCAGGTAACTGGTAGCTCCAGGTTTCACTCAACGTCTGATCGGCATTGACCAATGCAGCACGCATTTCAGTGGTTTTCTTCGCATCTTTCACTTTCACGCGCATCGTCATACGCCAACCTTTAGTGACCGGGTTGTAACGCACCGTTGTTTCCACAATCTCGCCGTTGTCGCCGATGCTGGTTTGCGCGGTGACCGGAGTATCCTGCGGCAGTTTTTTCATGTCCGTGCCGGTGAAGTCCACCACGAAGGCGATCGTGCCATCAGGCTGGCGAATGAGATTCGACTGTTTGACATCGCCAGTGGAGCGACGCGTCTGCTGCACCCAAGCGTTATCCGGCGCATGAAGTTTGTCTTCATCACGGCTAAACGTCAGGGTGTATTTGAAGTTCATCTCTTTGCCAGGTTCAGGCAGTTGATCCGGCGTCCAGTAAGCCACGATGTTATCGTTGGTTTCATCATTGGTTGGAATTTCAACCAGTTCAATCTTACCTTTGCCCCACTCGCCTTTCGGCGTGATCCAGGCGCTTGGGCGCAGATCGTAACGGTCTTCGAGATCTTCAAAGCGAGAGAACTGACGACCACGCTGCAACAGGCCAAACCCCTGCGGGTTTTCCATCGCAAAACTGCTCACCGCGAGATGTTTCGGGTTATTCAGCGGACGCCAGATCCATTCGCCGTTGCCGGCATGAATCGACAAGCCGTTGGAGTCATGCAGTTCCGGACGGTAGTTGGTCGCCGGAGAAGGCTGATTCGGTCCGTACAGGAACATACTGGTTAACGGCGCCACGCCCAGTTTGCCGACCTTATCGCGCAGGTAGACTTTCGATTGCACGTCGACAACGGTGTCACGCCCAGGGATTATCACAAAACGATAGGCCCCGGCCGCACGCGGAGAGTCCAGTAACGCATAAATCGTCAGGCGTTTGTCAGTCGGTTTTGGACGTTCGATCCAGAACTCACGGAAGCGGGGAAATTCTTCACCTGAGGGCAGCGCGGTATCGATGGCCAGACCGCGCGCAGAGAGACCATAAACCTGACCGGCACCCAGAACGCGGAAGTAGCTCGCGCCAAGCATACTGACGATTTCATCATTTTTGTCTTTGCTGTTGATCGGGTACAACACTTTGAAACCCGCAAAGCCGAGATCTTTTACCGTGTCTTTATCATGCTGCACATCGCCAAAATTAAAGTAGTCCGGGCTGTATTTGATTCTTTTGACAGCGGTTGCCGTGACTTCATTGATTTTGACCGGTGTGTCGAAGTACATACCCTGGTGGTAAAATTCGAGCTTGAATGGGGTTTTGAGATTGCTCCAGTAAGCTTTATCGCGATTAAACTGGATCTGCTGATAGTCCGCATATTTCATGTCGCGGAAAACGGAGGGCAAGTTACTTTTTGGCGCCTCATAGCCTTTACCGGCTAAGGATTGAGCTTGCTTTGCAACGTCATCGATGGAGAAGGCCCAGGCCGACGACGTGTACAGCGTTAACATGACTGCCGCACCCAACCAACGCATTTTCATCATTTGTGATTTATGTTTCATAATTAGTAAGCACTTCCCCCTTTGTGTGCTTATATCGATCCGATCTATTTTAATGGATAATCAGGCATTAGGACAACTGAATCCCTGCATTGTTCAGCACGCTGGCTCATGGTTTAGGCACCTTGCCGGGCCCTTTTTCACTTTGCGTGCTTATCCTGGAGACAGGTCGTTGTTCTTCGTGTAGGGTTGCCACCGACTGTAACGATTAATCGGCTTAGGGATAAGACGATTAGTCTGAGAATCTGAGAATACGAAAACCTCTATGAATCCCGTACCCGCACAGCGTGAATACTTTCTTGACTCCATCCGCGCCTGGCTGATGTTGTTGGGTATTCCCTTCCATATTTCATTGATTTATTCCGGCCATAGCTGGCATGTGAACAGCGCTGAGCCTTCCTGGTGGCTGACCCTGTTTAACGATTTTATCCATTCATTCCGGATGCAGGTCTTTTTCGTTATTTCCGGTTATTTTTCGTACATGTTATTCCTGCGTTATCCGCTGAAACGCTGGTGGAAAGTACGCGTCGAGCGCGTGGGCATTCCGATGCTTACCGCTATTCCACTGTTAACGTTGCCGCAATTTATTATGCTGCAATATGTCAAGGGAAAAGCCGACAGCTGGCATACGCTCTCACTGTATGAAAAATATAATACGCTGATCTGGGAGTTAATTTCTCATCTCTGGTTCTTACTGGTACTGGTGGTATTAACAACCGTCAGCTTGTGGGTATTTAGCCGGATGCGAAAAAGCCTGGAAAAAGCGGATAAAAAGCGACTGGCCGCCATGTCAATGGGCAAGCTGACGCTAATCTTTTTCTGTCTGGGGATTGGCTACGCGGTGGTGCGACGGACGCTGTTCATTATTTATCCACCGATTCTCAGCGATGGCTTGTTTAATTTCGTCGTGATGCAAACGCTCTTTTATGTGCCTTTCTTTATGCTGGGCGCGCTGGCCTTTATCTCACCTGAACTGAAGGCGCTTTTCACCACGCCTTCCCGGGGATGCACGCTGGCAGCGGCTTGCGCCTTCATCGCCTATTTGCTGAATCAGCGTTACGGCAGTGGCGACGCCTGGATGTACGAAACGGAATATGTCATCACCATGGTACTCGGATTATGGATGGTCAATGTGGTGTTTTCCCTCGGCCACCGTTTGCTCAATTTCCAGTCAGCCCGCGTCACCTATTTTGTCAATGCGTCGCTGTTTATCTACCTGGTGCATCATCCGTTAACGCTGTTTTACGGTGCGTGGATCACGCCGCATATTTCGTCGAATCTGTTGGGCTTTCTCTGCGGACTGATCTTTGTCGTTGGCATCGCGCTGGTATTGTACGAAATTCATTTGCGCATTCCGCTGCTCAAATTCCTCTTCTCCGGCAAACCGCCGGTCAGACAGGAACAAAGCAAAAAAGTGACCAGTTGATGCTTACTGCGACATTAAAGCAGCCACTCGACCGGCAATAGCGTCGCCAGTCGTACCAGAACCCGCTTCCAGAATCCTGTGGCGGGTTCTTTTTTTAGCACCTGCTCTTCGTCCTGCTGCCTGTCTACCCAGTTAATTCGTCCCCAGCGATCGAGTCGCAGTTTCCAGGCCGCATCGCGCTGACTCTCAGTGAATCGTCGGTGAATAAGCGTCGCCAGCGTCTCACTTTCAATCACAAAGCCCATCTCGGTGTTCAACAGCGTGGAGCGCGGATCAAAATTGAGCGAGCCAATAAACACTTTGCGTCCATCAATGCTGAACGTCTTGGCGTGCAGGCTGGAGCCGGAATTACCGGTCAATCCGCGATCGTGGAGGACGACGTCGCGATCGCGTGTCGGCTTTAACTCGTACAGTTCTACGCCATAACGCAACAGCTTTTTCCGCCAGCGCGCGTAACCGGCATGCACCACCGCCACATCATTGGCGGCTAATGAGTTGGTGAGGATCGCAATTTTGACGCCTTTACGCACCAGTTTCAGCAACTGCGCGACGCCTGCCCGGGTCGGGACAAAATAGGCAGAGATGATGTCAATCCGTTCTACTGGTGAACCCATCACGTCAAACAGGCGTTGTGGCAGCAAAGAGTGACGCTGCGCTTTCCCCTCGCCTTTTAAAGGGTCGTCACTTAATAGCCGGGTCTTCGCCCAGATAAGCGGCAGCGCCCCGCGATCGAGATGAGTCATAAAGGCGCTGGTTTCCAGTTTATGCTGGTATCGACGGGCGATTTCATTCTTGTACCAGGCGTCGGGTAACTCGATGCGCTCGGTGATTTCTTGCTCCGAAAGCGCCAGCACCGATTTCAACGTCGAGACCGACGCACAGCGCCAGTAGCGTTCAAAATCGTCCGCGACCTCCCTGACGACGGGTCCGATCGCCATCACGTCCAGGTCGGAAAATAGCGGTTCCTCGCCCGCGCCGAAATAGGCGTCGCCTATGTTTCGCCCGCCCACCAGAGTGACGACGCCATCTGCGGTATAGCTTTTGTTATGCATCCGCCGATTGAGCCGGGCAAAATCGGTCAGATAGCCCAGCATTCGCAGGATGCGAAAAGAGAATGGATTAAACAGGCGAACGTCAATGTTGGGATGGGCATCGAGCAGTTGCAGGGTATCATCCAGCCCCGGCGTGTTGTTGTCATCAAGCAACAGGCGCACATGGACGCCCCGTTTTGCCGCCGCCAGCAGAACGGCGAACAGCAGTCGCCCGGACATGTCGTCTTCCCAGATATAGTACTGAACATCCAGCGTACGCTCCGCCATTTCTGCCAGACGGTAGCGGGCGGCAAAGGCGTCCAGACTGTCATCCAGCACAAGGATGCCGCACTCTCCGGGATGATTTTCACACAGAGGACGCGTGCCGCGGGCGAGCCGGGTCAGCTCATTCATCGCCTTGTTGGGTAAGTAAACGTTGGTAGAGTCGGGCTGTTTCGTCGTCATAACAGACAAAGTATATCTGCTCAGGTAAGGCGCGACGGGTTATAAATTCCGAAACGGTCTTGAGCGCTATTTCCGCAGCCGCCGCTCGCGGATACCCGTAAACCCCGGTACTGATTGCCGGAAACGCAATAGAGGTGTAGCCATTGGCCAGCGCCAGATTCAGGCTATTGAAGTATGCATCCTGTAACAGTTGCGCTTCGTTATGCTCGCCGCCGCGCCAGACAGGGCCGACAGTGTGAATGACCGCTTTGGCAGGGAGGTTACCCGCAAGCGTTATCACCGCATGACCCGTTGGGCATTCACCCTGCTGCTGCCTGACCTTCATGCAAGCTTCCAGTAATGCGGGACCCGCGGCGCGGTGGATCGCCCCATCAACGCCTCCGCCGCCCATCAGTGACGAGTTTGCGGCATTGACGATGACATCGACCGCGACGGTAGTGATATCCCCCTGGATAACATGAATACGCGATTCCATAGTACCTCCTTGCTTCACTCTATTTCGTAAGTGTACAGCAGGGGTCCCCCTGAAATCGCTTTTTTCGTGAGTTTGTCTGACCCGCCCATTCAGCGATAGTCGATACTCATCACTGCCAGCTTTTTCTGTTCGTCGAGGTAGTGCAGATCGACCGCGGCAATTTGTCTAAAGTGCTGCGGCGCTTTGAGCATTTCCTGCGGGGAATAATAGCGGGTCTGCATGCGCCCCTCGTTATCGCACGACATCGCAAGGCGCTGTTGCATCTGACTCACTTCGCAGGGCGGTTCCACAATTTGACCGGTGAAATGTATAACCCCGCCCTGCCCTCCCGTATCTGCCATTACGGCGACTGAATACAGGGCAAGAAGACTGAAAAGCAGAACGCTTTTATTACGCGTGACAGATAACGGCATGATGGTTTCCTCAATGAACATTCATCCTTGAGGGGTGATGTTTCCCTGACGGCGATTACGCCCAGGAGTCACGCATTCCGCGTCACTCTATTCATAGTTCAGTCACCTCACCTCCGCCACCGTAACCGCATAAATTAACGCCAGTTATGACGGTTTCGCAGAGGGCGGCCACTGTTGTGATAAATGCAGCGACTGCCCGTCAGAAACCGTGACCACGATTTTGACGGTGTCCTGTGCCGAAATATTTAAACTGAGTCTGGTCAAATCAATGGCTTGATTAGCAGGCAGAGAAAGGGTCTTTTTCTGTCGTGACTGGCTTTGTCCCGCCACGCCTTCGCGAAGGGCTAAGATCTGCACCTGACACACGCAGGGCTGCGTCAGAGTGACCTGGGGCGTAATCGTGTAAATGTCACCTTGCTGGGTTGTCGCGAAGGTTATCTGATTAGAGAGCGCCGCAAGGAGTAATATGGTGTTCATGATGTCCTCCCGAAAAAAAACAGGGCTTTCGCCCTGTTTATATTCAGCACAGAAACTGAATTAGTACTGGTTAGCCGTGGCGTTGTTACCAAAACCAACTTGTTTAACCAGAACGCTGGAGTCAGAAGCTGTCTGGTTAACCAGCGCGGCGTTACGTCCACCGTATTGGCTCACAGTAATATCCGAGTTTTTGCCGTTCCACTGATCGATGGTGGCGTTGTTTTTGAAGCCTTTCTGAGTCAGATCAATGGTGCTGTTATCTGCACCCTGACCAACATCGGCGCCGTTACCATAGCCGTGCTGGGTGATTGTTGTGTCTGATTTACGAGCGTCGCTTTGCAGCGCAAGTGCGGCGTTATTGGTCCCGAACTGATAAATGCTCAGGTTTGAATCCGGGCCAGAGCTGCTGCCGTGATCGCTGCCGCCGCCCCATTGTGAAACGGAACCAGCCAGAGCACTGCCAGAAACCACGATTGCTGCAAATGCTGCCACTTGTAAAAGTTTCATGGTAAACCCCCATCGGATTGATTTAAGAGTCGTCAATGTATTAGCGTTGAGTTACGCGAATTGCCATTTGCGACTGTCTCTGCACTACAACTGCTGTTTTCTGCGTACCATACTGAGTAATATTTGCTTTATTTCCAGAACCTTTCTGGATAATCATCGCAGTATTACCGTAATTACTTTGCGAAATACTGGCATCATTGGAATTACCCGACTGAGCAATATACGCAAAATTATAAGCTCCTGATTGGTCAACTTTGGCGCGGTTGCTTCCACCTTCTTGTGAAACTACCGACAAAAGCTTAGAGCCGTCCTGGCGTATCTTTGCACTATTATCAGTGCCGACTTGACCAATAATGGCTGCCTGATTAAATGAAGACTTGCTTAATTCATTTACCGCAAAGTTATATTCTGAATGCGCTAAATCATAACTCGTTGCGGAAGCAATCCCAGGCGCACCCAGTACTGTTAACATCATAAATAACAATTTGTTTTTCATGTTGTCACCCTGGACCTGGTCGTACATCGAGAAAATAACATTCTCATCAGTTTTGTTGTTAACGCTAAACGTAATTTGTTAACGCCGCGTTACGATGAAGAGTATGTCTGCGGAAACATTTTAAATAACTCACCCGCCAGTGGTATTTTTATATATTCGCTCACCTTAAAGTGCTAATCAGGGTACGAATCCCCTGTTATTTACGCTTATTTTATTTTCTTCAGACTTACCGTTGATGCATTTTCACGACATTGGCCAATGGGCTGTACAGTGGACTTTCCAGGCCCTGTTGTGCCGTTGAAGAAGAGAGAGATGAGCAAGTCGTGACAAGCATCGTTTTTTTCGTCACCAAAATGCGCGACGCCAGAGGATGTAATGATAAGACAATTTTTTGGCGGATTAAGTGCTAGCACGATTTTGTTTTATTACTTTAAATTCATAACGTTAATATAATTTGTATGATTTTTTAAATCTGTGCAATAACGGCTGGATGTACAACTTTTCTATCAAATCTAAACTTAAAAAAAGCTTAAGATTAACAAATTAATATATACTTTTACATTCTGTTACATGTTTAACACTTGCTTTAAGATTTGTAATGGCTAGATTGAAATCAGTTGTAGTTCATTTGTATTAATATTTTGACCCGTTCGGGCTGATTCTTATTTTATTACACACAGCAGTGCAACATCTGTCAGTACTTCTGGTGCCTGATTTTTAAAGGCAGCTGTCAGGTGTGCGACTAAAAAAGTGGGGTTTCATCATGTTTAATGAAGTCCATAGTATTCATGGTCATACATTATTGTTGATCACCAAACCATCCCTGCAAGCCACAGCCTTATTGCAGCATTTAAAACAATCTCTGGCCCTCACCGGAAAACTGCATAATATTCAACGTTCTCTGGATGATATATCCACCAGTTGTATTGTTTTAGTCGATATGATGGAAGCGGATAAAAAGCTAATCCATTACTGGCAAGACAACTTAAGTCGGAAGAACAACAATTTAAAGACATTATTGTTGAACACCCCCGATGATTATCCCTACCGGGATATTGAAAACTGGCCACATATCAATGGCGTGTTTTACGTAGCGGATGACGAAGAGCGTGTCGTAAACGGTTTGCAGGGGATCCTGCGGGGAGAATGCTACTTCTCACAGAAACTGGCCAGCTATCTGATCACGCATTCTGGTAATTACCGTTACAACAGCACAGAGTCAGCTCTCCTGACTCATCGTGAAAAAGAGATCCTGAATAAGCTACGCATCGGCGCCTCAAACATCGAAATCGCGCGTTCACTGTTTATCAGTGAAAACACGGTTAAGACGCATCTTTATAATCTTTTCAAAAAGATAGCTGTCAAAAATCGTACCCAGGCGGTTTCGTGGGCAAATGATAACCTCAGGCGATAAAGCCATGAAACGCTATTTGACCTGGCTTGTAGCGGCACAGTTTCTGCTCGCTGCCAGCGCTTCGCAGGCTGTAGAAGTTGAAGTTCCTGGGCTCTTAACTGACCACACGGTTTCGTCTATTGGCCACGATTTTTATCGTGCTTTTAGCGACAAATGGGAAAGTGATTATCCAGGTAATTTAACCATCAATGAGCGACCCAGTGCACGTTGGGGAAGTTGGATCACAATAACGGTTAATCAGGACGTTATATTCCAGACTTTTTTATTTCCAACGAAAAGAGACTTCGAAAAAACTGTTGTCTTCGCGCTGGCACAAACCGAGGACGCTTTAAACCGTCGGCAAATAGATCAAACACTATTGAGCACCGGCGATTTAACGCATGACGAATTCTAAAAAGTGATTTTTGTCCGGAGGCTGTAATGCGTGTCAAACATGCAGTAGTAGTACTCATGCTTATTTCGCCATTAAGTTGGGCCGGAAATATGACCTTCCAGTTCCGTAATCCCAACTTTGGTGGAAACCCCAATAACGGTTCTTTTTTACTGAATAGCGCCCAGGCGCAGAACTCTTATAAAGATCCCAGTTATAACGACGATTACGGAATTGAAACTCCCTCCGCGTTGGATAACTTCACTCAGGCCATTCAGTCGCAAATCTTAGGCGGACTGTTGACCAATATAAATACGGGTAAACCCGGCAGGATGGTGACGAATGATTTCATTGTTGATATTGCCAACCGGGATGGTCAGTTGCAGCTAAATGTCACGGACCGGAAAACGGGAAAAACATCGACGATAGAAGTGTCGGGTTTACAGTCAGATTCCACCGGTTTCTAAGCACCGCTTCGTAAGGACAATTATCATGCAGCGCTTACTTGTACTCGTCGCCGTCATTTTACTGAGCGGATGCTTGACCGCCCCGCCAAAAGAAGCCGCTAAGCCGACATTAATGCCCCGTGCGCAAAGTTATAAGGATTTAACGCATTTACCGATGCCAACGGGCAAAATTTTTGTCTCGGTGTATAACATTCAGGATGAAACCGGACAGTTTAAACCCTATCCGGCCAGTAACTTCTCGACTGCCGTCCCGCAAAGCGCCACTGCAATGCTGGTTACGGCGCTGAAAGACTCCCGCTGGTTTGTACCGCTGGAGCGTCAGGGACTGCAAAACTTGCTGAATGAACGTAAGATCATTCGTGCCGCCCAGGAAAACGGGACTGTCGCCATCAACAACCGGATCCCGCTACAGTCTCTGACGGCGGCAAACATCATGGTGGAAGGATCGATTATTGGTTACGAAAGTAACGTGAAATCCGGCGGTGTGGGCGCACGTTATTTCGGTATTGGTGCAGACACGCAATACCAGCTTGACCAGATCGCGGTGAACCTGCGCGTGGTCAACGTCAGTACCGGTGAGATCCTCTCCTCGGTCAATACCAGTAAAACCATTCTGTCTTATGAAGTGCAGGCAGGGGTGTTCCGCTTTATCGATTACCAGAGACTGCTGGAAGGTGAAATTGGCTACACCTCCAACGAGCCGGTGATGTTATGCCTGATGTCCGCCATTGAAACCGGCGTCATCTTCCTCATCAACGATGGTATCGATCGCGGGCTGTGGGATTTGCAGAATAAAACCGATCGCCAGAACGACATTCTGGTGAAATACCGCCATATGTCGGTACCGCCGGAATCCTGATGACTGAGATAAAAAAAAGCGTGAGGATTTCCTCACGCTTTTTTATTTTCCGCTATTGTGCGCGTACTTTGTCTTTCTCGCCGCGCCGCCAGCCACAGCCCGCTGTTTTTCATGGCATAACCAAAGAGCAAACCGACTGCCAGCGACGGCAGAACCAGTTTCCAGTCACCCTGCCCGGCAAACGTGGCGCAGGCACCGATAAATGTACCCGGCACAAATGACAGCAAGACTTGCTTTGCCTGGATACACATCAGGAAGGCCACAACGCCGGTGATCGCATAACCCACCAGTTCCAGATGCGGCGTCAACGCGCTACCGTAAATAATGACCAACGCCCACACCACACCGCTCAACAACGTGGAGGCCGAAATGGCCAGCCCCTTTAACCCACCCTGCGGACAGGCGAAATAGGCCGTACAGCCCAGAAATCCTGCCCAACTCAGTAAGCCAAGAGAGACGGCCACCCATCCCCAGATACCGGAGAGGATGCCCGTTGTGATTGCTATGGAAAGAAGTATATTCATGCCGCGCATGATAGCAGAAAGAGATAACATGAATGAGATCGTGCACACAATTTATGCAATGATAATTTATCGTTGCACTAAAAGGTGACTTAAATCACATTTATGCATCACCCTCTTCGTCCAGTTCTTCCCACATTGCGCCAATCGCATCGCGTGTTATGGGTGCCATTGTCCGCCAGAAAGGGGTGGTGGCGTGCGCTTCAACTTTCCCGAGGAAGGTGTCGCACCACGGAAGGATATAATCCGCAAAGAGCGTTTCCAGCGCCTCACTTTCATCTTCCGCAGACTGATCTTCCAGCCACGAGGCTGCCAGCAGCAACGTACCAATATGATCGGCTGGCGTTTCGGCAAGCGGCATACCGCGTGAGGAGAGGAACGTCCGCACCTCAGATTCTGTCGCCCCGTCCACCCACGCGCTGCGATACGGAGGCACTGCGCACTCCGCCCCGACGAACAACGCATTGTAATCCGCCGCCAGTTGGGCCATATCACAGCTTTTCTGCAAACGCGCCAACAGTTCATCCTGCTCGAGCGGCCAGCTTGCCGAGAGTTTGCCTTCGCGAATCAGGGTAAAAAGCGGAACCAGTAAAGGATCCTGCGGTTGACGGTAATACAGCGATCCCAGTACGCGGCACAGGATAGAAAACTCGTTCATCAAAATATTCCAGCTCGTGGTGGTTAAAGTTCAGCAAATTCAGGAATCGGCGGCATTCCGCGCGATTCCAGGAAATTGAGTAATCGTTTCGGCGTCACGTTTAAAATACGATCTTCCGGGAAGTTCACGTCTTCGAGGATTTTCAGGCACTCGCTGAAATCCCCCATCGTAAAGGCGGTATGCGAATCTGAGCCCAATGCCACCCAACCGCCAGCATCACGCACCGCTGCCGCCACCGCGCGACAGTTCGCTTCACTGCCTTTGCGTGAATGGAGGAATGAGGAGTTGTTTATCTCCAGCGCAACGTCATATTTCGCTGCCGCCTGGGCAATCGCCGTGATATCAACAGGATATTTCGGGTTGCCGGGATGACTAATGATATGCACGACGCCGCTTGCCATGGTGGCGATCATCGCCTGCGTATTGGTGGCTTCATCGTGAGGAGCGAAAACCGGTTCATGGAAGCCTGCGATGATCAGATCCAGTGAGGTGAGCATCGGACCAGTACAGTCAATTTCACCTTCGATGTTTTTGATGTTTGCTTCAATGCCGCGCAGGATCCCTACCCCATCCACCACACGTGGCCAGATGCGCATATTGATAAAATGCCAGTGATGCGGAGCATCCGCCATGTCCGGGCCGTGATCGGTAATTGCGAACAGTTTCAGTCCCTGGCGTTTAGCCTGAACGATGTAATCGCTCAGGGTGCTATAAGCATGGGTGCTGGCGACGGTATGCATATGCAGGTCAACGGGATACATGTCTCTCTCCTGTGGTCATTTTTCGACAAGGATAGCAGGAATCGCCCGCGTTTATTAGTCGAAACCCGGCATCCACCGGGTATACCTCAGTAGCCACGCTGGCGGTCGACCTGTCCGGTCACCGCTTCACCGTTTTCCAGATGTGTGATCGTGCGGGAAATATAGGCAACGGCTTCTGCAGGACGCGTGACTGCCGCAATATGCGGCGTCATCGCCACGCGCGGATGTTTCCACAGTGGGCTGTCCACTGGCAGCGGTTCACGACTGAAGACATCCAGCATCGCCCCTTTGAGTTTTTTGCCGTTCAGCGCGGTCAACAAATCCTCTTCAATAACGTGGACTCCGCGCGCGAGATTGAGCAGATAAGCGCCATCCTGCAATTGATCAAACAGTTTTCCATTGATGATGCCGACCGTTTCCGCTGTATTAGGCAGCAGATTAATCAACACTCGGGTCTTGCTGAGGAACGCACCCAGCTCTTCGCTACCTGCAAAACTCTCGACACCCGGCCAGGCTTTGCGGCTGCGACTCCAGCAGCGCAGCGGGAAGCCCCAGGCCTGCAGGCTTTCAGCTACTTTTGCCCCCAGCACGCCAGCCCCCATGATCCCCACGGTAAACTCCTCGCGCGTATATTCCGGTAGCGGTCGCCACTGGCTCTCATTTTTAAGCGCCTGGTAATCATCAAAGCGGCGGAACCAGTGCAACACCTGACTGACCGCGTACTCCTGCATTTGCAAACCCATACCGGTATCTTCGAGACGAAAGAGAGGAATAGCGGGATCCAGCATCGTGGGATGGGCTTTCAGTTTGCTCAGGATCGAATCCACCCCGGCGCCGAGTGCAAACACGGCCTTAAGTTTGCGCCCTTCCAGCATCTCTACCGGTGGATGCCAGACCAGCGCATAATCTGCCGGATCGTTATCGCCCGACTTCCACTCCCGGACTCTGGCACCAGGAATGGCGTTTTCCAGTGCAGCGATCCACCAGGGGGTATCAAACGTAGGGTGATAGAAAATGATATCCATATTGACTCCTGCGGGTTGTTGTGCGGAATTTTTGCGCACTTATTCTCATCGTTTTCAACGGGATCATCAGCATAGCAAATTCGCTGGCGCTGGCAAAAAAAGCAGTTTCCGCTTAATTAAGCTACAGGTTGTTTGAAGTTTGTGTAAACGCACGATTTTTTGGAAAAGTTGATTGACGCAGGCGGTGTATTTCCCTAAATTAGCGCCCGTTCCAGTTGTTCGGGAACAACAATATGGTGAGGTGTCCGAGTGGCTGAAGGAGCACGCCTGGAAAGTGTGTATACGGCAACGTATCGGGGGTTCGAATCCCCCCCTCACCGCCATATTTAAGAAAGAGTTCGTACGCAAGTACGGGCTTTTTTTTTCGTATATTGCACACGCCGTGGGGGGATGAGAATCCCCGACCGGGGTTCGACAACGGGCGCAGCCCGTTGGACAGACCGCGAACGCCGTGAGCGGGCTGCCCGTCAGGGCGAGCGAAGCGAGTCAATCCCCCCGAGAGTTCAGCCCCCTATATAATGCATAATGCTTAAAAAAAACAAAGCCCGGTCTCCCGGGCTCTGCACGCAACATTAATTAGAACGACCAGCTTATCCCTGCAGTCGCACGCCACGGAGACTCCACATTCGCCCCGTTGCCGTAACTGGCGCTAAGGTGTCCGCTCAAATCCTCAGTGAATTTCGCACGAATCCCCGCCTGGTATACCCCTCGGGTTCCGGACAGATCGTTAACGAAATGTCCGTCATCATTCGCATTAACCTTGTTGTCATCAACGTATTCTTGTCTCACTGCCGCTTTCAGCCATGGCTGAATCTCAACACCATTATTCAGCGTCACGTGGTAATCGGTTTTCAGGCCAGCTTCAGCTCGAGTGATACGCGTATTATCCACTTCGGCACGCATCCCGTTTGAGAGGGTGTACTTGTTGCTGTCGGTGGTAAACCCGGTAAAGGCCGCATAAGGCGTTACGCCCAGGTCGCCTGCGGACAAACGCACCCCGCTTTCAAGATGCGCACCCGCGCCGTATGCACTGTAGCTGCCATTTGCCGCGCCGCCACCGGTCATGCGGCCTTTGACATCATTTTCAAAACGGTTCACTTTCACAATGCCGTCGACATAAAGACCATTGTTATGCTGCCAGCTTGCATAGGCGCCCAGCGCGTAGCTGTCTACATTGCCTTTACCGCCACGGTCAAAGCCTACGTTCGAATGTGAGTAACTGAAAAATCCGCCTGTCGTTATTCTACTGTTTTCGTGTTGGAAATGACGATCCGCACCAATCGTCACCCCACTCAGCGTGTGATCGAAACCCGCCCCCGCCGAAGTGGATACGTCATCACGCGTATTGTAAACCGTGCTCCAGACGGCTCCATCCCGACTGAATGAATCGCGACCATCCATACGTTCACGTACACTATCTAGTTCTGCATCGAATACGAGCGGCTCCACTGCGGCCATATTCAGTACAGCAGCCGTTGAGGGTGTGATGCGTTTTTTAACGATCTCAGGCTGTGGCTTCACCACCGGTACAGAATCAGATGGAATATCTGGATTCGGTTCAGGTTTAGATTGTCCCGGTTGTTCAGGTTCTGGCTTTTGGGTCAGATCCGCAATAAGCGACCACTTGCCCTCTTCTTTTTCTTTCAGCGTGTATTGGTATGTACCCAAATCGACTACGCCATCTTTATTACCCAGCGCAAATGTTGCATCACCGCTTGCTGTTTTTACCAGCAACAGACTTTGATCTTTATCCGGGCTAGAACCCGTATCTTCGACAAAAATATTAAAAGCGCCAGAGGCATTTCCAGTCACATCAAGAAGATCACTTTTCCTCGCAGACACATTGGTTTGCATGTAAAAGTCACCGTTTCCTTCCAGCGTATCCAGAGTCAGGGTATTCCAGCCACTGCTTTTGCTAACTGGCATGTCATGCAAATAAACTTTACCGCCGTCCAGTTGCAGGGCTTTCAGTGAATATGCAACATCTTCGGCACCCGCATTCAGTCGGAGTGTGCCCTGACCGCCAACCTTAACATTTGCGGTTTCAGTCATGGCCTCTTTATAAAGAACCATCTGACCACCATGGATGTTGAAATCACCTTTGGCCTTACCTGTTTCGGCATAGAAGGAACCGCCAAAAATATCTGCGCTCTCGACGGTTCCACCGTTTAAATAAAGTGAACTTTCATCGTTAAGAGTGGTTTTCTCTGCGGTTCCGTCTTCATTTATGAAGCCCTTACTCGAATTATAGAGTCTGGCATCTAAAGCCAGACCACCAGCATCGACATGCAGCTCGCTCGAATCGTAAAGTTCAGAGTTTATTGCAGTCCCTGCCACGTATTGATAACCTTTTCCCTTAACAGTCGTTCTATCAGCGACTCCTCCTCTTTTTACATCCTGTATGCCGTCCGCAATTTTCGTCAGTCTTGCATGGCCTTCAACATGTTGTGTACCACCATTGTTTATATAAGTATTAAACGCCCATCCAGAGAGTCTAATTTCCTGAGTCCCGCCGTCAATATTTACGCCCTCTGTTGCGCCGTAAACAACTTGTATTCCACGAACTGTCGTTTTTGTTGCTAAGCCATTTTCGACATATTGAAAACCGCCAGCCTCGATAGTGCTGAAATAATCCTCACTCCTCCAGATAAAAAAGCCTCCGCCAGATTCAACCGTAATATTATTGCTCGTAGCACCGTCTTCAAGATAGAGTCTTCCGGGGCTTATAATGGTCGCATTTTCAATAAATTCTCCTTTACCCACCACTATTAGCTCTTTGATTTCATTTCCTTTCGTGGTAGCAGCTAATGCAGCAGGAATATAACACGCAATCGCAGAAAGAAATGTCAATGATTTTATTTTCATCAAAAATATCTCTTCACATGTCCTTAAACATAAAGATCCATCTTAAATAACAAATTTTACCATCTCCGCGTGATTTATAGCTAAAATACGCGAAAATCATGATACTGGTGAAAATCACTTTTTCAACCTAAAAACATTCTTTATTATTTTTTAATAAGATCGGAATTTCCGAAGAATAAGTGAAGTATAGAAGAGAATGAATGACAATTAGCTTGCAAATTAATATTCTCCATCGCAATTAGTAAAGGTGAAATATAAATTACCCTTTGACTCAAATATTTTTCTTTTCATTCTGGGGTATTATTAAAAAACACAGTGTTCGTTCTTTGCGTAACAATAAAAACAAAGCCCGGTCTCCCGGGCTCTGCACGCAAATGATGCTCGATTAGCTGTACGCATTCAGCGTTCGTTGGCAGAGCGCCGAGCGAACGCAATCATCTTTGTTGAAGCGGACAATCCCTATCATCTCATCTTCTTTAAAGCGGGCCAGCGCGTCACTGAGTCCTGACTGAACATGAGAGGGTAAATCGCACTGGGTAATATCCCCATTCACGATAACCGTCACATTCTCCCCGAGGCGCGTTAAGAACATCTTCATTTGCGCAGCAGTGACGTTCTGAGCCTCGTCGAGAATGACCACTGCATTTTCAAATGTACGTCCGCGCATATAGGCGAACGGCGCGATTTCCACCTTACCGATTTCAGGTCGTAGGCAATATTGCATAAAGGATGCCCCCAGTCGTTTTACCAGTACGTCGTAAACCGGCCGGAAATACGGGGCAAACTTCTCCGATACATCTCCAGGTAAGAAGCCGAGATCTTCATCAGCCTGCAGAACTGGACGGGTGACAATGATCCTGTCTACATCTTTATGTATCAGGGCCTCTGCTGCTTTTGCCGCACTGATCCAGGTTTTGCCACACCCGGCTTCGCCCGTAGCGAAAATCAGTTGTTTACTCTCGATAGCATTCAGGTAGTGCGATTGAGCCTCATTGCGCGCCATGACAGGCGTGGTATCGCGACTGTCGCGCGCCATGCCTATCGCTTCTACGCCGCCCATCTGCACAAGCGAGGTGACCGATTCTTCTTCACGCTGTTTATGACTACGTGAGTCCCGTCTCAGCACACGTTTTGCTTCACGACGAGCTTTGATCACTGCTTTTTGTCTTCCCATGGATAGCACCTTGAGTTGTTGGTATTCATCACACGCGCCGCTGGCAGCGCGATTATGCGCACGAACATCTGAGGGTTGGCTTCCTTGTAAGCCATAGCTTGCCTTTGGAAAAGACGCCACACACGGCTACGCGCACCGAATATGGCGTCAGTAACACGAGTAAGAGAGGAAAGTAAGAGAAATTTAGCGGTGACGAGGTTGCTACCGGAGGAGAGACTTCCGCGTAAGGGACTGCCATAACTGTCAGAAACGTGTCCACGAGAGGACTTTACCATTCGCGATCTCCATAGTGAATAAGCATCACAGCCGGGAACTACCGCTATTACGTATAATTACATCAGAACTTAGCAATAACGCAACAATAATTTTACTTAACGTTAACTAAATTCTCATTTTCTGTTGGCAACAGTCTCTTACGGAGATATTACAAAATTATTTCAAAAAACGGATCATATAAAAAAAGAATATTTTCATAAGCGTGAGATGCAGCATACCCCGCCCGCAGACGGGGTATGCTGTCAGGTTTCGAGCAGAGACTGGCCCAGATAGCGATCGGCCTGCTTAATCCCCGGCAGCGCGAAGAAATAGCCACCGCCAATCGGCTTCACGTACTCTTCCAGCGCTTCGCCGTTCAACCGCTTCTGCACGGTCAGAAAGCCTTTTTCCAGGTCATGTTGATAGCAGACAAACAGCAATCCCATATCGAGCTGCCCGGATGGCGTCACGCCGAGGGAGTAGCTGTAGCCGCGGCGCATCATCAGGCTTGACTGCGTCTGTGCCGTACGCGGGTTCGCCAGACGAATGTGGCTGTCCAGTGCAATGACGTTGCCCTCCAGGTCGCTGGCGTAATCCGGCACGTCATGCTCGCGCTGCATGCCCAGCGGCGCGCCGGTATGTTTATCCCGGCCAAAAATGGTTTGCTGCTCCTTGAGCGGCGTGCGGTCCCAGAATTCGACGCGAAACTGAATCAGACGCACGGCCTGATAAGATCCGCCGATTGCCCACGCCGGTTCCCCCTGCTCCGCCGTTACCCACACCACGTCCTGCATCAGCTTTGCATCGCTGCTGTCCGGGTTCGCTGTGCCGTCTTTGAAGCCCAGTAAATTGACCGGGGTCTCTTTACCTTTACTACGCGCCGCGTGGTCGGATATGAACCCTTCCCGTTTCCAGCGAACGCTCAACAAATCCGGCGTATGCTTGATGATATCTCGCAGAGCATGGATCACCGTGTCCTGAGTGTTGGCACAAATCTGCAGCAACACATCCCCATGACATAACGCGGCATCCAGCGAGTCATTCGGGAAACGAGTCATTTTTTGCAGCGTCTTTGGCATCTGCGCCTGTAGCCCAAAGCGCTCATCAAACAGCGAATGCCCTACCGACAGCGTCATAGTCAGGTTATCCGGCGCGATGAAGGCGCCGAGGATCCCGGAATCCATTGGCGGCAAACGCGGATTCAGCGTTTCCGGTGCCGGTCCGCCGGTGGTCAGGAAGGCGATACGTTTCGTCAGCAGGCGAAACAGTCGTTCTAGCTCACCTTTATCGGAAGCCAGTACGTCAAATGCCACCAGCATCATTGAAGCCTGCTGCGGCGTCAGAATACCCGCCTGGTGAGGACCATAAAAAGGCTGTGTTTCGCTGCGGGCATCCGGTGACAAGGTTCCCGGCGCGCTTTGCGGCTTTTGCGCATGGGCGACAGGACAACCGCCAGCCAGTGCCAGCGCGCCGCCGAGCGCGCCCATTCCTTTCAACAAACGTCGGCGTGACGGTTCGCTCACGCCGTTTTTATCATCATGCTGCATGGTGCTTAATCCAGACCCAGTACACCGCGTAATTGCGCGAGATCTTCCGCCAGCGTCGTAATCGGGCCTTTCAGCGCGTTACGGTCCGCATCGGTCAGTTTATCGTAAGTCTCAAAACCGTCTTTGGTGCGATATTTCGCGAGAATGGTGTCCACTTTTTTGAAGTTCGCATCCACTTTCGCCAGCAACTCCGCGTTGGATTTCTGCAACTGTGGACGCAGCAGGTTGACAATCTTCTGCGCGCCATCAACGTTAGCCTGAAAATCCCACAGGTCAGTGTGGCTGTAACGATCTTCTTCGCCGCTGATTTTACTGGCCGCCACTTCTTCAATCAGTCCTGCCGCGCCGCCAACCACTTTTGACGGCGGGAATGCCAGTTCACTGATGCGTTTCTGCAGATCCAGCACATCGGTATTCAGCTGATCGGCATATTTCTCCATTCCTTTGGTCGAGTTATCGCCAAACAGCGCTTTTTCCAGACGGTGGAAGCCGGTAAATTTCGGGTCGGCGGCTTTTTGTTCGTAGTCGTCTTCACGGGCATCGATACTGCCGTCGAGATCGGAAAACAGTTCAGCAATCGGCTCGATACGCTCGTAGTGCTGACGGGTTGGCGCATACAGTGACTTCGCTTTCTCCAGATCGCCGGCTTTAATGGCATCGGTGAAGGCTTTGGTTCCCGCAACCAACTGCGCGGTCTCTTCGGTCACATAAGCTTTATAGTCGGTGATGGCACCGCCCAGACTTAGCAGGGCATCGCTCTGGGCAGCATCTGCCGTCGCGCTGCCTTTGACAATCAGCTTCCCTTTCGGATTGGTCAGCAGGCCGCAGGTCATGTCATATTCGCCCGGTTGCAGATTGGCCGTCATCTTCTGGCTGAATCCCGGCGCGATGTTTTCGCGCTCTTCAACCACCATGACGCCCTTCAGGATCTCCCATTCCAGCGCTTTCTGACTGTGGTTTTGAATGATGAACTGAGTTTTGCCAGCATTAACCGTAATGCTCATCGGCTCGCATTGTTTATCGGTTACCGTGACGTTAACCTGCGGAATATCCGCAGCATAGGCAGTAAAAGCAGAAGCAAACAGCGCAGCCATGCCAAGCTGCAGCGCACTACGGCGAAAGTGATTCGTCATGACCATCCCTTTAAATAAGTATGTTGTAACTAAGAAAGAATCTGCGTCGCAAAGCGTTAAGGCGCTGTGCGGGACGCGGTTGTGCCTGTGCGCGGCGGCAATGCAAATACCACCAGCGCCGGTATCAAATAGATAAACCAGACCGCGACCTCACTGACGCTCGGAGCTTCCTGGTAGCCAAAAATGCCTTCCATCAGGGTGCCAAACAGAGAGTGCGTCGAAAGGATGGCGCTCATATCAAACGCCACGTCCTGGAAGTGGTTCCACAATCCGGCCTCATGGAAGGCGCGAATCGCCCCCGCGGCAAGACCTGCCGCCACCAGCAAAATGAACAGACTGGTCCACTTAAAGAACGCGCCCAGATTCAGGCGAATGCCGCCCCAGTAGAGTAAGAAACCGAGCACGACAGCAGTCGCCAGCCCCAGCATTGCGCCAACTGGCGGCCAGATCCCGACGTCCTGTTGAAAGGCGGCCAGCAGGAAGAAAACCGATTCCAGTCCTTCGCGCGCCACGGCGAAAAAGACCATCATGATCAGCGCCCAGCCGTGATGGTTGCCACGCTGTAAAGCGCTGTCGACCGCCTGCTCCAGTTGAACTTTGACGTTACGCGAAACCTTACGCATCCAGAACACCATCCAGGTGAGGATCACCACGGCAATTACCGCGACGATACCTTCGAACAGTTCCTGCTCCCGCTGCGGAAACTCACCGGTGGTCTCGTTGATGAAGACACCTAACCCGAGGCAAAGCGCCGCCGCCAGAAATACACCAATCCACATCACGCCAATCCAACGACCTCGTTGGGTGCGCTTCAGATAACTGGCGATCAGGCTGACAATCAGCGCAGCTTCCAGCCCTTCACGCAACATAATTAGAAACGGAACAAACATGCCTGACACCCTTAAACGTTATTCTTAGTCAACTGATGCAAAGAAAGGTAAATTACAGTGATAGTGATTATCATTACGAAAACAGAAAACTCAAGCAGAATGTAATGATAATGATGTCAGAATGTAAATACTTAGCGGATTAATGGTTATTGCTGGCAGCAACAAAAAAGCCCGCATGAAGCGGGCCTGATATTCACTGGACGCCGGCGTTAGCTTTCCTGCAAACGCGATGGCGGTGCGGAGTGGTAGTGCGCGTCCGCCTCCGCAAAGCGTTTGAGCATTGCCGAGGATGGCGCTTTACCCAACAGGCTGAAGACGACGATACCGATGCTGCCGAAGATAAAGCCCGGAATGATTTCGTACAGATCCAGCCAGCCAAAATGTTTCCAGACGATCACCGTCAGCGCACCGATAATCATCCCGGCCAGCGCGCCGTTACGGGTCATACGCGACCACATCACGGAGAACAGCACCACCGGACCAAACGCGGCGCCGAAACCGGCCCAGGCGTAGCTCACCAGACCCAGCACCCGGTTCTCCGGATTCGCCGCCAGGGCGATAGCGACTAGTGCGACCACCAGCACCATAATGCGCCCTACCCAGACCAGCTCCTGCTGGCTGGCATTTTTACGCAGGAACGCTTTGTACAGATCCTCAGTAATCGCGCTGGAACACACCAGCAGCTGACAGCTCAGCGTTGACATCACCGCCGCAAGAATCGCAGACAGCAGGATACCGGCAATCCACGGGTTAAACAGGATTTGCGCCAGCTCAATGAACACGCGCTCGGCGTTCTGATTCACTGAACCCGCCAGCGCCGGATTGTTGTTGAAATAAGCAATGCCGAAGAAACCGACCGCAACCGCGCCAGCAAGACAGAGGATCATCCAGGTCATGCTGATACGGCGGGCATGAACGATACTGTGGTGGGAATCCGCCGCCATAAAACGCGCCAGAATGTGCGGCTGGCCGAAGTAGCCGAGTCCCCAGCCCATCAGGGATATGATGGCGACAAAGTTCAGCCCCTTGAGCATATCGACGTTCTCAATGCTCTTCTGCTTGATGACTTCCAGCGAATCGCCAAAGCCCCCGACGCTGATGATGACAATCACCGGTGTCAGGATCAGCGCAAAAATCATCAGGCTGGCCTGCACGGTATCCGTCCAGCTTACCGCGAGGAATCCGCCGATAAAGGTATAGATGATGGTGGCAGCCGCCCCCGCCCACAGTGCGGTTTCGTAGCTCATACCAAAGGTGCTTTCAAACAGACGCGCTCCAGCCACAATGCCGGACGCACAGTAGATAGTGAAGAACAGTAAAATCACCAGCGCGGAGATAATGCGCAGAACCCGGCTCTTATCTTCAAAGCGCCCGGTGAAGTAGTCCGGCAACGTCAGGGCGTTATTATTATGCTCGGTATGCACGCGAAGGCGCCCTGCTACCAGCTTCCAGTTGATCCACGCCCCTACGGTCAGGCCAATGGCAATCCAGCTTTCTGAAATCCCCGAAATGAAAATCGCGCCCGGTAAACCCATCAACAACCAGCCGCTCATATCCGATGCGCCTGCGGATAACGCCGTCACGAACGGCCCAAGACTGCGGCCTCCCAGAATATAATCATCAAAGTTCTTGGTTGAACGCCAGGCGATAAAACCAATCAGTATCATACCCAAAATGTAGACACAGAACGTCACCAGCATCGGTGTACTCATTGCCATAAACTCTCCAGACTCTTCTGTTTTATTGCCCTGCCGGAACGTGGCAAAGCATGTTGTATTTCCCAGGCGACCGTATCCTGCCGGAAGCGTGAGTTCTTCACAATCGATTTAACACACCATTTACATCAATTTTTGCTGTCGATGAATACTAATTTCCGCCAGGTTGCACTCCCTCACACTTTTTCCGGTTGCACCTTTTAAAAGTGTTAAGTGCCGCAGAGAAAAAGATAGCGTTATTACTTTTCCCAACGTCATACCTCTTTCTTTTATTAACATTTCATTCATTTTTAAGCTTGTCGCACAGGTCACATTTAACGTGGTTGCACAAAGTTGCAACATAGTAGATATTTCTCGATAACCGTAAGCAGTACATCATCGAACAACAGGAGCAGATGGCATGGGAACCACCACGATGGGGGTTAAACTGGATGACGCAACGCGCGAGCGTATTAAGTCAGCGGCAACGCGTATTGATCGCACCCCGCACTGGTTGATTAAGCAGGCAATCTTTAATTACCTGGAAAAACTGGAAAACGATGACGCGCTGCCAGAACTTCCTGCGCTGTTAGCCGGAGCCGCCAACGAAAGCGATGAGTCCACGGCGCCGCAGGAAGAGATCCATCAGCCTTTCCTGGAATTTGCCGAACAGATCCTCCCCCAGTCGGTCTCACGTTCCGCCATCACCGCCGCGTACCGCCGCTCAGAAACGGACGCCGTTTCGATGCTGATGGAGCAGGCGCGTCTGCCGCAGCCGGTGGCCGAACAGGCCCACAAACTGGCTTATCAACTGGCGGATAAACTGCGTAATCAGAAATCGGCCAGCGGTCGTGCCGGTATGGTGCAGGGACTGTTACAGGAGTTCTCCCTCTCGTCGCAGGAAGGGGTGGCGCTGATGTGCCTGGCGGAAGCGCTGCTGCGTATTCCGGATAAAGCCACGCGCGATGCTTTAATCCGCGACAAAATCAGTAACGGCAACTGGCAGTCACACATCGGTCGTAGCCCGTCGCTGTTCGTCAATGCGGCGACCTGGGGTCTGCTGTTTACCGGTCGTCTGGTCTCCACCCATAACGAAGCCAGCCTTTCGCGCTCCCTGAACCGCATTATCGGTAAGAGCGGTGAGCCGCTGATCCGTAAAGGCGTCGACATGGCGATGCGCCTGATGGGCGAACAGTTCGTCACCGGGGAAACCATTGCCGAAGCGCTGGCGAATGCCCGCAAGCTGGAAGAAAAAGGGTTCCGTTACTCCTACGATATGCTGGGCGAAGCCGCGCTGACTGCTGCCGATGCGCAGGCCTATATGGTCTCTTATCAGCAGGCGATTCACGCGATTGGTAAAGCATCGAACGGACGCGGAATCTATGAAGGGCCGGGGATCTCTATCAAGCTCTCTGCCCTGCACCCGCGCTACAGTCGCGCCCAGTACGATCGGGTAATGGAAGAGCTCTATCCGCGCCTGAAGTCGCTAACGCTGCTGGCGCGCCAGTATGATATCGGCATCAATATCGATGCCGAAGAGGCCGACCGTCTGGAGATCTCCCTCGATCTGCTGGAAAAACTGTGCTTCGAACCTGAACTGGCCGGCTGGAACGGTATTGGCTTCGTGATTCAGGCCTACCAGAAACGCTGCCCGTTCGTCATCGATTACCTGACAGACCTGGCCACCCGTAGCCGCCGCCGTCTGATGATCCGTCTGGTCAAAGGCGCCTACTGGGATAGCGAGATCAAACGCGCGCAGATGGACGGACTGGAAGGCTATCCGGTTTACACGCGCAAGGTCTACACCGACGTCTCTTATCTCGCCTGCGCGAAGAAACTGCTCGCCGTACCGAATCTTATCTACCCGCAATTTGCGACCCACAACGCCCATACGCTGGCGGCGATTTATCAACTGGCCGGACAGAACTACTATCCGGGTCAGTATGAATTCCAGTGTCTGCACGGAATGGGTGAACCGCTGTACGAACAGGTCACCGGTAAAGTGGCGGATGGCAAACTGAACCGTCCGTGCCGCATTTATGCGCCGGTCGGCACCCATGAAACGCTGCTGGCGTATCTGGTGCGTCGTCTGCTGGAAAACGGGGCGAACACCTCCTTTGTTAACCGTATCGCGGATACCACGCTGCCGCTGGACGAACTGGTAGCCGATCCGGTCGACGCCGTCGAGAAACTGGCGCAGCAGGAAGGTCAGACCGGTCTGCCGCATCCGAAAATCCCTCTGCCGCGCGATCTGTACGGCAAAGGCCGTGATAACTCGGCCGGTCTGGATCTTTCCAACGAACATCGTCTGGCCTCGCTCTCCTCTGCCCTGCTCAACAGCGCGCTGCAAAAATGGCGGGCGCTGCCGATGCTCGACGTCGCGGTTGCCGAAGGTGAGATGAGCCCGGTGGTCAACCCGGCAGAGCCGAAAGACATCGTTGGCTATGTCCGTGAAGCTACTGAAGCCGAAGTGGAACAGGCGCTGCAAAGTGCAGTGAACAACGCCCCCATCTGGTTTGCGACGCCGCCACAAGAACGTGCCGCTATCCTCCATCGCGCAGCCGTGTTGATGGAAGGTCAGATGCAACAATTGATCGGCATTCTGGTACGCGAAGCCGGTAAAAGCTTCGCCAACGCTATTGCCGAAGTGCGTGAAGCGGTCGATTTCCTGCACTATTACGCCGGTCAGGTCCGTGACGATTTTGATAATGAAACGCACCGCCCGCTCGGCCCGGTTGTTTGTATCAGCCCGTGGAACTTCCCGCTGGCTATCTTCAGCGGACAGATTGCCGCGGCGCTGGCCGCAGGCAACAGCGTACTGGCAAAACCGGCGGAACAGACGCCGCTTATCGCGGCCCAGGGCATCGCTATCTTGCTGGAAGCGGGCGTACCGCCGGGCGTGGTGCAACTGTTGCCTGGCCGGGGTGAAACGGTAGGTGCGAAGCTGACCTCTGACAGCCGCGTGCGCGGCGTGATGTTTACTGGCTCGACCGAGGTGGCGACGCTGCTGCAACGTAACATCGCAACGCGTCTGGATGCACAGGGGCGTCCGATTCCGCTGATCGCTGAAACGGGCGGCATGAACGCGATGATCGTTGACTCATCCGCCCTCACCGAACAGGTGGTGGTCGACGTGCTGTCTTCGGCGTTTGATAGCGCCGGTCAGCGCTGTTCCGCCCTGCGCGTGCTCTGTCTGCAGGATGATATCGCCGACCACACGTTGAAAATGCTGCGCGGCGCAATGGCCGAATGTCGGATGGGCAACCCAGGGCGTCTGACGACCGATATTGGTCCGGTGATCGACAGTGAGGCCAAATCCAATATTGAGCAGCATATTCAGGCCATGCGGGCGAAGGGTCGTCCCGTGTTCCAGGCGGCGCGTGAAAACAGTGAAGATGTCCGCGAATGGCAAAGCGGCACATTCGTTGCGCCGACGCTTATCGAACTGGAAAGCGTTGATGAGCTGCAAAAAGAGGTCTTCGGTCCGGTTCTGCACGTCGTGCGCTACAACCGCAACAACCTGGACGCGCTGATCGCGCAGATCAACGCCTCCGGCTACGGTCTGACGCTGGGCGTTCACACCCGTATTGATGAAACCATCGCCCAGGTCACCGGCTCGGCGCATGTTGGCAACCTGTACGTCAACCGTAATATGGTAGGGGCAGTCGTCGGCGTACAACCGTTCGGCGGCGAAGGGTTGTCGGGTACCGGTCCGAAAGCCGGTGGGCCGCTCTATCTCTACCGTCTGCTGGCAAACCGTCCGGAGAATGCGCTGTCTATTACCCTGGCGCGTCAGGATGCAGACTACCCGGTGGACGCCCAACTCAAAGCCGTGCTGAGCCAGCCGCTGGAAGCGCTCAGCGAATGGGCAGCCGACAATCCAACTCTGCGCCAACTCTGCCAGCAGTTTGGCGAACTGGCACAGGCCGGTACGCAGCGTCTGCTGCCGGGTCCCACCGGGGAACGTAACACCTGGACGCTGTTACCGCGTGAGCGCGTGCTGTGTATCGCCGATGATGAGCAGGATGCGCTGGTGCAACTTGCCGCCGTCGCCTCGGTCGGTAGTCTGATTTTGTGGCCTGACGATACCTTCCACCGTGAGCTGGCGAAACGTCTGCCGGCCGCAGTTTCCGCGCGTATTACGTTTGCGAAAACCGAGGGTCTGATGTCGCAACCGTTCGATGCCGTTATCTTTCACGGGGATTCCGATCAGCTTCGCGCCTTGTGTGAAGCGGTTGCAGCCCGTGAAGGCGCGATTGTGTCGGTACAAGGTTTTGCCCGTGGCGAAAGCAATATTCTGCTGGAACGACTGTACGTCGAGCGCTCGTTGAGCGTGAACACGGCCGCCGCCGGAGGGAACGCAAGCCTGATGACAATTGGCTAAGGCTGTGGTTAATTAAGGCTCCGGAAACGGGGCCTTTTTTTATGGATTAAGAGGGAATAATGAAACGAATACTACTCACCTGCGCTGCACTGCTGCTCAGCGGTCAGGCGCTGGCCGATGATTGCGCGAATGCCAGCACGCAAGCGGAAATGAATGCCTGCGCCGTCACCCAGTACCAGACGGCGGACAAAGCATTGAATGAAACGTATCAGAATGCGCTGAAACGCGCGGCCCCGCCCCAGCGGGATCTGCTGAAAAAGGCGCAGACCGCGTGGATAGCCATGCGCGATGCCGACTGCGCGCTTATCAGCTCCGGCACCGAAGGTGGTAGCGCACAGGTGATGATTGCCAATCAGTGTCTGGCGGATAAAACCGCCGAACGGGAAGCGTTTCTTGCTTCGCTGCTACAGTGCGAAGAAGGCGATATGAGCTGCCCGCTGCCGCCAGCCAGTTAACGGACGCGGATTCCCTCAATAATCATGCGCTGAACGTTCTCAACCGTCTGATTAAAAAAGGTTTCGTCACGCAGCGTTGCGCCCGTCACCGCCTCAACCTGAGGCGCGAAATCGGCGTAATGCTGTGTTGAGGCCCAAATCATGAAGATCAGATGGTGCGGGTCGAGAGGCGCCAGTTTGCCACTCCTCACCCACCCCGCAATCAGCGCGGACTTCTCATCAATCAGCGCTTTCAGATCGCCGGTCAATTCATCCATCAACAGCGGCGCACCGGCCAGCATCTCCATACAAAAAAGACGTGAGGCCTGCGGGTAGTCGCGAGACACTTCCAGCTTCAGCCGGATGTACTCTTCAATGGCGGCCAACGGCGCAAAATCTTCCCGAAAGGCTTTTAAGGGTGCCAGCCAGATATCCAGAATCTGTCGCAGCACGGCCACATACAGCGCCTCTTTTGACGGGTAGTAATAAAGGAGATTTGTTTTGGAGACCCCGGCCTGTTCAGCAATTTGCTCAATGCGTGTGCCATGAAAACCATATTGTGAAAACGCATTTAATGCGGCCGTCAGAATCGCCTCGCGTTTTGCGCTGACCGCCAGCGAGCGCTTACCTGTTTTTTTCTGTGCAGGTTGAACCATGCCCCTCTCCTTGTACCGTGAATCTGGCAGTGGCGCATAGTCTGCGGGGCGTTTCATCTCAGTTCAACCTGACAGACAAAAAAAACCGCCGGAGGATCCGGCGGCGGTGGCATCATCACGCAGAGACGGGAGGCTATCGTGATGCGTTTCCGGGGTAGCAGACCAGGCCGTTACGAATTACGATTGCCGTGGCTACTTTTGCCCCCTTTCTTACCGGCTTCTGATGCACGCTGCGGGTCATTCTTGAAATTCCCCCCACTGTGCTGACCACCTTTACGACCTGCTTCTGATGCTCTTTCACGGTCTTCGGCAAAATTGCCGGAGCCGCCTCGATGGTTTGCCATTACTGACCTCCGTCATTGATTAGACATCGTCGTGCCCAGGTGTCGGGGAGTCTCCCCTCGCGGCGTATGGCCCATGCCATAGCATTCGCCGCGTGGAACTAAGCATAGTGAACACTGGCCGTTTATGAGGCGATTCGTAATATTCTGTAATATCTTTGCCCGCGCAGGACGTCATCGCGGTAAACAAACCGCATAATTGTTTCTTATGGCAAAAGAAAGCCCGCGCGGAAAAAATGTATCATGATAATTCAGAACGCGCCGTCGGCATGGAATCGCGAAATTTCTTGCTTAAATTTATTATAAATCAAAGAAATGTTTCTAAGGCTTGCACTCTTGTCGACACGACTTATCTTTAAATAAGTGCAGCAATGAGCTGCTTTCGATAAACCGAGGAGTAGTGCAAATGGCAAAAGTTCTGGTGCTTTATTATTCCATGTACGGACACATCGAAACGATGGCACATGCGGTGGCAGAAGGAGCAAGCAAAGTGAATGGCGCGGAGGTCACCATCAAACGCGTACCAGAAACGATGCAGGCGGAAATTTTCGCTAAAGCCGGCGGTAAAACACAAAATGCCCCCGTCGCAACCCCGCAGGAACTGGCTGATTACGACGCCATTATTTTTGGTACGCCAACGCGCTTTGGCAATATGTCGGGCCAGATGCGTACCTTCCTGGATCAAACAGGCGGATTGTGGGCGTCCGGCGCGCTGTATGGCAAACTCGCCAGCGTTTTCAGTTCTACCGGGACAGGCGGCGGCCAGGAACAAACGATTACCTCCACATGGACTACACTTGCCCATCATGGGATGGTGATTGTCCCTATCGGCTACGCCGCCCAGGAACTGTTTGATGTTTCGCAGGTTCGCGGCGGTACGCCTTATGGCGCAACGACCATTGCCGGTGGTGACGGTTCACGCCAGCCAAGTCAGGAAGAACTCTCTATTGCACGTTATCAGGGCGAATACGTTGCTGGTCTGGCAGTGAAGCTCAACGGCTAATCTTCAACGGGAGGATAAGAATGCCAACTCAAGAAGCGAAGGCTCATCACGTCGGTGAGTGGGCAAGTCTGCGCAATACATCGCCAGAAATAGCCGAAGCCATATTTGAAGTCGCCGGATATGACGAGAAGCTGGCAGAAAAAATTTGGGAAGAAGGCAGCGATGAAGTACTCATTAAAGCCTTTGATAAGACAGATAAAGACGCGCTCTTCTGGGGCGAACAGACCATCGAACGCAAAAACGTTTAATCAATCAATTCCCCCGCTCACGCGGGGGAATCTCACTTACTTCGCGGCCTCATTCAGCAGCGTGTCAAACTTGTCGATGGGACAGAAACCATTCGCATCAATCGGACATCCTTTCAGCTCCAGCGTCACGCGTTGCGCCGGTGCTTTCAGCGTCAGCACATCCGCATTACGCAGTTGATCTGAACTCTGATACACATACTCAATTTTCATCAGATCGCGGTTGGCTTTCGTGTCATGCCAGCGCTGGAACACAATTTTGCCGCCGATCGGCGTACGTTCGTTCTGATCGTGTAGCTGATAGGGTTTGAACTCCAGTGCGGAGAGCAGCGAGGCGATGTTTGAGTCATGCCCCACCAGCACGGTGATTTTCGGCGCTTTCGCCTGTTCGGTCACCAGCGTTTTGTCGATGTATTTCACCAGCGGTTTCGCCACATTACGCGCGACTTCCGCAGAGGTAAACAGGCTGTCCTGGTAGCCGTTTTTCAGTTTCGACAACACCTTCCACTGCTGATCGGATTTAATTTCGCCCCAGGCTACCTGATCCATCGGGAATCCTTCGTAGTACTGCAGCGTAAAGGCGTCCACCAGCGAGTTACCCACTTTTAGTGGTCCGGATACGCCCGGTTCCTGCTCAACGTTCGCGCTGAAGGTGTCTTTGGCCTCAGTCAGAGAACACTGCTGTTTCTCTTTGCACGACGGTGAGTCTTTGTAGTTGATCATCTGCTCCAGCAACTTGTAGCTGTCATCAAGTTGCATCTGGCTGCGCTCTTTTTCCATCGCCTGCACGGCTTTCTCACGGAAGGCTGCCGAGTCATCGGTGATCACCGGGTTGAAGGTTGGGTCCATGGTGCCCATTTTTTCCTGGTGGTGTACCGGAATATCACAGCCGGGGAACGCGCCGGTGATAAAGAACTGGGCGGTTGCAACCGTACGTTGCAGACTGTTGGCATAGGTATAGACCGTATCCGGTGCCGGGCACTCGCCGGATTTCACCATCCCCTGCTCTGCCAGCCATTCACGCATGTAATGACCCATATACACTTCCAGTACGCCACCTTTGGTGGTGAGCTGTCCGCCCGGCACATCCCATTCAGGCCACTTATTCGGCGTGGACTGCTCCAGCACGCTGCCATTATTCGCCAGCGGCGCTCGTAAGTTGTGTCGACTCATCATCAATACTTGCTGTAGCTGATAGCCTTCCGGCGCAGTTTGCGCCTGTGCGGCAGAAGACAACATCACAACCCCTGCCACAGCGGCGGCAATTAACGATTTGTTCATCCCTACGACCTCGTGTTGTTATTCATCATCCATAATTGTGACAGATATATTACACTTTTCCGGGAACGAGACCGCAAAACGGGGATTCAGCGCATCATATGGATGCCAAATATCATTTGCAGCTTGCGGATCCCGGAAGGCGTGAAGGTCACCTGACGGCTTCCCGGTGTTGTTTTGATCCATTGCTGGCCGGTAAACCAGCTCAGCAGCGCCGCGCCGAGCACGCCGCCCAGGTGATAACGTCGCTCACTCCAGTCCAGACAGCCGCAGCTAAATTTGCGTCGTGACGCACCGGCCTGTACCACGACGCCCAGCTCTGCCAGTTTTTCCTCCCCCAGAGGCGTCAGCGTTTCGCCATCCGCCGTCAGCCATTGACGGGAAACCAGCGTATCGAACAGCCTCACTGCCACTTCCCCTGCCAGATGGTCATAACAGGTTCGGGCCTGGCGTAAACTGAGCGGCGTGCTGATTTTTCGCGACACCGTGGATGCCGAGGCGACTCCCATCAGTCGCTCCAGCAGTTCAGCAATGTCTGCGCTTGCCAGGCGAAAATAGCGATGCCGACCCTGGGCGAGGGAAACCACAAACCGCTGCTCGCAGAGACGAGCCAGATGCGCACTGGCGGTAGAGGCCGAGATATCCGCCACCGCACTCAGTTCCGTCGCCGTCCATGCCCGACCGTCCATCAGCGCACACAGCATCCGGGATCGCGATTTGTCCGCCATTGCCGCCGCCGTCAGCGCCATTCGCGATTCCAGTTCGCCTTCCTCTTCTTCGTTCACCACGACTGATGTCATGTCGACCTCTTTGTCTCAGGGATGATTTAACGATGGCACGAATGTGTTATTAAGTCACAGCGTGGATGAGGTTGCACGAAGCATCATTTCCACACTCAGTCCCATCAGACAAAACAAAAAGCAGCGTTTAAAGACCACGGGCGAGATCGTCCGCCGGATACGGCTACCTGCCCACTGGCCGATCAGCGCCGGAACGATGGCGAATGCCGATAAGGTCAGAGACTGCACGGGTAGCGCGCCGTGCCACCACAGCCCCAGTGCTAACGCCAGCGTGGAAAAGGTAAAAGAGATACCGAGCGCCTGAACCAGCTCATCTTTCTCAAAACCCAGCGACTGGATCCACGGCACCGCCGGCATCACAAAAACGCCCGTCCCGCCGGTCAACAACCCCGTGACAAAGCCGACAACCAGCGAGATTGGCTTTTCCCGCTGAGCTGAAACCGCGATCCGTTTTCCCGCCAGGGTCCAGAGCGCATACACCATCAATGCCAGCCCCAGCGCAAACTGTGTGCGGGAGGTATCGCCGCCCGTTATCCAGACGCTGGCCAACAGCGTGGCAATCACCACAGTCAGCAGCATCGGCCATAGCCGCTTCAGCAACGTCCGGGTATTCCCGCCACCGCCAAACTGAAACAGATTACTGACCAGTGAAGGCAACAGCAGCAGAGCTGCCGCCGCAACCGGTGAGATAATCGAGCCGAGGATCCCCATCGCCACGGTAGGCAGCCCCATACCGGTGACGCCTTTCACCATCCCGGCAAGGACAAAGGTCAAGGCAATCATGACTATCTGCGCGGGGTCGAATGCAAAAAGAAGGGTCATGCTTCATATTCCTGTCAGGAGAAGATGATCCATATTGAGTGCTCGCGATAGCGCTTGCTTCGTCAGCCAGCGAAATATGGCTTCAGGCTATTCAGAGATAATCACCTCATGGCGGATGTTACGCGCGCAGTAGGCCGTCCCGTCTTTGAGATACAATTCCTGAAAACGGGTCTTATCCGCCGGTTGTTGGAGCAACGTACGTTCGGTATCGACAAATTCTTTTTGCACGCGGTAATGCACCGCATCCTGCGTTTCGAAAGCGATAAACTCGCGGGTGGCGTAGGGCTTATGTTTCAGTTTGACATAGACGATATACTGCACCGTGCTGAACGTAAGCCCGGTCCGCGCGGCAATCGCCTTCATGGTCAGCGGTTCATCGGATTCATACAGCGCCTGTACCTGTTGAAGTCTCTTCTGGTTATACGCCGACACGCGCAAGCTGAGCTTCAGCCGGTAAGCCATATTGCGCACTGCGGTCACATTGGTACCCAACATCTGCGCAATGTGTTGCGTCGAAAGCACACCCGCGTTGTCACGCAGGAGAGCCAGACTCTCGTCGTTCCAGATAAATGCCATCAGCGGAATCCCTCCAGCGAAAACTTATCGCGCCGCGAGACGGGCGAACGTGGCGGCTAACTCTGCCGGTTTACGCATTCCCTGATGCCATTCCAGCACCCGGCCCTGTGGGTCAATCAGGACTGAGGTTGGCGTACCGATAACCTGATACCTTTCCTGGGTTATCTTCATCTGGTCGCGAAGGACCGGATACGACACCTGATGCTTCGCCAGTAGCGCATCCAGGCTGACCGTTCCCGGATCGGTATTCACCGCCACCACTACCACGCTATCGCCCCATTTCTGGCTAAGCGTTTCCAGAGAATCCATCTCCGCCAGACAGCCGCCGCAGCCCGCTGACCAGAAGTTCAGGTAGACTGATTTCCCCTGCCAGCGATCCAGCCCGGATTCCTTGCCCTGTAAATCGAAGGCCGCCAGCGCCGGGGCCGTTTCGCCCACCGCCAGTTTTTCCTCTTTGCAGCCACTGAGCAACACCGCCAGTGAGAGAATGAAAACGTTAAGCCAGCGCATGTTGCATCGCCTCCTCTCCCTGATATTTCCCGTGTTGCAGACGTAAAATACGATCGGCAAACTGCCCAAGCGCCGGGTTATGCGTCACCATCACGATCGTGCGCCCCTGGCGATGTAAATCGGTAAGCAAATCCAACACCCGCTGTTCATTCTCTTCATCGAGGTTGCCCGTCGGTTCATCCGCAAAAATGACCGGCGGTTCATTCACCAGCGCCCTGGCAATACAGACACGCTGCTGTTCCCCACCGGAAAGCTGGCTTGGCAAATGGGTCACGCGATGCCCGAGTCCGACCTGTTCCAGCACGTTTCTGGCCGCCGCCTCGTCCACCACGCTATGGTAATGCTGCGCCAGCATGATATTTTCCAGCGCGGTTAAAAAGGGAATGAGGTGGAATTGCTGGAATACCAGACCAATCTTCTCGGCGCGAAAACGGCGCCGCCCCTCTTCGTCCAGCGCCGCGGCGTCCGTGCCGTCAAGGAACACCTGACCTTCCGTTGCGGTGTCCAGACAGGTGAGAATGTTCATTAGCGTCGTTTTCCCGGAACCGGAAGCGCCCATAATGGCAACGAACTCCCCTTGCATAATCCGCAGGTTAATATCATCCAGGGCGGTAACGTCGCCGAACCGTTTATAAAGATGACGTGTTTCAATCGCCACCTGTGGAATTTGCGTCACGGACATGGCGCTACTCTCCTTTCAGCACTTTAGCGGGTTCGACGCTGACCGCACGCCGAACCGGAACAATCGCCGCCAGAATGGCGACCAGTAAAGACAACGCCAGGGTGCCAGGCAGCACCGGCAGACGCAGCGAGATCGTCGCGTTGAATACCGTCAGCCCCAACAACTGCGCCAGCAAATACCCCAGCAGCCAGCCGCACACCACGGCAGCGAGGGCGATAATGCAGGTTTCCAGCAAGATTTGTCGCACGATATCGCCATTGCTGGCGCCCAGCGCTTTTTGCAGGGCGAACTCACGGGCGCGTTCGCCCACTATCGCCATCAGGGTGGTATTCACGCACAGGGAAGAGAGCGCCAGTATCACCAGCGATACCAGTCCCATCAGCCCTTTTATCTTGTCCAGCACCTGCCCTTCGGAGGCGGATACCTTACGCACTGGGCGAATTTCCAGCTCCGGATACTGGCTTTGCAGGCGACTGGCGTAGCGATCGACCTGGCCGACATCGTTACTCACGCTCAACAGGCCGTGGCTGATTTTTCCCGGCTGATGCAGCCAGGCCTGCGCCACGTCGAGACTGACGATCAGCATGTTGTCCGTGGCATCACCCGCTTCAACAATGCCTTTTATCTGTAGATTTTTGCGCTGGTTATGATCGACCAGCGTGACGTTATCGCCGGGCTGAACGTTGAGGCGCTCCGCAAGCTTAACGCCAATCATCGCGTTGCGATCGTCAAAGCTGACGCCAATCCAGCTGCCCTGCACCTGCCAGTACGGCACCAGTTTTTGCAGCGATTCGAACCAGACGCCAACAATCACCACTTTTTCCAGTTCGGTACGCGCCATGCCGTACAGCCACGGACTGGCGCCGTGAACCAACCCCGGCGGCGCCTCATCCAGAATCGTCTGTAGCGCCTGCTGCGGCATACTCGCGCCGTGCCCCGGCCCGATGTAGAAATTGGCGCCAAAGGTGCGCAGCTCTTCACTCATTTTGGTATTGATGTCGAACCATACCGCGCTCAGCGCCGTCACGATGGTCGCCCCCACCATCAGCGCGGCAAAAACCACGCTGACCCGCTGAAAGCGCAGACGCAGCGCCCGCCATACCAGCAACCAGAGCATTGTCTGTTTAGCGGCCATACAACACCTCCACGGGATACAGTCGCGCAATGCGCCGCGCCGGGAACCAGGTGCCGATCAGGGCAATCAGCACCGCAACGACAAGTACGCACGGCACCACAATCCAGGCGAAATCGAGCGGGGCGTCGAACAGCATCACGCCAATCGCTTTCGCCAGCCCCCATCCGGCTACGCATCCCAGCGCTCCACCCGCCAGTCCGCTGGAGGCGGCTTCGAGGTAAAACAGCAGCATGATCTGCCACTGGCGTGCGCCGAGTGCCTTCATCAGGCCAATCTCTTTCGCGCGTTCCATAATGGTGCTGGTCATCAGCGACGCGATCCCCATTGCCGACGCCGCCAGCGCGGCAATCGTCACCACCGCCATCAGCAACTGAATTTTATCGATAACCACCCCTTCAGACGCGGCAACCTGCCAGACCGGACGAACCTCTGCCCCGGAGATCGCCTCTTCCAGTTGGTGGGCAATAGAAGACACATAAGCGGTGCAGTACCAGAGGTCATATTCCTCCGCATTGAGTGCATCCAGATTTTCCCGTGCGCGGCGCGAAAGTTCATTCTCCGGTACCGTCAGCGCCGAAACGCGGATGGCCTGCACCTTGCCGGGCAACCCCAGCAGCGTCTGCGCGGTCGCGAGGGGCATCACCAGTTGGCTGTCTTCCTCGCCGCCGCTGGAGAGGATCCCGCTCACCGTCACGCTGACGGTCGTATCCGCATTGTTTAATACCAGCGTATCGCCCACTTTCCATCCGGTTTGTCGCGCCAGCGCATGCCCCACCAGCGTTTGCGGCGTACGGTTCTCGCCTTCCTGCGGCCAGTCGCCGGTCACCTGCCAGAACGGACTGACCGTTTTCTGCCCGGTTTCGTACCCCTCTTCATCCGGAATATCGACCGGTTGACTGAAGAAGGTTCCCAGAATGCGCACCGCGTTACCGCTAACGGTGACCTCACCACCCAGCATTGGCGCAAAACCAACAATGTTATTGCGCCAGAAAATATCTTTGATATTCGGCAATTCGGCTTCATCAAGGAAATCCTGCCCCGAGAGCGGATTGCTGCTTTCGCTGAACAGTGCCGGTAATGCCGCCTGTCCGGCAGGCTCAATCAGGATGTTCGCGCCATAGGATTTGAGTTCCCTGGACATTTTGTCGCCGATGTCGATAGACACCGCCAGCAGCGCCGAGATAAGGCTGGCCGCCAGAAACACGGTGATAATCGCCAGCCCTTTGCGTCGCAGGTTGCGTCCCCAGGATTGTCGTAACATTCGCCACAGCATCGTTACTCCTCCCTCAGTTCAGCAGGGACAAACTGTTCCGGCGTCTTGCGAAAGCGGTCATAGTTCGCTTCGGATGAGAAGAACCAGGTTTTACCGCCGTAGCTGTATTTGAAGTCCGCCGCCGTATTGGTCAGCGTTGAGCCGTCAACCGGATCGGTCACCTGAATGGTCATCACCGTCGAGAAATAGTTCACGCCAGCGGCCAGTTCTTTACCGGGGATCACCAGCTCTTTTTCATCGTTGCGCCAGTTTTCAATCGGCACCGGGTTGCAGCCTCCGGGTTTGCCAATGGAAGGGATAAAGATGTGTACCCCGCAGGCAACGCAAATCACCTGATTGCCTTCCATCACATAGCCCTGGTCGCCGCACAGCAGACAGGCGTCGAACACCACGCCAAAGCGCAGTTTGTCGGGATAACGGTTGATGATGAAAAAGCGGACGGCTTTACCATCGTCAGCCACCCAGACAAAGCGATGCAGCTTACCGTCACGGAGCTGTTCAACCGGCAGATGGACACTGCCATCGCTGTTGAGCGTCACCGGGATCGCTTGCGAAAGCTGCGGCGGCTGAGACGCGACGTTGTCCCACCACCACTGCCCGGCAATCACCACGGCGGCACAGCCGAGGGTAACCAGCCAAAGCCGTAACGCATTACGCCGCTGCGCCAGCGCCAGGCGATGGGCAATCGGCTCTTCTGTTGCACGCGTTCGCCGGTGGGCGTTCAGTAGCGACGGCAGCCAGCACAGCGCCAGAAGCAACAGTAATCCCGCCGCCATCCAGTTATAGGCCGGGGCGTTATTGGTGACTTTCGCCACAAAGCTCAGCAGCGATTTTGCCAGCGGCAGTACCTGCAGTTTCATCAGCAGCAACAGCAGATTGCCGCTTAACGGCAGCCACAGCATCACTAACAGAATCAGGGTGAACGGCCAGAACAACACGCGGATACGGCGCAGCAGCATGGCGCAAAGCACGCCCGCCAGGCTGAGGATCGCGAAGGCGAGGACCACTGCCGTCAGATTCAGCAGCAGTTCAGTATTCAGGACATGTGTGCTGGTTAAGCCACCGAGATTCGGGTCGAGCGCCCAGTGACGCGCCGCGCCAAAAACCAGGATGCCCTGCCAGAGATAGCGCACGCGGTTGCCCACCCACCAGAAGCTGAGCACAAACAGCAGCGTGACCATCACTTCCGTTCCCACCAGTAACAGCTGTACCGGTTGTGAACCGCGGAGCGTCAGTCCTGTCAGCACACCGGTCACCAGACCAATGAGCAACGTCCAGCCTAACGGGCGCAGTGAGGGAGGATCGTTTCGACTCCAGAGAACACCGGAGAGCAGCGCGATGCAGAAAAAGACCTGTAGCGTGGTGACGAAAAAGTAACTCATGACATCGACTCAGAACAGCGGATTGACTCAGCCGGGATGAGCATTCATCCCGGCGCATCGGTTTTCTTAGTTCAGACCGACGTATTTAAATTCGTAGCTCACATCAAACGGTTTCCACCAGCGACCGACGCCGGTGTCACTGTCGGTGTGACGGTGCATACCCGCTTTTGACGGCGGCTCAATGTGGTAAGTCACTTTGTAGTTGCCCACGCCCATCATCTTGACGTTCGCGCCGTAGTGAGGGCCATCGCTGGCGACCATCGGCATAAACGTCCCTTCCTGTTTTTCACCGGTATCGCTGTTGACCAGGGTATAGCTGATCGTCAGATACGGGATCCACTCACCTGCGCCAAAGCCGTTTTTACTGCCTTCGACCGCGTGAATATCCGCTTCAAGGTGAATATCGGCTTTCGCTGCCGGTAAGCCCATGCCACGCGGCTCCATGTCGATCGGCTGCAGGTAAACGGCGGCCAGTTCCATTTCATTCATCACGACAGGCTCGCCCGCCGGGTACTCTTTAAAGGCGAACGCTGCCGGTGCGGTGAAAATTCCGGCCATCACTGCGCTGGCAATCAGGGTTTTCTTCATGGTCATCAGACATATCCTCTCGTCTAAAATCACAACTACAGAGTGTTTTTTATTGTTTCCCCGGGAACGGCGCTTTTTCGCCGCATTACCCACAGCGCGAC
Source organism: Citrobacter amalonaticus Y19 (assembly GCF_000981805.1). Classification (NCBI taxonomy): domain Bacteria; kingdom Pseudomonadati; phylum Pseudomonadota; class Gammaproteobacteria; order Enterobacterales; family Enterobacteriaceae; genus Citrobacter; species Citrobacter amalonaticus. Next base: position 1,110,569 of record NZ_CP011132.1, on the reverse strand, counting down.
CAGCGCAGCGAGCAGTAATACCGCCTGCGGCAACAGCGTTTCCACATAGGGATAAATCCCCAGCCAGCTAATTTCCGGGAAGCCGTTAATCAACGTTGGCTGGAACAGTTTGCCTTCCACCAGTTCCAGGACGCCCTTGCCCGCAAACACGAAGGCCATCAGGTACATGAAACTGCCGGTAAACATAAAGAAGGGTTTCAGCGGCAGACGCACTACCGAGTAACGCATAATCAGCCACGCCGCCAGTAGCACAACGCAGCCAATGACAAAGCCCGCGCCGATTGCCATGTGTCCGGCGACATCGTTGGCATCGCCGATCAGGGCGTAGTAGAACAGAACCGTTTCGGCACCTTCGCGATAGACCGCGAGGAAACTGGTCAGCCACAATCCCACCAGCGACCCTTTCGACAGCGAGTGCGACAGTTTGCCTTCAAGCCACGCCTTCCAGTGTCGGGCTTCCACTTTCGACAGCAGCCAGTAGCTCATGAAGAAGAGCATCACGACCGCAATCAGCATTGTGATGCCTTCCAGCAGTTCCCGACTGGCACCTGAGTTGGTAAACAGCAACTGGAAAATCACGGCGGTTATCACGCTGACAACCAGTGCGACGATCACCGACTGACGAATCAGCGGCAGCTTATCCTGATGGTTGTTTTTCACCATGTAGGCGACAATTGCCGCCACGATCAGCAGGGCTTCCAGCCCTTCACGGACGATGATCATCAGGCTATAGAGCAGCAGGCTCCACTGTGTCTCCTCCCCTTCACCGAGCATCGTCACCGCTTTTTGCAGATCCTGCCCGAGCGCGCTGGCTTCCGACTGAAGTCTTTCCACCGGTTGACCGGCCTTCATCAGACTGACCAGACGGGTGAAATAGGCCTCCAGCGTGGTTTTAAACGCCGAATCACGGGAGCCGATTTTGTTTTCCATGCCGCTGGCTTCGAAGCGGTCGAAATAGCTGTCCTGAACATCCAGAATGGCATTCTGCGCCTCGCCGCGTTGATACCGTGCAATGGCGTCCTGGATGCTCTGATTGATGCCATCCGCCACTTCACTCCAGTTTGTGCGGGAGTTCTCCGCCTCCACCGCCGGACCGTTGTCCGCAGTTTGCGGGGCGGCAATCTGTTGATCGTCGCGGGTTGTCGGCAGGCCCGGCAGAATATCCTCGATATCCTGTAACAACGTGGTGACCTGATAAGAGACGTCGTTGAGGCGATCCGGCTGGGCGGCAAGAGCAATCAGCGCGGAAAACTGTTGGTTGATGGCGGCGGCATCTTTGGCCGAGCGATTCTGCCTGACCGACATTTCCATCTCAGAGTTTTTAAATCCCTGATAGTGCGCCTGCTGAACGTGTTGACTGGCCGTGGCGTAGTTCCCGGACTGGTAATCGTTCACCGCCTGGGCCAGCAGATCGTCGATAATGCGAAAGCTCTCCTGCCAGTGAACGGCGATATCCGTTCGGGTGAGCGCACTGTGCTGCTCTTCCGCCACCAGTCGGTGTCCGCCGTCCAGCACCGGTTCAACCTCACGTAGCGAAGCTTTCAGCCAGTCGATCTTCGACTGCACTTCAGCAAGCGGTTTTTTCTCGCCAATCATCCGGCGGATTTCACCGAAGGCGCTCTCCATCTCGTAACTTTTGCTGGCGGAAATGTTGATGCGGATTGGGCCTTCGAGGTTTTCGAACACCTCGAAGTAGGCCATTTGCACCGTGCGTCGCGCGTCATCGGTTTGCTGCTGTGAATAAAGTTCTGCCGTTTTATCAAGGCGTTGCTCAATATCCTCAATAAACGGCGCATAGTTTGTCGCGGCCCATACGCCAACGCTTATGAACAGACTGAAGAGAGTCACCAGCAATGAGAGGCAAAACTTACGCACGATACGCACCAAATAACACAAATGATAATTATTATCATTATCGATTTTTACTGGTGTTGTACATGACCTGGATCATAAAAATGTCAACGGGTGACAAGTTATGTAAATTTATTTCATTGATATGTGATGGAGGAAGGGTTCTGACGGCGGGTAATACACCGCCCCATCGTCAGGAATTGAATCCCTGCGTTACGTAAATCCGCAAGAAATTAATAATGCTGCGCCAGCCAACTTAAATAAAATTACCTACAGGCGCACATCACTTAGCGATTCAACATCTCTGGATCCTGTTTTAACCGCTGTAAAAATGGGCCATAGCCCTGCTCACTGATCCAGTAGTTAATACTTTTCTCAACGCCCGTTGACGTCAGCGTCGCACCGGAAATACCATCAACGGTATATTCATCATTCTTGCCTGATTTCTCCTGCACTATTTTCAGCGCCGGTGTTCCATTGTCATCCGCCACTTTTTTCCCCGGCCATTGTTGACGCCAGTTTTCATCTTTCACTCTGGCCCCCAGAAATGGCGTCTCTCGCTGCTGATAATAATACAGATTGTTCACCGTACGACCATCCAGCCCTAAAGAGAGAAACGCGTGCATCATCGATTTCGCCCCTTTACCCGCAACAGGAATGATAACCTGCTGAATCTTATTATACTTATCTTTTACGAGGTAAACTTCTGCCCGCGTACAACGCTGGCGAATCTGTGCAGGGTCATGCTCCGGCGCGAGTTTTTTACATCCCTGGGCGGCCGTTTTGTCCGTCACCCATTCGCCGGAATCCAGATTCACCGTCCGCACGATAATCGAACGCTGGTACAGGTTCTCTCTCGATTTTTTATCCTGCGAATCCGCTTTAAGTAAGCCCGCCGCCTGTAAAACAGCCGCATTTTTTTCCTCTGCCGTCGGTTCCGTCATTTCCCCTTGAAACAACACAAACCAGGCAATCGCAATCAGAAAAATAAGGACACAAAGCACCATCATCGATGCAACAATAACTTTACCCTTTCGCATTTCTTTATAATCCCTGTAAGCATTAACATCGTTATATCGCCACAAGATATGCCATCACTTATACCGATTTGCAATGATAAAAACAGAGAGAATATAAAGTCACGACGGTTTAATTTTCGCCTTAAATATCTGAAGCGCGTGTTTTTACTGCTATTTTATGGCAAAAAAACCGGGTTTCCCCGGTTCGTTATTCAACTGATTTTCGCCCACCATAGCCGCAGGAGCATCCCCCAGTAGCTGGTCCAGCCACTGGTGGTTGAAACGACCTGCCCTTTCGACACCACGACCAGCGTGGGAGTAACGCTAATATCCCAACGGCGGGAAAGTGCACCACTGGCATCGTTGACCACGGGAAAGGAGAGTTCTTTGCGCGCCAGCCAGCGCCTGAGCGTCTGCTCATCTCCTGAACGCAGCGCGATGGTCAGCACGTTTTTCCCTTGTGCCTGCAAGCGGGCAACGTCCGGTGTGGTATAGCGGCAGACGCCGCACCAGGTGGCCCAGAAATAGATGAGTAGCGGCTCTTCCTCGCTCAATGCCGCCAGCGTCACCCGATCTCCCTCCAGCGTATAAAGCGGCATGCTGTCGAAAGCAGTCGGCGCCTGCGGCGCACGCCAGGCGTCCATCAGCAGCATCCCTCCCGCCAGCAGGATCAGAAAAATCAGACCTTCACGCAGCCAGCGTCGCAACTTACTGACCATTCTCTACCACCCGTTTTTCTTTGACGACGTTGAACGCGCTGCTCTGGGAATTCATGGCCTTTCTCCTTTCGCTTCAGTCAGTGTTTCTAACAGACCGTCGCGCGTTAATAACGTCGGCAGCGCCTGACCTTTCGGTAAGCCGGGGCCATAAATTTGGTTATACGGTACGGCAACCTGACCGCGGGATGTCAGAAACGCCGTGATGTCATCGGACGGTAGCGTCCAGTCGCCACGCAGGGCTACCACATCCGGCTGCTGTAGCGCCGCCTGCACCGCTTCGGTGTTCAGGACGTTGTATTTATTGACCTTGCAGGTAAGGCACCAGTCGGCGGTCACGTCAATGAACACGCGCTTATGCTGCGCGAGCGCATCGGTAATCGCCTGCTCGCTGAGCGGTTGCCAGTGGACGCTCTCCTTCGCCGCGCTCTGGGAGGTAAAACCCAGATGCGGCAGGAGCAGCGTTGCCAACCAGAGAGCCGAACCAAGCATCATCAGGCCGAGCAGGCGTCGCAGCCCGTTCATCCAGCGTCCCGGCCTCGGCAGCCGGAGCGCCAGACCCGGACGCAGCGCGACCAGCAACCACGGCAGGCTCATCCCGACGCCGAGCGCGAAGAAAAGCCCCCAGAGCACGGGCAGCGATGCCGTCAACGCCACCGCCACTGCCGTGCCGAGAAACGGCGCGCTACACGGTGTTGCCAGCAGCGTGGCAAATGCGCCCTGCCAGAAATGCCCCGCCAGGCCGTTGCCGCCGTAAGTTGCCAGTCGGGTGGTCATTGATGACGGCAGCCGAAACTCAAACAGCCCGAACAGACTGGCGCTGAAAACCAGCATCACCAGCGCCATCGCGCCGATAAACCACGGATTCTGGAACTGGATCCCCCAGCCCAGCGCCTGATTGCTCAGTCGTAGTATGGTCATCAGCAACGCCAGCGCCATGAAGGAGAGCAGAATACCGCCCACCGAGGCGAGGAACTGGCGTCGTATCTGCTGGCGGTTTTTCTCCTCGACGAGCAGTATTGACCCCAGTTTCATCCCCAGCACCGGCAATACGCAGGGCATCAGATTGAGGATCATTCCGCCCGCCAGCGCCATAAGAACCACCTGCCAGAGCGGTAGTCCGGCATGATCGACCTCCGGCGCCTCGCCAACGGTAAGTCGGCTTTCTTGTGCCACGCCGTCATCTGCCAGCACCAGCGTGAGCGATTTACCGCGCAGATTCGGCGCCCCCTCCCCCCAGCTATCGCGAACCGGTACCGTCGCACGAAGTTTGTCGCCGTCGACCCGAATATGCGGTCTGGCGAAATCCGCATCCTCTACGCTATCAAGGAATAATGCTGGCGAGATCCAGCCACCGTGGCGCTGCGCCTCGATAACCAACTCGCCGTCGCGCGCACTGGCGCTCAGCATTTGCGTCAGACCTTGCGCCAGGGGCACGCGCCCCATCGCCTGAGCATAGTCATGCGCAAACCCGGCGTCCTGCGAAGACGCCGTGAGCGAGAACGGATAGTCGGTTAACAGACACACGTTGCTACAGGTGGAGAGCGTTAGCACGCCAGCAAGGTGGTCGGGAGCAGCACCCCGGACGGCCAGCACAAACGTGACCTGCTGGTGATAGCCCTGAGTGGTGATACCGGCGACATCAAAACGGGCCGGCGTCGGCCAGAACCAGTCCACGGCCGGCATCTTTCCTTTCCAGGCGATGGCAGGCGCAACGCCGCCTTCCCCCGGCGAGCGCCAGTACGTTTTCCAGCCGTTTTCCAGTTTAACGTCGATCAGCAGACGGGTTTCCCCCTGCGCTGACCGATCGGCACGCAATCGCACGCTGGCGTGGTCGTTCTCCGGGGAGCGCAGCCAGCCGCTCTCTACTGCCCATGACGCAGGCAACCAGAGTAATAACAGGCAGATCAGTCCCTGCCTGGAGGCATAAATCATAATTTTTCTCCATGAATGATTAGCAAACGGTATAAAACAGCCGCTCTGTCATTCGCGGAAAACGCAGAATCGGAGATGCACCCGGAGTCCGGGAGGGGAAATGACGCGCTGCGGGAAGAACGGTACGCGAACCGTCCTGAACGGAGTTAACAAGGCGAGGAGTAAACAGAGTGCGAGAATCGCCCCCTCAAAAACGACCGGCGGCGCAGTCAACAGCGATTTCGCACTGAGCTCGCAGGGCGTCGCGGATGATGACTCATCCGTCGCGGGCGTCGGCGATGACGTCGCCATGATAGTGGTTGTCTGCATCTGCAACGCGTGCAGGCCCACCATGCGCTGCGCGGTACAGACTATCACCACGACACATGCCAGGCAGAGAAACCACCATCCCATCCGTTGACGTTTCGCCATTACACCCTCATTCATTGACGCGAGTTATCTTAGCGGCTGACGGGTTTTACGCAACCTCTGGGCTGTAAAGTTATGTTGTCTCGCGGGTTGGCATTCGCCCGCGACAGGATTACCCTACACTTACTGGTGACACCTTTTCAGGGCTCCCTTCAGCCTGTATTGATTAACCCGAGAGAACGCTATGGAATTAAAGGATTATTACGCCATCATGGGCGTGAAGCCGACGGACGATCTCAAGACTATCAAGACCGCTTACCGCCGACTGGCCCGCAAATATCATCCCGATGTCAGCAAAGAATCCGATGCCGAAGCCCGCTTTAAAGAGGTTGCCGAAGCCTGGGAAGTGCTGAGCGATGAACAGCGACGCGCCGAATACGATCAGCTCTGGCAACACCGCAATGACCCACAGTTCAGCCGTCAGTTCCAACAGGGCGAAGGCCAGAGCTACAACGCCGAAGACTTCGACGACATCTTCTCCTCTATTTTTGGTCAGCACGCGCGTCAGTCGCGCCAGCGTCATGCCAGCCGGGGACATGATATTGAAATTGAAGTGGCGGTTTTTCTTGAAGAAACGCTCACTGAACACAGCCGAACCATCAGCTATAACCTGCCGGTCTACAATGCGTTTGGCATGATTGAGCGAGAAATCCCGAAAACCCTGAACGTGAAGATCCCGGCGGGCGTCGGCAACGGTCAACGCATTCGCCTGAAAGGCCAGGGGACGCCGGGTGAAAACGGCGGACCGAACGGCGATTTGTGGCTGGTTATCCACATCGCGCCGCATCCCCTGTTTGATATCGTTAATCAGGATCTGGAAATTGTCGTCCCGCTCGCCCCGTGGGAAGCCGCGCTGGGCGCGAAAATTGCCGTCCCTACGCTGAAAGAGAGCATTCTGGTCACCATCCCCCCGGGTAGCCAGGCCGGACAACGTTTACGTATCAAAGGGAAAGGTCTGGTCAGCAAAAAACAGACCGGTGATTTGTATGTCGTGTTGAAGATAGTGATGCCGCCGAAACCGGATGAACGCGCCACTGCGCTGTGGCAGCAACTGGCAGAGGCACAGTCAGGATTTGATCCGCGCAAAGATTGGGGGAAAGCATAATGGCTAACGTCACCATCACCTTTACGGTTACCGAATTTTGCCTGCATACCGGCGTGACGGAAGACGATCTGCATGAGATCGTGGGTCTGGGCGTCATCGAACCCTATGCCGAAACCGCGGACAACTGGCAGTTTGACGATCATGCGGCCACCGTGGTGCAACGCGCCCTGCGACTACGTGAAGAACTGGCGCTCGACTGGCCGGGGATCGCCGTAGCGCTCACGCTACTGGAAGATAACACCCGTTTACGCCAGGAAAACCGCCTGCTGCGACAACGGCTCGCGCGATTCATACCTCATCCATAAATTCAGGGCAGCTTACGCTGCCCATTTATCAGGCGATGATATAAATCAACGCTGGCTCAAAGGGATAGCCGTACGATAGTGGTATTAGAAATGCCACTTTATGGACGTCAGAAGGCAATGAGCGAAAAAAGCAGAACGCGCTGGCAACGCCGCCCAGGAACAACGGGCGGCAAATTGCCGTGGAATGACTGGCGTAATGCCTCCACCTGGCGCAAAGTCACGCAGTGGCTGCTGCTGGCAATCAATATTTACATTGGCGTGACGTTTTACTACTGGGTGCGTTATTACGAAACCGGTGGGTCCAGTCTGTACGTTCCCCGACCTGGCGGCATTGAGGGCTGGCTACCCATTGCGGGCCTGATGAACCTGCGCTACACGCTGGAGACCGGCATTCTCCCCCCTGTTCACGCCGCCGCCATGCTCCTGCTGGTCGCGTTTATGCTGGTCAGTCTGCTGCTCAAGAAATCATTCTGCTCGTGGCTGTGCCCGATTGGTACGCTGTCTGAACTCATCGCCGATGTGGGTAAGACCTTATTTGGTCGCAACTTTACGCTGCCTCGCTGGCTGGATATCCCTCTGCGTGGTCTGAAATATCTGCTGCTGGCTTTTTTTCTCTTCATTTCGTTGTCGATGCCGGCCCAGGGCATTCAATCTTTTCTGATGTCGGCCTACGGCATTATTATCGATGTGAAGATGCTCGATTTCTTTCGCAACATCGGTACGCTAACGCTGCTGAGCGTCGCCTTACTGGTGGTGATAAGCCTGTTCATTCGCAACGCGTGGTGTCGCTATCTGTGTCCTTATGGCGCCCTGCTCGGACTGCTTTCCCTGCTCTCACCGTTCAAAATCCGCCGCAATGCGCAAAGTTGCATCGACTGCGGAAAATGTGCCAAAAACTGCCCGTCGCGGATCCCGGTGGATAAGCTTATTCAGGTGCGAACGGTGGAATGTACCGGCTGTATGACCTGCGTGGAATCCTGCCCGGTCGCCTCGACGCTGACATTTTCTCTGCACACGCCCACAGGAAAGACAGAAACGCGCCGGGGAACGCTGTCAGGAATGGCGATGACGCTGCTGGTACTCGGCATTATGTTTGCCATCATTGCGTTCGCGATGCTGATGGGCGTCTGGGACAGTCCGGTGCCGGAGCAGCTTTACTTCCGTCTGATTCCTGAAGCCAGGATGATAGGACATTAACAGGAACCGGATGGGGCATCCGCCGCCATCCGGTTGTTAACGATCACTCCGGTGTCTTGTCCTCGTTGATGCCATCCTCAATAAAATCTTTATCGAGTTCTTCGGCATTTCCCTCGTGTTCCCGACCGGACAGAATGTTCCAGCAGGCAATAAACAGCGCGGCAACGAGCGGACCAATGACGAAACCATTGATGCCATAAATCTCCATTCCGCCCACCGTGGTGATCAGAATCAGGTAGTCTGGCATTTTGGTATCTTTGCCGACCAGAATGGGGCGCAGAATGTTATCCACCAGTCCCACCACCACCACGAAAAAGCCAACGATGAAAAAGCCCTGCCACAGTTGCTGCGTTGAAAAGAGATAGATGGCCGCGGGCACCCAGATAATCGCGGAACCCACAGCGGGGATCAGCGACAGGAACGCCATCAATGCCCCCCACAGGATGCTGCCATCAATACCGACAATGTAAAACGCAATCCCGCCTAACGTCCCCTGCACGATCGCCACCACAACAGTGCCTTTCACCGTCGCCCGGGAAACCGCAGCAAACTTCGCAAACAGATGCTGCTTAACAAAATTCGACAACGGCAGCGAATCGAGGATTTGCCGAACCAGATGCGGTCCATCTTTGAGCAGGAAAAAAAGCAAGTAGAGCATGATGCCGAAACTGATTGCGAAACCAAAGGTACCTTTACCAATCAGGAAGGCGCTCCCGGCCAGATATTGCCCGCCCTTTAACGCCACATCAGACAGTTTCTGCTGAATGTTGACGGCGCTGTCGAGGTTGTGATCGGCAAGAAACGAACGCGCCCACTCCGGCATGTGCGCAAACAAGCTTGCCACCACTTCCGGGAACTGAGCGTCGCTATGCTGCAACTTGTTGTAAACCACATTCAGTTCAACGGCGAGCGAGGAGAGGATCAGCATTAACGGGATGAACACGATCAGGCAGATGATACCCAGCGTCAACAGAGACGCGACTCCGTTACGCTCCCCCAATGCCGACCGGAGTTTATTTTTCACCGGGTAGAAGATAACCGTCAGAATCGCGGCCCACAGGATGGCGGAAAAGTACGGCGACAGCACGTCGAAGAAAGCCCATGTCACCATGGCGAGAAGAAAAAGGAAAAAACCTTTATTCAGTCCATTAAAACGCATTAGAGGATCCTGTAAGCAAAGAAACTCAGTGGACTATAGGACTGATTGCGGATTTTACAAAGCCGACAGAAAGAAAACCGTCTACCGATGCTTCACATTCAAAGTGTGACAGTGCTCATTGTTTCACCAAAAGGAATTGCATTTAGCGCAGAAACAGATCAATCATAATCATATACACGAACACAGTCCGCATATACGAACAAAATGGAGAAATGATGAGCGCATTCGATTTCAGCAATCCGGTAAAGTTTTATTTTGGCGCGGGGAAGTTCAATCAGTTAGGTGAGATAGCCTCGAAGCACGGGCGTAACGTGTTGCTGGTGGTGTCTGACAGCACCAAACACACAGGTCAACTCGAACGTGCGCAGCAGGCGCTTTCTGACGCCGGTATTGCCTGTGCCATTTACGATCGCTTTATGCAGAATCCGCTTTCGACACTGGTTGAAGAAGGCGCGGCGCTGGCCCGAGACGAACGCTGCGATCTGGTCATCGGCATCGGTGGCGGTAGCGCAATGGACATGGCCAAAGGCATCGCCTTCTGCGCCTGTAATGAAGGCAGTATCTGGGATTATGTGTTTGGCAAAAAACAGGCGCAGCACGCGTTGCCGGTGATATTAATCCCCACTACTGCCGGTACCGGCAGTGAAGCGAACCGTACCGCTGTATTCACCAATCCGCAAACGCATGACAAAAAGGGACTGGTCAATCCACTTATTTACCCTGTTGCCGCCATCATCGATCCCGAACTGATGCTCACCCTGCCTAAACGCGTTATCGCCGGACCGGGCGCAGACGTACTCTTCCATGCTCTGGAATCCTATATCTCGCGCAACGCAAATCCATTCAGCGAGATGCTTTCCTTACAGGCCATTCGTCTGCTGGCAAAAAACCTGCCACGGGTTTACGAGGACGTAAGCTGTCTTGATGCCTGGGAAAAGGTGACACTGGCCAGCACACTCGCGGGAATGGCGATCGACTGTGCGGGAACAACATTACCGCATGCACTGCAACATCCGATGGGCGGGTTGCTGGATGTGGTGCACGCAGAAGGGATTGCCGCGGTCTACCCTGTCTTTCTTGAATACACCTGGTCCGCCTCTCCAGAGAAGTTTGCCGCCATCGCGCAGGCCATGGGCGTTAATACGCAGGGAATGACCACCGAACAGGCGGCACAAAGCAGTGTCGCCGCCGTCACCGACTTCCTCAAAGGCATCGATATGCTCCCGACGCTAACTGAACTTGGCGTAAAGGAAGCGCATTTCGACTGGATCATTAATAACGTGCTGACCACGATGAACGTGGTTTTAAACAATAACCCACGCGTGCCTGATGCGAACATGCTTCGCGACCTTTTAACCCGCAGCCTTTAAACGATAAAGGAATAGCCATGTTTATTATTATTGACTCTGGCTCGTCAGCAACACGATTGTATCTTATGGATTCAGGCGACCTTCGTGTCATAGACAGATCTGTTATCCAGGTCGGTGTCAATTCCACCATTGACAAAGGCAGCAATGAATTTCTGAAAACGGAGATGGCTTGCGCAATAACAGAATTGCTTAACCGGCACTCACTGTCGACGGAGGAAATTGAATTTATTATTGCCTCAGGAATGATTACCTCTAATCTGGGGCTTTATGAAATACCGCACCGGGAAGCGCCAGCAGATATTGAGCAACTGGCTAAACATGCCGTACGTTTCGCCGGTAATGCCCTGCTACCACTGAATATCCCGGTGATACTGATTCCGGGGATAAAAAATAAAACGACGGCCCGCTGGGACGACCTGAGTGGTATCGACCTCATGCGCGGCGAAGAAACGCAGGCTGCGGGCGTATTGTTAGCCTGGCAACCCACTTTGCCCTGTACGCTGATTGAGCTGGGCTCAACCACCAAACTCATCTCCATCAACGAAAAAGGAGAAATTGCTGGCAGCATTACCTCACTCAGCGGTCAAATTTATGCCGCTATTCTGAAACAGACATTCGTTGCGTCCAGCGTAGAAAATGCCGAAGACGCTGTTTTCGATGAAACGGTCATTGATGCGGCGTACCGTTCCATTTCGCAAAGCGGTTTTCTGCGTACCGTATTAATGACGCGCTTCTTACAATTTTCCTTACCGACCACGGCGGCGCAGAGAAAATTATTTCTTGAAAGTGCGATGGCCTGCGACGATTTAAAACTGCTGTCAGATGCCCAACACCAGGGATTTAATCTGAACGGTGACGTCTATCTTATTGGGAATGCGTCACGCTGCACCTTATACCACTATATCTTTTCACATTATGCAGAACGAAATGCGCGCTTCCACATTATTTCCGATGCGGAAAGTATCGACATGCTGGCAATAACCGGAGCGAGCGCCATCGCCCGCGCGATACAAAATAACCCGCAGTAAGGTGAAAACAACATGACCATTATTACCATCGATACCGGAACAACGAATACCCGCGTCTGCGCCTGGCAGGACGGAACATTACTCGCCGAAGCGGCGCGCGCCGCTGGCGTCCGGGACACCGCCATTACCGGCAGCACGGCCACGTTGATGCAAGGAGTCAGCGACGCCATACAGGACGTGAAGCAGAAAGCGGGCATCCCGTGCGACGCAAAGGTGATTTACCTTTCTGCCGGGATGATTACTTCCAACGTGGGCTTATTTGAGATCCCCCATCTCATCGCCCCCGCCGGATTAAAAGAACTGGCCGAAGGGATGACGTCCGCGCATCTGCCAGACATTACCGATGAACCCATTTGGTTTGTACCTGGCATACGTAATCATAAAGACGCCGTCTCACTGGATAACGTCGAGCAGATGGACATGATGCGCGGCGAAGAAACGGAAGCGATTGGCGTACTCAGTAGCCTTGATATCCGTGGGCCCGCGCTGATCATCTTACCGGGTTCGCATTCCAAATTTGTCAAAATTGATGCCCAAAACCGCATTGAAGGCTGTGTAACCACTATGGGTGGCGAGCTTCTGGAAGTCATTACCCGGCATACGATCCTGGCCAGCTCTTTACAACATCAATTCGCGACCAGCATCGACACGCCCTCGTTATTACAAGGGGCCAGCCAGTGTCTGCAAACCGGCCTTTCCCGCACCTGTTTCTCGGTTCGCGTGCTGGACATGTTTGCGTCCTTAACGCTGAACCAGAAAGCCAACGTACTGCTTGGTGCCGTATTGCAAGATGATCTTCAGGCCGTCAAAAACAGTCGGGCATTTGATTGTCCGTCGGATACACACATCGTGGTATGCGGTAAAGAGGTTCTAAAATTCGCGTTCGCCACCTTAATCGATCATGACCCGTGGTTTAGCGGAAAAATAACCGTCGCGCCGGAAAATAAATCCTTGTCCGCAGAAGGGTTACTGGCACTGGCGAAACGGAAAAACATTATTTAACTCCTTTGTACCCTACAAAAATAAAGGTTTAATTTATGAACACGACCGTAAAAGAAAGTGCCGTAGTGAAAAAAAGAGGCGGTAAAAGATGGTTTGTTGTTTTCCTCTTATTAATCGGCGGGATTATTAACTATCTGGATCGCGCGAGTTTATCCATTGCAGCGCCCGATATGATGAAGGAATTGAATCTGTCCAATACCGATATTGGCCTTCTGGGTTCGGTATTCGCGCTGATTTACGCATTGTGCCAACTCCCTGCGGGTTTTCTGGTTGACCGCTTTGGTCCTAAGAAAGTCTATGGTTGGGCTGTCGCGTTATGGAGCGGCGCCACCATGCTGACAGGGGCATGCAGCAGTATGATGACCCTGATTTTCGCACGCGGAATTTTGGGGATTACTGAAGCACCCTGCTGGCCTGGCGCCGCCAAAATTACGGCCTCCTGGTTCCCTAAAAAAGAGCGCGCGCTGGCAACAGGCTTTTGGGATGCTGCCTCAAAATGGGGTCCGGCTATTGCGCCGCCGATTCTGGTGGCCATTATCGTGCCTTTGGGCTGGCGTTCTTTATTTTATATTGCCGGTGCGATTGGTCTGGTCTTCGTTGTCTTCTTTATTTTTGCTTACCACCAGCCAGAAAAACACCCCAGTATCACCAAAGAAGAACTGGATTATATCAAGGAAGGCGGCGGTGGCACCGCAGAAAAGCTGACCAGTGAGTCAGAGAAAATTAGCTGGGGTGGATTATTCAAATACCGTTGCATCTGGGGAATGATATTAGGCTGGTTTTGCTATGTATGGATGATGAATATCTTCACGACATTCCTGCCGCTCTATTTAATGAAAACGCAGAACATTCAGCTTAAAGAGTTAGGGATCTATGCCAGTATTCCTTATTTCGGCGGTATTGTCGGCGCCATTATGGGTGGATACATCTCCAAATGGTTAATCGATAAAAATATCTTTACCGACTCACTGAAAGCAAAACGTGCCACCATCAGTATCTCTGCGTTACTCGCGGGTATTGCGGTCATTGCCGTACCGATGGTGGATGGTTTGTTTGCCACATTAACATTGCTGGTGATTGCCATGGCGCTGCTTTCCGCACTCTCAGCGACCGGTTGGGCTTTGCCGGGCGACGTCGCTCCGTCATCCATGGTGGCGTCTGTCGGCAGTATCCAGAACTTCGGCGGCTATTTTGCCGGATCGCTCTCCCCTCTGGCCACCGGCTTGATTGCTGATATCACCGGATCTTACACCCTGGCTTTCGTCAGTGGCGGCATCATCGCGGCCTGTGCCGCACTTTGTTACTGGTTCATCGTAAAAGAGCCGGTAAAAGTAGAAGAATAATACCGTCAGGGGGACATCTCCCTGACTTTTAACAGAGGTTATCAATGATTAAACATCGCGTTATTCACGCTATAGAACAGACCGGACTGATTGCAATCGTGCGCGGTATCGAGCCTGAATCTGTTTTGCCTTTGGCTGAAGCGTTATATGCCGGTGGCGTTGAGGTGATAGAGGTGACGTGCAATTCCACACGTTATCTGGAAAGTATCACCGCGCTAAAAACGGAAATGGGAGACAAGATGAAGGTGGGTGCGGGTACCGTCATCAATCCCGTCATGGCACAACTGGTTATCGATGCCGGTGCTGATTTCGTGTTGTCGCCCGATTTCAATCCCGACGTCGTCTCTATGGTGCATGAGAAGCAGCGACTGATGATCCCGGCGGTGATGACGCCATCGGAAATCCTCCAGGCCTGTCGCCTGGGCGTCGATTTGTTGAAGCTTTTTCCGGCAAACAGCCTGGGCATCGATTATCTGAAAGAGATCCAGGGGCCGCTGGATAATCTCGCGCTGATCCCGGTGGGCGGCATCACGCTTGAAAATACGGCAAGCTTTGCGCAAGCAGGCGCGTTTGCTGTCGGCGTCGGGAGCGCGCTGACAAACAAACAGTGGGTAAAAGACGGCGAATGGGAAAAAATCACCCATCAGGCAGAGGCATTTATCCGGGCTTTTCGCGATAACAAGCAGCGATAAATGACACAGGCATATCGCCCTGCACGTTTTTCCTTCATTGTGTTCATGAAGTCCGCCTGGCTATACTGCGGCTCATTAAAACTACAGTGAGGGAAGAACGTGTCTGAGAAGATTAACCGCTCTGTCGCGCGGGCACTGGAAATCATGGAGCTGGTTGCGCAGAGCAAAGAAGATCTCACCATTTCAGAGATCAGCAAATTTCTGGCCATCCCGAAAAGTACGACGTTTGATATTTTGTATACCCTTCTGGAAAAAGGATATCTGGAGCAGACCAGCGAAAAGCAAAAAACGTTCAGGCTGGGCATGAAGCTGTTCCAGACTGGCGCTCACTATCTCGACAGAACGCCTTTTCGCGATGTCGCCCACGCGACGCTGGAGAATCTGGTTGAAAGCGCAGGCGAAACGGCCTTCCTTGCGATTCTCAATAAAGATGAACTGGTGTACCTGGACAAGGTTGAAAGCCCCAATTCCGTCAGAACCTCGGCACGTATTGGTTCCAGTAATCCGCTTTACTGCACCGGCCTGGGTAAAGCCATTCTCGCCACCCTGCCCGATGATGAAGTGCGCGCGATACTAAAAAGAACCGGCGGCCTGCGTCCCGTTACCCCCTATACCATCACCGATGAAGCACAGTTTATGTCGATACTCGCCCAGGCCAGACAGCAGGGTTATGCGGTCGATGACAGGGAACATAACAGCGAAGTCTTTTGTCTCGCCGCGCCAGTGTACAACCTCCACGGACACGTTAGCGCGGCCATCAGCGTGGCCAGTTTATTTTCCAAAGTGAAAGACGATCGGCAAAAAATTGAGGTGCTGGGTAAAATGATCGCCGCCGCCGCGCTGGAACTTTCACACCGAATTGGCTATCGAGGCAAGTCACTCTATATGAGTGAATAAATGAGTGAATAACGTCACCGTCAGTTCGCCTGACAGAAACCCCTCAGGCGGACAAACTGGATATTCCTGTCGTCAGAATAATAGCCGTTCTTTGTGCGTAATGGGCGACCGCCGCGTTGATCAATAACACACTGCAATCACGAATACGCATTCACAAAACAAATATCTCAAATCAATTCATCATTATTATTTTTATGTTGAAGATAAATTATACGACTGCAATTTAATTTATTCTGGACACATAAAGCAATCTTGAACGCGCATCCAAAAAAGTGATATTTCACTTTGCCGAAATAATAAAGTCAATGATAATGCGCCCATTCGTCTCCTCAAAATGGCGGGATATTCTCTATGCTACATTTATTTGCTGGTCTGGATTTATATACCAGCTTGATGCTTTTACTTGCGCTGGTCTTTGTTCTGTTTTACGAAGCGATTAACGGATTTCACGACACCGCCAACGCGGTTGCGACCGTCATCTATACCCGTGCCATGCAACCCCAACTGGCGGTGATAATGGCTGCGGTCTTCAACTTTTTTGGCGTCTTGTTGGGCGGACTCAGCGTCGCCTATGCCATTGTGCATATGCTCCCCACGGATTTACTGCTCAACATGGGCTCGTCGCATGGCCTCGCGATGATTTTTTCTATGTTACTGGCGGCGATTATCTGGAACCTGGGGACCTGGTATTTCGGTTTACCCGCCTCCAGTTCCCATACCCTGATCGGCGCGATTATTGGTATCGGGTTAACCAACGCGCTAATGACGGGAGCCTCGGTAGTGGACGCACTAAACATCCCGGCGGTGGTCAATATCTTTGCATCGTTGATCGTTTCTCCCGTTGTCGGAATGGTGATTGCAGGCGCCCTTATCTTCCTGCTGCGCCGCTACTGGAGCGGAACCAAAAAACGCGATCGCATCCATCGTCTCCCTGAAGAACGGAAAAAAAAGGGCGGGAAAAAGAAGCCGCCGTTCTGGACGCGTATTTCGCTCATCGTCTCCGCGGCTGGCGTGGCCTTCTCTCACGGGGCGAACGATGGTCAGAAAGGGATCGGCCTGGTGATGCTGGTTCTGGTGGGGATAGCACCCGCCGGATTCGTGGTGAACATGAGCGCATCCGGTTACGAAATCAGCCGCACCCGCGACGCCGTCAGCAATCTTGAAGTTTACTTCCTGCAACATCCCGATGGGTTAAAACAGGTTGCCGACAACGCTCAACCGCTTGCCACACCGGCGGCAGAGACCGCACCGACCACGGAATTTCATTGCCACCCGGCGAACACGATGGATGCCATTGCTCGCGTCAAAACACTGCTGCCTGCCAACCTGGGAAGTTACGACACATTAAGCGTGCCACAGCGCAGTCAGCTTCGACGCATCATGCTGTGCATCTCCGATACGGCGGATAAAGTGGTGAAACTGCCGGATATCAACCGTAGCGATGTGCAACTGCTGAAGAAACTGAAGACTGATATGCTGAGCACGATTGAGTATGCGCCAGTCTGGATAATCATGGCGGTCGCGCTGGCGCTGGGCACAGGAACCATGATTGGCTGGCGTCGCGTAGCAACCACGATTGGCGAAAAAATTGGTAAGAAAGGCATGACCTATGCTCAGGGGATGTCCGCGCAGATCACAGCGGCAATCTCAATTGGTCTTGCCAGCTATATCGGGATGCCGGTTTCTACTACGCATGTCCTCTCTTCTGCCGTAGCGGGAACGATGATTGTCGACGGTGGAGGATTACAGCGAAAAACCGTCACCAGCATCGCGATGGCATGGGTATTTACGCTGCCTGCGGCGATTCTGCTGTCGGGATGTCTGTACTGGGTTTCCCTGCAACTTCTTTGAGCCAACTGACGGCACAGTTGAAGCGAGATACGTGTGAAAATGCCCAGTTAGCCAGACTGGGCATAAATGCTTATTGAGGGGTTAAACCAGGTAAGGCCTGATGGCTGGCACGCTGATGGTAGCCACGGGCTGTCATAAACTCTGCTATCGCTTTTTCCGCATCTTGCAGCACAGCATCCAGCGGTTGATTAGCATCAATATCGACCAGCGGTGCGCCGCCAAAAGTGAGTTGCGGCGTTATCGCTATTTTTTTTGCCAGCGCTTCTCTGCGGTGATCGGGTTTACGCGCACAGGCAACATCAAGATCAACATTCAGTTTTATCACTAAATCCGGCTTATGACTGGCCATCCAACGAAACGCCGAGCGTTCTTGTTCGGCAAGCCAGGAAACGAAGCGGCTTCCGCCCGCATTGGCAGGAAACACCGTGCCATCATAAGCGCCGGGGATCTGTATCTGGGGGTATCGATCGGTTAATACAATTAACCCACGACGTCGACACGCCAGCATATGACGAAAACGCAATAACCGGCGCGCAACGAAAGACATAATCACTAATGCAGGTATGGGACCCGGTAATTTTTTGGCCGTTTTAACTTTATTACGCTCAATAGCTTTACCTAAGGAAGGTGCGAATAAGCGGGGAAATTCTTCTCGGCTGACTCAGTCATTTCATTTCTTCATGTTTGAGCCGATTTTTTCTCCCGTAAATGCCTTGAATCAGCCTATTTAGACCGTTTCTTCGCCATTTAAGGCGTTATCCCCAGTTTTTAGTGAGATCTCTCCCACTGACGTATCATTTGGTCCGCCCGAAACAGGTTGGCCAGCGTGAATAACATCGCCAGTTGGTTATCGTTTTTCAGCAACCCCTTGTATCTGGCTTTCACGAAGCCGAACTGTCGCTTGATGATGCGAAATGGGTGCTCCACCTTGGCCCGGATGCTGGCTTTCATGTATTCGATGTTGATGGCCGTTTTGTTCTTGCGTGGATGCTGTTTCAAGGTTCTTACCTTGCCGGGGCGCTCGGCGATCAGCCAGTCCACATCCACCTCGGCCAGCTCCTCGCGCTGTGGCGCCCCTTGGTAGCCGGCATCGGCTGAGACAAATTGCTCCTCTCCATGCAGCAGATTACCCAGCTGATTGAGGTCATGCTCGTTGGCCGCGGTGGTGACTAGGCTGTGGGTCAGGCCACTCTTGGCATCGACACCAATGTGGGCCTTCATGCCAAAGTGCCACTGATTGCCTTTCTTGGTCTGATGCATCTCCGGATCGCGTTGCTGCTCTTTGTTCTTGGTCGAGCTGGGTGCCTCAATGATGGTGGCATCGACCAAGGTGCCTTGGGTCATCATGACGCCTGCTTCGGCCAGCCAGCGATTGATGGTCTTGAACAATTGGCGGGCCAGTTGATGCTGCTCCAGCAGGTGGCGGAAATTCATGATGGTGGTGCGGTCCGGCAGGGCGCTATCCAGGGATAACCGGGCAAACAGACGCATGGAGGCGATTTCGTACAGAGCATCTTCCATCGCGCCATCGCTCAGGTTGTACCAATGCTGCATGCAGTGAATGCGTAGCATGGTTTCCAGCGGATAAGGTCGCCGGCCATTACCAGCCTTGGGGTAAAACGGCTCGATGACTTCCACCATGTTTTGCCATGGCAGAATCTGCTCCATGCGGGACAAGAAAATCTCTTTTCTGGTCTGACGGCGCTTACTGCTGAATTCACTGTCGGCGAAGGTGAGTTGATGACTCATGATGAACCCTGTTCCATGGCTCCAGATGACAAACATGATCTCATATCAGGGACTTGTTCGCACCTTCCCTAATGAATTTCCCATTAACGGTAATTTAACCACAGCACGCCCCACATTTCCTGCTTGTTTACCTAAATGCACTTTTTCTGTAGGACCATATTTCTGCAAACAGATAATAAGATGTTCACAAACCGTTGACTTCCCCGACCCATCGCTGCCAATAACGGCTATTAACGGAGGTTTTATTGACACCATAAATATACCCTCAACCTTAAATCCTTATCATGAATACTTTATTACCGCGATATCCTTTTGGATATATCTATTAATACTAAAACGACAATTAGATATTGTCACAACTTTGTTGAACAGATATTCTTAGCGCACAACAGCTAATATACCGCCATTTATTTAAACTGGATCTTTCGTGAGTCAATATACTATTCCCACTATTAATCCCCCTTTTGTACGGGTGATTGCCATAGTCGGCTGCGATGGTTCAGGTAAATCAACCCTGGCTGCCAGTCTGACTCCTCTCCTGGCATCACAATTGCCGACAAAACAGCTTTATCTCGGGCAGTCTTCTGGTCGTATTGGTGAATGGATTGAACATTTGCCCGTCATCGGGGCGTCGGTAGGTCGTTACCTGCGGACAAAAGCAGCGCGTGTACACCAACGCCCCTCGTCGCCGCCAGGAAACATAACGGCGCTGGTGATCTTCCTGCTCTCCTGCTGGAGAGCATATAAATTCCGCAACATGCTAATCCAGAGTCGGCAAGGCACATTATTCATCGTCGATCGTTACCCCCAGACGGAAGTACCTGGGTTTCGCTTTGACGGGCCGCAGTTGGCCAAAACAACTGACGGCAACTGGTGGGTGCGCCTCCTGAAAGCCCGCGAACTCCAGTTGTACCAGTGGATGGCCTCCTGGCGGCCTCTGCTGTTGATCAGGCTGGATATCGATGAAGAAACCGCATTCTCGCGCAAGCCTGACCATCCGCAACCCGTTCTCCACGAGAAGATCATGGTCACCCCGCATCTGACGTTCAATGGGGCCCCTATCCTCGAACTGAACGGTCGGGAACCGGCGGAAAAAATTCTGATTGAATCATTACGTTCAATTCAAACTTCTCTTCGCGATCACCGGATCGGATTTGAGAGTCCTTTTTAAGACGGAACGACATGGAAACAGAGAACTCCCCCCCCCTGAACGCGCCGTTGCCGGAATACATTCAAGGACTTATTGCCGTGGTTGGCTGCGATGGCTCAGGCAAATCCACGCTGACGGCGGATCTGGTTAAAAATCTGCAAAAGAAGTGGGTGACCGAACGTCGCTATTTGGGGCTCGTCTCCGGAGAAGATGGCGACAAAATCAAGCGCCTGCCGCTGATCGGTACGTGGCTTGAACGGCGACTGGCGGTGAAATCATCAAAAACGCAGAGCATGAGTACCCGGGCACCTGCACTCTGGGCGGCGTTAATTATGTACGGGTTCTCTGTGCGTCGGATGGCTAACCTACGCAAGGCGCGACGGCTGGCGCAAAGCGGCGTTCTGGTGATAAGCGATCGCTACCCTCAGGCCGAAATTTCCGGATTCCATTACGACGGACCGGGTATTGGCGTCGAGCGCGCGACGGGCTGGGTGAAAACCCGCATGGCGAAACGCGAATCCCGCCTGTATCAGGAAATGGCGTTATACCGTCCTGAACTCATCATTCGTCTGGATATTGATATTGATACCGCATTTTCCCGTAAGCCTGACCACGACTACAACGAGCTGCGCGACAAAATCGACGTCATGGTGAAGATCACCTACAACGGCTCAACAATTCTCAGTCTGGATTCCAGAGCCCCCTACCGCGAGGTGCTGGAAAAAGCGCTGGCAGCCGCATCCGCTGCGGCCCAGGAGTCTCAGCGCAAGCGCGTTTTCGCACATCACGCCAGCGTCCAGCCCGACATCAGGGAGCACCTATAAAGAAAGAATCACTGAACTCAGGCGCTGCACAATTCGCCAGCCTGAGATTTTATCCTGGGCGGGTTTGCTCCTGCTGAGTGTTGATTAACCGGATCTGACGGGTTTTCTCCCATGAAAAAGTGGTTTGCTGATGGCGCGTTTCGCACCATCATTCGTAACAGCGCCTATTTAGGCTCCAGCAATGTGGTGAGCGCGCTGTTGGGTTTACTGGCGCTCTCCTGCGCGGGTAAAGGGGTGACGCCGGCAATGTTCGGCGTACTGGTCATCATTCAGTCGTATACCAAAGCCATTAGCGATTTTGCCAAATTCCAGACATGGCAACTGGTCGTTCAGTACGGTACCCCCGCGCTGGAAAGCAATAACCTGCCGCAGTTTCGCGATGTGATCTCTTTTTCCTTTAGCCTGGATATCGCCAGCGGTGCGGCGGCGATCCTCTGCGGGATGGGATTACTGCCGTTTCTTTCGCATTCATTAGGCCTCGATGCCGACAACTTCTGGCTGGCAATGCTGTACTGCACGCTGATCCCTTCAATGGCCTCATCGACCCCGACGGGAATATTACGGGCGGTAAACCGCTTTGATTTGATCGCCATTCAGCAGGCGACCAAACCTTTCCTGCGCGCACTCGGCAGCGTTATCGCCTATTTCGGTGATTTTGGCTTTGCTGGTTTCGTGATCGCCTGGTACGCCTCCAGCTTAATCGGCGGCACGATGTACTGGTGGTTTGCCGCGCGCGAACTGCGCCGCAGGGACATTCACGGCGCGCTGCGCCCGTGCCTGTTCGAATCGGCGCGCCGCCTTCCGGGCGCATGGAGTTTTGTCTGGTCCACCAACTTTGCCCACACTATCTGGTCTGCACGAAACTCGTGCAGCACGGTGTTGGTG
The DNA here is from genome assembly GCF_000981805.1 of Citrobacter amalonaticus Y19. Lineage (NCBI taxonomy): Bacteria > Pseudomonadati > Pseudomonadota > Gammaproteobacteria > Enterobacterales > Enterobacteriaceae > Citrobacter > Citrobacter amalonaticus. Next base: position 1,088,083 of record NZ_CP011132.1, on the reverse strand, counting down.
GGTATCGTTCTTGGCCCTGCCGCCGCCGGGCTGTTTAAAATCGCAATGACCTTTTTCGATGCAACAGGTACGCCAGCGCAATTACTCGCCAAGAGCTTTTACCCCGAAGTGATGCGTTTAGATCCGCGCAGCAAAAAGCCGTGGCAACTGGGAATGAAATCGGCGCTGCTGGCCGGTGGGATCGGCATCGTCGTCGCACTTGCTGTGATCATTGTCGGTAAGCCGCTCATTTCGCTGGTTTTTGGCGTTAAATACCTGCAGGCATATGACCTTATCCAGATTATGCTTGGCGCGATTATTGTGTCGATGCTGGGTTTTCCCCAGGAATCGCTGCTGCTCATGTCCGGCAAACAGCGGGCTTTTCTGACCGCACAGACTATCGCCTCCATTGCCTACATTGTCCTGCTGCCGGGGCTGTCGCATCTCTTTGGCGTGGTCGGCGCTGCGTTTGCCTACTTCGCCGGACAGTGCCTGGATGTACTGCTTTCCTTGATCCCGACGCTACACGCTTACCGCCATCGCCGTGGGTTGCCCTATACAGCGGTTAAAGAGACTCACTCATGACGCACGAAAAATTCTCACCTGACGTTCTCCAGCGCCTGTTTGTGGCGGTGGAAGAGGATGACATTGTTGATCTCAACGCTAGACTGCCGGAGCGTGTGCCGATCGACTGCACCGACGTCAATATCCGCCGCTGTTATGATCTGTGCCTGCAGTTTTGGGAGGATGGTTTTACCCGAAAGGACTTATTGCAGTTGGTACTGAAGCCATTACAAGGCGGCGAACTGTCAGACAGCGAACGGAAGCAATACAAATACATTCGCGCGCGTTATAAGCATTTACGTTTTGCTCAGCGACTCTACCGCAAAAACCACCGGTCAGGTTTTTTATTCAGCAAAACCACCGTTTTTCTCGGTCACTTCCAGGACGGATTTCGTAACGGGAATAAAACGATTACTGCCACTTATGGAAGGCAGTTGCGTATTTACCTGAGCCTCCCCGTCTGGCGAATCGTCCAGTATTCCCTGCGCCACAGTCAGCCAGAGACAGCAAGCGAATTTATGGCCTATTGTCAGGCGCAAATGCGCACGCTGCGAGAATTTATTGCCAGACCGCAACTGACGGGCAGTGAATTTCATGCCATGCGGAAAATCATCAGTCAGCAGGTTTCTTATTACGACACGTTACGCTCTCTCTATCCGGACAATCACGATGCTCGCGCCGTCTCCCGCTTTCTGGCCGCGATTAATGGTCTGATGGGAGACCAGCATGATGAGATGGTGACCGATGCGATGGAAATGAGAAAACCGTACAACGCGCCAGGCGTACTGGATAGCGCTATTCGCGAGCGTATAGAACAATTGCTCACCCGTTATCCTCTGTAGGTCGGGCTGCACATGATTCCCTATTCTGACTCAGCGACATAAAGGATCTGCGATGCTGCTACGTCAATTACTGATTGCTTCATTCCTGCTCTCGCCCTGGCTGGCCTTCGCGCATAACTTTGTCGAAGGCCAACCGGTCAAGCCGGTCGCCATTACGGATCGCGGCGAATTGCTGCTGGATAATCACGATGCGTTTAGCTATCGAACCTGGAATAGCGGCGAACTGGCGGGGAAAGTGCGCATTGTTCAGTACATTGCCGGACGAAAATCCGCAAAAAAGAAAAACTCAATGCTGATTAAGGCCGTAAAAGCCGCCAATTTTCCCCAGGACCGTTTTCAGCCCACCACCATCGTGAATACAGACGATGTGATCTTTGGCTCCGGTTTCTTCGTGCTCGGCAAAATAGAAAAAAACAAACGCCGCTACCCGTGGGCGCAATTTATCATCGACAGCAGCGGACTGGGGCGCAGTGCCTGGCAACTCAATGAGATGAGTTCGACCATTCTGGTGCTGGATAAAGAGGGCCGCGTTCTGTGGGCAAAGGATGGCGATCTGACGCCGAAAGAGGTGCATCAGGTTATCGCGATGGTACAAGAGATGGTTAATGAATAGCCGGGCTCGCGATGAAATTAATTGAACGCTACATCATGACCGGTATTCAACGACTGGTCGTGACCATGGTAGGTTTTCTGATCTTTATTTTCGCCAGCTATTGCGCGCAGCGCTACCTGACCGAAGCGGCAAACGGTACATTAGCCCTGGACGTCGTGCTGGATGTTGTCTTCTACAAGGTACTGATTGCGCTGGAGATGCTGCTCCCGGTTGGCCTGTACGTTTCCGTCGGCGTCACCCTGGGTCAAATGTATACCGATTCGGAGATCACGGCGATATCCGCCTCTGGTGCTACGCCTTCACGCCTTTATCGCGCCGTCATGTACCTCGCCGTTCCCTTGAGTATTCTGGTGACGCTACTGTCACTGTACGGTAGACCCTGGGCTTACTCGCAAATTTATCAGCTAGAACAACAGTCGCAGTCTGAGCTGGATGTCCGTCATCTGCAGGCAAGAAAGTTTAATATCAACAACAGCGGGCGGATGATCCTCGCCCGGCAGATTGATCCCGACACGAATCATCTCATCGATACGCTGATTTATACCTCCTCTGGCAATAAGACCAGTATCTTCAGGGCCAGCGGTGTTGAGGTTGTCGACCCGTCGCCGTCGACCCCCACGGTGATGTTGCACACCGGTACCGCCTATGTTCTGGCGCACCAGGGCCGGGATGATAGCGAGCAAGTTTTTCGTAATCTCAGACTGAACCTGAAGCCGTTCGACCAGAATGACGAGGTCAAACGCAAGGCGAAATCTGTCGCAACGCTCTTTCGTTCCTCTGCACCTGCTGATACTGCGGAACTGCAATGGCGGGAAAGCCGTGGCGTCAGCACATTGCTAATGGCGCTGCTGGCGATCCCGCTAAGCCGCGTCAGGCCACGCCAGGGACGGTTTTCTACGCTTACCCCGCTCACGCTCTTATTCGTCATCATTTTTTATGGCGGCAACATTTGCCGCACGCTGGTTGCCAACGGCGCATTGCCCGTGATTCCTGGCCTGTGGTTGATTCCCCTGCTCATGCTGGTTGGCTTGTTTCTTCTGCTGATCCGCGACGGCACTCTGCTGTGGAAAATTCGTCGATGAATCTCTTCAGCCGCTATTTAATACGCAATCTTTCTTTAGGATTTGCGGCTGCCGCGGGGTTACTGCTTCCCCTGTTTACCACCTTCAATCTGATCAACGAACTCGATGATGTGAGTCCTGACGGATATCGCTGGACGCAGGCCGTGATGGTCGTGTTGATGACATTGCCCAGAACCTTCATCGATCTTGGCCCGTTTATCGCGCTGATCGGCGGTATCGTTGGGCTGGGACAGTTGTCGAAAAGCGGGGAATTAATCGCAATACGCACCACGGGTTATTCAATTTTCAGAATAGCCATGGTAACGCTTAGCGCAGGACTGATGCTGACCGTGGCCCTCGGCGCCATTGATGAATGGGTTGCCTCGCCACTGCAACAGCGGGCATTGCAGATAAAAACGCGCTATACCAGCCAGGATACGGCGGGAAATATTCTGTGGGCCCGCCGCGGCAATGAGTTTGTAACGGTGAAATCACTGAACGAACAGCGCCAGCCAGTCGGCATTGAGCTGTTTTACTACCGGGTGGACCACACGCTGCAACGGTATATTTATGCGCAAACAGCGACCATTTCAGATAATGGAATCTGGCTGCTTAAAGGTGTAAATCAAAAAGAGTGGGCCAACGGTAAAGAGACCACAGAGGCGAAAGAAAACGTAGCATGGCCATCTCTCTTTGCAGGCATGAGCCTGCAGGAACTCACCTTACCTGGCAGTAGCTTTTCAGTTAAGCAACTCAGTCATTATATTTCCTACCTGAAGAACACGGGTCAACCCAGCCTCGAATTTACGCTGGCGTTGTGGCAGAAGTTGGGACATCCGCTGTTGATCCTGGCGATGATTTTACTGGCAATCCCTTTCACTTTTAGCGCGCCCCGCGCCCCTGGACTGGGGAGTCGCTTAGCCGCTGGCGTGGTCGTTGGACTGCTGACTTACGTCTGCGACCAGATCATCGCCAACCTGGGATTGCTGTATTCTCTTAACGTGCAGATGACAACGCTGGTACCCCCGGCATTGCTGCTGGTGGTGGCGCTAATTCTTGTTTTTCGATTCGATCGCCAGCCCTGATATCACAACATTTAGCAGGCAGTACGATGGGCTGGAGATTCAGAAACCGCAGCGGGTATTTTCAGGAAAAATATCCGCTGCGGGGAGAGAGCATCATTTTTTTAGCTGCGCAAATGCCTGAATAATCATGTCAATCTGCTCGTCGGTATGTGCAGCATTAACGCTGCAGCGTAGCAACGTAATCCCGGCGGGTGCTGCCGGTGGCAAAATGAGATTCACGTAAACGCCTGCAGCAATCAGTTCGCGCCAGGCACTCAACCCCTCTTCTTTGGTACCGATAATAACCGGAACCACGGGACTGATGTGCGAACTCAACTCATAACCCAGTTTCTCAAGCCCTTCATACAATCGCACTGCGTTATCCCACAACTTTTGGCGCAACTCCGGTTGTGCGGCGATCGTTTTTAACGCCGAACGAACGGTTGCAATGCTCGACGGCGAAGGCGATGCGGTAAAAATATAGGGGCGACTGGCATAACGCAAAACATCCATGCCCTGATCGCCTACGGCAAAACCACCAATGGAAGCCAGGCTCTTACTGAAGGTTCCCACAATGATGTCGACACCCTGCTCTACCCCCATCGCTTCCGCCAGTCCCCGCCCCGTCGCGCCCATCACGCCAAAAGAGTGTGCTTCATCAACGATCAAAAAACCGCCCAGCCGTTTTTTGATGTCGACAATGTCGACCAGTGGCGCGATGTCGCCCAACATACTGTATATGCCTTCGACAATGATGATGGCGTCTTTGGCGCGCTCACCAAGGCGCACCATACGTCGTTCCAGATCTTTCGCATCGTTATGGCGAAAACGGATAATTTCTGCGCCGCCCAACGTACAGGCATCATAAATGCTGGCGTGGCTATCAGCATCCAGCAGTACCACCGCATTATGATTGGCAAGCGTGCTGATTATCCCTAAATTTGCGGTATAGCCCGTGGAGAAGACAATGGCCGACGACCGACCAAAAAACGCGGCAATCTCCTGTTCTAACGCTAAGTGCGGTCCATAACTGCCGTTCGCCATCCGCGAACCGGTCGTTCCCGTCCCCTGGTTAGCTAATGCTGCCTGCCCCTCAGCAATCGCCTGCGCATTAAAAGTGAGTCCCAGATAGTTATTGGTACCCGCCAGAATAATCTTTTGGTTGCCAATCCGCCCTTCCGTTGCAGAAAACACTTCATCTATACATGTGCCAAATGGGTTAACCCCCGTCATTCGAAATTGTTCCCGCTCGCTGGCAAGGCGCGAGAATTTATCATAAAGACTCATTAATACTCTCCAGATAAGGGATTAACGCTTCCATTAATTGCGCAGGTGTTCTGACATCCAGCAAAATATTAATGGGGATAGAAATATCGAATTTATCTTCCAGCAACATTAATAAATCCATGACTTTAATTGATTCCAGCCCAAGATCATTGACCAGATCGCTGTCAGGATGGATATCCACACCGCTTTCAACCATACCCTGTAGACAGTGAAGGGTGTAATCCATTACTTCTTCATGATTTAACATAGAAAATAACATACCTGTAATCTAAATAATCAAAATAGCCCCTGGCGTAACGCAGATTCCAAACTCACCCGGGGAAACCAATTTATTTTTTCGCAGAGACATTTATTATTTGCTGACCAGTCCGAGTGGGTTAATTCGCAAACTTTACTGCGGGTCAACATCGGTTCTTTCCCAGCAAACCGACTGATTAACGTGCTCGTATCGGCAACCAATGTCAGTAACGGCAGCGGAATGCTCACGGTCCTGACCGGTCTCTTACGCACTGCGGCCGCAATTTCCTGAAGACGTTGCCAGCTGTAGCCACCGGCAACGCCATCGCATAACTCATAAGGATAAACCGGCGTCCGCTCGGCCATGAGCCATTGACTGACAGCCTGAGCCAAATCACTCACATGCAAAAATGACAATCGCGTATCGGCGGCGCCAAATCGCGGAAGGAAACCACGCAGCATCGTGCGAAACAACGGGTTTAACTCTTTGTCACCGGGACCGTACACCGCCGTAGGGCGAAAAATCCCCAGCGCAATCCCGGCGGACATCGCCGTGAGCCGCTGTTCAGCGACATACTTGGAATTAGCATACCAGGAGAGTTCAGGGTGACGCGCCGCAAGCGACGAGATAAGCAAAAAGCGCTGACACCTGCCGCTCTCTTTTGCGGCCTGCATCAGTCGCTCGCTACCGTCAACATTACACCGGGTGAAGATTGATTCTGTGTGTCCTCGAACCTGCCCCGCACAGTGGACGACGTGATCCGCCCCGGCGACCAGCTGTGCCAGCGTCTCGCTTTCTTCCAGTGAACCCCGGATCCAGACAAGATTTTCGCCCGCATTGCGACGAATGGTTCGGGTTAACGCCCGAACGGTAAAACCGTGGGAAAGCAGACTCTCAATGATATGTTTGCCGATAAAACCGGTCCCGCCGGTCACCGCAACGGTGGTATTCATTGCGCATAGCCCGACACGGGGATCGGTGAATTTAGCGTCTCGCCGAAGAGGTTCAGATAGCGTTTTTTCGCTTCTGCCCGCGCCGGTTTCCCGGATGATGTTCGCGGAATGCTGTGCGGCGGCAACAGCTCAATACTGACAGAAACGCCAAACTCGCTTTGTACCCTTGCCGTCAGGCTGTGGACTATCTGCGCGCGACGTTCTTCACAACTGACCCGGCACTGGATTTGTAAAATAATCCGCTCCTGGGACGTCACAAACGCTATCGCATCGCCAGAGTGAATTTCCGGTTCCTGTTCGGCAATATACTCAATATCCTGAGGCCAGATATTCCGACCACGAATGATGATCAGATCTTTTATACGTCCCGTCACATACAGGTAGCCATCCAGTAGATAGCCCAGATCCCCGGTATCCATCCAACCCGTTGACTGGATTTCCGTTTGCGAAACCGGATCCTGAAAATAGCCGTTCATCAGACTCGGACCGGATATACAGATATGGCCTACTTCTCGTTCAGGAATCGGGCTCCCGGTTTCGTTACGAATTTCAATACGGTGACCCGGAAGTGCTTTGCCGCAATTCACAAAGGTGGAAATCGCCCGGGTGTTTTTCGTTGGCGCAACCGCTTTGCCCTGGCACTCGAGGATGTCGCGGTCAACGTCATTCACCTGGGTACCCGACGCTTCGTCGGAAAAACTCACCGCCAGCGCATTTTCAGCCAGTCCGTAGCACGGCATGAAGGCCTTGCTGTCAAATCCTGCGCGCTGGAAACATTCACCAAACTGATTAAGTTGCCCGGCAGATATGGGTTCAGCCCCCACCCCGGCAACACGCCAGCAGGAGAGATCCAACCCGGCCAGTTCGTTGTCATTGATGCGACGCAAGCATAAATCGTAGCCGAAAGGTGGCGCCACGGAGACGGTACAGCGGTTCTGACTGATTAACTTCAACCACTGCAGCGGACGCATGGCGAAATCCTGCGTGCGCAGATAGTCCACGGAGAGTTGAGTCGCCACAGGCGTCAGCAGAAAGCCCACCAGCCCCATGTCATGATAAAAGGGCAGCCAGGACACGCAGCGGTCGCTGTCGCGCAATTTGATCCCATCATGACTAATCACACGCAAATTCGACATCACTTCACGGTGGGTAATGATGACACCGCGAGGAAAGCGCGTGCTGCCAGAGGTGTACTGGAGGTAGGCAATATCGTCCGGCGACGGCAGTGGCAGTTCGATATCCTTTTCCGGCAACGCGTTAAATTGCGCATTGCTGAGAATATGGATTGCCGCCCCATGATCGTTGACAACATTTATCAGTGACAGCCATTGGTCGCTGCTGATAATGGCCGCAGGCTGACAACTGGCTAACAGGCCCTGTAATTTCGCAGCATAAGAATCGCGTTGCCCGACGCCCATCGGAATGGCCAGCGGTACCGCCACTAAGCCCGCATACTGGCAGGCAAAAAAGGCTTCGACAAAACCCACGCTGGTTTCCGCAATCAGCGCGACACGATCGCCCTTATTGAGATTCAGCGAAAGCAACCGCCGAGCCCCGGCTTCTGCCCGCCGTTTTAGCTGACGGTACTCCAGTACAGCTTCAGGCTGATTGCGTCGATCATAAAAATTCATTCCTGCATTTCCCAGAGCGGCATAGTCCAGAGCTTCCGCCAGGGTTGAAAAATCAGCATAACGCATAGGAAGAGAATGAGTTGATATTCTATTGGACATATACACCATGAAAATGTTTGAATTTAGAATTGCTGGATATACGAAATAAATAATCGGCAGAGGATAATATAAATTAAATAGCCCTTAAACAGCACCTCTTTTTTTTGGAAAAAAATCATCACCATTATAAATCATTAACAGCATTTCAATCTTGATGGAAATAATATTCTTCACGTATATATATAACTTACTTATCAACACAAAAAATTATTATCAGATTCCATCAGCGGCATTATTTAACGTTTTATCTTCCTGTTTTATCGACAACCGCATAAAGTGGTAAAAGAGAGAAACAGGTATTCAATAATTTTCTCCGTTTTCGGACGTCGACGTTATCGCAGGATAATAAATGTAATTATGTTTATTTCTGCACTTTTTATTTAGGGCTGTTTATGATTCAGATACAAAAAGTCATGAATAAACATGACCTCAACACCTTTATCTCTTTCCCTTCCTCACTCTATTGTGCTGATGACTGTTGGATCGACCCCTTGAAATTTGAACGCACTGAGCATCTGTCTGCAAAAAATCCAGGTTCCGAACATATCACCTGGCAGGCATGGGTAGCAAAAAAAGAGGGACGAGTGGTCGGGCGAATAACCGCGCAGATTGATACCCTGCATCGCAGGCTGTACGGCGAGGATACCGGGCATTTTGGCATGATCGACGCCATCGACGATCCCGAGGTCTTTAGCGCGCTGTTTGCCGCTGCCGAAGCATGGCTAAAATCTGCCGGGGCGCGAAAGATAACGGGTCCTTTCAGCCTGAACATTAACCAGGAAAGCGGCCTGCTGGTTGATGGCTTCGCGACGCCCCCTTGCGCACTGATGCCGCACGGTAAACCCTATTATGGCTCCCGGGTCGAAGAACTGGGGTACACAAAAGGTATTGATCTTCTGGCTTACTGGATGCAACGGACAGATTTATACTTCTCGCCGTCGCTGGGCCGACTGATGGATCAGGTGCGTCAAAAGGTGACCATCCGCAGCATCAATCGCCAGCATTTCAGTGAAGAGATGCAGGTTCTGCGAGAAATTTTTAATTCTGGATGGCAGCACAACTGGGGATTTGTCCCTTTCACGGAACACGAATTCGCCACCATGGGTGAGCAGCTCAAGTTCCTTGTCCCGGACGATATGATTTACATCGCTGAGATAGATTCCGTCCCCTGCGCGTTTATCGTTGGCCTGCCGAATATTAATGAGGCTATCGCCGATCTCAGCGGTCGGCTGTTGCCGTTCGGCTGGGCCAAACTGCTCTGGCGGCTGAAAGTGAGCGGCGTCCGTACCGCGCGGGTGCCGCTGATGGGCGTACGTCAGGAATATCAGTTCAGTCGTATCGGCCCGGTCATGGCTCTGCTGTTGATTGAGGCGTTACGCGAACCGTTTGCCAGACACCACATCGACGCACTCGAGATGTCCTGGATTCTGGAATCCAACAGCGGAATGCGCACGATCCTGGAACGCATCGGCGGGGTTGCCTATAAGCGCTACCGCCTGTACGAAAAACAGCTCTGACCGCCCCCAGGAGGAGAAGGTGCGCAGATTCTCCTCCATGCTTCCTGCTGTGGATAGTCGTTGATACCGAGGTTAACAATAGCGCTTTCCCGCCTAAAAACCGGATTCTGTACCATTCCCCCTTCTTTTCTGCTGGCTTCCAGCGCTGCGAAATTGCGACTGATGTCGCAAAAATATCACCCTGAAAATTCTGTCCATATAGCCGGGATTCTTGCCTATCACACATTTTCTGCCTCCTCCCTAAAGTAAGTCTTAGCCCATAACGTATGTTTTTTCAGCTAACAGGAGTCGCAGTAAATGATCGATTTTAATGACCCACGCCAGGTTGCCAAGGCTATTCAATTCACGAACGTCAATCCTGATTTAACCCGGGACGGTCTGATCCAGCATCTGAATATCTGCATGGAATACCAGTTTGATGCCGCAATGATTGCCCCCTGCTGGGTCTCCCTTGCTAAAGAAGTACTGAAAGGTACAGGGGTTCGTGTCGCCACAACCGTGAACTTTCCGCAGGCTAACGACACGACGGCCATGAAAGTAGCCGTCGTACGAGAACTGGCAAAAGAAGGTGCCGATGAGTTTGATTTCCCACCCAATCCAGGTTTTCTGCTGGGGGGCGAGGATGAACTGTATTTCCGGGAGCTGAAGGAAGTCACCCATGTTGCGCATGACCTGGGAATGAAAGTCAAAGCCATGCTGGAATTTGGTTTCATCACCGAGGAGGCGATGAAAATCAAAGCCACTCGTTATGCCTATGAAGCCGGTATTGACTGGGTGAAACAGTCAAGCGGCTGGGGCAAAGGCGGTTGCGCCGCGACGGTAGAAGATGTGCGACTTCTCAAAGCTCATATCCAGGCACCTTGTCGGGTCAAAGTCTCCGGTAAAGTGAATACGATTGAGAAAATGAAAGAGATGTTCGTAGCGGGTGCTGAATTAGTCGGGACCAGCTCCGGTCCTGAACTGGTCAAAGGACTGGTAGGCGACATTAACGCTTATTAACCGAAAAGTGCCGCTGGTAGCAGCGGCACGACGCCCTGCACAATTTAAGGAGTATGTGATGAGTGTATTTATTCTCGGTAGTTACGCAAAGGCGCTGGTCATGACCGCTGAACGTATCCCGCTCGCCGGGGAAACGCTGATCGGACATAACTTTCGCCAGACATGGGGAGGAAAAGGTTCCGATATGGCGGTTCAGGCCGCGCGCTTAGGGGCCGATGTCGCCTATAGCGGCGTGGTGGGAAATGACACCTTCGGTAATGAGTTCATCGAACTGATGCAGGAGGAAGGCATCAATATTGATGCGTTGACCCTGACCACCGAACTGCCTACGGGGGCGGGTCTGATCATTAAGGACAAAGAAGGACGCAATGTCATTGTCGTGGACATGGGCGCCAACAAGCTCTTTACCCCTGCCCTTGTCGATAATGCGCTGCTGCAACTTAAAAATAGCCACGTGGTGTTAACCCAGTTAGAAATTCCGCTCGAAACGGCCCTCTACGGTTTGAGAAAGGCCAAAGCGCTGGGTAAGACAACCCTTCTCAACCCGGCACCTGCCCGGGATCTTCGTGGACGCGATCTGAGCGCGGTTGACTTCCTGACCCCTAATGAAACGGAAGCCCGTGTCGCGCTGGGGCTGGCTCCGGACGATCCGCTCAGTAACCGCGAGGTCGCCGACAGGCTACTGGAAACGGGATGCCGCTATGTGGTGATGACGCTGGGTGAAGCGGGTGCAGCCGTTTTCACTTCTGACACCACGCTGGAGATACCGCCCTGTCTGGTTGAGGTCGTCGATAGCAATGGTGCAGGTGACAGTTTCAACGCCGCCCTTGCTGTCGCGCTTGACGAAGGTAAACCCGTCAACGAAGCGGTTCTGTTCGCCAACGCCACGGCGGCGCTGTGCTGCTCTGACTGGGAAACGGTTCCCTCTTATAAATATCGCAGCGATGTCGATACCTGGATGCAATTCAACCTGAGCCGAAGGAATTCCTGACATGAGACCCGACAGAATTTTACACCCCGAGCTTGCCGCAGCCTTAGCCTCCTTAGGCCACACCGATATCGTTCTGGTTACCGATGCGGGATTCCCGATTCCTGCGCACGCGAACCGGGTAGACCTGGGTTTCTGGCCTGGTCAGATTGACGTCCGGGAGATCCTGCGCGTGCTGCGTAAGGAACTCTTTGTTGAAGAGGTGCATTTTGCCAGCGAAGTCCGTGACTGCCACCCGCAGTTGTACCGCGATGTGCAAACGATCTACACCGGTTCTGGCGCGGCGTTTTTCGCCGCGAGCCATGAAACGCTGTGCCACGACATTGCCCATCAGGCGAAGCTAATCATTCGCTCCGGCTCGTTCGAGCCCTGGGCCAACTTCGCCCTTGTCGCCAGCACCGATCCGTTTGCCTGGTTCACTGATGCGTCTGGCGTACAGCCGCTCCCCGCCTATGTTGCGCGACGCCAGCGTATTGTCGACAACATCGTACCGGAACTTAACTGACAGGACAGGATGATGAAAGCAGCGGTAATCAGCCAGGCACAGCCGGGCAAAGTGGAATTTCGCCATCAGACCGTTCGGGCGTTAGCCTCCGGCGAAGCGCTGGTCAACGTTGAATGTTGCGGTGTCTGCCACACCGATTTACATGTTGTGCAGGGTGACTTTGGCCCGGTACCGGGGCGCATCCCCGGACATGAAGGCATCGGGATTGTCAGCGCGATTGCCGACGACGTGACCAGTCTGAAGGTAGGCGATCGCGTCAGTATTGCCTGGTTTTACGAGGGCTGTGGCGTATGCGAATACTGTGTCAGCGGGCGGGAGACCTTCTGTCGCAACGTAAAAAATGCCGGTTACAGCGTTGATGGCGCGATGGCCGAGCAATGCATCGTCAAAGCGGACTACGCGGTGAAAGTCCCGGAAGGTCTTGATCCTCTGGTCGCCAGCAGCATTACCTGCGCGGGTGTAACAACCTACAAAGCGGCGCAGGTTTCGGGAGTCCGTCCGGGTCAATGGCTGGCAATCTGGGGCGCGGGCGGTTTAGGCAATATGGCTATCCAGTTTGCCCGCAATGTGTTCAATGCCCGCGTGATCGCCATTGACATTCAGGATGACAAACTGGCGCTGGCCAGAGAAAGCGGCGCAGAAATCACCCTTAACCCCGGTAAAGAGGATGTTCCCGCACGTATTCATGAACTGACGGGCGGTGGTGCGCATTCGGCGATTGTGGTGGCGGTGGCGCGCTCGGCCTTTAATCAGGCAGTTAACAGCGTCAGGGCTGGCGGTAAAGTGGTTTGCGTGGCGGTTCCTGCCGGCGAGCTTTCGCTGAATATCGTCAAGACGGTTCTTGATGGCATCCAGATTGTCGGTAGCCTGGTAGGAACCCGTCAGGATCTGGCAGAAGCCTTCCAGCATGCGCTTGCCGGCCGCGTTCGCCCCATCGTACAGCCCCGAAAACTGGAGGAGCTCAATACCATTTTCAAGGAGATGGACGACGGCACAATCCAGGGAAGAATGGTGATTGATTTACGTACCGTGCAGCACACAGAGGAGTGAGACGATGAAAATTACAGGCTGGCGTACGCTAACGACCTGGCATCACTGGGAGAGACCGATTGGTGATGTCAACGGCACCATCGAGTCCGGGGTGACCGAAGTGCCCATTCTGATGCTGGAAACAGACGAAGGGGTAACCGGCATCGGTCTGGGCGGACATGCCGACATCGAACGCGTCTTTCCGGCCATTGAAGGTGAAGATCCCCGTGCGGTAACGGCACTTTACGATCGCATGCTGGCCTGGGTTTTCAAGAGTGGTCACGCCGGTAACACCTTTGGCGCTATTGGCGTTGTCGACATGGCCTTATGGGATCTGAAAGCAAAGTGCGCGGGAGAACCGCTCTGGCGGCAGCTTGGCGCAAGACGTGGATTCGTTCCCGGCTATGCATCCGGACTGGATTACCCACTCTCGCTGGATGCGCTGGTCGCACTGCATCAACGTTTTGCCGATCGGGGATTCAGCGCGTTCAAGCTCAAAGGCGGGCTGGACGTTGAGCAGGACCGGGAACGCTTTGCGGCGGTCAGAGAGGTTTATCTGCGCAACACTCCTTCGCCGGTCATGATGCTGGATGTCAATGAATCAATGAACAGCAAACAGGCCGTCCGCTACATCAACCGTTTGCAGGAAACGCTGGATCTGAGCTGGATTGAGGAACCTGTCCGTCGCTGGGATGCCGCCGGTCACGCCGCAATTCGCCAGCAGGTCACCTGCGCGGTGGCGACGGGAGAAAACCTGACGGGCATAGAACAGTACCTGCCGTTGCTGAAAGAACAGGCGGTCGATGTACTGCAGGCGGGGATGTGCTGGGGGATCACCCATTTTCTGCGCGTGGCGAATCTGGCACAGGCGTTTAACCTGCCGGTCAGCCCCGTCGGCTACAACGCTAACCCCGTCGCCCATGCCGCTGCCGCCGTCGCCAATCATCTGAGTTGCGAGGTACAGGATCTGAACTTTCCGTTGGGTCTACAGGTAGATCAACGCATAGAAAATGGCGGCATCCTGCTGGGTGATGAGCCCGGACTCGGTATTTCCATTGATGAAACGGCAATTCAGTCACAACACGATAAGGGAAGCTGGACGATTGCCCAGGGCCCCCATGTCAGACCGGAACGAGCCGGGCTAAGGCTGACGCTCCAGTCACCACAACGCGAACAATAATGAAGGACTCAAAAATGAAAACCGTACCTCTGGGCCATACCGGCATTCAGGTGCCCGTTCTCGCGATGGGAGCGGCATCGCTGGGCAGCATCTATCACCCGGTGTCCCAACTGCAAGCCAATGAAACGGTCGCCACCGCGCTGAGTCATGGCGTGAACTACTTTGATGTTGCCCCCTATTACGGGCTGACGAAGGCCGAAACGGCATTAGGCGCCGCGCTCAAGGGCGTTCGTCGTCAAAGTTACACCCTCGCCACCAAGGTGGGCCGCTACGGTGACAGCCTTTGGGATTTCTCACGCGAGGCCACCTTACGCAGCGTGGAAGAAAGTCTCTCCCGTCTGGGTTGTGATTACATTGATGTTATTCAGTGTCACGACATTGAATACGGCGATATGACGCAGTTGCTGAATGAGGCGCTGCCGACGCTTCGTGAACTCCGGGACAGCGGCGTGGTTCGCCACATTGGCATCACCGGATACGATCTGCCGCTACTCGAACGCGTCGCCTGCGAGCAGAAAGTCGATACCGTCATGGCCTATTGCACATGGACTTTACAGGATCGACGACTGGGCGCCGTTGCGCAGCGGTTGAACGAAGCAGGAATTGGCGTTCTTAATGCGTCCCCTCTCTCAATGGGACTGCTGACCCGTTCAGGGGCACCAGACTGGCATCCGGCCCACGACGATGTCCAACGCGTCTGTCGCAGCGTGTCTGAACTGTGCGATAGCTACGGCGTCAACATTGCGCAAATTGCCCTGCAGTTTGCCCTGACGACCGCCGCGGAGCACGGTATTGCCTCCACCGTCATTGGGACAGCTAGCGCCGAAAATATGCTCGATAACGTCCGCTGGTCTGAGCAACCGCTCGATCCTGAACTGCTGGACAACATTAACGCGCTGATGGCACCGGTACTCAATATCGGCTGGGATGTGCTGCCAGGTAACGGAGGGAAAGCGCAGAAATGAGAACGCTCGACAGTCATCTTCATCTCTGGGATCCGTGCTTGTTGCGCTATGACTGGCTTGGCGATCTGCCGACGTTAAACCGGGCCTTTTTGCCGCAGGAACTTGCCCGTCATGCCGGAGCCCCGGACGCGGCGATTGTGGTTCAGGCCGACTGTGCCGCCGAGCACGCTATTAAGGAAGTGAACTGGCTGAATCAACTGGCTGATGACAGTCCGATCGCTGTGGCAGGTATTGTCGCCTGGGCTCCTCTGGAGTGCGGCAGCGCCGTCATTCCTTATCTGCGCCAGTTACGACAGCTTCCGCGCGTGGTGGGTATCCGACGTTCTCTACAGAACGAAGCGCTGGAATGGTTCTACAGCGCAGACTATCGCGCCGGTTTACTGGCGGCGGTAGAAGAAGGCTTTGTCATTGATATGTGCGTCAGAGCGGCGCAACTTCCGGCCCTGTTCGACCTGATGACATGGCTCTATGAACGGGCGCCAGAGGCTCGCGTGGTCCTCGACCATATGGGCAAACCGGCCATCATTCGCAATGAATGGCAGGAATGGGCGGAAGGGATTAAGGCGCTGGCAACCTTCCCCAATCTCGTCTGCAAGCTATCTGGACTACCGACGGAAGCCAACTGGGAAAACTGGCAACCCGAACAACTGAAGCCCTGGATTCAACAGGCTATCACCACATTTGGCGCGCAGCGCTGCTTATTTGGCGGTGACTGGCCGGTTGTTGAACTGGCCGGAGGCTACACCCGCTGGAGGAATTGCGTGACTGAAGCCATTACGTCTCTGTCGCCGGAGGAAATAAACGCAATAATGGCGGATAACGCCAGGGATATCTACCTGAGAAAAGCCAAAAAAGGTTAATAACGTCGTATCTACACTGATGTCGTTTATTTCATTTTACCCTACTGAATAAAATTTGAGGAAATAAGCATGTCTGATAATACCAACACATTGCCATCCGGGAAGGTTGCCGACACGCATCAAACCGACTCTCCGGAAAGCAATATCATGGTCACCGGGAAAAAGAAAAATATATTACTGGCTTCCCTGTTCGCCAATTTCTTTGTTCTGCTGGCTTTATATTGTGGCGTCATTTCCGTTCTGTTACCGAACCATGTCGCGCAAATCGATCCGGCCAATAAGGCTAACAACCTTGCCATCGTGATGACCACGGCACTGTTGTTTACTATTTTTGCGCAACCTATTGCCGGGGCATTATCCGACCGATGCCGTTCAACATGGGGCCGCCGCTCTCCTTTCATTGTCGGTGGCGCGTTAATCGGTGGGCTGGCGATCTTCGGCATCTCGATGATGACAACCATCGCCGGTATTGCGGTTTTCTGGCTGATGGCCGCCGTCTCGCTGAACTGTATGAACGGACCGCTCGCGACCGTCGTGGCAGACAGATTCTTACCTGAAAACAGAGGGATAGCCTCAGGTTTCGTCGGTGCGGGTTCAACAGCGGGCGGAACCGTCGGCATCATCCTGGCCGGGTATCTGGCGTGGAATCTGCAGTTAGGCTATCTGGTATTTGCCCTGGCTATCGCAGCCTGCTGTGTTGCGTTTGTGCTGATTAACCGTGAGCCTTCAACGCGAAATATGCCGGTTGAACCTTTCAAATGGGGAACATTTTTCAAAAACTTCTGGGTCAGTCCACGCCAGTATCCCGATTTCGGTTGGGCATTCTTTGGTCGCTTTGCTATGTACCTGGGCTACCAGGGCGTGGTGACCTATCAACTGTATATCCTTCAGGATTTCATTGGCTTAAGCGTTGAAGAATCCAACTACGCCATCGGCACCATCTCGGTCATCACGCTGTCCACCCTGCTCTTTTCCGGTCTGGTATCCGGCATCATCTCCGATAAGCTGCAGCGGCGTAAAATTTTCGTCTTTCTCTCCAGCATTCTGATGGCGGCGGGACTCTGTATTCCTCTGGTCATGCCAACCCTGACCGGTATGTATATTTATGCCGCAATTATGGGACTGGGATACGGAGCCTATACCTCCATTGATATGGCGTTGATGACTCAGGTATTACCTGGCGGCGGTAAACAAGCGGGTAAAGATATGGGGATCCTGACTATTGCGACAGTATTACCGCAGTCATTTAGTCCCATATTATCGGCCTGGCTGCTCGCGACATTTAATAATGATTATTCATCATTATTTATTGCCGCCATTATTTTTGTCTTTGCTTCATCATTCTTTGTATTACCGATTAAATCAGTTAAATAAAAAATAACGGTTTGCAGGCGAGACCACACTCGGCAACGGGTGGGTAGGCCCTCGCCTGCCCGCAACAAGAGGGACGCTATAATGACACAACGCATGATATTAAATGAAACCGCCTGGTTTGGGCGAGGTTGCCGCGGCCAGTTAATTAATGAACTCACCCGACGGGGTTTTACCAGAGCACTCATCGTCACCGACAGCGGCCTGGTCAAATGCGGTATTGTCGGGAAAATTACCACCCAACTTGATGAGGCGGGTTTTGCCTGGACATTATTCGACCGCGTGGTACCGAATCCCGGTATTACCGTGGTGCAGGAAGGCGTGGAAACATTTCGCGCCAGCGGCGCTGATGTCCTTATCGCGGTCGGCGGCGGATCGCCTCAGGATACCTGTAAGGCGATTGGGATCATCATTAATAATCCTGAGTTTGCCGATGTTCGCAGCCTGGAAGGGTTCGCTGAAACGACCCGTCCCTGCGTGCCGATCATTGCCCTTCCTACCACGGCAGGGACCGCAGCAGAAGTTACCATTAACTATGTGATTACCGACGAAGCGCAGCAGCGGAAGTTTGTCTGTATCGACCCACATGACATTCCGCAGGTCGCGCTTGTGGATGCGGATCTCATGGATGCGATGCCAGGTTCGCTAAAAGCCGCCACCGGCATTGATGCTCTTACGCATGCTATCGAAGGTTATATTACGCGTGGCGCCTGGGAATTACCGGATGCGCTCCATCTCAAAGCCATTGAAATGATCGCCAGATCGCTGCGCAACGCAGTGGCTGGCGATGCTGACGCGATGGAAAAAATGGCGCTTGCGCAGTACATCGCCGGGATGGGGTTTTCCAATGTGGGTCTCGGCCTCGTCCATGGCATGGCACATCCGCTGGGCGCGTTTTACAACACCCCACACGGTGTCGCTAATGCCATCCTGTTACCTCAGGTAATGGCATGGAATGCGCCCTGCACCGGAGAAAAATACCGCGACATCGCCCAGGCAATGGCCATTCCCGACGCCGCCACGCTGCCGCTGGAAGAAGTCCGACAGGCGGCTGTCGATGCGGTCTATCAGCTCAATCACGATGTCGGGATTCCCGCATCACTGCGTGAGATTGGCATGAATCAGGACGACATTCCGCAACTGGCACTGGCCGCCTTTAACGATGTCTGTACCGGAGGAAACCCACGCCCGGCCACGGAGGATGACATCGCTACACTCTATCAGCAGGCTTTCAACGGAGTGAACAGACAATGACACAGCAGATGACCCAACCGCTGTTCAGCGGGGTGATCCCGCCGGTTCCGACACTCTTCACCGCTGAGGGTGAATTCAACGAAACGGCGCAGGCTATCCTTATTGAGCACCTGATCAATTCCCCCGTGGACGGGCTTTTTTTCCTGGGTAGCGCCGGAGAGTTTGCCCATATGTCCCGCGAGATGCGCCAGGATGTCGCCGCATTTTGTATGCGCCAGGTTGCAGGTCGAAAGCCCGTGCTGATTGGCATTGCCAGTTGCGGCACACAGGAGACCATTGACGCCGGTCTTCATGCGCAACGCCTCGGCGCGGATGGCGTGGTCGTCGTGAACCCCTGGTACAACCCGCTCAGTGAAAGTAACCTGCTTCAACATTTTAAACGGGTGGCGAAGGCGCTGTCGCTTCCGGTAATCCTGTATAATTTCCCCGCGCTGACCGGGCAATCCATTCCGGTACAGATTATCAAAACCCTTGCCATCGACTGCCCGAACATTGTGGGGTTGAAAGACACGGTCGATACACTTTCCCATATCAGGGAAACGCTGCACGCGGTAAAACCCGTGCGCCCCGATTTTGCTGTCTTTGCCGGTTACGATGAGTACCTTCTTGGCACATTAATTCTGGGAGGAGATGGCTGTATTCCCGCCAGCGCCAATTTTGCACCACAACTCACCTGTGGGATCCGCGATGCCTGGCATAAGCAGGACTATTCCCGAGCCGTAGAATTGCAACAGTCGCTGTCCTGGATCCCTCCTCTCTACGGGTTGGATCTGCCGTTTTATAATGCGGTGAAATATGCATTACAGCTTACTGGCCTGGATATTTCTGTCCATTCATTGCCCCCTGCGTCGCCACTGACCGCAGAAATGAAAACAGAAATTGAAAACATCCTTCAACGCGCGGGTGTGATTAATAAGGAGGGTAATTAACATGAACAATATTCGTCGATTTGGTTGCGTGGTGAAAGTCCGGCCAGAAAAACTGGCGTATTATAAGGAACTCCATGCGAATCCCTGGCCTGAAGTCAATGCCATGATAAAAGAATGTAATCTGCGCAACTTTTCCATTTATTACAAAAATGGTCTGCTGTTTAGTTATCTGGAATATACCGGTGATGATTATGAAGCCGACCAGCAGAAAATGGCCGCGCACCTGAAAACACAGGAATGGTGGCAGGAAACGTCGCCCTGCCAGATGCCGCTTGAAGGGGAACCTGAAGGCACGCTATGGGTAGAAATGGAAGAAATATACCACCTCGATTAATACAAAAATAATAATATTAATTCTCTGCGCTTTTTTGAAAGCGCAGAATCCCCTGTCTTTTAATAATGATAGAAACATCCGAGAATAATATGAAAATTACCTCTATGACATGTATCGGCCTCGGCTTAGTGAATCTTTTTGCCATCCCTTATGCATCTTCTTCGCAAAATTTAAATATTGAAGAACGGTTGTCGCAACTGGAATTACGTCTGCAAAAAGCAGAAAGCCGGGCCGCGCTGGCCGAAAAACAAAATGCCCAACTGGTCAGTCAATTAAAACAGACAGAACAAGAATCACAGCAGGCGAAAAAATCGGTGGAAGGCCTGGAAGCCCGCACCCAGCGAATTGAAAAAATAACGCCCGATGAAGATGACTATTTTGAGCTGCACGGTTATGCGCGTTCCGGCATGATGACCAACCATAATGCCCGTCACACCCAGGGGGGACCATTTATGACCCCGGCAGGACAAACCGGCGGGGCAATTGGCCGTCTGGGTAATGAACCGGATACGTATGTTGAAGTGTATCTGGAGAAGAAAAAACGACTGGAAAACGGCGCCACGACCCGATTTATGACGATGATTGCCGATCAGCAGAAAAGCTATAACGACTGGACGGCGGATTCCAGCACGCTGAACGTCAGCCAGGCCTTTGCTGAAATCGCTTCGCTTCCGAGTTTTACTGGCCCCTTTAAGGATACGACGCTATGGGCTGGTAAGCGTGTGGATCGTGACAACTTCGAAATTCCCTGGCTGGACTCTAAATTCGTCGCGCTCAACGGCACCGGGGGCGGTATCTATGACATCCGCTGGACCGATAACATTCGCAGTAACTTCTCCTTCATTGGCCGTAGTTTTGGCGATGTGGACGTCGTCAACAATGACGTCCAAAACTATGTCCTGACCGCCAACAACTATTTTGGCCCGGTGCAATTATTCATCAGCGGGATGCAGGCAAAGGACAATGAAGAACGTGAAACCTTAAGCGGATATAAAGTCTTCAACGCGGCAAACAAAGGTTATACCGCGCTGTTAGGGTATCAGGGCGACAGCTTTTATGGCCTGACAAAAGGTGAAACGCGCAGTGTGCTCTCCTGGGGACAAGGTCTTGGCGCGGAAGTGAAGAATATAGGCACCGACCCGGCGTTACTGTCCGATGCGAAAACGTTACGTTTAGCCAGTTACGGCATCGTCAATCTTTCGCCTGGCTGGGATTTTGCCCCTTCACTGCTCGCTCAGCAGAGTGCCGATCGTTACGTGAAAGGTGATGATTATCGCTGGGTCACCCTGAACGGACGACTGATGCAGAACATCACGCAAAACTTCGCGTTAGGGTATGAGGCGACCTGGCAATATATGGATCTCGATCCTAATGGCTATCAGCAATATCAGAAGGTGAAGGGGAATTTTTACAAACTGACCTTTGCGCCAACGTTCCGACCTGACGATATTTCGCCCTTCTTTACGCGCCCTGAGTTACGCGTTTTCGCCACGTGGATGAACTGGGATAACGATCTGGATAAATACAGCCCTAATGACACCTTTGGTCAGAAAGGTTTCACCTCGGGCGGCGAGTGGACATTCGGCGTTCAGATGGAAACCTTCTTCTGATCGCGGGCGAACGGTTTTATCACGGTAAAACCGTTCGCTTTCCTGATAAGGACTGAACGCCACTTACAGTGGTTTTTCCCGTCGCCGGAATTCACTTGGCGAAACGCCGACCGCCCGATGGAACTCGCGGGAAAAATGCAGTTGATCGTGATACCCCACCTGGCTTGCGATGCTGCCTATGGTGGCATCCGTTTCAACTAACAGGCGACGCGCCTGAGACAAGCGGTAGTTTTTCAACCAACGCAGTGGACTTTGATTAAACGTCTCCTGAAAGAGTCGAAAAAGCTGTGATTTACTCACCTGGCAATAGAGCATAAATTTATCAATATCCCATTCATCGTTATAGTGACTGTGAATTTGATAAATCAGCCGACCTAATCCGCGATGGGTGATCACCGGTGAACTTTCATTTTCATGACTGCGACTTTCAAGAAGCGTGTAAATTAATTTCGAACACAACAGGTCGCAATGGGCATCCGCGACCAGAGTATGGCTTTTCATCAGACTAAATAGTTGATGGTAAATGTCGGTTATTTCAGCCGGTGATTCAAACTCAAACACCGGTTGATGAAGAACATTAAGAAAATTCATAATATTGTCCATCTTCGAACCGTCAATTCTTAGCCACAATATTTCCCAGGGATCGGCGCTGTCCGGAAAGTGTTCATGTGGAAACCTGACAGGAAGCCAGACCAGACTCCCTTCTTTCACGTCGTATTTTTTATTCTCCAGGCAAATAACGCCCTTCCCCTTGAGACAGAAAATAAGTTCATGCCCCACGACAGACTGGCGTTGGATATGGAAATTCGCTCCTGTTAATATATGACCGGCGCGCAATACCCGATAATTGACCAGCGTAGAAAAATCTTCTGATTCCCGATACCAGTTTTCAATGACCTGCGTTCGCTGCGACAGTGAACTCATATGCCATACTCCGAAAGAATGGATACATTTTAGATTAATTAATCCATCATGGGATGACAAGTGGAAATCATGACAGGGGTTGATTTAATTCTTTGACTCAGTTCACAAGATTAAGTAACGATAATATTATATCGTCACTCCGGAACTTTCTCCCTTAAAAAGGGGACATGACATGCCAACAATCCGCCATCGTAAAAAGCAGAGCGGATAAAATCATTAATTTGATTTAGGTAACATTTATATTTATCCCCTTTTTGTAAATAACTGTACAAGCTAAATTAACAAAGAGAACATTATTCGACTATCGCACGCATACTCTGCCACGCTTTTATCGTCTTCTTTTCGCTTAAGAACTTTCTGGCAAACACCGGCGTATCAGGACGGTTCTGTCCTGCTATCCGTGGTTCATAGGGTTTATATCCGACAGGAAGGCAGCCAAAACGGGATACAGAATGGATGAAAGCCATTGTGGCTCACAAGATGAATTTATTCTCCGCTATCGGCAAGACTGCGCCTTACGGCTGAAATGACATTACCCGCAAAAAGGGGATCCTTACGGATCCCCTTTCCTGTGACTTACGGCTTTAGCGATGGCCTCATTCAGTTCTGAGCCAGGACGTCTTCAGCAGCAGAAAAGATAATATTCAGACCACGAGGCCGAAATGTTGTCGAATGAATCAGCATATACTTATACCAGCGTAAAAATAGCCGCCGATCGTTAACACCAATACGTTCAAGAATGCTGTACAATCTTGAGTATATCGACTTTTGGCTCAGCCCCAGATATTGCGAAGCGTCAGCATACGTCTCCAGACAGACAATCGCATTGAGCGTGTGTTTGTCAGCCCGCTCCATCTTCGTCATAAACTGGCAAAATTCACACTTCTGTTCGCCACTGTTATCCTGCGCATCTCTGAGTTTTTCAATGATCCGCGGGATAGGATCACAATAATTGATATGCTGTTTCAGGAATAAATTATCGTGTTTTTCGGAAATGCTCACTACGGTATATTCAGAAATCAATGCACAACAACATCGTGTTTGTACCCACATAGCAGGAAGAAAGTAGAATGGTTTCCTGTCTGACGGTCTCGCTGCTCTATTCTTTATTTCACTCAGCGCAAGAGCGATAAGTGGAGAAAGTTCATCATCAACAACCACGTTATCCCTCCTTGTATCGCTATTTTCAAATATACACTTATCTTAAATAAAACTGCCAAAAGATATAACTGTTCAATCCAATACATCATGATAGGAAATAGCTATCACTATTTCTTTTCACGTTACAAAACAAGATCACGCCATTAACAACAATGGTAAAATAATCTTAATTATCAATTCATTATGTTTTTGACAAAAATCGCACTGAACAACAGAAAGCAAACATTACGCAACAAAAAATTCATATCTACAGCGCGTGACACTGTCAAATAAATAGGATGATTTATCCTATACCCAGAAAAATAAACAAATCAGACGGAAATTTCATGCATCTTCAAAAATATAAATTAGGATTGTTCTTAGGTAAAAGAATAATCTCAAAACAAAAAATGGAATGAATGAAAACATTAAGTCAACATCATTTCATTTAATTGCTTAAATAAATAAAACGGCCGTTCACTTTTATAAAATCATCATCACTTCTTCAAAGGCAACCGTTCTCATCTGAGGTAAATAACGGCATAGCCGGGAGGCTATGCCGTATCACTTACTTCATCGTGCAATTAACGCAAACACGCCCCAACCGAAGTATTCTCGGGCGTACGTAACGTGGCGTTTGGGCGCTATCGTCAACTCTGCGCGAACCTCATCGGCAAACTCATCCTCAGCGTTCGTTTCTAGCCAACGACGCATTGTCAGCCATTTCGCCGCTTCGTATCGGTCCCAACCCTCCTGGTCTGCCAGTACCATTTCCACCACGTCATAGCCGAGTTCGTCGAAAGAGCCAACGAGCGCAGGAAGGGTGAGAAAATCAGCCCTGGACGAGACGCCACAAGCCTGGGCAATCTCTTCCGTCTCGGGAACCTGACGCCACCAGGGTTCACCGATCAGTATCATTCCACCCGGCCTGATGCTTTTTGCCAGCAGCTCGATACTTCCGGCAACGCCACCGGCAATCCAGGTCGCGCCGACACACGCCGCCACGTCGCATTTTTCGTCCGTGACGTAACCCGCCGCGTCGTTATGAATAAAATGCACGCGTTCACTGACGCCGAGCTGTTCAGCACGCTGTTTTGCCTGCGCGGTGAAGAGCGGGCTCATGTCGATACCGGTACCGTTAATGCCGTGATCGCGTGCCCAGGTGCAGAGCATCTCACCTGAACCACTGCCGAGATCGAGAATGCGCGCCCCCGGCTTCATGCGTAACACCCGGCCCAGTGTGGCGTACTTTTCCGGCGTGAACGGGTTATGAATGCGATGTTCGCTTTCACTAATCGTAAAAATACGTGGGATATCCATTAGTTAATTCCTTTCATTGCGTTGCGAATTAGAGAACGTTCAGTCTGGTTGTTATTCACGCCAGTGCTCCGGTTTCATTAAGGCCTGCGCACACTGGATGTCGCCGGCACGATCAAAGGGTTGTGCAGAGAGGGACTGCATCATCCAGCAGGCCTTATGCTCGTCCGGGATGGGATAAGGCGCGGGATAGCCGTTGTCTCCTGCGTAAGGTTCGAATCCATGTCGCGGATAGTAAGTGGCATGACCGAGAACAAAAACGCGCTGGCATCCCATCAACCGTAAGTGCGCTAAGCCGGTGCGTATCAACAATCCCCCCACGCCTCTCCCCTGGTATTCCGGTATGACCGCCAGAGGCGCGAGGATATGCATCAGGGGAGATTCCATTTCCCCCTTGAATGTCGCCCGGGTGAACAAGATATGCCCGACGGCTTTACCTTCATGTCTGGCCAGCAACGATAACGTCGGACGTGCACTTTCATCCTCCAGTAAAGAAGCCACCAGTTCAGCCTCTTTGCCGTAGCCAAATGCACGGGTTTCGACTTCCCGGATGTCGCCTGCATCACGTTCATCGGTGATATGAAAAGTGAAGTTGTGCGTTGTCATAGAACTCTCCTTAGCGGTTATCTGGCTGGGCGCGAACGTTATTCAGCCCGGTGGTGTTAATGCGGTAGGGTTGACCATTGACGGATTTGATCAGCTTTTTGGTTTTGAGTTTTTTGAAGACGGCGAGTGTGCAGTCGGCGAGCAGCAGTCCTTCGCGGCTGTAGCATTCAACGGCGGTGACGCGGCCGGACGTATCGCGGACGTGCGCAATACGTCCACCTTTGGCGAGAACGTGTAAGGTACGTTGTTCCTGACGGGATAAATTCATACTGGAAAACCTGTTTAATCATCATGTGCAAAACGTGCAAACACACCGCGGTGTCCGCATTCAATTTCGGCGCATTGATAATCAGTCCGGCCTGAAAAGGTCGGGGAAACTGATTATCAGATGATTACATTCTCCAGCATCAAAGCCTCGGGTTGAGTTGAAAGGTATTTACGACGTGAATGTTAACACGTAATTTCAGCAGGGAGATAGGCAGGTCGGGAAAATGTGATCGATGTCGACATCGCGATCCCGCCTGTGGTCATGGTTTCATCTTCTGGCTATCCACGGCGTTGCGTGGTTATAAACGATAGGGTGAGGAAAAAGCCCAGACTCACCCCGGAATACCCCCTGCTGTCGTTCAGAACGCGTTAGCGTAATAGACAAACGCCAGCTTGTTGCCGTCAGGATCTCTGACATAGGCGCTATGAAAACCTTGTCCGTAATGCGGTCTGTGGCCTGGTGCGCCTTCATCCGTGCCCCCCAGGCTGAGAGCGAGCGCGTGAAGTTGCTGGATATGTTCAAACGAGCGGGCATTCAGCGCCACCATCGTACCATTGCCGACGCTGGCAGCCTGGCCATCAAAGGGTTTGCCAACGCACAGTCCGGTGGTGTGGTTTTCACTGAACGTTCCCCATGATGCGCCCTCTTCGCCCCGGCCAGCCTTCGGGTGCCCAAGCTGTTCCATTAATGGATCGTAGAAAGCGATCGCGCGTGGCAGATTGTTAGTGCCCAGCATGATGTATGAAAACATACTCCCTCCTCATTGTGATGCCTCGGGGATTATCCGCTTTATATCCCCAGGCAAGTATCGTCGTCAGGCCGCGTGCAGGAAGGTCTAGCGTAACAGCACCTTACCCAGCAGATACGTGGTTGCCTGTCCGCCGATATAAACACGATCCCCCACGCTCTGGCAGCGTAACTCCCCGCCGCGCTCAGCGCCCTGATGCGCCAGCATCTCGGCTTTGTTGAGTTTTTCAGCCCAGTAAGGAATGAGCATACTGTGTGCTGAACCGGTAACAGGGTCTTCCGCGACGGCTTCTCCTGGGCAGAAGAAACGGCTGACAAAATCGTATTTCCCTTCACCTGGCGCGGTGACGCAAACCATTTTTCCCAGGGGAAGCATGGCATTGATATCCGGTCGCAGCGCGTCGACCTGTTGTGGGGTATTCAGGACAACCATGTAGTCGCGCGCCACGCGCACTTCTTTGTATTCCGTGATACCCAACGCGTCCAGCAACAGGGATGGCGGCGTGGCAGGTTCGGTTTCCCAGGCAGGCAAATCCAGCGTCAACCATTCGCCGCTGCGCGTGACTGTCAGAGGGCCAACAAACCGGGTAGCAAAGTTGAGCGTCTCGCCCGGATAATCCAGATGCTCAAAGATGACGTGAGCTGCCGCAAGAGTGGCATGTCCACACAGATTTATTTCTCCCTGAGTGGTAAACCAGCGCAACTCGAAGCCGTTTTCATTGGGCACAAAATAGGCCGTCTCTGACTGGTTATGCTGTTTAGCCATTTTCAATAATGTCTCATCAGGCAACCAGTCGGTTAGCGGACATACCGCTGCGGCATTGCCACCAAAAGTCGTCGTACTAAAGGCATCAATCATGTAAAAATCAATTTGTTGCATAGTGAAAACCTCGAATCGTTCCTTGAGCAATACACACTCTACCATACCATGACGGCCTGTCGTCTTGTCATTTCCAACGCATTCACATATAGAGAATGGCGGCACGATAATTCCGCTATTCAAACTGAGTACAAGATCACATTTAATCCCCTCATTACGGTTCAGCATGTTGAACAAGGTATATTTTCGACTCAACAATGCCGATACTATTTATTCTACCAGCAAGAGGGTTTCATTATGGTTCGCAAAGGGTGTAATTCATTAGTCCGTGCCGAAAAAATATTAACCCATATCGCATGGGTCGGCGTGGCGAGTTATATGGAATTATTAAAAGAATTTCAGTATCCCAAAAGCAGCCTGCTTAATTTATTGAATGTGATGGTGGAATGCGGCTTTTTAATTAAAAACAAAAACGGCCATTACTCGCTGGGAATAAAAAACTATGAATTGGGCTGTCAGGCGCTGCACCGCCAAAATATCTTTGAAGTGACAAAGCGCCCCATGCAGGAGCTGTCGCTGAAAAGCGGTCTGGTCTGCCACCTGGGGGCGATGGAGAGCTATTCCGCCCTCTATCTCGACAAGGTTGAAAGCCCGAATTCGGTGCCAACGAGCAAAAGCTGGATTGGTAAAAAGCTTGAGTTACATATCACCGCGCTGGGTAAGGCGTTATTAGCCTGGAAAACGCGGGAAGAGCTGGACTATTTTTTAGATGCGCTCACGTTGACACCACACACGCGCAATACATTTACCGATAAAAAGTTATTTCTGGAAGAGTTGCAAAAAACGCGGCTTCGGGGATGGGCCATAGACAATGAAGAATCAACCTATGGTGCGGTCTGTTTAAGTATGCCGGTATTCAATATGTATAACCGGGTTAACTATGCGATCTCGCTTTCGGGCGATCCGGTGGTTTATTCAGGAAATAAGATCGACGGTTATCTGGAACTGCTGCGCAAATGCGCCGGGCAAATATCATATGGGCTGGGATACAGAAACGAAAATGAGTATTTACGAAAAGGAAACTGAGGTAATGAAAAAATTCAGCGGTATTATTCCACCGGTATCCAGCACGTTTCATCGTGACGGAACCATTGATAAAACGGCAATGCGTCAGGTTGCTGACTTCCTGATTAATAAGGGGGTCGACGGGCTGTTTTATCTCGGTACGGGTGGAGAATTTAGCCAGATGAATACCGCCCAGCGAATGGCGTTCACCGAAGAAGCGGTCTCTGTTGTCGACGGGCGGGTCCCGGTATTGATTGGCGTCGGTTCGCCTTCCACTGACGAAGCGGTCAAACTGGCGCAACATGCACAAGTCTGCGGCGCTGACGGCGTGGTCGCTATCAACCCCTACTACTGGAAAGTTGCGCCACGAAATCTTGACGACTATTACCAGCAGATCGCCCGTAGCGTCACGCTTCCGGTGATCCTGTATAACTTTCCGGATCTGACCGGCCAGGACTTAACCCCGGAGACCGTGAAACGTCTGGCGCTGCAAAATGAGAATATCGTCGGCATCAAAGACACCATCGACAGCGTCGGCCATCTGCGCACAATGATCAACACCGTTAAGTCTGTGCGCCCGTCATTTTCGGTCTTCTGCGGCTACGACGACCATTTGCTGAACACCCTGCTGTTAGGCGGTGATGGCGCGATATCCGCCAGCGCTAACTTTGCTCCGGAACTCTCTGTCGGTATCTATCGCGCCTGGCGCGAGGGCGATCTGGCGACAGCTGCCACCCTGAATAAAAAGCTCCTGCAACTGCCCGCGATTTATGGCCTTGAAACGCCGTTTGTCTCACTGATCAAATACAGCATGCAGTGCGTGGGGTTGCCGGTGGAAACATATTGCTTGCCGCCGATTCTTGACGTCTCAGAAGAAGCCAAAGAAAAAGTCCATGCACTGCTGGTCGCGCAGGGCATTTTATCGGACTGAGGAGAAGATCATGTCTGTTCACTCTATTTTTGCTGATGAAAGTCGCGATATCTACACCGTCAGAACGCACGCCGATGGCCCTGACGGAGAACTGCCGCTCACGGCGGAAATGCTCATCAACCGCCCGAGCGGGGATCTGTTCGGGATGACCATGAATGCCGGAATGGGCTGGTCGGCGGACGAACTGGATCGGGACGGCATTTTACTGCTCAGCACGCTGGGTGGGTTACGCGGCGAAGACGGTAAGCCTGTCGCGCTGGCACTGCACCAGGGTCACTATGAGCTGGATATCCAGATGAAAGCCGCCGCGGAGGTGATCAAAGCGAACCGTGCCTTGCCCTATGCCGTGTATGTTTCCGATCCGTGCGACGGACGGACTCAGGGTACGACGGGCATGTTCGACTCGCTACCATACCGTAATGACGCCGCCATGGTGATGCGCCGTCTTATCCGCTCTCTGCCCGATGCGAAAGCCGTCATTGGCGTGGCGACCTGCGACAAGGGACTTCCGGCCACCATGATGGCGCTCGCCGCGCAGCATGACAAAGCGACAGTGCTGGTGCCCGGTGGCGCGACGCTACCCGCAAGAGATGGGGAAGATAACGGCAAGGTACAGACCATCGGCGCACGCTTCGCCAATGGTGAATTATCGCTTCAGGATGCCCGCCGCGCGGGCTGTAAGGCCTGCGCCTCCTCCGGCGGCGGCTGTCAATTTCTGGGCACTGCCGGGACATCGCAGGTTGTGGCCGAAGGATTAGGGCTGGCCATCCCGCACTCAGCACTGGCCCCTTCCGGTGAACCGGTGTGGCAGGAGATTGCCAGAGCCTCCGCGAGAGCGGCATTGAACTTATGTAAACAAGGCATTACCACACGGGAAATACTCACCGATAAAGCGATTGAGAATGCGATGACGGTCCATGCCGCGTTCGGTGGCTCGACAAACCTGCTGTTGCACATTCCGGCGATTGCCCATCAGGCCGGCTGCCATATCCCGACCGTTGACGACTGGATCCGCATCAACAAGCGGGTACCCCGACTGGTGAGCGTACTCCCCAATGGCCCGGTTTATCACCCGACGGTGAATGCCTTCATGGCGGGAGGTGTGCCGGAAGTGATGCTGCATCTTCGCAGTCTGGGATTGCTGCATGAAGACGTGATGACCGTCACCGGCAGCACGCTGAAAGAGAACCTGGACTGGTGGGAACACTCCGAACGGCGGCAACGGTTCAAACAGCTTCTGCGCGACCAGGAGCAGATCGACGCCGACGAGGTGATCATGTCACCGCAGCGGGCACAGGCGCGCGGCCTGACCTCAACGATCACCTTCCCTGTGGGCAATATTGCCCCGGAAGGGTCGGTTATCAAATCCACCGCCATCGACCCTTCAGTGATTGACGATCAGGGCATCTATTACCATAAAGGCGTGGCGAAGGTTTATCTGTCCGAGAAAAGCGCAATTTACGATATCAAGCACGACAAGATTAAAGCGGGCGATATTCTGGTCATCATCGGCGTTGGCCCTTCCGGCACCGGGATGGAGGAAACCTACCAGGTCACCAGCGCCCTGAAACATCTGTCCTACGGCAAGCATGTTTCACTGCTCACCGATGCGCGCTTCTCGGGCGTTTCCACTGGCGCGTGCATCGGCCATGCCGGACCGGAAGCACTGGCCGGAGGGCCGATCGGTAAATTACGCACCGGGGATATTATTGAAATTAAAATTGACTGCCGCGAGCTTCAGGGCGAAGTCAATTTCCTCGGAACCCGTAACGATGAAACATTACCCTCACGAGAGGAGGCTACCGCACTATTAAACGCCAGACCCAGCCATCAGGATTTACTTCCTGATCCTGAACTGCCAGATGATACCCGACTTTGGGCGATGCTCCAGGCGGTAAGCGGCGGGACATGGACGGGCTGTATTTATGATGTAAATAAAATCGGCGCGGCCTTGCGCGATTATATGAATAAGAACTGAAAGCAAAAAATAAAAACATTCAGACCCCTGAATTATCCGGCTACGCATTATTCATCCTGTGCGCAGTCGGATAATGACGGGTCGCTACCCTATGATGAGAGGACGTTATGCCACTAATTATCGTTGTGGCAGGGATTGCTCTGCTCCTGCTTTTAACCATAAAAATTAAGCTCAATACGTTTGTTTCACTAATTATTGTTTCGATTGCTGTCGCCATTGCCAGTGGTATGGATTTGAGTAAAGTCGTCACCTCGGTCGAATCCGGACTTGGCGGGACGCTGGGCCATATTGGTTTGATATTTGGCTTCGGTGTCATGCTTGGTCGTTTGCTGGCCGACGCGGGAGGGGCGCAGCGAATCGCCCTGACCATGCTGAATTATTTCGGCAAAAGTAAACTTGACTGGGCGGTGGTCTGCTCAGCCTTTATTGTCGGCATTGCCCTTTTTTTCGAAGTCGGATTAATTCTTCTGGTCCCTATTTTATTCGCTATTGCCCGTGAAGCGAAAATATCGCCGATGTTTATGTGTGTCCCCATGCTCTCCGGTTTGCTGGTTGCACACGGTTTTTTACCGCCACACCCCGGCCCGACCGTTATCGCCCGTGAATATGGCGCGGATGTAGGGCTGGTTCTGATATACGGCATTATTGTCGGCATCCCGACCTTTATTCTTTGCGGCCCGGTGTTGAATAAATTCTGCCAGCGCATTATTCCGGACGCGTTTAAAAAAGAAGGAAATATTGCCTCCCTTGGCGCGACCCGTCGGTTTAGCGAAAGCGAAATGCCTGGCTTTGGGATCAGTTTCCTCACCGCAATGCTGCCGGTTATCCTGATGGCGGTCGTCACCATCATCCAGATGACTCATGCCAAAAGCGCCGCGGATTCAGGCTTGTTCTACAACATTCTGCTGTTCCTGGGTAACTCGACCATTGCGATGCTGATTTCACTGCTGTTCGCGATTTATACCATGGGTCTGGGCCGCGGAAAGACGATCCCTGAACTGATGGATTCCTGCGGGAAAGCCATTGCGGGTATTGCCGGACTGCTGCTGATTATCGGCGGTGGCGGCGCATTCAAGCAGGTACTCATCGATTCTGGCGTAGGTCAGTACATTTCCACCCTGGTCTCAGGCATGGATATTAATCCCATCCTGATGGCGTGGGGCGTTGCCGCGTTCCTGCGTATTTGTCTGGGGTCCGCCACCGTGGCGGCAATCTCTACCGCCGGGCTGGTCATCCCGCTGCTGGCAGTACATCCCAATACCAACCTGGCGTTGATCACGCTGGCAACCGGGGCGGGATCCTGTATCTGTTCCCACGTTAACGACGCCAGTTTCTGGATGATTAAAGACTTCTTCGGCCTGACCACCAAAGAGACATTGTTGTCCTGGACACTGATGTCAACGCTGTTATCCATCTGTGGGCTGATATTTATTCTGCTCGCCAGCATGATTATATAATTGTGCCTTCGCCAGTGGATCGTGTTGGCGGTTCACTGGCCACCCCTTTATGAGAAAAACGCCATTCCTTCATAAGGATGTTGCATACACGCATTAAGGCGGCTGGTTAAATCGCCGTCATGGATTTCCAGCTTATGCCCATCGGGATCCAGAAAGTAGAAAGACCGTCCTTCGCTCTTATTGATTTTCCACTCTGTGACCCCCAACGCTCTGAGGTTATCAACAAACACATCGAAATCGTCGTCTTGAATACTGAACGCGTAGTGGGTGTAATCGTCCTTACTGACAACGGTATCCGCCGAAAGACACAGCCACAAATTGCCCAGACCCAGGTAAGCGCCGTGGGCCCATTTGGCCTTAGGTGTAAACCCAAGTGTGTTGACATAAAAATCAAAACTTCTTGAAACATCACTGACGGCGAGGGTGAGGTGATTCAGCCCATTCAGCATGCTTGAGTCTCTTTAACAGGATGCAGGATTATCAAAACTAGCATAAGCGTACTGAATCATGCAGCGTAAGTGACTTGAAAGCATGAAAAATCAAGGGGGTATATGCGCCGGAATCCGTCTGGTTTGCAAGGCAAAACAAAAGACCATGTTAAATGCGCGTTTTCTCCCCCCTCGAAAGGGGGGAGAAAATAACGTCACAGAAACCGTTAAAATTGCCAGGAAAGGTTGGCATTAACGCGGTGATCCTGATGATTATCAGAAAGCAGACCACCGTAACTCACCGCCAGCGTCGCCTGTTTGCCCAGACTGACCTCAGCACCGGCTTTTACAATCGCGCCGTCGCGCGATACCGGAACACTGTTAACCACAAATGCGGCATTAGGGTCACTAAACATCAGTCTGGCATCGCGATTACGTTCGCCATACTGATGCTGCCAGCCCAGTTCTCCCTGTAATTTAACTGCGTCAATTTGGACATCTGTACGCAACCCTAACGTTGAAATGGTGGCATTCGTGCTTTGTTTTTCACCATGAAGCGCGGCTGCACCCCCTTTCTCACGAAGGCTGTCGCGCTGAAAATGGGTATACGCCAGATTCGCAAAGGGCTCGAGGTTCACGACTTCCGTCCTGATACGGTATCCCGTCTCAGCAAACAGTTGTGCGGTACGGGCATGATATCCGGCACGCAGGTAATCCGACTGCGCGCTATAACTGACACCACGCTCGGTGTCGATACTGTGCCACGTGTAGCCGCCGCCGAGTCGCAAGGACAGACTGCCTTCCTGTTTGCTCGCATAAATCCCCAGGTGGGTGTTATCGCTCGTCCCACTGGCATGATCCCCGCCATCAACCGTAGTACGGGTGTAACCGACTACGCCGCCAAGCTGAATATCATTCACCAGAGCAGAATCGACGCCCAGCAACACACCCCGGGTCGAAGATTGCCAGCCCGTTGCGTTATCGTCACCGGAAGCGCGTCCCCATCCGCCCAGCAGCTGTACCCACGCCCCACCCTCGTTCGCCTGGATATCCGTTGAACGACTGATGCCCTCACGCTGACGTAAACGTTCGTTCATCGACTCGCGAAGATAGCGGCTGTCATTGAGCAGTGCGGACGCCATATCTGCATGGATTTGCCCCGCCAGTTGACGATAAGCCTGTCTGGCTTCGTCTTCCGACGTACTAAGCAAAATACTTTCATACACCGGATTGCCAGCAGACAGTCTGTCCGCCGCCATCGCGACGGCCCGCTGATTGTCTGTCAGGGCAATATCGGCGAATGTCGTACCGTTGCGCCCCACATTCAGAAGCACCCGGTCAGGTTGATAATTGAGCGTGGTGCCAAGGAATAACCATCCAGGCTGTACGCGGTTAAATTGCCCATGAACGCCCTGTTCAGCCGTCAGAATAGTGAACTGTTTTCCCTGGAGACTGTGCACTTCACGCTGGGTGAGCAGGTTTCCTCGCCCTTCCGGTGAAACCGTGACATCACCGCCATCAAGGGTGGCGGTGCCTGCGCTTTGTATCAGGTCACTGCGCCCGTCTGCAGTAATTTCCACTGCATACTGTGCATCCGGCTGGAAGTTCACATCGCCCGCCACGTCTAATGTACCGACAGAATTGCCAGGCGCAACGGCGCCACCGGATTTCACAGTGAGTGCCCCGGTCTTACCGGAACCGCTCAGCAGGGCGCCCGTTTCTACCGTCACCGATGAATGACGATGATCGCCATTGACGATCAACTGACCTCCGGCAACCGTTGTGGTGCCGGAGAAACTGTTGTTTCCCGTCAGTTCGAGGGTGCCGGTTCCCTTCTTCACGAATGTCCCCTGCCCACCGATATCATTGTCCCAGGAATCGTAGGCGCTGACGCCCCCCTGCGCGGCATCCATTGTCACGGAAACATCCCCGTTAAACGCACCATAACCGTCCGCAGCCGCATAAAGGTTGATACGCGCCCAGCCGGAGCCATTATCCAGCGCATGTCCCGACTCAATCTCCGTTGTGGCAAGGACATCTCTGCGCTGCTCAGCGCTCAGATAAGGGAAGCGGGAGGCGATCAGGACCTCGGCCCCTTCAGGCACAACGGGAGCGAGGTCTGTCGCCCCCGTAGGTGACAAACCATAGGTCATGCGAAACAGATAGTCGGCTTTATTCTGCCTTTTCTGCTGTAACTGAGACGCTCTCTCTGCAGCCACACATTCTGCAATGCTGCTGCCACATCCCTGTTCCAGCAGATTGCGTAAATCCGTGCTGGCGCTTTGCATCAGAGACTGAAAATCGCCGGAGGTCGTCACTGGCGCGCCCAGCATAGACTGAATGTTCTGCTGCAGATAATCAGGATTATTGTTGAGGATTTGCGCAACCGCATAAGTGGTCATAATACGCGCGCCAATCACGTCCAGCGCATAGTGCGCGCCGAGGATAATACGACTGTTACCGTACTCAGACCCGCGCAGGATGAACTCCTGAAACCGTTCTGGCACCATCTCAGCCATCAACAAGGTGCTGGCAAAACCGAACGCAGAATGGCCGCTGGGAAATGCCGCATTGCCTTTCAGCGTCGGGATTATCGCCACGGCGGTATCGGTATCAACGCCAAAGTAATCGGGTGCGCTGAAGGTTTCGATTCGGTCAAGCGCAACCTGCACGGGGCGGGAATTACCGACCGTATTACGGTCCTCTTCCGACGGTTGATAGGCCAGGTCATAAACGTTATAGACACCGCCATCAGGCAACTGAATACCCGTTGCCGGCATCAACGGATTTCCGTTTGCGCTGCCGTTAGCATAAAAGTTTTTGGCAAAGCTGGAATCCGCCTGAATCAACGCGTTAACCTGCGACAGCAACTCGCCAAAATGGTCAGAGAAAACCGTGGCACTGTACGTTTGTGCATTCAGACTGTTATGCGCATTGAAAATAGCGCTCATTCTTGTGCCCAACGCATCGGCAATCAACATGCCGTTTGTCATGGAACCGACCAGTGCGGCAATGGTGTTATCCGATACCGCTCGGGCACGTTCAGCGTCGGTGGCGCGATTATTAATGGCTATTGATGTCTCGAGGTTTTCTCGAAGGACCGTTTGACCGGCGGGAGTGTTATTCAGTTGGCTGAAACCCGTGAGCAATTTTGTGGCTTCAGTGATTCTGTTTTCTGTTGCATGCGCGCTTCCCAGAGATAACGCAATCGCAACCGAGAGTGCTGTGATCCTTGTTGTCATAAACATTAACGAATTATCCTTAATAACCATGTTAATTAGGAGGTTATTAAGTAACAACGCGGTATGACATATTTATTAATCCGTCTTGCGTAAAATCTTAAAGTGAAATTTAGCGTGAATTTTTTTAAACAAAATGACGCCCGCAGGTCACGAAACCATCATCTTTCGGCCATTCTTTTGCAGTAATCCTCTTTCACACTGTCTGGCTTCAGAAACATTTCGACGAGCCCGCAGATGATGATGAAAAAGAACTGGCTTCCCTTGCTTATCCTGTCGCCTTCACTGCTTTTTTTACTGCTGTTTACCTGGTTCCCGCTGATTCGTTCCGTGTATGACAGCCTGTTTGATACACGCATGGCAACCGACGCCGCCCCCTACGTCGGCGCAGAGAATTTCATTCGTCTGTTTGAAGACAGCGTCTTCTGGCAGTCGCTGGTGAACAACCTGATTTACATCGCGCTGACGGTCATCCCCGGTGTGGCACTGGCTTTGCTGCTGGCCGTTGCGTTATGGGAAAACCACCGCGTCAACCGCTGGCTGCGCACCGCCTTTTTCTTCCCGATGATTATTCCCATGGTCAGCGCGGCGGCGATTTGGCTGTTCATTTTTATGCCGGGGATGGGGATGTTCGACTACTACCTGGCGAAGCTGTTCGGCCCCATGAATAACAACTGGCTGGGTCGCAGCAACAGCGCGCTGT
This sequence comes from Citrobacter amalonaticus Y19, assembly GCF_000981805.1. Lineage (NCBI taxonomy): Bacteria > Pseudomonadati > Pseudomonadota > Gammaproteobacteria > Enterobacterales > Enterobacteriaceae > Citrobacter > Citrobacter amalonaticus. The sequence continues at coordinate 1,050,588 of NZ_CP011132.1, read as the reverse complement.
ACGCCCTGGCGCTGATTGGCGTATGGAAATTCGCCGGCTACTACATGTTGTTCTTTCTGGCAGGGTTACAGAGCATCCCGCTGTCGGCACGCGAAGCCGCGATGATGGAAGGCGCCACCCCGACACAGATATTTTTTAAGGTGACGCTCCCTCTGCTACGACCGACGCTGAGTTTCGTAATCACAACGGCGCTGATTTACGCCATTACGCAGATAGACCATGTCGCCGTCATGACCCGTGGTGGGCCGGATAATGCCACCAGCGTGCTGCTTTATTACATCCAGAATCTAGCCTGGGATACCCACGATCTGGGCAAAGCCTCCGCCGCCACGTTTCTGACGCTGGCAGGGCTGTTTGTCTTCTCCTTTTTTAACCTGAAACTACTGGAGCGAGGAGCGCATCATGAGCGTTGAGATCTCCCCCGCCATTCCCCGCACCCAACAGACTACGCGCCCCCTGTGGCTACGCCTGCGTCAGTCCAGGAAAATCACGCTGGGCGCGCTGATGACCTGCCTGGCGCTGCTGTGGGTTAGCCCGTTCCTGTGGATGCTGTCCTCGGCGTTTAGCGCCACGACCTTCGGGGAGGGAATGGCCTCCGTACTGCCGCGTTTCCCGCTAACGCTGGATAACTTTCGCGATGCCTGGGCCAGTGCAAACTGGTTCAGCCTGTACGCCAATACGCTGATCTTCGCGTTTGGCACCTTCGCCGTACAGTTGCTGACCATCACTACCGCCGGATACGTTTTCGCCTGCCACGAATTTCGCGGCAAGCAAACGCTCTTTCTGCTGTTTCTTGTTCAGTTGATGATCATGCCCGTCGTGATGATGGTGCCGAACATGATGACGTTGAAAGCCTTCGGGCTCCTTAACACGCTGACCGGCGTGATGATGCCCTATTTCACATCGGCATTCGGCGTGTTCCTGATGCGCCAGGCGTTCCTTGCCATTCCAAAAGAACTGGAGGAAGCGGCGTTGATGGAGGGCTGCCGATGGTGGCAGGTGCTTTACCGCGTGTTGCTTCCGATGTCATGGCCGTCAGTGCTGGCGTTCGCCACCGTCAGCATTACCTATCACTGGAACGAGTATTTATGGCCTCTCATGATGCTTAACGACCCTGACAAGCAGGTGCTGACCGTCGGCCTCGTCTCCTTTGCGATGGGGGCGGAATCGGGTGGCCAGTGGGGAACCATTGGCGCAGGAACGCTAATGGTTTGCCTGCCGCTGATGGTGGCCTTTATCGCCTTTCAGAAACAGTTTCTGAGAAGTTTCGGTTTTTCAGGTATTAAATAAGGAGTGATTTCATGCTGTTAGCCCATATTAGCGACACCCATTTCCGCAGTCGGGACCAGAAGCTCTACGGTTTTATCGATGTTAACGCCGGGAATGCCGACGTCGTTTCCCAGTTGAATGCGCTGCGTGAACGTCCGCATGCCGTTATCGTTAGCGGCGATATCGTTAACTGTGGTCGCCCGGAGGAGTATCGCGTTGCCCGCCAGATCCTCGGCGCGCTCCACTACCCGTTGCTGCTGATCCCGGGAAACCATGATGATAAGGCGCATTTTCTTGAATATCTGCACCCGCTGTGTCCGCAACTGGGCACCGACCCGCAAAATATGCGTTATGCCGTCGATGATTTCGCGACTCGCCTGCTGTTCATTGACTCCAGCCTTGCGGGGCATTCAAAAGGCTGGTTAACCGAAGAGACGCTCGAATGGCTGGAAGCCCAGCTAATCAGCGCTGGCGATAAGCCGACTGCCGTCTTTATGCACCACCCGCCGCTGCCGCTGGGAAATGCCCAGATGGATCCGATCGCCTGTGAGAATGGTCATCGTCTGCTGGCGCTGGTGGAACGCTTCCCGTCGCTTATCCGCATCTTCTGCGGTCATAACCATAATCTGACCATGACGCAGTATCGCCAGGCGACCATCGCCACGCTCCCCGCGACGGTGCATCAGGTGCCCTTCTGCCACGAAGACACGCGTCCTTATTACGACATGTCGCCACCGTCCTGCCTGATGCATCGTCAGGTGGGAGAACGCTGGGTGAGCTACCAACACTCGCTGGCGCACTACGCCGGGCCGTGGCTGTATGACGAAAATACCAGTTGCCCAACGGACGAGTACTCATCGCCATGTTAAGACTGAATAATGTCAGCAAAACCTTTGACGGCAAACCGGCGCTCAATTCGCTGTCTCTGGATATCGCCGAAGGGGAATTCGTGGTGCTGGTCGGCCCCTCCGGCTGCGGTAAAAGCACCCTGCTGCGTCTGCTTTCCGGACTGGAAAGCGTCAGCGAAGGCGACATCTGGCTGCAGGAAGAGAACATCACGTTTCTCTCACCTCGCGAACGCAACTTTGCGATGATTTTCCAGAACTATGCGCTGTTTCCACATCTGTCGGTGCGCGACAACATTACCTTCGGGATGAAAATTCGCAAAGAGGATAAAGCCAGTTGGCAACCTCGCCTGGAGCAGGTCTCCCGGATGCTGCAACTGGAGCCGCTGCTCGATCGCAAACCGGCCAAACTCTCTGGCGGCCAACGGCAACGCGTGGCGATGGCGCGTGCGATTGTGCGCAACCCGCGACTCTTTCTCATGGACGAACCGCTCTCCAACCTTGACGCGCGCCTGCGAAGCGAAGTTCGCGACAGCATTATGGCGCTGCATCAACAGCTTAAGACCAGCACTATCTACGTTACGCACGATCAGACCGAAGCCATGTCGATGGCTGACCGTATTGTCGTGATGAACGATGGTTACGTGCAGCAGGTCGGTCGCCCCGAACATCTCTACGCCAGCCCGGCAAACCTGTTCGTCGCCGGTTTCATCGGTTCACCCGCCATGAACCTCCTCCTTCTGCCTTGCCTGAACGGTCAGGTCCAACTCGGTGACCTCAGACATCCGCTGCCACCGCTGTCGCGTGACGAAACGCAGGTCTGGCTGGGAATACGCCCTGAACACATCACTGACCGACCGACCCACGAGCAGTACACCCTGCCTGCCACGGTAACGCAACGAGAACTGATGGGTGCAGATTACCTGCTCCACGTCAGCACGCCTGTCGGCACACTGCGCTACAGCCGTCGCCATCGCGGCACCGTCCCCGAAAAAGGCGACACGCTTACCCTCGGTTTTTCACCGTCGGATCTTCATCTTTTTCATGCTGAGAAACAGCACAACTTACTCCAGGAGATTGATCATGTTTAAGCCCCTGAATACGAGGTTGCAGGCGCTCACCCTTAGCTGCGCACTGGCCTTTAGCGGTTCTGCGTTGGCGAAAGAGAAAATCGATTTTATGTTTCCCGCGCCCGTCGACGGCAAACTGACCATGGAGATGACCCGGGTCATCAACGTATTCAATGAATCACAGCAGGATGTCGAAGTGCGGGGCATTTTTACCGGCAACTATGACACCACCAAGATCAAAGCCGAATCCGCGCAAAAGGCCGGGCAACCGCCCGCGCTGGTCATCATGTCCGCCAACTTCACCACAGACCTGGCGTTAAAAGATGAAATCCTGCCGATGGACGAGTTGTTCAGGTTTGGTAATCAAAAAGCGGGGCCATTTTTGCTTAACGAGTTCTGGCCCGCCATGCATAAGAACGCTCAGGTGATGGGTGTGACTTATGCGATTCCGTTCCATAACTCCACGCCAATTCTGTATTACAACAAAGCGTTGTTTGACCAGGCGGGTATCACGCAACCGCCGCAAACCTGGGCTGAACTGCAGGCTGACGCAAAAAAATTAACCGACGAAAGCAAAGGTCAGTGGGGGGTAATGTTGCCATCGACCAATGACGATTACGGCGGCTGGATCTTCTCTGCGCTGGTTCGAGCCAATGGCGGCAAATATTTTAACGAAGATTATCCCGGCGAAGTGTATTACAACGCCCCCTCCACCATCGGCGCCCTGCGTTTCTGGCAGGATTTGATCTATCAGGACAAGGTGATGCCATCGGGCGTACTGAACTCAAAACAGATCAGCGCCGCCTTCTTTTCGGGGAAAGTCGGGATGGCAATGCTGAGCACCGGTGCACTGGGCTTTATGCGTGAAAATACCAAAGACTTTGAGCTTGGCGTCGCCATGCTGCCGGCAAAAGAGCAACGCGCGGTGCCGATCGGCGGAGCCAGTCTGGTGAGTTTCAAAGGTATTTCAGACGCGCAGAAAAAAGCGGCGTATCAGTTTCTGAGCTGGCTGGTCAGCCCACAGGTGAACGGAGAATGGAGTCGCTTTACCGGCTACTTCTCGCCGCGTAAAGCCGCGTATGACACCCCCGAAATGAAGGCGTACATGCAGCAGGATCCCCGTGCGGCCATCGCCCTTGAGCAGTTGAAATATGCCCATCCCTGGTACTCCACCTATGAAACGGTCGCCGTACGTAAAGCGATGGAAAACCAGCTGGCAGCCGTAGTCAACGACCCAAAAGTGACGCCGGAAGCGGCGGTTAAGGCAGCCCAACAGGAAGCCGATACGCTGATGAAACCCTACGTAGACAAAAGCGCACTGGCGCAAGTGAAGTAGTTTTTACGCATCGCGTCATTGTGGACTGGCCGACATTATGTTGACTGATGTGCTCCACGGTCACATGTTCATACTCAACCCCCCTGCCATGCGGGAGCGTTGAGTATGGCTATCCCTTAAGAGCGAGCCACAGACGTGCGTGGTTCGTTTTTATTCATTGAGCTCGCGTTGGCAGTCATCCACTCGGCAAGAGAATCAAGTGTCGGGCGCAGTGATTTACCCAGCTCGGTTATTTGATACTCCACTCTCGGTGGAACTTCAGCAAACACTTTTCTGTTAACTAACCCACGCGCCTCGAACTGTCGCAACTGACGAGTCAGTTCTTTCTGAGTGATAGGCCTGACCGCCCGTTGTAACTCACTGAAGCGAACAGGTTCGCCTAATACAATCAAACGATAAAGGATGGGGATCGCCCACTTACCGGCTATCAGATTCACAAAACTGACCATCGGACATCCTGTGTCGCTCTCAGCTACCGTCGAAATATTCTGTGTCATAGGGTTCCCCGTTTCACTTCATTGCATCCCATAGGGTTCCTTAGTATCCATATGGTGCCTACTTCCCAAAGGATACTAAAGGATAAATACTGGCGCCACGAATAAAACATGGGGTGGGAAAATGGGCAGACTTGAGGGTAAATACGCACTGATTACCGGTGGTACGAGCGGGATTGGTTTAGAGACGGCACGTCAGTTTCTGGCAGAAGGGGCAAAGGTTGCCATCACAGGTCGTAGTGAAGAAAAACTACTGGAGGCCAAAAAAGAGTTAACTGATGTGGCTATTTTTCGCATTGAGGCAGGCGACATCCCTCAACAAGCGCAATTAGCCGCCGCGTTACAGGCGCTATGGCCGAAACTGGATATTTTATACATCAATGCAGGTGATGTGACGCATAAGCCACTCGAAGCCTGGGATGAGCAGGCTTACGATGCGCTGATGAATACCAATCTTAAGGGCCCATTCTTCCTGATCAAAGCCCTGCTTCCGATGCTTTCCAGTCCGTCCTCGGTCATTGTTTGTGGCTCAGTCAGCGCACGGATTGGTTTTCCGCAAAGTAGCGCTTACGCTGCAAGTAAAGCCGCAATACTCTCTCTGGCACGAACACTTTCCGCAGAGCTTCATCCGCGTGGGGTTCGTGTAAATGGCTTAAGTCCCGGCCCGACGGAAACGCCGGCATTGAACAAGGTTGGGGGCGGCGTGGACGAAGATAGGCTTCGGGAAGAAATTCGCGCTCTGGTCCCCATCGGACGTTTAGGAACTCCCTATGAACTGGCTAAGGCAGCCGTTTTCCTTGCGTCTGATGAATCGTCATTCGTCGTTGGTACTGAACTATTGGTCGATGGTGGCGTGGGTAATCTCTAGCTAAGTAATGTCGCAGTGGCCTGATTGAAGGGTTATCAGGCCACCCTACGCGAGGAGCAAAAAGCAGACGCTCAGGAAGAAGAAAAAGGATAGAGCTGATACACCGCCACCATCACTGAGACACTCAATATCACGCTGAGGATGAAGTAGGTTTTGAAGGGCTGCTTTTGTGTTTTATGCCGAAAGAGTTGTTGACCCACAATCGCACTCGGCCAGCCTCCCACGACACCAAACACCAGCAGAGTGGATTCCGGCACTCTGCGCCAGTCCTTACGCGCCGCCATTTTATCCACGCCATAAATCACCAGCGTCAGTACGTTGGCAAGCAGGAACCAGAGGATAACAGGATGTGAGGTAAAAATGCTGCCGATCGCCGAGAAGATCAGGAGCAAATAACAAAAGCGATTGAGATTCATAGTTTGTGGCACAGTCGTTTTAGGGGACATAGAGACTGCATTATAAGATTAAAAAATCTGCCGCAATGGCAGATTTTTTTAATTCATAATTAGAGATTGGCAACGTTATGATATACTTTTTGAACATCATCGTCATCTTCAAGGGCATCAACCAGTCCTTCAAAGATTTCTAAATCCTCTGGTGAAAGTTCAATTTCTGATTGAGCAATCATTTCTAATTCTGTTGTTGAGAATTCAGTAATCCCAGCGGCTTTTAACGCGGCAATGCCTTTGTGAAGGTCTGTCGATTCAGTATAAACAACGATGTTTCCTTCTTCTTCGGTGACATCACGAACATTAACTTCTGCATCAAGCAAAATTTCAAAAATATGGTCAGGGTCCGTTCCTTTAAATACAATCACGCCAGTATTGTCAAACATATAGCTGACAGCACCTGCCGCGCCAATATTCCCGCCTTTTTTATTGAAAATTGAGCGAACATTAGCAATCGTACGGTTAACATTTGACGTCAACGTTTCAGCGATAATCATTGAACCACTTGGTCCGAAGCCTTCATAACGCCCTTGAACGAACGTTTCATCTCCGCCACCTTTGGCTTTATCAATGGCTTTATCAATAACGTGTTTGGGAACTTGTGCTTGCTTCGCGCGTTCAATAACAAATTTTAAAGATGAGTTTAATTCTGGATCTGGTTCACCTTGTTTAGCCGCAGCGTAGATTTCCACACCGAATTTTGCATAGACTTTAGACGTTGCACCGTCTTTAGCCGTTTTTTTAGCAACAATGTTGGCCCATTTACGTCCCACTGGAATGGTCTCCTCGAAAATTTATTCACATTACTGGCAGGTTAATAACCTGCATATTTTTCTGCCATATTATATCATGATATGTAAATTCTCGTCTATGAGAAAGAGAAACATCCCGACCTTACGAAATGTTACTTTATTTTATCAATAGTTAACATTATGGATAAACTATTTCCTAATTTCTTTCTGGTTCTTTTTATTCTTAATAACTGAACCACAGCAATAATACATAAGACAAGAGAAACAAAAGTGATAATCCAGGCAAAAAGCGATTATTAACGTTGAGCAAAATCAAACATCAGTGATTTTCACTCACTGCCAAAAGGCTCCGGCGATAACTAAGCCTCGCGTTTTTCCGCCCATTTCAGCATTGCATCAAGGGCCGGGCACAGCGCCTGCCCCCACTCGGTCAGGCGATATTCCACTTTCGGCGGCACTTGAGGGTACACCATGCGTGATACGATGCCGTCAGCTTCCAGTTGTCGCAGTTGCTGCGCCAGCATCTTCTGTGAAATAGCGGGGATCAGTTTTTCAAAATCAGAATAGCGTTGTACTTTTCCATCGAACAGATGAAAAATAATGATTAATTTCCAGCGACCTTCCAACAGTCGCAGCACATGCTCCACACCGCTTGCGGCAGATTCTGGAGTATATAACTTACTCATAATTCAGTGGCTCACTTTTTAGTGCGTACTTGTTAATTTCACAGTCTATGTTGAAAATGCCCGGACTGTAAATAACAGGAGTCAAGAGCCATGTCATCATCCCTACCACATGCTATTGCAGACTATTTCTCGATCAGTAACGGTGCCGATATTGCCAACGTTAAGCACTGTTTTACTGCCGATGCTGTCGTGACGGACGAAGGTAAAACATACAAGGAACTCGCAGCTATTGAGGCATGGCAACGTGCCGCACAGGCCGCGTTTGACTACAGCGTTGAGCCGGTTCAGTTTATCACCGAAGGTAACCGGGTGACGGTCACCTCAAACGTCGTCGGTAATTTTCCTGGCAGCCCGGTCACGCTTAAACATGCCTTCAGCCTGGTCGGCGACAAGATCAACACACTGGAAATACTCTGATGTCGTTAGATCTTGATTTTCAGGGCAAACGCATACTGGTGACTGCCGGTACCAAAGGCGTCGGCAAAGCGGTCGTTGAGTTATTAAAGCAACTGGGTGCCAGAGTGTTAACCACCGCGCGTCATGCGCCCACAGAATGCCTCGCAGACGCCTTCGTCGCGGCGGACCTGACCACGATCAACGGATGTGCCGTCGTAGTGGACGCCGTTCAGATGCATCTGGGGGGTGTCGACGCCATCATCCATGTTGTTGGCGGTTCAACCTCCCCTGCGGGTGGCTTTGCCGCGCTGGGCGAAACAGAGTGGCAGCAGGAACTCAATCTGAATCTGTTACCCGCGGTACGCTTAGATCGAGCGCTGTTGCCTGGGATGCTGGCGCAGGGTAGCGGGGTTATCATTCACGTTACCTCTATCCAGCGTGAATTGCCGTTACCGGAATCCACCACCGCTTATGCAGCGGCCAAAGCGGCGCTGTCGGCGTACAGCAAAAGCCTGTCGAAAGAGGTATCACCGAAAGGGGTTCGTGTAGTGCGTGTTGCTCCCGGCTGGATCGAAACCGAAGCGTCAGTGGCGATGGCGCAGCGACTGGCGAAGCAGGCGGGAACGGATTACGAAGGCGGTAAGCAGATAATCATGAATGCTCTCGGTGGTATTCCTCTTGGTCGTCCGTCAAAGCCCATTGAGGTTGCGAGACTCATTTCCTTCCTTGCGTCATCTCATGCAGCCGCCATCACCGGCACCGAATATGTCATTGATGGTGGCACCATCCCGACGGTGTAATCATGTCTCTTAACCGGCTCACATTATGAGCTGATTAAGATCGCCAGAGGCAGAAAATAATTAATCGTAATGTCCCTTTGCAGAAAGCTGACATGAACGCTGAATGAAGGTCAGTTGTGAGCGAGGAGCGACCGTTGAATCTCTAGTAAAACTGACATGAAAACGTCCAGCCCCCCTCTGGTGACTTGTGAAAGTAGCCGATACCATTATCCGCCCACATCCAGTTTACTTTTTCTTCTGATCCCACCTGAAAGACAAAATCTTGAATCCCCGCACCATGTTGTATCTCCATCGGATATCCTCCGACCTTGGTTCCCCTGTATCGGTTAAAACCATCATAGAATCTATCACTTGCATCCTCATCATCGTTTACGTCAGACAGGTCAATAATATCCCAGGCATCCTCCCATCCCGGAGCATCATCATTGACACTCACCCAACGAACCGGAAATGCGCGATATTGAGTGTCAATTGCAGGCAATAACTCAAGCCCATCAAGGGTGGCATATTCTCGTATTAGCCACCCCTCACCATGAGGTTTATCAAATGGATGGCTTTCCATATTGTAATAAAGCACTAAGAGCGCGCCCCCCTTCAGTTGCTCAGGAATCACGGGAAGCTCATCTATACGAATCTGAAGCAGCGGAAACATGGGCTGCCCCTGCCAAACTGGCAACCCTTCACCTGGTAGAGAGACTCCTTTCAAAAACCAGGATGTAATGGGGTCTGCAATGGGGCGAAAACCACCGACTTGCGCCACAGATGCAGGACGTAATTTGGATCTGAGTTCTTCTAAAACTAACGCACTCTTGGGGTTCATAATTGCTGCCTTGCGTATGTAGATACTCTTGGACTCTGAGATAGAGACGTTTTTATTATATATCGTAATTATTACCCAACAGATCTACATATTTCTGCGTTTCCTCTTCAGAAGAGTAGCGGAGGTCCGCTCCTGACACGGAACGGACAGAAAGCAAGTTCCCAAGGTCCGCTATGAGCGAAAAGCGGACGTCAAAATGAGAGCGACAGGGAAGTTCTGCCACATTAAACATAAAATCCCTGTTGTGAACCCGATGCCTGATGTATGTATGATGTATTTTTTCCGTTATCACAGAGAGTGCGTAATGTCTTACAGTCTTGGGGTGTTAGCCGGTATGGGGCCTCGTTCCACCGCGCCTTTTATCGATATGTTGGTGGATGAGTGCCAAAAGCAATACGGGGCAAGATTCGATATCGACTATCCCAAAATGCATATTATTTCCTTGCCGACTCCTTTTTTCCCTGACCGGGTAGTTGACGATGCTGCAATGTCCGCGGCATTGCGCGATGGCATTAGCAATCTGGTAAAAGCCGGGGTCAATCTGATCGTGGTTCCCTGCAATGTGGCACACTGCTACTTTAATGAAATGCAGGAGGCTAGCGCTGGCATTCCTGTCCTGCACATTGCCGACTGCGCGCTTGAACGTCTGCCATCCGAAACGGAGAATATCGCCGTGATTGCTACTGAGGCTACGCTTGATGCGGGTTTTTATCAGCAGCGTCTACATCTAATGGGAAAGCGCTGTGTCTCTTCTGACCCATTGCGCGCTATCACTACACGCTTGATAGCGCTGATTAAGCAAAACGGATTTACCTATCCTGAAGTGATAACGCAGTGGCGAAACCTGATTTCTCTGGCGCAGGAAGCTGGCGCCCAGGCGCTGATTATTGCCTGTACGGACATCAGCCCCTTACTTGAAAGCCATCCTCAGCAGCATCTGTCGATTGTTGATACAGCATCAAGTTTGGCTGAAGTGGCCATTCGCAGTTTTGCGAAGACGAGGTCAGCTCAGTAGCTGCATTTACCATAACGTACTCCTTTGCCGCACCGCCGCAGGGGCCCTCAGCGCGATCCTGCGGTTCCAGCACCTTTCCCTGTCCGGCCCCTGAAAAACGCCCCTGATGATTTCGACGCGTCTGCATGGCTATGCAGTGAGATCTGTTCTGCAGGGATAAGTGCGTGCACATGTTGGAAACGTCCACTCCTGGCACAAAGCTGACTGCCATCCCTACTCAATTAATGAACCCATCTAATAAACCCTAGCTAATTACCCCATCTAATCGAATAAATCAGTTTGCGTTATGCTTTTTCTGACCAAAAGTTGAAGGACTATGTCATGCAAACGGTAAAACTGAACAACGGGATTGAAATGCCCCTGCTGGGTTTTGGTGTGTTCCAGATGACGGATGCCGCTGAATGCGAGAAAGCCGTTATTGATGCCATTGAAACGGGATATCGCCTGATCGATACCGCGGCGTCCTACCAGAATGAAACCCAGGTCGGGAACGCCCTGAAGCAAAGTGGTATCGCCCGCAACGAACTCTTTATCACCACCAAACTTTGGCTACAGGATACGAATTACGAAGGTGCCAAAGCACAGTTTGAACGTTCACTGAACCGACTTCAGTTGGACTATGTTGACCTGTACCTGATTCACCAGCCTTACGGTGATGTCCACGGTGCCTGGCGTGCCATGGAAGAACTGCAGCAGGCAGGCAAAATTCGCGCCATTGGCGTGAGCAACTTCCATCCGGACAGACTGGCCGATCTTATTGCCTTCAACCGCGTTGCCCCAGCGGTAAACCAGATTGAAGTTAACCCCTTCAACCAGCAACTGCACGCCGTGCCATGGATGCAAAGCCGTGGCATCCAACCGGAAGCGTGGGCGCCGTTTGCTGAAGGAAAAAATGGGCTGTTCCAGCATCCTGAATTAGCTGCGATAGGCCTGAAGTACGGAAAAAGTGTGGGTCAGGTTGTCCTGCGGTGGATCTTCCAGCGAGGCATCATTTCGCTGGCGAAATCAGTGCGAAAAGCACGCATGGAAGAGAACATCAACATTCTCGATTTTGAACTCAGTTCTGAAGACATGCTGCAGATTACCGCGCTTGATACTGCCACCAGCGCATTCTTTTCTCATCGCGATCCGGCGAGAGTGGAGTGGCTCGCTGGCCGCAAACTCGACGTTTAAGCCGCAATAAAAGAGGTATTCACACAATGCAAAAACGTTATCTGGGGAAATCCGGGCTTGAAGTGTCAGCCCTTGGACTCGGTTGTATGGGCTTAAGCCACGGCTACGGCCCGGCGACAGATACCCGCCAGGCGATTGAACTCATACGGGCAGCGGTTGAACGTGGCGTCACGTTCTTCGACACCGCCGAAGTGTATGGCCCGTTTTTGAATGAAGAGGTTGTCGGCGAAGCGCTAAAACCCTTTCGCGACCGCGTGGTCATCGCCACAAAATTTGGCTTTACCTTTGGCGATGACAACAAACAGCAGATTTTAAATAGCCGTCCCGAGCATATCCGCGTGGCCGTTGAAGGATCGTTACGCCGCCTTAAAACCGACGTCATTGACCTGCTTTATCAACACCGTGTCGATCCGGACGTGCCCATTGAAGATGTTGCGGGTACCGTAAAAGACCTGATAGCTGAAGGCAAAGTTAAACATTTCGGTCTTTCCGAAGCGGGTGTGCAGACTATTCGTCGTGCGCATGCGGTACAACCTGTCAGCGCCCTGCAAAGCGAATACTCGATGTGGTGGCGCGAGCCTGAGCAGGCGATCCTGCCGCTGCTGGAGGAACTGGGTATTGGTTTCGTTCCCTTCAGCCCGTTAGGCAAAGGCTTCCTGACGGGATCGATTAAGCCAGGAACCACTTTTGGGAAGGATGATTACCGCAGTACCGTGCCGCGTTTCGCCGAGCAGGCGATTGAAGCCAATGAAAAGCTGGTCTCATTGCTGGGTGAACTGGCGGCAGAGAAAGGTGTGACGTCTGCGCAAATCGCGTTGGCATGGCTGCTGGCGCAAAAGCCGTGGATTGTTCCTATTCCCGGGACCACCAAATTGCACCGGCTCGAGGAAAACCTGGGCGCCGCTGACATTATTCTCTCTCAGGATGATTTGCTTCAGGTCACACAGGCGCTTGAAACGATAAAAATCGTTGGTGAGCGTTATTCGCCTGAGCATCAGGCTCGTGTAGGTCGTTAAGACCCGGGCTTGCGATATTCATAATATCAACAGCCAAAAAAACAAAGGGGCTACCTTTCGGTAACCCCTTGTTTAATCTGGCGGAAGCGCAGAGATTCGAACTCTGGAACCCTTTCGGGTCGCCGGTTTTCAAGACCGGTGCCTTCAACCGCTCGGCCACACTTCCGGAATGAGGCGCACTATAAACATCCCAATGCGCCGTGTAAAGCCCGAATGTGTTCGTTTGCCTGAAAAACAGTCAAAATGCTGTTAATAGCCTGAAATAACAACAGATTGACCATTTATTCAGCACAACACTCACGCTTTATCAGCCATTCGCCATAATCCACGATGAAACCTGATTTAGATCAAATGAGTAAAGATGGGTAAAAGCGCTGTGTGCGCGCCTGTGTTTTCATTATGCTCCATCATTAATTACATCTGTCATAAGAGAGTGACTCATGGATCGTATTGTTAGTTCATCACATGACCGTACATCGCTACTCAGCACGCACAAAGTGCTGCGCAATACCTATTTTCTACTGAGCCTGACGCTGGCGTTTTCGGCGATCACCGCTACCGCCAGCACCGTGCTGATGCTGCCTTCTCCGGGTCTGATTCTGACGCTGGTGGGGATGTACGGGCTGATGTTCCTGACCTATAAAACGGCGAACAAGCCAACCGGTATTATTTCCGCGTTTGCCTTCACCGGCTTCCTCGGTTACATCCTCGGGCCGATTCTGAACGCTTACCTGTCCGCAGGGATGGGCGACGTGATCGGTATGGCGCTGGGCGGTACCGCGCTGGTGTTCTTCTGCTGCTCTGCCTACGTGCTGACTACCCGTAAAGACATGTCCTTCCTCGGCGGTATGCTGATGGCCGGTATCGTGGTGGTACTGATTGGCATGGTAGCGAACATCTTCCTGCAACTGCCAGCGCTGCATCTGGCTATCAGCGCGGTGTTTATCCTTATTTCTTCAGGCGCAATCCTGTTTGAAACCAGCAACATCATCCGTGGCGGTGAGACTAACTACATCCGCGCAACGGTTAGCCTCTACGTTTCGCTGTACAACATCTTTATCAGCCTGCTCAGCATTCTGGGCTTCGCCAGCCGCGATTAACGGCAACAACGCATGACACCCGGCCCCGCTTATGCGGGGCTTTGTTTTTTGGTAAACTGCCGCCAGGTTGTCTAACGCAGTGAAGAATTATGTTGATCTTTGAAGGTAAAGAAATCGCTACCGACTCCGACGGTTATCTGAAAGAGAGTGCGCAGTGGAGCGAACCGATGGCGGTAGTCATTGCTGAAAACGAGGGAATCACCCTCTCCCCGGAACATTGGGAAGTGGTGCGTTTTGTTCGTGACTTCTATCTGGAGTTTAATACCTCGCCTGCGATTCGCATGCTGGTCAAGGCGATGGCGAATAAGTTTGGCGAGGAGAAAGGCAACAGCCGTTATCTGTATCGCCTGTTCCCGAAAGGTCCGGCGAAACAGGCCACCAAAATTGCTGGCCTGCCAAAACCGGTGAAGTGTATTTAATAGCGAATACTAAAACCGGTGAATTCCTCACGAGGACGGTGCGGCTCACTCAGCACTCTGTCTACCCGGGCTGAACTCGGGCCGCCGTCTTTGAGCCACTTCAGTAATGTATCGACCTGCTCCGCTTCGCCGCTGGCGACAACCTCTACGCTGCCATCATCCCTGTTCCTCGCATAGCCGGTTAAACTCAGTCGCCGCGCCTCATGCTGCGTGGTATAGCGAAATCCCACGCCCTGAACTCGGCCGTAAACCCACGCGATAATGCAGACTCTCGCCATGGCTGTTCTCCTTCTTATCGAAAACGATGAGCGTAACCTCACATGGTTATGTGAATAACATTAACGTACCTGTTTCGGCAAGCATCCGTAATATTGGCTAAATCTCGCCGTAAATCGCGAGCCTGAAAGATAGCCGCAGCGCACTGCGACCTCTCCTATTGGTAACGTCGTCGACTGCAATTGAGACAACGCATAAGACATACGGACCTCTTCAACAATCTGTCGGTAGCTCTGCGATTCTTGCTGGAGTCGTCTGCGCAACGTAGAGGTTCCCACGGCTAAACGCTGGGCAATATCCTGTGCTCTCCAAAGCTTAGCAGGTGCCAACATAATGAGTTGGCGCACCTGTTCTGTTAGCGTGTAACCGCGCTCGATAAGAAGTGGACCGATTGCCCCTTCATGCAACAGTGCAAGTAATAGTCCCATTGCCTGATGTGCCTGCAACTCAACCGGCAATTCCTGACGCACAGCGGAAAGTAAATTCGTCCACATAAACGCCAGACTGGAGTTCATCGGCGTACATAAAGAGGTCAGCGTGGCGGGCGGAAAATCCTTAACATAGGTTTTTTTAAATGCGGAAATCATGTCTGGCGAAAGCAACAGGAGATCTGAACGAAAGCCGCCCTGCCCGGGTTGATTAATAATCTCCAGCGACGTGTTTGCCGGAATGATGATTAACTCGCCCGGTTTTGCAACAAGGCGATTCCCCTCTTGCATAATGACTTTACTGCCCTGTGTGATATGGCAGATTGCAGCCGAGAAAAGCTTAACACGATGCAAGCGATGACGTTGGCTGGAACGCACCTCTGCTGTCGTTAGAACATTATGTTGAAAATGAACGTCCTGCACCGTGTTATCCTCTGTTTATCTTCCGTACGTGGCAGTCAATTCCGCTTTGGCGATGACATGACTGTTAAGCATAAATCCCACCAGCGCACCGCTCGCATTGTGGTCGATGGGTAAGGCATCGGTATTGAGTGCCCATAGGGTGAACTGATAACGGTGCGGCTTATCCCCGACGGGTGGGCAGGCGCCACCAAACCCAGCATAACCAAAATCATTACGCCCCTGAACAATCCCCGCCGCCACGGTTTCCATTTTCACACCCGATGGGAGAGCATGAATACTTGCCGGAATATTCACGACCGTCCAGTGCCACCACCCACTTCCCGTAGGCGCATCAGGATCAAACACAGTGATGGCGTAGCTTTTGGTTCCCTCAGGCGCATTTTGCCAGTGCAGCTGCGGGGAGATATTTCCGCCTTCACAGCCAAATCCATTAAAGGTCTGTTTTTGCGTTAACACGAGATTCTCGGGAATATCTGTACTGCCAAGGCTGAACGCCGAAGAGGCAGATGTACCAAAACTGAGCGTCGCCAGCACAGTCGCCGTCAGACAAGATGACATTTTCATTGTATTTCCTTATTCAGATTAGAAAATGACAATCTATCAGGCGCGCCCCCGGGAAATTGTGCCTCTCCGCTTTCAGTTTGTGCCGAAATGCTCACCGTCTGCGCTAATGATTGCATCCCACATCTGTGCTACCCTACGCGCCATTTTGTTTTAACGGTATCAGGCTGGAATAGACACCCGGCTCGCATCACTGTTTGTGTGAGGTTGCTCGTATGACTGAATCTTCATTTCCTCAATATCCCCGCCTTGTGTTAGCCAAAGGGCGCGAAAAATCGTTACTTCGTCGCCATCCGTGGGTCTTTTCCGGTGCCGTTGCCCGCATGGAAGGTAAAGCCAACCTCGGTGAAACCATCGACATCGTTGACCATCAGGGTAAATGGATAGCCCGTGGCGCCTTTTCCCCGGCGTCACAAATCCGCGCACGCGTCTGGACCTTCGACAAATCCGAGTCTGTCGATATCGCCTTCTTCACCCGTCGTCTGCAACAGGCGCAGCAATGGCGCGACTGGCTGGCGAAAAAAGATGGGCTGGACAGCTACCGTCTGATAGCCGGAGAGTCCGACGGCTTGCCGGGCGTGACCATCGATCGCTTTGGTCATTTCCTGGTGCTGCAACTGCTCAGCGCCGGGGCGGAATACCAGCGTGCTGCGTTGATTAGCGCGCTGCAAACGCTCTACCCGGAATGTGCGATTTACGATCGTAGCGATGTCGCGGTGCGTAAAAAAGAGGGGATGGCGCTGACGCAGGGCCCGGTTACCGGTGAGCTTCCCCCTGCACTGCTGCCAATCGAAGAACACGGTATGAAGCTGCTGGTCGATATTCAGGGCGGTCACAAAACCGGCTATTACCTCGATCAGCGCGACAGTCGTCTGGCAACGCGCCGCTATGTCGACAATCAACGGGTGCTCAACTGTTTCTCCTACACCGGGGGTTTTGCCGTTTCCGCGCTGATGGGCGGTTGCCGCCAGGTGATCAGCGTCGATACTTCCCAGGAAGCGCTGGATATTGCGAAACAGAACGTCGAACTGAACAAACTCGATCTCAGCAAAGCTGAATTTGTCCGTGACGACGTCTTCAAACTGTTACGGACCTATCGCGACCACGGCGAGAAATTTGATGTCATCGTGATGGATCCGCCGAAGTTTGTCGAAAACAAAAGCCAGTTGATGGGGGCGTGCCGGGGTTACAAGGATATCAACATGCTGGCTATCCAGTTGCTGAATCCGGGCGGCGTGCTGCTGACGTTCTCCTGCTCCGGTCTGATGACGACAGATTTATTTCAGAAAATCATCGCCGATGCCGCAATTGATGCGGGTCGTGATGTACAATTTATAGAGCAGTTCCGTCAGGCCGCCGATCATCCTGTGATCGCTACCTACCCGGAAGGGCTGTATCTCAAAGGGTTTGCCTGTCGCGTCATGTAACTTGAAAAGTGGAATTTTACCCTCATATCGAAGGTAATGATTTCCCGGGAGGTGACTATGATTGCCAGCAAATTCGGTATCGGCCAGCAGGTCCGCCATTCCCTGTTAGGATATCTCGGAGTGGTCGTGGATATCGACCCGGTCTATTCGCTTGCGGAACCGTCACCTGATGAGTTGGCGGTCAACGACGAGCTTCGCGCCGCTCCGTGGTATCACGTGGTGATGGAAGATGATGATGGTCGTCCGGTACATACCTATCTTGCCGAAGCGCAGCTAAGCAGCGAAACGCAGGACGAACATCCTGAACAGCCCTCGATGGATGAGCTTGCTCAGACCATTCGCAAACAGTTGCAGGCGCCTCGCCTACGTAACTGATTCTGATTAAAGCCCGATGGCGCATTGCTATCGGGCCTGTTAACTTACTTCGTCAACCCCAGCCGTGGGATCTCAATTGCCGGGCAGCGATCCATCACCACCATCAGACCCGCTTCGCGCGCCAGCACCGCCGCCTGCTCATTGATCACGCCCAGTTGCATCCACAGCGTTTTCGCGCCAATCGCAATCGCCTCCTGAGCAACACCCCATGCCGCTTCTGAATTGCGGAACACATCGACCATGTCCACTTTTTCCGGCACATCCGCCAGCGTCGCATATCCCTGCTGGCCCAGCAGCGTTTTCCCGGCGACCTTCGGAGAAACCGGAATCACGTGATAGCCCTGATCGAGCAAATACTTCATCACACGGTAACTTGGGCGATCGGGTTTATCGCTTGCGCCAACCAGGGCAATGGTACGGGTCGAGGTCAAAATGCCAGCAATGTCGGTCTCTTTCATCATCATTCTCCAGGCTGTTTTGCAAAGTGTACGACAATCCTGACAACCCAACCATGCGTCCCACCCGTAAGTATGAGAGCAAAACGCCAAAATATGTCTATATGTTAGTAAACATGATTGTCGAAAAATTTTGATACATTCTTACCCGGCGGTCTTTGGACAGGAGAACCCTATGAAAACCGGCACTGTGACCCTGATGATTGCCCTCTGTTTGCCGGTCACGGTTTTCGCTACCACTCTTCGTCTTTCAACCGATATTGACCTGCTGGTACTGGACGGCAAAAAGGTTTCCAGCTCACTCCTGCGCGGCGCGGACAGCATTGAACTCGACAACGGTCCGCATCAACTCGTTTTTCGGGTTGAGAAGACCATCAGTCTCTCCAGCCATGAGGAACAGCTCTACATTTCCCCACCGCTGGTGGTAAGTTTTGACACTCAACGTGTGGGCCAGGTCAATTTCCATCTCCCGCGCCTGGAAAGCGACCGCGAAGCCAGCCATTTCGATGCCGCGCCGCGTCTGGAACTGTTGGATGGCAACGCGATGCCAATCCCGGTACAACTGGATATCCTCTCCATTACCTCAAAAACAAAAATCATTGATTTTGAAGCAGAAACGGAGCGCTACAATAAATCGGCACAACGCGCCTCCTTACCCCAGTTTGCCACGATGATGGCCGACGACAGTACCCTGCTTTCGGGGGTCTCAGAACTGGATACCATTCCGCCGCAATCTCAGACACTCACAGAACAGCGCCTGAAATACTGGTTTCGCCAGGCAGATCCGCAAACCCGCAACAGCTTTCTGCAGTGGGCGGAGAAACAACCCTCTTCATGATGTCTTCGACGCATCCGGCTTTTTTTTCGTCTTTCTCTTGCAGCGTCAGGCACATTCAGTACTCTGTAGCAAAACCCACAATGGAACTGAATGATGGAACTGACGACTCGCACTTTGCCGGCGCGTAAGCATATTGCGCTGGTTGCACACGATCACTGCAAAAAAATGTTGATGAGCTGGGTTGAACGCCACCAGCCGTTGCTGGAAAAGCATGTGCTCTACGCGACCGGGACAACCGGAAATCTCATTCAACGCGCAACGAATATGGACGTTAACGCCATGCTGAGCGGTCCGATGGGCGGCGATCAGCAGGTTGGCGCGTTGATTTCTGAAGGCAAAATTGATGTGCTGATTTTCTTCTGGGATCCGCTTAACGCCGTTCCGCACGACCCGGATGTGAAAGCGCTGCTCCGTCTGGCAACCGTCTGGAATATCCCCGTCGCCACCAACGTTGCCACGGCGGATTTCATCATCCAGTCGCCACACTTCAACGATGATGTCGACGTGCTCATCCCGGACTACCCGCGTTATCTGGCTGAACGTCTCAAGTAATCTCTCGCAGGCGACATTCGTCGCCTGCTGCTTACGCTTTCCTCGCGACCGGAACATCCAGGTCTTTGAGATCCTCGACAAAGCGCGACGGATTCGCTTTGTTATACAGCAACCAGACCCGATGGCGGGCGCGAGTCAGGGCGACATAAAGCAGCCGCCGTTCTTCTGCATCCGGGAAATCTTCCACGACGGGCAGCAACGCCTCTTCCATGATGGATTCACGCGCCGGCGCCGGGAAACCATCGCTCCCTTCCTGTAACCCGACAATGATGACGTAATCCGCCTGTTGTCCCTTGCTGGCGTGGATGGTCATGAAATCAAGCTGCAACTTCGGCCAGCGGGTTGTCGCCTTTTCGAGGCTGGCCGGTTTCAGATGGTGGTAACGGGCCAGTACCAGAATTCGTTCATCAGCTTTCGCGTAACCGGAAAGCTTATCCAGCAGCGCATCCAGTTGCGTGTCGTCCAGCAGCGTGACGGCCTTCTTGTCTCCCGTCGTCAGACTATTGAGCGGTTTCTTCAGTTGATGCGGGTTCTGTTGAATAAAGCGGTTAGCGATTTCACCAATTCGATTGTTGAAACGATAGGTGGTGTCGAGGTCACAGCGGTCACCGTCCCCGAAGGTCTGATGGAACGCGGTCGTCAGTGAAAGCTGTGCGCCGCTAAAACGATAAATGGCCTGCCAGTCGTCCCCGACGGCAAACAGCGTGGTATGACTGTTTTGCTTACGCAGCGCGGCCAGCAGCGCCGCACGCTGCGGGGAGATATCCTGAAATTCATCCACCAGAATATGCTTCCACGGACTGATAAAACGCCCTTTTTCCAGAATCACAATGGCCTGATGGATCAGACCGGAAAAATCGACGGCGTTTTCCGCTTTCAACGCGCTTTTCCAGGCTTTCAACAAAGGTGCCATCAGCTTCACGCGCTTGCTGAACAGATCCCGAATCTCTTCCGGTGCGCTGGCGATCATCTCCGCCTGGGCACCGCCATGCATGCACATCAGACTCACCCAGCGATCCAGCCGCGAGGCCAGACGGCGCTGAAGTTTTTCATCGTCCCAGAAATTGCCTTCCGGCACCGTCCACTGCATCTCCTCTTCCAGCCACTGCCGCCACCCCTTCGCCTGCGCTTTTTTCTCACTGCATTGCTGACGCCAGGTACTGATAAACAGTTTATGTCGCGCGGCGGTGTCGTTTTCAAGCTTACTGATGGTCGGGACTTTTTTGCTACCCTGCTGGATGATATGCAGCGCCAGGGCATGGAACGTCCGCGCCGTTATCTCCTCGGTATGCAGCCGCTCGCGGATACGCTCGTCCATCTCCTGCGCCGCTTTACGACCAAAGGCCAGCAGCAGGATCTGTTCAGCCGCCGCTTCGCCCCGCGCCAACAGCCAGCCCGCACGCGCCACCAGCACCGATGTTTTGCCACTCCCTGCCCCAGCCAGCACCAGCAAAGCATGTTCGCCGTTGACTACTGCTCTGGCCTGAGCCGGATTGAGCGGCGACGATTCCACCTGCTGGAAGAAATCAGCGTATTCCGTCAACATCGTTTCGGTGTATGCCTGGTTATGCTGCAGGCGACACGCTTCAATATCGTTCAGCCACGCCTGACACTGCCGCAGCGCATCACGGCAGTTATCAAACTCTTCCAGCCGATTAACCGGCAGCGGCAGCGCGGCAAACGCCCGCAGGATCTGCTGCTGTAACCCCGTCGTCTGCTCGCGCGTCAGCCAGGCATTCTGCCCGGTTCGCACGGCAATTAAATTCAGTTGTTCCTGCAGTACGCCGGCCGCGACGTCACTCATTTCCTGACTCCACTGCTGCCAGCGGGTATTCAGATGGTGATGGAAACGCTGGGTTTCAGCCCACTCGGTGCCGTGCAGTCGTACGACTTTTTCATCCGGCAGTACAAATTCAAGTTCCCCCCACACCAGCCCACGCTTACAGTGAATCGCCAGTAACTGATTGAAGGGAATAAGATACTCATGGCGATCGCCCGACACTTTAATGCCGGCATTCAGGATCACCGCCCGATCGTAAGGGTGTTGCGCCAGACGTTTTCCAATAGAGGTTGCTTTCAGTTCCATGACTCAGCCGATCCAGACAAAGCGTATTTCTTCTCAGTGTAACCGCCAGAGAATAGGTGCTCCAGCCCAAAAAAACGTTACAATTGCCAGAAATCATAGAAAACCAGAATCAACCGAGGGTCTATGCGTACCGTTCTGAATATTTTGAATTTTGTGCTGGGCGGATTTGCCACCACACTGTCCTGGTTCCTGGCGACGCTGGTCAGCATTGTGCTGATCTTCACCCTGCCGCTTACCCGTTCGTGCTGGGAAATCACCAAACTGTCGCTGCTGCCTTACGGAAATGAAGCGGTCCATGTCGATGAACTGGATCCGGCCGGAAGAAACGTGCTGATGAATACCGGCGGGACGTTGCTGAATATATTCTGGCTGATCTTCTTCGGCTGGTGGCTGTGCCTGATGCACATTGCCACGGGTATCGCCCTGTGCATCACGATCATTGGTATTCCGGTTGGCATTGCAAACTTTAAAATTGCTGCGATTGCACTGTGGCCAGTGGGACGTCGCGTCGTCTCCGTGGAAGTCGCACGTGCGGCACGTGAAGCGAACGCCCGCCACCGTTTTGAATCATCAGGACGCTAAGTCAGTATGTTAAGTCCCCTGCTTCGCCGCTATACCTGGAACAGCACCTGGCTGTATTACGTGCGTATTTTTATCGCCCTCTGCGGAACCACCGCGCTGCCCTGGTGGCTGGGCGATGTCAAACTAACCATCCCGCTGACGCTGGGAATGGTAGCGGCAGCGTTGACCGATCTGGACGATCGGCTCGCGGGCCGCCTGCGAAACCTTATCATCACGCTCATCTGCTTTTTTATCGCCTCCGCCTCGGTCGAGTTGCTGTTTCCTTACCCGTGGCTGTTCGCCATCGGACTGACGCTCTCCACCAGCGGCTTCATCCTGCTCGGCGGTTTAGGGCAGCGCTACGCGACGATTGCCTTCGGCGCACTGCTGATAGCGATATACACCATGCTCGGCGCGTCTCTGTACGCCCAGTGGTATCAGCAACCGCTTCTGTTGCTGGCGGGTGCTATCTGGTACAACGGGCTGACGCTTACCGGTCATCTGCTGTTCCCCATTCGTCCTCTGCAAGACAATCTGGCGCGCAGCTACGAACAACTAGCGCACTATCTGGAGCTAAAATCACGTCTTTTTGACCCGGATATTGAAGATGAAAGCCAGGCGCCGCTTTATGACTTAGCGCTGGCCAACGGCCAGCTGATGGCGACGCTGAATCAGACGAAAGTGTCCTTGCTGACTCGGTTGCGTGGCGACCGGGGCCAACGCGGCACGCGGCGTACTCTGCATTATTATTTTGTGGCGCAGGATATTCACGAACGCGCCAGCTCCTCGCATATTCAATACCAGACCCTGCGCGACCATTTTCGTCACAGCGACGTGATGTTCCGCTTTCAACGTCTGATGTCGATGCAAGGCCAGGCCTGTCAGCAACTGTCGCGCTCTATTTTGCTACGCGTCCCTTACCAGCACGATCCGCATTTTGAACGCGCCTTCACGCATCTCGATGCAGCGCTTGAGCGGATGCGGGCCAGTGGCGCCAGTGCCGATCTGCTGAAAACGCTGGGATTTTTACTGGCTAATTTGCGCGCTATTGACGCGCAACTGGCGACGATTGAATCTGAGCAGGCGCAGGCCATGCCGCGCAATGAATCAGAAAGCCAGCTTGCCGATGACAGTCCGCACGGGCTCAGCGATATCTGGCTACGGTTGAGCCGCAACTTCACCCCGGAATCCGCGCTGTTTCGTCATGCGGTCAGGATGTCTCTGGTCCTGTGCGTCGGCTATGCGATCATTCAGATAACCGGCATGCATCACGGTTACTGGATCCTGCTGACCAGCCTGTTTGTTTGCCAGCCTAACTACAATGCCACGCGACACCGCCTTGCGCTGAGGATCATCGGGACGCTGGTCGGGGTGGCGATTGGGATCCCGATTTTATGGTTCGTTCCGTCACTGGAAGGCCAGCTCATTTTACTGGTGATCACCGGCGTCCTGTTCTTTGCCTTTCGCAACGTCCAGTATGCGCACGCGACCATGTTTATTACGCTGCTGGTCCTGCTGTGTTTCAACTTGCTCGGCGAAGGGTTTGAAGTCGCCCTTCCCCGTGTGATTGATACGCTCATCGGCTGCGCCATTGCCTGGGCGGCGGTCAGCTTCATCTGGCCGGACTGGCGTTTCCGTAACCTCCCGCGGGTGATGGAAAGAGCGACCGAGGCCAACTGCCGCTATCTGGATGCCATCCTGGAACAGTACCATCAGGGACGCGACAATCGACTGGCATATCGGATTGCTCGCCGCGATGCCCATAATCGCGATGCGGAACTGGCCTCTGTGGTGTCGAACATGTCCAGTGAACCCGATGTGACGCCACAAACGCGTGAAGCGGCGTTCCGTTTGCTCTGTCTCAACCATACATTCACAAGTTATATTTCTGCATTAGGGGCGCATCGTGAGCAGCTCACTAACCCCGACGTGCTGGCATTACTGGACGATGCGGTCTGTTATGTTGATGATGCGCTACATCATCTCCCGACCGACGAAGAGCGTGTGCAGCAAGCGCTGGCTGAACTGAAACAGCGCATCCAGCATCTTGAGCCGCGCCCGGACAGCAAAGAACCCCTGGTGATTCAGCAAGTTGGTTTGCTGGTAGCCCTGCTGCCGGAAATGGGTCGACTGCAGCGACAAATCACTCAATCTTCTCCACTGACATCGGCGCAGGCGAAAGCGACTTAACCCACAAAGCAAGCTCCTGGCGGCGTGTCGCCGGGAGCGCGGCTTCATGAATGCCATAAATGGCGCCTTCAAGATTAAACAAAACCTTGTCGGTGATGGACTTGTTAATCTGTCGAAGCCGCAGCCAGCACATTTTGGCCCCCAGCATTCGCAAGGTGGCGACGTCGTAGATCCCCGCTTCATTCAGTAAACTCTCCAGATGAAAGGTCATATTTGGGAGATCCTTAAGCCGCTGCTGTGAACTGCGGGTCAACTTCTCCTGCAACGCGGCATCCAGTGAAAACTTCGATAACTGGATCAACTGCTGCTGGTCGCGCCACAGACTGTCATCGACCTGATAATAGTTGAGCATCACCGGGCGTCCGCGTTTGAGAAAAGTCAGCCAGACAGGGGAATGTTGCACGCAATACTGTACGCTTTGCTCACAGGCACGCAGATAAAGCTCACCATTCGCGACCATCGCAAAGACGGTATTCTTGATAGTCAGACTGTAGCTACCGAACAGTGAACGGAAATGAATCGTCCCCAGAGAAGATAAATATTCCTGTGATTTATAGATCCTGCCATAGGAGTGTACTTTCATAAAATTCCCTTTTAAATCATAAAGTAAAATAATAATTTGTTGTCGCGGATCCGTTAATGACGAAAATAGGCAACTTATTCTCAGGGGGCAAGTTGTATTTCGCTTTTACCGCTACCATGAATAAAAAATGCGAGACTGTTTCCGAAAATAAAGTTGATCTTTCACGACATCAGGGTTACTGTACATCCATACAGTAACTCACAGGGCTGGATTGATTATGTACACTTCAGGCTACGCAAATCGTTCTCCGTCATTCTCTTCCACATCGAACACGATGGCGCGCGTCTCTTCGGAGAAAGTGTCCACCGGGCTTATCAGCGAAGTGGTCTATCGTGAAGACCAGCCCATGATGACGCAGTTACTGCTGTTACCGCTTCTTCAGCAGTTAGGTCAGCAATCGCGCTGGCAGCTCTGGCTGACACCACAGCAAAAGCTGAGCCGTGAATGGGTTCAGTCTGCTGGCCTTCCGCTCACCAAAGTGATGCAAATTAACCAGCTGTCTCCCTGCCATACGCTGGAGTCGATGATTCGTGCATTGCGCACAGGCAACTACAGCGTGGTGATCGGCTGGCTGACAGAAGAGTTAACAGAAGAAGAACATGCTGAACTGGTCAAGGCTGCGGATGAGGGAAATGCGATGGGATTTATCATGCGTCCCGTGAATGCACACACTCATGCCACGAGACAGCAAACCGGGCTAAAAATTCACTCAAATCTGTATCATTGAGCAAAATTAGGATTTATCCTGGAATTTTTTTTCCCCCGAGACCTTCGTATTGAGGACTAACGTTTTTTTTCTGTGAACGCTTGGCGGACGCGGTTCCCGCGAAATCGGGGGAAATATTCTGATGTGCAAAATGTTAAATATTATGTATACAAGCTTTTTTTTTTTCATATGCCTGACAGAGTTCACACTTGTAAGTTTTCAACTACGTTGTAGACTTTACATCGCCAGGGGTGCTCGGCATAAGCCGCAGATATCGGTAGAGTAACTATTGAGCTAGTCCCCCGGTGAAGGATTTAACCGTGTTATCTCGTTGGAGATATTCATGGCGTATTTTGGATGATAACGAGGCGCAAAAAATGAAAAAGACAGCTATCGCGATTGCAGTGGCACTGGCTGGTTTCGCTACCGTGGCGCAGGCCGCTCCGAAAGATAACACCTGGTACACTGGTGCTAAACTGGGCTGGTCCCAGTACCATGACACTGGTTTCATCGACAACAACGGTCCGACCCACGAAAGTCAACTGGGTGCTGGTGCGTTCGGTGGTTACCAGGTTAACCCGTATGTTGGCTTTGAAATGGGTTACGACTGGTTAGGTCGTATGCCGTACAAAGGTGACAACATCAACGGCGCTTACAAAGCTCAGGGCGTTCAACTGACCGCTAAACTGGGTTACCCAATCACTGACGATCTGGACATCTACACTCGTCTGGGTGGTATGGTATGGCGTGCAGACACCAAGTCTAACGTACCTGGTGGCGCATCGACCAAAGATCACGACACTGGCGTATCCCCAGTATTCGCAGGTGGTGTTGAGTACGCAATTACTCCTGAAATCGCTACCCGTCTGGAATACCAGTGGACCAACAACATCGGTGACGCTAACACCATCGGTACTCGTCCAGACAACGGTCTGCTGAGCGTAGGTGTTTCTTACCGTTTCGGTCAGCAGGAACAAGCTGCTCCGATCGTTGCACCGGCACCGGCTCCGGCTCCAGAAGTACAGACCAAACACTTCACTCTGAAGTCTGACGTTCTGTTCAACTTCAACAAAGCCACTCTGAAACCAGAAGGCCAGCAGGCTCTGGATCAGATGTACAGCCAGCTGAGCAACCTGGATCCGAAAGACGGTTCCGTCGTGGTTCTGGGCTTCACTGACCGCATCGGTTCTGACGCTTACAACCAGGGTCTGTCTGAGAAACGTGCTCAGTCTGTTGTTGATTACCTGATCTCTAAAGGTATCCCGGCTGACAAAATCTCCGCACGTGGTATGGGCGAATCCAACCCGGTTACTGGCAACACCTGTGACAACGTGAAAGCTCGCGCTGCACTGATCGACTGCCTGGCCCCGGATCGTCGCGTTGAGATCGAAGTTAAAGGCATCAAAGACGTTGTAACTCAGCCTCAGGCTTAATTTCCGTCTTATAAAAAACCCCGCTCTGCGGGGTTTTTTTTCATCTGTCATCAACAAAATGGTGTTAATGCAGCGGGTTACTCTTTGCCCAACAACGCCTGCAGGTCCTGCTTCAGTGAAGACATCTTGCTGGCATACTTCTCTTTATTCTCTGCATCTTCAATGAGCTGCACCACGGTTTCTGATAACGTCTTGCCGCGCCGCTGCGCCAGTCCGGCCAGTCGCTGCCAGACAATAAATTCCAGATCGATCGATTTCTTTCGCGTGTGTTGATGCTCGGCATTGAAATGACGCTTACGCCGCGCGCGTATCGTCTGCTTCATGCGGTTTTGCAACGCAGGATTCAGATGTTCATCAATCCAGAGGTTGACTCGCACCGGCTCATTTTCCAGCGTAAGCAACAAATCCACGGCTTCCTGGGCAGCACTGGCCTCCACGTAGCGGGTAATTAATTCCCCTTCGCGGTGCTTCTTCACCAGGTACTTCCACTTCCAACCGCTTTCAAGATTCTCAAGTTGTTGATATTTCATGGCGATCTCAATGTTACCGTGTCACTCTTATCAGAATATCAGCTTTTTCAACATCTGAAGAAAAGAATCTTCAGGCTGTGAGCCACTCTGCACCCTCCTGTGCGGTTGCTATCGCTTTCCGCGTGTGAAGCGCGGTCGGTTACGCTATAATCGCGTCTTTTACAACAGACTAAAAAACATCAACTTTGACCATTACGAAACTTGCATGGCGTGACCTTGTCCCTGATACCGAAAGTTTTCAGGAGATTTTTGCACAGCCACATGTCACTGAAGAAAACGACACATTACTGAGTGATACTCAACCACGCTTACAATTTGCCCTGGAGCAATTGTTACAGCCCAGAGCCTCATCCCCTTTCATGCTGGCCAAAGCGCCAGAAGAGCTTGAGTATCTTAATCTTCTTGCCGATGCCGCACGTGCCTTACAGCACGATGCCGGTCGCCTGACAGGAGGCCACTACGAGGTCTCTGGTCACACAATTCACTATCGTGACGCTGAGCGGGCTGAAGACAATTTTGCCACCTTATCGCAGGTGGTGATTGCCGACTGGGTTGAGGCAGAACAGCTGTTTGGCTGCCTGCGTCAATTCAATGGCGATATCACGTTGCAGCCTGGACTGGTTCACCAGGCCAATGGCGGCGTGCTGGTTATCTCCCTGCGCACCCTGCTTGCGCAGCCGCTGCTGTGGATGCGCCTGAAGGCCATTGTCAGCCGCGAACGCTTTGACTGGGTAGCCTTTGATGAGTCCCGTCCGCTGCCGGTCTCCGTCCCGTCTATGCCGCTTAAACTGAAGGTGCTGTTAGTCGGTGAGCGCGAGTCGCTGGCGGATTTCCAGGAAATGGAACCTGAACTGGCCGAGCAGGCTATCTATAGCGAATTCGAAGATAACCTACAGATTGTGGATGCCGAATCCATGACGCAGTGGTGCCAGTGGATAACATGGACTGCGAAACGTAACCAGTTACCGTACCCGGCACCCGACGCCTGGGAAGTCCTGGTTCGCGAAGCGGTGCGTTATACCGGCGAACAGGATACGTTGCCGCTCAACCCGCTGTGGATCATCCGGCAGTTCACGGAAGTCGCGCCGCTGTGCGAAGGCGAAACCTGCACTGGTGAACAGCTCAGCCTGATGCTTGCCCAGAGAGAGTGGCGTGAAGGATTCCTGGCCGAACGCATGCAGGATGAGATCCTCCAGGAACAGATTCTGATCGAAACCGAGGGTGAGCGCATTGGTCAGATCAACGCCCTGTCGGTGGTTGAATTTCCAGGCCACCCGCGCGCCTTCGGTGAACCTTCACGTATCAGCTGTGTCGTGCACATCGGCGATGGTGAATTCACGGATATTGAGCGGAAAGCTGAACTTGGCGGTAACATTCATGCTAAGGGAATGATGATCATGCAGGCGTTCCTGATGTCGGAACTCCAGCTCGAGCAACAACTTCCCTTCTCGGCCTCGCTGACGTTTGAACAGTCCTACAGTGAAGTCGACGGCGACAGCGCGTCTATGGCGGAACTGTGCGCGCTGATTAGCGCACTGTCCGATGTGCCCGTCAATCAGAGCATCGCCATTACCGGTTCGGTCGATCAGTTCGGTCGCGCCCAGCCAGTTGGCGGTTTAAATGAAAAAATTGAAGGCTTCTTCACGATTTGCCAGCAGCGCGAACTGACGGGTAAGCAAGGGGTCATCATCCCCTCTTCCAACGTCAGGCATCTTAGCCTGCAACCCGCGCTGCTACAGGCCGTTGAAGAAGGAAAATTCACTATCTGGGCGGTGGATGACGTTACCGACGCACTGCCGCTGCTGTTAAATCTGGTGTGGGATGGTGAAGGCCAGACAACGTTGATGCAAACTATCCAGGAGCGTATCGCCCAGGCGACGCAACAGGACGGACGTCACCGTTTTCCGTGGCCGCTGCGCTGGCTGAACGGGATTTTTCCTAACTGATCGGACTTGTTCAGCGTACACGTGTTAGCTATCCTGCGTGCTTCAATAAAATAAGGCTTACAGAGAACATGGTAGATAAACGCGAATCCTATACAAAAGAAGACCTTCTTGCCTCTGGTCGCGGTGAGCTGTTTGGTGCGAAGGGCCCGCAGTTGCCTGCACCGAGCATGCTGATGATGGACCGTGTCGTCAAGATGACCGAAACGGGCGGTAACTTCGACAAAGGTTATGTTGAGGCAGAGCTGGATATCAATCCAGATCTTTGGTTCTTCGGATGCCACTTCATCGGCGATCCGGTCATGCCAGGTTGTCTGGGACTGGACGCAATGTGGCAGTTGGTGGGATTCTATCTCGGCTGGCTTGGTGGCGAAGGCAAAGGCCGCGCCCTGGGCGTAGGCGAAGTGAAGTTCACCGGTCAGGTACTGCCTACCGCGAAGAAAGTGACCTATCGTATCCACTTCAAGCGTATCGTAAATCGCCGCCTGATCATGGGCCTGGCGGATGGTGAAGTGCTGGTGGATGGCCGTCTGATCTATACTGCGAACGATCTGAAAGTCGGTCTGTTCCAGGACACCTCTGCATTCTGATGACTGACCCGGTAAATGGCCAGACTGCGCCGTTTATCACTGGTTATAAAAGGCGAAACCTCCGCACAGCGGAGGTTTCTTTTTTAAAGAGACAGAATCAGGCCATTACCACCCTGTCAGCCATGGCTTCTCGCCAGCCTCCCAGCCAATACGATCTCTGATTCAGCGTCTGATAGGGACACATTTCTTTCGAACGTCCGGCAATACCGGCTTGATAACCACGTTGATGTGCCCGTTCCAGGCGATCTCGTTTTTGTCTCTTCATGCCTCGTTTCCCTCATACTTATATCTGGTGGAAAAGATAACAGTGATTACGAAGTGTGCAATCACACTAAACGAATACCGCGAATCCCCAGTTCCGTCAATGTACAAAATTCACACGGGTGTCATATTTGTGAGCTAGCGAAAAACCCAGTTGTACAAAAAATGTGAGCCGGAACAAGTTCCTGGGTCATCCCATCGGTAAAAAAAAACCGCCCCAAACGCGCTGTCTGAGACGGTTTTATTTACAAAAATTTAAACTATGGAATGCTCTTCAGCTCCTGGGCGATCGCCGCAGCTTCCTGGCTCCAGACGGTGGCCAGCACTTTCACCATCTCATCGTAGCCATCCTGCGTCTGAACGGCTTCAATGTGGAACGGACGCTTAATGAGACGTCCCTGATGGTTAAGCAGCCACTCACCGCTGACCACCACCTTACCATCATAGCGACCGTGGAAGCCGGTTACCGTTACATTGAGCGTGTCCTGCACGCTGCCCAACGGTTGAGACGCCACCACCCAGCCCGGCAGTTGCGAACTCAGATTGGCAACCAGCGTGTTACGCAATTGCTGATCCAGCGGGCTGGCCCACAGATTGTTATTGGCGATCGCGTACTGCACATCGCTGGTCTGATAGACCACGCCATTTCCGGCCAGATAATCTGGCACCGCAACCTGCTCGACCCACAGCAGACGGTTACCCTGGCTTGCGGTACTTTGCACGCCACCCTGCGCGACAGGAAGCTGGTAATAGCTTTTGTTATCGCCACTGGAACTGCACGACGTCAGCCAGAATGCCATCGCCACCACTAGCCACTTTTTCATTGTTTCGCCCTCTTCGGCTCTGGATCTTTCTTGTCCTTCGCTTCAAACACCAGCGCGTTGCTCTTATCATTCAGCGTTTTCAGCACCGGCTGTAGCTCGCGGAGCACCTGATCAAGACGTTGCATATCGGCCACCATCTTGTTGTAGGCGGCGGAGCCAGGCTGGAAGCCCTGCATGCTACGGTTCAGTTCACGCAACGTGTTCTGCATATCCGCCGGCAGCTGCTGCATCGACTGACTGGAGGTAATCTTGTTCATGTTATCCAGCGTCGTTTGCAGATGTTTCATCGTGCGCTGGCTTTCCGTAAGCGTATTGGTGGCCTGCTCAATCATCGGATTCAACGGCAGATTGTTGATCTTATCCAGCGCTTCCATCAACCGCTGCTGAATTTGCGCCAGACCGCCGCTCACCGTCGGAATGATCTGATAGCCGCCAAACTCGCGGATGCCGGTAATCGGCGGCTCTTTCGGGTAGAAGTCCAGATCGACATACAGCGCCCCGGTTACCAGGTTCCCCGTTTTCAACGAACCGCGTAAGCCCCGTTTCAGCAGGTCGGCCAGGTGAGCCCCCACGTCCGTTTCCTCACCCAGTTGTGCTTTCAGCCGCTCGGGTTCAATGCGCACCAGCACCGGAATGCGGTAATCGTTGTTAAACGCCTGGCGCATATTCGGCGCGAAGAACGGCACTTTACTCACGGTCCCCAGGCGAATACCACGGAACTCCAGCGGCGCGCCCGGTTGCAGACCCCGAATCGAATCTTTGAAGAACATCAGGTAATCGATGTGTTCGGTGAACAACGAATCCTGAATACTTTTCTGATCGTCATACAGGCTGAAGGCGGCCTTCTCGGCAACCGGCTGTCCCTGTTCAAGCCCTTCAGGCACATCAAAGCTGACGCCTCCGCCAAACAACGTCGTCAGCGATCCCATTTCCACCCGCATCCCGGCTGATGTCAGATCAACCGCAATCCCGCTGTCTTTCCAGAAACGGACGTTGCTGGTGACCAGACGATCGTTTGGCGCATTGATGAACAGTTGATAGCTGATGCTGCGTTTTTGCGGATCAAAGGTGCTGGTTTCTACCGATCCGACGCGATAGCCACGAAACAGAACCGGATCGCCCGGACTCAGTTGCCCGGCTTTTTTGCTGTCAAGCACCACGCGGATCCCTTTGGCATCTGGCGGTGCCAGTGGAGGTGAATCCAGCAGATCATACTTCTCCAGTTTGCTGCCTTTATTACCCGGCTGTAATTCGATATAGGCACCAGAAAGCAGCGTGCCTAAGCCGCTGATCCCTTCGCGCCCAACCTGCGGTTTCACCACCCAGAATACGGAGTCTTTGTGCAGCAGTTTTTCCATACCGGCGTTCAGCCGCGCTTTAATTTCAACGTGCGTCAGATCGTCGGTCAACGTGGCGCTTTCGACCACGCCCACGTCAACACTGCGGCTTTTAATGGTGGTTTTTCCGCCCTCAATGCCCTCGGCATTGGTGGTAATCAGGGTTACTTCTGGTCCCTGATGGCTGTAGTGATAGAACAGAACCCATGCCCCAATGAGCGCAGTGACGATGGGAAAAATCCACACGGGAGACCAGTTTTTTACCTTCTGGATTTTGGCTTCCCCACTTTTAGATTCCATGTTGTCAGGACTCCTCATGGTCTGGTTCTGGTTCACGATCCCACGACAGACGCGGATCAAATGTCATCGCAGAAAACATTGTCATAATGACGACTAAAGCAAACATCAATGCACCCATTGCTGGATAAATATTCATCAAACCTCCCATGCGCACCAGCGCAGAGAGCACGGCGATAACAAACACATCAATCATTGACCAGCGACCAACAAACTCCACCACTTCGTAAATCAAATGCATCCGTTCACTGTCACGCTTGCCGTGTCCTTTGGCGTCCCAACATAACCAGGCAATCGCGATCATTTTTAGCGTCGGCACCATGATACTGGCGATGAAAATCACCGCCGCCACCGGGTATGAGCCTTCGCTCCAGATTAAAACCACCCCCTCAATAATGGTGGAAGGCAGCTTTGACCCCAGTAAGTCGGTTATCATGATCGGC
The DNA here is from genome assembly GCF_000981805.1 of Citrobacter amalonaticus Y19. NCBI lineage: Bacteria > Pseudomonadati > Pseudomonadota > Gammaproteobacteria > Enterobacterales > Enterobacteriaceae > Citrobacter > Citrobacter amalonaticus. The sequence continues at coordinate 1,016,961 of NZ_CP011132.1, read as the reverse complement.
AGAATATTGGCCGGCAGATACAGCATGATAGACGTGAACAGTAATGCCAGCGTCCATTGCAGGCTGTTTCTGCGCCGCACATAGCCTTTCGTCTCACAGCGCGGGCAAAGGTGCTCATCCGCCGCAAGGATAGCCGTGCAGCAGGAGCAGGAGCGCAATCCCTGACGAATGCCGGGAACGCCGGGCGTTAAACTTTGCTTAATCGCTGGCATGGGAGCAATGTCATCCCACAGCCAGCGGCGGTCAACACACTGAAACGCGCGCAGTTGCAGAATGCAGAAGAAGCACCAGGGAATAAAGCTACTGCCGACGCCGATATCGCCGTACGCCATCAGTTTGACGAAACTCACCAGCACGCCAGCGAGGAAAATCTCCGCCATTCCCCAGCTCTTCAACTGAAATAAAATTCGCGCCAGCTGGGCTTTGAGCCGATCGGGCATTTGTACCCGATTCACCAACAGCAGAATGGTTAGCAGGCAAAAAGCCGGAACCAGTTGGACGAAAAGTAAAAAGAAGGTGCCGAGACTGGCGTAATCTTCCGAAAAGAGAACGCCGGGGATTTCCATCAGAGTCACTTCACTGCTCACCCCTGCGACATTCATATTCACAAAGGGGAACAGATTCGATAAAAGCAACATGAACAGCGCGACTAACGCATACGCGGTGGGACGCTGTCTCGGTGCGTCCCACATAATCGTCAATGTTGTGCCACATCTCGGACATGCCGCTTTCTGTCCATGCTCAAGGTGGGGCAATGCCACCAGCATGTCACACTGCGAGCACAAAATGTGCTTTGCGGCATGGTGATGTTCGCACATGGTGTGCTCCTTAATTATGCGCCATTCTTTAAGGCTTCAAGATACTCCCAGCGCTCAAAGGCCTGCTCAAGTTCTTGTTCCGCTTTTGCCAGATCGGCCAAAACCTGCTGTGTCTTCTCATGCGGCTGGCTGAAAAAGGCGGCGTCAGCAACCTGTGCCTGCAACGCGTCCAGTTTCGCTTCCAGCGTTTCCAGCAACTGCGGTAACTGTTCCAGTTCGCGCTGCAGTTTATAGCTTAGTTTGCTACTGCCGCGTTTTACAATTTCTGCTTTCGGGGCAACTACTTCCTCAGTTTTTTTCGCCGCGGGCTGTTTAAACGCCAGATGCTGTTCCTGTTGGCCACGCGCATCGTGATAACCGCCGACATAACGACCAATCTTCCCGTTGCCTTCAAAAATCCAGCACTCGGTCACCGTATTGTCGACAAACTGACGATCGTGGCTCACCAGTAACACCGTGCCCTGATAACCATCAATCAGCTCTTCCAGCAACTCCAGCGTTTCGACGTCGAGATCGTTGGTTGGTTCATCGAGAATCAACAGATTGCTGGGTTTCAGAAAAAGACGCGCCAGCAGCAGACGATTTCGCTCACCGCCCGACAGTGCGCGCACCGGGGTCATCGCCCGCTTCGGATGGAACAGAAAGTCCTGCAAATAGCCGAGCACATGGCGCGGTTTACCGTTAACCATCACCTCCTGCTTGCCTTCCGCGAGGTTGTCCATTACCGTCTTGTCCGGATCCAGTTCGGCACGGTGCTGATCGAAATAGGCCACTTCCAGTTTCGTACCGACGTGGATGCGACCGCTGTCCGGCGGCAACTGGCCTAACATCAGCTTCAGCAGCGTGGTTTTACCGCAGCCGTTAGGACCGATCAGCGCAATTTTATCGCTGCGTTGTACCTGAGCAGAGAAGTCTTTCACTAACTGTTTGCCATCGACCTGATAATCCACGTTCTCCATTTCGAAGACTATCTTACCGGAGCGGGAGGCCTCTTCGACCTGCATCTTCGCCGTCCCCATCACTTCGCGGCGTTCGCTGCGTTCGCGGCGCATCGCTTTCAGCGCCCGCACGCGACCTTCATTACGGGTACGGCGGGCTTTGATGCCCTGGCGGATCCACACTTCTTCTTGCGCCAGCTTGCGATCAAACTCGGCATTCTGAAGGTCTTCCACACGCAGCGCTTCTTCTTTCTCGACCAGGTACTGATCGTAATTCCCCGGATAGGTCACCAGCTTGCCACGATCGAGATCGACAATGCGGGTCGCCATATTGCGAATAAAAGAACGGTCGTGGGAGATAAAAATGATCGTCCCGTTGAACGATTTCAGGAATCCTTCCAGCCAGTCAATGGTTTCAATATCGAGGTGGTTGGTCGGTTCATCCAGCAGCAGAACGCGCGGATTACTGACCAGCGCGCGACCCAGCGCCGCTTTACGCAGCCAACCGCCGGACAGCGACGACAACGCCGCATTAGGATCCAATCCTAACTGCGCCAGCACTTCGTTGATTCGATTTTCCAGTTGCCACAGATTGTGGTGATCGAGCTGCTCCTGCACCTTCGCCAGATCATTCAGGTTCTTGTCGCTCGGGTCGGTCATCACCAGACGTGAAATGTCGTGATAACGCTTGAGGTATTCCGCCTGTTCTTCAATCCCTTCCGCCACAAAATCATAAACGGTGCCTTCCACGTTACGCGGTGGATCCTGCTGCAAACGGGCAACGATCAGATCCTGCTCATAAATAATACGCCCATCGTCCAGACCCTGTTCACGGTTGAGGATCTTCATCAGCGTGGATTTTCCGGCGCCGTTACGGCCTACCAGACAGACACGTTCGTTATCTTCGATATGCAGTTCTGCATTATCGAGAAGCGGCGCGTCGCTGAACGACAGCCATGCGCCATGCATACTGATTAATGACATTTATTTATCCTTTCAGGCGGCGGTAATCAGCCAGCAGTTGTGGATTTGACGGTTACGGGCAAAGTCCTGGGAAAGCGTTTTTTGGGTGATTTCTTGTGCTTTCAGTCCCAGCGCCGCCAGACCGTCCAGATCCATACGGAATCCGCGTTTATTGTTGGAGAACATGATCGTGCCGCCTTTACGCAGCAGACGTTTCAGATCTTTCATCAGCGCCAGATGATCGCGCTGGACGTCAAAGGCGTCCTCCATCCGTTTCGAGTTGGAGAACGTCGGGGGATCGATAAAAATCAGATCAAACTGTTCATTGGCTTCACGCAGCCAGGCCAGGCAGTCGGCCTGAATCAGCCGATGCGCGCGGCCGCTGAGGCCGTTCAGACGCAGGTTACGCTCCGCCCACTCCAGATAAGTACGCGACATATCGACCGTCGTGGTGCTGCGCGCGCCGCCTAAACCTGCGTGCACGCTGGCGCTGCCGGTGTAGGAGAACAGGTTGAGGAAGTCTTTCCCGTTGCTCATCTGTCCCAGCATCCGTCGTGCGATACGGTGATCGAGGAACAGACCGGTATCCAGATAATCGGTGAGGTTCACCCACAGGCGCGCGTTGTATTCGCCCACCTCAATGAATTCCCCCTTCTCGTTCATCTTCTGATACTGGTTTTTCCCTTTCTGCCGTTCACGGGTTTTCAGCACCAGTTTGTTCGGCGCAATTTCCAGCACTGACAGCGTGGCCGCAATGATATCAAACAGACGCTGGCGCGCTTTCTGCGCATCGATGGTTTTCGGCGGGGCGTACTCCTGAATCACTACCCAGTCAGCGTAGCGATCCACCGCGACGTTGTATTCCGGCAGATCGGCATCGTACAGGCGGTAGCATTCAATCCCTTCCTGACGCGCCCATTTTTCCAGCTTCTTGATGTTCTTGCGCAGGCGGTTAGCGTAGTCTTCCGCCACCGTCGCCGGTTTGCTGTCCGGCGTGCTTTCCGCCACATGGTAGTTTTTCTGCACGCAGTCCAGCGGACCGTTTTTCGCTTTGAATTGCTTATCAGCACGCAGTTGCAGACTGCTCAGCAGATCCGGTGAGGCGCTGAACAGGGAGAGGTTCCAGCCGCCGAACTGGTTCTTCATGGTGCGGCCCAGCAGACTGTGCAGCGCAATCAGCGCCGGCTCGCTGTCCAGACGCTCGCCATAAGGCGGGTTGCTGATCACCGTCCCGTAAGGCCCCTTCGGCAGCGGATTGCTCAGCTTCGCCACGTCTTTCACTTCGAAGGTGATCAGCTCGCCAATACCCGCACGGCGGGCGTTGCTACGCGCGCGTTCAATCACGCGGGCATCGCTGTCAGAACCATAAAAATGCGAAGTGTATTCAGCCAGACCTTTGCGGGCACGGGTTTGCGCTTGCGCCTTGACCTCCTGCCAGATAGCGTCGTCATGCTGCGCCCAGCCGCTAAAACCCCAGCGACCACGGTGTAAGCCCGGTGCGCGATCGGTCGCCCACATGGCCGCTTCAATCAGCAGCGTCCCCGACCCACACATCGGGTCGAGCAGCGGCGTCCCCGGCTGCCAGCCAGAGCGCATCACAATCGCCGCTGCCAGTGTTTCTTTGATCGGCGCCAGACCGGTGCGATCGCGATAGCCGCGCAGATGCAGACCATCACCGCTTAAATCCAGCGCAATGCTGGCCGTGTCTTTATTCAGCCAGACGTTCACGCGAATGTCTGGCGATTCGCGATCGACATTCGGACGCGGCAGATTTTTACGCGTGAAGGCATCGACAATCGCATCTTTGACTTTCATCGCGCCGTACTGGCTGTTACGAATGGTGTCGTTCAGCCCGCTGAAATGGACGGCAAAGGTCGCCCCCGGATTGAACATCGCCGTCCAGTCGATCGCCTGCACGCCAAGGTAAAGGTCTAAGTCACTGTAAACTTTGCACTCACCCAACGGTAAAATAATGCGCGAGGCCAGGCGACTCCACATCAGGCTCTGGTAGACAAGCCGGGTGTCGCCCTGGAAATGGACCCCACCCTGAACCACCTGGCACGCCACGGCGCCGAGGCTTTCCAGTTCAGTTTTTAACAGCTCTTCCAGCCCACGGGCCGTACTGGCAAACAAAGAATTCATAGCGTCACTTATACTCGAAGAAAATTGCTGCGCATTATAGCTAATATGGGCGCTATGTCATAAAGTTGAGGGCTTATTTCTTTTGAGGGACCGTACCGTGTTGACGTTATCCAGACTTTTCATCCACCCCGTCAAATCAATGCGCGGCATTGGGTTGACCCACGCTCTGGCAGACGTCAGCGGTCTGGCTTTCGATCGTATCTTTATGCTAACCGAAGCTGATGGCACCTTCATTACCGCTCGTCAGTTTCCGCAAATGGTGCGCTTTACCCCCTCTCCCGTACATGACGGCCTGCATTTAACCGCGCCTGACGGCAGCAGCGCGCAGGTACGGTTTGCCGATTTCGCCACCCAGGATGCGCCAACGGAAGTCTGGGGTAACCATTTCACCGCACGAATCGCCCCCGATGCTATCAACCAGTGGCTAAGCGGCTTCTTTTCCCGCAGCGTGCAACTGCGTTGGGTCGGGCCGCAACTGACCCGCCGGGTTAAACGCCACGCAGGCGTACCGCTCTCCTTTGCCGACGGTTTTCCCTACCTGCTGGTGAATGACTCCTCCCTGCGCGACCTGCAGCAGCGCTGTCCGGCGGGTGTACAGGTTGAACAGTTCCGCCCGAACATCGTAGTATCCGGGGCAACCGCATGGGAAGAAGACAGCTGGAAAGCGATCCGCATTGGCGAGGTCATTTTTGATGTGGCGAAGCCGTGCAGTCGCTGTATTTTTACCACGGTCAGTCCGGAAAAAGGGCAAAAGCATCCCTCCGGCGAACCGCTGGCGACGCTGCAAACTTTCCGAACCGCACCAGACAATGGCGATGTCGATTTCGGGCTGAACCTGATAGCCCGTAACAGCGGGGTGATGCGCGTTGGCGATGACGTTGAAATTTTATCTACCGGCCCGGCCCGGGTGTACGGCGCTGCCGCTCAGGATGACGCCGTTGATGCCGTGCAGCTGCCAGACACCAGCGTCACCATCGACTGGCAAGGACAGGCGTTTCAGGGGAACAATCAGCAGGTACTGCTTGAGCAACTGGAAAACCAGGGGATCCGGGTTCCCTATTCGTGTCGGGCGGGGATTTGCGGTTGCTGCCGTATCAAACTGCTGGACGGCGAAGTGAACCCGCTGAAAAAATCAGCACTTGGTGATGATGGCACCATCCTCAGTTGTAGCTGTGTGCCAAAAACCGCGCTGAAGCTGGCGCTCTAAACCGCCTGCTCCAGGCTGAAGCTGTGTGGACGGAACTGCGGCTTCAGCCGGTCATTCATGATTTTAATCGCATCGCCAAGCTGCATGGTGCGTCCAGCCACAACAACGCCCGGTTGCGCCAGCAAACACAGGGCCGCATTCTCGCCAGGCTCCACCACTAACAGATTGATTTGTTCCTGACTATCGCTCAGCCAGACGCAGGCCGCATCGCCGGTTCCGGGCGACCAGTTTTCGCCGTGCGCCACAAAGTGCCAGCTTTTCGGCATCTGTGGTTTCAGGTAGCGGATGGCCACCAGCGCATTAAGCACCAGCTCTGCTTTCTGGTCTTTAGAGAGTTCAAGGTCGCGGCACTTTTCTTCAAAGGAGAAATACAGCGCGGCGTCATCGACGCAAAAACCGGACGGTGAGAATGCATCCGGGGTGAGCATCTTACGGGCAAAACGCGAGCGAAATAACATGCCATTGGCTAAATCGAGCATCATTCGGTCATGCTCTTCGTCATAATACCAACGCCAGTTATCGTCAGGTTTAATTCGCATTGTTTTCTCTCCCCTCTCCATCACCCGTTGCAAAATTGTCCTTTTTTGCCGCTTCGTTTATTACCTTAATAAGCAAAGCTTAAAATGTTTAAATAAGCAACAGTGAAAGAATATAAAACAACCAGGGGAGGAAATAAACCCCTGGTTGTCTGATATTCTGATAAAGAGAGAGAAAAAATCAAATATGGGTAACGATTTCTTTAATCAGCTGCGGACCTTTAAAAATAAAACCAGAATAAATCTGAACCAGCGATGCCCCGGCCGCCATCTTCTCACGCGCGGCAATCACAGAGTCGATACCGCCGACGCCAATAACAGGCAACTGGCCTTTTAATTCCACAGACAGACGGCGGATAATTTCTGTGCTTTTTAATTGCAGCGGACGACCGCTTAAGCCACCCATTTGATCGCAATTTTTCATTCCCTGAACCAGAGAACGATCGAGTGTAGTATTAGTGGCAATAACGCCATCAATATTATGCCGCACTAAACTATCGGCAACCTGGATCAGTTCTTCCTCAGAAAGATCCGGCGCGATCTTTACGGCGATCGGAACATATTTCTGGTGGATCGTTTGCAGATCGTTTTGTTTATTTTTAATCGCGGTCAGCAAATCATCCAGCGCGTCGCCGTATTGCAGCGAACGTAATCCAGGTGTATTTGGCGAGGAGATATTAATGGCAATATAACCGGCATAGGCATAGATTTTTTCCATACAAATCAGATAGTCATCTTTACCCTGCTCGACCGGCGTATCTTTATTTTTGCCGATATTAATCCCGAGCACCCCATCATAATGGGCCTTTTTAACGTTCTCCACCAGGTTATCAACGCCGTGGTTATTAAAACCCATGCGGTTGATCAAACCTTCAGCATCGACCAGGCGAAACAGTCGTGGCTTGTCGTTGCCGGGTTGCGGACGCGGGGTCACGGTGCCTATCTCGATCGAGCCAAATCCCATCGCGCCCAGGGCATCAATACACTCCCCGTCCTTGTCCAGACCGGCAGCCAGACCGAGCGGATTTTTAAAGGTTAATCCCATACAACTGACCGGTTTTGTCGGCACTTTCTGGCGGATCAGCGCTTCTAGCGGCGTTCCCGTCACACGACGTAATTGCTGAAATGTTAATTCATGAGCGCGCTCAGGATCGAGCTGGAAAAGGGCTTTACGAACGAAGGGGTAGTACATGAACTCTCCTGGATTCCCGGTGTGCAAACCGGGGGCGTATTATGGGCGATGTCGGTCAAAAAGGGAATTGACCTGTGGCAATAAAAAGCAAACGTTTCCCCTGCGACGTTCTTTTTATGCAATTTTCAGATTTTCTATTCCGCATAAATCATTTCGATTCCCGATCCCCCTCTGTCAGACTGCAAAAATTGTTATCAATGTTAAATAAAAGCGAACAATTAGTTATAAGGGGAGAATGCATCTATGCGCGTCATCACTCTGGCGGGAAGCCCACGCTTTCCCTCCCGATCCAGTGCGTTACTGGAATATGCCCGGGAAAAACTGAACGGTCAGGACGTCGAGGTTTACCACTGGAATCTGCACAACTTCGAGCCTGAAGATCTGCTGTATGCCCGTTTCGACAGCCCGGCGTTGAAAACACTCGTTGAGCAATTGAAAGAAGCGGACGGCCTGATCGTTGCCACGCCGGTCTATAAAGCCGCCTACTCCGGCGCGCTAAAAACGCTGCTCGATCTGCTCCCTGAGCGAGCGCTGGAAGGCAAAGTGGTCCTGCCGCTGGCAACGGGCGGCACCGTCGCTCACCTGCTCGCCGTTGATTACGCACTGAAACCGGTGCTCAGCGCTCTGAAAGCCCAGGAGATTTTGCACGGCGTTTTTGCCGATGACTCCCAGGTGATCGACTATCAACATAAACCGCATTTCACGCCCAATTTACAACTGCGTCTGGATAAGGCGCTGGAAACGTTCTGGCACGCCCTGCATCGCCGTGATGTCAGGGTTCCCGCTTTTGAAACCGTGCGAGGTGCGGCCCATGCGTAATCTTCTTACCCCCCGTACGGCGTGGCTGGCATTCGCTGGGCTGCTGGCTTTTTCCGGGCTGACACAGGCGGCGGAACCCTCCCCTGATGCCTTACGTATTGGCTATCAGAAAGGCAGCATCAGTATGGTTCTGGCGAAAAGCCACCAGTTTCTGGAAACGCGCTATCCCGGAACAAAAATATCCTGGATTGAATTTCCCGCCGGGCCGCAGATGCTGGAAGCCCTGAACGTCGGCAGTATCGATCTGGGCAGCACCGGTGATATTCCCCCCATTTTTGCCCAGGCCGCCGGGGCGGATTTAGTTTACGTCGGCGTTGAACCGGCAAAACCGAAAGCAGAAGTGATTCTGGTGCCGGAAAACAGCCCGATCAAGACGGTGGCGGAACTGAAAGGTCACAAAGTGGCATTCCAGAAAGGCTCCAGTTCGCACAACCTGCTGCTGCGTGCGCTGCAACAGGCCGGGCTGAAATTTACCGATATCCAGCCTACGTACCTGACCCCTGCCGATGCCCGCGCGGCGTTCCAGCAGGGTAACGTCGATGCGTGGGCCATCTGGGATCCCTACTATTCCGCGGCATTATTGCAGGGCGGTGTGCGCGTGCTGAAAGACGGCAGCGATCTGAAACAGACGGGATCGTTCTATCTCGCCGCACGACCATACGCCGAGAAGAACGGCGCATTCATTCAGGGCGTGCTGGAAACCTTCAGTCAGGCCGATGCGTTAACCCTCAGTCAGCGTCAGGAGAGTATTGCCCTGCTGGCAAAAACGATGGGTTTGCCGGAAGCGGTGATTGCCTCGTATCTCGATCATCGTCCACCAACCACCATTTCTCCGGTTAGCGCCTCTGTGGCCGCCCTGCAGCAACAAACTGCGGACCTGTTTTACGAAAACCGACTGGTACCGAAAAAAATCGATATTCGCCAGCGCATCTGGCAGCCCACTCAACAGGAAGGAAAACAATTATGAGCCTGAATATGTTCTGGTTTTTACCGACGCACGGTGACGGTCACTATCTGGGAACCGAAGAAGGCTCTCGTCCGGTGGATCAAGGCTACTTACAGCAGATTGCTCAGGCGGCGGATCGTCTGGGGTTCACTGGCGTGTTGATCCCGACCGGACGATCCTGCGAAGACGCGTGGCTGGTCGCGGCATCGATGATCCCGGTGACCCAGCGACTCAAGTTCCTGGTGGCATTGCGCCCGAGCGTCACCTCACCGACCGTCGCCGCTCGTCAGGCCGCCACGCTCGACCGACTCTCCAACGGCCGCGCGCTGTTTAACCTGGTCACCGGCAGCGATCCGCAGGAACTGGCGGGCGACGGTGTATTTCTCGATCACAGCGAACGTTACGAGGCCTCCTCGGAGTTCACCCAGGTCTGGCGTCGTTTATTACAGGGCGAAACCGTCGACTTCAACGGCAAGCACATCCACGTTCGCGGGGCGAAGCTGTTCTTCCCGCCGATCCAACAGCCCTATCCCCCACTCTACTTTGGCGGTTCTTCCGACGTCGCTCAGGATCTGGCCGCTGAGCAGGTCGATCTTTACCTCACCTGGGGCGAGCCGCCTGAGCTGGTGAAAGAGAAAATAGCCCAGGTACGCGCCAAAGCCGCAGCGCGCGGGCGCAACATTCGTTTTGGCATCCGCCTGCACGTCATCGTCCGTGAAACCAACGAGGAAGCATGGCGGGCAGCGGATCGGCTGATTGCCCACCTTGATGACGAGACCATCGCGAAAGCGCAGGCGGCTTTCGCCCGGACGGATTCCGTCGGTCAGCACCGAATGGCGGCGCTGCATAACGGCAAGCGCGACCAACTGGAGGTAAGCCCAAATCTGTGGGCGGGTGTGGGCCTGGTGCGTGGTGGCGCCGGAACCGCGCTGGTCGGTGACGGTCCGACGGTGGCGGCGCGCATCAATGAATATGCCGCGCTGGGCATCGACAGCTTTGTGCTTTCAGGTTATCCGCATCTGGAAGAGGCATACAGAGTCGGTGAACTGTTGTTCCCGCATCTGGACGTCGCGATCCCGGAAGTCCCGCAGCCGCAACGCCTGCATCAGCAGGGCGAAGCGGTGGCGAATGACTTTATTCCGCGCAAAGTCGCGCAGAGCTGAGGAGAACCGTGATGGCAACGCCAACGAAAAAGTGGTTGCTACGCGTTGCCCCCTGGTTTTTACCGGTGGGCATCGTCGCCGTCTGGCAACTGGCCTCCTCCGTGGGCTGGCTCTCCGGGCGTATTTTACCCTCACCGGAAGGGGTGGTAACCGCCTTCTGGACGCTCTCCGCCAGCGGCGAACTCTGGCAGCATCTGGCCATCAGCTCCTGGCGTGCGCTGATCGGCTTTTCGATCGGCGGCTCGATTGGCCTGACGCTGGGGCTGATCAGCGGCTTATCGCGCTGGGGCGAACGTCTGCTGGACACGTCAATTCAGATGCTGCGTAACGTTCCGCATCTGGCACTGATCCCGTTAGTGATCTTGTGGTTTGGCATTGATGAAACCGCGAAGATCTTCCTGGTGGCGCTGGGGACGCTCTTTCCCATCTACATCAACACCTGGCACGGGATCCGCAATATCGACAGCGGTCTGGTGGAAATGGCGCGCAGCTACGGGTTGTCCGGCTTTTCGCTGTTTCTCCATGTGATCCTGCCCGGCGCCCTGCCCTCGATTATGGTCGGCGTGCGCTTTGCGCTGGGGCTGATGTGGCTGACGCTGATCGTCGCCGAAACCATCTCGGCCAATTCCGGGATCGGTTATCTGGCGATGAACGCAAGGGAGTTTCTGCAAACGGATATCGTGGTTGTCGCCATTATTCTCTACGCCCTGCTCGGTAAACTCGCCGACGTCAGCGCTCAACTGCTGGAACGCGTCTGGCTGCGCTGGAACCCGGCTTATCATGTGAAGGAGGCAACCGTATGAACACCGCCCGTCTGAACCAGGGTACACCGCTTCTGCTGAATGCGGTGACGAAAAAGTATGCGGCGAACACCGTATTGAATCAGTTGGATCTGCATATTCCGGCAGGTCAGTTTGTTGCCGTCGTCGGGCGCAGCGGTGGGGGTAAAAGCACCCTGCTACGCCTGCTGGCGGGGCTGGAATCACCGAATGCGGGTGAACTGTTGGCCGGTACTACGCCGCTTCGCGATATTCAGGACGATACCCGTATGATGTTTCAGGATGCCCGGCTTTTGCCGTGGAAGTCGGTGATCGACAATGTGGGACTGGGGTTGAAGGGCCACTGGCGGGACGCTGCGCGTCAGGCGCTGGCGGCGGTTGGGCTGGAAAATCGGGCGACGGAATGGCCAGCCGCGCTTTCCGGCGGACAAAAGCAGCGTGTCGCCCTTGCGCGAGCGCTGATCCACCGACCAGGCCTGCTGTTGCTCGACGAACCGCTTGGCGCGCTGGATGCGCTAACGCGGCTGGAGATGCAGGATCTTATTGTTTCGCTGTGGCAAGAGCATGGTTTCACCGTGCTGCTGGTAACGCATGACGTCAGCGAAGCCGTGGCGATGGCTGATCGGGTGTTATTGATTGAGGATGGCAAGATTGGCCTGGATCTGACGGTCGACATTGCGCGACCGCGCCGCCTGGGATCGGTGCGTTTAGCGGAACTGGAAGCTGACGTGTTGAGTCGGGTTATGCAGCGTGGGGTAACAGAACAGCCAGCCCGTCGGCATGGATAAGCATTCAGGACGTTCCAGGCCCGGTAGGCGAGCGCCACCGGGCATTTTGCCGGATGGCGGCATTACCGCCTTATCCGGCCGATAAAACGACAGTTCAATGTATCAGGCTAACGCTTTGGTGACCTTCTCGAACAGATCGCCTGAAAGATTATCCAGCCCTTTCAACTGCTCCAGCGCGGCACGCATTTTTTGCTGACGCTTCGCATCATACCGCTTCAGACGGATCAACGGCTCGATCAGACGCGACGCCACCTGCGGGTTACGGCTGTTAAGCTCGGTCAACATCTCGACCAGGAACTGATAGCCGCTGCCATCTTCCGCATGGAAAGCCGCCGGGTTACTGCCCGCAAACGCACCAATCAGCGAACGAATACGGTTCGGGTTGCTCATGCTGAACGAACGGTGCTTCAACAGGCCGCGCACCGTCTCCAGCACGTTATCCGCCGGACTGGTAGACTGCAGAATAAACCATTTGTCCATCACCAGACCGTCCTGATGCCACTTGTCGTCATACTCCTGCATCAGCGTGTCACGGCACGGCAACTGTGCAGCCACCGCCGCAGACAGCGCCGCCAGGGCATCGGTCATGTTGTTCGCTTCACGATACTGTTTGCTCACCAGCGCGTCTGCCAGCGTCGTATCACCGAAGGCCAGGAAGCGCAGGCAGGCGTTACGCAGCGTACGTTTGCCGATGTCCGCATGCTCAACGCGGTACTCTTCCAGGCGGTTGGCGTTATAGATTGCCAGGAACTCATCCGCCAGTTCAACGGCCAGCGTCCGCGTTAACGCGTCGCGAACGTCCGCAATCGCCAGCGGATCGATTATCTCAAACAGCTCGGCAATTTCGTTTGCCGAAGGCAGCGTCAGAATTTCCGCCGCCAGCGCCGGGTCGATCTTCTCATCCAGCAGCACGGCGCGGAAAGCATCCGCCACATGAGCCGGCAGAGAGAGTGGTTGTCCCTGCTGATGACGCGCCACGTTCAGCTTGATGTACGTTGCCAGCAGGCTTTGCGCCGCGTCCCAACGGGAGAAGTCGTTGCGCGCATGGCGCATCAGGAACGTCAGTTGCTGATCGCTCCACTTATATTCCAGTTTCACCGGGGCAGAGAACTCGCACAGCAGCGCCGGTACCGGCTGGAAATAAACGTTGTCGAACACAAACGTCTGCTCCGCCTGCGTCACATTCAGCACGGCGTTAACCGGATGACCGCCTTTCTGTAGCGGGATCACGTTGCCTTCGTTGTCATACAGTTCGATGGCAAACGGAATATGCAGCGGCTGTTTCTCGGCCTGATCCGGCGTTGCCGGCGTGCGCTGGCTGAGGGTCAGCGTGTACTGCTCGGTTTCCGGGTTATAGTCATCTTTAACGGTGACAATTGGTGTGCCGGACTGGCTGTACCAACGGCGGAAATGGGAAAGATCGACGTTGGATGCATCTTCCATTGCCTGGACGAAGTCATCACAGGTCGCCGCGCTGCCGTCGTGGCGCTCAAAGTACAGTTGCATCCCTTTCTGGAAATTCGTCTCGCCCAGCAGGGTATGGATCATGCGAATGACTTCTGCGCCCTTTTCATACACGGTCAGGGTGTAGAAGTTGTTCATTTCGATGACCTTATCCGGGCGGATCGGATGTGCCATCGGGCTGGCATCTTCAGCAAACTGCAGGCCGCGCATGGTGCGCACGTTGCTGATCCGGTTAACCGCGCGGGAACCAAGATCCGAACTGAACTCCTGATCGCGGAAAACGGTTAACCCCTCTTTCAGACTCAACTGGAACCAGTCGCGACAGGTGACGCGGTTGCCTGTCCAGTTGTGGAAATATTCATGGCCGATCACGCGTTCAATATCGAGATAATCTTTGTCGGTGGCGGTGTCAGTTCGCGCCAGCACGTATTTGGAGTTAAAGATATTAAGACCTTTATTCTCCATCGCGCCCATATTAAAGAAGTCGACGGCGACGATCATATAGATGTCGAGATCGTACTCCAGGCCGAAGCGCTCCTCGTCCCACTTCATCGAGTTTTGTAACGACGTCATCGCCCACGGCGCACGGTCGAGATTACCGCGATCCACATACAGCTCCAGCGCCACTTCGCGCCCGGAACGGGTGGTAAAGGTATCGCGCAGCACGTCGAAGTCACCGGCGACCAGCGCAAACAGGTAGCACGGTTTCGGGAACGGATCCTGCCACTGAACCCAGTGACGACCGTTTTCCAGTTCCCCCTCGCCGGTACGGTTACCGTTGGAGAGCAGGAACGGATATTTGCTTTTATCGGCAATAATTTTGGTGGTAAAACGCGCCAGTACGTCCGGACGGTCGAGATACCAGGTGATATGGCGGAAGCCTTCCGCTTCACACTGGGTACATAACGCCTCGCCCGACTGATACAGGCCTTCCAGCGCGGTGTTCCGGGCCGGGCTGATTTCATTAACAATACGCAGCGTAAAACGCTCGGGCAGATTGCTAATCACCAGCGTGCCTGCTTCTTCTTTATAAGCTGTCCACGGTTCATCGTTGACGTGGAGAGAGACCAGCGTCAGATCTTCTCCATCCAGTTTCAGCGGGGCATCCGATGCGCCATGACGAACAGCCTGGCTCACTGCCGTGACCACGGTTTTTTCAGCATCCAGGTCAAAGGTCAAGTCAATATCAGTAATCTGGTAATCCGGCGCACGGTAGTCGTGACGGTATTTGGCTTGTGGCTGTTGTGTCATAAAAAAACCTTTAGCATCTTTTGAAGAGTCTCGAGTTCAGTCTATTCCTGTTGCGCAAAACACGCTACGCAGAATGTTTATCTTTTCAGGCACAAACACTCTTTTTGCTACATTTTTATAACACGCGGCACGAAATGCACTCGACCCTGACGTCAGCTTATGGTGTGATCGGGGTTCAATAAATCGCTAAACAAGGTATACTCCAGCGGTTTTCTTAGTTGTTTATTGTACTAAACGCTCCCGTGAGAGGATGCTACTGCGCACCTATGACACAATTCGCTTCTCCTGTTCTGCACTCGTTGCTGGATACAGATGCTTATAAGTTGCATATGCAGCAAGCCGTATTTCACCACTACTATGATGTGCAGGTAGCGGCTGAATTTCGTTGCCGAGGCGACGACCTGCTGGGTATTTATGCCGACACCATTCGCGAGCAGGTCAATGCTATGCAGCATCTGCGCCTGGAGGAAGAAGAGTATCAGTGGCTCTCCGGCCTGCCCTTCTTCAAAGCGGATTACCTCAACTGGCTGCGCGATTTTCGCTATGACCCGCAGCAGGTTTCCGTCAGCAACGACAACGGAAAGCTGAATATCCGCTTAAGCGGTCCGTGGCGTGAAGTCATCATGTGGGAAGTCCCGCTGCTGGCAGTGATCAGCGAACTGGTTCATCGCTATCGCTCACCAGAAATGGGCGTCGCGCAGGCCCTCGATACGCTGGAGACGAAATTAGTCGATTTCACTGCTTTAACGTCCAGTCTCGATATGTCCCGCTTCCACCTGATGGATTTCGGCACCCGTCGCCGTTTTTCTCGCGAAGTGCAACAGGCTATCGTGAAGCGTTTGCAGCAGGAGTCGTGGTTCGTTGGCACCAGTAACTACGATCTGGCCCGCCGTCTGTCGCTGACGCCAATGGGCACACAGGCGCACGAGTGGTTCCAGGCGCATCAACAGATAAGTCCTGAACTGGCGACCAGCCAGCGTGCCGCCCTGGCCGCGTGGTTAACTGAATATCCGGATCAACTTGGCATCGCGCTGACCGACTGCATCACGATGGATGCGTTCTTACGCGACTTTGGCAGCGAATTTGCGACCCGTTATCAGGGACTGCGCCATGACTCTGGCGATCCTGTCGAGTGGGGCGAAAAGGCCATCGCCCATTATGAAAAGTTGGGTATCGATCCACACAGCAAAACGTTGGTCTTTTCCGACAATCTGGATCTGAATAAAGCAGTGGATCTTTACCGTCACTTCTCCTCCCGCGTGCAGTTGAGTTTTGGCATTGGTACGCGTCTGACCTGCGATATTCCGCAAGTTAAACCGCTGAACATTGTGATCAAACTGGTCGAGTGCAACGGTAAACCGGTTGCCAAACTGTCTGACAGTCCGGGCAAAACCATTTGTCACGACAAAGCCTTTGTTCGCGCATTGCGTAAAGCGTTTGATTTACCGCATATCAAAAAAGCCAGTTAATCCTTCCAGGGAGCCGCTTCGGCTCCCTTTTTGTACTTATTTCTGAAATCTTTCTCTTTGCCTGTGAATTCTGCTTGTCTGATTGCAGATGCCAGGTAACATAGGAAATCCCCATTCCGGGGACATGTGTTTATATATCGGACTATTAACAGAGAGAATATTATGAGCGTTGTGCCTGTAGCCGACGTACTCCAGGGCCGCGTAGCCGTTGACAGCGAAGTCACCGTGCGCGGATGGGTACGCACCCGCCGAGATTCAAAAGCTGGCATCTCCTTCCTCGCCGTTTATGACGGTTCCTGCTTTGATCCTGTACAGGCCGTCATCAATAATTCTCTGCCCAATTACAATGAAGAAGTGCTGCGTCTGACCACCGGCTGTTCCGTTATCGTCACCGGCAAGGTCGTGGCCTCTCCGGGACAAGGACAGAGTTTTGAGATCCAGGCGACTGAGGTTGAAGTCAGCGGCTGGGTTGAAGATCCTGACACCTACCCGATGGCGGCGAAACGTCACAGCATCGAGTACCTGCGTGAAGTTGCGCACCTGCGTCCGCGTACCAACATGATTGGTGCCGTCGCACGTGTTCGCCACACGCTGGCGCAGGCGCTGCACCGTTTCTTCGATGAGCAGGGCTTCTTCTGGGTTTCCACTCCGCTTATCACCGCGTCTGATACCGAAGGTGCGGGTGAAATGTTCCGCGTGTCGACGCTGGACCTGGAAAACCTGCCGCGTAACGATCAGGGCAAAGTGGATTTCGACAAAGACTTCTTTGGTAAAGAGTCCTTCCTGACCGTATCCGGCCAGTTGAACGGCGAAACTTACGCCTGCGCGTTGTCGAAGATCTATACCTTCGGTCCGACCTTCCGTGCGGAAAATTCCAACACCACCCGTCACCTGGCGGAGTTCTGGATGCTGGAACCGGAAGTGGCCTTCGCCAACCTGAGCGACATTGCCGGTCTGGCGGAAGGCATGCTGAAATATGCCTTCAAAACCGTACTGACCGAGCGAGCTGACGACATGAAGTTCTTTGCCGAGCGCGTGGATAAAGAGGCGATTAGTCGTCTGGAACGCTTCATCGAGGCGGATTTCGCCCAGGTGGATTACACCGATGCGGTCGCCATTCTGGAAGAGTGCATTAAGAAAGGCAGAAAGTTCGAGAACCCGGTTTACTGGGGTGTCGATCTCTCCTCCGAACACGAACGTTATCTGGCAGAAGAACACTTTAAAGCGCCGGTAGTGGTGAAAAACTATCCGAAAGAGATTAAAGCGTTCTATATGCGCCTGAACGAAGACGGTAAAACCGTTGCCGCGATGGACGTTCTGGCTCCGGGTATCGGTGAAATCATCGGTGGTTCTCAGCGTGAAGAGCGTCTGGATGTGCTGGATGCGCGCATGCTGGAAATGGGTCTGAACAAAGAAGACTACTGGTGGTATCGCGACCTGCGCCGCTACGGTACCGTGCCGCACTCCGGCTTCGGTCTCGGCTTCGAGCGTTTGATCGCTTACGTTACCGGCGTACAGAACGTTCGTGACGTAATCGCCTTCCCGCGCACACCGCGTAACGCGACGTTCTAAAAAAGTTCGTAAAAGGCCAGCCTTGCTGGCCTTTTTTATTGGCTGAAATGTCAGGTTTTTGAGTAATTCGTAAGCAATCCTGAGATCACCTCCCCACCCCGCCAGATCCTGTTACCGGATATTGCGTCGTAATATTTCTGCACAAAAAATAAACCACAATTTTCTTGCGGATTAGTTTTTCCTCATCTATTAGCACGTTTTATAGACAATTTCACAGCATTCCAGACGTCCAGATACAGGCATAAGTCAAACTGGAAACGTCTACTTTCTGTACGCTATTTTTCTTTTAGCCGAATTAAAGATAAGAAAATCATATAAATAGATATAAGTGGTGTGATCTGGAGCTGAAATCGTTTCGAAATATGATGTCGTTCACAAAGTTCCAGAAATGTAATATCCAGTTACACATTTTTTCTTTCTGAAACCAATTCTTTATCTTTGTAGCACTTTCACGGTAGCGAAACGATAGTTTGAATGGAAAGATGCCTGTCAGACACATAAAGACACCAAACTCTCATCAATAGTTCCGTAAATTTTTATTGACGAAATTTATTGACGGCAGTGGCAGGTGTCATAAAAAAACCAATGAGGGTAATAAATAATGATGAAGCGCAATATTCTGGCAGTGGTTATCCCTGCTCTGCTGGTAGCCGGTGCAGCTAACGCTGCAGAAATCTACAACAAAGACGGCAACAAACTGGACCTGTACGGTAAAGCGGTAGGTCTGCACTATTTTTCTGATAACAAAGGCAATGACGGCGACCAGACTTATGCCCGTCTTGGTTTCAAAGGGGAAACTCAGATCAATGACCAACTGACCGGTTACGGCCAGTGGGAATATAACTTCGCCGGTAACAACTCTGAAGGCGGTGATGACGCGCAGAACAACAACAAAACCCGTCTGGCATTCGCTGGTCTGAAATTCGGCGACGCGGGCTCCTTCGACTACGGTCGTAACTACGGTATCGTTTACGATGCACTGGGTTACACCGATATGCTGCCAGAATTCGGCGGTGATACTGCGTACAGCGATAACTTCTTCGTTGGCCGTGTTGGTGGCGTAGCAACCTACCGTAACGCTAACTTCTTCGGTCTGGTTGATGGCCTGAACTTCGGTGTTCAGTACCTGGGTAAAAACGAGCGTGACGGTAACGTTGGTCGCTCTAACGGTGACGGCGTCGGCGGTTCTGTTAGCTACGAAATGAATGGCTTCGGCATTGTTGGTGCATACGGCGCAGCTGACCGTACCGACGCTCAGGTCAATTCTATTCGTGGTCACGGTGAGAAAGCTGAGCAGTGGGCGACGGGTCTGAAATACGATGCGAACAACATCTACCTGGCAGCCAACTACGGTGAAACCCGTAACGCTACCCGCATCGAAGACGGTTTTGCAAACAAAACTCAGGACTTCTTCGTTGTAGCTCAGTACCAGTTCGACTTCGGTCTGCGTCCGTCTATCTCCTACAACAAATCTAAAGCGAAAAACGTTGAAGACGTAGGTAGCGAAGATCTGGTGAACTACATTGAAGTGGGCGCAACCTACTACTTCAATAAAAACATGTCCACTTATGTTGACTACCAGATCAACCAGATTGATTCTGACAACAAACTGGGCGTGAACTCTGACGACACCGTTGCTCTGGGTATCGTATACCAGTTCTAATAGCAGACCCCTTTGCTAAATGCCTAAAAAACAGGACTTCGGTCCTGTTTTTTTATGCCTGTCAGCCAAATCTTGCGACTTCAAAAAACCTTCAGGGTTTTCATCACTAACGGTTGGCATTTTGTAAATCTACCGTTAACCTGATAACGGATTTCCCTTCTGTAACCACAATGGAACCTCGTCATGTTTGAGAACATTACTGCCGCCCCTGCCGACCCCATTCTGGGTCTGGCCGATCTGTTTCGTGCTGATGACCGTCCTTCGAAAATTAACCTTGGGATCGGTGTCTATAAAGATGAAACTGGCAAAACGCCAGTGCTGACCAGCGTTAAGAAAGCCGAGCAATATCTACTCGAAAATGAAACAACAAAAAACTACCTCGGCATTGACGGTATTCCGGAATTTGGCCGTTGCACGCAGGAACTGCTGTTCGGCAAAGGTAGCGCGCTTATCAATGACAAACGCGCACGTACGGCGCAAACGCCGGGCGGCACCGGCGCGCTGCGCGTTGCAGCCGACTTCCTGGCAAAAAATACGGCAGTAAAACGCGTATGGGTGAGTAACCCGAGCTGGCCAAACCATAAGAGCGTGTTTAACTCTGCCGGGCTGGAAGTACGCGAGTACGCTTATTACGACGCAGAAAACCATTCCCTCGACTTCGACGCGCTGCAAAACAGCCTGAGCGAAGCGCAGGCGGGCGACGTGGTTCTGTTCCACGGTTGCTGTCATAACCCAACCGGTATCGACCCAACGCTTGAGCAGTGGCAAACCCTGGCTAAGCTTTCCGTCGAGAAAGGCTGGTTACCGCTGTTTGACTTCGCGTATCAGGGCTTCGCCCGCGGTCTGGAAGAAGATGCGGAAGGGCTGCGCGCATTCGCCGCGCTGCACAAAGAACTGATCGTCGCGAGCTCCTACTCCAAGAACTTTGGCCTGTACAACGAACGCGTCGGTGCTTGTACGCTGGTGGCGGCAGATACCGAAACCGTTGACCGCGCCTTCAGCCAGATGAAATCCGTAATTCGTGCGAACTACTCTAACCCGCCAGCCCACGGCGCATCCGTGGTTGCCACCATTCTCAGCAACGATGCGCTGCGTGCAATCTGGGAACAGGAACTGACCGACATGCGTCAGCGCATTCAGCGTATGCGTCTGCTGTTTGTGAATACCCTGCAAGAGAAAGGGGCGGATCGCGATTTCAGCTTTATCATCAAACAAAACGGCATGTTCTCTTTCAGCGGCCTGACCAAAGAGCAGGTTCTGCGTCTGCGTGAAGAGTTTGGCGTCTACGCGGTAGCTTCGGGTCGCGTGAACGTCGCCGGGATGACGCCGGATAACATGGCGCCGCTGTGCGAAGCCATTGTCGCCGTGCTGTAAGACGTGCGATAAAAGCAAAGCCCGCTTTTTAGCGGGCTTTTTAATGGGGATTACCAGACAGGCATTTCATCCTGCAGGAACGGATTGTGCAACCGTTCATAACCCAGCGTCGACAGCGGGCCATGACCCGGAATAAACGTTACGTCATCACCTAACGGCAACAGCTTACGTTTTATCGAATCAATCAACTGGCTGTGATCGCCGCGCGGGAAATCACTACGCCCTACTCCGCCTTTAAAAATCACGTCGCCTGAGATGAGAAGTTGCGACTGCTCGTCAAAGAAAACAACGTGTCCAGGCGTATGGCCCGGGCAATGCAACACCTGTAAAGTCACATTCCCTACGCTGACACGATCTCCTTCGTTAAGCCAACGGTCGGGTGTCAGTGGCTGACATTCGCCGAGGCCAAACATGCGACTCTGAGCAGGCAGACCCTGCAACCAGAACTCATCTTCTTTTTCCGGACCGATAACCGGTACGCCAAAGTGCTGCGCCAGTTCCGCCGCGGCACCCACATGATCGAGGTGTCCGTGAGTGAGCAGGATTTGCGTCAGCGTAATGCCGCTGGCGTCCACTTCCTGTTTGATTTTCTCCGCATCGCCGCCGGGATCAACAAGCGCTGCCAGACGCGTTTGCTCACACCAGATCAAAGAACAGTTCTGGGAAAACGCGGTGACCGGAATAATACGATAGTTCATACTGCTCCTGTTTCGTTAATCACCAGTGCCGCGCCGGCCCGGTGTCAATGTGCACAAAGTTACTGCGTGGGTAGTATCCTACACCACCTGCGCGCAGAGATAACGCGGCTTTGCGAACATTACTTAACGAAATCCCTTCAATATGAAAATCCATTGCCTGGCCTTTGGTGTGATAGCTTTGTTTCGCTACCCCACGGCTGTGCGCACGCAGTTCATTGTTGGTATCCAGCGAACGATAACCGGAAATCAGCTGAACGGGTTTACGCGTTCCCAGCAGCCCTTGCAGGCGGAAAAGCTGATCGAAGAGTCCGGGATCGATGGACTTCACCTTATTCGCGCGATAGTCGCGGAAAAAATGGTTAAGTTTGGCTAATTCATCCTGAATATAAGCTCTGCCATCAAAAAATTCCGCTTTGATTGACTCTCCGGTGTTGAGGTTACTCAGAGTCAAAATACGCGGACGCGGGGTAGAGAGTGTGGCAAACGCAGGCACAGGCAAGATGGCAGCGCCGAGGGCAGCACCACCTAACGCCAGCAGTTTGCGGCGATTAGCGTCAAATTTGTCCATGGTTTAAGGTCTACAGGTCAATGTTATCGTTTATATGCTTTAGCGCACGATAGGCACCTTAACTGGCAACAAAGCCGCCGTCAAGTTAGCCCAACCCCAGCAATGACGGGGCTTCTGGACCGATACCCCTGTCACTGTCAAATATTACGACAACAGATTAACCAGAACCTCTTCATTTACCTGATTAATTGTTCTGCTTTTGCCACAATTTGTGCGCTGGATCGCGCAGTCAGATCATAATTGTAAATATCTGTACGATACTGGGTGCGCCCGTCTGCGCCAACAAACGCCGTCAGATAGTAAAGGTTGACCGGAATCGTCTGGCGAATATTCACATAGCGCGTGTCGCCCTGCTTCAGCGCATCGGAAATGCGCGTATCGTTCCAGCCCGCATCCTGCAACAGCATATTTGCCAGTTCTGACGCCTTGTTCACGCGTACGCAGCCGGAACTAAGCGCCCGGGTATCCTTCTGGAACAGATTGTGATTCGGCGTATCGTGCAGATAGATAGCATCGGAACTTGGCATATTAAACTTATAGCGGCCCAGCGAGTTACGCGCGCCAGGCGCCTGCTGGAAACGGAACGGTAAATTTGATGGTGTGATGGTTGACCAGTCAACCTGCCACGGATCAATCGCCTCTCTGCTGTTCCAGCCTCGCATCACGGTATAGCCGTGACGTTCAAGGTAGCCCGGATCGTTCCACAGTTTGGGCAGAATGTCTTTACGAGCCAGCGTCGGCGGGACGTTCCACGGTGGATTGACCACCACGTTATTCAGCGCGCTGCTCATCATCGGCGTTTTACGATCGGGACGACCGACAATCACCCGGGACGCCAGCACCTGATTGCCGTTCTGATAATAAACCAGCGAATACGCCGGAATATTCACCATGATTCCCGTCGAAAGCTCGGACGGGAGTAAACGCAGACGCTGGATATTGAGCGCCAGTACACCCGCACGCTGCGCGGGCGTCATGTTCAGCCAGTCACGAGTAGCAGGGCCAATTGCCCCATCCGCACCCAGCCCTTGCCAGGTCTGAAAGCGTTTTACCGCCTCAACCAACTCTTTATCATACGCGGCACGAACAGCCAGTGCCGGCTTACTGCGCGGCGCGGTCTGTTTCTCCACCTCAACGCTCGGGGTTTCAACGGCAACAGCAGACGGGCTGACCACCGATTCTGACAGGGTCTCATCACCCGGCAGCGCAATTTTCGGTCCCCCTTCCAGCATTCCGGTACGTTGCAGTATTTCCCGCAACGCGGGCACGTCGTTGCTCCACTGACCCGGTCGCAGCGTGGCTTTGCCGGTTAGTTGCGGCCACGGACGCGAATCGCCCACCAGCGACAATAGCGACGCGTGCATCGACGCATACTGAGGGTGCTGAGGCGCCAGCCCGGCAATAAACGTCGGGAGTTGCCCATTATCCAGCGCGACCTGCCACTGATTAATCACCGACAGCGGCGGCGTCGCCAGCGCATACGGCTTACTGCTGTAAAGCCAGCGGTTGCCTTTGACCGGAATATTGGCGATCAAATGGAGATACCCCATCATCGCATCAGACAACACCAGATCGCGCGTAATGCCGTTAACGGATGGATCGGTCAGTAACGCCACCCAGGTGGTGAACTGGGGCTGGAAGCCAGCAATGGCGACCTCAGCCAGTTGCTGCTGGAACGCTTTAACGGCTTCACGATTTTCCCACATGGGCTTCATATCGCGCGCCGCATAGAGCAGTTCAAGCTGATTCATATAGACAGGCGTATAGCCCGAGGGAAGTTGCGACTGCAGTTCAGCCCGCGCCTTTTCCGCCGCCCCTTCAGGAAGAGGCTGCAGACCCGCCATCACGGCCGTTGCGCCAGATTGCGCCTGCGGCTGGGCGAGGCTCTGCTCACTGGCAACAACCGGGCTGTCACCAGGTATAACTTCAGGCTCATCAGCCTGAACACTGAACAGTGGAGCGAATGCTACGACCAGGCATAAACTCATTGCCGAGAGCCGACGACCACCAATTTTATTAAGCAACATCCCTTGCCCTCTGGTTACATTACGACACGCTCACATCTACCGGAGCTTTCCTTCATTATAGAAAGGCTGATACGCGATTACCTAACCTAATGTAAAGAAGTTTAAAGAAAATGCACCTGAAATCCGCTGATTAAGAAATGAAAAAGACGGCTTTTCAGCCGTCTTTATGATTTTAGCTGGCCTCTGACGGAGCATCAGCCTCGCCGGGGAGAGGATCAGGCAACTGCGGCGCAAACCCGCGCAGCCCAACCACATGGACGTGTTCCGTATTCTGGAAGACTTTACGGACCAGCTTATAGGTGGTGCCCTTCTCCGGACTGATGTTTTCCGGTGCTGCGATGATCAACTGCATTTGCAGACGCTCGCACAGTTCGAACAGGGTCGCGATGGAGCGCGCATCCAGACGGGCGGCTTCATCGAGGAACAGCAGACGGCATGGGGAGATGTCTTTTCCGCGCAGACGACGTGCTTCATCTTCCCAGCTCTGAACCACCATCACCAGAATCGACATCCCGGTCCCGATCGCTTCACCGGTCGACAGCGCCCCGGACTCCGCACGCAGCCAGCCGTCGGAACCACGGTTTACTTCCACTTCCATTTCGAGATAGTTACGGTAGTCCAGCAACTCCTCGCCAATGGTTTGCGGCGTACGCTGGCCCATGTCGATCTGCGGATTCAGGCGCTGATAGAGCTTCGCCAGCGCTTCCGAGAAGGTCAGGCGATTGCTGTTGAACAGATCCTGATGCTGCTCATGCTGTTCAGACAACACTTCCAGCAGCGTGGCATGGGTTTCACGCACATTCACGTTCAGGCGCACGCTGTGAACCTGGCCGAACGACACGCTCTGCAACCCCTGGTTGAGCTGACGGATACGGTTCTGTTCACGCTGGATGGTCTTGCGAATAATGTTCGCCACGCTGCGAGAGCTTATCGCCAGTTTCTGTTCGCGGGAGGTCAGCTCTTCGGTCAGACGGCCCAGCTCAATTTCCATCTGTTCGATGGCTTCCACCGGATCATCGGTACGAATGATATCCTGGCGGATACGCTCGCGCAGATGCTGATACACCGCGACAAAGAACTGGATCTTACGTTCCGGACGCTTCGGATCTTCCGACAGACGCAGAACGTCACGCAGATGTTCGTTATCAGCGACCGCCAGACGCAGCGCACCCAGCGCCTTATCCGACATGGAACGCAGTTCGTCCCCCGAGAGATAGGCCAGCTCACGACGATGCAGACGACGCTCGACGCCGCTGTCTTTCACCAGTCGCATCACCGCACACCAGCCGGCTTTCGCGGTCACCACCTGCTCACGCATTTCATGGTAATCGCGCTCCAGTTTGCGCAGTTTGCGGGTCAGGTTATCCATCTCCGCTTCACAGAAGGTGAGCGCTTTTTCGAGCTGGTTACGCCGCGCACGGTTATTGCTGAGCTGCGAGTGCAGTTCATCGCGACGAATACGCGCGCGCTCTTCCGCCCCGCTGTCGGCACGCACGCCAATATCCTGCAATTCACGCTGCAGATCGTTGAGCAGCTCTTTCTTGGTGTCGTAAGAGCTTCTCAGCGAGGCCAGAACCTGATTGTACTGGCTCAGTTGCGCCGCATGACCTCGCAGAGCTTCACGGGCGCGGGTACGTTCGGCTTCCGCATGTTCCAGTCGCTCACGCAGTTTTTCGTTCAGATCGCTGTTGCCGCTGAGCATTTCCGCGGAGTCGGAATAGCCAAAGTGCGCACGGCGCTGAACCACTTCGCTCAGCGCAAACGCCTGCTGACGCGCATCACGCTGCGTCTGCTGGGAGTACGCGTAATCTTCTTTTAGCTGTTCAAACTGTTCCGGATCGCTCTGCAACACCGAAACCATCGGTTCCAGTTTCGCCAGTTGGTTACCGTGCTGCTGCACAAAGCGCGCGGCTTCCTGCGCTTCATCCAGACGCTCGCGAATCTCCTCGACGCGGTCCGCCAGGCTGTCGTCAGCCAGCAGATTCAGACGCGGCAGCAGGCGGTTCAGTGCGGCAACGCCCTCTTTAGCCTGCTCGTACTGCAAACGCTGCTGCTGGTTGTCATTTTCGTGGGTAGTCAGCGCACGTTCCAGTTCAACGCGACGGCTGTTGAGCTGGCGGATTTCCGCTTCCGGGTCGGCGTCAAAGGCAACGCTTAAGTGGCTGCCGATAAAACGGCTGAACGCCTGATGCAGACGCTGCGTTTTCTGCACGTCAAAGGAGAGCGTGGCAAAACGCTCGGACAACCCTTCACGCTCGGCATGCAGAGTTTCGATGCGGTTTTCCCGCGCCGCGCGGCCAAACAGCGGTACGGACGGGAAGCGCGAGTAACGCCACTGGCGATCGGCGATTTTCACCACCACCGCTTTTTCCAGTTCGTCGACGCTGAAGACGCTGTCATCGAACGACTGCGGATCCCCTTCGATCAGATACAAATCTTCCGGACAATCCGTCAGGCCTTCCAGTTGCTCGGCGATCAGCGACAGATCCGGCACCACGATGGCATGGCGTGATGGGCCATACAGCGCGGAGAAGTACGGGGCATCTTCAAGGCTGACGTCGTCATAAATTTCTGACAGCAGCACGCCGCCGAAGCGTTCAGCCAGCGCGTTCAGGCGCTGATCTTCCGAACCGCCCGGCTGACTTAAGCGTTCGATCTCTTCATCGACGGCATTCTTGCGCGCGCCGACTTCGTCGCGTTCCACAATCGCTTCACGTTCACGCTCAAGCAATTGCTGTAAATATTCGGTCACGTCCTGGCTGGAGGTAAACTCTTCACCACACTGCTCGCTGAGCTGGCTCAGACTGTTTTGTGCCGCAAGCCAGACAGGCGCGCGCTGCATTAAGTGCTGAATGCGGGACTGTAGCTGTTCCTGCTCCTGGCGCAGCGCCATGCGCTGTTCGTGCGCGCTGGAGACGTTGTCAGACAGCGAGGCGATTCGCGCTTCCAGCTCCTGGTGCAGGGCTTCCAGTTCATCAATATCGAAATTCTTGCCCTGACGCTTACAGAATTCCGCCAACAGACGTTCGGCTTCCTGCTGCTCACGCAGACGCTGTTCCAGTTCGCTCAGTCGCATACGCAACGGCTGCACCTGTTCCGCCAGGTGACGCTGGTCAACGCCTTCACGCAACAATTCACGCGCCACATCCCAGGCCTCATTTCGCGCCAGCGGGCCATTGATCGCCACCACCAGCTGATACGCCTGCTCGAACTGACTGTGCGCGGTTTGCGACATGCTTATTTTCTGCTCCAGCGAGAGCATTTTTTCGGTCGCTTCCTGCTCTTTCGCCTGGAAGGTCTCCAGCCACTGGGCGGCGCTATCGGCCGTCAGATCCGGCAAATGACATACCGCTCTGGCGCGCTCCAGCGCGGAAATCGCCTGATTGTACTGGATGGCGCGGGTCTGCTGAACGTCCAACGCCTGCTGGTAATCCGCCAGTTGGTTTTTCAGCTCATCCACTTCCAGCTCGGCAGCCTCGGCGCGCGCTTCGTTCTCTTCCTGACGATCGACCGCTTCCGCTACCACTTCGTTTTGCTCTTCGAGACGGATCTGCAACTCGTCAAGATCCGCTTCGTAACGTTCAATTTTTTCCTGCTGACGCAGCGCCGTTTGCACCAGGTTCAGGTGATCGCTCGCCGCCTGATAATCGGCTTCGAGATCGCCTTCCGCGCCGTTGTGCTCGCCCAACTCACGCGCCATGTCGACGTGCTTATATTGCTCCGCCGCCAGCTGTTTACGCGAGGTGTACAGTTCGCGACGAAATTCCAGCGCTTTATCAAGGTGGATCCGCCGCTCATTGGCATGACGCATATAGTCCGCCGCCACGTAGTTGGTGGCTTCGCTGATCAGATGTTTAAACAGATCGCGATCGGACTGGGTGACGCGAATGGCCTCCAGCGTCAGACGGTTTTCCCGCAGCGCGGCTTCCATATCCTGGAACGCCTTACGCACCCCACTGTTTTCCGGCAGCAGGTAGTCGCGCAGAGAGCGGGTAATCGCGCTGGAAATCCCGCCGTACAGCGAGGCTTCAATCAGGCGATAGAATTTACTACGATCGGAGGCAGAGCGCAGACGACGGGCGATGAGGCCCAGATCGAACATCAGCGAATGGTAGTCGGTTATCGAGTTGAACTGCTTAAACTGCACGCCTTCCATCTCGTCGAGCTTCTCTTTAAGCTCCGTCAACGGCAGGACGCGCGCCTGACGTTCATTCAGCGTCTCCGTCACCAGTTGCGTGGGCTGCACTGACATCGGCAGACCCTGAATGGCAAACGGTTTGATGTCGACTTTACGGTCACGCCCGGCAACCTGCTGCAAACGTACGCCAACCACCACGCGCTGATGACGCGAGTTGACAGTATCCAGCATTGAATAGCAGACGCCCGCTTTCAGCTTACCGTGCAGCCCTTTGTCGCGTGAGCCGCTGGTCGCCCCGGCTTCGGTGGTGTTACGGAAGTGCAGCAAGGTTAAATCCGGGATAAGCGCCGTGACGAACGCCGCCATGGTGGTGGATTTCCCCGCGCCGTTCCCTCCGGAAAGCGTAGTAACCAGTTCATCCAGGTCAAAGGTGCGGGCAAAGAAACCGTTCCAGTTAATCAGCGTTAGTGAGCGAAATTTACCGCGTTCAATCATTATTCTTCTTCTCCACTGTCACTGTCCGGCTGATTCTCTTCGGTCTCATCATTGAGCAGCAGGTGGTTTTCAACCGGCATCGCTTCGCCATCGCGAATCAGGCGGCGCTGCGCTTCCCGTGGATCATCGCCACTGCGCACATCCGCGCCAAAGCGGAACACCGATTCCGTAATCCGGAATTTGCTGCTGTCATGTCCCATAAACCAGACCATGCCTAAACGGCGCAGACGGTTTAACGACGATCGCATTTTTTCCTGTAATTTCTGGCGGTCGACGTCGGAGCCGGTTGAACGGTTATTCACCAGCTTCAACAGTTTGGCTTCGTCAGCCAGCGTCAACAGCTCGTCGTACAACTCCTGCTGAGTGAAAATCCCCTCATTGGCCAGCCGCTCCGGGCTGAGATAGAGGTAGCAGAGAATTTTACCGACCATCATGTCCAGTTCAGACAACACGGAACGCGGGATAATGGTCGTTGAACGCGGACGCAGGTAGAAAAACCCTTCCGGCGCGCGGATTAATTCCACGTTGTAACGGCTGTAAAACTCTTCCAGGTAATCCTGAAAGTCCATCAGAAAGGCATGATTATCCAGTTCATCCAGACCAATGTGGCGGCCTGAACGTAATGCGCTATCCAGCGCCGGAAATAACGGATTCGCCAACGCCTGCGCCAGCTTAACCGGCATCACTTGTTCAATATTTGTCAATGACATGCGCCTGTACCTTGGCTCCGTAATCATTAATCGGCTGCCATTTGGCTGGCAGTCCGGTGAAGTCTGCTTGCGCTACGCCAAGACGTACCGCCTGATCGATAACAATGCGCGCAACGTCGAAATGACGCGCACGCGGGTATTGCGCAAGATACTCGCGCACTACCAGGCCGAGATCCAGCGGCGTCTCTTTCGATTTATAGATAGCCAGTTGGCCTTCGATAATCGCCGCCAGCTGTTCGCGGATCTCGTTAAACTCTTCGTACTCTAAATCCGGCGGAAGTTCCCCGGTCACCTCTTCATCACGCAGCGCCATCTCTTCGTCGCGCATATCCAGCAGACGATCGGCGTTGGCATAGGTCAGCGCCCACGGTTCGTCAAAGTAGCTCTGTACCGACTGACGTAAGCGCTGGGCAAAGACGCGGTTTTTATCCATGTCGATGGCGGTACGGATAAATTTATGCACGTGGCGGTCATAGCCTATCCACAGGTCGATCGACTGCTGGCCCCAACTGATAATACGATCCAGCTTGCTTTGCAGGTCAAACACCAGCCTGTCGACAAAATGCAGATCGTCATGGGCCAGCGTCGCATCCTGAATACGCAGCAGATTGGCCTGTAATTTATCGCCTGCCGCTTCCAGCGTATCCTGCAACTCGCGCAGGGTTCCGGACGTTTCTGACAACAACAGTTCACAGCTTGAAATCGCCGCGCGCCAGTCTTTATTCAATAACTGCGCGATATCATCTTTCACCTGCTGCTGCTGTTCATCCATGATGCGCTGAGTCAGATCGATACTGTCGAAAATCTCGGCCACCGAATACTTGAGCGGCGCATAGACGTTGCGGTGCCAGTGAAATTCATCACCGCCCTCATCGGCGGCATCCGCCGCGCGCTTGAGTTCACCCGCCACGATCGACAACTGCATCGACAGACGCAGTGTGGAAAATTCACGCTGGCGAATATAGTAATCCGTAATGCCAATGCCGAGCGGCGTCAGGCGATAGATCGCGTTCCCTTCTGCCTGCTCACTGGTAAAGCGGTTCAGCAGACGTTGACGCACCATATCGTTGATCGCATTGTTCGCGCGCACGCCAATGGTTTCGCTGGTTTGCTCAAACGCATCACTTACATGGCGGAACGCATCCACCAGTTCGCCTTCACTCATCTCACCGTCCAGGCGCTCGCCGTTCAGTGTGGCTACCGCCAGCAGGAACGAGAGTCGGTCTACCGGCAGCGAGATAGTGAAGTCATTTTTTCTGGCCCAGGCAACCAGTTCGGGGACTGTCTGGGAAAATTCACTCATAAGTTATCCTTGCATCTGCGGTTTACGCGCGGTGACGTGAATGTAACGACCCAGGCTGACATACGGTTCCTGGCGACAATAACGCGTTTCTAATTCAAGCAATATCTCATAACAGTCACGCTGCTGATGCTTCTCACGCAGATAATCATGAAACACGCGCACCCCGGTCTTCCCGGTGATCTGCCAGCCAATCTGTTCCAGCCACTGGTAAACCTGTTCTGGTTCACGCGGATAGTCTGGCGAAAGGGTACGCTTCTTACGCTTTGGCATCCCTATCTGCACGTAGTCAAAGTTCCCCGCCACCATGTTATGCATCAATAGACCGTTGGCATTGTAGAACATTAACGACAGTACGCCACCGGGACGCAATACGGACCAAAGGGTCTCTAACACACTGACCGGATCGGCGACCCATTCCAGCACAGCGTGAAACAATATCAGATCAACAGGGCTTTCCAAATGCGAAGCAACGTCCTGAGCGGCGCATTGTATAAAATGCATGTTGTGGCTCACATCTTTATCTTCTGCCGCCCGTTGCGCACGGGCGATCATCTCACCGGACAGATCGCACAGCGTCACGTGATGACCGCGCTCTGCCAGTTTAATGGCCGTCTGCCCTTCACCGCCACCGGCGTCCAGTACCCGCAGTTTCTGCGAGCCGTAGTCCGCCAGCACACGGTCGAGATCCTGCCACAGGATCGCCTGTCTTAGCTGCCCTTTTGTGGTGCCGTAAATATTACGGGAAAACTTCTCAGCAATGTCATCAAAATTGCGATCCCGCATCGGGTTCTCCACAGGCTGGCTTAGCTGTTCTCTGATAAAACCGCTATTTTGTCACACCCGCGCGGAGAATGAACCTCTCTGGTGTAATATCCTGATTATTCTTCTGCTATATGGTCAAAAAAGGAACCAAAAAGGATGCTTTTTACACTGAAGAAAGTGATTGGCGGCATGCTGCTACCCCTCCCTTTTCTGCTCCTGATGATGGGGTTCGGCCTGGCGTTGTTGTGGTTTAGCCGTTTTCAGAAAACGGGAAAGGTGTTCATCAGCCTCAGTTGGCTGACGCTGTTCCTGCTTAG
Source organism: Citrobacter amalonaticus Y19 (assembly GCF_000981805.1). Classification (NCBI taxonomy): domain Bacteria; kingdom Pseudomonadati; phylum Pseudomonadota; class Gammaproteobacteria; order Enterobacterales; family Enterobacteriaceae; genus Citrobacter; species Citrobacter amalonaticus. The sequence continues at coordinate 984,859 of NZ_CP011132.1, read as the reverse complement.
CCTGCAACCCGTTGCCGATCATCTGCTGCGCCCGATAGAAACGAGCTACCCGACCTGGCAGGATACGCAGAAAGTAAAATACATCGTCGTACTGGGCGGCGGCTATACCTGGAACCCACAGTGGGCGCCCAGTTCCAACCTGATCAATAACAGTCTGCCGCGTCTTAATGAGGGAATACGACTGTGGCGGGCCAACCCGGGTTCGAAATTGATCTTTACCGGCGCGAATGCCATAACCAATCCAGTGAGTACGGCTGAGGTCGGCGCGCGGGTGGCGCAATCGCTGGGTGTGCCGGAAGAGGATATTATTAGACTGGACAGGCCCAGGGATACCGAGGAAGAAGCCGCCGCCGTGAAGCAGGCCATCGGCGACGCGCCATTCCTGTTGGTCACGTCCGCCTCCCATCTGCCGCGAGCGATGATTTTCTTTCAGCAGGCCGGATTGAACCCGCTGCCGGCTCCGGCGAATCAACTGGCCATCGATTCGCCATTGAATCCGTGGGAACGAGCGATCCCCTCACCCGTCTGGTTGATGCATAGCGATCGGGCAAGCTACGAGACGCTGGGGAGAGCCTGGCAGTGGCTGAAAAGGTCGTCAGGCGAGCCAGGGCAGGAGTGATTTAGCGGCAAGATCAAAGTGAGATCGGTTGAAACGCCCGGTATTAACCAGTTGCGCAACTTCATCCCATAACACATATAGCCAACGCCGCCAGATGAACGATTCCGCCACTGGCGCGCGTTGCAGGTAGTGCCAGAGTAACCCTTCCGCCAGCGTATTATCCATCAGCCGGAACAGTTCGTACTCCCGTGGCGCCCAGAGCATGATACCAGGTCCCACCATTGCCAGAAGCTGGTCGCTCCGGGCATCTTTCAGCATGCTGCGCAGACTGAAATTGCCATGCACCAGCACACAGTTGTCATTAAATCCTTCAAACAGCGCCGGCAGGCATTCACGGGTACGGAACAGAATGCGTCTGTCCTGCATCGTCAGCCCGGTGTTGTTGAACTGGTTGAGCGTACTCCAGAGCACCTCAACACGCTGGCGGTACCATGAGGGCCAGATGTTCTCCTGCGTATTGTCCACCGCACCGACGCAGCCCCGGCTATCCTGGCGGTGCCAGGCCAGTAGCCCTTCGACAATCTGATCTTTGAGCTGTTCCCAGCGCTCCGGCGTCCGGGCTGGCGCTTCGACCGGGACGCCACGCAGGCGTTCCAACAGTAAGACATCCGGACCGGGATGCTCGTCGTGGGTCATCACCCCGTAAATGACCGGCATTCGCACGGTGCCGCTACGCGCTAACATAGTGGTTTTCCAGGCCAGTTGCTGTGCGACACCCGGCGTGGTGAAACTTTGGGCCATCAACGGCATCGGGTTGCCCTGACTGTCATAAAGCGCCCACAGTGCCGTGTCGACTTTTTCATTCACGCATTCAATGCGGCTCAGTTTTTCGCCCAGTAAATGACTTAATTCGGCGCGCAGCTGTTCCATTCAGATTGCCCTCATAAAAGCTACTGCTTTTATAATGAGCGCCACACCGTCGGATGTCACCCGGATGAGATCAATTGTTGAAAAGAAAAAACGTGGAAAATCGTAACGGTACGACACTCCTCTCACTAATGAGCGGAGTGTCGTAAAGAGAATTAACGCATTTCAGCGCGAACGCGCTCGAGGTCTTCTGCGGTATCAACGCCGGTGCCAGGCACCTCTTTTGCCACGGCTACGTGGATTTTTTCGCCGTACCACAGCACACGGAGTTGCTCCAGCATCTCAATATTTTCCAGCGGACTGGGCTGCCAGCTCACATAACGGCGGATAAATCCGGCGCGGTAGCCGTAAATGCCAAGGTGGCGCAGGAAGGTGTCGCCAACAGTCTCGCGACTTTTCGCAAAACGGTCGCGATCCCAGGGGATCGTTGCACGCGAGAAATACAGCGCATAGCCTTCGGCATCCAGTACAACCTTCACCGCATTAGGATTGAACGCTTCTTCTGCGCTGTGAATCGGTGCCGCGAGCGTGGCCATTCCAACCTGACGCTGCGCCAGATTTTCCGCCACCTGACGAATGATGACGGCCGGGATCATCGGTTCATCGCCCTGCACGTTGACAATCACGGTGTCATCACTGAAGCCACACTTCTCGACCACTTCTGCCAGACGTTCTGTCCCCGACTGGTGATCGACGCGGGTCATGCACACTTCCCCACCCGCCGCTTCAACGGCACGTGCGACGTCTTCATGGTCGGTCGCGACGATAATGCGCTCAGCGCCGGATTCACGGGCGCGCTCCAGCACATGCACAATCATCGGCTTACCGTTGATATCCTGTAACGGCTTACCCGGCAGACGCGTGGAGGCGTAGCGGGCAGGAATAATGACGACAAAACTCATGATTTACGCTCATCAGCCGCTAACACGCGGGCCTCGGTTTCCAGCAAAACGGGAATGCCATCACGCAGCGGAAAAGCGAGGTTATCCAGTTTGCAGATCAGTTCTTGTTTTTCCTGGTTGTACCAGAGTTTTCCGTTACAGACCGGGCAGGCAACGATTTCAAGCAGACGATGATCCATAGTTCCTCCAGATGGACCGGGTAATGAATGCGGCGATCTTATCATATTCGCTCATGCGACTGCGTCTATTTCCCACCCCTGCCGACATTGCGCAAATATCCCTTCCGGACAGTGGCCAAGCGTCACGCGAGTGGCATTCTGCCAGCGGGCGAAGTCGTTTATCGCCTGCTGTATGCCGTTTTGCAGCGTCACTCCTGGCTTTACCCCCTCCTGCAGATAGAGAGAAATCACCTCCAGCACGCCCGTTCTACGGTGCATTTTGGCGTCCATCCGCCCCACCAGTTGCCCCCGGTGGAGCAAAGGCAGGACAAAGTATCCATACTGGCGCTTTGGCGCCGGCGTGTAACATTCCAGCCGATAGCTGAAATCAAACAGTTGCTCCGCACGTTTGCGATCCCAGACCACCGGATCAAACGGCGACAGCACCGCGCTATGCGTCGCGCTCAGCTTTCCTGCCTGTGCCTGTTCCAGCATTGGCAGTAAATCCGCGTGCAACCAAAGGCGACCAAGGTTTTCGACCTCGATCGGAACGATCTGCTGCTGTTCAGCCCGCACGTCGCGCCAGTTTTGTAATTCGGGACGTTTCAGACGGTAATAATCTGCCAGCCACTGTTCGCGGAAAATCCCCAGGCTGCGCGCGCTGTTGTCCAGCATGACAGACTCCGCTTGCGCCCGGGGGAGCAGATCGCGTTCATCATCCCAGTGTGGCATGACGCGATGCGTGAGATCGTAGACGCGCTGGAAATTACGCCGCTCGATCACCATCACCTTTCCTGCCGTGAACAGCCCTTCCAGATGTAGCTTGTGCGGCTTCCAGTCCCACCAGCCGCTGTTGCCTTTACGCTGGTGCTCAAAGTCCGCTGAGCGTACCGGTCCGTTTTGATGAATATGCTGCAACAGTTGTTCAATTTCGCCAGCATGCTCTTTCATCCACGCCGCCTGATACTTCCAGCCCATTTTTTCAGGTGCCAGCATCCGGTGGCGTATCAGTGTGAAATCACTGCGCGGCAGGAAACAGGCTTCATGAGCCCAGTACTCCATCAACTCTCCCTGTGTCAGGGCATCATCCAGCCACTGCGTTGTGTAATTCCCCAGTCGGCTGAACAGCACAAGGTAGGGGCTGCGGGCAACAATATTGATGGTATCGATTTGCAGCAGCGACATACGGGTAATCGTCGGCAGGATGTCGCTTGCCAGCGCGCGGCGGCGCGGTTTTTTTAACAGCCCCTGGGCGGCGAGATGAAGGTTACGGGCATCCGTAAGAGAGAGGTACGGCAACGACATTCATGATTCCCTCATTCATTCGCCGCCGTCATGGTGGTGCTAACGTACCAGCGAGATCAATTTTTCGAGTAATGTCTCTGGTTCTGTCCCCGACAGGTGTGCGTCGACAGGGAGATACCACCAGTTATCTTCCGCAAAAGCACGGCACTTAACGGCGTCCTTCTCCGTCATGACCAGCGTTTGCGATGTATTCAGTAAGCCGTTGACATCACGCGAAGTCAACGCCTGATGATCTGCCAGCGGAACACACTTCTGCGGCTGTACGCCACAGGCCTCTAACGTGGCAAAAAAGCGCGGCGGATGACCAATACCGGCCATCGCCACGACATTTTGCAGTTGCGCGACATCGCGACGCTCACCGGTACGCAGGTTCACGGCCAGTCCTGCCGCCAGACGCATCGGGATCTCCCCCGCCTGCGGGATGCCACCGTTGACGATGACTGCATCCACCGTTTTCAGGCGGCCTGCGCGCTCACGCATCGGACCTGCCGGTAGCCACCAGCCGTTGCCGAAGCGACGAACGCCATCGACCACCACAATCTCGACATCGCGGGCCAGACGGTAGTGCTGAAGACCATCATCGGTGACAATAATCTGTACATCGTGATGCGCCAGAATCGCGTTGACCGCATCAGCCCGGTTGGGTGACACGGCGACCGGCGCGCCGGTGCGCTGATAAATCAACACCGGTTCATCACCCGCTTCCGTTGTCGTGGTTTCGGCATTCAGCAGCAAGGGATAAGATGCCGCTTTGCCACCGTAACCACGGGAAACTACCCCAACACGAAGACCACGCTGCTGGAGTTGTTCCACCAGCCAAATCACCACCGGCGTTTTACCGTTACCACCCGCCGTCAGGTTACCGACCACCACCACTGGCACCGGTGCGCGCCAGGCGCGCTTGATCCCGAGCGTATAGCACAGACGAATCCCCCCGCTCACCAGGCCGTACAGCCAGGAGAGAGGGAGTAACAGTCGCCACAAGGGCGACTCACCGGACCAGATGCGTGCGATCATTGACCAAATTGCATTTTGTGCAGTTGCGCATAGACGCCGCGATGTTCCAGCAGTTCGCTGTGCGTACCACGTTCCACAATCAGACCATCTTCCACGACCACAATTTCGTCAGCCTGTTCGATGGTTGAGAGACGGTGCGCAATAACCAGCGAGGTGCGGTTTTTCTGCAGTTCGTCCAGCGCCGCCTGAATGGCGCGCTCTGATTCGGTATCCAGAGCAGACGTGGCTTCATCGAGGATCAGAATCGGACTGTCACGCAGCAAAGCACGTGCAATGGCGATACGCTGACGTTGACCGCCGGAAAGCAGCACGCCATTTTCGCCGATCACCGTATCAAGGCCTTCATCCATCTTATTGATAAAGTCCATGGCATAGGCCATACGGGCCGCTTCCTCAATCTGCTCGCGGCTATATTGCTCAGTTCGCGCATAGGCGATGTTGTTCGCCACCGTGTCGTTGAACAGATGCACGTTTTGCGAAACCAGCGCCACCTGATTACGCAACGAGGCCAGGGTGTACTCACGCAGATCGTGACCATCCATCAGGATTTCGCCTTCATTGATGTCATAGAAACGCGTGATCAGACTGGCAATGGTTGATTTACCGGAACCTGAACGTCCCACTAACGCGACGGTTTTACCTGCCGGGATTTTCAGGTTGATATTGCGCAGTGCCGGCACTTCGCGGCCCGGATAGGTAAAGGTCACATTACGGAATTCCAGATCGCCGGTCGCACGTTCAATCACGCGTTTACCTTCGTCTTTTTCCTGCTCGCTATCCAGGATAGCAAACAGAGTCTGACATGCAGCCATACCACGCTGGAACTGGGCGTTGACGTTAGTCAGCGATTTCAGCGGGCGCATCAGGGCAATCATTGACGAGAAGACCACGGTGATCGTCCCTGCCGTCAGGCTGTCCATAACGCTTGGGAAGCTGGCTGCATACAGAACAAACGCCAGCGCCAGAGAAGCAATCAACTGGATGATAGGATCGGAAATGGAAGAGGCAGAAACCATCTTCATCCCCTGCAAACGCATCTTGTTACTGACTTTGTCAAAGCGCTTCGTTTCCACCCCCTGACCACCAAAGATCAGTACCTCTTTGTGGCCTTTCAACATCTGCTCCGCGCTGGTCGTCACCTGCCCCATCGTATTCTGCATATTCTTACTGATAGCACGAAAACGTTTGGAGACCACGCGAATTGCAATCGACACAATAGGCGCCAGCACAACGAGGATGATCGACAACTGCCAGCTGTAATAGAACATCATGATGAACAGGCCGATTATTGATGCGCCTTCACGCACAACAGTAATCAGCGCGCCGGAAGACGAAGAGGCAACCTGTTCAGAATCGTAAGTAATACGAGAAAGCAGCGTCCCGGTGGACTGCTTGTCAAAGAAGGAAACCGGCATTCCCATCATATGGCCAAACAGGCGACGACGCATGGTCATGACCACTTTGCCTGATACCCAGGAAATACAGTAGCTGGAGATATAGCTGGTGATACCACGTAAAATCATCAGCCCAATAACCACCAGCGGCATCCAAAGCAACACTGAGCGATCTGTTTTACCAAAACCATCGTCCAGTAATGGTTTGAGGAGCGATAACATGAAGGTATCGCTGGCCGCGTTGAGGATTAACGCAACACCCGCCACGATCAGACCCGATTTGAAAGGCGCAATGGTTGGCCACAGTCGGCGAAACGTCTGCCACGTAGAGAGATCTTTATCGTTATGCATTCAAGAAACCAGCATCTGTTGAAATAGCCGCATATTCTACCCGTTATCGTCTGACACGCCAAACCACTGATGATACCAACGAGGTAAAATTTGCTCCCGCAGGCTGATGACCTGCCAGCCTTGTGTTGAAAAATCCAGCGAAATTTGCCCCTGATGAGGGGTATCACACCACCGGTAACCCTGTTGCTGATAGCGCTGCTTCACCTTCCGGGACGGCAGTCTCCAGGCGTTGTAGCGTGATGCCGAGGCCAGCGCCGCCCTACCATTGACGCGTTGAATGAATGACAGTGAAGAAGAACTGTTGCTGCCATGATGCGGTACCTGGACAACCGTCGCTGAAAGATGCTGCCAGTAATGACTTAACATCTTCTGTTCCGCCGGGGACTCTATATCACCCGTCAGCAGAATACTGTGCCTGCCATCATCAATCTTTATGACACAGGAATGGTTATTTCCCTGCGTCAGGTCCCCCTTCAACGGCCAGTGCGCGCTAAAACGCAATCCCTGCCATTGCCACGTCTCACCGCGATAACACGGCAAATGGCCCTGCCAGCCTAGCGGGCTGCGCACCCAAAGCGTTGGCCAGGTTGTCTGCAAAGAGTGTAGTCCACCTCGATGGTCGAGATGCTCATGGCTGAGAATAATGCCCTCTGGCTGCAAGTGATGCCAGCGTAGCCACGGAATGATCATCTGCTGTGCGCTGTCACCTCCAGGCCAGCCCAGCCCGGTATCATAGAGTAACGCTTTGCCATTGCGGGCAATGACCATCGCCAACCCTTGTCCGACATCCAGCATGTGCACCTGCCAGGTGTCGGTACGTATCGGACTCCAGAACGGCCAGCTCAATATCGCCAGCGTCGCCAGACAGAGACCGGGAAAGAGTCGCCATGCAACGAATCGCCAGCCGGGTAGTATCAGCCAGGGCGCAAAGACCAGCCACTGCCAGCGGGCATCAACATTGATCCATCCCGCAGGCAAGTGCCTGAGCGCCCAGAATAACGCGGCCAGTGAGCGATCGGCCAGATACCAGAATCCGTCTTCGAGAAACAGTGGGCCAGTGAGGTGGACCACCATTCCAGCGAGGATCAGCGGAACGCTAACAAACGTGACCAGAGGAACAGCAAACAAATTTGCGACAAAAGAGGTCAGGCTGATACCGTGAAACAGCGCAATTTGTAGCGGCAGGATCAACAAAGTAATGCCCAGTTGCAGATGTGCCAGTTCAACCAGTAAGCGCCCGACGCGCGGTAAAGGCCAGGCGGGACAAGGAAACCATTGGTACCAGAACAGCAATGCCGCAACGGCAAAAGCTGAAAGCCACAGGCTTTGCGAGATCACGGCGACAGGATCGACAATCAGAATGGCCGCCAGACAACAGCACCAGACCGACCAACCGCTCCATTGCCGCCCGCTTAATTTCAGCGCCCCCCACACCACCAGCGCCACCACCGTGCGTAGCGCTGGTGGCTGTAATCCGGTCAACCAAGCATAAAACGCGGCGCAAATAAGCCCGCCAATCAGTGGGTGCTGCCAGTGGATCGCTCCGACCGGCAGCAGGAACTGCACGCAGCGAATCAGCGCGGCAGCCAGTAAAGCCGCAAAAGCGATATGCAGGCCGGAAATCGCCATCAAGTGCGCCGTACCGGTATCAAGCATGATCGCTTTAACCTCTTGCGGAACCAGCAGGCGTTCCCCCATCCCCAACCCTAATATCACCTGCTGCCAGGGATAGCTATCCAGAGAACGGGTCAACGAGGCGAGATAACGGGCTCGCCAGCTGCATCTGCTGTCGACAGCCTTTGCCTGCAAAAATCGACCAGTGAGTGGCTGATGCTGTGCTAAGGCATAACGCTGGCTATCAAATCCACCGTCATTCAGCTCAGCGTGAATAGCGCGAACCTTCAGCGTCATCGCCCAACGCTGCCCCGCACACGGTGCTATCGGCAAGTACTGGTCATAGAGCACAATACCTACAGTAGGGAAAAGACGATGCCCATTAAGATGCGTGATCCGCCCGGCGTGTGTTGTCATGTTGTCCGTGGCCGTAAGTTCCACGACCGCCTCCTGCGTGGCGGCTGGCAATGTATTTACCGCCCACAGCGACTGCTTCGCCGCCATGACGCCCCAAAGAAAAAACAGCAGGAGAAGCCCGATACACTGCGCCACTTTCCAGTGAAACAGACCGAGCAGACAGGCCAGCACAAACAGGATGCTAACAGCCAATGAACCCGGAAGTACGGGCAGCAAGAATAAGGGAAAAATTCCCCCTAATGCGCACAGACTGACCGTCGTTATTTTCATAGACACCTCCGTGTTGGCGAAAGTGTGCAGATCTGAACAGCGGTTGTCAGGGGGAGAATGAGGGATTTACGGCCATGATTCCGCGATTTTCATCGCCGCCCGGCAATGTGCAACGTGAAATGCGAGCGGTATTCCAGGACGAGGCAGCAGGCAAGAAAAAAGCACCGTAAAGGTGCTTTTCTTAGGCTATGTTTTGCGAAAAACTTAACCGTAAATATTGGCGCGATCGCGCAGTTCTTTACCCGGCTTGAAGTGTGGAACATATTTTCCTTCCAGATCCACTTTATCGCCAGTTTTCGGGTTACGCCCGGTACGTGGAGCACGGTAGTGCAAAGAAAAGCTGCCGAAACCGCGGATTTCAATACGCTCGCCCTGTGCAAGAGTCGAGGCCATATGCTCCAGCATCTCTTTTACTGCATCTTCAACCGCTTTCGCGGGAATATGAGATTGCTGAGTGGCAAGTCTTTCAATCAATTCTGACTTGGTCATGATTCCTCCGGTTCCAATAAGCTGCTGGTGTGGCATTGATTAAGGGCGGCCGTAGCCGCCCTTTGTCATTGATTACAGAACGAATTCTATAATCTGTCAAGTATTCTCATCTGACTTCGGGACGAAACATCCCGAAGTATCAAAGAATTACTCGCCTTTAGCTGCTTTGAAAGCTTCAGCCATTGCGTTGTTAGAGAAGTTTGCATCTTCCTGTTTGTTAACAGTTGCGATGGCATCTTTCTCATCAGCTTCGTCTTTAGCACGAACAGACAGGCTGATTGCACGGTTCTTACGGTCAACGCCGGTGAATTTAGCTTCAACGTCGTCACCCACGCTCAGAACCAGGGTAGCATCTTCAACGCGGTCACGGGAAGCTTCAGAAGCGCGCAGGTAACCTTCAACGCCGTCAGCCAGTTCTACGGTTGCGCCTTTCGCGTCAACTGCAGTCACTTTACCGTTTACGATTGCGCCTTTCTTGTTCAGTGCAACCCAGTTGTTGAACGGATCTTCTGCCAGCTGTTTAACGCCCAGAGAGATACGCTCACGCTCTGCGTCAACCTGCAGAACAACTGCTGCGATTTCGTCGCCTTTCTTGTATTCACGAACTGCTTCTTCGCCTGCAACGTTCCAGGAGATGTCAGACAGGTGAACCAAGCCATCGATGCCGCCGTCCAGGCCGATGAAGATACCGAAGTCAGTGATAGACTTGATTTTACCTTCAACACGGTCACCCTTGTTGTGGGTTTCCGCGAACTGCTGCCATGGGTTAGATTTGCACTGCTTCAGGCCCAGGGAGATACGACGACGTTCTTCGTCGATATCCAGAACCATCACTTCCACTACGTCGCCAACGTTAACAACTTTGGACGGGTGGATGTTTTTGTTGGTCCAGTCCATTTCGGAAACGTGAACCAGGCCTTCAACGCCTTCTTCGATTTCAACGAAGCAGCCGTAGTCGGTCAGGTTGGTCACGCGACCAGTCAGTTTGGTACCTTCCGGATAACGCTTAGCAATAGCAACCCACGGATCTTCGCCCAGCTGTTTCAGGCCCAGGGATACACGGGTACGTTCGCGGTCGAACTTCAGCACTTTAACAGTGATTTCGTCGCCAACGTTTACGATTTCGCTCGGATGCTTAACGCGTTTCCATGCCATATCGGTGATGTGCAGCAGGCCGTCAACGCCACCCAGATCAACGAATGCACCGTAGTCAGTGAGGTTCTTAACGATACCTTTAACTTCCATGCCTTCCTGCAGGTTTTCCAGCAGTTGATCGCGCTCTGCGCTGTTTTCGGATTCGATCACGGCACGACGAGAAACAACAACGTTGTTGCGTTTCTGATCCAGCTTGATAACTTTGAATTCAAGCTCTTTGCCTTCCAGGTGCAGCGTATCGCGCACTGGACGAACGTCTACCAGTGAACCTGGCAGGAACGCACGAATACCGTTCAGCTCAACAGTGAAGCCGCCCTTAACTTTGCCGTTGATAACACCAACAACAGTTTCAGCGTCTTCGTATGCTTTTTCCAGCGTGATCCAAGCTTCGTGACGCTTAGCTTTCTCACGGGACAGCAGGGTTTCGCCGAAGCCGTCTTCTACTGCGTCCAGCGCAACGTCAACTTCGTCACCGACCTGGATTTCCAGTTCGCCGGCTGCGTTTTTGAACTGCTCTGCAGGGATTGCAGATTCAGATTTCAGGCCCGCATCAACCAGAACGACGTCTTTGTCGATAGCAACAACAACGCCACGAACGATGGAACCCGGACGGGTTTCGATTGTTTTTAAGGATTCTTCAAATAGTTGAGCAAAAGATTCAGTCATGTTTAATCTTCGAAGTTAGATTTAACGTCCACCTGACACCATGTCGGATGGGGTTGTTTAACATACCCGCTGTCATTCCATTGCAACGGGGGTACTGCAAATTCGGTCGCTCTTAAGCGAGTGCCAGTTTTTGGCGCGCGTATTGTAGCGCTTTTTCAATCACTTGCTCAATGCTTAATCGTGTGGAATCTAAAACTAAAGCATCAGCAGCGGGTACCAGCGGCGCTACAGCACGGTTCCGGTCGCGATCGTCACGTTCTTTGATCTCGGCCAAAAGGCGTTCAAAGTTAACACTAAAGCCTTTCTCCTGCAACTGTAGCATACGGCGATGCGCACGTTCTTCCGAGGAGGCGTCAAGGAAAATTTTAACCGGCGCATCCGGGAAAACCACCGTCCCCATATCGCGTCCATCGGCGATCAATCCCGGCGCTTCGCGGAAAGCCCGCTGGCGACGCAGCAGCGCTTCACGCACGCGAGGAAACGCGGCAACCTGAGAGGCGGCGCTGGCGACATCCTGCGTACGGATTTCACCGCTGACGTCTTCCCCTTCCAGGATTACTTCCAGACTTCCGTTCGTTGAGACAAAGCGCACATCGAGATGAGTGGCCAACGGAACCAGCGCGTCTTCTGAGGCGACATCAACATGATGATGTAATGCCGCCAGCGCCAGTACGCGATAGATTGCACCCGAATCCAACAGATGCCACTGCAATGCTTCCGCCATCGCTTTGCACAAGGTGCCTTTTCCTGCACCGCTTGGGCCGTCAATGGTAATTACCGGGGCAATTGCCGTCATCTTTATCTCCTTAAACAGGCGTACTGTTAACGTAAACGCCGCGCATTATACGCGTCAACGCCCACAATCGTTAACGTTGTGTGTAAAAACCAGTTTTGTCTGTAATCAGATGAAGAATAATTGCGCAATTATAGCGGGCTGGAAAGAAACCAGCCCGAAAGATGACAATGTTTTACTTTTTGTCAGAAGTGATGCGTTCGCGGATATGCTGAGCACGTTCAGCTGATGGCGGGTGAGAGTCGAACATCGATTTGGCATGGCTGGCATCCATGGCTGCCAGCTTATCGAAGCTGCCGACTAAGCCCTGGGTGCTGATACCCCGTTTTTTCAACAGATCGTAGGAGAAATCATCCGCTTCAGACTCTTTATCACGCGAGTATTTGGCATTGATAGCCCCTTCTGCGATATCACCAAGCTGAGATTGGGAAAGCTGAGCCGCTACACCGCTGGTGGCGGAAATAGCGTCGCGTGCGGCAACGACGGCATAAGAGGCTTTCATTTCTGCCAGCGAGTGCCCCAGCGCGACGTGTCCCAGTTCATGACCCAGAACGCCTTCCACTTCGTTGTCGTTCATCATATCCATCAGGCCGCTATAGACACGTACGCAGCCGTTTGCCATCGCCCATGCGTTAACATCACTGGTCATATAAACCTTATAGTTAACCGGTGTGCCGTCGATGTTATTACCCAGCGCTTTAGCGATTTTAGCTAAGCGCTTACTGTATTTGCTGGATGAACTGGCCATTTGATTTTGGCTATCCAGTTCCTGACATCCCTGATTCGCGATCGCTTTGGCATCAGCGTCCGTCAGTGTTGCCGCTTTGTATGCGGATAGCCCGGAACTGACGGCCAAATTGGTATCAATGCCGTGCGTATTCTGACAACCGCTCAGCAGCGTGGCGGATACGGCCAGTGCCAGCAGTAATTTTGCATTCTTCATGTGAATCATCCATTGATTATATATAATTAATACAGATAACAATAAGTTACGAGATCACAGAAAGACTAGCATTACCACTGGCGGCCAAAAAGTCCGGAAAAAAACGCCGACTCAAGGTCGGCGTTCATCGCTCATCATTCATGATTACGCAAGCGTACTGAGCCGCGCCAGTTGTCCGAAGTAGTCAGGGAAGGTTTTGGCCGTACATTTCGGGTCAAGGATCGTGACCGGTGTGTCAGATAGCGCCACCAGCGAGAAACACATCGCCATACGATGATCGTTATAGGTGCCAATTTCGGCAAACTTCAGCTGCGCCGGCGGCGTGATGCGAATAAAATCCTGCCCCTCTTCCACTTCCGCACCAACCTTGCGCAGTTCGGTCGCCATCGCAAACAGACGGTCAGTCTCTTTGACACGCCAGTTATAGATGTTGCGAAGCGTCGTCGTGCCTTTGGCAAACAGCGCCGCGGTGGCAATGGTCATCGCCGCATCCGGAATGTGGTTCATGTCCATGTCGATAGCGTTGAGCTCTCCGCGAGTACAGGCGATAAAGTCGTCACCCCACGTCACCGTCGCGCCCATTTTCTCCAGCACATCGGCAAAGCGGATATCGCCCTGCATGCTGTTGCGGCCAATCCCGGTTACTTTCACCGTTCCGCCTTTAATCGCGCCTGCCGCAAGGAAATAGGAGGCCGATGAAGCATCACCTTCAACCAGATAGTGGCCCGGAGACTGATACTGCTGACCGCCTTTGACCACAAAGCGCTGATAGCTCTGGTTCTCTATCTCAACGCCAAAGGTTTTCATCAGGTTCAACGTGATATCAATATACGGTTTCGACACCAGCTCACCTTTAATGCCAATCACCGTATCCTGCGGCGCCAGAGGCGCGGTCATCAGCAGCGCGGTGAGGAACTGGCTGGAGACGCTACCGTCAACCTCGACCTGTCCACCGCTAAACCCGCCACGCAGTCGAAGCGGCGGATAATTTTCCTGTTCCAGATATTCGATGTTCGCCCCGCCCTGACGCAGTGCATCCACCAGATGACCAATCGGACGCTCTTTCATGCGCGGTTCGCCGGTCAGTACAATGTCGTTTGCGCCAAGGCACAGCGCGGCGGCCAGCGGTCGCATCGCCGTTCCGGCATTGCCCAGAAACAGTTCTAACGCGCCATCGGCATGCAGAGGGCCGGCGTTACCAGTAATTTCGCAGCGGGTACGATCGGCAGAAAGGGTGTAATTAATCCCCAACGCACTCAGGGCATTGAGCATATGGCGAACATCATCGCTGTCTAACAGGTTGGTCAGTACGGTGGTGCCATGTGCTAACGCCGCCAGTAACAACGCGCGGTTAGATACACTCTTCGAGCCTGGCAGATTAATCGTGCCATCGACCCGTGCGATGGGTTGTAACGTCAGGGATTCCATGAAACTCAACTCTCAAAAGACAGAAATAAAAACCCCACAGACAAGGCTGTGGGGATGAAAAGAGACAACAGATTAGCCGCGGCGACGCTCGAAATCAGTCATGAAATCGGCAAGCGCTTTTACCCCTTCCAGCGGCATCGCGTTATAGATAGACGCGCGCATACCGCCGACGACGCGATGGCCTTTCAGTGCATGCAGACCTGCGGCAAACGATTCTTCCAGGAAGATTTTATCCAGCGCGCTGTCAGCCAACTGGAACGGCACGTTCATACGTGAACGGTTCGCTTTCGCCACATCGTTACGATAGAAGTCGCTGTTATCAATCACGCCATACAACAGTTCGGCTTTTTGCTGATTGATTTTATCCATCGCGGCCACGCCGCCATTGGCTTTCAGCCATTTGAACACCAGGCCAGAAAGGTACCAGGCGAAGGTCGGCGGCGTATTGAACATGGAGTCATTGTCGTTCAGGACCGCGTAATCGAGGATCGACGGGCAGGCCACATTCGCTTTACCCAGTAAATCTTCGCGTACGATGACGAGCGTCAGACCCGCCGGACCAATGTTTTTCTGCGCGCCCGCGTAGATAATGCCGTAGCGGGAAACATCCAGCGGCCCGGAAAGAATGGTTGAGGAGAAATCGGCGGTCACCACCACATCAGAACCAAAATTGGGCGTTTCGTTAATCGCGATGCCGTCGATGGTTTCATTAGGGCAATAATGCAGATAAGCCGCGTCAGCAGAAAGCTGCCACTCGCTCATCGGCTTCACGCCGCGCAGGCCATCGACAGAGACTTTGGCATCAATCACATTCGGCGTGCAGTATTTTTTCGCTTCTTTGACGGCGCTGGCAGCCCAGTAACCGGCATCAACGTAGTCAGCCGTAGTTTTGTCGCCCAGAATGTTCAGCGGAATAGCGGAAAACTGACCGCGACCGCCGCCGTGACAAAACAGCACTTTGTAGTTAGAGGGGATATTCAACAGATCGCGAAAATCCTGCTCCGCTTCTTGCGCGACCTGGATAAATTCTTTTCCGCGGTGACTCACTTCCATGACGGACGTACCAAGACCGTTCCAGTCACAAAGATCCTGTTGAGCCAGTTTGAGCACGTCTGCCGGTAACATTGCCGGACCTGAACTAAAATTGAAGACCTGAGCCATTTCCCCTCACCACGTTGTGTTGTTATTAACCCAACCTCTTTTCGTACATGAACAGACATCGGGTATAAGTTATTCCTGTGGATATCGGTTTTATCATTCAGTGACACGCGCCGCAATGGCTAAAACCGAGCAGCGTAAAAATGAGTGGTCGCTCACACAACAGAATCTTCGGGATTGACGATGAAAGACCGATATTTTTGCTGTCAGACGACCCGTTTTGCCCGGCTGGCCTTCGACCATTCTGGATTTTTGCACCGTGGACAAAATTGGCTATCCCCGGCACTCATGCTGACAACTTCACTGCAACGTACGCAGGCGTAATCCCCTGCGTCCGGCATAACCCTGAAACGCTGTGTACAATATTCAGGCAGAATGCTGAGCCCTGGCTTCACCTTTTCGTCGGCAAAGAAATAGACGCTGATTTGCCCGTTCGTTTCGAGGATCGCCAGTCTGACCTGCCCCAGTTGCTCAACACCGTTCAGTCGCAGTTCCATAAAGAACTCAAATTCGGTCATGTTGGCGTTGCCCAGCCTCGACCAGGCTAACTCGCCGTCTTCGATGATAACGACGGGTTTGCCTTCCAGCAGATCCTCCAGCGTTTCGCTACGCGCCATCAGCCACATCACCAGCCGGTACAGCACCGCCAGCGTAATAAAGACCACCAGCACCGGCAGCAGGGGCACATCGTCATAAAAAGCCACATCTCCTGCCGCCGACCCCAGCGTCAGAATGATCAGCACTTCGAATAACGACATCTGTCTTACGCCGCGCCTGCCCGTCAGCTTGAGAAACAGGAACACCAGAATAAAGGTGTAGAGACTGCGCAGCGCGACTTCCCAGAGGAACTCCAGTGGCACTTTATCGAGCGCCATTCGTTGTAAATCAAATGCTTTCATTTTTATGCCCTTAACGCGGGTACTGGATAAAAGCATAGCCAAAACTTTTATTTGCGCCGCGTCCGTGGCAGCGATAGCGCCTGTCGCATAAAACCCGTATCATTGCGCGCTTTCCGTACGACAAAAGTGATTTTCATGACGCAAACATTTATCCCCGGCAAAGACGCCGCTCTGGAAGACTCCATCGCTCGCTTCCAGCAGAAACTCCTCGACCTCGGTTTTCATATTGAAGAGGCCTCGTGGCTGAATCCGGTGCCGAACGTCTGGTCTGTACACATTCGCGATAAAGAGTGTGCGCTGTGCTTTACCAACGGCAAAGGGGCGACAAAAAAAGCCGCGCTGGCGTCGGCGTTGGGCGAATATTTTGAGCGTCTGTCGACCAACTATTTCTTTGCTGATTTCTGGCTGGGTGAAACCATCGCCAATGGTCCGTTCGTGCATTATCCGAACGAGAAATGGTTCCCGCTGACCGAAAATGACGACGTGCCGGAAGGTCTGCTGGATGCGCGCCTGCGTGCTTTCTACGATCCCGAGAACGAACTGACAGGCAGCATGTTGATCGACCTGCAGTCTGGCAACGAAGAGCGTGGCATCTGCGGACTGCCGTTCACCCGCCAGTCTGATAACCAGACCGTCTATATTCCGATGAACATTATCGGCAACCTGTACGTCTCGAACGGGATGTCTGCCGGTAACACCCGTAATGAAGCGCGCGTGCAAGGGCTTTCTGAAGTCTTTGAACGTTACGTGAAGAATCGCATTATTGCCGAAAGTATCAGCCTGCCGGAAATCCCGGCCGACGTACTGGCACGCTACCCGGCGGTGGTGGAATCTATTGCGACGCTGGAAGCTGAAGGTTTCCCGATCTTTGCCTACGACGGTTCTCTGGGTGGTCAGTATCCGGTTATCTGCGTCGTCCTGTTCAATCCGGCTAACGGCACCTGCTTTGCCTCCTTCGGCGCGCACCCTGACTTTGGCGTTGCGCTGGAACGTACGGTGACGGAGCTGTTGCAGGGCCGCGGCCTGAAAGATCTCGATGTCTTCACGCCGCCGACCTTCGACGATGAAGAAGTGGCTGAGCATACCAACCTGGAAACGCACTTCATTGATTCCAGCGGTCTGATCTCCTGGGATCTGTTCAAACAAGATGCCGACTACCCGTTCGTTGACTGGAGCTTCTCCGGTACGACCGAAGAAGAGTTCACTACCCTGATGGCTATCTTCAGTGCGGAAGATAAAGAAGTGTACATCGCCGATTACGAGCATCTTGGCGTCTACGCCTGCCGGATCATCGTGCCGGGGATGTCTGATATTTATCCTGCTGAAGATTTGTGGCTCGCCAATAACAGCATGGGTAGCCATCTGCGTGAAACCCTCCTCGCATTGCCGGACAGCGCCTGGGATAAAGAAGACTACCTCAATCTGATTGATCAGTTAGACGAAGAAGGGTTTGATGATTTCACCCGCGTTCGTGAACTGTTAGGTCTGGCAACCGGTCAGGATAACGGCTGGTACACTCTGCGCATTGGCGAGCTGAAAGCGATGCTGGCGCTGGCAGGCGGCGATCTGGAACAGGCTCTGATCTGGACCGAATGGACGATGGAATTTAATGCGTCAATCTTTAGCGCTGAACGGGCGAATTATTACCGTTGCCTGCAAACGCTGCTGCTTCTGTCGCAGGAAGAAGAGCGTGAACCACTGCAATATCTGAACGCGTTTATCCGCATGTATGGCGCAAATGCCGTGGAAGCCGCCAGCGCAGCATTGAGCGGCGAAGCGGCCTTTTATGGTCTGCAGCCGGTTGACAGCGATCTGCATGCTTTCGCGTCACACCAGTCGTTGCTGAAGGCCTATGAGAAGTTGCAGCGTGCAAAATCTTCGTTTTGGTCAAAATAAAGGCAATTAACCTACACTGAGTAGGTTTAAATAATCGTCTGAGCTATATTACGGGGCGCACTTTGCGCCCCGTTTTACTTATTTTTGGCTGCCCAAAAATAAATGTAATAACAAGGTTAAATATTGGTAGTTGATATTAAACAACTTAACGGTTAGTTGTTACTTTGCCTGTCAATTACTCCATATTAATTAACTGGCCAACAGACCCAGGAAGGAAAATTTTCAACTCATTTGCTAAATTTTAAAATTTATTTTTATCATATTAATCAATTAATTACTCCGTAATTGCATAAAAACCATGCGTATTACGGGCCTATAAGCCAGGCGAGATATGATCTATATCAATTTCTCATCTATAATGCTTTGTTAGTATCTCGTCGCCGACTTAATAAAGAGAGAGTTAGTGTGAAAGCTGACAACCCTTTTGATCTTTTACTCCCTGCAGCAATGGCCAAAGTGGCCGAAGAAGCAGGCGTCTATAAAGCAACGAAACATCCGCTTAAGACTTTCTTCCTGGCAATTACTGCCGGTGTGTTCATCTCCATCGCCTTTGTTTTCTATATCACTGCAACGACCGGTACAGGTACGATGCCTTTTGGTATGGCGAAACTGATTGGCGGTATCTGCTTCTCTCTGGGGTTGATTCTTTGCGTCATCTGCGGTGCAGACCTCTTTACATCAACCGTGTTGATTGTCGTCGCCAAAGCCAGTGGTCGTATCACCTGGGGTCAATTGGCGAAAAACTGGCTCAACGTCTATTTTGGTAACCTGATTGGTTGCTTGCTCTTTGTGCTGTTGATGTGGCTTTCTGGCGAATATATGGTCGCCAACGGCCAGTGGGGATTTAACGTCCTGCAAACCGCCGACCACAAAATGCACCATACTTTTATTGAAGCCGTCAGTCTCGGTATCCTCGCAAACCTGATGGTATGCCTGGCCGTCTGGATGAGCTACTCAGGCCGTAGCCTGATGGATAAAGCGTTTATCATGGTTTTACCCGTTGCGATGTTTGTTGCCAGCGGTTTTGAGCACAGTATCGCAAACATGTTTATGATCCCGATGGGTATTGTAATCCGTGATCTCGCAACGCCGGAGTTCTGGAGCGCAGTTGGCTCAGCCCCGGAAAATTTTTCTCACCTGACCGCGATGAACTTCATCACTGATAACCTGATTCCGGTTACGATCGGCAACATTATCGGCGGGGGTTTGTTGGTTGGGTTGACATACTGGGTCATTTATCTGCGTGACAACGATCATCATTAATTGATGTCGCGATACACGAAATCATTCAAGTTGCATTGAGGCGGCAAGTGAATGAGTTCCCAGGAGCGTACACACAGTACGTGACTGGGGCGAATGAGCGTAGCCAACAAAGAGGCAGCTTGAAGGATGAAGTGTATATACGCAGTAAATAAAAAATCCACTTAAGAAGGTAGGTGTTACATGTCCGAGCTTAATGAAAAGTTAGCCACAGCCTGGGAAGGTTTTACCAAAGGTGACTGGCAGAATGAAGTAAACGTCCGTGACTTCATTCAGAAAAACTACACTCCGTACGAGGGTGACGAGTCCTTCCTGGCGGGCGCAACTGATGCGACCACTGCACTGTGGGACAGCGTAATGGAAGGCGTTAAACAGGAAAACCGCACTCACGCGCCTGTTGACTTTGACACCTCTGTTGCTTCCACCATCACTTCTCACGACGCTGGCTACATCAATAAATCGCTTGAGAAAATCGTTGGTCTGCAAACTGAAGCTCCGCTGAAACGTGCGATCATCCCGTTCGGTGGTATCAAAATGGTTGAAGGTTCCTGCAAAGCGTACAATCGCGAGCTGGATCCGATGCTGAAAAAAATCTTCACTGAATATCGTAAAACCCACAACCAGGGTGTTTTCGATGTTTACACCAAAGACATTCTGAACTGCCGTAAATCCGGTGTTCTGACTGGTCTGCCGGATGCATATGGCCGTGGCCGTATCATCGGTGACTACCGTCGCATTGCGCTGTACGGTATCGACTTCCTGATGAAAGACAAATACGCTCAGTTCCTTTCCCTGCAGTCCGATCTGGAAAACGGCGTAAACCTGGAAGCGACTATCCGTCTGCGTGAAGAAATTGCTGAACAGCACCGTGCACTGGGCCAGATCAAAGAGATGGCGGCTAAATATGGCTGTGATATCTCCGCTCCGGCAACCAATGCTCAGGAAGCTATCCAGTGGACTTACTTCGGCTACCTGGCTGCGGTTAAGTCTCAGAACGGCGCGGCAATGTCCTTCGGTCGTGTATCCACTTTCCTGGATGCATACATCGAACGTGACCTGAAAGCAGGTAAAATCACAGAACAAGACGCTCAGGAAATGATTGACCACCTGGTCATGAAACTGCGTATGGTTCGTTTCCTGCGTACACCTGAATATGATGAACTGTTCTCCGGTGACCCGATTTGGGCAACAGAATCTATCGGTGGTATGGGTGTTGATGGCCGTACTCTGGTCACCAAAAACAGCTTCCGCTTCCTGAACACCCTGTACACCATGGGGCCGTCTCCGGAGCCGAACATCACTGTTCTGTGGTCTGAAAAACTGCCTCTGAACTTCAAGAAATTCGCCGCTAAAGTGTCCATCGATACCTCTTCTCTGCAGTATGAGAACGATGACCTGATGCGTCCGGACTTCAACAACGACGACTATGCTATCGCTTGCTGCGTAAGCCCGATGATCGTTGGTAAACAAATGCAGTTCTTCGGTGCGCGTGCAAACCTGGCGAAAACCATGCTGTACGCTATCAACGGCGGCGTTGATGAAAAACTGAAAATGCAGGTGGGTCCGAAATCTGAACCGATCAAAGGCGACGTTCTGAAGTTCGACGAAGTGATGGAACGCATGGATCACTTCATGGACTGGCTGGCTAAGCAGTATGTCACCGCGCTGAACGTTATCCACTATATGCACGACAAGTACAGCTACGAAGCCTCTCTGATGGCGCTGCACGACCGTGACGTTATCCGCACCATGGCGTGTGGTATCGCAGGTCTGTCCGTTGCGGCTGACTCCCTGTCTGCTATCAAATATGCGAAAGTTAAACCGATTCGTGACGAAGACGGTCTGGCTATCGACTTCGAAATCGAAGGCGAATACCCGCAGTTTGGTAACAACGACGCGCGCGTTGATGACATGGCGGTTGACCTGGTTGAACGTTTCATGAAGAAAATTCAGAAACTGAAAACCTACCGTGATGCTATCCCGACTCAGTCTGTTCTGACCATCACTTCTAACGTTGTGTATGGTAAGAAAACCGGTAACACCCCAGATGGTCGTCGTGCTGGCGCGCCGTTCGGACCAGGTGCTAACCCGATGCACGGTCGTGACCAGAAAGGTGCGGTTGCCTCTCTGACCTCCGTCGCTAAACTGCCGTTTGCTTACGCGAAAGATGGTATCTCTTATACCTTCTCTATCGTTCCGAACGCACTGGGTAAAGACGACGAAGTTCGTAAGACTAACCTGGCCGGTCTGATGGATGGTTACTTCCACCATGAAGCGTCCATCGAAGGTGGTCAGCACCTGAACGTGAACGTGATGAACCGTGAAATGCTGCTGGACGCGATGGAACATCCGGAAAAATATCCGCAGTTGACCATCCGTGTATCTGGTTACGCAGTACGTTTTAACTCCCTGACGAAAGAACAGCAGCAGGACGTTATTACTCGTACCTTCACTCAGACCATGTAATGTGTTTTGACTGAAATCACGCGTTAAAAGGCGTACAATAAAGGCTCCACGGAAGTGGGGCCTTTTTAACAGGTCGTTTCCCTACCGCAGCCTGTTTTGTCAGCTATCTATACTCTATGGATAACCGCCAAAACAGACTCGACACAGCCAATGAGCTGTGCACCAACACGGCCCCGGATGGGCCACATCTGGAGAAACACCGCAATGTCAGTTATTGGTCGCATTCACTCCTTTGAATCCTGTGGTACCGTTGACGGCCCGGGCATCCGCTTTATTACTTTCTTCCAGGGCTGCCTGATGCGCTGCCTGTATTGCCATAATCGCGATACGTGGGACACGCACGGCGGTAAAGAAGTCACCGTTGACGAACTGATGAAAGAGGTCGTGACCTATCGCCACTTTATGAACGCATCCGGCGGCGGCGTAACGGCATCGGGCGGTGAAGCCATCCTGCAAGCGGAATTTGTTCGTGACTGGTTTCGTGCTTGTAAGAAAGAAGGTATCCATACCTGTCTGGATACCAACGGTTTTGTCCGCCGCTACGACCCGGTGATTGATGAACTGCTGGAGGTCACCGATCTGGTGATGCTCGATCTTAAGCAGATGAATGATGAGATCCACCAGAACCTTGTCGGCGTTTCCAACCATCGTACGCTGGAGTTCGCCCGCTATCTGGCCAACAAAGATATCAACGTGTGGATCCGTTATGTCGTGGTACCTGGCTGGTCTGACGATGATGACTCAGCGCACCGACTCGGTGAATTTACCCGCGATATGGGCAACGTTGAGAAAATCGAGCTCCTGCCCTATCACGAGCTGGGTAAACACAAATGGGTGGCGATGGGTGAAGAGTACAAACTGGATGGTGTGCACCCACCGAAGAAAGAGACGATGGAACGCGTCAAAGGCATTCTCGAGCAGTACGGTCATAAAGTGATGTACTAATTGAGTCGAGTAAAAAGGCTGCCTTTCAGGTAGCCTTTTTAGTATCAGTCAGGGAAAACAGAAGAAAGGATGCATACAACATTGCAGACTGTTTACGCAGAATTAAACGTGGGCAACCGGATTCGGGGTGTGCCCGGCATTGCGCAGCAGCATCAGTAAATAAATAAACGACACGCTGGCAATCATAATAAACAGAAGATTATCGGAATAATTCTGCATCAACATGGCGGTGAAGGAAGGGCCTAACAGGCTGCCGACAGTGTAGCTCAGCAATAACGCCTGGTTCATCGCCACCAGTTGATGATGTTCCACTTTCTCACAAGCCCATGCCATCGCAACCGGATAGAGCGTGAAGCCCGCGGCCCCCAAAATAAAGAGAGCAGGTGCCATTGCCGCCTGGGTCAACATCGCCATGCTCCCCAGAATCACCACGAACACCTGTACGCGCAGCACCAGTAGTCGACCAAACTTATCCGCCAGTCGCCCGATTGGCCACTGACCAAGGATCCCCGCGCTGACCAGTACCGCCATCCAGAAACCGATACTGGCGTTACTCATCCCCTGATGATTGAGATACAGCGGCATCAGGCCGTACAACGAGCCGAGGACAATCCCGGAAATGATGCAGCCATTAACGCCCAGCCGTGCCTGGCGCAGTTTCAGCATCGCGGTGATCGGCGTGGCGTTGTGTTCTTCAGACTGCTGGTTAAAGATACGGGTAAAGAGCAGCGGTAAAATCCCTGCCAGAATCAGTCCTGTCGCCCACGGCAGCACGTTCATCAACTCCGTAGAGACTTTGCTGACCAGCAACTGCCCGAGGAACGTCCCCACATAGTAGACCATCATGTAGGCTGCCAGCAGGCGCCCACGGTTGCGTGATGTCCCGCTGCACATCAGTGCACTCTCGACGACAACCCAAATCATGGCGCAGCCAACACCCGCGACAAAACGCCATGCCAGCCAACTCCAGAAACCCACCATCACGCCGAGCCCCACACAGCCAGCAGCAAAGATCAGCGAAGCAAGGTAATAGCTACGGTTAAACCCGAGGCGTTTGATTAACACTCCGGTCAACAGCGTCCCAACCAGGTTCCCGGTAAAGTAGGATGAACTGACCATACCCACCTGCCACGTCGGCAGGTTTTCCTGGGCGAGCCAAAGCGGGACGAGCGTGTTCAGCACCGCGATCGCCAGGGTCAACAGAAGTAGACCAGCCAGCAAAAGCAAGACGGGTCGGGTATAGGTGGACATGAGTATAAACCGTGAGGAAGTTCAAATTTCACGCGCATCATGCCACCAACAAAAACATTGTCAATCGGCATAAACCGTGGCGTGGCGGCCCTTTTCACTCTTCGATTGAATTTATTGATTAAGATTATGAATTATTGATGACCAGCACGCTTCAGGTTGCTGTTTTTATTGATTTAACGCAAGAGAACTCCGTTTCGCTTAGTCGAAAAATCTCATAGTTCCGGCAGCATTTTTTTTCCGTTCTATGCTTTGAGTGAACCTTATGCACCTGAATGAATCTGGGCGCATAGTTGACCCAAGCAAGGAGAAGAGAATGACCAAGCCTTATGTTCGTCTCGATAAAAACGACGCTGCGGTTCTTCTGGTAGATCACCAGGCCGGACTACTCTCACTGGTCAGGGATATTGACCCTGATAAATTTAAGAATAACGTGCTCGCACTGGGCGATTTAGCCAAATACTTCAATCTGCCAACCATCCTCACCACCAGTTTCGAAACCGGACCAAACGGCCCGCTGGTCCCTGAATTAAAAGCCCAGTTCCCTGATGCCCCGTACATTGCGCGGCCAGGGAATATCAACGCCTGGGACAATGAAGACTTCGTAAAAGCGGTCAAAGCCACGGGGAAAAAACAGCTGATTATTGCTGGTGTAGTGACGGAAGTTTGTGTGGCCTTCCCGGCGCTGTCGGCGATTGAAGAAGGTTTTGATGTCTTTGTCGTGACCGATGCTTCCGGGACGTTTAATGAAATTACCCGTCATTCGGCATGGGACAGGATGTCGCAGGCTGGCGCTCAGCTCATGACGTGGTTTGGCGTGGCGTGTGAATTGCACCGCGACTGGCGCAATGACATTGAGGGGCTGGCGACACTGTTCTCCAACCATATTCCGGATTACCGCAACCTGATGACCAGTTACGATACGTTGACTAAGCAGAAATAAAAGAACCGGGGCAAAAGCCCCGGTTCTTCACTTAGCTGGCAACCGCCATACCGACGGTCATATGCAGACCATAGAATACGCCGCGACCAATCAGTTCTCCCACCAGCAGCAGAATAAAGGCCACTGACAGCAGCGGAACCGCAGGCTGATAACCTTTCAACTGTGGGACAATCCAGCAGCACAATGCCACCGCCAGTACCCCAATACGCCAGGCCATCAGCGAACCGTAGTCCGGTACCAGCGCGGAAGCCTGCTGAACGGAGCTGTGAATAGTCGCCAGTTCCGCTCCCTGCATCACCGACATGATGGCACTGACCACCAGCGCCAGCAGTGAAACCGCAGGCAGCAGACGCATCGCCCAGCCGTCAACACCCGCGACGCGCAGCAGCAGATAGCCCAACAGCGGACCGCCCATCAGCAGCGTCAGGAAGAAGCCCAGCGGCGTCCAGACGCTGTACCAGGTCGGTACGGTATCGATGCTGTTATAGACGCGCACCATCATCCAGACGAACAGCACGCCCAGTACCATCGTGAGCAGCAGCCACAAGTTACGCAGAGCCGGAGTGAGCTTTTTCAGCACGGCCAGCAGCCAGCCAATCCCGCCAACCGCAAAGAAAATCGAACCGCTGGCAATTTCATTACTCAGTGCCGACGATCCTACGCGGTTAAGCGAGTTAAAGGCCCGCACTGGCGAGCCGAGGTGCAGCATGGAAGCGATAAAACCTATTCCCATCAGCACCCACAGCGCGAACATGCAGGTAATCACGTGCTGTTGCGTTTCTGCACGCAGATCGTCTTTCATCAGCGCCAGCGCCAGAACAATGAAGCCGCCAACCACACATTGTCCGAAGACCGTGAAGATCATCAGCGGCCACTCATGCCATCCACTTCCCATCTTACACCTCCTTCGGATTCGCCAGATAACCGGTGGTATCCCCGGTCGGACGGCTGTTGGCATTCGGTTTGATCACAATACTCGGTTTCGTGAAGTGCGCGCCCGGCAGTGGGGCAACGGCAGCCAGTTCACCGTGTTGCTTGCGCAGTTCGTCGATAGGACCGAAATCCAGCGCGCGCAGCGGACAAGATTCCACGCAGATGGGTTTCTTGCCATCGGCCACGCGGTCATGACAGCCATCGCACTTGGTCATGTGACCTTTGGCAGCATTATACTGCGGCGCGCCGTACGGGCAGGCCATATGACAGTAGCGACAGCCGATGCAGATATCTTCATCCACCACCACAAAGCCGTCTTCCCGTTTGTGCATCGCGCCGCTCGGGCAGACCTTGGTACAGGCCGGATCTTCACAGTGGTTGCAGGCAATGGACAGATAGTAAGCAAATACGTTCTGATGCCAGACGCCGTTGTCTTCCTGCCAGTCTCCGCCCGCGTATTCATAAATGCGGCGAAAGCTAACATCCGGGGTTAAGTCTTTGTAATCTTTACAGGCCAGTTCGCAGGTTTTACAACCGGTGCAACGGCTGGAATCAATAAAAAATCCATACTGGGTTGTCATCGGTTACTCCTTACACCTTCTCAACCTGAACAAGGTTCGTATGTGACGGGTTCCCCTTCGCCAGAGGAGACGGGCGCTGCGTGGTCAACACGTTGATACAACCGCCCTGGTCAATGCGTTTCGTATCCGGGTCATACCAGGCCCCCTCACCTAACGCGACCACGCCAGGCATCATACGCGGCGTCACTTTCGCCTCAATATGCAGCTCCCCGCGGCCGTTGAAGATACGGACCTTATCACCGTTGCGGATACCCCGTTTTTGCGCGTCCAGTGGATTGATCCACATCTCCTGGCGGCACGCCGCTTTCAGGACATCAACGTTGCCATAGGTAGAGTGAACCCGGGATTTATAGTGGAAGCCCGTTAGCTGTAGCGGATAATCTTTGGTCAACGGATCGTTGTAGTTCTCAAAACCCGGCGTGTAGATCGGCAATGGATCGATGACATCGCCTTCTGGCAGTTCCCAGGTGGCGGCAATCTCCGCCAACTCCTGCGAGTAGATCTCGATTTTACCCGACGGTGTCGTCAACGGATTAGCCTGCGGATCGTCGCGGAACGCCTTATAGGCCACGTGATGCCCTTGCGGATCGCGCTGCTTAAACAGACCCTGTTTACGGAATTCCTCAAAGGTCGGCAGTTCCGGAATGGCTTGACGCGACTGCTCGTACAGATGACGCATCCACTCTTCCTGAGTGCGCCCTTCGGTAAACTGCGATTCGACGCCCAGGCGCTTCGCCAACTCGCTGGTCATTTCATAGATAGTTTTGCATTCGAAACGCGGCTTGATGGCCTGATCGGCGAAAATCACGTAAGACATATTCCCGCAGGAGGCGTCCAGCGCGAAGTCCATCTGCTCAGAAGCCGTACAGTCCGGCAGCAGGATGTCGGCATACTTCGCCGACGACGTCATGTGGCAATCGATGACGACAATCATTTCGCACTTCTTGTCATCCTGCAGGATGTCGTGCGTGCGGTTGATCTCTGAGTGCTGGTTGATCAGACAGTTACCGGCGTAGTTCCAGATCATCTTAATCGGCACGTCGAGCTTGTCTTTGCCGCGCACCCCATCACGCAGCGCGGTCATTTCCGGACCACGTTCAATTGCATCGGTCCACATAAACATGGAGATACTGGTTTCTACCGGGTTTTCCAGCGTGGGCATCCGTACAAACGGCAGATCGTAAGAGCCTTCACGTGCGCCGCTGTTGCCGCCGTTAATCCCGACGTTACCGGTCAGAATGGCCAACATAGAAATAGCCCGGGTGGCGATTTCACCGTTCGCGTGACGCTGCGGTCCCCACCCCTGGCTGATGTAGGCCGGTTTTGCACTGCCGATTTCACGCGCCAGTTTGATAATGCGGTCTGCCGGAATGCCGGTAATTTGCGCCGCCCACTCAGGCGTTTTTGGCGTACCGTCGTTCCCCTGCCCCAGAATATAGGCCTTATAGTGACCATTCTTCGGTGCGCTGGCCGGTAAGGTTTTCTCGTCGTAGCCCACACAGTACTTATCGAGGAATGGCTGGTCGACCATATTCTCAGTGATCAGCACGTAAGCCAGCGCATTCACCAGCGCCGCATCGGTACCCGGACGAATCGGGATCCACTCATCTTCACGACCCGCCCCGGTGTCGGTATAGCGCGGGTCGATAATGATCATCCGGGCATTCGATTTCTGTCGCGCCTGCTCCAGATAGTAGGTGACCCCACCGCCGCTCATGCGGGTTTCGCCAGGGTTGTTACCGAACAGCACAACCAGCTTACTGTTTTCGATGTCAGACGGGCTGTTACCATCTGCCCAGCCGCCGTAGGTATAGTTCAGCCCCGCCGCAATTTGCGCGGAGGAGTAGTCACCATAGTGGTTCAGATAACCGCCGCAGCAGTTCATCAGACGCGCCACCAGAGTATCTCCCGGCGGCCATGAGCGGGTCATCGTACCACCCAGCGTACCGGTACCGTAGTTCAGGTAGATAGACTCGTTACCGTAGTCTTTAATCAGACGCTGCATATTGCTGGCAATGAGGTCGTACGCCTCATCCCAACTGATGCGCTCGAATTTACCTTCTCCGCGCTTGCCCACGCGTTTCATCGGGTATTTCAGACGATCCGGGTTATAGACGCGACGGCGCATGGAGCGCCCACGCAAACAGGCACGCACCTGATGCAAGCCGTCATAGTTGTCATCACCCGTATTGTCGGTTTCAACGTATTTGATTTCGCCATCCACAACATGCATGCGCAACGGGCAACGACTCCCGCAGTTCACGGTACACGCGCTCCAGATGACTTTTTCACTGGCCTGCGCCGGGCTCAGGGCTTCGGCGGCATTGGCGATTCGGGTAAATGGCAGGGTAAACGCGCTGCTGGCCATCGCCAGTCCGCCTATCGCCGTCGTTTTGACTAAACCACGACGACTCACCTCCGCTGCCATCACGGCATCAGGGATCTTAGTTTTCATAAAGGCTCACTCTGCTTGCTTACAGTAATAAAACAGAAATTGATGTTATTTTTAGAGTAGTTAAGTAACGTTATATAGAGTTATATACAACGAATTTATAGGATAGTAGCGTAAAATGCTGAGTTCCATTCACAGACAATATTACCTACAAGGGAGTAAGGATTATTGTCCGGCGTCAAACAGGCATAAAAAAAGCGCCCAAAGGCGCTTTTAAGAAAGAGATGAAGCGAGGATTAACCAATATATTCCAGTCCGTTCATGTACGGACGCAGCACTTCCGGCACTTCAATACGGCCATCAGCCTGCTGGTAGTTTTCCATCACGGCCACCAGCGTACGACCCACAGCCAGACCTGAACCATTCAGGGTATGAACCAGACGGGTCTTTTTGTCGGACTTGCTGCGGCAACGTGCCTGCATACGGCGTGCCTGGAAATCCCAGACGTTAGAGCAGGAAGAGATCTCGCGGTAGGTATTCTGCGCCGGAACCCACACTTCCAGATCGTAGGTTTTGCATGCGCCAAAGCCCATGTCGCCGGTGCAAAGAATGATTTTGCGATACGGCAGGCCAAGCAGTTGCAGAACTTTCTCAGCATGCCCGGTCATCTCTTCCAGCGCCGCCATTGAATCTTCCGGGCGAACGATCTGTACCATTTCAACTTTGTCGAACTGGTGCATACGGATCAGACCACGGGTATCGCGACCGTAAGAACCCGCTTCCGAACGGAAGCATGGCGTATGCGCCGTCATTTTGATCGGCAACTGATCCTCGTCGATGATCTCATCACGCACCAGGTTGGTCAGCGGGACTTCCGCTGTCGGGATCAGCGCGTAGTTACTGCTGTCAGCCTCTTCTTCCAGCGGACGAGTATGGAACAGATCGCCGGCAAATTTCGGTAACTGACCGGTACCGTACAGGGTGTCATGGTTGACCAGATACGGCACATAGTTTTCGCTGTAGCCATGCTGCTCAGTGTGCAGATCGAGCATGAACTGCGAGAGCGCACGATGCATACGCGCAATCTGCCCTTTCATCACCACAAAACGGGAGCCCGTCAGCTTAACGGCGGCAGCAAAGTCCAGCCCGGTATGCATTTCGCCCAGCGTAACGTGATCGCGAACCTCAAAATCGAACTCGCGCGGGGTCCCCCAGCGGCTGACTTCAACGTTATCGTTCTCATCTTTACCGACCGGAACATCGTCAGCAGGCAGGTTCGGAATGGTCAACGCGATATCGCGGATCTCAGCCTGTAAAACATCCAGCTCCGCTTTTGCTGCATCCAGCTCTTCGCCCAGTTTGTTCACTTCCAGACGTAAAGGCTCGATATCTTCCCCGCGCGCTTTCGCCTGGCCGATGGATTTCGATCGAGAGTTACGCTCTGCCTGCAGGTTTTCGGTATTGACCTGCAAAACTTTACGACGCTCTTCAAGAGCGCGCAGCTTATCTACATCCAGCTTAAAGCCCCGGCGTGCCAGTTTTTCAGCGACTGCGTCTGGCTCATTACGCAGCAGATTGGGATCGAGCATGCTTATCCTGTGCTTATCGAATTGAAAGAGGAAAATGTGACCACAGCCTGCGGTCACAGGGATACAGTGCCAACATTACCGCAACGCCTGCGCTAACGGTAGCGTTTTATAGGGCTATTTTGATCCTGTCCGGCGAGCCAGGCGAGCTTTTCGCCAATCTTGCCCTCAAGACCTCTGTTTGTGGGGTGATAATAGCGCGTTTGTGCCATCTCCGGAGGGAAATAGTCCTCACCGGCGGCATAGGCATTCGGTTCATCATGCGCATAACGATATTCCTGACCGTAGCCCATCTCTTTCATCAGCTTCGTCGGCGCATTGCGCAGATGGACAGGTACGTCATAGTCTGGACGTTCACGGGCATCAGACATCGCCGCTTTGAATGCGGTATACACTGCATTGCTTTTCGGTGCGCAGGCCAGATAGACAATCGCCTGCGCGATGGCGCGCTCGCCTTCAGCAGGCCCCACACGCGTAAAGCAGTCCCAGGCGGAGATCGCCACCTGCATCGCGCGCGGATCGGCATTGCCCACATCTTCGGAAGCAATCGCCAGGCAACGACGCGCCACGTACAGCGGATCGCCCCCCGCCGTAATGATGCGCGCATACCAGTAAAGCGCCGCATCCGGCGCACTGCCGCGAACCGATTTATGCAATGCGGAAATGAGATCGTAGAAGCGGTCACCTTTGTTATCGAAACGCGCGCTGCGCTCGCCGGCGATTTCGGTCAACAGCGCGGGCAGCAGTACCCGCTTGCCGCTGTCATCCACTTCCGCCATATCGGCCATCATTTCCAGCGTGTTCAGTGCCCGACGCGCATCGCCGTTGACCAGTTCCGCGATGGCTTTGCGGGTGTCATCCGGCAGAACGATATCCTGTCCACCGTAACCCCGTGCCTTGTCTTCCATCGCCTGACTCAGAACCTGCTCAATATCGTCCGTCGTCAGCGACTTGAGCAAATAGACGCGCGCACGCGACAACAACGCGGAATTTAGCTCAAACGAGGGATTCTCGGTGGTTGCCCCAATAAAGGTGATGGTGCCATCTTCAATGTGCGGCAGGAACGCATCCTGCTGGCTTTTGTTGAAGCGATGGACTTCGTCAACAAACAGGATGGTACGGCGTCCGGCATTACGATTCTGCCGGGCGCGTTCGATGGCTTCACGGATCTCTTTCACACCGGAGGTGACCGCTGAAATCCGCTCAACGTCGGCATCAGCGTAACGAGCAATCACTTCAGCCAGCGTGGTTTTTCCGGTGCCTGGCGGCCCCCACAAAATCATGGAGTGCAGATGTCCGGCTTCAATCGCGCGCGGCAACGGTTTACCCGCAGCCAACAGGTGCTGCTGACCAATATACTGCGCTAAATTTTCTGGCCGCATCCGCGCGGCCAGTGGCTGAAAGGTATTATCAGAAAAATCGAGCGACAGGTTGCCCACGCATGCCTCTACTTACGTTGGTCGTCTACCGTTACACCTTGCGGCGGAGTAAAGGTGAATTTCGATGCGTCAACGCTGCCATTCTGCTGCGATTTCAGCTGGTAGCTGCTGCGCTGGTCATCCTGCTCCACGGCGCTGAACTGATGAATGGTCCCGTCACGGCTCACGTTGATGGTGAACTGTTTCAGGTTGCCGTTGCTGGTTTTCGGCGTCAGAACGAAGTCGTCACCATTCTGCTTGATATTGTACTGCTGCCAGTCGCTGGACTGGTTGCGGGCAATCAGCATAAACGGCGTGTTGCCGGTGGCGTCTTTCAGCCAGGTCGCGGTGGCTTGCTCAACAAACGGGTTAAAGAACCACAGCGTTTTACCATCAGAAACCAGAATGCTTTCGTCTGGCTGCGTCATGTGCCAGTTGAACAGGTTCGGACGCTTCACCCACAAATCACCCTGACCTTCCTGGACAGCGGCACCACTGCCATCGGTCACTTTCTGCGTGAAGCTGGCGTGGAAGCTACTCACTTTATCCAGACGACTTTTCAGATCGCTGGCGGCATCCGCCCAAACGCTGCTTACCACGAATCCTGAGAGTAATGCACAGGTGATTGCGATTTTTTTCATTGTTATTCCTCAAAATACGTCACTCCCGACCGGGAGATCCCTCTGCTATCCATTCCAGGCCAAAAATCAGCGTGAGGAAAGAAGACAATACTGAATTACGTAACTTTGCACTTAGTCAAACGGCGGTGGAGCCAGCACTTCGCGATTGCCGTTATGGCCCTGTTCGCTGACGATCCCCTGCGCTTCCATCTGTTCGATGATGCGCGCCGCGCGGTTGTAGCCGATGCGGAACTGGCGCTGTACGCCGGAGATGGACGCTTTACGTTTCTCCGTCACAAAGTTGACCGCCTGATCAAATAACGGATCCAGCTCTTCACCGCCGTCAAAACCACCGCCGCCGCCTTCGCTTTCGCTGTCGGAGGTGATGCCGTCAACATATTGCGGACGTCCACGCGCCTTCCAGTCCTGAACCACCGCATGCACTTCCTGGTCACGGACAAATGCGCCGTGAACACGCACCGGCATGGTGGAGTTCGGCCCGGAGTAGAGCATGTCGCCCATCCCCAGCAGCGATTCTGCACCGCTCTGATCGAGGATGGTACGCGAGTCAATCTTACTGGACACGGTGAACGCAATACGGGTCGGAATGTTGGCTTTGATCAGACCCGTAATCACGTCAACCGACGGACGCTGCGTCGCCAGCACCAGGTGGATCCCTGCCGCACGGGCTTTTTGCGCCAGACGGGCAATCAACTCTTCAACTTTCTTACCGACGGTCATCATCAGGTCGGCAAATTCATCCACCAGCACAACGATATACGGCAGTTTTTCCAGTACCGGATGCTGCGCATCCATACTGTCTCCGGGCTTCCAGTACGGATCCGGAATCGGACGTCCCATCCGCGCGGCTTCGGCAATCTTCTCGTTGTAACCCGCCAGATTACGCACGCCCAGCGCAGACATCAGCTTGTAACGGCGCTCCATCTCGTTAACGCTCCAGCGCAGGGCGTTGGCGGCGTCTTTCATATCGGTGACGACTTCCGTTAGCAGATGCGGAATGCCTTCGTAAACCGACAGTTCCAGCATTTTCGGGTCGATCATAATGAAGCGAACGTCTTCCGGTTGCGCCTTGTAAAGCATGCTGAGGATCATGGCATTCACCCCAACCGATTTACCCGAACCGGTTGTACCCGCCACCAGCAGGTGCGGCATTTTTGCCAGGTCAGCCACCACCGGATCGCCGGCAATATCTTTACCCAGCACCACGGTCAGCGGCGACGGATTGTCACGGAACTTCGCGTTATCCAGCACTTCACGCAGATACACGGTCTGGCGTTTTTTATTCGGCAATTCCAGGCCCACGTACGGTTTACCCGGAATCACTTCCACCACACGCACCGCGACGGTCGAAAGCGAACGCGCCAGGTCACGAGAGAGGTTGGAAATACGGGCAGCCTTCACGCCCGGTGCCAGATTCAGCTCAAAACGCGTAATCACCGGACCTGGCGAGTAGTTCACGACATCAGCTTTGATGCGGAAGTCAGCCAGACGGGCTTCAACCAGGCGCGCCATTTGCTCCAGCGCAAAAGTATCAACCGGCTCGACTTCACTCGGTGGCTGCGTCAGCAGATCCAGTGAAGGCAACGGCGTCGTCGGTCTTTGCAATGGACGACTGTCACCGTTACGCATCAGCAGCGGATGAATCAGACTTTCCTGCGGCTGCGGTGCTGCGGGTTGTTGCGGGGCCACCTGGTGTTGCGGCTGTTGATAGTGCGTTTGCGGCGCTACCGGCTGTTGTGGCTGCTGATACTGCGGTTGCGGAACCACCGGCTGTTGCGGCTGCTGATACTGCGGTTGCGGAACCACTGGCTGTTGCGGTTGCTGATACTGCGGCGACTGAACAGGCGCAGATTCCGGCATCACGCCCGGCGTAAACAACGGTTCATGCGGACCATTATCCACCAGCGTTTTCATCGGTGAGAACTCAAAGTCATCCAGCGAGAACGGATTTGCTCCCGCAGGTTGCTCACCGGCGTAGCGTTGCTGCTGCGAAGAGGCAAACTGGCGCGCCAGTTCGGCTTCTGCAGCGGCATCTTCATCGTCGGCTGGCGTCACATCGCCCGGATACTCATTGCCATAGCGACTTTGCTGCGACTGGGCAAACTGGCGAGCCAGTTCATCCTGCTGCATGGCCTCGATTTCATCACCACTATATTGCGGATCGTGCTGCCCGGCTTCACGTACTCTCTCCTCAGCCATGCGCTGAGACGGTAATTTAATGCCATACGACGCCAGTTCACGGCGCGTCGGTACGCGCACGCGATTCGGACGAGGCAACTGCGGGCCAATTCCTTCTTTCACCTGTGGACGCGGCGCTCCGTCGTTCGCAAGGCTGAAGATCGGCGCTGCTGCTGCCGCAGTCGCACCCGCTGATAACGTCGCATCCTTCACGCCTGCGGCGATCGGTGCCATAGCCGCTGCGGCGTCAACTGGCGGTATGGAAGGCGCGGCTGATGGCGCAGAAGCCACCGGTTCAGGCGCGTTAACAGGCTCTGGAATCGGCTGATACCATGCCGCCAGCTGCTCGCGTTCACGCGCGCGCTTCTCTTCCACTTCTTCAAAATAGTACAGAGGCGGACGCGCAGGTTTCGTCTCTTCCACCATGGGTTCAGGCTCTGCAACAGGCATTTGCTGAACCACCGGTTCCTGCGGCGCAGGCTGATAAGCCGGCTCAGGCTGATAAGCCGGCTCAGGCTGCCACGGTTGCTGCGGTACACCTGGCTGTAAATAACCGGTTTCAGGGTCCACAGGTGCTGTGTATTGCGGTTCAGTCGGAACCGGCTGTTGCCACGACTCATACTGCGCGTGTTGCGGTTGCGCATACTGCGTGTGTGGCGGATAGCCTTCCGGCGCAGGGGCTATCACCGGCTCACCGGTTTGCGGACCCGGAACAGGTTGCCATTCAACGGCAGGTTGTACAGGAACCGTTTCCGCGCCCTGCACAGGCGGCGTTGGCATAATCGGATCGGCCGGGGCAGCCCAGGCCTGCGTCGCCGCCGTTGCTGCTGCCGCCGCAGCGACCGGTTCGGTCACCGAATGACCGTTTAAAAGTGGATCGTATTCATCATACTCGGGCTGCGTCGCACGATGTCCGGAGAACAGGACATCGCCAGGATCGGCCTCAACGCCGCGCGCGCTGTATGCGACCTCATCATCGTCATCCATGCGCCTGCCGGAGAACAGCGCCGCATCCGTCTGACGACCATGCGGATTGATAAATTTTTCAGCCAGACGTTTACGGCGCGCCAGCGCACCGCGAAGAATACGCGCCCGACGAGATTCATGTTTCCCGCCCGCCGCTTCATCTTCGTACTCGTCATCGTCTTCGTATTCGTCGTCTTCAACCCAGGTATCATCACGACGAGTACGGTTGCTGGCAAAGGTCAGAATATTGAGCAGCCAGCCGCCAAGTTTTTCGGCGATGCTGACCCATGACCAACCGGTGAAGAGCGTCAGCCCCGCGGCCCACACGCACAAAAGCGTAATGGTGCCGCCACTGCTGTGCAGCAGCGGTTGCAGCGTGGTACTCAACAGACTGCCAATTACCCCGCCGGACGCGAAGTACCAGATATCGTCGGCATTGATTGCGGCAAGGCCACAGGAGGTGAGGATGAGCGCCAGCACGCCAATGATGCGCAGCGAGACGGCAAAATAGTCGATGTAGTCATCGGTCGCCTGATGACGCCAGGCAAACCAGCACCCTCCCACAATGATGACGGGAATGGTGTACGCCATAACCCCAAAGATAAAGAACAGGGTATCTGCCAGCCAGGCACCCGGAGCCCCACCCAGATTATGGATAGGCTCATGCCAGGCCGTTTGCGACCAACTGGGATCTGAAGGGTTAAAGCTGAGTAAGGCTGCCATCAGCCAGACGGCAAAAAGGGCAATAAGAATCAGCAACGCCTCCAGAAGTCGGCGCCCGCTACTTAACTTTGTCAATGTGACTTCTTTGTCTTCAGTGTATTCCTGGCTCAAAAAAGGCTCTCCAGGTTTCAGGCTTTTCCTGCCCGATGCTAAAACGGACAACAGCACCGGGTTACCCCGGCACTGTTGCTGTATGGATTAACAGGAGTGTAATCAAAATACGCCGATTTTGCACCTGTTCCGTATTAGCGCGTCTTAATAACCAGACGATTACTCTGTTTGACTTCTTCCATAACCACGTAAGTCCGTGTGTCATTCACGCCAGGCAGACGCAGCAGGGTTTCCCCTAGCAGCTTACGGTACGCTGACATGTCCGGCACACGTGTTTTCAACAGGTAGTCGAAATCACCGGACACCAAATGACACTCTTGAATTTCTTCAAGTTTCTGTACGGCAGCATTGAATTGTTCAAACACATCCGGAGCGCCACGATTCAGAGTAATCTCAACAAATACCAGAAGTGATGCATCCAGATAATGCGGGTTTAACAGAGCGGTATAGCCCTGAATGAAACCCTGTCTTTCCAGACGACGCACACGCTCAAGGCAGGGCGTCGGGGAAAGTCCCACTCGTTTAGAAAGCTCGACGTTAGAAATACGCCCATCCTTTTGTAACTCATTAAGAATGTTACGATCGATACGGTCGAGATCTTTGCCAGGGCGCTTTTTGCTATCTACCATTATTATTGTCTCTCTGTATTCCTTCCCTACTCCTGCCTGACTCATCAAACATCATTGTCGAGAGTCGATGCCCATCACAATAGACCGAAACCCAGAGGATTAACGGCGCGCAATGCCTGGGTCTATAGTGAGAAGACCGTTGCCTGACGGCAGCTATCGACATCACGAATGGCGTCTGTCCACGCCATGCGTAGATTTCGCTAGCCCGGTAAACATGGTATTTATATGCATGATTATGCGGCACACACACAACACTGTTTTTTTCTTCCTCGAATGTTTTCGCAAAACGGCAGGTGATTGTCAAAGTAAAACATCGATTTTTAGTACAACATGCCAGTTATTCATTATGCGTTAAGACATTTCGTCATTTTATCACCTTATAACTGACCGATTTTAAGTAGAATTTTTTATGGCGCGGCTGCAGATTTGTTCACTCATTGGCCTGGTCTATTGCACAAATTGTTAACAAAATCGCTATACTCTTTTTTTACGCCACTAAATTCCCTACAATCCAGCCCATTGCCTGCCAACAACAATGAGGATCTCATGGGCACGACCAAACACAGTAAACTGCTTATCCTGGGTTCCGGCCCGGCGGGATACACCGCGGCGGTCTATGCTGCGCGCGCAAACCTGCAGCCGGTGTTGATTACCGGTATGGAAAAAGGCGGTCAACTGACCACCACGACGGAAGTGGAAAACTGGCCTGGCGATCCGAACGATCTGACCGGTCCCCTGCTGATGGAACGTATGCACGAGCATGCGACTAAGTTTGAAACCGAGGTAATCTTCGATCACATCAATAAAGTGGACCTGCAAAACCGTCCGTTCCGTCTGATTGGTGACAGTGCAGAGTACACCTGTGATGCGCTGATTATCGCAACCGGCGCGTCCGCCCGTTATCTCGGTCTGCCGTCTGAAGAAGCGTTCAAAGGCCGTGGCGTTTCAGCCTGCGCAACCTGCGACGGCTTTTTCTATCGCAACCAGAAAGTGGCGGTCATCGGTGGCGGTAACACGGCCGTCGAAGAAGCGCTGTATCTGGCGAACATCGCCTCTGAAGTTCACCTGATTCACCGTCGTGATGGTTTTCGCGCGGAAAAAATTCTGATTAAACGTCTGATGGACAAAGTGGAGAACGGCAACATCGTGCTGCACACTCACCGCACGCTGGAAGAAGTGACCGGCGATCAGATGGGCGTTACGGGTCTGCGCCTGCGCGATACGCAGAATGCCGACAACATTGAGTCGCTGGAAGTCGCGGGTCTGTTTGTTGCCATCGGCCACAGCCCGAACACCGCAATTTTCGAAGGGCAGCTTGAGCTCGAAAACGGCTACATCAAAGTGCAGTCCGGCAGTCACGGTAACGCGACTCAGACCAGCATCCCGGGCGTCTTCGCCGCTGGCGACGTGATGGACCACATTTATCGTCAGGCTATTACCTCCGCAGGCACCGGTTGTATGGCTGCGCTGGATGCCGAACGTTACCTCGACGGTTTAGCCGACGCGTGCAAATAGTTTTTACAAATCAGTAACAAAAGTAAATAAGGCGACTATAAGTCGCCTTTATTTTTGCCTCGTTGTAACATTGCCCTGCCAAAAAATTCTGATAACTCACCTGCTAAGCGCGCAATGAATAAAACTCGTCAAAAAGAGCTAACCCTCTGGTTAAAACAGCAAAGTGTCATTTCCCAACGCTGGCTTATGATTTCCCGTCTGCTGGGGTTCGTGAGTGGTGTACTGATTGTCGCTCAGGCCTGGATTATGGCTCGCATTCTGCAACATATGATCATGGATAACATCCCGCGCGAGGCGCTGCTGATGCCATTCGTCATACTGGTGTTGATCTTTATCCTGCGTGCCTGGGTGGTATGGCTACGCGAACGCGTGGGATTCCATGCGGGGCAACATATCCGATTTGAGATCCGCCGCCAGGTTCTCAATCGCCTGCAACAGGCCGGTCCGGCGTGGATTCAGGGGCGACCGGCGGGAAGTTGGGCCACGCTGGTGCTGGAACAAATTGACGATATGCACGATTACTATGCACGTTATCTGCCGCAGATGGCGCTGGCCGTGTGTGTGCCCATCCTGATCGTGGCGGCTATTTTCCCATCGAACTGGGCCGCCGCGCTGATCCTGCTCGGCACTGCGCCGCTGATCCCGCTGTTCATGGCGATGGTCGGTATGGGCGCTGCCGATGCTAACCGTCGTAACTTCCTCGCGCTGGCCCGCCTGAGCGGGCATTTTCTCGATCGCTTACGCGGAATGGATACCCTGCGCATTTTTGGCCGTGGTGACGCGGAAACAGAAAGCATTCGCGTCGCGTCGCAAGATTTCCGCCAGCGCACGATGGAAGTGCTGCGCCTCGCCTTTTTATCATCGGGCGTACTGGAATTTTTCACCTCGCTTTCCATCGCGCTGGTCGCGGTTTACTTTGGCTTTTCCTACCTCGGCGAACTTAACTTCGGCCATTATGGTACGGGTGTTACGCTGGCGGCGGGATTCCTGGCCCTCATTCTGGCTCCTGAGTTTTTCCAGCCGCTGCGCGATTTGGGTACGTTCTATCACGCCAAAGCGCAGGCGGTGGGCGCGGCTGACAGTCTGAAAACCTTTATGGAAACGCCGCTCGCCCATCCGGAAGGCGGCGATGTTGAATTATCCACGCAAGACCCTGTTTCCATTGACGCTGAAGACCTCATTATCACCTCCCCGGAAGGTAAAACGCTGGCGGGACCGCTGAATTTCTCGCTTCCCGCCGGGCAGCGTACCGTGCTGGTCGGTCGTAGCGGTTCAGGCAAGAGTTCATTGCTGAATGCACTTTCCGGCTTCCTTTCCTATCAGGGCTCGCTGCGCATTAACGGCGTGGAACTGCGCGATTTGTCGGTGGAGTCCTGGCGCAGACATCTCTCCTGGGTGGGGCAAAACCCACAGTTACCTGCGGCGACAATACGGGAAAACGTTCTGTTGGCCCGCCCCAATGCCAGCGAGCAAGAACTGCGCGCAGCGCTCGACAGCGCCTGGGTCAGCGAATTTCTGCCGCTGTTGCCACAGGGCGTTGATACTCCCGTTGGCGATCAGGCCGGACGCCTGTCCGTAGGCCAGGCACAACGCGTAGCGGTAGCACGTGCACTCCTCAATCCCTGCAAGTTGCTGCTGCTGGATGAACCCGCGGCCAGCCTGGACGCTCATAGTGAACAGCGGGTCATGCAGGCGCTGAAAGCTGCCTCAAAGCGCCAGACAACGCTGATGGTCACGCACCAGCTTGAAGATCTTGCCGACTGGGACACGATTTGGGTGATGCAGGACGGACAGATTATCGAACAGGGCTCCTGGGCCGAGTTGAGTACCGCTAATGGCGCATTTGCGACGCTGTTGGCCCATCGTCAGGAGGAGATCTAAATGCGCGCGCTGCTACCTTATCTGACGCTCTATAAACGTCACAAATGGATGTTAACGCTGGGCATCGTGCTGGCGATCGTCACCCTGCTCGCCAGTATTGGCCTGCTGACGCTGTCCGGCTGGTTCCTCTCAGCGTCAGCCGTGGCGGGTTTTGCCGGTATCTACAGTTTTAACTACATGCTCCCTGCTGCGGGCGTGCGCGGCGCAGCCATCACCCGAACTGCAGGACGCTATTTCGAGCGACTGGTCAGCCATGATGCGACCTTCCGCGTGCTGCAGCATTTGCGCGTTCACACCTTCAGCAAATTGTTACCGCTCTCCCCTGCCGGGCTGGCCCGTTATCGTCAGGGTGAATTGTTGAACCGCATTGTGGCAGATGTGGATACGCTGGATCACCTCTACCTGCGCGTCATCTCGCCGCTGGTGGGTGCCTTTGTGGTGATTATGGTTGTGACGATCGGGCTGAGCGTGCTTGACGTCACCCTCGCCTGCACCCTCGGCGGTGTGATGCTGCTGACGCTGTTTATTATGCCGCCGGTATTTTATCGCGCCGGGAAAACCACCGGGCAAAACCTGACGCATCTGCGTGGACAGTATCGTCAGCAACTGACCGCGTGGTTACAGGGCCAGGCCGAACTGACTATTTTTGGTGCCAGCGACCGTTATCGCGCGCAGATGGAAGCCACAGAGTTACAGTGGCACGAAGCACAACGCCGACAGTCTGAACTGACGGCGCTGTCACAGGCGCTGATGTTGCTGATCGGCGCCGTTGCCATATTGCTGATGCTGTGGATGGCGGCAGGCGGCGTGGATGGTAACGCTCAGCCGGGGGCGCTGATTGCCCTGTTTGTCTTTTGTGCGCTGGCGGCGTTTGAAGCCCTGGCGCCGGTTACCGGCGCATTTCAGCATCTGGGACAGGTCATCGCCTCCGCCGTGCGGATCACCGAGTTGACCGAACAGAAGCCGGAAGTCATTTTCCCGACCGACGAGTCAGGCGTTCCGGAACAGGTTACCCTGACGCTGCGTGACGTTGTATTCAGCTATCCCGGGCAGGCGCAAAAGGCGCTGGATTCGCTCTCTCTTCAGGTGAATCCTGGCGAACACATCGCCATTCTTGGTCGCACGGGGTGCGGTAAATCGACATTGCTGCAACTGCTCACGCGCGCGTGGGATCCGCAGCAGGGCGAGATCCTGCTTAACGATCGTCCGATTGCGGCATTGAATGAAAAGACGTTGCGCAAGACCATCAGCGTCGTGCCGCAGCGCGTGCACTTGTTCAGCGCCACCCTGCGCGACAACCTGCTGCTTGCCGCACCCGACGCCAGTGACGAGCGACTGGCAGACACGCTGCGCCGTGTCGGGCTGGAGAAACTGCTTGACGATACCGGTCTCAATAGCTGGCTGGGAGAAGGCGGTCGTCAGTTGTCCGGCGGTGAACTACGTCGTCTGGCGATCGCCCGTGCGCTGCTGCACGATGCGCCGCTGATGCTGCTTGATGAACCGACGGAAGGACTGGATGCGACCACCGAAAGCCAAATGCTTGAATTGCTGGCGGATGTGATGCGCGGAAAAACGTTACTGATGGTGACGCATCGCCTGCGTGGACTCGCGCGTTTTGATCAAATAATAGTGATGGACAATGGCCAAATTATTGAGCAAGGTAATCACGCAGATCTGTTAGCGCAGCAGGGGCGTTATTACCAGTTTAAGCAAGGTCTGTAAGCTATTATTGAACGATCCGACTCGCGTACTGGAGTTCTGCTGTCATGCGCCTGGTTCAGCTTTCCCGACACTCTATCGCCTTCCCTTCGCCGGAGGGCGCTTTACGCGAGCCAAACGGCCTGCTGGCGCTTGGAGGCGATCTGAGCCCTGCGCGCCTGCTGATGGCCTATCAGCGTGGTATCTTCCCGTGGTTTTCGCCTGGCGACCCTATTCTCTGGTGGTCGCCGGACCCTCGGGCCATTCTGTGGCCTGACACGTTTCATATCAGCCGCAGCATGAAGCGCTTCCATAAGCGTTCTCCGTATCGTGTCACCCTGAACTATGCGTTTGGTCAGGTCATCGACGGCTGCGCCAACGATCGCGATGAGGGAACATGGATAACCCAGGGCGTGGTGGAGGCCTATCATCGACTGCACGAACTGGGACACGCCCATTCCATTGAGGTGTGGCGCGATAATGAGCTGGTCGGGGGGATGTATGGCGTTTCCCAGGGCTCCCTGTTTTGCGGCGAATCGATGTTCAGTCGGCAGGAAAACTCGTCAAAAACCGCGCTGCTGGTTTTTTGCGCAGAGTTTGTCCGCCATGGCGGCAAGTTAATGGATTGTCAGGTGCTCAATAATCATACCGAAT
Organism: Citrobacter amalonaticus Y19; assembly: GCF_000981805.1. Classification (NCBI taxonomy): domain Bacteria; kingdom Pseudomonadati; phylum Pseudomonadota; class Gammaproteobacteria; order Enterobacterales; family Enterobacteriaceae; genus Citrobacter; species Citrobacter amalonaticus. The sequence goes on along the minus strand of NZ_CP011132.1, from coordinate 941,750 downwards.
CGCTGGGGGCGGTCGAAATTTCGCGCCGGGTGTATCTGGAGCACCTCGATGCGTTGCGCCAGCAACGTTTACCTCGCGATTTTTGGGTCCCCCGGACGTTATTTTTGCCCCAGGGGTGAATGTTTTCGGCACATTTTTTGTCAGGGTGTTATAATTGCGACGCAGAGTTGGTTTAGCCCATTACCCCGCTGCCGTTAAGGATCCGTTCGCGTCAGGTAACGCCATCGTTTATCTCATCGCTCCCTTATACGTTGCGCTTCACGTGCGGCTTTGCCGTGTGCTTTTTAAGCAATCCGGAGTAATGCGCCAAATTTTGTTTGCTGCGTTTTGAACGTGCAAATCTTTACTTATTAAAAGAACTTCGGCATTATCTTGCCGGTTCAAATTACGGTAGTGATACCCCAGAGGATTAGATGGCCAAAGAAGACAATATTGAAATGCAGGGTACCGTTCTCGAAACGTTACCTAATACCATGTTCCGCGTAGAGTTAGAAAACGGTCACGTGGTTACTGCACACATCTCCGGTAAAATGCGTAAAAACTACATCCGCATCCTGACGGGCGACAAAGTGACTGTTGAGCTGACCCCGTACGACCTGAGCAAAGGCCGCATTGTCTTCCGTAGTCGCTGATTGTTTTCACGCCCGAATGGCGTACAAATAATAAAAGGTCGGTCTATCCGGCCTTTTTTGTTGTGTGTGACTCGCCCTGAAAGGTCCAATCAGGGTAAATGGGTCGACGACGGCAAATGCGCCGCAACTGATGGTATTAAGCCAGCAGTGACGCCAGCGTGTTGTCTGTCGGGAGAACCCATGAATGAACCGACCGGGAGGAAGTTGTGAAGAATGGCAAAACAGAGGATTCACAACGCTAAAAAAACTTCCCCGACAGCTTCCTTCGGGGAAGATGTACAATGCGTAACCAAACGAGAAGCAAAGCGTAAATACTGCTTGACCGTTTTAGCGCAACTCCCTATAGTAGCGCCCCGTTGCCCCCCAAGCGGTCAGGCAGCAAGACAATATGGTGAGGTGTCCGAGTGGCTGAAGGAGCACGCCTGGAAAGTGTGTATACGGCAACGTATCGGGGGTTCGAATCCCCCCCTCACCGCCATATTTAAGAAAGAGCTCGTACGCAAGTACGGGCTTTTTTTTTCGCATATTGCACACGCCGTGGGGGGGGGATGAGAATCCCCGACCGGGGTTCGACAACGGGCAAAGCCCGTTGGACAGACCGCGAACACCGTGAGCGGGCTGCCCGTCAGGGCGAGCGAAGCGAGTCAATCCCCCCCTCACCGCCATATTTAAGAAAGAGCTCGTACGCAAGTACGGGCTTTTTTTTCGCATATTGCACACGTCGTGGGGGGATGAGCGAACAGATGCCGCCTGCGGAATATACAAACCAATATTATCGACAAATCAGAAGCGTTTAGATTATCCGTAGCGATTCAGAGATCATTGATGCAAGCGAGAAATAAACCATGAATTATTTCTCTACGCAGATAAATGTCGCCCCTGCTATTCCGCCAAAGATGTATGAATTTGAGAGTTTTTCCACATTCACTCGATTGGCTTTAAAATCAAACAAATCCTGCACTATGCTGCTGGCTTCATTGTCATCCATCTTATCCCGCTGACGCCTGGAAAGCCGCACGTCATCGATTTCAAACGTGTTGTTTTGTCTGGAACTGACCTGAAAGCTGTAGTTTATCAGCATATGCTTCCTGTTAGACTCGGGTTTCACCTTCGAAAAAGAAACGCCAGATAAACTGATCATACCGTCACCATTCGTTAAAATTCTGACATACACCGTCCCTTCAAAGAGATAATCATCATTGACCGGAGAGTTGACCGAAATTGCGCTGCTACAATTTATCTCTGTTGGCCTCATTGCATCCGCCGCTTTTATGACAATTAAAGCCAGTGAGACAATGAAGATAATTTTAAGAAGGTCCAGCATTTGATACATAAAAGTATAAGCTCCTGCAATATAAAATATGTTCTGGCTCATCTTTAAAGCGGTAACAGCGACTGAGTGAGAGGCGGCCTTCCCCATCAAAGGTCAGGCTATCTTCAGCATCCGCATAATAAATACTGCCGGGTAAACAAGGTAGATATTGTTGAGCCACTTTTTCTATCACCGGGCTGCTGAGCTCAATAGTTTTCAGATCCTCCTTACGGAAGAAAAGAAGAGTGCATGACCCTATCTTGCCTGCTTCATATGCGTCAATCTCTCCCGCACTGCCCATAGTCCTTAATGTAAAATAATACAAGGAAATCAGTAGTACCAGGCATATAACGCCTGAAAGCAGCAGTAATGAAATTTTATTTGAAAAGACAGTCATTTTTTGACATTCCCTTTTCATCTCTGCAACCGGTGAACGTAACAGGTCTTGATCTCTATTTTCATCAGGAACGTTGCTTTGGTTGCCTATAGCAGCATAATCATTGCTTTCTGAATTATTATATATTGATGCGTCATCGCTACTTTTTGTTTCGTTATTTATCAATTGTACATCGGTATGTGATGAGAGTTGCAGACCCTTTTTGGGTACAGTAATAATGATCTCAGATACTTCCCCAATAAGTGAGAAATTTTTGCGTAAGATGGAGACGTGCTGAGTCAGAGTATTGTTGGTTGCCTGGTAACCATAACTATCCCAGACGCTGGTTAAAATTTCATGGCGCGTAAGAACAGTGTTTGAGTGAGTTAAAAAAAAGGAAAGCAGTCTTGCTGTCGTGGAAGGCAAGAAAATAACCTCAGCCGTAGCTTCGTTGGCAATGGAGCATTCCCCTTCATCGAAGAGTATAGTCTGGTTAATCAGATATAACATAGAGTATCATTCCGGATGTATGCATTTTCTTGTAATTTTCATTGTTCTGCATGATGAATCACATTAATTAAATTGGATATTAGCATTTACTCAATATTTATTTTCTGCTGTCTATCTCTGATCTGTCACATGTCTGAAAAGCGAATACGCAGATTACCGAATTGTGTTTAAATTGGCATACTAAATTTCTTATATCTTTTTAAATAGGAATGGCTGTTGCGATTTTGAGGATGACTTTTCTTTGAGATAGAGTAAACATTAAGTGGTTATATCTTCATCAATAATGTTTTTTGCAATGAATTAGAAAATTAATCTTATTTATTGTCATTTTCCAGAATAATAATCTTCATGATCCCATTTAAAATCATTTTTATTCCGTATCTTGCTTACGGGAACTATTATATGTTCATGCAGATTCTGTGTCCTTTACCCGTATCTTTAGCTGCACATAGACTGAATAGAGGATAAACAGGTTTCAGGAGTTGGAAAAATGCTAATAACAGATAAGTCAGCGAAGAAAGAGTGCATTTATGCTGTTCCAGCATTAGATGCCACACCCCAGGAAATCATGATGGTCACGCCATTTCTGAAACCTATTATCAATGCCCGGGATCACAGCATAGCCGGTGCGGATATTTTTTATCAGGTAAAAGGGGATCAGGAATATGTCGTCAATCGACTTCACAACAATGAGTGTGCTAATTCTGAATTCGATGATTTTTATATCACTCAGTTGCTTCTTAAGACCGCTGAGAGTATAAGCGCACACAATATGCTCATAAGTGACGATTTCATTTTTTCTCTTTATGTAACTCGTCAGCAGTTGTCATCCGATTTAGTTAAGGATGCACTGATTGATTTCAGAAAGGTGCTAGGTATCCACACACTAATACTGTTTGAGGTTGAGGAACAAAATACCACCGTACAGAAGGACAAGATATCTGGCTATTTTTCTCATTTGGGCATTTCAGGCATCAGACTGATGATTGACGATAGCAGAGTTAATCATGTCAAAGCCATCAGACTGGATCGCGCAGTGACAAAAGAAAAAGAGGGTCTACTGATTCATCGTGATCTCATTGAAATAGCGGTGAGTGCGGCCAGAACATGGGAACTCATGGTGATTGCGGAGGGTGTAGATACAGAAAGTCAGAAGGTAGCGCTTCTTAATATGGGTATAGATATGATGCAGGGTGAGTTATACCCAGGGACGGCAAAGGCATCCGCGTTCAGAAAACAAATTGATAAGTTTTCACTCTAATTAGGGAATGGAAAGATGGATAAAAAAAAGCACGCGATTATTATATCTAATGATAGCTATTTTATTCAGGGCTTGCGCCATTTATTGCATGATAATTATCCTTTACATGTTGAATACCTTAATATAAGTGAGAAGAATTCTGATGAACTCGTCACTGCTCTGGTAAAACGATACAATCCTGAAGAGACCATCATATTTATAGCGGTGGATGATTTTAAGATTATTTATTTGATACCAGGATTCTGGAACTACAGGATAGTCTTTTCGCTAAGGCATTTCCAACAAAAAACCATGTTATTTTCTTTTTGTGATGTAATTTTTATCAGTCGTAATATGCAACTTAAGTTACTGCTTGATACCATTGACGGCATTTTTCATGGAGTAAATCCGGGAAATATTGCCTTATCTACCAGGGAAAATGATGTTGTTTTCAATTATTTTAGATGGCCAAGAAAATCATACATACAGACATTCTTGAATATTGATGTCAAACGTGTCAGTTATTATAAGCGTAGTGTCTATCAGAAAATAATGGTGACCAGTGATTGCGCTGGTTATCATGTCATTAGAGCGATGAATGATGTGAGTGGCGCTCTGCTCATGGGCAGACAAGAAAATGTTAACCTGTTTTGTCGACATAGCCAGTTCCTGACAACAGAGTAGATTTGTCAGTGCTTACGGTATGTCACCGGAGTTTTCTCTCCAGAGAATGAGTTTATCTGCAATTTTATTCAATACAGCACAAAGCAATGACCCGTATTCTGTCCGACATTGGTGCAAAGGAGAGAATGTCATGCCGTTATGTTATGCCGCTGAAATTTATTCGCGATTCAGGCAACTTCGTTCCGCAGCGATCGGCGTTAATGGTATCAATGCGGATGCCAGTTCGGGTGCGCAAGTTGCTCAGCTACTCGCGGTCGCAGATAAACGACTGGCGGCGACCCGCGAAGGCGAGTTTGCGGAAATTAAAGCCTGGCGTCGTGCTTTTTCCGAGTTGGGCCTTAAGCCAACGCAATATCGCTGCGCGTCAGAATCCCTGCTAAGACGGTATCGTAAGAGCGGAGAGTTACCGACGCTGCATCCGCTGATTGATCTGTGTAATGCGGCATCTCTCGCCTTTGCCATACCGGTTGCCGTGTTCGATATCGACCAGATCAGCGGTGCGTTAACAGTGCGCCCTGCCATTGGGAATGAGTTCTATGAGACTTTTTCCGGGGAGACTGAACACCCTGAGCCCGGTGAAGTTATCTTTGCCGATGACGCAGGACGAGCCCATGCCCGACGCTGGTCACATCGGCAAAGTGGTTGGTCGGCCGTTAAGCAAAGTACGTCCGGGGTGCTGATTGTCACCGAAGCGTTACACGAAACCGCGCAGGGTGACGTTGAACGACTCATTATTACGCTCACTAATGCCATATCTCAGATCTGGCCTGCTGCCATGCAGACGGACATAAAACGCTTTTGAACTCAGCGTCTCTGTTTGCGAGTGATGGGGGAATCAAGAGAATGTCGGGCTTTATTTTACTACAGTCATTGTTGAGATTAACCCGTTTCAGGGGGATGCTGTGCTCAGATTCGACCGCGAGTCATTCATCAGTCTGGCGTACTGGATATAGGTTTCATCTGTCTATGTCACCCACATTCATTCTGGATTTGTGATTGAAAACGAAAGCACGATATAAATACTTCCGTTCAGATACCCGAGCAGGCATAGTAACCAGTGAGGATGTTTATTCACAACAGGAGTTGTCATGTTTTCTTATATCATGTTGGGTACCAATAACCCGGAAATTTCTTATCAATTTTATGCGCCGCTAATGGACGTGCTGGGCTATCCCCTGGATGGTCGAAGTGAGAACGGCGCAGCCTGGGGCACGTTCAAGAATAATAATTCCACAGGGCTATGTGTTGGCCGTCCTTTTAATCAGTGTCCGGCGACATTTGGCAATGGCGTGATGGTGGCGCTTAATGCTCCCTCCGTTGATATAATTAATAAGCTCTATGCCTTAGCGTTAGAAAACGGTGGCGAGGATGAGGGTCCTCCTGGTTACCGCCCACACTATGGTGATGATTTTTATAGTGCTTATGTCCGCGATCCTGACAATAACAAAATTGCTTTTGTCTTTTACGATCCGACAAAAAAGTAAAGTCTACAGCATTTACCTGTGTTGCCTGCCCTGCCGCAGCGTTTTAAGGCCCTGGAGAGCAACCGTTTGTTCATTAGCTAAACTGAATCATCCTGACACTCTGCATGTATAAACAGAGCGTCAGGATGTTATCTCAGTGTAAAAGAAAATATCAGATTGCGGAAAACCAGGATTAATACCTGAGAATATCCATTATTCTGATTTATTGGCATTCTGTGCAATCAGGCGCAGGTACTCATTGTTTTTAAACGCAATCATAATAAGTTCAAACATGACGCGACAGCCAACCAGACTGAAAACTGTGCCAAGTAATCCTGCAATGATTTGACCGTTAAATATAGAAATTACGCCACCAACAACCACTAAGACCATAAAAATCCAGTATAAAAACACCATGATTTTAGGTGTCAGAAGACTATCGAACCCCAGAATTACTTTCATTTGGCTATCCTTAATAAATAAAATATGAAGAAGACTGCAAGAACAACATATATTATCTATTTCAAAATGTAAATACTGATTTATTAGTCTGGCTACTATTCTATTGCGAAAGAATTGAAGGTAAGAATTTTCTGTGAATAGCGTGATAATGATTTCAGGATCATAATATTAGTTATGTACGAGATGTAATTTGATGGAATAGATTCTGGAATTTATTGTTAAATAATTACTAATACCCATCTCATCATTCCCTTTTCTGGCGAAGAATAATCTGAAAGGAATAAGACAAAGGATCCTGCGCACGCGTGTTGACGTCTGAAGCAGATGTTTGCTGGCCTGAGACAATAGAGAACCGGGCACGTGGCCCGGTTCGTCAGTCAGCTAAAGAGAGAGCAGAGATTAATGCGCGGCTTCCGGCTTGTGCTTCTGCGCACTCTGGAAGCCATAGGTCAGTTCATTTTTCTCTTTATCCAGTGCTACGGTCACTTGCCCACCGTCCACCAGCGAGCCAAACAGCAGTTCGTTCGCCAATGGTTTTTTCAGGTTATCCTGAATCACACGCGCCATTGGACGTGCGCCCATTGCCCGATCGTAGCCCTTCTCAGCCAACCAGTTACGCGCTTCCTGACTAACTTCCAGAGAGACACCTTTCTGATCCAACTGAACCTGCAGTTCGACGATGAACTTATCGACAACCTGGTGGATCACCTCAGTAGACAGGTGTTCGAACCAGATAATATTGTCGAGACGGTTACGGAACTCCGGCGTAAACACTTTCTTGATTTCACTCATCGCGTCAGTGCTGTTGTCCTGATGAATCAGGCCAATCGATTTACGTTCCGTTTCACGTACGCCGGCGTTGGTCGTCATCACCAGCACCACGTTGCGGAAATCGGCTTTACGCCCGTTATTGTCCGTCAGCGTGCCGTTGTCCATCACCTGCAGCAGCAGGTTAAAGACATCCGGGTGCGCTTTTTCGATTTCATCCAGCAGCAGTACCGCATGGGGATGCTTGATGACCGCATCCGTCAACAGACCACCCTGATCGAAACCGACGTATCCCGGAGGCGCGCCAATCAGGCGGCTGACGGTATGACGTTCCATATACTCGGACATGTCAAAACGCAGCAGTTCGATTCCCAGCGCTTTAGAAAGCTGTACCGTCACCTCGGTTTTCCCGACCCCGGTCGGACCGGCAAACAGGAAGGAGCCTACCGGCTTATGCTCGTGTCCCAGACCTGCGCGGCTCATCTTGATGGCTTCGGTCAGCGCCTCAATGGCTTTATCCTGCCCAAAGACCAGCATTTTCAGACGGTCGCCGAGGTTTTTCAGCGTATCGCGATCGCTTTGTGACACGCTCTTTTCCGGGATACGCGCAATACGCGCGACCACAGATTCGATATCCGCCACGTTAACGGTTTTCTTGCGCTTGCTGACCGGCATCAGACGCGCACGCGCACCAGCTTCGTCAATGACGTCGATCGCTTTATCCGGCAGATGACGATCGTTGATGTATTTCACCGCCAGCTCAACCGCCGCACGCACTGCTTTCGCGGTATAACGCACGTCGTGGTGCGCTTCGTACTTCGGCTTCAGGCCGTTAATGATCTGGACCGTCTCTTCCACCGTCGGTTCAGTAATATCAATTTTCTGGAAGCGACGCGCTAACGCACGGTCTTTCTCGAAAATATTGCTGAACTCCTGATAGGTTGTGGAGCCAATCACGCGGATCTTACCGCCGGAAAGCAGCGGTTTAATCAGGTTTGCCGCATCCACCTGACCGCCCGATGCCGCACCGGCACCAATGATGGTGTGGATCTCGTCAATGAACAGGATGCTGTTGGTATCCTGCTCCAGTTGTTTCAGCAGCGCTTTGAAGCGTTTTTCAAAGTCACCGCGGTATTTGGTGCCCGCCAGCAATGAACCAATATCCAGCGAATAGATGGTGCAATCGGCCATCACTTCCGGCACGTCGCCCTGCACGATACGCCAGGCCAGCCCTTCGGCAATCGCCGTTTTCCCGACGCCAGATTCCCCCACCAACAGCGGGTTATTTTTACGCCGACGGCACAGCACCTGAATGGCACGTTCCAGTTCTTTGTCACGACCGATCAGCGGGTCAATGCCGCCAACGCGGGCAAGCTGGTTAAGGTTAGTCGTGAAGTTCTCCATACGTTCCTCCCCGCCAGCTTGTTCTTCGGTATTGGGCTGACTGCCGGGATCGGACGACTGACTCGGCTCATCTTTGCGCGTACCGTGAGAAATAAAGTTGACCACATCGAGACGGCTGACCTCATGCTTACGCAACAGGTAGGCCGCCTGAGACTCCTGTTCGCTAAAGATGGCAACCAGCACGTTTGCGCCAGTCACTTCACTGCGCCCGGAGGACTGAACGTGGAAGACCGCACGTTGCAGAACGCGCTGAAAGCTCAGCGTCGGCTGCGTGTCGCGTTCTTCTTCACTGGCAGGCAGAACGGGTGTGGTTTGTTCAATGAAGGCTTCGAGTTCCTGACGGAGCGCCACGAGGTCCACGGAACACGCTTCCAGCGCTTCGCGGGCCGATGGGTTACTGAGCAGCGCCAGTAACAAGTGCTCGACGGTCATAAACTCATGACGGTGCTCGCGCGCTCTGGCGAAAGCCATGTTTAAACTGAGTTCCAGTTCTTGATTGAGCATAGGCACCTCCCCCAATTTTTATGCCTGCATTCAGGCTTTTTCTAGCGTACACAGCAACGGATGCTCGTTCTCCCTCGCATACGTGTTCACCATCGCCACTTTGGTCTCCGCGACCTCTGCGGTGAAAACGCCGCAGATGGCTTTACCGTGATAGTGAACCGCAAGCATCAGTTGCGTTGCACGTTCTACATCATAAGAAAAGAATTTTTGTAACACGTCAATAACAAACTCCATCGGAGTATAATCATCATTGACTAATATCACTTTATACATAGATGGCGGTTTTAGCGCGTCTCGCACTTTGTCAGCCGCCAGCTGGTCAAAATCCAGCCAGTCGTTCGTCTTACCCATTGTCAGTCGTCATCTTCAGTTACGGTTACCGGCAGAACAGTCTGCCGCTGACAAGAGCGGATGTGCACACTCAATCTACCTCAATTGATAGATAACTATCATCTATCACTGGCATCCGCGACATCTGTCACATTCCCGCCAATAGCGTTAACTGCTTCAAATTTTTGATTCATTTTTACCCACTGCCCCCCGTCAGATGCTTGACGCCCCGCCTGATTTCTCTAAATTGTAGTTTCGAGAGTTGGCGAGGTTTTGAACAACCCCCACTCCACCACCGGTTCATTCCATCTTACTTATATAAGATTTACGAAGGATGTCGAAGCATGGAAACGGGTACTGTTAAGTGGTTCAATAATGCCAAAGGGTTTGGTTTCATCTGCCCTGAAGGCGGCGGCGAAGATATTTTCGCTCACTATTCCACCATTCAGATGGATGGTTACAGAACGCTAAAAGCCGGACAGTCTGTCCAGTTTGATGTTCACCAGGGGCCAAAAGGCAATCACGCCAGTGTCATCGTGCCTATCGAAGCAGAAGCTGTTGCATAGCTCTTCTGTCTCATTGTGTACATCCCGCAGATAAAATGCCAGCCCGATCGGCTGGCATTTTTATTTCCCGCAACGTTACTCTCGCGCTAACGCATCGACCGGATCCAGTCGCGCCGCGTTGCGCGCCGGTAGCCAGCCAAACAGAATGCCGGTAAACGTAGAGCACAAAAATGCCGTCAGCAGCGCGACCGGCGAGAAGCCAATCTCCCAACCGGGCAGGAACAGTTGCAGCGTGAAGGCGATCAGCATCGACAGGCTGATACCCAGCGCACCACCCACCAGACAGACCAGCACCGCTTCGATCAAAAATTGCTGCAGCACATCGCTGGCTCGCGCGCCAACCGCCATCCGAATGCCTATCTCCCGCGTACGCTCCGTAACCGACACCAGCATAATGTTCATCACGCCGATCCCGCCGACCACCAGTGAAATGACCGCCACCAGCGTCAGGAACAATTGAAGTGTACGTGTGGTCTTTTCGGCGGTTTTCAAGACACCGTCCATATTCCAGGTGAAGAAATCTTTTTTGCCATGGCGCAGCGTCAGCAGTCGGGTGAGTTGCTGTTCGGCCTGCGCGCTGTCGAAGCCCTCTTTCACCCGCACGGTGATCGAGTTCAGCCACGACTGCCCCATAATGCGCCCGGACATCGTGCTGTAGGGCAACCAGACGCGCAGGATTTTGCTGCTGCCAAACATCGACTGCTTCTCTTGCGCCACGCCAATCACCGTCGCGGGCATGTTGCCCACGAGGATCACCTCGCCCACCACGTTCGCCTTATGCGGGAACAACTGACGTCGGGTATTGCTGTCGAGCACCACGACCTGCGCGCGGCCATTGAGCTGTTCGCGGTTAAAGGTGGTTCCTTCGCTGAAGGTCATGCCGTAGACGTTAAAATAGTCGCCGCTCACCCCATTCGCGCTGGCGGCAACATCGGTGTTGCCATAACGCAAGCGCAGGTTCTGCGACACGGCGGGCGTGGCGGAGGTTACCCAGGGTTGTTTCTGAATCGCCGCAAGATCGTCGTATTTCAGCGCCTGCTGATACTGCGGGTCGTCGTCGCCAAAATCTTTGCCGGGGTAGATATCAATGGTGTTGGTCCCGATGGCGCGGATGTCCGCCAGCACCAGTTGTTTCGCCGCATCACCGACCACCACAATCGACACTACCGACGCGATGCCGATAATGATCCCGAGCATCGTCAACAGCGTGCGCATTTTGTTGGCCGCCATCGCCAGCCACGCCATCGTGAGCGCTTCACGGAATCCGCTGATAAACTGACTCCAGCCGGACGCCGTTTTCACCGTCGGCTCCTGAATCCCCTGTCCCTGAGCGGCACGCTTCGCGGGCGGATTACGCACAATTTCGCCGTCATGGATCTCAATCACCCGCTCCGCCTGGGCCGCGACCAGGGGATCGTGGGTGACGATAATCACCGTGTGCCCGCGATCGCGCAGCTGGTGCAGAATCGCCATCACTTCTTCACCGGAACGGCTGTCGAGCGCGCCCGTGGGTTCGTCGGCGAGGATCACCTGTCCGCCGTTCATCAGCGCGCGGGCAATACTGACGCGCTGCTGTTGACCGCCAGAAAGCTGCGAGGGTTGGTAATCGACGCGATCGCCCAGACCAAGCCGCTGGAGCAGTTCCTGCGCGCGCGCCAGACGCTGTTTTCGTTCCGTTCCGGCATAAACGGCGGGGACTTCGACGTTTTGCGCCGCCGTCAGGTGAGACAGCAGATGGTAGCGCTGGAAAATAAAGCCGAAATGCTCCCGACGCAGCTGCGCCAGCGCGTCGCGGTCCAGCGTTGATACATCGCGTCCTGCCACCCGGTAGGTGCCGCTGGTGGGTTTATCAAGGCATCCCAGAATATTCATCAGCGTGGATTTGCCGGAGCCAGACGCCCCCACGATCGCCACCATCTCGCCGGCATTGATCTGTAGCGTGATGCCTTTCAGCACCTCCACCTGTTCCTCTCCGGAAGGATAACTGCGGCGAATATTGCTCAGCTCAAGCAATGCCGTCATTGCGCGGCTCCCGGTTTACCCTCACCCGTCACCACTTCATCCCCGGCTTCCAGCCCTTTCACGATCTCTACGTCGGTGTCATTGCGCGCGCCAATGGACACTTCGCGCTCACGGGTTTCGCCGTTACGCAGCAGGGTCACCTTGTAGCGATTGTCTCCGACCGGGTCGCCCAGCGCGGAAAGCGGGATCGTCAGAACGTTTTTTACATCGGTTAACTGAATATGGACCTGTGCGGTCATCTCCAGTCGCAGAATGCCTTTCGGATTGGGTACTTCAAAACGGGCGTAATAGAAAATGGCATCATTGACCTTTTCTGGCGTCGGCAGCACGTCTTTCAGCGTTCCTTCGTAGCGGGTTTGCGGATCGCCCAGCACGGTAAACCAGGCCTTTTGCCCCGGCTTAAGGTGAATCACATCGGCTTCAGAGACCTGCGCTTTCACCAGCATCGTGCCCATGTCCGCCAGCGTCAGAATGTTCGGCGCCTGCTGCGCGGCGATCACCGTCTGCCCTTGCAGGGTGGTAATCTGCGTGACTTCACCGGCCATCGGCGCGACGATGCGGGTGTAGTCGAGGTTGGTTTTCGCGGTATCCAGAGACGCCTGATTACGCTTGATCTGCGCATCGATGGTGCCAATTTGCGCCTGTTTCACCGCCATCTCGGTCGCGGCGGTGTCCAGATCCTGTTGCGACACGGCCTGGGTTTTTGCCAGTTGCTGCTGGCGAGAGAGCGTCACCCGCGCCAGTTTCCACTCCGCTTCAGCCTGCTGGCGCTGGGCGCGCAGCTCCATCAGCGTCGCTTCCACCTCTTTGATCTGGTTTTGTGCCTGTTCAGGGTCGATAACGCCCAGCAACTGGTCTTTCTTCACCTTGTCGCCAATCGCCACCGACAGCGTTTTGAGCTGACCGCTCACCTGCGCCCCGACGTCAACTTTACGCAGCGCGTCAAGTTTGCCGGTTGCCAGTACGCTTTGCTGCAGATCTCCCGGACGCACAATCAGCGTCTGATAATTTGGCACTGGCGCATTCAGCGTCCGCCAAAGGGCGAATGCCCCCAGGATAAGAATGAATATAAGCAACAGATAGCGCTTTTTAATTTTATTTCCCTTAATACCCATAGCGATCCTGATGGTAAGTTTTCAGCTGAAATTCAACAGTATCTAAACAAACCGCAAGCGGAAAGGACAGCGCTCAGGGCATTGACGATTGGTTAAGATTCAGCGTGTTTCAATTTTCGCAATCATCGCATTGCGGATTATGATCATGTCACAGATTACTGATAATACCTTTTACACTTCAGACGTTGCGTCCCCTTTACAATTATTTATGCGCCTGACGCGGGGTCAATTACTGCCGGGTAAATTCTGGCGGAAGGCCAGCTTTCGCCGTAAGTTTTTAATTCGCTCGCTGCTGATGCCAAGAGCCACCCGCCAACTGCTGGAAAACCTGACCCAATGGCCTGAGCTGAATACGCTACTGACACGACAGCCCCGGTTGCCTATCCGTCTGCACCGCCCGTATATGGCCGTCAATATTAAGCGCGATACCGCGCTGACCGCGCTCTGTAGCCATTACGACCTGCTTCGTCAGTTGTTCAGCCGCGAACAGTTGGCCTGTTATTTGAGCCAGGGTGGTCTCAACCTGGCAAAAATTGAGGCTAAAGACGGTACGCCCTTCCAGCTTGATTTAGTCAGTCTGGTCTCACTGGACAAAGAAGGGGAAAGTACCGTTGTGATCCGCGACGACCAGATGCGTATACTGGCAGAAATTACGTTCACATTCTGCATGTTAAACGGAAAACGCACCCTGTTTATTGGGGGCTTGCAGGGCGCGGCCAATGATGTCCCGCATGAGGTGATTCAGCAGGCTACCAAAGCCTGTTACGGCCTGTTCCCGAAAAGAGTGGTGATGGAGGCGCTGTGTCAGTTCGCGCACCTCGCCAGGGCTGAGCAGATTCTGGCGGTCAGCAACGCGGTACACGTTTATCGCAGTTGGCGCTATATGGATAAAAAAACGCAAATGCATGCCGACTACGACGCCTTCTGGGCGTCCCTGGGCGGTGAAAAGACCGAGGGGGAATACTTCTCTTTGCCACTGACCATTACACGGAAAAGCGAGGCGGATATCGCCAGCAAAAAACGGGCGGAATACCGTCGTCGCTACGCGCTGCTCGACAGCGTTGTCACGCAGGTTCCGCAGCGCTTACAGAATTAATCCGCTCTGCCGCGCGCCAGCCACAGCACCCGGGAGAACATTTTTCTCAGCAGTGTCGGCACCGCATCCACACCCCGCCGCCCGGCTTCCATCGCCACTTCGATGGCTAAGTCGGGCTTCGATGAGCGATGGATAGCTTTCGAAATGATTTTACGCATATTCATCGGCACGTTTTCCGGGATTTGCGCCACCCGGTGAAAAACATCGGCAAAACCCTGCCGGTACATAAAGTGCTCCATATCCAGCGCAGGCAGCGTGGTCAGGTGTTCGCGCTCCTCTTCCCGGTCGTTATTCAGCAGGCCTCGCACCGTGGCGGCATATTTTTTCCCGGCTTCATCGCCATCCACCAGCACGTGCCACTCAATGCCCATCCGCCTGGCGAATTTCACCAGCGGCTTGAGACCGGACTGCGCAAATTCGATAACCTTAATCCCTTCGGCGTCAAAATGATGGCCGCACTGGCGGGCCAGTTCGTTTATCACCCAGGTTTCTGTTTCGCCTTCCACCAGCAGCCAGCAGCGGGCAAACAGCGAGGAGGCGCGGTTAAAGCGAATGTGAAACGCAATGCGTCGGCCATCCTCAGCGCTCAGCCCGCCCGGCCCCAGGCGCCAGGCCGCTACGCGCGAAGATTCACGCACCAGACGACAGACATGCTCCACGGGGGTCAACGAGAGTAATTCGCCCGAATTAGTGGTGGTGATACGCTGAAGCGGCAGCAGATTCAGCAACTGCCACGCCACTGACAGCATAATAGGATGCAGGCGCGTTTCCGGGTCTTCCACCAGCAGCAACGGCCTGGCGTCTTTATGCAGTCTGACCGTCCCCTTCGCCTGCAACAGCGTGGAGAACAACCCCAGCAGAATCACCCGGTGAGTACGCCCGCCGGGTTTATCAATCATTCGGTTGATGATATCGAGATAGCGCCAGCTTCGCTGTTCGTTGGTGGAGCGTCGGCGCATTAAACGGTGGCGGGACTGTGACGTGCCCTGTTCGGTAAAATAGTGTTCCAGCAGTTGCACCATCGCCGAGAGCCCCTGGCGAATCTGTCCGTCGGTGAGATTCTGTGGGCGTGTCGCCAGTTCGCGTGCGAGAAAATCCAGTTGACGGGCAGTGACTTCGACATCGTCAACCTCCGGCACTGTACCGTTACGGATGCGACGCATAAACCGCGCATCGCGTAAGCGCAGCACCGGCATCAGGCGCACCAGATGTCGCGCCTGTTCGTTGATATCGTCCACCGTCAGCGGATGCCCGTCGCCGTCGAGAAAACTGCGCAGCGTCATCACGCTGCCGTCTTCGCCGCATTCGCCTTCAAGGCGATAGAAGATACGCTGAAAGCCATCGTGGCACGGCGTCCAGCACGCCTCCAGCGACCGGTAGCGGCGAACCCGGTAGCGCCCAGGTTGCGATTCACGAAACGTCAGCACGATATGCAGGTGATGTTCGCGGCCTTTCATATCGCCAGGAGGAAACCAGAAATCGTCACGGTCAAAATGATACAGCTCTGATTCGGGTGACAGCAGCAGCGTTAACGCGTCCAGTAAACTTGATTTACCCCAGGCGTTCTCACCAATCAGAACGTTGTTCTGCTCGAGCATCAACGACAGTCGATTGATACCGCGAAATCCCACTATCTCAACGCGTTCGAGAATCATGTTTCCTCCAGAAAACCTTCACTTTCCCTTTAAGCTCCTCGCAGTATAACTGCAAAACCCGGCGCGGGACGTGATATGGACATTATTGCGCAGGCTAATTGTGCGAAGGGTGAACGATTTATTCTTTTCTCTTTCATTCGGAATACATCGCAGGCACGTTTTGCAGGACGAAAATAAATCAGATTGTGTCAATCCTCCTTCATATGACTATGCGCTACACTTTCCCTTAAGAGAAATCTATGGAAGGAATGACGCCGCATTGCCCTAAATCAAACTAACAGGCTTTATTTGACTAGAGAACGGATGGCGATCGTTTTTAAAATAGCGAGCTATTTATTTTGTCGTCATTCAGGCAGACAGTAAATATCAATTACTGCAACCCTTTTGTGGTTATTTTTTACATTGAGGTGGATATGTTCAGAAAATTAGCAGCCGAATGTTTTGGTACATTCTGGCTTGTTTTTGGTGGCTGTGGCAGCGCCGTACTGGCAGCAGCGTTTCCGCAATTAGGCATTGGTTTCGCGGGTGTCGCACTGGCATTCGGCCTGACCGTATTAACCATGGCCTTTGCCGTGGGTCATATTTCCGGCGGGCATTTTAACCCGGCGGTGACATTAGGCTTATGGGCCGGCGGCCGTTTCCCGGCAAAAGACGTCATTGGCTACATTATTGCCCAGGTCGTGGGCGGTATTATTGCCGCAGCGGTGCTGTATCTGATTGCCAGCGGTAAAGCAGGCTTTGATGCGGCGGCCAGCGGTTTCGCCTCCAACGGTTATGGCGAGCATTCGCCGGGCGGTTACTCCATGCTGTCCGCGATCGTTATCGAAATCGTGCTGACCGCCGGTTTCCTGCTGGTGATTCACGGTGCAACTGACAAACATGCACCGGCAGGCTTTGCGCCGATCGCTATCGGTCTGGCATTGACCCTGATTCACCTGATCAGCATTCCGGTGACCAATACCTCTGTTAACCCGGCACGTAGCACCGCCGTCGCCATTTTCCAGGGCGGTTGGGCAGTAGAGCAACTGTGGTTGTTCTGGGTGATGCCGATTATTGGCGGTATTCTCGGTGGCCTTATTTACCGTACGCTGCTCGAAAAACGCGATTAATGTCAAAACGCCCGACGGCACACGTCCGCCGGGCCAAATGCGCGTCAGCCGGATTAGGCATCGTCCCTGTCCGGCTTTTATTTTGCATCTTTACTGAACCCGCGTTATTGGGTAGTGTCATGGCGCTGTCTCGCTAATTCAAAGGACCCGGCTGTTCATGTTTTCAGGACTTCTCATCATTCTGCTCCCGCTGATAGCAGGTTATCTCATTGCGCTTCGGCACACCGCGGCATTAAAACTGATCAACCGTCTCTTAAGCTGGATGGTTTATCTGATTCTCTTTTTCATGGGGATAAGCCTGGCATTTTTAGATAATCTGGCGAGCAACCTGCTGGCGATATTTCACTATTCCGCCGTCAGTATTACCGTTATTTTGCTGTGTAATATTGCCGCATTATTGTGGCTGGAACGCTCTTTACCGTGGCGACACCATCACCAGCAGGAGAAACTGCCTTCCCGTATCGCGATGGCGCTTGAGTCGCTGAAGTTGTGCGGCGTGGTAGTGGTCGGCTTTCTGCTGGGATTGAGCGGTCTGCCCATTTTGCAGCATGCAACAGAAGCGAGTGAATATACGCTGATCCTGCTACTGCTGCTGGTCGGGATCCAGTTACGCAATAGCGGTATGACATTAAAGCAGATAGTCCTGAACCGGCGCGGCATGATTGTGGCGGTCGTGGTCGTCGCCAGCTCCATGATTGGCGGCCTGATCAACGCGCTAATTCTTGACCTGCCAATGAAAACCGCGCTGGCGATGGCGTCGGGTTTTGGCTGGTACTCCCTTTCTGGAATTTTGCTCACCGAATCCTACGGTCCGGTGATCGGCAGCGCCGCGTTCTTTAACGATCTGGCGCGCGAACTGCTCGCGATTATGTTGATCCCAGGACTGGTACGCCGCAGTCGCTCTACCGCGCTGGGACTGTGTGGCGCCACATCGATGGACTTTACCCTGCCGGTGTTACAGCGTACCGGTGGGCTGGAGATGGTTCCGGCGGCAATTGTCCACGGCTTTATTCTCAGTTTGCTGGTGCCCATTTTGATGGCCTTTTTCTCCGCTTGACGCCCCCTTTGGCGGTAGGCTTCTGCCGCCAAAATTGCGCTAAATCAATCTCCCTGTAAGTTGTATCAGAAATACCTTTTCTCCCTCTGTGTACAGGCATAATCTTAAACATGTATATCAAATATAACTTTAAAAGGTGTGACCATGTTTTGTGTGCAATGTGAACAAACCATCCGTACTCCGGCAGGAAACGGCTGCTCTTACGCGCAGGGTATGTGCGGTAAAACGGCTGAAACCTCTGACCTGCAAGATCTGCTGATTGCCTCCCTACAAGGTCTTTCCGCATGGGCGGCTAAAGCGCGTGAATATGGCATCATTAATCATGACGTTGATAACTTCGCGCCGCGTGCGTTCTTCTCCACGCTGACCAACGTTAACTTCGACTCCCCGCGTATCGTCGGCTATGCCCGCGACGCTATCGCGATGCGTGAAGCGCTGAAAGCCCAGTGCCTGAGCGTTGACGCCAGTGCGCACTGCGACAACCCAATGGCTGACCTGCAACTGGTCAGCGACGATCTGGGCGACCTGCAACGTCAGGCTGCCGAATTTACCCCGAATAAAGACAAAGCCGCCATTGGCGAGAATATTCTCGGCCTGCGTCTGCTGTGTCTGTACGGCCTGAAAGGCGCAGCGGCCTATATGGAGCACGCGCACGTTCTCGGTCAATACGACAACGATATCTACGCGCAGTACCATAAAATTATGGCGTGGCTGGGCACCTGGCCTTCCGATATGAACGCTCTGCTGGAGTGCTCAATGGAAATCGGTCAGATGAACTTCAAAGTGATGAGCATTCTGGATGCGGGTGAAACCACCAAATACGGTCATCCGACGCCAACACAGGTCAATGTCAAAGCGACTGAAGGCAAATGCATCCTGATCTCCGGTCACGACCTGAAAGATCTGTATAACCTGCTGGAACAAACCGAAGGCACCGGCGTTAACGTCTATACCCACGGTGAAATGCTGCCCGCGCACGGTTACCCGGAACTGCGCAAGTTCAAACATCTGATTGGCAACTACGGCAGCGGCTGGCAGAACCAGCAGGTTGAATTTGCCCGCTTCCCGGGGCCTATCGTGATGACCTCAAACTGCATCATCGATCCGACCGTGGGCAGTTACGACGACCGTATCTGGACCCGCAGCATCGTCGGTTGGCCGGGTGTGAGCCACCTGGAAGGCGACGACTTCGGCCCGGTTATCGCGCAGGCGCAGCAAATGGCGGGCTTCCCGTACAGCGAAATTCCGCATCTGATCACCGTCGGTTTCGGTCGTCAGACCCTGCTGGGCGCGGCTGATACGCTCATCGATCTGGTGAGCCGTGAAAAACTGCGTCACATCTTCCTGGTTGGCGGTTGCGACGGCGCACGCGGTGAACGTAACTACTTCACCGATTTCGCCACCAGCGTACCGGACGACTGCCTGATCCTGACCCTGGCCTGCGGTAAATACCGTTTCAACAAGCTGGAGTTCGGCGATATCGAAGGTCTGCCGCGTCTGGTCGATGCCGGTCAATGTAACGATGCTTACTCCGCCATCATTCTGGCGGTGACGCTGGCAGAGAAACTGGGCTGTGGCGTCAATGACCTGCCGCTGTCTCTGGTGCTCTCATGGTTCGAACAAAAAGCGATTGTCATTCTGCTAACCCTGCTCTCTCTGGGCGTGAAAAACATCGTGACCGGTCCGACCGCGCCAGGCTTCTTCACGCCGGATCTGCTGGCGGTACTCAACGAGAAATTTGGTCTGCGTTCTGTGACCACCGTTGAAGAAGACATGAAGCAGTTGCTGAGCGCGTAAGGAGTTAAGACATGACAATGCCAACGAATCAGTGCCCATGGCGGATGCAGGTTCACCACATCCATCAGGAAACGCCGGATGTATGGACAATTTCGTTGCTGTGCCACGACTATTATCCGTATCGCGCCGGGCAGTATGCACTGGTGAGCGTGCGTCATTCAGCGGACACGCTGCGCGCTTACACCCTCTCTTCAACGCCGGGCGTCAGCGAGTACATTACGCTGACCGTTCGCCGGATTGATGACGGTGCAGGCTCACAGTGGTTAACCCGCGACGTGAAGCGCGGCGACTATCTCTGGCTCTCCGATGCGATGGGTGATTTCACCTGCGAAGATAAAGCCGATGATAAGTTCCTGATGCTGGCGGCCGGTTGTGGCGTCACACCGATCATGTCGATGCGTCGCTGGTTGGCAAAGTACCGTCCACATGCTGACGTGCAGGTGATCTTCAACGTGCGTTCGCCGCAGGATGTCATTTTCGCCGAGGAGTGGCGTCAGTATCCGGTCACGCTGGTGGCGGAAAACAACGCCACCGACGGTTTCGTGGCCGGTCGCCTGACCACGGAACTGCTGCAACGCATTCCCGAACTGACGTCTCGTACCGTTATGACCTGTGGCCCGGCGCCGTATATGGATTGGGTAGAGCAGGAAGTGAAAGCGCTGGGCGTGACGCGCTTCTTTAAAGAGAAGTTCTTCACCCCGGTGGCAGACGCGGCAACCAGCGGCCTGAAATTTACCAAACTGCAACCGGCGAAAGAATTTTACGCGCCGGTCGGCACGACGTTGCTGGATGCGCTGGAAAGCAACAAGGTGCCTGTGGTTGCCGCCTGCCGCGCCGGTGTATGCGGATGCTGCAAAACAAAAGTCGTGGATGGGAATTACACGGTGAGCAGTACCATGACGCTGACAGAAGCGGAAATTGCCGACGGCTACGTGCTGGCCTGTTCCTGCCATCCGCAGAGTGACCTGGTTCTCGCCTGATAGCCGATTGCCGGATGGCGCTGCGCTTATCCGGCCTACGAATGTTGTTGTAGGCCGGATAAGGCGTTTACGCCGCCATCCGGCAACTCCTCACCGCCAGGCGGAATTGCCAGCGACCGAGAAGCGCCCCGCCCCTAAAAACGCCACCGCCAGCGCGCCGATAAAGAAATAGACCAGGCTTTCAATCGCCCATGCCCCGGTTTTATCCAGCGCCCAGGTTTCATTGATCCCGACCATCAGCCACGCCACAATCATGGTGAACGCCAGCACCAGCGCCGCCGGACGCGTCAGGATCCCGAGAATAATCAGGCAAGGCGCAATCACTTCTCCCACCAGCACCCCGTACGCAATAAAGCCCGGTAGCCCTTTGGCAATCAGCATTCCGCTAATGCCATCAATACCGGCAAACAGCTTATGCAGCCCGTGAAACAGCATTAATCCCCCAACCGCCAGGCGTAACAAAAACTTGCCAAAATCCTCGTGCGTCAGCATCCGATTCACTGCATTTAACAATGTTGTAAGCATCTGAGTTTACTCCTGGTTTGCCCTGATTTTTTTCACGCTACGCGTTATCCCCCCAGAAAGGAAGCTGCTGAAAATAAGGGGGTGCCACGCAGCGTAATCAGTATCTTCATCTAAACTTGTAACCGGTATCACAATTAAGGAGATGGAAAACCATGAAACAAACGGTTGCCGCTTTTATTGCTAAAACACTGGAACAGGCGGGTGTGAAACGTATCTGGGGCGTAACGGGCGATTCGCTGAACGGCCTGAGTGACAGCCTCAATCGCATGGGAACGATTGAGTGGATGTCGACCCGCCATGAAGAGGTTGCCGCGTTTGCGGCGGGTGCGGAGGCGCAACTGACCGGCGAACTGGCGGTGTGTGCGGGCTCCTGTGGACCCGGTAACCTGCATCTGATCAACGGCCTGTTTGACTGTCATCGCAACCACGTCCCGGTGCTGGCCATCGCCGCCCACATTCCCTCCAGTGAAATTGGCAGCGGGTATTTTCAGGAGACGCACCCGCAGGAGCTGTTCCGCGAATGCAGTCACTATTGCGAGCTGGTTTCCAGCCCGGAACAGATCCCCCAGGTACTGGCGATTGCCATGCGCAAAGCGGTGCTCAATCGCGGCGTTTCGGTGGTGGTTTTACCGGGTGATGTGGCGTTAAAACCCGCGCCAGAAAACGCCAGCACCCACTGGTATCACGCGCCGTTGCCGATCGTCACGCCAGCGGAAGAAGAGTTAAGAAAGCTGGCCCAACTGTTACGCTATTCCAGCAATATCGCCCTGATGTGCGGCAGCGGCTGTGCCGGGGCGCATAAAGAGCTGGTCGAGTTCGCCGCCAAAATTAAAGCCCCCATCGTTCACGCCCTGCGCGGCAAAGAGCATGTCGAATACGACAACCCGTACGATGTGGGGATGACCGGGCTTATCGGCTTCTCATCCGGTTTCCATACCATGATGAATGCCGACACACTGGTGCTGCTCGGTACGCAGTTCCCTTACCGCGCGTTCTATCCGACCGATGCCAAAATCATTCAGATTGATATCAACCCCGCCAGCATCGGCGCACACAGCAAGGTCGATATGGCACTGGTCGGCGATATCAAAGCCACGCTGACTGCGCTCCTGCCGCTGGTGGAAGAGAAAACCGAGCGTAAATTCCTCGATAAGGCATTGAGCGATTATCGCGATGCGCGTAAGGGCCTCGATGATCTCGCCAAACCCAGCGACAAGGCGATTCATCCACAGTACCTGGCACAGCAAATCAGCCATTTTGCCGCCGATGACGCCATCTTTACCTGCGACGTCGGTACGCCGACGGTGTGGGCGGCCCGCTACCTGAAAATGAACGGCAAACGCCGACTGCTGGGCTCGTTTAACCACGGCTCAATGGCCAATGCCATGCCGCAGGCGCTGGGCGCACAGGCCACTGCGCCGGGACGTCAGGTGATCGCCCTGTGCGGCGATGGCGGATTCAGCATGCTGATGGGCGATTTCCTGTCGGTGGTCCAGATGAAGCTGCCGCTTAAAATCGTGGTGTTTAACAACAGCGTGCTGGGCTTTGTGGCGATGGAGATGAAGGCCGGTGGTTATCTCACCGACGGTACGGAGTTGCACGACACTAACTTCGCCCGCATTGCCGAAGCGTGCGGCATCACCGGCATTCGGGTGGAAAAAGCCGCCGACGTCGATGAAGCGCTACAGCGCGCCCTGTCGATTGACGGTCCGGTGCTGGTGGATGTGGTGGTCGCAAAAGAAGAGCTGGCTATTCCGCCGCAGATCAAACTGGAGCAGGCCAAAGGTTTCAGCCTGTATATGCTGCGCGCCATCATCAGCGGTCGTGGTGATGAGGTGATCGATCTGGCAAAAACCAACTGGCTCAGGTAAAACAATGCACATCGCCTTTCAATTAATAGGGATGTGCAATGATCGATCTACGCAGTGATACCGTCACCCGTCCGGGTCGCGCCATGCTTGAAGAAATGATGGCCGCCCCGGTCGGGGACGACGTGTACGGAGATGACCCCACCGTTAACGCGCTCCAGCAATACGCCGCAGACCTTTCTGGTAAAGAAGCGGCGTTATTTTTACCCACTGGCACCCAGGCCAACCTCGTGGCGCTACTCAGCCACTGCGAGCGCGGCGAAGAGTATATCGCCGGTCAGGGAGCACATAACTATTTGTACGAAGCCGGTGGCGCGGCGGTGCTCGGCAGCATTCAACCGCAGCCCATTGACGCCGCGAGTGACGGCACGCTTCCGCTGGATAAAGTCGCCGCTAAAATTAAGGCGGATGACGTCCATTTTGCCCGTACCCGCCTGCTGAGCCTGGAAAATACACACAACGGCAAAGTGCTGCCGCGCGAGTATCTGCGCGAGGCGTGGGAGTTTACCCGTGAGCGCGGTCTGGCGCTGCACGTTGACGGCGCGCGTATTTTTAACGCCGTCGTGGCCTACGGGTGCGAACTCAAAGAGATCGCTCAGTATTGCGACTCCTTTACCATTTGCCTGTCAAAAGGGCTGGGGACGCCGGTGGGATCGTTACTGGTCGGCAGTCGCGATTATATCAAGCGCGCTACCCGCTGGCGCAAAATGACCGGCGGCGGCATGCGTCAGGCCGGTATCCTGGCGGCGGCCGGGCTGTATGCCCTGAAAAATAACGTCGCACGTTTACAGGACGATCACGACAACGCGGCCTGGCTGGCAGAACAACTGCGGGAAGCCGGGGCGGACGTGATGCGTCACGACACCAACATGCTGTTTGTCCGCGTGGGTGAAGCCAACGCGGCGGCCCTGGGCGAGCACATGAAGGCACAGGGCGTGCTGATCAACGCGTCGCCGATTGTCCGTCTGGTCACGCATCTGGACGTCTCGCGGGAACAGCTTGCCGAGGTCGTCGCCCACTGGCGCGCGTTCCTGAATCGTTAAGGAGAGAGATGTGCCGCAACGAATTTTGGTGCTTGGCGCCAGTGGTTACATTGGTCAGCATCTGGTACAGGCGCTCAGCCAGCAAGGACACCAGGTGCTGGCGGCGGCACGTCGCATTGAGCGACTGGAAAAACGACAACTGCCCAACGTCAGCTGTCATAAGGTTGACCTGAACTGGCCGACGCCTCTTTCTTCTCTGCTGACAAATGTCGATACCGTCTACTATCTGGTACATGGTATGGGAGAAGGCGGCGATTTTATCGCTCATGAGCGTCAGGTCGCGCTTAATGTGCGTGACGCCCTGCGTGAAACGCCGGTCGGGCAGGTGATTTTTCTCAGTTCCTTGCAGGCACCGGAACACGAGCAGTCCGACCATCTGCGAGCGCGACAAATCACCGCCGACACCCTGCGCGAATCTGGCGTGCCGGTGACGGAACTGCGCGCCGGGATTATCGTCGGTGCCGGTTCCGCCGCGTTTGAAGTGATGCGCGACATGGTTTACAACCTGCCGATACTGACCCCGCCGCGCTGGGTTCGTTCGCGCACGACGCCCATTGCGCTGGAAAACCTGCTGTACTATCTGGTGGCGCTGCTGGAACACCCTTCCCTGACGCATCGGATCCTAGAAGCCGCCGGGCCGCAGGTGCTCAGCTACCAGGAGCAGTTCGAACATTTCATGGCGGTGAGCGGCAAGCATCGCTGGCTTGTTCCCATCCCCTTTCCCACCAGCTGGATTTCAGTCTGGTTCCTGAACGTCATCACCTCGGTGCCGCCAACCACCGCGAAAGCGTTGATACAGGGCCTCAGACACGATCTGCTGGCTGATGACAGCGAACTGCGGGCATTGATACCCCAGAAGCTTATCGCCTTTGACGATGCCGTACGCAGCACGCTGAAGGAAGAAGAGGAACTGGTGAACTCCAGCGACTGGGGCTATGACGCGCAGGCATTTGCCCGCTGGCGACCAGAATATGGTTTTTTCGCCAAACAGGCCGGTTTTACCATGAAGACGCCTGCCAGTGTGTCGGCATTGTGGCGAGTCGTGAACCGTCTCGGCGGCAAAGAGGGCTATTTCTTCGGCAATGCCTTGTGGAAGATCCGCGCGGCGCTGGATCTGTTAGTCGGCCACCGGCTGGCAAAAGGTCGCCCTGAACACGAGCTGCTTCAACCGGGGGATGCCGTAGACAGCTGGAAAGTGATCATCGTCGAGCCGGAAAAACAGCTCACGCTGCTGTTTGGCATGAAGGCACCGGGGCTGGGACGGTTAAGTTTCACCCTTGAAGATAAAGGTGACCATCGGGAGATTGACGTGCGCGCCTGGTGGCATCCGCACGGTATGCCGGGGTTATTCTACTGGCTGCTGATGATCCCGGCACACCTGTTTATTTTCCGGGGGATGGCAAAAAAAATTGCCAGACTTGCAGAACAAATCACAGATAAATCGTAAAAACTTGCTGTATTGTTTCACGTTTCCCATTGCATACCGACGTAATTCACGGAAGAATGCGCACGACGTTTTATTAAACACAGTGGACTGATATGAAGGTACTGGTTACCGGCGCAACCAGCGGCTTAGGACGAAACGCGGTTGAGTTTTTGCGCAACAAAGGCATCAGCGTCAGAGCAACCGGTCGCAACGAAGCGATGGGTAAACTGCTCGAGAAAATGGGCGCGGAGTTTGTGCATGCGGATCTGACCGAACTGGTCTCTTCGCAGGCGAAAGTCATGCTTGCGGGCATCGACACGCTGTGGCACTGCTCAAGTTTCACCTCCCCCTGGGGAACTCAGGAAGCTTTTGATCTGGCAAACGTTCGAGCGACCCGCCGTCTTGGCGAATGGGCCGTCGCATGGGGCGTGCGTAACTTTATCCATATCTCCTCCCCGTCGCTTTACTTCGATTATCACCATCATCGCGATATCAAAGAAGATTTTCGCCCGCATCGTTTTGCTAACGAATTTGCCCGCAGCAAAGCCGCCGGAGAAGAGGTCATCAGCCTGCTGGCCCAGGCCAATCCGCAGACACGATTTACGGTGCTGCGCCCACAGAGCCTGTTTGGCCCACACGACAAAGTGTTTATCCCCCGTCTGGCGCACATGATGCACCACTACGGCAGCGTGCTGTTGCCGCACGGCGGCAGCGCGATGGTTGATATGACCTATTATGAGAACGCTGTCCACGCGATGTGGCTGGCGAGCCAGGCACAGTGCGACACCCTGCCTTCGGGTCGGGTGTATAACATCACCAACGGTGAGCCCCGAACGCTGCGCAGTATCGTGCAAAAGCTGATTGATGAGCTGAACATCCACTGCCGGATCCGTTCTGTGCCCTATCCAATGCTGGATATGATCGCCCGCAGCCTGGAGCACTTTGGCAATAAGTCAGCCAAAGAGCCGGCGTTAACTCACTATGGGGTGTCGAAGCTGAATTTCGACTTTACGCTGGATATCAGTCGCGCCGAAGCGGAACTGGGCTATAAGCCGATGGTGACGCTGGATGACGGTATTGTGCAAACGGCCGCGTGGCTACGGGATCACGGGAAGCTTCATCGTTAGTTCACTGCCGGTAAATATATCCTCTGGCCTTACGCAAACACGTCGGCAATTTTCAGCCGGACTCATCCGCACCTGACCTTCTGAGATTTTGATTAAACAGCCAGACGGAAATTACTGAAAATCAGAATGCTGAAGCGACACCCCGGTCCGGCGTGAAAATCGATGAGGCGTTGACGGCTGACCGGGGGCGCCCGCAGGGAAGCGGGCGCAGGGGACGGCCTGCAAGGATGCAGGCTCGGCCCCGACCCGACAGGCAGACGGCATAAGGCGAATGCACCACGAAGTGGCGATTTTCCCTGCCGGGAGCCTGGGTTGCAAGGGAGGCGGCGGCGAGCCTCCCTTGCACGTTCACGTGTAGTGCGGTTTCAGAGGAACACTGAATATAAGTGAACGTAACCCTTCACTTTATGGGTATATTCTTCAGGATGCCTGACAGACAGGTTACTGCGCTGTGCGTCAGGATGCATATGCCACCGCTGGATGGACAAAAAAAACGGCAACCTTTGGGTTGCCGTTTTGCTTTTTGCGTATTGCGTTTACAGAGCCGTCCAGGCATCAGCCCAGGCCAGACCTGCGCCAGGTTCATAGTACGTCGCGGCGCTGTTACACCAGCCGCTGTACGGGAACGGTTTACACTGGAACAGTTTACCGTGGTTGTTCACGATATCGCCTGCCTTGTACTTGCTTTTCGCCACCCACGCCGGATAAGACCCGGTGGTGCCGCCGTCCTGAGACGCGGTTTTCGCCTTCACGTTCAGCAGGTAGGTGGTTGTGCTGCTCAGTTCGCCGTCGCTCACGGTCAGGCTGACTTCATACTGCTGAGCCGTCGCGGATTCCGGTGCGTTGAATGTCACCACCGCTTTATCGGTGCCGGTTACCGTCTGACCATCCTGGGAATGCCAGGTATAAGTCAGTTTATTACCGTCTTCGTCAGTGGAACCTTCCGCGCTCAGAGAGACTTTCGCCCCCGCTTCAACGGCGCCGATCGGACCGGCAATCTGCGCGACTGGCGCATGGTTAACAACTGCTGGCACATCTGGCGTTTCATCCGGCGTCGGCTCAGGATCCGGCGTTGGCACTGGCGTCACATCGTCTGGCGGCGTTGGCGTCGGCGTGACCTGCCCATCGTCTGGGGTCGTTGCAGAACCATCATCATTGACAATGTTCACATTAAAGAATTTCTTCACGCAGTTGCTGTAGTCGCCCTCTTTGAACGCGCTGAACGGCGTCTGATAGCCCACCAGCTGGCAAGAGTATGTCGCGCCGCTTGGTGTATCCGCACTCCATCCCCAGTCCTGCTCCCAGTAAATCTTCAGCGCGCCTGAGC
Organism: Citrobacter amalonaticus Y19; assembly: GCF_000981805.1. Taxonomy (NCBI): domain Bacteria; kingdom Pseudomonadati; phylum Pseudomonadota; class Gammaproteobacteria; order Enterobacterales; family Enterobacteriaceae; genus Citrobacter; species Citrobacter amalonaticus. The sequence continues at coordinate 913,352 of NZ_CP011132.1, read as the reverse complement.
CGCCCTCGTCAAACTGTTTCATGTTGGCGCAACCCAGCACTTCATTTGCCGGAACCGCGACCTTCAGGTACTTCGCAAACTCTTTGTAGTACTTGATACGGTTTTCAGACTGCGCAATTTCAGTCGGGCCGCCGCACTCCACGCCGCCGTTAATAATCTGGGTGGTCACGCCAAAGCCCGGAACCAGACCGTTGGCTTTATCGTGATCGTTCGGCTTCCAGGAACCGTCGATAACCTGCAACATGCTTGGTTTTGGCGGCTGCGGGTAAGCGAAGAAGAAGATGGCGCTCGCCAGGTTCAGCCAGGTATCTGCCACCAGTTCCGGTTTGTCCAGCAATGTGCGGACTGTGCCGAACATGGCTTCAGAGAACGGGCCGTAGTTGTAGTTGTAGGAGAGCTGTTTTGCCCCACGACCAAAGTAGCTGACGAAATCGCCATCTTTGTCTTTACCGCACGGCCAGGTCTGACCCTGCCAGATATCCGGAGCACATTCGCCGTTATAGCCGCCCTTCTGCCCTTCGCTCCAGCCCATTTCGCGCACATACACCAGCGCCTGACGCCATTCGGCTTCCGGACGCCAACTCTCGTGACCGCCGGTTTCCTGCGCAAAGTGAGCAAACATGGTTGCCAGTTCTTTGCGACAAATCGCATCACTATCACGCCCGTCGTTATAGGTCTTACACAGCGCCGGGAATTTACCCACCGCTTTCAGGAAGTTGCTGTAAGTGTAAGACTGTGCGCGCATGGGAAACAGATATTCCCAGTCGCTGGCTTTGACGATACCTTCAACGCGTTTCACGTTATCCGGGTTCGCCGCGCGACCGGGTTCAATCTGCTCAACCAGACTGTTGTCCAGGGTGGCAATCGTGTCTTTTACCGATACCATCAATGGGAAATTGGTGAGCTCTTTTTCCTTTTTCGCCAGATCGCTGGCGTGAACGGTGTAGGGCTCGCTGCTGGTCGCCTGCAACGTGTTCGCCTGGGCCATAAACGGGGCGACACAAGCGCCCGCAACGAGAACGCTCAGTAGTGTCCTTTTGGTCATCTCAAATAATCCTGTTCGTAAACAACAATGGTGTTGACGATCCCGCCTTATGTATTACTCCATTAATACATAAGACTGGGATTGCCGTGTTTTTCATTTTTTGAAGAACACCGCTTTGTGCTCTTCAAAAAACAAAAATATTAATATTCAACAGAAGTGCTGGGTTTTATTTTCTGGTATTTATTCCAGACCTTACGGGCATAGCGCATGCGCTTAGTATAATTTTCTTTTTTCAGTCCCGCGTTATATGCGCCTACCGCTTCCCAGTTATAGCCATAGACTTTAATCATATTCGATAAAATAGAGGCACCGACCATAATAGAGGTACAAGGCTCGGCAATTAAGCGTTGCTCATTGATCCCCTGACGCTGGAGTTCATCAAAATGAGAACTGTTAATTTGCATCAGGCCGACATCTCGCGAACCATCATGGTTCCAGCCAACCGCATAAGGGTTCATACCGGATTCCACTTTCGCAATAGCAAATAACAAATACGGATCGACGTGATAATAATGAGCTGCTTTATCCCAGCAATTGGCGAAAACACTTTGGCTGACGATCAGCAATAACAAGATTAACCGTTTCATTTCATTACCTGCTGCTTTTATTTTCCATTCTCTCCTTACGCACATCCGTGAATCCTGGTGAGTGGCTGACCACCCCGAAGAGGGGGTAGTCAGCCATTACGGGCGCAGATCACGCCCGTAATGTCAGGGTCAGAAAATTATTTGCAATCTGCTGATGCCCCTTCTTTCACCCATACGTCGCTGTTGCCCGGTTTATCACCACGGGTCCACCATTTCGCACGGTAGACAGAACCCTGGTAAGTGGTGGTTTCACCGCTGTTGTAGACCACATCAGAACGCCAGTTCATGCTCACTTTGCTGACCAGATCCCAGGCGTCCACACCGAAGCCAGGCTGGTTGCCCTGCGTCCAGTATTTCGCTTTCCACACCAGATTGTCGAAGCTGACGGTATTGCCGCTGTTGTAAACTTTGCCGGCGTTCCATGCTGCATATTTGCTGGCATTCGCATCAACCGGTTTGTCACAGCTGCCGTTCGCCGTCCCTTCGTCAGATGGCGTGCTGCCTTCATCGGATGGGGTATTGCCTTCGTCAGACGGTGTGTTGCCTTCATCAGATGGGGTATTACCTTCGTCAGACGGCGTGTTGCCTTCGTCAGATGGGGTATTGCCTTCGTCTGCAGGTTTCGGCGTGACCACAACCTGTACGTTAGACTGCACGCTGGTTTTACCATCGCTCACCACAACGCTCAGGGTGTAGGTAGACTCGGAGGTCACTTCTGGCGCAGTGATGTTCACGTTGGCGGTATTAGCGCCGGTCGCTTGCATATCCGCTGGAACGCTCCAGGTATAGGTCAGTGCATCACCATCGGGATCCGCAGCCTGCGCATGCAGAGAGTGGCTTTCGCCCGCTTGCAGGGTGATGGTTTCCATCTGGTTCACCACCGGTGCCTGGTTTGCTTTCGGCGCTTTGTTCACAATCTGGACATCAATTGCGTTTTTCAGCCCTTTGGCGTCAGTCACCGTCAGGCGGAATACCATGGTCTGATCGCTGGTCGCCGCGGCAACGTTAAAGGACGCTTTCGCTTTGGCGCTGTTGCTGATAGTCACCGATGGGCCAGAAACCTGGGTCCATTTGTAAGTCATCGCATCACCATCCGGATCGCTGGACGCGGAACCATCAAGCGTGACGGTAACCGGACCGGTCACATTCTGATCGGCCGCAGAAGCGATTGGCGCGTGGTTAGTCACCACCGGATCAACCGGCGTAGAGCCACCACCCAGCAGGCTTTCATTCATGGCGTTCAGAATGTCGCCGTTATCGGAATCGATAGACCATCCGAACAAGCCGCCCAGATTGTTCGCCAGGACATATTTGCCTTTCGCGGTTGTCGAACGGGCATCTTCGTAGCTGATAAGATCGCCAGTCGTTTTATTAAAGACGTAAGGCGCTTCAGCGGCTGTATCATAGCCGTATTCCCAACCTGCTTTACCTTTGAATTCGTTAACAATCTGACGATAGTCAACAACGCCCGGTTCCCAGGTCCCTTTCACTGCGCCTGTCGCGGTGCCGGTGAATGGATTACTGCCAGTCTGACCGTGAACGCCAGTCCAGCCGCGACCGTACATGCCTGCACCAACAACGATCTTGCCAGGCTGTACGCCCTGCGCCAGCATCGCTTTAACACCGTTTGCCGTGGTGTAGTTGGTATCCGGACGATCTGCAGGAGCGTACAGTGCCGCCTGGTGACCCAGTTCGGTATTGCTCCACGCGCCGTAGAAGTCGTAGCTCATCAGGAAGATGTGATCGAGATACTGCTGCGCCGTGGTGTAATCCACGTCTTCAATCTTATCGCTACCGGAACCGATCGCCGAGGTCAGCTCATAGGTACGGCCAGTCTCTGCTTTCAGTTCGTTCAGCATGGTGCGCAGGTCACGCATCAGCACGGTATAGGTGGCTTTGTCCTGCTGCGGATTGCCCAGGTTTTCCGTCACACCGCCGCCGCCCGGGAATTCCCAGTCAATGTCCACGCCATCGAAGAATTTCCAGGTCCGCAGGAACTCTTTGACGGAGCCAACAAAGCGCGCACGAATAGCCGGGTCAGCCATATGGAAGAACGGGTCGGACATGGTCCAGCCGCCAATGGAAGGCAGAATTTTCAGATCCGGATGCGCTTTTTTCAGCGCCATCAACTGACCGTAGTTACCTTTGTAGGGGTCGTCCCAGTTAGAAACGCCGGATTGCGGTTTCTGCAGCGCGGCCCACGGATCGTGGATAGCGACGGTAAAGTCCTGGCTGCCATTACAGGCGCGTTGCAGCGCAGCAAAGCTGTTGCCGTTTTCAACGGTTTTCAGACCATCGTTGATGCCATCGCCGCCACAAATCGGAACAAAGCCGTACAGGATATGGTTCAGGTTAGCCGCAGGAATTTTGTCGACCTGGAAGTCACGGTCATACACGCCCCACTCAGGATAATATGCCCCCACGACTTTATCGGTATGCTGAGCGAAGGTTTTGTTGTTCTCACGCATCGCCGCATTCAGCGGCAGCAGGTGGCTACCGTCGGTATCGGCAACGATAATCAGCTTGCTGGCGCTTTTGGTACAACCGCTGGCGTTACACAGTTCGACCTGCTCCTGATAACGTCCGCCTTTTTTCACTTTAAAAGTCGCAGAGCCAGAGGTGCTGCCTGCTCCTGTCCAGACGGTGGTGCCATCCAGCAGCACTTTCGCTGATGTTGGCGCTGCGCCACTCCAGACGTTCCACTCAACCTTCACATCTACGCCATCTTTATGTACTTTGATGAGGTTGCTGTACGCCTGTGCTGCCTGGTCCACTTCAACAAGGGCAAATTTGTCATTGCCGCTGCCAATAGAAGGAGTACCCGGTGCTGCAGCAAATGCAGAGCTTGTCGCTGCCGCAATAAAGAGCGCCAGGTATTTAGGCTTCATAAATTTCATTTTTATTTCCTGATAAATGTATTCATATAACGTTAATGACCCATGTCTTCCTTTAAAGCATGGAATATCTATTGCAAATTCTTTATTTAAAAAACAACAACCATAGAGAATATTATTTTATGACGCGTTGTACTCCTCCATTAAAAGATACAAGCTCAAAATCCGTATAGCTTATGTTGTTTACAATACTCTGACGGGAAACATTATGCCTTCCCTTTCCCCGTTGAAATAATTTTAAAAAAAACTTGACCCGTATATTCAGAATGTGAAAGCAAACACCTGCCCGCTGAATACCACCATTCCAGCAAAAGCCAGTGAGGGACCGAAAGGAATAATGCGGGTATTTTTACCTGAAATATTTAATACGAAAAAAACCACAATCCCACTTAATGCCGCAAGTAATACAATGGAAGGCAGTGCCTGCCAGCCGCACCATGCCCCGAGCGCCGCCAGCAGTTTAAAATCGCCGTAGCCCAGCCCTTCACGCCCGGTTGCCAGTCGAAACGCCCAGTAGAGCAGCCAAAGCGACAGGTAACCCGCGACCGCGCCGAAAAGCGCGTCAGTGAGCGGTAATGAATGGCCCAGCGCATGAGTCAATAGCCCGGCCCACAAGAGCGGTTGCGTCAGGCAATCGGGCAGCAACTGATGCTGCGCGTCAATCATCGCCAGCGGCAGTAAAAAGGCCGCGAGCAGCCACAGTGAGCGAAGCGTCTGAACATCCGCCCCCCATCCTGTCGTCACGCCAAAAAACAGCGCGGTGACCAGTTCGATGGCAAATAACCGCAGCGGAATCGCCGTTTGACAATGGCTACAACGGCCGCGAAGCGCCAGCCAGCTAACAATTGGGATATTTTCCCAGGCCTTGAGAGAATGTTGACAGACCGGGCAATGCGACGCCGGAAAGAGTAAATTTGTGCGACTCTCCTCCTCCATGACCATTGCCGGCACGCGTTCCGCCACCACGCCAAGGAAACTGCCGATGATTGCCCCCAATACTGCACTCATCCCGGTCACCGCCACCGGGTAACTCTCCCGGAGCAGAGTAAACGTATTCATGTCACTTTATTCCAGGTGAGTTGAATTTTCGCATTAACGTCACTCAGATGATCCACTGGCGTAAGGCTCATTTTCTCCAGGCGAATGCCGGAGGACATGTTCATTTCCCGCAGCCAGTTTTTTAATTGAAAAATATTGATCCGGCCAACGACAAACGATAATGACTGCCCATCCTGACGCACATCCGTCAGTGATAAATGAATATCCCGCGCGCTCTTTTCCACGATACTGCGTGGATTGTCCGTTTTCACCTGCTGTACCTGAAGATGATTTTTATCAATTTCTCCACGCATCCAGTTCAGCGTCTCCTTTTGCCGCGCCAGCGTGGATTTACTGCTTTGAATCATATTATCCAGCGGAATAGCCCCGATGTAATACACGGCGGCGCAACACATCACCGCGGCGCATATTTTCAGGCACGCTTTTTCTCTGATGCTGTAATTCTGATAGCGCGATTTCAACTGCGCGATTCGCTCTCTCATTTATATTTCCCGGTAATCATGGCGGTATAGGGCGCCTCTTTTGACACAGGCTGCAAAGCAAAATCAAAATGCTCACCCGTCTGATTCACAAACGCCTGTAGCGCCTGCGGGTTTTCCGCGCTAACGCTCAGCGTCAATGCGCCCCGAGAGCCATCGTACTCAAGCAGGTCAATTTCCATTTCCGGAACCGACTGTTTAGCTTTTTCCAGCTCATCCAGTTGCAGGAAGATGCCCTTACTTTGTTTCTTCATGTTCTGGCCAAAGTGGTATTTGATGTTGGTCGTCTGCCGCATGCTCGGGAAGTGGTACTGGTAAATCTGCACAATTTCCTGCTGAACGTGATTTTCTTCCTGCACCAGCATCCAGGCCAGCGCAATACGCGGCCCCAACAGCAGCCCTAGCGACAGGATCCCTGCGGCAATCATCGCCGCTTTGATCCTTTTTGATACGCCAGCGGATGCCGCTCTGACGCTGAATTCACCGTGCAGCAGGTTGATACGACACGCCTGCCATTGCGCCTGAATCAGCACCAGCGGATGTTGCCATGCCAGGTGTTCATCCACCTCCACGCCATCGGGGGTCTCCCCGTAGCAGCACACTTCACCTTCTCGGGTTTTCTGCAATAACAGCGGCAGCAGCGTGGCGTCCACATCGCAAGCGCCATCCGGCGAAAAACGCAGCCAGTAGCTCTCATCCAGAGCGACCATCGTGCTTCCCCCCGGCGCCACCGGTAACAGCCAGGCGTCCGGCAGAACCTGAACCACGTTTAGCCCTGCGTCGTGAAAACAACTCAGCCAGTGGCGCAAACGCGTGGCGTCAATCGCCACGGCATCCACCTCGCGCCCTTTCTTATTGAGTACCGTCCAGTGAAGGTTATCCACCTCGCCGATCAGCGTCTCTTCAGCCATCCACGAGAACGCCGTCGCCTGTGACGAGATTTTTTTCGGCAACGTAAAGTGGCGGAAGATCATCTCGCTGGCGGGCAATAGCAGACACACCCGCACGGCCAGAGGATGGTCTGCCAGCGCACTCAAGTCCGCCAGACTATCAAGCGTTTCCACCTGCTGGCTTCCCGATTCACACCACCATAATTTCCCGTCCTCGCGGCTGTCGGGACGAATAAAAAGCACCTGTTTCATAGCATTCGACTTTTGTTATTCAATCATTCGGTAACGACGCTGCCACGTCACGATCTCACCGGCTTCGTTATTCACCTGAAGCTGGCTGACCACTCGCAGCGTCAAATCATCGGTATTGCCGGTATAGTTAACGCGGAAATATCGGCTGTTGATGGCTATCTGTTCCGCCACGCGCGGCAACTCGTCTTTCAGTTGAGGGAAGTTTTGTTCCAGCAGCGTGCTGAAGTCCTCAAGGTTTTCCCAACCGGCTTCAGGCCGCGCCTCAATCAGGCGAGCGGCGTCATCTTCCGTCATTTTTCCAGGAAACAGCGCCGCCAGAACCGCCGCCTGTTCCACGCTTAACGTATTGACGTCCACTTTGGTCGCAGAATCCGGCAGCGCACACAGCAGTTTGCTCACTTTGGCGTACGCAACAGCCGGGAACGCAGGCAACAGCTTGATCTCAGCGATGTTGCGCATCATCTGGTTAGCAGGCTGTCTGGCCGGGACCAGCCCAGCCCAGGCATCGTTCTCCGCGCCCTCTTTGACCGTCGTGGTGTCGCCGTCAAGGTAATCCACCAGTTGCAAATAGATCTCTTCGGCGGTTGTCTGCGCGACGCCGCTTCGCGTCAGGATCTGCTCAACACTCAGCTCCTTTAGCGGTTTTTCCGGCACCGCCGGGGCATTCTGCACCTCAGCCACTTTCTCTTCGGCAAGCAGGTTATTGACGTTAAAGCAGGTTTGCGCGTCTTCCACCTGGCTTACCAGCGTGTAATCTTCGCCACGGGTTTCCAGCGGTTGATGCCAGTCGCCGTCGGGTGCCAGCGCTTTGCTTTCGCCGCTGGCGTCGGTCTGTAGCCTGTCCTTCACCACCTTTTCCTGCGCCTGCATCGCCCAACGCAACTGCTGCTGGCTCACCTGATAGTGCGTTTTTTGCAGGTTGCGGCAGAACTGCTGGCTAATTTTCGCCGCCAGCGCCGACATCATGACCAGCAGAATCAACACCACCAGCAGGGCCACGCCTTTCTGTTTGCGTAATGCGCTCATCATTTACCTTCCGGCGCGGGTTGTGGTTTCGCCTGCCCGACAGGCGCAGCGTCTGCCGCCGGGGCTGGCGCATCGGCATTGTCTTTCGATGCTGGGACTTCGGCGTTGTCTTTCGGCGCAGCCGCTGCTTGCGGTATATCGCCCGGCGTCATAAACACCCAGCGCCAGGTTTCACCCTCTTTCATGGTCAGCGTCAGCTCTACTCCGTCCGGCTGGTGCGCAGAATCAGGCCAGTTTTTTAACCAGCCTTTGCTGTAAAAACGCCAGACCGCGGATTTCACGTCGCTGACTATCGGCACCGCCTCAGACTTGATGTTCGCCGGGCTATCGATGGCGGGCCAGACGTCACGATACAAACGCCCTTCCGCCAGCCGCCAGCGCACGCGCTCTAGCTGCACCGAACCACTCACGCCGTTCAGCGTGGTCAGTTCAAGGGCATCGTCATCCTGGCGGAATACGTCTGGCTCATTACGCGGCGCACGCGCCTGTAGCTGGAAGAAATCGCGCTCCATCAGGCTCCAGGCGCGCTGGAGCTGATTAAGCTTCGCCGCGCTGGCATCCGTTGCGGAACTGGTGCGCATCGCCCCGTCCAGAATTTGCCAGGCCAGGGTGCTGATAACCGCAAAGATGGTCAGCGCAATCATGACCTCCAGCAGGGTAAATCCGCGCTGGCGTCGCCTGTTTTTCACTGATTTTCTCCTGGTGGAACGACCTGCAACGTCATAACCGGCTGGCTCTCGTCGCCTTCCGCATAGACCCGTATCGCGTTAGCCCAGCGGTTATCCGCCGTTTTTACCCGCTGTTTGCGCCAGTTCCAGTTGCGCCCGCCCATCATCTCCGTCCCATGCTCTTCCGTATCGGGAAAATCGCTTTTGCTCAGTTGCGCTTCCGCTAACTGGTTTTCCGCCACCCAACTGGCCTGTAGCGTATCGGCAAGACCGTGGGTGAAACGCACGTTGAGGGTGACCGAGTTCATCAGCGCCAGCGCGGCGGTGGAGAAGATGACCAGCGCCACCATCACTTCCAGCAGCGTCATGCCTTGTTGCTTTTTCTTGCCGTTAGCCATCGTTTTCTACCGATACGGGCGCCGCCCCTTGCGACACCACGCGAAAATGGTGCTGCTTGTCATCACTTTGCAGCGTCAGCGTGAATCGACTGATTTCGCCGTCCGGCAAAAAGACCACCTGCGGTTCAGCATCCACCGTGGCGGCCAGCCGTTGCGGCGTGAGCGAAACGTGCATATCTTCTGGAAAATCGCCCTGGGTGGTAATACGACCTGCGGATAAAGGCACCCAGTGACGCTCGCCATTTTTATCTTCCAGCGTCACCAGTTGATAATTATCCGTTGTCACCACCAGCCCCACGATATTTCCGTCCATCACCGCACGGTCAGAACCATAATCAACAAGGGCTTTTAATTGCTGGCCAAATATATCCGCACCGCTGCGTGAAGGAATGGTTGACACCACCATCATGGCGCAACTGGCAAATATCACCAGCGCCAGAATAATTTCCAGCAACGTAAAGCCGCGTTGTTTTTTCATTATTTCGATTTTTTATCGAGAGACCAGTTGGTAATGTCATCGGCGGTATTGGCTTCACCGTCCGGACCAGCAGAAAAGACATCAACAGCGCCATGTTCACCAGGGCTGACCAGCAGATAATCGCTGGCCCACGGGTCCTGCGGCAGGCGGCGAATATAACCATCCGCGCGATAGCCGTTGGGAATGGGCGCGATTTCAGGTTTGGTCACCAGCGCCTGTAAGCCTTGCTCGGTAGTGGGATAACGGTGGTTATCCAGCTTATACATATCCAGCGAGCCTTCGAGCGCCACAATATCGCTGGTCGCCTTTTGCTGGTCCGCTTTTTCTTTGTTGCCCATTAAATTAGGCACCACCATACTGGCAAGCACGCCGAGAATAACAATAACCACCATTAATTCGAGCAAAGTGAAGCCCGCCTGGCGAGCCAGGTGTTTTCTTTTCAAAGACATGATTTAACCTACCATATTATTAAGTTGCAGAAGCGGTTGTAATATTGACAACACGATAAATAAAACGATTGTCGCCATTGAGACCACCAGCGCCGGTTCAAATACCGACAGTGTTAATGTAATTCGGTGCTGTAATCCTGATTCCTGGTTTTCCGCTGCGCGATCCATTAGGTTGCCTAATTCACCGCTCTCCTCGCCGGAGGCAATCATATACAGCATGGTGGGCGGAAATAATTTCGCCTGCTCCAGCGCCGCATAGAGTGTCGCCCCCTGACGCACGGTATCTGCCGCCTGCTCCAGCACCTGTCGGGCATAGAGATTTTCAATACCGTCCATCGCGATATACATCCCTTCCAACAGTGGGACGCTGCTCGCCTGCAAAATACTCAGCGTGCGGATGTAGCGGGCGCTATTAATGGCGCAGACCAGCTTTTTTATCGGCGAACCGTTGACCAGCCAGCGGTGCCAGCGATACCGATTTTTCTCATTGCGAAGCCACGCCTTAAAACCGATAAATCCGCCCGCCAGGCTGCCAGCGATGTAGATCCCAAACGCCTGCAGGAAATCGCTCACCGCAATCAGCGTGCGAGTCGTCATCGGCAGTTGTTGCTTCATATGAGTGAACTGCTCAATCACCTGCGGAACCACCGCCACCAGCAGAATGCTGATCACCGCAATGGCCACGACCGTCAGGGTAATCGGGTAGACCATCGCCTGCGTCAGCTTGCTTTTCATCTTCTGGCGCTGCTCGTTATATTCCGCCAGTTTTTCCAGCACGCCGCCAAGATGACCGGTTTTTTCACCCGCCATCACCAGCGTGCAGTAGAGCTTGTCAAAGGTGCGCGGAAACTGGCTGAAGGCATCAAACAGCGTATGTCCTTCGACGATCTTTTCGCGGATCTCCACCACCATCGCCGCCAGCTTTTTATCTTCAGTCTGTTTCGAAATCGCCTTCAGGGCGCTCTCCAGCGGCAACGCCGCGTTTACCAGTGTGGACAACTGGCGGGTAAACATGGACAACACCGGCGTTGAGAGTTTTGCGCCGGTTTTCGCGGCGCCTGTCGCCGCTTTCTCGCGGGTTTCATTGATACTGACGGGCATCAGCTTTTGCTCGCGCAACTGCTGGCGAACCTGCTTTTGCCCCTCAGCCTGCAACGTGCCGCGTTGGGTTTTCCCCGCTGCGTCCGTCGCCGTCCATGCGTAGAAGGCCATTACTCATCGCCTCCACGCTCGGCGGTTACGCGCATCACTTCTTCCAGTGACGTCACGCCGCTAATCACCTTCAGCAGACCGTTTTCACGCAGGCTATAGGCCTGCTTAAACAGTTGCGTTTCAATCGACATCTCATCTTTATCTTCGTGGATGGCGCGGCGCATGGCGGTGTCGACCACCAGAAACTCGTGGATCCCGGCGCGGCCCTGGTAGCCGCTCTGGCGGCAATGCTCACAGCCCACGGCACGAAAAATCGCGTTTGGCGGCGTCTCCATAAAGCTGAATAACGCTTTTTCATTGTCATCCAGCGGACTGGTGGTTCGGCAGTGAGGACACAGCCGACGCACCAGACGCTGAGCAATGACGCCAAGCAACGATGAACCGATTAAAAAGGACTCCAGCCCCATATCGCGCAGGCGAGTAATCGCTCCCGCAGCGCTGTTGGTGTGCAGCGTAGACATCACCAGGTGACCGGTGAGCGACGCCTGTACCGCAATTTGCGCCGTTTCCGCGTCACGCACTTCCCCGATCATCACCACATCCGGGTCCTGACGCAAAATAGCGCGCAGTCCTCGGGCAAAGGTCATGTCTACACGCGGGTTCACCTGCGTTTGCCCCACCCCTTCAAGCTCATACTCGATCGGATCTTCGACGGTCAGAATGTTACGTTCATGGCCGTTGAGCGCCGACAGAATGGCGTAGAGCGTGGTACTTTTCCCGGACCCCGTTGGTCCGGTGACGAGAATGATGCCGTGCGGACGGTCAATCAGCTCTTTTAACTTCGCCAGCTCTTCGTCAATCAGCCCAAGCTTGTTGATGTCCGGCTTCAGATTGCTTTTATCCAGCAGACGCATCACCACCCGCTCGCCATACTGCGACGGAATGGTGGAAACACGCACATCGACCGCCTTACGGCCAATACGCAGAGAGATACGCCCATCCTGCGGCAAACGCTTCTCAGCGATATCGAGTTTGGACATCACCTTAATACGCGATACCAGCAGCGGCGCGAGCTTGCGCGCGGGTTGTAGCACCGGGCGCAGCACGCCGTCGACGCGAAAACGGATGCTCAGCGTGCGCTCGAAGGTTTCGATGTGAATATCCGATGCCCCCTCTTTCACCGCTTCGCCAAGAATAGCGTTGATCAGACGGATCACCGGGGAGTTTTCGTCGTTATCCAACAGATCTTCGTTGTCCGGGATCTCCTCGGTTAACGCCATCAGATCGATATCCGCATCCATGTCGTCCACCAGCTGTTGGGAGACGCCGCTGTTCTGCTGCCAGATCTTCGCCAGCATCTCGTCGAACGCTTCCGCCGTCAGGGTAACTGGCACATAAGAGCGTCCCAGTACCCGGCGCATTTCCAGCAAGGCAAACGCGGGGGTATCGTCACGGATATAGATCTCGTTGTTATACAACAGGATGCCGTTATCCTTCGCGTAGCTACTGCTGCACAGATTTTTACTCAGTTCGTCCACATTGCGCTCCCACTTTACCCTTTGAATGGATTGCGGGGCGCGCCAGTGCGGGTTTGCACGGGCGCGGCGCTGCTCTGTGCCGGGAATTCAGGCAGTACAGGGCTATCGGCGTTTTCAATAATACCCATCTTATGCTCTTCCATGCGCTGCTGCTGCCGCACACGAAGCTGGTCATATTTCTCTTTTGACGCCGCGCTGTAGTTATCGTCATCACGCAGTACGGTGGTGTGGATAAAGACCATCAGGTTACGTTTCGCCGAATCCTGCGAGGTGTAGCGGAACAACTGGCCGACCAGAGGAATATCGCCCAGCAGCGGCACTTTGGAGACCGACTGCTTGGTCACGTTTTCCATCAAACCGCCGAGTACCACCGTCTGACCGCTGTGCACCATCACTTCGTTGTTGATGGTGCGGGTATTGAAGGTTGGGCCCAGGCTGGCATCTTCCGTCGCGCTGTTATCTACGCTGGACACTTCCTGCTCGATTTTCAGGTGGATCATGTCACCGTCGTTAATCTGCGGAACAATTTTCAGCTTGGTCCCCACGGTTTTACGTTCAACCGAGTTAAAGACGTTATCGCCACTGGTGGTCTGCGACCCGGAAAGCACCGGCACATCCTGACCGACGTTAAACGACGCCTCTTTGTTATCCAGCGTCACCACGCTCGGCGTGGAGAGAATGTCATTTTTGCCGTTGGTGGAAAGCGCCGTCATCAGCGCGCCAAAATCACCATTAAAGAAGCCGGTCGCCAGCCCCGTATAGCTGCCGATAACTCTTGATTTCTTGATCTGGCTAATCGGCAGACCGGTCGAACCGAACTGCACGCCGCCGTGTTCACTGGACCACTGTACGCCGAGATCCAGACCGTTACCGTCCTGCACTTCAGCAATAATCGCTTCCACTAACACCTGTGGACGACGAATATCCAGCTTGTCGATCACCTTCTCAAGCGAGTTCATCACGTTAGGCTGCGCGGTGATCACCAGCGAGTTGGTCGATTCATCAGCAGTGATATTCAGATCACTTGCCATCGGCGCGGCTTTGCCTTTCGTCGCTCCCGGTTTGTCTTTCAGCTGTTCGCCAATTCCGGTCAGCACCGGCACCACTTTGCTGGCGTTGGCGTACTTGAGATAGAACACGCGGGTGTTCCCTTCATTATTTTGCTCGCGATCCAACTGACCAATCAGCGAGCGCGTCCGTGCACGAGCATCTTCCGAGCCGCTGATCACCAGGCTGTTGGTTTCATCATCGGCCACCACTTTGGTGACGAGCTGCGGCGCGTTCTGCCCTTTCTGCTCTTCGTTGTTGAGATTGTTCAACATCTCCGACAACTCTTTGGCTGAGGCGAAACGCAATGGCACGATCTCACGACGCTGCACGCCATCTTTGTCGACGCGCTGTACCAGGTCGACCAGTCGGTTGACCACCGAGGCCTTACCGGTTAACAGTAAAACGTTTGACGGTTCAAAATGGACCACGTTACCAATACCGGAAGCATCGTTAAGCTGGCGCAGCAGCGGTGCCAGCTCGCGCACCGGGACGTTTTCCATCCTCACTACGCGAGTGATTATCTCATCGCCTTTACCCGGGTTTGCGCTGTCGGCAATCGGTACACCGGCTGTGCGCGCCACGCTTGAGCGCACCACTTTCACCATCCCGTTGTCCATGGGGATCACCGACAAACCGTACAGGTCCAGCACGCTTAAGAAGAATTGATAATATTCATCTTCCGTCAGCACGTTATAGGTTCTGACCGATACCTGTCCCTGAACGGAAGGATCGACCAGAATGGTTTTATTTAAGTTACGGCCTACCGTATCGATAAACTCACGGATATCCGTATTTTTGAAACTGGCACTAAAGTTGGCTGCAAGCAGGGAACCGGAATATAACGATAATGCGGTCAACGCCATACACGCCCAGGGAAATTTCTTCATGTCTGTACACTTTTAATTGTTTAGAACATTAACCCGAATATTTTCAAGGTGAGCGTGACGTCTGACGACGACCTCCGCTTCTTTCATTTTTGACCAGTTGGCAAGGATATTCTTCGCCTGTGTTTCCTGGGTCATGTCTACGGAATTGACTTCTATCGCCACATCACCTTTTTCCAGGCCTGAATGGCTGTAAAACGCGGAGGCATCCCTTGGGTTAATGTTGTAACCCTCCAGTTGGCCCTTTTCGATTATCGGTTTTAACACCAGATAATCATCCAGATGCAAACTGTCAGCGCCTGCATCTTTTGTCGATTTCGTTACCGGGCCGCTGTCTACGCCGCCCTTAAAATAGTCTGGCTTTTTTAATGCCAGTATCTGCGAAATACCTTCATAATTAACCACCACATTATCTTTATTGATCTCCTCAATATACGCATTATCAAATCCCGTCAGATTTTCACCTTCGCGGTAACTCTTCTGTCCCCCCTGCGTCTTGATGACGGCAAAAGAGAGCCATGATTCGTCACTGCTGACAATGCCTTCAATTTCAGCAGCCAATGGTGCTTTCGCGACCGCTGTCGGGGTTTGCTGGCGTACCTGAGCGGCAAAAAGCGCAAACGTCTTTTCGTCCTTGTGCGTTTTTTTCGGCGTTGTCTCTGCGCTCGCCAGTTTATTTGAGACTTTTCGATAATCTTTAATGACCACATACCCTTGCTGACCGCAAAAAATCAGCAGCATAAACATCATACCGGGTGTTATCCATCGGGATAGAAATGAGAAACTCATTATTCATCTGGCCTTTTGCAAAGCGAATTTAAACAGCGTCGTACTGCGCCAATATGTGAAAAGCATAATAATTATTCATGGCGGAACCGACCACTCGCTTTGCCATTAACTTTAATACAGAAAAATATTGACCGATGCTAATCCTGATGATAGTGCGTCCGGAGAGGTTATTTTTACTCTGTTGGCAAATTGACCTGGTTCATCGCATCCCTTACTTTCTCGTCCAGAGTTAATCATGTAAAGAGACGGTCAGTCGCTATGTATCAGAGTCATTTCAATTTTAAAAATCCGCCGTTCAAAAAAGTCACCCGAACCTCGGGCGATTTTTTTGTGCCTTATCACCAGGATATCTTCAACGTGTTGAAAGAGAAAACCGGTCTGGCGGGAGTTACCGGACTCTTTTGCAACGATACCGCTCTGCTTTGTCAGTACAGCGACGCGCTGAAAAGTGCCAGTCACGACATCTTTACTGTTAATGCGTTCCCGAAATTGAGTGCCAGTAGCCTGCTGTATAAGCTCAATCCGGGGAGCAAAGAGAGTAAAAGCCGCCTTCATGCGGTGGATGCCGTGCTGCACCAATGGCGCGAAGCGTCCGTTTCGCGCAAGGCGAGAAACAAAGTGCTGGTGATTTCACATACAGAAGCCATGAAAGATAACTGCCGCGACGTGTTGGGAATGTTACTGACCCGGGCGCAGGAACTTGAGTTTCCGCTGTCGATTGTGCTGATGGGCAGCGCCGATCAGGAAGCCGTTCTGATGCAGCACGCCGGACTCCAGCCGTATGTGCATACGCACCACGTGATTCGTTCTCTGAACTGTCGCGAAATGCTGGACTATGCGCAAGCGCAGTGTGAAGAACACGGTTGTGAAACCTCACCGTTATCCGCCTCTCGTGTACGCAAAATGCATGCGTTGACGAAAGGTCAGATTGGTAAATTCAATGAACTCGCCCATCTGGCAATGTTAGCGGCATGGACAGAACGCGCCGCGGCAATAGGGCCACGTCATTTACGTCTGGCCGCCGGCGAGATCCTGCCGCCCCAAAAACACGGTAAGCGCCTGGCCACCGTGGGATTATTGGCATCGGCATTGTTCGCCACCTGCGGCTGGTATCTGACCTCCACAATTAGCGCCGGACTGCCTGTCCCGCTACCGGTTCCGGCGAGCTGGAGTCAGACGACGCCGAAAACGCAGGCGCCAGTGGTGCCCGTTGTCGACAACGAAATGGTCAATCAGCCTGATGCGATGCACCAATTGTATGTGATGTGGGGTTACGACGCCTCAGCGGAAGATGCCCTTTGTCAGAACGCCGCGAAGGTAAATCTGATGTGTAAACAGGGGAATGCCCCGCTGGATGATCTGGCGAAAGAGGGTTATCCGTGGATCGGTGAAATGAAAACCGGGGATCACCTTAACTACGCCGTGGTTGCCCGCGTCGGAAGCGACTCACTGGATTTGCTCATGAATAACCGTACCTGGCAGGTGAGCCGCAGTTGGTTTAACCAGCATGCCACCGGGAATTTTACGCAGTTGCACCGTCTGACGCCGGAAGGCAAAGACGCCATCAGCCCGGCCAGCGGGGGTAAAGATCTGGCCTGGCTCGATCAGCAGTTGAGTCAGACACTCGCCGAACCCGAAACGCATTCGCAGGGCTGGACGGCAGAGATGATGAAACGCACCCGCGAGTTCCAGCAGAAAATGAATCTACAGGTAGACGGTATTCCAGGCGAAGAGACGCTAATGCAACTGATGCGTGAAACCAACACCACCCCGAGCGTACTGATCCAGACCACTCAGGCGGTAACAAATACGCAAACAGCGGAGAACCATTCCTGATGTCTACAATCTGTCTTGCAGCGCAGCGCAGCTATAGCACCGGAGAAGCGGTCTGGTTTTCATATCGCTTCCCCGCAATGAAAAAAATTGTCGGTCACAGCCTGTTATGGATGCTGGGACTCTTCACGTTACTGGTCGTCGGGCTTTACGCGCATCTTTACTGGAACCTGCGTCACCCGATGCCAGCGCCGGTTAACGCAAGCGTCGTCAAGCCGGACACCCAGCTTTCAGATATGCATTATGTGTACGTGAGTAAACCGTTCCCCCATCCGCATTCTGAACCTGCGCCCAAACATGAGGCTATCCCGGCAATGCAGGATATCCCGATAAATAGTGATGAGAGTGACTGGCAGCAAGCACCGGACGGAAATATCCCTCAGGATATCTCACGCGAGACCTTGCCGGGGACTGACGCGCACGAGGATGCCGCTGCGCATACAGGCGTCAGCGAAAGTCATGATAACGCGTCGTTAACGGAGTTATTTAAGCAGGCATTAAAAGAACAACAGCAGGATTATGCGCAAGGGAAAACGCCTGCGCCGCCGGTTGACGAAACGCAGGATAATTCACAGGCGACCACGAGGCACAATGATCATTCCCGACCGCCACTGAGCGAAAAAGGCGATCGGCTGGAATAATCAATATTTTTCTGGAAGGGTAGTAAGATTAAGGAGTCGTCCATTTTCGACAATGATATAATTGCCTTTCTTCAGATCGGAAAGAATTTTAATAATGGTGCTGCGTGCCAGACTGGTGTATTCCTGAATATAATCATAGATATTAATATCGCGTTTATGTTGAATAATCAGATCATTAATTTCTAATAAAAACTCGCGCACCACGGCGTATGCGCTGCGAGCGACCAGGATGTCATCACGCTTACTCAGAATACAAACATACCATGAGAGCACTTTGGTGAGTTCTTTCCATAAGTTTTTTTCCGTCAACTCGCGTATAAAGTCCTCTTTTTTAATGGAGCGCACGACGGTGTTGGCGCGAACCAGACCATACATATGGGTTGAGTGATAGAACATAGAGGAAAGACCGAAAATGCACTGCCCTGCGACGGTAAACATGCATAATTCATCTGACTCGCGACGGAATTCTACTTCACCGCTGACGATGATGTGAATATAGTCAGAATCCGTCGTGGTTAATTTTTGCCATTTTTTCAACGTTCTTTCTTCATAACCTGACAACGCAGCGATAATGGTATCCATTTCATGTTGTGGACGCAGTTTTTTACTATAGATGCTTAACATTGTTATACCCGTTTAAGATAATTAATGGTTAAAGACGAATGAACTCAGTTGTGAAAACTTCACCGACAATCCTTTTTAAAAGAAAATAACCTTATGGTGAGAACGTATCTCTGTTCGTCTGTTTTATTTTCATCATTAGCTCACTCGTCTCGTGTCAACTATTCATGTGAGTAATTTGAATGAAGTAATTATAACTACGATGGATTGATATGACAGGATTTGTCTGTCCGATTACGGACTGAAAAATGATTTCCTCAAAACGCAGGGGAGACTCACCCCTGCCCGTATTTCTCTAACAGCGCTTCGGCAATCGCCATCGTCTCTGCATCAGCAATACCATTCCACAACTGTGGGCGGAAATGCATCTGAAACGCCATGATCACCCGTTTCTGCTGCGCCGGAGTACTCTGTGAAGGGACTTCATAGCCATAACGCGTTAACCGTTCGAGTAACGCCGCCGTATCCACGACCTGATAGCGCGGCCGCCCATTAAGATAGACGTTTACACGCGCCGGATCGGGCCACGCGCCAATCCCTTGCTGCGCCAGCGCCTGCCAGGGAAAAAGCGGGCCAGGATCGTCTTTTCGCTGGGGGGCGATGTCCGCGTGGGCCACCACGTTTTCCGGTTTAATGTTGTAGCGGGCGATTATCCCTTTCGCCAGCGGGATCAGCGCGGCAATTTGCGCCGGCTCAAACGGCATGAAGCGCTTGACGCCGTTTGTCTTCTGCCAGCCGCGGTTTTCCAGTTCAATGCCAATCGAGGTGTCGTTAATGCGCGTCGCGCCGCGCCAGGCGCTGATGCCAGCATGCCACGCCAGATCGTGCTCGGGCACAAGCTGCCAGATACGCGGTTTGCCGTCAGGTACGGGAGGGTTCGCGGGGATGAGGTAATGGGAGCTGACATTTTTGTCCGTCAGCGTGACCAGCGAACTGTCAAAGTCATCGGCGGTATAGTGAATCACCAGGACCTTGATACGCGGGTACGCTGCCTGGGCCTGATGCCGGGTATCCAGCTCATAGGCGCCTTTATCAACAATGCCGTTATCCGTGGCGCACCCTGCCAGCACCATCGCCAGCAGGAGCGTTGAAAGCGAACGTCTCATCGGCGGGTTTTCACCGCCGTCCCACTCACGCTGACCATCAGCATGCTGCTGTCCTTGCCAACCGTTTCGTAATCGATATCAATGCCGACCACCGCGTCAGCGCCCAGCGCTTTCGCCTGCTCACCCAGTTCTGCGAAGGCAATCTCACGCGCTTTGCGTAACTCTTTTTCATAAGCGCCTGAACGACCGCCGACGATATCGCGGATACCGGCAAAAAAGTCCCGGAAGATGTTCGCGCCCAGAATGGCTTCGCCGGTGACCACACCGCAGTATTCCACAATGCTTTGTCCTTCGAGCGTGGGGGTTGTCGAAAATTGCATGATGTCTCTCCTGGTTACATTCAGCACATTATCAGCGCCATACACTATTATTGAAAGGATATACTTGATTATCGTAGATGACTGTTATCTTAGAAGACTCATGGCAGAAAGCTTATAAGGAAATCACTATGCGCTATTCGAAACTCTCCCTGCTTGTCCCCTGCGCGCTGCTTCTCAGCGCCTGCACCACCGTCACGCCAGCCTACAAAGACAACGGGCCGCGTACGGGTGCCTGTGTGGATGGCGGCCCGGACAGTGTGGCTCAACAATTCTATGACTATCGTATCCAGCACCGCAGTAACGATGTCACCGCCCTGCGCCCTTACCTGAGCGACAACCTGGCGAAACTGCTGTCTGATGCCAGTCGTGACAGTGCGCATCGTCAACTGATGAGCAGCGACCCGTTCTCCAGTCGCGCAACGCCGCCGGACAGCGCCAGCGTCGCCAGTGCCTCGACCATTCCGAATAGTGATGCACGCAACATTCCGCTGCGCGTTGCGCTGAAACAGGGCGATCAGAACTGGCAGGATGAAGTGCTGATGATCCGAGAAGGTCAGTGCTGGGTCATTGATGACGTACGTTATCTCGGCGGCAGCGTGCATGCCCCGGCCGGTACGCTTCGCCAGTCGGTAGAAAACCGTTAATCCTTCCGCTTTACCGCGATAAAAAACGTAACCCCCGTAAATTGTCCGGCATTCTGTATGGAATGCCGACAATTGTTCTTACTGGCCTTCACCCTCGCTATTTTGTGCTATGTTTAAGAGTAAATGCGCGCTATATTTAACTTTTAAAGCATAAATATTGCATAACTATTCTGTCAAAGGTACTATTTGCGGCTTCAATAGCTATCAGACGGCCAGTATACGAGTATCAATGAGTATTCAATTAAACGGCATTAACTGCTTCTACGGCGCGCATCAGGCGCTGTTCGATATCACGCTGGATTGCCCACAGGGTGAAACACTGGTGTTACTGGGCCCAAGCGGGGCCGGTAAAAGCTCACTGCTGCGGGTACTCAATCTGCTTGAGATGCCGCGTTCAGGCACGCTCAATATTGCGGGAAACCACTTCGACTTCCGCAAAACACCGTCAGATAAAGCGATTCGCGAACTGCGTCAGAACGTCGGAATGGTCTTTCAGCAATACAATCTGTGGCCACACCTCACCGTGCAACAGAACCTGATTGAAGCGCCCTGCCGCGTGCTGGGTCTGTCGAAAGATCAGGCGCTGGCGCGTGCAGAAAAACTGCTGGATCGCCTGCGTCTGAAACCTTACAGCGATCGCTTTCCGCTGCATCTTTCCGGCGGTCAGCAACAGCGTGTGGCCATTGCCCGTGCGCTGATGATGGAGCCGCAGGTGCTGCTGTTTGATGAGCCCACCGCCGCGCTGGATCCGGAAATCACCGCGCAAATCGTCAGCATCATTCGTGAACTGGCGGAAACCAACATTACACAAGTGATCGTGACGCACGAAGTGGAAGTGGCGCGTAAAACCGCCAGCCGCGTCGTGTATATGGAAAACGGTCATATCGTCGAGCAGGGTAATGCGAGTTGCTTTGCCGACCCGCAGACCGAAGCATTTAAAAACTATCTCTCTCACTAAGATTCGGGACAACACAATGAAAAAAGTTCTGATTGCCGCGCTTATCGCAGGCTTTAGCCTTTCCGCTACAGCAGCCCAGACCATTCGTTTTGCGACCGAAGCGTCCTATCCTCCGTTTGAATCGATGGACGCTAATAACAAGATTGTCGGCTTCGATGTTGATCTGGCCAATGCGCTGTGTAAAGAGATCGACGCGACCTGTACCTTTACCAATCAGGCGTTCGACAGCCTGATCCCAAGCCTCAAATTCCGCCGTTTCGACGCGGTGATGGCCGGGATGGATATCACGCCTGAGCGTGAAAAGCAGGTGCTGTTCACCGCCCCTTACTATGACAACTCCGCGCTGTTCATTGGTCAGCAGGGTAAATTCACCAGTATTGATCAGTTGAAAGGCAAGAAAGTGGGCGTGCAGAACGGCACAACTCACCAGAAATTCATCATGGATAAACACCCGGAAATCACCACGGTTCCGTATGACAGCTACCAGAATGCGAAACTGGATCTGCAAAACGGCCGCATTGACGGTGTGTTCGGTGATACCGCAGTGGTCACAGAGTGGCTGAAAGACAATCCGAAGCTGGCTCCGGTGGGCGATAAAGTGACGGATAAAGATTACTTCGGCACCGGCCTCGGCATCGCCGTACGCCAGGGCAACGCGGAACTGCAGCAGAAATTCAACACTGCGCTGGAAAAAGTGAAGAAAGATGGGACTTACGAGACCATCTATAACAAATGGTTCCAGAAGTAAGCCTTGATGAACGAATTTTTCCCCCTTGCAAGCGCCGCCGGGATGACCGTCGGCCTTGCCGTTTGTGCACTGATCCTCGGTCTGGCGCTGGCAATGCTGTTCGCCGTCTGGGAATCAGTGAAATGGCGTCCTGTGGCGTGGACAGGCTCCGCGCTGGTCACCATTTTACGCGGCCTGCCGGAAATTCTGGTGGTGCTGTTTATCTATTTCGGCTCCTCTCAACTGCTGCTGATGCTCTCGGATGGCTTTACTGTCAATCTGGGCGTGGTGCAGATTCCGGTCCAAATGGAGATCGAAAACTTCGACGTCAGCCCCTTCCTGTGCGGTGTGATTGCCCTCTCTCTGCTCTACGCGGCCTATGCGTCACAAACGCTGCGCGGCGCGCTGAAAGCCGTCCCGCTGGGTCAATGGGAGTCTGGTCAGGCGCTGGGACTGTCGAAGACCGCCATTTTCTTCCGGCTGGTGATGCCGCAGATGTGGCGTCACGCGCTGCCGGGGCTGGGCAACCAGTGGCTGGTGTTGCTGAAAGACACGGCGCTGGTGAGCCTCATCAGCGTTAACGACCTGATGCTGCAAACCAAGAGCATTGCCACGCGAACCCAGGAGCCGTTTAACTGGTACATCATCGCCGCGGCGATCTACCTGGTGATTACGCTGGTGAGTCAGTACATTCTCAAACGCATTGACCTGCGCGCGACACGTTTTGAGCGGAGACCGGGCTGATGTTTGAGTATTTACCTGAACTGCTTAAAGGGTTGCATGCCAGCCTGACGCTGACGGTGGCGTCCATTGTCGTCGCCCTGATTCTGGCGCTGGTTTTCACTATCGTTCTGACGCTTAAAACGCCGGTTGTGGTCTGGCTGGTTCGTGGCTATATCACGCTGTTTACCGGCACCCCGCTGCTGGTGCAGATCTTCCTGATTTACTACGGGCCGGGGCAATTTCCGTCTCTGCAAGAGTATCCGGTTCTGTGGCATCTGCTATCGGAGCCGTGGCTGTGCGCACTGATTGCGCTGTCGCTCAATAGCGCAGCCTATACCACGCAACTGTTCTACGGCGCGATCCGCGCGATTCCGGAAGGCCAGTGGCAATCCTGCGGCGCGCTGGGGATGAGCAAGAAAGACACGCTGGCGATCCTGTTGCCGTATGCCTTTAAACGCGCCCTCTCCTCGTATTCCAACGAAGTGGTGCTGGTGTTCAAGAGCACGTCTCTGGCGTATACCATTACCCTGATGGAAGTGATGGGATACGGTCAGTTGCTGTACGGCCGCACCTACGATGTGATGGTGTTCGGCGCAGCAGGCGTCATCTACCTGGTCGTCAACGGCTTGTTGACGTTAATGATGCGTCTTATCGAGCGCAAAGCACTGGCTTTCGAACGCCGCAACTAAGCGTTATATTGCATAAAACATAATCACAGAGACGGACAACGTTATAACTTGTCCGTCTTTTTTTATTTCATAAAAAATAGTTAATCATTTTTATTGCATATAAATTCAATAACTGGCATTGTAAATCCATGCCGCAGAAACGGCGCCTCATCATAACGGGAGTCCAACCATGAAAAAGTTAGTTCTGGCCGCATTACTTGCCTCTTTTGCCGTCGGCGCCTCTGCCGCTGAAAAAATCAGCTTCGGCGTTTCTGCGACCTATCCGCCGTTCGAGTCTATGGATGAGAATAACCAAATTGTCGGTTTCGACCTCGATCTGGCAAAAGCCTTGTGCAAACAGATGCAGGCAGAATGTACTTTCACCAACCATGCGTTTGACAGTCTGATCCCGGCACTCAAATTCAAGAAATATGACGCGGTGATTTCCGGTATGGATATCACGCCGGAGCGGAGCAAGCAGGTGGCGTTTACGACCCCCTACTATGCCAACTCAGCGCTGGTCATTTCGAAGAAAGACACCTACAAAACCTTTGCCGATCTGAAAGGCAAACGCATTGGGATGGAAAACGGCACCACCCACCAGAAATACTTGCAGGATAAGCATCCGGAAGTGAAAACGGTGGCCTATGACAGCTATCAGAATGCGTTTATCGACCTGAAAAATGGTCGTATTGATGGCGTGTTCGGTGATACCGCGGTGGTGAACGAGTGGCTGAAAACCAACCCACAACTGGGGCCAGCCACCGAGAAAGTGACCGATCCGCAGTACTTCGGCACCGGCCTCGGCATCGCCGTTCGCCCGGACAACAAAGTGCTACTGGATAAACTGAACGCGGCGCTGGCGGCCATTAAAGCCGACGGGACTTACCAAAAAATCAACGATCAGTGGTTCCCGCAGTAAGTCGAGTCGCTGGTGGTAGAATGCCTGATGACGCTACGCTTATCAGGCCTACAATATCTGCACCGCTCGTAGGCCGGATAAGGCGCCAGCGCCGCCATCCGGCAAACCGTGGCTAGTCCCTCAACAATAATGTCAGCACTTCATAATGCGCGGTATGCGGGAACATATCGAACAGCTGTACCCGTTCAATACGGTAGCCCGGCAACATGGCAATGTCTTTGGCCATCGTCTGCGCGTTACAACTGGAATAGATAATGCACTGCAGCGCCATCTGCCCCAGGTAATCGCAGAGCTGTTTACCAATACCACGGCGTGGCGGATTCACCAGCACCAGCTCCGGCACGGCACCCTGCCCGGTGGCAAACTGCGTGGAATCCAGCGCCTGGAAATGAAGATTGGTTAAGCCCAGTTCCGCCGCTGACTGCTTCGCACAGGCAATCGCCTCCGGCGCGATTTCAATTCCGGTCAACTGCATGTCCTGCGTCGCGCAGTGCAGACCGAAACCGCCAACGCCACAGAACAGATCCCACATGTGACTCACCGGCAGTTGGCGCACCCAGTCACGCGCCGTCGCATACAACCGGCCAGCCACCGCCGGATTGGTCTGGAAGAAACTTTGTGGACGGATCCACAGCGGCACGTCGTTAAACCGCTCCGCCAGCGCCTGTTGTTCGGTCAGGAAGATTTCCGTCTCCCCTTCCATAATCGCCATATGCACCGGCTGGAGATTCACGCTGATGACCTTCAGCTGCGGCAGTTGCGCTTGCAACCACGGCAGTGCAGCGCGTAACTGCGCCAGTTTGCTTTCGGAACGCAGCACAAAGCGCAGCATCATACCGCCATCAAACTGACTCTCCGTTAGCAGAAGGTACTTCAACTCCCCACGCTTGCGCGCCACGTTATAAGGGGTTAATCCGGCGCGGGCGATAAACGGTTTCAGCACGGCAAACACGGGCGCAAACGAGGCGGGATAGAGCGGGCAATCGCACAGATCTTCGGGCGTCCCGTCGCGGTGCAGCATCCCCAGCAGCGGTTTTTCCACACTGCCGCTGACCACCATTTTCGCTTTATTGCGAAACGCCTTTTCCGGGCCGCTGACCGGCGCGCACCACTCTGTGACCGAAAAACCGGCAAGCAGATTTTTCAGATCGGCGGTTTTGGCGGCAAGTTGCTCGTCAACGGGCTGCGTTATCCACTGACAGGAGCGACAGCGACCGGCGTCATAGAGTGCGCACTGCATACAGAGACCTTTATCTAAACAGGGGCGAGGATTATACACATTATTGTAAGCGGAAGAAGCGACGACTGGCCGCGGGCACAAACAGTAATACCAGCACCAGCATATCGGGCAGTTTTTGC
The DNA here is from genome assembly GCF_000981805.1 of Citrobacter amalonaticus Y19. Lineage (NCBI taxonomy): Bacteria > Pseudomonadati > Pseudomonadota > Gammaproteobacteria > Enterobacterales > Enterobacteriaceae > Citrobacter > Citrobacter amalonaticus. The sequence goes on along the minus strand of NZ_CP011132.1, from coordinate 887,192 downwards.
ATCACCAGCGTACGCAGAATCTCCCGCTTTGACTCACCGGCAATACTGAACAACTCGGGATAACCGTAGCCCAGCGAAGCCGCCCACAAATAGCCTGTGGCAATCACCTGTGTGAGCAGATACACCCACCGCGCCCAGTTACGCCCTTTCACCAGTGAAAATGCGCAGCCAATCTCAACAAACACCAGCACCAGACTGCCCAGAAAAACCAGCGTCAAATTCCAGGTTTGCACACTGCGATGGATAAACTCACCCAGTCCGCGAACGCCAAGCGTATTAAAGATCATCAGCAGGTCGAGCCCACGGATCATAATAATGGCGAGCGCCGCCACCTGCACCAGCGCAGGCACATTCAGGCGGGCATGTGATGAGGATGATTTCTTAAAAAATCCCAACGAATCGTCTTCCATGAAAACAATGCCGCGACGAGCGCGGCATTGTGTAGCCAGGTTGACAGATTTTAGTGTCTTCAGTCACGTCTTGCACGTTGGATATCGCGGATCCGCTGTTTTTCCGTACGGGCCATCAGATACCAGGCGATAAAACCGACAATTCCGACCACACCGAGGATCAGCGTCGCCAGGGCGTTGATTTCCGGGTTAACGCCCATCCGCACGCTGGAGAAGACCAGCATCGGTAAAGTGGTCGCCCCCGGCCCGGAGACAAAGCTGGCAATGACCAGATCGTCCAGCGACAGCGTGAACGCCAGCAGCCAGCCGGAGACCACGGCCGGCATAATCATCGGCAGCGTTATCACAAAGAACACCTTCAGCGGCGTTGCCCCCAGATCCATCGCCGCTTCCTCAATGGAGCGATCCAGTTCACGCAGGCGCGATGAAATCACCACCGCCACATACGCCGTACAGAACGTGACGTGCGCCAGCCAGATGGTCAGCATTCCACGATCCGACGGCCAGCCAATCGCGTGCCCCAGCGCGACAAAAAGCAACAGCAGAGAGAGCCCGGTGATCACATCGGGCATGACTAACGGCGCGGTGATCATAAAGGCAAAGCCGTTCGACCCGCGAAAGCGACCAAAGCGTACCATCACCACCGCAGCAATCGTGCCGAGTATCGCCGCCATGGTTGCTGCACAGGCGGCGATGGTCAGGCTCAGCCCCACCGCGCTCATCATCGCGCTGTCGCGAAACAGTTCACCGTACCAGCGCGTTGACCATCCCGCCCACACCGTAACCAGTTTGGAACTGTTAAACGAGTAGATGACCAGCATCAGCATCGGCGCATACAGGAAAGTAAACCCGAGCACCAGAATCACAATGCGCCAGGGCGAACGAATTACCGGTAAGTTGTTCATCCGTGGACCCCTCCGCTTTTTTGCTGATGTTTGTGGAACCACATGATCGGGACGATCAACAGCAGCAGCATGACAATCGCGACCGCAGACGCCACCGGCCAGTCGCGGTTGTTAAAGAACTCTTGCCACAGCACGCGCCCAATCATGATGCTGTCTGGCCCGCCGAGCAGTTCCGGGATAACAAACTCCCCCACCGCCGGAATAAACACCAGCATGGAACCGGCAATAATGCCGCCTTTGGTCAGCGGGACGATCACGCTAAAGAAGGTTTTCAGCGGACGGGCGCCCAGATCCAGCGACGCTTCCACCAGCGAATAGTCAATCCGCGTCAGTGCGGTATAAATCGGCAGCACCATGAACGGCAGATAGGCATACACAATGCCGATATACACCGCCAGATTGGTGTGCAGAATGGTTAGCGGCTGATCGATAACCCCCAGCCACAACAGAAAGTTATTTAGTACACCATTATTTTTCAGGATCCCCATCCACGCATACACACGGATCAGAAACGAGGTCCACGATGGCAGGATCACCAGCAGCAACAGAATATTGCGCGTTGACGGCTTGCTGTGCGCCACCGCCCACGCCAGCGGATAACCCAACAGCAGACAACACAGCGTCGAAATCCCCGCCACCTGTAGCGACTGCAAATAGGCGTCAAAGTAGAGCGGATCGTCCGTTAGCTGCAGGAAGTTACCGAGATTAAGGGTGACAGACAGTTGCCCGTCGGCCCACGTCATCAGCTCGGTATACGGCGGGATCGCCCGCGCCATTTCCGCAAGACTGATTTTAAAGACGATCAGGAAAGGCAGCAGAAATAGCAGGATAAGCCACACGTAAGGCAGCGCAATCACCAGTTTGCGCCCGTGTTTCATCTGCACGCGCGCCAGCCATAAGGCAAAGCCGCCCGGTTTTTCCACGCGTGCCGGAGGTTCAAGTGTACTCATTTTCGCTCCTTAAACTGTCAACACCACACAGCTGTCCGCATCCCAGCACAGACGCACCTCATCGCCCCAGGTTGGCAGACCTTTGCGATAACGGTGGGCATTCTGCAACTGGGCACTGATCATCTGTCCGCTTTTCAGCCGCACGTGATAAATGGAGAGATCGCCAAGATAGGCAATGTGCACCACTTCGCCGACGGCGAAGTTAAATCCGTCGGCGGGCGGCTCGTCGCACAGCATGATTTTTTCCGGGCGCAGCGCCACGTGCACCGGCACGTTGTCGACCACCGACGCATCCGGATCAACCTTCAGCGGATGTACCAGCCCTGGGGAATACAGCACCAGACCGTCATCCTGTCGCTCTTTGATCACCCCTTCAAAAACGTTGACCGAGCCGATAAACTCCGCGCTGTAGCGAGTGGTCGGATGCTCATAAATCTCTTCCGGCTCACCGATTTGCACGAACTTGCCCCGGTTCATGATGGCAATACGCCCAGCCATGGTCATCGCCTCTTCCTGATCGTGCGTCACCATCACGCAGGTCGCACCGACGCGCTCAAGGATATCGACCACTTCGAGTTGCATACGGTCACGCAGTTTTTTATCCAGCGCGCCCATTGGCTCGTCGAGTAACAGGAGTTTGGGACGTTTTGCCAGACTTCGCGCCAGCGCCACGCGCTGACGCTGGCCGCCGGAAAGCTGATGCGGTTTGCGTTTGGCGAACTCCTGCATATGTACCAGACCCAGCATCTCTTCGACCCGGCTGGCGATTTCCGCTTTCGGCAGTTTGTCCTGCTTCAGACCAAAGGCAATATTCTGTTCCACCGTCATATGGGGAAACAGCGCATAGGACTGAAACATCATGTTGATGGGCCGTAAATAAGGCGGTACCTGGGACAGGTCGACGCCGTCCAGCATGATTTGTCCGGTGGTGGGTTGTTCAAACCCTGCCAGCATGCGCAGCAGCGTGGACTTGCCACAGCCTGATGCGCCCAGCAGGGCAAAGATTTCGCCTTTATAAATAGTCAGACTTACGTCATCGACCGCGTGCTGACCCTCGAAGGATTTGGTCAGATTGCGGATTTCGAGGAGCGGCGTCAGCGCTTTACGGGTTTTCGCCTGCGGGCGTGGGGTGGCATCATTCACGGGGTGCTCTCCGGCAGAAACAAATCATGGTGCAAACGCACCCAAAAGGTGCGTTTTGCCGGGCAGCGCAACGCGTACCCGGCTCTTCAACGGCGGATTATTTACCGCTCTTCACCTTGGTCCAGGCACGCGTACGCACGCGGTCAATCTTCGGATCCTGAACTTTCAGGGTGAACATTTTCGCGCGCACGTCTGCTGGCGGATAAATGCCTGGGTTATCACGCACTTCCGGACTCACCAGCGCCGTCGCCTCTTTGTTGGCATTGGCGTAGAACACGTGGTCAGAGATATGCGCAATCACGTCCGGGCGCAGCAGATAATTGAGGAACTGATAGGCCTCGTCTTTATTTTTGGCATCTGCCGGCATCGCGAAGACGTCAAAGAAGGCCATCGCCCCTTCCTTCGGAATCGAGAAGGAGATATTGACGCCATTTTTCGCCTCTTTCGCCCGGTTAGCCGCCTGCCAGACATCCCCTGCCCAGCCAATCGCCACGCAGGTATCGCCGTTAGCCAGGTCGTTGATGTATTGCGAAGAATGGAAGTAGCGGATGTTCGGACGCAGCTTGAGCAGCAGATCGGTGGCCGGCCCCGTGTAATCGTCCGCTTTGGTGCTGTTCGGATCTTTACCCAGATAGTTCAGCACGGTCGCAAACACCTCTTCCGGCGCATCGAGGAAAGAGACACCGCAGCTCTTCAGCTTTTCGAGATTTTCCGGCTTCAGCACCAGATCCCAGCTGTTGACCGGCGCATCCGCGCCGAGTACCGCTTTCACTTTATCGACGTTATAACCAATACCGGTGGTCGCCCACATATACGGCATGGCGAATTTATTGTCCGGGTCATGTTTGGCGACCAGTTTCAGCAGTTCCGGATCGAGGTTTTTCCAGCCCGGCAGTCTGCTCTTATCCAGCGGCTGAAAAACGCCTGCCGTCAACTGGCGCTCAAGGAAGCTCGCAGAAGGCACCACCAGGTCAAAACCGGTGCTGCCGGCCATCAGTTTGCCTTCCAGCACTTCGTTGGAGTCAAAGACGTCGTAGACCACTTTGATGCCGGTCTCTTTCTCAAAATTCGCAACCGTATCCGGCGCAATATAATCAGACCAGTTATAGATATGGAGTGTTTTTTGTTCCGCAGCGAGCGTGCCGGCAGAGACGGCCATCAGAGCGCCCGCAACCAGACCCGATAGCCATTTTTTATTTAAGGCGGTCATAATCTCTTTCCTTATCAAAGTTCGTTAACAAACGAACCAAAAAAGTTGCACTCAATGCTATGCAAAAAACGTGCATAGTTTGTCATTCGGAAAAAACCAGGAAGAGTTGACGCTCCCCCAACCGTTATTGCTCGCTGTGATTAAGCTTCGCAAGAATAACTTTAGCCAGGGTTTCAGGCTATAGCCCAGATTAAAAAACGCCTTTTATCAATTTTTTATGCAATTTATGTCTATGTGATAAAGCGAAACAGCGGGAAAGGAGGTGAATAATTCTTTAAAGAAAGGTTAAATGCAGAATAAAACAACGCAAACCGCAGCCGCTCTGGCAGCGACTGCGCTATACGGTCATACTTCAAGTTGAAATCAGTGAAGAAAATGGTTCTCGACGCTGTTTTTTTGCGCGTCTTCTTCAGCGGTAAACAGCATCTGGTGTGCGCCCGCTTCAAGAATGACCATGGATATCTGCTCTTCGCTCTGGCGTACGAACCATTCGAACTGCGCGTAAGTCACCCCCTGCATAACGGATAAAGACTGGCAAACCACCAGCTTTGGCAGATTATCATCCTGCATATCCAGAAACGCTTTTACGGTGAGGGAGCTGGCATTGATGGCAGACAGATCTGCCGCCAGTGGCAGTAACGCAGAAGGCCTCACTTCCGCCATCGCGGAAAACAGCAGCGTATTGTCGACGAGATCTAATTTCGCGTCGTAGATGCCGTCAAAATTTTGCATGTGAGGTAAATGCAGCGCCTGACAGGTATCACATTCAAAAAAACTCATGCCCAGGTCGTCGAGCCATTGCCGCAACGTATCCAGAGTGGGAACGACCAATTCTGTCATAATAATGTGCTACCTCTTACGATGAAAAAATACCGGCACAGCTTACGCAAAAAGTGTTCGTCATTCCACGATCATCGGCGATATTAAGACTAGCCGCCCGTTTTGAGACAAAATTCAGCCGTCGCGTGGCGTTCGATCCACTGAATCATCCGCCCGGCGATATCGATGCCGGTGGTTTTTTCGATGCCTTCCAGACCTGGAGATGCATTCACTTCCATCACCAGCGGGCCGCGCTCAGCGCGTAATATATCGACACCAGCAACATCAAGCGCCATCGTCTGCGCGGCTTTTATCGCAATCTCTCGCTCACGGGGGGTAATGTTGGCAATGCAGGCCACGCCGCCGCGATGAAGATTAGAGCGAAAATCGCCGTCCTTCGCCCGCCGCTCAATGGCGGCGACCACCTCGTCCCCCACCACCAGGCAGCGAATATCTCGACCTTTGGCCTCTTGAATATATTCCTGCACCAGAATGTGGGCGTTAAGCCCCCGGAATGCATCCACGACGCTCTCTGCGGCCTGGCGGGTTTCTGCCAACACCACGCCAATCCCCTGGGTTCCTTCCACCAGCTTCACCACCAGCGGCGCACCGCCGACCATATCGATCAGATCGCTGGTGTCATCCGGCGAGTGCGCAATGCCGGTAATCGGGAGATCGATGCCTTGACGCGCCAGTAACTGCAACGAGCGCAATTTATCGCGCGCGCGGGTAATCGCCACGGATTCGTTTAGCGGATAGCTGCCCAACATCTCAAACTGGCGCAGCGCCGCTGTGCCGTAAAAAGTGATAGCCGAACCGATACGCGGAATGACGGCATCAAAATGAGGCAACTTGCGTCCTTTATAGTGAATCGAGGACGCAGCCGGATTGATGTTCATATAGCAAGAAAGCGGATCGAGTATTTCGACCAGATGGCCACGCTTCATCGCGGCTTCACGCAGACGCTTACACGAGTAGAGCGTTCCATCCCGGGACAATATGGCAATTTTCACCCTGCACCTCTCTGCATAACCCGATCAAAATCCCGAGTATCATACACAGCGGCGGCGTTTTTAGCGCGTGGCCCAACCCTGTTTATGCAAATATTCCAGGATAAAGGGACGATTTTCCTTAATCAGCGTGCGGCGAATATGATCGCTCCAGGTGTCACGGCGAGTATTGCTGCCGCGGCTGAGATAATATTGCGCGAGCTGTTCGTCATAGTCTGCCAGCGCGTCCCTGTCGAGCGGCTGATAGTGGTTCTCGTGCATCACAATCGCCGCAGGCAGACGCGGCTTCAGATCCGGGTTATCGGCAGGACAGCCCAGGCACAGTCCAAACAGCGGCAATACGTGTTTTGGCAGCGCCAGCAATTCGGTGACGGACTCAATATTATTGCGCAGCCCGCCGATATAGACGCCGCCCAACCCCAGCGATTCCGCCGCCGTCAGCGCGTTTTGCGCCATCATCGCGGTGTCCACCACGCCCAGCAGCAACTGCTCTGCAAGACCTAACTGCGCTTCAGGGCAAATCTGTAGATGGCGATTGAAATCCGCGCAGAAAACCCAAAACTCGGCAGCCTGCGCAACGTGCTGCTGACCTCCGGTTAATGGCACCAGCGCGTCACGTAGCGCCGGATCCGTAATCCGAATGATAGACGTGCACTGCAAAAAACTGGAGCTGGACGTCGCCTGGGCGGCGGCCAGAATCGCCTCTCGCTGTTCAGGTGTGATCGGTTGATCGGTGAAATGGCGAATCGAACGATGCCGACGCAGAAGGTTAATGGTTGGAGTCATTCTTTTTTTCTCTGTCTGAATGGGAGGAATCGGCTGGGGGCTTCATCAACTGTGGCGCGAGCCGCTGGGCGACTTGCCAGGCAAACGCCAGCGCGGCGGGGATCATCAACAGTACGCCCAGAAAAAGCATGATGACGACCGCGAGCGAGGTGTTAAACGGTGCGGGCAGTGTCAGGTAGTGGTTCAGCGACAGCAAAGCCAGCGCCAGAAGCACCATCCCCACTATTTCCAGGATCAATACACTTTTCGGTAACGCGCCAGTCGTACGCACAGGAAGCCCTCTTTTGTGAGACATAGTGTAAGGCGTTCAGCGTGAATGTGTTTAACAGATATAGACTAAATGTATCGAAGTAAAAGGTGCAACCTACTGTTCAAGGCTGACAATTGGCGTCATCATAGCAGTCATTCGCCGTCAGGCTTTGAGTTCGAGGAGAGAGACTACAATGTTCACCGTTATTTTTGGTCGCCCGGGTTGCCCTTACTGTGTTCGCGCAAAAGAACTGGCAGAAAAACTGAGCAACGAGCACGAAGATTTCAACTATCGCTACATCGACATCCACGCGGAAGGTATCACCAAAGCGGATCTGGAAAAGACCGTTGGCAAACCGGTAGAGACCGTACCGCAGATTTTTGTTGATCAGAAACACATTGGCGGTTGCACCGATTTTGAAGCCTGGGCGAAAGAGAATATGAACCTGTTTGCTTAATCGCTGTAGCAGATGCAAAAACGCCCTCACTGGAGGGCGTTTGTCATCTTAACGCTACCGCGGTCTGAGCAGACTGCTGATGAACAGAAAGCACAAGGCTCCCAGCGCACACCAGAACACCGCGCTGAATAACCATGCCATCTCCTGCCAAAGCGAGCGGGTAGGCGTAAAGAAAAACCGCATGAGTAACAGGCAACAAGGCGCTGCAACCATCGCACCGAGAAGCGGTTTGACTATTTCCCGACGTTGAGAGCAGTAGCTGGCCACCGCGCCTGGCAACGTAAAAAACAGTAGCCCCATTTCTGGATGTCCGGTTGCCCGGAATGCGCCTTTCATGTTCATTGCCAATGCAAGGCAGACGACCACAAAGAGCACAAAGCAGCAGACTGCGCTTGCCCAACCATGTTTATATTTCAATCATTTCTCCTGACACTGTCTCTATCAAGCACACTTTTCGCCAATGGCGTCCAGTCAGATAAAGCCGTTCAGCATTCCGTGCTAAAATACGCCAACACGATTCTTATAGCCGTTGAAACGTAATGAGATTAAACTAGTCAAATATATTGCTGTGTTGCTTATATTCAGGGTATGGATATGTCACAATCCCCTTAATTGATAGCAAAAACAGTAGCCCAAATTACTATTTCTTTCAACAGCTTACTCGTAAACAAGAAGTTAGCCTCCGTGAATATAAACGTCGCCGATTTGTTAAATGGGAATTACATCCTGTTATTATTTGTTGTACTGGCTCTTGGCCTGTGTCTCGGTAAATTACGCCTGGGTTCTGTCCAACTGGGTAATTCCATTGGCGTTTTAGTCGTCTCTCTCTTATTAGGCCAACAGCATTTCACTATTAACACCGATGCACTGAATCTGGGCTTCATGCTGTTTATTTTTTGTGTCGGCGTCGAGGCGGGTCCTAACTTTTTTTCCATTTTTTTTCGGGATGGGAAGAATTACCTGATGCTGGCTCTGGTAATGGTCGGTAGCGCGCTGCTGATCGCCCTGGGGCTGGGTAAGCTATTTGGCTGGGACATCGGCCTGACGGCCGGTATGCTGGCAGGCTCAATGACGTCCACCCCGGTTCTGGTCGGTGCTGGCGATACGCTACGCCATTTCGGGATGGAAAGTGCGCAGCTTTCCCGGGCGCTGGATAACCTGAGTCTGGGCTATGCGCTGACTTACCTGATCGGTCTGGTCAGTCTGATTGTCGGCGCACGCTATCTGCCTAAATTACAGCATCAGGATCTGCAAACCAGCGCCCAGCAGATTGCCCGTGAACGCGGTCTGGATACCGACACAAACCGGAAGGTGTACCTGCCGGTCATTCGCGCTTACCGCGTTGGCCCTGAACTGGTAGCCTGGACCGACGGGAAAAATCTGCGTGAGCTGGGCATTTACCGCGCGACCGGTTGCTACATTGAACGCATCCGCCGCAACGGTATTCTGGCAAACCCGGACGGCGATGCGGTATTGCAAATGGGCGATGAGATCGCACTCGTCGGCTATCCGGATGCCCACGCCCGTCTCGATCCCAGCTTTCGTAACGGCAAAGAGGTTTTCGATCGCGACCTGCTCGACATGCGCATCGTCACGGAAGAGATCGTGGTGAAAAACCACAATGCGGTGGGACGCCGTCTTGCCCAACTGAAGCTCACCGACCACGGCTGCTTCCTGAACCGCGTGATTCGTTCGCAGATTGAAATGCCAATTGATGACAATGTGGTACTCAACAAAGGCGACGTATTGCAGGTTAGCGGCGACGCGCGTCGCGTGAAAACCATCGCAGATCGTATCGGCTTTATCTCGATTCACAGCCAGGTGACCGATCTGCTGGCCTTCTGTGCATTCTTCATTATTGGTCTGATGATCGGCATGATCACCTTCCAGTTCAGTAACTTCAGTTTCGGCATTGGTAACGCGGCTGGATTGCTGTTCGCCGGGATCATGCTGGGCTTCCTGCGAGCCAACCATCCCACGTTTGGTTACATCCCGCAGGGCGCGTTGAATATGGTAAAAGAGTTCGGCCTGATGGTCTTTATGGCAGGTGTTGGCCTGAGCGCGGGCAGCGGCATCGGTCATGGTCTGGGGGCGATCGGCGGTCAAATGCTGATTGCCGGTCTGGTCGTCAGCCTGGTGCCGGTGATCATTTGCTTCCTGTTCGGTGCCTATGTGCTGCGCATGAACCGGGCGCTCCTTTTTGGTGCCATGATGGGAGCACGTACCTGTGCGCCAGCGATGGAAATCATCAGCGATACCGCGCGCAGCAACATCCCGGCACTCGGTTACGCAGGCACCTACGCAATAGCCAACGTGCTGCTGACGCTGGCAGGGACACTCATCATCATCATCTGGCCTGGCTTAGGATAAAACTGAAGTTGCCCCTTAAGTGAAAATTTTTTGCAGATATGTAGAACTTTTCTTCAAGGCGTCAGTCATAACTATTGCCACTGCTTTTCTTTGATGTCCCCAATTTGTGGAGCCCATCAACCCCGCCGTTTTGGTTCAAGGTTGATGGGTTTTTTGTTGCCTGAAGTTCCCCCACCGTCCTTGCGCCCTGTCATTCATCACCCATACTTCCTCTATTATCGGCCTGTGAAGGTGAATGCCTTATGTTGCTTAAAAACAAAGTCGCGGTGATTTTTGGCGGTAGCGGCGCTATCGGTAGCGCCGTGGCGCGGAATATGGCGCGTGAAGGGGCGAGGGTCTGTCTGGTCGCTCGCCGTCAGGAAAAACTGGATCGCGTGGCGCACGAGATTCGTGCCGCAGCAGGAACGGTCGATACTGTCCTCATTGATGTTCTCGACGAGCAATCGATGATGACGCAGGTAGCGGAACTGGCAAGCAGGAGCGGAGGTTTCGATATTGTCGTCAATGCCACCGGTTTTATGCACGACCAGGGTAAGGAGGTCGCGGAATTAACCCTGGACGAATTTATGCAAGGGATCCGCCCCTTCCTCACCGCTCAGTTCACTATCGCAAAAGCCGTAGCGCCCCATATGGGGGAAGAACGCACAGGTGTGATTCTCAGCGTCGTCGCGCCTGCAGGTGCGATGGCGATCGCGGGTCATTCAGGACACGTGGTGGGCTGTGCAGGGACAGAAGCGTTTGTTAAAGCCCTGGCGGCTGAACTCGCCCCCAGAAATATCCGCGTCATCGGTATTCGTTCCCACGCGATCGTCGATGCCGTTAAGGCTGGGTCTTATACCGGGGAAATTTTTGCCGCAAAGGCGCAGGAAATGGGATTAACAACAGAAGAATGGCTGGGAGGGGCAGCGCAAAGCACAATGCTCAAACGCCTGCCCACGCTTGCGGACATCGCCGCGCTCATGACCTTTCTGGCCTCGGATAGCGCCAGCGTCATGACGGCAACCATCGTGAATATCACCGCTGGCGCCACGACAGGATAACGGCGCCTCACCCGGCGATGCGTTTAACCATCAGTAAGATCTCTTCACGCGTCATTGGCGTCGGGTCGGTCACAAAATGCAGCGTCATCCCTTCAATAAAGGCGTCCAGCGCACGCGCGGTGCTGGGTTCGAACCACCGGGAGAGCGTTTGCTGGCTGCGCTGCATCCAGTTTTGCATCACCGTTTTTAACGCGGGTTTGCGATTGGCAAAGGCGTACAGTTGATACATCAGTTCCATATTATCCGGCGTGGTAACCTGAGAGCTGTAGATCATGTCGGCGATCGCGTGGCACGCCCCCTCTTCGTCCGGAACCTGCGTAAAAAAGTCCTGATACTGCACGGACATCGTCTGCGTAAACTGCGTGAACGCCTCGGTCAGCAACTCTTCGATGCCGGAAAAATAGTAGGTCAGCGATCCCAGTGGCACGCCGGCCAGCGCAGCGATTTTTCGGTGCGTCACAGCATGAATGCCATGCACTTTCACTGCTTCCAGCGTCGCGGCAACGATTTTTTCTCGCCGCTGCGGATCGTTAGCACGTCGCACATTTACTCCTCTCAACGGGTTTGTGTACAAATGTACACAAGCTTGCTAATGTTGTCTTCTTCTCTTTATCTGCCGATCTGGAATTATGACTGTCATCGCTTCACGCAAAGCCCTGCAACGCCGAACCTGGGCGCTTTTTATGTTCTTCTTTTTACCCGGTCTGCTTATGGCCTCCTGGGCCACGCGTACGCCTGCCATTCGCGACACGCTCTCGGTTTCGACGGCGGAAATGGGGGCAGTGCTGTTTGGCCTCTCGATTGGTTCGATGAGCGGCATCCTTTGTTCGGCCTGGCTGGTGAAACGATTTGGCACGCGAAAAGTGATTCGCACCACCATGTCCTGCGCGATTGTGGGGATGCTGGTGTTGAGTCTGGCGCTATGGTTGACCTCACCGCTGTTGTTTGCGCTGGGTTTAGGCGTGTTCGGCGCCAGTTTTGGCTCTGCGGAAGTGGCGATTAATATTGAAGGGGCGGCCGTCGAATGTGAGATGAACAAAACCGTGCTGCCGATGATGCATGGATTTTACAGCTTCGGCACGCTGGCGGGCGCGGGCGTCGGAATGGCGCTGACGGCATTTGGCGTCGCGGCAACCACTCATATTGTGCTGGCCTCTCTGGTGGCGATTGCGCCGGTTTTTATTGCGATCAAAGCCATTCCCGACGGGACAGGCAAAAACGCCAGCGACGGTTCTCATCACCAGGAAAAAGGCGTTCCCTTCTGGCGCGATATTCAGTTGCTGCTGATTGGCGTTGTGGTGCTGGCGATGGCGTTTGCTGAAGGCTCCGCCAACGACTGGTTACCGCTGTTGATGGTGGACGGTCACGGGTTCAGCCCCACCTCAGGTTCACTGATTTACGCGGGCTTCACGCTCGGGATGACCGTCGGGCGCTTTACCGGCGGCTGGTTTATTGACCGCTACAGTCGCGTGGCGGTGGTGCGCGCCAGCGCCCTGATGGGTGCGCTTGGCATCGGTCTGATTATTTTCGTCGACAGCGCCTGGGTGGCGGGCGTTTCCGTAGTACTGTGGGGCCTGGGGGCATCGCTCGGCTTCCCGTTAACGATTTCAGCGGCCAGCGACACGGGGCCGGATGCGCCGACGCGCGTCAGCGTTGTGGCAACCACCGGCTATCTGGCATTTCTCGTTGGCCCTCCGCTGCTGGGCTACCTCGGCGAGCACTACGGTTTACGTAGCGCCATGCTGGTGGTGCTGGCGCTGGTGCTGCTGGCTGCCGTTGTCGCCAGAGCCGTCGCCAAACCAAATTCAACTACGCAAACTGCGATGGAGAAGGGATAAATGGGTATTAAGTTAATTGCAGTCGATATGGATGGCACCTTTCTGAGCGATCAAAAGACCTATAATCGCGAACGTTTTCTGGCGCAGTATCAGCAGATGAAAACGCAGGGTATTCGCTTTGCGGTCGCCAGCGGCAACCAGTATTACCAGCTCATCTCTTTCTTTCCCGAGATAGCCCATGAGATCGCCTTTGTCGCCGAAAACGGCGGTTGGGTGGTGAGCGAAGGTCAGGATATCTTCAATGGCGATCTGGCGAAGTCCGATTTTACCGCCATTGTCGATCATCTGTTGACCCGCGCCGATGTTGAAATCATCGCCTGCGGTAAGAACAGTGCGTATACCCTGAAAACGTACAACGACGAGATGAAAGCCACCGCGGGTATGTACTATCACCGCCTCGAGTTCGTGGATGACTTCGACAATATCAATGATGTGTTTTTCAAATTTGGCCTCAACATCTCTGACGACCGGATCCCGGAAGTTCAGCAAGCGCTACATGAGGCCATTGGCGATATCATGGTGCCCGTACATACCGGCTATGGCAGTATCGATCTCATTATTCCCGGCGTACACAAAGCAAACGGTCTGCGCCTGCTCCAGCAGCGTTGGGGGATTGATGATAACGACGTAGTGGTGTTTGGTGACGGCGGCAACGATCTTGAAATGCTGCGTCAGGCAGGATTTAGTTTTGCAATGGAAAATGCGGCGGATGTGGTGGCGAAAGCGGCGAAATACCGCGCAGGCTCGAACAACAAAGAAGGTGTCCTGGACATCATTGATTGTGTCCTGAACAACGAAGCGCCGTTTAATTAACGCCTGCTAAGTCTAAAATAGCGTCATTCACCAGGCCGGATAAGGTGTTTACACCGCCATCCGGCTTTATTGCCTGACAGCGGTGCGCAATGCGGGCGCTATTACCCTTCCCGCGTATTTCCGACCTGTTTATCTTTCAGGAAGATAAACATCAGCAGCAGCCACAGAATACCGTTTGCCAGATTAAACAGGCTGAACAGGCCGTTCCCTCCGCCCAGATAAGCATATTTGCTCAGCTCAATCCCGACGGTAAAGATCAGCATTTGCAGCATCCCCATCGCCGCAGAAACCGTGCCTTTACTCATGTCGCTGGCGAACAGCGTGAGGCGCACCAGTCCGGCGTTTGCCACGCCAATGCCGAAGGCGTAAACGCTCAATCCTGCCGTCATCCACAGATAGGCGTGAGACGCGACCACCGTTGCCGCAGCGGCAACTATCAGCCCAAGCACAATCGGCCAGCCGCCCATGATGATGAGCGAACGCACCGTACGTCGCGCGGTCAGGCGCGCCAGCACCAGGTTCCCGGCGATCAGCGCACCAAAAATCGGTACCTGTAGCAGCCCATACTCGTAGCTACTGAGTTGCTCGCCGCTGATGATAATAATCGGCGACTGGGCAATCCAGGCCAGCAGCGGCAGGCTGACAAATCCCAGCGCCAGTGCGCCAGCGACAAAACGACCATTTTTCAGCACCAGCTTGTAATCGCTGCCCAGCGCCTTCAGGGACAGCGGTTCGCCGATCCGCGTGGCGGTCTCTGGCATCGCACGCTGCAGGCCAAAGAAGGCGATCGCCGCCAGTGCGGCGAACAGCACAAACATGCCCTCCCACGGCAGGACATGCACCCAGGCTGCCCCCACCAGGGGGCCCAGCAGTGGCGCTATCAACGCGACGTTCGCCATCAGCGCCGTGATTTTGATACACACCGCCTCTTCAAAGGACTCCTGGATCGCCGCATAACCTACCGCGCCAATAAAGCACAAGCTGATCCCCTGCAAAAAACGCAGCAGCGTAAATTGTTCAATGCTCTGCGCCAACAGCGTCGCCAGGCAGGTCACAATAAACCACACCACGCCCGCTAACATCACCGGACGGCGGCCAATGCGATCCGACAACGGCCCTAGCAACCATTGCAGAAACATGCCCCCGGCCAGATAGGCGGTCATGGAGGTGGGTACCCAGTCGATCCCTGCCTGATATTGTTCCACCACCGCCAGCATGCCGGGTTGGATCATATCGTTGCCAATGTAGGTGGAAAATTCGTAGAGCACCAGACAGAGAGGGAAAAGCAGCGCCTGACGTCCAAGACGGGCACCTTGTTGTAAACGGTTTTGCATGCAATCTCTTCGACAATAAAAAATCGCGCAAAGTGTAATGAAAGCGCCTCATCTGAGATAGTGAATTATGCGTGGTAAAGGAAAAATGCGCACATTTTTACCTGTTCATGAAAACCCGCGCCCTTTGTTTAAGGTTAATCTAAGTTAATGCGGTTACTCTGGGGTAAATCGCAAGCGGTGTCTGAAACACCTTTACTTTACAGGTAAATAAGACAATCCCTCTTTACCCCGTGGACAGACACTTTTATTCTCGGCCTGCCTGGATATTCATTAAACGTACTGAGTCTGGATCCTATGCTGGAAAATATTAACTATTCACTGTTCTACTTGATCAATGCCACGCCGGACTCGGCATCGTGGATGATTTCTCTCGCCATTTTTATCGCCAAAGATCTGATCAACATCGTCCCGCTGTTAGCCATTGTCCTCTGGCTGTGGGGCCCGCGCGAACAGGTTGGCGCACAGCGGCAGCTGATCGTCAAAATGGCGATGGCGCTGGCGGTCAGCCTGCTGGTGTCCTGGGTAATGGGACACCTGTTCCCGCACGATCGCCCGTTTGCCGATCACATTGGCTACAATTATCTCCAGCATGCGGCGGATGACTCGTTCCCCAGCGATCACGGCACGGTGATATTCACCTTCGCGCTGGCGTTTTTGTTCTGGCATCGTCTCTGGTCCGGCGTCTTGCTGATGGCGCTGGCCGTCACTATCGCCTGGTCCCGGGTCTATCTCGGCGTGCACTGGCCGCTCGACATGCTCGGCGGACTGCTGGCCGGGATGATTGGCTGCCTGAGCGCGCAGATTTTCTGGCAAACATTCGGCCCGGCCCTCTACCGTGGCCTGCAACATGGTTACCGCATCTGCTTCGCCCTGCCGATTCGTAAAGGCTGGGTGCGTGACTAAACGAAGGAAAAAAGAGTAATATTAGGCACTCTGTAGCGGACAGAGCGCCTATTTATTCATCCAGGGGAATTATGGAAACACGTCGCGAAGAGCGTATTGGTCAATTGCTGCAGGCGCTGAAACGCAGCGATAAGCTCCATCTTAAGGAAGCCGCGACCCTGCTGGGCGTCTCTGAAATGACCATTCGTCGCGACCTGAATAACAACAGCGCGCCGGTGGTGCTGTTAGGTGGCTATATTGTGCTGGAACCCCGCAGCGCCAGCCACTATCTGCTCAGCGATCAAAAGTCTCGTCTGGTGGAAGAAAAGCGTCTCGCGGCGCAACTGGCGGCAAGCCTGGTGCAGCCGCATCAGACGCTGTTTTTTGACTGCGGCACCACCACGCCGTGGATAATCGAAGCGATTGACAATGACATCCCGTTTACCGCCGTCTGCTATTCCCTGAATACGTTTCTGGCGTTGCAGGAAAAACCGCTGTGCCGGGCGATCCTCTCGGGCGGCGAATTCCACGCCAGTAATGCGATTTTCAAACCGCTGGATGCCCGGGAAACGTTAAACACGATCTGTCCGGATATCGCCTTCTACTCGGCGGCGGGCATCCACGTCAGTAAAGGGGCGACCTGCTTTAATCTGGAAGAGTTGCCGGTGAAACACTGGGCGATGTCGATGGCCCAGTACCATGTGCTGGTGGTCGATCACAGCAAATTCGGTAAGGTCCGTCCGGCGCGGATGGGAGATTTAAAGCACTTTGACGCGGTGATCAGCGACTGTTGTCCTGACGATGAATTTGTCAGCTTTGCCAAAGCACAGCGGATCACGCTGATGTACTAATTGTCGCTTGCCGGACAGGCGTCAGCGCTATCCGGCAATCTACAAACGTTTAAGAGAACCAGCCACCGAACCACTGATGGAATTTCATCAGCACGAAATCCCACATCCGGCCAAAGAATCCGCCCTCTTCTACCGCTTCCATCACGATCAGCGGACGCTGCTCAATCGACTTGCCGTTCAACTGGAAGTCAATGGTCCCAACCACCTGGCCTTTTTTCAGCGGCGCGGTGAGTTGCGGTTCGGTCAGCGTAAAGCTGGCTTTCAGGTTTTTCAACTGACCACGCGGAATGGTCACAGAACCAGCCTCGCCCGCCCCCAGGTTCACCTCACTCTTGTCACCAAACCAGACGCGCTGGGTCACAAAGGTGGCATCCGGTTTGATAGGCGTCACGGTCTCAAAGAAGCGGAAGCCCCAGGTCAGCAGCTTTTCTGATTCATTAAAACGGATACGGTCGGTTTTGGTGCCTAACACCACCGAAATCAGCCGCATATCGCCCTGGGTGGCCGACGCGACCAGATTGTATCCGGCTCCCGCCGTGGTGCCGGTTTTCATGCCATCAACGTTCAGGCTGGAGCTCCAGAGCAGACGGTTACGGTTGGGCTGGCGAATCTTGTTGAAGGTGAACTCTTTCTCTTTATGGATAGCATACTCTTCCGGCACATCGTGGATCAGCGCTTTACCCAGCAGCGCCATATCGCGCGCGGTGCTGAACTGACCCGGCGCATCCAGACCATGTACCGTCTGGAAGGTGGTGTTTGTCAGCCCGAGCTTTTTCGCATAGCCGTTCATCAAACCGATAAATGACTCCTGGCTGCCCGCAACAAAGTCTGCAAGCGCGATACAGGCGTCGTTGCCGGACTGAATAATGACCCCTTTATTGAGATCGGAAACCGCCACCTGATCGCCAGGTTTCAGGAACATAACCGAGGAGCCGCGCAGCGCCGGGTTCCCCGTCGCCCAGGCGTCTTTGCCTATCGTCACCATGTCGGTCAGTTTTATTTTCCCCGCTTTTAGCGCCTGTCCCACCACATAACTGGTCATGATTTTCGTCAGACTGGCGGGATCCAGTTTCTCATCGGCATTGCCTTCTGCCAGCACTTTACCGCTGGAGTAATCCATTAAAATCCACGCGCGCGCATCGACGCCCGGCGCGTCAATCGTCTGTTCCGCCGCCATCACCGTTGGCGCGAAGAGAAATAAAAGTGCTGAACCCGCTGCGAAATTACGAAGGGAAGAAACGTATTGCGTCATAAATGCCACCCGAGTATCCATTCAAAAAATATACGTCATACCACCGTATGATAAGTGCGGTGAGTAATAACGCACTAAGAAGCGTAAGGGAACCGTAAGTTGGTAAAGTTTTTAAAGTTTATGCAATAACCTCCCGCGATGCCGCAACGGAGAGGAATTTTTTGTTGGCTGTTGCGTAAATGTTGGGTTTATCTCACCATGTGGAGTGAACGCAGCCCTGAGGCTGTCCATTTTTTGAGGGGTAATTATGATTACGCTGTGGGGCAGGAATAACTCAACCAACGTCAAGAAAGTGTTGTGGACGCTCGAAGAACTGGAATTGCCGTTTAACCATATCCTGGCGGGCGGTCAGTTTGGCCTGAACCACGACGCCGACTATCTGGCGATGAACCCGAACGGTCTGGTGCCTTTGCTGCGTGATGATGAAACCGACCTGCTGCTGTGGGAATCCAACGCTATCGTACGTTATCTGGCTGCACAGTATGGACAAAAACGTCTGTGGGTCGAGTCTCCGGCGCGTCGGGCGGAAGGCGAAAAATGGATGGACTGGGCGAATCAAACCTTAAGTCCGGCGCACCGCGTGGTGCTTTTTGGTTTAGTGAGAACGCCGCCGGAACAGCGCGATCGCGCCGCCATTGAGGCGGGGGCGAAACGCTGCGACGAGCTGTTTGCGATCCTTGATGCCGCACTGGCCAACCAGCCCTGGTTTTCAGGCAACGAGTTTGGCACCGGTGATATCGCCGTCGCGCCGTTCGTCTACAACCTGTACAACGTGGGGCTGACGTGGACGCCGCGTCAGCATCTTGAGCGCTGGTACCAGCAACTCAGCGAGCGTCCGGCGTTTCGTAAAACGGTCATGATCGCGGTCAGCTAAGTCCTTACGGCGCGCGGCCTGTTGCCGTGCGCCTGTTTCCTGCTAAAAACCATCACTCGCCCCTATCATTTTTTTCTTTATATTTCATCACATTATACCTCACGCATTCCCTTTCAAAATGCGCAACTGAATTCGTGAAGCGCTTTGCAGAACGTCGCGGCGGCCATTGCCGCAAAGCCGAAACTAATAAACATTAGCGAGCAAACTATCTGCATGGAGACCAACGATGCCACAACAATGGAGTACCGCCCGGGCGCAGTCCTGGTATCAACATCATGGATGGGCGTGCGGGTTTAATTATCTGCCACGAACCGCCGTCAACTGGAACGAAATGTGGCAGGCCGACACTTTCGATTTACCGGTCATTGAGCAGGAACTCGCCTGGGCGGAAAGCTACGGCTATAACGCCTTACGGACCAACCTGCCGTTTATCGTCTGGCAGCACGACCGGGAGGGCTTACTGTCGCGAATTGACGCATTTCTGGAGGTCGCCGCGCGCCACCAGATTCAGGTGATGCTGACGCTAATGGATGACTGTGGCTTTTCTGGCGATGAGCCGTGGTTCGGTCCGCAAAAAGCGCCTACGCCGGGCGTGCATAACAGTCAGGCGGCAGCCAGTCCAGGCAGAGCCATCGTGATGGATCCCAACCAGTGGCCGCAGGTTGAAGCTTACGTTCGCGATATCCTCACTCACTTTTCCCGCGACACGCGCATTGCTATCTGGGATTTGTACAATGAACCCGGCAACCGGGGGATTTTCCTCTCCCCACACGAGTATATCGAAGCGGATGTGGCGCTGGAAGAGTATGCTCTGCGGCTGGTGCACGCCGTTTTTCGCTGGGCGCGCAGCGTGGATCCATTGCAACCGTTAACCGTTGGTGCATGGCATGTGGATCATGAACGCTGGGGAACGCTTAAGCACCCGATAGACGTCGCTGCGCTGGATCTCTCGGATATCATCAGCTATCACGCCTACGTGCCTGCCGCCAGGCAGTCTGACATTTTGCATGCCCTTTCTCAGTTTAACCGTCCGGTACTGTGTACTGAGTGGCTTTCACGCCATACCCGCTGCGTGTTCAGTGAGCAACTTCCGCTTTTTAGCACCTTTAACACCGGCTGCTATCACTGGGGGCTGGTGCAGGGAAAAACCCAGACCTGGCTCCCCTGGCCTGGCGTGAATCAATCTCATCCGGATCCGCAGTCACTGTGGTTTCACGATGTTCTGAAACCGGATGGCACACCCTGGTGTGAGGAGGAAATGCAACTGGTGAAACGGCTTACGGATCCCCGGCGGAACGGGGACTGACTTTAAGTAACTCGCCGTCGGACTCGTCGGTTAACACATACAGATAACCGTCTGGCCCGACGCGCACATCACGGATCCGCTGCCCCCGCTCTCCCAGAATACGTCCGTCTTCGGTCACCTTATTGCCATTTACGCTCATCACAATCACATTCTGATCTTTCAGTGCGCCAATAAACAGTTTCTTGTGCCACTGGGGGAACGTCTCGCGGTCATAAAATGCCATCCCGCTGACGGCAGGTGATTTCTGCCAGTAGAAAATGGGCTGTTCGGTGCCTGCTACCTTTTCACCCTGCGCTTCCGGGATCGCAAACCCGCTGTAGTTGATGCCCCACGTCGCCAGCGGCCAGCCATAATTTTTCCCTTTTTCGGGGATATTAATTTCATCTCCGCCGCGCGGCCCATGTTCGTTCAGCCACAGCACATTGCTCCACGGGTTCATCGCCATCCCCTGGGGATTACGGATCCCGTAAGACCAGATTTCTGCACGCGCCCCCGGCTGACTGGCAAACGGATTGTCCTGCGGGATTTTCCCCTGTTCGGTCAGGCGCACCACTTTACCCTGCAATTTGTCGAGCTCCTGCGCGGTCGACCGCTGGTTGTTTTCTCCCAGTCCAATGAACAGGTACCCTTTGCCGTCAAACACCAGTCGCCCACCGAAATGATTGCCGGTTGACAGTTTTGGCATCTGGCGGAAGACGGTCTGGAAGTTTTCCAGTCGCGAAAGATCGTCGCTAAGTCGACCATAGCCCACCGCGGTTCCTGCCTTGCCCTGCGCGTCAGCCTGCGCAAAACTGAGCCAGACGCGCCGCGACTGGCTAAAGTCCGGCGCCAACGCCACGTCCAGCAGACCGCCCTGCCCGTTCGCCCAGACCTTCGGCACGCCAGGGAGCGGGTCAGAAAGCCCTTTACCGGCCTGCCAGTGACGCAACTGCCCGCCCCTGAGGGTAATCAGCATGCCGTTGTCGCCTGGCAGAAAAGCCAGCGCCCACGGATGGTCAAGTTTGGTTTGCAGCACCTCGACGTTCACCGCAGGCGTTTCGGCCTGGCTATACCAGGGGAAAATAAGAAATGGAATTAAAGGGATAAGCGAACGACGCATAACGCCTCCTTGTTGACTCTGGTTAAAGCGTAGTCAGCGAGGAACGTCGGGGAGGCATTTTTACAAAAACTTAACGATGAAGGGGGGAGCCGCCTCCCCCCGAAAATCAGGCATCTTCAAGCGTTGAATGAGCCTGCAGACTCTGAATGCTCAGCGTTAAGGTTGTCAGGCAGGTATTGAGTTTATCTGCATTGACGGCAATAAAAGTCGGACAGTCGTGGTGTCCGCTCATCAGGCACACCGCCGCAGCGGCGAGTGCACCTTCGGCGTGGTGCAAAGCATCCCACTCTTCCTGATCGAGATGCAGATTCAAGCGCAACGATTTATCGTGCAGCTCGCGGTTCAGTTCGAAAAAGTTCTCACGTAGATGATCATTCTCGCTGACTGACATGTATCCTTTCGCCATCCTTAGCTGCAGATACGCAGCGAGGTCGATCCTGGCGTTGATGAGCTTATTCAGCAGATCGGTTCTCAGTCTGTCAACGAACATACTTCGTTCCTCCTCTTCCAGCCATGGTGCAACATAATAGTATGGCTATTTTTTGTACAAAAGGATGCCTGGGATCAACAATTCACTCAGAATTAACATTATTTACATACTATCTATAAGCCGGTGCAGGTTTCCCTTCATCGATCGGGTGAGATAGCAATACAATTTTTGTGCGGAACTCTGTAGAATCCCTGCCCTGAACATTCCAATAACTGAACAATTTTTAAGCTATGAGCAAAGTTACCCACCAGCCGAAAATCGGCTTCGTTTCCCTCGGCTGTCCGAAAAACCTCGTCGATTCGGAACGTATCCTGACTGAACTGCGTACCGAAGGCTACGATGTTGTCCCGAGCTACGACGACGCCGACATGGTGATCGTCAACACCTGCGGTTTTATCGACAGCGCAGTGCAGGAATCACTGGAAGCCATTGGCGAAGCGCTGAACGAAAACGGTAAAGTGATTGTCACCGGCTGTCTGGGCGCGAAAGAAGATCAGATCCGTGAAGTTCATCCGAAAGTGCTGGAAATCACCGGACCGCATAGCTATGAACAAGTTCTGGAACACGTACACCACTACGTGCCGAAACCGAAGCACAATCCGTTCCTGAGCCTGGTGCCTGAACAGGGCGTGAAGCTGACTCCACGTCATTACGCCTACCTGAAAATTTCTGAAGGCTGTAACCATCGCTGCACCTTCTGCATCATTCCATCAATGCGTGGCGATCTGGTCAGCCGTCCGATTGGCGATGTGCTGAGTGAAGCAAAACGTCTGGTCGATGCGGGTGTCAAAGAGATCCTCGTGATTTCACAGGATACCTCCGCCTACGGCGTGGACGTGAAGCACCGTACCGGCTTCTATAACGGTGAACCGGTGAAAACCAGTATGGTCAGCCTGTGCGAACAACTGTCAAAACTGGGTATCTGGACGCGTCTGCACTACGTCTACCCTTATCCCCATGTCGACGACGTTATCCCGCTGATGGCGGAAGGTAAGATCCTGCCGTACCTGGATATTCCTCTCCAGCACGCCAGCCCGCGCATTCTCAAGCTGATGAAGCGCCCAGGCTCGGTTGACCGTCAACTGGCGCGCATTAAGCAGTGGCGCGAAATCTGTCCGGAACTGACCCTGCGCTCGACGTTTATTGTCGGTTTCCCGGGTGAAACGGAAGACGATTTCCAGATGCTGCTCGACTTCCTGAAAGAAGCGCGTCTTGACCGCGTAGGCTGCTTCAAATACAGCCCGGTAGACGGCGCAGGCGCCAATGAACTGCCGGATCAGGTGCCGGAAGAGGTTAAAGAAGCGCGCTGGAACCGCTTTATGCAACTGCAACAGCAGATCTCCGCTGAGCGTCTGCAGGAGAAAGTGGGTCGCGAAATTCTGGTGATCGTCGATGAAGTCGACGAAGAAGGCGCGATTGGCCGCAGTATGGCCGATGCCCCGGAAATTGACGGCGCGGTTTATCTCAATGGTGAAACCAACGTGAAACCAGGCGATGTGATCCGCGTGAAGGTGGAAAACGCCGACGAGTACGATCTGTGGGGCACCCGCGTTTAACGCTAACGTAGGCCGGATAAGGCATTTGTGCCGCCATCCGGCAATGCCTGATGGCGACGCTAACGCGTCTTATCAGGCCTACGATTCACCCTTTAATCTTCGGATCCAGCGCGTCGCGCAGGCCATCGCCGAGCAGATTAAATGCCAGTACCGTCAGAAAGATGGCCACTGCCGGGAACAGCGCCACGTGCGGCGCAATCACCATATCTGCTCGCGCTTCATTCAGCATCGCGCCCCACTCCGGTGTCGGGGGCTGTGCGCCCAACCCCAGGAATGACAGGCTTGCCGCTGAGATTATCGAGGTGCCAATGCGCATGGTAAAAAAGACCACAATCGATGAGACGGTCCCTGGCAGGATATGGCTGAAAATAATCGTCGCATCGCTGGCACCAATGCTGCGCGCCGACTCGATAAACGTCTGCTGCTTCAGTACCAGCGTATTGCCGCGTACCAGACGCGCGAACGCCGGAATGGAGAAGATCGCCACCGCGATAATCACGTTAGCAATGCCGCTACCCAGCACCGCCACCACGGCAATCGCCAGCAGGATCCCCGGAAACGCAAACAGCACGTCACAGATGCGCATGATAATCCGGTCCCACCAGCCTTCATAATAACCTGCCAGTAGCCCCAGTACGGTGCCAACGGCCGCGCCAATCAACACCGCAAACACACCTGCCGCCAGCGAGATTTGCGCGCCAACCAGCACGCGGCTGAAGATGTCTCTGCCCAGCGAATCCACGCCGAACCAGTGCATCATCGACGGTCCGTCATTCAGCCTGTCGTAATCGAAATAGTTTTCTGCATCGAACGGCGTCAGCCAGCGAGCGAAGACTGCCACCAGAATCAGTAGCAGCACAAACAAACCTGCAATCAGCGCCACATGCTGACGACGGAAACGTCGCCAGAATTCGTGCCACGGCGTACGCACCCGCTCGGGTTTCACCGTTGGCATGGCATTTAAAATCGCCTGACGGCGCCAGTTAAGTAATCGCATCCTTACTTGTACCTGATAGCCGGGTTAATGGCGGCATACAGCACATCCACCACTAAGTTGATAAGAATAAATTCCAGTGAGAACAGGAGGACTTCCGCCTGAATCACCGGGTAATCACGCATCTCCACGGAGTCCACCAGCAGACGTCCGAGGCCAGGCCAGTTGAAGACCTTTTCGACCACAATAGAACCGCCGAGTAAAAAGCCGAACTGTAGCCCCATCATGGTGACGACAGGGATCATCGCATTGCGCAGTCCGTGCTTGAGCACCACCCACGTTTCACTGACCCCTTTCGCCCGGGCGGTGCGCATATAGTCTTCATTGAGCACATCGACAAACGAGGCGCGGGTAAAGCGCGCCATCACCGAGGCCACCGCCGCGCCGAGGGTGACAGAGGGCAGAATATAGTGCTGCCAGCTATCGGCCCCGACTGTCGGCAACCAGCCCAGCTCTACGGAGAACACCTGCATCAACAGCATCCCCAGCGCGAACGCCGGAAAGGAGATCCCGGTCACCGCCAGCGTCATGCTGAGGCGATCCGGCCAGCGATTACGCCATACCGCCGCGACAATCCCCGCCGCCATGCCGAACAGAACGGCCCAGATCATACTGGTCAACGTCAGCCACAGCGTAGGCATAAACCGGCTGGCGATCTCTTCTGAAACCGGGCGGCGGGAAACCATCGAGAGTCCAAAATCGCCCTGCAACACATTCGTCATGTAATGCCAGAACTGGACGTGCAGCGGCCGGTCGAGACCGAGCTGCTGACGAACCAGTTCAATCACCTGCGAATCGGCTTCCGGCCCGGCAATCAGCCGCGCCGGATCGCCGGGTAACAGGTGGACAAATAAAAACACCAGCACCGCAACAATGAACAGGGTCGGAATCAACCCCAGCAGGCGCTTGAGAATATAGTTAAGCATCAGGTTTCCGCTGTGGCTTATTTCAAATCTGCATCATCAAAGCTGAACCCCGTATCTGGCATGATCCAGAAACCGGTCAGTTTGTTACTGTGCGCCGAGACCAGTTTTTCCACCACCAGCGGGATCCACGGCGACTCTTTCCAGACAACATCCTGCGCCTCTTTGTACAATCGCGCTTTCTCTTGCGGATCGGTTGTTTTCAGCGCGTCGGCAAGGTCGGTATCAACCTGCGGATTGCTGTAGAACGCGGTGTTAAACAGCGTTGGCGGCCAGTTTTGCGAGGCAAACAGCGGCGACAGCGCCCAGTCCGCTTCACCCGTCGAGGCCGACCAGCCGGTGTAGAACATCCTCACACCGCTCTCTTTCTGTCCTTTGCCTTCAACTTCCGACGCGCGCTGACCGGCATCCATCGCCGTCACCTGCACTTTAACCCCCACCTGCGCCAGCTGCTGCTGGGTAAACTGCAACACTTTCTGGGCGGTACTGTGATTGTGCGATGACCACAGCGTGGTGCTAAACCCGTTCGGGTAACCCGCTTCTTTCAGCAGTTCACGGGCTTTTGCCGGATCGTAAGGCCAGGCCGTGTAGCTTTGCGCATACGCAATCGACGGCGGCACCACGCCGGTAGCCGGGGTCGCGTATCCCGCAAACGCCACTTTCACCAGCGCCTGACGGTTGATGGCGTAGTTTAACGCCTCGCGGACCTTCGGATTATCAAACGGCTTTTGCGTCACGTTCATGCTGATGTAACGCTGCATGATCGACGGACTGGCAACCAGTTGCAGATTTTTGTTTTTCTCTAACAACGCCGCCTGCTCGTAGGGGATCGGGAAGGCAAACTGGGCTTCCCCGGTTTGCAGCATCGCCGCACGGGTATTGTTATCGGTGACCGGACGCCAGGTGATGCTGTCGAGCTTCGGTAACCCCGGCTGCCAGTAACCGGCAAATTTCTTCACCTTCACAAAATCGGTTTGATTCCAGGTCTCCAGCGTGTACGGACCCGTACCAACCGGGTGGAAGCCAATCTCTTTGCCGTATTTCGTCAGCGCGGCCGGTGAGATCATCGCGGTCGCCGGGTGCGCCAGAATATTAATAAACGCGGAGAACGGCTGCTTCAGGGTGATTTTTACCGTGGCGGGATCGACGGCCTCTGTTTTGGCGATGTTTTTATACAGGTTATAGCGCTTGAGACTGTTGGCGGGATCGCTGGCGCGGTCGAGGTTAATTTTCACCGCCTGCGCGTTAAAATCGGTGCCATCCTGGAATTTCACCCCCTGACGCAGTTTGAGGGTATACACCAGACCGTCGTCAGAAACGGTGTAACTCTCCGCCAGCACGTTCTTCAGTTTCATCTCTTTATCAAGACCAAACAGTCCCTGATAAAACGACTTCGCGACCTGCTGCGATAACGTGTCATTCGCATCATACGGATCGAGCGTGGTGAAGTTGGACCCCACCGCCACGACCACATCTTTCGCGGCAAACGCCGGGGACGCAGCCAGCACGGTCGTCGCGCCTAATGCCAGCAGCCAATGTCGGGCGAGCAATTTTGTCATCTTTTTTCTCCTGAACCCTGCCTGAATGTTATAAACGCGATAGCGCATTTTCTCGTTGTGGACGCGCGACATAATGTCCGGGCCCGACTAACTGCAATGAAACAGGTGCTGGCGCGTCGCCGCGCCGGTAAATGTTGCTCGGCAGCTCATCCGACAGCAGCACCCGCTGCGGCCGGTGATGTCCGGGGTCGGCAACCGGAACCGCCGCCATGAGTTTACGGGTATACGGATGCTGCGGATCCTCAAACAGCGCGGCACGCGGGCCGATCTCCACAATCTGCCCCATGTGCATCACCGCAACGCGGTGGCTGATCCGCTCAACGACGGCCATATCATGCGAGATGAACAGCCAGGCGATACCCAGTTCCCGCTGCAGGTCGAGCAGCAGGTTGATAATCTGTCCGCGAATCGACACATCCAGCGCGGAGACCGATTCATCGGCAATAATGACTTTAGGATTGAGCGCCAGCGCGCGGGCAATACAGATCCGCTGACGCTGGCCACCGGAAAACTCATGCGGATAGCGCCACGCATGCTCAGGTTGCAACCCGACGCGCTCCAACAGCCACGCCACGCGATCGGCGGCCGCCTTACCTTGCAACAGGCCGTGAACGCGCAGCGGCTCCATGATGGAATAACCCACCGTTTGTCGTGGGTCGAGTGAGGCGTAGGGATCCTGAAAAATAAACTGAATATCTCGGCGCAAAGGCTGTAATTGACTGTCAGAAAGCGTATCGATTCGCTGACCGTTAAAGATAACCTCGCCGGACTGCGACTCCACCAGGCGCAGTAGCGCACGTCCGGTCGTCGATTTGCCGCAGCCCGATTCGCCAACCAGCGACAGCGTCTCGCCAGGCCAGAGATCAAAGCTGACATTTTCCACCGCGTGCACTTCGCGGGTCACCCGATTAAGAATGCCGCTGCGTAACGGGAAACGGGTAACCAGGTTGCGTACCTGCAAAATGGGCTCCCCCTCAACCACCGTATTTTGATCGACGGGGCGCTCACGCTTTTCTGGCTCGTTCAGGGAGATCAGCGGGAAGCGACGTGGATAAGGGAGACCTTTCATCGCCCCGAGTTGCGGTACTGCCGCTAATAACGACTGCGTGTAGGGATGCTGCGGCGAGCGGAAAATCTGCTCGACACTGCCAGTCTCCACGCCCTCGCCCTGGTACATCACCAGCACGCGGTCGGCGACATCCGCCACCACGCCCATGTCATGAGTGATGAAAATCACCCCCATCGACATCTCTTGCTGCAGAACTTTGATCAGTTGCAGGATCTGCGCCTGAATCGTGACGTCCAGCGCGGTTGTCGGTTCATCAGCAATCAGTACCGCCGGGCGACAGGAGAGCGCCATCGCAATCATCACCCGCTGGCGCATGCCGCCGGAAAGCTGATGGGGATAGCGGGAAAGAATCGCTTTCGCCTCCGGAATGCGCACCTGATCGAGCATCCGCTTGGCTTCCGCCATCGCCGCTTCACGCCCCGCCCCCTGATGCAAACGGATAGACTCGGCAATTTGCTCGCCGACGGTAAACACCGGATTGAGCGACGTCATTGGCTCCTGGAAGATCATGGCAATATCGGCGCCACGCACCCGCTGAAGCTGCGACGTACTCTGTTCGCCCAGTTCGATCACCTCGCGGTTACGACGGCGCAGCAGCATCTGCTCGCACTGAACCTCGCCGCCAGACTGTTCAATCAGTCGCATCAGCGACAGCGCAGTGACCGATTTTCCCGAGCCGGATTCACCGACAATCGCCAGCGTCTCGCCGCGCTTAAGACGAAACGACAGATTCCGTACCGCCTCAGTACGCTGCCGGTCCTGTTGAAAAGCAATATTCAGATTGCTGACGGCCAGCACGTCGCTGACGTCAAGCGCATCACTGTGTGGCAACGGTATCCCCTTTTTCCCGGTAGATCCCGGTCGTTGGTGTATCCCCGGCATAACCCCAGGCACGATACATTCCTTCGCAATTAAACGGCAAAGCCACATTCCCTTCATGATCGATGGCGATCAGCCCGCCACTCCCCTCCAGCGCCGGTAATTTCTCCATCACCACTCGCTCGCAGGCCTCCGACAGGCTCAGGCCACCGTAGTCCATCAACGCGGCAATGTCGTAGGCGGCCAGCGTGCGGATGAACACTTCCCCCGTCCCGGTGCAGGAAACCGCCACGTTGGCATTATTGGCATAACAGCCCGCGCCGACGAGCGGACTGTCGCCGACGCGACCCGGTAATTTGTTGGTCATGCCCCCTGTCGAGGTCGCCGCCGCCAGATTGCCGTGCACATCCAGCGCCACTGCGCCCACGGTGCCCATTTTTTTGCCTTCATCGAGCGGCGCGCCGCTGTGATCCAGCACGGTTTCGCCGCTTGAGCGTGCGGCCAGCAGTTGTTCATAACGTTCAGGCGTCGAAAAGAGATCCGCAGAGACAAGTTCCATTCCCTGCCCGGCAGCAAATTTTTCGGCTCCCGCGCCAATCATCATGACGTGCGGGCTGCGCTCCATCACCAGCCGGGCAGCGAGTATCGGGTTACGCAAATGGCTGACCCCGGCCACGGCCCCGGCTTTCAGGGTATTGCCATCCATGACGCAGGCATCCAGTTCATGGGTCTCGTCGCGGGTATACACCGCGCCGATCCCGGCATTAAACAGCGGACACTCTTCAAGCAATCGCACGACTTCAGTGACCACGTCCAGCGCGCTTTCTCCCGCCTCCAGCATTTTTTGCCCGACGTCGACAATGTCGGAAAGCGCCTGGATATAGCGTAATTCCTGCTCCTGGCTCATCTGCGCGCGGGTAATCGCCCCCGCGCCGCCGTGAATTGCAATGACTGCTTTGCCCATGTTTGTCGTCCGTCTTCTACAAATATCAGAATTTTGTAGACTTATTGATTCGATTTTTGACTATAGAAAGATGCGATTAGCATGTAAAGCGTTCACATCCTTTCTAAGTCTGAGGTGGCATACAGTCCCCTCGTGTTTTCTGACATAATAGACGGATTCGATTTTGCCCCGCAGGAGTGTTTTCATGGAATTTACCGCCGGACTGATGCCGCTGGAAACGGCGCTTACCGAAATGTTATCGCGTGTTACCCCGCTGACTGCCGTAGAGACGCTGCCGTTGGTGCAGTGCTTTGGCCGTATTCTGGCGACCGACGTGGTTTCACCGCTCGACGTACCGGGGTTCGATAACTCGGCGATGGACGGCTACGCGGTGCGACTGGCCGATCTCGCCAGTGGACAGCCGCTGTCGGTCGCCGGTAAAGCGTTCGCCGGTCAACCGTTCCAGGGAGAATGGCCTGTGGGGAGCTGCATTCGCATTATGACCGGCGCGCCGATACCGGCGGGATGTGACGCCGTGGTAATGCAGGAGCAGACGGCACAGACTGATGATGGCGTGCGTTTTACCGCCGACGTTCGCGCCGGGCAAAACATCCGCCATCGTGGTGAAGACATCAAACAAAATGCGGTGGTTTTTCCTGCCGGTACGCGCCTGACTACCGGCGAACTGCCAGTACTGGCATCGCTGGGTATTGCTGACGTTCAGGTGGTGCGTAAAGTCCGCGTCGCGCTGTTCTCAACCGGCGATGAACTGCAACTGCCCGGTCAACCGCTCGGCGAAGGTCAGATTTATGATACCAACCGCCTGACCGTACATCTGATGCTGCAACAGTTGGGCTGCGACGTGATCAATTTAGGCATCATCCGCGATGACCCACACGCACTGCGCACGGCGTTTATCGAAGCCGACAGTCAGGCGGATGTGGTGATTAGCTCTGGCGGCGTATCGGTGGGTGAAGCCGATTACACCAAAACCATTCTTGAAGAGCTGGGCGAAATCGCCTTCTGGAAGCTGGCGATCAAACCCGGCAAACCGTTCGCCTTCGGCAAACTGAGTAATAGTTGGTTCTGCGGACTGCCGGGTAACCCGGTGTCAGCGGCGCTGACCTTCTACCAACTGGTTCAGCCGTTGCTGGCGAAACTGAGCGGCAACACGGCCAGCGGGCTGCCTGCACGCCAGCGCGTACGTACCGCCTCACGACTGAAGAAAACGCCGGGACGCCTCGATTTCCAGCGCGGCATGCTACAGCGCACCGCCAACGGCGAACTGGAAGTGAGCACCACGGGCCACCAGGGCTCACATATTTTCAGTTCCTTCAGTCAGGGGAACTGTTTCATTGTGCTGGAGCGCGATCGCGGTAACGTCGAGGCCGGTGAATGGGTGGAAGTCGAACCCTTCAATGCGCTGTTCGGAGGTCTCTGATGGCGGAACTCAGCGATCAGGAGATGCTGCGCTACAACCGGCAAATAATCCTGCGCGGCTTTGACTTTGACGGGCAGGAAGCGCTGAAGGAAGCCAACGTGCTGGTTGTCGGTCTCGGTGGGCTGGGCTGTGCGTCCTCGCAGTATCTGGCGAGCGCTGGCGTCGGCCACCTGACGCTGCTCGATTTCGATACCGTGTCGCTGTCAAATCTGCAACGCCAGACGCTGCACAGCGATGCGACCCTCGGCCAACCGAAAGTGGCGTCGGCGCACGCGGCACTGAGCCGTATTAATCCGCACGTGACTATTACTACGGTAAATGCGCTGCTGGACGAGACCGCCCTTCGGGCACTCATCGCCGAACACGATCTGGTGCTGGACTGCACCGATAACGTCGCGATTCGTAATCAGCTCAATGCCGGTTGTTACGCGGCGAAAGTCCCGCTGATTTCTGGCGCGGCGATCCGCATGGAAGGTCAGGTTACCGTCTTTACCTACAAAGAGGATGAGCCCTGCTATCGCTGCCTGAGCCGCCTGTTTGGTGAAAATGCATTAACCTGCGTGGAAGCGGGGGTGATGGCGCCGCTGATCGGCGTGATTGGGTCGTTACAGGCGATGGAGGCCATTAAGCTGCTGGCGCATTATGGTCAACCTGCCTCGGGGAAAATCGTCATGTACGACGCCATGACCTGCCAGTTTCGCGAAATGAAGCTGATGCGAAATCCTGGCTGCGAGGTGTGCGGGGAAGCCTCATCCTGATCAGATTCCAGGCCTGATAAGCGTAGCGCCATCAGGCAATGACGGCGCGAATTGCCGGATGACGGCACGAATTGCCGGATGACGGCGTTGCCTTATCCGGCCTACCACTACAACTTACAGCGACGAACGCCCAAAGGCGTTCTGCCAGTCGTGTTCAAACTTCGCCACCGCCGCATCAACAGCCGGAGAGCTAATCAACTGTTGGGCAACGTCCAGCGGTAAGGTGATGGATTCACAGCCCACCAGCAGACAATCCAGCGCCTGACGCGGCGTCTTGAAACTGGCTGCCAGTACTTTGGCATGCGGCGCGTGCATCTTCAGTAAATTCTGCAAATCGGTAACGGTCTGAATGCCATCACCGCCCTGCGCATCCACGCGGTTCACGTAAGGCGCAACATACTCCGCCCCCGCCAGTGCCGACAGCAGGCCCTGTGTCGCACCGTACACCGCCGTTCCCAGCGTCGGAATACCTTCCTCTTTAAGTAACTTGATTGCCGCCAGACCTTCCGCCGTGACGGGCACTTTCACGACGATATCCGGGATGATCCCACGCAGTTTGCGCGCATCATTTACCATCCCTTGCGCCGTTGTCGCCATCACCTGGGCAAACAAGCGCCCCTGTCCTTCCATCGCTTCATGCAATTGTGGCAGTAAGACGTCCAGTGGTTTTTTACCCGCCGCCACAATGCTGGGGTTAGTGGTCACGCCCGCCAGCGGGAAAATTCGCGCCAGCGCTTTCACCGCGTCAACATCGGACGTATCCAGATAGAGTTCCATAATCATTCCTCAACGACTAGTTTGCATAAAAGAAAGATACCACGGCAAAACCTCTCTGTTAGTTGACGCACGTCAACATAACTTTCATTCGAAAGTTATTTAATCTTCATACGAAACAAGAGAGGCCGTTTATGATTTTCAATATTCAGCGCTATTCTACCCACGATGGCCCCGGTATTCGCACCGTGGTGTTCCTTAAAGGATGCTCTCTGGGCTGTCGTTGGTGTCAGAATCCGGAAAGCCGGGCACGCACGCAGGATCTGCTGT
The DNA here is from genome assembly GCF_000981805.1 of Citrobacter amalonaticus Y19. Classification (NCBI taxonomy): domain Bacteria; kingdom Pseudomonadati; phylum Pseudomonadota; class Gammaproteobacteria; order Enterobacterales; family Enterobacteriaceae; genus Citrobacter; species Citrobacter amalonaticus. Next base: position 853,997 of record NZ_CP011132.1, on the reverse strand, counting down.
TTGACGCACGTCTGTGCCTCGAAGGCTGCGAGCTTTGCGCCCAGGCGGCACCGGGCGTTATCGAACGCGCGCTAAATGGCCTCCTTATCCATCGCGAAAAACTGACTGACGCGCATCTTGCCAGCCTGACCGACTGTTGCCCCACTCAGGCGCTGACCGTCTGCGGCGAAGTGAAAAGCGTCGATGAGATTATGGCCACGGTCCTGCGCGATAAACCTTTTTATGACCGCAGCGGCGGCGGCATGACGCTTTCCGGCGGCGAACCGTTTATGCAGCCGGAACTGGCGGCATCGCTGTTTAAAGCCAGCCACGACGCAGGCATTCATACCGCGGTTGAAACCTGTTTGCATGTGCCGTGGAAATATATTGAACCGTCACTGCCCTATATCGATTTGTTCCTTGCGGATTTGAAACACGTCGCCGACGCGCCGTTTAAGCAGTGGACGGATGGCAGCGCGTCACGCGTGCTGGAAAACCTGAGAAAGCTCGCTGCCGCCGGGAAAAAAATCATCATCCGCGTTCCGCTGGTTCAGGGGTTTAACGCCGATGAAGAGGCTATTAAAGCAATTACCGATTTTGCCGCCGATGAACTGCACGTTGGCGAGATCCACTTTTTGCCCTACCACACGTTGGGCATCAACAAATACCACTTACTCAGCCAACCCTACCACGCGCCGGATAAGCCGCTGGATGCACCCGATCTGCTCGCCTTTGCGCAGCAGTACGCCTGCACGAAAGGTTTGACCGCGATTTTACGAGGATAATCCCATGACCCAACTGAAACTGGATACGCTCAGCGACCGCATCAAAGCGCACAAAACCGCGCTGGTGCACATCGTCAAACCGCCGGTCTGTACCGAACGCGCGCAGCATTACACCGAAATGTACCAGCAGCATCTGGACAAACCGATTCCGGTACGCCGCGCGCTGGCGCTGGCGCATCATCTGGCTGAACGGACCATCTGGATCAAACACGACGAGCTGATCATCGGCAACCAGGCGAGCGAAGTGCGCGCCGCGCCGATCTTCCCGGAATACACCGTTTCGTGGATTGAAAAAGAGATAGACGACCTGGCGGACAGACCGGGTGCGGGTTTTGCGGTCAGTGAAGAGAATAAGCGCGTATTGCATACCGTCTGTCCGTGGTGGCGCGGTCAGACCGTTCAGGATCGCTGCTACGGCATGTTTACCGATGAGCAAAAAGGGTTGCTGGAAACCGGTATTATCAAAGCGGAAGGCAACATGACTTCCGGTGACGCGCATCTGGCGGTCAACTTCCCGCTGCTGCTGGAAAAAGGCATTGACGGCCTGCGGGCAAAAGTCGCGGAGCGCCGTTCACGCATTAACCTGACCGTTCTCGACGATCTGCATGGCGAGCAATTCCTGAAAGCCATTGATATTGTGCTGATTGCCGTCAGCGACCATATCGCCCGCTTCGCCGAACTGGCGCGTAAAATGGCGAGCGAAGAAACGCGCGTCAGCCGCCGTAACGAGCTGCTGGCGATGGCGGAAAACTGCGACCTGATCGCCCACCAGCCGCCGCAGACGTTCTGGCAAGCGCTGCAGTTGTGCTACTTCATCCAGTTGATTCTGCAAATTGAGTCCAACGGTCACTCGGTATCGTTCGGGCGCATGGACCAGTATCTTTATCCGTACTACCGCCGCGATGTGGAGCTGAACCAGTCGCTGGACCGGGAACATGCCATTGAGCTGCTGCACAGTTGCTGGCTGAAACTGCTGGAAGTGAACAAAATCCGCTCCGGCTCGCATTCTAAAGCGTCTGCAGGCAGCCCGCTGTATCAGAACGTGACCATTGGCGGACAAAACCTGGTCAACGGTCAGCCGATGGATGCAGTCAATCCGCTCTCTTACGCGATCCTCGAGTCCTGCGGTCGTCTGCGTTCCACCCAGCCGAACCTCAGCGTGCGTTATCACGCCGGGATGAGCAATGACTTCCTCGACGCCTGCGTACAGGTGATCCGCTGTGGCTTTGGTATGCCAGCCTTTAACAACGACGAAATCGTGATCCCGGAATTCATTAAGCTCGGTATTGAACCGCAGGATGCGTACGATTACGCGGCGATTGGCTGCATTGAAACCGCCGTGGGCGGCAAGTGGGGCTACCGCTGCACCGGAATGAGCTTTATCAACTTTGCCCGCGTGATGCTGGCCGCGCTGGAAGGTGGCCGAGACGCCACCAGCGGGAAGGTCTTCTTACCGCAGGAAAAAGCGCTCTCCGCCGGTAATTTCAACAACTTCGACGAGGTGATGGCGGCGTGGGATAGCCAGATCCGCTACTACACGCGCAAATCGATTGAGATCGAATATGTGGTCGACACCATGCTGGAAGAGAACGTGCACGATATTCTCTGCTCGGCGCTGGTGGATGACTGCATCGAGCGGGCAAAGAGTATTAAGCAAGGTGGGGCGAAGTATGACTGGGTATCCGGCTTGCAGGTGGGTATTGCGAACCTTGGCAACAGCCTGGCCGCGGTGAAAAAACTGGTCTTTGACCAGGGGGCAATCGGTCAGCAGCAGCTGGCGGCTGCACTGGCAGATGATTTTGATGGCCTGACCCACGAGCAGCTGCGCCAGCGTTTAATCAACGGCGCGCCGAAATATGGCAACGATGATGACACCGTCGACACCCTGCTGGCCCGTGCTTATCAGACCTATATCGATGAACTGAAGCAATACCATAACCCGCGTTACGGACGCGGCCCGGTCGGCGGTAATTACTACGCGGGCACCTCGTCTATCTCGGCAAACGTGCCGTTTGGCGCGGCGACCATGGCGACGCCTGATGGCCGTAAAGCCCATACCCCGCTGGCTGAAGGGGCAAGCCCGGCATCCGGTACTGACCATCTTGGTCCAACGGCGGTGATTGGTTCCGTCGGCAAACTGCCTACCGGTTCGATTCTGGGCGGCGTGCTGTTGAACCAGAAGCTGAACCCGGCGACGCTGGAGAATGAGTCCGACAAACAGAAGCTGATGATCCTGCTGCGGACCTTCTTTGAAGAGCACAAAGGCTGGCACATTCAGTACAACATCGTCTCGCGTGAAACCCTGCTGGACGCGAAAAAGCACCCGGACCAGTATCGTGATCTGGTGGTTCGTGTGGCCGGTTATTCCGCCTTCTTCACCGCACTTTCACCGGACGCCCAGGACGATATCATCGCCCGTACCGAACATATGCTTTAACACTCACGCCCGGTGGCGCTAGCGCTTACCGGGCCTAAAAGCCTCTCTCCGTAGGCCGGATAAGGCGCAGCCGCCATCCGGCGCTTTTGCTTTCATTCGAAATTAAATTTGTGCTTTAGGTCACATTGTTATTAAAATGTTTCTGGTCGCAGTTTTGAGCCAGGAGCTTTATATGACCGTTAAAGTTATCGTCACCGATATGGACGGAACTTTTCTCAATGACGCCAAAAAGTACGATCACGCACGTTTTATGGCGCAGTACCACGAGCTAAAGAAACGCAACATCGAGTTTGTCGTCGCCAGCGGCAATCAGTACTTTCAGCTCATCTCTTTCTTCCCCGAACTCAAAGACGAGATCTCTTTCGTTGCCGAAAACGGCGCGCTGGTGTTTGAGCATGGCAAGCAGCTTTTTCACGGCGAACTCACCCGCCACGAATCACGGAGCGTGATAGGCGAGTTGCTCAAAGATAAACAGCTCAACTTTGTCGCCTGTGGTCTGCAAAGCGCTTACGTCAGCGAACACGCCCCGGAATCCTTTGTTGCGCTGATGGCAAAGCACTATCACCGCCTGAAGCCGGTGAAGGACTATCACGACATCGACGACGTGCTGTTTAAGTTCTCGCTGAATCTGCCGGACCAGCAGATCCCGTTGGTTATCGACAAACTGCATACGGCGCTGGACGGCATTATGAAACCTGTGACCAGCGGTTTCGGCTTTATCGATCTGATCATTCCGGGGCTCCACAAGGCCAATGGCATCAGCCGGTTGTTGAAACGCTGGAACCTTTCGCCGAAGGAGGTGGTCGCCATTGGCGACAGCGGCAACGATGCAGAAATGTTGAACATGGCGCACTACTCTTTCGCCATGGCGAATGCCACCGACAGTATCAAAGCGCTCTCCCGCTATCAGACAGATGACAATAACCATCAGGGTGCGCTGAACGTGATTCAGGCCGTGCTGGATAACACGCCCCCCTTCAACCTGTGATGTCAAAATGCGGCGGCTGGAGAATATTTAAATTCCAGCGCCGCATTCAGATTATTATTATCAGCATTAAGATTTTTGATAATAATAACGGAAAGTTTTTTTAATATTCTTTTATATTGATATCTCTCGGCTGGCAAAATTCTTAACCCTGTTGAACTCCTGTCGCGATTTAATTTATAAAAAACCTCTCTAACAATCACTTTACAATAAGTGATGGCGTTATATTTTAGCCGGACAATCAATATCGACGTAAGAAAAAATTCATCACTAACTCACTGATAAACATATAAAATAACTAACAATATAAATAATGTGATATTTACTTTATTTTCATGAACGCACAAATCATTTAGACTATTAATTGACAAGCAGAAAGCGTTGTTTACCCCGCTTATTAAATGTTAAATTTTTTATTATAATTTAACCATTATGGACAAGTTAACATGGATTACACTCTGAAATTACACCAGGTCAGGAACCTTACTCTCCTTTCGAGAAAATTTAATAAGACTTTTCTCGCCAGCGCCATTTTATTAGCAGCCCACTCTGCTTATGCGGATGACTGTGATAACCTGGCGTGGCAAACTGGAGTGAGTTGCGTACAAAACGGTAGTCAATTAAATATTAATATTCAGGCAGATATTGACAGCCCTACCCCTTACCCCGCCTACTCATTCAACGCTCAAAACGGGATGCAGTCTGATAACGTCGTCATCTCTCTGGACGCGGGTAAGACAATTACGGCCGATCAGAATGGGATACTGGCGCAAGGCAATCCCCATGCTCTTGACGAAATAGAAGTCAGCACATCGGGAAACATCTATACCGGTAAGATAACCGATAGCGATGCGGCGGATCCGCTTGGGCCGATTACTGGCCCCTCTGGCGGCATCATTTTTGATAAAACCAATGTCCGGGATACGCAGCATGCCGGGGTTTATCTGTCCGGGACATCAGGCGGGGTATTAGCTCTCGGCTCAGTGCTTCAGCAGTCCGGAAGCCAGATTGTTAACAACAGCGCGAGTAAAGATACCGCGGCTATCTATTCGCAGGCGCTGGAATCGCGGATTACCAGCTCAGGCGTGATTCGTTCCCAGGTCGGTGATGCCATTCGCCTGGAAAGCACCCCGCCTGAATATACCTATTCCAGCGGCGGTTACATCATTGTCGATCCGCAGGGCGTGTTTGATGTTCACCTGAAAGCCGACAGCGTTGTCGAAGGGGGAAGCGAAGGCGCGGGTATCAAAACCACAGGGGGAACGCAGTCCACTGTGCAAATCGATCAGGGCGCTACGCTTGGCGCGCTATCCGATGTGGCGATCGACGTAGCAGGCTTTGACGGTTTTTATTTGCGCGATCCCGCCATGCTCAATTCGCCGCTAGACAGTACCCATTATAGCGGAGCAGAAACCCGTATCGTTAACGCAGGGACCATGACGGGCGTCGTACGCCTCTCCAGCGGTCAGGATACGGTGATTAACGAGTCTACGGGTGTCTGGAACGTGCGACAGTGGTCTGATTCGGATCGCGACGGTACCCGGGATACGGTCGCTGCGGTGGCAACCAGTGATTTTGGTGGAGGAACGACGGAACTGGATAACCGTGGCGTGATTTCCCTCACCGCGCGCCCGGATGGAACAGCCAATCATGCGCTGTTTGATAACCTGCCAACATTGCGAAATCAGGGTAGCCTGCAGTTAACCAACAATGTCGCGGGCGATCGCTTTACCCTTAACGGGGATTATGTCGGAGTCGGCGGCGTTATTGCGCTTGATACGGTTCTGGGTGACGACAACTCACTGACCGACCAGCTCATTATTAACGGCTCAACGTCAGGGCAAAGCGTGCTGTCCATCAATAATCTCGGTGGCACCGGGGCGCAAACCCGTGAAGGCATAAAAGTCATTGAGGTCAATGGCGATTCATCGGGTGTGTTCACGCAGAGCGGGCGTATTGTCGGTGGAGCATATGAATACTATTTACACAAAAATAGTCTCAGCGTTCAGGATGGCGACTGGTACTTACGCTCCGAACTGCCTTCGGTCACGCCGGATCCCCAGACTCCCGACCCCGTACAACGTCCGGAAATCGGCAGCTATATGTTTAACCACATGGCTGCCAATACCCTCTTCCAGACGCGTCTTCACGATCGCCTCGGTGAAGCGCAGTATACCGATGCGTTAACCGGTGAACAGACAACCAGCCTGTGGCTTCGTCAGGTCGGTGGGCATAACCGTTCTCAGGACAGCGCTGGTCAGTTTAAAAACCAGGGAAATCGCTATGTCGCGCAAATGGGTGGTGACATTGCGCAGTGGAGTTCCGATCAACGGGATCGCTGGCATCTGGGTATCATGGCGGGCTACGCCCGACAAAGTAACAATACCGAATCCAGATACTCACATTATCAATCCAAAAGCTCAGTCGAAGGCTATAGCGCAGGTTTGTACGGAACCTGGTATGCCAACGATGAGAAGAAAACCGGGAGCTATGTCGATAGCTGGGTACTCTATAACTGGTTTGATAACGAAGTGAAAGGCGATCAACTGGCGACCGAGAAGTATAAATCTCGCGGCATTACCGCCTCTGTAGAAGCCGGTTATACTTTTGAATTAGGCAGCAGAGAAACCGATGCGGTGGGATATTACATCCAGCCTAAAGCCCAGCTAATCTGGATGGGCGTCAGATCCAGCGATCATACTGAACGCCAAAGTAGCGGCGGTTCCCGCGTCTCATTCGATGGCGATGGCAATCTTCAAAGTCGATTGGGTGTTCGCGCCTACCTGCAAGGACACAGCACGGCAGACAAGGGCAAAAATCGCGAGTTCCAACCCTTCATTGAAGCAAACTGGATCCATAACACTCGTGATTTTGGGGCAAGTATCAATGGCCAGGGGAATGAAATTGCCGGCACCCGCAATATTGGTGAAGCCAAAATTGGGGTTGAGGGACAACTCTCCCGACAGCTGGATATGTGGGGTAACGTGACGCAGCAAATCGGAAGCAGTGGTTACAGTGATACTCAGGCAATGATAGGGATCAAATACCGTTTCTAGCCAGTAGCAGGGTACCCAGGCAGACGGAGCGTGTTGTCCGTCTGCCTGCCTGTCGATTTATACCAAACGCATTTGATAACAGGAATGGTCATGCAACCACGCGTTTTAATTGTCACCACAGAAGCCCCTGATGTTCTGTTCAGTGGCCTGGGCTTTTTCAATCAGCATTTTTGGCAGGAATTAACGCGCCGTCGCTACCCTTTCAAGGTGTTATACCTGAACAATCAGAAAACCCGAGCGTCAACACTGGCCGATTATGAGATTGCCGTTGAACCTTCATTACCTTTTGACTCCTCCCTGGAATCACTGAGCCTGAATGTGGCCTGGAGTACGGCACAAAAAATTCAGCCCATACTCAATGACTTCAAACCCGATATCATCTCGGTGCACGAAAACTCGCCTCTATTACCGTTTTACTTTGAGTTACACAGAGTGCAATTTACGCTGCATTCCAGCTATATCGGCATGCAGCATTATCTGACCCGAACCCAGAAAGGGATGCAGCATTACTGGGAACAGCGAATCGCGGTACGTCAGAGCGGCGCGGTCGTTCTGCACAGCGACTGGGCACACCGTTCAATTATTCAGCACGTCTCCGCCGATATTGTTCCTCCCGATATCTTCCCAATCGGTGTCGATTTCGCCGATTACCCGGAAAAAAAAATCCGGCATCCGCAAGGAAAAGTGGTCATCAGCTTCTTCGGGCGATTCACTGATATTGTGAAAAACTTCCAGATTTTTCGTGAGTCGATCAATACGCTTCCAAAAGCGTATCGCAACCAGGTTGAAGCCCGGGTTTATGGGCCAGAGAAGATCCCTGACTACATGGAGAAAGAAGGTTTTAAAGGCCTGACATTTGTTCAGGGCGAGGAAAAAAAACGGGCTTTTGCGGAAACCGACATTGTGGTCTTCCCCAGCGTTCAGGAGAGTTTCGGCATTGTCGGACTGGAAGCCTTGCTCTCAAACTGCGCACTGATCGCGACACCAGGACTGGGTATGGATGCATACATGCCTTCTGAATACGCCTGCGAACCTACGGTGGCCGCGCTGCAACAGCGCATCATCCACTATCTCTCACAGGCTGAACAACTCCGCCGCGATCAGGATAATCAGGTGTTTCGCCAGAGCGTAAATAATCCGGAATACACGCTCAGTAACATGACGGAATCCTATATTGAAGTCTGGAAAAAGTTGCATCAAAAGTTAATGAGCGCAGCGACTCCCACGAAGTAAGTTGTTCCCCTGCCCTTTATGGCGCCGTCGTGCGCCACAATCCGTTCATTCATCCGGCCCCCGGATGCGTTGCCAGGACCCGCGGCGCGACGATCCCAACCAGCAAACATTTAAACTTGCATTAACTTTTTTATAACTTATATTATCAACTGTAAGTCAAATGAGTTTCGAATGAAAGTTATGCGAGGTGGTTATGGCTTTTACCTTCACAAGCGACACATTACCGGCCGATCACAAAGCGGCTATCCGTCAGATGAAGCAGGAACTGCGGGCGCAGCTTGGCGACGTTGAGCAGATCTTCGGTCAGATTAGCGATGCCATTGCCGCCCGCGTGGCAGAAATCAACGCGCTTAAAGCACAGGGCGCGCCGGTCTGGCCTGAGCTGTCTTATGCCGATATCAGCGCTGGCACGATCACGGCACAACAGCGTGAACAGATCAAACGCCGCGGCTGTGCGGTCATCAAAGGTCACTTCCCGCGTGAGCAGGCGCTGGCCTGGGATCAGTCGATGCTGGACTATCTGGACCGCAACCACTTTGACGAGGTGTACAAAGGGCCTGGCGATAACTTTTTTGGCACCCTCTCCGCTTCGCGCCCGGAGATCTTTCCGATCTACTGGTCGCAGGCGCAAATGCAGGCACGCCAGAGTGAGGAAATGGCGAACGTGCAATCGTTCCTCAACCGTCTGTGGACCTTTGAGAGCGAGGGCAAGCAGTGGTTTAACCCGGATGTGAGCGTGATCTACCCGGACAGGATCCGCCGCCGTCCACCGGGCACCACCTCAAAAGGGCTGGGCGCGCACACCGATTCCGGCGCGCTGGAGCGCTGGTTGCTGCCGGCCTATCAGCGCGTTTTCGCCAGTGTCTTTAACGGCAACCTGGCGAAATACGATCCGTGGCATGCCGCTCATCGCACTGAGGTGGAAGAGTATACCGTGGATAACACCACTAAATGTTCGGTGTTCCGCACCTTCCAGGGCTGGACCGCGCTGTCGGATATGCTGCCCGGTCAGGGCTTGCTGCATGTCGTGCCCATTCCGGAAGCCATGGCCTATGTGCTGTTACGTCCGCTGATGGATGATGTCCCGGAAGATGAACTGTGTGGCGTGGCGCCAGGGCGGGTGCTGCCGGTATCCGAACAGTGGCATCCCCTGTTGATTGAGGCGCTCACCAGCATTCCGCAACTGGAAGCCGGCGATTCCGTCTGGTGGCATTGCGATGTGATTCACGCCGTGGCGCCGGTCGACAATCAGCAGGGCTGGGGAAATGTGATGTACATACCCGCTGCCCCTCTGTGCGAGAAGAATCTGGCCTATGCGCACAAAGTGAAAGCGGCGCTGGAAAAAGGGACATCGCCGGGTGATTTCCCGCGTGAGGATTACGAAACAAACTGGGAAGGACGCTTTACGCTGGCAGATTTGAATATCCACGGCAAGCGCGCGCTGGGGATGGTGTAATGCAAAAACGTGACAGGTGTGTTGGTTACACCTGTCACGTTTAAGACGGCGGGAAAATTACCCGTCGATGCCTTTGCTGCGCAGATAATCTTCGTAGTTACCGCTGAAGTCCACCACGCGCTCAGGGGTAATTTCCAGCACCCGGGTCGCCAGTGAACTCACAAATTCACGGTCGTGAGAAACGAAGATCAGGGTTCCCTGATACATTTCCAGCGCCATGTTCAGCGATTCGATGGATTCCATATCAAGGTGGTTGGTCGGTTCGTCCATCACCAGAATGTTTGGCTTCTGCATCATCAGTTTACCAAACAGCATACGACCCTTTTCACCACCCGAAAGGACCTTCGCCGGCTTTTTGATGTCGTCCTGGCTGAACAGCAGACGACCGAGGATGCTGCGCACCGCCTGTTCGTCATCGCCTTCCTGTTTCCACTGACTCATCCAGTCGAAGACCGTCAGATCGTTTTCAAACTCGTATTCGTGATCCTGCGCGTAGTAGCCAATGCGCGCGTTTTCAGACCATTTCACCGTACCGCTATCGGCGTCCAGATCGCCCACCAGCGTTTTCAGCAGCGTTGATTTACCCACGCCGTTGGTTCCCAGTACCGCCAGCTTTTCACCAACTTCCAGCAGCAGGTTAACCCCTTTGAACAACGGGCCGTTATCAAAGCCTTTGCTGAGCGCTTCCACTTCCAGCGCGTTACGGAACAGTTTCTTGTCCTGCTCGAAGCGGATAAACGGGTTCTGACGGCTGGAGGCCTTCACTTCGTCGAGTTTGATTTTATCAATCTGACGGGCGCGAGACGTCGCCTGACGTGATTTAGAGGCGTTGGCGCTAAAACGGCTAACGAAGGATTGCAGGTCGGCAATCTGCGCTTTTTTCTTGGCGTTATCCGCCAGCAGACGTTCACGCGCCTGAGTCGCGGCGGTCATGTATTCGTCGTAGTTGCCCGGATAGATACGCAGTTCGCCGTAGTCAAGGTCCGCCATGTGCGTGCACACCATGTTCAGGAAGTGACGGTCGTGCGAAATGATGATCATGGTGCTGTCACGTTCGTTCAGCACCTGCTCCAGCCAACGGATGGTATCGATGTCCAGGTTGTTGGTTGGTTCGTCGAGCAGCAGAATATCCGGGTTGGAAAACAGCGCCTGCGCCAGCAGCACACGTAACTTCCAGCCTGGGGCGACTTCGCTCATCGGGCCGTAGTGTTGCTCTACCGGGATCCCCACGCCGAGCAGCAGTTCACCGGCGCGCGCTTCAGCAGAGTAACCATCCATCTCACCGTATTTCACTTCCAGATCGGCCACTTTGTAGCCATCTTCTTCGCTCATCTCCGGTAACGCATAGATGCGATCGCGCTCCTGCTTCACTTCCCACAGCTCACCGTGGCCCATGATGACAGTGTCGAGTACCGTGAACTCTTCAAAAGCGAACTGATCCTGGCGCAGCTTACCGATACGCTCGTTGGGATCGAGAGAAACGTTACCCAGCGTCGGTTCGAGGTCGCCGCCGAGAATTTTCATAAAGGTGGATTTACCGCTACCGTTAGCGCCAATCAGGCCGTAACGGTTGCCGCCGCCAAATTTGACGGAAATGTTTTCGAACAGCGGCTTACTGCCGAACTGCATGGTGACGTTGCTGGAAACTAACACGGACGTATCCTAAAGAATATGTGACAAACCTCATATTATGCCACAAGTCTTAAATAAGATCGCGCCCTGTCGCAAACGGCTACACTGGGGGAACAGGAAAAAAATGTGATTTCGTACACATCTGAATTCCCTGTTAACGGGAATGCACATATAATGCGCTCCCAACACTACAGAATTCTCAACCCAACAGCCTGCCAGGCAATGAATCTCGCATAACATGAATATGAAATTAACAACGTTTTTCGCGGCAGCACTCGCGGTAGTCGGCTTTTGCAGTACCGCATCCGCTGTCACCTATCCTCTGCCAACGGATGGTAGTCGCGTCATTGGTCAGAATCAGGTCATCACCATCCCGGAAGGTAACTCGCAGCCGCTGGAGTATTTTGCTGCTGAATACCAGATGGGGCTTTCCAACATGCTGGAAGCCAACCCGGGCGTGGATACCTTCCTGCCGAAAGGCGGCACCGTGCTGAACATTCCGCAGCAGTTGATTCTGCCGGACACCGTGCATGAAGGCATCGTGATCAACAGCGCGGAAATGCGTCTGTACTACTACCCGAAAGGCACGAATACCGTGATCGTCCTGCCAATCGGTATCGGCCAGTTAGGTAAAGACACGCCAATCAACTGGACCACCAAAGTAGAACGTAAGAAAGCCGGCCCGACCTGGACGCCAACCGCGAAAATGCACGCTGAATATCGTGCCGCAGGTGAACCGCTGCCCGCCGTCGTGCCTGCCGGTCCGGATAACCCGATGGGTCTGTATGCCCTGTACATTGGCCGTCTGTACGCCATTCACGGTACTAACGCAAACTTCGGTATCGGCCTGCGCGTGAGCCACGGCTGTGTGCGTCTGCGTAATGAAGACATCAAATTCCTGTTCCAGAATGTGCCTGTCGGGACGCGCGTACAGTTTATCGATGAACCGGTAAAAGCAACGACTGAGCCAGATGGCAGCCGTTACATTGAAGTTCACAACCCGCTGTCGACCACCGAAGCGCAGTTTGAAGGCGGCGAAATCGTACCGATCACGCTGTCGAAGAGCATTCAGAACATCACTAACCAGCCTGATGTTGACCAGAACGTGGTGGAACAGGCGGTTCAGAACCGTTCAGGGATGCCCGTTCGTTTGAACTGATTGTTTTGTACTGATTAATGAAAAAGGGCTCATCCACTGAGCCCTTTTTTAATGGTAGCGCCAGGCGATAAGAAAGGTGTTAACCGCCGAGTGCGCAAGTTGCTCCAGCCCACGGCTATCCAACGGTTGCTGATCAATCAATGCGCCCGGGAATGAGTATCCCATTATCGCACCGAGAAAGGCGGTCGCCTGAAGTGTCGGATTATCGAGCTGTATTCTCCCCTGCTCCTGATACTGCTTCAGTATTTCTGCCAGCGCCTGTAAAACGCGCCCTGTTGGACGCTGCTTAAGCGAGGCGTAAAGCTCTGGTTTCTGTACCAGAACCTGAATTAACAACCGCTGAAAATGGATATGCTCAGGGGCATAGAAGTGTTCTTGCACCACTTTCGCAAAGCCGAGCAGTAATGCAGGTAAATCGTCCGCGTTATCGGTCACCATCTTCTGGAGCGGCGGTTGCATTCTGTCATTGAGAAATGAAAACGCTTCAACCAGCAGAGCGTCTTTGCCTCCAGGGAAATGGCTATACAGTGTAGGCCTGGAGATCCCGGCGGTGGCGACGATGGCGTCCAGCGACACATCAAGCCCCTGCTCAAGAAAAAGATCACAGGCAGCCTGTAAAATGCGAGGGCGCGCTTTCATCGGACGCCCACGTTGATTGGCCATTAAAACTGTCCTTAATGATTTATCGATGACATCTTACTTCTTCAGATACCGTAATCCTTGTCGAATAAGGATGAAAAACAGCGGCACAAAAAGCAGCGTTAATACCGTACCTGAAAGCATTCCCCCAATGACGGCGGTACCGATCTCTATTCGGCTGGCTGCCCCCGCACCGGTAGAGAGTACCAGAGGGATAACGCCTGCCACAAATGCCAGTGAGGTCATGATGATGGGCCGCAGACGTAACCTTGCTCCCTCATACGCCGCTTGCGTGATATCAAGACCATCGGCGATACGCGACTGCGCAAACTCAACAATCAAAATCGCGTTTTTTGCCGACAATCCCATGGTGGTCAATACGCCAACCTGGAAATAAATATCGTTATTGAATCCGACGAGCATTGAGGCTGTCACCGCCCCCAGAATTCCCAGTGGGATTATCAACATAACAGCCAATGGAATTGACCAGCTTTCATACAAAGCAGCAAGACAGAGAAAAATAAAAATGAGTGACGCCATGTACATCCAGAGAGTCTGCGCGGACGACGCGTTTTCTTGATACGACAAGCCACTCCACTGCAACCCCAGACCGGGCATTTCCTCTACCTTCTCTGCCATCACGTCCATCGCATGACCCGAACTGGTGCCTGCTGCGGCATTCCCCTGAAATTGTACCGCAGGTAACCCATTAAAGCGTTGCAGCATCTGCTGACCCGTTGTCCATCTGAATGACGCGAAACTCGCGACAGAGGCCATGTTGCCACTCGCGCCTTTCACGAACCAGGCGGCAAGATTCTCAGGGTTTGCACGCCACTCGGCATCCCCCTGCATATACACCTTTTTAACACGTCCGCGATCGAGAAAATCATTGATATAAACACCGCCCAGCGCAGCGGAAAGCGTTTCATTGATATCTGCGTGAACAACGCCCTGCGCACCGGCTTTCAGTGGATCAATGTCAACCTGTAGCTGTGCCTTTTCTTCCAGGCTGTTAATTCTGACCGCCGTGAGATATTCACTGGCACCGGCCTGACGTAAAAGCGTCTGCTGCGCCTGCAGGAGCGTTTCATATCCGCTGGCCGATTGATCCTGAAGCCACATTTCAAATCCGCTGGACTGTCCAAGCCCCCGCACGGTAGGCGGGGACATCGCGTTGATCGATGCCAGAGGGACCGTTTTGAAGTAGTCGTTCGCACGGGAAATGATCGCTCTGGCACTATTGTGTTCCCCGACTCGCCTGTCCCAGTGCTTTAATTCGGCAAAAGCCATTCCGACATTTTGGCCGCTACCCGCATTATTGCGTCCCGTGACCATGAAGATAACGCTGAGATTATCTTTCTCTTGCGTCAGAAAATAATCGGTAATGGCATCACCCACGCGTTGGGTCATGGAGAGTGGCGATCCGGTTGGGAGGGTAAACTGAATCATCACCGCCCCCTGATCCTCATCAGGAAGAAAACCGGTCGGCAACCGTTGATATTCCCACACCATAAACAGCACCAGTAACGTCGCAATCATGCATGAACGTAGGGGGCGCGAAACAATCCGTCGCAGCGTGGCTAAATAACCCTGCTGGCTCTTTTCCACTCCCTGGTTAAAACCGCTAAAAAAGCGCCCCTTCTTCGAGTGCTCTTTTTTCAGCAAATGGGCGCAGAGGGTCGGCGTCAATGTTAACGCCACCAGCGCGGAGAGTGTCATTGCCGCCGCGATGGTTACGGTAAACTGACGGTAAATAATCCCCACGGAACCGCCAAAGAAAGCCATGGGAATGAAAACGGCAGCTAATACCAGCGCGATACCAATCAGCGCACTGGTGATTTCCCTCATTGAATGCAGTGTCGCTTCCGTGGGCGTCATATCTTCTTCGGCCATCACACGCTCAACATTTTCGACCACCACAATAGCGTCATCCACTAACAGGCCGATCGCCAGTATCATGGCAAAAAGAGTCAGGGTATTCATGTTGTAGCCCAGGACACTTAACATACCGAACGTACCGAGCAGGACGACCGGCACGGTGATCGCGGGAATAAAGGTGGCGCGCCAGTTTTGCAAAAACAGATACATCACCACAATCACAAGGAAGATGGCTTCAATTAACGTCCATACGACGCCTTCAATAGAAACGGTCACAAACGGCGTACTGTCACGCGGGTAAGCACTGATCACACCCTGCGGAAACAGCGCACTGAGACGCTCAACTTCAGCGCGAACCTTTTCAGCTGTCGCCAGGGCATTCGCCCCTGAAGCCAGTTGAATGGAAATCCCGGCGGCCGGAAAGCCGTTGAGGGTCGTCTGGTTCTGATAGTTTTCTGCCCCTAACTCTATACGGGCAACATCACGTAAATAGATGACAGACCCATCACTATTAATACGAACAACAATGTTTTCAAATTGTTTGACCGTTTCAAGTCGCGACTGCGCCATCACGGTCGCATTGAGGTATTGTCCCTCTACTGCAGGCAGTGAGCCTATCTCCCCTCCGGTGACCTGGGCGTTCTGAGCTTCAATAGCAGCCCGGATATCAGACGGCATCAACCCGTAACTGGTGAGTTTGTAAGGATCCAACCAGATGCGCATCGCATACTGCGCGCCAAAAACGGTAGTTTCGCCAACGCCATCAACCCGACTGAGGGGATCCTGCAATGTGCTAATGAGAAAATCGTTAAGATCCAGACTGCTGAGTTGCCGGGTTTCATCATAAAGCGCGACCACCATCAGGCTATCCCCCTGCGATTTGGTCACGGTAATCCCCTGCTGCTGCACTTCGGGCGGCAGGCGTGTTATCGCCTGGTTGACCGCGTTTTGAACCTGGACCTGCGCCATGTCGGGATTTATCCCCTGATTAAAGCTGAGGCTGATTCGGGCCTGGCCGGCGGAACTGCTGCTTGATGAGAAATAGAGTAGCCCGTCAATCCCTTTAATCTGTTGCTCCAGCACCTGGGTGATGCTGTCCTCAACGCTCTGGGCAGATGCCCCAGGGTAGTTCGCTGTGATATTCACCCCCGGAGGAGCAATATCGGGATACTGTTCAACGGGCAGCAGAAACAGCGCAAGCGTCCCTGCGGCCATGATTGAAATGGCCATCACTGCGGAAAAAACAGGTCGGATAACAAAAAAACGCGCCAACATGAGCCACTTCCCCCATCCGGGTCTGCTGAACAAAGGCCGCACAAGCCGAAACTCTGGTGTCCGTTATCTGCTCAGCGCATTTAATCACCATTTATTTACTTTATAGTAAAGTAAATAAATAGATCAAACAAATCCATTCAACCAGGAAACGGATTTGCTTTTGTCAGAATGGAGCGCAAGTCGGGACTAGAATTTAAGCAGAACAAATCCTACGACGGCAGCCCATAGCAACATGGGTACCGAATAGAGATGGAAGCGCCACCAGATGCGCCGATCGTTCGCCATCCGCAGAGCAATCAAATTCGCCAGCGATCCCGGCAGCAGGCCGAATCCACCGACGTTGACCGCCCACGCCAGCAGCACGCCAGGAGGAACATAGTTCAGCAGTAAGATGGTGCTGGGAACATTACTGATAACCTGCGACAGACCAATTGCCGTCAGCCACAGTCCGGGTTCTGACAACGTTCCGACATGATTTAACACTCCCTGCAGGACCGGCAATTGCGTCAGTAAATGGACATCAATAAACATCGCCATAAACACCAGCAACAGCGTCCAGTCCACGCTTAACACCACCCGCCGCGCCAACAGCAGAAACCCCAGCGCCACCATCGCCAGACCAACCAACTCCTGCTTAAGCTCCAGCGCCGTCAGAAAGACGATGTACAGCCCCAGACAACCCCACACCAGCCGGGGTTGCCACGCTGGCTGACTTGTCCCGGTATGGTATTGCAACGGTTTATCGGGGAAGCAGAACCAGCAGAGCACCAGCAGCGTCAACATCATCGCGGCGGCCAACGGTGCCATCTGACCGATAAATGCCACAAACGAGAGACCAGAGCGTCCCCACATCAGGATATTTTGCGGATTCCCTATGGGGGTGAGCAAAGAACCCGCATTCACCGCCAGCGCTTCAAAGATAATGAGACGGTTAACCGGTATTGCGCACAACTTCTTCAGGGTAATGGTCAGCGGGACGACAATAAATAACGCGACATCGTTCGTCAGGAACGTCGAAAGCAGCGCCGCGGCCAGCACCATGAACATCGACAGACGGCGTTCGGTCGCAAAGCGGCGGGTCATTTTACGGCCCAGGACATCAAAGTAACCGCTCAGCTCTACGCCTTTGGTCAGCAACATCAGGCCGCTCAGGGTGATAATCGTGTGCCAGTCAATGGCGCCGGGCCACGT
Organism: Citrobacter amalonaticus Y19; assembly: GCF_000981805.1. Classification (NCBI taxonomy): domain Bacteria; kingdom Pseudomonadati; phylum Pseudomonadota; class Gammaproteobacteria; order Enterobacterales; family Enterobacteriaceae; genus Citrobacter; species Citrobacter amalonaticus. The sequence continues at coordinate 836,292 of NZ_CP011132.1, read as the reverse complement.
CCGTGGCGTGAACGGCACCCACAGACTCAATCCGATGCCCACCACAATCAACAAATGAAAAAAACGGTCGCGTTTCAGCGCCCGTAAGAAAGGCAGATTCATTCCACTGTGGTTCCGTGCTGCTCGGTGAACAGACGAAAAGCGTCCAGCGTCTCCTGGCTGACGTGGTGCTCCATCCCCTCGGCATCGCGACGGGCAATCTCCGCGCTCACGCCCAGCACCAGCAGGAAATTCTCTACTATCTGATGGCGTTCACGGCTTTCCTGCGCCAGTTTCTCCCCTTCCGGGGTTAGGAAAACACCGCGCCAGGGGATCATCTCGATAAGCCCCACCGATGCCAGACGCTTGAGCATCTTGGCTACCGTCGGCTGGGACACCCCGAGTCGCGCAGCCATATCCACCTGACGCGCCTCGCCGACTTCGATAATCAGGTCAGAAATCAACTCAACGTAGTCGTCGATCAGCTCGCGGCGATGCGCCTCCCTCACCTGACGAAACCCTTCAACGTGTTCCTCAACGTTCACTAACTGCGTCACTTTTTTTGTTGTTGGCATACCTGCGCGACGACTCATTCTGCTTCCTCATTCCTGTGACGCGTTAACAGCATCTAATTGGAGAGCGCTCATTGTAAACCAGAGTTGCCCGGGCACAAAAAATTAACGTTTTAGCAATAGCTATATAATATAGCCTGTGCTATATCTGTATGTAATGCAGTCATCCCTCACGGATCGAGGGACCAGAAAGTCAGGAGGCCAATATGAGCGAGTTCAAGAGGTGTATGCGCGTGTTTAGTCACTCTCCCTTTAAAGTCCGGTTAATGCTGCTCTCGATGCTGTGCGATATGATCAACAGCAAACCAGTGCAGGATAAACCCTCAGAAAAATAACGCGGCGTCGCGGTACGCCGCTTCATCAGGTTGTCATATTCAGCCGTTACACTCCTGTTATGTCAAAATAGCCCCTCTTTTTGTCGGATTTGCTAACCCCTTCGCAAAACAATTTCTTTCTGCCAGTTGACCTTCACATTCACACGCTCTATCTTCTTGCAGCCCTGCCTAACTTGCGGCTCGCAGATGCGGACCTCATCCCCCTCTTCACGCACTCTCAGCAGGTAATGACCCTTGGCGCCAGGGTAAGCACATGGCGTTTTTGCGATAATGGCATATGAATTTAACCCTCAAAGACTCGCTTCTTGCCCGCAGCCGGGCCCTTAGCCCGTGGACTGGCTTTTATGTTTTGCAGTCCCTGCTAATCAATCTGGCGCTGGGCTATCCGTTTAGTCTGCTGTATACCATTGCCTTTACCTGCATATTGCAGCTGCTCTGGCGAAGTGCGCCGAAAGCGCAAAAGGTTCTGATCGGCGTTTGCTCGCTTGTCGCCGCCTTCTACTTTCCTTTCGGTCAGGCCTACGGGTCGCCAAACTTTAATACGCTGCTGGCGCTGCACTCAACCAACATGGAAGAGTCCACGGAAATCCTGACGATTTTCCCCTGGTACAATTACCTGATGGGCGTGTTTATCTTTGCCCTTGGCGTGATTGCCGTGCGGCGCAAACCCGGCGAAGAGAAAAAGCGCTGGAATAAATATGACAGCCTGTGCCTGCTGTTCAGCGTCGTCGCTTTTTTTGTCACCCCCGTGCAGAACCTGGCCTGGGGCGGCGTATTTAAATTGAAGGACACCGGCTACCCGGTGTTCCGCTTCGCCAAAGACGTCATCGTCAATAACAAGGAAGTGATTGACGAGCAGGAACGCATGGCGAAATTCGCCAGCATGAAAGACACCTGGACCGTCACTGCCGTGAAGCCGAAGTATCACACCTACGTGGTGGTGATCGGTGAAAGCGCTCGCCGTGATGCGCTGGGAGCGTTTGGCGGCCACTGGGATAACACGCCGTTTGCCAGCAGCGTCAACGGCTATCTGTTTGCCGACTACGTCGCGGCCAGTGGGTCAACGCAAAAATCACTCGGGCTGACCCTCAACCGGGTCGTCGACGATAAGCCGCAGTATCAGGATAACTTTGTCACGCTGGCGAACCGCGCCGGTTTCCAGACCTGGTGGTTCTCGAATCAGGGACAAATCGGCGAATATGACACCGCCATCGCCAGTATCGCGAAGCGGGCGGATGAAGTGCATTTTCTGAAAAGCGGCGACTTCGAAGCGGACAAAAACACTCAGGATGACGCGCTGTTAAAAATGACCGCGCAGGTGCTGGAAACCGAACGAACCCAGCCGCAACTGATTGTACTGCATCTGATGGGCTCTCATCCGCAGGCGTGTGACCGCACAAAAGGCAAGTACGACACGTTCGTCCAGTCGAAAGAGACCTCCTGCTATCTCTATACCATGACCCAGACCGACGACCTGCTGCGAAAACTCTACGATCAGCTTCGCAACAGCGGCGGCAGTTTCTCGCTGGTGTACTTCTCCGATCACGGTCTCGCCTTTAAAGAGCGTGGAAAGGAAGTGCAATATCTGGCGCATGATGACCAGTTCCAGCAAAACTTCCAGGTCCCGTTTATGGTGCTCTCCAGCGATGATAAAGTGCACAAGGTCGTCAAAGCGCGGCGTTCCGCCAACGATTTCCTCGGTTTCTTCTCACAGTGGACGGGGATCAGCGCGAAAGAGATTAACACGAAGTACCGTTTTATCTCTGAACAGAAGGCCGGGCCGGTGTATATCACCAACTTCAAGTTGCAGAAGGTGGACTACACTCACCTGGGAACCGACATTTTTAGTACCAAATCGCGCTAAACCGTCGAGAAAAACAGCCAAAAAAAATCCGCCCCTCGAGGCGGATTTTTTATATCACCGACGTGATTAGAAGCGGTAACCGACGCCTGCGATCCAGGTGCCAACGTCAACGCTACGAATACGGCTCTGCTCGTAAGAGAAGTCCAGCGCAACGTTTTCGATCGGGTTGAACTGCAGACCTGCGCCATAAGAGAAACCATAGTCGCTGGTATCATCTTTATGCGTCGGGTAGTTGGTGTCCTGGAATTTACCGTAACCGACACCGACAACACCGTAGATGCTTGCCCAGTCGTTCAGACGGTAAGCCGGACCCGCAGTGATGCCGTAGTACTGAGATTTGTTGTAATCGCCTGCACCGTTAGTACGATCTTTTTCGGTGTAAGTGAAGGAACCGATCACGCCCAGCGGGTTGTTGTCCTGCTCATAGCGATACTTCAGGTTGAAACCGTTCATTTTGTTCGCCGCGCCCTGAGCATCGCTCTGAGCATAACCACCGGTAACGGTAGACGTCGCAGCAACAGCAGAACCTGCGGAGATAGCCAGAACAGCGGCCAGTGCTGAAAGACATGCAATTTTTTTCATAACCACCTCAAATGTGCTTCAAATAAATCCTAAGTGTTAAATATATCAAAAATTGATGAGAAACTCTTTGCGATTAGTGATGTCTAACGGTCCATTTCGTGTAACAGAACATTTCTATGCACCGCTATCTCTTTCAATTAACATCACTTTTCCAGATATTCGTCCCATTATTACGCGCATAATAAAGGACATTCATCCAGATTATTCCTAATCTGCCAGCGTATTAATCCATCAACTTGTCGCCATTTTACGGTTTTCCAGGAATTTTTTTTCAACGAAGACTCAACCGCAGAAGGTTATTTCCATTACACTGCCTCTTTTACTTTTCTATACACAAATCAGGCAAGTTGCTGGATGGCGTGTATCTACAGTTATTGTCGGGAGAACGGATGCCAGGGTCGTCACGTAAAACGCCAGTTTGGTTGCCCATTTTAGTACTGCTAATCGCCATGGCCTCGATCCAGAGCGGCGCATCGCTGGCAAAATCACTGTTCCCGCTGGTGGGCGCGCCCGGCGTGACCGCCCTGCGTCTGGCCCTGGGCACGCTGATCCTTATTACCTTCTTCAAACCCTGGCGTCTGCGTTTTGCCAAAGAGCAGCGCCTGCCGCTGCTTTTTTACGGCCTGTCGCTGGGGGGAATGAACTACCTCTTCTATTTGTCGATTCAGACGGTTCCGCTGGGGATCGCGGTTGCGCTGGAATTTACCGGGCCGCTGGCGGTCGCGCTGTTCTCGTCGCGACGCCCCGTTGATTTTATCTGGGTGGTGCTGGCCGTTCTGGGACTCTGGTTCCTGCTGCCGCTGGGTCAGGACGTTTCGCATGTCGACCTGTTCGGTGCCGCCATGGCGCTGGGCGCGGGTGCCTGTTGGGCTATCTATATTCTTAGCGGTCAACGCGCCGGCGCTGAGCATGGCCCGGCTACCGTTGCGGTAGGCTCGCTGATTGCCGCGCTGGTTTTCGTTCCACTTGGCGTGGCGCAGGCCGGAGAAGCGCTCTGGCACTGGTCGGTTATCCCGCTGGGTCTGGCGGTCGCAGTGCTGTCGACAGCACTCCCCTACTCGCTGGAAATGATTGCCTTAACCCGTCTGCCTACGCGCACCTTTGGTACGTTGATGAGTATGGAGCCGGCACTGGCCGCGGTGGCGGGTATCCTGTTTCTCGGCGAAACGCTGACGCCGATACAGTTACTGGCGCTCGGCGCGATTATTGCCGCCTCGATGGGCTCAACGCTGACCATTCGGCGGGAGAGCGAAATAAAAGAGGTTGATGTAAATTAATTTTACATTTCTGCATGGTTTGCATAACCATGCAGAATATCTTCCCGCTGTTTTCCCTCTATTTTCCTGATATTTCTCCACCGCTCATTTGTCTCACCCCGCCTATTTATTCTGATGCTCATGTCACCGGGATAATATTTACACCTCACTCTTTTACACTCGCAACACCATGAATAGTAATGCAATTAAATACAGATAATGTTAAATGCTATTAAAGCGATAGGCACAGCCAGAAAAGCAGGAACGATAACCGGTGCTATACTGAATCTCGTAAATTACTGGGACATAACATCAAGAGGACATGAAATTATGAGTACCGCTAAATTGGTAAAAACAAAAGCGTCCAATCTGCTTTATACCCGTAACGATGTTTCTGACAGCGATAAGAAAGCAACAGTTGAGTTGCTGAATCGTCAGGTGATCCAGTTTATTGACCTGTCGCTGATCACTAAGCAGGCCCACTGGAACATGCGCGGTGCAAACTTTATTGCCGTTCATGAGATGCTGGATGGCTTCCGTACGGCATTGACCGATCATCTCGACACCATGGCAGAGCGTGCCGTGCAACTGGGCGGCGTTGCCCTGGGAACCACGCAGGTTATCAATAGCAAAACGCCGCTGAAAAGCTATCCGCTGGACATCCATACCGTCCAGGATCACCTGAAAGAGCTGGCAGACCGTTATGCTGTAGTGGCAAATGATGTCCGTAAAGCCATCAGTGAAGCGAAAGACGAAGATACCGCAGATATCTTTACCGCCGCATCTCGCGATCTCGACAAATTCCTGTGGTTCATCGAATCCAACATCGAATAATCGCATCATAAGTATTCCCTCTATAACCCTCGCCACGGCGGGGGTTTTGCACTTTTATGGTGCACCACTTCGCCTTCCCTCTGCGGTAAAGTAAAATATTTGTAATAATCACCTCACACAATCGTTAACGAAAGATTGTTTTATCAACGATCTTTGCGCTAAATAGGCAGACCGTTAACACGCCCTTCGGGTTGCACTAAATCAGTGCCCCAACATGGTGCAAAAAGCGAGTTTTGCTCCGCTCACAGTGCAAAAGAGCGCGAGTCCCTCTTGTGAAAACAAGGGGTTGCAAAACTGGCACGATTCTTTCATTACACTTATCGTTCTCGCAGGGGATCGCCCCGTGGATAAAAAAGGAAATGCTATGAAGTCTGTATTAAAAGTTTCACTGGCAGCACTTGCCCTGGCTTTTGCGGTGTCCTCTCATGCCGCGGATAAGAAACTGGTTGTCGCTACCGACACCGCGTTCGTGCCGTTTGAATTCAAACAGGGCGACAAATACGTTGGCTTTGATGTGGACCTGTGGGCCGCCGTAGCAAAAGAACTGAAGCTGGATTATGAACTGAAACCGATGGATTTCAGCGGCATTATCCCGGCACTGCAAACCAAGAACGTTGACCTAGCGCTGGCGGGCATCACCATTACTGACGAGCGCAAAAAGGCTATCGATTTCTCTGATGGTTACTACAAAAGCGGCCTGTTAGTGATGGTGAAAACCAACAACAACGACGTGAAAAGCGTAAAAGATTTGGACGGCAAAGTCGTCGCAGTGAAGAGCGGCACCGGCTCCGTTGATTACGCGAAAGCCAACATCAAAACGAAAGACTTGCGTCAGTTCCCGAACATCGATAACGCGTACATGGAACTGGGTACCAACCGCGCAGATGCGGTTCTGCACGATACGCCGAACATCCTGTACTTCATCAAAACCGCAGGTAACGGCCAGTTCAAAGCGGTTGGCGAATCACTGGAAGCACAGCAGTACGGTATCGCATTCCCGAAAGGCAGCGACGAACTGCGTGAGAAAGTGAACGGCGCGCTGAAAACGCTGCGTGACAATGGTACCTATAACGAAATCTACAAAAAATGGTTCGGTTCCGAACCTAAATAATAAGACGTTTTGCCTTCAGATGTTGCCCGGGGGCGCTAAGCGTACCGGGCATTTGATTTTTTTCACCACGGTAACAGGAACAACATATGCAGTTTGACTGGAGTGCCATCTGGCCCGCCATTCCGATCCTGCTTCAGGGTGCCAAGATGACCCTGTGGATCTCCATCCTTGGCCTGGCGGGCGGAATCATCATCGGCTTGCTGGCGGGTTTAGCCCGTACCTATGGCGGCTGGATAGCCAATCACGTTTCTCTTGTCTTCATCGAGATCATCCGTGGCACGCCGATCGTCGTCCAGGTGATGTACATCTATTTTGCCCTACCAATGGCTTTCCCGGACTTGCGTATCGACACCTTCAGCGCCGCCGTTATCACGATAATGATTAACTCCGGCGCCTATATCGCGGAAATCACCCGTGGTTCAGTCTTGTCTATCCATAAAGGGTTCAGCGAAGCCGGTCTGGCATTGGGTCTTTCCCGTCGCGAAACCATTCTCCACGTGATCATGCCGCTTGCGCTGCGCCGTATGCTGCCGTCGCTCGGTAACCAGTTAATCATCAGTATCAAAGATACGTCTTTGTTTATCGTGATCGGCGCGGCCGAACTGACCCGTAGCGGTCAGGAGATTATTGCCGGTAACTTCCGTGCCCTGGAGATCTGGACCGCGGTGGGGGTTATCTATCTCATTATCACGCAGGTCCTGAACATCGTGCTTCGTAGTCTGGAAAGAAGGATGAAAATCCTGTGATCGAATTTAAAAACGTCTCAAAGCATTTTGGTCCGACCCAGGTGCTGCATAACATTGATCTGAACATAAAGCAGGGCGAAGTGGTGGTGATTATCGGACCATCAGGCTCCGGTAAATCCACGCTGTTGCGCTGCATTAATAAACTCGAAGAAATCACCTCTGGCGATCTGTTCGTTGATGGGCTGAAGGTCAACGACCCGAAGGTGGACGAGCGTCTGATTCGTCAGGAAGCCGGCATGGTGTTCCAGCAGTTCTATCTTTTCCCTCACCTGACCGCGCTGGAAAACGTCATGTTCGGTCCGCAACGCGTGCGGGGGACGAAGAAAGACGCAGCCGAGAAACAGGCGAGAGAGTTGCTGGCGAAAGTGGGTCTGGCCGAGCGCGCCCACCACTACCCTTCTGAACTTTCCGGCGGTCAACAGCAGCGTGTGGCCATCGCCCGCGCCCTGGCGGTCAAACCGAAGATGATGCTGTTTGATGAGCCCACCTCTGCGCTCGATCCAGAACTGCGTCACGAAGTATTGAAAGTGATGCAGGATCTGGCGGAAGAAGGGATGACGATGGTCATCGTTACGCACGAAATCGGCTTTGCCGAGAAAGTCGCCTCACGTCTGATCTTCATCGACAAGGGCCGTATTGCCGAAGACGGCCATCCGCAAACCCTGATTGAAAACCCGCCCAGCCAGCGCTTGCAGGAGTTTTTGCAGCACGTCTCCTGACGGTCCGCCTCCCTTCCGCCTGGAAGGGAGGTTTTCTACGACTCTTCCCATTTCGAATCGCCGCTCCTCCAGCAACTATACTTATCTTTTTGTTCTGTTTTCTCACTGGAGGAGTCATGCGGTGGATCCTGTTCATCCTCTTTTGCCTGCTGGGCGCACCCGCCCAGGCGGTGACCATCCCCGGCGTCACGACCGGTACAGACGCTGACGCACAAACCACTGCTGCGCCAGAACCTGACGTCGAGCAAAAGAAAGCGGCCTATGGCGCGCTGGCCGACGTACTGGAGAATGACACCTCGCGCAAGGAGCTGATTGACCAGTTGCGCACCGTCGCGGCCACGCCGCCGCCGGACCCGGTGCCAAAAATCACGCCGCCGGTGGTGGTTGAGGAAAAAACCGTGCTGGAGAACGTCACCGATCTCAGCCGCCATTACGGCGAAGCGCTGTCTGACCGCTTTGCCCAACTCTATCGCAACATCACCGATGCGCCTCATAAACCGTTTAACAGCCAGACCTTTAATAATGCCCTCAGCCATTTTCTGATGCTGGTCGCCGCGGTGTTCGGCTTCTACTGGTTGATCCGTCTGTGTGCGCTGCCGCTGTACCGCAAAATGGGCGACTGGGCGCGGAAAAAAAACCGCGAGCGCAGCAACTGGCTCCAGCTACCGGCCATGATCGTTGGCGCTTTTATTATCGACCTGCTTCTGCTGGCGTTGACCCTGTTTGTCGGACAGTTGTTGAGCGACCGGCTGAATGCTGGCAGCCGCACCATCGCGTTTCAGCAAGGACTGTTTCTGAACGCCTTTGCGCTGATTGAATTTTTCAAAGCGATTCTGCGGCTGATTTTTTGTCCGAACGTGGCGCAACTGCGACCATTTAACATTCAGGACAGCAGCGCACGTTACTGGAACCGGCGGCTGAGTTCGCTCAGCAGCCTGATTGGCTATGGCCTGATCGTTGCTGTTCCTATTATTTCCAATCAGGTAAATGTGCAGGTCGGCGCCATGGCCAACGTGGTCATCATGCTGTGTATCACACTGTGGGCGCTGTATCTGATCTTCCGTAACAAGAAAGAGATTACCCAGCACCTGCTGAATCTGGCGGAACGGTCGCTGGCCTTTTTCAGTCTGTTTATCCGCGCCTTTGCACTGGTCTGGCACTGGCTGGCGAGCGCCTATTTCATCGTCCTGTTTTTCTTCTCGCTGTTCGACCCTGGCAACAGCCTGAAATTTATGATGGGGGCGACGGTACGCAGTCTGGTGATCATCGGCATTGCGGCCTTCGTTTCCGGGATGTTCACCCGCTGGATTGCCAAAACCATTACCCTCTCCCCGCATACCCAGCGCAATTACCCCGAACTGCAAAAGCGGCTTAACGGCTGGCTCTCGACCGCATTGAACGTGGCGCGGATCCTGACGGTGTGCGTCGCCATCATGTTGCTGTTGAACGCATGGGGACTGTTTGATTTCTGGAACTGGCTGCACAACGGTGCCGGTGAGAAGACGGTCGATATTCTGATCCGTATTGCGCTGATCCTGTTTTTCTCCGCGGTAGGCTGGACGCTGCTTGCCAGCCTGATCGAAAACCGGCTGGCCTCCGATATTCATGGGCGTCCTCTGCCCAGCGCGCGTACCCGTACGCTGTTAACGCTGTTCCGTAACGCGCTGGCGGTGATCATCAGCACGATCACCATCATGATTGTGCTCTCGGAAATTGGCGTTAACATCGCCCCCCTGCTGGCGGGGGCCGGGGCGTTGGGGCTGGCGATTTCATTTGGTTCGCAAACGCTGGTGAAAGATATTATTACCGGGGTCTTTATTCAGTTCGAGAATGGCATGAACACCGGGGATCTGGTGACCATCGGGCCGTTAACCGGTACGGTAGAGCGGATGTCAATTCGTTCCGTTGGCGTGCGCCAGGACACCGGGGCGTACCATATCATTCCGTGGTCATCGATCACCACCTTCGCCAACTTTGTCCGCGGCATTGGGTCGGTGGTTGCCAATTACGATGTGGATCGCCATGAAGATGCCGATAAAGCCAATCAGGCGTTGAAAGAGGCGGTCGCGGCGGTGATGGAAACCGAAGAGGTTCGTGGGCTGATTATTGGCGAGCCGTCATTTGCCGGGATTGTCGGATTAACCAACACGGCATTTACGCTGCGGGTGTCGTTCACCACGCTGCCGCTGAAACAGTGGACGGTCCGCTTTGCGCTGGACAGCCAGGTGAAAAAACATTTCGACCGGGCGGGCGTTCGTCCACCGGTGCAAACCTGGCAGATGCTGCCCGCCGCGCCAACGACACCGACAGCGCCGACCACACCGACGCCGCTGCCACCCGGCGAGCCGACCCTCTAGCGTTTACGCGTGCTAAAACGGCGGCGCTGGTCGTCATCCATAAAGGTCCAGGCGATAAAGCGACTCTGCTTTTGCCCCTGGGCCATCTCTTTTTTCACCACCTTGATCGCCCCCACGTCAGTCAGCGCGCGATAAAGCGGCGGCAGGTTTTCACCGCGAGACACCAGCGTGGTAAACCACATCACCTGACGGCCAAAGGCCTGACTTTCAGCAATCATCGTTTTGATAAATGCCACTTCGCCACCTTCACACCACAACTCCTGCTGCTGGCCGCCGAAGTTCAGCGCATCGTCTTTGCTTTGTCCGAGGTTACGGCGCTTGCGCTCGCTTCCTGCCCGGGCAGACGCGGCAGAGTCGTGAAATGGCGGGTTGCACAGCGTTGCATCATATTGCTCATTCTTATGAATGATGCCGTTAAAGATAGCCGCCGGGGTTTTCTGCCGACGCAGGCGAATGGCGCGCGTCAGGCCTGGATTGGCGCTGATGATCGCCTGTGCGCTGGCTAGCGCCTGCTCATGCGTCTCGCTGCCCGTAAACCGCCAGCCATACTCATGTACGCCAATCAGCGGGTAAATACAGTTCGCGCCAACGCCGACATCCAGGATCGTGGCCTGGGTTGGCACACTTCCCGACGTCTCAGCAAGAAGATCGGCCAGATGGTGGATGTAATCTGCACGCCCTGGCACAGGCGGACACAAGAAACCTTCCGGAATATCCCAGTTTGCCACCCCATAGAAATGCGCCAGCAGCGCCTTATTCAGGGCCTTTACCGCCAGTGGATTGGCAAAATCTACGCTTTGCTCGCCTGCGGGAGTCAGGACAAGATATTGCGCCAGCTCAGGCGTGCCTTTGCAGAGCGAGGCAAGATCGTAGCGGCTGTGATGACGGTTACGCGGGTGTAGGCCCGGTTTCTGGGGGGACATAGCATTCTCCTGTTAACAGCGGCGTAAGATACCCGCATAACGCAACGCGGTAAACCTGGTTGAAAAGAAACAACCGCGTCGTTGCAGCATAGTAGAGCACGAAATGGGGCGAAGCGGCACAAATCACCCGAGAATCTGTGATATGCATGTCATTGATTTGTCAACATACGTCAATATTTATCGTTCAAATTTTAAGCGGATCATCATCGATTTTTTACGCCATTTCTGCCGCACTGACGACCTAAACTTATCTGGCACTACACGTTGTTTCATTGAGGAGAGCATCATGAAAAAATGCCTCGCATTACTCATCGCCACTACGCTTGCCGGTGTGGCATTCGCGGCATCAGCAGCACAGCCTCTCAATAGCCCCGATACCAGTCAGCTACGCGCGTCAGGTACCGTCTCTGCGACTGGCGCAACCAACCTGAGCGACCTGGAGGATAAACTGGCGGAAAAAGCGCAAGAACAAGGCGCGAAAGGCTTTGTGGTTAATTCCGCAGGCGGTAAGAACCAGATGTACGGCACCGCGACCATTTACAAGTAACCTTCCCCACAACCTGCCCGATAGCGGCTTCGCTTATCGGGCAATGCCCCCTTGACCGAGCAATTTTTGACCCCATTTTGACTATAATGACCTCTGTGATAACGCGTGAGGAGACTATCGCTATGGCCTCAGGTTGGGCAAATGACGACGCTGTGAACGAACAGATCAACAGTACAATTGAAGATGCTGTCGCCCGCGCAAGAGGTGAAATTCCGCGCGGTGATAGCCTGTATGAATGTGAAGAATGCGGTGACCCGATACCCGAAGCACGCCGACAGGCAGTGCGCGGCGTAAGACTGTGCCTTAACTGCCAGCAGGAGAAAGATTCAAAAAATTCATCCTATACGGGATATAATCGCAGAGGTTCAAAAGAAAGCCAGCTACGTTGACCGATTTTTACAGAGATATAAAGAACATGCCGTTTCGCTTACGCTCACGTTAAATTGCATTCTGCGTAGCAAAACGTGCCGTTCACCGCACAACTGTAAAGCGAACTGCGAAGAACCGTAAATTCATCTCACGAATTAATTAATAATCAATAAGTTATTTGTCATTCAATTTATTTGATGAAGGTAGTCAATTCTCTTCGATTTTATCTCTCGGCAAAAAGCGTGATACTCATCACATCGACGGAACATCGTCTTCCTTAATAAATAACCTGCGAGAGATTAACAATGAAAACTATCAAATATGCTGTTGCCGCTGTTGCCCTGTCTACCCTGTCTTTTGGCGTTTTCGCTGCCGAACCTGTTACGGCTGCTCAGGCGCAAAGCATGAATAAAATCGGTGTGGTTTCTGCTGAAGGCGCAACCACGCTGGACGGCCTGGAAGCAAAACTGGCTGAGAAAGCCGCTGCTGCTGGCGCAAGTGGTTACAGCATCACGTCTGCCAACAACAACAACAAAATGAGCGGTACTGCTGTTATCTACAAATAAGATTTACCCCGTCTGCTGCCAACAGACACCCTGCTCCAACCCTCATTGAACCTGAATTACCCTTATTTGCCCGTCCGCCACTGGACGGGCTTTTTTTTATCTGTCGCGCTAAAAATTGTCGTTCACCCGCGCCAGTCCTTCCTCGAGTGTTGCCACTTCTGCCGTTGCCACCAGGCAGCAGGCCATCTGGATTTTCAACGATGCCGGTACCGGCTCGCTTCCCGCCAGACAGCGTTCGATCCAGCGCGCGGTCGTCTCAGGATCCTTTGCCGCAGGCAGCGGTATGGGTTCGTCGGGCATGTCGCTTTGTCGGTTCTGTAACACCCTGGAGCCAGCGCTATCAATCAGGCTAATCTGCGGACAACGCTGTGGGTTGGCGTAAACCTCACCTTCGGTTCCATGCATCAACAGCGCGCGCCCGCCAATATCACTGAAGAATTTCGCCACGCGCGGCACATATTCCGGATGCGACACGCTGGCAAGTCGCAGCGCAGCGTCCTCAGCAAACGGCGTCGCCAGCTTCGCCAGCGTATGCGCGCTGTTACGCACGCCCAGCCGCCAGCGCATTGCCAGCTGTTTTTCCAGCGGCGGGCAGAGCGTACTCACCGGAATAAAGACCGGCTGATGTCCATCCAGCTTTGCCTGCGCTTGTCCGGCATGCCGCGTCGGGGTAATCCCCATCAGCTCGAAAATCGTTTCCGTCAGCACGCGGGTCGGATCTTCACTCACCCCATGCACCACCACGGGAAAACCCAGCTTGTGCAACAAAATGGCCAGTAGCGGCGTCAGGTTCGCCTGTTTACGCGCGCCGTTATAGCTGGGAATGACAATCGGCATCGGTTTCGCAACCGGCGGGGTCAGCGTAATGGAATGGTTTTGCATCGCCTCATAAAAGCCCAGCATTTCAGCTTCCCCTTCCCCTTTAATACGCAGCGCAATCAGCACGCCACCCATCTCCAGTTCAGGCACATCCCCGTTGAGCATGTGAGTATACAGACCGCGGGCTGTGTCCAGGTCCAGATCGCGGGCATGGTTTTTGCCCCGGCCGATCTCCTTAATAATTTTGCGATAATCCATAACGTCTCTTCTCTATGCGACTTTTTTTAACAATATAGCGCCTAAGGAGGCCCTGCGGTGAGTTTTTTTCCAGGCCGCCACACGGCTGTTTTTGTAGAAAATATCAAAACGCAAGAATTATTTAAAATACTAGTGATGTCTATAGAAAAACAGTCTCCCTGAATATTCTGGTTTAATAGCTCCCGGAAAATAGTTAATTGTCAATCTGAAAACTTCCAGGCAAGGTTTTCACAGGAGAATACCAGGATTTAACATGAACAAAATTGCGTTAGGTTTATTTATTGCTGCAACCGTGGGATGTTCCGCATCTGCATTTGCAGCCACTGATGGTGAAGGACAAATTAACTTTACAGGGGAAATCATCGATTCCGCCTGTCAGGTGGTGAATGCTGTCAGTAATCCATTGAATGTACAGTTAGGCAAGGTCTCTAAAACCGTCTTTACCGGTGCTGGCTCTACCAGCACATTGACGAAATTTGATATCCAACTGAAAGATTGCCCTGAGACAGTCACCTCAGCAGCCATTAATTTCGGTGGTACACCGGATGCGGATAACAACGCCACGCTGGCGTTAACACCGGATGTCGATGCGGCAACGGGCGTGGCGATCCAACTGGTTGACTCTTCAGCGCAACCCGTCAGTCTCTATTCCCCTACCCGGCAGTATCCGTTAGCGTCCGGTACCGCGGTCAACAATCTCGAATTCGGTGCACGTTATATTCAGACTCAGACAGCTATCACTGCAGGTCCGGCTAACTCAGTTTCTACGTTTACCGTAATTTATAACTAATCGTCTTCAACCAGAGATATTAACGCGTGTTCAGCATTAATATCTCTTCTTCATTTGAGAAATATCTATGCGCCACGGTCTTTTACTCAGCTCTCTTTTACTCGCTGTAACAACAGCTCACGCAGGTGTGATTATTAATGGCACTCGACTGGTTTACCAGGGTGATAAAAAAGAGTCATCAATCGGTCTTTCAAACCCAGACACAACGGATTATCTGGTTCAGTCATGGGTGGATGCCGGTATGAAAAAAAGAACGGAGGCGCCTTTTCTGATTACTCCACCATTATTTCGACTCAATGCCAAAGAGGATAATGTTTTGCGCGTAGTGCGTACTGGCGGAAATATCCAGGAAGATCGGGAGTCACTGTACTGGTTAAATATTAAAGCTATTCCGTCCTCCAAACAGGATAAGGATGCAAATACCCTGCAAATCGCCATCAATACCCGGATTAAATTGTTATATCGACCTTCTGGCGTGAAAGGTAAGCCGGAAGAGGTGGCGGAAAAACTGGAATGGCATCGTGAAGGTAACGATCTGGTCGTGAATAACCCGACCCCGTTCTATATGAACTTCCAGAGCGTCACGCTCAACGGTAACAAGGTGACAAAAGCGACCTGGGCTGTTCCTGAAACCGAGACGCATATTGCCCTTCCTGCCAATACCGCAGGGACGACCGTGGCCTGGTCCATCATTACGGATTACGGCAGCATCAGCAAAACCTGGTCAAAAACCGTTCATTAATAACCCGGTGCTTCGGCACCTGGAATCGACATGTACACGAATCAGAAACCCTTATCCTGCCGATTATTCACGCTGCTGGTCATTTTATTTGGCCTGGCAATAGCGTGTTTTGCGCAGCAAACAAGAGCAGATGATTATTTTAACCCCGCGCTGCTGGATGTTGATAACCCGCAGCAGGAAAAAACAGACCTTTCCATTTATGAGAAAGGGCCTGGCCAGGCACCAGGCAAATATCAGGTTTCCATTTTTATTAATAATAATAAAATCGACACTCGCGATGTCACCTTTAACTTGCAAAAGGACGGTGACGGAAATTCATCGCTACAGCCGTGTTTTAGTCTCGATGATTTAAAAAACCTCGGCATTAAAACCAAAAAATTCTCACAGTTGATAGGCGAAAACCAGTGTGCAAACTTAAGCGCGATTCCATCCGCTTCCGCGACATTTCACGTTCGCAATCAGCAACTGCTGCTCAGTATTCCTCAGTCTGCGCTGGGCCAGGTGCCACGCGGCTATATTGATCCAACAGAATACGACGAAGGGATAAACGCAGGGTTACTTAACTACAGCGCTACCGCCAGCCAGAGTTATTCCCGCCAGCCAGGCGTTCAGGATAATAGCAGTCAGTATGTCAACCTGCGCCCTGGCCTTAATCTCGGCGCATGGCGTCTGCGTAACTACTCAACCTGGAATCGCAGCACCACGGGCCACGAGACGCAGCAGAAATTTTCATCGGTTTATACCTATGCCCAGCGCGATATCGTGGCGATGAAAAGCAGCCTGACCGTCGGGCAAAGTTCCTCCCCGTCAGACGTGTTCGACAGCGTACCTTATACCGGCGCCCAGCTTAATTCCGACACTGACATGCAGCCAGATAGCGAGAAAGGATACGCGCCGATCATTCGCGGCACCGCGCACAGTAACGCCCTGGTGATGGTTCGCCAGAATGGTTACGTCATCTATCAGAACACGGTCGCGCCCGGAACCTTCGAAATTAACGACCTCTACCCCACGGGCAGCAGCGGTGACCTTCAGGTCACGGTGAAAGAGACAGATGGCAGCGAAAGCCATTTCGTCGTGCCTTATGCCTCAGTGCCAGTGCTACAGCGTGAGAAAAGCCTGCATTACAACGTGACCGCAGGCCGTTACCGCTCTTATGACACCGATGTAGAAAAAACGCCCTTTGCCCAGGGGAGCGCCATTTATGGTCTGCCCCATGGTTTCACCGCCTATGGTGGTGCACAACAGAGCAGTCACTACCAGTCACAAGCGCTGGGGGCCGGGAAAAACATGGGCAGTCTTGGCGCATTCTCCATCGATGTGACGCGCGCGAAAGCGCTGCTTAAAAAGCAGCAGTCGAGCAAAGGTCAGTCGTGGCGCGCGCGCTACAGCAAAAATTTTGCCGGTATGGGTACCAACTTTTCACTGGCCGGATATCGCTATAACAGCAAAGGGTTTTACACCCTGGAAGACACCATGTCGTCTTACACCCATTCGTCTGACGCTTCCGCGCCGCAACAGCGCCGCGCCCGTACTGAAGCGTCCATCGACCAGACCCTGGGTGAAGGCTGGGGATCCGTCACGCTAAGCCTGGTCAAAGAGACTTACTGGAGTCAGAGTCAGGATATGACCTCCATGAGCGTCAGCTATAACAACAGTTGGCGTGGCATCAGTTACAGCCTGAGCTACAGCATGAATAAAAACAGTCAGGACAATGGCGATTTCGGTGAATCTGTAAGCAATGACAAACAGTTATCGCTGAGCGTCTCCGTGCCGCTCGACCGCTGGATGCACAACACCTGGGCCACGTACAACCTGAACAACACCAAAGATGGCACCACGCAAAATATGGGGATTAACGGTACGGCTCTGCAAAATGACAATCTGAACTGGAATATCCAGCACGGGCTGAGCACAACGGGTAGCGGTAGCTCGACCAGCATGAACGCCGATTACAAGTCCACTTACGGCGAACTGAGTGGCGGCGTGAGTCAGGATAAATATCAACAGACCGTTAACGTCGCTCTCCAGGGCGGTGTCGTGGCCCATGCCAACGGTATCACCCTGAGCCAGCCGCTCGGTGAAACCATCGCGCTGATTAAAGCGCCAGGCACACATGGCACACATATCACTAACCAGACCGGCGTGGAAACGGATTTTCGCGGTTATACCGTGGTGCCGTTTGTCACTGCCTATCGCCACAATGCCCTCTCGCTGGATACCGAGACGCTACCGGATGATGCCGATGTCACGCATGCCGCGTTGACGGTCACACCGACCCGAGGCGCCGTGGTACGCGCCAGTTTCAACACCCGTGTGGGGAGCAGAGTATTAATGCGACTGACGCAAAACGGGAAACCGCTGCCCTTTGGGGCGAGCGTGACCACTCAGGACAAGGATGGCGAGTTTATTGTTGGCAATGATGGCCAGACTTACCTCTCCGGCATGCCCTCGCACGGTCTGCTCTCTGTTTCCTGGGGTCAGGACGCCAGCGAGCATTGTGACGTGCAATATGCGTTGCCTGAAGAGAAAAATAAAAATGCAATCATCAACGCTGCCGCGCAGTGTCGCTGATTGACTCTGGAAACGTAATCATGCAAATAGCAAAACAGTGTTTTTTACTTCTGATTCTGGCGACCGCTGCGCTCTTTATGCCGCACGCAAAAGCCTCTTGCCAAACACCCAATATACCGGCGCTATTATCACTGTCATCTATTTCGGTAGCCACCAGTCTTCCCGTCGGGGAGACGATTCCGGGAACTGAACGTACCGTGCATGTGGCAGGGGAATGTTTGATGGACATAGATGTGGGACTCCCTATCATCGCCTGTTACAACGGCTTCGGCCAGGAAATACCGGGACTCCCGGGCGTCTATGATAGCGGTGTTTCCGGCGTTGGCGTAGCGCTCAGGAATGAACAAGGGCAACGCGTGACAGGCGCGGCAGCTCGATTTTGTCCAGCGACAATGCCCGTTGGCGAAGTCGCCAGTGACGGCTCGCGATCGTTTAGCTTTGACGTCACGCTGGAACTGGTGAAGACCAGCGAAACCGTCGACTCCGGCTCACTCACACCCAGTAATACACAGTTCAACATTGGCGTTTATGGCCAGGAAGGGATTGGCTATCCCAACTCTATCTCCTACTCGGGTGATGTACAGGTTAAAAACGTAACCTGCTCTGTTGCCCCCAAATCGCTTACCGTCCAACTGGGCGACATTCCGCTTAGCTCGTTCACCGGCCCGGGAAAAGTACTCCCACAGAAAGTGGTCGACATCACTATGCTGTGTAACCAAACCGTGCAGCCTCAGGTCATGGTCACCAGCGGAAATGGCTATGAGCAAAACTATTCTGGGGTGCTAAAGCTGACACAGGAAAGCAATGTCGCTACCGGTGTGGGCGTCAGGGTCATGATGAACGGACAAAGCGTGCGATTTGGCACTTACACGACGACGGCAACCCCTGTCTATGAAAACATTAATTCTTCCATTCCGTTTACTTTCGCTTATGAACAAACGGCCGACGAAGTAACGCCGGGAACAGCCAACGCCGTTGCCACCATTACGCTGGGTTACAAATGAAAACATTCTGGTTTGTTCTGCTTTGCGGGATGGCCTGTCAGGCCATGGCAGACGAGATCCCGATTAGCATTCTGGGCAACATTTATGCCAACACGTGTAAGGTGGACAGCGCCAGCCAGGATTTAACGGTGAGCCTGGGTAAGGCGAATTCAAGCGATTTTAAAGACGTGGGCGATACTGGCGTGTGGAAGACGTTTGATCTGACGCTGTCGAGCTGTCCTTCAAGCCTGGTATTGGCGACCGCCACCTTTCACGGTATGCCGGACAGCGTGCATCCGACAAAATTCGCCAATACCGGTACGGCAAAAGGACTGGCGCTTGAGCTCGCTGACCCTCAGGATCAGATAGCGCTCGCGCCACACTCAAGCTTCAACGTGTTGATCAACCAAAGCGATCACACGGCGGATTTCCCGCTGGCCGCCCGCTACTATGCAACGTCGATGCCCGTGACGGCAGGCACTTTCAGCAGCGTTGTGCAGGTGACATTTATTTACCAGTAGAACCGCGCTTTTTAGTACGGACGCTTTTTTTACGCCCGGCGGCGAGTGTTGCCGGGCGTTTTTTTACTTCCGGCACGTCGGGTTGTTCAATCGGGAATACCGGCAGCGCGTTCAGCAACCGTTGACCATAATTTTTGGTGAGGAGCCGTTTATCATAAATCACCACTTCGCCCCAGCAGCTATGGCTGCGAATCAAACGTCCGACCTGCTGAATGAGATTAAACGACGCGGCGGGCAGGCTTTGCACCTCAAACGGATAGCGGTTGAGGCTTTTGAGCCATTCGCCTTCGGTGATCACCACCGGACTGTCGATGGGCGGGAACGCAATCTTGTGGATATGCACCTGGCTGAGCAAATCCCCTTTCAGATCCAGCCCCTCGGCGAAAGATTGCAACCCAACCAACACGCTACGCTCACCGTTCTCCACCCGCTTACGGTGTAGTTCCACCAGTCGGTAACGCGGCTGGTCACCCTGGACCAGCAGCAGCAGACGCAGATCGGTGACATGTTCCAGAAATCGCTGCATCGCCCTTCCGCTGGCAAACAGCACCAGCATCCCGGTGTGCTTTTTGCTTTCAAGCTCCTGACGAAAATAGGCCGCCATCTCCGCAATATGCTGCTCTTCATTATCGATAAGCGGCTCATACTGCATTTGGGGAATGACAATTTTCCCCTGTTCGACATGGTTAAACGGCGAATCGAGCGCGACAAAGCGGTCTCCGGCCTTCTCCTTCAGACCGCTCATCTCCTGCAGGCGTGAAAAGCTGTTCAGCGAACGCAGCGTGGCAGAAGTGACGATGATATGCGGCACGCTGCGCCAGAGTAACCGCTCCAGTTGATCGCTCACGCGGATCCCTACACAGTGAAACCAGACGTGAGGCTGCCCGTCGCGCACATCGCGCGTCGTCCATTTCGACACCGGCGCGCCGGACGACTGAGCCAGCGAGGCCAGCCGCCACAGTTTGCTTTGTGCCTCAAACATCCCCAGCGCCCGGTTCATCTGTAAAATAGCCCGGTGCAGGCGCACAACATCATGGCTGCCGGTTTTCTCGCTGAGATCGTTTAAAAACAGCTCCGCCAGACCGCGCAGCGTTTCGGTGAGCTTCGCCAGACGCTGGCAAATCTCCATCACTTCATCCGGCAGAGTTCCCATCGCAAAGCGATATTCCGCCTCCTGCCCGGCAGGCATGTACAGATTGAGGATGCTATTAAGCGAGGCGATGAGCTCATACAGCTCTTCGCAATGGGCGTTCAGACGCTCCGGATTCGCCAGCGGCGGCGTGGTTTTGGGACGAAACTGCTCCATGCAGGTCGCCACCAGTTTGCTGAACAGATCCAGTTGCAGGCGATACCAGGGGGCGGTAATTTCGGCACTCATTTCCAGCGCATCGCGGGCGACGTCCGGCAGGTGATGGCCTTCATCGAGCACCAGCAGCAGGTTTTTCGGGTCCGGCAAAACCGCTTCGCTTTCCATCGCCGCCATCACTAGCGCATGGTTTGCCACCACCACTTCCGCTTCCTGAATCTCGCGACGCGCCACAAAGAACGGGCATTCACGATAGTAATGACAGTTGCGGTTCAGGCAACTGGCTTTATCGGTACTCAGTCGCCGCCAGAGATCGTCATCAATGGCGATATCCGTATGATCGCGCAGGCCGTCCCACTTGTAGCTGTCAAGGTCGCCTTTCAGCTTTGCGCAGCGCTTCTGCTCTTCCTGATTGTTCGGTGTGAGTTCATCATCAAGAAACGCGAGCAGATCCTGCTGCGTGGGCTCAGTGCTGGCCAGCGCAGTCAGATTTCGCGGGCACACATAGCGGCCGCGACCAAACGCGGCGGTAAAGCGAAGATCGGGAATGATTTTGCGCAGTAATGGCAGATCTTTACTGTAGATCTGATCCTGCAACGCCACGTTGGCGGTACTGACTACCAGCGTTTTTTGCTCTTCCCGCGCAATGGCAATACCGGGAATGAGATAAGACAGGGTTTTCCCCACCCCGGTGGGTGCTTCAATCGCCAGATGGCGCCCTTCTTCTCCGGTCAGCGTTTTCGCGACATCAGCAATCATCTGCCGCTGCGGCGCACGGGGGATAAAGTCGGGGATCTGTTCCTGAAGCGCCTTATACCAGGCGGCGATTTGCGCTTTGAGCGCAGCGGTTAATGCCATGAGAAAACCTGAAATACTGTATAAACAGCCACTATTGTGGCACATTTCAGGCCTGGAACGTACCTTTTTTGCCGGTTCTGGAAAGCGCGTCGCAACCTGGAGGCGAAGTGCCGGATGGCGGCTTACGCCTTATCCGGCCTACGTATAAGCATACGCCAGGCCGGATAAGTGCATCGCGTAGGCCTGATAAGCGCAGCGCCATCAGGCAGCTGCGCTGCGACTTAATAGTAACCCAGCAGCTTCCACCACAGCATGCCAACTGCAAAAATGATAATCACATTGAACGTCACCACGCACAGGTTGATTCGGTAAAACCGCGGTCGCTCGAAATAGCCTTGCGCGAAGTAGATAGGCCCGGGTCCGCCGCCGTACTCGGTGTTTCCCCACATCAGGTTACTGAAGATACCGAAGCAGATAGCCACCATCATCGGCGGTGCCCCGGCCGCAATCGCCGTTGCGGCAAACGGCGCGTACAGCGCGGCAACGTGCCCCGTGGCGGTAGCAAACAGGTAGTGGACGTAGATGTACAAGACCCCGAGCACGATAAAGGCTTCCATTGCGCCGAATCCCTGAATCCCACTGCCCAACTTCACCGTCATCCATTTGATGAATCCCAAATCAGCCAACCCCGTCGCCAGGCTGATGATCACGCTAAACCAGATAACCGTATCCCATGCCGCATGGTCATTGAGGAGACTTTTCCAGCTGACGGCCCCGGTCGCAAACAGATAGGCGGCCAGACCCAGCCCGACTGACGTCGCGGAGATCCCGGTGATCAGACTGGTTCCCCAGCCCACCAGCGCCAGCACAAAACCCACGGCGACCTTTTTCTCATTACTGCTCATCCCGCCCAGTTCGCTGAGCGACTGTTTGCCCATCGCTTTGGCTTCCGGCGTGTGCTTCAGTTCCGGATCCAGCAGCTTGTAGACCAGCAGCGGCATCAGACAAAAACAGACCATCGCCGGTACCACGGCGGAAATAAACCAGCCGCCCCAGGTGATCTCCAGGCCCAGCGTGGATTTTGCCAGACTTGCCACCAGCGGGTTCGCCGCCATCCCCGTTAAAAATATGGCCCCGGTGATCGGCGTGAACTGAAAGCAGACCATCGTTAAGAAATCGCCAATTCGCTTACCGGTCGCGCCGGGTGCCGAGCCGAGTACATCGTTGATTGAGCGGGCGATAGGGAAAATAATCCCACCAGAACGCGCCGTCACGGAAGGCATCGCCGGGGCCATGATCAGGTCGGAAACACCAAGCGAATAGGCTATTCCCAGGCTGCTTCCGCCAAACAGCGACAGCATTTTATAGGCAATACGTTTCCCCAGTCCGGAGGTCACAAACCCCAGCGAGAGCACGTAGGCGCAGAAAATCAGCCACACGGTGCCGGAGGCAAAACCCGACAGCGCCTTCGCCTCGGTCAAGGTGTTGCTAAAGATAACCACGCAAAGCGCAATCAGCATCACCGCCCCCGACGGGAGCGGTTGGGTCAGGATTGCCGCAATGGTCGCGGCAAAAATCGCAAACATATGCCAGGCCGCCGGTGTTAACCCGTCAGGGACGGGAATAAACCAAATGACGGCACCAATCACCAGCGGGATCAGAAATGAGATAAGTTTCTTTCCCGCGACAGAATTCGTAGACATAGCAATATCCTTATTCCGTTAACACGAGAACGTTCATTTCCGTGACTGATATTTGGCCAGCACCTGATCGACCATTTCAGGCGCCATGCCCAAATAATTTGCCGGGTCGGTCAGTTGGTGAATCAGTTGCGGATCCAGCCGTTGCGCGACGGTCGGCATGGCGTTGAGCACGTCGGCCAGGTGACCGCCCTTCTCGTTGACGATACGACAGGCGTCATAGACGACATCGTGAGCATCCTGGCGACCGATGTACGGAGCCAGCCCCATCATCACCGCTTCTGCCACGATCAGCCCATTGGTCATCCCCAGATTGCGCAGCATCGCCGCTTCATCGACTTCCAGCCCTGCCAGCATAAAGTTGGCCTGATGCAGCGCGCCTGCACTCAGCACGAAACTTTCCGGGATCGCAATCCACTCCGCATGCCACGGCCCGGTCGCGCGTTCCAGATCCTGAACCATCGCATCCAGCATCAGTCCGGCCTGTTGACGAACGCCTTTCGCGCAGGCCAGCATCAGTTCGCTGGAGATAGGGTTGCGTTTTTGCGGCATTGTGCTGCTCGCACCGCGTCCTTTGACGAACGGTTCATACAGTTCGCCAAACTCGTTCGACGCCATTAGCATGACGTCATACGCAATCTTCCCTAACGAACCGGTAATAACCGCCAGCAGGTTCACCGCTTCGGCAAAGCCGTCGCGCGCCACATGCCAGGTGGAGGTTGGGACGTTGAGACCCAACTCTTCCATCAGCGCTTTTTGTACCGCCAATCCTTTATCACCCAGCGACGCCAGCGTGCCCGCTGCCCCGGCAAATTCACCGACCAGCACGCGCGGACGCGCCTGCTGCAAACGCTCGGCATGGCGTTCAAACATGTCCAGCCAGATGGCGGCTTTATAGCCAAACGTCACCGGCAATGCCTGCTGTAAGTGGGTGCGTCCAGCCATTGGCGTATCACGATAGCGCAGCGACAGGTCAGCCAGCGTCGCACGCAAGCGGTCCATGTCTGCCTCGATCAGTTCGAAGGCATCACGGATTTGCAGTACCACCGCCGTGTCCATAATGTCCTGCGTCGTCGCCCCCCAGTGTACGTAGCCACCAGACTCGCCGGCCTGCTTTGAAATCTGGTGGACGAGCGGCAGGATCGGGTAACCGACAATTTCTGTCTCATGGCGCAGCAAATCAAAATCCAGCGTATCGGCATTGCACTTCTCGGCGATCTCTTTGGCTGCCGCTTCCGGGATCACCCCACAGCGCGCCTGCGCTTTGGCGAGCGCCACCTCCACTTCGACATATTTGCGAATGAGTTCGTAATCATCAAACACCGCACGCATTGCCGGTGTCCCAAAAGAATCTCTAAATAAAACAGAATCCATTACATTCGAAGCCATAAATCCCCCGGTTTAATCCGATAGTGATAAGATGTGTGCCTGTCCCGGTTTACACCTCAGTCGGGACAGCTTGAATGTCCGAACATAAAACAATGTCCGTACATTTTAAATGTACGGACATTTATAATAATCATGATGAATGTATGGAATAGCCCGTACACATTTTTGTGACTGTGATCATTAATTATTTGATGAAACTGCGATGAAAGAATCTCTGTACAAGCGGATAGCCCGTGAACTGGCCCATCAAATCTCGACGGGAACTTATCCGCCGGGTTCGCTGTTTCCGACGGAAATGGAACTGTGCGAAACCTGGCAGGTGAGCCGTCACACCATGCGCGAAGCGTTGCGGGAATTAACAGAACAGGGGCTGATTTCGCGGCGTAAAGGCGCGGGTACTCGCGTCTGTGAACCGCAGGCGAGCGGGGTAAACCATCCGCTGTCGCATCTGGAAGATCTGCTGCTGTTGGCGAAAAACAATCTGCGGGTGATAAAGAAGATCGATGAGATTGTGGCGGATATTGAGCTTTCTCAGCTGATAGATTGTCCGCCCGGCTCACGCTGGCTACATATCGCCAGTATTCGCGAGGATGCGCAAAACCCGGACGCCCCCATTTGCTGGACGGACAGCTACGCCAGCACCGACTACACCAGGCTGCGCGCGTTTATCCGTGACGATCCGCACTCGCTGATTAGCGATCTTATTGAAACGCACTATGGGATTAAGAGTCACGAAGTCCACCAGACGATCACCGCCGTTGGCGTACCGAAGAAAATCGCGAAGATACTGAATGTCGAGCCCGATTCTCCGGGGCTGCGCATCGTGCGACGCTATCGGGATCGAGACGGAAAGGTGTTCGAGACCACGATTTCAATTCACCCGGCGGGAAGATATACCTGCTCTATTGTGTTGAAATCGCAGAATTCGGGGGAATAAGGGGGGGGTTGCCTACGCTTTTAAGCGTGAATATGCCACCACCGGTGATGGTTTACGTTCACCTCATGTTCGCCGCTTGTCTGGTGCACCAGCACCTGTGAACGTGTTAAGGAGGCTCGTCGCCGCCTCCTTAACAATCCAGGCTCCCGGCGGGAAAATTGTCGCTTCGCGATGCCCTCCGCTTATTCCTTCAGGCTACCGGGTCGGGTGCGACTCAGCATCCCTGCTTCGCGCACCCTGAACCCGCATCCCTGCGGGTTCCCCCGGCCCTACGGAAACACGTCGGCAATTTTCAGCCGGACCACTCCACACCTGACCATGATTGCGGTTTGCCTTTTTAACAGCGAAAAGAATTTGTTTGTAGAGCAGAAAATCGAAGCGATGCCGTTGGTCCGGCGTGAAAATCGATGAGACGTTGACGGCTGACCGGGACCGCCCGCAGGGATGCGGGCGGAGGGGCCGGCCTGCAGGGATGCAGGCTCGGCCCCGACCCGACAGGCAGACGGCATAAGGCGAATGCACCACAAAGTGGCGATTTTCCCTGCCGGGAGCCAGGGTTGCAAGGGAGGCGGCGGCGAGCCTCCCTTGCACGTTCACGTGTGCTGAGGTTTCAGAGAATAACTGAATACAAAGTGAACGTAAAAGTTCTCAGAGTATCAGGCACCCCTGGCCCCTTATTGCACTGGCGTAATTCTGCGTGGACGACGCGGCGGACGCGGTTTTTCGCCAGCCGGTTTCGCATCGCCTGTGCGGCGTGAAGGTTTAGCGCCGGCTTTTGGCGCACCGCCGTCCTGACGACGTGGCTGCTGAGCGCGACCCGCGCCCTGCCCTTGCCCCTGACCACGGCCTCGACCGCCGCCGCCACCGCTACGCTGCTGGCGACCATTCTGGATCGGCTCAGCTTTAATCGATGGATCCGGCTCGTAGCCTGGAATGGCAATGCGCGGGATCTCTTTTTTCAGCAGTTTTTCGATATCACGCAGCATTTTGTGTTCATCAACACAAACCAGCGACAGCGCTTCACCGGTAGCCGCAGCACGCCCGGTACGACCGATACGGTGTACATAATCTTCCGGAACATTCGGCAGCTCGTAGTTCACTACGTGCGGCAGTTCTTCGATATCCAGACCACGCGCGGCAATATCCGTTGCCACCAGCACGCGAATGTCACCGGATTTGAAATCAGCCAGCGCACGGGTACGCGCCCCCTGACTCTTGTTGCCGTGGATCGCCGCACTGCGAATGCCATCTTTGTTCAACTGCTCCGCCAGATGATTGGCGCCGTGTTTGGTACGGGTAAACACCAGCACCTGCTGCCAGTTACCCTGGCCTATCATCTGCGATAACAGCTCACGTTTGCGTTTCTTATCCACGAAATGCACGTGCTGCGTAATCTGTTCTGACGCCGTGTTGCGGCGCGCCACTTCAATTTCCAGTGGGTTATGCAGCAGCTTTTCGGCCAGCGCCTTTATCTCATCAGAGAATGTCGCAGAGAACAGCAGGTTCTGACGCTTCGCCGGCAGTTTCGCTAACACACGGCGAATGTCGTGAATAAAGCCCATATCCAGCATACGGTCCGCTTCATCCAGCACCAGAATCTCAATCTGGTCCAGTTTCACCGCGTTCTGGTGTTCCAGATCCAGCAAGCGCCCCGGCGTTGCCACCAGCACATCGACGCCGCCGCGCAGTTTCATCATCTGCGGGTTAATGCTCACGCCGCCAAAAATCACCAGCGAACGGATGTTCAGATACTTGCTGTAATCACGGACGTTTTCACCAATCTGCGCCGCCAGTTCACGCGTCGGCGTCAGGATCAGCGCCCGTACCGGGCGACGTGCTTTGCTGTGCGGCTCTTTGGTAATAAGGTGCTGTAACAGCGGCAGCGTAAAGCCCGCCGTTTTACCGGTACCGGTCTGCGCACTCGCCATCAGGTCGCGACCTTCCAGCACGGCGGGGATCGCCTGTTGCTGAATAGGGGTAGGTTCACGGTAACCCTGCTCGGCAATGGCGCGCAGAATATCAGGGTTCAAACCCAGGGAATCAAAAGACATAACTACTCCGAACCGCCCCGACCGTTCCCGGTGTCGTTTTCAGGGAGATACATACAATTTGGGAATGACAAAAACCACAATGTCATGAAGGGGCGGAGTGTAGCAGTTTTTGTGACGCACCGCATAAATTATCCCTCTTACTGGCACCGACAAAATAAACCACCAGACTGGACAAGGATGATTTTCAGTCATAATCTTAATCAATCGATTGATTAATACTTAGGTCGCGTGATGAATACTCCCACCATGACCACGAAAGGTGAACAGGCCAAAAGCCAACTGATTGCCGCCGCGCTCGCCCAGTTTGGCGAGTATGGTCTGCATGCCACCACTCGCGATATTGCCGCGCAGGCCGGGCAAAACATTGCCGCCATTACCTACTATTTTGGCTCAAAAGAGGATTTATACCTCGCCTGCGCCCAGTGGATTGCCGATTTCATTGGCAGTCAGTTTCGCCCGCACGCGGAAGACGCCGAACGTTTATTCGCCCAGGCCCATCCTGACCGTGCCGCCATGCGCGAGCTGATTCTGCGGGCCTGTAAAAACATGATCATGCTGTTAACCCAGGATGACACCGTCAATCTGAGCAAATTTATTTCGCGCGAACAGCTCTCCCCTACCGCAGCGTATCAACGGGTGCACGAGCAGGTTATCGAGCCGTTGCACAGTCATCTGACCCGTCTCATCGCCGCGTATACCGGCTGCGACGCCCACGACACGCGCATGATTCTGCATACCCACGCGCTGCTCGGCGAAGTGCTGGCATTTCGTCTCGGTAAAGAAACCATTCTGTTACGTACCGGCTGGTCGCAGTTTGATGAAGAAAAAACAGCGCTGATTACGCAGACCGTGACCTGTCATATCGATCTTATTCTGCAAGGTTTATCGCAAAGGAGTCTGGACTGATGAAAAAGCCTGTCGTTATTGGCCTGGTGATTGCGGCGCTGCTCGCCGTGATTGCCGGTGGCACATGGTGGTATCAAAGCCGGCAGGACAACGGACTGACGCTCTACGGCAACGTGGACATCCGTACCGTTAACCTCAGCTTTCGCGTCGGTGGTCGACTCGCGTCGCTGGCGGTGGATGAAGGCGATGCCATCAAAACAGGACAGGTGCTGGGCGAGCTGGATCATGCTCCCTATGAGAACGCCCTGATGCAGGCAAAAGCCGGGGTTTCCGTCGCTCAGGCCCAGTACGATTTGATGCTGGCGGGTTATCGTCAGGAAGAGATTGCCCAGGCGGCCGCGGCAGTGAAACAGGCGCAGGCCGCCTATGATTACGCGCAGAATTTCTACAACCGTCAGCAGGGATTGTGGAAAAGCCGCACTATTTCCGCTAACGATCTGGAAAACGCCCGCTCTTCCCGCGACCAGGCATTGGCCACGTTGAAATCCGCGCAGGATAAACTGCGTCAGTACCGTTCCGGTAATCGTGAACAGGATATCGCCCAGGCGAAAGCCAGCCTTGAACAGGCGCAGGCACAACTGGCTCAGGCGGAACTCGACCTCCATGACACCACGCTTGTCGCCCCGTCGAACGGCACGCTGTTAACCCGCGCGGTTGAACCCGGCAGCATGCTCAGCGCAGGGGGGACCGTGCTGACGCTCTCCCTCACCCGACCGGTCTGGGTGCGCGCCTACGTCGACGAGCGTCATCTTTCTCAGGCACAGCCGGGACGCGAAATCCTGCTGTACACCGATGGACGTCCCGACAAGCCTTATCACGGTAAAATCGGCTTTGTCTCCCCGACCGCAGAATTCACCCCGAAAACGGTCGAGACGCCGGACCTGCGTACCGATCTGGTTTACCGCCTGCGCATTGTGGTCACCGATGCCGACGACGCCCTGCGCCAGGGCATGCCGGTGACGGTGAAGTTCGGCAACGAGGCTGGACATGAATGACGCCGTCATCACGCTGAGCGGGTTGACTAAGCGTTTTGCCGGGCTGGAAAAACCGGCGGTTGCCCCGCTCGACTGTACGATCCACGCCGGGTATGTAACCGGGCTGGTGGGGCCGGACGGCGCAGGAAAAACCACGCTGATGCGAATGTTGGCGGGATTGCTGAAGCCGGATGGCGGCAGCGCAACGGTGATTGGCTTTGATCCGATTAAAAACGACAGCGCGCTGCATGCGGTGCTGGGTTACATGCCACAAAAATTCGGCCTGTATGAGGATCTCACCGTGATGGAGAACCTCAACCTGTACGCCGATTTACGCAGCGTGACGGGCGACGTGCGGGAAAAAACCTTTGCCCGCCTGCTGGAATTTACCTCGCTCGGCCCGTTTACCGGTCGTCTGGCGGGAAAACTCTCCGGCGGGATGAAACAGAAACTGGGGCTGGCCTGTACGCTGGTCGGCGAACCCAAAGTACTGTTACTGGATGAACCCGGCGTCGGCGTTGACCCGATCTCACGGCGCGAGCTATGGCAGATGGTGCACGAACTGGCGGGCGACGGGATGCTTATCTTGTGGAGCACCTCGTATCTGGATGAAGCCGAGCAGTGTCGGGACGTGCTGCTGATGAATGAAGGCGAACTGCTGTATCAGGGCGAACCGACGCAACTGACGCAAACCATGGCCGGGCGCAGCTTTCTGATGCACAGCCCGCAGGAAAACAACCGCAAACTGCTCCAGCGGGCGCTGAAACTGCCGCAGGTCAGCGACGGCATGATCCAGGGGAAATCGGTGCGTCTGATCCTGAAAAAAGAGGCCACGGCGGACGACATCCGCCACGGCAACGGAATGCCGGAGATCGACATCAGCGAAACCGCGCCACGCTTCGAAGATGCGTTTATCGATCTGCTGGGCGGGGCTGCCACCTCTGAATCGCCGCTGGGCGCCATTCTGCATACCGTCGAAGGGACGCCGGGCGAAACGGTGATTGAAGCGAAAGCGCTGACCAAGAAATTCGGCGATTTCGCCGCCACCGATCACGTTGATTTCGCCGTCCAGCGCGGGGAGATTTTTGGCCTGCTGGGCCCTAACGGCGCGGGGAAATCCACCACCTTTAAAATGATGTGCGGCCTGCTGGTGCCCACTTCCGGAAAAGCGCTGGTGCTGGATATGGATCTGAAAGTCAGCTCCGGTAAGGCGCGCCAGCATCTGGGCTATATGGCGCAAAAATTCTCGCTGTACGGCAACCTGACGGTGGAGCAAAACCTGCGCTTCTTTTCCGGCGTTTACGGTCTGCGAGGACGCGCGCAGAACGAAAAAATTGCCCGCATGAGCGAGGCGTTTGGCCTGAAAAGTATCGCCTCGCATGCCACCGATGAACTCCCGCTGGGCTTTAAGCAGCGTCTGGCGCTGGCCTGTTCGCTGATGCATGAACCCGACATTCTGTTTCTCGACGAGCCCACTTCGGGCGTCGATCCCCTCACCCGCCGCGAGTTCTGGCTGCATATCAACAGCATGGTGGAAAAAGGCGTGACGGTGATGGTCACGACACACTTTATGGATGAAGCGGAATATTGCGACCGCATCGGCCTGGTCTATCGTGGGAAGCTGATTGCCAGCGGCACGCCGGACGACCTGAAGGCACAGGCGGCCGATGATGACACGCCGGACCCGACCATGGAACAGGCCTTTATCCGGCTGATTAATGACTGGGATAAGGAGCATGCCAATGGGTAACCGCCTGCTTTCCTGGCGTCGCGTGCGGGCGCTGTGCGTCAAAGAGACGCGACAAATCGTCCGCGATCCCAGTAGCTGGCTGATTGCCGTGGTCATCCCACTGCTGCTGCTGTTTATTTTTGGCTACGGCATTAACCTCGATTCCAGCAAGCTGCGGGTAGGGATCCTGCTTGAGCAGCAAAGCAAAGAGGCGCTGGACTTTGCCCACACAATGACCGGTTCGCCGTACATTGACGCCACCATTAGCGATAACCGCCAGGCGCTGATTGAGAAGATGCAGGCCGGACGCATTCGTGGGCTGGTGGTCATTCCGGTCGATTTCGCCCAGCAGATGGCGCGCGCCAACGACACCGCGCCGATTCAGGTGATAACCGACGGCAGTGAACCCAACACCGCCAACTTCGTGCAGGGCTATGTGGAGGGGATCTGGCAAATCTGGCAGATGCAGCGGGCAGAAGATCGCGGGGAAACGTTTGAACCGCTGATTGAGGTGCAGACCCGCTACTGGTTCAACCCGGCGGCCATCAGTCAGCATTTTATTATCCCTGGCGCAGTGACGATCATCATGACGGTGATCGGCGCGATCCTCACCTCGCTGGTCGTTGCGCGCGAGTGGGAACGCGGCACGATGGAAGCATTACTCTCCACCGAAGTGACGCGCGCCGAGCTGTTGCTGTGTAAACTCATCCCCTACTACTTCCTCGGCATGCTGGCAATGGGGCTGTGTATGCTGGTGTCGGTGTTTATTCTCGGCGTCCCGTATCGCGGATCGTTACTGCTGTTGTTTTTCATCACCAGCCTGTTTTTGCTCAGTACGCTGGGGATGGGGCTGTTGATTTCCACCATCACCCGCAACCAGTTTAATGCCGCCCAGGTGGCGCTCAACGCCGCTTTTTTGCCGTCGATTATGCTGTCAGGCTTTATTTTCCAGATAGACAGTATGCCTGCGGTGATCCGCGCGGTGACCTACATTATTCCGGCGCGTTACTTCGTCAGTACGCTGCAAAGCCTGTTTCTCGCCGGTAATATTCCGGTGGTGCTGATAGTCAACGTGCTGTTTTTAATCGCCTCGGCGGTGATGTTTATTGGGCTGACGTGGATAAAAACCAAACGTCGGCTGGATTGATGATTTGCCGGATGGCGCTTTTGCATATCCGGTAAACAGCCTGATGGCGCTGCGCTTATCAGGCCTACGAGATGCTTCATCAGGTATAAGTCACCGTAGGCCGGATAAGGCCTTGTGCCGTCATCCGGCAAACTGCCTGATGGCGCTGCGCTTATCAGGCCTACGGAGTGCTTCATCTGGTATAAGTCACCGTAGGCCGGATAAGGCCTTGTGCCGTCGTCCGGCAAACTGCCTGATGGCGCTGCGCTTATCAGGCCTACGAGATGCTTCATCGGGTATAAGTCACCGTAGGCCGGATAAGGCCTTGTGCCGTCATCCGGCAAACTGCCTGATGGCGCTACGCTTATCAGGCCTACGGAGTGCTTCATCTGGTAAGTCACCGTAGGCCGGATAAGGCCTTGTGCCGCCATCCGGAAAACTGCCTGATGGCGCTACGCTTATCAGGTCTACGGAGTGCTTCATCAGGTATGAGTCACCGTAGGCCGGATAAGGCCTTGTGCCGTCATCCGGCAAACTGCCTGATGGCGCTACGCTTATCAGGCCTACGGAGTGCTTCATCTGGTAAGTCACCGTAGGCCGGATAAGGCCTTGTGCCGCCATCCGGAAAACTGCCTGATGGCGCTACGCTTATCAGGTCTACGGAGTGCTTCATCAGGTATGAGTCACCGTAGGCCGGATAAGGCCTTGTGCCGTCATCCGGCAAACTGCCTGATGGCGCTGCGCTTATCAGGCCTACGGGGTGCTTCATCGGGTATAAGTCACCGTAGGCCGGATAAGGCCTTGTGCCGCCATCCGGAAAACTGCCTGATGGTGCTGCGCTTATCAGGCCTACGGGGTGCTTCATCGGGTATAAGTCACCGTAGGCCGGATAAGTCCTTGTGCCGTCATCCGGCAAACTGCCTGATGGCGCTGCGCTTATCAGGCCTACGAGATGCTTCTTCGGGTATTAAGGGCAATACTATGTTTCATCGTTTATGGACGTTAATTCGCAAAGAGCTGCAGTCGCTGTTACGCGAGCCGCAGACCCGCGCGATCCTGATTCTGCCGGTGCTGATTCAGGTGTTTCTGTTTCCCTTTGCGGCGACCCTGGAAGTGACTAACGCCACCATCGCCATCTATAACGAAGACAACGGGAAGCACTCGGTTGAGTTGACACAGCGTTTTGCCCGCGCCAAAGCCTTTACCCACATTCTGTTGCTGAAAAGCCCGCAGGAAATCCAGCCCACAATCGATACGCAAAAGGCGCTGCTGCTGGTGCGCTTTCCGGCGGATTTCTCGCGCAATCTGGATACTTTTCAGTCTGCACCCATGCAGTTAATTCTCGACGGCCGTAACTCAAACAGCGCGCAAATCGCCGCCAACTATCTCCAGCAAATCGTGAAGAACTATCAGCAGGAGCTGATGGAGGGTAAGCCAAAGCCCAACAACAGCGAGCTGGTGGTGCGCAACTGGTACAACCCTAACCTCGACTATAAGTGGTTCGTGGTGCCGTCGCTTATCGCGATGATCACCACCATTGGCGTGATGATCGTCACCTCGCTGTCCGTGGCGCGCGAACGTGAACAGGGGACGCTGGATCAACTGCTGGTCTCTCCGCTCACCACCTGGCAAATCTTTATCGGTAAAGCGGTTCCCGCGCTGATTGTCGCCACCGGACAGGCCTCTATCGTGCTGGCAATCGGTATCTGGGCATATCAGATACCGTTTGCCGGGTCGCTGGCGCTGTTTTACTTCACGATGGTGATTTACGGGCTGTCGCTGGTGGGCTTCGGGCTGCTGATATCCTCGCTCTGCTCCACGCAGCAGCAGGCGTTTATCGGCGTGTTCGTCTTTATGATGCCGGCGATTTTACTGTCGGGGTACGTCTCCCCGGTCGAAAATATGCCGGTCTGGTTGCAGAACCTGACATGGATAAACCCTATCCGTCACTTCACGGATATTACCAAGCAGATCTATTTGAAAGATGCGAGTTTGCAGATTGTCTGGGGAAGCTTGTGGCCGCTACTGGTAATAGCGGCCACGACGGGATCAGCGGCGTATGCGATGTTTAGACGCAAAATTATGTAGCTTTTTGTCTTTCGCCAGCAGCGAAACCACAGCGGGTCCGGCCAGGATTGCCAGTCCCGCTATCGCCAGCAGGATATTGTTTTGTAAAACCCGGGACAGCAGCCACAGCACGATCAGCGCCGCACCGAAATACCAGGTGGTGGTGAGTTCTTCCAGCACGTCAGCGACTTCGCGCCAACGCTGCTCGTGATGACGCTGTAACGCCAGCATCAGTAATACGGTCACGCCATACACTACGCATAATCCCAGGCCGACGTGCACCAGTGTGCCGCTCATCCAGCCCATGACCAACAACGCCACGACCAGTAAATGCAACATAATCTGCCAGCAACTTAACCCCGTTGCGACACGAACACGTTGTTGCCACCTCATGGCTTTTCTCCTGAAGGATTTTTCTCTAATTACTCAGAGTACCGCACTTTACGGAAAATTCCGTAACGCCGCACCTTTTTGTGACGACGACTACACTATTTCAATCAGAAGAGTGACGCCAACAGGAGAAAAATGACTCAATCGACGCGAAATTTTTCATTCACCGTGCTCACCATTAATACGCATAAAGGCTTTACCGCCTTTAACAAGCGCTTCATTTTACCGGAACTGCGCGATGCCGTTCGTACGGTTGGCGCCGACATCGTCTGTCTGCAGGAGGTGATGGGCGCACACGAGGTGCATCCGCTGCACGTCGAAAACTGGCCGGATACCACCCACTACGAATTTCTCGCCGACACCATGTGGAGTGACTACGCTTACGGGCGCAACGCCGTCTACCCACAAGGGCATCACGGCAACGCGGTGCTGTCACGCTATCCTATTGAACATGATGAAAATCGCGACATCTCGGTTGGGACCAGTGAAAAGCGCGGTGTACTCTATTGCCGCATTGTCCCTCCGCAACTCGGGAAACCGATTCATGTGATGTGTGTTCATCTTGGCCTGCGCGAAGCCCACCGGCAGGCACAACTTACTCTGCTGGCGGACTGGGTCAACGCCCTACCCGACGGCGAGCCAGTGGTCGTGGCCGGTGATTTCAACGACTGGCGACAGAAGGCAAACCCTCAGTTAAAAGCCGCCGGGCTGGACGAAATCTTTACCCGCGCCCACGGTCGCCCGGCACGGACGTTTCCCGCCAGCCTGCCGCTGCTGCGCCTTGACCGGATTTACGTGAAAAATGCCAATGCCAGTTCGCCGACGGCGCTGCCGCT
Organism: Citrobacter amalonaticus Y19; assembly: GCF_000981805.1. Taxonomy (NCBI): domain Bacteria; kingdom Pseudomonadati; phylum Pseudomonadota; class Gammaproteobacteria; order Enterobacterales; family Enterobacteriaceae; genus Citrobacter; species Citrobacter amalonaticus. Next base: position 800,636 of record NZ_CP011132.1, on the reverse strand, counting down.
GCGCAACTGGCGGCATCTCTCTGACCATGCCCCTCTTAGCGCGGAGATCCATCTATGAAATGTGGCTGGCGTGAAGGTAATCAGATCCAGTTACTGGAAAACGGCGACCAGTATTATCCCGCCGTGTTTGCGGCGATTGCCGATGCGCAGCAGAAAATTATTCTGGAAACCTTCATCTGGTTTGAAGATGAGGTGGGAAAACAGCTTCATGCGGCCCTGTTAACCGCAGCGAAGCGCGGTGTGAAAGCGGAAGTATTGCTGGACGGCTACGGCTCGCCGGACCTGAGCGACGCCTTCGTCGGTGAACTGACCTCGGCAGGCGTGGTGTTTCGCTACTACGATCCGCGCCCCCGGATCTTCGGCATGCGTACCAACGTCTTTCGCCGCATGCACCGCAAGATTGTGGTGATTGACAACCGGGTGGCGTTTGTCGGCGGGATTAACTATTCCGACGAGCATATGTCCGACTACGGGCCAGAGGCCAAGCAGGATTACGCGGTGCGTGTGGAAGGCCCCGTCGTCGCGGATATTTTACAGTTTGAAGTGGAAAACCTCCCCGGACAGAGCGCGGTGCGCCGCTGGTGGCGTCGCCATCACCGCGCTGAAGAGAACCGCCAGCCCGGCGAGGCGCAGGCGCTGTTCGTCTGGCGCGACAACGACGAGCACCGCGACGATATTGAGCGTCACTACCTGAAAATGCTCACCCAGGCCCGGCGGGAGGTGATTATCGCCAACGCCTACTTCTTTCCCGGTTACCGGTTGCTGCATGCCATGCGCAAAGCCGCCCGACGGGGCGTGCGCGTGAAACTGATTGTGCAGGGCGAACCGGATATGCCGATTGTGAAAGTGGGTGCTCGTCTGCTGTACAACTATCTGGTGAAAGGCGATGTTCAGGTTTACGAGTACCGCCGTAAACCGCTGCATGGCAAGGTGGCGCTGATGGATGACCACTGGGCGACGGTCGGCTCCAGCAATCTTGACCCGCTCAGCCTGTCGCTCAATCTGGAAGCCAACCTGGTCGTACACGACAGAGCATTCAACCAGACGCTGCGCGACAACCTCAACGCGATCATTGCCGAAGACTGTAAACGGGTGGACGAGTCGATGCTGCCGAGGCGCACCTGGTGGAACCTGACCAAAAGCGTGCTGGCATTCCACTTCTTACGCCACTTCCCGGCGCTGGTCGGCTGGCTTCCGGCGCATACTCCTCATCTGGCGCAGGTGGATCCTCCAGCCCAACCCGAGATGGAAACGCAGGATCGGGTGGAGGTACAAAACACGGGAGCCAAGCCCTGATGGCAAAATCACACCCGCGCTGGCGGTTGGCAAAAAAGATCCTCACTTGGCTGTTTTTCATTGCCGTGATCGTGCTGCTGGTCATCTACGCCAGCAAGGTCAACTGGGAGGAAGTGTGGACGGTTATTCGCGATTATAACCGCGTTGCATTACTGAGCGCCGTTGGACTGGTGATCCTCAGCTATCTGCTCTATGGCTGCTATGACCTGCTCGGACGCGCCTATTGCGGTCACCGGCTGGCGAAGCGGCAGGTGATGCTGGTGTCGTTTATCTGCTACGCCTTCAACCTGACGCTCAGTACCTGGGTCGGCGGCATCGGTATGCGCTACCGGCTCTATTCCCGTCTCGGCCTGCCGGGCGGCACCATCACCCGTATTTTCTCTCTCAGTATCACCACCAACTGGCTGGGTTACATTCTGCTTGGCGGGATCATCTTCACCTTTGGCGTGGTACAACTGCCCACGCACTGGTATATCGACGAGAGCACCCTGCGCATTCTGGGTGTGGCGCTGCTGTTTATCATCGCTATTTATCTGTGGTTCTGCGCCTTCGCAAAGCATCGTCATATGACGATCAAAGGGCAGAAACTGGTGCTACCGTCATGGAAATTTGCACTGGTTCAGATGGCTATCTCCAGCGCCAACTGGATGGTCATGGGGGCGATTATCTGGTTGTTGCTGGGTCAGGAGGTGAACTATTTCTTTGTGCTGGGCGTGCTGCTGGTCAGCAGTATCGCGGGGGTGATTGTCCACATTCCGGCAGGGATTGGCGTACTGGAAGCGGTGTTTATCGCGCTGCTGGCGGGAGAAGACACGTCACAAGGCATCATCATTGCCGCGCTGCTCGCGTACCGCGTGCTGTATTACTTTGTCCCGCTTTTGCTGGCGCTGATTGGCTATCTGCTGCTGGAGAGTCGGGCGAAGAAACTACGGGCGAAAAACGAAAAGGCGATGGCGAAGTGACAAATCGTTGCCTGATGGCGCTACGCTTATCAGGCCTACGAAATGCTTCATCGGGTATAAGTCACCGTAGGCCGGATAAGGCCTTGTGCCGTCATCCGGCAAACTGCCTGATGGCGCTGCGCTTATCAGACCTACGAGATGCTTCATCGGGTGTAAGTCACCGTAGGCCGGATAAGGCGAGCAAACTCAGCGACGGTTGCCTAAGATACGCAGCAGCATCAGGAACAGGTTAATGAAGTCCAGATACAGCGTTAGCGCACCGAGGATCGAATATTTACGCAGGTTAGAACTGTCGCGAACATCGATCTGCTCACCGATATTTTTCAACTTTTGGGTGTCATAGGCGGTCAGCCCGACAAACACCACCACCCCGATGTAGGTCACAGCCCACATCAGCGCTTCACTCTTCAGCCAGAAGTTGACCAGTGAGGCCAGGATGATGCCAATCAACGCCATAAACAGCAGGTTGCCCCAGCCGCTCAAATCGCGCTTCGTGGTGTAACCCCACAGGCTCATCACGCCAAACATCCCGCCGGTGACCACAAAGGTACTGGCAATGGAGGACGCGGTATAAATAATAAAAATGCTGGAAAGCGTCAGACCGGTCAGGACTGAATAGAGCATAAACAGCGTGGTCATGACGCCCGCACTGAGTCTGTTGACCAGACCCGATAACACAAATACGACAGCTAATTGTGCAATAACCAGACCAAAGAAAAAGATTCTGTTGGTATAAAGCAACTCCATGAACGCACTGGAATTCGCCGCATACCACGCAATAAACGCGGTAAGCAGCAGCCCGACCGTCATCCAGCCGTAAACCTGCGCCATATAGGTTTGCAGGCCGGAACGGGCCTGCACGATTGATTCGGATCGTGGAAATCGGTCCATGATAATCTCCTGATTGAAAGTGACTACACGGGATAAGCGTATCACAATTTCCTGCTACCAGCGTTGCGCCGCCTGACGATCGCTATCGCGGGCTTCGACCCAGCGCTCTCCTTCCGGCGTGGCTTCACGCTTCCAGAACGGCGCGCGCGTCTTCAGATAGTCCATGATGAACTGCCCGGCCTCAAATGAACTGCTGCGGTGCGAACTGGTGACGCCGACAAAGACGATTTCATCACCCGGCCACAGTTCGCCAGTCCGGTGAATCACCGTGACGCGTCCCAGCGGCCAGCGCGCCCGTGCGTCATCGACAATCTCTGCCAGCGCTTTTTCCGTCATCCCCGGATAGTGCTCCAGCGTCAGCGCCTTCACGCTGTCGCCAAGATTATGGTTGCGCACTTTACCGGTGAAGGTCACCACCGCACCGTCTTCGTCGCGTTCTGCCAGCCAGGGATACTCTTCACCCACGCTGAACGGCGCAGGTCCGACGATAATTTTCGTTTCAGCCATCTCAACCTCCCGTAACCGGGGGAAAGAAGGCCACTTCATCACCCGTCGACAGCGGATGATCAAAGCTCACCAGCGTCTGGTTTACCGCCGCCAGCAGCTTGCCGTCTTCCAGGGCCAGCGCCCAGCGGTTGCTGTTCGCCGCCAGATGCTGACGCAGCGCCTCTACCGTCGGGAAATCAGCCGCCACGTCCAGCGCATCAGTCCCTACCAGTTCTCGAACCTGGGCGAAGAATAAAACCTTAATCATGCGAATCCGCCTTAAAATCACCAGACTTGCCGCCGCTTTTCGCCAGCAGGCGCACCGGGCCAATCACCATGTCTTTCTGTACCGCTTTGCACATGTCGTAAATGGTCAACGCAGCGACTGATGCCGCCGTGAGCGCTTCCATCTCCACCCCGGTTTTTCCCGTGAGGCGACACAGCGACTCAATACGAACGCGGTTGTGTTCTGGCTGAGCCTGTAGCTGTACTTCCACTTTGCTCAGCAGCAGCGGATGGCACAGCGGGATCAGCTCCCAGGTGCGTTTTGCTGCCTGAATCCCGGCAATGCGCGCGGTGGCGAACACGTCGCCCTTATGGTGGCTACCGTCGATAATCATCGCCAGCGTTTCGCTACGCATGGTGATAAAAGCTTCGGCGCGCGCTTCGCGGACGGTCTCCGCTTTCGCGGACACATCCACCATATGCGCTTCACCGGCGGCGTTAATGTGAGTCAGTTGCGACATACTTATTTCTTCAGATGTGGGTGAAAATTACAGGGATGCGTACGGGCATCCAGTTGCGGCGCGATGATATTGTCCCAGGCCGTGCGGCAGGCTTTGGTAGAACCTGGCATCGCGAAAATCAGCGTTTTGTTGGCCACGCCCGCCACCGCGCGCGACTGCAACGTGGCAGTGCCAATCTCTTCAAACGACAGCATGCGAAACACTTCACCAAAGCCTTCCACTTCTCGGTCAAACAGCGGCAACAGCGCTTCCGGGGCCTGGTCGCCTTCGGTCAGGCCCGTGCCGCCGGTGACCAGCACCACCTGCACCTCATCACTGGCAATCCACGCCGAGACCTGCGCGCGTATGGCGTAGCGGTTCTCTTTGACAATCGCTTTATCGATAATCTGATGTCCCGCTTCCTGCGCGGCATCACGCAGGAAATGGCCGGAGGTATCGTCCTCTTCGCCACGACGATTCGATACCGTCAAAATAGCAATGCGGGTCGGGATAAATTCAGCGCTTACCTGACTCATGGAAAACTCCTTGTTCAAAGCGGTATTAACCGCCTATGTATGAGAGGTTCTGGGTAATACCCGTATTGTTCTGGTGCAGGAAATGGGTCTGCTTTTTCTCACGCAACGCCAGCGAGATACGCTCTTCCAGCGCGGCTTGCTGCGCATCGTCTTCCAGCAGATCGCGCAGGCTGACGCCGCCCTCACCGAACAGACAAAGATGAAGTTTACCCACGGAAGAGACGCGCAGACGGTTGCAGGTGGCGCAGAAGTCTTTTTCATACGGCATGATGAGGCCGATCTCACCCTCATAATCGGGGTGGCAGAAGACCTGCGCCGGGCCATCGCTGCGCTGGCGTAGCTGGTGGATCCAACCGCGACGCAGCAGTTCATCACGCAGCACCTGACCGGAGATATGGTGTTTGCGGAACAGGTCACTGCCCTCGCCTGTCTCCATTAGTTCAATGAAGCGCAGTTGAATGGGACGCGTCTGGATCCAGTCGAGAAAGGTATCAAGCTGATGATGGTTCACATCGCGCATCAGCACGGTGTTCACTTTGACCTTTTCAAAGCCAGCATCAAATGCAGCATCAATGCCCGCCATCACCTGCTGGAATTTATCCTGACCGGTAATCGCGCGGAATTGACGCGCATCGAGGCTATCGACGCTAACGTTAATGCCGGTCAAGCCAGCATCGCGCCAGTGGGCGGCATCGCGCGCCAGACGGTAACCGTTAGTGGTCACCGCCAGTTGACGAATCGCCTCGTTTTCACGCACGGCGGCAATGATGTCGGTAAAGTCGCGACGCAGGGAGGGTTCACCACCGGTCAGGCGCACTTTTTCAGTGCCCAAATTGGCAAAGGCGCGCGTCACCCGACGAATTTCATCGACGGTGAGAAAACCTTTATTGGTGACGCCGCCGGGCTTGTAGCCATCCGGCAGACAGTATGTGCAACGAAAGTTACACACGTCGGTAATCGACAGACGCAAGTAGTAAAACTTGCGCGCGAAAGCATCGGTCAGTTGTGTGGCCATGTACACCTTTCCAAATACGGGAGGCGAAGTCATTTCTTCCTGCGCCCTGGTGGCAATGCGTTTGCGTTGTCACGGCCAAAGCACCGTATCATTTGACCCAGGTGCAGAGGCTAGAGTGTTTACTGTGGTTATGCCGATACTAGCGTGTAAACGGACATTATGCCATTCACACTTAACGCTGTATAATCATGTATATAGCGTCATGATCGTGCTATTTCGCTACAGAATAAGCGAAAATAGCACTTTTGCATTGATGTACATCATTTCGCTGTCAGGCGCGAGTCACCCTAAAGGGGTAGTGCGTCAGAATTTATTTTCTCAACTCGCCGCTGGCGAATTGCTGAAAAGCCCCAGTTTGCGCTACTGTAGCGCGGTAAATCTGACTTCAGGAATTTTTATGCGCAATCGTACGCTGGCTGACCTGGATCGTGTCGTCGCGCTCGGCGGAGGGCATGGATTAGGACGCGTTCTCTCTTCCCTCTCTCCTCTGGGTTCACGCCTCACCGGTATCGTGACCACCACCGATAACGGCGGTTCGACGGGCCGTATTCGCCGTTCAGAAGGGGGAATCGCCTGGGGCGATATGCGCAACTGTCTCAATCAGTTGATTACCGAACCGAGCGTCGCCTCCGCCATGTTTGAATACCGTTTTGGCGGTAATGGCGAACTTTCCGGTCATAACCTCGGAAATCTGATGTTAAAGGCGCTCGATCACCTGAGCGTGCGGCCTCTGGAAGCCATCAATTTAATTCGTAATCTGCTGAAGGTAGATGCGCATTTAATCCCCATGTCGGAGTTGCCTGTTGACCTGATGGCGATAGACGATCAGGGGCATGAAGTGTACGGCGAGGTGAATATCGATCAGCTCACCTCACCGTTGCAGGAGCTAATGCTGTCGCCGAAGGTGCCCACCACCCGGGAAGCGGTGCAGGCGATTAACGACGCCGATCTGATTATTATCGGCCCGGGCAGCTTTTACACCAGCCTGATGCCAATCCTGCTGCTGGATGAGCTCGCGCAGGCGCTGCGTCGCACGCAGGCGCCCATGGTCTATATCGGTAATCTGGGTCGGGAACTGAGTATCCCCGCCGCGAGCCTCACGCTTCTCGATAAGCTAACCATTATGGAGCAGTATGTTGGCAAGAAAGTCGTTGATGCGGTTATCGTGGGGCCGAAGGTGGATATCTCTGCGGTCAGTGACCGGGTGGTGATTCAGGAAGTGCTGGAAGCCAGCGATATTCCCTATCGCCATGACCGCCAGTTATTACACAGCGCGCTGGAGAAAGCAGTGCAAGCTTTGGGATGAGTATTTTATTGCCGGATGGCGCTTCGCTTATCCGGCCTACAAAGCCTGGCCTGGACTACGAGGCGGCGATAAACAGTTCACGCAGTTGATGCAACTGATCGCGAATCTGCGCGGCTTCTTCGAATTCCAGGTTCTGGGCATGCTGCATCATCTGCCCTTCCAGCTCGTGAATCTTCTGCTGCAGCGCTTTTGGCGTCATGTCCAGTTCGACCACATCCGACTTCGCCGCGGAACGTGACTTACCTCTGCCCTTCGCCCTGGTTTTCGCAATGTTCTGTCCCAGCGCCAGAATATCGACCACTTTTTTATTCAGGCCCTGCGGGATAATGCCGTGCTCTTCGTTGTACTGCTGCTGTTTCTCGCGACGGCGTTCGGTTTCGCTGATCGCCTTCGCCATTGAGGCCGTAATTTTGTCGCCGTAGAGAATCGCCTTCCCGTTAATGTTACGCGCCGCACGACCGATGGTCTGAATCAGCGAACGTTCGGAACGCAGGAACCCTTCTTTGTCGGCGTCGAGAATCGCCACCAGCGACACCTCAGGCATGTCGAGACCTTCGCGCAACAGGTTGATCCCCACCAGCACATCAAACTCGCCCAGACGCAGGTCACGAATGATTTCCATACGCTCCACGGTATCGATGTCCGAGTGCAGATAGCGCACCCGCTCGCCGTGCTCTTCCAGATATTCGGTGAGATCTTCCGCCATCCGTTTGGTCAGCGTGGTCACCAGCACGCGCTCGTTGATCTGCGCACGCTTGCGGATCTCAGAAAGCAGATCGTCCACCTGCGTTGCCACCGGACGCACTTCAATCACCGGATCCAGCAACCCTGTCGGACGCACCACCTGATCAACCACATCGCCGCCTGATTTCTCCAGCTCGTAATTGCCCGGCGTCGCAGACACGTAGATGGTCTGTGGTGCCAGCGCTTCAAACTCTTCGAACTTTAACGGGCGGTTATCCAGCGCCGACGGCAGACGGAAACCGTACTCCACCAGCGTCTCTTTACGCGCACGGTCACCACGGTACATCCCGCCAATCTGCGGGATAGTCACGTGGGACTCATCCACCACCAGCAAACCGTCGGCAGGCAGATAGTCAAACAACGTCGGCGGTGGCTCACCCGGCCCGCGTCCTGACAGAAAGCGCGAGTAGTTTTCAATCCCCGAGCAGTAGCCCAGCTCGTTCATCATCTCCAGATCAAACTGGGTTCGTTGACTCAGACGCTGCTCTTCCAGCAGTTTGTCATTGGCGAGCAGGACCTTGCGTCGTTCAGCCAGTTCGACTTTGATCTCTTCCATCGCCTGCACAATGCGCTCACGCGGGGTCACGTAGTGCGTTTTCGGGTAGATGGTGTAGCGCGAAATGGTGGACTCCACCTGCCCGGTCAGCGGATCAAACAGCGACAGACGCTCAACCTCTTCGTCAAATAGCTCCACACGCAGCGCAATGTCGTCGGATTCCGCCGGGAAGATGTCGATCACTTCGCCGCGCACGCGGAAGGTCCCGCGCTGGAAAGCCTGATCGTTGCGGGTATATTGCAGTTCAGCCAGTCGACGCAGAATGGCGCGCTGATCGATGATCATGCCCACCGTCATGTGCAGCATCATCTTCAGGTATAAATCCGGATCGCCCAGACCATAGATAGCGGAAACGGAGGCCACGACGATCACGTCACGGCGCTCCAGTAATGCTTTGGTGGCGGACAGACGCATCTGTTCAATGTGTTCGTTTACCGACGCATCTTTTTCGATAAAGGTGTCAGAACTGGGAACGTACGCTTCCGGCTGATAGTAGTCGTAGTAGGAGACGAAATACTCGACGGCGTTATCCGGGAAAAACTCTTTCATTTCCCCATACAGCTGTGCCGCCAACGTTTTGTTGGGTGCCAGCACCATCGTCGGGCGTTGTAGATCCGCAATCACATTGGCGATGGTGAACGTTTTCCCCGACCCCGTTACGCCAAGCAGCGTCTGATGCGCCAGGCCGTCCTCCAGTCCCTCTTCCAGACGTCGTATGGCCTCGGGCTGATCGCCGGAAGGTTTAAATGCGGAATTCAGTTTGAACGCTTTACTCATGAGCAGCTACCTGAAGGAATGGGCGGGCAGGTGTGTAATTTTACTCGCAGAGGATAATATTGCCAGTAAAATATACTGGATGAAAAAACAGTGGCGCCTCATAAAATTTGTGTTACGCGTGATAAAATCGAATCGGAGATGGCTAAAATTTCATCGCTGGCAAGATATTACACTATGAAGCGGGTTTATCCCCAGACCATTGACTTCGTTAACATTGTCAAGATGTGTTATGAAAGTTTTATTGCATTCAATGATCGTAATATGACAGCCATTGATTTTATCTAACGCGCTGTAAATTATAGGATATTTCATAAAGACGCCTTTCGCACCAATTCGGCTGAAAGCCGCGTATTCTCTCGCTTGCCTTGTGTTTTCTAACTCTAATACACAAGGTTATCCACAGGAATGGTGGATAACTGCCTGCAGGCCGTATGGCCTGCCGCCTGGCAAATTCCCGGTCCGGCCCACCAGGACGCACATAAAAAAAAATTATCGCTAAATTTTGATTTTTATCAGCTAACGGAGCGCCCCTGGCAGGCGAGATCTTGCTCGCAATTTCGCCTTTTACTCACCATCAAGCAAAGCGAGATCCAGATATTGTCCTGTGGCCGCATTTTCGGCTCCTGCCGCCAGCCACGGGATTTCGCCTAACCATGGCGCGGGGATGGCCCGCTTAAGCGTCGCCAGATACTCATGGTGGCGTTTTCCCGGCGGCGTGACGTCATTCGCCACCCACCCGGCAAGCGGGAGCCCTGCCTGCTGTACGGCCTGCGCTGTCAGCATGGCATGGTTAATACACCCAAGCTTCACGCCAACCACCAGGATTACCGGCAACTGCTCGCGCTGCACCCAGTCGGCGAAGGTAAAATCCTCCGCAAGCGGGGTAAACCAGCCGCCTGCGCCTTCCACCAACAGCCACTCCGCCTGGGCGTCCAACGCACGTAATCCGTCTGACATCACGTCAGCACGAATCGGTCTCCCCTCGTCGGCGCTGATGATATGCGGCGAAGTGGGTTCCGCGAAGGTATAAGGATTCACCGCCGCATAGTCCAGCGCCAGACTGCTGTTGTGCTGAAGCGCCAGGGCGTCGCTGTTGCGCAGTCCTTCTGGCGTCATTTCACTGCCTGATGCTACCGGCTTATACCCGGCCGTCCGGTAGCCCAGACTGCGCGCCGCCTGTAACAGCGCACAGCTGGCGACGGTTTTACCAACTTCCGTATCGGTACCGGTGACAAAATAACGTTTAGTCACGTGTAATCACTCCTGCAAAAAGATGATAAGTCAGAGGATATTTCCCCTGCCGCTGGGGCCAGGCCACTTGAAGCTGCTGTAACTGCGAGCGGGTTAAGACGCCCGACGTGCGTCCCTCGTGCAAATGGGTCGCGCCAATGCCTTTCAGCGAGCGCATGGCGCTCAGAGCGTCATCAAATTCCAGCGTCAGGGAGATTAAGTGATGATGCCCCTGCCAGTTGCACATCGCGTCACCCAGCGCCTCACGGGATAAAAACCGGTTGCCATGCGCCCGGTCATCCACCGCGCGCCAGGCCTGATGAAGCTCCGGCAGCGAGTCCTGGGCCAGCGTGGTGAAGGCCACACAGCCGCCGGGGCGCACAACCCGGTAAAGCTCGCTTAGCGCATCAGACAGACTGTCACACCACTGCACGGCCAGATTGCTCCAGGCCAGGTCGAATGTTTCGCTGGCTAACGGTAGCGACTCAATGTCACCGGCGAGATAGTGATGCGCCACATCCTGACGACGCGCCTCGTCCAGCATACGGGCAGAGAGATCCAGCGCGGTGACCTGACAGCCCTGCTCGCGCCAGTAGCGACTCAGACGACCCGGCCCGCAGCCGGCATCCAGCACCTGTAAAAATTGGCGCGCCGGCAGTTGCGCCAGCAAGGCGTCTGCGCTCAGACGCTGCAATGTGGCGTGCTGTTCATAGTGCGCTGCCGCACGGCCAAACGCCGCCGCGACGGCTTGCTTATTCACCTGCCCCATGCAGCACCTCCAGCAAACGATCGATATCCTTGGGCTCATGCGCCTGGGTTAACGTCAGGCGCAGACGAGCCGTCCCGGCGGGCACGGTGGGTGGACGGATAGCCGTGACCCAGCATCCCTGACGGCGCAGGGTGTCCGCCAGCCGCAACGCGCGCGCATTTTCACCGACAATCAGTGGCTGGATGGCGCTGTGCGATTGCGCCAGCCTGAAATCGGCAGGATTGACTGCCGAACGAAAACGCTGAATAAGCGCAGCCAGTTTCTCCCTGCGCGCGTCACCTTCCTGACTGCGAATCACCGAAAGCGACGCCTGTAGCGCCATCGCCTGCGCGGGCGGCATGCTGGTGCTGTAGATCAGATGACGGGCGAACTGCAGCAGATAGTCGGCAACGCTTTCGGAACACAGGATCGCCGCGCCGCTGACGCCAAAACCTTTGCCGAACGTCACCACCAACAGCGCCGGTTTTACCCGCTGCTGCCAGCAACTCCCGCGCCCCTCTTCTCCACTCACGCCAATGCCGTGAGCGTCATCCACCAACAGCCAGGCGTTACGGGTCTGTGCGGCGTGCTGAATTTCCGCAAGCGGCGCGCTGTCGCCATCCATGCTGAACACGCCCTCGGTCACCACCAGTTGTCGCCCCGAACAGGGGGCATCAAGCAGGCGCGCGAGATGCGACACGTCGTTATGGGTAAAGCGGCGAAGCTGCGCCGGACTCAGACTCGCCGCTTCCAGCAGCGAAGCATGGCTGAGGCGGTCAGCGACAATCCGGTCATCCTTTTCCAGCAGCGCGGTAATCACCGCCTGGTTTGCGGCGAAACCGGAGATAAACAGCAGCGCACGCGGATAGCCCAGCCAGTCGGCCAGCTCCTCTTCCAGTTGTTGATGGGCGATGGAATAACCGCTGACGTGGCCCGAGCCGCCGCTGCCGACGCCGAACCGTTCCGCCCCCTGCTGCCAGGCGCGAACGATATGCGGATGATGGCTTAAGCCCAGATAATCATTGCTGGAGAAATTGAGATAGCGCTGGCCGTTCGCCTCCAGCCAGCGACCCGCCCCCTGCGCGACCGCGTAACGGCGCCGCAGGGTGTCAGCCGAACGACGCGCCGCCAGCGCATCGTCGATTTTCTGTTGCCAGATCATACGGCAGCCGCGTTGTAGTAATCGTCGGTATCCGGCGTCAACAGCGCCTGCTCCAGACGCTGTTGCTGTTCGTTATCCCCCGCGAGCACCGCCGTTTGCTGTGGATTCAGCCCCAGCTTGTGGAAGAGCTGGAGATCTTTGTCCTCTTCCGGGTTTGGCGTGGTGAGCAGTTTGCAACCGTAGAAAATAGAGTTAGCCCCGGCCATAAAGCACATGGCCTGCGTTTGCTCATTCATCTGCTCGCGACCGGCGGAGAGACGTACGTAAGAGGTCGGCATCATGATGCGCGCCACGGCAATGGTGCGAATAAAATCAAACGCGTCGACGTCATCGTTATCCGCCAGCGGCGTGCCTTTCACCTTCACCAGCATGTTGATCGGCACGCTTTCCGGCGGGGTCGGCAGATTCGCCAGTTGCAGGAGCAGCCCGGCGCGGTCAGTTACCGTTTCGCCCAGACCGACAATGCCGCCGGAACAGACTTTGATCCCGGCTTCGCGCACTTTGTCCAGCGTGTCGAGGCGCTCCTGGTAGGAACGGGTGGTGATAATGTTGCCGTAAAATTCCGGCGAGGTATCGAGGTTGTGGTTGTAATAGTCCAGTCCCGCTTCCGCCAGTCGCTGCGCCTGCGATTCATCAAGCGTGCCAAGCGTCATGCAGGCTTCCAGCCCCAGCGCTTTCACCCCCTGAACCATTTGCTGCAGATACGGCATGTCACGTTCGTGCGGGTTCTTCCACGCCGCACCCATGCAGAAACGGGTGGAACCGGCGTTCTTCGCTTTGCGCGCCGAATCCAGCACCTGTTCGACTTCCATCAGTCGCTCAGATTCGAGGCCCGTTTTATAGCGCGAACTTTGCGGGCAATATTTACAATCTTCCGGGCAGGCGCCGGTCTTGATCGACAACAGCGTGCTGACCTGTACCTGACGAGGGTCGAAATGTTGACGGTGGATTTGCTGAGCCTCGAACAGCAGATCCAGCAGCGGTTTTTCAAATAATTCGGTGACTTGCGACAGCGTCCAGCGAGAATGAGTGGTCATAATTTTATACTTTTTGTGGTGATAAGGGTGTAGACTTGTAAACCTAAAACTTTTTAATTTGGTTTACAAGTCGATTATGACAACGGACGATATCACTTTTGATCGGCGCCACATCTGGCACCCCTACACCTCTATGACGTCCCCGCTGCCGGTCTATCCTGTTGAACGTGCTGAGGGCTGCGAACTGATTTTATCCAGCGGTGAGCGCCTGATTGATGGCATGTCGTCATGGTGGGCCGCGATTCACGGTTACAATCACCCACAGCTCAATGCGGCGATGAAAACGCAGATTGACGCCATGTCACACGTGATGTTCGGAGGGATCACCCATGCCCCCGCCGTCAACCTGTGCCGTAAACTGGTCGCCATGACGCCCGCGTCGCTGGAGTGCGTATTTCTCGCCGATTCCGGTTCCGTCGCGGTAGAAGTGGCGATGAAAATGGCGCTGCAATACTGGCAGGCGTTGGGTGAATCACGTCAGCGCTTCCTGACGTTCCGTAACGGCTATCACGGCGATACCTTCGGCGCGATGTCGGTCTGCGATCCGGACAACTCCATGCACAGCCTGTGGAAGGGCTATCTGCCGGAAAACCTGTTTGCCCCTGCGCCGCAAAGCCGGATGGATGGCGAGTGGGATGAGCGAGACATGGTGACCTTCGCGCGCCTGATGGCGGCGCATCGTCATGATATCGCGGCAGTTATTCTTGAGCCGATCGTCCAGGGGGCGGGCGGTATGCGCATGTACCATCCGGAATGGTTGCGCCGTATCCGCAAAATGTGCGACCGCGAAGGCATTCTGCTGATTGCCGATGAAATCGCGACCGGATTTGGCCGCACGGGCAAACTGTTTGCCTGCGAACACGCCGGGATCGCGCCCGATATTCTGTGTCTGGGCAAAGCGCTAACCGGCGGGACGATGACCCTCTCCGCCACCCTGACCACCCGCCAGGTGGCGGAAACCATCAGCGACGGCGAAGCAGGTTGTTTCATGCATGGCCCGACGTTTATGGGCAATCCGCTGGCCTGCGCGGTGGCGACCGCTAGCCTGTCTTTGCTGGAATCCGGCGACTGGCAGGCGCAGGTATCCGCCATTGAAGCCCAGCTACGCCAGGAACTCGCCCCGGCGCAGGCGTCACCGTGGGTGGCAGATGTGCGCGTGCTGGGGGCGATAGGCGTGGTGGAAACGACGCATCCGGTCAACATGGCGGCCCTGCAAAAATTCTTTGTGCAACAGGGCGTGTGGATCCGCCCGTTTGGCAAACTCATCTACCTGATGCCGCCGTATCTCATTCAACCAGAGCAACTGCGCCGCCTGACCCAGGCAGTGAACGACGCTGTGCGCGAAGAAACGTTTTTTAACGCATAATTAACGGTAAGCTGTGAGGTTTCTGGCGACACTTTTTGGCGAAAATGAAGGAGAGTGCATGAAATTAATCAGCAACGATCTGCGCGACGGGGAAAAGCTTCCCCTGCGCCATGTCTTCAACGGTATGGGCTATGACGGCGATAACCTTTCTCCGCATCTGGCCTGGGATGAGGTGCCCGCCGGAACGAAGAGTTTCGTGGTGACCTGTTTTGATCCGGATGCGCCAACCGGCTCCGGCTGGTGGCACTGGGTAGTGGCCAATATTCCTGCCAACACCCGGGTACTGCCGCAGGGCTTTGGCTCCGGGCTGGTCGCGCTGCCGGACGGCGTTATCCAGACGCGTACCGACTTCGGTAAAGCGGGCTACGGCGGCGCCGCGCCGCCAAAAGGTGAAACCCACCGCTATATCTTTACCGTTCACGCGTTGGATGTGGACAAGATTGACGTCGATGAAGGTGCCAGCGGCGCGATGGTAGGATTTAACGTCCATTTCCACTCGCTCGCCAGCGCCTCGATTACCGCGATGTTCAGTTGATCGTGTTGTGCCGGATGACGACGCTCACGCGTCTTATCCGGCCTACGCGTCAGGCACCGTTCTGTAGGCCGGATAAGCGTCAGCGCCATCCGGCGCTGTTCAGAGAAATTAGCGTCTTATCCGGCCTACGCGTCAGGCACCGTTCTGTAGGCCGGATAAGCGTTAGCGCCATCCGGCGCTGTTCAGAGAAATTAGCGTCTTATCCGGCCTACGCGTCAGGCATCGTTTTGTAGGCCGGATAAGCGTCAGCGCCATCCGGCTCTGTTCAAAGAAATTCCGGCACGAGCTGCAACAACGTTCCCTGCGCAAGCAATGCTGTCGCACGCTCAATATCCGGGGCGAAGAAACGGTCCTGGGTATAATGCGCAACCTGCTCACGCAATGCGGTTCGCGCCTCCTCCAGTAGCGGGCTTGACGTTAACCCTTCGCGTAAATCGATCCCCTGACAGGCTGCCAGCCACTCGACGGCCAGCACGCCGCGAGTGTTCGCCGCCATCTCCCACAGTCTGCGTCCTGCCGCAGGCGCCATCGATACGTGATCTTCCTGATTCGCCGACGTTGGCAGGCTGTCCACGCTGTGCGGATGCGCCAGCGCTTTGTTCTCACTGGCGAGCGCTGCCGCCGTCACCTGAGCAATCATAAAGCCGGAGTTCACCCCACCGTTCTTGACAAGGAAAGGCGGTAGTTGCGACATATGTTTATCCATCATCAGCGCAATACGACGTTCGGAAAGCGCGCCAATTTCGGCAATGGCCAGCGCCAGATTATCTGCCGCCATCGCCACCGGTTCGGCATGGAAGTTACCCCCAGAGATGACGTCCCCCTGCTCAGCAAAAACCAGCGGGTTATCAGAAACCGCATTGGCTTCCGCCAGCAGCACGTCCATCACCTGGCGCATCTGCGTCAGACATGCCCCCATCACCTGCGGCTGACAGCGCAGAGAATACGGATCCTGTACCTTTTCACAATTGTGGTGCGACGCCGACAGCGCGCTGGTCTCCGTCAGGACATGGCGATACAGCGCCGCCGCATCAATCTGCCCACGCTGCCCGCGTGCGGCGTGAATGCGCGCATCGAACGGGCGACGAGATCCCAGCACGGCTTCGGTGGTTAACGATCCGCACACGATGGCGGACGCGAACAGCTCCTGCGCTTCAAACAGCCCGCGCAGCGCAAATGCCGTCGACGCCTGCGTGCCGTTAAGCAGCGCCAGCCCTTCTTTCGCCGCCAGCGTAATCGGCTCCAGCCCGGCTTTTTTCAGTGCTTCCGTCGCCGCTAGCCATTCCCCCTGCCAGCGCGCCTTCCCTTCTCCTAACAGCGTGAGCGACATGTGGGCCAACGGTGCCAAGTCGCCTGATGCACCCACCGACCCTTTCGCCGGAATGTGCGGCCAGACTTCGGCGTTAACCAACGCAATCAGCGCGTCAATCACGCTAAGGCGAATACCGGAGAAACCGCGCGCAAGGCTGTTTATCTTCAGCACCATGATCAGGCGCACCAGCGCATCATCTAACGCGTCGCCCACGCCTGCCGCATGCGACAGCACCAGCGAACGTTGCAGGTTTTGCAGATCGTCATTGGCAATGCGCGTCTGCGCCAGCAGGCCAAAGCCCGTGTTAATGCCGTAGGCCGTGCGCCCCTCAGCAACAATCGTGTTGACGCAGGCCACGCTGGCGTTAATGCCCTCGATGGCGCTGGCATCGAGGCTCAGTTTAACCGGCCGCTGCCAGACCTCGCGTAGCTGTGAAAAGCTCAGATGGCCCGGCGTTAAGGTCATGGTGTTCATATCAGCGTTTCCCCTGCGTTGCCGCAACCATCGGTAGATTCAGACCTTGTTCCACAGCGCACTCCACGGCGATGTCATAACCTGCATCCGCATGACGCATCACGCCGGTCGCCGGATCGTTATGCAGTACCCGGGCAATTCGCTCGGCCGCTTCATCGCTGCCGTCGCAGACAATGACCATCCCGGCGTGCTGCGAGAAGCCCATTCCTACGCCACCGCCGTGATGCAACGATACCCAGGTGGCTCCGCTCGCCGTGTTGAGCAGGGCATTGAGCAGCGGCCAGTCGGACACCGCATCAGAGCCGTCGCGCATCGCCTCGGTTTCGCGGTTCGGGCTGGCGACAGAGCCAGAATCCAGATGGTCGCGACCGATCACAATAGGTGCAGACACTTCACCACTGCGCACCATTTCGTTGAACGCCAGGCCGAGTTTTTGCCGCCATTCGAGACCCACCCAGCAGATACGCGCTGGCAGCCCCTGGAAATTAATTCGCTCCCGCGCCATGTCCAGCCAATGGTGGAGGTGCTCGTCATCCGCCACAATCTCTTTCACTTTGGCATCGGTTTTATAAATATCCTGAGGATCACCGGAAAGCGCCACCCAGCGGAACGGCCCGATGCCGCGACAGAACAGCGGGCGAATATAGGCCGGTACGAAGCCAGGAAAGGCAAAGGCGTTTTCCACACCCATCTCTTTTGCCATCTGGCGGATATTGTTGCCGTAATCGAACGTGGGTACGCCCATGTCGTTGAACGCCAGCATGGCCTCGACGTGTTTCGCCATCGAGCGCTTCGCCGCCTCTACGGTTCCCTGCGGATCGGAGAGCGCTTTCTGCTGATAGGTCTCCCAGTCCCAGCCGGAAGGCAGATAACCATGCAAGGGATCGTGGGCGCTGGTCTGGTCGGTGACCATGTCCGGGCGTACGCCGCGCTTCACCAGCTCGGGCACGATGTCCGCCGCATTGGCGCACAGGGCAATCGAGACGGCTTTGCCTTCGCGGGTATATTTTTCGATGCGCGCCAGCGCGTCATCGAGAGACGTCGCCTGTTCATCGACATAGCGGGTGCGCAGACGGAAATCGATGCGGCTCTGCTGACATTCAATGTTCAGAGAACAGGCGCCAGCCAGCGTTGCCGCCAACGGCTGCGCGCCCCCCATGCCACCGAGCCCGGCGGTTAACACCCAGCGTCCGCGCAGATTGCCGTCGTAGTGCTGGCGTCCCGCTTCGACGAACGTTTCATAGGTGCCCTGCACGATCCCCTGACTGCCGATATAGATCCAGCTTCCGGCCGTCATCTGGCCGTACATCGCCAGCCCTTTCGCATCCAGTTCGTTGAAATGCTCCCAGGTCGCCCAGTGCGGTACGAGGTTAGAGTTGGCAATAAGCACGCGCGGGGCGTTCTGATGGGTTCTGAATACGCCAACCGGTTTACCGGACTGGACCAGCAGCGTTTCATCCGCTTCCAGTTGGGTCAGGGCGTTGACAATCGCGTCATAGCATTCCCAGTTACGTGCCGCGCGTCCTATACCGCCGTACACCACCAGCTCATGCGGGTTTTCGGCGACGTCGGGATCCAGGTTATTCATTAACATGCGCAGCGGCGCTTCGGTCAGCCAGGATTTGGCCGTCAGCGTTGTCCCTCGCGGGGCGCGGATATCTTGCTGGCGATACTTGCTATGAGACATAACAACGACTCCTCACGGACGTGCCGGATACTGTTTATCCGGCATAATGGAATGATCGGGTGTGAGGTAAATATATACTTGTCTATACAAGACATAACAAGGCAGTAGTTAACAAAAAAGATACATTTTTGTTATATTGCGTCAGCAATCACGCTTTTCAGTCCGCGCGGCTCAGGAGGAGAAATGGCCCTGCAACCGGTAGCGAGACCCCGGGAAGAGCAGTCGCGCATGGGAAACAATCTGCGTGGCGGACCAGGTGGTACGACGAATGAGCAGACAAGGATCGGTCTCGCCGATATCCAGTAAGGCGCACTCTTGCGCCGTGGCGCGCACCGCTTCAACGATGTGCTCCCCTTCCGTCAGCGGCGCAATCAACGACAGGTAGGCATGCGGCGTGGTCTGGCTGTAATCCTGCGCCAGATACTCCGGGACGATGTCGGCATTCACACAGCGATCTTCTATCTGTACCGGCTGGTCGTTTTCAAAATGCACCATCACAGAATGGAAAATCGCCGTGCCTTCACTGACCTTCAGCACCGCCGCCTGTCGCGCATTGGCCGGTTTTTTTTCCAGAATCAACACCTCGCAGTGATGCCGATGCGCCCGTGAGGCAATTTCGTCGGCAATACTGCGAATTTCAAACAGCGCGGACTGGCCTTTCGGCTCTGCAACAAAGGTTCCCACCCCCTGCAGACGCACCAGCATCCCTTCGTCGGTCAGTTCACGCAGCGCCCGGTTGATGGTCATCCGACTGAAGCCGTACTGCGCCACCAGCTCCGCCTCCGACGGAATACGATCGTGCGGCTGCCAGACGCCGCTGGCGATCTTTTCGCTAATCTCGCGTTTTACCGTCTCATAAAACGGCGCGGGAGCAGAACGAGGGCGAGAGAGTGTCATGGGAATGTTTTACCTTATCAATCGATTACTGCCACCAGTGGGCGATTTGCCAGCCAAGCCGCGCAGCCACGCGTGCCGACCTGCCATCATTATCAAAGCGAGGATTAAATTCAACCATATCCACCGCCTGGAGCTTACCGCTGCGGCAAATGGGTTCAATCAATTTCAGCAGGGTCGCCAACGGCACGCCCAGCGCCGCAGGCGCCGATACCGCGGGCATCTCGGCAACAGGCAGCACGTCGAGATCGACAGTCAGATAGAGTTTATCCACCTCGCTGATAAACGCCGCCAGCCGGGCATCAGCTTCGCTGCACTGCAAATCTTCAACCACCAGCACGTTACGCTGTTGCGCCTCATCCCACAGCGCCTGGGTATTTGCCGCCCGACTCACGCCGATGCAGGCATAGCGAAACTCGCGCTGCTGCTGGTCGCAAAGCTGCGCCAGTTGGCGAAACGGCGTGCCGGAGGTCGCCCGCCCGGCGTTACGCAGATCCAGATGTGCGTCGAGGTTAATGATCCCTACCCGCTCGCCGGGGAACGCATCGAAAATGCCTGCCCCGTGGCCGAATGCCGTTTCATGCCCGCCGCCAAGCACGAAGGTGCGCATCCCGGCCTGATGGCATCGAGAGACCGCATCGCGCAGCGCCTGTTGCGCCCCTTCCAGATCCGCCGTCGGGGCCAGCAGATTCCCCATATCCACCAGTCGCTCATGCCCCGCGTGGCTCGCCAGATTAGCCAGCGCGCAACGCAGCGCGTCCGGCGCGCCGGCGGCACCGGGACGCCCTTGATTACGCTTGACCCCCTCATCGCAGGCAAAGCCGAGCAGGGCTATCTTGTCGCGATAATGCTCTGGCGAAAACGTCAGGCTGCGCGCTGTGGTCTGAAACAGACGCAGCGCGTTTGCGGCTTCACCGCTGTCATCTCGCCCCTGCCACAGTTCAGGGGCAGCGGCTTCCCATTGCGTCATGTGATTTCTCCTCGAAATATGCGTTGATACAGCGGGTTGCGCCCAGGCTCATAGAGGATCTCCACCGGGTTTTGCGCATCCCAGACGTTAAAATCGGCAACGTAGCCCGCTTTCAGTTGTCCGTGCGTCGTCTGGCGTCCCAGCGCCTGAGCGGCATGACGGGTGACGCCCGCCCACGCCTCTTCCGGCGTCAGTCCAAACTGAACGCAGGCCATGTTCATTGCCAGATGCAGGCTGATAAAGGGACTGGTGCCGGGGTTGAAATCGGTCGCCACCGCCATCGGGATCTGGTAGCGGCGCAGCAATTCAACGGGCGGACGCTGTGTCTCTTTCAGGAAATAGAACGCTCCCGGTAGTAGTACGCCAACGGTGCCGCTGTGACGCATCGCCGCCACGCCCGCTTCATCAAGATATTCAATGTGATCGGCAGAAAGTCCGTGATAGCGACTGACCAGTTGCGTCCCGCCAAGCAGAGACAATTGCTCAACGTGTCCTTTGACCGGGATGCCCGCCGCCTGTGCCGCGCGCAGTACCCGCTCGCTCTGGGCCAGGGTGAACCCTACGCTCTCGCAGAACAGATCGACTGCTTCAAACAACCCCTTTTCCCATAGCTGCGGCAGTATCGTTTCGCAGACATAGGTGATATAGCCGTCAGGATTGTCCCGGTATTCAGCCGGTACGGCATGCGCCGCCAGCAGCGTGGAGCTTATCTCAATGTGATTTTCTTCAGCCAGGCGGGCGGCCACGCGCAGCATCTTTTCTTCTGCTGCCACATTCAGACCGTAGCCGGATTTCACTTCCAGCAGGGTCACCCCCTCGCGCATCAGACGTGCGATCCGCGCCTGTGCAGAGGCAAAGAGCGTCTCCTGCGTCGCGGCACGCGTCGCCGACACGGTCGCGTTAATACCGCCGCCTTGCGCACTGATCTGCTGGTAAGAGACACCGTTCAACCGTTGCTCCCACTCGCTGGCGCGGTTGCCGCCAAACACCAGATGCGTGTGGCAGTCAATCAGTCCGGGCGTCACCAGACGCCCCTGCAGGTCATGCGAATTAGCGTGCGCTGTCGGGAGTGAAGTCTCCGGTACAATTGCCAGCACGCGCCCCTCGCGGATAATCAACGCATGATGGTCCAGCATGCCATACGGCGTCGGCAGCTCCGGGTCGAGCGTTGCCAGACGGAGATTTCGCCAGAGCGTATCATCGGGTAACAGGTGTTGCATGCCCTCTCCAGGTTGTCTTAGGTTGTATAGACATTTATTTGAGATCGCGCGCGGGAAGTCAATCATCCAGGACAAAAATGTTACTTAATTGTGACGTTGACGGTGTCAGGATCCGCGAGGTGTGGCTTAAAAAACAACTTTTTAGCTTTTCACCTTCCCGTTTTGCTCAACTTAGTATAAAAAAGCAGGCTTCAATGGATACTTTTATAGCCCGGAGCAACTCGTGAACACATCATCAGTTTCCCGTCTGGCGCTGGCACTGGCTTTTGGCGTGACGCTGACCGCCTGTAGCTCTACCCCGCCGGATCAAATTCCTTCCGATCAAACCGCGCCAGGAACCTCCTCGCGCCCCATTTTGTCGGCGAATGAAGCGCAGAATTTTGTCGCTAAAAACTATTTTTCTTCCCTGACGCCAAACACCGCGCCATGGACACCGTCCTCAATCACTCTGCCTGCTCAGCCTGACTTTGTGGTCGGCCCGGCCGGTACGCAGGGCGTGACCCACACCACCATTCAGGCAGCGGTGGATGCGGCGATCACCACGCGCACCAACAAACGTCAGTACATTGCCATTATGCCAGGTGAATATCAGGGAACCGTCTATATCCCTGCCGCACCCGGCAGCCTGACGCTGTACGGAACGGGTGAGAAACCGTTAGACGTGAAGATTGGCGCGGCGATCGACGGTGAAATGAGCACCGCGGACTGGCGTCATACGGTAAACCCGAGCGGGAAATATATGCCTGGCAAACCGGCCTGGTACATGTTTGACAACTGCCAGAACAAACGCGGCGCGAACATTGGCGTGATGTGTTCAGCCGTACTGTGGTCACAGAACAATGGCCTGCAGTTGCAGAACCTGACCGTTGAAAACAATCTCGGCGACAGCGTGGATGCGGGTAACCACCCGGCCGTTGCGCTGCGTACCGACGGTGACAAAGTTCAGATCAACAATGTGAACATTCTGGGCCGCCAGAACACCTTCTTTGTGACCAACAGCGGCGTGCAGAACCGTCTGGAAAATGACCGTCAGCCGCGCACCCTGGTCACCAACAGCTATATCGAAGGGGATGTGGATATGGTTTCCGGGCGCGGCGCAGTGGTGTTTGATAACACCGACTTCCGCGTGGTGAACTCCCGCACTCAACAGGAAGCGTACGTCTTCGCACCGGCAACGCTGTCGAACATTTACTACGGTTTCCTCGCCACCAACAGCCGCTTCACCGCCGCTGGTGACGGCGTGGCGCAACTGGGTCGCGCACTGGATGTCGACAGCAACACCAACGGTCAGGTCGTGATCCGCGATAGCGTGATTAACGAAGGCTTTAACCTGGCGCAGCCGTGGGCTGACGCGGTGATCTCGAAGCGTCCTTTCGCGGGCAATACCGGCGCGAAGGATGATAAAGGCGAAACCCAGCGTAACCTGAACGACACCAACTTCAACCGCATGTGGGAATACAATAACCGCGGTGTGGGCAGCAAAGTGGTGGCGGCACCGAAGCAGTAAGCATTAAAAAAACCGGCATCCTGTGATGCCGGTTGTTCTTTTACCGGTGGGTTAAAAGCGCCCCCGATTAATACGCGTTAACCACCACCCACATCGGGCCCTGGCCTACCGCATAACGTCCCTTCTCCGTTAACAATCCCTGCTCACCGGCAATCTCGTACACCGCGATATGGTGTGACTTCTGCCCGGCGGCAATCAGGTATTTCCCACTATGGTCAACGTTGAAACCGCGCGGCTGCGTTTCGGTTGGCTGGAAGCCCTCTTTGGTCAGCACGCTGCCATCTTCTGAAACGCTGAATACGGTAATCAGGCTGGCAGTACGGTCACAGGCGTACAGATGACGACCATCAGGCGTGATGTGAATGTCCGCCGCCCAGCGGGTGTCAGAGAAATCAGCCGGCATCATATCCAGCGTTTGCACGCATTCGATGTCGCCGTGTGGGTCTTTCAGCTCCCAGACATCCACAGAGCTGTTGAGCTCGTTGACACAGTACGCATATTGCTGATTCGGATGGAACGCCATATGGCGCGGACCAGCCCCTTCAACGGTGGTCACTTCCGCTGGATCTTGTGCCACCAGCTTACCGTCATCGCTGAGGGTAAACAGGCAGATACGATCCTGCTTCAACGTCGGTACCCACAGGGTGCGGTTGTCCGGGGAGATATTGGCAGAGTGACAGCCATCCATCCCTTCCACTACATCCACAAGCCCGACCGGCAGGCCGTCTTCCAGACGGGTCACGCTGACGTTGCCCGCATTATAGGAGCCGACAAAAACGAAACGCCCATGATGATCGGTTGAAATATGCGTTGGGCTGCCCGGCAGTGCGGATTCTGCGGCAAACGTCAGCGCACCGTCATCCGGCGCAATCCGGTAAGCCAGCACGCGGAATTCAGGACGCACGCCCACGTAGAGATAACGTTTATCCGGGCTGACCACCATCGGCTGAACCTGCCCGGGCACATCAACCACCTGTACCAGCTTCAACGCGCCATCATGACTCAGGCTCCAGACATGGATCTGTTGGCTTTCAGGGCTGGCGGTATAAACGGTTTGCTTCATGAATGCTCCTCTGCTTTAGGCAACTGGCTGCAATGATGGAATACAGCTTAACGTAGTCGCTTTTAACGGTGAATGCTGAATCTATACCCGTCATACTTCAAGTTGCAGGTGTGTTGGCTGCGCTCGTTCACCCCAGTCACTTACTCGAGTAAGCTTCTGAGGATTCACTCCCTTGCCGCCTTCCTGCAACTCAAATTATTTAGGATATACGCACTAAATTTTGCCTGCTCCCCGTCCCGGTGTACCATTCAGGCAGACAAAATGTTCAATATTAATCGGGATGACGATATGACCGCTCGCGTGATTGCCCTGGATTTAGATGGAACCCTGCTGACCCCGCAAAAGACCCTGCTCCCCTCGTCTGTCGAAGCGCTGTCACGCGCCAGAGCGGCAGGATACCAACTTATCATCGTCACCGGGCGTCATCACGTCGCGATTCATCCTTTTTATCAGGCACTGGCGCTGGATACACCTGCAATTTGCTGTAATGGCACCTATTTGTATGATTATCACGCAAAAAACGTTCTTGCGGCCGATCCTCTGCCGGTTGACCAGGCGCTACAGCTTATTACGCTGCTGGAAGCGCATCAGGTTCATGGTCTGATGTATGTCGATGACGCCATGCTGTATGAGCATCCGACCGGCCATGTCATTCGCACATCAAACTGGGCGCAGACGCTGCCGCCGGAACAGCGTCCGGTCTTCACTCAGGTGCCTTCACTGGCGCAGGCGGCGCGCGATGTCGATGCGGTATGGAAATTCGCCCTGACAGACGACGATATTCCTAAACTGCAGCAATTTGGCAAGCATGTCGAACAGCAACTGGGCCTTGAGTGCGAATGGTCGTGGCACGATCAGGTCGATATTGCCCGTCAGGGTAACAGCAAGGGCAAACGCCTGACCCAGTGGGTCGAATCTCAGGGCGGGTCGATGGAAAACGTAATTGCCTTCGGGGATAACTACAACGACATCAGCATGCTGGAAGCGGCCGGTACCGGCGTGGCGATGGGCAATGCTGACGACGAAATCAAAGCGCGCGCTAACGTTGTCATCGGCGACAACACCACCGACAGCATTGCGAAATTCATTTATAGCCAACTGCTGTGATCAGGCGGTGATGGATACGCTCTTAATCTGCACGTACAGCCAGAGGCCAGGTTTGATCCCCAGTTCATCCCTGGCCCACGGGCTTATGCGCGCCCACAATGTTTTGCCCCCCACCTCAAGCTGAACTTCCACCTGCCCGTTATCGTCGTAGCAGTGGGTCACCTTCGCGCGCAGGATATTGCGGATGCTGGTCTGCTGCGGCGGTTGCAGTACCAGCGAAACATCCGACGCCTGAATACGAATGCGCAGCGAGGCTTGTAGCGGCTCATTGAGCTTATTGACCCACAAATGCTGGTCGCCCAGCGCCAGTGCCGTCATCGCGTAATGCGGATGGTGCTCCAGCACACTCACTTTCAGGATACTGCTCTGTTGTTCTTTCGGCAGCCACGGATGCATCACGCTGCTGCTCCAGACCTCTTCCAGCGCGCCAAACGCCTTCACCTGACCGTCTTCCAGTACCATCACGTTATCGGCCAGATGGAGAATTTCGTCGAGCGAGTGGCTGACATAGAGCATAGGAATATTGATCTCCCGCGCCAGACGTTGCAGATAGGGCAACAGTTCGCGCTTACGCGGAATATCCAGCGAGGCGAGCGGTTCATCCAGCAGCAGCAGTTCCGGCGCAGTCAGCAGCGCCCGACCAATCGCCACACGCTGTTTTTCACCGCCGGAGAGGCCGCCCGGCAATCTGTCGAGCAGGGGCTCAATACCTAACAGCGCCACCAGCTTATCAAACTGACCGGCCATACTTTTCGCCATGCCGTAACGCAGATTGCCGCGCACTTTATAATGCGGGAACAGGCGCGCATCCTGAAAAACGTAGCCTACCCGACGTTTTTCCGGCGTCAGACAAATATGTTTTTCCGTGTCGTTCAGCACCCGTCCGTTGAGCACAATGCGCCCTTTCTGCGGTCGCGTCAGGCCACTGATAGCATTGATGAGCGAGGTTTTTCCGGAACCGGAGACGCCAAAAATCGCGGTGATACCGCTGGCGGGCAGCGTTTCGTTGAGCGTCACACAATGGGTGCCCAGCGTCTGAGAGAAGTTGAGTTCCAGCATGATTATCGCCCCGTCCGTTCGCGGCTGAGTCGCGCCAGCCATTCAGAAATCAACAGTGAAATCAGCGCCAGTACGATGGAGATAAGGCACAGTCGCGCCGCCGCGCTTTCACCGCCCGGCGTCTGGATCAGGGTATACATCGCCGAAGGAATGGTGCGCGTTTCTCCGGGAATGTTGGAGACAAAGGTAATTGTGGCGCCAAACTCGCCGAGCGAGCGGGCAAACGCCAGCACCGTCCCGACAATAATGCCAGGCAGCGTCAGCGGAAGTGTAATGGTGAAGAAGACGCGCCAGCGTCCCGCGCCCAGCGTACGGGCGGCTTGCTCCAGCTTGATGTCCACCCCTTCCAGCGCCAGCCGGATGGCGCGCACCATCAGCGGGAAAGACATCACTGCCGCCGCCAGTACCGCGCCGCGCCAGCTGAAGGCAAAAGTAATGCCAAACCAGTCGTACAGCCACTGACCGATAAATCCACGCCGTCCCATTGAGACCAGCAGCAGATAACCGACCACTACCGGCGGTAACACCAGCGGCAGATGCAGCACGCTATCTAATAAGGCTTTGCCTGGGAAGGTGCAGCGCACCAGCAGCCAGGCAAAGAAGATCCCAAACGGCAAACTAAACAGCACGGCCAGGGAAGACACTTTCAGGCTCAGGAGAACGGCCTGCCATTCGGGATCGGTCAATATCATTACTTGGTCGTAAATCCGTAGCGTTTAAAGATTTCAGCAGCCTGCGGTCCTTTCAGGTAATCATAGAACGCGCTGACCGTGGCGTTTTTATGTCCATCAACAATCGCGATGGGGTATTCCACTTTTTTGTGCGAGTCTTCCGGGAAGGTGGCTACGACTTTAACCCCTTTGCTGGCAACCGCGTCAGAACCGTAAACGATGCCCAGCGGCGCTTCGTTACGCTCGACCAGCGCCAGTGCGCCGCGTACATCTTCTGCAGGCGCCAGTTTCGGTGACAGCGTCTCCCAGGCACCCAGTTTCTGCAGCGCTTCTTTCGCGTAGATCCCCGCCGGAACGTGTTCCGGGTCGCCCACTGCCAGACGTCCACCGTTCAGCAGCGTCGTCCAGTTGGTTTTACTGTCAATCGTAAAATCTTTCTGCTCACTGGCTTTGGGCGCCACCACCACAAGGCTGTTGCCCAGCAGCGTCTGACGCGATGCAGTATCAATCGACTTCTTGTCTACCGCGTAGTCCATCCATTTCTGATCGGCAGAGATGAACAGATCCGCAGGCGCACCGGCTTCTATCTGGCGAGCCAGCGTCGAAGACGAAGCAAAAGAAGAAACCACGTCGACATTCTTCTCTTTTTTGTATTGTGCCGCGATATCCTGCATTGCATTGGTCAATGACGCCGCAGCAAATACCGTAATTTTCCCTTCATCCGCAAGTGCATGTCCAGCAACAGTCAGTGATAATGTTGCCCCAGCAAACAAGCGTAACCATGTACGAGCCATCTGTAACTCCTTTCGGGTGTCGTTATGTAGACGCAAATATAGCGACAAAGCAACGTTTTTCCCAGAAGTTATTGATACCTATAAGAGGTTACGCAAAGAAAATATCGGCAGAAATGAGGAGAACTTGAGAAACCATCCCCAATGAACAAAAATGCGACCGGGAAGACGAAAGGAACAAAAACGCCCGACTGAGCGGGCGTTTGAGGGAAATCAGTGATTCTGTCTGGACTGGTCTTTCTGACCGATACCGGAAAAAATGTTGAACACTTCACCGAGACCGTAAATCAGACCCAGGATGATGGCCATCACCACAGGTACCATGATTACGGCGAATACCAGACTTTTCAATAACTCTAACATGGTCAACTCCTGATATAGTCCTTGTAGTATTCTAACCGCATCACTGAGAAAAGCACTCCCCTTTTGTGCGGTCGGCTTTGCGTCTCTGTGGTTTTCCGTCACAATAACCTTTTTGCCAGGATCTTGTTATGCAAGCCGAAATCCTTCTTACCCTGAAACTTCAGCAAAAACTGTTTGCCGATCCCCGACGCATCTCTTTGCTCAAGCATATTGCACTTTCCGGTTCCATTAGTCAGGGCGCGAAAGACGCAGGCATCAGCTATAAGAGCGCCTGGGACGCCATCAATGAGATGAACCTCCTCAGCGAGCAGACGCTGGTCGAGCGTGCGACAGGCGGCAAAGGCGGCGGCGGTGCCGTGTTAACCCGCTACGGTCAGCGCCTGATCCAGCTTTATGATCTGCTGGCGCAGATTCAGCAAAAAGCCTTCGATGTCTTAAGCGACGATGACGCGCTGCCGCTCAACAGTCTGTTAGCGGCCATTTCGCGTTTTTCTCTACAAACCAGTGCGCGTAACCAGTGGTTTGGCACTATTACCGCCCGCGACCACGATCAGGTGCAGCAACATGTCGATGTGCTCCTGGCCGATGGTGAAACGCGACTGAAAGTGGCAATTACCGCCCAGAGCGGCGAGCGACTGGGGCTTGATGAAGGCAAAGAGGTCCTCGTACTGTTGAAAGCGCCGTGGGTGGGAATCACCCAAAACGACGCCATCGCCCAGGCGGCAGATAACCAACTCCAGGGCATTATCAATCATATTGAACGCGGCACAGAACAGTGTGAAGTATTAATGACGCTGCCGGACGGCCAGATACTGTGCGCCACCGTACCCGTGGATGATGCCGCCTCGCTGACCGAAGGCGCGAACGTTACAGCGTATTTCAATGCCGACAGAGTGATTCTCGCGACGTTGTGCTGAGTATCACCGCAGCGGTATCACGGCGGGAAGTTACCCGCCGTTATTTTTTCTTTGAAATTCATTACAAAATGAATAATCCCACCCGGCAAAAAACGACGCATCGTTGGCTATTTTTTGCTGGCGACAGGGGACATTAAAAAGCTCATCGTACCCGCAATACCCTCTTTTTATTGCGGAATACGGAGCAAAAAATGTCAGACTTACCGGAGTGGCAGACACTCGCCAACAAGGAGCTCAGCCGACGGGGAAAAACCGTCGAGTCGCTGGTCAAACAGACAGCGGAAGGCATTGCCATCAAACCGCTGTATACCGAAGCCGATCTCGATAAACTGGAAGTCACCGGCACCCTTCCCGGTCTGCCGCCTTACGTACGTGGACCACGCGCGACCATGTATACCGCGCAACCGTGGACCATCCGTCAGTACGCCGGTTTCTCTACCGCCAAAGAGTCTAACGCCTTCTATCGTCGCAACCTCGCCGCCGGACAAAAAGGCCTTTCTGTCGCTTTCGATCTCGCCACCCACCGTGGTTATGATTCCGATAATCCGCGCGTCGCGGGCGATGTCGGCAAGGCGGGCGTGGCTATCGATACCGTCGAAGACATGAAGGTACTGTTCGACCAGATCCCGTTGGATGAGATGTCGGTGTCGATGACCATGAACGGCGCAGTACTGCCGGTGATGGCGTTTTACATCGTCGCGGCAGAAGAACAAGGCGTGACGCCGCAACAGCTAACCGGAACCATTCAGAACGACATTCTGAAAGAGTACCTGTGCCGCAATACCTACATCTACCCGCCAACCTCCTCAATGCGAATTATCGCCGACATCATCGCCTGGTGTTCGGGCAACATGCCGCGTTTTAATACCATCAGCATCAGCGGCTATCATATGGCCGAAGCGGGTGCCAACTGCGTGCAGCAGGTCGCCTTTACCCTGGCCGATGGCATTGAATACATCAAAGCCGCCCTTTCTGCCGGATTGAAAATTGATGATTTCGCGCCCCGCCTTTCGTTCTTCTTTGGCATTGGCATGGATCTGTTTATGAACATCGCCATGCTGCGTGCGGCACGTTATCTGTGGAGCGAAGCGGTTAGCGGTTTTGGCGCAACCGATCCAAAATCCTTAGCACTTCGCACCCACTGCCAGACCTCCGGCTGGAGCCTGACTGAGCAGGATCCGTATAACAACGTGATCCGTACCACTATCGAAGCGCTGGGCGCCACGCTTGGCGGCACTCAGTCGCTCCACACCAACGCCTTTGACGAAGCACTCGGTCTGCCCACCGACTTTTCCGCCCGCATCGCGCGTAACACGCAGATAATTCTTCAGGAAGAGTCAGAAATCTGCCGCACCGTGGATCCGCTCGCCGGGTCATACTATGTGGAATCGTTGACCGACCAGGTAGTGAAACAGACGCGAGACATTATCAGGCAGATAGACGAAGCCGGCGGGATGGCAAAAGCTATCGAAGCCGGACTGCCGAAACGGATGATTGAAGAGTCCTCAGCCCGCGAACAGTCGCTGATCGACCA
The DNA here is from genome assembly GCF_000981805.1 of Citrobacter amalonaticus Y19. Classification (NCBI taxonomy): domain Bacteria; kingdom Pseudomonadati; phylum Pseudomonadota; class Gammaproteobacteria; order Enterobacterales; family Enterobacteriaceae; genus Citrobacter; species Citrobacter amalonaticus. Next base: position 769,695 of record NZ_CP011132.1, on the reverse strand, counting down.
GGGTAAGCGCGTCATTGTCGGCGTCAACAAATACAAGCTGGAGAAAGAGGACGAAACGGCCGTACTGGAGATAGACAACATTAAGGTGCGCAACGAGCAGATCGCCTCGCTGGCACAGGTCCGCGCGACCCGCGATGATGCCGCCGTTAACGCCGCGCTGGCGGCATTAACCCACGCAGCACTGCATAATGAAAATCTGTTGGCTGCCGCCATTCATGCGGCGCGCGTACGCGCCACGCTGGGTGAGATCTCCGACGCGCTGGAAGCCGCCTTTGACCGTTATCTGGTGCCAAGCCAGTGCGTTACCGGGGTGATTGCGCAGAGCTACCATCAGTCCGAGAAATCCGCCTGCGAGTTCGACGCTATCGTTGCGCAGACAGAGCAGTTCCTCGAAGACAGTGGTCGCCGCCCCCGCATTTTGATCGCCAAAATGGGCCAGGATGGTCACGATCGCGGCGCGAAAGTGATCGCCAGCGCCTATTCCGATCTCGGATTCGATGTCGATCTCAGCCCGATGTTCTCCACCCCGGAAGAGATAGCCCGTCTGGCGGTAGAAAACGATGTCCACGTCGTCGGTGCCTCATCGCTGGCGGCCGGTCACAAGACGCTCATCCCTGAACTGGTTGCCGCGCTGAAAAAATGGGGGCGTGACGATATCTGCGTGGTCGCCGGTGGCGTGATTCCTCCCCAGGATTATGCCTTCCTGCAGGAGCGCGGCGTAGCGGCCATCTACGGCCCCGGCACGCCGATGCTGGACAGCGTACGCGACGTGCTGAGACGGATAAGCCAGCATCATGATTAACGACTCCACGCTGGCTGATACCGTACAGCGATTACGGCAAGGAGAACGAGCCACGCTCGCCCGGGCCATGACGCTGGTTGAAAGTCAGCATCCTCGTCATCAGGCGCAAAGCGCACAACTGCTGGATGCCATTATGCCTTTCACCGGCAACGCGCTGCGCCTGGGCATCACAGGCACGCCAGGCGCCGGGAAAAGCACGTTTCTGGAGGCTTTCGGCACGCGTCTCATCCGCGACGGACTGCGCGTGGCGGTGATTGCCGTCGATCCCAGCAGTCCTGTCAGCGGTGGCAGCATTCTTGGCGACAAAACGCGAATGACCGAACTGGCGCGATCGGATGCCGCCTTCATCCGCCCGGCCCCCTCCCGAGGTCATCTGGGCGGTGCCTGCCTGCATGCCCGGGAACTGGTGCTGTTGTGCGAAGCGGCGGGATTCGACGTTGTGATCATTGAAACGGTCGGTGTCGGACAATCGGAAACGGAAATCGCCAACATGGTGGACTGCTTTGTGTCGTTACAGATAGCCGGTGGCGGCGATGACCTGCAGGGCATAAAAAAAGGGATCATGGAAATGGCGGATTTGATTGTCATCAACAAGGATGACGGTGAAAACCACAACCGCGTCGCCATTGCCCGCCATATGTACGAGAGCGCACTGCATATTTTGCGCCATAAATATGCCGAGTGGCAGCCGCAGGTATTGAGCTGTAGCGCGCTGGAAAAACGCGGTATTGACGAGGTCTGGCAGGCCATCTGCGATTTCAGAACCCAATTAACCGCCAGCGGACGACTACAGCAGGTACGCCAGTTGCAGGAAATTAACTGGTTGCAAAAACAAACAGAAGCCGAGGCGCTGCGGCTCCTGTTCTCCCGTGACGACTTCGACCGCTACTACCACCTGACGCAGCAGGCCGTCAAAAACAACCGTCTCTCGTCACGCGCCGGTCTTCAGCGAATCCGCGAATACCTTCAGAATCATTACTTTGAAAAAGAGAAAAGCATGTCTTATCAATATGTTAACGTTGTCATCATCCGTAAAGTGGCCGTCATTGAGTTCAACTATGCCCGCAAGCTGAACGCCCTGAGCAAAGTCTTTATTGACGATCTCATGCTGGCGCTCAGCGATCTCAATCGCCCGGATATTCGCTGTATTATCCTGCGCGCACCTGCTGGCGCGAAGGTCTTCTCCGCCGGTCATGACATTCATGAGTTGCCCGCCGGACGGCGCGATCCGCTCTCTTATGACGATCCTCTGCGCCAGATCACCCGCATGATTCAGAAGTACCCCAAACCGGTTATCTCAATGGTCGAGGGCAGCGTCTGGGGAGGCGCATTTGAGATGATCATGAGCTCCGATCTGATCATCGCAGCCAGTACCTCCACATTCTCCATGACCCCGGTCAACCTTGGCGTTCCGTACAATCTGGTCGGTATCCACAACCTGACCCGCGATGCGGGTTTCCATATCGTTAAAGAACTGATCTTCACCGCCTCCCCTATTACCGCACAGCGCGCGCAGGCGGTCGGTATCCTCAACCACGTTGTCGCCGTCGAAGAGCTGGAGGATTTCACATTGCAGATGGCGCACCATATTTCGGAAAAAGCGCCGCTTGCCATCGCAGTGATTAAAGAAGAGCTTCGCGTGCTTGGTGAAGCGCATACCATGAATTCCGATGAGTTCGAACGTATTCAGGGAATGCGCCGTGCCGTTTACGACAGCGAAGATTACCAGGAAGGGATGAACGCGTTTATGAATAAACGTAAACCCAACTTTGTCGGTCACTGATACCGGGAAGGGACAAGATATGAAAGACCCCTGGTCACGGATGAGCGCCGATGAAGCGGCGCAGATTATCGAGCATAATGCGATGGTTGCTTTCAGCGGCTTTACCCCCGCTGGTTCTCCCAAAGCACTCCCTGCGGCTATCGCCCGCCGCGCCAGCGAACTCCATCAGGCGCAAAAACCGTTTCAGATAAGGCTGCTGACGGGGGCGTCGATTAGCGCTGCCGCTGATGATGTACTTTCAGAGGCTGACGCCATCTCATGGCGCGCGCCGTATCAGACGTCAGGCAGCCTACGGCAAAAAATCAATCAGGGCCAGGTACGCTTTGTGGACCTGCATCTGAGCGAAGTGGCGCAGATGGTGAACTATGGCTTCTTTGGTGATATTGACGTTGCGGTAATTGAAGCCTCGGCCATTACGCCTGACGGACGGGTCTGGCTTACCAGCGGGATCGGTAATGCGCCCACCTGGCTGCTGCGGGCGAAGAAAATCATTATTGAGCTGAACCACTACCACAACCCACGCGTCGCTGAACTGGCTGATATCGTCATTCCCGGCGCGCCGCCGCGTCGTAACAGCGTGCCCATTTATCATGCGATGGATCGCGTGGGTACCCGGTATGTGCAAATCGATCCCAACAAGATTGTGGCGGTGGTTGACACTGAACTGCCCGACAGCGGAAACGTACTGGATAACGCCAATCCTGTCTGCCAGCAAATCGCCGATAACGTCGTGACGTTTCTACTGGAAGAGATGGCGCGAGGGCGGATCCCGCCTGAGTTTCTGCCACTGCAAAGTGGGGTTGGCAATATCAATAATGCCGTGATGGCGCGACTTGGGGAGAACCCGGACATTCCGCCTTTCATGATGTATTCAGAGGTGTTACAGGAGTCCGTCGTCCATCTGCTTGAAACGGGAAAAATCACCGGCGCCAGTGCCTCCAGCCTGACGGTATCCGCCGATTCCTTGCTGAAGATTTACGACAACATGGACTTCTTCGCCAGTCGTATTGTGCTCCGCCCGCAGGAGATCTCCAACAATCCGGAGATTATCCGTCGTCTTGGGGTGATAGCCCTGAACGTGGGGCTGGAATTTGATATCTACGGTCACGCCAATTCGACACACGTGGCCGGTGTGAATCTGATGAACGGCATTGGCGGCAGCGGTGATTTTGAGCGCAACGCCTATCTGTCTATCTTTATGGCGCCGTCCATCGCCAAAGGCGGCAAGATTTCCACCATCGTCCCGATGTGCAGCCACGTTGACCACAGCGAGCACAGCGTGAAGGTGATCATCACCGAACAGGGGATCGCCGATCTTCGCGGGCTTTCACCGCTGCAGCGGGCGCACACGATCATCGACAACTGTGCGCATCCTCTCTACCAGGACTATCTGCACCGCTATCTCGAGAGTGCGCCTGGCGGGCATATTCACCACGATCTCAGCCACGTGTTCGATCTGCACCGCAATCTGCTTGAACGCGGTTCGATGCTCGGCTAATTCACCTCTGTGCCACGATCTTCCGCAATTTGCTGAAGTATCGTGGCGGTATAGCGGTGGTTTTTCAACGAGTACAGGTATTCCTGCATGTACATCGGACGACCAGGCGCATCGAAATACTTCAGTGTCGCCGGATTCACCAGACGCCACGCAAAGTGTGGGATCACGGTCAGAAACTGCCCGTGCTCCACCGCGCTGATTTTCGCCATAAAGCTGTACGGGCGGTAGATAATCGTCGGATTAATGCCGCATGGCCGCATATGAGCCTCCAGTATCGCCTCAAAATTGGCCCGATTCTGAAAACGCATTTGCAACCAGGGCAGTTCACGGAGCAGATCCTGCGGCTGTTTATCCTCGTAGCGACGGGAAACGAGAAACCCCAGACGCAGCGGCTTCAACTCACTGATGGTCAGATTATCCAGTTCCTGCACACGAGCCGAAACATACTGCGGCGAAATGATAAAATCGAGTTGGCGGCTAAACAGGTTATCAATGACTTCATTCTCGCTAAACTCGACAGACTTTACGGTCACGCCGTCGTACTTGTCGCCCAGGCTAATCAACTGATCGAAAATAATCGTCGGATAGGTGTTGTCGACGCCAATCACAATATTGCGCGAACCACGCACAGAGTGATGAATTTCATTATCGATAGCCGACAAGGACTGATAAATCGGAAACAGTTTCTGGTACAACTCCTGCCCGGCCTTGTTCAGGCTTATGCTGTTATCTTTGCGGGTAAACAACGTATAGCCAATCTGATCTTCCAGCGCTGAAATGCTTTTACCAAACGGCGAGGCCGTCATGTGTATTTTCTCAGCGGCTCTGGCGATATTATTGGTTTGCGCCAACAGGATGAAATTACGCATTTTTTTCGAGATAAAAATATCCACAAAACACTCCATCATTTATCGCCATGACATCTCTACTGGCTGCGAAAAAATACTGGATAACGCGTCGCCCTTTTTTGCAGTGGTTCACAAAATGGCGATAGCTCTGGCGTAATAGCAAGCATACGGCACAGATACCCACACCGAACGTTGAGGGCCGTTTTTACTCGCAGTCGCGCTAATCACATTGACATTCCATTGCGGAACACGTATCCCTGTCATTCATTGCTGCATAAAATGGGATACAAAATGTCATCGTTGCATATTTTGCAAGGCACGTTTCGTCTTAGCGATACAAAAACGCTTCGTCTGGATTCCGTGACATTAAACGCGGGTGAGAGCTGGGCGTTTGTGGGGTCGAATGGAAGCGGGAAATCGGCACTGGCGCGCGCGCTGGCCGGTGAGTTGCCGCTGCTCAAAGGCGAACGCCAGTGCGCCTTTTCGCGGATTACCCGTCTTTCTTTTGAGCAACTGCAGAAACTGGTCAGCGATGAATGGCAGCGTAATAACACCGATATGCTCAGTCCAGGCGAAGAGGATACCGGACGCACCACGATGGAGATCGTTCAGGACGAGGTGAAGGACCCGACCCGCTGCGCGACGCTAGCTCAGCAGTTTGGTATCACGCATCTGCTCGATCGCCGCTTTAAATATCTCTCTACCGGGGAAACGCGCAAAACGCTGCTCTGTCAGGCGCTGATGTCTGAGCCCGATTTATTGATTCTCGATGAGCCGTTTGACGGTCTGGATGTCGCCTCCCGCCAGCAGTTGGCAGTACTGCTTGAAACGCTGCACCAGTCCGGCATCACACTGGTGCTGGTGTTGAACCGCTTTGATGAAATCCCGTCGTTCGTTCAGTATGCCGGCGTACTGGTTGACTGCGCCTTAATGGAAACGGGATCGAAAACGGACTTACTCCAGCAGGCGCTGATCGCCCAACTTGCCCATAGCGAGCGACTGGAAGGGGTGGCGCTGCCTGAAGCCGACGAACCTGCCGCCCACCCTGTTCTGTCCGCCGATACGCCGCGGATCATCCTCAAGGATGGCGTCGTGTCGTACAACGACCGCCCTATTCTCGATCGTCTGAGCTGGCAGGTGGATCCCGGTGAGCACTGGCAGATTGTCGGCCCCAACGGCGCCGGAAAATCCACATTGCTCAGCCTGATAACCGGCGACCATCCGCAGGGATACAGCAACGATCTGACGCTATTTGGTCGTCGTCGCGGCAGCGGTGAAACCATCTGGGATATCAAAAAACACATCGGCTATGTCAGTAGCAGTCTGCATCTCGACTACCGGGTGAGTACCACCGTGCGCAATGTGATTCTGTCGGGCTATTTTGACTCTATCGGGATCTATCAGGCCGTGTCGGATCGTCAGCAGAAACTCGCGCAGCAGTGGCTGGATATTCTGGGACTCGACAAACGCACCGCCGACGCGCCGTTTCATAGTCTCTCCTGGGGACAACAACGACTGGCGCTGATCGCCCGGGCGCTGGTTAAGCACCCGACCCTGCTGATTCTGGACGAACCGTTACAGGGACTGGACCCGCTGAACCGCCAGCTCATCCGTCGTTTTGTCGACGTGTTAATTAGCGAGGGCGACACGCAGTTGCTGTTTGTCTCCCATCACGCTGAAGATGCGCCGGCCTGTATTACCCACCGTCTGGAGTTTGTACCAGAGGGCGAGACATATACCTATCTGCAAACGCCGTTGCGTTAGTTTTCATCCGTGGGCGCGAAAGCGCCCTTTTTTTTCGGATAAAAGGCGCAATCATTCTTAAAGTTTATGATTTATAATCGAATAATTGATGACTCAGCGAGAGAATTTGCGAGTGTAAACGATTCCACTATTTTATTCCATGTCACACTTTTCGCATCTTTGTTATGCTATGGTAATTCCATACCATAAGCTTAACGGAGCGAATTATGAGAGTTCTGGTCACCGGTGGTAGCGGTTACATAGGAAGCCATACTTGTGTACAGTTACTGAAAAACGGTCATGACGTCATCATCCTTGATAACCTCTGTAACAGTAAGCGCAGCGTACTGCCAGTTATTGAACGTCTGAGCGGCAAACATCCGACGTTTGTCGAAGGCGATATCCGCAACGAAGCGCTGATAACCGAAATTCTGCACGATCACGCGGTTGACACCGTCATCCATTTTGCCGGGCTGAAGGCCGTCGGCGAATCGGTCGCAAAACCGCTGGAATACTATGACAACAACGTCAACGGCACACTGCGACTGATTAGCGCCATGCGCGCCGCCGGCGTCAAAAACGTCATTTTCAGCTCATCGGCAACCGTCTACGGCGACCAGCCGAAAATCCCTTACGTCGAAAGCTTCCCGACCGGTACGCCGCAAAGCCCTTATGGCAAAAGCAAATTGATGGTCGAGCAGATCCTCACCGATCTGCAAAAAGCCCAGCCGGAGTGGAGCATCGCGCTGCTGCGCTATTTCAACCCGGTCGGCGCGCATCCATCAGGTGACATGGGCGAAGACCCGCAGGGCATCCCGAATAACCTGATGCCGTACATCGCGCAGGTGGCGGTGGGCCGTCGCGACTCCCTCGCCATTTTTGGCAACGACTACCCAACCGAAGACGGCACCGGCGTACGCGATTACATCCATGTGATGGATCTCGCTGACGGTCACGTTGCCGCGATGGAAAAACTGGCAGGCATTCAGGGCGTCCATATTTACAACCTCGGCGCGGGTGTCGGCAGCAGCGTGCTGGACGTGGTCAACGCCTTCAGCAAAGCCTGCGGTAAACCGGTTAACTACCATTTTGCGCCGCGTCGCGATGGCGACCTGCCTGCCTACTGGGCGGATGCCAGCAAAGCTGACCGCGAACTGGACTGGCGCGTGACGCGCACGCTTGATGAGATGGCACAGGACACCTGGCACTGGCAGTCGCGTCATCCGCAGGGATACGAGGATTAAGAAACCACCATGAGTCAATTTAACCCCGTCGATCATCCGCATCGTCGTTTTAATCTGCTCACCGGGCAGTGGATTCTGGTCTCGCCGCATCGTGCTAAACGCCCCTGGCAGGGGGCGCAAGAAACGCCCTCTAACGACGTGCTGCCGGCACACGATCCGGACTGCTTCCTGTGTGCGGGCAATACCCGCGTCACTGGCGATAAGAACCCGGATTACAGTGGGACGTTCGTCTTCACCAACGACTTCGCGGCGTTAATGACCGACACCCCCGACGCGCCGGACAGTCACGACCCGCTGATGCGCTGCCAGAGCGCGCGCGGCACCAGTCGCGTCATTTGCTTCTCGCCTGATCACAGTAAAACGCTGCCGGAGCTAAGCGTTCCCGCCCTGACTGAAATTGTGAAAACCTGGCAAGAGCAAACCGCAGACCTCGGGAAACGCTATCCCTGGGTGCAGGTCTTTGAAAACAAAGGCGCGGCGATGGGCTGCTCTAACCCCCATCCCCACGGACAGATTTGGGCCAACAGTTTCTTACCAAACGAAGCTGAACGCGAAGATCGTCTGCAAAAAGCCTGGCTGGCTGAGCAGGGGTCGCCGATGCTGGTCGACTACGTGCAGCGTGAACTGGCTGACGGCAGCCGTACGGTAGTGGAAACCGATCACTGGCTGGCTGTTGTGCCCTACTGGGCGGCATGGCCGTTCGAAACGCTGTTGCTGCCGAAAGCGCATGTACTACGCATCACCGATTTGACCGACGAACAGCGCGCAGACCTGGCGCTGGCGTTGAAAAAACTGACCAGCCGTTATGACAATCTCTTCCAGTGCTCTTTCCCGTATTCGATGGGCTGGCACGGCGCGCCGTTTAACGGCGAAGAGAATGACCACTGGCAGTTGCACGCGCACTTTTATCCGCCGCTGCTGCGCTCTGCAACCGTCCGTAAATTTATGGTCGGTTACGAAATGCTGGCAGAGACCCAGCGCGATCTCACAGCGGAACAAGCGGCAGAACGTCTGCGCGCGGTCAGCGACATCCATTTTCGCGAATCCGGAGTATAAAAATGAGTCTGAAAGAGAAAACACAATCTCTGTTTGCAGAAATTTTCGGCTACCCTGCGACCCACACCATTCAGGCACCAGGCCGCGTCAACCTTATCGGTGAGCATACCGATTATAACGACGGCTTTGTGCTGCCCTGCGCCATTGATTATCAAACCGTGATCAGTTGCGCCGCCCGCAACGACCGCCTGATCCGCGTCATTGCTGCCGATTACGATAATCAGACTGACGAGTTCTCCCTCGATGCCCCCATCGTGACTCACGACAGCCAGCAATGGGCAAACTATGTGCGCGGCGTGGTAAAACACCTGTTAAAACGCGACAGCAGCTTTGGCGGCGCGGACCTGGTGATCAGCGGTAATGTTCCACAGGGCGCGGGACTGAGCTCTTCCGCCTCGCTGGAAGTGGCGGTCGGCACCGTGTTCCAGCAGCTTTATCATCTGCCGCTGGACGGTGCGCAGATTGCGCTTAACGGTCAGGAAGCGGAAAACCAGTTTGTCGGTTGTAACTGCGGAATTATGGATCAGCTCATCTCCGCGCTGGGTAAGAAAGATCATGCCCTGCTGATCGACTGTCGGACGCTCGGCACCAAAGCGGTTTCAATGCCAGAAGGCGTGGCGATTGTTATCATCAACAGCAACTTTAAGCGCACGCTGGTCGGCAGCGAGTACAACACGCGCCGTCAGCAGTGCGAAACGGGCGCTCGTTTCTTCCAGCAACCGGCATTGCGTGATGTCAGTCTCGAAGCCTTTAACGCCGTGGCGAATGAACTGGACCCACTGGTTGCCAAACGCGTCCGTCACGTGTTAACTGAGAATGCGCGAACGGTGGAAGCCGCCAGCGCGCTGGAAAAAGGCGATCTACACCGCATGGGGCAACTGATGGCTGAATCGCACGCCTCAATGCGTGATGATTTCGAAATCACCGTGCCGCAGATTGATACGCTGGTTGACATCGTCAAAGCCACCATTGGTGACAAAGGCGGCGTACGCATGACCGGAGGCGGATTTGGCGGCTGCATCGTCGCACTGATGCCGGAAGCACTGGTCCCAACCGTTCAGCAAGCCGTCGCCGCGCAGTACGAAGCCAAAACCGGCATCAAAGAAACGTTCTATGTATGCAAACCATCACAAGGAGCAGGACAGTGCTGAATGAAACTCCCGCACTGGCACCCGATGGTCAGCCGTATCGCCTGTTAACCCTGCGCAATAGCGCGGGGATGGTGGTCACGCTGATGGACTGGGGTGCTACGTTACTCTCGGCCCGCATTCCCCTTTCCGACGGCTGCGTGCGTGAAGCGCTGCTGGGCTGTGCCAGTCCGGAGCATTATCAGAACCAGGCGGCGTTTCTGGGCGCCTCAATTGGTCGTTACGCCAACCGCATCGCCGACAGTCGCTATGTCCTCAATGGGGAAACGGTGACCCTGCAACCAAGCCAGGGCGTCAACCAGTTGCACGGTGGACCGGACGGATTTGATAAACGCCGCTGGCAAATCGTTAACCATAACGAGCGTCAGGTTCTGTTTGCGATAAGCTCAGACGATGGCGATCAGGGCTTTCCGGGCAACCTTTGCGCCACGGTGCAGTATCGTCTGACCGATGACAACCGCATCTCCATTACCTATCGCGCGACGGTGGATAAGCCGTGTCCGGTGAATCTGACCAACCATGTCTACTTCAACCTTGATGGCGATCAGACCGATGTGCGCAACCATACGCTGCAGCTTCTGGCGGATGAGTATCTGCCGGTGGATGAAGGCGGGATCCCACGCGACGGTCTGAAACCGGTCGCCGGAACTTCATTTGATTTTCGCACCGCGAAGGCCATCGCCAGCGAATTCCTTACCGATGACGACCAGCGCAAAGTGAAGGGTTACGATCACGCCTTCCTGTTGCAGGCAAAAGGCGACAGTAAAAAGCCGGTTGCCCTGCTCTCTTCTGAGGACGGGAAGTTGCAGATGGAGGTTTACACCTCGGCTCCGGCGCTGCAATTTTACTCGGGTAACTTTCTCGGCGGCACCTCTTCGCGTGGACCGCACGCCTACGGCGATTATCAGGGCCTGGCACTGGAGAGTGAATTCCTGCCGGACAGCCCGAACCATCCGGAATGGCCGCAACCAGACTGCGTTCTGCGTCCCGGCGAAGAGTACACCAGCCTGACGGAATATCGCTTTATTCCTGTTTGACGTAACATGTAACATGCCCGATGGCGCAAGCTTATCGGGCCTACAAAATCTGTTTTGTTCAAATCCCCACCACTCAAAGACAAAATCGCAACTCAGAGTTCACAAGAACCTTACACTGCTGCACTATTTTCGCTATGGTTATGCGTAAGCATTGCCGCTGCCCCGCTACGGCAATATAATGAGAATTATTATCATTCGATAAAGCTTGAGGAGTGAGAGTATGGCTGTAACTAAGCTGGTTCTGGTACGCCACGGCGAAAGCCAGTGGAACAATGAAAACCGCTTCACCGGTTGGTACGACGTTGACCTGTCCGAGAAAGGCGTAGGCGAAGCGAAAGCGGCAGGCAAACTGCTGAAAGCGGAAGGCTATAGCTTCGATTTTGCTTATACCTCTGTGCTGAAACGTGCCATCCACACGCTGTGGAACGTACTGGATGAACTGGATCAGGCCTGGTTGCCGGTGGAGAAATCCTGGAAGCTGAACGAACGTCACTACGGTGCGTTGCAGGGTCTGAATAAAGCGGAAACCGCTGAGAAGTACGGTGACGAGCAGGTTAAACAGTGGCGTCGTGGTTTCGCGGTGACCCCGCCGGAACTGACCAAAGATGACGAGCGCTATCCGGGCCACGATCCGCGTTATGCCAAACTGACCGAAAAAGAGCTGCCGCTGACCGAAAGCCTGGCACTGACCATCGATCGCGTTATCCCTTACTGGAACGATACCATTCTGCCACGCATGAAGAGCGGCGAGCGCGTCATCATCGCGGCGCACGGTAACTCCCTGCGCGCGCTGGTAAAATACCTCGACAACCTGAGCGAAGAAGAAATCCTCGAATTGAACATCCCAACCGGCGTACCGCTGGTGTATGAGTTCGACGAAAACTTCAAGCCGCTCAAGCGCTACTATCTGGGTAATGCTGACGAGATCGCCGCGAAAGCCGCTGCCGTCGCCAACCAGGGTAAAGCGAAGTAATCTGAATGACCCGGTGGCGAACGCTAACCGGGTCATTCTTCTTAAACCCCAATCACCCCATCCAGCACCACCTGCGCCCTGCCCTGTGAGCAGCGCTCCACGCGAGCCTGTACGTTATAGACTTGCGCCAGACTTTCTGTGGTGATGACCTTTTCCGGTTCACCGCTGGCGACCCGCTTTCCGGCTTTCAGCATCAGCACATGTTCACAGTGGCGCAGCGCAATATTGATGTCATGCACCACCACCACCGTGACCATATTACGCAGCCGGGTCTCACGGCGAACCACATCCATCACATGAAACTGATAGTTCAGATCCAACGCACTCAGGGGTTCATCGAGCAGCAACAGCTCGGGACGGCGGATCAGCGATTGCGCCAGCCCCACAAGCTGCCGTTGCCCCCCGGAAAGCTGATCGAGATAGTGCAATGCCAGATGGGCAATCCCCAGTTGTTCGAGAATCGCCAGCACCTGTTTATCATCGCGTTTACCCAGCGCCCGCTGCGCAACATATACCGACTCCAGAACATGCAAATGCACTCCCTGCGCCAGCGACTGGGGCAAAAACACGACGCTGGCGGCCCGCTCAACCAGCGACAGCGCCGACAGGTTTTCGCCCCCAAGCATCATCTCCCCCTGCGCTTTATTCAATCCGGCCAGCGCGCGTAACAAGGTGGATTTCCCGCAACCGTTCGGCCCCAGCAGCGCGGTAATTTTGCCGCGCGGCAGTTCGTCGACGTTAAGATTGTCAATCACCGTTCGCTTCGGATAGCCCGCAGTGACGCCTCGCAGGATCAAGCCACTCATGACATGCTCCCGCGGTGGCGCAAAATAATGCTCAAAAAGAAGGGAACCCCCACCAGCGAAGTGACAATGCCCACCGGAATAATGATACCAGGAAGAATATTTTTCGAGGCAACAGAGGCCAGAGAGAGCACCAGCCCGCCCGTCAGGATGCTGCCAGGCAGATAGAAGCGGTGATCTTCACCAAACAGCAGGCGTGAAATGTGCGGCGCCACCAGGCCGATGAAGCCAATCGGCCCGACGAAGGCTACCGAGAGTGCGGACAGCAAACTGATACGCAACAGCGATGACAGGCGTAAGCGGCGTACGTCGATGCCAAAACTCATCGCCCGCTCCTCCCCCAACCGCAGCGCGGTCAGTTGCCAGGCGCTGCGCATTGACCACGCGCCGACGCAGATAAACGCCAGTGCCAGTACGGCCAGTTTTTCCCACGACGCCCGTGCCAGACTGCCCATCGTCCAGAACACCAGTCCCTGCAACGTATCCTCATCAGCCACAAACTGCATCATCGATACCAGCGCATTGAAGGTAAAGACCAGCGCGATACCAAAGAGCACCACGCCGGACGTCGCCACGCGGGTCCAGCGGGTAATACCGTCGAGCAGCAGCGCAGAGAGCAATGCAAAAATGAAGGCATTCGCCGGAATAAACCACGCGTCAGGAACACCAGGAATACCGATCCCCAGCACAATCGCCAGCGCCGCGCCAAATGCCGCCGCCGAAGAGACGCCCAATGTGAATGGACTCGCCAGCGGATTATTGAGGATGGTCTGCATTTCTGCCCCTGCCAGCCCCAGCGCCATGCCAACCAACAGCGCCATGAGGGCGTAAGGCAGGCGGATTTCCCAGACGATAACCCGGGTGCCGCCGCTGGCGCTCATCGGATGAATCAGCGTTTGCCAGAGCTCGCCGACTGGCAAACCTGACGGGCCAAGCGTGAAATCCAGCAACAACGAGCCGACAATCGCCAGTACGCTCATCAGCACCAACAGTACACGCCTGCGGATGATCCTGCGATATTGCGCATTAATGGCATCGTCAACGGGTGTCTGAGAAAGAAGAGACATAGCGGGTAACGGGAGTTTGCGGATGAAGGCCGAATTATAGCGCACTTGTCACACGCTATATAAAAAATTATATCCCGATAGATTGATGTAGACGACGAAGAGACAAAAAAGCCGACTCCAGGAGTCGGCTGCTCAGGTTAACGAGGTTTTATCCGCGACGCGCTTTTACCGCATCCGCGAGTTGGCGCAGGATAGTGTCGGTATCTTCCCAGTTAATACAGGCATCGGTAATGCTTTTGCCGTACACCAGCGGTTCACCACTGTCCGGGTTCTGATTACCTTCAACCAGATGGCTTTCAATCATCACGCCCATTATCGCGGTTTCGCCGCTGGCGATTTGCTGGCACACATCGGCCCCGACTTCCATCTGCTTTTTAAACTGCTTACAGGAATTGGCATGGCTGAAATCAATCATGATTTGCGCGGGCAGCCCCGCTTTCGCCAGACCTTCTTTCACCGCCGCGACATGTGCAGCGCTGTAGTTCGGCTCTTTGCCGCCGCGCAGAATAATATGGCAGTCGCCGTTACCGCTGGTGTTCACAATGGCGGAGTGACCCCATTTGGTGACCGACAGGAAGCAGTGTGGCGCACCGGCAGCATTGATGGCATCAATCGCCACTTTGATGGTGCCATCGGTACCGTTCTTGAAGCCAACCGGACAAGAGAGACCCGACGCCAGCTCACGGTGAACCTGAGATTCTGTGGTACGCGCGCCAATCGCGCCCCAGCTCATCATGTCCGCCAGATATTGCGGGGTAATCATATCGAGGAATTCACCCGCCGTCGGCAGGCCGCTGTCGTTGATATCCAACAGCAGCTTGCGCGCAATACGCAAGCCGTCATTGATCTGGAAGCTGTTATCCATGTGCGGATCGTTAATCAACCCTTTCCAGCCAACGGTCGTACGCGGTTTCTCAAAGTAGACACGCATGACGATTTCCAGTTCGCCTTTCAGCGCTTCACGCAGTGCCAGCAAGCGACCTGCGTACTCTTTCGCCGCGACGGGATCATGAATCGAGCATGGACCAATCACCACCAGCAGGCGATCGTCATTCCCTTTCAAAATTTTGTGAATGGCTTTACGCGCATGGGCAACCGTGTTGGCGGCATTTTCTGTAGCGGGGAATTTTTCCAGCAGTGCGACAGGGGGTAATAACTCGTTGATCTCTTTAATACGTAAATCGTCGTTCTGATAATTCATGATTATTCCAGCGTAGCCATACTTATCTAAATGAATGCAATCCCCCCAATCTATATCCTCAGTCTAAAAGTGTAAACGGGCTTTTACACTTCGGACGGATTAATCCTGGAATTTAGCTAAAAAACGCCACAAAGTAGCGAAAAACGAGATCTAACCTACAATTTTTAACTGCAACCACTCTGTTTATGAATTTTTTCAAGATTCTCTACTGAGCCATTGCGCTCATCTGGGATCTTCAACCATTGCCTGACCCTTTGACTGGCATATGCACTGTTGGAAGACGTTATCCGACATCTCAACCAAAACAGGAGCATCTTATGCAAATGACAACATTGGCTTCACTTTTTTTGACCGCCACGCTCAGCCTCGCCAGCGGCGCTGCACTGGCCGCCGAATCCAGTACCCAGAGCAATAATGGCCAGGCGAACGCCGCCGCCGACGCCGGCCAGGTTGCTCCGGATGCAAAAGAAAACGTCGCCCCGAATAACGTTGATAACGACAACATCAACTCTGGCGGCACAATGCTGCATCCAAATGGCTCATCCATGAATCACGATGAAATGACCCAGGATGAGGTGCACAAAAACACCATGTGTAAGGACGGGCGCTGCCCGGACATGAACAAAAAAGTGGAAACCGGTGAAGGTATGAACAGCAATGTTGATAGCAAAACCGATGGCACTACCCAGTAATACTGAAAACAGGGCTAATAATGGGAGAGCGCTGGCTCTCCTTTTTATTTTATTCGTCCAGAAACGGTATGATGTCATACAGTTAAGATGAAAATAACTAAGGGATGACATTATGGCGCACTCACACTCTCATTCGGCCCCTCACCTGCCCGAGGATGGCAATGCCCGTCGCCTGCTGCTCGCGTTTTGCATCACGGCGGGCTTTATGTTGCTGGAGGTGGTGGGAGGGATTTTATCCGGCTCGCTGGCGTTGCTCGCCGATGCCGGACACATGCTGACCGATGCCGCCGCGCTGTTGTTTGCCCTGCTGGCCGTCCAGTTTGCCCGCCGACCACCGACCATCCGCCACACTTTTGGCTGGCTGAGGCTTACGACACTGGCTGCCTTCGTCAACGCGATTGCGCTGGTGGTCATTACGATTTTAATCGTCTGGGAGGCGATTGAGCGCTTCTACACGCCGCGCCCGGTGGCGGGCGGCATGATGATGATCATCGCCGTCGCGGGCTTGCTGGCAAACATCCTTGCCTTCTGGATCCTGCATCGTGGCAGCGAAGAGAAAAACCTGAACGTACGCGCCGCGGCACTGCATGTGATGGGTGATTTGCTGGGTTCGGTCGGGGCTATCATCGCGGCGGTGATTATTATCTGGACCGGCTGGACGCCCGCTGACCCGATACTGTCAATACTGGTCTCGCTGCTGGTCCTGCGGAGCGCGTGGCGCTTATTGAAAGATAGCGTGAATGAGTTGCTGGAAGGTGCCCCGGTTTCGCTGGATATCGCTGCGTTGCAACGCCACCTTAGCCGGGAGCTTCCCGAAGTGCGTAACGTCCATCACGTGCACGTATGGATGGTGGGTGAAAAACCGGTCATGACCCTGCATGTACAGGTGATCCCGCCGCACGATCATGACGGGCTGCTGGAGCGCATCCAGCACTTTCTCATTCATCATTACCAGATTGAACACGCCACCATTCAGATGGAATATCAGCCCTGTCACGGGCCGGACTGCGATCTGAATCAGAAGGTGTCCGACCATTCACATCATCACCACTAATGGGACAGCGCGTGTGAGCCTCGTTCGCGCGCGCTGTTAATCCACATCCTGCTGCCGTTGAGCGCAATGAAGGTCAGGATCAAGTACTCCAGCGACATCGCATAAACCCCTTGCAGGGCAAAGATCACGACGCTAATCACATTGATAACCACCCACAGCAGCCAGTTCTCAACGTATTTGCGGGTCATCAGGATCATCGCCACAATTGACAGCACCATCATGCAGGAATCCCAGAACGGGAAGGCATCAGGCTGCAATTGCGGAACAACAACCTGCAAGCCCAGCATCTGCATGACAGTTACCGCAATGCGGGTCAGAAAGGCAAAGACCGGGTCGATGTAGACCGTCATCAGACCGATCGCCACCACGCAAACCGCCAGCCAGCCCAGCGCCTTAGGCAGAGGCAGCCAGCGAATTTTGAGTTCCGCCTCGTTCTGCGTGGTCTGCCGCGACCAGGCGTACCAGCCGTAAATGTTGGCAGCGAAGAAGAAAAGCTGCAGCAGCAGACTGGCGTAGAGCTGGATCTGGAAAAAGATGATCGCAAACAGCGTAACGTTAATCAGGCCGAAAGCGTAGTTGCTGATCTTCTCCATGCTGGCAAGGCCAATACACAGCAAACCGGCGATGGTGCCCACCGCTTCGATCCACGACAGATCGTAACCCCCTGCGCCTATTGGAATATGTACCAGAATGTTCTGCGTGCTAAAAAAGTCCATCTTTTCCCCCAGAGCGTTTCATTATCTACGCACGTAGTGTAGCCGCAAATTCCAGCATGCGGTTTAACGGCACTAATGCGCCTTCTCTCAGCGCCTTATCAACGTGAATCTCATGGGTCTTCCCACCCTGCTCCAGGCCTTCAGCAATCGCTTTGAGGCCGTTCATCGCCATCCACGGGCAGTGCGCGCAGCTGCGGCAGGTGGCGCCTTCACCGGCAGTGGGGGCTTCCAGCAACTCTTTGCCCGGTACTGCCTGCTGCATTTTGTAGAAAATACCCCGATCGGTGGCGACAATAAGTTGCTGATGCGGCAGGGTTTTGGCTGCACTAATGAGCTGACTGGTCGAACCGACGGCATCGGCCATATCCACGATCGACTGCGGTGATTCCGGATGAACCAGGATCGCGGCATCCGGGTACAGCCCTTTCATACGACTCAGCGCCTGTGTTTTGAATTCATCATGGACAATGCACGCCCCCTGCCAGCAGAGGACATCTGCACCCGTTTGTTTCTGGACATAATTCCCGAGATGGCGATCCGGTGCCCAGATGATTTTTTCACCCAAACTATCCAGATGCTCAATCAGTTCAACGGCAATGCTGGACGTCACCACCCAGTCGGCGCGAGCCTTAACCGCCGCGGAGGTATTGGCGTAGACCACGACGGTACGATCCGGGTGGGCATCACAGAACGCGCTGAACGCGTCAATCGGGCAGCCGAGATCTAACGAACATTCCGCCTCGAGGGTTGGCATTAAAATGGTTTTTTCCGGGCTGAGGATTTTGGCCGTCTCGCCCATAAAGCGCACCCCTGCGACAAGCAGCGTGGAGGCGGGATGATTTGCGCCAAAGCGGGCCATCTCCAGTGAGTCAGAGATACAGCCGCCGGTCTCTTCGGCCAGTTGCTGAATTTCAGGGTCGGTGTAATAGTGCGCCACCATCACCGCATCACGCTCCTTCAGCAGGCGCTTGATCTTTTCGCGGTAGAACGCCTTTTCATCGGCGCTCAGCGGTACCGGCTTAGGGGGAAACGGATAGATTGCGGCTTCAGGGTCAAACATCACGCTCATCATGCTTTCTCGTTTTACTGGCTTAACGAAATAACCGACTTAAGGCGTGATGCATGCCATGTTCGGTCATATTTGTTTTATATGCTAAACAAGATAGCGGATTGAGCGGCAAAAGTCACAACAATTGCGCTTGCTAACGCCGGATGGCGACTGACGTCTTATCCGGCCTACAAGGGCGTAGCCATTGACCAGCTCAATCATTGTAGGTCTGATAAGCGAAGCGCCATCAGGCGTGACGCAGGTTTGAATCGTTAAATTCTGTGCGCCGCAAGCGCCCTCTTTTACACTGGTGGTTCGTGCAGGGCGTAGCCATTGACCAGATCAATCATTGTAGGCCTGATAAGCGAAGCGTCATCAGGCGTGACGCAGGTTCGAATCGTTAAATTCTGTGTATAGCAAAAAGGCGCCTTTAGGGCGCCTTTTTACACTGGTGGGTCGTGCAGGATGACTCGGCTTCGCCTCGCCCTTCGGGCCGTTGCTAGCGCAACGTTATCCTTCACGTTCAACATCTAAGTACGATGTTTAATTGGTGGGTCGTGCAGGATTCGAACCTGCGACCAATTGATTAAAAGTCAACTGCTCTACCAACTGAGCTAACGACCCATATGGGATTTACTGCTTTATTCTTTTCAGGAACCCACTTTAATATTGGTGGGGCGTGCAGGATTCGAACCTGCGACCAATTGATTAAAAGTCAACTGCTCTACCAACTGAGCTAACGCCCCATTCGGGTGTTACCTGAAAGATTTTACTCGGCACCAATTCGATATTTAATATTAAATTGGTGGGTCGTGCAGGATGACTCGGCTTCGCCTCGCCCTTCGGGCCGTTGCTAGCGCAACGTTATCCTTCACGTTCAACATCTAAGTACGATGTTTAATTGGTGGGTCGTGCAGGATTCGAACCTGCGACCAATTGATTAAAAGTCAACTGCTCTACCAACTGAGCTAACGACCCGAGTGGTGGGTGATGACGGGATCGAACCGCCGACCCCCTCCTTGTAAGGGAGGTGCTCTCCCAGCTGAGCTAATCACCCGATACTACGCTGGTAAGATGTTTCCATCTTTAAGTGGTGGGTGTGCAGGATGACTCGGCTTCGCCTCGCCCTACGGGCCGTTGCTTTCGCAACGTTATCCTTCACGTTCTACTCTCGCGTCCACCAGAACGATTGGTGGGTCGTGCAGGATTCGAACCTGCGACCAATTGATTAAAAGTCAACTGCTCTACCAACTGAGCTAACGACCCACTTTTGCGCTGCTTTTGGTTTGTTTGATATCCCTTGGCAACGGCGGCATATATTACTGATTTCAGATTTGAGCGCAACAAAAATTTCGATGTAGATCACTCAACTGCTTAGGAATCGCACGACACGACCAGAAATAATTCGATTTCTGGTCGCATGCTGTGCATTACATCGCGCCAAGACGTTTTTGCGCTTGCTTCGCGCCTTCGGTACCTGGGTATTTGCTGATAACCTGCTGATATACCGCTTTTGCTTTCGCACTGTCACCTTTGTCCTGCATGATCACGCCAACTTTATACATCGCGTCTGCAGCCTTAGGTGACTTCGGGTAGTTCTTTACCACCGAAGCAAAATAAAACGCGGCATCATCTTTTTTACCCTTGTTGTAATTCAACTGACCGAGCCAATAGTTGGCATTCGGCTGATAGGTCGAATCAGGGTACTTTTTGATGAAGTTCTGGAATGCCACAATCGCATCATCCTGGCGGGATTTATCCTGCACCAGAGCGATTGCCGCATTGTAATCGGTATTCGCGTCACCGCTTTGTACCGGCGCTCCCGACGTCGCAGCACCCGCATCAGGCGCAGGTGTCGCTGCCCCCGTTGCTGCTCCGCTCTGATCACCGCCTGTAGGTTGCGCGGCAGCGCCGCCACTGCTCAAACTGTCCATCTGCAGCAGGATCTGCTTCTGACGCTCAACAACCTGATTCAGTTGATACTGACTTTCCTGGATTTGACCACGCAGGGAGTCGATATCGGCCTGATTATCAGAGAGTTGCTGCTGGAGTTGGGTTAAAAGCTGACTGTGAGCGTTAGAAATACGCTCGAGTTGAGTGACACGGTCTTCGACCGAGCCTGAGCCGACACTACTGATTGGCGCCTGAGCAAAAGCGGCCCATGGGGCCGCTATGCCAACCAGTAACGACAGACTCAACAGATGATGTCTGAAGTTACTGCTCATGCAATTCTCTTAGTAAACCAGTACGGCACGACGGTTTTTGGAGTAAGCCGCTTCGTCGTGACCCAGTACTGCAGGTTTTTCTTTACCGTAAGAAACGATGGAGATCTGGTCAGCAGAAACGCCTTTACCCTGCAGGTACATCTTAACGGCGTTCGCACGACGTTCACCCAGGGAGATGTTGTACTCAGGAGTACCACGTTCGTCCGCGTGACCTTCTACGGTGACTTTGTAAGACGGGTTGCTACGCAGGAAGTTAGCGTGTGCATCCAGCATTGCAGCAAAGTCAGAACGGATATCGTACTTGTCCAGATCGAAGTAAACGATGTTGTTCTGCTGCAGCTGTTGCATCTGCAGACGAGCCTGCTCTTCGGAGGACATGTTGCCGCTGCCGTTTGCATCCATACCAGTGCCGGCACCCAGCATGCCTTCGCTGCCGTCATTGCTGGCGTTCTTGTTAGAAGAACATGCCGCAATAGCCATAACAGGCAGAGCAATCATCAGCCCTTTCAGCACTTTGTTCAGTTGCATTTCAATGATTCCTTTATTAATCAATTATTTATTATCACAGATACGGCGACCAGGCAGGGAATTTTACCTGTCCATCAGTTGCCGGAAGACGCGCTTTGAAACGCCCATCTGTAGAAACCAAATTCAGCACGGATCCCATCCCCTGAGAAGAGCTGTAGATTACCATAGTGCCGTTAGGTGCCAGACTTGGCGTTTCGTCCAGGAACGTTGACGACAGAACTTGTACGCCACCCGCTACCAGATCTTGTTTGGCAATGTGTTGCTGCCCACTATTTGAGCTTACCATTACCATAAATTTGCCGTCGCTGCTGACATCAGCATCCTGGTTTTGTGAACCTTCCCAGGTAATACGCTGCGGAGCACCGCCGTTAACGTTAACTTTATACACTTGCGGACGACCCGCCTGATCCGACGTAAAGGCCAGGTTCTGGCTGTCCGGGAACCAGGTCGGCTCCGTATTGTTGCTGCGACCATCGGTCACCTGACGAATCTGGCCTGAGCCAATATCCATCACATACAGGTTCAGACTCCCGGTTTTAGACAGGGCAAATGCCAGTTTGCTGCCATCCGGAGAAAACGCCGGCGCACCGTTGTGACGCGGGAATGATGCAACCTGACGAACCGCACCGTTTGACAGCGTCTGGATAACCAGCGCAGAACGGCCGCTTTCGAAAGTCACATACGCCAGTTTAGAACCGTCCGGAGACCAGGCCGGAGACATCAACGGCTGCGGTGAACGGTGGACCACAAACTGGTTGTAGCCATCATAGTCAGACACGCGCAGTTCATACGGGAACTGGCCGCCGTTAGTCTGAACAACATACGCGATACGGGTACGGAATGCGCCTTTAATACCGGTCAGTTTCTCAAACACTTCGTCACTGGCAGTATGGCCGGCATAACGCAGCCACTGCTTGTTCACTTTGTAGGAGTTCTGAGCCAGTACAGTACCCGGTGCGCCGCCGGTGTCAACCAGTTGATAAGCGACATTGTAGGAACCGTCCGGATTAGGAGTCACCTGACCGACCACAACCGCGTCAATCCCCAGCGCAGACCAGGCAGCAGGTTGTACTTCCTGCGCAGTCCCTGGTTGCTGTGGCAAACGAGACCGGTCTAACGGATTGAATTTACCGCTGTTGCGCAGGTCTGCGCCAACGATACCACCGATATCTTCAGGTGCAGCACCCGGCCCCGCCCACTGGAATGGCACAACGCCAATCGGACGCGCCGAGTCGTTCCAGTCCGTGATATCAATGCTTACTGTTGCATGCGCTGATGCAGCTAACAGTATAAAAAAACCAAAAGCTAATCGTAATGCCTGCTTCATTATATCTCCCTTATCCGAACAGATAGCCCTGGATAATGTGGCAGAAGGTTAACAAACTCAATTACACAACACTATCAGAACCCGGTAGCAGTCACCGCACCGGTTCCGCTTATGGCTTAAAATTCAACGCTGCATCTTTGAACACCTCATAGACAGCCTGAGTCGGTGGCTTAGGTAATTTTGCCTGGTTTACAGCCACAAGAGCTGCCTGGCACAATGCTTCATCACCACCTTCAGATTCAACGCTCAACACCATTCCATCAGTAGCCAGTTTAATATGCAACTTGCACGTTTTCCCGGCATACAGCGATTTGTCGTTAAGTCTGCTAGATATAGCCGCCACAATCTGGTTCTTGTAGTCGTTGATTTCAGCGCCAGAAGCGCCGTTATTCTTAGTGTTACCACTTCCTGAAGGCGACGCATTGCTTCCTTTCGCCCCACCGCCAGTTTTCGGCGCATTCTTACCGGAGCTGAGCTCGCCAAATAGATCGTCAACGCCGGATGCCGCAGCCGCCTTTTTGGCCGCAGCGGCTTTATCGGCTGCTGCTTTCTTATCGGCAGCGGCTTTCTCAGCTGCAGCTTTTTTATCAGCGGCGGCCTTTTCTGCGGCTGCTTTTTTCTCAGCAGCGGCTTTCTCGGCGGCGGCGGCTTTGGCTGCAGCCGCTTTTTCCGCGGCAGCTTGCTTAGCGGCCTCTGCCTCAACTTTCTTCTTCGCGTCGGCAGCCGCTTTAGCCGCTTCTGCTTCCGCTTTCTTCTTCGCGTCAGCAGCGGCTTTTGCTGCTTCTGCTTCGGCTTTTTTCTGCGCATCCGCCGCCGCTTTCTTCGCGGCTTCGGCAGCTTCTTTCACCTGCGCGTCAGCTTTCGCTTTGGCATCCGCTGCGGCTTTCCGCGCCGCTTCTTCTGCCTGTTTCTGCTGTTCTTGCGCTTTCTTCGTATCAGCCTCAGCCTGCTTCTGCTGTTCCTGAGCCGCTAAACGTTCTTTCTCAATCTGCTTAAGCCGTTCTTGTTCGGCAGCCTGCTTCTCACGAAGCTCTTCCGCCTGCTGCTGCTCCAGTTTCTCTCGTTGCTCTTTGGCACGCTGCGCACTTGACTGTTGCTGCTGCTGACGTTCGTACTGCTGAACCACGGCGCCAGGATCAACCATCACGGCATCGATGGAAGAACCACCGCCGCCGCCGGCTGAAGCCTCTATATGCTCATCGAACGAACTCCAGATCAGGACTGCAAATAGAATGACATGCAGTACCGCTGAAATAATTATCGCCCGTTTGAGCTTGTCGTTTTGTTCGGTTGCCTTTGACACTCTCGGTTCCCAAAAACTGTTCGCCTGTTACACGCTCTCTTTCAAACCAGAGACGCAAATGATCAGATAGGCTGCGTCATTAAGCCAACCGACTTCACACCCGCACTGTGCAACAAGTTCAGCGCTTTAATTATTTCATCGTAAGGCACGTCTTTCGCGCCCCCGATCAAGAAGACCGTTTTCGGATTGGACTCCAGGCGGCTTTTCGCTTCGGCGATCACCTGTTCCGGCGGCAGTTGATCCATACGATCTTTCTCAACCACCACGCTGTACTGCCCTACTCCGGAAACTTCAATAATGACCGGTGGATTGTCGTTACTGCTCACCGCCTGCGACTCGGTCGCATCCGGCAGATCAACTTCCACACTCTGGGTGATGATCGGCGCCGTCGCCATAAAGATCAGCAGCAGCACCAGCAATACGTCCAGCAACGGTACAATATTGATTTCGGACTTGAGTTCGCGACGACCTCGTCCACGCGATCTGGCCATGGTTTACCCCTTGTTACTCTCGGTGCTGGTAAACGCCTGACGGTGCAGAATCGCGGTGAACTCTTCCATAAAGTTGTCGTAATTCAGTTCCAGTTTGTTAACGCGCTGATTCAGTCGGTTATAGGCCATGACCGCCGGGATCGCGGCGAACAGACCGATTGCGGTCGCGATCAGTGCTTCTGCGATACCCGGTGCAACCATTTGCAATGTCGCCTGTTTTACCGCCCCGAGAGCGATAAACGCATGCATGATCCCCCACACGGTACCGAACAGACCGATATACGGGCTGATGGAACCCACGGTGCCGAGGAACGGAATATGCGTTTCCAGCGTTTCAAGTTCACGGTTCATCGAGATCCGCATCGCTCGAGATGCGCCTTCAACCACCGCTTCTGGCGCATGGTTGTTTGCCCGATGCAATCGCGCAAACTCTTTGAACCCGCTATAGAAGATTTGTTCCGAACCCGCCAGATTATCACGACGTCCCTGGCTCTCCTGATACAGGCGAGAGAGTTCGATTCCGGACCAGAATTTGTCTTCAAACGCTTCGGCTTCACGCGCTGCCGCGTTAAGAATACGTGTCCGCTGGATAATGATGGCCCAGGATGCGATTGAAAAACCAATCAAAATCAACATGATAAGTTTAACCAGAAGGCTTGCCTTCAGGAACAAATCAAGGATATTCATGTCAGTCACTGCTTAAACTCCGCGACAATAGACTTGGGAAGCGCACGAGGCTTCATTTTGAGTGGATCAACGCAAACAATCTGAACCTCAGCTTCATTAAGCACGGTGTTCTCTGCGTTGACAATGCGTTGCGTGAAAACCAAAGAGGTGCCACGCATTGACGTAATTTCTGTTTGGATTTCGAGCATATCGTCGAGTCGCGCTGGCGCATAGTATTCCAGCGTCATTTTCCGCACCACGAAGGCAACTCGCTCAGCCAACAGCACCTGCTGACTGAAGTGATGATGACGCAGCATCTCTGTGCGTGCTCTTTCATAAAAAGCGACGTAACTGGCGTGATAAACCACACCACCGGCATCGGTGTCTTCGTAATAGACACGAACCGGCCATCGAAACAGCGTTGTATTCACTTTACATCCCGGTAATGCAACAAAAGTTAGTGCTTTTAAACGTTGCTACTATACGCGCGCGATTGAGGCTTGGGAATGGGGAGAGGTTAAGGGAGAGTAAAAATTTATGGGCTTATGCAAGCCCATAGATCATTAAGGATGTTTCTTATTCAAAAGAAGAAGAAAATCAGACCAACAATAAGCACGATATCGGCGAGTAGAGGCGAGAAAATCCCCTGCCAGTGCGCGGCGCGAGGACGAAAACCTACGCCATGAATGATGCCCGCACAGACCGCCCACATCATCAGCAGACCATGCCAGATTTCCAGCCCGCTGGTTTTAGCCGCGAAGCGAGAGGGGTCCCAAAACATACATCCTGCTAACACTAACGCCATCAGCAAAGAAAGCGCCCGTAACGGGCGCTTGTCCATCGCGTTATATTGCATCGCGATCAGGGTGGTCATCAGTGTTCTTCTTGACCGTCTTTGCTTGCCTCGACGTGCTCAAGGGCCAGCGCGGTGATGATCCCAAATGCACAGGCAAGAAGCGTTCCCAGAATCCAGGCGAAATACCACATAGTTTTGCTCCTTACTTAGTACAGAGAGTGGGTGTTGCTTTCAATGTGTTCTTTGGTGATGCGGCCGAACATTTTCCAGTAACACCAGCTGGTGTAGATGAGAATGATCGGTACAAACACCGCAGCAACCCAGGTCATCACATTCAGCGTCAACTGACTGGACGTCGCATCCCACATGGTCAGGCTCGCGTTCATCATGGTGCTTGAAGGCATCACGAACGGGAACATCGCGATACCGGCAGTCAGAATGATGCAAGCCAGCGTCAGAGAAGAGAACAGGAATGCCCATGCCCCTTTCTCCATACGGGAAGTCAGAATTGTCAGCAACGGCAGCGCCACGCCCAGTGCCGGAACCAGCCACAGGATCGGTGCATTGTTGAAGTTAACCAACCAGGCTCCCGCTTCACGCGCCACTTCTTTGGTCAGCGGGTTAGACGCCGCATGATGATCAACCGCAGAGGTCACCACGTAGCCGTCAATACCGTACATCACCCAGACACCCGCCAGCGCGAAGCAGACCAGAGTGACCAGCGCCGCAATCTGCGATGTCGCACGAGCACGCAGGTGCAGTTCACCCACGGTACGCATCTGCAGATAGGTCGCGCCCTGAGTAATGATCATCCCCACGCTCACCACGCCTGCCAGCAGACCAAACGGGTTCAGCAACTGGAAGAAGTTACCGGTGTAGTACAGACGCAGATACTCGTCGATATGGAACGGTACGCCCTGCAACAGGTTGCCGAATGCCACGCCGATCACCAGCGGCGGCACGAAGCTCCCCACGAAGATGCCCCAGTCCCACATGTTGCGCCAGCGGGTGTCTTCAATCTTGGAGCGGTAATCAAAACCGACCGGACGGAAGAACAAGGACGCCAGCACGAGGATCATTGCCACATAGAATCCGGAGAACGCTGCGGCGTAAACCATCGGCCAGGCGGCAAACAGCGCGCCGCCTGCGGTGATCAGCCACACCTGGTTGCCGTCCCAGTGCGGGGCGATGGAGTTAATCATAATTCGACGCTCGGTGTCGTTACGACCGAGGAAACGGGTGAGCATGCCCACCCCCATGTCGAAGCCATCAGTGACCGCAAAACCAATCAGCAGAATGCCAACCAGCAGCCACCAGATAAAACGTAGTACTTCATAATCGATCATTTGACGACTCCTGTCTTAGCGTGCCGGCTGAGTAGTCGCGGTGGACTGCTCAAAGTGATAGCGACCGGTTTTCAGGCTGCTTGGGCCAAGGCGTGCGAACTTGAACATCAGGAACAGTTCAGCCACCAGGAACAGGGTATACAGGCCACAAATCAGGATCATGGAGAACAGCAGGTCACCGACGGTCAGTGACGAGTTCGCCACTGCGGTTGGCAACACTTCACCGATCGCCCACGGCTGACGGCCATATTCGGCGACAAACCAGCCGGCTTCTACAGCAATCCACGGCAGTGGAATACCGTACAGCGCGGCGCGCAGCAGCCATTTTTTCTCACCGATGCGGTTACGAATCACGCTCCAGAAGGAGAGCGCAATGATCGCCAGCAGCAGGAAGCCACATGCCACCATGATACGGAATGCGAAATACAGCGGCGCAACGCGTGGGATAGAATCTTTCGTCGCCTGCTGAATCTGCGCTTCGGTCGCATCAGAGACGTTCGGGGTATAGCGTTTCAGCAGCAGACCATAACCGAGGTCTTTCTTCATGCTGTTAAACTGATCGCGAACCGCCTGGTCGGTCGAACCGGCACGCAGTTGCTCCAGCAATTCATACGCTTTCATCCCGCTACGGATACGCTCTTCATGCTGCACCATCAGGTCTTTCAGACCGATAACCGGCGTATCGACAGAACGCGTGGCAATGATGCCCAGTGCGTAAGGGATTTGAATCGCCAGTTTGTTTTCCTGCGACTCCTGGTCAGGAATACCGAACAGGGTAAAGGCAGCCGGAGCAGGCTGAGTCTCCCACTCTGCTTCAATAGCCGCGAGTTTGGTTTTCTGCACGTCACCCATTTCGTAACCAGATTCATCACCCAGAACGATAACAGACAGCACGGCAGCCATACCAAAGCTAGCAGCGATAGCAAAAGAGCGTTTTGCGAAAGCAAGGTCGCGACCTTTCAGCAGGTAGTAAGCACTGATCCCCAGCACGAACATCGCGCCGGTCACGTAGCCAGACGCCACGGTGTGAACAAATTTCACCTGGGCAACCGGGTTAAGGACCAGTTCAGAGAAGCTCACCATCTCCATACGCATGGTTTCGAAATTGAAATCCGATGCGATAGGGTTCTGCATCCAGCCGTTTGCGACCAGGATCCACAGAGCTGACAGGTTAGAACCTAAAGCGACCAGCCAGGTTACCGCCATGTGCTGAACTTTGCCCAGACGATCCCAGCCGAAGAAGAACAGACCTACAAAGGTGGATTCGAGGAAGAAGGCCATCAGACCTTCGATCGCCAACGGCGCACCGAAGATATCCCCAACGTAGTGGGAATAGTAAGACCAGTTTGTCCCGAACTGGAACTCCATGGTCAGCCCGGTTGCCACACCCAGAGCGAAGTTGATACCAAACAACTTGCCCCAGAACTTAGTCATATCTTTATAAATCTGTTTGCCGGAAAGGACGTAGACCGTTTCCATAATGGCCAGCAGGAACGCCATACCGAGCGTCAGTGGCACAAAAAGGAAGTGGTACATCGCGGTCAAGGCAAACTGTAAGCGCGACAGTTCGACTATATCTAACATCATGACTCCTTGCTCATCGCATGAAGACTCCGAGAGTGACCCCGTTAGAAAGGGTCACACGCATGCCCCAATACAAATTTATCTGTGCACTTTCACCGTTACCGTTTTCCTGAAGAAGGAAAACAGAAAGCGCGAAAGGTTACAAACATGTTAATAAAAAACTCAAATTGATCCCGCAATTATATTACGCCGCAAAATCCTTACAATAAACAGGTTTTTATTGAGGAAGATTTGCATTTTTCGACAGTGATCAATTTATAGCGAATTTATCACCTTTTCACCAATTTGATCGGCGACAATTTAACGTGTTTCACATCCTTTTTCCAACGTTTAAACATTGATTTAAATCAAAAACAATGCTTTTTGTTAATGGTGTTTAAATTGAGTGATCGTAGTGAAAAACATGTTGCTAACATGTATCTTTGCGGGTGGGAGTGGTTACTAAGTGAAAATGTATATATAAAAAGACAGTGTTTTAATTAACGCGGTAACGGCATTTTCCGTGGCCCTGCCCGCTCAATTTAGCGTAGTCAATTTTTGGCTATTTTCCAGAGTCGGCGAATTTGCTCGCCGTCATTCACAATTATTTTACTTTTACGGAAAGATGAATTAACACCATGTTGTTATTATTTCGTTAACAATAAAATGATACTGTGAACAGCGCCGATCTGTTTGCTGATTATTCCGCCAGGTATACCTCTGCTTGCCCTGCATGTTGACCAAGAATCGTTCTCCCCTCCCGGCATGCGCTCACATTTAGCCAGACCCCATCAATCTCAAGACGATACGTTTGCGGAACTGACTCACCCGAAACGGTAAGAAATGACCAGAAGGCGGCACGGTGTGCGTGGAATGGTGTACAGCTTAATAGAATAATACAAACGCACTCAGAACAAATTATTATCTTTTTATTAACAGCTATTTTTATGTCTATATTAAGGGATCGGTTAATTCCGTTATCTGCCTCACACTTCTTCTTCTGAAATTATTTAAACAGCCCTTTCGCTTAAAGACAAATAAACAAGATTCAGATCACAAACATGAAACTCCGTTTAACCGATACCTCTTTATTAAAATATTAACCATTTGAAAGCTAAATCACAACCACATGAAAACAAAGAGATTTTAATTTTCATTCATAGAACAGTCGTTTTTCGAATGATATTCTGAAAATAGATCAATTGCATCATTACCCTCGCCCCACGACACTCCGTCCCTATTAAAACATTCGAAAACATTTTATTTCTTACCCTGAGTCCTGGAGAGGATTACCCATGAAAAAATCAACACTCGTTATTGGCGTCATTGGTGCTGACTGCCATGCCGTAGGCAATAAAGTTCTGGACCGCGTTTTTACTGCCCATGATTTTCGCGTAATCAATCTGGGCGTAATGGTGAGCCAGGATGAATATATCGATGCCGCAATCGAAACCGGCGCCGATGCGATTGTCGTCTCTTCCATTTATGGCCATGGCGACATTGACTGCCTGGGGCTGCGCGAGCGCTGCATTGAGCGCGGCATTGGCGATATCCTGCTTTACGTCGGCGGCAACCTGGTGGTCGGAAAGCATGACTTCGCGGACGTTGAAGCCAAATTTAAAGAGATGGGCTTCCAGCGCGTCTTCGCCCCAAGCCACGATCTCGAAGATGTTTGTCAGTTGATGGCAACGGATATCAACAAGCGCCACGGTGTCGAACAGCGTTGTCTGGAAGAGGCTATCTGATGCAAACCGTCTCTGTCGATATCGGCTCGACGTGGACCAAAGCTGCCCTCTTCGCAAAGGAGGGGGATGCGTTAACACTGGTTAACCACGTTCTGACTCCGACGACGACCCATCATCTGGCGGACGGTTTTTTCGCCAGCCTGAACCAGGTGCTGAACGTTGCCGATGCGCGCCCACTGCTCAACCGCGGTGAAGTGACACTGAAATACTCCTCGTCGGCGAAAGGCGGTCTTGCCGTCGCCGCAATGGGACTGGTGCCGTCGATCACGCTGGAATCAGCAAAAGTCACGGCGCATTCCGCCGGGGCAAAAATCGCTCAGTACTACTCGTATAAGCTGAACCGCCATGACATTCAGGCGCTGGAAGCCACGCCGCCGGACATTCTGTTGTTTACCGGCGGAACCGATGGCGGTGAAGAGAGCTATGGACTGGCTAATGCGCACGCGCTGGCGGAATCCAGCCTCGACTGCGCCATTATCTACGCCGGAAACCGCGACATTCAGGACGACGTCCAGGCGATTCTGGGACACAAAGATCTGATCACGGTAGATAACATCCTGCCCGACCTCGATCACCCGAATCCCTTCGCCGCCCGCAAGGCGATTTGTGATGTTTTCCTGTCGCGCATCGTAAAAGGCAAAGGACTGGATGTGATTGTCGGTGAAACCGGCGAAGAACCCATGCCGACGCCCTGGACGGTGTACGAACTGGTCAAAGCCATCAGCGAAGTCGATAGCGCATGGAAAGAGTTCATGCTCATCGACATGGGCGGCGCGACCACCGACGTCTATTCCGCCAGCGCCAATACCCTATCGCCCGACACCGTACTGCACGGCGTCCCGGAGCCCTTCGTTAAGCGCACCGTGGAAGGCGATCTCGGCATGCGCGTCTCCGCAGTGGTGGTGGGCGAAAGCACCCAGGCACTGGTGAAGGTGGTATTCGCTCAGCAACCGGCACGCCAGGAGGCCTTCTATGGCTACCTGCGCCATCTGGTCGCGCATCCCGATTATCTGCCGCAAAGCGAGGAAGAGAAATACTTTGACTCTCTGTTAGCCGGACTGTGCGTGGGTTACGCCGCCGAGCGTCACGCAGGCACCAAAAAACAGGTCTGTACCTGCGTTGGCAACGTCGATTTACAGATGGGGCGCGACCTGACCACCGTGCGCAAAGTGGTCGGTTCGGGCGGCTGGCTCTCCCGCGCCAGTCAGTTTGATATCCATCACTGGCTCAAGTATCGCGAACTGGACGATGACGGCAGACGCATTCTTTTACCCACTCAGTTTGAGTACTACCGCGATGCAAAAGGTCTGCTCCCGCTGCTGGCAAACGTTGCCAGACTGGATCCCCAGGCCGCTGCGCGCACCAGCATTCACTGTTTAACCCTATAAAACCTAAGGCAGCGACGAATGGAACTTCGAAATAAGAAATTAACCCATGACGAATTTATGACTGAGCGGCATCAGGTGTTGCAGACGTGGCATACCGGCAAAGACGTCGAACATTTTGAAGATGGCGTGAAGTACCAGCAGACCATTCCTGAGAAAAAACGTTTCTCTCATGCCTTGCTGAAAGCCGATCAGGAAGGAAAAACCCTGAGCCAACCGCGTGCCGGCGTGGCGCTGATGGATGAGCACATTGAACTGCTGAAAACCCTGCAGGCAGAGTGTGACCTGCTGCCCAGCACCATCGATGCCTACACCCGTCTGAATCGTTATGAAGAAGCCGCCATTGGGATCCAGAAATCCATCGAAGCCGGAACCTCGAAGCTCAACGGACTGCCGGTGGTTAACCACGGCGTGGCGGCCTGTCGTCGAATGACCGAATCGCTGGAGAAACCCATTCAGGTACGTCACGGTACGCCGGATGCGCGTCTGCTGGCGGAGATTGCCATGGCCAGCGGTTTCACCAGCTACGAAGGCGGCGGTATCTCCTACAACATTCCTTACGCCAAGCGCGTTACGCTGGAAAAATCCATTCGAGACTGGCAGTACTGCGACCGTCTGATGGGACTGTATGAAGAGCACGGCATTCGCATTAACCGCGAACCGTTCGGCCCGCTGACCGGCACGCTGATCCCGCCATTCATGTCTCACGCGGTGGCGATTATCGAAGGTCTGCTGGCGCTGGAACAGGGTGTGAAATCCATCACCGTCGGCTACGGCCAGGTAGGCAGCCTGACGCAGGATATTGCGGCTATCCAGTCACTGCGCGAACTGTCCCACGAATATTTCCAGAATTACGGGTTCAATGATTACGAACTGAGCACCGTCTTCCACCAGTGGATGGGCGGCTTCCCGGAAGACGAATCCAAAGCGTTCGCCATTATCTCCTGGGGCGCAGCGGTCGCCGGTATGTCCGGTGCCACCAAAGTGATCACCAAGAGCCCGCACGAAGCCTTCGGTATTCCGACGGCAGCGGCTAACGCCCAGGGGCTGCGCGCATCGCGTCAGATGCTCAACATGGTCAGCGACCAGAAATTCCCGCCGTGCGCCGCAGTAGAACAGGAAGTGGATCTGATTAAGAGCGAAGTTCGCGCGGTCCTGAAGAAAGTGTTTGAGCTGGGCAACGGCGACGTTGCGCGCGGCACGGTGCTGGCCTTTGAAGCAGGCGTACTGGATGTGCCTTTCGCCCCGGCCTCCTGCAACGCCGGGAAAATTCTGCCGGTTCGCGACAACTCCGGCGCTATCCGTATTCTGGAAGCCGGCTCGGTTCCACTGCCGAAAGACATTCTCGCCCTGCACCACGACTATGTGGCCGAGCGTGCGCAATACGAAGGACGTAAACCCTCATTCCAGATGGTTGTTGATGACATCAACGCTGTATCCCACAGTCAATTAATAGGAAGACCATAATGAAAATTAAACAGGCGCTTTTCACCGCTGGCTACTCCTCATTCTATTTTGATGACCAGCAGGCGATCAAAAATGGCGCAGGTCATGACGGGTTTATTTATACCGGCGATCCGGTTACCCCTGGCTTTACCTCTGTGCGTCAGGCTGGCGAGTGCGTTTCCGTCCAGTTGATTCTGGAAAACGGCGCAGTGGCAGTGGGTGATTGCGCCGCGGTGCAGTACTCCGGTGCCGGTGGTCGCGATCCGCTGTTCCTGGCTGAACATTTTATTCCGTTCCTCAACGATCACATCAAACCGCTGCTCGAAGGCCGCGATGTGGATGCGTTCCTGCCGAACGCCCGCTTCTTCGACAAACTGCGTATCGACGGTAATTTGCTGCATACCGCCGTTCGTTACGGTCTGTCACAGGCGCTGCTTGACGCCACTGCGCTGGCCTCGGGTCGCCTGAAAACGGAAGTGGTGTGTGACGAATGGCAACTGCCGTGCGTACCAGAAGCAATTCCTTTATTTGGTCAGAGCGGCGACGACCGCTACATCGCCGTCGACAAAATGATCCTCAAAGGCGTTGACGTCCTGCCGCATGCGCTGATCAACAACGTTGAAGAGAAGCTCGGTTTCAAAGGCGAAAAACTGCGTGAGTACGTGCGCTGGTTGTCCGACCGTATTCTCAGCCTGCGCAGCAGCCCGCGCTACCATCCGACGCTGCATATCGACGTGTATGGCACCATCGGTCTGATCTTCGATATGGACCCGGTACGCTGCGCCGAGTACATCGCCAGCCTGGAAAAAGAAGCGCAAGGTCTGCCGCTGTACATTGAAGGCCCGGTTGATGCAGGCAACAAACCGGATCAAATCCGCATGCTGACGGCCATCACCAAAGAGCTGACCCGTCTGGGTTCCGGCGTGAAAATTGTCGCGGATGAATGGTGTAACACCTATCAGGACATCGTGGACTTCACCGATGCCGGCAGCTGCCACATGGTGCAGATCAAAACGCCGGATCTTGGCGGCATTCACAACATCGTTGACGCGGTGCTGTACTGCAACAAACACGGAATGGAAGCCTACCAGGGCGGTACTTGTAACGAAACCGAAATCAGCGCCCGCACCTGTGTACATGTGGCTCTCGCCGCACGTCCGATGCGTATGTTGATCAAGCCTGGTATGGGCTTCGATGAAGGTCTCAATATCGTGTTTAACGAAATGAACCGCACCATCGCGCTGTTGCAGACTAAGGATTAAGAGATGGCACGCACATTTAAGATCTTATCGCCGACGGCTATCCTGGGTTATGGCTTCCCGGAAGAGAGCTTTCGTAAAGCCATGGAAGAGTCACCGGATCTGATCGCGGTTGACGCAGGCTCCTCCGATCCAGGCCCCCACTATCTGGGGGCGGGTAAACCGTTTACCGACAGGGCCGGGGTGAAACGCGATCTGCGTTATATGATCACGGCGGGCGTTAAGAACAACATTCCGGTGGTGATTGGCACCGCCGGGGGATCCGGGGCTGCCCCGCACCTTGAGTGGTGTCGGCAGATTATCCTTGAGATTGCGCAGGAAGAAAAACTGTCCTTCTCAATGGCGCTGATCCCATCGGATGTGAATAAAGAGGTGGTTCATCAGGCGCTGGATAACGGCAAAATCACCGCGCTGGACTTTGTTCCGGCACTGACCCACGAGGCGATCGAAGAGAGCACCTACATCGTGGCGCAGATGGGGATCGAACCGTTCCAGCGTGCGCTGGAAGCGGGTGCGCAAGTGGTGCTGGGCGGACGGGCTTATGATCCGGCCTGCTTCGCGGCACTGCCGATTATGCAGGGCTTTGATGAAGGTCTGGCGCTGCACTGCGGCAAGATCCTGGAATGTGCGGCCATTGCCGCGACCCCAGGTTCCGGTTCCGACTGCGCAATGGGGATTATCGACGACAACGGCTTTACGCTGAAGACGTTCAATCCCAAGCGCAAGTTCACCGAAACGTCGGCGGCGGCGCACACCCTGTATGAGAAGTCCGATCCGTACTTCCTGCCAGGTCCTGGCGGTGTGCTGAACCTGAAAGGGTGCAGCTTCACAGCGGTAAACGATGGCGAAGTGTACGTCAGCGGTTCCCGTCATGAAGAAACGCCGTATGCGCTGAAGCTGGAAGGTGCGCGCCAGGTGGGCTTCCGCTGCCTGACCATTGCCGGTACCCGCGATCCGATCATGATTGCTGGCATCGACACCATTCTCGAAGAAGTGCAGGCAAGCGTTGCCCGCAACCTCTCGCTGAATGATGACAGCATCCGCATGACGTTCCACCTGTACGGTAAGAACGGCGTGATGGGCAATCATGAACCGATGCAAACTGCCGGGCACGAACTGGGCATTTTGCTGGACGTGGTCGCGCCAACGCAGGATATCGCCAACAGCGTCTGTTCGCTGGTGCGCTCTACCCTGCTGCACTACGGCTACGAAAACCGGATCGCCACGGCAGGCAACCTCGCCTTCCCGTTCTCACCATCCGATATTCAAAGCGGCCCGGTGTATGAGTTCTCAATCTATCACCTGATCGAAGCCAGCGACGCCCTGCGTTTTGACTTCCACATTGAACAGGTGACGCCAGAAGGAGTTCAGGCATGAAACACGCTATTTGCACCCTGGCGCAGGTGATTCGTTCCAAAAACGCCGGACCGTATGAACTGGTGTTAGATATTTTATTTAAAACGCGCGAAGACTATCAGCGGGTAAAACGTTCTGAGCAATTAACGCCGCAGTTAATTGCCCGCTTATATAACGTTGAACCTGATTTTATTCATCGCATCGTCTGGTTTGACCCCGCGAATGCCGTAAAAATCGTGATGCCTCGCGATATTATTTCCGGCAACGTTGGTGACAATGATGTTTATGGCGCGCAGCAGCATGCGCCGTTATTAAGTATTGAGTTTGATCTGTAATTAAAAAATACAACAACGTCCATTGGCGTACAGGATTTCGCTGTATCACTGTATTCCAGATAATTCATGCGGTTGGTCATAACAGGCGTGCATCTGAGCTGCTGTCCACGCTCAGGCGCACGCCGCCCTACATAATTTTACAGACTAGCCTTGATCCGATGGAGTAAACATGAAGAAAATAAGTCTAACCAAAATGATCATATTAGGCCTGATACTCGGCATGATTGCCGGGGTGGCTATTAATAATATGGCATCGGCTGATACAGCAAAATCGTACGCGCAGGATATTTCGATTTTTACCACTATTTTCTTACGTATGGTAAAAATGATTATCGCACCGTTGGTTATTTCAACCCTGGTCGTTGGTATCGCAAAAATGGGCGATGCCAAAACGCTGGGACGTATATTCTCGAAAACCTTTTTCCTGTTTATCTGCGCCTCACTGTTGTCGATTGCGCTGGGTCTGGTCATCGTCAATCTGTTCCAGCCAGGTGCGGGCATCAACTTCGTCGCCCATGACGCTGCGGCAGTGGCTGGCGTGCAGTCAGAACCGTTCACGCTGAAAGTATTTATCTCTCACGCCGTACCGACCAGTATCGTCGATGCGATGGCGCGTAACGAAATCCTGCAAATCGTGGTGTTCTCGATTTTCCTCGGCTGCAGCCTGGCCGCCATTGGCGAGAAAGCCGAGCCGATCGTGAAAGTGCTCGACTCGCTGGTGCACGTCATGCTGAAGCTGACAGGTTACGTCATGCTGTTCGCTCCGTTAACGGTGTTCGCCGCCATCTCCGGGCTGATCGCTGAACGCGGGCTGGGCGTGATGGTTAGCGCCGGGA
This sequence comes from Citrobacter amalonaticus Y19, assembly GCF_000981805.1. Classification (NCBI taxonomy): domain Bacteria; kingdom Pseudomonadati; phylum Pseudomonadota; class Gammaproteobacteria; order Enterobacterales; family Enterobacteriaceae; genus Citrobacter; species Citrobacter amalonaticus. The sequence continues at coordinate 732,375 of NZ_CP011132.1, read as the reverse complement.
TCTTCATGGGTGAGTTCTACCTGACGCTGGGGATGCTGTGGGCGATTCTGATCGGCCTGTCAACCATGATTGTCGGTCCGTGCATTAGCCGTCTGACGAAAGCAATCCTCGAACCGGCGCTGCTGGCGTTTACCACCTCCAGTTCTGAAGCCGCGTTCCCGGGAACCCTGGATAAGCTGGAGAAATTCGGCGTCTCGTCCAAGATTGCCAGCTTCGTGCTGCCTATCGGTTACTCCTTCAACCTGGTCGGTTCAATGGCTTACTGCTCGTTTGCCACCGTGTTTATCGCGCAAGCGTGCAACATTGAGCTGAGCATGGGCGAGCAGATCACCATGCTGCTGATCCTGATGTTGACCTCCAAAGGCATGGCGGGCGTACCGCGCGCCTCGATGGTCGTCATTGCCGCCACCCTCAACCAGTTCAACATTCCGGAGGCGGGTCTGATCCTGCTGATGGGCGTCGATCCGTTCCTCGACATGGGCCGTTCTGCGACCAACGTGATGAGTAACGCCATGGGTGCCGCGATTGTCGGTCGTTGGGAAGGTGAACACTTCGGTTCAGGCTGCCGGGGCACTGCGCCGGTCAAAACGCCGGAACAGGAACGTCCTGCAACGGAACCGTCAGAAGTGGTGATGTCCTGATTGTATAAGGTTGCCGGATGGCGCTATCGCTTATCCGGCCTACATATACAGCATTAACCTGTAGGCCGGATAAGGTGCTTGCGCCACCCTCCGGCGATATCAACCTTAACGTGAGAAGTCACATGTCTAAACCCTTTGTCTGGCAAGAACTCTTTGTACAAAGCAAAGAGAGTACGGAATACGAATTACTGAGCAATCAGCATGTTACGGTGACAGAATTGGATGGCGAAGAGGTCATCAAAGTGGCGCCGGAAGCATTAACGCTGCTGGCTCAACAGGCATTCTACGAAGCATCGTTCTTCCTGCGCACCGGACATTTAAAGCAGATAGCCAGCATCCTGCACGATCCGCAGGCCAGCAGTAACGACAAATACGTCGCCCTGCAACTGTTGCGTAATGCGGAAGTGTCGGCGAAAGGCGTGCTGCCGAACTGCCAGGACACGGGCACCGCGACGGTTGTTGCCAGCAAAGGTCAGCAAATATGGACCGGCGGCGATGATGCCGAAGCGCTCAGCAAAGGGATTTACACCACCTTTAAAGAAAATAACCTGCGCTATTCGCAAAATGCCCCGCTGGATATGTATAACGAGGTCAACACCGGCACGAACCTGCCAGCGCAGATAGACATCAGCGCCACGCCGGGTAACGAATACCGCTTCCTGTTTGTCAATAAGGGCGGCGGCTCGGCCAACAAAGCGGCACTGTTCCAGGAGACCAAATCTATCCTGCAACCGGAAAAACTCACCGCGTTCCTGATAGAGAAGATGAAATCGCTGGGTACGGCAGCCTGCCCTCCGTATCACATTGCCTTTGTGGTCGGCGGTCTCTCCGCTGACCAGGCGCTCAAGGTCGCCAAACTGGCCTCAACCAAGTATTACGACAATCTGCCCACCAGCGGTAACGAACTGGGCCAGGCGTTTCGTGACACGGCGCTGGAGTCCGCGCTGCTTAACGCCAGTCGCGAATTTGGCATCGGCGCGCAGTTTGGCGGCAAATATTTCGCCCATGATATACGCGTGATTCGCCTGCCGCGCCACGGCGGCTCTTGTCCGATCGCAATGGCCCTCTCCTGCTCCGCCGATCGCAATATCAAAGCGAAGATCAACAAACACGGGATCTGGCTGGAAAAACTCGAGCATAACCCGGGCAAATTTATCCCTGAATCCAGCCGCGTCGAGAACAGCGCGCAGAGCGTAAACCTGGATCTGAACCGTCCGCTGCGCGAGATCCTGCATGATTTATCCGCCCTGCCCGTCGGCACACGGCTTTCGCTGAACGGCCCGATTGTCGTCGCCCGCGATATCGTGCACGCCAAACTCAAAGAGCGTCTGGACAACGGCGAAGCGATGCCGGCGTACATGAAAGACCACATTGTCTACTACGCGGGCCCGGCCAAAACACCAGACCAGATGGCTTGCGGCTCGCTCGGGCCAACCACCGGCGGGCGCATGGACGGTTATGTCGATGCCTTCCAGGCCGCTGGTGGCAGCCTTGTCATGCTGTCAAAAGGCAACCGCAGCCCGCAGGTAACCGACGCCTGCCATAAACACGGCGGATTCAACCTCGGCAGTATCGGCGGCGCCGCGGCCTTGCTGGCGCAACAGTATGTGAAAAGTCTGCGCTGCCTCGAATATCCCGAACTGGGAATGGAAGCGGTCTGGATGATGGAAGTTGAAAATCTGCCTGCCTTCGTTCTGGTGGATGACAAAGGGAACAACTTCTTCAGCCAGTTTGAACAACAGCACCGTTGTGCATCCTGCCCGGCAGGACATTAAGGAGCGTTTATGCAAGCGCGAGCCAATAGCGACCGTCATCGTCAGCGTCAGCAAAAGCTGAAAGAACAGGTTGATATTCGCGTGGCAGCCGCCACGGAACAAAAAGGGATTGTGATCGTTTTCACCGGTAATGGAAAAGGGAAATCCACGGCCGCTTTTGGCACCGCTACGCGCGCGGTGGGACACGGTAAAACCGTTGGCGTCGCGCAGTTTATCAAAGGCCAGTGGGATAATGGCGAATACAACACCCTGCATCCGCTGGGCGTTGAATTTCACATTATGGGCACCGGGTTTACCTGGGAAACGCAAAACCGCGAGTCGGATATCGCGGCGGCGCTTGCCGTCTGGACAGAGAGCAAGCGTATGCTGGCCGATGCGCATTACGATCTGGTGGTACTGGACGAACTCACTTATATGCTGGCGTATCACTATCTTGATACCGAAGAGGTGATCGCCGCTATCCGGGAACGTCCGGCGCAGCAAAGTGTGATTGTAACCGGGCGGGGTTGCCACGCGCAGTTACTGGAGCTTGCTGATACGGTGAGCGAACTGCGCCCGGTAAAGCATGCCTTTGACAGCGGTATTCAGGCACAGGCGGGAATCGACTGGTAGTCACGTAGTTGCCGGATGGCGCATGCGCTTATCCGGCCTACCGTTCGCCTGTCATCCAGCATCAGCGTTCCAGGGGTGACACCACTGATTTTTGCAACAACCACTCGCGGAAGACCTGTAAATGACGGGATTCCGCTTTTTCTTCCCGCCAGGTCATGATGAAACGATTAACGGTACGCATGGGCACATCACAAGGGATCACCATGTCACCGTTGTCCAGATCGTGTTGGATCGCAAAGCGCGGGAGCAGCGCGACCCCCAGATTAGACCGCACCGCCGCGATCAGCATCGACAGCAGATCAAAGCGCGGGCCTTTGTTGGCCAGTGGGCTACTGACATCCGACAGGGCGAACCACTCCTGCCAGCCGTTAATTCGCGTACTTTGATGCAGTAACGGAAACTCATTGAGCAACTCTTCGACCGCCAGTTTCTGGTTGGGCTGCGACAGCAGACTGCCGCTACAGACCGGTAAAATTTCCTCTTCGAACAGATACTCCACTTCTGACCACGGCGAACAGAAGTCCTCACGCATAATGGCCGCATCATATTCACGGTTGAGAAAATCGCCTATGTTCGCCAGTGAGTGAATATTGACGATAATATCGGGGTTAAGCTTGTTGAATTCACGCAGATTGGGGATCAGCCAGTGGGTGCTGAACGTCGGATTGACCGCCAGTTCAATGACTTCGACCGTCGGCTGCCAGGTCATAATGGTGTTGGTATCACGCTCCAGTTTATTTAGCGTTTCTTTAACAATGCTCAAATAATGCTTTCCGGCCGCGTTTAAAAAAATCCGCTTTTTAGCATGATTAAATAATGCAGTATGCAGAAAATCCTCAAGGGCATTCACCTGGCGAAATACGGCACTTTGCGTTAATGCTAACTCCTCCGCCGCACGCGTATAACTTTCATGGCGTGCCACCACTTCAAACGTCACCAGTAATTCAGTCTTTGGTATCTTTCCTCTCATAACGTCTTCCATATGCCGCGTACAAAAATAGTTTAATTTATAAAAAATAAATGCAACCGACTCCCGATTGGCCTGAGAGTTATATTTTATTTCCTACCTGGATGTCATTGATCCACTCCATGGTTTATTCACACAGAAGGCGAACAAATAATGACCGATAATACGCAAGGCTGGCCATAAACACAATTTAATTAAGGTTATTTTGCGACAAATAGCGTCAATAAGTTCTTAATAATTTTTCAAGATAACTTGTTTATCGGAGAAAAAACTTTGCGGGTTTAATCAATATTATTTACTTATTATTTCAGGAGAATTTAGTTCACTAAACGATAAGCAAACGATGGCGTTTTTCCATCCGCTTTTACTCTTTTTACCGTTTTTCCCGACAATAATTAAGGACGACATATGAAAAATTCCGGAAAAGTCTGGCTGGTTGGCGCCGGTCCTGGTGATATCACCTTACTGACCCTCAAAGCCCTGCAATGCATTCAACAGGCTGATGTCATTATTTACGATCGCTTGGTCAACCCTAAAATACTCGAGTGGTGCTCAGCGAACTGTACCTGTATCAACGTCGGCAAAAGTCCGGGCTATCATTGCGTTCCTCAGGAGGAGATCAATGCCCTGCTTATCCATCATGCGCGGACGCAGCGGAACATTGTCCGTCTGAAAGGCGGCGATCCTTACGTGTTTGGTCGCGGTGCCGAAGAGGTAGAGTGTCTGGTTGAGGAAAGTATTGCCTTCGAAGTGGTGCCGGGTATCAGTTCCGCTATTGGCGGGCTGGCCTGCGCCGGGATCCCGGTCACCCACCGCGACCTGGCCTCAGGTTTTCATGTCGTGACGGGACATACCCGAGAAGGCAATCAGCAACAGGACTGGCGGCAGCTTGCGAAGCTCAACGGCACGCTGGTGATTGTTATGGGGATCGCGAATCTGCCGTTTATTTGTGAAGAACTGCTGATGGGGGGCAAATCACCGGACACGCCCGCCGCCATTGTGATGTCGGCTACCCGGGAAAATCAGCGGCGCTTAACCTGTACGCTCGGCACATTGCTCACCAAGGCGCAGGAAGCGAATATTGTGCCGCCGGCGCTGATTGTGGTTGGCGATGTTGTCCGTCTGAGCGACCGGCTCTCTTTTATTCCAGAGGTGATGGAACGCGTCTACAGCGAAAGTTGTTCATGACGGAATGACTGCGGAGAGGTCTGGTGAGCCGCCCGGAACACCCGACAAAAGTAGCTGGTCTGCGCATACTGAAGTTTCCGGGCGATGCTGTCGATAGAGTTCGTCGGATCGCACAGTAACTCACTCGCCCGCTGCATTTTTTTCTGACTCACCCAGGTTTTAAAATTCACGCCCTGCCGTTTCTTAAAGAAGCGGCTAAAGTAGTTAGCACTTAAACAGACATGTGCCGCCACCGACTCCAGCGTCAGCTCCTCGTACAAGTGCTCATCGATATAACGCAGTGCCGCGACCAGTTTCTTTTCGTGACGCGAAAGCTCCATTGCCGACAAGCGCAGATCACTCAACTGCACATCGGTATTGCTCAGCGTTGTACTCTGTACCGGATTAAGATTATTAATAATAAAACTGAGCAGGTTTGCCGCCGCCACCAGATGATTATTTTCAACAACGGCAACCTGACTCCAGGCTGATTTAATTTTGGGATCGTAATCCCATTGCCGATCGTCATCAATGACAATGGTTTTATATTCCGGATACTTTGCGCGCACCTGACCACAAATAATAAATCCCAGCAGATGCCCCTGACGAATTAATGGCATAGAGAAAAAACTCAACCCCGCATGACAGCAGAGTATTCTGGTTTTTTCTTCTTTCAGTCCTTCAAAAGCGCAATATTTGTCACATTTCTGACAACTTTTTTGATATCGCGGATCGGTACGCAGTAATGAACAGAAAGAATTAAAATTATGACAGGCGGAAATTTCCCGACCATTAATGTCCACCACGACAGCGGCAAGCCCTGTCGCCTTAGCAAACACCTCTGCCAGGGAGTAAAAAGTGTGTAAGACATCGTCCTGAATATGCTGAGGCACGTTACGCTCCGCCCGTGGTCTGGATAACGTCGCTAATATGCAGAATTTAGCCGGGGGAAAGAATGACCCTGACCGCAAAAAATAATCTCATTTATTCAGGTGATTATGATCAAATTGCAAGAGCGGCGTCCCGTCTCCTCAAAACCTGTCCTACGGCTGTTGTGACAACATTTCCCAAAGATTAACGAATCTTCACACCACCCTGTGAGCTTTATTTCAATGTGAATTTAAATTTTATCCATTATTTTCATTGAGTTACCACATATTCATACAATTTTATGATGTGCTTATTTGTGAGAATCATCATGTGAATGTGAAACGCGCTCCTGAATAATAGGCTCAATTACCAGACAATCTGAACGGAGTGGATGTATGCCCGTCACGACAGGTGTTATCGCCGACGACTTTACTGGCGCAACGGATATAGCAAGTTTTATGGCTGAACAAGGCTGGCGAGTCGCACTGCTGCCCGGTATGCCAGACGCCGCACAGCCGTGGAATGAAGAGGTCGACGCGATTGTCATCTCGCTTAAAAGCCGTTCTCTGGCGGCTGACCAGGCTATCGATCAATCATTACGCTGCTGGCAATGGCTGCACAACACAGCCGGTGCGCAGCAGATTTACTTCAAATATTGTTCCACTTTTGATTCCACCCCTGCCGGTAATATCGGTCCGGTCAGCGATGCGCTGATGGAAGCCATGCACACGCCGTATATCATTCACTGTCCCGCCCTGCCGCAAAACGGACGGACGGTGATCCACGGACATCTGTTTGTGAATGGCGTATTGCTGAACGAATCCGGCATGGAGAAACATCCGCTCAACCCGATGACCGACGCGAACCTGATTCGACTGCTCGCGGCGCAAACACCCCGCACCGTCGGGCGCATCGACCTCAGCACAATTCAAAAAGGTGTGGAAGCGGTCACTCACGCGCTGGACCGCTGTCAGTCTGAAGGGGTACGCCATGTGATCGTGGATACCTTCAGCGAAGCCGATCTGCACACGCTCGCTCAGGCCTTGCGTCATACGCCGCTGCTGGCGGGCGGTTCCGGACTGGGCGGCGCACTGGCCGCCTGCGCCACCCCGCAGCGTGGGCAGGAAGCGGCACATCCTTTCCCGACGCCTGCAAAAACGGTGGTCTTTTCCGGAAGCTGTTCGACCATGAGCAACCGCCAGGTGAACCGCTATAAGGCGCAGGCTGCATCCCGTTTACTCGACGTGGCGCGCTGCCTGACAGACGCAGAACGTTACAGCGATGAGTTATCGCTGTGGGCGATGGCGCATGTCGATGACGCGCTTGCCCCGTTGATTTACGCCACCCAGCCGCCGGAAGCGCTTAAACGCATTCAACAGGAGTATGGCGAGCAGCCTGCCAGCCGGGCGATTGAACATACCTTTGCCAGACTGACAGCCAAACTGCAGGCCGCAGGCGTGAACGGTTTTATCGTCGCGGGCGGCGAAACCTCCGGCACCGTAGTGGAAGCGTTACAGGTGTCGCGACTGGCGGTCGGTAAAGCCATCGCCCCCGGTGTCCCCTGGGTGTTTTCCGCCGAACCACCGTTAGCGCTGGCGCTAAAGTCAGGCAACTTCGGTGACGAAGACTTCTTTTTTACCGCGCAGGAGCACACATCATGAACCCGCTTACCGAACAGCAACTCCGTGAACAGCTGGTGCATTATGGTCGCTCTCTGTTTATGCGCGGCTTCAGCAGCGGCGGCTCGGGCAACCTGAGCGTAAGGCTGCCGGACGGTGGCTATCTGGTCACACCGACCAACTCCTGCCTGGGAGAACTGGACGCCGCCACGCTCAGTAAACTGGATGCTAACGGCGTTCACCTGAGTGGCGATAAGCCATCAAAAGAGGTGCCTATGCACCTGGCCTGGTACCGTCATCGCCCGGCCTGCGGCGCGGTAGTTCATCTGCATTCGCCGTGGCTGACTGCCCTCTCTTGTCTGCCGTGCAGCACGCCGGAAAACTGTCTGCCGCCGTTAACGCCATACTACGTGATGCGCGTCGGGCAGTTGCCGCTTCTGCCCTATTTCAAACCCGGTCATGAAGGCATTGCCAGCGCACTCAGCGAGATTGCGGCGGACCATACCGCGGCGCTACTGGCCAATCACGGCCCGGTAGTCAGTGGCCGCTCACTCCGTGAGGCGGTGTTTAATGCCGAAGAGCTGGAAGATAGCGCCCGGATCTGGCTGACCTTAAAACCCCTCGGTTACGTGCCGCTAACGGCGGAAGCGGTAGCCGAACTTCAGTCATCCCGGCAAGCGTGAGGTGAAATGATGATCCCCGAACAACGACGTGATTTTATCTACCGCTACGTGCATGAAAAAAACGTCGCCTCTTTTAATGAGCTGGCGGATCTGATGAGCGTGTCGCACATGACCGTGCGTCGCGATATCCAGTTGCTGGAAGAAGAAGGCAAAGTCATCTCGATCAACGGCGGGGTGAAACTCAACAATCTGCTGAAATCGGAGCTGCCGTGGCGTGAAAAGGCCGAACTGCATCATGATGTGAAGCGGCGGATGGGACAGCTTGCCGCAATGCTGATAGAACCAGGGCAAACGCTGTATCTGGATGCCGGCACCTCACTGTTTGAAGTGGCGAAAGCGGTCGCTGCCAGCCACTGCTTCAACCTGACGGTCGTGACGAACGATTTTTCCATCAGCCACTATCTGATGGACATGCCGCACATCACGCTGTATCACACCGGGGGACTGGTGGATCAGCGCAACCGTTCCTGCCTCGGGAAAAGCGCTGCCAGTTTTCTGCGCACGATTAACATCGACGTGGCGTTTCTCAGCTCATCCTCGTGGGATACCGAACGCGGTATGTCGACTCCCAGCGAGGGCAAGGCCTCGGTGAAAGAGGCGGTGCTCACCGTTTCCCGCCGTCGGGTGCTGGTCTGCGACAGCAGTAAATTTGGCAAATACGGGATGTTCCACATCTGCTCGCTGGATCAACTGACCGATATTATTTCGGATAACCAGTTGCCCGACGTGGCGCAGGACACCATTGCCAGCCAGGGCGTGAAGCTGCATCTGGTTGATTGTCGGGAGGGAACGCACCATGCTGAAGTTAGCGGCTAACCTCGACTGGCTGTTTTGCGAACGCCCCATTGCCGGGCGCTTTCAGGCCGCAAAGGCGGCGGGTTTCCACGGCGTTGAAGGGTTGTTTCTCTGGCAGCATCCGCTGGATGTTCTGCTGGCAGCACAGCGGGAAACCGGTCTGCCCGTGGCGTTAATGAATGCACCGGCGGGTAACTGGCTGGCAGGCGAACGTGGGCTGGCATCCCTGCCGGATCGTGATGAGGAATTTCATCACAGTCTGATGATTGCCCGCGATTACGCCACGGCGTTGGGTTGTCGCAAGGTGCACGTCATGGCTGGGCTGCGCGTGGACACACTTTCCGTCAGCGCCCAGCATGAACGGTTAACCGAACGACTGCGTATCGCCTGTGACGTCATGGTCGAGACCGGAATCGACGTGCTGATTGAACCCTTAAATCCGCAGGATATGCCAGGTTATGTCGTCGACAGCTTTCCACTGGCCGAAAGTCTGATTAACAAAGTGGCCAGGGAAAATATCGGCTTACAGTTTGATATTTATCACTGCCAAAAAATACACGGTAATGTTGCGCATCTTATTGAACGTTATTTACCGATAATTAAACACTTTCAGATTGCTTCCGTGCCAGGTCGCCATGAACCGGGAACGGGAGAATTAAACGAAGCATGGCTCTTTGAATTTATTAAGCAGACAGGTTATCAGGGCTGGATGGGTTGTGAATATAAACCGTCAACACCAGGGCCCGAATCGTTACGCTGGATGACACCGTACTTATAATTTTAATATCTCTGTACCGGAAAACCGGAGGAACACATGTCGGATACTGTTATTATCTCGCTGGCACCCGTTGCCGCGGATTGCCCCAGAGTTATACCCGAAGAACTGGCGCAGGAAATATTAGCCAGCGTCGAACATGGTGCGGCAATAGTGCATTTACACGTTCGCGATAAGCAGGGTCGCCTGACGCCGGACACCACGGATTTTCAGGCGACGATCGATAACGTCATGCGCCATTCCGACCTGATCATTCAGGCCTCCACCGGTGGCGTCTCCTCGATGTCGATTGCCGAGCGCTGTGCGCCGCTGGATTGTCCCGGCGTCGAAATGGCCTCGCTGAATGTCGGCTCCGTTAACCTCGGCGATGCCGTGTATTTTAATCCCGGACCGGACGTCGAATATTGTTCCCGACAAATTACCCAGCGTTCCATTATTCCTGAATTTGAAGTCTTTGAAATAGGAATGATTAATAACATTCTGGCGCTGGAAGAAAAAATTCAGTTCACAAAACCCATGTTATTCAATATTGTGCTCGGACATCGTGGAAGTTCGCCGGCGACGGTTGATGCATTAATAGCCTTGCGGAGCATGATTCCACGTGACGCCTTGTGGGGAATTACGCATTTTGGCCGCAAGAACTTCGACATTATTGCAGCAGCGGTCGGTATGGGCGCCAGTGAAGTGAGAATTGGTTTTGAAGACAGCTATTATTTAAGCGCCGAAGAAAAAGCCCAGCATAATTATCAGCAGGTTGCCAAACTCGCCACGCTTATTCGCAGTATGGATAAAAAGGTCGCCACGCCGGATATTGCGCGGCAAATGTTAGCTATTCCACCACGACAGTAATAACGAGAGAAAGGACATTTCATCATGACTATCACGACCGTTATTCACAAAACCGGACTGGGCGTCTGCATCGCCGGTGGCGCACTGGCGGCGATTGGCGCGCTGATGCAGTCTCCCGCCCTCTGGCAGCCGGGGCTGGTAATGCTGACGGCAGGCTTCGCGGCTGGCGCAGGCCATTGGCCTGGTCTTCGCAGCTACCAGTTTACCCTGTGGATCATCGCCGGCTTTGTCGCCGCGATGACCTGGTCAACCGATCTGATCGTCTGGGGCGGATTCAACATCACGCATAAGTGGATCGTCTTTTTAGTGATCCAGGCGACCATGTTCAGTATGGGGACCAAACTCACGATTCAGGATTTTATCGACGTTGCCAAAATGCCATGGGCGGTGTTTATCGGCACCTTCTGCCATTTCGTCATCATGCCTTTGCTTGGCCTGAGCATCACGCTGCTCTTTGACTTCCCACCGGAAGTGGCAGTGGGCATTCTGCTGATTGGTTCCTGCCCCAGCGGGCTCTCCTCCACCGTCATGGTGTATATCGCTAACGCCAACCTGGCGCTGGCGGTCTCTATCGCCGCAGTCTCGACGCTGGCGGCGACGGTGATGACGCCGCTGTGGGTGAATCTGCTGGCTGGATCGATGATCGACATTCAGCTCACCGCGATGGTAATGGACGTGGTGAAAATCGTGTTGATCCCAATTGGCGCGGCGATTTTACACGACTACCTGAAAACCTATGCCGGTGTGCAGGGACGTCGTACCGTGCAAATTCTGGCCGGGATCAGCGCCGTCTGGCTGCTGTATATGATTGCCGGGGGTTGGGACTCGCTGTTTGGCAGCGCCAGCGCCGACGCACAAATGTACGCAGTGGTGCTGAACTTTGTGGCAGGCGGGATTATCTGGGCGCTGTTCTACAACTGGCTCTACAGCCGCGTGGTCGGCGTTAAGAAAGTCATGCCGACCATCTCGATGATGGGCATCATTTTCTTCACCACTACCGCGGCCGCCGCCGGGCGTGACAACCTGGTGCAGGTCGGTTTCCTGCTCTGCTTCGCCATGCTGATGCACAACCTCGGTGGCTTCCTGATTGGCTATCTGATGAGCCGTTGGGTGTTCCGCATGGATGTCCAGTCAGCGCGGACGGTGGCCTTCGAAGTCGGTCTGCAAAATGGCGGTATGGCGTCGGGTCTTGCTGCCGCGATGGGCAAACTGGCGACCGTCGGTCTCGCCTCTGCGGTCATGACGCCGCTCGGCAACGTCAGCGGCTCGCTGCTGGCTAACTACTGGCGCAAAAAAGATGCCCGACAGGCGCAGGCACAGAACGAGAATTTGTCTGCTCAGCCAGTATCAGAACCTCTGTCAAAAGGATAATTCACAATGATGACTTTAACTCTGGAACAGGCACGACGCGCGGTAGACTGTGCGCTCGAGCTCGCTGACACCCGTTATACGCAACGTCCGCTCAGCGCGGCAGTGTGCGACGCCCACGGTGAGTTACTGAGCTTTGCCCGTATGGATAACGCCAAACTGTTAACCATTGAGCTGACACAGCGCAAAGCGCGCACCAGCAGCCGTTTAGGCTGCACCACGCAGGCGTTTCTACAGCGCCTGCAAAAGGAGTCGCTGGATATCAGCTACTTTGCTGACCCACGTTTTACCGCGCTGCCCGGCGGCGTACCGATTCTTCACAACGGTAAATGCCTGGGAGCCGTCGCGGTCGGTGGACTGTCCGCGCAGGAAGATCATGATGCGGCCATGGCCGTTGCCGAATGTTTGCTCAAGGAGATCGCAGAATGAAAAAGATCGCTATGCTTCACACCAGTTCCGCCACGCTCGCCATGATGCAGCAACTGATCGGGGACATCATGCCAGAAGCGGACGTGATGCACCTGGTCGAAGAGTCGATGATTAAACAGGTGATGAAAGCCGGGGGCGTCACGCCGAACATTGCGGCGCGCATTGCCGACTACGTCCATATTGCCGAAAAAGCAGATTGTGAGATTTTCATCACCGCCTGCTCGTCCATTGGCACAGCGGTTGAGCAGTGTCAGTTTATGACGCCGCTGCAACTTGCCCGTATCGACTGCGCAATGGTGGAAAGCGCCATTAGCCTGGGTGAAAACATTGCCGTACTGGCCACCGTCGCCACCACGATGAAACCGACGCTGGAATACGTGCAGCGCAAAGTACAGGCCAGCGGCAAGCAGTGCGCGGTGACGCCGATATTGATGGAAGAGGCTTTCCACGCTCTGCTGGCGGGCGATATGGAAACCCACGATCGCATCGTCAGCGAAGGATTGCACAGCGCGTATAAACAGGCCGATGTCGTAATGCTGGCGCAGGCATCGATGGCGCGCGTTCTGCAACAGCTCCCTCCTCCGCCCGTCCCGGTGATGACCTCACCAGAAAGTGGCATCCGCTGGCTGAAAACGCTGGCGGAAAGCGCCTGATGGCAATGCTGGCGCATCTTATCAGGCCTACACCCGTAGGCCGGATAAGCGACAGCGCCATCCGGCAAACCTGCAGGTAAAAAAAAGGCCATCATCAGATGGCCAACCATGTCGAAAATGGACCAGTCTTTGCCCCTTCATCACGGGTAAATGAAGGGGAGTAGACTGTTTTATTGCTTATTTGAGTCTTACTTAATCACGGCTTTCAGCGCTTCGCCGATATCGGCGAGACTGCGAACGGTTTTCACGCCGGCAGCTTCCAGCGCAGCGAATTTCTCATCCGCCGTGCCTTTCCCGCCTGCGATGATGGCCCCTGCGTGACCCATGCGCTTGCCTTTCGGCGCGGTCACACCGGCGATGTAGCCAACAACCGGCTTGGTGACGTGATCTTTGATGTACGCAGCCGCTTCTTCTTCAGCGCTACCGCCGATCTCGCCGATCATCACGATCGCTTCGGTCTGCGGATCTTCCTGGAACAGTTTCAGAATGTCGATAAAGTTAGAGCCCGGGATCGGGTCGCCGCCGATGCCCACACAGGTGGACTGGCCGAAACCGTAGTCGGTGGTCTGCTTAACCGCTTCATAGGTCAGCGTACCGGAGCGAGAGACGATACCCACTTTACCCGGCTTATGGATGTGACCCGGCATGATGCCGATTTTGCATTCGCCTGGGGTGATAACACCCGGGCAGTTTGGACCGATCATGCGTACGCCGGCTTCATCCAGTTTCACCTTCACGGTCAGCATATCCAGCGTCGGAATACCTTCGGTGATCGTGATGATGAGTTTGATACCTGCGTCGATCGCTTCCAGAATGGAGTCTTTGCAGAACGGTGCCGGAACGTAGATAACCGTTGCGGTCGCGCCCGTTGCTTCAACCGCTTCACGCACGGTGTTGAACACCGGCAGACCCAGATGCGTGGTGCCGCCTTTACCTGGGGTTACGCCGCCAACCATCTGCGTACCGTAAGCAATCGCCTGTTCGGAGTGGAACGTCCCCTGGCTACCGGTAAAGCCCTGACAGATAACCTTGGTGTTTTTATCGATTAAAACAGACATTATTTCCCCTCCACTGCGGCAACAACCTGCTGAGCTGCATCCGTCAGACTTTTCGCTGCAATAATATTCAGGCCGCTGTCAGCCAGTTTCTTCGCGCCGAGTTCGGCGTTGTTGCCTTCCAGACGAACCACAACCGGTACGTTAACACCCACTTCCGCTACCGCGCCGATAATGCCGTCAGCGATCAAGTCGCAGCGCACAATACCGCCGAAGATGTTAACCAGAACCGCTTTAACGTTGTCGTCAGAGAGGATAATTTTGAACGCTTCGGTCACGCGCTCTTTGGTTGCGCCGCCGCCAACGTCAAGGAAGTTAGCCGGTTCGCCGCCGTGCAGTTTCACGATGTCCATGGTGCCCATCGCCAGACCTGCGCCGTTAACCATGCAGCCGATGTTGCCATCCAGCGCGACGTAGTTCAGTTCCCACTGTGCAGCCTGCGCTTCACGCGGGTCTTCCTGAGACTGGTCGCGCATTTCACGCAGATCCGGCTGGCGGAACAGCGCGTTGCCGTCAGCGCCCAGTTTGCCGTCGAGGCAGATCAGGTCGCCCTGTTTGGTGATGACCAGCGGGTTGATTTCGATCAGCGCCAGGTCGCGCTCCAGGAAAATCGTCGCCAGCCCCATAAAGATTTTAGTGAATTGCTGAACCAGTTTGCCTTCCAGACCCAGTTTGAACGCCAGCTCACGTCCCTGATACGGCATTGGGCCGGTCAGCGGATCAAGCGCAACTTTGTGGATCAGGTGCGGGGTTTCTTCCGCGACTTTTTCAATTTCTACGCCGCCTTCGGTGGAGGCCATGAAGACCACGCGACGAGAGCTACGGTCAACCACCGCGCCCAGATACAGCTCTTTATCGATATCGGTCGCTGCTTCAACCAGAATCTGGTTTACCGGTTGACCGTTGGCGTCTGTTTGATAGGTCACCAGACGTTTGCCCAGCCAGTGTTCAGCAAAAGCGCGAATCTCTTCTTTGCTTTTGACCACTTTCACACCGCCCGCTTTACCGCGGCCGCCCGCGTGAACCTGACATTTTACTACCCACGGACCTGCACCGATTTTCGATGCCGCTTCTTCAGCTTCACGCGGAGTAGTACAGGCATAACCCACCGGCGCCGGTAAGCCATAGCGGGCAAAAAGTTGTTTTGCCTGGTATTCATGTAAGTTCATGTGTTCTGTCCATCCTTCAGGTAATCGTTATCTTAAACCGTAGGCCTGATAAGACGCGGTAGCGTCGCCATCAGGCATCTCATCAATGCCGGATGGCGGCGTAAACGCCTTATCCGGCCTACGGGCAGGTGATACTCTTGTTTACTACACGTCCAGCAGCAGACGTGTCGGATCTTCCAGCAGTTCTTTAATCGCCACCAGGAAGCCCACGGATTCGCGACCATCGATCAGGCGGTGATCGTAGGACAGCGCCAGGTACATCATCGGCAGGATTTCCACCTTGCCATCTACCGCCATCGGACGATCTTTGATCGCGTGCATACCGAGGATCGCGCTCTGCGGCGGGTTGATGATCGGCGTGGACATCAGGGAACCGAACACGCCACCGTTGGTGATGGTGAAGTTACCGCCCGTCAGATCTTCCACCGTCAGCTTGCCGTCACGACCTTTGATTGCCAGCGTCTTGATGTTTTTCTCGATGTCAGCCATACCCAGCGTATCAACGTCACGCAGAACCGGGGTCACCAGGCCGCGCGGCGTAGAAACCGCCATGCTCACGTCGAAGTAGTTGTGATACACCACGTCGTCGCCGTCGATAGAGGCGTTCACTTCCGGATAACGTTTCAGCGCTTCCACCACGGCCTTCACGTAGAAGGACATGAAGCCCAGACGGATGCCGTGACGTTTTTCAAACGCTTCACCGTACTGCTTACGCAGATCCATAATCGGCTTCATGTTGACTTCGTTGAAGGTCGTCAGCATGGCGGTGGAGTTTTTCGCTTCCAGCAGACGCTCGGCAACGCGTTTGCGCAGGCGGGTCATCGGTACACGTTTTTCGCTGCGTGCACCCAGAGCAGGCTGTGCCGCTGGCGCTGGCGCTGCTTTGTCTTCGGCTTTCGCAGGCGCTTTCGCCAGATGCTTATCCACATCTTCGCGGGTGATACGACCACCCACACCGGTGCCTTTGATAGCACTGGCGTCGAGGCTGTGCTCAGCCAGCAGGCGACGGATCGCCGGGCTCAGCGCATCGTTGTTTTGTTCTTCCAGAGAAGCCTGCTGACGCTGCGCCGGGGTGGACGCTTTTTCTTCAGACTTCGCGCTGGTTTCTTTACCGGCGCTGTTGCCTTCACGCAGGCGACCGAGGATCTGGCGCGAGGTCACGGTCGTGCCTTCATCTTCCAGAACCGCATCCAGAATGCCGTCCGCTGATGCCGGTACTTCCAGTACCACTTTGTCAGTTTCGATTTCTACCAGCACTTCGTCACGAACTACCGCATCACCCGGTTTTTTGTGCCAGGTGGCAACAGTCGCGTCCGCTACGGACTCAGGCAGGTCGGGAACAAGAATATCTACGCTACTCATTATTTATCCTTTAATTAATCGACGTTCAGCGCGTCATTAACCAGATCTTGTTGCTGTTTCTGGTGAACGGACATATACCCTACCGCCGGAGAGGCGGAGGCCGGGCGACCTGCATAACGCAGAGCGGACCCAAATGGAATCACTTCACGGAAATGATGCTGGCTGCAGTACCATGCGCCCTGGTTGAGCGGCTCTTCCTGGCACCAGACAAAATCATGTACGTGAGCGTACTGTTTTAATACTTCCTGCATCGCCTGATGCGGGAAAGGATAGAGTTGTTCGATACGCACAATGGCGACATCTTTCTGGTTGTTCTTGCGACGCTGTTCCAGCAGGTCGTAATAAACCTTACCAGAACACATCACCACACGCTTCACGCCTTTCGGATCGAGGTCATCGACTTCGCCGATGGCTGGCAGGAAGGTGCCATTAGCCAGTTCATCCAGGCTGGAGACGGCCAGCGGATGGCGCAGCAGCGATTTCGGCGACATGACCACCAGCGGACGACGCATCCCGCGCAACGCCTGACGACGCAGCATGTGATACACCTGTGCCGGGGTAGACGGTACGCACACCTGCATGTTTTGCTCGGCGCAAAGTTGCAGATAACGTTCCAGACGCGCGGAGGAGTGCTCCGGCCCCTGCCCTTCGTAACCGTGCGGCAACAGCATCACCAGACCACACATCCGACCCCATTTCTGCTCGCCGGAAGAGATGAACTGGTCGATAACCACCTGGGCGCCGTTGGCGAAGTCACCGAACTGCGCTTCCCAGATAGTCAGGGTACGCGGTTCCGCTGTGGCGTAGCCGTATTCGAAGGCCAGTACTGCTTCTTCAGACAGCACGGAGTCCCAGACGCGGAAGGAACCCTGTCCGTTATGCACATGCTGCAACGGAGTATAGGTTGAACCGTTCGCCTGGTTGTGAATGACCGCGTGACGGTGGAAGAAGGTGCCGCGACCTGAGTCCTCACCGGACAGACGAACCGGAATACCTTCGTCCACCAGCGTGGCATAGGCCAGATTCTCGGCGCCGCCCCAGTCGAACAGCTTCTCACCGGCAGCCATCGCCTGACGATCGCCGTAAATCTTCGCGACGCGTGACTGCATCTCAACCGCTTCCGGCACCGTACTGATACGCTTCGCCAGTTCCTGCAAACGCTTCATCTCAACCTGACTCGGGTAGTTTTCGTCCCACTCGTGGTTGAGGTACGGCGACCAGGTAAAGGAGTGCATGTTCATCGGACGCCACTCTTTCACCACGCATTCGCCCGCGTCCAGCGCATCGCGATACAGGTTAACCATTTCAGTGGCATCTTCCAGCGTCGCGACCTTATCCGCTTCCAGCTTGTCAGCGTAGATTTTGCGCGGGGTCGGATGCTTTTTGATTTTCTGATACATCAGCGGCTGGGTTGCGCTCGGCTCGTCGGCTTCGTTGTGGCCGTGACGGCGGTAGCACACCAGATCGATGAAGACATCGCGTTTGAAGGTGTTACGGAAGTCCAGCGCCAGACGCGTCACGAATGCGACCGCTTCCGGATCGTCCGCGTTCACGTGGAAGATTGGCGCCTGTACCATTTTACCGATGTCGGTGCAGTACGGGGTGGAACGGGCATCCAGCGGGTTAGAGGTAGTGAAGCCCACCTGGTTGTTGATAACGATGCGAACGGTACCGCCCACTTCGTAACCCCGCGCTTTCGACATGTTCAGCGTTTCCTGAACCACGCCCTGCCCGGTGACCGCCGCGTCACCGTGAATGGTGATCGGCAGGACTTTATTGCTGCTTGGCTCGTCCAGTCGGTCCAGACGCGCACGCACGGAACCAATCACCACCGGGCTGACGATTTCCAGGTGCGACGGGTTAAACGCCAACGCCAGGTGAACCAGACCGCCTTCGGTTTCGATATCTGACGAGAAGCCCATGTGGTACTTCACGTCGCCGGTGCCGAGGTGTTCTTTATGTTTGCCCGCAAATTCGTCGAACAGGTCCTGCGGTTTTTTACCCAGCACGTTGACCAGTACGTTCAGACGACCACGGTGCGCCATACCCAGCACTACTTCACGGGTGCCGCTGTTGCCTGCATGGCGGATCATCTCTTTGAGCATTGGGATTAACGCATCGCCGCCTTCCAGCGAGAAGCGTTTCGCGCCCGGGAATTTCGCGCCCAGGTAACGTTCCAGACCTTCTGCTGCGGTCAGTTCGCTCAGGAAGCGTTTTTTCTCTTCACCGCTGAATGCGGCGCGACCGGATTCGATCCGCTGTTGCAGCCAGCGTTTCTCTTCGGTGCTGGTGATGTGCATGTACTCAGCGCCGATCGGGCCGCAGTACGTTTGTTTGAGCGCGGAAATCAGCTCACCCAGCTTCATCGTCTCTTTGCCGCCGGCAAAAGAACCTACGTTAAAGCTTTCCTGGAAATCGGCCTCAGTCAGATCGTGGAAGGAGGGATCCAGATCTGCCACAGTGTCTTGCTGCCACAGTCCCAGCGGATCGAGATTCGCATGCTGGTGACCACGGAAGCGATAAGCGTTGATGAGCTGCAGGACTTTTACCTGCTTCACATTGGTGTCAGGGTCGGAAATCGAAGAAGTGTAACGTGAGGCATCCTTCGCCAGACGACGGAAATATTCACGTGTTTTTGAATGGAATTGATCCGGTTTGACTCCGGTGCCAGGTAACTGCTGGAACGTCGAACGCCAGTTAGCGTCTACCGAGTCAGGATCGGTTAAGAAGTCTTCATAGAGCTGTTCTATCCAGCTCTGGTTTGCGCCAGAGAGGTAAGAAGAGTCCAACCAGGCTTTCAAAGCGCTGTTCTGCATCGTGATCCCTTAAGCATTTATATGCTTACTTCGCCGTGGATACTACCACGCATACGCCGTATGCGTGCCGGGGTTCACTTGTTACGGACTGTCGTGTCATCTGCGTCCGCTAAGGAACCTTTAAAAACTGTCTAATAATCGTCGCTGTTCAGGCTGCGACTGCGTTGCAACCGTCTCTCACGCCGGTCACATAGTGAACTATGCTCCCGGTGATTCGTTCCGTTCGCGCCTTGTCTCGCGCTGAACATCTCGATTATTGCTATCAATCTGGCAGTTTTTAGAGGTTTCCTGCACTCATTTGCCGGATGGCGACCCCGTAGGCCTGATAAGCGAAGCGCCATCAGGCAAAATGTGCCGGATGGCGACGTAAACGTCTTATCCGGCCTACAGGATTGCCACCGCGGGCAATGTCTACTTACGCACTGCGTTGCAACAGCATCGACTTAATATGGCCGATGGCGCGCGTCGGGTTCAGTCCCTTAGGACATACACTGACGCAGTTCATGATGCTGTGACAGCGGAATACGCTGAATGCATCACTTAGCCCTTCCAGACGGCTGTCGGTTTCGGTATCGCGGCTGTCGATCAGGAAGCGATAGGCCGCTAACAGACCTGCCGGACCGATAAACTTATCCGGATTCCACCAGAAAGATGGGCAAGACGTTGAGCAACATGCGCACAGAATGCATTCATACAGCCCATCGAGTTTTTCACGCTGCTCTGGCATTTGTAAATGCTCGCGAGCTGGCGGATTTTGCCCATTATTCAATAAGTAAGGCTTAATCTTCTCATATTGTGCATAGAATTGCCCCATGTCTACTACCAAATCGCGAACCACCGGCAATCCGGGCAGCGGACGGATAACAATTTTCTTACCCGGCTGAACCAGTGCAGACACCGGCGTGATGCAGGCCAGACCGTTCTTGCCGTTCATGTTCACGCCGTCTGAACCGCACACGCCTTCACGGCAGGAGCGGCGAAAAGAGAGGCTGGGGTCTTTCTCTTTGAGCTGCATCAGTGCGTCCAGCAGCATCATGTCGCGCCCTTCTTCGCCTTCCAGGGTGTAATCCTGCATGCGCGGAGCGTCATCAACATCCGGGTTATAGCGATAAATTGAAAACTCGAGTTTCATTGTCCTGTCTCCGCATTAGTAAGTACGAATCTTCGGCGGGAATGCCGGGCGCAGTTTCGGTTCCATGTTGACTTCACGTCGGGTCATGGATTCCGTCTCTGGCAGATACAGGGAATGGCACAGCCAGTTTGCATCATCACGTTCCGGGAAGTCGAAGCGGCTATGCGCGCCACGGCTTTCGGTACGGAAGTTGGCGGACACTGCGGTGGCATAGGCAGTTTCCATCAGGTTATCCAGCTCCAGACACTCTACGCGCTGAGTGTTAAATTCACTGGAGGTGTCGTCCAGACGGGCATTTTTCAAACGCTCGCGGATAGCTTTCAACTCTTCCAGCCCTTTCGCCATCGCATCGCCTTCACGGAAGACCGAGAAGTTATGCTGCATACATTCTTGCAGCGCTTTGCGAATCGCCACCGGATCTTCACCATCACGGTTATTGTTCCAGCGGTTCAGACGCGCCAGGGAAGCCTCGATTTCATCTTCTGTCGCATCGCGCAGTTCGCCCTGCTCGGTAATAGATTCCTGCAGATGCAGACCTGCCGCACGACCGAACACCACCAGATCCAGCAGCGAGTTACCGCCCAGACGGTTAGCGCCGTGTACCGATACGCAGGCGATTTCACCCACCGCGAACAGCCCCGGGATCACCACGTCTTCGCCCTGCTCGTTCACCGTCAGCGCCTGGCCGGTCACTTTGGTCGGAATACCGCCCATCATGTAGTGACAGGTTGGGATAACCGGAATCGGCTCTTTCACCGGGTCAACGTGCGCAAAGGTACGGGACAGTTCCAGGATGCCCGGCAGACGGGATTCGAGAACGTCTTTACCCAGATGGTCGAGTTTCAGTTTAGCGTGCGGGCCCCACGGGCCGTCGCAGCCGCGACCTTCGCGGATTTCGATCATGATGGAACGCGCCACCACGTCACGACCCGCGAGGTCTTTCGCATTCGGGGCATAACGCTCCATAAAGCGCTCGCCGTGTTTATTCAGCAGATAACCGCCCTCACCGCGACAGCCTTCTGTCACCAGCACGCCCGCACCGGCAATACCGGTTGGGTGGAACTGCCACATTTCCATATCCTGAACCGGGACACCGGCACGGATAGCCATCCCCACGCCGTCACCGGTGTTGATGTGGGCGTTGGTCGTGGACTGATAGATACGACCTGCGCCGCCGGTTGCCAGCACCGTCGCGCGGGCTTTGAAGTAGACCACTTCACCGGTCTCGATGCACAGTGCGGTACAACCGACCACCGCGCCGTCGGCGTTTTTCACCAGATCCAGCGCATACCACTCGGAGAAAATGGTGGTGTGGTTTTTCAGGTTCTGCTGATATAACGTGTGCAACAGCGCATGACCCGTACGGTCAGCCGCCGCCGCGGTACGTGCCGCCTGCTCGCCGCCGAAGTTTTTCGACTGGCCGCCAAACGGACGCTGGTAAATTTTGCCATCGTCAAGACGGGAGAACGGCAGTCCCATGTGTTCCAGTTCCAGAATCGCTTCCGGACCGGTTTTACACATATATTCGATCGCGTCCTGGTCACCGATGTAGTCCGACCCTTTAACGGTGTCGTACATGTGCCATTCCCAGTTATCTTCATGGGTATTACCGAGCGCGACGGTGATGCCACCCTGCGCAGAAACGGTATGGGAACGGGTCGGGAACACTTTGGACAGCAGCGCACAGGTCTGGCCGCTTTGGGAAATTTGCAGCGCTGCGCGCATACCTGCGCCGCCTGCACCAATGACTACAGCATCAAATTCTCTGACTGGCAGTTTCATTACACACCCCACACCACAACGAATCCATAAATCACGTAAACCACCAGTGCAACGACGATAGCCAGTTGCAGCGGCAAACGAATTGCCAGTGGTTTAACGTAGTCGGTCAACACCTGCCACATGCCGATCCAGGCATGAATCAAGATGGAGAAAAGTGCCAGCAGGGTGAAAACTTTGGTGAAAGCCGATGAGAAGAAACCGGTCCAGACTTCCCAGGTGAGTGAGCCGCTTGTGGCGAAAAAACCCACCATATAGATGATGTATAACGTCAGAACGATAGCGGTAGCACGGACCAGGATGAAGTCATGTACGCCATTGCGTCCTAGTGCGGAGGCATTGCTTACCATACGAGGACTCCTGCGAGAAGTGAAAGCACGACAGTGATAACAAAAGAGATTTTGGCAGAGCGTTTACCCGCTTCGAATGTTTCTTCCAGATAACCAAAATCCATCATCATGTGACGAACACCGACCACGACGTGATACGCCAGCGCGGTGAGGATGCCCCACATAATAAATTTAACAAAAAAGCTACCCATGATGGCGGATGCCTGTTGGAATCCTTCAGGGGAAGAGAGGCTGGTGCCCAGTAACCACAACAGGATCCCGACCGCCACAAAGGTGATCACTCCGGAAACGCGATGGAGAATGGACGCTATCGCCGTGATTGGGAACCGGATCGTTTGTAGATCCAGATTGACAGGTCTTTGTTTTTTCACATTTCTTATCATGAATAACGCCCACATGCTGTTCTTATTATTCCCTTTGGACTTCGGGTACAGAGAGTGAATCTCCTGTAGCCTGAAAGACGACGGGATTTCCTTCCTCCGGTCTGCGTGCGGGTCAGACAGCGTCCTTTCTATAACTGCGCGTCATGTAAAACACTGCTTCCAGTTGCTAAAACGACACGTTACAACGCTGGGTGGCTCGGGATTGCAGGGGTTTCCGGAGACCTGGCGGCAGTATAGGACGTTCACAAAATCATTACAATTAACCTACATATAGTTTGTCGGGTTTTATCCCGAACAGTGACACAGGTCACGATAACAACATTTATTTAATTTTTAATCATCTGATTTGACAATCATTAAACAAAGTTGTTACAAACAACACCAGAAAAGGCATATAATGCGTAAAAGTTATGGGGTCACTCTTTAACCTGCAAATAAGTTATGCAACAGTAGGAAGATATTGACCGATCCCTTCAGTACAGTTAATAGTGATAGACAGGTTGAATAATTCGGATTGCTAAGTTGTTGATTTGTTGCTAATTCACCATGAGTTAACTGATTTACCTGCAAGCGCCCATTGCTCTGTACCCTGGTTTTCTCCTCTATCCAGAGCGGCGAGCCGAATAACAAACTGGTAACGGTTGATTGATGTATCGATGGCAAATCTCACCTGAGTAGTCTTAAGCAATAAGGCGCTAAGGAGACCGTAAATGGCTGACACAAAAGCAAAAATCATTCTCAATGGTGATGCTGCTATTGAACTGGATGTGCTGAAGGGCACGCTAGGTCAAGATGTTATTGATATTCGTAGCCTGGGTTCAAAGGGGATGTTCACTTTTGACCCTGGTTTCACCTCTACTGCATCCTGCGAATCCAAAATTACATTCATCGATGGCGATGAAGGGATTTTGTTGCATCGCGGCTTCCCGATCGATCAGTTAGCCACCGAGTCTAACTATCTGGAAGTATGCTACATCCTGCTGAACGGTGAGAAACCGACGCAGGAAGAATACGACGCGTTCAGAACCACCGTGACCCGTCATACGATGATCCATGAGCAAATCACCCGTTTGTTCCACGCCTTCCGCCGCGATTCACATCCGATGGCGGTAATGTGTGGGATCACCGGCGCGCTCGCCGCGTTCTATCACGACTCTCTGGATGTTAACAATCCGCGCCACCGCGAAATCGCGGCATTCCGTCTGCTGTCCAAAATGCCGACGATGGCGGCGATGTGTTACAAATATTCTATCGGTCAGCCGTTTGTTTATCCGCGTAATGACCTCTCCTACGCCGGTAACTTCCTGAACATGATGTTCTCCACACCGTGCGAAACGTATGAAGTGAACCCGGTACTGGAACGCGCGATGGACCGTATCCTGATCCTGCACGCCGACCACGAACAGAACGCATCCACCTCGACCGTACGTACTGCCGGTTCGTCTGGCGCGAACCCGTTTGCCTGTATCGCGGCCGGTATTGCTTCCCTGTGGGGACCGGCACACGGCGGTGCGAACGAAGCCGCACTGAAAATGCTTGAAGAAATCAGCTCGGTTAAACACATTCCGGAATTTGTTCGTCGTGCGAAAGATAAGAATGACTCTTTCCGCCTGATGGGCTTCGGTCACCGTGTTTACAAAAACTACGATCCGCGTGCGACCGTGATGCGTGAGACCTGCCATGAAGTCCTGAAAGAGCTGGGTACCAAAGATGACCTGCTGGAAGTGGCGATGGAGCTGGAACACATCGCGCTGAACGACCCGTACTTCATCGAGAAGAAACTCTACCCGAACGTCGACTTCTACTCCGGTATCATCCTGAAAGCGATGGGGATCCCGTCTTCCATGTTCACGGTGATCTTCGCAATGGCGCGTACCGTTGGCTGGATTGCGCACTGGAGCGAAATGCATACCGATGGCATGAAGATCGCACGTCCTCGTCAGCTGTATACCGGCTACGACAAGCGCGACTTTAAATCTGACCTTAAGCATTAATCGTCAGACTGCCGGATGGTGACGCTACCGCGTCTTATCCGGCCTACTGTTGTCAATTCGTAGGCCGGATACGTGTTAGCGCCATCCGGCAACTTCCCTACCTTTTCTTGACCCTCGTTATATTAATCCTCTCTGCCCTTCTCTATGATTTACGGATAGTTTGTTCATTTTCTCCGGGAGCACAGGATGCCAGTTCTGCAGTGGGGCTTGTTGTTTTTGCTGTCGCTTCTTTTGTCCCTGCTCTTTCTCAGCATTCATCTTCCGGCGGCGTTACTGCTCGGCCCGATGATTACCGGCATACTGTTCAGCCTGCGCGGTATCTCCCTGCAACTTCCCCGCTGCACGTTCCTCGGTGCTCAGGCCATTCTCGGCTGCATGATTGCGCAAAATCTTTCCGCGTCCTTGTTGACCACTCTGGCGGCGAACTGGGCGGTCGTGCTGGCGGTTCTACTGGTGACGCTGTTTTCCAGTACGGTCGTCGGCTGGCTACTGGTTCGTTACAGTTCGCTACCGGGTAACACCGGCGCGTGGGGCTCATCGCCCGGCGGCGCGGCGGCGATGGTTGCAATGGCTCAGGATTACGGCGCGGACATCCGTCTGGTCGCCTTTATGCAGTATCTGCGGGTCCTGTTCGTCGCCGGAGCGGCAGTGCTGGTGACGCGGTTTATCATGGGCGAAAGCGCAGAGTCCGTCAGCCAACAGATTGCGTGGTTCCCGCCGCTGAGCGGTAATTTGTTCACGACACTGCTGTTAGCGGCGGTGGCAAGCGTCATCGGACGGGTGCTGCGCATTCCCTCCGGTACGATGCTGGTGCCGATGCTGATTGGCGCAGTGCTGCACGCAAGCGGCGTGATGGTGATTGAACTGCCGGAATGGCTGCTGGCGATAGCCTATATGATCATTGGCTGGCAGATTGGTCTGGGGTTCGACAAGCAGGTGTTTTTTATGGCGCTGCGACCGTTGCCGCAGATCCTGGTCTCCATCTTCGCCTTACTGGCGATTTGTGCGGCGATGGCCTGGGGACTCGCCCACTATATGCAGATTGATTTTTTAACCGCCTATCTCGCCACCAGCCCTGGCGGGCTGGATACGGTTGCGGTGATTGCCGCCGGCAGTCACGCCGATATGTCGCTGATCATGGCGATGCAAACCCTGCGACTGTTTAGCATTTTGCTGACCGGTCCCGCGGTGGCGCGGTTTATTTCTGCCCATGCGCCACGACAGGCCCATTAATGCTGGCAATGCGGACACCAATAGAACGGACGGGAAGAAAGCGTGGTTTTTGCGATGATCCCGCCGCAGCGCTCGCAGGGTTCACCGTCGCGGTGGAACACCTTGAAACGAAACAGCGCGCCATGATGGGTGTTGTCATCCGCCTGTCCGCGCGTGGTGTACGACAGGCGCGGAATATCCAACAACGCATGCGCTAACGCCTCAAGCTGCTGATCGCTAAGATCCTTCGCTTTGTGCTGGCCGGTTAATCCCACCTGCCAGAGGATCTCCACTCGCAGATAGTTCCCCAGCCCGGCAAGAAAGGCCTGATCCAGCAGCAGACCGGAAAACTGACGGTTGCGAAAACGCGGTGAGAGTAACCGGGTTTTCACCGTTTCGGGCGTCAGGCGCGGGTCCAGCACGTCCGGCCCGACCCGTTGCAGAAAGGGATGGGTAGTCAGTTGCGCTGGCGTCAGCATCTCGATGTCAGACGCGCTGTAGAGCAGAATGGTTTTATCCGCCGTTTGCAGTTTAACGCGCAGAACGCGGGTGGTTTGCGGCATTTCACCACTGTCCACCACGCGCCAGACGCCATACAGCTGGTTATGGCTATAGAGCGTCAAACCAGCGGAAAAATGGGTCAGCAGCGCTTTGCCGCGCGTCTCCATCGCCGTGACGGTCTGCCCCACCAGCAGAGATTGATACGGTTTTAACTGCGCGAAGGCAAACCAGACATCCGTCAGGGGTTTGCCTTTGATCGCCGCCTCCAGGTTATCCGCCGCGCGGCGGATCTCCGGGCCTTCAGGCATGGTTCAGTCCTTATCTGAAGAGAATTAGTGCGTGGCGCCACCCGTCACGGCGATGTCATCATCGACCTGTAATGCGGTGGCGATCGCCACTTCCAGCGCCAGACGCACCGTTTCCGCCGCCATACTGGGCGCCCCCGGATGCGCCGCCGCCTGCTGCGGCAAATAAGGAATATGGATGAATCCCCCTTTCACCTCCGCAATGCCGCTCAGTTTATGCAGCAATCCGTACATCACATGGTTGCAGACAAACGTCCCCGCCGTCTGTGATACCGACGCTGGCACGCCCGCTTCACGCATCGCGGCCACCATCGCTTTGATCGGCAGCGTGCTAAACCAGGCCGCTGGCCCGCCGACAACAATCGGTTCATCCACTGGCTGTTGGCCTTTGTTATCCGGGATACGGGCGTCGTCAACGTTGATAGCCACGCGCTCAACGGTGATATCCGACCGTCCGCCCGCCTGACCGATCGCCAGCACCAGCGACGGCGAGAGCGTATCAATGGCGGAATTCAGCACACTGAGCGACTCGCCAAACACACACGGCAACTGGCGCGCCACTACGCGACACCCGGCGATGACAGCATTGTCGAGCTGCGAGACCACTTCCCAGGAAGGGTTAACCCGCTCGCCGCCGAAGGGCTCAAACCCGGTGATTAATACCGTTTTCATCCGTCCTCCTTACAGGAACATCAGGAAATACATCAGGAACACGTTAACGAGCAGTAACAGTACGCCGGTCGGCACCTGCGCTTTAATGACCGCATTTTTATCCGGCAGTTCCAGCAGCGCGGCAGGCACAATGTTAAAGTTCGCCGCCATCGGCGTCATCAGCGTGCCGCAATAGCCGGAGAACATCCCGATGGCCGCCATCACCGCCGGATTCCCGCCGTGCTGGAGCACCAGAATCGGAATGCCAATCCCCGCCGTGACAATCGGGAAGGCGGCAAACGCATTGCCCATCACCATCGTCAGCAGAGCCATCCCAATGGTATACACCGCCACCGCGATAAAGCGGCTGTCGACGGCCAGATACTCTTGCGTAAGATACGAAATTCCGCTGCCGACGCCTGCCGCCGTAAACAGCAGCCCTAACGTCGCGAGGATCTGCGGCAGAATAAATGCCCAACCGATGGAATCCAGCAGGCGACGTGCCTCCTGAACTGGCTGATGCACCTTCTCATGGGTCATTTTAATCGCCATACCCAGACCAATCAGCGAGCCTGCGGTCATTGAGAACAGCGTCACCAGCGTGGCGTGATTGCCCGGTCCAAACAGGGCGTCCTGCAATCCCGGAATATGGTTGAACATCAGCACGCCAATCACGGTGACCACCGGAATGGCCAGCGCCGGATAAAACAGGCGGTTCCCAAGACGCGTGGCGCTCTCTTCACGCTGCTCGCGGGTGCGCTGATGATAACTCCCCAGCTTCACGCCGCCAAAACCGGCGATCAGCGCCATGAGCACCACCGCGACGCCCACGGCAATGTTGACCGTACGTTTGTCGCCCACCAGTTGATACGTCCAGTCGCCCAGCAGGAACAGCAGTCCGTAAACGCCCCAGAATAACCCGGTCGTCAGCCGACGTGGGTTGGCTTTGTCCTGCCAGGACATGATGGCGACAATCAGCAGAACGATCCCCGCCAACCAGTAGAGGTAGCTTTGTTGAAAATTCATTGCGCCTCTCCTTTGCGGGTGTCGACAGAACCGGCTTTCGCCATCTCGCGTTGCAGATAGTTATCCAACCGCCACAGTCGCGTGCCGTGGATCACGAAGGCGCACAGGGCCGTCGGGATCCCCCACAGGGCTATGTGCAGCGGCTCGGTCTGAATGCCGCCGGACTCCAGCATAAAGTTGTGCATGAAGATAATCGCGCCGAACGCCACGAAGATATCCTCGCCAAAAAAGAGCCCCACGTTATCCGTCGCCGCCGACATCGCCCGCAGGCGGTAGCGCACCGCGCCGGGCAATGTCCCATACGTTTTCTCCGCCGCCCCTTCCGCCATTGGCGCTAACAGTGGGCGCACCATTTGCGGATGTCCACCCAGGCTGGTCAGCCCCAGCGCGGCGGTAGCTTCACGAATAAACAGATAAACAATCAGCAGGCGGCCTGACGTGGCGCTTTGAATTTTGGCAATCCACGCCTGGGCGCGTTCTTTCAGACCGTGACGCTCGAGCAGGCCGATCACCGCCAGCGGGATCAGCAGGATAAACGGCAGGTTGCGGGTGTTGAGAAAACCTTCACCCAGTTTTTCGAGGATCGTGGCGAACGGCATTTGCGCCGCCAGTCCCGTGACGATCCCGGCGACAATGACCACCAGCACCGGGTTAAAACGTAAAAGAAATCCGACCACAATGACGGCTATGCCCATCAGTGGCCAGAGAGTTATTGCATCTCCCATAATCCATTCCTGTATGTTGTGTTTTGTTGTGGTGTTTTTATATGCACAGCCCCTCTGCGGGGGCTGCGTCAGTTTTTATGCGACAATCTTAATCCCGCGAGCTTCAAACGCCGAGCGTAAACGTCGGGCGAAGGCCAGCGCGTGTTCGCCATCGCCATGAATGCAGACCGTCTGCGCGATGACGCTTGCCCATTCACCGGTGAGGCTTTTCACGCGTCCATGCTCAACCATCCCCAACGTTTGCGCCAGCGACTGTTCTTCGTCTTCAATCAACGCGCCCGGCTGGCTACGCGGCACCAGGCTGCCATCCGCCTGATAGCCACGATCGGCAAACACCTCCTGGCGCGTGGCGAGACCGTAACGCTCACCCGCGCGGATCAGTTCACTTCCCGCCAGGCCGACCAGAATCAGCGCCGGATCGCAGGCGTGCACCGCCTTCGCAATGGCATCCGCCAGTTGCGGATCTTTCGCCGCCTGGTTGTAGAGCATGCCGTGAGGTTTCACATGGCGCATGACACCGCCCTCCGCCCGGGTCATTGCCGCCAGCGCGCCGATTTGATACAGCGTTTGTGCATAAACCGTTTGTGCAGGCAGCGTCATCGCCGTACGACCAAAGTTTTCCCGGTCCGGAAAGCTCGGGTGTGCGCCAATGGCCACGCCATTTTTCAGCGCTTCACGCACGCTTGCCAGCATGGTTTGCGCATCGCCGGCATGAAATCCGCAGGCAATGTTGGCCGATGAGACCAGCGTCAGCAGCTCTCCATCGCTGGCGCAGCCTTCGCCGAGGTCCGCATTTAAATCAATGTTCATCGTTAAGTCGCCATGAGAGTTGTTCCAGATAGCGCTGTTGGTCCTGACGCGCTTTTAGCGCCTCCTCCAGCGAACACTGAACAAAGTGAATGGGTTGACCGAGCGGGATTTGCGCCAGATGGTACATGTCGGCCTCGATAATACAGGCGATGCGCGGATAGCCGCCGGTCGTCTGGGCATCGTTCATCAACACAATCGGCTGGCCGTTGTGCGGAACCTGAACCACACCAGGCAGCAGACCGTGCGACACCAGTTCCCGATCCGTTGTTCGCGTCAGCGGTTGCCCCTGCAGGCGATAGCCCATCCGGTTACTCTGCGGACTGAGATGCCACGGCGATCGCCAGAATGACTCCTGCGAAACCGCGTCAAATTCGTGGTACTCCGGCCCCGGCAGCGCCCGAATGCGATTACCCCACAATAGCTGTTTTACCCCCAGCGCCTCCCTGAACGCGCGGCGGGGTTTGCCGATGGCCAACCGGTCACCATCTTTGAGCAGACGACCTTCCAGCCCGCCAATGCCCACTTTGAGATCGGTACTGCATGACCCCATCACTTCCGGCACGTCAATGCCGCCCGCCAGCGCAAGATAGCTGCGCATACCGTGCTGCGGACGCTTCAGCGCCAGGCGCTGGCCCGCTTTTACCGGCAGACGCCAGCCCGTCCAGACGGGGTGATTATCCAGTCGCGCTTCACATCCCGCCCCGGTCAGGGCAAACCAGCCGTCGGTTTCAAACTCCACCACCAGTTGCCCAAGGGTAATTTCCAGCACGGGCGCACTGGCCTCATTGCCCACCAACAGATTGGCGATTTGCATCGCGGGTTTATCCAGCGCGCCACAGTGGCTGACGCCCGATTGACGAAAACCGTGACGACCGCCGTCCTGAACCGAGGTGTACAGTCCCGCGCGAATAATATTCAGCATACCCCCTCCTTCTGCGGGATAAAGCGCACGCTATCGCCGGGGCGCAGGAGAACCGGTTGCTCTTTTTTCGGATCGAACAGCGGCAGCGCGGTGTGTCCAATCAGTTGCCAGCCGCCTGGCGTTGGCAGCGGATAAATGCCGGTTTGCGGCCCGCCGATCCCCACCGAACCTGCCGGAACGATCAGCCGCGGCTCTGCGCGCCTTGGCGTGTGTAGCGGTTCCGGTAAGCTGCCGAGATACGGGAATCCCGGCTGAAAACCTAAAAACCAGACCACGTACTCGACCGACGCGTGCAGTTCCACCACCTGCTTTTCGCTCATACCGCTGTGGCGGGCAACGTCTGCCAGATCGGGCCCCCCTGCGCCGCCGTAGGTCACCGGAATTTCGATATAGCGCGAGTCAGGCTCCAGCGCCTCACTCTCCTCCCACCAGCGTTGCAGGCGTTCAATCGCATCCAGCGCCAGCGTTTGCGGGTCGCGCAGGATCACGGTGATATTGTTCATTCCAGGAATGGCCTCAACGACATTGGGCGTCTCAACCAAACGCTGGGCCAGTCGCCAGATACGTTTCTGACTCGCCAGCGTCACCGGCGGCTCAAGCTCCAGCACCACCGCCGTTTCACCTAACAGATAACAACGCGCTCGTTGCACTTGCGTTCCTCTTGTTCTTACCACCCGCTTCATCAGGCGTTATTGTCGCAGCCAGTCTGGACTCGGACAGCGCGCAAAAACCGGAGCGTACAGGAAGTACGTGAGGATTTTGAGCACTGCCCAGGGCCAGAATGGCAAGTAAAATAGCCCTTATGAGGCGGGTTATGCAGGGTTGGGAATATCAATAAACGTCACATCCAGATCGGTATTTTCATTCAGCCATTCACTGAGCGCGCGGATCCCGCCACGTTCGGTGGCGTGATGCCCGGCGGCGTAAAAATGCAGCCCCTGTTCACGGGCAGAGTGGATGGTTTGTTCGGAAACTTCGCCGGTAATAAAGGCGTCGACGCCAGCCTGCGCGGCGCTGTCGATGAAGCTTTGT
The DNA here is from genome assembly GCF_000981805.1 of Citrobacter amalonaticus Y19. Taxonomy (NCBI): domain Bacteria; kingdom Pseudomonadati; phylum Pseudomonadota; class Gammaproteobacteria; order Enterobacterales; family Enterobacteriaceae; genus Citrobacter; species Citrobacter amalonaticus. The sequence continues at coordinate 699,948 of NZ_CP011132.1, read as the reverse complement.
CCGCCGCCGGTGCACCAGGCGACGCGTTTAACGGTATCCGGCCCGGTATCACCACACCATAGCGGCTTGCGCCCAAGACGCGCTTCAATCCACGACGCCAGTTCCAGCCCCGGCACCGGAATCGCCAGTTCGCCCCAGGGAACCAGCGGCTCGATTTCACCCATCACAGTGATCCCCAGCAGGGCCGCCAGCTGTGCGTTGTTGCCCAGTTCAGGATGCGCATCCAGCGGGAGATGCCAGCCGTAGAGGTTAATATCATTCGCCAGCAACGTTTTCAGGCGATTGCGCTTCATCCCACGAATCACCGGGGACTCGCCTTTCCAGAAATAACCATGATGAACGATGACCGCATCGGCCTGCAGACGCACCGCTTCATCCAGTAACGCCTGACTGGCGGTCACGCCGGTGACAATTTTCTGCACCGTCTCTTTACCTTCAACCTGTAAACCGTTTGGCGCGTAGTCGCTGATGGCGGCGCTGTTCAGTTTCTCGTTGATCAGTTGTTCCAGTTCGGTGTTTTTCATCATCGAGCCCTTGTTTATTTATGCACTCCGTTAACATAACGTCCCTGTGCCTGTTCGTCGATAGACAATTATTAGCCATATTAAGAAACCATCGCCCGGTGTTAAACCCTAAAAAAGATGTGTGGTTACGGACATCTTCCTGAATAGTTATGGCGTCAGACCGCATAGTCATCATCCGCTTTTTCGCGCGGCCTCATACGCGGCGAGCGTTTCCGTGCGCGCCTGTTTGTGATCGACAATGGGCTGCGGATAGTCGAGCGTGATGCCTGCTTTCGTCGCCCATTTCCACGGTTCGTGGATAGCCTTACCCGGTACATCGCTAAGTTCGGGGATCCACTGGCGGATAAACTCACCGTCGCGGTCGAACTTTTCGCCCTGCGTCGTTGGGTTAAAAATACGGAAATACGGCGCGGCGTCGGTTCCGGTGGAGGCCGCCCACTGCCAGCCGCCGTTATTCGCGGCGAGATCGCCATCAATCAGTTGCGACATGAAATAACGCTCGCCTTTACGCCAGTCAATCAGCAGATCTTTCACCAGGAAGCTGGCCGTAATCATCCGTAGACGGTTATGCATCCAGCCGGTGGCGTTCAGTTGCCGCATCGCCGCATCGACAATCGGATAGCCCGTTTTTCCCTCCTGCCAGGCCTGCAAGTGGGCCGCGCTGTCCCGCCAGCGCACGCGATCGGTCCAGAGAATAAAGGGGCGGTGTTTGCACAGTTTGGGATAGTACGTCAGCAGATGGCGGTAAAATTCGCGCCAGATAAGTTCGTTCAGCCAGACGCAGCCCGCGCCGCCGTCCAGCGCCTGCGGCTGTTCTGCCAGCAGGCGATGCAAACACTGACGCGGCGATAAGCCTCCCGTTGCCAGACTGGCGGACAAACGGCTGGTGCCTTCAATTGCCGGGAAGTCACGACGTTCGTCGTACTCACCCGCGCCCTGCTGGCAAAACTGACGCAGTCGGGCAATCGCGGCTTTCTCGTCCACCGGGAAAAGCGTCGGGTCAAATTCCTGCTGCGGATAGTTAAGGCGAAGCGGAGGTAACGATGACGAAACCTCATGCCCCTCACGCCGTTGGGGCGCGGGAACGCACTCTGGCATCCCCTCCTTCAGCCGTTTTAACCAGGCGTTTTTAAACGGCGTGAAGACTTTATACATCTCATGATTGCCCGTCATCACCGAACCTGGCGGCAGGATCACGCTGTCATCAAACCCTTCGCAAACCACATTGGGTAACGCGCGTTCCACTGCCGCATCGCGCTCACGCTCATTCACTTCGTACTGGTAGTGGTAGAAAAGATGACTGACGTCCTGCTGCTCACACACCGATTTCACCACGTCGATGCTGGCCGCAAAATCATCGACCTCCTCAAACAGCAGCGGAATGCCCTTTTCCGCCAGCGCCTTTTGTAAGGCGGTCAACTGAGCCTGGATAAAGGCGGCCTGTCGCGGTGACATCTCATGGTTCGCCCACTGTTCAGGCGTGGAGATAAACAGCGCCATGACGCGCGCGGTGCGGTGGCGACAGGCGGCGGCGAGGGCAAGATGGTCATGCAAACGGAGATCGCGGCGAAACCAGACCAGATGGGTGGACATAACACTCCCGAATGAATCAAAGAATTAACGTTCAGTACGTAAACGCAGAATCGCAGGCCAGAGTTCAAAATAACGCTGCCCAGAAAGCCAGAGGTGCGGGTATTGCCGCATATAGTGTTTGATGAGCATCAGCGGCGCAAGCAGGGGCTGCGTTCCGCACCGGTACGCATCGATAAGTGAAGTCAGCTCACGCCGCTGTGAGTGCGTAAGCTGTTGACGGAAATAGCCCTGAACGTGCATCAGCACGTTGGTATGGTTACGCCGGGTGGAACGGTGTGACAGTAGCTGCGCCACACGCTGACGGTAGGCGGTAAAAAAAGCCTCAAGATTGTCCCATTCATGGACGGCCGCCACAAACGGCCCCAACTGGCGATACTCGGGCTGGGAGTGTGCCAGCATCAGCAGCTTGTAACGGCTGTGCCAGGCGATCAACGCCGCACGCGTTAAGCCTTGCTGATGTAATACGTACAGTTCATGCAGCGCGTAGATCCGCACCAGTTCATTTTCGTCAATCTGCGGTCGGCCTTCGCCTGAATCCAACACCGCGCCCCCTGACAAGCAGGCACTGAGGCCAACAGGGATTTTCTCGCTCATGACAGCTCCTTTTGCATTTCACTGTATCAGTGTAGACGCCGGAGCATAAAAAAAACCGCCACATTGCTGTTGGCGGTTTTTCTGAACGCGATTGTCTTAGTAGAAATCGCCGGTGGCTTTTTCAGCCTGATCCATCCACACCGGTTTATCGCTGGTTTTTGACCAGACGCGATGTAAATAGCTATAAAAACGGGCGCGGTCTTTCCAGAACAACATGACCGGCAGCGCCAGCACCCCAGCCACAATGGCGAAAGTACGGCGTAACAATACAACATGTGCTGGATATTCTTTGTACAACCCCATGATTCTCTCCCCTTTATCTGGCCGGTAATCATCACCGGTAAAGTCAAATTGGTTATCTGCTGAAAATAGTACCGCTTTGCGTGTAATTTTACTACTCATCCGACCACTTATTTTTAGCTATTTACGCTTTGTTTATCTTTATCGCGTAATAAAGTTACAAGAAGGTTAAATTAATACTAACCATTAGTTAAACAATGGTCTTTGCCATTTTTATACTTTTTTTACACCCCCGACGCCGATTTTTGCGAAATCTTTGCAGCCAGATATTTACGCTTTGTTTATCTCATTTATGCCACTGGAGGTGCACCGTGAGTGCAGGCGTGATAATTGGCATCGTGCTGATTTTCTTATTATTAGGTTACCTGGTGTATGCATTAATCAATGCGGAGGCGTTCTGATGGCTGCGCAAGGATTTTTACTCATCGTCAGTTTCCTGGTGATTCTATTCGTGCTCGCAAGATCGTTAGGTGCGGGCCTGGCGCGGCTGATCGGCAACAATTCACTGCCTGGTACAGCGGGCGTTGAGCGCCTGATCTGGCGTGGACTGGGCATTTCGTCACACGAGATGAACTGGAAGCAGTACCTGCTGGCGATCCTCGGGCTGAACGTGCTGGGGCTGGTCATCCTGTTTCTGCTGTTGCTGTGGCAAAACCTTCTGCCGCTAAATCCTCAACAGTTGCCTGGCCTGTCGTGGCATCTGGCGCTCAACACCGCGGTCAGCTTTGTTGCTAACACCAACTGGCAGTCCTACAGCGGAGAAACCACCTTAAGCTACTTCAGCCAGATGGCCGGACTGACTGTACAAAACTTTTTATCTGCCGCAACCGGGATCGCCGTGGTATTTGCCCTGATCCGCGCCTTTACGCGCCAGAGCATGAGCACGCTGGGCAATGCGTGGGTCGATCTGGTGCGTATTACGCTGTGGATCTTATGCCCCATCGCGCTGGTGATTGCGCTGTTTTTTATTCAGCAAGGCAGCCTGCAAAACCTGTTGCCCTATCAACCCTTCACCACTCTGGAAGGCGTGCAACAGCTGTTGCCGATGGGGCCGGTGGCCTCGCAGGAAGCCATCAAAATGCTGGGAACCAACGGCGGAGGTTTCTTTAACGCCAACTCTGCGCACCCGTTCGAAAACCCGACTGCGCTGACCAACATGGTGCAAATGCTGGCGATCTTTTTAATTCCAGCCGCGCTCTGTTTCGCGTTTGGCGACGCGGCAGGCGATCGTCGTCAGGGACGGATGCTGCTGTCGGCCATGTCGCTCATCTTTATCGTCTGCGTTGCCGTGGTGATGTGGGCAGAGGTTCAGGGCAACCCGCATCTGCTGCAGTTTGGCGCAGATTCCAGTCTCAATATGGAAGGTAAAGAGAGCCGTTTTGGCGTGCTGGTGAGCAGTCTGTTTGCCGTGGTCACGACGGCGGCCTCGTGCGGCGCGGTGATCGCGATGCACGACTCGTTTACTGCGCTGGGCGGCATGGTGCCAATGTGGCTGATGCAGATTGGCGAAGTGGTGTTCGGCGGCGTCGGTTCGGGTCTTTACGGCATGCTGCTGTTCGTGCTGCTGGCGGTGTTTATCGCCGGACTGATGATTGGCCGCACGCCGGAATACCTGGGCAAAAAGATCGACGTTCGCGAGATGAAAATGACCGCGCTGGCGATTCTGGTGACCCCGGCTCTGGTCTTGCTTGGCGCCGCGCTCGCCATGATGACCGATGCGGGACGCAGCGCCATGCTCAATCCCGGTCCGCACGGCTTTAGCGAAGTGTTGTACGCCGTCTCTTCAGCCGCCAACAACAACGGCAGCGCCTTTGCCGGTCTGAGCGCCAACACCCCGTTCTGGAACTGCCTGCTGGCGTTCTGCATGTTTGTCGGTCGCTTCGGGGTCATCATCCCGGTGATGGCGATTGCCGGGTCGCTGGTGGCGAAAAAAAGCCAACCGGCCAGTCCTGGTACGCTGGCGACGCACGGCGCGCTGTTTATCGGTTTACTGGTAGGCACCGTGCTGTTAGTCGGCGCCCTGACTTTTATTCCTGCACTGGCGCTTGGCCCAGTCGCTGAACACCTTTCCTTACGCTGAGTAATGCGGAGCAGAATGTTATGAGTCGCAAACAACTGGCGCTGTTCGAACCCTCTCTGGTCGCTCAGGCGCTGATGGACGCAGTGAAAAAATTAAGCCCACATACCCAGTGGCGCAACCCGGTGATGTTCATCGTCTGGATTGGCAGTCTGCTGACCACCGTTATCGCGCTGGCGATGGTGACGGGACAGATGGGGGGCAATGCGCTGTTTACCGGGGCAATCAGTTTGTGGCTGTGGGTCACCGTACTGTTTGCCAACTTTGCCGAAGCGCTCGCCGAGGGGCGCAGTAAAGCGCAGGCCAATAGCCTCAAAGGGGTTAAAAAAACCGCCTTCGCCCGCAAACTGCGTGAGCCGAAATACGGGGCGAAGATGGACCACGTCCCTGCTGATGAGCTACGCAAAGGCGACATTGTGCTGGTGGAAGCAGGCGATATCATTCCCTGCGACGGCGAAGTCATTGAAGGCGGTGCCTCGGTGGATGAAAGCGCCATTACCGGCGAGTCCGCGCCGGTTATCCGCGAGTCCGGCGGTGATTTCGCCTCGGTAACCGGCGGGACGCGTATTCTCTCCGACTGGCTAGTGATCGAATGCAGCGTAAACCCCGGCGAAACCTTCCTTGACCGGATGATCGCCATGGTCGAAGGCGCACAGCGTCGTAAAACACCCAATGAGATTGCCCTGACCATTTTGTTGATTGCCCTGACGATTGTCTTTTTACTGGCAACCGCCACGCTGTGGCCGTTTTCGGCCTGGGGCGGTCACGCGGTCAGCGTCACGGTGCTGGTCGCTCTGCTGGTTTGCCTGATCCCAACAACCATCGGCGGGTTGCTCTCCGCCATTGGCGTCGCCGGGATGAGTCGTATGCTCGGCGCGAACGTCATCGCCACCAGCGGACGCGCAGTGGAGGCCGCAGGCGACGTGGACGTACTGCTGCTGGACAAAACCGGCACCATCACGCTGGGCAACCGTCAGGCCTCGGACTTCCTGCCTGCCCAGGGCGTGGATGAAAAAACGCTGGCCGACGCCGCACAGCTTTCTTCATTAGCCGATGAAACGCCGGAAGGCCGCAGCATCGTGATCCTCGCCAAGCAGCGGTTTAATCTGCGCGAGCGCGACGTGCAGTCGCTGCATGCCACCTTTGTTCCCTTTACCGCCCAGAGCCGCATGAGCGGCATTAACATCGACAACCGGATGATTCGTAAAGGCTCCGTCGATGCCATCCGTCGCCACGTTGAGACCAACGGTGGCCAGTTCCCGGTGGATGTTGAGCAGAAAGTGGATAGCGTCGCCCGTCAGGGCGCCACGCCGCTGGTGGTGGTGGAAGGTTCCCGTGTACTCGGCGTGATCGCGCTGAAGGATATCGTCAAAGGCGGGATAAAAGAGCGCTTTGCCCAGTTGCGTAAAATGGGCATCAAAACGGTGATGATTACCGGCGATAACCGCCTGACCGCCGCCGCCATCGCCGCCGAAGCGGGCGTAGATGACTTCCTTGCCGAAGCGACGCCGGAGGCCAAACTGGCGCTCATCCGCCAGTACCAGGAGGAAGGCCGCTTAGTGGCAATGACCGGCGATGGCACCAACGACGCTCCGGCGCTGGCCCAGGCCGATGTCGCGGTAGCGATGAACTCCGGTACGCAGGCAGCAAAAGAAGCAGGCAACATGGTGGATCTCGACTCTAACCCCACCAAGCTTATCGAAGTGGTGCACATCGGCAAGCAGATGCTGATGACGCGCGGTTCGCTGACCACCTTCAGTATCGCCAACGACGTGGCGAAGTACTTCGCGATCATTCCGGCCGCTTTCGCCGCGACGTATCCGCAACTGAATGTGCTGAACATTATGCGTCTGCATTCGCCTGATTCGGCCATTCTGAGCGCGGTGATTTTTAACGCCTTGATCATTGTTTTTCTGATCCCGCTGGCGCTGAAAGGCGTGAGCTACAAGCCGCTTTCCGCGTCTGCCATGCTGCGGCGTAACCTGTGGATCTACGGTCTGGGTGGTCTGGTTGTGCCGTTTATCGGCATCAAAGTGATTGATTTACTGCTGACCCTGCTGGGTCTGGTGTGAGGTGTCTGATGAGTGGTTTACGTCCGTTGTTCTCAACAATGATTTTCCTGATGCTGCTGACGGGCGGCGTGTATCCGCTGCTGACCACTGCGCTGGGGCAATGGTGGTTCCCGCATCAGGCTAACGGTTCACTGATTCGGGATGACCTCGGGGTGCGGGGTTCTGCGCTGATTGGGCAGAACTTTACCGCCGAAGGCTATTTCCAGGGACGGCCTTCGGCTACCGCTGAAATGCCCTATAATCCCATGGCTTCCGGCGGCAGTAATCTCGCCGTCAGTAACCCGGAACTGGATAAACAACTGCAAAGCCGAGTCGCCGCCCTGCGCGCCGCCAACCCGCAGGCCAGTCGTAGCGTACCGGTGGAACTGGTCACTGCCTCCGCGAGCGGTCTGGACAACAACCTGACGCCTGCTGCGGTGGCGTGGCAAATCCCTCGCGTGGCGCAGGCCCGCCATCTCACCATTGAACAGGTGACGCGACTGGTTGCAGAATACACGCAGAAACCGCTGGTGAGCTTTATCGGCCAACCGGTCGTGAATATTGTCGAACTCAATTTAGCGCTGGACAGGCTCTGATGGTCAATGATGAACCGATACGCCCCGATCCCGATCGCCTGCTGGAGCAGGCGGTTGCGCCGCATCGCGGAAAACTGAAAATTTTCTTCGGCGCCTGTGCGGGCGTCGGGAAAACCTGGGCTATGCTCGCCGAGGCCCAACGCCTGCGCGCACAGGGACTGGACATCCTGATTGGCGTGGTGGAGACACACGGACGTAAAGAGACTGCCGCCCTGCTGGACGGTCTCAGCATCCTGCCGCTTAAGTGGCAGGCACGCCACGGACGGCATATCAGCGAGTTCGATCTCGATGCGGCGCTTGCCCGCCGCCCGGCGCTAATCTTAATGGATGAACTGGCGCACAGTAATGCGCCAGGCTCGCGCCATCCCAAACGCTGGCAGGATATTGAAGAACTGCTCGATGCCGGTATCGATGTCTTTACCACCGTCAACGTGCAGCATCTTGAAAGCCTGAACGACGTGGTCAGCGGCGTGACGGGGATTCAGGTGCGCGAAACCGTACCGGATCCGTTTTTTGACGCTGCCGACGAGGTGGTGCTGGTCGATTTACCTCCTGACGATCTGCGCCAGCGCCTGAAAGAGGGCAAAGTCTATATCGCCGGGCAGGCCGAGCGCGCTATCGAACACTTCTTTCGCAAGGGCAATTTAATCGCCCTGCGCGAACTGGCGCTGCGCCGTACCGCCGATCGGGTGGACGATCAGATGCGCGCATGGCGGGGCCGTCCAGGTGAAGAGAAGGTCTGGCATACGCGTGATGCCATTCTGCTCTGCATTGGTCACAACACCGGCAGTGAAAAACTGGTGCGCACCGCCGCGCGTCTGGCATCGCGACTGGGCAGCGTCTGGCACGCCGTCTACGTCGAAACACCGGCGCTGCATCGCCTGCCCGAAAAGCAGCGTCGTAATATTCTGCATGCCCTGCGACTGGCGCAGGAGTTAGGCGCGGAAACCGCCACGCTGTCCGACCCCAGTGAAGACAAAGCGGTGGTCCGCTACGCCCGCGAGCACAATCTAGGAAAAATAGTGCTGGGACGCCCGACCACGCGGCGCTGGTGGCACCGCGATTCTTTTGCCGACCGCCTGGCGAAACGCGCGCCGGAACTGGATTTGATGGTTGTGGCCCTGGACGATCCGCCGGTCAGGGCGCTGACGACAATGCCCGACACCCGCGTCTTTAAGGACAAATGGCGCGTACAAATTCAGGGCAGCCTGGTCGCCGTCGCGCTCTGCGCCCTAACCACGTTTATTGCCAGCCAGTGGCTTGCCGCCTTTGATGCGGCTAACCTGGTGATGCTCTATCTGCTCGGCGTGGTGGTGATCGCGCTCTTCTATGGTCGCTGGCCGTCGGTGTTTGCCACCGTGATTAGCGTGGTCAGTTTTGACCTGTTCTTCATTGCGCCACGAGGCACGCTTGCCGTTTCAGACGTGCAGTATCTCCTTACCTTTGGCGTCATGCTGACCGTGGGACTGATTGTCGGTAACCTGACGGCGGGGGTACGTTATCAGGCTCGCGTCGCGCGCTATCGGGAACAGCGAACGCGCCATCTTTATGAAATGTCAAAAGCGCTGGCGATGGGACGCAGTACGCACGATATCGCCACCACCAGCGAACAATTTATTGCCTCCACGTTTCATGCCCGCAGCCAGATTTTGTTGCCGGATGAAGAGGGCAAACTGAGCGCCCTCACTCACCAGCAGGGAATGACGCCCTGGGATGATGCCATTGCCCGCTGGAGCTTTGATAAAGGGTTACCGGCGGGTGCCGGCACCGATACCCTGCCCGGCGTGCCGTACCAGATCCTGCCCTTACGCAGTGCCGACAAAACGCACGGACTGGTGGTTGTCGAACCAGGCAATCTGCGCCAGTTGATGATCCCCGAGCAGCAGCGACTGCTGGAAACCTTCACCCTGCTGGTAGCGAATGCGCTGGAACGCCTGACCTTAACGGCCAGCGAAGAACTGGCGCGACTGGCCAGCGAACGGGAAAGCCTGCGAAACGCCCTGCTCGCCGCGCTTTCTCACGACCTGCGTACCCCGCTGACCGTGCTGTTTGGCCAGGCGGAAATTCTCACGCTCGACCTCGCCAGCGAAGGCTCGCCTCATGCCAGACAGGCCAGCGAAATTCGCCAGCATGTGCTGAATACCACCCGTCTGGTGAATAATCTGCTGGATATGGCGCGCATTCAGTCTGGCGGTTTCAACCTCAAAAAAGAGTGGCTGACGCTGGAAGAAGTGGTCGGCAGCGCGCTTAAAATGCTGGAACCAGGCCTGGTTCATCCGGTGAATCTCTCCCTGCCCGCGCCGCTGACGCTCATTCACGTCGATGGTCCGCTGTTCGAGCGGGTGCTGATTAACCTGCTGGAAAACGCCATTAAATATGCCGGACCGCAGGCGGAGATCGGCATCGACGCCCACGTTGCGGACAAGCATCTGCAACTTGACGTCTGGGATAACGGGCCGGGCATTCCGCAGGGTCAGGAGCAGCGCGTTTTCGACAAATTCGCCCGGGGGAACAAAGAGTCAGCGGTGCCGGGCGTCGGACTGGGGCTGGCCATTTGTCGGGCGATAGTGGAAGTGCACGGCGGGACAATTGCCGTCTATAATCGCCCTCAGGGCGGTGCCTGTTTCCGTGTTACACTGTTACAAGAAGCCCCGCCAGAACTTGAAGATTTTCATGAGGATATGTGACAAACGTTCTGATTGTTGAAGATGAGCAAGCCATTCGCCGCTTTCTGCGTACCGCGCTGGAAGCCGATGGTCTGCGCGTGTACGAAGCCGAGACCCTTCAGCGCGGCTTGCTGGAGGCGGCAACGCGCAAGCCCGATCTTATTATTCTCGATCTCGGCCTGCCGGATGGCGACGGCATTGATTTCATTCGCGACCTGCGACAGTGGAGCGCCGTCCCGGTGATTGTGCTCTCTGCGCGTAGTGAAGAGAGTGACAAAATTGCCGCGCTGGATGCGGGTGCCGATGACTATCTGAGCAAGCCTTTTGGCATTGGCGAGTTACAGGCGCGCCTGCGCGTTGCCCTGCGTCGTCATTCCGCCACTCCCTCTCCCGAACCGGTGGTGCGCTTTTCCGATGTGGTGGTGGACCTCGCCGCACATCTGATTCATCGAGGTGAAACGGAGATCCACCTGACGCCGATTGAGTTTCGCCTGCTGGCCGTATTGCTCAACAACGCCGGAAAAGTACTTACCCAGCGCCAGTTGTTGAACCAGGTCTGGGGACCGAACGCCGTTGAACACAGCCACTATTTGCGTATTTATATGGGTCACCTGCGACAGAAACTGGAGCATGATCCCGCGCGCCCCCGCCACTTCATTACCGAAACCGGCATTGGCTATCGTTTTATGCCGTGAATGGTTATTCATTATTTTTAAATAAAACAAAATAATATTTTTATTATTTTTCGTGTCATAATTTCATATATTATCCGACACAAGTAAAATCCCATCAAAATAATAAAGCACACATATATAACATACAAATAACAATTCGATATCTTATCGCACGATATGCATAAACAGCGACTAATTATTTTTAAAATGATCGTTTATTATTGATCTTCTTCACAGAACAACGCCATTTCCTGGATAAAATACCCTCACCTTCCACTCATCCAGTAAAGGTAAGCAAAATGGAAAATAATAGTCGTACAATGCCCCATATCAGGCGAACAACGCATATTATGATGTTTGCCCACCGTAATAGTTTTGACTTTCATTTCTTTAATGCCCGTTAGTCTTTCGACTATGGGCACTCCAGCATACAGGTCTTCCTGACTCGCTGTATCACAGGCTCATGCCTGTATTCCTCAGTGCTCACTCTGCTTAAGCCTTGATTCGCCTGTGACCGGACAGGTAAGGTTTTTTGCATCCTAAAAAAAGCAATTTACTGATTTATTTATCAGGGGACAAACTTTGCTTTTATTCCGGAGTTATCAGTTTCTCATTCGAGAAATTGAGGACCTGCTATTACCTGAGAATAAAGAGATGAAAATGTCTGAATTAAAAATTGCCGTGAGTCGTTCTTGCCCTGACTGTTTTTCTACACAACGCACGATTGTGAATGTTGATGAAAGCCATTTTATTGACGTGGCCGCAGTGGTGTTATCTGTCAATGATATTGAACGTGGAAAACTCGATGAAATTGACGCGACCGGCTACGGTATTCCCGTCTTCATCGCCACCGAAGAGGAAGAGCGCGTTCCGGCAGAATATCTGCCACGCATTTCGGGCGTATTTGAATGTCACGAAGCCCGTACCGCGTTCTACGGTCGTCAGTTAGAAACGGCAGCCAGTCATTACGAAACGCAATTACGCCCCCCGTTCTTCCGCGCGCTGGTTGACTATGTTAACCAGGGGAACAGCGCCTTCGACTGCCCAGGACACCAGGGTGGCGAGTTTTTCCGCCGTCACCCGGCAGGCAACCAGTTCGTGGAATATTTTGGCGAAGCGCTTTTCCGCTCCGACCTGTGTAATGCCGACGTGGCAATGGGCGATTTGCTGATCCACGAAGGCGCGCCGTGCATTGCCCAGCAGCATGCCGCGAAGGTGTTTAATGCCGATAAAACCTACTTTGTGCTGAACGGAACCTCTTCATCCAACAAAGTGGTGCTTAACGCGCTGCTCACTCCGGGCGATCTGGTGCTCTTCGATCGCAACAACCATAAGTCAAACCATCACGGCGCGTTATTGCAGGCAGGCGCAACGCCGGTCTACCTGGAAACAGCGCGTAACCCGTACGGCTTTATCGGCGGGATTGATGCCCACTGTTTTGAAGAGAGCTATCTGCGTGAGTTAGTCAGCGAAGTGGCACCACAACGTTCCCGGGATGCGCGCCCGTTCCGTCTTGCCGTCATCCAGTTAGGTACCTATGACGGCACGATTTATAACGCACGTCAGGTGGTGGATAAGATTGGTCATCTTTGTGACTACATCCTGTTCGACTCCGCCTGGGTAGGCTATGAGCAGTTTATCCCGATGATGGCGGATTGCTCTCCACTTCTGCTGGAACTGAACGAAAACGATCCGGGTATTCTGGTGACGCAGTCGGTTCACAAGCAGCAGGCAGGCTTCTCCCAGACCTCGCAAATTCACAAAAAAGACAGCCATATCAAAGGCCAGTCGCGGTATGTCCCCCATAAACGCATGAATAATGCGTTTATGATGCACGCCTCCACCAGCCCGTTCTATCCGCTGTTTGCGGCGCTGGATATTAACGCCAAAATGCACGAAGGCGTCAGTGGTCGCAATATGTGGATGGATTGCGTGGCGAACGGTATCGACGCCCGTAAGCTGATCCTCGATAACTGCCAGCATATTCGCCCGTTCGTTCCGCAATGGATCGAGGGTAAACCGTGGCAGTCTTACCCTACTGCGGAAATTGCGAATGACCTGCGCTTCTTCCACTTCGTCCCGGGTGAACGCTGGCATGCGTTTGAAGGTTACGCCGAGCATCAATACTTTGTTGACCCCTGCAAACTGCTGCTGACCACGCCGGGGATCAACGCACATAGCGGCGAATATGACACCTTCGGCGTCCCGGCAACCATCCTTGCCAACTTCCTGCGTGAAAACGGCGTGGTGCCGGAGAAATGCGACCTCAACTCGATCCTGTTCCTGCTGACCCCGGCAGAAGACATGGCGAAACTGCAACAGCTCGTCGCCCTGCTGGTGCGCTTCGAGCGGTTGCTGGAGTCTGATGCGCCACTGGCTGATGTCCTGCCGTCGCTCTACAAACAGCACGAAGCGCGCTATGCCGGTTATACCCTGCGCCAGTTGTGTCAGGAGATGCATGACCTGTACGCACGTCACAACGTGAAGCAACTGCAAAAAGAGATGTTCCGTAAATCGCATTTCCCGCGCGTCAGCATGAACCCGCAGGATGCCAACTACGCGTATCTGCGTGGTGAAGTGGATCTGGTGCCTCTGCCAGAAGCCGAAGGTCGCATTGCTGCTGAAGGCGCACTCCCTTACCCGCCAGGCGTGTTGTGCGTGGTTCCGGGGGAAGTCTGGGGCGGCGCGGTACTGCGTTATTTCAGCGCGCTGGAGGAAGGGATCAACCTGCTGCCCGGTTTTGCGCCGGAACTTCAGGGTGTGTACGTCAAAGAGTGCGATGGTCGCAAACAGGTGTGGTGCTACGTGATTAAACCTCGCGAAGCACAGACTGGCCTGTTAAAAGGAGAAGCATTATGAGTAAAGCCAAATCCAATAAAATGGGCGTGATGCAACTCACCATCCTGACCATGGTCAATATGATGGGTTCCGGGATTATCATGCTGCCGACCAAACTGGCTGAAGTCGGCACCATTTCGATTATCTCCTGGCTGGTTACCGCTGTCGGTTCCATGGCGCTGGCCTGGGCGTTCGCCAAGTGTGGCATGTTTAGCCGTAAATCCGGCGGGATGGGTGGCTACGCGGAATATGCGTTTGGTAAATCCGGCAACTTTATGGCGAATTACACCTATGGGGTGTCGCTGTTGATTGCCAACGTCGCTATCGCTATCTCCGCCGTGGGTTATGGTACCGAGCTTTTTGGCGCTAGTCTCACCCCGGTGCAAATCGGTCTCGCCACCATTGGCGTGCTGTGGATCTGTACGGTTGCTAACTTTGGTGGTGCGCGCATTACCGGACAGATCAGCAGTATCACCGTCTGGGGCGTGATCATTCCGGTTGTCGGCCTGTGCATCATCGGCTGGTTCTGGTTTAGCCCAACCCTGTACGCCAACTCCTGGAACCCGCATCACGTACCGTTCTTCACGGCGGTTGGTTCGTCTATCGCGATGACGCTGTGGGCGTTCCTCGGTCTTGAATCGGCGTGTGCTAACGCGGAAGTCGTCGAAAACCCTGAAAAGAACGTCCCGATTGCCGTACTGGGCGGGACGTTGGGTGCGGCGGTGATTTACATCGTCTCCACCAACGTGATTGCCGGGATTGTACCTAACATGGATCTGGCAAACTCGACCGCTCCGTTTGGTCTGGCATTTGCGCAGATGTTCACACCGGAAGTGGGTAAAGTGATCATGGCGCTGATGATCATGTCCTGCTGCGGATCGCTGTTAGGCTGGCAGTTCACGATAGCGCAGGTCTTTAAATCCTCTGCCGACGAAGGCTATTTCCCCAGGATCTTCTCTCGCGTGACTAAAGTCGATGCGCCCGTTCAGGGAATGCTGACGATTGTGGTCATCCAGAGCGGCTTATCGCTGATGACCATCAGCCCGTCGCTGAACAGCCAGTTTAACGTGCTGGTCAACCTGGCCGTGGTAACGAACATCATCCCGTACATCCTGTCGATGGCCGCGCTGGTGATCATTCAGCGAGTGGCGAATGTTCCGGCGGCGAAAGCAAAATCGGCAAACTTCGTGGCGTTCATCGGGGCGATGTACAGTTTCTATGCGCTCTACTCGTCAGGTCAGGAAGCGATGCTGTACGGTTCCATCGTGACCTTCCTCGGCTGGACGTTGTACGGTCTGGTCTCACCGCGCTTTGAACTGAAAAATAAGCACGGTTAACCCGCTATACGACAGTCATAAAAGGCGCCCTATGGCGCCTTTTTTTACTTCCGCAAAAGATAAAGATGAGCACGAAAATGGGGAATCCGGCCGTAACCGCGAACGTTTTTCACAGTCTGTGAAGCTCATCATTAAAACAATGTTTTATTTTTAATGAATTAATGTTCTATTTATTTCCTGAATATCGTAACAATGTTTTATTAGGTTCAGGGGTCGACTAAGACCGAAAACCTCTATCAGGAGATGGACATGAAAAAAGCATTTTGTATGGCGCTCTTGCTGTTAAGCAGCTCTTGCTTTGCACAGAGTACAGACGTTAAAGCGGTAACCGATGCCGTAGAAAGCATGCGTCAGGCGATGCTGAGCGGTGAAAAATCCAGTCTGGAAAAAGTGGGAACCCCCTCCCTGAGCTATGGCCATTCCAGCGGAAGAATTGAAAATAACGCCGAATTTGTTGACGCGATCGTGACAGGAAAATCACAATTTAAGACCTTAAATCTGAACGACCAGACTGTTCAGATTGATGGCGATGTCGCGATCGTCCGCCATATTCTGGAAGCCAAAACAAACGACAGTGGCAAACCAGGCGAAGTGAAAATCGGCGTAATGCTGGTGATGAAAAAAGACAGCGCGGGTGACTGGAAGTTATTAGCGCGTCAGGCGTATAAGCTCCCCCAATAACCACGCGAACGTCCAACATCGTGCGATCGTAGGCCTGATAAGCGAAGCGCCTTCAGGCAATAAAACAACGCCGGATGGCAGCCTACGGGAAAGCGTGCGGGAATAGAAAAAGGAGCCGATCGGCTCCTTTTTTAATGCGACTTTTCAACTCAGGCGTTTTTCAGCACTTCGCTGACAATTTCGACCGCTTCTTTCTCAATCTGCTTGCGATGCTCTTCGCCGAGGAAGCTCTCGCAATAGATCTTGTACGCATCTTCCGTACCGGACGGACGCGCCGCGAACCAGCCGTTGTCGGTCATTACTTTCAGACCGCCAATCGACGCACCGTTACCCGGTGCGGCTGTCAGGCGCGCGGTGATCGGGTCACCTGCCAGCGTGCTGGCGCTGACCATCTCCGGAGACAGTTTAGACAGCGCCGCTTTCTGTGCGGACGTTGCGCCTGCCTGCAGACGGTTGTAGCTCGGCGCGCCAAAACGGGCAGCAAGCTCGTTGTAGTGCTCCTGCGGGTTCTTCCCGGTAACGGCAGTAATTTCCGCCGCCAGCAGGCACATGATGATCCCGTCTTTATCGGTAGACCACGGCGTACCGTCGAAACGCAGGAAGGATGCCCCCGCGCTCTCTTCACCGCCAAAGCCGAAGCTGCCGTCAAACAGACCATCAACAAACCATTTAAAACCCACCGGGACTTCAACCAGTTTGCGACCCAGATCGTTAACCACGCGGTCAATCATGGCTGAAGAGACCAGCGTTTTACCGACCGCCACCTCTTTGCCCCACTGCGGACGATGCTGGAACAGGTAGTTGATCGCCACCGCCAGATAGTGGTTCGGATTCATCAGCCCCGCCGGGGTGACGATGCCGTGACGGTCATAATCGGGATCGTTGGCGAACGCCAGATCGAACTTATCGCGCAGCGCCAGCAGACCAGCCATGGCACATTCAGACGAGCAGTCCATACGGATCGCGCCATCTTTATCGAGGTGCATAAAGCGGAAAGTCTGATCAACCTGATCGTTCACGATGGTCAGGTTCAGTTTGTAATGTTCAGCGATACGTTTCCAGTATTCGATACCGGAGCCACCCAGTGGATCCACGCCCAGTGTCAGACCTGCTTTCTGGATGGCGGCCATGTCGACGATGTCCGCCAGCCCTTCAACAAATGGCTGCACCAGGTCCTGTTCTTTGACATGACCGGACGCCAGCGCCGCATCCAGAGAAATACGCTTCACGCCTTTCAGGTCATCGGCAAGCAGCGCATTCGCGCGGTCTTCCACCACTTTCGTGACGTTCGTATCTGCCGGGCCACCATTTGGCGGATTGTACTTGATCCCACCATCTTCCGGCGGGTTGTGGGACGGGGTAATGACAATACCGTCAGCCAGCGGGCCGCCTTTTTTGTTGTGGACCAGAATTGCATTCGATACGGCTGGCGTTGGGGTAAAACCGTTGTTCTCCTGAACAATCACGTCGACACCGTTCGCTGCGAGCACTTCCAGTACGGAGATAAACGCCGGTTCGGACAGTGCATGGGTGTCTTTACCCACATAGCACGGACCCGTAATGCCGTTTTTCGCACGCTCTTCCGCGATAGCTTGCGCAATCGCCAGAATATGGGGCTCGTTAAAGCTATGACGACCTGCACTGCCACGGTGTCCGGAGGTGCCGAACTTCACCGCGTGTTCCGCATTTCCTTTTGCGGGCTGCAGTACATAGTATTGTGCCGTCAGTTGCGCGACGTTAATCAAATCACTTTGTTGCGCAGGTTTGCCTGCACGGTTGTGGATTGCCATTGCCTGGTCCTTTTCTGCATGGATTAAATTGTTCCGCAAACCTTTTCAATCAATTCCGCCGGGAATTGCATTGACTGCATGATGTGCTCAATCATGCTGCATTTACGGCCGGTGTTGGTGTTGGTGATCACCCAATACGGCGTGCCGGGCACGTGTTTTGGTTTGGTTTGATTACCGTTTTTCAGTAGCGTCTGTTCATCAGACGCAAAATAGACACGCGTACGGCCATGCAACGATTCCGTTGCCTCAGCAAACGCGTGTTGATCCAGTGTATAGAGTGTAGTCAGCACCAGCATAAAGCGGTTAACGGCTTTCTTCTGTTCCGCATATTCATCGGACAGAAGCAGTTCACGCATAGCGCGCACTTTATCTTTGACAAGATTGACGGGTTTCGCCTCTGTAACCACCGGTTGCGCGGCGCGAACCTCTTTTGTCACTGGCGTGACGGGCTGTGATGCGGCGGAAAACTTCAACATACGCCGTAAAATCTCGGATGCGCTCTCGCCGATATGCTTCGTGTGGCTGGCAATATAGCTATAGAGTTCATCATCAACTTCGATCGTTTTCATCTTAATCCAGTGCGGTGTCTTATCTGATCTGAAATACAAATCGTTGGGAGTATAGGGGCAAATCCCAACGGCGAATAGCGTCAAATCTGGCTGAACAAAAAACTCGGAGAAAACCGAAGTGGTTGCAGCCCTGTGGCAGAATGGTCAACATAATACCTTAACCCGACAGAGCGAAAAAAAGAACTTTGCCATGAAATTGAATATCCGAGCGCAATCTGCACAAAACCTGCACAATAATTCTCCCATCGTACTGGTTCACGGTTTATTTGGTAGTCTGGACAACCTGGGCGTGCTTGCGCGCGATCTGGTGGACGATCATGACATCATCCAGGTCGATATGCGTAACCACGGCCTCTCTCCTCGCGATCCGGTGATGAACTACCCGGCGATGGCGCAGGATCTGCTGGATACACTGGATGCGCAACACATCGAAAAAGCCACCTTTATTGGTCATTCGATGGGCGGTAAAGCGGTAATGGCGCTCAGCGCGCTGGCCCCGGAACGCATCGATCGTTTAGTGGCTATTGATATTGCCCCAGTGGATTACCACGTCCGCCGCCACAACGAAATTTTCGCAGCCATCAACGCGGTAACAGCATCAGAGGCAAAAACCCGCCAACAGGCGGCAGCGGTCATGCGCGAATATCTTAATGAAGAAGGCGTGATTCAATTTTTGCTGAAATCGTACGTTGACGGCGAGTGGCGTTTTAACGTGCCGGTACTGTGGGAACAATACCCGCATATCGTCGGCTGGGAGGCGATTCCAGCCTGGGATCATCCGGCGCTGTTTATCCCCGGCGGCAACTCCCCTTATGTCACCGAGGCGTATCGCGCCGATTTACTGGCACAGTTCCCACAGGCGCGTGCGCATGTGATTGCCGGGGCGGGTCACTGGGTACATGCCGAAAAGCCAGAGGCGGTGCTGCGCGCCATTCGTCGTTATCTCAACGAGACGGCTAACTGATTAAAAACTCAGCGTCCGTGCGCGATTACACGTACGAACGTTGGCGCGCCTCATCCGCTGATGTATGATGGCGCGCTATCCATCCGGGCAGAGGCCTGGCTGATTGTTTCCCCGAAGTCACCAAAATCATGGCCAAAGAACAAACGGACCGTACGACACTAGATCTGTTCGCGCACGAGCGTCGCCCGGGACGACCGAAAACCAATCCGCTTTCGCGCGATGAACAACTGCGCATTAACAAGCGTAACCAGCTAAAACGCGACAAAGTTCGTGGTCTTAAGCGTGTCGAGCTCAAACTCAACGCGGAAGCTGTAGACGCGCTAAATAAGCTGGCGGAATCCCGGGAGATGAGCCGCAGCGAACTGATTGAAGAGATACTGATGGCCCAACTGGCGGCGCTACGCGGCCAGGGTCTCGCCTGAAATCCTCCCATCCCCCACTTTCGTGTAGCATGGAGTGCACTCGTATGCGTTTGCTATTTCCGCATACCTGACTGTTCTGCTATGATTGCCGTTATCTGTGGGCAATTCGCCACCACCATTTCAATAAGTTTCAAGAGGTTACTTTACTCATGGCAATCACTGGCATCTTTTTCGGCAGCGATACCGGGAATACCGAAAATATCGCAAAAATGATTCAAAAACAGCTTGGTAAAGACGTTGCCGATGTGCATGACATTGCAAAAAGCAGCAAGGAAGATCTCGAAGGCTATGACATTCTGCTGCTCGGTATCCCAACCTGGTACTACGGTGAAGCGCAGTGCGACTGGGACGACTTCTTCCCGACCCTCGAAGACATTGATTTTAACGGTAAACTGGTTGCGCTGTTTGGCTGCGGCGATCAGGAAGATTATGCCGAATACTTCTGCGACGCGTTAGGCACGATCCGCGATATCATTGAGCCGCGCGGCGCCACTATCGTCGGCCACTGGCCGACCGCAGGCTATCATTTTGAAGCCTCCAAAGGTCTGGCGGATGACGATCATTTTGTCGGTCTGGCAATTGACGAAGACCGCCAGCCGGAACTGACCGCCGAGCGTGTAGAAAAATGGGTGAAACAGATTTCCGAAGAACTGCACCTCGACGACATCATTAATGCCTGATGTACGGCGGCGCAGACAATGTTTGCGCCGCATCAATAGACAGAACCAATCAAAATAATTGCTACAAATTTGTAACTTTCTTGCCCATCCCTGTACAATGTGCGGGAGTTTTTAGGTAGCGCTCTCATTTCCAGGCAATACCGACTATTTATTAACATTTGCCAGAGGCTTGCGGTTTTCATTTAGACACGGCAGTCCTATAATGAAACGCATTATCTCGAGTGCAATTTCTGTCACTTCTTGTATGAAGTGAATCGTTTAGCAACAGGACAGATTCCGCATGACTGACAACAATACCGCATTAAAGAAGGCTGGCCTGAAAGTAACGCTTCCTCGTTTAAAGATCCTGGAAGTTCTTCAGGAACCGGAAAACCATCACGTCAGTGCGGAAGATTTATATAAACGACTGATCGACATGGGTGAAGAAATTGGTCTGGCGACCGTGTATCGCGTGCTGAACCAGTTTGATGACGCCGGGATCGTAACCCGCCACAATTTTGAAGGCGGTAAATCCGTTTTCGAGCTGACCCAGCAGCATCATCACGATCACCTTATTTGCCTCGATTGCGGCAAAGTGATCGAATTCAGTGATGATTCTATTGAAGCGCGCCAGCGTGAGATCGCGGCGAAGCATGGCATTCGTCTGACGAATCATAGCCTTTATCTGTACGGCCACTGCGCTGAAGGTGATTGCCGCGAAGACGAACACGCGCACGACGCGAAATAATTTGCATTATTCTGAAAAGCCAACCTGTCGGTTGGCTTTTTTTATGCGTGTCATTCCCCACGCTGCACTTTCTTCTGACAGCATGTTGCTTTAATGTAAAATCTCACCCTGCCTTGTCCGGAGAATCGAAATGGAACTTCGCCAGCTACGTTACTTTGTCCGTATTGTGGAAACCGGCAGTATGGGCAGCGCGGCACTCGATCTCGATATCGGCGTCTCCGCGCTCAGCCAGCAGATGACGCGACTGGAAAACGAACTCGCGATTCGTCTGTTGCAGCGAACCTCGCGTGGCGTGACACCAACCAACGCCGGTCTGGCCTTTTACTCACAGGCGCAACTGGCGCTGCGTCACGCTGATGATGCCATTCTGGCTGCACGAGAGGCGCGTCTTTCCGGACACGTCAGCGTCGGCATGGCCCCCAGCACGGCCTCCGTCCTGGGAATGCCGTTTATTCATGCCATGCGGGAACATTATGCCGACGTACGCCTGCATGTGGTGGAAAGCCTCTCGGGCAACCTGGAACGGATGATCAACAACCGTCAGATTGATCTGGCCGTTGTTTTTCAAAAAGAGAAGATCCTGCGCTGGAGCGCCAGGCCGGTTCTCGAAGAACGGCTTTTTCTGATTGGCACGCACGAGCTGCTGGCGGATATTTTGGATGACACCATCACCCCTGCTCAACTGGCGAATATTCCCCTGATCATGCCCAGTCTGGGTCACGGTCTGCGTGGCCGACTGGAGGCTATCTGTCAAGAACACGGACTGAAGGTTGATATCGCCACAGAAATTGACGGCCTGACATTACTGATGCGCGCCGTTCGCAGCGGACTCGGTGCCACGCTGCAACCCGGCGCTGCCATTTCGCACCTTGAAAGAGAGGCGCTAAGAGTGATCGGCGTCCACAATCCCGTACTTAGCCGCCCCAATTTTCTGGTCAGCCTGTCTGACGATGAACTCACCCCCGCAGGGCTCGCAGCCCGCGTGATACTCACAAAAGTCATGCGTGAACTTGTTGAAACCGGCCGTTGGCCGGGGGCGACCCTTTACGCTCACTAAACAGGTCTTTAGCTTCTCGTCATAGCGGCCATACAACCCGTACGTATACATTTCAATTACAAATTTAACAAATAGTTAAATGGTAATGGAGTAAACGATGGTGGATGTACTGGTGATTGGCGGCGGTAATGCCGCGTTATGTGCCGCCTTAACCGCCCGCGAGGCAGGCGCTTCCGTGTTGCTGTTAGAGGCTGCGCCACGGGAATGGCGCGGCGGCAATTCTCAACACACGCGCAATTTACGTTGCATGCACGATGCGCCACAGGATGTATTGGTCGAGAGTTATCCCGAAGAGGAGTTCTGGCAGGATCTCTGGCGTGTCACTGAAGGCAATACCAATGAAGCGCTGGCGCGTCTGGTTATTCGTACCTCATCGCAGTGTCGTGACTGGATGCGCCAGCACGGTGTTAATTTTCAGCCTCCGCTCTCTGGCGCGCTGCACGTGGCGCGTACCAATGCCTTCTTCATGGGCGGCGGTAAAGCCCTCGTGAACGCCTATTACCGCAGCGCGGAAAAGCTGGGGGTACAGATTCGCTACAACACGCCGGTGCAGGCGCTTGAATTGCATAACGGCGAGTTCGTCGCCGCCCTGGCAGGAAACGAGCGCATTGGGGCCAGAGCCTGCGTCCTCGCCGCCGGCGGATTTGAATCCAACCGCGAATGGTTGCGCGACGCCTGGGGGGAAAATGCGCGTGGCGAATGGCCTGCCGATAACTTCCTCATCCGTGGCACCCGCTTTAATCAGGGCGTCTTGCTCAGATTTATGATTGATGCCGGAGCTGATATCATCGGCGATCCGTCCCAGTCCCACTGTGTTGCCATTGATGCCCGAGCCCCGCTGTATGACGGCGGCATTTGTACCCGCGTGGATTGCGTCTCGCTTGGCGTGGTGGTCAATCGGGACGCGGAACGCTTTTACGATGAAGGCGAAGATTTCTGGCCGAAACGTTATGCCATCTGGGGGCGTCTGGTTGCCCACCAGCCCGGACAGATTGGCTACTCCATTATCGATAGCAAAGCGATCGGCCACTTTATGCCGCCGGTTTTTCCTGGCGCGCAGGCCAACACGCTGGGTGAACTGGCCCGCCAGTTGGGGCTGGATCCCGAACGCTTTACCCATACCGTGGAGCAATACAACCAGTCCTGTCAGCCGGGCCAGTTTGATCACACGACGCTGGACAACTGCGCGACGCAGGGCCTGACGCCGCCAAAAACCCACTGGGCGCGACCTCTCGATACCCCTCCCTACTACGGCTATGCCCTGCGTCCGGGGATCACCTTTACCTATCTGGGGCTGAAAGTGAATGAACACGCAGCGGTCCACTTCGCAGGCGCTCCCAGCCGTAACCTGTTCGTTGCCGGTGAGATGATGGCTGGCAATGTGCTGGGCAAGGGTTATACCGCCGGTGTCGGCATGTCCATCGGCACCACGTTTGGTCGGATCGCAGGGAAAGAAGCCGCCCTGGCAGCACGTAAGGAGGCGCGTCATGAAGCAGCTTGAAAAATTGATTATTGAAGCCAAAATTCTCACCGAGCCGGAGGCTGAAGTCGAGCGGGTGATGCAGGTTTGTAACGCCTGTCGCTATTGCGAAGGGTTTTGCGCCGTGTTTCCGGCAATGACTCAACGACTGGAATTTGGCAAAGCCGACATCAACTATCTTGCTAACCTGTGTCATAACTGCGGCGCCTGCCTGCATGCCTGCCAGTACGCGCCGCCGCATGAGTTTGCAATCAATGTGCCGAAAGCGATGGCGGAAGTACGCCTGGAAACCTATCAACATTACACACAGCCTGCGGCCTTCGGTGCCTTGTATCGCCGGGCGGGCGTCACTGTGACGCTGGCGCTGGTCTTTAGTCTGATCCTCTTTTTACTTCTCGCAATGGGGCTGAAAGGATCGCTGCGCCATCCCCCACTGGCCGGTGATTTCTACCAAATCTTCCCGCACAACCTGCTGGCATGGATGTTTGGTTCCGTTTTCGTTCTGGCGATCGGTTTACTGATGGCGGGCGTGATCCGCTTCTGGCGTGAGATATCGCCTGTCGGCCCACGTCCGGTGGAAATTGCCGAAGCCTCGCACAATGCGCTGACGCTGAAATATCTCGACGGCGGACATGGCAAAGGCTGCAACGACGCTGACGACGCCTTTACGCTGATGCGCCGTCGTTTCCACCATTTCACCTTCTACGGCTTTATGCTCTGCTTCGCCGCGACAGTGGTGGCGACCGGTTACCACTATTTCGCCGGATGGGAAGCCCCCTACCCGTTCTTCAGCGTGCCGGTCATGCTTGGCACGCTCGGAGGCGTCGGTTTAGTCGTCGGCCCGGCGGGCCTGCTGTGGTTAAACCTTAAGCGCTCGCCACTGCATGGCGACGCACGACAGAAACCGATGGATCGCGGATTTATTTTACTGCTGCTACTGACCAGCCTGACCGGTTTAGGTTTGCTGGCGGGAAGAGATACCTCATGGATGGGGATCCTGCTTGCCATCCATCTTGGCGTGGTCATGGCACTTTTTTTGACCATTCCGTACGGAAAATTTGCCCACGGATTTTACCGCTGCGCGTCTTTACTCAAATGGGCGATTGAGAAGCGACGCGGAAAACAGGCGGGGGTCGCAGGCGACTGACCCGCAAACTCTTACCTCTATACATAATTATGATAAGACAGTGGAGCAACCTCAATGACTCAACAACCATCGCGCGCCGGCACGTTCGGCGCAATACTGCGGGTGACCAGCGGTAATTTTCTCGAACAGTTTGATTTTTTTCTGTTTGGTTTTTATGCCACCTATATCGCAAAGACGTTTTTTCCTGCCGAAAGCGAGTTCGCAAGCCTCATGCTTACCTTTGCCGTTTTTGGCTCCGGCTTTTTAATGCGCCCCATCGGGGCCGTAGTACTGGGGGCGTATATCGACAGGATCGGGCGGCGTAAAGGGCTGATGGTCACCCTGGCCATTATGGGCTGCGGTACGCTGCTGATAGCCCTCGTTCCGGGTTATCAGACCCTCGGCCTGCTGGCTCCTGCGCTGGTCTTGCTGGGGCGCTTATTACAGGGATTCTCTGCCGGGGTCGAACTGGGCGGCGTCTCTGTCTATCTTTCTGAGATAGCCACGCCTGGCAATAAAGGTTTTTACACCAGCTGGCAATCGGCCAGTCAACAGGTCGCGATCGTTGTCGCCGCGCTGATTGGCTACGGCCTGAATGCCACGCTGGGGCACGATGAGATCTCTGAATGGGGCTGGCGAATTCCGTTCTTTATTGGCTGCATGATTATTCCACTGATTTTTGTTCTTCGACGTTCACTACAGGAAACTGAAGCCTTTTTACAACGTAAACACCGTCCCGACACCAGGGAAATTTTTACCACCATTACTAAAAACTGGCGCATCATCACCGCAGGTACCCTGCTGGTGGCGATGACGACCACGACCTTTTATTTTATTACCGTTTATACCCCCACTTACGGGAGAGCCGTCTTGAACCTGAGCGCGCGTGACAGTCTGGTCGTCACCATGCTGGTGGGCATTTCTAACTTCATCTGGCTGCCCATTGGCGGTGCCATCTCTGACCGGATTGGCCGTCGCCCGGTGCTGATGGGCATCACCCTGCTCGCACTGGTTACCACCTGGCCGGTGATGAACTGGCTTACCGCCGCCCCTGATTTCACCCGCATGACGCTGGTGCTGCTCTGGTTCTCGTTCTTCTTCGGCATGTACAACGGCGCGATGGTTGCCGCGCTGACCGAAGTTATGCCGGTTTATGTCCGAACCGTGGGGTTTTCACTGGCCTTTAGCCTCGCCACGGCAATTTTCGGCGGTCTGACGCCGGCCATTTCCACGGCGCTGGTCCAGTTGACCGGCGATAAGAGTTCTCCGGGGTGGTGGCTCATGTGCGCTGCGCTCTGTGGACTCGCCGCGACGGCAATGCTGTTTGTCCGTCTCAGCCGCGGTTATCAGACGGCAGAGAATAAGCTCTGAAACGCAAACGGGCGAAGAGTTTTCTCCGCCCGTTTTATGTTGTCTCTGACGCTTACTTCGCCGTATTGTTGCTGCGAATTTCCTGCCAGATCTTATCGCAATCGGCTTTCACGGCCTGATCGTTACCGGTGCGCGTCGCCTGAATACACTGCTGGTAATCCAGCACTCTTACACTCTCCTGATTCGCGAACGCTTGATGCTGCTTTTCTTTTTTCAGCACATTCAGCACGCTCTGGCAGGCTTCGATTTTCTCTGGCGATCCCTGCGCCGTGTTAATACAGGCGCTGTACGCCTCTTTCAACCGGCTGTCTTCTTTCGGGGCCGTTGACGGTGCGCAGGCCACCAGTCCCGAGGCCATCACGGCGATGAGTATCAGTTTTTTCATAGCATGGTCCTCAACGGTGCGGCAGGCGCAGGGCCTGCCGCTGTTGGCATTAGAAGATGGTGAACGGTGCAATCACAATGAACTTCACGTCGCGCTCATCCTGGAAGATGTTGCCATAACCGCCACCCCAGCTCGGGATGTTGGAGTGGTTGTCATATTCGGTGAAGTGCAGTTTAAACATGGTGCCTTTCGCACGACCGTCCTGCAGCGTATAGACCGCATCCAGGCTGTAGGAAGACTCTTCGATGGTACGGTTTTTGTCGTAGTACGCATCCGGGCTGCTCTGCCAGGTAGACGGTTTCGCATCCCAGGCATACACATAAGAAGCCCCGACCGCCCAGCCAGGCAGATTCCAGTTTTTCAGGTCATACATCGCACCGAAGAAGACCGCTTTTTCGCCGTTGGCGTTGAAGTCTGAACGGTTATCCCACCAGATATCCAGACGACCATTGGATGACGCATAGGTCGGGGTCATACGTTGCAGGAAGTACCCTTGCTGACCATCGGCCTTAACCCAGGTTCCTTCCAGACGCAGGTCAACGACTTCTGCCACCTTGTAGCCGAAGGTCAACGCTTGCAGCCAGGCCGTCCCGTCATAAATGTCGCTGGCGCTACGGTCATCAACTTTGTCACGCGCACCGTAGAACTGGTAGCTGGTGGAGAACGGATTGCCACCTAAATCGAACTTGTAGCTGGCTTTGGCAAAGTACTGATCGACATAGCCTTCGGACTGACCAAATGCCGCTTCCAGCACCAGGTCATTTTTGAAATCATATTTTGCGCCGACAGAGTGGAGATAATCGACTTTGGTCTTTTTATCGCCCTGGTAGAATTTATCGACTTCAGTGTGCCACGGCGCTTTATATTCATTGGCCCACATATAGGAGAAGCTCAGTGCGCCCGCATCGCCGTAGTCAAAGTTAGCGCCCGCTTCGGCACCCTGATAGGTACCTGGCATAAAGCTCCAGTGCGGCGCTAACAGCGTCTGACCGGTAGGCTGGATATAACCGGCGCGTGCCCAGGCGGGACCGTATTTGAATTTTGCGGCGGCCTTATACAGACTGATTCCGCTCTTATCACCGGAGTAGTCTTCGTCATAGCCTTTGTTCTTTTTCGAGAAGGCGATTTCGTTTGGATGGGCGCTGTCGCCGTTTTCCGCCATTTCAATGGCAGTAAACGCCGCCACATCGAGACCGAACATATCCGCCGCATAGCCGGACTGGAAATCCAGGTTGGCGTTCCAGGTCGCGTGAGAGAGGTTAGTTTTATATTTATCGTCGTCGGTGACATCTTTACGGTCGCGCTCACGCTGCCAGTAATAAATGCCGCCCGTCAGGGTTGAATCATCGAAAAAGCCTTCGGCCTGTGCCTGCGGAACAACGACCAGACCCGACAGTGCTGTGATACCGGCGATAGCCAACGCCAGCGCACTACGTTTGCCACTAAACGTACGCATATGTTAATCCTCTTTGACGTATAAATTGCTGTTGCCAAAGGCAAAACAGCGAAAAAAATAAAAATTTAAAAGTAGCAGTGATAGAAACCTCACTGACTACAGTGATAGACTATTTTTCGCGACGCGAATTATCAATCTCTTTCTGTAACGAGAATGTAAGAGTATGAGCAACCGCACATATTTCATCGCTTTCTGTTACATTTTATTCATCGGCCCAAAAATGACAGCAAAGATGAAAATTTTCTTTGTTTTCCAGAAAGATGAAAGCGGTTTCATGCCATTACCTGTTTATTGTGCACGTTATCGATAACAGACGTTTGTTAATGACATCATTTTTTGAATGGGAATTAATTCGCTTCGCAAAGCGAGATATTTCGTTGAGCAGAAGATAAAAAAACGCCGCAGAATGCGGCGTTTGAAAAGGTCGTTGCGGCGGCTTATTCGCCGACTTTCGCCCAGGTGTCACGCAGGCCAACGGTGCGGTTAAACACCAGTTTCTCTGTGCTGGAATAACGGCTGTCCAGGCAGAAGTAGCCTTCACGCTCAAACTGGAACGCTTTCCCTGCGACCGCAGCTTTCAGCGACGGCTCAGCAAAGCCCTGTTTGATCACCAGTGATTCCGGGTTCATCACGGACAGGAAGTCTTCCGCAGCACCCGGGTTTGGTACGCTGAACAGACGATCGTAGAGACGGATCTCTACCGGCAGCGCGTGGGCGGCGCTAACCCAGTGGATCACGCCTTTCACTTTGCGGCCATCAGCCGGATCTTTGCTCAGGGTATCCGCATCATAGGTACAGAAGATGGTGGTGATAGTGCCTTCAGCATCTTTTTCCACCCGTTCTGCTTTCACCACGTAGGCGTTACGCAGACGCACTTCTTTGCCCATCACCAGACGCTTGTACTGCTTGTTGGCTTCTTCGCGGAAGTCGGCACGATCGATCCAAATTTCACCGCTGAACGGAACCTCACGCGTGCCCATTTCCGGTTTGTTCGGATGGTTAGGCATGGTGACCATTTCGCTTTCGCCCTGCGGGTAGTTCTCGATAACCAGTTTTACCGGATCGATAACCGCCATCGCACGCGGCGCGTTTTCGTTCAGATCTTCGCGGATACAGGATTCCAGCGACGCCATTTCGATCGTATTGTCCTGCTTGGTCACGCCAATGCGTTTGCAGAATTCACGGATTGCCGCCGCGGTATAGCCGCGACGACGCAGACCGGAGATGGTCGGCATACGCGGATCGTCCCAGCCTTCTACGTGCTTGTCAGCCACCAGCAGGTTCAGCTTACGCTTGGACATCACCGTGTATTCCAGATTCAGGCGCGAGAATTCATACTGGCGCGGGTGAACCGGAATGGAGATGTTGTCCAGCACCCAGTCGTACAGACGACGGTTGTCCTGGAACTCCAGCGTACACAATGAGTGCGTAATGCCTTCCAGCGCATCGCTGATGCAGTGGGTGAAGTCGTACATCGGGTAGATGCACCACTTGTTGCCGGTCTGATGGTGCTCAGCAAATTTAATGCGGTACAGAACCGGATCGCGCATCACGATAAACGGCGATGCCATGTCGATCTTCGCACGCAGGCAGGCTTTACCTTCTTCGAAGCCGCCGGTACGCATTTTTTCGAACAGCGCAAGGTTCTCTTCGATGCTGCGATCGCGGAACGGACTGTTTTTGCCTGGCTGAGTCAGCGTGCCACGGTATTCGCGGATCTGCTCCGGCGTCAGTTCATCGACATACGCCAGACCTTTGTTGATCAGTTCAACCGCGTAGGCGTGCAGTTGATCAAAGTAATCGGAGGAGTAGCGAACGTCGCCAGCCCAGTGAAAACCTAACCACTCAACGTCGTTTTTGATCGAATCAACGTACTCGATATCTTCTTTTACCGGGTTGGTGTCATCGAAACGCAGGTTGCACTGGCCCTGGTAATCTTGCGCAATACCAAAGTTCAGGCAGATGGATTTCGCGTGGCCAATGTGCAGATAGCCATTTGGCTCCGGCGGAAAACGGGTATGGATCGTGGTGTGCTTACCACTGGCCAGATCTTCATCGATGATCTGACGAATAAAGTTACTCGGGCGGGCTTCAGCCTCACTCATCGTGGATTCCTCAAAGCGTAAACAACGTATAACGGCATATGATCTTATAAGCCGGACTGACTGACAACCTTTAGTTACTGAAAAAGTGGCGCTGAAGAAAAATAGGAGGGAATTTGCTGCAAAAAAAAGCGGCGGAGGTTTCCCCCCGCCGCTTCATGTTGTCGGATGGCGGCTTACGCCTTATCCGTCCTACCCTTTAATTTCGTACAGTGGCGTTTGACCGGCAACCACGTGACCGTCGGCTTTGATCACCAGGCCGCTGAAGTCGTCGATGTTGCTGCACACCACAGGACTTATCATGGAGCGCGCGTTCGCGTTCAGGTAGTCCAGATCCATTTCCAGAATCGGCTGACCTGCCGTCACTTCCGCGCCCTCTTCCACCAGACGTTTGAAGCCCTGGCCGTTCAGCGCGACGGTATCGATACCCATGTGGACAACGATTTCCGCGCCTTTCTCGGTTTCCAGGCAGAACGCATGGTTGGTGTTGAAGATTTTCACGATGGTGCCCGCTGCCGGAGATACCACGGTTTTATCCGTTGGTTTTACCGCAACGCCGTCGCCTACCGCTTTGCTGGCGAACGCTTCGTCAGGCACCTGCTCCAGTGCAACCACATCACCGGTCACTGGCGATACCAGTTCAGCAATGATCACCGCATTCGGCACCGCCTGCGGTTTTGCCGCCGCCTGGGCAGCAGGCGCTGCAGAAGCTTCAGCCGCCGCAACAGGGCCCGTTGTTTTCATCGCGTTGGCGATTTTCTCAGCCACGAAGCCGACGATAATCTGCACGCTGGTTTTGTTCAGACGAATCACACCAGAAGCACCCAGGCGTTTCGCCAGGCTTTCATTCACCAGCGACGAGTCTTTTACGCTCAGACGCAGACGGGTGATGCATGCATCGATACCGGTGAGGTTGTCAGAACCGCCGATGGCTGCAATGTACTGACGCGCCAGGGCTGAAACGTCTTGTTCTTTATCGCTGCTCACATTGAGGTCCTGACCATCCGCTTCGCTGCCAGCCACGGCCAGTTCGCGACCCGGAGTCATCAGGTTGAATTTGGTGATAACGAAACGGAACACCACGTAGTAAATGGCAAAGAACACCAGACCTTGTGGGATCAGCATCCACCACTGGGTTGCCAGCGGGTTACGGGAAGAAAGCACCATATCCACTAGACCTGCACTGAAGCCGAAGCCGGCAATCCAATGCATGCTCGCCGCGATGAATACGGAGATACCGGTCAGGACGGCGTGAATCACATACAGAACCGGCGCAACGAACATGAAGGAGAATTCCAGCGGTTCGGTGATACCCGTAAAGAACGCAGCAAACGCACCGGCCATCATGATACCCAGCACTTTCGCCTTGTTCTCAGGACGCGCGCAGTGGTAAATCGCCAGCGCCGCACCCGGCAGACCAAACATCATGATCGGGAAGAAGCCCGCCTGATAACGACCGGTAATCCCCACAACTGCTTTGCCCGACTCAATAGACTGGGCACCGCCGAGGAAGTTAGGAATATCGTTAATCCCCGCAACGTCGAACCAGAATACGGAGTTCAGCGCGTGGTGCAGCCCCACCGGAATCAACAGACGGTTGAAGAAGGCGTAGATACCCGCACCGGTTGATCCCAGCTTCTGAATATGCTCACCAAAGTTGACCAGACCGTCGAAAATCACCGGCCAGATGTACATCATGATGAACGCGACGATGATCATCACAAAAGAGGTGAGGATCGGCACCAGACGGCGACCGCTGAAGAAGGAGAGCGCTTTCGGCAGTTCGACGCTGCTAAAGCGATTGTACAGTTCAGCAGAGATAATACCGACGAGGATACCCACGAACTGGTTGCTGATCTTACCGAACGCGGCAGGAACCTGGTCAGCCGGGATCTTCTGAATCATGGAAACCGCAGCCGGAGAACAGAGTGTGGTCAACACCAGGAAGCCCACAAAACCGGTCAGCGCCGCAGCACCGTCTTTATCTTTGGACATGCCGTAAGCCACACCGATAGCAAACAGCACGGACATGTTATCGATAATGGCGGAACCGGACTTAATGAAGAACGCCGCAAGCGCGTTATCTCCACCCCAACCTACCGGGTCGATCCAGTAGCCGACCCCCATCAAAATTGCCGCCGCTGGCAGCGTGGCGACCGGCACCATTAGCGCACGGCCAACCTTTTGCAGATAACCTAGAATACTCACTTTCTTCCCCCTTTGAGACCCCGTTAAGGCTCGCTTTAAGCTGTGTTTTTATTTTGTCACTAACTTATTGAAATTCAGTTGTTGCTTTACTGGCATTGTGAGTGTGTAAAAATTTAATTCGTACCGCAAATTAAAAGCGTGTTTTTTGTGAGTTTAGTCACCAAATATCGTTATATTCACTCCCTTTTACTGGCTATGTGGGAAAACTTATTTTATCATTCAAAAAATCAAGACAGATTGACCCAACTGATGCATGCCAGGTTACGCTTACCATGCACCGACGCACAATCCGTCAACGGCTTACATTTACTTTCTGAGGTGAAGAATGAGACTGATTCCCCTGACTTCCGCTGAACAGGTCGGCAAATGGGCTGCACGCCATATCGTTAATCGCATCAATGCGTTCAAACCGACAGCCGATCGTCCGTTTGTGCTGGGTCTGCCGACAGGCGGCACGCCGCTGACTGCGTATAAAGCCTTAGTCGAAATGCACAAAGCGGGCCAGGTTAGCTTCAAACATGTCGTGACATTCAACATGGACGAATATGTCGGCCTGCCAAAAGAGCATCCGGAAAGCTACCACAGCTTCATGCATCGTAATTTCTTTGACCACGTTGATATTCCAGCAGAAAACATCAACCTGCTCAACGGCAACGCGTCTGACATCGACGCCGAGTGCCGCCAGTATGAAGAAAAAATCCGTTCCTACGGTAAAATCCACCTGTTCATGGGCGGCGTGGGTAATGACGGCCATATCGCGTTTAACGAACCCGCGTCTTCGCTGGCCTCTCGTACCCGTATCAAAACCCTGACGCATGACACCCGTGTGGCAAACTCCCGTTTCTTTGACGGCGACGTTGATCAGGTACCGAAGTACGCGCTGACCGTTGGCGTGGGTACCCTGCTGGATGCGGAAGAAGTGATGATTCTGGTGCTGGGCCATCAGAAAGCACAGGCGCTGCAGGCTGCCGTTGAAGGTAATGTTAACCACATGTGGACCATCAGCTGTCTGCAACTGCATCCGAAAGCGGTTGTGGTGTGCGACGAGCCATCCACGATGGAACTGAAAGTTAAGACACTGAGATATTTCAACGAGTTAGAAGCAGAAAATATTAAAGGTCTGTAATGTAGTCTCCGCCCTGCCACGGTGTTCAGGGCGGCATTTTTTTGAAATCGGGGGTCGGAATGTATGCTTTAACCCAGGGTCGGATCTTTACCGGCCACGAAATTCTTGATGACCATGCGATTGTTGTCGCCAATGGCCTGATTGACCGCGTTTGCCCTGTGGCAGAACTGGCGCCAGAGATCGAACAACGTTCAGTGAACGGGGCCATTCTTTCCCCCGGCTTTATCGATGTCCAGCTTAACGGCTGCGGCGGCGTCCAGTTTAACGACACGGCGGAAGCCGTCACCGTTGAAACACTGGAGATCATGCAGAAGGCAAACGAGAAATCAGGTTGCACCAACTACCTGCCAACGCTGATTACCACCAGCGACGATCTCATGAAGCAAGGTGTTCGCGTGATGCGTGAATACCTGGCGAAACATCCGAATCAGGCGCTGGGTCTGCACCTGGAAGGCCCCTGGCTGAACCTGGTGAAAAAAGGGACGCACAATCCGAGCTTTGTCCGTCAGCCTGACGCTGCGCTGGTCGATTTCCTGTGCGATAATGCCGACGTTATCACCAAAGTGACGCTGGCGCCGGAAATGGTCCCGTTGGAAGTAATCAGCAAACTGGCGAACGCCGGGATTGTGGTTTCTGCCGGTCACTCCAACGCCACACTGAAAGAAGCGAAAGCCGGGTTCCGCGCTGGTATCACCTTTGCCACGCATCTGTTCAATGCTATGCCCTATATCACCGGACGTGAGCCGGGTCTGGCGGGTGCGATTCTGGATGAAGCCGACATTTATTGCGGCGTGATTGCAGACGGTCTGCACGTTGATTATGTCAACATCCGCAACGCCAAACGACTGAAAGGCGACAAACTGTGCCTGGTGACGGATGCGACAGCACCGGCAGGGGCAAATATTGAACAGTTCATTTTTGCTGGTAAAACAATATACTACCGCAATGGACTTTGTGTAGATGAGAACGGGACGCTGAGCGGTTCATCATTAACCATGATTGAAGGCGTGCGTAACCTGGTTGAACATTGCGGCATTGCACTCGACGAAGTGCTGCGCATGGCGACCCTCTACCCTGCGCGCGCCATCGGTGTTGAGAAACACCTCGGCAGCATCGCGGCGGGGAAAGTGGCCAACCTGACCGCTTTCACACACGACTTTAAAATCATCAAGACCATCGTTAATGGTGACGAGGTCGTTACTGAGTAAGAGAAAGTATGACACCAGGCGGACAAGCTCAAATAGGTAATGTTGATCTCGTAAAACAGCTTAACAGCGCGGCCGTTTACCGCCTGATTGACCAGCATGGGCCAATCTCGCGGATCCAGATTGCCGAGCAAAGCCAGCTTGCCCCCGCCAGCGTAACCAAAATTACGCGTCAACTGATTGAACGCGGACTGATCAAAGAAGTCGATCAGCAGGCCTCCACCGGAGGCCGCCGCGCCATTTCTATCGTCACCGAAACCCGCAATTTTCACGCCATTGGTGTGCGTCTTGGCCGCCACGATGCGACCATCACGCTGTTTGATCTGAGCAGCAAAGTGCTGGCGGAAGAACACTATCCGTTGCCCGAACGCACGCAGGAAACGCTGGAACACGCGCTGCTCAATGCCATAACCGCCTTTATCGACAGCAACCAACGCAAGTTCCGCGAGCTCATCGCCATTTCCGTGATCCTGCCAGGACTTGTCGATCCGGAAAGCGGCAAGATCCACTATATGCCGCATATCCAGGTAGAGAACTGGGGACTGGTTGAAGCCCTGGAAAAACGTTTTCTCGTCACCTGTTTTGTCGGCCACGATATCCGCAGTCTGGCGCTGGCGGAGCACTACTTTGGGGCAAGCCAGGATTGCGAAGACTCCATTCTGGTGCGTGTCCACCGCGGCACGGGTGCCGGTATCATCTCTAATGGCCGGATTTTTATTGGTCGCAACGGTAACGTTGGCGAGATTGGCCACATCCAGGTTGAACCGCTGGGCGAGCGCTGTCACTGCGGTAACTTTGGCTGTCTGGAAACCATTGCCGCGAACGCGGCGATTGAACATCGCGTCCTCAATCTCCTGAAGCAAGGCTACCAGAGCCGCGTTCCGCTGGAAGACTGCACGATCAAAACCATCTGCAAGGCGGCCAATAAGGGCGACAGCCTGGCCTCAGAGGTCATTGAGCACGTCGGGCGTCATCTGGGCAAAACCATTGCGATCGCCATCAACCTGTTTAATCCGCAAAAAATCGTGATTGCCGGTGAGATAACCGAAGCTGATAAAGTGCTGTTACCCGCCATTGAAAGCTGCATTAATACGCAGGCGCTGAAGGCGTTTCGCACGAATTTGCCGGTGGTGCGTTCCACACTGGACCACCGCTCCGCCATCGGTGCCTTTGCGCTGGTAAAACGCGCCATGCTCAACGGTATTTTGCTCCAGCATTTGCTGGAAAACTGATGCGCTCTTATAGTATCGGATTATTAACACATTTCCTGGGTAGTTCATGACCATCAAGAATGTCATTTGTGATATCGACGGCGTGCTGATGCACGACAACGTCGCCGTACCGGGTGCGGCGGAGTTTTTGACTGGCGTTATGGAGAAAGGCCTGCCGCTGGTGCTGCTGACCAATTACCCGTCGCAGACCGGCCAGGATCTGGCCAACCGTTTCGCAACCGCTGGCGTCAATGTACCGGACAGCGTGTTTTATACCTCGGCCATGGCAACCGCCGATTTCCTGCGTCGTCAGGAAGGGAAAAAGGCGTATGTTGTCGGCGAAGGCGCACTGATCCACGAGCTGTATAAAGCCGGTTTCACCATTACTGACGTGAACCCGGACTTCGTCATCGTCGGCGAGACCCGTTCTTACAACTGGGACATGATGCATAAAGCGGCCTTCTTTGTCGCAAACGGCGCGCGCTTTATCGCCACCAACCCGGATACCCACGGCCGCGGTTTTTATCCGGCCTGTGGCGCGCTCTGCGCAGGTATCGAGAAAATCTCCGGTCGTAAACCGTTCTACGTCGGTAAACCGAGTCCATGGATTATCCGCGCGGCGTTAAACAAAATGCAGGCGCATTCGGAAGAGACGGTGATCGTCGGCGATAACCTGCGCACCGATATTCTCGCCGGTTTCCAGGCGGGGCTCGAAACCATTCTGGTGCTCTCCGGCGTTTCCACGCTGGATGACATCGACAGTATGCCGTTCCGCCCGAGCTGGATTTATCCCTCCGTCGCCGAAATCGACGTTATTTAACCCAGACCACGTCCCAGGACGTGGTTTTTCATTTTCGCCCACCAGAAAAATAATCCCATTCAACAAAATCGGCAAAAAACTGACAATTCGTCAATGAATATGCTCAAACCATAATCTTTTTTCACTAATCAGCAATGACCATTGCGTTTTTTCTTTTCCGGACCGCAAACCCCTTGCGCCTCCCGTTCCTTTGCGGCATTTTCTTTAGCAAGCAAACACAAAAAGCATTACGCAACAGGTTAACGGAGAAGGTTATGTGTTCAATTTTCGGCGTATTCGATATTAAGTCAGATGCAGGTGAACTGCGTAAAAAAGCCCTTGAGCTATCTCGCCTGATGCGCCATCGCGGTCCGGACTGGTCCGGTATTTATGCCTGCGATAAGGCCATTCTGGCCCATGAACGTCTGTCAATTGTCGACGTCAACGCTGGCGCTCAACCGCTGTATAACGAAAAGAAAACCCACGTGCTGGCCGTGAACGGTGAAATCTACAATCACCAGGCGCTGCGTGCAGAATATGGCGATCGCTACGCGTTCCAGACCGGTTCTGACTGCGAAGTGATCCTCGCGCTGTATCAGGAAAAAGGCGTGGAATTTCTCGACGATCTGCAAGGAATGTTTGCCTTCGCGCTGTACGACAGCGAACAGGATGCTTATCTGATTGGTCGCGACCACATCGGTATCATCCCGCTGTACATGGGCTACGACGAGTTCGGCAACCTGTACGTCGCGTCAGAAATGAAAGCCCTGGTGCCGGTTTGCCGCACCATTCAAGAGTTCCCGGCGGGAAGTTACCTCTGGAGCAAAGACGGTGAAATCCGTCAGTATTACCAGCGTGACTGGTTTGATTTTGACGCCGTAAAAGATAACGTTACCGACAAAAACGAACTGCGTCAGGCGCTGGAAGACTCCGTCAAAAGCCATCTGATGTCTGATGTACCTTACGGCGTGTTGCTCTCTGGCGGCCTGGATTCCTCCGTCATCTCGGCAATCACCAAAAAATTCGCCGCCCGTCGTGTGGAAGATGACGAGCGTTCTGAAGCCTGGTGGCCGCAACTTCACTCCTTTGCCGTCGGTCTGGAAGGTGCTCCGGATCTGAAAGCCGCGCAGGAAGTGGCGAACCACCTGGGGACCGTACACCATGAAATTCACTTTACGGTACAGGAAGGGCTGGACGCGATCCGCGACGTGATTTATCACATCGAAACCTATGACGTAACCACCATTCGCGCCTCGACGCCGATGTATTTAATGTCGCGTAAGATCAAAGCGATGGGCATCAAAATGGTATTGTCCGGCGAAGGGTCTGATGAAGTGTTCGGCGGCTACCTCTATTTTCATAAGGCGCCAAACGCCAAAGAACTGCACGAAGAGACCGTGCGTAAGCTGCAGGCGCTGCATATGTTTGACTGCGCCCGCGCTAACAAGGCCATGTCAGCCTGGGGTGTGGAAGCACGCGTTCCGTTCCTGGATAAGAAATTCCTCGACGTGGCGATGCGTATCAACCCGGAAGATAAAATGTGCGGCAACGGTAAGATGGAAAAACATGTCCTTCGTGAATGTTTCGAATCCTATCTGCCAGCAAGCGTCGCATGGCGTCAGAAAGAGCAGTTCTCCGACGGCGTGGGCTACAGCTGGATCGACACCCTGAAAGAGGTGGCCGCGGAGCAAGTTTCCGATCAGCAACTGGAAACCGCTCGCTTCCGCTTCCCGTACAACACGCCGTCTTCCAAAGAAGCGTATCTGTACCGCGAGATCTTCGAAGAGCTGTTCCCGGTCCCCAGCGCCGCAGAATGTGTGCCGGGTGGTCCTTCCGTCGCCTGTTCTTCGGCTAAAGCGATCGAATGGGACGAAGCGTTCAAAACCATGAACGATCCATCAGGTCGCGCAGTGGGTGTTCACCAGTCCGCTTATCAATAAGCAGCACTGATGAAAAAGGGCCTTTCGGGGCCCTTTTTTGATCCTGAAAAACAGTTCAGAAAGCGATTAATAACCAATATTTGCCGAATATTGCGTCACGCTGTTCGCAACCTAACCAAACAGTCACATTCCGGCCGTTTTCGATGAAAAAGGGGTTGACGCTTCAAGGCTCAATACGCATAATGCGCCCCGCAACGCCGATAAGGTAACGCGCGAAAAAAGAGGGCTACGTAGCTCAGTTGGTTAGAGCACATCACTCATAATGATGGGGTCACAGGTTCGAATCCCGTCGTAGCCACCATCTTTTTTGCGGGAGTGGCGAAATTGGTAGACGCACCAGATTTAGGTTCTGGCGCCGCAAGGTGTGCGAGTTCAAGTCTCGCCTCCCGCACCATTCCCATAAAAGCGTTGCACGGATGGGGTATCGCCAAGCGGTAAGGCACCGGTTTTTGATACCGGCATTCCCTGGTTCGAATCCAGGTACCCCAGCCATCTTTCTTCGAGTTTGCGGATTACCGCGACGGTCATTGGGGTATCGCCAAGCGGTAAGGCACCGGTTTTTGATACCGGCATTCCCTGGTTCGAATCCAGGTACCCCAGCCATCGAAGAAATACGATATCTGGCTACGTAGCTCAGTTGGTTAGAGCACATCACTCATAATGATGGGGTCACAGGTTCGAATCCCGTCGTAGCCACCATATTCAGAACACGTTAGTTCCTGTTAACGGGTTCAAAAACAGTTCGTTGGGGTATCGCCAAGCGGTAAGGCACCGGATTCTGATTCCGGCATTCCGAGGTTCGAATCCTCGTACCCCAGCCAAATTTGCAAGACGTTCACGATGTGAATGTAAGAAGTGCCTGAAATTTTAAATTGGGGTATCGCCAAGCGGTAAGGCACCGGATTCTGATTCCGGCATTCCGAGGTTCGAATCCTCGTACCCCAGCCACATTAGAAAAGCTCGCTTCGGCGAGCTTTTTGCTTTTCTGCGTTTATTGCCTGATGGCGCTACGCTTATCAGGCCTACGATCGTAGGCCTGGATTAAAATTACAGCCCTAACGCATATTTCAGCGCCTGGCGCTTAAGTACCCCGGCGCGCTCTGCCGCCATCAGTCCGAGGTTGCGGATAATCCGCAACGGCGGTAGGTCATTGCTGAATCCGGCGTAGAACAGATCCATCCCGCTTTGCATGATGAAGTTATCCGCCATACGTCGGGTCTGATAACGCTTCAGAACCGGCTGGCTCGCCCAGGACTCGCCATAACTGCGGGCATTGATCAGGACATCGATAAGCGTATCCACATCGCGATAGCCCAGATTAACCCCCTGCCCGGCCAACGGATGGATGGTATGCGCCGCATCACCCACCAGCGCCAGACCCGGCTGCACATATTGCAGGGCGTGACGACGCGTCAGTGGAAACGCACCTGCGGCGACGGGCATCACCTGCCCCAGACGCGCCGGGAAGTGTTTTGCGATCTCCATCTGAAGCTGCGCCATACTCAGCCCCTGCAACTGACGGATCCGCGCCGGTGAGTCATACCACACCAGCGACGCCCAGTTGTCGAACAGTGGCAGAAACGCGCGCGGGCCGTCCGGGGTGAACTGCTGCCAGGTACTGTCGCCAGGGTCGTTCTCGCACTGCACGGTAATCAGCATGCAGGATTGCGCATACTGCCATGCGTGAATGCCGATGCCGGCCATCTGCCGCACCTGCGAATTCGCCCCATCCGCGCCAATCACCAGCTTTGCGCTGAGTCGCTCGCCACCCGCCAGCTCGAGCTCATGGCGATCGTTATGGCGATGCAGCGCAATCAGCGAGGCAGGCACCTGCAACGTCACGTTGGGATGTCCTTCCAGCGCCTGCCAGAGCGCCTGTTGCAGAACGTTGTTCTCGACCATATACCCGAGCAGTGGCAGCTTGAGTTCGCTGGCATCAAACACTACATGCGCGTTTTCCCACTCCCAGGTTTCCAGCCGACGATACGGATGACTGCGCATCCCCTGCACAGCGTCCCAGACGCCAAGCCCTTTCAGCAGAGACACTGAGGCCGCGCTGATCGCCGAAATACGCACATCCGGCTGGCTATTGGCGACAAACGGCGCAGGCGCGGCATGTTCGATCACGGTGACCGTAAATCCATGCTGTGCCAGTCCCAGCGCCAGCGCGCCACCGACCATCCCCCCGCCGACAATGGCAATTTCCGTTGGTTGATTTGTCATGGTCAATCATCCTGTTACCTGTATTGCGTAAGTTTACAGGATTTTTTACCCCTTGAGGCTGATAACGGTCATACTGGTCACCAGAGCAGCAAAGCATTACACTATGCGCCCTGCAATTCAGCCACTATTTCGCAAGAGCAAGTCGATGACCAAAAAACTCCATATTAAAACCTGGGGCTGTCAGATGAACGAATACGATTCATCGAAGATGGCCGATCTGCTGGATGCCACTCACGGGTATCAACTGACCGACGTGGCGGAAGAAGCGGATGTGCTGCTGCTGAATACCTGCTCAATCCGCGAGAAGGCTCAGGAAAAAGTCTTCCATCAGTTGGGGCGCTGGAAGCTCTTAAAAGAGAAGAATCCTGACCTGATTATTGGCGTCGGCGGCTGTGTCGCGTCTCAGGAAGGTGATCACATTCGCCAGCGCGCGCACTATGTCGATATCATCTTTGGACCGCAAACGTTGCACCGCCTGCCGGAAATGATTAACTCCGTTCGCGGCAACCGTAGTCCGGTTGTCGATATCAGCTTCCCGGAAATCGAGAAGTTTGACCGTCTGCCGGAACCGCGCGCGGAAGGTCCGACCGCCTTTGTCTCTATTATGGAAGGCTGCAACAAGTATTGTACTTACTGCGTGGTGCCTTACACCCGTGGTGAGGAAGTTAGCCGCCCGTCGGATGACATCCTGTTTGAAATCGCCCAGCTTGCCGCTCAGGGCGTACGTGAAGTCAATCTGCTCGGTCAGAACGTCAACGCCTGGCGCGGGCAGAACTACGACGGCACCACCGGCTCGTTCGCCGACCTGCTGCGTCTGGTTGCCGCCATTGATGGCATTGACCGTATCCGTTTCACCACCAGCCATCCGATTGAATTCACCGATGACATCATCGACGTCTATCGCGACACGCCGGAGCTGGTGAGCTTCCTGCACCTGCCGGTACAGAGCGGTTCGGACCGCGTGCTGAACCTGATGGGGCGTACCCACACGGCGCTGGAATATAAAGCGATCATCCGTAAGCTGCGTGCGGCGCGTCCGGACATTCAGATAAGCTCCGACTTCATCGTTGGTTTCCCGGGGGAAACCACCCAGGACTTCGAGCAGACCATGAAGCTGATTGCCGACGTCAATTTCGACATGAGCTACAGCTTTATCTTCTCTGCACGTCCGGGAACGCCAGCCGCCGATATGGTCGATGACGTCCCGGAAGAAGAGAAGAAGCAGCGTCTGTATATTTTGCAGGATCGCATTAACCAGCAGGCGATGGCCTGGAGTCGTCGCATGCTCGGCACCGTTCAGCGCATTCTGGTGGAAGGCACGTCGCGTAAGAGCATCATGGAACTGTCTGGCCGTACCGAAAATAATCGCGTGGTGAACTTCGAAGGCACACCGGAGATGATCGGTAAATTTGTCGATGTGGAAATCACCGACGTCTGGACCAACTCACTGCGCGGGAAAGTGGTACGCACCGAAGACGAAATGGGTCTGCGCATTGCAGAAACCCCGCAATCGGTGATTGCCCGTACCCGTAAAGAAAACGAGATTGGCGTCGGGTTCTGGCAGCCTTAATTCTGCTGAAAACGTCAAAATGCCCGATGGCGCTACGCGTATCGGGCCTACTGGAGCACGACGCTTCATAGGCCCGATAAGACTCTTGTATTTCCTCTCTACGCCCCCATCTTTATACCAGTGCTTGCGCCTTTACCCCGTGGCGTGAATAATTTCCTGACAGGCCGGTGAATGTTCATCTTCCGGCTCCCTATGCATAAGAGGAACAGTTTGAACACAGACACTCGCGAAATTACCCTTGAGCCTGCAGATAACGCCCGTCTGCTGAGCCTTTGCGGCCCGTTTGATGACAACATCAAACAGCTGGAACGCCGTCTCGGCATCGAGATTAACCGCCGTGACAACCATTTTAAACTGACCGGTCGCCCGATTTGCATCACCGCTGCGGCGGATATTTTACGCAGCCTGTATGTCGATACCGCACCAATGCGCGGCCAGACACAGGATATCGAACCGGAACAAATCCATCTCGCGATTAAAGAAGCGCGCGTGCTTGAGCAAAGCGCCGAGAGCGTCCCCGAGTTCGGCAAAGCGGTCAATATCAAAACCAAGCGTGGCGTGATTAAGCCACGTACGCCTAACCAGGCGCAATACATCGCCAACATTCTCGACCATGACATCACCTTCGGCGTCGGTCCTGCCGGTACGGGGAAAACCTACCTCGCCGTTGCCGCCGCGGTGGATGCGCTGGAGCGTCAGGAGATCCGCCGTATTCTGCTGACCCGTCCGGCGGTCGAAGCGGGTGAAAAGCTGGGCTTCCTGCCGGGTGATCTGAGTCAGAAGGTTGATCCGTACCTGCGCCCACTGTATGACGCGCTGTTTGAAATGCTCGGCTTCGAGAAAGTCGAAAAACTGATTGAGCGCAACGTGATTGAAGTGGCTCCGCTGGCCTATATGCGCGGCCGTACGCTGAACGACGCGTTTATCATTCTTGATGAGAGCCAGAACACCACCATCGAACAGATGAAGATGTTCCTGACCCGTATCGGCTTTAACTCGAAGGCAGTGATTACCGGCGACGTCACGCAGATTGACCTGCCGCGCAACATCAAATCTGGCCTGCGCCATGCCGTTGAGGTACTGGCAGACGTCGAAGAGATCAGCTTTAACTTCTTCCACAGCGAAGACGTCGTGCGCCACCCGGTGGTTGCCCGCATCGTTAACGCCTATGAAGCCTGGGAAGAAGCCGAACAAAAACGTAAAGCTGAGCTTGCTGCAGAGCGCAAGCGTGAAGCTCAGGAACAGGAACAGAAATGAGTCAGGTGATCCTTGATTTACAACTGGCGTGCGAGAACAACAGCGGTTTGCCAGAAGAGAGCCGGTTTCAGACCTGGCTGAATGCGGTCATCCCGCAATTTCAGGAAGAATCAGAAGTGACGATTCGCCTGGTGGATGAGGCTGAAAGCCACGATCTCAATCTGACCTACCGTGGGAAAGATAAGCCGACCAACGTACTCTCTTTCCCGTTTGAAGCCCCGCCTGGTATGGAGCTACCGCTGCTCGGTGATTTGGTCATCTGCCGTCAGGTCGTTGAACAGGAAGCGCAGGAACAAGGCAAGCCGCTGGATGCCCACTGGGCGCACATGGTCGTCCACGGCAGTCTGCATTTGCTGGGCTACGATCATATCGAAGACGACGAGGCAGAAGAGATGGAAGCCCTCGAGACAGAGATTATGCTTGCTCTGGGCTATGAGGATCCGTACATTGCCGAGAAGGAATAAGCGACC
The DNA here is from genome assembly GCF_000981805.1 of Citrobacter amalonaticus Y19. Lineage (NCBI taxonomy): Bacteria > Pseudomonadati > Pseudomonadota > Gammaproteobacteria > Enterobacterales > Enterobacteriaceae > Citrobacter > Citrobacter amalonaticus. The sequence goes on along the minus strand of NZ_CP011132.1, from coordinate 655,879 downwards.
GGGCAAATGCCCGGTGGTTTCCGGTGATGCCATGCGCTGAGTTTGCGCGCATTGAGCAAGAGATTAACTAACAAGAGAACCCATACGACGCCATGAGCGACGACAATTCACACAGTAGTGACACGTTAAGCAACAAGAAGGGATTTTTTTCCCTGTTACTGAGCCAACTTTTCCACGGTGAACCGAAAAACCGTGATGAATTGCTGGCGCTGATCCGTGATTCCGGGCAGAACGACCTTATCGATGAAGATACGCGCGACATGCTCGAAGGGGTGATGGACATTGCGGACCAGCGCGTTCGCGACATCATGATTCCCCGCTCCCAGATGATTACCCTGAAACGCAACCAGACGCTGGACGAATGCCTCGATGTCATTATTGAGTCCGCCCACTCGCGTTTTCCGGTGATAAGCGAGGACAAAGATCACATTGAAGGGATTCTGATGGCCAAGGATTTGCTGCCGTTTATGCGCAGTGATGCCGATGCCTTCAGCATGGAGAAAGTGTTACGCCAGGCCGTTGTCGTCCCGGAGAGCAAACGCGTTGACCGTATGCTCAAAGAGTTTCGCTCCCAGCGTTACCATATGGCTATCGTCATCGACGAATTTGGTGGTGTCTCCGGTCTGGTGACCATTGAAGACATCCTGGAGCTTATCGTCGGTGAAATCGAAGATGAGTACGATGAAGAAGATGATATCGACTTCCGCCAACTCAGTCGCCACACCTGGACCATTCGCGCGCTCGCGCCGATCGAAGACTTCAATGACGCCTTCGGCACCAGCTTTAGCGACGAAGAGGTCGATACCATTGGTGGTCTGGTGATGCAGGCGTTTGGTCACTTGCCCGCACGGGGTGAAACCATTGATATCGATGGTTACCAGTTCAAAGTGGCAATGGCCGACAGCCGTCGTATTATTCAGGTTCACGTCAGAATTCCGGATGACTCCCCCCAGCCAAAACTGGACGAATAACAGCGAACGGGAAGAAGAACTCAATGGCTTTTGCCTCATTAATTGAACGCCAGCGCATTCGCCTGCTGCTGGCGTTATTATTCGGTGCCTGCGGTACGCTGGCTTTTTCTCCTTATGACATCTGGCCCGCCGCGATTGTGTCGCTGATGGGCTTGCAGGCATTAACCCTGAATCGTCGCCCGCGCCAGTCAGCCGCTATTGGCTACTTCTGGGGACTGGGACTTTTCGGAACAGGGATCAACTGGGTTTATGTCAGTATCGCGCAGTTTGGCGGAATGCCAGGCCCGGTCAACGTCTTCCTTGTCGTGCTGCTCGCGGCGTATCTTTCGCTGTATACCGGGCTGTTTGCCGGCGTACTGGCGCGTCTGTGGCCGAAAACCAGCTGGCTGCGTGTTGCCATTGCCGCGCCGGTGGTCTGGCAGCTAACCGAATTTCTGCGTGGCTGGGTGCTGACCGGATTTCCGTGGCTGCAGTTTGGCTACAGCCAGATAGACGGCCCGCTGAAAGGGTTGGCGCCGGTAATGGGTGTCGAAGCCATTAACTTCCTGCTGATGATGGTCAGCGGACTGCTGGTTCTCTCGCTGGTCAGCCGCAACTGGCGTCCGCTGGTGGTCGCCGTTGTCCTTTTCGCTCTCCCCTTCCCGCTGCGCTATATCCAGTGGTACACGCTGGAGCCGGAAAGAACGACCCGGGTGTCGATGGTTCAGGGTGATATCCCGCAGTCGTTGAAGTGGGAAGAAGGCCATTTGCTGAATACGCTTAAGACCTATCTGGATGCGACGCAGCCCGAAATGGGAAAATCGCAGCTGATCATCTGGCCGGAATCCGCTATTCCGGATCTGGAGATCAACCAGCAGCGTTTTCTGAGCATGATGGACGATTTGCTGCGTGCGAAGAACAGCTCGCTGATTACCGGTATTGTCGATGCGCGGCTGAACAAACAGAACCGCTATGACACCTACAACACCATTATCACGCTAGGGAAAGACAATCCTTACCGCTATGACTCCACCAATCGCTACAACAAAAACCATCTGGTGCCGTTTGGTGAGTTCGTGCCGCTAGAATCCATTCTGCGCCCGCTGGCACCGTTCTTTGACCTGCCGATGTCCTCGTTCAGTCGTGGTCCGTACGTTCAACCGCAGCTACATGCGCACGGTTTAGCGCTGACCGCCGCGATTTGCTACGAGATAATCCTGGGCGAACAGGTGCGCGATAACTTCCGCCCGGATACGGACTATCTGCTGACCATCTCCAACGATGCCTGGTTTGGTAAGTCGATTGGCCCGTGGCAGCACTTCCAGATGGCGCGGATGCGTTCGCTGGAACTGGCGCGACCGCTGCTGCGCAGTACCAACAACGGTATTACGGCTGTGATTGGCCCACAAGGTGAGATTCAGGCGATGATCCCGCAGTTTACCCGTCAGGTATTGACCACCGATGTGACGCCAACAACCGGCTTAACGCCGTACGCCCGAACCGGCAACTGGCCGCTGTGGCTCATTACCGCGCTGTTCGGTTTTACCGCCGTGCTGATGAGTTTGCGTCAGCGTCGCAGATAACACAGTGCACCATCAAATGTAGGCCGGATAAGGCGGTACGCCGCCATCCGGCGGTTGTGCCACATCGTGCCTGATGGCGTTACGCTTATCAGGCCTACAAACTACCATTCTCCCTCCCTTCTTCCATTCTGGCACGCTCATTGCTTTGTTAAACAAGGCAAACCTGTTTTTGGCGTTCAGCGCAACTTAGTCGCACTAAAGCAGTTCACGGGTAGCACCGAAACGGTGCAATGAGAGATTTTTGCCTCTAAACGGTGCGGCGCACTTCGCAAAAATAAACAATAACGCAGCAAAATCTTTACATTAAGCCAGACTAAATGTTAACAAACAGGTAAAACACTGCACGCTTAAGTTGCAGGTGATAACAACACTGACACTCACAATAGGTATCACTGCGTCGACGGCGCAGACGATAAGGAGTTGGATATGCAATTACGTAAGCTAGCCACAGCAATGCTGGTTATGGGACTGTCAGCCGGTCTGGTACACGCGGAAGACGCGGCACCAGCCGCAGGCAGCACGCTCGACAAGATCGCCAAAAACGGCGTTATCGTCGTCGGTCACCGTGAATCCTCCGTGCCGTTCTCTTATTACGACAATCAGCAGAAAGTGGTGGGTTATTCTCAGGATTACTCCAACGCCATCGTTGAAGCCGTGAAGAAGAAGCTCAACAAGCCCGATCTGCAGGTTAAGCTGATCCCGATTACCTCTCAGAACCGTATTCCGCTGCTGCAAAATGGCACCTTCGACTTTGAGTGCGGCTCCACCACCAACAACCTTGAACGCCAGAAACAGGCCGCCTTCTCTGACACCATCTTTGTCGTCGGCACCCGCCTGCTGGCGAAAAAAGGCGGTGATATTAAAGACTTCGCGGATCTGAAAGGCAAAGCGGTTGTTGTGACCTCAGGGACCACCTCTGAAATTCTGCTGCACAAGCTGAACGATGAGCAAAAAATGGACATGCGTATCATCAGCGCTAAAGACCACGGTGACTCTTTCCGTACCCTGGAAAGCGGTCGCGCCGTTGCCTTTATGATGGATGATGCCCTGCTGGCCGGTGAGCGCGCGAAGGCGAAGAAACCGGATAACTGGGAAATCGTCGGCAAACCACAATCTCAGGAAGCTTACGGCTGCATGCTGCGCAAAGACGATCCTGAATTCAAAAAGCTGATGGATGACACCATCGCCCAGGCGCAGACCTCAGGCGAGGCCGCGAAATGGTTTGATAAGTGGTTCAAAAATCCGATCCCACCGAAAAACCTGAACATGAACTTCGAACTGTCGAACGAAATGCAAGCGCTGTTCAAAGAACCGAATGATAAAGCACTCAACTAATTAAAACTAAATGGGGCGGGAACTCCCTGCCCTCTCGATTGCTATGCAGCACGGACAGACTATAGGCCTGATGGTCGTTCCCCATCAGGCCTGAAAACCGAAGTACGCTGGATAACAATCTTCGAGGGTAGCGCTGCTACCCTTATTTTTTCGGAGTAGATGTATGTCAATAGACTGGAACTGGGGCATTTTTTTACAACAAGCCCCATTCGGCAACACCACCTATCTCGGCTGGCTCTGGAGCGGCTTCCAGGTCACCGTCGCCTTATCCATCACCGCCTGGATCATTGCCTTCCTGGTTGGTTCTTTGTTCGGCATTTTACGCACCGTTCCGAATCGCTTCCTTTCCGGGCTCGGCACCCTTTATGTAGAACTGTTCCGCAACGTTCCACTGATCGTCCAGTTCTTCACCTGGTATCTGGTTGTGCCTGAACTGCTGCCGGAAGATCTGGGTATGTGGTTTAAGGCGGAACTGGATCCCAACATTCAGTTCTTCCTCTCGTCCATGCTCTGCCTGGGGCTGTTCACCGCAGCACGCGTCTGCGAACAGGTTCGCGCCGCTATTCAGTCACTGCCGCGCGGTCAGAAAAACGCGGCGCTGGCGATGGGGCTGACCCTGCCGCAGGCCTACCGCTACGTGCTGTTGCCAAACGCCTACCGCGTGATTGTCCCGCCGATGACCTCTGAGATGATGAACCTGGTGAAAAACTCCGCCATCGCCTCCACCATCGGTCTGGTCGATATGGCTGCGCAAGCCGGTAAGCTGCTGGATTACTCGGCGCATGCCTGGGAATCGTTTACCGCCATCACCGTGGCATATGTGCTGATTAACGCCTTCATCATGCTGGTGATGAGTCTGGTGGAACGTAAAATCCGCCTGCCTGGCAATCTGGGAGGCAAATAATGTACGAGTTCGACTGGAGTTCCATTGTCCCTTCCCTGCCGTATCTGCTGGACGGGCTACTCATTACGCTGAAGATTACCGTCACAGCGGTGGTTATCGGTATTGTCTGGGGCACAATTCTCGCCGTTATGCGCCTTTCCAGCTTCGCGCCTGTCGCCTGGTTTGCAAAAGCGTACGTTAACGTCTTCCGCTCCATCCCGCTGGTGATGGTTCTGCTGTGGTTCTACCTGATTGTGCCGGGATTACTGCAGGACGTTCTGGGGCTGTCACCGAAAACCGATATTCGTCTGATTTCGGCGATGGTCGCGTTTTCGATGTTTGAAGCCGCCTATTACTCCGAGATTATCCGCGCGGGCATCCAGAGTATTTCCCGCGGCCAGTCAAGCGCGGCGCTGGCGCTGGGAATGACCCACTGGCAGTCAATGAAGCTCATCATTTTGCCGCAGGCGTTTCGCGCGATGGTGCCGCTGCTGCTGACGCAGGGTATCGTCCTGTTCCAGGATACCTCCCTGGTGTACGTCTTAAGCCTCGCGGATTTCTTCCGCACCGCTTCTACTATTGGCGAGCGTGATGGTACACAGGTCGAAATGATCCTGTTTGCCGGTGCCGTCTACTTTGTTATCAGCCTGAGCGCGTCGTTGTTGGTCAGCTATTTGAAGAAAAGGACAGTTTAATGATTACCCTGAAAAATGTTTCTAAATGGTATGGTCACTTTCAGGTGCTGACCGACTGCTCCACGGAAGTGAAAAAAGGGGAAGTGGTGGTGGTCTGCGGCCCGTCAGGTTCCGGAAAGTCAACGCTTATCAAAACCGTTAACGGCCTGGAGCCAGTCCAAAAAGGTGAAATCACCGTGAACGGTATTATGGTCAATGACAAAAAAACCGATCTTGCGAAGTTACGTTCACGCGTCGGCATGGTGTTCCAGCACTTTGAGCTGTTCCCGCATCTGTCGATAATCGAAAACCTGACCCTGGCGCAGGTGAAAGTACTCAAGCGCGATAAAGCTCCGGCGCGCGAAAAAGCGCAGAAACTGCTGGAGCGCGTAGGTCTTTCCGCGCATGCCAATAAGTATCCGGCGCAACTTTCCGGCGGCCAGCAGCAACGTGTGGCGATTGCCCGCGCGCTGTGTATGGATCCTATCGCCATGCTGTTCGATGAGCCCACCTCCGCGCTCGATCCGGAGATGATCAACGAAGTGCTGGACGTCATGGTTGAGCTGGCCAACGAAGGGATGACCATGATGGTGGTGACCCATGAAATGGGCTTTGCCCGCAAAGTGGCGAACCGGGTAATCTTTATGGACGAAGGGAAAATCGTTGAAGACTCGCCGAAAGAGGAGTTCTTCGCCAACCCGAAATCCGAACGCGCAAAAGACTTCCTCGCCAAAATCCTGCATTAATCTTTCCGGCGCGCATGTCAGAGTGCGCGCCATCTCACGCTTTCTTGCCTCGCTCCTCGAATCATTTTCACCCCGGCGTTACCCTTGCCACAAAGTAGCATTCATAAGGAGCAACAATGGCACTGCCAATAATCATAGATTGCGACCCGGGTCATGATGACGCTATCGCACTGGTTCTCGCCCTCGCCTCACCGGAACTTGACGTTAAAGCCATCACCTCATCCGCAGGCAACCAGACACCCGATAAAACGCTGCGTAACGTGTTGCGGATGCTTACGTTGCTGAAACGCACGGACATTCCGGTGGCGGGCGGCGCACCCAAGCCCTTGATGCGTGAGCTGATCATTGCCGATAACGTCCACGGCGAAAGCGGACTGGATGGCCCGGCGCTACCGGAACCCGCCTTTGCGCCGCAGCCATGCACCGCCGTTGAGCTGATGGCAAAGACGCTGCGCGAGAGCACGCAGCCGGTCACCCTCGTCTCGACCGGGCCGCAAACCAACGTTGCGCTGTTGCTGAACAGCCATCCTGAGTTGCATGACAACATCGCTCGCATCGTGATCATGGGCGGCGCCATGGGGCTGGGTAACTGGACCCCTGCCGCTGAATTCAATATCTATGTTGACCCAGAAGCCGCTGAAATCGTCTTCCAGTCCGGCATTCCGGTCGTGATGGCCGGACTGGACGTTACGCATAAAGCGCAAATTCACGTCGAAGATACTGAACGCTTCCGCGCGATTGGTAACCCGATTTCCACGATCGTGGCGGAACTACTCGATTTCTTCCTTGAGTATCATAAAGACGAGAAATGGGGATTCACCGGCGCGCCGCTGCACGACCCATGCACCATCGCCTGGCTGCTGAAACCTGAACTGTTTACCACCGTCGAACGCTGGGTTGGCGTGGAAACGCAGGGGAAATACACGCAGGGAATGACCGTGGTGGACTATTACTTCCTGACGGGTAATAAACCCAACGCCACGGTAATGGTCGATGTGGATCGCCAGGGGTTTGTTGATCTGCTGGCAGAACGACTGAAGTTTTACGCGTGATCAATGCCGGATGGCGCTGACGCTTATCCGGCCTACGTAATAAGTCAGCGTAGGCCTGATAAGATGCTTCGGCATATATTACGGTTCAAACGGTCGGCGCTGGAACTGGTCGTGTCCGCATTTTGGGCACAATGGCAACACGTCCGGCGTATATACCGCTAAGTGGAAGTGGCACTTTTCGCAGACCAGATTGCCCAACCCCACCACTTCGCCGCTGTGATACACCCCGTGATGACTCAGATCCTGAAAGACTTCGCGCCATTCGAGCTGCGTTTTGTCCGTGATATCTGCCAGCTCCTGCCACAGGCTCTCTTTGATCACCCGCATAAAGACGCTGTCGGACTCCTCTTCCTGACTTTCCTCATAGCTCACGGCGAACTCTTCCAGGTCACGCCTGACGGCGCGTGTCAGTTCGTCCACTTCGGTTCGCGTTAACTCCCCGGCCTGCAAAACCCGCTGCCGCGCCTGTTCCACCAGCGCATCGATATCACGCTCGCCATTGCGCAGACGTTCACTTAATGACGCCACCAGTTCACGGTAATATTGAGCAACCTTGTTCATCGTTTCGCCTCCTGGGTCGTTAACTGTCTATAATAATAGACGTTATTTAGGTCGTGCTTTGCAAGACTGCCCACAGAGTGTGTAAATTCGTGCAAGGATCATCGCGGCGTGAATTAGAACCTGAATGCGCGAAAGGCTGTTTTGACGCGGGCGTTTGGGCTATGCTATGCGGATCTGAAACACCACATCGAAAGCTACGTTTGTAGCTGTATTGAAAACAGGACCACTGGCTGCCATGCAAGAGCAATACCGCCCGGAAGAGATAGAATCCAAAGTACAGCTTCACTGGGATGAGAAGCGCACATTTGAAGTTACCGAAGACGAGAGCAAAGAGAAGTATTACTGCCTGTCTATGCTTCCCTATCCTTCTGGTCGACTACACATGGGCCACGTACGTAACTACACCATCGGTGACGTGATCGCTCGTTATCAACGCATGCTGGGCAAAAACGTGCTGCAGCCCATCGGCTGGGACGCATTCGGCCTGCCTGCAGAAGGCGCGGCGGTGAAAAACAACACCGCGCCGGCACCGTGGACCTACGACAATATCGCCTACATGAAGAACCAGCTCAAAATGCTGGGCTTTGGCTATGACTGGAGCCGTGAGTTGGCGACCTGCACCCCGGAATACTATCGCTGGGAGCAGAAATTCTTCACTGAGTTGTACAAAAAAGGTCTGGTCTATAAGAAAACCTCAGCCGTCAACTGGTGCCCGAACGATCAGACCGTACTGGCGAACGAACAGGTTATCGACGGCTGCTGCTGGCGCTGCGACACCAAAGTTGAGCGTAAAGAGATCCCGCAGTGGTTTATTAAAATCACCGCCTACGCCGACGAACTGCTCAACGATCTGGATAAAATGGATCAGTGGCCAGACACCGTGAAAACGATGCAGCGCAACTGGATTGGCCGTTCTGAAGGCGTGGAAATCACCTTTAATGTGAACGGTTATGACAACACGCTGAGCGTCTACACAACCCGCCCGGACACCTTTATGGGTGCCACCTATCTGGCGGTTGCCGCCGGTCACCCGCTGGCGCAGAAAGCGGCAGAGAGCAACCCTGAACTGGCAGCTTTTATCGACGAATGCCGTAACACCAAAGTGGCCGAAGCCGACATGGCGACCATGGAGAAAAAAGGCGTCGACACTGGCTTTACAGCGGTTCACCCGCTGACCGGCGAAGCGATCCCGGTCTGGGCGGCTAACTTTGTGCTGATGGAATACGGCACCGGCGCGGTGATGGCCGTACCGGGTCACGATCAGCGCGACTACGAATTTGCCACCAAATACGGCTTAACGATTAAGCCGGTTATTCTGGCAGCCGACGGTTCTGAGCCGGACCTTTCCGAACAGGCGATGACCGATAAAGGCGTCCTGTTTAACTCCGGTGAATTTGACGGTCTGGCCTTCGAAGCGGCCTTTAACGCCATTGCCGATAAGCTGGCCGCCAAAGGCGTGGGTGAGCGTAAGATCAACTACCGTCTGCGCGACTGGGGCGTTTCCCGTCAGCGTTACTGGGGCGCGCCAATCCCGATGGTCACCCTGGAAGATGGCACCGTGCTGCCGACGCCGGAAGATCAACTGCCGGTGATCCTGCCAGAAGATGTCGTGATGGACGGCATTACCAGCCCAATCAAAGCCGATCCTGAGTGGGCGAAAACCACCGTTAACGGCCAGCCTGCGCTGCGTGAAACCGACACTTTCGACACCTTTATGGAGTCATCCTGGTACTATGCGCGCTACACCTGTCCGCAGTATCAGGAAGGGATGCTGGATTCCGACGCGGCAAACTACTGGCTGCCGGTTGATATTTACATTGGCGGTATCGAACACGCCATCATGCACCTGCTCTATTTCCGCTTCTTCCACAAACTGATGCGCGACGCGGGCATGGTGAACTCTGACGAACCGGCAAAACAGCTGCTGTGTCAGGGAATGGTACTGGCGGATGCGTTCTACTATGTCGGCGAAAACGGCGAGCGTAACTGGGTTTCCCCGGTGGATGCAATTGTTGAGCGCGACGAGAAAGGTCGCATCGTGAAGGCGAAAGACGCGGCGGGCCATGAACTGGTGTATACCGGCATGAGCAAAATGTCCAAGTCGAAAAACAACGGTATCGACCCGCAGGTGATGGTTGAACGTTACGGTGCGGATACCGTGCGTCTGTTTATGATGTTCGCCTCTCCGGCGGATATGACGCTGGAATGGCAGGAGTCCGGCGTGGAAGGTGCTAACCGCTTCCTGAAACGTGTCTGGAAACTGGTGTATGAACACACTTCCCATGGTGATGTTGCGCCGCTGAACGTTGACGCGCTGACGGAAGATCAGAAAGCGCTGCGTCGCGATGTGCACAAAACCATCGCCAAAGTGACCGATGATATCGGCCGCCGTCAGACCTTCAACACCGCGATTGCCGCTGTGATGGAGCTGATGAACAAGCTGGCGAAAGCCCCGCAGGATGACGAGCAGGATCGCGCGCTGATGCAGGAAGCGCTGCTGGCAGTAGTGCGGATGCTTAACCCGTTCACCCCGCACGTCTGCTTTACGCTGTGGCAGGCGCTGAAAGGCGAAGGCGACATCGACAACGTGCCGTGGCCGGTCGCGGACGACGCCGCAATGGTCGAAGACTCCACGCTGGTCGTGGTCCAGGTTAACGGCAAGGTGCGTGGCAAAATCACCGTTCCGGTGAATGCGACAGAAGAACAGGTTCGTGAACGCGCGGGTCAGGAACATCTGGTCGCAAAATATCTTGATGGCGTTACCGTGCGTAAAGTGATTTACGTGCCGGGTAAACTCCTCAATCTGGTCGTTGGCTAAGCGCGGGAGGAAGCGTGCGATATCTGGCAACATTATTGTTATCTCTGGCGGTGTTAACCACCGCCGGGTGTGGCTGGCACCTGCGCAGTACCACGCAGGTTCCGGACACAATGAAAACCATGATTCTGGTCACGGGGGATCCGAATGGTCCGTTAAGCCGTGCGGTGCGTAATCAACTGCGTCTGAATGACATTGAGCTACTGGATATGAGTACGCTGCGTAAAGACGTGCCGTCTTTGCGTCTGGGTCGGGTCGGTATTTCGAAAGATACCGCATCTGTCTTCCAGAATGGTCAGACAGCGGAGTATCAGATGGTTATGACGGTCAGTGCGTCAGTGTTGATTCCTGGTCACGATATTTATCCAATCAGCGTCCGGGTATTCCGTTCGTTCTTCGACAACCCACAGATGGCGCTGGCGAAGGATAACGAACAGGATATGATCATCAAAGAGATGTACGACAGAGCGGCGGAGCAGTTGATTCGTAAGCTGCCAAGCGTACATGCTGCGGATCGTCTCTCATCGCAAGAAGAGGTTGCCGTTGACGATCAAGAAGCGGCTCCCGCTTCCTCTTCAACGCGTGTCTCCAGCACGCTGGGTAACTGATGATTCGGTTGTACCCTGAACAACTCCGCGCGCAACTCTCTGAAGGGTTGCGCGCGGCGTATCTGCTACTCGGAAACGATCCACTGTTGTTGCAGGAAAGCCAGGACGCCATCCGTCAGGTTGCGGCAACTCAGGGGTTCGACGAACACCATACTTTTACTCTCGATAACAATACCGACTGGAACGCGTTGTTCTCGCAATGCCAGGCAATGAGCCTGTTCGCCAGTCGTCAGACGCTGCTGTTGCTGATGCCCGAAAATGGTCCGAATGCCGCCATTAATGAACAACTAACGACATTGGTTCAACTGCTGCATGACGATCTGCTGCTGATCGTGCGCGGAAACAAGCTCAGCAAAGCGCAAGAAAATGCCGCCTGGTTTAGCGCGCTGGCCGAGCGAAGCGTACAGGTCAGTTGTCAGACACCGGAACAGGCGCAGCTCCCCCGTTGGGTAGCGGCACGCGCAAAGCAAAACAATTTGCAACTGGACGACGCGGCGAATCAACTGTTGTGCTATTGCTATGAAGGTAACCTGCTGGCACTGGCGCAGGCGCTGGAACGTTTGTCCTTATTGTGGCCTGACGGTAAGCTCACCCTGCCCCGCGTCGAGCAGGCGGTTAACGACGCCGCCCACTTCACCCCGTTCCATTGGGTGGATGCGCTGGTCATGGGCAAAAGTAAGCGCGCCCTGCACATTCTTCAGCAGTTACGTCTGGAAGGCAGCGAACCGGTTATTTTGCTGCGCACCCTACAACGTGAACTGTTGCTGCTGGTCACGCTGAAGCGTCAGTCGGCCCACACCCCGCTGCGCACGCTCTTTGATAAGCACCGCGTCTGGCAAAACCGCCGGGGCATGATTGGCGATGCGCTGAACCGGCTGAGTCCGGCGCAGTTACGTCAGGCGGTGCAATTACTGACACGTACGGAATTAACGCTGAAGCAGGACTATGGCCAGTCGGTCTGGGCGGAGCTTGAAGGGCTCTCACTGCTGATTTGCCACAAAGCACTGGCTGAAGTTTTTATTGATGGCTGATATGAAATCGTTACAGGCTCTCTTTGGCGGCACCTTTGATCCGGTGCACTATGGTCACCTCAAGCCCGTGGAAACGCTGGCCAATCTGATTGGTCTGTCGCGGGTCATCGTGATGCCCAATAATGTTCCCCCTCATCGCCCGCAGCCGGAGGCGACCAGCGCACAGCGAAAAACCATGCTTGAACTGGCGATTGCCGACAAGCCGCTGTTTATCCTCGATGAGCGCGAACTGCGGCACGACACGCCCTCCTATACGGCGCAAACGCTGAAGGCCTGGCGTGAAGAACAAGGCCCGGATGTCCCGCTGGCGTTTATCATTGGTCAGGACTCATTGTTGACCTTCCCGACCTGGCATGACTACGAAACGATTCTCGACAATACCCATCTGATTGTCTGCCGCCGTCCGGGCTATCCGCTTGAAATGGCGCAGGAACAGCATCAGCAGTGGCTGGATCAACATCTGACGAATACACCGGACGATCTGCACCTGCTACCGGCCGGGAAAATTTATCTCGCCGAGACGCCGTGGTTCAATATTTCCGCCACGATCATCCGCGAACGGCTGGAAAACGGCGAGCCGTGCGACGACCTGATGCCGCAAGCCGTGCTGGACTATATCAATCAGCACGGGTTGTATCGCTAAGCACCTCGGTTAACGCCATCAGCAGGCGGTCATTCTCTTCCTGACTGCGTATTGCCACACGGAAATAGCGTCCATCAAGACCGGGATAATTGGCGCAACTGCGGATCAGAATATGCCGCGCCAGCAAAGCACGCTGGAGATCGGTATCGCTGCGCAACAGGAGATAATTCGCCTGGCCGGGATACACCGTCAGTCCCGGCAGCGCACACAGCCGTTGATAAAAGCGTCCGCCCTCTTCCCGTAACCACTGCCATGTCGCTTGTTGATAGGCGCTATCCTCCAGAACCTGCTCCCCTGCCAGCGCGGCAAAGGCGTTGATCGACCACGGCATCTGTCGCGCCCTCATTGCCGCGACCGCCTGCTCATCGCTGTTGATGAGATACCCCAATCGTAGCCCCGGAATCGCATAAAATTTTGTCAGCGAACGCAGAACCCAGATATGCGGGTTATTCTGTAGCTGCGGAATAAATCCCGCCTCGTCGGCAATAAAATCGATGAACGCTTCATCAAGAATCAGCGCAATATTCAGCGCCTGGCAGCGTCCGGCAATCGCTTCAAGTAATCCCCGCTCCGGCAGTAACCCGGTGGGATTGTTGGGGGTGCACAAAAACAGACAGTCCAGTTCTGCCGTCAGGGCGTCGAGTATCGCCCCGGTCAACTGCCAACCGTCCTCTTCACGCAGCGCGAACGCATCAATGATGCATTCACCCCACTGTAATGCACGCCGGTATTCAGCAAATCCAGGCGTGACGATCATCGCCCGCCGCGGTTTCAAACCGTTCACCAGGGTAAAGATCGACTCGGTTTCACCGTTACCGGCAAGGATCCACCCGACAGGTACCTGATGATGTCGGGCCAGCGCCTGATGTAAGTGGCTGTAATCGACGTCGGGATAGCGCTCGGCAAGATGTAAATTGTCGACGATGGCGCGTTTTACCGTTTCGGGCATACCCAGCGGATTAATATTCGCGCTAAAATCCAGCAACTTCTCGGGGGAGATCCCGAGAAGTTCGGCCGCTTCACGGGTGTTACCGCCGTGGGCGCTTTTGAATAAAGACATCGTGCCGCTCCTGGCAAAAGAGGCTATTTTAGAGAAAATAGCGCGCGCATTCAGGGCGAATATCATGTTTTGCGCGAATACGTATCACGAGGGGAAAATGCGACTCTGGTTAGTTCGTCATGGAGAAACCGAGGCCAATGTGGCGGGATTGTACAGCGGCCATGCCCCCACGCCGTTGACCGGGCGCGGTGTGGAGCAGGCGCAAACGCTGAATACACTGCTCAGCCAGGTTCCTTTTGAGCAGGTGCTGTGCAGCGAACTGGAGCGCGCACAGCACACGGCGCGTTTGGTCCTTCAGGGGCGTGAACTGCCGCTGCAGGTGAAGCCCGAGCTCAATGAGATGTTCTTTGGCGACTGGGAGATGCGCCATCACCGGGATCTGACTCGCGAAGATGCCGAGAACTATGCGGCCTGGTGCAACGACTGGCAAAATGCCGTTCCCACCAATGGGGAAGGATTTCAGGCCTTCGCCCGGCGCGTTGAGCAGGCGATCGCGCTCCTTGCCGATTACCAGCACCATGATCATGTGCTGGTGGTCAGCCATCAGGGCGTCCTCAGCCTGCTGATTGCCCGGTTGCTTGCCATGCCCGCCGCCGCGATGTGGCATTTTCGCGTTGAGCAAGGCTGCTGGAGCGCCATTGATTTCACTGGTGATTTTGCCACACTTCGGGTTCTCAACAGCAGAGCGATATGGACACCCGGCGAGTAAAATGTCTGTTTTTTATCGCCAGAAACGCTCCGCCCATTGACACCCCCGGACAGGCTGCTATTCTCCGCTGCCAGACTTTCCCCGCCCTTCAGCACGTTGCAGAAATTGTTTTACAAAAATGGCGATGCATTCTGTTGCATGGGGTGGGATGATAGCCCACTTTCAAAAACCGTCGGTGACATTTGTCCCGAAAGGACGGTGGGTTCAGGTATACTGACAGGCTTATTAATACGCATTCATGCACCCAGGGGGAAAACTTGCAGGGTAAAGCACTCCAGGATTTTGTAATCGACAAAATTGATGACCTTAAAGGTCAGGACATCATCGCCTTAGACGTTCAGGGCAAATCCAGTATCACCGACTGCATGATCATTTGTACCGGCACTTCCAGCCGTCACGTCATGTCTATTGCTGACCACGTCGTACAGGAATCTCGCGCAGCGGGAATGCTGCCGTTGGGTGTGGAAGGTGAAAGCGTCGCCGACTGGATCGTCGTTGATCTGGGTGAAGTGATTGTCCATGTTATGCAGGAAGAGAGCCGTCGCCTGTATGAGCTGGAAAAACTCTGGAGTTAATGCGTGAAGCTTCAACTTGTCGCGGTAGGCACGAAAATGCCCGACTGGGTACAAACCGGTTTTACCGAGTACCTGCGGCGTTTTCCCAAAGACATGCCTTTTGAGCTGATCGAAATTCCGGCCGGCAAACGCGGCAAGAACGCGGATATCAAGCGTATTCTCGACAAAGAGGGTGAACAGATGCTGGCTGCCGCAGGCAAAAACCGCATTGTCACCCTGGATATTCCCGGTAAGCCCTGGGACACGCCGCAACTGGCAACCGAACTGGAACGCTGGAAACTGGACGGTCGCGATGTCAGCCTGTTAATCGGCGGACCGGAAGGATTATCCCCTGCCTGCAAAGCCGCGGCAGAACAAAGTTGGTCGCTCTCTGCGCTAACACTTCCTCATCCGCTTGTCCGGGTGCTGGTGGCAGAGAGCCTGTATCGGGCGTGGAGCATTACCACTAATCACCCTTATCACCGTGAGTGATCACTGAGCTTGAGTAGACTAAGCAGCGGATGAAATTACAGAATTCTTTTCGCGACTATACGGCTGAGTCCGCGCTATTTGTGCGCCGGGCGCTGGTCGCTTTTTTGGGTATCTTACTGCTCACCGGCGTACTTATCGCCAACCTGTATAATCTGCAGATCGTCCGTTTTACCGATTACCAGACTCGCTCGAATGAAAACCGGATTAAGCTGGTGCCCATCGCTCCCAGCCGCGGCATTATTTATGATCGTAACGGTATTCCTCTCGCCCTGAACCGCACCATTTACCAAATAGAAATGATGCCCGAGAAGGTCGATAACGTGCAGCAAACGCTGGATGCTCTGCGCAACGTCGTTGACCTGACCGATGACGATATTGCGGCATTCAAGAAAGAGCGCGCACGTTCGCACCGCTTTACCTCTATTCCCGTCAAAACTAACCTGAGCGAAGTCCAGGTTGCACGTTTTGCCGTTAACCAGTACCGCTTCCCCGGCGTTGAAGTAAAAGGCTATAAGCGCCGCTTCTACCCGTACGGTTCTGCGCTCACCCATGTTATTGGCTACGTGTCGAAAATTAACGATAAAGACGTTGAGCGACTGGATAAAGACGGCAAGCTGGCTAACTATGCCGCCACCCATGACATCGGAAAACTGGGGATCGAGCGCTACTACGAAGATGTGCTGCACGGTCAGACCGGCTACGAGGAAGTTGAAGTCAACAACCGTGGCCGCGTCATCCGCCAACTCAAGGAAGTTCCGCCGCAGGCCGGACACGACATCTACCTGACGCTGGATCTCAAACTGCAGCAGTATATCGAAACACTGCTCGCCGGCAGTCGCGCCGCCGTGGTGGTCACCGACCCACGTACCGGCGGCGTACTGGCGCTGGTATCGATGCCAAGTTATGACCCGAACCTGTTTGTTGATGGTATCTCCAGCAAAGATTACTCCGGCCTGCTTAACGATCCGAACACGCCGCTTATCAACCGTGCAACGCAGGGGGTTTATCCGCCAGCGTCAACGGTGAAACCGTATGTCGCCGTGTCTGCATTAAGCGCGGGCGTCATCACCCGCAATACCAGTCTGTTTGACCCGGGCTGGTGGCAGTTGCCAGGTTCAGAAAAACGCTATCGCGACTGGAAGAAATGGGGGCACGGACACCTGAACGTCACCAAATCGCTGGAAGAATCTGCCGATACCTTCTTCTATCAGGTCGCCTATGACATGGGGATCGATCGTCTCTCCGAGTGGATGGGCAAATTCGGGTACGGTCACTATACCGGTATTGATCTGGCGGAAGAGCGCTCCGGCAACATGCCTACCCGCGAGTGGAAACTCAAACGCTTTAAAAAACCCTGGTATCAGGGTGATACCATCCCGGTCGGTATTGGGCAGGGCTACTGGACGGCAACGCCGATTCAGATGAGTAAGGCGCTGATGATTCTGATTAACGACGGCGTGGTGAAGGTGCCCCATCTGCTGATGAGTACCGCCGAAAATGGCAAGAAGGTTCCCTGGGTGCAACCGCAGGAGCCACCGGTCGGCGATATTCACTCTGGCTACTGGGAACTGGCGAAAGACGGCATGTTTGGCGTCGCCAACCGTGGCAACGGAACCGCGCATAAATATTTCGCCAGCGCACCGTATAAAATTGCCGCCAAATCCGGTACCGCGCAGGTCTTTGGCCTGAAAGCCAACGAAACCTATAACGCGCATAAAATTGCTGAGCGTCTGCGTGACCATAAACTGATGACCGCATTTGCACCGTACAACAACCCGCAGGTCGCGGTCGCCATCATCCTGGAAAACGGGGGGGCAGGCCCGGCGGTGGGAACCATTATGCGTCAGATTCTTGACCACATCATGTTGGGCGATAACAACACCGATCTGCCAGCGGAAAATCCGGCGGTTGCAGCGGCGGAGGATCAATAACCATGACGGATAATCCGAACAAAAGAACATTCTGGGATAAAATCCATATCGATCCCACCATGTTGCTGATTTTGCTGGCGCTGTTGGTTTACAGCTCATTGGTTATCTGGAGCGCCAGCGGCCAGGACATTGGCATGATGGAGCGTAAAGTCGGTCAGATTGCGATGGGTCTGGTGATCATGGTGGTCATGGCGCAGATCCCGCCTCGCGTCTATGAAGGCTGGGCGCCGTATCTCTATATTTTCTGTATTATTCTGCTGGTGGCGGTTGATGCCTTCGGCGCGATCTCCAAAGGCGCACAGCGCTGGTTGGATCTCGGCATCGTACGTTTTCAGCCTTCTGAAATCGCCAAGATCGCGGTTCCTTTGATGGTCGCACGCTTTATTAACCGCGACGTCTGTCCGCCATCTTTAAAGAATACGGCCATCGCGCTGGTACTGATTTTTATGCCAACGCTGCTGGTGGCGGCGCAGCCTGACCTCGGAACGTCGATTCTGGTCGCGCTTTCCGGGCTGTTCGTGCTGTTCCTCTCGGGCCTGAGCTGGCGTTTGATCGGCGTTGCGGTGCTGCTGGTCGCGGCGTTTATCCCGATCCTGTGGTTCTTCCTGATGCATGATTATCAGCGTCAGCGGGTGATGATGCTGCTTGACCCGGAAACCGATCCGTTGGGCGCCGGTTATCACATCATTCAGTCTAAAATTGCGATTGGCTCCGGCGGTCTGAGCGGCAAGGGATGGCTACACGGCACACAGTCACAGCTCGAATTTTTGCCCGAGCGCCACACCGACTTTATCTTCGCTGTCCTTGCGGAAGAGCTCGGTCTGATCGGGATACTGATCCTGCTGGCGCTGTATATTCTGCTGATTATGCGTGGTCTGTGGATTGCCGCCCACGCGCAAACCACCTTTGGTCGCGTGATGGCCGGTGGATTAATGTTGATTTTATTCGTTTATGTCTTCGTTAATATTGGTATGGTGAGTGGGATTTTGCCTGTTGTAGGCGTACCGCTTCCGTTAGTCAGTTACGGAGGCTCAGCACTGATCGTGTTGATGGCCGGGTTCGGGATTGTCATGTCGATCCACACCCACAGAAAAATGTTATCGAAAAGCGTGTAAGGGGTGCGCAATGCGTAAGCAGTTGCCTGGAGTCTTCGTCGCAGCAGGAATTATGTTGCTCGCGGCATGTACGAGTGATGATGGTCAGCAACAGAATACCGTCGCGCCACAGCCAGCGGTATGTAATGGACCCGTTGTTGAAATCAGCGGGGCCGATCCGCAATTTGAACCGCTCAACCCGACCGCTAATCAGGATTATCAGCGGGACGGTAAGAGCTATAAGATTGTGCAGGACGCCTCGCGTTTTAGTCAGGCTGGATTCGCGGCGATCTACGATGCCGAACCCGGCAGCAATCTGACCGCCTCTGGCGAAGCGTTCGATCCGATGCAGCTCACCGCAGCGCATCCGACATTACCGATACCGAGCTATGCGCGAGTCACCAACCTCGCCAATGGGCGGATGATCGTGGTGCGCATTAACGATCGTGGCCCCTACGGCAACGATCGCGTGATTTCACTGTCACGTGCCGCGGCCGACCGTCTGAACACGTCTAATAACACCAAAGTGCGCATCGATCCGATTATTGTCGCGCAGGATGGTTCGCTGTCCGGTCCGGGTATGGCCTGTACCACCGTGGCCAAACAGACCTATGCCCTGCCCTCACGTCCAGATCTGAGCGGTGGTATGGGCAGCGCCTCCTCCGCACCGGAAACAATGCAGCCACAGGGTGACGTTCGCGCCATCAGCAATTCCACACTGCAAAGTGAAGATAACGCTGGCGCGCCCGTTCAGAGCAGCGGCTTCCTCGGCGCACCAACCACCCTGGCCGCAGGCGTACTGGAAGGCAGTGAACCGACGCCAGTACCACAGCCCACGGCTGCGGCTCCTGTTAGCGCGCCAGTCAGTGCGCCGACAGCAACTCCCGCCGCTGCGCCTACCGCCGCGTCCGCCAGCGGCAGTTATGTCGTCCAGGTGGGTGCGGTAAGCGATCAGGGCCGTGCCCAGCAATATCAACAGCGCTTAGGCCAGCAGTTTGGCGTACCGGGACGTGTCACGCAGAATGGCGCCGTGTGGCGTATTCAGCTCGGACCGTTCGCCAGCAAAGCACAGGCCAGCGCGCTACAGCAGCGTTTACAATCTGAAGCCCAGTTACAGTCCTTCATTACCGGCGCGCAGTAACGTAACAAAGGCATCTGAAGTGTCAGTTTCTGTAAATGACGTTAACTACGTTAACAAAGTCGTGCGGAAAGTCAGATGCCTGCCGGTATTGCATTTGCTATAGTAGGGCACTTTTTTTAATTCCATCACGGACGTCGTAGTTCAGACCATGAAGACCACTTTTTCCGCTCGTTTCCTGCAGCGCATGGCGCTCACCACGGCTCTTTGTACAGCCGCTATTTCAGGCGCGCATGCCGATGACCTGAATATCAAAACCATGATCCCGGGTGTTCCGCAGATCGACGCGGAGTCCTACATCCTCATTGACTATAACTCCGGTAAAGTGCTGGCGGAACAAAACGCCGATACGCGTCGTGACCCGGCCAGTCTGACCAAAATGATGACCAGTTACGTTATCGGTCAGGCAATGAAAGCGGGTAAGTTTAAAGAAACAGATTTGGTCACTATCGGTAATGACGCCTGGGCCACGGGTAATCCGGTCTTTAAAGGCTCATCGCTGATGTTCCTGAAGCCGGGCATGCAGGTTCCGGTGTCACAACTGATTCGTGGGATTAACCTGCAGTCCGGTAACGATGCCTGCGTCGCGATGGCTGACTTTGCAGCCGGCAGCCAGGATGCATTTGTCGGACTGATGAACAGCTACGTGAACGCGTTAGGTCTGAAAAATACCCACTTCCAGACGGTTCACGGTCTGGATGCCGACGGTCAGTACAGCTCTGCCCGTGATATGGCACTGATTGGTCAGGCACTGATCCGCGATGTTCCTAACGAATACTCCGTCTACAAAGAAAAAGAGTTCACCTTTAACGGCATCCGTCAGATGAACCGTAACGGTCTGCTGTGGGACAACAGCCTGAAGGTGGATGGTATCAAGACGGGTCATACTGACAAAGCAGGCTACAACCTTGTTGCCTCGGCGACTGAAGGTCAGATGCGTTTGATCTCAGCGGTCATGGGCGGACGTACCTACAAAGGGCGTGAAACAGAAAGCAAAAAACTGCTGACCTGGGGCTTCCGTTTCTTCGAAACGGTGAATCCGCTGAAAGCAGGGAAAGAGTTCGCGTCTGAACCGTCCTGGTTTGGTGATACCGATCGCGCCTCTTTAGGGGTCGATAAAGATGTGTATCTGACCATTCCGCGTGGCCGTATGAAGGATCTGAAGGCCAGCTATGTGCTGAACAGCACGGAGCTGCATGCCCCGTTGCAGAAAAACCAGGTGGTCGGTACCATCAACTTCCAGCTTGACGGTAAAACCATTGAGCAGCGTCCTCTTGTCGTACTGCAGGAAATCCCCGAAGGTAACTTCTTCAGCAAAATCATTGATTACATTAAGTTAATGTTCCATCACTGGTTTGGTTAAAAATTGAACACTTGAAAGTGTGATTTCCATCCCCATATACTAAGCATCAGTAAAACTCCCGCCCTCTGGCGGGAGTTGTTATTTATTTACGTTACGCCGGAGCTGACATGAAAACCAAACTTAACGAACTGCTTGAATTCCCTACTCCTTTTACTTACAAAGTCATGGGGCAGGCGTTACCTGAGCTGGTTGAACAGGTGGTTGAAGTGGTACAGCGCCATGCGCCAGGTGATTACTCCCCGACGGTAAAACCCAGCAGCAAAGGCAATTACCACTCGGTTTCGATTACCATCAACGCGACCCATATTGAGCAGGTTGAAACCCTGTACGAAGAGCTCGGTAACATCGAAATCGTCCGTATGGTTCTGTAATACAGGTCCGGGCCCCGACCTTGTTCGGGTGCCCACCTCACCTCCTCTTCGCTGTGATATACTTCTCTCCCCCATTTGTTACTTCTCTACGGAGATGCTGTTTTGTCTCAGGATAAAATACTGGTCCGCCAGCTCGGTCTTCAACCCTACGAACCCGTCTCCCAGGCCATGCACGACTTTACCAACACCCGCGATGAACACACCGCTGATGAAATCTGGCTGGTGGAGCACTACCCTGTTTTTACCCAGGGTCAGGCAGGGAAAGCGGAACATGTTTTAATGCCAGGGGATATCCCGGTCATTCAAAGCGATCGCGGCGGGCAGGTGACTTACCACGGACCGGGCCAGCAGATCATGTATGTTCTGCTGAACCTGAAGCGGCGTAAACTGGGCGTGCGGGAACTGGTGACGCTGCTGGAACAGACCGTTGTGAATACCCTGGCGGAGCTGGATATTGACGCCCACCCGCGTGCGGATGCTCCTGGCGTTTATGTCGGTGAAAAGAAAATATGTTCCCTTGGCTTGCGTATTCGTCGTGGTTGTTCATTCCACGGACTGGCATTAAACGTTAATATGGATCTTTCACCTTTCCTGCGAATTAATCCATGCGGCTATGCCGGTATGGAAATGGCAAAAATATCGCAATGGGATAACGAGGTCACGACAGATAATATCCAACCACGATTATTAGCGAATATTTTAGCGCTGCTAAATAATCCCCCTTACGAATATATCCCTGCTTAACTTATTGAATGCAATGGCCCAAAAATTCGCGGGCCATTACCGCCTTCCCGCTCAAATGCTTTACAATGCCTCCGGGTTTCTATATTTTCTTTTCATCTTAGCTTGAATTTTTAACGCCTTTACTCCGTCATAAAAAACGACGCAGGATTTTTCCTTATACAAACGTTAAACCTTCAATCAGTCGCCATAAAATGGTTATCGATACCGCGAGATGAACAATAGTGGTGAAAAAAACGCATGCGTACAACAAATACAAAACACCACTATTATTTATAATGTGAATTAAATTGGAGTTAGAACGTGAGTGAGAATAGTAAGCCGAAAGGACATTTCTACGAACATCGACCCGAAGATAAACCGCAAATTTTCAGAACGCTAAGAAATATTGACCTGAACCTGCTGACTATTTTCGAAGCTGTTTATGTCCATAAAGGGATCGTCAATGCCGCGAAAATTCTTAATCTGACTCCCTCAGCGATCAGCCAGTCCATTCAAAAATTGCGCACGATATTTCCCGATCCACTGTTTATCCGAAAAGGCCAGGGTGTAACCCCCACCACCTACGCCACCCATCTGCACGAGTATATTAGCCAGGGGCTGGAGTCCATTCTCGGCGCGTTAGATCTCACCGGCAGCTACGATAAACAACGCACGATTACCATCGGGACCACGCCGTCTATCGGCGCACTGGTGATGCCAACTATTTATCACGCCATCAAGACGCGCCATCCGCAACTGCATCTGCGTAATATCCCCGTCCATGACGCCGAGACGCAGCTCAGCCAGTTTCAGAGCGATTTGATTATCGACAACCACATCTACAGCAACCGTGCGGTTGAGAATCATGTTCTGTTTTCTGACAAAATCGAACTGGTCTGTCGTCAGAACCACCCTTCCCTGACGCGCTCCCCGGCCCCAGAGGCCCTTAATGGCGCAGAACATAGTCTGTTGATGATTGAAGGGCAAAGCTTTACGCTCCTGCGCCAGCGTATCCAGGAACTGTTTCCTGACAGGCAAATCAGCTTTAGCAGTTACAACATTTTCACGCTGGCGTCGCTCATCGCGCACAGTGATCTGGTGGGTATTATGCCTGCACGCTTCTTCACGTTGTTTAACCACTGCTGGCCGCTTCAGCGGATCCCTCATCCATCCCTGAACCATGAGAAAATCGACTTCTCACTGCATTACAACAAGCTGAGCTTACGCGATCCGGTGCTGGAGAACGTCATCACGGTGATCCGCGACGCCTTCTGAGAAAGAAATGTTGCGACCTGGTCAAAATTGATGCCGAACAAATGGCACAAAACAACAACTATTTTACATTTTGCCGGCCACTCAGGCTGCTTTAAGGCCCGTTTCAATGGTATACTGCGTGTTGTTAATTCAAAAATAGTTGATAAATACAACATTCCCTTGAATTGAAACGCTTTCCTTCGTTATTCGCAACTGGAACATGCACGCTATGAGTAAACCCATTGTGATGGAACGCGGTGTTAAATACCGCGATGCCGATAAGATGGCCCTTATCCCGGTCAAAAATGTGGCTACAGAGCGCGAAGCCCTGCTGCGCAAGCCGGAATGGATGAAAATTAAGCTTCCAGCGGACTCCACTCGTATCCAGGGTATCAAAGCGGCAATGCGTAAGAATGGCCTGCATTCTGTTTGTGAAGAAGCCTCTTGCCCGAACCTGGCGGAGTGTTTCAACCACGGTACCGCCACGTTTATGATCCTCGGCGCCATTTGTACCCGTCGTTGCCCGTTCTGCGATGTGGCCCACGGTCGCCCTGTCGCGCCGGACGCTAACGAACCGGTTAAGCTGGCACAAACGATTGCCGATATGGCTCTGCGCTATGTGGTGATCACCTCTGTTGACCGTGATGACCTGCGTGACGGCGGCGCTCAGCACTTTGCCGATTGCATTACCGCTATTCGTGAGAAAAGCCCTACGATTAAGATTGAAACGCTGGTGCCCGACTTCCGTGGCCGTATGGATCGTGCCCTGGAGATTCTGACCGCCACTCCGCCAGACGTTTTCAACCATAACCTTGAAAACGTACCGCGCATTTATCGTCAGGTTCGCCCGGGCGCAGACTATAACTGGTCACTCAAATTACTGGAACGCTTTAAAGAAGCGCATCCGGAGATCCCGACCAAATCCGGTCTGATGGTTGGTCTCGGTGAGACGAATGCGGAAATCATTGACGTCATGCGTGATTTACGTCGTCACGGCGTGACCATGTTGACGCTGGGCCAGTATCTGCAACCGAGTCGTCACCACCTGCCGGTTCAACGCTATGTCAGCCCGGACGAATTTGAAGAGATGAAAGCGGAAGCGATGGCGATGGGCTTTACCCATGCTGCCTGCGGACCGTTCGTCCGTTCGTCTTACCACGCTGACCTGCAGGCGAAAGGGATGGAAGTGAAGTAATTTAGAAATAAATACTTACATTTCGCCTATAAAAAACCCGCTTAATCGCGGGTTTTTTCACGTCAGAGTAAGACGGATGAACGTTTAGCTCCGGACATTACTCTTTATGAGAGAGCTTCTCAGCCTGAATGCTGTCGTCTGCGTCTTTTTTCGCGCCCGCATCTTCATCATTCATCGCTTTTTTGAAACCCTTAATTGCCGTGCCCAGGTCTCCACCCAGTGTACGTAACTTCTTGGTACCAAACAGCAGAACGACCAGTGCAGCCACCACCAGCAGTTTGGTAATACTAATCTCACCCATAGATACCTTCTTCACTTAAAACAGGCGGCGTAGCGCGCCCTTAGTAACCTGAGAATATTAACGGTCATTTGACGCGCGCACACAATAGCAATCTGTAACAAGGTGAATCAAGCAGTGTTTAAAAAAACGTCATGATAATTGCGGTGGCACAAATCTGCGGTTTCGTAATACCGGTAATTGTGCCCGCACCTGGCGGATCCGCTCTGCGGAGATCTCCGCCATAACAAGCGCCGGGACGTCTGCCGCAGCCGCAATCGTCACGCCAAAGGGGTCGATAATACGACTCTGACCGATGTTTTTGTTGCCACACTCCCCTGCGGCAATCATATAGCAGGTAGTATCAAGCGCTCGGGCAGCCAACAGTGTTGACCAGTGGTGTTCCTTCAACGCCCCTCTGACCCAGGCCGCAGGCAGCGCCAGGACTTCCGCGCCCTGCAATGCAAGCGCCATCGACAATTCGGGAAAGCGCAGGTCGTAGCAGGTCATCAGCCCTACTTTAAGCCCCTCAACGTCAAGCAGTGGCGCAATGGTGTCGCCAGCGTCAACATTCCGGGACTCCTGAATGGAGAATGCATCATAAAGATGTAGCTTGGCATAGCTTGCCACGACTTTCCCCCCGCGCAGTGCCACCAGCGTGTTCGTCGCACGACCCGGGCTCGACGGAACATGAAGCGTGAGAATAGTGGTCATCCTATTCGATGCGCTTTCCCGCAGCAGCTGTTTCAGGAAATCCCCCTCTACATACTGGGCGGATTTCACTGACAGGTCGGGATCCGAATCGTCTCGCGCCAGCAATGCCTCCGGCAGAACCAGCAGCGACACGCCGTTTTCCGCCGCCTGCGACATGAGCGCGACGCAGGTATCCGCGTTCTTTTCCCACACAGGGCTGACGGCAAATTGCCCAGCAGCAACGAACATAACTCCTCCGGTCAGGTTTATCAGACTCGCCAACAATGATTATTCAGCGTTACACTTATCTTATATACCAACCAAATAGCAGGATTATGCAGTGTTACAACTTCTTTTAGCGGTTTTTATTGGCGGTGGCACAGGAAGTGTAGCGAGATGGATGCTCAGTATGCGGTTTAACCCTATGCATCAGGCGATTCCAATGGGAACCCTGACCGCAAATTTACTTGGCGCGTTCATCATTGGTATGGGGCTGGCATGGTTTAGTCGCATGACCAACATCGACCCCATGTGGAAGGTGCTGATCACAACCGGCTTTTGCGGCGGCCTGACGACATTCTCTACTTTTTCAGCGGAAGTGGTATTTCTGCTTCAGGAAGGACGACTGGGCTGGGCAATGCTGAATGTGTTGGTCAACCTGTTGGGATCCTTTGCGATGACGGCGCTGGCGTTCTGGCTGTTTTCCGCCTCCAGTGCGCACTAGAGACCAAAAAAAACCCGCTAATAAGCGGGTTTTGAAATCTTGCTGACGTAAGCTTACAGAGCAGTTACGTTTGCAGCAGAAGGGCCTTTGGCACCGTTAGTGATTTCGAACTCTACACGCTGACCTTCAGCCAGAGTTTTAAAACCATTGGTCTGGATTGCAGAGAAGTGTACAAACACATCTTTGCTGCCATCTTCCGGAGTAATGAAACCGAATCCTTTGGACTCATTAAACCACTTAACGTTACCTTTAATCTTAGACATCAAAATTACCTTTACATGAAAAATAGACACAAATGCTGTGTCGGGTATCAGTACACCAATTGTGGTTCACTTTGTCCAGTCGAACTTTGGCAAAAAGTGATAAATATCGCGTTATTTTTTGGCATAAGCTTATATCACTTTGTTTTGTATAAAATTTACTGCCATTTATCGGTTCAGAACTGAAAGCGCATCCACGCAAAGTAGACGTTGCCGTTGTTATAGGTACCTGGGATATAGGTCATCTGAAACGTTGCCGGACCGTAACCGATGGAAGCCAACGGTAACAGGACCGGAAGAGGAATGTAGTTCCAGTTATCACGGGCCGTCACCCCGGCGGTAAAACCGAGTCCCAGATGAAAATTATCATCCGGCAGGGGCCGCCAGGTACTCTCCCAGCCATAACCGCCAATCGGTTCCCATTTATTCCATGAATCTTTGAAGGCCATGATATACAAGCCGTGCCAGTTCCCCTTTTCATCCCAGCGCGACTGACCAAAACCACCGCCCCACGGACGTTCGTTATAACGATCGGTTTTTTCCTTATCATAGGCAAAACGTGCGTGCCAGGTTATGGCGGGAATGTACAAATCATAATGCTCAGGCTGCTGCCAGGTTTCGGCAACATTGTCTGTAAAGGTATTAAACCATCCTTTTTCTTCCGCCACCGCACGCGGCTGCATTGCTAACTGAATAAAAAGAAATGAAAAAAGGAGAAAATATTTTTTAGCTGCGCTCACAACATTTATTACCATTCTTAAGTTCAGTCTTTATGGTACCAAAATAAACTTGAATGAAACCTTAACAGCCACCGCGCTAACCTGAATCAGATTGTTCTAAGATTTTGAATACACTAATTAAGCCTTATTCTTTGCAGTGTTATTTATCGCTGAATTATCAGTCAGATATTGTATGATTTTGCCACAATTATGGTAGAAAAACTCCTCAGCTGTCGATAACTAACAATAATAAAACACAAATAAAACAAAAACAAAACAATCGAGAATTTTCCTGGAAATGTGAAAATAAAATATTTTGTCTTCATCACCCTAAAGCAAAAATAGTCGTTTACCGACAGTTAATCGTTCTGTTTATTGATTTTAATCAGCAAGTAGCACGCACTTATTCGGCACATTTTCACCCCAACAATTGGCATTTTCTTAATTTTACTTCTGGTGTCCACGCGACAGGGGAAACAATGTTGACTTTTATCGAACTCCTTATTGGAGTTGTGGTTATTGTGGGTGTAGCGCGCTACATCATTAAAGGGTATTCGGCTACCGGCGTGCTCTTTGTTGGCGGTCTGGCGCTGCTGATTATCAGCGCCCTGATGGGCCACAAAGTGCTGCCTTCCAGCGAGACCTCTACGGGCTATTCCGCAACGGATATCGTTGAGTACGTCAAGATCCTGCTGATGAGCCGTGGTGGCGATCTCGGTATGATGATCATGATGCTCTGCGGTTTTGCCGCCTACATGACCCACATCGGCGCGAACGATATGGTCGTGAAACTGGCTTCGAAGCCTTTGCAGTACATCAACTCGCCCTATCTGCTGATGATTGCCGCCTATTTTGTCGCCTGTCTGATGTCCCTGGCGGTCTCTTCCGCCACCGGACTCGGCGTGTTGTTGATGGCAACGCTTTTCCCGGTCATGGTCAACGTGGGGATTAGCCGCGGTGCCGCTGCGGCTATCTGTGCTTCCCCTGCGGCAATTATCCTTTCCCCCACCTCAGGTGATGTGGTACTGGCTGCCAAAGCAGCCGAAATGCCGCTGATCGATTTTGCCTTTAAAACTACGCTGCCGATCTCCATTGCGGCGATCATCGGGATGGCGATTGCGCACTATTTCTGGCAACGCTATCTGGATAAAAAAGAAAATGCTGCCCACGAAATACTCGACGTGAATGAAATCACCACCACGGCACCGGCGTTCTACGCCATTCTGCCGTTTACGCCGATTATCGGGGTGCTGATTTTTGATGGTAAGTGGGGTCCGCAACTACACATCATTACGATTCTGGTGCTCTGCATGCTTATCGCTGCGGTACTGGAATTTATCCGGGGTTTCAACACCCAGAAAGTGTATTCAGGACTGGAAGTGGCGTATCGCGGCATGGCCGATGCGTTTGCAAACGTGGTGATGCTGTTAGTCGCAGCGGGCGTTTTCGCACAGGGTCTGAGCACGATTGGTTTCATCCAGAGCCTGATCTCAATTGCCACCTCGTTTGGGTCGGCGAGCATCATCCTGATGCTGGTACTGGTGATTCTGACCATGCTGGCAGCAATGACGACCGGCTCCGGTAACGCGCCGTTCTATGCCTTCGTTGAAATGATTCCTAAGCTGGCGCACTCATCGGGCATCAACCCCGCGTATTTGTCGATTCCGATGCTGCAGGCGTCCAACCTGGGCCGTACGATCTCCCCGGTCTCCGGCGTGGTCGTGGCAGTCGCAGGGATGGCAAAAATCTCGCCGTTCGAAGTGGTGAAACGCACATCCGTACCCGTCATGGTCGGGTTGTTGATCGTTATCATCGCGACTGAAGTGATGGTTCCGGGTTCATCTTCCGCGGTGACGGGAGGCTGATTCAGAGCCAATGCCGGATGGTGGCGCAGTGCGTCTCATCCGGCCATACGCGTCATTAACCGTGGTAAATTCGCTGCGGTCTCCCCACTTTGCCGTGCACAATTTCCGCAATAATCAAATGCCGACTGGCGCAATATTCGAGATACCGTCTGGCGGTCGTACGGCTGATGGTCAGCGCCTGCGCGACGGTCTCCGCGGTGTGCTGCACCTGCGGGTCAGTAAACAACTTTTTGACCGCATTGAGCGTTAACACATCAATGCCGGTGGGCAGCTCATCTTTCGGCTCGCCTCGTGCATAGGCATTAAACATCTCATCAATTTGTCGCTGGCTGGCACTGTCGTTTTCTGCCAGCATCCGTCTGCGCTGCTGGTAACGGGTAAGTGTTTGCCCCAGGCGCTCATAAGCAATCGGTTTGATCAGATAATCAAACGCCCCGCTGCGTACCGCGTCCGCCACCGTTTCCATATCGCTGGCGGCGGTGGTAAAGACCACCCCGCCGGGATAATGCGACTCCGTCAGCTCATGCAACAGCGTGATCCCCTTCCCGTCCGGAAGGTAGTTATCCAGCAAAATGAGACCCGGTTTGAATCGTTCGATCATCATTCTTGCCTGCGCCAGATTACCGGCTAACCAAATCTGATGAAAACCAGGAATATGGCGGATGTACTCTGCATGCATCTCAGCAAGCAACATTTCATCTTCAATGATTAATAGGGTTAATGGTTCCGTCATTGTTCTTTTTCACTTTCGGAATAAAAAGAGAGAATAAAGTGCCGCAGGGATCGTTATCTTCCAGGGTAATCATTCCGCCACAGCGCCCCACATAACTTGCAATCAGGTACAGTCCTATGCCGTGCTCACCCGGCTCATCGGAACGGGTGCTCACACCTTGTTCAAATATTTTCTCGCGCAATGCTTCAGGGACACCGCATCCCTGGTCGGCAACTTCGATCACCACATCATCGCCATCATCGCTCAGGTACAGTTCCACAACCTTATTCCCTTGCTCGGTGCGCAAACTGGCTTCAAATGCGTTATCGAGGAGATTCCCGACAATCGCCGCAAATTCGGTACTGTCCAGCCCTTCCGGCAACTGCTGAAGCTGGCTTCCAGGAACGATCGTCATTTTGAGCCCCAGTTCGCGCGCACGCTGCACCTTACCAAACAACAGCCCCGCCACCTGGCGATCGGCAAACGACTCGCGCAGGCTGTCGATTAACTGCTGCTGTGCCTGCGACTCCCCCTGTACCATCTCCCTGACCCGATCGTATTCTTTCATTTGCAGCAGGCCATTGAGCGTTGACATCCAGTTCAGGTGTTCATGCCGTAACGTCCTGAGGCTCTCCACATATTGCTTAATCTGCGTCAGTTGCGCGTTCAGAGTGGCGATTTCGTCTTTGCTGCGGAAACTGATGATCGCCCCCAACAGTTCATCACCTGAACGGATTGCCTCACGGTTGGCGATAACGCTCAGGCCATTGAAGTTCACCATCGCGTCCACACGCTTTTCGGCAATTTGCTCGGTAAAGAAATCCGACGGGCTCACCACCTCGTGAATCGGTTTGCCCAACCACTGTCGACCCGGCGAACGCAGGCCGAGCATCTTTCTCGCACTGCGGTTAATGGCGGTAATATAGCCATCCGGATCAACGGCTATCAGTCCTTCATAAACCGAGCTGAACAGCGCTTCCTGCTGACGAACCACCCGGGCAATTTGCTTCGGTTCCATCCCCATCATCTGGCGACGGATGTGGGCGGCAAAAAACCAGGAGAGCAGCATCAGTACTCCCAGCAGCAGAACAAACACGCCAGCCATCGGCAGAATGAAGTCCAGCCGCCAGCTGTCAATTTTACTGACCAGATAGCCAATGGAGACCACGCCAATGACATTGCCGCCATCATCAAAGATGGGCGTTTTTGCCCGCATCGCCAGACCGATAGAGCCCGTGCCGGTAATGATATAACTCTCCCCCCTCTCCAGCGCGCCCGGCTTGGTGAATTGCATCGGGTAGCCGATTTTCGCCGGATTAGGGTGATAGAGTCGGATAGAGTGGCTATCGCCAATCACCACGTAGTCAAAATCGGTGTCGCTCTGCAATTTATTAGCAATGATCGCCAGTCGTTTGGTATCGCGTGCCTTTACTGCCGCAATGATGCTGTCGTTGGCGGCAATAATCTTCGCCTGATTCATCGCCATGTCGCGGACATGTGCACTCAAATAATCTTCAAAGCTGGCGGAAAAATACTGTGCCAGTGCGGCAATAATGAACACTGAGAAAACGAGAATAAGCAGAAAAATGCGCAACGGAAATGCCAGTCGGCGAAAAAAAGAAAACGGCCTTTTATTTTTTGAACCAACATGACTGTTCCTCAACGGGCGTTATTCGGTATAGTTCGCCTGCAAATGTAATGAAAATGTTTTATCCGGGCACACAGAAAATAAAGACGATCGTTACAGATTCACCACATTAAATCAATTAAGTCATTTAACTCCACGTCACAATCTACGATAAGAATAATTAAAAAACTTAAAACCATTAAACCCATAAAAACCATCTAACTCTTTGTGAAATAAATCAAAATTTATCTCAAAAATACTCCTTACGATGTATGCATTCGGGAAAAAAAGAAATAGACCGTAGCAAAATCATCTTTTTCCCGGAATGAAAACAAAACGTTATCAAATCGTATTTTCATACAACATACACACAAAACTGGCAACAACAATATATCTTCAGGATGCTTCCACTATGTTTGGTAATAATGTGTTCACGCGCGTTAAACGCTCAGAAAATATAAAAATGGCGGCGATCACGCAATTCCTGAAAGAAAATGATCTGAGCGTCGATACCACCGTTGAGGTTTTTATTACCGTTACCCGTGACGAAAAACTCATCGCCTGCGGCGGAATCGCCGGAAATATCATTAAGTGCGTTGCCATTAGCGAATCAGTACGCGGTGAGGGCTTAGCGCTCACGCTGGCGACGGAACTGATCAACCTCGCCTACGAAAGACACTGCACGCATCTCTTCATTTATACCAAAACAGAGTATGAAACGTTGTTCAGGCAGTGCGGATTTTCAACCCTCACCAGCGTTCCCGGCATCATGGTACTGATGGAAAACAGCACCACGCGTCTGAAACGCTACGCGGAGTCGTTAAGCAAACTGCGTCATGACGGCAAGAGAATCGGCTGCATCGTGATGAATGCCAACCCGTTCACCAATGGCCACCGCTATTTGATCCAACAGGCGGCGGCGCAGTGTGACTGGCTTCATCTGTTTCTGGTGAAAGAAGATACTTCCCGTTTCCCGTATGAGGACCGACTCAATCTGGTGCTTAAAGGCACGGCGGATATTGCGCATCTCACCGTCCATCGCGGTTCGGAATACATCATTTCGCGAGCCACATTCCCGTGCTACTTCATCAAAGAGCAGAGCGTCATCAACCATTGCTATACCGAAATCGATTTGAAAATTTTCCGTCAGTATCTGGCACCTGCGCTGGGGATCACCCATCGCTTTGTCGGTACGGAACCGTATTGCGGCGTAACCGCCCAGTATAACCACGACATGCGTTTCTGGCTGGAAACGCCGACCCTCCCCGCCCCGCCCATTGAACTGGTGGAAATTGAGCGACTGTGTTTCCAGGAGACGCCGATCTCCGCTTCTCTGGTGCGCAAACTGCTCGTGAAAAAAGATCTCACGGCTATCGCGTCGCTGGTGCCTTCAGCCACTTTGCTGTATCTGCAAAACATGCCTGAACGCGCGCCCGCTCACGCGACAGTCCGCCAAAAGACCCCCGCATTAGTAACAGGTGAAAAATGAAAATAAACCAGGCTGCCGTCGCAGGCACACTTGAGTCCGGTGATGTGATGATACGCATCGCCCCTCTCGATACGCAGGATATTGACCTGCAGATCAACAGCAGCGTTGAGAAACAGTTTGGCGAGGCCATTCGCGCCACCATTCTGGCTGTTCTGGCGCAGTATGACGTGCGCGGCGTGCAATTGAATGTCGATGATAAAGGCGCGCTGGACTGCATTTTACGTGCACGACTGGAAGCATTACTGGCACGCGCCAGCGGTATCCCGGCCTTGCCCTGGGAGGATCGTCAATGATTTCCGCTTCTTTGCAACAGCGCAAAACGCGCACTCGCCGCAGCATGTTGTTTGTCCCTGGCGCCAACGCCGCAATGGTCAGCAACTCTTTCATCTATCCGGCAGATGCCCTGATGTTTGACCTGGAAGACTCCGTCGCGCTGCGTGAAAAAGACACCGCGCGTCGCCTGGTCTACCACGCGCTGCAGCATCCGCTCTATCACGACGTCGAAACCATCGTGCGCGTTAATGCGCTGGATTCCGAATGGGGGATCAACGATCTGGAAGCGGTCGTTCGCGGCGGCGCAGACGTGGTTCGTCTGCCGAAGACCGATACCGCTCAGGATGTTATCGATATCGAAAGCGAAATTCTGCGCATTGAAAAAGCCTGCGGTCGCGAGCCGGGCAGCACGGGTCTGCTGGCCGCCATCGAGTCACCGTTAGGCATCACCCGCGCCGTGGAAATTGCCCACGCGTCTGAGCGTCTGATAGGGATCGCGCTGGGGGCAGAAGATTACGTACGCAACCTGCGTACAGAACGTTCACCAGAAGGCACTGAATTACTGTTTGCTCGCTGCTCCATTTTGCAGGCCGCGCGCTCCGCCGGGATTCAGGCGTTCGATACCGTCTATTCCGATGCCAACAACGAAGCGGGCTTTCTGCACGAAGCGGCCCACATCAAACAGTTGGGCTTTGACGGCAAATCGCTGATCAACCCCCGCCAGATTGAACTGCTGCACAACCTGTATGCCCCGACGCAAAAAGAAGTGACGCATGCGCGTCTGGTCGTGGAAGCCGCAGAAGCCGCCGCCCGCGAAGGTCTCGGGGTGGTTTCCCTGAACGGCAAGATGGTCGATAGCCCGGTGATTGAGCGCGCACGTCTGGTGCTCTCCCGCGCAGAACTTTCCGGCATCCGCGAAGAATAAGGCAAAAACAATGACCCAGAAAAACGAACAGTCTCAACGACAGGAACGGGTAGCGGCCTGGAGTCGCCAGGCTGAAAGCGCCCTTTCCACCTATACGAGCACCGCGAAACAGACTCTGCAGGCGCAAAAACCCCGTGACCAAAAACTGTGCGCCAACCTTGAAGAGGCGATCCGCCGTTCCGGTTTACAGGATGGCATGACCATCTCCTTCCACCACGCGTTTCGCGGCGGTGACCTGACCATCAACCTGGTGATGGCAACCATTGCCAGCATGGGATTTAAAAATCTGACGCTGGCTTCCAGCTCGCTGAGTGACTGCCACGCGCCGCTGGTCGACCATATTCGTCGCGGCGTCGTCAGCCGCATTTATACTTCCGGTTTGCGCGGACCGCTGGCAGAAGAGATCTCTCGCGGTCTGCTGGCTGAGCCCGTCCAGGTTCACTCCCACGGCGGGCGCGTGCATCTGGTACAGAGCGGCGAACTCAATATTGACGTGGCTTTCCTCGGCGTCCCGTCCTGCGATCCTTTCGGTAACGCCAACGGCTATACCGGTAAAGCGTGCTGCGGCTCACTCGGTTATGCCCGCGTTGACGCGGAAAGCGCCAATCAGGTAGTGCTGTTGACGGAGCAACTGCTGCCTTATCCGCACAACCCGGCCAGCATTACCCAGGATCAGGTTGATCTGATAGTGCAGATAGACCAGGTCGGTGATGCCGATAAAATCGGGGCTGACGCGACCCGAATGACCACCAACCCGCGCGAACTGCTGATTGCCCGTAGCGCGGCAGAGGTCATCGCCCACTCAGGCTATTTCAAAGAAGGTTTTTCACTGCAAACCGGTACCGGCGGTGCCTCGCTGGCGGTCACCCGCTTCCTGGAAGACAAAATGCGCAGCCGCGATATCCGCGCGGATTTCGCCCTGGGCGGCATCACCGCCACTATTGTCGATCTGCATGAAAAAGGCTTGATTCGCAAACTGCTGGACGTACAGAGCTTCGACCGCAGCGCCGCTGAATCTCTGGCGCGCAACCCGAATCACATCGAAATCAGCGCAAACCAGTACGCCAACTGGGGGTCAAAAGGAGCCTCCGTTGACCGTCTGGACGTGGTTGTGCTGAGTGCGCTTGAAGTCGATACCCAGTTTAACGTCAACGTGCTGACCGGTTCTGACGGCGTCATTCGCGGCGCGTCCGGCGGTCACTGCGATACCGCCGTCGCCGCCGCGCTGTCGATCATCGTCGCGCCACTGGTTCGTGGTCGCATTCCGACGCTGGTAGATAACGTGCTGACCTGCGTCACACCGGGTTCCAGCGTCGACATTCTGGTTACCGATCATGGTATTGCGGTTAACCCGGCGCGTCCGGAACTGGCGGAACGCCTGAAAGAAGCGGGGATGAAGGTGGTCTCTATTGAGTGGTTACGAGAGCGTGCGCAACAACTCACTGGCGAACCTCGTCCAATCGAATTCACCGACCGCGTGATTGCCGTAGTGCGCTATCGCGATGGTTCTGTGATCGACGTTGTTCATCAGGTGAAGGAATAAGCCATGCACCTGCTCCCTGAACAGGCCACCCGCCACGCGGTTTCAATTCCCGAGCTGCTCGTCAGTCGGGATGAGCGACAAGCGCGGCAACACGTCTGGCTGGCGCGCCATCCTGTTCCACTGGTCTCCTTTACCGTGGTAGCGCCTGGCCCGATTAAAGACAGCGAGCTCACCCGTCGCCTCTTTAATCACGGCGTGACCGCCCTGCACACGCTGGCGGCGCAGGCGGACTGGCTAATCATGGAGCAGGCTGCACTGGCCTCAGCCAGCGGGCCGGAAGGCATGCTCTCGATTGAGGCACCGGCCCGTGACATCAAGCTCGCGACCATTGAGCTCGAAAAGACTCATCCTTTGGGACGTTTGTGGGACATCGATGTACTCACTCCCGAAGGCGAAATTCTCTCCCGCCGCCATTTCGCGCTTCCCGCTCGCCGCTGCCTGCTGTGCGAGCAGAACGCGGCGGAATGCGCGCGTGGGAAAACCCATACGCTCTCCTTTCTGATCAACCACATGGAGGCGCTGCTGCATGCTGCCGATTCCCGATATGCCCGTTGAAACCACCGCCCTTCCCCGCACGCTGTTTGACGCGTACGGCCATCTGGCGTGGCGCGCAATGCTGACAGAAGTCAACCTGTCGCCAAAACCCGGGCTGGTGGATCGTCTGAACTGCGGCGCACATAAAGACATGTCGCTGACGGATTTTCACCGCAGCGCGCTGGCCATTCAGGCCTGGCTGCCGCGTTTTATTGAGTACGGCGCATGCTGCGCGCAGATGCCAGCCGACGCGGTATTAAACGGCTTACGCCCGTTAGGCATGGCCTGTGAAGCCGACATGTTTCGGGCGACGGCGGGCGTGAACACCCATAAGGGCAGCATTTTTTCTCTCGGCCTGTTGTGTGCCGCCATTGGCCGTTTACATCAGCAACAGCAACCCGTTACCCCGGAAACGATCTGTACCACTGCCGCCAGCTTTTGCCGCGGTCTGACCGAGCGTGAACTGCACAATAACAATCAACAAATCACGGCAGGTCAGCGACTTTATCAGCAACTGGGCTTAACCGGCGCACGTGGCGAAGCCGAAGCGGGATATCCCTTGGTTATCCGCCATGCACTTCCACACTATCGCGCCCTGTTAGCGGAGGGACGCGATCCCGAGCTGGCACTGCTAGACACCTTACTCCTGCTGATTGCGCTCAACGGCGACACCAACGTCGCCTCGCGTGGCGGTGCGGCGGGACTGCGCTGGATACAGCAACAGGCAAACGCATTGTTACAACAAGGGGGCATCCGAACCCCCGCCGATCTCAATCATCTGCATCAGTTCGACAGCCACTGCATTGAACGCAATCTCAGTCCTGGCGGCAGTGCCGACCTGCTGATCGTAACGTGGTTTTTAGCCCAGATTTCTCAAATTAAACATTTACACAATTATTGAAAAGATCCTTTCCGGAGAATCACTTATGTCTTTATCGAAAGATACTATATGGAAGTTGTTTGCCCCCTTGATAATCATGGGCGTCATGTTTCTTATCCCTGTCCCGGACGGCATGCCCCCTCAGGCATGGCACTACTTCGCCGTTTTCGTGGCGATGATCGTCGGCATGATTCTGGAGCCCATTCCAGCTACCGCGATAAGCTTCATCGCGGTAACCATCTGCGTGATTGGCAGCGACTATCTGCTGTTTGATGCCAAAGAACTGGCGGATCCGGCATTCGATGCCGGGAAACAAGCGCTGAAATGGGGCCTGGCCGGGTTCTCCAGTACCACCGTCTGGCTGGTGTTCGGCGCGTTCATCTTCGCCCTTGGCTATGAAGTCACCGGTCTTGGCCGTCGCATCGCGCTGTTTTTGGTGAAATTCATGGGTAAACGTACCCTGACGCTGGGCTATGCGATTGTCATCATCGACATTCTGCTGGCGCCGTTTACGCCATCCAACACCGCGCGTACCGGTGGGACCGTGTTCCCGGTAATCAAAAACCTGCCGCCGCTGTTCAAATCGTTCCCGAACGATCCGTCCGCGCGTCGTATCGGCGGTTACCTGATGTGGATGATGGTCATCAGTACCAGCCTGAGTTCTTCGATGTTCGTTACGGGCGCAGCGCCAAACGTGCTGGGTCTGGAGTTTGTCAATAAAATCGCCGGTGTGCAGATAAGCTGGCTGCAGTGGTTCCTTAGCTTCCTGCCGGTCGGTATCATTTTGCTGATCGTTGCGCCGTGGCTCTCTTACGTTCTCTACAAACCTGAAGTCACACACAGTGCTGAAGTCGCCGCCTGGGCGGGTGATGAACTCAAAACCATGGGCACCCTGACGCGCAAAGAGTGGACGCTGGTCGGTCTGGTTCTGCTGAGCTTAGGCTTGTGGGTCTTCGGCGGTGAGATGATCGACGCCACCGCCGTCGGTTTGCTGGCCGTTTCTCTAATGCTGGCGCTGCACGTAGTGCCGTGGAAAGACATTACCAAATACAACAGCGCCTGGAACACGCTGGTGAACCTTGCCACCCTTGTGGTGATGGCAAGCGGTTTAACCCGTTCCGGGTTCATCGACTGGTTCGCCGGTACCATGAGCACCCATCTGGAAGGTTTCTCGCCTAACGCGACGGTGATTGTGCTGGTGCTGGTGTTCTACTTTGCCCACTACCTGTTTGCCAGCCTGTCGGCGCACACGGCGACAATGCTGCCAGTTATTCTGGCGGTCGGTAAAGGGATCCCGGGCGTGCCGATGGAACATTTGAGTATCCTGCTGGTGCTGTCCATCGGGATTATGGGTTGTCTGACACCATACGCAACAGGCCCGGGGGTGATCATCTACGGCTGCGGCTATGTGAAATCCAAAGACTACTGGCGTCTGGGCGCCATCTTCGGGGTTATCTACATTGCGATGTTGCTGCTGGTGGGTTGGCCGATTCTGGCGATGTGGAGCTAGTCCTGAGGTAAAACGCTGAATTGTTCAAGGCCCGCGGGGTAAACACACCTCGCGGGCTTTTTTTATGGTTAAATAGATACTATTCAGATTTCATATAAGTCAGACCATCATGAAACCGACCTGGCAAAAATGGGGGTGGCTCGCCGCCTCACTCCTTCCGCTTTCTACGGCAACCGCCGCTGAGTTACAGGCAACGCAGTACAGCGATTTCGACCGTTATGTGCTTGCGCTCTCCTGGCAGACGGGATTTTGCCAGAGTCAACATGAGCGCGATCGCCGCGAGCCTGATGAATGTCGCCTGCAAAAAGAGACCGCTAACAAAGTCGATTTCCTGACCGTTCACGGTTTGTGGCCGGGGTTGCCGAAATCGGTCGCGTCGCGCGGGGTCGATGAACGCCGGTGGATGCGCTTTGGCTGTGCCACGCGTCCCATTCCCAATCAGCCAGAAGCGCGCGCCAGCCGTAAATGTTCCGCGCCAGAAACAGGGCTTTCGCTGGAAACCGCCGCGAAACTCAGTGATGTGATGCCGGGTGCGGGTGGACGTACTTGCCTTGAGCGTTACGAATACGCCAAACACGGCGCCTGCTTTGGCTTCGACCCGGACGCTTACTTTGGCACGATGGTGCGGTTGAACAAAGAGATCAAGGCCAGCGAGTTAGGGGCATTTCTCGGTGAGAATTACGGCAAAAGCGTGAGTCGCCGCGCCTTCGATGCGGCGGTGGCCAGACGCTGGGGAAAAGAGGCCGTCAACGCGGTAAAACTGAGCTGTCACGGTAACCCGGCTTACCTGACGGAGATCCAGTTCTCACTGAAGGCCAGTACCATCAACGCGCCGCTCTCCGCTGACTCGTTCGCCCCGCAACCCCATCCGGGCAACTGTGGCAAACAGTTTATCATCGACAAAGTGGGTTACTGATTCACGGTCCCGGCGCGACATCCGCACCGGCGACAGCGTCAGCGTTTTACGCATGCATCGGGGCGCACCAGATCAAAACGGTGCGCCTCGCTGATCGCATAGTAGGCTGTCGGGCCACCGGCACGCAGTACGGGCTGCGCTTTCGCGGTCTGGTAAATGCCCTCTTCCAGCAGCGTTTCAGCGATGTGGATCCCCACCACTTCGCCCAGAATCAACCAGGTTTCGATGGCTTCACCCTTCGCGGTCGTCAGTTGAATACTCTGCGACAGGCGACATTCAAAATTCACCGGACTTTGCGCAACGCGTGGCGCTTTCACCAGACGACTTTCCGCTTTCGTCAGCCCGGCGGCGAAAAACTCATCTTCGCCGTGCGGCAGACTGGCAGAAGTTTCATTCATCGCGCTGGCTAGCTCTCGCGTGGTCAGATTCCAGACAAACTCGCCGGTTTCCATAATGTTACGCACGCTGTCTTTCCAGCCGGTGCTGGCAAAACCGATAATGGGTGGATGATAGTTGAAACAGTTGAAGAAGCTGTAGGGCGCCAGATTATCCCGCCCAGCGGTATCCTGAGAGGCGATCCAGCCAATAGGCCGTGGACCAACAATGGCATTCAGCGGGTCGTGCGGCAGGCCATGTCCCTGCGAGGGTTGATAGAAATACATAGTATTCTCTGATGAATGTAACGTCGGCGAAGCACGAATTGCGCTCCGCTCATCCCCCTGATGGAAGAGGATCAGCGTAGAGTAATCCGTTAAAGATTACGACTGAATAAAGTTGAGCAGATCCTGATTTATCTGCTGTTTATGGGTGGTGCAGATGCCGTGAGAACCGCCCGCATAGACCTTCAGTTGCGCGTTGGGCAGTATTTCCGCCGCCACTTTGCCGCAGGTTTCAAACGGGACAATCTGGTCATCATCACCGTGAATGACCAGCGTTGGGATAGTCATTTTGCGCAAGTCTTCACGCAGATCCGTTTCCGAGAACGCTTTGATGCAGTCGTACAGCGCTTTTATTGAGCCCTGTAATCCTTGCTCCACAAAGCTTTCCCGCACCGCTTTCGACTCTTTCGCACCCGGACGGTTATAGCCATAGAATGCCGCAGTCAGCTCATAGAAAAAGGCGGCGCGATCATTGACAACCCCTTCACGAATACCGTCGAAAACGTCTTTTGGCACACCGTTCGGGTTGAATTCGGTTTTCACCATAATGGGCGTCACCGCGCCAATCAATACCGCTTTTGCCACCCGCTGCGTCCCGTGTCGCCCGATATAACGCGCCACTTCGCCACCGCCGGTGGAGTGGCCGACGTGCACCGCATTTTGCAGATTCAGGTGCGCGGTCAGTTCAGCCAGATCGTCCGCATACTGGTCCATATTGTGCCCCTCCCACGGCTGGGCTGAGCGACCATGCCCGCGCCTGTCGTGGGCGATCACCCGAAATCCTTTCGAGCCAAGAAAAAGCATCTGATCTTCAAAGGCATCAGCCGTTAACGGCCAGCCGTGGCTGAAGACAATCGGCTGTCCACTGCGGTTACCCCAGTCTTTAAAATACAGATAGCTGCCATCTTTGAGAGTAATTTTGTCGTACTGGCTCATGAGATCTCCTGTAACGGAACACTGAGAGTGTGACGCGCCCGCGGCGCATGCTTAAAAAGCATAATGCAAATTTGAGAACGATCACGTTTATCGAATAAAATTCATACTAGTGATGCTTTTTTAGCTATTTGCCCGAATGTGAACTAAATCACTTCAAACCCGGGGTAAGTCTCAGTATCATCTGAAGAGCTAAACCCTTGCCGCCAGACGGTGAGGGTTTTCTTTTGGGAATATTACCTGCGGCAAAACGCAGTACTGACGACATGGAGTAAAAATGTCCAGACCAACTATCATCATTAACGACCTTGATGCAGAACGTATCGATCGCTTACTGGAACAACCCGCGTATGCCGATTTACCTATCGCCGACGCGTTGAATGACGAGCTGGATCGTGCCCAAATGTGTTCGCCAGAGACCATGCCGCATGACGTCGTGACCATGAACAGCCGCGTTAAATTCCGCAATCTCAGTGATGGCGAAATTCGCGTGCGTACGTTGGTGTATCCTGCGGCGATGACCGACAGCAATACGCAACTTTCAGTGATGGCGCCCGTCGGGGCTGCGCTGTTGGGTGTGCGTGTGGGCGATACCATTCACTGGGAACTCCCGGGCGGCGCATCCACCCACCTCGAGGTGCTGGAGCTGGAATACCAACCCGAAGCAGCAGGCGACTTCCTGCGTTAACTCCATCTGTATAAGCGACTTTCCGCTTTACCCAGAGGATGCGTTCGCATCCTCTTTCCGCCACTTTGCGTAAAATCACCCATTCTTCCTGGTTCGCCTTTCGCCTGACTCATCCACACTGAATCGGTTTCATTGACAGGTGCGGTCATGAACGAAACATTCAGCATATTACTGGGATTCCTCATCATGGCGGCGATCATCGTCGGGGCCGTGCTTTACCTGGAGAATCACTGGTAGCGAATGCACAAGGAATCGCCGCACAATGCGAAAAATCCCCTGCAGAAAGCAGACAGAATTATTATTATATGCTTGAATGATTTGAGTATTAATTAACAGGGAGAAACGGGTATGTATAAGACAATCATTATGCCGGTTGATGTTTTTGAAATGGAACTCAGCGATAAGGCGATTCGCCACGCTGAATTTCTGGCGCAGCAGGATGGCGTCATTCATCTTTTGCACGTGTTGCCTGGTTCTGCCAGCCTGAGCCTGCATCGCTTCGCCGCCGACGTTCGTCGTTTTGAAGAACATTTACAGCATGAAGCCGAAACCCGATTGCAAACGATGGTCGGTCACTTCAGTATCGATCCTGCCCGCATCAAGCAGCATGTCCGCTTTGGCAGCGTCCGCGATGTGGTCAATGAGCTCGGTGAAGAGCTGAACGCTGACGTCGTCGTCATTGGTTCACGTAATCCGTCAATCACCACACACCTGCTGGGTTCTAACGCCTCAAGCGTGGTACGTCATGCGACATTGCCGGTACTGGTCGTTCGCTAACCGATGCTGATTAAACGGTAAAAAAGAGGCGCCTTATCGGCGCCTCTTACATTTTGCAGGTGTCGTCTTACTTTCTTTTTATGCCGTTTTCGTACGAATCAGGTAATCAAAGGCGCTCAGAGACGCTTTCGCCCCTTCGCCGGTCGCGATGATAATCTGTTTGTACGGTACGGTAGTACAGTCGCCCGCGGCGAAAACGCCCTTCACGCTGGTTTCGCATTTCGCGTCGATGATGATTTCACCCATCCGGTTGCGCTCAATCGCCCCTTCCAGCCAGGTAGTGTTTGGCAACAGACCAATCTGAACGAAGATGCCCGCCAGTTCAACGTTGTGAACATCGCCGCTCACGCGGTCGCGGTATTCCAGACCGACCACTTTCGTGCCATCGCCTTTCACTTCCGTGGTCTGGGCGTTCAGGATGATATCGACGTTTTTCAGGCTGCGGACTTTATCCTGCAAAACCTGGTCGGCCTTCATTTCCGGGGCAAATTCCAGCAGGGTCACGTGTTCCACGATCCCCGCAAGATCAATCGCCGCTTCCACGCCGGAGTTCCCGCCGCCGATCACTGCCACACGCTTACCTTTAAACAGCGGGCCATCGCAGTGCGGGCAATAGGTCACGCCTTTGGTACGATACTGGTCTTCACCCGGAACGTTCATATTGCGCCATTTCGCACCGGTGGCAATGATAATGCTGCGCGCTTTCAGTACCGC
This sequence comes from Citrobacter amalonaticus Y19, assembly GCF_000981805.1. Taxonomy (NCBI): domain Bacteria; kingdom Pseudomonadati; phylum Pseudomonadota; class Gammaproteobacteria; order Enterobacterales; family Enterobacteriaceae; genus Citrobacter; species Citrobacter amalonaticus. The sequence continues at coordinate 612,396 of NZ_CP011132.1, read as the reverse complement.
CCCGGACGCCGTTTCAATCTGATGTAAACCGCCTTCGCTGGCCGCTGGCACCAGTTTACTGGCGCTCTGGCTGTCGATCACATCGACGTCATAATCATCGACGTGAGCCTTAAGTGCGCCGGCCAATTTCTGCCCTTCTGTTTTCGGTACAGAAATGTAGTTTTCGATATCCACGGTATCGAGCACCTGACCGCCGAAACGCTCGCCCATCAGGCCAGTACGGATGCCTTTACGCGCGGAGTAGACCGCCGCCGCCGCGCCCGCAGGGCCTGAACCGACGATCAGAACATCATAAGCATCACGCTGGCTCAGTTCTTCGGCGGCGCGTTTTTCTGCGCCCGTATCCACTTTCGCCACGATTTCCGTCAGCGTCATGCGACCCTGACCAAACTCTTTACCGTTAACGTACACGGCCGGCACGCCCATCACGTTACGGTCGGTGATCTCGTTCTGGAAGGTGCCGCCATCAATCGCCGTATGCTTAATGCGTGGGTTCAGCACCGCCATCAGGTTCAGTGCCTGCACCACGTCCGGGCAGTTGTGGCAGGAGAGTGAGTAATACGTTTCAAACTCAAAATCACCGTCAATGTCGCGGATCTGCTCAAGCAGAGACTGCGCTTCTTTTGACGGGTGACCACCGGTCCACAACAGCGCCAGAACCAGTGAAGTAAATTCGTGGCCCAACGGGGAACCGGCAAAGCGCGGCCCCTGATTTGAACCTGGATTGGTTATCAGGAAAGAGGGCTTGCGAACGGCTAAGCTATTATCTTCTTTAAAGGTGACTTTCTCTGACAGTTCAGCGATTTCAGCCAGCAGTTCCTTGATTTCTGCCGATTTAGCGCTGTCATCCAGCGTGGCAATCAGCTCAACAGGTTTGGTCAGTTTCTCAAGATAGGCCTTGAGCTGGGTTTTCATATTTGTGTCGAGCATTCTTCTTCCCTCTCTGAAAACATCATCATGCAAGCTGCCTTAATCGGGCTGCGTGAATGCAACTTGCATCATAGTGTTGGAATGAAATGGGCGCTGATGCGCCCATTGATTGCCGGGTGGCACTTCGTTTACCCGGCCTACGATGTTGTAGGCCCGGTGTGTTGGCCGGATAAGCGCAGCGCCATCCGGCTTCGAAGCGCCTTAAAGGCTTAGATTTTACCAACCAGGTCTAAAGACGGTGCTAAAGTCGCTTCGCCTTCTTTCCACTTAGCCGGGCACACTTCACCTGGGTGAGAAGCAACATACTGAGCGGCTTTGATTTTACGCAGCAGGTCAGAAGCATCACGGCCGATACCTTCAGCGGTAACTTCGATCGCCTGGATGATACCCTGCGGGTCAACAACGAACGTTGCGCGGTCTGCCAGACCTTCGTCTTCACGCATGTTGTCGAAGTTACGGGTCAGGGCGCCAGTCGGGTCGCCAATCATCGCGTATTTGATTTTAGCGATGGTGTCAGAGCTGCTGTGCCATGCTTTGTGGGTAAAGTGGGTGTCGGTAGAGACAGAGTAAACGTCTACGCCCAGCTTCTGCAGCTCTTCGTAATGGTCTGCAACGTCGCCCAGTTCGGTCGGGCATACGAAAGTAAAGTCAGCCGGATAGAAGAAGAAGACGCTCCAGCGGCCTTCGGTATCTTTCTCGGTCACTTCGATGAATTCACCGTTTTTGAATGCCTGGTTTTTAAAAGGTTTAATTTTAGTATTAATCAAAGACATCTGTACTTCCTCCGTGTTTTCGTTGAGGGATAAGTTACCGAAGATTGACTGACAGGGCTAATGCGTTTCCTTTATCAAATCAATAAGCGTTAGCTAACAAACCTCTCAATTCAACGTTGTGAACGTGCTACGACGCAAAGTAAAAAGGGCCGCCTTTGCAGGCAGCCCCGTTACCTGAACTACCCGTGGGTAACTTCAGCGCCAGTGAAACTGGCTATGTGTTGCGCTCTACATTACCTTAACAAAGGCTGTAACAGCGAGAAGGATTACACCACCCCACTCCTGAAAGGGCAATGTTCCTGGCTGAGGTCTTACCTATGGCTGTGATAGGTTTTCTCACCTCCCTCGCAATCGTTCTGATTTATAAGGATAAAAGATGTTAAAACGTACGCTTTTACTTTCCCTCTTCCCACTCTTTGCCTGGGCCGAAGATCTGCCTGCGCCCGTCAAAGCGATAGAAAAACAAGGGATTACCATTATCAAGTCGTTCGATGCGCCCGGCGGGATGAAAGGCTACCTCGGGAAATACCAGGATATGGGGGTCACTATCTACCTGACCCCTGATGGCAACCAGGCCATTTCGGGTTACATGTACAATGAAAAAGGCGAAAACCTGAGCAATCAGTTGATAGAGAAAGAGATCTATGCGCCCGCCGGACGGGAAATGTGGCAGCGCCTGGAAAAAGCCAACTGGTTACTGGACGGCAAGAAAGACGCCCCGGTAGTGCTCTATGTTTTTGCTGACCCCTTCTGCCCGTACTGTAAACAGTTCTGGCAACAGGCGCGTCCGTGGGTGGCGTCGGGTAAAGTGCAATTGCGTACGCTACTCGTCGGTGTCATCAAGCCAGAGAGTCCTGCCACTGCCGCTGCCATTCTGGCGTCGAACGATCCGGCAAAAACCTGGCATGATTACGAAGCCTCAGGTGGAAAAATGGCGCTCACGGTGCCCAACACGATTGCGCCGGATCACATGAAAATCCTCAATATGAACCAGAAAATCATGGATGATTTAGGCGCAAACGTCACACCTGCGATTTACTATATGAGTAAAGAGAATGTCCTTCAGCAGGTCGTTGGCTTACCCGAAAAAGCGCAACTGGATGCGATGATGGCGCAACCATAATTAATATGGGTAATTATATTCAACTAAATATAATTACCCTGAATAATGTTCACCGCAAATTTAAAATCATGTCGTGACTTAATCACGGCATACAGACCATTTCCTTTTGCACAAATCCCTTTTGCTAACCGCGCCCACTCGCATAGCGAGCTTTTAATATCAATTAAAATACATTCATTATTAATATATAAACTATGAATTAATTAACTCATCAAATTTATTTAAATATTGCGTGCTTCTAAAAAAGACTTATATTATAGAGGGATATCTATTTCAGGCGTACGACTTTAACGTTTAAGGATAAGCGACACATGTCTGTTTATAAAATATCATTAAACCAAAATGTTCTGGAAGCCGCTGAAGAACGCATTATCTGGACTCTCGAAAATCTTCCCCGCGTGTGTGTCTCCTTTTCCGGTGGCAAAGATTCCGGACTGATGTTGCATCTGACGGCAAATCTTGCGCGTAAGCTGCACAAAAAAATCAGCATATTGTTCATTGACTGGGAAGCGCAATTTTCCTGTACCATTAGCTATATCAACGCGTTGCGCGAAATGTATGCCGATGTCATCGACCATTTCTATTGGGTTGCCCTTCCGCTGACCACCCAAAACTCTCTGTCTCAATTTCAACCTGAATGGCAGTGCTGGGAACCTGATACTCAGTGGGTTCGCCAACCGCCGCCAGACGCAATCACCGATCCGGGCTATTTTTCCTTTTATCAACCCGGCATGACCTTCGAACACTTCGTCCGTGAATTTGCCGACTGGTTTTCGAATAAACGCCCGGCGGCCATGATGGTAGGCATTCGGGCGGATGAGTCTTACAACCGTTTTGTGGCGATCGCCAGTTTACGTAAACAGCGTTTTGCCGATGACAAACCCTGGACGACCGCCGCGCCTGGCGGACATACCTGGTATATCTATCCGCTGTATGACTGGAAAACGGCCGATATCTGGACCTGGTTCGGTCGCACAAACCTGCCCTGTAATCCGCTCTACAATCTGATGTATCAGGCGGGCGTTCCGGCCCGTTACATGCGCATTTGTGAGCCATTTGGTCCTGAACAGCGGCAGGGATTATGGCTCTATCACGTTGTTGAACCCGAAAGGTGGGCGGCGATGTGCGCACGCGTCAGTGGCGTCAGAAGCGGAGGGATCTACGCCGGACAGGATAATCACTTCTATGGTCATCGAAAAATTCTCAAGCCCGACCATTTGAGCTGGCAGGATTACGCCATGATGTTACTGTTCAGCATGCCGGATAATACCGCTGAGCATTACCGCAACAAGATCGCCGTCTATTTACAGTGGTACAAGAAAAATGGCCTCGGAGAGATCCCGCAAACACAGCCTGGCGATATCGGTTCGAAAGATATCCCCTCCTGGCGACGCATCTGCAAAGTGTTATTGAACAATGATTACTGGTGTCGGGCGCTCTCTTTCAGCCCAACGAAACCGAAAAGTTACCAGCGTTATAACGAACGCATGAAAGCGAAACGCAAGGAATGGGGAATATTATGCAACGACGATTAACTCACGACCTCCTTAGCTATCTCTCCGGCCTGTCTGATGACGAGAAAATTAACGCCATCAATGAGTTCAGAAAGGCGATTCACAGCGTTAGCCCATTTCGCGACGAACCGGTTGACTGTGTATTGTGGATAAAAAACGAGCACATTTCACCTAACGATTACAACCCCAACAACGTCGCTCCGCCGGAGAAAAAGCTGCTGCTGAAATCCATTGAAGCGGATGGTTTTACCCAACCCATTGTTGCCACCCAGTCCAGCCCGGAGGAGTATGAGATCGTCGATGGTTTTCACCGCCATGAGCTGGGAAAAGGCAAATCCTCGCTCAAAATCCGTCTCAAAGGCTATTTGCCCATTGCTTGCCTGGAGGGGAAACGTCATGACCGCATGGCGGCGACCATTCGCCACAACCGCGCTCGTGGCCGTCATCAGATCCACGCGATGTCTGAGATCGTACGTGAACTGGCGTTACTGGGATGGGAAGACGAAAAAATCGGGAAAGAACTGGGGATGGACGAGGACGAAGTCTTGCGCCTGAAACAGATTAACGGTCTTCAGGAGCTGTTTGCCAATCGTCGGTTTTCAAAAGCCTGGACGGTTAAATAATCGGCTTGTGCCGGATGACGCGCTTATCCGGCCCGAATTTTCTCATACTCAACAGCAGCGCGCCCCACCTTTTCCGCCATAACGCGCATCCTGGCGTTCACGGAAAAATTCCTCATACGTCATTGGCGTCTGATCCGGATGGGTCATCCGCATATGCTCAACGTAGTTGTCATAGTCCGGCACGCCAATCATCAGTTTCGCGGCCTGGCCCAGATATTTCCCGGCTTTCGAAAGCGTATCAAACATCGTTACCACCTGTCAGAAAACCCCTCTCCCACCTGGAAGAGGGGAATAATTACACGTTAATGCGCGCCTTTGGCCTGCGCAATGATCTCTTCCGCATTTTCCGGCATCGGCTCATACGGCGTCTCTTTCGCCGTTGGCTTGTCCTCTTTCAGTGCGGCAAGCGCCGTCTTAATGGAGAACAGCGCCAGCACCACGACCACCACCATGAAGAAGATAGTCAGGCCCGCATCCAGACGGTTGTTAAACACCAGTTGCGCCAGCTGCGATTCGGTGTACTGCGGCGGAATATTACCGCTGTCGATCATCGCCTGGAATTTATTGGCGATCGCCAGGAAGCCCACTTTCGTATCCGGGCTGAAAGACTTCTGCCAGCCCGCCGTCAGAGTACAAATCAGCAGCCATGCGGTCGGCACCAGAGCCACCCACGCATAACGCTGACGTTTCATCTTGAACAGGACAACTGCGCAAAGCATCAGCGCCATACCCGCCAGCATCTGGTTGGCGATACCAAACAGCGGCCACAGGGTGTTAATGCCGCCTAACGGATCCACCACGCCCTGATGCAGGAAATACCCCCACGCCAGCACGCACAATGCGGTCGCCAGCAGGTTGGCGGGCAGTGAGTCCGTACGTTTAAGGCCAGGAGAAACCACACCCAGCAGGTCCTGAAGCATAAAGCGTGCCGCACGCGTTCCCGCATCGACCGCCGTCAGAATAAACAGCGCTTCGAACAGAATGGCGAAGTGATACCAGAAGGCCACATCCATCATGCCGCCCAGCGCGCCGTGCAGAATATAGGCCATCCCCACCGCCAGCGTAGGCGCACCACCCGCACGGGAGATAATCGACTGCTCGCCCACTTCGTTGGCAATCTGATGCAGCGTATCCGGCGTAATGGCAAAGCCCCAACTGCTCACCACCTGAGCAGCAGATGCCACCACGTCAGTGGTGCCGGCAGGTGCCAGCACGGCCATTGGGCTGTTCATGGCAAAATAGACGCCCGGATCGATGATACAAGCGGAAACCAGCGCCATGATGGCGACGAACGATTCCATCAACATCCCGCCGTAGCCGATAAAGCAGGCCTGGCCTTCGTTCGCCAGCATCTTCGGCGTGGTCCCGGAGGAGATCAGCGCATGGAAACCCGAAACGGCGCCACAGGCGATGGTGATAAACAGGAAGGGGAACAGGTTACCCGTCCACACCGGCCCGGTACCATCGACGAATTTAGTCAGTGCAGGCATCGTCAGCGTCGGGCGCATGATCAAAATGCCCACCGCCAGACCGACAATAGTCCCGATTTTCAGGAAAGTAGAGAGGTAATCGCGCGGTGCCAGCAGCAGCCACACCGGCAGCACCGCCGCCACAAAACCGTAGCCCACCAGCATCCAGGTTAACTGGACGCCGGTGAAGTCAAAGTACGGCGCCCAGGTTGGACTTTCCGCGACCCAGCCACCGGAAATAATGGCAAACACGAGGAACACCAGACCGATAACCGACACTTCACCGATACGTCCCGGACGCAGATAGCGCAGATAGATCCCCATAAAGATCGCCAGCGGGATGGTGAACGCGACGGTGTAGGTTCCCCACGGACTGTGGGTCAGCGCTTTCACCACGATCATCGCCAGCACCGCGAGGATAATCACCATGATCATGAAACAGGCCACCAGCGCAATCACCCCTGCGGTTGGGCCCATCTCTTCTTTGACCAGTTCACCCAGCGAGCGGCCATCGCGACGGGTTGATACGAAGAGCACCATGAAATCCTGTACCGCCCCGGCTAAAACCACGCCAGCCAGCAGCCAGATCATGCCCGGCAGATAACCCATTTGTGCCGCCAGTACCGGTCCGACTAACGGGCCCGCACCGGCAATCGCCGCGAAATGGTGACCGAACAGCACTTTTTTGTCGGTGGGCACATAGTCAAGCCCGTCGTTATGGCGCACCGCTGGCGTCATACGCGTCGGGTCAACCGCCAGTACATTTTTGGCGATGTACAGTCCGTAGAAACGGTAGGCGATGAGATAGACACAGACCGACGCCACGACTATCCACAGCGCGTTGATCTGTTCCCCACGGTTTAGCGCAATATAGCCCAGAGCAAATGCACCCATTACCGAGAGCACTGTCCAGATGAGGTATTTCCCTGATTTATTCATGGTTGTTATCCGTTTGCGTGTTCCAGAGAAGAGAGATGTTACATTTTGTTTCTATAACATCTTTTCTGGTTTTAACAACCTGACAACCCGATAAACCTGAAGTATCACCGACTATTTACATTGCATTGTTAACTGGATCACTTCATTCACCAGTTAACGTTGCAATCTCATGACATTACGCGCGCTCAGCCCAGCACCGCCGTTCCCAGTCGGCAGGTACAGCAGCGCCGCCCTTGTTCATCAAACACCACGATTTCCCAGCTCTGGCTTTGCCGCCCCAGATGCAGCGGCTGACAGACACCGCGCACCTTGCCCTGCGAAACCGCCCGGTGATGAGTGGCATTGAGTTCTGTGCCGACGATACACTGCCCGTCGCGGGTCATCAGATAACCCGCCATTGACCCTAACGTTTCGGCCAGCGCCGCCGATGCCCCGCCGTGCAGTAAACCAAACGGCTGATGCGTGCGGGTATCCACTGGCATTTCCGCCTCCAGCACATCATCACCGAGTCGGGTGTAGATAATGCCCAGATGCGCCACCATCGTGTTCTGGCTGGTGGCATTCAGTTCGTCGAGCGTTAAGTGGCGTTTCCAGATCATCATTACGCTCCCAGCGTGGAGCCGCCGTCTACCACGATGTCCTGCAACGTAATGTGGCTGGCCAGATCGGAGGCGAGGAATAAAATGGTGTTGGCAATCTCCTGAGGTCGGGCAATCTTGCCCAGCGGAATGCCGAGCTTAAACTGCTCACCAAAGCCGCGAATACGCTGCTGCTCCGCATCTTCACGGACCCACAGCGTGCGCTGCATGTCGGTATCCGTGGAGCCGGGTGACACCAGATTACTGCGCACCCCACTGCCCGCCAGTTCCAGCCCGACGGTCAACGCCAGACTTTTCAGTGCGGCCTTCGATGCGCCATAGGCGCTCATGCCGATGCGCGGCGTATGGGCGGCATCAGAAGCCACGGTCACTATCGCCCCGCCCTGCTGACGGCGAAATTGCGCCATCGTCTGCTGGAACAGATTAAAGGCACCGCCGACGTTAACCGCAAACGTCTGCTGCCAGTCATGCGAGCTCAGCGCGTCAGTCGCGCCCATGCGTAAAATCCCGGCAGCGTTCACCAGCACGTCCAGCCGTTCGGTATGCGCCAGCACACGCTGACAGACCTCAGCCACCTGTCCGGCATCCGCCACGTCCATCACTTCAGTGGTAAACGGATAATCCTGCAAAGCGAACTCACAGTCGAAGCCCGTGACCTGCGCCCCGGCCTCGACAAACGCCAGCGCCGTCGCGTAACCAATACCTTTACCCGCGCCAGTGACCCACACCGTTTTGCCACGAAAATCAAATCCGGCCATTAGCGCACCTCGCGGGAAAGCAGTGCCCACCAGGCATCAATGGTCGGTTTTTTCGCCAGCATCACAAAGTCGATATCGCCATGCACTTTACGCCAGCGCGCCGCCAGCGCCATCATCCGCACAGAGTCCAGACCGTAATCGATCAGGTTCTCGTCATCCATCGGTTCATCGGACTCATCGAGCAGCGGTAAAACCAGCGCCCGCAGTTCATCTTTGCTGGCCGGAACCGGCGCAGGCAGTAGCTCCTGAGTCATCACAACGCGACCTGAACGTCCCGCAACATACTTCAGCGACATGAGGTGTTCCTCACGGCTGAAATCAGCCAGCGCATCCGCCACCATAAACGGCTTGATATCGCGCATAAAGGCGTCCGTCGCCGTGGTCATGCAGCCGATGTGCGCATACACCCCGGTGATAATCAACTGGTCACGGCCGGTTTCTTTCAGCATCAGTTCCAGCGGAGAACGGTGAAATGCGCTGTAGCGCCATTTCACCAGCACGTTATCGGCTTCATCCGGTGCCAGCGCGGCGACCACTTTTTGCTGCTCCGGCGAGCGCGTCAGTCCTGGCCCCCACATGTCGTTAAGCAGGGCGCGATCGTCGTCGCTCTGATCTTTCGGCTGTGCGGTGTAATAAACCGGAATGTTGTGCGCTTTACAGTAACTGCGCAGGGCGGCGATATTGGCGATCACCTGCGCCATCATCGGACAGTTTTCCCCCCAGAAGCTGACAAAGTAGTCCTGCATATCGTGAATCAGCAGCGCCGCACGCTCTGGATCAAACGACCAGTTGACCTTATTGACCGGAATATCGAGCGCGGTTGGCAGTGCGTAAGCCTGCAGTTTAGGAATTGCCATTGCGTGTTCTCCTTCAGGCCGAACGTGTTGCCAGCCACTGACGTAATTGTTTTTTATCGACTTTACCGACCGGGGTCAGAGGCAGCGCCTCAACGGTTTCCACCCGGTCCGGTAACTTGAATTCAGCGACGCCCTGCTCACGCAGGAAACGGCGCACCTGTACCGCGCGTAGCGGTTCTTTTACCACCAGATAGGCGCAGCTTTTCTCACCCATCAGCTCATCTTCCATACTGACCAGCGCCGCATGGATCACCGCCTGATGGCGCAGTAACAGGTTTTCGATCTCTTCCGCCGCGATCTTCTCGCCACCACGGTTGATCTGATCTTTCTCCCGTCCCTGAACGGTGATGTAGCCATCTTCGTCGATAGCGATCAGATCGCCCGAGCAATAGAAACCGTTGGCGTCAAAGGCGCTGGCGTTATGCTGCGGACTTTTGTAGTAGCCACGAAAGGTGTACGGGCCGCGCGTCATCAGCCGTCCCGTCTCGCCCTGCGGCAACGGATTGCCATCGGCATCCGCCACCCACACTTCATCATCCGGGCACATCGGACGCCCCTGGGTATTGATGATTCGCTCCGGGCTGTCGTCGAGACGGGTATAGTTCACTAAACCTTCCGCCATGCCGAAGACCTGCTGCAACTGGCAGCCAATTTCGGCCGGGATCCGCGCCGCCAGCGAGGCAGACAGGCGCGCACCGCCAACCTGTAACAGCTTCAGCGAAGCCAGTTGCGCGTTGCTGCCCCACTCGTTAATCGCCTGTAGCCACAGGCTGACCGCAGGCGGCACCAGCGCCGTCGCGTTAATCTGATGTTTTTCAATCAGCGGGAAGCACAGCGTGGCGCTCGGATCCGCTGCCAGTACCACGGTGCCACCGGCGAGAAACACCCCCAGCGAACCGGGTGAACTCATGGCGTAGTTATGCGCAGCCGGGATCGCACATAAAAACCGCGTGTCGGCAGTGAAGTGACAGATTTCATTACTGCGGCGTACGCTGTAGTAATAGTCGTTGTGGGTTCGCGGGATAAGCTTCGGCGTCCCGGTCGTGCCGCCGGAGAGCTGGAAGTAGGCCACCTCATCCGCAGGCGACGGCGTGGCGACAAACGCGTCTGCTGGCTGACGTATCGCTGCTTGCAGGCAATGCTCACCGCTGTCATTAAGCAAATGCACCACCCGTATCGCATTGTGCTGCGTGATAAAGGCGTTCAGAAAGTCATTGTCGGCAAACAGCGCGTGCTGACGATCGGCAATTAGTAGCGCAGGTTCAATTTGCGTCGCATACGCGGTAAGTTCAGTGCGTTGATGGCTGAACAGGGCGAGAACGGGCGCGACGCCAAGCTTCAACAGCGCAAAGAAGGTGATGTACAACTCCGCCACGTTGCCCAGTTGCACCAGCGCGGTTTCGCCGGATTTGATCCCCTGACGGCGCAGCGTACAGGCGAGGTTGTCCGCCGCATGGTTCAGTTCACGGTAGCTCAACTGGCGCTCGCCCTCGATGACCGCCGTATGGTCGTTTTCTGCATGGCGGGTCAAAATGTCCGTCAGCGGCAGATCCTGCCAGTAGCCTTTTTCACGGTAACGACGGGCAAATTCGTCAGGCCACCGGGTGAAAGGAATGCTCATCATCGCTCCTTAATGCAATCCAAAAACGTTCAACATAGTGGAGAGTTTGACGCCGGTTTCACGCCACTCTCCCACCGGCGAAGAGGCCGGGACGATCCCTGCGCCTGCAAACAGCCGCACCTGGTTTTTACGTAACGTCGCACAGCGGATGGTCACCACCCATTCACCGTTACCTTCTGCATCACACCAGCCGACGATGCCACCAAACAGTTCACGATCGAACGGCTCCAGTTCAGCAATCAACTGTTTCGCCGCCTGATGCGGGAAGCCGCTCAACGCAGGCGTCGGGTGTAGCAGGCAGGCCAGCGTCAGGGCGTTTTCTCCGGCATTGGCTTTTCCTTCAAACGGCGTACCGAGGTGCCAGAGCGTTGGCGTGGTGATGAGCTGTGGAGAGGACGGTAGTTGCAGATCCTGACTGCGATCGCGCAGCACGGCTTTCATCGCCTGCGTAACCAGCTCATGCTCGTGGCGATCTTTCTCAGAAGCCAGTAGACGGTTTCCAGCTTCCCGGTCCAGCACGTCATCTGGCTGACGACGCGCGGAGCCCGCCAGCGGCAGTGAACTAAAGCGGTCGCCTTCTTTACGCAGCAGCAGCTCCGGGCTCGCGCCGAGCAGAACGCCACCATCGCACAACGGGACATGGAAGTTGTAACTAACCGGGTTTTGCGCCACCAGACGTTCAAGCAGCGCACCGCTGTTGATCTCGGCATCGGTGGTGATATCAATCAGTCGCGACAGCACCACTTTGTCGACTTCCGGCGTCGCCGTCAGCGCGGCGGCGCGCGCGACCATCTCTTCAAACGTATCCTGTTCTGGGATCGCTTTGCGCGCCCTGACGTTCAGCGTCTGATGGTCGGTAAAATAACGTGATGATTGTTGTTTTTCCTGGCGAGAAAAGGTCTGCCAGCGTTCGGGAATAAACAACGATGATGGCTGTCGGGTGTCGAACGGAATCGCCCCCACCATGACCGGGTTTGCAATACCCTGCGCGTTGGCATCGGCGAACATTTTTTGTAATTTTTGTTGGAAGGGGCTGTCTGGCGAATCACCGTTCACGGCAGGTTCATCGAAGCGGGCGAAACATCCTGACGTCGTAAAGCTCCGATACGGCGACATAAAGAAAAAGCGATGGGGTGCAAGTGTTGCCATGGTCTGCTGAACTTCCTCGGCCAAAGACGTATCCATATCATCCTCCAAAAATGATAAAGGTTTTAATAATGATTATCATTTATATTTTCGGGCGCTAACCTAAAAGCAAACAGACGACATGTCAACTCTTGAGGTAGCACAAAGTGCGACTAACGCTTGCATCCCTTACGCTTAATAATGAAAATGAGAAGCATTAATAACTCAGCACAGGAACTGATTTGTGAGACTGCCTTCCCTGCCCGGCCTGCTTATTGCGCTCTTCGTTTTCGGATTCTCCTCAGCCCACGCCGCGGACTGGCCGCGTCAGGTGACAGACGTTCGCGGCAATCACACGCTGGAACGCAAACCTGAACGCATCGTCTCTACCAGCGTTACGCTCACCGGTTCATTGCTGGCGATTGATGCGCCGGTGGTCGCCAGTGGAGCGACAACGCCAAACAACCGGGTGGCTGACGATCAGGGATTCTTGCGTCAGTGGGGCGATGTGGCAAAAGCGCGTAAGCTGACCCGCCTTTACATCGGCGAGCCGAACGCCGAAGCCGTGGCAGCACAGATGCCCGATCTTATTCTAATTAGCGCGACCGGTGGCGACTCCGCGCTGGCGCTGTACGATCAGCTCTCCCCTATCGCCCCGACGCTTGTCATTAATTACGACGATAAAAGCTGGCAGTCGCTGCTGACGCAGTTGGGCGATATCACCGGGCAGGAGAAACAGGCTGCCGCACGTATTGCTGAATTTGATAAGCAACTGACCGTCGTTAAGCAGCAACTGACGTTGCCGCCGCAACCAGTGAGCGCGCTGGTTTACACCGCCGCGGCCCACAAGGCCAACCTGTGGACGCCAGAGTCCGCGCAGGGCAAAATGCTGGAGCAACTCGGCTTTACGCTGGCAACGTTGCCAGACGGGCTGCAGGCCAGTCAAAGCCAGGGAAAACGTCACGATATTATTCAGCTTGGCGGTGAGAATCTGGCAGCCGGGCTGAACGGCGAAGCGCTGTTCCTGTTTGCCGGCGACGAGAAGGACGAACAGGCGATTTACGCCAACCCTCTGCTGGCGCATCTGCCGGCGGTACAAAACAAGCGCGTTTACGCTCTGGGCACCGAATCTTTCCGCCTGGATTATTACAGCGCGATGCGAGTGCTCAACCGTCTCTCCACGCTGTTTTAATCGCCATTGCCGGATAGCGGTTAACCCCTTATCTGGCCTGCCTCACATCATGCCGGTTCCGGCGGCGTCTGCCGGAATCGACGTAACTCGCTGAGCAACAGCAACAGCAGCAGCCCCACAATCACCAGGCCGAAACCGCTGACGCTCGCCGAAGCCACCGGCGTCATGACCGCCCCTAAACCACCTAACAACGCCGCACCAATGGCATCACCGGTGACGTTCTGCGCTGTCCACAGACCGTTGATGCGCCCTAACATATTTTCCGGCGTCTGCGTTTGCAGCATCGTGTACTGCAATAGCGAGCTAATGGCGCTCAGCCAGCCGAACAACGCCAGGCAAACTACGCCTAACCCCCAGACGGGCATCAGGGCAAACAGGCCAATCGCCAGAAACGACCCCACGCTCGAGGCCAGCATGATTAATCCCGGACGCACGCTGTGCGCCAGTTGCCCGCTGGTGAGCGCGCCAACCGCCGCCCCGAGCGGGATAGCGGCGTACAACATGCCAATCTGCGCCGCCGACATCTGCCAGTTAATGGCCAGCGCCGGATAGAGCACACGCACAGCGCTTGCCATCGTCAGCAGGCCGCCAAGCAACGCAATACCGCCGATCAGCGGACTGCCAAGCAGGAAGCGAAACGCCGCCAGCAGCGATTTCAGTGGATGTTCTCGTTGCTGCGGTGGCGGCGGCAGCGCCGGAAGGCTCAATAAGGGCAGTAAGGTGATAAAAGTACCCGCCGCCGCCAGACCGTAGTTCCAGGCCACGCCGCCGGTGGCGAGCAGCAGTCCGCCCAACATGGGCGAAATCACCGAGCCCAGACGTACGGTGAGCATGGTAATCGCCCCTGCCTGCATCAGGTTTTCACGCCCCACCAGCGCAGGTGTCGCCGCCAGCAACGCCGTCACGCCCAGCGAGGCAAAAAAGCCGTCCCACAGGCCCAGCAGATAAATGGCGATCAATGAGGGTTCTGGCAGCATGGCGTTCAGGCACAGGCCGATGAAGCCAATGCCGCAGGTGCCGCGCGCCAGCAGGATCACTTTTTTGCGTTCATAACGATCGGCCAGCACGCCGCCGACCATCAGCCCGACGAACATCGCGCTGCCGGTCAGCGTTACCGAGAGACCCACCTGCCAGGTGGAATGCGTCATCATCTGGATCTGTACGGGGACTGCGACGCCGAGCAGTCCGAGGGAGACGATAGAGATAAAACGGGCCAGGAAGACAGCGCGAAATGCCGGGTGTGTCTTCAGCAAACTGAGGTTGAGCAGCCAGGATTGTCGATTCATTACAACGCCTTAATGCGATCTTTTTTTCATTATCCATTCAATGGCTGCACATGCTAACATAATCAAATAAGATCGATAACGATAATTACTATCATTATCAGGGAAGTTGATATGTCATGTTCTGTTTCCGTGACGCGTGCCATTGCCGTGCCCGGATTGTTGTTATTACTGGTTATCGCCACGGCATTAAGTCTGATCATCGGCGCAAAATCCTTGCCCATCTCCGTGGTTGTGGAAGCACTTACCGGTACCTGTCAAAGTGCCGATTGCACCATCGTGCTGGATGCCCGCCTGCCGCGAACGCTGGCAGGCCTGTTAGCGGGCGGTGCGCTGGGACTTGCCGGGGCGTTAATGCAAACGCTCACCCGCAATCCGCTGGCCGATCCGGGTCTGCTTGGCGTTAACGCCGGAGCCAGTTTTGCCATTGTGTTGGGCGCGGCGCTATTCGGTTTTTCCACACCGCAGGAACAACTGGTGATGGCCTTTACCGGCGCACTGGCGGCATCGCTGGTTGTGGCATTCACCGGCAGCCAGGGCGGCGGTCAGTTAAGTCCGGTGCGTCTGACGCTGGCGGGCGTCGCGCTCGCCGCCGTTCTGGAAGGTCTCACCAGCGGTATCTCCCTGTTAAACCCGGACGTCTACGATCAGCTTCGTTACTGGCAGGCCGGTTCACTGGATATCCGCAATCTGCAAACGCTCAAAGTGGTTATGGTGCCGGTGCTGATTGCCGGCGCTACCGCGCTGATGCTCAGCCGGGCGCTGAACAGCCTGAGCCTGGGAAGTGATACCGCCACGGCGCTTGGCAGCAAAGTCGCACGCACGCAGCTCATCGGCCTGTTAGCCATCACCGTCTTGTGCGGTAGCGCCACGGCGATTGTCGGACCGATCGCGTTTATCGGCCTGATGATGCCGCATATGTCGCGCTGGCTGGTTGGCGCCGATCATCGCTGGTCGCTCCCCGTGACGCTGATCGCCACTCCTGTTCTGCTGCTTTTTGCCGATATCATTGGCCGCCTGATTGTTCCCGGCGAGCTGCGCGTGTCGGTAGTGAGCGCCTTCATTGGCGCCCCGGTGCTGATCTTTCTGGTTCGTCGTCGTCCGCGAGGTGCCGCATGATGTACGTATCGCGCCGCCTGCTGGTAGCGTGTCTGATGCTGACGGTCGGCTGCCTGCTCTTCGCGTTATGGGGCCTGCGTAGTGGTGCAGTGGCGCTGGAAATCCCACAAATTATTGCCGCCTTAACCGGCGATGCGCCACGCAGTCTGACGATGGTCGTGACCGAATGGCGCCTGCCGCGCGTGTTGATGGCGCTGCTGATTGGCGCTGCTCTTGGCGTCAGCGGGGCAATTTTTCAGTCTCTGATGCGCAACCCGCTCGGCAGCCCGGACGTGATGGGCTTTAACACCGGAGCCTGGAGCGGCGTGCTGGTCGCGATGGTGCTGTTTGGTCAACATCTGACGGCTATCGCGCTGGCGGCGATGGCTGGCGGTATTCTGACGTCACTGGTGGTCTGGCTGTTGGCCTGGCGCAACGGTATTGAAACCTTCCGCCTGATCATTATCGGCATCGGCATTCGCGCCATGCTGTTTGCCTTTAACACCTGGCTGCTGTTGAAGGCCTCGCTGGACACCGCGTTGACCGCCGGATTGTGGAACGCCGGATCGCTAAACGGCCTGACCTGGGCGAAAACCTGGCCTTCTGCGCCAATCATTATTCTCATGCTGGCAGGAGCCGGGCTGCTGGTGCGCCGCATGCGTCTGCTGGAAATGGGCGATGACAGCGCCTGTGCGTTAGGTGTCAGCGTGGAGCGCTCACGACTTGCCATGATGCTGGTCGCTGTCGTGTTAACCGCAGCGGCCACCGCACTGGCCGGACCAATTTCCTTTATTGCGCTGGTTGCCCCGCATATCGCCCGTCGCCTGAGCGGCACCGCGCGTTGGGGATTAACTCAGGCCGCGCTCTGCGGCGCGCTGTTACTGCTGGCAGCCGATCTGTGCGCGCAGCAACTGTTTATGCCTTATCAGCTTCCGGTGGGTGTGGTCACCGTGAGCATCGGCGGTATTTACCTTATCGCTTTGTTAATTCAGGAGTCCCGCAAAAAATGACCGAATCAGTAGCCCGTTTGCGTGGCGACCAGCTAACGCTGGGTTATGGAAAATTCACCGTTGCCGAAGACCTCAACGTCACCATTCCCGATGGCCATTTCACGGCCATTATCGGGCCAAACGGCTGCGGGAAATCGACGTTGTTGCGGACCCTCAGTCGGCTGATGACGCCAGCAAACGGTCACGTCTGGCTGGACGGCGAGCCTATCCAACGCTACCCGAGTAAAGAAGTGGCTCGTCGTATCGGCCTGCTGGCACAAAATGCCACGACGCCGGGCGATATTACCGTACAGGAACTGGTGGCGCGTGGACGCTATCCGCATCAACCGCTTTTTACTCGCTGGCGCAAAGAAGATGAAGATGCCGTGACGCAGGCAATGCGCGCTACCGGCATTACGCATCTGGCCGGTCAAAGTGTGGATACGTTGTCCGGTGGTCAGCGTCAGCGCGCATGGATAGCGATGGTGCTGGCGCAGGAAACATCGATCATGCTACTCGATGAGCCGACCACCTGGCTGGATATCAGTCACCAGATTGATCTGCTGGAATTACTGAGCGAACTGAACCGCGAGAAAGGCTACACCCTCGCTGCCGTGCTGCATGACCTTAATCAGGCCTGCCGCTATGCCACCCATTTGATCGCGTTGCGGGAAGGAAAAATTGTCGCTGAGGGGGCGCCGAAGGAAATCGTCACAGCGGAATTGATTGAGAAAATCTATGGGTTACGCTGCATGATTATTGACGACCCGGTGGCAAACACACCGTTGGTGGTGCCGCTGGGCCGTCGTTAGCCGATCGCCGGAAGGTACTGAACCCTCCGGCCGTCAGTCAAACCAGACGTTCACTGACAGTGGCGCCATTCCTTTTATGCGCTGCCATCGCATGATGGAGAAGTACGCCAGCGCAGGCCACGATCCCTCCCATGATAGCCGCCAACACGACCACGATCATTTTACCCGGCCCCTGTTTCCTCACCGGTAATGATGGCTCAAGCTGGTATTTGAACGGCGAGAATTTCACGTCGTGAATATCGACGGATTCCAGTTGTTCAACATAGTACTGCCGGTTTTTTAATTCAGCATTCAGTTCAGCCACATCCGTCACCGATTTTTCAATTTCCAGCTTTCGCTGGATCCCATCGGCGCCCAGAGAAATAGAAAAATCAGGATCGTCTTTTACCGCCTGGCCATTACTGTAAACCGGTTTTTTAATTCCGGCAGCATTAGCAATCTCAAGTGAATAATTGAGTCGTTGAATATTTGTTTCCAGTTGATTTTTAAGTTTTACACGGTCCAGCGCCAGACGTTCTTTCTCAAAACGGGTTTTAACCTCCAACTGATTGCGGATATTTTCCAGTGAATCCTGCACGACAATATCAGAAATAAACTGGATATATCCCGCCAGCACCTGCTGCGCCTCTTCTTTGGTCGGTGCCGTAAAACTCAACGCCCAGGACGTATACAATGCCGTTTCATTTTTCTTTCCGGCATTGCTGTCCACTGCTTTCATTTTTTCGCTCAGCGCGACAACGGCCCGATGCAGGTCCAGTTCATTGATTTCCGCTCCTTTTAATTGTTCCATTACATACGGAGATGAACGTAAATATTGTTCCAGCAGCGAGGACGACTGGAATTTCTTGATGAAAAGATTGAAGATGTTATTACTATCGACACTGACATCAAGGTCCAGAACACGTAATCCCGTCAGTGTTCTTCGCAGATCCTGCCACTGGATTGACTCGGCTGGCGTCACCATCGCTTCGCTGGTCCAGCGCTGCGGTAAAAAGAACGTGACGAATAACCCCATAAACGCGAACGCAAGCGCGCAAGCAATAATGCGTTTTTTAACCTGCCATAAAATAGCAATCAGGTTTAATAAATCGATTTCATTATTCTGAATATGCGGCAACGGAAAGCCAGTCAATTCCGTATTTTTATCCTGCTTAACTTTAAGTGACGGCATACAGTACGTCCTGTTGCAAGTTCCATGAAAGTTAATTCCTGCTAACAGCGTAACAAACCTCTATAACATTCAGAAATACTAATACGCAGATGAAGCCAAATTCAGAATTTGCCCCCACTGGGGGTAATATTCCCAATACAGAAGATTATCTGTAATAAAAAATCCCCCGTAACCCCGCCGACGCGTTGCTACGGGGGACAAATAACTGCCCCAACATTAATCAGCCACGGTTATATCCATTACAGCACGCGGCAATGATCGGACCGATATGTTCAAAGGCGGACGGAGAAATAATCTCCACATGCGCACAGTCCTGGCGATACACGTCCAGGTCTGCAATCCACGGTGCCCAACTGCGTTCGGGGCTTACCCCTTCCGGTAGGGTACGCTCGGCAACAAATAGCGTCGCGCGTCCATCAAAGGGGACGCTGTGCGCGCTGGTGAGTAAGCGGACGGCATCAGCGTAATTCCCTTCTATGATGCTAAACAATTCGCCTGACGCGTTCCCCTGCTGTGCGGCCAGAAACGCCTCCCGCTCGCGATCAATTTCCGCCAGCACTTCCGGGTCGAGCCCATTGGCTTCTTTTTCTGACCAGTTTTGCGTTTCCGGTGGCCAGGTATCCAGCAGACCGAGGAAGGCGACCGTTTCACCCCGCGCCCGCAGACGCGCGGCAATACCGTGCGCCAGCGTGCCACCGAGAGAATAGCCCAACAGGTAATACGGACCGTGCGGTTGTTGTTCAAGGAGCGTCGCCAGATGATGTTCGCAGACCGCGTCCAGATTGGCTGCCGTCTGCATCGGCCCCTGCGGACGCGGCGACTGGATCCCCATAATCGACCATTGTGGACTGAGATAGCGCGACAAGACGCTAAACTGCCAGGCAAATCCCGACGCCGGATGGAAGCAAAACAGCGTCGGTCCGTCACTTTTACGTAACGGCAGCAGCGTTTCAAACCCAAGACGTTGCGCCTGTACGTCATCGTCCGCATCCAGCAACGCCGCCAGTTGCGCCACCGTCGAGGCCACCATGACCTGCCCCGGCGTGACCTGACGGGCGAACGTCCGGCTCAGTTGCGCTGCCAGCTTCATGGCCAGTAGCGAATGACCGCCCAGGGCGAAGAAATCAGCCTCAATGTCGTTGACGTCACAACCCAGCAGTTCACTGAATGCCTTTGCCACCGTCGTTTCGCTGCCCGGCAGCGGGACTCGCCCTTTGGCGCGCGGCGTTAATTCCGGCATCGGCAGCGCTTTGCGATCCAGCTTACCGTTGGCGCTAAGCGGCAGTTGCGCCAGTTGCAGTAACACCACCGGCACCATATGTGACGGGAGTTTTTCACGCAACTGCGCCTGGAGTGCGGGGATATCAAGCGGAAGACCTGACTGCGAGACCAGATACCCCACCAGTTGGCGGGCATCGCCCCCCGTTGCTGTCGCCTGATTAAAGACACAGGCGTGAACCACCGCCTGTTCAACGTCAGGCAAAGCCTGCATTACGCGATCGATCTCGCCCAGTTCGATACGCTGACCGCGGATCTTAAGCTGATCGTCACTGCGTCCCAGATACTCCACCGCCCCGTTTTCCAGCCAGCGCGCGACGTCTCCGGTGCGATACATCCGCTCTCCTGGCGCAAACGGATCGGCGATAAAGCGACTCGCCGTGAGGTCCGATCTGCCGAGGTAACCCTGTGCGAGTTGGATGCCGGTCAGATAGAGATCACCCGCCACGCCGATGGGAACCGGATGCATCATCGCATCCAGGATCCGCAGTCCGGTATTCCACACCGGGAAGCCAATCGGTACGCTACTGCCGGTGACCTTTGCCAGTTCATCACCCCAGGCCGGATACCAACTGACATCAACCGCCGCCTCCGTTGGGCCATACAGATTATGCAGTGGAGCATGCGTCAGTTGCTCCCACTCGCGGCATAAATCGGCGGGTAAGGCTTCGCCGCTGCAAAAGACATGCTGTAACGTTGCACAGCTTTCACTGGCGCGCTCTGGCGTCAGCGAGGCGACGAATGCCGCCAGCATCGACGGCACAAAGTGGGTCGTTGTCACCCCGTAGTGCGCAAAGAAGCGCTGCATAGCCAGCGGATCGCGATGCGCTTCTGGCTCAGCCATTACCAGCTTCGCACCGGCAATAAATGGCCAGAAGAATTCCCACACCGAGACGTCAAAACTGCAGGGCGTTTTTTGCGCCACCACGTCCTGCGCCGTCAGGCCGTACTGGTTTTGCATCCACAGCAGACGGTTAACGATGGCGGTTTGTCCAACCATCACCCCTTTCGGTCTGCCTGTCGAACCAGAGGTAAAGATGATGTACGCCGTATGCTGCGGTTGCGATAACCCCAGCGGCGCGCTATCGCCTGCCGCCAGCGGTTCGTTATAGCAGAGGCTTTCCAGTCCCGGGATGTCGCTAAAGCGCGGTCGCTGCTCCGCCGTGGTGATCAGCAGCTTCGGCTGCGCGTCTTCCAGCATCATCCGTAGACGATCGTCCGGATAACCCGTGTCTAACGGTAGCCAGGCCGCACCGGCTTCAACAATCCCGTGCAACGCCAGCGTCAGAAATACGGAACGCGGTAAGGCCACCGCGACGCTGTCACCCGGTTGCACCCCGCATTCACGCAGCACACCGGCGAGCGCCACCACCTGTTCGCGCATTTCGCGGTAGCTGAACTGATAGCGGGCATCCGCCAGCGCGGGCGCATCCGGTGTTCTGCTCGCCTGTTCCGCGACCAGCGCACTCAGCGTCGTAGAAGGGATATCAACCGCCGTGGCGTTGACCTGCGCAATCTGCTGATATTCAGCCGGGAGCAGCAGATCGGCATCACCACAGCGCAGGGCCGGGTTGGCGGCAAACTGTTCGATCAGCGCCATCAGACGTGATGCATGCTGTCTGAGCGTCGTTTCATCATAACGTTGCTGGTTGGCGAGAAGCTCAATGCTCAACCCGCCCTCTTCATCCGGGAACAGCGCCAGTTCCAGATCGTTAACCGGCCCCGTCGCCAGCGTATGGGTTTGCGCTGAAATGCCCGGCATAACCAACTGATAGTCGAAGACTTTGACGTTAAGCACCGGGCCAAACAGCGGCTCTTCCCCCGCCGCCCGCCCGCTGTCGCGGACGATTTGCTCTGCATCATAACGCTGATGGCGGCGCATTTTCTTAAGCTGCGCAGACAGTCGTTTTGCCAGTTCTGCCAGACTTTCTGCGGCATCAATACGCACGCCCAGCGGTAACACGTTGAGTACCGGTCCGGTGGCGGTCAGCGCCGCCGATCCCATACGACGCATAAAGATAAAGCCTGCCGCATATTCCATCCGGCTGCACAGTCGTCCCAGCCAGAGCGCGACCAGCGCCAGCGCCAGATCGGTTCGCTGTACGTCAGGCAGTTGCGCCGCCAGATGGCGAAATGCGTCTTGTGGCGCATTCAGCTTCATGCGGTAAATTTCTGACGTCGCCGCACGCCCCGGCAGCGGAGCCGGTGAAAGCGATGCCGGTGGCGGAAGCTGTCTACGCTGCTCGGCCCAGAACGCGGCGTCACGCTGCCAGGCTTCACTCTGGCGATACTGCTGATATTCTTCCACCACCTCGGCAAACGGCGTGAAGGGCGAGTCAGGCGTCGCGTCACCCCGGCGCCATGCGCTGTAAATCTCAGCGATCTGGCGGGTAATCGCCGGGAAACTGAAGCCATCAACCAGTAAATGATGATAGCGCTGATACCAGTACCACTGGCGATCGCCAACCTGAATCAACTGATGATGCGCCAGCGGCTTGCCGCCGTCGACGCGCAGATTTTGCTGGAGATCGGCCTGCATCAGCGCCAGCGCGGCGTCATGCGGGTTCGCGGCGGTACGGAGATCGCAAATCTGCGGTTCATCAAACGTAAAGGACTCATCCACCCATTGCCAGACGTCGCCGTTATCCTCGGTAAAACGCATCCGTAACGTATCGGCCTGCTGCATGCCGATGACCACCGCGCGCGCCAGCATCTGCGCATCCAGTTCACCGGTTAATGCCACATAGTGTGCGACGCTCCAGGCGGAGGGTAATGTGGAGAGTTTTTCGGCCATCCAGATGCCAGGCTGTGCGGCGACAAGCGGTAAACGTGGGCTCATTGCGCCTCCTGTGAAACGGCATAATGGCCGGGAATTAACGTGGTCCAGTGACGCGCCAGCCACTGCTGGCAGGCTTCCTGAGACTGCGGCTCGCACGCCACCTGCCAGCCCGCAGGCAATGCGCAGTGCTGCGGCCAGAGGCTAAACTGCTGCTGAGAATTTTGCAGAACGTAAAACTGTCCCTGCGGGTTATCGAAGGGATTACTGAATTCCATACTCAACTCCTGTCGTGGAAAATCGCTCGCTCAGAGCAGCGGCTTCCAGAGGTCAATCAACCCCTGCATCAGACCGCCGCGCCAGCAAAGCGCATCATGTCCGCCGTCAACCTGACGCCAGAAAACCGACTGCTGTGTCGTCTGTAGTTGTGTGTAAAGCGCCTGGTTCGCGCGGAAGATAACCGGTTCCCTGACTCCCGCTTCAAGAACAATCCGCAGTCCCTGCGCGGACAGCGTACCGCCGCGAAGTTGTTCAATAATCAGTCCGTTCTGTTGACCACCGCGATGAGGCCACCAGTAAGAGCCGGACTGACTGAGCACGCAGCCAAAGCGTTCCGGCCAGTGCAGCCCGGCAAACAGCGATGACAGGCCGCCAAAGCTTTGCCCAGCAACGACTGTACGTTCCGGACGATCGCTGAACGGCGCAACGGCCCGGACCTGTGGCAATAACTCGTGTTGAACCGCCAGCCAGAAATCTGCGCTACAAGGCAGTTCACGGCTACGGTGCGCAGTATCGATAGCATCAATAAGCAGATACACCGCCGGTGGAAGTTGACCACGCCGGGTGAGTGAGGTGAGCGCGGGCCAGACGGGCATACTCTGCGCCCAGAATTGCCCGTCGAGCAGAACTGCCAGGGGGCGTTCGTCTGGTTGCGCATCGCCGGTCGTAAAAATCCACACCCGGCGCGTATTGCCCAGACGCGTGCTGTTCCAGTCCAGTACCACCGGCAATGACGCTGGCGTTTGTGGGTCGTCCCAGCCCGGTTGCGCAGGGGCTTGCGGCATCTCGAGTGCCGAAACAGCGTGCCCTCGCCCACCTTTCCAGTTAACCGGATTCAACGGATCGGCAATCGCCTGTGGTAACAGCTGTCGCCAGCCTTCACGCAGCGCCGTGCGATCCAGCGGTTCATCTGCCTTCAGCGACGCAAACGACTCGTCCCGCGTAGAGGGAATAAAACAGTAGCTGCCGCGCCAGTTAGCGCTTAAAACGGTCTGCCACTGCCAGACATCCGTTCCGGCGATGCGCTGCATCGTCTGAGGAAAGACATTCTGATGGTGGTCGGTGACGCCGGTGATATACACCCAGACTCGCTGAATGGCTGAGTGAAATTCACTCCCCTGCGGATCGCGCCACCAGAAGGTCACCCGGTAATTTCCGTCTGCTTCACGCGCCCATTGCGGACCGTTTTTTGACTGCCACCAGGCCTCACTGCCTACCGTTAACGCTGTCACCGTCATAACCCCATGTTTACTGTGAATTTTTTCATCGATAGATGAAATATATTGATAATATTATTGATAACTATTTGCATTTGCAATAGCGTATTGACGCGCCGTGGGAAGCGCGAACAGTTTTTAACCAACCGCGCTGCGGGCTTTTCTGGAATGGAGGGTTTTCGCAGAGGCGGGCGACATC
The DNA here is from genome assembly GCF_000981805.1 of Citrobacter amalonaticus Y19. NCBI lineage: Bacteria > Pseudomonadati > Pseudomonadota > Gammaproteobacteria > Enterobacterales > Enterobacteriaceae > Citrobacter > Citrobacter amalonaticus. The sequence continues at coordinate 587,771 of NZ_CP011132.1, read as the reverse complement.
GGGCCGGATACCGATTCCAGGTGTCTGGTACACGTGGCTAAAGAAAAGCAGGAAAGACAATGAACAAGAAGATTCATTCCCTGGCCTTATTGGTCAACTTAGGGATTTACGGAGTAGCGCTGCCCGCAATGGCAGAAGAAACCGCTGATAGCACCGCCGTCTCTCATGAAGATACTATCGTGGTCACCGCCGCCCAGCAGAACTTGCAGGCCCCTGGCGTGTCGACCATCACCGCAGATGAAATTCGTAAAAACCCTCCCGCTCGCGACGTCTCTGAAATCATCCGTACCATGCCTGGCGTGAACCTGACCGGTAACTCGACCAGCGGTCAGCGCGGCAATAACCGTCAGATTGATATTCGCGGGATGGGGCCAGAAAACACCCTGATCTTGATCGACGGTAAACCGGTGACCAGCCGTAACTCCGTGCGCCTCGGCTGGCGCGGCGAGCGTGATACCCGTGGTGATACCTCGTGGGTGCCGCCGGAGATGATCGAACGCATTGAGGTCCTGCGCGGACCTGCCGCAGCGCGTTATGGCAACGGTGCCGCCGGTGGTGTGGTGAATATCATCACTAAAAAAGGCAGCAACGAGTGGCACGGCTCCTGGAACACCTATTTCAATGCGCCGGAACACAAAGAGGAAGGGGCGACCAAACGCACTAACTTTACCCTCAATGGCCCGCTGGGCGGGGATTTCAGCTTCCGCCTGTTCGGTAATCTGGATAAAACGCAGGCCGATGCGCGTGACATCAACCAGGGTCACCAGTCTGAACGTACTGGCACCTATTCCGACACACTGCCAGCCGGTCGTGAAGGTGTCATCAACAAAGATATTAACGGCGTGGTGCGCTGGGACTTCGCGCCAATGCAGTCGATTGAACTGGAAGCCGGTTACAGCCGTCAGGGTAACCTGTACGCCGGGGACACGCAGAACACCAACACCAACCAACTGGTGAAAGATAACTATGGCGAAGAGACCAACCGTCTCTACCGTCAGAACTACTCTCTGACCTGGAACGGCGGTTGGGATAACGGCGTCACCACGACCAACTGGGTACAGTACGAACACACCCGCAACTCTCGTACGCCGGAAGGCCTCGCGGGCGGGACTGAAGGGATCTTCGACCCGAAAGCGTCACAGAAATATGTGGATGCCGACCTGAACGACGTCACGCTGCACAGTGAAGTCAGCCTGCCGTTCGATTTCCTGGTGAATCAGAATCTGACGCTGGGCACTGAATGGACCCAGCAGCGCATGAAGGATATGCTCTCCAACTCGCAGACCTTTATGGGGGGGGATATTCCGGGCTCCAGCAGCACCGACCGCAGCCCGTATTCGAAAGCAGAAATTTTCTCGCTATTTGCTGAAAACAATATGGAGCTGACCGACAGCACCATGCTGACGCCGGGTCTGCGTTTCGATCACCACAGCATCGTGGGCGACAACTGGAGTCCATCTCTGAACCTGTCACAGGGTCTGGGCGATGACTTCACCCTGAAGATGGGCATCGCGCGAGCTTATAAAGCGCCAAGCCTGTATCAGACCAACCCGAACTACATTCTGTACAGCAAAGGCCAGGGCTGTTACGCCACGGGTGCCGCGACCGGCATCGGCTGCTACATGATGGGTAACGACGATCTGAAAGCAGAAACCAGCGTCAACAAAGAGATTGGCCTTGAATTCAAACGTGATGGCTGGCTGGCGGGTGTGACCTGGTTCCGTAACGATTATCGCAACAAGATCGAAGCCGGTACGGTGCCAATGGACCGCACCTCTATCACCAACAAAGGTAAAACCACCTACACCGATATCTATCAATGGGAGAACGTGCCTAAAGCGGTGGTCGAAGGGCTGGAAGGGACGCTGAACGTACCGGTAAGCAGCAGCGTTAACTGGACCAACAACATCACCTACATGCTGCAAAGTAAGAATAAAGAAACCGGCGAGCGCCTGTCGATTATTCCGGAGTACACGCTGAACTCAACGCTGAGCTGGCAGGTACATCAGGACGTTTCTCTGCAATCCACCTTTACCTGGTATGGCAAACAAGAGCCGAAGAAATACGATTACCAGGGTAAACCGGTGACAGGCTCGGATAAACAGTCCATCAGCCCGTACAGCATCGTGGGTCTGAGCGCGACCTGGGACGTGACCAAAAATGTCAGCCTGACCGGCGGCGTGGATAACGTCTTTGACAAGCGTCTATGGCGTGAAGGTAATGCCCAGACCACTGGCAGCACGACCGATGTTTCTTATATGCGTGGCGCGGGTGCGTACACCTATAACGAACCGGGTCGTACATGGTACATGAGCGTTAACACGCACTTTTGATGCCCACTCCCCTCCTCCACCCGGAGGAGGGGTTTGGTTTTGATGACACGATGAAGACAACTCACTCCCTTCTCACTCTGTCTCACCACTCGTTACATTGTGTGACCTTCGAACCGGACACCTTCCACGAGCACGATCTGCTGTGGCTTCCCCATCATGCGCAACTGGCACATGCCGGGCGTAAGCGTAAAGCCGAACATCTGGCCGGTCGTATTGCCGCCGTTCATGCGCTACGCGAATTGGGGCATAAAAATGTGCCGGGAATGGGCGAACAACGACAACCGTTATGGCCACAAGGTTTGTTTGGCAGCATCAGCCACTGTGCGACCACCGCACTGGCTGTGGTTTCCCACCAGCCCGTGGGGGTTGATAGAGAGGAAATATTTACGCCGCAGACAGCGGCAGAAGTGGCAACCAGTATCGTCTCACAGACAGAAAAAACACGGCTAGCAGAGAGCGGATTACCTTTTGAACAGGCGCTCACGCTGGCGTTTTCCGCCAAAGAGAGCGCCTTTAAGGCAACCCAGGGGCTATCGCAGGCAGGCTGCGGATTCATGCACTATCACATTCTGGACGTTCAACATGACCAGATGAGGTTACGGGCGTACGACCAGACCTGGCGTGTGCGGTGGCTCACTTCCGCCAGCCATGTTATTACCATTGCAACACATTAACCCTCAAAGCATTTCCCGCGCCTGAGCCACAATCGACTGCGCATCAAAACCGTGGTGCTGGCGCATCCAGCCGCGATCAGCTGCCGCCGCGTATTCACCATCCGGGATCCCTAAGCGCTTCAGAACCGCGCCAGTCCCTGCTTCGGCCAGAACTTCCGCCACCAGGCTTCCCAGTCCACCGTTGATATTATGTTCTTCAACGGTGATCACCGCTTTACAGCCTTTCACTGCCGCTAACAAGGCTTTGGTATCACACGGACGAATGGACGGTACACTCACCACCGTCGCCTGAATACCGGAATCGGCAAGCAACGCGGCCGCATCGACAATTTCATGGACCGTAGAGCCTGTCGCCACCAGCGCCAGCGAATCGCCTTCACGTAAGGTCACCACGGCACCCGGCACAAAGCGATAGTTCTCATCATGCAGTTCCGGAAGCGCCTTTCCGTCCATGCGAATATACACCGGCCCCTGATAGCCAATGGCATAGTCGATTATCTGTCGACACTCTCGCGGTGAAGAGGGGGCGAAAATCTGGATATTGCCAAATCCACGCATAATGGCGATATCGTCGATCGCGTGATGCGTGCTCGCCAGCGGACCATAGCTGGCCCCTGCATTCAGACCAAACAGCTTCACGTTGGTATTGTTGTAGCAAACGTCAACTTTGATTTGCTCATTGGCGCGGGAAATCAGGAATGGCGCCGCATTACAGGTGACCGCAACCTTGCCGCCGAGCGCAAGCCCTGCCGCCGTCCCAACCATACTTTGTTCAGCAATCCCCACGTTGACCAGTCTGTCCGGGAACTGCTTGATGAAGGGGCCAATTTTCGCGGTGGAGGTTGAGTCAGCCACGACCGGCACCAGATCAACGCCATTTTCTACCGCATCGATAAACGCCTGAACCATGACGTTCGCGAGGTGTTCTGCATTACTCATCTTTCAACTCCTCCAGAGCCAGTTCAATCTCTTCACCTTTCGGCACCCGGTGGTGCCACTCAGGACGCCCCTGGATAAACGAGATACCTGCGCCTTTTGTGGTATTGGCAATCACGACGTTAGGCTTCCCTTCCTGCGTCAGGCCTTCCAGCGTACTGACGACCGACGCCATGTCATTTCCCTGGCATTCGGTGACCTGCATGCCGAAGGCGCGCCATTTATCCGCAAGCGGATCGGTGTTCATGATTTCACGCGTGGGTCCGGCCAACTGGAGATTATTCTTGTCATTAATGATCACCAGGTTGTCCAGTCCATAATGCGCCGCCGCGAGCGCGGCTTCCCAGTTGCTGCCTTCCGCCAGTTCGCCATCGCCGGTAATTAAAAAGATGCGGCGAGCACTGTTGCTTTTCTTTGCGGCCAGCGCCAGTCCCACCGCAACAGGCAAACCGTGGCCCAGCGCGCCGGTGTTCAGTTCAATACCTGGCGTTTTCTGGCGCACCGGGTGGCCCGGAAGATGAGAATTGGCGTGCTGATATGTGCTCAGCCAGTCAATAGGGAAAAAACCAGCCTCCGCCAGCACACAGTAGTAGCAGCCTACCGCGTGGCCTTTGGACTGAATGTAGATGTCACGCTCCTCATCGTCGATGCGATCCGGGGCGACATTCAAAATTCGGAAATAGAGTGCAGTGAGCAGTTCAACCTGAGACAGGTCTGCACCGGTATGCCCTCCTGCCGGGCTGTATGCGTTTAACTTGACGATGTGACGGCGCACCGCTCGCGCTGTGCGTTCAAGAGTCTGAATATCATAGTGCCAGGGATTCATTTAACACCTCTGAATTTATTTTCAACATGGAATATTTATTCCATCAGGGACTAAAAAAACCAGAAATCCCTTTGCTTCGCATCACACGGCTTACGCCACAGTATCGTACTCAGGAACATGCTGCCTCCTCACCGCGACCACATTGACGTCGGGAATAATCAGTTGACCTGAAATCACTGTGAATATATATTCACATATGATTCTTTATTCAATTATGCAACGACATTTCCATATTTGTCCATCCCTGTTTTTGAGGATTGGTCAAAGTTAGAGCTTTATCACACTTACCTGCCTTTTGTTTTCGCGTATGATAAAAGTCTCTAAGATAATGGCTGTACGTAAATGATTTTCGGGGAAATATATGGCTAAGCAGGACGAACAACGGCTATTGGTTAAAATCGCCACCCTTTACTATCTTGAAGGACGCAAGCAGTCCGATATTGCTCAACTTCTCTCGCTTTCTCAGTCGTTTATCTCCCGAGCCATCACCCGCTGTCAGAAAGAAGGGGTGGTAAAAATCAGCGTCGTACAACCCTCAAATATCTTTCTGAATCTTGAGAAAGGAATCGAAGATCGTTACGGACTCAAGCAGGCAATCGTGGTGGATACCGAAGACGATGCCACCGATCACAGTATCAAACGCGCCATTGGTTCCGCCGCTGCCCATTATCTTGAAACCCGTCTGCGACCTAAAGATTTGGTGGGCGTCTCCTCGTGGAGTTCAACCATCCGGGCAATGGTTGACGAAGTGCATACTCAGAACCTGAAAGCCGGTGGCGTTATCCAGCTACTCGGCGGCGTCGGGCCAAACGGCAATGTGCAGGCCACCATTTTAACCCAGACGCTGGCGCAACATCTTAACTGCGAGGCCTGGCTGCTCCCTTCGCAAAGCATTGAGGGATCGGTTGAGGAGAAAAATCGTCTTATCGCCAGCAAGGATGTCGCCGAGGTGATCTCGCGTTTCGATAATGTCGATATCGCCATCGTGGGGGTGGGGATTCTGGAGCCGTCCCAGTTGCTTAAGACGTCAGGAAACTACTACCACGAAGATATGTTACAGGTACTGGCCGATCGCGGTGCCGTCGGAGATATCTGCCTGCACTACTACGACAAAAACGGTCAGCCGGTCTTACAGGATGATGAAGATCCGGTCATTGGCATGGCGCTCGATAAAGTCAAAAAATGCCCCAACGTCGTGGCGCTGGCGGGAGGAACTGACAAAGTTGCCGCCATCAAAGGGGCGTTGAACGGGGGCTATATCGACGTATTGATCACCGATTATCCTACCGCACGGATGTTGGTAACAGCCTGATCCCTCCCACATATTCGGTCTTTGCGAAAAAAGGATTCGACGCAAAGACCGTCTAAAAACCTCTATTTTTCAATAAACTGAAAGGATTCACCTCCGCGTTATTTTCGCGTAAACCTGATATTCTTCCCACTGTGTAAGTGTGATTCCCAGCACAATTGATGATTTTTTCTATAGCCCAACGGAAAGATTCTGGCTAAGGTATTAAATAAATAATCAGTATCGAATATATATTCAAAGATTAAAAATACACGATGTCACAATCAAGCCTGATTAAGTAATGACGCGACAGTGAGGGAGCCCCTCTTCCCTTCAACGCCGGGACGCAATGTGACTCAGGAGATAATCAATCTATGTGTGCAGCAAAGAAAGAGTTCATCATTGCGCTGGATGAAGGTACTACCAACGCTAAAGCGGTCGCACTGGACGCTCAGGGTCAGGTGGTCGCCAAATTTTCTCAACCGCTGGCCATTCAGACGCCGCGTGAAGGCTGGGTTGAGCAATCCGGCGAAGTATTGATTGATGCATCACTTGATGTGATTGCGAAAGCGATAAACCACGTCGGCGCCGACAATGTCGCGGCTCTGGCGATCAGTAATCAACGTGAAACCGCTATTGGCTGGTATCGCCAGACGGGTAAACCGCTGAATTCCGCCATCACCTGGCAGTGCACACGCAGCGCGGCGTACTGTGAAGAACTGCGCCACGAAAACAAAGAACACCTGATCAAAACCACCACCGGCCTGCCAATTGCGCCGCTTTTTTCTGCCTCTAAAATGCGCTGGCTGCTGGAGTCGGTAGCCGATGGCCCGCAGCTTGCGGCGCAGGGGAAAATCTGTCTGGGTACTATTGACAGCTGGCTGCTGTGGAATTTAACCGGCGGCGAGACCTTCTGCTGCGACTACTCAAACGCAGCCCGCACCCAGTTGCTCAATCTGCACTCCGGGCAGTGGGATGAGACGATGCTGGAGCTGTTCCACATCCCCCGCGCCGCATTACCGGAAATTAAACCCTCCAGTGGATTATTTGGTTATACCCGTGGCCTGAGCGGCATTCCGGATGGTATCCCGGTGATGTCGATGGTCGGCGACTCGCACGCCGCGCTGTTTGGTCACGCCCTCGGCGAGATGGGGTGCGTCAAAGCCACTTACGGCACAGGATCCTCCGTGATGGCACCGGTAACCTCAGCCCAGTGTGATATTAGCGCACTGGCGACCACCATTGCCTGGCACGACGGTGAGAACATCATTTACGGCCTTGAAGGCAACATTCCGCACACGGGCGATGCGGTGGCATGGATGGCAGATAGCACCGGGTTGAGCGAACTTTCTGACGCTGAACTGGCTCATGAACTGAATACGCTCCCCGCCTCCGTGGAGTCAACCCTGGGCGTGTACTTCGTCCCGGCATTAACCGGGCTCGGCGCCCCGTGGTGGGATGACAGCGCGCGCGGCGTGATCTGCGGACTGAGTCGCGGCGTCAAACGCGCCCATCTGATCCGTGCCGCCCTTGAGTCGATTACCTATCAAATCGCCGATGTGGTGGTCGCCATGCAGCAACATGAAGACTTTAGCTTGTCGGCTCTGATGGTTGACGGCGGCCCGACAAAGAATGACTGGTTAATGCAGTACCAGGCAGACCTGCTGGGTTGTCCGGTGATGCGCAGCGATGTGCCTGAACTGTCAGCCATTGGCGCCGCGTTACTGGCGCGCAAAGCGCTCCACCCTGGCTCGCTCACTGATTTAAAAGCTTTTTTAACCGTACACAGCGCATTTCAGCCCGATATGGCCCGCCATCATCGTCTGCAAAAAAGATGGCAGGAGTGGCGCAATGCGGTGAACAGAACACTATGGAAACCGGCCCCGTCCGCCTGACGCCTCACCAGGGAAGATGCGTGACATCCCGACTCATTAACAGAAGGAGAACTCCGGACCATTAGCCCTGTTTTATAAGAATTCATGCTTTACGTTGTTTCACCGTACCCGACAATAACAACACAGAGAGAACATTGTCATGAAATTACGTTTAACGCTGTTAACCGCTGCAACCCTGACCGCTTTGTCTTTTACTGCCCATGCTGCAGAGAAAGGGACAATTATGATTATGGTGAACTCACTGGATAATCCGTATTACGCGTCGGAAGCCAAAGGCGCCAGTGAAAAAGCTCAGGAGTTAGGCTACAAAACCACAATTCTGTCGCACAGCGAAGATGTAAAAAAACAGAATGAATTGATTGATACCGCTATCGGCAAAAAAGTTCAGGGCATCGTTCTGGATAATGCGGATTCAACGGCCAGCGTTGCAGCCATTGAAAAAGCGAAAAAAGCCGGGATTCCCGTCATATTAATCAACCGCGAAATTCCCGTTGATGATGTGGCATTAGTACAAATTACCCATAATAACTTCCAGGCAGGTTCTGAAGTTGCCAACGTCTTCGTTGAGAAGATGGGAGAAAAAGGGAAATACGCCGAGCTGACCTGTAACCTCGCCGATAATAACTGTGTTACCCGTTCAAAATCTTTCCACCAGGTTATTGACCAGTTCCCGGATATGGTCAGCGTCGCCAGACAGGATGCCAAAGGAACACTTATCGACGGTAAGCGAATCATGGACAGCATTCTGCAAGCTCACCCGGATGTGAAAGGCGTCATCTGCGGTAACGGTCCTGTTGCACTGGGCGCAATCGCCGCATTGAAAGCCGCAAACCGCGATGACGTTGTGGTCGTCGGCATTGACGGCAGCAACGATGAACGCGATGCGGTGAAAGCCGGGACATTGCAGGCCACCGTCATGCTGCAGGCTCAGGCTATCGCTGCACAGGGCGTGACCGATCTGGATAACTACCTGCAAAAAGGGGTGAAACCAGAGAAACAGCGCGTCATGTTCCGCGGCATTCTCATCACCAAAGATAACGCAGATAAAGTACAGGATTTCAATATCAAGTCCTGATCTCGGGTAGTTGCGCCTCCCCGGAGGCGCAGAGGAGAACATTATGTCTAAAAATGCCTGGCTGGCGCTGGTCGTGTTGACCGTGGGTGGATGCCGCATCGTTTCGCAGCAGGAACTTGCGGATCTCAAATCTCCGCCTAATCCCCATATGTCCAATATAGACCAAACGTGGCAAAACAAAATTGTGCCGCAAATTGTTGGGCAGGCTCGTCCGGTGGCCGATTTAATGACGGCTTTGCAGGCCGAGAAAGATTTCGATAGTGCCTGTAAAAAACTGGGCTATCGCGCTCAGGAAGAGAACCCCTGCATCTTTTTCGTCAAAGTCGAAGGCATAATTGGCACGATTGATACCGCCTCCCGCAGCGGAAAAATGACCGTCGCCGATAAAAGTGGTAGCAATATTATTGTTCAGATTGGTCCAACGCTACGCGGCACACAATTACGCGACGCTTATAAAGGTGCGACTTACGGTGATTTTAACGACCAGGTGTTATTTGGCGAGTATGGTCGCGCCATTAACGTCCAGGCGATAAAAATGATTCAGGCTGCCCAACTTAAAACCGGTGAATCCACACAAGTGTATGGCGTATTTTCCGCATGGGATATTCCTCAGACGATCCCTGATATTACGCCCGCCAAAATTGAACCCGCAGGAGGACAATAACATGCAACAGCAAGATATCGTCGCTCCCCAACCCGCCGAATCGGAAGTGATTATCGAAACCCATAGCCTGTCTCGTGTTTATCCTGGCGTGGTGGCATTAGATAATGTCAATTATCGGGTATATCGGAATAAAGTGAATGTTCTGATCGGAGAAAATGGTGCGGGTAAATCCACCATGATGAAAATGCTTGCTGGCGTCGAAAGCCCCTCCTCCGGTCAAATTTTTCTGGATGGTACCCCTGTTTCGATGAATTCGACACATCAGGCCGAAAAATTGGGTATCAGTATTATTTTTCAGGAGTTGAATTTATTCCCGAATATGAATGTCATGGACAATATTTTCATGGCTAACGAGTTTTTTCAGAAAGGGAAAATTAATGAAAAATATCAGTATGCGCTGGCGCAAACCCTGCTCAAGCGACTGGAACTGGATGTTGATCCGTATACACCCTTAGAAGAACTGGGGATCGGCCACCAGCAACTGGTCGAGATTGCCCGCGCGCTCTCGAAAGATACGCGCGTCTTAATCATGGATGAACCAACCTCTGCGCTAAGCCAGTCTGAAGTCAAAATCCTGTTCAACGTCATTGAACAACTCAAGCGGCGCGGCGTCACCATTATCTATATTTCCCATCGGCTGGAAGAGCTCATGGAAATTGGTGACTACATCACCATTTTCCGTGACGGTCGCTTTATTAGTGAGCGTCCGGTCAGCGATGCCAGCATTCCGTGGATCATCGAACAGATGGTGGGCGATAAGAAAAAACATTTCGATTATCAACCGGCTCCGCAAGGCGACACGGTTCTCGCGGTGCAGGGACTGACAGCGCTCCATTCCAGCGGCGGCTATAAGCTCAATGACGTGTCATTTAGCCTGAATAAAGGCGAAGTCATTGGGATCTACGGTCTGCTGGGCGCGGGACGCACCGAGCTGTTCAAAGGGTTGGTGGGCCTGATGCCCTGCCAGAGCGGCATCGTTCAACTCAACGGCGAATGCATCGATAAAGCCCATTTTCAGGCACGGCTTAAAAAAGGGCTGGCACTGGTGCCGGAAGACAGACAGGGCGAAGGCGTCGTTCAGATGATGTCGATTCAGTCCAATATGACGCTTTCTGGCCTCAGCTTGCAGGGTTTTCGCCGGGCCTGGAAATGGCTGAATCCGCAAAAAGAGCAGGACAGCGTGAAGGAGATGATTCAGCAACTTGCCATCAAAGTGAGCGATCCCGAACTGCCCATCACCTCACTCAGCGGTGGAAACCAGCAAAAAGTGGTGCTGGGCAAAGCGTTAATGACGCAACCGCAGGTGGTGTTCCTCGATGAACCTACCCGCGGCATCGACGTGGGGGCGAAAACTGATGTGTACCACCTTATCGGCAAAATGGCACAACAAGGGCTGGCAGTGATGTTCTCTTCATCAGAGCTGGACGAAGTGATGGCGCTGGCGGACCGCATTCTGGTGATGGCTGATGGCCGGATCACCGCTGATGTCCCCCGTCATGCAGTCACCCGCGAGAAGTTGATCGCGGCTTCTACACCGCAAGATTAATCAGGCTGGAATCCATCATGAACCAGAAATATATGATTTACATGTACCTGCTGAAGGCCAGAACGTTTATCGCTCTGCTGCTGGTCATCGCATTCTTCAGCGTGATGGTACCGAATTTCCTGACCACATCTAACCTGCTGATTATGACCCAGCACGTTGCTATTACCGGCTTACTGGCGATTGGGATGACGCTGGTTATCCTGACAGGCGGCATTGACCTGTCGGTCGGCGCCGTTGCCGGCATTTGCGGCATGGTTGCAGGCGCGTTACTCACCAATGGCTTGCCCATCTGGGGCGGCAACATCATCTTCTTCAACGTGCCGGAAGTGATCCTCTGCGTCGCCATCTTTGGCGTGCTCGTTGGGTTCGTCAATGGCGCGGTCATCACCCGCTTTGGCGTTGCGCCTTTCATCTGTACCCTCGGCATGATGTACGTTGCCAGGGGCTCTGCCCTGCTGTTTAACGACGGTAGCACCTACCCCAATCTTAACGGTATGGAGGCGCTGGGCAATACCGGTTTTGCCACCCTGGGATCCGGCACGCTGCTCGGGATTTACCTGCCCATCTGGCTGATGATCGCCTTCCTGGTTCTGGGTTACTGGATCACCACCAAAACCCCGCTCGGTCGCTATATCTACGCGATTGGCGGTAACGAATCTGCCGCGCGACTCGCCGGTGTGCCGATCGTCAAAGCGAAAATTTTCGTCTACGCCTTCTCTGGGTTATGCGCCGCCTTTGTTGGGCTGATTGTCGCATCCCAGTTACAAACGTCACACCCGATGACCGGCAACATGTTTGAGATGGACGCCATCGGCGCCACCGTTCTGGGCGGAACCGCGCTCGCCGGCGGTCGAGGACGGGTATCCGGATCCATCATCGGGGCCTTCGTCATCGTCTTCCTGGCCGATGGCATGGTGATGATGGGCGTCAGCGATTTCTGGCAAATGGTCATTAAGGGCGTCGTTATTGTCACCGCCGTGGTTGTCGACCAGTTCCAGCAAAAGCTACAGAACAAAGTCATTCTGATGCGTCGCCATGAAGAGAAACAGGCGACAGCACCCTCAGCAAATACCGTATCCAGTTAAGTAGCATCACTGCGCCGGGCATCGCGTGTCCGGCTTATACAGGGGAAAGAAATATGCAACGTGATTTTCATGGTAAGACGGTCGTCATCACCGGCGCATGCCGGGGAATTGGCGCAGGTATCGCCGAACGTTTCGCCCGGGACGGCGCAAACCTGGTGATGGTCTCCAACGCTGAGCGCGTTCACGAAACGGCAGAACACCTGCGCCAGCGCTACCAGGCTGATATTTTATCACTACAGGTTGATGTCACTAATGAAGAGCAGGTCCAGGCATTGTATGAGCAAGCGGCGGCGCGCTTTGGCTCGATTGATGTCTCCATCCAGAACGCGGGCGTGATCACCATCGATTACTTTGACCGGATGCCGAAAGCGGATTTTGAAAAAACCCTCGCCGTCAATACCACTGGCGTGTGGCTCTGCTGTCGCGAAGCGGCGAAATACATGGTGAAACAGAATCACGGCTGCCTGATTAATACCTCTTCCGGCCAGGGACGTCAGGGCTTTATCTATACCCCACACTACGCTGCCAGCAAAATGGGCGTGATTGGCATCACGCAAAGCCTGGCGCATGAACTGGCGCCGTGGAACATTACCGTCAACGCCTTCTGTCCGGGGATCATCGAAAGCGAAATGTGGGATTACAACGATCGTGTATGGGGCCAGATCCTCAGCACCGATGAAAAACGCTACGGCAAAGGTGAACTGATGGCGGAATGGGTTAAGGGCATCCCCATGAAACGCGCGGGCAAACCTGAAGATGTCGCCGGGCTGGTCGCCTTCCTGGCTTCTGACGATGCGCGCTATCTTACCGGACAAACCATCAACATTGATGGCGGCCTGATTATGTCGTAATACCCGACGGGGTACTTGTGAAGAGAGTTATCACTATGATCGCAAAAGATTTTGCTCAACAACTGTTTAACCTGCAAGGACGTGTCGCTTTCGTCACGGGCGCAGGGAGCGGCATCGGTCAGACCATTGCCTGGGCGCTGGCCAGCGCGGGCGCGCGGGTCGTCTGTTTTGATCTGCGCGAGGACGGCGGGCTGAAAGAGACCGCTCATCATATCGAATCGATTGGCGGCCAGTCGGCACTCTATACGGGAGATGTTCGCCAGCTTAGTGACCTTCGCGCCGCCGTCGCGCTGGCCAAAGAACGGTTTGGTCGTCTGGATATCGCGGTGAATGCCGCCGGTATTGCTAACGCCAATCCGGCGCTGGAAATGGAAAGCGAACAGTGGCAGCGCGTTATCGACATCAACCTCACGGGCGTGTGGAACTCCTGTAAGGCCGAAGCGGAACTGATGCTGGAATCTGGCGGCGGCTCCATCATCAACATCGCCTCAATGTCCGGGATCATCGTCAACCGGGGCCTTGAACAGGCGCATTACAACAGCTCCAAAGCGGGGGTTATTCATCTCTCGAAGAGCCTGGCGATGGAATGGATTGAGAAAGGTATTCGCGTGAACTCAATCAGCCCAGGATACACCGCCACACCGATGAATACCCGCCCTGAGATGGTTCATCAGACGCGTGAATTTGAGAGCCAGACGCCAATCCAGCGAATGGCGAAAGTTGAAGAGATGGCAGGCCCGGCGCTGTTCCTCGCCAGTGATGCAGCTTCGTTTTGTACTGGCGTCGATCTCGTTGTTGATGGCGGATTTATCTGCTGGTAAACAGAAATTCGCCCGCAGCCATGACTGACTGCGGGCGATATAATAAAGCGGGTGCCGTCTCATCCAGATCTGACAAGCGGATATGCGGGGATAGCTCCCCGCATAACGGCTACTTCTTCGATTCGTAAGCGAGAACGGCCTTAAACTCAATACCACGCTCCCTGACGCTGAACTCACAGAGTGAATCCCGCACGAGGAGTGTGAATCCCAGCACTGTAATGCAGAGTGCGATGACTGCCATTAAGGCATATTTCGTCAGCATGTATTGCCTCCATGCGAAGAAGAGACTACCATCCGAATTGTTCAGGTTTGGAATGGTAGCCTCAAGGTTGATAGCACTATCTCCTTGGGGCTTTCTTCTTTCCAGACCTCAGCAACGGCCTGAAGCAGGAAAGCATCAGGCACCCGCCGTTATCGTACTCTTCCTCTCTCAGGATACTGTATACTTACACAGTAAAACCTCATTTTCGGAAAACATTTAGATAGCCCTACATACCCGGGAACAGCACACCATTTCCTGGCGCTTCGCGATCCAGATGGATGAAGTTCAGATGGCGTTCATACTGGTCGAGAATATCGGTAATCACCTGCTCTTTGCTGTAGTCCATCAGGTCATTGCCCTGACTGCCTTCCAGCAAGAAGGTCTCCAGTCGGTAATAGGTCGATTTCCCGCTGCGCGCGCGATAAGTAAAGCCCGGAATCGCATACTGCTGCGGCCAGATTTGGTAGATAAAGTTACGTTCATCGCCCATATGCACCCGTAAATCGAGGTGTCCCAGACTTTCGCCTTCTACAGGCGGCACACTTTTCAGTTCGACATGCGCGCCACGCAGTGTTAACTCCTGTGCGACCTCTTCCATTGCCGGGAAGCACACGTTCTCCATCATCTCGCGGGTATAGCGCGTACCGGGATAATTCATCAGCCGTGACAGGCGTTTTTTCCAGCTCAACCGGTCCTGCACGCCCATGGGTCGCGGCGCGGTATTCCGGTTAGCGCTCTCGCGGCGATAATCTTCCACCTTCAGCGACTTATATAATCCCGCCATAATAAAGAAAATGACAAAGCTGAACGGCAGTCCCATGATCACCGTCGTGTTCTGCAAGGCTGAAATTCCGTTCGTCATCAACATTCCCAGCGTCAGCAAACCGATCGCTACCGACCAGAAGACACGCAGCCATGACGGGGCATCGCTGTTGATATCTTTCAGTTTCGAGGTGAAATTCCCCAGCACCAGCGCGCCGGAATCTGCTGACGTGACATAAAACAGCAGGCCCGTGATGGTGGCCACCGAAGCGCTGAAAGTAAACGCCGGATACTGCGCCAGCAGGCTGTAGAATCCGCGTTCCGGATGCGCCATTGCCTCCTGAGCAAAGCCCGCATCGCCGTGGATGATTTCATACAGCGCGCTGTTGCCGAACACCGACAACCACAGCAGGGTAAAGGTGAACGGAATAATCAGCGTACCGAAGACAAACTGACGGATGGTACGTCCGCGTGAGATTCGCGCAAGGAACAGGCCGACAAACGGCGACCAGGCCACCCACCACGCCCAGAAAAACAACGTCCAGTTATTCATCCACTCGACCGGACGATCGAAGGCAAAGCTGTTGAGCGTCATGCCCATAAAGCGATTCACATAGTCGCCCACGTTCAGCACCAGCGCATTGAGCAGGAATGAGGTGTCGCCCATAAACAGGACAAAGAGGATAAGTCCCAGCGCCAGCAGAACGTTAAGTTCTGAAAGCACGCGGATGCCCTTATCCACCCCGGATGTGACCGAAATCGTGGCAATCACCACCGACAGCACAATCAACGCCGCTTTTGCCGCCATCGAGTCCGGAATATCAAACAACACACTCAGGCCATAGTTGAGCTGAACCACACCAATTCCCAGCGTCGTGGCGATACCAAAAATGGTGCCGATGACGGCGGCAATATCGACGCTATGCCCAATCGGCCCGTTAATGCGTTTACCGAAGATGGGATAGAGCGCGGAACGGATGGTCAGCGGCAGATTATAACGGTAGCTAAAGTATCCCAGCGCCATGCCCATCAGGGCATACATCGACCAGCCGGTCAGGCCGTAGTGGAAGAGCGTCCAGACCATCGACTGACGCGCCGCTTCAATCGTCTGCCCTGCCCCTTCCGGCGGCTGCATATATTGCGTTACCGGCTCCGCCACGGAGAAGAACATCAGGTCGATACCGATCCCGGCGGCGAACAGCATGGCCGCCCAACTGAGCAGGCTAAACTCCGGTTTCGACTGCTCCGGCCCGAGCTTGACCGAGCCAAAACGCGAACAGGCGATGAAAACAACAAAGACGATGTACAGCGTGGCCGCCAGCAAATAGTACCAGCCAAACGTTTTTGAAACCCAGTTCAACGTCCGGCCAATCCAGACGGCGGAGAAATCACTAAAAAAGATGGTGGTCAGGGAAAACAACAAAATCAGCCCGGCGGACGTGTAGAAAACCACCGGATTGATTTTGTCCTTTTCTCTGCTCTGTGGAAGGTCTGACATCCAGTATCCTCACATTTTCTGTAACTATTAAAAATCAAATTCGCAACAATTAAGACACATTTTATATTGAACGTCCAATCAAAAACCGCTTTAATGGTTAAACAAAACTGATGAATGGAGTCCCAAAATGCCCAAACTGGGGATGCAGCCGATACGGCAGCGGCAGCTCATTGACGCCACGCTGGAAGCGATAAATGAAGTCGGGATGCACGATGCGACGATTGCGCAAATCGCCCGTCGCGCCGGGGTTTCAACCGGGATCATTAGCCATTACTTTAAGGATAAGAATGGATTGCTGGAGGCGACGATGCGCGACATCACCAGCCAGCTGCGTCATGCCGTTTTGCATCGACTCCATGCGCTACCGGGGGCGCGCGCAGAACTACGATTGCGCGCCATCGTGGCGGGAAACTTTGACGAGACCCAGATAAGCCATGCCGCAATGAAAGCCTGGCTGGCGTTCTGGGCCAGCAGCATGCACCAGCCGATGCTGTACCGCCTGCAACAGGTCGCCAGCAAACGCCTGCTGTCAAACATCGTTGCCGAATTTAGACGCGAACTGCCGCGTGAACAGGCGCAGCAGGCGGGTTACGGATTAGCGGCGCTGATAGACGGGCTGTGGCTGCGTGCCGCGCTGAGCGGTAAACCGTTCAACCTCAGTCTCGCCCAGGCGCTGACCACCCATTTCATCAGTCAGCACTTACCAAAAAGTCGCTGACTCACCGAGGAGAATACATGTCCCGAATGGCAGAACAACAGCTTTACATTGATGGTGGCTATACCGCCGCCACCAGCGGTCGGACGTTTGAGACGATCAACCCTGCCAATGGCGAGGTCCTTGCCACCGTACAGGCCGCAGGGCGCGAGGATGTCGACCGCGCGGTGAAAAGCGCTCAGCGTGGACAAAAAATCTGGGCGGCGATGACCGCGATGGAACGCTCGCGCATTCTGCGTCGTGCCGTGGAGATTCTGCGCGAACGCAATGATGAGCTGGCAAAACTGGAAACGCTGGATACCGGCAAACCGTTCAGCGAAACCGCCAGCGTCGATATTGTGACCGGCGCAGATGTCCTGGAATACTACGCCGGGCTGATCCCCGCGCTGGAAGGCAGCCAAATCCCCCTGCGCGAAACCGCCTTCGTTTATACCCGACGCGAGCCGTTAGGCGTCGTCGCCGGGATTGGCGCATGGAACTACCCGATTCAAATCGCGCTGTGGAAATCTGCGCCAGCGCTGGCAGCAGGCAACGCGATGATCTTCAAACCCAGCGAAGTCACTCCGCTGACCGCCCTGAAGCTGGCGGAAATCTACAGCGAAGCCGGTTTGCCGGACGGTGTCTTTAATGTCCTGCCGGGTGAAGGGGCGGAAACGGGCCACTATCTGACTGAACATCCGGGCATCGCCAAAGTCTCCTTCACCGGCGGCGTCGCCAGCGGTAAAAAAGTGATGGCGAACTCTGCCGCCTCCTCGCTGAAAGCGGTGACGATGGAACTGGGCGGTAAATCGCCGCTGATCGTTTTCGAGGATGCCAACGTTAATCTCGCCGCCGATATCGCGATGATGGCGAATTTCTACAGCTCCGGCCAGGTCTGTACCAACGGGACGCGCGTGTTTATTCCGGCGCGGATGAAAAGCGCGTTCGAGCAAACCATTCTGTCTCGCGTGGCGCGGATCCGCGCAGGCGATTTGTTTGATCCCGCCACCAATTTTGGCCCGCTGGTCAGCTTCCCGCATCGCGAAAATGTCCTGCGCTATATCGAAAGCGGTAAAAACGAAGGCGCAACGCTGCTTTGCGGTGGCGATGTGCTAAAGGGCAGCGCGTTTGACCACGGTGCCTGGGTTGCCCCGACGGTGTTCACCGACTGCCACGATGAGATGACCATCGTGTGCGAGGAAATCTTCGGCCCGGTGATGGCAATCCTCACTTACGAGAGCGAAGACGAGGTCATTCGTCGCGCCAACAACACCGATTACGGTCTGGCGGCGGGCGTCGTCACCCAGGATCTCAACCGCGCACATCGCGTCATTCACCAGCTTGAAGCCGGGATCTGCTGGATCAACACCTGGGGCGAATCCCCCGCAGAAATGCCGGTTGGCGGCTACAAGCATTCCGGCATCGGGCGTGAAAACGGCGTGATGACGCTGCAAAGCTATACCCAGGTGAAATCCATCCAGCTCGAGATGGCGCCCTTCCAGTCTGTATTTTAAGCAGGAGGTTTCATTGCATTTTGACTACATCATTATTGGTGCCGGTTCTGCCGGCAACGTACTGGCAACACGACTGACAGAAGACAGCGATACCACCGTTCTGCTTTTGGAAGCAGGCGGTCCGGATTACCGTGCGGATTTCCGCACCCAGATGCCAGCGGCGCTGGCCTTTCCGTTGCAGGGAAGGCGCTATAACTGGGCGTATGAGACCGAACCTGAACCGCATATGAACTACCGCCGTATGGAGTGTGGACGCGGCAAAGGGCTGGGCGGTTCGTCGCTGATTAACGGCATGTGCTACATCCGTGGCAACGCCCTGGATCTCGACCACTGGGCGGAAGAACCCGGACTTGAGCACTGGAGCTATCTCAACTGCCTGCCCTATTACCGCAAGGCGGAAACCCGCGATGTGGGGGCGAATGACTATCACGGCGGCGATGGCCCGGTCAGCGTGACCACCTCAAAACCGGGGGTAAACCCGCTGTTCGCAGCGATAATCGAAGCGGGTGTGCAGGCGGGTTACCCGCGAACCGATGACCTGAATGGCTATCAACAGGAAGGCTTTGGTCCGATGGACCGCACCGTCACGCCACAGGGGCGTCGCGCCAGCACCGCCCGTGGTTATCTGGATCAGGCGAAAAAACGCCCGAACCTCACCATCGTGACCCATGCCCTGACCGACCACATCCTCTTTGACGGTAAAAAAGCGATCGGTGTGGAGTGGCTCGAAGGCGACAGTACCCTCCCCGTCAGCGCGACGGCCCAAAAAGAAGTGTTGCTGTGCGCGGGCGCCATTGCCTCGCCGCAGATCCTGCAACGCTCCGGCGTGGGTGATGCCGCGCTGTTAAAAGCGCATGCCATTCCGCTGGTTCACCATCTGCCAGGTGTCGGTGAAAACTTGCAGGATCATCTGGAAATGTACCTCCAGTATGCGTGTAAAGAACCGGTCTCTCTCTACCCTGCCCTGCAATGGTGGAACCAGCCAAAGATCGGCGCCGAATGGCTGTTTAGCGGGACTGGCGTTGGGGCCAGCAACCATTTTGAAGCGGGCGGATTTATTCGCAGCCGCGAAGAATTTGGCTGGCCGAACATTCAGTACCATTTCCTGCCGGTGGCGATTAACTACAACGGTTCGAACGCGGTGAAAGAGCACGGTTTTCAGTGCCACGTTGGCTCGATGCGTTCGCCGAGTCGTGGTCATGTGCAGATAAAATCGCGCGATCCGCGCGAGCATCCGGCGATTCTGTTTAACTACATGTCAACGGAGCAGGACTGGCAGGAATTCCGCGATGCGATTCGCCTTACCCGTGAAATCATCAACCAGCCAGCGCTGGATAAATTCCGTGGACGGGAGATAAGCCCCGGCATTGACTGC
The DNA here is from genome assembly GCF_000981805.1 of Citrobacter amalonaticus Y19. NCBI lineage: Bacteria > Pseudomonadati > Pseudomonadota > Gammaproteobacteria > Enterobacterales > Enterobacteriaceae > Citrobacter > Citrobacter amalonaticus. The sequence goes on along the minus strand of NZ_CP011132.1, from coordinate 567,672 downwards.
CAGAGCGACGAACAGCTGGATGCGTTTGTACGTAACCACGCGGAAACGGCGTTCCACCCCTGCGGCACCTGTAAAATGGGCTTTGATGAGATGGCGGTGGTTGATGGTGAAGGCAAGGTGCACGGCGTGGAAAACCTGCGCGTGGTGGATGCGTCGATCATGCCGCAAATTATCACCGGCAATCTGAATGCAACGACCATCATGATTGGCGAGAAAATCGCCGATGCCATTCGCGGTCGTGCGCCGCTGGCAAAAAGCACCGCGCGCTATTACGTGGCGGGCGATGCGCCGGTACGCAAACCGGCACAGCGCTAAAGTGATTTCCGCTCTGGTAACAGAGCGGAATGTCGCTTATCGCTACCGACACTGCGCCAGCGTTTGCCGCTGCTGACCGTGTTCGTCAAAATTCTCCGGCGCTAACCAGCGCTGCATTGCGCGGTCACATTCAGGCCACTCACCATCAATCATCGACAACCAGTCGCTGTCCCGATTGCGGCCTTTGCGGACAATTTTCTGGCGAAAACGGCCTTCAAACACAAATCCTAACCGCTCAGCCGCCCGACGCGACGCCAGGTTCAGAGAGTCACATTTCCACTCCACGCGGCGATAGCCCAGCGCAAACGCATACCGCAACAGGAGCCAGACGGCTTCCGTGCCCAGTACGCTATTTTTCATCCGCGGCGACCAGGTGACATGGCCGATTTCGACGCTGCCATGCTCGCGTTCGATAGCCATAAAGCAGACCAGTCCCACCGCACGTTCAGCGCGTGTATCCACGACGGTGAAAGGCACCAGCGCGTCATCGTTCGCTTTCCCGCAAAGCCAGTGGAACGTCGCCGCAACGCTGTCGGGGCGACTGCTCGCCAGCCACGTCCAGTCCCGCTCGTCGTCTGCCTGCGCATAGGCATCGAACAGATCTCCGGCATGACGTTCCGGGTCAAGCGGCTCAAGACGACACCAGCGGCCTTCCAGCACGGTTCGTTCCAGAACCGACGCGCCATGCCAGTCCGGCAGCGCGTCGCCAACCGTCTGACCATACTGATTAATTTCCGGCACAGCTCACTCCTTACGCAACGGTAAAATCTGGTTATAGCAGTTCCCGATTCGTCTTCAAAGCGCCACCTTCAGATTTCTTCTGCCGCTGCGGATCTCCGCATCGCTTCTATACTGAAAGCAAATCATCCGGGAAACGAACGCCATGCCACTACCCGATTTTCACGTCTCGACACCGTACACCCTCGGCATTGAACTGGAAATGCAGGTGGTGAATCCACCGGGTTATGACCTGAGTCAGGACTCTTCGACGCTGATTGCTGCGGTGAAAGATCGGGTGAGCGCCGGAGAGGTGAAGCACGATATCACCGAAAGCATGCTGGAGATGGCCACCGACGTCTGCCACAACATCGATCAGGCCGCCGCGCAGTTTTCCGCCATGCAGCAGGTGATCCTACAGGCGGCGGCTGAGCATCACCTCGAAATTTGCGGCGGCGGCACCCATCCGTTTCAGAAATGGCAGCGCCAGCAGGTCTGCGACAACGAGCGCTATCAGCGCACGCTGGAAAGGTTTGGCTACCTCATCCAGCAGGCCACGGTGTTTGGGCAGCACGTCCACGTCGGCTGTTCCAGCGGAGATGACGCCATTTATCTGCTGCACGGGCTGTCGCGCTTTGTCCCCCACTTTATCGCGCTCTCAGCGGCTTCGCCCTATATGCAGGGCTCTGACACCCGCTTTGCCTCGTCACGCCTGAACATCTTCTCCGGTTTTCCCGATAACGGCCCGATGCCGTGGGTCAGCAACTGGCAGGAATTTGAGGGGTTATTCCGTCGGCTCAGCTATACGAGCATGATCGACAGCATTAAGGATTTGCACTGGGATATTCGTCCCAGCCCACATTTTGGTACCGTCGAAGTGCGGGTGATGGATACGCCGCTGACCCTGTCGCATGCGGTAAATATCGCCGGATTAATCCAGGCCACCGCGCACTGGCTGCTGACCGAGCGTCCGTTTAAGCATCAGGAGCGAGATTACCTGCTGTATAAATTCAACCGCTTTCAGGCCTGCCGCTATGGGCTGGAAGGTATTCTGACCGATGTGCATACCGGCGATCGCCATCCGTTGTCAGACGATACCCTGCGCCTGCTGGAAAACGTGGCGCCATCGGCGGATAAAGTGGGTGCGGCCAGCGCCATCGAGGCCTTAACCCGTCAGGTGAAAAACGGCCTCAATGAAGCGCAGACAATGCGAGAGTTTGTCAGCGAGGGCGGTTCGCTCATCGGGCTGGTGAAAAAACATGGTGAGATCTGGGCGGGGTAAGCGGAGCGGGTTTGCGTTAGCGGAGAAGATCCCGGACAATGGCTTTTTTAACTCAAGTTTAACAATGCCATGAAACACCCGCTTGAATCCCTGATGACCGCCGCCGGTATTTTACTGCTGGCTTTTCTCTCTTGCCTGCTGCTTCCGGCGCCGTCGCTGGGACTGGTGCTGGCGCAAAAGCTGGTTGCGACCTTCCATCTGATGGACCTCAACCAGCTTTATACGCTGCTGTTCTGTCTGTGGTTCTTAGCGCTTGGCGCTGTCGAATATTTCGTGATTCGCTACGTCTGGCGTCGCTGGTTTTCGCTGGCCCATCAGGGCCGTTAAATCCCCGCATGCCGAAGAGGATCAGTGCGCCCGGCTGTGGTTTTCTTTGCGGTAGGCACCCGGCGGCTGGTTAAACGTGCGAGTAAAAATACGGGTAAAGGTCTGCTGCGAGTCAAAGCCGTAGCGCAGACAAATCTCATACACTTTTTCGTCGGATTCGCGCAGATCCCGCGCCGCCAGCAGCAGTTTACGCTCGCGAATGTAGCGCCCCAGGCTCTCCCCTTTGTACTGCAAAAACAGGCGCTGCAAGTGCCATTTGGAGTAACCCGCATGGCGGGCGATCTCATCAATACGCAGCGGCTGATTCAAATTATCATCAATCCACTCGACAATGCTGTCGATAACCTGAGCAGAAATGGTCATTCGGAACTCCTCTCCTGCAAATGTGTTGCCTGATCCCACCATGTGGTGAACCGTTGCGCTGGATCGTCCAGCTTCACCGGTTCCCCCTGCATCGGGGTGAGCAGACGGTACGCTTTATTTCGACTGGCCAGCGCCAGCCGTTTGTAAGGGTCATCCCAGCTATGCTTTGCCAACACAAAGCGTCCGGCATGACCGGGCAATATCGCTTTTGCCCGCAAATCCAGAGCGGCCTGCGCGGTCTCTTCCGGCATCATGTGAATGTATTTCCAGTCCTGGTCGTATTGGCCGTTCTCCATGATGGCGAGATCGATGCCGCCAAACTGTTCGCCAATTGCCCTGAAATGCGGGCCATAGCCCGAGTCGCCGCTGTAATAAATTTTCTGTTCCGGTGTTTCAAACAGAAAACTGGCCCACAGCGTCTGGTTGCGCTTGATACCGCGCCCGGAAAAGTGCCGCGCGGGCAGCACGTGAACCATCAGTGAATCGTCAACTCTGACAGACTGATTCCAGTCACGCTCTTCAATCACATCGCCATTCATTCCCCAGTAACGCAGATGCGAGCCAACGCCCAGCGGCGTGAGCACGCGTTTAACCTTCGGCATTAACGCGGTGATGGTGGCGTAATCCAGATGGTCATAGTGATCGTGCGAAATGATCAGCAGGTCTATCTCTGGCATCGCTTGTGCCGTCCACGGATACTCACCGGCGAACGCTTTGTTGAGGAATGAAAACGGTGCGGCGTAGCTGCTGAAGACCGGGTCGATAAGAATACGTTTGCCGCCCAGTTGCAGATACCACGAGGAGTGCCCCAGCCAGATCAGGGTATTTTGCTCCACCGGCAGGCTGGCAAGATCGGTGGCAACCAGCGGTAATGGCTGAGCAGGCCGCGCATTTTCACGCTTCGCGACCAGAAACTCCCACCATGCCGCGAGCATACTTTTGTTTCCGGTATAGCCCGGCGTTGGCACCTGGTTATGAAATTGCCCATCACGGTAGTTCACAGATTGCTCTACCTGACTAAGCTGAGCGCCCTGCGGCGCCTGGCCGAAGCCCGCATTGAGGATAAACGGTAACGTTGCTGCACTGGCAATGAGCATAATAACGACCACACAAACGGAGAGAGGCTTCATATCCTGACCTGTAAAACGCGCTCCTGTCCGATGGTTTGCGCGGCTGACTCTTGATTATGAGTGAGTAAGCACTCATTATAGAAATCGGAAGTTTCGCGTCAAGATGATTTTCAATCTTTGACATTCACCGTTGCGGCGCTACAAAGGCCGTGTTTCAATCACCTTTTTAAACAATCATAAGGGTAAAGTGTAGTGGCTCGTCCGAAGAGTGAAGACAAAAAACAGGCATTACTGGAAGCGGCAACCACGGCAATTGCGCAATCCGGGATCGCAGCATCTACCGCTGTGATAGCCCGCAACGCAGGCGTGGCAGAGGGAACGTTGTTTCGCTATTTCGCGACAAAAGACGAGTTAATCAACGAACTTTATCTTCATCTTAAACAAAGCCTTTGCCAGTCGCTGATCGAGCACCTCGATCGTTCACTGACGGATACCAAAGTGCTGACCTTTTACATCTGGAGCAGCTATATCAGTTGGGGTCTCAACCATACGCAGGGACATCGCGCCATTCGCCAACTGGCGGTCAGTGAAAAAATAACCAAAGAGACGGAACAAAAAGCCGACGATCTGTTTCCTGAGCTACGCGATCTTTGCCACCGTTCGGTGCTGCCAGTCTTTATGTCCGATGAGTATCGCGCCTTCGGCGATGCGCTGTTTTTAACGCTGGCAGAAACAACAATGGAATTTGCCGCTCGCGAACCGGGTCGCGCCAGCGAATTTATCTCCCTGGGCTTTGAAGCGATGTGGCGCGCCCTCACCCGTGAGGAAGCATAATGGATGAAAAAACGCTGTATGAGTCCGCAAGCCGTCTGGCGCTGGCGTTTCCGTTTACCGAGCACTGCTGGCCGTTCGGGCCGGAGTACGACGTGTTTAAAGTCGGCGGTAAGATTTTTATGATCGTTACCGAATTTAACCGCCGCGCGGTGATTAACCTGAAAGCCGATCCGGAAAAATCGCTGCTAAATCAGCAAATTTACCCGAGCATTACCCCCGGTTACCATATGAACAAAAAGCACTGGATTTCCGTCGCCCCCGGCGATGACATCAGTGAGTCATTACTGGAAGAACTGGTCGATGATTCGTGGAATTTAGTGGTCGACGGCCTGGCCAAACGCGACCAAAAACGCATCCGCCCCACCTGATTGGTCGCGAGAGCCGAAAACTGTTTTCGCATTATCTCTCTTATCATCGTCCGGAGAACCTTGTACCCTGCGGGTATTAAAACCAATCGGGAGTAGTTATGGATATCGTTTCAGTAGCCTTAAAGCGTCACTCCACCAAGGCATTCGACCCAAATAAAAAGCTGACCGCTGAAGAAGCAGAAAAAATCAAAACGCTGCTGCAGTACAGCCCGTCCAGCACTAACTCTCAGCCGTGGCACTTTATTGTTGCCAGCACAGAGGAAGGCAAAGCGCGCGTGGCGAAATCCGCCACCGGCAGCTATGTCTTCAACGAGCGTAAAATGCTCGATGCCTCGCATGTTGTGGTGTTCTGCGCCAAAACGGCGATGGACGATGCGTGGCTGGAGCGCGTGGTCGATCAGGAAGAGGCTGATGGTCGTTTTGCCTCTGCCGACGCGAAAGCCGCCAACCATAAAGGTCGTACTTTCTTCGCCGACATGCACCGGAAAGATTTGAAAGATGACGCGCACTGGATGGCAAAACAGGTTTATCTGAACGTCGGTAACTTCCTGTTAGGCGTTGGCGCGCTGGGTCTGGACGCGGTACCGATCGAAGGGTTCGACGCCGCCATTCTCGACGCGGAATTTGGCCTGAAAGAAAAAGGCTTCACCAGTGTGGTCGTGGTTCCTGTGGGCCATCATAGCGTCGAAGATTTCAACGCGTCGCTGCCAAAATCTCGCCTGCCGCTGGAAACCACGCTGACAGAGGTGTAATTCACCCGTCGTCCCTCCGTTTGCATAATTTCGCCTCAGCGGTCATCATTGACCGCTGTTTTATAAAGGAGAGGTTATGCAGGAATTAATTACCCAGGTTGAAGATTTAGCGGGTATTGAGATGAATCACACCACCTCGCTGGTGATGATTTTTGGTATTATTTTTCTCACTGCTGTCGTTGTGCATATTATTTTGCACTGGGTGGTACTGCGCACATTCGAAAAACGCGCCACTGCCAGTTCCCGCCTGTGGCTGCAAATTATTACCCAGAACAAGTTATTCCATCGTCTGGCGTTTACCCTGCAGGGGATTATCGTCAATATTCAGGCGGCGCTATGGCTGCAAAAAGGCAGTGAAGCGGCAGGTATTCTGACCACCTGTGCGCAGTTGTGGATCATGATGTATGCCCTGCTGTCGCTGTTTTCATTACTGGATGTCATCTTAAATCTGGCGCAAAAATTACCGGCAGCCTCTCAGCTTCCGCTCAAAGGCATATTTCAGGGCGTTAAACTGATCAGCGCGATTATCGTTGGCATTCTGGTGATCTCGCTGTTAATGGGGCAATCCCCGGCGATTCTGATTAGCGGCCTGGGCGCGATGGCGGCCGTGCTGATGTTGGTATTTAAAGACCCGATTCTGGGGCTGGTTGCCGGCATTCAACTTTCCGCCAACGACATGCTGAAACTGGGCGACTGGCTGGAGATGCCGAAATACGGCGCTGACGGCGCGGTGATTGACATTGGCCTGACAACAGTGAAAGTCCGCAACTGGGACAATACCATCACCACCATTCCCACCTGGTCACTGGTCTCTGATTCCTTTAAAAACTGGAGCGGTATGTCGGCCTCCGGCGGTCGGCGTATTAAACGCAGCATCAGTATTGACGCCACCAGCATTCATTTTCTGGATGATGATGAAAAGCAGCGCCTGTATAAAGCGCGCCTGCTGAAGCCTTATCTGGTTACGCGCCATCAGGAAATTGATGAATGGAATCAACAACTGGATGCGCCGGAATCGGTATTAAACCATCGACGGATGACCAATATTGGGACGTTCCGCGCCTACCTGAACGAATATTTGCGCAACCATCCGCGTATTCGTAAAGATATGACCTTAATGGTGCGCCAGTTAGCGCCGGACGATCACGGTCTGCCCATCGAGATTTACGCGTTTACCAATACCGTGGTCTGGCTGGAATATGAAAGTATTCAGGCCGATATTTTCGACCATATTTTTGCGGTAGTGGAAGAGTTCGGCTTACGTATTCACCAGTCGCCCACCGGCAATGATATTCGCTCGCTGGCAGGAACCTTCAGCCAATAAATCAGGTACTGGCGCGCGAAATAAAGCGCCAGTCCATCATGACCCTTTCCGTTGGCGCATCCGGATTATCAATTTTGTTGAGCAGTAAGGTGACCGCTTTGCGGCCAATCTCCCGCGACGGCTGTTCAATGGTCGTGAGTGACACCATCTCAGACAGTTCGGTACCGTCGAACCCCACCACGGCGATATCCTGCGGTACACGGAGTCCCGCCTGCTCAATGGCGCGCAGCGCCCCTGCCGCCAGCGTATCGGAAACGGCAAACACCGCATCTGGCGGGTTCTCTTTCAGTAGCGTTTGCATCGCCGCCATTCCGGCCGCTGAGCTGAGGTCGCTGGCATATTCCACCACCTGATAATCCAGATCGCGCAGATGAATCACGCTCTTGTAACCGCGCTCGCGCAAACGGGCATATTTGTAGCTTAAGTCGTGGTTAATCAAGGCAATCCGCGTACGCCCGCTATCGGCGAGCTGACTCACCACATACTGCGACGCATCCACATCGTTGATCCCGACACAGGAAACGGTTCCCGCATCGGCATACTCCGCACACTGAACCCAGGCGGCGCTGCCGATTAACTCGGCAAGTTCCGGCAGTCGGGAGAAGGCGTCCATGGTGATAATGCCGTCGACGATTTTCCCCGACAGCAGGCTTAACCCTGAGCGGGAACGATCGATGTCAGAACCTGAATTGCACAGCAGGATACGGTAGCCGTTTTTCTCGGCCTCCGCTTCAATGCCCTTGACCACCTCCGCGCAGAACGGGTTGGCGATGTTGGACACCATCACCAGAATCATGTGGCTACGCGCGGTGCGAAGTTGACGTGCCAGCAGATTGGGCTGGTAGTTACTCTCCTTGATTGCCTGCAAAACCCGCTCACGGTTTTTCGCTTTCACGCTGTCGCTGTTGTTCAACACGCGCGACACCGTCGCCACCGAAACCCCGGCCAACTGAGCGATTTTCTGAATAGACATAACGACGACACATCCTGCGGTTAGCGTTTTATGCAGGCTATCATAAATTTGTTGCCCGGCGAACCGGGCAACGCGTCATCGCTCAATGCGTACCCAGCGCTGCTGCTGATGACTTTTCACTATCGCATCAATGATATACATCACATCCGCACCGTCGTGGAAGGTCGCAAATTGCGGAGTTTTCGCCATTTCGCCAGCCTGAACGGCACGGTAGAACTGCGCCATCATATTTTTGAAGGCATCGGGCCAGCCTTCAATATGTCCGCCGGGAAAATGGGCGCTGTCGGCAACATCGCGGTTCATCAGTGCAGGATCATCGGTCAGGATCTGATTCGCCTGCGCGCGATGCCCCACCCACAACTGCTGCGGCACCTCCTGATCCCACGCCACGGACTGTTCGCTGCCGTTGATTTCAAATGTCAGGCCATTTTTCCGCCCGGCGCTCACCTGTGAGACGCGAAAACTGCCCTTGCTGCCATCGTCAAAGCGAAACAGCACCGAACCGAAATCCTCCGTGTTCACCGGTTTATCGTCATACCGGGCGTTCGGGTCATGAACAAAGGTCTGGTTACCCGCAACATTCGCCTTGCGCGTCGGCCAGACAATCGCGAGATCGGCCATCACCTCCGTGATGCGTCGTCCGGTAACAAACTGCACCGTGTCGCACCAGTGGGGTCCAATATCCGCCACGGCACGCGACGCCCCGCCAAGCGCCGCTTCCACCCGCCAGTTGTAGTCGGTTTCCAGCAACATCCAGTCCTGCAGATAGCTGCCATGAGTAGCAAACAGTCGCCCGATGCTTCCTGCGTGCATCATGCTGGCCGCCTGACGCACCATGGCAAACTGGCGATAAACAAAGCTGACGCCATGTACCACACCGGCCTCTTCCGCCAGCGCCACCAGCTCGCGCGCCTCTTCTGGCGTCATGCACAATGGCTTTTCAGAGAAGACATGCTTGCCTGCCTGCACTATCTGCCGGTTGATCTGCGCATGCAGATGGTTCGGCGTGCAGTTATGCACCACCTGCAGATTCGGATGCGCGAGCAGTTCCTCAACGCTGCCGTAGGCATACGGCACGTTCAGCGCCTGCGCTTTTTCCTGCGCCTGAGAAAGGCTCCCGTCGCACAGCGCCACCACCTGCACAAACCCGAGCCGACGCAGCGCGTCGATATGCGCAGGACCGATAAATCCGCTGCCAATAATACCGACGTTAATCACTGGCGCCTCCGGCGGCAAAATCATCAAACGCCCGTCCGGAGACCGGAATGATATGGCGGCGGATAAATTCGCTGCCTTCGCGGGCCCCGGTTTCACCGTCTTTCAGGCAACATTCCCACTCCAGCACCGCCCAACCGTCAAAGTCATACTGCGTCAGTTTGCTGAAAATACCGTTGAAGTCGATCTGCCCGTCGCCCAGCGAACGGAAGCGCCCTGCACGGTTGATCCACGACTGATAGCCGCCGTATACCCCGCTGCGTCCGTTCGCCCGGAACTCCGCATCCTTCACATGGAACGCTTTGATACGCGCGTGGTAGATGTCGATAAAGGCCAGGTAATCCATCTGCTGCAACAGCATATGACTGGGATCATAAAGAATGTTGCAGCGCGGGTGGTTGTCCAGAAGGTGTAAGAAACGCTCGAACGTGACGCCATCGTGCAAATCTTCCCCAGGATGTAGCTCAAAACAGACGTCCACCCCGTGTGCATCGAAGGTATCCAGAATCGGTCGCCAGCGGTTTGCCAGTTCACTGAATGCGTCCTGAAAACGCGCTTCATTGTGCGGCGGCCACGGGTAGAAAAACGGCCAGGCCAGCGAACCAGAAAACGTGGCATGTGCGCGTAGCCCCAGCTTTGCCGACGCCGCGGCCGCCTGTTTCAGCTTTTCCGTAGCCCACGCCCGACGCGCCACATCGTTACCGCGCACTGCCTCTGGCGCAAAGTGGTCAAAGGCATCGCTGTAGACCGGGTTTACCGCTATCAGTTGCCCTTCCAGATGGGTCGACAGTTCGCTGATGACTATCCCGTGTTCCGCCAGCTTACCGTTGATGTCATCGCAATAGGCCTGACTCTGCGCCGCGGTTGCCAGATCGAAAATCTGCGGCTGATGGCAGGGGATCTGTACCGCGCAATAACCTTTGCCCGCCGCCCAACCTGCCAGCCCTTCCAGCGAATTAAACGGCGCTTGTTCCCCGATAAACTGCGACAGAAAAATACCCGGTCCTTTAATCGTCCTCATACCACCTCCAGAAAATTACGCCTTGTCATCGTCATACTTAAACGAGAACAGGAAAATCAGGGCAATCACCGCGGCCGCCACCGCCGGGATCCACCAGAATGTCACCCATGCCTGCGGCACGGTTTGTCCGGCCACCAACCGGTTATACAGCGCTCCGGAGATCTGCGATCCCAGCAGCATCCCAATACCGTAAGTGAACATGACGATCATGCTCTGCGCCTGGCCTTTTACCTTTTCCCCCGCTACGCGGTCGGTGTAGATAAAGCCGACAACAAAGAAAAAGTCATAGCACACGCCGTGCAGCAGAATGCCGAGATACAGCAGGAAACGCCCCTCTTCACTCACTCCAAGCGCAAAAAACGCATAGCGAACGAACCACGCCAGCATGCCGATCAGCAGCATGTATTTCACGCCCAGACGGCGGAACAATAGTGGGATAACCAGCATGAAGAAGATTTCTGACATCTGCCCGAACGACATCGCGGTACTGACATCCGCAATGTCGGCATCCGCCAGATACGAGGCGGTATAAGCGTAATAAGTGCCGAGCGGTACCGAGATCAACATCGCGCAAAGCGAAAAGATAAAGAAATGGCGCGTTTTGAGCAGTGCAAACGCATCAGCACAGAACAGATCGCGCACCTGTACCGGCAGCCCTTTCGCAGGAGCGGGCGTATGCGGCAGAGTCAGACTATACAACGCCAGCACCACGGAACTGACCGCCGCCACCTGGAAGATGGTAATACTGGACGCCACGCCGGTGACGCCGATAAAAATCCCCGCCACAATCCAGCCTATCGTGCCGAACACGCGCACCACCGGGAAGGTTTTATCGACATTCGTCAGGCTGTGAAACGCGATGTTATTGGTCAGCGCCAGCGTCGGCATATAACACAGCGTATAGCCGAACAGCAGGCCAATCAGCAGCGCCCCGTTCTGGGCAATCAATGCCCCCGGCACAAACCACAGAATCACCGCCCCGGCCAGATGCATCACCGCCATCACCTTTTGCGAGGCGAAGAAGCGATCCACCAGCATACCGAGCACAAACGGTGAAAGGATGGAGGCGATCGGCCCTGCGGAAAACGCATCGCCAATCAGCAAAGACATGTCGTGCTGCGTCATGACCAGACCGAGCGTCACCGACCAGCTTCCCCAGATAAAAAACTGTAAGAACATCATCAGCGACAGTCGGGGGACCAGCAGCCGGTGCTGCCCTATCGCCTTTCCACTACTTTCCGTTGTTGACACCATTTTGAGCCTCGCCTTTAAAAAGTAATCGATTACAAATTGTCATCACGTGAAAAGTAATCGATTACAAAATAAAGATCCTGTGGATCGAAACAGAATTGAGAGAAGGGTCACGATAAAGATCGTCTCATGACCTGATGAACGGATCAGGTTGAGAGTATAGCTATTTGGCTATACACTATTTATAGCCAGGAAGCTATAAGGGACGAACGATGTGGGACGTCGAAACAACAGAACGGTTTGATGAATGGTTCTATCAACAAACCTTGGCATTAAAAGAGGATGTGCTGGCTGCAATGTATATTCTTGCAGAGTATGGCCCACAACTTGGACGTCCCTACGTTGATACAGTGAAAGCGTCAACCTATCCAAATATGAAGGAATTACGCATTCAGCATGCGGGAACACCAATCAGAGCATTCTTTGCTTTTGATCCCAGCCGTAAAGCGATCGTGTTGTGCGCCGGGGATAAAACGGGACGCCTGGAAAAACAATTCTACAAAGAGATGATTAAGCTGGCAGATGCTGAGTTCTGCCAGCATCTGGCGAAGTAAGGAGGCCATATGGCTACGCTGAAAGAACTGATGGCGCAACAGAGCGTGGAAAGTCAGGAGCGCATTGCTACTAAAGTTGAAGAGATGCGCCGTATCGTTGCACTCAACCAGTTGCGCGAAGAGTTGAACATCTCGCAAACCGAACTCGCTGCGGCAATGGGAGTAAAACAGCCCACGGTGGCTAAAATTGAACATCCCGGTAACGACCCTCGACTGTCTACTCTGAAACGCTACGTAGCGGCGCTTGGGGGAGAACTGAGTATTGATGTGACCTTACCTGATGGGAAACGGATAGCTTTTCAGATTTGATGCCCGGCAAGCAAAGCGCCACCGGGCATCAACAGGGTTATTTCTTGCGGGAGAGCTTAAACGCCACAAACAGGAAGATGACCCACACCGGCAGCAGCATGGCTGACAGACGCATATCGTCGATAGTGCACATCAGCACGAGGATCATCGCCAGGAAGGCAATACAGATGTAGTTCCCCGCCGGGTAGAGCAATGCTTTGAACTGGGTGTCGCGCCCTTTGCGACGCATCGCAGCACGAAAACGCAGGTGCGCCAGACAGATCATGATCCAGTTCAGCAGCAGCGTTGCCACCACCAGCGCCATCAGCAAGCCAAAAGCCTCTTTCGGCAGCAGGTAGTTAATCAGCACCACCAGCGAGGTGATAGCACCAGAGAGCAGCAGTGAGTTCACCGGCACACCACGACGGCTGACGCGGGTCAGAAACTTCGGGGCGTTGCCCTGGACTGACAGACCAAACAGCATACGACTGTTGGAATAAACGCCGCTGTTATAAACAGACAGGGATGCCACCAAAATCACGAAGTTCAGTGCTGAAGCCACCACGTTGCTGTTCAGATCGTGGAAAATCATCACGAACGGGCTACTGTCGGATTTCACTTCCACCCACGGATAGAGCGCCAGCAGAACCACCAGCGAACCGATGTAGAACAGCAGAATACGATACACCACCTGATTGACGGCTTTGGGGATGCTTTTATGCGGATCGCGGGCTTCTGCCGCAGTGATCCCGATAAGCTCCAGCCCGCCGAAGGAGAACATAATTACCGCCAGCGACAGGATCAACCCCTTCCAGCCCGTCGCCAGGAAACCACCGTGCTGCCACAGGTTGTCGATGGTCGCCCGCTCGCCGCCGTTACCCGAGAACAGCAGCCACAGACCAAAGCCAATCATGCCGATAATCGCCAGCACTTTAATGAGCGCAAACCAGAATTCGGTTTCGCCATACAGTCGAACGTTCACCAGGTTGACGGCGTTAATGATAATAAAGAAGGCTGCGGCCCAGACCCAGGTGGGAACGTCAGGTAACCAGTACTGCATATAGATGCCGGCGGCCGTCAGTTCAGCCATCCCGACCAGCACAAACATCACCCAGTAGTTCCAGCCTGACAGGAAGCCCGCAAATGGCCCCCAGTATTTATAGGCAAAGTGAGCGAAGGAGCCCGATACCGGCTCTTCGACGACCATTTCGCCGAGCTGGCGCATGATCAGAAAGGCAATAACCCCGGCGATGCCGTAACCCAGCAGTACGGCCGGTCCCGCCATCTGAATCGCCGGGCCGATACCCAGAAACAGCCCAGTACCAATCGCGCCGCCGAGGGCGATTAACTGAATATGTCGATTTTGCAAACCACGTTGCAGCGTCGGAGTCTGTTCCGACGACGCTTCAGAACGGCCATTGCCTGAAGCGGATGACGCGTCTCTCACGTCCTACCCCTGTCTCGTTTTTCGAAGGGGCACGTTTTAACACTTCATGCTGGAGGTAGCAAGTTAAAGGCACGGGAATGGATGGGGCATCCTTGCCCCTGATAACGAGGTGGAACTCAGAACTCGTAGCCAACGGACACTTTAACGGTGCGCGGTTCGCCCTGGGTGACATACGTGCCGGAATCATCAACACTGGCCCAGTAGTTTTCGTTGGTCACGTTGTCGATGCCCGCGCGAACGGTCATCTGGTTTTGGTTCTGGTTAAGCGCGAAGCGATAACGCATACCCAGATCCAGGGTAGTGAAGCTGTCGAGCTTTTTGGTATTGGTCAGGTTTGCATACTGAGAACCGGAATGGTTCACGCGTGCCGTGGCGGTCAGACCCTCAATCGGTTTGATGTCATACTCGGCACCCAGCACGGCGTAAAAATTCGGCACGCCGATCACATCATTGCCCTGATTCAGGCCATTGTTGGTTTTGGTCATCTCCGCCTGCAGCCAGGTGGCGCTGGCGTTCAGACGCATGCCCAGCATCGGTTCACCGAAGACATTCAGCTCAACGCCGCGGTTACGCTGCTCGGCATCCAGACCATAATGTTTGGTTTCACTGTCAAGGATCGCCGAAGGCATCTTGATCTCAAACAGCGCCAGCGAGCCGCCCACGCGCCCGAAGTCCGCCTTCACGCCCACTTCGTTCTGCTTAGAATGGACGATACCGGTGCTCTGACCATAGTTGGTTGCGGTATTGGGCGCCGTTTTACCTGGCTGTAGCGCTTCGGTGTGATTGGCGTAGAAAGCGATCGCCTCCCACGGTTTGTAGACGACACCGTAAGTGGGCATCCAGCGACTGCCGTCAAAGCCGTCGGCGGCGTTTTCCGCACCGGTGACTTTGTCATAACCCCGGATGACCACTTTCTGATGGCGCGCCCCGACGGTAAACAGCAGTGTGTCATCCAGCACGCCCAGCGTATCGCTCAGCAGCCAGCCCTGAGTACGGGTGCGTCCGCTGGTCAGCGGATCGCTGTAGTTGCCGCCCTTGCCGTTTGAGTTGGTACTGGCTGGCGCATCAACGCCGCGGTTGTGGTAGATATTGGTATACGGGTTATCCGCCGCTTTGGACATCTTCCACGCGATTTTTTCGTTTTTGCTTTGCGCCGAGTAGCCGACGTTCACTTTGTGCGAGACAAAGCCAGTGTCGAAGTTGCCGCGAATCCCCGCCATGCCGCTCACCGTGTCGCTGATGCGGTTAGTATCAAGACGGCTGGCAGTGGCCGTACCGCTCTTATCCAGCAGTTTCGGCGCGCTGTAGAGACCTTCTTCGTGCGCGTGCTGAGCGCCAAGACCGGTATAGGCGGTCCAGTTGTCGGTGATGTCGTATTCACTACGCCACATACCGAATTCGTTTTCGATATCGCTGTACGCCCACTTCTGCGAGAAGTTGCGGTCATTTTTCGGCAGCGTCGGGATGAAATCGACCGCAGAAATGTTGACGCTGGTTGGGCTGCCGTGGAAGGTTTTCTTCTGATACCCCACGTCCAGCGAGGTGCGGAAATTATCGCCTTTGTAGTCCAGTCCCGTGGAGAGCAGCGTCGTACGGCGGCGATCGTCCTGAATTCGGGTTTCGCCTTCACGGTGGACCAGATTCACCCGTGCGCCAAACTGGTCGCTGTCACCAAAGCGACGACCGGCATCCAGCGTGGTGCCAATCTGTGAATCTGAGGTGTAGTCCACGCCGACTTTGGCCTGCGGGATGTCGCCTGCATGTTTCGGTTCAAGGTTGATCATCCCGCCGACAGCGGAGCTTGCGGCACCGTTCATCAGGGCGTTTGCCCCTTTGAAGATTTCGATGCGATCCACCATCTGCGCATCCACCACCTGACGCGGCAAAATGCCGGAAAGGCCGCCAAAGGTCATGTCATCGCCATCAAACTTCAGGCCGCGGATACGGAAGCTTTCCGCGCTGTTACCATAGCCCTGGACATACTGCACGCCCGCATCGTTTGCCACGACATCGGCAATGGTTTTTGCCTGCTGATCTTCAACCAGTTTAGAGGTATAGCTGATGACGTTGAAGGGGACGTCCATCGCGCTCTGTTGACCGAGCATTCCCAGCCTGCCGCCGTTGGCAACCTGCCCGTCAAGGAATGCCGGTAACGGCGTGTCGCCACCCGGTTTGAAATCATTATTCGTTGTCGCCTGAACCACAATGGTATCTTCCGCTTTTTTCGCAGTGTCTGCCGCCCAGGCCGTGCCAGAGATAGCGCCAATCGTCAGCGCCAGAATTGTTTTGGTGTTGTTCATGTGAATGCCATCAAAAGAAGTCAATGTGTCGGGGGGACGACATCCGCCCCCCGGCTGGTTTTTATTATTTATTCAGCTCAATGCGCACGACGCTGTCCGGCGCGTCGGTTGAGTGATCCTTATTAAATTTCTGTTTCACGGTGACATACAGAGTCTGACCGTCAGCAGAGAGCAGCAGGCTGTTTGGATTCGGCGGCAGATCCCAGCTTTTCTTCACGCTGTAATCGGTCGCGTCGAGGCTAAGCAGCTTCCCGGAATCCCGCTGGGTGATGTAAATTTCGTGGCGCTTGGCATTGAATTTCACGGACAGCGAATCGCCCACTTCCAGCTGTTTCAGCACCTTGCCGGTGTGGATATCGAGCACCAGCGTGGTTTTCGCTTTGGAATTGTCGGTCACGAACAGACGCCCGGTTTGCGGATCTTCTGCCATATTCAGCAGCAGCGCCGGTTTGTCACCCAGCGGCTTCCAGCGTTTCTCAACACGCTGGTTACGCGGGTTGATAACCAGGATCTCACCACCGCCATTCGCGGCATAGATGCGCTGAGTGGTTTCGGAGTAGTGCAGACCCGTCATCCATTTGCCGGTGTTTTTAATGCGCGTTTTCAGCTTCAGCGTTTCGGCATCAACCACCCAGATCACCGCGGGATCGGCGACCGCGCCGATATACAGCAGGCCGTTATGCAGCAGCACCTGACGTGCGCCATACGGGAAACCTTCAGGATTTCGCTCCGGGAACAGGATGCGATTTTTGACTTTGCCGTCCGCGGTATTCAACGCGCTCAGACCACCGTCCAGCGAGTTGGTGACGTACACCGTTTTGCCGTCCGGTGAAATGGCCATGCCAAAGTTTTTCAGATCCGTGTGGCTGCGCCCGATCGTCTTAAGCGTTTTGGCATCCAGTTTGTAGACCACCCCGCCCTGAACATCTTTAAAGCCTTCGGCACTGGCGACATACAGCGCGTCCCCTGCCGGATTCAGGGCCATCTCATACAGACCATCCGCCAGGGAGCGTTTTAACGTATCGGTCGCCACTGCTGGCGCCGCCACTTTTTCAACGGTGTTGGTCGGCGTGGTGGCGGGCGTAGTGGCCGCGCAACCGCTTAATGCTGCCGCGATCAGCACTGCCAGCGCGGTTATGTTTTTTTTCATTCCTGGGTTCCTTACCAAAAAAGAGACGCATTAAACAATAAAGAGAATGAGAACTATACTTATTCTCTTTTTCGAAGCAAGCGTATTTCGCACAAAAAATACCCTTAATGAAACAGAGGTTCGAATTGTGAGAGCTCAAACGAAAATGGTGAGTGAACGATAATTTCTGCGAATTATTCTGGACGAACAGGCCCCACAGGCCACAGAATGCGATTTGCACTTTTTTTATATTTTTCAAACGAATGACTTAACCTAAATATCGTCATTCATGTGTCGGTCACGCCAGGCAACGGTGTCATGAATAAAATCATCAAACGACTCGAAATCATTAAAAGCGCCATCGAACTTGAAGATGAGGAGATAATCCAGCAGCAGCTTGTGCATCTGCAGCGGGAATCTGGTGATCCCGTAATAACGGCAATTGCCCAGGCTATCGAAACGCGCCGGTTCAGTGATGCAATGCGTGAAATTGCCACCTGGTTGCAAAATCAGCGCGCAATAACCAGCTGGCAGGATCCGGCGATTGCCGCCAGCAAGCTGGAACTAAAAGCGCTGGAAAGTCAGTTGCGCGAGCTGATCGACACCCGCAATACCCGCATTCAGATTCTGGATGAATTTAACGACCAGTATCATTTGCGCCTCGGGCCGTTAATGAGCCGTATTCTCGAACTGCGTAAACAGCTCGCGGCCAGTGCCCAACGTCGGCAAGAGGCGGAGCGCAGACGCCGCGAGAAAGATTACCTCTCCTGTCAGCAGTACATCTCACTGGCAATCGATCGGTTAGCGCAACTCAAACAGCAGTGGATGGGCATGGACTCGACCTCTCGTTCTGCGGTCGACATTCGCCAGCGTATCCAGCAGCAAACGGAGTTGATTACCGATCTGCTCGCTGAGATCCGTGAACTGGAAGCCGATTTTTCCCGTCAGGATGACAGCGACACGCGACAGGCGCAGGAAGAGGCAGCGCATGAATATGAGGAATATCAGGAACAGCAGCAGGATGCTCAGCACCGCTTCGCGCGCGATCAGCGTCTTTCAACGGACGAACGCAATGAACTCAAACGCCTGTGGCGTCAGGCCAGCCGTCTGTGTCATCCGGACGTCGTCGCCGACGAACTGAAAGAGAAAGCACATCAGATGATGGTGCAGCTTAATCTGGCCCGACAGAATGCCGATCTGGTGGCCATTCGCGCCCTGCTCAACCAGTTACAAAGCGGTCTGGAACCGATGATGGCCAGCGATCGGCTGAACAACCTCGACCATCTGCGGCAAAAAATCCAGCAGTTGCGGATCCAGATTGACGCGCTGCTAAAAGAGATAGCCGGACTGGAAGCGGAAAATGCCTGGCGTCTGGCGACATCGCTTCGCGATAAAGAGGCATACTTTTCCGAGCAGGAGCGCGCGCTGGCTGAGTTGCGCGATACGCTGGAGAACCAGGTCAAACACGTTGAGCAGGATCTGCTGGCGGGTTAAGGCTTGTCTGCGACACACTGCTTACTGGCGACCGCTGAGCTGCCCGTTCAGCACAAATAATCAAAAACAACACATAATCATATAAATCAAGATAATCATTGATTGTTGTCTCTGCAAAAATCAATAAATATAAAACAATCAACCATCAAATTATAAATTTTAAGCAGTTACCTCCAACCGCAGCATCATCATTGCCGCATCAACCAGGAATATTCTTAACCTACGTTCCCCTGGATCGTCACGCTTATCCCACCTCACCTGACTGCGCTCCTTCCCGCCTCTTTTGCCTCCGTGATTTTTTAAGACAACCCCG
The DNA here is from genome assembly GCF_000981805.1 of Citrobacter amalonaticus Y19. Taxonomy (NCBI): domain Bacteria; kingdom Pseudomonadati; phylum Pseudomonadota; class Gammaproteobacteria; order Enterobacterales; family Enterobacteriaceae; genus Citrobacter; species Citrobacter amalonaticus. Next base: position 548,335 of record NZ_CP011132.1, on the reverse strand, counting down.
CATATTCTTCATTATTTTCTTTCCTGTTTATATCAATCCATAAGTGAAATCTATCAATCATTCTCTCGACGTCGAAATAAACGATTTATCTTAAATTTTAACAAAGCGTAATATTTCTATTGAGAATAATCCCAATAAAAAATGTGAATTCAAACTGATTCCCGGCAAGGGAAAGAACCCTTTTTTAGTCATTTAAAGAGGGGCAGGATGCTATAGCCGATTCAAGGAGAAATTTATGTCTAAAGCTATTTTCTTTGGTGATAATTATTACACCTGGCTTGGCATGAAAAATATCCTGCGCGGGACATCAATCTTTTATGGCATACAATATTATGCAACCGATTTACCGCCCTCCTCTCTTCCTGCTGTCCAGAATAATGATTACCTCATTATTCATCCCGTACAGGCAGATATTCTGAAATACGCCAGCATCATTCGTCGTCTCTCCTCACGTTCGTCATTGAGGCTTTTCGTACTGACGGATGCCGAAACCTTTGCGGTGTTCCAGGCCATTTGCGGCATGCAGATGCACTTTCTCGATCACACGTTGAGCCTTGACGCACTGCATCGCCGGGTCACTCACCTCATTAGCAACAAGAACACGAGTCGTCCGCTGGATAACGCCATAAGCGTGAATGAATTTAACGTCATGATGATGTATTCCCGGGGCTGGTCACTGACCAGCATCGCCACTATTGCGCATAAAAGTGAAAAAACAATTGGTACTTATAAAAGCAATATTGCCAAAAAACTGGGATACCGCAACACCCATCTGAAATACAGGCTTTTCCATTATCGCTAACCATCAACCAAGGAAGTAAGACACGGCCGACTGATTATTATTTAAGGCGCGTCCAATCACTGAAAATTATTCCGCCCTGCGGAAGGGATTCCCATTTTCGAAATTTGACAACCCAGGCCGCACTCATCGTGAGCCAGCCCTAACCATAAATGCAATGCACCAGCCAACAAAAAAATAGAAATGCAGACGAGGTTATTATGAATAAGGTTTACAACATTATATGGAATGCGGCACTCGGGCTTTGGGTTGTCGCCTCCGAATTATCAAAGGGGAAGAAAAAAAGCCGCTCACGTAAAACGGGACGGCTTATCGTTTCCGGTTTATTCGCTGGCGTTTCGCTCACTGCCGTCGCGGCGCCGATCGTGACCGATGGTACTCGCGATATCGCCGTGGATTACCAGGATGGCCTCTCCGCTGGCGTCCATCAGGACGTCTTCAACTACGGTTTTTTATATGAAAACCACACCGGCGGCAGCGAACTGAATGTCACCGGCGCGATCCCCAACATCGCCTACGGACAGACCGGCATTGTGGAGTCGTCCACCATCCGGGATCTGCTGGAAAGCGGCAAAATTGTTATTACCGCCACCAGCCCCAGCCACGAGCAAAAATCCATCACCACCATTGAAGAACTGGCGGAATACCTGAGTCATACTCAGTCGTCTACCCCACAGCAAAGCGTGGAATTTCAGGTAATTGACCCGGCCGATCCCGAGACAACCTCCACCCTGAAGGTGTTTGATACCGCAAGCCTGGCAAACTTTATTAGCGTTTCGCAAATTGGCGATGCGGTGCTTAACACCTTTGATGCCAATGTGTCGCAAATCTATAAGCAGTTTGGCTTTGCTCTTGCCAAAGATGGCGCAACCGCCAATCTCAATATTGGCGATAATTCACTGAACGTCAGAGAAAATGATATCCGTCTGCTGGCAAAAGACTCTTCTCTGCTCAAAGCGCAAGACCTGAACAGCAAGGTCAACTGGCAATCCGATAACTACATCCAGTTTGGTGCTGCACCGGTCGTTCCGAGCAAAACCTTTGCCGGTTCGAAACAGACAACCGTGTTTGGCAATGACATCACCTTAATGACCTACGGCTACGACGAAGAGGGCAAGGTCGTTGAAACGGGTAATCGCACCTTTTCTATCAAAAGCACGGCGGATCTGGCGAATTTCAACAACTGGCTGATTGGCGTCGGCAGTGAGAGCGCCAAAACCCCCGACGGGCAAGATATCAGCCAGATCCAGCTGTGGCTGGATTCTGGCGCTATCAGTAAAGTGTCTGACGCACAGACTTACTACGCGAGCCTTATCAATCAACTGCTGACCTCCAGCACCAATGCCGACCTGCTGACCTGGGATTACGATGTCTGGACTGACGGGCAGGCGCACACCAATAACACCACGGCGGCTACAGGGGAGCTGCATGCCATCTACGCCAACGGACAAGGCACCACCGGCACCCTGGCCGCGGGCGCAATTCTGGCTGTCGATGGCAGTATCAATGGCGCAATGAAGGCCGATGGCGGCGGTTCTGTCCTCAATGAGGGGGCTCTGAACGTTCTGCGAACGTCTACCGGGCAGGGACTGGCGATAGGCATGCTGGCCAGTGACGCCAGCGCCACTAACCGAGGCACGATCAATTCCGGATTGTTTATCGATAAAGATGGTAATCAGAACGTCAACAGCTACGGCGCTTACGGTATGCAGGGGCTGGGAAACAGCACCGTGGTGAACGAAGGGACGATTAACCAGGCGATTACAACCAACAACTACGGCACTGCGGCCGCCGCCGACCCATGGTCAACCGATAAACCCAACAGTTCTCTGACGCTCGCTATCGGTATGCAGTTGTCCGGTGAAACCACCGGGATTAACAAGGGTGAAATTAACGTTGTCGACGGACGCAGTAGCGGCGCTTCATTTGGTAAGGGAACGGCTTACGGCGTTGAAGTATCCGGTGATGCCACCTTCACGAACACCGCAGGCGGGACTATTTACCTTGGGCGTAATGTTGACAACCCCGCTGAGGATATTGCGATGGCAGGCGGCGCAAGTCCCAGCGCCGGGATCCTGACACGAAGCTCAGGCGATGTCACCAATGACGGGACGATCACCCTTGGAACTGGCGTACGTAACGCCGCCGGGATCCTGGTCGGCAACGCCACCGGGAACGTTATCAACACGGGTAAAATCACCCTCAATGGTGACTCGTCGTCCGGCACCAGCCAGAACTTCGGTATTTCGGTACGCGACAGCGGCAGCGAAAACGGCCAGCAGATCCGCAACGACGGCGAGATTAACGTCAACGGCCACAACAACATCGGTATCCATCTGACCGCCAGTTCGAAGGACGCGCATGTGACGTCCAGCAATGCCGGCGCGATCGCGGTCGCGGGCGACGGCGGCACGTCGAACCGTAACTATGCGATCTGGGCCGAGGGAAGTACCACCGCTCAGGCTACCGTCGATGTGTTTTCCACGATCACGCTGGAAGAAGTTGGCAACATTGGCGTTCACGTCCGCGATAATGCGGTCGCAAACATTAACAGCACCAGCAGTCCGCTGTTCAAAAATAGCGATCAGATTGGCTACTACCTGTACGGCAACGGGGCGACCGCCAATATCGGCAAAGCCGAGATGAACGATAACGGCCAGGCGCGCACGACGCTGTTCCGCATTGCTAACGGTGCAAACTTTGCCGGTGATACGATCAATCCTTTGAATAATCAGTCATCTACACTCAAGATGACCTTAACCGGTGAAAAATCCATTGGCGTCTTCGCAACCGGTGCAGGCAGCACCGTGGATACAGGCGAAGCGACATTCATCGTCAGTGGCAACGGGGCCGCCGCCCTGCTGCTGGAAGGTGGCGCAACCGGTAGCATTAGCGATAAGACCCTTATCGAACTGACTGGCTCAAACACCACCGCCGGGATTGTCGACGGGCAGGCGCATCAGTTGAACGGTAACAAACAGAACGCCCCCGTCGAGACCGTTCTCAACACCAGCGCCACCATTCGATCCGCCGTGGATGGGCTGAATGTTATCGCCTATGTGGCGAAGAATCTGGGCAATATCGTGCTGCAACAGGACGCGGTTATCGAACTCGCCAGTAAAAACAGTATCGGCGTCGACGTGCAGGAAGGAGGACGGTTGAGCAACAACGCCTCCCAGGTATTGCATGTCAGCAACGGAATCGGTGTTCGCGCCTCCGGTAAAGACGCACAAATCAAAAAGCTGGGTGCGATAGAGGTCGATGACGGCACTGCAGGCGTGCTGCTGACCAATGGCGCAACGCTGAATATGACGGCGGGAAACGGTGGATTAGCCGATACCATTACGACCAACGGTACGGCGGACGGTATTCGCCTTGAAGCAGGCGCTGGCTCACTGACGGCCAAAGGCGTCACCATCAGCGCATTAGGCAGCGGCGCAGGGATTCAGAACCATGCCGAAAGTTCGGATATCACGCTAAACGACGTTACGATTAACGCCAACAACGGTCCGGGGATCCGCACCAGCGTGGCGCTGAACGTGAAAGACGGCGCCAACAATATGCTCAACGTCACCGGCTCTGGCTCAGGCTTTGCCTTCATGAAAGAGAACGGCGACAACGCTATCGGCGATTTGGCGATCGGCGCCGGTTACACGGTGCTGGTGCACAACGATGCCGGAAACGCCACAGGGAACGGGATCGATGCCCGCACCAACGGCAGACTGACCACCCGCGCCAATATAACCGTTCAGGACACGACGGGTGGATCAGCCATCCTGGCAAAAGACGTTTCCGCCCTCACCAACAGCGGCAACGTCACCTCCAACAGTGTAAACGGTCCGGTGGTGGATGCCAGCGGCGACAACGGTAAAACCATCACCAACAACGGAACCATTCTTGCCGCCACCGATCGGGATGTCGCCATTCTGTCCGGTAAAGGCAACGATACCATCAACATCAGCGGCGGCAATACGCGCGGCGTCATCAATACCGGCACCGGTAGCGACCGCTTTATCTGGAACAGCGGAACATTCGCCGGAGAGGTGAACTTCGCGGGGACAACCAACAACAAGGCCAACATCGGTAATGTATCGCTGACGAGCACGCGCCACATCACCACGCTCGCCGGGATGGGCAACGCCCTCACCTTCACGAATACCACGGGCCATGTCGGTTCACTGCTGGGAGATGACCTCAGTCTGGGAACCAACATCGGCAGCGGCTGGAATACATTAACGCTGACGGGCGCACAGGCAGATATGCGCATCGTTGAAAGCCTGACGCTGACTGACGGAACCCTCGCCGTTAACAACGGCGCGACGCTGCGCACAGGTGACCATCGGGATGTAAGTAATACCGGCGCAACCATTGGCAACTACAGCATTACCACCAGCGGCAATGCCAGCAATATCATCTTTGACACGCAGGGCAATGGCGCCGACAGCCAGATTTATCAGGGCACCATCAGCGGTAGCGGCAACTTTGTTCGCGCAACGGGCGGCACGACGGTTTTCACCGCCGACAATAGCTACAGCGGTTCGACCACCATCAATCAGGGCGGTGCATTACATCTGGGTCAGGGAGGCACGACGGGGGGTATCAACCCGGTTTCTCAGATCGTTGATGACGGTATTCTGACCATTAACCGCAGTAACAGCGTCCTGCTTAACGGGGTGATTTCCGGTATCGGCGCGCTGGAACAAATCGGTCAAGGCATCACGCGTTTAACCGGCACCAACCGCTATAAAGGGGAAACCACCGTCGACAACGGCACGCTGCTGGTCAACGGCAATCAGTCAGCCGCGACGGGCATGACAACCGTGAATGGCATGGCGACGCTGGGCGGTACCGGAACCCTCGGCGGCGACGTCGTGATGAATGACGCCACCACCCTCAGCGCAGGCGACGGCGGCGCGGGAACGCTGAAAATCAACGGTAGCCTGCAACTGGGCAGTAAAACGACGTCCGCATTTGAGCTGGGGCAGGCCTTCGTGCCCGGTGGCGCACAAAACGATCTGGTCGATGTTGCCGGTAATCTGCTGCTTGACGGCACGCTGAACGTCAGCCAAAGCGCAGGCGGCGCGTTTGGACCGGGCGTCTACCGTCTCTATAACTACGGCGGCACGCTCGACAACCAGACGCTGGCGTTGGGCGACGTTCCGGCGGGCCAGGATAAGAGCAACATTTTTGTCCAGACGGTGCTGGATAAACAGGTCAACCTGGTCAACGCCAATGGCGTCACGCTGCAGTTCTGGGACGGCGCGCAGACGGGTGAAAATCACGGTAAAACCGGGATTGAAGGCAACGGCAAAATCGACGGTGGCGATGGCAAATGGATGGCGATCGGAAACCAGGGCGATAACAACTGGACGCAGCAGGACGGTATCGGCAACGCACCGTGGGCGCAGAAAGCCTTCGCCGTCTTTACCGGCACCGCCGGCACGGTCGAAGTCGACAGGAGCGCGGGCAACGTTCAGTTCTCCGGCGCACAGTTTGACGCGGACGGCTATATCATCAAAGGCGATGCGCTGAACGCGTGGGAGACCATCGCGGGCAGTAATGAGCTGATGCTGCGCGTCGGTTCAGGCGGCGCGGGCGAAAATTTCACCGCGACGATCGCATCAGCGATCCGCGAAGGTGACAGTGCGGATAGCCTGACGCTGGTCAAGACTGACCAGGGGCGGCTGATCCTGAGCGGTGACAACACCTATCATGGCGGCACACGCATTGACGGCGGCACGCTGCAAATCTCGGCGGATAACAACCTGGGCCAGGCCGGGACCGGCGTCACCATCAACAACGGTTCCACGCTACAGTTGGGCGCGGACTTCACCACCGAGCGCGTCCTCACTCTGGGCACATCCGGCACGGCGGCCGTGTTCGACCTGAATTCGCATCACTTCTCCCCTGTTGGCGAGATAACCGGTGCGGGCAACCTGAAAGTCACCAGCAGTACCCACGATGCAGCCAGCACGCTGTCGCTCGACCGGGCCAACAGCTATCAGGGCACGACGCTGATTGAAGGCACCGGTCAGGCTCATAACGTCACGGTGAATGCCAGCCAGACGGGCGTATTTGGCAGCAACGCCAGCAGCACGGTGAGCGTAACGAAAGGCGCGACGCTGAACGTCAGCGGCGCTGCCACCCGTTTGCAATCACTGACGCTGGATATTACCGACAGCCTGTTAACGCTGAAAGACACGGTCACTGCCGCCGACGCGACGCTGAATCTGAATGGTAAAGCAAAGGCGCTGATTGCAGACGTTGCAACGGCAGGACAATCGACCATTAACGTATCAGAAGAGAGCACGCTGGCGCTGGAAGAGAATGCCAGCGGCGGTAGCGCAACGGTGACCAACAGCGGATTGATGTCCTTTGCCGGTCACGCGCTGGCACAGATGACCACCGTGAAAAACCAGTCCGGCGGCAACGTGGATATCAGCAACGTCGACAGCGCGACGTCTATCGGTTCGCTTTCCGGTGCGGGTAACGTTGCGCTGGGTGATAAAACGCTCTCCCTCGGCAATCTGGCGCTGGATGACACCATCAGCGGCATCATCAGCGGTGATCACGGCAACCTGGTGAAAATCGGCGACGGGACGCTGACCGTAACGGGTGACAACACTTACACCGGCACCACATCGGTCGATGAAGGGGTGCTGCTGGTCAACGGTAACCAGGCGGCGGCGACCGGTGACGTCACGGTCAAGGCGGGTGCGACGCTCGGCGGCAACGGCATTATTGGCGGCGCGGTGAACGTGGCGGATAACGGCCATATCAGCGCCGGTTCCACACTCAACAGCGTCGGCAAACTGACCACCGGTTCTCTGACCCTGAATGACCTGTCGCAACTGGACTATCAGTTTGGTCAGGCGTATACCCCAGGCGGTGCCTTCAACGACCTGATTAACGTCAACGGCGATCTGGTGCTCGACGGCAAACTCAACATTGCGACCTCACCCGGCGGCAGTTTTGATGTCGGCGTCTATCGCGTCATTAACTACTCCGGCGCGCTGACCAACAACGTGATGGACATTGCCAACGCCCCGGCAGCGGCGGACAGTTTGTACGTGCAGACGTCAGTGAAAAATCAGGTCAACCTGGTGAATCACGGCGGGCTGACCCTGCGCTTCTGGGACGGCACCGGCGGTGAAAACGGCGAACTGAAAAACAACGGCGTGATCAACGGCGGCGACGGTATCTGGCAGTCCAGCCATGGCAACGACAACTGGACCACTGATGAATCCACGCCGGAAGGCGCCCTGAACGCCCCGTTCACCGATGCCGCTTTCGCCGTCTTCCAGGGGGAGGCGGGCAACGTCACCGTGGATAACAGCCTGGGTGATGTGATCATCAGCGGCGCGCAGTTTGCCGCCGATGGCTACCGCGTGGCGGGCGATGCCATCACCACCGACACGGCCAATACGCTGATTCGCGTCGGCGACGGCACCGTCGATGGCGCAGGCTATACCGCCACCATCGACAGTCAGATCCGCGGCGCTGGCGGCGTCAATAAGAGCGATCTTGGCACGCTGATCCTGACCGGCGATAACCATTACAGCGGCGGCACGACCATTACGGCAGGGACGCTGCAAGTTTCCGGCGATAACAACCTCGGCGCGGCCAATACCGGGATCACTTTTAATGGCGGCACGCTGAAATATGGCGATGCGTTTAATACCGCTCGTCAGGTGACGCTGGAATCCGGCGGCGGGACCTTCGACACCAACGGCTTCAACGTTGCGCTGCTGACTGAAGTTGATGGCAGCGGTCAGTTAACAAAAACCGGTCAGGGCACGCTGATGCTCACGCTGGATACCTCCTACACTGGCGGTACCCACGTCGTGCAGGGAACGTTGCAGTTGGGTAACGGCGGTGAGATCGGCAGCATACAGGGCGATATCATCGCTGACGGCATACTGGATGTGAAACGCTGCAACAGCTACACCCTGAGCGGTAATATCAGCGGCGAAGGACAGCTCCACCACACCGGCAGCGGCACCACCACGCTGGAAGGAACGAATAGCTACAAAGGCGCAACGCTTGTCGCCAGTGGCGTTCTGCAAGCCGGTGGCGCCAATACGCTGAGCGCCGCGTCTCATCACTATGTGGCAAGCGACACTGCGCTGAAAACTCAAGGGTACGATCAGACGGTCGCCGGATTAACCAACAGCGGCAACGTGTCGCTGACGGGGGCGGCGGTTGGCTCCGCGTTAACGGTGAAAGGCGATTACAGCGGCAATAACGGGACGCTTGCATTAGCCGCCGCACAGAGCAACAGCGGTCAAGGTATTGCGGATCGACTGGTGATCGATGGCGGTAAGGTCAGCGGCAGCACGCTGCTGAACGTGGACGGTTCCGGACTGGGCGCGCCGACGGTAGGCGACGGGATCGAAGTGGTGACGGCGAAGAACGGTGCCACCACCACGGCGCAATCCACACGCGACGGTTTCTATCTGGCGAGTAACCGCATGTCCGCCGGGGCGTTTGAATACCAGCTGTATGCCGGCAACACGCAAGGTCTGGGCGAAAACTGGTATCTGCGCAGCGCCTATCGTCCGGAGACCATGCTCTACTCGGGTCTCGCCAGCGTGGTGCGTCAAGGCGACCTGAGCCTGTTAGGTAACCTGCACCAGCGAATGGGAGACGACGCGCGACCAGGTCTCGATGAAGACAACCGGGCGTGGGCGAGAATGATTGGCTACTCCGGTAAAACCAAACTGGATGATGTCACCGGCACGCAGACCACCAGCCACACAATGGGGATTCAGGCGGGGGTTGACCTCTACGCGAATGCCAACTGGAAAGCCGGTGTTTACACCAGCATTCTGGATATCGACAGCAGCGTCAAAGGCAGTAATGCGGGCAGCGCGGGTAAAGGCGGTAACATTGACGACAACGCGTTTTACCTGGGCGGTTATGCCACCTGGTTCTCCACGGATGGCGTATACATGGATAACGTCTTGCAATACGGAAACCATGACGCGCGCCTGTCAGCATCCGGAAACAATGGCTCCCATACCGTGAAAGGCCACACGCTAACCGCCTCGACGGAAATCGGCAAAGCGTTCCGTTTAGGGGCGAGCGCATGGAGTCTGGAACCGCAGGCGCAGTTGATTTATCAGTACAGCGATTTTGATGACAGCACGCTGGGCGGCGCGACGAAGACGAAAGTCAGACTCGATACCGCCGATGCCTTTACCGCCCGCGTAGGGCTGCGACTGAAGGCCGACTATGACACCCGTCACGGCAAGATTCAGCCTTATGGTCGCGTCAACCTGTGGCAGGGACTGGGGTCGAAAGACAAAACCCACTTCAGCAATGCGGTTGCGACCACAACGCTGGAATCCTCGCAGCAGTATTCCAGTACCGAGGTGGCAGCAGGTCTGAGCTGGAACATCGACCGCGATCTGCAGGTGTACGGCGAACTGGGCACGCAGTTCAACAACGGCGGGCATAAGTCGCAGGTGGAAGCGCCAGTCAATGCCTCCATTGGCTTTAAAAAGTCGTTCTGATATGAAAAATCCCTCTGGAATACAGAGGGATTTCAGATTGCTGACAACGTGTCGAACTGGGATTATGCCGGGTGACGGCTATGCCTTACCCGGCCTACAAACTTTGTAATATCAACACGTTATTCGTGACATCTGTAGATTATACCTTACCCGGCCTACAGACTTTGGAATATCAACACGTTACTCGTGACATCTGTAGGCCTGATAAGCGAAGCGCCATCAGGCTGATAACAAACTCAGGACAAAAAAGACAACGGATGGTTGAATCTGACAATCAGTTTATTCAGTTCAGTAGAATGGGCCAGCCCCAACTTAGCGATGACTCTCATTTTATGAGTCTGTATCGTTTTATAACTCACGCTGATCAGACTCGATATCTCGCCGGGCGAATATCCTCTCACCAACAAACTGAGGATTTGTTGTTCACGATCGCTCAGCCGTTTTTGCGAACGGAATAAGCGCGGATTCCAGCACTCCCCCGTCAGGGTTGTCAGTCGACCAAAATCACGCAGCGGTGATTTATCGGTCAGCACAATGGCCTTTTCAACATACAGCAACTCAATGCACAATTTCGCCAGACGGTCATCGGCAATCACCACCACGGCATTATCGTAAACCTTAAAGCGGTTCTTATTTAAATAGCTCACGAAATCTGCGTAAGACTGTTCGTGGCTGATAATATTAAAAATCATCAGCCGATGGCGATAACGTGCAGAGTAATCCACCATCACCTGCCAGGGGACATTCGTCACCTCGGCATTTTTACTTTTCAAATACGTTGAGACACTGCTGCCGACAAAATCTTCATTTCCACACATCAACATAAAGTTCACCTTCCTTTATAAACTTTTCAATTTGTTACTCATCAAAAAATGAATAATGACCTTTTCGACATCCAACGCATCGCGGGGATGTTTAAATTCGAACTTGCAGGAGATCTGCTGACAAGAATAAAGCTGATTGTTTTCATCAAATTCGTTAATAGCAACAACGTTGACCACCCGGAGATCGCAATGCAAACGACCAAACTGTTCAAAATCGAGGAGTGCCCCTTTGATCAGCGCATTTTTATAAAGAAAGCGGGTATTTATTTTTTGTGAGATCAGTGCACAACCACCGCGAGAGATATTTTTAATCTGCAGCACGTAGTTCTCACCATTTTTATAGCGACCAGAACAGTAAAAGTGATATCCCTTTAAAAAAGAGAAACGCTGATGCTGGCGGCGCTGGACCAATAAGATCACTTCAGGTATGCGATACGCCAGTCCGCACTCCAGTTTATCGGTCAGCGACTGGCTGAATCGGGCATTGAACCTGATAATGCCGCTGTCACTGTGCAAGATAAAAGACTGGATAGAAGAGAGAGGGATGTCGCTATTGTTGGCAATCACGAAGTAGTCGAAGTCAACCTTTTCTAATTGAGTGACCACGCTGGTGTCTTTAAATTTCAGTTCCACCTTGGTTTTTCTGAGAAGCTCTTCGCGAATAATGGCCACGATCTCAAATTTATTGTCCTTTGCCATCCCAAATCCCATAATAAAATCCTTATTTTGTGTTTCAGATACTTCTCATTCGTGTTTAATGACAAAAGGCTAAAACTGACTCCCGCTGATGGTTTTTTGATTACCATAAGGGATTACCTTTCAGATATTTCGCATGATATTAAGTTTTTGGCTATTTTTACTGATTAATTGATATGTAAAAACATTCAGTGAAGTGTAAAAGTGGCCCGCATTATGCGCAAAAGGAGATTAACTTAACGAAAACTGGATAATAAAAATGAATAAAATGCGATTAACTGCACGATTCTGAAATATAAAATCGATGTTTACACCATTTGCAACATAAGGGGGAGAATTGTGCTTTTTATGCACAACTTGCTGACAGGTAACGGCAAAATTAAATATCAGGGGAGCGAATGAACAATAAATGGAGATTCAGGAAGGGATAAGCGTTATCATCAGATAACGCATTTGACAGTATTGCGGAATATGTCAGACAGAATAGAAATCATACCGTAAGAGATGATGTTATCCGGCCTGTTCGATTGCAGCAGGCCGGATGATGATGGCATTAAGGTGATATTTTGCGGTGACGGCGCATCCACATCAATTTATAAGCCGCAGGGATAATAAACAGTGACAGCAGCGGCGCCGTAATCATGCCGCCGATCATGGGCGCCGCAATCCGGCTCATCACTTCCGAACCGGCCCCGGTTCCCCATAAAATAGGCAGCAGACCGGCAATGATCACCGCCACGGTCATCGCTTTGGGCCGTACCCGCAGCACTGCGCCGTGATACAGCGCATCATCCAGTTTCTCTGCGCTGAACGTCTGCGGATTGTCCAGCGAAGGGTCGGCTTCAATGGCATGACGTAGATACATCAGCATAACCACGCCAAATTCCGCCGCCACCCCCGCCAGCGCGATAAACCCGGTTCCTGTCGCCACCGACAGATGGAATCCCATCCAGTACAGAAACCAGATCCCGCCCACTAACGCAAACGGCACGCTGGTGATGATCAACAGCGCTTCCCCGACACGGCGGAAGGCCAGATACAACAGGACGAAGATGATCATCAGCGTCATGGGCACCATCAGCTTCAGCTTATGGTTCGCCCGCTCCAGCAACTCAAACTGACCAGAAAACGCGACGCTGGTACCGGGCTTCAACTGGACGTTATCGGCAATCGCCTTTTTCAGGTCGTTGACCACGGAGACCATATCCCTGTCACGCGCGTCAATGTAGATCCAACCGGTGGGCCGCGCATTCTCGGTTTTCAGCATCGAGGGACCCGGCGTGATGTTGATTGTGGCCACATCTCCCAGCGTTATTTGCTGCTTCATCGGCGTCAGAATCGGTAACTGACGCAGCGCCTGTGGGCTGTCACGGTAGCTTTGCGGATAACGCAGATTGATGGGATAACGGGCGATCCCCTCAACGGTCTCCCCCACCATCGCCCCGCCGACGGCGGAGGTAATGAACAACTGCACGTCGCCCACCGTCATGCCGTAGCGGGCCGCCTTCTCACGGTTAATGTCGATGTTGAGATAACGGCCCCCTTGCAAACGCTCGGCCAGCGCGGACGTCACGCCTGGGACGGTTCGGGCGACCTCTTCAATCTGCTCAGCCATGGCATCGATATCGGCCAGCACATTACCGGAAACTTTAATCCCAATCGGACTCTTAATACCGGTAGAGAGCATATCAATACGGTTACGAATCGGCGGCACCCACAGGTTTGCCAGCCCCGGCAGGCGGACGGTTTTGTCCAGTTCCTCAATGATTTTGTCCATCGTCATGCCCGGACGCCACTGCTCCTGCGGTTTAAGCTGAATAGTGGTTTCCACCATTTCCAGCGGAGCTGAATCCGTGGCGGTCTCCGCTTTCCCGGTTTTACCAAAGACTCTGGCCACTTCCGGTACGGTCATGATAAGCCTGTCGGTTTTCTGTAACATACTGGCCGCTTCTGCTGCCGAAATCCCCGGCAGCGTGGACGGCATGTACAGCAGATCGCCTTCGTTAATCTGCGGTAAGAACTCGCCCCCCACTTTACTCAGCGGCCAGGCAACCGTCAGGATCGAGAGCACCGCCACCAGCAGCGTGGTTTTCGGCCAGTGCAGCACTTTCAGCAATAGCGGATGGTAAATGCGGATCAAAAAGCGGTTGAGCGGGTTGCTGCTTTCCGCCGGAATTTTACCGCGGATCCACAGCCCCATCAGAATCGGGATCACCACGATCGCCAGAAACGCCGCCCCCGCCATCGCATACGTTTTGGTAAACGCCAGTGGCCCGAACAGGCGTCCTTCCTGACCCTCAAGGGTAAAGATGGGAATAAAAGAGAGTGTGATGATCAGCAAACTGATAAACAGCGCCGGGCCGACCTCCACGGACGCGTTGGTGATCACCTTCCAGCGCGTCTCGTTATCAAGCGCTTCGCCCGGATGCTGATGTTCCCACTCCTCCAGCCGTTTATGGGCGTTTTCGATCATCACAATGGCGGCATCCACCATCGCCCCCACCGCGATAGCGATCCCGCCAAGCGACATAATGTTGGCGTTCAGCCCCTGGAAATGCATCACGATAAAAGCGATACACAGCCCCAGCGGTAGCGAGATGATCGCCACCAGCGCGGAACGCACGTGCCAGAGGAACAGCGCACAGACCAGCGCCACGACGATAAACTCTTCCAGCAGCTTAGTGCTGAGATTGTCGATGGCGCGGTCAATCAACTGACTGCGATCGTAGGTGGTCACTACTTCCACGCCTTCCGGCAGGCTACTTTTCAGCGTCTCAAGTTTACTTTTGACCGCCGAAATCACCTCACGCGCGTTTTTACCGGAACGCAATATGACCACCCCGCCGGCCACTTCACCATCGCCGTTGAGTTCGGCGATTCCCCGGCGCATTTCCGGGCCGATCTGCACTCTCGCCACATCACGCAGATACACCGGCACACCGTTTTCCCCTGATTTCAGGACAATGTGATTAAAGTCATCCAGCGTTTGTAGATACCCGCTGGCGCGGACCATGTACTCCGCTTCCGACAGTTCCACCGACGAGCCGCCCGCCTCCTGGTTAGAGGCATCCAGCGCGCCTTTCACCTCTGACAGGCTAATGCCGTACTGAGCGAGTTTCATCGGGTCGATCACCACCTGATACTCTTTCACCACGCCGCCTACAGAGGCCACTTCCGACACATTCGGGATGGTCTTCAACTCATATTTCAGGAACCAGTCCTGAAGCGATCGCAGTTCCGCCAGATCGTGTTTACCGCTGCGATCGACCAGCGCATACTCGAAGATCCAACCCACGCCGGTGGCGTCCGGCCCCATTTCCGCACTAACGCCCGCCGGGAGCTTACCCTGCACCTGGTTGAGATATTCCAGCACGCGTGAACGGGCCCAGTACGGATCGGTGCCATCTTCAAAAATGACATAGACATACGAGTCGCCAAACTGCGAGAAGCCGCGCACCGTCTTCGCGCCCGGCACGGACAACATGGTGGTGGTCAGCGGATAGGTGACCTGATTCTCGACAATCTGCGGCGCCTGTCCCGGATAGCTGGTTTTGACGATCACCTGCACATCGGACAGATCGGGCAGCGCATCCACCGGCGTGTTGACGATAGTCCAGGTGCCCCAGACACTGAGAAAGAGCGCGCCAATGATCACCAGAAAGCGGTTGGCCACCGAGCGGCGAATAATCCATTCAATCATCTGCGTTCTCCTCAGTGCGCATGGGCCGCATTGCCGGACGTCGCCGACGGTTGCTGCGCGCGCATTCGATCCAACGCCCCCGAAATGTTGGCTTCCGAATCAATCAGGAACAGGCCGCTGGCAACTACCTTCTCGCCTTCGTCCAGCCCGGAACGGATCGCCGTCACCCCCTGTGAGGCCTGGAAGACGGAGACCGTCTTCGGGACAAAACGGCCATCACCGTCCACCGTGATCACCCGCTGCTCGCTGCCGGTATCGATCAGCGCTTTAGACGGGATCAGCAGCATCGGCTCACTTTCCGTTTTCAGATTGAGATAAGCATTCATCCCCGGTTTCAGCGCTTCGTCCGGATTTTCGACTTCCAGACGCAGTTGCAGCGTCCGGGTAGTGGTATCTGCACTGGGCAGCAGCGTCCACTTACGGAAAGCGAATGACTTATCCGGACGCGCCGGAACGGTCAGCGAAAACGATGACGCGTCTTTAATCAACCACGCGATGGATTCCGGCACGGAGGCCGTGACCCACACCGGGTTCATCCCCTGAATTTTCGCCACCACGTTATCTTTGGCGATGTTCATGCCAGCGCGTAAATCAAAGGCGGTAATCACCCCGTCAATGGGGGCGGTGAGAGTAAAGCGGGTCTGAATTTTGCGCGTTGCGGTCAGACGTCGAATATCCGCGTCCGGCATACCGGCCAGACGCAGCCGCTCCAGAATCCCCTCAATCTGGGTTGTCGTACCGCCGGTCTCTTTGAGCAGCAGATATTCGCTCTGCGCCTCCACCCAGTCAGGGATCGTGAGTTCGAGCAGCGGCGCGCCTTTTTTCACCTTATCGCCCACGGTTAGCGGCCAGACTTTCTCGACAAACCCGGCGGCCCGTGCCTGCATGATGACAAACTGATACTCGTTGTAGCTGACGTTGGCCGGGAACGTCTGGGCGAACGTGAGAGGACCACGGCGCACGGCCTCGGTCTTCACACCGAGGTTTTGCGTTTGTGTCGGATCGATATGGACGCCCGGCGCAGCGCCGCTGGCAGACTCTTCATCGGCATATTTCGGCACCAGATCCATATCCATAAAGGGCGATTTACCGGGTTTATCGAAGCGGGTATTCGGGTACATCGGGTCGTACCAGAACAGCACGGTGCGGGCTTCTTTTTCCGTGGCAGGCGGTGTCGCCGCCGACGGGTGCGCGGCGGCGAAATACGCATAGCCGCCCACGGCGATAATGCCGCCCGCCATCATGCTGCCGATAATCAGCGCGATATTTTTCATGAGGTCATGCTCAACGTTAAAATAAGAGTGAATTACTGGCTTTTAATATCCTGCAATAAAGAGAGATTGCCCTGCTGGATAAACGTAAACGCCACGTTGTCACCCGCTTTTATATCGTTGAGCTGCGTTTGCGGCGTGATGGTAAAACGCATGGTCATTGCCGGCCAGTTCAGCGCGGGAATAGGACCATGCTCAATGGTGACTTTTTTGCTTTCCCTATCAACGCTTTTCACCACGCCGGTGGCGCTGATTACCGGGCTTTGTTCGGCGGCAGGCATGGCGCTCATCATATCGCCGTGATGGTGCTCATTAGCCTGAGCGTTAATCGCCAGCGTCGAGAAAACCGCGAATACCACTGCTTTAAATACTGTGTTCATTTTAATCTCCCATGATGTCATTTGATTTATTCCAGCCAACCGCCGCCAAGCGCGGTATAGAGCGTAATTTCGTTAACCTGCCGGGCATAATTAAGGTCAAGCAGGGTTTGTTGTGTCGTAAAGAGCGAACGTTCGGCGTCCAGCACGTCGATATAGCTCACCGCACCGTTGCGATAAAGCGCTCTGGCGCGCTGAAGGGTGATTTGTAGCGAGGACAGGTAACGCTGCTGACCGCGAATCTGATCGGCCAGGCTCTGGCGCAGCGCCAGCGCATCGGCAACCTCTTTGAAAGCGTTCTGGATCTTCTGCTCGTAATTGACCACCGACTGCTGCTGGCGGATTTCAGCCAGATCGAAGTTGGCCTGATTACGCCCGGCGTTGAAGATGGGTAACTCCACCTTCGGAATGAAATTCCACATCCCGCCTGCCGCCGAAAACAGCGTTGAAAGGTCGCTGCTGCTGCCAGAAATTCCGCTGGTCAGCGTAATGGAGGGAAAAAATGCCGCCCGCGCCGCGCCGATATTGGCATTCGCCGCCATCAGCGCATGTTCGGCTTCCATAATGTCCGGGCGTTGCAACAGGATGTGCGATGAAAGCGACGGCGGTAACGTCACGCCGTTGAGATCGCCGACGTTCTGTCGCGTGTCATCCGGCAGTGCGCCATAGCTCCCCAACAACAGTTGCAACGCGTTGTTCGCCTGCGCCAGTTCACCCTGACGCTTCGCGATGTCACTGCGGGTACTTTCGATCACGCCGCGCGCCTGTTCCAGTGCCAGCACGTTGGTCGTGCCGGTGACCAGTTGTTTTTCCACCAGCGCATAGGCGCGCTCATAGTTGCTCAGCGTTTCTTGCGCCACCTGGAGCTGCGCGAAGGCCAGACGCTGATTGAAATAGCTCTGCGCCACGTTGGACACCAACAGAATATGCACCGCCCGACGCGCCTCTTCACTGGCGAAGAAGTTCTGTCGGTCGGCTTCGCTCATGTTTTTCAGTCGGCCAAAGAAATCCAGATCAAAGCTCAGGTTCAGTCCGGCCTCATATTCACGCGTACTGCGGGTGTCGCCCTTGAGCTTTCCACTCCAGTTTCCGCTGCTTTCTGCGTTCAGTTGCGGATAACGATCGGCATCGGTGACCCGGTATTGCGCCCTCGCCTCCTGCACTTTTAGCGTCGCCATGCGTAAATCGCGGTTGTTGCGCAGCGCCTCGTCAATCAACGTTTTTACCTGTGGATCGACGAAAAACTGCCGCCAGCCGCTGTCCTGATAACCCGCCGGTGACGTCACCAGTTGGTTCTGGCTCAGAGAAAACTGTTGCGGCACCGGGAGCGCCGGGCGCTGATAGTCCGGCGCGAGTGAACATCCTGCCAGCAGTAACGCCATCGAGAGCGTGAGAAACCTAAAATTACGCATAAGCCTGATTTTCATGTGGGTTGATATCAGCAACTTTACCTGGCGCTCTCTGTTCAACCCGTGACAGCAAAATGACAAAGCTGTCATTTTCCCAGAATGCGATTGCTATCCGATCTGGCTTCTCTAGAATTGAGGGGCCCCATGACATTCGCGTGGTGAAGGAGAACGTGTTGAAGATTTTGATTGTCGAAGATGAGAAAAAAACCGGTGAATACCTGACCAAAGGGCTGACGGAAGCTGGCTTTGTTGTCGATCTTGCCGACAACGGTCTGAACGGTTACCACCTGGCGATGACCGGTGAATACGACCTGCTCATCCTTGACATCATGCTGCCCGACGTCAACGGCTGGGATATCGTCCGGATGCTGCGTAGCGCCAATAAAGGTATGCCGATTCTGCTGCTTACCGCGCTGGGCACCATCGAACATCGGGTGAAAGGACTGGAGTTAGGGGCGGATGATTATCTGGTTAAGCCCTTTGCTTTTGCCGAACTGCTGGCGCGCGTAAGAACTCTGCTGCGCCGGGGAGCCGCGGTGATTGTCGAAAGCCAGTTTCAGGTAGCCGATCTGACGGTTGACCTGGTGAGTCGCAAAGTGAGTCGTAGCGGAACGCGCATCACGCTCACCAGCAAAGAATTTACCCTGCTGGAGTTTTTCCTGCGCCACCAGGGAGAGGTGTTGCCCCGCTCGCTGATTGCCTCTCAGGTGTGGGACATGAATTTCGACAGCGATACCAACGCCATTGATGTCGCCGTGAAGCGCCTGCGCGGCAAAATTGATAACGACTTTGAACCTAAGCTGATTCAGACCGTGCGTGGCGTGGGATATGTGCTTGAGGTGCCGGATGGTCAGTAAGCGATTTTCCCGCCCTTTTTCGCTGGCGACGCGTCTGACCTTTTTTATCAGCCTCGCGACCATTGCCTCTTTTTTTGCCTTTACCTGGATAATGGTCCAGTCGGTAAAAGTGCATTTTGCCGAACAGGACATCAACGACTTAACCGAAATCAGCGCCACCCTTGAACGTATCCTCAGTCCCTCCGACGAACCGGAATCCCGGCGGCTGGAGATCCTGAAAAACGTCGTGGCCGGTTACTCAAACGTGATCGTTTCGCTGGAGGATGCAAACCAGCAGGCGCTTTTTCATTCCCCTCATGTACCGGACATCCGGCAGTTTCTGGCCCGCGCCACGCCGGATAAAACCGTTCCGGGTGGCAACGTCTATTTGATTAACGGTCCGTCGATGCAGATGCCAGGCCACGGCACGCATTCCACCTGGCGCATGATCCGCCTGCCGGTCGGGCCGCTGGTCGAGGGCAAACCGGCCTATACCCTGTATCTGGCGCTGTCGATCGATTTCCACCTGCATTACATTAACGACCTGAAAAACAAGCTGATCATGACCGCCTCGATCATCAGTATGCTGATCATTCTTATTGTGCTGTTTGCCGTTTATAAAGGGCACGAACCGATCCGCAGCGTCAGTCGACAGATTCAAAACATTACCTCGAAAGATCTCGACGTTCGCCTGGATCCCCAATCGGTGCCCATTGAACTGGAACGGCTGGTGCTCTCTTTTAATCACATGATCGAGCGTATTGAGGACGTTTTTACCCGCCAGTCCAATTTTTCTGCCGATATTGCCCATGAGATCCGCACCCCCATCACCAACCTGGTGACACAGACGGAAATTGTTCTCAGCCAGCCTCGTAGTCAGAAGGAACTGGAAGAGGTGCTCTATTCCAACCTCGAAGAGTTTAGCCATATGGCGAAAATGGTCAGCGATATGCTGTTTCTGGCGCAGGCCGATAACAACCAACTGATTCCGGAGAAAAAAGCGCTCAATCTGGCGGATGAAGTCACGAAAGTGTTCGACTTTTTTGAAGCGCTGGCGGAAGAGCGGGAAGTCGGACTGCATTTTGAAGGGCGTCCATGCCTGGTTTCCGGCGATCCCGGCATGCTGCGCCGGGCAATAAGCAATCTCCTCTCCAACGCGATGCGCTATACGCCGTCGGGCCAGAGCATCACCGTGCGACTGAAAGAGGCGGACGACCAGGTGCACATCATCATTGAAAACCCGGGAACGCCCATCCCTGCCGAACATCTGCCACGGTTGTTTGATCGCTTTTATCGCGTGGATCCGTCCCGCCAGCGCAAAGGAGAAGGCAGCGGTATTGGCCTGGCCATCGTGAAATCCATTGTGACAGCGCACCACGGAACCGTGTCGGTGACCTCAGATACCCGCGTCACCCGTTTTATTCTGAGTTTGCCTAAAGAGCAGGTCTGACTGACCTGCGCTTCACCTCTTCAGCATTGCAGACTCTAGGATTCATCCTAAAAAAAACAGCCACTTACCTTTACTTATTTTTCATCACTACATCTTTTTTACATTTCAATCACAGTTGGACCTTTGCAAATCCGTCTCTGTGACAACGTGGTTGACCGTCATTCTTCTTTCTTCTGGCCGATAACATCTTGCACGCCATCCAGTGGATACCCCCTGCCCTGGCAGCATTTCATCACCAAAACTTCAAACTACTGCACAAAGTCTTTTACTGAAAAAGAAAAAAAATCCGAAAAATTACCCCGTTACCGATCCTGAAGCATTCCGGAAAGTATTATCCCAGGCCTTATCATGAGCAATCTGGCGCTTACTACTCAGCGCTTTTTTTTCATTATTGTTAATATTGCGTTGATATTTTTTAAACAGATGAAATTTTAATTATTGCAAACCAAATAAAGCAAAGTTTGTTTTTTATTGTGGAATGAATCGCTGAATGATACCGTCGCAATACCTATTAACCGTTATAAATACAAACAGGAGATTACGTGAAAGATTATGCAATATAACCTCCTGTGGCTTGTTTGGGGGCTTTGGCTTTACCTCATTATACATTACGGCATAGGTGACCAACATTTTTATATCACGTTAAAATCGCGATGGAAGATTATTGCCGTAATTATTTTAAGCTGTGGTTTAATTTATGCCGTTTATTTACTTTCATCATCGATGAGGATCCGCACCATGTTTAAACGTAAAGCGCAAAACACGATTTTTGCTGATACCAACGCAGATATTAACATTGCATCTTCTCTTGATTCTTCCCAGGTTTCCTATCTGGGCGACGACGTCGAAATCACCGTCAAACCCTCGCAAAGCGTACAGATGGAACCTTCCGTTGCTGTCATTCCTGAAACCTGCATTATTAAGGGTGAACTGAACTCAACCAGCGACATTCACGTTAATGGTCGCATAGACGGTATTATTCGTTCAGAGAAAACGGTTCACATTCTAAGAAGTGGACATGTTGAAGGTGACATTATTGCTTATGCTATCGCCGTTGATGGCGTGCTGAATGGAAACTGTATTGGTGGCGAGGTCAGTATAAACGCGCAGGGTATCGTGAATGGTCAGGTGAAAAGTGATTCTCTGGCTATCCATAAAAATGGGCGCTTCTACGGTAACTCTTTACCGCGCACAGAAGAGGAAGACCATGAAAATGCGTTCATTTCTGCGATGGATGCGGTGAAAGAAAACACGGTCGATATTTCAAACTTTCATAGAGAATAATGTCGTTATCTGTATGCCGGATGCCGGCGAAGCCTTATCCGGCCTACACTTCCAGAAAGCCCTCCTTCCTTATCCTGTTTAGACAACAACGGATTGATGAGTCATAGCAAAACCGAATCCCACTGACTGCACCAGAGAACGCCTGAGAAACGGATAAGATCGTACGCTAAGGCTCTTCGTACAGGTCGCGTTGAGCAAGAAGCCGATGTGAATCTCCCCATTGATGGAAAAACCGTCTGGCAACACCTCCCCCCTCTCCTTTTCTTTACCCCGCAACAGAATCAACCCAGATATCATCCTGAAATGAAGTGACTCCACAGCCTTCTTAATGAAACACGACACCGGTCTCTGGCATAGAGATAAATGCACCAGGTTGTTTTGATTTTTAATAATGACTGTGCTGAACCATAACATATTTTTAAAGCCTATCTCTGTCTTCCTGTCAGCAACATTCAGATAGCTTAATTTAAGGGATTTATATCATCTTAAATGAGCTCGCTCTTTATAAAGCGGCCTGGTGATTCAAAGGTCGTACAATTTAATTAAACAGATTAAAATGTGAAAATATTTTAATTTGTCAGCATTTTATCCTGCAAAACATCTTAAATAAGAAACATAATATAAAAATAGGATTGTTCTTATTCACCGTAGTTACCCATAGCATAAAAAACGAAATATTGTTTATCCTATACCCAATGCGTGTAATGGAGAGATTGTGATTCACTCACAAATACAAGCATCGTGGGCATCTCAGAAAGTTAGGATGATTTATTTTTAGGGATATAAATAAAACATGATTAAATGCAAACTAAAAACGACCGCTTTATTGATCGGCGTTGCGCTGTTCGCAAACAACGCAACGGCAAAAATTACCGATCTGGGTGATAATCGGATCACCGGTAGCGGTGTGTTAGATAATGGCAGTATCTATCAGGGAATTGGGGTTATTGGCGAAAATAATACTATTTCCATCGAAAACAATGGTAGCGTGACGATTAATTTTGATGGTGAGAGTTTCTATGTTCCCATCCCTACTGATATAAGCCAGATACATCAAGGATATACGCAGAATCTTGCTGTCTCGATAGCCCATGGTGGCACGCTCAATTTAGGGTCGGGTTCCACTATCAATGTGGAACATAATCTGTATCCCCTCTCCGGTACAACGTCACGTTTCGCCGCGGCGGTGAGTATTTCCACTAATTTTGATACGCCAGTTGGTACTGTTCCCATCACTACCAGCGGTATGGGAAAATTAATCGCTGATAATCTGACCGTTAATATCAATAATACTCGCAATGATATTGAATATGCGGTTGCGCTGGACGGCGATCAAGATGATGCCTTCTTTAATCTGACCGGCCTGACGACCCTTAACTCAACAACAAGCGGCGCCAACGGGAGTGCAGTAGGCGTGTACGTCAAGCGCGGTACCAGCGTTTCGGCAGAAAACCTGCTTGTGAACAGTACGGGGACACTCTACGCGGCGGGTATTTACTCTCAGTCTGGAATTACCTCTACCCCTATAGACAAAGTCAAGCCCGCTAACGTGCAGTATCAGAACGCGGTGATTAATGCCACGGCAGATGAATATGTCGATGGCATCGGTGCTGTTGGCGGCAACGTCGAAGCATTGGGCGATACCACGATTAACGCCACCATAAACCAGACTGGCGGTTTGATCTCCGGCATCTGGTTATCCAACAACTTTGGGCAAACCGGCCTCGACATGGCCTCGAATGTCACGTCGCATGGTAAAGCGCAGTTGCTGATGAAGGCGGGCGCCGACGGTACGCAACTTCACGCGGTGGAGTCAATGGGGTCATCTCAGTTCACTGCAAACCAGTTATCTGTACTCATGGATACTCAAGGCCATCAGCAGACGGAAGGCATTGGGTTGTATGCAGGGAAATCTACGACTGCTGCCACAGCGGGTAAAATCACGCTGAATGGCGAACTGGACATTGATGTCGCAGACGACAGCCGCAGCGGCAACTGGCGCTACATCCACGCGGAAAACGGTGGCGAAATCACGCTAAATGGCGGCGCTCGTCTGGGGGTTGGCTATAACGATCCTGATGTTACCGCGATTCAGGCAAGCAACGCCGGTACTCGCGTTATCGGTAATGCGCAGAAAATGGAGATTGTCGGGACCATTGAGGCCAGCGACGCCGGGGTTATCGATCTCAGCGCGAACAATGCCTCCCGCATCACCGGTGGATTTATCACTGAGTCAGGCGCTACCAGTAATCTGGCGCTGAGCGAGGCCTCCGCATGGAATATGACGAAGGATTCGCAGCTTACCGACCTGACCCTGAGCGACTCCACGCTGAATTTCATGCATGAAAATGGCCTGGCCCGGCGGGCAACGCGCAGCAGCGGGACGTTCAAAACGCTCACCGTGGCGGGTGACTATCAGGGCAATGAGGGTCATATTGTCATGAACACCGCCCTTGGCGACGACAGTTCGCCAACCGACAGGTTGATTATCGAAGGTTCTACCCACGGTACTACCAACGTCACGGTCGTCAACGCAGGCGGAGCGGGTGCGCAGACCACTAACGGCATTGAACTTATCACCGTTAACGGCACGTCCGATGGCGAGTTCAGACAGACCGGGCGCATCGTCGCCGGCGCGTATGACTACACATTGCGTCGCGGTAACGGAGTGGATGCCGCCAACTGGTATCTGAGCAATCTGCTGCCTTCTGAGGCACCGGTTCAGCCAGAGCCAATGCCGGAAGAAGGCGAGAGCGCCATTCGTCCAGAAGCGGGCCTGTATGCCGTCAACCTCGCGGCGGCAAACTCGTTGTTCAATACCCGTCTGCACGATCGCCTTGGCGAAACCCACTATGTTGACGCCCTGACCGGCGAAGAGGCGGTTACCAGCCTCTGGCTGCGCAATGTGGGGGGACATACCCGCCAGCGCGACGACTCCGGCCAGTTGAATATGCAGAGCAACCGCTACGTAGCACAGCTTGGCGGCGATCTTGCGCAGTGGAGTTCGAATCACGCAGACCGTTTCCACCTTGGTCTGATGGCCGGTTACGCTAACCAGAGCAGCCATGCGAAGAACAAGCGCAACGGCAACCGTGCAGACGGCCATGTCAATGGCTACAGCGTGGGCATTTATGGCACATGGCTGCAGGACAATGACACGCTGGAAGGAGCCTATGTGGATACCTGGGCGCAGTACAACTGGTTCCACAATACCGTCTCCAGCGACGCCGTTGATGAGGAAAAGTACAAATCCAAAGGCTTCACCGCATCGGTTGAATCCGGCTATACCTGGAAACTGGCGGATATCAGTGAGCGCAACGCGCTGTACATTCAGCCCAAAGCGCAACTGACCTGGATGGGTGTGCGGGCGGACGATCATAAGGAAGCCAACGGTACCCGTGTTGAAGGCAAAGGCGATGGCAACTTGCAGTCTCGTGTTGGCGTCCGTCTGTATGGTCACGGTCACAACAAGCTGGATGCTGGCAAAGACCGCAACTTCCAGCCGTTTGTGGAGGTGAACTGGATCCACAACACCAAAGACTTCGGTACCTCGCTGGGCGATCGGGATGTGAATTTAGCCGGCAGCCGCAACATTGGCGAAGTGAAAGCCGGTGTTGAAGGCCAGTTAACCAAAAATGTGGCGCTGTGGGGCAACGTTGCGCAGCAGGCTGGCGATAAGGGTTATAGCGATACCTCAGTGATGCTGGGCATTAAAGCATCGTTCTGATAAAAGGCATTGATGAACCAGGGGGCGGATCCTCCGCTCCCTCTTCACTGCGGGTCAATGGGTTTTATCCGCATGAGGTATAAACAACGGGTTATGCCGTTTTAATTATTCGCAACGCGCATACCGGCCAGGCAAATGCGCACACAATTTCGTTTCTTCATGATAAAAGTCCGACAGGTTTCGTTGATAGTCGGACGGCGTTACCCCACAGAGCGCTTTGAAGTCTTTGGTAAAGTGAGCCTGATCGTGGTAGTCCAGGTCACAGGCAAGCGTTCTGAGAACATCCCCTCCCCGATTGATGCGACGACACGCTTCGTTGATTCTGAGGATTCTGACAAACGATTTCCACGACAAGCCGATTCTCGTCTGGCATAACCGGTTGATATGCCGGGTGCTGTAAGACGTCATCTCGCTCAGAGTATTAAGACGAAGCACGCCATGCGCGGAAGAGGAACAAGCAAGAACCTGCTGCATCAGCCCGTTTTCTGTGGCAACACAGGGATGACGGACTAATGCCTCGTCGATGGCCTGAAGCAGAAACAGATAAGATTCATGATGCAGTTCAATCACAGGAAGAAATAGCCGTTCCAGAGAAGGCGCGATGGTCTCCAGAAGGTATTGCCTGTTTTGCAATTCATCTAAAGGCATGCTGCCCAGAAGCCCAAACGCGCCGCCGGGCAAAAACTCCACCAGAATCCGCATGGTGATCGTATTGAAGTCCCGCGTAACCTGGTACGGTTGGCTGCAAGGCCCCCAAAAGAGCTGCTGGACACGCTCACGGGCTATAGTGAAAACAAGGCAGCCGCTGGCGTCAGGAACAATCGTCAATGGCTGTTGCGTCTGCTCACAATCGCAGCGTAATTGCACGGTATAGTGGGAAACAATGTGACGTAAAGGCTCAGACGGCGCGAAAAAGAGCTGCGTCGCCGCGCTGTGTCGGTTGCCGACAATTTGCTTCAATCCGCCTGTCTCTGGGCGGCAACGCGGTACATTTTGATATTCCCTCATAGAAATGTCCCTTTTTTACAACGAGGAATCTGGATTATATCGTACCTTTCTTCTCATCAACTGTAGAAATTTTATTATTGTGCGATTCATGCATAACAATGTAATCACGCATCAACACTATGAGGTGACTATGTCCAGCATCCTGAAAGGAATTAATGTGTTATTTGTCGCCGGGTTTGGTCCTGTCACAACAAACACAGAAGAAAGTGCGTTTTTATATAAAGACGTACTGCAACTGCCGCTTGAAACTATTGACGGTTATGACGGATATCTGCAAACGCAAAACATCCCCGGCGTGAAGTATTTTGCTGTCTGGCCACTGGATAAAGTGGCCCTCTCTTGTTTTGGCTCATCTGAATGGCCTGCCAGTTTACCTGTTCCCCAAGCCTGGCTCGAATTTGAAGTTGACGACATGCAATCCGCGTCCGAAATTTTAAAGGAAAAGGGATGTAACTTATTGACCTGTATGCAGGAAGAACCCTGGGGACAAACTGTCACCCGCTTTCTCAGTCCTGAAGGGATCATCATGGCAATATCGTATACCCCGTTTTTGCGCAAAGCGTCAGAACGAGAATAGCGAGTGAATGCGGGCTACGTGCCTCTATATCTCCAAAGCGCAAAAAGACTATCCGGTTTTCCGGATGGTCTTTCTGTCATGGTGATGAACGCTTAACTCTCCGTATTAATAGGAACAGATATGAAATCACCGAAAGATAAAATTGAGATTTGTTTTTTCCTGATAAAGAATAAATACCAGCAAAAACGACGGTAAAAGAAAGGGAAATGAATTTATGAAAACATATCAACTCCATCGTGGCAGACTTATCGACCATATCCAGCTCGTGGTTAACGACTTTAACGCCAGCAAAGCGTTTTACACTGCCGTCCTGACGACGCTGGAAATCCCGATCGTAAGCACAACGGACGATTATTTCTGGGCAGACGAACTGGTCGTGTCTTCGGTGAAAAGCGCAGGAGCGCTGGGAGTACCGACAGGACGTCATCATCTTGCCTTCCAGGCCAACGATCGTGACAGGGTGGATGCCTTTTATCGTGCAGCAATGGCGCATGGGGGACGTGACAACGGAGCACCTGGCGAACGCCACTACCACTCCGGGTACTACGCAGCTTTCGTGCTTGATCCGGATGGTAACAACATTGAAGCCGTCTATCATGGTGAAGCGCAGCGCAGTACACCATCAGTGGAAATCAGCTTCAGCCTTTAGGTGTCTGGTTCAGGGCTGCTCAGACCGTGTTTCCCAAATGGAACTGAAAAAACTGGAGGTCTTAGACGGTTTCGAGCCACAAATTGACCCGATTTAAACGACGATGCCCCAAATATGTCCCATGAAGGAAATATGGAGTCTGGAGGAAATGGTTAACTCGTTGAGTTCTAATGGCGCCCCCTACAGGATTCGAACCTGTGACCGACGGCTTAGAAGGCCGTTGCTCTATCCAACTGAGCTAAGGGAGCAGAGAACTGCAATGCGGACTGATACAAAACTGGTCGGTATTATACGTTCACAACCTTAGCGGTCAATGGCTTTCCTCTCAACTGCTTGAGTTGTGAGCATCCTCTCTTCCTGGAGCCTCACCTCGCCTGGCGGATCGCCGTGTAAATCCCCCCTGACAGAAAGCGATAACTGACAACGGTCTTCACTTCTGACAAAATAGCGCCATCCCCTTTGACGTGTAGTAACAGATGGAATCCTCTCTCTGATGGCAGCAAAGATTATTGACGGTAAAACGATTGCGCAGCAGGTGCGCTCTGAGGTTGCTCAAAAAGTTCAGGCGCGCATTGCCGCCGGACGTCGAGCCCCGGGCCTGGCTGTAGTCCTGGTAGGCAGCAACCCGGCCTCACAGATTTATGTGGCAAGCAAGCGTAAAGCCTGTGACGAGGTGGGATTCGTCTCCCGCTCGTATGACCTACCGGAAACCACCAGCGAGGCGGAACTGCTTGAGCTGATTGATACGCTCAACGCCGATAACACCATCGACGGTATTCTGGTGCAGCTGCCGCTTCCGGCGGGCATCGATAATGTCAAAGTGCTGGAGCGGATTGATCCGGATAAAGACGTGGACGGTTTTCATCCGTACAACGTCGGTCGTCTGTGCCAGCGCGCCCCGCGTCTGCGCCCCTGCACACCGCGCGGGATTGTCACCTTGCTTGAGCGTTACAACATCGATCTCTACGGCCTGAATGCGGTCGTGATCGGCGCCTCTAACATCGTGGGGCGTCCAATGAGCATGGAGCTGCTGCTGGCCGGTTGCACCACCACGGTAACCCACCGCTTCACCAAAAATCTGCGTCACCACGTTGAGCATGCCGATCTGCTGATCGTTGCCGTCGGTAAACCGGGCTTCATTCCAGGTGACTGGATCAAAGAAGGCGCTATCGTGGTGGATGTTGGCATCAACCGTCTGGAAAATGGCAAGGTCGTCGGCGACGTGGTGTTTGACGATGCAGCCGCACGTGCCTCATACATTACGCCCGTACCGGGTGGCGTAGGCCCCATGACGGTCGCCACGCTTATCGAAAACACGCTACAAGCGTGCGTTGAATATCACGATCCTCAGGACAACTAACATGGCGACATTTTCTTTAGGCAAACATCCTCACGTTGAACTGTGCGATCTGCTGAAACTGGAAGGCTGGAGCGAAAGCGGCGCCCAGGCGAAACTTGCCATTGCCGAAGGGCAGGTAAAGGTTGATGGCGCGGTGGAAACTCGCAAACGCTGCAAAATCGTGGCCGGGCAAACCGTCAGTTTTGCCGGTCAGGCCATCACCGTAACGGCCTGAGTTGTCTGACGCCTCACCCGAACTCTCCTGCGGGGATGTCGGGTTGAGGTTCCCCTCTTCTTTTCCCCTATCTCCCTGTGACCATAATGGTTAATTATCGATCAACTTCAAAGAATCACTATTTCATTTGATGAAGCGTGAAATTTAAGTGGCGCGAAACGCCCTCCTTCATCACGATAAGTATAACGTTCTACTATAACGTTCTACTATAACGTTCTACTTACAATAACAGCGCTAAAAAAGTGCTACTCGGGGGAAATCAGCATGAGTCTGATATCAGGGTTTGTTAAATCGTTGTCTAAATTATCAATGATTGGTCGCGCCTTAATGCTGCCAATTTCACTGCTTCCCGCTGCGGGCTTGCTGCTGGCCTTCGGGGATAAATTCCATTTACCGCTGATGATGAACGCGGGCGGTGTTATCTTTGATAACCTGCCGATGCTGTTTGCCATCGGCTCTGCCGTCGGTCTTGCCTCAGAATCCGGTATCGCAGCACTGTCGGCAGCGGTCTCTGTGTTTGTCACCAATATCACCATCAGCACGGTGCTGAGCATCACGCCGGAGATGGCCTCCCAGGGTGGAAAATACGCGATGGTGGTCGGTATCCCGACCCTGCAAATGGGCGTCTTTGGCGGTCTGATCTGCGGTATTCTCGCCGCCTGGTGCTACAACCGCTTTCACACCATGCAATTGCCGGAATTCCTCGGTTTCTTCTCCGGTAAGCGTTTTGTGGCGATCGCCACCGCGTTTCTCTCCTTTGTGCTGGGATTGCTGCTGCCCTACGTCTGGCAACACATTCAGTCCGGTATCGATGCGCTTTCGGTGGTTGTCAACGGCGATAATCAGGCGGTCTCAACCTTTATCTTTGGCCTGGTTGAACGTGCGCTGATCCCGCTCGGGTTACATCACATCTGGTATCCGTCCTTCTGGTACTCCTTTGGTGATTACACCACTCAGGCCGGTCAGGTGATCCACGGCGATCAGACGATCTGGTTCAAAATGCTGGAGGAAGGGGTTAAATCTTTCAGTAGTGATACCTATCAGAACGCCGGTAAATTCATGCAGGGTGAATTTCCGCTGATGCTGTTTGCCCTGCCTGCGGCCTGTCTGGCGATGTATCACGAAGCGCACACGAAGAATAAGAAAATTGCGGCCGGTATTCTGTTCTCGGCGGCGCTTACCTGCTTCCTGACAGGGATTACCGAGCCGGTTGAATTCACCTTTATCTTCGTGGCGCCGATTCTTTACGTCTTCAACGCCATTATGGCGGGGCTGGCCTATATGACCATGTACCTGCTGCATGCGCATATTGCCAAGTCGTTCTCTGCCGGTTTCATCGACTACCTGTCGTTTGGTATCCTGCCGTCCTTCAATGGCTATCAGACCAACTTCCTGAACGCCATTATCATCGGCGTGCCGATGGCGTTGATTTACTACTTTACCTTTCGCTTTGTCATTCGCCGTTTCGACATCAAAACGCCAGGCCGTACCGAAGTGACCGCCAATGCGAACGACAAAACGGATACAGAAATTGCCACTGAGATCATCGGCCTGCTGGGCGGCGCGCAAAACATCGATTCTGTCGGTTCCTGCATTACCCGTCTGCGCCTGGAAGTGGCGAAAAGCGACGAGGTTGATAAAGACGGTCTCAATGGTCTCGGCGCGCGCGGCGTAGTCTTTGTCGGCGACAACGGTATCCAGGTGATTTTCGGTGCCAGAGCACAGTTTATCGCCCAGACCATGTCCACGATGATCGGCAAATAATAAGATGCCTGAATGACACGTCTCCTGTACGCTGGGAGACGTTGTCGTATCTGGCTGATAACCGGTAATTTTCAGGGAGCGATTTTGAAGAAAGTCAGCATTATTGATGTCGCAAAGCAGGCGGGCGTCTCGGTTTCAACCGTCTCGCTGGTGCTACGCCAGAAAGGGAAAATCTCAGAGGCAACGATTGAGAAGGTCCATACTGCCATCAATACGCTTGGCTATGTTCATAACATCGCCGCAGCGAATCTTCGTGCCAACACCTCCAACTTGATCGGACTGATCCTGCGCGATTTCAGTGACAGTTTCTCCATCAAGGTGATGGCGAGTATTGTTCAGGAACTGGAAATGCAAGGCTTTATGGTTTTTCTGGGTCAGCCACAGGATGATCGGACAAGCCTGGAGCGCTGCTTGCTCTCCTTCAAACAGCAAGGTGTGGCTGGTGTCATCTATCTGTCGTCAGACCCTACTCGTACTGTACTCCCCGAACAGGTGCGCCAGTGCCCTTTACCATTGGTTGTCGTATCTCAATCGCTGATTGAAGAAAACTGCAATCTGGTGATGCGAGATAATCGCCAGGCAGCAAGCCTTGCCACCCGCTATCTGATTGAACGCGGACACCGCAGCATTGGCTATATTGGCGGTCGACCAGACTGTCTGATTCGCCAGCAGAGATTACAGGGTTTTCGCAATACGCTGGCACAAAATGGCATGGTCTATAAAGAAGAGTCGACCCCTGCATGTGACGATGATACCTACGCCGCCAGCATTGCCACCCGCAATCTGTTGGAACAAAATAACACTATCACGGCTCTGCTTTGCCACTCACCCAATGCCATTATTGGCTGCATAAGCGGTATCCATCAGGTCGGCCGTACCCTCGGTAAAGATGTATTTCTGACCCAACAGGTGGCGCTGATTGGTTTTGAAGATATGCTGCACGTAAATCTCACCTCTCCATCGTTTACCTATGTCTCTTCCGCCAGTGAAGAAACCGGAAGACAGGCCGCCGGGTTGATCATCGGCCAGCTAAAAGAACCAGAGAGACAGATACAACGGATCACGCTGTCAGGCCAGTTGATCACCCGGGAATCGGCATAGAAAAGAAAATGCCCGGCAAAACCGGCAGGCGTTACAAGACTCATCGACCCGCGGCGGGTCGCACATCAACAACAGTAATTTCGTACACCATCGTAGAAGAAGGCGGGATCTCCGGTGGACGTCCTTGTTCACCATAAGCCAGTTCAGGCGGAACGGCCATAATCAACTTGCTGCCTTTGTTCATTTTGCTGATAGCTGAATTAAATAACGGTGGGAAATTGGCCAGCGGCAACACTAATAGCTTCCCACTTTTCGCCATATCTTTGATCACTTTACCGTTGGAAAGGCTTTCCTTAACCGCAATCGCCACCTCGTCAGTGGGCGCGATTTTACCCCGCCCTTTTTGAGTTATGCGGTAGTAGTAGCCCATATCGGCTCGTTTCGTTCCCGGTTTGCTGCTAAAAGTACTGATGAAATTGTTACTCTTATCCGCTTTGGCACTGGCACTTTTCTGCCGTTCCATGGCCTTTTTATTCATGACATCCAGTTCAGCCATGAGCTTACTTTCCGGTACTTTATACTGCCCTTTGATCGAGTCAGAAACCCCGCTTATCACCTGCGTCAGTTCCAGCAGGAATCCATCAGTCTGGACATTCGCCATCGCCCCTCTGACTTCCTGGCCCCACAGCGTTCCCAGAGCATAAGAACGAAGTTGTTCTTCAGAGACGGGGGCCGGCGTCGTAGCCCCAGCCTTGGTGGTCGATAAAGTGGCAATTTGCTTATTTTGCGCATCCAGTTTTGCCGTCGCTTCAAGGAGTTTTTTCTGCGCTTCATCCTGCTGGGTCTTATTTTTTGCCAGCATCTCCCTCGCATCAGCCAGAGATTTATCATTGTCGCCCAGACTGGTTCGCAAATCAGTTATCTGTTTTACCTGTTCGGCAACCTGGTTCTGGCTATCATTCAGTGATTGTTTCAGCTTCGCCGTTTCATTCTGGCTTTTATCCATGGCTTGTTTCAGCTCAGCCACGGCAGTGCTGTCACCCGCTTTGGCTTCCACCAGCGCCCTGGCATTCGCCGTTTGCTCAGCCGTCAGTTCTGCCACCTGTTTATTCAGCGCAATGCCCTGATTCTGACTGTCGGTCAGGCTATTTTTCAACGTTACCAATTCCGCCCGGCTTTTTTCCAGAGCCTGTTTAAGCTCAGCCACAACGTTGCTGTCACCCGCTTTAGCTTCCGCAAGCGCTTTGACATTCGCCGTTTGCGCAGCCGTCAGTTCGGCAATCTGTCTATTCAGCGCAGCGCCCTGATTCTGACTGTCGGTCAGGCTATTTTTCAACGTTACCAATTCCGCCCGGCTTTTTTCCAGAGCCTGTTTAAGCTCAGCCACAACGTTGCTGTCACCCGCTTTAGCTTCCGCAAGCGCTTTGACATTCGCCGTTTGCTCAGCCGTCAGTGCGGCAATCTGTTTATTCAGCGCTGCGCCCTGATTCTGACTGTCAGTCAGGCTATTTTTTAACGCGGCTGATTCTGCCTGACTTTTACTCAGGGTCTGTTTCAGCTCAGTCACGGCGTTACTGTCGCCCGCTTTGGCTTCCGCCAGCGCCCTGGCATTCGCCGTTTGCTCAGCCGTCAGTGCGGCAATCTGTTCATTCAGCGCAGCCCCCTGATTCTGACTGTCGGTCAGGCTATTTTTCAACGCGGCTGATTCTGCCTGACTTTTACTCAGGGTCTGTTTCAGCTCAGCCACGGCAGTGCTGTCACCCGCTTTGGCTTCTGCCAGCGCCCTGGCATTCGCCGTTTGCGCAGCCGTCAGTGCGGCAATCTGTTTATTCAGCGCTGCGCCCTGATTCTGACTGTCAGTCAGGCTATTTTTTAACGCGGCTGATTCTGCCTGACTTTTACTCAGGGTCTGTTTCAGCTCAGCCACGGCAGTGCTGTCACCCGCTTTGGCTTCTGCCAGCGCCCTGGCATTCGCCGTTTGCGCAGCCGTCAGTGCGGCAATCTGTTTATTCAGCGCTGCGCCCTGATTCTGACTGTCAGTCAGGCTATTTTTTAACGCGGCTGATTCTGCCTGACTTTTACTCAGGGTCTGTTTCAGCTCAGCCACGGCAGTGCTGTCACCCGCTTTGGCTTCCGCCAGCGCCCTGGCATTCGCCGTTTGCTCAGCCGCCAGTGCGGCAATCTGTTTATTCAGCGCAGCGCCCTGATTTTGGCTCTCCGTTAATAACTTTTTAAGCTGGGTAAGCGCCAGATTGTCACGTGTTTTCTCCGTGGCAAACTCAAGAGAATTCGCCACTTTCTCAGCAAGCAGGTCGGTTAACTGTGTTTTAAGTTTATTAATTTCATTCAGGTTTTCTGCCAATTGTTTTTGCTGCACTGCCGCGGCATTACTTTTATCTTGCTCGCCGTCATCGTGCAAAGCCGCCAACTGATTTTCTCTCTCTGCGAGTTGTTGATTTGCACTCTGCAACTGTTGTTGCAGAGTGGCTATCTGTGTTTGCGCATCGCTTAGCGATTTATGAAGTGCAGCGGTCTCCTTTTCACTGACGGGAGCAATCTGAATCCCACTCAAATCGCGTTTAGTTGCTTTTGGCTTGTGTTTTTTAACCGATCGCGGTGCTGAAATAACGGGAGCAGGCAAATCGATAGTTTTTTCTGTCAGTAAGGCGGGAATATCACTGGTCTGAGAGGTAATGATATCTAACGATTGTACTGCTGCTGTATTATCTCTGGCTAAAGCATCCCCTACAGCAATACCACAAATAATTAAAGGAAGGGTAAAAAAAAAAGAGGTTTCATTTTTAACGCGTTCATTTAAAACCCTCCCCTCTGTTAATCAAAGATTGACGAACGGTTTGTTCAATATCGCTACACAGCTTTTGCGTTTTATATTTATATAGCGCATCCATGGTATCCCGCGTTTGTGAACCGATATCTTCACGCACGGACGTATAAACAGACGCGCTATCCAGCAATTGTTCAAATGCCGCTTTCTTTTTCGCATATTGATTCTGATTCACTTTAGAAAGAGCAATCAGTTCTTTCTGGCAGGCTGACGCTGCTCCTTCAGATACCTCAACGCTGGTTGCTTTTGGCGCAGCAGGGGTTATCTGAGGCGAAGGCAACGAACTGGAAACGACAGAGGTTGGGGCGTTTTTCCCTGTTACTAATTCAGACTGTGAATGTTGTTGGCATCCGGTAACAAGCACCGGGGCTATCATTAACAATATTTTTAATGCTTTTTTGACATATCTGTTCGATGTACGATAAGTCGTCACAATGCAATCCCTCAAAAAACGGCCAACTACTAACACAGAAATAAAGAATAGAGTATCTTGCCATTATGCACACACAAAAAAGTGCTACACAATCCTTCATTATCAAAAACGCACACTTTAGGATTTCATTCAGAATTTATATATACATTCATGAAAACATCATTAATCAAAAAATTCATTTACATAGCAAATATATCTCACTCAGGATATCTTAATGTATTCATTTATTTCGGATGATTATTATGCCAACCATTATTACCCATGCCGCCGTCCCGATTTGCCTTGGACTGGGCCTGGGGTTGAAAGTGATTCCCCCGCGTTTACTGTTTGCCGGGATCGCTCTTGCAATGCTACCGGACGCCGATGTGCTTTCGTTTAAACTCGGTGTGTCCTATGGAAACGTGTTCGGACATCGCGGATTTACCCATTCGCTGCTGTTCGCATTAGTGGTTCCGCTGGTCTGCGTGTGGGTGGGGCGACGATGGTTTAAAGCCGGGTTAATGCGTTGCTGGTTATTTTTGACAGTTTCGCTGCTGTCGCACAGCCTGCTCGATTCGATAACCACCGGTGGCAAAGGCGTTGGCTGGCTTTGGCCATGGTCGGACGACCGCTTTTTCGCACCGTGGCAGGTGATCAAGGTCGCGCCGTTTGCTCTGTCGCGCTATACCACGCCATACGGGCACCAGGTCATTCTTTCCGAGTTACTGTGGGTGTGGTTGCCGGGAGCGCTGTTGATGGGGTTGCTGTGGTGGTACCGACGACATTAATTTGCCGGATGGATGAAACCATCCGGCATGACTGAACATTACTTACGACGCCAGGTGGTCCCTTGCGGACCATCTTCCAGCACGATCCCCATCTCATTCAGACGGTCACGCGCCGCATCCGCGGCCGCCCAGTCTTTGGCCTTACGGGCATCCAGACGTTGTTGAATCAACGCTTCAATTTCTGCAACTTCTCCGTCGTCCGCCTGCGCGCCGCTTTGCAGGAACGCCTCCGGATCCTGCTCCAGCAGACCCAGCACGCCAGAAATTTTACGCAGGTGAGAAGCCATTGCATTCGCGGCGGCCATGTCCTCCCCCTTCAAACGGTTTACTTCACGCGCCATGTCGAACAGCACAGAGTACGCTTCCGGCGTGTTGAAATCGTCGTTCATCGCCTCAACAAACCGCGCTTCAAACGCCTCGCCGCCAGCGGGCGCAACAGACTTATCCGTCCCGCGCAGCGCGGTATACAGGCGCTCCAGCGCAGAACGCGCCTGCTTCAGGTTTTCTTCGCTGTAGTTCAACTGGCTACGATAGTGGCCGGACATCAAGAAGTAGCGCACGGTTTCCGCGTCGTAATATTTCAGCACGTCGCGCACGGTAAAGAAGTTGCCCAGCGATTTTGACATTTTCTCGCGGTCAACCATCACCATCCCGGAGTGCATCCAGTAGTTCACGTACTCGCCGTCATGCGCACAGGTGGACTGGGCAATTTCGTTTTCGTGGTGCGGGAACATCAGGTCAGAACCGCCGCCGTGGATATCGAAGTGATTACCCAGTTGTTTGCAGTTCATCGCGGAACACTCAATGTGCCAGCCAGGACGACCAGCACCCCACGGTGACGGCCAGCTCGGCTCGCCCTCTTTGGACATTTTCCACAGCACGAAGTCCATCGGGTTGTGCTTCACATCCACCACGTCCACGCGCGCGCCGGCCTGCAGTTGATCCAGATCCTGGCGCGACAGTTGCCCGTAGTTCGGGTCGGTCGGAACATCGAACATCACGTCGCCGTTGTCCGCCACATAGGCATGACCTTTGGCAATCAGCTGTTCGGTGATTTCAATAATTTCGGCGATATGGTGAGTCGCGCGCGGCTCCAGGTCCGGACGCAGAATATTTAGCGCATCAAAATCGTTGTGCATCTCGGCGATCATACGATCCACCAGCGCGACAAAGCTTTCGCCATTTTCATTTGCGCGCTTAATGATTTTATCGTCGATATCGGTGATGTTACGCACGTACTTCAGCGTGTAGCCCAGGAAGCGCAGATAGCGCGCAACCACGTCAAACGCCACAAACGTACGGCCATGACCAATATGACAGAGATCGTAAACGGTAATACCACACACGTACATGCCGACTTCCCCGGCATGAATGGGTTTGAATTCCTCTTTTTGGCGCGTCAGTGTATTAAAGATTTTTAACATCGAAGATTCCGTGTAAGACGTGTGTGGATAACAAAGTCTGTATAATACCCATAATTGGGACGGGAAGCAGCACACTTTGCGAGGTGATCACAGCGTGTGGTTATGCTATAACACCTCCCTAACTCTGACCCTTAGTTGGGTTAAAGCACTACTATATTGGAACAGGATGCAAAAATGGTTACTTTCCACACTAATCACGGCGATATCGTAATCAAAACGTTTGATGATAAAGCGCCTGAAACAGTTAAAAACTTCCTGGACTACTGCCGCGAAGGTTTTTACAACAACACCATTTTCCACCGTGTGATCAACGGTTTTATGATTCAGGGCGGCGGTTTTGAGCCTGGCATGAAACAGAAAGCCACCAAAGACGCTATCAAAAACGAAGCCAACAACGGTCTGAAAAACACCCGTGGTACGCTGGCAATGGCGCGTACTCAGGCTCCGCACTCCGCGACAGCGCAGTTCTTCATCAACGTTGCCGACAACGACTTCCTGAACTTCTCCGCCGAAAGCATGCAGGGCTGGGGCTACTGTGTATTTGCAGAAGTGGTTGAAGGTATGGACGTGGTTGACAAGATCAAAGGCGTTTCGACCGGCCGCAGCGGCATGCACCAGGACGTACCGAAAGAAGACGTGATTATCGAAAACGTGACCGTCAGCGAGTAATTGTGACGACACTGTTTATTGCAGATCTTCATCTCTGCACGGAAGAACCGGCGATCACCGCCGGTTTTCTGCGTTTTTTAGCGGGTGAAGCTCGTCAGGCCGACGCATTGTATATCCTGGGCGACCTGTTCGAAGCCTGGATTGGCGATGACGATCCCAACCCGTTACACCGTGAAATGGCCGCCGCCATTAAAGCGGTTGTCGAATCCGGCGTTCCCTGTTTTTTCATTCACGGTAACCGTGATTTCCTGATTGGCAAACGCTTCGCCCGTGAAAGCGGCATGACGCTGCTCCCCCAGGAAAACGTGCTCGATCTGTACGGTCGCCGGGTGCTCATTATGCACGGCGATACGCTGTGTACCGATGACGTGGGTTATCAGGCGTTTCGCGCGAAAGTCCATCAACGCTGGCTGCAAACGCTGTTCCTTGCCCTGCCGCTGTTTATTCGCAAACGCGTGGCCGCCAGGATGCGGGCCGACAGTAAAGCCGCCAACCGCCATAAATCGATGGAGATTATGGACGTCAACAAACATGCGGTTATCACAGAGATGGAAAAACACCACGTCAAGTGGCTGATTCACGGTCATACCCATCGCCCGGATGTTCACGCGCTCACCGTCAACGGCGAACCCGCCTTTCGCGTCGTGTTAGGTGCCTGGCATCGCGAAGGATCGATGGTCAAAGTCACGCCAGACGATGTGGAGCTGATCGCTTTCCCGTTTTGAGAAAAAAGCCTTCTCATTACTAAATACGGGAATACACGCGATGATCATGAGTGCCAACCGTCGCACCGATCTACCCGCTTTCTACAGTGTATTAATCTCAATAGCAAAGATTCAGGTCAGCGTGAGGCTTGTGCTACGCAACCGTTTTCCTTGCCAATATAACGTGCTATTCTTTGTGGCCTCAAAAGCAGTGTGTCCCGCACCACAGGAGTTTTCAGACGCATGTCTTCCCGCAATAATCCGGCGCGTGTCGCCATCGTGATGGGGTCCAAAAGCGACTGGGCTACCATGCAGTTCGCCGCCGAAATTTTTGAAATCCTGGACGTCCCGCACCACGTTGAAGTGGTTTCTGCCCACCGTACCCCCGATAAACTGTTCAGCTTTGCCGAAAGCGCTGAAGAGAACGGTTATCAGGTGATTATTGCTGGCGCGGGTGGCGCGGCCCATCTTCCTGGTATGATTGCGGCGAAAACGCTGGTGCCGGTACTGGGTGTTCCGGTACAAAGCGCGGCGCTGAGCGGCGTCGACAGCCTGTACTCTATTGTGCAGATGCCGCGCGGTATTCCGGTCGGTACGCTGGCGATTGGTAAAGCGGGTGCGGCTAACGCGGCGCTACTGGCGGCACAGATCCTGGCGACACATGACAAAGCGCTGCATCAGCGCCTGAACGACTGGCGCAACGCGCAAACGGATGAAGTGCTGGAGAATCCGGATCCGCGAGGTGCGGCATGAAACAGGTTTGCGTGCTGGGCAACGGTCAGTTAGGGCGGATGCTGCGTCAGGCTGGTGAACCGCTGGGCATCGCCGTCTGGCCGGTTGGCCTGGATGCAGAACCGGCTGCCGTCCCTTTTCAGCAGAGCGTCATTACCGCAGAAATCGAGCGCTGGCCGGAAACCGCTTTAACGCGTGAACTGGCACGTCATCCGGCCTTCGTGAACCGCGACGTGTTCCCGATCATTGCTGACCGTCTGACGCAAAAACAGCTTTTCGATAAGCTCGACCTGGCGACCGCTCCGTGGCAGCTGCTGGCGAACAAAAGCGAATGGCCTGCCATCTTTAACCGTTTGGGCGAACTGGCTATTGTGAAACGTCGCGTCGGCGGTTATGACGGCCGTGGTCAGTGGCGTCTACGCGCCAATGAAACCGATCAACTGCCGGACGACAACTACGGCGAATGCATTGTCGAGCAGGGTATCAACTTCTCAGGTGAAGTGT
Source organism: Citrobacter amalonaticus Y19 (assembly GCF_000981805.1). Classification (NCBI taxonomy): domain Bacteria; kingdom Pseudomonadati; phylum Pseudomonadota; class Gammaproteobacteria; order Enterobacterales; family Enterobacteriaceae; genus Citrobacter; species Citrobacter amalonaticus. The sequence continues at coordinate 507,756 of NZ_CP011132.1, read as the reverse complement.
CCCTCGTCGGCGCGCGTGCGCATGACGGCAGCACGGTGTTTTACCCGCTGACACGTAACCTGCATCAGGACGGCATTTTGCGCACCAGCGTCGCCTTCCCGCGGGCTGACGCGAAACAGCAGACGCAGGCCGAATCGATGCTTTCCGCTATCATGCAGGAACTGGGCTACGTCGGCGTGATGGCGATGGAGTGTTTTGTCACTTCGGAAGGATTGCTGATCAACGAACTGGCCCCGCGCGTACACAACAGCGGTCACTGGACGCAAAACGGCGCCAGCATCAGCCAGTTTGAGCTGCATCTGCGAGCGATTACCGGTCTGCCGCTACCGGCACCGGTGGTGGATAGCCCGTCGGTGATGGTGAACCTGATTGGCAGCGACCTCAATTACGACTGGCTGAAGCTGCCGTTAGTGCATCTGCACTGGTACGACAAAGAGGTGCGTCCGGGGCGTAAAGTCGGTCACCTGAATCTGACCGACAGCGACACCGCGCGCCTGAGCGCCACGTTGGAAGCGCTCTCGCCGCTGCTGCCGACGGAGTACGCCAGCGGTATCCTTTGGGCACAAACTCAGCTCAAATAAGCCTTATATCGCGGGGAAGTTTAACTTATGCTTTCCCGCCTTCTCTTTCAGCGCGTAAAATCCCCTCCATTGCTGTTTGTCTTTTTCAGGATTTCACATGAACGATGGAACGGACTATCGCGCGATCCTTACCGCCGATACGCCCTTAATTGATGTCCGCGCCCCGGTTGAATTTCAACAGGGTGCCATGCCGGGCGCGATAAATTTGCCCTTAATGAATGATGATGAGCGCGCCGCCGTGGGGACCTGCTATAAACGCCAGGGGCCGGAAGCCGCGCTTGAACTCGGCCATCAACTGGTCTGCGGTGAAATTCGTCAGCAGCGACTGGATGCCTGGCGCGCAGCCTGTCGGCAACACCCGCAGGGCTATCTCTGCTGCGCCCGGGGCGGTCAGCGCTCCCACATTGTCCAGCAGTGGCTACGCGAGTCTGGCGTGGATTACCCGTTGATCAAAGGCGGCTACAAGGCGCTACGCCAGGCCGCGATTGCCGCCACAGAAGAGCAGGTGCAAAAACCGATCGTGCTGATTGGCGGCTGCACCGGCAATGGCAAAACGCAGCTGGTGCAACAGCAGGAAAACGGGGTGGATCTCGAGGGACTGGCCCATCATCGCGGCTCCTCTTTTGGCCGCACCCTGGAACCTCAGCTCAGTCAGGCAAGTTTCGAAAATCTACTGGCGGTGACGCTTCTCAAAAAGCAGGCTTCACGCTGGGTATTGGAAGATGAAGGCCGGATGATTGGCTCTAATCATCTGCCGGAATGTCTGCGCGAGCGCATGGCTCAGGCCACTATCGCCGTGATTGACGATCCATTCGAGCGGCGTCTTGAGCGCCTGCGTGACGAGTATTTTGTGCGGATGCATCATGATTTCACCCACGCGTATGGCGAAGAGCAGGGATGGCGGGAATACAGCGACTATCTGCATCACGGGCTTTTTGCAATTAAGCGGCGTCTGGGTTTACAGCGATTCAACGAGTTGACCGCAAAACTGGACGTGGCGCTGGATGAGCAGCGTCGAACCGGCAGCACCGAGACCCATTTCAGCTGGTTAGTGCCGCTGCTGGAAGAGTATTACGATCCGATGTATCGCTATCAACTGGAAAAGAAAGCCGGGAAAATTGTCTGTCGCGGGACGTTTGAAGAGGTTGCTCAGTGGCTGAGCCACTAAAAATTGCCGGATGGCGACGCGCACGCGTCTTATCCGGCCTACAAATCACTACCGTCCTGTAGGCCCGGTAAGCGTCAGCGTCACCGGGCACACAAATCACTACCGTCCTGTAGGCCCGGCAAGCGTCAGCGTCACCGGGCACACAAATCACTACCGTCCTGTAGGCCCGGTAAGCGTCAGCGTCACCGGGCACACAAATCACTACCGTCCTGTAGGCCCGGTCAGCGTCAGCGTCACCGGGCATACAAATCACCACAGTCCTGTATGCCCGGTAAGCGTCAGCGTCACCGGGCATACAAATCGCCACAGTCCTGTAGGCCCGGTAAGCGTCAGCGTCACCGGGCACACAAATCACTACAGTCCTGTAGGCCCGGTAAGCGTCAGCGTCACCGGGCACAGCATCAGACTTAGAAGTCGTAACGCAGACGCACCAGGTTCATATCACCCAGGTCGTCAGTGCTGGAGGTAAAGACGTGTTCGTAATCAACACGGAAACCGTAATCCAGCTGGAAGCTGATCCCCACACCGTTGTCGGTACGCAGGTAGTTGCGACCATTCACATATTCAATGCGATCACCCATAAAGTACGGCTGAATGGATTTCAACGCATACTGATTGATTGGGAATTTATAGCCCGCAAAGTATTCCAGACCCCATGCATCACCGGCAAAGTAGTCGTTAACCGACACTTTTTTGGTGGTCATAAAGTTCTGGTACCAACCACCGCCCAGGGAGAAGGTCCAGTTATCCGGCGTCCAGCTCAGTGCAGTACCCACGATGTTCTGATCGTACGTTTTGTTGCCGTTACCGCGCATTTCCGCACGCGTGTAGTTCCACGCCGTCCCCCAGCTCAGATCGTCAGTAATGTGATAATCCGCACCCAGTGAACCACCACCTTTACGTTTGTAGTTCAGACCGTTGTTCGGGTTGTAATCGTCGCTGAACAGATAAGACGCGTAGAGATCGACATCGCCGACCGTTTTCTTATATTTCAGCATTTTGCGGGAACGGTAAGAACCGTCGTAGTCGCCGTTAATCCCGTTACCCGGCGCCTGACCAATCATGTCATAGTCCCAGATATCGGTTTTCGCACCGACCACATCGTAGTAGATGCTGTTCTGTTGACCGAAGGTCAGCGTACCCCAGGTGTTACTCTTCAGACCGGTGTACAGCATACGACGGGTGGTGTCGTGCGCGCCGTCAGCATAGTGGTTGTCCCAGTTGAACTGCGCCGGAATGTTGACGCCCAGCTCGTAGAAGCTGATCCAACTGATGTCATCAAACAGATAGTAATCTGCCGCGAAGCGGAAACGGGTGCCGCCATCGAAGCCATTACGTTTATAGCCATTTGCGCCGTCATCGCCCGTCATGTTCTGGAACTGAGGACGAATACTCCCGCCAACGGTAAAGTTGAGACGGCTCAGCGGATTGCCCGCCTGTGGATCTTGTTTCAGAACGGTGATTTCCGCCTGAGAGGCGAAAGACGTCAATGCCACTGCTGCGCCGATCGATGCCGCCAGCGCTGTTGTTTTTATGGTCATTATTTTTCCTTGATAGATTTCCTGCTAATTATTCAGCGATTGAATATTAACTGGTATTAACACTGACGTGTTGGCGGGTTTTTAATGATTTGTGCCGTTAAACAGCGAGGGGTTATCAATTTATGCTACTAAGAAAGTACGCGCCAGCATAAAAACCGGCGCGTCATTATCACGGCGTTAAACAGTAAACTGGCGGAACAGTGCTTTCCCTTTCAACAGACGGACACCAAGCCAGCCTCCGCAAAGGGAAAGTAAAAGTGCGCCGCAGACCGGCAGGACAATCCACAAGCGCCAGTCAGGTTCCCACGGGAAGTCAAATACCTGGGTTTGCAGTACCGCCAGCGCGGTTTCCGCGCCGATGGAGGCCACCAGCCCGGAGACCAGCCCCAGCATGGCGAATTCACACCACAGCGTGGTACGCAGGAGTTTCTTACCCGCGCCTAATGTACGCCAGACCACCAATTCCTGATGGCGCTGACGCATACCGACCTGCACCTGCGCCAGTAACAGCAGCATGCCGCAGGCGGTCACCAGCACGACCATCACTTCCAGCGCCCGACTGACCTGTTCCAGCACCTGCCCCACCTGCTTAAGGATCGCGCCAATGTCTAACAGGCTAATGGTTGGGAACTCACGGTTAAGCTGCGTCAGCATGCCGTTGCCGTTTTCCCAGCGGAAGCTGGTCAGCCAGCTTTGCGGCTGTCCATCCAGCGCGCCGGAGGGGAAGATAAAGAAAAAGTTGGGTCGCAGGCTCTCCCAGTCCACCCGACGCAGGCTGGTGACCTTCGCGCTGAACTCCTGGGTGTCGCCCATAAAGGTCACCCTGTCGCCCAAAGAGATGTTCAGCCGTTTTGCCAGCCCCTCTTCCATCGACACCTCGCCTTTTTCTGGCGGCCAGGTGCCGGCGGTGATCGGGTTGTGATCAGGACGACTCGTCTGCCAGGTCAGGTTTAGCTCGCGATTCAGGGACTCATCCTGCCCACCTTCGGTTGGCGTGTCGTTTATCGCCGTCAACCGCGCCCGTACAATCGGGTAGAACGCTTCCGGGATCACCTGATGCTCGGAGAGAAATGCCTTCACCTGCGGCACCTGTTCAGGGGCAATGTTGATCAGAAAATAGTTGGGACTTTCCGGCGGAAGCTGCTGCTGCCAGCGATCCAGCAGATCGCCGCGTAATACCAGCAGCAGCGCCAGCAGCATAAACGACAGCGAAAACGCCGACAGTTGACTCAGCGTCGACCACGGCTGACGCAGCAGACGACTGACCGCAAGGCGCAGCGGCAGCGCCGACAGCGTCATCCCGCGCAGTACGTTCAGCAGCATCCACCCCAGCACGCCACACAGCAGCGCCAGTACCACCGCGCCCGCCAGCACCGCCCACAGCAGCGGACTTCCGCCCATTAATCCGGCCAGTAACAGCACGACCACCACGGTCACGATCGGCAAATAGAATTTCAGCGGCCAGACGTTTGCCACCACGTCACGACGCAACACGCGCAGCGGCTGGGTGGCGAGTAACAAGCGATACGGACGCAAACCGACCAGCAGCGAGATGACCGTCATGGTCCCCAACGCCCAGATCCACGGCCAGAGACTGGCCGGCGGCAGCGCGGCAGGCAGCACCGGTTTGAGCAGCACCATCAGTATATTTTCGAAGAGCAGGCCGATAGCCCCACCGGTTACGGCGGAAAGGGCCAGCACCATCAGCCACTGCCCGACGATCAGTTTTCGCAGTTGCGCCCTGCCCGCGCCGAGCGTTTTCAGAATCGCCACCAGATCGTAGCGACTGCGACAGTAGTGATTCATCGCCACCGCGACGGCAGCGACGGCCAGCAACAGCGTTAACAGCGCTGAAAGGAGGAGAAATTGTTGCGAACGCTCAAGGGATTTACCCAGCGCACCTTCATCCTGCTCAAGTCCGTACCAGCGATGTTCCGGTTTCAGCTGCGGTAGCAACCACTTTTCATAGCCATCAAGCTGTTGCGGCGTACCGCCAAATTTATAACGCCATGTGACGCGACTGCCCGGCTGTACGGCACCGGTTTTCGCGACATCCGCCGTATTCATTAACAGGCGCGGGGCCATCTGGAAGGGATTAAAGCCGGAATCCGGCTCCTGCACCACTTCACCGGCAATACGCAGCGTGGCGTCGCCGACATCCAGAGTGTCGCCGGTTTTCAGGTTCAGCAATGCCATCAACCGCGGTGCCAGCAGTACCGTTCCCGGCAGCGGCTTGAGTCCCGGTGGGTTGGTTTCCAGCTCGCCGTACATCGGGTAGATATTATCAACCGCTTTGACATTCGCCAGTTGTGGCGTGTCACCGGCAAAGGTCATCGTGGCAAAGGTCAGTTGCTCTCCCACCTTCAGACCACGCTTATGCGCTTCGTCAAGCCACGCCTGCGGCACCTCGCGCGAGCTGCGCAGCGCCCGGTCACCCGCCATAAATTCACGGCTTTGCTGACTTAACCCTTTTTCCATCCGGTCGCTGATATTGCCCAGCGCCAGCACGCAGGCCACCGCCAGACTCAGCGCCAGCCAGACAATCAGCAGCGACGGCGAGCGCCATTCGCGCCAGAACCAGCGTGCAATCATGCCTCCTCCTGCAACTGTCCGTTCACCAGGCGCAGTCGGCGGTTGCAGCGCGCCGCCAGTTGCGGATCGTGAGTCACCAGGATTAGCGTGGTGCCATGCTCGCGGTTAAGCGAAAAGAGCAGATCGGCAATTTTCTCGCCGGTCTGCCGGTCGAGGTTACCCGTCGGCTCGTCGGCAAACAGTACATCCGGGCGGCCATTAAAGGCGCGCGCCAGCGCCACGCGCTGCTGCTCACCTCCGGAAAGTTGTGCCGGAAGATGGTCCAGACGCTTACCCAGCCCCAGTTGCTCAAGCAGTGCTTTCGCCCCTGCTTTACTTTGTCCGCTGTTTTCACCGCGCAGCAGTGCGGGAAGTTCAACGTTCTCCAGCGCGTTCAGCGTGGGAATCAGCATAAATGACTGAAAGACAAAGCCGACATGCTGCGCGCGTAGCTGGGCCCGGGCCTCTTCATCCATCTGATGCAACGGTTTCCCCACCAGATTGACTTCGCCGTCGGTACCGTCATCCAGTCCGGCGAGGATCGCCAGCAGCGTGGATTTCCCTGAGCCCGACTCGCCAATCAGCGCAATGGTCTCGGCGCGTTTGACAACCAGGTCAACTCCGGTAAGGATGGAAAGCTCGTGCTCCCCCTGACCGACGGACTTCTTAAGATGATGAACTTCAACAATGTTTTCCGCTGGCATTTGCCTTTCCTGTTTCTGATCCTGTTTACCTGTCGGGCCGCTGCGGCTGACACGTTGTTAATCCTCGGCGACAGTCTGAGCGCCGGATACCGAATGTCCGCCAGTGCCGCCTGGCCTGCGCTGCTCAGCGATAAATGGCAGAGCAAAACCACCGTGGTGAACGCCAGCATCAGCGGCGACACCTCCCAGCAAGCGCTGGCGCGTCTGCCTGCGCTGCTCAAACAGCATCAACCGCGCTGGGTGCTGGTTGAGCTGGGTGGCAACGATGGACTGCGCGGCTTTGCGCCGCAACAGACCGAACAGACGCTGCGTACCATCGTGCAGGACGTTAAGGCGGCGAACGCCGAACCGCTGCTGATGCAAATTCGCCTGCCCGCAAACTACGGTCGTCGGTATAATGAAACCTTCAGCGCGCTCTATCCAAAGCTCGCCAAAGAGTTTGATATTCCTCTGTTACCCTTTTTTATGGAAGAGGTCTATCTAAAACCGCAATGGATGCAGGATGATGGTATTCATCCTAATCGCGATGCCCAGCCGTTTATTGCCGACTGGATGGCGAAGCAGTTGAGTCCTTTAGTAAAACACGAGTCTTAATTCAACGGAGATCCTGACAGGTAAAGTTATGCAAAAATCGGTCTTAATAACAGGATGTTCCAGCGGCATCGGCCTGGAAAGCGCGCTTGAGCTGAAGCGCCAGGGCTTTCAGGTTCTCGCCGGCTGCCGCAAACCCGACGATGTCACACGCATGAATAACATGGGATTTACCGGCGTATTGATTGACCTCGACTCTCCCGAGAGCGTGGATCGCGCCGCTGACGAGGTGATCGCCCTGACCGATAACTGCTTATACGGGATCTTTAACAATGCCGGATACGGTGTTTACGGTCCACTGACCACCATCAGCCGCGCGCAGATGGAGCAGCAATTTTCCACCAATTTCTTTGGCGCGCACCAACTCACCATGCGCCTGTTACCGGCCATGCTGCCGCACGGCGAAGGTCGGATCGTGATGACCTCCTCGGTGATGGGGCTAATCTCAACCCCCGGGCGCGGCGCCTACGCGGCCAGCAAATACGCGCTGGAAGCCTGGTCAGATGCGTTGCGCATGGAGCTGCGTCACAGCGGAATTAAAGTCAGCCTGATTGAACCCGGCCCCATCCGCACCCGTTTTACCGAAAACGTTAACCAGACCCAGAATGACAAACCGGTGGAAAACCCCGGTATTGCCGCTCGTTTTACGCTCGATCCTGAAGCCGTGGTCGCCAAAGTGCGCCATGCTTTTATCAGCGATAAACCCAAACTCCGTTATCCGGTCACGCTGGTGACCTGGGCCGTCATGCTGCTCAAACGCCTGCTGCCGGGACGCCTGATGGACAAAATTTTGCACGGATGAGTTGAAGCGCGCGCGTCAGCCCCCATGTAAAAAAGAAATCGACACAAGAGAGTGACTCCATGTCCACACAGAATATTGTCAACATTAACGAATCGAACCTGCAACAGACCTTAGAACAGTCGATGACCACGCCGGTCCTGTTCTACTTCTGGTCTGAACGCAGCCAGCACTGCCTGCAGTTGACGCCGGTGCTCGAAAGCCTTGCTGCGCAGTACAACGGTCAATTTATTCTGGCGAAACTCGACTGCGATGCCGAGCAGGTGATCGCCTCTCAGTTTGGTCTGCGCGCCATTCCGACCGTCTATCTGTTCCAGAACGGTCAGCCGGTTGACGGCTTCCAGGGACCGCAGCCGGAAGAGGCGATTCGTGCTCTGCTCGACAAAGTGTTGCCGCGTGAAGAAGAACTGAAAGCGCAACAGGCCATGCAACTGATGCAGGAAGGCAACTACATTGAAGCGCTGCCGCTGCTCAAAGATGCCTGGCAACTGTCTAACCAGAATGGTGAAATCGGCCTGCTGCTGGCGGAAACACAAATCGCCCTCAACCGTTCTGAAGACGCGGAAGCCGTGCTGAAAACCATTCCGCTACAGGATCAGGACACCCGCTATCAGGGACTGGTTGCGCAGATTGAACTGTTAAAACAGGCGGCGGATACGCCAGAGATTCAGCTACTGCAACAGCAGGTGGCGGAAAATCCGCAGGATGCCGCACTGGCTGCGCAGCTGGCGCTGCAACTGCACCAGGTCGGACGCAACGAAGAAGCGCTGGAACTGCTGTTCAGCCATCTGAAGAAAGATCTCGCCGCCGCAGACGGTCAGGCGCGTAAAACGTTCCAGGAAATTCTTGCCGCGCTGGGTACTGGCGACGCGCTGGCGTCAAAATATCGTCGTCAGCTGTACGCGTTGTTGTACTGATCTTTGTTGCCCGATGGCGCTACGCTTATCGGGTCGACAACCAGAACTCATCTGTAGGCCGGATAAGGCTTCAGCCGCCATCCGGCAATCTCCATTACGATTTCTTTAAATGCGTCACCACCAGTTGGTGACGCGAATTATAGAACTTCCGATAGGTTAAATAGCAGGCAATGATGGTCGACAGACTCGCCGTTGAGAGCAGCATAAACGTCACCATGATCTGATATTTAATCGCTTTGACCGGATCGATACCGGCAAAGATCAGTCCTGACATCATCCCTGGCAGACTCACCAGTCCGACCGTTTTCGCGGAGTCGATCGTCGGGATCAGCGAGGCACGAATGCTGTCGCGGATCAATCCGGCAGATGCCATTTTCGGCGTCGCGCCGAGGCTGAGTTTCTCCTGAATCTGCTGCTGTTCGCTGCTAAAACGCTGACCAAGATTGTTGTAGCACAACCCGACGGCCACCATCGCATTACCGGCAATCATCCCGGAGATGGGGATCACCTGCATCGGGATAAATTCGATCGAACCCGACAGCACCAGCACCGCCAGCGTTAACCCCGCCCCCGTCGTGATGGCAATAAACGAGGAAAGAAACGCTTTATCAATATACTTACTGCGTTTCTGCGCGTTATACGCGGCGTTGAAACAGATAAATAGCACCATCAGTAACGTCAGGACGGCATGATTAACCGCGAAGATATATTTCAGGACATAACCGACAATAATAAGCTGAACGACAGCGCGAGCGACGCTCCAGAGAATATCTTTCTCCAGCGCCAGTTTCTCTTTGTGGCTTATCAGCATTGCCACCACCACCAGCATCATCGCTAATGCCAGTGACTCGTTGGTAATATTATGTTCATTCATTACGCGCTTCCTGCATTTCTCCGGCATGCGGCATCAGGGTGATTATTTCATCCGCATGATTAATTTCGTCTTTATCGTGAGTCACCCACAATACGCCTGTCTGCTTGTCGCGAGCATAGTGATGAATAATCTCATTCACATTGCGCTTATTGCTTTCATCCAGCGCGCTGGTGATTTCATCAAGCAGTAAAACCTGCGGCAAAAACTGTAAATTGCGGATCAGGGAAATGCGCTGTTTTTCTCCGCCGGAGAGTTCGTTGATATTTTTCGCCAGAATCGTCTCCGGCAACTGAAAACGGGCCAGGTCAGCAAGAAAAGCAGCGGGGTCAGGACGCTGGTTGCGGATTTGCCAGGGGAAGATCAGATTATCGTAGACGGTATCGCCAAACAGCGCGGGCGTCTGCGCGCAATACGAGACGTGCTGGCGGTAGTTTTCCGGGTTGAGCGTGGTGATGTCCTCCCCGGCAAAGAGGATCTCGCCGCGAGTCGGACTGAGCAACGACGCGATAATCTTCAGTAACGTACTTTTTCCACAGCCGGAAGGTCCGGTTATTAATTTAAATTCACCAGGACGTAAGTCAAAACTGATGTTATTCAGAATTTTCGTGGTCCCGACCTGGTAACCCACATTGTTTAACTGCAACAAAATACTATTTTCACGCATTGTCTATCCTGTTTTCGCGTTTTATCGCAAAATAGTGTATCCCTCTAATTAACGGGAGGGGAACTCTCTTTAATGAATCAGGTATAATTTCAAGAGTAGCGTCGTCAGTCACGACATCATGGACAGTTCAACAGGAGGTTTTTCAATGCTTATCGTTATTCCTATTCTCATTTTTGTCGCGCTGGTGATCGTCGGTGCCGGCGTGAAAATTGTCCCTCAGGGATATCAGTGGACGGTGGAGCGTTTCGGACGCTACACCCGCACGCTGCAACCCGGTTTGAGCCTTGTCGTTCCGTTCATGGACCGTGTTGGTCGTAAAATTAATATGATGGAACAGGTGCTGGATATTCCCTCGCAGGAAGTTATCTCGAAAGATAACGCCAACGTTTCGATTGATGCGGTCTGTTTTATTCAGGTCATTGATGCGCCGAAAGCCGCGTATGAAGTCAGCAACCTGGAGCTGGCTATCATCAATCTGACCATGACCAACATCCGTACTGTATTGGGCTCCATGGAGCTTGATGAAATGCTCTCCCAACGCGACAACATCAACACGCGCCTGCTGCACATTGTTGATGAGGCCACCAATCCCTGGGGAATCAAAATTACCCGTATTGAAATTCGCGACGTTCGCCCCCCGGCTGAACTGATCGGCGCAATGAACGCGCAGATGAAAGCGGAGCGTACCAAACGTGCCTATATCCTTGAAGCTGAAGGGGTCCGCCAGGCGGAAATCGTCAAAGCCGAGGGTGAAAAACAGTCGAAAATTTTGATTGCCGAAGGTGACCGTCAGTCGGCATTTTTACAGGCAGAAGCCCGCGAACGTTCCGCCGAAGCGGAAGCCCGCGCCACCAAAATGGTGTCTGAAGCAATCGCCTCCGGTGATATTCAGGCGGTGAACTACTTTGTGGCGCAGAAATATACCGAAGCGCTGCAGCAAATCGGCTCGTCCAGTAACAGTAAGGTGGTCATGATGCCACTCGATGCCAGCAGCCTGATGGGCTCCATTGCCGGGATCGCAGAACTGATCAAGGACAGTGCCAGCGAACGGAAAAAATAATGATCGAGATGATTGTGGGGCATCCCCATATTTTCTGGCTCAGCCTCGGTGGCCTGCTTCTGGCCGCTGAAATGCTGGGCGGCAACGGTTATCTGTTGTGGAGTGGCGTCGCGGCGGTCATTACCGGCATGCTGGTCTGGCTATTGCCCGTCGACTGGGAATGGCAAGGCGTTATCTTTGCCCTCTTAACGCTGCTTTCCGCCTGGCTTTGGTGGAAGTGGATGGCAAAACGCGTTCGCGAACAAAAGCCCGCAGACAGTCAACTTAACCAACGCGGTCAGCAACTGGTCGGCCGTCGGTTTGTGCTGGAATCCTCACTGGTCAATGGCCGTGGGCACATGCGGGTTGGCGACAGTTCGTGGCCGGTCAATGCCATTGAAGACTTGCCCGCCGGCACCCACGTTGAAGTGATCGCCGTTGAGGGCATCACGCTCTATATCAGACCTCTTCCCCGATAAAACAGAGGACAGGAATCGCATGATAGTCAGGAAGACGCCTCTGGCATTAAGTTTTTGTGCATTACTGGCGAGTGCCCCGCAGGCATTCGCCTCGTTTGATATGGCAGACTGTACATGGAGCGACGCACACTGTCTGCTGAAAGGCGACCCTGTTCTGTCGCCCGAAAATGATTCCCGCGACAACCTGTTGCGCCTGCTGAGTGAGGCAAAGTCATTTGCGGTGCCCGTTCAGTCGATGCCTGCGGATATCACCCGCTCTCGCGATTTCTATTTTGCTTATCACCCGCAGTGGGATGACGTTGATGTCCGGGCGGACTCGCCGGCACAAACGCAGAACGCACCAGACCCGCTCGTCCAACAAATGGCAACGTTGCAGGTGGAGCCCGTCGAATTCACCCACGACGGTGAGCAGGAAAACCGTTTCGTCTCCAATAATGCCGATAGCGTCAGCCAGTTTTTTGCCGCGCTGCTGAACGATGCCGCGCTGACGACGGAACAACGGCAGGCGCTGGCGCAGGCGCGGATGGGGCTTTATTCCGGGGCGAGCGCAGAGCAAATTACGGGCTCCCTCGCCACGCTCCCGGCGGATTCACCTGCCCTGCTGTATAAAACCTATCTGACCGGCGCGGCCCATTTTTACGAGGGCGAGTACGACAGCGCGGCGCAAGCCTTCTCGCAACTGCTCACCAGCGATCGTTCGTGGCTGGCGGAAACCGCGCAATATATGCTGATGCGCACGGCACTGAACAAGAGCAGCCAGAACAGCGTCGGCGAATATGGCGACTTTGATATCGCGCGAATAAACCGTGAAGATGCGTTGCTCGCGCAAAAAGAGGCGCAGACCTATCTCCAGCGCTGGCCGGAAGGCCGCTATGCGGATTCCGCGCGTGGCATGCTGCGCCGCATCCACTGGTATTTGCAGGACTGGACGCCGCTTGCGGGAATGTATGAACAGGCATTCCAGCAGGCCACCGATGCGCAGGCGCTGCGAGAGCAGGTCATTGAATACGATAACGTTTTTGGCATGCAGTTTTACGATCAATCCGTGCAGGATGCGTTCGCCGATGCCCCCATCGTCAGCTATACCGAGATGCTGCGCGCCCTTCGCCTGAACAGCGACCGGAAACCAACCCTGACGCAAGCCGCACTTGACGCCAGCAAACCGGTTTTTGACAAGAGCGGAAAACTGCCGCTGTGGCACGATTTACAACTCAACCTGTGGCTGGCGACTGATAACTATGCCGCCATTCTTCAGGCGGTCACTCCGGCGAAAAAACTTCCGCCACACGACATCCTCGCCTTCAGCGAACAGGTGCTCTACGGCAACGCGCTGATGGGACAAAAACAGTGGTCAGCGGCGCGCGATTTCTGGTCGACGCTGCTGAAGCTGAGCCAGGATAACGAACAGCAACAGTATGTGCAGGCAAAACTGGCGGCCACGCTGGTCTACAGCGGCGACGCGGCGGCGATTTTTGCCCCGGACAGCGCGGTTACCAGTTTGCGCTACCGTTCACGGGTACTGAAAACCGTGGCAACACCTGAACAGCTGCGCCAGCAGGCTAGCCAGGGGCCGAATAACGAAGAGCGTACTATCGCGTTGCATACGCTGCTGGTGCGCGATCTCACTGAACACCGCTTTAGCGACTGGCTGCAGGATCGAAAACTCGCCAGCGCCATCGCGCAGCCGGTTATCGGTGAGGCATTCGACGACGTCAATCTGAGTACGTTTGACTGGAACGGCGACGCCGCCGAAGCCGGTTACGTGTGCCGCAGCCTCAATGACACCATCGGCACGTTGAGCAAGACGCCCGACGATGCCCATGCGCTGAACTGTCTGGGCGAGTTCTTCCGCACCTCGCAAACGCATGTCGATTTGTGGAAAGACATCGCAGGCAACGGCGAGCTGGAAGCCGCTATCCATCAGAAAGACCCCGTCGGACAATTTAACCGCCAGCGTTATTATCAGCAGGTCATCGCCTCGCCGAAGGCCGAGCACGAAGACCGAAGCTATGCGCTGTATCGGGCTATCATGTGCTACGCCCCGTCCGGATCGAATGAATGTGGCGGCGAAGAGGTGGACAAACAGCAGCGTAAAGGCTGGTTCACACAATTGAAAACGCAGTATCCGGGCAGTCCGTGGGCGCAAAAACTCAAATACTACTGGTAATTGCGCTACTGACGGGACCAGCGCAGGCGGCGGAGACGGTCACCGCCCGCGAACACCCGGCCTTCTGGCTCTGGTCGGGTGTAAAAGCCAGCGATGAACTCAGAGGGGCTCAGACGGTCTATCTGCATCAGGGTGAGGTGTTGGTGCGGGCAAAGGGCGTGGCGTTTCAGCGTCTGGGACTTCCCGTCAGCCGCCTGACGTTTCCGTCCATCTGGCTTACCGTGCGCTTCACTACGCTCGACGTACCGGACGCGATTCCGGCACGCATCGTGCGATTGATGCAGCGCTGGCAGGCGGCGGGAAATCAGGTTGTGGGGCTGCAGGTCGATTTTGATGCCGCGACGCATCAACTGGCCGACTATGCCCGCTTTCTGCGGACATTGCGCCAACAGCTGCCGCCCGACTTTGCTCTTGGCGTGACCGGACTGCTGGACTGGGCGAAAACAGGCGACGTCGCGACGCTGAACGCGCTGCCGGTCGATGAACTGGTGGTGCAGAGCTATCAGGGAAGGCGCACGGTGGCGAATTATCAGGACTACCTGCCCGCCCTCACCCGACTGCGTATCCCGTTTAAGCTCGGGCTGGTGCAGCACGGCAAGCGGGACAGCCAGGCGGAAGCGCAGCTTCGCGCATCCCCGTGGTTTCGCGGCACGGTCGTCTTTATGCTCAACCCCGACGCGGGTTAAGCCTGCGCCTTGTGATGGCAGCAGCCAGAAAGGTTTTCGATAATCGGGCATTCCGCGCTGTCATCGCCCGGACACGACTCCGCCAGCGCCAGCAACTGCACGCGCATCGACTGTAATTCACTGATATGGCGCTCAATTTCCGCCACTTTCTCCAGCGTCCGCTTTTTGACGTCCGCACTGTGACGCCCCGGATCGTTGAACAGATTCACCAGCTCGCCGCACTCTTCAAGGTTGAATCCGACCTGGCGCGCCTGGCGCAGCAGCGTCAGCTCATTCAGATGCTGTTGCCCGTACGTGCGATAGCCGTTTTCACCCCGCAGTGGCGGCGTGACCAGCCCTTTCTCTTCATAAAAGCGGATCGCTTTACTGGTTAAACCCGTTTTTTTAGCAACATCGGATATATTCATTTTTCCCCCTTGACCTTCCCCTTGATGGAAGGTTTACCCTTAATAACAGTTAGTCAATCCAAGTGCAACGGTCAACCCTTATTGACCCGTTATTGAGGAGTGAAGTGATGTCTCAAACCATCGACCTGACCCTGGACGGCCTGTCCTGCGGTCACTGCGTCAAACGTGTAAAAGAGAGTCTTGAGCAACGCCCGGACGTGGAACAGGCGGAGGTCACCGTGACCGAAGCGCGCGTCACCGGTACCGCCAGCGCCGAGCAGCTTATCGACACCATCAAACAAGCTGGTTATGGCGCAGAGTTAAGCCACCCAAAGGCTAAACCGCTGACGGAGTCATCAATCCCGTCGGAAGCGCTGGCAGCGGTCCCTCCTGAGCTTCCGGCAGCGACGGCTGAAGATGAGAGCCAACAGCTGCTGTTAAGCGGCATGAGCTGCGCCAGCTGTGTTTCCCGGGTACAAAATGCGCTGCAAAGCGTTCCTGGGGTCACGCAGGCACGGGTAAACCTCGCGGAACGTACTGCGCTGGTGATGGGCAGTGCGTCCGCTACCGATTTAGTCCAGGCGGTGGAAAAAGCGGGCTATGGCGCAGAAGCGATTGAAGACGATCTCAAACGCCGTGAACGCCAGCAGGAAACCGCCGTCGCGACAATGAAACGCTTCCGCTGGCAGGCGATTGTCGCCCTGCTGGTGGGTGTGCCGGTGATGGTCTGGGGGATGATGGGCGATAACATGATGGTCACCGCCGACAACCGCAGCCTGTGGCTGGCGATTGGCCTGGTGACGCTCGCGGTCATGGTCTTTGCGGGCGGCCATTTTTATCGCAGCGCGTGGAAGAGCCTGATGAACGGCACCGCCACGATGGACACTCTGGTTGCCCTCGGCACCGGCGTGGCCTGGTTGTACTCGATGAGCGTCAATCTGTGGCCGCAGTGGTTCCCGATGGAAGCGCGCCATCTCTATTATGAAGCCAGTGCGATGATCATCGGTCTGATTAACCTCGGACACATGCTGGAAGCGCGGGCGCGTCAGCGCTCGTCTAAGGCGCTGGAAAAATTACTCGATCTCACGCCGCCAACGGCGCGGGTGATTACGCAAGAGGGTGAGAAGAGCGTGCCGCTGGCGGACGTTCAGCCGGGGATGTTGTTGCGCCTGACCACCGGTGACCGCGTACCGGTTGACGGTGAAATCACCCAGGGCGAAGCCTGGCTGGATGAAGCGATGCTCACCGGCGAACCTATTCCGCAGCAAAAAGGGGAAGGCGACAGCGTGCATGCCGGTACCGTCGTGCAGGATGGCAGCGTAGTGTTTCGCGCCAGTGCGGTCGGCAGTCATACCACCCTGTCGCGCATTATCCGCATGGTGCGCCAGGCGCAGAGCAGTAAACCGGAAATTGGCCAGATGGCCGATAAGATTTCCGCCGTGTTTGTCCCGGTCGTGGTGCTGATCGCACTGGTGAGCGCAGGTATCTGGTACGTCTTTGGTCCGGCCCCGCAAATTGTCTATACCCTGGTGATCGCCACCACGGTACTGATCATCGCCTGCCCGTGTGCGCTGGGTCTGGCGACGCCGATGTCGATTATCTCCGGTGTGGGTCGTGCGGCTGAGTTTGGCGTACTGGTGCGTGATGCCGATGCGCTACAACGCGCCAGCACGCTGGATACGGTGGTCTTCGACAAAACCGGGACGCTGACCGAAGGCAAACCGCAGGTGGTGGCGATTAAAACCGTTGGCGACATCGACGAGGCGCAGGCGCTGCGGTTAGCCGCGGCACTCGAACAGGGTTCCAGTCACCCGCTGGCGCGGGCGATTCTCGACAAAGCCGGTGATAGCACACTGCCTCAGGTCAGCGGTTTCCGCACCCTGCGGGGATTAGGCGTCAGCGGTGAAGCACAAGGCCATACGCTGCTGCTGGGCAATCAGGCACTGCTGAACGAGCAGCAGGTTGACACTCGCGAACTGGAAGCCGAGATTTCTGCCCAGGCTTCTCAGGGTGCCACGCCGGTGCTGCTGGCGATTGATGGCAACGCGGCGGCGCTGCTGGCCGTGCGCGATCCGCTGCGTAGCGACAGCGTGGCGGCCCTTCAGCGACTGCACCGCGCCGGATATCGTCTGGTGATGTTAACCGGCGATAACCCGACGACGGCCAACGCCATCGCCAAAGAGGCGGGGATTGATGACGTGATTGCTGGCGTTCTCCCGGACGGTAAAGCCGATGCCATTAAGCGTCTGCAAAGTCAGGGACATCAGGTGGCGATGGTCGGTGACGGCATCAATGACGCACCGGCGCTGGCGCAGGCCGATGTCGGAATTGCAATGGGTGGCGGCAGCGACGTGGCAATTGAAACCGCCGCTATCACGCTGATGCGCCACAGTCTGATGGGCGTGGCGGATGCGCTGTCTATCTCCCGAGCCACGTTGCGCAATATGAAACAGAACCTGCTCGGCGCGTTCATTTACAACAGCATCGGGATCCCCGTGGCGGCCGGTATCCTCTGGCCGTTCACCGGCACGCTGCTAAACCCGGTCGTTGCCGGAGCGGCGATGGCGCTGTCGTCCATTACCGTGGTGAGCAACGCTAACCGACTGCTGCGCTTTAAACCCAAAGAGTAAGCAATGCCGGAGGGCGCTGACGCTTATCCGGCCTGCTGCATTAACGTGAAACGACCAGGCCGGATGAGGTGCTTTAGCGCCGCCATCTGGCAATTCACACATTGCACCTTACCTGACCACGCGCTAGCATGGTCGTCTACTTAGGGAGGTCGCATGGATCTGTTTTACCGGGTAAAAACATTTTTCGCTGGGCTATCCGGCACTCGCTATACCTGGCCCGCCATTGACGTTTCGTTGCCCGGCAATCGCCACTTCCACCTGATTGGCAGCATTCATATGGGCAGCCGCGACATGTCTCCTCTCCCTGCCAGACTGCTCAAAAAGCTGAACCACGCCGATGCGTTAATTGTTGAGGCCGACGTCTCCGGCAATGACAGTCCCTTCGCCGACTTACCCGAGTTTGCCGCGCTGGAAGAACGCATCAGCGAGGAGCTGTTGCGCAATCTGCACCGCGCGACCGATGAACTGGGGATCTCCCCGGCTCTGTTTTCGACGCAACCGCTGTGGCAAATCGCAATGGTGCTACAAGCCACTCAGGCGCAGCAGTTGGGGTTACGCCCGGAGTACGGCATTGATTATCAACTGTTGCAGGCCGCGAAAAAGGCAGAAAAGCCGGTAATAGAACTGGAAGGCGCGTCCAGCCAGATTGCGCTGTTATGTGAACTGCCGGATAACGGGCTGGCGCTGTTGGATGATACCTTGACGCACTGGCACACCAATGCCCGGCTACTGCAACAGATGATGAGTTGGTGGCTGAAAACGCCGCCGCAGGACAACCATCTGACCCTCCCGAACACCTTCAGTCCGTCGTTGTACGATGTGCTGATGCACCAGCGCAATATCGCCTGGCGGGATCGCTTGTCGGCGCTGCCTGCGGGTCGCTATGTGGTGGCCGTGGGTGCGCTGCACCTGTATGGGGAAGGGAATTTACCTGAACTGATGCGATAAAAAAGTGGCCAATATTTCTATTGGCCCGTCAAAGAGGAATTTCATCATTATTATTATGCCGCCGCTTTACGCGTCGGTGTATGTCGATTGTCGCTCAAACTCTGCATCCTGCCAACATAATTGCGCAAGATGGTACTATATTTCGGACAAATTTTTGATATACGCTTGACTGATCATTTAGTTTAGCCAGGGGAAATAGCTATGACACCCGCAGTTAAATTACTCGAAAAAAACAACATTACGTTCAGGATCCACACCTACGATCACGATCCCGCCGAAACCAACTTTGGTGATGAGGTGGTGCGCAAATTAGGGTTGAATGCCGATCGGGTGTACAAAACGCTGCTGGTCGCGGTGAATGGCGATATGAAACATCTGGCGGTTGCAGTTACGCCGGTGGCCGGACAACTGGATCTGAAAAAAGTCGCCAAAGCGCTCGGGGCGAAAAAGGTCGATATGGCCGATCCGCTGGTGGCGCAGCGCACAACCGGGTATCTGGTCGGCGGCATTAGCCCGCTGGGACAGAAAAAACGCCTGCCGACGCTTATTGATGCGCCAGCCCAGACGTTTGACACCATTTTTGTCTCTGGTGGCAAACGCGGACTGGACATTGAACTGGCGGCGGGCGATTTAGCCGCGATTCTGCAGGCTAAATTTGCCGATATCGCCCGCCGGGACTGATTTTAGAATGATTGCCTGATGGCGCTACGCTTATCAGGCCTGGAAACTGATTACTGCCAGCTCACCTCACCTTTAGGTTCATAAGCACTCACATCCAGCGGTGAATTTTTCTGAATGTATTCCTTCAGCACTTCCGCATCGATAAACCCGGTGTTGACGTACCCCGGTTTGTTATCAATACGCGGATAGCCGTCGCCCCCCGTCGCGTTAAAACTGAGCGTCGCCATACGGTAGGTTTTCGCCGGGTCAACCGGCTCGCCGTTGATTTTCAGATCGTTGAGCTTGCCGTCTTTCGCGACAAAACTGACGTTAGCAAACTGCGGATAGGCACCGGAATCCGGCTTCATCTGCGCCACGGCCGTCAGGTAGTCCGTCACCTCCTTGCCGTTCATATCGGCATACACGACAACGTTGCCGAACGGTTGCACCTTCAGCACGCTTTTATAGGTGATATCCCCGCCGTCAATCGAGTCACGAATCCCGCCGCCGCTCATGACACCGAAATCCGCACCAGTGCGCGCCATTTGCGCGGCCAGAATAAGATGCCCCATGTTGGTCTGCACAAAGCGAACCTTGCTGCGATCGCCTTCCAGACGGTCATTCACCGCACCGATTTTCACATCCAACTGGGCTTTCCCTTTATTCTGGAACGGGGACAGCAGTGAGAGCATCTGCGCGTTCTCAGCAATTTCCGGGGTGTAAAGTACGTGCTCACTTTTCCCGTTTTCCCAGGTCACTTTCTTCTTCAGGTTCACCGGGATCAGCTGATAGTTGACCATTTTCATCTCGCCGTTACGGAACTCAAAATCCGCGCGGCCGATATATTTTCCCCACTCATGAGCCTGCACAATCCAGATCCCGTTCTGTTTGTCCGGCGCGCACGGCGTACCGGGAACATAATCCACCTGTTTTTTGTTTTCTTCAGCCATGCACACCGGGTCCTGTGAGTGACCACCCACAATCATCGCCAGCGCCCCGGCGGGCAGACTGCGCGCCATTTCGACGTCGCCCGGCGCGTTCGAACCGTGGTTGCCGTTGTCATAGTGTCCCATATGGGTAGTCGCAATAATGACGTCAGGCTTTTCATTCATCTGTAGCTCCTGAATCACCACTTTTGCCTCTTCCGCTGGCTTGCGGAATTCAATGTCGGTAAAAAATTCAGGGTTGCCGATCTTCGCTGTGTCATCGGTGGTCAGACCGATAACCGCGATTTTCAGATCCTGGCGCGTAAAGATGGCCCAGGGTTTAAACAGGCGTTCACCGGTACTTTTCTGATAGATGTTGGCTGAGAGAAACGGGAACTTCGCCCACTTTTCCTGCTGACGCAGGACGGTGAGCGGATTATCAAATTCGTGGTTGCCGACCGCCATCGCGTCATAGCCAATCAGGTTCATCCCACGAAAGTCTGGCTCAGCATCCTGTAGATCCGATTCGGGAACGCCGGTATTGATGTCACCGCCGGACAACAGCAGGACACTGCCCCCTTCAGCAGCCACCTCACGACGAATCCCATCCACCAGCGTTTTTTGCGCCGACAGACCGTACTCGCCGTATTCACTGCGCCAGAAATGGCCATGATGATCGTTGGTATGCAGAATGGTGATTTTATAGGTTTTATCTTTTTCAAAAGCCTGAGCAGGCTGACTTGCCAGCGTGAATGCGGCAAACAGTGCCAGCGCCACACCCCGTTTCAAAAATTTCATGTTTCTCTCCCTGACTCCATTTCAACCGCAGAAATTACAATTATCTGAAATAATAGTCGAATAAGTTTTCAGAATTGAGACTTCCTTCAAACCTCGTCCGCAGGTATGTTAGTCAGGTAATAATCACAATGACGATATTCCCCTACATCGCAAATCAGACAGAAGTGACTTTCTATGGCAATGAGTGAACAAACCCAGCCAGCACCTGGTGCGTCTGCGCCAGTCGCTAAAGCACGTACTTCGTTCGGCATTTTAGGCGCGATCAGCCTTTCTCACCTGCTTAACGATATGATCCAGTCGTTAATTCTGGCGATCTATCCGCTATTACAGTCCGAATTTTCACTGACCTTTATGCAGATAGGGATGATCACCCTGACCTTCCAGTTGGCCTCTTCGCTACTGCAACCGGTGGTCGGTTACTGGACCGATAAGTACCCGATGCCATGGTCGTTGCCGATTGGCATGTGCTTTACGCTGAGCGGTCTGGTGCTGTTGGCGCTGGCGGGCAGTTTTGGCACCGTGCTGCTTGCCGCCGCGCTGGTCGGAACCGGCTCTTCGGTATTTCATCCGGAATCCTCCCGTGTGGCGCGCATGGCCTCGGGCGGACGCCACGGTCTTGCCCAGTCCATCTTCCAGGTGGGCGGTAACTTCGGCAGTTCCCTCGGCCCCTTATTGGCGGCGGTGATCATCGCCCCTTACGGCAAAGGCAACGTGGCCTGGTTTGTCCTCGCCGCCCTGCTGGCGATTGTGGTGTTGGCGCAAATCAGCCGCTGGTACGCCGCGCAGCATCGCATGAGCAAGGGCAAACCAAAAGCACCGGTTATCAATCCACTGCCGCGTAATAAGGTCGTCCTCGCGGTCAGTGTCCTGCTGATCCTGATTTTCTCGAAATACTTCTACATGGCAAGTATCAGCAGCTATTACACCTTTTATCTGATGCAAAAATTCGGATTATCGGTACAAAACGCGCAATTTCACCTCTTTGCCTTCCTGTTTGCGGTCGCGGCAGGAACGGTAATCGGCGGGCCTTTAGGCGATAAGATTGGCAGAAAATATGTGATTTGGGGCTCTATCCTCGGCGTCGCGCCGTTTACGCTGATTTTGCCTTATGCCACCCTGCACTGGACCGGAATTTTAACGGTGATCATTGGTTTTATCCTTGCATCCGCGTTTTCCGCCATTCTGGTCTATGCCCAGGAGCTGCTACCGGGTCGTATCGGCATGGTTTCTGGTCTGTTTTTTGGTTTTGCCTTCGGGATGGGTGGCCTGGGAGCCGCAGTGTTAGGCCTGATTGCGGACCACACTAGCATCGAATTAGTCTATAAAATCTGTGCTTTCCTGCCACTTCTTGGGATACTGACCATATTCTTACCTGATAACCGACATAAAGCCTGAGTTTCCTGCGGCTAAAGCTAAACTTTAGCCGCACGCTACGCCTGTAGCCATAAGCCTTTTCTCTGTCTCCTGCCCATTCGTTTTCCGATCCGTGCCTTTTTCGCCTCAAATTGCAGTTTTCTTCAAAATTCAATAATTATTCATAAACATAATAATCAAAATTGTCATAAACTATTACCTGGAATTTTGGAAATCAGCTACCAAAGGAGACGGAATGCATCACGCCACCCCGCTTATCACCACCATTGTTGGCGGCCTTGTGCTCGCTTTTATACTCGGCATGCTTGCCAATAAACTACGTATTTCTCCTCTGGTGGGATATCTGTTAGCGGGCGTTCTGGCTGGACCTTTTACCCCTGGCTTTGTGGCTGATACGAAACTTGCGCCAGAGCTCGCGGAGCTTGGCGTTATTTTGCTGATGTTCGGCGTCGGACTGCACTTCTCGCTGAAGGATCTAATGGCGGTAAAGTCGATAGCCATTCCCGGCGCGATCGCTCAGATAGCTGTGGCGACGCTGTTGGGTATGGCACTTTCCGCCATGATGGGCTGGTCACTGATGACCGGCATCGTCTTTGGTTTATGTCTTTCAACCGCCAGTACCGTGGTGCTACTGCGTGCGCTTGAAGAACGACAACTGGTCGACAGTCAGCGAGGGCAGATTGCCATCGGCTGGCTGATTGTTGAAGATCTGGTGATGGTGCTGACGCTGGTACTGCTGCCCGCCGTGGCCGGAATGGTGGAAAAAGGCAACGTCGGTTTCGCCTCACTGGCGGTCGACATGGGCATTACCATTGGTAAAGTTGTCGCCTTTATCGCCATTATGATGCTGGTGGGTCGCCGTCTGGTGCCATGGATTATGGCCCGCAGTGCGGCAACCGGCTCCCGCGAACTGTTTACCCTTTCCGTGCTGGCACTGGCATTAGGTATCGCCTTCGGTGCGGTGGAACTGTTCGACGTCTCTTTCGCGCTGGGCGCCTTCTTTGCCGGAATGGTACTGAATGAATCGGAACTGAGCCACCGTGCGGCCCACGATACCCTGCCGCTACGCGACGCGTTTGCCGTCCTGTTCTTTGTCTCCGTCGGCATGCTGTTTGATCCGCTGATTCTGATCCAGCAGCCGCTGGCCGTGCTGGCAACGCTTGCCATCATTATCTTTGGTAAGTCTGTCGCTGCCTTCTTCCTGGTGCGTCTGTTTGGCCACTCGCCGCGTACCGCGCTGACCATCGCCGCCAGTCTGGCGCAGATTGGTGAGTTCGCCTTTATTCTCGCGGGTCTGGGGATGGCGCTGAACCTGCTGCCGCAGGAAGGGCAAAATCTGGTGCTGGCGGGTGCGATTCTGTCAATTATGCTCAACCCGGTGCTGTTTGCTCTGCTGGAAAAATATCTGGCAAAAACCGAGACGCTGGAAGAGCAGACGCTGGAAGAGGCCATCGAGGAAGAGAAGCAAATTCCGGTGGATATCTGTAACCATGCGCTGCTGGTCGGCTTTGGCCGCGTCGGCAGCCTTCTCGGCGAAAAACTGATGGCGGCAGGTATGCCGTTAGTGGTTATCGAAACGTCACGCACGCGCGTGGATGAGCTGCGCGAACGCGGGATCCGCGCGGTGCTGGGGAATGCGGCCAATGAAGAGATCATGACTCTGGCGCACCTGGATTGCGCCCGCTGGCTGATCCTCACCATCCCGAACGGCTATGAGGCTGGCGAAATTGTGGCCTCTGCCCGCGAGAAGTGCCCGAATATTGAGATTATCGCCCGTGCGCATTATGACGATGAGGTGGAGTACATTACCGAACGCGGTGCCAACCAGGTAGTGATGGGCGAGCGCGAAATCGCCCGTACCATGCTGGAACTGCTGGAAACGCCGCCTGCAGGCGAAGTGGTGACGGGGTGACCGTCGTTGCATAGGCTCGTTTGCCTGATGGCACTTCGCTTATCAGGCCTACGTGATTACACAGATAATGGTAACGGTACGCCGCCATCCGGCATAATGACTTAACGATCCCAGTACGACTCTTCGAGGCTATCCTCACGCTCCGGCAGTCCACGCGTCAGACGCGGGGAGTGCTGGTTCAGCACCTGATAACTCACGCGATTGGCATATTTGCACACCTGGGCTAATGACGAATAGGTCAGCCAGGTGAACTTATGCTTGCTGGAATTCGGTACATTCGAACGGTGGTAGCTGTTGGCGGTAATATCATGCAGCAGCGCCGCCAGCGCGCCGTCACCTGCACCATTGGTGTTCATGATCTTTTCCGGTCCCCCCATATATGGAGCGATATGCGAATAGACGCGCAGCGGATTACGACAATCTTTATGACGCATCGCGCGGCTAAATTCATACTGATTGAATTCGGCAATCGCCCCCGGCAGTAGCGGATGCTGAGTTTTGCGTTTGGCTTCTTCTTCGGTAAAACCCGCCATGTACAGCCCTACTGGTCCGGCAGTACACAAGACCAGATCAACCCAGTCCAGCGCTTTGTCAGACGCCAGCAGCGGATCGTTTTCACCGGTCAACGCTTCGGCCTCTTCTTCATTCATCGCCAGAATTGAGACGTTCTCTTTCAGGAAATCCTGCCACCACTGCGGGTTATCGGCGATAACAAATTTGGTTCCGAGCGTCAGCACGACTGGCACATTGTGTTTTTTGGCATACTCAATGGCCTTCATGGTGGCTTCCGGCATTGGCTCTCCCGGCTTACAGCGCACCAGATAGGAGGTCAGCACCAGCGCTGACGCCCCGGCAATCACCGATTCAGGAATGCTTCCTGCGCGTAGCTGGTTCATGTGCCCGGGGCTGATGGCGAAGGTACGTTCGCCGGACTCACCAATCAGGGTAAAGCAGCGGCCAATCGGCCCGTCAACGCCCTGCAGATAGTTGAGGTCAGTTCGACTGGAGGTGTTGCACAAATAGCGGTAGGCATAACTGCCAATTTCAATGTTACTGCACATCACGCCCAGCAACACCGAACGGTCATCGGCCAGCACGGAGTAATTGTGCATGGTGTTACCGATGGTTCCACCGGCAAACTGATGGGTGATCAAATTGTCACGCACCAGTTCCCGATACAGCGCTTCGGCTACGTCATCCTCAATCACCAGCGAATGCCCGGCGCTCAGCCCATAACGTTGCACAAACGTATCATCCACTTTCGCTTCAATATCCACCAGCGTCTGATCAATTCCCACCACCCATGCGGCGCTGGTTTCGTTTTCAGTCTGGATTTGTTGCAGCAGCGGATCGCGTGCGTTGACGGGAAAATAGTGTTTGGATTTGCGTTTACCGGGAAATTTCATGACTGTTTTTACGGGTGGCTAACGGAGCGATGCATGGTAGCACATTCCCCTACGACAACAGAGTTTCAATATCGGACGAACGGATCGCAGTTTCCACGGCGGAAATTTTTACAATGGGCCGATTTCACAAGGAGCGTTTTATGAAACCGGAAAACAAACTTCCCGTACTGGCGCGCATTTCAGACGAGATGAAAGCGGTGCTGAATGTCCGACAGGACGATCTGCCGCCCTGGCCGCCCGCCGATGACGTGGCGGCCATGCGCCAACACTACATTCTTGAGCGCCGCTTCTGGAATGCGAACGCACCGCAGATGCCAACGCATGAATATGCCATCCCCACGCGCTGGGGAGAGGTAACAACACGCCTGTACAGCCCAGCGGCAGACAGTCAGGCAACCCTGTTCTATCTGCACGGTGGCGGTTTTATTCTCGGCAATCTGGATACCCATGACCGCATCATGCGCCTGTTGGCAAGCTATACCCAATGCACGGTCATTGGCGTCGACTATTCGCTCTCGCCTGAAGCACG
The DNA here is from genome assembly GCF_000981805.1 of Citrobacter amalonaticus Y19. NCBI lineage: Bacteria > Pseudomonadati > Pseudomonadota > Gammaproteobacteria > Enterobacterales > Enterobacteriaceae > Citrobacter > Citrobacter amalonaticus. Next base: position 481,406 of record NZ_CP011132.1, on the reverse strand, counting down.
TTTTCCGCAAGCCATTGAGGAGACCGTTGCCGCCTGTCAGTTTTTTCATCAGCAGGCAGACGACTATCAGTTGAATATGACGCGAATTGGCTTTGCTGGTGATTCCGCAGGCGCGATGCTGGCGCTCGCCAGCGCGCTGTGGCTGCGCGATAAACGCATTTCCTGCGGAAACGTGGCTGGGGTGCTGTTGTGGTACGGCCTGTATGGCCTACAGGACTCGGTAAGTCGTCGGCTGATGGGCGGCGACTGGGATGGTCTCAGCCGCCAGGATTTGGAGATGTATGAAAAGGCGTATCTGCGTAATGTCGACGATCGCGAATCGCCGTACTATTGCCTGTTCAACAACGACCTGACGCACGAGGTGCCGCCCTGCTTTATCGCCGGTGCGGAGTTTGACCCGCTGATCGACGACAGTCGTCTGCTCTTCCAGACGCTGGCGGCGCACCAGCAGCCCTGCGAATACAAAATGTATCCCGGCACGCTGCACGCCTTTCTGCACTACTCGCGCATGATGAAATCCGCCGATGACGCATTACGCGATGGCGCACGTTTCTTTACCCAGCAGATAAACGCGCTGCGTTAGTTAGCTATACGCAGCCGTCAGTTTCAGCATCATATCAATATGTTCCGGTGTGGCATTCAGCGCCGGAATATATTCGTACTTTTTGCCACCCGCTTCGAGGAAGACTTCTTTATTCTGCACCGCAATTTCTTCCAGTGTCTCCAGGCAATCTGCCGCGAAGCCCGGGCACATCACCTGAACATGACTCGTCCCCTTCTCACCTAACATCTTCAGCGTTTCGTCGGTGTACGGCGTCAGCCACGGTTCACGACCAAAGCGCGACTGGAAGGTCATCATCACCTTTTCCGGCGGCAGACCGAGCGCAGAGACCAGTTCACGGGTGGTGTCGCGACAGCGCTGCGGATAATCGTCGCCTTCATCCGCAAAACGCTGGGGGATACCGTGATACGACAGCAGCAGCAAATCCGGTTCGCCATGTTCAGCAAACGAGGCTCGCGCACTGTTCGCCAGCGCGTCGATATAGGCGCTGTCATCGGCATAATCGCGAATAAACGATATACCTGGAATACGGCGTTTGCGTTCCAGAATACGCGCCAGTTCATCCCAGACGGCAGCCGCGGTTGAGCAGGAATATTGCGGGTACAGCGGCAGCACGACGATGTGATCAACGTGGTTCGCCAGCAGCTCGTCCACTGCGCTTTCCAGCGATGGCGAGCCGTAGCTCATACCCAAGGCCACCGGCGTGTCCGGTAAGCGCGCGGCAAGCGCCTGTTGCTGTTGACGGCTGTAAACCATCAGCGGCGAGCCGCCTTCCATCCAGACAGACTGATAAAGCTTTGCTACACGCGGGGCGCGCAGCGGCAAAATCACGCCGCGCAGCAGCGGCCACCACAGCACACGAGGCGTATCGACGACGCGTTTATCGCTTAAGAATTGCCGGAGATAACGTGTTACCGCCACCGGAGTGGGGGCATCGGGGGTCCCAAGATTTGCCAGCAGGATACCGGTTTTCGTCTGACGCATTACCGCCTCTTATCGATTCAAATTGTTGATAATTGTAGCGGAAAAGCGAGTAAGAAGAACTAATTGCTGTGAGAGGTAAAACGAGAATTTGCCTGATGGCGCTAACGATGCCGGGAGGCCGAGCGCCGCTATCCGGCACCGATTGCCTGATGGCGCTGCGCTTATCAGGCCTACAAGATAATGGCAGGCCTGATAAAGAGGTTCACTACGCGGAAAACTTAACCGAGGATTTTTTCCAGAGCAGCACGCACTTCAGCGACGGCCTGAGTCCCGTCAACTTTCGCGTATTGGGTGTTGCCCGCAGCCGCTTCTTTCTGGTAGTAACCAATCAGCGGTGCCGTCATCTGATGGTATTCCACCAGACGTTTACGCACGGTCTCTTCCTGGTCATCTTTACGGGTGGTCAACTCTTCGCCGGTCACATCGTCTTTCCCTTCCACTTTCGGCGGATTGAATTTGATGTGGTAAACACGGCCAGAAGCAGCGTGTACGCGACGACCGACGATACGATCAACGATCAGCTCATCCGGTACGGCGAATTCGAGAACATAATCCACCACAATACCCGCGTCTTTCATGGCATCAGCCTGCGGAATCGTGCGTGGGAAACCATCTAACAGAAAACCGTTACGGCAATCTTCCTGCGCGATACGCTCTTTTACCAGCGCGATCACCAGCTCATCCGTCACCAGCTTGCCGGCGTCCATGATGTCTTTCGCTTGTTTGCCCAGCTCGGAGCCAGATTTCACGGCGGCACGCAGCATATCACCGGTGGAGATTTGCGGAATACCATACTTCTCCATGATGAACTGAGCCTGAGTTCCTTTACCCGCGCCCGGAGCGCCAAGCAGAATGATACGCATTACGAAAATCCCCTTAAAGGTTGTCGATATTTTTAAAAAGCGCTAAACGATACCACCATCACGCATTTGTCTCAAGGAAGCGGGGTAAGGCTGAAACGGTTAATGAGGGGAAGAGGCGCGAAAAAAAAGCCGGATGGCGGTGCAAGCACCTTATCCGGCCTACAAAAAACAGATTTAACCGAAGGCCGGATAAGCGTCAGCGCCATCCGGCATAACAAAAGCAGATTTAACCGTAAGCCGGATAAGCGTCAGCGCCATCCGGCATGACAAAAGCAGATTTAACCGTAGGCCGGATAAGCGTCAGCGCCATCCGGCATTACAAAAGCAGATTTAACCGAAGGCCGGATAAGCGTCAGCGCCATCCGGCATGACAAAGCCGTTATCAGGAAACCAGCAACTGGTTCATACGACGAATGAACTGGTTTGGATCTTCCAGCGTACCGCGTTCAGCAAACAGCGCTTGATCCAGCAGCAGTTCAACCCACTCGTTGAACTTCGCGTCGTCCTCAGTCTCCGCGGTGCGTTTCACCAGCACGTGGTCCGGGTTGAGTTCAAAGATGTATTTCACTTCCGGCACGTTCTGACCCGCCGCCGCAAACAGTTTCGCCATCTGCGTGCTCATTTCGTCCGCGTCGGTGGTGACAATCGCCGGCGTATCGGTCAGACGGTGCGTCAGACGCACGTCTTTCACCCGGTCGCCCAGCAGGTTTTTCACGCGCTCAACGAACGGTGTCAGCGCTTTTTCCGCTTCTTTCGCGCTTTCATCAACTTCATCGGCCAGCTTGTCGATAGACTCGTCCGCTTTGGCGACGGACTGGAACGCCTTACCGTCAAACTCGGTCAGGTAGTTCATCATCCACTCATCGATGCGGTCAGAGAGCAGCAGCACTTCGATGCCTTTCTTACGCAGCAGTTCCAGATGCGGGCTGCTCTTCGCCGCCGCGTAGCTGTCTGCCGTGATGTAGTAAATCTTCTCCTGCCCTTCTTTCATGCGGGAGACGTAGTCTTCCAGAGAGACCGTCTGCGCAGAAGAGTCGGTATGCGTCGACGCGAAACGCATCAGTTTGGCGATGGTTTCCTGGTTAGCATGATCTTCCGCCGGCCCTTCTTTCATCACCAGACCGAACTGCTGCCAGAACGTCTGGTATTTTTCCGCATCGTCTTTCGCCAGTTTTTCCAGCATCTGCAGAACACGTTTGGTCAATGCGCTACGCAGGTTGCGGGTTACCGTGCTGTCCTGCAGAATTTCACGGGAAACGTTCAGCGGCAGATCGTTGGAGTCAATCAGCCCCCGCACAAAGCGCAGGTAGTTCGGCATAAACTGCTCGGCGTCGTCCATGATAAAGACGCGCTGAACATACAGCTTCAGACCGTGCTTGTGATCGCGGTTCCACATATCCCACGGCGCCTGAGACGGGATATACAGCAGGCTGGTGTACTCCTGCTTCCCTTCCACGCGGTTGTGGCTCCAGGTCAGTGGATCGGTAAAATCGTGCGCGATATGCTTGTAAAACTCGTTGTACTCGTCGTCTTTGATTTCTGACTTGTTACGGGTCCACAGCGCCTGCGCTTTGTTGATTTTCTCCCAGGAAACGACAGTTTCGCCGTCTTTCTCTTCCTGTTTTTCAATCTCAACCGGCAGCGCGATATGGTCGGAATATTTGCTGATGATGGAGCGTACGCGCCAGTCATCGAGGAACTCGTCTTCCCCTTCACGCAAATGCAGCGTGATTTCCGTTCCGCGATCGTCTTTGGTGATATCGCCAACGGTGTATTCACCTTCGCCCGCCGACTCCCAGAACACGCCGTTCTCCGGCTTGTCACCTGCGGCACGGGTGCGGACGGTCACTTTATCCGCCACGATAAACGCGGAATAGAAACCCACCCCAAACTGACCGATCAACTGGCTGTCTTTCGCCTGATCGGAGCCCATAGACTCGAGGAAAGATTTGGTCCCGGACTTCGCAATGGTCCCCAGGTGATCGATAACGTCATCACGGTTCATCCCCACGCCGTTATCGGCAATGGTCAACGTACGCTTATCTTTATCGAAGGAGACACGCACACGCAGTTCACCGTCACCTTCATACAGGTCCGGGTTCGACAGCGCGCGAAAACGCAGCTTGTCTGCCGCATCAGAGGCGTTAGAGATAAGCTCACGCAGGAAGATTTCTTTATTGGAATACAGAGAATGGATCATCAGATGCAGAAGCTGTTTTACCTCTGACTGAAACCCACGAGTTTCTTGTCCTTTCATGTAGATCTACCTCAACAATGCCATTTTTAATGGTAAAAAACACGTTGAGAGGGAAATGGGGACAACCGTGGGGGATTTCAAGCGGAGGCCGCGAGCGCAGCCTCCGTTTGGTCAGAATTTAATCTTGTGACGTCCGGCGAGCGAGTGCGACAGCGTCGTGCCGTCCACCATCTCCAGTTCACCACCGACCGGCACGCCATGGGCGATACGGCTGGCGTCCACACCGTGCTGAGCGCAAATCTCAGCGATGTAGTTAGCGGTCGCCTCCCCTTCCACCGTGGGGTTAGTGGCGAGGATCACTTCACTGAGCGATTCTGTTTCCAGACGCTGTTCAAGTCTGTCGAGACCGATATCATCCGGCCCGATGCCGTCGAGCGGCGACAGATGCCCCATCAGCACGAAGTAGCGCCCGGAGAACTGCCCGGTCTGTTCAATCGCGTAGATGTCCGCCGGACTCTCAACCACGCAAATCTGACCGTTCTCCCGACGACGCGGATTCGAACAGATATTGCAGACATCCTGCTCGGTGAAGGTACGGCAATCGGCACAGTGGCCGATTTCCGACATCGCCCGGGTGAGCGCTTGCGCCAGGCGCATCCCGCCGCTGCGGTCACGCTGAAGCAGCGTAAACGCCATGCGCTGCGCCGACTTCGGGCCAACGCCCGGCAGACAGCGCAGTGCTTCCATAAGCTGAGTTAACAGCGGGCTGGTTTGCATCAGAACGGCATCTTAAAGCCTGGCGGCAGTTGCATACCGGAGGAAACAGAGGCCATCTTCTCTTTCTGGGTCTCTTCAATGCGACGGGCGGCATCGTTGAATGCGGCAGCAACCAGATCTTCCAGCATCTCTTTGTCATCTTCGAGCAGGCTTGGGTCGATCTCCACGCGACGGCAGTTATGCGCACCGTTGATGGTCACTTTCACCAGACCCGCGCCGGATTCACCGGTCACTTCCAGCTTCGCGATTTCTTCCTGCATCTGCTGCATTTTTTCCTGCATCTGCTGGGCCTGCTTCATCAGGTTACCCAGACCGCCTTTACCAAACATAGGCTTCTCTCTCAATCACGTTAAGGGATGACAATCATAAGCGTCGCTTACGATCAAATGGGGCGAATACTCTCTTCATCCAGATCCGCATCGAAGAATCGACGCAGGGTCTGGATATTGTTATCCGCAACTATCGACTCGCGCGCCTGCGCAAGTTTCTCTTCATAAATCGCCTGACGCCACTCCAGCGGCGTTCGCACCGCCGGATTATCATCTTCTACGATGGTCAGTTCAACCGTTGATCCCGCAAGCGCACTCAGTGCTTCCGCCAGCTTTTGCTGCGCACCGCTGGAATTCAGGTGACGCTGGCTGGAACGCAAATGCAGACAGACCGCATTGCCGTTCTCTTCTTTCCAGGCGTTGAGCGCGACCTGCTCAACCAGTTTTGGCAGCGAGAGCTGACTCACCTGCGCCGCCCATGGGTCGCGTTCAATCGCTTCTGCCGCAAGCTTAGCAGCCAGCTCCGGCGTTTTCTCATGCTCCAGCGCTTTCTTCAGCGCCTTCGGTGTCGCCACCACCTCTTTCACTTCAACAACGGGTGTCGTCGCCTTCCAGCGATAAGCTTCTTTCTTCGCCGGAGCTTGCTCAAGCGCAGACGGTGCAGGACGAGCCTGCACGCGTTCTGAGACCGAAGCCAGTCTTTCCAGCGCAGCGTTATTCACCGGCCGCGCGCGGGATGCGGCTGCCGGTTCACTCTTTTTTGCTTTGGTTGCTCCCTGCGCACGTTGCAGTTGGTTGCGCGCCGCCAGTACCTGACTGGTGGATTCCGGCAGGGGTACTGCCGGGGTGTGCTGCGCGGGTGCTGACTGCTGTGGCACCTGAGTCGACGTCATCACCGCCGTTGGCGCGACAGGGGCAAAAGATTGTCGCGGAACCTCGGGTTCCGCAAGCGGCATACGCGGGTGAAACGCCAGCGCCCGCAGTAGGGTCATTTCAACGCCCATACGTCTGTCTGGCGCGTACGGCAGTTCTTTACGGCCAATCAGCAGCGTCTGGTAATAAAGCTGGACGTCCGTAGGCGGCACGGTGCGCGCCAGTTCACGCATGCGCACTTCAATCGTCGCCATATCGCTGCCGAGCGCCGCAGGAGAAAGCTGGACCAATGCGATACGGTGCAGCAGGCCAAGCATTTCGACCAGCAGCGCTTCCCACTCGATACCTCGTGCCGCGGCCTCGTTGACCAGAGTCATCACCCTCTCGCCGTCGGCGGCTATCACCGCTTCAACCAGCGACAGGGCCTGATCGTCATCCAGCGTGCCGAGCATCGCGCTTACCGCCTGGGTGGAAACCTGGCCGTCACCGCTGGCAATCGCCTGATCGGTCAGACTCAGCGCATCACGCAGGCTGCCGTCAGCCGCACGGGAAAGCAGTTGCAGCGCGCGCGGCTCATGGGCGATCTGCTCTTCGTTAAGAATGTGTTCAAGCTGATGGCGGATCTGGTCAACATCCAGCGCCTTAAGATGGAACTGCAGGCAGCGGGACAAAATGGTCACCGGCAGCTTCTGCGGATCGGTCGTCGCCAGCAGGAACTTGACGTGTGACGGCGGCTCCTCAAGCGTTTTGAGCAGCGCGTTAAAACTGTGGCGAGACAGCATGTGCACTTCGTCGATCAGATAGACTTTGAATCGACCGCGCGCTGGTGCGTACTGGACGTTATCCAGCAGGTCCCGGGTATCTTCAACTTTGGTGCGCGAGGCGGCATCGATCTCAATCAGATCGACAAACCGCCCCTGCTCGATTTCCCGGCAGTTATCACACACGCCGCACGGCGTGGCGGTAATGCCGGTTTCGCAATTCAGTCCCTTTGCCAGCAGACGGGCGATGGAGGTTTTACCGACACCCCGGGTACCGGAAAAAAGATATGCGTGGTGAATGCGCCCTAACGACAAGCCGTTCGCCAGTGCGGTCAGCACATGTTCCTGGCCGACGACGTCAGCAAAGGTTTGTGGGCGCCATTTTCGGGCTAAAACCTGATAACTCATTGGCTGGCTCTGAAACGCTGGAAGGTGGATTCATAGGGGGGAATGCTAACACAACCTCGCCCATTCAGCGAGGTCATGTCTCTTGCTATTGCTTCAGACGCAGATAGCCTGAATCAGTGTCCCGGGAAGGGAACCAGGCTATAACAGTTGATGCCCTGTTGCGCCAGGCGCTGTTCGCCGCCGAGGTCAAACAGATTGATGATGAACGCCGCGTCGGTCACTTCGCCGCCCAGGCGACGGATCAGTTTCACGGTCGCTTCAATCGTGCCGCCAGTCGCCAGCAGATCGTCAACCACCAGCACTTTGTCACCGGCCTGGATCGCATCGACGTGGATTTCCAGCTGATCGGTGCCGTATTCCAGCTCGTAGCTTTCTGCGATCGTTTCACGCGGCAGTTTGCGCGGTTTACGCACCGGCACAAAGCCAACGCCCAGACCCAACGCTACCGGCGCGCCAAACAGAAAGCCGCGTGCTTCGGTACCGACAACTTTGGTAATGCCTGCATTTTTGTAACGCTCAACCAGCAATTCGATGCTGAGCGCGTAAGCTTTCGGATCTTCCAGTAAGCTGGTGACATCACGGAAAAGAATGCCCGGTTTCGGGTAGTCCTGAATGCTTTTAATGCTATTTTTGAGAAACTCAAGCTGCTGTGCAGTCGCGGTCATAAGTTTGTGCCTGATTGATACGGTGTTACTTCACGGCGCACTATACACTTCATCCTTCAAGCTGCCTCTTTGTTGGCTGCCTTCATTCATCCCAGTCACTTACTGATGTAAGCTCAGGGATTCATTCAGTTGCCGCCTCGATGCACCTTGAATGATAGTGTGTATATACAAGGTCAACATTCATTTGACCCGACGCGCCTGTGCTCGAAAACGGTCGAATTTACTGGCTACCGCCCGCAATTGCAACCGCGATTATTGCACTTCAGTGCTTTTGTTGCTTTTCGTCAATCACGGGTATTCGCCACATAAATATCAGCAGACAAACCAGGATCATCAGCAGCAGGATCCGCACCCACCACATCGGCGTCAGCCACAGCGATATCGCGAAAGTAATGAGGATCATCACGATCGCACGAGGCTTAACGCCCGGCGGCATGGCTTTATATTTCTGCCAGAATCGCAAATAGCTGCCAAACCACGAGCGGTAAAGTAACCAGTCATGGAAACGCGGCGATGAGCGGGCAAAACACCAGGCAGCCAGTAAGATAAACGGTGTCGTCGGCAATACAGGCAACACGACGCCCAGCGTCCCCAATACAACCGCCAGCCAACCCGTGATGATTAAAAGGATTCGTTGCATAATAAAGGCATATCGCAAACCAGAACGCTACTTTAGCATAACAGTTATCATTTTCATCGGAGTGTTAAATTGAAAACCGCCATGCTGCTGCAAAAGCTGGAAGATCAGCTCGCCCTCCTGCGCCAACGTTGCGCACCGATGGCGCAGCATGCCACGCTCAGCGCCCGCTTCGATCGCCATCTTTTTCAGACCCGCAGCACCCTGATCCAGGCCTGTCTGGAAGAAGCAGAAGGTCATCTTCAGGCGTTGCGTCAGGCGGTTGAACAACAGCAACTGCCGCAGGTTGCCTGGCTTGCGGAGCATCTGGCGTCGCAACTGGAGGCTATCTCCCGTGAAACCGCCAGTTGGTCACTCCGGGAGTGGGACAGCGCCTCGCCGGGTCTGGCACGCTGGCAGCGCAGACGCATCCAGCATCAGGAATTTGAACGACGCTTGCAGGAAATGATCGCGCAACGCAAGGTGCGACTGGCGCAGGCCACCCGCCTGGACGAGCAACAAACGCTGCAACGCGAAGTGGAAATCTATGAAGGTCGTCTGACGCGCTGTCGTAAGGCGCTCGACAATATTGAACGTGTTCTGGCGCGTTTAACCCGCTAATCCCTGGAGACGCTATGTCACTTGAAAACGCCCCGGATGAGGTAAAACTGGCCGTCGATTTGATTGTCCTGCTGGAAGAAAACCAAGTCGCCCCCGACACGGTGCTGAAAGCGCTGGAAATTATAAAGCAGGATTACGAAAGGAAAATGGAACAGCTCACTTCAGCACAGAAGTGAGCTGTCTTATGACGACGCGGGAAATTAGCCCACCGCAGGCGTCGGATCGTCGCCTTTGAGCTCGCGTTTAACTTCCGTCACCTCATCGCCCTTCTCATTGCGCAGATGCACTTCAAGCTGGTTAAAGGCGATATCAATGTTGTTTTCACGGCACAGACGATCGATAGACCGGTTTAGTTCATCAACCGTATGGCTACGATCGCGCAGTTCACGCACGTACAGACGCAGCTCGTGATCCAGGGTACTGGCGCCGAAGGTGGTGAAGAACACCGCAGGCTCAGGATCGTGCATTACTTTCGGATGCTCCTGCGCGGCCTGAAGCAGGACTTTCTTCACTTTATCCAGATCCGAACCGTAAGCCACGCCGAGGCGGATCACCAGACGGGTGGTGGTATCGGACAGCGACCAGTTGATCAGGCGTTCGGTGACAAACGCCTTGTTCGGAATGATCACCTCTTTGCGATCGAAATCGGTAATGGTGGTCGCACGGATACGGATCTTGCTGACGGTGCCGGAGAACGTGCCGATCGTCACCGTATCGCCAATCCGCACCGGACGCTCGAACAGAATGATCAGACCCGAGACAAAGTTACCGAAGATCTCCTGCAAGCCGAAACCGAGACCGACCGATAAGGCCGCCGCCAGCCACTGCAGTTTATCCCACGACACGCCGAGCGAACCGAAGACCGTCATCGCGCCTACCGCGATGATGATGTAATTAAGGATCGTGGTGATGGCGTACGACGCCCCCTGGCGCATTTTCAGACGCGACAGCACCAGTACTTCCAGTAGACCCGGCAGGTTACGGATCAGTGCCCAGGCCACCATCGAGGCGATAATGGCAAACAGCAGGCTGCCCATCGTTACACTTTTCACTACCGCAGCACCCGCTTCGGTGCCGTTGTAGTGCCAGAGCGTGATGCTGTCGAGATAGCTGAACACGGTGATCAGATCGGACCAAATCGCCCAGAACATCACCGCGAACAGTGAAACCATCAGCAGCATCGTGATGCGCAGCGTTTGCTGGTTCACTTGCTCCAGCGCGATGGTCGGTTCTTCCTGCGGCTCAGCCCCTTCGGCCCCTTCCTTCACCAGATTCTGACGACGCGCCAGCGCACGACGCCAGGCGATACGCCGCGCCGCAACGCTTAACCCGCGCAGCACCGTCTGGTAGAGCAGGTTCCAGATGATGACCAGATAAACGGTCTCAATCCAGCGGCCCGACAGGCGCAGCGTGGTGTAGAAATAGCCGGTCGCCGTCAGCACCATCAGCGCAATCGGGATGATTGACAGGATGGTGATCGTTACCAGGCGCAGGCCATGCGACTCTTTATCCCGCCAGCTTTCGCGACACATCGGCCACACCAGGAATGCAATCAGCAGCAGGTTGAGGAAAATCATCGCCTGCCCCAGCACATCGTCCATCAGATGCAGCGGAGAAAGTTCAGCCACCACGGACCAGAAGTGCAACGGCAGCAGCGCCAGACTGATGCGCACAATCTGGCGGCGCCAGTGGCTGGTCAGTTGTGCGGGCATACCGAAATGGCGAATCGCCACCCCGTCTTTTTCGAGCACTTTCCAGCACAGCCCGAAGACCAGCCAGAAGATGGCCAGTTTTTTACTGAATGCCCACAGCAGGTCGCTGATGTTCAGTTGCATCGTCAGCAAAATCAGGCCGATGGCCAGGATCAGCAGGCACACCGGTAGCGCGCGGATCAGATCGATCAGAATCGCTTTCGGCGTGTTTAACTGACTGTCATTGCGCAGCGACCCGACCGCGGCCGCGAGTTTCTGTTGATAGGCTTTCAGCCACTTCAGACGCCAGCGAATCAGCCCGGCAATCAGCAGCAGCGGCAGCCCGGCCAGGAAGGCGATAAATACGGCTGGCCACGCTTTTTCCCAGTTCACCGTAATTTTCATCGATTTGAACTGATCTTTCAGCGACTGCGGGAAGGCTTTGATCCAGTCCCAGTCCATTGGGCGGTTACTGTTCACCCAGAAAATTTGCTGGGTCAGGATCTGCTTGAGATTTTTCGAGACGCTCATTAACTGCTGCTGATTAATTTGCAGGTTAATGGCCATCATGAGCTGATTACCCAGTTGCTTGTTGAGTTGGTCCAGCAGTTCGCGGCGCATATCGACAACCTGCAGCAGCGCGTCGTGGACTTCGTCATTCACTTCGTTGCTGTGGCCTTCTTCCAGTTTGGCCACGAACGCATCGTTCTGGAACAGCGCGTCACGCTGTTGGTTGACTTCGAACTGCTCCAGACGCAGATCCGCAATGCGGTTGGTCATATCCGAGAGTTCATCCGCCGACGGCAGCGTTTGCTGCTGTTGATAAAGAATACGCGACAGCAGCAGGCTGCCTTTCAGCACTGCGATTTGTTCTTTGATATTGCGTTCAGATTGCAGCGCACGGTCCAGCCAGTTTTTGACCTTGATGTTTTGCTGCATCAGTGAGTTGCCATTCTCCGTCGCGGAGATCAGGCGCTGGCTGAGCTGATGGTTGATTTCCAGCTCCTGTTTCACCAGCGGATTGGCCTGGATGCGCGCGGTTTCATCCGGCGAAATGGCTTCCTGCGCCGTCTTTTCCGTTAAGGTCAGACGTTTGTTATTCACCGCTTCCTGCAGTAACTGCAATTGATGCTCAAGCCGGTTGCTGTTTGCGGTGACATAATCGCGCTGCTTTTGCAGGGTATCCTGTAACACCGTATTGCCTTCCAGGCTTTTACGTTGTTGATCGATCTGGGCATTCAGTAACGTTTGCTGTGCCTGTAACAGCACCTGCTGAGTGGGGCGCAACGCCGCTTCGCCCACATTGGTGCCATCCAGCCGGTTACGGATCTGCTGAAGTTGCTGGGAAGCGGTATACATCGCATTTTGTACACGTTCCGGCTGCGTTTGCAGAGAGACCAACTGGCTGTTATAGGTGGCGAGATCGTTTTGCGCGTTCTGTAAATCATCCAGTACCTGCGCGACGCGCAGTTCTAACTGGCGTAACGAAAGTGTACTGAGCGTTTTACGCGTTTCATCATCATTATCCACATCGCTGAGCGCATTCAGGGACTCTGTCGCCTGACGCATTTTTTCCGGCGCCTGTGCCACGCGCTGACGAAGCTGAGTCGTCTCGTCTTTCACCCGCTCGATTTTCTCCAGCGTTGCGATGGTCTCGAGAAGATCCTGCTGAACCAGTTTATCCTGCGCGGAAAGGTCTTTTTGCTTATTGAGCGTATCCAGCTGGCTTTGAACGTCCGCCTTCGACGGCAAATCGCTGTTTGACGACGCGCGGGCAAGCGCCAAAGACTGGCAGGACAGCATTAAGATGAAAACAGCCACCGTGATGAAAACAAGGTGCTGTGCACGTTTATAGAGCTGCAACATAGTCATGTGAATGAAGGTTTCTGAACCGAAAAGACGACCGAAGATAGTCAACGAGCAAGAATATCACGGCTCTGTCAGACAGAATAGCGGCAGCGAAACCGTCCAGGATAATTCCTGGAGTGGCGTCAGGACGTTGCGTCAGGCCTCGCCGACTGCAGTGTGGGACAAAATGTTAACATTTCCAGTAACACGGCGACGTAATCTCGTGCTTCTTTTTTGAGATCAAAAGATTGCGGGGCGAAGAGCCAGTTTTCCATCAGGCCTGAAACCGTGGCGCGCATCATCACCGCCGCCCGGCGCGTAAGCAAATTTTCAGGCAGCATTTTTGAATTAATACAATGTGTTAATGTTTGCTCAATACGATCATAGCTTTCAAGACAGATGTTTCTTTGCGCTTGCTGAACTATAGTCATTTCTCCCACAAATTCACATTTGTGGAATATAATCTCCATCAATAAACGTCGCCGTTCTTCTGTTACGGTAGATTCAAGGAGATGAACGAGAATTTCTCTTAACACTGATAGTGGATCGTCGGGGAATTTTGCCTGATACTCAGTCTCAAGCTCACCAATACTGGATTCTGATAGTTCCCAGATTTCACTAAATAAATCCGACTTGTTTTTGAAATGCCAATAGATTGCACCGCGAGTGACGCCAGCGGCTTTTGCAATCTCCGCCAGCGAGGTGGACGATACCCCTTGCTGTGAGAACAACCGTAGCGCTACATCCAGGATGTGTTGTCGTGTTTCCTGCGCTTGTTGTTTGGTTTTTCGTGCCATATGTCGGTGAATTTACAGGTGTTAGATTTACATACATTTATGGATGTATGTACCATAGCACGACGATAATATAAACGCAGCAATGGGTTTGTGGACTTTTGACCATTGATCAATTTGAAATCGGACACTCGAGGTTTACATATGAACAAAAACAGAGGGTTTACGCCTCTGGCGGTCGTTCTGATGCTCTCAGGCAGCTTAGCGCTTACAGGATGTGACGACAAACAGGCCCAACAAGGGGGCCAGCAGATGCCAGAAGTTGGGGTTGTGACGCTCAAAACCGAACCTCTACAGATCACAACTGAACTCCCGGGTCGCACCAGTGCTTTCCGTATTGCGGAAGTTCGCCCTCAGGTAAGCGGGATTATCCTGAAGCGTAATTTCGAGGAAGGTAGTGATATCGAAGCAGGAGTGTCTCTCTATCAGATTGATCCTGCGACATATCAAGCCACTTATGAAAGCGCGAAAGGCGATCTGGCGAAAGCACAGGCCGCTGCCAGCATCGCTCAGGTAACGGTTAACCGTTATAAGAAACTGCTGGGAACGCAGTACATCAGTCAACAAGATTACGATCAGGCGCTGGCCGATGCGCAACAGGCGAATGCCTCCGTGGTTGCCGCGAAAGCCGCGGTCGAAACGGCGCGCATTAACCTGGCATATACCAAAGTGACCTCTCCGATTAGCGGCCGTATTGGTAAATCCGCCGTGACGGAAGGCGCATTGGTGCAGAACGGTCAGGCGACAGCGCTGGCAACCGTGCAGCAGCTCGATCCTATCTATGTTGACGTGACGCAGTCGAGCAACGACTTCCTGCGTCTGAAACAGGAACTGGCTAACGGAACGCTGAAACAGGAAAACGGCAAGGCGAAAGTCGAGCTGGTGACCAGTGACGGCATCAAATTCCCGCAGACCGGTACGCTTGAGTTTTCAGACGTGACCGTCGATCAGACCACCGGTTCTATCACCATCCGCGCCGTCTTCCCTAACCCGGATCACACCTTACTGCCGGGAATGTTCGTCCGCGCCCGTCTGGAAGAAGGGACCAACCCGACAGCGTTACTGGTACCGCAACAAGGCGTGACCCGTACGCCGCGTGGTGATGCGACAGCGCTGGTTGTGGGGGCTGATGACAAAGTGGAAACCCGTCAAATCGTTGCCAGTCAGGCGATTGGCGATAAATGGGTGGTCACTGACGGACTGAAATCTGGCGATCGCGTCATTATCTCTGGTTTGCAAAAAGTTCGCCCTGGCGTGCAGGTAAAAGCGCAGGAAGTAACATCTGACAATCAACAACAAGCCGCGAACGGTGGCAAGTCAGAGCAAACAAAGTCTTAACTTAAACAGGAGCCGTTAAGACATGGCTAAGTTTTTTATCGATCGCCCTATCTTTGCATGGGTTATCGCCATCATCATCATGCTGGCAGGGGGTCTCGCGATCCTCAAATTGCCGGTGGCGCAGTATCCAACGATTGCGCCACCTGCAATCACGATCTCTGCGAGCTATCCTGGTGCTGATGCGAAAACGGTTCAAGATACCGTGACGCAGGTTATCGAACAAAATATGAACGGTATCGATAACTTGCTCTATATGTCCTCAACCAGTGACTCTTCAGGTACCGTTCAGATTACGATTACCTTTGACTCCGGTACGGATGCGGATATCGCTCAGGTTCAGGTGCAGAACAAGCTGCAACTGGCGATGCCGTTACTTCCGCAAGAAGTACAGCAACAGGGCGTAAGCGTTGAGAAATCCTCCAGTAGCTTCCTGATGGTTATGGGGATGATCAGTACTGACGGCTCTATGACGCAGGAAGATATCGCGGACTATGTTGGTGCCACTGTAAAAGATCCTGTCAGCCGTACCAGCGGCGTGGGTGATGTTCAGTTGTTCGGCGCACAATATGCGATGCGCATTTGGATGGATCCAACCGAGCTAAACAAATACCAGTTAACGCCGGTAGATGTGATTGCGGCAATCAAAGCGCAAAACGCCCAGGTTGCAGCCGGTCAACTCGGTGGCACGCCACCGGTAAAAGGTCAGCAACTTAACGCCTCCATTATTGCTCAGACACGTCTGACCTCGACCGAAGAGTTCGGCAAAATTTTGCTGAAAGTGAATCAGGATGGTTCTCGGGTTCGCCTGAGTGATGTCGCGCGTATTGAACTTGGTGGCGAGAGTTATGATGTCATCGCGAAATACAATGGGCAGCCAGCATCTGGTCTTGGGATCAAACTGGCAACAGGTGCAAATGCGCTGGATACGGCAAACGCAGTCCGCGCGACAATCGCGAAACTGGAACCGTTCTTCCCGCACGGTTTGAAAGTCGTTTACCCTTACGATACAACACCTTTCGTTAAAATCTCGATTAACGAAGTGGTGAAGACGCTGGTTGAAGCTATCGTACTGGTATTTATTGTTATGTACCTGTTCCTGCAAAACTTCCGCGCAACGCTGATTCCGACAATCGCCGTTCCGGTCGTTCTGTTAGGCACATTTGCAATACTCGCGGCATTTGGTTTCTCAATAAATACGTTGACCATGTTTGGTATGGTTCTCGCCATCGGTCTGTTGGTGGATGACGCCATCGTGGTGGTCGAGAACGTCGAGCGTGTCATGTCCGAAGAGGGATTACCGCCTAAAGAAGCCACGCGAAAATCGATGGGCCAGATTCAGGGCGCACTGGTCGGTATCGCGATGGTATTGTCGGCAGTATTTATTCCAATGGCCTTCTTTGGTGGTTCAACCGGTGCCATTTATCGCCAATTCTCTATTACCATCGTTTCGGCAATGGTACTTTCTGTTCTGGTGGCGATGATCCTGACGCCCGCGCTTTGTGCCACCATGCTTAAGCCGGTTGCCAAAGGCGATCATGGAGAAGGCAAGAAAGGCTTCTTCGGCTGGTTTAACCGCATGTTCGATAAGAGCACGCACCACTACACCGACAGCGTAGGCAACATCCTGCGCAGCACCGGTCGTTACCTGCTGCTGTATCTGATCATCGTGGTCGGCATGGCGTTCCTGTTCGTCCGTCTGCCAAGTTCCTTCCTGCCGGATGAAGACCAGGGGGTATTCCTGACCATGGCGCAGCTTCCGGCTGGCGCTACACAGGAGCGTACGCAAAAAGTCCTTGATGAAGTCACGGACTATTATCTGAAGGATGAAAAAGCAAACGTCAATTCGGTGTTTACCGTAAACGGCTTTGGATTCTCAGGTCGTGGTCAAAACACCGGTCTTGCTTTTATTTCTCTCAAAAATTGGGAAGATCGTCCTGGTGAAGAAAACAAAGTGCCCGCTATTGCAGGACGTGCAAGTGCGCACTTTGCCTCCATTAAAGATGCAATGGTGTTTGCCTTTAACTTGCCAGCAATTGTGGAACTGGGGACCGCTACAGGTTTTGACTTCCAGTTAATTGACCAGGCTAACCTGGGGCATGACAAACTCACGCAGGCACGTAACCAGTTGTTTGGCGAGATTGCAAAACATCCCGATCTGTTAGTCGGTGTTCGCCCTAACGGTCTGGAAGATACCCCGCAGTTCAAGATTGATATCGACCAGGAAAAAGCACAGGCTCTGGGCGTTTCCATTAGCGATATTAATACCACGCTGGGTGCCGCATGGGGCGGAAGCTACGTGAATGACTTTATCGACCGTGGTCGTGTGAAGAAAGTTTACGTGATGTCCGAAGCGAAATACCGCATGCTGCCGGACGATATTGGTAACTGGTATGTGCGCGGCAGTGATGGTCAGATGGTGCCGTTCTCTGCATTTTCATCATCTCGTTGGGAGTACGGTTCACCGCGTCTGGAACGCTATAACGGTCTGCCGTCGATGGAGATCTTAGGTCAGGCGGCGCCCGGCAAGAGTACCGGTGAAGCGATGGCAATGATGGAAGAGTTGGCCAGTAAGCTGCCATCCGGCATCGGCTATGACTGGACGGGGATGTCCTATCAGGAACGCCTCTCCGGTAACCAAGCTCCGGCCCTGTATGCCATCTCGCTGATCGTCGTCTTCCTGTGTCTGGCGGCGCTGTATGAGAGCTGGTCAATCCCGTTCTCCGTTATGCTGGTGGTGCCGCTGGGGGTTATTGGTGCGCTGTTGGCCGCAACCTTCCGTGGGTTAACTAACGACGTATACTTCCAGGTGGGCCTGCTCACAACCATTGGGTTGTCGGCGAAGAACGCGATATTGATCGTCGAATTCGCCAAAGATCTGATGGATAAAGAGGGCAAGGGACTGGTAGAGGCAACACTGGAAGCGGTACGTATGCGTTTACGTCCGATCCTGATGACCTCTCTGGCGTTCATTCTGGGCGTTATGCCGCTGGTTATCAGCTCGGGTGCCGGTTCCGGCGCGCAGAACGCCGTAGGTACTGGCGTAATGGGCGGGATGGTCACCGCGACGGTTCTGGCTATCTTCTTCGTTCCGGTCTTCTTTGTGGTGGTACGCCGCCGCTTCAGCCGGAAAAGTGAAGATATTGAGCACAGCCATTCTGTAGAACATCACTGATACCCATCAGATAAAAGGCCGCGCAAGCGGCCTTTTTTTTCGAATGAAATCAGCAAAAGGACTTATTGATACGTTGTAGACTTTTGGTTGCGCATAATAAAGGTTATAATCCACAAGAGGATGAAGGCTATTTTTGGCCGTTTGGCTTAGGGTTATTCCCGGCTTAATAACTCATTATTAAGACAATTCCTAGGGATAAGTCTGTTTCTGATTTCGCGCCCTGGGTGAGTGAGGAGGATGGAAAGCGAAGATAATCTGATGAATTGCAAAATAATCACGTAATTATCTCATTCCGGGATGGGTTGGCGACATGCTATAATGGGAAAAATGCACAAATCTTCACTTTCTCTCGTATTACGCCAATTGTAATTTTTCGTAATATAACGATGAAATCTTTTTTAGAGTAGATTATAGTTAAATCATCAGGCGTCGAAGGCAAGTTCCAGGTCAGTTTAGTTGTACCCATCCCGAAAGGTGTTCGGTTAGTTCAAGCCACTAAGAAGGGGATGCGTTATGGATGAATACTCACCCAAAAGACATGATATAGCGCAGCTTAAATTTCTTTGTGAAGCGCTTTATCACGACTGTCTTGCAAACCTTGAAGAAAGCAATCATGGCTGGGTTAACGACCCAACCTCGGCAATCAACCTTCAACTTAACGAACTGATAGAGCATATTGCAACCTTCGCACTTAATTATAAAATTAAGTATAATGAGGACAATAAGCTGATTGAGCAGATTGATGAATATCTGGACGACACATTTATGTTGTTCAGCAGTTATGGCATTAATGCGCAGGATCTGCAGAAATGGCGGAAATCCGGTAATCGCTTGTTCCGCTGCTTTGTGAATGCCACCAGGGCTAATCCTGTTAGTTTGTCTTGTTAAAAATTATTACAATCATAGGTAAGATTTATGTCCGATAAACCATTAACTAAAACTGATTATTTGATGCGTTTGCGACGCTGTCAGACAATTGACACGCTTGAGCGCGTGATTGAGAAAAATAAATATGAATTATCTGACAATGAACTGGCTGTATTTTACTCAGCTGCCGATCACCGTCTCGCAGAATTGACGATGAATAAGCTTTACGACAAGATCCCCTCCTCCGTCTGGAAATTCATTCGCTAATTTGATTACTGTCACATCAGGAAATACGAATGTTTTCCTGGGGAACATTTTTCATATTCGCAGTAACAATAGAATGACTATTGTGACTTTTGTCACAATAAAAGTCAGGGAACGTTCCCTGATTATCGCTGACCCTCTACTGTATTGCCTCACCGGTGAACAGTCAGAGAGCGCAGGATGAGTGACGAGAAACAAAAAATGATAGCGGGTGAGCGGTATCGCCCGGCAGATGAAACCCTGCGCCATGACAGGTTGCAGGCGCGTCGATTCGTTCACCGCTACAATCTCACCGCCCCGGATGAAAAGGCCGAACGCCTGGCAATCCTCCACGACCTGTTGGGCCAGTGTGACCGGCCTTACATTGAGCCGTCATTTCGCTGTGACTACGGTTACAACATCTTTCTGGGTAAAGACTTTTACGCCAATTTCGACTGCGTCATGCTCGACGTCTGCCCGATTTATATTGGTGATAACTGTATGCTGGCTCCCGGCGTCCATATCTATACCGCCACGCATCCGCTGGATGCGACAGAACGCAATAGTGGGCTGGAATTCGGCAAGCCCGTCACAATTGGCAATAATGTCTGGATTGGTGGGCGTGCGGTCATTAATCCCGGCGTCAGCATTGGTGACAACGTGGTCGTCGCCTCCGGCGCAGTGGTGACCAAAAACGTACCGGCGAACGTGGTGGTGGGTGGTAACCCGGCGCGGATTATTAAAACACTGTAAAAGAAATTGTAACTGTTATGCTAAATTGTGGTTAATCTGTTACTTTCTTCACGCTAATCGCCCATTTAAAATAGGGCGTTCCCCTGTAAGTAGCGAAAATCACGAAGGCAAAAAATGACAGAAATACAACGCCTGCTCACTGAAACCATCGACGATCTGAACGTTCGTGAGAAGCGCGATAATAAGCCCCGCTTTAGCATCAGCTTTATTCGCAAGCATCCTGGTTTGTTTATTGGGATGTACGTTGCCTGGTTTGCCACGCTGGCGGTGATGCTGCAATCAGAAACGCTGGTCGACTCAGTCTGGCTGCTGGTCGTGCTGTTTGTCGTCCTCAACGGCTTTTTCTTTTTTGATGTCGCCCCGCGCTATCGCTATGAAGATATCGACGTACTGGATTTCAGAGTGTGTTACAACGGCGAGTGGTACAACACCCGGTTTGTGCCATCAGCGCTGATTAGCACCATCCTTCACTCCCCGCGCGTCGATGATGAACGCAAAGCACAATTACAGAAGATGTTGACGCGAAAAGGCGAACTGTCGTTTTACGATATCTTCACCCTTGCCCGCGCAGACGTCGCGCCATAACCCGTTCGCATTGCCGGATAGTCATTTGCCCCTATCCGGCGCGCTCCTTTCGTTAACGCCGTTTTTTTCTTCCCTGTACCGCTTTAAAACGCGGATTGCTTTTACAAATCACATATAAACGCCCTTTGCGCTTAACTATCTGACAGTCCGGATGGCGCTGCTTTGCGCTACGTAATGAATTCAAGACCTGCATGTTATCCTCATCAGCTCAATAATATGTTATAATATAACATTACTTTATCGCTGAACGCGCCGCAGTTCAATCCTTTCTGTCATCATGCTGCTTCTTTCGTAGTGAAAACGGTAGAAATCCACGCTTCCATCAAAAATTTTGCAGATTAACGACATCATTTACAGGGCTTTTTTCGCGATCGGATATACTTTCTCTACAATGCGTTATTAAGGATATCTGCGTGAGAACACGACATCTGGTCAGTCTGGTGACAGGAGTGCTTATCCTCTCCGTATTGGTTCCGGTTGGACTGAGTATTTGGCTTGCTCACCGCCAGGTCGAAAAGAAATTCATCGAAGAGTTGGATACCTACTCAGCCCGCGTCTCTGAACGTACTGAACGCGTGGTGACTCAGGCCAAGCAAGCATTGCAGCAGATTAATGCCGTGAAGAGCGTGCCGTGTTCGCGTGAGCACTTGCTGGCCATGCGGCGAATATCCTTCAGCTATCGCTATGTCCAGGAAGTGCTGTATCTGCAAAACAACATACCGTTCTGCTCATCCCTGGAACAGGAAAGCTATGCCACGGCCTTTCCTCCCCCCATGAAAGTCACCAACGACGGCTACCGCGCCTGGTTTACCGCGCATAACGACTTGGGGATCGAGCGCTATATGGCAGCATTAGGCTATGACGACTACATTGTGATGATTGATCCCGCATCCTTTATCGACGTAGTGCCTTTTGGCGCCTGGCAGATCGACGTTGCGATTATCGGCGTAAAACACAATACCGTCATTGCCAGCAGCAGCGCGCTTGCACCGAATATCCTGCAATTTACCCAGGAAACCACGCCTCGCCATCTGGAAAGTCATGGCATTATTTATGAGATTCGGCCCTTCCCGGAAATGGGCATTACCATCGTCAGTTGGGCGTCCACCCTTCCGCTGCAGAAAATCTGGTACCGGCAGGCGCTGATCTGGGTTCCCGCCGGTATTCTGATCGGTCTGCTGGCTGCCGCCTTTATTCTGCGCATTCTGCGCCGTCTCCAGTCGCCGCGTCACCGGTTGCAGGACGCTATCAACAACCGGGACATTAAGGTTCACTACCAGCCCATCATTTCGTTATCGACCGGGAAAATAGTCGGTGGCGAAGCGCTGGCGCGCTGGCCGCAAACCGACGGCAGCTATTTGTCACCCGACATTTTCATTGTCCTGGCCGAACAGACCGGTCTTACCGAACAACTCACCCGCTTAATTATCGAGACGGTGTTCGAGGATATGGGGGAATGGCTGAAGCAACATCCCGATCAGCATATTTCCATTAATATTGAGGCGGCGGATCTCACCTCTGAAAAACTCCCGACGCTACTTAGTAAACTGCTTAACCGGTATCAGCTTGCCCCTTCACAAATCGCTCTGGAACTGACGGAGCGGGGATTTGCCGATCCGAAAACCAGCTCGCCCATCGTTGCCCGCTATCGCAAGGCGGGGCATGCCATCTATATTGATGATTTTGGCACCGGCTATTCCAGCCTTAGCTATTTGCAGAATCTGGACGTGGACATTCTGAAAATCGACAAATCGTTTGTCGATGCGCTGGAGTATAAAAACGTGACGCCGCATATCATCGAAATGGCCAAGACGCTGAAGCTGAAAATGGTAGCGGAAGGGATTGAAACGGCCAATCAGGAAGACTGGCTGCGCCAGCACGGTGTCCATTACGGACAGGGTTGGTTGTACAGCAAAGCGCTGCCCAAAGAAGCGTTTATTCTGTGGGCGGAAAAACGCTTATAGCGCAGAGATGGCTGGCGGCACGCCGCACAGCCAGTCACGCTAATCGTCGATAATGGGTGAGAATCCGCCGTAAATCATGCGTTTACCATCAAACGGCATCGACTCACCGAACGCTTTCATGCGCGGATCGGACATCATCTTCTGATTCGCCGCATCCCGCACTTCCTTCGACGGGTATTCAATCCAGCTGAATACCACTTCTTCGTGATCCCCGGCTTTCACCGCCATGCGAAAATCGGTGAGTTTGCCATCTGGCACATCATCGGCCCAGCATTCCACAATGCGGAGCGCACCAAATTCCTTGAACAACGGTGCTGCTTTTGCCGCCATCGCCTTATACGCCTCCTTGTTTTCGGCAGGTACGGCAAGGACAAAACCATCCACGTACTTCATGAGATAAACCTCCGAAGTTCACTGCGCGACAAGCCATTCCAGCCGCGTCAGTCGTGAATAAGTGTAGTCGCCCTCTCCTTACTATGCCGTCTGAATCCGCGCCCGGGGTTTGTAGCGAAACCACGGCAGACAGAGTTGGATCAACGGCCCAATCGCCAGCGCATACAGCACGGTTCCGACGCCAAGCGTGCCGCCAAGCAGCCAACCGCTTAATAAAATAGAGACTTCAATCGCCGTACGGATGGTACGCACCGACCATCCCGTGCGGGCGTGAATGCCGGTCATCAGGCCGTCTCTTGGCCCGGCACCAAAGCCCGCGCCAATGTACATACTCGTCGCCAGCGCGTTCACCACTACGGCGGCCACCAGCATGAGGCTGCGCACGAGGAGGGAGGAAAAATCCGGCATCACCGCCAGCGCGGCATCGGCTGCGAGCCCAATCACAATCACATTGCTGAGGGTGCCCAGCCCAGGGCGTTGACGCAGGGGGATCCACAGCAAAAGTACCAGCGCCCCGACAATAATCATCACCATGCCAATCTTCATCGACAACAGATTTGCCAGCCCGAGATGGAACACGTTCCACGGATCGGCACCTAAATCCGCGCGCACAAACATCGCGGTTGATACTCCATACAGAGCCAGCCCAAAGTAAAGTTGAACCAGACGACGCCCCATTTTCACCTCCCCGTTCAGATAACATTCATCTTCTCTATAATTGGCATTATGATTAATGACCAGTTTTGAAAAAGTGGACTGCAATGTCATCACGTCGTTATGGAAGTCAATCTCTCCAGCGTCTGCTCGGACACTGGCAGGACAGCGCATCAAGAACCCCGCTCTGGCGGCAACTGGCAGAAGCGCTGCGTCTGCTGATCCTGGACGGACGTCTGGCACTCGACAGTCGTTTACCCGGAGAACGTGAACTGGCTGCGGTGCTCGACGTCAGCCGGACCACCGTGGCCAGCGCGTTGGCGCAACTGCGGGAAGAGGGATATCTGGAGAGTCGGCACGGTAGTGGATCGCGCGTGATTCTGCCGGGTCATATCCGCGAAGTCCCCACGCGCACCGGAACCACGATGGCGCTGGATCTCTCCACCGCCGCCCTCAGCGCGGGGCCCGAAATCCATCAGGCTTATCAGCAGGCGCTGGTTGCAATGCCGCCGCATTTGCTGACGTCGGGCTATCAGCCGCAGGGATTACCCTGCCTGCG
Organism: Citrobacter amalonaticus Y19; assembly: GCF_000981805.1. Lineage (NCBI taxonomy): Bacteria > Pseudomonadati > Pseudomonadota > Gammaproteobacteria > Enterobacterales > Enterobacteriaceae > Citrobacter > Citrobacter amalonaticus. The sequence continues at coordinate 456,949 of NZ_CP011132.1, read as the reverse complement.
TGAATCGCTCGCCCGTCATTACTGCGCGCGAGGCCTTCCGACAACGGCGGATGAAATCATGGTGGTTAACGGCGCGGTCAGCGGCCTGGCGCTGATCCTGCGCTTACTGACCGGCCCCGGCGATCGCGTGGTAGTCGATCACCCGACGTACCCGCTGGCGATTGCCGCCATTCAGGGAGCCTCCTGTCGACCGGTGGGCGTCTCCTTACCCGCAGAGGGGTGGGATACGGATGGACTGGCCGCGACGATCGCCCAGACGTCACCGAGAATGGCCTATCTGATGCCGGATTTTCATAATCCCACCGGGCGCTGTATGGATGATGAGACGCGACAAATCATCGCGGATATCGCTGCCCGTACGCGGACGACGCTGGTGATCGACGAAACGATGGTGAATCTTTGGTACGACGCCCCGCCGCCTCCGCCTTTGGCGGCGTATCGTCGCGATGCCCCTGTGATCATGCTGGGTTCGGCAGGCAAGAGCTTCTGGGGAGGATTGCGTCTGGGCTGGGTGCGTGCGACATCACGCACCATCGCCGCGCTGGTGCAGACGCGGGATACGGTCGATTTAGGCTCGCCGGTCATCGAACAACTTGCCACCACGTGGTTGCTGGATAATGCCGATTTATTTTTGCCGCAGCGCAGACAACAGTTAGCCACACAGCGCGCGCTCTGCGATACCTTGATGCGCACACACTTTCCCGAGTGGCGCTATCAGCAACCGCAGGGCGGATTATCGTTTTGGGTGGAATTACCGGATACGCTGGCGACGCTTTTCGCCACGCGGGCGGAAAGCGTCGGGATTCAACTGGGTACGGGCACGCGCTTTGGGCTCGCGGGTGCGTTTGATCGTTTCTTACGCATGCCGTTTGCCTTGCCGGAAGCCCCTCTGCGCGCGGCGTTTAACACCCTGGAACCGCTCTGGGAAACACTGCGTCTGCAGTCCAGTAACGGTAAGGTGCGTAAGATTATTTAATGCTGGCGGGGAACCGGAAAACCTTTAAGGGAAATAATAAAATTATCACCCTCTTTCTTTATTTTGGCACCGGCATCGCACCAGTCTGAGGCAATGCGGAAAAATTCATCGCTGCCGACGTTCCAGCTCAGGCAAACATGCTTAACATAACCCGAGCGGAGCAATTCACAGGCTTCGCCATAGTTACTGGCGATGGAGAGCGTTTGCTGTTTCATTTTTTCTTCTTCAGTAGTCTGCGCAATGCTTTGATTTCTTTAGGATTCAGCGGCTCAACAAACGACTCTTCCGTGTGTTGGCTATCGATATCGCCAGCCGAGATTCCCGCCTCTGCCGCAACGTCGAAGGCAATCAGCAGCAGTTTTTCTGTCGTGATGCTTAAATTCTCATTATTCACTTCAGCGTAATGACGAAGTTTTTCTTTTAACGTCTCATCAATTTTGACATTCAGTACTGCAGTAGCCATCGTAAAAATCCTTATGGACAGGCAAAACACGGCTCCGGCGACGGATCGCCACGGCGTGATAAAAGAATTGAGCGCCAGGATTTAACATCCCAAAAACACTCTGCCAGCATTTGATGACAAAAAAATGACAAAACCATGACAACAACAAGAAGAGAAACGAAGATGTGATGCCGGACGGCAGAATTGGGTGGGGGCCCTGCCAGCTACATCCCGGCACACGCGTCATCTGCCTTGGCTGCTTCCTTCCGGACCTGACCTGGTAAACAGAGTAGCGTTGCGGGAGAACCAACAGAGCCCCCATTGAGAGCGTTGTTAACCAACGCGCAGGCGCATTATCACTGCTGCCCCCTGTAATTGCAAGCCATCGGCGGTCAGATGCTGGTTTCTTGCGCAATGGAACTTCCCGCGCCCGCCATTCCAGATTATGCTGAAGGATTCCCGCAGGAAGAGACCATGGACAGACAAGACACTTTCCCGCAGCGCGTCTGGCAAATTGTTGCCTCCATTCCCGAAGGCTGCGTCACCACTTATGGCGACGTCGCGATGCTCGCCGGCTCTCCGCGCGCGGCCAGACAGGTTGGCGGCGTACTCAAACGTTTACCCGAAGGCAGCACTCTGCCCTGGCATCGGGTGGTAAATCGGCACGGTACGATTTCATTAACCGGTCCCGATCTCCAGCGACAACGGCAGGCATTACTGGCGGAAGGCATCGTGGTATCCGGAAGCGGGCAGATCGATTTGCAGCGGTATCGCTGGAATTATTGACCCTCTCCGGGTGGAGAGGGTCAAGCGGGCCTTAGTACTGCGTCGGGGCAGGCACCGCAGAGGACGGGTTCACCTGCGTCGGCGAGGTTGAAGGCACCGTGGTCGCTGCCCCACCGCTTGCCTGAACAGGCACTGCCGTCTGCTGGACCGGCACCAGGGTCAGATCGGCTTTCGTGCCGCCCTGGTTGATGACCGGCTGAACGGTATCGGTAATAAACACCAGTTTGTCATTCACCGTAATCGCCGCACTCAGCAGAATACGAGCGTTCGGCTGCACGTCAGCCGGGTTAAACGGCAAGACGAAGCTGAATGGTGCCTGTTTCCCTTCGGTACGCACCGCTTTCTGAGACAAAACTTTCGACGGTGCATCGGCCAGCGACGCATCCGACAGGGTCACGGTCAGTACGGCGTCTGGCGGCAACGCCACTTTCTGACGGATCCATACGGTACCCGAGACATTAGGTTGCGCAATAGCAGGCTGTGCGGCCGTGGCTGAAGTGTTTGGGTTCGGCGCGGGCGTCTGGATATCCGCGCTTTTATCCGCGCAGGCGGCCAGAGCAACTGCTACCGCTAAACCACTTACCATGTGCATGAGCTTCATTAAATTCTCCTTATCATCTCTGCACCAGCGGGTTTTCCTCCCGCCGGAAGAGTGGTTAACAAAAACGTAACGTAGCTAAGTGTGGCACACATCACTTATTTTTGCCTGGAATTGGTCCGTTTTTCAGACTATTGCACCCATCGGACCACTTTCAAAATTGCGTTATACTCTGCCTATCTCGCTTCGGCGTCGTTGTTACCTGGAGAGCATGTATGAGTCAGGCACTGAAAAATTTGCTGACGTTATTGAATCTGGAAAAAATTGAGGAAGGACTCTTTCGGGGCCAAAGTGAAGACTTAGGGTTGCGTCAGGTATTTGGCGGACAGGTCGTCGGTCAGGCGCTGTATGCAGCGAAAGAAACGGTAGCAGAAGAACGCCTGGTTCACTCGTTTCACAGCTATTTTTTACGCCCCGGCGACAGCCAGCAACCCATTATTTACGATGTGGAAGTTCTGCGCGACGGCAACAGTTTCAGCGCCCGTCGCGTTGCCGCCATCCAGAACGGGAAACCCATCTTTTACATGACCGCCTCGTTCCAGGCGCCGGAACCCGGTTTCGAACATCAGAAAACCATGCCGCACGCCCCCGCGCCGGAAGGGTTAACGTCAGAAACCGATATTGCCCGGACAGTAGCGCACCTGTTGCCGCCGATTTTAAAGGATAAATTTCTCGGCGATCGCCCGCTGGAAGTGCGCCCCGTTGAGTTTCATAACCCGTTGAAAGGTCATGTGGCAGAACCCACCCGCCAGGTGTGGATCCGCGCGAACGGTGCGTTGCCCAACGACATTCGCGTCCATCAGTATCTGTTGGGTTACGCCTCCGATCTCAATTTCCTGCCTGTTGCCCTGCAACCTCACGGCATTGGCTTCCTGGAGAAAGGGATCCAGATTGCCACGATCGACCACTCCATGTGGTTCCACCGCCCGTTTGATTTGAACGAATGGCTGCTGTACAGCGTGGAAAGCACGTCAGCCTCCAGCGCGCGGGGATTTGTTCGCGGCGAATTCTACACGCAGGACGGTAAACTGGTGGCGTCGACCGTTCAGGAAGGGGTGATGCGCAATCACAACTAAGAAAAAGCCGGATGGCGTGAGCTTCGCATCCGGCGTATTCGATGGTTGCCCGGCGAACCTCACCGGGCATTTTTCTGTTATGCGTTGTAGGCATTCTCGCCGTGACTGTTCACATCCAGCCCTTCGCGCTCTTGCTCTTCCGGTACGCGCAGACCTACCGTCAAATCCGCTAGCTTGTAGCCGACGAAGGCCACAACGCCAGACCAGACGATGGTGATGGCGATGCTCTCAAGCTGCACCAGCAGCTGGTGCCCCATCGTCACCCCTTCAGCGAAGCCCACGCCGCCCAGCGCGCTTGAGGCAAAGACCCCGGTCAGAATACAGCCGACAATCCCGCAGACGCCGTGAACGCCGAACACATCGCACGGGTCATCAACACGCAGCAGACGTTTGAGCATGGTTACGCCCCACAGTCCGGCCACTCCCGCTACCACGCCTATGATTAACGCGCCGCCGACGCCAATGTAGCCACAGGCAGGCGTGACGCCAACCAGGCCAGCAATCGCCCCCGAGCACGCGCCCAGCAGAGACGGTTTACCGCGCAGCGCCCACTCGCCGAAGATCCAGCCGAGAATCGCAGCGGCCGTCGCCACAACGGTGTTCACAAAGGCCAGCGCAGCAATCTCGTTCGCCGTCCCTGCGGAACCGGCGTTAAAGCCGAACCAGCCAATATAGAGGATCGCCGTACCGGTAAAGACCATCGGCAGGTTATGCGGTTTGAACGCCTCTTTGCCAAAGCCCACACGTTTGCCAATCAGGTAGGCACCGACCAGGCCCGCAATCGCGGCGTTGATATGCACCACCGTACCGCCCGCAAAGTCCAGCGCACCGTGCGACCCCAGCAGGCCGCCGCCCCACACCATATGGGCAATCGGAATGTAGGAAAGCGTCAGCCAGACCACCACGAAGATAAGGACGGCGGAGAAACGGATACGTTCTGCCAGCGAACCGACGATCAGGCCGACGGTAATGCAGGCAAACGATCCCTGGAAAGCAACGTGAATATACTGGTAGATACTGCCCATCACGGCGGTCAGCTCAATGTTTTTCAACATCACCCAGTTGAAGTTACCGAAGAAGCTGTTCCCTTCACCGAACGCCAGTGAATAGCCGAACACCACCCACATGATGCACACCAGCGCAAAGGTGACGGTAACCTGCGTCAGCATCGACAGGACGTTCTTGCCGCGGATCAACCCGCCGTAGAACAGGGCGATACCCGGTATGGTCATAAACAGCACCAGCGCGGTACAAATCATCATAAAGGCGTTATCGGCTTTATCCGCCACTGCCGGAGCAGCCATCGCGAGACCTGGCAGCAGCGCCAGCGAAGCAAGGCCCGTTTTCATCGTTGCTATCTTCATTTTGTCGTTTCCCGTTACTGTGTGCCAGGCTTTACAGCGCCGCTTCGTCAGCTTCGCCGGTGCGAATACGAATGACGCGTTGCAGCTCCGCGACGAAAATTTTGCCGTCGCCAATTTTTCCGGTATAGGCCGCCTTGCTGATGACATCGATAACCTCATCCAGTTGGTCGTCGGCAATGGCCACATCAATCTTCACTTTCGGCAGGAAGTTGACGCTGTACTCTGCACCCCGATATAACTCGGCATGACCCTTCTGACGTCCGAACCCTTTTACTTCGGTGACGGTCAGCCCTTGAATACCAATAGAAGAGAGCGCTTCGCGAACGTCTTCCAGTTTGAACGGTTTGATTACCACGGTAACCAGCTTCATAGATCCCCTCCAGTCAGAATTCGGCATGTGGTGCGACTACACGACAGAGGTATTGCAAGGGGTATGCCAGAATTGAAAAAACGGAGCCAGTGTCTGTTCTACAGGCCGTCTGGCGGGCGATTCAGAAAGGAAAACACAGCGGGAAAAGAAAAACGCACCATGACAGTGCATGATGCGTTACATTTTTGCACCACCGCCGAAGTGACCCGGCAGCGGCGGTGCATCAGACGGGAAGCGACTCCTCACGTACGCTGGCCGCCAGCTCTTCACCGGCAAGCTGGAGCTGATACATCTGCCAGTAGCGCCCCTGCGCCGCAAGCAGTTGCTGATGGGTACCGCGTTCAACGGCCTGCCCACGATGAAGCACCAGAATGGTGTCTGCCTCCACAATCGTCGACAGTCGGTGCGCAATCACCACCAGCGTGGTGTGCTCGCGCACGGCGGCCAGCGCATGCTGAATAGCCTGCTCGGTACCTGAATCGATGCTGGCGGTCGCTTCGTCGAGGATCAGGATCTGCGGCGTTGCCACCAGTACCCGCGCCAACGCCAGCAATTGTTTCTGTCCGACAGAGAGCGTGTTCCCCTGCTCACCAAGCTGCGTATGAATACCTTCACTCATTCCGCGCGCCAGTTCCGCCAGTTGCACCGTCTCCAGCGCCTGCCACACCTGCTCTTCGGAGATATCTCGCCCCAGCGTCACATTTGCCAGGAAGGAATCCGCCATCACCACCGGATCCTGCTGCACCATCGCGACACTCTGACGCAGCACGCTGTGACTCAGCGAACGTAATGGACGCCCGTCAAGGCGAATTTCCCCCTGACTCAGCGGGTAATAGCCCATCAGCAGACTGGCGAGAGTGCTTTTACCGCTGCCGGTATGCCCCACCAGCGCGACAAAACTGCGAGACGGCACAGAGAGGCTGACATTTTGCAGCACCAGATTATCGTCGCGATAGGCAAACGACACATCCTCGACGTCAATCTGCCCGGACGCCAGCGGACGCGAGTCCTGCCCGTAACGCTGGCGCGGCCCGTCCATCAGTTCAAACACACGCTCCCCTGCCACCACCGCCTGTTGCAGCATCGACTGCTGAGTGGTCAGTTCGATCAGCGGTTCATTCAGGCGCCCCAGATAACTGATAAAGGCGTAGAGCACACCGACCTCAATCGTCCCTGCCGAGGTAAAACTGAACAGCATCAGCAGACCACAGAGAATGAGCGCGGAAAACAGGCTCAGCAGAGGCCGCAATAAAAAACCATCTAAACGCAGCGTCTGCATACGCGCCAGATAATGCGAGCGGCTGGCTTCGCCCATGCGTTCACCAAAGCGCGCCTGCTGGCGAAACTGCTGGATCACGCTCATACCGTTAATGACTTCGTTGAAACCGTCGTTGATGTCGGCGAGATAAGCCCGCATGCGGCGGACAATCGGCGTGCTGTAACGCTGATAGATAATCATCACCACCATCACCGCCGGAAAGATAAGGATCGCCACCAGCGCCATGCGCCAGTCGAGACTGAACATCGCCACCAGCATCGCGCCAATCAGCGCGGCGCTGCGCAGAACCGTCGCCACCACCGTGACATACAGATCGCGAATCACTTCGGTATCATTCGTGACGCGCGAAATAAGCTGCCCGACCGGCTGAATGTCAAATTCACTCAACGGCTGGCGCAGCGCGGCATCCATCACGTCGGTACGCAATTGCTGCACCACCCCGACCGCCGCGCGGTTAAACAGCAGCGACTGAGCATAGTGCAGACTGGCGGCGAGAACCTGTAGCCCGAGATAGGCGGCAATCAGCCCGGCAACCATCCCCAGCGGCAGGTTATTTTTCGCCACCATGTTGTCGATAAAGTAACTGATCAGCAGTGGACCGCTGACTTCCGCGGCCGCCGCGACCCACAGCATAATCACCGCAACGCCTAACGGTTTTCGCCATGGAGAACCATAAGCCAGCAGGCGTTTGAGGGTCGGCCATAACTGCCCAAAACTACGCATTTGCCGCCTCCTCGTCATTTTCCGGCGCATCATCAAGCGCCGCTTCCAGTTGCTGATAACGGTACATATCGCGATACCAGCCCGTCTGCTGCACCAGCGCTTCGTGATTGCCGCGCTGAGCGATATGCCCATGCTGCATCACGATGATTTCGCTCGCTTCGGTCAGCGCCGAGAGGCGGTGCGCGCTGATGATCACCGTTCGCCCTTCTCCCCACTGACGCAGATTGTGCAGGATCTGGTGCTCCGTTCGCCCGTCCACCGCCGACAGCGCGTCATCCAGGAGCAGAATTTCGGCATTCAACAGCAGCGCCCGCGCAATAGAGATACGCTGTTTCTGCCCGCCGGAGAGCATCACGCCGCGCTCGCCGACTTCGGTGTCGTAACCCTGCGGCAGGCGGAGAATATCCTCATGCACGCTGGCTAAACGCGCCACATGTTCAATATCCTGCTGCGTGGCGCTGGGGCAGCCCAGCGCAATGTTGTTGGCCACGGTATCCGAAAACAGGAATGGCGTCTGACTGACCACCGCCAGCCGGCTGCGCCAGCTGTCCAGTTGCAGGCGCGGCAGGGGGATATCATGAAAGCGGATCTCCCCCAGGTTGATATCGAAATGGCGCTGAATCAATGACAACACGGTGCTTTTACCCGCGCCGGTGGGCCCACAGATGCCCAGCATCTGTCCGGGTTCCAGTCGAAAATTAACGTTTTCCAGCGTCGGATGCGTGGTTTGCGGGTAGCTAAATTCCCGGATCGCCACCGCCAGTTCGCCTCGCCCTTCCGGCACCGGTTCGCTACCGTCATTCACCACCGGCGCTTCGGCCAGCATTGCGCGAATACGGCCGTAGGCCGCGCTGCCGCGCTCCACGATGTTAAACATCCACGCTAGCGCCAACATCGGCCAAATCATCAGCCCGAGGTACATCATAAAGCTGGTCAGTTGTCCCAGCGTCAGTGAACCTTGCACCACCATCCAGCTGCCGCCGCCGATAGCCAGCAGGTTCGCCGTGCCGATGGCGATATAAATTGTCGGATCAAAGCGGGCGTCGATACGCGCCACGCGCATGTTTTTCTTCCCGGTATCTTCCGCGTCGGCGGCAAACAGTGCGGACTGTCTGTCTTCCAGACCAAACGCTTTGATCATGCGAATGCTGGTCAGGCTCTCCTGGGTACGGTCGTTGAGGCTGGAGAATGCTGCCTGCGCTAATCTGAAACGGTCGTGCAGACGATCGCCGTAGCGCTTGATCATCAGCGCCATCACCGGCATCGGCAGCAGTGCAAGCAGCGTGAGCTGCCAGCTTATCTGCGTGGACATCACGATCAACACCGCGCAACCCATCACCAGCGAATCCACCAGCGTTAACACCCCTTCCCCCGCGGCAAAGACCACGCGATCGACGTCATTGGTGGCGCGGGCCATTAAATCACCGGTGCGATGGCGCAGGTAAAATTCAGGATGCTGGCGACTGAGCTGGCGGTAATAATCTTCGCGCAACTCCACCGCCAGCTGGTAAGAGGCGCCAAACAGCAGCACGCGCCAGACGTAGCGCAGCAGATAGACCACGACGGCAATCAGGGCGATAGTGCCAATCCACATCATGACCTGTTGCGGGGTAAAGTGTTGCGTGGACACGCCATCCACCACGATACCGACGACTTTCGGCGGAATGAGTTGCAAAATAGCGATGATGATAAGCAAGGCAACCGCCCCGAGGTAGCGACGCCACTCCCGGCGAAAATACCAGCTTAATTGAGCAAATAATCGCACGTAATATGTCCTGACCTGATTTTCCGGCAAAACGTGCCGGGAGAGTTATTCGATTGGTAGCGCAGTTGTGTATTTAATCTGTTCCATGGCAAAGCTCGACGTGACGTCCGACAGACCGGGAACGCTGTTTACCAGACGTTTGTAGAAGTCGTCATAGCGCTTCATGTCGGCAACCTGAACCCGCATCAGGTAGTCGTACTCCCCAGCCATGCGCCAGAAGCCCAGCACCTCCGGCATCTCACTGACCACCGTCACGAAGCGGCAATACCAGTCACTGCTGTGATGCTGGGTTTTAATGAGCACAAAGGCCGTTAACCCCAGCCCCAGTTTTTCCGGGTCCAGCAGCGCGACTTTGCCCACCAGAATGCCATCATCTTCCAGCCGTTTGAGGCGCTTCCAGCAGGGGGTGGTGGTCAGATTAACGGCATCCGCCAGCGCCTGCAAAGAGAGGGTGCAGTCCTGCTGCAACAAGGAGAGCAGCTTACGGTCAATTTTATCTAGCATACCGGCACCTAAGAGAAGAATTTTCTCCTTCCATTCTATTTTAAAGGCTAAATGGCAACAATTTTTTCCGTGCTTTTCGTTACTCTTGGCACAAAATGACAAATGGATATTAATGATGAACAGCACCTGGGTAAAAAATGCCATCAATGAGATTAATGCGGATTATCAGCGCTCGGCTGACACCCATCTCATCCGCCTGTCGTTACCCGCATTTCCGGGTATCCAGCTCTATCTGAAAGATGAAAGCACCCACCCGACCGGTAGCCTGAAGCACCGGCTGGCGCGTTCACTATTCCTCTATGGGCTGTGCAACGGCTGGATTAAAGAAGGCACGACCATTATCGAATCCTCTTCCGGATCAACGGCGGTGTCCGAAGCCTACTTCGCCCGCCTGCTGGGGCTGCCGTTTATTGCCGTCATGCCCGCCTGTACGGCAAAACGGAAAATCGAACAGATTGAATTTTACGGCGGTCGCTGTCATTTCGTGGACAGTGCCTGCGAAATTTATGCCGCTTCAGAACAGCTGGCGCGCGAGTTGAATGGCCATTATATGGATCAGTTCACCTATGCCGAACGCGCCACCGACTGGCGCGGTAATAACAATATCGCCGACAGTATCTTCCGCCAGATGCAGTGCGAGCCGCATCCCGTCCCGAAACACATTGTCATGAGCGCCGGAACCGGCGGGACCTCCGCGACCATTGGTCGCTACATTCGCTGCCAGGGTTATGATACACAACTGATGGTGGTGGACCCGGAAAACTCGGTTTTCCTGCCTTTCTGGCAGTCGCGTGACGCCACGCTGCGCAGCCTCGTCGGCAGTAAAATTGAGGGGATTGGGCGTCCACGCGTCGAACCGTCATTTATTGCCGACGTGGTCGATGAGATGCTGCGCGTACCTGACGCTGCCAGCGTGGCGACCGCGCACTGGCTGGAAACGCAACTGGGCCGCAAAGTGGGCGCCTCAACGGGCACCAACATGTGGGGCATGCTGCAACTCGCCGCCCGTATGCGTGAAGCCGGAGAAACCGGTTCGCTGGTGACGCTACTGTGCGACAGCGGCGAGCGCTATCTGGACACCTATTACCATGACGAATGGGTGAGTGCCCACATTGGCGATCTCACGGCGTCGAAAGCGGAACTGGTCCGGTTGTTGAATGTGAATTAAATCGAATCAAAAAAAACCGGGCATACGCCCGGTGCTGGTAGGGTCTCTCATTCGGGGGAATAAGGTAGATTTGGATAGTCCAGCCAATGTGTCAAAAAGTGTGATACCGCCTGATTGCGACAATGACCAATCACCGGTAAATGAGGAAGTTCGGCAATAAGTTGCGGCATGGCATTGCCCATGATCAGGCCCCGGCCGACGCTGCCAAGCATTTCGCGATCGTTCATGGCGTCGCCAAACGCCATACATTCCGCCAGCGACAGGCCCAGATGTCCGCTCAGTACTTCCAACGCAGAACCTTTGTTACAGCCCACCGGCAGCACTTCCAGGCAATCGACGGCTGAGAAACAGAGATGGGCCCGCGCGCCTAACACCTCTTCAAGCTGAATTTTCAGCCGCGTCAAATCGTCATGATCGCCACAGAAGCAGACTTTGGTCACCCGATCTGCCGGGATACGCGCGACATCCACTATCTGATAGCGAAACCCGCTGTAGACGTGAGCGTGTAGCATCTCGGGGATCTCTTGCCCGGTAAACCAGCCATTATCGTTAAAGATATGCATGCTCGCCTGCGTGTCCCAGCGCTGATGCAGGACGATCTCCGCAACCGCCGGTTCCAGATCCTGTCGATGCAGCACTTCGCCTTCCAGCGAGTGGATGCGCGTCCCGTTACCGGTTATCAGAAAAGCATCGAGTGAAAAGGTGCCGAGAATATGGCGCATTTCCAGCACATGACGCCCGGTGGCAAACGTCAGGGTAATATCGCGTTCGCGTAAACGCGCCAGAGTCGAGAGCGTTTCATCACCCAAAAGGTGATTTGGCATCAGCAGGGTGCCATCCATATCAAATGCAGCCAGGCGTGCCATCTCTTTCTCCACTCTGTGACGGATTAACTTGTGATTGAGTATCACCTGAGATATACGGAAGTAATAGTGAATAGATAAAAGAAATTGTTCCGGGTTTATATGCGACTTCTCAATCGGCTTAATCAATACCAGCGGCTTTGGCAGCCTTCTAATGGCGAACCGCAGAACGTGACCGTCGGAGAACTGGCTGAACGCTGCTTCTGTAGCGAGCGGCACGTTCGCACATTGTTACGCCAGGCGCAGGAATCGGGCTGGCTGGTCTGGGAAGCGCAGTCCGGACGTGGAAAGCGCGGACAGTTGCGTTTTCTGGTGACCCCGGAGTCATTACGCACCGCGATGATGGAACAGGCGCTGGAAAAGGGCCAACAGCTTAGCGTACTGGAACTGGCGCAACTGGCGCCCGGTGAACTGCGGGCAATGCTACAGCCCTTTATGGGCGGTCAGTGGCAAAACGACACACCCACGCTGCGTATTCCCTATTACCGCCCGCTTGATCCGCTACACCCTGGTTTTCTTCCCGGGCGTGCCGAGCAGCATCTGGCGGGGCAGATTTTCTCCGGTCTGACGCGTTTTGACAGCCTGACCCAGCTTCCCTGCGGGGACTTAGCCCACCACTGGGACATCTCCGCCGACGGGTTGCGCTGGGACTTCTATATTCGCTCGACACTGTTCTGGCACAACGGCGACGCGGTAGAAACCGCACAACTGCACCAGCGACTGCTGATGCTGCGCGAACTCCCGGCATTGAACCGGCTGTTTATCAGCGTAAAGCACATTGAGGTGACGCATCCTCAATGTCTGACGTTTTTCCTGCACCGTCCCGATTTCTGGCTGGCGCATCGGCTGGCAAGCTACGGCAGCCTGCTGGCGCATCCAGAGCATCCCATCATCGGAACGGGGCCTTTTCGTCTGACGCTGTTTACACCTGAACTGGTGCGTCTGGAAAGCCACGACTATTACCATCTCGCCCATCCATTGCTTAAAGCCATTGAGTACTGGATAACCCCCCAGCTTTTTGCGCAGGATCTGGGTACCAGCTGTCGCCATCCGGTGCAGATAACCATTGGTAAACCCGAAGAGCTCGCGACGGTAAGTCCGGTAAGCACTGGCATTAGCCTCGGGTTTTGCTATCTCACGTTGAAAAAAAGCCCCCGTCTGACGCCACGACAGGCTCGACGGCTGATAAGCCTCATCCATCGTTCTTCGCTACTGCAAACGCTGGATGTGAGGGAAAACCTGATTACGCCCTGTAATGAACTGTTGCCCGGCTGGGCCATCCCACAGTGGGAGGGGCTGGACGAGGTAGAACTGCCGAAAAAAATGACGCTGGTTTATCACCTGCCGGTGGAACTGCATACCATGGCAGAACGCCTGCGCCATACGCTGGCAACCCTGGGTTGCGAACTGACGCTGATTTTTCATAACGCGAAAACCTGGGATGGCTGCCAACAGCTTGCCGAAGCGGATCTGATGATGGGAGACCGACTGATCGGCGAAGCGCCTGAGTATACGCTCGAACAGTGGTTGCGTTGCGATTCGCTCTGGCCGCATGTGCTGGATGCGCCGACGTTCTCCCATCTTCAGGCGACGCTGGATGCGTTGCAAATCAGACCGGAAGAGGATCATCGCTATGCCGCACTGCGGCAGGTTTTCGCTGGCCTGATGAATGACGCCACGCTGACGCCACTGTTTAACTATCACTACCGTATCAGCGCGCCGCCGGGCGTGAACGGAGTGCGGCTGAATCCCCGTGGCTGGTTTGAGTTCACCGAAGCCTGGCTGCCGCCGCCGGCAGCGTGAAGAAGCTGGTCGACACGCGACTCTGGCGCTACCATAACGCTTTAGCAAATTTTCAGGATTAACCATGAAACGTGCCGTCGTAGTATTCAGTGGAGGTCAGGACTCCACCACCTGTCTGGTGCAGGCGCTGCATCAGTATGATGAAGTGCATTGCGTGACCTTTGATTATGGTCAGCGCCATCGCGCAGAGATTGATGTTGCACGCGATCTGGCCCTGAAACTGGGTGCGCGCGCGCACAAAGTACTGGACGTGACGCTGCTGAGTGAACTGGCCGTCAGCAGTCTGACCCGTGACAACATTCCGGTTCCGGATTACGAACCGGATGCCGATGGGATCCCTAATACCTTTGTCCCCGGACGCAATATTCTGTTTCTGACTCTGGCGGCTATTTATGCTTATCAGGTGAAAGCCGAAGCGGTGATTACCGGTGTCTGCGAGACCGATTTTTCCGGTTACCCTGACTGCCGCAATGATTTTGTCGAGGCGCTGAATCATGCCGTCAAACTGGGGATGGCGAAGGATATCCGCTTTGAAACGCCGCTGATGTGGATTGATAAAGCCGAAACCTGGGCGCTGGCAGACTATTGGGGCAAGCTGGATCTGGTGCGTGAAGAAACGCTGACCTGCTACAACGGCATTAAGGGTGACGGTTGCGGCCACTGTGCGGCCTGTAATCTGCGCGCAAATGGCCTGAATCATTACCTGGCGGATAAACCGGCCGTGATGGCCGCAATGAAGCAAAAGACCGGGCTGAAGTAACTGTGGGGTTCGCCGGATGGCGGTGCTGGCACCTTATCCGGCCTATTCGTTATGCAGGATGAATATGTAGGCCTGACAAGCGCAGCGCCATCAGGCAATAAGACGTTACTTCACCATCTGCTCCAGTTTTTCGCGTAACTCGCCTTCCAGCGGCAGCGCCTTTTGTGATTTCAGATCGATACAGACGAACGTAATGAGCGCATCGGCCACCACCTGCCCCTCAGGTTCCAGCGTAATCACCTGACTCAGAATACCGCTTTTCCCGTTTAGCTGTTGTACCTGACTGGTGACGGTCAGCAGGTCACTCAAAACCGCCGGGCGGCGATAGTTGATATTAATGTTGACCACCACGAAAGCGATATTGTGGGCGGTCATCCATTGGAAGCTATCGCTGCTCTCCAGACCATCCCAACGCGCTTCCTCCAGAAACTCAAGGTAGCGGGCATTATTCACGTGCTGATAGACATCAAGATGATAACCACGGACTTTAATCTGTGTTTGCATAGCGCAGAGACCTTACGTTTTTTATTAAAATATACTCAAAGGATTTCAAGTGGCAGAGAGGCCATAACTGGTATGACCTCTACTATCCTGGCAAATTTTTGCCACTGCGCAAGTTATTAAAGTGTTAAAACTGACAGATTACGTTCTACCAGCGAATTCCCCATCCCTGGCACCTGCTTAAGATCCTCTACCGTTTTAAACGGGCCGTATTCCTCGCGATAGCTGACTATCGCCTGTGCTTTCTTCAGACCAACACCATTCATCGCCCGCGCCAGTTCTGCTGCCGACGCGGTATTAATGCTGACCCTGGTGCCCTCTTCGGTGCTGGTTTTCTCCAAAACCGCAGCTTTGTTTTGCCCTGCGACCGGTTCTTGCGCGTGAGTCTCTACCGCCGTGCTTTTCGCTGCCGCTGTCGACGACGCCGCCAGTGTGCTTTGCGTCATCCCCGCGCAGGCGAATGAAAGAGTGATAAGTAGCGCTTTGATTCCATGTTTCATACTGTTTCTCCTTGTTTGTTAACAGTGGAATCACGATAGCGAGGCAAAAACCCACGAACAAATGGTAAATGTCAGAAATGGAAAAGGCCGCGAAAGCGGCCTTCAGGAGTTACAACAGTTGTGCAATGATTTGCGAGAAGCCTCGACGATTACGGCTGCTGATCCATTGCATCGCCGATTTTAATTTTCGCCTCTTTACGCAGGTTACTCATCAGCGCTTCAAAGACAATCTGCGCATTGTTCTGGGTGATCCCCTGAACCATCGCTTTCTTCTGCTCTTCCGGCATGGAACCCGCTTTCACGTCGTCCAGCGCCAGCAGAACCACATTGCCCTGCATGTCGTTGGCAATGCCATAGCTCGGCTTGTCCTTCGCTGGCAGGCTCAGACCAAACGCCGCCTGGCTAACCGGATCCTGGCCCGAACGACTCAGCGTTTTAGATTCGCCAAAACTCAGACCCGCGGCTCTCATCGCCTCTGCGCCTTTACCCGCCTTCAGCTCAACCAGCAGTTTTTCCGCATCCAGTTTAGCCTGTTGCTCCGCTTTGTTGTGCTTAACCTGCGCGATAACCTGATCTTTCACGTCAGACAGTGGCTTCACGGCTTCTGCTTTGTGCTCAGTGATACGCAGGACAAACGCGCGATCGCCATCCACGGTGATGATATCGGAGTTTCTGCCCGGCGCGCCGTTTTCTCCCAGCAGAGCGCCATCAAAAATGGCGTCAGATACCGGTTTGAAATTCAGCTCTTCCGGCAGGTTGTCATGGCTGAACCAGCCAGTCTGTACCGCTTTCGCGCCAGCCGCCTGTTCAGCGCCAGCCAGAGATTCCGTGTCATTGTTCGCCGCGTCGCTCACTTTCTGCTGTAAGGCAAAGTAAGCATCCAGCGCTTTTTCCTGTTTCACTTTCGCGGTGATGTCATCGCGGACTTCGCTCAGCGGCTTCACAATGGCCGGCTGAATGTCGTCCAGACGCACAACCAGGAAACCGACAGAGGATTTAATGACGCCAGAGAGCTGGCCTTTCTCTTTCAGCCCGGCATTTTTCAGCTCATCCGGCGTGGTTGCTTCTTCCAGCCAGCCCATATCGCCGCCGTTACGGGCAGAGATGATATCGGCAGATTTCTCTTTTGCCAGAGCCGCAAAGTCACCGCCTTTGTTCAGCGCGTCCAGAACCGCTTTTGCTTCATCTTCCGTTTTGGTCTGGATGATGCTGTAACGGTTACGCTGCGCCTGGGTGAACTGATCCTGATGCTGATCGTAATAAGACTGAATATCTTCATCACTGACCGGCTTTTGCATCGACGCCGCGTCCAGCTTGATATAGCTGACACGGAACTGTTCCGGGGTCATGAAGCTATTTTTGTGCTGCTCATAGTAGCTGGCCACTTCCTGGTCCGTCACCGACTGCTTCGCGGCAAGCGCGTTAACGTCAATCGTGGCTTCACGGACGATACGCTGCTGAGAGACCAGCGCCGCCAGTTCATCGGTCTCGCCTTTGAGCATGAAATCGGTACCCGCGACGCCGCTGATGAGTTGCTGTGTGGTCAGTTGATTACGCAGCGCCTGTGCATACTGGTCAGCGCTCATCCCCATCTGATTCACAATCGCGTTGTAGCGGTTGTTATCAAACTTGCCGTCAACCTGGAACGCTGGCGTGGAGAGAATGGCCTGCTTCACCTGCTCGTCGCTGATGCCCAGTTTGAGTTGGCGGGCATACTGGTCAAGCAGCGCTTCATCGATCAGACGATTGAGCGTCTGCTGGCGCAGGGTTTTCATGTAACCTTCGTTCGCCGCGAGTTCAGAATACTGATCGCCCAACTGTTGCTGCATGCGATTACGTTCGCTGTTGAACGCATTCTCAAACTGCCCACGGCTGATTTCCTGGTCATTCACTTTAGCGGCGTAGTTATTGCCTCCGCCAATCAGGTAACCACTCACGCCGGTCAGAATGAACGACACGATAATGATTCCGAAAATAATCTTGAGCACGAGACTGTTAGCAGCCGTGCGTAAGTTGTCCATCATGGTGTAACCACACTCCGCTGTAGGTGACTATACACTGCATCATTCAGGCTGCTTCGTCGTGAACGGCCCCGATGCAACGTGAATACCTTTGTGTATATACGCGTTACGCAGCATAACGTTTCCTGAACGCTGCGCATAAAGGTCTATTGTGACAAGAAACAGGGGCAATTGTCAGCCCACAACGAGTATAAAATCGCTGCAAAAATAAAAAAGGCACATCAATTGATGCGCCCTTGTACTGAGTCCTGTCCCCGGAAGGGGATCACGCTTAGTTTACTGCGTCTTTCAGTGCTTTACCTGCACGGAAACCAGGTACTTTGGCGGCAGCAATGGCGATCTCTTTACCTGTTTGCGGGTTGCGACCAGTACGGGCAGCACGCTCTTTAACAGCAAAAGTACCAAAACCTACCAGCGCAACGTCATCCCCTTCTTTCAGAGATTCGGTAACAGAAGCAATAATTGCGTCTAACGCACGCCCAGCCGCAGCTTTGGAGATATCAGCCCCTGCAGCAATTTTGTCGATCAGTTGAGATTTATTCACTCTTCTCTTCCTCATTATAATTTATATCGCACCTGAGTCCATCAAAGTACGACCGCGCAGCAGTTATATCAGGCCTGCCATGCCCTTACAACACCCGATAATGATGGCAAGCCCAATCCGTCATCTAAATTAGCTATACAAAAAAAGGCTGGCAAGTCCGAAATGGCCTGCCAGCCCTGTTTTTATTAGTGCTCTTTGCGCGAGGTCACTATTTTGCCGTCACAACCTGCATTCCAGAGGGTTCATTTTGCAAAGCGAGGGTCAAAACCTCTTCAATGCGTTTCACCGGATGGATGTCCAAATCGGCAATAACGTTGTCCGGAATCTCTTCCAGGTCGCGTTTGTTTTCATCTGGAATTAAGACCGTTTTAATACCACCACGGTGTGCAGCCAGAAGTTTTTCTTTTAACCCACCGATAGGCAGTACCTGACCACGCAGGGTGATCTCACCGGTCATCGCCACATCAGCGCGAACCGGGTTGCCGGTCAGGCAGGAAACCAGCGCCGTACACATCGCAATACCGGCGCTTGGGCCGTCTTTCGGCGTCGCCCCTTCCGGTACGTGAACGTGGATATCGCGTTTCTCGTAAAAGTCCGGATTAATACCCAGTTTTTCCGCGCGCGCACGCACCACGGTCAACGCAGCCTGGATAGACTCCTGCATCACTTCGCCCAGAGAACCGGTGTAGGTGAGTTTCCCTTTACCCGGTACGCAGGCGGTTTCGATGGTCAGCAAATCGCCGCCCACTTCCGTCCACGCCAGACCGGTCACCTGGCCGACACGGTTTTCATTGTCCGCACGACCATAGTCAAAGCGCTGTACGCCCAGGTAGTCGTGCAGGTTGTCGCCATTGATCACAATGTGTTTCAGTGACTTATCCAGCAGCAACTGCTTAACCGCTTTACGGCACAGTTTGGAGATTTCACGCTCCAGACTACGCACGCCCGCTTCACGGGTATAGTACCGAATAATGCCGATGATGGCGCTGTCGTCGACCGTCAGCTCACCTTTCTTCAGCGCGTTACGTTCGATCTGCTTCGACAGCAGGTGCTGTTTGGCAATGTTCAGCTTCTCGTCTTCGGTATAACCGGACAGACGGATCACTTCCATACGATCCAGCAGCGGCGCCGGGATGTTCATGGAGTTGGAGGTCGCCACGAACATCACATCGCTAAGATCGTAGTCCACTTCCAGGTAGTGATCGCTGAACGCCACGTTCTGTTCTGGATCAAGCACTTCCAGCAGAGCAGACGCCGGATCGCCACGCATGTCAGACGACATTTTGTCGATCTCATCGAGCAGGAACAGCGGGTTTTTAACGCCCACTTTGGCCATTTTCTGGATAAGTTTACCCGGCATAGAACCGATATACGTCCGACGGTGACCCCGAATTTCCGCTTCATCACGCACGCCGCCCAGCGCCATACGGATGTATTTACGCCCGGTCGCTTTCGCGATGGACTGACCCAGAGAGGTTTTACCAACCCCCGGCGGCCCCACCAGGCACAGGATCGGTCCCTTGATTTTGTTTACACGGCTTTGTACCGCGAGATACTCAAGGATGCGGTCTTTCACACGCTCCAGACCGTAATGGTCAGTATCGAGGATTTCCTGCGCCTGACGCAGGTCTTTTTTGACCTTGCTACGCGCATTCCACGGCACCTGTACCATCCAGTCGATGTAACCGCGAACGACGGTCGCTTCAGCCGACATCGGAGACATCATTTTCAGCTTCTGCAGTTCAGCTTCCGCTTTCTCTTTCGCCTCTTTCGGCATTTTCGCCGCGTCGATCTTCCGCTTCAGCGCTTCGTTTTCGTCCGGCGCGTCGTCCATTTCGCCGAGTTCTTTCTGAATCGCCTTCATCTGCTCATTCAGATAGTACTCACGCTGAGATTTCTCCATCTGCTTTTTCACGCGGTTGCGAATACGCTTCTCAACCTGCAGTAGATCGATTTCAGACTCCATCATCGCCATCAGATACTCCAGACGCTCGTTCACGTCTGACATCTCCAGCACGGACTGCTTATCCGCCAACTTCAGCGGCATATGGGCTGCGATGGTGTCCGCCAGACGCGCCGGATCGTCGATGCTGTTGAGCGACGTCAGCACTTCTGGTGGGATTTTCTTGTTCAGCTTGATATAGCCTTCGAACTGGCTGATAGCCGTCCGTACCAGTACTTCCTGTTCGCGCTCGTCAATAGCCGGCGAATCAAGATATTCCGCTTTCGCAGAGAAGTGCTCGCCGTTATCAGACAGCGCGGAAATACGCGCACGCTGCAACCCCTCGACCAGCACTTTGACGGTGCCGTCAGGCAGTTTCAGCATCTGCAAAATAGAGGCCACGGTCCCGACGGTGAAAAGATCGTTTACACCCGGCTCATCCGTTGATGCTTCTTTCTGGGCGACCAGCATGATTTTTTTATCATGGTCCATAGCCGCTTCCAGACAACGGATAGATTTTTCCCGCCCTACAAACAAGGGTATGACCATGTGCGGATAAACCACCACATCGCGCAACGGCAATACGGGGATTTCAATGCGTTCAGAACGCTCAGGATTCATAGAGCTCTCTCTTAGTTTAGTGTCCGCCAGGTAATCAGATGGCATAGCTGTGCTTCATGCCACCTTTAACATGTATGTCAGTATATGGGGATGTTTCCCACACATTCAACGCCATGTTTACGGAAAAATAAAAGGGGAGATAAAATCCCCCCTTTCTGATTAACTGATTGTATGAATTGGTTAATTATTCACCAGATGCCTGCTGCGCTTCCGGCTTACCGTAAATCAGTAATGGCTTGCTCTGACCGCCGATCACCGACTCATCAATCACTACTTTTTCGACGTCTTCCATCGAAGGCAGATCGTACATGGTATCCAGCAGCGCGGCTTCTACGATGGAACGCAGACCACGAGCGCCGGTTTTACGCGCCATCGCTTTGCGGGCAATCGCATCCAGCGCTTCGTCGCGGAATTCCAGGTCAACGCCTTCGAGGTTGAACAGCGCCTGATACTGCTTGGTCAGGGCGTTTTTCGGCTCTTTCAGGATCTGGATCAGCGCTTCTTCGCTCAGTTCACTCAGCGTCGCCACGACCGGGAGACGACCGATAAATTCGGGAATCAGACCGAATTTGATCAAATCTTCCGGTTCCACCTGCGAGAGCAGTTCGCCTTCGCTGGCCTTGTCAGATTTCGCTTTCACCGTCGCGCCAAAACCAATGCCGGAGCCGGTTTCAACACGATTGGCGATCACTTTATCCAGGCCGGCAAATGCACCGCCACAGATGAACAGGATCTTTGAGGTATCCACCTGCAAGAATTCCTGTTGCGGATGTTTACGTCCACCCTGCGGCGGAACGGCGGCAACCGTCCCTTCAATCAGTTTCAGCAGCGCCTGCTGTACGCCTTCGCCGGAAACGTCACGGGTAATCGACGGGTTGTCAGACTTGCGGGAAATCTTATCAATTTCATCGATATAGACGATACCACGCTGCGCCTTCTGCACATCGTAGTCGCACTTCTGCAACAGTTTCTGAATAATGTTCTCAACGTCTTCACCCACGTAACCCGCTTCGGTCAGCGTGGTGGCATCCGCCATTGTGAACGGAACGTCCAGCAGGCGCGCCAGCGTTTCCGCCAACAGCGTTTTACCGGAACCGGTCGGACCGATCAGCAGAATGTTACTTTTGCCCAATTCGACGCCATTACTGGTGTCGCCATTGCGCAGACGTTTGTAGTGGTTGTATACCGCGACCGCCAGCACTTTTTTCGCCTGTTCCTGACCAATGACGTAATCGTCAAGGTGGTTACGAATTTCGTGTGGCGTCGGCAGCGCACTGCGTTCACGATGCGGTGCAACTTCCTTAATCTCTTCGCGAATGATGTCGTTACACAGATCGACACATTCATCGCAGATATACACGGATGGACCGGCGATGAGCTTACGCACTTCATGCTGGCTTTTGCCGCAAAAAGAGCAGTACAACAATTTGCCCGAGCCATCTTTGCGTTTATCTGTCATGAGTCAAAACCTCTTCTTTGTTCTTTGTGCCGCACACGACGACGCAAAATGCCATTCTCAGGCGCAACTCGCTTTGTCGCGTTGTGCCGCCCCTGGTAAGTATAGCGGCAGAGTTGCGCCCCGGGCATCAATTACGATGGGTCAAAATCGAGTCGACTAAGCCATACTCCACTGCCTCAGCGGCAGAGAGGAAGCGATCGCGCTCAGTATCACGCTCAATCTGCTCAAGAGATTGACCCGTATGGTGTGCCATAAGTTCGTTCATGCGCCCTTTTACTTTCAGGATTTCACGGGCGTGAATTTCAATATCTGTTGCCTGGCCCTGGTAACCGCCCAACGGCTGGTGAATCATCACACGGGAGTTCGGCAGGCAGAAACGTTTACCTTTCGCCCCGGCGGTCAGCAAGAACGCGCCCATCGAGGCCGCCTGGCCCATACAGATGGTGCTGACGTCTGGCTTAATAAACTGCATGGTGTCATAAATCGACATGCCTGCGGTGATCACGCCGCCCGGAGAGTTAATGTACAGGTAGATGTCTTTTTCCGGGTTTTCCGCTTCCAGGAACAGCATCTGCGCCACAATCAGGTTAGCCATATGATCTTCGACCTGACCGGTCAGAAAAATGACACGTTCCTTAAGTAGACGAGAGTAGATATCAAAAGAGCGCTCACCACGTGAGGTCTGTTCAATGACCATCGGCACCAGCGCCATATGGGGTGCAAAGTTATCTCGTTCGCCGCTGTATGACATTTCCGTCTCCTGGATAAAAAATGAAAAAACCTGCTGTACCGATTGTAACCTTATGGACGGATTATCAGCTAGTCCCTCTGTTATGGGTACGGCATCGCCATAATTCAAGCATAACAATCTTTTGCTTTAACGCTAACACCGAAAAACGCTTTTTCGCACTCTTCCATGCAAAAGTCGTGACAAAAAAAAGGCCCGCCACCTCACGGTGACGGGCCTTTGTGCGAATTTCGCGCGATTAAGCGCAATTACGCCTGCTGGTTCATCAGCTCATTGAAGGTCGTGGCTTTTTCAGTCACTTTCGCTTTCGCCAGAACTGCTTCAACAGCCTGTTCTTCCAGAGCGACGTTACGCATGTTGTCCATCAGCTCTTTATTTTTGCTGTAGAACTCGATCACTTCTTTCGGATCTTCGTAAGCAGAAGCCATCTCTTCGATCAGGCCTTTCACGCGATCTTCATCCGCTTTCAGTTCGTTGGTACGAATCACTTCGCCCAGCAGCAGACCAACCACTACGCGACGCTTAGCCTGTTCTTCGAACAGTTCACGCGGCAGTTCCAGAGCTTGTTTCTCGTTACCGCCGAAACGCTGAGCAGCCTGACGACGCAGAACGTCGATTTCGCTGTCGATCAGAGCAGCAGGAACGTCGATGTCGTTCGCTTTCACCAGACCGTCGATGGCCTGAGTTTTAACACGGTTACGCACGGCGCCTTTCAGCTCGCGTTCCATGTTTTTACGCACTTCAGCACGCAGACCGGCAACAGAACCATCTTCAACGCCGAAACGTTTGATGAATTCTTCTGTCAGTTCCGGCAGCTCACGCTCTTCCACTTTCTTCAGGTTGATGGCGAATTTCGCCGCTTTACCTTTCAGGTTTTCAGCGTGGTAGTCTTCCGGGAAGGTCACGTCGATAGTGAATTCTTCGCCAGCTTTGTGACCTTTGATACCGTCTTCAAAGCCCGGGATCATACGACCCTGACCCATCGCCAGTACGAAATCAGACGCTTTGCCGCCTTCGAACTCTTCGCCGTCTACAGAACCGGTGAAGTCGAGGGTGACGCGGTCTTCTGCATCGGCAGCGCCGTCTTTATCTTTCCAGGTCGCCTGCTGCTTACGCAGGGTGTCGAGCATCACGTCAACATCGGCGTCAGTCACGTCAACAACCGGTTTTTCAACTTCGATTGTGTCCAGACCGGTCAGTTCAACTTCCGGATAGACTTCGAATTCTACCGCGTAAGTGAAGTCTTCACCCAGTTTGTATTCGCCCGGAACGTAGTTCGGTGCGCCAGCTGGATTGATTTTTTCTTTAATGATGGCATCAACGAAGTTGCGGCTCATCAGGTCACCCAGAACGTCCTGGCGAACTGACGCGCCATAACGCTGAGCAACAACATTCATCGGTACTTTGCCTTTACGGAAGCCGTCAATACGCACTTTCTTCGCGACGTTGACCAGCTCGCTTTTAACAGCGGTCTCGATGCTGTCAGCAGCGATAGTAATCGTTACACGGCGGCCAAGGCCTTGAGTGGTTTCAACTGAAACTTGCATCTTGTTACCTCAAAAAATCACAGTGCTCGGTCAACTCTACTCCGCAAGCACAGATTATTAGCTTCGCGGAACCGGGATGTTCTCTTAATCAATCACATTCCCTGTCGTCAGAATCATCCCGAAGACATTCAAATAAGACGCGGCATTATAGCGGCATCACTTTTATGAGTCGAGAACGGTTATTGCGCGTTGCTGCGGCATTTTTCACAATTCCCGGCTATTTTTGCCCTGAAAAGGGTCTGACCAGTGCAAAATTCAGACAAAACAAAACGGCCCGCAGGCCGTTTTCATACAATCTTTAGCAACATACTGGAAAAGCGCCAGCGGTTGCAAATGCGTTTTTAAGCGATGCTTCCCGCACCACGACAAGGCGGCGACGCAAAGATCGTATCCTGCAACCCTTCCCATTCTTTAATGGTATAGGTATGCAAGGCCAGCGCATGGACCGTTGTGGACAGTTCTGCGGTTAACGTACCGTAGATCATCCGATGACGATTCAAAAAACGCTCGCCGGTAAAGCGATCGCTAACCAGAACGACTTTAAAGTGGCTTTCTGAACCGGCCGGGACATTGTGACGATAGCTTTCATCCACAACTTCGAGGAACACGGGTTGGAACGCTGCCCTTAATTTTTCTTCTATTTGCTCACGTATCATCATGATATATCTCCTCAAACGTCGCTGAGATGTCACCCATCCCTTTAAATATTAGCCGCTTTTACCGGTTCCATTACACCATTACAACAAAAATTTAGCCTTCGTCTGATTTTCAGCGCCAACCCGATGAAGTTTACTGATTCAACCCATTGGTGGATGGCATAAACCCCGAATTTGATCCTTGTTACCTCTTTATTTGGACAACATGATGAATTTACATACGTTACCCACTTCCCCTCGCCGTTGGCGATGTTATGATGGCGGGAATTATTCTCTATCCATATGATTAAGAGTTACTGAGAGCACGAACATGTTAAAAAAAATCCTCTTCCCGTTAATCGCGCTTTTCATGCTGGCAGGCTGTGCGACACCGCCAACGACGATTGACGTTTCGCCTAAAATCACGCTTCCGCAGCAGGATCCCAGTCTGATGGGTGTGACCGTCAGCATCAACGGCGCCGATCAGCGTCAGGACCAGGCGCTGGCGAAAGTGACCCGTGACAATCAACTGGTCACGCTGACCGCTTCTCGCGATCTGCGCTTCTTGCTACAGGAAGTACTGGAAAAACAGATGACCTCCCGCGGTTATATGGTAGGCCCGAACGGTGCGGTCAACCTGCAGATTATCGTCAACCAGCTGTATGCCGATGTGTCTCAGGGCAACGTTCGCTACAACATTGCGACCAAAGCGGATATCGCTATCATCGCCACCGCAGCGAATGGCAACAAGATGACCAAAAACTACCGTGCCAGCTACTCTGTTGAAGGGGCTTTCCAGGCCACCAACAAGAATATCGCCAACGCGGTTAACAGCGTCCTGACCGACACTATCGCTGACATGTCTCAGGACACCAGCGTCCACGATTTCATCAAGCAAAACGCGCGTTAATTCTGTCTACTGACCCGGCACCTCGCCGGGTCAGTTTTCATGCCCATGCCCAATCATTACTTACGCATTTTTCAGCAACCGAAATCAGCCATCTTGCTGATGCTAGGCTTTGCCTCCGGTCTGCCGCTCGCACTCACCTCCGGTACGCTTCAGGCGTGGATGACCGTCGAAAATATCGACCTGAAAACCATCGGTTTCTTTTCGCTGGTCGGGCAGGCTTATGTCTTTAAGTTTCTCTGGTCCCCGGTTATGGACCGTTACACGCCGCCCTTTTTAGGCCGTCGGCGCGGATGGTTACTGACGACACAATGTCTCTTACTGATTTCCATCGCCGCAATGGGCTTTCTGGAGCCGGGAACCCAGTTACGCTGGATGGCGGCGCTGGCGGTAGTGATTGCCTTTTGTTCTGCCTCGCAGGACATCGTGTTTGACGCCTGGAAAACGGACGTCTTAGCTGCAGAAGAACGCGGAACCGGTGCGGCGATCAGCGTGCTCGGCTACCGTCTCGGGATGCTGGTGTCCGGTGGACTGGCACTGTGGATGGCCGACCGCTGGCTCGGCTGGCAGGGCATGTACTGGCTGATGGCGGCGTTTCTGATCCCCTGCATTATTTCCACGCTGCTCGCCCCCGAACCGACCGACAGCATACCGGTGCCAAAAACGCTGGAACAGGCGGTGGCCGCCCCGCTGCGCGATTTCTTCGGTCGCAACAACGCCTGGCTGATTTTGCTGCTCATCATCCTTTATAAGCTGGGTGATGCCTTCGCGATGACCCTGACCACCACCTTTTTGATTCGTGGCGTTGGCTTCGACGCCGGTGAAGTCGGCGTCGTCAATAAAACGCTGGGATTGATTGCCACCATTATTGGCGCGCTGTACGGCGGGGTATTGATGCAACGTTTGACGCTGTTTCGCGCGTTGCTGCTTTTCGGCATCCTGCAGGGCATCTCTAACACCGGATACTGGCTCCTTTCGGTGACTGACAAACACATGTTCAGCATGGCTGCCGCGGTATTTTTCGAAAACCTGTGCGGGGGAATGGGCACGTCGGCGTTTGTCGCGTTGCTGATGACGCTGTGTAATAAGTCGTTTTCCGCCACCCAGTTCGCTCTGTTATCGGCGCTTTCTGCCGTGGGACGCGTCTATGTTGGCCCGGTTGCCGGTTGGTTTGTCGAAGCCCACGGCTGGTCGACGTTTTATCTTTTCTCGGTTGCGGCTGCCGTTCCGGGACTGCTATTGCTGTTGGTGTGCCGGCAAACGCTGGAATACACGCGACAAAACGAAAGTTTCCTGCCGCGTACGGAGTTCCGTTCGGCCTACAGTCTGGCATTATGGATCCTGATGGCAGGATGTGCGTTGCTCGCCGTCTGGCTGCTGCTCCTGTCGATGAACGCGATGGACTTCACTAACTTCTCCTTCCTCTCCGGACTGCTGGAAGTCGCGGTGACTGTCGCCATTGTCGGCATCGTGTTTGGCGGAGTGCTCGACTATCTGGCGCTGCGCAAAACGCGACTGGTGTAAATTGCCGCGCTTATTTAGCCGTTGTAATCACTCTGCGTAATTATATCGGCTAAATAAACAGCAATTGAAAAAAAATAATATTTGTTGTTTTGTGCGCAATAGAATCTGGAAATTATTGACGCCTTTTATAGGTTTTATTTTCCTTACTCGATTCAGCCTGAACACATTTATATTTTGTATTTAATTTGTCTCTTTATTGATAATCAATTGTTAAACAATTGTTTTATTTTCACATTGGTTATACCAATTGCCCTCCTCTCACCTCCCTGGCGTCCCCTTTCGTTATAACGTGATGTTGCAACAGGTTCTTAATGCAGCAGCGACATATCTTGCAACATATGTGACACGGGCGGCAGAACCCGGTAACACGGATCCAATGATGTTTACAGTAATGTAACCTTCCCGTAAAATGCCCACACACTTTAAACGCCACCAGGTCCCGTGGAATTGAGGTCGTTAAATGAGACTCAGGAAATACAATAAAAGTTTGGGATGGATGTCATTAATTGCAGGCACTGCATTACTCAGTGGCTGTAATTCTGCGCTGTTAGATCCCAAAGGACAGATTGGACTGGAGCAACGTTCGCTGATACTGACGGCATTTGGCCTGATGTTGATCGTCGTTATTCCTGCAATCTTGATGGCTGTAGGTTTTGCCTGGAAGTACCGTGCAAGCAATAAAGATGCGAAGTATAGCCCGAACTGGTCACACTCCAATAAAGTGGAAGCAGTGGTCTGGACGGTGCCTATCTTAATCATTATTTTCCTTGCCGTACTGACCTGGAAAACCACTCACGCTCTTGAGCCAAGCAAGCCGCTGGCGCATGACGAGAAGCCCATTACCATCGAAGTGGTTTCCATGGACTGGAAATGGTTCTTCATCTACCCGGAACAGGGCATTGCTACCGTGAATGAAATCGCCTTCCCGGCGAACACTCCGGTTTACTTCAAAGTGACCTCCAACTCCGTGATGAACTCCTTCTTCATCCCGCGTCTGGGTAGCCAGATTTATGCCATGGCCGGTATGCAGACTCGACTGCATCTGATCGCCAATGAAGCCGGTACTTATGATGGTATCTCCGCAAGCTATAGCGGACCTGGCTTTTCCGGTATGAAATTCAAGGCTATCGCAACAGAGGACCGCGCCGCATTCGACCAGTGGGTTGCTAAAGCGAAACAGTCACCGAACACCATGAGCGACATGGCTGCGTTCGAGAAAGTGGCTGCGCCAAGCGAATACAACCAGGTGGAATATTTCTCCAACGTGAAACCCGATTTGTTTAAAGACGTTATTAACAAATTTATGGCTCACGGTCAGAGCATGGACATGACCCAACCGGAAGGTGAGCACAGCTCGCACGAAGGGATGGAAGGCATGGACATGAGCCACGCGGAAGCCGCCAACTCAAGGGGCTGAGGAAGAAAACGATGTTCGGAAAATTAACACTGGATGCAGTCCCGTTCCATGAACCTATCGTCATGGTTACGATCGCTGCCATTATCGTCGGGGGTCTGGCTTTATTAGCCGTGATCACTTACTTCGGTAAATGGACCTACCTGTGGAAAGAGTGGCTCACGTCCGTTGACCACAAGCGTCTTGGCATCATGTATGTCATCGTCGCTATCGTGATGCTGCTGCGTGGCTTTGCCGACGCCATCATGATGCGTAGTCAGCAGGCGCTGGCCTCTGCGGGTGAAGCGGGCTTCCTGCCGCCTCACCACTACGACCAGATCTTCACGGCTCACGGCGTGATCATGATCTTCTTCGTCGCAATGCCGTTCGTTATCGGTCTGATGAACCTGGTGGTTCCGCTGCAGATCGGTGCACGTGACGTTGCGTTCCCGTTCCTGAATAACCTGAGCTTCTGGTTCACCGTTGTCGGCGTTATCCTGGTTAACCTGTCTCTGGGCGTAGGTGAGTTCGCACAGACCGGTTGGCTGGCCTATCCGCCACTCTCGGGAATCGAGTACAGTCCGGGCGTCGGGGTCGATTACTGGATTTGGGCGCTTCAGCTCTCCGGTATCGGGACAACGCTGACGGGGATCAACTTCTTCGTCACCATTATCAAGATGCGTGCGCCGGGCATGACCATGTTCAAGATGCCGGTATTTACCTGGGCATCACTGTGCGCGAACATCCTGATTATCGCGTCGTTCCCTATCCTGACGGTTACCGTCGCGTTGCTGACCCTGGATCGCTATCTGGGCACCCATTTCTTTACCAACGATATGGGCGGCAACATGATGATGTACATCAACCTGATTTGGGCCTGGGGCCATCCGGAAGTGTACATTCTGGTTCTGCCGGTGTTCGGGGTGTTCTCCGAAATCGCGGCGACCTTCTCACGTAAACGTCTGTTTGGTTATACCTCGCTGGTGTGGGCAACCATCTGCATTACCGTTCTGTCGTTCATCGTTTGGCTGCACCACTTCTTCACTATGGGTGCTGGCGCGAACGTAAACGCCTTCTTCGGTATTACCACCATGATTATCGCCATCCCAACCGGGGTGAAGATTTTCAACTGGCTGTTCACCATGTATCAGGGCCGCATCGTTTTCCACTCCGCCATGCTGTGGACGATTGGCTTCATCGTGACCTTCTCAGTCGGCGGGATGACCGGCGTTCTGCTGGCGGTTCCGGGCGCGGACTTCGTGTTGCACAACAGTCTGTTCCTGATTGCGCACTTCCATAACGTCATCATCGGCGGTGTGGTCTTCGGGTGCTTCGCCGGTATGACCTACTGGTGGCCAAAAGCGTTTGGCTTCACGCTGAACGAAACCTGGGGTAAACGCGCATTCTGGTTGTGGATCATCGGTTTCTTCGTGGCATTTATGCCGCTGTACGTGCTGGGCTTCATGGGGATGACCCGTCGTCTCAGCCAGCAGATTGACCCACAGTTCCACCCGATGCTGGTTGTTGCCGCCTGCGGCGCCGCGCTGATTGCACTGGGTATCCTGTGCCAGCTGATTCAGATCTTCGTCTCTATTCGCGACCGCGAACAGAACCGTGACCTGACCGGTGACCCGTGGGGGGGTCGTACGCTGGAGTGGGCAACCTCTTCTCCGCCGCCGTTCTACAACTTTGCCATTGTGCCGCACATTCACGAGCGTGATGCCTTCTGGGAAATGAAAGAGAAAGGTGATGCGTACAAACAGCCTGCGCATTATGAAGAAATTCATATGCCGAAAAACAGCGGTGCGGGCATTGTGATTGCCGCGTTCTCCACCGTCTTCGGTTTCGCCATGATCTGGCATATCTGGTGGCTGGCGATCGCAGGCTTCGCAGGCATGATCATTAGCTGGATTGTGAAAAGCTTTGACGAGGACGTGGACTACTACGTACCAGTCCCGGAAGTCGAAAAACTGGAAAACCAGCATTTCGATGAGATTTCTAAGGCAGGGCTGAAAAATGGCAACTGATACTTTAGCGCACGCGACTGCCCACGCGCACGAACACGGGCACCACGACGCAGGCCAGACCAAAATCTTCGGATTCTGGATCTACCTGATGAGCGACTGCATTCTGTTCTCTATTCTGTTCGCAACCTATGCCGTTCTGGTGAACGGCACCGCAGGCGGCCCGACAGGTAAGGACATTTTCGAACTGCCGTTCGTTCTGGTTGAAACTTTCCTGCTGTTGTTCAGCTCCATCACCTACGGCATGGCGGCGATCGCCATGCACAAGAACAACAAAAGCCAGGTGGTCTCCTGGCTGGCGTTGACCTTCTTGTTCGGTGCCGGATTCATCGGGATGGAACTCTATGAATTCCATCACCTGATTGTTAACGGTATGGGTCCGGATCGCAGCGGCTTCCTGTCCGGGTTCTTTGCGCTGGTCGGCACCCACGGTCTGCACGTCACTTCCGGTCTTATCTGGATGGCCGTGCTGATGGTGCAAGTCGCCCGTCGCGGCCTGACCAGCACCAACCGCACCCGCATCATGTGCCTGAGCCTGTTCTGGCACTTCCTGGATGTGGTGTGGATCTGTGTGTTCACTGTTGTTTATCTGATGGGGGCGATGTAATGAGTCATTCTACCGAACATAGCGGCGCGTCCCATGGCAGCGTAAAAACCTACATGACAGGGTTTATCCTGTCTATCATCCTGACGGTCATTCCGTTCTGGATGGTGATGACGGGTGCTGCCTCTCCGGCCGTAATTCTGGGGACTATCCTGGCAATGGCAGTGGTGCAGATTCTGGTGCATCTGGTGTGCTTCCTGCACATGAACACCAAGTCTGATGAAGGCTGGAACATGACGGCTTTTGTCTTTACCGTGCTGATCATCGCCATCCTGGTTGTCGGTTCCATCTGGATCATGTGGAACCTCAACTACAATATGATGATGCACTAAGAGCGGCGGTTATGATGTTTAAGCAATACCTGCAAGTAACGAAACCAGGCATCATCTTTGGCAACCTGATCTCGGTGATCGGGGGTTTCCTGCTGGCCTCGAAAGGCAGCATCGACTATCCCTTGTTCATCTACACGTTGATCGGAGTGTCACTGGTCGTGGCGTCGGGTTGTGTATTTAACAACTACATCGACAGGGATATCGACAGGAAGATGGAAAGGACCAAAAACCGAGTGCTGGTTAAGGGACTGATCTCTCCTGGTGTCTCGCTGGTATACGCCACCCTGCTGGGTATTGCTGGCTTCATGCTGCTGTGGTTTGGCGCGAATCCTCTGGCCTGCTGGCTGGGCGTGATGGGCTTTGTGGTTTATGTGGGCGTTTACAGCCTGTATATGAAACGCCACTCGGTCTACGGGACGCTGATCGGCTCTCTCTCCGGCGCGGCGCCGCCGGTGATCGGCTACTGCGCGGTAACCGGTGAATTCGACAGCGGCGCGCTGATTCTGCTGGCAATTTTCAGCCTGTGGCAGATGCCGCACTCTTATGCCATCGCGATTTTCCGCTTTAAGGATTATCAGGCGGCTAACATCCCGGTTCTGCCGGTGGTGAAAGGCATTTCGGTCGCCAAAAACCACATCACGCTGTACATCGTAGCATTCGCTATCGCTACCCTGATGCTGACCCTTGGCGGCTACGCAGGTTACAAATACCTGATCGTTGCAGCGGCGGTAAGCGTCTGGTGGCTTGGCATGGCGCTGCGTGGTTACAAAGTGGAAGATGACAGAGTCTGGGCGCGCAAGCTGTTCGGCTTCTCCATCATCGCCATTACCGCGCTCAGCGTGATGATGTCCGTCGACTTTATGGTGCCAGATTCACACCATCTGCTGACCTACGTCTGGTAAGTTAATCGTCACATCTTCTATGCCGGATGGCGGCTGACGCCTTATCCGGCCTACAAAAAAGCATATTGCTCGTAGGCCGGATAAGATACGTTAGTATCGTCATCCGGCATTTTCGTCTCTAGCCGACGCCACTCACACCCCCAACATTTGTTAATAAAGCGCATGTTTACCCCGCCTGCTTAGCGCTTTACACTAGGCGCGAAATTAAGACAGAGGTGGGAATGAACGATTATAAAATGACGCCGGGTGAGTTGCGCGCCACCTGGGGTTTAGGGACCGTATTTTCTCTGCGCATGCTTGGCATGTTTATGGTCCTGCCGGTTCTGACCACATACGGCATGGCGTTACAGGGTGCCAGCGAAGCCTTAATTGGCCTCGCTATCGGTATCTATGGTCTGGCGCAGGCCATTTTTCAGATCCCTTTTGGGCTGCTTTCCGACCGTATCGGTCGCAAACCGCTGATTGTCGGCGGACTCGCCGTGTTTATCCTCGGCAGCATCATTGCCGCGCTGTCGGACTCCATCTGGGGCATTATTCTTGGTCGTGCGTTACAGGGGTCGGGTGCCATCGCCGCCGCGGTAATGGCGCTGCTGTCAGACTTGACCCGCGAGCAAAACCGCACGAAGGCGATGGCGTTTATTGGCGTGAGCTTTGGCATTACCTTCGCGATCGCGATGGTGCTCGGGCCGATCATTACCCACGCCCTGGGACTTAACGCCCTCTTCTGGATGATTGCAGTTCTGGCGACACTTGGGATTGTCCTGACGCTGTGGGTCGTGCCCGACAGCGCCAACCACGTGCTCAATCGCGAATCGGGGATGGTCAAAGGCAGTTTCAGTAAGGTACTGGCGGAACCGAAACTGCTGAAGCTCAACTTCGGTATCATGTGTCTGCACATTCTGCTGATGTCCACCTTTGTTGCCCTGCCCGGCCAGCTTGCTGATGCCGGTCTGCCGGCGGCGGAGCACTGGAAAGTGTATCTGGTGACCATGCTGATTTCGTTTGGCTCGGTCGTGCCGTTCATTATCTACGCCGAAGTGAAGCGCCGGATGAAACGGGTGTTCCTGTTCTGTGTGGCGCTGATTCTAATTGCCGAGATTGTTCTCTGGGGCGCGGGCGCCCATTTCTGGGAACTGATTATTGGTGTGCAACTGTTCTTCCTCGCCTTCAACCTGATGGAAGCGCTCCTCCCGTCGCTCATCAGCAAGGAGTCGCCGGCAGGCTACAAAGGGACGGCAATGGGTGTTTATTCCACCAGTCAGTTCCTCGGCGTCGCGCTGGGGGGATCGCTGGGCGGCTGGGTTGACGGCATGTTTGACGGACAGACCGTTTTTCTTGCCGGCGCGTTTTTAGCCGCTGCCTGGCTTGCTGTCGCCAGCACCATGAAAGAGCCGCCGTATGTCAGCAGCCTGCGGGTAGTTATTCCGCCGGAGATTGCGGCCGATGATGTGCTCAAACAGCGTTTGCTGGCAACAAAAGGCGTCAGTGAAGTGTTGATTGCACAACGGGAACATTCCGCTTACGTGAAGATCGACAGCAAAGTGACCAACCGCTTTGAGGTTGAGCAGGCCATCAGCCAGGCGTAAAAAGGAAAACGGTCCGGAAAACCGGACCGTGAAAGATTAATCGCGGAAGTTTTTAAACTGGAACGGCTGTCCCAAATCGCCGCCGCGTACCAGCGCCATCACGGACTGGAGGTCATCACGGGATTTCCCGGTCACGCGAATCTCTTCGCCCTGAATCTGCGCCTGCACCTTCAGTTTGCTGTCTTTAATCAGCTTAACGATTTTCTTCTGCACCGCGCTCTCAATGCCCTGCTTCAGTTTCGCTTCCACAAACCAGGTTTTCCCGCTGTGAACGAACTCTTCCGGCACATCGAGTGACGTCCCTTCAATGCCACGTTTAAGCAGTTTGGCACGCAGAATGTCCAGTAACTGGTTGACCTGGAAATCGGATTCGCTCAACACTTTGATCGTTTTATTGGCATCGTTGAGCTCAAATGTCGCTTCAACGCCGCGAAAATCAAAGCGTGACTCAACTTCACGAATGGCGTTATCCACGCCGTTACGCGCTTCGTGAAGATCAACTTCAGAAACAATATCGAAAGATGGCATCTTTTCCTCTCCCTTCATTTTTGATGCGAAGCATAATACCTGCAAAGTCTCTCAACAGACAGCGCTATACTATGCTAGCAAACACCTGGTGCTGTTGCGGGTGAGGAGGAAGAATGAAAATTACCGTACTGGGATGCGGAGCCTTAGGACAATTATGGCTTTCGGCGCTGTGCAAACAGGGACATGAAGTACAAGGTTGGCTGCGCGTTCCGCAGCCCTATTGCAGCGTGAATGTGATTGAGACGGATGGGTCGATTTTTAACGAATCCCTGACGGCAAACGATCCGGAGTTTTTAGCCACCAGCGATCTGCTCCTGGTGACGCTGAAAGCATGGCAGGTTTCCGACGCGGTCAAAGCACTGGCGTCGACGCTGCCAGAAACAACGCCCATCCTGTTGATTCATAACGGCATGGGAACGATTGAAGAACTGCGAAACATCCACCAACCGCTGCTGATGGGCACGACCACCCACGCAGCACGGCGTGATGGCAATGTCATTATCCATGTCGCGAACGGCACTACGCATATTGG
The DNA here is from genome assembly GCF_000981805.1 of Citrobacter amalonaticus Y19. Classification (NCBI taxonomy): domain Bacteria; kingdom Pseudomonadati; phylum Pseudomonadota; class Gammaproteobacteria; order Enterobacterales; family Enterobacteriaceae; genus Citrobacter; species Citrobacter amalonaticus. Next base: position 421,622 of record NZ_CP011132.1, on the reverse strand, counting down.
CCCGGCGCGTGAGCAGGATGGCGATTTCAGCTATCTTGCCGATCTCTTGCAATGCGTACTCCCCGACGTCGCCTGGCATAACAATATTCGCGCCGAGATGTGGCGCAAGCTGGCGGTGAACTGCGTGATCAATCCTCTGACCGCACTGTGGAACTGCCCGAATGGCGAACTGCGTAACCATCCTGAAGAGGTCAATCTGATTTGCCAGGAAGTTGCGGCGGTTATTGAGCGCGAAGGTCACCATACATCGGTCGACGATTTACGTTATTATGTTGAGCAAGTCATTGACAGTACGGCAGAAAATATCTCATCCATGTTGCAGGACATCCAGGCTCTGCGCCATACCGAGATAGACTACATTACCGGATACCTGCTGAAACGCGCCCGTGCCCACGGGATCGCGGTGCCGGAGAATAGCCGCCTGTTTGAATTAGTCAAACGAAAGGAGAGTGAGTATGAGCGCTCAAGCACTGGTATGCCTCGCCCCTGGTAGTGAAGAGACCGAAGCCGTCACCACTATCGATCTGCTGGTTCGTGGCGGGATTAGCGTGACCACCGCGAGCGTTGCCAGCGATGGCAGTCTGACCATCGTCTGCTCACGCGGCGTAAAACTGCTGGCGGATGCGCCGCTGGTTGCCGTGGCCGATGGCGACTACGACATCATCATCCTGCCGGGCGGCATTAAAGGCGCCGAATGTTTTCGCGACAGTCCGCTGCTGGTCGAAACCGTTAAGCAGTTTCACCGTTCCGGACGGATTGTCGCTGCCATTTGCGCGGCGGCTGCCACCGTACTCGTGCCGCACGACATTTTCCCTGTCGGCAACATGACCGGTTTTCCGGCGCTGAAAGACAAAATTCCCGCTGAGCAGTGGCAGGATAGACGCGTGGTGTGGGACCCACGGGTGAAATTACTCACCAGTCAGGCCCCGGGCACCTCCATCGATTTTGGTTTAAAGATTATCGACCTGCTGGTTGGGCGCGAGAAAGCCCATGAAGTCGCCTCACAACTGGTGATGGCGGCAGGCATTTATAATTACTACGAGTAAGCTGACGCAACGCTTGTCAGTCTGCAGGCCGGATAAGTTGCTTTAGCGTCGCCATCCGGCATCATCGTTGTGTTACTGCCTGATGACGCTGCGCTTATCCGGCCTGGAATCGCCTCCCGACAAATCATTCAGAACCAGGGCGCGGAACTCATCACATTGCTGTAAAACAGCATTCTGCCGGCCAGTTCTCCCGTGATGATTAATGCCACCCATAGCCAACTGCGCATCCCGCTATTCAGACGCGATATCCCCCACACCGCGACACATACGCTGGCGAACAGTTGCCACCAGAGCAACGGGCTGGACGCATCGGCGACCGAAACCTGATAGCGCAGACCCAGCGCGCCAGCACTCAGCACAATGCCCATCACAATTCCCCCATGACAGACCATCGAAGGTGAAAGGTGCCAGTAAGCTCTGGCGATGGCGACACTCATAAATCCCGTCAGAAACGCCGTCCCCAGAAAAGCGACAGGTGTCGCGGCGTTGTGCCAGAGCGGGTGCAGCGGCATCTGGTAATAAACCTGAGAGGTCACCAGAATGGTGCCCAGCCCCACCAGCGCCGTTACCCCACCCAGCAGGATCACCCCACGATGTACGGGCTTGAACCAGCACAACAGTAGCCAACAAAACATCACGCCATTAAGCGCGATAAACGCGACCACTTCCCGACTGAGCCAGGAGATCTCCAACCCGGCAAGGGCGCGGTAAGCGCCTTCCGGCGATCCCAGATGCGCCAGTGACGCACAGGAACCCAGCACGGTGATGATCCAGAACCGCAGCGCCAGCATGCGGTACTGCACGGCGCTGAACTTCCGCTTACGGCCAGACTGACACAGGGTAAGCGCCAGCACACCGCCAATACCCCACTGGGCGAAGACGGTAAAGAAGACCAATGGCAATTCATAGTGTTCCATTTCGTTCCCCTCAATCCCGCGGCGGAATAATGACAATGTTAGGTTGGCTTATCGTGTGATCGGGCAGGTTGTAGCGTTTTTCCAGCACCGCCCACTGCGTCGTATGTTCCTGACGCAGTTCCGCTATCTCGCCAAAACGGAGTACGCCTGCCGGACAGGACTCCACGCATCGCGGCTGTAATCCTTCATCAAGACGTTCAGCACACAGATTGCACTTACTGGTTTTCCCCTCTTCGGGATCGTACACCGGTGCACTCCACGGACAGGCCATGATGCACATCCGACAGCCAATGCAGCGATCGTGATCCTGAACGACAATGCCGTCAGCGCGTTTGCTATACGTTCCCGCCGGGCAGACTTTCATGCACTGCGGGTCATCGCAGTGGTTGCACGACATGCTGATAAAGGCCTGCGTGTTGGGTTCATCCGTATGACGTTCGCGCACCCGACGCCAGAGCACGCCCGTCGGCGTCATGTTTTCCGATTTGCAGGCCATGCTGCAGGTTTTGCAGCCATAGCAATTTTGCATATCAATAAGAAATCCATACTGTTTCATTGTGATTAAGCCTCCCTTCTCACATCCACCAGCGTACTGTTACAGCAGTGTCCATTCCCCAGCACCTCCACCTGATCGTTAGTGACATGGCTGCTGCTTCCTCCCTGTTGTTCCCACCAGCCGTTATCCAGACTCACTACCCCGCGTTTGATATGGGTAGTCACGTCGGCAATCGCCCGATGCTGACCGCGATGGTTGAACACCACAACCCACTCTCCGGGCTGAATCTGACGCTGACGGGCATCTTCCGGGTGGATCATCACGTTCGGGCGGTTACGCTGAACCTCAAGGATCCATTCGTTCATGCCATGACTGGAGTGCACGCTGCGCGCCAGTTTGCGCTGCACCGCCATTAACGGGTAGGTCTGCGCCAGTTCAGGCGATCCTTTGACCGACTCTTTCACCTGCTTCCAGGTCACCACCGGCAGGAATGCTTTTTTGCTCCACTCCTCGATATACAGGTGCGCTTTGCCGGTCGACGTCAGGAACTTGCCGTCTTTAAACGGGATCCAGTCGTCCTCGACAGGACAAACCGGTCCCTTTTTCAGCATGTCGCGGGTGATGCCTGAACCTTTCAGGCAGGTATCGATGTAGTGCTCAATCGGCTGATTAAAGACTTCGCCAAAGCCAAAGCGCTCGGCCAGACGGGCAAAAATCCAGTAATCGGGTTTGGCTTCGCCCGGCGGTTCTACCGCTTTCTCCATCAGTTGCACATAGTGGCTGCGCACGCCCGCCATAAGGCTGACATCCTCAAAAATGGTCGTGACGGGAAGCACCAGATCGGCATACAGCGCCGACGAGCTCATCAGGTTGTCGGCGACCACCACAAAGGGCACTTTTTTAAAGGACTCCCTGACCTGGTTGGTATTGGGTAACTGGGTCATCGCGCCCAACGTCATGTTCCACCAGAACTTAATGGGATGCGGTTTTTCGTGTGCGACCCAGTCGCCGATTTTGGCAATCGGGATTGGCGGGATTTTGGCGGGATTCGGCGCGGGAGGGACAATCGGCGAGAATTTTGCCATCTGTCTGACGCCACCGGCATCGCAGACGCCAGCCCCGGCTTTGCCGATATTGCCGGTGATCAGCGCCAGATAGAACTGGCTTGCGGCGACGTAAGTGCCAAACTCGGTTCTCTGTGCCCCGGACATGTTCTGCACAATCATCGCCGGTTGTGTTGAGGCGTAATCTCGCGCCAGGCGCAGCACCGTCTGCGCAGGCACGTCGGTCTCTTCTTCCACCTTCTGCGCCGTCCAGGGTTTCGCCTGTGCCCAGACGTTATCCAGCACGGTGGTGAACTCACTGTTGGCGGGCAACTCATCGCTGAGCAGTGCCGGTATCACGCCGGGAGCATCATGCCGTTTCAGGGTCTGACTTTGGGTATCAAACACCAGGTAACTGTCCGCGTCCTGAGGATCGGCACGCATCAGTTGCTGCTGTGAGTCCACCAGGTAGACCGCCCCGGTATGCGCCCGCAGGAAATCGGCGTCATAACGTTTCTCCTGCATGATGATGTTGATCATACCTAGCGCCAGGGCAATGTCGGTGCCCGGCACGATCGGCACCCACTCGTCGGCTTTGGCCGCCGTTTCGTTAAAGCGAGGGTCGATCACCACCAGTCGCGCGCCGTTTCTTTGCGCCTGCGAATAGTTTTTAAAATAGGCATGCATGGTGACCGCCGGATTATTCCCCCAGCAGAGGATGTAGCGACTATCCGCGATGGTGTCGCGAGTATCGGCATAGCGCAGGCCAACCATCGGCATCATGGCGGCAGTCACCGCCGCGCAACATAACGAACCCGCGGTTTTAGTACTGCCACCAAGATAGTCGAAGAAAGCTTTGCCCATATCATTCTTGATGGAGTCCATGTTCCCCGACGCAGCGGTGAGCAGTAAGCCCTTATTCCCCTCAGTGGCAATCGTCTCCCGGATGTTCTTTTCAATGAGATCGAGCGCGGCGTCCCAACTAATCGGCTGAAATTTCCCCTCGCCTTTTTCCCCAATGCGCAGTAGCGGTTGCGTCAAGCGTAACGGGTGATAGACCCATTTGGTGCGGCTAATTCCCCGCAAACAGCACTTCACATTGAAGCCTTTCGTCGCTTCAATTTTCATTAAGCGGTCTTTCCAGACATACGCCGTCAGGTTGCAGTGCAGACACTCCATTGCGCAGGTCGAGCGAAACGTCTGGTAATCCGATTGCTTAAGACGAACCCGGGGTAACGGTGAACCGTTGGCCTGGCGCAGCGTCAGAAACGTTGGCAGCAGTGACGACAGCCCCACTACGCCGAGCCCTTTTAGCAGAGTTCTTCTTTTTAAATGAATATTGCTCAATGCGTCCATGTTCTTGCCTCGAAAAAAGTTCATTATTAGTTAACCCAGGTTCACCAATAATTAACTTGAGAGAGGTCAAGATCGCGCCATTTAGGCGTAACGGTCATTTTGAATTGCGAAGACAGTCAGGATTTCTGCCGCAATGGTATAATCGTGGAGAATTAATCAAGAGAACGCATATGGCTGAAACATCACAAGGGGTCAATTCGGTTGATATCGCCGTCAACATTCTGACGTTTGTTGCCAGTCAAAACGGTCAGGCGCGGGCCATCGATATCGCCATGGGATGCAACTTGTCCAAGAGTCGTTTACACAAGTATCTGGTCTCACTTTGCCGTTCCGGAATGCTGGGACAAAACGAAAAAGGGCTCTATTGTCTTGGGTCGACCCTGCTTCAGATGGCGGGCAATCCGTCGGCCACTCGCTGTCCCATTAGCGAACTCAATGCGGCGCTGATCGCCTTTCGCGATACCTTTAACCATTCCACCGGCGTCGTGGTTGCGACGGAGGGCGGATTAGTGCTGAAGCACTACAATCGCAGCTTCCGTAATGTGGATATCGATTTTCTGCCCAATACGCCCGTTCCGCTTCACGCCAGTTCGGCAGGTCAGGTGTTCATGAGTTTTTCCGGCTATCAGCCGCAGAATAAGGCGCAGGAACAACTGATTGCACAGATACAGGCTCAGGGCTATGCGGTGCGCTACAATCCGACGCAGGGGATCCCAGGCGCACAGTCGATTGCCTGTCCGCTACGCAATGAAAAGGGAGATCTGGTGGCGATTGCCGTGACGATGGGGTTCTTCAGTACAGACGTCATCTCGCAGATTGCCGGGCAGTTAGTGAGAAGCGTCGACGCGCTTCATCTTTAGGGATGCATATGCCACCGGCGGTGAGGGGCTACGTTCACCTTGCGTTCGCCGCTTCTCTGGTGTAACGACACCCGTGAACGTGTTAAGGAGACTCGTCGCCGCCTCCTTAACAATCCAGGCTCCCGGCAGGAAAATTGTCGCTTCGCGATACCCTCCGCTTATTCCTCCAGGCTACCGGGTCGGGCGCGACTCAGCATCCCTGCTTCGCGCGCCCTGAACCCGCATCCCTGCGGGTTCCCCCGACCCTCCGGAAACACGTCGGCAATTTTCAGCCGGACCACTCCCCACCTGACCCTCTGAGATGTTGGTTAAACAGCAAAACGGAAATCACTGAATAGCAGAATGCTGAAGCGACACCCCGGTCCGGCGTGAAAATCGATGAGGCGTTGGCGGCTGACCGGGGGCGGGCGCAGGGAAGCGGGCGCAGAGGACGGCCTGCAAGGATGCAGGCTCGGCCCCGACCCGACAGGCAGACGGCATAAGGCGAATGCACCACGCCTGCATGTTGATCTTCTGGAGTTACGGGCGATACACCTTCACATTCTCAAAGCCCTGCTCGCGCAGATACAGCGCCTGCAATCGGCTCATCACGCCGCGCTCGCACCACAGCAGCCAGGTTTTATTCTGGTCGAGATCGCCGAATTGAGTGCTCAGCTTGTAGAACGGCAGTGAAACCACATCCACGCCTTCCACCTTCAGCGGCTTATCATCCTGCTCGTCGATAGAACGGATATCCAGAATCACGTCGTTCGGGCCAAAACCGCTGACGGTTTCGACTTCCACCACGTCCTGCTGAGTCTGCTGCGCAATTTCGCGAATATCCACGTTGCTGGCTTCTTCAACCACCTTATCGAGGATACTGAAGTCAAAATTCTCTTCTTCCGCTTCAATCTTCGCCTTGATGGCTTTCACCGTCGGGCTTTTTGAAATCACGCCGCAATACTCCGGCATGGTACGGGCAAAGTCTTCAGTCCCAATCTGGCGCGCCAGGTTGATGATGTGCTCTTTATCGTAAGAAATCAGCGGACGCAGAATCAGCGTATCGGAGACGTTATCGATCAGACGCAGGTTGGTCAGCGTCTGGCTGGAGACCTGACCCAGCGCTTCGCCGGTGACCAGCGCCTGCACGCCATAGCGCTCCGCCACTTTCGACGCCGCGCGAACCATCATACGTTTGAGCACCACGCCCATCTGGCCGTCATCAACTTTCTCGAGGATCTCTCCGACCACCGGTTCAAAGTTGATGGCGACAAAGCGCACGCGATGCGAGCTGCCGAAGCGGTTCCACAGATAGTGCGCCACCTGACGAACGCCGATTTCATGCGCCGCGCCGCCGAGGTTAAAGAAGCAGTAGTGAACGCGACAGCCGCGACGCATCAGCATGTAGCTGGAAACGCCGGAGTCGAAGCCGCCGGAGATCAGCGATAGCACATCTTCCTGAGTACCGATCGGGAAACCGCCGATCCCTTCGTAACGCCCTTTAATCAGCAGAAGACGGTCATCTTCCACTTCCAGGTGGACAGTGACATCCGGGTGGGTCAGCTTCACGCGCGCCGATTCAATATGCTGGTTTAAACCGCCGCCCACGTAACGTTCCACATCGATAGAGCTAAACTCATGTTTACCGCGACGTTTAACGCGCACGCAGAAGGTTTTGCCTTCCAGCTGTTCGCGGTATTGCACCAGCGCCTTTTCGAAAATGTCGTGCATGTCGGTAAACGGCACGTCTTCGACTTCGAGAATGTGGTGAATCCCCGGAATACGGGTCAGCGCGTCACGGATAGCCAGACGCTGGTTTTCATCTTTCGCGCGAACTTCGATGTTATCCCAGTGGCGGACAACGGCGAGGGTCTCATCATAGTGCTTTAAAACGTTACGAATGTTCCCGGTCAGCATTTTTATAAAGCGCAAACGCACAGATTGGCTTTTGATGGTGATTTCCGGGAACAATTTAATGATAAACTTCATGGCGGCAATGGTTCTTTAGCAAGCCAGTTACGGCTTGTATTGGAGAAATAGTACAGCAACCCCGTTAAGCGGCTGCATCCAGGCGCGGAAGTATACCACTATCACGCGATTCCTGTGCACATTGCGCGTTATACCCTAAATAATTCGCGTGCAGCCAACGTACAGGCAGCCTGAAGTATGATGGGTAAGTTTGATAATTGCTCTGAGTCCGTTACCATATCAGGGCTGAAAATACTGAGAGTCAGACATTTATTATGGCGAAGAAAAATGAGGCGCCGGTCAGCTTTGAAACGTCGCTGAACGAGCTGGAGCAAATTGTAACGCGTCTGGAAAGTGGCGATCTACCGCTGGAAGAAGCGCTGAACGAATTCGAACGTGGCGTGCAGTTGGCACGTCAGGGTCAGGTGAAATTGCAACAAGCTGAACAGCGTGTGCAAATCCTGCTGTCTGACAATGAAGACGCATCTCCTACGCCTTTTACAGCGGATAACGAGTAAATGGATTTTTCGCAGCAGCTTCAGGCCTGCGTTGAACAGGCCAACCAGGCGCTGAGCCGTTTTATTGCCCCACTGCCCTTTCAGAACACTCCCGTGGTCGAAACCATGCAGTATGGCGCATTATTAGGCGGTAAACGTCTGCGTCCGTTTCTGGTGTACGCGACCGGTCAGATGTTTGGTATCAGCCTGAGCACGCTGGATGCCCCGGCAGCCGCCGTTGAGTGCATTCATGCATACTCGCTGATCCATGACGATCTGCCCGCGATGGACGATGACGATCTGCGTCGTGGCCTGCCGACCTGTCACATCAAGTTTGGAGAGGCGAATGCGATTCTGGCGGGCGATGCCCTGCAAACGCTGGCGTTCTCGATTATCAGCGACGCCCCGATGCCGGAAGTCGCTGACCGCGATCGGATCGCGATGATTTCCGAACTGGCGAACGCCAGCGGAATCGCCGGAATGTGCGGCGGTCAGGCGTTGGATCTCGCCGCTGAAGGTAAACAGGTGCCGCTGGAGGCGCTGGAGAAAATCCATCGTCATAAGACCGGCGCACTGATTCGCGCCGCGGTTCGCTTGGGTGCGTTAACTGCCGGAGAAAACGGCAGAAATGCCCTGCCGATACTCGACAGATACGCAGAAAGTATCGGTCTGGCATTCCAGGTTCAGGATGACATTCTGGATGTGGTGGGCGATACTGCAACGTTGGGTAAACGTCAGGGTGCCGACCAGCAGCTTGGCAAAAGTACCTATCCTGCACTTCTGGGTCTTGAGCAAGCCCGAAATAAAGCCCGGGATTTAATCGCAGAGGCTCGCCAGTCGCTAAACCAACTGGCCGCACAGTCACTCGATACCTCGGCACTGGAAGCGCTAGCGGACTACATAATCCAGCGTAATAAATAATTGACTACCCTGAGCAATAAATTGCAGCGGATACACTGTAATTTGGGTAAACAAACGATGAGTCTCTGATGAGTTTTGATATAGCCAAATACCCTACCCTGGCACTGGTCGACTCCACCCTGGATTTACGACTACTGCCAAAAGAGAGTCTGCCGAAACTCTGCGACGAGCTGCGCCGCTATTTACTCGACAGCGTCAGTCGTTCCAGCGGGCATTTCGCTTCCGGGCTGGGCACGGTCGAACTGACCGTGGCGCTGCACTATGTCTATAACACCCCGTTTGACCAGTTGATCTGGGACGTAGGTCATCAGGCTTATCCGCACAAGATTTTGACCGGTCGTCGCGATAAAATTGGCACCATTCGCCAGAAAGGCGGCCTGCACCCATTCCCATGGCGCGGTGAAAGCGAATACGACGTCCTGAGCGTGGGTCACTCCTCTACGTCTATCAGTGCCGGCATCGGCGTGGCGGTTGCCGCCCAGAAAGAGGGTAAAGATCGCCGTACCGTCTGCGTCATTGGCGACGGGGCGATTACCGCCGGGATGGCATTTGAAGCGATGAACCACGCGGGCGATATCAAACCCGACATGCTGGTCATCCTCAACGACAATGAAATGTCGATTTCCGAAAACGTCGGCGCGCTGAACAATCACCTCGCGCAGTTGCTCTCCGGTAAGCTCTACTCTTCCCTGCGTGAAGGCGGTAAGAAGGTGTTTTCTGGCGTACCGCCGATTAAAGAGCTGCTCAAGCGCACCGAAGAACATATCAAAGGCATGGTGGTGCCCGGCACGCTGTTTGAAGAGCTGGGCTTTAACTATATCGGCCCGGTCGACGGTCACGATGTGCTGGGGCTTATCACCACGCTGAAGAACATGCGCGACCTGAAAGGCCCGCAGTTCCTGCATATCATGACCAAGAAAGGTCGGGGCTATGAGCCGGCGGAAAAAGATCCAATCACCTTCCACGCCGTGCCGAAATTCGATCCGTCCAGCGGTTGTCTGCCGAAAAGCAGCGGCGGCCTGCCGAGCTATTCGAAAATCTTCGGCGACTGGCTGTGTGAAACGGCGGCGAAAGACAGCAAACTGATGGCGATCACCCCGGCCATGCGCGAAGGGTCCGGCATGGTTGAGTTCTCGCGTAAATTCCCGGACCGCTACTTTGACGTGGCGATTGCCGAGCAGCACGCGGTGACCTTTGCCGCCGGGCTGGCGATTGGTGGTTACAAACCGGTGGTGGCAATCTATTCCACCTTCCTGCAACGCGCCTACGATCAGGTGCTGCACGATGTCGCCATTCAAAAACTGCCGGTCATGTTTGCCATTGACCGCGCGGGGATCGTCGGAGCCGACGGACAAACCCACCAGGGGGCGTTCGATCTCTCCTATCTGCGCTGCATTCCGGAGATGGTCATCATGACGCCGAGCGATGAAAACGAATGCCGCCAGATGCTATTTACTGGCTATCACTACAGCGATGGCCCAACGGCGGTGCGCTATCCGCGCGGAAATGCCGTCGGCGTTGAGCTGACGCCACTGGAAAAACTGCCGATCGGGAAAGGCGTGGTGAAGCGTCACGGCGAGAAGGTAGCAATCCTCAACTTCGGCACCTTAATGCCGGAAGCGGCGAAAGTCGCGGAATCCCTCAACGCGACGCTTGTCGACATGCGCTTTGTGAAACCGCTGGATGAGGCGCTGATCCTTGAAATGGCGGCGCGTCATGAAGTACTGGTGACGCTGGAAGAAAACGCCATTATGGGCGGTGCCGGTAGCGGCGTAAACGAAGTGCTGATGGCGCATCGCAAGCCGGTTCCGGTGCTTAACATCGGTCTGCCGGACTTCTTCATACCGCAGGGAACACAGGATGAAGCCCGCGCCGAGTTGGGTCTGGATGCCGCAGGCATTGAGGCCAAAATCAAGGCCTGGTTGGCATAATCCCCTCTTCGCTCCTGCTATGCTTAACCCATAACGAGCATAACAGGAGCGAAAGAATGCAATACAACATCTTAGGAAAAACGGACCTTCGGGTTTCCCGCCTTTGTCTGGGCTGCATGACGTTCGGCGAGCCGAATCGCGGCAACCACGCCTGGACGCTTCCCGAAGAGAGTAGTCGCCCTATCATCCAGCGCGCTCTTGAAGGCGGCATTAACTTCTTCGATACCTCAAACAACTACTCAGCCGGCAGCAGCGAAGAGATTGTCGGTCGCGCACTGCGCGATTTCGCTCGCCGTGATGAGGTCGTCGTCGCCACCAAAGTGTTTAATCGGGTGGATGACCTGCCAGAAGGATTATCCCGCGCGCAAATTCTGCGTTCTATTGATGACAGTCTGAGACGACTGGGGATGGACTACGTCGATATCCTGCAAATTCACCGCTGGGATTACAACACGCCGATTGAAGAGACGCTGGAAGCGTTAAACGATGTGGTCAAAGCCGGTAAGGCGCGTTATATCGGCGCGTCGTCAATGCATGCGTCGCAGTTTGCCCAGGCGCTGGCGCTGCAAAAACAGCACGGCTGGGCGCAGTTTATTAGCATGCAGGATCACTATAACCTGATCTATCGCGAGGAAGAGCGTGAAATGCTGCCACTGTGCTATCAGGAAGGCGTGGCGGTGATCCCGTGGAGCCCATTGGCCAGAGGGCGTCTGACACGTCCATGGGGAGAAACCACGGCACGCCTGGTCTCTGATGAAGTAGGGAAAAAGCTGTATAGCGAAAGCGACGAAAACGATGCGCAGATTGCCGCGCGGCTGGCTGGCGTGAGCGAAGAGCTTGGCGCGACGCGTGCTCAGGTGGCGCTGGCGTGGCTGTTAAGCAAACCGGGCATTGCCGCGCCGATCATCGGCTCGTCACGGGAAGAACAGTTGGATGAGTTGCTGAATGCCGTGGATCTCACGCTGAAGCCCGAGCACATCGCCGAACTGGAAACGCCGTATAAGCCGCATCCCGTAGCCGGATATAAATAAGAAAGCGTGCCGGATGACGGCGTAACCGCCTTATCCGGCCTACAAAATACGGACGTCATACCGGGTAGGCCGGTTAAGCGCAGCGCCATCCGGCACATCGCTAAATCAGACCAACCGGCCAGTGATGTCCGATGAAATAGAGGATCCCGGCGGAAATCACCCCGGCGACAATATCGTCCACCATGATCCCCATCCCGCCATGCACATTGCGATCGAACCAGCGGATCGGCCATGGCTTCCACATATCAAGAATACGGAAAATCACAAACCCGGCGGCGACCCACTGCCAGTCGTTGGTCGGCAGCGCCATGAGCGTGATCCACATTCCGATGAACTCATCCCAGACGATGCTGCCGTGATCGTGCACGCCCATGTCCTTTGCCGTTTGATGGCAAAGATAGACGCCGATACAGATCCCCAGCATCACCACCAGCGAATAGAGCTGCCACGGCAGAAAGGTCATCAGATACCAGAAGGGGATCGCCGCCAGCGATCCCATCGTGCCGGGAACAATCGGGCTGAGACCGCTACCAAATCCGGTAGCCAGTAAATGCCATGGGTTAAGCAGATTCAGGCGGCTTTTGGCGACATCTTTATGGCGTGGCAAAATGGTCATATCCTTTCCAGTCAACAATGACAGGCTTTCCGTCACGCATGAAATGAATCCCTTCCACATCCGCGCTCATCTGCCCAATGCAGGTAAAGGGGACGCCAAGCTGGCCCATTGCCACCTCGAGCGCGCCGCGATTCAGTTCCGGTACCGTAAAGCATAGCTCGTAGTCTTCGCCGCCAGACAGCGCCCAGCGCAGCGCCTGTTCGGGTTCGACGTGGCGCGTCATCGCGTCTGACCAGGGCAGCGTATCGAGATCGACGCGCGCGCCGCAGGCGCTGGCGTTAACAATATGCCCAAGATCGGAAATCAGCCCGTCAGAGAGATCAATCGCCGCACTGGCCAGATCGCGCAGCGCCTGGCCCTGTAGAATACGCGGCGTCGGACGCAGATGACGTTTAAGCAGATATTCGCGGTCGGCCGCATCGGCGACCTGCAAGCGGTTCAACAATATTGCCAGACCCGCGGCGCTATCGCCCGGCGTGCCGGTCACGTAGATCCAGTCGCCCGGCTTCGCCCCGCCGCGTTTCAGCGCGCGTCCGGCAGGAACAAAACCGTGGATACCCAACGTCATCGACAGCGGACCCCGCGTGGTGTCGCCGCCAATCAGTTGCATACCGTAGTAATTCAGAAGATCAAACAGACTGTCGCTGAAGGTTTCCAGCCAGCGCTCGTCCACCTCAGGCAAGGTGATCGCCAGCGTCAACCACGCCGGATCGGCGCCCATTGCCGCCAGATCGCTTAAGTTCACCGCCAGCGCTTTGTACGCCAGATCGGCAGGATCAATGTCAGACAGGAAATGGTTGCCCGCCACTAGCGTATCGGTGCTGATCGCCAGCGTCTGTTTATCGGGGATGTTCAGAAGTGCACAGTCGTCGCCAATACCGGTTTCGACGTCAAGACGAGAGCTTCTGACACGGTCAAAATAACGGGCAATCAGGGAAAACTCGCCGCATGCCATACGTTATGCCTCAGCAGAAAAATGAAAAAGCCGCCAGGGGAGAGGAATCGCTTCCACTTCGCTGACGGCCTGGTGATTACTTTTTGTTGGGGCGAATCGCAGGCGCTGCTTTATCCAGAACGCCATTGACGAACTTGTGGCTGTCTTCCGCACCGAACGTTTTCGCCAGTTCGATGGCTTCGTTGATGGCCACTTTGTATGGCACATCACTGCGTTTAGACAGCTCGAACAGTGCAATGCGCAGTACGGCTTTTTCCACCTGACCCAACTCTTCCAGCAGACGAGACAGATAAGGCTTCATCAGGCCATCCAGGTACGCGCTGTTAGTCGCTACCCCGGACAGCAGTTCACGGAAGTACAGGACGTCAACATCTTTTACGTCCTGTTCTGCCAGGAACTGGTATTCAACATCAGCGATGTCGTTCTGGGACAACTGCCAGGAGTAGAGCGCCTGAACGGCACACTCACGGGCGCGGCGACGAGCAGCAGGTTTCACGGATTTCCCCTTACAAAAAATCAGGCCTTGATGGCTTTCAATACATTAATCATTTCAAGCGCGGTCAGTGCAGCTTCCGCGCCTTTGTTGCCAGCTTTGGTGCCAGCACGTTCGATAGCTTGTTCAATGCTTTCGGTGGTCAGGACGCCAAAGGCGACCGGAATTTCGCTTTCCTGAGCGACATGCGCCAGGCCATTGCTTGCACCGCCAGCGACATATTCGAAGTGAGCTGTGCCGCCACGAATAACCGTACCCAGCGCAATCACCGCGTCATATTTACCGGTTTTCGCCAGTGCGCCCGCTGCCAGCGGCAGTTCGTAGGCACCAGGAACCCAAACGACGGTAATGTTTTCATCTTTGACCTGACCAATGCGTTTCAGGGCGTCAATCGCACCTTCCAGCAGGCTGTCATTGATAAAGTTGTTGAAACGCGCAATGGTGATGGCGACGCGAGCGTCCGGAGTAGCAACGTTAGCTTCAATAATGTTCATATTCTTCCTTCGGGTTCGATATGGCCCCGTAAGGGGGGCGGATTTTATCATAATATTCTGTGCGCTGCTTCCTATAATTCGATAATTCGAAAGCCTCACGCAGGGATTAAATGCAGGCAAACGTCCGGGCCTACCTGGCGTATCTCATTGAATTTGAAATGGGGGGCGTCAGCCAGTTTCTCAAGTCCCGGCAGCATACATAATCCCCTGGCATCACTGCCCAACAGTGTAGGCGCAAGATAAACGATAAGCTCGTCAACCACGCCCGCCTGCAAGAGCGCGCCGGCAAGCGTAGGCCCGGCCTCCACCCACAGGCTGTTAATCTGCTGTTTGCCCAGCAGCATCATCAGCACCACCAGATCCAGATGACCGTTATGCTCCGGCACCATAATCGTGCGGACCGAATCGGGCCAGACGCGCCCGTCTTCTTTCGTGCGCGCAATCCAGGTTTCTCCTGGCTGCTGAACCAGACGGTGTTCCGGCGTCACGCGGTTCTGACTGTCGATAACCATTCGTACCGGCTGGCGCAGGGTATCCTGCGGGTAAACTACCTGCGTCGCCTCGCCCAGTTCCGACCAGCGCACGGTGAGCTGCGGGTCGTCTGCCAGCACCGTCGCGCTGCTGGTTAAAATGGCATGACTTTGCGCTCGCAGACGCTGAACATCGCGTCGCGCCTGCGGCGAGGTTATCCACTGGCTTTCGCCGCTGGCCATCGCCGTGCGACCGTCCAGCGAAGCGCCGAGCTTCAGTTGCACATACGGAAACCCGGTGCGCATCCGCTTGAGGAAACCTTTATTTAACGCTTCAACTTCGCTCATCATCAGCCCGTGGCTGACGTCGATACCCGCCTGTTGCAGGCGATATAACCCGCGTCCCGCCACTTGCGGATTGGGGTCCTGCATCGCCGCAACCACACGGGAGACGCCAGCGGCGATCAGCGCGTCGCAACACGGCGGCGTGCGGCCATGATGGCTGCACGGTTCAAGCGTAACGTACGCGGTGGCCCCTTTGGCCTTTTCACCGGCCATACGCAGGGCATGGACTTCCGCATGCGGTTCACCGGCGCGGTGATGATAGCCTTCGCCGACAATCTCGCCATGGTTGACGATGACACAGCCGACGTTAGGGTTGGGATGGGTGGTAAACCGCCCGCGCTGCGCCAGCTTCAGCGCTCGCGCCATGTATAACTCATCCTGCATGGCTTAATCCTGTAGGCGAGCGATCTCTTCGCCAAATTCTTTGATATCTTCGAAGCTGCGGTAAACCGAGGCAAAGCGGATGTAGGCGACTTTATCGAGTTTTTTCAATTGTTCCATCACCAGATTGCCAATCATCTTACTGGGAACTTCACGCTCGCCGGTGGCGCGCAGCTGCGACTTAATGTGATTCAACGCCATTTCGACGTCGTCGGAACTCACCGGACGCTTTTCCAGCGCGCGTTGCATTCCACTGCGCAGCTTTTCTTCATTAAACGGTTCGCGCACGTCGTTGCTTTTCACAACGCGTGGCATCACCAGCTCCGCCACTTCAAAGGTGGTGAAACGTTCATTACAAACCAGACACTGCCGACGGCGGCGTACTGAAGAGCCCTCGCCCACAAGACGAGAGTCAATTACCTTAGTGTCTACGGCGAAACAGAATGGGCAATGCATACGGCGTCCTGACCAGGTGGTTAACAGAAATCTATTTTAACCTGAACTGACGTTACAACAAAGGCGCAACGCTTTTGAGACAATGGATCGATGTCTTTGCGCATTTTACGATCTACCATTACGTTATCGCGACAATTCAGGAAATAAGAGAGATGACAAGACGTTACCTAAGAATTCTCCTGGTGGGAAGTCTCTTTAGTTTGAGCGCCTGTGCGCAACAAAGCGAAGTGCGCCAGATGCATCAAAGCGTTTCGACACTCAATAAAGAGATGAACCAGCTTAATCAGGAAACCGTGAAGATTACCCAGCAAAACAGTCTGAACGCCAAATCAACCAGTGGCGTTTATCTGCTACCGGGTTCCAATACGCCAGCGCGTCTGAACAGCCAGATAGGTACACTACGCATGTCGCTTATCAACATTGCGCCAAACGCAACGGGCACCCGGGTGACGCTGCGTATTCAGGGTGAGTCAAACGATCCGCTGCCGGCGTTTAGCGGCACCGTTGAGTATGGGCAAATTCAGGGAACAACTGACAATTATCAGGAAGTGAATGTACAGAATCAGTTGATCAATGCCCCGGCGAGCGTGCTGGCGCCAAGCGATGTGGATATCCCGCTACAACTGAATAACCTGACCCCCGATCAATTAGGATTTGTGCGCATCCACGATATCCAGCCTGTTACACAATAAACCTCCCTGCGGAACGTTTTGTGCGTTCCGCAACATCCATCCCCTACCTTTTGTTACTCCTCTGACATCCACGGCATTTATTGTCAACGTTGGCAATTGACATGAAAGTCAGTACAATCGCCGCGCTAAAGTACGCAAACGTGAACGCAATCGATTACGCAAATGATAGAACTGTGAAACAAGACATATTTTTGTGAGCAATGATTTCTATAATAGGCTCGCAGAAACACGAAATATTCAGAAACGCTATTCGCGCCTTTTTCACTCCCGTCAGGGATTTCAAACAGTGGCATACAATATGAAAAAAACATTACTTGCAGCCGGTGCCGTGCTCGCGCTCTCCTCGTCATTCGCCGTCAACGCGGCGGAAAATGACAAACCGCAGTATCTTTCCGACTGGTGGCACCAGAGCGTCAACGTCGTCGGAAGCTACCACACCCGTTTCGGACCGCAGATCCGTAACGATACCTATCTGGAATATGAAGCTTTCGCAAAAAAAGACTGGTTCGACTTCTATGGCTACATGGATGCACCGGTATTCTTCGGTGGTAACACCGACGCGAAAGGGATCTGGAACCACGGTTCTCCGCTGTTTATGGAAATCGAACCGCGTTTCTCCATCGACAAACTGACCGGCACTGACCTGAGCTTCGGTCCGTTTAAAGAGTGGTACTTCGCCAACAACTACATCTACGACATGGGTCGTAACAAAGATGGTCGTCAGAGCACCTGGTACATGGGTCTGGGTACGGATATTGATACCGGCCTGCCGATGAGCCTGTCTCTGAACGTGTACGCCAAGTACCAGTGGCAGAACTACGGCGCAGCAAACGAAAACGAATGGGACGGCTACCGTTTCAAAGTGAAATACTTCGTTCCGATTACCGAACTGTGGGGCGGTAACCTGAGCTACATCGGCTTCACCAACTTTGACTGGGGTTCCGATCTGGGCGACAACGACTTCTCCGATCTGAACGGCAATAAAGCGCGTACCAACGACTCCATCGCTTCCAGCCATATTCTGGCGCTGAACTACGACCACTGGCACTACTCGGTCGTGGCGCGTTACTGGCACAACGGTGGTCAGTGGAACGACGACGCTGAACTGAACTTCGGTAAAGGCAACTTCAACGTTCGCTCTACCGGTTGGGGTGGTTACCTGGTTGTCGGTTACAACTTCTGATAACGTCCCTCCCAGTAAAAGCCAGCCTGAGCGCTGGCTTTTTTATGCGTGCGTTTCGTCGCGGATCTTGCGTAAGAAATCACTGAGCGAACGGTCAGCGCGCTCGCAAAAGCGTCTGTCGAGCGGCGTGATGCTTAAACAGCGATCGACACGAAAACAGCGGTAGTCTTCGCGCCGCTCACACCAGGCCACCAGCAGCCAGTATTTTCCTTCAAAGAAGATCCCTAACGGCTGCACATCCCGCCAGGAAAGCCGCCCCGCCTCGTCGCGATAATGCAGCGCCAGCACCTGCTGGGTGGTGACTGCCTTGTGGATCACATCGAACGCGCTGCGTGAATGCAGGTGTCCGCCAAAGTCCGGTGCGAAGATGCGTGCCTGCTCGGCTTTGCGTCGGCTCTCTTCCGGCAATATCGCCAGCACTTTTTCCTGCGCCGACTCCAGTTCTCTGGAGAGCAAATCGCCGCCCCAGGTGTGCAACAGACGAATGGCGGCAATCAGCGCTTCAGACTCCCGATGCGTCAACATCAACGGCGGGAGATCAAACCCCGCCATCAGACGATAGCCGCTCCCCGCCTCCCCTTCGACCGGCACACCCGAGAGCGAGAGGTCACGGATATCGCGATAGATAGTCCGCTCCGAAACCTCCAGCCGCTCCGCCAGCAGCGCTGCCGTTGTCAGCCGCCTGCCACGCAGGATCTGTACTATCTGAAACAAACGGTCAGCGCGACGGGTCATAGTTGCTCTCTGTGATTAAGCCGGTTGATGTAAACCTACACGGTTGCCTTCACTGTCGGTAAACAGCGCGATGCTGCCAACCCCGTCACCGAGATCGTGCGGACCAAAAACGCATTTGCCACCTGCACTGACCACGCGATCCAGCGTGGCGTTGAGATCCTCAGTATGCAGATAAACAATCGCCCCCTGCAATGACGGTGTGATGCCGTCAAACTTCGCCAGCGCACCGCCGGTAGCCGGTTCGTCATACGGAAAAACCGCCAGATCGGCGATGTCCATTTTTTCACGACGCAGCGACAACCCCATGACCGGCTCGTAAAATGCAATCGCGCGTTCCATATCCGTAACGGGAATTTCAAACCAGTTGATAATGCTTTTCATCGTTCCTCTCCTGCCTGTGTGGGTAAATTCAGGAAGAGGATAAAACAGGGCTCCTGACAGCATAGTGTCAGTAGGGTTTGCGGAACAAGAGAAAGGTAGAAAAGAAAAATCCCGATCGAATGACCGGGATTTGACGCATTGGCTGAATGTCAGTTTACGGCAGAATAGACGGCTGGTCCGCCCCTTCTTTCTCGACTTTCTGCTGCAGCATGTGCTCACGCTTCATGCCGAGTTTCAACGCCAGCGCCGATGCCACGTAAATGGATGACGCCGTACCGATGGATACCCCGATGAGCATGGTCAGCGAGAAGCCTTCCAGCACCGGACCACCAAACAGGAACAGCATCAGAATTACCATTAACGTCGTGCCGGAGGTAATCAACGTACGGTGCAGCGTCTGGGTCAGTGACACGTTAAAGATTTCATAAGGCGTCCCGCGACGAATTTTGCGGAAGTTTTCACGAATACGGTCAGAAACCACGATGCTGTCGTTAAGCGAGTAACCGATAACGGACATCAGCGATGCCACGATTGTCAGGTCGATCTCGATATGGAATAACGACAGGATCCCCAGTGTGATGATGACGTCGTGCGCCAGCGCGATAACAACGCCTGCCGCCAGTCGCCATTCAAAACGGATCCCGACGTAGACCAGGATTGAGATCAGCGCCGCCAGCAGCGCCATCGCACCGGTTTGCGCCAGATCAGCACCCACACTCGGTCCGACGAATTCAATGCGCTTCACTGCCGCGTTCTGATTGGTGGATTCGTTAATCACACTCAACACTTTACTACCCAGCACCTGACCGCCGTTTGCCCCTTCGGTCGGCGGCATACGCACCATGATGTCGTGGCTGCTGCCGAAGTTCTGTAAAAGCGGATCAACAAAGCCCGCTTTTTCCAGCGCGTCGCGCATCACGTCCATCTCAGCCGGTTTTTCCAGCGTGATTTCAATCACCGTACCACCGGTGAAATCGAGACCCCAGTTAAAGCCGCGCACGCCCATCACGATGATGGCCAACACCAGCAGCAGACCTGAGATGCCGAAAGCCCAGTAGTCCCAGCGCATAAAGTCGATAACTTTACGGCCGTGGTTCAATTGTTCAACAGTATATTCCTGTGCCACTTCGCACTCCTCAGATTGACAGCTTTTTGACGCGCTTGCCGCCATACAACAGGTTTACGATGGCACGAGTACCGACGATCGCGGTAAACATCGACGTCGCCACACCGATACCGGTAGTAATCGCGAACCCTTTAATTGCCCCGGTGCCGACGGCGTACAGGATGATGACCTTAATCAGCGTCGTAATGTTCGCATCGAAGATGGAACTGAACGCGCCCGCATACCCTTCGTTGATCGCCTGCTGCACCGAACGTCCGTTACTCAACTCTTCTTTGATACGTTCGTTGATCAGGACGTTCGCATCGACGGCGACGGCAAGGGTTAAGACGATCCCCGCAATCCCCGGCATACTCAGCGTTGCCCCCGGCAGCAGCGACATAATGCCGACAATCAGTACCAGGTTAGCCACCAGCGCGCTGGTCGCAATCAGACCAAACTTCTTGTAGAACAGAATCATGAACAGAATGGACACGGCCAGACCAGCCAGACACGCTTCCAGACCCTGCTTGATGTTCTGCATCCCCAGAGTTGGACCGATGGTCCGTTCTTCAACAATCTGAATCGGCGCAATCAGCGCACCGGCACGCAGCAGCAGAGAGAGCTGACGCGCTTCGTTCGGGTTGTTGATCCCGGTAATACGGAAACTGTTACCCAGACGAGACTGGATGTTGGCGATGTTAATCACCTCTTCCTGTTTCACCAGTACCGCACGACCGTTCGCATCTTTCTTACCGCTGTCTTTATACTCCACAAACAGGGTCGCCATCGGTTTACCGATGTTGTCCTTAGTGAAGTTAGACATGATGTTGCCACCTGCGCTATCCAGCGAGATGTTCACCTGCGGTTGGTTGTATTCGTCCTGGCTGGAAGTGGAGTCAGTGATGTGGTCACCGGTCAGGATCACGCGTTTGTACAGCACGACGGGCTGACCTTCGCGCGACTGTTTCACTTCGGAATCGCCCGGCACACGACCAGAGGCCGCTGCAGACTGATCAACGTTGGTGTTGACCAGACGGAACTCCAGCGTTGCCGTCGCGCCGAGAATCTCTTTCGCACGCGCCGTGTCCTGAATACCCGGCAGCTCGACCACGATACGATCCGCGCCCTGGCGTTGTACCACCGGTTCGGCAACGCCCAACTGGTTCACACGGTTACGCAGGATGTTGATGTTCTGTTGCACCGCGTATTCACGCGCTTCGCTCAGACGCGCATCGGTCATCACCGCACGCAGCGCATTGCTGCCCTGGCTTGTGATCACCAGATCCTGGTGACGCTTGCTGAGGTAAGCAATCGCTTTATCACGCGCACTGGCATCACGGAAGTTAATGCTCAGGCCGTAATTGTCTTCTTTACGAACGGTGGTATACGGAATGCCTTCTGTACGCAGATCGCTGCGCAGGCTGTCAATATTTTGTTCCTGCAATTTACCCAGCGCGGTATCCATATCCACTTCCATCAGGAAGTGAACGCCGCCACGCAGGTCAAGACCGAGTTTCATCGGTTCTGCTTTGATGGCCGCTAACCAGCGCGGGGTTGCCGGAGCAAGGTTAAGCGCCACGACGTATTTATCACCCAGCACGTCCACCAGCGCTTCACGTGCGCGCAGTTGGGTATCGGTGGTGTCGAAGCGCGCAAGAATCGCGCCCTCTTCCAGTGCCACAGACTTAGCGGTAATTTTTTCTTGTTGTAACGTATTCTGGACCTGGATCAGCGTTTGCTCACTGGCGGCGACACCGCGCGCGCCAGTGATTTGAACGGCCGGATCCTCACCATACAGGTTGGGAAGCGCATACAGCAGGCCGACGACAATGACGACGATCAGCATGATGTACTTCCACAAAGGATAACGGTTTAACACGGCAGTTCCCTTAGGGAAAAGTTTCTATTACAGCGCCTTCATGGTGCCTTTCGGCAGAACGGCAGCTACGAAGTCACGCTTGATAACCACTTCAGTGGTATCGTTCAGTGCGATAGCGATGTAACCAGATTCTGCAACTTTGGTTACTCGACCTACCAGGCCACCGTTAGTCAGGACTTCATCACCTTTCGCGATGGAGGCCATCAGATTTTTATGCTCTTTGGTGCGCTTCTGCTGTGGACGCAGGATCATGAAATAGAAAATCAGACCAAACACCACCAGCATCAGAATCAGAGACATCGGGCTGCCCTGCGCCGGAGCACCTGTTGCCGCTACCGCATCAGAAATAAAAAAGCTCATTCAAATTCCCTCATTATTAAAATTAATCAACGTTCAAAGGTGGAACCGGTCGACCCTGACGTTGGTAAAACTCGGTCACGAAGCTCTCTAATTTACCCTCTTCAATAGCCTTGCGTAAACCCGCCATCAAACGCTGGTAGTAACGCAGGTTATGAATCGTGTTGAGTCGCGCGCCCAATATTTCGTTGCAACGATCAAGATGATGCAAGTAGGCACGTGAATAATTGCGACAGGTGTAGCAATCACACTCTGCATCGAGTGGGCTGGTATCGCTCTTATACTTCGCATTGCGAATTTTCACCACGCCATCCGTCACGAACAGGTGACCATTACGGGCATTGCGGGTTGGCATCACACAGTCAAACATGTCGATGCCGCGACGCACGCCTTCAACCAGATCTTCTGGTTTACCGACGCCCATCAGGTAACGCGGTTTATCTGCCGGGATTTGTGGGCAAACATGCTCCAGAATACGGTGCATGTCCTCTTTGGGCTCGCCCACAGCCAAACCGCCGACAGCGTAGCCATCAAAGCCAATCTCTACCAGACCTTTCACAGAGATATCACGTAAATCTTCGTAAACGCTGCCCTGAATGATGCCGAAAAGCGCATTTTTATTGCCCAGGCCGTCAAAACGGTCACGGCTACGCTTCGCCCAACGCAGCGACATCTCCATCGAACGTTTAGCATAGTCCCAGTCCGCCGGGTACGGCGTGCATTCGTCAAAAATCATGACAATATCGGAACCGAGATCGTACTGAATCTCCATCGACTTTTCGGGATCGAGGAAAATCGGATCGCCGTTGATCGGATTGCGGAAGTGCACGCCTTGTTCGGTGATCTTACGAATATCACCCAGGCTGAAGACCTGGAAACCACCGGAGTCGGTCAGAATCGGGCCTTTCCACTGCATAAAATCATGCAGATCGCCGTGCAGTTTCATGATCTCCTGACCTGGACGCAGCCAGAGATGGAAGGTATTACCGAGGATAATTTGCGCGCCGGTCGCTTCAACTTCTTCCGGCGTCATGCCTTTAACAGTGCCGTAGGTCCCTACGGGCATAAAAGCAGGCGTTTCCACCACGCCACGATCAAACACCAGGCGGCCACGGCGGGCACGTCCGTCGGTGGTATCCAGTTCGAATTTCATTTTTTCTCCAGTACGTCAGAAAAACAGTCCAACGTGTCAACCAGCGCCGCGGATTTATTCCCCAACGCGTTCATTCAAAGCTTGCGGATTGTACGTGATAAACATCGCGTCCCCGTAGCTAAAAAAGCGATAATTTTGTTCTACCGCAGCCTTGTAGGCATTCATCGTATGCTGGTAACCCGCAAACGCCGAGACCAGCATAATCAATGTCGACTCAGGCAAATGGAAGTTGGTCACCAACGCATCAATCACGTTGTATTGATAACCTGGGTAGATGAAGATTTGTGTGTCGCCAAAGAACGGTTCAATGAGCGCGTGCTTCGCCGCCTGTGCTGCGCTCTCCAGAGAACGCACCGAGGTCGTCCCTACCGCAATCACCCGGTTACCGCGCGCTTTCGCCGCCAGCACCGCGTCCACGACTTCTTGCGGCACTTCCGCATACTCAGAATGCATGATGTGATCTTCAATGGTGTCCACACGCACCGGCTGGAACGTCCCCGCGCCGACGTGCAGCGTGACAAACGCCATCTCAATACCTTTCTCGCGCAGTTTTTCCAGCAGCGGTTCGTCAAAGTGCAGGCCCGCGGTCGGCGCGGCTACGGCGCCTGGTTTTTCGCTGTAAACCGTCTGGTAAAGCTCACGGTCGGCGTCTTCATCCGGACGGTCGATGTACGGCGGCAGCGGCATATGGCCGATAGCATTGAGAATATCCAACACCGGACGCGCATCGTTAAACTCGACTTCGAACAGTGCGCCGTGGCGGGCTGTCATCGTCGCATTAATACTTTCGTCATCGCCCAGCAGCAGTTCTGCGCCCGGTTTCGGTGCTTTGGAGGCGCGAATATGTGCAAGGATGCGTTTATCATCCAGCATGCGCTCAACGAGGACTTCAATCTTGCCACCGCTGGCTTTACGGCCAAACAGACGCGCCGGGATCACACGGGTATTATTAAAGACCAGCAGATCGCCAGGGTTGAGCTTATCGAGCAGATCGGTGAAAGTACCATGCGTCAGCGCGCCCGTCGGCCCGTCCAGCGACAGCAAACGGCAGCTACTGCGTTCCGGCTGTGGGTAGTGGGCAATCAGGGATTCGGGTAATTCAAAGGAAAAATCGGTAACGCGCATGACACTGACTCAGACTAAAATAAGAGGCGGGTAGTCTAGTGCCGGGGCGTTCTCCCTGCAACCTTTACCCCTCTGGATAAACAGTAAACCATGAATTTTCTAGCTCACCTGCACCTTGCACATCTCGCTGACAGCTCACTTTCCGGCAATCTGCTGGCCGATTTTGTCCGGGGTAATCCCGCGGATTCCTGGCCTGCCGAGGTGGTGGACGGTATTTTCATGCATCGTCGCATCGACGTGCTCACCGATAATCTGCCGGAAGTAAAAGAAGCAAAAGAGTGGTTTCGCCCCGAAACGCGCCGCGTCGCGCCCATTACGCTGGATGTGATGTGGGATCATTTTCTCTCACGCCACTGGACGCAAATTTCCCCTGAGTTTCCGCTACAGTCCTTTGTCGGCTATGCCCATGCTCAGGTCTCCACCATTCTGCCCGATTCGCCGCCGCGCTTTGTCAATCTGAACGATTACCTGTGGTCAGAAAAGTGGCTGGAGCGCTATCGCGATATGGATTTTATTCAGAATGTGCTGAACGGGATGGCGAGCCGCCGTCCGCGTCTGGATGCGCTCCGCGACTCCTGGTATGACCTGGACCACCATTACGATGCGCTGGAAGCGCGCTTCTGGCGGTTTTATCCGCGCATGATGGAGCAGGCGAAAAACAAGCAGCTTTAATTTACACGTCATCCTTCAAACTGCCTCTGCGTTGGCTGCGTCGGCTCACCCCAGTCACTTACTTGAGTAAGCTCCTGGGGTTCTCAGACTTGCCGCCTTGATGCACCTTGAATGATTTTGTGTACAGAAGCCAGATTGATAGGCAAAAGCTCACTGAACGATTGTCAGCGCCTCTTTGTCTTATTCGCCATCACCTTCTATACTGGCCCGCGTTGCGTTCCAAAACCCCTTAACTTTGCAGGAGAATAATATGGTACTGGTGACTCGTCAGGCTCCGGATTTCACAGCAGCTGCGGTACTCGGTAGCGGTGAGATTGTTGAAAACTTCAATTTCAAACAGCACACCAACGGCAAAACGACCGTTCTGTTCTTCTGGCCGATGGACTTCACTTTCGTTTGCCCGTCTGAACTGATCGCGTTCGACAAACGTTACGAAGAATTCCAGAAACGCGGCGTTGAAGTGGTTGGCGTTTCTTTTGACTCTGAATTCGTCCACAACGCATGGCGTAACACCCCTGTCGACAAAGGCGGCATCGGTGCAGTGAAATACGCAATGGTTGCTGACGTTAAGCGTGAAATTCAGAAAGCCTACGGTATCGAGCACCCGGAAGCGGGCGTTGCGCTGCGTGGTTCTTTCCTGATCGACGCGAACGGCGTGGTTCGTCACCAGGTGGTTAACGACCTGCCGCTGGGTCGTAACATCGACGAAATGCTGCGTATGGTTGACGCGCTGCAGTTCCACGAAGAGCACGGCGAAGTTTGCCCGGCACAGTGGGAAAAAGGTAAAGAAGGTATGAACGCCTCTCCGGACGGCGTTGCAAAATACCTGACCGAGAACGTCTCCAGCCTGTAATTGGCATGAATTAACGAAGAAGGCTCGCCACGGCGAGCCTTTTTTGTTTGCTGAACGCTAAACCTTACCATCTGGTAACATCTTTCTAACTTACCACCCTACAATATTGATGTCGTGAATGAGTAAAATCGCCCTTCGGCCTGATTTTTGCAAACTCGTTCAAACTTTGTAAAAAAAACACCCCATTATTTGTGATTAACATCTCATTACTTCATTTTAAATTCAGACATTTGACGGCTTATCTTTCTTTTCCGTTTCTTCCGCGCAAAAAATAATCAACGCAACTCATTGATATTAAACAATATAAAAAATATTCTGCTTGCCGACAAAATAATTCCAACGTTCCCCTGATGTGATCGACTTCAATATTTAAAAATCTATATGTGATCTGACTCATAATTTTTGTTGATATATTTGGCCATGATCGAGTTCAGGAATATGAACGCATTAAGGATCGGATGATGGACATTATTTTTAACCCAGGACTGATTGCGCTTAAGCAGAATATTTCCAGCCCCGAGCAGGCTATCGAACAGGCTGGCTCGTTACTGGTCCGGCAAAATATTTGTCGCCCGGAATATGTCAGTGAAATGGTTAAGGTCTACCGGGATTTCGGTTCCGCCATTGTTATCGATTATGGACTGGCGATGCCTCATGCCCGGCCAGAAAAAGGCGCATTGCTAACCGGATTTTCGTTAGTCACCAGTCAACAACCGCTCGCCTTTGGCCATGAGGAGTTTGATCCGGTTAACGTCGTCATCGCCATCGCAGGCGCGAATGCCGATAGTCATATAAAAATGATCCAACTGATAGCCTCACTGATTGAGTCCGATATTGTGACCTTTCTTCAACAGGAGAATGACCCTAATTCCGTATTACATTTCATCCAAAAACAAATGGAGTAGTCATTATGTTAGTTATCAGAACGGTTTGTGGTAACGGTATTGGCAGCTCATTAATGGCTGCGAATAATGTCAAAAAAATATGTGATGAATTAGGCATCAAAGCCGATGTTGCTTCCGTTGATTTCGCTAACGCCGTAGGAGAAAAAGCCGATCTTTATGTCACGATTAAAGAACTGGCAAACCAGTTTCCTGCGCACTGTAACGTCGCCATTATTCGTAGCTACGTACACAAAGCGAAGATTGCTGAAGATATTACCGAAGCACTCACCAAAATTGCTGCAACTCACTCTTAATCATTATTGAGGGAACGATCATGCAGGCTATTCTTAGTTTCTTATCAGAAATATTTAGCCAACCCGCCTTCCTGATGGGGATTATCGCATTTGTCGGTTTAGTGGCGCTGCGCTCCCCTGGGAATAAATTGCTCACCGGTACCTTAAAACCTATTTTAGGGTATTTAATGTTAAGCGCAGGTGCTGGAGTTATCGTTGCCAACCTGAACCCGCTTGGCGGAATTATCGAAGCCGGATTTAATATTCGCGGCGTTATTCCTAACAACGAGGCCATTGTTTCCGTCGCGCAGAAAGTGCTGGGTGTGGAAACCATGAGCATTTTGCTGTTAGGTTTTATTTTTAACCTCATTATTGCTCGCTGTACCAAGTACAAATATATCTTTCTGACCGGCCACCACTCATTCTTTCTGGCGTGTCTGTTTTCAGCGGTACTACAGGCAGCAGAATTCCGCGGCTGGATGTTAGTGTTAATTGGCGGATTCTTGCTCGGCTCATGGTCGGCGATTTCTCCGGCAATCGGTCAGCGTTATACCAAACAGGTGACGGAGGATGGCGGCATTGCAATGGGGCACTTTGGCTCTCTGGGCTATTACATCTCAGCCTGGATCGCCACAAAAACGGGTAACCCGGCAAACTCATTCGCCGATACTGAAATCTCAGAAAAGTGGGGCTTTTTGCGCGATACCACGGTCACTACCGGGATTGTGATGTTCATTATCTACTTTGTATGCAGCGCCGTCGCCGGTACTGAATATCTACGTACGATAACGGATCAGAACATGTTGATCTTCTCTATCCTTACCGGTCTGCAGTTTGCGGTTGGCGTCGCCATCGTCTACAACGGCGTGCGACTGATCCTCGGCGATCTGGTTCCGGCATTCCAGGGGATTAGCCAGAAGTTGATTCCTGACTCGATCCCAGCCGTTGACTGCGCGGTCTTCTTCACCTTTAGCCCTACCGCAGTCGTCGTAGGCTTTATCAGCTCATTTGTTGGCGGTCTGGTCGGTATGCTCATGCTGGGCGGACTGGGGATGGCGCTGATTATTCCGGGCATGGTACCGCACTTCTTCTGCGGCGGGACTTCCGGGGTATTCGCCGACAAGCTTGGCGGAAAACGCGGCTGCATCATCGCCTCATTCATCGGCGGCATATTCCTTGCTTTCTTGCCAGCCATGCTGCTTCCGGCATTGGGCAACCTGGGCTTCGAAAACAGCACCTTTGCTGACTTTGACTTCGCGGTGTGGGGAATTATTATTGGTAACGCCTTCACCCAGTTCGGCCAGATCACTATCTATCTGATTTGTCTGGCGCTTATTGTCGCACTGCTGGTGCCATTCTGCTTCCGTTCGGTTCGCGTGGTCGGTGACACACTCAGCTATGAGGAGCTCACTGCGGATAAGAAAAATGAATAAGCAGTTTCATTTTTCCCTGCGGGAAGGGATTTCTTCCCGCAGCTGACAAAATAATCAGGAGTTGTTATGGCTATCTTGTCCATTGGATTTTCATGTTTTGATCAGTTTTTCTTTTTGAACGAATGGCCGCAGGAAAATACCAAGAATTTCTGCCATGACTTTATTGAAAGTGGCGGCGGTCCGGCAGCAAACGCAGCGTGGCTACTGGGATTATGGGGCGAAGATGTTTATTACATCGGCCATCTGAATCAGGATCTTTACGGCCAACGTATTATCGATGAGTTTGCTGAAGCGGGCGTCGATACCAGCCAGGTCGTCTTCTCAGATGAAATGATCACGCCGCTGGCATCGGTGTTGGTGAACCGCTTAACGGGGTCGCGGACAATTATTACCCGTAAAATGCAGACCCCACCTTCGCTAACCTATGACCAGAAGCTCAAACTTGACGATCTGGCTGAACGGTTGATTGCATCCGAAGAGCCAGTAACGCTATTAATTGATGGTCATGAAGCAGAAATCAGTGAGTATTTAATTAAGAAACTCCCCTCGGCGCGAGTGGTTATGGATGGCGGTTCATTACGTGACAGTAATATTAAGCTAGCGGCCTGGACCGATTACTTTGTGGTCAGCGAGCATTTTGCCCGTGACTATATGGGATACCACGCGTTGAGTACCGAAGCGGAAATTAAAGCAGCACTGGTCGAGTTAAATAAAATTTGTCGCGGGGAAGCATTTATTACACTCGGAGAAAAGGGTTGTGCGCTATTAAAAAATGGGATGCTGCAAATTGTTCCTGCCTGGCTGTGCAATGCCGTTGATACCACGGGTGCAGGAGATGTATTTCACGGAGCCTTTACTTACGGTGTTCATTACTCATGGCATATTGATAATATTATCTTATTTGCCAGCCTGACCGCCGCAATTTCCATAGAAAAAAAAGGCGTACGCGAATCAATGCCGGACCTTGCCGTTGTCCACAACTCGTTGAATAGCTATGAAAGAAATTTAAAGCAATATTATGGCGAGTAATTGCTTTTAATTAATATCAAGAGGTGATTATGTTAGTTTCTATGAAGGACATGCTTCAGCATGCCCTACGGGACGGTTATGCCGTAGGGCAATTCAATATTAATAATCTGGAATGGGTCGGTGCCGTATTAAGCACCGGACAACAACTGCGCTCTCCGGTTATTTTAGGTGTTTCCGGCGGTACGGTTAAACATATGCTGGGATTAAAATGTATTCATGACATCGTGGTTAATGCGATGGATTATTTAAACATTGATATTCCGGTCGCACTGCACCTGGATCATGGAACCACCCGCGAAGCTTGCGAAGCGGCTATTGAAGCCGGATTCAGTTCTATTATGTTTGATGGTTCGCATCTGCCGTTTAACGAGAACCTGGCCATCACCCGTCATCTGGTGGAACTGGCCCACAGCAAAGGTATTTCGGTTGAGGCGGAACTCGGCACCATCGCCGGCAGCGAAGACGGCATTGTCAATTCCGAGGTGATTTACGCCGATCCCCAGGAGTGCTACACCCTGGTCAAAGAAACCCAGGTCGATTGTCTGGCCGCCGCGCTGGGTTCAACTCATGGACTGTATAAAGGCAAAGCTAAACTGGGGTTTACGGAGATGAAAACCATTTCCGGGCTGGTACAAGTGCCTCTGGTATTGCATGGCGGCACCGGTATTGCCGACGACGACATGCGTAAAGCCATTGCCTGCGGTACAGCAAAAATTAACGTCAATACTGAAAATATGTACGCCTGGTGCCAGGAAGTGAAAGAGATATTTGCCGCCGACACCGGTCACGACGTAAACGATCCACGCAAAGTGATCAATCAGGGGCTGAAACCGGTACGCGAGATGATTGCGCGGCGCATCGAGCTTTTTGGCTCGCAAAACCGCTATTAGAAACGTGTGGCTTTACAGACTGACGCCATCTCAGTCTCAGGGAGAAACCCGCCGCCGGTCAACGCCGGGGCGGGCGATATCTTGCTAATAACCTGACCGGCTCGCCACGGCGAGCCTTTTTATGACTTACTGCGTGCTGTCCTTTTTGACTTCCCGCCAGATACGCCACGCCATCAGCGCCAGCGCGGCGACACCGAGTATCAGCGCCCCCCACACCAGCACCGTTTTCCACTGACTTTGTTGCTCTGCAGCCGATGTTGCCGTCAGTCGCGCCTCGCCGCCGAGCGCGACATCATCCTGGGGTATAGCCCCCGGCAGAGAGTCAATATCCTGCGTTTTACGCAGCGACGCCGGGATCAGCAGATCAAGACCAATATCCGCTTTTTGCGCCGCCCGGTTTCCCCAGGCCAGCATGTAAGGCCCTTTCCCCTGCGTATTGAACACCAGTTGATAGCTGTCCCGCGCCCCGCTCAACGCGGGCAATCTCTCTGGCAGGCGGGCGTTAATGGTCGTCATCCGAACGGCCTCAACCAGTTGACCGGAAAGGCGAATATCCTCCGAACGCTTGCCGTTCAGACGGTAAAGCACGGTTTTCGTCAGCGGCTGCCAGGGCGCTTTTTCAGCGCTACGCCAGGCCAGCTCTACCGGTAAAACCCCTTCATCGTCCAGATCGATTCTGAGCGAGGTCAACGGCTGCGGCTGCGCCCAGTGCCAGACCGCTTCGTCATTTGACACCTTCTCTTCTTGCGCGCCGATCTCAATACGGGCGGATTCCGGTTCTCTGCTTTCGGCAATGGCGCTCACGCTGTTTAACGTCAACGCCGGGCTTTGCGAATCGAGGATCACCAGCAGATAACGATTCCCACTGGCAGAAAGCGTCAGGCTGGCGCCAATGGTATCCATTTTCAGCCGATCGTTATCACGCGTCAGCTCCATCAGCGGCGCCTCTTCCTGCAAGGTCCGCCAGTAGCGTAAATCACGGCTGACATAGACCGAGGCTTTCCCCTGCCAGTTACCCGTCGGGGTATTCCAGTTCAGACGCAACTGCTCCAGGGAAAAACTGTCTTTCATCT
Organism: Citrobacter amalonaticus Y19; assembly: GCF_000981805.1. Lineage (NCBI taxonomy): Bacteria > Pseudomonadati > Pseudomonadota > Gammaproteobacteria > Enterobacterales > Enterobacteriaceae > Citrobacter > Citrobacter amalonaticus. The sequence goes on along the minus strand of NZ_CP011132.1, from coordinate 389,630 downwards.
CCTCCGGCAGCATCAGTAAATAGCTCTGTCCAACCGACTTAACGTCATCACTTTCCAGGTGAATTTCAATACCGGTCTTCGAGCGTAAGACAAAAGATTCCCCACTGCGTCGCCCCTCCTCACGCGGCGGGACGGGTGACATATCCAGCGGGAAGAGTCGCAACGTGACCGTTTGCGGCGTAACGGGCTGAGTTTTCTGCGCCACCAGCGTAAATGGCACCGTCTCCCCGGCATGGTTAAAGACGCGTACATCGCGTAAGTCTGGCCAGGCGGTCCCCTGATACACCGCCTGCGGGAGCGACACGCGATACCACGGCGATGCGCCGAGGGTTTCCAGCGTGACGCCCGTCGCGTAATCCGTCGGGGACTCCTTCACGTCATCACTACTGAAGGCTGTTCCTGCCACGCCCAGCAGTACGCTACATAATACCGCGTTCATCCATTTCATTTTTCTTCTCCAGCTTTGGGCGGTAACGGTGAAAAATACCCGACAATGAGCACCAGGATAGCCACACCGATAAACGCGACCGCACGCGCCAGGCCGCCGCCACGCGCGCTGTCCACCAGCATCAGTTTCACAATCACAATCCCTAACAATACCGCCCCGCACAACCATTCCCGACGTGAGCGATAACGGGTCGCGCGCAACATCACCACCAACGCCATCAGCATCCAGAACAGGGCAAAACAGGTCTGAATCAGCCGTGAATGCCACAGCGCTTCCATGCTCCACGCCACGTCGCCATACCAGGCCAACGCGCGCAGCAGCATACCATTCAGCCACCAGAAGCCGAGCGCTATCAGCGCAACCACAGGCCATGGGCGACATACCGACAACTGCACCGGGAAAAAGCGCAGGGAACCGCGATAAAACACCATCAATCCCAGCAGCGCAAAAGCCGCCCCCTCTTCCAGCGGGTTGATCAGCGGCAGATATGTCTGACGATAGACCACGCCGTCCTGTAAATTCGTTAGCACTAACAGACCGACCAGCACCGCCGCGACGGGAATCAGCGCCTGACAGGCGTACAACGCGGGCCAGACCCGGAACGGCCAGAACTGACGACGAACGGCCATCGAGACGAGGAAAATCAGCACCCCGCCTGCCGCCATTGCCACACCGCTTCCCCAGGCCGCCATACCCCACGGCAGGTCGCGGGCAAACCAGAACAGTTCCGCCGCCAGCGCCAACAGAATCGTCCAGAAAAGCGAGAGATGCGCCAGTCTGGAAAGACGCGGTGGTAACGCCTCAGCATCGCGCCGAAGCAACGCTACCGCAGTGGGTAAGGCCAGGCACCAGGCCAGATTCTGCCAGCCCGCGGCAAAAATCTGCTGCTGAGAAATCTGATACCCCACTACCGTCAGCATCATCGGCCACAGTAGCCATTTGCTGATATCCAGCTCCTGCCACGCCAGGCGGGCAGCGGCAAATCGCCAGCCCCAGACCGACACGGCCATCAGCGCCAGCACACCCGCCATCACCTGCGAATGGGTGGTCAGCAACCACTGCGCTGCGCCACCGAGCGCCACGATCCAGAAGATCACGCCGCCCGCCAGCAGTCCCGCGCTACCGCGTAGTTCAATCTTACGCCACAGCCACGCCCCTGCCAGCCAGCAGGCGCTGAGTACGGCAAAAATCAGCATCACAGAAAGCGCGGTGGTGCCGTTCTCCAGCACCCACAGCGCGCTGCCGAGCGCCAGTACCAGCAACGCGGTGCCGCTGTAACTCATGCGTCGCTGCTGCTGTTGCACACCCAGCCACAAAATCCCCAGCCCTTCCAGCGCCCAGGCCATGGACGTCCACTGCGCCGACAGCGCCAGCGGGATCGCAAGGGTGGTAAACGCCCCACCCAGCGCCAGCGCGGCCAGCACCAGCGGGCGCCCCAGCGACGGATAGCGGCGCAGTGCCAGCCATGCCAGCACCAGATAAAAACCCCCGAAGCCCAGCGCGCTGAGCGCCGGACCATATTCCCAGTGACGGGTGATGGCGTACTGCATGCCAAAGCCAATAAGCGGCGGCGCAAACAACAACACGCCATCGATAATCTGCTTACCCTTCGTCTGCGCTCGCAGCGACAGTGCCACGCTCAGCACACCAAAAAGTAGAATATTGGCAATCAGGAACAGTTGGCAGTTCAGGTAATACGCGGACTGATAGTCATCCAGCCCCCAGAGACCGCCCACACCGAAGGTAAAGAGCAGCCCAAGCAGATTAAGCTCGCGCCAGTGTTGCCAGATGCTGATCGCCAGAATGCCGACCGACAGCAACAGATAGAAGGAGAACAGCGCCACATAGTTGCCGCTTCCCGTCGACAGTAGCAATGGCGCAAGATAGCCACCGAGGCTCGCCAGCATCGCCAGACTGAGCGCTTTTTGCAAAATCGCCAGCCCAACGCTTGCCGCGCAGATGACCACCAGCAGTACAAAGGCCAGCGTCATCGGCAGCATCTGCCAGAGGCGAAACGCGCCAAAGACGGTGAGATAGAGCGCACCGGTTGCCCCGCCCTGCAAAATGAGGGCATAAACCGGCTGTTTATGCCGCAGACGCCAGCCTATCGCCAGCAGGACAATCGCAAACAGCGCCGCTGCAACCAGGCGCAGTTCAAGTGGGAACAGGGAGTGCTCGACCGTATAGCGCAACAGGAAAGAGAGGCCAAGAAAGAGAAGCAGGATCCCCAGTTTTGCCATCGGGTTACCCTGCATAAACCAGCGCACCAGCGACGACATCACGCCGCCAAAGGCAGAAGGTTGCGCGCCCGCGACAGGGGAGGCTTTTTCGACGAGAGTCTCTGCTTTGACGATAGCCGCTTTCTGCGGCGTATGTGAGCGCCAGGGATTAGCCGAAGTCGGTTTGGGTTTGAGTTCAGGTTCTGGCACCGCTACCGGGATCGGGGTCGGTTCTGCCTCCATAACCGTCTCTGCGGGCTGAACCGGGGCCGCTGCCATCGGTGTTACCACAGGTGCTACGACGCCGCGTTGTTCCAGGTCTTCGACCCGTTGGCGTAACCGGGCAAGCTCTCCGCGCACCGCCGAACTGCGATTGAAGGCGACAATCGACAGAACAGGCACCACCACCAGCGCGAAAAACAACAAGACGCAGCCAAGGATTAAAAGGTCGTCCATGTATCCACCTTCACTGTATTAGGACAGTCCAGAATGACACAAATTGTTGCATTTGTGCCACATCTGTTAGCAGAGTGAACTCCTTTTCAGATAATATATTCAGCCTCTGCGCGCAAACAGAGGCTGTAAGGCAGGATTAAAACGCGAAGCACGAGCAGCCGAGCGCGCCCCAGAACGCCCGATCGTCAGACACCGGGATCCCCGACTGGCGGGCGATATCATGCTGATGACCGTGCACGCCACAGCTACCGCAACACTGATGCATCTGCACCACCGCGCTCACTTTCGCGGCGGTTGGCGGCGCCGAACGGTAGTGTCCCGGAACGTTCACCACCGGAGACCAGTCCGGAACGACCGGAATCGACGGCGGCGCCAGCGGAGTGAACTGACCAGCGGCATACACCACTTTGCCATCGACAATCGTCATCACCGACTCAATGCCTTTGATCTCCTCTTCCGGCACGCTGAAGTAGTCTTTTGACAGCACCACCAGGTCGGCCAGTTGATCGTTGGCAATGCGCCCTTTCTTGCCCTGCTCGCTGGAAAACCACGCGCTCCCTGCCGTCCACAGTTCCAGCGCCACGTCGCGCGGCAGACGGTTGTTATCGTCATACATCGCCGTTCCGCCGACCGTACGCCCGGAAACCAGCCAGTACAGCGCCGTCCACGGGTTATAGCTGGCGACGCGAGTGGCATCCGTTCCAAGCCCCACCGGCACCCCGGCGGCCAACATTTTCGCCACCGGCGGCGTATGTTTCACCGCCTCTTTCCCGTAGCGGTCGATAAAATATTCGCCCTGGAATGCCATGCGATGCTGTACCGCAATGCCGCCGCCCAGCGCTTTCACGCGATCGATATTGCGCTCGCTGATGGTCTCGGCGTGATCGAAGAACCAGTGCAGGCCATTAAACGGAATATCACGGTTCACTTTCTCGAACACATCCAGCATCCGGCTGATCGACTCATCGTAAGTGGCATGCAGACGGAACGGCCAGCGGTGTTCCACCAGATGGCGCACGACGCGCTCCAGCTCATCCTCCATCCCTTCCGGCAAATCCGGGCGCGGTTGCAGGAAGTCTTCGAAGTCCGCAGCGGAGAAGACCAGCATCTCCCCGGCGCCGTTCGCACGATAGAAATCGGTCCCCTGACCCGGCTTGAGCATATCGGTCCAGCGTTCGAAATCGTCCAGCTCCTGCTTCGGTCGCTGTGTAAACAGGTTATAGGCAATGCGCACCGTCATCTGATTTTTGGCATGCAACTGCTCGATGATCTCGTAATCTTCCGGGTAGTTCTGAAAACCACCGCCTGCGTCGATGGCGCTGGTCAACCCGAGACGATTCAGTTCGCGCATAAACTGGCGCGTGGAGTTTACCTGCATCTCCAGCGGCAGTTTCGGCCCTTTCGCCAACGTCGAATAGAGGATCATGGCGTTAGGTTTGGCGATCAGCATCCCGGTGGGATTGCCGTTGCTATCGCGGACGATTTCGCCGCCCGCCGGATCGGGCGTCGCTTTGGTGTATCCCACGGCTTTCAGCGCCGCGCGGTTTAGCAGCGCGCGATCGTAGAGATGCAGAACGAAAACGGGGGTATCCGGCGCGGCATCGTTGAGCTCTTCCAGCGTTGGCATCCGTCGTTCGGCAAACTGAAATTCACTCCAGCCGCCCACCACGCGAACCCACTGCGGCGACGGGGTGCGGTCAGCCTGTTCTTTCAACATACGCAGCGCATCGGCCACGGACGGTACCCCTTCCCAGCGCAGCTCAAGGTTGTAATTCAACCCACCACGGATCAGGTGCAGGTGGGAATCATTCAGCCCCGGAATCACAGTGTGACCTTTCAGATCCACCACCTGCGTACCATCAGCCGCAAAACGCATCACCTGATCGTGCGTTCCCGTGGCGAGAATTTTTCCGTCCTTAATCGCCACGGCGTCAGCCTGAGGGCGGTGGCTGTCGAGGGTATGTATTTTTCCGTGGGTCAGAATCAATGAGGCAGTTTGAGACATAACGCTCTCCTGACGAGCCGATCAGGCTTTTTTCAGCCAACCGGCAAACAAACGGGTTACGATGGGCATCCACAACCAGACCACCAGCGCAACCACACAGGCATCGTTGATCAGATGCAGTAATAGCGTTCCCTTCAACGAGGGCAATAGCATGCCGGTCAACCACGGCACCAGATTGGTGCTGGGGAAAATAACCAACAGGGTGATCAGAAACTGCTTCCAGCGCAGTGGTTGACGGACATGCGGCGCGGGCGGCGTAAACCAGAATGCCGCTTCGGTGTGGATCTCGGTTTTATCGCCTTCCGCCAGCAGCGGGGCGATCTCCTCGACCAGAAGTCGCCGCGTATCCGACTGCGTCCAGTTGTAGAGATGTTCGAGCGTGTCGAAGCGAATAATGATGTTCCACAGATTCTGCCCGTCCGTCGGACGAATCACGTTCGCACCAAGATGACCGGGATACGAGGCGGCAACAGGCATAATTTTCCCTAGCCATAACTCATAGCGCGCCGCCTGATCAGGCTGCAGCGTATGCGTAATCACCAACGTCACATGTGTATTTTGCGCCATGACAGATTCCTTGCTGAAGGTTAATGGCGGGTTGCCCCGCCATAAGCCAGACATTCCACGACACAACATCCTTCATGTCGCGTCGCTGCGGCGTGAAGGATGAAGGGGGTTTATGCTTTGCGTTCCGGTGCGCCATGTACCATGGTGTAGGCATAATCCACGCCCATACCGTAGGCGCCGCTGTGTTCACGAACCAGACTCATCACCGCGTCATAAGTCTCCTTCCGCGACCAGTCACGCTGGTACTCCAGCAGAACCTGCTGCCAGGTCACCGGGACGGCACCGGCCTGCACCATACGGTCAATGGCGCGTTCATGCGCATCAACAGAGGTGCCGCCGGAGGTGTCCGTTACGACATACACTTCGTAACCGGCTTCCAGCGCCATCAGCGCCGGGAAAGTCAGGCACACTTCGGTCCATAGCGCAGAGATAATCAGTTTTTTACGTCCGGTCGCCGCCACGGCTTTCACAAATGCCGCGTCTTCCCAGGAGTTCATAGAGGTACGTTCGATAGGTTTCACATCCGGGTGTACAGCCAGTAACTCAGGCCAGATGTAACCACTAAAACTTTTTGTTTCGACTGACGTATAAATGACCGGCACATTAAATATTTTGCCTGCCTTCGCCAGCGCAACCGTATTATTTTTCAACGTCTGGCGATCAATATTAGCCACCCCAAATGCCATTTGCGGCTGATGGTCAATAAAAATAAGCGACGAGTTTGATGGATTAATCAGTTCCCGAATAGACATAATATACTTCCTTAATTAATCAGTTAGAAATTGATGTTTGGTATCTGCCGTCAGCCATCAAATCCTGAATCAGAAAGCCTGTTTAGTATAGTTGGAAATTTCTAACGACTTATTAAAGAAAACTTACCGTTCTGTGAAATAAACTTTTCGGACGATATATCTTTACACTTTCAAAAAAATGCGCATCTTCCGTCTAATTTATTCACTGGTTTTGTTTCTCGTCATTCGGTACAACAGAAGGGTTTATTTTCAGGGACATTTTCAACCTATGCGCATTAATCTGGACGTTTTGCTTATACTGGACGCCATCGACAAATACGGGACGTTTGCCGCCGCAGCTGAATCGTTGTTTAAGACGCCCGCGGCACTCAGCTATATGATTCAGAAGCTGGAAAAAGATCTGAACATTGAACTGCTTGACCGCTCCGGGCATCGGGCAAAATTCACCGATACCGGACTGATGATGCTGGAAAAGGGACGTTTGCTGCTCAGTGCGGCAAAAGATCTGGAAAAGCAGGCGCAGCAGTTGAGCTCCGGCTGGGAGAAAGAGCTGGACATTGCGCTGGATGTCTCCTTTCCCTTTGAGGCGCTGTTACCCCTCATCGAGGCCTTTCACGCGCTGAACAAACAGACGCGGCTTAAATTTTCGTACCACACGCTGGCAGGGTCATGGGAAGAGTTAACGCATAATGGCGCGGATATCATTCTTGGCGCGATTAATGAGCCCCCCACCTCCGCCGCGTGGTCTTACAAAATGTTAGGCACCCTGGATAATGTCTTTGTGGTGGCGCCCAATCACCCGCTGGCCGCAATAGCGGACAAATTGACTAATGAACAACTCTGCCTGCACCGCGCCATTGTCATCAGCGACAGCGCGCGCTTTTGCCACCCGATGCAAACCAACCTGATGGAAGAACAGTCGCAGATTCATGTTGATGATTTTCACAGCAAAGTAGCACTACTGCGCGCCGGGATAGGCTGCGGGTTTCTCCCGCGCCATATTGCCAGCCCGTGGCTTGCCACGGGCGAACTGGTTGAAAAAAGCGTCATCTCTTTTCGTGAAAAAGATGTCGCCTATATGGCATGGCGCGATGGACAAAACGGGCTGGCGCATCGTTGGTGGCGGGAAACGCTGCTTGCCAGCCACGACATCGCGCGGCTGTATCAGTGACTCAGCCAGAGCGTGGCGGAAATCGCCGGCAGCGTCAGGATGTCATCAGACAACTGCCCTTTCCCTTCTTTACAGTGCCATTCTGTCACGTTCAGCAGCGGTGAAGTCGGGAGTACCACTTCACAGGCATCGCCGCGGTTAATCGCCACCAGCACGCGCTGCTGCTGGTAGACGCGCAAAAATACCACCACGTTATCTTCTGCATAGATAACCTGACATCCGCCGTAGCGCAGCGCCGGGATACTATGCCTTAGTTTCGCCATCCGCTGATACAGGGCAAGCAACGTGGCATCCTGTTTTTCCGCCTGCCAGGGAAACGTCTTGCGGCAGAACGGATCGTTATCGCCATCCAGCCCTACCTCATCACCGTAATAGATACAGGGCACACCGGGCCAGCTAAACAGCCAGACGACCGCCAGCGGCAGGCGGGCGACATCTTTACCTAACAGCGATTTGAAACGCGCGGTATCGTGGCTGTCGAGCTGGTTGAACATCCGCAACTGCTGTTGATGAGAGAGTCCGGCGCGGTAGTTATCCATCCACGCCATACAGGTTTGCGCGTCAATCTGCTGGGGATCGTAAGAGATATCGGTATTGGCGAGGAAGCCCCATAGCGGGAAAGTGAAACCACGGTAGTTCATGGCGGCATCTTCGGCATCCGCCTGCAGCCACTGTCGCGCATCACCAAAATGTTCGCCAAAGACGTAGGCTTCTGGCTGCGTTTCCTTCGCCGCCTGAGTGATCCCCGCGACATGCTGAAGGTTATTACGCGCACCGCCCGCTTCACCCAGCATATGCACGACGTCGAGCCGCCAGCCGTCCATGTTCCACGGCGCTTTCAGCCAGTGACGAACGATGCTGTCTTCGCCACGATACATTTCATTGACCAGACTTTCGGACTGATAATCCAGCTTCGGCAGACTGGGGTAGCCCAGCCAGTCCAGCGCGACGCCGTCCGGCGAAAATCTGTACCAGTCGCGCCAGGGAGAGTCAGGATGGTGGCACGCGCCGCCAGAGCCGCGATGATGCCTGTCAAACCACGCGTGGGAATCGCCGCTGTGGTTAAACACGCCGTCCAGCACCAGCCGCATCCCCCGCTGTTGCGTTTTCAGCCGCAGTCGCAACAGCGCCGGATCGCCGCCAAACTGCGGGTCAACGTGACGGTAATCCTCGGTATCATATTTATGCACGCTCGGGGCGGTGAATACCGGATTCAGGTACAGCGCGGTGACGCCCAGCTTCTTCAGGTATGGCAGCTTTTCGCAGATGCCGTCGAGATCGCCGCCGTAGAAGGTTGATCCACCGGCTTGTGCCGTCAGCGGTTCGTCCCAGTCACGCAGCACAATTTCCTGCCCGGCGGCGTGATGGTAATAGACCTTATCCTGCTGTGCGTCGCGTGACGCACTACGCGCGAAGCGGTCAGGAAAGATTTGGTAGAAAACCTGATCGGCAACCCACTGCGGCCCGCTGTCCGGCGCATCCACGGCAAATTGCTCCAGACGGGCGGGTGGAAAACGGCTGAACCCTTGCGGCGTGAACCACAACTGACGATCGAGCCAGAGCAGCTTGAAGCTGTAGCGCCGACGCGGCTGTCCGCTGCGAAGATCAATCGCCGCACGCCAGGCCGTCACGCCGGGTTGCGGCTGCGCGCGCAGTTTGTGCATCACCAGCGCGGTTTCTTCATTGTCATGTTCCGCACGTAGCGTGACGCGCTGCGGCAGGTTCTCTCCCGTCAGCCAGAGCGTAATGGTTAGTTGGTCTTTGTTTTGCTTAACAAATGGGGCAACCGGTAGGTGCCAGGCGTTCAACATCACGTATCCCCTTTGATGAAAATGAGCTCACCTTGCCATAGCGATTTACAGGATAACTCATCATCTGAAGGTTTATTGGGGGAGGAGTTCGGGGGAGGAGAAATGGCCGGATGGCATTCACGCCACCCGGCACAACATTACTGCGCTTCGGCAACCTGACGGTCATGGCGGCGCTTGAACATCCAGCCAATCATCAGCAGAACAATCCAGCCGCAGCCAACGTACAGTGAAATGCGGGTGTCCGGGTGATAGCCAATCAGTCCGATGATAAAGACAAGGAAAATCAGGCCCACAATGGTCGTTGCCACGCCGCCCGGCACTTTAAACTTCAGCGCCTTCACCTCTTCCGGCGGCAGACGACGACGGAAAGCGATTTGCGACAGCAGGATCATAATCCACACCCATACCGTCGCGAAGGTCGCCAGCGACGCAATCACCAGGAAGACGTTTTCTGGCATGATGTAGTTCAGATACACCGCGGACAGCAGGGCAATCGTCATCACCATCACGGTGACCCATGGGATCCCCCGGCGCGAGGTTTTGGCGAACACTTTCGGCGCACTGCCCTGCTCCGCCATCCCGTGCAGCATACGACCGACGCCAAAGACGTCAGAGTTGATCGCCGACAGTGACGCGGTGAGCACCACAAAGTTGAGAATGCTGGCGGCAAAAGTAATACCAAGATGCTGGAAGGTCAGCACAAACGGGCTGCCGTCGGTTCCCACCTGGTTCCACGGATAGATAGACATAATGACGAACAGCGTCCCCACGTAGAACACCAGAATACGCATCGGCACCGAGTTAATGGCGCGCGGAATGGATTTCTCCGGGTCCTTCGCTTCCCCGGCGGTGATACCGATGATTTCAATTCCGCCGTAGGCGAACATCACCATCTGTAGCGACATCACCATCCCCAGCCAGCCATTGCTGAAGAAGCCGCCGTTACTCCACAGGTTATGGATCCCGGTCGGTTGCTCGCCGTTGCCAATCCCCCAGATGATAATGCCGAAGCCGGCCACAATCATGATGATGATGGTCGCGACTTTAAAGAAAGAGAACCAGAACTCCAGTTCGCCAAACACTTTCACGCTCATCAGGTTGATGGCGCAGATGATCAGCACCACGCTGAGCACCCAGATCCAGTGCGGCACCGTCGGAAACCAGACGCCCATATAGATGCCGAACGCGGTCACATCGGCAATGGCGACAATCAGGATTTCAAAACAGTAGGTCCAGCCGGTAATGTAACCGGCAAGTGGGCCGAGGTTTTCCTGCGCATAGCGCGAAAATGAGCTGGCGGACGGGTTGTGTACGGACATTTCCCCCAACGCGCGCATAATGATATAGGCTGCCACCCCGCCGATAATGTAGGCCAGCAGCACGCTCGGCCCGGCCATTTTGATGGCGTCCGCAGAGCCATAAAACAGCCCGGTGCCAATTGCTGAGCCCAGGGCCATAAAGCGAATGTGTCGGGTGCTTAGCCCACGCTTCAGCTTGTTATTACTTTCCATCGATTCCTAACCCATCAACACAATAAAAAAACCACGGGGCCAGTAATAGCCCCGTGGTTAAAACACTTTTTCCGCAATCTTAGTGTGCGCTGGAGGTCACCTGTCGACCCGCTGCGCGATCCCAGACAACCGCCAGGACCACCATCACGACGGTGGGCATTAACCACGCCAGACCTTGTTCCGCCAGCGGTAAACGCTGGGTCCAGGCCGGTAACACGTCGCCGATTGCCGATGCTTTAATACCATCAAGGATACCAAAAATCAGGCTGATAAACATTGCCGGTGCAATGACGCGGGTCGAATTATGCCACCATGAGCGGGTAAAACTTAACACAACGAGTGCGATACACGGGGGATAAATCGCCGTCAGCACCGGAATAGAGATCTGAATCAGATGGCTGAGCCCCAGGTTGGAAACCACCATCGAGAACCCGCCAAGAATGAACACCAGCGTACGGTAGGACAGCGGTACATACTGAGCGAAGAACTCCGCACAGGCACAGGTCAGGCCGACCGCCGTCACCAGACAGGCGATAAAGATCAACGCCGCCAGCAGCAGGCTACCCGCACCGCCAAAGGTATGCTGGACATACGCGTGCAGAATGGCTGCGCCGTTCGCCGACTGATCGACCAGCGTCGCGCTGTCTGATCCGAGGCGGAACAGCGCCAGATACAGCAGCGTTAATCCGACGCCCGCCATCAGGCCAGCCCATACGGTATAACGGGTCAACAGACGCGCTTCGGTTACGCCGCGAGAACGCGCGGCGTTAACAATAACGATACCAAAGACCATCGCGCCCAGCGTATCCATCGTCAGGTAACCATTAACGAAGCCATTGGAAAATGCCGCCGTCTGATAGGCTTCTATTGAACGGCTGATCGGGCCGGCAGGCCAGATGATCGCCGCAACGGAGAGCACAATCAACGCCAGAATCTTCAGCGGCGCCAGGAAGTTACCCACGGTATCCAGCAGTTTACCCGGATACAGCGACACCAGAATCACAATCGAAAAATAGACCACGCTGTAGATAAGTAACGGCAGAGTCGAGTCGCCGGTCAGCGGGGCGATCCCCACTTCAAAAGAGACCGTTGCGGTGCGCGGTGTCGCGAATAACGGCCCGACGGCCAGATAACAGACGGTCGCCAGCAGAACGCCAGCCACTTTACCGATAGGGGTACTCAGACTGTCAACACCACCACCGACTTTCGCCAGCGCGACCACGGTCAGCACCGGCAGCCCCACGGCCGTGATCAAAAAGCCGACAGCCGCCATCCAGACGTTTTCGCCAGCCTGCAAACCAACCATTGGAGGAAAGATGATGTTTCCTGCGCCGACGAACAGCGCAAAAGTCATAAAGCCCAGCGCAATAATATCGCGCGATTTTAACTGATGGGTCATAAAGCTTACGGCCTGTGGATGTGGTGTTGATTAAAGTAACTAATTGTCTTTCCCTGTGGGAAGAAACAGCGGTTTTTTTAAGCAATTCCAGCGGGATATGCTCCTTGGCCGGGACTGCGAAGAATAGTTTTTCGATTTACCGCCTGAATGCAGTCAGTCTGACAGCATCTGGGGCGCAATTTAAACGCTTATAACGTTTTAAAGCAAGGAGGGATCCAAAAACCGGAAGATTATATCGATATCAAATCAAAGGTTAGTTCAAAACACTATACTAAAGAAAAAGTCATGGCTTATCATTCGAACAAAAAACAACCAGACGTTAATAAATTCAGCAGACTTATCTTAGCCGCAAAGAAAATAAGCCAGCATTGGCTGGCTTATGGAAAGAAAACCTTACGATTGTACTTTAAGCACTTTTTTTGGCAATTAATCGTTCCGGTAGCACAAAACTAAAGCGCGTTCCTTTGCCCAGTTGACTGTCGATATTCAGGCGACTTTCGTGATGATTCACCGCATGTTTTACGATAGCCAGCCCCAGTCCACTGCCGCCCGTTTGCCGCGATCGCGCTTTATCCACGCGATAAAATCGCTCCGTTAACCGCGGGATATGTTCCGGCGCAATGCCCGGTCCGTTATCTTCCACGCTAAACTCCGCGCCGTGCGGCACCGCGTGCCAGCGGACGGTGATATGGGTTCCCGCTGGCGTATGATTCACCGCGTTATACACCAGGTTGGACATCGCACTGCGCAGTTGTTCTTCATTCCCCAGCACTTTTAACTGGTTATCCACCTCAAAGCTGAAGGTGTGCTTCTGCTGGCTAAGCGTCTGCGCCTCGCGTTCGACCATGCGCAGCATCATCGGCACATCGACCTGCTCATTGAGCAAAAGCGTGGGTGCGGCTTCAATTCTCGACAGCGTGAGCAACTGTTTTACCAGTCCTTCCATACGCGAGGTCTGATCACGCATCGTCAACAGCGCTTTCTCACGCGTTGCCCCTTCCAGCGTCTGCTCGTGCATCATCTCGAGATAGCCCTGCAACACCGTAAGCGGGGTGCGGAGTTCATGGCTCACATTGGCAAAGAAATTGCGTCTCGCGCCTTCAAGCTGGTGCATCTGGGTCATGTCGCGCGCCACCATCAGCAGTTGCTTATCGGTATACGGCATGACGCGGATTTCCAGGTGTCGACCGGTATTAAGCACCAGATTTAATGGTCGGCTGAAATCCCGCAGCTTAAGGTACTGCGTAAACTCCGGGTAGCGCAGCAGGTTCAGGATGTTCTGTCCGCTATCGTCCGGCCAGCGTAAACCCAGCACCTGTTGCGCCAGGCCGTTACACCAGAAAATCCCCCCGTCTTCGGTGGTCAACACCACCGCATCGGGCAGTGACTCTGCCCCGCTGCGAAAGCGTTTAATCAGATTGCCCAGTTCGCGACGGCGCTTTTTATTGCGCAGTTGCATCTGGTGCAAACCGTACAGCAGCGGTTCCCAACTGCCTCGTCCCGGCGGCGGCGTCATGCTTCTGTCGACCCACAGCCACCATGAGAGGCGTAATAAATTCCAGAAATGCCAGATCAGCAGTCCTGTTACCGATGCCAGTAAAAACCACGGCAGGTAACCAAAAAATGCACTTAGGATCAAGGCAGGGATGCAGCAAAGTATCAGCTCCAGCACCAGCCTTTTCCATGACAGCCGTTCCAGCACGGGTCACTCTCCCTTCAGAGCCAGGCTCTTATTCTTGTCTTTCAAAAACGGGTCGAAAAACGATACCCTGTCCCGCGAACCGTTTGTACCATCCGATCGTGGCCGCTGGTTTCCAGCGCTTTGCGCAGACGGCGAATGTGCACATCGACTGTACGATCCTCAACGTAGACGTTGGTGCCCCAGACATGGTTCAGCAACTGTTCGCGGCTGTATACCCGTTCGGGGTGGGTCATAAAGAAATGCAGGAGTTTAAATTCCGTTGGCCCCATATCGAGCGGGTTTTCGCCGGTCATCACGCGGTGCGATGTGGGATCCAGGCTCAGCCCCTGCATCTCAATGACTTCTTCCACCGCCATCGGTGAAATCCGCCGCATCACCGCTTTGATGCGGGCAACCAGTTCTTTCGGGGAGAACGGTTTGGTAATGTAGTCGTCTGCGCCAGTTTCCAGGCCGCGAACGCGATCCTCTTCTTCCCCTCTGGCGGTCAACATCATGACCGGAATATCCCGGGTCATCGCTTCACGCTTGAGGTGTTTAATAAACTGTAGACCAGAACCGCCGGGTAACATCCAGTCAAGAAGGATCAAATCCGGCCAGGGTTCATTAAGCTGGTTCACCGCACTGTCATAATCTTCAGCTTCAACGGGCTGAAAGCCATTTTGCTCAAGCACGAAACAGACCATTTCGCGAATTGGAGCTTCATCTTCTACGACCAGAATACGTCTCGCCATGATTTGCCCTGTTAGATAAGTTGCTTGTCATCATCTGTCTTAATGCGGCGCCATTATGCGTCAGTTTTATGACAGATTTATGAAAATACGCGCTGACGTTAACCTTAGGTTGTTGATTTATGACACCCGAGAAACGAGATATTACAGCCCACGAATGGTTATAATCCCCTTTATGCTTTTTTGCCATGGAACCGTTATGCGCATCCTTCACACCTCTGACTGGCATCTGGGACAAAATTTTTACAGCAAAAGCCGCGCCGCTGAACATCAGGCCTTTCTCGACTGGCTGCTGGAAACGGCGGTCGAACAGCAGGTGGATGCGATAGTCGTGGCAGGCGATATCTTCGATACCGGCTCGCCGCCAAGCTATGCCCGTGAGATCTACAACCGTTTTGTGGTCAATCTGCAGCAAACGGGCTGTCATCTGGTGGTATTAGCAGGAAACCATGACTCCGTCGCCACGCTGAATGAATCCCGCGAGATTCTGGCGTTTCTCAATACCACGGTTGTGGCCAGCGCTGGCCACGCGCCGCAAATCCTGAATCGTCGCGACGGTCAACCCGGCGCGGTGCTGTGTCCGGTGCCGTTTCTACGCCCGCGTGACATTATCAGCAGCCAGGCGGGACTGTCCGGTCAGGAAAAACAGCAGCATCTGCTGGGTGCCATCACCGACTATTACCAGCAGCAATACGAGGCTGCCTGCACGTTGCGCGGCGATCTCGCCCTGCCGATTATTGCCACCGGCCATTTGACCACCGTCGGCGCCAGCAAAAGTGACGCCGTTCGTGACATTTATATTGGCACGCTGGATGCTTTCCCGGCACAGAACTTCCCGCCCGCCGATTACATCGCGCTGGGCCACATCCACCGGGCGCAGAAGATTGGCGGCACAGAGCACATCCGCTATTGCGGCTCCCCCATCGCGCTGAGTTTTGACGAATGTGGCAAAAACAAATACGTGCATCGGGTGGACTTCCTGGACGGTAAGTTAGCCAGCGTCGAAGAACTCACCGTTCCGGTAACACAACCGCTGGCGGTGTTGAAAGGCGATCTCGCGGCGATTACCGAGCAACTGGAACAGTGGCGCGGTAGCGAGCAAAGCCCTCCGGTCTGGCTGGATATTGAAATCACCACCGATGAATACCTGCACGATATGCAGCGTAAAATTCAGGCGCTGACGGAAACGCTGCCCGTTGAGGTGCTGTTAGTCCGCCGCAGTCGGGAGCAGCGCGAGCGCATGTTGAGTAACGAACGCCGGGAAACGCTGAGCGAACTGAGCGTGGACGAGGTATTTTCGCGCCGCCTGGCGCTGGAAGCACTTGAGCCGCCGCAGTGCGAACGCCTGACATCACTTTTTCACCGCACGTTACAGACACTGTCCGGGGAGCATGAGGCATGAAAATTCTCAGTCTGCGCCTGAAAAACCTCAACTCACTGAAAGGGGAATGGAAGGTCGATTTCACTGCGGAGCCGTTTGCCAGCAACGGTCTGTTTGCCATTACCGGTCCCACCGGGGCTGGCAAAACCACCCTGCTCGATGCGATTTGCCTGGCGTTGTACCACGAGACGCCTCGCCTGAATACCGTGTCGCAGTCGCAAAACGATCTGATGACTCGTGATACGGCGGAATGTCTGGCGGAGGTGGAGTTTGAAGTCAAAGGCGAAGCTTATCGTGCGTTCTGGAGCCAGAACCGTGCGCGCAACCAGCCCGATGGCAATTTGCAGGTTCCGCGCGTTGAACTGGCACGCTGCGCCGACGGGAAAATTCTTGCCGACAAAGTGAAAGACAAACTGGAGATGACGGCGGAACTGACCGGGCTGGATTACGGTCGCTTTACCCGTTCGATGCTGCTCTCACAGGGGCAGTTCGCGGCGTTCCTCAACGCGAAGCCGAAGGAGCGTGCGGAACTGCTGGAAGAACTGACCGGCACGGAAATTTACGGGCAGATCTCCGCCCTGGTTTTTGAACAGCACAAAACCGCGCGCACCGAACTGGAGAAATTACAGGCGCAGGCCAGCGGCGTTGCGCTGTTAGCGCCAGAGGCGTTGCAGACGCTGACAGAAAGTTTGCAGGCGCTCACTGACGAAGAGAAACAGCGGGTCGCCCAACAGCAGACCGGACAACAGCAGTTGAACTGGCTGACGCGACAACGCGAACTGCAGGCCGATGCGAACCAGCGTCAGCAGGCGCAGCGGGTTGCGCAGGAGGCGCTGGAAAACGCCCAGCCACAGCTGGCGACGCTCAGTCTGGCGCAGCCTGCCAGAGCGTTACGCCCACTGTGGGAGCGCATTCAGGAGCAAACGGCTACCGTCACCCGCACCCGTCAGCAGATAAGCGAAGTAAATGCTCGCTTACAAAGCAAACTCACGCTGCGAGAGCGCATACGCCGCCAGGCTGAGCGGCAGTCCACCGCCCTGCTTGCCACACAACAGACGCTGAACGAGTGGCTAACCGCGCACGATCGCTTTCGTTTATGGAGCAACGAGTTAGGAGGATGGCGTGCCCTTTTTGCTCAGCAGGCCAGTGATAAGATTCAACTGGCAAAATGGCAACAACAGCAGATAAACGATAGTCGCAAGCTGGAAGCGCTGCCGACGGTGACGCTCAATCTGACGGTGGATGAGGTTGCGACGGCGCTGGCGCAGCACGCGCAGCAGCGTCCCCTGCGCCAGCAACTGCTCTCGCTCCACGGTCAGCTCGTTCCCCGACTGGCGCGTCTGAATCAACTGCAGGCAGCGATTGCGCATAACAAGCAGGAACTGGCCCGGCGGAATACCCTGCTGGAGGCAAAGCGTCAGCAGTATAAAGATAAATATCAGCAGTATCAGGATGTTAAAACCCTTTGCGAGCAGGAAGCGCGGATCAAAGATCTGGAAAGCCAGCGTGCGCTGTTGCAGTCCGGTCAGCCCTGTCCGCTTTGCGGTTCAACCACCCATCCCGCTGTCTCCGCCTATCAGGCGCTTGAGCCCGGCGTTAATCAGGCGCGACGCGATGCGCTGGAAAAAGAGGTTAAAGCGCTGGCTGACGAAGGTGCCGCCCTGCGTGGACAGTCAGAGGCGCTAAACCAGCAACTACAGCGTGACGAAAGCGAAGCGCAGACGCTCGCTAAAGAGGAGCAGGCGCTCACTCAACAGTGGCAAACTGCGATCGGCGCACTGAACATCACGTTACAACCGCAGGATGATATTCAGCCCTGGCTGACGGCACAGGACGAGCACGAACAGCAACTCTATCAGCTCAGCCAGCGTCATGATCTACAGGTACAAATCACCGCCCATGCGCAACAGGCGGCGCAGTTCCGCCAGCAAATCGACCAGCGGCAGGCAACGCTGTCAGCGCAGTTAAGCCACTATACGTTGTCACTTCCTGAGGAGGGCAGCGAGGAAGCGTGGTTAAACGCGCGCGCGGCAGATGCGCAAGCGTGGCAACAGCGGCAGACGGAGTTGGCGGCGTTGCAGACGCGCATCGCGCAACTCACCCCGCTGCTCGAGACGCTGCCTGCAGCCACGACTGACGCCGAGGATGATGAGAGCGTGACGCTGGAAAACTGGCGTCAGATTCATGATGAGTGTCTGTCGCTGCACAGTCAGTTGCAGACGTTACAACAGCAGGAGCAGCAGGAGACTCAGCGCGCCGCCGATGCACAGGCGCAGTTCGATACCGCGCTTCAGCACAGCCTGTTTGCCGATCGGGCGGCATTTCTTGCCGCATTGCTGGATGACGAGGCGGTCACGCGCCTGGAACAGCTTAAGCAGTCGCTGGAAAATCAACTTCAGCAGGCGCAGACGCTTGCCGCACAGTCAGCCCAGGCGCTGGCGGCGCATCAGCAACAGCCGCCAGCGGGACTGGATCTCACGCAGTCAGTTGAACACCTTCAGCAAGCCGTGGCGCAGCTTAACGAACGGGTGCGCGACAATGCCACGCGTCAGGGCGAAATACGCCAACAGCTAAAACAGGATAGTGATAATCGCCAACAGCAACAGGCGTTGATGCAAAAAATCGACAGCGCGATGCAACAGGTTGAGGACTGGGGCTATCTGAATGCGCTGATCGGCTCTAAAGAGGGCGATAAATTCCGCAAATTCGCCCAGGGGCTGACCCTGGATAACCTGGTGTGGCTGGCGAACAACCAGTTAACCCGCCTGCATGGGCGCTATCTGTTGCAGCGCAAAGCCAGCGAAGCGCTGGAACTGGAGGTGGTCGACACCTGGCAGGCCGACGCCGTGCGCGATACCCGCACCCTTTCCGGTGGCGAGAGCTTTCTGGTCAGCCTCGCGCTGGCGCTGGCGCTCTCCGATCTGGTCAGTCACAAAACGCGCATTGACTCGCTGTTCCTTGACGAAGGCTTCGGCACGCTCGACAGTGAAACGCTGGATACCGCACTCGATGCGCTGGATGCGCTCAACGCCAGCGGGAAAACCATTGGTGTGATTAGCCATGTGGAAGCGATGAAAGAGCGGATCCCGGTGCAGATCAAGGTGAAGAAAATCAACGGGCTGGGCTACAGCAAACTCGACAGGATGTTTGCCGTGGAATAGTGGGTGATGTAGGTATCGCAGGCCGGATAAGACGCACTGGCGTCGTCTTCCGGCCTCTCCGCATTATGCCTGTGGCCACAGCCACGCGGCGCCGCGCACGCCGCTGGAGTCACCGTGCAGGGCTTTGCGCACCGGCGTTTCGCACTCCCCGCCGAACACAAACTGTTTAATCAGCGGCGGAACCGTTTGGTACAGGCGATCAATATTGCTCATCCCGCCGCCGAGAACGAAAACATCCGGGTCGAGAATATTCACCACATGGGCCAGCGATTTCGCCAGCCGCCGTTCATAGCGGCTGAGCGCCAGTTCGGCCAGCACATCTTGCTCCTCCGCCAGGCGGATAATTTCACTGCCTTTAAGCGGATTGCCGCTCAGGCGATGGTAATCGGTAGCGAACCCGGTGCCGGAAATAAACGTCTCAATGCATCCCTGTTTTCCACAGTAACAGGGGACTTCTTCACGGTAGCGAAGCTCATCCTCATCCATCCACGGCAAAGGATTGTGCCCCCACTCGCCCGCCGTACCGTTGCCGCCGATGTGCGCCCGACCGTTGAGCGCCACGCCCGCGCCGCAACCGGTACCAATGATCACCGCAAACACTGTCTGCGCCCCGGCGGCGGCGCCATCAACCGCCTCAGAAACCGCCAGACAGTTCGCGTCATTCGCCAGACGCACCTCACGTTGCAGACGCGCGCTGAGATCTTTATCAAACGGCTGACCGTTCAGCCACGTGGAGTTGGCATTCTTCACCACACCGGTATAGGGCGAAATAGAACCGGGGATGCCCATCCCCACCGTGCCCGTTTGCCCGGTGGCCTTTTCCGCCATCGCCACCAGCGTGGCAATGGTTTCGATGGTTTGCTGATAGTCGTTTCGCGGCGTCGGCAGACGATGGCGGAACAGTTGCTCCCCTGCCTCACTGAGCGCAATCACTTCCGTTTTAGTGCCGCCTAAATCAATACCAATACGCACACGGCGTTCCTCATTTTGTAGGGAATATCAACAGAGTAGAGCGGGGCATTGGGAATGGCAATGCAAGCCCGCCGACAATTCGTTACTATACGCGCTGAATTTAACGACAAGGCCGTGGAAATTATCATGCTGTGGTTCAAAAATTTAATGGTTTACCGTCTTAGCCGCGATATTTCATTGCGTGCCGAGGAGATGGAAAAACAGCTAGCCTCGATGACGTTTACCCCTTGCGGTAGCCAGGATATGGCAAAAACGGGCTGGGTGCCGCCAATGGGATCGCACAGCGATGCGTTGACGCATACCAATAACGGCCAGATTTTGATTTGCGCGCGTAAAGAAGAGAAGATCCTGCCCTCTCCGGTGATCAAACAGGCGCTGGAAGCGAAGATCGCCAAACTGGAAGCCGAGCAGGCGCGCAAACTGAAGAAAACCGAGAAAGACTCGCTGAAAGATGAAGTGCTGCATTCGTTGCTGCCGCGTGCCTTTAGCCGCTTTAGTCAGACCATGATGTGGATCGACACCGTGAACGGGTTGATCATGGTGGACTGCGCAAGCGCGAAAAAAGCGGAAGATACGCTGGCGCTGCTGCGTAAAAGCCTCGGTTCTCTGCCAGTGGTTCCGCTGGCACTGGAAAACCCGATTGAGCTAACGCTCACCGAATGGGTGCGTTCCGGCACCGTGGCTCAGGGCTTCCAGTTACTCGACGAAGCCGAACTGAAAGCGATGCTGGAAGACGGCGGCGTGATCCGGGCGAAAAAACAGGATCTGGTGAGCGACGAAATAGCCGTCCACATTGAAGCCGGAAAAGTGGTGACCAAGCTGGCGCTCGACTGGCAGCAACGTATTCAGTTTATGATCTGCGATGACGGTTCAATCAAGCGTCTGAAATTCAGCGACGAACTGCGCGATCAAAACGAAGATATCGATCGGGAAGATTTCGCCCAGCGTTTTGACGCGGACTTTATCCTGATGACCGGCGAACTGGCTGCGTTGATTCAGAATCTGGTGGAAGGGTTAGGCGGCGAAGCGCAGCGCTAAACGACGATTCCCTCTCCATGCGGAGAGGGAATATCATTACAAATAGCGGCAAAGATAAGAGGTCGGTTCAGCGACCTGTAAATGAAACTCGCTATGACCCGGGACGTTGAACACCTCTCCTGCGGCATACACCTTCCATTCGGTAGCATCCGGCAGTAACACATTTAACGCGCCGCTCACCACCGTCATCTCTTCAGGCTCTGCGGTGCCGAAGGTGTATTCCCCTTCCAGCATCACGCCCACACTGGCACGGCCAGTACTGCTGCTGGTAAAGCCGATCGATTTCACTTTGCCGGAAAAGTATTCGTTACTTTGAAGCATAAACGGGCCCTGTCTCGTTGGTAAATTGACAACCAATATAGGGGGCAGCCCTTTGGCCTGTCACGTAAAATTAAACCAGCAGTTCTGAAGCCAGTCGCGCGATCAGCACATTAGAGAGCAGCACCGGAACATCCAGCGATTTTTGCAGGACATCGCGGTGATGCTGATGAAAACCAAGGGAATCCAGCATAATGACATCCGCCCCTTGTTCCAGCAGATCTTTACCGGCTTCGATCAACTGCTGTGTGCTGCCGTGGACGGGATTCGCCAGCGAAAACAGCGGCGGCGACTGTAAAACCTGCCATTTCTCCGCCTGATCGGCCATCAGATCTTCAACCGGTACAATCACCCCCACCTGATGTCCATCAACAATCGAGGCCACCAGCGGCGGAATAATGCGTAGTGGCTCAAGCAGAATGCTGTTACGGGCGGTCATACTGGCAATCGACACGGTGCTCATCAGTAAAATAACGTCATAGCCCTGGTTATCCAGCACTTCGATGACGCTTTGCAGATCGCGCTCGACTTTCTGCCGTGAAACGTAAGCCAGTTCATTATCGTTAAGTAGAGTTAACAGGGAGTCTTCGCCGGATTCCAGCGCGTAATCCGCCAGAACATCATCGCGACTCATTTTTCCCAGCAGACTGTGATGGGTGATATGTTGTTCGTCGATGTACTCAGTCAGAAGCGGTAAGACTTCACTCATGGGTACAACGCCGATGGTGAGGATAGCCAACGACGCACTCATTTTTTCCACCTTCTTTTTTACTTCGTCGTTTATTCCCGGGCAAATGTGCTGCACCACTGCCGACACTTACCTTTGCAAATGCAAAAAAGCGTAGCAGGCGCAGAACAAATCGCTGTGTAAAGATTCCAGATAACTCCAGTAATAGGTTGTTATTGTTTGATGTTAGTTTTCAGGTATAACGGGCCATCATTAAAAAATGTGATGCAGGTAGGGTTTGCACTCACTCAGATTCCATTCCGAGCCGTTCAGTCATCAGGTTTTATCGGGATCTTCGTAACGGGCTTTCGCATCCCTCGCTTCCTGTGCGCTGGGATGCTCGCTGATTAACGAATCCGGTTTCGGGTGATCGGCGCGCAACTGATACCAGGTGACCGTCTGTCCCGGCGTCCCTTTCTCAATGGTGACAATATACGCTTTACGTGGATAAGGCGGTTTGGTTGGCATAGTCCTTCCTTCTGTCGAATGAAGTTTAAGTATAGACCCCGCCTTGTCTGCGCAGCACGCTCTGCGCCAGCCTGCGCTGAATTTCAGAAATCACCTGGCTGGGTGATTTCGCTGCATCAATGATGAAATGGGCCGCCTCGCGATACAACACGTCCCGCTGTTGCAGCACCTCTTGCACCTCTTCGCTCAGGGGTTTACCGGTCAGCGTGGGACGTAACTCCTCTTCAGGCGAAGCCTCAAGACGATTAACCAGCGTCGGGACCGGCGCGCTTAAATAAATGACGATACCGTTATCACGCATAAAATGGCGATTATAGTCAGTGAGAATGATTCCCCCACCGGTCGCGACGACCGTCGACGGCGCGGTCACCGCCTCCAGTGCGGCCGTTTCTCTGGCGCGAAATCCCGGCCAACCTTCACGCTCGACGATTTCCGCCACGGTCATTTGTACCTGCGACTGCAGCCATTGATCGGTATCCACAAACCGACAGCCAATTGCCGTAGCCAGCGCCATGCCAACCGTTGTTTTTCCACAGCCGCGTGGGCCAACAAGATAAAGCGGTTGCGTCATAGTGGGCGTTCCCCAGAAAGCCGCAAAGCTGCGGGATCAGATGTCATTAAAGGAATAATCATACCATCAAACTAGTACAGCGTTAAGTGTAAAGAATTAATTCCACTAAAAGTAGAAACATCAATGCATGCCCTACTATATCAAGAAATAGCGCTGAGGAAAGTGTAAAAAATAAATTACATTCACGCTTTTCTGCGTTGAACTTCCAGCCACCACTTTTCCAGCTCCGCCGCAAAATGCTGACGATCGCGCGCAGAGAGGCTATCCGGGCCGCCCGTCTGGATCCCGCTGGCGCGCAACGTATCCATAAAATCACGCATCGTCAAACGTTCACGAATGGTCGACTCGGTGTAGCGTTCACCACGCGGATTGAGCGCCGACGCGCCTTTCGCCAGCACCTCAGCGGCCAGAGGGATATCGGCAGTGATGACCAGATCGCCTGCTGTACACTGCCGCACAATCTCGTTGTCCGCCACGTCAAAACCCGCAGGAACGCGCAGCGTACGGATATACGGTGACGGCGGCACTCGCAGGCTCTGGTTCGCCACCAGAATCAACGATATTTGCATACGTCCGGCGGCACGATAGAGGATCTCTTTTATTACGTTCGGACACGCATCCGCATCCACCCATATGGTCATATTGTCTCCCTTCTCATGTGCAATCGGCTATTGTCTCGTGCTTTTGCGCTGCGGCAAAGTGCTGTTTATCCTTCATGCCTCTTTCAATCCGCGCTAAGCTAGGCTTTATCAAACAAAACAACAACTATCACCCATAGGGAGTGACGAGATGGAGAAGAAAATCGGTTTTATCGGCTGCGGCAATATGGGGAAAGCGATCCTCGGCGGCCTGATTGCCAGCGGTCAGGTGCTTCCTGGCCAGATCTGGGTCTACACCCCTTCCCCCGATAAAGTCGCCGCGCTGCACGATCAGTACGGTATCAACGCCGCGCAGTCCGCCCAGGAAGTCGCCCAGGTGGCGGATATAGTGTTCGGCGCCGTGAAGCCGGGCATCATGATCAAAGTACTCAGCGAGGTCACCTCCAGTCTCAATAAAGAGTCGCTAGTGGTCTCTATCGCGGCAGGCGTAACCCTCGATCAACTCGCCCGCGCGCTGGGGCACGACCGGAAAATCGTACGTGCGATGCCGAACACGCCGTCTCTGGTTAATGCCGGGATGACCTCGGTAACGCCAAACGCGCTGGTTACCCCGGAAGATACCGCTGACGTGCTGAATATTTTCCGCTGTTTTGGCGAAGCCGAAGTGATTGCCGAGTCGATGATTCACCCGGTGGTTGGCGTCAGCGGCTCCGCCCCGGCATATGTCTTTATGTTTATTGAAGCAATGGCAGATGCCGCGGTGCTGGGCGGTATGCCGCGCGCGCAGGCTTACAAATTTGCCGCTCAGGCGGTCATGGGTTCTGCAAAAATGGTGCTGGAAACGGGCGAGCATCCTGGCGTACTGAAAGATATGGTTTGTTCGCCTGGCGGCACGACGATTGAAGCAGTCCGCGTACTGGAAGCGAGAGGATTTCGCGCGGCGGTGATTGAAGCGATGGCGAAGTGTATGGAGAAGTCAGAGAACCTCAGTAAATCCTGAGTGAACAACCGGACGTCAGGCCGCCACTTCGGTGCGGTTACGTCCGGCATTCTTTGCTTTGTAGAGCGCCAGATCGGCTGATTTCAGCCATTCGCGGTAGTGACCAAACTGCGGGGTTAACGGTGCAACGCCGACGCTGATATGCAAAATAACCTGCGGCGCGCAGGCCAGGCGTAACCCGTGTAACCCCTCATGAACCCGCGACATCGCTGCTATGGCGCTTTCCGCTGGCGTACCGCACATAATCACCGCAAATTCATCACCGCCAAAACGCCCGATCAGATCGCTCCCGCGCAGGGTCATTCTCAACTGCCGGGTTAGCGCCAGAATGGCTTCATCGCCAACGTCATGTCCCCAGGTATCATTAATACTCTTAAAGTGGTCGATATCGATGATGAGCAGCGTGGCATCCCGATGCTGGCGACGACAATGCTCAAATTCATTGCGCAGTAATATTTCCCAGTGCCGCCGGTTGTAAACCCCCGTCATGCCATCACACGTGCTCATCACCTGCAACCGGCGCTTGTGCTGCGCCAGTTTTGTCGCGGCCTGATAGCTGACCCAGGAGAATAACAGCGGGTAAATCACGATGACCGGCAGCGTCAGCGCCCCTTCCAGTGGCGCGCTTCTTAAGGCCAGAGAGACGCCCGTCAGTTGCAGCGTGACCAGACAAGCGACCACCATCAGGGCCAGCCCGGCAATAAACAGTCGCATACCGCCTGCGCCCATCAGATTCATACAGATGATCATCAACAGCGCGGTGGAGGGGAGCGCATTGGCGCCCATCAGGCCGACCCACATTCCGGCGAGGACCGCATCCGTTTTTAAATTGGCGAATTCCCGACTCAATGGATCGACGGCTCTGCTGGCGATTTGCCAGGCCAGGTGCGGCCAGACGAACGCCCATCCCACCAGCAACAACCACCAGACACCGGATACGGGGCTCGCAACCAGCGCCGCGGCGACAGGGAAAAACATCCCTCCCAGCGCCACTGCGCGCGGCACTCTCACCCGCCGGGCGAATCGCAGTCCAGAGCGTTGATGGTCATTTTGCTGCGATGAAAGAGACTCTTCATCGAGGTTGACCGCTTTTTTGTAAAAGTTTTCGTCATTCATTATTTTTTGGGAACATTCTGAAACAATTTTCCCAAATTATAGAGACGGGTCTGGCGGGGAAAGTATGAAATTTCGGGTGAGCGTTTTTCTTTGCTCACCCGTTAGCACTATATCGGCACTATATAGGCACTACGTCGGCGCTACGCCGCTTTCTTCAGGCAGGCACTCATAAACTTACTGCGATCGTCACCTTTCAGCGATTGTTCCGTCGCCTGGACGTTGCACTCGCGCATTTTTTGCTGTTGCGGCGTCAGACTTTTTTCTCCGGGCGCGGACTGACTGTTTTTAAGGCAATCGCTCATGTACGTCTTACGGGCATCGCCCTTCAACGTCTTCGCGGTCGCCTGTTGATTACAGGTGGTCATGCGCTGCTGCTGCGGCGTTAAAGTTTTCTCTGCCGCACCAACGGTCGTTAGAAAGATCAAACCAAACAATAGGGTAACCAGTAATGTTATTTTCATAGCACCATCCTTTTTTGAGCATTCACTCGACTATCTCCCGCGGGTAAACGCGGGGATATGCAGATAAGTCTGGCTGCTAATGATAAAAAAACCACCCGACAGCAAACGTTATCCTGCCGGGGGCTGGATTATTTCAGGCCTAACGCCGCTTTCATGGTATAGAACAGGTCGGTTTGATCGGTCAGCCCGACCACGTTGGCTGCATGAGGACCGTAGGCCGCGATGCGCAACTGGCTGCCCGTATGCTCCTGAGACTCTTCTTCAGAGTTGCCGTAGCTAATCACCATCACGGCGCCATCTTTCGTGTTCAACGCCTGGGTCAGACCCGGCGCTTTTGTCTCCGGCGCAACGATCTGGCTGGCGTGGGCGTGATCGGCGGTGACGATCACCAGCGTGTTACCCTCTTTCTTTGCAAAGGCCAGCGCGCGCTGTACGGCTTCGTCCAGATCCACCGTCTCGCCAATCTGTCCGCAAGGGTTCGCCGCGTGATCCTGTTTATCGATAGAAGCCCCTTCCACCTGCAGGAAGAATCCCTTCTCATTTTTGCTGAGCAGCTCAATGGCTTTGTCAGTCATTTGCGCCAGCGTCGGGACGGTCTCGTCGCGTTTTGGATTCGGTGTACAGGTCACGACTGGCTTATCAATATTGCCGTGATAAGACGCTTTGGGGCCTTCCCAGCGCACAGGCATGTTGCCGTCAGAGAACAGTCCCAGCAGCGGTTTGTCCTGACTGGCTTCGCCGATTACCGCCAGTGAGGCCGCGTCGCCGACCAGTTGGTAGCCCCGGGCTTCGGCCTGTTCACGCAGCGTTTTGCCCTGCCATTCGCCCGCTGTCGCGGTTTCGGCGAATGTTTTCGCGCCGCCGCCCAGCGTCACATCCGCACGGGCATTCAGCAGTTGTTCGGTTATTGAGCCTTTGCCGCCTTTTTCCAGCGCATTCGTCGGGCATTTCTCGCTCGTTACGCTCGGGCCATAGCATTTACGTGACGTGACGTGCGCCACCAGCGCGGCAGGCGTAGCATCCTGTAGCTCTGCGGTCGAGACGTTGCCCGTCGCCAGCCCCGCCGCTTTTGCCATTTCCAGCAGCGTCGTGTGATCTTTTTCGTGAATATCGACGCCCAGCGCGCCGTTATAGGTTTTCACACCGGTTGTCCATGCGGTTGCCGACGCAGCGGAGTCTGTCACGTAATCTGGCTTACCGGTTTTTTTATCCAGCGCATAGTGCGTGTATTGGCCGGTCAGCGGTAAGGCATCAATCCCTTTAAAATAACCACCCGCGCCTTCAGCATAATTTCGCGCAGCGGTAATTTCTGAATCGCCCATACCATCGCCAATCAATAAAATAATATTTTTTGCGGGTTTATCATTCAGTGATTCGCGCAATGCTTGTGTTTGATCGGCCGATAAACGGCGTGCTCCGCCTGGCGTTGTAATATCCCCTTGCGCGGCACGGTTGTCCAGAACCGACATGGATGATGTTTCAGAATGACTAACAGGGATATACAGCAGCGGTAACAATGCAAGAGCGATAGCGCTTTGTTTCACTTTATTTTCTCCATGTACTTAATACACTTAAAATAAAAACAAAGCGACTATAGGTCTATGACATGACAGGTTTATGACAGCGTAGAAACTGAATATCACTAGTAACGAGGATGCCTCAATAACTTATGTACATACTGGCGCAGCAACTCCGTATCGTTATCCGGAACGCTGGCATCGGGCTTTACGCCGTCAAGTGCGCCCTCAACCTGATGAATCAACAGCTGCTGCTCGCTCTGAGCCATATTGCGCAGCATCGCTGTAACGATAATCTCTAATGCTTCTACCTGAGCAACCAGTTCTTTTGACTCTTCCTCTTTCTGGGCAAGCTTAAGCAACAACTCAGCTATTAGATTTTTCATGACCGCATTTCCTTATCCAAAGAAGGCTGACGGTATCATTATGAATCCATGCTGCCTAGAGTCTGAAAGTAGTATTTTTATAAGAAAGGAAAGACTTTGCGTAAATAATCACAGAATACGGTGAGCGAAACGTTTCTCGCAGAAAAACAAAAACCAGAATTAAAAGTCATGAATAAAATAGTCACCCCCGGCCATAAGTTAAAGTTATGATAAAAAAACGATTGATTTCACTTAAGTCATTTTTAATCGTTTTACACACGCTTACGGATATTTCGCCGCTGGCGCAGAACAAGGGTTAACTGACAAAGGTTAATCATCACAATGACCGCAGTGGCAATAAATACCCAACGAAATCCCGCCATTGCCGACACCGTTGCCCCCATTAGCGGACCCGCAACATTGCCAAGATACATAAACGATTGGTTATAACCAAAAATACGCCCGGTTATTTGGTCGCTGGAGTATTTGACCAGCAGCGTCTGGACGGCAGGCAGCATTGCGCCATCGGCAAAACCGAGCAGAAAACGTAAAACGCCAAGCTGGAAAGGCGTCGTGACCCACGACATGGCAAAGAACAGCACGACCGCACAAATCAGCGTCGCCATCAGGATCCTTTCGGTGCCGATGCGATCGCCAAGCTTACCCAGTCGCGGCGCAGAAATCAGTGCCGACACGCCAGGCACCGAGGCGATTAACCCGCTCAAAAAGGCAATATTATTACTGTCCGGAGCCATCGACTTAATAAATAGCGCCAGAATCGGACTGATTGAGCCATTGCACAACTGAATCACCAGCGTAGTGAAAAAGAGGCTGATAACCAACGCCGGATACGGCAGTGAAGCAAATACGGCTTTCCCGCTCAGCCGTTCGCTCTTTTTCAGAGTCGGTCGGACACCTTCTTTAATCAAGAAGAGAGTGACCAGAAAGCTGACGACCAGCAGTATTGCGGTGATAAAAAAGACCGGGCGTAAACCCACATGATCGGCAATAAAACCGCCCATCAGCGGGCCGCCAATCACACCGCTGATTTGCGCGGTCGCCAACGTACTGAGTGCCCATCCGCTGCGATCACGAGGCACCTGAGACGCCACCAGCGCCATCGCGTTAGGGATATAACCGGACGTTAAGCCCATGATGCCGCGCAGCAGGAAAAGCTGCCAGACGTTGGTAGCAAAGGCTTGCAGCAGTATCGCAATCGCCATGCCGAGCGAAGCGCGCAGCAGCATCAGCTTGCGACCTTTACGGTCTGCCAGGCTCCCCCAGAGCGGAGAGACAATCGCGGAGATTAAGAATGTGACACTGAATGTCAGACCGGACCACATCGAGAGCGCTTCGTGGGAGTCCACCCCAAGCTGCGAAATATACAGCGGCAAAAACGGCAGGATTTGACTGATTGCCAGACCGGTAAAAAAGCAGCCGAACCAGACGGAAATGAGATTAACTTTCCAGGATTCCATAAACGCTCATCGTGATTAATAGCAGAAAACGCCGTTAGTTTAACAATCTCCACGTCTGTCAGGGGATCCTGTGGTGCCCTGTCGCGCAATTTACTATTTTATCTTCCCGGTCACCATTTTTGTGAAACACATCACATTAAAACCCAGTAAACCGCAGGGCTTTATGCTTAGCGACAAAGGCCGATTCCCCGTATCCCCAGGTGAAAATGGTTGGCGTGGGCGGCGTTGTAGTCCGGTCCTAAGCCGTTGCCATAGTATTGACAGCTCACGTTGAGCAGCGCCCGTAGCCATGGGGCGCTTTCCTCCTGCTTCCAGCCGCGCAGAACGGTGAAGTGCCTGCCGTCGGCAAGGCTAAAGCCGCTGACATCCAGGGCCTGCGCGCTGGCGTGCTCGCTACGACGCGCGTCAGGACGATGGTAAATATTGCGACAGGCGAAGCTGCCGAGATGCTCAATCCGAACCAGTAGGCTCATCATCAGACGTTCCGTCAACGGCGCAGCCTGCTGCCCGACATACAGCGCCGAACGCAGCGCTAACGGACAGGAAGCAAGAAAGCTGCTACTCAGTTTAACTGCGCCAAAATCCCGTACCCGTACCACGTCGGTTAAAGGACATTCGCCTGCGCTGTCGGCCACGGGCTGTGAAGTAATCAGCTTCTGCTGGTTTGCCTGCAGCAACAGCGCCTGACAACGCGCCGGCGTCAGACGTTTAAGCTTAAATTGAGTGATCCAGTTTGGCGGGTCAGACAACTCAAGAGGGGTGAGCGGGTTGTAATAAGACGGCAGATAGCGATATCCCACGCCACACGCCACGCCCAGAATCATCACCAACAGCCAGCCTTTTCCTTTCACGTTCCCTCCCGTGCAATTCTCCCTAACATTATGGCAGAAGCCCGCGAATCCCTCGTTTTGTCGTGGTAATGTATACGCTTTGTGTTCGAGGGAATGGGTTTAAGATGGCAAAGTTGCGGGTAGGAATCGTATTTGGTGGTAAATCAGCGGAGCATGAAGTGTCATTGCAATCGGCAAAAAATATTGTCGATGCCATCGACAAGACCCGCTTTGACGTCGTGTTGTTAGGCATTGATAAGCAAGGGCAGTGGCACGTCAGCGATGCCAACAATTACCTGCTCAATGCGAACGATCCGGCGCATATTGCGCTGCGTCCTTCTGCGACCAGCCTGGCACAGGTTCCGGGTAGGCATGAGCAGCAGTTGATTGATGCGCAGAATGGCCAGCCGCTGCCGACCGTGGACGTCATTTTCCCGATTGTGCACGGCACGCTGGGCGAGGATGGTTCACTGCAAGGAATGCTGCGCGTGGCAAATCTGCCCTTCGTCGGTTCCGACGTACTGGGCTCTGCGGCGTGCATGGATAAAGACGTCACTAAGCGGTTGTTGCGTGATGCCGGACTGAATATCGCGCCGTTTATTACGCTGACGCGCGCCAACCGCAATACGATAAGTTTTGCAGAGGTAGAAGCCCGTCTTGGCCTGCCGCTGTTCGTTAAGCCCGCTAATCAGGGATCGTCTGTCGGCGTCAGTAAGGTCACCAGCGCAGCGCAATACGCGCAGGCTGTCGCCCTCGCGTTCGAATTCGATCACAAAGTGGTGGTGGAGCAAGGGATCAAAGGGCGTGAGATCGAGTGCGCGGTGTTGGGCAACGATCATCCGCAGGCCAGCACCTGTGGCGAGATCGTGCTCAACAGTGATTTCTATGCCTACGACACCAAATACATTGATGATAATGGCGCGAAAGTGGTGGTCCCTGCGGCGATTGAGCCTCAGATCAACGACAAAATCCGTGAGATTGCCATTCAGGCGTATCAGACGCTGGGCTGCGCCGGCATGGCGCGCGTCGATGTCTTCTTAACGGCCGATAATGAGGTGGTGATCAATGAGATCAACACCCTGCCAGGCTTTACCAACATCAGCATGTATCCGAAACTCTGGCAGGCCAGCGGTTTAGGCTATACCGATTTGATCACCCGCTTGATCGAACTGGCGCTGGAACGTCACGCTGCGGATAACGCGCTGAAAACAACGATGTAATCAGCACCTCCCGGTAAGCCTGATGACGACGTTGCACATCAGGCTTACGCCGCTTCATCCTCCACACGACGACGAATAATCAATCCCGCCAACCAGAAGCTGATGACCCAGGTCACCAGACCCACGGCATAGGTTTGCCAGCCTTTGGCTTCAAAGCCCAACAGCCCAACAACACCGTTCAGAATGAAAATCAGTCCGATCGCAAAGGCGTAGTAGTGCCAGTCACGGCGTATTTTTACAGGCAGGTTCATGGCAACTCCCGAACGAAAAAAAGCATCATTGCATATTACGGGAAACCGGTCTGTGTCGTATGCGGAATTTCTTAAATGTTGCAAAATTTAATTTAAGGTAACCGATTTGTGACAACCAACAAGAATCTGCAATCCAGGATTCATCCCAGACTGAAATTACCATCATTCTGATATTGACAAACGCGATGACCTGTCAGACTCACGGTAAGTTACTGGCATGGTGTCAGAGATGCAGAATTACTCGCGGAGGTCATTTATGGCTGATTTCACTCTCTCAAAATCCTTGTTTAACGGGAAACATCGAGAAACCGCCTCTACGCCAGGCAACATCGCTTACGCCGTGTTTGTTCTGTTCTGTTTTTGGGCCGGGGCGCAGATCCTGAACCTGCTGGTTCACGCACCAGGCGTATATGAGCACCTGATGCAGGTGCAAGAGACAGGACGCCCGCGCGTGGAGATTGGGCTGGGCGTCGGGACTATCTTTGGTCTGGTGCCGTTTCTGGTCGGCAGTCTGATTTTCGGCGTCATCGCCGCTATCCTACGCTGGCGTTACCGCCGCCAGTAATGGCCCGGCGATTACTGCCCCATACACGTCGCCCGACGATCGTTGACCCGTTTTGCAAACCAGGCCGTGGTGAGATTCCGGGTGATTTTCGGGCTTTCAAGCTGAATACCTGGCAGCATTTCACGCGGCAGTGCCTTCCCTGATTTTGTCTCAGCAAGCTTGAACACCCTTTCGTAAAGCACGGTCTCTTCAAACGCGAGACTGTCGCCTTTCTCCAGTTGTCGACGGATCGCGCTTTCGCTGAGATCCAGTTTGCCCGCCAGTTTACGCACCGCCAGCTCCGTTTTACCGGCCTCTTTATTGCCGTAAGCGATCAGGTCACCATCCAGCGCCAGTTTGACGCCACTGGCTTTACTGACCGCGTTTTGAAACGCAGCGTTACGGCTGGCGTACCATCCGGCGTTAAAGTCGGCAAAGCGGAAAATCGGCGCGCTGTAGTTGGCCGGGTAATTGAGCAGATGATAGGTTCCGAACCAGAGTCCACCGCGACGGCTGAACACTTCCTGGCGCACCGTTCCATTCATTTTCCACGGATATCCTTTGCTGTGCTGCTCGGCAAACGCAATGCTGACCTGCATCGGGCCGCCGGTGTGTACCGGATTGAGTGAACCGAACAGCGTCTGCCCCATCGGCACCATATTGATAAAATCATCAAAAATGGCGCTGAGCTGTTTTTCCGTTTTTACCGAATCCAGACGCTCGCTGTAGCTTTTCCCATTCGGGGATGTGATTTTCAGCGCGGTATGTACCAGGAAAACCGGGATGTGCATCCGTTCGGCACGTCGGTCTATCTCCTGCCAGGCAATTTTGCTCAACCCCGGAACGGCCGGATCGGCCTGATAGTTGGACTCCTGCTGCGCGACCGCCAGCACCGAACAGATATTTTCCACCGTGGGTGCCAGCTTCTGGCTTTCAAACGTTTTGGCGATATCCTGCGCCCAGCCGTCCCGATCCTTCACGCTGGCCGGCATTTTCTGGCGCACCACGCTCGCGACGTCTACCGGTTTCTCACCTTTCTTCAGCGGTTGCGAGGGCTGACTACTACATCCTGCCAGCACCAGCCCGGCCAGCAATGACAATGGGAAAAGACAAGATACCGCCGACATAACGTTTCCTTTTGTTAACCAAGAGTGTGGGTGACAGCCTGAATATCCCGCTCGTCCAGTTCGCGCTCAAAGCTGCGCAGACGTTTATAGATAGACATCAGTTCGACCAGCGTCGTCCACGAGTTAATCAGGTACTGGAACGCGCCCCGCACCTGGCTAAAGACGTTGGTAATTTGCGTCATCAGACCCAGCGTAATCGTACCGGCAACAATCGACGGAAACAGCAGGAACAAACCGAAAACGTTGTCCACCTGCAGGTAGAGAATGCGCGCGATATTAAAATACATGTAGTGAAAATAGAGGCGGAAATAGTTCTGGCGAACCGCACTGAACAGCTCACGAACCGTCGGCGGCGTGGCGCGATTAGCGTCATCTTCCCCGTATACCAGCTCTTTACGATAAGCCGCTTCCACTCGCTGATTTTTAAATTCCAGTCCCGGAAGTTTGATCCCGACGACCGCCAGCAAACCGGTGCCCATCAGTGACCAGACGATCGCCGCAATCACCAGACCGTAAGGCACATGGCCGACAATCGGCAGCTCAGGCACGTGCGGAGAAAGCGCAACCAGCACCGGCAGGAAAGCGATCAGCGTCATGATGGCATTGATGAAGCTCACGCCCATGCTTTCCAGCGTTGACGCAAAACGCATGGTGTCTTCCTGCACACGCTGCGCCGCCCCTTCGATATGTCGCAGATGCTGCCACTGCGCCATGTAATATTCGTTCATCGCCGTACGCCAGCGGAACACATAGTGGCTGACAAAAAAGTTATTCAGCACGCTAATCACCACGGCAATCAGCGCGATGCCAAGGAAAACCCCCAGTTCGTTATAGAACTGGCTCATGGTGACTTTATGCGGCGCGCTGAGGGCGGTCTGGATCAGATCGTAGAATGGCGCGTACCAGGCGTTGACGGCCACCCCCACTTCGACCAAAAACCAGGTGACGAAGATAATCAGCGAGGTACCAAGAATCGACCAGTACTGCCAGCGATGCGGACTGTAGAGAAACCAGAACAGCGCAAATAGCCCGACACAAAGCACATAGTAGGCATAAAAAATCAGGTAACTCAGCGACCAGAAACGGGCAGCGCTAATGGGCACGGTACCAGCTGCGCCAGTCAGTCGCGCAACCCAGTCACTCCCTCCAGCTTGCCAGAAAATAACCGCAACTAATGCCCAAATGAAAGCCGAAAGGAAAAAAGGTCCCGGCTTTGGGAAAAAAGACTTAAACATGATGCTCTCCTGCTAACTTCTTATCGTTATGACAACTGCTGTGTTTTTTCCGCCGCGCGGGTTGAAAATAGACGGTCACAACAGGCGAAACCGCCCATTGTGACCAACATGGTGGCGCTTAGTTCGTTTTCCAGTCCTGAAGAATTGTGTCGACGGGTTTCACCCACACCGGATTATCGGGCACGATCAGATTGCGCCAGACATCATTATGGTGTGCAATGAGCGTCTGTGCTGGTGCGGCCGGGCGATGCGCGGTGGTGTGGGCATCTTCCGCAACCGTTATGCGATAACCCCGACTGGCACCGATTCTGATGGTGGTATCGACGCAATAGTCCGTCGCACAGCCGCAGATAACAAAATGCGAAATCGCCTCTTCACGCAGTAACGATTCGAGCGCCGTTTTGTAAAAGGAATCGCACGCGGTTTTCGTGACGTATTTTGCATTCGCGGGCGTGCTCAGTTCAGGTAGCAGTGCGAATCCTGCACTTCCCTCCTCCAGCCCACCCGCCTCGGTATGCTGAATAAAAATCGTGAGATCAGCCGCCCGGGTAAGCTGATTGATGCGTTCCACGCACGCTTCCCGATGAATACGCGGCGTGGCAAACACGCCGACTTGCATATCAACAACCATCACAACCCGTTTTTCAGACATCGTCAGCCCCATCAAGAAATAGTGATGCAAGATTATTGCACGCCCTGGATCACAAAAGCGGATTTTCCTTCGCGGCAAAAGCGCCCCATTTACGCGCCGTTACGTTTTTCTCTCTATCCTTGCTCTAATTAGCGCTTTGCAATGTGCCGTTGCGTAGTATAAATACGCATACACATCATCCTTCTGGTTGCCTCTTTGTTGGCTACGCGCATAACCCCCTGTCACATAGTTAACTATGCACCTGGGGATTTACTCGCTTGCCGCCTTGATGCTTCCTGAATGATTTCGTGTCACGTTTTTCACTTCACCTCATTCATGGACACCACCGTTGAAACGTAGTCTGCTTTTTTCTGCCGCGCTGTGTGCGGCGTCATTGACCTCAGTCCAGGCGGCTCAACCTGTTGCCGATCCGGTTTTTGCGTCTGATATTGTCGAGCGTTATGCCGATCATATTTTCTATGGCAGCGGTGCGACGGGGATGGCGCTCGTCGTCATCGACGGCAACCAGCGCGTCTTTCGCAGTTTCGGCGAAACCCGTCCGGGCAATAACGTGCGACCACAACTGGATTCGGTCATTCGCATTGCGTCCCTCACCAAACTGATGACCAGTGAAATGCTGGTGAAACTGCTCGATCAGGGTACGGTCAAACTGGACGATCCGCTGAGTAAATATGCCCCTGTCGGCGCGCGCGTACCGTCATATGAAGGGAAACCGATCACGCTGGTCAATCTGGCGACACACACCAGCGCACTGCCCCGTGAACAACCTGGTGGCGCGGCAAAGCGTCCGGTGTTCGTCTGGCCGACGCGAGAACAGCGCTGGAACTACCTCTCCACAGCAACCCTGAAAGCCGCGCCGGGGTCACAGGCGGCCTATTCCAACCTGGCGTTCGACCTGTTGGCTGATGCGCTGGCAAACGCCTCCGGCAAGCCTTATACCCAACTGTTTGAAGAGAAGATCACCCGCCCGCTGGGCATGAAAGACACCACCTATACTCCCTCTCCCGATCAGTGCAAACGTTTGATGGTGGCGGAAAAAGGGGCCAGTCCGTGCAATAACACGCTGGCGGCCATCGGCAGCGGCGGCGTGTACTCAACACCGGGCGATATGATGCGCTGGATGCAGCAATATCTGTCCTCTGATTTTTACCAGCGCAGTAATCAGGCCGACAGAATGCAGACGCTGATTTATCAGCGCACGCAGTTAACGCGGGTAACGGGTATGGATGTTCCCGGCAAAGCCGATGCGTTGGGATTAGGCTGGGTCTATATGGCGCCGAAGAATGGACGCCCGGGAATTATTCAAAAAACCGGTGGTGGCGGTGGGTTCATTACCTATATGGCGATGATTCCGCAAAAAAATGTGGGCGCATTTGTCGTCGTCACTCGCTCTCCGCTCACCCGTTTTACCAATATGAGTAACGGTATTAACGATCTGGTCGTCGAACTGAGCGAAAATACCCCTCGCGTGATTCCGGCGTCTTAATTAATAATCAGAAGGCAGACGGTTTATTCTAACCAGTTTGCCTTTACTCATTTCGATATAGCCGCCCTTACGTAACGCCGCCAGTACTTCTGCCACGACAGAACGCGAAATTCGCGTGCGCTGGTGAATGTAATTCATCACCCCAATTCTGGAGCGTAAACCTTCATCCCACTCATTCATC
Organism: Citrobacter amalonaticus Y19; assembly: GCF_000981805.1. Lineage (NCBI taxonomy): Bacteria > Pseudomonadati > Pseudomonadota > Gammaproteobacteria > Enterobacterales > Enterobacteriaceae > Citrobacter > Citrobacter amalonaticus. The sequence goes on along the minus strand of NZ_CP011132.1, from coordinate 352,163 downwards.
GAGAAAAGAGTGGTACGGATTTGCTCGTAGGAATTATTGCCAATTAACTGTCGATCGCGCTGCTGCAGAATACGGTTCTGCCAGGTCAGCCAGTAAAAGGCCTCACGCCACAACTGGCATTCTTCAATAATCGCAACGGTTTGTGAGGCAGAGAGGTGGTATCCCGAACATTTCCCCTCGCTGACAAGATCGTACTGAACATCATGTTTCATTACCCCATTGGTCAGTCCCATAATGAAAGGAGCCTGAGCAATACCAACAAGAATATCTTCATTACGTCTTAATGAGATAATCCCTTCCAGAATCACTAATGTCGTGTCAGGGTTCTTTTCCGTGGAATAGATAAGATGTTTTTCATGGATATGTTCAAAACGGGTGCCATATTTAGACAAAGACTTATCGAGCTGACCAAATTCTTTTAACGGTTTATTCAGAGATAACATCTGCGCGTTCCCTGCATTAATGCCCGTCAAATCCTTGACGGGCATTTTTTTTAATTAACTACACCTTATACATTCCTGTAAGAGACTGATTACCAGGTGTATTTAACCCCTGCGTTTGCAGACCAGTTCTGATCAACATCGCCACCGCCGAGGTAGTTCGCATCGGTATAAGCGCTAAAGTTCTTGGTAAAGCTGAACTGTGTACCCAGTCCAACACGAACCGCAGAACCTTCAGTACCATTGTCGATGGAATCGCCGTTGACATCAGCATCGTTGTTCGCATCGTCATACACGTAGGCCAGTTTGAAGTAAGGCGTCAGAGCCTGATCTTCGCTGTACGTGAAGGTATAACCGGCATCAACTCCCAGTTCATAACGCATGCTGTCATAGGACTGACCATCAACCTGCATGTCGTTGCTCAGGCGATAACCATCATCAGACTGGAACAAACCAGACACGCTGCCGTATGGAGTCACGTAACCCGCATCACTCACTTTCCAGTCGTAACCCAGTTTCAGACCGAAGCCCCACGCATCCGCAGAGGTGCTGCCATCAACATACTGACCATCGCTCATATTCGCGGTCAGATCATTGTTGAAGTGGGTATAGTTCAGGCTGCCATCCACAAAGATGTTGTTCGCGAAGCGAGCAGAGGAGTAAAGGTAGGCAGACTGGCTGTCCTGATCCACTTTACCGGTATGATCGCTAACATCGCCTTTCGCAAAGCCTGCCGCCGCACCCACGATCCACTTCGCGTTGTTACCATCAACTTTGGTATCCACACCCACCATGATGCCGTTGACATCCTGATCGTAGTTAATGGTTCCGTTATCGCCGTTGAAGTTGCCGCCGAAGTAACTTACCCACGCACCGCCATTATCCTGGAGACCGTGACGAGAGTTGGTCAGACGCGTACCAACCGTGTCTTGTTCCAGATTCCAGATATTGGTGTTAGCAGACGGGATGCTCAGCGCCATGTTAGCGTAGTCAGTCAACTCCATCTGTTCCATCACAACGGTGTTGCCTTGCTGCTGCGCCTGATAGGTGTACGCCCCCAGGTCTGCTTTGTTCGCTGCAGAGAAGGTAGCCGTGCTGTTCTTATCGTTAACGTAGATCAGCTCTTTGTCTTTGTAATCTGCGATGGTGCCTTCGCCGGTTGCGTTGTCGATACGCACTTTGTAGTTGCCGGTTGCGGCAGCGACATTGTCGCCCACGTTATCCACTTCAGACAGGTCAGCGCTGTAGGCATCACCATTGCCGTTAATGGTCAGGTGACCATCGGAATTCATGGCGATAACACCGTAACCGTAGTTAGACTTCGTGGTGTCTGCGGTACGATCGTTTGTCAGGTCGGCATCCAGCACATAGTTGTTGCTGTGAATCTCAAACACACCTGCATTCACGTTGCCATTCGCATCGGTCGTGCTGGTCAGGTTCAGGGTATCTGTTTGCAACGCGTAATCAGCGCTGTTGCTTACGTCCAGCACGCCGTTATTGGTCACATTGATGGTGTTGGCATACAGTGCAGCATCACCTACGCTCCAGCCTGCAGCGACATCATCTGCAATGGTGACGGTACTGTTGTCAACCGTCAGCGTGTCAGTTGCGACATGCCCGTCTTCGTTGATGTTCAGCGCTGCGCCACCGGTCAGAGCAATGGTGTCAGAAACCAGTGAAGAATCTGCAACATTCACCACAGAGCCGCTGTTGATGCTCAGCGTATCAATCAGAGAGGTTTTGGTGGTATCCCACTCAGAACCGCCGTTCAGCGTGACGTTGAACAGGCCACTTTGATAAACTTCGTTGCCAACAACGTGACCATTTTCATCATAAGCGGTGCCACCATTGTCAATACCATAGGTGGACGATGGCCACAGGCTATTGGCTGCGATGTCGATCAGGGTTGCCGTCGCGTCAGTTCCGGCAGCAACGCTGTCATAGACACCATCACCATCGGTATCAACCTGATGCACAGACATTGCCGCACCGACCCATTTGCTACCATTATTCAGGGTAACATCCATGCGGTCAGTACCATCCCAGCCGTTAGTGTCGACAGTCGTGTCGGTATCACGATAGCTGTCAGCACCGTCCGGGAAGAAGTTTTCGTCGAAGTTGCTGGAGAACACAACATCGCCCATCAGAGTTGAATTGCTGAGATTGACCGTCGTCTGCATCGCATTGTCTGCATACGGATTCGCAATTGCGGAAATTGCAACGTCATCAGCCGTCAGAGTGTTGCTATAGTCACTTGCATTATTGTTATTGCCGAACCAGCCTGCAGTTCCTTCATCTGACCATGAACCTGATGTCACGGTAGAATTCGTTACTGTGATCGTGTTGTTAAACACCTCACCGCTGTTTACGCCCGTGCTAACGGTGTTATCGTCAATATCTTCCCACTCATACCCCTGAGTCAGCGTAATGCCCGCAACGTGAGAGTTGTTGCTGATAGCCAGATCCACTTCCTGATCCAGCGTAATCGCGGTGCCCAGGTCGTAGACATCAACAACGTGCGTATCAGCAGTGCCGTCGGTATAGGTACCGTTGTAGGTGTAATGCTCGTAGTTGTCGTCGATGGTTGAGTTATCAACAGTCAGCGCCAGACGATCGTAAACATAGCCCGTATCACGACCATCTGCACATTCGGTCGTCATGCACTCAGACGTAATCATGCCGTGTACAGTGCTGTTTTTAATCGTCAGGCTGTTGCTATTCGTGTTGGTAGAAAGACCATCATCCAGATAGTAAGTTGAAATCACACCGTTAACGGTCGCGTTGTTGATTACCGGATAGATATCCCCGTTATAAACGCTGTCAGCGGCATAGTTATTCCAGCCAACGTAACCATCGTAGTACACACCATCCGCATAGGTGGCATCGTTATAGTGGTTAAATGTGATGTACGTCGTGCCAGAAATGTCTGTTGAAGCATTCGCCTGAGAAGTGATTGCCAAAGTGCAGGCTAATGCTAATTGTGAGACTACAAGTTTCTTTTTCCAGGAGTGCATTTGTTATCCCTCCTCAGGGACATAATAGTATTGGTCCATCAAATATCAATGCATAGAAAACATTATGTTTCGCGAGGAGGATTATGCGGCGTCTTCAATGAAAGGTTCAATTATTCTTTCCTTGGAGTCCGGAAACAGACAATAACAGAAACCAGAAAAATATTCAACTAAAAAACACAAAAACACATATAAATCAACACAATACACAAACCAGAAAAGCAAGATACATATAATACATCAATACTTAAAGCAGCGATGATTGATAATGGCAAATAAATAACCCCTTAACCAGTCAAAATACAACCTCATTTAAATAAATAGATATTTTAAATAAACAAAATAAAGTAATAAAATATTCAAATATAAATATTTAGCTATTTATATCAAAAAATTGCCAGGTTCTCTCATTTATTTATCAATAAAACAAAACCATAAGGCCCATTTTCGTAAAACACTCACACGCGGCTTCAGGTATACTATGGCCTTCAATTTCACAAACATCAGGCATACCATGACAGACTTAATCCATCGCCCTCGCCGTCTGCGCAAATCTGCAGCGCTGCGCGCCATGTTTGAAGAGACAACACTCAGCTTGAACGATCTGGTGTTGCCGATCTTTGTTGAAGAAGAACTCGACGACTACAAAGCGATTGAGGCCATGCCTGGCGTCATGCGCATCCCGGAAAGACACCTGGCGCGCGAGATCGAGCGCATTGCTAACGCCGGCATCCGTTCCATCATGACCTTTGGCATCTCTCACCATACTGACGACACCGGCAGCGATGCCTGGAAGGAAGACGGGCTGGTAGCGAGGATGTCACGCATATGCAAGCAGACCGTCCCGGAAATGATCGTGATGTCAGACACCTGCTTCTGCGAATATACCTCCCACGGTCACTGCGGCGTGCTCTGCGAGCACGGTGTGGATAACGACGCAACGCTTGCCAACCTCGGTAAACAAGCCGTTGTCGCAGCAGCAGCAGGCGCAGATTTCATCGCCCCTTCCGCCGCAATGGATGGTCAGGTGCAGGCGATTCGCCAGGCGCTGGATGCCGCAGGCTTCACCGATACGGCCATCATGTCCTACTCCACCAAATTTGCCTCTTCGTTCTATGGTCCGTTCCGTGAAGCGGCGGGCACCGCGCTGAAAGGCGATCGCAAAACCTATCAGATGAACCCGATGAACCGCCGCGAGGCAATTCGCGAATCGCTACTCGACGAAGCACAGGGTGCGGACTGCCTGATGGTGAAACCGGCGGGTGCCTATCTGGACGTGCTGCGTGATATCCGCGAGCGTACCGAGTTACCCCTCGGCGCGTATCAGGTCAGCGGTGAATATGCGATGATCAAATTCGCCGCCATGGCGGGCGCCATTGATGAAGAAAAAGTGGTGCTGGAAAGTTTAGGCGCTATCAAACGCGCTGGCGCGGATCTGATCTTCAGCTACTTCGCGTTGGATCTGGCCGAGAAGCAACTCCTGCGTTAATTTTTTCGTTACCTTGCCGGGTGGCCTCGCCATCCGGCCCTTCCCCAAAACGTCACTCAAGCGTCATACAAGCGACACTTACCGCTTCTACTGTCAGCACAGGACAGAAGGAGATGCGGCTATGTTTAGTCTCGATAACGTACTCAACGACCTTTGGCCTGAGGCGAGGACCGCGCCCTGGCAAAAAAAAGTGCTTCAGCGCGTACTGTATGAAAAAGAGTTCCAGCAGTTTGCCGCCCGCCATCGCCATCTGAAAGGCGTGGATATGGTGGAACAGGTCCTGGAGCATCTGCAAATACGTTGTGAAATCCCCGAGCACCACATCGAAAACATCCCCGAAAATGGCCCACTGGTGATTATCGCCAACCACCCCACCGGCGCGCTGGACGGACTGGCGCTCATCTATGCTCTCTCTCGGGTGCGTCGTGATATCAAAGTAGTGACCAACCGACTGCTTTCCCATCTGGAACCCCTGCGCTCGCTGTTCATCCCGGTAGACAATATTCAGGGGCGGACGCCGAAATCATCGTTACAGCAAATGGATACCCACCTGCAGGCTGGCGGCGCGCTGGTTTTCTTCCCGGCGGGAGAAGTCTCACGGCTGACGCCGAAAGGGATCGCCGAACGCCGCTGGCACTCCGGGTTTATCCGCATGGCGGAAAAGTACCGAACGCCGCTGCTGCCGGTGCATATCCAGGCCTATAACAGTCCGCTGTTCTATGCCTGCGGGCTGGTTTCTTCCAGCGCCACGCTGCTGCTGTTAATGCAGCAGATGTTTCGCCGTCGCGGCAGCACGCTGCCCGTAAGCATCGGCCAACAAATTGCCTGGACGCAGTGGTCCGCGAGCAAAAGCAGCGTGCGCGAACAGGCGGAAAAGTGCCGGGCGCACGTAATCGCGCTGGGCAAAGGTCGACCAGGCGTCTTTCGCAGCGAATCGACGATCGCCCCACCAGAAAACAGAGCGCGACTAAAACGCGAGCTGGCACGGACGGAATGTCTGGGGCGAACCGCCGATGGCAAGCACATTTACCTCTGGCAGCGCAACGGGCAGGAGGAAGCGACGATCCTGCGCGAGCTGGGGCGACTGCGTGAAATCGCCTTTCGCGCCGTCGGCGAGGGGAGCGGTAAACGCAGGGATATCGATCGCTACGATGATGACTATCTGCATCTGATCTTATGGGATGAGGACGATCTCGAAATCGTCGGCGCTTACCGGTTTATCCCCTGCGCGCAGCAGCTGGAAAAACAGGGGCTGGAGGGACTCTACAGCCACAGTCTGTTTGATTACGACGAGCGAATGGCGGACATCATGCAGCACGGTATTGAGCTGGGACGCAGCTTTATTCAGCCGCGCTACTGGGGACGTCGCGGGCTGGATTATCTCTGGTCCGGAATCGGCGCATACCTGGCACGTTACCCACAATATCGTTACCTGTTCGGGCCGGTGTCTATCTCCGGAGGACTGCCGCCGGATGCGCGCGATCTGTTAGTTGCCTTCTATCGACTCTGGTTCCCGCCAACGCACCCGCTGGCCGTCTCGCGCCAACCCTATCCCGCTTCACTACCGGATGTGCTGGCACAGTTTGCGGGAAACAACTACGGCGAAGATTTGACACGGCTGAAGTCGCTGCTGGGAAATCTCGGCTGCGGCATTCCTCCGCTTTACAAGCAATACTCAGAGCTCTGCGAACCCGGCGGCGTACAGTTTATAGATTTCGGCAGCGATCCGGATTTTAACCACTGCGTAGATGGTCTGGTACTGGTGGATCTGACGTATCTGAAGGCTAATCGCTATCAGCGCTATATTGGCGAGCATCTGTGATTTTTGCCGGGTGGTGGCTTCGCCTTACCCGGCCTACAGTTCACAGGCCTGATAAGCAAAGCGCCATCAGGCAATCAGCTCTACCGTTTTACAGGCCTGATAAGCAAAGCGCCAGCAGGCAATCAGCTCTACCGTTTTACAGGCCTGATAAGCAAAGCGCCATCAGGCACTCAGCCCTACCGCTTCACAGGCCTGATAGGCAAAGCGCCATCAGGCAATCAGCCCTACCGTTTCACAGGTCTGATAAGCAAAGCGCCATCAGGCAGTCAGCCCTACCGTTTCGTAGGCCTGATAAGCAAAGCGCCATCAGGCAATCAGCCCTACCGTTTCACAGGCCTGATAAGCAAAGTGCCATCAGGCAATCAGCCCTACCGTTTCGTAGGCCTGATAAGCAAAGCGCCATCAGGCAATCAGCCTGCACGGAAATAAGGTTTATCCCCCAGGATCGTCGCCCGATGCATAATGCGCCGCTGCGGCAGGTAATCGGCATTGGCATAATGCTGCGTCACGCGGTTATCCCAGATAGCCACATCATTTGGCTGCCAGCGCCAGCGCACCTGAAACTCTGGTTTTGTAATATGGGCAAACAGGAAGCCGAGCAGCGCCTCACTCTCTTTCTCCGTCACATCGACAATGCGCGTGGTGAAGCCTTCGTTGACAAACAGCGCCTGTTTACCGCTCACCGGATGAGTTCGCACCACCGGATGCAACAGCGGCGGATGCTTCGCCACCGCTTCACGCCAGCGCTGATGCTCCTCTTCTGTCTTACGGTACTTGTATTCCTGGAAGGATTTACGGAAGTCATGTTCCGCCCGCAGGCCATTCAACAGCTGGCGAAACGGCTCCGACAGCGCCTCATACGCCGCAATGCCGCTGGTCCACAGCGTATCGCCGCCGGTTGACGGTAATTCCTTTGCCGCCAGAATCGCCCCGGCAGGCGGTGTCTCAATAAAGGTGACATCGGTGTGCCAGTTGTCGTTATCCGGTGGATTATCGTTGTGCGTATCCAGCACGATAATCTCCTCCACGCCTTCTGCATGAGGATAAACCGGATGAATGTGCAGATCGCCAAAACGCTGGGCCAGCGCGCGCTGCTGTTGCGGTGTGATGGCCTGTTCGCGCAGGAACACCACCTGATGTCGCAGCACCGCATGGTAAAGCTGCTCAAACTGATTGTCGCTCAGCGGACGGGTCAAGTCCGCACCCGCGATCTGCGCGCCGATGTACGGCCCCAACGGGGTAATGCTCAGACGTTCACTCATTGGACTTCTCCATGCCAGGGTGTCAGGCGACGCTGAAGCGCACGCAAACCCAGTTCCAGAATAAAGGCGATAATCGCAATCACCGCGATCCCCGCCAGCACCACGTCGGTTGCCAGAAACTCACCGGCCGACTGCACCATAAACCCTAACCCCCTCGTCGCCGCAATCAGTTCCGCCGCGACCAGCGTTGACCAGCCCACGCCGAGCCCAATGCGTAGTCCGGTGAGGATCTCCGGCAGCGCACCTGGCAGGATAACCCACCACAACACCTGCGCCCGGCTCGCGCCCAGCGATTGAGCGGCGCGGATCCGCACCTGCTGCGCGCTCTTCACGCCAGCCAACGCAGACATTGCGACCGGAGCAAAAATCGCCAGGTAGATCAGCAGGATCTTGGACGTTTCACCAATCCCGAACCAGATAACCATCAGCGGCAAATAGGCCAGCGGAGGTACCGGACGATAAAGCTCAATAATCGGATCGAGAATGCCGCGTAGCGTCGGGCTGAGCCCCATCGCAATCCCGACCGGAATGCCGAAAGCCACCGCGGCCAGCAGCGCCAGCAGGATGCGGGTCAGGCTGGCGGCCAGATGCTGCCACAGCGTGGCATCCATAAACCCTTGCGGACCGGCGATGGTGATAAGCTTTTGCAGCACCTGGTCAGGCGGTGGCAAAAACAGGGGGCTTATCAGTTGCAGCGCCGCAACCGTCCACCACACCGCCAGAATCACCGTCAGCGTCGCAAGGCTCAGGGTTATCTGGCGCGAGAACGGCCAGCGCCACTTCAGCGGCCGTTGGCGCGGTTTGTCGTTGATCACCACACTCATGAGAAGGCCTCCCGTTGTTCAAAGACGCGGCTTAAGACGTATTCACGGGTCGCAATAAACTGCGGATCGGACTTAATGCTGCGGCTCGCTTCACCTGCCACAAAACGGCGGGCAAAGGTTAGCGGCAAACGCTCCAGCACCCGACCCGGTCCTGGGGACAGCAGCACGAGCTCGGTCGCCATAAACACCGCTTCTTCAATATCATGCGTAATCAGCAGCACCTGCTTGCCGGTCTCATGCCAGAGTTTCAGCAGCAGGGTTTGCATCTGTTCGCGGGTAAAGGCATCCAGCGCGCCAAAGGGTTCATCCAGCAGCAATAGCTGTGGATTCGCCGCCAGCGCGCGAGCAATCCCGACGCGCTGGCGCTGACCGCCGGAAAGCTGCCAGATAAAGCGTTTTCCCGCCCCTTCCAGCCCCACTTTTTTCAACATTTCCTGCGCGATGCTGACACGCTGCGCTTTCCCGACGCCTGCCAGTTGCAGGCTCAACGCGACGTTATCCTGCACGTTGCGCCACGGCAGCAGCCCTTCATGCTGAAACACCACTCCGCGCTCCGCCCCCGGTCCGTCGACGCGTTTACCTGCCAGTTGAATGCTGCCATGCTGATACGGCACAAATCCGGCAATCAGGTTCAACAGTGTCGTTTTGCCACATCCCGACGGCCCCAGCACCACCAGCAGTTCGCCGCTGTCGAGCGTCAGATTAATGTCTTCCAGCGCCGGTTTACCGCCGTAATCGGCATACAGATGAGAGAGTTGCAGCATCAGCGCCTCCTTTATTGCACGAAGCGATCGGTGACGTACTGGCTGTAATCACTTGCCACCGCAGGCACCTTGCCCTGCTCTTTCAGAAATTGCGCGGTGTCGATAATCGCTTTGTTCACCGGTCCGGTCAGTTCAGCCGTCTGCTGCTGAGGCGTGAGATAGGTATTGCCTTTCACCAGTCCCGGCACATCGGCTTCCGGCACGCCGCTCAGGCGCGACAGCTTGCTGATGTTCTCCGGCTGTTTCAGCCATTCGTCGGGATTCGCAATATAGGGCTGCTGCGCGTCGATAGCGCTTTTCGCGAAGGCTTTCACCACTTCCGGGTACTTCTCGGCAAAGTCTTTGCGCACCACCCACACATCAAGAGTCGGAGCCCCCCACTCGCCGACTTTTTCCGAGTCGGTCAGCACCTTGCCATCTTTTTCCAGTGCATTAACGGCAGGAGCCCAGACGTAAGCACCGTCAATATCCCCGCGCTGCCAGGCGGCGATAATCGCTGGCGGCTGCAGGTTCACAATCTCCACCTGACCGGGTTTAATCCCCCAGTGTTTCAGTGCCGCCAACAGGCTGTAGTGGGTGGTGGAGATAAACGGCACGGCGATGCGTTTGCCGATCAGGTCCTCGGGTTTGCTGATATTTTTCTTCACCACCAGCGCCTCAGAGTTACCGAGTTTTGACGCCAGCAGGAAAACCTCAATCGGCACCTGCTGACTGGCAGCGACCGCCAGCGGGCTGGAGCCGAGGTTGCCGATCTGCACATCGCCGGAGGCCAGGGCGCGCACGATGCTCGCGCCGCTGTCGAATTTGCGCCAGTCGACGGTGGCCCCACTTTCTTTGGCGAAGGTGTTATCCGCCTGCGCCACTTTCGCCGGTTCGGCGGAGGTTTGATACGCGACGGTGACGTTCACCGCCTGCGCCTGAAAGGTGAGGAATGCCAGTGCGGCAAGAAGTGTATTACGCGATGAACGTGCCATATTGTCTGCTCCCTTGTCTTGTTATGGGGGCAGTATTTCGTTGCGGCCGGATTTGATAAAGGAATTAAAAATTCTTGCTAAGAACAAAGCGTTTTTAGAAAAAAAGTGGAAATGGTTAGCGATTTTCAATATTTAGCTATGCCTTATATGTCGCTATGGAGAAGGCGTATGCGACGAGGTATCTCCTTATATGTCGCTATGGATAAGGGTTCCGTTCGCTTTTTGTTCATTGCTTCTTTGGAACTCACTCACCCGCGAACGTGTTAAGGGCGTTCTCCGCCACGCCCTTAACAATCCCGGCTCCCGGCGAGGAAAATCGCCACGTCGTGGTCCATTCGCCTTATGCCGTCTGCCTGTCGGGTCGGGGCCGAGCCTGCATCCTTGCAGGCCGTCCCCTCCGCCCGCATCCCTGCGGGCGGACCCGGTCAGCCGTCAACGCCTCATCGATTTTCACGCCGGACCAACAGCCTCGCTTCGATTCTCTGCTCTACAAACAAATTCTTCTCGCTGTAAAAAAAGCAAACCGCAGTGATAGTCAGGTGTGGATGGGTCCGGCTGAAAATTGCCGACGTGTTTCCGGAGGGCCGGGGGAACCCGCAGGGATGCGGGTTCAGGGCGCGCGAAGCAGGGATGCTGAGTCGCGCCCGACCCGGTAGCCTGAAGGAATAAGCGGAGGACAAAATTGCCGGGAGCAATTTTGAACAGCACTTGTGCTGGCCCCGAAGGGGTGAGCCCCATGGATGGGGCGAATAATTCGCGAAGCGACAATTTTCCCGCCGGGAGCCTGGATTGTTAAGGAGGCGGCGACGAGCCTCCTTAACACGTTCGCGGGAGGTTTACGTTCAGAGAATCACTGCTCGTAGGGCGAACGGAACCTTTTACCGAAGTGACATGAAAAACACCCGCCCCCAGTACGAAACACATAAGCGAACGGAACCTTTTACCAAAGTGACATGAAAAACGCATAACCCAGCGCCCCTAAACATTACGTTTTTGTTACATTCATTCCATAACTGTACCTGATTGATTGCCAGCGCAGCGGCGCCAGGCATCATAGAGCCATCATCCGGCAAGAGAGCAAAATCATGATACGAGTGGTGCTGGTGGACGACCATGTGGTGGTGCGTTCTGGCTTTGCGCAATTACTCAGTCTCGAAGAAGACCTCGACGTTGCAGGCCAGTACAGCAGCGCGGCGGAAGCCTGGCCTGCTTTATTACAGGACGACGTTAACGTTGCGGTGATGGATATCGCCATGCCAGACGAAAACGGTCTGAGCCTGTTGAAACGCCTGCGGGCCCAGAGGCCACAGTTTCGCGCCATTATTCTCAGCATCTATGACACGCCGACCTTCGTGCAGAGCGCGCTGGATGCTGGCGCCAGCGGCTATCTGACCAAACGCTGCGGGCCGGAAGAGTTAGTGCAGGCCGTCCGTTCCGTTGGGCTGGGTGGGCACTATCTTTGTGCCGATGCCCTGCGGGCGTTGCGCGGCGGTGAAGCGTCATCACCGGTACTGGCGGAACTGACCCCGCGCGAACGGGAAGTGTTTGATTTACTGATTAAAGGCGACAGCGTTAAAGAGATCGCCTTCAAACTCGATCTCAGCCATAAAACGGTGCATGTTCATCGGGCCAACGTGCTGGGCAAACTGAACTGTCACAGCACCATCGAGCTGGTCCATTTCGCCCTCGACCACCAACTGCTGGCGGGGCATTAATGTCACGCAATCTCCGCCACGCCGTCATCTCGCTGTTTATTGTGCTGGCATGGGGCACCGGCTGGCTGATGCTGTGGACGCTCGGTTTTTATCTGACCCATAACGGTCAGCAGGCGGCGCTGTTCCTGCCGCACGGCGTCTATCTGGCGCTGCTAATCCTGCTTTCGCGCCGCTACTGGCCAGCGCTGGTGCTGCCGCCGATGCTGATGCTGCTCTGGCTGCACAGTGAGCAACTGCTCAATGGCTATATTCTGCTGGCCACGCCGCTCATCAGCGTGATTCCCGCCAGTCTCGCGCAGACCTTCTGGTACCGTTTTCCCCTTTACTGGCAGCGGCTGACGCTGCTGCTGGCCACGGTAACGGCGGCCTCATTGCTCAATACTGCCCTGTTGTCGCCGTTTGTCAAAAGTCCGGCGATGCTGCTCGGCCTGGCGTCGTTTACCGGTGGCGTATTGCTGACGCCGTTTGTCTATCTGATCTTCGAGTTTCTGCGCCAACAGCATCGCTATCACCTGCTGGGGCTGGACACCAATAACCCGCCGTTGCGTACCTCGTTAATCATCTGGTGCAGTCTGTTTTTTATCATTGGCATTGGTACCCAGATGGTGCTGTCGCCAGAGATTGAGCGCCTGCTGCTGATCGTGGTGTTTCTGCCCAATGTGGTGATGGCGTGGAAGTTCGGCTGGCAGGGCGGCGTGCTCTCCGGGCTGCTGGGCAGCATGATGATCACCATCGCCCGCCAGGTAGGCATAGGGTTTAGCAACCTGGTTGAACTGGAGATCTTTCTCGCGACCCAGTCGCTGCTCGGCATTGGACTGGGGATCGCTATCAGTCGTCAGCAACATCTGGCGCAAAACCTGCACCATTACCGCCAGCGTCTGGAGGCGGAACTGATGGCGCGGCGGGCGCTGGCCGAGAAGCTGGTGCATACCGAAGAGGATACGCGCAAGAGCCTGGCGCGCGAACTGCATGACGAGATTGGACAGAACATCACCGCCATTCAGATTCAGTCGCAGCTGGTGAAACGGGCGCACGATCCGGCGCAAGCCCAGGCCGCCGCCAGCCAGATCAACGATCTCGCCCGCCGGATCCACCACTCTACCCGCCAGTTGTTGCGCCAGCTTCGCCCACCCGCGCTGGACGAACTGTCGTTCAAAGAGGCATTGCTCCATCTGCTCAACGAGTTTGCCTTTACAGAGCGCGGTATTCGCTGCCAGTTTGATTATCAACTCACCGCCACGCCCGAGAATGAAACGGTGCGCTTCACGCTTTACCGGTTGTTACAGGAGTTACTCAACAACGTCTGTAAACACGCCGGAGCCAGCGAGGTACGGATTGTCCTGCGCCAGCAGGGAGAGGTGCTGCATCTGGACGTGACTGACAATGGCGTGGGGATCAGTGCCGACAAAATAGCCGGTTTTGGCATTCAGGGGATGCGCGAGCGGGTCAGCGCCCTCGGGGGCGAACTGGCGCTGGAGTCGCGGCACGGTACGCGGGTAAGTGTTAACTTGCCCACAAATTTGCAACAAATCGCCTTCTGACCAGGAAAAAGTCTTAGTCACTCCGGACTTTCTCTCATCCCCTTTTGATTTCTCTTTCTTATAGTCAGCAAAACGGAGACGGCTATGCACGCAGGCGCAGCAACTGAAATCAATCAACGTTACCGCACGCTGCGTCCGCGACTGCTGATGTGCATGGTTATCGGTTACGCCGCGTTTTATCTGACGCGTAAAAGCGTGAACTACGTGCTGCCAGCGCTGCAAACCGATCTTGGGCTGGATAAAAGCGACATTGGGCTGCTGGGTTCCCTGTTTTATCTGACCTACGGCCTGTCGAAATTTACCGCCGGGCTGTGGCATGACAGCCACGGACAGCGTGGGTTTATGGGCGTTGGCCTGTTCGCGACCGGCCTGCTGAACGTGGTGTTTGCCTTTGGCGAGTCGCTGACGCTGCTGCTGGCGGTCTGGACGCTCAACGGATTTTTTCAGGGCTGGGGATGGCCTCCCTGCGCTCGCCTGCTGACCCACTGGTACTCGCGCAACGAACGCGGTTTCTGGTGGGGCTGCTGGAATATGTCTATCAACATTGGCGGGGCGATTATCCCGCTCATTAGCGCCTTCGCCGCTCACTGGTGGGGCTGGCAGGCCGCGATGCTGATGCCAGGGGTAATCAGCATGGCTCTGGGAGTCTGGTTAACGCTGCAACTGAAAGGCACGCCCCAGGAAGAGGGGTTACCGTCCGTCGGCCACTGGCGTAACGATCCGCTGGAACTGCGCCAGGAGCAGCAGAGCCCGCCGATGGGGCTGTGGCAAATGCTGCGTACCACGATGCTGAAAAACCCGATGATCTGGCTGCTGGGCGTTTCGTATGTGCTGGTCTATCTGATCCGCATTGCGCTCAACGACTGGGGCAACATCTGGCTGACGGAAAGTCACGGCGTCAACCTGCTCAGCGCCAACGCCACGGTGATGCTGTTTGAAGTCGGCGGACTCCTCGGCGCGCTGTTTGCCGGCTGGGGTTCGGACCTGCTGTTTAGCGGTCAGCGGGCGCCAATGATTTTGCTGTTTACGCTGGGACTGATGGTCTCCGTCGCCGCGTTATGGCTGGCGCCGGTTCATCATTACGCCCTGCTGGCAGTCTGTTTCTTTACGGTGGGCTTTTTTGTCTTTGGCCCACAAATGTTGATTGGCCTGGCGGCGGTGGAATGTGGACACAAAGCGGCGGCAGGTTCAATCACGGGTTTTCTCGGCCTGTTCGCCTATCTGGGGGCAGCGCTGGCGGGCTGGCCTCTGTCGCTGGTCATTGAACGCTACGGCTGGTCGGGAATGTTCAGTTTGCTCTCGGTCGTCGCGGTACTTATGGGTTTACTGCTGATGCCGCTGCTGATGGCGGGCATCACCACCACTCTCAGTCAAAGGATAAAACAATGAAAATGACCCTTACCTCTACTCTGATTGCCTCCGCCGTTGCGCTGGCGACCTTATCGGGCGCGGCGCACGCCAAAGGTCGTCTGGTGGTGTATTGCAGCGCCACCAACGAGATGTGCGAAGCGGAAACCAAAGCCTTTGGCGAAAAATATGACGTGAAAACGTCGTTTATCCGCAACGGTTCCGGCAGCACGCTGGCGAAGGTCGATGCCGAGAAGAAAAACCCGCAGGCTGACGTCTGGTACGGCGGCACGCTGGACCCGCAGTCACAGGCCGGTGAAATGGGTCTGCTGCAGCCGTACAAATCCCCGAACCTGGAACAGGTGATGGAAAAATTCCGCGATCCAGCGAAAGTGAAGGGCAACCTCTCATCGGCGGTCTACGTGGGGATCCTCGGCTTCGGCGTCAACACCCAGCGCCTGAAAGAGAAAAACCTGCCGGTGCCGAAATGCTGGAAAGATCTGACCAAACCGGAATACAAAGGCGAAATTCAGATTGCCGATCCGCAAAGCTCCGGCACGGCCTACACCGCACTGGCAACGTTCGCCCAACTGTGGGGTGAAGATCAGGCCTTTGATTACCTGAAACAGCTGAACGCCAACGTCTCACAGTACACCAAATCCGGTATTGCCCCGGCACGTAACGCCGCGCGTGGTGAAACGGCCATCGGCATCGGCTTCCTGCACGACTACTCGCTGGAAAAAGAACAGGGCGCGCCGCTGGAGCTGATTTCTCCGTGTGAAGGTACCGGCTATGAGATCGGCGGCGTCAGCATCCTGAAAGGGGCGCGCAACCTCGACAACGCCAAACTGTTCGTCGACTGGGTACTGTCGAAAGACGCACAGGAGCTGGCGTGGAAGAAAGGCAAGTCCTATCAGATCCTGACCAACACCACCGCCGAAACCTCGCCGAACTCGCTGAAACTCGACGACCTGAAGCTTATCAACTACGACATGGATAAATACGGCTCAACTGACGTCCGTAAGGCGTTGATCAATAAATGGGTTAGCGAAGTGAAGATGGGTAAATAAACCCACACGATGACTTCCTGACGTTAAGGTTACGTAGGCCGGGTAAGGCAATGCCGCCACCCGGCAATCATCGTCACCCTGAATGCCGGATGGCGCTCACGCTTATCCGGCCTGTTCGGGATTGAACACCGGAAAACGTATGTCACACACACTTGCACTCCATCCCGTGAAAAAGCGGGATGCGATATTCCTTTGGGTTTTACTCGGCTGGCTGGCATTCGTCCTGTTGCCGAGCTGGAGCCTGGATTACGGTCTGCTGGAGTCCACGGGCGATGAAATCCTCGAGGCCTACGGCTGGTCACAGTTCAATATCAGTTGGCTATGGTATCTGCTGCCGAGCCTGCTACTGGTTCGTCCGTTCCACGAAGCCAGACGCGAACAGCGTAGCCGCCACTACCTCGACGCCAGTTGGGCGTTTTTGTGCATCGCCTTTATCGTCATCAGCGCGACCGTTGAAGGACGTGGTTTAGGCTACGCCACCATCGTGCTATTTGTCGCACTGGGCGCGATCATGACCCTGGCGCTGACCCGCCTCGAATGGCTGGGCGGCGACCGGTTTGTGATCGGCTCGCTGGTCACTATCGTGGCGCTCATCGGCATCTTTATCGTCTGGCCGAGCATTGCCATTTTCATCCCCATGTTCACCAACGACGCCGGAGCATTCGCGCCGCTGGCGTTTATGAATGTGCTGTCTCAGGCGCATATCATTCAGGTGATCCTCAACTCGATCGCCCTGTCAATTGCCGTGGGCGTCGGCTGCACCTTCTTCGGCCTGGTGCTGGCGATTTACACCACCCGTATCGCCCAACGCAGCGCCGTTATCGGCCGTATCTTCTCAATCCTGCCGATCGTCACGCCGCCGTTTGTCGTGGGGCTGGGCGTTACGCTGATGATGGGCCGTTCTGGCTACGTAACCGAACTGATGGTGGAGTGGTTCGGGCTGACCAATACCAACTGGCTGTACGGGTTTACCGGTATCTGGCTGGCGCAGGTGCTGGCGTTTACCCCAATGGCGTTTATGATCCTTGACGGCGCGATCAAAACCATTCACCCGTCGCTGGAAGAAGCGTCATACACCCTGCGCGCCAGTCGCTGGCAGACGTTTAACGGCGTGTTTGTCCCGCTGCTTAAACCGGCGCTGGCGAATGCGTTCTTAATTGTTATTGTCCAGTCGCTGGCTGACTTCAGTAACCCACTGGTGCTCGGCGGTAACTTCGACGTGCTGGCGACGCAAATTTACTTCTACATCACCGGTTCACAGCTCGATTACCAGGCTGCCAGTACGCTGGGCGCCTTCCTGTTGCTGTTCTCGCTGCTGGTGTTCTGCGTACAGTATATGTGGATTGGCAAGCGCTCTTACGTCACCGTCTCCGGGAAATCATACCGTGGCGACGTGCAGCCGCTGCCGGTCACTCTGGTCTGGAGCGTGGTGGCGATCCTGGCGATATGGATTGCCTTTAACGCCCTGCTCTACGGCAGTATTTTCTACGGCAGTTTCACCGTGAACTGGGGCGTGGACTACACCCTGACGCTGGATAACTTCATCAAGCTGTTTGGTCAGGGGATGAGCGACGGTGCCTGGCCTTCGCTGCTCGATACCCTGCTGTATGCCGGAATTGCCGCGCCAATCACCGCCGCCTTCGGCCTGCTGATTGCCTGGGTTGTGGTGCGCCAGCAGTTCAAAGGCAAAAAGACCATCGAGTTCACCACCATGCTGTGCTTTGCCGTACCGGGCACTGTGGCGGGCGTATCCTACATCCTCGCCTTTAACAGCGCCCCGGTATACCTCACCGGCACCGCGGCGATTGTCATTATCTCAATGGTGATGCGTAACGTGCCGGTCGGTATTCGCGCCGGGATCGCCGGACTCGGCCAGATCGACAAATCACTGGATGAAGCCTCGCTCAGTCTGCGCGCCGGAAGCTTACGCACCATCACGCATATTCTGCTGCCGCTGCTGCGCCCGGCGATTCTCTCGGCGCTGATCTACAGCTTCGTGCGCGCCATCACGACCGTCAGCGCCATTGTCTTCCTCGTCACCCCGGACACCCGTGTGGCAACGGCCTACATTCTGAACCGCGTGGAAGACGGCGAATACGGCGTGGCGATTGCCTACGGGTCGATTCTGATCGTGGTGATGCTGGCGATTATTTTCATCTTTGACTGGCTGATTGGGGAAGCGCGTATTTCCCGGTCCAAAGCCAAAAACCAGGCGTAATGGAGCGCACTATGAGTCAGAAAAATTTCGTTGAACTGCGCAACGTCACCAAACGATTCGGCAGTAACACGGTCATCGACAATATCAATCTCACCATCCCGCAAGGACAGATGGTGACGCTGCTCGGCCCGTCCGGCTGTGGCAAAACCACCATTCTGCGCCTGGTCGCCGGTCTGGAAAAACCGAGCGAAGGACAGATTTTTATTGATGGCGAGGACGTCACCCATCGTTCTATTCAGCAGCGCGATATCTGCATGGTGTTCCAGTCGTATGCCCTGTTCCCGCATATGTCGCTGGGAGAAAACGTCGGCTACGGTCTGAAGATGCTGGGCGTGTCGCGTGCCGATGTGAAGACGCGGGTGAAAGAGGCGCTGGCGATGGTCGATCTGGAAGGATTCGAGGACCGCTATGTGGATCAGATCTCCGGCGGCCAACAGCAGCGCGTGGCGCTGGCGCGTGCGCTGATCCTTAAACCGAAGGTGCTGCTGTTTGACGAACCGCTGAGCAACCTCGACGCCAACCTGCGCCGCAGCATGCGCGATAAGATCCGCGAGCTGCAAAAGCAGTTTGATATCACCTCACTGTACGTTACCCACGATCAAAGCGAAGCCTTTGCGGTTTCCGACACCGTGCTGGTGATGAACAAGGGACATATCATGCAGATAGGTTCGCCGCAGGATCTCTATCGTCAGCCTGCGTCCCGCTTTATGGCCAGCTTCATGGGCGACGCCAACCTGTTCCCGGCCCATTTCAGCGAGGACGCGGTCGATATCTACGGCTATCGTCTGCCCCGCCCCGCGCACTTTGCCTCTCAGGGGAATGGCACCGTGGGCGTACGTCCGGAAGCGATTACCTTAAGCGATCGCGGTGAGGAGAGTCAGCGCTGTGTGATTCGTCATGTGGCCTATATGGGGCCACAGTATGAGGTGACGGTGGAGTGGCACGGGCAGGAAATTCTGTTGCAGGTCAATGCCACTCGCCTGCAACCGGATACTGGCGAGCAGTATTTCCTCGAAATCCACCCGTATGGCATGTTTGTACTGGCGGATGCGGGGTAGGCTTTCGTTGTTTTGTAGCATCGTAGGCCGGATAAGGCATTTATGCCGTCATCCGGCAGTTGCAACTGAAACTCAGCGATGTCATGCCTGATGGCGCTGCGCTTATCAGGCCTACAGCACGACGAAACAACACAACCATAGGCCGGATAAGGCGTCAGCCGTCATCCGGCAATTACTGAAACTCAGCGATGTCATGCCTGATGGCGCTGCGCTTATCAGGCCTACAAAACGACGAAACGGCACAACCGTAGGCCGGATAAGGCATTCATGCCGTCATCCGGCAATTACTGAAACGCAGTCATGACACGCCTGATGGCGCTGCGCTTATCAGGCCTACAACACGACGAAACGGCACAACCGTAGGCCGGATAAGGCATTTATGCCGTCATCCGGCAATTACTGAAACTCAACCATGTCATGCCTGATGGCGCTACGCTTATCAGGCCTACAACACGACGAAATGGCACAACCGTAGGCCGGATAAGGCACCAGCCGTCATCCGGCAATTACTGAAACTCAGCCATGTCATGCCTGATGACGCTACGCTTATCAGGCCTACAACACGACGAAATGGCACAACCGTAGGCCGGATAAGGCGTCAGCCGTCATCCGGCAATTACTGAAACGCAGCCATGTCATGCCTGATGGCGCTGCGCTTATCAGGCCTACAGCACGACGAAATGGCACAACCGTAGGCCGGATAAGGCGTCAGCCGTCATCCGGCAATTACTGAAACTCAGTCATGACATGCCTGATGGCGCTGCGCTTATCAGACCTACAACACTGTTACTCAAAGCGAAAAGAAGCTATCTGAAAGGCAGAGAATCGAAGCGATGCCGTTGGTCCGGCGTGAAAATCGATGAGCCGTTGACGGCTGACCGGGTCCGCCCGCAGGGATGCGGGCGGAGGGGACGGCCTGCAGGGATGCAGGCTCGGCCCCGACCCGACAGGCAGACGGCATAAGGCGAATGGACCACGACGTGGCGATTTTCCTTGCCGGGAGCCGGGATTGTTAAGGGCGTGGCGGAGAACGCCCTTAACACGTTCGCGGGTGAGTGAGTTCCAAAGAAGCAATGAACAAAAAGCGAACGGAACCCTTCTCAAAAATAACATAACGTAGGCCCTACACCAGCCGTAACTGCCCGCGCGGTGCGCTTAATAGTGGAGATGAATTAACAATAAGGAAAAGAAAAGGTCGCCAGCTCATAACGCCTCCAGTTCAGGGAGTTATCTATACTCTGGCAGTGGCCTGGTCACCCGGCACTAAAACGAAAGTGGGAATGCTGCGCGCGTGTTCATACAACAGAGTGAGAGCAGAGAAGGTATTCGCAAATTTCAGTGAATATTTACCGCGCGACGTGGGGTAAGCGATAAAACGTCATCCCGGCTGAAAAACCGGGATGACGGGGGACACATCGTATGACTAGAACTGGTATTTTATCCCCAGCACGCCGCTCGTGTCGTGAAAGCCGTTATTACCCACTTGTTGAGCCACATTGCCCCACACGCTCAGATCCCGGGTCAACCGTCCCTCAACGCCCACTTTCACCTCACCGACGTTTCGACTTCCCTGCAGGGAGGTACTCGTGTCATTCATTCTGACGCCATACTGCTTCGAGTTGTGTATCCAGTTCGCCTCAATGAAGGGTTCAAACTCGCGGTCAGCGCCTTTTTCCGCGGCGCTTTTGCCATTGACGTAAAGACGCATCCCCAGACGGGTCTGAATATTGTTGTCGCCCTGGCCCTGAACCCGCGTGCCGTTTTTCTCCGTATGGTCGTTAGCCTTCACGCCCATCCAGGTGACCTGCGCCTGTGGACGAAGATAGACGTTACTTTCCATGTCGCCTGCCGTCGTGAATGACCCCATGTGGAAAGCGTAACCCGACTCCAGCGACGCCGTCAGCCCCTTGCTTTTGTAGCTCTCGTCAGCAATCTCATCGCCTTTAACCGTATTGTCAAACCAGTTATAGAGTACCCAGGAATCGACATACAGACCGGTTTTATCGACGGCGTTCTGGTACCAGGTTCCGTACAAACCGGCACTGTAACCGCTCACCTCGCCACGAGAATCGTAGCCTGACACGCTGTTATGGGTATCGTTATCCTGCTTACCATAGCCCGCCATTACGCCCAGTTGATAGCTATCGGTACCATTCGAACTGCCATGGAGCAACGCGCCACCGACCTGCACGACAACGCGGTTGGACGAGGACGTATTCTGATCATCAGACATCCGGCTCTTGTTGCGCCCGCCTGACGTGCGCAACCACAGGTTGGTCATATGACGTTCACCGGTGGCGGGGTCGGTATACCAGGAGCCCCCCTGACGGTCCTGCAACCGGGTATTGAACAGCGTATTCGCTGCCGCCAGGTTGCTGGCATAGCTTCCTGCCTCAGGGCGATAGATGTGGACTGCATCAGAGGTATCACCTGGCGCAGGCCGATCGTCGTTGACAACATCAGAGGAATCACCCGGTTCAGGCCGATCGTCATCGACAACATCAGAGGAATCGTCAGGATCAGGAGTGTCCGTCAGACTGGTTAAATACCAGTTATTCCTGTCACTACCGGAAGCCGTACCCTGCTTCACGTGATATTCATAGCTTCCCGCCACGATACGGCCTCGTTGTACAAATGCATCTGCCGTAGAACTGCCGGTCTCAATGATTTTAATCCCTTCATGCAGCAACGCCCCTGAGCCATTCTCATTGTTAACCTGCACATAGGTCGTGCCGGTCGCGTTGCCGGTAACCACCAGCTTATCCGTCAGGCTGCTGTCGCCGCCGAGAACGGTGCCCAGCGAAAGGTTGCCGCCGTTACCCACATAGTCGCCATTGATGGTCAGCGTATTCCCGGCGCTGGTTGCGCTGTTGTTGAGAATAATATTGCCACTGTTCGTCACATCGCCCGTCAGCATAACGCTGAGCGGAGAAGAAGGCGGAACGCCATCATCATCAATCAGCAGGGTTCCACGGTTATCCAACGCGTTGACGGTCTGACTGTTGCCGTTAAGGTTAAGCGTCCCTTCCTCGCCGACGGTTACGCCGGAGGTATTGGCGAATGCATTCGCCGTCGTCGTCTTCAGCATCCCTTCGCTGATTTGGGTCGAGCCCGTATAGGTATTTTCCGCTGACAGTATCAGCGTGCCTTCTCCCGCTTTGGTCAGGCTTTTACCATCCCAGGCCGGGTTGAGGTGCGCCGTATTGTCAGCCAGGGCGACGCCGAGATCGAAGGTTCTGCCCTCATCAAGCGTGAACGTCCCGTGCGCATCGGCATCCAGACCGTTCCAGTACAGGGAGTATTGAATTATCCGGGAACCGGCGTTGATATAGGCAAAGTCCGGTTGGCTCATGCCCGCGACGAGGGCATTATTGTAAGAAAACGCGCCCGTAATACCGTTCGTGGTTTCAACCAGCAGAATGTCCTGCATATCCCAGTGGGTAATGTTGGCATTAAGCGACGCGTTATCGCCAACAGAGAGAGACGCCGCCTTGAGGCTGACGCCTTCGCCAAGGGTGAGCGACGCCCCTTCAGCAAACGACGCATTACCGGAAAATTCAATCGGTTGTTCCGCCAGCGTGACGCTTGCCGCCTGACCCACCGTCAGATTACCGTTGATAGCTCTGCTTGTTGCATCATTACTGACAATCTGCAACGTTGTCGCACCGTCGGCCAGCCGGATATCGCCGGTGATAGTCGAGCCGGTATTCAGCGTCAGCATATTGCTGCCGCCGGTAAGACTAAGAGCCGCGCCAGCTTCGCCACCGCTCCGGTAGGGCGCACCGCCAGTAATAGCGTGGTTATTAATGATCGCCAGATTACTGCCGGATATCGCTGCGCCACCTGCACCGTCAGCGCCGCCGTTGCTACCGTAACTGCCTTTACCCCCGACGATAGAACCGCTGTTGTTAATCCTCAGACTGTCACCGAATATTCCGACGCCGCCGTTGCCGCCGCTGCTGCTGTTCGTATTATTTCTGCTGCCGCTATAATGGCCCTCTCCGCCAGTGATGGTGCCGCCAGCCAGATTGCTGATGGTCAGGTTGTGACCGGATATCGCCGTGCCGCCGTCTGCACCATCTGGGCTTGTCGTGTCGCCGCCGGCAAAGGCGCCTTTGCCACCGGTGATGGAACCGCCGTTGGTGATGGTCAGATTATCGCCAAGTATTCCCGTGCCGCCTGCGGTTGGCATTCCGGCGCCGCCAAGGCCGTTCGAACCGCCACTGCCGCCTTCACCGCCGGTAATAGAACCTCCGGCTAAATTATCAAGGATGATCTCGCTACCCGATATTCCAGCGCCAGCATTTCCGCCATTGCCTCCGCCGCTAAACCCCCCTTCGCCACCGACAATGGATCCGCCGTTGGTGATTCTCAGACCGGTACCCGATATTCCCGCCCCGGCATTGCCACCGAGCGCTCCATAGCCATATCCTCCTTCGCCGCCGACAATGGATCCGCCGTTGGTTATGGTCAAAGCGGAACCCGATATGGCATCGCCTCCTAAGCTTCCGGAATTGCCTCGGCCACCCGTAATTGACCCACGGGCAATATTGTCAATGACCATATTGCTGCCGGTAATTCCGGCACCGGCATTGCCACCTTCAGCTCCATCGTAGCCATATCCCCCTCCGCCGCCGAGAATAGCGCCGCTGTTGGTGATGGTCAGCGCGGAACCCGATATGGCATCGCCTCCCTCGCCACTGAAATCACCGTCACCACCGGTAATACGGTACGTATTAATAATTGTCAGATCGGTACCTGATATTCCAGCGCCGCCAATGCCGCCCGTACCATCGTTGCCATCAAATCCGAAACTGCCATCGCCTCCGGTAATCGCGCCATCGTTGGTTATCATGAGACGGTCACCAGAGATACCCGCACCGCTAGCGGAATATCTATCCCCTTCGCCACCGGTGATGGAGCCGGTACGAGAATTGGTTATCGACAGGTCAGTACCCGATATTCCCACACCGCCTGCACCAATGCCGCTAACGCCATAGCTACCCTCACCACCAATAATCTTTCCGCTGTTGCTGATGGTTGCATTGTTACCGGACATTCCGTCGCCGCCGTCGCCGCCCGCGTCACCATTACCGCCGGTTATTGTGATGCCACTACCGACGCTTACGCTGTTATCCGCCGCGCTCGATTCCAGGTTCGGTGATAAGACATACCCGGCCCCGGCGCCTTCACTGCCGCCATTAACCCCGTGCGTCCCCGTGTTGGATTGCGCCGTATAAGGAAATGAACCATCAACATAAATCGTGGCACCTGTTGCTGGTGCGGATGATATGAATACTGATGCAAGCAATAAAGCTATTCTATTTTTATTAAAATGTTGCATAAATAACTCCCTTGTTAGTTTCTACAACATTTAATTTATTTCAGCGTGTTACTTAGATAATAAACAAGTCTGAAAAAACTAAAGAGTAATAAAAACAGTTAATACTAAAATAATGGAATTTTGCTCAACGTTTAATGAGTAGCAAAGATAGTATTTGAAAACTACCACTCCCCCATCATTGAGTAAATGGCCGAAAAAATGACAAAAAAATCTTAAATAACTTTATATTTTATCGCATCACATTCTTAACAACGAAAAATCAATGACATAAGGCGAAGACAAATAACCCTATTATCAGTGAGACAATAATCATCAGAGCAAAAAGACAAATTTAATCCTTGATAAAAACAGGACGTTACATCGCATACACGACAATATAAAGCAGCACCTCTTTAAATCCTTATATTTCTTTATTTCATCTGTTGTTCGTTAAATAAGATGGGAAATTTAGAAAAGATGTTCGGATTTTTATATCACCAATTTTTCCGGAATCGCTCATTGATGTTACTGGCTGAAGATATAACCTCTCCTGGCTATCGTGTGGTAAATATCTCCGGTATGGGAAAGCAATATGACACTCCCCTGCTTCATCGCAGGACTTAACCCTGTTGGCCCAATCCCATCGTTATTCGCCCATTTGCCCCTATTCAGACTCTGGTCAACACGCCAGGATGACACCACGGCCCATTACGTGGAGTATCACCATGAACATCACCCATATCCGCAACGCCACCCAGTTGATCACCTTTGGTGGAAAAACCTTTCTCGTCGATCCGATGCTCGCCCCGCAAGGTGCGTATCCCGGCTTTCCCGGCACGGCGCGGGCCGGGATCCGTAATCCGACGGTGGAACTCCCCTGCGATCTCAACACCCTGTTGCAGGCCGATGCGCTGATCGTCACCCATCTCCATGCGGACCACTGGGACGACGTCGCCGCAAAGGTGGTGCCGAAAGAGAAGCCGATTTATGTACAAAACGAACAGGACGCGCAAACCCTGCGGGAGCAGGGTTTTAGCCAACTCACCCTCCTGACGGACAATACCCGGCTTGGTGAGATCACTCTGCGTAAAACGGGTGGCCAGCACGGTTCCGACCGGCTGTACGCCATTCCCGCCATGGCTGAACGGATGGGCGATGCCTGCGGGGTTGTTTTTCAGCATCCGCAAGAAAAAACGCTGTATCTGGTCGGTGATACCCTCTGGCGCGATGAGGTCGAAGCCAATATGGTCACGTTCCAGCCGGATGTGGTGGTACTGAACGCCGGGTTTGCGCATGTGATCGGTTTTGGCGCCATCATCATGGGGGCAGAAGATGTGCTGAAAACCCACTTTGTTCTGCCCGATGCGCAGATTGTGGCGATTCACATGGAAGCGCTAAACCACTGCCTGTTGACGCGTACCGCGCTCAGGGAATACGTCCGCGATAACCAGATTGCAGAATTTGTCCGGGTACCGGAAGATGGGGAAACCCTGACGTTCTAACTCTCAGCCGAGGAAAGGTATGCGCCCCGTCACCGTCGCGATCGTCGCCGTTGAAGATTTCAGTCCGTTTCACTTCTCGGTGCCGTGCATTATGTTCAGTGAAAAAGCCGCGGCGCAGAAACGCTTTGAGGTGCAGATTTGCGCTGAAGTCCCAGGCGTCATCACCTCTGCGGAAGGCTTTTCCGTCACCGCCCCTCTGGGACTGGAGGCGGTGACCGCTGCCGATATCGTGATTGTCCCCTGGTGGGGAACGACCGCGCGTCGCCCGTCACCGTCGCTGCTCAATGCGCTGGTTCAGGCCCGACAAAACGGTGCGCAGGTGGTTGGGCTGTGCCTCGGCGCATTTGTACTCGGTTATGCAGGACTGCTCGACGGCAGACGCGCCGCTACCCACTGGGAGTTTGAAGCCGATTTTCAGGCGCGTTTTCCCGACGCGCACCTGGACATCAACGCCCTGTACGTCGACGATGACGGGATCATCACTTCGGCAGGCACCGCCGCCGCGCTCGACTGCTGTCTGTATCTCATTCGCCAGCGGTTTGGCAGCACGGTGGCGAATCAGATTGCGCGCCGGATGATTGTGCCACCGCATCGCGAGGGCGGTCAGGCGCAGTTTATTGCCCAACCGGTGGCGAAAAATACGCAGGATCAACGAATTAACGGCCTGCTGGACTATCTGCGCCAGCACAGTCACGAACAGCACGATCTGGATTCACTGGCCAAAAGGGTGATGATGAGTCGCCGCACCCTGAGCCGTCACTTTATGCAAGCCACCGGCTCAAGCGTTGCAGAGTGGATTATCAATGAACGCCTGCGCCGCAGCCAGGAACTGCTGGAATCCACCCCCCTTCCCGTCGAACGCATCGCCGGGGAGGTCGGTTTTCTGTCCCCGGTGACCTGGCGTCAGCATTTTAAGTCCCGTTACGGCGTCAGCCCGGCGGAATGGCGAAAAACCTTTCGCGGCGGTATGAACGCAAATTCTGAGTGAGTGACTTCACTCATTCCTCTTTCTCATCTTTACAGGCTTTCACTGCGCACCGTATCTTCAGCAACCTGCGAACGAACAATATGCTTAACAGGATACCGCCATGCCTCTGAATACGGACTCCCTCGCCGCCGTACTGGCCCGCCGCGACTGGGAAAATCCCGGCGTCACACAGTTTAACCGCCTGGAGGCGCATCCTCCTTTTGCCAGTTGGCGCGATGGTGCAGAGGCGCGTGATAACCATCCCTCATCCAGTGTTCGCAGTCTCAACGGCGCATGGAAATTCAACTGGTTCGCTTCGCCGGAAGCGGTGCCGGAAAGTTGGCGACTGCGCGATCTGGATGATGCCGATACGATCGTCGTGCCATCAAACTGGCAGATGCACGGCTATGACGCGCCCATCTATACCAACGTGACCTATCCGATCCCGGTGAATCCGCCGTATGTGCCTCATGAAAACGCGACAGGATGTTACTCGCTCACATTCACTGTCAGCGACGCCGAACGTTGTGATGGGCAGACGCGAATTATCCTTGATGGCGTGAATTCCGCTTTTCATCTCTGGTGCAACGGGCGCTGGGTGGGCTACGGTCAGGACAGTCGCCTGCCGTCCGAATTTGATCTCAGCGAGTATCTGGTCAGCGGCGAGAACCGTCTGGCGGTGATGGTGCTGCGCTGGAGCGACGGCAGCTATCTGGAAGATCAGGATATGTGGCGAATGAGCGGCATCTTCCGCGATGTCTCTCTGTTAAACAAACCCGCCACCCACATCAGCGATCTCCGCATCACCACCCACCTCAACGAAGATTTCAGCCGGGCAATCTTTGCCGCCGAGGTCAGAATGCGCGGTGAGTGGCGCGACAGCCTGCGTGTGACCGTTCAACTGTGGAATGGCGACGTGTTGACCGGCGAAAGCACCGCCCCTTTCGGCAGTGAGATTATTGATGAGCGCGGTGCGTACGGCGATCGCATGACGCTGCGTCTGAATGTCGGCCATCCTTCGCTGTGGAGCGCCGAAACACCGCATCTTTATCGCGCGGTCGTACAGCTCCATACCGCGGACGGCACGCTCATTGAAGCCGAGGCCTGCGATGTCGGCTTCCGTCAGGTCAGCATTGAAAACGGCCTGCTGTTGTTGAACGGTAAGCCACTGCTGATTCGCGGCGCCAATCGTCATGAACATCATCCTGAAAACGGCCAGGTGATGGACGAAGAGACGATGGTGCAGGACATCATGCTGATGAAACAAAACAACTTTAACGCCGTGCGCTGCTCCCACTATCCAAACCATCCACGGTGGTACACCCTCTGCGATCGCTATGGCCTGTACGTGGTGGATGAGGCCAGCATCGAGACCCACGGCATGGTGCCGATGAATCGCCTGAGCGACGATCCGACCTGGCTGCCCGCCATGAGCCAGCGCGTCACGCGCATGGTACAGCGCGATCGCAACCATCCGAGCATTATCATCTGGTCGCTGGGGAATGAATCGGGTCACGGTGCCAACCATGACGCGCTGTACCGCTGGCTGAAATCAGACGATCCGTCACGCCCAGTGCAGTATGAAGGCGGCGGCGCGGACACCACGGCGACGGATATCATTTGCCCTATGTATGCGCGCGTCGATCAGGATCAGCCGTTCCCGGCAGTGCCGAAGTGGTCAATCAAAAAATGGCTGTCGCTGCCCGGCGAACAGCGCCCGCTCATCTTGTGCGAATATGCCCACGCGATGGGCAACAGTCTGGGCGGATTCGCCAAATACTGGCAGGCATTTCGCCAGTATCCACGTTTGCAGGGCGGCTTCGTCTGGGATTGGGTCGATCAGTCGTTGATTAAATACGATGACAACGGCAACCCCTGGTCCGCGTACGGTGGCGACTTTGGCGATACGCCTAACGATCGTCAGTTCTGCATGAACGGTCTGGTGTTTGCTGACCGCACCGCGCATCCGTCGCTGTTTGAGGCGAAACACGCGCAGCAGTTTTTCCAGTTCACATTGCTACCGGGCGCTGAGCGCCAGATTGCGGTCACCAGCGAATACCTGTTTCGCCATAGCGATAACGAGATCCTGCACTGGTCGATTGCACAAGAAGGCAACCCGATGGCTGCCGGTGAAGTCACGCTTGATATTGCTCCACAGGGGCGACAGGTCATCACCCTGCCGGACATTGCGCAGCCCGACAACGCGGGCCAGCTCTGGCTAACGGTGCGCGTGGTACAACCACAGGCAACCGCGTGGGCGCCCGCTGGTCATGTCAGCGCCTGGCAACAGTGGCCGCTGGAGGAAAAACTGAATGTCATCGGCTCACCGCGAACCAGCACGGCACCACAACTCAGCGTCAGTGACACGGTCTTTACCGTGACGCTCGACAAAAAGCGTTGGGCGTTCTGCCGCCAGCAGGGCACGTTAACGCAATACTGGATTGGCGATGACGCCCAGCTTTTGTCGCCGCTAAGCGATCAATTCACCCGTGCGCCACTGGATAACGATATTGGCGTCAGCGAGGCGACCCGCATTGACCCCCATGCCTGGGTCGAGCGCTGGAAAGCCGCCGGGCATTATCAGCTCCAGGCGGTATTGCTACAGTGCGATGCCAACCCCCTTGCTGATGCGGTACTGATCGACACCGTTCACGCCTGGCAGTATCAGGGCGAAACCTTGTTTATCAGCCGTAAAACCTGGCGCATCGACGGTCACGGCGAAATGCAGATTACCGTTGATGTCGATGTCGCCAGCGGTACACCGCATCCGGCGCGTATCGGCCTGACCTGCCAACTGGCGCAGGTAGCAGAACGGGTGAACTGGCTGGGGCTCGGTCCCCATGAAAACTACCCGGACCGCCTGTCTGCCGCCTGTTTTGACCGTTGGGATTTGTCACTGGATGAGATGTATACGCCGTATGTCTTCCCGAGCGAAAACGGCCTGCGCTGCGGCACGCGTGAACTGAAGTACGGCGCGCACGTCTGGCGTGGCGACTTCCAGTTCAACCTCAGTCGCTACAGCCAGCAGCAACTGATGGCGACCAGCCACCGCCACCTGCTGCAACCGGAAGCCGGAAGCTGGCTGAATATTGATGGTTTCCATATGGGCGTCGGCGGCGACGACTCCTGGAGCCCGTCGGTATCACCGGAATATCAGCTCAGCGCCGGGCGTTATCACTACCGCGTAAGCTGGAGTGCGGCTTGACCTGTAGGCCGGATAAGGCGTTTACGCCGCCATCCGGCAACGGCGCCATAGCGTTGCCTGATGGCGCTGGGGTTCGGGAATTACACGATAATCAGCCGCTTGAACAGCAGTTGCTGCACATCCTGCCGATGCGCCAGAATCGCATGGGCAGTGACGTGCGTTCCTTCGATGGAATACAGAACGCGGTAACCGGCTGCGTGATTAAATTCGCGATACTTTGCGCAGCCAATCTTTAACAGCTCAGGGCAAATCTGGCTCCCCGCAGAAAACTGACCCACGACCTTCTCAAACTGCGTAAGAATATCGCTGATCACCGGGCGCGGCTCAATCTCTGCCCGGCGGAGGTGAAGAACAATATCGTCGATGCAGAGTCAGTCTTCTGGCCCGGCAGCACAGCGCCACCGGGCCCTCAGGTTACTCCTCCATCGCCTGGCGAATTTGCTGTAGCGCCGCCGGATCGTCGAGGGTGGTGAGATCGCCCGGATCGCGACCTTCACAAATCGCCTGGATCGTCCGGCGGAGCATCTTGCCAGATCGAGTCTTCGGCAGCTGCGAGACAAACCAGACGTGGGCGGGACGTCCAAAGTTGCCAATCTGACTGTCCACCAGCGCCATAATCGCCTTCTCTTCCGAATGCGCCACGTCCGGGTCCTCGAGGCTATCGCTCTGTTTGGGAATGACAAACGCCACCGCCACCTGCCCTTTCAGCGCATCTTTCACTCCCACCACCGCCACTTCCGCCACATTCGGATAGCTGGAGATGCTCTCCTCAATTTCCCGCGTACCCAGTCGATGCCCGGCGACGTTAATCACATCATCCGTGCGTCCAAGGATGAAGTAGTAGCCGTCAGCGTCGCGAATCCCCCAGTCAAACGTGGCATACACCTGACGATTGAACAGCGACCAGTAGGTATTCACAAACCGCGCGTCGTCGCCCCAGATGGTCTGAATACAACCCGGGGGCAGCGGCCCTTCGATGACCACCATCCCCTTTTCGTTGGCGCCGCAGGGTTCGCCGGTTACCTCATTGAGCAACTGCACGTTATAGCCGTACATCGGCACACCGGGACTGCCGAGGCGCGACGGTCGGTCATCCAGCGCGCGGGCCAGCGCCATAATTGGCCAGCCGGATTCGGTCTGCCAGTAGTTATCGACCACCGGCACACCCAGCGTTTCGGTCACCCAACTTGCGGTCGGTTCATCCAGCGGTTCACCCGCCAGATAGAGCACTTCCAGTGAAGAGAGATCGTGATTGCGGATCTGCGCGGTTGGAAACTTCTTCAGCACGCGAATGGCGGTCGGCGCTGAGAACATCCGGTTGACCTGATATTTTTCGACGATTTTCCACCACACGCCGCAGTCCGGATACGTCGGCAGCCCTTCATACACAATGGTTGCCATTCCCGCTAACAGTGGCGCGTAGACAATATAAGAATGTCCAACAACCCAACCAATGTCCGACGCGCAGAAGAACACGCCGCCCGCTTTACCGCCAAAAATAGTGTCCATTGAGGTCGCCAGCGCCACCGCATAGCCACCGACGTCTCGCTGTACGCCTTTGGGTTTGCCGGTGGTGCCAGAGGTATAGAGAATACAGGAGGTTTCGTTGGACTCCAGCCACGTCACCGGCACCCGTGCGCCGAGATGCTGCTGGCGCAGAGTGGCGAAATCGAGATCGCGACCGGCAACGCGCGCCATTTTCGCCAGTCCCCGATCCACCAACAGCACCTGTTTCGGCTGATGCTGCGCCTGATCGATCGCATCATCGAGCAGCTTTTTGTAGGGCAACACTTTACCGCCGCGCGCCCCCGCATCGGCGGAGACAATCAGTACCGGCTTCGCGTCATCGATCCGCGCCGCCACGCTATGCGAAGCAAAACCGCCGAACACCACCGAGTGGATCGCGCCAATCCGCGCGCAGGCCAGCAGCGTGATATGCGCCTCCGCGATCATCGGCATGTAAACCAGCACCCGATCGCCACGCTGCACGCCAAGCGATTGCAGCATCGACGCCACCACGTTCACTTCGTCATAGAGCTGACGGAAGGTAAAGGTGCGCTCCTCTTCGGTCTCGGATGAGACGGCGACCAGCGCCAGCGCATCCGGTTGACTAGCCAGCCAGCGGTCAATGGCGTTATGACACAGATTCGTCGTGCCGCCGCAAAACCAGCGAGCAAACGGCGGATTGCTGTGGTCCAGCGTGCGGGTAAACGGCTGCTGCCAGTCGATGCGCCGCGCCTGCTCGGCCCAGAACGTCTCCGGTTGCGTAATGGAACGCTGATAAAATTCGCTAAAAGACATAACGCTCTCCTGTTGAACTTACGCCTGATGAGGCGGGTGCTAGATGACATAAAGGTCCATGTACTCATTGACCGGCATCTGCTCCAGGCGAGTTCTGTCCAGGGAGACATCCAGGATGCGCTGCTGTTGGCGGGTCGGGAACTGGCGCGCCAGGTTAATTTTGAATTTTTCGATAAGTTTAGGGATCCCGTCGGTACGGCGACGCGCGTGACCAATCGGGTACGCCACCGCCACCTCGTCAAAACGAGAGCCATCGGTAAATTCAAGAGTAATGGCGTTAGCAATGGCGCGTTTTTCCGGATCGTGATAGTCCGCGGTAAACGCCGGATCTTCAACGCAGCGGATCTTCGCGCGCAGGGAGTCAATCCGCTTGTCCTGCGCCACGCCGTCCTCATAATCTGCCGCCGTTAAGCGTCCGAACAGCAGCGGGATCGCCACCATGTACTGAATACAGTGGTCGCGGTCAGCCGGGTTATTCAGCGGCCCCTGCTTGTCGATGATGCGAATGCAGGCTTCGTGCGTGCGGATGGTCACCTTCTCGATATCCGCGGCGCTCTTACCTGCCGCCTGCATCTGCGCGTACAGGGTCATTGCCGCTTCAACCGCCGTCTGCGAGTGGAACTCTGCCGGGAAAGAGATTTTGAACAGCACGTTTTCCATTACGTAAGAGCCGTACGGGCGCTGGAAGCGGAACGACTCCCCTTTGAATGAGACGTCATAAAAGCCCCAGGTTTTCGCCGTCAGCGCCGACGGATAGCCCATCTCACCGGTTTTCGCCATCAGCGCCAGACGCACCGCGCGCGAGGTCGCATCGCCTGCCGCCCAGGATTTACGCGTGCCGGTGTTCGGCGCATGGCGATAGGTGCGCAGCGATTGTCCGTCAACCCACGCCAGCGAGACCGCGTTGAGGATCTCATCACGCGTCAGCCCCAGCAGTTCGGCGACCACTGCGGTAGAGGCCACTTTGACCAGCAGAACGTGGTCAAGCCCCACGCGGTTAAAGGCGTTTTCCAGCGCGATACAGCCCTGAATCTCGTGGGCTTTGATCATCCCAGTCAGCACCTGCTTCATCGTCAGCGGCGCTTTACCCGCCGCAACCGCGTTGCGCGACAGCCAGTCCGCCGTCGCCAGGATCCCGCCGAGGTTATCGGAAGGATGGCCCCATTCCGCCGCCAGCCAGGTGTCATTGAAGTCGAGCCAGCGGATCATCGCGCCGATGTTAAACGCGGCCTGTACCGGGTCGAGCTGAAACTGAGTACCCGGCACGCGCACGCCGTTGGGCACGACGGTTCCCGGCACAATCGGCCCCATCAGTTTTTTACAGGCCGGATACTCCAGTGCTTCCAGACCGCAGCCCAGCGTATCAAGCAGACAGTAGTGTGCGGTGTCATACGCCACGTTTGAGGTGATGTCATAGTTGATGACGTAATCCACGATATCAACGATTTCACGATCGAATTCCGGGCGAATATTTAAAATTTGAGCGGACATAAGGTACGTTTCCTGTTTTTTATCTTTAGAGGTAATGAATTACTGGCGCTGATCAACAGGCACGAAGACGCGGTCTTCTGGCCCGGTGTAATTGGCGGATGGACGGATGATTTTGTTGTCCTGGCGCTGCTCGATGATGTGCGCCGCCCAGCCGGTGACGCGGGCGATAACAAACAGCGGGGTAAACATTTCGGTGGGAACGCCCATCATGTTGTAGGAGACCGCCGAGAACCAGTCGAGATTCGGGAACATCTTTTTCGTTTCCCACATCACCGCTTCCAGACGATCGGCAATGTTGTACATCTTCAGCGAGCCGCCCTCTTCGGAAAGCTGCTTTGCCACCTTCTTGATCACCTGATGACGCGGATCGGCAAGGGTGTAGACCGGGTGACCGAAACCAATCACCACCTCTTTGTTTTCCACTCGTTTACGGATATCGACTTCGGCTTCGTCCGGCGTTTCGTAACGCTGCTGAATTTCCAGCGACACTTCGTTCGCCCCGCCGTGCTTCGGGCCACGCAGGGCGCCAATCGCGCCGATAATCGCCGAATAGACATCAGAGCCCGTCCCGGCAATCACCCGGCTGGTAAAAGTGGAGGCGTTAAACTCATGCTCGGCGTACAGCACCAGCGAAATGTGCATCGCTTTTTCCCAGCTCTGCGACGGCTTTTCGCCGTGCAGCAGGTGCAGGAAATGGCCGCCGATGGAGTCGTCATCAGTTTCCGGCTGGATACGCTCGCCGTTGTGGCTGTAGTGATACCAGTAAAGAAGAATGGAACTGAGCGAGGCCAGTAGCTTGTCGGCGATATCGCGCGCGCCGGAAACGGTATGCCCTTCTTTTTCCGGCAGCGTACAACCCAGTGCCGATACGCCGGTGCGCATGACGTCCATCGGGTGCGACGCCGCAGGCAGCGCTTCCAGCACGGTACGGACGTTGGCCGGTAATCCGCGCAGCGCTTTGAGTTTGATTTTGTATGCCTGAAGTTCGTCACGGGTCGGGAGTTTTCCGTGAATCAGCAGATGCGCCACTTCTTCAAATTCGCACTGTTGGGCGAGATCGAGAATATCGTAGCCGCGATAGTGGAGATCGTTGCCGCTTTTACCGACGGTGCACAGCGCGGTATTGCCCGCCGGTACGCCGGACAGCGCGACGGATTTTTTCGGCTTAATGACATGGGTATTATTTTGCAGGATCGTTGTGTCGCTCATGTTGTCCTCGTCATTATTGTCATATGTAGGGTACTGAGGGTTTTCGTCCAGGCCTGATAAGGCGTAGCCGCCATCAGGCACTGCCGGATGGCACTGCGTTTATCCGGCCTACGGTTTCAGGTTCAGGGCATCCAACTTCTCTTCGTACTGGTAGTAATTGATGCTTTCGTACAGTTCGTTGCGGGTCTGCATAATGTCGATGACGCTCTTTTGCGTCCCTTCCTGGCGCAGCACGTTGTAGACCTTTTCGGCGGCCCGGTTCATGGCGCGGAATGCCGAGAGCGGATAGAGCGCCATTGCCACATTAGCGCTGCGCAGTTCGTCGGTCGTGAACAACGGCGTGGCGCCAAATTCGGTGATATTGGCGAGAATGGGAACCTGGACCGCGTCGGCAAACTGGCGGTACATCGAAAGCTCTGTGATCGCCTCCGGGAACAGCATGTCGGCCCCGGCGTCGACATAGGCCTGCGCACGATCGATCGCCGCGTCTAACCCTTCCACCGCCAGGGCATCGGTACGCGCCATGACAACAAAGTTGGGATCGGTACGGGCATCTACTGCCGCACGAATGCGATCGACCATCTCGTCTTTCGACACGATCGCTTTATTCGGACGATGGCCGCAGCGCTTGGCGCCGATCTGATCTTCAATGTGTAGCGCCGCTGCGCCGGCTTTGATCATCGACTTCACGGTGCGCGCGACGTTAAATGCCGAAGAGCCAAAGCCAATATCGGCATCCACCAGCAGCGGCAGCGGACAGACGTCGGTGATGCGGCGAATGTCGGTCAATACATCGTCCAGGGTGGAGATCCCCAGATCCGGCAGTCCCAGCGAACCAGCCGCGACGCCGCCGCCAGAGAGATAAATCGCCTGATACCCGGCGCGCTGAGCCAGCAGCGCATGGTTGGCGTTGATGGCGCCGACAATTTGTAAGGGGTTTTCTTTGGTGAGTGCAGCGCGAAACGCCTGACCCGGAGAATCCAGAGACATAGTCCATCCTCGTGTTATCAACTTGTTACTTACCGTTGATTCACATAAAGCAAGGGCTATGCCAAAGGCGGTTTGCCAGAGGTTATTTTCAATAATCCATTATATAACAATACGATAAAATTCATCGTGCCGCGATGCGCGAAAATAAGCGTGTCAGCTAACGTTTCATGAAACGCGTGTCGCTGTTTCATTGCAACAATTATGAAACAAGGCTACACCCAATACTCTGTCCTTTTATTTTGGGTTGGCTATGGCGACGACAAATCTTCCCCCACGGGTGAATGATGACAAACCGGTTATCTGGACGGTCTCGGTGACGCGACTGTTCGATCTGTTTCGCGACATCAGCCTCGAATTCGATCACCTGGCGACCATCACCCCAATCCAGCTCGGTTTTGAAAAGGCGGTCACCTACATTCGTAAAAAGCTGGCGACCGAACGCTGTGATGCGATCATCGCCGCCGGATCTAACGGCGCGTATCTGAAAAGCCGCCTGTCGATTCCGGTGATCCTGATCAAACCCAGCGGTTTTGACGTCCTGCACGCGCTGGCAAAGGCCGGCAAACTGACCGCATCCATTGGCGTGGTGACCTACCAGGAGACACTACCGGCGCTGATGGCCTTTCAAAAAACCTTCAGCCTGCAACTGGAACAGCGCAGCTATATCACTGAAGAAGATGCGCGTGGACAGATCAACGAACTGAAAGCCAGCGGCATTGAGGCGGTGGTCGGCGCGGGGCTAATAACCGATCTGGCGGAAGAGGCCGGAATGACCGGTATCTTTATCTATTCCGCCGCCACGGTGCGCCAGGCGTTCAGCGATGCGCTGGACATGACCCGCCACACCCAGCGTCGTCACGGTCATTATGCATCCGATCAGGCGCTGCGTACCCGCTATGAATTGGGGGACATTCGCGGCGAATCCGCGCAGATGGAACAGGTGCGCCATACCATTATGCTGTATGCCCGCTCGCCCGCCTCTGTCCTGATTCAGGGGGAAACCGGCACCGGGAAGGAACTGGCGGCCCAGGCCATTCACCGGGAGTGTTGTGCGCGTCCGGGCACGCGTGGCGACAAGTCTGCACATCCGTTCGTCGCGGTAAACTGTGGGGCGATTACCGAATCTTTACTTGAAGCGGAGTTGTTCGGTTATGAGGAAGGCGCCTTTACCGGGTCACGACGCGGCGGCCGTGCCGGGCTATTTGAAATCGCCCACGGCGGGACGCTGTTTCTCGATGAGATCGGCGAAATGCCGCTGCCGCTGCAAACCCGACTGCTGCGCGTACTGGAAGAAAAAGAGGTCACACGGGTCGGCGGACATCACCCCATTCCGGTGACGGTACGGGTGATCAGCGCCACCCACTGCAATCTGGAAGACGAGATGAAACGAGGGTTGTTTCGTCGCGATCTGTTTTATCGCCTGAGCATTTTACGTCTGTCGCTGCCGGCTCTGCGCGAGCGCCCCGCAGATATCCTGTCGCTGGCGGAAGGGTTTTTAAAACAGTCGCTGGCCGCGCTCTGTGTGCCATTTACCGAGTCGGTACGCGCCGGACTGGCGCAGAGCGCCCGCGTTCTGTTGCACTATCACTGGCCGGGGAATATTCGCGAATTACGTAACATGATGGAACGGCTGGCGCTGTTTTTAAGCGTTGAGCCTATGCCACAACTGGATGAGCACTTATTACGGCAGTTGTTGCCGGAACTGGCGGAGATCGAAACGCCGTCATTCCCTGCCCCTTCAGCCACGCCGCAGCAGGTACTGGCGCAGTTTAACGGTGATAAAGCGGCTGCGGCACGTTTTCTTGGGATCAGCAGAACGACGTTCTGGCGCAGAATGAAAACCTGAATTGCCGGATGACGCTGCGCTTATCCGGCCTACACAGATTTATGACCCTGTAGACCGGTTCACGTCATCATCCAGCAACATCACGCATTATTTTTTCTTGTAGATATTGGCAGTGCCATGAATTTTGTTGTCGGTTTGACCAGAGGTCAGCACGACCACATCCGCACCTTTCTCCTCTGCTTTTTTGAGCAGATCTTCTTTCGCGTCCTGAGTAGACGTTTCATTACTGGTATTGATGTTACCAATCAGGGTGTACTGCGATTCCACCTTCTCAAACTCAGCCTTTGTTAACAGCTCCGCTGCAAACGCATTTGTCGCCACAAAAGCCAACGCACCAATCAAAACTTTATATCCAGTTTTCATAGAAAGCTCCAGGTTATGTTATGACGCTATCATCACCCCTGAATCCACGCTCCGGTTCAAGGATGTTTAATAACTAGTTCAGCTTCCAGGAAAAATCCAGAACCCTTTCCAGGATATGTTGCTTTTGTGGTTTCAACCTGATCAGTACGGTTTTCACATTCTACTGTAAAGTTAAGTCAGTCTGTTTACTATAAATACGCAGACAACACTGTCTCTGTTTTTAATAAATCACAAAGTGTCGACCAGACAGAAATGAGTCTGTTAAGAACCCGTTCAATTAAGATTATTATTAAAAACCGCCAGAGATATTGATAATAATCTTAATACCAACAGAAAAACCTTCAGATTAATACCAATATGAAAATTGACATTAATCAAAGCAATGATAATTAATCAAAATGAAAAACCCCAAAAAAGATTATTTACGCACGTAATTAAAAACGTTTAACAAATACCCGGACTGACGTTAAACCTGCGCATCCATTCAGACCAACTTATCAAAAACCTCGTCTATCTTATTGTTTTTTGCTTTAAATTCGCATAATTCCTGGAGGAAAATCCGAAACCAATAAATATTGATAATCAAATAATTAGCAACTGACCGCACCTTTCCAGCCGATAAACGACAGTTAATAGCCCCTGCCTATCAATATCTCATACAAACCGATGGCAAAACGATTACGCCATTTCCTCTGCGACAAATAGCATTAATAATCGTCAACACCTTATCTGCATGAGCAAATTCACGAATAGCCTGATATTCAGGACTGGCCTTTTTTGCCCATGCGACGAAGTAATATTTGAATCTTAAGGAAGAGTCAATATATGAAAATAAATACGGTGCATCCACCAGGTTCACTATTAGCCATTGCTATTTCAATTGCCTTAACACCCACAGCGATAGCCCAAAATAATATATCTCCACCAACAGGTGTGGATGATACCGTCATTATTAATAATGGTCAGAGTATTACGCTTTCTGCGACGGAAAATACCGATCCCGCATGGGATAACTTCCGCAGTCTCTGGGTAGGTGATAACTCTGACGGTTCCCTGCTGATCGATGGCCGGGATATCGCCACCTCCGCCGGTATGATCGGTAATGGCGCGAACGGCAGCGTGACGCTGACAAATGGCGCAACCTGGACGCTGGGCAATCTGAATCTGGTGCTCGGGACCCATGATGGTTCAGGAACCCTGCTGGTGAGTAACGGCAGTAAAATCAGCGGCATTGATGAACTCCGCATTGGGGAATATGCCGCAAGCGCACAGGGAACGGTGACTATCGACGGCGCAAATTCGTCAGTCTCATCCGCCTGGAGCGTGGTCGGCGATCAGGGGCGCGGCAACCTGGTGATTACCCGCGGCGGCACCCTCTCCTTAAGCGAACACATGAACATCGGCTACGTCGGCAATACGAGCAGCACCAGTCGTAATGGCTATGGCGTCACCCTGGTAGACGGTGAAAACTCGCTGCTGGATGTGACAGAGGGCATTTATCTCGGCGGCTTCAACAGCACTGAAGTCAATGACGCCACCGGTATTCTGACCGTCAGCAATGGCGCAACGGTCAGCTCGGGTAGCTTTATCTGGCTGGCGGTGGGACAAGGCAGCACCGGCATCCTGAATATCGGCGGTGCAAAAGGAGAAGCGCAACAGGCTGCGGGAACGCTGGACCTGCCGTGGATCTACCTTGGCAACAACAGCGGTCTTAACACGGCAGAACTCAACTTTAATCACAACAGCGACGACTTTGAGCTCTCGGCCAGAATCACAGGCGTTGGCGAAGTAAACCATTTCGGCTCGGGGACGACCACGCTGACAGGTGCCAACAGCTACCAGGGTCCGACCCACGTCGCGAACGGCACACTACGCGCAGGGGTAGAAAATACGCTGAGTGCAAGATCGGATTACCGCGTGGACAGCGGTGCGCAACTGGATCTTAATGGCTATTCGCAAACCCTGAACTCGCTGGAACTGGCAGGCATAGCGATCCTCTCTTCCCCGTCGCGGGTGAAAGCGGCCTTTACCCCGACCACGTTGACGATTAACGGCGATTACACCGGTAACAACGGCCTGCTGGCCTTACGCACCGTGCTGGGTGACGACCTTTCCGCGACCGATAAGCTGATTGTGAAGGGCGATACCCACGGCACCACGCGCGTCAGCGTCAGCAACGCTGGCGGCAGCGGTGCCTCGACGATTGAAGGCATCCGCATTGTCGACGTTGAAGGCGTATCTAACGGCACCTTTGTGAAAGAAGGCCGTATCGTGGCGGGCGCATATGACTACGACCTTGTGAAACGGGATAACCAGAACTGGTTTCTGACCAGTGTGGCATTGCCAGACCCGGTTCCCCCCACCCCGCCGGGCGGCCCGGAAGACCCCGTTGTTCCCGTGCCTCCAACACCGGAAGGCCCGCACCAGTACCGCCCGGAAACCGGCAGCTATCTGGCAAACACCCTTGCCGCCAATACGCTGTTTACCACCCGCCTCCACGATCGCCTCGGCGAAACGCAGTATACCGACGCGTTAACCGGCGAACAAAAGGTCACCAGCCTGTGGATGCGCCATATCGGCGGCCATAACCGCTTTAAAGAGCGTTCCGGGCAGGTAAGCACCCAGAGCAACCGTTATGTGATGCAACTGGGCGGCGACATTGCACAGTGGAGCACCGACGGTCTGGATCGCTGGCATCTGGGTCTGATGGCCGGTTACGCCAACAGCAAGAGCCGCAGCCACTCCAGCCTGACCGGATACAGCTCTCGTGGGGAAATCAGCGGCTACAGCGCGGGTCTGTACGGCACCTGGTATGCCAACGACACCGATAAAACCGGTGCTTATGTTGATGGCTGGCTGCTCTACAACTGGTTTGACAACACGGTTTCCGGACAGGGACTGGCGTCTGAAAAATATGACTCAGACGGTATCACCGCCTCTGTCGAAACGGGCTACACCTGGAAACTGGCTGAGTTCAGCGAGCGTAATGCGCTGTACATTCAACCCAAAGCGCAGCTGACCTGGATGGACGTACAGGCCGATACGCACATCGAGAAAAACGGCACCCGAGTGGTGGATAAAACCGACGGCAATCTGCAAACGCGCCTGGGCGTCAAAGCGTACCTGCAGGGGCATAACGCGATTGATGACGGGAAAGACCGCACCTTCCAGCCGTTTGTCGAAGCCAACTGGATCTACAACACGCACAACTACAGCGTGCAGATGGATGACATTCGCAATGAAGTGAAAGGCACCCGCAACATTGGCGAACTGAAAGTGGGCGTTGAAGGCCAGCTTAACCAGCGCCTACAACTGTGGGGTAACGTCGCCCAGCAGATTGGCGACAATGGCTACAGCGATACGCAAGGCATGTTAGGCATCAAATATAGTTTCTGACTCTCTACCACCCGTGGCGACACGGGTGGTTTTCTTCCCCGCCTCTCCCTTTGTGATCCCATTCGCATCCCCCTGGTTTTGTGATAAATAAGATGGAGTTACTTTATCCAGTTCAGGGAAATGTGGTTTATGGAACCTCTGCACGCGGTTTTCCTCACCGTCGGCCTGTTTGTCTTAACCTTCTTCAACCCAGGCGCTAATCTGTTTGTGGTCGTGCAAACCAGTCTGGCCTCCGGACGGCGCGCAGGCGTATTAACCGGTCTGGGCGTCGCGTCAGGTGATGCCGTTTATTCCGGGCTGGGACTGTTCGGCATGGCGACGTTAATTACCCAGTGCGAGGCGATATTTTCGCTGATCAAAATTGGCGGCGGCGCGTATCTGCTGTGGTTCGCCTGGAACAGCATTCGTCACCAGGCCACGCCGCAAATGCCGACGCTTCAGCAACCCGTCAGCGCGCCGTGGACGGTGTTCTTTCGTCGCGGCTTATTGACCGATCTGTCGAATCCACAAACCGTGCTGTTTTTTATCAGTATCTTCTCCGTCACGTTGAGTGCCGACACGCCCATGTGGGCAAGGATGATGGCCTGGGCTGGGATCGTACTCTCTTCGGTTATCTGGCGCGTCTTTTTGAGTCAGGCCTTTTCATTGCCCGCTGTGCGCCGGAGCTACGGCAGAATACAGCGCGTCGCCAGTCGAATTATCGGGGCAATTATTGGCCTGCTGGCGTTACGGCTAATCTACGAAGGCATTACCCATCGCTAAATCCCTCCCCCCTGAAATAAAGTAGTTTCAGGGGTCAGTATTTGCCTCCGCCATCCCCTTTGCGGTAAAAGATTATTACCACAAAAGACAGCCACTCTCTTTTAAATAAATTCAACACAGAGAGAAATGGGATTTACTATTTATAAAAATAGCAAAATGGGAATAATCCGATGTTAAAAAACAGATCACTCCTTTTATTACCACTTATTCTCACCGGTTGTACGATGAGCGACAGCGATATGCGTAAAGCTTACAGCAACCATTACCAGCAGCCAGCGGGCTATGTGGCAGTCTATAAGGAAAAAATCGCCGGTATGGACAGTGACGCGCTGGCAAAATATGCCGCAACAGAAGAAAAGAAAAAAATGCGCGGCCAATCCAGTGTGAAAATTGATGAGTACATTACGGCGCAAAACATTCAGGCAAAAGGTCCGCGCGTGGTCTTCGATTATTCGCTTTCAGATAAATGGTTGGCACTTTCTCCCGCACAACAACTTGAAAAACAGAAACTGATGGAAAAAGATTTAATATACCGTACTTGTTCACTGGAGACGGTAAAACTGGCGCAGGAAAAAGGACTGGAAGAAGAGCATAACTATTACCGTCAATATCCCGAAACGATCGCCTTTACCCTGCGCACCAGCGGGCAGATCTGTATCAATAATGGTTTTGCGCGGTAATCTCCCTCACCCTGACAACCATGACAGGGCAAAGGACCAGACGCATTATTCTTCAGCCGAGTGGGGAGTACAGGGCATCAGTAGCGTCTCCATACGTGCGGATGACTGGGGGGCTTACACCTGTCTGCCGCAACCGAACTTTACCGGGGATGAAGAGGAGTCGTTATTTAAGTGTTATTGATTGCCGGATGGTGCTGGCGCTTATCCGGCCTACACTTACCACTTGTAGGCCGGATAAGGCACAGCCGCCATCCGGCAATTCACATCAGAACGTTGCTTTAATTCCGATCATCGCGGAGGTATCGCTGTAGCCATTGTTGCCAACCTGCTGAGCGACGTTACCCCACAGGGCGACGTTCTTCGTCAACTGGCCTTCAACACCGGCTTTCACTTCGCCAATATTGCGCGCTCCTTGCAGATCCACGTTTTCACCGTTCATTGAGACGCCAAAGTCTTTGCTGTTGTGGATCCAGTTGGCTTCCACAAACGGCTGGAAGGTGCGGTCTTTACCGTCGTCGAGCGGGTTGTGGCCCTTGCCGAACAGACGCACGCCGACGCGGGTCTGGATGTTGCCATCACCGTTACCTTCCACGCGGGTACCGTTAACTTCTTTGTGCTCGTCGGCCTTCACGCCCATCCAGGTGGCCTGTGCTTTAGGCTGGATGTACAGCGCGTTACGCTCGCTGATGTCCGCCAGTTTCCAGGTGTAGCCGGATTCCACAGAGGCGGTGAAACCTTTAGCGTCATACTCTTCTGACTCCACACCGTCGCCGGAAAGGGTGTTATCAAACCAGCTGTACTGTGCCCAGGTATCGACATACGCGCCTTCATGGGTCGCGTTGTCCTGAAGCCAGGTGCCGTACAGGCCAACGCTGTAACCGTCGATGGCGCTGCGCGCACGGTTGCCGTTACGCTGATTTTCAGCACGGGCTTTCTGGTTGGCATAGCCCGCCATCACCCCCAGATGGTAGCGGTCGGTGTTGTCGGAAGACCACTGCGCAATATCGCCGCCGAGTTGCATGACATAGCGGTTGGCCTGCAGGTTCAACTGGTCGCTGCTGTCGTGCTGACGGGTATGCCCGCCCACGTTACGCAGCCACAGGCTGGTCACCTTCTGCTCGCCGGTCAGTGCGTCAACATAATGCGTTTCGCCCAGACGATCCTGTAAACGGGTGTTGAACATCGTATTCGCCGCCTGCAGGTTCATACCGTACAGACCGGCTTC
This sequence comes from Citrobacter amalonaticus Y19, assembly GCF_000981805.1. Lineage (NCBI taxonomy): Bacteria > Pseudomonadati > Pseudomonadota > Gammaproteobacteria > Enterobacterales > Enterobacteriaceae > Citrobacter > Citrobacter amalonaticus. The sequence goes on along the minus strand of NZ_CP011132.1, from coordinate 307,368 downwards.
CGGACGCACCGCGTGTTCACGCGGCGTTGGGGTCGGAGACTGCGGCTGAACCGGAGCGTGTGGTTCGACCGGATCCTGCGGGTCTACGGGATCAACCGGGTCAACAGGCGTTACCGGAACCACCGGATCTGGCTGCTCTGGCGGTTCCGGAGACAGCGCACTGCTCAGGAACCAGTTTCTCGCCTGCGTGCCTTCACCACGTTGCAGGGTGTAATCATACGCACCCGCAATAATACGCCCGCTCTGTGTGAACTCACCGTCGGAGTTGCCGCCTACACTAATCAGTTCAATACCCTCCGTCGTGAGACCACCTGCCCCACCCGCGTTCAATACCTTCACGTTAGTGGTGCCGGAGGTGTTACCCGCAATAACCAGGCGGTCAGTTGGAGAAGTATCATCGCCCAGTTGGCTGTTCATCACGATGTTACCGTTAGTCCCGGTATAATCGCCGCTCACGGTCAGGGTTTTGAACGTTGTGGCAGCACGCGTCAGCTGACTGGTACTCGTGACTGGCGCCATAAAGTTCAGCGTCGCGTTGTTCAGCGTCAGATTTGTCAGGCTGGAGTCGCCAGTCATATCCCAACGACTGTGGCTGCCGTTGAATGCCAGATCGATAATGCCGCTGGATACCTTCTTCGTTTTGCCGTAAAGGTAGGAGTTATCGCCGGTGTTAATATTGACGATGTGATTGCTCTCGGACTGAATATCCCCCCACGCCTGGAATTTATTGTTGTTGCTGATATCGATGGAACCATAGATAGCGAGTAAGTTACCCTGCGCACTCTGCACGCCCTGCAAACTCCCCAGCGTGACATCACCGAGGATTTTAGCATTCGCATTACGCACAAGTTCAACCCGGTTACCGCCCTCTGACTGCACATTCAGCGTATTGAAGGTCATGTCCTCCACACTCACGCCCTGAATACCGTACAGATCGGTTGTATCATCCCCGGAAACCGCGATATTCAGGTTGTTGATTCTGACGCTGGCCTCTTCGCTTCCATGAAACAGTGCGCCAATGACGGTCGCATCACCTTTCGCCCGCGCCTTAATGTTAAGATTATCCATCGTAATATCCGACAGTGCCCCCAACGACGACAGCCCGGTAATCAAGCCAAAATCGTATTCCGTTGCGTTATCAGTGACATCAATATTGACATCATTAAAGTTGATTATATTCGCTCTGGCTGGCAGCGATACGGAGTCACGATGATCCTCCAGCACCAGGCCTTTAACACCATCTTCCGCTGCGTCTGTCGTAATCTTGATTTGGGTTGTACCCATAATATCGGCATTGCTGCTGACGTTCATCCCTTCCAGGTAAACCGCCGAGGTGGACTGCAAATCAACATTCACATTCCCCGTGATCCTGGTGCTCAGCCCCTCTAGTTCCAGCGCTTCCACGGTAGTCGTCCCCACTTCGCTGGGGGATTTGTTATCCGCGTATTTCACGGTGATGTTTTCCGCGGTGAGGGTCGAGTCTTTATACGCGACAATAGCTGAAGACATAATGCTGGATGAAACAGTGACCGGGGTGGTAATCGTTAAATCAAACAGGGTGTCGCCGGTTAACACAACATTCGCCGCGTTATTGACGTAAAGACCAATCGTCGGTACGCCAGACTGTTTAATCGTTAAATCTTCAGCCTTAAGGCTACCACCGTAAACTCTGACGGCATCGGCGACAGAACTGGATAACGTAGAATAATCGATAGATGAACCTTTACCTAAATCCAGATCCCCGGCAGAAACATACACGCTCGATCCGGTATTGCCTGCCGGGCTGACCATGTCAATTTTACCGTTGACCGTGACGCTGGCACCTGTCGCCCCGACGCCAATGTAAGAGACATCAGCACCATCGGCGACCTGCACGGTACGTTTGTCGACAGGAACCGAATCAGTAATCGAAATGCGTTCCGCTTCCGCATAAACAGGAAGCGATGACGCAGAAAGAATAGTACTTAACAATAATGCGATTTTATTCGGTTTAAACCCGAAAGACAGAGAGTATTTCATAATAAGCCGTTCCCTACTTAAAAGAATATATTTGTTTTTTTAGACTTTACAGACACAGACAAACGCCCCTTAAATTAAAAAGGTTGAAATAATCCAGTCAGTAGCATTTAATAAACAAATGATTTCCGATTTGGCTATTTTCTCTCCAATATATAATATTCTCAAATGAAATAGTCTTAAGCGTGATTCAGATGCTCAATCTGATAAATGACGAAAGCTCAGCGCATAACTCTTTAAATAATCTTAAATTTAGAATATTAAACCACAAAAAGAACGAACGATGAGATCCTTAAATAATATAAGAAATAATCACATGGATTATTGAGGATGGCGAGGGTGGACGTTTACTTATTGTGAAAAAAACCGGCGTATTTAACGCCGGCGGAGTGAGAGACGGATAATTATCGATCAGCCATTGGTGGCGGGTTTCTGCTCAGTTTTCACCTGCGCGTTTTCCAGCATCCGACGAACCGGAACAATTAATACGATAAGCACAGCGGCACAAATCAGCAGCGCAATGGAGCAGCGGGCGAAGAGGTCGGGCAGCATATCCAGTTGGTCAGCCTTGACGTGCCCACCAATCAGACCCGCCGCCAGGTTACCCAATGCGCTGGCACAGAACCACAGGCCCATCATCTGGCCCCGCATTCTTTCTGGCGCTAACAGCGTCATGGTCGCCAGACCAATCGGGCTCAGACACAACTCGCCCAGCGTCAGCATCAGAATGCTGCCCACCAGCCAGAACGGCGATACGCCCGCCCCACCGTTGCTCAGCACGTTCTGCGCGGCCATCATCATCAGGCCAAAGCCCGCCGCCGCGCACAAAATACCGATAACAAATTTGGTGATACTGCTCAGACGCACATTTTTGCGCGCCAGCGCTGGCCAGGCCCAGCTGAATACCGGTGCCAGCAGGATGATGAACAGGGCGTTGATCGACTGGAACCAGACGGCAGGAATTTCAAAATCCCCGATCATGCGGTTGGTGTAATCGTTCGCGAACAGGTTGAACGAGGTTGGTTTCTGCTCAAATGCGGACCAGAAGAAGGCCGCAGACACCAGCAGAATAAAGCAGACCAGCAGTCTGGCACGCTCTTTACGGGTCAGACCCGCAAACACAAACAGGTAGATAAAGTAGAGCGCCACAGAAGCGGCAATAACGTAGACCAACATGCTGGCAACGGCGACCGGGTTAATGACGATCACCCCCTGGGCAATCAGCGCCACGATAATAGCGACGCCGACGCTCAGCGCCAGCAACCAGCCACCCACGCCGTTTTTCTTCGCCACCGGGCTGTTCCATGTCGAATCAAGCCCCACTTCGCTGTCGTAGCGTTTCATGGAGGGAACGGCAAACACGCGGAAGATGACCAGCGCGACCAGCATCCCGATCCCGCCGATACCAAAGCCCCAGTGCCAGCCGTGAGATTTGATCAACCAGCCGGAGATCAGCGGGGCGATGAATGACCCCATGTTAATGCCCATGTAGAACAGCGAGAAACCGCCGTCACGACGGGCGTCGCCTTTCTTGTAAAGCGTGCCCACCATGACTGAGATACAGGTTTTGAACAGACCCGACCCCAGCACGATAAACATCAGGCCGATGAAGAACAGGTTGTCACCCATCCAGGCCGACAGGGCAATAGACAGATGGCCGAGCGCGATCAGAATCGAGCCGTACCACACCGCGCGCTGTTGCCCGAGCCAGTTGTCCGCCAGCCAGCCACCCGGCAATGCCGCCAGGTACATGCTGCCGGCAAAAATACCGACGATAGCGGACGCATTTTCACGCGCCAGTCCCATGCCGCCGTCATAGACGGTCGCGGCCATGAACAGGATCAGTAACGGACGAATGCCGTAAAACGAAAACCGCTCCCACATCTCCGTGAAGAACAGTGAGCCCAGCGGATAAGGATGGCCGAAGAACGTTCGGCTTTCGTTTTTATTAACAGAGGAATGCATAATTTCTCCCGAAATGGTGTGTTGTCTTGCTTGTAGCCACTGAATTACCCGCCGACCATTCATATATCTGGCCGATCATTCACATCCAGTGAAATATTATTTAACCATTTGATAACCATAAGACAGTTTTGTCTAGTGCCAACATCAGGACTTTAAGATGAAAACTCGATAGATGTCTAGTTTTGTAGATTTTATGTTTGATCGCAAAGGATAATGATTGACATTGAAAGCGTGCAAATTATTCCTCATCAATTCATTAATAAACAATGCTTTACCTTTAAATATTATCACCAAAAGCACGAAAATGGTCGCCCCGTATCTTTCTGTCATTTTTTTTACTGATTGAGATTTATGAATGATATTCATAGTGGCTATCCCGCTGACGACCATTATCGCCGGGTGCGAAAACGCTACACTGCGTCTCAATCTTCCTGTCCCGACGAACGCCAGCGCCGTAATGGCGCTGACCGCTAACCTGACAACCCCGGAGAAATCATGAACGCACAATTTGAAGGTAATGGCATTTTCCCGAAAGGGCCGAAAAACGAAGCGTATGCGCGCTATTTTCAGGGGACCAGTTACCTGAATATGTTGTCCACACAGGGGGTCAACATTGGCAACGTGGTATTTGAACCCGGCTGTCGCAATCACTGGCATATTCACCACAAGGGCGGACAAATTCTGCTGGTGACCGGCGGGCGCGGCTGGTATCAGGAGTGGAATAAACCGGCGCAGCCGCTGGTCGCCGGAGACGTCGTGAATATCCCCCCCGGCGTAAAACACTGGCACGGCGCGGCGGCAGACAGTTGGTTTGCCCATCTTGCCGTCGAGGTGCCCGCGCAAGGAGCCTCAAACGAATGGCTGGAGCCGGTCAGTGAGGAAGCCTACGCCCAGCTCCCCTGACGGCTCAGGGGTAGCGTAATGCCTCGATCATGCGTGCGAAGGCAGGCGGATGCTGTTTGCGGCTGGGGTAGTAAAGATAGTAGCCCGGAAATTCAGGGCACCATGTCTGCAAAACCTGCACCAGCGCGCCGGATTTGACGTACTCTGCGACAGAATCTTCCGGCACGCAGGTGAGGCCAAACCCGGACAGCGCGGCATCGATACGTTCGGTGAGCAAGTTTAGCGTCAACTGTCCGTCCACCCTGACGCGCAGCGGCTTGCCGTCCCGCTCAAATTCCCAGTGGTACAGGCCGCCCGCGGTTGGCAGGCGCATATTGATACACCGGTGATTCTGCAATTCATGCGGCGTTTCTGGCACCGGGCGCTCAGCAAAATAGTCTGGCGATCCCACCACCGCCATGCGCATATCCGGGCCGATTTTTACCGCGACCATATCTTTATCGACGCTTTCACCCAGACGCACCCCGGCGTCGAAACGGCCTTCGACGATATCCACAAAACCGTTATCGACCACCAGCTCGACGCTAATTTGCGGCCAGTCCTTAAGAAAGGGCTTCAGCCTCGGCCACAGCAAACTGCGCGTCGCGTGCTCCCCGGCGGACAAGCGGATATGACCCGAGGTCGTCCCGTTCAGTTGAATGAGTGCTTCCAGTTCCTGTTCAAGGTCGGCAATGCGGGGTTCCAGGCAGGCAATAATTCTCTCACCCGCGGCGGTTGGCGCCACGCTGCGGGTGGTGCGGGTCAAAAGGCGCAGATTCAAACGCTCCTCCAGCGCTTTCATGGCATGACTGAGGGCCGATTGTGAAACGCCAATCTTCGCAGCGGCTTTGGTAAAACTCCGCTCTCTGGCGACAACCAGAAAGATCTGCAGTTCATTGAAGTTTTCTTTAAGCATGGACGGATCCTGACAGGTAGCGGGATTCAGGCATGATAGTGAATCACTTCCCGCATTGTAAGGCTCCCCGGTCTAAAAAAATGCCCGACAGCGTGAGCCATCGGGCATCAGGTTTCTCTGAAAACAAAGCGGACAGATTGCCGTTTACGCCGTTTCGCGACGGGCCATCAGCGCATAGAGCTTCCCGGCAAAGGTGTCACTGACCGGCCAGTCGTCAGCGGCAACGCGGGTTATGGTGTGAAAACCGCACTGCGCCAGCAACTGCAGATACTCTTCGTCCCGCCAGGCGCGCGTCTGGCTGCAAAAATGCACGACGCTGGCGTCGGCCTTGAGCGCCCAGAACGTCGTGGTGCTGGTTTGCATTTCCTCATTCCAGCTATTTTCGCTCAGCAACAGATGCGGTTCGGCGAGAAACAGCCCCTGCGAACAGCGCTGCCAGGACGGTTGTGCCGTCCCCTGCCTTTTGACTTCATCAAACGTATGCACCTCAATCAGCAGCAAGCCTCCTGGTTTCAGCCAGGCCTGACAGCGCGCCACCAGCCGTTGCGCATCCTCAATGCTGAAGACATTGATTTCACCGAAGGTCATCATGATGAAGTCAAAAGTGTCGCCGGGCTGGTAGTCGCGGACATCCTGTTCCTGATAATCAATGTCCAGCCCTGCGCGCTGCGCCTGTTCCCGCGCCCACTGAACAGAGGCCGGAGAAAAATCAACGCCAGTGCAATCAAACCCGCGCTGTGCGAGGCGTTGCGTGTAAAAGCCGGGTCCGCATCCCAGATCAAGTATCTTTGCGCCCACGGGAAGTTGACAGGCGATCCAGTCAACCTGTTGCTCGATAACAGAGAGTTTACGACTGGCCCAGTCGTGCTCCTGGGACAAATGGTTTTCCAGCATTCTGCGGCTGAAGTCCGGATCATTCCACGGGATCTTGCCGCCCGTTTCATGATTGTCGTGTTGTCCACTCAGGAGAGTCAGTTCAAGAAGATTCATCCGTTGATCTCATCGTAATGTGTATATTGGCTGAGATATCCTTCCAGCCTTCCTTCACAGCGAAAGTATTATCTCATCCTCTCGGGAATACGTTCCCCAGTCCCGGTTCAGATCTTGTCGGCAGGAAAATCGGATAAGCGGACAGGATCGATAATCCTCAGGGACTTATTTTTGTATTGGATAATCTCCTGCTGCGCAAGTTTTATCAGCGCGCGATTGAGTTGTCTGACAGAAACGCCCAACATGGCGGCGAGCGACTCCCTGTTCTCCAGTTGAATCATTTCGCCTTCGTTTTGCGTTTTAAATAATAAGAATTGACGCAATTTAGATTCCACCGAAATCGCACCAACCGAATGCAGCAGTGAAATATTAAGTAATTTATGACTTAAATTCTGACACATAAAAAGAAGAAACGCAGGATCGCGCATCGCGTTCTCTCTTACTACCTCAACCGGAAGGGAAAGTAACAGAGAGTCCGATAATGCCTGGACGGCACTGAGGGCTTTACTTTGTTTTGTTGAGAAAAGTTCGAGTTCACCGATCACCGAAAAAGCGGTTTCAAAAGAATAGACCGCGTGAGCCCCGTTTGGATTCTGGCGTTCGACTTGCAGCTTACCGTCAACCAGGAAAAAGAGATGTGTCAAATGCGTACTTTGCGTCGTCAGATATTCCCCGGCGTCAATTTTAATCAGACGCAATGCGGCTAACAGCGAAGCGTTGAGTACGGCAGATAACCCGTGCGCTAAAATAAAGCGCTCTTTTAAGGCGCTGTCGCTGACATTTTTCATCTTCCCCTCCGCCCTTTTCCTGTCTCCCTTTCATGGGATAGCACAATAAAGTGAACGCGGCGATAACAAAAAGGACATATGTCCTTTTTGTTATCGCCAACTCTGCGCATTTTAACGTGACTGGACATAATCAACGGAGTGACTGCAATGAGACATTTTCTGATAGATACCGACACCGCCTCTGACGATGCGGTAGCCCTTTTGATGGCATTAAGAGCCTCTCATATTCAGGTTGAAGCGATTACCACCGTCGCGGGTAATTGCCCCTTACCCCAGTGTGTCAAAAATGCACTGATCTGCGTGGAGAAAAGCGATACTTATTTTCCCCCTGTTTACGCGGGCATGACAAAACCTCTGTTCCGGGAACGTTATTACTCGCACCATATTCATGGTGAGGATGGGATGGGTGATATGGCACTTCCCGAGCCCTCTCTGAGAGTTGAAAAAATGCATGCCGTCGATGCGATCATTGAATTTGCCTCCCGCTTTGATGGTCAACTGGAAATTGTCACGCTGGGTCCTTTGACCAATCTCGCCATGGCGATTTTAAAAGAGCCTGAACTGGTGCAAAAAATAAAACATGTTTATGTGATGGGCGGTGCCGGGCTCACCCCGGGCAATATCACCCCTTTAGCGGAATTTAATTTCTACGTGGATGCCGAAGCGGTACACCTGGTGCTTGAATCGGGACTGCCGTTAACCGTGGTGGGCTGGGAAATTAGTATGGGCGAGGCTTTTATCAATCAGGAAGATATTGTGTTTTTAAATGAGCTCAGCGAGTTAGGCCGATTTTCCGTTCGTTGCAACAAGACGCTAATGGCGTTCAATGCGAATCGTATGAACAAAATCGGCTTTGATTTGCCCGATCCCACCACGATGGCCGTGGCGCTGTATCCGGAAATTATTGATTCCTCTTTTGAGGCTCATACGTGGATCGAATACAAAAGTGATAAATCTTACGGACACTTCGTTATCGATTCGACGCAACTGACCGGTCTGCCCGTCAATGCCAGAATTATCACCCGCCTAAAATCGGGCATGTTCAAGCAAAAACTTTATTCCTTATTGTCGTAATGGATGCGAGGTTTTCTGATGACATTCTCCCCGAATAATATTAAGAAGGTCGAACTTCATGTTCACCTGGATACCTGCCTGAGCTTTCATTATATAAAACAAGTTTGCCCAGGAATCACGCAGGATGACTTTACCAGGATCTTTATTGCCCCGTCGAAGTGTGGCGATCTTGCTCATTTCTTACGCAAAGTGGCTCCCCAGATTGAAATCTTACAAACCAGAGCGGCGATCGCCCAGGCCGTCGAGGATCTCTTTAAACAACTGGCGGCAGATAATGTCATCTATGCTGAAATCCGTTTCGCGCCATTGTTGCACCTGGAAATGGGATTACGCAGCGAAGAGGTCGTCGAAACGGTGGTTGCCGCGATGCAACGCGCCTCTTTGCGCTACAACATCGACGCGAATTTGCTGCTGTGTACGCTACGTCATTTTAATCGCGCGGGAAGCGAACAAACGGCAAATCTGGTGTTAGATTTCCTGGGGCGCGGCGTTGTCGGGCTCGATTTAGCGGCGGATGAAGCCCGCTTTCCTCTGGATAATCATATTCATGCCTTTCAGAAGATCAGGGAAGCAGGCGGCGGCGTTATCGCCCATGCTGGCGAGGCGCGGGGCGCAGAGAGTATTGACGAGACGTTGACCCGCCTGCAGGTATCACGAATCGGGCACGGCGTGCGGTGTATTGAAGACCCGCGGGTGATTGAACGGCTCAGGGATGAAAACATTCTGCTTGAGATCTGCCCGAGTTGTAACGTGGTCTGCGACGTATTCGATACGCTGGAAAGTCATCCAATTAACGATTTGAAAGAGATGGGGATTAGGCTGAATGTGAATACAGACGCCCGTACGGTCGCCAATACCACGCTAAATAATGAGTATCAGCTATTACATGAGACGTTTGGCTGGACGGAAGCGGATTTCTATCGCTGTAACGAACACGCACTGGAAGCCAGCTTTATTGACCATGAAACCCGACAACGACTGATGCGCCGATTGACGGCGTGAATAATCAAACAGGCGGTACTGTGTACCGCCATTTTGGTCACGCATTCAGCGAGGCGATATCAATCACGAAGCGATATTTCACATCGCTTTTCAGCATTCGCTGCAAGGCGACATTAATATCCTGGATTGTAATAAGTTCAATATCCGACGTGATCTGATGCTCGGCGCAGAAATCGATCATCTCCTGCGTTTCGGCGATACCGCCGATCACCGATCCTGCCACTGATTTCCGCCCCAGAATCAACGGCGTACTGTTCAGCACAGGATCCAAATCGCCCAGATACCCCACCAGCACGAGGGTGCCATTCAGTGCCAGCGTAGGAATATAGGGTTTCAGATCGTGAACATACGGAACGGTATCAATAATTAAATCAAACTGGTTGTAGACGCCCTGCATTTGCTTTTCATCGGTTGAAATCACAATATGCGCAGCGCCCAGCCGACGGGCATCCGCTTCTTTGTTTGGGGAGCGACTGAATAACGTCACCTCCGCGCCCAGCGCTTTCGCCAGTTTAATCGCCATATGGCCCAGACCGCCCAATCCCACCACCGCAACCTGACTGCCCGGCCCCACCTTCCAGTGGCGAAGCGGCGACCAGGTGGTAATACCGGCGCAAAGCAGCGGCGCAGCGCCTTTCAGATCCAGCGTCTCGGGAATTTTGATGACGAATTTTTCCGTCACCACGATCTTATCGGAATAGCCACCGTAGGTCGGCATCTGATCGTGTCGATCAATATCGTTATAGGTCAGCGTACTTCCTTCTTCGCAATACTGTTCCAGCCCTTGCTCGCAAGGTTTGCAATGCTGACAGGAATCAACCATACACCCCACGCCAGCGTAATCGCCGACGCGGAATTTCGTCACGGCTTTGCCCACATGCGTAATGCGACCAATAATCTCATGACCCGGCACCATCGGGTATTTTGCGCCGCCCCAGTCGTTGAACGCATTATGAATGTCCGAGTGACAGACTCCGCTATACAAAATCTCGATAACCACATCATTGTCACGCGGATCGCGGCGAACAAAATGATGAGGAACCAAATCTTCTTTCGCAGCAAACGCAGCGTAACCTTTTACATTAAGCGTCATGAAATTTCTCCGGATGATGGGTCATGTGGCATGAAGGGAAATGAAACAGTACGTGAGCTTCGTTTTCATCACGCGCCGATGCTTAGCGCAGAATAACGTTAAGACGAAGTGACGTTAAGGATATCCACTGGCATGGCCTTATGAGCCTGATTCATGAATCCCGAAGCCGTCAGGAACTCAGACCCGCTTAAGTGTAGTCAACACTTCCTGAACGGTGGAAGAGACTTCCGCTTTGTGCTGCCAACGCTGGAATATATTTATGATGCAAATAAGATATAGCGCTCATTTTTTGAGCATGACCAGCCCTATTCTAGGAACCGTTTTCAGGAGGTCAAAAACATGAAAAAGCTTCTGATATGTTGTTTGTTCGGGAATACGGCAAATTCACTTGCCAAAAAAATGCATGTACTGGCAGAAAGCCGCGGCGATCCTCTCATAATTAGCGCGGTGGGACTGGATAATTTCGCCAGTGTCGCTCCCGCTTTCGACGGTTTCCTCATTGCGCCGCATATTCAATACAAGCTCTCTGAGATTTATGACATTGTCGGAAACACGCGTCCAATCGCCGTGATTGAAAGTTTGCCCTATGCGTCGCTGGACGCAGAGAAAGTTTTACATTTTGTGAAGGAGAAAATGCCTGAGCTGGCAGCCTGACACCCGGGGCCGCAGCACTTTTGCGGCCTTCTCTTATGAATGAGAACGAATACCGTGTGGCATGCACGATAATTCAGCGTCTGAAAACCCCTTTCTTTAAAATACGCATCGGCGCGCGCAGCCTTTTGTGCTCGCGCACCGGGTCCACGCGTGACGCCAACACCGCAAAACCTGTCTCTTGCAATGTTAGCGTCATCTGGACAACGGACATTAACTATTCAGACGGGGATAACCTCAAAATATCGTCATGCTGTAACCGACGATAAACTTCACGTCGTTCCGGTCGGTTTTATAGTTACTGTCCGTCGCGCGGAACAGCGCCGGTAGAAGGGTAAATGAAAGCCCTTTTGCGATACCGTCGGTCACCTGATAGCGTGCGGAGAGGTCGAACGACGTCATCTTCCCGTCATACTTTCTCGCCGATCCCGTCTTGCTGACATCGGTGACGACGTGCCAGCCGTAGGTTCCGGCGCCGCCGAGGGTTAACTCCGGCAAATTAAAGTCAGCGAAGTTATAGCTCACGCCCACACGGATCGCTCGGGCACCCGACACGTTGAAGTCTTCAAGTTGCGACAGCGTTGGCTGATAGTCACGTTTATCTGAATTCGCCCACGGGGTTAAACGGAAGTTGTAATCTCCGGTATGTGGCGCGTAGTTCTGGCTGTAACCGAGAGACCACACGGTGTTGTTGTGGCTCAGGTTAAAACCAATCCCTACGTAGTATTCCGTCGAAGGATCCTTAATCTTCGACAACTCTTCGATATAGCGCGCCCCCTGGTAGAAGAGCTTACTTTGTAGTGAGACGTCTTCCGCCAGAGTGTCGTTACGTTCAACCAGCGCCTGCCAGTTGCGGCGATAGTCTTTACCTTCACCATATCCCACATCGAGTACGGTATTGCTGAAGTTGTAGACCACTCCCACCGTATGAATGTAATCGATGATCTTGCCGGCTTTGATGGTAGTGCCGTTGTCATTAAGACCATCGGCGTTATTCTGGTGCCAGGTCGTGGTCATCGGTTTAAAATCACGGCTCCAGTCGTTCTTGAATCGGTCAGCCCAGGCATAGGTCAGTTTCAGCTTGTCGAGGGTTAAGGCGCTGTCAAAGCCACGGAACGCGTGAGGGTTAAGACCCCAACTGCTTTTGACGGTACCGGAATTGATAGGGGTATAGCCCGCCGCCAGCTTAAAGTTTGTGCCTTCCTCGCCAAGATTCAGCTTCAGCGCCGCAACCGACACACTCATGTAGGACTTTTCACACGGGCTGAACTCACCTGTCCGGCCACATTCATAGTCGTAATAGAGAATTTCAGACTGTCCGACGGTATGTCCGAGTTTGATGTTGGCATTGCCCCAGAAGTCAAAACCAATCACATCCTTGTAATAGCCAGAAATGTAGCTAATCGCGACGTTCCCGGTCTGGTTTTGGATCCCGGCCGGACCGAGTCCGTATTTCCCGGAGTTCGGGCTTTTCACTGCACGGTGACGAATATATAACGAGGTATTGAGGTTTAATTTGCCTTCATCATAAAACGCTTTCTCAAACTGAGAAGGCGCTTCATAATCTGTTTCCTCTTCCGCAAAGGCATGGGGGGCAATAAAAAGCAACAGCGGTGCACACAGAGATATTCTGAGTTTATGACCTATCATTATTATATACCTTATTAAATTCTATATTGTAGGGTGAGGGATGTACTATTTATTTAAAATTATTATTATTCGTGAGTTCCGGAATTTGTGTGCCGTATTTCTCCAGCAGTCTTTCATTATGCTGAGCAGCGTTAGCAATATTTCCGCTTAAAAATACCGGTAGACATTTCTCTTCGCGCCCAAGGTTCGCGATAACTTCGGCAAACAGGGTGTGCATAATAAAGAGTCCCGTCATTGACGAAACCGGCGCGAACGGCGTTGCGTGACCGGGGATCGACAGCACAGCGTCCCCAATCGGCACCTCGTTGTCTATCGCCATCTCTACGCAATCCCGCAGTTTAAGGCCGGCTTTGTGCTTCGACGGCTGGGTTTTCGCATACAGGAAACTGGTCAGCGCCAGGGTAAATGCACCACACTGTTTCGCCCAAAGCGCCGCATCTACCGGGGCCGGGTTAATCCCGGACGTAGAGATAATAATTAATGCGTCTTTATCCGTCAGGTCATATTTTTCGAGATATTTGGCAATATAGTCATTCTGTTTTTCATAATACGATGAAGCCGCCGCGCCCTCATGCAACATTAATGGCTCGATAAATATAGGACGAACGGGGGCAATACCACCGGCGCGATAAAATACATCCTCAGCAAAGATATGGGAGTGACCGCAGCCGAAAATATAAATCACGCCCCCCTGGTTAATGACCTTTGCCAGTTTTTCGGCGGCGGCGGTGATTTTATGGCTTTGCTGTTGGGCGATGTTATTAAGTTTTTTTTGGACGATATCCAGATAGCTATCAATCATTGTCATAACCAGTATCCTGACCATTGCGGTTGGTAGATTCGGTATAACGCTTCCATATAAAAGTAATCGCCCCAGAGAGTACATTCATCAATGCCTTTACCGAGGGCATATGCGTAAACACCGTGTTTGAGTAATCCTTCGCAGGCGTCATCATCCCGAGCGGAAGCGCCTGTCATGAGTGCCTGCAACAATTGACGCGCCAGTTTTTCGTAGCCAGCCTCCGGGAAGTGCTTGTGCGCTTCCAGCAGGCCGCAGATGGCGATCGCCAGCGCCGAACTGTCTTTTGGCGCATCCGGATCCCCGGCGAGCAGTAAATCCCAGGCGGGAACGCCGTCTTCGGGGAGATGGCGGAAGAAGTAGTCGCAGGCCTGCTGCCACAGCGCATAGTGGTCAGTTTCTCCGGTGGCCGACCAGTGAAGAGGGATCCCGAGGATTGCCCACGCCTGACCGCGCGCCCAGCAGGAGTGATCGCTATAGCCCTGGAAGGTTTTCCCGTGCGAAGGGGCTCCGCTCTTCGGATCAAAATAGAAGGTATGGAAGGTGGAGCCGTCTTCGCGAAAGATAGTATTGATGACCGCGGCATAATGGCGCTCAGCGACCTCACGGTAACGTGACTCACCGCTGATCCGCGCCGCCACGTGCAGCAAGGGGAGATTAATCAGGGAATCGATGATAAGGCGATACTCCTGCGGGTCGTTAAGCATTCCCCAGGCCTGGATAAAACCCGCGCTATCGTGAAAACGGTTCACCAGCAGGTCTGCCGCCGCCAGGATAAACGGCGTTAACGCGTCACGCTTCGTCAGCTTCCAGTGGGCAACCGCTGACAGGCTGTAGAGGAAGCCGATATCGTGGTGATCCAGAACGTGGTGCGCCGCCAGGCGCGCCTTGAAACTCGCCACGTTGCGCTCAACGCCCTCGAGATACGCCGTTTCGCCGCTGAACTCCCAGGCGATGGCCTGCATTCCGGTCCAGAAACCGTTGGTCCAGTCGTTGTTCTCTTTCAGCACATAGCGGTTATTCTGGCTGCAGGCGGAGGGAAACTTCTCGCCATAGACCGCGATATTGCGCGTAATACGATGCGCGCATGCCATCAGCTCGTCGCGACAGGCGTCGAGAGTAAGGGCAGGAAACGGTAGCGATACGCTGCGCGTCGACTGAGTGTTTTTCATGATTTCCTCCTAGAGCGTAAACACGCGCTCTTTGTACTGGCGCATCAGTGAATCGTTGTATTCTTTGCCGCCCGGCAGATTGATGCTGCGCATCACCGGCGGCGCAATGTCCTGCTCCAGCAGTATTTCGATGCAGCGGATCACCACGTTATTAATGATGAAGGCCGCAGAGAGCGACGACACCGGACCGGTCATAATATTGCCGTTATTCATGCTCAGCGTGCAGTCACCCGCCGGGCAGGCGTTATCGAGCACAACGTCGGCAAAGTCACGAATGCTTTCGCGGGCTGACGTCAATTCACCGTTGTTGCTGGTGATAACCATCAGCTTCAGTCCCTGCTCTTTCACCTTGCGCGCCAGTTCAACGTGCAGCGGCTTAGTGCCGGAGTTGGAGATAATCACAAAGCAGTCTGACTCACGCAGATCCAGTAGCCCGGAGAAAATATCGCCAATCCCCTTAAGCGAATCGAACCAGCCGGTTGGGCCATAGAACTGGTCGATAGCTTTGGTGTTGACCAGACCGCCAGCGCGACCGGCAAGTTCGACTGCGGCGGCAAACGAGTGGCCGGAGCCAAAACCGTGAATAATGCCATTGGCTTTGACGCACCCGGCGAATAACGCCGCGGCCTCCTCAATAGCGGCGCTCTGGGTCTGAAATACCTGGTCCAGAGTCGCTAACACGTGCTGATAATACTGCTGCTGATGTGGCGACATTCCTTATCCCTTATCCCTTATCGGCTTTTAAAAACTCGGTGATACTGGTATTCGACTCTTCCGGCGTCATCTGCGCCGTAACCGCCACACCCTTTGCCAACAGGGTATTGATGGCGGCAATCTCAACATCATTGACGCTGACCGAGCGCTTAATCTGTCGGCGATCGTCTTTGTTCGACATATTGCCGATGTTGAGTTGGGTGACCGCGATGCCACAGTTCACCAGTTTCAGCGCCAGCTCCGGTGTTTTCAGCAGTACCAGCACTCGCTGACCGTCATAGTTACCAGCGAGGATATTTGCGCTGGCTTTCTCAAAGGAAAGAATGGAGGTGTTACAGCCTTCCGGCGCGGCGCTACGCAGCAGCATTTTCTCAACGTCGTTCGCGGCCACGGCATCGTCAATCACCATGATGCGATTGGCGTTAAAATGGCTGACCCAACGGGTAGCCACCTGGCCGTGAATCAGTCGGTCATCGACGCGGATGTGAACAATGCCTTTCATAATAACTTCCTTAAATCAATGTGTTACTTAACCGAGAATCTTCAGGTTGTAGCCAACGATGCCTAACGCGATCAGCACAAAAATGACCCGCGTTGAGTTCATCTTTTTTAGCCCCAGCAGCCAGTAGGTGAATGCCACGACCAGCAGGGGGATAAGCCCTGGCATAATCTGGTTGGCAATGTCCTGTAGCTTGAGCGACACCTCGCCATAGCTGAATTCGAAATTGAGATTTGCCTTCACTACCGCGGGAATCAATGCCCCGATGACCGTCAGCCCAAGAATATTGGCGGCGCGGGTAATTTTGTTGAGGCTGTTGGTCAGCGACCCCAGCAGGTTTACCCCTTCCTGATATCCTTTGCTGATGCTAAAACGCATAAACAGCATGCGGACCAGGGAAAACAGCAGCCAGAGGATAAGCCCTACCGGATTGCCTTGCAGCGCGAGGTAAGAGGCCACAGAGCCAATGATCGTGGTCGGAATGACAAAGAACAGCGTGTCGCCGATGCCCGCCAGCGGCCCCATCAGGCCAGTTTTAATCCCGGCAACCGCATCTTTACCCGCAAGCCCGGTCTGTTCTTCCAGCGCGATATTCACCCCGAGGATCCCCGGTGCCATGGTGTTGTTGGTATTAAAGAACTGACTATGTACCCTGGCGGCCTCTTTCTGCTCTTCAGGCTTTGTATACTTCTTCTCAAGGAACGGGTAGATGCTATACAGATAGCCCAGACCCTGCATTTTTTCGTAGTTCCAGCCAGACTGACCGAACAAGAACCAGCGCCAGAACACGCGTTTTAAGACTTTATTCATCACCCATTGCTCCATTTGCAGGGGATTCGGTAGGTTGCGCAGCCTGCTTTTCTGAATTGAAGACATAGAGCGCAATCGCCAGACCCAGTAGCGCGGCACCCAATACCGGCACTTTCAGATAGGCCGCCAAAAAGAAGCCCAGAATCAGGAAAGAGATGTTCTTTTTAATCGGTAAATAACGCAGCAGGATGGCGATCCCCAGTGCAGGCAGTACTCCGCCAGCCACTTTCAAACCGTTCATAATAGATTCCGGGATCCAGGTCACCACGTCATTAACGAAGGTGGCCCCGAGGATCAGCGCCAGCAGCACCGGCAGCATACGAGACAGCGAAATCGGCACCTGGCCCAGCAGGTTCATTCTTGCCGCCGCCTTCACCTGCCCTGCCTCAATCAGCGCATCTGCCTTATGGTGAATAAAGGTGTTGGTGAAGCGAGCGAGAATATCCAACTGCACCATTAAGAGACCAATTGGCACCGCGATGGTGGCGCCAAACGCCGCACCCTGGCCGCTCATGATGGCGAAAGTGGTACCCAGTACCGCGCCGGTCATGTAGTCCGGGATGGATGCGCCGCCGAAGTTACCGACGCCCAGTACCAGCAGATTCAGGGTGCCGCCGACGATAAGACCTGTGGTCATATCGCCCATAATGAGCCCGGCAAAAAAACCGGCCATGCTTGGTTTGACTAACCCAAGCGTGGTGTTATTGCCATCGTAAATCGCCAGCCCTGAATAGAGCGTCAGTAACGCTATCTGCCAGACTGCAATATGCTCCATTTTTTACTCGTCTCCATCGTCTGTTGGCGCAGTAAGCGCCGCTTGCTGTAAATGGTAAATACCATCACGCGCCGTGGTTATTATTTCATTCAGCGAGGCTGAATCATGTTGTTCATCGATGGTCATTGCTATTTCAAGAATTAAATTCAAATTCATTCCGGACAATAGCGTAACGTTATCCCAGAGATTGTTGCGGACAATAATTTCCATCGCCGAGTTATACGGTGAGCCACTTTTTAAATCAGAGAGAATAATAATGTTTGAGTCTATTGCGTTGAGCGAGGCTATTTTATCGAAAAGTTCCTGTTTAAATATCGTTATCCCTTTATCACCCTCTAACTCAACAACATGGAGGTTAGGCTGCACTCCGAGAATCAATTCAGTGGCTTGTCTGGCACCGCTGGCGAATCTCCCATGAGAGATTAATAATAGTTGATTCATCCTGCTCCCTTATCTGGCGTTCTTATTTCAATATAAAATGACTCGAGTCGTTTCCAGGTTTCAATATATTCAATGACCAGACCTTGCTCATCAAAGGTAAAGCGCTTCATCAAGATAACGGGCTGATGAGCGTCAAGCTTAAGAGCCTCCAGTACCTCTGGCGCGGCCACACTCGGGGCGCAGATCGTCTGTCGATAGGGCATTGTATACATATCAAGACCATTGTTAACCTTAAAGGCCTCATAGATAGAACTGAGTGCCGAATTCTTCACTGTCAGCTTACTGGAAAAATAGCGGGCCGGAATATGGGAAATTTGCAACGCGTAAGGTATGTTACTGTCAAATTTCAACCGGGCAATACGGTAATATCTTTCTTCCTGGCCCAATCCGAGTTTTTCTTTAATACTCGGATCGTCCTCCAGAACACAGTCGATGACTTTAACCGACTGTATCCCTTTTAAATCATTATCTGATTCTGAGAAAATAATTGTCTCATTGCGCTTGGCTTTTGAAACAAAAGTTCCTTTGCCCTGATAGCGAATTAAATAACCTTCATTGACCATTTCGTGGATAGCACGAATTACAGTAGCAGAACTGACAGAATAGCGCTCTTTTAATTCTGATTCGCTATAGAATTTCTCACCAGGTTTAAAAACGCCATTCCTGATTTCATCTAACAATGCCGACTTTATCACCTGATATTTCGCTGACTGTACTGTTGCTTTCATCGTTTGGCCAGTTTCTGTTGTCATTAATTTTATTTCGTAGGCTTACGATACCTGCACCTGATTACGCGATCAACTGCCCAAAGCAACTTAACCGGTTAACCTGTTAAGTTGTGTTCAGGATTGTGATGGACTTCGCAATTCAGCGCTGTGATTCAACAGCACAACGCCCTGATGGCATTCATCCTTCAGACAAAGAAATAATTATCACAAGTCCCCGTAGTTTTATGAATTTCATTCATAGCGGCTATTTAATGTGCGTAATTATCTTTCCTCCCGACTTCGTTAATCTTGGGTCACATGCGGATAAACACTGATGATGTCCTGACAGGCCAGCCTGAGCGGCTGGCCGAAGGTGTCGTCTGCCAGGCGTTAAATATTCTTATCGAAGAAGACGTCTAACTTTTGCATCGCCTGGTCAACGTACTCAGGCACCCAATACGTCTCGATATGGGTCGCGCCATCGATAAGGAAGAGTTCTTTGTCCTTCGTCCCGGTAGCTTTCGCGAACGCCTCTTCCGTCATGGAGAGCGTATCCGCTTTTGAACCGGCAATCATCAGCAGGGGTTTGTTGATGAGATTGATATGGTCCGTTACGTCAAAGCTCATCAAATCCAGAAGACTGCTGGTGGTGTATTTAAACGTGGAGTTCGGGTGCGCATGGGTTTTCCAGTAGTACTCGTACCCCTGGCGATACAAAGCAAAAGGTAATTTAGCGATCTGTTCATCCGTCAGGTTGGCATCACCGGAGTAAAGCACGTCGCCTCCGGAAGCTTCCTGAGCGCGTGCGTCAGACGCCTGCTGAAGACGCTGCTGGATAGAATCTAACTGTGAATCCTGAAAACCGTTGCGACGCACAAGGCCTGAATTGAACATGCTGATGGTTGCTATCGACTTGAACCGTTTGTCTGTTTCAGCCGCAACCAGTGAATACCCGCCGCCACCGCAGATGCCCAGCAGACCAAGGCGGGTGGTATCCACACCCGGATACTGGCTTATGTAGTCAGCCATGCCGTGGATATCCTCTATACGATTAGCCGGTTTATCGACGCTGCGCGGCATCCCACCGCTGGCGCCCTGATAAGCCGCATCGGCGGTAATCGTGATGTAGCCCTGTTCGGCAAGACGCTGGGCATACAACCCGGCGACCTGTTCTTTGACGCCGCCATTAGGATGTGCAACCACCACGGCAGGGTATTTTTGGGCGGGATCGTAGTTTGCAGGCGTATAGACATTCGCGGCAATCTGGATGCCATGCAGATCGTATTTCACGGGGTGAATGTTGACCTTGCCGTTGATGTTCTCCGTGATGGCACCGTCATAGGCCAGCGTGAAAGGGTTTTGTTTGTAATCAGCGGCATTGACTGAGGTTACTCCGGCCATTGCCGTGAGCAGTATTGCACTTAACAGATTGAATTTCATGGTCTCTCCCGATGAGTTTCAGGTTTGCGGATTTAAATGTGCAGACTCAGGTTAGAGAGAGAGGACTGTCAGCATCGTGACGGGGAAATAACATTTTTGTCAGTTTACGCCGTTTGCGTAACTGACAGAATTGTCAGGAAAATGTCAGCTAACCGTTGGTGACGAATACCTATCATTGCCCACGACAGCATACGAATCGAAAACAGAAGAGGGAAACAGGATGAGGCTGCTTTTAGTCGAAGATGAAGAAAAAACGTCAGCCTATCTCAACCGTGCGTTGAGTGAGTCCGGATTTACGGTCGATGTCTCTGCAGATGGCGCTGAAGGCCTTCATTACGCGCTGGAGTTCGACTACGACGCGATAGTCCTTGATGTGATGTTACCGGGGATGGATGGCTACCGGGTACTCGAGGGTGTGCGAGCAGCCAAACAGACGCCGGTACTTATGCTTTCGGCACGCGGATCGGTCGACGAACGCGTCAAAGGGCTTCGTCTTGGCGCGGATGATTATCTGCCTAAACCCTTTTCGCTTATTGAGCTGGTGGCGCGTATTCAGGCACTGGTGCGACGCCGCACTACGGATGGCACGGACATCACCCAGTTGCAAATTCACGATCTGCATCTCGACCTGCTGGCTCGCCGGGTATTTCGTGGCGGAACACGGCTGGAACTGACCGCGAAAGAGTTTTCGCTGTTGAGCCTTCTGGCCCGGCATCAGGGAGAGATTTTGTCAAAGATGATGATTGCGGAGCAGATATGGGACATGAATTTTGACAGCGATGCCAACGTGGTTGAAGTGGCCATTAAACGCCTGCGAGCCAAAGTGGATGCGCCGTTCGACGTCAAACTGTTACATACCGTTCGTGGCATGGGGTATGTCCTCGAAGTCCGGTCCGAATAAATGAAGGGGATAAGCATGCCTAAGCGTTCCATCTCCGTTCACCTGGCGCTGATGTTTGCCTTATCCGCGCTACTGATTGTATCCGTTATCGGTATCCTGCTCAGAAGCTCGTTGCATGACTCTTTGCAAAAGCAGATGCACAACGAACTGCTGTTCCGTGAATCATTAATGAGTCCGTGGATCACCGCCCGAACCTCGGCTGACGACTGGTCAACGCTTGCCAATAAATTCACCGTGTTAACCAATTCTGAAGGTGAGCGCGTTCGCTACTGGATAGTGAGCGATAACCCGCGCTTTAGCATGGGGGGAACGCCACCGATAGGGGTTCAGTGGTCTTCTTTACAGGAAGGCTTTAATAAAGTGCCCGGCGCATCGGAAGGCGCATGCTCGCTGTTCCTGTTAGTGAAAACTATCCCCGCCAACGGTGAAAGACCGGCGCTGCGCTACGTGGTTGCCATCGACTCCACACCTTACATGGGAACACTCGATACGTTCACCCGAACACTGCTGATCATTGCCGCACTGGGCGTCGTGATTGTCGCCTTGCTGGGATACGTTGTTTCAAGGATAGGCCTTCGTCCCGTTGGGGCACTCAGCAAACAGGCTCGGCAACTCGCTCCCGGGGACCATGGTCAGCGCCTGAATACCCGTGCTTTGCCCGAAGAACTGCAGCAACTGGCGTCATCATTTAATGGCGTGTTAGAGCGTCAGGAAATCGCCTGGCGACAACTGGAAAGTTTTAACGCCGATGTTGCGCATGAGCTCCGTACCCCGCTGACCAACCTGATTGGCCAGACGCAGTTAGGGCTATCACGCCGACGTTCGCAGGATGAACTGGAAGAATTATTGGGTTCCAATCTGGAAGAACTTGAACGCATGACATCTATCGTTAACGACATGCTGTTCCTGTCTCACGCACACGCGGGTGAACATGCGTCCCAGCTGACAAAGGTGTCCCTGCGAGAAGAAACCCTGAAAACAGCGGAATATGTTGAGCCTTCTTTTGCTGAAAAACAGCTTTCTCTGGAGGTGGAAGGCGACGTCACCGCCCACATCGACCGGCGACTGTTCCACCGTTCACTGGCTAATTTACTGGAAAACAGCGCAAGGCATTCCCCCTCCAATAGCACGGTTACGGTACGGTTAAGCGAAAAAGGTCATCAGGCCTGTGTTGAAGTGTCAAACCCGGGCGATCCGATAGCGCCAGAGCACTTACACCGGCTTTTCGAGCGGTTCTATCGCGTCGACACCTCCCGGGCCAGAAGTGATACCCATCATGGGCTGGGCCTGTCGATCGTCCGTGCCGTCGCCATTATGCACCGGGGGGATGTCTTTGCCCGGAGCGAGAACGGTATCAATACCTTTGGGCTGACGTTTGCGATGCAAGCGGATAACGCGGCGAGCCATGCTCACTCCGGTACTGAGTCGGGACAAGGGTTAACTGACAGAATTGTCAGGGGGGCGTCAGCCTGACGTCATTACCCCCTCGATAAAATCACCGCAGGCAATCCCCTCTTCAATGATAAGGACGCTTTGCATGATCGGACATTTACGTTATCTCGGGCTGTTACTGCCCCTCTTCATATTTTCATCCTGGGCAGCGGAGCAACATCCCGCGGTCCATATCGCCTCCGCTGGAAGTCAGAACGCGGTGTACGGTCCAGCGGAAAACTTTACCGGTCGCGTCCGGGTTGATCCTCTCTTCACACCGGATAACGACATCCCTGTTTCCGGGGCTTATGTCACCTTTGAACCTGGTGCCCGTTCCGCCTGGCATACGCATCCGGCAGGTCAGCGACTGGTTGTGACCTCGGGGGTTGGGCTCACCCAACAAGAAGGCCAGCCGGTGCAGGTCATCCGCGCGGGCGACGTTGTCTCTTGCCCGGCGGGCGTCAAACACTGGCACGGGGCGGCCCCCGGCAGCGCGATGACGCATCTGGCGATAACCGGGATTGTGGATGGCAAAAGCGTTAACTGGAAGGAGTTAGTGACAGATGAACAATACCACGCCCATTAAAGCATCAGCGGCAGCGGTTCTGCTGACCTTTAGTTTTGGTCTCGCGGCACATGCTGCGCCCGTCAACAAAGGAGTCTCAGAAATGAACCACCAACAAACGGTTTCAGATACGCTGTCAGCCCGCCAACAGGCCATCCCGCTGATTGCCGCAACGATGGCCAGCAGTCAGATGGATAAACTGAATGCAGCCCTGAATCAGGGTCTTGACGCCGGGCTCACGATAAACGAAGCCAAAGAAATTCTCGTCCAGCTTTATGCCTACACGGGCTTCCCCCGTAGCCTGAATGCGCTTAGTGAACTGATGAAGGTCGTCGAAGCACGTCAACAACGTGGTATCAAAGACGTTGAGGGTAAAGAGCCGGTTGCCCCGATTCCTGTCGGGGATGAGCTTCGCCGCGTCGGTACCGCAAATCAGACGAAAATCTCAGGCGCTGTCGTCCAGGGCCCGCTGTTTGATTTTGCCCCGGTCATTAACCAGTTCCTGCAAACGCATCTGTTCGGCGACATTTTCGCTCGCGATAACCTCGACTGGCAAAGCCGTGAGCTGGCAACGGTTGGCGCGTTAGCCGCCACGCCGGGCGTTGAATCACAACTGCTGTCGCATACGCGAGCAAGTATGCGGGTCGGCCTGACGGCAACACAGTTGCGCCAACTGGCGCAGGTTCTGCGTGAGCATGGCGAAAATGATGCAGCCACGCGAGCTGAAAAGGCGCTGCAACAGGCGATCGAAAGTAAATAGAGTAAGTTGATTCGAGACGATCCGCAGCTAATCGTGTGCATTTATGAGTCTGCCAAATAAGCGCAATCAAGGGGGCTAAATAATTCACGCTGACAGCTCAGATATGATTGAACGGCAAACATAACAGAGGATGTAATCTTGAAGACAATCTTAAAAACGCTGGCCATCTGCGTGATGACGGGTGGCCTGATAGCTCAGTCGGTATACGCCGAGCCGCTGGTCGTTCAGGAACAGGGAAGCTTTTCTGCTGGTGGCACCATCATCACTGCCCCGGGAACATTTGACGCGAAAAAGCCGCTGGATTCAGCTGGCCAAACTTACCATGGCGATCATGCCTCTGTGTTCTACCAAATCCCGGAAAATCCGCATAAATACCCTATCGTGATGCTGCACGGCGCAGGTCAGTTCTCCCGTACCTGGGAAAGCACTCCGGATGGTCGCGAAGGGTTCCAGAATATCTTCCTGCGTCGCGGGTTCTCGACTTACCTTGTCGATCAGCCGCGTCGGGGCAGCGCCGGGCGCACGACGGTAGAAGGGTCTGTTACGCCAAAACCGGATGAGCAGATGTGGTTCAATCAGTTCCGCGTTGGCGTGTGGCCGGCGTATTTTGAAGGCGTTCAGTTCTCTCACGACAAAGAAGCGCTGAATCAGTATTTCCGTCAGATGACCCCGAATACCGGGCCGTTTGATATCAATGTTATCTCTGATGCGATGTCTGCCGTCGTGGATAAATCCGGCCCGGCTATCCTCTTCACCCACTCTCAGGGTGGCGGACCAGGCTGGTACACGGCGATGAAAAACGACAAGGTCAAAGCCATTGTCGCCTTCGAGCCTGGCAGCAGCTTTGTCTTTCCGGAAAAAGAACTCCCTGCCCCGATGCCAAGCGCGTTCGACACGCTGAAGGGAGAGCCTGTGCCAATGGAGCAATTTATGGCACTGACCAAAATCCCGATTCTGATTATTTACGGCGATAACATCCCGGATAAACCTGTCGCCATGCCCGCGCAGGACAGCTGGCGCGTACGTCTGGCGATGGCTCGTGAGTGGCGTGACGTGGTGAACAAGCATGGCGGGGATGTGACGGTGACGCATCTGCCAGAAGTGGGAATCAAAGGGAATACCCATTTCCCGTTCTCTGATTTAAATAATGTGCAGATTGCTGATTTGGTGAGTCAGTTCCTGAAGGAAAAGGAGCTGCAATAGGAAGAGCGAGTATTGAGCCTTCGTTATTGAAGGCTCAATAGAAACATCAGTTTTATCAAAAAATAAATGGGAACGTGACGGTCTGCTTTGAACTGTGAGTTCAACGAGTCGATGCAACGCTATCCTTAATCAAATATGGAATGTTCTACCAGGCTGGCGATTTTGTTTGAGCTATATTCATATGACAGGAAAGACTCACTCCGTCTGTACGCCTGAATACGACTGGCGTAAACATGTTAGTGTCTTCGAGGTTATATGAAATTTCCAGGCATCCCGGAAAATGAGGAAGAACGATTAAAATCGCTTTATCTGGCAGACCTTCTTGATACAGGCTCTGAAGAGCGTTTCGACCGTTTAACTCGTCTGACAAAGAAACTTTTTCAGGTGCCAGTTGCACTGATTAGCCTGATTGATCGCGAACGCCAGTGGTTGCTTGCATGCGAAGGGTTGGGGACTCGTGAAACGTCTCGTAATGTCTCCTTTTGTGGCCACGCCATTTTGCAGGAAGGTCCATTTATTGTTAACGATGCGGTTAGCGATGATCGTTTTCATGATAATCCCCTGGTGATTGGTGAACCTTATATCAGATTCTATGCGGGTTATCCCGTGCATCTTCCTGATGGCGCGGTTGCAGGCACACTTTGTCTGATAAATTCCTCTCCCCGGTCCTTCAACGACGATGATATTGCAACACTCAGAGACCTGGCATTTATAGTTGAGGATGAATTTAAGGTTACGGGCATAGCCATGACTGACAGTCTTACAGGCATACCCAATCGTCGTGGTTTTTACAATGCAGGGGAGAAGCGATTTCTGGCCCTTACCCAGACGAATGTCCCTTTCAGTCTTATCTTTTTGGATCTCGATAAATTCAAACCTGTTAACGATCTCTGGGGGCATGCTGAAGGAGATGAGGTGCTAAAAGTATTCTCCGCTCTGTTATGCCAGCATCTTAGCGCCGGAGATATCGCAGGACGAATTGGAGGGGATGAATTCGCCGTTCTCGTCACTCACAAAGCCCGGACGGGTTCCTTTTTAAAAAGGGTGCGTAAAAGTGTGGATGAGTACAACGACCACTCGGGGAAACCCTATTCGATTAATTATTCTTATGGAATGTTGCATAATGATCCGCTTCGTTACCCCTCTCTGGTGGAGATGCTGAAAGAAAGCGACGAGGTGATGTACTCAGCAAAACGCCGTAAACATGTCTAAGCACCCGCAAATCTGTAGCGGTCAACTAAACTGACCACCGATTTAGCGTTTTTCCAGTATCGGTTTTCCGATTTGTTTGAGGATGCCCACCGTTATATTCATGCTGCCTTAGCGAGTTGTAATACCCGACGATATAGTCAGTAATCAAAGAGAAAACCATGAGAAAAATAGTTTCTTTTGTCCATGTGTCGCTGGATGGTTTTGTCGCTTCTACCGCTGAGGGCCCAGCGAGTCTGGCCTGGATAAGCATAAGCCCCGATTTGTTTGAATACGTGGAGCAGCGGATTCAACAGACCGACACCGCCTTATATGGGCGCATCACCTACCAGATGATGGAGTCGTACTGGCCAACTGCTGCCGATAAGCCTGACGCCAGCCCGCATGACCATGCGCATTCGCGTTGGTATAAATCTGCCCACAAAGTGGTGTTGTCGAAAACCCTGTTGGAAAAAAATCCCCCTAATACACAAATTATCAGTCGCAATTTAAGCGACGAAATCAGCAAGCTCAAGCGTAACGATGGCAGCGAAATTTTAATGTTTGGCAGCCCTTCAACTACTCACTCGCTAATGGCGGAAAACCTTATTGATGAGTATTGGCTATTCGTCAATCCGATTCTGCTGGGGCAAGGTATTCCCTTGTTCAAAAACATAAAAGACAGAACCTCACTCATGCTGGTGAACAGTAAAGTTTTCCCGTCGGGCGTAGTCTGCCTGCGATACGAGGTGACACGAAATCAATAATGCAAGGTTCTGATCATTCTGTAAGAGGAATAAAACCTCCGAACGGCTGTATTTCTGCGAATGTGTAGCCAATCGATGTTTTGCGGTATGTGCTCCACCCTAATTGACAATAGATCTAAGGGTCAGCAACGTCCGCTCCTGGCACTCAACGAACATATAAACTTTGGTGGCTGGGGACTACAGGCATACATTGCTGATGTTTACATGACTGGTTGGTATTCAGAGGAGAGTGGAATTTTAAGGGCTAACTGCTTGATTTAACTGGTGCCGATAAGAGGAGTCGAACCTCCGACCTTCGCATTACGAATGCGCTGCTCTACCAACTGAGCTATATCGGCCCTGAATAGGACGTGCCCACGAGTGTGAACACGGGGTAGAAGGTTAAAACTAACCGAGTGATGCGTCAATAGCCTTGCGAATCAAGTGGCTGATTTTGCATCACCCGGCGTTAATTAGGCACGAATCGTGTCGTCGCCAAAGCCGATCCACTTGTAGGTGGTCAGTGCTTCCAGCCCCATCGGGCCACGCGCATGCAGTTTTTGCGTGCTGACGGCGACTTCCGCCCCGAGACCAAACTGTCCGCCATCGGTAAAACGGGTGGAAGCGTTGACGTACACCGCAGACGAATCCACTTCATTCACAAAACGGTTCGCATTGTGCATGGTGCGCGTCAGGATGGCGTCGGAATGCTGGGTGCCGTGCGCGCGAATATGTGCGATAGCATCATCCAGGTCAGCAACAATTTTGACGTTCAAATCCAGTGACAGAAACTCGTCGTCAAATTCTTCCGCTTTAACCGCCACCACGTTCGCGGGGCCTGCGCTCAACGGGGCAAACGAGCGCTCATCCGCATGCAGCGTCACGCCGCTCTCAGCCATCTGCTGACTCAGCGCGGGCAAGAAACGCGCGGCGATGTCCTGATGCACCAACAGCGTCTCTACCGTATTACAGGTACTTGGACGTTGCGTTTTCGCATTGACGATAATCTTCAGCGCCGGAGCAATCTCTGCGCTATCGTCGACAACGATATGGCAAACGCCAATCCCACCGGTGATCACCGGGATCGTTGACTGCTCGCGGCACAACTTATGCAGGCCAGCGCCGCCACGCGGGATCAGCATGTCGATATACTTATCCATGCGCAGCATCTCATTCACCAGCGCACGGTCGGGGCTTTCAATTGCCTGAATCGCCGCTTCCGGTAAACCACAGGAGGTTAACGCCTGCTGGATCACACGTACGGTGGCCGCGTTGGTGCGATACGTCTCTTTCCCGCCGCGCAGAATCGCCGCATTGCCCGTTTTCAGGCACAGGGAGGCCACATCGACGGTAACGTTCGGTCGCGCTTCATAAATGACGCCAATCACGCCCAGCGGCACGCGGCGACGTTCCAGACGCAATCCGCTGTCCAGCACTCCCCCGTCAATCACCTGACCGACCGGATCCGCCAGATTGCAGACCTGACGGACATCATCAGCAATCGCTTTCAGGCGCGCAGGCGTCAACGCCAGACGATCGAGCATCGCCTCGCTCAGACCGTTCGCGCGGGCTTCGGCCACATCCTGCGCATTTGCGTTCAGGATAGTTTCCGTTTGTGCTTCAAGCTCATCAGCTATTTTTTCCAGTACGCGATTTTTTTCGCGGCTGGAGAGCAGCGCCAGTTTGTACGACGCCGCTTTGGCAGCAATGCCCATTTTTTCCAGCATTTATCTGCTCCTTAACGGGTAATCATGTCATCGCGATGAACGGCGACCGGGCCGTATTCATAGCCCAGAATCGCGTCAATCTGCTGGGAGTGGTGTCCGGCAATTCGGCGTAGCGCGTCGCTGTTATAGCGGCTCACACCATGGGCGATGTCGCGCCCTTCGAGGTTACAGATGCGGATCACTTCACCACGAGAGAAGTTGCCTGTCACGCTTTTAATGCCTTTTGGCAGCAGGGAACTGCCGCGTTCCAGAATAGCCGCCGTCGCCCCTTCATCCACGGTGATTTCACCGGCAGGCGGCGCGCCGAAGATCCAGCGTTTGCGGTTTTCCAGCGGGGAAGCCTGCGCGTGGAAGCGGGTCCCGACAGAGATACCTTCCATCACGTCACCAATTACGCCCGGCTTGCTGCCAGCGGCAATAATGGTGTCGATACCGGCGCGGCAGGCAACGTCGGCGGCCTGCAGCTTGGTGCCCATGCCACCCGTTCCCAGCCCCGATACGCTGTCGCCGGCGATGGCGCGCAGGGCGTCATCAATCCCGTAGACATCCTTAATCAGCTCGGCTTGCGGATCGGTACGCGGATCGGCGGTGAACAGCCCCTGTTGGTCGGTCAGCAGCAGCAGTTTGTCCGCCCCGGCGAGGATCGCCGCCAGCGCGGAGAGATTGTCGTTATCCCCTACTTTAATTTCCGCCGTGGCAACCGCATCGTTTTCGTTGATAATCGGAACGATATTGTTATCCAGCAGCGCACGCAGGGTGTCGCGCGCATTCAGAAAGCGCTCCCGGTCTTCCATATCCGCCCGCGTCAGCAGCATCTGCCCGACGTGAATGCCGTAAATCGAAAACAGCTGTTCCCACAGTTGAATCAGTCGACTCTGCCCAACCGCCGCCAGCAGTTGCTTGGTGGCAATGGTCGCAGGCAGTTCCGGGTATCCCAGGTGTTCACGCCCGGCGGCAATAGCACCCGACGTGACGATAACAATACGATGTCCTGCGGCATGCAACTGCGCGCACTGACGAACAAGTTCTACAATGTGGGCTCGGTTCAGGCGGCGCGATCCGCCCGTTAGCACACTGGTGCCGAGTTTTACCACCAGCGTCTGGCTGTCACTCATGATTCTCTGCCGTTAAAAATAGGGAAAATGATAGTAAACGAACGTTTTAGCAGGACTGGCCCCGGTTGCCAACAAGCAGCGCACAAAGCATGGAATTTTGTTGTGCTGGATCAGCAAGCGTAGCGGCAGTTTTTGACGTTTGTATTACCGAAACAGAAAAACATTCTTTTTTAAAATTATTCTTACTTTGTCATAAAACCTTCACCCCAGAGCGATAAAAACCCTCCTGTCTTTCAACGGGGATCACACCCAGTAAATATTAGCGCGTACTTTAAATCAGGACTGAAAATGAAAAAGAGCACTCTGGCATTAGTGGTGATGGGTATTGTGGCATCGGCATCCGTGCAGGCAGCGGAAGTGTTTAACAAAGACGGTAATAAACTGGATGTGTATGGCAAAGTCAAAGCGATGCACTATTTCAGTGATAATGATGAAAAAGACGGCGACCAGACTTATGTCCGCTTTGGTTTTAAAGGCGAAACGCAGATTAACGATCAACTGACCGGCTATGGTCGCTGGGAAGCGGAATTTGCGGGCAACAAAACCGAAAGCGAAACCGGTCAGAAAACGCGTCTGGCGTTTGCCGGGGTCAAACTGAAAGATATCGGTTCTTTCGATTATGGTCGTAACCTGGGCGCGCTGTATGACGTTGCCGCCTGGACTGATATGTTCCCTGAGTTTGGTGGTGACGGCCTGGCACAGACCGATAACTTCATGACCAAACGCGCCAGCGGCCTGGCGACATACCGTAACACCGACTTCTTCGGCATGATCGACGGTCTGAACATGACCCTGCAATATCAGGGTAAAAACGAAAACCGTGACGTGAAGAAACAGAACGGTGACGGGTTCGGGACATCACTGAGCTACGACTTCGGCGGCAGCGATTTCGCCATCATTGGTGCCTACGCCAACTCTGATCGTACCAATGAGCAAAATCTGCAAGCGCGCGGCCATGGCCAGAATGCTGAAGGTTGGGGAACCGGCCTGAAATACGATGCCAACAATATCTATCTGGCAACCATCTATTCTGAAACTCGCAACATGGCGCCGATCTCTGGTGGTTTTGCCAACAAAGCGCAAAACTTCGAAGCCGTTGCTCAATATCAGTTTGATTTCGGCCTGCGTCCGTCCATCGGTTACGTTCAGTCGAAAGGCAAAGATATTGAAGGTATCGGTGATGAAGATATCGTGAAATATGTCGATGTCGGCGCGACCTATTATTTCAACAAAAACATGTCGGCGTTTGTTGATTATAAAATCAACCAGATTGATGACGACAACAAACTGGGCGTCAACAGCGATGACATCGTGGCGCTGGGTATGACGTATCAGTTCTGATCCCGTGAAGATGCCGGATGCTGACGCTCTGGCGTCTTATCCGGTCTGAGGACGGAGAAAACAGAGAGGCCGGATGATTCATCCGGCCTCTTTTTTGGGATTACGCCGTTAACTTCACCGGCTCATCACGGAAATCGTCAGCCGGTTCCAGTGACAAATGCAGCGTGTTCAACAGTCCACGCAACTTCTCATGAAACTCACGCAGGGTATATTCCAGCCGATCAACCACTTCTTTATCTTTGACAGGAACCGTCGTCCAGTTGCCCGCTTTGTCGAACAGACCAAATTTATAGCTATAGGTGAAACGCTTTTCCTGCGCTTCCAGTTCCATCCACCAGCCCCAGAATTCGCGCAGTTCAGGCGCGGGTTTCACGTTGACGCAAACGGCCAGACAATCGAAAAAGAATCGATTATCTTCGCACTTTCCTTCCCGTATATAGGGACCCAGCGCGGTGAATTTCTTGATCAATCTACTTTTCGGGTGTCCACTCAGTAACGTCATTGCGATCTCCTGTTGTGAAGCAACTGTTTTACCAAAACAGTAGAATTTAGCAAATTATTAACACAATCTCTTTTCAATCCAGCGGGTGATTTCCTGTAACGCGTTGTCAAAATTGCGATACACCGGATTGAATGGAATCTCCAGCAGCTTACCGTCAGAAGATGAAGAGGTGATTAAGCGCGACTCCTCTTCCGGACTGAACGGATCGTTCTTCCAGAAGCCCGAGAGCATTGGTGTTGGGCAACGCCGGCCGAGCAGCCCCTGCACCTTCAGCGAGTAGCGATTAAGCTCCACGCGCAGCGCTTCATCGGACGCATCGTGCATTCCCAGTCGGCTCGCCAGAACGTCAAGATACATTTCCGGTACCGCCCCCTGACGCAGCGGATCGCTCAGCAGCGCATGGACAACTGGACCAAGACAGGCCACCGCCTTCAGACGCGGTGATTCAAGATAGGCCAGGCGCACCGCCACGTTGGCACCAAAACGGAATCCGAATGCCGCCACTCGGGTATGATCCACCCACGGCACATTCGGCAGCGCCTTCAGCACATGCTGGTGCAGCAGGCTGGAGTCCTGAGAGAGCTTCCACTTTGAAGAGAAACCGACGGAAGGCATGTCCAGCGTGAGCATGGCGATGCCACGCGGCGCGAAATAGCGCTCGTACAGGGAGTAGTAGTCGGTCTGCATTGAATCCAGACCACCGCACATGAGCACCGTCGGGAACGGGCCGTCGCCTTTTGGCATATGCAAGAAACCGGTGACGGGGGAACCGCCGGGCACGGAGAACTCCATCTCACGCAGCGTACCAGGCAGTCGCTGCGCGGCTTCCTCGTAGGCGCGGTTAGATAATGCCTGTGCTTGTTCCGCCAGATCGTCCCCTTTCAGGTGAGGATAGGCGGCGATGTTGTACAACGTCGAGGCGTGCAGCCAGTGACGACCGCTGCGCTCAGGATCCGTTTCCTGGCAGGCTTTCTGCTGCCAGTCCATCGCCTGTTTTGCCCATTCATAGATCCAGTTGCCGCCACGGTAACCAATTACCGTATCATAAAGCTCGGCATCGGTGCGCTCGGCGTCGCTCATCACGATGCGCGCCTGGACATCAAGGATTTCTCGCGGATCCACCCCGCGCCAGATCCACATCAGGCGGTTAATCATGCGATACCAGTGAGGAATGTTCTTGCCATCCAGCGCCGATTGCACAGGCGGCTGCGTCCCGGAATTAAAACGGCGGACAAGGGTCGACGTTTCGGGATGTTTAAAACGGGGTTTGAACAGGATTTCGCTAAGATTAGCCTGTGACATGCGTACCGCCTCCTGAAGTACTGACTGAGGCACATTGTAACCCGACACCGGCTAAATAGAACAACGCCCGGCAGTGCCAGGCGTTGAAAAAGTCAGAGATTAGCGGCCAGAAATCGGCGGAACGAAGGTCACGCCCATGTCCCACGGCTGCTCAATCCAGGTATCCTGCGGGATATCAATCACATAATCATCGACTAACGGACGGCCCGCCGGTTTCGCGAAAATGGTGACAAAGTGTGCTTTTGGATACATTTCACGGATAGCCACGGCGGTACCGCCGGTATCCACCAGATCGTCGATGACGATAAAACCTTCACCGTCGCCTTCTGCACGCTTGAGAATGGTCAGCTCACGCTGGTTGTCGTGATCGTAGCTGGAAATGCATACGGTATCGACATGACGAATGCCCAGTTCACGCGCCAGCAATGCGCCCGGCACCAGACCACCACGGCTAACGGCAATAATGCCTTTCCACTGTTCTGAAGGCATCAGGCGGTTTGCCAGCTTGCGTGCATGAATCTGCAGCATGTCCCAGGTGACGACGTATTTTTCGCTCATGTGAAGTGTCCCAGCCTGTTTATCTACGGCTTAAAAAGTGTTCTAGGGGGAAATAGGTTGCGCGAGATTATAGAGATCTGAGCCACCAAAAACCAGTGTTTCGCGGAATCGGGCCCTCTTTTTACGTGCTTTATACTCGCAGCGGGCGCAGAAAGTGGTATTCTCAAGCGCATCTCGCAAGCCAGACTTGTGGTAATAACTAACCTGCTAACCCTGTGACCTGCAAGCTTGTTTGCAGTGCTTTTAAAGGAGACTTATCGTGTCAGAACTGTCTCAACTCTCGCCGCAACCGCTGTGGGATATCTTTGCAAAAATCTGTTCCATTCCTCACCCGTCCTATCATGAAGAGCAACTCGCTGAGCACATCATCGGCTGGGCAAACGAGAAAGGTTTCCACGTCGAGCGCGACCAGGTGGGAAACATTCTGATTCGTAAACCGGCCAGCGCGGGAATGGAAAACCGTAAACCGGTGGTTCTGCAAGCGCACCTGGACATGGTGCCGCAGAAAAACAACGACACTGTGCACGATTTCACTAAAGATCCGATCCAGCCTTATATTGATGGCGAATGGGTGAAAGCGCGTGGCACCACGTTGGGTGCCGATAACGGCATCGGCATGGCGTCCGCACTGGCCGTTCTGGCTGACGACAGCGTCGTTCACGGCCCGCTGGAAGTGCTGCTGACCATGACAGAAGAAGCGGGTATGGACGGTGCATTTGGTCTGCAGGCCAACTGGCTGCAGGCAGACATTCTGATTAACACCGACTCCGAAGAAGAAGGCGAAATCTACATGGGTTGCGCGGGGGGGATCGATTTTACCTCTAACCTGCCGCTGACCCGCGAAGCCGTTCCGGCGGGTTTCCAGACCTTTAAGCTGACCCTGAAAGGGCTGAAAGGGGGTCACTCCGGTGGCGAAATCCACGTCGGTCTTGGCAATGCGAACAAACTGCTGGTTCGTTTCCTGGCCGGTCATGCTGAAGAGCTGGATCTGCGTCTGGTCGATTTCAACGGCGGTACGCTGCGTAACGCGATTCCGCGTGAAGCCTTTGCCACCGTTGCCGTTGCGGCGGATAAAGCCGACGCGCTGAAAGCACAGGTCAACGCTTATCAGGATATCCTGAAAAACGAACTGGCCGAAAAAGAGAAAAACTTGGTGGTTCTGCTGGAGAGCGCGGCGAACGATAAAGCGGCACTGACGGCGCCGTCTCGCGACGGTTTTATTCGTCTGTTGAACGCGACGCCGAACGGTGTGATCCGCAATTCCGACGTCGCAAAAGGCGTGGTTGAAACCTCACTGAACGTGGGTGTCGTCACCATGACCGATGACAATGTCGAAATCCATTGCCTGATCCGTTCGCTGATCGACACCGGTAAAGACTATGTCGTTAGCATGCTGGATTCGCTGGGCAAACTGGCGGGCGCGAAAACCGAAGCCAAAGGAAGCTACCCTGGCTGGCAGCCGGATGCGAACTCGCCGGTGATGCATCTGGTACGCGAAACCTATCAGCGTCTGTTCAACAAGACGCCGAACATCCAGATTATCCACGCGGGTCTGGAGTGCGGTCTGTTTAAAAAACCATACCCGGATATGGATATGGTCTCTATCGGACCAACCATCACCGGTCCGCACTCACCGGATGAGCAGGTCCATATCGAAAGTGTCAGTCATTACTGGCGGCTTCTGACCGAACTGCTGAAAGCGATTCCGACAAAGTAAGTCACGATCGTTATGCTTTAAAACTGCCGGATGGCGGCGCGTTGCGCCTTATCCGGCCTACGAACTGTCAGCAGACTTGTAGGCCGGATAAGTGAAACGCCATCCGGCAGTTTTCATACCCGTTACTCATTACGCTTATAACCCCAGTAATAACTGCCGTTCCAGTTGTGGATCAAGCAGCGTAACGTGCAGCCCCACCAGACGTACGCCCCGCCCTCCCCGGCGTTCGTCCCAGGTTTTACGCGCGGTAGAAATCAGATCGTCTTTATTCAGTCGCGGCCAGACGTGTTCCTGGGTCGTTTGCTGAAAATCATTAAACTTTAGCTTCACCCCCTGACGGGCAATGAGCAGATCGGGGTTCACTTTCGCCAGCCGTCGTTCCAGTTCCGGATATAACCGCTCAATAATCGCTTCACAGTCGGACCACTCATGAATATCTTCCGCCATTGTGCGTTCGACACCAACGGATTTGCGTAAGCGTTCATTATTGACGTCCCGTTCGTCGATGCCCTGACAGCGCTCCCACAGTATCCGACCAAACTTACCAAAGCGCTTGAGTAATGTCGCCAGATCGAACTGCTGCACATCACCGCAGGTACGTAGCCCCATACTTTCCAGCTTTGCCGCAGACACTTTACCGACGCCGGGTATTTTGCCCAGTGACAACGTTTTGAGGAACGCCGGTACATCCTCCGGCGTAATGACATATTGTCCGTTGGGTTTATTCAGATCGGAGGCGATTTTGGCCAGAAACTTCACCGGCGCCACGCCCGCCGAGGCGGTAAGTTGCAGTTCGTTGAAGATAGTCTGGCGGATCTCCTGGGCGATGAGCGTTGCCGAACCATGACAGTGCGTGCTGTCGGTGACATCCAGGTACGCTTCATCCAGAGACAGCGGCTCAATTAACGAGGTGTAGCGCGAAAAGATGTCCTGAATCTGGCGGGAGGCTTCTTTATAGGCTTCGTGGCGACCGGGTAATAACGTGAGGTGTGGGCAGAGCTTCAGCGCCATTCCGGTTGGCATCGCGCTGCGCACACCAAATTTACGGGCGGGATAGTTGGCGGTACTGATGACGCCTCTGCGCTCGCGGCTGCCACCAATCGCAATAGGGATGTCGCGCAGCGCCGGGTTGTCACGCATTTCAACCGCTGCGAAAAAACAGTCCATATCAATATGTATGATTTTACGCATCACTCACCTCCCACATCACTGTTTAAGTATACAGTGTTTTTCTGCAATGGGAAGTCGATGAGAACGCACTAAAGTAAAACGCGACGGATTGCAACAAAAGAAATATCCGAGTTCGTTTTAGTATAAATTGTAAACGCACCACGAGGGGCTTGCGAAAAACTGTCGTGGTGTTAATGTGAGCGCTCCAAATCCAGATTAGTCCGATTTGGGGATCTTATTATTTGCCGTTCTGGCGTGTGCAATCGTTTTATCAAGGAACAAGCAGTATGCGTAAAATCGCATTATTTATTGCGATGCTTTTGATCCCGTGCGTGTCATTCGCTGGCTTGCTGAGTAGCAATAGCTCCACGACGCCGATCAGCAAAGAGTATAAGCAGCAATTGATGGGATCGCCGGTCTATATACAGATCTTCAAGGAAGAGCGCGCGCTCGATCTCTACGTCAAGATGGGCGAACAGTATCAACTTCTCGACAGCTACAAGATTTGTAATTACTCCGGCGGATTAGGTCCAAAACAGCGCCAGGGGGATTTTAAAAGTCCGGAAGGTTTTTATAACGTCCAGCGTAGCCAGCTCAAACCCGATAGCCGCTTTTATAAAGCCATTAATATTGGCTTCCCGAACGCCTATGACCGCGCGCACGGTTACGAAGGCAAATACCTGATGATTCACGGTGCCTGCGTCTCCGTTGGCTGCTATGCCATGACCGACAGCGGTATTGATGAGATTTTCCAGTTTGTCACTGGCGCGCTGGTTTTTGGTCAGTCGAGTGTTCAGGTCAGTATTTATCCCTTCCGCATGACCGACGCCAATATGCAGCGCCACAAGTATTCCTATTACAAAGAGTTCTGGTCGCAGTTAAAGCCGGGATACGATTACTTTGAGCAAACTCGCAAGCCACCGACCGTTTCTGTTGTCGATGGCCGCTATGTCGTCAGCAAGCCGTTGAGTCACGAAGTGGTTCAGCCGCAACTGGCGTCAAACTACGCGCTCCCCGAGACAAAATAATGCCCACTCGCCTGGCATAATCTTTTGCCAGGTTTCGTTTCCTGTCAGCGGTTGCGTCGCAATCACGGTGACCACATCGTTAGGTGTGGTCTCTGAGCTGAAGTCAATTTCCACATCCTGATCCAGTAGCGTCGCCACACCAAACGGCGCGCGGCGGGTTATCCAGAAAAGATTCGTTGAGCAGAATGCCATCACATAGCGGCCATCTGACAACAGCATGTTAAAGACTCCTTTCTCACGCAGTACACCCGCCAGCGTCGCGATATACCTGAACACCGCCGTCATATTGCCCGGCGTGCGCGGGTAGCGCTGAGTGAGTTTGTGCAGCAGCCAGCAGAACGCCTTTTCGCTGTCGGTTTCACCGACCGGGCGAAAATTGCCGGTTTCCAGCGTCTTATAGCCTGAGAGTTGCCCGTTGTGCGCATAGGTCCAGTTACGGCCCCACAGTTCACGCGTGAAGGGATGGGTGTTCTCCAGCGCCACTTCACCCCGGTTCGCCTGGCGAATATGGGCAATCACGGAGCAGGATTTGATCGGGTAGTCCTGTACCAGTTTGGCGATGGGGGAATTAAAGCTGGGTTGCGGATCTTTGAACGTCCGGCAGCCTTTGCCTTCATAGAAGGTGATGCCCCAGCCGTCTTTGTGCGGCCCGGTTCCTCCTCCCCGCTGAACCAGCCCGGTGAAACTAAAGCAGATATCGGTCGGCACATTGGCGCTCATCCCGAGCAGTTCGCACATACATCACCTCCACAACTGCGGGGGCACAAGCCCCCGGCGAAGACTTACTTAACCATCTCTTTTTCGATCAGCTGAATCAGGATATGAATCACTTTAATATGAATTTCCTGAATACGGTCAGCATAGCCGAAATGTGGAACGCGGATTTCGATATCGGCAGTACCGGCCATTTTACCGCCGTCTTTACCGGTCAGAGTGATCACTTTCATCCCTTTCTCGCGCGCTGCGGCGATGGCTTTGATCACGTTACCCGAATTGCCGGAAGTTGAGATGCCTAACAGCACATCACCTTCGCGTCCGACGGCTTCCACATAACGGGAAAAGACGTAGTCGTAACCGAAATCATTGCTGACGCAGGAGAGATGGCTGACGTCGGAAATCGCAATGGCCGGATAGCCAGGACGGTTTTCGCGATAGCGCCCCGTCAGCTCTTCTGCAAAGTGCATGGCGTCACAATGAGAGCCGCCGTTTCCGCAGGACAGTACCTTACCACCCGCTTTAAAACTGTCTGCCAGCAGGACCGCCGCGCGCTGAATAGCGTGAATATTGGCGTCATCTTTTAAAAAATTAGCCAGCGTTTCCGCCGCTTCGTTCAGTTCGTTACGAATAAGATCCTGGTACATGAGGATATCCTTCAGCATGAATGTAAATGACAGGATGCAGTGTACCGGATAGCACTGGCAGCGAGAAGCATAAGCCACATCAATGGCGACGGCTTTTGATTTTTCGTGCCGCAGAAAACAACAACAATGTGAGCTTTGTTGTAATTATTTTGTAAACGCATTGATAAAAGATTTTACATCCACTACAACCATAATATCACAAGTGGTCAGACCTCCTACAAGCAAGGGAGCTTTTCGTTATGATGATTTTGAGTATTCTCGCTACGGTCGTTCTGCTCGGCGCGCTGTTCTATCACCGCGTGAGCTTATTTCTCAGCAGCCTGATTTTGCTCGTCTGGACCGCGGCGCTTGGTGTTGCCGGACTGTGGTCCGTCTGGCTGCTGATTCCACTGGCCATCATCCTCGTGCCGTTCAACTTTACGCCGATGCGTAAGTCGATGATTTCCGCACCGGTATTCCGCGGCTTCCGTAAGGTCATGCCGCCAATGTCACGTACAGAGAAAGAAGCGATTGATGCCGGTACCACCTGGTGGGAAGGCGATCTGTTCCAGGGCAAACCGGACTGGAAAAAACTGCACAACTACCCGCAACCGCGTCTGACCGCCGAAGAGCAGGCGTTCATCGACGGCCCGGTAGAAGAAGCATGCCGCATGGCGAACGATTTTCAGATAACCCATGAGCTGGCCGATCTGCCGCCGGAGCTGTGGGCATTCCTGAAAGAACATCGCTTCTTCGCGATGATCATTAAAAAAGAGTACGGCGGGCTGGAGTTCTCGGCTTACGCCCAGTCTCGCGTCCTGCAAAAATTGTCCGGCGTCTCCGGGATCCTGGCGATCACCGTGGGTGTGCCAAACTCTTTAGGCCCAGGCGAGTTGTTGCAACATTACGGTACGCAAGAGCAGAAAGATCATTACCTGCCCCGCCTGGCGCGCGGTCAGGAGATCCCTTGCTTTGCGCTGACCAGCCCGGAAGCGGGTTCCGATGCGGGCGCCATTCCGGATACCGGTGTTGTCTGCATGGGTGAGTGGCAAGGACAGCAGGTGCTGGGAATGCGCCTGACCTGGAACAAGCGTTATATCACCCTTGCGCCTATCGCTACCGTCCTGGGGCTGGCATTTAAACTTTCCGACCCGGATAAACTGTTGGGCGGCGATGAAGAACTGGGGATCACCTGTGCGTTAATCCCTACCTCAACGCCGGGTGTGGAAATTGGTCGTCGTCACTTCCCGCTGAACGTCCCGTTCCAGAACGGTCCAACGCTCGGTAAAGACGTGTTTGTGCCGATCGATTACATCATCGGCGGCCCGAAAATGGCCGGCCAGGGCTG
Source organism: Citrobacter amalonaticus Y19 (assembly GCF_000981805.1). Taxonomy (NCBI): domain Bacteria; kingdom Pseudomonadati; phylum Pseudomonadota; class Gammaproteobacteria; order Enterobacterales; family Enterobacteriaceae; genus Citrobacter; species Citrobacter amalonaticus. Next base: position 267,042 of record NZ_CP011132.1, on the reverse strand, counting down.
GCGTATGCTGGTGGAATGTCTGTCGGTGGGTCGCGGCATTACGCTGCCGTCAAACTCTACCGGCGGAGTGAAATCCGTCGCGATGGCGACCGGTGCCTATGCCCATATTCGTCGTCAATTCAAAATCTCCATCGGTAAGATGGAAGGGATCGAAGAACCGCTGGCACGTATTGCCGGTAACGCTTACGTGATGGATGCCGCAGCGTCCCTCATCACCTACGGCATTATGCTGGGCGAGAAACCGGCAGTGCTGTCGGCCATCGTGAAGTATCACTGTACCCATCGTGGTCAGCAGTCGATTATCGACGCGATGGATATTACCGGCGGCAAGGGCATTATGCTCGGCGAAGGTAACTTCCTCGCACGGGCCTACCAGGGCGCACCGATTGCTATCACCGTGGAAGGTGCCAACATCCTGACCCGCAGCATGATGATCTTCGGTCAGGGGGCGATTCGTTGCCATCCGTATGTGCTGGAAGAGATGGCGGCAGCGCAGAACAACGATGTGAATGCGTTCGACAAATTGCTGTTCAAACATATCGGCCACGTTGGCAGCAACAAGATGCGCAGCTTCTGGCTGGGTCTGACGCGCGGCTTGACCAGTCACACGCCTACCCGTGATGCAACGAAGCGTTATTATCAGCACCTTAACCGTCTGAGTGCGAACCTCGCGCTGCTCTCCGATGTTTCAATGGCGGTGCTGGGCGGTAGCCTGAAACGCCGCGAGCGTATCTCCGCCCGTCTGGGTGATGTGTTGAGTCAGTTGTATCTGGCCTCTGCGGTACTGAAGCGTTATGACGATGAAGGCCGCCATGAAGCCGACCTGCCGCTGGTGCACTGGGGCGCTCAGGATGCGCTGTATAAAGCGGAACAGGCGATTGACGATCTGCTGCAAAACTTCCCGAACCGTCTGGTCGCCGGGCTGCTGAAGGTCGTTATCTTCCCGACCGGTCGTCACTATCAGGCCCCGTCGGACAAGCTGGATCACAAAGTCGCGAAGATTTTGCAGGTTCCGAGCGCCACCCGCGATCGCATTGGTCGTGGTCAGTACCTGACGCCGAGCGAGCATAACCCGGTGGGATTACTGGAAGAGGCGCTGCTGGACGTGATGGCTGCCGACCCGATCCACCAGCGTATTTGCAAAGAAATTGGCAAAAACCTGCCGTTCACCCGTCTGGATGCGCTGGCGCAAAACGCCCTGGCAAAAGGCTTAATCGACAAAGAGGAAGCGGCCATTCTGGTCAAGGCGGAAGAAAGCCGTCTGCGCAGCATCAATGTGGATGATTTTGCTCCAGAAGAGCTGGCGACGAAGCCGGTAAAGCTGGCAGAGAAAGTGCGTAAAGTCGAAGCCGCTTAACGCTTACGCATGACCTTTTAGCCTCGCTTCGGCGGGGCTTTTTATCGCCCGCGTTTCCTGAAAGCACGTGCTACAGTGTCAGAATGCTGTTCAACAAGGAGAGCCTACCGTGCCTGGTTTGAAAATTACGCTGCTGCAACAACCGCTGGTCTGGATGGATGGCCCGGCCAATTTGCGCCACTTCGACCGTCAACTGGAAGCCGTGACCGGACGCGACCTGATTGTTTTACCGGAGATGTTCACCACCGGCTTTGCGATGGAAGCCGCCGGGCAGTCGCTCGCGGAAGAAACGCTTATCGCCTGGCTGCGCGATAAAGCGCAACAGACCGATGCGCTGGTGGCCGGAAGTGCCGCCATCTCCAGCGAGCAGGGGGCAGTAAACCGTTTTTTCCTGGTTGAGCCGCACGGAACAGTTCACTTTTCTGACAAACGCCACCTGTTTCGTATGGCGGACGAACATCATCATTACCAGCCAGGCAACCGCCGCGCGATCGTGGAATGGCGCGGATGGCGCATTCTCCCGCTGGTATGTTATGACCTGCGTTTCCCGGTGTGGTCACGCAATCTTAATGATTACGATCTGGCGCTGTATGTCGCCAACTGGCCGGCTCCCCGCTCTCTGCACTGGCAGACACTGCTGGCGGCACGCGCTATCGAAAATCAGGCATATGTTGCCGGGTGCAACCGCGTCGGCACAGACGGTAACGGCCAACATTATCGTGGAGACAGTCGGGTCATCAATCCCCAGGGAGAAGTGATCGCCACGGCGGAAGCCCACCACGCCACGCGCATTGATGCTGAACTGTCGCTGAGCGCGTTGAAAGAGTACCGGGAAACCTTCCCGGCCTGGCAGGATGCCGACCCGTTTATCCTGCGCTGATCCCCTCTTCCTATGGGAACCGGACAAAAAATGTCTACTGCTGTGGGGCGGGTTCGGCGTCAGGTTCCCGGATAAACAGGCTGACAAAGATGATCACCACGCCCACCCATTGCAGCCAGGCGATTTTCTCCCCCAGAATCAACATCGCGACAATGACGGCCATCGGGAGTTCGCAGGCACAAAGAATCGAACTGATGCCACTGCCAATACGCGGAATACCAATCGCAAAGAAAACGATCGGGATGGCGTAACCAAGTACGGCCATTAATCCGCCATACAGCATTGCTGCACCGAATGTTTCTCCTGACAGCGTCCACTCGAGGTCCGGTAATATCAATACCAGCGTCGAGGCTAAACACCCCACCATGATATAGAACGTGCGCTGCGACCAGTGCGCATCAGAGACGACATGCGCATTGAAAAAGAGGAAAAATGAATAACAAATTGCGCAAAGAAGGCCGAATGCCACACCACTCCAGGTGAGATAAAAATGATCAAAGTCGCTAAGTACCCCCGCCGCCAGCACCGTTGCAGATAATATCAGCGCAATCATCAACCAGCGACGCCCGCCAGGCCACTGTTTGCGGTACACCGCGTCCAGAAGCACACCTATCCAGACGAACTGGAACTGCAGGACAACGGCGACCGATGCCGGTAGACACTCCACCGTTTTCGTAAACGTCCAGGCCGTCAGCCCCATGGTTAATCCCACGAGGAAAAGTCGAATGCGTTTTGTCTTGCTGATCGAATATTGCCGAAACGAAACCAGGATGATGGCAAAAATCACAAAACTGATGCTGACCGATGCGAACATTAAATGACTCAGGCTTACCCCTGCGGATAATCCAAGTTTTATCATCGTGGGCAACATGCCTGTCGTCATTGCCCCCACTGCCACCATCACACTGTATTTGGCTTTATTTGACATGAGATCACTCGTCAATGGGATTAACAGTTGTATCATTCTGTCGAACAGAGTTGTCGTAGAGAAAAATGTTCCGCTACCCGTTTTCATTATCCGCGTAACGCGCGAATTTTCTGAATTTTCGTTTTCCTGCGCAGACATAAGGTAATATATGGCACTCCCCCTTCAGGCACCAGACCTGTGATATTCGCATTCATTACCTGTAATGTAATGAAGTAACCTAAAAGCTATTCAAATAAACTCTGCGTTATCTTTCAGAATGCTATAGGATTTTGTTATCGTCCTTTCACCAGGATGAAACACATTATCAACAGTATTATTTCTGGATGTCCTCCACTTTTCAAAAATGCGACCAGGATTATTAGAAAGTGAACGTTAATTTCTCATAAAATAACTTACGTGCAGCACTTCACAAAAATACATATCCTTAGTCTGAACGACCTCATGAGATGATATATGTAATGGTAAAACGCATGTAATGGCAGAATTCATCAGCAGAAGGAAACCAGTTATGTTTAATGGGATCACTTTAAGAAAATTAGAGATTTTTCTTTCTTACATGCAAAACCGGAATGTGACGAAGACCGCTGAAACACTCAATATCAGTAAAGTCAGCGTTCACCGCACGCTTCATGCGCTGGAAGAAGACCTGCGCTGTGCCCTTTTTATTCACCAGGGCCGATCGCTGTTCCCGCTCGACAGTGCGAATGTGCTTGAGGAGCAATCCACCCTTCTGCTGGAACAGTTTCAACGCTGTGTTCGTCTTACACAGGCTGCCTCGAAGGAAAAGTCCAGTAAGTTAAAAATTGGCATGCTGTATTCTCTGTCTCTCGAAACCATCCCTCATTTAATCATGGGGCTAAAACAACGAAGACCTAATCTTGATGTCGAACTCTTAATGGCGTCGAACCAAAAGTTATTAGGCTTACTCAATACCCAAATGGTTGATGCTATTTTAATTTCCGTTCCGGAACACTACGATACGGCAAGATTTGAAACCTTACCGATTTTTGATGATGATATTTTTCTTGCCACGCCGGTTGATGTTCCTGCGCCACCCCAGGTTCCTGTCGATTTAACGCTGTACAGCAATCAAAAATTTATCAGCCTTACCGAAGGTTTTGCCACCTACAATGGTTTTCAGGAGGCGTTTAAAATCGCTGGCTTCAAACCTGACGTTATTGTTCAGGTTCAGGATGTCTTCTCGCTGATGAGTCTTATCAGCTCCAACATGGGTTGCGGTCTGTTGCCGGGGAGAATGAGAAGTTTATTCTCTGATAAAGTCAGACTGTTGCCCCTGGAAACGCGTTTTCAGATGAAGCAGCATATCGCATTAGTGTTCCCCCGTAATAGTGAATACAACCTGTTACCCTTAATTGCAGAATGCCGGATGTACTCCCGCAGCTATAATAAAAAACAGAGTTAGACTCCCCCCCCTTAAAAAATAACGGCACTATTATTGGGATGCGATAATGCCCGGATAGCGCCGCCTTCTGCCTTTTTTTCCACTCATTACCTTTTACGTAACGATAGAACCCGGTGTGTAATTGACTGTGTTTACCACAGATTTATACTGATTTTTAAATACAGTACCTTTTTCAATTATTCTAATTCTTAACGTATTCATCGCATCGTAAACGGCAAATGACCGATTGTGGTGTTCGCCTGGTATTGGAAAAAATCAGAATAAACGTTCTTAAAGGAAGAGAATAATGCAGGCACTCACGAACGTCACTCAGATAACCTTTTCGCCATCATTGCCTGATGACAGAACCATTAACTATTTTCAGTCTCAGCCAGCGATTGTGGGTGAAGTGCTGCTGCAAGCCATCTTGCTTGAGGTTTGCAGTTTCCCAAAACCAGGACTGGTCACCCCGGTATCAACCGGCTCGCACAGCGATATGAATCTGCAGACCTTTCTGCTCAGTTCTTCTGCGATTGCGCCCTGTTTCACGCTGTGCGCCGAGGTCGGGTTCACGCATCGCAAACCTTTGTCACGACTGTTAAAAAAGATTAGACCGATTGGTATTGATTACGAGAATCGCCTGCTTGAAGTAACCCGGGGAATCAACACACAGCGCGGGATCCTGTTTTCTGGCTCTGTTCTTGCCTGCGCGGCAGGTTATTTATCTGGCCTGAATCAACCCATTAATAGCATGTCACTAACCCATTGCATCCGCCAACTCTGCCAGGGGTTATGCGAATCTGATTTTGCTGTTTTGAAAACCCGTCCAGCGCAGACGGCCGGTGAGATCTTGTTTACGAAATACGGCGTTACCGGGATCCGCGGCGAGGCTGAACAGGGCTTCCCCACGATCGTTCAGATTGGCTATCCGGCGCTAATCGCGGCGTTCAATAAGAGACTGCCTTTACGTCATGCGTTAGTCGATTGTCTCCTGATGCTGATGACACAGTGTGAAGACACGAACGTATTGTGGCGAACCGGGCCGCAACAACTGGCTGAACTGAAACTCCGCGCGTCAGACATTGTTCATCGCGGCGGGATTAGCGCTCCAGGAGGTGAGGCGCGTATTCACCAGCTTAACGAATGGTGCTGTCAGCACAGAATTAGCCCTGGCGGTTCAGCGGATCTGTTAGCCCTGAGCATCGCAATGTATCTGCTATGCCATTCACATTTTCCCACCGACGTTACCCAGGAGAGAATATGAGCATTTATCAATATGCGTTGATTTGTTATTGCATCACTATCGCCATTTCATTTGCCGTTATGGGGATCGTCGTTGGATTAAACAAAGCCATGAATAAATTAAATATTCGTGATGACGACTAATAATAAAATAAGGAATTAATCATGGAGATATTATTACGCCTCTTCTCGGGCATCGGGACTTTTTTTACTGAAGATCCGCTGATCGCCCTGGTCCGTTTCCTGCTCATTGTGTGCGGTTTCGCCCTCGCTTATCTCGGCTTTAAACGGAAGCTGGATCCGTTAATTATGGTACCCATGGGTCTGGGAATGATCGCCATTAACGCTGGCGTGTTATTTCTGAATAATGGCTCCATCGGCACCATCATGCTGGATCCCATGGTCAGTGAAACCAACGAATTAATGTCGTTGATGCAGGTGAACTTCCTGCAACCCATTTACGCCCTGACATTCAGTAATGGTCTGATAGGCTGTTTAATTTATCTTGGCATCGGCACGATGAGTGATGTCAGTTTTCTGCTTGCCAGACCCTGGGCCAGCATTATCGTCGCGCTGTTTGCCGAACTCGGTACGTTTGTCATGCTGGTTATCGGCTATCAGTTCTTTGGTCTGCCGCTCAATGAAGCCGCAGCTATCGCCACTATCGGCGGCGCAGATGGTCCATTAGTGATGTTCTCGGCACTGATTATGTCACCGAATCTGTTTGTTCCCATTGCGATTATCGCCTATTTGTACCTGACGCTGGCCTACGCCGGTTTCCCTTATCTGGTTCGCCTGATGGTGCCGAAAAAATTCCGCGGCGTTGAGACGGAAATGGAATACCCGCAGGTGTCCAAAAAGGCGAAATTCATTTTCATCATCTCCATGTGTACCCTGCTCTGTTTGTTGCTGCCGGCGGCCGCGCCATTACTGCTGTCATTCTTCGTCGGGATGGCGATTAAAGAGGCGGATATTCTCCCGTATCACAAGCTGCTGGAAAGTACGATCACCTACAGCGCCACCTTCTTCCTGAGTCTTCTGTTGGGAACATTGTGCAGTGCGCAGACCCTGATGGATCCGAAGGTTGGCATTATTCTGGTGCTGGGTATCGGCGCACTGGTTATTTCGGGCATTGGCGCATTAGCCGGCGGCTGGTTTATTTATTTCCTGTCACGTCGCAAGAATTACAGCTATAACCCGGTGGTCGGTATTTCTGGCGTCTCTTGTATGCCAACCTGCGCCAAAATTGCGCAGTATGAAGTCACAGCGGAAAACCCCTACAGCGTTATTTTACCGGTTGCCATAGGCACAACGATCAGCGGAATTATTGTCTCCGCCGTCGCTGCCGGGATATTTATGACCACATTCTCCGTGGTCACTATTTTACCGTAACGGTTTTTATCAATATCCAACGACCTGATTAATCAATGAGACTATTTATATACTGGAGATATTGGTATGTCTGAAGTAAAAAAATGGAATACATTACAGGAAGACACCCGGCAGCGTATGGCGCAAATACAGTCGCTATTCAAACAAGGGAAAGAAATTGATGCGGCGGACACCGTTACATTGCTGGAAGGCGTTATCCGTGCAGGCGACAGAATTAACATTGAAGGGAACAACCAGAAACAGGCTGATTTTCTGGCCGAAGCATTGTGCAAGGTTGATAAAGAAAAAATAAATCATCTGCATATGGTGCAATCCGCCGTTCCTCTGGCCGCGCATCTGGAACTCTTTGAACGCGGGATCGCCGAGAAACTCGACTTTGCTTACGCGGGGCCGCAATCAGAGCATCTCGCCACCGCCATTCGGGAAGGTAAGATCAAGCTCGGCGCTATTCATACGTACCTGGAACTGTTTGCTCGCTACTTTATCGATTTGTCCCCGCGCGTCTCGCTGGTCACGGCGTATGAGGCCGATCGCGAAGGCAATCTGTACACCGGTTTTAATACGGAAGATACCCCTGCCATCGTTGAAGCGACGAAATTTCGTCAGGGCATCGTCATTGCCCAGGCGAATAAGATCGTCGACAAAGTCCCGCGCGTGGATATTCCCGGCGACTGGGTTGATGTGGTGATTGAGTCGCCGCGCCCTTTTTATATCGAGCCGCTGTTTACCCGCGATCCGGCATTAATTACCGACACGCATGTCCTGATGGCAATGATGGCGCTGAAGGGGATTTATGCCGAATATGGCGTCAAACGCATCAACCACGGCATTGGTTTTTTCACTGCCGCCATTGAGCTTTTACTTCCCACCTATGGCGAGGAGTTGGGGTTAAAGGGAAAAGTCTGTACCCACATGGTGCTGAACCCTCATCCGACGCTGATCCCGGCGATAGAAAGCGGCTGGCTTGAGGCGATCCATTGCTTCGGCGGCGAGCTGGGCATGGAAAATTACGTGAGCCAGCGTCCGGACATTTTCGCCATCGGGCCCGATGGCACGCTGCGTTCCAACCGGGCCTTTGCCCAGACGGCCGGACATTACGCCCTCGATATGTTCATCGGCGGCACGCTGCAAATCGACAAATACGGCAACAGCAGCACCGCGACGGCAGACAGGGTCGCGGGCTTTGGCGGCGCGCCCAATATGGGATGCGACGCCAAAGGACGCCGTCATACCACAGAAGCCTGGCTGAAGTGCGGTGAGGAGTTCGCGGCCACCCAGCAAGAATTACTGGGTGATATGCCGCGCGGCAAGCGCCTGGTCGTGCAGATTCAGGAAACCTTCCGGGAAAAAAGGGCACCGGCGTTTGTCGATCGCCTCGACGCCTGGCAACTGGCAGAAAATGCCAACCTGCCGTTACCGCCGGTGATGGTTTACGCCGATGATGTCACGCATATCCTCAGCGAAGAAGGCATTGCCTATCTGCATCGCTGTGTCGGTCAGGAGCAGCGGATGGCGGCCATTCGCGCCGTTGCCGGTTACACCGAACTCGGTCTGCAGGCGGATCCCGCCGAAACGGCCCGGTTGCGCGAACTTGGGTTGGTCAAAACGCCGGAAGATCTGGGTATCGACCGTCGACGCGCGAACCGTTCGCTGCTGGCAGCCAAAAATATCAAGGAATTGATGGACTGGTCAGGTGGCTTGTACAACCCACCATCACGGTTCCGTAACTGGTAATTCAGGAGAAGAAGAAATGGCGTTAAACCGACTGAATATGTGGTGTAGTGCGGCGACTCCGCGCCCGTTATCCCGGCCAATGGTGCACTTTGGCGTCGTGGGATCCGGCGATCTGGAGGTACTGATTGAGAGCCAGAGCCTGAATGGCAAAGCGAACATCTGCATCAACACCCCCATCACCGGGTTCGATGATATCTGGCGTCGGGTTATGACACGTTTTATCGACGAGAGCCAACTGGGTGACGTGCTCATCAGCATTAATGACAATAACGCACCACCCGCCGTCGTCGCCCTGCGTTTACAACAGGCGCTGGCTGAACTGGAGCCGGCGAACGATTCCTCCGGCGCAAAAAGCTATCTCGAAGCTAATGCCCGCACCCGGGCTTACGGCTTAGTCGACGAGGGGACTTTTACCGAATTCGCCGGTCCGGCGGACAGATGTACCAGCCCGCATCTTCCGGTGCTGGGCGAGGCTATTGAATTTGATGACGGCATCGTGACCGGCATTGGACTACTAGGTCGTCGCCCGACCCTCGTTATCTCCCAGGAAGGCCGCTTTATCGGTGGTTCGATTGGCGAAGTGGGCGGTGCCAAAATGGCCGGCGCGTTGAAGCTGGCGCTTGAGCTGTACCAGCGGTTAAGCCACAACGGTGCGCCACCGCAAGCTGAAAAATGTCCCCTGGTGCTGATCTCTTTTGAAACCGGCGGCGTGCGGTTGCATGAGGCGAACGCGGGTTTGCTGGCCCACGCCGAGGTGATGGATTTGCTTCAGGATCTTCGCCATAAAATCCCTGTCGTGGCACTGGTGGGCAGTAAGCTGGGATGTTTCGGCGGCATGGGTTTCGTTGCCGCCGCCACCGATGTCATCGTCATGAGCCAGTTCAGCCGCATTGGGCTAACCGGCCCGGAAGTCATTGAGCAGGAAATGGGGCGCGACGAATTTGACGCTTCCGATCGCGCCCTGGTGTTCCGCACTACCGGTGGGAAACATAAATACATCATGGGCGACTGTAATTTCCTTGTTGAAGACAGCATTGACGCGTTCCGCGCCCAGGTGCAGAAGATTGCCGGAATGACCATAGCGGAGATCGAAGCATTAAGACGGATCGGTAGCCCTGAACTGGTTTCAAGGCAGATGGCCACAGTCGCGGCGGTCAGCGAACTCCAGCCAACGGATTCGGTGGATGTCTGGCGGGCGGCTGGCAATGAACCCGCGCAGGCACTGGTGGATATGCCGCTGGCAGAATTTTTAGCCACGACCCAACGTTTCACCCCTTCTACATCCGATCGCTAAGGAGAAAACAATGGAGACTTTAATGGGTCAGGGACGCGCCGCTATCGACATGCTGGTCGATCCCGACAGTTTTCAGGAAAATCAGTTACCGGCGTTTACCCTCCCTTGCGAAGACTACGGTCCTGGTGCAGTGGTGGGTTCTGCGCAACTGGGGGGACGCACCTGCACGGTCATCGCCAATGACGCAATGGCTTTCAATCCGCGCTTTCCGGTGGTCTACGCTGGCATTATCGGTCTGGAAGAAGCCTATAAAATGGCCCGCGCCGTGTATTGCTCGATTGCCGCCGACGCCAACAAGCCCATCGCTGACAAACGGACATTGTTGCTGATCGTCGATACCCCGGGGAACGGGCCGGGAAAAGTCGAAGAAATTATTGGTATGAATAAGGCGACAGGGGCTTATCAACTGGCACTGGCTGAGGCCCGCAAAGCGGGACATCCCGTCATTGCGCTGGTGATCGGTCGCGCCATCAGTGGTGCATTCCTGTGCCACGGCTTACAGGCGGATCGCATTCTGAGCCTCAGCAGCAAATTCAACACGATGATCCACGTTATGCCGCTGACCAGTATTGCGCGCATCACCCGGCAAAGTCTTGAGCGGCTAAGCGAGTTAGCGACCAGTAACCCGGTGTTTGCCGCAGGTCCGCAGTTCTTTTACCACCTCGGCGGTATAGAACAGCAGATCGATGAACTCGACCAGATGCGCGATGCGTTGCTTCAGCACATGACAGAAATTCGGGCGTTAAAATGTGAGGGACAACAACACCTGCTTGGCCCTGAAGGTCGCGGAAGACTCGGTTTCCATCGCGGGGGACGTAAGATTCGAACTGCGGTACAAGCGTTGATGCAGCAGCAGTTCGAGGATGTCGTGGAGCGCTATATCCAGGCGTAAAGCCTGACGGTTTCGCACCACGGGAAATGAGTAAGGTCTTCGGGGGAATGCGTCAGCCGTGTTCCCCCGGGGTAACGCAGGATTCACGAGTTGTCGGTTCACGCCGTAGGGAGGTTGCGGATGCAGGATAAACTCAGGATGCTGGAAATGATGGTACAGGAGATCAGCACTGTACCCACGCTTGCGCAGATGCCTCAGCGAACCTTAGGTAGCAAGGGCATCGACGGTCCCACCAGCGCGCACGTGATTGAACAGATCCATACGCCGTTGAACCTGGCCTGTGTGACCTTTACCACCGGCTCCAGCGCATTTCAGAACATTGTCGGCATCACCCATGAAGAGATGCCACAGCGGATTGCGGCAGGCTGCAAAGCACTTCAGCTTGCGGGCATTATGCCTGGCGAGCGGATGCTGGTGACCTATCCCCCGCTGCTCAACGTCTTTACGCCGGATTCACTGGTTGAAGCAGGGGTTAGCCACAGCTTTTTGTTGCGCTCCTGCCAGGATGCGCTGCTGCTGGCGCTGATCAAAGAAAATTACCAGGTCGTACTGGGAGAGTCTTCGTTTCTGCGCGCCACGCTAAAGCAGGCAAAAACGATGGATCTCGCCGGGTTATTGCCTGAAAAACTGTGCCTGCTTACTGCCGGAACCCCTCTGGATCCTGAATTACTGGAACTCGCCAGCGAGTTTAATTTTACCGTCCACGATCTCTATGGCAGTCAGGAATTTGGTTGGTTGACGCTGGATGGCCAGTTTCTGCGCGATGATCTGAGCCTGGTGACGTCTCCTTACGGTCAGGATTATGTCGAGATGATCGTGGGGGGATTACCGACTGGCGATAGCTTCCCGGTCAGTCCTCAGGGACATATCTGCAACAGGCAGGGAAAATTACTGACGTATAAAAGACAACGTACACAGCCAAATTATGAAGTGGTGATAGCAGCCACCCCGAACCATTCGCGCGAACTGATGGAAAGAACCGCGCGTACGCTGCTTCGCATTAAGGGATGCATTGTTAAAGTCGCCACTCATCTGGTGCTAACCGCCGATGTCACCGAATTAAAACTGGTGCCCGGCCAGCCACCGGATGAAACACCGGCACCGGTGTGCGTCGCGACGATTCGCGGTCCGGTTGCCACTGGACTGTTTGATACACTGGTACAGGCGCAACTCAATTATGAAAGGCAATCCAAGAGCGATCCGGCGTGGCTGAAACGCCGCTAGCAATTCTGTTGCCAGGGTTAATAAATGCAGGTCGCAATATCGTTACCTTTTAGGTAACCAAACATCATTTATGTTGGCGAAAACCAGGCCGTCAGTCATTGAAATTATTCTTTGAACAGGTAATTATCATCGTAACGATAATAATAAATCGTTTTCAGAATACCAGGTTTTTTGCCTCGTAAATCATTTAATTATTTCTTATAAAAAAAGGATGTCGTTATGTCTGAAATGAAATCAAAAGTACCTGGCATTGTTGAAGAAATCCTGTGTGCTGTGGGTGATAACGTTGCCAAAGGTCAACAGGTTCTGGTCATGGAAGCCATGAAAATGAAAATGCCTATCCCTGCACATGAAGCCGGCACTATTAAATCTATTTCGGTGAACGTGGGTGACCGTGTTAACCCGGGCTCGCCATTATTTGAAATTGAACCATAACATTTAAGCCACGCCACTTTTCTCACACGCCACTGTTTTCAGTGGCGTCACTTTTTATTCCGCCATTTCCTGTCTGTTTCCCCTGCCTGACTTTATTTCTGATTGTGATATTCATTACTTTATTCAGTGCGAAAAAAACCGGGATACGCATCCCGGTAAAAGGCAAATGTTCAATAATTACGGCTGCAGCAGCTTCGGCCGATAATCCAGATTCCAGCGTGTTTCTTGTTCGTAGATCTGACCAATGCTCAACACTTCCATATCATGGGCATGAGGGCCAATCAGTTGCATCCCCATCGGTAATCCCTGGGCATTGAAGCCGACAGGAACGCTAAGAGATGGACTGCCAATCAGGGTTGCAGGCACCACCACTTCCATATAGCGGTGATACGTATCCATTTGTTTTCCTGCCACTTCCTGCGGTGAGTGTTGAGAAGGATCGAAGGGGAAGATTTGCGCCGTCGGCAGAACAACAATGTCATATTCCGCGAACAGCTTATTGAACGCCTGGTAGATAGTGCTACGCTGCACGGAGGCGAGGTAGGCATCGCGAGCCGTCAATTCCAGTCCACCCTCAACTTCCCAGACCGCCTGCGGTTTCAGCAACGCGCGGGTTTCAGGTTTGTCATACAGTGGACGTAAACCGTTAGAGACAATCCAGTGACGCCAGACCAGCCAGGTCTCCCACATCTGTTCAGCCGTGACATCCAGTTTTACAGGTTCGACGCTGTGACCCAGTTTCTCAAAGACTTTTAAGGCGTTTTCGCAAAGGCTCAGAACGCCCTCTTCCATCGGCAGCGCGCCGTTTAAATCGGCAAGCCAGCCAATGCGCAGTTTGCGCTCGGGCGGGGTGAATGGTGCCAGGGGTTGACCTAGCGACAATGGAACTCGCGCATCATAGCCCGACTGGGTTTGCAGCAAACGAGCCGTATCCGCGATGTTACGTCCCATTGGCCCTTCAAGCCCCAGCTGGCTTACAAAAACCTCTGGTGTCGGCCCAAAGGGTACGCGTCCCTGACTCGGTCTGAAACCAATGATGTTGTTCCAGGCCGCAGGGTTACGCAGCGACCCCATCATGTCGCTGCCGTCCGCCACCGGCAGCATCTGCAATGCCAGCGCAACCGCCGCACCGCCGCTGCTGCCCCCCGATGATTTCGTCTGATCCCAGGCGTTCCAGGTGGTGCCAAAAACATTATTTATCGTGTTCGAACCCAGCCCAAACTCCGGCGTGTTAGTTTTACCGATAAAAATGGCCCCTTTGTTTCTGATGCGTTCAACCATGACTGAATCATTAGGCGCGATGAAATCCTTAAAAATGGGAGAACCGTTTGTCAGAGCAATCCCTTTTACCGCAGATAAATCCTTAACGGCGTGAGGAAAACCGTGCATCCACCCCATATACTGACCATTGGCCAGTTGTTTATCCTTATTTCTGGCCTGCTCCACTAAATCATCCCTGTCCTGCAAGGAGACAATGGCATTGACTTTTGGGTTAAGAACTTCAATTTTATCCAAATAAGCATTCATGACTTCAACACATGATACCTCCCTGGATTTGATGCTGTCGGAAAGCGCCAGGGCGCTCATTTCCGTAATCGGATTATTGATTTTATTCATGTTGCCCTCTGAAATTGATTTTTCCTACAAACGCATTCGCGTTTATTTAAGAACAGCCATACAACTCCATTTGTTGAAGCAGGGTAAGTTGTAGGACAACATTTATTATCAAATTAATCTCATGACGTATTGTGACTGATCTCAACATTAGCATCATGATATTTTCCATCCCGTTACTTTAAATGTAACGCCATTACCTTAAAAGCAACGTTGTAATATTTGTGATTCTCATAACATTTTAGGTAAGTTCGTTTCGATATACATTAAATGACATTTTAAGAACAAATGCCAGCCCCTGGCAAAAGCGAATGTATTTAACGTTCTATATACATTTATCGTAATTTTCTCACTCGTAAATCATTTCACCGGTGATGTAAATAAAGGAGTGTTCGTGAATGAAGATTGATGAAGCCGACATCATTGCTATCGTTAATGATCCGATACTTTGGTGGATCGCAATGCCCCTGGGCGCCATTATCCTGGTAATGGCTTCGTTATATATCAGATTGTCTTATAAAAACGCATCAAGCGTAGGTTTAACACAGGCCCAATGTACCAAAGGTCTCAGAAGCGGAATTTTCAGTTCCATTGGCCCTTCAATCTCGGTTTTCGTCGTCGTGTTCAGTATGACCGCAATTATCGGCGGTCCTTTAACCTGGATGCGCTTCGTCGGAATTGGGGCGGCGCCGGTCGAACTGGCAGCCATCAACCTGGGCGCTGAAACCTATGGTGCGCCGGTCGGTTCAGAAAATTATAACTTAACCGCAATGGTCTCCGGACTTTACACCGCAATCATCAACAGCTGCGGCTGGATTGTCGTCGGATACTTCTTCATCCACCGGATGGAAAAAGTCAGAGAAAAAATGGGCGGAGGTGACAAAGTCTGGCTGGGGCTTATCTCCGTCACGGCGATGCTGGGACTGTTCGGCTTTCTCTCAACCCCTTTCATCCTCGCCATGAACGATAAAACGGTGGCATGCCTTGCCGGTTTCTTCGCAATGGGCGGGCTGGCGATCCTCGGCAAAAAGGTAAGCTGGCTTAAAGAGTATGCCTTAGGTATTGCACTTATCATTGGCATGGTCGCGGCCAGCCTTTATTCATAACGAAGGACATAAACGATGCAACAGACTAATGATGGTCTCAACTGGACGGCAACATCGATAAGAATAGGACGGATCTGCTTCCTTCTGGCAACGATAACCAGCTTTGCGCCGCTCTTTTACTTTTACATCATGTATGACGTTTATCCCCCTCTGGAGGTCGCATTAACTTCCTGGCTGTCGATTGCGATGGTATTTGGCGCATTCTATTTTGTTGAACCTTTTTCCTATTATCCCATTCTGGGATTGACAGGCAGTTATCTGGGGATTCTGTCAGGCAATATTTCTAACGTTCGACTCCCGGCCTCGGCAGCGGCCCAAATGGCCGTCGGTGTAGAAAATGGTTCTAAGCAGGCGGAAATTATCTCCACGCTGGGTATCGCTGGCTCGATTTTTACCAACCTGTTCTTTTTGACCCTTGCCGTTTTAATGGGGGACTGGATATTGTCCGTTTCGCCGCCAGCACTGATTGCTGCGGTTAAAAACTATATTCTGCCGACTATTTTCGGTTGTCTGTACGGGCAGTTTACCGTGATGAAACCGAGGATCGCGCTGTATGCATTACCGGTCACCGCGATTGTCTATATCTTGTTCCCGACCCTGCCAGCCTATGTTTACATTATTGTAGCCATATTCGGCAACATGTTGTTAACCCGAGTGCTTTATAAGAAAAATATTGTTAAGTAATGCCGTGCCGTAAAACATGTGCCTGATAATTATTAGCGCACTATTATAATAGCGACCTTTTTTAAATTACAGAAACGAAGCAATCACAACACATTATTTGTCGCATTATTTTGCGAGGGACTCTCTATGTTTAAAAAACTTGCACTCCTTCTTTCATCCCTGATGATTGTACCTGCCAGCGCCGTTGAGATATATAACAAAGACGGTAACCGACTGGGGGTTTATGGGAAAATTCAGGCTTCGCATCTAATTTCTGATTATGCGAACGAAAATGGTGATAATACCTACGTCCGATTCGGTTTGCGTGGCGAAACTCAAATTTCCCCGCAACTCACCGGATATGGCAATTTCCAGATGCAGTTCCAGGCCAATAAATATGAAGGGGAAGATAAACATTCCTGGACGCGCCTGGCCTTTGCTGGCCTTAATTATTCGACATTAGGTTCTCTGGACTATGGTCGCAACTGGGGGGTTATGTACGACCTCGGTGCCTGGACCGATGTTTTACCTGAATTTGGTGCCGCCACGATTTTCCATACTGATACCTATATGTCACAACGCGCCACAAACCTGGCAACATGGCGTAACCGGGATTTCTTCGGTCTGGTTGATGGGCTCGATGTTGCCCTGCAATACCAGGGTAAAAATAGCGGTACCGAAGGTGAAAACACGACCAATAATAGCCGTATTCTCCAGAAACAAAACGGCGATGGTTACGGGATGTCGATGACCTATGATTTTGATTTCGGTTTGTCACTGGGCGGCGTCTATACGCATGCAAACAGAACCGGGGAACAACGACATTATGGCAACCATGTGGCGACCGGCCCTTATGCCGAATCGTTTGTGGTCAGCGCAAAATACCGTTTAGATGGGCTTTATCTGGCCGCGCTGTACGGTGAAACCTCGAATATGACTTCCTTTGGTAGCGGGGTAAATATCGCAAATAAGGTGCAGGCTACAGAACTGGTCGCCAAATATCGCTTCAGTAACGGGTTTGAACCTTCTGTCGGTTACCTGCAGAGTAAAGGAAAAGATTTGAGCGGCTATCGCGGGGATCACGATCTTCTGCAGTTTATCAACCTGGGCGCAATGTATTATTTCAATGATACGCTTGCCGCCTATGCAAACTATAAAATCAATTTACTCGACCGGGATGACTTTACGACGGCGACCAAACTGAACACCGACGATACCATCGTGTTCGGCTTTGTTTACCAGCTCTAATCCCTTTCTTGCGCGGTTAACGTCAAATCACCCCCGCAAGCAAAGCCTGCTTATCGAAGAGCCTGACGTCGTTCAGGCTCTTCCCCAGTATTTGTCCCTGCGTCGTCATGAACTCTTTCAAATTAATGCCGTATCCCGTCGGCCAACGCACTTCAACGTCAATCCGTGTGTGATGCGTTTGCTCCAGTTGCAGCAGGCACTGATACACGTCGCGCAACCGATCGACAGGGTGAATATCAATCACAATATCCAGATCGGATTGACCATCCGTATAGTGAAAACCACTGACAATCTCTAATGCCGTCGATCCCCATACGCCCGGTACACATTCCAGGAGAGTAAAGCGTTCCCGCAGATCGGCCAGCGCCATGAGCGCGGGTGTTCGGGTGGCAAAGGTTCTTTGTGCTATCTCAAATGGCGTCAGGCGGCAGATCACTTCGTCTGGCATGACGGTGCTGGCAAGGCGCTGGCGCTGACCATTAATGCGTTCAGGGAAACTAAAACCCAGCGCAATGTCGTTCTGCGATTCCCCTTCGACAGGACGACGTACAATGCCAGGCAGTTCTCCCGCCGCAAATGCCTGCTGCCAGGCAACCCGGGATGTCCGCCACCGTGAAAAAATACGCTGCGCCGCCGGAACGCTGATGTGCAGTAAATCATGACGCTGGAGCATGTGTGCCCCCTCTGACTTTTTGGAATACCCCCAGAATCTATTCCGTAGCGGGAATCGTCAATAACGCGGCAGGTGCTTTCATTACGCAAAAGGTAAACGAGAGTTGAGAGGACGACTTCAGACGAAAAAAAACCGCATCACCTCAACAGTGATACGGTTTCTTATCATCACAGAATGGACTTAAACACCCTGTGAACAGAATTTGGCGGAACGGACGGGACTCGAACCCGCGACCCCCTGCGTGACAGGCAGGTATTCTAACCAACTGAACTACCGCTCCGCATTGTTCCACTTGGGAACGAAGCGAATATTACGGATTGCCTCGCACCTCGTCAACGCTTTTTCTCGCGTTTTTAATCGTTTGCTGTAAAAATCACCCAAGCGACGATTTTTACCTCATAAACTGATTCTCTACGCCCGCCAGAGGCAACTTCCCCCTTTCTTTTCCACCAGGTCGAGGCGCGATTCATGGGCCGCAACTTCCTCATCAGTGGCGAAAACGACGCGTAACTTGCTGGCCTGACGCACAAGGCGCTGGATCCCCGTATTGCCCTGCTGTTGGGTTTCACCTTCCATCGAAAACGCCATCGTTGTCTGACCGCCTGTCATCATCAGATAAACATCGGCCAGAATCTGGGCATCAAGCAACGCGCCATGCAGCGTACGCTTGCTGTTGTCTATTTCATAACGCGAGCACAACGCATCCAGGCTGTTACGCTTGCCAGGAAACATCTTCCTCGCCAGCGCCAGGCTATCTGTGACTTTACAGAAGGTATTCGTTTTCGGGATATCACGATTGAGCTTGCCGAACTCGTAGTCCATAAAGCCGATATCAAACGACGCGTTATGAATGACTAGCTCCGCCCCGCGGATATAGTCGAGAAACTCATCCGCTACCTCGGCAAACGTCGGCTTATCCAGCAGAAACTCATCCGCAATACCGTGTACGCCGAACGCTTCCGGATCCACCAGTCGGTCAGGCTTCAGATAAACATGGAAGTTATTCCCCGTCAGACGACGGTTCACCACCTCGACGGCACCGATCTCAATGATCTTGTGCCCTTCGTAGTGCGCGCCAATCTGGTTCATACCGGTGGTTTCGGTATCGAGGACGATCTGTCGTGTAATTGCAGTGCTCATAGCGGTCATTTATGTCAGACTTGTCGTTTTACGGTTCGATTCAATTACAGGAAGTCTACCAGAGATGCTTAAACAGGTAGAAATTTTCACCGACGGTTCGTGCCTGGGCAATCCAGGTCCGGGTGGTTATGGTGCAATTTTACGCTATCGCGGGCGCGAAAAAACCTTTAATGAGGGCTATACCCTCACGACCAATAATCGCATGGAGCTAATGGCCGCGATAGTCGCCCTGGAAGCCCTGAAAGAACAGTGCGAAGTCATTTTGAGCACCGATAGTCAGTATGTGCGCCAGGGGATCACCCAATGGATCCACAACTGGAAAAAACGCGGCTGGAAAACAGCCGACAAAAAACCGGTAAAAAATGTCGATCTCTGGAAGCGTCTTGATGCTGCGCTCGGTCAGCATCAGATCAAATGGGAATGGGTAAAAGGCCATGCCGGTCATCCGGAAAACGAGCGTTGTGATGAGCTTGCCCGTGCCGCCGCCATGAACCCAACCCAGGAAGATGTTGGCTATCAGCCTGAAGCCTAAACGTCTGGTTTACGATACTGCCGGGTCGCGCCGACGGCCTGAGTGATACGCGCTTTCGCTTTGCTCTGTTTCATCGGATTGAGCGTAAGTGGAATTGTTCGCTTACGCGCCACAATTACCTGCATACAGCCCAGCGCGGGAAGATGTGCGTTTAACATCTTTCCCCCCTGTTTTTTCCATGGCAACACGTGAAAACGGCTGTAATACAGCACTTCAAAATTCAGCAGCGACAGCCAGTCCAGTTGGCGCATCAGCGTAAACATACGACTATTATAAGGCGAAGATTTACGCAGTACCGGCACCAGTTTGCGCAGTCCCATCAGGCTGACCGGGTTAAATCCGCTCAGCACCAGCCAGCCATCATCAATGAGTACCCGATCGGCCTCACGTAGCAAGCGGTGGGGATCGGCGCACCAGGGGAGCGTGTGCGCCAGCAGACAAACATCGACAGATTTATCGGCAAAGGGTAGATGAAGCGGATCGGCCTGAACCTGGACCGGCGAGCCTTTGGCAGAAACGTTAACCTGATGCGAAACCGCACAGGCTTCTGAGTTGATTTCCGCACTCAAATTGCCCACCTTAAGCAGGTGAAACCCATACATTTTTGCAAACCACGGGTTAAGCTGTTTTTCCAGCGCCTCACGATAGTACTCTCCCCAGGGCAAATCGCTCCAGCGATCGGGTGCTACGACTGTTTGAGGGTTCCTTGCCGGTTTCATCACAACCATCCGTTATGCATAGACAGAGAGGTAATTTATGAATCTTAACAGTATTCCGGCGTTTCAGGACAATTACATCTGGGTTCTGAGTAATGATGAAGGACGTTGCCTGATCGTGGACCCGGGTGACGCTGCGCCAGTGTTAAAAGCCATTGCCGAAAATCAGTGGCAGCCGGAGGCCATTTTACTCACCCACCATCATCACGACCACGTCGGTGGCGTGAAAGAACTGGTGCAGACCTTTCCTAAACTAGTGGTTTACGGACCGGCAGAGACACAAGATAAGGGGGTCACTCACATAGTCGAAGAGGGTGATTCCGCCCTCATTTTGGGGCATGAATTTAGTGTATTTGCTACACCCGGTCACACTTTAGGACATATCTGTTACTTCAGTCATCCTTATCTTTTTTGCGGTGATACGCTGTTCTCCGGCGGCTGTGGACGCCTGTTCGAAGGTACAGCCAGTCAGATGTATCAATCACTTAAAAAAATATCCGCACTTCCTGACGATACGCTTATTTGTTGCGCCCACGAGTATACTTTAGCAAATTTAACGTTTGCACTGAGCATCCTACCGCACGATTCGTACATAAATGATTATTATCGTAAAGTTAATGAGTTACGGGTAAAAAAACAAATAACACTACCCGTTATTCTGAAAAATGAGCGGAAAAATAATATTTTTTTAAGAACAGAAGATATTGATTTAATTAATGAAATTAACAAAGAAACAATATTGCAACACCCTGAAGAGCGATTTGCCTGGTTAAGGTCAAAGAAAGACAGCTTCTGATAATTCCTGGTTGCCTTTTCAAAACTTCGCCGTTATGATCGGTCGTCTTTTAAGCAACTATTGACACACACATGAAGGCAAAAGCGATCTTACTCGCCTCTGTCCTGCTCGTGGGTTGCCAGTCGTCTCAAAACGCCGGCAATGTCCAACAGCACGCACAGAGCCTTTCTGCAGCTGGTCAAGGGGAAGCAGGAAAGTTTACGAGTCAGGCACGATGGATGGACGATGGGACGTCCCTCGCGCCGGATCAAGACCTGTGGGCTTTCATTGGCGACGAGCTAAAGATGGGAATTCCGGAAAATGACCGGATTCGCGAACAAAAACAGAAGTATTTACGCAATAAGAGCTATCTCCACGATGTAACTTTACGGGCAGAGCCGTATATGTACTGGATAGCCGGGCAAGTTAAAAAACGTAACATGCCAATGGAACTGGTACTACTACCCATAGTGGAGAGCGCTTTTGATCCTCACGCGACGTCTGGCGCCAATGCCGCAGGCATCTGGCAGATCATTCCGAGCACGGGGCGCAATTATGGTTTAAAACAGACTCGCAGTTATGACGCGCGTCGCGATGTTGTGGCTTCCACAACTGCAGCGCTCGACATGATGCAGCGTCTGAACAAAATGTTTGACGGTGACTGGCTGCTGACCGTTGCGGCTTATAATAGCGGCGAAGGTCGGGTCATGAAGGCGATTAAAACGAACAAAGCGCGTGGGAAATCCACCGACTTCTGGTCGTTGCCATTGCCTCAGGAAACGAAGCTGTACGTGCCAAAAATGCTGGCCCTGAGTGATATTCTCAAGAACAGCAAACGTTATGGCGTACGTCTGCCAACCACAGACGAAAGTCGTGCACTGGCGCGTGTTCGTTTAAGCAGTCCGGTTGAAATGGCGCAGGTTGCCGATATGGCGGGTATTCCCGTCAGCAAGCTGAAGACATTTAATGCTGGTGTGAAAGGCTCTACGTTGGGCGCAAGCGGCCCGCAATACGTGATGGTACCAAAGAAGCATGCAGAGAAACTGCGTGAATCTCTGGCAGCCGGCGAAATTGCCGCCGTACAGTCCACGTTGGTGGCAGATAACACCCCGCTGAACAGCCGTAGCTATACCGTTCGCTCTGGCGATACGCTTTCCGGCATTGCTTCACGTCTCGGCGTGAGCACGAAGGATCTGCAGCAGTGGAACAAGCTGCGCGGTTCAACGCTGAAAGTGGGCCAAAGTCTGACGGTCGGTGCAGGTAACCGTGCACAGCTACTGGCTAATAACAGCGACAGTATTACCTATCGTGTACGTAAGGGCGATTCGCTTTCGAGCATTGCTAAACGTCACGGCGTTAACATCAAAGATGTTATGCGCTGGAACAACGATACGGACAATCTGAAGCCCGGCGATCAACTGACGTTGTTTGTGAAAAACAACAACACGCCAGACTCCTGATAGCTCGCAATATTAAAAGGCACCGATTTCCCCCGGTGCCTTTTTTATTTATGCCGCTTTATGTGCTTCGGCCATAATGGTATCGCTGGTAAACGATCCCTCGTCCTGCAAGGCGAAGTAGGTTTTCACCTCAGCAGAGGCGCTCACCTGATAGAGACGAATGGCGTCTACCAGTTCAGCAGGCGTACGCATTCTCACCACCCATGAACTGAACTCCAACGGCAAACGGTCGGTTATCAACGAATCGACAATCAGGTTCGCGTCATTCATCAGCGCCAGCCACTCACCGCTGGAATAGTTGCGAACGTGCGAGGTGTCGCGCAATGCTTCAACCGTCTGTAACCAGACATCGCGGACCGGATGCCCTGGGGACATCACATCCATAATAATCAGCACACCGCCCGGTTTTAATACCCGATTGACTTCACGCAGCGCTCTGCCGACATCATGCCAGTGATGCGCCGAGTAACGACTGATAACAACATCAAAGACACCATCCTCAAACGGCAGGCTTTCAGCATACCCCTGCCTGGTGGTGATGTTGGCTAATCCCTTCTCTTTTGCCGCCTGTGCAACAACCTCAAGCATCTGCGAAGATAAATCGTAAGCCACCACTTGTTTCACATTCTGAGCGGCGATAAAGCTGGCATGCCCGGCGCCACAGCCCATGTCCAGTACGCTGGCCTGTGGGAAAGCAGACAGGCGCTCAGCCAGTCGCTGTAAGTCGCGACCGGATGCATGCACGGCACTGGTTAAATAGGCGTTAGCCTGGGAGCCAAACTGCTTTTCGACGTTGTCGTGGTGGGAGTGTGTTGTCATTATGCTGTCCTTTGGTTGTTTGCAAGATAAAGGGCAGCACCACTACAGGTCTGCCCCAACGGCAGACCTGACACACCTTACTGCTCAGGTTTGCCGGGACTGAATTCAACGAGTAGCGGATTGTGATCGGATGCGCGCGTGACCAGTACAGACGCCTCGCTGACGTTCAGGCCACGATAAAAGACAAAATCCAGCGGACGACCAAACGCGCGACGGCGCTGATCGTCAGTAAAACGCACCTGGCGCAGCGACATTTCGCGCGCGAAGCGATACAGCGCATTCATGCGGCGTCGGCTCCAGGCATTGAAATCTCCGGCCATAATCACCGGACCACTGTGATGCGCAATCTGGTCACCGATTGGAAGTAACTGCTTACTATACACATCGACCCCCAGACTAAAGTTAACCGCATGAATGTTAACGACCATCAACAGTCGCGTATCTGGCAACGGATAGACGGTAACCAGCGCCGACTTCGCCAGTCGCAGGATAGGTTCACGTTCGCGAAGCGGGCAACAATACACGGGATGCGCGGATGAGAGCGTCATCACCCCTGACGGATGCTGTGGCAGAACAAATGCTGGCACCTGGTCGGCCGCCAGGTAATTCGCCGTCGCAAACCTCACCAGTTCCGGCGTCGTCTGAGCTTCCTGTAACAACACCAGATGCGCATCTTTGCCAAAATTCTTCAGCACCGAAAGCCATTCCGCTCGCTGCTGCTTAAAAATATTCCACACCAGGATACGGATCCGATCTTCACTGCTTAACGGCGCCCCGGCGGGTAATGCCTGGCCGATGCTCGAAAATGACCCTGGCGGCAAAATCCGCTCAGCGGGTTGTCCGGCAACATAGCGCATGGCATAGGTGTTTTTTCGCACTTTTGACTTTCAAACCTCTGTAACGTCAACCAGTCCGGTGCCGGGCTGGTTCTTCTGTTATAGGGATTTTAGCTCACACTTTCAACGACCAATTGCAGATTGTTTTGTAAGCATGCGCTTACATCAAAGGCTTAATCCGGCCGTACCCATCAGGCCATGACATCAGGATTCAGATGACATGCAGTATGCCGGGATGTTTTAATGATAAAAATATCCAAAATATCGATGAAATTTTGCTTCAGGTGCAAAAATGAAAGCAACCTCAGAAGAACTCGCCATTTTTGTTTCAGTAGTAGAAAGCGGAAGCTTCAGCCGGGCGGCGGAACAGTTAGGTCAGGCAAACTCAGCGGTAAGCCGGGCGGTCAAAAAGCTGGAAATGAAGCTCGGCGTGAGTTTACTCAACCGAACGACGCGACAACTCAGTCTGACTGAAGAAGGCGAACGTTATTTTCGCCGCGTCCAGTCTCTGTTGCAGGAGATGGCGGCAGCAGAGACGGAAATCATGGAGACACGTAATACTCCACGCGGTGTGCTGCGTATCGATGCCGCCACGCCGGTGATGCTGCACTTTCTGATGCCGTTGATAAAGCCTTTTCGCGAACGTTATCCGGAAATTACCCTTTCTCTTGTCTCCTCTGAAACCTTTATCAATCTGATCGAGAGGAAAGTGGATGTCGCAATCCGAGCGGGCACGCTAACGGATTCCAGTCTGCGCGCCCGACCACTATTTACCAGCTACCGAAAGATTATCGCCTCACCGGACTATCTCGATCGTTTTGGTAAACCTGAAACGGTAGAAGAGCTGAAGGAGCATCTGTGCCTGGGTTTCACCGAACCCGTGTCCCTCAACACCTGGCCCATCGCCTGTAACGATGGCCAACTTCATGAGATTGCATGTGGTATTTCATCAAACAGCGGCGAAACGCTTAAACAGCTCTGCCTCAGTGGAAACGGCATTGCCTGCCTGTCAGACTACATGATCGATCGGGAAATCGCGCGAGGTGAACTGGTGGAACTGATGGCAGATAAACGTCTGCCCGTGGAAATGCCGTTCAGTGCGGTCTATTACAGCGATCGCGCCGTGAGTACGCGTATTCGGGCCTTTATCGACTTTCTGAGTGAACATATAAAAACAGCTCCCGGGGGAGCTGTTAAAGAGGGTTAAAGGCACTCAGGGGTTACTCTATTAATCCCACTGAGGCGCCAGACCTTCCGGGCTTACCAGGCGATCGTTGCAATCCAGAGCCGCGATCGCTTTTTTATCTTCGGCATCTAACGTCAGATCCAGCGCCAGCAGGTTGCTTGCCAAATTTTCACGCTTAGTGGAAGAAGGAATGACCGAATAACCTTCACCCATCGCCCATGCCAGGATCACCTGAGCAGCAGTGGCATTGTGTTTCGTTGCGATACGGGCAATCACTTCATCTTTCAATGCTTTACCATACGCCAGCGTCATGTAAGAGGTGATGTGGATACCGTGCTCCTTCGCCCTGTTAACCACTTTACCGTTTTGCAGGTAAGGAGACAGTTCGATCTGGTTAGTCGCGATATTTTCAGCGCCGACCGCAGCAATGGCTTTTTCCATCAGCGGAATGGTGAAGTTAGAAATACCGATTTCACGCGTCAGCCCCTGTTTTTTCGCTTCCAGCAGCGCCTGCATGAATTCTTCAACCGATACTGCATCGTCTGGAGAAGGCCAGTGGATCAGCGTCAGATCAACATAATCAGTACGCAGTTTTTTCAGGCTCTCTTTCAGGCTTGGGATCAGTTTCTCTTTACTCAGATTCTCAATCCAGATCTTGGTTGTAATGTACAGCTCATTGCGCGGAACGCCGCTCTCAGCAATCGCCTGACCGACTGCAGCTTCATTATCATAGATTTGTGCAGTATCAACAGCGCGGTAACCGAGCTCCAGAGCCGTTTTTACGGATGCAATAACCACATCGTCCTTAAGACGAAAGGTGCCTAAACCGAATGCAGGGATAGTCATAATAATTCCTCTTTGATTCATCATGTTCGTTAACTGAGAAGATTATGACGTTTTACATTGTGCGGAAAAAGAACGGAAAAAGCAGAAGATTTTTGCGTTTTTAGCAATAATGGAATTTCAGGCAAAAGAAAAAGCCCTGAGTGTTAACTCAGGGCTCTTAATAAGTGGCGGAACGGACGGGACTCGAACCCGCGACCCCCTGCGTGACAGGCAGGTATTCTAACCAACTGAACTACCGCTCCACCGAATTTTTCTACAACCACTGGTTTTGACACCAGTTTACTGCTTAATTTGATGCCTGGCAGTTTATGAATCACTTCGTGATTCACCCTTCGGGCCGTTGCTTCGCAACGTTCAAAAGCTTTGCTTTTGTCCTACTCTCATCGAGTAGTGAACTGCCTCGAAGACTACTTCAGGTTTTTCAATTTGATGCCTGGCAGTTCCCTACTCTCGCATGGGGAGACCCCACACTACCATCGGCGCTACGGCGTTTCACTTCTGAGTTCGGCATGGGGTCAGGTGGGACCACCGCGCTACAGCCGCCAGGCAAATCTGTTTTATCACCCCGTTTCCACGTAGTGACATAATCTGTATCAAGCTGAACTGAATATTCTCTCAAATCCGCCAAAACAGCTTCGGCGTTGTAAGGTTAAGCCTCACGGTTCATTAGTACCGGTTAGCTCAACGCATCGCTGCGCTTACACACCCGGCCTATCAACGTCGTCGTCTTCAACGTTCCTTCAGGACCCTTAAAGGGTCAGGGAGAACTCATCTCGGGGCAAGTTTCGTGCTTAGATGCTTTCAGCACTTATCTTTTCCGCATTTAGCTACCGGGCAGTGCCATTGGCATGACAACCCGAACACCAGTGATGCGTCCACTCCGGTCCTCTCGTACTAGGAGCAGCCCCCCTCAATTCTCCAGCGCCCACGGCAGATAGGGACCGAACTGTCTCACGACGTTCTAAACCCAGCTCGCGTACCACTTTAAATGGCGAACAGCCATACCCTTGGGACCTACTTCAGCCCCAGGATGTGATGAGCCGACATCGAGGTGCCAAACACCGCCGTCGATATGAACTCTTGGGCGGTATCAGCCTGTTATCCCCGGAGTACCTTTTATCCGTTGAGCGATGGCCCTTCCATTCAGAACCACCGGATCACTAAGACCTGCTTTCGCACCTGCTCGCGCCGTCACGCTCGCAGTCAAGCTAGCTTATGCCTTTGCACTAACCTCCTGATGTCCGACCAGGATTAGCTAACCTTCGTGCTCCTCCGTTACTCTTTAGGAGGAGACCGCCCCAGTCAAACTACCCACCAGACACTGTCCGCAACCCCGATTAGGGGCCCACGTTAGAACACCAGCCATTAAAGGGTGGTATTTCAAGGTTGGCTCCATGCAGACTGGCGTCCACACTTCAAAGCCTCCCACCTATCCTACACATCAAGGACCAGTGTTCAGTGTCAAGCTATAGTAAAGGTTCACGGGGTCTTTCCGTCTTGCCGCGGGTACACTGCATCTTCACAGCGAGTTCAATTTCACTGAGTCTCGGGTGGAGACAGCCTGGCCATCATTACGCCATTCGTGCAGGTCGGAACTTACCCGACAAGGAATTTCGCTACCTTAGGACCGTTATAGTTACGGCCGCCGTTTACCGGGGCTTCGATCAAGAGCTTCTCCCTAAGGATAACCCCATCAATTAACCTTCCGGCACCGGGCAGGCGTCACACCGTATACGTCCACTTTCGTGTTTGCACAGTGCTGTGTTTTTAATAAACAGTTGCAGCCAGCTGGTATCTTCGACTGATTTCAGCTCCATGAGTAAATCACTTCACCTACATATCAGCGTGCCTTCTCCCGAAGTTACGGCACCATTTTGCCTAGTTCCTTCACCCGAGTTCTCTCAAGCGCCTTGGTATTCTCTACCTGACCACCTGTGTCGGTTTGGGGTACGATTTGATGTTACCTGATGCTTAGAGGCTTTTCCTGGAAGCAGGGCATTTGTTACTTCAGCACCGTAGTGCCTCGTCATCACGCCTCAGTGTTAAAGTGAACCGGATTTACCTGGAACACACACCTACACGCTTAAACCGGGACAACCGTCGCCCGGCCAACATAGCCTTCTCCGTCCCCCCTTCGCAGTAACACCAAGTACAGGAATATTAACCTGTTTCCCATCGACTACGCCTTTCGGCCTCGCCTTAGGGGTCGACTCACCCTGCCCCGATTAACGTTGGACAGGAACCCTTGGTCTTCCGGCGAGCGGGCTTTTCACCCGCTTTATCGTTACTTATGTCAGCATTCGCACTTCTGATACCTCCAGCATGCCTCACAGCACACCTTCGCAGGCTTACAGAACGCTCCCCTACCCAACAACACATAGTGTCGCTGCCGCAGCTTCGGTGCATGGTTTAGCCCCGTTACATCTTCCGCGCAGGCCGACTCGACCAGTGAGCTATTACGCTTTCTTTAAATGATGGCTGCTTCTAAGCCAACATCCTGGCTGTCTGAGCCTTCCCACATCGTTTCCCACTTAACCATGACTTTGGGACCTTAGCTGGCGGTCTGGGTTGTTTCCCTCTTCACGACGGACGTTAGCACCCGCCGTGTGTCTCCCGTGATAACATTCTTCGGTATTCGCAGTTTGCATCGGGTTGGTAAGTCGGGATGACCCCCTAGCCGAAACAGTGCTCTACCCCCGAAGATGAGTTCACGAGGCGCTACCTAAATAGCTTTCGGGGAGAACCAGCTATCTCCCGGTTTGATTGGCCTTTCACCCCCAGCCACAAGTCATCCGCTAATTTTTCAACATTAGTCGGTTCGGTCCTCCAGTTAGTGTTACCCAACCTTCAACCTGCCCATGGCTAGATCACCGGGTTTCGGGTCTATACCCTGCAACTTAACGCCCAGTTAAGACTCGGTTTCCCTTCGGCTCCCCTATTCGGTTAACCTTGCTACAGAATATAAGTCGCTGACCCATTATACAAAAGGTACGCAGTCACCCCATAAAAGAGGCTCCCACTGCTTGTACGTACACGGTTTCAGGTTCTTTTTCACTCCCCTCGCCGGGGTTCTTTTCGCCTTTCCCTCACGGTACTGGTTCACTATCGGTCAGTCAGGAGTATTTAGCCTTGGAGGATGGTCCCCCCATATTCAGACAGGATACCACGTGTCCCGCCCTACTCATCGAGCTCACAACACATGCACTTTTGTGTACGGGGCTGTCACCCTGTATCGCCGGCCTTTCCAGACCGTTCCACTAACACACATGCTGATTCAGGCTCTGGGCTGCTCCCCGTTCGCTCGCCGCTACTGGGGGAATCTCGGTTGATTTCTTTTCCTCGGGGTACTTAGATGTTTCAGTTCCCCCGGTTCGCCTCGTTAAGCTATGTATTCACTTAACGATAGTGCAACGAATTGCACTGGGTTTCCCCATTCGGACATCGCCGGCTATAACGGTTCATATCACCTTACCGACGCTTTTCGCAGATTAGCACGTCCTTCATCGCCTCTGACTGCCAGGGCATCCACCGTGTACGCTTAGTCGCTTAACCTCACAACCCGAAGATGTTTCGTAAAACACCGTCAGTGTTGCGAAAATTTGAGAGACTCGAACACACATTGACTGTGTGTCGTTTCAATTTTCAGCTTGATCCAGATTTTTAAAGAGCAAATATCTCAAACATGACTCACAAGTCAGTTTTGAGATACTGAGGCACGCGTCTTTCACTCACATACCAGCAAGTGGCGTCCCCTAGGGGATTCGAACCCCTGTTACCGCCGTGAAAGGGCGGTGTCCTGGGCCTCTAGACGAAGGGGACACAAAGTCTCAATCGCAAGACGCCTTGCTATTCACTTTTCATCAGACAATCTGTGTGGACACTGCAAAGGAAAGGTTCTTTCAGGTAAGGAGGTGATCCAACCGCAGGTTCCCCTACGGTTACCTTGTTACGACTTCACCCCAGTCATGAATCACAAAGTGGTAAGCGCCCTCCCGAAGGTTAAGCTACCTACTTCTTTTGCAACCCACTCCCATGGTGTGACGGGCGGTGTGTACAAGGCCCGGGAACGTATTCACCGTGGCATTCTGATCCACGATTACTAGCGATTCCGACTTCATGGAGTCGAGTTGCAGACTCCAATCCGGACTACGACATACTTTATGAGGTCCGCTTACTCTCGCGAGGTCGCTTCTCTTTGTATATGCCATTGTAGCACGTGTGTAGCCCTGGTCGTAAGGGCCATGATGACTTGACGTCATCCCCACCTTCCTCCAGTTTATCACTGGCAGTCTCCTTTGAGTTCCCGGCCGGACCGCTGGCAACAAAGGATAAGGGTTGCGCTCGTTGCGGGACTTAACCCAACATTTCACAACACGAGCTGACGACAGCCATGCAGCACCTGTCTCACAGTTCCCGAAGGCACCAAGGCATCTCTGCCAAGTTCTGTGGATGTCAAGACCAGGTAAGGTTCTTCGCGTTGCATCGAATTAAACCACATGCTCCACCGCTTGTGCGGGCCCCGTCAATTCATTTGAGTTTTAACCTTGCGGCCGTACTCCCCAGGCGGTCTATTTAACGCGTTAGCTCCGGAAGCCACTCCTCAGGGGAACAACCTCCAAATAGACATCGTTTACGGCGTGGACTACCAGGGTATCTAATCCTGTTTGCTCCCCACGCTTTCGCACCTGAGCGTCAGTCTTCGTCCAGGGGGCCGCCTTCGCCACCGGTATTCCTCCAGATCTCTACGCATTTCACCGCTACACCTGGAATTCTACCCCCCTCTACGAGACTCAAGCCTGCCAGTTTCGAATGCAGTTCCCAGGTTGAGCCCGGGGATTTCACATCCGACTTGACAGACCGCCTGCGTGCGCTTTACGCCCAGTAATTCCGATTAACGCTTGCACCCTCCGTATTACCGCGGCTGCTGGCACGGAGTTAGCCGGTGCTTCTTCTGCGGGTAACGTCAATGAATGCGGTTATTAACCACATCCCCTTCCTCCCCGCTGAAAGTACTTTACAACCCGAAGGCCTTCTTCATACACGCGGCATGGCTGCATCAGGCTTGCGCCCATTGTGCAATATTCCCCACTGCTGCCTCCCGTAGGAGTCTGGACCGTGTCTCAGTTCCAGTGTGGCTGGTCATCCTCTCAGACCAGCTAGGGATCGTCGCCTTGGTGAGCCGTTACCTCACCAACTAGCTAATCCCATCTGGGCACATCCGATGGCAAGAGGCCCGAAGGTCCCCCTCTTTGGTCTTGCGACGTTATGCGGTATTAGCTACCGTTTCCAGTAGTTATCCCCCTCCATCGGGCAGTTTCCCAGACATTACTCACCCGTCCGCCACTCGTCAGCGAAGCAGCAAGCTGCTTCCTGTTACCGTTCGACTTGCATGTGTTAGGCCTGCCGCCAGCGTTCAATCTGAGCCATGATCAAACTCTTCAATTTAAGTTTGATGCTCAAAGAATTAAACTTCGTAATGAATTACGTGTTCACTCTTGAGACTTGGTATTCATTTTTCGTCCGAGGACGTTAAGAATCCATGTCACTTTGAGTGCCCACACAGATTGTCTGATAAATTGTTAAAGAGCAGTTGCGACGCGCTTTAGCGCTCTGTCGCGAGGTGGCGTATACTACGCTTTCCTCTTTCAGA
Organism: Citrobacter amalonaticus Y19; assembly: GCF_000981805.1. Taxonomy (NCBI): domain Bacteria; kingdom Pseudomonadati; phylum Pseudomonadota; class Gammaproteobacteria; order Enterobacterales; family Enterobacteriaceae; genus Citrobacter; species Citrobacter amalonaticus. Next base: position 234,998 of record NZ_CP011132.1, on the reverse strand, counting down.
GTCAATCTTTTTTCAGGATTTTTCTCTTCAATCTCACTGGCGTTTTTCTGTGAAGTGATTCACATCCGCCGTGTCGATGGAGGCGCATTATAGGGAGTCGACTCAGGAAGACAAGCGGAAAAATGCAGATTTATTTCAACCGCTCACCTTTTGACCACAATGCTTATTTTTGCTGCTTTTTAATCGCCGATGGCAGGTCAGCAAGGCTGTTTAATACCCAATCGGCCGCATTTTCTGCTTCCGGGGTGATCGGCTTGCCGGTACGCACTAGCACCTTAGTCCCGACTCCTGCTGCGGCAGCCGCCTGCATATCTTCTAATTTGTCGCCCACCATATAAGATGCTGCCATATCAATGTGCAGGAAATCGCGGGCCGAGATCAGCATCCCCGGATGCGGTTTACGGCAATCGCAGACCTGGCGGTACTCTTCCACGCTGCCCTGCGGGTGGTGCGGACAATAATAGATACCGTCGAGGTCGACATCGCGATCGGCCAGTGACCAGTCCATCCACTCTGTTAATGTCTCAAACTGCGCTTCGGTAAATTTGCCGCGCGCAATCCCTGACTGGTTGGTGACAACCACCAGCGCATAGCCCAGGGTTTTAAGCTCGCGCATGGCATCAATAACACCTTCGATAAATTCGAACTCGTCGATTTCATGTACGTAGCCGTGATCGACATTAATTGTGCCGTCACGGTCGAGAAAAATTGCGGGTACGGACGTTGCCACCTTTTATAGCTCCTGAGTAAGGCATGTAGCCCTAGTATCGCATGTTTCGGCAGGCAAGAAAGTGCTCATCGTAGAAACCCTGATTGATTTAGACGTCTGGATGCCTTAACATCCATTTTGTTGACGGTTTTTGACCGCATCAGACAGACGAAAATGCCACGGTAACTCCATTACGATAATAAATAATCAATGATTAAACTTTCGAGTATCACCAAAGTGTTCCATCAGGGGACTCACACCATTCAGGCGTTGAATAACGTTAGCCTGCATGTCCCTGCCGGACAGATTTATGGCGTTATCGGTGCCTCAGGCGCCGGTAAAAGTACGCTGATCCGCTGTGTAAACCTTCTGGAGCGCCCGACTGAAGGGAGTGTTCAGGTCGGTGGACAGGAGCTGACGACGTTATCTGAATCTGAGCTGACCAAAGCGCGGCGCCAGATTGGCATGATTTTCCAGCACTTTAACCTGCTGTCCTCCCGTACCGTTTTTGGTAACGTTGCTCTGCCGCTGGAACTCGACAACACGCCGAAAGAAGAGGTTAAGCGTCGCGTGACAGAACTGCTCGACCTCGTGGGACTGGGAGATAAACACGACAGTTATCCTGCAAACTTATCTGGTGGTCAGAAGCAGCGTGTCGCCATCGCCCGTGCGCTGGCAAGCCAGCCCAAAGTGCTGCTGTGCGACGAAGCGACCAGCGCGCTGGATCCGGCCACCACTCGCTCTATTCTCGAACTGCTGAAAGACATTAACCGTCGCCTTGGCCTGACCATCCTGCTGATTACGCATGAGATGGATGTGGTTAAACGCATCTGCGACTGCGTGGCGGTTATCAGCAACGGTGAACTGATTGAGCAAGATACCGTCAGCGAAGTGTTTTCCCATCCGAAAACGCCTCTGGCGCAGAAGTTTATTCAGTCCACGCTGCATCTGGACATTCCGGAAGATTATCTGGCGCGCCTCAAGGCGGAGTCGACGGCTGACAGCGTACCGATGCTGCGCATGGAATTTACCGGTCAGTCGGTTGATGCGCCGCTGCTTTCCGAAACGGCGCGCCGCTTCAACGTGAATAACAACATTATTAGCGCGCAGATGGATTACGCCGGCGGCGTGAAGTTCGGCATCATGCTGACTGAAATGCACGGTACACAAGAAGAAACGCAGGCCGCGATCGCCTGGCTGCAAGAACACCATGTAAAAGTAGAGGTACTGGGTTATGTCTGAACCGATGATGTGGCTGCTGGTTCGTGGCGTCTGGGAAACGCTGGCGATGACCTTCGTATCGGGTTTCTTTGGTTTTGTGATCGGCCTGCCAGTTGGCGTGTTGCTGTACGTGACGCGTCCCGGACAAATCATTGAGAACGCGAAACTCTACCGCACGCTGTCTGCCGTCGTGAACATCTTCCGGTCGATTCCGTTCATTATTCTGCTGGTATGGATGATTCCGTTCACTCGCGTCATTGTCGGGACATCAATCGGTTTGCAGGCCGCGATTGTCCCACTCACCGTCGGTGCGGCACCGTTTATCGCGCGTATGGTGGAAAACGCCCTACTCGAAATCCCGACAGGGCTGATCGAAGCCTCGCGCGCAATGGGCGCAACGCCGCTGCAAATTGTACGCAAAGTGCTGCTGCCGGAAGCCCTGCCAGGGCTGGTGAACGCGGCGACCATTACGCTGATTACACTGGTCGGCTATTCCGCTATGGGCGGTGCCGTAGGTGCCGGCGGTCTAGGACAGATAGGCTATCAGTACGGTTACATTGGATACAATGCTACTGTTATGAATACGGTACTGGTATTACTCGTTGTTCTGGTTTATTTAATTCAGTTCGCGGGCGATCGCATCGTCCGGACTGTGACGCACAAGTAACGTTCTACAAAACACAAATATCACATTAAGGAAATAAGCATGGCGTTCAAATTCAAAACCATTGCGGCAGTAGGCGCCCTGATTGGTTCACTGACACTCGTGGGTTGCGGTCAGGATGAAAAAGATCCGAACCACATCAAAGTCGGCGTGATTGTCGGTGCGGAACAGCAGGTGGCTGAAGTCGCGCAAAAAGTCGCAAAAGAAAAATACGGTCTGGACGTTGAGCTGGTGACCTTCAATGACTACGTTCTGCCGAACGAAGCGCTGAGCAAAGGCGATATCGATGCCAACGCCTTCCAGCACAAACCGTATCTGGATCAGCAGATCAAAGATCGCGGGTACAAACTGGTTGCCGCAGGCAATACCTTTGTTTATCCGATCGCTGGCTACTCCAAAAAAATCAAATCCCTGGATGAACTTCAGGATGGCGCGCAGGTAGCGGTTCCGAACGATCCGACCAACCTGGGCCGTTCCCTGCTGCTGCTGCAGAAAGTGGGCCTGATCAAACTGAAAGATGGCGTTGGCCTGCTGCCGACCTCACTGGATATCGTCGGGAACCCGAAAAATCTGAAAATCGTCGAACTGGAAGCCCCGCAACTGCCGCGCTCTCTTGATGATGCGCAGATTGCCCTGGCGGTGATCAACACCACCTACGCCAGCCAGATCAACCTGACGCCAGCGAAAGACGGTATCTTCGTTGAAGATAAAGATTCCCCGTACGTCAACCTGATCGTGACCCGTGAAGACAACAAAGACGCGGAGAACGTGAAGAAATTCGTCCAGGCTTATCAGTCTGACGAAGTCTACGAAGCAGCAAACAAAGTCTTCAACGGTGGTGCTGTTAAGGGCTGGTAATTTTTAGGCGCTTTTCACAATCTGTAATATCATTCAGGACGGGCGTTTGCCCGTCTTGTCATTTATGCAAGCTCCTGATTCAATATGTGACAGTTAGATCATTCATTGAGGAAATATTATGCGTGCTTTACCGATCTGTTTATTAGCACTCATGCTGAGCGGCTGTTCTATGCTAAGCAGATCCCCTGTTGAACCCGTACAAAGCACCGCAACCCCGCCTAAAGCGGAGCCGGAAAAACCGAAAGCGCCGCGCGCGGTCCCCGTCAGAATTTATACCAATGCTGAAGATCTGGTCGGCAAACCGTTCCGCGATCTCGGTGAAGTAACCGGTGAATCCTGTCAGGCCTCTAACCAGGACTCCCCGCCGAACATCCCGACAGCACGTAAACGCATGCAGATTAATGCGTCAAAAATGAAAGCCAATGCCGTTTTACTGCATAGCTGTGAAGTCACCAGCGGGACGCCGGGCTGCTATCGTCAGGCCGTCTGTATTGGTTCTGCGCTCAACATCTCGGCTAAATGAGTCATTTTCAGTTTGAGCAAATCGGTGTCATTCGCTCACCTTACAAAGAGAAGTTCGCCGTTCCCCGCCAGCCTGGGCTGGTAAAAAGTGTCAACGGCGAACTGCACCTGCTGTCGCCCTATAATCAGGCCGAGGCGGTACGCGGTCTTGAAGCATTCAGCCATTTATGGGTGATCTTTGTTTTCCATCAGACGATGGAAGGAGGATGGCGCCCAACCGTGCGCCCGCCTCGTCTTGGCGGTAACGCGCGTATGGGCGTATTCGCCACGCGCTCAACATTTCGCCCCAATCCCGTTGGCATGTCGCTGGTTGAGCTGAAAGGCATTGTCTGTCAGAAAGATCAGGTTATTCTGCAACTGGGTAGTCTGGATCTGGTCGACGGTACGCCGGTCATCGACATCAAGCCCTATCTGCCGTTCGCCGAATCTCTGCCGGATGCGACCGCCAGCTACGCGCAACAGGCACCACTGGCTGAAATGCCGGTGAGTTTTACCGACGAGATTGAGCAACAGTTTCCTGCACTGGAAAAACGTTACTCCTTGCTGAAAACGTTTATTCGCGATGTGCTGGCGCAGGACCCGCGTCCTGCCTATCGAAAAGGGGAAGAGACAGGCAAAACCTACGCCGTCTGGCTGCACGATTTCAACGTGCGCTGGCGCGTAACTGAGACGGGTTTCGAAGTCTTTGCGCTAGAACCCCGCTAATTTCACGCCCTTCTCTTTTGACATCCCTTTCTCGCTGGTAAACTGAGTTACTTTTTTTGTGTCAGGCTCGCATTGAGCCTGTTCGATCGTTCAACTGGAACCGTAACAACATGCGTACTAGCCAATACCTGCTCTCCACTCTGAAGGAGACACCTGCCGACGCCGAGGTTATCAGCCATCAGCTGATGCTGCGCGCCGGGATGATCCGCAAGCTGGCCTCTGGGTTATACACCTGGCTGCCGACCGGCGTGCGCGTCCTGAAAAAAGTCGAGAACATCGTGCGTGAAGAGATGAACAACGCCGGTGCCATCGAGGTGTTAATGCCGGTCGTTCAGCCCTCTGAACTGTGGCAAGAGAGTGGTCGTTGGGAACAGTACGGCCCGGAACTGCTGCGTATTGCAGACCGTGGCGATCGTCCGTTCGTACTCGGCCCAACGCATGAAGAAGTAATCACCGACCTGATTCGTAACGAGCTCAGCTCTTACAAACAGCTGCCGCTGAACTTCTACCAGATTCAGACTAAATTCCGTGACGAAGTGCGCCCGCGTTTCGGCGTGATGCGCTCCCGTGAATTCCTGATGAAAGATGCATACTCTTTCCACACCTCTCAGGAATCGCTGCAGGAAACCTACGACGCGATGTACGCGGCTTATAGCAAGATCTTCAGCCGTATGGGGTTGGATTTCCGCGCGGTACAGGCTGACACCGGTTCAATCGGCGGTAGCGCCTCGCACGAATTCCAGGTACTGGCGCAGAGCGGTGAAGACGATGTGATCTTCTCTGATTCCTCTGACTACGCGGCCAACATTGAATTTGCTGAAGCCGTTGCGCCGAAAGAACCGCGTGGCGCTGCAACTCAGGAGATGACGCTGGTTGATACACCGAACGCGAAAACCATCGCCGAGCTGGTTGAACAGTTCAATCTGCCTGTCGAGAAAACCGTGAAAACCTTGCTGGTGAAAGCGGTGGAAGGAAGCGCTTACCCGCTGGTTGCGCTGCTGGTTCGTGGCGACCACGAGCTGAACGAAGTAAAAGCAGAAAAACTGCCGCAGGTTGCCAGCCCACTGACCTTCGCGACCGAAGAAGAAATTCGTGCCGTGGTGAAAGCAGGCCCGGGTTCTCTCGGTCCGGTGAACATGCCGATTCCGATGGTAATTGACCGTACCGTGGCTGCGATGAGCGACTTCGGCGCGGGCGCGAACATCGACGGTAAACACTACTTCGGTATCAACTGGGATCGCGATGTCGCAACCCCGGAAGTGGCTGACATCCGTAATGTCGTCGCCGGCGATCCGAGCCCGGATGGCAAAGGCACGCTGCTGATTAAACGCGGTATCGAAGTCGGTCACATCTTCCAGTTGGGCACCAAATATTCGGAAGCGATGAAAGCCGCCGTTCAGGGCGAAGATGGCCGCAATCAGATCCTGACCATGGGCTGCTACGGTATCGGGGTTACACGTGTGGTGGCGGCGGCCATTGAACAGAATTACGACGATCGCGGCATCGTCTGGCCTGACGCCATCGCCCCATTCCAGGTCGCGATTCTGCCGATGAACATGCACAAGTCCTATCGCGTGCAGGAACTGGCTGAAAAACTGTATGCCGAGCTGCGTGCGCAGGGCATCGAAGTGCTGATGGACGACCGTAAAGAGCGTCCAGGCGTGATGTTCGCGGATATGGAACTGATCGGGATTCCGCACACTATCGTGCTGGGCGACCGTAACCTCGACAACGACGATATTGAATACAAATACCGTCGCAATGGCGAGAAACAGCTAATAAAAACCGGCGACATCGTCAACTATCTGGTTAAACAGATTAAAGGCTGATGTCATAAGAGGCTCTGATTTTCAGGGCCTCTTTTTTACATGGATTGTATAAAATGGCTAAACCAACGACGTATTACCGTCTGTTCCTCCCTTGCCTGCTTTTGCTTTCGTCCTGCACCGTTGACGTCAGCCCACCGGATAAATCCGCCACCGCCATTGATGCGCAATCCCAAAAATGGGCGGTTAAATTCCAGCGCCAGAGCTCATTCACCAATAAAGCACTGGTCGAAATCACCGATGCCGATCTTAAGCCAGGCGATCTCCTGTTCTCCTCCAGCCTTGGGGTTACCTCATTAGGCATCCGCGCATTCAGTAACGCTTCCGTAAGCCACGTTGCCGTCTACCTGGGAAATAATGAAGTAGCGGAAGCCACCGGTGCCGGCGTGCAAATCGTTTCGCTCGAACAAGCGATGAAGCATAGCGATAAGCTTTTTGCCCTAAGAGTTCCGGAACTGACCCCGCAGCAGGCCGCTGAGATCAAAACCTTCTCCTACAAAATCAAAAACAGCGGCTACAACTATCGCGGTATCGCTGAATTCATTCCGTTTATGATGACCCGCCAGATGTGTTCGCTTAACCCCTTTTCGGAAGATTTCCGACAGCAGTGCGTCAGCGGGCTGGCGAAAGCGCAATTGAGTGACACGCGTGAGGGAGAGAAAACGGCGTGGTTTTGTTCCGAGTTCGTCACCGACGCGTTTGCTAAAGCGGGACATCCGCTGACTCTGGCGCAATCGGGCTGGATAAGCCCTGCCGATCTGATGCACATGCGGGAAGGCGATGTTGCTGCGTTTAAGCCAGAAACACAGCTACGTTATGTCGGCCATTTGAAGTTAGGGATTTATATCAAGACGGGACGTTTTGTAGGACTGACGCGCTAAGCACGGGACGGCAATAGCATCATCACAGATAAGACGATAGCTGCCCGGGTAACCGGGCAGCTATCTTTCAGTCAGCCTCTCAGTCGGTGCAGCTCTTACCCGGAATAAATTTAATTTCTTTATCGGCCATCAGCGTTTTCACTGGCTCATGGGTATCCGGATTCGCCTCCAGCGTGAAGTGCCCTTCGACAGACAACAGCACCGGTTTTTCACTGGCGCCACGCGCTGCAAGATAACCGCGCTCCAGCTCCGCGTTACTGGCAACGGAAACTCGCTTTCCGGTCGCACAGTCGGTAAAGGTCGCGGCATCCGCCATATAGAAATACATGCCACGCATCGCCATCGGCGTCACTGGCAGGCTCGATTTCACTGGCGCAAGCGTATAGTTGAACTGAGACTCGATAGGATTCCCCTCCCGATCCAGCATCTCCAGCGCGTCTCCTTTCGCACGATACCAGGATTTCTCGCCCTGACTGTCGGTCAGCACCAGTTTATCGGCAGTACGCGCCCAGGTGCCGTAGGAGGCAAAAGAAGACGGCTCTTCACGCACGCCCTGATAGCGTTCGTTCATTACCCATGTGCCGTCTTTCTCCAGAAACAGGGAGGTCTCAATTCCCTCACAGTCGGCACAAGGTAGAATACCTCGCCAGCTTTGCTGCATCGGTGTTAATTCCGCAATCTGGGTCGGCTGGATAACGTCAACGTCTGAACGGTTGTTACAGCCAATCAGTGCGAAGAGCGTAAACGCCGCCATTGCTGAAAGTAGTGTTTTTTTCACCCTGACTCCCTATCAATTTTTATTCCTGCCCGTCAGTCATTGCGACGGACTCTTCCGCGAAGGGCTTTTACTGAGGATTTCTGCGCCTTCGAATTTAATCTTCGCTCTTTCGATGCCCGCGTCGGTCGGGTTGCGCGTCGGCTTTTTTGTTCTGCGGTAAGTTCTTTTATGACCGCCACCAGCCTGGCAAGCGCCGCTTCCCGGTTGAGTTCCTGGTTGCGGTACTCCTGCGCCTTAATAATCATCACACCATCAGCCGTAATCAAATGATGGCTGGCGGCCAGCAGACGTTCCTTATAATACTCTGGCAGGCTGGAGGCCCGAATGTCAAAACGCAAATGTATCGCCGTTGAGGTCTTATTGACGTGCTGTCCCCCTGCGCCCTGCGCACGAATGGCAGTGATCTCCAGCTCATCGTCGGGGATCGAGACAGTCCGTGAAATGACGATCATGCCGGTTGTTGCCACGGCGTCAGATGAATTTCCAGATTATTCTGAGAATCAGATAGCCAGATCGCTCCGTCCTGAATCGTCGCCTGTAGCGTCATGGTACGGTTCGCAAAGGCGCTGAGCTGGGCCAGTTGTTCATCATCCAGATACCAGACCGTGAGATTCGAAAACTGCGCGCATTTGCTCTGGTTTTGCTGCCACCAGATCTGCGCCGCCCGGCTGTTATAAGCAAACAGCGCCACGTCGGCGGCCTGCGTACACGCCTTCTTAATACGCCGTTCATCCGGTAATCCCAGTTCGACCCACAAGTCGATACCCAGATGATCGTTACGCAACCACGCTTCCGGTTCATCCTCCGCGCTTAAGCCACGCGTAAACTGGAGACGCTCATCCGCATACTTAATCCACGCCAGCAGACGCAGCATCATGCGCTCCTGGGTTTCAGAGGGGTGACGCGCCAGCGTCAATGCCGCATCAAGAAACTGGTTGCGGTCAAGGTCCGCCACGTTGACGACGGCTTTATAAATTGTCGCTTTAAGCGCCATGGAAAAACTCCTTTCGAATCAGGCGGTCATTGTAGCGAAAATGAAGCCAAAAGGCTGTCAGAGGATCATCAATCAAGGCGCTGATATTGCGTGAATGGCTGTGGTATAGTCACCTTGCTAAACAGAGTTTATCTTCGTAGGCTTAGACTTGCATCCACGGTTAAGTCAGAATGCTGACAGGAGGGCATGTGGAAAAATATTGTGAGTTAATACGCAAGCGGTATGCGGAAATCGCCAGCGGAGACTTAGGGTATATCCCGGATGCGCTGGGTTGCGTATTGAAGGTGCTTAATGAAATCGCGGCAGACAGTGCCCTTTCAGAGTCGGTCAGGGAAAAGGCGGCCTATGCTGCGGCGAACTTACTGGTGAGCGATTATGTCAATGAATGATACATACCAACCCATCAACTGTGATGACTACGACAACCTCGAGCTCGCCTGCCAGCATCATTTATTACTGACGCTGGAACTGAAAGATGGTGAAGTTTTGCAGGCGAAAGCCAACGATCTGGTTTCGCGGAAAAACGTGGAATATCTGATCACCGAGGTTGCGGGTGAAACACGCGAGCTTCGTCTCGATAAAATTGTCAGCTTCAGCCATCCGGAAATCGGTACCGTGGTGGTTAGCGAATCCTGAATATGTGTTGCCGGATGGCGGTGCAAGCACCTTATCCGGCCTACGCGCCATGCGATACGTAGGCCTGATAAGCGCAGCGTCATCAGGCATTTCAGATGCTCTTATCCCACACCAGTTCCACCCCCGATGCCTCACCCGCCACTCCGTCATGCGTGACAAATACCCCTGCCGCCGCAATCAGTGTTTCACCGTAAAACAACAACGGCGTGGTATCACGTCGCCAGGAAGGTACATTCAGTTCCTGCCAGATTTTCTTTAGCTTACGCCCGCCGTTGCGGCCAACGATATGCAGCATTCCGGGAGCTTTAAAACGGATGCTGACGCACTCATCCTCGCGGGGTATGCGCAATTCGCCACCCGGTTGCAGCCGCAGATGGCCCAGTCCGGCAGGCAGCGTGAGCGGCATCTGCCAGCAAGGCCAGGGCAGTATCGTCTCACTTTGTCCGACAGCAGATTTAATCCACCACAGTTGCCCCTGATAACGCCGCACCTCATAGTCGCCGAAACGCAGACAGGGTGATGCATCTTCACGCGCCAGCGCCACCTCCTGCCAGAGACGGTCCAGTCCATCGCGTGAAGGCATTGGCGCATTTTGCGCAGCCAGCCAGCGGCGAAGCAGCGCTGCACGCCGGACACGGCTCATCGCCATGAGCGGCGTCAGCGCCAGCGTTCCGTTTGCCGTGGTGCAGGCTGACAGTTCATCGGCGAGCAGTTCATCCAGCAGACTCTCCTGCTCGGCGCACAGCGCGGCGCTGCGTGCGGTGGCATCAGCGAAATGCGGCCAGCGCTGTTGCAGGAGCGGCAGCACCTGCAAACGCAGGAAGTTACGATCGTAGGCGTCATCCTGATTGCTTTCATCTTCAATCCAGCGAAGCTGATGTTGTCTTGCCCATTGCTCCAGCGCCGCACGGGGTTGCGTCAGCAGCGGACGAATGAGTTGCGTGCCGGCAAACGCAGAGATCTCCGCCATCGCAGACAGTCCCGCCGGGCCGCTACCTCGTTTGAGCGCCAGTAAAAAAGTTTCACACTGATCGTCAAGATGCTGGGCGGTCGCCAGCACTTCACCGGGCAACAATGCGTCGGCGAATGCCTGATACCGCGCCTGTCGGGCATGTGCTTCAATCCCCAGTCCCGCGTCCGCCAGCGTTACCCGTTCCACCAGCAGCGGCACCTGCCATTGCGCACAGACGGCTTCGCAATGCGCTACCCACGCATCGGCGTGAGCGCTTAGCCCATGATGAATGTGGATCGCGCGAAGTGAGAGAGTCGGTTGTTGCGCCCGCCACTGCACCAGCTGGTGCAGGAGCACGGTAGAGTCCAGACCGCCGCTAAAAGCGACCAGTATCTGTCGGGAGGTGAAAAGCGAGGTGTTCAGCGTGAGTGTTGTCATAGCGGTTATTTACAGTGACGTTGCCCGGCACGTTACCGGGCAATCGTCGCAATAACAAGTCTTACTGCTCATACAGTTCGAGCGGCAGACCATCCGGGTCTTTAAAAAAGGTGAAACGCTTGTTGGTGAAGGGATCAATACGGATGGCTTCGCAATTGACATGATTCGCCTCCAGATGCGCAATCGCGTTATCCAGGTCATCTACGCTGAACGCCAGATGGCGCAAGCCGCAGGCTTCCGGGCGACCTGGACGCGCTGGAGGGAAAGGAAAGGAAAAAAGCTCAATCACATATTGCCCGTTTAGCGCCAGATCCCCCTTCCACGAGTCTCGTTCTTCGCGATAGGCTTCACTCATCAGCGTAAAGCCCAGAATATCGCAATAGAAGGACTTACTCGCGGCATAATCTGTCGCAATAATCGCAATATGGTGAACCTGTTTTAATCCCAGCATAGCGTCTTCATCTCCTTTATTCATCACCAGCACGTTACCCGCCAGAAGGCGCTGAAGGCAAGTCGTCATGCCGTTTTTAAGACTCGTACGTGGTATACCCCCTCTTCATCCTGCTTCGCCCCGTGAATATCCGTTTCAAAGCCCGGATAGTGGTGGCCGACAGAACAGAGCATCAACAGGAAATCGAGCACGGCGCGACTCTGCCCGGTGATCATTTCTCCCGGCATCAGCAGCGGCACGCCGGGGGGATACGGCAGGATCATATTCGCCGACACGCGCCCCACCAGTTGATCGAGAGTCACCGTTTCGACTTCGCCCTTGATCTGCCGCTGCCAGGCCTGATGCGGCGTCATGATCATTTCCGGCAACGTATCAAACGCTCGCAGCATCAGTCCGGAAAGATCGTGCTGGCGGATGAGCTTATGGATCCCTTGCGCCAGTTCCTGGATACGCATGTTGCGATAAAAATCAGGATCTTCCGCATACAGATCCGGCAGCATATTCTTCACGCGCAAATTGAGATCGTAGGAGCGTTTAAATTCAGTCAGGCCACGCAACAGCCCCATCGCCCGGGTTTTATCAATACCGATACTAAAGAGAAACAGCAGGTTATACGGGCCGGTTTTCTCCACCACCACGCCGCGCTCATCGAGGAATTTTGCCACCAGCGCAGCGGGGATCCCTTCGTCACTCATCTTCCCTTGCTCATCCATACCGGGAGTCAGGATCGTCACTTTTACCGGGTCGAGAAACATATGGTCGTCGTCGGCATCGGTAAATCCGTGCCAGTCTTCACCAGGCGCAACCGGCCAGCACTCCGCTTCATCAACCTCTTCCGGCTGCCAGATATCGAAGAACCAACCGTCAGACTCCTCACGCAACCGCTGCACCTCTTTGCGAAAATGCAGCGCGCGTTCCACCGAGCGGTTGATTAACCGCCTGCCGGAATTTCCCCGCAGCATCGCCGCCGCCGTTTCGATGGAGGCGACAATGGGATAGCTCGGCGAAGTGGACGTGTGCATCATAAAGGCTTCGTTGAAGGTCTCTTCGTCATATTCCCCTTTAATATGAATCAGCGACGCCTGCGATAACGCCGCCAGCATTTTGTGGGTGGATTGCGTTTCGAAAATCACCTTACCAGGCACCCGTTCACCGCTCATTCCGCTTTTCCCCTGATAAATGGGGTGAAAGTGGGTATACGGCACCCAGGCAGAATCGAAGTGGATAGAGGGGACATCCAGCGTCTGCTTGATCCAGTTGGTGTTATACAACAGACCGTCATAGGTTGAGTTGGTGATCACCGCGTGAACCGGCCACTGCGCCTGCGCCGTGGCGGCAACCTTGCTCGCAATACTCTCGCGCGTGAACTCGCGCTTAGGAATGCCGCCCAGAATGCCGAGCGCGTTACGCGTCGGTTTCAGCCAGATGGGGACCACGTCGCTCATCATCAACAAATGCGCCAGCGACTTATGGCAGTTGCGGTCAATCAGCAGCGTACTGCCGGTCGGCGCGGCATACATCCCCACAATTTTATTTGAGGTGGAGGTGCCGTTGGTCACCATGTAACTCTGCTCTGCGCCGAAAGTTCTGGCAATGTACTCTTCAGCCTCCAGATGCGGTCCGGTGTGGTCGAGTAACGAACCCAGCTCAGTGACCGATATCGACACATCCGCTTTCAGGGTATTGCCGCCGAAAAAGTCATAGAACAGGCAGCCAACCGGGCTTTTTTGATAGGCGGTTCCGGCCATGTGTCCTGGCGTGCAGAAGGTGTACTTCCCCTCTTTCACATAGGTGAACAGCGCCCTGGTGAAGGGCGGCGTGATATTGTCGAGGTACTCGTTGGTGTACTGGCGAATGCGCGTCGCAATATCTTCCGCCTGCCCCAGCGCATACTCAAAAAACCATAACGCCATACGCATGTCATGAACGCTGACGTCCATCGTTGAATGCGTGTTGATAAACGCGTACAGCGGTAAATATTCATTGAGCTGGTTAATCTCGCTGCACAGATCGAGACTGTACTCATCCCAGTCAAAAATTACCCCGCAGATGCGCGGGTTGTGTTCGATAAATTTCAGCAGGTCGACGCTGTTCTGCGGCCAGATAATCTGAAATCCCAGTGATTGCAGCGCACGCTCAAGCTCTTTGATGGGCTCATCTTTATAAAAAACCCCGTGCGGCCCCATGATGGCGATGATGTTCATGCGTTCCTCCTGGAAAAACCTACGCTAATCATAGCGGGTTCAAACCACAGGTAAAAAAAAGGGCCACAACTTGTGGCCCTTTTCGGAATGGTCAACGCTTACGCGTAACCGTAGCTCATCAGACGCTGATAGCGACGGTTTTTCAAATCTTCGGTGCTCAGCACATCGAGATCGGCAAGATCGGCCAGCAGTTGTGCTTTAAGCGAAGCCGCCATCACTTCCGGGTTGCGGTGCGCGCCGCCCAGCGGTTCCGGAATAATAGAGTCAATCAGCTTCAGCTCTTTGAGACGCGGCGCAACGATACCCATTGCTTCTGCGGCCAACGGCGCTTTGTCCGCGCTTTTCCACAGAATGGACGCACAGCCTTCCGGGGAGATAACGGAATAAGTGCTGTATTGCAGCATATTCACTTTGTCACCCACGCCGATAGCCAGCGCGCCACCGGAACCACCCTCACCGATCACGGTGCAGATAACCGGAACGCTCAGACGTGACATTTCGCGCAGGTTTCGGGCGATAGCTTCAGACTGACCGCGCTCTTCCGCACCCACGCCTGGGTAAGCACCCGGCGTATCGATAAAGGTAATGATCGGCATGTGGAAACGCTCGGCCATTTCCATCAAACGCAGCGCTTTACGATAGCCTTCCGGCGCCGGCATACCGAAGTTACGACGGATTTTTTCTTTGGTCTCACGGCCTTTCTGATGACCAATGATCATCACAGGGCGACCGTCCAGACGCGCGATGCCGCCGACGATCGCTTTATCGTCGGCATAGGCGCGATCGCCCGCCAGTTCGTCAAATTCATCAAACGCCAGGCGAACATAATCCAGGGTGTAAGGACGCTGCGGATGGCGTGCCAGTTGGGCAACCTGCCATGCGCCAAGATCGGCGAAGATTTTGCGCGTCAGCTCTACGCTCTTTTCACGCAGACGATGCACTTCTTCATCGATGTTAATATCCAGTTTCTCGTCCTGACGGCTCACCGCAGTCAGAGAATCGATTTTTGCTTCCAGCTCTGCAATCGGCTGTTCAAAATCAAGGAAATTCAGACTCATAGTATTCCTGTATTAGTCAAACTCCAGTTCCACCTGCTCCGAACCAATGAGGCCACGGAGATCGTTTAGCAAACGATCGCTCGGAGAGACACGCCACGTCGCGCCAAAACGCAACCGCGCACGTGCATCCGCCCTCTGATAGTAGAGATGTACTGGAATTGTCCCAGAGCGGTGGGGTTCCAGAGACTGACGGAGTCGGTTTAAAAGCTGGTCATCAATTTGCCTGTCCGTCAGCGAGATAGCAAGCCCGCGAGCATATTTTTCCCGGGCTTCGTCAATATCCATCACTTCGCGGGCGGTCATTTTAAGCCCCCCGCTGAAGTCATCAAAGCTGACCTGTCCGCTGACGATAAGTATGCGGTCTTTTTCCAGCAATTGCTGGTATTTATCCAGAGCGTCGGTAAATAACATTACCTCCAGACGTCCGGAACGGTCATCCAGCGTACAGATGCCGATACGATTGCCGCGCTTGGTGACCATAACCCTTGCGGCAATGACGAGCCCCGCAGCCGTGGTCACTTTACCACGTTCTGTCGGATGCATGTCTTTCAGCCGGTAGCCTCCGACATAGCGCTCAATTTCTTTCAAATACTGATTGATAGGGTGACCCGTCAGATACAGCCCCAACGTTTCGCGTTCCCCATCTAACACCACCTGCTCCGGCCACGGCTGGCAGCTGGCGTAGGACTGCTCAATCTGCTCTGGCTCTTCCGCCAGCACGCCGAACATATCCGCCTGACCAATCGCTTCCGCTTTCGCGTGCTGGTCGGCGGCTTTCAGCGCATCGCCCAGCGAGTTCATCAGTGCGGCACGATGTGGCCCCAGCCTGTCGAACGCCCCGGACATGATCAGTTTTTCCAGCACCCGCCGGTTGAGCTTTTTAGTATCGGTGCGCGCGCAAAGATCGAACAATTCGCGGAAGTAGCCGCCGTTGTTACGCGCCTCGATGATCGCCTCGATCGGACCTTCACCCACGCCTTTGATCGCACCGATGCCGTAAACAATCTCGCCGTCGTCGTTGACGTGGAAGTGGTACAGCCCGGAGTTGATATCCGGCGGCAGGATCTTCAGCCCCATGCGCCAGCATTCGTCCACCAGCCCCACCACTTTCTCGGTGTTGTCCATATCCGCGGTCATCACCGCCGCCATAAACTCGGCAGGATAGTGCGCTTTCAGCCACAGCGTCTGGTAAGAGACCAGCGCGTAGGCGGCTGAGTGCGATTTGTTAAATCCGTACCCGGCGAATTTCTCCACCAGGTCAAAGATTTTCATCGCCAGTTCGCCATCAACGCCGTTCTTTCTCGCCCCTTCTTCGAAGGTGCCGCGCTGCTTGGCCATCTCTTCCGGCTTTTTCTTACCCATCGCACGGCGCAGCATGTCCGCGCCGCCAAGGGTATAGCCAGAGAGCACCTGGGCAATCTGCATGACCTGTTCCTGATACAGGATGATGCCGTAGGTCGGCTCCAGCACGGGTTTCAGGCTTTCGTGTTGCCACTGCACATCCGGATAGGAAATCTCTTCGCGCCCGTGCTTACGGTCGATGAAGTTATCCACCATCCCGGACTGCAACGGCCCCGGACGGAACAGCGCCACCAGGGCTATCATATCTTCGAAGCAGTCAGGCTGCAGACGCTTAATCAGGTCTTTCATGCCGCGGGATTCAAGCTGGAAGACCGCCGTGGTTTCCGAGCGTTGCAGCATGTCGAAGCTTTTCTTGTCATCCAGCGGGATAGCGGCAATATCCAGCGGCGGCTCGCCGTGCTTCTCGCGGCGGGCGTTGATCATCTCCAGCGCCCAGTTGATGATGGTGAGCGTACGCAGGCCGAGGAAGTCGAACTTCACGAGGCCGGCATATTCCACGTCGTTTTTATCAAACTGGGTAACCGGATGCAGCCCCTGTTCATCACAGTACAGCGGCGCGAAATCGGTGATTTTCGTCGGGGCGATAACCACCCCACCGGCGTGTTTACCGGCGTTACGGGTCACGCCTTCCAGCTTACGCGCCATGTCGATCAGCGCTTTGACCTCTTCATCTGCCTCGTAAATCTCAGGCAGTTGCGGTTCGGCTTCGAAGGCTTTTGCCAGCGTCATCCCAGGATCAGGTGGTACCAGCTTCGAAATCCTGTCGACAAAGCCGTACGGGTGGCCCAGTACACGGCCCACGTCGCGGATAACCGCTTTCGCCGCCATCGTACCGAAGGTAATAATCTGCGATACCGCATCACGACCGTACATGTCAGCAACGTGTTCGATCACCTGGTCGCGTTTCTCCATACAGAAGTCAACGTCGAAGTCAGGCATGGAGACACGTTCCGGGTTAAGGAAACGTTCGAACAGCAGGTCAAATTCCAGCGGATCGAGGTCGGTGATTTTCAGCGCATAGGCCACCAGCGATCCCGCACCGGAACCACGCCCCGGGCCTACCGGCACGCCGTTATCTTTCGACCACTGGATAAATTCCATCACGATGAGGAAGTAGCCCGGGAACCCCATCTGGTTGATCACCTGTAGCTCAATGTCCAGGCGTTCATCGTACGGCGGACGTTTCTCTTTCCGCTCAGCTTCATCCGGGAACAAGAATTCCAGACGCTCTTCCAGCCCCTCTTTCGATTTCTGTACCAGGAAATCTTCCGTGGTCATATCACCGGTCGGGAACTGCGGCAGGAAGTACTCACCCAGACGCACCGTTACGTTGCAGCGTTTGGCAATTTCGACGGTGTTTTCCAGTGCTTCCGGAATGTCGGAGAAAAGTTCGCACATCTCCTCTTCCGAGCGCATATACTGCTGCGGCGAGTAGTTGCGCGGACGCTTGGGATCGTCGAGCGTAAAACCATCGTGAATGGCGACGCGGATTTCATGCGCGTCGAAGTCTTCGCTGTTGATAAAGCGCACGTCGTTGGTGGCCACCACCGGCAAACCGCGTGCTTCCGCCAGTTCAACGGCTGCATGCAGATAATTCTCTTCATCGGGTCTGCCGGTCCGGATCAGCTCAAGGAAGTAACAGTCCGGAAAGTGCTCTTCGTAGAAAGCGACACACTCTTCCACCAGCGCGCTGTTGCCGCGCAGCAGACTGCGCCCGACGTCGCCCATGCGACCGCCGGAGAGCAGGATCAACCCTTCTTTCAGCTCGATCAGCCAGTCGCGGTCAATGATCGGTCCCGCCGCACCATAGCCGCGCTGATACGCTTTGGAGATAAGCAGGGTGAGATTTTGATAACCGGTGTTATTCGCGGCGAGTACCGTCAGATGCGTGAGTTCATCACCCATCTGCTCACTCTGAACATGGAAATCAGCGCCAACAATGGGTTTAATCCCTGCGCCATGGCCCGCTCCGTAGAACTTCACCAGACCACAGAGATTCGTAAAATCGGTGATCGCCAGTGCAGGCATGCCCAACGCGGCCGCCTTTTTCACCAGCGGCCCGGTTTTCGCCAGCCCATCGATCATGGAGTAGTCGCTGTGCACCCGCAGGTGGACGAAACGAGGTTCAGACATCTTCAGATTCCTTCAACACAAGAATCAGGACGCGAGTCCCAGTGCGCGTTTAACGGGAGCAAAACTACGTCGGTGATGCTCCGTTGCGCCATGTTCAGCCAGTTTTTCCAGATGGAAAGCGGTTGGATACCCTTTGTGTTGGGCAAAACCATACTGCGGGAAAACGCTATCCAGCTCGGTCATTTCGGCGTCACGCGTGACTTTTGCAAGAATAGACGCGGCGCTGATTTCCGCCACCCGGCTGTCGCCTTTCACCACCGCCAGGGACGGCACAGGCAATGCCGGGCAGCGATTACCGTCGATCAGCACGTATTCCGGCGCAATATGTAACCCCGCCACCGCTCGCTGCATCGCCAGCATAGTGGCATGGAGAATATTCAGTTCATCGATCTCGTGCGGTTCTGCACGACCGAGACTCCAGCTCAACGCTTTTTCTTTGATTTCGTCATACAGCGCCAGACGGCGCTTTTCAGACAATTTTTTGGAATCGTTCAGACCCACAATCGGACGAGCCGGGTCGAGGATCACGGCAGCAGTGACGACTGCGCCGACCAATGGACCCCGTCCGACTTCATCCACACCCGCCACTAAATGCGTGTGCGGATAAACAAATTCGATCATTGTACTAGCTCCAGGACCGCATCCGCCGCCTGCTCATCGGCGTTGCAGCGGATCTGCTGATGCAGTTCGCGGAAAGTATCATGCATCGCATGGCTGGTTTTACCATTGGCCAACAAGGGGAGAAGCGCCTCAGCCAGCTTTTGCGGCTCGCACTCTTCCTGCAACAGCTCTTTCACCAGTTCCCTTCCCGCCAGCAGGTTTGGCAGCGAGACATAATCGGTCTTCACCAGCCGCTTCGCCAGCCAGAACGTAAAGGGCTTCATGCGATATCCCACCACCATCGGGCATTTCGCCAGCATGCACTCGAGCGCGGCGGTACCGGATGCCAGCAGCGCGGCATCGCTGGCGATCATCGCTTCTCGCCCCATCCCGTCCAGCAGGTGGACGGAAAGCTCCGGTGCAACGTCTGCTTTGATCTGCTCGAACTGTTCACGCCGTTTGGCGTTCACCAATGGCACCACCACCTCAAGATCGGGATAGTTCTTACGCAACAATTGGGCAGTTTTCAGGAAGTCGGCGCTGAGCATTTCCACTTCTGCACCGCGACTGCCGGGTAATAACGCCAGGCAGTGTGCGTCGCGTGGGATCCCCAGCACCTCTCGCGCCGCGTTTTTATCCGGATCCAGCGGCATAGCATCCGCCATCGTGTGACCGATAAAACGGCACGGCACGTTGTACTTATCGTAAAACGCTTTTTCGAAAGGCAGAAAAGCCAGAACCATGTTAGTGGATCTGCCTATTTTGAAAACGCGTTTCTGTCGCCACGCCCAGACGGACGGACTGACGTAATGAATCGTTTTGATGCCCTGTTTTTTCAGATTCCCTTCGAGGGTAATATTAAAATCGGGAGCATCAATACCGACGAAGACATCGGGCTGCAACTCGGTGAATCGACGGGTCAGATCGGCGCGGATATGCAGCAGACGACGCAGGCGTCCAAGCACTTCCACAATGCCCATCACCGCCAGTTCTTCCATTTCATACCAGGCTTCACAGCCTTCGGCCTGCATGCGCGGGCCGGCGACGCCGACAAAACGCGCGTCAGGTACGCGCGCTTTCAACGCCCGGATTAAGCCGGCACCAAGAATATCGCCGGAGGTTTCTCCGGCGACCAGGGCAATCGTTAAGGAGCGCTGCTCTGCCATTAACGAATCAGTCCGCGCGTTGAGCGGGCAAAGAAATCACTGAACGCCTGTACATCCGGGTACTGCTTCGCCAGTTCGGCGATTTCCGGTTTCACTTCATCCAGCGTTTTGCCGCTGCGGTACAACGCTTTGTAAGCATTGCGAATGGCGGTGATCGCCTCGCGGGTAAAGCCGCGACGCTTCAACCCTTCGATGTTGACGCCAAACGGCGTCGCGTGGTTGCCCTGAGCAATAACGTACGGCGGAACGTCCTGAGCAACGCCAGAACAGCCACCGACCATCACGTGTGCACCAATAATGCAGAACTGATGCACTGCGGTCATGCCACCGATGATAACGTAGTCATCCAGCGAGACGTGACCGGCAAGCGTGGCGTTATTCGCCAGAATACAGCGATCCCCTATTGTGCAATCGTGTGCCACGTGGGCATTGATCATCAGTAAGTTATCGCTGCCCACCTTCGTCAATCCACCGCCCTGCACTGTGCCACGATGAATGGTAACGCTTTCGCGAATGCGGTTACGATCGCCTATTTCCACTCGGGTCGGTTCGCCAGCATATTTCAGATCCTGGTTCACTTCGCCGATGGAGGCGAACTGATATATCTCGTTATCGCGGCCAATTTTAGTATGACCATTCACGACAACGTGAGACTTCAGTACGGTACCCTCACCAATTTCAACATGGGGTCCAACAAGGCAAAAAGGACCAATGTGAACGTTAGCGCCGAGTGACGCCCCCTCTTCCACAATGGCGGTTGGATGAATAAAGGCGGATTTATCAATCACGTATCAGGCCTCCCGGCTACGAGCGCACATCATCGTTGCTTCGCAAACTACTTTACCGTCAACCAGCGCAACCCCTTTAAAGCGGGTCAGGCCACGGCGCGTTTTCTCGAAAGTGACTTCCATGATCATCTGATCGCCTGGCACAACGGGACGCTTAAAGCGTGCTTCATCGATACCCGCGAAATAGTAGAGTTCTCCTGGCTCCAGTTTCCCTACGCTTTTAAACGCAAGAATACCCGTAGCCTGTGCCATGGCTTCCAGAATCAGCACGCCAGGGAAAATCGGTTTACCCGGGAAATGCCCCTGGAAAAATGGCTCGTTAACGGAGACATTTTTCACTGCGCGCAGAAAACGACCTTCTTCAAAGTCCAGCACGCGGTCAACCAGTAAAAACGGAAAACGGTGCGGCAGAAGTTCTAAAATCTCTTCAATATGCAGAGTATGAGTGTTAGTAGTCAAAATACTCTTCCTGTCCAAATATGCTAAAAGCCAATAATAACACGGCCTGCCGCAATCGTATGAATGCCGACAGGCCGTAAAGTATGTGTGACCGGGTGAGAGTTTAGTCTTGTTGATTAACCTTGCGCTCAATGGCTTTGAGGCGCTTGCTCATATCATCAATATTCATCACCAGTGCGGCTGTCTTACGCCATACTTTGTTAGGTTGCAGCGGAATGCCTGAGGAATAGACGCCAGGTTCAGTGATGGGGCGCATCACCATCCCCATGCCCGTCACGGTAACCTTGTCGCATATTTCCATATGCCCATTGATTACGCTGGCACCGCCGATCATGCAGTAACGGCCAATCTTCAGGCTGCCCGCCATGATGACGCCCCCGGCAACCGCCGTATTGTCGCCAATCACAACGTTATGTGCAATCTGACACTGGTTATCAATGATAACCCCATTGCCGATCACCGTATCATCCAGAGCACCACGGTCAATGGTAGTACAGGCACCGATCTCCACGCGATCGCCAATAATGACGCGACCCAACTGCGGGATCTTCACCCAATTGCCACGATCGTTGGCATAGCCAAAACCGTCAGCACCAATGACCGTACTGGACTGGATCAGGCAATTCTCACCGATCTGAATGTCGTGGTAAACCGATACATTCGCCCACAGGCGCGAACCGGCCCCAATTTTCGTATTTTTCCCAACGAAACAGCCCGCGCCAATAACCACGTTATCGCCAAGCTCTACGCCAGATTCAATCACCGCATTCGCGCCAATTGAAACATTGCTACCCAGCGTTGCCGTCGCATCAACCACTGCACTCGGTGCAATGTTCTGTGCCGGCTGCGGCGTGGTATCTAAAATTTGTGCCATTCGCGCGTACGTCAGGTAGGGATTCTTCACTACCAGCGCCGCACTCTTAGCAAAAGGAAGATCGTCCTGCGTCATGACAACGGCAGACGCCTGGCATAAGGCCAGGTGCTCACGGTATTTCGGATTCACCATGAACGTGATGTGACCCGTTTGCGCAGATTGCATGGACGCAACGCCGGTGATGACGAGATCGCCATCACCGTGTAATTCTGCATCCAACTGCTCTGCTAAATCAGCCAGTCGAATTGAAGGCATTACTTATTTAACCTGTTTCAGCACGTCAGCAGTGATGTCTTTTACATCGCTGCTGTTGTAAGCAACGGTGTTCGCGTCAACAACCAGATCGATGCTCTGGCTGCTGGCAACAGATTTCACAGCAGTCTGGATACGAGTAACCAGTTTGCCACGTTCTTCGTTGGAACGACGCGCACGATCCTGCTCAAAAGCCTGCGCTTTCTGAGAGAAGGTCTGGCGCTGAGCCATCACGTCTTTTTCCAGCTTAGTACGATCGCTACCTGCTTTCATGGACTGCAGACGCTGCATTTTAGATTGCAGATCGGATTCCATACGCTGCAGTTCGCTCGCGCGGCCTTTAAACTCATTTTCCAATGTGCTGGAAACACCGGTCTTCTGCGCAACCTGCTGGAACAGGCTACCCATGTTGACGATTGCAATTTTGTCAGCCGCCTGTGCGGACGTAACCATTGCTAAACCAAGACCTGCCGCTAATAACCACTTTTTCACAATAAACTCCTTACCATCCCATTTGCACCCGAAGGTACAGTTCTTTGCGTGGCCAGGCGATCCCATGCAAGATCGCCTAAAGTCATCGCTACACTACACTTACATTCCTTTGTGAAGAACAGTTACCAGGTTTTACCAATGTTAAACTGGAACTGCTCTTTTTTGTCTCCATCGTAATCCTTAAACGGCTGGGCATAGGAGAAGACCAACGGCCCCAATGGGGACATCCATTGTAATGCGATACCTGCAGACATACGGATATTGCTCGGATCACTGTAGTCTGGATAACCGGAATATGCACTTGAATCCCAGTTAGTATCCCAGACGGTACCCATATCCCAGAAGAACGAGGTACGAACCGAGTTCGCGTATTTATCACTGATGAACGGTGTTGGGGTAATGAATTCCAGGCTGGCGACAGCCATGGCGTTACCGCCCACTGCATCATCCGATTTACACGGCGCTGACTGGGTGCTCTCACATTCGTTATTGTAGTCGTTATCGCCATCATGACGACTGCTGGACGGGAAATAGACCGCTTTCGGACCAATGGTGTTGGACTGGAAACCACGCACGGTACTGGAGCCACCGGCATAGAAGTTCTCATAGAACGGCATCTCTTTGCCGCCGAATCCATCACCGTAACCCCAACGAGTACGACCGAGAACCACCCACTTGTGATCGTCATCGATCGGTACGTAGGTCGCGGTATCCAGCGTCGCTTTGTAGAACTCGTTATCAGAGCCAGGGATCGTCACCTTACCGTTCAGGTTGACGCGCGTCCCTTCCGTCGGGAAGAAACCACGGTCAAGCTTGTTATACGTCCAACCGTAGTTGAAGGTGAAGTCGTTGGCGCTGTATGAGTTGCGGTCATTCGAGTTTTCCGGGTATTCACCCACGGAGTTCAAATAACGCCACATCGCGACCTGCGGCTGCATGTTGGACAGGGAGTTATGCACATACCCTAAACCAGCACGCAAGGTGTTGTATTCGTTGATCGGGAAGCCCAGCGTGACGTCTGTACCATAACTTTTGTTGGTATAGTCAGACAGATCCGCATCGTTCGCATCAAAGTCGTTATAGAAGATACGGCCACCCAAGCTCACACCATCAACGGTGAAGTACGGGTTGGTGACAGAGAGTTCGCTGTAGGTCTGGTAATCGTTCTTGGTACCGTTAATCCCCACCGCGTAGCCAGTACCCAACCAGTTATCCTGCTGAACACCCGCCTGGAAACTTACGCCGCTTTCCGTACCGTAACCGACACCGAAGTTGAAGCTACCGGTGTTACGTTCTTTCACCTTATAGACCACATCCACCTGGTCCGGACTGCCCGGAACACGCTGCGTATCGGTGTCGACCGTTTCAAAGTAACCCAGACGGTTCAGACGCTCTTTACCCTGATCAACCATATCGCTGCCCAGCCATGCCCCTTCCATCTGGCGCATTTCGCGACGCAGGACGGCATCTTTGGACGTATCGTTGCCTTCAAAACGGATCTTGCGCACATAGAAACGGTTACCCGCATCGACGTTTACACGCAGCTTAACCGTTTTGTCAGCGTCGTTGATTTCAGGCTGTGACTGAACGCGCGGATAGGCGTAACCAAAGCGACCCAGAAGCTTCTTAATATCATCTTCCATTTTGGTCACTTTGGTGCCGTTATAGAGTTCACCCGGCTCAATTTTCGTCAGGCTTTCTATCTCCGCTGAGTGCCCCGCCAGGTTACCCGTTACCTGAACGCCAGAAAGCTTATACTGCTCGCCTTCCGTGATGTTCACGGTAATGTAGATCCCTTTCTTATCCGGGGTCAGGCTGACCTGCGTTGAGTCGATGTTGAAACGTGCGTAACCGCGATCCAGATAGTAGCTGCGCAGGGTTTCAAGGTCACCCGCCAGTTTCTGCTTCTGGTATTTGCGATCGCCAACAACGTTCCACCACGGAACTTCATCACGCAACTGGAAGTGAGAGATCAGTTCATCCGTGCTGAAGGCATGGTTACCGACGATATTGATCTGTTGGATCGTCGCCGATACCCCTTCCTGGAACACCAGTTTAAGGTCAACACGGTTGCGCGGCAGCGGTGTGACAACGGCTTTCACACTGGCACTGTATTTACCGACGCTGTAGTAGAAGTCTTCCAGACCTTTCTCGATATCGGCAATGGTGGTGCGATCCAAAGATTCGCCAACACGCACGCCAGAAGCCTCGAGGTTTTGCTTCAGCATGTCATCTTTCACCGATTTGTTACCGGAAAAGGTGATGCTGGCAATAGTCGGACGTTCTTTTACCTGAACCAGAAGCGTATCGCCATCGCGAAGGACACGAACATCCTCAAAATTGCCAGTGGCAAACAGTGCGCGAATGGTATTACTGATATCTTCATCATTAACCGTGTCGCCTGTGCGCACCGGCATACTGAGGAGGGCCGCACCAACGGCGACACGCTGCAGGCCTTCGAAATGAATGTCCTTCACTACGAACCCTTCAGCACCGTATACGGTCGCGCTGCTAAACAGCAGCGACGCTATGAGCAACTTTTTCATCGCCATCGTTGTTATGCGTTCTTCCTAACTAACTCTCTTACAACCGAGAGAAATCATTGAAAAGTGCAAGCCCCATTAACAGCACCAGCAATATCGAGCCAATGCGATAACTAAAGTCTTGAACCCGCTCGGATACCGGTCCGCCCTTAAGCTTTTCAATCGCCAGGAACAGCAGATGCCCCCCGTCAAGAACGGGCAACGGAAACAGGTTGATTATCCCTAAGTTCACGCTAATCAGCGCAAGGAACATTAGATAATAAATCACCCCGAACTCCGCTGACATCCCAGCCCCCTGAGCGATAGAAATCGGCCCACTGAGGTTGTTCAGTTTCACATCACCGGTTATCAATTTTCCCAGCATACTGACCGTCAGCTTCATCAACTGCCACGTTTTATCCGTGGCCTGTGCAATGGCGCTGAACGGCCCATACTGGCGTACTGTCTTGTACTCATCTGGCAGAGGAATGATTTTCGGCACAACGCCGGCAAAACCTTCTGCCTTTCCATTACCCGATTTCGAATCCGGAATTAATGTTAAAGACAAGGCACTGCCCTGTCTTTCAATTTCCAGCGCTAACGGCTGACCTGGATTATCGCGCACCAGAGTCACGAACGTCAT
Source organism: Citrobacter amalonaticus Y19 (assembly GCF_000981805.1). Classification (NCBI taxonomy): domain Bacteria; kingdom Pseudomonadati; phylum Pseudomonadota; class Gammaproteobacteria; order Enterobacterales; family Enterobacteriaceae; genus Citrobacter; species Citrobacter amalonaticus. The sequence continues at coordinate 208,810 of NZ_CP011132.1, read as the reverse complement.
CCATTGCGTTAGTGGTTGACCATCGACTTTAACGATCCTGTCGCCGGCTTGCAAACCCGCCTTACTTGCGGCGGACTGTGCCTGGACTTCTGACAGCACCGGTTCAATCTGTGGTCCACGCGGTCGAATCCCTAAAGAAGATACAGGATCTTCCTTATCAGGCTCAAATGCCCACTGCCGCAAATCCAGCGTTTTTTCCTGTCGCTGGTTGCTGCCGAAAGGCGCCACGCTGATTGTCGTCTGTTCATCGCCAATTTTTGCGACCAACTGTAAACGCACTGCATCCCAATCAGGGGTTTCGATACCATCAACGGCTTTAAGTTCCGTGCCAGGAATAATTTGCGCCTGGGCGGCAATCGAGTTGGGTGTTATTTCACCAACAACCGGACGAACGCCAGGGACGCCGATGATAAACACCAGCCAGTAGGCGAAGATGGCAAAGAGGAAATTAGCGACCGGACCGGCTGCAATGATTGCTGCGCGCTGGCCGACGGTTTTATTGTTGAAAGCGTGGTGACGCAGCTCCGGGATCACCGGTTCCGCGCGCTCATCCAGCATTTTGACATAACCGCCCAGAGGGATCAGGGCGATGACATATTCGGTCCCAGACCGATCGGTACGGCGCCAGAGCGCTTTACCAAATCCAATGGAAAAGCGCTCGACACGGACACCGCAGCGCCGGGCAACCCAGAAATGACCAAATTCATGCACGGTGATCAGCACACCCAGTGCGACAATGAATGCAGCCAGATTCCAGAGAATACTCAGCATAAAACCTTCCGTTAAAGCGTTTTGAATACCAGTAACAACAGGCAGGCAAAGACCGGTACTGCCGCCGTCAGGCTATCAATACGGTCCAGAATACCACCGTGTCCTGGAATCAAATGACCGCTGTCTTTTATTCCCGCTTCACGCTTAAACATGCTCTCGGTCAGATCGCCCAGCACAGAGGCCAGCGCGGCAACAATAGAGCAGATTAATAAGGTGACAGGCGCAACATCCAGATTCGCCCACATGCCGTAACCCCAGGAGATAACAGCTGCCGTGGCAAGGCCACCAAAAAAGCCCTGCCAGGTTTTCCCCGGCGACACTTTTGGTGCCAGTTTATGTTTGCCAAACAGTTTGCCAAACATATACGCCCCGGAGTCCGCTCCCCAGACCAGGATCATGACATAGAGCAGCCATATTGCGCCACTGTAATGATTCTCGTCGTAATGCCAGGCACGCAGCGCAAGCATCCCCCAGAAGAAGGGAACGATCGTGAGCACGCCAAAAATTATGCGTAGTGTCTTCGAATTACGCCAGACCGTCGCCGACTCTGGGTAAAAAAACACCAACACTAACGCAACGATCCACCAGCCTAACGATGCCCACAGCGAGGCCTCGACCCACGGCTGACGAACATTATGATGATATTCCGGCAGCAGAAACAGCATCAGTGCGAGCAGTAGCCCACACAGCACCGCCAGCCAGACGCGTTGTGTGCGCGTGGCAAAACCGCTTAACTGTCCCCATTCCCACGCGGCCAGCATACAAACAACCAGCGTCACAATGGCGAACCCCACCGGCGGCAGCAGAAACAGCGCCGCGATGACCACGGGTATTAAAACGAAAGCAGAAATCAGGCGATACTTCAGCAAAAGCGACCCCCATCAGGCTTTGTCATCACCGGGCTCGGTGCCGCCGAAACGACGCTCTCGATTAGCAAAGGCATGCAGCGCACCTTCAAAGTCTTGTTCATCGAAATCGGGCCAGAGAACATCAGTAAAGTAAAGTTCGGCATAGGCAATTTGCCAAAGCAAAAAGTTACTTATTCGATGCTCTCCCCCAGTCCTAATTACTAAATCCACCGGAGCCAGCTCATGCATACAGATTTGTTGGTTGAGCATGTCTTCATCAATCTGTTCAGGACGCAGTGAACCTTCCTGCACCTGTTCTGCCAGTTGTCTGACTCCCTGGACAATATCCCAGCGTCCGCCGTAATTCGCCGCAATATTCAGCGTCAGCCCGGTATTCTGGGCGGTAAGCGCTTCAGACTTGCGAATCCGTTCTTGCAAACGCGCGTTAAATCGACTGGTGTCGCCAATAATGCGCAGGCGGACGTTATGGCGATGCAGGCTTTTAACTTCACTATCCAGCGCCCACACAAATAACTCCATTAACGCACTCACTTCCTGCGCCGGTCGGTTCCAGTTTTCACTACTAAAGGCATACAGCGTTAACGCATCAATACCATTGTTGGCAGCAAAAGAGACGGCCCGGCGGACGGATTTCGCTCCGGCCTTATGCCCAAATGCGCGAATCTTCCCTTGCTTTTTCGCCCAGCGACCATTGCCATCCATAATGATCGCGACATGACGACAGCCATGCGCAGGCAAATTTTCGCTTACTGGTTGAGTTGCAGACAACATAACGCGTTTATAGTCCCTGAAAGGATTTAGCGGTACTCAGGAATACTGAAGCCTTTACACAAAAAAGCCGTGTCAAACCACGGCTTACCTGACCCAAAAAAGCCAAATACCTGCGATCAGGTGGCGCAGACTATATCACTGAAGCACAACGCTAACAAATAGCACGATCTCCTCCAGGAGGATTATCCTCAGCTTGCGAGTCGCATCACTTGTTTTCTGGCGACTTCTCGCGCAATGGCATCCACCCTCAGTACGTCATCAACGCTCTGGGGTTCCTCCAGGTCCATCTGCTCCAGCACGGCTAAATTGAGATCGGCGATATCGGTAAAGCGTATTTCTTCAGCAAGAAATGCAGCAACGACAACTTCATTGGCTGCATTCAGCGCGGTTGTGGCGGCTTGCCCCTGCTCAAACGCCTCCATCGCCAGTTTCAGGCACGGGTAACGTTGGTAATCCGGCGCGCTGAACGTCAACGCGCTGAGTTTGCAGAAATCGAGCGGCTTCACACCAGAGGTAACGCGATTCGGCCAGGCCATCGTATGCGCGATAGGCGTGCGCATGTCCGGCTCACCCAGTTGTGCCAGAACGCTGCCGTCCTGATAACGCACCATCGAGTGAATCACCGACTGCGGGTGAATCAGCACTTCCATCTGGCGAGCACTGGCGTTAAACAACCAACGCGCTTCAATGTATTCCAGACCTTTATTCATCATAGTGGCTGAGTCGACGGAGATCTTACGTCCCATCGACCAGTTCGGATGACGGCATGCCTGATCGGGCGTCATCGACGCCAGTTCATGCAGCGGCGTTTCCCGGAACGGGCCACCAGACCCGGTAAGCAAAACGGACATCACGCCATTTTGCTCCAGGTCAGCGTATCCCAGATTGTGTTGAATGGGTTGGGGCATACTCTGAAAAATAGCGTTATGTTCGCTGTCTACCGGCAAAAGTTGGGCTTTACTGCGCTTCACGGCGTCCATGAACAGACGTCCACAGGTCACCAGAGATTCTTTGTTTGCCAGCAGAATGGTTTTTCCCGCACGAATAGCGGCAAGCGTTGGCAGAAGACCCGCAGCGCCCACAATAGCAGCCATGACCTGATCGACCTCATCCAGCGCCGCCATCTCACAGGCTGCCTGTTGTCCGCTCAGGACTTCTGTCTGGCTACCCAGCTGTTTCAGCGAGGCATTGAGGAGATGCGCGCTGGCGTCATCATCCATCACGGCATAACGCGGGGAAAATTCCAGGCACTGCTCCACCATACGGCTGACATTTTTACCTGCCACCAGCGCGATAACGCGAAAGTGCTCAGGGTTATGGCGCACCACGTCCAGCGTGCTGCAACCGATAGAGCCGGTCGAGCCCAGAATGGTTAATTGCTTCATCAAACATCCGAAAAATAGACAGGATAAAAAGCAAAACGCCGCCAGCCGATCCTAAACGATCTTCTGAGCGGCGTTTTGAGCGTACAGGTGAATCAGAACTGCATCAGTTCCGCTTCTTTATCTGCCAGCGCCGCATCCACTTTCTTGATAGCGGCGTCAGTCATTTTCTGTACGTCGTCCTGAGAACGGCGATCGTCATCTTCGCTGATCTCTTTGTCTTTCAGCAGCGCTTTCACTTTGTCGTTCGCGTCACGGCGGACATTACGTACGGCAACACGCGCCTGTTCAGCTTCACCACGAACGATTTTCGTCAGATCTTTACGACGTTCTTCCGTCAGCGGAGGTAGTGGAACGCGAATATCGCTGCCCGCAGAACTCGGGTTCAGACCGAGGTCAGAAGCCATAATCGCTTTCTCAACGGCCGGGCTCAGGGAGCGGTCAAACACGTTGATTTTCAGGGTACGGGAATCTTCTACCGTTACGCTTGCCAGCTGACGCAGCGGCGTAGGCGTGCCGTAATATTCCACGACAATGCCATCCAGCAGGCTGGGAGAAGCACGACCCGTGCGTATTTTGCTGATTTGGTTTTTGAACGCTTCAACGCATTTTTCCATGCGTACTTCAGCATCTTTTCTGATATCGCTAATCACGTTACGAATCCTTGAAAACTTGTCTCAGTCAGACCAGACAGTACACCTGTAGAGGTGTGCTTAGTATAGCCCTGATTAAAATATTACGGGTAAGCCCGCGATATTAACGCGGAATCTTACCCCTATTTAGCCGTTACGGGAATTATTCCGTAATTAATGTGCCTTCTTTTTCACCCATGACCACGCGACGTAGTGCGCCTGGCTTGTTCATGTTAAAGACACGAATCGGCAACTTATGGTCACGCGCCAGCGTGAACGCCGCCAGATCCATCACTTTCAGTTCTTTATCCAGCACTTCATTGTAAGTCAGCTGCTCGTACATGGTCGCCGTTGGATCTTTCGCCGGATCGGCAGTAAAGACGCCATCGACTTTCGTCGCTTTCAGCACCACGTCAGCTTCGATTTCAATACCGCGCAGGCATGCCGCTGAATCAGTGGTGAAGAAAGGATTACCGGTACCCGCGGAAAGGATAACCACGCGGTTATTACGCAGCAGGCTGATAGCCTCTGCCCAGCTATAGTTGTCACACACGCCATTAAGTGGGATGGCGGACATCAGGCGGGCGTTCACATAGGCGCGGTGAAGCGCATCGCGCATTGCCAGACCGTTCATCACGGTGGCCAGCATGCCCATGTGGTCGCCCACAACGCGGTTCATACCCGCTTTCGCCAGACCAGCACCACGGAACAAGTTACCGCCACCAATCACCACACCAACCTGAATACCCAGTTCAACCAGTTCTTTGATTTCCTGAGCCATACGATCCAGTATGCTTGCGTCGATACCGAAGCCTTCCGTACCCTGCAGAGCTTCGCCACTTAACTTAAGCAGAATGCGTTTATAGACGGGTTTTGCATTGGTAGCCATGTTTCTTTCCTGAGACTGTCAACGATTAAAAATGGGGGTAAATTCTGGCGACAATGATATGCCGCTACTCAGTACAACGAAATAAGAGCCATACTGATTTTTGCGTGATGGGTGACAAAAAGAAGCCGCCCTCAGGCGGCTCCTTTTCGACCATTAAGACTGCTTGGACATCGCAGCAACTTCTGCTGCAAAGTCAGTCTCAACTTTCTCGATGCCTTCGCCCACTTCGAAGCGGATGAAGCCAGTCACGTCAGCGTTGTGCTCTTTCAGCAGTTGGCCAACAGATTTGCTCGGATCCATAACGAAAGGCTGGCCCGTCAGAGAAACTTCGCCGGTGAATTTCTTCATGCGGCCTTCAACCATTTTCTCTGCGATTTCTTTCGGCTTACCAGACTGCATCGCGATGTCCAACTGAACCTGGTATTCTTTTTCTACCACTTCAGCAGACACGTCTTCTGGCTTAACGAATTCAGGCTTGCTTGCAGCAACGTGCATGGCCAGCTGTTTAACCAGCTCTTCGTCAGCGCCTTTAGCCGCAACCAGAACACCGATACGCGCACCGTGCTGATAGCTACCCAGAACGTCGCCTTCCAGGGAAGCGATACGACGGATGTTGATGTTCTCACCGATTTTCGCAACCAGCGCAACGCGCTCTTCTTCGAACTGCGCTTTCAGCACGTCAACGTCAGTGATTTTGCCCGCAACAGCAGCGTCCAGAACTTTGTCAGCAAATGCCTGGAAACCACCATCTTTCGCAACGAAGTCAGTCTGGCAGTTAACTTCCAGAATGAAAGCGATGTTGCCATCGATTTTGGTTTTGATTACGCCGTCAGCAGCAACGTTGCCTGCTTTTTTCGCTGCTTTGATAGCACCGGACTTACGCATGTTTTCGATTGCAAGCTCAATGTCGCCATTAGCTTCAGTCAGTGCTTTTTTGCAATCCATCATGCCTGCGCCAGTACGCTCACGCAGCTCTTTTACCAGGGATGCGGTAATTTCAGCCATTCTAAAATCCTCGGAAGATTTGATCTGCCCGGCATCAAACCGCACAGATTTAAAAGTGAAAAAGGGGGCCATATACAGGCCCCCTAACCAAACATGATACTACCTGGTTTATAAGGGCTCTTCCCCTTCATATTCCGAGCCGCAGATGCGTTGTTTTCGCTCGCTCATCCCGGTCACTTACTCATGTAAGCTCCCGGGAATTCTCGAGCTTGCCGCCTTCCTGCAACTCGAACTATCTCGGGGAAGTTATCAAGCCTTATTATTCAGCTTCTACGAAGCTTTCTTCCGCCTGGGAAGCCAGATCCTGAGAACGGCCTTCACGAACGGTTGCAGCTACAGCGCCCAGGTACAGGCTAACAGCACGGATGGCGTCGTCGTTACCCGGGATAACGAAGTCAACACCGTCCGGATCAGAGTTGGTATCAACGATTGCAAATACCGGAATACCCAGGTTGTTTGCTTCTTTGATAGCGATGTGCTCATGGTCAGCATCGATGACGAACAGAGCGTCCGGCAGACCGCCCATGTCTTTGATACCGCCCAGGCTGTTTTCCAGTTTCTCAAGCTCACGAGTACGCATCAGCGCTTCTTTCTTGGTCAGCTTTTCGAAAGTACCGTCCTGAGACTGAGTTTCCAGGTCTTTCAGACGTTTGATGGACTGACGAACGGTTTTCCAGTTAGTCAGCATACCGCCCAGCCAGCGATGGTTCACGAAGAACTGGTCGCAGCTGTTAGCAGCGTCTTTCACCGCTTCGCTTGCAGCGCGTTTAGTACCAACGAAAAGGATTTTACCTTTGCGAGAAGCAATCTTGTTCAGTTCAGCCAGAGCGTCGTTGAACATCGGTACAGTTTTCTCAAGGTTGATGATGTGAACTTTGTTACGCGCACCGAAGATGAACGGCTTCATTTTCGGGTTCCAGTAACGGGTCTGGTGACCGAAGTGAACACCAGCCTTGAGCATGTCGCGCATGGAAACAGTTGCCATGATTAAAACCTCTATAGATAAAAGTTGGGGTTATGCCTCCACGTATCCCATATTACCGACCCCAAAGGGCACCCCGGAATATGTGCCGATACGTGTGTGTTGTTACACAAAGTGAGATTTGTCGCTTCCGTCTATTCTGTGTATACGAAATGAGATCGGAAGTCCGGCGCGCTTTATACCACAAATACGCCGTAGACACCAATAATTGTTGGCGGTCTGCGCTGAATTGAACGATGCCAGCAGCGGCCCCGACAGGGCGGAGTCACTAAGCAGCCAACGTACTTGTGGCACGAAAGGCGAAGTTCAGAATGATTCTCAATTTGGCAGGGTATACCCCTGGCTGATACCATTGGCAGCACTTACACAATTATTGTCGAAATTACCGACACTGATGGACAGAATTCATGGCTATCTCAATCAAGACCCCTGAAGAAATCGAAAAAATGCGCGTCGCGGGCCGTCTGGCTGCGGAAGTGCTGGAGATGATCGAACCGTATATCAAACCGGGCGTCAGCACGGGTGAACTGGATCGTATCTGTAACGACTATATCGTCAACGAGCAGCACGCAATCTCCGCCTGCCTCGGCTATCACGGTTATCCGAAATCCGTCTGCATCTCCATTAATGAAGTGGTGTGTCACGGCATTCCGGATGATGCCAAGCATCTGAAAGATGGCGATATCGTCAACATCGATGTGACCGTCATCAAAGATGAGTACCACGGCGACACCTCTAAAATGTTTATCGTCGGCAAACCGACCATTCTGGGCGAGCGTCTGTGCCGCGTCACGCAGGAAAGCCTGTATCTGGCGCTGCGAATGGTGAAACCGGGCATCCGTCTGCGCACCCTCGGCGCGGCGATCCAGAAATACGCGGAAGGCGAAGGTTTCTCCGTGGTGCGTGAATATTGCGGACACGGTATTGGTCGCGGCTTCCACGAAGAGCCGCAGGTGCTGCACTATGATGCAGACGACGGCGGCGTGGTGCTGCAGCCGGGCATGACCTTTACCATCGAACCGATGCTGAACGCCGGTGATTACCGCATCCGTACGATGAAAGACGGCTGGACGGTTAAAACCAAAGACAGAAGCTTGTCTGCGCAATACGAGCATACTATTGTGGTGACCGAAAACGGCTGCGAAATTTTGACCTTACGCAAGGATGACACCATCCCGGCGGTTTTCACGCACGACGTATAACTTTTTTGCCTGATGGCGCTCTCGCTTATCAGGCCTACAAATGGCACTATTCCGTAGGCCGGATAAGGCATTTTCGCCGTATCCGGCTTTTTTAATGGGTGGCGCATGATGAATACACTTCCTGAGCAACACGCAAATACCGCACTCCCCACCCTCCCCGGTCAGCCGCAGAACCCGGGCACCTGGTCTCGTGACGAACTCACTGTCTCCGGGATCAAAACGCGCATCGACGCCTTTCAGCAATGGCTGGGCGATGCCTTCGACAGCGGAATTTCCGCTGAACAACTGATTGAAGCCCGCACCGAATTTATCGACCAGTTGTTGCAACGCCTGTGGATCGACGCCGGTTTTGGGCAAATTGCCGATCTGGCGCTGGTCGCCGTTGGCGGATACGGGCGCGGTGAACTACATCCGCTTTCCGACATCGACCTGCTCATCCTGAGCCGTAAAAAATTACCGGATGAACAGGCGCAAAAGGTCGGCGAACTGTTGACGCTGCTGTGGGACGTCAAACTGGAGGTCGGGCACAGCGTGCGTACGCTGGAAGAGTGCCTGCTGGAAGGGTTATCGGACCTGACCGTTGCCACCAACCTGATTGAAACCCGTCTGTTGATTGGCGACGTTGCCCTTTTTCTGGAGCTGCAAAAGCATATCTTCAGCGAAGGCTTCTGGCCGTCCGATAAGTTTTATGCCGCCAAAGTGGAAGAGCAGCATCAGCGCCACCAGCGCTATCACGGCACCAGCTATAATCTCGAGCCGGATATCAAAAGCAGTCCCGGCGGCCTGCGCGATATCCATACGTTGCAGTGGGTCGCCCGTCGCCATTTTGGCGCCACCTCTCTCGACGAGATGGTGGGCTTCGGCTTTTTGACCCAGGCAGAGCGCGCTGAGCTCAACGAGTGTCTGCACATTCTGTGGCGTATTCGTTTCGCTCTGCATCTAGTGGTCAGTCGCTACGATAACCGCCTGCTGTTCGATCGCCAACTGAGCGTCGCCCAACGCCTGAACTACAGTGGCGAAGGGAACGAACCGGTTGAACAGATGATGAAGGATTACTTCCGCGTCACCCGCCGCGTCACTGAGCTCAACCAGATGCTGCTGCAACTGTTTGACGAAGCGATCCTCGCGCTGTCCGCCGACGAGAAACCGCGTCCTATTGATGACGACTTTCAACTTCGCGGCACGCTGATCGATCTGCGTCAGGACGATCTGTTCATCCGCGAGCCGGAAGCGATTCTGCGGATGTTCTACACCATGGTGCGCAACAGCGCGATCACCGGGATCTACTCCACCACCCTGCGCCATCTGCGCCATGCGCGCCGCCATCTGAATCAGCCGCTGTGCTATATCCCGGAGGCGCGATCGCTGTTTCTCAGTATGCTGCGTCACCCCGGCGCGGTCAGCCGGGGTCTGCTTCCAATGCACCGCCATAGCGTGCTGTGGGCCTACATGCCGCAGTGGTCACGTATTGTCGGCCAGATGCAGTTTGACCTGTTCCACGCCTACACGGTGGACGAGCACACGATTCGCGTGATGCTAAAGCTGGAAAGTTTTGCTAAAGAAGAGACCCGTCAGCGTCACCCGCTGTGCGTGGATCTCTGGCCGCGTCTGCGACAGCCCGAGCTGATTTTTATCGCCGCGCTGTTCCATGATATTGCCAAAGGGCGCGGCGGTGACCACTCGGTGCTGGGGGCGCAAGACGTCCTCAAATTCGCTGAACTACATGGTCTGAATTCGCGCGAAACGCAGCTGATTGCCTGGCTGGTTCGCCAGCACCTGCTAATGTCGGTGACCGCTCAGCGCCGGGATATTCAGGATCCTGAAGTCATTAAGCAGTTCGCCGAAGAGGTGCAGACGGAACACCGCCTGCGCTTCCTGGTCTGCCTGACGGTGGCAGATATTTGCGCCACCAACGAAACGCTGTGGAACAGTTGGAAGCAAAGTCTGCTGCGTGAGCTGTACTTCGCCACGGAAAAACAACTGCGTCGGGGGATGCAAAACACGCCGGACATGCGCGAGCGCGTGCGTCATCATCAGTTGCAGGCGCTGGCGCTGCTGCGGATGGATAACATTGATGAAGAAGCGTTGCACCATATCTGGTCGCGCTGTCGCGCCAACTACTTCGTGCGCCACAGCCCAAACCAGCTGGCCTGGCATGCGCGTCATCTGTTGCAGCACAATCTCAGCGAGCCGTTAATTCTGCTTAGCCCACAGGCAACGCGCGGCGGGACGGAAATCTTCATCTGGAGCCCGGACAGACCGTATCTGTTTGCCGCCGTTTGCGCCGAGCTGGACCGACGTAATCTGAGCGTCCACGATGCGCAGATTTTCACGACCCGCGACGGAATGGCGATGGATACCTTTATCGTACTGGAACCGGACGGCAGTCCGTTGTCGTCAGACAGACATGAAGCTATCCGCTTTGGCCTGGAACAGGCGATCACCCAGCACAGCTGGCAGCCGCCGCAGCCGCGTCGACAGCCGGCAAAATTGCGCCACTTTACCGTCGATACCGAGGTCACGTTTCTGCCTACACATACCGACCGCAAATCGTTCCTTGAGCTTATCGCGCTCGATCAGCCGGGGCTGCTGGCGCGGGTCGGGCAAATTTTTGCCGATCTCGGAATTTCGCTTCATGGCGCCCGAATTACAACCATTGGCGAGCGAGTAGAAGATTTATTCATAATCGCCACAGCGGACCGGCGTGCGCTTAATAATGAGCTGCAGCAGGAAGTGCATCAACGGTTGACAGAGGCCCTCAATCCAAACGATAAAGGGTAGTGTGTTTATTTATAGGGAAAGAGTTTAACAATGCAGCAGTTACAGAACGTTATTGAGACCGCTTTTGAGCGCCGTGCCGACATTACTCCGGCCAATGTGGATACCGTGACCCGTGAAGCGGTGAATCAGGTGATTGCCCTGCTGGATTCCGGCGCACTGCGCGTGGCAGAAAAGGTAGACGGTCAGTGGGTGACTCACCAGTGGTTGAAGAAAGCGGTTCTGCTCTCTTTCCGTATCAACGATAACCAGGTGATCGATGGCGCGGAAAGCCGCTACTTCGATAAAGTGCCGATGAAATTCGCGAACTACGACGACGCGCGCTTCCAGAAAGAAGGCTTCCGTGTGGTTCCGCCCGCTGCGGTGCGTCAGGGTGCGTTTATCGCCCGTAACACCGTGCTGATGCCGTCCTATGTCAACATCGGCGCCTACGTTGATGAAGGCACGATGGTCGATACCTGGGCCACCGTCGGTTCCTGCGCGCAGATCGGTAAAAACGTTCACCTGTCCGGCGGCGTCGGCATCGGTGGCGTACTGGAGCCACTGCAGGCGAACCCGACCATTATCGAAGACAACTGCTTCATCGGTGCGCGTTCTGAAGTGGTAGAAGGCGTGATCGTGGAAGAAGGCTCCGTGATTTCAATGGGCGTTTATATTGGTCAAAGCACCCGTATTTACGACCGTGAAACCGGTGAAGTCCATTATGGCCGCGTTCCGGCGGGCTCGGTTGTCGTTTCCGGCAACCTGCCGTCGAAAGATGGCAAGTACAGCCTGTACTGTGCGGTAATTGTGAAAAAAGTCGACGCCAAAACGCGCGGCAAGGTTGGCATCAACGAGTTGTTGCGTACCATCGACTAACGGTGATTTGAAAAAGCGGGCTTAGCCCGCTTTTTTTACATCTGCGAGTGGCAGAAACAGGGCTTTTCGTTAATTATTCAATAGTTATAGTGAGCTTAAGGGTACCGCTATGTATGACAATCTGAAAAGTCTGGGCATTACTAATCCTGAAGAAATCGATCGTTACAGCCTGCGGCAAGAAGCCAACAACGATATCCTGAAAATCTATTTCCAGAAGGATAAAGGTGAATTCTTTGCCAAAAGCGTGAAGTTTAAATACCCCCGCCAACGCAAAACCGTGGTCGCCGATGGGGTGGGTCAGGGATACAAAGAGGTGCAGGAGATCAGTCCTAACCTGCGCTATGTGATCGACGAACTCGATCAGATCTGCCAGCGCGATCGCACTGAAGTGGATCTGAAACGCAAGATCCTTGATGACTTACGCCATCTGGAAAGCGTGGTGGCGAATAAAATTACCGAGATCGAAGCCGATCTGGAAAAACTAACCCGCAAATAAGCCGTCCATTGCCGGATGGCGGCATAACACGCCTTATCCGGCCTACAGGTACACGCCTCGTAGGCCTGATAAGCGTAGCGCCATCAAGCAACAATCATCGCTGTTCATCCAGTTTGTTGCCGGATGGCGGCGTCATACGCCTTATCCGGCCTACAGGTGCACGCCTCGTAGGCCTGATAAGCGTAGCGCCATCAGGCAATTAATCAACGCTGTTCATCCAGTTTGCTGCCGGATGGCGGCGTCATACGCCTTATCCGGCCTACAGGTGCACGCCTCGTAGGCCTGATAAGCATAGCGCCATCAGGCAATTAATTAACGCTGCTCATCCAGTTGCAGCGCGACGTACAGCAGCAACCTGTCGTCAAAATTGCCCAAATCCAGTCCGGTCAATTCCGAGATGCGATTCAGTCTGTATTCCAGCGTATTACGGTGAATAAACAGCGCTTTTGAGGTAGCCAGCGGCTGCACGTTGTGGCGAAACCACGCCGCCAGAGTGCGGCGCAACAGGCCGTTATTGTCCATCGCCTTCAGCCGTACCAGCGGACGTGCCAGCTCATTGGCCTGCCAGCCGCCGCGCAGACTGTCGAGCAGCACCGGCAACATCAAATCCTGATAAAAATAGCTGCGACTTTCCGGCATTCGCTGTTTGCCGACCATCATCGTTGTGCGCGCGGTACGGTACGAACGCGCGATACTGCCAGGCCCGGTGAAGTAGTTGCCCAGCGAAACGCGAAAGCGCAACTGTCCGTTCTCTTTCATGCGCGCAATAAGCTGCTCAACGCGCTTGCGGTGATCTTCAGCATCCCAACGGCCAAACGAATTCAGTGCTGGTTTTAACACCACCATCTCGGTCAGCGAAACTATCGCAATCAGGTTATTACGCTCCGGGGTGGTCAGCGCGTTCTGTAACTGTTGCAACTCCGCCATGGCGCTGTCCACGCCGAGTTGCCCGCTGTCCACTTCCACCACCGCCACCACGCGCGGCTGGTTGAGATCGATGCCTAAGCGCTGCGCCCACTCGGTCAACGCCGGCGTGTTCTCTTCTGCCTGAATCAGGTTCATCACCAGCTCTTCACGCAGGCGGCTGTCCTGCGCCAGCAGGTGCATCAGGCGCGACTGCTCCAGCATCATCTCCGCCGTCATGCACACCAGTTCACCATACTTGCGCAGATGCTCAGGCTCGCCGGTCAGGCCAATCACGCCCACGATCTCGCCTTCCAGGCGCAACGGCAGGTTGATCCCCTGACGGACGCCGTGCAGATGGCGCGCGACAGCGTCATCAATATCCACCACGCGGCCCTGAGAGAGAACTAACAGCGCGCCTTCGTGCAATTCACCAATACGCTCGCGATCGCCACTGCCGATGATCCGTCCACGGGCATCCATAACGTTGATATTGGTATCAATAATGCGCATCGTGCGTGCCACGATATCCTGCGCCATTTTGGTATCAAGATGCCAGCCAGCCATAAACCCCTCCTGTGAGCAGAGCTCCAGCATAAAGAAGATAGTGAACGCTGACATTGTGCAGATGCACAAAGCAAAGGGAAGAAGTATGGAGTTGTGGGAAGTATCACAAAAAGAAACCCCTTCCTGTTACAGGAAGGGGTTCGGGGGAGATTACTGCATCAACAGGTAGATATTGCTGTCGCCACGCTGAATGTTCAGCGCCAGGACAGACGGTTTGCTGTCGAGGATTTTACGCAGTTCAGCGATGTTTTTCACCGGCTGCTGGTTAGCGCCAACAATCACATCCCCTTTCTTCAGGCCAATCTGCGCTGCCGGGGTGTTCGCTTTCACGTTGTTCACCACGACGCCTTTATCCTGACCTTTGTTGCTCATTTCAGCCCCTTCAATGCCGCTGAAGATGGAGCTGGAATCAACCTGAGTCTGGCTGCTCTGCTGCAGTTCCAGATTCACGGTAACCGGCTTACCGTCACGCAACAGGCCGAGGGTGATTTTGCTGCCCACCGGCATGGTGCCCACCTGCGCACGCAGTGCGGCGAAGCTGCTGATCGGTTTACCGTTCAGGGAGGTGATCACATCCCCGGCTTTAATGCCGGCCTTCGAAGCCGACGAGTTCGGCATGACCTGGCTGACAAACGCGCCGCGCTGAGCGTCGACTTTCATCGCTTTCGCCAGTTCGGAGCTCAGTTCAGTCCCCATGATCCCCAGTTCACCGCGTTTCACCTGACCGAATTCCACCATCTGGGAGGTCAGGTTTTTCACCATATTACTTGGGATCGCAAAACCGATACCGATGTTGCCGCCGTCCGGCGCAAGGATCGCCGTGTTAATACCGATCAGCTCGCCGTTCAGGTTAACCAACGCCCCGCCGGAGTTACCCCGGTTGATCGCCGCATCGGTCTGGATGAAGTTTTCATAGTTTTGCGCATTCAGGCCGCTACGCCCCAGCGCAGAGACAATACCGGAGGTTACCGTCTCGCCCAGACCAAACGGGTTACCGATAGCGACGGTGTAATCCCCCACGCGCAGCGCGTCGGAATCAGCCAGTTTAATCGCCGTCAGGTTTTTCGGATCCTGAATCTGGATCAGCGCGATATCAGAACGCGGGTCTTTGCCGACGATTTTCGCGTCGAATTTACGGCCATCGCTCAGTTGAACCTTAATCACCGTGGCGTTATCCACCACGTGGTTGTTGGTGACGACATAGCCTTTCGCAGCATCAATAATGACACCGGAACCCAGCGCCATGAACTTCTGCTGCTGGCCGCCGCCGTTACCGCCCTGCATACCGCCGCCCTGACAGAATGGCGAGCTCTGGAACGGTGAACCGTCCTGGCAGAACGGGGAATCATCACCAAAGAACTGCTGGAAATTACGCGGCATACGCGGCGTATTGACGGTTGTGCTACCTTCCACGTTAATGCTGACCACCGATGGCATCACTTTTTCGAGCATCGGCGCCAGACTTGGCATCTGCTGTGCGGTCGTGGCTGATGCAGTTTCAGCTGCCGTTGCAGAAAGCGGGGATAACGCCAGACCTAAACTCAGAGCCAGTGCACTCATTGCTAATGTGGTTTTTTTCATGTGTCTCAATCTCAATTAACAGATAACGCAAAATTGCTGTGTACGTCAGATTCATTTTATAGCGCTAAGTTCCGGACAGAAGTTTATGGAAAAGGTAAAAATTTATTGTCCGTCTTTACAAAACTCAGCTTATTGTTCAACCGCCATCAGGCGACGATATTCATCCCATGCATAGAGGTCGGTCATGCCGCTGATATAATCCTGGATCAGCCGGCAGCGGTAATAATATTCCAGCACAGGATATTCAGGTGAATCTGACGTTAATTTACCCACGGCCTCCACATAGGCCAGTCGGTGACGCGTTGACAGTTTCTGAAATAAGCGCGATTCGATAGGAAAGCGCTGCAGGCGCTCGTTTTCCACTAATTCACTGAAATCCGCAAGCGGCAGGCTTAATAAGGGACGGTAGATATCGAGTAAGCCACTGATCACCCGATAACCCTGTAATTCGAGCTGTTCCACATCCGGATGGCTAAATACATGCTTCATTGCAACATTTTTATAGATCTTCAGCAACCGGCTAAAGCTGCTGCCATCTTCCAGCAACGCCTGATTAAACCTGCCGTCGAAGATTTGCCCCAGGTTATCAATAAAACGCTGCGCGGCATAAGGCACCAGTTTATTAAGCGTATTCACCCGCAAATACATGAAAAACTGATCTTCAGTGCTGCGACTCAGATAATTTGCGCGTGATTTATCCCAGGCATTTTCGACAACCTGCGCAAAGAGTGAACCTTTCTCATGCTGCCCCCAGGCCTCATGCAAATGATGATAGAGTTGCTCAACGCTGAAAATTCTTTTTTCTACAGCATCTTCCAGATCGGCCACGCAATAAGAGATATCGTCGGCGGCTTCCATTATCCAGGTTAACGGAAAGCGACTGTAAACGGCGAGATCCAGTTCTTTACGTAACCTCTCAATATACGGTTCTTCAGAAAGGTAATAGCCCGGTTTTTTCATTAAATAGTTGTGCGTCGCGGGCGTGTCTCCCCGCCACCACGCCGGACGGGTATATTTTAAGATCCCACCGACCTGGGCCCAGGTCAGGTTCATCCGCATCAGCGTGTGTACCAGCCGAATCCCCTGCGCATTTCCTTCGAAATGACACAAATCCTGGCGTACTTTACGCCGGATATCGTTCAGCGACTCCTCGCCTTCGCGCAGGCGCAGCGTCGCCACAATACAACGATCTTCCGTTAAGGGTTGGCTTTCCGCATCCGCCGGATGCAGGCGCTGGCGAAACCAGTCATTGATCGCCGCCTCGCCAAAATGACCAAACGGCGGGTTGCCAATATCATGCATCAGGCAGGACATTTCGACGATGCTCTCAAACGGTCCCGTCAACTCATCCAGGCCGTATTGTTCCAGCAATTTCTGTTCTTTGAGGCGGCTTAAGACCTCTTTGGCGATATAGCGTCCCACCTGCTGAACTTCCATCGAATGGGTAAGACGCGTACGCACGGCGGCATTACGCTCAAGGGGGAACACCTGGGTTTTTTGTTGCAGGCGACGGATCGCCGGAGAGTTAATAATGCGCCCGCGATCGCTTTCAAAAATGCGCAGGATCTCATGCTCGGTTTTTACCCCTTGCGGAGAACGAAAACGACGGTGCCAGTTTATTTTTTTCCGGAAATCAATCTGTGACATGTCCTCTCCCGCGTGAGAATGCACTTCGCCTTAAGCGCATGATAGACTATGCCTTTAAATCTCACCTGGCGCGAGTAAATCTATGAAAATCGGCATCATTGGTGCAATGGAAGAAGAGGTTACGCTGCTGCGTGACAAAATCGAAAACCGTCAAACTCTCACCCTGGGCGGTTGCGAAATTTACACCGGTCAGCTAAACGGAACCGACGTTGCGCTGCTGAAATCCGGTATTGGTAAAGTCGCTGCGGCGCTGGGCGCCACGCTGCTGCTCGAACGCTGCAAGCCGGACGTCATTATTAACACCGGTTCCGCAGGCGGTCTCGCACCGACCCTGAAAGTGGGCGACATTGTGGTCTCTGATGAAGCGCGCTATCACGACGCTGACGTCACCGCATTCGGTTATGAGTTCGGCCAACTGCCGGGCTGCCCGGCTGGCTTTAAAGCCGATGAAAAACTGATTGCCGCAGCGGAATCCTGCATTGCGAAGCTGAACCTGAATGCGGTACGTGGTCTGATTGTCAGCGGCGATGCCTTTATCAACGGTTCCGTGGGTCTGGCCAAAATCCAGCATAACTTCCCACAGGCAATTGCCGTTGAAATGGAAGCCACCGCGATTGCCCACGTTTGCCATAACTTCAAGGTGCCGTTTGTCGTGGTCCGCGCGATCTCTGACGTCGCCGATCAGCAGTCCCATCTCAGCTTTGATGAGTTCCTGGCCGTTGCCGCGAAACAATCCACGCTGATGGTCGAATCGCTGGTACAGAAACTGGCGCATGGCTAAATCCCTCTCCAGGGCGCTTGTCGCCCTGCTGTTAGCCCTTCCGGCGTGGCTGCATGCCGCGCCTCGCGTGATTTCACTTTCTCCTGCCAATACGGAACTCGCCTTTGCCGCCGGTATCACGCCCGTTGGCGTCAGCAGCTATTCTGACTATCCGCCGCAGGCACAACGCATTGAACAGGTCTCGACCTGGCAAGGCATGAATCTGGAACGGATTGTGGCGCTGAAGCCGGATCTGGTTCTCGCCTGGCGCGGCGGCAATGCCGAACGGCAGGTGAATCAACTCACCTCGCTGGGTATCAAGGTCATGTGGATTGATGCCGTCACTATCGAGCAGATTGCTGACACGTTGCAGAAACTGGCCGCCTTTAGCCCGCATCCTGAAGTGGCAACGCGCGCCGCGCAAACCTTGCTGGACGACTATTCACAGCTAAAATCTCAGTATGCGGGCAAAGCGAAAAAACGCGTGTTTTTGCAGTTTGGCATCAATCCTCCCTTTACCAGCGGAAAAGGATCAATTCAAAATGAGGTTATTGAGCTCTGCGGCGGGGAAAACATCTTTGCCGGCAGCCGGGTTCCCTGGCCGCAGGTCAGTCGCGAACAGGTGCTGGCGCGCGCGCCGCAGGCGATCGTTGTTGCCGGAAATGCGGGGGAAATTCTCAAAATTAAGCAATACTGGGGTGATCAGCTACAAATTCCGGTCATTCCCCTCACCAGTGACTGGTTTGAACGCGCAAGCCCGCGTATTATCCTCGCCGCAAAACAACTCTGTAATGCGCTTTCACAGATGAATTAGCGTCTGCCCCCACCAGGTTTGTTGTGAGGTTTTGAGAATGCTCGTCTATTGGCTGGATATTGTAGGTACCGCGGTATTTGCCATCTCTGGCGTGTTACTCGCCGGAAAACTGCGTATGGACCCGTTTGGCGTGCTGGTATTGGGCGTGGTTACCGCTGTGGGCGGTGGGACGATCCGCGATATGGCATTAGATAACGGGCCCGTTTTCTGGGTCAAAGACCCTACCGATCTGGTGGTGGCGATGGTCACGAGCATGCTGACAATCCTGCTGGTGCGTCAGCCCAGACGCTTACCCAAATGGATGCTGCCGGTGCTGGACGCCGTCGGCCTGGCGGTCTTTGTGGGTATCGGCGTCAACAAAGCGTTTATTGCGGGGACCGGCCCGCTGGTGGCTATCTGTATGGGCGTGATTACCGGCGTGGGCGGCGGTATCATTCGCGATGTGCTGGCGCGGGAAATCCCGATGATCCTGCGTACGGAAATCTACGCGACGGCCTGTATTATCGGCGGCATCGTCCATGCCACCGCACATTACACCTTCTCGATGCCATTAGAAGCCGCCAGTATGTTGGGGATGGTTGTGACGCTGGTGATTCGCCTCGCGGCAATCCGTTGGCATCTGAAGCTGCCGACGTTTGCGCTGGATGAGAATGGACGTTGACTTGATTTTGCCCGATGGCACTGCGCTTATCGGGCCTACAACAGAACAGCACCGTAGGCCGGATAAGGCATTTATGCCGTCATCCGGCATGACAGATAGCAATCAGATGCTGAAGGAAGAACCACACCCGCAGGTGCTTTTCGCATTCGGGTTGGTGACTACGAAGCGGGAACCTTCCAGACCTTCGGTGTAGTCAACGGAGCCGCCGACCAGATACTGCAGGCTCATTGGGTCAACCACCAGGCCAACGCCCTGTTTCTCGATAGTCATATCGCCTTCGTTGATTTGATCATCAAAGGTAAAACCATACTGGAAACCGCTGCATCCTCCCCCGGTGATATACACACGCAGTTTCAGGTTCGGGTTTTCTTCGTCAGCGATCAGGCTTTTTACTTTATTGGCTGCTGCTTCAGTAAATTGCAGTGGCAGCGCTACGTCATCACTCATATTTTTGCTCCAAACGACATCGGCAATTGGGCAAATTCTGACCCAATATTAACGCCATTATCTAATACCCTGGTATTTCATTCAAGTATTCTCGCCAGCGGTGGTCGTCTGACTTTTTGCCGCCTGCTCCGCTTCCTGCTTCGCCAGCGTGCGGGCAAGAATAGTGGAGTATAGCGGTTTTCCGCCCAGGAATTGTGCCAATAGTGTTGCGCCAAGACAGGTAATAATCATTGGCAAAATGAGCTGATAGTTATCGGTCATCTCCAGCACCAGCACAATCCCGGTCAACGGCGCGCGCACCGACGCCGCCAGCAGTGCGCCCATTCCGGCGATGGCGAACGTCCCGGCCTCAAGCTGATAATGCGGAAAACCGGCTGCCGCCGCCATACCAAAGGCCGTCCCCAACAGCGTGCCCAATGCCAGCATTGGGGCAAAGATCCCGCCCGGCGCACCAGAAGAGAAACAGAGCAAGGTGGTTATCACCCGTGTGATAAAGATAAACAGCAGCAGCCCGACGCTAAAATTGCCCGCCGCCGCAATCGGGATAAGGTTAAAACCACCGCCCGCCGCCGCGGGTTCAATCAGCCCCAGAATGCCGCACAGACCGCCAATCGCCCCGCCCATGAGCACCCATTTGGTGATATTCCCGTGATGAAAACGCTGGAACCTGTCCTGGGTATCCAGCACGAGCTTATTGAAGACCGGCCCCACGCAGCCGAAAATCATCCCGAGGATCAGGTATAGCCACAGCGTATTGACCGGCGCGTTGGACAGTTTTCCCACTTCGATGATCGGCGATTCGCCATTGAAAATGCGAAAAACAATGCTCGACATGATCACACCGGTGAAAACGGCTTTGATCGAGATAAGGTTATAGCGAAACTGCGGGCGCATCTCCTCGATGATAAACAGAATCCCCGCCAGCGGTGCGTTGAAGGCGGCTGAGAGCCCCGCTGCCGCCCCGGTAGCCAACAGGGTATGTCGCGCTTCGGCGCTGCGCATGCGGAAGATATCCAGCACCATACGACCTATATTCCCGCCGATTTGTACCGTCGGCCCTTCGCGACCCAGCACCATCCCCGCACCCAGCGTGCCCATCCCACCGATAAACTTAACCGGCAACACGCGCCACCAGCGAACGGGGCGAAGCTCTTCCAGTGCCCCTTCAATCTCCGGGATCCCCGATCCACCGGCTTCCGGCGCAAATTTACGCACCAGAAAATAGCCGACCATCGCCAGTAATGCGGAGAGAATAAACGCCAGCGGCCAGAGCAGAAGCGGATGATCGGCCACATTCACCAGCGCACTGATACGCAGGTTTTGCACCCAGCTCACCGCTTTTTCGAACGCCACGCCCGCCAGACCGGTGAGCGTCCCCACCACTGCCGCCATCATTAAGATCGCCAGCGGCGTTTTATCCCGTTCCAACAGCCGACGGATTTGGTCCCTGCGCCGTAAGCGCACAATTTGCTGTGCTTCAAAAGAGGGAGTTTCTGTCTTCATCAGATGATCATTAATTGGTAATACAAATGCAGAGGCGGCATTGTACTCGCCTCTTCCCGGAAAATCCCCTGCAAATCGTACTGTTTCAAATGCGCAAAACTTTCATAACCTTCTCTGAATAACTAGAATAGCGACCATTCACTTTTTCTACGAACCAGGAACCCATCCATGAGTAAGTCTGAAAACCTCTACAGCGCAGCACGCGAGCTAATCCCCGGCGGCGTTAACTCCCCTGTTCGCGCCTTTACTGGCGTGGGTGGTACTCCGCTGTTTATCGAAAAAGCGGACGGCGCGTATCTGTACGATGTCGATGGTAAAGCCTATATCGATTACGTCGGCTCCTGGGGACCGATGGTGCTGGGTCACAACCATCCGGCAATCCGCAACGCGGTGATTGAAGCGGCCGCACGGGGCTTAAGCTTCGGCGCGCCGACCGAGATGGAAGTCAAAATGGCGGAACTGGTGACCGAACTGGTGCCGACGATGGACATGGTGCGAATGGTCAACTCCGGTACCGAAGCGACCATGAGCGCCATTCGTCTGGCGCGCGGCTTCACCGGCCGCGATAAGATAATCAAATTTGAAGGTTGCTACCACGGTCATGCGGACTGCCTGCTGGTCAAAGCGGGTTCCGGCGCGCTGACGCTGGGTCAGCCGAACTCTCCGGGCGTACCGGCAGATTTCGCGAAGCACACTCTGACCTGCACCTATAACGATCTCAATTCCGTGCGCGCGGCGTTCGAGCAGTTCCCACAGGAGATTGCCTGCATCATCGTTGAACCGGTCGCAGGTAACATGAACTGCATCCCGCCGCTGCCGGAATTCCTGCCGGGTCTGCGTGCGCTGTGCGATGAGTTCGGCGCGCTGCTGATTATCGACGAAGTGATGACCGGCTTTCGCGTCGCGCTGGCAGGCGCACAGGACTACTACAACGTGGTACCCGATTTGACCTGCCTGGGCAAAATCATCGGCGGCGGGATGCCTGTGGGCGCGTTTGGCGGTCGTCGCGACGTGATGGACGCGCTGGCGCCGACTGGCCCGGTCTATCAGGCTGGCACCCTCTCCGGCAACCCGATTGCGATGGCGGCAGGTTTTGCCTGTCTGACTGAAGTGGCGCAGCCGGGCATTCACGAAACGCTGGATGACCTGACGACGCGCCTGGCGGAAGGTCTGCTGGAAGCGGCACAGGACACCGCAATCCCGCTGGTCGTTAACCACGTTGGCGGCATGTTCGGGATTTTCTTCACCGACGCGAAAACCGTCACCTGTTATCAGGACGTGATGGCCTGCGACGTGGAGCGCTTTAAGCGCTTCTTCCACATGATGCTGGACGAGGGGATTTACCTTGCGCCGTCCGCCTTTGAAGCGGGCTTTATGTCCGTGGCGCACAGTATGGAAGACATCAATAACACCATTGACGCCGCCCGTCGGGTGTTTGCGAAGCTGTAACCGAGTACGTTTTAAACCGTAGGCCGGGTAAGGCGAAGCCGCCACCCGGCTTTTTTATTGCCGGATGGCGACGCGAAGCGTCTTATCCGGCAAACAACGGAATCAACGACTCTGCTTACGTAACAGATAGATAAAATATGGTGCACCGATAAACGTCGAGAGTATCCCTGCCGGGATCTGGTACGGAAACAGCACCATCCGTCCGCACCAGTCGGCGAAGATCAGCAATAATCCCCCCGCCAGCGCCGACATCACAATATGCGGCATCGTTCGACGAAAACCTAACATCCGCGCGATATGCGGCGCCATCAGCCCGACAAAGCTCAGTGGGCCAATCGTCATTGTGGCGGTGGCTGTCAGACTGGCCGCCAGCAACAGCAGAGCCACCCGCGACGGCGTCAGCGCGATGCCGACTGCGCGTGCGGTATCGCCGCCCAGCGGTAAAATCGTCAACCAACGACGGCACAGCGGCGTGATGGCCAGCAGGATCACCATCACCATCCCGGTGTGCAGCACCTGCTCGCCCGACGCGTTATAGGTCGAACCGGAGATCCAGGTCAGCACTCCGGCCATACGCGGATCGCCGCTCGCCTGTAGCATCATCAGCAGCATTGTGAATGCGGTACTGAGCGCCATCCCGGCCAGCAGCATACGGTGGGGGGAGAATCCTCCCCGTCCGGCGGCGATCAGAATGATCAGCAGCGTGGCTGCAGCGCCGAGACTCCCGGCGGGCAGCAGCCAGCCAAACGCATTGCCCGGCACCAGAAACAGCATCAGGACGACGCCGAACGCCGCACCGGAGCTGATCCCCAGCACCTCAGGACTCGCCATCGGATTACCGGTCAATCGTTGAATAATACAGCCCGCCACCGCCAGCATCACCCCGGCGAACATCGCCGCCAGAATGCGCGGCCAGCGCCAGGGCATCAGTTCTTCCAGTTGTACGCCGCTGGCCCAGCTCCAGCCCTGTGCGTCACGCCCCAACGACAGCGCGACATACGCCCCAATCAACAGCAGCACGCCGCCGATCAGCGCATAACCCAGCACATGCTGACGCTCTGTCGCTACCCGATCGCTGACGTTCATGTCCGGCGCACTCATGCTGCGCAGGCGCGGCAATAGCCACAGCAGTAGCGGTGCGCCGATCAGCGCGGTGACTGAACCGGTAGAGACTTCCATCCATACCCGGGTCAGCCAGAGAATGACCTGATCGGACAGCCAGAGAATCAGCGCCCCGATCAGCGGAGCCAGCATCAGACGCGCCAGCAAACGGCGCGCGCCCAGCATTTTCGCCAGCAACGGCGCAAACAGGCCGATAAAACCGATAATCCCCACTGCATTGACCAGCAGCGCGCTGAGCACAATCGCCAGCGTCAGGGCCGCCAGACGCGCCAGCGACAGCGCCAGCCCTAAGTTGCGCGCAACGCCGTCATCCAGCCCCATCAGGGTCAGCGGGCGCAACAGCAACAGCGTGAGCATCACGCCGCCCAGCAGTTGCGGCCACAGACGCTGCACGCCGCCCCAGTCGGTTTGCGTCAGCGTTCCGGTACTCCACAGGAACATGCTTTGCAACTGATCGTGGTGAAAGATAACCAACAGTTGGTTGATGGCCCCGCAGTACAGACTGACCACCAGACCGGCGAGGATCAGCGTGACGGGAGAAAGACGTTTCCCCCACGCGACGCCAAACACCAGCGCCCCGACAATACAGGCTCCGGCAAGCGCGGCGAACTGTGCGGCCATTACGCCCGGGATCGCCCATAACGTCGTGACCGTCATCCCCAACTGTGCGCCGGTCGCCACGCCCAGCGTGGTCGGTTCCGCCAGCGGGTTACGCAACACCTGCTGAAAGAGCACGCCAACCAGGCCCAGCCCGGCACCCACCAGCAGGGAAATCACCAGACGAGGGAGAAGGCTGTAGTGGAAAATCATCTGCTCGATGATGTCGATATTGGGTAACCACAGCGCCTGCTGCCACTGAGCGCGCGGCAGCGCAACGGAGAAGTTCGTCCAGGTTAAGCCCACGGCGACAATAAACAGCAGCGCCAACAATAACGCCGGGAAGCGCGCAATACGCTTGCTCACGCTTTGCCCCCCAGCGCAGTATCCAGAATGCGCACAAAGTTCATGGTCGACAATGTGGCACCATAGAACCACACGGGGGGTACGCGCTGGAAACGCCCTTCGCGCACAAACGGCATTGCCTGCCAGAGCGGTGTAGCCATCAGTGCCGCCATCTCTTTGTCATTGCCATGATCAAAGCAGAGCACATCGGCATCTTTGTAGGCCGCAAGACGATCGATTCCCACCACGGTGCTGCCCCAGAAGTTGGTTTCCCCCTGCCAGGCGTTACGAATACCGTACTCATCCAGCACCTCCTGGAACAGGCAGTTCGGGCCGAAGACCAGCATATGGCGAGGATCGAGGAGAGTGATCAGCAGGAGTGGGCGTTCGCCACGCTGCACAAAGCGCGGTTTCCGGCTGGCGATAAACTGGTCGTATTCTGCCAGATGTCGCTCAGCCGCCGGTTCCAGATTCAGCATCTGCGCCATCTCGGTCAGAGACCGACGGGCCACCGCTAAGGGCTGTTTGCCATCGCTGAAGTTGAAGCCGCGTCCGGGGGAAATCCGCGCCAGCGTCTCGGGGGAAGGACCATACCCTGTCGACCAGAACATATACGAGGGCTTCATTTCGGTCAGCAGTTCAAGATTCGGTTCAGTGCGTAAGCCGACATCAATCACCGACGCCGGCAATGGGGGATCGTTCACCCACAGGCGGTAATTGGGAATGTCCGCTACGCCGTAAGGCGTCACGCCAAGCGCCAGCAACAGCTCGACCGGCAACCACTCCAGCGCCACGATGCGATGCGGATCGACCGAGGCCGCGCGCGCCGGTTTCATCTGCCAGAGCAGCGGAGAGAGCGCCATCGCCGTTAATAAACGACGACGCGTTATGTGAGGTAAACCGCTCATCAATACACAAAACTCACAAGGGCAGCGCCTGCCGGATGCGGCAGGATCCCCATCGGGATGCCATAAATCCGTTCCAGGGTTTCGCTACGCATCAGGTCGGCGGGCGTTCCCTGGGCAATCATTTCGCCGCCGCGCAGTGCGACTAAGTAGTCACAATAGCGGGCAGCCATGTTGATATCATGCAGCACGGCGATCACCGTCAGGCCACGTTCCTGACTAAGCCGATGCACCAGCGCCAGCACATCAACCTGATGGGCGATATCCAGCGCCGAGGTGGGTTCATCCAGCAGCAGACAGCGGCTGTCCTGCGCCACCAGCATGGCAATCCACGCGCGCTGACGTTCACCGCCGGAAAGACTGTCAACCAGGCGATGCGCCAGCGGTTTTAATCCCACCAGCGCGATCGCTTCTTCTACTTTTTCTCTGTCCGCAACGCCAAAACGGCCCAGCGCCCCGTGCCACGGATAGCGACCAATCGCCACCAGTTCGCGTACGGTCATCCCTTCGGCCTGCGGCAACTGCTGCGGCAAATACGCCACCTTACGGGCAAACGCTTTGCTGTTCCAACTGTTCAGCGGCTGGGCATCGAGCAGGATGTCCCCTTCTGACGGCGGCTGATGGCGACCCAACATTTTCAACAACGTGGATTTACCTGAACCGTTGTGGCCGATAAGGCCAGTCACTTTACCGACAGGAAAGGTTAACGACAGAGGATGCAGAAGCGTGCGACCGGGCACGCGAAAGGAGACATCACGCAGTGCAAACGTGGTATCGGGATGATGGGTCTGTTCCTGCATAGCGGCCAACTTGTAAAGCGGGCACGCCATGCGTGCCCAAAGAAAAATTAGAAACGGAAAGTTGCAGTAGCAACGACCTGACGTTCCGCGCCCCAGAAGCAGCCATAGGTGTTAAAGCAGCTGGCGACGTATTCGCGGTCGAACAGGTTGTTGACGTGCAGCGCGACGTTGGAACCCGCCATGCCAAGGCGTGCCAGGTCGTACCGGACCAGCGCATCCACCAGGGTGTAGCTGCCGACTTTAAAGGAGTTCGCCGGATCGCCATAGCTGGAGCTGGTATAGCGAACGCCAGTACCCAGAGTCAGGCCGGAGAGCGGGCCGTCAAACATCGTGTAATCGCCCCACAGCGACGCCATGTGTTTTGGCACCTGCGCCGGGGTGTTGCCTTTGTAGTTGGTGTCGGTGGTGTATTCCGCATCCGTATAGGTGTAGGAACCGACCACGTTAACGCTGGCAGACAGCGCCGCTTTCGCTTCAACTTCGACGCCGCGTGAACGAATTTCACCGCCTTCAACTGAGAAGAAGGAACCGTTAGGATCCGCCATCAGGTTGTTGGTTTTGGTCAGTTGATAAACCGCACCGGTGATCACGATCGGACGATCGCTCGGGACATATTTCACGCCCGCTTCGTACTGTTTGCCTTTGGACGGTGCAAAGATGCTGCCATTCGCGCCCACGGTAGAAGCCGGTTCGAACGATTCGCTGTAGCTGAAGTACGGGGTCACGCCGTTGTCGAACAGGTAGTTCACGCCGCCACGCCAGGTGAACTCGTTATCATTACGTGAATGCTGGGTATTCTCTTCACGATCCAGAGTGTCCTGCTGCGCCCAGTCGTAACGTCCGCCCAGGGTTACCAGCACGTTATCCCACTGCATCTGATCCTGGGCGTACACGCCGGTCTGCTTCTGCTTATTCAGAACGCGGTAAGCGGCGCCAGGACCTGGGTGTGAACCAAAATCGAAGTCGCTGCGATCAAGGTTGTAGATGTCAGACGGTGCAACCGAACCCGCCCAGCCAAACCAGGAGTCGATGTCGTTACGCATGCGCATAAAGTCAACGCCGGTCAGCAGGGTGTGATCTAAAGAGCCGGTCGCAAACTTGCTTTGCAACTGGGTATCCACAGAGAAGTTCTGCAGTTTTTCGTTATCATCCACGTACTGACGGGTCAGCGTATGGCCCCACTGTGACTGCGGTACGCTGGCGCAAGGGCTGGTGCTCGGGTTGCTCGAATAGAGCGGATCGGAGCACATGCCATAGCCGTAGACGCTGTTCTGCGACACTTTGTTTTCCGCGTAACGCAGGTTCTGGCGCACGGTAAAGGTGTCGTTGAATTCGTGATCAAAGCTGTAACCGACCATCTTCTCATTACGAGAGTAGGTATTGTTGTTCGCGCCTTCGTTGAAGTCGGTCGACAAACGCTTACCGTTTGGCAGCGTGCTGACTGTCCCTTCTTTCGGCAGCCAACCGTAGTAACCGGTCTCTGGTTCGTTCTGGAAGTAAGACAGGAACGTGAAGTTGGTCTTGTCATCCGGACGCCAGCTAAAGGATGGCGCGATGGCATAACGCTGTTCTTCTGCACCCTGCTGTTGCGCATTCGCCGAGCGGGCCAGACCGGTTAAGCGATAAGAGTACACACCGTCATCATCCAGCGCATCGCTGAAGTCAAAGCCCGTCTGGAACAGGCTGTCAGTGCCCATTTTAAACTGAACTTCTTTCAGCGGCTCGGTGGTTGGACGCTTGCTGACCATGTTCAACAAACCGCCAGGGTTGCTCTTACCGTACAGAACGGAAACCGGCCCACGCATCACTTCCGCGCGTTCCAGCATATAGGGGTCAATCACCGCATCGTTGTAGAAGTTCCCCTGCATCTTCAGGCCATTCAGATAGTTATTCTGACTTTGGCCATCGGCAGCGAAACCGCGAATAATCAGGTAGTCATAGGTGTTGGATGCGCCACGAGTACCCACGGCAACGCCTGGGGTGTAGCTGAGCGCCTCTTTCACCGATTTCGGCTGATGCAGCGCCATCTCTTCCGCAGTCACCACAGAAATAGACTGTGGAACTTTTTGAATAGGGGTATCCGTTTTGGTTGCGGTAGCTGACTGGCGTGCGGCGATCGTCGCCGCCGGACCCCACGCACTTTCCTGCGGAGCAGGAGCGGCGGTGACGGTGATAGTGTCTTCTTTTTTCGGTTCAACCGCCGCCTGTGCATAGACAGACATGCCGCTAACCGCTGTGGCTACTACAACTGCGATTTTACGCAGCGAGTGTTTTGGCTGAGCAGTTTTTTGACGCGCCATTGGTATATCTCTGATGGAAAGTGAATGATAACGTAAACGAGAATTATTATTATGACGGCAGAATAATATTCGAAACGCGGGCGCGATAGCAAGCGATACGCGTCCCCACCAAAACTAAGGGGTTAAGAAATATCCAGATGAAAAGAAAGGGTTAAGAAAGTGGTGCGAAATGTTTTTGTAGGAGAATTGCCGGATGGCGGCAAAAATGCCTTATCCAGCCTACCAGCCCAATACCTGCATGAGCCCTGTAGGCCGGATAAGCGAAGCGCCATCCGGCACGGCGATTAGTTACTGCCGAACATATCCTTAATCCAGCCCGCTACCCCGTCGCTGTCTTTCTTCTCTTCCTTCGGCGGCTGTTGCTGCTGTTGCTGCTGTTGCTGCGGCTGAGAAGATTGATCGAACGGGTTCCCGGTCGGCTGTTGCATTTCGCCCTGCTGGCAGAGTGAATCCGGATCTGATGTCCAGACCGGCAACGTGCGCATACCGCCACTGCAGACAAAGTTACCGTCATAGTCGACGCCCATCTCCGCAATATCCTCCGGCGGGGTCAGCGTCAGCGGCGTCGGCGTCTGGTTCGCCAGATAGCGCTGATAAATCGACATAGCCCCACTCGCCCCGTACAGCTTCGTTGGCTGGTTGTTATCGCGACCTACCCAGGTGATGGTCACCTGACTGCCGTCAATACCGGCAAACCACGTATCGACGTTATTGTTCGTGGTCCCGGTTTTACCCGCCAGATGCAGATTCGGATACTTCGCGCCAAGCTGGCGACCGGTGCCGCGCTGCACAACCTGCTGCATCGTCCACAGCGTCATATAGGCGGCCTGAGCCGGAACGGCGCGCTCCGCCTGCGGGAAGCTCTGGTACAGCACGGTGCCGTCTTCAGCAATAACCGAACGCAGCGCGGAAAGCGGCGCACGGTTACCGCCGCTGGCGATCGTCTGGAACGCCTGCGCCACTTCGATAGGCGTCAGGTTCAGCGCCCCCAGCAGCATAGCCGGAACCGGATGCAACTGCTCTTTCGGCACGCCCAGCTTCAGCCAGGTATCGGTGACGGCTGGCAGGCCAAGCGCCATCCCCAGATTAACCGTCGGTACGTTCATCGAGCGCGTCAACGCATCCACTAACATGACTTTGCCGCTTTCGCTGTAACGACGATCGTC
Organism: Citrobacter amalonaticus Y19; assembly: GCF_000981805.1. Taxonomy (NCBI): domain Bacteria; kingdom Pseudomonadati; phylum Pseudomonadota; class Gammaproteobacteria; order Enterobacterales; family Enterobacteriaceae; genus Citrobacter; species Citrobacter amalonaticus. Next base: position 178,608 of record NZ_CP011132.1, on the reverse strand, counting down.
GTTCTGCGGCGACCACACCTGACCGTTTGGCTGGCGCAGCGCAATCGGCGCATCGGCAATCCAGGTGTTCAGGCGATAGATTTTCGGCTGGCTCAGCGCGGTCAGATAGGTCGCCGGTTTGGCCAGAGAACCAATCGAACGACGCGCCTGCATCGCGCGGTTATAACCGGCAAACTGCGGCTCAGCGCCACCGACCATGGCGCGAACTTCGCCACTAAAGCGGTCCACCACCACAATCGCGGTTTCCAGATCGCTCAGCTTGCGCTGTTTTTTCAGTTCCGGGATCCCGTCAACCGCCGCTTTCTCGGCAGCATCCTGGGCAACAGAGTCAAAGGTGGTGAAGATCTTCACGCCGGAGAGATCTTTCACTTTATCGCCCAGCTTCGCCTGCAACTCCTGACGCACCATCTGCATAAACGCGGGCTGTGGTGAGATCACCCCGCCACGCGGCTGCACGCCTAACGGGCGGGCGCTCAGCATGTCGTACAGTTCCTGATCGATCACCTGCTGTTGTTGCAGCAGACGCAGCACCAGGTTACGACGTTCAAGCGCCAGTTTCGGGTTACGCCACGGGTTGTAGACTGACGCCCCTTTCACCATCCCCACCAGCAGCGCCTGCTGATCAAGGCTCAGCTCTTCCACCGGGCGGCCAAAGTAGTACAGGCTCGCCAGCGGGAAGCCGCGAATTTCGTTATCGCCGCTCTGACCGAGATACACTTCGTTCATATACAGCTCAAGAATGCGATCTTTGCTGTAGCGCGCATCCATCAGCAGCGCCATATAGGCTTCGTTGGCCTTACGCCAGTACGAACGTTCGCTGGAGAGGAACAGGTTTTTCACCAGCTGTTGGGTCAGGGTACTTGCCCCCTGTACCGTGCGTCCGGCGGTCAGGTTCGCCAGCACCGCGCGGCCGATAGAGTACAAACTCACCCCATCATGTTCATAGAAATGACGGTCTTCGGTCGCCAGCAGCGTATCCACCAGCAGATCCGGGAAGCCGCTGCGTGGGACAAACAGACGCTGTTCGCCGTTTGGCGACGACAGCATGGTTATCAGGCGCGGATCGAGACGGAAGAAACCGAACTGGCGGTTGTTATCCATGTTGACGATGGTATCCAGGCGACCATCATCGAACGTCAGACGCGCGCGCACCTGACCCTCTTTGCTGTCCGGAAAATCAAACGGACGGCGGATCATCTCAATGCTGTTGGCCTGCACGGTAAACTCGCCAGGACGCGTCATCTTGCTGACCTGACGGTACTGGGTGGCTTCCAGCAGTTTAACCATCTCGTTCTTGCTGACCGACATTTCCGGCTCTAGGTTGACCATCCGGCCATACACCGCCGCCGGCAACTGCCAGACTTTGCCATCGATACGGCTACGGATTTTTTGATCCAGATAAACGCCGTAGATGGCAAGCAGTACCGCAAAAACAATCGCTATTTTCAGCAGCAGCCACATCCAGCCGCGCTTACCACGAGGCTTACGCCCTTTGCCTTTACCTTTACGCGGCATCGGTTCTTCATCCTCATAGTCATCATCATAATCGTCGTCGTACTCATCGTCTCTGAGTTGGCGACGGCTCACCTTTTGTTTCACCGGACGCGTGGGTTTCCCTTTGCGTCCAATTGGCTCGCGGTCATTCCCGGCCATGCTTTTTCTCCGCAACATTCAGGCGCAAAGGCCTGATTCTCTGTTCTTCCGTCCGAAGACAGAAGAAGAAATCTCTCAATTTTACGGCTCTTTTGTCGAATGAGCGTAAATGCCTTATCCGGCTTACGAATACTTTTTAGTCCGCCGCGTCGGTGCCGTGTTCGCCGGATCGTCCGGCCAGACATGTTTGGGATAGCGCCCTTTCATCTCTTTTTGCACGTCGCGATACGACCCCTGCCAGAACGCAGCCAAATCCTGGGTTATCTGCAACGGTCGCTGCGCGGGGGACAAGAGCTCCAGCACCAGCGGCACGCGGCCTTCGGCGATGGTCGGCGTGCTGGCCTCGCCAAACATCTCCTGCATTCTGACTGCCAGTGCCGGCGGGTTATCTTCGTGATAACGAATGGCTATCCGACTTCCCGTCGGCACAGTGTAATGTGTGGGTAGCGAACTCACCAGACGTTGCTGCAGGGAATAATCCAGTAACCCGCTCAATGCCTGGTGAACATCCAGCGATTTCAGGCCGCGCAACGAATGCACGCCGCTCATATGCGGCAGCAGCCAGTTCTCCAGCGTGGCCAGTAATGTCCTGTCGTCCACGGCTGGCCAGTCATACTCCGGCAGCCATTTCGCCGCACAGTGCAGGCGTAACCGCAGTTGTTCTGCCGCGGGCGTCCAGTTGAGCACGCTCAGGCCTTTATCGCGGATGCCATTAAGCATCGCCAGATGCAGTTCCTCTTCGGACGGTTTTGCCAGCGGCTGAACTTTGACCGTCAGCTCCCCGATTCGCAGTCTGCGCCAGGCTTTCAGCGTCCCCTGCGTCTCATCCCACTCGATGGTATCAGACTGCTGTAACAGCGCAGGACAACGCTGAATAAGCGCGTCGATATCGAGCGGCAGCGCCAGCAGGATCCGCGCATCCGGCGACGCGCTACCCTGTAATAACAGAGGCGCCATCAGCCATTCGTGCCGCCCTAACGCATCATCGGCGTCCAGCGCCGCCCCCATGCCATTCGCCAGTTGATAACGCCCGTCCTGGCTGCGTCGGCGCGCGATACGGTCAGCAAAGGCCTGAGCCAGCAACGGGGCAATGCGTGACGCATCCGCTTCGCCGTTGCGAACATGCAGACGGTTGAGAAGTTGCTGACTCCGCTGTTGCCAGGCGGGCTGATGGCGGGAAAACGCCACGCCAAGATCGGTATTGCCCATCCGCGGAGGTTCCTCAAGAATCGCCGCCAGCTTTGCCGCAGTGGCCGCATCGTCGGGTGTGGAAGCACTGACTAACATTGCGGCCAGGCGCGGGTCGTTACCCAGTGCCGCCATTTTTTGCCCCGTCGCACTGAGCTGCTCGCCATCCAGCGCCCCCAGCATGTGCAGTAATCGTTTCGCCGCCTGTAAGTTGACGGCGGGCGGCAGATCCAGCCAGGTGAGTTGCGCGGGATCGCGACAGCCCCACTGCAACAATTCCATCAGTAAACCCGAGAGATCGCTGTGCAAAATTTCAGGATCCCCTTGCGCTGCGGCGCGTTCCGCCTGCTCTTTGGCAATCAGATGCAGACAGATACCGGGCTCCAGACGCCCGGCACGCCCGGCGCGCTGAGTCATTGATGCCTGGCTAATGCGCTGGGTGATAAGTCGGGTCAACCCGGTGCGCGCGTCAAACCGCGCCACCCGCTCCTGCGCGCAGTCAACCACCAGGCGAATCCCCTCAATGGTCAGACTGGTCTCCGCAATATTGGTCGCCAGCACAACTTTGTGCGTCCCTTGCGGGGCAGGCAAAATCGCTTTGCGCTGATCGTTGAGCGACAGCGCGCCATACAGCGGACACAGCAGTACATCACTGCCGACTCGCGTACTCAATTGCTCCTGTACGCGCAGGATCTCCCCGACACCGGGTAAAAACAGCAGCAGCGAGCCAGGCTCTTTGCGCAGCAGTTCGGCGCAGGCGACCGCCACGGCCTCGTCGAAACGCAACTGCGATGCCAGCGGCTGATAACGACGCTCAACGGGAAAGGCACGTCCTTCAGAAACGATCACCGGCGCATCCGGCAGGCACTGTTGCAGGCGATCGTTATCCAGCGTGGCGGACATGATCAGCAGTTTAAGATCGTCACGCAGTCCTTGCTGCACGTCCAGCAGCAGCGCCAGCGCGAGATCCGCCTGCAGGCTGCGTTCATGAAATTCATCGAGGATCACCAGCCCTACCCCGCTGAGCTCCGGGTCGCGCTGGATCATCCGCGTCAGCACCCCTTCGGTGACCACCACAAGCCGCGTTGCTGGCCCGACGCAGGATTGCGCCCGCATCCGGTAGCCGACCGTCTCACCGGGCTTTTCATTAAGCAGTTCCGCAAGCCTTTGCGCCACGTTACGCGCCGCCAGACGACGCGGTTCCAGCAGGATAATCCGCCCTTTGATGCCCTTATGCGCCAGAAACTGTAGCGGCAACCAGGTTGACTTACCGGCCCCCGTCGGCGCGCTCAGCAGTACCTGCGGCGCAGAATCCAGGGCAGTAAGCAATTCAGGCAGTACAGCAGCAACAGGTAACGACGTCACAAATGGCTCCAGAGGGTTAACATTCTTCGCGCCGCATTGTAGCATCGCGTTAATTCATAACCGAGTACCTAAGATGTCTGAGCCGAAACGGCTGTTTTTTGCCATCGAACTGCCCGCCATCGTACGTGAGCAACTGATCTCGTGGCGGGCGGCACATTTTCTCCCTGAGGCGGGACGCCCCGTTGCGGCCGAGAACCTGCATTTAACGCTGGCATTTTTAGGCGATGTGAGCGCTGACAAACAACAGGCGCTGATCGCCCTTGCCGGACGCATTCGCCAGCCAGGATTTACGCTCAGTCTGGATGATGCCGGACAGTGGTTACGCTCTCGCGTGGTCTGGCTGGGGACGCGTCAGTCCCCGCGTGGGCTGTTGCAACTGGCCAATATTCTGCGGGCTCAGGCGGCGCGCAGCGGGTGTTATCAAAGTCCACAACCGTTTCATCCTCACGTGACGCTATTGCGCGACGCCAGCCACGCCGTGGCGATCCCACCGCCTGGCTTTTGCTGGTCATTTCCGGTGACGGAATTTGCCCTGTATGCGTCCTCTTTTTCCCGAGGACGTACGCGTTACGCCAAACTTCAGCGCTGGACGCTTACCGAATAATCAAGGACATGCGCGATGCAATTTACGCCTCCTCTCCAGCGCGCGACGCTGGTTCAGCGATATAAACGCTTTTTAGCCGATGTGATCACATCTGACGGGACTGAACTCACGCTACACTGCCCCAATACCGGGGCGATGACGGGGTGTGCAACGCCCGGTGATACGGTCTGGTATTCGACGTCAGAGAATATCAAACGCAAATATCCGCACACCTGGGAATTAACCCAAACCCAGACGGGCGCGTTAATTTGTGTTAATACCTTATGGGCTAACAGACTGACAAAAGAGGCGATTGAACAGGGACGAATTTCAGAACTTTCAGGCTATTCCACGCTGAAAAGCGAAGTAAAATACGGCGCCGAACGGAGCCGCATTGATTTTATGTTACAGGCAGATTCACGGCCTGACTGCTATATTGAAGTGAAATCGGTAACGTTAGCGGAAAAGGATTTTGGTTATTTTCCCGATGCCATCACTGAACGAGGTCAGAAACATCTTCGGGAACTGATGAGCGTAGCGGCCGAGGGCAAACGCGCTGTGATTTTCTTTGCCGTCCTGCACTCCGCCATTACACGGTTTTCACCCGCGCGCCATATTGACGCGAAATATGCGCAACTATTGTTCGAAGCACAGCGTAAGGGGGTAGAAATTCTGATTTATAAAGCGGAACTTTCTGCCGATAGTATGACTCTGATAGAGCCATTAACTGTCACTTTATAGTGTTGTAAACAATTGGTTATTTAGTATTCTGGTCGCGTGCGCAAATACGCTTTTCCTCACAGGGTTGTCAAGTGTTACGTTTAGTTAATTGCTATCCTGAAAAGCATCTGCTATTTATAGCGACCTGATTTTTCCCCCGAACATGGGGATCGATAGTGCGTGTTAAGGAGAAGCAACATGCAAGAAGGGCAAAACCGTAAAACATCGTCCCTGAGTATTCTCGCCATCGCTGGGGTGGAGCCGTACCAGGAGAAACCGGGCGAAGAGTATATGAACGAAGCCCAGCTGTCGCACTTCAGGCGTATTCTTGAAGCATGGCGTAATCAACTTAGGGATGAAGTCGATCGCACCGTTACTCATATGCAGGATGAAGCAGCCAACTTCCCGGACCCGGTAGACCGTGCCGCACAGGAAGAAGAGTTCAGCCTCGAACTGCGTAACCGTGACCGTGAGCGCAAACTGATCAAAAAGATCGAGAAAACGCTGAAGAAGGTTGAAGACGAAGATTTCGGCTACTGCGAATCCTGCGGTGTAGAAATTGGTATTCGTCGCCTGGAAGCGCGTCCAACAGCCGATCTGTGCATCGACTGCAAAACGCTGGCTGAAATTCGCGAAAAACAAATGGCAGGCTAAGGCCTGGCGTTTGAAACGTTTACAACAGGCGGGGCTTTCCCCGCCTGTTCATTTTTATGCAAAGATGACTGACTCACACTATATTGGCCGATTCGCCCCGTCACCTTCCGGTGAACTGCACTTTGGCTCCCTCATTGCTGCGCTGGGCAGTTACTTACAGGCTCGCGCCCGTCAGGGAATATGGCGAGTACGTATAGAAGATATTGATCCTCCTCGTGAAGTTCCCGGTGCCGCAGACACGATTCTGCGTCAACTGGAACATTACGGCCTGCACTGGGATGGCGACATTTTATGGCAGTCACAGCGCCATGACGCCTACCGCGACGCGCTCGCCTGGTTATATGACCGGGGGCTGAGTTACTACTGCACCTGTACCCGCGCACGCGTCCAGAGCATTGGTGGAATTTATGATGGTCACTGCCGCGCGTTGCATAACGGGCCAGCGCAAGCGGCAGTGCGCATTAAACAGCAGCATCCCGTCACCCATTTTCACGATCGACTTCGCGGTGATATCCAGGCCGACGAACGCCTGGCGAGAGAAGATTTTATTATCCATCGCCGTGATGGACTGTTTGCCTATAACCTGGCGGTGGTGGTGGATGATCACTTTCAGGGGGTCAGCGAAATCGTGCGCGGTGCCGATTTGATCGAACCGACGGTGCGACAACTCTCGCTGTACCAACAGTTTGGCTGGACGCCTCCGGACTATATTCATCTGCCGCTGGCGCTCAATGCGCAAGGCGCTAAACTTTCCAAACAGAATCATGCCCCTGCCTTGCCGCACGGCGATCCGCGTCCTGTTCTTATGGACGCGCTGCGCTTTCTTGGGCAACAGAGTGATTGGCCGTGGCGGGAGATGCGCGTCGATGAGATCCTCGCCTGTGCCGTGGCAAACTGGACGCTTTCGACAGTCCCTGAATCAGCGATTGTAAATCCGGCATTCTCAAATACGTCGTGCTGAGCTATGATTAGCCGCTATTTTTACACAGCTAATGATTTGAACTGAAATCTGAATATTGTTTGACACTACCGAGGTGCACTATTTTTACCCGAGTCGCTAATTTTTGCCGCAAGGTGCTAAGCCGCGAAGAGAGCGAGGCTGAAATTGCCGTCGCCCGTCCGCGTATGACGGTCATCCCGCGCGAGCAGCACGCTATTTCACGCAAAGATATCAGTGAAAATGCCCTGAAGGTAATGTACAGGCTGAATAAAGCGGGATACGAAGCCTGGCTGGTTGGCGGAGGCGTCCGCGACCTTCTGCTTGGCAAAAAACCGAAAGATTTTGACGTCACGACCAATGCGACGCCAGACCAGGTGCGCAAGCTGTTCCGTAACTGCCGCCTTGTAGGCCGCCGTTTCCGTCTGGCACACGTCATGTTTGGCCCGGAAATTATTGAAGTCGCCACCTTTCGTGGTCATCACGAAGGCAGCGAAAGCGACCGTACCACGTCCCAGCGCGGACAAAACGGTATGCTGCTGCGCGACAACATTTTCGGCTCCATCGAAGAAGACGCCCAGCGCCGTGACTTCACCATTAACAGCCTTTATTACAGCGTCGCTGATTTTACCGTTCGCGACTATGTTGGCGGCATGCAGGATCTGGAAGATGGCGTAATCCGCCTGATCGGCAATCCGGAAACCCGCTACCGCGAAGATCCGGTGCGGATGCTGCGCGCCGTGCGTTTCGCGGCGAAGCTCGACATGAAGATAAGCCCGGAAACGGCAGAGCCGATTCCGCGCCTGGCAACGCTGCTCAACGATATCCCGCCCGCGCGCCTGTTTGAAGAGACGCTGAAGCTGTTGCAGGCGGGCTACGGCTATGAAACCTATAAAAAGCTGCGCGAATACAGCCTGTTCCAGCCACTGTTCCCGACCATCACTCGCTATTTCACCGAGAATGGCGACAGTGCAATGGAACGCATCATCGCGCAGGTGCTGAAAAATACCGATAACCGCATTCATAACGATATGCGCGTTAACCCGGCCTTCCTGTTTGCCGCGATGTTCTGGTATCCGCTGCTGGAAATGGCGCAGAAAATCGCCCAGGAAAGCGGTCTGGCTTACTATGACGCGTTCGCGCTGGCAATGAATGAAGTGCTGGATGAAGCCTGCCGTTCGCTGGCGATCCCGAAACGTCTCACCTCGCTGACCCGCGACATCTGGCAGTTACAACTGCGTATGTCCCGTCGTCAGGGTAAGCGCGCGTGGAAGCTGATGGAGCATCCGAAATTCCGCGCCGCGTATGATTTACTCGCCCTGCGTGCCGAAGTGGAAAATAATACCGAACTGCAGCGCCTGACGCAGTGGTGGGGCGAATTCCAGGTTTCAGCGCCGCCAGAGCAGAAAGGCATGCTGAACGAGCTGGATGAAGATCCGTCACCACGCCGTCGTCACCGTCGTCCGCGTAAGCGCGCGCCGCGTCGTGAAGGAACGGCATGACCCTCGTTTATATCGCACTGGGCAGCAATCTGGCTTCTCCTCTGGAGCAGGTCAATGCTGCCGTCAACGCGATACGTGAGATCCCTGAAAGTCGGGTTGTGGCCGTTTCTTCCTTTTATCGAACCCCGCCGCTGGGTCCGCAGGATCAGCCCGATTACCTGAACGCCGCCGTGGCGCTGGAAACAACGCTCGAGCCAGAAACATTGCTCGATCACACCCAGCGCATTGAACTTCAACAAGGCCGGGTACGTAAGGCTGAACGCTGGGGACCCCGCACGTTAGATCTGGACATCATGCTGTTTGGCGATCGCGTCATCCACAACGAACGGTTAACCGTGCCACACTACGACATGAAAAATCGTGGTTTTATGCTCTGGCCACTGTTTGAAATCGCCCCTGACCTGCACTTCCCTGACGGTATCTCGCTGCAACAGGTACTCACTCACCTTGGCGCAGAAAAACCCGCGCGCTGGTAATCTCCCTCTACTTTCCTCACGTTTGTTCTTTTCACGTCCGACGGTTGCTTAAATCAATTGCCCCACTGAATGTGACTGTTAAAATGCCGGTAAATATGACGTTCACCATCAGGAAATGTTATGAAACCGACCACCATCTCGCTGTTGCAGAAGTGCAAACAAGAGAAAAAACGCTTCGCCACCATTACTGCCTATGACTACAGCTTCGCCAGACTGTTTGCCGACGAAGGGATCAATGTGATGCTGGTCGGGGACTCCCTGGGGATGACGATGCAAGGGCATGAATCCACCCTGCCGGTGACCGTTGAAGATATCGCTTACCACACGCGTGCGGTACGTCGCGGCGCGCCGAATTGCCTGCTACTCGCCGATCTGCCGTTTATGGCTTACGCGACGCCGGAACAGGCCTTTGAAAATTCGGCCATCGTCATGCGTGCGGGCGCGAACATGGTCAAGATTGAAGGCGGCGCCTGGCTGGTAGAGACCGTGAAAATGCTCACAGAGCGCGCGGTGCCCGTTTGCGGACACTTAGGATTGACGCCACAGTCGGTCAATATCTTTGGTGGCTATAAAATTCAGGGCCGTGGCGATGCCGGACAGGTTTTGCTCGACGATGCTCTGGCGCTGGAAGCCGCGGGCGCGCAGCTGATTGTGCTGGAATGCGTCCCGGTTGAGTTGGCCAAACGTGTGACTGACGCGCTCTCTATTCCGGTTATCGGCATCGGTGCCGGTAACGTCACCGACGGACAAATCTTAGTGATGCACGACGCCTTTGGCATCACCGGCGGCCATATTCCGAAATTTGCCAAAAATTTCCTTACGCAAGCAGGCGACATGCGCGCCGCGGTACGGCAGTATATTGCCGAGGTTGAGTCCGGCGTCTATCCGGGCGAAGAACACAGTTTCCATTAAGGAGTCTTGTTGTGCTGATTATTGAAACCCTGCCACTGCTGCGTCAGCATATCCGCAGAGCCCGTCAGGAAGGTAAGCGCATTGCGCTGGTGCCGACGATGGGCAACCTGCATGATGGTCACATGAAGCTGGTTGATGAAGCCAAAGCCCGTGCGGACATCGTGGTGGTGAGTATTTTCGTTAACCCGATGCAGTTTGACCGCCCGGACGATCTGGTGCGCTACCCGCGCACATTGCAGGAAGACTGCGAAAAGCTGAACAAGCGTAAAGTGGATTTCGTCTTTGCCCCCGCGCCGGACCAAATCTATCCCCAGGGCACCGACGGGCAGACGTACGTGGATGTCCCCGGCCTCTCGACGATGCTGGAAGGCGCCAGCCGCCCGGGTCATTTCCGTGGTGTTTCAACCATCGTCAGCAAGCTGTTCAATCTGGTACAGCCGGACGTCGCCTGCTTTGGCGAGAAGGACTTCCAGCAACTGGCGCTGATCCGCAAAATGGTTGCCGATATGGGCTACGACATCGATATCGTCGGCGTGCCGATTATTCGCGCCAAAGACGGTTTAGCCCTGAGTTCGCGTAACGGTTATCTGACGGCCGAACAACGTAAAATCGCCCCTGGTTTGTACAAAGTAATGAGCCGCATCGGCGAAAAACTGCAGGCCGGCGAGCGTGAACTGGAAGAGATTGTTGCCATCGCGGAGCAGGAGCTGACGGAAAAAGGCTTCCGTCCCGATGATATTCAGATCCGCGATGCTGACACGCTGCTTGAGCTGACCGAGAGCAGCCAGCGTGCCGTGATTCTGGTTGCCGCATGGCTCGGTCAGGCACGGTTAATCGACAATCAGACGGTTGCATTAACCCAGTAGACAGGGGTTAAAAATCAGGCAATACTGCCTGAGAAAATTCTCAAAGCAGGTTTCGACCTGCTTCGTTATCGATACGAGTTTAAGGTAGACGTTATGATTCGCACTATGCTGCAGGGCAAACTCCACCGCGTGAAAGTGACTCAGGCGGACCTGCACTATGAAGGTTCCTGCGCCATCGATCAGGATTTCCTGGATGCCGCCGGGATCCTCGAAAATGAAGCCATTGATATCTGGAATGTGAGCAACGGCAAGCGCTTCTCCACCTATGCAATTGCCGCCGAACGCGGCTCCAGAATCATCTCCGTTAACGGCGCGGCGGCACACTGTGCCAGCGTGGGCGATATTGTGATCATCGCCAGCTTCGTCACCATGTCTGACGAAGAAGCGCGCCGCTGGCAGCCGAAGGTCGCTTACTTCGAAGGCGACAACGAAATGAAACGCACCGCAAAAGCCATTCCGGTTCAGGTTGCGTAAGTGAACTACCCCTGCGGCTGATTGCTGATCAGCCGCGACATGGTCTCCAGCGAATCCGTTCTTAAGATGTATAAGCGTTTGAGTAAGAACGGATTATCCCCCGGCTTCACCTTTCCTTTCACCGTTGTCACCGCCAGGTGAAATCCAGCCTCTTGTGCCGCTTTCACAGCCGTCGCGTTATAACTGCCAAACGGGTAGGAAAGATAGAGCACGTGCGGATTAAACGGGGCCAGCGCGCGCCGGGAACGTTCAAAATCATACAGAATATTATGCTGGCTGCGGCTGAGCAGAATCGGGCGACGATGGCCGTCTACCCGATGCAAAAAGTGCGTATGGGACTGAAAATCAAACACATCGCGGATACCGTTAAGTTCTGAAATGCTCATAAACTGCAGCGATTTGGGATCCCACTTTTGCGGACGAACTTTAATTCTTGACGAGATAATAAAGGCCGTGGCCTTCATTCCATACTGCTTCAGTACCGGATACGCATAGCGGCTCACCGACTTCAGGCCGTCATCAAAGGTAATCACCACCGCCCGCGCGGGCAGGTTCAATTGGTTTTGCACATAGCCTTCCAGTTGAGCCATTGTCAGCGTGCTGTAACCGCGATCGCGCAGCCAGGTCATCTGGTTGCTGAAAGCGCGGACTGACGTAGTGGTGGAGGTATGACGAAAGCGCGTGTTCTCTTCATCACGCAGAATATGGTGATAGGTCAGCACCGGCAGCCCGCGATCTTCCTGGGCGTCGAGGGCGCTTATCCAGGCCAGTCGGTCACCAATGCGGATCTGATACCAGGTTTGATTCAGCCGATCTTTAAGCTTACTGATGATGGGATAACGCAGGTTATCTGCCAGTACGCCAAACGGCGCGCTGCCAACATTTGGCGCGTTATAGACGGGGGTGGCCTGCCAGGTGATCAGATTCTGGTTGCTGAGCGGCTTGTTGAGGTCACCGAGGCTGTCTTCAACACGTTGTTTACCCTGCACGGGTTCCAGATGGCCCTTGTCGATAAACCCGGTGCCGAAGCCAAATTTGAATTCGTAGTAATCCGCAGCGACCGGAATGACAGAAATAATCTGCCCGGCGCGAATATTTCCCACGGTCATCATGTTATCGCCAATTTGCGCCCAAATAGCCGCATCTTCAGTGGTTTGCATATAACGAGCAGGTAACGCCGCACTGACGGCTGTAGAGAGGGACAGCAGCAAGAGGAACAGATATTTCATCATTAACGATAACCGGGGCAAGAAACAACGCAACGATTGTACCAATTCACTTCATTTATAAGAATGATTAATACTCATACAAATCGTGCAGCAGAACAAAGGGGGGATTTTTCTGTTGCTGATGCCAAAGACTGGTCACTTCTGGTCCGCCGAGAGCAACAATCTGGTCGCGAAACGCCGGACTACTCATTGATTTTCGTGATGAAACCATGCTCCCCAGCAGCGTCTCATTAATGCCGGAGATCACTTCACACTGCGGATGTTTATGGCTCATCAATGACGCCACGCGATACGGCGCCGCACCGGGGAGATCGGTCAGAAAGATGACGCCATCACCGGAATCTGTGGCATGTAAGGCGTCGCACATCATCCGACTCAGCATGTTCGCGCTCAACCCACGCCAAAAATTTACCGCCCGGCATTGCGTCAGCGGGCCGTGTTTTTTTTCCAGAAGGCTCAGGAGTTCCTCAGCCTTATCGTCATGACAGGTAATGACCCAACCTAGCATTTATCACCTCGTTAGCAGACAAGTAGTTTATCAGTGTGACAAATGGAGAATGATGACAATGGTCAAAAATCACCCTCTCCTCACCCGGAGGAGAGGGTGAAAACAGTCAGCTACGCAACCCGCGTCCGCGCTGGATTAAGGACCAGCACAGCAGATAAAACGCCACAATAAAGACCACCAGCACGCCAAACGTGGTCACCAGCGGTACGTCGTGAATACCGAGGAAGCCGTAGCGGAAGCCGCTGATCATGTAGACGATCGGGTTCAACTGCGATAAGCCCTGCCAGAACGGCGGCAGCAGCGTGAGGGAATAGAACACCCCGCCAAGATAAGTCAGCGGCGTCAGCACAAAGGTCGGGATCAGGCTGATATCGTCAAAGGTTTTTGCGAACACGGCGTTCAACAGGCCCGCCAGCGAAAACAGAATCGCCGTCAGAACCAGCGTCAGCGCAACAAACAGCCACGAATGCACCTGGAACGGAACAAAGAACAGCGAAATCGCCGTCACCAGAACCCCGACGCACAGTCCGCGCGCGACGCCACCGCCGACAAAACCAGCGATGATCACGTGCGTGGGCACCGGTGCGACCAGCAGCTCTTCGATGTTGCGCTGGAACTTGGCGCTAAAGAACGACGACGCGACGTTCGCATAGGCGTTGGTGATCACCGCCATCATGATCAGACCCGGCACGATAAACTGCATGTAACTGAAACCGTGCATCTCGCCAATACGGGAGCCAATCAGGTTACCGAAGATAATAAAATAGAGCGTCATGGTGATGACGGGCGGCACCAGCGTCTGGATCCAGATCCGCATAAAGCGGTTGATCTCTTTCGCCCAGATGCTTTTCAGCGCGACCCAGTAAAGCTGCATCATGCGCGATCTCCTTGTTTTTCATGAACCAGTGACACAAACAGCTCTTCAAGACGGTTCGCTTTGTTACGCATACTCAGTACCTGGATGCCCTGCGCGCTGAGTTGGCTGAACACGCTGTTAATTCCCTGCTCACGCAGCACTTCGACTTCCAGCGTTGAGGTATCCACCAGCCGATAGTGATAGCCCTCCAGCTGCGGCAGCGGACTTTTCGCCGCCAGATCGAGAATAAAGGTTTCAGATTTGAGCTTAGAGAGCAGGTTTTTCATCGAGGTGTTTTCGACCAGTTCACCGTGCTGAATAATCCCAATGTTGCGGCAGAGCATTTCCGCTTCTTCCAGGTAGTGGGTGGTCAGAATGATCGTGGTGCCTTTGTCGTTCAAATCCTTCAAAAAGCCCCACATTGAGCGGCGAAGTTCGATATCGACGCCCGCCGTCGGTTCATCGAGAATCAGCAGCTTCGGCTCATGCATCAGCGCACGGGCAATCATCAGACGGCGCTTCATCCCACCGGATAGCATTCGCGCACGTTCGTTGCGTTTTTCCCACAGATCGAGCTGTTTTAAATACTTTTCGCTGCGCTCAATGGCTTCTTTACGCTCCACGCCGTAGTAGCCCGCCTGATTGACCACAATCTGCTGCACGGTCTCAAACGGGTTGAAGTTAAATTCCTGCGGCACCAGCCCCAGTTGGCGTTTGGCGTTGACGACATCTTTTTCGAGATCGTAGCCAAAGACGCTGACGCGCCCGGAAGATTTATTCACCAGCGAGCTGATGATACCGATAGTGGTCGACTTTCCTGCCCCGTTCGGTCCCAGAAGCGCGTAAAAATCCCCCGCCTCGACCTGTAAATCTATCCCGCGCAGCGCCTGAACGCCGCCGGGATAAGTTTTTTTAAGTTGTTGAAGTTCCAGTGCAATGGTCATAAATTTTTACTTACCTTACGTTCTTACACTTTATATGTGGTTTAAATAATCCCGGAGTTGCCCTATATTAGCCCAACGCACTTATTTGGTTACAGGTCGTTAACCTCCATGAAAGACATAGATACACTCATCAGCAACAATGCACTATGGTCAAAAATGCTGGTGGAAGAGGATTCCGGATTTTTTGAGAAACTGGCGCAAGCGCAGAAACCACGCTTTCTATGGATTGGATGTTCCGACAGTCGCGTTCCCGCAGAACGTTTAACCGGCCTTGAACCGGGCGAATTATTTGTCCACCGTAATGTGGCTAACCTGGTCATCCATACCGACCTCAACTGCCTCTCCGTTGTTCAGTATGCCGTTGATGTCCTCGAAGTTGAACACATTATTATCTGTGGTCACTACGGGTGTGGCGGCGTTCAGGCTGCTGTCGAGAACCCGGAACTGGGTCTCATCGACAACTGGTTGCTGCATATTCGTGATATCTGGTTCAAACATAGCTCATTGCTTGGCGAAATGCCGCAAGAACGCCGTATGGACACGCTATGTGAACTGAACGTGATGGAGCAGGTGTATAACCTGGGTCACTCCACCATCATGCAGTCAGCCTGGAAACGGGGTCAGAAAGTGACCATCCACGGCTGGGCATACGGTATTCACGATGGCCTGTTGCGCGATCTGGAAGTGACCGCGACCAGTCGCGCCACTCTGGAACAGCGTTATCGCCAGGGTGTTTCTAACCTCAGCCAGAAACACATTAACCACAAATAAAAATCCCCGGTCATGCACCGGGGACGTAGCCAGTCAACGCCGGGATTTTCCCGGCTTTTTTACGCTTACTCGTCCAGCAGCACCACTTTGCCGACATACGGCAGATGGCGATAACGTTGAGCGTAGTCAATACCGTAGCCCACCACAAACTCATCCGGAATGGAGAAACCGATGAACTCGACCGGAACGTTTACTTCACGGCGGGAGGGTTTATCCAGCAGAGTGCAAATCGCCAGAGATTTCGGTTCACGCAGGCTCAGGATTTCACGCACTTTCGACAGCGTGTTGCCGGAGTCGATAATGTCTTCCACAATCAGCACGTCTTTGCCGCGAATGTCTTCATCGAGATCTTTAAGGATCTTGACGTCACGGGTGGTGGACATGCCGCTACCGTAGCTGGAGGCGGTCATAAAATCGACTTCATGAGATACCTGCACTTCACGGCACAGATCCGCCATAAACATAAATGAGCCACGCAGCAGACCAACCAGCACCATGTCACTGCCGCTGTCTTTGTAACGTTCAGTAATCTGACGACCCAGTTCGGCAATCCGCGCTTTGATCTCCGCTTCGGGGATCATTACTTCTACAGTATGTTTCATAACTCTAACCATATGATTTAAAAACAAATCACTCAATGTCTGCTTCTACCGGAACAGCATCGAAGTGCAAGGTATGCAGTATACCAGTAAAAGTATTTATCCGCGGCATCTCTTAATAAAGCTCATTTTGTGATGACGATCACACTTGTTAAATCCTATAATTAATTGCTACTAAAAAATTAACAAATTGAGATGGTGTATTTTTATGGCAGATAACAACGCACGTTCACTACGACGCCTCGTGGTGTTAACGGCCCTCTTTGCAGCACTTTGCGGGCTGTATCTTCTGATCGGCGGAGGCTGGCTGGTCGCCATTGGCGGCTCCTGGTACTATCCGATCGCCGGTCTTGTCATGCTGGGTGTCGCCGTTATGCTCTGGCGCAGTCAGCGTTCCGCACTGTGGCTCTACGCCGCCCTGCTCCTCGCGACCCTGATCTGGGGCGTCTGGGAAGTCGGCTTCGACTTTTGGGCGCTAACGCCGCGCAGTGACATTCTGGTCTTCTTCGGCATCTGGCTGATTTTACCGTTTGTCTGGCATCGCCTGATTGTTCCTTCTCGTGGTGCCGTAGCGGCACTGGTGGTGGCTCTGCTGATTAGCGCAGGGATCCTGACCTGGGCAGGTTTCCATGACCCACAAGAAATCAACGGCACCCTGAGCGCTGACGCCACTCCGGCCGAAGCTATCTCCACGATCTCTGACAACGACTGGCCAGCGTATGGGCGTAATCAGGAAGGCCAACGCTTCTCGCCGCTCAAGCAGATCAACGCCGACAACGTCCACAACCTGAAGGAAGCGTGGGTGTTCCGCACCGGCGACCTGAAGCAGCCTAACGATCCAGGTGAGATAACCAATGAAGTGACGCCGATTAAAGTCGGCGATACGCTGTATCTCTGTACCGCCCACCAGCGTCTGTTCGCACTTGATGCGGCCACCGGGAAAGAGAAGTGGCATTTCGATCCGCAACTGAATACCAACACCAGCTTCCAGCACGTCACCTGCCGTGGCGTGTCGTACCATGAAGCGAAAGCTGATAGCGCCTCGCCGGAAGTGGTTGCCGACTGTCCGCGCCGCATCATCCTGCCGGTGAACGATGGTCGTCTGTTTGCAGTGAATGCGGAAACCGGCAAGCTGTGCGAAACCTTTGCCAACAAAGGTATTCTCAATCTGCAAACCAGTATGCCGGACACGACGCCGGGGCTGTATGAGCCTACGTCGCCGCCCATCATCACCGATAAAACCATCGTGATTGCCGGTTCGGTTACCGATAACTTCTCCACCCGCGAAACCTCGGGCGTGATCCGCGGTTTTGACGTCAATAGCGGCAAGCTGCTGTGGGCCTTCGATCCGGGTGCCAAAGACCCGAATGCCATCCCGTCCGACGAACACGCGTTTACCTTTAACTCCCCCAACTCCTGGGCCCCGGCGGCTTACGACGCGAAGCTGGATCTGGTCTATCTGCCGATGGGCGTGACCACCCCGGATATCTGGGGCGGTAACCGTACGCCGGAGCAGGAACGTTATGCCAGTTCGATTGTGGCGCTGAACGCCACCACCGGTAAGCTTGCCTGGAGCTACCAGACCGTACACCACGACCTGTGGGATATGGACATGCCGTCCCAGCCGACGCTGGCGGATATCACCGTCAAAGGTGAGAAAGTCCCGGTCATCTACGCGCCAGCGAAAACCGGTAACATCTTTGTCCTCGATCGCCGTAACGGCGAACTGGTCGTTCCGGCCCCCGAAAAACCAGTTCCGCAGGGTGCTGCGAAAGGGGATTACGTCAGCAAAACGCAGCCGTTCTCTGAACTGAGTTTCCGCCCGAAAAAAGATCTTACCGGGGCGGATATGTGGGGTGCCACCATGTTCGACCAACTGGTGTGCCGCGTGATGTTCCACCAGATGCGCTATGAGGGCATCTTTACCCCGCCGTCTGAACAGGGCACGCTGGTGTTCCCAGGCAACCTCGGGATGTTCGAATGGGGCGGTATTTCGGTCGATCCTAACCGTCAGGTAGCGATAGCGAACCCGATGGCGCTGCCGTTCGTTTCTAAGCTGATCCCACGGGGTCCGGGTAATCCAATGGAACCGCCGAAAGATGCGCAAGGCACGGGTAGCGAATCCGGTATTCAGCCACAGTACGGCGTGCCGTTTGGCGTCACGCTGAACCCGTTCCTGTCGCCGTTTGGTCTGCCGTGTAAGCAACCGGCCTGGGGGTATATCTCCGCGCTAGATCTGAAAACCAATGAAGTGGTCTGGAAAAAACGCATTGGTACGCCACAGGACAGTATGCCGTTCCCGATGCCGGTTCCGGTGCCGTTCAATATGGGGATGCCAATGCTGGGCGGTCCTATCTCCACGGCAGGCAACGTGCTGTTTATTGCCGCCACGGCGGACAACTACCTGCGCGCCTACAACATGAGTAATGGTGAGAAACTGTGGCAGGGACGTCTGCCCGCCGGTGGACAAGCCACACCGATGACCTATGAGGTGAACGGCAAACAGTATGTCGTGATTTCGGCCGGGGGCCATGGCTCGTTTGGTACGAAGATGGGCGACTATATCGTGGCTTACGCGCTGCCTGACGACGCGAAGTAACGCAGTCTATTTGGCAGCAGAGACAGCGTGGAGACCCCTCGCTGTCTTTTTTATGTTAGCGATTATCAAACGTATCATTCACGCCGTCATTTTCACCCGCCGCAGAGACGACAACGTCATCAAAGCGCAAATGATTGACCGCCACAATACGCCCAAACTCTTTGGCCTCGATCCGGCAGTGGCTAAACCGAATGTCCTCCATTGGTTTCTCCGCAAAGGCCACCAGATCAAACGCGCGCGCCGGTAAGCGATAATCTGCCTCCAGCGTGGCATCAACATGGCTGATACGGATATTACGCACTTTGGTCATCTGTAAATTTTCCGGGATCTGCCTCGCCACCGCCTGCCAGGCTTCGGGCAACTCAGCAATATTGTCGAACCGTTTGCGGTTATAGGCGTTGTGCCAGTCCATAATCCAGGAGAAAGGGAATTGCACATTACGCATTCGCAGGTTTTCCACGACCACATCTTCAACAAACCCGCCCCGCTCCTTCGACGACTTCATGCGCAGCCCGCAGTCAGAGTTTTCGAAGGTAATATCGTGCACGTAGACGTTACGTATGCCGCCGCTGACTTCACTGCCTAGCGTCACGCCGTAGCCCGAGCGAATCACGCAGTGGTCAATTTCAATGTTTTCGGCAATTAGCCCAACCCGATATCCGTCCCCATCGCGACCCGACTTGATCACGATGCAATCGTCGCCGCACGACACATCGCATTGCGTGACGCGGACGTTGCTGGAAGAGTCAATGTCAATGCCGTCCGTGCTTGGCCCGTGGTTATCACGAATAGTGACTCCGCTGACGACCACGTTACTGGCATAGGTTATCTGTAAATTCCAGAATCCGGCACGCTCAAAGGTTAAATCGGTAATCGAGACGTTTTCTGCTTTGTAAATCAGGCAGGCGCGCGGTCGCTTAATGAGATAGTCCGCAATCCAGCGCAGCCCTTTGCTGTCATAATCAACGCGCAGACCGCTCGCTTTATCCGGGCCGTAGTAGAGATCCCACCAGTGCGCGCCCTGACCATCGATCCTGCCATGTCCTGAAATAGCAATGTTGTTCACCTCGATGGCATTCACTATCGCCGCAGGCCACATCATTTCAACGCCCGCCACACGCGTCGGGATCTCCGGATAGTCGGCAATATCCGTCGACCCCAGTAGCGTCGCTCCCTGCGCGAAATGGAGTTGACTGCCTTCTTTCAGGAATAACGAACCGACCAGGTATGTCCCCGGAGAAATAACGACCGGAATACCCTGCGCCGCCCCGCTATCGATGGCGCTTTGTAGCGCCAGGGTGTCTTTGACGAGACCATCCCCAGTCGCCCCAAAATCTTTGACATCAAGTTGTACGGACATGAATTCAATCCTTCTCTCTCATGGCGTGATGGGCTAATGCCACTGAATTTATTCAGTGTCGCGTCCCTTTCCCGCATTTATCCCCGATTTAACAGATAGAGATAGATCAAATAATGAGAAAAGTCACCATTTATACTGGGGCTCGTTTTCTTATGCAGGTTAATGATAAATACGATGAATAATAAGAAAGAGAGGATTATCAGAAAGGAATATTCAGGGCAAAACAAAACGCCCGCAATAATTACGGGCGCTTATTGATATTCAGCAACGATGATTAGTCAAACTTCAGCGACATTAGTGACGCTTTTGCAACGTCCTGATACTGGTCAACTAAATCCTTGGTCATATTAAAGGCCACCTGGACGGCTTTATTGTTTTCGCTGGTAATCAGCATCAGATTCAGAATTTCGCTGTCTGCGGCCTGGGAGCGGAAAGTCAGTAACCATGCTTTATGTCCGTCGACCGTAACGGATTCCGCCTCCGGTTTGTAGTTAGCTAACATTTTCAGCAACGCATCTTTCATCATATCCACCTGTGCGGCTGGCAGCGCGCTGCGACCTGCGGTCACACCCAGTGAGACTTTACCTCTTTCATCACCATAAATGATCTGTGGGCGATTCTCCGACGGGTACTTAATTTTCGCCATTTCTGCCGACATTGGCGTCAGCGTTTGTGGAATTTCGATGCTTAACTTCAGCTCAGGGAAGTTTTTACGCTCCATGTCCATTCCGGCATGAGCAGATATCGCCACTAACAGAGCAAAAGATGCCGCCACGATTTTACGGAAAATATCCATTTTTCACCTCAGATTTAACGGTTAGATTGCGCGAGTATATCCGGTGACATAAATAAAGATACTGCCCCACTCTATTTTCAGAAATTACAGATGGGAATGGTATTATTCCTATCTCAGAAGGAGAGCGATATCCGGGAAAGCCAGCGTCGCCCTCCATAGCGCTTATACCGTAAAGCCTAACATCATTCCGGTATCTTCGTGTTCCAGCAGGTGGCAATGCGCCATATAGGCATGTTCTTTCGGTGCGGCGTGATCAAATTTCACTAACACCTCGCTAATACCGCCTTCCACCCGAACAGTATCTTTCCAGCCTGCACGATGGGCTGCTGGTGTCTGACCATTCTCAGACAAAATACGGAACTGGGTGCCGTGGATATGGAACGGATGCAGCATCATGTCGCCCACCCCGGAAATCACCCAGCGTTCAACCTTTCCTCTGCTCGCCGCAAACATCGGTTTGTTCATATCAAAAGCGATACCGTTAATCTTATTGGCGTTGTGAAAATCAAATTGACCGCCGTGGTTCATATGGCCCATGTCACCGTGCTGCATGTTGCCCATATGCCCCTGCATCTGCCCGTGCGCCATCCCGCTCATCGCCTGGTCGCCGTACTTATTCATCAGCGCCTGCATTCCCATCATGTCGAGCATCGGGTCCATCGACAGTTGCAGATTACGCACCGTTAGCCCATCAACGGAAGGTAACGCAGACATGACGCTGAGCGTGTCCGGCAATGTACCAGAGGCGTTTATGGCAACCGGCTGAATACGCATGACCGGATGCGGCTTATCAAACGGCGCAATCGCCATCCCCATCTGGCTGACCGGCAGAGTCAGCAGATCAAACGGTTTACCGTCGCTGATGTCCACCAGTACTTCAAAACGTTCGCCCATCAGCACAGGCAGTTCGTTGACTTTTACCGGTTCCGCCAGCAGTCCCCCGTCACTGGCGATGACGTACAATGGACGCTTATCACTGGCCGCAAAATTGAGTGAACGGGCGTTACAGCCGTTGAGTAGACGCAAGCGCAACCAGCCGCGCGGCGCAGCATGTTGAGGATAAATGACGCCGTTGGTCAGCAGCGTGTCGCCAAACCAGCCGACGGCAGCCGTCATCATATCAAGCTGATAATCAATCTGCCCGGCAGCATCAAACCGTTTGTCCTGCACGATGACCGGCACATCGTCGATCCCCCACTGCTTCGGGAGCAGTAGCTTTTGAATCTCTTCATCCTCAATCAGAACCAGACCCGCGAGGCCCATTGCCACCTGACGCCCGGTTTTCCCGTGCTGATGGGGGTGAAACCAGCAGGTCGCCGCCCGCTGTTGTGGCGTAAACGTGACGGTACGCTTCCCTCCCGCCGGGATAATCCCCTGCGGCCCGCCATCCACCTCGCCCGGCACCTCCAGCCCATGCCAGTGCAGCGTGGTCTCTTCATTAAGCTGGTTAGAAATATCCACCGTTACCGCTTTGCCTTTTTGCAGCTTCAGCGCTGGCCCAAGCAGATTGCCGTTATAGCCCCAAGTGGTTGCCGTTTTTCCAAAGAAAGTCGACTGGCCGGCTTTCGCCACCAGCGAGATAGAGTTACGCGCATCGGTGGTAAGCAGTTCGGGAATCGGTAGCGCGGGGCGTTCGGCGGCGAAGACGGTGCGGCTCCAGAGCGGTAAGGCTGACGACACCCCCAGAGCTACTGAATATTTTAAGAAATCACGACGTTGCATGGTCATTTCCTTATCTTGTTGCAGGCGAAATAACGCTAATCTCTGAGCATAGACCCTCCCCTTACGGCAAGGTCAAGCCAGCGATATGACTTAATTCATAATAAAAGTCGTCGCTTCGCCTCCAGTATGCTAACGTTGACATTCCGTGATGCAGTGGTAGAAGCAATGAAGACGTTTTTCAGAACCGTGTTGTTCGGCAGCCTGATGGCCGTATGCGCAAACAGCTATGCGCTTAGTGAATCTGAAGCCGAAGATATGGCCGATTTGACGGCCGTTTTTGTCTTTCTGAAAAATGACTGCGGCTACCAGAATTTACCCAACGGGCAGATTCGTCGCGCACTGGTCTTTTTTGCTCAGCAAAACCAGTGGGATCTCAGCAACTACGACACCTTCGATATGAAATCCCTCGGCGAAGACAGCTATCGCGATTTAAGCGGTATCGGTATTCCTGTCGCCAAAAAATGCAAAGCGCTGGCGCGCGATTCCCTGAGCCTGCTGGCTTACGTCAAATAACCTCCCGTCACTATTGCTGAAATCATGACCGTGCATCAACGGTCATTGTTAGCGATGAGGTTGCGCCTTTTTTACGGGTGTTCACAAAGAAATCAAGAGTGCCGAAGCACCCCTGTGCAGTAAAGGCATTGAATACAACGGGTTATGATATAAACAAAATCCTTTATTCACTCAATAACACGTATAACTCCCTTGCCAGTGCCGATGGATTTTCCCAGGACATTGAATGCCCGGCCTCTGGCACGATGGCAACAGATATCCCCCTATCGCTGACATACTGAAAGTCACTGTCTGGTAAGGATTGTTCGCCAAAAATCAACGCACGTGAACAGGACAAACTCAGGAACGTTTCCATCCACGACGGAGAAGCGCCATCAATCAAACTTTTCGCTCCCCGCCACAGTGCCCAAGGCGCGGCATTTTGGGCTGACCCCTTCCACGGCGATGTGTGGTTTGTCAGTATCTCGTCATAGACTCGCGAGATAAATTCGGCTTCTGGCTTTTCTACAAGCAGGCGGCTGTACATGCCACCACCGGCATGAAAGTTGGGTTCCGAAACCACCAGTTTCCCAACTCTTTCACCCAGTCGCTCCGCGACTTCTATTGCAATGCTGCCCCCCATACTGTGACCATAGAGATGACATAAGGAGAGTTGTAAGTCATTAATCACTTCAATAACGACGTCCGCCTGATGAGTAATGCTGTAGTCATAATCACGAGGTTTATCACTAAAACCATATCCGGGAAGATCAATCAGGATGGTACGTTGCTGGCCAAATTCGGGATCCATCACGACTCGCGGATATTCATAAGAAGAAGCGCACCCGAGCCCATGAATGAAGACAATCGGAATACCCTGACCAGGCAAATCATGCCAACGTACACAAGCACCCGCAGTTGATGAAAACAAACTCTGCATCCGGCATTCCTTTTTAATTTTGTCGAATAGAATAGATGTTACCTGAACGAGCAGAATAGAATGGTGATGTGGATTTGCATCTGCCCAGGTACGCTTTAAGGCATCAATTAAGAATAAATAAAGGAAACATAATGCGTACGCGTCCATCATCACGACTTATTATTCTCTCTGCAGAGAACAGAGTTCTGCTTTTTCGTTTTCATCATGAAGATGATGCGCTGAGCGGACGTACCTACTGGGCAACACCGGGTGGCGGCGTCGAGGAAATGGAAACGTTTGAACACGCCGCATTACGGGAGCTACGTGAAGAAACAGGGTTGATAAGAGGATCCGCTGGGCCGCAAATTGCCTCCCAAACCTTCACCATGATGCTACCCAACGGGGAAACCGTACTGGCTGATGAACGTTTCTTCATTATCCGTGTAGAACGTCAAGAGACCGATGACTCCGGATGGAGTGGCAATGAACAAAAAGTGATTCGTGGGCAGCACTGGTGGTCGATAGAGGAACTCAGGGAAACAAAAGAGACCGTATTCCCTCGCGAGTTAATCATCGAGGTGCTTGAGAAGTATTAGCTCAAACTTGATCTGACGGTTTTCACTGGCAGCACACAATCAAATCTGACAGTCTACTTTGAGCGAGGAGCGGAAGTTGGCACTTTTGTGGGGTCAGTCCAGTACCCACAATAGTGATTACAGAAACAGTTGCAATTCAAGGGGCGGTATTTGCATTAAGTAACCACGAGGGCGGTAAGGATTAGTGAATATCAACCTTTATGCTGAATTGAACTATTAATATTTATAATTAGCATTTTAGGAGACAATGAAAGGTTTGATTATGAATATTCATTGCATGTTAGGGATAATTATCCCCATTAGATAATATAGTGTTTTAATTGCTCTAAATTCTATCAACATTAAAGCTAAGCCAGCGTTCTAACAATCCTGATTTGTTCAAAGGAACTGAGTGATCATTTAGTTTTTTACCTTCCAACGTACTTTTAGCAAAGTATGTACAATCAGCCTTGAAATGCACTGTAAGAGAATCAGGCTTGATAGCCATCAATCCAGCGTCAAAAAGACGATGCAAACAAGCAAGCATAAGCACCCCATTAGAAGTGACCTGCTCCCCGTTGATTAGTACACCCCGATGTTAGTAATGTCTTCATAAGCCACATGAGGACATCCCCATGAAGAAGCGTTTTTCCGACGAACAGATCATCAGTATTCTCCGCGAAGCCGAAGCTGGGGTACCCGCCCGTGAACTCTGCCGCAAGCATGCCATTTCCGATGCCACGTTTTACATCTGGCGTAAGAAGTATGGCGGTATGGAGGTGCCTGAAGTTAAGCGCCTGAAGTCGCTTGAGGAAGAGAACGCCAGACTCAAGAAGCTGCTTGCCGAAGCCATGCTGGATAAAGAGGCGCTTCAGGTGGCTCTTGGGCGAAAGTACTGACGACAGACCAGAAGCGGGAAGCCGTGATGTTGATGTGTGATGCGACCGGTCTGTCGCAACGTCGTGCCTGCAGGCTTACAGGTTTATCCCTGTCGACCTGCCGCTATGAGGCTCACCGTCCGGCTGCTGATGCGCATTTATCAGGGCGCATCACTGAGCTGGCACTGGAGCGCAGGCGTTTTGGCTACCGTCGTATTTGGCAGTTGCTGCGCCGTGAAGGGCTTCATGTTAATCATAAGCGCGTGTACCGGCTTTATCACCTCAGTGGCCTGGGCGTAAAACGCAGAAGACGTCGTAAAGGGCTGGCAACAGAACGTCTGCCGCTGCTCCGTCCGGCGGCGCCCAATCTGACCTGGTCGATGGATTTCGTCATGGACGCACTTTCCACCGGTCGCAGGATCAAGTGTCTTACCTGCGTCGATGATTTCACAAAGGAATGCCTGACGGTCACTGTTGCCTTTGGGATTTCAGGCGTTCAGGTCACGCGTATTCTGGACAGCATTGCACTGTTTCGAGGCTATCCGGCGACGATAAGAACTGACCAGGGGCCGGAGTTCACTTGCCGTGCACTGGATCAATGGGCCTTTGAGCATGGTGTTGAGTTGCGCTTAATCCAGCCGGGCAAGCCAACGCAGAACGGATTTATTGAGAGCTTTAACGGACGATTTCGCGATGAATGTTTGAATGAGCACTGGTTCAGCGATATCGTTCATGCCAGGAAAATTATTAATGACTGGCGGCAGGATTATAACGAATGCCGCCCGCACTCCACGCTGAATTATCAGACACCGTCTGAATTTGCAGCGGGCTGGAGAAAGGGTCATTCTGAGAATGAAGATTCCGACGTTACTAACTGAGTGTTGTATCTAATCGTGGGGGCAGGTCAGAAGTGTTATTGTTCCCCATTCCTACTGGCTCAATGTGAGCTGCTTCTAACGCTTCTCCGCTATTCGTAATGGCACAACGATGACCAAAGTTAGCGGCTACACGTTCTTTAAAATCGTTCTGATTGGTACGGGTACGAATAATGCGATCAGCAAACAAAGCTTGCTCAATAGAATCAGCGAGGGTAACAGCGTGAGAGGAATCATTAGCAACAGATGCTACAGGTGCTTCTACAAGCGTTTCTACGGCCTCTGCAATGGTGCTAGCTTGTTCAGGGATAATAATCGCTTCCAGAGGACGAACAGGTGTTTCTACAGGGGCTTTATAGGGCTTACAGACATTAAGAAAATCATGTATCTGTAATGCCGTCATATTCTCTCTAATTGCATCACGTTTAAACGCTTCAACCATTGCAGCACTGTAACCTTTCCCTGCAAACAACCTGATCCACTTATCACTAAATGATTCTGGCGTTTTGGCAACAGGAATAGAAACAGTTGGCTCTACTGGCTCGTTAGATGGTAATACAGGCGACTCAATGACAATATCAACAATTTCAATAGGTGCTTCATTTTCTACAATTAACTTAGGTGTACTTACGCTAGCATGATGAACATCTTTAGTATGATCTACAAATCCACCAAATGATTTAAAGTCAATTTTGCATTCAATACATGAAATAGGACGTCTTAAAAGTACTTTGTCGATCCGTCTTTGTTCGACTTCAGATAAATTGATCGCATCTTGCTTAACTTTTGCTATGTGCCAGGGATCAGATTTAATCTTCTCCTCATTAAGTAAAGTATTGGATTTAATAACTCGGTTTATTCTGACAGCAGGAGGTTTTTTATCGTTATTGAATTTATCTTGATTTGCACTTAAAATAATTGCTCTAACTTTCTTAATGGCTTGTTTTTTTGATAAACCAGATGCAATAAAATCTTGCATTAGCTTTGAATAAATTTGAAGGTTATTTTTACGCTTTTGGTTATCTAACTTGCGTTTTTGGTTGTATATTTCCATTTGTTCAGCAGTTAAAGCACCTCCCGTACTACGGATAGTACCAGATTTTGCTAACGATTTCTTATCGTTCATATTCCTTTTTACTTGCTCTTTGCTAACTCTAACTTTAGCTGTAGGAGTCTCTACACCGAAATCATGACGGCTATTATTTTGAGTGCTGATCAAAACCTTTCTAACATCATCGGGAATAGGCTTACCTTCACGGTTTGCTATACCCCATGCCTTAATAGCTTCTAAGCGTGTCATTTTCATGTGATTACCTGAAAAATCTGTAGATATGGGCAAGTATATAAACAATTCTTATCATTCGTCTATCCATGCAACAGCAAGAACTGACGAAATGAGGGCATTACCGTCATACATTAATCCAATTAAAAAATCATAGAAACAGCGTAGGCGTTGCGTAAGTATCCCTGCTAAACAAACCATCATTTTAGAAGGCCTCTGACACTCCAACTTCCGCTTGTGGCACACAGCAGACAAGCACGTGACACTGAAGGTCTGAGCGGAAGTTCGCTATTGCTCTCAAAACAAGCATTGTCATGACTGACAATGCAGTATGTTAATCAACAAGGAGTTAGTCACAGACCCGATGTAACCCAGAAATTACCTGAGTAGGATGATCTTCACCTTCACCATGTGTTAATGTCGCTATATCAATGACCAGCTTCCTATCATGACTCAACTACACTATCGCCTGATACCGCTAGCTTCAATAGCAAACATACATAACAAATTGATTTAAATAGTAAATTATCAAAAAAAGGAGCGTAACTATGCTTGAATGGTTAAATATCCACGTAGGTACAGACTGGGCTACATATATCGGTCTACTTCTAGCGGTTCTTTCATTAATTTGGGGAGGGAAAAAGGTGCTAAAAAATAAGTCAATCACCCAAAAGGCCAAAGTCAATGGCGGTATGGTTATTCAGGTCGGAGGTGATTTTAAAGGAGGAAAGGATAATGAATCAAAAAGCTCAAGCAAATGAAAATTCAACTGTAATACAGATTGCAGGAAATTTAACTCAAGGAATCAGCTTTGCTGATTGTGAAAGATTATTTAATTTGTTGCTAACAGAGAATTTCCCCAGACTCGAAGCTATTGCTGCCTCAAAGGCCAAGGAAAATGTTGACGCATTAGTAAAAGCGACGTTCGAAAAAATTGATTCAAAGATTGATCAAATCAGAGTGGAAAAGCTTGCTCAGCCTGATGTACAAAGTACATTTAACAACGCAGTTCAAGGTGCTGCAAGAAAAGGCACTAAAATAGACATCGATTTATTGGCTGAATTATTGGAATCCAGAATCGAAAAAGACAGTACTGACTACATTGATAATTGCATTGAAGCTGCAGTCGAGATGGTACCAAAATTAACAAGTGATATGCTAGCAATCTTGCCAGCATTGCATTTTATTCAATCACTTACTTTGGATAACCCTGCTGAAATTGATAATGTTTATGGCTTAATCTATGATCATTTTTTGTCGCGAGGTGAAGATATGTCACGTTCGAAACTCAAGACAATGGCCTCTATTGGGGTGGGAAGTTACGTCAACATTATGAGAAGCAATACCTTTGAAGATATGAAGGAAAAAAATAATTACCTACAAGGGATTGATGCAGAATTGAAATATCCGAGAATGTATCAAGCTTTAAATTTCTATGATCAAAAAGACTTGCACCAACTCACGCTCACTACACCGGGCCAAGTAATAGCCATCAAAATGCTGGCAAAAATATTTCCTTCAATGAATTTGCGCGATTTTTTACAGTAAATCTTAGCATTGACTAGAACCATGCCGATTAGTATATTTGGGATCTTGTCTATTTCTACTTATAAAATAGGGCTACTGTAGCAGCCCTAACAAGTTCATATAATATCAGAAAAATTGCTCCATTCAATTTTTGAAATATGATATGTTCGCCATCTATTAACATACTTAGACGTGCTTGACGTCCGCTCCTGGCACAGAGCGGACAAACTATCTGAACCAAGGGTCCGCAGTGAGCGAAGAACAGACATAAAACACTTGTAGCCGCCAATTAATGTGCTTTTTTAAAAGCCCAAATTAATAAGAGGTGAAATCTGGGCTTCTATTGGTTTGGATAACATAATCGAAAGTTACTTCATCGAAGTCAGCATCTCGTGTATCATCTTTTATAGAGACGATTTTGATAGCAGCATAATACCCGTTAA
Organism: Citrobacter amalonaticus Y19; assembly: GCF_000981805.1. Classification (NCBI taxonomy): domain Bacteria; kingdom Pseudomonadati; phylum Pseudomonadota; class Gammaproteobacteria; order Enterobacterales; family Enterobacteriaceae; genus Citrobacter; species Citrobacter amalonaticus. The sequence continues at coordinate 148,903 of NZ_CP011132.1, read as the reverse complement.
CATTTTTTAAAATGGCTATCCCTCCTGTTTTAGGGCGTCTGATCCTCGAGGAGTCATTATAAATTCTTGCATCATCTATTTCATTAATGTTATTTATTCCTTTAACAATCGATACTGAATGTATGCTTTCAGGATCATTTAATAATTGGATATCATTGTCACTTGACTTTGAAAAACATAGCTCAAAAAGAAACTCATCCTTTCCGATAATGTAGTGGCCGTTGTTATTGGAGTAATCAAACACAACGTTTCCTCGTGAATCTATTGAGCTATAATTGGCGTTAACTAGCAAGTGTTCGTGGTCATCTATGACATTCTCATTAATGGGTAAGCTAGGTTCTTCAGCTAAAACATTTAATGTTGACTCATATGGGAAATCTCTAAATTCATTGTTTTTGAATTTACAGTCAATAAATTCAATCAATGATCTATCGTTAATCAAGTATTTGATCTCGTTATTTTTTATCTCTGTGCCAATTACTTTTAGATTATGGCAATCCCCTATAACTCTGAAAAGATGTGGTAGAAACTCACCTGTTGCATTGGATGATATAATACTATTGCATATTTCAATGGAATTGCTATTTTCAATTTCAATCAAATCGAATTCTTGTGTGTCTTTGAATGTTGACTCTGTGAACTTTATACTTTTGCTGTGCCGTATATGCATAAGGGAATATGTGCATTCTTTTATTACAGATTTCGTCATATTAAATCTTTCAACATTATTTAAATCAATACCTATAGTGCCACACCCAAATAATACACAGTCGGATAATACGATATCTGTTGTCGTGTCGAATCTTAACACTCCGCCAACACAATAACCTGATTCAGTATGGCCGAGTGTTAAATTAGATAGGCTTATATTAGCACAACCCATAAATTCAAATACAAAAGCATATCTTGGTTCAATAAGAATATACGTTCCAAGTTCTGCATTAATACTTAAATTTTTGATATTTCTCAGGATTGGATATTTCCCATCATACTCTTCTTTCCATGATATGTAGTCATTGCTAATTGCTAATCCTTTCGATATGTTATAAACACCTTGTTTTAGAAAAATTTTTTTATCAGAGCCAATGCTTTCCAATAATGAGATTACATTATCAATTTCAATATAGTCTTCATCTATTGATTGTAAAAATTTAATATCATCGTTGATGTCTATTTTTTCAATAGATGGATTTAACGGTTCAAGGACAGGCTTGACTCCAATGTCACTTTTCCTATAGAGGGGTACACGGTAAATACGGTGGAGTAACTCTTTAAATTTATGCTTAAACATACTTTCATCAGAAAAATCGATAGCATAATAATTTTTATACTGCGGTGGAAATGCCTTTGAATAGCCACTAGGGTTTTTCATGATGAAAATAAGCTTATCTTTAGCTTCTTGATCCGTTAATGCTGATAATAATAATTCACTTTCAAAACCTACCCCCCTTCCCAACTTGTAGCCTTTTGCTTATATTTTTCTGTTAAAACAACTATAACATTGTCACTAATAGATATTTCCTTCACCATCATTTTGTTTAAATTAGTGGTTTCTTGGTGAGCATTAAAAACATCCACATTCGCATCAATCCCACTTTCTCTTAAACTATTGGCTAAACCCACAACCCATTTTTGATGAACTGAATCATCCCAACTATAACTAATAAAAACTCTTATTGTCATATTTAAATTTCGCTACCTAAGTGAATGAAATATAACTAAAAAACTTGTGGCACAAATGAACTTTTAAGATGAAATTTAGTTCATTTCACCAATATATTCATATAAACAAATTAACGCTGATATTCGTCAGTTTCAACTTTTTTATGAAAAAAATAAATTCAATAAAAACAAAAAGATATGACAAGGTGAATCATGTTTTAGCCCGTCAGACGTTCTCATGCATGCAGCTTTTTTGCGTCGAAACATGTTTTAGAATCTAGGGCTGTAGAGTAAGCAGGTTGCTGCATGGCATAGGTCTGCTCCTGGCACAGAGCCGCCTGTCAGATTAGGTTTAGATCTGTGCCATAGCGGTGTCAGGTCAAATTTGAGCTAATACACTTAAGAAGCGCGGACACGACGAACATCATTGCGTGCCCTTATCCAAATAGACCTCAACGGGACTACTCATTCCCCCATCGATTGAGGAATTCCGCGATCTCATCAATGCGTTGCGCATCAATGCCGGCTTCACTGGCCATCTCTTGCTGCGCGTCTTCGCTGATCTCTTCGTTATTCATCAAACGCGTAATCAGTAACTGAAAATAGTGCGCCAGGGGCTCACGTTCTGAATCGTCTACGGGCTTCGCACACTCCGTCGAATACTCATCCACAATGTCATAATATTTCAGCGGTATTTCATTACCCATCACTCATCTCCTGGGGTTATCCCAACGTCGGTTACGGTGTTACTCAGGCTGTACCAGCGTCAGGGCGACGGATTGCGCCTTCAGTTCGGCCTGCACGGCTTGCGGTAAATTAACATCGGTCACGACGTCGGTAAAGCGACTGAGAGAAGCGACATTAAACAATGAATGCGCGCCATATTTGCTGCTATCGGCGAGTAACACCTTACGCTGGGCGTTGGCGATAATTTCCTGCTTCAGCCCCGCTTTGTCCTCTGTCGGCGTGGTCACCCCCTTTTCCATACTCCAGGTGTTACAGCTCATAAAGGCGATATCCGGGTAGACGCTGCGCAGCATTTTGCGGCCAAACTCGCCAATGCAGGACTGGCTGCTGTCATCAATTCGCCCGCCGACAATCGTTACTTCAATCTGGCGAAACTCGGATAAAAACAGGGCGATATGCAGATCAACTGTGATCACTCTGAGAGGAAGATGGGTTAAACATTTTGCCAGTTCCAGCATGGTGGTCCCGGCATCGAGCACCACGGCATCACCCGCGTGTACCATTGAGGCCGCATAACGCGCAATCGCCCTTTTTTCAGCGGGCGATCGCAGTTGCTTCTCGTTGGTGGTCGGTTGTGCCGGTTCAAAGCGCCGTAACGCAACACCGCCGTGGCTGCGACTGATCACCCCCTGTTCATCCAGTTTGATCAGATCGCGGCGGATCGTTGCCGGAGAGGCGTCAACGGCATCCACCAGTTGTTCCACGGTAACCAGCGTATGATTTTTCAAATACGCCACAATCTTATCCAGACGGTGTTGTCCTTTCATAACAGGAAATTACGCCAGTTGCATTGCCAGTTTAATCGATACGGCCATGCTCTCAGATTTTGCTTTTCCCGTCCAGGCGATATCAAATGCCGTCCCGTGATCGGCAGAAGTGCGGATAAATGGCAAACCCGCCGTGATGTTGACGCCATCATAAAAACCCAGCAACTTCAGCGGGATATGGCCCTGGTCGTGGTACATCGCCACCACCATGTCATATTGACCTTCATACGCCTGTAAAAACACGGTATCCGGCGGGCATGGGCCATAAACCTGCATCCCCTTCGCCTTCATGTTCTCAATCGCCGGTCCGACGATGCGAATCTCCTCATCGCCAAACAATCCGTTCTCACCGGCATGCGGGTTCACCCCCGCCACCGCAATCCGCGGATGGGCATAACCCACGCGTTTGAGGAAGGTATCGGCGATGCCAATCACGGTCTCCACACGCTGACCGTTCAGGGTATCGAGGAACTTACGCAGGGCGATGTGAGTGGAAACATGAATAACTTTCAGCTTATCGGTATAAAGCACCATTGCGTAATCGCGGCTTTCCGTCAGCGTCGCCAGCAGCTCGGTGTGTCCAGGGAAATTGTGCCCGCCAAGATGCAGCGCTTCTTTGTTCAACGGCGCGGTGGCGATGGCGTGGACGTCGCCCTTCATCGCCAGTTCCGTCGCCCGTTTTACACAGCGATAGGCCAGATCGCCTGCCTGCGCCTGCACTTTGCCCGGTTCCAGCGCCTCCGGTTGCGCCAGAGGTTCATCAATCACATGAATAACGCCAGGCGCGAATCGGGCATCCGCAACCTGCGTAATGGCGCGAAACGTCACGCCCTCAGCCAGACCGTTGGCCTGCAACCGCTTCAACGTTTGCAGACATCCCACCACCACCAGCGGCGCGCCGTTAAGTTCATCTTCACTGAGCGCTTTAACAATAATTTCCGGACCGATCCCCGCAGGGTCGCCCATCGTAATCGCGACTGTTTTAGTTACCACTGTACATCTCCTCAATAAAATAAAGCGCATCACAAAGGGTACTGTCGGAGCCGAATCCGCCCGCTTTGGTGATCACCGGCAGATCGTCAATCTCGCTGTTCACAAAGGTTCCACACGGAATGCACGGCGCCACCTCGCTTTGAATGCGATAGCCTTCCGCCCCCAACGCGCTGGCAACGGCGGTCGCGATATCCCCCCCGGTCAGGAACAGGCCGCCAATGCGCGCCTGCTCAATAATGAGCAACGTAATTGTCCCAAGACGCTGGCTCAACCGTTCGCCAAGCGCCTGACGACTCATCCCCACGCTGGCACACAGCGTGTCGATCATCTGTCGGTCTTCCACGCTGCGACTGGTACGTAAAATCGTATGGTGCTGACGGCTCAGTAACGCGCAGGCCTGCTCTACTACCGACGCGATCTCCTGTTCAAAATGGGCAGAAGCCAACCGTGCGGCATCGATATCGACAACCTTTGCCCTGTCCTGACACAGCGCGTTGTCTACCTGACGCCGCGTGGCTTCACTCATCGACCCCGCGACGACCAGCACCGGCAGCTCCTGCTTTTCCTGCATAAACAGGCTGACCGGCAGGGCATTGGCGAGCCCGGCGGCGCCGACCAGTAATGGCAGAGTCTCCTGCTCGCAGATGGCATGCGCAATCAGCGACAAATCGCGGTCTTCAACCGCATCCACCACCACCATGCACTCGCCTTCTGCCGCGAAAGCGACTAACAGTGCGCTCAGTTGTCCGCGACGGACATCCTCGAGCGACACTTCATGCACCGGAATGTCACTTTGCAGCGTGACCAGTTCCGCAATGCGCGAAGAGATAATCGGCGTTTTAGGATCGCTGGCAAATTCGGTCTCCAGTAATGGGGTTCCATTGACCAGGCACAGTCCGTCACGCGTCGTGCGCCCTGCGGCGGGAATGGCTGCGGCAATCACAGCCAGTTTCCGGTTGGCGGCGCGCATCGCCGCAGTCACCTCGGCCCCGACGTTGCCACGAAACGTAGAATCGATTTTTTTATACACCAGCGGCGTGGTTGTCCCCTCACACCAGGGGGCCAACGCCTGTTGAACCGCCTGTGCGGCTTGCGCCGCCGGGATTGCCCGGCTCTCCGTGTTGATAACCAACACATCGGCACGCCGCGAAGGCTTCTGCGCCGGGGTGAGCATCACTTCCGTACGTGCACCTTTTTTCGCCAGTTGCACGCCGGTATCGTTAGAGCCCGTAAAGTCATCGGCGATAACGATCATTTTCATGCTTTATTCTCCTGAGCAACCTGACGCGCCTGCTTTTTGGCAACCCACGAGGTGAGGATCGGAGTCAGGATCGCCGTGGTGATCACGGAGGCGGCAATCAGCGGCGCGGCAGCAGCGGCGACTTCCGCCAGCGACGGATCGGCCTGGGCAATCGCCAGTGGCGTTGCGACGGCGTTACCGGCGGTACTGGAGGCTGCCGCTCCGGCAATTCCGCTTCCGCCTACCAGACGGTCTGCGCGGATGTTAAAGAAGCCGCCAATGAAGGTGGTCAACACACCAAGCAGAATGCCCGCCAGGCCGCCCTGTAACAGCATTTCGAGGTTGATGCCAGCGCCAAGCGCAAAAGCAAAGAACGGAATCAACAGCGGTCCGCCTTTAGTCAGGAAGTCACGCATGTTGTGGTCGAGGTTGCCGAGGATCATGCCGACGACCAGCGGGACCAGTACCGCCACCAGCGCCATGATCGGAATGTTGGCCATCCCCGCGGCACCCAGCGCGATCATCGTAAAGAACGGACCGTCATTAAGAGACAAAATAGAGATTGCGCCGACGTCACGCTCGTTGCCGAACTCGCCGACTAACGCCGCGTACAGCCCCCCGTTCGAGTTACTCATGGCAGCAATAATGGCCAGTCCGCTTAAGCCAAAGATCCCTTCGGCCCCGAACAGGTGCTCTACACCGAGGCCGATCGCAATGGCTACCAGCAATTTAGTCAGGGTGATCGTGCCCCCTTGCAGCAAAGCCTGAGGTGCTGCTTTTACGCTGATCCCAGCCCCCATACACAGCAGGAATGCCCCGATCAGCGGCGCCGCGCCGTTTTTAAACAGAGCGGTGGTAAATCCGCCGATCTCCAGCGCCTGCGGGGCAAAGGTATTAATAATGGCACCGATAACCAATGGCACGACCATCATGCCGCCGGGTACACGTTCTATTGCCTTCTTGATGTTCATGGTCTTCCCGCCTGTTGTTATGTTGTGATTAAATAAAATCACAACGATTATATTTAATCAATTTTAGATCACAAATGGGTCAGATCACAGTTTTAAAATGATTAATAAAAATCAAACAATCATTTTTCGATAAAAAAAAGCCGGACGCAGACGCCCGGCTTCAATGATGATTGAAATCATTCAGGATTGACGCAGAAATTCCCGGTAGGCGTTTACCACCTGAAGAAAATCCTCGACGCCACACAGCGACAGGCTCTCTTCATCGTAGTAACTCATCCCCTCCTCCATTTCGTCGCCGGTAAACTCCAGCTGATTGGCGCGGATCATCACCTCCTCGCCATCCATCCAGAGCGTATATTCGTGCCCCGCCCGTTGCCAGGAACGTTCGCTGCCTTTCACCGCGTGTGCCGCCTGTTCCACTTCGTCCAGCAGGGCCAGGTTTTCTTTCACTTCTTCATTAAACCAGTGCCCGACCACTTCGTGACCCATGGACATGCGCACCAAAACCCGCCCGGTAACATCGCGCAGAAATTCGTAATCCATAATGTAGTCCTCTGCTCCCGGCAATGCGCCATTACCGCATCGCGCCTTGTTTTAATTATCGCAGCCTGGACGCAGAAAAAAAGCGGATCGCGCATAAGGAATGGAAATAAAAATGCCCGGAGAAGCACGCTTCACCGGGCATTGATGCATTTTTACGCGAAATGCGTTAGCGCATTACACCGCTGTCTGGAAAATCACACCGTCGGCTTTCTCAGTGTACTGAGAGAGCTGGTCGAAGTTCAGATAACGATAGGTATCGACTGCCGTTTTATCGACCTGCGCCACATAGGTCTGGTACTCTTCCGGCGTCGGCAGTTTGCCGATCAGTGCCGCAACCGCCGCCAGCTCCGCAGACGCCAGATAGACGTTCGCACCGGTGCCTAAACGGTTCGGGAAGTTACGCGTGGAGGTTGATACCACCGTCGCGCCGTCTGCGACGCGCGCCTGGTTACCCATGCACAGTGAACAGCCCGGGATTTCAATACGCGCACCGCTCTTACCAAAGACGCTGTAGTAGCCCTCTTCCGTCAGCTGTGCCGCATCCATACGGGTTGGCGGCGCCACCCACAGGCGCGTCGGCAACTGACCTTTATGCGCATCCAGCAGCTTACCGGCTGCACGGAAGTGACCGATGTTGGTCATGCAGGAACCGATAAACACTTCGTCGATCTTCTCGCCCTGAACGTCTGAGAGCAGACGCGCGTCGTCCGGATCGTTCGGCGCGCACAGAATCGGCTCTTTGATATCAGCCAGATCGATGTCGATCACTGCGGCGTACTCGGCATCCGCGTCACCTTCCAGCAGTTCAGGGTTCGCCAGCCATTTTTCCATGCCCTGCACACGACGCTCCAGTGTACGACGATCGCCGTAGCCTTCCGCGATCATCCACTTCAGCAGGACGATGTTGGAGGTCAGGTATTCAATGATCGGCTCTTTGTTCAGCTTGATGGTACAGCCTGCCGCAGAACGCTCGGCGGATGCATCGGTCAGCTCAAACGCCTGCTCGACTTTCAGATCCGGCAGACCTTCAATCTCGAGAATGCGGCCAGAGAAGATGTTCTTCTTGCCTTTCTTCTCAACGGTCAGCAGACCCTGTTTGATCGCATACAGCGGAATGGCGTGAACCAGATCGCGCAGGGTGATACCCGGCTGCATTTTGCCTTTAAAGCGCACCAGAACGGATTCCGGCATATCCAGCGGCATAACGCCGGTCGCCGCAGCAAACGCTACCAGGCCCGAGCCCGCCGGGAAGGAAACCCCGATCGGGAAGCGGGTGTGGGAGTCACCACCGGTACCGACGGTATCCGGCAGCAGCATACGGTTCAGCCAGGAGTGGATCACGCCATCGCCCGGACGCAGCGAAACACCGCCACGGTTCATAATGAAGTCTGGCAGGGTGTGGTGCGTGGTGACGTCAACCGGCTTCGGATACGCTGCGGTATGACAGAAAGACTGCATCACCAGGTCAGAAGAGAAGCCCAGGCACGCCAGGTCCTTCAGTTCGTCACGGGTCATTGGGCCAGTGGTATCCTGGGAGCCCACGGAGGTCATCTTCGGTTCGCAGTACGCGCCCGGACGAACACCGGCTACGCCGCATGCACGGCCGACCATTTTCTGTGCCAGCGAGTAACCACGGCTGCTTTCCGCCACGTCTTTCGCCTGACGGAACACGTCGCTGTGCGGCAGACCCAGCGCTTCACGCGCTTTGGTGGTCAGACCGCGACCGATGATCAGTGGAATACGACCACCCGCACGGACTTCGTCAACCAGCACGTCGGTTTTCAGTTCAAAGCTCGCCAACAGTTCACCGGTTTCATGGTTACGCACTTCACCTTTGAACGGGTAAACGTCAATCACATCACCCATGTTCAGGTTACTGACGTCAACTTCGATTGGCAGCGCGCCCGCATCTTCCATCGTGTTGAAGAAGATAGGCGCGATTTTACCGCCGAGGCACAGACCGCCGCCGCGCTTGTTCGGCACGTGCGGAATGTCATCGCCCATGAACCACAACACAGAGTTGGTGGCGGATTTACGCGAAGAACCTGTCCCGACGACGTCACCGACGTAGGCCAGCGGATAACCTTTGCTCGCCAGCGCTTCAATCTGCTTGATCGGGCCAACGCTGCCCGGCTGATCTGGCTCAATGCCTTCGCGGGCGTTTTTCAGCATCGCTAACGCGTGAAGTGGGATATCCGGACGAGACCAGGCATCCGGTGCCGGAGACAGGTCATCGGTGTTGGTTTCACCGGTGACTTTGAAGACGGTGACCGTCATTTTTTCAGCCAGCGGCGGACGGCTCAGGAACCATTCGGCATCAGCCCAGGATTGCATCACCTGCTTCGCAAATTCGTTACCCGCTTTGGCTTTTTCTTCTACGTCGTAGAAGTTATCGAACATCAGCAGCGTATGGGAGAGCGCTTTGGCGGCAATCGGCGCCAGCTTTGCATCGTCCAGGGCGTCGATTAGCGGATGAATGTTGTAACCACCCTGCATGGTGCCGAGCAGTTCAATCGCTTTTTCAGGCGTAATCAGTGGGGAAGTCGTTTCGCCTTTCGCGACGGCAGCGAGGAAACCCGCTTTGACATAGGCGGCTTCATCGACGCCTGGGGGAACACGGTTGATCAACAGGTCTAACAGGAATTCTTCTTCGCCCGCAGGCGGTGCTTTCAGCAGCTCGACGAGCGCGGCCATTTGGGTTGCATCTAGGGGTTTGGGCACAATCCCCTCGGCGGCACGTTCTGCTACGTGCTTACGGTATTCTTCTAGCACGACGGTTCTCCTCGCTCTCATTGTCATAGTGCGGCGCTTTATCGATGGGCGATTCTCTTCACGCTCCTGTGAGACAGCAGTTTGTAGGGTAAATGCCCGGTACCGCAATGGGCAGAATAACAGGATTTTAGTGAGGTGTTAATCTGTTTACAAAAAAGCAACATAAAAAAGTGGCTGAATCGTTAAGGATGGTCTAATGCCCTTTTCGATTTCAGAAGTGGGGAATTAATCGCTGTTACGAATCGTCACACTATTTCGCATTCTTATAATCACTCTGCTGTACTGATCCCAAGATTAGTCAAAAAATAAACTATCGTCTCTTTATACTCACGCAACACTGCACCTGCGGGTGACAGCATGTCGACTATTGCGATTTCAAGGTAAATCGGGAGTAAGAATATGACGTTGCCCTTTAAACCCCACGTGCTTGCGCTGATCTGTAGCGCCGGGCTACTTGCTGCTTCAGGCGTGCTGTATGTCAAAAGCCGCACACCGGAAGCCCCGACGCCCGTCGCGGTGCAACTGCCCGCGCCAGCCGAAGCCCCTCCGGCCCCGGTTGCAAAAGCGAGCTTCACCACGGCGCAAATCGATCAATGGGTTGCGCCGATTGCCCTCTATCCGGATCCGCTGCTTTCTCAGGTTCTGATGGCGGCGACCTATCCGGCTAACGTCGTTCAGGCGGTGCAATGGTCGCGTGATAATCCGACACTGCAAGGCGATACCGCCATTCAGGCCGTCGCAAACCAGCCATGGGACCCCAGCGTAAAGTCGCTGGTCGCTTTTCCGCAACTCATGGCGCTGATGGGGGAAAACCCGGAGTGGGTACAAAACCTCGGTGATGCGTTTCTGGCGCAACCACAGGATGTTATGGATTCCGTTCAGCGCCTGCGCTTACTGGCCCAACAAACCGGCTCGCTGAAATCCACCCCGCAGCAAACGGTGACCAGTACGGCGAAAAAGAGCGTCGCAGCAGCGCCCTCAACCACCAGCACGACCTCCACAACACAGGCTGCCCCGGCCTCCACGGTAATCAAAATTGAGCCTGCCGATCCGCAGGTGGTGTACGTCCCCAGCTATAACCCTTCCACGGTTTATGGTACCTGGCCCAACACCGCGTATCCGCCAGTGTATCTACCGCCGACGCCGGGTGAACAATTTGCCGGTAGTTTTGTTCAAGGCTTTGGCTACAGCCTGGGCGTCGCCACCACCTATGCGCTGTTCAGTAATATCGACTGGGATGACGATGATCATCACCACGATGACGATCACCATCATGATGACGATCGTCATGGCGGTAACGGCTATCAGCACAATGGCGATAACATCAATATCAACGTTAATAACTTCAACCGCATCTCCGGGCAGAATCTGAAAACGCAGAACATGACCTGGCAGCACAACCCGGCCTATCGCGGCGGTGTGCCGTATCAAAATGCCTCAACGGCGCAGCGTTTCCATCCGACCAACGTCAGCGGCGGTCTCAGTACTACACAGCAACCTGTCGGGACGGCCACCCGCGACAGTCAGCGTCAGGCGGCGGTGGCACAACTACAGCAACGTCATCCGGATGCCACCAAAGCGCTCCCCCAACAGCCAACAGCGACAACCCGTGATGCTCAGCGTAAAGCCGCATCGCAACAGTTGAATCAGGTTGTCCAGCGCAATAACTATCGCGGCTACGACGACAATGGTAGCAATACGCGCCGTCAGGCCGCGCAGCAGACGGTGAAAAAATCCACCACGCCGCAACAACAACAGCATCGTGACGAGCTCAGGGCCAAAGCGCAGCAGCGCCCTGTTTCACAACAGCAGCGGGAGACGGCACGCCAGCGCGTCGAGTCCTCATCACCACAACAGCGTCAGCAGGCATTCCAGCAAAACCGGGCGAATGCCTTTAGCGGCAATGACAGTCGATCACCGACCTGGCAGTCGCAGCAGCAGCGCGGTCAGGAAAGTCGTCGTCTGAGTAATGTCAGCAACGGGCAACGAGCCGCCACGCGCGATCGCGCTTCAGCACACCATGAATTTCGCCATCGCTAACGGGAGCCCATGATGAAAAAAATACTGTTAAGCACCCTGCTGCTCTCGCTGCCGTTAATGAGCTACGCCCAGCAGATGTTCGCCACGCCAGACGACGCCGCCAACGCCTTTTCCCGTGCGATTGCCGGGAATAACGACGCACAACTGACCGCCTTGCTAGGTGATAACTGGCGACAGTTTTTACCCCCGGAAGGCGCGGACCCGGAAGCCGTCGCGCGCTTCAACCGCGACTGGAAGGTCAGCCATCAGATAGTGCAGCAAGGTAACGTCGCCCATCTGAACGTCGGTCAGGAGAACTGGCAGTTGCCCATCCCCATCGTGAAGGCAAGCAAGGGCTGGCATTTTGATATGTCTGCCGCGCAGGATGAGATCCTCACGCGAACGGTGGGACGCAACGAACTCTCGGCGATTCAGGCCATGCGCGCCTATGTCGACGCCCAATACGACTACTGGCAGCGCAAACAGGCTTTTGCCACCCGGATTATCAGTCATAGCGGTCAACAGGATGGTTTGTACTGGCCCGTAAAACCCGGCGAAACACCGAGCCCGTTAGGGCCAGCCTTCAGTCCTGACTCGCCCGGCGAAGGGTATCACGGGTACTATTTTCACATTATTGCCAGCGACAACGAGAAAGGGTTTGCGCTGCTCGCCTGGCCCGTCAGTTGGGGTGAAACAGGCGTGATGAGCTTTATGGTGAGCCAGGATGACCGCGTGTATCAGGCGGATTTGGGGGAAGATAGCGGGCTAAAAGCCATCGCCATCGAAAAATTTACGCCACACGAACCGTGGAAACCGGTGGAATAACAGGCATAAAAAAAGCGGCATTTACGCCGCTTTTTTTGTTACCGGAAGGCTGAAGATTACTTCTTCTTCTTCTTCGCTTTCGCGTTCGGCAGGTCAGTGATGCTACCTTCGAACACTTCTGCCGCCAGACCAACGGACTCGTGCAGAGTCGGGTGCGCATGGATGGTCAGTGCGATATCTTCCGCGTCACAACCCATTTCGATCGCCAGACCGATCTCACCCAGCAGCTCGCCGCCGTTGGTGCCGACAATCGCACCACCAATCACGCGGTGAGTTTCTTTGTCGAAAATCAGTTTGGTCATACCGTCTGCGCAGTCGGAAGCGATAGCACGGCCAGAAGCAGCCCACGGAAAGGTGGCGGTTTCATAGCTGATGCCTTTCTCTTTCGCTTCTTTCTCCGTCAGTCCTACCCATGCCACTTCTGGTTCAGTGTAAGCAATGGATGGGATCACTTTCGGATCGAAGTAGTGTTTCATGCCGGCGATAACTTCGGCGGCAACGTGACCTTCGTGAACACCTTTGTGCGCCAGCATCGGCTGACCGACGATATCGCCGATAGCAAAGATGTGCGGCACGTTGGTGCGCAGTTGTTTGTCAACGCGGATGAAGCCACGGTCGTCCACTTCCACGCCCGCTTTGCCCGCGTCGAGGTTTTTACCGTTCGGCACACGACCGATAGCGACCAGCACCGCGTCATAACGCTGTGCTTCAGCCGGGGCTTTCTTGCCTTCCATGGAAACGTAAATACCGTCTTTTTTCGCTTCAACGGCAGTCACTTTGGTTTCCAGCATCAGGTTGAATTTCTTACCGATGCGTTTGGTGAAGACTTTAACGATGTCTTTGTCAGCCGCCGGGATAACCTGGTCGAACATTTCAACCACGTCAATCTCTGAACCCAGTGCGTGGTACACGGTACCCATTTCCAGACCGATGATACCGCCACCCATAACCAGCAGACGCTTCGGTACGGATTTCAGTTCCAGGGCGTCGGTGGAATCCCATACGCGCGGATCTTCATGCGGAATGAACGGCAACTGGATCGGACGGGAACCCGCCGCAATGATCGCGTTGTCGAAGTTGATCACGGTTTTGCCGTTGTCACCATCCACTTCCAGGGTGTTCGCCCCGGTGAATTTACCCAGACCGGTAACCACTTTCACTTTACGGCCTTTCGCCATACCCGCCAGACCACCGGTCAGCTGAGTGATTACTTTTTCTTTCCAGGTACGAATCTTGTCGATATCGGTTTTCGGCTCGCCGAAGACGATACCGTGTTCAGCCAGCGCTTTGGCTTCTTCGATAACTTTTGCAACGTGCAGCAGTGCTTTAGAAGGGATACAGCCGACGTTCAGACAAACACCACCGAGGGTGCTGTAACGTTCTACGATTACGGTTTCCAGACCTAAATCAGCGCAACGGAAGGCTGCAGAGTAACCTGCGGGGCCTGCCCCAAGTACCACGACCTGAGTTTTGATTTCAGTACTCATCATGACCTCTTAATTTATTTCCGGCGATCCCTGGTCTTGTCGCCCATCGTCCACCGGGTCGTTCTATCCGTCCGTATTTTACAAAATTGTTAACAATTTTGAAACAACAAAACGGCAACGATTTATCTTTAGCACCAATAACCCCAAAACCATCATGAGATTACCAGAAAAAAGCCGGCCGTCGGGCCGGCTTTTTGCTTACATCACCAGGCGGCGAATGTCAGACAGCATATTGTTGATGATGGTAATGAAACGCGCACCATCAGCACCGTCAATCACACGGTGGTCGAAGGACAGAGAGATAGGCATCATCAGACGCGGGATAAACTCTTTACCGTTCCACACCGGCTCCATCGCCGACTTGGAGACACCGAGGATAGCCACTTCCGGTGCGTTCACAATCGGTGCGAAGTGGGTAGTACCCAGGCCACCGATGCTGGAGATGGTGAAGCAACCGCCCTGCATTTCGCCCGCTGTCAGCTTACCGTCACGCGCTTTTTTGGAGATCACCGTCAGTTCGCGAGACAACTCGGTAATGCTCTTCTTGTTCACGTCTTTAAAGACCGGAACCACCAGACCATTTGGCGTATCAACCGCCACACCGATATTGATGTATTTCTTCAGCGTCAGACGCTGACCGTCTTCAGACAGCGAACTGTTAAAGCGTGGCATCTGCTCAAGCGCCGCAGCAACCGCTTTCATGATGAAGACCACCGGGGTGAATTTCACATCCAGTTTGCGCTTCTCAGCTTCCGCGTTCTGCTGTTTACGGAACGCTTCCAGATCGGTGATATCGGTTTTGTCGAAGTGCGTAACGTGCGGGATCATCACCCAGTTACGGCTCAGGTTCGCACCCGAGATTTTCTGGATGCGGCCCAGTTCCACTTCTTCGATTTCGCCGAACTTGCTGAAGTCAACTTTCGGCCACGGCAGCATGCCCGGAATACCGCCACCTGCTGCGGCCGCCGGAGCGGCTTCCGCACGCTTGATAGCGTCTTTCACGTAGGTCTGAACGTCTTCGCGCAGGATGCGACCTTTACGGCCTGAACCCTTCACTTTCGCCAGGTTGACACCGAACTCGCGCGCCAGACGGCGAATCAGCGGGGTCGCATGAACGTAAGCGTCGTTCTCAGCAAACTCAGATTTGCCTTCCACTTTCGCCGCCGGTGCCGCAGCTTTAACAGCTGGAGCCGGAGCGGCAGCAGCAGGTGCTGGTGCAGCAGCCGGAGCCGCAGCAGGCGCAGCGCCTTCCACTTCGAAGACCATAATCAGAGAACCGGTTTTTACTTTATCGCCGGTGCTGATTTTGATTTCTTTAACCGTACCCGCGAACGGCGCCGGGACTTCCATTGAGGCTTTGTCGCCTTCAACGGTGATCAGTGACTGCTCGGCGGCCACTTTGTCGCCCACTTTCACCATCACTTCGGTCACTTCAACTTCGTCACCGCCGATGTCCGGAACGTTAACGTCTTTCGCGCCAGAGGCAGCAGGTGCCGCCGCCGCTGCCGGAGCAGCCGCCTGCGCTGGAGCCGCAGCAGGTGCAGCGCCCGCCACTTCGAAGACCATAATCAGCGAGCCGGTGGACACTTTGTCGCCGGTGTTGATTTTGATCTCTTTCACGGTGCCCGCGAACGGCGCCGGCACTTCCATCGACGCTTTGTCGCCTTCAACGGTGATAAGGGACTGTTCAGCCGCAACGGTGTCGCCCACTTTAACCATGATTTCAGTGACTTCAACTTCGTCGCCGCCGATATCCGGTACGTGTACTTCTTTCGCTGCCGCAGCGGCTGGTGCTGCTGTCGGAGCCGCTTCTTTCTTCTCTTCTGCCGGAGCAGGTGCAGCGGCTGCTGCACCGTCAGCGGAATCGAATATCATGATAAGTGCGCCGGTCTCGGTTTTGTCGCCAACAGAGACTTTGATCTCTTTAACAACGCCAGCCTGCGGAGACGGAACTTCCATAGAGGCTTTATCGCCTTCTACGGTGATCAGCGACTGTTCTGCTTCAACTTTGTCGCCCACTTTGACCAGGATCTCGGTGATTTCAACTTCATCTGCCCCGATGTCCGGTACTTTGATTTCGATAGCCATTATTCTTTTACCTCTTACGCCAGACGCGGGTTAACTTTTTCTGCATCGATGTTGAATTTGGTAATTGCATCCGCAACCACTTTCTTATCGATTTCGCCACGTTTAGCCAGTTCGCCCAGTGCCGCTACAACCACGTAGGAAGCATCCACTTCGAAGTGGTGACGCAGGTTTTCACGGCTGTCAGAGCGACCGAAACCGTCGGTACCCAGTACACGATAATCATCAGCCGGTACATAAGTACGAACCTGTTCGGCAAACAGTTTCATATAGTCAGTTGAGGCTACAGCCGGCGCGTCGTTCATCACCTGAGCGATGTACGGAACGCGTGGCGTTTCCAGCGGGTGCAGCATGTTCCAGCGCTCACAGTCCTGACCATCACGGGCCAGTTCAGTAAAGGAAGTGACGCTGTACACATCAGAGCCCACGCCGTAGTCTTTCGCCAGGATCTGTGCCGCTTCACGAACGTGACGCAGGATAGAACCGGAGCCCAACAGCTGAACTTTACCTTTGCTACCTTCCAGGGTTTCGAGTTTGTAGATACCTTTACGGATACCTTCCTCAGCACCTTCCGGCATGGCTGGCATGTGGTAGTTTTCGTTCAGCGTGGTGATGTAGTAGTAAACGTTCTCTTGTTTCTCACCGTACATACGCTCCAGACCATCGTGCATGATGACCGCAACTTCGTACGCGTAAGACGGATCGTAAGAGATACAGTTCGGGATAGTCAGAGACTGAATATGGCTGTGACCATCTTCGTGCTGCAAACCTTCGCCGTTCAGCGTTGTACGACCGGACGTCCCGCCAATCAGGAAGCCACGCGCCTGCTGGTCACCTGCTGCCCAGCACAGGTCGCCGATACGCTGGAACCCGAACATGGAGTAGTAGATGTAGAACGGAATCATCGGCAGGTTATTGGTGCTGTAAGAGGTCGCCGCAGCCAGCCAGGAAGACCCTGCGCCCAGCTCGTTGATCCCTTCCTGCAAAATCTGACCTTTCTCGTCTTCTTTGTAGTACGCAACCTGCTCACGGTCCTGCGGGGTGTACTGCTGGCCGTTCGGGCTGTAAATACCAATCTGACGGAACAGACCTTCCATACCGAAAGTACGCGCTTCGTCGGCGATGATCGGAACCAGACGATCTTTGATCGATTTGTTCTTCAGCATCACGTTCAGGGCACGAACGAAAGCGATAGTGGTAGAGATTTCTTTGTTCTGCTCTTCCAGCAGCGCGCCGAAGTCTTCCAGGGTCGGCAGTTCCAGCTTCTCAGTGAAGTTCGGCTGGCGGCTCGGCAGGTAGCCGTGCAGCGCCTGGCGACGTTCGTGCAGATACTTGTGTTCTTCAGAACCTTCCGGGAAGGTAATGTAGGACAGTTTTTCAACCTGCTCGTCAGTAACAGGAACATTGAAACGGTCGCGGATATGACGCACGCCGTCCATGTTCATTTTCTTCACCTGGTGCGCGATGTTTTTACCTTCGGCGGTGTCACCCATGCCGTAACCTTTAATGGTATGGGCCAGGATGACTGTTGCTTTGCCTTTGGTTTCCTGCGCTTTTTTCAGTGCCGCGTAAACTTTCTTCGGATCGTGACCGCCACGGTTCAGCGCCCAGATCTGCTCATCAGTCCAGTCTGCAACCAGTGCTGCGGTTTCCGGGTATTTACCGAAGAAGTGCTCACGAACGTACGCGCCATCTTTGGATTTGAAGGTCTGGTAGTCGCCGTCAACGGTTTCGTTCATCAGTTGGATCAGTTTACCGCTGGTATCTTTACGCAGCAGCTCATCCCAACGACCGCCCCACATCACTTTAATTACGTTCCAGCCAGCGCCCTCGAAGATGCCTTCCAGTTCGTTAACGATTTTGCCGTTACCGGTGACCGGGCCGTCCAGACGCTGCAGGTTACAGTTGATGACGAAGACCAGGTTGTCCAGTTTTTCACGGGTCGCGATGGTGATCGCCCCTTTGGATTCCGGCTCGTCCATTTCACCGTCGCCCAGGAAAGCGTAAACGGTCTGTTTGGAGGTGTCTTTCAGGCCACGGTGTTCCAGATATTTCAGGAATTTAGCCTGATAGATAGCGCCAATTGGGCCCAGCCCCATAGAAACGGTCGGGAACTGCCAGAATTCAGGCATCAGTTTCGGGTGCGGGTAGGAAGACAGGCCATTGCCATGAACTTCCTGACGGAAATTGTCCATCTGCTCTTCAGTCAGACGGCCTTCCAGGAAAGCACGGGCGTAAATGCCCGGAGAGATGTGACCCTGGAAGTAAACCAGGTCGCCGCCATCCTGCTCATTGCGGGCGCGGAAGAAATGGTTGAAGCAAACGTCATACACCGTCGCAGAAGACTGGAAGGATGCCATGTGGCCGCCCAGCTCGAGGTCTTTTTTAGACGCACGCAGCACGGTCATGATGGCGTTCCAACGGATAGCAGAACGAATACGACGCTCCAGCTCCAGATTGCCCGGGTATTCCGGCTCATCTTCAACGGCAATAGTGTTGATGTAATTGCTTGCCCCAGTACCTGCCGCTACTTTCACGCCGCCTTTGCGGGCTTCAGAAAGAAGCTGGTCGATCAGATACTGAGCGCGCTCAACACCTTCTTCACGGATGACCGATTCGATCGCCTGTAGCCAGTCGCGAGTTTCGATCGGATCCACGTCATTTGGGAAACGTTCTGACATGGGGGTATTCCTTATCTATCTAATACGTTGAGTTATCTGGAACCTGTCCCATTGAGTTCTCGCCGGAGAACGCAATAAGACAGGTTCTGCGTTTAGTTGCCGCGCTTTAGATTAGCGCTTGATTTACAACATCTTCTGGCTAACGAGCCACCAGAAAAATCACTAATTCTTTCGCTGTTCCAGACGACGTAAGGCGCGTTCACGACGGCTCTCCTCACGGCTTCGGTCGAGCAGAATTTCTTCGATAAACGCCAGATGGCGATGTGATGCTTCACGCGCCTCTTCTGGCTTACCGGCAATAATCGCTTCGAAAATACGGGTGCGGTGACTACTCACCAACGGAAGCATCTCGCGACGCGAATAGAGCAATTCGAAGTTCTGACGAACGTTCTGGGCCAGCATGGGTTCCATACACCGTAGCAGATGAAGTAAAACCACATTGTGTGCCGCTTCGGTGACAGCAATTTGATACTGGAGGACGGCATCGGACTCGGCATCGCGGTCACCGGACTCTTGCGCCAGTTCAATGGCATGGTGCAGTTCGCGAATGCGTGTTTTGTCTTCATCCGTGCTGCGCAGCGCTGCGTAGTATGCAGCAATGCCTTCCAGCGCATGGCGCGTCTCAAGCAGGTCAAACTGGGATTCAGGATGGTCGGAGAGCAGTTCTACCAGTGGATCGCTAAAGCTCTGCCACAGGCTGCTCTGAACAAAAGTGCCGCCGCCCTGGCGACGAAGCAGCAATCCCTTCGCTTCGAGACGTTGAATCGCCTCACGCAAGGAGGGACGGGAGACGTCGAACTGTTTCGCCAGTTCGCGTTCCGGTGGGAGCTTTTCGCCCGGGCGCAGTGTGCCCTCGAGGATCAAAAACTCCAGCTGTTGCTCAATCACATCGGATAATTTTGGTTGGCGGATTTTGCTGTAGGCCATGATGTCCTGTCTTAAGCCATTTGCCCGAAGTCAATTGGTCTTACCAATTTCATATCTGTGACGCTAAAGTAACAAAGTATTCACCTTATGTCCATACAGGTTTTGATTGAAATCAGTAAACCAGGCACATTTTAACAACATCACAGAAATAACGTTTCAAACATGTAACTATGCACAAATGTTAAATTTACCACCCGAGAGGTAGTTTTAACCTTATTGAAACGAAGAAAAATCCTGGTTGAACCGATTCAGATGCATTTTTATGCATGCATACATCATAAATAGTCATTTATTATTTGGCGGAAGTGTTATCAGGAGGTAAGAGGAGGAACACACAACTGCTCTCTTTTTATTCAACTCGTCATCATCCATTCACAAAGCAGGTGCATTCCCTGCCGCATACCATTATTCTGTTCCGGACAAAAGAGTTTCGGCGACATTTTAAAAATCATTACTGTAAACATAATAATACAACAGACGGAATTGCAAACTTACACACGCATCACTGCGTAGTACAAATAATAATTACTCAAATAGTTCGGGTCGTCTTTGGCGGCAACCTGAAATCTGAAGAGTAAAACCACACACGAGGTTTCATGATGGACAGTCAGCAGCACGGCGAGCAGCTAAAGCGCGGCCTTAAGAACCGCCATATCCAGCTTATCGCGCTGGGCGGCGCGATAGGAACAGGCCTGTTCCTGGGAAGCGCCTCCGTTATCCAGTCCGCAGGCCCCGGTATTATTCTGGGTTATGCGATAGCGGGTTTTATTGCCTTCCTTATTATGCGTCAGTTGGGTGAGATGGTGGTTGAAGAGCCGGTTGCCGGTTCGTTCAGTCACTTTGCCTATAAGTACTGGGGGAGTTTTGCAGGCTTTGCGTCGGGCTGGAACTATTGGGTGCTGTACGTGCTGGTCGCGATGGCGGAACTGACCGCCGTCGGTAAGTACATTCAGTTCTGGTGGCCGGAGATCCCCACCTGGGTTTCGGCAGCCGTCTTCTTTATCGCTATCAACGCCATCAACCTGACCAACGTAAAAGTGTTTGGTGAGATGGAGTTCTGGTTTGCCATCATCAAAGTTATCGCCGTGGTAGCGATGATCCTGTTCGGCGGCTGGCTGCTGTTTAGCGGCAACGGTGGCCCGCAGGCCAGCGTCAGCAACTTGTGGACTCAAGGTGGCTTCCTGCCACATGGCTTCACCGGTCTGGTGATGATGATGGCCATCATCATGTTCTCGTTTGGTGGCCTTGAATTAGTCGGGATCACCGCCGCCGAAGCGGATAACCCGGAGCAAAGCATCCCCAAAGCCACTAACCAGGTTATCTACCGTATTCTGATCTTCTATGTGGGTTCGCTGGCCGTCCTGCTCTCTCTGATGCCATGGACGCGTGTTACCGCTGACGTCAGCCCGTTTGTCCTGATCTTCCACGAACTGGGCGATACCTTTGTGGCAAACGCGCTGAACGTTGTGGTACTGACGGCGGCGCTGTCGGTGTACAACAGCTGCGTTTACTGTAACAGCCGCATGCTGTTTGGTCTGGCGCAACAGGGTAACGCCCCAAAAATCCTGCTCACTATCGACAAACGCGGCGTACCGGTGAATACCATCATCGTCTCGGCGCTGGTGACGGCACTGTGCGTGTTGATCAACTACATGGCGCCGGAATCCGCCTTCGGTCTGCTGATGGCGCTGGTGGTCTCCGCACTGGTGATAAACTGGGCGATGATCAGTCTTGCGCACATCAAGTTCCGCCGCGCCAAACAGCAACAAGGTGTGAAGACTCGCTTCCCGGCGCTGTTCTACCCGTTGGGTAACTGGGTCTGCCTGCTCTTCATGGCGGCCGTACTGGTGATTATGCTGATAACGCCGGGTATGGCGATTTCGGTCTACCTGATCCCGGTATGGCTGGTTGTTTTAGGTATCGGTTACCTGTGCAAACAGAAAACCGCAAAGACGGCGAAAGCGCATTAATCCCTCTGACCCTCACCCGTCCAGGGTGAGGGTTGTTACCTGCCTCACACTTTTCCCCCTGTAGCCATTTCGTCCATGTTCGCGGCGCTATCCTGCAACGCAAATAATCAATAGCAGACGAATAATTATTTCCATCACCTTGATGGAGAGACATCGCAATGGATACAGGTAAACTGTCGGTAAGAGAAAAGATTGGGTATGGCATGGGCGATGCCGGATGCAACATCATCTTTGGCGCTATCATGCTGTTTGTGAACTATTTTTACACAGATATTTTTGGTCTCGCCCCGGCGCTAGTAGGCGTATTATTACTGTCAGTACGCGTTATTGATGCCGTTACCGACCCCATCATGGGCGCCATTGCCGATCGGACGCAAAGTAAATATGGCCGTTTTCGTCCGTGGCTATTGTGGATTGCCTTCCCCTACGCGCTGTTCAGCATTCTGATGTTCACCACCCCGGAGTGGACTTATAACAGCAAGGTTATCTATGCGTTTGTCACTTACTTCCTGTTATCGATTACCTACACGGCAATCAATATTCCTTACTGCTCGCTGGGCGGCGTGATCACCAACGACCCGAAAGAGCGCGTGGCCTGTCAGTCTTACCGCTTTGTGTTGGTCGGCATCGCAACATTGCTGCTGTCGCTCACCCTGCTGCCCATGGTTGACTGGTTTGGCGGTGATAACAAAGCGAAGGGCTATCAACTGGCGATGACCGTGCTGGCCATTATCGGCATGTGCATGTTCCTGTTTTGTTTTGCCACCGTTCGCGAGCGTGTGCGCCCTGCCGTTCCCACCCACGACGACATGAGGAATGACTTCAAAGACGTGTGGAAAAACGATCAGTGGGTACGCATTCTGCTGCTGACGCTGTGCAACGTCTGTCCAGGCTTCATCCGTATGGCGGCAACCATGTACTACGTCACCTGGGTTATGGGGCAAAGCACCCACTTCGCCACGCTTTTTATCAGCCTCGGCGTTGTTGGCATGATGATCGGCAGCGTGCTGGCGAAAGTGCTGACTGACCGCTGGTGTAAGCTGAAGGTGTTCTTCTGGACCAACATCGCGCTGGCCCTTTTCTCAAGCGCGTTTTACTTCTTCGATCCCAAAGCCACGATGATGATTGTGGCGCTCTACTTCCTGCTCAATATTCTGCATCAGATCCCGTCGCCGCTGCACTGGTCGCTGATGGCGGATGTTGACGACTACGGCGAATGGAAAACGGGCAAGCGTATTACCGGTATCAGCTTCTCGGGCAACCTGTTCTTCCTGAAGCTCGGTCTGGCGATTGCCGGCGCGATGGTCGGTTTCCTGCTCTCGTGGTACGGCTACGATGCAGGGGCAAAAGCACAAAGCGATTCCGCCATCAACGGCATCGTGTTGCTCTTTACCGTGATTCCGGGTGTCGGCTACCTGATTACCGCCGGCGTGGTGCGTCTGCTGAAAGTTGACCGCGAACTGATGAAACAGATTCAGGACGATCTGGAAAAACGCCGCACCAACTACCGCGAACTCAATGATTATCAGGATCTGAAAGCCACTGAAACCGTAAGGAAAGCCTGATGCAAAACTGGCCCAACCCGTTTATTGAACAACGCGCCGATCCGTTTATCCTGCGCGACGGCAGTGACTACTATTTTATTGCCTCAGTGCCGGAATATGACCGGCTGGAAATCCGCCGGGCGGATTCACTGGAAGGATTGCGCACGGCAACGCCCGTTGTTGTCTGGCGCAAACCCGAACAGGGTCCGATGAGCGAACTGATCTGGGCACCGGAAATTCATCACCTCGACGGCAGGTGGATAATCTACTTTGCCGCCGCCCCTACTCAGGCGCTCGATAAACTGGGTATGTTTCAGCACCGGATGTACGCGCTGGAGTGCACGAATACCGATCCACTCACCGGACACTGGGTCGAAAAAGGTCAGGTGAAAACACCGTTTGATACCTTTGCGCTCGATGCCACAACGTTCCGCCATCAGGGAAAGCAATGGTATCTGTGGGCGCAAAAATCGCCCGATATCACCGGTAACTCCAACATTTATCTGGCGGAACTGGACAATCCCTGGACGATTAAAGGCCAGCCGGTGATGCTCAGCAAACCGGAGTACGACTGGGAGTGTCGGGGTTTTTGGGTCAATGAGGGGCCAGCTGTGTTAACTCACGGTGACAGGCTGTTCATCAGCTACTCCGCAAGCGCCACGGACGAAAACTACTGCATGGGATTGTTATGGATAGATATCCACGCCGATCCGCTGAATCCGGCAAACTGGCACAAATCCCCACAGCCAGTGTTTACTACCAGCAGGGAAAATCGTCAGTATGGGCCCGGGCACAACAGCTTTACCCAAACACCGGAGGGCGATGACGTGCTGGTGTATCACGCACGCAACTATACTGAAATTGAAGGCGATCCGCTCTACGATCCTAATCGCCATACCCGTCTTAAACTGATTCGTTGGGATGAAAACGGGATGCCAGACTTCGGCATCCCGCCCGCGGATACGCTTTAAGAGATTGCCCGGTAGCCTGTTGTTTACCGGGCGTCCTGCCGATACGTTAAATCAACGTGCCGTAAATGGTCAGCACGGCAATCACCACCACTAAGGCAAACGACGTTTTCTTCGCCATAGAAACCGCCGCTTTCGGCGTTTCAACCTTATCGGTATGCGGCTCACGCGCCAGTGAGAACTGCGCCAGGCGCGTTAATACCTGATACTGCGAGGTGTGCAAATCCGCCAGCGAAGCAAACCACGCGGGCAACGCTTTTTCGCCATGGCCGATCAGGGCATACACCACGCCCGCCAGACGTACCGGGATCCAGTCCAGAACATGAAGAATGGCATCGATACCGGACTGTAAACGCTCATGCGGCGTCTGATAACGCGCCAGCCAGGACTGCCACGAACGCAGGAAGGCGTAGCCCACCAGCAGTACCGGCCCCCACGGACCGCCGACGATCAGCCAGAACAACGGTGCGATATAGAAACGGAAGTTGATCCACAGCAGCGCGTTTTGCAGTTCACGCAAAAACTCACGCTCATTGCAATCCGGTGGGACGCCATGAATCATCGTCAGTTCGCTGGCCATCGCCGTTCGGGCATGCGCATCATCGCGCGCCGCCGCGTTAAGATAGGCATGATAGTGCATCCGCACTTTACCCGCGCCGATACACAGTAGCCCGATCAGAATCCACGCCACGACCGTCGGTACATTAAATAACAGACCTTCCAGCGCGCGTAGCAACAGGAACGTGACCACCATCGCGATGATCATCATCCCCAGCGTTCGCGTCACCGAGAAGCGTTTGACCCGGCGGAAAAAAGCGTCTAAACGGTGATCGAACTGCCAGTGTTCGCCCAGCTTAAACAGGCGCTCGACGAGCAGCACCAGTAATGTCGTAAATAGCGTCATGTCATCTCCTTATCTGACGAGGCGGTGACCAGTGCGCGAAACCTTGCCCAGTCAAAAGCCGGACCGGGATCGGTCTTACGCTCAGGCGCAATATCGCAGTGCCCGGTTATGTTGTCGGCAACGGCCGGGTAAATCTTTATCAAAACACGCGTGACGGCTGCCAGTTGTTGGTACTGAGCATCGGTGTAGGCCAGCGTATCGGTCCCTTCCAGCTCAATGCCAATCGAAAAATCATTGCAGCGTTCACGCCCATGATAGCTCGACACACCGGCATGCCACGCACGCTTATCGAAAGGAACATACTGAACGATTTCGCCATCGCGGCGAATCAGACAATGGGCGGAAACGCGAAGGTGCGCAATGTCGGCAAAAAAAGGATGGGCGTTGGGATCAATCGTTCCGGTGAATAGTGCGTCAATCCACGGACCGCCAAATTCGCCGGGCGGCAGGCTGATATTGTGCACCACCAGCAAAGAAGGGACTTCATCATCCGGGCGGCAATCGTAATGCGGAGAAGGAACGCGACGCGCTTCTGCCAGCCAGCCCTTGTCTAACAACATGCTGAATCTCCTTTTGAGTGGTGCTTATAGCCGCTTCAGAGTAGCATGTTTCTACCTTATGATTCGTTAGCAATTTGGAGTTTTCTCATGCCGCCTCGCCGCTATAACCCTGACTACCGACGTGACGCGCTGTTGGAACGTATTAACCTGGATATCCCAAACGTTGTCGCCCAGGCGCTGCGTGAAGATTTAGGCGGTGAAGTGGATGCCAGCAACGATATTACGGCTCAACTGTTACCGGAGAACGCCCGTTCTCATGCCACCGTCATCACCCGTGAAGACGGCATTTTTTGTGGCAAACGCTGGGTCGAAGAGGTCTTTATTCAACTGGCTGGCGACGATGTCAGTATCCACTGGCATGTGGAAGACGGCGACAGCATCAAGGCGAATCAACCACTGTTTGAGCTGGACGGTCCCTCTCGCGTGTTACTGACCGGCGAGCGCACCGCGCTGAACTTCGTGCAGACCCTGTCAGGTGTCGCCAGCGAAGTGCGTAAGTACGTTGATATCCTGGCGGGCACAAAGACCCAACTGCTGGACACGCGTAAAACCCTGCCGGGGCTGCGTACCGCGCTGAAATATGCCGTGCTCTGCGGCGGCGGCGCGAATCATCGTCTGGGTCTTTCCGATGCGTTCCTGATCAAAGAGAACCACATTATTGCTTCCGGCTCAGTGCGTCAGGCTGTTGAGAAAGCTTTCTGGCTGCATCCGGATGTGCCTGTGGAAGTCGAAGTTGAAAATCTGGATGAACTGGATGACGCGCTGAAAGCCGGTGCCGACATCATCATGCTGGACAACTTTGAAACGGAGCAAATGCGTGAAGCCGTCAAACGGACCAACGGCCAGGCGCGGCTGGAAGTGTCTGGCAACGTGACCAACGAAACGCTGCGTGAATTTGCTGAAACCGGCGTCGACTTTATCTCAGTTGGCGCACTCACCAAGCATCTCCGGGCGCTCGACCTGTCCATGCGCTTCGCTAACGCGTAATCTTTATACGGCCCGATAATGAGCTGTTTATCGGGCCAGCCTGTCCTTTTCAATCGCTAAAATCCTCGTCGTGCCTCGCAATCTCATTGCTTACCACTGCAAACCGATAACATTCCTCTGAACCCGCCTTCCCGATTCATTTTTTGCCGCTCGCCCGCCGCCCCCGCGTTTGCCAAAGTGACATCCACTCACTCAAGGAGCGAACAATGGATAAACAACGCGGATTTACTCTTATTGAACTGATGGTCGTAATCGGCATTATCGCTATCCTCAGCGCCATCGGCATTCCGGCCTATCAGAACTATCTGCGCAAGGCGGCGCTGACCGACATGCTGCAAACTTTTGTCCCCTACCGCACCGCCGTCGAACTCTGCGCCCTGGAGCATGGCGGTACGGATACCTGCGACGCAGGCGTCAACGGCATTCCCTCGGCAACGACGACACGCTATGTCTCGGAAATGAGCATTGAGAATGGGGTAGTTTCGCTTACCGGCCAGGAAAGTCTGAACGGGCTTAGCGTCATCATGACGCCAGGGTGGGACAAAGCAGATGGCATTACGGGCTGGACGCGTAACTGCAATACCCAAAATGACAGCGCGTTAAAACAGGCCTGCGAAGACGTCTTTCGCTTTGATAGCCACTAAGGAAGCGCCATGAACACGACGCAACTCAGCGCGCTATGTCAGCGCTACCAGGGGATATTACTGGATGCCAACAACGATGCGGTACACATTGCCGTCGAAGATGCCCCTTCTCATGAACTGCTGGACGCCCTGCATTTCGCCACGACTCGCCGCATTGAGATTGCCTGCTGGACGCGTCAGCAAATGGAGCAACACCAGCATCAGTCCTCACCCACGCTGCCGTCCGTGGTTCCTGAAAGCAGCGTCAGCGCCGCAGTTTTGCTGGATAAAACATTACAGAGCGCGCTGGCGAAACGGGCCTCAGACATCCACATAGAACCCGCAGAGCATCACGTTCGCCTCCGCTTACGGGTGGACGGCGTGCTGCATAGCTTACCCGATATCGCCAAAGAGACCGGCATTGCCCTGACAGCACGCCTGAAAGTGTTAAGCCATCTGGATATTGCGGAGCATCGCCTACCACAGGATGGGCAATTCGCCGTTGAGCTGAACGGCGCTGCCGTCTCGTTTCGTATCGCCACGCTTCCCTGCCGTTATGGCGAAAAAGTAGTGCTGCGGTTGCTGCATCAGGTGAATCAGGCACTGGATGTCTCCATGCTGGGTATGCACGACACGCAGCTCTCTGCCTTTATCAACGCCCTGCAACAGCCACAAGGGCTGATCCTTGTCACCGGTCCCACGGGCAGCGGTAAAACCGTAACCCTTTATAGCGCATTACAAACACGGAATGCGCCGGAGGTGAACCTGTGTAGCGTTGAAGATCCCGTGGAAATTCCCCTCGACGGTATCAATCAGACGCAGATCCATCCGCGTGCCGGGCTCACCTTTCAGGGCGTATTGCGGGCACTGCTACGTCAGGATCCCGATGTCATCATGGTGGGCGAGATCCGCGACGGCGAAACCGCAGAAATTGCCATTAAAGCCGCACAGACCGGGCATCTGGTGCTTTCCACGCTGCATACCAACTCAACCTGCGAAGCGCTGGTGCGCTTGCAGCAGATGGGCGTGGCGCGCTGGATGCTCTCTTCCGCGTTGACCTTAGTGGTCGCGCAGCGACTGGTCAGAAAACTGTGTCCACACTGCCGCCGACTTGGCGACGATCCCATCCGCTTACCGCCCGCATGGTATCCAACGCCACTGCCCCGCTGGCAGGCGGTTGGCTGCGAACACTGCTATCACGGATTTTACGGTCGCGCAGCGCTGTTTGAACTGCTCGCGATCACCGCCGAACTGCGTCATCAGATTGCCAACGACACCTCAGCAGCAACCTTAGAAACCCATGCGAAACGGGCAGGAATGAGCACCCTCTTTGAAAGCGGGTGTCGCGCCGTCGATCAAGGACTGACGACCTTTGAAGAACTGGTGCGCATTCTGGGTATGCCAGATGATCACTAAAAAGCTGTGGTACTGGCAGGGAATGCATCGTGATGGACTGGCCGGGGAAGGAACCTGCTGGGCAGAAAATCGGCTCCTGCTGATGCGGGAACTGGAACAGCGTCAGGTAACGCCTCTGCGCGTGAAATCTCTACGCGTAAAGCGTGCGCTCTGGCGCAGTAACCAATGTACGGAAGTCATTCACCAACTCGCGACGCTGCTAAAAGCGGGGCTAACGCTCTCCGAAGCGCTGGAACTGCTTGCCGGACAGCAACCCAGTAAACAGTGGCAAGCACTGTTAGGGAGCCTTGCGCACGAACTGGAACACGGTATGCCGCTTTCCAGCGCGCTGGCGCAGTGGCCTGACGTTTTTCCGCCGCTGTACCAGGCGATGATACGCACCGGTGAACTGACCGGGAAACTGGATGAGTGCTGCTTTGAACTCGCCCGACAGCAAAAGGCGCAAAAGCAGCTAACCGATAAGGTCAAAAAAGCGCTGCGTTACCCCATCATTATTTTAACGATGGCGGTGATGGTGGTGCTGGCAATGCTCCATTTTGTTCTGCCAGAATTTGCCGCCATTTACCGAACCTTTAACACGCCGCTGCCTGCGCTCACCCAGGGGATCATCACGTTTGCCGACTGGAGTCAACGCTGGGGCGGGCTGATTGTCCTGATGACCATCATTCTGATTGCGGCCAACAGTCTGCTGAGCCGAAAGCCCGGCTGGCAAATTCTGCGCCAGCGCGGCTTACTTCGCATGCCCGTGATGGGAGAGCTGATCAGAGGCCAGAAGCTCACGCAAATCTTTACCATCCTCGCGTTGACGCAGACGGCGGGGATCGCATTTTTACCCGCGCTTGAGAGCGTGAAAGAGACCATTCAATGTCCCTACTGGGCACGACGTCTGGCACAGGTACAGCACGATATCAGTACCGGCGTTCCCGTCTGGCAGGCACTCAAAAACGCGGAAGAATTTAGCCCGCTGTGTCTGCAACTGGTCAGAACAGGCGAAGCCTCTGGCTCGCTGGATACCATGCTGCGCAATCTCGCCCGACATCATGATGAACATACTCAGGCAATGGCTGATAATCTGGCGGCGTTACTGGAACCGGCGCTGCTGGTAATTACCGGGCTTATCATCGGCACGCTGGTCGTGGCGATGTATTTGCCAATTTTTCATCTGGGCGATGCGATGAGTGGAGTGGGATAACGAAGGGACGTCGAAAGCAGAACTGGCGCTGAATACAGCGCCAGTACAGGAGGTTACAGGCTATTGAAAACGCGGTTTTCTTGTTCCTGAACCCGGATAAACGTCGTACGTTTGGTCAGTTCTTTCAGACGAGAGGCACCGACGTAGGTGCAGGCAGAACGCAGGCCGCCAAGAATATCACGCGCGGTGTTTTCCACCGGACCACGCAGCGGCAGCTTGACGGTTTTCCCTTCCGCCGCACGATACTGCGCAACGCCGCCGACATGACGGGTCATAGCGGATTCGGAACTCATGCCGTAGAACAGCATGAATTTTTCGCCGTTTTCTTCAACGACTTTACCGCCGCTCTCTTCGTGACCGGCCAGCATACCGCCGAGCATCACGAAATCTGCGCCGCCGCCGAACGCTTTCGCCACATCGCCAGGCATGGTGCAACCACCATCACTGACAATCATCCCGCCCAGGCCATGCGCCGCATCAGCACATTCAATCACCGCAGACAGTTGCGGATAACCGACACCGGTTTTCACACGGGTGGTGCAGACGGAACCCGGACCAATCCCGACTTTAACGATATCCGCGCCAGACAGAACCAGTTCTTCACACATTTCGCCCGTCACCACGTTACCGGCGCAAATGGTCTTGGTCGGCCAGGCTTCACGTGCTTTCGACACGAACTGAACGAAGTGTTCAGAGTAGCCGTTTGCGACATCGATGCAGACAAAATTCAGTGCCGGATTCAGCGCCAGAATCTGTTGGGTCTTTTCGAAATCCGCATCAGACGTACCGGTAGAGACCATGACGTGCTTGAGCACATCAGCTGACGCCGCGCCAACAAAGGCCGCCCAGTCTTCAACGGTATAATGCTTATGAACGGCGGTCAGAACGTCGAAAGAGGCGAGAGCCGTTGCCATCGCGAATGTTCCGACGGTATCCATGTTTGCCGCAATAACAGGAACGCCGGACCAGGTCTGACCTGAATGTTTAAAGGTGAATTGACGTTCCAGCTCAACATCGGAACGACTTTTAAGGGTAGAACGCTTAGGGCGGATTAGAACGTCTTTAAAACCTAACTTCAGATCTTCTTCAATACGCATGTGCGGATTCCTGGGGTTAAGGGCTATTAGTATGAGAGCGCAACTCCAGTGACGTTATCATACGCACTAATCAATGCCGCGCAAGACTGCGAAATTCTCTTTTTTTACGCTACAATCCCATAAATTTACCTGGCGAATGACAGGCATGTCCGAAATCATCATCGCCAGTGCACGTTCAAACTTTAACCAATTGATTATCAAAGTGAATTCCCGGGAAGCGAGCTTATGAGGTATACAGTAGCCTTAACTGGCGGCATTGGCAGTGGTAAAAGCACTGTTGCGAATGCCTTTGCTGACCTCGGAATTCAGATAATTGATGCAGATATTATTGCCCGTCAGGTCGTTGAACCGGGCAAGCCTGCGCTGGATGCGATTGCAGAACATTTTGGCCCGGAGCTCATTACCGCAGACGGTACGCTGCATCGCCGTCTGCTTCGCGAACGGATTTTTGCCCGTCCGCAAGAGAAAGCCTGGCTCAATGCCTTGCTTCATCCGCTCATCCAGCAGGAGACCCGACGTCAGTTTCAGCAGGCGACGTCTGCGTATGTGCTGTGGGTAGTGCCATTACTGGTTGAAAATGGCCTTTATCGTCAGGCAAATCGCGTGCTCGTGGTCGATGTTACCGTCGAGACACAGCTTTCCCGGACCATGCAGCGCGACGACGTTACGCGCGCGCACGTTGAACAGATTCTCGCTGCCCAGGCGTCGCGTGAAGCGCGCCTTGCCGTGGCAGACGATGTTATTGATAATAATGGCGCACCAGATTCCATCATGTCGGATGTCGCCCGCCTGCACGCACGTTATCTCCAGCTTGCGTCGCAGTTTGTCTCACAGGAAAAACCGTAATGCACACCCAGGTCCTTTTTGAACACCCACTCAATGAGAAGATGCGCACGTGGTTGCGCATTGAGTTTCTGATTCAACAGCTCTCTTCCCGCTTACCGATCGCAGATCATTCAGATGCCCTGCACTTCTTTCGTAATGCCGGAGATTTGTTGGACGTATTCGAACGTGGTGAAGTGCGTACAGAATTACTGAAAGAGCTTGAGCGCCAGCAGCGTAAACTTCAGGCATGGATGGAAGTGCCGGGCGTCGACCAGAGCCGTATTGATGCACTGCGCCAGCAGTTAAAAACGGCTGGCAGTATTTTGATTTCCGCGCCACGCATGGGGCAATTTTTGCGTGAGGACCGGCTGATTGCCCTGGTTCGCCAGCGTCTGAGCATTCCTGGCGGATGCTGTAGCTTTGATTTACCGACGCTGCATATCTGGCTGCATATGCCGCAGGCGCAGCGCGATGCACAGGTTGATAGCTGGCTTGCCAGTCTGAACCCGCTGAACCAGGCGCTGACCCTGATCCTTGATCTCATTCGCAACTCGGCACCGTTTCGTAAACAAACCAGCCTGAACGGGTTTTATCAGGATAACGGGGAGGACGCGGATTTACTGCGCCTGCAGTTGCCGCTGGGTTTACAGCTTTATCCGCAAATTTCCGGCCACAAAAGCCGTTTTGCGATCCGTTTTATGCCGCTCGATAGCGACAATGGCGTGGTACCAGAGCGCCTCGATTTCGAACTGGCCTGCTGTTAAGGAGTTAAAATGTCAGAGACGTTCACCGTAAACTGCCCCACCTGCGGCAAAACGGTTGTATGGGGTGAAGTCAGTCCATTCCGCCCATTTTGTTGCAAACGTTGCCAGTTGATCGATTTAGGCGAATGGGCCGCTGAAGAAAAACGCATTGCCAGCAGTAGTGATTTGTCCGATAGCGACGACTGGAGCGAAACGAAAGAGTAAGCACAGACGGTGTGGGGGACAACGGCGCCCCCACCGTGATTTGCCGGATCCCGGCGTCGGCTTATCAGGCCTGAGCGGTTTGAACCAATTTCATGATGACTGGTTCATTCGCCGGAGGGAAATCCTCCGCCTGCAACGCCCCGGCGGCAATCCATTTTCCAGGCTGCCCCTCTTTTCCCCACGGCTCGCCTTTCCAGCTTTCGACCAGCCAGAACCACAGCGTGATATGCCTGTCCGGAAACTGATATTCCAGTTTCTCGAAAAGCGTGGCGTCTACCGGCGTGATCCCCACCTCTTCCTGTAGCTCGCGACTCAGCGCCTGCTCCGGTGTCTCTCCGGCTTCAATCTTGCCGCCAGGAAATTCCAGTTTGTTCGCCATGTGCGCATCGGCCGCACGCTGGGTGATAAAAATTTCGTTATACGGATTACGGATAATCCCGACGGCGATATTGAGTTTTTTCATATTGTCGTATCCATAAAAAAGGCGCAGTTTCCTGCGCCTCGTCGTGATTATTTAGATCTTAGCTCAGACGGCCGTGGCATTGTTTGTATTTTTTACCGGAACCACACGGACACGGATCGTTACGACCCACTTTACGTTCGCCCGTTTGCGCCGCCAGATCGGCCGCGGCGGCGCTGTCGTCGTCCTGATGGCTCAGTTGCTGCATCTGGGCTAAGCGCTCCGCTTCTTCACGACGCTGTTGCTCCATCGCTTCGACTTCTTCCGGCATGCGTACCTGAACTTTGCTCAGCGTACTGATCACTTCGTATTTCAGTGTTTCCAGCATGGAGGCAAACATCGAGAAGGATTCACGCTTATATTCCTGCTTCGGATCTTTCTGCGCATAGCCGCGCAGGTGGATACCCTGACGCAGGTAATCCATTGCCGCCAGGTGCTCTTTCCACAGGGAATCAAGCGTTTGCAGCATGACGCCTTTTTCGAAGTGACGCATCATCTCTGCGCCAACCACCTCTTCTTTGCGCTGATACACTTCGATGGCCTGCGCCAGAATACGCTCACGCAGCGTCTCTTCATGCAGCTCCGGCTCTTTATCCAGCCATTCAGCGATCGGCATTTCCAGATCGAAGTCATTTTTCAGACGTTCCTGCAGCCCCGGGATATCCCACATTTCTTCCAGAGACTGCGGCGGAATGTAAACATCAAGGGTGGTTTTGAACACGTCTTCACGAATGCTGTTGATGGTTTCGCTAACGTCGCTCACGTCCAGCAGTTCGTTACGCTGGGAATAGATCGCACGACGCTGATCGTTGGCAACATCATCATATTCCAGCAGTTGCTTACGAATATCGAAGTTGCGGCTTTCCACTTTACGCTGCGCGTTGGCAATGGCTTTAGTGACCCACGGGTGCTCAATGGCCTCGCCCGGTTTCATCCCCAGTTTACGCATCATGCCGGACACGCGGTCAGAGGCAAAAATACGCATCAACGCATCTTCCATCGACAGGTAGAAACGTGAAGAACCCGCATCCCCCTGGCGACCAGAACGACCGCGCAGCTGGTTATCGATACGGCGAGATTCATGACGCTCAGTACCGATGATGTGCAGACCACCGGACGCCAGCACGGCTTCATGACGAACCTGCCAGTCAGCTTTAATCTGTGCGATCTGCTCTGGCGTTGGGTCTTCCAGCGCGGCCACTTCTGCCTGCCAGCTACCGCCCAGCACGATATCCGTACCACGACCGGCCATGTTGGTGGCGATGGTCACTGCCGCCGGATAGCCCGCTTGCGCGACGATAGCCGCTTCGTTGGCGTGGAATTTGGCGTTCAGAACGTTGTGTTTGATACCGGCTTTGGTCAGTTCGTTAGAAACCACTTCGGATTTCTCGATGGAGATAGTCCCCACCAGCACCGGCTGACCATTGGCGCTACGCTCTTTGATATCTTCAATAATGGCCTGAATTTTTTCCGCTTCGGTCATGTAGACCAGGTCCGGCATGTCCTTACGGATCATCGGACGGTTGGTCGGCACCACCACGGTATCCAGTTTGTAGATTGAGCTGAACTCGAATGCTTCAGTATCTGCGGTACCGGTCATACCGGCCAGTTTTTCATACAAACGGAAGTAGTTCTGGAAGGTGATCGAGGCCAGCGTCTGGTTCTCGTTCTGGATTTCCACACCTTCTTTCGCTTCAACCGCCTGGTGCAGACCATCAGACCAGCGACGGCCCTGCATGGTACGACCGGTATGTTCGTCAACGATGATGACTTCACCGTCTTTCACGATGTAGTCAACGTCGCGAGTGAACAGCGCGTGCGCGCGCAGCGCAGCCGTCACGTGGTGCATCAGCATGATGTTACCCGGAGAGTACAGAGACTCACCCTCATCCATAATGCCTTCTTTCACCAGCAGTTCTTCAATCAGCACCAGACCGCGTTCGGTCAGGTTGACCTGACGCGCTTTTTCATCCACAGAGAAGTGACCTTCCCCCTGGAAGCTGTCGGAGTCTTCTTTCTCCTGGCGAATCAGATACGGGATGATTTTGTTCACTTTCTTGTACATTTCCGAGCTGTCTTCAGCCGGGCCGGAAATGATCAGCGGCGTACGCGCTTCATCGATCAGGATGGAGTCGACTTCATCCACCAGCGCATAGTGCAGTTTACGCTGTACGCGCTCTTCAGGGCTGAACGCCATGTTGTCACGCAGATAGTCAAAACCATATTCGTTGTTGGTGCCGTAAGTAATGTCTGCGGCGTAAGCTTCGCGCTTGGCTGGCGCAGGCATGCCCGGCAGGTTGATGCCGACGGTCATACCGAGGAATTCGAACAGCGGACGGTTGTTTTCGGCGTCACGCTGCGCCAGATAGTCGTTCACGGTAACCACGTGAACACCTTTGCCGCTTAGCGCGTTCAGGTAAGCGGGCAGCGTTGCGGTCAGGGTTTTACCTTCACCGGTACGCATTTCCGCGATGCAGCGCTCGTTAAGTACCATCCCACCGAGCAACTGAACGTCGAAGTGACGCATACCAAAGACGCGCTTACTGGCTTCACGTACGACGGCAAAGGCTTCCGGGATCAGGCTTTCCACGGTTTCGCCTTTTTCCAGACGCGCGCGGAATTCACTGGTTTTTGCTTTCAGTTCGTCATCGGAGAGTTTTTCCATCTCCGGTTCCATGGCATTGATCGCTACAACCGCTTTACGCATACGACGCAACGTACGATCGTTACGGCTACCGAATACTTTGGTTAATAATTTGATTAGCATATTAAAATCTCAAACGCCCCGCGATGTGGGGTCATAATAATTAGTTGAAGTTTATTGGTTTTTTTAGCTGAGGCGTTGAGGGCCGGCGCGAATCCCCTGCGCCTGACTGATCCAGGCGGGAACGGTGAATACGGCCTGAGGCGTAAAATGGGCATACGTTATGCGCGGCGCACTTGCCGAAGGCGTACCTTCCTGAGTCAGCATCGCGCTGAGCGTGTTCAGTAAGGCTAAATGGTGTGCCTGAAGCGGTAACGGTTCTTCAGCAACGGGCAGCGCCTGCGGGGCCATTGCGAAGGAAAGATGACGGATGACCGTGCGAATAGCATGCTGATGCCAGTAGTCGACGGTGAAATTGGGTCGGCGATTGCTCGTTTCCAGCAGCGCCAGTTGACTGAAATTGACTTTAACACGCTGCTCGTGGCTGCTTGCTGCCGCCTTTGCAGGCGTCGTCGGCTCAACGGTGTTTCCGAGCGCAGGCATGCCAAAACTCGCCGCGACCATCCCTAATAAGAGATGCGGCCAGAAGTAGCGTCTACCTAACTGTCGCCAGCGCGTCAGTATTCCACTCACGTTATTGCCTTCCCAATCGTGTTATTCAAAACGTTTTTGCGCACAAATCTTATCATTAATGCGCAGGCACTACAGCAGTATTGATGAGAAGTTGCAGGTAAAAGTGCTTAAGAAAGCAGCGTTCGCACAGCATCGCGATTCAGTATGCTAAAGAATGATACGGAATGGCGGCGTTGGCGCCAGACAGGGCAAAAAATGCCAAAAAAAACGACTGGCCCACCTGGCCGGAGAGAGTGCCAGATTAACCAGTCGAATTTATGCGACTACCTGTGTCGTTATGCCAGTACGGTCGAAGGCGCTTTGAAAGCCAGCGGCAGTTCTGCGTCGTCCTGGAAGGTCACAAATTCCCAGGCTTCCTGTTTTGCCAGGACTGCCTGTAACAGTTTGTTATTCAGTGCATGACCGGATTTATACGCGGTAAATGCACCGATAATGTTGTGACCACACATGAACAGGTCGCCAATGGCGTCGAGCATTTTGTGACGAACGAATTCATCTTCAAAACGCAGGCCGTCTTCGTTCAGTACGCGATAATCGTCAACAACGATGGCACAATCGAAGCTGCCGCCCAGGCACAGGCCACGGGACTGCAGATATTCGATATCACGCATGAAACCGAAAGTACGCGCGCGGCTAATCTGGCGCATGAATGCATCAGCTGAGAAATTCATCGCATAGCGCTGCGTGCTGGAGTCGATCGCCGGATGGTTAAAGTCGATGGTGAAATCCAACGTAAAACCATTGTACGGTCTGAACTCGGCCCACTTGTCACCATCTTCGACCCGAACGGTCTCTTTGATGCGAACAAATTTCTTGGCGCTGTTCAGTTCTTCAATACCGGCGTCAAGCAGCAGGTAGACGAACGGAGCAGCACTGCCATCCATGATCGGGATTTCCGGAGCATCGACTTCGATAACAATGTTATCGATACCCAGACCCGCCAGAGCAGCATTAAGGTGCTCTACGGTCGAAATCCGTACATCATGCTCGTTAACCAGACACGTACAGAGCATGGTATCACGCACAGATTTGGCATCGGCCGGGAAATCTACCGGTGGATTCAAGTCGGTGCGACGATAGATGACCCCGGTGTTGGCCGGCGCAGGGCGTAATGTCAGGGTGACTTTCTTGCCGGTATGCAAACCGACGCCAGTCGCCTGAACGATACGTTTAAGTGTCCTTTGTTTGATCATCGTATAATCTCGCCAAATTACCTATCCAACCGAAGTGTACTATACATTCGGTGGGCCAGTTTAGCACAAAGAGCCTCGAATCCCAAATTCCAGCCGATTCTTAATCAGCTTGCTTACGCAGGAACGCAGGGATATCCAGATAATCCGGCTCTTTCGCGGTTTGCGGCGTATTGTCGTTCACCACTTTTGCGACCGGTTTCTGCTCTTGCGTCAACGGCGCCATGCCGTGCTGCTGGTAACGATCCATCACCGGCTGCTGCACCTGTTTGTTGGTGACCAGAGTGATTTCAGGACGTTTGTCCATACCAATACCGGTTGCCACCACGGTGACACGCAGCTCGTCGTTCATATCCGGGTCCAGGGAAGTACCGATAACCACAGTCGCGTTATCCGATGCAAAAGCACGGATGGTGTTACCCACGGTTTCGAACTCATCCAGACGCAGGTCGAAGCCCGCCGTGATGTTGACCAGCACGCCACGCGCGCCAGACAGATCGATATCTTCCAGCAATGGAGAAGAGATCGCCATTTCAGCGGCTTCTTCCGCACGGTCTTCACCGCTCGCCACGCCGGAACCCATCATCGCGTAGCCCATTTCGGACATCACGGTACGCACGTCAGCAAAGTCGACGTTCATCAGACCCGGACGGGTAATCAGTTCAGCGATACCCTGCACTGCGCCTTTCAGCACGTCGTTCGCCGCGCCAAATGCGTCGAGCAGAGAGATACCGCGACCCAGTACTTTCAGCAGTTTGTCGTTCGGGATAGTGATCAGCGAGTCCACATGCTTGGACAGCTCAGTGATCCCCTGCTCCGCGAAAGCCATACGCTTTTTGCCTTCAAAATTGAAAGGCTTGGTCACGACCGCAACGGTCAGGATCCCTAAATCTTTAGCCACTTCAGCAACCACTGGCGCTGCACCGGTACCGGTACCGCCGCCCATGCCTGCTGCGATAAACACCATGTCTGCACCGTCAAGCGCTGCACGCAGAGCTTCACGATCTTCATCCGCTGCATTGCGACCGACTTCCGGGTTCGCACCCGCACCCAGACCTTTGGTAATACCGCTACCGATCTGGATAGTCTGGCCAACCGCCGTCTTTCGCAACGCCTGAGCGTCGGTATTTACCGCGAAGAATTCAACACCCTCAATGCGCTCGCGCACCATGTGTTCAACGGCATTACCGCCGCCGCCACCGACGCCGATGACTTTAATCACCGCGTCGTTGGTCAGTTCCATAGGTTCAAACATAGTTTCTCTCTCCGTTGTGCCTGTCGCCTGAGGCCGTAATTTTCGCCGGCCTCATAAAAAATTAAAACTCTTTTCGCAGCCAGCTGTTAAGACGTTTAATCCAAGAGCCAACTGAAGCCGTAACACGTTTCTCTACTTCAGCTTCGCCACTTAAATGGGACTCTTTCCCGTAGTGAAGCAGCCCCACCGCCGTTGAGTAATACGGCTCCTGAGCGTAATCCGTCAGACCGGTAATATTCAGCGGCGCACCGATACGCACTTGCGTATGGAACACGCGCTGGGCACAGGCAGCAAGACCTTCAATTTGCGCCGCGCCACCGGTCAGTACAATCCCCGCCGCCAGATGATGTTTCACACCCTGCTGGCGAAGCTGTTCCTGTAATTGCAATATCTCTTCGTTGACCAGGTTGAGCAGTTCGGTATAACGCGGCTCAATCACCTCTGCCAGCGTCTGTCGTTGCAGACTGCGCGGCGGACGTCCACCGACGCTTGGCACTTCAACACTTTCGTCTTTGCCGACAATGGATCCCAGCGCGCAGCCGTGGCGAACTTTAATCGCTTCGGCGTCACTCGGCGGCGTGCCGAAGGCATACGCGATGTCGCTGGTGACCACATTCCCGGCATAAGGGATCACTTTGGTGTGGCGCAAAGCCCCGCCAGTATAAACGGCGATATCCATTGTACCACCACCAATATCCACGACGCAGACGCCCAGTTCACGCTCATCTTCCGTCAACACGGAATAACTGGCCGCCAGTCCGGCAAATATCAATTGGTCAACTTTCAGACCACAACGTTCAACGGCTTTGACAATGTTTTTCGCCATATCGTTGTGGCAGGTGATCAAATGCACCTTTGCCTGCATACGTACGCCGGAAAGACCGACAGGATTTTTGATGCCTTCCTGGTAGTCAATCGCATATTCCTGCGGGATCACGTGCAGAACCCGGTGCTCATCGCGAACGCGCACTGATTTCGCGGTATGCACGACGTTTTCCACGTCTTCCTGCGTCACTTCTTCTTCCGAAATCGGCACCATGCCGATTTCATTCTGACAGCTAATATGTTTGCCCGAAAGCGCCAGGTAGACCGAGGAGATTTGGCAATCCGCCATCAGCTCTGCCTGATCAATGGCGCGCTGCACGCATTTCACCACGGATTCGAGGTCATTAACCCCGCCTTTATCCATCCCCCGTGACGGACAACTACCCACGCCAATGATATTGACCATACCGTCGGGCAGAACTTCCCCTACTAAAGCAGCAACCTTCGCAGTGCCAATCTCCAGTCCAACTACCAGTTTTCTGTCCGTCGCCTTGATCATTGTTGTTCTGCCTGTACCTGATTCTGTTGCTGATTAGATTCCTCAGGAGGTAAGGGAACCCACCCTACTGCCGCTCCTGAGTCATAACGCAAATCAACGTAGCTAATCCGTTTGCCATCGGTTTGCGCCTGCTGCTGTAAAACCGGGTAAAGTTCTACAAAGCGAGCCAAACGTTTCATCGTGTCGCCCCTGCCAAGATTGAGCTTAATATCGTTATTGAGCGTCAACTGCCAGGAACGACGGGCGGTCATTGCCGCTTCCTTCAGGGTAAACCGGTCCTTCGCCAGCACCTGCGACATGTCACGATACCCCTGCAACACCTCACTCGCGCTGCCTTCCGGGCCAGATAACATGGGTAAAACCTGCTTACTGGTGCGATCGGCCGGCACGCTGAAGGCATTTCCTTCGGCGTCTACCATATGCTGATCATTCCAACGCGCAATCGGCACATATTCAACCAGATGAATCTTCAATTCATCAGGCCACTGCTTTCTGACGCTGGCCTGCTTAATCCACGGCAAGCGTTCGATC
The DNA here is from genome assembly GCF_000981805.1 of Citrobacter amalonaticus Y19. Classification (NCBI taxonomy): domain Bacteria; kingdom Pseudomonadati; phylum Pseudomonadota; class Gammaproteobacteria; order Enterobacterales; family Enterobacteriaceae; genus Citrobacter; species Citrobacter amalonaticus. The sequence continues at coordinate 108,033 of NZ_CP011132.1, read as the reverse complement.
TGACTCTGGATGATATTCACGTCCTGGGTCATAAACGTGCCAGGTGCGCCCAGCGCCAGAATCGACTGGCGAATATCATCATTCTTCGTGTAATGGCGTTCACCGGTTAACACCAGCTTTGACAGCGGCAAACGCTGCGCATCTTCCATCCACCCCAACACAACCCAGCCGCTGACCAGCACGGTACACAGCACCGTCAGCAGGAAGAAAATACCTGCAAGACGCATTCCATTATTGCGACGTGAGGAAGAAACCTCTTCTTCACTGTTTCGCGTGTTCAGCGCTGCCTGCGACATATCAGTCCGCCAACTCCAGAATTCGTACCACCAACTGCGAGAAGCTCATGCCCGCCTGACGCGCCGCCATTGGCACCAGGCTGTGGCTGGTCATCCCCGGAGAGGTATTCGCTTCCAGCAGATAAAACTGGCCATCGCTATCCAGCATCGCGTCAATGCGTCCCCAGCCTTTACAACCCAGGGTTGTCCACGCTTTCAGCACTAATGACTGCAAAATAGCGTCTTGTTCGCTTTCCAGACCTGCCGGACAGAAATACTGTGTCTCATCAGACAGATACTTCGCCTCATAATCATAGAAGGTTCCAGCGGGTTGGATACGAATTGCGGGTAAAATTTCTTCACCCAGTATCGCTACTGTAAATTCCGGTCCGCTGAGCCATTTTTCGATCAGAACGTCTTCATCATGCTGAAAAGCCAGCGTTAGTGCATCCTGTAAAGCGTCATATTCTGACACTTTCGACATTCCCACGCTGGACCCTTCACGGCTGGGCTTCACAATCAGCGGTAAACCCAGCGCAGAAATTTTTGTAACCTGTTCTTCGTTAAGGCCTTTTTCAAACTGAGACCGCGTAAGCGCGACCCACGGCGCAACGGGTAACCCCGCGCCTTGCCACAGTAACTTGCTGCGCAGTTTGTCCATTGAGATTGCTGATGCCATCACACCGCTGCCGGTATAAGGCAAGCCAACCAGTTCCAGTAACCCCTGTAAGGTTCCATCTTCCCCGCCGCGACCATGCAGGGCGATAAAGACTTTCTGAAAGCCCATCGACTTCAGCAGCGTAACGTCAACCTCTTTCGGATCGACCGGATGCGCATCCACGCCACCTTCACGTAATCCGGCCAGCACCGCCGCACCGGAATTCAGCGACACATCACGTTCAGCGGAGGTACCGCCCAGCAGGACCGCGATTTTATCAGCCATGTTGTTCGTCCTCCTGAATTTGCGGCTTCAATTTGATTTCAGCTAAGGAACGCGCGATTTTGCCGATATTTCCCGCGCCCTGCACCAGAATCAAATCGTTGCCGGTTAATACCGGCGCCAGCATTTGTGCAACCTGCGCTGGATCGGAAACCAGAATCGGGTCGATTTTACCGCGACCGCGAATGGTGCGACACAGCGAGCGGCTGTCCGCTCCCGGAATCGGCGCTTCACCCGCCGCGTACACATCCAGCATCAGCAACGTATCAACCTGGGTCAGCACGTTGGCAAAATCGTCATACAGGTCACGCGTACGCGTGAAACGGTGCGGCTGAAACAGCATCACCAGATTTTTGTCCGGCCAGCCCGCACGTGCGGCTTTAATTGTCGCATCCACTTCCGTTGGGTGATGACCGTAATCATCCACCAGCATTGCCGTACCGGCTTTGCCGTTAACCGGCTCAAGCGAGTATTCACCGAGGAAGTCGAAACGACGACCGGTACCCTGGAAGCTTTCCAGCGCGCGCAGGATTGCGTCGTCTGCAATACCTTCTTCCGTCGCCACCGCCACGGCCGCCGCCGCGTTCAGGGCGTTATGACGACCTGGAGCATTCAGCGTTACGTGCAGATCGGGCATCCCCTGGCGCAGCAGGGTGAAGTGCCCCTGCGGACCCACCTGCTGATAATCTTCAACGCGAACATCGGCATCATCGCTAAAGCCGTACGTCGTGGTCTGACGGCCCACGCGCGGCAGTAGCTCGCGGATCACCGGGTCGTCAACACACATCACCGCACGACCATAAAACGGCAGGTTATGCAGGAAATTAATAAACGTCTGCTTTAGATTCTCGAAGTCGCCATGGTAGGTATCCATGTGATCGGCTTCGATGTTGGTGACAATCGCCACCATCGGCTGCAGATGCAGGAACGACGCGTCGCTCTCATCCGCTTCCGCAATTAAGTAACGGCTATGGCCCAGACGCGCATGCACACCTGCCGCTTTCACCAGACCGCCGTTAACGAAGGTCGGATCCAGTCCCGCTTCCGCGTAAATACTGGAGACCATCGCCGTGGTGGTCGTTTTGCCGTGCGTCCCGGCAATCGCGATGCCGTGACGAAAACGCATCAGCTCCGCCAGCATCTCCGCACGACGGATCACCGGAATACGCGCGTCGTGCGCCGCTATAATTTCCGGGTTATCGGCAGAGATAGCGCTGGAGACCACAACCACGCTCGCATCACGCACGTTTTCCGGGCGATGGTTGAAATAAACCGTCGCGCCCAGGTTCATCAACTGCTGCGTCACCGGGTTTGGCGCTAAATCGGAACCACTGATCTGATACCCTTCATTGGCCAGAACTTCGGCAATACCGCCCATACCGGCACCACCGATGCCGACAAAGTGAATGTGCCGAACGCGACGCATTTCGGGCACGATGGAACGCAGTTTTGCCAATTGTTGTGTATTCATTCTTTACGCCATTAACTTCACTAAATTCTGCGATGCAAAAGGCACCGCTACAATTACGCCCGGGCAGCCCGGCTCACTTCAGTTGCAACACGCTCGGTGGCATCCGGAATGGATGCAGCGCGGGCACGTTCTGCCATGGTTAACAAGCTTTCTCGCGACCACCCGGACAGGGTGTTGGCGACGGCATCCACCGTAAACTGCGGCTGCTCGAGAATTTTGGCTGCGCCCGCTTTTTCCAGCGGCAGCGCATTCCAGTACTGCTGTCGGTCTTTATGTTGAAATGGCACAAACAGCGCTGGTAAACCGGCGGCGGCAATTTCACTCACCGTTAATGCGCCAGAACGACAAACCACCACATCGGCCCACGCATAGGCGGCCGCCATGTCATCAATAAATTCCGTCACCTTATGCTGCGGTTGTCCCGCGTCGGCATAGGCCTGTTCTACGGTCTGCTGCGAGCCTTTCCCGCTCTGATGCCAGATAGTCACCGCATCGCCCAGTCTGGCGGCAACCTGCGGCAGGGTCTGATTCAGCACGCGAGCGCCCTGCGATCCCCCAACCACCAGCACGCGAATCGGACCTTCACGTCCGGCCAGACGCGCCTGCGGTAGCGGCAGCGCCAGCACGTCGGTGCGTACAGGGTTACCGACCACTTCCGCATTCGGAAACGCGCCAGGAAACGCCTGCATGACCTTAGCGGCAATTTTCGCCAGCCATTTGTTGGTTAACCCGGCGATACCGTTTTGCTCGTGCAGCACGACCGGAATCCCCAGAGACCACGCGGCCAGACCGCCGGGACCGGAAACATAACCGCCCATCCCCAGCACAACGTCGGGTTTAAAACTTTTCATGATTGCGCGCGCCTGACGCCATGCGTTGAAAATACGCAAAGGGGCGGCCAACAGCGCTTTCACGCCTTTTCCGCGCAGTCCTGAGATACGGATGAAGTCAATGTCGATGCCATGCTTAGGGACTAAATCCGCTTCCATACGGTCTGCGGTGCCCAGCCAGCGAACTTCCCAGCCCTGAGCCATTAAATGGTGCGCGACCGCCAGTCCTGGGAACACGTGTCCGCCAGTACCGCCCGCCATCACCATTAACCGCTTCGCTTGACCACTCATCGTGAACCTCGTGTAAACGCCTGCGCTTTTTCCAGACGCGTTTCATAATCAATTCGCAACAAAAACATGATGGCCGTCGACATAATCAGCAAACTCGAGCCACCGTAACTGATGAGCGGCAGCGTCAGACCTTTGGTTGGCAGCATGCCTGCCGCCGCGCCGACGTTCACCAGTGCCTGAAAACTAAACCAAATACCGATGGAACAGGCCAAAAATCCGGAAAAACGGTGGTCGATCTCCAGCGCTTTGCGGCCAATCGACATCGCACGAAAAGCGACGAAGAATACCATTAAAAGCGCCAATACCACACCGATATAACCCAGTTCTTCCCCAATGATGGCGAAGATGAAGTCGGTATGTGCTTCCGGCAGATACTCCAGTTTCTGCACCGAGTTGCCCAGCCCTTGCCCCCACATTTCACCGCGACCGAATGCCATCAGCGACTGGGTAAGCTGGTATCCGCTACCAAACGGATCCTCCCACGGGTTCCAGAAGGAGGTCACACGGCGAATACGATAAGGCTCGGCGAGGATCAGCAGCACGACCGCTGAAATTCCCATGCCGATGATGGCAATGAACTGCCACAGCTTCGCCCCGGCCAGAAACAGCATCGCCAGCGTGGTCACGAACAGCACCACCACCGTACCGAGATCGGGCTGCGCCAGTAGCAGGATCGCCAGAACCAAAATCACGCCCATCGGCTTGAGGAAGCCACGCAGGTTATTACGAACTTCGTCAACCTTGCGCACCAGATAGTTCGCGAGATAGCAGAACAGCGACAGCTTAGTAAATTCCGCTGGCTGAATACGCAGAGGACCTAATGCGATCCAACGCGATGCCCCGTTCACCGAACTCCCCACTACCAGGACGATCAGCAGCATGATTATCGAGGCGATCAGCATCGTGGTGCTGTACTTCTGCCAGAACTCCATAGGCAGACGCAGCGTGATCATCGCCAGACAAAATGCCAGAAAAATATAGAGCGCATCACGCTTGGCAAACAGGAACGGATCGCCCGCCAGACGTTGCCCTACCGGCATGGATGCCGACGTCACCATGACAAAACCGATCGCTGCGAGGCCTAACGTCAACCACAGCAGCACGCGATCGTACATGATCAGACTGTCGGAATCTTTGTCCCGCGAGCCCATCACCCAGCCCTTGAGCGCCGCAAAGATCCATCCCAGGATGCCAAATCCCGGCAGGTGCGGCAGTCTCAGGCGAGGGAGAGATAAACGCATCAACCCAACTCCTTCGCCAGACGGGTAAAGACATCGCCCCGTTGCTCAAAATTCTTAAACTGATCGAGGCTGGCGCAGGCCGGAGACAGCAGCACCATATCGCCCGACTGCAGACGCGGCGCCAGCAGACGCATCGCCTCTTCCATTGTTTCGGTTTGCTCCGCAATTTCCGGACGCAGCGCCGCCAGTTGCGCACCATCGCGACCAAAGCAGTACAAGCGCACGCGATCGCCTTCCAGATAGCGACTCAGCGAAGAGAAGTCCGCCGATTTACCATCGCCGCCCAGCAGCAGATGCAGCGTACCGTCAACGTGCAGGCCGTTCAGCGCGGCTTCAGTGCTGCCGACGTTGGTCGCCTTCGAGTCGTTAATCCAGCGCACACCGTTATGCTCCAGCGCTAACTGGAAACGATGCGCCAGACCGGTAAACGTCGTCAGCGCTTTCAGGCTGCTGGCGCGCGGTAAACCTACCGCATCTGCCAGCGCCAGCGCCGCCAGGGCGTTGGTGTAGTTATGCTGACCGGAAAGCTTCATCTCTTTCACATTCAACACTTTCTCACCCTTCACCCGCAGCCAGGTTTCGCCCTGTTGACGGTTAAGGTGATAATCACCCATGTTGACGCCAAAGCTCACACAGCGCTCATCGGCACCACGAATCGGCATCGTCAACGCATCATCGGCATTGACCACGCAGACCTTTGCATTCTCGTAAACGCGCAGTTTTGCAGCACGATACTGTTGTAAACCAAATGGATACCTGTCCATATGGTCTTCGGTGACGTTCAGAATAGTGGCAGCCGCTGCCTGCAGGCTGAACGTGGTTTCCAGTTGGAAGCTGGAGAGTTCAAGGACATACAGTTCACGTTCTGCATCCAGCAGCATCAGCGCGGGCAAACCAATGTTGCCGCCAACGCCGACGTTCACACCGGCCGCTTTCGCCATTTCACCCACCAGCGTCGTGACGGTGCTTTTCCCGTTCGAGCCGGTAATCGCGACAATCGGCGCCTGCGCTTCACGGCAGAACAGTTCGATATCACCCACGATCTCAACGCCCGCATCAGCCGCAGCGCTCAGTGACGGATGCGCGAGGGCGATACCAGGGCTTGCCACAATTAGATCCGCTGCCAGCAACCAGTCATCGTTCAGACTGCCGACATGGCGCTCTACCGCTTCCGGTAACTTATCCAGTCCCGGCGGTGTCGCACGGGTATCCATCACACGAGGGGTTACGCCGCGGGCGAGGAAAAAGTCCACGCAAGAGAGTCCGGTTAACCCCAGACCGATAATGACGACGTTTTTACCCTGGTAATCAGCCATGATTAACGTACCTTCAGCGTTGCCAGGCCAATCAGGACCAGCATCAGCGAAATAATCCAGAAGCGCACGATCACGCGCGGTTCCGGCCAGCCTTTCAGTTCATAGTGATGATGAATCGGTGCCATACGGAAGATACGTTGTCCGCGCAGCTTGAAGGAGCCGACCTGTAATATGACCGACAGGGTCTCCACCACAAACACCCCGCCCATAATCACCAGCAGGAACTCCTGGCGCAGCAGCACGGCGATAATACCGAGCGCGCCGCCCAGCGCCAGCGATCCGACGTCACCCATGAAGACCTGCGCCGGATAGGTGTTAAACCACAGAAAGCCTAAGCCCGCGCCAACAATCGCCGTACAGACAATCACCAGTTCGCCAGCATGGCGTAAGTATGGAATATGCAGATAGCTGGCAAAATTCATGTTCCCGGTCGCCCACGCCACCAGCGCAAAGCCACCCGCGACGAAGACAGTTGGCATAATCGCCAGGCCATCCAGACCGTCGGTCAGGTTCACCGCGTTGCCGGTGCCGACAATCACAAAGTACGCCAGCAGAACGTAGAACAGCCCCAGTTGTGGCATGACGTCTTTGAAGAACGGTACGACCAGTTCCGTCGCTGGCGTGTCTTTCCCGGCGAGGTACAGTGCGAAAGCAACACCCAGCGCAATGACCGACATCCAGAAGTATTTCCAGCGCGCGATGAGCCCCTTGGTGTCTTTGCGGACCACTTTGCGGTAGTCATCGACGAAGCCGATAATGCCGTAGCCAATCAGCACCACCAACACGCACCAGACGTATGGGTTTGACGGATAGGCCCACAACAGAACAGAAATGACGATCGCGGTGAGGATCATGATCCCGCCCATCGTCGGCGTACCGCGTTTGCTGAAGTGGGACTCCGGACCGTCGTTACGCACGACCTGACCGAAAGAAAGCTTTTGCAGGCGGGCGATCATGCGCGGTCCCATCCACAATGAGATGAACAGCGCGGTCAGCAGGCTGACAATGGCGCGAAACGTCAGATAGGAAAAGACGTTAAAGCCGGAATAATATTTGACCAAATGTTCGGCCAGCCAAACTAACATGATCCTTTCTCCTGTAATGCGCGTACGACCTCTTCCATGGCGGCACTACGTGAACCCTTCACTAAAATAGTAATGATCTGTTGCTCTGCAATCAGCGCCTGCAGACGTGCGATCAGCGCGGGTTTATCCGCAAAATGTTCGCCGACGCCGCTCGCATCGCTGATAGCCTTGCTCAGTTTCCCGGTACTCAATACACAGTCGATGTCCGCCGCTCTCGCCGCCTCACCAACCTGCACATGACAGGCTTCGCTCTCTGCGCCCAGTTCGGCCATATCACCAACAACCAGCACACGGTAACCCGGCATTTCGGACAGCACTTGTACCGCGGCAGTCATGGACCCGACGTTGGCGTTATACGAGTCATCGAGCAGCAGTTGATTTTCCGCCAACGGGACAGGGAACAGACGTCCTGGTACCGCTTTTACCTTCGCCAGACCGGTTTTAATCGCCTCCAGCGTCGCGCCAACGGCCATCGACAGCGCCGCCGCAGCCAGTGCATTGGCGATGTTGTGACGCCCCGGCAACGGCAGCAGTACATCAATGCTCCCGCCAGGCGTTTGCAGTAAAAATTCAGTGCCGTGTGACGTCACATGCACATTGGTCGCCGTGAAATCGCTGTTGGCGGCATTTGGTGAAAAACGCCAGACTTTACGATCGCCGATGATGCTCTGCCAGTTCAGCCAGTCATTGTTATCGGCATTCATAATGGCAATGCCGTTTTCAGGCAGACCGGTAAAAATTTCACCTTTCGCTTTCGCCACTCCCGCCAGAGAGCCAAAGCCTTCCAGATGCGCCGCCGCCAGGTTGTTAACCAGCGCCGCTTCCGGACGCGTCAGGCCGACGGTCCAGGCAATTTCGCCCTGATGGTTGGCGCCTAATTCAATCACGGCGTAGTCATCATCCTGGGTTAAGCGCAGCAGCGTCATCGGCACACCGATGTCGTTATTCAGGTTGCCGGCGGTATAGAGCGTGTTGCCACACTGGCTAAGGATCGCCGCCGTCATCTCTTTCACCGAGGTTTTACCGGATGAACCGGTTAATGCCACCACGCGCGTCGGAACCTGCGCGCGCACCCAGGCGGCCAGTTCGCCAAAGGCCAGACGGGTGTCTTTCACAATCACCTGCGGTAAATCAATGGCCAGCGGACGGCTGACCAGCAGCGCACCCGCCCCCCCCTCTTTTGCCTGAATGGCAAAATCGTGAGCATCAAAACGTTCGCCTTTGAGCGCCACAAACAGGCAGCCTGGCGTCAGCTTACGCGTATCGGTGGTAACGGCATCAAGGGACAGATCGTTCCCTTTCAGTTCGCCGCCGAGAATACCGGCAAGTTGGCTGAGCGTTACGCGAATCATGCGATAACCCCCAGCAGACGCGCTGCGGTCACACGGTCGGAATAGTCCAGACGCTGAGTACCGACAATCTGGTAATCCTCATGGCCTTTGCCGGCTACCAGCACCACATCGTTATCTTTCGCCTGCATAATGGCGTTGGTCACCGCTTCAGCGCGGCCTTCCATCACTTTTGCCCGACCGGCGTCCAGCATGCCAGCCAGAATGTCGTCGATAATGGCGCGGGGTTCTTCAGTACGTGGGTTGTCGTCCGTCACAACCACGACGTCAGCGAACTCTTCGGCAATCGCCCCCATCAGCGGGCGCTTCCCTTTGTCGCGATCGCCGCCGCAACCAAATACGCACCACAGTTGCCCGGTACAGTGCAGACGCGCCGCCTGCAACGCTTTTTCCAGCGCGTCAGGGGTATGGGCGTAGTCAACAACGACGGTGGTTTTACCCGGTGCGCTAAAGACTTCCATGCGCCCGCAAACCGGTTGCAGACGCCCGGCGGTTTTCAGCAGGTCAGCCAGTGGATAGCCCAACGCCAGCAGCGTGGCCAGCGCCAGCAGCAAATTGCTGACGTTAAACGCGCCCATCAGACGGCTTTCAATCTCACCCTCGCCCCAGCTTGAAGCAAAGCGGATGGTCGCGCCGCTGTCGTGATAATTCACCTCAACCGCCTTCAGCCAGCGGCCGTGGCAGTCAGGGTTGATATGGTCTTCCATTGAGACGGCCACGGCATCCGGCAGATTCGCCAGCCAGCGGCGACCAACTTCATCATCCGCGTTGATAATCGCCTGCCCGCAATGATGCGTGGAAAAAAGCAGCCATTTCGCGGCTTCGTAATGCTCCATGTCGCCGTGATAGTCCAGATGGTCGCGGCTTAAATTGGTAAACACCGAGGCGGCAAATTTCAGCGCCGCAACACGATGCTGGACCAGACCGTGGGAAGAGACTTCCATCGCGCATAAGGTCGCACCCTGATCGGCCAGTCCCGCCAGCACCTGCTGAACGTCAACGGCCGAGCCGGTGGTATTTTCCGTTGGGATCGCTTTACCGAGCAGGCCGTTGCCAACCGTGCCCATCACTGCGCTGGTTTCGCCGAGCAGTTGGCTCCACTGCGCCAGCAACTGAGTCGTGGTAGTTTTACCGTTCGTACCGGTTACGCCGACCAGACGCATATTTTCAGATGGCTCGTGATAAAAGCGGCCTGCCAGTGCAGATAAACGCTCGTTAAGCTGGCTGAGATAGATAACCGGTACGCCGTGCATTTCACGCACTTCACCGTCGGTTGCCTCGTCTTTCGCCTCTGCAATAATGGCAGCCACACCTTGCGCTATCGCCTGCGGGATATATCGACGCCCGTCCGCCTGATGACCAACCACTGCCACAAAGAGATCGCCCGACGCAGCCACACGGCTGTCGAGTGTCATCTCTCGCAGTTCTCGCGCAGGTAAACCTGATACCCACGGAGCAAGAAGGTCGCGCAAATTACGATCTGCCACCTGTTCCCTCGCCTTGATTAATTACGAATTCACTTTTTTCGCCCGTTGCCAGCGCATCCGGTTCGATGTTCATGGTGCGCAGAACGCCACCCATGATGGCACCAAATACCGGCGCGGAAACGGCGCCGCCGTAGTATTTACCCGCCTGCGGATCGTTGATCACAACAACCAGCGCGAAGCGCGGCTGACTCGCAGGCGCAACGCCTGCGGTATAAGCAATGTATTTGTTGATGTAGCGACCATCGGGGCCCACTTTTTTCGCCGTACCGGTTTTAATGGCGATGCGATAGCCTTTAATCGCCGCCTTCACGCCGCCGCCGCCCGGCAGCGCCACGCTTTCCATCATGTGCACAACGGTACGTACGGTCGACTCCGGGAAAATACGCTCACCGGGAACCGGGGGATCAACTTTGGTGATCGACAGCGGACGATAAACGCCATAGCTGCCAATCGTTGCGTAGACTCGCGCTAACTGTAACGGCGTTACCATTAGCCCGTAGCCGAAAGAGAAGGTGGCCCTCTCTATGTCAGACCACCGTTGTTTTTGAGGATATAAGCCACTGCGTTCTCCGACCAACCCCAAATTGGTCGCCTTTCCTAGCCCAAAACGTGAGTAAGTATCTACTAACGCTGAGGACGGCATCGCTAACGCCAGCTTAGAAACACCGACGTTACTCGACTTCTGTAAAACCCCGGTCAGGGTCAATTCGCTGTAGCGCGCCACGTCTTTGATTTCGTGGCCGTTAATTCGGTAGGGAACGGTATTGAGTACGCTGTTTTCCCGCACCACGCCACGCTGGAGCGCGGTCATTACCACCATCGGTTTGACGGTAGAACCCGGCTCAAACACGTCGGTGATGGTACGGTTACGCATGACATCTTTCTGCGTGCCGCTCAGGTTGTTCGGGTTGTAGGACGGGCTGTTCGCCATTGCCAGCACTTCACCGGTACTCACATCCACCAGCACCGCGCTACCCGACTCCGCCTTGTTAAAGGCGACGGCGTTATTCAGTTCGCGATACACCAGCGCCTGTAAGCGTTCATCAATGCTCAACGCCAGGTTATGTGCAGCCTGACTGTCGGTGGAAGAGATATCTTCAATGACACGACCGTAGCGGTCTTTACGCACAACACGTTCACCCGGTTGACCGGTGAGCCATTTGTCAAAACTCTTCTCAACGCCTTCAATCCCCTGGCTATCCACGTTGGTAAAACCAATGAGGTGAGCGGTCACTTCGCCGGAGGGATAGTACCGACGGGACTCTTCGCGCAGATAAATCCCCGGCAGCTTCAGCTTTTTGATGTAATCCGCCATATCCGGGTTTAGCTGGCGCGCCAGATAAATAAAGCGCCCTTTCGGGTTGGCGTTGATACGGGCAGCCAGTTGATCAAGAGGGATATTCAGCGCGGTGGAGAGCGCTCTCCAGCGATCGCCAACGCTAACGCCCCCGGCGGCATGGACTTCTTTCGGATCGGCCCAGATAGCCTTCACTGGTACGCTGACCGCCAGCGGACGACCCGAACGGTCGGTAATCATGCCGCGTGAGGTCGCCACTTCCTGGACTCGCAGCGAGCGCATGTCTCCCTGACGTACCAGCATGTCCGGCGCGATAATCTGCAGCCAGGCGACACGGCCCAGCAGGAAACCCAGCGCCAGTAAAATGCAGCCGCACAGCAACGCAAAACGCCAACTGATGAAGTTGGCCTGTTCTTCCTGACGTTTTGGTTTTAGCGTTTTTGCCGCTGCTTTCATGCGTTGCGTTTTTCCTTATTTTTGCACTACGATATTTTCTTGTGAGGGATCAACATGCTGCATTTGCAGCTTCTCCGTTGCGATCCGTTCCACCCGGCTATGATCGCCGAGCGCATTTTCCTCAAGAATCAGGTTGCGCCATTCGATATCCAGCGCATCACGCTCCAGAACCAGTTGTTCACGCTGCGCGGTCAGTAATCGTGTGTGGTGTGCGGTCGTGACCACCGTCACCGCCGTCACAATGATGCAAATGAACAGGCAGAGTGGCAGCTTCCCAAATCGCAAAAGATCGTCACCGATCACGCCAGGCAAGGCATGGCGCTCGTTGCTTCCAATCGATCCCTTAACTTTGCTGAGGGCTTCTGTCACTCTGCCGATCATGCGTTCGTCCTCTCTGCAATGCGCAGAACTGAACTACGGGCACGAGGATTCTCTGCAACCTCTTCTTCACCCGGCATCAACTTGCCTAGTGCTCTTAACTCACGGCCGCCCAGTTTTCTGAGCTGCTCTTCCGTCATCGGTAATCCGGCCGGAACCTGCGGACCGCGGCTTTGTTCACGCATAAAGCGTTTCACAATGCGGTCTTCCAGCGAGTGGAAACTGATGATAGAAAGCCGCCCACCCGGGGCCAGCACGCTGAGCGAGCTTTTTAGCGCCTGCTCTATCTCCTCCAGTTCACTGTTCACCCAGATGCGCACCGCCTGGAAGGTACGGGTCGCGGGATGTTTGAATTTGTCTTTCACCGGCGTTGCCGCCGCGACCACTTCCGCCAGTTCTTTGGTGCGGGTCATGGGCTGTTCACGGTTGCGCTCAACGATGGCGCGAGCAATACGTTTCGCAAAACGCTCTTCGCCAAAGGTCTTCAGCACCCAGGCGATATCGGCTTCTTCTGCGGTTTGCAGCCACTCGGCAGCCGACTGGCCGCGTGTGGGATCCATGCGCATATCCAACGGGCCATCGCGCATGAAAGAGAAACCGCGCTCAGCGTCATCAAGCTGCGGTGACGAGACGCCAAGATCGAGAAGAATCCCGTCGATCTTGCCGGTCAGTTTGCGCTCGCCGACATAATCAGCCAGCGCAGAGAAAGGTCCATGAATGATGGAGAAGCGGGGATCATTGATGGTCTGGGCGACGGCGATCGCCTGCGGATCGCGATCGATAGCCAGCAGACGTCCCTCTTCGCCAAGCTGCGAGAGAATGAGACGCGAGTGACCACCGCGACCAAATGTCCCATCGATGTAGATGCCATCAGGGCGAATATTCAGGCCGTTTACGGCCTCGTCCAGCAGCACCGTGGTGTGTTTAAAATTTTCCATCATCATTATAGAGACAAGTCCTGCAGGCGCTCCGACAACGTCCCGGTCGCACTCTGCTCAGCGTCGATATCTTCCTTGACCTGTTGATACCAGGTCGTTTCATCCCACAGTTCAAACTTGTTGAACTGTCCAACCAGCATCACTTCTTTTGTCAGCCCGGCATGTTGGCGAAGGACAGGCGCAACCAGCAATCGCCCGGCGCTGTCCATCTGACATTCGCTGGCATGCCCCAACAGTAAACGCTGCACGCGGCGCTCTACCGGGTTCATGCTCGACAGACGCGATAATTTTTGCTCGATAATTTCCCATTCAGGCAGGGGGTAAAGCAGCAGGCACGGGTGATGAATGTCAATGGTACAAACCATTTGACCGGTAGCGCTCTCGATCAGTTGATCCCGGTAACGGGTAGGCACAGATAAGCGCCCTTTACTGTCGAGATTGACTAACGTTGCTCCCCGGAACATGCCAGTCTCCCCCCTCATTACCACTTTGCCCCACAAATTCCCACTCAAAGGAGTTTACGGAGCGGAGGAAAAGCTTGTCAAGCGAGTCACAACGCTTACCTGAGTAAAAAACCCAATGTTTACGGCTAATATCAGCGTTGATTAAATTCTGTCCAACGAACGAAGCAAATTAACGTCATGAATATTTGTAAGAAAAAAATCCAAAAACTCATCACCGTTTTAAAACGAACAATTATTCTCAGGAGGGAATATAAAGTGTCAGTTTGCGACGCGAGCGGCATTTTAAGACATAATGCATCGTGAATACAGCCCCTGTTTCTCGCGGTCTTCACCCTGAGCTGGCAAGCCTGCCGAGACTTTCGCGCAGTTGCGGCATGAAGTGTTTGTTAATTCGGCAATTCGCACCAGGCATGTAACAAAATAATACAAAGTAAACCGGCATTACCCCGCAATATCCTTCAGTCGGGCCGTTTCGTTTAAAAAGTGTTTATTTTTCTAAAATTGAGATAATTCTAAGGAATAAATCTGGATTATGTTGTGGGTATTGTTGGAAGAGGATTATTTGCCGCGCCAGAAGGAGGATTTCTGGCGCAACAATTCAGATAATGACTAGCTGCGGCTCAATACGCCCCGACGATAGAGGTTGCGCTTGATGCGCGTTAACCCCGGTTTTGGTTTACGCGGTTCATCCAGACTCGCCAGTACGATTTCCAGTACGCGCTCTGCAACATCACGATGGCGCTGCGCTACTGCCAGGACCGGGCACTGGAGGAAATCCAACAGTTCGTTGTCGCCAAAGGTCGCAATCGCCAAATCGGAAGGCAGTTTACCGTCGCGACGCAGCGTCACATCCATCACCCCCTGCAACAGGGCAAATGAGGTGGTAAACAGCGCCTGCGGCATCGGATGCGTTTCCAGCCATTTTTCAAATAGCTGTGCCGCCGCTTCGCGCTCATAGCTGTTGGCATACAGGAAATTCACTTCACGCGGATCGTCTTTCCAGGCGGCACGGAAGCCCTGCTCGCGCAGGAAGCTGACGGACAACTCCGGTAGCGCGCCCAGATAGAGCACGCTGTCAGCCGGAAACTTACGCAATTCTCCGGCCAGCATTTCGGCATCGTCCTGATCGGCCCCCACGACACTGGTAAAATGCTCACGATCTAATGCGCGATCCAGCGCCACAATGGGGAAAGAGTCATTAGCCCAACGCTGATAGAACGGATGTTCCGGCGGCAACGACGTAGAGACAATGATCGCATCAACCTGGCGCTGTAAAAGATGTTCAATGCAGCGCATTTCGTTATCGGGCTGATCTTCTGAACAGGCAATCAGCAGTTGATAACCACGCTGGCGCGCCTGGCGCTCAAGATAATTTGCAATGCGGGTATAGCTCGTGTTCTCCAGATCCGGGATCACCAGACCGATAGAACGTGTGCGTCCAGCACGCAGCCCGGCAGCCACAGCATTCGGGTGGTAATTATGCTCACGCACCACCGCCATGACTTTTTCGACAGTCTTGTCGCTCACGCGGTATTGCTTTGCTTTTCCGTTAATTACGTAGCTTGCAGTCGTTCGCGATACACCAGCCAGCCGAGCGATTTCATCCAGTTTCACAATTGCCCCTTGCGTAAAATGTACAAACCATAACCATTGTAACGGCATGGGTTAAAATCGGTAACATCTAAGCGCAGAATAGTCACTGCGGCAACCGCTTTTATTCCGGGTTACCACGGATTTCGCAAAAAAATGCCCAACGGAAGACGTTGGGCATGTGAATTAACGAAAAGAGCATGATTAGCGCATTATTTTGTCGCCGCGGGATAACCCCACCACACCGGAACGGGCGACCTCAACGATTTTCGCCACGTCACGCAACGTCGCCAGAAAAGCATCCAGCTTATCGCTGGTCCCTGCCAGTTGAACGGTATAGAAACTTGGCGTGACATCAATAATCTGCCCACGAAAGATCTCCGTGTTGCGTTTCACCTCTTCCCGGCCATAGCCGCTGGCCTGAATCTTCACCAACATGATTTCGCGCTCGACGTGCGCACCGTGCCCGAGTTCACTGACCCGCAACACATCGACCAGTTTGTGCAGTTGCTTTTCAATTTGCTCCAGCACTTTCTCGTCGCCCACCGTCTGGATGGTCATGCGAGAGAGCGTGGGATCGTCCGTCGGCGCGACGGTCAGGCTCTCAATGTTGTAACCGCGCTGCGCAAAAAGGCCGATCACGCGCGACAACGCACCGGATTCGTTCTCCAGCAGTACTGATAATATCCGGCGCATAATCAGGTCCTCTCCGTTTTACTTAACCACATTTCATCCATCCCGCCGCCGCGAATCTGCATCGGGTAGACGTGTTCGCTGCCATCAACGGTGACATCGACAAACACCAGACGACCGTTCTTCACTTGCGCCAGCGCTTCACTCAATTGGTTTTCCAGCTCATCAGGACGAGAAATCTGAATGCCAACGTGTCCGTAGGCCTCCGCCAGGCGAACAAAATCAGGCAGCGACTGCATATAGGATTGAGAGTGGCGTCCCGAGTAGATCATGTCCTGCCATTGCTTCACCATGCCCAGATAACGGTTGTTCAGGTTTAGCACCAGCACCGGCAGCTTATACTGCAGCGCGGTCGACAACTCCTGAATGTTCATCTGAATACTGCCGTCACCTGTCACGCAGACCACCGTTTCTTCGGGCAGCGCCATTTTCACCCCCAGGGCCGCAGGCAGGCCAAAGCCCATCGTGCCGAGACCGCCAGAGTTGATCCAACGGCGTGGTTTATCGAAGGGGTAATAGAGAGCGGCAAACATCTGATGCTGTCCCACATCTGAGGTCACATAAGCATCACCGTTGGTCAGACGCCAGATAGCCTCAATGACCGCCTGCGGTTTGATACTCTCACTGTGCGTGTCATATTTCAGGCACTGACGAGCGCGCCAGCGTTCAATCTGTTGCCACCAGTCACGAATATCATCTAACGGTTGTTGGGCAGATTCCTGCGGCAATAACTCCAGTAACTGTTCCAGCACCTGACGCGCATCACCGACAATAGGGATATCCGCCGTCACCGTTTTGGAGATTGAAGTCGGGTCGATATCAATGTGCAACACCGTCGCATTCGGACAATACTTGGCCAGATTATTCGTCGTACGATCGTCGAAACGTACCCCGACGGCAAAAATCACGTCGGCGTTATGCATCGTCATGTTGGCTTCGTAAGTGCCATGCATGCCCAGCATTCCGAGCGACTGACGGTGCGTCGCGGGAAATGCCCCCAGCCCCATCAGCGAAGAGACCACTGGCAGGTTGAGCGTTTCGATGGTCTGGCGCAGTTGTTCATGACAACCTGCCGTCACGGCCCCACCGCCAACATAGACAACCGGTTTTTTTGCCGTAACCAGCGTTTGCAGGGCGCGCTTAATCTGCCCTTTATGGCCCGCAGTGGTCGGGTTATACGATCGCATGCTGACCGACTCGGGCCAGGAATAAGGCAGTTTTTTGCCAGGATTGAGAATATCCTTCGGCAAATCCACCACTACCGGTCCGGGACGGCCGCTCGCCGCCAGCCAGAAGGCTTTTTTCAACACCTGCGGAATGTCTTCCGTCTGCTTAACCAGAAAACTGTGTTTCACGACCGGGCGGGATATCCCCACCATGTCGCACTCCTGAAAGGCGTCATAGCCAATCAACGACGTCGCGACCTGGCCGGAAAGAATCACTAACGGAATAGAATCCATATATGCCGTCGCGATTCCGGTAATCGCATTGGTGGCTCCAGGACCCGAAGTCACCAGTACCACACCCACTTCCCCCGTTGCTCGCGCCAGGCCATCGGCCATATGCACAGCCGCCTGTTCATGGCGGACGAGCACGTGATCGATACCACCCACCGTATGCAACGCATCATAAATATCGAGGACTGCGCCCCCGGGATAACCGAATACCTGCTTAACGCCCTGATCAATAAGCGATCGGACGACCATTTCGGCTCCAGACAACATCTCCATGGCTTGCCTCACTGAATGACGATTAATGATGTGTAAAACACCTTAACCGCTCCCCAGGATGCAGGCAATTCAGAGAAAGGGACAAAGACGCCGGGAAATAAGCATAAATGAGAGGAAAGTGACGGAGAAACGGCGAATAAAACTAAATTTCACTCAGGTATTGATAATTAATCGGTTGGAAATGGGCACATACAGCGAATCATCAATTTTTTCGCGGATAGAAAAAAGAACGCTCATCCTAATTCAGGACAAAATGCCAGTGAATAAAACTGAGACAGGATAAACCGGATGTTCGCACCCGGTTTATCTCATTCGCGCCTAACGCTTGCAGACAGAAGCTAACAACTCTTCCATCCATTGATGCCCTTTGTCCCGACCGGCAGCTTCATGCCATGAAAGATAACAGGTTCTGCTATTCAGTTTTAAAGGTAGCGGTAATATTTGTAGATCCAGAGAGGTGGTGAACTCTTCAGCCAACCAACGCGGTGCAATAGCCACCAGATGCGTTTGTGAAACGACATTAAGGACACTGATTAACGCCATCCCCTGATAGGCCACACACGTTTGTGCATCAACCGTGTCGTACCAGGGTTGGCTAAACGAGTCGAAACGATCAAGTGAAACAACAGCGTGCTGTTCATTATAGATGTCACTTTCCAGCAGTGGCCCGTTAATACGAGGATGTTTACGACTGGCGACCAGCACCATTTCATCATTAAACAATGGAATACTCGTAAATTCTGGGCGACGGAACTCTTCATAACTAATAACGAACTCAGTTTCCTGATAACGTAATTGGTGTTCAGTGTCCTTATTTAAAGATGACTTAAATACGACGTGAATATTAGGGGCGATTTTTTCAACACGATTATAAATTAAAGAGGTCAGGATATTATCCAGCGGACTGCAAACGCAAAGATGAAACACGCGTTCACTGCTGCCGGGTTCAAAGCCGGAACCGGGTAATTCATTCTGTACTAATTGCAGAGCCTGACGGACGGAACCGAAAAGCTGAAAAGCACGCGCAGTCGGTTGGATCCCACGACCGTAACGCACAAAAAGCTCATCATTAAACATGACCTTAAGACGCGCCACGGCGTTACTTACGGCTGGCTGCGACATCCCGAGGGCATGCGCGGCGCGGGTGATATTCTGCTCCTGCATGACCGCATCAAATACAGTCAATAGATTAAGATCAACCATACGAAGTTGCGGTTTATCCATCGATAAAAGATGGGGGGTAGGTTTATCTACAATTACTTCTGGCATACTGATTAACTCCACTGTCACGCTTAACTCCCTTTTTTTGTCGGAATGCAGAGAAATAATCTCAGAAAATATGATTTACCATGCATATAAAACAAGAAACAGAGTAGAGGCTAAAATTAGGAAAACATAAAGGTACCAGAACAAAAATGGGGAAACGGGCACCTGCGTGATGTGGTATCCTTCACAGCACGATAAATCATAAAGTTTTAATGACGTAGGCAATATACACATAAGCACTGCAAATAAACAATCATGCACCAGGTTAATAATGACTTAAGTTTTGATTAAATATTTATATCATTTATGCTTTAACTCTTAACACTCGCTTATCAATATCACAGTTATTTTTAATTCTGGTCAATACAAAATCTTTACATTTTCATTGAAATCATACAGATAACAACAGCATTGCCGTCATTTTTCGCCTTCGGGGTTTGTTATCAAATACAAAAACACATGTTTAATTATGTCAAACGATGACATGTGTGAATAACGCCTCATCTTTTAATATGGGATAATGCAAAAAGTTCAGCACAATTAGCTAAAGCACCCTGTTCGTTTCTTTCTTCCCTCGAGGCTGTTTTCGCGCTGCGGGGTTGACATCAGTCATCGTATCCAGTACCACTAAAAGCATATCGCATTCGCCTGGAGTTGATTTAATGATTCGTATCGCTCGCTTTAACGGTCTACTACTACTAAACGCATCTTCGTTGCGCGGTAGACTGGTGAACGGCATTCAGCATTAAGTCGTATCCAGTAAGATAAAAAACCCGCGCCGTTGCGCGGGTTTTTTTATGCTCGAAGCAAGGCGCCCTAAAGACTAAGGACCTAACACATGAGCCAGCAAGTCATTATTTTCGATACCACTTTACGCGACGGTGAACAGGCGTTACAGGCAAGCCTGAGTGTGAAAGAGAAGCTGCAGATCGCGCTGGCCCTTGAGCGTATGGGTGTTGACGTCATGGAAGTCGGCTTCCCTGTTTCCTCTCCCGGCGACTTCGAATCCGTACAAACCATCGCCCGTCAGGTCAAGAACAGCCGGGTTTGCGCATTAGCCCGCTGCGTGGAAAAAGATATCGACGTGGCGGCGGAGTCGCTGAAGGTCGCCGAAGCCTTCCGTATTCATACCTTTATTGCCACCTCACCGATGCACATCGCCACCAAACTGCGCAGCACGCTGGACGACGTGATTGAGCGTGCTATCTATATGGTGAAACGCGCACGTAATTACACCGACGACGTCGAATTCTCGTGTGAGGATGCAGGCCGTACGCCTATCGCCGATCTGGCTCGCGTCGTGGAAGCCGCCATTAATGCTGGCGCAAAAACCATCAATATTCCTGACACCGTCGGCTACACCATGCCCTTCGAGTTCGCCGGCATTATCTCCGGTCTGTATGAGCGCGTGCCAAACATCGATCAAGCGATCATCTCCGTTCATACCCATGACGACTTAGGGCTGGGCGTCGGCAACGCGCTGGCTGCGGTCCACGCAGGTGCGCGTCAGGTAGAAGGCGCGATGAACGGGATTGGTGAACGTGCAGGCAACTGCTCGCTGGAAGAGGTGATCATGGCGATTAAAGTTCGCCAGGACATCCTGAACGTCAACACCCGCATTAACCATCAGGAGATCTGGCGTACCAGTCAGTTGGTCAGCCAGATCTGCAACATGCCGATCCCGGCGAACAAAGCCATTGTCGGTAGCGGCGCGTTTGCCCACTCCTCCGGGATCCACCAGGATGGCGTGCTGAAGAACCGTGAAAACTACGAAATCATGACGCCGGAATCCATCGGTCTGAATCAGGTGCAACTGAACCTGACCTCCCGTTCCGGGCGCGCGGCGGTGAAACACCGTATGGATGAGATGGGCTATAAAGAGAGTGAATACAGCCTGGACAATCTGTACGACGCCTTCCTGAAGCTGGCCGATAAGAAAGGTCAGGTGTTCGATTACGATCTGGAAGCGCTGGCGTTTATTGGCAAGCAACAGGAAGAACCCGAGCACTTCCGCCTGGATTATTTCAGCGTCCAGTCTGGTTCTAACGACATTGCCACCGCCTCGGTCAAACTGGCCTGCGGCAATGACGTAAAAGCCGAAGCGGCTAACGGTAACGGCCCGGTCGATGCCATTTACCAGGCAATCAACCGCATTACCGATTACGACATTGAGCTGGTGAAATACAGCCTGTCCGCCAAAGGGCACGGTAAAGATGCACTGGGTCAGGTGGATATCGTCGCGAACTATAACGGACGTCGCTTCCACGGCGTCGGACTGGCGACAGACATTGTTGAATCTTCCGCGAAAGCGATGGTGCACGTGCTGAACAACATCTGGCGTGCGGCAGAAGTCGAAAAAGAGTTGCAACGTAAAGCTCAGAACAACGAGAACAACAAGGAAACCGTGTGATGTCGAAGAATTACCATATTGCTGTTTTGCCGGGCGACGGTATTGGTCCGGAAGTGATGGCGCAAGCACTGAAAGTCCTGGAAGCGGTTCGCCATCGATTTGAGATGCGCATTACCACCAGTCGTTATGACGTCGGCGGCGCGGCGATCGACAACCACGGTCAACCGCTGCCGAAGGCGACGGTGGAAGGCTGCGAACAGGCCGACGCCGTTCTGTTTGGATCCGTCGGCGGCCCGAAATGGGAACATCTGCCGCCTGACAGTCAGCCAGAGCGCGGCGCGCTGCTGC
This sequence comes from Citrobacter amalonaticus Y19, assembly GCF_000981805.1. Lineage (NCBI taxonomy): Bacteria > Pseudomonadati > Pseudomonadota > Gammaproteobacteria > Enterobacterales > Enterobacteriaceae > Citrobacter > Citrobacter amalonaticus. Next base: position 86,238 of record NZ_CP011132.1, on the reverse strand, counting down.
CGCTGCGTAAACACTTCAAACTGTTCAGCAACCTGCGCCCGGCAAAACTGTATCAGGGACTGGAAGCCTTCTGTCCACTGCGCGCCGACATCGCCGCTAATGGCTTCGACATCCTGTGCGTTCGCGAACTGACCGGTGGGATCTATTTCGGTCAGCCAAAAGGTCGCGAAGGCAGCGGTCAGCATGAAAAAGCGTTCGATACCGAGGTCTATCACCGCTTTGAAATTGAACGTATCGCACGTATCGCGTTTGAATCTGCGCGCAAACGCCGCCATAAGGTGACCTCTATCGACAAAGCGAACGTTCTGCAAACCTCTATATTGTGGCGCGAAATCGTCAATGAAATTGCCAAAGAGTATCCGGACGTTGAGCTGGCGCATATGTACATCGACAACGCCACCATGCAGTTGATTAAAGACCCGTCACAATTCGACGTGCTGCTGTGCTCCAACTTGTTTGGCGACATTTTGTCTGACGAATGCGCAATGATCACCGGCTCAATGGGCATGTTGCCCTCCGCCAGTCTGAACGAGCAGGGCTTTGGTCTGTATGAACCGGCGGGCGGCTCCGCGCCGGATATTGCCGGCAAGAATATCGCCAACCCGATTGCGCAGATCTTGTCGCTGGCGCTGCTGCTGCGCTACAGCCTGAATGCCGATGATGCGGCATCTGCCATTGAACGTGCGGTTAATCGCGCATTAGAAGAAGGTATCCGCACCGGTGATTTAGCCCGTGGCGCGGCCGCCGTCGGTACCGATGAGATGGGCGACATCATTGCTCGCTACGTCGCACAAGGGGTGTAATCATGGCTAAAACGTTATACGAAAAATTGTTTGATGCGCACGTCGTCTATGAAGCGCACAACGAAACCCCACTGCTGTATATCGACCGACATCTGGTGCATGAAGTGACTTCCCCGCAGGCGTTCGACGGCCTGCGTGCGCATGGACGTCCGGTTCGTCAGCCGGGTAAAACCTTTGCCACGATGGATCACAACGTCTCCACGCAGACCAAAGATATCAATGCGTCCGGCGAGATGGCGCGCATCCAGATGCAGGAGCTGATTAAGAACTGCAGCGAGTTTGGCGTGGAGTTGTACGATCTGAACCATCCGTATCAGGGTATCGTTCACGTGATGGGGCCGGAACAAGGCGTTACCCTGCCAGGGATGACCATCGTCTGTGGCGACTCGCATACCGCAACCCACGGCGCCTTCGGTGCATTAGCGTTCGGTATTGGCACCTCCGAAGTAGAGCACGTCCTGGCGACCCAAACCCTGAAACAGGGCCGCGCCAGAACCATGAAGATTGAAGTCAACGGCGTCGCCGCACCGGGGATCACCGCGAAAGATATCGTGCTGGCGATCATCGGAAAAACCGGTAGCGCCGGCGGTACCGGTCACGTCGTTGAGTTTTGCGGCGATGCCATCCGTGCCCTGAGCATGGAAGGCCGCATGACCCTGTGCAACATGGCTATCGAAATGGGTGCCAAAGCCGGATTAGTTGCCCCGGATGAAACCACCTTTAATTACGTCAAAGGCCGTCTGCACGCGCCGAAAGGCAAAGATTTTGATGATGCTGTCGCGTACTGGAAAACGTTGCAAACCGACGCCGACGCCAACTTTGATACCGTTGTGACCTTACGGGCTGAAGAGATTGCCCCGCAGGTGACCTGGGGAACCAACCCGGGTCAGGTCATTTCCGTTACCGACAATATTCCCGATCCGGCCTCGTTTACCGATCCGGTTGAACGCGCCAGCGCCGAAAAAGCACTGGCCTATATGGGTCTGAAGCCAGGTGTACCGTTAACGGAAGTGGCGATCGATAAAGTGTTCATCGGCTCATGCACCAACTCGCGTATTGAAGATTTGCGCGCCGCCGCAGAAGTCGCCAGAGGCCGTAAAGTCGCGCCGGGCGTTCAGGCGCTGGTGGTTCCCGGCTCCGGTCCGGTGAAGGCGCAGGCAGAAGCGGAAGGGCTGGATAAAATCTTTATCGAAGCCGGTTTCGAGTGGCGTCTGCCGGGTTGCTCCATGTGTCTGGCAATGAACAATGACCGCCTGAATCCAGGTGAGCGCTGCGCATCGACCAGCAACCGTAACTTCGAAGGGCGTCAGGGCCGCGGTGGGCGTACCCATCTGGTCAGCCCGGCGATGGCCGCTGCGGCTGCCGTTACCGGTCATTTCGCCGACATTCGCAGCATCAAATAAGGAAACTCCCATGGCAGAGAAATTTACCCAACATAAAGGCCTGGTTGTCCCGCTGGATGCCGCCAACGTCGATACCGACGCCATCATTCCTAAGCAGTTTTTGCAGAAGGTCACCCGCACCGGTTTTGGCGCGCACCTGTTCAATGACTGGCGTTTTCTGGATGAGAACGGCCAACAGCCGAATCCGGAGTTCGTCCTGAACTTCCCTGAATACCAGGGAGCTTCGATTCTGCTGGCGCGTGAGAACTTCGGCTGCGGGTCTTCCCGTGAGCACGCGCCGTGGGCACTGACGGATTATGGCTTCAAAGTGGTGATTGCGCCGAGCTTCGCGGACATCTTCTATGGCAACAGCTTTAACAACCAGTTGTTGCCGGTGAAGTTGAGTGACGACGAGGTGGATGAACTGTTTAAACTGGTGCAGGCGAATCCAGGTATTCACTTCGAAGTGGATCTGGAAGCGCAGGTCGTGAAAGCAGGCGAGAAAACGTATCACTTTAACATCGACGCATTCCGCCGCCATTGCATGCTGAACGGTCTGGACAGCATCGGGTTGACGCTGCAGCACGAAGATGCGATTGCCACCTACGAAGAGAAACAGCCCGCGTTTATGCGCTAAGCCCGCCATCCCGGATGCGCTGCGCTTATCCGGCCTACGAATTTCTGTAGGTCGGATAAGGCGTTAGCCGCCATCCGGCAATCCATAAATCAAACGTCCTTCACCCGCCCGGTCATCACCAGCGTCACCAGCGAAATCGCCGCAATCACCCAGTACACCGCGAAGTGACCGTAACTCTGCGCGACAGCCCCCTGGATAACCCCAGCCAGAATGACGCCAGTCGAAATGCTGTTGGTAAATAGCGTCGTCGCCGAACCGGCCCTGCCCGGCATCAGATCCTGAAACCAGAGCATTCCAATACCCGCAATAATGCCGATATACACAGCATTGAACAGTTGCAGGATAAGCAGCGCCTGGCGGCTATGGAAGAAAATCAGCCCGAGATAAAACAGCACGCCCGCCGCCACGGCGGTAACCATCATCCGTCGTTTGCCGAAACGTTTGACGTAGAAGCCGGCAAGGATCATCGCCGGGATTTCCAGCCCTGCCGCGGTGCCCATCAGGATCCCGGCAAGTTTATCCGGCAACCCAAGCTCTGCGCTAATCCATAACGGCATATCGATGATGTACATGGTATTGCAGGTCCACATCAGCGTGGAGGCAATAAACAACATGCGGACGTTTTTATCCTGCCAGCCGCCTGCCTGGCTCACCGGCACATCCGCCGGTTGTTCAACACGGGCGACGGACGGCAGCATGAAGGCTATCAGGATGAAACTGAGCGCAAAAATGGTGGCGGCAATCGAAAACATCATCGTAAAGCCATAATTGAGCGCCAACATAAAGGCCAGCGGCGGGCCAATCACCCACGCCAGCGAAAGCTGTGCTCGCATCACCGAACTGAACATCACCACTTCACGCGCTGAGCTGTCGGCATATTCCCGTGCCAGGGCGAACAGTTGCGGCATCGCGGTATTTGCCAGCGACGCCAGCAGTACGCCGCAGGTAATCAGCGTCAGGTAGTGGCGATTAAAGGCAAACAACAGCGCATTACCGACTGCCATCAGGCAACAGAACAGAATCAGCTTGCGGCGGTCTCCCTGGCTGTCGGAGCGTTTTGCCAGCGCAAGGCTCACGCCAATCCCGGCGATGGCGTTAACGGTGTAAAACAGCCCCACCCAGAACGGCTGCGCCCCGACCTCGCGACTGAGAAACAGGCTCAGCGTCGGGGCCTGTAGCGCCCCCGCCACGCCCATCATAAAGGCAACCAGCATAAATGCCGCGTACACACCGTTGAGACGTCGTCCCATCGTCATAATCCAGAGCATCTGAAATCCTTTCGCGAAAGAATAAAAAAAGCCAGCAGATGATACCTGCTGGCGCGGCGATTAACACCAATACTCAGTCACACATGATGTCTGCTACTCCAGGGTCAGGCTGTCACCTCCCACTGCATCAGTTCTTCCAGCATCTTTAAGCGCTGCGGCGCGCTCAGGCAAGCCAACCAGGACACCCCTTCTGTCGCGGCAAAGTACTTCTGATAAAACTGGCGCATAGATGACCCCTTCATAGTGCTTCATCGGAAGGTATTATTGGCCTAATATAGGGATAATAAAATTGCTGAGTTTTCCGCAGGAGTTCCCCTTTTATGTCTTCTGGCCGTCTGCAACAACAGTTCATCCGCTTGTGGCAATGCTGCGACGGCAAAACACAGGACACCACGCTTAACGAACTGGCGGAGCTCCTGAGCTGCTCCCGTCGTCATATGCGTACGCTGCTCAATACCATGCAGGAACGCGGCTGGCTGACGTGGGAGGCCGAGGTTGGACGCGGAAAACGTTCACGCTTAACCTTTCTGTATACCGGACTGGCGCTCCAGCAGCAGCGCGCGGAAGATCTGCTGGAGCAGGATCGCATCGATCAACTGGTGCAACTGGTGGGTGACAAAACGGCCGTGCGGCAGATGCTGGTTTCCCATCTGGGCCGCAGTTTCCGCCAGGGTCGCCACATCCTGCGTGTTCTTTACTATCGTCCAATGCAAAATCTGCTGCCTGGCAGTGCGCTGCGGCGCTCAGAAACCCATATTGCCCGCCAAATCTTCAGCGCCCTGACCCGCGTAAATGAGGAAAATGGGGAACTGGAAGCGGATATCGCCCACCACTGGCAACAAATTACTCCCCTGCACTGGCGCTTTTTCCTGCGTCCGGGGATCCATTTTCATCATGGTCGTGAACTGGAAATGGACGATGTGGTGTCATCACTGACGCGCATTAACGTCTTACCGCTCTATTCGCACATCAGCGAGATCGTCTCGCCAACGCCCTGGACGCTGGACATTCACCTTTCGCAACCCGATCGCTGGCTACCATGGCTACTGGGCCAGGTCCCGGCGATGATCCTGCCACGCGAATGGGAAACCCTGAGCAATTTCTCCAGCCATCCGATTGGCACCGGCCCTTACGCCGTGATACGAAATACACGTAATCAGCTAAAAATACACGCCTTTGACGATTTCTTCGGTTTTCGGGCACTGATTGATGAAGTGAATGTCTGGGTACTGCCGGATATCGGCGACGAGCCGAACGGCGGCCTGACGCTGAAAGGCCCCACGGAAGGTGAGAAGGCGATCGAAAGCCGCCTGGAAGAGGGGTGCTATTACCTGCTGTTCGACGGCCGGACCCATCGCGGTGCCAATCAGGAGGTCAGAGAGTGGGTCAGTCGCGTACTGTCACCGAGCAACCTGCTTTACTACGCCGATGAGCAGTATCAGCGCCACTGGTTCCCGGCCTACGGTTTGCTGCCCCGTTGGCATCACGCGCGACCGGGCCACGGCGAGAAACCCGCCGGGCTGGAGACGCTCACGCTGACCTATTATCACGAACACATCGAACACCAGGTGATTGCGCAGATCATGAGTCAGTTGCTGGCTGAACATCAGGTAAAGCTGGACATTCAGGAGATCGACTACGATCAATGGCATGCCGGAGAAATTGAGAGCGACATCTGGCTTAACAGCGCCAATTTCACCCTGCCGCTCGACTTCTCTTTGTTCGCGCATCTGTGCGAAGTCCCGCTGTTGCAGCACTGCATTCCGCTGGACTGGGAAGCCGACGCCGCCCGCTGGCGCACCGGCGAGATGAATCTGGCCGCGTGGTGCCAGCAACTGCTCGCCAGTAAAGCGATTGTGCCGCTGATTCACCACTGGCTGATTATTCAGGGGCAGCGCAGTATGCGCGGCTTGCGCATGAACACCCTCGGCTGGTTCGACTTTAAATCCGCGTGGTTTGCCCCGCCGGATCCTTAATCCTTTTGATCTCTTCACGTAATCATTACAATGTGCCGTTCTCAACGGGGTGCTGCGCCAGAGGCGTGGGCTGAGAAAATACCCGTCGAACCTGATCCGGATAACGCCGGCGAAGGGATTTGAGGCTACCGCTCAAAATCCTTTGCCACTCTTTTACTGAGGTGCAAAGTGTTAAAAAAATGTCTTCCTTTACTGGTGCTGTGCGCAGCGCCGGCCTTCGCAAAACCGGTCCTGACCGTCTATACCTACGACTCATTTGCCGCAGACTGGGGCCCTGGCCCGGCGGTGAAAAAAGCCTTTGAAGCCGACTGTAACTGCGAACTGAAACTGGTGGCGCTGGAAGATGGCGTTTCACTACTCAACCGCCTGCGCATGGAAGGGAAAAACAGTAAGGCCGACGTGGTGCTTGGGCTGGATAACAACCTGCTGGAAGCGGCGACGCAAACCCAGTTATTCGCGAAAAGCGGTGTCGCCAGCGAAGCAGTCAATGTGCCTGGCGGCTGGAAGAATGACACCTTCGTTCCGTTTGATTACGGCTACTTCGCTTTCGTGTATGACAAAAACAAACTCAAAAATCCACCGAAGAGCCTGAAGGAACTGGTCGAGAGCGACCAGAAATGGCGGGTGATTTATCAGGATCCACGCACCAGTACGCCAGGGCTTGGGCTGATGCTGTGGATGCAGAAAGTGTATGGCGATAAAACGCCGCAGGCATGGCAGAAGCTGGCGGCAAAAACCGTCACCGTCACCAAAGGCTGGAGCGAAGCCTATGGCCTGTTCCTGAAAGGTGAAAGCGATTTGGTGCTGAGCTATACCACCTCCCCGGCGTATCACATCATCGAAGAGAAAAAAGAGAACTACGCAGCGGCCAACTTTAGCGAAGGCCATTACCTGCAGGTGGAAGTCGCCGCGCGTACCGCGGCCAGTAAGCAACCTGAACTGGCGGAAAAGTTTCTCAAATTCATGGTCTCGCCCGCATTTCAGAATGCTATCCCGACCGGCAACTGGATGTATCCGGTGGTGAATGTCCCCCTGCCCGCCGGGTTCGAACAACTGACTAAACCCGCGGCCACGCTGGAGTTCACCCCCGCAGAAGTGGCGGCACAACGTCAGGCATGGATTAGCGAATGGCAACGCGCCGTCAGCCGTTAATTGCTGGCTGGCTGATCCCAGGCCTTTTCGCCGCCACGCTGATGGCGGCGGTGGCGGTGGCCGCCTTTCTCGCACTGTGGTTCAACGCGCCGCAGGCGGCGTGGTCCTCGCTCTGGCAGGACAGCTACCTGTGGCACGTGGTGCGCTTCTCCTTCTGGCAGGCCTTCCTGTCGGCGGTGCTTTCTGTCGTTCCGGCCATCTTCCTTGCTCGCGCGCTGTACCGACGCCGCTTTCCGGGGCGTCTGGCTCTGCTGCGCCTGTGTGCCATGACGCTCATCCTCCCGGTGCTGGTCGCGGTGTTTGGTATTCTCAGCGTCTACGGACGCCAGGGCTGGCTGGCCTCGCTCTGGCACATGCTTGGGATGGAGTGGACCTTTTCGCCTTACGGCTTGCAGGGCATTCTGCTGGCCCACGTCTTTTTTAATATGCCGATGGCAAGCCGCCTGCTGTTGCAGTCGCTGGAAAATATCCCCGGCGAGCAGCGTCAGTTGGCCGCACAATTGGGTATTCGCGGCTGGCAGTTTTTCCGTTTTGTCGAGTGGCCGTGGCTGCGCCGCCAGATACCGCCGGTCGCCGCGTTGATTTTTATGCTCTGTTTTGCCAGCTTCGCGACTGTCCTGTCGCTGGGCGGCGGGCCGCAGGCAACGACCATTGAGCTCGCGATTTATCAGGCGCTGAATTTCGACTACGATCCCGCCCGCGCCGCCATGCTGGCGCTGATCCAGATGGTGTGCTGTCTGGGGCTGGTGCTGCTCAGTCAACGATTAAGTAAAGCTATCGCTCCGGGTACTACGCTGGTTCAGGGTTGGCGCGATCCGGACGATCGGCTATACAGCCGTTTAACCGATGTCCTGCTGATCGTTATTGCGCTTCTGCTGTTGCTCCCCCCCCTGCTGGCCGTGATGGTCGACGGGGTGAATCGCCATCTGCTGGACGTGCTTGCTCAGCCCATTTTGTGGCAGGCGGTGTGGACTTCGCTGCGCATTGCGCTGGCGGCGGGTCTGCTGTGTGTGATCCTGACGATGATGTTGTTGTGGAGCAGTCGCGAACTGCGCGCCCGTCAGCACCTGCTGGCAGGACAAGCGCTGGAGCTAAGCGGTATGCTTATTCTGGCGATGCCGGGCATTGTGCTGGCCACCGGCTTCTTCCTGTTGCTCAACAACAGCATCGGCCTGCCGGAGTCCGCTGACGGCATCGTCATTTTCACCAATGCGCTGATGGCCATTCCCTACGCCCTGAAAGTGCTGGAAAACCCGATGCGCGATATTACCACCCGCTACACGATGCTGTGTCAGTCGCTGGGGATTGAAGGCTGGCAGCGGCTAAAAGTCGTAGAACTGCGGGCATTGAAACGCCCGCTGGCGCAGGCGCTGGCCTTTGCCAGCGTGCTGTCGATCGGTGATTTTGGCGTGGTGGCGCTGTTTGGCAACGATGACTTCCGCACCCTGCCGTTTTATCTGTATCAGCAGATTGGCTCTTATCGCAGCCAGGACGGTGCCGTCACTGCGCTCTTACTGCTGATCCTGTGCTTTATTTTATTTACCGTTATTGAGACGTTACCGGGGCGAAATGCTAAAACTGACTGATATCACCTGGCTTTATCACCATCTGCCCATGCGCTTTACGCTGTCCGTGGCACGCGGTGAACAGGTGGCGATTCTGGGGCCAAGCGGCGCAGGGAAAAGTACGTTGCTGAGTCTGATCGCGGGTTTTCTCACGCCTGCCCGCGGCACCCTGCTGATCGAAGGGGAAGACCACACCACCACGCCGCCGTCACGCCGTCCGGTTTCGATGCTGTTTCAGGAAAACAATCTGTTCAGCCATTTAAACGTTGAGCAAAACATCGGGCTGGGGCTGGATCCCGGACTGAAATTGAGCGCCGAACAGAAAGAGAAGCGCCGGCATATCGCGCAGCAAATGGGGATCGAGACGTTGATGGCTCGCCTGCCCGGCGAGCTTTCCGGCGGTCAGCGCCAGCGTGTGGCACTGGCTCGTTGTCTGGTGCGCGAACAGCCGGTCCTGTTGCTGGATGAACCCTTTTCAGCCCTCGACCCCGCGCTGCGCCAGGAGATGTTGACGCTGGTAAGCGATATCTGTCACGCCCGCCAACTGACGCTGCTGATGGTTTCACACAGCGTCGAAGATGCGGCGCGCATCGCCCCGCGCGCTGTCGTCGTCGCCGATGGTCGCATCGCGTGGCAGGGTAAAACGGATGAATTGCTGAGTGGCAGAGCCAGCGCCTCAGCGCTGTTGGGGATTAAGGCTAACTGAATGGTGTTGCCGGATGGCGCTGACGCTTATCCGGCCTACGAGATACACGCCATCCAGCAGGAATATCAGTAGCCCACCACTTTTTGCAGAATATCGATATACACCGGCATCAGCGGGTGGCGAATCAACGTCACCAGCGCGACAATCCCCATCCCCAGCACCGTTGGCGCCAGCCAGAGCAGGCGTCCTTTTGGCAGGTAGTGCGTTAAACGGTCCGTCGCGGCCTTTCCGCTGCGCCACAGCCGCCAGCAGAGCCAGCCGCCAAGCCACAGCAGAATGGCCGTCGCCAGCAGCAGCCACTTAAACTCGCCGCTTTGCATTCCCGCCGGAATATCAATTGCCGCGCCAGCCAGAATCCCCGGCAGAAAGTAAAACGGCGGCCAGAGAACGCAACCAATAATATTTGGCGTGATGAATTTCGCCACCGGCAGATCCAGCATCCCGGCGACCATCGGCACCAGCGGGCGCGTCGGTCCGACAAAACGTCCCACCAGAATCGTGAACATACTGTGCTGATGCAGCGCGTGCTCGGTTTTATCTAACAGCGCCTTGTTCTTTTTCATGAACGACCAGCGATGCAGCGGCTTTTTGAAGCGCCAGCCCAGCCAGAACGAGATCCAGTCGCCAAGCAGACAGCCGATAATTCCCGCCAGCCAGGCATGCCAGAAATTAAGCTCCCCGCTACCGATCAGGGCGCCCAGCCCGGCCATCATTACCGTTCCCGGTAAAATCAACCCCACCAACGCCAGCGATTCCAGGAAGGCCACCAGCGCCACAGCAATCAAAGAGTACATGGCGGACTGGAGAATGAAATGTTCCAGCAATGCTTGCATAATGCGTCCGTCAGATTTACGAAACAGGGATTCTGCTAACCCATCCCTGCTTCGTCAAGCCATCAATTGTCTGAATAGTTACAGGCTATGACATCTTTACGGACACATCATTCACTTTTTCTTCACAACCAGCGCGGAATTCGCTTGGACTGGCGCCGGTGCATTTTTTAAAGACGCGGGAGAAATAGAGCTGATCGTCGAACCCAACGTTGCGTCCGACGGTGGCAATCGGCATGCGTGTCGTACTGAGCAGCAGCTTCGCCTGGCTGATGCGCTGATCCTCACGCCAGCTCAACACGCTGATGCCCAGTTGCTGACGGAACAGGTGCGACAGGCGCGACGGCGACAGGCAGACGTGCTGGGCTACGCTTGCAATATCAAAATGGCTGTCCGCCAGATGGTCGCTAATATACTGGCAGGCATCGCGCACGCGGTTATCCATCGGCGGGTGCAGCGATGCGTTGATTGCTTCCATTCTCCGCAGCAGTAACTGCTCCAGCAGGTTGATCGCCAGCAGCTCGCAGTAGCGGCCTTCTCCCTGTCCGGCGCTGATGATCTGACCGAACAGTTCATTAAAGTGCGGCTGGTGCGTCTCGTCCGGGCGAAAAAAACCGGTCTGCGCAAAGATGGACGGCCAGGTCAGCCACTCCTGCCAGTAAGCGCGAGGACGAAAGTAAACCCACTGGTGATACCACTCGCTGGCATCCGGGTGACGCCCGTAGTGATGAATTTCGCCTGGCGGGAACAGCAAAATATCCCCCGGTCGGCAGACAAATTCCCTGCCGTGATTTTTGATCACCCCTTCCCCCCGAATCGTAAGGTTAAGGATGTAACCTTTCATCCCCAACGGCCTGTCGATAAAAAAATCCAGATATCCGTTGGCGTCTATCGGCGTTAAACCGGCAACCAGATGCGCGTTAAACGAGTACCCCGGCAGGAGAGGGTCATTTTGCGGTTCAGCCATAATTTCACGACTCCCGAGGTTCAGTGAGGAAACAAATTGTCCATATTACGCAAGGCGGCATTGTTTGCGCCCTGCTTCGCCGCCGCAATGTCATTGGCAAACCATCAATCCCGCGTGTGAAAAGCATTATGTAACCACTCCACGCGGTGACTGCGACAAAAACGGGTAACAAAAGTGTCTATAACTAGAGCAGAAATGTCCACATTGATTATTTGCACAGCGTCACACTTTGCGATGTCATAGCATTTTAATCCATAAGATTAGCGAATCCTACCTGACGGTTTTTATCCCCACTCACTACTGTTTCTCCATACCCGTATTTCTGGATGGAGTAAGAGGATGGCAATTGCAATTGGCCTCGATTTTGGCAGTGATTCAGTGCGCGCGCTGGCAGTGGAATGCGCCACCGGCGAAGAGATCGCCACCAGCGTAGAGTGGTACCCACGCTGGCAGGAAGGACGTTTTTGTGACGCGCCGAACAACCGGTTCCGCCATCATCCGCGCGACTACATGGAATCGATGGAAGCGGCGCTGAAAAGCGTGCTGGCTGAACTGAGCGAGGCGCAGCGCGCGGAGGTCGTTGGGATTGGCGTCGACAGTACGGGCTCAACGCCAGCGCCGATTGACGCCGATGGCAACGTGCTGGCGCTCCGGGAAGAATTTGCGGAAAACCCGAACGCGATGTTCGTCCTGTGGAAAGATCACACATCGGTGGAAGAAGCCGAAGCGATAACCCGTCTGTGCCATACGCCGGGCAAGGTCGATTACTCCCGCTACATCGGCGGCATTTACTCCAGCGAATGGTTCTGGGCAAAGATCCTTCATGTTACCCGCGAAGACAGCGCGGTCGCCCAGGCCGCCGTCTCCTGGATTGAACTGTGCGACTGGGTGCCAGCCCTGCTTTCTGGCACCACGCGTCCACAGGACATCCGCCGGGGTCGCTGCAGCGCCGGGCATAAATCGCTGTGGCATGAAAGCTGGGGCGGTCTGCCGCCCGCCAGTTTCTTCGACGAACTCGATCCACTGATTAACCAGCATTTGCCGTATCCCCTGTTTACAGACACGTTCACCGCCGATCTGCCGGTTGGGACATTGTGCGCCGAGTGGGCCCAGCGCCTCGGTCTGCCGCAAAACGTCGTCATCTCCGGCGGCGCGTTCGACTGCCACATGGGCGCCGTCGGCGCGGGTGCGCAGCCCAACGCGCTGGTGAAAGTGATTGGTACCTCAACCTGCGACATCCTGATTGCGGATAAACAGAGCGTCGGCGAGCGCGCCGTGAAAGGCATTTGCGGGCAAGTCGACGGCAGCGTGGTGCCTGGATTTATCGGCCTGGAGGCGGGCCAGTCTGCCTTTGGCGATATCTACGCCTGGTTCGGCCGCATTCTTGGCTGGCCGCTGGAGCAACTCGCCGCGCAGCACCCGGAGCTGAAAGCCCAGATTAGCGCCAGCCAGAAGCAACTGCTGCCGGCATTAACCGAAGCCTGGGCGAAGAACCCGTCGCTGGATCACCTGCCGGTGGTGCTTGACTGGTTTAACGGTCGCCGTACGCCGAACGCAAACCAGCGTCTGAAAGGGGTGATGACCGATCTGAATCTGGCCACAGACGCCCCAGCGATGTTTGGCGGGCTGATCGCGGCGACCGCCTTTGGCGCGCGGGCCATTATGGAATGCTTTACCGAACAAGGCATTGCGGTCAACAACGTGATGGCGCTGGGCGGTATCGCCCGGAAAAACAAGGTCATTATGCAGGCCTGCTGCGATGTGCTGAACCGTCCGCTACAAATCGTCGCCTCCGATCAGTGCTGCGCACTCGGTGCGGCCATTTTCGCCGCCGTGGCGGCCAACGTACATGCCGATATCCCGGCGGCCCAGCAGAAAATGGCCAGTGCGGTGGAAAACACGCTACAACCTCGCCCCGAACAAGCGCAACGTTTTGAACAGCTCTATCGCCGCTACCAGCAGTGGGCGGTAAGCGCTGAGCAACATTATCTTCCGACTGCCACCCCGGTAAATACTGCGCCGGCTGACCAGGCAACCCTGACTCACTAAGGACACGACAATGACTATTTTTGATAACTATGAAGTGTGGTTTGTAATTGGCAGCCAGCATTTGTACGGCCCTGAGACGCTGCGTCAGGTGACTCAGCACGCTGAACACGTCGTCAAAGCGCTGAATAGCGAAGCCAAACTGCCCTGCAAGCTGGTATTAAAACCGCTGGGGACCACACCGGATGAGATCACCGCCATTTGCCGTGACGCAAACTATGACGAACGCTGTGCGGGTCTGGTGGTCTGGCTGCATACCTTCTCTCCGGCCAAAATGTGGATCAACGGCCTGACGACACTCAACAAGCCACTGCTGCAATTCCACACCCAGTTCAATGCCGCCCTGCCGTGGGACAGCATCGATATGGACTTTATGAACCTGAACCAGACCGCGCACGGCGGTCGTGAGTTTGGCTTCATCGGCGCGCGTATGCGTCAACAGCACGCGGTAGTCACCGGTCACTGGCAGGACGCGCAGGCGCAACAGCGCATCGGTTCCTGGATGCGTCATGCGGTATCGAAACAGGATACCCGTCATCTGAAAGTCTGCCGCTTTGGCGATAACATGCGTGAAGTGGCGGTCACCGATGGCGATAAAGTCGCTGCGCAGATCAAGTTCGGCTTCTCGGTCAACACCTGGGCGGTCGGCGATCTGGTACAGGTGGTCAATTCCATCAGCGACGGTGACATCAACGCCCTGATTGATGAATACGAAAGCAGCTATACCCTGACCGCCGCCACTCAGGTTCACGGCGAAAAACGCCAGAACGTACTGGAAGCGGCGCGGATCGAGTTAGGCATGAAGCGCTTTCTGGAACAGGGCGGCTTCCACGCGTTTACTACCACCTTTGAAGATTTGCACGGTCTGAAACAGCTTCCGGGTCTGGCCGTACAGCGTCTGATGCAGCAGGGCTATGGCTTTGCTGGCGAAGGCGACTGGAAAACCGCCGCTCTGCTTCGCATCATGAAGGTGATGTCAACCGGTCTGCAGGGCGGCACCTCTTTTATGGAGGATTACACCTATCACTTCGAAAAAGGCAACGATCTGGTACTCGGCTCCCATATGCTGGAAGTCTGCCCGACGATCGCCGTGGAAGACAAACCGATCCTCGATGTTCAGCATCTCGGCATTGGCGGTAAAGACGCCCCGGCTCGCCTGATCTTCAACACCCAAACCGGTCCGGCGATCGTTGCCAGCCTGATCGATCTGGGCGATCGCTACCGTCTGCTGGTCAACAGCATCGATACCGTGAAGACCCCGCACGCGCTGCCAAAACTGCCTGTCGCGAACGCGCTGTGGAAAGCGCAGCCGGATCTACCGACCGCGTCTGAAGCGTGGATCCTGGCCGGCGGCGCGCACCATACCGTCTTCAGTCATGCGCTGGATCTGAACGACATGCGTCAGTTCGCCGAAATGCACGATATCGAAATCACCGTGATTGATAACGACACCCGCCTGCCCGCCTTCAAAGACGCGCTGCGCTGGAACGAGGTGTATTACGGCTTTAAACGTTAAGCGAATGGTTGCCTGATGACAGCGTAAACGCCTTATCAGGCCTACCTCTCTGCGTAGGCCTGATAAGGCGTTTACGCTGTCATCAGGCAGGGAGAAAAACATGCTAGAAGATCTCAAACGTCAGGTGCTGGAAGCGAATCTGGCGCTGCCAACGCACAACCTGGTCACCCTCACCTGGGGGAACGTCAGCGCGGTCGATCGCGAGCGCGGCGTCTTTGTTATCAAACCTTCCGGCGTCGATTACAGCGTGATGACCGCAGAAGATATGGTGGTTGTCAGCATCACGACAGGGGAAGTGGTTGAAGGCAAGAAAAAGCCGTCGTCCGATACGCCGACGCACCGCCTGCTGTACCAGGCTTTTCCCACTATTGGCGGTATCGTGCATACCCATTCGCGCCACGCGACCATCTGGGCGCAGGCCGGACAGCCCATTCCGGCAACGGGGACGACGCACGCCGACTATTTCTATGGCTCAATTCCCTGCACCCGCAAAATGACCGACAGCGAAATCAACGGCGAATATGAGTGGGAAACCGGCAACGTGATTGTCGAAACTTTTGCAAAACAGGGCATCGATGCCGCACAGATGCCTGGGGTGCTGGTGCATTCACACGGCCCCTTCGCGTGGGGAAAAAATGCCGAAGACGCCGTGCATAACGCCATCGTCTTAGAAGAGGTCGCCTATATGGGCATTTTTTGCCGCCAGCTCGCGCCGCAGCTACCGGACATGCAGCAAACGCTGCTGGACAAGCATTACCTGCGCAAGCACGGGGCTAAAGCCTATTACGGGCAGTAGCAGCACCAATAACTGTATAAAACCCCAGCAAAACACGTTGAACCAGGCTATAATCATGCCTGGTTTTTTTGATGGATAAACAGCGTGGCGCAGGCAGGTTTTATCTTAACCCGGCACTGGCGGGATACGTCGCAGGGAACAGAAGTTTCCTTCTGGCTGGCAACAGACAGCGGGCCTTTGCAGGTTACGCTTGCGCCGCAGGAATCCGTTGCGTTTATCCCCACCGCGCTTACCGCCCGCGCCACGTCGCTATTACGCACTGAAAATGGCTACCGCCTGACGCCGCTCGACCTCAAAGATTTTCATCGTCAGCCGGTTTCGGGTCTTTACTGTCGCTCGCACCGCCAGTTGATGCGTCTGGAAAAGCTGTTGCGTGAGAACGGCGTGACGGTTTATGAAGGCGATGTTCGCCCGCCGGAGCGCTATCTGATGGAGCGCTTTATCACCTCGCCGGTGTGGGTCGAAGGTGAGGCGCGCAACGGCGCTATCGTTAACGCGCGATTAAAACCCCATCCCGACTATCGCCCGCCGCTCAAGTGGCTTTCTCTGGATATTGAGACCACCCGCCACGGCGAGCTGTACTGCATTGGGCTTGAAGGCTGCGGGCAGCGCGTTGTCTATATGCTCGGCCCCGAAAATGGCGAGGCGTCAGCGCTCGATTTCCAGCTTGAGTACGTCAACAGCCGCCCACAACTATTGGAAAAGCTGAACGAGTGGATTGCCCGCCACGATCCCGACCTCATCATCGGCTGGAATCTGGTGCAGTTCGACCTGCGCGTGTTGCAAAAACATGCTGAGCGCTACCGTATCCCGCTGCGTTTTGGCCGCGATAACAGCGAAATCGAATGGCGTGAACACGGTTTTAAAAATGGCGTTTTTTTCGCCCAGGCCAAAGGTCGGCTGATTATTGACGGCATTGAGGCGCTGAAGTCTGCCTTCTGGAATTTCTCGTCGTTTTCGCTGGAGACCGTTTCGCAGGAACTGCTCGGAGAGGGCAAATCAATCGATAATCCGTGGGATCGCATGGATGAGATCGACAGACGTTTTGCCGAGGATAAACCCGCCCTCGCTACGTATAACCTGAAAGATTGTGAGCTGGTGACGCGAATCTTTCATAAAACCGAGATTGTGCCGTTCCTGTTAGAACGTGCCACGGTTAACGGATTACCGGTCGATCGTCACGGCGGTTCAGTCGCCGCATTCGGCCACCTCTATTTTCCGCGCATGCACCGCGTCGGGTACGTTGCGCCGAACCTCGGTGAAGTCCCGCCTCACGCCAGTCCCGGCGGTTACGTGATGGATTCGCGTCCCGGTTTGTATGACTCCGTGCTGGTGCTGGACTATAAAAGCCTGTACCCCTCGATCATTCGCACCTTTTTGATAGACCCCGTCGGTCTGGTGGAAGGGATGGCACATCCGGATCCCGAACACAGCACTGAAGGATTCCTCGACGCCTGGTTCTCGCGGGAAAAGCACTGCCTGCCGGAGATCGTGACGAATATCTGGCACGGTCGCGACGACGCCAAACGGCACGGCAACAAACCACTTTCTCAGGCGCTGAAGATCATCATGAACGCCTTTTACGGTGTGCTCGGCACGACGGCCTGCCGCTTCTTCGATCCCCGCCTGGCCTCGTCGATCACCATGCGTGGTCATGCGATCATGCGCCAGACCAAAGCGCTCATTGAAGCCCAGGGGTATGACGTGATTTATGGTGACACCGATTCCACCTTCGTCTGGCTGAAACGCGCCCACACGGAAGAGGACGCGGCGAAGATTGGCCGCGCGTTAGTGGAACATGTCAACGCCTGGTGGACGCAGTCACTACAAGAGAAGAATCTCACCAGCGCGCTGGAACTGGAGTATGAAACGCATTTCTGCCGCTTTCTGATGCCCACCATCCGTGGGGCGGATACCGGCAGCAAAAAACGCTATGCGGGCCTGATTCAGGAAGGAGAGCGCCAGCGGATGGTGTTTAAAGGTCTGGAAACCGTGCGCACCGACTGGACGCCGCTGGCGCAACAGTTCCAGCAGGAGTTGTATCTGCGCGTTTTTCGTAACGAACCGTATCAGGATTACGTTCGCGACACCATTGATCGACTGATGGCAGGCGAACTGGACGATCGTCTGGTCTATCGCAAGCGCCTGCGTCGACCGTTGAGCGAATATCAGCGTAACGTTCCGCCGCACGTGCGCGCCGCCAGACTGGCTGACGAAGAAAACCAGAAGCGGGGACGTCCGGCGCAGTACCAGAACCGAGGCACTATCCACTATGTCTGGACGTTGAATGGCCCGGAGCCAAAGGATTATCAACACTCGCCGCTGGATTATGAACATTACCTGACGCGCCAGCTTCAGCCCGTCGCGGAAGGAATTCTTCCCTTTATTGATGATAACTTTGCTACACTACTGACAGGCCAATTAGGGTTATTTTGACGCGTGACGAATCCATCGCCATCCATTACCATAGCGCCCTTTCCATTCCTGGACCCAATTTACCGTTCTGCCATAGCATCTCCCTGGCAGAGGGTGATTATTGCCTGCAATTAAAGAAATAGAGCCGAACAAATATGCCTTTTACACTTGGTCAACGCTGGATCAGCGATACAGAAAGCGAACTGGGACTTGGAACCGTCGTCGCCATGGATGCGCGCACCGTCACTTTGCTTTTTCCCTCCACTGGCGAAAACCGTCTGTATGCGCGCAGTGACTCCCCCGTGACCCGCGTGATGTTCAACCCTGGCGATACCATTACCAGTCATGAAGGCTGGCAACTGCAAATCGATGAAGTAAAAGAAGAAAACGGTTTGCTTGCCTACATTGGTACCCGTCTTGATACCGAAGAAACCGGCGTGACGCTGCGTGAGGTTCTGCTCGACAGTAAGCTGACGTTCAGTAAACCGCAGGATCGTCTGTTTGCCGGTCAGATTGACCGCATGGACCGGTTTGCGCTGCGCTATCGCGCGCGTAAATTTCAGAGCGAACAGTACCGTATGCCGTGGAGCGGCCTGCGCGGACAGCGCACCAGTCTGATCCCTCACCAGTTAAACATCGCCCACGACGTGGGTCGTCGTCATGCACCGCGCGTGCTGCTGGCGGATGAAGTGGGGCTGGGGAAAACCATTGAAGCCGGGATGATCCTGCATCAACAACTGCTTTCCGGCGCGGCAGAACGCGTGCTGATTATTGTGCCGGAAACCTTACAGCATCAGTGGCTGGTCGAAATGCTGCGCCGTTTTAATCTGCATTTCGCCCTGTTTGACGACGAGCGCTACGCCGAAGCACAGCACGACGCGCTAAACCCGTTTGAAACCGAACAACTGGTTATCTGCTCACTGGATTTCGCCCGCCGCAACAAACAGCGCCTGGAACATCTGTGTGATGCCGAGTGGGACCTGCTGGTTGTCGATGAAGCCCACCACCTTGTCTGGAGCGAAGAGGCACCGAGTCGCGAGTATCTGGCGATTGAACAACTGGCGGAACGTGTGCCAGGCGTACTGTTGCTGACCGCCACCCCGGAACAACTGGGTATGGAAAGCCACTTTGCGCGTCTGCGCCTGCTGGATCCCAACCGTTTCCACGATTTCGCGCAATTTGTTGAAGAGCAGAAAAACTATCGTCCGGTTGCCGACGCCGTCGCCATGCTGCTGGCCGGTAACAAACTCAGCAATGAAGAACTCAACATGCTGGGTGAACTGATCGGCGAGCAGGATATAGAGCCGCTGCTGCAAACCGCGAATAGCGACCGCGACGGCGCGCAGAACGCGCGTCAGGAACTGGTCTCCATGCTGATGGACCGCCACGGCACCAGCCGCGTGCTGTTCCGCAACACCCGTAATGGCGTGAAGGGCTTCCCGAAACGCGAACTGCACACCATTAAGCTGCCGCTGCCGACGCAGTATCAGACTGCCATTAAAGTGTCCGGCATCATGGGTGCCCGCAAAAACGCCGAAGACAGAGCGCGCGATATGCTCTATCCGGAACAGATTTATCAGGAATTTGAAGGTGATACCGGCACATGGTGGAACTTCGACCCGCGCGTTGAGTGGCTGATGGGCTACCTGACCAGCCATCGCTCGCAGAAAGTGCTGGTGATCTGCGCGAAAGCGACAACCGCCCTGCAACTGGAGCAAGTGCTGCGTGAACGTGAAGGTATCCGCGCCGCCGTCTTCCATGAAGGCATGTCGATTATCGAACGCGACCGCGCCGCCGCCTGGTTTGGTGAAGAGGACAGCGGCGCGCAGGTGCTGTTGTGTTCAGAAATCGGCTCGGAAGGGCGTAACTTCCAGTTTGCCAGCAACCTGGTGATGTTCGACCTGCCGTTCAACCCGGACCTGCTGGAGCAGCGTATTGGCCGTCTCGACCGTATTGGTCAGGCGCACGATATCCAAATCCATGTCCCGTATTTAGAGAAAACCGCCCAGTCGGTGCTGGTTCGCTGGTATCACGAAGGCCTGGATGCGTTCGAACATACCTGCCCGACCGGTCGCGCCATCTATGACACGGTCTACAGCAACCTGATCAACTATCTGGCGGCACCCGAAGAGACCGACGGCTTTGATGAGCTGATCAAAACCTGTCGCGAACAGCATGAAGCGCTGAAGTCGCAACTGGAGCAGGGCCGTGACCGCCTGCTGGAGATCCATTCCAACGGTGGCGAAAAGGCGCAGCAACTGGCTGAAAGCATTGAAGAGCAGGATGACGACACCAGCCTTATTGCCTTTGCCATGAACCTGTTTGATATCGTGGGGATTAATCAGGACGATCGCGGCGAAAACCTGATTGTGCTCACCCCGTCCGATCACATGCTGGTCCCGGATTTTCCGGGCCTGCCGGAAGACGGCTGCACCATTACCTTTGAACGTGACGTGGCGCTGTCGCGTGAAGATGCCCAGTTTATTACCTGGGAACACCCCCTGATTCGTAACGGTCTGGATCTGATCCTCTCCGGTGATACCGGCAGCAGCACCATTTCGTTGCTGAAGAACAAAGCCTTGCCGGTTGGAACGCTGCTGCTGGAACTGGTATACGTTGTGGAAGCCCAGGCACCGAAACAGCTTCAGCTTAACCGCTTCCTGCCGCCGACGCCGATACGCATGCTGCTGGATAAAAACGGCAATAATCTCGCCGCACAGGTGGAGTTTGAAACCTTCAACCGCCAGTTGAGCGCCGTTAACCGCCACACCGGTAGCAAACTGGTTAACGCGGTGCAGCAGGATGTTCATGCGATTCTGCAACTGGGTGAGGCGCAGGTTGAGAAGTCTGCCCGCGCCCTGATTGACGCTGCGCGTAATGAAGCGGATGAAAAACTGTCTGGCGAACTGTCTCGTCTGGAAGCGCTGCGCGCCGTCAACCCGAACATACGTGATGACGAACTCGCGGCGATTGAAAGCAACCGTCAGCAGGTGCTGGAAAGCCTGAATCAGGCGGGATGGCGTCTGGATGCGCTGCGTCTTATCGTCGTCACGCATCAGTAACGGAGTCGACTATGGCGATGGAAAACTACAATCCGCCGCAGGATCCCTGGTTGGTTATCCTGTATCAGGATGAGCACATTATGGTGGTCAACAAGCCGAGCGGCCTGTTGTCCGTGCCGGGGCGTCTTGAAGAACATAAAGACAGCGTGATGACGCGTATTCAGCGCGACTATCCGCAGGCAGAATCTGTGCATCGTCTGGATATGGCGACCAGCGGTGTGATTGTCGTGGCCCTCACCAAAGCGGCAGAGCGGGAGTTGAAGCGTCAGTTTCGCGAGCGCGAGCCGAAAAAACAGTATGTGGCGCGGGTATGGGGACATCCCGCTCCCGCAGAGGGACTGGTGGATTTACCGCTGATCTGCGACTGGCCGAATCGCCCGAAACAGAAAGTGTGCTATGAAACCGGCAAAGCGGCGCAGACCGAATATGAAGTGGTGGAGTTTGCGGCAGATAACACCGCGCGAGTGGTGTTGAAGCCCATCACCGGACGTTCGCATCAACTGCGTGTCCATATGCTGGCGTTAGGTCATCCGATTCTCGGTGACCGCTTTTATGCGTCAGCCGACGCGCTGGCGGTGGCCCCCCGACTGCAACTGCATGCCGAGATGCTGACCATCACCCACCCCGCGTACGGCAACAGCATGACGTTTAAAGCACCGGCGGATTTTTAACAATAATGCCTGATGGCGCTACGCTTATCAGGCCTACGCCCGGGCTTGGTAGGCCGGATAAGACGCGTTGCGTCGCCATCCGGCAAAACCATTATTTAAAACCTTTCTGTTCTTTGATCAGCTCGTATGCCTTCTGAATTTCCTGCGCTTTTTGCTTCGCCATCTCCATCATTTCAGGTGGCAGACCTTTCGCCACCAGCTTATCCGGATGGTGCTCGCTCATCTGTTTACGGTAAGCGCGTTTGATGGTGGTCGCATCGTCGGTGGGTTTAACCCCCAGTACGTTGCAGGCGTCTTCCAGCGTCGGGCCACGCTGCGCCTGCTGCCAGCCACCGCCGCCGGACTGCTGCTGATAGCCGCCGCCAAACTGCGCGCCCCCCTGCATCATTCGCAGGAACTGATCGAACTGAGTACGGGAAATGCCCAACTCTTCGGCAATCACGTACAGCACTTCTCGCTCGTTGGGATGCAGCGACCCGTCGGCAAAGGCCGCCTGAATCTGAATTTCGAGAAACATGCGAATAAGATCAAAGCGACCAAAACAGACGCTACGAAACTGGCGCATTTTTTCACGTAACGGGTAATTATCTGATTTTCCGATGCGGAACGCATTTTGCGCAGCCGATCGCGATTCACCGTGCAAATTCATCCGGTCCATCAATACATTAGCGACATGGATATCCGCTTCGGTGACGCGCCCTTTCGATTTCGTTAAGTGCCCCATCACCTCAAAGGTGGTGGCAAAAAACAGCGCCTGACGCTCACGCTGGTTGGCAAACCACGCCATTTTTCGGCTGCGGGCCTTGTCGAACATGTGACCGATCAACAGCCCCAGAACCACGCCCCAAAAGCCGCCGCCCATGAGCAGAGCCATGGCCACGCCAATTATTTTTCCCCAGTACTGCATAGACTCCCCAATTTGTCTCACTCCCGGTGAGGCCAGGTCCCACAAAATAAGCGGCTTTTTACGATCTTACGCCTACGGTCAATTGTGGGACATCGCCTATAATTTGCATTATCATACCTGTCATTCACAGCCGTGACTAACACCACAGACGCTATAGCGGCAGGATTAACACTAGCGCTACGAACATGAGTAAGTTAGGCTGTGGCGGTTTGTCACGCGCGACGCTACTGATGATGGAACAATAAAATACAACGTATGAAAAAACGTATTCCCACCCTCCTGGCCACCATGATTGCCACTGCCCTTTACAGTCAACAGGGTCTGGCAGCCAGTCTCGCCTCACAATGTATGTTAGGCGTGCCAAGCTATGACCGTCCTCTGGTGCAGGGCGAGACAAATGAACTCCCCGTCACAATTAATGCCGATCACGCGAAAGGGAATTATCCCGATGACGCGGTGTTTACCGGCAATGTGGACATCATGCAGGGCAACAGTCGTCTGCAGGCCGATGAGGTGCAACTTCATCAGAAAGAGGCTCAGGGTCAGCCTGAGCCCGTGCGTACCGTCGATGCGCTCGGCAACGTCCATTATGATGACAACCAGGTTATCCTGAAAGGACCGAAAGGCTGGGCGAACCTGAATACCAAAGACACCAACGTCTGGGAAGGTGACTACCAGATGGTGGGCCGTCAGGGCCGGGGTAAAGCCGACCTGATGAAACAGCGCGGCGAGAACCGCTATACCATTCTTGAGAACGGGAGCTTCACCTCCTGTCTGCCGGGTTCTGATACCTGGAGCGTCGTCGGTAGCGAAGTGATTCACGACCGCGAAGAACAGGTCGCGGAAATCTGGAACGCCCGCTTTAAGCTGGGTCCGGTTCCGATCTTTTACAGTCCGTATTTGCAGTTGCCGGTGGGGGATAAACGCCGCTCCGGTTTCCTGATCCCCAATGCCAAGTACACCACAAAGAACTATTTTGAGTTCTATCTGCCGTATTACTGGAACATCGCACCTAACATGGATGCGACCCTGACGCCACACTATATGCACCGCCGCGGCGGCGTGATGTGGGAGAACGAATTCCGGTACCTGAGCCGGGCAGGCGCTGGCATAATGGAATTCGACTATCTGAATTCCGACCGCGTCTATGACGATGAACATCCGAACGATAGCAATTCACGCCGCTGGTTATTCTTCTGGCAACACTCAGGGGTAATGGATCAGGTGTGGCGCTTCAACGTCAACTACACCAAGGTCAGTGACTCCAGTTACTTTAATGATTTCGATAACAAGTACGGTTCCAGTACCGACGGTTACGCCACGCAGAAATTCAGCGTTGGCTACGTGGTGCAGAACTTTGACGCCACGGTCTCAACCAAGCAGTTCCAGGTATTCAGCGATCAGAGCACCAGCAGCTACTCCGCTGAACCGCAGTTAGACGTCAACTTCTACCAGAACGATCTGGGGCCGTTTGATACCCGTATTTACGGTCAGGCCGTGCACTTTGTAAATACCAGAGACAACATGCCGGAAGCGACGCGTCTGCACCTGGAGCCGACCGTCAGTCTGCCGCTGTCGAACCAGTGGGGCAGCATCAACACCGAAGCGAAACTGCTGGCGACCCATTATCAGCAGACCAATCTGGACTGGTATAACAGCATTTACACAAACCAGTTGGATGATTCCGCCAACCGCGTGATGCCGCAGTTTAAAGTCGACGGTAAGATGGTGTTTGAACGTGATATGAATATGCTCGCGCCGGGTTATACCCAGACGCTGGAGCCGCGCGCGCAGTACCTGTACGTGCCATATCGCGACCAGAGCGGCATTTACAACTATGACTCTTCCCTGCTGCAATCTGACTATACCGGCCTGTTCCGCGATCGTACTTATGGCGGTCTGGACCGCATTGCTTCCGCCAACCAGGTCACGACCGGCGTCACATCTCGCGTTTATGATGACGCTGCGGTTGAACGTTTTAACGTTTCTGTTGGTCAAATCTACTATTTCACGGAGTCTCGCACTGGCGATGACAACATTAAATGGGAGAACGATGACCAAACCGGCTCGCTGGTGTGGGCTGGAGATACCTACTGGCGTATATCGGATCGATGGGGTCTGCGTGGCGGCATTCAGTACGACACCCGTCTGGATAGCGTCGCCACCAGCAGCTCCAGTCTTGAATACCGTCGCGATGAAGACCGTCTGGTTCAGTTGAACTACCGTTACGCCAGCCCGGAGTATATTCAGGCGACATTGCCAGCGAGATATTCTACGGCGGAACAGTACAAAAACGGGATCAGCCAGATAGGTACCGTCGCCAGTTGGCCAATTGCTGACCGCTGGTCCATTGTTGGCGCATATTATTTTGATACGAATGTGAATAAACCTGCCGACCAGATGTTGGGCGTGCAGTACAACTCCTGCTGTTATGCAATCCGCGTCGGGTACGAGCGTAAGCTGAACGGTTGGGATAGCGATAAAGAACACGCGATATATGACAACGTGATTGGCTTTAACATCGAACTTCGTGGTCTGAGCTCCAACTATGGTCTCGGCACGAGCGAGATGTTGCGTTCCAACATTTTGCCATATCAAAACTCTTTGTGATCTGATTGATTTACCACGTAATCCGCAGTGCGGTTAATTGAAATGGAAAAAGTATGAAGAACTGGAAAACGCTGCTTCTCGGTATCGCCATGATCGCGAATACCAGTTTCGCTGCCCCACAGGTAGTCGATAAAGTCGCAGCCGTCGTAAATAACGGTGTCGTACTGGAAAGCGACGTTGATGGCCTGATGCAGTCTGTCAAACTGAACGCCAACCAGGCAGGTCAACAACTTCCGGACGACGCGACGCTGCGTCATCAGATCCTGGAACGTCTGATCATGGATCAGATTGTCCTGCAAATGGGTCAGAAGATGGGCGTAAAAATCTCTGATGAACAGCTTGATCAGGCGATTGCCAATATCGCTAAACAGAATAACATGACGCTGGATCAGATGCGCAGCCGTCTGGCTTACGATGGTCTGAGCTACTCAACCTATCGTAATCAGATCCGTAAAGAGATGACTATCTCTGAAGTGCGTAACAACGAAGTGCGCCGCCGCGTGACGATCCTGCCGCAGGAAGTCGATGCGCTGGCGCAGCAGGTTGGCAATCAAAATGATGCCAGCACGGAGCTGAACCTGAGCCACATCCTGATCCCACTGCCGGAAAATCCAACGTCTGATCAGGTGAACGACGCAGAATCTCAGGCGCGTTCCATTGTGGATCAGGCCCGTAACGGCAGCGACTTTGGCAAACTGGCGATCACCTACTCGGCTGACCAACAGGCGCTGAAAGGCGGCCAGATGGGGTGGGGGCGTATTCAGGAACTGCCGGGCATTTTTGCCCAGGCGCTGAGCACCGCGAAGAAAGGCGACATTATTGGCCCGATTCGTTCCGGTGTCGGTTTCCATATCCTGAAAGTGAACGATTTGCGCGGCCAGAGCCAGAGCATCTCCGTGACCGAAGTGCATGCTCGTCATATTCTGCTGAAGCCGTCGCCGATCATGACCGATCAGCAGGCGCGTCTGAAGCTTGAGCAGATCGCGGCAGATATCAAGAGCGGTAAAACCACCTTTGCTGCCGCAGCGAAAGAGTTCTCTCAGGATCCGGGCTCTGCTAACCAGGGCGGCGATCTGGGCTGGGCGGCAGCGGATATTTTCGATCCGGCCTTCCGCGATGCGTTAACCCGCATGAACAAAGGCCAGATGAGCGCCCCCGTGCACTCCTCCTTCGGCTGGCACCTGATCGAACTGCTGGATACGCGTAACGTTGATAAAACCGACGCCGCGCAGAAAGACAGGGCTTACCGTATGCTGATGAACAGGAAGTTCTCGGAAGAAGCCGCAACCTGGATGCAGGAACAGCGCGCCAGCGCTTACGTTAAAATCCTGAGCAATTAATGGCCGTTACTCAACGTGTCGCGATCACTCCCGGCGAGCCCGCCGGGATTGGTCCGGATCTCGTCGTTCAACTTGCCCAGCGCGACTGGCCCGTTGAACTGGTGGTCTGTGCTGACGCCACGGTACTGGTCGACCGGGCGGCAATGCTCGGTCTCCCCCTCACGCTACTCCCCTACTCCCCACAAAACCCTGCCAAACCGCAGGCTGCCGGCACGCTCACGCTGTTACCGGTCGCGCTTCGTGCGCCTGTCTTTCCTGGACAGCTAGCCGTGGAGAATGGCGAGTATGTGGTGCAAACGCTGGCTCGCGCCTGTGACGGCTGTTTGCAGGGTGAATTTGCCGCGCTGATTACGGGTCCCGTGCATAAAGGCGTTATCAACGACGCGGGCGTGCCTTTCACTGGTCACACCGAGTTTTTTGAAGAACGCGCGCAGGCGAAAAAAGTGGTGATGATGCTGGCGACCGAGGAGTTACGCGTGGCGCTGGCGACCACCCATCTGCCGCTGCGCGACGTCGCTGACGCGATTACCCCCGCGCTGCTGCATGAAGTGATTGGCATTTTGCATCACGATCTGCGCACCAAATTTGGTGTGGACGATCCGCGCGTGTTGGTCTGTGGTCTGAACCCACATGCCGGTGAAGGGGGGCATATGGGCAGCGAGGAGAATGACACGATCATTCCGGTGCTCGACACGCTACGCGCGCAGGGGATGAAATTGGTGGGTCCGCTTCCGGCCGACACGCTGTTTCAGGCTAAATATCTGCAACATGCCGATGCGGTGTTGGCAATGTACCACGATCAGGGTCTCCCCGTGCTAAAATACCAGGGATTTGGTCGTGGCGTGAATATCACGCTGGGCCTGCCCTTTATTCGTACCTCGGTTGATCACGGCACCGCGCTTGAACTGGCGGGTCGGGGTGAAGCTGATGTCGGCAGTTTTATTACGGCGCTTAATCTCGCCATCAAAATGATTGTTAATACCCAATGAATAATCGAGTCCATCAGGGCCACTTAGCCCGTAAACGCTTCGGGCAAAACTTCCTCAACGATCAGTTTGTGATCGACAGTATTGTCTCCGCCATTAACCCGCAAAAGGGTCAGGCGATGGTCGAAATCGGCCCCGGTCTGGCTGCGCTGACGGAGCCGGTTGGCGAACGTCTGGATGCGTTGACGGTCATTGAACTTGACCGCGATCTGGCCGCGCGTCTGCAAACACATCCCTTCCTGGGCCCCAAGCTGACCATCTATCAGCAGGACGCCATGACCATGAATTTTGGCGAGTTGTCTGAAAAGATGGGACAACCGCTACGCGTGTTCGGCAACCTGCCCTATAACATCTCTACACCGCTGATGTTCCACCTGTTTAGCTATACTGATGCCATCGCCGATATGCACTTTATGTTGCAGAAAGAGGTGGTGAATCGTCTGGTTGCAGGACCAAACCGTAAGGCGTATGGTCGCTTAAGTGTGATGGCGCAATATTATTGCAACGTGATCCCGGTGCTTGAAGTGCCGCCATCCGCCTTTACACCGCCGCCAAAAGTGGATTCCGCCGTGGTGCGCCTGGTGCCGCACACCACGATGCCCTACCCGGTAAAAGATATTCGCCTGTTGAGCCGCATTACCACAGAAGCGTTCAACCAGCGTCGTAAAACGATTCGTAATAGCCTCGGCAATCTGTTCAGCGTCGAGGTCTTAACGGAACTGGGTATTGACCCGGCAATGCGAGCGGAAAATATCTCTGTCGCGCAGTACTGCCAGATGGCGAACTATCTGTCAGAAAATGCGCCATCGAAGGAGAGTTAAGCATGATCAATTCGCCCCGAGTGTGTATTCAGGTCCAGAGCGTCTATATTGAGGCGCAATCCTCACCTGATGATGAACGTTACGTTTTTGCCTACACCGTAACCATCCGCAATTTGGGGCGAGCGCCCGTGCAACTGCTGGGACGCTATTGGTTGATAACCAACGGTCATGGCCGAGAAACTGAAGTCCAGGGAGAAGGTGTGGTCGGCGTTCAGCCGCACATTGAACCTGGCGAAGAGTACCAGTACACCAGCGGCGCCGTTATCGAAACGCCGCTGGGCACCATGCAGGGTCATTACGAAATGATTGATGAGAACGGCGTCGCCTTTACCATCGATATTCCGGTTTTCCGACTCGCCGTTTCCACTCTCATTCACTAAAACAATAGCGATGGCAACATACCTTATTGGCGACGTTCACGGTTGCTACGATGAACTGATCGCCTTGCTGCAACAAGTTAATTTTACCCCTGAAAGCGATACCCTGTGGCTGACGGGCGACCTGGTCGCCCGTGGCCCCGGCTCACTGGACGTGCTGCGCTATGTGAAATCACTCGGCGACTGTGTGCGCCTGGTGCTGGGCAACCACGATCTGCATCTGCTGGCGGTTTTCGCCGGTATCAGTCGCAACAAACCGAAAGACCGTCTGAGCCTGCTGCTGGAAGCGTCGGATGCGGACGAACTGCTCAACTGGCTACGCCGTCAACCGCTGTTGCAGATAGACGAAGAGAAGAAGCTGGTGATGGCGCATGCGGGTATCACGCCGCAGTGGGATTTGCAGACCGCCAAAGAGTGCGCACGCGATGTTGAAGCGGTGCTGTCGAGCGACTCTTACCCTTTCTTCCTCGATGCCATGTATGGCGACATGCCGAATAACTGGACGCCGGAACTGACCGGGCTGGCGCGTCTGCGCTTTATCACCAATGCCTTTACCCGGATGCGTTACTGCTTCCCGAACGGACAGCTGGATATGTACAGCAAAGAGTCCCCGGAGGATGTCCCGGCGCCATTGAAACCGTGGTTTGCCATTCCCGGGCCGGTCAGCGAGGCCTACAGCATCGCGTTTGGTCACTGGGCTTCTCTGGAAGGAAAAGGGACGCCGGACGGGATCTATGCGCTGGATACCGGCTGCTGCTGGGGAGGGAATTTAACCTGCCTGCGCTGGGAAGATAAGCAGTACTTTGTTCAGCCGTCAAACCGACAGATGGATCTGGATGACGGTGAGGCGGTTAGCGCCTGAGGGTATTAATGCCTGATGACGCTGCGCTTATCAGGCCTACGGGTTGGCTTTGTAGGCCGGATAAGACATTCACGCCGCCATCCGGCTGGATGCTTGCCTGATGGCGCTACGCTTATCAGGCCTACGGGCTGGTTTTGCAGGTCGGATAAGGCGTCACGCCGCCATCCGGCCCTCATCGCTTAGCGACGTTCCAGAATTTCGAAGCAATAGCTGTGCGAGTTCTGTCCGTCAGCATCGTGAAACTCACTGAACACCGATTCCCAGTCGTCCGGCTCGTAGTCAGGGAAATGCGTATCCCCTTCCACTTCCGCGTCGATGTGCGTCAGATACAGTTTCTGCGCTTTTGGCAGGAACTGCTCGTACACACGTCCTCCGCCAATCACCATAATTTCTGGCGCATCACCACAGGCCGCAATCGCTTCATCAACCGATTTCACCCACTGCACGCGATCGTCAGTACCCGGCTGGCTGCTGATGACGATGTTCTTACGTCCCGGCAACGGTCGGCCGATGGATTCCCAGGTATGGCGTCCCATAACGACAGGTTTATTTAACGTATTACGTTTAAACCAGGCGAGATCAGCAGGTAGATTCCACGGCATGGCGTTTTCCATGCCAATAACGCGATCTACCGCTAACGCAGCAATCAGACTGATCATTGAATATTTCCCGGAAGCAAAAAAAATTGTCGCCACTATACGGAAAGAGCAATCTTTCGTCGACTAACGAACAGAAGAAGAGCACGAAAATTTTCCGATCTGCTGGCGAGTCCACGACTTCGCAGTGGACTCCCGGCATTACAGTAGCGCAAAAACAATCGGTTAACAGTAAAGTTTGCAGTACATCACATTTTTGACTCAGGTTGACGGTTTAACTTCCGGCTCATCGGCAACGTCTCCCGTGTGCTTGCCTTCGTCGGTTCCCTGCCAGCCATGACGCTGAATTAACGACAGATGTTCGCGATCCTCGGTGATGATTTCGCTCAGCATCGCGCTGGTACGTTTATAGACCGCCGCCCGGGAGGTCGCGTCGTCCTCACCCTTCGCCATCTCTTCCACCATTTGCGTATTAAAACGGCGGAACAGGTCAGCGCGTTCACGCGCTTCATAACGGCCAAGCCCGAGGCTTTCCAGCGCCAGACGCCCGGTTTTGAGTGCGCCTTCAAACGTTTCACGCTCCGGTTGATCCACACCCGCCTGGCGCAGACGAATGTAATGATCGACATCGCGCGCTCGCGCAATAATTTGCAGGTTCGGGAAATGGTCTTTTACCATCTCCGTCAACTCCAGGCTGGTTTGTGGATCGTCAATGGCGTTGATCAGCACTTCCGCTTTCGCCGCCCCGGCGGACTCCAGCAGATCCATTCGGGTTGCGTCACCGTAGAACACCTTCATGCCGAATTTACGCAGCGTCTCGATGTGGTCTGGATCATGATCGAGAACGACCATCTTCACCCCGCTGGAGAGCAGCAAACGGCCGGTGATCTGTCCGAAGCGCCCAAATCCGGCAATAATCACCCGCGGCTGCTCTTCATCAATTTCATCGGCTTCCCGTTCCTCACCCGCGGCTGATTTCTCCATTCGCGTGAGGATGACTAAGAAAATCGGCGTCGCCGCCATCGACAGCGCGACCGCCAGCGTCAGCGCCTTCGCCCATTGCGGATCGAGCACATTCGCCATCTGCGCCGCGCCAAAGACCACAAACGCGAACTCACTGCCCTGTCCGAGCAGTACCGCAAACCAGCGCCGCTGTTTATTCGGCACCTGTAAAGGACGGGCAATCAGCCACAGCATTCCGGTTTTAATCACCAGGAAGCCGACCAGCAGAATAATGATACGTAGCGGATTATCGATAAGCGTCCCAAAATCGATAGACATGCCGACGCCGATGAAAAACAGCCCCAGCAGCAACCCTTTGAACGGTTCGATATCGCTTTCCAGCGCGTGGCGATACTCGGAGCTTGCCAGCAATACGCCAGCCAGGAATGCCCCCATCGCCATCGACAGCCCCACTTCTTCAAGCAACAGCCCGAAGCCAAAAACCAGAAACAGCGCGACGGCGCTGAACACTTCGCGCAGGCCAGAACGCGCAACAAAACGCAGCGCCGGACGGGTCACATAGCGCCCCAGCAGCACCACCAGCACCAGCGCGCCAGCGACCTTCAGTGCCGACAGCGCGAACGCTCCGAGCGTGGTTGACGCCCCGCTGGTCGCCAGTAGCGGGATCATCGCCACCAGTGGAATCGCCGCGATATCCTGGAACAGCAGCACGGCAAAGGCGCTACGCCCCATCTGCGAAACGGTCAGGTTGCGCTCATTCATCGCCTGCATGGCTATCGCCGTGGAGGAGAGCGCCAGCGTCATACCAATCAGTTCCGCCACCTGCCAGCGCAGGCCGAGGAACATACAGAACAGACCAATCAGGCCACCGCAGACCACCATCTGTAGCGCGCCGCCGCCAAACACTGAGGCGCGCAGTTTCCATAACCGCTGAGGATCGAGTTCCAGGCCAATGACGAACAGCATCAGCACCACGCCGATTTCGGCAAAGTGCAGAATAGACTCGGCATCCGTTACCAGACGCAACCCCCAGGGGCCGATGATGCAGCCCGCAATGAGATAACCCAGCACCGAGCCTAAGCCCAGCCGGACGGCAATCGGCACGATCAGCGCCGCTGACCCAAGATAAATCAGCGCCTGTATGAGCGTATGGCTATCCATTGTGCGCCTCCTGCCATTCCATCAGTCGTTGCTTGTAATGACGTGCCTGCGCCTGCAGCGTTTCGTCATCGCAGATAAACGTACAGTGCATCGCAAACGGTGGAAGCCAGTTGAGTCCGCAGTAAATCGCCGTCGCCTGGAGCGGTTGTGAGAGCACGTCAAAGCCTGGGTGCGAACCGATATCGAAGTGATTATCGCCGCCGCCGGTGGTCACCGCCCACATCACGGGTTTACCGCGCAGCGCTGTCCCGCCGTGGCCATAGGCCCAGCCGTGGGAAAGCACTTTATCCATCCACAGTTTAAGTAAGGGGGGAACGCTGTACCACTGCATGGGATGCTGCCAGACGATCAGGTCAGCGCGAGAAAGCGCCTCTTGTTCCGCAGCGATATCGATATTGAAGTCAGGATAGAGTTGATAGAGCGAACGAACCTCGACGCCTTCCAGCGTCCTTGCCTGCTCAAGCATCCGTTTATTCGCATGCGAATGCTGCGGATAGGGATGCGCATAAATGATGAGAATCATGATAAGCCTGTTATTTTACCACTCTGTTTTATAAGAGAGTGTAGTCAGTAATCCAACAGGCTAATAGTGAATATTATTGAGCAGACAAATGGAGAAAACTGAACTAGTTATCCAGCTCGCTCATATTTTTCACCTGATCGCGGTTAATTTGCTCCGTCTGGCCGGTTTCCGCGTTTTTATAGGAGACCAGACCCGTGTCATCGTCCACCTGCGGTTTACCGTCGGTGACAATGGTTCGACCATCGGTCGTACGCACAGCCTGGTTCGACGAGCAGCCGGCGACGGTGAAGACGGTTGCTGCGGCAAAAATGGAAGCGATCAACAGTTTCTTTTGCATGGTGTTCTCCCTGCTTTTCAGTCATTTTCAGTGATATACCCATTAACTGTAGACGCACTGACTGAGGCTGAGGGCAAATACAGAACACTCTGAAGGTTCACCTTAAGACAACGGTTTCCTGCGAATCGTCATCGTACTGGTCTGAGCAAGCGTCAGGCCGCGCGTTTCTGGCGCAAAGGCAATGGAGACCAGCAGCCCGACCAACGAAATCCCCGCCCCCATCAGCATCACCTGGCTGATACCGTATTTAGTAATGAAGATAGGCAACGCCCAGGTGGAGAGAATGGTGCCAATGCGGCTCAACGACATGATCACCCCCACGGCGGAGGCGCGAATATCGGTCGGGAACAGTTCATTGGGATAGAGCCACTGTAGATTACCCGGACCGCCGGAGAAAAAGGCGTATACCGCGAATGCCGTTACCACCAGCCAGATGCCCATTTCCGGGATCAATCCCAGCACCGCCAGCGCCAGCGTCATCATCACGAAACTGCCAATCAGTAGCGGTCGCCGCCCCGCGCTGTTCAGCCAGAACATCGGCGGAATACAGCCCAGCATAAAGAACAGGCTGATCACCACATTTCCCAGCGCTGCGCTTTTCCCGGCACCCAGTCCCAACAGACCGACAATCTGCGGGCCAAAGGTATAAATGGCAAACATGGGGATCACCTGACAGGTCCAGATCGCCGCGACAAACAGCACGAACGGAAAGTGGCGACGATTAAACAGTTGCAAAAAACGCGTCTCCTGCGACGTGTCCTCATCGAATGCCACCGGCTCGCCAAACAGCTTGATCATCATCGCTTCGCACTCTTTAACCCGCCCTTTGCGCAACAGCCAGCGCGGGGACTCGGGCAGATCGAAACGACCGATCAGAATCAGAATACAGGGGATCGCCGCGCTTCCGAGCATCCAGCGCCAGCCGCCTTCGACATCATACAGCCAGTACCCCACCAGATCGGCGCAGGTCGCGCCGACATACCACATCGCCGCAATAAAACTGATCGAGAAGGCGCGTTGGCGCGTACTGGAAAACTCGGTGATCATTGAGGTGGCAATGGGATAATCCGCGCCAATCACGACCCCAATCAGCACCCGCATCACCAGCAGCTCAACCGGCGACGAGACAAACATGGTCGCCACCGATATCACCCCAATGGCGATGATATCGATGAGAAACATTTTGCGCCGCCCCACTTTATCCGAGATATAACCAAACAAAGAAGTACCGACAAACAGCCCGGCCAGCGTTCCCGCGCCCAGCAAACCAATCCAGTCGGCATCCAGCTTCAGCGCTGGCGTGAGCTGTTCCAGCGCAACGCCAATCATCACCAGCACATAACCGTCCAGAAACGGGCCACCGCTTCCCCACAGCATGATCCTGCGGTGAATAGAGGAGAACTGAATATCATCAAAGTTCCTGGGCTGTTGCATGGCGATGTCCTGTTTGCCGACATTCGGCTATTAGTGCTTAACTGCCTGATGGCGCTACGCTTATCAGGCCTACATAATCCCCCGTAGGTCGGATAAGGCCTTGTGCCGTCATCCGGCAAACTGCCTGATGACACTGCGCTTATCCGGCCTACATAATTCCCCGTAGGCCGGGTAAGGCCTTGTGCCGTCATCCGGCAAACTGCCTGATGACGCTGCACTTATCAGGCCTACATAATCCCCCGTAGGCCGGATAAGGCCTTGTGCCGCCATCCGGCAAACTGCCTGATGACGCTGCACTTATCAGGCCTACATAATCCCCTGTAGGCCGGATAAGGCGAAGCCGCCATCCGGCACCGGGTTTAACCGAAACGGAACTCCACGCCGAAGGTACCGCGCGGGTACTCCCACTTCTCCAGCGCCGTATCAAGTCCCAGGATCCGACAAGTGCCGCACTCCAGACATCCGGCGTAGTCAAAGCGCACGCTGCCATCATCCTGCTTTTTGTATAACCCGGCCGGACACGCCTTGATCAGCACCTCCAGCACCTGTTTGTCCGGTGCCACCTTCATGATGATGTGCGGATGCTCTTCATCGACATTGAATTTGTTGACGCCAAGCTTAACGTCCACGTTGACGGGAGAAGTCATAATACGGTCACTCCTTTAATGCCATCCTTCATCAGGTTGATGAAGCCCACCTTCTTCGCATGACGCAGGATCTTCTTACGCATCGGCACCGGCGCACTGCCATCGACGGTAAAGAGCTCGCGTGCGATACCGACGACCATTTCCGGATAACGGGTAAACATGCGCGGGTTATCGAGGAACGCGGGCAGCCGCTGGTACATGCGCATATCACGCATCGGACCGTTGTCGAGATGCTGGCGATACTCCGCCAGCCCCTGACGGCTAAAGTCGTTGCTTTGCATAGCGGAGAGCACCGTTTTCGCCGCCGCTTCGCCCGCCGCCACCGCGAGATCCATCCCGCGAATCGTGAAGCCGAGGTTCATACACATGCCCGCCGCGTCGCCGGCAATCAGCACGCCGTCGCCCACCAGTTCAGGCTGCATGTTCATCCCCGCTTCCGGCACCACGTGCGCGGCGTACTCCACCAGCTTGCCACCGGCGATCAGCGGCGCAACGGCCGGATGCTGTTTGAAATCTTCCAGCATTTGCGGGACGGATTTTTTCGCCTCTTTCAGGTGATGAAGACCGCACACCAGCCCCAGTGACAGGCTGTTTTCGTTGGTATAGAGAAAACCACCGCCCATCAGACCATCCGTGGACGATCCGGCGAACAGACAGGCCGCCCCTTCGTTACCCTGCAACTGGAAACGATCGTCAATTACCGACTTCGGCAGTTCGATCAGCTCTTTCACGCCGACCGCCACATGTGCGGCCTCAACGCGTTTCGCCATCCCCAGTTTTTCCGCCAGCAGGGAGTTGACGCCATCGGCGAGGATGACCACTCTGGATTCAATGATGTCGCCGTCCGCCTCCACGCCAACGACTTTGCCATCGCGCTGAACGACGTTATCGACGCGGATCCCGGTGATCAACTGCGCGCCCGCCTCTTCCGCCTGCTCCATCAGCCAGGCGTCAAATTTACTGCGCAACACCGAATAAGAGACCTGCGACGGGCCTGCCTTTTCGCCGTTGAGATAGTCCACGCTCATCGCCCCGGTATCAGTCATAAAGGCAAGCTTTTCGTGGGTAATGACCCGCTCAACAGGGGCCTGCTCAGCAAAGCCCGGAATAATGCGCTCCAGACTGTGGGCGTAAATGCGCCCACCGGTGACATTCTTCGCGCCAGCGGAATTTCCGCGCTCGATAACCAACACCTGGGCCCCTTCACGGGCGAGCACCAGGGCCGCGACGGAACCGGCGAGCCCTGCGCCCACGATAATGGCATCAAAGATATCTTCGGACATACGTACTCCCTGCCTGAATGGATTAGCGTGCCAGTGCGGTCGTCAGCGCGGGCAGGATCTTCAGCGCGTCGCCGACAATGCCGTAATCCGCATACTGAAAGATCGGCGCATTTTTGTCTTTGTTGATGGCAAAAATGGTCTGCGCGCCGTTCGCCCCCACCATGTGCTGGATCTGCCCGGAGATCCCCACCGCCAGGTACAGTTCCGGCTTGAGCATCAGGTTCGAGATCCCGACGTAGCGCTCATGCTCCATCCACTTCTCGTTTTCGGCGACCGGGCGCGAACAGGCCAGTTCTGCGCCAATGGCCTGGCACAGCGCTTGCGCCAGTGAGATATTCTCTTTGCTGCCTATACCGCGTCCGACGCTGACCACCAGTCGGGCTTTATCGAGATCGACGCTGTTACTTTTAC
This sequence comes from Citrobacter amalonaticus Y19, assembly GCF_000981805.1. NCBI lineage: Bacteria > Pseudomonadati > Pseudomonadota > Gammaproteobacteria > Enterobacterales > Enterobacteriaceae > Citrobacter > Citrobacter amalonaticus. Next base: position 49,188 of record NZ_CP011132.1, on the reverse strand, counting down.
GTGGTTGGGTGGCGGTACGCGTGACGGTAATCTCCGGCGCCTGCCATGCCACGCTGTGCGTCTCGCCGCTGCGTGTGGCATCCAACTGCTGCGCGTCAAAGGTGCCGCTGCTGAGCGTCAGTACCGCAAACGGCGTAGCGAGCGTCTCTTCGCCCATCGCCAGACCGCCATACACCATATGTTTGACCGTCGCCCGGCCATCCTGCTGCGTCACCGCGCTGGCGTCATTAGAGACCGCTGCCGCAAGGCGATAGCCCAGTTTTGCCGCCAGCAACTTGCCGCGACGCGTGTTGGGCAGCAGCACGAGGCCAGAATCGCCCTGCTGACGAACGGTCTGTGCCATCACGTGCGCATAATCTTCCACCATGCGATCGTCCGGCTTGCCGCCCAGTTGCCAGACGTGATGCGCGCCCAACTGAATGGCGGTGGTCGCCTCCTCGGCGCTTTGCACAAATGCGTTAACCTGCTCACCTAAAATCTGCGCGCCGCTCATCAGTTCCGGCAGACGAGACGCGGTATCGCTGAATACCCAGACGCTGGAAAACTTGCTCATAACATCCCCTTCTTAATTAATGATTTTGCGCAGACTATCGGCAAACGCAGCAATCTGATCTTCACCATCGCCTTCAATCACAATGCGCTGGCGCTCACGTTGTTTTGGCGCGGCCACCGTTTGTGTGGACCACGCGTCCCCGCCGCTGAAGCCAATATCGGCCGCCGACCAGACCTGAACCGGTTTTTTCGCCGCCCCCAGAATGGCTTTCATGGACGGAATTTGTGGGGAGTTAATGTCAGTGGAGACGGCCACGACCGCCGGAAGCGGAATGCTCAGCGTTTCAATTTCATCTTCCAGTTCACGTTCGACGGTCAGCGTGCTTTCCGTCAGGGAGAGGATTTTGCTCACGCCGTTGATGGCGGGAATGTTCAGTGTTTCCCCCACCAGCAGGCCGACCTGCTGTGCGTAGAGATCGGAAGAGCCGTCGCCGCAGATAATCAGGTCAAATCCCGACTTTTGTGCCGCAGCGGCCAGCGCCGCAGCAGTCTGCTGTGGCAGCGCCTGTTCGAACTGGTCGTCAATGACCACCACCAGTTCATCCGGACCGCGGGAGAGGACATCCTTACGCCCTTTCGCGTTGGTTAACGCTTTGCCTCCCACGCTCAGGGCGATCACCTGCGCATCGCTGACCTGCTGTTTCAGCTGGCAGGCCGCTTCAATCGCATTCAGATCGTACTGGCTGATTTTGCCATCGGCTTTGCTGAAATCTAATGAACCATCTGCGTGATTGACGACAATATCCTGTTCATCAGGTACACACTTGTAGCAAGTAATTATCTTCATTGCATCTCCAGATATCATGAAGGAAACGTATTTATATCGGCGGTGTTAAATACAGATATCACGCTCTTTAATTCGGAAATAAAACCATAATCACCAATATTGAAAATGTCACACACTGATATTCGCAACTTTCAATATTGTTAAGCGCCTCACCAATATTGAAACTCGGCGTCAAAAAGAAAGATTTTCAATATTGCCTGGCAGATCACCAATATTGAAAGCCAAACGGTGTAAAACCGAACAATTATAAAGTTAACACCATGATTTATATTAACTTTAAAGAAATACCAGCCCCAAAATGCCCCAACCCAGAAGTGTGACGAACGTTACAGAATGCCGCAAAATGAATACCCATTATGAGTTACTTGCCAACGCGTCCTGAGGTTAAACAGGTATCAACAAATAGTTAATAAAAATAAACAAAAATAAAACAAACGGGAACACCAAATAAATTTCGTTTTCAACCTGGAATTCACTCATGAAAAATGAAAAGAGAAAGTCTGGAATTGAGCCAAAGGTTTTTTTCCCGCCGCTAATAATAGTCGGGATACTTTGCTGGCTAACGGTACGCGATCTCGATGCCGCAAACATCGTTATTAATGCCGTCTTCAGTTATGTCACCAATGTCTGGGGATGGGCATTTGAGTGGTATATGGTCATTATGCTCATCGGCTGGTTCTGGCTGGTGTTCGGCCCCTACGCGAAAAAGAAATTAGGCGACGAGAAACCGGAGTTCAGCACCGCAAGCTGGATTTTTATGATGTTTGCCTCCTGTACTTCAGCCGCCGTACTGTTCTGGGGATCGATTGAGATTTACTACTACATCTCCACGCCACCGTTCGCGCTGACGCCGGGTTCAACGCCGGCGAAAGAGATAGGTCTGGCCTACAGCCTGTTCCACTGGGGGCCGCTGCCGTGGGCAACGTACAGCTTCCTTTCCGTGGCCTTCGCCTACTTCTTCTTTGTTCGCAAAATGGACGTTATTCGCCCAAGTTCAACATTGGTTCCACTGGTTGGCGAAAAACACGCGAAAGGGTTATTCGGCACTATTGTTGATAACTTCTACCTGGTGGCGCTGATCTTCGCGATGGGAACCAGCCTTGGGCTGGCGACGCCGCTGGTGACCGAGTGCATGCAGTGGCTATTTGGCATTCCGCACACCCTGCAACTGGATGCCATCATCATCACCTGCTGGATTATTTTGAACGCCATTTGCGTGGCCTGCGGCCTGCAAAAAGGGGTCAAAATCGCCAGTGACGTGCGCAGCTATTTAAGCTTCCTGATGCTCGGCTGGGTGTTCATCGTCAGCGGCGCCAGCTTCATCATGAACTACTTCACCGACTCCGTCGGGATGCTGATGATGTACCTGCCGCGCATGCTGTTCTATACCGATGCCATCGGCAAAGGCGGTTTCCCGCAGGGCTGGACGGTCTTCTACTGGGCATGGTGGGTTATTTACGCCATTCAGATGAGTATCTTCCTGGCGCGTATTTCCCGTGGCCGTACCGTGCGTGAACTGTGCTTCGGCATGGTGCTGGGCCTGACCGCTTCAACCTGGATTTTGTGGACCGTGCTGGGCAGTAACACTCTGCTGCTGATGGATAAGAACATCATCAACATCCCGCAACTGATTGCCGATCACGGCGTGCCGCGCGCGATTATCGAAACCTGGGCCGCCCTGCCGCTCAGTACCGCCACGATGTGGGGATTCTTTATCCTCTGCTTTATTGCCACCGTCACGTTGATCAACGCCTGTTCTTATACCCTGGCGATGTCGACCTGTCGTGAAGTTCGCGATGGCGAAGAGCCGCCGCTGCTGGTGCGTATCGGCTGGTCCGTGCTGGTCGGCGTGATTGGCATCGTGCTGCTGGCGCTCGGCGGCCTGAAACCAATACAAACCGCGATTATTGCCGGGGGCTGTCCGCTGTTCTTCGTCAACATTATGGTGACGCTCTCCTTTATCAAAGACGCCAAAGTGCACTGGAAAGATAAATAAACCTAATTACCCCATGACATAGAGGTTAGAAGATGGATTTCAATTTCAATGATGAGCAGGAACTGTTTGTCGCCGGTATTCGTGAACTGATGGCCAGTGAGAACTGGGAAGCCTATTTTGCCGAGTGCGATCGCGACAGCGTGTATCCGGAGCGTTTCGTGAAAGCGCTGGCGGATATGGGCATCGATAGCCTGCTGATCCCGGAAGAACATGGCGGCCTGGAAGCCGGCTTCGTCACCGTGGCTGCCGTCTGGATGGAGTTGGGACGTCTCGGCGCGCCCACCTACGTGCTGTATCAGTTGCCGGGCGGTTTTAATACCTTCCTGCGCGAAGGCACTCAGGAGCAGATCGATAAAATCATGGCGTTCCAGGGAACAGGGAAACAAATGTGGAACTCCGCCATCACCGAACCGGGAGCGGGATCGGATGTGGGGAGTTTGAAAACCACTTATACCCGCAAAGATGGTAAGGTTTATCTTAATGGTAGTAAGTGTTTTATCACCAGTAGCGCCTACACCCCTTATATCGTGGTTATGGCAAGAGACGGCGCGTCCCCGGATAAACCCATCTATACCGAATGGTTTGTCGACATGAGTAAACCCGGCATCAAGGTCAACAAACTTGAGAAGTTGGGCCTGCGCATGGACAGCTGCTGTGAAATCAACTTTGACGATGTCGAACTGGACGAAAAAGACATGTTCGGTCGGGAAGGTAACGGCTTTAACCGCGTAAAAGAAGAGTTCGACCATGAACGTTTCCTCGTCGCCCTCACCAACTACGGTACGGCAATGTGCGCCTTTGAAGATGCCGCGCGCTACGCCAACCAGCGCGTGCAGTTTGGCGAAACGATCGGTCGTTTCCAGTTGATCCAGGAGAAATTCGCCCATATGGCGATCAAATTAAACTCCATGAAAAACATGCTGCTGGAAGCGGCGTGGAAAGCAGACAACGGCACCATCACCTCGGGTGATGCGGCGATGTGTAAATACTTCTGCGCCAATGCCGCGTTTGACGTGGTGGACACCGCCATGCAGGTTCTCGGCGGCGTGGGGATTGCGGGCAACCACCGCATCACCCGCTTCTGGCGTGACCTGCGCGTTGACCGCGTATCCGGTGGCTCTGACGAAATGCAGATCCTGACGCTCGGCCGTGCCGTACTGAAGCAATACCGTTAACACGGTGACATGCCCGGTGGCGCTGCGCTTACCGGGCCAATGTTTTGTAGGCCGGATAAGGCGTTTACGCCGCCATCCGGCATTGATTGCCTGATGGCGACGCCTTGCGTCTTATCAGGCCTACAAATTTATCAGGAGTATTTTATGGATCGTCTACCAATGCCGGCTTTTGGGCCACTTGCCGGGCTGCGGGTGGTTTTCTCCGGGATCGAAATCGCCGGGCCGTTCGCCGGACAGATGTTTGCCGAATGGGGTGCTGAAGTTATCTGGATTGAAAACGTCGCCTGGGCCGATACCATCCGCGTTCAGCCGAACTATCCGCAGTTGTCGCGGCGTAACCTGCACGCACTCTCGCTGAATATTTTTAAAGATGAAGGTCGGGAAGCGTTTCTGAAGCTAATGGAAACCACCGATATCTTCATTGAAGCCAGTAAAGGCCCGGCATTTGCCCGTCGGGGAATTACCGACGACGTCCTGTGGCAACATAACCCGAAACTGGTTATCGCCCACCTGTCCGGCTTCGGCCAGTATGGTACCGAGGAGTACACCAACCTTCCGGCCTATAACACGATTGCTCAGGCCTTCAGCGGCTATCTGATCCAAAACGGAGACGTCGACCAACCGATGCCCGCGTTTCCCTACACCGCCGACTACTTTTCCGGTATGACGGCCACCACAGCCGCGCTGGCGGCATTGCATAAAGTACGGGAAACCGGCAAAGGCGAAAGTATCGATGTCGCGATGTATGAAGTGATGCTGCGCATGGGTCAGTACTTCATGATGGATTACTTCAACGGCGGCGAAATTTGCCCACGCATGACCAAAGGTAAAGACCCCTACTACGCCGGTTGCGGGCTATATAAATGCGCCGACGGCTACATCGTGATGGAACTGGTCGGGATTACGCAGGTTACCGAATGTTTTAAAGACATCGGTTTGGCCCACATTCTCGGTACGCCGGAAGTGCCGGAAGGAACACAGCTGATTCATCGCGTCGAGTGCCCGTACGGACCGCTGGTCGAAGAGAAACTGGATGCGTGGCTGGCTGCGCACACCATCGCGGAAGTTCAGGCGCGTTTCGCTGAGCTGAACATCGCCTGCGCCAAAGTGCTGACCATTCCTGAACTGGAAGGCAATCCGCAATACGTTGCCCGCGAATCCATCACCCAGTGGCAAACGATGGATGGCCGCACCTGCAAAGGGCCAAACATCATGCCGAAATTCAAAAACAACCCAGGGAAAATCTGGCGTGGCATGCCGTCGCATGGCATGGATACGGCCGCCATTCTGAAAAATATCGGTTACAACGACGCAGACATTAAGGAACTGGTCAGTAAAGGTCTGGCCAAGGTTGAGAACTAAATGCGACGCGCTGACCAGACCCTCTGGTTAGCGCAACGCTTGTGAAGATGGACAGGAGTGCAATGGATATCGTTGGCGGACAACACCTACGTCAGATGTGGGACGACCTGGCAGGGTTATATGGCAGTAAAACGGCGCTGATTTGTGAATCCAGCGAAGAGGTTGTGCGCCAGTACAGCTACGCCTCGCTTAACGAGGAAATCAATCGGACGGCAAACCTTTTCCACGCGTTGGGCATTCGCAAAGGCGATAAGGTTGCCCTGCATCTGGATAACTGCCCGGAGTTTTTCTTTTGCTGGTTCGGGCTGGCAAAAATTGGCGCGGTCATGGTGCCGATTAATGCCCGCCTGCTGCGCGACGAAAGCATGTGGATCCTGCAAAACAGCGGGGTTCAGCTACTGGTGACCAACATCGTTTTTTATCCGATGTATCGCCAGATCCAACAGGAAAACACAACGCTGCTTAACCATATCTGCCTGATTGGCGAGGCGTTACCTGTGGCTGACGGCGTAAGCCATTTTACGTCGTTGAAGGACCAGCAGCCGACGACATTGCGCTATACCCCTGCGTTGTCCACGGACGACATGGCCGAAATCCTGTTTACCTCCGGCACCACTTCCCGACCCAAGGGGGTGGTTATCACCCACTACAACCTGCGTTTTGCTGGCTACTACTCGTCATGGCAATGCGCCCTGCGAGATGACGACGTTTACCTGACGGTGATGCCTGCGTTTCACATCGACTGCCAGTGCACTGCCGCCATGGCCGCTTTCTCGGCAGGCGCAACCTTTGTGCTGATTGAGAAGTACAGCGCCCGCGCCTTTTGGGGACAGATACGTAAATACCGCGCGACCGTCACGGAATGTATCCCGATGATGATCAGAACGCTGATGATTCAACCCGCCTCGTCGCTGGACAGAGAGCACTGCTTACGGGAAGTGATGTACTACCTCAACCTGTCAGTGCAGGAAAAAGACGCGTTCCTTGAGCGTTTCGGCGTGCGTCTGCTGACCTCCTACGGCATGACGGAAACCATCGTCGGCATCATCGGCGATCGCCCCGGCGATAAGCGACGCTGGCCATCCATCGGACGCCCCGGATTTTGTTACGAAGCGGAAATTCGCGATGAGCAGAACCGCGCGCTACCCGCGGGTGAAATTGGGGAAATCTGCATCAAGGGCGTGCCGGGTAAGACGATTTTCAAAGAGTACTACGGCAGACCCGACGCCACCGCCAAAGCGCTCGAGCCGACCGGCTGGCTGCATACCGGAGATTCCGGCTACCGCGATGAAGACGGTTTTTTCTATTTTGTCGACCGTCGCTGCAACATGATTAAGCGCGGAGGGGAAAACGTCTCCTGCGTGGAACTGGAAAATATTATTTCGGCGCACCCCAAAATTCAGGACATTGTCGTGATTGGAATTAAAGATTCCATTCGCGACGAGGCAATAAAAGCCTTTGTGGTACTCAACGAGGGAGAAACGCTCAGTGAAGAGGAGTTTTTCAGTTTCTGTGAAAAAAATATGGCGAAATTTAAAGTCCCTTCAATTATGGAGATTAGAACTGACCTGCCGCGAAATTGTTCAGGAAAAATAATCAAAAAAAACCTGAAATAACCCTACAGGCAGGAATAACTCCTGCCCGACACTCTATTTTTGGAGATGAACCATGAGTGAATCTTTACATTTAACCCGCAACGGGCCGATTCTGGAAATTATGCTGGACAGGCCAAAAGCGAATGCCATTGATGCAAAAACCAGTTTTCAAATGGGCGAGGTTTTTCTTAATTTCCGTGACGATCCCGAACTGCGCGTGGCGATCGTCACCGGCGCGGGTGAAAAATTCTTTTCCGCCGGTTGGGATTTAAAAGCCGCTGCGGAAGGGGAAGCACCGGACGCCGATTTTGGCCCCGGCGGATTCGCTGGCCTGACCGAAATATTCAATCTCGACAAACCGGTGATCGCCGCCGTCAATGGCTACGCCTTCGGTGGGGGCTTTGAACTGGCGCTGGCGGCAGACTTTATTGTTTGTGCCGATAACGCCAGTTTTGCGCTACCTGAAGCCAAACTCGGCATCGTACCGGACAGCGGCGGTGTTCTGCGCCTGCCGAAAATACTGCCCCCGGCCATCGTCAACGAAATGGTCATGACCGGCAGACGCATGAATGCGGAAGAAGCGCTGCGCTGGGGGATAGTCAACCGCGTGGTCAGCCAGCAGGAACTGATGGCCAGCGCACGTGAACTGGCGCTACAGCTGGTGAACAGCGCACCGCTGGCGATCGCCGCGCTGAAAGAGATTTACCGCGCGACCAGTGAAATGCCGGTGGAAGAAGCTTATCGCTTCATCCGCAGCGGCGTGCTGAAGCACTATCCGTCCGTGCTGCACTCCGAAGATGCATTCGAAGGGCCGCTGGCGTTTGCTGAAAAGCGCGATCCGGTCTGGAAAGGACGGTAATGCCTGATGGCGCTGCGCTTATCAGGCCTACGCCGCCCCATATGTTTACGCCGCCATCCGGCAAAATATGCGCAGCCCCGTAGGCCGGATAAGGCGTTTACGCCGCCATCCGGCAAAATATGCGCGGCCCGTAGGCCGGATAAGGCGTTTACGCCGCCATCCGGCAAAATATACGCATCCCCGTAGGCCGGATAAGGCGTTTACGCCGTCATCCGGCAAAATATGCGCGGCCCGTAGGCCGGATAAGGCGTTTACGCCGCCATCCGGCAAAATATGCGCGGCCCGTAGGCCGGATAAGGCGTTTACGCCGCCATCCGGCAAAATATGCGCGGCCCGTAGGCCGGATAAGGCGTCTTCGCCGCCATCCGGCAAAATATACGCTGTCCGTAGGTCGGATAAGGCGTTTACGCCGCCATCCGGCAAAAAACAATTGAGGAATGTCGATGAGTTTCTACGCCTTTGAAGGCCTGATTCCCGTGGTTCATCCCGAGGCGTATGTGCATCCCAGCGCGGTACTGATTGGCGATGTGATCGTGGGGGCTGGCGTGTACGTCGGTCCGCTGGCGTCACTGCGCGGTGACTATGGTCGTCTGATCCTCGAAGCGGGTTCCAACCTTCAGGATGGCTGCATCATGCATGGCTACTGCGATATGGACACGGTGGTACGCGAGAACGGACACATCGGACACGGCGCCATCCTGCACGGCTGCGTGATTGGCCGGGACGCGCTGGTCGGAATGAACAGCGTAATCATGGACGGTGCGGTGATCGGCGACGAAAGCATTGTCGCCGCTATGAGCTTCGTCAAAGCCGGATTTACCGGCGCTGCGCGGCAGTTGCTGGTCGGTACGCCAGCCCGCGTCATGCGTGACGTCAGTGAACAGGAACTGCACTGGAAGCGGCTGAATACCCAGGAATATCAGGATCTTGCCGTACGCTGTCGGACATCGCTACGGGAAACGTCGCCGTTAACGGCGGTTGAAGCAAACCGACCGCGCCTGAAGGGCACAACCGAGGTGAAGCCGAAATCGGCAATGTAAACAACCGGATGGCGCTGCGCCATCCGGTAAACAAAAGATTATCGACGCATACTTTTTGACAGCATCATCTGCCATTTCTGCTCGCGGTTCAGTTCTGACGGCGGCACCGACGACATCCGCGGCGATTTGTTGACCATCTTCTCCTGAGCGCTATGCCCGAGACGGGCATACAGTTGCGGATCAATATGTGTCACTCTGACCAGTCGCTGGCACTGACATCCGCGACCTTCCAGTTGATTAGGGATAGTCTTAGTCTCGCAATTAATTTCCCCGACCTCAGCGAGAATATAAGAGACGGTATTGATCGCTTTGCAGTGATCCATATTAAAGTGCTTCGCAATCTCTTTCGCACTCACCCAACGCTTTTCTGCCATCACCCAATCGGCGATCAGCAGGTAAAGCGGCTTTTCAACATATTCTTCACACATAAGCACACCATTTCACAAATTAAAAATCTTGTTATGCCCTGTCCAGAAAATACAAAACAAGACCATGTTAAAATTGTGGGATTAAATGATAGTAAGCAACTTGGCGACGCATTAGTGTGAGCCAAATCTTGCTTGTCACATTGAAAATCGTCCTGATGCGCAATATACCCCCAGGATTGAACTGAACGCATAAAAAAACGGCTCCGTTTCCGGAACCGTTTTTAAAACACAGGATATTGACGCTGCCGCTTATTTTTTAATTTGCGCGTGCATTTCCTGAACGGAGGTTACTTTCTCCGTCGCATCGGCATTCAGCGCCATCGCCGTGGCAAAGCCCCCGTTCAGCGTGGTGTCGTAGTGCACTTTGTACTGCAGCGCGCTACGGCGAATCACTCTGGAGTCTTCGATTGCGCGACGACCTGCGGTGGTGTTGATGATGTAGGTATATTCGCCATTCTTGATACGGTCCTGAATGTGCGGACGACCTTCATGCACTTTGTTCACCAGACGCGGGTTGATACCGGCTTCCCCCAGCACAATCGCGGTGCCGTGGGTCGCATCCAGCTCAAAGCCCTGCTTCAGCAGTTTCGCCGCGAGGTCTACCACGCGCTCTTTATCGCCTTCGCGCACAGAGAGCAGCGCACGCCCCTGCTTTCTCATGGTCGAGCTGCTGCCCAGTTGCGCCTTGGCAAAGGCTTCTGCGAAGGTGCGACCCACACCCATTACTTCGCCGGTGGAGCGCATTTCTGGCCCTAACAGCGGGTCGACGCCCGGGAACTTATTGAACGGCAGCACCACTTCTTTCACCGAGTAGTACGGCGGGATAATTTCTTTGGTCACGCCCTGCTCGGTCAGCGATTTGCCTGCCATCACGCGTGCCGCGACTTTCGCCAGCGGTACGCCAGTCGCTTTGGAAACAAACGGGACGGTACGCGCCGCACGCGGGTTGACTTCAATCAGGTAGACTTCGTTGTCTTTCACCGCAAACTGAACGTTCATCAGACCGCGCACCTGCAGTTCGAAGGCCAGTTTCTGCACCTGTTGGCGCATCACATCCTGAATTTCCTGACTCAGGGTGTAAGCCGGCAGAGAACAGGCGGAGTCGCCGGAGTGGACGCCCGCTTGTTCAATGTGCTCCATGATGCCGCCAATCAGCACCATTTCGCCGTCGCAGATTGCATCCACATCCACTTCAATCGCGTCATCAAGGAAGCGGTCGAGCAGAACCGGCGCGTCGTTGGAAACGCTGACGGCAGTCTGGAAGTAGCGGCGCAGGTCAGCTTCGTCGTAGACGATTTCCATCGCGCGGCCGCCCAGCACGTAGGACGGGCGCACCACCAGCGGGTAGCCAATCTCTTTCGCCTTTTCAACCGCCATTTCAATCGCGGTGACGGTAGCGTTCGCCGGTTGTTTCAGCTTCAGACGGTCAACGGCCTGCTGGAAACGTTCACGGTCTTCTGCACGGTCAATCGCGTCCGGGCTGGTGCCGATAACCGGTACGCCCGCCGCTTCCAGCGCACGCGCCAGTTTCAGCGGGGTCTGGCCGCCGTACTGTACGATCACGCCCTTCGGCTTCTCGATGCGCACGATTTCCAACACATCTTCCAGCGTGACCGGCTCAAAGTAGAGGCGGTCAGAAGTGTCATAGTCGGTGGAAACCGTTTCCGGGTTACAGTTGACCATGATGGTTTCATAACCGTCTTCGCGCAGTGCCAGAGAGGCATGTACGCAGCAGTAGTCAAATTCGATCCCCTGGCCGATACGGTTTGGACCGCCGCCGAGCACCATGATTTTGTCGCGGTCAACGGACGGGTTCGCCTCGCACTCATCTTCATAAGTGGAGTACATGTAGGCGGTATCGGTGGCGAATTCTGCCGCACAGGTGTCCACACGCTTATAGACCGGGTGCAGGTTGTACTGGTCACGCAGTTTGCGCACTTCCGCTTCACGCACACCAGCCAGTTTGGCCAGACGCGCATCGGCAAAGCCTTTGCGTTTCAGGGCGCGCAGGAAGTCAGGGGTCAGGCCGTTAATGCCCAGCTCCACCACTTTTTCTTCCAGACGCACCAGCTCTTCAATCTGTACCAGGAACCAGCGATCGATATTGGTCAGGTTGAACACGCCATCAACGGACAGGCCCGCACGGAACGCATCGGCGATATACCAGATACGCTCAGCGCCCGCATCTTTCAGCTCGCGGCGGATTTTGGTCAGCGCTTCCGGGTCATCCAGGCTTACTTTCGGGTCGAAGCCGGTGGCGCCCACTTCCAGACCGCGCAGCGCTTTTTGCAGAGATTCCTGCTGGGTGCGGCCAATCGCCATCACTTCGCCGACAGATTTCATCTGGGTGGTCAGACGGTCGTTAGCGCCGACGAATTTTTCAAAGTTGAAGCGAGGAATTTTGGTGACCACATAGTCGATGGACGGCTCGAACGACGCCGGAGTACGACCGCCGGTGATGTCATTCATCAGTTCATCAAGGGTGTAACCCACCGCCAGTTTCGCCGCCACTTTGGCAATCGGGAAGCCGGTCGCTTTCGATGCCAGCGCCGAGGAGCGTGACACACGTGGGTTCATTTCGATCACAATCAGGCGACCGTTTTTCGGGTTCACCGCGAACTGCACGTTCGAACCGCCGGTTTCCACGCCGATTTCACGCAGTACCGCCATCGAGGCGTTACGCATGATTTGATATTCTTTGTCGGTCAGCGTCTGGGCTGGCGCAACGGTGATGGAGTCGCCGGTGTGGATACCCATCGCATCGAAGTTCTCGATGGAGCAGACGATGATGCAGTTGTCGTTTTTATCACGCACCACTTCCATCTCGTACTCTTTCCAGCCAATCAGCGATTCATCAATCAACAGCTCGTTGGTTGGCGAGAGATCCAGACCGCGGGTACAAATCTCTTCAAACTCTTCGCGGTTGTAGGCGATACCGCCGCCAGTGCCGCCCATGGTAAAGGACGGACGGATGATGCACGGATAACCGACGTCAGCCGCAACCGCCAGCGCTTCTTCCAGCGTATGGGCAATCCCGGAACGCGCGGTGTCGAGACCGATTTTTTTCATTGCGATGTCGAAACGGCGGCGATCTTCTGCTTTATCAATCGCGTCAGCCGTTGCGCCAATCATGGTCACACCGAACTCGGCCAGCACCCCCTGACGCTCCAGTTCCAGCGCGCAGTTCAGCGCCGTCTGACCGCCCATGGTCGGCAGCACCGCGTCCGGACGCTCTTTTTCAATGATTTTGCGCACCACTTCCCAGTGAATCGGCTCGATGTAGGTCGCATCGGCCATTTCCGGGTCAGTCATGATGGTCGCCGGGTTGGAGTTCACGAGAATAACGCGGTAACCCTCTTCACGCAGCGCCTTACACGCCTGCGCGCCGGAGTAGTCAAACTCACACGCCTGACCGATAACGATCGGACCCGCGCCCAGAATCAGGATACTTTTTATGTCTGTACGTTTTGGCATGGCTCTCTTAACTCCTGATTATTTCGCGGACTGACGGTAAAGCTCAATTAACTCGATAAAGTGGTCGAACAACGGCGCGGCATCGTGAGGCCCCGGGCTCGCTTCCGGGTGACCCTGGAAGCTGAACGCCGGTTTATCGGTGCGATGAATCCCTTGCAGGGTGCCATCGAACAGCGACTTGTGAGTGACGCGAAGACACGCCGGCATGGAGGCTTCATCCACCGCAAAGCCGTGGTTCTGCGCCGTAATCATCACGGTATTGTTATCGATATCTTTGACCGGATGGTTACCGCCGTGGTGGCCGAATTTCATCTTCACGGTTTTCGCCCCGCTCGCCAGTGCCAGCAACTGATGGCCTAAGCAGATGCCGAACACCGGAATATCGGTCTCGAGGAATGTCTGAATCGCGTCGATGGCGTAATCGCACGGCGCCGGGTCACCAGGACCGTTGGAGAGGAAGATCCCGTCCGGATTCATCTTTACTACTTCATCGGCAGGTGTTTTTGCCGGAACGACCGTCAGGCGACAGCCTCTGTCCACCAGCATACGCAGGATGTTGCGCTTGGCGCCAAAATCGTAGGCGACAACGTGGAAAGGCAGTTCGCCTTCTGTCTTCGCTTCCGGCAGGTCATCGGCCAGCGTCCAGCTCCCCTGCGTCCAGCTGTAAGACTCCGTGGTGGTCACTTCTTTCGCCAGATCCATTCCGTTCAGGCCCGGGAACGCTTTCGCTTTTTCCAGCGCCAGCGCAGCATCCAGGTTATCGCCCGCGATGATGCAACCGTTCTGCGCCCCTTTCTCACGCAGCAGACGCGTCAGCTTACGAGTATCGATATCGGCAATCGCCACGATGTTATGGCGTTTCAGGTAAGAAGAGAGGTCTTCGGTATTGCGGAAGTTGCTGGCAATCAGCGGCAGGTCACGAATGACGAGGCCTTGCGCATGGACCTGGGAGGATTCTTCATCGGCGGCATTGGTGCCGACATTACCAATATGGGGATAAGTAAGAGTAACGATTTGGCGGGAATAGGAAGGATCAGTGAGGATTTCTTGATAACCGGTCATTGAAGTATTGAAAACGACTTCCCCAACCGCCGAACCTGTTGCCCCTATGGCCCGACCGTGAAACTGGGTTCCGTCTTCCAGAACCAATAGCGCTGACTTAATCAAAACACCCTCCAGAGAATATTCACTCACTTTATTTGCATATTAATGCATTTTCGTAGCATGGATCAATGCAAATTTGCTTACCCGCGGATTTCTGGCAAACGGCGGCATTCTGGAGATAAGGCGGGCAAAAGTCAACTTAAAGGCGGTATTTTTACTATTCTTTTGCGACCCAGGATGAATTCATTGGATTTAACAGGCAAAAAGATCACCTAACCCTGGCAGGAAAACGCTTGCGTGCACCATTATGCGTGAAAAACAGTCTTAGGCCTTTAAAAAGTGGACCACATGGTCAAAATTTACATTCAGGCAACGTAAAACAGAAAGAAAAGATGAATTTTATTGCCATTAACGCTGATAATCAGCTTAAACAGAGAAAATAAAAGGGCAATAAAAATATTGCCCTATGTAATCAATGCATTGAGATTACAATAACCACATCACGAAAGGTAATAACTGACTATAAATTGTTGAGATCAAGTACATCTCGCATATCAAAAAGACCATTTTGCTTTGCACTCACCCAAAGTGCCGATCTGACGGCGCCATTGGCAAAAGTCATGCGGCTGGACGCTTTGTGGGTAATTTCGACGCGCTCGCCGATATCTGCAAACATGGCGGTATGTTCACCCACGATGTCCCCGGCGCGAACGGTGGCAAAGCCAATCGTTCCCGGTACACGTTCGCCGGTGTAGCCTTCACGACTGTAGACAGCGCATTCTTTCAGGTCTTTATCCAGCGCATGGGCAATCGCCTCGCCCATCGCCAGCGCGGTGCCTGACGGCGCATCCACTTTATGGCGGTGGTGCGCTTCAATGATTTCGATGTCGGTGTAGTCACCCATCACCTTCGCCGCCTTTTCCAGCAGCTTGAGCATCACGTTGACGCCAACGCTAAAGTTCGCCGCGAAGACAATGCCAATTTCCTGGGCGGCGTCGCGAATCGCCTGTTTTCCCGCATCGTCAAAACCGGTGGTGCCAATGACCATCCCTTTGCCATGCTGGCGACAAAACGCCAGATGATTCAGCGTGCCTTCCGGGCGAGTAAAATCGATAAACACATCGAAATCCTCTTTTACCGCCTCAAGGCTACTTTGCACGGTAACGCCTGTCTTCCCGACGCCCGCCAGTTCTCCGGCGTCGCTACCCAGCAGTGACGACCCCTCGCGCTCAAGCGCCGCACCAAGCGCAACGCCTTCCATCTGTAGCGCTGCCTGAATTAACTGGCGGCCCATACGGCCACCCGCGCCCGCTATTGCGACACGGACCTGTGCATCATGCATAGTTATTCTCTTACGTTAAAATGATGTAAATCGTTTTCAGATTACCCAGCACATCGTCATGCCGCTAGCCAAAAACGTCGATAATTAGAATTTAATGATAAACACAGAGAGATATCAGTAAAAAGCATGACAATCAGCGAAAACCACATGATTCTCTGACCACCAGCGCCGGCGGCAGAATAATGCGTTTCGCCGGCTCATCGTTTCCCTGAATACGACTATAAAGTAACTCTCCCGCCTTACGACCAATCTCTTTTGCCGCCACCGATACGGTCGTGAGCGCAGGCTGAACCAACGCCGCTTCGGTAATATCATCGAACCCGACTAATGCAAAGTCACGCCCAGGTTCACGCCCCATTTTACGTAGCGCCTGCATCACCCCCAACGCCACAATGTCCTGATAACACACGGCGGCGGTAATGTGCGGATGGTGCGCAAGCAGAGACTCCGCCACTTTCGCGCCATCAATCTGACTGGCCTCTGCGGCAACGATCCACTGCGGATTCGGTGAGATGCCATGTTCCAGTAGCGTGCTGGTAAATCCGCCAATACGTTGCGCCCGACTTCCTGAATTTGGACTGCCGCCGATGAAGGCGATATTTTTATGCCCCATTTTGACTAAATGAGTCGTTGCCATCTGCGTCCCGAGAAAGTTATCGGTTCCGACAAAATCAAAATCCGGATCGCTGAGTGGGCGAACGACCATGATGGCGGGAATATTGCGCCGTTTTAACGCTTCAAAAAACGAGGTCGGCGTTTCCCGCGCCGCGCAGAGCACCATGCCACAGGCGTTATTGCGCATCAGCGAATCCACAAACTTTTGCTGGCGCTCACCTGACTCTTCGCTGTTCGCCAGAAACAGCAGCAGATCGTGCCGTTCCATCTCATGACTGAGCCCCGCCGTCATCTCGCCATAAAACGGGTTGGTAATATCATGCAGCAAGAGCCCAACCTGATTACTGCTGCGATTACGCAAATTCGCGGCGGTCTGGTTATAGACATAGCCAGAATCATCCAGCGCTTTTAGCACGCGTTCGCGCGTTGCCTGTGAAATTCGCCCCCGATTGCGCAGCACCATCGACACGGTCGCCGTGGAGACGCCCGCGCGCTCCGCAACCTGCGCCAGGGTAATGGTTGTCATGACTTCTCCTGTTTTTCTCGAAGGTTAATCGAATAACCTCAATATTGTCCCAACACGTGTGATTTTCATCACGCTGGTGCGCTTTTCACCGCCCTGGTTTCTGATTATGGCGGGTTAATCGCGTTAACCACTCTATGAAAATAAGGTTAATCGATTAATCTTTAATTAGCCAATACGGAGACGGAAAATGCGTACAACCTATAATAAATTCCCTGAGGTTCATGTTCAGGGCTATGACGACGAGGCCTGGCAAGGCTGGGCGTCGGTCCATTCTGTGCTGAACGCCCGGGTTTGCGAATCATCGAAAACCATACTGATTGTCGATTGCTATCCGGGCGTGCGACTGGATGAACTGGAACAACATCTCCTCGCAACGTTTAACGCCGCCTTAGTGGTCAATATCGAATCCGCACGCCGTGATGAACAGGCACTGCATGATTTGCTGGCGCGTAATCTGACCGATGACCGCGTATTTGGCGTTCTCTCCTGTCACCATCTTGAGGAGTTTTTTGATACCGACAAGCTCAACCTGTTACGCCAACAGATTGATGCAACCCCCAATGGTCTGGTGATTGTCTATGGGTCAGGCGCGGCTCTGGCGCACCCCGGCGATGTGCTGGTGTATGCCGATCTCCCGCGCTGGGAGATCCAACAGCGAATGCGCCATGATGGTCTGGGGAACTGGGGAGCGGATAACGAAGATGAAGATATTCTTCGTCGCTATAAACGCGCCTTTTTTATTGAATGGCGGGTCTTTGACCGACACAAAACGCCGCTGATTAAACGTGCAGATTACTTGCTTGATACCACGGTCGCAGGCGCGCCAGCGATGGTCAGCGGCGATGCGCTACGTGCCGGGTTACAGCAAACCACCACACAACCGTTTCGCGTCGCCCCCTTCTTTGATCCGGGCATCTGGGGCGGACAGTGGATGAAACAACAATTCGATCTCGATCCCTCAGCGCCCAATTACGCGTGGTGTTTTGATTGCGTGCCCGAGGAAAACAGCCTGTTACTGCGTTTTGGTCATGTGCGGATCGAGATCCCCTCTCAGGACCTGGTGCTGACTTATCCCCGCGCCCTGCTTGGCGAGAAAGTTCATGCTCGCTTTGGCGCGGAATTCCCGATTCGCTTTGACTTTCTTGACACCATTGGCGGTCAGAATTTGAGTTTTCAGGTTCACCCGGTTACCGAATACATCCAGCAGCAATTTGGAATGCACTATACCCAGGATGAGAGTTATTACATCCTCGAAGCAGAACCGGATGCGGTGGTCTACCTGGGTACGAAAACCGGGATCGCGCCTGAAGCGATGCTCGACGATTTGCGGGCGGCGGGACGAGGCGAGAAAGCCTTTGATGACGAACGCTTTGTCAATCGAATCCCCGCGCGTAAGCACGATCACTTTCTCATCCCCGCCGGAACCGTGCACTGCTCGGGGGCCGGGACGATGGTGCTGGAGATCAGCGCCACGCCGTATATTTTCACCTTCAAACTGTGGGACTGGGGACGTCTGGGTCTGGACGGATTACCGCGTCCCGTCCATCTGGATCATGGGCAGCAGGTCATTGACTGGCAGCGCGATACGCAGTGGGTTAACAACAATCTGATCAATCGCATTGAGCCCATTGCTGAAGGGGACGGCTGGCGGGAAGAAAGAACCGGGATGCACGAACGAGAGTTTATCGAAACCCGTCGGCACTGGTTTACGACGCCGGTGACGCACCATACTCACGGTGGGGTTAACGTTCTGAATCTGGTCGAAGGCGCGCAGGCGGTGGTTGACAGCCCGAGCGGCGCATTTGCCCCGTTTATCGTTCACTATGCAGAGACCTTTATCATCCCCGCCGCCGTTGGGGAATACCGAATTTCACCTTCCGGCGACAGCGTCGGCCAGCAACTGGCGACCATCAAAGCCTGGGTAAGAGGATAAGCCGATGATCCACATTATTGTCGCCAGCCACGGTCCTCTGGCAGACGCGCTTCTCGCTAGCGGACAAATGGTTTATGGCGAATTACCGCATGTTTACGCCGTGACGCTCAGCGAAGAGGCCGGTATCGAAGGGTTTAAAGTGCGCTTTTGCGAGGTGCTGGCGAATGCGGGACAACACGCTGACGGTGTACTGGTGCTCTGCGATATGCAAAGTGGCACGCCGTGGAATGTCGCCTGCCAGCACGCTTTTTCGCCGCAAACGGTGCCTCCCATCGCTGTCGTGGCGGGGGTGAATCTCCCGATGCTGCTGTTAAGCGAGGAGATAAGCCCGTTTACGGATGTTCATGCCGCAGCCGAAACACTGCTGGCGTTAACTGCCCCCACGCTGACGAAAGCCGCCCCGGTTTATTCCGTGCAGTCAGATGATTTTTAAAGGAAACCATTATGAGTATTTCTTTTGTCCGTATCGATGACCGCGTTATTCATGGGCAGCTCGTCACACGTTGGGCCAAAGAGCTGCCCTGCGACGGCATTGTCGCCATTGACGATGCCGTCGCGGCCGATCCGCTACTCTCCTCAGTGATGAAAGGCGCGGTGCAGGACACTAAAGTTTGGTTATTTGATACCGCCACCGCGATTGAGAAACTGCCCAAAGTGATCGCCAGTGAGAAACGCTATTTCGTGATTGGCAAGTCGCCGGTCACGCTGATGCGCATCGAAGAAGCGGGTATCAGCCTGCGCAATGCCAACGGCAAAATCAACGTCGGCCCGATGAGCGCACGTGCCGATACGACGACAATTGGCCCCAATCAGTCAGTCAATGCGCATGAGATCGCCGCCTTTGACTGGCTGACGCAGCACGGGCACCAGGTTGAATTCCGGCTGGTGCCGGATGCCAGTTGCTACAGCTGGCAGGATGCGCGCCAGAAGCTGAAATAAGGAGCGGACGATGATTATCGAAGCGATGTTGATTGGTATTCTGTGTTATCTCGGCGCCCTCAGCAGTCCCTGGCTTCTGGGGCTGACGGGCGGCTGGTATCTGATCACCCGACCGCTGATTTCCGGCACGTTGGTCGGGATTATTCTTGGTGACATGAAAACCGGGATCATGATTGGCGTTGCGGTTCAGGCGGTATATATCGCGATGGTGACGCCCGGCGGCTCAATGCCCGCCGATCTCAACTTTGTGGCTTATCCGGCTATTGCGCTGGGGATCCTCTCAGGTAAAGGTCCGGAAGTGGCGGTCGCGCTGGCCGCCACCATCGGGATTGCCGGAACCATCCTGTTTAATGCAATGATGGTCCTGAACTCTTTCTGGAACCATCGCGCCGACACGGCGCTGGAACGGGGCGATGAGCGGGGAATTTACCTGAACAGTGCTATCTGGCCGCAGGTGACGAACTTTGTGCTGCGTTTTGTGCCGACCTTTATTGCGGTTTACTTCGGCGCCCAGTACATCAGCGGCTTTATGGACAGCCTGCCGAAGATCGTTCTGTCGACGATGAACGTACTGGGCGGCATTCTGCCTGCCGTCGGGATTGCGATTTTGCTCAAGCAGATCATCAAAAATTACACCATGTTGATCTACTTCCTCGTCGGTTTCGTCTGCATCGTCTTTTTAAAACTCAACATGGTCGCGCTGGTGATCGTCGGTTCACTGTTGGCGTTGATTCACTATAACTACAAGCCGGAACCGCCGCAGGCGACAAACGCGACGGCGGTTACCCGCGATGATGAGGATGAATTCTGATGGAAGAACGTACGCTTACCCGTAAAGATCTTCGCCGCTGCTGGCGTGCCTGGATGATGCATAACTTATCGTCAATGAGTTTTGAACGTCTGGAGTCTTTTGGCTTTTGTCTGAGCATGTTGCCGGTGGCGAAAAAGCTCTATCCCGATGCCGCGCAGCGAACCGAAATGTTGCGTAGACACGCATCGTTCTACAATACCGAACCCCAGATTGGCGCCATCGTGAACGGAATGGCGCTGGGACTGGAAGAGAAAAAAGCGAACGGCGAACCAATCGACGGGGAGACGATCAACACCCTGAAGGTTGGCCTGATGGGCCCCATTGCCGGGATTGGCGACTCGATGATCCCCGGTATGCTGATCCCAATCCTGCTCAGTATCGGCATGGCGCTGGCGGCGGGCGGCAATATCCTGGGTCCGCTGTTTTATACCGTCGCCTGGCTCGCCATCATCATTCCCGGCTCATGGTTCTTGTTTCTGAAAGGCTACAAGATGGGCTCCGGCTCGGTGGAAATACTGGTGAGCAGCAAGTCTACTCGTCTGCGTGAAGCCTTATCACTGCTGGGCGTTTTCGTCATGGGCGGCGTCGCGGCAAGCTACGTGAAGCTTGGAACCGGGATGGAGTTTATTACCAAAGATGGCGTGAATATCCATGTTCAGCAGATGCTGGATGGCATCTTCCCGCAACTGCTCCCGCTGGTGGTCGTTCTCGGCACCTGGTATCTGATGGCGAAACGCGGCGTCTCGCCGGTGAAAGCGATGGTTCTGCTGTTGATACTGGCCGCGCTTGGCGTCGCAACAGGCCTGTTTGCAGGTTAATCTCGACGAGACTGAACAACCGGGGCAATGCCCCGGCTTTCAGGGATGGAAGTTCTGCCACAGCCCTGCATACTTATCCGGACGAGAGATAAACTGAAAGCGTCCCGGGTCGGTAATAAATTGCTGATAGATTGGCGCAGAAGTGAGTGAAAACTCCGTATACTGGCGGGGCGTAACGGCCTGCAATCGTCCGGGAATGTAGCGCGGATTATGCTGCCAGATAACGTGGTTACCCTGCAGTAACGGATACCATGCCAGTCCTTTATGCGCCCGCACGGCCTCATACTCAAAACCATATTCCCGATCGCACCACGCGCCAAAGGTTAATGGCGCATTCGGATCTGCGGATATCGTCGCATGTCCCCAACCGGGCGGCACCAGCACTTTTTCACCAGGACCGGCAATCACCGCAAAGCAGCGACCGGGATCGTCACCGACATATTCCTGCATGTAGATGATCGCTTTCCCCTGCCAGATCTCATACAACTCCGGCGGAGACCACCCGCTGTGCTGACTCACGCGATGCACATGTCCCTGGCTGCGAATCGGTTCTTCGCCCAACCGACCCGCCGCATAGGTTACCACGCCAAACAGTAGCATGCGTTTTTTGAGCTCTTCACGATCCTGCATTCGCGCCACATCCATCGCGATAGCGTACACCTCTTCCGGCCCCTCGCACTGCGGATCGCGCAGTGAAGCACGAATCTGATCGAGTCGGCGAATTTCCGGCATCGGCCCGGTCACATCATCCCCATAACTAAAGCCAAGCGGATGACGATGCACGGTCATATCCAGACCGTAAAGATGCGCAGAATCAGCCATTCTGCACCTCCCTCACCTGAGTCTGCTGGTTTTCCTCAAAGACTCTGAGAGCAAACCCCTTCGCCAGCGCCGCATAATCATGCCCGGCCACACCGGGCCAGACGGCAAGCGCAGAGAGTACTTCGCTTCCGGTGTTGATCAACCGGTGTGCGGTGAAACCTGGAATGATATGAATTGACCCGGCACAGACGCTTTCCAGTCGCGCTTGCCCCTGCTCATTTTGCAGCAGCAAAAGCCCATTCCCGCGCAGGCCAAAATAGACTTCGCCCTGTTCACGGCGCGCATGGAAGTGCCCGCGAGTCATGAAATATTCGCCGCCGACGCGTCCGGGATAAAGATGAGTAACGCCCGTATAGAGTTCGCCTTCCGCCGGGGAAGTCGCCAGGATCTCAACGTCATACACCACATGTTCGCCCGCCAGTCGTTGCCGGGCGGGGTCATCGACGAAAACGCCGGTGAGATCCCGAATACGGGTTGATTTATGCAGTAGCGGCCCTTTTGTCAACGCGCCGCTTGCCCATTCCACCTGCGGTGGCTGGATAAATAGATGATTCATATGTGTCTCCGGCCCGAGGAGAACAACAGAATCAGAATAGCAGATTAATCGATTAACCTGCCTGTTCTGTCAACAGAGTGCGGGGCGTATCACACTCCTTAGGGTGCCAGTGCCAGAACCTCCGCCACCCACTGCTGGAAACCGGAAACATCAATATCCAGAGCGACCTGTACGTTCGCCGGTTTGTTCATCCGTCCCTCAATATCCACCACGGTCGTCCCGGCGGTATATTCCCCCTGAGTTTCAACCGCAACGAAGCACGGCTTCACGGTAAACAGATCCGGTCGTACCAGCCAGGCGATGGCGCAGAGATCGTGCATCCGCACGCCGGTGCGCATTGTTCCACTGCGATAGTGGCTGAACAGGGCATGCAACATCTTCCCGGTGCGATTAAGGGTGGGAAGCGTTGCCAGATAGTCCGGCGTCAACATCGCCTGATTCGTGACATCCAGTCCGCACATCACAATCTCAATGCCGCTGCGAAATACGCGGGCGGCCGCTTCCGGATCAACCGCGATATTAAATTCAGCGTTAGGGGTAAAGTTCCCCCGTCCGGCAGAACCACCCATGATCACCAGACGACGGATATTGAAGGTACATTCCGGATAGTGCATCAGCAGTAGCGCAATATTCGTCAGCGGACCAATAGCCACCAGCGTGATCGGCTTCGGGGCGCTCATCAGCGCGTCACGAAGGGCAATAAACGCCGGTTTCGCCAGCGGTTGTCGGTCATGCTCGACAAAATCGTAGCCTTCCATGCCTGATTCGCCATGGACATAAGCCGCGTCGCGTAGCGACCGCAGCAGCGGCGTCGCAGCCCCCTGTGCGAGAGGCACATCGGCATTCCAGAAATGCAGCAGTTGCAGAGCGTTGCGGGTGGTTTTCTCCACGGAGACGTTACCGGCGACCGTGGTCATCAGTTGCAGGTCGAGCTGCGGGGCAAACAGCGCGGCGGCAATCGCCGCAGCATCATCAATGCCCGGGTCGGTGTCGAGAATAATGGGCAGACGCATGATTCCTCCATAAAAAATGCCGGGTATCAGACCCGGCATCTTCGCATAGATTAGCGTGAACTAAATTATTCTACTTCACGAACATCCACACGCAGCTCTTTCGGCACTTCGAAAACGATATTCTCTTCACGCCCTTCCAGCGGGATAGCCTCGCCGCCACCCAGCTCCTGCAAGCGCGTGATGACGTTTTGCACCAGAATATCCGGTGCCGACGCGCCCGCGGTGACACCCACGCATTGCGCCTCTTTCACCCAGGCTTCCTGGATATCGGTCGCATCGTCAATCAGAAACGCGGCTTTCCCCATCCGCTGCGCCAGTTCGGCCAGGCGGTTGGAGTTAGACGAGTTCTTTGACCCCACCACCAGCACGACATCCGCCTGCTCTGCCAGCGCGCGCACCGCTTCCTGACGGTTCGTGGTGGCGTAACAGATGTCATCTTTACGCGGGCCGACGATTTTCGGGAAGCGTTGACGCAGCGCGTCAATCACGTCTGACGTATCGTCCACAGAGAGCGTAGTCTGGGTCATAAAGGAGAGCTTGCCTTCGTTTTTCACGTTAAGCGAAAAAACATCTTCCGGCGATTCAACCAGATACATGCCCCCTTCCGGGTTGCTGTACTGCCCCATCGTGCCTTCGACTTCCGGATGCCCGGCGTGACCAATCAGAATTGACTCTTCACCACGACGACTGGCGCGCGCCACTTCCATATGCACTTTGGTCACCAGTGGACAGGTTGCGTCAAAGACGGTGAGATCGCGGCCTTTCGCTTCGTTGCGCACCGCCTGAGAAACACCGTGGGCGGAGAAGATAAGGATCGCGCCGTCCGGCACTTCACTGATTTGTTCGATGAAAATCGCCCCGCGCTCGCGCAGGCTGTCGACCACGTAACGGTTATGCACCACTTCGTGACGAACATAAATCGGCGCGCCGTAGATGGCCAGCGCGTTTTCAACAATGCTGATAGCGCGGTCTACACCGGCGCAAAAGCCGCGCGGGTTGGCCAACAGGATCTGCATTTTACGCCTCCAGTGCCGGATCGACTTCCAGCACTTCAATATCAAAATGAACGGTATGCCCGGCCAGCGGATGGTTGAAATCAACGGTGATGGAGTCACCATTGATTTCACGGATCACACCAGGCATCTCACTGCCGTCCATTGCGGTAAAAAGCATAATAGCCCCGATTTCAGGTTCGCCTGCGTCCATAAATTCGCGGCGCGAGAAGTACTGAATCAGGTCAGGCGTCGTGATGCCAAACGCAGCATCCGGTTCCAGGGAAAAGGTGGTTTTATCGCCGTCTTTCAGTCCGAGAAGATGTTGCTCCAGTCCTTCAGACAGAGAACCATCCCCCAGGCGGAAAAGCGCGGGCTTGCCGTTATTACGGGTTGACTCTGCGGTGGAGCCATCGTCGAGTTTTAAGGTGAAGTGCACCAGCACCGCACTGTTACTCTGTACTGATTTAGACATGCAGGTTGCTCACTTGTTGTGACTCACCGGTTTGCCCGATGGCGCTTGCGCTTATCGGGCCTACAAGGTTCACGCTATTTTGTAGGCCGGATAAGGCATTTACGCCGCCGCCCGGCAATGGTTATGCGGCTTTTTTCTCTCTGGAGGGTAAAAAACCTTCCAGCACAATCAACGCCGCACCGACACAAATCGCACTGTCGGCGAGGTTAAACGTAGCAAAATGCCAGTCCCCGACGTAGAAATCGATCATATCGACAACGAAGCCATGCCACAGGCGGTCGAACAGGTTCCCCAGCGCACCGCCAATGATTAACGCATACGCGATGTTATTCAGCTTCTGCGTCGCTCTGGAGCGGTACATCATCACCGCCAGAATGACACAGATACCGATCGCAATACCGGCAAAGAACCAGCGCTGCCAGCCGCCGCTATCGGCGAGGAAGCTGAACGCCGCGCCATAGTTACGCGCATAATGCAGATTAAGCGACGGGAACAGCGGCACCGTATCCCCCAGAGCAAAATTCTGGAGGATCAGGTACTTGCTGCCCAAATCGATAATCAGCACGACTACCACCAGCCACAGCCAGCGTAGCCCTGTTGAACAAAGAGGCTTACTCATCAGGCAAACTTACGT
Organism: Citrobacter amalonaticus Y19; assembly: GCF_000981805.1. NCBI lineage: Bacteria > Pseudomonadati > Pseudomonadota > Gammaproteobacteria > Enterobacterales > Enterobacteriaceae > Citrobacter > Citrobacter amalonaticus. The sequence goes on along the minus strand of NZ_CP011132.1, from coordinate 23,340 downwards.
TTTTCGCCGTCACCGGCGATGTTGCTGACACAGCGACCGCAGATTTCTGCGTGTTCCGCTACCTTGCCGACATCCGTCGTGTAATGCCAGCAACGCGGGCACTTATCACCTTCGGCTTTGCTCAGGGCGATCTTCAGCCCTTTGAGCACTTCGCTCTGCTGCGCGTCAGCAGAAGCCCCGGCATAGTCAGCGACTTTCGCCCCGGAGGTCAACAGGACAAATCGTAATTCGTCGCCCAGCGCGGTCAGTTTGGCAGCCAGTTCAGGTTCCGCGTACAGGGTCACTGCCGCTTCCAGAGAACCGCCCACTTTCTTATCCGCACGCGCTTGTTCGATAACTTTGTTCACTTCGCCGCGCACTTTCAGCAGCTCGTCCCAGAAGTCATCGTTCATCGCTTCGCTATCCGCCAGACCGAACAAACCTTCGTACCACTCGCCGGTGAAAACATACTTCTCACGGGAGCCCGGCAGGTAGCCCCAGATTTCATCTGCGGTGAAGGACATGATCGGTGCCATCCAGCGTACCAGCGCTTCCGCGATATGGTACAGCGCGCTCTGGCAGCTGCGACGCGCCACGCTGTCCGCTTTCGCGGTGTACTGACGGTCTTTGATGATGTCGAGATAGAACGAGCCCATTTCAACGGAGCAGAAACGCATCAGGCGCTGCACCACTTCGTGGAAATCATAGGATTCGTACGCTTTCAGGATATCTTCCTGAGCCGCTTTCGCGCAGCCGACCGCCCATCTGTCCAGTACCACCATCTCTTCCGGTTTCACCATGTCTTTTACCGGATCAAACCCGTTCAGGTTCGCCAGCAGGAAGCGCGCGGTGTTACGAATACGACGATAGCTGTCGGCAGCACGTTTGAGGATCTCATCCGAAACGGCCATTTCACCGGTGTAGTCAGTTGATGCCACCCACAGACGCAGAATGTCGGCGCCCAGTTTGTTCATCACATCCTGCGGCGAAACGGTGTTACCGATGGACTTGGACATTTTGCGGCCCTGACCATCAACGGTAAAGCCGTGCGTCAGTACCTGGCGATACGGCGCTTTGCCTTTCATCGCGGTGGAAATCATCAAAGAAGACATGAACCAGCCACGGTGCTGATCGGAGCCTTCCAGATACATATCCGCGGCATGACCGGCGAACTCCGGACGCACATCCACGACGGAGGCGTGGGTTGACCCTGAGTCAAACCAGACGTCCAGGGTATCCGGCACTTTCACGTACTGATCGGCCTCATCACCCAGGATATCTTTCGGGTCGAGATCCCACCAGGCCTGAATACCGTCAACTTCAACACGCTTCGCCACTTCTTCCATCAGTTCGATGGCGCGTGGGTGCAGCTCTTCCGTGTCTTTGTGAACGAACAGAGACATCGGCACGCCCCAGGTACGCTGACGGGAGATACACCAGTCAGGACGGTTCGCAACCATCGATTCGATACGTGCCTGACCCCAGTCCGGGATCCACTGCACGCCTTTGATCTCTTTCAGAGACTGTGCGCGCAGACCTTTCTGATCCATGCTGACGAACCACTGTGGGGTCGCACGGAAGATGATCGGCGATTTGTGGCGCCAGCAGCATGGATAGCTGTGCTGCATTTTCTCAACATGCAGCAGCGCGCCTTTTTCACGCAACAGTTCAACGATAAGATCGTTGGCTTTAAAGACGTTCACACCGTCCAGCGTCGGCCAGGTGCCCGGCAGATAAGCGCCGTCCGGCCCCACGGGGTTAGCGACTTCCAGACCGTATTTCTGGCCGATAACATAGTCATCCGGACCATGACCCGGCGCGGTATGTACTGCACCGGTACCAGCATCCAGCGTCACGTGATCGCCAAGGATCGCCGGAACGTCGAAGCCCATAAACGGATGAGTAAAGCGCAGCAGCTCAAGCTCCGCGCCTTTTACGGTTGCGAGAACGGTGTAGTCCGTCACGCCGATGCGTTGCATCACGCTTTCAACCAGATCTTTCGCCAGGATCACTGCCTGGCCGTCGATCTGTACCAGCGCATAATCAAAGTCAGGCGCAATGGAGATCGCGCGGTTTGCCGGCAGCGTCCACGGCGTGGTGGTCCAGATCACCAGCGAGATTGGGCCATTGGCATTCGTCACGCCAAATTTCGCCTTCACCGCATCCTGATCCGCAGCAACAAACGCCACGTCGATGGACGGAGAGGTTTTGTCGTAGTATTCCACTTCCGCTTCAGCCAGCGCAGAACGGCAGTCTACGCACCAGTGCACAGGCTTCGCGCCTTTATGCAGGTGACCATTGCCGATGATTTTACCCAGCGCACGGATGATGTTGGCTTCCGTTTTGAAGTCCATCGTCAGATACGGATGAGACCAGTCGCCGAGCACACCCAGACGAATAAAGTCTTTACGCTGACCGTCAACCTGGGTTGCGGCGTATTCACGGCACTTCGCACGGAACTCCGCTGCGGTAAATTTTTCGCCCGGCTTACCGAACTCCTGCTCCACTTTCAGCTCGATCGGCAGACCGTGACAGTCCCAACCCGGAACGTAAGGCGAGTCATATCCCGCGAGTCCTTTGGACTTCACGATAATGTCTTTCAGAATCTTGTTAACCGAGTGACCAATATGAATGCTGCCATTCGCATAAGGAGGGCCATCATGCAGAATGAAGGTTTTTTTGCCTTTTTTGGCCGCACGAATGATGCCGTACAGGTCATCATCAGTCCAACGCGCCAGCATTCCCGGTTCGCGTTTGGCGAGATCGCCGCGCATCGGGAACCCTGTTTCCGGCAAATTCAGGGTTGATTTAAAGTCACTCATCAGATTCTCGGTTCCGTATTGATTACCCAGGCATTTAAGCCGGTTTTGTTAGCCCAAAAAAATCACGGGCAGTTAATTCATCTCGCGCAATCTGCGCTTTGAGTTCATCCAGCGAGGCAAATCGCTGTTCATTGCGTATTTTTTTACGCAGTACAACATCTATATGGCGACCATAGAGGTCCATTGCAACATCCAGCAAATGCACTTCCAGTTGCTGGCGCACGCCCGAAACCGTCGGGCGGGTCCCGATGTTCGCCACGCCGGGCAACGGCGTCTCGCCAAGCCCCATCACTTCCACCGCATAGACCCCTTTTACCGGGGAAACCTGACGACGCAGCGGTAAATTCGCCGTCGGGAAACCAATGGTGCGCCCAAGTTCATCACCGTGCACGACGCGACCAGAGATGGTAAACGGATGGCCCAGCAGGCTTTCGGCGAGGACCAGATTGTCTTCTGCCAGCGCCTGACGCACGGCGGTACTGCTGATACGAACGCCACCTTCGCAGAAGGTTTGGGTGCTGGTGATATCGAAACCATATTCCACACCGGCCTTCTGTAATAACAAGAAATCGCCTTCGCGACCAGCGCCAAAGCGGAAATCATCCCCCACCGCGAGAAATTGCACGCCAAGACGATTCACCAGCAATTCGCTGATAAAGGTCTGCGCCGTGAGGGCAGCAAAACGGCGATCAAATCGCACGCACAGCACGTAGTCGACGCCGCATTGCGCGAGATAACGCAATTTTTCACGCAGGCGGGTCAGCCGCGCAGGGGCTTTATCTGTCGCAAACAGTTCAAGCGGCTGTGGTTCAAAAATCATCACCATCACCGGTAAGCCACGCCTGCGCCCTTCTTCCTGCAAACCTTGCAGCAGCGCACGATGACCACGATGTACGCCGTCGAAATTACCAATAGTCAGCACACACCCATGCGGGGCCTGACTGAGATTATGTATGCCGCGTATCAGCTTCATGTCTGGCTCAAAACAGTGAAAATCGCCAAAGTATACCTTGTACGGCGGTCAAGGTTAACCGGCGATTGATGTGGCGAAACAGAAAGCAGATGGATTTCATTACCCTGAGGCAAATACCGACCACAAACTGACAAAGCAATTCAATTTTTATCGCTGAAAAGCTGTATTCACAGCCCGCAAGCTGGTAGAATCCTGCGCCATCAATACGTAACGTAGCGTCGCTAGATTAACGGCGCTTATTTGCACAAATCCATTGACAAAAGAAGGCTAAAAGGGCATATTCCTCGGCCTTTGAATTGTCCATATAGAACACATTTGGGAGTTGGACCTTGGCTAATATCAAATCAGCTAAGAAGCGCGCCGTTCAGTCTGAAAAGGCTCGTAAGCACAACGCAAGCCGTCGCTCTATGATGCGTACTTTCATCAAGAAAGTATACGCAGCTATCGAAGCTGGCGACAAAGCTACTGCACTGAAAGCATTTAACGAAATGCAACCAATCGTGGACCGTCAGGCTGCTAAAGGTCTGATCCACAAAAACAAAGCTGCACGTCATAAAGCTAACCTGACTGCACAGATCAACAAACTGGCTTAATCGCCTGTTGATTGTTGCTTTGTGAAGAAACCCGCGCAAGCGGGTTTTTTTATGTCTGGACTATTTGTTCTGGGGCGTAAATAACGCCGAATAGTTCGTATTGCAGATACGCTGTACCGCTGGATGCTGAATCATCCTCTCGGCAAAGATGGCATGATATTCCTCCATCACATTCTCCACGCGACCAATTTCTACCACCGAATCGTCCGCGTAAAAGTCATGCGCATAAAGCGTTGGGGCCACGAAAATCGCATTGTGCGTCGCGCCAAAGGCTTTCATCAATGCGGCGTCGTCAAACTCCCCCAGAATCTCAATCTTCAGCCCCTGGGAATTGATCCAGTTCAGCAACTTGCGGCCTAACATCGAACGCCGTCCGGGAATCAGCAACCGTCGTTCTTCCAGGCAGGCCGGGAAGGGTTTTTCCGGTAACGGCTGGGTACACCAGAAGCTCACGCTACATTCGCCAATCTTCACCGAAAACAGCCCTTCCTGCTGCGTTGAGTCAATCGGGCAGTCTGAGATAATCATGTCCAGCTTATGCTGGCTGAGTTGCTCCAGCAGCATCTCGTGGGTCGATTCAAAACAGCGCAGGTGGATCTGTTCATCTTCAACGACGGCGGCATCCAGTACGTTGCTGACCAGTCGTTTCGACAGCGCATCCGCCACGCCTACGTCAAATAACAGATTGGACTCTTTGCGGTAGTTCACGATATCCAGCATCTCCTGGCTTAGGGTAAACATTTTATCCGCATAGCGAAAAACCAGTTCGCCAAGCTCACTGGGCTCCAGACCGCGCCCCTTACGCTTGAAGAGTTTACCCTGCAGGCGTTCCTCAAGCGCTTTAATCTGCCCGGTGATGGTTTGCGGCGTTAAATAGAGCGCCTCCGCCGCACCGACCACGGATCCCTCTTTATAGACGTGCCAGAAGTAATAGAGATGGTTGTAATTAATGTGGGACATACACTCTCTCTGATAAATGTCACAAAGGGGGAGCCGGAAGCGGCTCCCCAGCTAACTCGCCCCGATCAGACTGACGGGCGTAAACGTGCGCGCAGCAAGCTGTAGCCAATCACTGCCGACAGCAAGGAGCCAATCAGGATCCCCAGCTTCGCCCAGTTAATCAGCTCCGGATCCACGCTGCCAAAGGCCAGGCTGGCGATAAAGATCGACATCGTAAAGCCAATGCCGCACAGGATGCCGACCGCCATGATTTGCGGGAACGAGGTTCCCTCCGGCAGTTGCGCCAGCTTCAGACGCAGCGCCAGCCAGCAGAACAGGCTGATACCCAGCGGCTTACCCACCAGCAGGCCCGCAATGATGCCCAGCGGCAGGATGGAGGTCAGCCCGTCCATTGTCACGCCCTGCAACGAAACGCCCGCATTGGCGAAGGCAAACAGCGGCAGGATCAGATACGCCACCCACGGATGCAGAACGTGTTCCAGACGCTTCGCCGGAGAACGCCCGTACTTCTCTTTCAGCGGAATGAAGAAGCCGACGATCACGCCCGCCAGCGTCGCATGAACGCCAGATTTCAGCACGGCGGTCCACAGTACCACCCCGACGAGGATGTATACCCCCGTGCGCCGGACGCCGCACAGATTAAGGAGCGCCAGAATCGCAATCGCAAATGCCGCCACCGCCAATGACACCATCGACAGATCGTGGGTGTAGAAGACGGCGATGATAATGATCGCGCCCAGGTCATCAATGATCGCCAGCGCCATCAGAAAAATTTTCAACGCCAGCGGCACCCGACTGCCGAGCAGGGCCAGCACGCCCAGGGCAAATGCGATATCCGTGGCGGCCGGGATCGCCCAGCCTTCGCGGGTGATAGGATCGGCATAGTTGAATGCCAGATACAGCAGCGCCGGAACAATCATTCCGCCGATGGCGGCAATCACCGGGAAAGCCGCTTGTCGCAGACTCGCCAGAGAACCCTGCATCAACTCGCGTTTGACCTCAAGGCCAATCAGCAGGAAAAACACCGCCATCAGGGCGTCGTTGATCCACAGCAACATGTTTTTATTGATCTCAAGCGCGCCAACGCGCAGTTGGACTGGCGTCTCGAGAAAGTCGCGATACCATCCACTGGTTACACCCATATTGGCCATCAGCATAGCCAGCACGGCGGCGATGATAAGAATGATGCCCCCAGAGGCATCACTGCTAAAGAAACGATGCAGATGTTTCACTTTTTATTCTCTCTATTGGGTGAATACTTCGTAATTACTATCATACTTCGCATGAATAATCGTTAAAATCAGATTATCTGTGATAGAACGATCGGTTTTTTCGAGTTATAGAGACATAAAAAAAGCCTGAGATTTCGCAATCCCAGGCTTTTGGCCGATACGGCAGACGTGATTAACGGGTCAAATCATCAAAGAACTTTTTCACGCCGTCAAAGAAACTCTTGGAGCGCGGGCTGTTCTTTTCACCGGTTGGGCCGCCAAAGCTTTCCTGCAGATCTTTGAGCAGTTGCTTCTGTTTCTCGTTCAGACCGACCGGCGTTTCGACCACGACACGGCACAGCAAATCGCCCTGCGCGCCGCCGCGAACCGACTTCACGCCTTTGCCACGCATACGGAACAGTTTTCCGGTCTGCGTTTCGCTGGGGACTTTCAGCTTCACGCGGCCATCCAGCGTCGGAACTTCAATCTCGCCGCCGAGTGCTGCCATCGCAAAGTTGATCGGCACTTCACAGTACAGGTTGTTACCTTCACGTTCGAAAATTGGGTGCTGTTTTACCTGAACCTGAACGTACAAATCCCCTGCCGGTGCGCCGTGCTCGCCGGCTTCACCTTCGCCAGAGAGACGAATGCGGTCACCGGTATCCACGCCTGCCGGGATTTTAACCGACAGCGTTTTGCTCTTCTCGACGCGACCATGACCGTGACACTTATGGCACGGATCTTTGATCAGCGTACCGCGTCCCTGACAGTGCGGACAGGTTTGCTGAACCGCGAAGAAGCCCTGGCGCATCTGCACCTGACCGGAACCATGACAGGTCGGACAGGTCTGCGGCTGAGTCCCCGCTTTCGCGCCACTGCCGTGGCAAACATCACACTCTTCCAGCGTCGGAATGCGGATCTCTTTGGTCACGCCACGTACGGCTTCTTCCAGGGTGAGATCCATGTTGTAACGTAAATCGGCCCCACGCGCAGCACGTTGACGACCCCGACCACCGCCAAAGATATCGCCAAAAACGTCACCAAAGATATCGCTGAAGTCAGCGCCGCCGCCAAAACCGCCGCCGCCGCCCATCCCGCCTTGCTCAAACGCGGCGTGACCGTACTGGTCATAAGCAGCGCGTTTCTGCGAGTCGGTCAGGACTTCATACGCTTCTTTGATCTCTTTAAACTTGGCTTCGGCCTCTTTATCACCCTGGTTACGGTCCGGGTGAAATTTCATGGCCAGGCGCTTGTAGGCCTTTTTGATTTCACGCTCTTCCGCTGATTTGGAAACGCCTAAAATCTCGTAATAGTCTTGCTTAGCCATCTCTTTTTTCTGCCCTTAACATGCGTGCACGGGCGGAGAGGAAACCTCTTCGCCCGTGCCAGTAATTACCCGTTCAAAGGGCGATTATTTTTTGTCTTTCACTTCTTCAAACTCAGCGTCGACAACATCATCATCTTTCGCGTTGTTTGCAGAAGCGTCAGCGGAGCCCGCCTGCTGCTGTGCATGCTGCTGCTGAGCGATTTCCATCAGTTTCTGGGAAACCTGCGCCAGCTCCTGCATCTTCGCTTCGATGGCCGCTTTGTCTTCGCCTTTCAGCGCCGTCTCCAGTGCGGTCAGCGCAGACTCGATGGCCGTTTTGTCGTCAGCCGGTAACTGCTCGCCAGCTTCTTCAACCTGCTTACGCGTGCTGTGCAGCAGATGGTCGCCCTGGTTGCGGGTCTGAACCAGCTCTTCAAACTTACGGTCAGACTCAGCATTCGCTTCGGCTTCGCGAACCATTTTCTGAATTTCTTCTTCATTCAGGCCAGAAGACGCCTTGATGGTGATCTTCTGCTCTTTACCGCTATTTTTGTCTTTCGCGGAAACGTGCAGGATACCGTCAGCATCGATATCGAAGGTCACTTCGATCTGCGGCATGCCGCGCGGCGCCGGGCTGATCCCATCCAGGTTGAACTGACCCAGAGATTTGTTATCAGACGCACGTTTACGTTCACCCTGCAGCACATGGATGGTGACCGCAGACTGGTTGTCTTCTGCGGTAGAGAACACCTGGCTGTGCTTGGTCGGGATAGTGGTGTTTTTGTTGATCAGTGCAGTCATCACACCGCCCATGGTTTCGATACCCAGAGACAGCGGGGTAACGTCCAGCAGCAGTACGTCTTTCACATCACCGGTCAATACACCGCCCTGGACAGCAGCACCAATCGCCACGGCTTCGTCCGGGTTCACGTCTTTACGCGGTTCTTTACCAAAGAACTCAGCCACTTTCTTCTGCACCATTGGCATACGCGTCTGACCACCAACGAGGATAACGTCGTTGATATCAGATACCGACAGGCCAGCGTCCTGCAGAGCGACTTTCAGCGGCTCGATGGAACGGTTCACCAGATCTTCGACCAGGCTTTCCAGTTTCGCGCGAGTCACTTTGATGTTCATGTGTTTCGGACCGGTCGCATCTGCAGTGATGTACGGCAGATTCACGTCGGTCTGCTGTGCAGAAGAAAGCTCAATTTTCGCTTTTTCTGCTGCTTCTTTCAGGCGCTGCATGGCCAGCGGATCGTTACGCAGGTCAATGCCCTGATCTTTCTTAAATTCGTCAACCAGATAGTTGATCATACGGCTGTCGAAGTCTTCACCACCCAGGTGAGTATCACCGTTGGTCGCCAGAACTTCGAAGGTTTTTTCGCCGTCAACTTCGTCGATTTCGATAATAGAGATATCGAACGTACCGCCACCGAGGTCATAGACCGCGATAGTACGGTTACCGACTTCTTTATCCAGGCCGTAAGCCAGCGCTGCGGCAGTCGGTTCGTTGATGATACGTTTGACTTCCAGACCTGCGATACGACCGGCATCTTTGGTTGCCTGACGCTGAGCATCGTTGAAGTAAGCAGGTACAGTGATAACCGCTTCAGTTACCGGTTCGCCCAGGTAATCTTCCGCCGTTTTCTTCATTTTCTTCAGCACTTCAGCAGAGATCTGCGGCGGTGCCATTTTCTGACCTTTTACATCAATCCATGCATCACCGTTGTCAGCACCGATGATTTTGTACGGCATGATGGCTTCATCACGCTGTACTTCTTCGTCCTGGAAGCGGCGGCCAATCAGGCGTTTAATCGCAAACAGGGTGTTTTGCGGGTTTGTCACTGCCTGACGTTTAGCCGGCTGACCAACCAGAGTTTCACCATCCTGGGTATAAGCAATGATAGAAGGCGTGGTGCGATCGCCCTCGGCGTTCTCCAGCACGCGTGCGGTGGTGCCATCCATAATCGCTACACAAGAGTTGGTAGTACCCAGGTCGATACCAATAATTTTACCCATCTAAACGTCTCCACTAAAAATTCGGTCAACATGTGGTTGTGAGTCTGTAATAAGGGCGAAACGTGCGGTTTCAACTACCCTGATTCGTTTTTTTTCAGACTCACCACTGCGGTTGACTACTAAGTGGGGTCGCAACCCACTTCATCAAGGGGGGAATGAAAAAAAAATATTTATTCCCAGCGTAATAAAAGGCCATTAAAGCCGGGTTAGCTGACCAGCGACAGCGTTTTCATGGGCGAAAATATTCACTGAAACCATGAAAACAAAGCAACAATTCACATGAAAATTGTAATAAAAAGAAAAGATTACGGCATGGATCAGTACAAAGAGAGGGGTAAGATAAAGATCATTTTGCTGACCCTCTAAAAGAGAAAGACCATGAAATCTGTTCTGACGATCTCCGCCAGCTTGCTTGTGGGCGTTCTGTTCACCACAAGCGCTCAGGCTAACGACCACAAAGTATTGGGGGTCATTGCAATGCCCCGTAATGAAACCAACGATCTGGCGCTGAAAATTCCCGTCTGCCGCCCGGTCAAACGGATTCAATTAACCAGCGATCACGGCGACGTTCAGCTCAGCGGCGCCTCTGTCTATTTCAAAGCATCACGCAGCGCCAACCAGAGCCTGAATGTTCCGCACTTAATTAAAGAAGGGCAGACCACTGAGTGGATGAACATCAATAGCGATAACGACAATAAACGCTGCGTATCAAAAATCACCTTCTCAGGTCACACGGTGAACTCTTCTGATATGGCGACGTTGAAAATTATCGGCGACGACTAACCCGCTGTTTTTCTGAAAAATTGCAAAAGTTGAACCTAAGATGAATGTCACTTATTTAAATGACGAGGATTTGGATTTTCTTCAGCATTGTAGCGAAGAGCAACTGGCCGAATTTACCCGCTTGCTGACGCATAATGAAAAAGGGAAAACTCGTCTGTCGAGCGTGTTAAATCACAGCGAACGGTTTAAAGCGATGGAAGGACACCCGGAGCAGCACCGTCAGAACTGGCAACTAATTGCTGGCGAGTTTCAGCATTTCGGTGGCGATAGCATCGTCAATAAGCTACGGGGACACGGAAAGCGGTATCGTACCATTTTGCTCGATGTTTCCAGTCGGTTGTCGCTCAAGGCGGATAAAGAGATGTCCACTTTCGACATCGAGCAACAGTTACTGGAGCATTTTCTACGCAACACATGGAAAAAGATGGACGCGGAGCAACGGCAGGTGTTCCTGCAAGCTGTCAATGCAAAAGTCACTGAGCTTGAAGAGTTGCTGCCGCTCCTCCTGAAAGATCGCCAGTTGGCAAAAGGGGTTTCACACCTCCTTTCTGGTCAGCTTACCCGTATTCTGCGCACCCATGCCGCAATGAGCGTACTGGGTCATGGTTTGCTGCGTGGCGCAGGTCTCGGCGGCCCGGTGGGCGCAGCGCTAAACGGCGTGAAAGCGGTAAGCGGCAGCGCCTATCGCGTCACGATCCCGGCCGTACTGCAAATCGCCTGTTTGCGCCGGATGATCAACGCGACAAGAGCGTGATATCGGTCACAGGGGAAAATAATCCATTTTCCCCTTCTCAGATCATAGACAGCCCCTTTTCTCCTGATTATTATGCCGCGCCCCGAACGGTGTCATGTTTTAGCGGGGATAACTATTTCACCATTCAATTAATGATGATTTTGAGGATTTATGGGCAACACTAAGTTGGCTAACCCGGCACCGCTGGGCCTGATGGGCTTCGGCATGACCACCATTCTGCTTAACCTGCATAACGCGGGTTTCTTCGCCCTTGACGGTATTATTCTCGCGATGGGAATTTTCTACGGCGGTATCGCGCAAATTTTTGCCGGCCTGCTGGAATACAAGAAAGGGAACACCTTCGGTCTGACTGCATTCACCTCTTACGGCTCGTTCTGGCTGACGCTGGTTGCGATCCTGCTGATGCCGAAAATGGGTCTGACAGAAGCGCCTAATGCGCAGTTCCTCGGTGCCTACCTGGGTCTGTGGGGCGTATTCACCCTGTTCATGTTCTTTGGCACGCTGACAGGCGCACGCGCCTTGCAGTTCGTCTTCCTGAGCCTGACCGTTCTGTTCGCTCTGCTGGCCGTGGGTAACATCGCGGGTAACGAAGCGGTGATCCACTTTGCTGGTTGGGTTGGCTTAGTGTGTGGTGCCAGCGCCATTTATCTGGCGATGGGTGAAGTGCTGAACGAACAGTTCGGTCGTACCATTCTGCCGATTGGCGAAAAACACTGATCGTCAGTATCCCCCCGTTAAGGGGGGATCATTATTACGGCTGTTGTAGCTCAGCCTGCATTTCCGTATCGCGATAATACATATCCTGTCGCAGCCAGATTCCCAGTCCCAATCCCACCAGCGACAACGCCAGCACATACCATGCCGGTGCCATCGGCGAGACGCTCATCAGCAGCGTGACGGCAATCGGCGTCAGCCCACCGAAAATGGCGTAAGAGACATTGTAGGAAAATGAAATGCCGGTAAAGCGGACTTCCGCAGGAAACGCGCGCACCATCACGTATGGCACCGCGCCCACCACTCCTACGCACAGGCCCACCAACCCATAGAGCAGAAATAAGTGTTGCGGATGTGTGCCCGACAGGTGATAGAACAACCCGCTCGAACAGGCCAATAATATGCTGCCAACAATAAAGGTTTTGCTGGCGCCTACACGGTCGACGATGAAGCCTGCCAACAGGCAACCCACGCAGAGCATAATGGTCGCCACGCTGTTTGCCTGCAACGTCAGAGCCGGGGCCAGGCCGTATTGCTTTTGCAGCCAGACTGGCGACATTAAAATCACCACCACAATCCCTGCGGAAAGCAGCCAGGTCAGAAGCATGGAGATCACCACCGCCTTCTGGTGTTTAACCACGACCGACTTCACCGGCAGTTCCTGCGCCAGCCTCTTACGCTGTTGCATCTCCAGAAAAACCGGTGTTTCCTGTAACCAACGGCGTAAATACATCGCCACCAGACCAAAAACCCCGCCCAACAGGAACGGAATTCGCCAGCCATAGTCATGTACGGCCTGTTGCGTCAAAAGGGTATTAACCTGAGTGGCCACCACGGAACCCAGCAGGATCCCCACCGTCAGACCCGCCGTTAGCGTTCCGCAGGCAATACCGATACGACGTTCGGGAACGTGCTCGGCCACAAACACCCATGCGCCCGGAACTTCACCGCCAATCGCCGCCCCCTGCAAAATACGCATCAGCAGCAACAATAACGGCGCGACAATCCCCATAGAGGCGTAAGTTGGCAGCAAACCAATCGCCAGCGTTGGCACCGCCATCAGCAGAATGCTCAGGGTGAACATCTTTTTGCGCCCGACCAGATCGCCAAAATGCGCCATGATGATGCCGCCTAACGGACGCGCCAGATATCCGGCAGCGAAGATGCCGAAGGTTTGTACCTGACGTAGCCATTCGGGAATATCGGCGGGGAAAAACAACTCCCCCACTACGGCTGCGAAAAAGACGAAGATAATGAAATCGTAAAACTCAAGCGCACCGCCAAGGGCGGCCAGCGTCAGCGTTTTATAATCCTGGCGATTCAGGGGGCGTGTATGTTGTGGCATAGCGAACCATAAGTCAGTGGAACGTTGGATGTTATGAAAGATATCTGTAAAGCAAAACTTACTATATCGTAAACAAATCAACACGCCACTTTCACCGCCGCTTATCTTACGAAAAGACTAACTTCAGGCGTTTGTTTCACGCCTTGCGCTTTTCGGGCGAAAAGATGCTACGATTTCCGGTGCAGTTTCCACATACGGCCCTTCAAGAAGCTGTATACAATACGGTACACTTGCGAAGATACCCGCCACCACGACCTTGCCTTCGGCATCCTTCACCCCTTCCAGGGTCTCTTTGATGGATTTTGGCTGTCCCGGTAAGTTGAGGATTAACGCCTGCTTGCGGATAACCCCAACCTGGCGTGACAAAATCGCCGTCGGCACAAAGTGCAGACTAATCTGCCGCATCTGTTCGCCAAAGCCAGGCATCTGACGATCGGCGACCGCGAGGGTGGCATCCGGCGTGACATCACGACGTGCAGGACCGGTGCCCCCGGTGGTCAGCACCAGATGGCAACTCATCTCGTCCACCAGCTCACATAACGTTTGCTCGATGATGGCCTGTTCGTCAGGAATCAAGCGCGTCAGCACCTCGAATGGGGTGGTCAGCGCCGTCGATAGCCACTCTTCCAGCGCAGGGATGCCTTTATCCTGATAGACGCCGCTGGAGGCGCGGTCAGAAATGGAAACTAAGCCAATACGTAAGGTGTTCATGATTATTCCGTTTAGACAGTCTCGTTAAACAGAATGATACACTGCGAAGGGAAGGACAGACAGGGTTCAGAAGAGGTAGCGTGACCGGCGTACCGACCACGCTACATTGGGCAAAAATGATTACAGCAGGTCGCCGATCATTTTCTCCAGTTTTTCCTGGTCGACAGCAAACTTACGGATACCGTCCGCCAGTTTGTCTACCGCCATTGGATCCTGGTTGTGCTGCCACAGGAACTCAGCTTCAGTGATGCGTTCCGGGCGCGCTTTCACTTCGCCAGAGAAGGACAGTTTACGCTCGATAGCCCCTTCGCTTTCCGCCAGTTCTTTCAGTAGTGCCGGTGCGATGGTCAGGCGGTCACAGCCAGCCAGCTCAAGGATTTCGCCGATGTTACGGAAGCTTGCGCCCATCACAACCGTCTCGTAGCCGTGCTGTTTGTAGTATTCGTAGATCTCCGTTACGGAAACCACACCCGGATCTTCAGCCGGAGCATACTCTTTCTTGTCGGTATTGGATTTATACCAGTCAAGAATACGACCCACGAACGGGGAGATCAGGAACACGCCCGCTTCAGCACAAGCGCGCGCCTGCGCGAAGGAGAACAGCAGCGTCAGGTTACAGTTGATGCCTTCTTTTTCCAGTTGCTCTGCCGCGCGGATGCCCTGCCAGGTTGAAGCCAGTTTGATCAGAATGCGATCGTTGCTGATGCCTGCATCGTTGTACAGTTTGATGATGCGTTTCGCTTTGGCGATAGATGCGTCGGTGTCGTAGGACAGACGAGCATCCACTTCAGTGGAGATACGACCCGGGACCAGTTTCAGGATCTCCAGACCGATGTTCACTGCCAGTTTGTCGGTTGCGTCAACAATCTGCTGCGCGCGGTCGCTGCTCTGCTGCTTAGCCCAGGCAACAGCGTCATCAATCAGCTTACGATATTCCGGGATCTGTGCTGCGTTAAGAATGAGAGAAGGGTTGGTTGTGGCATCCTGCGGCTGATACAGCTTCATTGCCGCGATATCTCCGGTGTCGGCCACCACGGTGGTGAACTGACGAAGGGAGGTCAATTTGTCCGTCATGATAGTGTTTCTCTTTAAACAGCTTGTTAGGGGGATGTAACCGGTCTGCCCTGATGATAACACGACGTAGTGACAGCGCAACCGCAGACAATGCGCTAATCCCCCTTGAGGGCACCTGTGGACAATTTCTGGGCCCGGCCTTGATGTGGCACGCCATTCAGGCGCTCAACCTCATGTATACTACGAGGTCGCTATCAATTGCCCGGCAGCGTATATACTATTTGACAATTGGTAACGCTTACACAGGGTTGTTACAGCGTACCGGCAGCAACAAGAGGGATGTTAATGCCTGATTTTTTCGCGTTTATTAATGATGTGCTATGGGGATCGGTGATGATCTACCTGCTCTTCGGGGCAGGGTGTTGGTTTACCTGGCGCACAGGCTTCGTACAATTTCGCTATATCCGCCAGTTTGGCAGAAGCCTGAAAAACAGCATTAACCCGCAGCCGGGAGGGTTAACGTCGTTTCAGTCACTCTGTACCAGCCTTGCCGCCCGTATCGGTAGCGGCAACCTGGCGGGCGTGGCGCTGGCCATTACCGCAGGCGGACCTGGCGCAGTGTTCTGGATGTGGGTCGCCGCCATCATTGGTATGGCGACCTCGTTTGCCGAATGCGCCCTTGCACAGCTCTACAAAGAGCGCGATCGACACGGTCAGTTTCGCGGTGGCCCCGCCTGGTATATGGCGCGTGGGTTAGGCATGCGCTGGATGGGCGTGTTATTCGCCATCTTTTTGCTGATCGCCTACGGACTGGTGTTCAACAGCGTGCAGGCCAACTCCGTGTCCCGCGCCCTCAAATTCGCGTTTGATTTCCCGCCGATCGCCACCGGTATTGTCATGGCGATAGCCGCCCTGCTGGTCATTGTTCGGGGGATCAAGGGCGTGGCACGGATGATGCAGTGGTTCGTCCCGGTGATGGCGCTGATGTGGGTGGTCACCAGCCTGGTGGTTTGTCTGATCAACATCGGTCAGTTGCCTGACATCATCATTTCTATCGTCAAAAGCGCATTTGGCTGGCAAGAAGCCGCGGGCGGCGTCGCGGGATATACGCTGAGCCAGGCGATCACCAGCGGTTTTCAACGCAGTATGTTTTCCAATGAAGCCGGGATGGGCTCAACGCCTAACGCCGCTGCCGCCGCATCATCCTGGCCGCCGCACCCTGCGGCGCAGGGGATTGTGCAGATGATCGGTATTTTTATCGATACGCTGGTCGTCTGTAGTGCAACGGCGATGCTGGTTTTACTGGCGGGCAACGGCACGACCTATGCGCCAATGGAAGGGATCCAACTGGTGCAGAAAGCAATGAATGTGCTGGTCGGTGACTGGGGGGCTGCGTTCGTCGCGGTTATCGTGATTCTTTTTGCCTTCAGCTCCATTGTGGTCAACTACATCTATGCGGAAAACAACCTGTACTTTTTGAACCTGGATAATAAGCGCACCATCTGGATTTTACGTATTGCCACCTGCTCAACGGTGGTGGCCGGAACGTTGCTCAGCTTCCCGCTGCTATGGCAGTTGGCAGATATCATCATGGCCTGCATGGCGATCACTAACCTGACGGCAATATTGCTGCTCTCTCCGGTGGTGCATACCCTGGCCAGCGACTACTTGCGTCAGCGAAAACTGGGGGTTCGTCCGGTCTTTGATCCGCTGCGCTATCCGGATATTGAACAGCAACTGGCGCCAGATGCCTGGGACGACATACCGCGAGACTAATCGCAACTATCGATCAACTCAGCCGTGTTTTTTGCTACAGTCGCAGTAAATTTCCTGCAAGGACTGGATATGCTGATTTTGATTTCACCTGCAAAAACGCTCGACTACCAGAGCCCGCTGGCGACAACGCGCCATACGCTGCCTGAGTTGCTGGACCACTCCCAGCAACTGATCCATGTGGCGCGCCAACTCTCAGCCCCGCAGATCGGTAAACTGATGCACATCAGCGATAAGCTCGCTGACCTGAACGCCACCCGTTTTCACGACTGGCAGCCGAACTTCACGCCGGAAAACGCGCGCCAGGCTATTCTGGCCTTCAAAGGTGACGTCTATACCGGATTACAGGCCGACACCTTCAGCGAAGCCGATTTCGATTTTGCCCAGCAGCATTTGCGTATGCTCTCAGGTCTGTACGGCGTGCTGCGCCCGCTGGATCTGATGCAACCTTATCGTCTGGAAATGGGCATTCGTCTGGAGAACGCGAAAGGAAAGGATCTGTATCAATTCTGGGGCGATATCATCACGGATAAGCTCAATGAAGCGCTCGCCGCACAGGGCGACCAGGTGGTGATTAACCTTGCATCAGATGAATACTTCCGATCCGTAAAGCCGAAGAAACTGAACGCTGAGCTAATCAAACCCGTCTTCCTCGACGAGAAAAACGGCACGTTCAAAGTCATCAGTTTCTACGCTAAAAAGGCGCGCGGCCTGATGAGCCGCTACATCATTGAAAACCGTCTGACGAAGCCCGAACAGCTCACCGACTTCAACAGCGAAGGTTACTTCTTTGATGACGCCGCCTCCGGGAATGGCGAATTGGTGTTTAAGCGTCACGAGCAGTAATACTCTGCCGGGAGACGCGCGTCTGCCCGGCATCCGCATTAATGGTGTTTCCCGCCAGGACCTGGACGATGATCGTCATGACGACGGTCATCGTGTTTATCATAGTGCGGTTGCGGACGCGGTCCGTGCGACTGCCAGCGATTTCCGCGCCATTCATAGTGTTTATTCCACCAGCCATGGTCGCGCCAGCTTCCGCCATCCCAGTAGTTACCGTGATTATCGCGATCGCCAATCTGTAATGTAACGGCAGGAACCAGGGTGATTTCAGCCGCCTGCACGGCAAGTGGAGTCACCAGCATCATGGAGAGCGCCAGAAGCACAGGTTTCAGTTTGTTCATGAGGAACTCCTTTCTGTCATTGCCCGTTTCGGGTCGATGAAAGGAGATTACGTGATGGGAACGTGAGTTGTTATTCTCCGCAATCCTAATCTCTAAGTGTCCGCATTTATTGGGAATTTCTGCTTTTTCTCTGCGTAATTTCTCCTTATTTTCTCCATAAAAAAGCCGGGTATCCCCGGCTTGTTCAAAACGATGACAAACTTAACTGCGCGTCATCATCAGCTTACGCAGAGCAGCGAAATCTGCCGGCAGATGTTGCGAAAGCAGCGGCAGATCCGCACGATCCGCCAGTTCTTTCGGCAGATCCAGCGTTTCGTTCAGGATAGCTTCTACGCTCTCTTTAAACTTCGCCGGGTGCGCGGTGCCGAGGAACAGGCCGTACTCGCCCGGATTGAGCTGGTCACGCAGAGCGCGGTACGCCACTGCCGCATGCGGCTCAGAGGTGTAGCCCTTCGCTTTCAGTTCACGCATCGTGTCCTGGGTAGTTTCATCATCCACAGCAGCGTAACCGAGCTCATTCAGACGCCAGATTTTACGGCGGAACAGTTCCTCTACGCGCGGCCAGTTGTTCGGCTGACTCACGTCCATCGCGTTGGACAACGTTGCCTGGGTCGCTTTTGGCGCCCACTGTCCCTCCCGCAGGAAGCGTGGCACCGTGTCGTTAACGTTAGTGGCGGCGATAAAACGTTTCACCGGCAGGCCGAGGGATTTCGCCAGCAAGCCCGCCGTCAGGTCGCCAAAGTTGCCGCTTGGAACAGAAACAACCAGTTGATTCCGCGCTTCCTGCGGCAATTGCGCAACAGCTTCAAAGTAGTAACAAATCTGCGCCAGCAGACGGCTGATATTGATGGAGTTAGCCGAGTTCAGTCCCAGCGCCACTTTCAGCTCTTCATCATCAAACGCCTGTTTGACCAGCGCCTGGCAGGCATCAAAATCACCGTCGATGGCGACGGTTTCAATGTTGCCGCCCAGCGTACAGAACAGTTTTTCCTGCAACGGACTGATTTTGCCGTTCGGATAGAGGATCACCACGCGCACGTTCGGCAGACCATAAAACGCATGCGCCACAGCCGCGCCGGTATCACCGGAGGTTGCCGTCAGAATGGTCACCGGTTTGTCGCCGCTGATGTGGGTCAGCATCTGCGCCATAAAACGCCCGCCGAAATCTTTAAACGCCAGCGTCGGACCGTGGAACAGCTCCAGACAGCCGACATCACCCTCCACCTGGGCAACCGGTGCCGGAAAAGCAAAGGCAGCGCGCACGCGCGCTTCGAGGATCTCTTGCGGGATTTCATCGCCGATAAACGCGGACAGGATCTTCGCGCTGCGGCTGACGAAGTCCTGGTTCAGCATCTCATCAACTTCTGTCAGGTTGAATTCCGGCAGATCGTGCGGGAAAAACAGCCCCTGATTTTTGCCCAGCCCCTGCGTGACGGCCTGCGCAAAACTAACCTGCTCGTTGTGATCTTTAAGATTGTAGAGTTTCATCAATTATCCCAGTACTCGTGCGCCCGCCGTATCCAGCCGGCAAATATGAACAAAGCCTTCCTGATTTTGCAGGTAGTGACTGCCCAGCCAGTCCGCCACGCGCTGCGCCGTATCCATTTTATCGCAGAGCGCAAACAGCGTCGGCCCTGAACCGGAAATCCCGCTCGCCAGCGCGCCAATTTCGGCGACGGCCTGACGCGCCTGGGCAAAACCAGGCAGCAGACGCTCGCGATACGGTTCGGCAATCACATCCTTCATCAGTTTCGCCGCAAGCCCTGGCTGGCGGGAATAGCAGGCGTGAATAAACCCGGCCAGGTGTCGCCCGTGGGCAATGCAATCCTGGCGACGATATTGTGCGGGTAAAATAGCCCGCGCTTCTGCGGTGGAGACCTTAATGCCTGGATAGGCCAGCACCCACAGCCACTCATCAAAGCCTGGCACCTGCTGACTGATAATGCCGTTTTCTTCGATCATCAATTGCATACCGCCGAGGAAGCACGGCGCGACGTTATCGTAATGAATGCTGCCGGAGATACGCCCTTCCAGCTCCCCCATAATCACCAGCAGGCGCGTATCATTCAGCGGCTTACCGCAGTGCTCATTCATCGCCACCAGCGCCGCCACCACCGAGCAGGCGCTGGAGCCTAATCCGGAGCCGATCGGCATATTTTTTTCCAGCGTCATCGTCACCGGAATTTGCTTACCCAACTCCTGACAAAAACGCTCCCAGCACTGGTAGACAATATTTTCACGCGGTTCTGACGGCAGTTTGTCAGCAAAGCGACCCAGATTGTTCAGACTGAAACTGTCCGCCGCCTCGACCGTTACCACGTCGCCCAGCAATGCGCCATCAACGGGGGTCACTGCCGCCCCGAGCACATCAAATCCAACGCTCATATTGGCACTGGAAGCCGGGGCATAAACTTTAACCATGTTAAACTCCTAGCTTCCATGAGAGGGTGCGCAACAGGTCAGCAAATACCCCTGCCGCCGTGACGTCGTTGCCCGCGCCATAACCGCGCAGAACCAACGGCAGCGGCTGATAGTAGTGGCTGTAGAAAGCCAGCGCATTTTCGCCGTTTTTCACTTTGTACAACGGATCGTTACCGTCCACTTCAGAAATTTTCACTCGACACACGCCGTCTTCTTCGATGTTGCCAACATAGCGCAATACTTTGCCCTCATCACGGGCTTTTGCCACGCGAGCGGCGAACGCGTCGTCAAGCTGCGACAGATTCGCCATGAACGCGTCAACGTCGCCGGAGTCATCAAATGCTTTCGGCAACACCGGTTCAATGACGATGTCAGACAACTCCAGCTCGCGTCCGGTTTCACGGGCAAGGATCAGCAGCTTACGCGCCACATCCATTCCGGAAAGATCGTCACGCGGGTCTGGCTCGGTATAGCCCATTTCACGCGCGATGCGGGTCGCTTCAGAAAGGCTCATGCCTTCGTCGAGCTTACCGAAAATAAACGACAGTGAACCAGACAGAATGCCGGAGAATTTCAGTAACTCATCGCCCGCGTTCAACAGGTTTTGCAGGTTTTCGATCACCGGCAGACCGGCACCCACGTTGGTGTCATAGAGGAATTTACGCCGTGATTTCGCGGCAGCGAAACGCAACTGATGGTAGTAATCCATCGACGAGGTATTCGCCTTTTTGTTCGGCGTGACCACGTGGAAGCCTTCGCGCAGGAAATCAGCGTATTGATCGGCCACCGCCTGACTGGAGGTACAGTCAACAATCACCGGGTTCAGCAGATGATATTCCTTCACCAGGCGAATTAAGCGCCCCAGATTGAACGGCTCTTTCGCTTCAGCCAGCTCGGCCTGCCAGTTCTCAAGATTCAGGCCATGCACATGGGTCAACAGCGCTCTGGAGTTCGCCACGCCGCACACGCGCAGGTCGATATGTTTTTTCTTCAGCCAGGTTTGCTGACGCTTAAGCTGCTCCAGCAACGCACCGCCTACCCCACCCACGCCAATGACAAACACTTCAATTACCTGATCGGTATTGAACAGCATCTGATGGGTGACGCGTACGCCTGTCGTGGCGTCGTCATTGTTAACCACCACTGAAATAGAACGCTCGGAAGAACCCTGCGCAATCGCCACGATATTGATATTGGCGCGCGCCAGTGCGGCAAAGAATTTCGCCGAGATACCGCGCAGCGTCCGCATGCCATCCCCGACGACGGAGATAATCGCCAGCCGCTCAGTCACCGCCAGGGGTTCCAGTACGCCCTCTTTCAGCTCGAGGTAGAACTCATCCTGCAAGGCGCGCTGTGCACGGGCACAGTCTGCCTGTGGCACACAAAAGCTGATGCTGTACTCAGAAGAAGACTGGGTAATCAGTACGACGGAAATTCCCGCGCGGGACATCACCGCAAACACACGCGCCGCCATCCCCACCATCCCTTTCATACCAGGACCGGAGACGTTGAACATCGCCATATTGTTGAGGTTTGAAATCCCCTTCACCGGCAGATCGTCTTCATCGCGACTGGCGCCGATCAGCGTGCCTGCCGCCTGCGGGTTACCGGTATTTTTGATGAGGCAAGGGATCTGGAACTGTGCGATGGGGGTAATGGTACGAGGGTGTAGCACTTTCGCGCCGAAATAGGAGAGCTCCATCGCTTCCTGATAAGACATCGACTTCAGTAACCTGGCATCAGGCACCTGACGCGGGTCGCAGGTATAAACACCGTCGACATCCGTCCAGATCTCACAGCAGTCGGCACGTAAGCAGGCAGCCAGAACCGCAGCTGAGTAATCAGAACCGTTACGCCCCAGCACCACCAGTTCGCCTTTCTCATTACCGGCGGTGAAACCGGCCATCAGCACCATGTGGTCAGCGGGAATACGTCCGGCGGCGATGCGACGAGTCGATTCGGCAATATCGACAGTGGATTCAAGATAGTGTCCCACCGCCAGCAGTTTTTCGACCGGATCAATAACGGTAACGTGGTGGCCGCGTGCTTCCAGTAACCCCGCCATGATGGCGATCGACATCTTTTCGCCACGGCAGATGAGCGCGGCGTTAATGCTGTCCGGGCACTGTCCGAGCAGGCTGATCCCATGCAGCACATGCTTGATTTGGGCAAATTCCTGCTCAACAAACACTTTCAGTTGCGCCAGCGGAAAGCCCGGCTGGGCGTCGGCGAGTCCAGTCAACAGTTCGGCGAAAATACGTTCGGCATCGCTGATATTGGGCAATGCGTCCTGACCTCCGATGGTTTTTTCAATCATCGCCACCAGATGGTTGGTAATTTTAGCGGGGGCAGAAAGAACGGTCGCTACCTGCCCCTGCCTGGCATTGCTCTCCAGAATATCGGCAACCCGCAGAAAACGTTCTGCATTTGCCACTGATGTACCGCCGAACTTCAACACTCGCATGGTTGTTACCTCGTTACCTTTGGTCGAAAAAAAAGCCCGCACTGTTCGGTGCGGGCTTTTTTCTGTGTTTCCTGTACGCGTCAGCCCGCACCGTTACCTGTGGTAATGGTGATGGTTGTGGTAATGGTGATGCTGATGCGTTTCATGGATGTTGTGTACTCTGTAATTTTTATCTGTCTGTGCTGTATGTCTATATTGGTTAAAGTATCTGGTGACCTAAGTCAATAAATATTTGATTTACTCACCTGACGAAACTTGTTCATGTGCTGCTGGCGAAGGGTTTATTTTCAACCAATACAGCAGGAACATCC